>NZ_JAVSPX010000001.1:360000-6252500 GCF_037162615.1 Mesorhizobium sp. ISC15 | reverse complement strand
GGTAACACTTACTGGAGGACCGAACCCATAACTGTTGCAATAGTTCGGGATGACTTGTGGCTAGGGGTGAAAGGCCAATCAAACTCGGAAATAGCTGGTTCTCCGCGAAATCTATTTAGGTAGAGCGTCGACCGAATACCCCAGGGGGTAGAGCACTGGATGGGCTAGGGGTCCTCACCGGATTACCAAACCTAACCAAACTCCGAATACCTGGGAGTACTAGTCGGCAGACACACGGCGGGTGCTAACGTCCGTCGTGAAAAGGGAAACAACCCTGACCTACAGCTAAGGTCCCCAAGTTATGGCTAAGTGGGAAAGGATGTGAGGATCCCAAAACAACCAGGATGTTGGCTTAGAAGCAGCCATCATTTAAAGAAAGCGTAACAGCTCACTGGTCTAAATAAGGGTCTTTGCGCCGAAAATGTAACGGGGCTCAAGCCATACACCGAAGCTTAGGGTTTGCAGCAATGCAAGCGGTAGCGGAGCGTTCTGTAAGCTGATGAAGCCATACCCGTGAGGGGTGGTGGAGGTATCAGAAGTGCGAATGCTGACATGAGTAACGTAAGGGGAGTGAGAGACTCCCCCGCCGAAAGTCCAAGGGTTCCTGCTTAAAGCTAATCTGAGCAGGGTTAGCCGGCCCCTAAGTCGAGGCAGAAATGCGTAGACGATGGGAACCACGTTAATATTCGTGGGCCTGGAGGAAGTGACGGATCATTGAGGTAGTCCAATCTTATCGGATTGAAAGGGCTGCTGCGTGGTTCCAGGAAATAGCTCCTCCTTATAGACCGTACCCGAAACCGACACTGGTGGACTGGTAGAGTATACCAAGGCGCTTGAGAGAACTATGCTGAAGGAACTCGGCAAATTGCACGCGTAACTTCGGAAGAAGCGTGACCCTTTTCCACGCAAGTGGAGGAGGGTGGCACAGACCAGGGGGTAGCGACTGTTTATCAAAAACACAGGGCTCTGCGAAGTCGCAAGACGACGTATAGGGTCTGACGCCTGCCCGGTGCTGGAAGGTTAAGAGGAGGGGTGCAAGCTCTGAATCGAAGCCCCAGTAAACGGCGGCCGTAACTATAACGGTCCTAAGGTAGCGAAATTCCTTGTCGGGTAAGTTCCGACCTGCACGAATGGCGTAACGACTTCCCCGCTGTCTCCAGCATAGACTCAGTGAAATTGAATTCCCCGTGAAGATGCGGGGTTCCTGCGGTTAGACGGAAAGACCCCGTGCACCTTTACTATAGCTTTACATTGGCATTCGTAGTGGCATGTGTAGGATAGGTGGTAGGCTTTGAAACCTGGGCGCCAGCTCAGGTGGAGCCACCCTTGAAATACCACCCTTATCACTATGGATGTCTAACCGCGGCCCGTTATCCGGGTCCGGGACAATGTATGGTGGGTAGTTTGACTGGGGCGGTCGCCTCCTAAAGAGTAACGGAGGCGCGCGATGGTGGGCTCAGAACGGTCGGAAATCGTTCGCTGAGTGCAATGGCATAAGCCTGCCTGACTGCGAGACTGACAAGTCGAGCAGAGACGAAAGTCGGTCATAGTGATCCGGTGGTCCCGCGTGGAAGGGCCATCGCTCAACGGATAAAAGGTACGCCGGGGATAACAGGCTGATGACCCCCAAGAGTCCATATCGACGGGGTTGTTTGGCACCTCGATGTCGACTCATCGCATCCTGGGGCTGGAGCAGGTCCCAAGGGTATGGCTGTTCGCCATTTAAAGCGGTACGTGAGTTGGGTTCAGAACGTCGTGAGACAGTTCGGTCCCTATCTGCCGTGGGTGTAGGAATATTGAAAGGATCTGTCCCTAGTACGAGAGGACCGGGATGGACGGATCTCTGGTGGACCTGTTGTGGCGCCAGCCGCATAGCAGGGTAGCTATATCCGGACGGGATAACCGCTGAAGGCATCTAAGCGGGAAACCCACCTTAAAACGAGTATTCCCTGAGAACCGTGGAAGACGACCACGTTGATAGGCCGGGTGTGGAAGAGCGGCAACGCTTGAAGCTTACCGGTACTAATAGTTCGATCGGCTTGATCGTTCTCATTCCTTATGCCCATCTCGGCGCAATCTGAAGGATTGTCGCCTGACACGATGGTCTTACCAGCGCTCACGCATGAGCGGCCCTTACGGGCCTATGCTCCGCGAGGGCGCCGGACGACCGGCGACGTGCAGTCGCACTTGCGGGCTTCGCCCGTAACGAACTGCAATGTCGCCTTGGCACAGAAAACAGCTTCTCGAGCAACGTGCGCTTTGCCGACCTGGTGGTTATGGCGGAGCGGCTGCACCCGATCCCATTCCGAACTCGGCCGTGAAACGCTCCAGCGCTGATGGTACTTCGTCTCAAGACGCGGGAGAGTAGGTCGCTGCCAGGTCTGCAAAACGCACGTTGAAAAAATCTTCTCCTTACAAAACAGGCCCGCCATACGGGAGCCCGGGCCGCGCAAGCGGCCCTTTCAGTTGGCGGAAGCTTGAACCCAGTAAGCCAGCGCTTACTTCTAAGATTGACGCGGGGTGGAGCAGCCCGGTAGCTCGTCAGGCTCATAACCTGAAGGTCACAGGTTCAAATCCTGTCCCCGCAACCAAATCAAAAACGGCCCGCATCGCGCGGGCCGTTTTGCGTTTGCGGCCTGGCACGGGGTCGCCTTGTAACCGCGGTTCTCAGCCCACGGCCTGCTTTCAGCCGATGGCGTAGGCTCACGGCAGGAGTTCGTCGATCTGGCCGTTGGCATGGCCGTTGACGATCCGGGTGAGAATGTCGGCGAGGTTCAGGCCGCGTCGCCCTACCGCAGGCTTTCCAGCTCGCGGATGCGTTTGGCGCCGTCGGCCTCGAGCTGCCGGGTGACGGCGCCAATCAGGGTTTCGGCAACGACGAAAAGGGCCGCCGAGGAGTCCCAGGCCGAGGGCACGGCGGTGCGCCCGGCGATGACATGGCGGGCGAAGCGGGCGATCGGCGACAGCCACTGGTCGGTGAACAGCACGATCTGCACGCCGCGCTGATGCGCGGTTTCGGCAAAGCGGATCAGGCTGTCCTGGTAGCGCCTGATGTCGAAGATCACCAGCACGTCGCGCTTGCCCATGTCGATCAGCCGATCGCGCCAGACGCTTTCCTGTCCGGCGAGATGAAAGACGTTGGGCTGGACGATGGCGAGGTGGGCAGCCATGTAGCGCGCCAGCGGATCGGTGAAGCGGCCGCCGATCAGGAACGTCTTGCCGCGCCGGTCGGCAAGCTTTGCGACGATGTCGGCAAGCTGTTTGTCGGACAGATGTCGGAACGTCTCGCGCATGTTGTCGAGCGTTGCCTCCAGCATCGGCGACACCGCGCCGCCGCCCAGCGCCGGCGGATTGAGCGTCCGCGATGCCGGCGATTGCAATTGCGCCGCCAGCTCGTCCTGCAGCGCCGACTGGAATTCCGGGTAGTTCTGGAAGCCGAGCCGGGCGACGAAACGCAGGATCGTCGGCGAGGAGACGCCGGCGACAGCTGAGAACTCGGCGACCGTCTTCAGGCCGATCAGCGGATAGTTGGCGATCAGCGTTTGCGCTGCGCGGCGCTCGCCCGCCGGCATCATGCCGATGCGGTCCGAGATCAGTTCGGCGATGCTCGAAATCATCTTTTCCCCACCCTGGCCGCTTTGCCGAAATCGCGTTTGACAAAGCCCGACAAACTGTATGAAATCATCCACAGGGACGCAATGAGGTAAAATACGTAACATACGATACAGCGCTCCCCGGGGACGACAGGACAATGGAGACAGCACGGCCCGCCAGCCTTGCATTGCCTGAAACCGTGAGGGTGACAAACCCCGGCGGTTCGAGCCCATTCGTGTTGACCTGCGACCACGCCTCCAACTTCCTGCCGCCGGAATTCGGAACGCTCGGCCTTGCTGCCGAGCAGCTTTCCCGCCACATCGCCTGGGACCCCGGCGCGCTGCCAGTCGCCCACCGCATGGCCGAGGCGCTCGACGCGACGCTGGTCGAGACCCGCATTTCGCGCCTTGTCATCGACTGCAACCGGCCACTGGATGCGCCCGACCTGATGCCGCCGGTCAGCGAGACCACGGCCATTCCGGGCAATGCTGGCCTGTCGGAAAAGCAGCGCGCCGCGCGCATCGCTCTGTCTTGGCAACCCTTCCATGACACGCTCGCGAGCATCATCGAGAAAAGGCTGGCGCGCGGGCTCGATACGCGGCTGGTTTCAATCCATTCCTTCACCCCGGTCTACAAGGGTATGAACCGGCCCTGGCATATCGGCATCATCCACGACGAGGACCGCCGGCTCGCGGCGCCACTTATCGCCGCGCTGCGGCGGCTCGCCGGCGTCACAGTCGGCGTCAACGAACCCTATTCGCCGGCCGACCGCGTTTATTTCACGCTGGAACGCCACGCGCGCCCGCGGGGGCTACCCTGCGCGATGATCGAAATCCGCAACGACGAGATCTCCGGCGAGGCCGGGCAGCGAAAATGGGCGGATCTGCTCACAGGCATTTTTCTAGATCTGGAGCCCGAGGCGGCCAGGGGCTCCCGAGCAAGCGCAGTGGGAAAGTCAGCACAATCGGCCAACTAAGAACCAGAAGGGGACAAAAATGTCAGCGCAAGACTATTCGGACGTCGACAAGAAGGAGGATCTGAAGGTCCTTCACGGAATGGGCTATGCCCAGGAACTGTCGAGAAGCATGAGCCGCTTCTCGAATTTCGCCATCTCGTTTTCGATCATCTGCATCCTGTCGGGTGGCATCAACTCCTTCGCGCAAGCCACGTCGTCGATCGGCGGCGCAGGCGCCGGCATCGGCTGGATCGTCGGCTGCGCCGTTTCCGGATTTTTTGCGCTCGCCATGGCGCAGATCGCCTCGGCGTTTCCGACCGCCGGCGGCCTCTATCACTGGGCGTCGATCCTCGGCAACCGCTTCACCGGCTGGCTCACCGCCTGGCTCAACCTGCTTGGCCTGATTACGGTGCTCGGCGCGATCAACATCGGCACTGCTTTCTTCTTCGTCGGCACTTTCGGCGGAGCCTTCGGCATGACTGGCACGCCTGGCGAGATCGTCGGGTTTGTCGCCTTCATCACCGTGTTGCAGGCGCTGCTCAACCATTTCGGCATCAAGTTGACGGCTATGCTGACGGACGCCTCCGGCTTCCTGATCCTGGCAACGACAGCCGTGCTGATCGTCGCTTGCCTGATGTTTGCTCCTGCGATCGACATCACACGGTTGTGGACGTTCACGAACTATTCGGGTGATGCGGGCGGCGGCGTTTTCCCGCAGTCCGATTCCATGGGGTATCTCTTCCTGCTCTGCCTGCTACTGCCGGTTTACACCATCACTGGCTATGACGCGTCGGCGCATACTTCGGAAGAGACGTTGAAGGCAGCGCACTCGGTTCCGCGGGCGATCGTTTCGTCCGTGCTCTGGTCATCGCTGATCGGCTGGGTGATGCTATGCGCGATCGTATTGGCGATCCCCGATCTGGCGGCCGGCGCCAAGCAGGGCTGGGGCGTGTTCTTCGCGACGATGGACGCGATCTTGCCGTCGTGGCTTAAGACGCTGCTCTATCTGGCCATCCTGATCGCGCAGTTCCTCTGCGGTCTCGCAACGGTCACCTCTGCCTCGCGCATGCTTTTCGCCTTCTCGCGTGACGGTGGCATGCCGGTCGGCTCGGCCTCGCTAGCCAAGGTCAGCCCGGCCTGGCGCACGCCGGTCAATGCGATTTGGACGGCTGCGGTCCTCGAGATCATCTATGTCTTTCTTGCCCAGTTCATTTCGATCGGTGGCACGAACATCTATACCATCGTCGTCAATTCGACATTGGTGTTCCTGTTCCTGTCCTTCATCATTCCGATCGTGCTCGGCATGTTGGCTTTTGGAACGGAGAAATGGCCGAATCCCGGCCCGTGGAATCTCGGCGCCGGCCTGTTCAAGCTGTTTTGCATCCTGTCGGTCATCGGCATGGTGATCATCTTCTACATCGCCATCCAGCCGCCAAACGATAAGGTGCTCTATATCACCCTGGGCTTCATTGTGCTGACCGCCGTGCTTTGGTTCGGCTTCGAGAACCGTCGCTTCAAGGGCCCGCCGATCGGCGACCAGATTGCCAAGCGTCAGGCAGCGATCAAGGCTGCCGAGGTAGCCATAGGCGAAGCCGGCGCCTGACACCTCTCCATCGCCATGGCCGGCGCCTGCCGGCCATGGCTTTCCACATATTCAAGGCGACAAGCCCTAAACGACAAGCACTGGAGTGCCAAAGGAATGGCCGGAAATTTCTCGTTCGATCAGTTGAAGAAGGCGGTCTCCAGCGGCGAGATCGACACGGTGCTGGCCTGCATTGTCGACATGCAGGGCCGGCTGGCGGGAAAGCGGTTCCTGGCACAGTATTTCGTCGAGTCCGCCCATGACGAGACGCATGGCTGCAACTATCTCTTGGCCGCCGACATCGATATGGAACCGGTGCCAGGCTACAAGGCGGCGAGCTGGTCGAAGGGTTACGGCGACTTCGTCATGAAGCCGGACCTGGCGACGCTGCGGCGCATTCCATGGCTGGAAAAGACGGCGCTGGTGATCTGCGACGTGCTCGACCACCACACCCATGACGACCTGCCGCATTCGCCGCGCGCCATCCTGAAGAAGCAGGTCAAGCGGCTGAGCGAGCGTGGCTATATCGGCTATTTCGCCTCCGAGCTCGAATTCTATCTGTTCAGCGAAACTTACGATTCCGCCCGCAAGAAGCACTGGCAGAGCCTCGACACCGCCTCCCCCTATATCGGCGACTACCAGATCGGCATCACCACCAAGGAAGAAGGCGTCATGCGCCGGCTGCGCAACGAGATGGAAGCAGCCGGCATTCCGATCGAGAACTCCAAGGGCGAGTGGGGTCCGGGCCAGGAAGAAATCAATGTGCGCTATGCCGAGGCGATCGACATGGCCGACCGCCACGTCATCCTGAAGAACGGCGCCAAGGAAATCGCTGAGTCCGAAGGCAAGGCGATTTCGTTCATGGCCAAGTATAATTATGGGCTGGCCGGCAATTCCAGCCACATCCACAATTCGCTGTGGAGCGCCGACGGCAAGACGCCGCTTTTCTACGACAGACAAGCCGAATGGACGCTGTCGACGCTCGGTCAGCAATGGGCGGCCGGCCAGCTCAAATACGCCAAGGAATTCACCTGGTTCCTGGCACCCTACATCAATTCCTACAAGCGTTTCCAGGCCGGCACCTTCGCGCCGACCAAGATCATGTGGAGCGAGGACAACCGCACCGCCGGTTTCCGCCTGTGCGGCGAGGGCACCAAGGGCATCCGCATGGAATGCCGTATCGGTGGTGCCGACCTCAACCCCTATCTCGCCTTCGCCGCGCTGATCGCGGCCGGCCTTGCCGGCATCGATGAAAAGCTGGAGCTGCAGAAGCCCTTCGTCGGCGATGCCTATCAGGCCTCGCAGCTGCCGGAAATTCCCAAAACCCTGCGCGATGCCACCGAGACGCTGGCGAATTCGGAGATGCTGAAGCAGGCGTTCGGTGACGGCGTGCTCGAACATTATGTCCATACGGCACGCTGGGAGCAGTTCGAATACGACCGCCGGATTACGGACTGGGAACTGCACAGGGGGTTTGAGCGGTACTAAACTACGCCAGCGCTGCCGTTCAGCCTTTGGTGCGGAGGCGGGTAGCTCAAAACCGAGATTGTCATAAGCTGCGAGGACTCAAGGAATGACCGAAACGGTCAAGATAAAATCCCCCGTCGATGGCTCGCTCTATGCCGAGCGACCGATCGCCACGGATCAGGCGATCAATGCCGCGGTCGAGCGTGCCAAGGCAGCGCAAGAGAAATGGGCTGAGACCCCGGTCGTCGAGCGCGGCAAATATATGCTTGCCATGCTGGAAGCGTTGGTCGCCATGACCGACGAGATCGTGCCGGAAATCGCCTGGCAGATGGGCCGTCCGGTGCGTTATGGCGGCGAGTTCGGCGGCGTCAGGGAACGCACCAACTACATGGTCGAGATTGCCGAAGCGGCACTGAAGCCGGTGATGGCCTCCAATCCCAAGGACGGGTTTCGCCGCTATGTGAAGAAGGTGCCGCTCGGCGTGGTCATGGTGATCGCGCCGTGGAACTATCCCTATCTCACCGCCGTCAACACCATCGTGCCGGCGCTGATGGCCGGCAGCGCCGTGATCCTCAAGCACGCGGCGCAGACGCTATTGGTCGGTGAACGCTTTCAGCAGGCTTTCGACAAGGCCGGCCTGCCAAAGGGCCTGTTCCAGAACCTCGTCATGAACCACGCCCAGACTGAAAGACTGCTCGGCTCGGGCAAGATCGACCATGTCAATTTCACCGGCTCGGTTGCTGGTGGCCGCGCCATCGAAAAGGCTGCGGCAGGCACCTTCATGACGCTCGGCCTTGAGCTCGGCGGCAAGGACCCGGCCTATGTCCTGGCCGATGCCAAGATGGATCATGCCGTCGCCAACCTGGTCGACGGCGCCTTCTACAATTCCGGCCAGTGCTGCTGCGGCATCGAGCGCGTCTATGTTCACGAGAAGGTCTATGACGAGTTCGTCGAAGGCTTCATCGCCGAAACCAAGAACTACGTCGTCGGCAACCCGCTAGACCAGGCGACGACGATGGGGCCGATGGCACAGGCGCGCTTTGCCGACCTGATCCGCGAGCAGAAGGCAGAGGCGCTGCGCAAGGGTGCCAAGGCGCTCATCAACATGAAGGTTGCCAACGACGAGCCAGGCTCGCCCTATCTGTCGCCGGAAGTGCTGACTGAAGTCGATCATCAGATGAGCGTCATGCGTGAGGAAAGCTTTGGGCCGATCGTCGGCATCATGAAGGTGCGCAACGATGAGGAGGCGATCGCACTGATGAACGACAGCCCTTACGGGCTGACGGCCTCGATCTGGACGCGCGACACCGAGCATGCGGCGGCGATCGGCGACCGCGTCGAGACCGGCACCGTGTTCATGAACCGCTGCGACTATCTCGATCCGGCGCTGGTCTGGACCGGCGTCAAGGACACCGGCAAGGGCGCGGCGCTGTCGGCCATTGGCTACGACAATCTGACGAGGCCGAAATCATATCACCTGCGTGAAACCATCTGATTTTCTGAAAGTCAAAAATGACAAAACTCATTTCTAAATGGAACTACCCGACAACCGTCCGCTTCGGTGCAGGGCGCATCAAGGAATTGCCTGATGTGCTTGATGCGACCGGAATCAAGCGGCCGCTCTTCGTCACCGATCCAGGGCTGGCCAAACTTCCGGTCGTCGCTTCGACGTTGAAGATCCTCGACGACGCCAAGGTGCCCTATGGCGTGTTTTCCGAGGTCAAGCCGAACCCGGTGGATTCGAACCTGACCGCCGGCATTGCCGTGTTCAAGAAAGGCAAGCATGACGGCGTCATCGCCTTCGGCGGCGGCTCGGCGCTCGATCTCGGCAAGCTGATCGCTTTCCAGGCCGGCCAGACGCGGCCGGTCTGGGATTTCGAGGATGTCGGCGACTGGTGGACGCGCGCCAATTCGGATGCGATCGCGCCGATCATCGCCGTGCCGACCACCGCCGGCACCGGGTCGGAAGTCGGCCGCGCAGGCGTCATCACCAATGAGGCGACCCACACCAAGAAGGTCATCTTCCACCCGAAGCTGTTGCCGGCCATCGTCATCGCCGATCCGGAACTGTCGGTCGGCATGCCGGGCTTCATCACCGCCGGAACCGGGATGGACGCGCTCGCCCACTGCCTCGAGGCCTATTGCGCGCCGGGCTATCATCCGATGGCCGATGGCATCGCTGTCGAAGGCGTGCGGCTCGTGTTCGAAAACCTGCCGAAAGCCTACGCCAACGGCAAGGATCTCGTCGCCCGCGCCCATATGATGAGCGCGGCCGCGATGGGCGCCGCCGCCTTCCAGAAGGGGCTGGGCGCCATACACTCGCTGTCGCATCCGATCGGCGCGCTCTACGACACCCATCACGGCATGACCAACGCCGTGTTCATGCCTTATGTGCTGACCTTCAACCGCGACGCCATCGAGGTGCGCATCGCCCGGCTCGCCGCCTATTGCGGCATCAAGGGTGGCTTCGACGGTTTCGCCAAGGCGATCGTCAAGCTGCGCAAGGAGCTGAAGGTGCCGCACGCGCTGCCGGGCCTGATCAAGGGGCTCGAGATGGACAAGAAGCGCAAGGGCCTGATCGCCGACATGGCAGTGGTCGATCCGACCGCCGGCGGCAACCCGGTCAAGCTGACCAGGAAAGCGGCTCTGACGCTGCTTGAAAACGCCATTGCCGGCACCGTCTGAGACGGTTTTCGCACCCGAAAAATTGATCTGGGAATTGAGGGCAAAGAAAGGGGAAAAATGAAAGGTAAGACCGAAATTAATTAGCCGGAAAAATAATCGCGGGGCGATTGCTACAGCCGGTTAAAAAGAGTTTACTTTTTCGTACTGCGGGGCATCGCTTTCACAAAGCTTTCATCTGGCTGTCACACGAAAACGATACCGCATCGCAGGCGTCCAACGGCGTCAGTTCAACGGAGAGAACACATGTTCAAATTCACGGGAAAAGTGCTTTCCCTTACGGCCGTCGCCCTGATGGCGACCTCTGCCATCTCGTCGGCTCAGTCCATGGATGAACTGGTTGCCGCTGCCAAGGCGGAAGGCCAGCTCACCACAATCGCCCTGCCGCATGACTGGTGCGGCTATGGCGCCGTGATCGCCGGCTTCAAGGCGAAATATCCCGAAATCACCGTCAACGAGCTTAACCCCGATGCCGGCTCCGGCGACGAGATCGAGGCGATCAAGGCCAACAAGGACAATAAGGGCCCGCAGGCGCCCGACGTCATCGACGTCGGCCTATCCTTCGGCCCCACCGCCAAAGCCGACGGCCTGCTGATGCCCTACAAGGTGTCGACCTGGGACTCGATCCCCGACAGCGCCAAGGATGCCGAAGGCTACTGGACCGGCGACTATTACGGCGTGCTGGCGATGATGGTGAACAAGGATCTGGTCAAGGAAGTGCCGGCCGATTGGGCCGATCTCCTGAAGCCGGAATATGCCAACGCCGTCGCGCTCGCCGGCGATCCACGCGCCTCGAACCAAGCCATCCAGGCGGTCTACGCCGCCGGCCTTTCGAGCGGCGCCGCGGCCGGTGAAGCCGCAGGTACTGCCGGCCTCGAGTTCTTCAAGAAGCTCAACGCCGCCGGCAATTTCGTGCCGGTCATCGGCAAGCCGGCGACGCTTGCACAGGGTCAGACACCGATCCTGATCAACTGGGACTACAATGCGCTTGCCGGCCGCGACACGCTGAAAGGCAATCCGCCGGTCGACGTCGTCGTGCCGAAGACCGGTGTCGTCGCCGGTGTCTACGTGCAGGCGATCAGCGCCTACGCGCCGCATCCGAACGCTGCCAAGCTCTGGCTGGAATATCTCTATTCCGACGAAGGCCAGATTGGCTGGCTGAAGGGCTACTGCCACCCGATCCGCTTCAACGATCTCGCCAAGAACGGCAAGATCCCGGAGGACGTGCTGGCCAAGCTGCCGCCGGCCGCATCTTATGAGGCCGCAGTGTTCCCGACGCTCGACGAGCAGGGCAAGGCCAAGGAAGCCATCACCAAGAACTGGGACGCCGTCGTCGGCGCCAACGTTCAGTAAGGTTGAAAACCGCCGGGCGGCTTCACTGCCGCCCGGCATTCCACTAGAGCGACGTGCGTCCACTTGGACGCACAAAGTACGCTCTAGAACTCAAATTTTCGCATCGTGCTTTCCGAAAATCGAGTTCGATTTTCGGGCCGATGCGATAAGACGGTAGCCGGCGCATGACCGATCTCTCGCTTTCCGATCACGCGATTGCCGGGAAGACGGCGCCGCCCAGCGAGGCGCGCGCGTTTCGGCTGCCGACGCAATGGCTGGGCGTGGCGCCGTTCTTCATCTTCGCCATCATGTTCCTGGTCCTGCCCACGCTCTATCTGGTGCTGGGCGCGTTCCAGAACGATGCCGGCGCATTCACCTTCGACAACATCGTCGGTATCTTCGACCCACCCAATTTGTCGAACTACATGCAGTGCCAATATGATTCCTGGATTTCCTGGGTCGACGGAAACTGCAAGCTGCCCAGCATCCTTGCCGCCTACTGGATCTCGATCAAGATCAGCCTTGCTTCGTCGCTCATCGGCGCATTTGCCGGTCTGGCCATTGCCATTGCCATCGTGCGCGGCGGCCTGCCGAACTGGATACGGTCGGCGACGCTGACCTTTTCCGGCGTGGCTTCGAATTTCGCCGGCGTGCCGTTGGCCTTCGCCTTCCTCGCCACGCTCGGCCGGCTCGGCCTCGCGACGGTGATCCTGAACACCGTGTTCGGCTTCAACATCTACGCCCACGGCTTCAACATCCTGTCGTTCTGGGGCCTGACGTTGACCTATGTCTATTTCCAGATCCCACTGATGGTGGTCATCATCACACCGGCGATCGACGGGCTGAAGAAGGAATGGGGCGAGGCGGCCGCCACGCTTGGCGCCACCACCGCGCAATACTGGCGCATGGTCGTCATCCCGGTGATCTGGCCGAGTTTTCTCGGCACCGTCATCCTGCTGTTTGCCAATGCCTTCGGCGCCATCGCCACCGCCTATGCGCTGACCGGCTCATCGCTCAACATCATTCCCATCGTGCTCTACGCGCAGATCCGCGGCGACGTGTTGCACAACCCGCATCTCGGCTATGCCATTGCCTTCGGCATGATCGTCATCACCGGCCTCGCCAACGTCTTCTACATCTGGTTCCGGACGCGCAGCGAAAGGTGGCTCAAATGAAGAGCGGACGTTTCTGGGCCTGGGTCGTCTTCGTGCTGGGCGCGGCCTATTTCTTCATTCCGCTGATTGCAACCGTGGAATTCTCAATGCGCATGCGGCGCGGCGTCTATTCCTTCGATGCCTACGAGGTCGTGCTTGGCGACCCCCGCTTCCAGGCGACTTTCGGCTATTCGGTGCTTGCCGCCGTGTTCACCATCATCCTCGGCGTGCTGATCGTCGTGCCCACCGCCTACTGGATCCGGTTGCGGCTGCCGCAACTGAGGCCGGTCGTCGAGTTCATCACGCTGCTGCCGCTGGTCATCCCGGCGATCGTCATCGTCTTCGGCTACATCAGAATGTACGGATCGAACTCGCCGCTGCCGTTCCTGGCGAGTGACACGGGCACCAACGCCTTGCTGGTCATCGGCTATGCGACCCTGGCGCTGCCCTATATGTACCGCGCCGTCGACACCGGGCTTCGCACCATCGACGTGCGCACGCTGACGGAGGCGGCGCAGATCCTCGGCGCCGGCTGGGGCACGATCATCACCCGCGTCATTCTGCCCAATGTGCTGATCGCGGTATTGTCGGGCGCCTTCCTTACCTTCGCCATCGTCCTCGGCGAATTCACCATGGCCAGCCTGCTCAATCGGCCGGCCTTCGGTCCCTACCTGCAGAACATCGGCGCCAATCGCGCCTATGAGCCGGCGGCACTTGCCATCATCGCCTTCGCCATTACCTGGGCGTGCATGTCGCTGATCCAGATCCTGTCGCGTTTTGCGCCGCGATCGGCGAACCGGCCAAACTGATCGAAATTACTGACGGAAAAAAAGCCATGGCCGAGCCGTTCCTCTCCATCCAGCATGTGCGAAAATCCTTCGGCCCCACCACCGTGGTCCAGGATTTCAACCTCGACGTCGAGCCGGGCGAATTCGTCTCCTTCCTCGGGCCATCGGGCTGCGGCAAGACGACAGTGCTGCGCATGGTCGCCGGCTTCGAGGAGCCGAGCGCCGGCAAGATCGTGGTGGCCGGCAAGGACATCACCCGGCTCAAGCCCAACCAGCGCAATGTCGGCATGGTGTTCCAGGCCTATGCGCTGTTTCCGAACCTGACGGTGGCGCAGAACATCGGCTTCGGACTGAAGGTCGCGGGCATGCCAAAGGCCGATGCTGACAGGCGCGTTGCCGAGATGCTCGACCTCATCAAGCTGCCGCAGATGGGCGATCGCTATCCCTATCAGCTCTCCGGTGGCCAGCAGCAGCGTATCGCGCTGGCGCGGGCGATCGCGCCGAAGCCGAAGCTCCTGCTGCTCGACGAGCCGTTGTCGGCGCTCGACGCCAAGGTCCGCGTGTCGCTGCGCGAGGAAATCCGCTCGATCCAGAAGAGGCTCGGCATCACGACGATCTTCGTCACGCACGACCAGGAAGAGGCACTGTCGATCTCCGATCGCATCGCAGTCATGTATGGCGGCAAGGCCGAGCAGGTCGGCACGCCGTTCGAGATCTACAACCGGCCGGCGACCAAGTTCGTCGCCAATTTCGTCGGCACGCTGAACGTGCTCGAAGGCACCGTCACCGATGCCGCTTCGGGCAAAGTGCGCGTCAACACGCAGGAGGTCGCGCTCAAGGGCAAGCTCAACGGTTCGAAAACCGGCGACAAGCTATCCCTAGCGCTGAGGCCCGAGGCGATTTCGCTCGGCCGCCATCCCGGCCGCGATTCCAGCCTTTCGGGCGAGATCGCCGAAGTCCATTTCCTCGGCTCGGTCATCCGGGTTCGCGTCGGCATCGGCGGCAGCACGGTGTCGCTCGACACGTTCAACAGCCCGGCCGCCCCGCCGCCCGCCGTCGGTGAGAAGGCCGAGATTTCCTTCTCGTCGGGCGACATGCTGGTGCTGCACTAGAGCGCTTTGGTGGAACCAAAACCGCGCTCCAGGTCTTGTTTGACGCATTTTGTCGGACGCGAAAACGAAGACGTTTGGCTGCAAATGCTCTAAAGCGCGTCGCGTTGAAACGGATTCAATCGACGCGCTTTAAGCCTTTGTTTTTATGCGTGTCGTTATCCCAAAACCGCTGCGCACTTTTGGGCGACATGCTCTAACAGCGGCAGTATCCCGGAAGTCGAAGTCAGGCCGGCGGGATGAACGGCTGGCTCACCGTCCTGAAGACCGGCAGCGCTTCCAGCCGCGCGGCATGGGCGGCGAGCGCCGGAAACGCGGTGAGCGAAGCTAGGCCGGGATGTGCCTCGCCAAGGAAGCGAAGCGCGGCGGCAACCGCGATGTCGGCATGGCCGATCCGATCGCCGAACCAGTAGGATTCAGGCCTTGTGCTGCGATCGGCTTCCAGTACAGCCATCACGCCTTCTATCTGCTTGCGGCAGCGCTCGACCCAGAGGTCGGAGATCGGCTCGTGCAGCAGCCTCTCGTAGAACAGGCTGACCGCCTTGTCGCCCAGCCCGGTTGCCAAAGCGGCTATCTTCAGCGCTTGGCGGCGCGCCGGCTCGTCGGTCGGAAACATCCTGTGCTCGGCCGCTACGAGGCTGTCCAGATGGTCCAGCATGGCGTGGCTCTCGATCAGCACCTCGCCATTGTCCAGCACCAGGGTTGGCACGCGCGTCAGCGGATTGTAGGGCCTGATCTTGTCCGCATCGCCGAAGGTCGACCAGGGACGATGTTCAAACGGCAGGTTGTACAGGGTCAGCGCAATGCCAACGCGACGGACGAAGGGCGAGTCATATTGGCCGATGAGGATCATGACCCAAGCTTATACGCAGACAACCGCCTCAACGCATACTGCCAAGTCAGAGCACAACGGCCAATCACAGCAGCTCATGGTTTTTACCGCTGCCAATAATCGCGCTTCGCCGCTACGATGAGGCATGGCGCTTTTCGAGCTGACCCTAGTTCTCCTGCTGATCGCCGTCGCGCTGACGGCATTGTCGCGGCGTCTCCAGGTTCCCTATCCTTCGTTGCTGGCCTTGGCAGGCGTAGGTATCGCCTTCCTGCCGTTTGCGCCGACCATCGAGATCGATCCCGAACTGGCGCTCGCCTTGTTCGTCGCGCCGGTGCTCCTCGACGCTGCCTACGACACGTCGCTGCGCGATCTCAATCGCTACAGGCTGCCGCTTGTCTTGCTGGCGCTTGGCGCCGTTGTTTTCACGACTGCGGCCGTGGCGCTCGCCGGATGGGCAATGGCAGGCCTGCCGATCGCTGCGGCCATTGCCCTCGGCGCGATCGTGGCGCCGCCCGATGCCGTCGCGGCGTCGGCCGTGCTTGGACAGTTCAAGGTGCCGCACCGCATCACCGCGATCCTGCAAGGCGAAAGCCTGCTCAACGACGCCACGGCACTCCTGATCTACCGCATGGCGGTTTCCGCAGCTGCCGGCTCTATCCTGCTGAGCAGTGCGGTTCCGATGATCTTGCTGTCGACGGTCGGCAGCCTTGCCGCTGGTTATGTGCTCGGCCGCTTGTTTCTCGTCACCCTCAGTCGCATCGAAGACCCGGCGAGCGGTACGGTGGTGCAATTCGCCGGAACATTCGGCGTCTGGATCCTGGCCGATAGGATCGGGCTCTCCGCCATCATAACGATCGTCGTCTATGCCATGACCATCGCGCGCACCGCGCCGCGCCGCATGCCGGCCAGGAATCGCGTCAGCTCCTACTCGGTCTGGGAGACGGCGGTCTTCGTGCTCAACGTGCTGGCCTTCGTCCTGATGGGACTTCAGGCGCGATCGATCGTCGGCCGGCTTGCCGAGCAGGGGCAGGTCGAAGCGTTCGTCTTCGCCGCAGCCGTGCTGGCAGTCGTCATCGTCTCGCGTCTCGTCTGGGTGCTGGGATGCGGCGCGATCATGAGGTGGCTTGCCAGCTTCGGTGACGCGGATCGGAAGGCCGAAGCCCCGTCGTTTCGCGGCGGCGTGCTGATCGGCTGGTGCGGCATGCGCGGCCTGGTCACCCTTGCGGCAGCGTTTGCCTTGCCGGCCGACTTTCCCGGCCGCGACCCGATCGTGCTCGCTGCCTTCTCGGTCGTCCTCGGCACATTGGTGCTGCAAGGCATGAGCCTGAAGCCGCTGCTGGGCTTGCTTCGTCTCGATCCGGACGAAACTGTCGACCGCGAGGTCGCGCAGGCACGCGTCGCCATCATGCAGGCCGCACTGGACGTGTTGAGCGGCAAGACATCGAATGCGGCGGCCGCGGTCCGCGAGCAATTTGCCGCGCAGCGCGTGATCGCCGAAAATCCTGACGATGCCCAGGCTGCAACCGAGTACGATAGGTTGCGTCTCTATGCCATCAAGAGCCAGCGTGACGCGTTGGAACAGCTGCGTATCGATGGGACGATCGGCGACGAAGCCTATCATCGCCTGGAGGAGGAAATCGACTGGTCGGAACTGGCCGCTTCTCCGCCAGGACGTTTCCAGCCGCTGACGACTTAGCCGCGCGCTATCTGGCCCAAGCTCTCTCCATCCGGCTGCACATTGCAACCAATCCGCCAAACCGCTACTGCCATCACGAAATTGAGCCGGTTAAGCAATGAAGCTGGTCAGCTACAACATCCAGTACGGTTTCGGCAGCGACGGCCGGTACGATCTCGCGCGCTGCGCCATGGTTGTCGCTGGCGCCGACATCATCGCCTTGCAGGAAGTGGAACGGCACTGGCTGCGCAGCAACGAGGACGACCAGCCGGAAATCCTTTCTCGGCTGCTGCCCGAATACCATTGGGTCTATGGCCCGGCCTTCGACATGGACGCCAGCGAACGGCGTGAAGGCCGGATCGTCAACCGGCGGCGGCAATTCGGCACCATGGTGCTGTCGAGGCTGCCGATCGTCTGGTCGCGCCTGCACACGTTGCCGCTGCGCCGCACCGTGCGTCCGCTCAACACCCGCAACGCCGCGCTCGAATGCATGATCCGCACTCCTGCCGGACCGGTGCGGGTGCTGTCGCTGCATCTCGCGCATATCGCCGCCGAGGAGCGGCTGGAGCAGATCGACTATCTGCTCGCCGAGCATCGCCGGGCGCCGTCCGACGGCGGCCCGTGGAGTGGCGCCGACGACGAACCCGTGCGCAACTGGAGCAATGGCGAGCCGCAGCCGGAAAACCCGCTGGCAGCGATCTGGATGGGCGATTTCAACATGGAGCCGGGCAGCGCCGAGTACCGGCGCATCGTCGGCAGCACGCCCTACCATCGCGGTGCCGCCTACCTCGACGGTTTTGTCGATGCCGCCGCCGTCGCCAGCGAACCTGCGGGGGACTTCCACACCCATGTGAAGACCATCGATGGCAGGCTGACAAAGCGACGGCTCGACCATTGTTTCGTCGGCGGCATGTTTGCGGGACGCGTGCGCTCGGTCGGCGCCGATATCGGCGAAATCGCCTCCGACCACTTTCCGCTGCGGGTCGACATCGACCTGGAAACGCCGTTCGCGACAGGGACCGGAGGCGCATGAGCCACCGATGACCTTGTTCGTCTTCTTCGCGGTGCTTGCCGCCGCCGCCATGCACGCGATATGGAACGCGCTGGTCAAGGTCCATCTCGACCGCTTTCTGTCGATCACGCTGATGACGCTCGGCATGGGCGCCGTGGCGCTTCTGGCGCTGCCTTTCGTCGAGGTGCCGAAATCGGAAGTGTGGCCGTACATCATCGCCTCGGTGATCTTCCACATGGGCTACAGGACGTTCCTGATTGGCGCCTACAAGGCCGGCGATTTCGCCCAGACCTATCCGCTGGCGCGTGGCACGGCGCCGCTGCTGGCCGCACTTGGCGGCATGGTGGTCGTCGCCGAGGTGCCGGCGCCGCTCGCCATTCTCGGGATCCTTCTTTTGTCGGCGGGCACGCTGGTGCTGTCGTTTCGCGGTGGCGCGCATCTAGAGAGATTGAACCTGCGCGCGGTCGGCTTTGCGCTGGGCACCTCGATCTTCATCGCCAGCTATACGCTGTCCGACGGCAGCGGCGCGCGGCTCGCCGCCACCGCCTCGAGCTATGCGGCATGGCTGTTCGTCTGCGATGCGCTCTGGGCGCTGGTGCTGTGCCTGATCTTTCGCGGGCCAAAGGCGCTGCCGGTGCTGGCGCGCGACTGGAAGGCGGGCGTGTACACCGGTGTGCTCAGCGGCGCCGCCTACTGGATCGTGATGTGGGCGATGACCAAGGCGCCGATCGCCTCGGTCGCGGCGTTGCGCGAAACGTCGATCCTGTTCGCCATGATGATCTCGGTGTTCGCGCTCGGCGAGAAGATGACGGGCTGGCGGGGAGCCGCCGTGCTCAGCATTGTTGCCGGCGTCGTCGCGCTGAGGCTCGGGTAGCTAAGCGCTTATTTCCAGGTCGAACACCATCAGCCCGTCGGTTCCGCCTTCGAGTGCAGCAACCAGCCGGGCGCCGGCCCGCTGATGCGCTTCATGCACTAGATAGGCATCGCGCGCGGCGGCATCGCGAAAATCGATGGTGAAGCCGTGCGTGAAGCCGCGTGCGAACGGTTCTGGGCTGACATTGGCGCTGAATTCGACCTTGCTCATGCCTTCGATCACCCGCCGCAACGCTTCGAGGTCGGCATGGATCGCCGCGCGCTCGTCGTCGGTGACGTCATTGCGGAACCTGATGAAAACACAGTGCCTGATCATTTTTGGGTTCCTATGCAGCCTGGTTGCCTGAAAACACGGCCGGCGGCAACGGCTCGCGGCCAAGGATCAGATCGGCGCCCTTTTCGCCGACCATGATGGTTGGTGCATTGGTGTTGGAGGAGGGAATGCGCGGCATCACCGAGGCGTCGCAGATGCGCAAGCCCTCGATGCCGCGCAGCTTGAGATCGGGCGTCACCACGCTCATCGCATCATGGCCCATGCGGCAGGTGCCGACAGGGTGATGGTCGGTCTTGGAACTGCGGCAGGCATAGTCGAACAGCTCGTCGTCGCTGGTGAGTGTCGGTCCCGGCAGCACCTCGCGTAGTACATAGGGGGCAAGTGCCTTCTGCCGCATGATCTCGCGCGCCAGCCTGAGCCCCTTGATCGACATGTCTCGGTCATAAGGGTCGGACCAGTAATTCGGATCGATCAGCGGGTGGTCGGCGGGATCCGCACTCTTCAGTCGTACCGTGCCACGCGAATGTGGGCGCAGGAAAGCCGAATTCAGCGTCACCCCTGGATTCCTGAGTTTCTCGACGCCGGCCTCGATGCCAGAGCCGAGGCCGAGATGGAGCTGGATGTCGGGCGAGGCGGCGGTCGGGTCGGCGTACCAGAAGCCGCCGGTCTCGAACAGGCTGGAGGCAACCGGTCCCTTTTTGAGCAGCAGATATTGCAGGCCGGCCCACACCGTTCGGTGCAGCTTGGCGTAGTTATCATAGGTGTGGTCGCCGGTGCATTCGGCAATGACGAACAGGTCGAGATGGTCCTGCAGGTTGGAGCCGACGCCGGGCAGATCGTGCACCGGCGTCACGCCGACCGACTTCAAATGGTCGGCCGGGCCGATGCCCGACTGCATCAGAAGCTTCGGCGAGCCGATGGCGCCGGACGAGACGATCACTTCGCGCTCGGCGCGCAGGATTTTCTTCTCGCCGCCCGGCCCGTCGACGGTCTCGACGCCGATGGCGCGGCCCTTGTCGATGACGATGCGCGTCACCAGCACATCTGTCCTGACGGTCAGGTTCTTGCGTTCGCGGATCGGCCGGAGATAGGCGACCGAGGCAGAGGAGCGTCTCGCGTTTCTCTGCGTCAATTGGTAATATCCGACGCCCTCTTGGGCTACCCCGTTGAAGTCCGGATTAAAGGGAATGCCTATCTCCTGCCCGGCGCGGAAATAGGCTTCGCAGATCGGCAGCGGCGCAATCGGGTTCGAGACGCCGAGCGGGCCTTGGTCGCCGTGAAAATCGTTGGCGTAGCGCTGGTTGTTCTCGGCCCGCTTGAAATAGGGCAGCACGTCGCGGTAGCCCCAGCCGGCAAGGCCCTCTTCCCTCTCCCAGGCGTCGTAATCGCGGGCGTTGCCGCGCGTGTAGATCTGGGCGTTGATGGAGGAGCCGCCGCCGATCACCTTGGCCTGCGTATACCGGAAGACGCGGTCCTTCATGTGCTTTTGCGGCACGGTCGACCAGCCCCAGGCGGCGATCCCCTTGGTCATCTTGGCGAAACCTGCCGGCATGTGGATCAGCGGATGCCAGTCCTTGCCGCCGGCTTCGAGCAGCAGCACTGAATTCGATGGCTCTTCGCTCAGCCGGTTGGCGAGGACGCAGCCGGCCGGGCCGGCGCCGACGATGATGTAGTCGGTCATGGCGTCACCTGCTCACAGCCTCGGCACCGACAGCGCGCCGTCGACATTGACGATCGAGCCGGTCGAAAAGCCGAGCTTGCCGCCGGCGAGTGCCGCCACCGCGGCGCCGACATCGGCGGCTTCGCCCCAGCGCTTTGCCGGTACCAGCCCGCGGTCGATCAGCGCGTCGTATTTGGCGGTTACCCCGGCGGTCATGTCGGTGCGGATGATGCCCGGCCGCACCTCGAACACGCCGACATTTTCGGCGGCGAGCCGCAGTGCCAGGGTCTTCACCCACATCGAAAGCCCAGCTTTGGAGATGCAGTAGTCGCCGCGCTCGGGCGAGGCCATTTCGGCGCTGACCGAGGTGATGGTGATGATCGATTTTGGGTGATCACCCGGCGCTGCAAGCATCACCTTGGCAACGGCTTGGCTGAGGAAGACGGTGCCGCGCAGATTAATGCTGAGGATCCGGTCGAAATTCTCCGGTTTCAATTCCAGCAGGTCGCCGCGTTCGACCGCGCCGATGCCGGCATTGTTGACGAGGCAGTCGATGCGGCCGAAGGCATTCAATGCGGCATCGACCAGCGCTGCATGGCTGTCGAGATCGGCGATGTCGCCGCCATAGTAGGCGAACGCCGCGCCGCGGGCGGCGATGTCAGCGGCAAGCCCGTCGGTCGCGTTGTCGGCGAGGTCCACGACAAGGATGTCGAAGCCCGCATCGGCCAGCGCCTCGGCGCAGGCAAGGCCGATGCCGCGTGCGCCGCCGGTGACGATCGCTCCCGGGCGACTCATGCGACAAGCTCCGTCTTGCGGATATGGTCGGCGACGCGCAATGCCTGTGCAGCGATCGACAGCGCCGGATTGACCGCGGCCGAGTTCGGCAGGAAGCTGCCGTCGACAACAAACAGGTTGTGGTGATCGAATGAGCGGCAGAAGGGGTCGAGCGGCGAGGTCGCCGGATCGTCGCCCATCTTAACCGTGCCGCACTGGTGCGACGGCGTGCGCTTGTCGAAAGGCCGCGACAGGACGATCGGATAGCCGCAGGCGCGGAAGTTCTCGCGCATCACCTTGGTCAGCCCGTCGAGCGACTGCATGTTGGAGCGCCGCCACTGCATGACGATGTCCTTGCCGTCGACCATGATGCGGCTTTCGGGATCGGGCAGGTCCTCGCACATCAGATACCAGTCGACGGCGTGGCCGGCCATGAAGTCCAGCGCGAATTTGGGTGCAAGCTTGACGTTGGCCCTCAGAATATGGCCGTCGATCTTGCCCAGAAGCTGAACGTTGCCGAGCGGCTTGCCGCCCTTGCCGTCGGACAGATAATAGTCGTTGAGCATCAGCGTCTTCTGGTAGACGGATGTGTTCCTGCGGCGCGGATCGATCGCCAGCATGGCGCTCGAATTGTGGTTCATGAAATTGCGGCCGACCTGGTCGGAACGGTTGGCGAGGCCCTTGCCGCCTCCCTTGCCATTGTTGGGAGAGGGCGAGCGCAACAGGATGACCGCTGAATTGACCGCGCCGGCCGAGAGGATGACCAGTTTCGGCGTCACTTTCTTCAGCGTGCCATTCTGGCGATAGTGAACGGCGGCGATCGTCCTGGCATCCGATGACGCTTCGAGATATTCGACGTGGGCACTGGTCTCTAGCCTGATGTTCCGGTCGGCCAGTGCTGCCGCCAGCGGCCCTGTTTGGGCGTCGACCTTGCCGGTCCCGGTGTTGGGAAAGGCATCCCAGCCTGTCTTGCCGTCCTTCAGCCAGGCATCGATGTCGACGCCGAGCGGCAGCGATGCGGGGTGCAGGCCGAGACGCTTGAGCTCGGCGCGGGCGCGGGCGATGGGCGGCTCGTCCGGCACCGGCCCGAAGGCATAGGGGATCGAGTGGAACGGTTCGGTCGGGTCTTCGCCGAGTGCGCCGCGCACGCGAAAAAGCTGCTCGGCCTTGGAGTACCAAGGCTCGAACTCCTCGTAGGAGAACGGCCAGGCCGGCGAGACGCCGCCATAGTGCTCCATGGCGGAAAAGTCTTGCCTGCGGTAGCGGATCAGCACCGCGCCATAGAATTTCGAATTGCCGCCCACATAGTAGTAATTGCCGGGATTGAACGCAGCACCCCCGGCCTCGCGCCACATCTCCTTCGGCCGGTAATGGCCGTCGACGAAGATGGCGCGTGTGTCGCGCGTGTGCGGGGTCGCCGGCAGCTTCTCGCCGCGCTCCAGCATCAGGATCGAGGCGCCACTGCCGGCAAGGCCGGAGGCGATCGTGGCGCCGCCGATGCCGGAGCCGATGATGACGATGTCCGGGTTTGTCATGGCTGTCAGAGGATACGGTTCTCGGTCGCCGGATCGAAGAACACCGCCTTGGTCAGGTTGAAGGCGAGCGGCGTGCTGGTGCCCGGCTGGATGTTGGCGTCGGCGCGCAGCCGCGCCACCACCGCCTTGCCGCCCAGATTGGTGACCGCGAAAGTGTCGGAGCCGGCCGGTTCCACGACTTCGATGTGACAGTCGGCGGTGGCGATGTTCGATGCGTTGCGTTCGGCCCCTTCCGGATCGGTCAGGGCTTCGGGGCGGACGCCGAAGATGATCGGCTTGTCGTGGAATGCCGACAGGCCCGACGGCGCATCGGCCAGCGGCAGCGAGATCGGCTCGCGCGCCTCGCGCTGCAGCACCACGGAAAGCGCATTGCCATTGCCGCCGATCGTCGCCGGGATCAGGTTCATCGCCGGTGAACCCATGAAGTCGGCAACGAACAGATTGGTCGGGTTGTTGTAGATTTCGGCTGGCGTGCCGAACTGCTGCACCTCGCCGTCGCGCATCACCGCGATCTTGGTGGCCAGCGTCATCGCCTCGATCTGATCGTGGGTGACGTAGACGATCGTGGTGCCGGTGGTCGCGTGCAGGCGCTTGATCTCGATGCGCATGTCGACACGCAGCTTGGCGTCGAGATTGGAGAGCGGCTCGTCGAAGAGAAAGAGCTTGGGGTCGCGCACCAGCGCGCGGCCCATCGCGACGCGCTGGCGCTGGCCACCGGAAAGCTGGCTCGGCTTGCGCTGCAAGAGGTGGCCGATCTGCAGCACCTTCGCCACCTTGTCGATCGCCTTCTGGCGCTCCTGAGCCGGCACGCCGCGCATCTCCATGCCGAAGGCGATGTTTCCGGCGACCGTCATGTTCGGATAGAGCGCGTAGCTCTGGAACACCATGGCGATATCGCGCTTCGAGGGATGAAGATCGTTGATCGTCCGGCCGTCGACGCGAATTTCGCCTTCGGTGATGGTTTCCAGGCCGGCGATGGTGTTGAGCAAGGTCGACTTGCCGCAGCCGGACGGGCCGACCAGCACGAGGAAGCCGCCCTTTTCGAGATCGACGTCGATGCCCTTCAGGATTTCGACCGATCCGAACCGCTTCCTCAGCCCATTGATTTCGAGAAAAGCCATTCGATTATCCTTTGACGGCGCCGGCCATCAGGCCGCGCACAAAATAGCGGCCAGCGACCACGTAGACGAGAAGGGTCGGCAGTGCGGCGATCATCGCCGCCGCCATGTTGACGTTGTATTCGACGACGCCGGTCGAGGTGTTGACGACGTTGTTCAGCGCCACGGTCATCGGCATCGCGTCACCGGTGCCGGCATAGGCGGAGGCGAACAGGAAGTCGTTCCAGATGTTGGTGAACTGGTAGATGACGGTGACGACGAAGATCGGCATCGAATTCGGCAGCATGATGCGCCGGAAAATCTGGAAGAAGCTGGCCCCGTCGACCTGCGCCGCCTTGACCAGTTCGGTCGGGAACGCCTCGTAATAGTTGCGGAAGAACAAAGTGGTGAAGCCAAGCCCGTAGACGACGTGGACAAAGACCAGGTTGACCGTCGGGTTGCCCAAGCCGAATGACAGCCCCGTTGCGTTCCGCAACGTCACGCCGAAACGGCCGAGGCTGCCGAGGATCGTCGCCATCGGCAACAGCACCGACTGGAACGGAATGAAGCAGGCAAACAGCATCAGCCCGAACACCAGCGTGTGGCCGCGGAAGCGCCATTTGGTCAGGACATAGCCGTTGAGCGCGCCGAGCAGCGTCGAGATCAGCACCGCCGGAACCACCATCTTGATGGAATTCCAGAAATAGCCCTTGATGCCGGCGCAGGTGAGGCCGACGCAGGTCTCGCCCCAGGCCTTCAGCCATGGCTCGAAGGTCGGCGCCTGCGGCAGCGCCAGCATGTTGCCGTTCTGGATCTCGTCCATGGTCTTGAACGAGGTCACCAGCATGACGAATAGCGGCATCAGGTAGAACAGCGCGAACAGCGCCAGCAGGCCGTAGATGACAACGCGGTTGACGGTCCTGGCGCTGATGCCGCCAGTGCTCTGGCGAGCGGGAGTGGCAATGACGCTCATCGCGGCTTCTCCCTGAGCTCGGAGTAGAGATAGGGCACGATGATCGCGGTGATGGTCATCAGCATGATCACAGCACTGGCTGAGCCGACAGCCATTTCGTTGCGCTTGAAGGTGTACTCATACATGAAGTTCGACGGCAGCCAGGCCGAGCCGCCCGGTCCGCCACTGGTCAGCGCGACGACCAAATCGTAGGACTTGATGGCGAGGTGGGCGAGCACGATGAAGGCCGACAGGAACACCGGCCGCAGCAGCGGGATGACGATCCGGCGATAGAGCTGGAACGTGGTGGCGCCGTCGATCTGCGCCGCCTTCATGATCTCGCCGTCGATGCCACGCAGGCCGGCGAGGAACATCGCCATGATGAACCCCGAGGCCTGCCAGACGCCGGCGATCACCACGGTGTAGATGACGAAATCCTTGTTCTTGATCCAGTCGAAATGGAAGCTCGTCCAGCCCCATTGGTGCAGCGTCTGCTCGAGGCCGAGGCCGGGATCGAGGAACCATTTCCAGGCGACGCCGGTGACGATGAAGGATAGCGCCATCGGGTAGAGATAGATCGGCCGCAACACGCCTTCGCCGCGGATCTTCTGGTCGAGCAGGATGGCCAGGAAAAGGCCGAGCGCCAGGCAGATGAAGATGTAGAGAAAACCGAAAATGCCCATGTTGGTGATCGACGTGTACCAGCTCGATGGCGGGTCGCTCTCGAAGGTCCAGCGCCACAGCCGCTGATAGGCGCGTGACCCAGTAATGGCATAGGACGGGAACGTCTTGGAGTTGGTGAAAGACAGATAGACCGTCCACAGGATGAAGCCGTAGACGAAGACGATGGTGATCGCAAAGCTTGGCGCCAGCACGATCTTCGGCAAGGCGTCCTGCAGGCGCGAGCGCACCGAGGCGCCCGGGCGCGCGTTATGCTCCGGCGTCAGCTTGATCTGGGTCGCGACCGTAGTCATGGGCTCCTCCCTTTCGGGTCGGGCGTGTTGGTTGATCGCCGGCGCCAGGTGATAGGCATTTCCGACGCGAGGCCGACCATTCTGCCTTGGTGCAACCTTCCCCACCGGAGCAGGGAAGGTCTCTCCATGCCTGGTTTTACTTGGCGTCTTCGATCGCGTTGACCAGCTGGGTCACGGCCTCGTCCGAGGTCTTGATCTGGCCGTGGACGAATTTCGAGACGACGTCCTTATAGGCATTGGCGACCGCCGGAGGCGCGCCATAGCCTTGCGCGAGCGAACCAAACAGCGTGCCGCCCTCATTGGCGGCCTTCAGGTCGGCCATGCCCTTCTTGCCGCAAGCGTCGAAGTCGGTGTCAGGCACGTCGGTGCGCGCTGGGACCGAGCCCTTGACGACGTTGAAGGCCGACTGGAAGCTCTTCGACAAAGTGGCGGTGGCCAAGGCGGCCTGGGCGGCCTTGCGGTCGTCCGGAACGTCGAACATGCCGAACATGTCGGAGTTGTAGACCACGCTGCCGTCGGTGCCCGGGAAGCGATAGCACAGGAAGTCGGTGCCAGGGACCTTCTTGGCGGCGTTAAATTCGCCCTTGGCCCAGTCGCCCATGACCTGCACCAGCGCATCGCCCTTGATGACCATGGCGGTAGCGAGGTTCCAGTCGCGGCCCGAGAAGTTCGGGTCGACATAGGTGACGAGCTTGGCGAGGTTGTCGAACGACTTCTTCATCGTGTCGGACTTCAGCTGCTCTTCGTCGAGGTCGTTGAAGGCCTTTTTGTAGAACTCAGGTCCGCCGGTCGACAGCACGACCGAATCGAACATGGTGGCCTCCTGCCAGTTCTGGCCGCCGAGCGCGAGCGGGATGACGCCCGCCGCCTTGGCCTTGTCGAGCAGCGCGACGAAGTCGTCGAAGGTCTTGGGCTCGGTGCCGCCGATCTTGTCCATCACCGCCTTGTTGATCCACAGCCAGTTGACCGAGTGGACGTTGACCGGAGCCGCGACCCACTTGCCGTCATAGACCGAGAATTTCTGCAGGGCGGCCGGAACGGACTTGTCCCAGCCTTCCTTTACCGCCGTCTCGGTCAGGTCGCCCATCACGCCGGCTGCGGCATAATCGAGCACGGTATATCCGAGCATCTGCGAGGCGGTCGGGTAATTGCCGGCCGCGACCATCGCCTTCAGCGCGGTCATGGCGGCGTCGCCGCCGCCGCCAGCCACGGGCACGTCCTTCCAGGCAAAGCCTTGCTTGGACAGATCTTCCTTGAGCACGTTCAAAGCAGCCGCTTCGCCGCCCGACGTCCACCAATGCAGCATCTCAACTTCCTTGACGTCTTGGGCGTGGGCCGCGAACGCAAGGCCCGACCCGAGAGCCGTTCCGATAAGCAGTTTGCGCAACATGTACTTCCTCCCTTGTTACATCTACACGACCGGCGGTTGCCCGCCGGGTTCTTCCCAACTCAGCCGACCCACCATCCGGTGCGCTGGCCACGATGAAACTGGATTGTTTTCCTCGGTATAATCCTCGACGGCGCGCTTGCCGAGTTCGCGTCCGAGACCGGACTGCTTGTAGCCTCCGAAAGGCAGCTCGGGATAACCTTCCATGAACGTGTTCACCCAAACGGTTCCCGAACGCACATTCCGCGCCACCGACATGCAGGTGTCGATGCTGGCGCTCCACACGCCCGCCGATAAACCATAGGGCGTGTTGTTGGCGATGCGCAACGCCTTTTCAATCGATTCAAAGGTCAGCACTGAGAGCACCGGGCCGAACACTTCCTCGCGTGCAATGGCCATGTCTTCGGTTACGCCGCGAAGAATGGTCGGGTCGAGATATTGACCGGCACTGGAGGCGATCTGCTTGCCGCCGCTATAGACGCTGCTGCCGTCGTTTGCCGCCGCCGTCACGTATCCGGTGACCTTGGCCAGGTGCTCGGAAGAGATCATCGCGCCGACCTTGGTGCCGTCATCGAGTGGATCGCCGACGGTGACCCGGGCGGTGAGCGCCTTCACTGCGCCAAGGAAGTCGTCGGCGATCGCCTCGTGGACGATCAGCCGGCTGCCGGCGTTGCAGCATTCGCCGGCGTTGAAAAAGCCGCCGAACACCGCTGCGTCGGCGGCGGCTTCGAGGTCGGCGTCGGGAAAGACGATCTGGCCGTTCTTGCCGCCGAGCTCCATCGAAACCTTCTTCAGCGTGCTCGCAGCCGATCCCATGGTCATCTTGCCGACCCGAGTGGAGCCGGTGAACGACACCATCTCGACCAGCGGATGGCTGACCATCGCCGCGCCGACATCGGCGCCCAGGCCAGCGAGGATGTTGACGACGCCATCCGGCAAGCCGGCCTGCATCAGGATGTCGCCGAGCACGAAGGTCGAGGCCGAGGTCATCTCGCTCGGCTTGACCACCGCCGTGCAGCCGGCGGCGAGCGCAAACGGCAGTTTCTGGCTGACGATGAGGAACGGAAAATTCCATGGCGTGATGATCGAGACGACGCCGATCGGTTCGCGCAGCACGACGCCCAGCATGGCGTCGCCGAGATTGGCGTAGGTTTCGCCATGCAGCGTGCGGGCAAGCGCCGCGGCATAGCGCCAGATGTCGACGGCGCCGCCGATCTCGCCGCGCGCCTGGGCGATCGGCTTGCCGGATTCCAGCGCGTCGAGCCTGGCGATGTCCTCGAGCCGCGCCTCGATCAGATCCGCTGCCTTGAGCAGGATCGCGGCGCGCTCTGCTGCCTTCATGCGGGGCCAGGGGCCGACCTCGAAAGCCTTGTGCGCGGCGGTCACCGCCGCCTCGACTTCTGCCGCGCCGGCTTGCGCATAGCGCGAAACGGTGAAGCCATGGCCGGGGCTGTTGCGCTCCAGCGTCCGGCCGTCGCGGGCATCGACAAACTTGCCGTCGATCAGCAGCCGGTAAGTCTTCGGCGCTGCGGATGCCTCGGCGGGCATGGCGATCTCGAGGGTCAAGTTCATGTGAGGTTCCGCTTGCATTCTAGGATCTTGAAAACGCTGGTTTCTGCTTGGCCTTGAAAGCGCCGACGCCGGCCTTGAGATCGCCGGTCAGCGCGATGAAGCCGCTGGCCAACGCCTCTGTGGCGGCAGCACTTTCCTCGCCCTCGGCGACCGCGATCATCAGCTTGGCGGCTTCGGTTGCCAGCGGGCCACGCTCGGCGATCTTGGCGGCCCACGCGTTGGCTGCGGCGAACGCGTTGCCAGTTTCGACCACGCGGTCAACGATGCCCAGAGCAAGCGCCTCGGAGGCGAGAAAAATCTCGCCGCCGATTGCCATGCGCCGCACCGTCTGCGCGCCGAAACGGCGCACCGCGCGCTGCGTGCCGGACCAGCCGGGCACCACGCCAATCGAGGTTTCCGGGAAGCCCAATTTCACATGCGCCTCGGCTACACGGAAGTCGCAGGCGACCGCCAGTTCCAGCCCGCCGCCCAGCGCATGGCCGGACAGCACGGCGATCGTCGGCTGCCGCAACCGCGCCAGCCGGTCGAAGACGCGATGGCCGTAGCGCACCCATTGCACCTGGAAGTCGGCGGCACTCATTTGCGACCACGCTTCGACATCGCCACCCGAGCAAAAACCCTTGCCTTCGCCACACAGCAGCACGGCGCGGACACCGTCCGCAGCTTCCGCCGTGTCGAGCGCGGCTTCCAGGGTGCGCAGCATCGGGATGTCGAGCGCGTTGAATTTCTCCGGCCGGCGCAGCGTGACAATGCCGAGAGCGCCGTCGATTTCGAAGGTGACAAGATGCTCAGCCATGCGCGCCTCCGAGCGAGGCAGAGCCATTGAGCGACAGACCGATCGGCCGATCCCGGTAGAGTGCGTCAGGTGTCACTTTCAGATCGTTGGCGATACCGAGCGGGCTCTCGGCCTGCGCCAGCACATCGCGCTGAAGGTCGATGCCCGGTGCCAGCTCAGTCACCATCAGCCCATCCGACGTCAGCTTCATCACGCAGCGCTCGGTGACATAGGTGATGTCCTGTCCTTGCGCGACCGCGCGCTTGCCCGAGAACGAGATGTGCTCGACCTCGCCGACCACTTTCTTGATCTTGCCTTCCCCATCGATGCGGATGCCGCCATCGGCCAGCGACAGCTTGGCCCCGGCATTGAAGAAGCCGGAAAACACGATCTTCTTCGCCCGCGCGGTGATGTCGACAAAACCGCCGGCGCCGGCGGTGACATGCGGCCGCGCCGAAAGCTTCGACACGTTGACCGAGCCATGGCGGTCGATCTGCAGGAAGGACAGCAGCGAGGCGTCGAAACCGCCGCCTTGGAAGTAGATGAACTGGTGTGGCGAAGGCATGAATGCGTCGGCATTCGACGAGCAGCCGAACTTGAAGTCGAGCAGTGGCACGCCACCGACCGCGCCCTGTTCGATAACCCAGGTGACCTTGCCGTGCTGGCCTTCCTCGAGAAGGATGCGCGGCACATTGGCCGAGATGCCGAAGCCAATGTTGACGGCCATGCCGTCGGCAAGCTCCATGGCGACGCGTCGCGCGATCACCTTCTGGACACTCATCTCGGCATTGCGGAAGGTCGACAGCGGCCGGAAGATCTCGCCCGAGATCGCCGGGTCATATGGCGTCAGCGTTGTCTGCAACTGGTCGGGCGCCACCACGATGTGGTCGACCAACACACCTGGCACGCGCACGTCATGCGGCTTCAGCGTGCCGTTCTCGACCACCCGCTTGACCTGCGCGATGACGATGCCGCCATTGTTGCGGGCGGCGAGCGCCTGTTCCAGCCCGCCGAGATAGGCGCCCTCGTGCTCATAAGTGAGGTTGCCGCGCTCGTCGGCGGTCGTGGCGCGGATGATCGACACATTGGGCACGATCGAGCGGAAATAGAGCCATTCATCACCGTCGAACTGCTGCACCGAAACGATCGGCTCGCTGGCCGCCGCATTCATGGCGCAGCCCTGATGGCGCGGGTCGGCGAACGTATCGAGCCCGACCTTTGTCAGCACGCCGGGGCGCTTGGCAGCAGCCTCCCGGTGCATGTCGAACAGGATGCCTGAAGGCACATTGTAGGCGGCGACCGAATTGTCGCCGATCATCTTCCAGATCTGCGGCGGCTCCGAGGATGACGGGCCGGAGGGATAGGAGCCGCACAGCGTGCGCTTCAACAGGCCGGGCTTGGCCAGATGGTCGATGCCCTTGATGCCGTACATGTCCCCGGCGGCGATCGGGTGCAGCGTCGTGATACCCTTCGGATGGCCTTCCGCGTCGAAGCGCTCACCGATGGCGGCAAGCACCGCATCCGGGCAGCCGAGACCGCTCGACGACGACACGGAAACGACCATGCCGTCCCTGATTAGGCTGGCGGCTTGCGCGGCGGAGACGAGCTTGCTCACCCTACGCCCCCGAGTTTCGGATCGATCGCGACCGATTTGCCGGACTTTGCGGATTGCAACGCCGCCTCGGCTGATGTCAGCGACCAGACGCCGTCCTCGCCGGTGGCCGACGGCTGGTCTTCGCCACCGATCGCCGCATGGAACTGGCGCAAAGACGTGACATAGAGATCCTCGCGGTCGAAGCTCAATTCTTCCTCGCCCTTTGCCGTGCGCAGCAGTACAGAGCCGATCGGCATCTGCGTCATCACATCTTTCGCGATCAGGGAGCCTTCGCTGCCATGCACCTCGAAGCCGGTGCCGGCGAACTTGGTGGTGAAGCCCTCATGCGACTGGGCAATGATGCCCGATCTGAAGCGCCAGATGCACATGGCGCCATCTTCCAGCCCGCCGCTGGCCATGCCTGCGGCCTGCGTGAACGCCGAAACCTCCAGCGGATCGTCACCGAGCACGAAGCGCAGCGTGTCGGCATCGTGCACGGTGATGTCGAGCACTGCGCCGCCACCCGCTTCCGGCCTGGCGATGCGCCAGCCCTGCAGGTTTTCCGGCAGATAGACGGAGTGGAAGACGCGCGCGGCAATCGGCTTGCCGATACGGCCGGCGGCGATGGCTTCGCGCATCGCCCGGTGCGAGCCGGCATTGCGCAGATGATGGTTGGTGCCGAGGACGATGCCGGCGGCCTTGGCGGCGGCGACCATTGTGCGCGCATCGGCGCTGGTCAGCGCCAGCGGCTTTTCGCACAGCACATGTTTTCCCGCCTTGATGGCGGCTAATGCCTGTTCGAGATGCAGTTCGTTGGTGGTCGAGATGTAGACGGCGTCGATGTCGGGGGCGAGCAATTCATCGAGCGTCGAGACGGCGAGCGGGATGCCGTTCTCCTTGGCATAGGCCGTGGCTCGCTCCCGGCTGGAGCTCATCACCGCCGCGATCTCGCTGTTCGGTTGCGCGCGGATGGCGCTGATCATGAACTGCCTGGCGATCGTGCTCGCGCCGACCAGGCCCCATTTCACGGTCATGCCGCGTCTCCCATTCCCGCGCTGCGATCAGGACCGCAACTGTCCCTGACGACGAGGTTGACGGCGCCGATATGATCCTCGGCACGCGTGGTGCGCGACTGGATCATCTTCAGCATGACGTGGGCGGCGCGCTCGCCGAGGCCCGCCGAATCCACCGCGACGCTGGTCAGCGCCGGCATGTAATGCTGGGCTTCGACCACGTCATCGAAGCCGACAACGGCGAAATCCGCGCCGGGCTCGAGTCCGCGCTTGCGCAGCGCCAGCATGACGCCGAAGGCGACCGCATCGTTGAAGCACAGTGCCGCGGTCGGCGGCTCGGCCATCGCGAGGGCCGTCTCCAGACAGGCAATGCCGCCCTTGCGGCTGGTTTCGCCTTCGACGACGAGTGTATCGCGTTTGGCGATGCCGAGCGCTTCGCAGGCCTCGCGAAAACCGCCCAGCCGCTCGTGATAGACCACCAGGTCCGATGAGCCGCCGAAGAAGACCAGCCGGCGATGCCCTTTGCCGATCAGATGGGCGGTGGCGAGCCAGGCGCCGCGATGATTGTCGGGCGCGATCACTGGGATGCGGCTTTCGGGAAGGCGGCGCATGGTGAAGACGATCGGAAGGCCCGCCATCTCGATGCGGCGGAAAGCACCTGAGGTCGTGCCGCGCGCCGGCGACACGATCAGCCCGGCGACGCCTTGTTCCATCAGCGATTTCAGCACTTCCTCCTGGCGCACCGGGTTCTCCGCGGTGTTGGCGATGAACGGCACGATGCCTGCCGACTGGAAGACGCGCTCCATGCCGACCGCCATTTCGGCGAAAAAGGGGTTGGTGAGATCGTTGATGACCATGCCGATGACGTTGGAATGGGCCTTGCGCAGATTGGCGGCGCCGCGGTTGTAGACATAGCCGACATCCTCGATCGCCTTGCGAACCTTCAGCGCGGTCTCAGGCCGGATCAGTCCGCTGCCCTGCAGCACGAGCGACACCGTCGACTTGGACACGCCGGCCTCGCGGGCAATGTCGAGTATCGTCGCCTTGGGCCTGCTGGCCATCCAGATCCGTCCTCCCGGTATTTTCTGGTCGAATTATTGGAACGTTCTAATCCCTGTGTTGGATTTGAGTCAATCGGGATTTTTTCCGAGCTAGAAAAACGGGAGCTTAGCGGGTGCAGCCGGTGCTCTTCAAGGGTTTGTCGCTGCGATGCAGCATTCGGCGAGACCGAGATCGGGGACATAAAGGTTCTTGATTTATTGGAACGTTCCATTTATAGGCGCGACCAAGGGAGAGATCTATGGACATTGCCTTGCCCGAAGAGGGCGGTCGCAGCACTCGCTACCGCCTTGTCGGCCAGCCGGCACAGCCGGTGATCGGCGCACGGTTTTCGCGCATCGCCTATGCCGCCGCCCATGTCGTTGCCGATCCCCTCGCGATGACCGATCCGTGGTCCCATCCCGCGGTCGACTGGGAGTGCACGATGGCATTCCGCCATCATCTGTGGCGTCTAGGCTTCCGCATCGCCGAGGCGATGGACACCTCGCAGCGCGGCATGGGTTTCGACTGGGCAAACGCTAGGGAATTGATCCGCCGCTCGATCGCCGAGGCGCGAACCGTCGAGGGCGCCGATCTCGCCTCAGGTGCCGGAACAGACCATCTGGCGCCAGGCGCCGCCAGGACGCTCGACGATGTCATCGCGGCCTATGAGGAGCAGTTCGGTTTCATCGAAGGCCTGGGCGGCAAGGCGATCATGATGGCCAGCCGCGCGCTGGCGACTGTCGCCAAGGGTCCCGACGATTATATCAGCATCTATGACCGCATTCTGTCTCAGGCATCCGGCAAGGTCATCCTGCACTGGCTGGGCGACATGTTCGATCCGGCTCTGAAGGGTTATTGGGGCAGCCATGATTTCGAGACCGCGCTCGACACGGTGGTCGCCATCATCGAACGCCACGCCGGCAAGGTCGAGGGGATCAAGATATCACTGCTCGATGCCGACAAGGAAATCGCGCTCAGGAACCGGCTGCCAGAAGGGGTGATCATGTTCACCGGCGACGATTTCAATTATCCCGAATTGATCGCGGGCGATGGCGAAAGGCACTCGCACGCGCTGCTCGGCATTTTCGACGCCATCGCGCCGGTCGCCAATGCCGCGCTGGCGAAACTGGCCGACGGCGACCGCGCCGGCTATGACGCGATGATGGCGCCGACGGTACCTCTGTCGCGGAAAATCTTCGAGGCGCCGACCGAGTATTACAAGGCCGGTATCGTCCTCATGGCATGGCTGAACGGCCACCAGGAGCATTTTTCGATGGTCGGCGGCATGCAATCGGCGCGCGGCATTTGCCACTATGCCGATGTGTTCCGTCTTGCCGACCAGGCCGGATTGCTGGCCGACCCGGAGCTTGCCATCGCAAGAATGAAGAGCCTGTGTGCCGTGGCGGGCGTCTGATCGCCATCCCACTAGAAGAGTTCGCCCAAATCTCCGATTTGCCTTGTCTGGGCAAATCTGTATGCGGTATGCGTCCGACGCAGGCCCATCCGGCGCGCCGCCGCCAGATGGTCATAGCGGCCGTTTTCTGCATAGGGATACGCCAATGAGTTTCGACCTTCAGGGCAAGCGCGTTTTCGTGGCCGGGCATCGCGGCATGGTCGGCTCCGCCATATTGCGCAGGCTGGCGGGCGAGGACTGCGAGGTCCTGACCGCATCCCGCGATGAACTCGATCTTATGGACCAGGCCGGCGTGCGACGCTGGATGGCTGACCACAGGCCGGATGCGGTGGTGATGGCGGCGGCCAAGGTCGGCGGTATCCTGGCAAACGACAGGTTGCCGGTCGATTTTCTGCAGGACAATCTCATCATGCAGACCAATGTCATCGAGAGCGCCTTTCGCAACGAGGTGCAGAAACTGCTATTTCTCGGTTCGTCCTGCATCTACCCGAAGTTTGCGGCACAGCCGATCTCCGAGGATGCTTTGCTCACCGGTCCGCTCGAGCCCACCAACGAATGGTATGCGATCGCCAAGATCGCTGGACTGAAACTTTGCCAAGCCTATCGGCGCCAATATGGTGTCGAGTACATCTCGGCGATGCCGACCAACCTCTATGGCCCCGGCGACAATTTCGACCTCTCCACCAGCCATGTCGTGCCGGCCCTTATGCGCAAGGCGCACCAGGCCAAGCGCGCCGGCGACAAAACCCTCGAGGTCTGGGGATCGGGCACGCCGATGCGCGAATTCCTGCATGTCGACGACGCCGCCGACGCTCTGGTCTGGCTGCTGACAAACTATTCCGGCGACAGCCATGTCAATGTTGGCTCGGGCGAAGACATCACCATTGCCGAGCTGGCCCGCACCATGCTCTCCGTTGTCGGCGCCGATGCCGTGCTCACATTCGATGCGACCAAGCCGGACGGCACGCCGCGCAAGCTGATGGACGTGTCGCGTCTGTTTGCGACGGGCTGGCGCCCACAGTACTCGCTTCAGAGTGGATTGGAGCAGACCTATGCTTGGTTTCTCCGGCATATCGAGAAGGGCGATCTCCGCCTCGGCGCGGCCTGATCTCAATCGACGCTGATTGCCGCCGGAGATAACCGCCTAGGCGGCCCTGAAGCGCGTCGCAAGGCGCCCGGAAGCGAACGACCGTCGCGGACGTTCCAACTGTCCTTCAATTTTTCTTGTGAACCAATACGGGCCGAGAAGCGACCAAGCACTGCGTTTGCAAAGCGCGGGCAATCTTGGAGAGCTTCTCATGTCTATTGCGATACGAAACATCTTTCTTGCTGTCGTTTCAGCTTCGGTGCTGGCGGGTTGTCAAACAACGGTGACGAGAGAGTGCGACAAGTTAAATTCGAAAACGGTCTACAGCGGCAAATGCTGCGGTGCAGGCGACGTGCCGTGCCGGGAAGGCAAGGGGGGAGGCAGGCCGGGAAATACGCCAGACCCAACACCACAATGATCCGATCCGATATCGCCCGTCCTGGTTCGAGCCGGGACGGCTTCCCAAGCTTCGGGCGCGCGCTCTCCGACCCGTTCATGGCTTCTCGCCGGCACTAAAGCGCGTCGCGTTTGAACGGATTCATGCGACGCGCTTTAAGTTCTTGTTTTTATGCATGTCGTTATCGCAAAACCGCTGCGCACTTTTGCGCGACATGCATTAGCCGGACGCGACGATCGGATTTGAACCCGAGGCGAAAGCGAAGCAGTTATGAGAGATGGACTGTAGTTCGGATGGTGGGCGTGACAGGGATTGAACCTGTGACCCCTGCAATGTCAATGCAGTGCTCTCCCGCTGAGCTACACGCCCATCCGAAGCCGCGCATACACCACTTTTGGTCCATCGCGTCAATAGTGGGAAAAGGGAAAGAATGCCCGGTCTGTCTCGTCGATCAAGATGCGCCTAAAAGCGTGTCAGGCTGCCTGCAGCATCTTCTCGACCTCGTTGACGAGGTCGCGCAGGTGGAACGGCTTGGACAGCACCTTGGCGTCTTTCGGCGCCTTGGAATCGGGATTGAGCGCAACGGCGGCGAAGCCGGTGATGAACATGACCTTGAGGTCGGGATCGATCTCGGTGGCGCGGCGGGCGAGTTCTATGCCGTCCATCTCCGGCATGACGATATCGGTCAGGAGCAGTGAGAAGGGCTCTTCGCGCAGCCGCTCATAGGCGCTGGCGCCATTGTCGAAATCGCTGACCTGGTAGCCGGCACGCTCCAGCGCCTTGACGAGGAACCGGCGCATGTCGTCGTCGTCTTCCGCCAGTAGAATGCGTGCCATCTTATCCCGTCCGAATCACCCACCCGAAACTGCCGTGGGGCAGCCCGTTAACCATCCTGTATATGAGGAGGTGACGGTAAACATCAAGTGAACGATGAAGAGCCCAATCCGCATTTAACAAAGCGGTTCAGCCGCCGAAATGCTGGACATGCGGCCGGCGAGGTGGCACTTTCCAATCATGATGCATTGGTTTTTTTGGGTTCGTTCAAATTGAAAACGGCAGCCGAAGATTTTTCGGTCGTTCCAGCCTTCGAAATCCGGTCGGGCGCCGAACAGCGCGTTCCCTTCCTCTTCAACTCGCCGCATAGCGGCCGCCACTATCCGGACCGGTTCCTGGCCATGGCAAGGCTGGACCGAAACGCCATCCGCCGGTCCGAGGATTGCTACGTCGACGAATTGTTCGGTGGCGCCGTTGCGCTCGGCGCGCCGATGCTGGCGGCAAACTTCCCGCGCGCCTATCTCGACGTCAACCGGGAGCCTTGGGAACTCGACCCGCGCATGTTCGCCGAGCCCGTGCCGTCCTTCTGCAACATCCGCTCGGCGCGCGTGGCCGGCGGGCTTGGCACCGTGCCCAAGTTGGTGGGAGAGGGGCTCGACATCTATGCCGGCCGCTTGCCACTGGCGGAAGCCGTCGCGCGTATCGAGGCTGTCTACAAGCCTTATCACGAGACGCTGAAACGGCTTCTGACCAGGACCCATGCACGGTTCGGCTTTGCCGTGCTGATCGATTGCCACTCGATGCCGGCGAGCATCAGGGTCGGTGACAGCGGTCTCAGGCCGGATTTTATCGTTGGCGATCGTTTCGGCATGTCCGCCTCGGCAGCGTTGACCGAGACGGCGATCGGCCTGCTCATCGGCATGGGCTATACCGTGGCCCATAACAAGCCTTACGCCGGAGGCTTCATCACCGAGCATTACGGCCGCCCCGTGCGCCATCTCCATGCACTGCAAATCGAGGTCAATCGCGGACTCTACATGAACGAGCGGACGTTCCAGAAATCCGCCGGCTTCGATGCGCTCGCCGACGATCTGGCGCAATTCTCGGCCGACCTGATGGCGATGCCCGATCACGATTTTATCGATCTGCCGCTTGCCGCCGAATGATGCCAAAAATCGGAATCGATTTTTGCAAAGGATTCTGCGCCAAATAAAGAGATCTTGTGCCAGATAAAGGCGTCAGCGTGCGGGTCGGGAAAGGCGCGTGTGCGCTGGATGCCGCGCTGAAAAAAAGACCGCATCGTTTGCACGACACGGTCGAAGTCTAGGGAGGAAACGCCCAAGGAGGGCATGGACAGGAAAACCTGTCCGAGAACAAATCTATTGTGCGCTGCACAAATGTCAAGCCGCCGAAAGGCGTTTTTAATTCACTGTGATGTGGAAATCGTATTTCGAGGACGCCAGCGTTGCATTCGAGCAACAGTCGTGGATGCGCAAAAATCTTCGCACGCCCTTGTTTTGGCGGAAAACCACAGGCAAACGACGGTTCCAGCACGCTGCAACGCGGGAGAATCAGTTGGACATCAGCATCGATTTCATGCGGCGCATTGCGCTTGCCGCCGCAGCCGAAACCTTGCCGCGCTTCCGCAGCCAGGGCGCGGTCGCCAACAAGGAGCAAGGCAGCTTCGACCCGGTCACCGAGGCCGACCGCGAGGCTGAGCGAGTCATCCGGGCGCTGATATCAGCGGAATATCCCGATCATGGCATCCTCGGCGAGGAGCATGGCAGCGAGAACATTTCCAGCAGGCATATCTGGGTGATCGATCCGATCGACGGGACGCGCGCCTTCATTTCCGGCCTGCCGGTGTGGGGAACGCTGGTCGGGCTGACGGTCGATGGCGATGCCGTCGCCGGCATGATGTCGCAACCATTCACCGGCGAGCTTTTCTACGCCAACGCTTCCGGTGCTCATTATGAAGGTCCGGGCGGGCCGCGGAGGCTGACGACACGCAAGACGACAAGCCTTGCCGAGGCGACGCTGTTCACCACCACGCCGGCACTATTCAAGGGAGACGCGCGCCTGCGCTACGACCTGTTCGAAAAACAGGTCCAGCTCGCCCGCTACGGCACCGACTGCTATGCTTTCGCCATGGTCGCGGCGGGAAGCGTCGACATCGTCGCCGACCCCGGATTGAAACCCTACGATATCGTCGCGCTGATCCCGATCATCGAGAAGGCTGGTGGCGTCGTCACCACCTTCGAAGGCGGACCGGCGGAAGGTGGCGGCGACATCCTGGCTGCGGCAACGCCGGAGCTTCACACCGCCGCGATGGCCGCGCTGCGTGGCTGAACCGGCTGGGCAGCTGGCCATTGCGGCCCAAAGCGCCCAGGGCGATGATAGTCCACGCTCCTGACAGGAGGATGTCAGTAGCCCTCTGCTATGGAGATACTGTCACGGGAGGGGTTCACATGCCGACGCAATCAACAACCAGCCGTTCCGAAGATGCTCCGGCAGACGGCCGGGCCGACTTCGATTTCTTCTTCGGACGCTGGAACGTCAGCCATCGAAGGTTGCAGAAGCGCCTGCAAAGTGACACGAACTGGGACGTGTTTGGCGGGACATGCGAAGTGCACTCGATCCTTGGCGGCCTCGGCAATTTCGACGACAATGTCATTGAATTGCCCGGCGGCGCCTATCGCGCCGCCACGCTGCGGACGTTCGATCCTGCGGCGAGACAATGGTCGATCTGGTGGATCGACGGCCGCAATCCGGCGACCATCGATATCCCGATGCGCGGCACCTTCGATGCAGGCGTCGGCACATTCCTGTGCGAAGACGTATTCGACGGCCGCCCGATCCAGGTTCGCTTCCTCTGGTCGCGGATCACTGAAAACTCGGCGCGCTGGGAGCAGGCTTTTTCACCGGATGGTGGTAAGAACTGGGAGACCAACTGGATCATGGATTTCGCTCGCCAGGCGTAAAGCCAAGAGACGCGGCGTTCCAATCAGGCCGCGTCGTCGCTTCCCGGGATGAAGGCATCGAAGGCGGCAAGGAACTGCTCGCGATAGAAGTCGGCTTCCTGCAATATTTCATGGCGCGCGCCATCGATCACCAGCAGCGAACCGAGGCGCAGACGTCGGGTGTAGGTTTCCACCGCCTTGGTCGAGACGACTTGGTCGGCGCCAGCGGCGATCACCAGCAAGGGAACCTGGATCCTGGCGATGAAGTCGGGATCGCTGATGGCCTCGGACGCCTCCGCCGCCGCTTTCAGCCAGCGGATCGTCGGGCCGCCGAGCGCCAGTTGCGGGTAGGTCTCGTAGATAAGCGTGTTGCGCCGATACCGCTCCGGATCTGATGTCACCATGTTGGCGGCAAAGGGTATGGTTTTCCTGGGCCGCGGACCCCAGGCGGCATAAAGCTTGCCAAGGCCCAGCAGACAGAACAGCGAGCAGACGCGGCGAACGGTGGTTATCGAAACCGGCAGGTCGGGCACGGTTAGGAATGGGGCGATCAGCACCATGCGCCGCACGCGATTCACCATTGACGGCGCAGCAAGCAGCGTGATCACCGCCCCAGCCGAATGGGCCAATATGTAGTACGGCCCCCGGCAGTCGGGCAGCACGATCTCCTCGAAGAACTGTTCCAGGTCGCTGGTGTAGTCGAAGAAGCTGCGGACATAGCCGCGCTCGCGGTCGCCGATCAGCCGGTCGGACCCGCCCTGGCCGCGCCAGTCGAGGGTGGCAACGCCGAAGCCGCGGTCGGCAAGATTGCGGATGGTCTCGAAATATTTTTCGATGCACTCGTTGCGGCCGGTCAGAACGACCACGGTGCCCTTCATGGGGCGCGCAACGGCGGGAAAGAGGCCGTAGCGGATATTCTTGCCGTCGCGCGTTGTGAAGAAACCACCTACCGCATTTTCCGGCAGCGGATTGCCCGGAATTTCGCGGAAGAGGGGAATTTCGTTGAAGAGGTCCATTCGGCGCTGCGTTTGTGTGTCGCTGCCTGCATGCGCAAGCTTTGGTAGGCATAGACGCCCATGCACCAAAAGCAAAGGAATTCTGGACGCGTTGGAAGGGCTGAACGGGGCAGCCAGCGAGTGAGGCCGGAAGCAGCTTGCGGCGTGCTTCCGGCCTCTGTCGATCCGGGAGGAAGGGACGTTACACCCGGTCGGCCTCGTTGCGGCGCCTCGCGCATGACCCCGAAAATCGGACCCGATTTTCGCTGGGATCATGCGCAATCAAAGTGTTACGGCGTGCTTTGCGCGTCCGAGAGGACGCGCGGCGCCGTAACCGCCGCCTGTTCCCTAATCCTGGAAGCAGTCTAGCGCCGCCTAGCTGAACGTCCGCCGAAGCCCCGGTTCATCTGCCGTTCATCGAGAAATCTTGAAATGCTTTCACGTGTTCCCCAAATGTCTGTTGCGGCCGCCAATGTCGGGGCCGCTGGCCTATCCGGAACGCCGTTACGGGTTTCGCACCGGCCATACGCAAACCTTGTTGCTCAACAGGAGAACACACCATGCGTCACGTTGATTTTTCCCCGCTCTATCGTTCGACCGTCGGTTTCGACCGGCTGTTCACGATGCTCGATTCGCTTGCGCAGCCTGAAAGCGCGCAGACCTACCCGCCCTACAATATCGAGCGCACGGCTGAGGATTCCTACCGCATCTCGATGGCCGTCGCCGGGTTCTCGGACGACGAGCTCTCGATCGAAGCTCACCGCAATGTGCTGACCGTCAAGGGTGAGCGCAAGGAAGAGGGCAATGGCGAAGGCTCCGAACTGCTCTATCGCGGTATCGCCAGCCGGGCCTTTGAGCGCCGCTTCCAGCTTGCCGACCATGTTGAAGTCGTCGGCGCCTCGCTGAAGAACGGCCTGCTCTTCGTCGACCTCAAGCGAAACATTCCCGAGGAGCTGAAGCCCCGCAAGATCGCGATCACCGCGTCTTCGGCCAAGGCCAAGCAGATCGAAGCCAAGACCGCCGCGTAGCTGCGTCACACATACGATCTCAGGGACGGAGGGCGGCGCTTGGCGCCGCCCTTTTTCGTTGGTGAATGAGGTCCCCGTTATCCAGCAATTAGCCGGCCAAAGCGGTCGACCTCTTCGGCCGTGGTCGCAAAGCTGGTGACGAAACGGTAGAGCGCCTCGTCCTCGCCGATATGACCGTCGAAGTCATGCGGCTTGTGCCAATCGTAGAAAGCGGCGCCGGCCATTTGCACCCTTTCAGCCTCGGCCTTTTTCATCACCGCGAAGACCTCGTTCGCTTGCGGCAGCCAGGCCAGACGCGCCGACCGGGAATCCTCGATCATTGCCGCAAGGTGAGCTGCCTTGGCGTTGGCATGCCGGGCCGTGTCGAGCCACAGGCCGTCCTTGAAATAGGTTTCGAACTGCGCAGCGACGAAGCGCGATTTCGAGAACAATTGCGCCGCGCGCTTGCGCAGGAAGGCCAGTTCCCTGGCGCGGTCCAGATCGAACAGCACGACAGCCTCGGCGCACCAGCAGCCGTTCTTGGTGCCGCCGAAGGAGAGGATGTCGACGCCGCGCTTCCAGGTCATTTCCGCAGGCGTCGTCTCGAGTGCGACCAGCGCATTGGCGAAGCGGGCGCCATCCATGTGCAGCGGCAATTTGTGATGCTTGGCGATCGCTGAAATCCTGGCGATCTCGTTCAGCGAATAGATGGTGCCGACCTCGGTCGACTGGGTGATCGACACCGCCATCGGACGCCCGGAATGGACGATTTCAGGCGCGAACCGGTCCACCGCCGCTTCCAGCTTGTTCGGATCGATCTTGCCCAGCGCGCCGTCGACGGCATAGAGCCGCGAGCCGCCGGTAAAGTATTCCGGTGCGCCGCATTCATCCTCGATGACATGCGATTCGCGATGGCAGAAGGAAATGCCGCCTGATTTGTTGTAGGTGGTCAGCGACAGCGAATTGGCGGCGGTGCCGGTCGCCACGAAAAACACCGCGACCTCGCGCTCGAAAATTTCGTTGAAGCGCTGGTAGACGGCCTGGTCGAGGGCGCCGTCGCCATAGGCGGTGGAAAAGCCGCCGGCATGGGCCGATAGCCCCGCAGCGATGCTGGGATGGGCGCCTGCCCAATTGTCGGAAGCGAAATTCATGCGTTTGCCTGTGCTGGGAAAATCTATGCAACCTTGGCCGCTTTCGCATCCTGCTCGCAAGTGCCAAGTGCCGGAAAACCGGTAAAGCCAGGGAGAGACGACGGTGGAGATAAACGACCGAAGGTTACGTGCTGATATGGCTATGCGTAATTTTCTGTCGTGGAATGTCCAAGATTTTCATGAATCGGTCTTGTGCGCGTCCGGGATTTCTGTCATAAAAAATTTAGGACAGTAGTGCTGTCTTATTTTGTCGCACACATCTGGCTGGATTGGCGTATCATTGGGCCTCTCCGGCCGTTGCCGTGAGCGACAGGTAGACAGCCTGGCTCTGGCCTGTACGATTACCGGATGCGAACCAGGTCGCCTGGTTCGCAAGGATTTCGCAAGACGTGCCGCAAGGATGAAGGGGGAGCCAAGCGCTTCCCGACGCAAACCAGCGCCCTAAGGGCTGGGAATGGAGGACAGGATGATGACGGAAATGACGCCATCTGCGACGAACGGCCCGGCCGCGCAGACGAATGCGCCAGCCGTCAAAAATCCGTCTCTGACCAATATCGGGCGAACCCATACCGGCTTTGCCGCGCAAGGCCTCTACGATCCGCGCAACGAGCACGATGCTTGCGGCGTCGGCTTCATCGTCAACATGAAGGGCGTGAAGTCGCATCAGATCGTCAAGGACGGGCTCGCCGTGCTCGAGAACCTGACGCATCGCGGCGCCGTCGGCGCCGATCCGCTGATGGGCGACGGCGCCGGCGTGCTGGTGCAGCTTCCCGACCGCTTCTTCCGCGAGGAAATGGCCAACCAAGGCGTCGAATTGCCCAAGCCCGGCCATTACGCCGTCGGCCATGTGTTCATGCCGCGCGATCCTGAGCTTCAGGCGCATATCGAAGGCATCATCGCCGAGGTGGCGCAGCTCGAAGGCCAGCCGCTGCTCGGCTTTCGCGATGTGCCGGTCGACAATTCATCGCTGTCCAAGGCGCCGGATATCGCTGCTTCCGAACCGGTCCAGCGGCAGGTGTTCCTGGGTCGCGGCGCCGAGATCGAGAGCGACGACGATTACGAGCGGCGGCTCTACATCCTGCGCAAGGTCATTTCCGGTCGCATCCATGAGGAGACCAAGGGCGTCGACAATGGCTTCTACGTCGTGTCGATGTCGTCACGGACCATTGTCTACAAGGGCATGTTCCTGGCCTATCAGGTGGGCGCCTATTACAAGGACCTGACCGATCCGCGCTTCGAGACGGCGCTGATCCTGGTCCACCAGCGTTTCTCGACCAACACCTTCCCGTCGTGGAAGCTGGCGCATCCTTATCGCATGGTCGCCCACAATGGCGAGATCAACACGCTGCGCGGCAACGTCAACTGGATGGCGGCGCGGCAGGCCTCGGTCGATTCCGAACTGTTCGGCAACGACATCTCCAAGCTGTGGCCGATCTCTTATGAGGGGCAGTCGGACACCGCCTGTTTCGATAATGCGCTCGAATTCCTGACGCAGGGCGGCTACTCGCTCGCCCATGCGATGATGATGCTGATCCCGGAAGCCTGGGCCGGCAACAAGTTGATGGATCAAGACCGCAAGGCTTTTTACGAATACCACGCGGCCCTGATGGAGCCGTGGGACGGGCCGGCGGCGGTAGCCTTCACCGACGGACGCCAGATCGGCGCCACACTCGACCGCAACGGGCTGCGCCCGGCGCGCTACATCGTCACCGACGACGATCGCGTCATCATGGCCTCGGAAGCCGGCGTCCTGCCGGTGCCGGAGGAAAGGATCGTCAAGAAGTGGCGGCTGCAGCCAGGCCGCATGCTTTTGATCGACCTGGAGAAGGGCCGCATCGTTTCCGACGAGGAGATCAAGTCGGAGATCGCAACCAGGCATCCCTACAAAAGCTGGCTCGCCAACACCCAGCTCATCCTCGAAGACCTGAAGCCGGTCGAGCCGCGCGCGCTGCGCAGGGACGTTTCGCTGCTCGACCGCCAGCAGGCGTTCGGCTACAGCCAGGAAGACACCAAGCTGTTGATGTCGCCGATGGCGACGACGGGCCAGGAAGCGGTCGGCTCGATGGGCACCGACACGCCGATCTCGGCGATGTCGGACAGATCGAAGCTGCTCTACACTTATTTCAAGCAGAACTTTGCCCAGGTCACCAATCCGCCGATCGACCCGATCCGCGAGGAGCTGGTGATGAGCCTGGTGTCCTTCATCGGGCCGAGGCCGAACATCTTCGACCTCGTCGGCAATTCGCGCCGCAAGCGGCTCGAAGTGCGCCAGCCGATCCTGACCAATGGCGATCTCGAGAAGATCCGCTCCATCGGCCACACCGAGGATCGCTTCGACACCAAGACGATCGACATCACCTATGCTTCGAGCGAAGGCGCGGCCGGCATGCAGGGCGCCATCGACCGGCTGTGCGAGCGCGCCGAGGCGGCGGTCGCCGGCGGCTATAACATCATTATCCTGTCCGACCGTCAGCTCGGGCCGGACCGTATCGCCATTCCGGCACTTCTGGCGACGGCGGCCGTCCACCATCATCTGATCCGCAAGGGGTTGCGCACGTCGGTGGGGCTCGTGGTCGAGTCCGGCGAGCCGCGCGAGGTGCATCATTTTTGCTGTCTTGCCGGCTATGGCGCCGAGGCGATCAATCCTTACCTGGCTTTCGACACGTTGCTCGACATGCACAAGCGCGGCGAGCTGCCGGCGGAGGTCGACGCCTACGAAGTCGTTACCCGCTATATCAAGTCGATCGGCAAGGGCATCCTCAAAGTGATGTCCAAGATGGGCATTTCGACCTATCAGTCCTATTGCGGCGCACAGATCTTCGACGCGATCGGACTGAAGTCGGATTTCGTGCAGAAGTATTTCACCGGCACCGCGACGCTGATCGAAGGCGTCGGGCTGGACGAGATCGCGGCCGAGACGGTCAGCCGCCATACCGACGGCTTCGGCAACGACCCGGTGCTGCGCAATAGCCTCGAAGTCGGCGGCGAATACATGTTCCGCATGCGCGGCGAAGCTCATATCTGGTCGCCCGATGCGGTCGCCACCTTGCAGCACGCCGTGCGCCAGGGCTCATGGGAGACGTTCAAGGACTATTCCGCTCAGATCGACAGCGAGACGGCGCGGGCGCAGAGCATTCGCGGCCTGTTCAAGATCAGGCTCGCCGAAGAAAGCGGGCGTAAGAAGGTCGCGCTCGACGAAGTCATGCCGGCGGCCGATATCGTCAAGCGGTTCTCGACCGGAGCGATGTCCTTCGGCTCGATCTCCAGGGAAGCGCACACCACGCTGGCGCGCGCCATGAACACGATCGGCGGCAAGTCGAACACCGGCGAGGGCGGCGAAGAAGCCGACCGCTACCTGCCGCTGCCGGGCGGTGGCAAGAACCCGGAACGTTCGGCGATCAAGCAGGTCGCTTCCGGGCGGTTTGGCGTGACGGCGGAATATCTGGTCAACTCCGACATGATGCAGATCAAGGTCGCGCAAGGCGCAAAGCCGGGCGAGGGCGGTCAGCTGCCCGGCCACAAGGTCGATGCCACCATCGCCAAGGTCAGGCATTCGACGCCGGGCGTCGGCCTGATCTCGCCGCCGCCGCATCACGACATCTACTCGATCGAGGATCTGGCGCAGCTCATCTACGACCTGAAGAACGTCAATCCGGCGGCGGATGTGTCGGTCAAGCTGGTGTCCGAAGTCGGCGTCGGCACGGTTGCGGCCGGCGTCGCCAAGGCGCGTGCCGATCATATCACCATATCGGGCTATGACGGCGGCACGGGTGCATCGCCGCTGACCTCGCTCAAGCATGCCGGCAGTCCGTGGGAAATGGGCCTTGCCGAGACGCACCAGACGCTGGTGCTCAACGGCCTCAGGTCGCGCGTCGCGCTGCAGGTCGATGGCGGCCTGCGCACCGGCCGCGACGTCGTCATCGGCGCGTTGCTCGGCGCCGACGAATTCGGCTTCTCGACCGCGCCGCTGATCGCGGCCGGCTGCATCATGATGCGCAAGTGCCATCTCAACACCTGCCCGGTCGGCGTCGCGACGCAGGACCCGGTGTTGCGCAAGCGCTTCAAGGGCACGCCGGAACATGTGATCAACTTCTTCTTCTATGTGGCGGAAGAGGTGCGGGCGCTGCTCGCCGAGATGGGCCACACCCATCTCGACCAGATCATCGGCGACACCGACCTTCTGGAAAAGCGCGCACTGATCCAGCACTGGAAGGCGCGCGGACTCGATTTCAGCAAGATGTTCTTCAAGCCCGATGCCCCGCACGAGGCGGTGCATTGGACCGAACGGCAGAAGCACCCAATCGACGATGTGCTCGACCGTAAGCTGATCGAACTCGCCAAGCCGGCACTGGACGCCAGGCAGCCGGTCAGCATCGAGCTGCCGATCCGCAATGTCGACCGTTCGACGGGTGCCATGCTGTCGGGCGAGGTGGCAAAGCGCTTCAAGCACAAGGGCCTGCGCGAGGACACGATCTCGGTGAAGCTCACTGGCACGGCCGGTCAGTCCTTCGGCGCCTTCCTGGCGCGCGGCGTCTCGTTCGAGCTGGTCGGTGCCGCCAACGACTATGTCGGCAAGGGTCTGTCGGGTGGACGCATCGTCATCCGCCCGCCAGAGAACACGAAGATCGTTGCCGCCGAGTCCATCATCGTCGGCAACACGGTGCTCTACGGCGCGACCGAGGGTGAGGCCTATTTCAGCGGCGTCGCCGGCGAGCGTTTTGCCGTGCGCAACTCGGGCGTCGCCGCCGTCGTCGAAGGCGTCGGCGATCATGGCTGCGAGTACATGACCGGCGGCATCGTCGTCGTCATCGGCCAGACCGGCCGCAACTTCGCAGCTGGCATGTCGGGCGGCGTCGCCTATGTGCTCGACGAGGCAGGCGACTTCGCCGCGCGCTGCAACATGGCGATGGTCGAACTGGAGCCGGTTCCGGAGGAAGACGATCTGATGGAGAAACTGCTCCATCATGGCGGTGACCTCGACCACAAAGGTCGTGTCGACGTGTCGGGCGATATGACCAGCCATGACGAGGAGCGGCTCTATCAGTTGATCTCGAACCACGTCCATTACACGGGTTCGGCGCGAGGCCGCGAGATCCTCGACAATTGGGCGACTTTCCGGCCGAAGTTCCGGAAGATCATGCCGGTCGAATATCGCCGCGCGCTGATCGAGATGGAACGCATGCGCATGGGCGTAGCGGCAGAATAGGCTTTGGGAGTTGCCGGGAAGCCTGGCTTCCCGGCACGGGTCTCATCAACAATCCTGACCTCGTGCTGAAGGTTGCTATGGCTGCCTCAAGAGGTTAACGGGTGCGGCGAAAACCGCACCATCTGGACAGCAGGAACTGGACTATGGGCAAGGTAACAGGGTTTCTCGAGATCGACCGGCAGGTGCACAAGTACCAGCCGGCTTCCGACCGCATCCGGCATTTTCGCGAGTTCACGCTGCCGATGTCGGACAAGGAGGTCGAGAAACAGGCCGCGCGCTGCATGGATTGCGGCATTCCGTACTGCCATGGGCCAACCGGCTGCCCGATCCACAACCAGATCCCGGACTGGAACGACCTCGTCTACAATGGCGACTGGGACAATGCGATCCGCAACTTGCATTCGACCAACAATTTCCCGGAGTTCACCGGCCGCATCTGTCCGGCACCTTGCGAGGAAGCCTGCACGCTGAACCTCGAGGACATTCCGGTCGCCATCAAGACGATCGAACAGGCGATCGCCGACAAGGCCTATGAAACCGGTCATATCCGGCCATATCCGCCGGAAAAGAAGACCGGCAAGCGCGTCGCAATCATCGGCTCGGGGCCGGCCGGCATGGCCGCCGCCCAGCAGCTTGGCCGTGCCGGCCACGACGTCCACGTCTATGAGCGCGAGAGCCGGCCGGGCGGGCTGATGCGCTATGGCATCCCCGACTTCAAGATCGAGAAGCACTATATCGATCGGCGCATCGAGCAGATGCAGGGCGAGGGCGTGAGCTTCCATTGTGGGATCAATGTCGGCGTCGACAAGCCGGTGGCGGAGCTGCTCGCCGAATATGATGCTGTGCTCTATTGCGGCGGATCGGAAACACCGCGTCCGGCCAACATTCCCGGCGACGATCTCGACGGCGTCCATGACGCGATGCCCTATCTGGTGCAGCAGAACAAGCGCGTCGGCGGCGAGCCGATCCAATCGGTGGCGTGGCCCTCCCAACCGATCGTCGCCGGCGGCCAGCATGTCGTCGTCGTCGGCGGCGGCGATACCGCATCCGACTGCGTCGGCACCGCGTTCCGCCAGGGCGCCGTCCGCGTCACCCAACTCGACATCCGGCCGCAGCCGCCGGAAAAGGAAGACAAGCTTTCGGTCTGGCCCTACTGGGCAACGAAGATGCGCACCTCGTCCTCGCAGGCCGAAGGCGCCGAGCGCGAGTTTCAGGTGGCGACGCTCGAATTCATCGGCGAGGACGGCGCGTTGACTGGCGTCAAATGCTGCGAGGTCGATGAAAAGCGCAAGCCGGTCGCCGGCACGGAATTCGTCATCCGCGCGGATCTCGCCTTCATCGCCATCGGCTTTGCCGGGCCGGCCGCCGTCGGACCGGTGTCGGAGCTGGGCGGCCAGATGAAGATCGCCATCGACAGCCGCCGCTCGAACAACGTCGAGGCCAAAGACCGCGACTATAAGACCAGCGTCGAAAAGCTCTATGCGGCGGGTGATGTGCGCCGTGGCCAGTCGCTGGTCGTCTGGGCGATCCGCGAGGGCCGGCAGGCGGCGCGCTCGATCGACGAGGCACTGATGGGATCGAGCGTGCTACCGCGCTGAGACCGTTTGGAAACTCTACTCCTGCGGCCATCTGAGAGCGTTTTCTGCGCTTCCGGCCTTTGCCGTCCGAAGCACTCATGAGCGGTCGTGGCAGTTAAGGCTACGGCCGGCGTAGGCCGGTGCTCACATACTCGAATGTACGCTCCGCTCCGGTTCTCGAAAACACCCTTATATGACTCACAGCAGCGAGTTTCGAAACGGTCTCCGAGCCTCGTATCAAGGATTGATCGCCGTTGTCGTTTCGTTTGCGGCCGCCGCCGCAGGCTGCGCCCTGGGCGGCCAATGGAAGTCGTCGGCGCGGCCGGGCGAAGCATCTGATGCCTTGCCCTCGACGACGAGTTTTTCGCCGAGCCCGTCCGCCTTTGCCGGCGGCGCTGCGCCGAGAAGCTCCGAACCGCCATCGAGCGCCGGATCGTTGAGCAACATCGGCACGGTGCGATCGACGGCCATGGGTGCCGGTGCCGGCGCCTCGACGGGAGCGCCCGCCGGCGCATAAGTCGCCGGTGTGCCCGCGGGCGCGGTCATTCCAAGCATCTTCATCAAGGGTTTTTCGGCATAGAAGGCGAGCTTGCGTTTGCCGGCTTTCGACACATAGATGCCGTCGTCGGTGCGTAGGCGCACCGGTTGGCCGTTGATATCAGGCCCACTGGTGACGAAGGCGCCGTCCTCGTCGACGAAACCGTCCCAGATGTCGACGAATTCACCGCCGTGACTTTCGGCCGTCGAGCGGTAGATGTCGTTGAAAGCCAGCATGTCGGAGGTCATCTTCGGCGCCTTGAATGCCGGCATGCCGACCCACAGATACGGCACCTTGGCCGATGCAATGGCCTTGCCGAACGCTTCGGTCCGGCGTTCGTACTCCTTGTCCCAGCCTTCGGACCGCGGCTGTTCGCGCTCATCGTTCACGCGCATTTGCTGCCGATCGTTGGAGCCCAGCATGACGATTACGGCGGCGGGCTTTTCGGTCTCGATCAGCGACTTGATCTGTTCGGGCCAGTTGTAGAAATCGTCACGCACGAAACCGGACGAACCGTTGCTGCGAACGACGATCCTGATTTTGTTGTTTTCGGCAAAGGCAGTATCCAGACCTTCGGCAAGGCCACTCGCCATGAAATCACCGACTACCAGAACGGTGCGGGCATCCGGCGCCTTCTCGACAATGGGGGTTGTCGGCTCAGCCGGCCGGCGCGGCGCGGCGCGGGGCTTTTTTGCCCTGGCCTTCGGCGGCCTGGCCCTCTGAATTTGTCGCGGCGGCGGTTCCACCCGCTCGCTTCGGCGCGGAAACAACAGGTCGCGCAGCGACCAGCCACGCCTTTGTTCTTCCTGCGCCACGGCCGGCGTATGAAAGGCGGCGGCAGTACTGACGGCCAGAACGGCAACAGCCAGAATCAGGATCGGCACGCGACGAAGGATCACCTGGATATGCGCAGCCGAAACCAATCACCCTCTCCATCCCTTAAGAGCGCCGGACCAAGTCCAACCGTGCCGCCGCTTGAGCATCGGATTCCCAACGGTTTTGGGTCCGATGCTCCAGGTCTTCTCCCTATGCGAGGCTAGTTCTGCCTGAGCCATTTGAGCACTTCCATGCTCGGATGTCCGTCCTGGGTCAAGCCAGCCTTCGCCTGGAAGGCCATGATGGCGGCCTTCGATCCCTCGCCGATCTTGCCGTCGAACTTGCCGTCATAGTAGCCGTACTGGGAAAGCCGCTGCTGAAGCTCTTGCCTCTCCTCGAAGGAGAGCTTCGTGAAAGGCCGCTTCCAGTCCTGCACAAGCCCACCATAGCCGGCGATTTCGTCGGCAAGAAGGCCAACGGCAACAGCGTATTTGTCGGCATTGTTGTAGCGCTTGATGACCGAAAAATTCTTGATCATCAGGAAGGCCGGGCCGCCGCGGCCGCCCGGTATTTTCAGCGTGGCCTTCTCCGCACCACTCTTGAAGGGCTTGCCGTTGACACGCGTGACACCCAGCGCTTGCCATTGCGACAGCGACTTCGATCCGGCCGGGAACTTCTTCCCATCGGGAAGGCTGACTTCATAGCCCCAGGTCTTGCCGGCCTGCCAGCCGTTCTTCCTGAGTAGATTGGCGGCCGTTGCCAATGCATCGGGAATTGAATTCCAGATGTCGCGCCTGCCGTCGCCGTCCATATCGACCGCATAGGCCTGATAGCTGGTGGGAATGAATTGGGTATGGCCCATTGCGCCGGCCCATGAGCCGCTGAGGTGGCTTTTGTCGATGTCGCCCCTTTGCAGGATCTTCAGCGCCGCGATCAACTGGGTGCGGGCAAATTTCGATCGCCTGCGGTCGGCATAGCCAAGCGTTGCCAGCGAACGCACGACATTTCGCATGACCTCGTCGCGCTTGAGGATTTCGCCGTAGTTCGATTCCATCGACCAGATGGCCAGCAGGATGTAGCGGTCGACGCCGTATTTTGCCTCGATCCTGTCCAGCCAAGGCTTCCACTTCCTGGCCATCTGTTGGCCGACAGCGACCGACTGGTCATGGACGCGGTTGTCGAAATAATCCCAGGCGGGCGCGGTGAATTCGGGTTGATAACGCGCTTTTTCCAGCACGACCGGATCGGCATCGCTGATCCCCTGGAACGCCTGGTCATAAACGGCGCCGGAAACGCCGCTCCGCACTGCGGTGGCGCGGAAGCTCGCCACCCATTGCCGGAAGCCGGCGTCGGCAAAAGCAGATCCGGCGGGCATCAGCAAGGCGAGCGAAAGGCTGGCGGCCGCAACGACGCTTGTGAAGCGCTTTGCGGCGTTGCGAACGGACATCTTTTCCTCCTTCATCATCACAGGAAGATCATTCATCGCCGAAGCCGGTTAGCAATTGGTTTACCATAGGTGCCGTTGGGAACGAAAAGCCGCGTCGGTGCTTTACGAACTACAAATTTTTTCTGACCAGCCGTTCCATAATCCTCGATTCCGGCACGAAAATGTCTCGAAGCGGGATTGCCGAACAGGCTTACAAACGGATAATTGACAGCATGAAGAGAGTTCGCAAGGCAGTTTTCCCGGTCGCCGGTCTCGGAACCCGGTTTCTCCCGGCCACCAAGGCCATACCCAAGGAAATGCTGACTGTCGTCGACAGGCCAGTTATCCAGTATGTGGTCGACGAGGCACGCGAAGCCGGCATCGAGCATTTCATCTTCGTGACCGGCCGTAACAAGGCGGTCATCGAGGACCATTTCGACGTCCAGTTCGAACTCTATGATACGCTCGCCCAGCGCGGCAAGAACGACGAGCTCGCCCGCCTGCAGCGGCTGCAACCCTCGCCGGGGCAGACCAGCTTCACGCGCCAGCAGGTCCCGCTTGGCCTTGGCCATGCCGTCTGGTGCGCCCGCGAGCTCGTCGGGGACGAGCCCTTCGCGCTGCTTTTGCCTGATATGATCATGCAGTCGGAAAAAAGCTGCATGAAGGAGATGGTCGAGCTTTATGCCGAGACCGGCAACAACATCGTCGCCGTTCAGGAATGCGACCCCGCCGAGGCCCATAAATACGGCATCGTCGGTCGCGGCGAGGATACGCATCACGGTTTCCGCATCACCGGCATGGTGGAGAAGCCGAAGACCGGCACGGCACCCTCCAATCTATACATCAACGGGCGCTACATCCTGCAGCCGGAGATATTCGGGATTCTCGAGGGCCAGGAAAAGGGCGCCGGCAACGAGATCCAGCTCACCGATGCGATGCTGAAGCTGGAGAAGCAGCAGCCCTTCTATGGCTGCCACTACCAGGGGCGCACCTTCGATTGCGGATCGCCGGAAGGCTTTGTCGAGGCCAACGTCGCCTTCGCACTGTGGCGCAGCGACGTGAACGGGAACATGGCGGGCGCCATCCGCAAGCTTCTCGACGAGTTGAAACCGTCAGAGCAGCGGGGCGCGGCGTTCTAGGGAGCTGACATTCAGCGCGGCCTGCGAACGGCGATTCCTGCGCTTCCGGTACACGTGTTCCAATGTCCGCTGCGTTCAGGCTCGCGGAACCACCGTTTTCCCCCCGGCCTGACCCGAATCTCGGCAATCCCCAAACCTTCAACGGCTTGCTTTACGGCTGCAGCGTTACCCCGACGAAGATGCTGTGGGCCGTGTAGTCGCGGCCCTCCAGGTTGCTGGTCTGTTTTTCGGTTCTGGCGCGTGTGGTCAGTCCGGCATACCGGTTCAGCCACCATGTCAGTCCGGCCTCGGCGCTCAGCGTCAGATCATGGCCGTCGGACCCGATGTAGTCGCGCCAGCCTACGCCGAGAGCTGCATTCCCGATCAGGTTGGCACGGATTTCCCGCTCGCCCGTCAGGAGGCCGGAGTAAAGGATGTCGCCGCTTTCGTCGGGGGTTGTTGTGCCCTCGACGGTCGTTTGTCCGATGAGGCCGATCGTGGTGCCGCGTTCCGGCGACCATCTGAGGTCGGCGTTCACCGTGGCACCCGAAATTGCCGGCAGCCGGTCGTCGTCGATCGCCTCCCGCAGCCAGCCGGCCGAGAATTCGCCGGCAAGCTTCTCGCCGAGGTCGAGCTCGGCGCCGGCCCGTATGCCAAGCAGCGTCGAGGATCGTTCGAAACCATTGGTGTCGACGCGCAAATCATAGACCCGGCGGCCGACTTCGACTTCGGTGAAGGGGGTGATAGCGGGGGAAATCTCGTAGCCGGTGCGCAAGGTGGCGGTATAGAGCGTCGAGTCACGGTCTTTCTGCGACACCGTTCCGCCCGTCGAAAGCTTGGCGTCGCCGTAGATGTCGTGTTCGACTGCGCCGGTCAGGGCGAAGCGCATCTTGCCGGCATCCTTCTCGACCGCGAGGCTGCCATCAATGGTCTGGCGCACTGGCTGCTCGATGGTGCCTTCGACAACGACCGGCGACGAAGCCGATTCCGGCGCCGCCTCGTAACCGAGCTTGGCGATGGCGCGCAGATCGTTGTCGAGGTCGACATTGAGCGTGCCGTCGACTCGGCCCCGCAACTCCTGAATCTCGTCGCCCGATATGGTCTTGAGAAAAGTGCCGTAGCCGTCGATGACAGCCGAATTCTCTCGCCAGTCGGAGACGGCATTGAAGCGCAGCGTCGTTTCCGACAGCAGTGCCGGCTTGCCGTCGGCGCTTGAATCGGCATTCGACGAGGCCGTCAGGCCTTGCTCGAGCGTCGGCCTGATCACGAACGAGCCGAGTTTGATGCCGGTGGCGGCGAACGGGTCGTCCTCGGCCTTCCGGTCCCGACCTTCGATGGCTTCGGTGCGCTCGGCGCCCGGATCGAGCTCCTGCCTGTCGGCGGAATCAATTGTCACGGCCCGGCGGTTGGTGGCGTCCTGGTCCGTCCCGGCGGTGTCCGTGTCGTCCATCGTGGCTGCAGTCGCGGCGGTGGCTTCTGCCTTGGCGGCCTCTGCCTCGTCTTGGTCGGCCGTGCGTTGCCTTTCGCTTGATGGCCGGCGCGGCGGGACGGGAGCGGGCGTTTCCGCAAACGGATCGTCGGTGGCTTCCGGCGGATCGAAAATGCTGCCGGTCGCGGGCGCGGTGTCGTCGTCCAGTACGGCGCCCGGGCTGGCCGGCTGATAGGTGGGCGCCGGCGCATCGCTTTGGGTGGTTGCGCTGGCCTGTGCCGTCTGATCCTGGGCGCCGGCCAGAATCGCCGATTCCGAAACCTCGCCGCGCAGCTCGGTTACCTGGGCATAGGGCTGCGCTGGTCGCAGCAAGGCGAAGACGCTGGTCGCCAGCAGCAAGGCGCAGACCGCCTTGCCGTTTCGTCTTCTTTTCTTTTCAGGCTGGGCCCCGGACATCGCCACCACTGCTTGCGCGGCGCGCGCGCGCCATACTTACCGAACCGTAAACGGGGATGGTTAACGGAGGGTTGAGGCGACAGTTCATCAGGCCGCACTGAATGGCAATTCCGTTGGACAGGCGCATGGCAAAGCGCTAATCGCATCAGCCATGCATGCGGGATCCCCAGACAAGAAGCGGCTCGACGGGCAAGCTTCGATAGCCTCGGCGCTCAGAACGGTGGCAACCGAGCAGGCCGGTGTCGCGGCGCTGGCGGCCGCGCTCGAAAACGGATTGGCCGAACCGTTCGCGCGCGCCGTCGACATGGTGTCGCAGATCGAAGGCCGCGTCATCGTCACCGGCGTCGGCAAGAGCGGTCATATCGGCTCGAAGCTGGCCGCGACACTCGCCTCGACCGGCACACCGGCGTTCTTTGTCCACCCTGCCGAAGCCAATCACGGCGACCTCGGCATGATCGCCAGGGACGATGCCATCATCGCCATGTCGTGGTCGGGCGAGAGCCTGGAGCTCAAGGGCATCATCGCCTATTCCAGGCGCTTCTCGATTCCGCTGATCGCGGTCACCGCCGGAGAACGATCGGCGCTGGCGCGCGAGGCCGATGTGGTCCTTCTTCTGCCGCGCGCATCGGAAGCCTGCCCGCATGGCCTGGCGCCGACGACATCGACGCTGCTGCAACTAGTGATCGGCGATGCGTTGGCCATTGCCCTGCTCGAAGCGCGCGGCTTCACGCCGGATCATTTCCGCACCTTCCATCCAGGCGGGCAACTTGGCGCCAATCTGACGCAGATCCGCGACATCATGCATGTCGGTGACAGGCTGCCGCTGGTGCCTTCCGGCACCGGGATGCGCGAAGCGATTCTCGAATTGTCGCGCAAAGGGTTTGGCTGCGTGGCGATCACCGCCGAGGACGGTGCGCTGATCGGCATCATCACCGACGGCGACATCAGGCGCCACATCGGCAGCAATCTTTTGGCGATGAGCGTCGATCAGGTCATGACCAAGGAGCCGAAGACGGCCGGGCCGGACACGCTGGTGGCGACGGCGCTGCAGACGATCAACACTTCCGCCATCACCAGCCTGATGGTGGTCGAGGGCAGGCGGCCGATCGGACTTGTCCATCTGCACGACCTGCTGCGTATCGGCGCGGCCTGACAGACCTCAGGGTTTGTCAGAAAATCACCCCGCAGAGATGGGTGGGGTCAGCCCTGAACCGCCTCGACCGTCAATTCCAGATCGGTATCGGCCGCGCCTGTCACCCGCACCTGCGTGCCGGCCGGCAGATCGGGGCCGGAGACGCGCCATAGCGTGTCGCCGAGCTTTATGCGGCCGCGCCCGTCCTTGATCGGCTCGGCAAGCGTCGCCATCCTGCCGATCATCTGTGCGCCGCGGCGGTTGAGCAGTGGCTGGTCGGTCGGGTCATGGCGCCCACCCACCAGTCTCTTGCCGACATAGGTTGAAACCAGCGACATCGCGAGGAAAGCGAGGACCTGGACCTGCCAGGTCCAGAAACCCGCGTCCCAGATGAGCAGGGAGACTGCACCGATCAGCAACGCGGCGATGCCGATCCATAGCATGAAGATGCCCGGCGCGATGACCTCCATTACGAGGAGGACGAAGCCGAGAACCATCCAATTCCAGGGGCCGAGTTCGGAAATGATGCGGTTGAACATGGGATCGGCCTCAGGTCTGGCTGGGGCGAACCACGGGCGGGCGTGAAGCTTGCCGCGCGCCGGCAGTGCCTTCGCTCCCGAAGACTTCCTTGGCGATTGCGCCGATGCCGCCGAGCGTGCCGATCAGTGATGACGCTTCAATGGGCATCAGCACGACCTTGCTGTTTGTGGCAGAGCCGATCTTGGTCAGCGCTTCGGTGTATTTCAGCGCGACGAAATAGTTGAGCGCCTGCACGTCGCCCTTGGAGATCGCTTCCGACACCACCTGTGTGGCGCGGGCCTCGGCCTCGGCCGAGCGTTCGCGCGCCTCGGCGTCACGGAAGGCGGCTTCCTTGCGGCCCTCGGCTTCCAGGATCTGCGACTGCTTGAGGCCTTCGGCGTCGAGGATCTGCGCGCGCTTGTTGCGTTCGGCCATCATCTGGCGACCCATCGATTCGACAAGGTTGGCCGGCGGATTGATGTCCTTGATCTCGACGCGGGTGATCTTGATGCCCCACGGATGCGCCGCCTCGTCGACGACGCGCAACAGGCGTTCGTTGATGGCGTCGCGGTTCGACAAAAGCTCGTCGAGGTCCATCGAGCCCATCACGGTACGGATGTTGGTCATCGTCAAATTGAGGATGGCGTTCTGCAGACCAGCGACCTGGTAGGCGGCCTGCGCGGCGTTGAGCACCTGGTAGAAGGCGACGCCGTCGACGGCGACGGTGGCGTTGTCGCGGGTGATGATCTCCTGGGTCGGGACGTCGAGCACCTGCTCCATCATGTTCAACTTGGCGCCGATGCGGTCGACGAACGGCACGATGAGGTTGAGGCCGGGACTCAACGTCTTGGTATAGCGGCCAAAGCGTTCGACGGTATAATTATAACCTTGGGGGATTGTCCGGATGCCTTTGAAAAGCACGAGCACAACAAGGGCGACAAGAACAAGAAGCGCGATATCGAAACCACTGAAATCCATTTGGCTCTCCCTCAGATGCCGAGCACATTAGAACGGCGCGCGTCCCACTGGACGCGCAAATTACGCTCTAATTTTTATACCTGCGCATCGTGCTTCCCAAAAATCGATTTCGATTTTCGTGCCGATGCGATAGTCGCTTCCATACAACCGACTTCACCAAACACTTAAGTGTGTTTCAGAAATGTTACAATCAGGTGATCGCGGATTGCCGGTGTATAGACAGACGGGCTGGCGGCGCTCGATTGTGTCAGCTTCAGATCCAGCCCGACAGTTCGCGCCGCACCATCGCCTCGATCACCGCCATACCCTCGGCACTGTCGTTGAGGCAGGGAATGTGCGCGAACTTTTCGCCGCCGGCGTGATGGAAAGTCTCGGCCGCCTCCCTGCCGATCTCGTCCAGCGTCTCGATACAATCGACAGAAAAGCCCGGATTGACGATGGCGATCGATCTCACGCCTTCTCCGGCTAATTTCTCGACCGTCTTGTCGGTGTAGGGCTGCAGCCATTCCTGCGCACCGAAGCGCGACTGGAACGTGGTAATCAGCCTCTTCTCATCCCAGCCGAGCTTTTCGCGCAGCAGCCGGGTCGTCTCCAGGCAATGGGCCTGATAGGGGTCGCCCTTATCGGAATAGGGCTTCGGAATGCCGTGGTAGGAGGCGATGACCACCTCAGGCTCGAAATCGAGGATCGCCAGATGGCGCTCGATCGAACGGGCAAGCGCCTCGATATAGATCGGCTCGGCATAGTAAGGCGGCACGCTGCGGATCGCCGGTGCGCGGCGCATCTTCATCAGCGCGCGAAACAGCTGGTCGTTGGCGGTCGCGGTTGTGGTCGCGGAATACTGCGGATAGAGCGGAAAAGAGAGAATGCGGTCGCAGCCTTGCGCGACCAGCCCCTTGGCGACGCTCTCGGTCGAAGGGTTGCCGTAACGCATCGCCCAGTCGACTACGACATTGGGGAGGTCGCGCAGCGCTTCGGTCAGCTTTTCGCTCTGGGCGCGGGTGTAGGTGCGCAGCGGCGACTCGTTGCGCTGCCGGTTCCAGATCCTGGCATAGTTGGCGCCCGACTTCTTCGGCCGCGTGGTGAGAACCAGCCCATAGAGGATCGGGTACCAGATCGCCTTATTGAGCTCGATGACGCGCGGATCGGACAGGAATTCCCTGAGGTAACGCCACATCGGCTTGAATTCGGTGCCGTCGGGCGTGCCGAGATTGACCAGCATGACACCGATCCTGCCCGCCCCGACCGGCGGCTGCCCTGCCGGCAGCGGGCCGAGGGCCTTCGCAGCCTTGGGATCGACAGGGTTGGAAAGCGTCATAAAGGGATCTCCGGACACCGCGCGAAACTAGCGATGCCACGCCGGTTTTCAATGCAGCGTCTGGCCGCACCTTATCTTAACCTCAGGCGGAAAGCAGAAAACCCGCCCGGTTACCCGGACGGGTTTTCCGACAATGACGGAAGAACTTAGTTTGCGGCCGGCATAGTCAAGGTTGCGCCGACGGGAAGGCGGCGCGGTTCGTAGTTCTTGTTGGCGTCGGAGATCGTTTTCCACTTGGCGCCATCGCCATAGGCCTTCTCCGCCAGATCCCAATAGGTATCGCCGGCAACGATCACATGGCTGCTTTCGGCCGGTGCGGCCTCGGCTGGCTTGGCCGGTTCCGCTGCAGGAGCCGGTGCCGCAGGCGCTGCCTCGGCTGGTTTTGCGGGCTCGGCAGGTGCCGGCGTTGGCGGGGCGGGTTCCGCCGGGACCCCCGGCGGCGTCGTGGCGATGTCGCTTGAACCCGCCGGGGGTTCGGGCATCGCCGGCTCCGCAGTTGCGGCTGGAGCCGTTTCTGCTGGCTTGGCCGGTTCCGCAGCGGCGGCCACCGCGGCCTCGGTGATGCGGCCATCGAGCTTCGGCGTATAGGGCCGATGCGCGCTGAGATAATCGGCGACCACCTGTTCGAGGCCCGGACCGTAATCATAGGCGTTCTTGGCCTTGTCGGCGAACACCTTGTAGCCGTCGCCGCCCTGGCGCACATAGTTGTTGGTGGCGACCAGGTAATCCTTGTCTGGATTGATCGGGACCCACGCGCCGCCTTCCATGACCTCGACCGACTTGACGCGCCCGGCATTCGGGGCAGCCGATTTGTCGAATGAATACTTCAGGCCGGCAACCTGCGGGAAGCGTCCGGCACCGTCCTCGATCTGGCTGAGACCGTTTTCGAGCCCGGCAACCAGATCCTTGCCGGAAATCTGGAAGGTCGCCAATGTGTTCTGGAATGGCAGCACGTTCAGCACTTCGCCCATGGTGACGGTGCCCTGATCGATCGAGGCGCGCAGACCGCCGCCATTCGAGATGACGATCTCGACGCCCTGGTCCTTGACGCGGTCGAGGACGGCATCGGAGACGAGGTTGCCCATCTCGCACTCGCGGGTGCGGCAATTCTCACGACTGCCGTCGATCGCCTTGGTGGTTTCGGCGACCTCCTGGTTCTTCAACGCCTCGATCGGCGCGCCGAGCTCCTTAATGCGGGCAAGCACGGCGGGATCAGGTGTGATCGACTTATCGAGGTAGATCGGGTCACCACTGGCTTGCTTGACGATGCCGTTGTCGTCGAACACGACCTTGAATTCGCCGAGATATTTCGAATAGGACGCCGCCTGGACGACGGGCACTTGGTAGCCGTCCGGATTGTCGACCATCGTCGGGTAGGGGCCTTCAGCCTTGGGGTCGGTGTTGGACAGCAGCGAGTGACTGTGGCCGCCGACCACCACGTCGACACCTGGGATCTTGGCGATGACGTCGCGCTCGCGCTTGTAACCGATATGGCTGACCGCGATGATCTTGTTGACGCCTTCTCCCTTCAGTTTTTCGACCTCTGATGTGATCGACTTGACGTCGTCTTCGATCTTGACGTTAGGGCCTGGCGAAGCGAGCTCCGGCGTGTCGTTGGTGACCGCGCCGACGATGCCGATCTTCTGGCCGCCGACCTCGATGACGATCGACGGCTTTACGCGGTCACCGAGTTTGGATTGCGCGTTGGCCTTCACATTGGCGCCGAGCACCGGAAACTGGATCATGTCGAGGAACGGCGCAAGCGCCGCCTCGCCGTCGTCGAACTCGTGATTGCCGACCCCCATGGCGTCGAATTTCATCTGGTTGAGGAATTCGCCTTCGGTCTTGCCCTTGTAGGTTATGTAGAAGAGCGAGCCCTGGAAATTATCGCCGGCGCTGAGCAGCAGCACATTCTGGCCTTCCAGCTTCTTGCGCTCCTGGGCGATCGCCGTGATCAGCCGCGCCGCGCCGCCGATGCACTCGCCCTTGGTCTCCTCTTCGGCCGAGCAGGTCGATTCATATTTATTGTTGCTTTCGATGCGGCTGTGCCAGTCGTTGATGTGCAGGATGTTCAGTGTGTAGTCGGCAAAGGACACGCCGGCCGACAGACCAAGCGCGGAGGCCGAAAGGGCGGCAATGGCGGCGATCTTCTTCATTTTCGTCTCCCCGATGACCTGTTTAACGCCCTTGCTTGACCGCAACATAACAGCCAGCTTTTTGCCATGTTCACATCGCGTTTCGGCCGATGCAAGCAGAATCGGGGTCAGCTTTGCCGGCGCAAAAAAGACGGCGGCCTGAGGCCGCCGTCCTTTGCAAAAGCAGTTCAGTGTGGGCTCAGGTGCGCCGCGTCAGCACAAAATTCTGCCCGCTCGCGCTGGTGCAATTAAGCTGGGAGGTGGAGATCAACAAGCAGTTGAAGCTGATCGGCGTCTGGCGGATCAGCGAAGTGCCTTTGATCTCGACCGAAGTGCCGCCGGTCATCGTGTAGCTACCGTCGGCAAGTTTCTGGCCGGTGTCGGTCGCGACGGTGTTGAAGCCACCGCCGGCGAAGGTCGACAGGCCCGTGCCTTGCGCATCGATCCATGAGCCTTCGACCGGGCTCCGTGCGGCCAATGGCGGCCCGCCCGGGCCGGCGGTGGTGCATGCCGCCAAGGCGGCAGCGGCCGCGACAATGCCGGCCGAAAGCAGTTTGCGCGCAATCGTCATCATCAAAATCCTCTCCTTTCGTATCGGCCCGACAATCGATCCGATTTTCGGAAAGCACGATGCGTACATTCAAAGCGCCAGAGCGTACTTTGTGCGTCCAAGTGGACGCACGTCGCTCTAGGCCGCCCTCCTTCAATCGCCCGATTTCCAGGCGATTGCAAGGCTGTGAGAGATTGCTACCGAGCGAGGATGCTGCACTATCGAACGAGGATGTTGCGGAATTGCCATGGGTCGTTTTTGTCGAGGTCTTCCGGGAACAGACCAGGGCGGTTATCGAGCGGCGTCCAGTCGGTGTAGTAGCCCTTGATCGGCCCGAGATAGGGGGACTGCACTTCCAGGCAGCGCTTGTAGTCCATTTCGTCGGCCTCGACGATGCCGGCCTCGGGATTTTCCAGCGCCCAGACCATGCCCGCCAGCACCGCAGACGTGACCTGCATGCCCGTGGCGTTCTGATAAGGCGCCAGCTTGCGCGCTTCCGCCAGCGACAGTTGCGAGCCGTACCAATAGGCGTTCTTATCGTGGCCGTAGAGTAGCACGCCGAGCTCGTCGACACCGTCGACCAGTTCATTTTCGTCGAGCACGTGATGCACGGCTTGCGCCTTGCCGGCGGCGCCGAACATCTCGTGCAGCGACAGCACGGCGTCGTTGCAGGGGTGGTAGGCGTAGTGGCAGGTCGGGCGATATTGAACCTTGCCCTTCTTACCGCGCAGGGTGAAGAAGTCGGCGATCGAAATCGACTCGTTGTGCGTCACCAGGAAGCCGTATTGCGGTCCAGGCGTCGGGCACCAACTGCGCACGCGCGTGTTGGCGCCCGGCTGCTCCAGAAAGATCGCGGCCTTCGAGCCGTGCTTGTGCTTCTTGGCGTTCTTCGGCATCCACGTCTCATGCGTGCCCCAGCCGAGCTCTGCCGGTTGCAACCCTTCCGAGATGAAACCTTCGACCGACCAGGTGTTCCAGAACACATCCATCGGCTTCGGCTTCTTGGTGCGCTGGGTGTCGCGCTCGGCGATGTGGATGCCCTTGACGCCGGCCTTCTTCATCAGCCTCGCCCAGCCTTCGCGATCCTGCTGCGCGGGCTCCGAGAACTCGAGGCCAAGATCGGTGGCGAGGTTGACCAGCGCCTGCTTGACGAACCACGAGACCATGCCGGGATTGGCGCCGCAGGTGGAGATTGCGGTCGCACCGCCGGGGTGCGCGTGCTTTTCTTCGATCATGGATTCACGCAGCGCGTAATTGCTGCGGCTGGCATTGTCGGCCTTGGCGTCGAAATAGAAGCCGAGCCATGGCTCTACGACGGTATCGATGTAAAGCACACCCAGCTTGCGACAGAGCCGCATCAAATCCACTGAGCCGGTGTCGACCGACAGGTTGACGCAAAAGCCCTGGCCGCCATCTTTGGTCAGCAGCGGCGTCAGCAGCTTCTTGTAGTTTTTCCTTGTCACCGCATCCTGCATGAATGTGATGCCGCGCTCGTCGAGCAGCTTGCGGTCGGTATCGCGTGGGTCGATGACCGTCATGCGCGACTTGTCGAACTTGAAATGGCGCTCGATCAGCGGCAGCGTTCCCCGTCCGATCGAGCCGAAGCCGATCATCACGACAGGGCCGGTGATCTCGCCGTAAACGGGCCAGTTTTCATTCGCCATTTATTGATTACTCCCTCAGATAGGCTGAAAAGCCGGGCAAACAGACGCAAAGCGGAGCATTTTTTTGCCCGACCGCCACGCGCTACAACCACAGATCATTGTCATAAACCAGTGAAAAGCGCCAACCGCGGCTACGCTGCGTTGGCGACGTGGTTAAGGCCGAAACCGTGGATGGGCGAAGCTCAAGATCGGCTTTTCTCGCTTCCGCAGCAACCGACGTCCGTTAGGCCGCAATGGCGGGGAGCCTATCCGGGCAACCGTGATGAGGTCGAACGGATGTTCGCGGAGTCCGGAGCTTCATCTTCGCACGCCGGACTGCATTAGGGTGGCATTTCGCCTGTTCCTGCAAACGCCCCGCTCACGGGAAGCTCAATCCCTTGGCGCTTGTCCTTCGATCAAAGTCTTGCGCCGAGCAAGCTGGTTGGCCAGGAAGTCGAGAACCGTACGAATCCGGGTCACTCGCCTGAGGTCCGGGTGGGTGAGCAGCCACAAGGCCGCCTCCATGTCCGCCAGAGGTCCACGCACCCGCCTAAGGTCGGGATCCTGATCTGCCAGGTAGCAAGGTAGCGCGGCGACCCCCATGCCAGCATGTGCGGCGGCCTGCAGGGCCAGGAGCGAATTTGCGCGGTGGACGATCCGATCCTCGGCGACGTTCTGCTTAAGCCATCTCGCCGACTGGAGATGGGCAAGGCTCTCCTCAAAACCTATCCAATCGAAGTCCGGCAGGGGGGCGTCAAGGGGGCGCCGCGCCAGATAGGCTGGCGAAGCGTATGGCGCAGTCGCCAGTTTGGCGAGTTTCCTTCCGACCAAGTTGTCGGGCGGTGCGCTAACCGGCCTGATTGCGATGTCGGCGTCTCTTTTCGACAGCGTGAAGAACGAGTTGTCGACAATGAGTTCGATCATGATCTCCGGTCGTTCCTGGGCCAATACGGTAAAGATCGGGCCGAGCAGCTCGACTAAAGTGTCCGCGGTGGTCACCCTTACTGTTCCAGACGGCCGCAAATCCTGGCCAGCCAGGCGGCGCTCAAGATCGGTCAGATCGTCCAAGACGCGGGTGGCTGTAATGAGGGCGACTTCGCCGGCCAGGGTGAGCGTGTATCCATCACGAGCACGCTCGAACAGATGTGCTCCCAAACGCCCTTCCATCGCGCCCAACCGTCGAAAAGCAGTAGAGTGGTCAACGCCCAAATGGCGGGCCGCCGCACTCAGGCTGCCGGCCTCTCCGATGGCGCGTATCAGGCGCAGGTCCGACAGTTCAAAGAGTCTTTGAGTCAGCACAGCCAGACCTCCAAGTCCGGAATCCAACGGGATGCCTCATCAAGCCGATTGCCTCTGTCCGCTCGTTCTTGCGGAAACTGCAAGCTCTGCTTTCATTCTTGCCGGGTGTTTTTGCAAAACATGAAGACAAATATAGCTTGTAGCACATAACCACGGAAGGAGATCGACATGGGCGCTCCCTCGCAAGAACTCTGCAATCTGTGGCTGGCACGCGCCTTCAATGCGCACGACGTGAGTGCAGCAATAGCGATGTATCATCCTGCCGCATCAATCGTTCAGGTGGATCAGGTCCACGGTGGCACAACGATCGCGCGCGGCGCCGACGCCATTCGCGAAACCATGGCCGCCTACGTCGGCATGAACCCGCATATGGATGTCGTCACACACCACACCACGATTACCGGCGACTTCGCGATGACGCGATCGCAATGGCTGATCAAAGGCGTGGATCAAAATGGCAAGCCGATCGAAGTGCATCATCACGGTATGGAGGTGCACCGGAAGCTGCCGGATGGCACCTGGGCCTTTTTTATCGACCATCCCTTCGGCGCAGACCCCGATTGGGCGGTCGAAGCGCCACCAAAAACGGACTAGGCTTGCCGCACTTTAAGGCCTCACGCTTGGCACGGACGCGTCCCTTCGGGATCGGGCTCCATTCGCGGCGTGCACAAATGCGGTAACTTCCGTTCGATCCGCCCATACGTTCAAAGCCGCTTGCACAGCACGGCAAAAATACAGATCGTCACGCTTGGATGACCAAAAGCGAATGTCGCGAAGGATAGGCTTCAGTCTCGCCAGTGGCTGCGTAACCGCGGCGTGCGCACCACGCCAGCAACGCGCGCGCCCGTTCAGCGGATTTTTGCCCTCGGCGCGGCTGTGGACGCCCGAACCACCAGTTCCACAGGCAGAACGACTTGGCGGGGTGGTTCATTGTCAAGAACCATGCGAGCGGCGAGCCTGCCTTTTCCGATCACGTCGTGCGCAATAGTCGTCAGCGGCGGCCTGGTGCGTGCGGATTCGGCAGTGCCATCGAAGCCAATGACCGATACATGGCCCGGCACCTCTATGCCGCGCCGAACCGCCTCGTCGAGTATTGTGATCGCTTGCCAGTCCGACATGGTCAGGATTGCGGTGGCTTCCGGCACATTGTCGAATACCACTGCTCCAACAGACGGATCGCCCGGCGTCGTCTCGATGATCGGGACATCGTCGATCGACAAATTCGCCTCCGCCAAACCCTGCTTGAAACCGTCGAGCCTTTCGTCGTCGAGCGGGAAGCCGGCCAGAAGCGGGCGCTTTGCCTGTCCGGGCATGTGGACGATCGGAGGGCCCGGAGTCCTCCGTATGGATAAGATGCCAAAATGCTGGTGCCCCAGCCCAGTCAGATGCCGGACGGCAGCTACCGCGCCACTTCTGCCGTCGATCTTTATCGAATTGATGTCGGGACCTGCATCGCTTTCGAGAATGACGAAGGGCAGGCGCCGTCGTTGTGCCGATGTTATGAGACCGATATCCGCGCTGTGACCAAGGATGAAGCCGTCAACGAGGGCCTCGCGGATGCTGGCAAAGCGCGTGTTGTCGGTGCCGTTCACAAGGCTTAGCGTCGTTCCGGCCTCGTCGCAGGCAAGCGAAGCGCCCAGCACCAGCTCGCGGCCATAGGGGCTTCTCATCACCTCGGCGATGGCGTAGGCGCCAGGCGGCATGAAGCCGATGGCATTGAACTTGCCGTCCCGCAGCAAACGTCCTTTCGGGTCGGGGCCGCCAAACCCGAGCGCCCGCGCGGCCGCTTCGACGCGCTCGCGCAATTCAGGCCTGACCAGCTCCGGCCGGTTGAAGACGTTGGAAACAGTCCCCCGGGAAACTCCGGCAGCCTTGCCGACATCGGCTAGGGTTGGCATTGGCGGTTCACTCGTTTCCTTTCAGTTAGACCACAATTTGGAGCGCTCCAAGAATTTTGTTGACTCGAAAGTGGAAAAGGCAGATCGTTTTTCTTGGAGCGCTCCAAATTGGTATATATGGCATTTTTTTGCAACTGAAGCACCGGTAGATTGCAAATAGCCTTGGTCACAAAGGCCAAGCCAGTGGAGGAGTCATGGCAGAAACCAATATTTTTCCAGCCTCGCTTATCGGTAAGACTTTCGACTGCGTTTTCGGCGCATTCGTGCCTCGGCTGACGTTTTTCTCGCCTGAGGAATTGCATGTGCAGGCGTCGATCGGAGCGGCCGAAATTGACGAGGTGGTCAAGATCGACATGACCAGCGTACGCCCGAACCTCGTGCTCATGAGCTGGACGGAGCGAAGCGGCAACTTCATTGTGCAGTTGCAGGATCACGAGAATGGGATCGTCCATAATTATGCGCGTCTGGCCGATGGGCAGCTTTTCTGTGCCCAAGGCGCCATTCAATCCGTTCCGGCATGACGCTACCCGCGCCGCTGCCCGGCAAGGTGGACGTCGGCCTGCGGCCCGACGTACCGTCGGTTCCCGTTGAGGGCAGTCCGGAGGCCAAACTGCTGAAGTGCCGTCATCGATTTCGCCAATGAAGGAGGAAAGTGCGATGGAACTTGCCTACGACAGTCATCTGCTTGCCCGAATTCTTCTGAGCGTTGCGACGGTGGGTTACGGTGTGGTGACAATCAAAGCCGACTTGAACGCAACACACGCCACTAATCCGCTGTGGACTCCGCACGCCCGGTTTCACGTCGTCTGGCAGGTGCTGAGCTATACCGGGGTCGCGCTGATTGCGCTGGGACTTATCTGGATTGCAGGGCCACTCGAAGCCGAGCGGCTCTATCTCGCCGGCGGATTGGGCGCCGTCATGTATGGAGCGTTCTTCGTGGCCATGCTCTCACGACCGATCTATGGCGGCGTGCTCTATGACGAGAACGGCTACCTGCCATTCCGACCGCCGTTCGGACCAGCAGGCTGGCGGTGGGATGTCAATGTCACGGTCTTTACCGCGATGTCGGCGATCCTGCTGCTAGGCCTGGCCGCAATTTAGGACAGCGCCAGCGCCTTGAGCCGAGCGGCCAGCCGGTGACGCTCGTCGGTCATGCCCTTCTAGTCGAGTTGGGCAAGGGTCGAGCGCCAGCAGTTGCGCGGCGAAAGATGCGGCGAGCATTGCCGGCGCCGAGAAAACCGGTGAGCACGAAGACGGGCATCTCATCCATGCGCGCAAGACTCGCATAGACCCGAGAGCTCCACCGTGGCCGACTTGGTTCGGAAGCCCTGCCGTCGGGCAATCCGGCGCAGCACCCGCTCCAATGCCGGATCGTGAACTTCACTTGCTCGCCCGCAATTCGCGCAGATAGCAAAGGCGGCGCGCCCGTGGGTGCATTCGCCATGGACGCAAAGCGCGAACGCGCTCAGGCTCTCGATCCGGTGGATCAGGCCCTCCTCGATGAGCCGATCCAGGGCGCGATAGATCTGTAGCGGTGAGCGGAGTCCTTCCTGGCGAAGGAGCCCAAGCAATTCGTAGGCCCCCATCGGTCTGTCGGAGCGCGTCAGCGCGTCGAGAACCAACTGCTGATTACGTCCAGGCATCCGTTGTTCCTTCGTGTTCCACGCAGTTTCGAGCACAAATGGCGACCAATTGTTATAGTATAACATTTTTCGGTTGACGAACGTGATAACATAACATAACGGATCGTCAAGAGCGGGATCGAATGGTGGCTGTGTGACCTTTCAAGACCTGACGCTGAGCTACAACGGTCACCCCGCCATGCATCACCTCGACGGGATCGTCCGGCCTGCCATGTGCGTCCGGCATGTCCCCCACAGAACCGCTTGAACAGAAGGAGTTGATCGAATGTCCAGGACGCTGAAGCTTGCCGCCTTGGTGGGCGTCATAACATCGTTGCCAATCACCCCGTCGGTGGCCGCGGCCGAGAACCTCAAGGTTGTCGCGAGTTTCTCGATCATCGCCGATTTCGCCAGGAATGTCGGCGGCGACCGTGTCGACATCATCACGCTGGTCGGTCCGAATGGTGACGCCCATGTCTACGAGCCGAAGCCGGCGGATGCTGCCGCCGTTGGTTCGGCCGACGTGGTGCTCGTCAACGGCCTCCAGTTCGAGGGCTTCCTCCAGCGTCTCGTCGAGGCGAGCGCCACGAAGGCGCCGATCGTGGAATTGACCAAAGGCGGCGAGGTGTTGCGCAACACCGAGGAAGAGCATCACCGTGATCACGATAAAGCCGCCAAGGGCGAGGAAGGGCACGCTGCGGAGGCGGAAGAGGGCCATGAGGAAGCGCACCACCATCACGGCGAGTCCGATCCCCATGCATGGCAATCCGTGCATAACGCTGAGGTCTATGTGAAGAACATCGCCGACGCCTTCTGTGCCGCCGATGCAGCCGGCTGTGACACCTATCGGGCCAATGCTGAATCATATGGCGAGCAGATTGAGGCGCTGGAAGAGGAGATCAAGGCTGCTGTAGCCGAAATCCCCGAGGGCAAGCGCACGATCATCACCTCCCACGACGCCTTTGGGTATTTCGAGCACGAATACGGCATAAAATTCCTCGCGCCGGAGGGCGTCTCCACCGAATCTGAAGCCTCAGCCGCCGACGTCGCGGCCCTCATCAAACAGATCAGGCAAGACAAGGCTTCGGCAATCTTCGTGGAAAACGTCACCAATCCCCGCCTGATCGAGCAGATCGCCAGCGAGACAGGCCTGAAAGTCGGCGGTGAACTCTACTCCGACGCCCTGTCGGGCGAGAACGGCCCGGCCGCGACCTATATCGAGATGATGCGGCACAACATCACGACGATCAAAGGCGCGATTCTCGCAAGCTGATCGCCACGATGGAAAGGCGGAGCAATCCGCCTTTTCGTTGACCACAATCGGTTATGTAATAACATCAAGGAGAATATCGTGAGCACAAATTGGGCGTCAGCCACGGCCATCGCGCTGCTTCTGTCTCTATCAACAAGTGCTGCCCATGCCGAGGAGGTAACCGCCTGGCACCTCTTTATCTCGGACCACGCGGATCCGAAGGTGACCGTAATCGATGCGGTCAATGGCGGAAAGCTCGACACGTTCCAGATCAAAGGGCCGGCGTCGCTCCATCGCAGCGAAAGCGGCCGGACCGTGTTCGCCGTGCAGGGCTCAGCCGGCGTCGTTACCGGGATCGCGAGCGGCATTTCCTTCGAGGATCACGGCGAACACGGCGACATCGACGTCGAAGCGCCGAAGCTTGCCGGCGTCGAGATCGCAGGCGAGAAGCCGTCGCATTTCGTCGAGCATGACGGAGATTTCGCCGTTTTTTTCGACGGCGAAGGTGTCGCCCGTATCATCTCCGAGAAGGCCGTCCTGGAAGGCAAATCGGATTTCAGGGAAGTGAAGACGGACGCGCCGCAGCACGGCGTCGCAGTCGCCTATGGCTCCCATGTCCTCCTGTCGGAGCCGAACAGGGAAAAGCCGGACGAACTCCCGGTCGGCATCAGGGTCGCTGACAAAGCTGGCGCGCAGGTCGGCGGCATCCACGCCTGCCCCGACCTTCACGGGGAGGCATCTTCCGGCAATATCCTGGCTTTCGCCTGTGCGACCGGCCTGCTTGTCGTCACCCAACGCGACGGCACCCCGGCGATCCGCCATCTGCCCTATGCCGACAGCCTGCCGGACGGCAAAACGACAACTCTGATCGGCGGCAGAGGCCTGCAATATTTCCTCGGCAACTACGGTGCCGACAAGGTGGTGCTGATCGATCCGACACTCGAGAGCGACGCATTCCGGCTGATCGGCCTTCCAACGCGCCGCGTGCATTTCGCGGTCGATCCCGTTCGTGCGAAGTTCGCCTACGTCTTCACCGAGGACGGCCAGCTTCACCAGATCGACGTGGTGAAGGGGGAGATCGCAAACTCACTCAAGCTGACCGATCCCTATTCGATGGATGGCCACTGGAGCGACCCGAGGCCGCGTGTCGCGGTCGCCGGCGACAGGATCGTGGTCACGGATCCTTTGCAAGGTGTGTTGCATCTCGTTGACGCGACGTCGTTCGAGAAGACCGGTGACATTGCTGTCGAAGGCAAACCCTTCAACATCGTTTCCGTCGGCGGCTCCGGTCAGACCCACGAAGGCGAATAGTCGCTCCTCCCAAGCGGCTGCCGCGCGTCCGGCCCACTCTATCCCGGGCCGGACGCATTTTCCCCGACGCGCAAGGGAAAGCCATGATCGAGACACAGCCATCGGCGTCGTCCGGTGCCTTATCGGTTGCGTTTCAGCCCAGCCGCGCCGGGATCAATCCGCGCAGCGAATTGCCGACAAACAGCGCCTTGGCCGATTTCAAGTCATCCAAGGTGTAGATTGCTTCGCGGGCACGACCTTCATCCAGCAATTCGCCACGCAACACGCCAGGCAGCAGGCCGCAATCGAGCCGCGGCGTTGCCAGCACTCCGTCGCCGAAATCAGCAAAGAGATTGGTGATCGTGCCCTCACAGATTTCGCCACGCTCGTTGGCCAGCAGCACCTCGTCGGCGCGGCTAATCAGATATTCGGCTCGCGCCCGCTGATAGGTATCCCGGCGGCTCGTCTTGTGGCGCAGCAGCGTGTCGCTCGAATCGAGCCGCACCCGCGCCAGTTGCAGTCTCCACACCTTGTCGGCTGCATGCGGCTCATAAGGCAGCGCCGAGACCGTCACCTTGCCGCTGCGCGACAGGACAAGCCGTGTGCGCAAGGCTATGTCCGGCCGGTCGACGGCGTTCCTGAGCACCTCGCCGACCTTCTGCGGATCGCAGGCAAAACCCAGTTCGGCTGCCGAGCTGTAAAGGCGTGCCAAATGGCGGTCGAAACGGAGGAAGCCCTGGCCCGGCTGCCAGCGCATGGTTTCGATCAGGTCGAAATCGGCGGTGTTCCCGTCGCGTAGCGCGCTTTCAGCAGGCACTCCTGATACTCCTCCTCGGCCGTAGAATCGAAGACGACGCCGCCACCGATATTGTAGACGGCCTCGCCACTGGAAAAGAGCGATATCGTGCGGATCGCTACCGAAAAGCGCATCGTGCCGCTGGGCGCGATCCAGCCGATGGCGCCGCAATAGACGTCGCGCGGCGTGCCTTCCAGATCGTGCAGGATTTCCATGGCACGGATTTTTGGGGCGCCGGTGATCGATCCGCATGGAAACAGCGCAGCGAAGATCTGGCGGATGGTGAGGTCGGGCAAGAGCTTGGCCCGCACGCGGCTCACCATCTGGTGGACGGTCGGGTAGCTCTCAATGCGGAAAAGCTCCGGCACCTCCAGCGTGCCGACCTCGCTGATCAGCGAGATGTCGTTGCGCAACAGATCGACGATCATCCGGTTCTCAGCCTGGTTCTTCTCGTCATTGAGCAAGAACGCCTTCAGCCGCTTGTCTTCCGCCTTGGTCGCGCCGCGCGGGGCGGTGCCCTTCATCGGATGGGTCTCGATCATGCCTTCGGCATCGATCTCGAAGAACAGTTCCGGCGACCGCGACAAAACGACCGGATCGCCGAGCGCGATCAGCGCGCCGTATTTCACCGGCTGGCGGTCCGTCAGCGCATCGAAGGCAGCCAGCGGGTCGCCCGACCACTGCGCATGAACCGGAAAGGTCAGATTGCCCTGATAGCAATCACCTTTGCGAATGTGATTGTGGAGCCGCGCAAAGCGTTTTGCGTAATCTTCTGAAGACCAGGCAGCCTTTGCGTCGAAGATCGGACCGTTGGTCGCCGGCGCGTGGCTGCGCACGACCGTCTGTTCGACAGGCGCGTCAAAGATCCCCAGGCAGACAAGCGGGGCGCGGCGTCCACCAGGCAGCAGTGGAACGAGCTTCGGCTCGAGCAGGTAGCCGGCCTCGTAGGAGAAATATCCGGCCAGCCATTTGCCGGCGTCATGCGCGGCCTGCGCAATTTCCAGCGCCGGCAGGAAATCCTCCGCCTCATGCGCCACGATGATGCCGGACGGACGGTCGAAAACGAGCTGATGCGCGCGCTCGTCATTCCGGAAAATTGCAGAGGGCAGGGACATGGGGCTCGGATGCTGCGATCGATAACGCAAGCTATCGCTCTATATGGGGGCTCGATCGCGCGCAATCGAGAGAGCGGCGTCTCAAGACGCAAAGGCAGCCTTGGTGCAAAAGCAAACTGGCGGCACCTCGAGGCGCCGCCAGTCTGTGCTCGATGCCGGCAGGCAATTCAGGTGTTGCTCGCAGTCCCCGCGGTCGGGAAGCGGCGCGCAAATTCCTTCTCATCGCCGGCGGCAAGCAGTTTCGCCTGCTCGATCCAGCGCTCACGCTCGATGCGGCCGTCGAACTGGAGAACGTCTTCGATCCGCTTGATATCCGCCGCCGTCCAGGCGGCGATCTGAGCGTAGGTTCTGACCCCAAGGCCGTGCAGCTTCCGCTCGTTGACCGGGCCGATACCGATCAAGCGACGCAGACTGTCGGACTTGCCCGCTGGCGCTGTTGCCTTGCCTGCGGTGACTTTCTTTGCCGCCGGCGCAGCCTTGTTGGCTGTGGCGCTCGTTTTCGACGCGGCCGCTTTCGACGCACTTGCCGTTGGCGCGGCTGCCGCCTTGGCGGCCGCCGGTTTCTTGGGCGCGGTCTTTGCCGGCGTCGACTTGGCCGGCGCGGTCTTGGCCGTCGAAGTCTTGGCCGGCGCGGATGTCGACATCAATGCCGACGGTGCCGGGACTGCTGCCTTTGTCGCGCCGGTCTTGGCGCCTTGTGCCTCGGCCAACTGGCGCTCCAGGTCGGCGCGGGCGCCACGGCATACATCCAGCTCACCGGTCAGGCGGTCGGCATCGGCGCGCAGCCTGTCGCGCTCGCTGCGCGTGCGGTCCATGTCACCGCGCAGGCTGTCGAGCTCGCCACGCAGGCGTCCCCAGATGAACCAGCCAACCAACACACCTACCAAGAACGCCAGGAGCATGTAGAAAAAAGTGCCCATTGTCTCTCTCTCCAGTCCGATCCATCTGCCGTGGCCTGGAGTGGTGACCTTGGCACAAGGACCATTCGATGGTGGCTCCGCTGTTCGCGGAACAGCCGGCTTAAATCGAGCTGTCGGCGACCGGCTTTTCTTGCCATGGCCAACGGCCGCTGTCGCATTCGCCGAAGCGCCGTGACCGGCCGGAGATTTTTTCCTGGCCTGAGCCCCGCGCCCGACTGAGCTTGAGGCGGGACGCTATCATACAGATTCCGGAAAGCTAACGGAAAATTTCACGGAGAGTTATTTAAGAACATATATTTAGGGCAAGAATAGAACGGCCCGAATATGCATTGCGGCTAAACTGTTCTGTCGGCCCCGGATGTTCAGCGCTGTGTGTCAATTGTCCAAAGCTTCGAGCTCGTCGATCAGGCCGCCGATCACGCCAAGTCCGATCTGCCAGAAGGCAGGGTCGGTGGCGTCAAGGCCGAAGGGCGCAAGGAGTTCGGAATGATGCTTGGTGCCGCCGGCGCGCAGCATGGTAAAATATTTCTCCTGAAAGCCACGCTCTGCATTCTGGTAGACCGCATAGAGGGAATTCACCAGACAGTCGCCGAAAGCATAGGCGTAGACGTAGAAGGGCGAATGGATGAAGTGCGGGATGTAAGTCCAGAACACCTCATAGCCGTCGCGCAGCTTGATCGCCGGCCCGAGGCTTTCCGCCTGCACTTCCAACCAGAACTGGCCGAGCCTGTCGGATGTCAATTCGCCGTTCTTGCGTTCGGCATGCACCTTGCGCTCGAATTCGTAGAAGGCGATCTGGCGCACGACTGTGTTGATCATGTCCTCGACCTTCTGCGCGAGCATGGCCTTGCGCTCGCGCTTGTCCGTGGTCTGGTCGAGCAGCGAGCGGAAGGTCAGCATCTCGCCGAAGACGGATGCCGTCTCGGCCAGCGTCAGCGGCGTCGAAGCCATCAGCGCGCCCTGGCCTGCGGCCAGCACCTGATGCACGCCATGGCCAAGCTCATGCGCCAGCGTCATCACGTCGCGCGGCTTGCCCATGTAGTTGAGCAGAACATAGGGATGCGCCGACGGCACGGTCGGATGCGCGAAGGCGCCCGGCGACTTGCCCGGCCTGACCGGCGCGTCGATCCAGTTGCGGTCGAAGAAAACCCGGGCGATCTCCGCCATGTCAGGTGAAAAGCGCTGATAGGCGGAAAGCACCGTGTTCTTGGCCTCGTCCCAACCGATGATCGCCTGCGGGGTCTCTGGCAATGGCGCATTGCGGTCCCAGTGGTTCATCACGTCCATGCCAAGCCAACGCGCCTTCATCGCGTAGTAGCGGTGCGACAGGCGAGGATAGGCATCGCGAACGGCTGAGGCGAGCGCATCCACCACGCTGCGCTCGACGCGGTTGGCGAGATGGCGCGAATCGGCGATGTCCTCAAAGCCACGCCAGCGGTCGGAAATCTCCTTGTCCTTGGCCAGCGTGTTGGTGACCAGCGTGAACGTGCGCAAATTCTTGCGGAAGGTTGCGGCCAGCGCTTCAGAGGCCCGGCGGCGCACCTCGCCATCGGCGTGCTGGAGGCGGTTCAGCGCCGGCTCCAGGGTGAGCTCCTCGCCATCGATGTCGAAGCGCAGATCGGTCATGGTCTCGTCGAACAGGCGGTTCCAGGCGCCGCGTCCGGTAATCGACTTCTCGTGGAAAAGCTGCTCGACCCGATCCTCGAGCTGGTAGGGTTTGTCCATGCGCAGGTCGAGCACCCACGGCCGGTAGTGAGCGAAGGCGGGATCGGCAGCAAGCGCCGTCTCGATCGCGGCATCGTCGATGAGGTTCAGCTCGAGCGCGAAAAACAGGAGATGCGCGCTAGCGTCGGTCATCTTCTCCTGAATGTCGCCATAGAGCTTGGCGCGCTGCGGATCCGCGGTGTTGCCGGCATAGACCAGCCCGGCATAGGAGACGATCCGGCCGATCAGTTCCTCCAGCGCTTCATAGGCGGCAAGCGCCTCGCCCAGCCTGCCGCTGTCGCCGCGCTCCGCCTCGGCGGCGAGCGTGCCTTTCCAGCGGCTCTCGAAGCTAACGGCATCGGTCGCCGCCTTGGCGATATCGCGCGTCAGCTCGGGGGCGTCCATGCCCGGATAGAGATCGGTGAGATTCCATTCCGGCAGATCGCCGAGCTCCGCCGCGCCCTGACCGGACGATGCCGCCGCAAGCTGCCGACCAAAAACTTTGCGCATTGCCATATCTTCCAGAACCAAGATTCAAGGGGCCAAAATTCGAGGGGAACAGGAAGCCGGTCAAATCCTAAGGAATTCGTTCACCGGGTTTTTTGAAACCTTGTTTAGAACCCTGTGCCAAGATGGTCCACAGGGCGGAGTCTCCCCTTGGGTGGGCAAATTGGGCGGGCAGAGTTGAACCAGTCATGACAGGTTCCATACTCATAGTCGATGACGATCCCGTGCAGCGCAGGCTGCTCGAGGCGGCCGTGACGAAATTCGGCCACAGCGCGATCATCACGGATGGCGGCGAGGCGGGTCTCGACGCGCTCGACGGGCCGAATGCGCGCGACGTGTCGGTGGTCATTCTCGACCTTGTCATGCCGGGCCTCGATGGCATTGGCGTGCTGAAGGCGATGCGCGAGCGCGGCATCCATGTTCCGGTCATCGTGCAGACTGCCCAGGGTGGCATCGAGACCGTCGTTTCGGCCATGCGTCATGGCGCCTTCGATTTCGTCGTCAAGCCGGCCTCTCCCGACAGGCTGCAGGCATCGATCGGCAATGCGCTCAAAGTCGAGGCGGTCGAGGGCGAGATGAAGCGCACGTCGCGGCGGCGCGGTGGCCATCTGACCTTCAAGGACATGATCACGCACAGCCCGGCGATGGACCGGGTGATCCGCCTCGGCCAGAAGGCGGCCGCGTCCAACATCCCGATCCTGATCGAGGGCGAATCCGGCGTCGGCAAGGAACTGGTGGCGCGCGCCATCCAAGGCAGCGGCGACCGCCGCTCAAAACCCTTCGTCACCGTCAATTGCGGTGCCATTCCCGACAATCTGGTCGAATCGATCCTGTTCGGCCACGAGAAAGGCTCGTTCACCGGCGCCACCGAAAAACACACCGGCAAGTTCGTCGAGGCGCATTCGGGCACGCTCTTCCTCGACGAGATCGGCGACCTGCCGCTCGACGTGCAGGTCAAGCTGTTGCGCGCCGTGCAGGACGGTGAGGTTGATCCGGTCGGCGGGCGTTCGACCGTCAGGGTCGACATCAGGCTGATCTCGGCGACGCACCGCAATCTTCTGCAGCAGGTCAAGGACAGCAAGTTCCGCGAGGATCTGTTCTACCGGCTGAACGTCTATCCGATTTTCGTGCCGCCGCTGCGCGATCGTCGCGAAGACATCCCGTATTTGGTCGAGCACTTCCTGGAGAAGGTTGCGCCCACCGATCCACGTCGCCGTCTGCACGGCATTTCGGCTGCGGCGCTCGCTATGCTGCAGGCCTACGACTGGCCGGGAAACATCCGGCAGCTGGAAAACGCCGTCTTCCGGGCCTCGGTGCTTTGCGAAGGCGATGTGCTGACTGAGGAGGAGTTTCCGCAGATCCGGGCGCAGGTCGAGGGCACCGTCAACCTCGATGCGCATGGCGCGTTGCCATATCCCGCATCGCCCTTGATCATCGGGCCGCTTGGCGAGGACGCGCCGGCCAATAACGGCATCGCTGCGACCGAGACCGATCCGCCGGCCAGTCCGCAGCCCCGCTTCGGCACGCTGCGGGCGCTCGACGAACGCGGCAATGTACGCGCGCTGGCCGATGTCGAACTCGAAATGATCAAGCTCGCCATCGACCATTACAGCGGCCAGATGAGCGAAGTTGCCCGCCGCCTCGGCATCGGCCGCTCGACGCTCTACAGGAAGCTCAAGGAATACGGCATCGATCCGGAAACAGGCCGTGTCGACCGGCTTGCTTCCTGACAAAGCAAGTTCGAACCAGCTTGCCAGCCCGGCGTCAGGACGTTTGACATCATCGATGAGGGCGTGACGCGCATCAGACGGCATGCTTGCGGCAGTGTTCACGCATTAAGGCGGTCGGTAACAGATCGTGTTCATGGCAAAGCCCGAAACATGATCTAAACCAGCAGTTTACCAAGAAACCCTGCGCAATATTTTTGACGGGATATCGCCACGGTGTTACCGCATTTCGGCTTCAATAAGCGATGATTAACCATTAGGATCGATATTCGGATGCAAACATCATCGCATCCGTTGGTCAAATCCGGGGACAAACGGCAGCCTGCAAGGCCTTTTGATTTGAACAAAGTCGAACGACACACAAACGGGCGGCACTATCACATGAGCGTCTGGCCGAGATGGCTGGCAGCGGTGATTCTCGCCTTTGGCTTCCTTGCAGCGGCTGCGACCGGGGCCAGCGCCCAGACACGTTCGCTGAAACTCTATAACCTCCACACCAAAGAGAAGGCGGAGATCGTCTTCAAGCGCGGCGGCCGCTACGACCAGGCGGGTCTGAAAAAGATCAACGTCATCCTGCGCGACTGGCGCCGCAACGAGCCGACCAAGATGGATCCGCGCCTGCTGGACCTGGTCTGGGAGGCTTACCGGCAGAGCGGCGCCCGCGACTATATCCAGGTCGTGTGCGGTTATCGCTCGTCGTCCACGAACTCGATGCTGCGCAGTCGCAGCAGGGGCGTCGCCAAGAAAAGCCAGCATATGCTCGGCAAGGCGATGGACTTTTACATTCCCGGTGTGCCGCTGAAGAAACTGCGCGACATCGGTCTGCGGATGCAGGGCGGCGGCGTCGGCTACTATCCGTCGTCCGGCTCGCCCTTTGTCCACATGGATGTCGGCAATGTGCGCCACTGGCCGGGCATCAGCCGCCAGGAGCTGGCGCGCGTGTTCCCCAATGGCAAGACGCTGCACGTGCCGAGCGACGGCAAGCCGCTGCCCGGCTATTCACAGGCGCTCGCCTCCTACAAGTCGCGCAAGGGCGCCGGCAGCCCCGCTATTGAACTGGCCAGCGCAGGTGGCGGTTCCAAAAGATCCGGCGGTCTGCTGGCGGCTTTCTTCGGCGGCGGTGAAGACGAGGCGGATGACAGCGCCGATGTGGCAGCCGCGCCGGCGCCGAAGCCAAAGACCGTGAAACTGGCGAACGCGAAGCCGGCGCCGGCCGCCAAGGACAGCAAGCTTCCGGGCATTGCCATCGTGTCGCCTGAGGATGCCAAGCGCGCCGAGATTCCGCAAATCGCCGATGCGCCTGCTCCGGAACCGGAGGAGGACACGCCGGAAACGATCATCGCGGCGCTGCCGGCGCGCAGCATTCCGCTGCCTGATTTCGCCCCGCGTCCGAAGACCGATGTCGGCGCCCAGCCACCCGAAAACGTTCCGTTCGGCGTGGCGGATGCCACCGCTACCACCGAACAGGCGGTGGCGACCGCACAAGCGCCGGCAAGCGCTCCGTTTGGCATGGCCGACCCGTCCGCTGTCGCCGATCCGGCGCAGGCTGTGGCCAACAACATTCCGTTGCCGACCTGGCGTCCCAATCACTCGCTGCCGGCCGACGTTGCTGCGGCCGACCTTGCGCCGCAGGACAAGGACGTGCTTTTGGCGCTGGCGGATACGGCCGGGCACGGCAAGACCGCTACCGATGCGTTCTCGGTGCTGCCGTCGGCGCGCCCCCACTTGGCCCAGCCCGACTTGGCCCAGCCCGACCAAGTCCAACCCGACGCGGTCAAGGCCGTCCTTGAGCGGGTCAGCGCAACCGACGAATACCAGGTCGCTTCGCTCTCCCAGCCGAGCTCGGTCTTCAGCGACGCGGCGAACGTCAATGCCGCATCGCCGCGCGAGGCCGTCTTTGCCCGCCCGGCCGGCTCCGATCCGGCTGCGGCGATCGGTGCGGGTGTGAAGACTACGCGCAAGGCAGCCAGGGCAACCGCCCGGGACCTGAAGCCTGGTCCCAAATCCGTGGTGGTCGCCGCCGAGCCGAAGGCTGCGCGTTGGGCGTTGAACAGCGGCGAGAATGTTGCCACTGTCTCCAGCGCAACGACGGCGCCGCGCTATGCCTACAATATCGTGCACACGCCGCCGAGCGAGGTCTACACCGCGGGCTTCCAGCCGAACGATCAGATGGCCGACGCCAACCGGTTCACCGGCAATGCCGTCAAGTTCCTGTCGGTCGCCCGCTTCCAGACCAAATAGCGGATCGACCAAGCATTACAAAAGCCGCGCCGCGCAATCCGCGCGGCAGCCAATCCACTTGGGTTCAAGGTGTCTCTATCGCCCGAGCTTGCTCGCGGCTCGCGCCAGGGCTTCGATTTCATCCCACTTGCCGGCCTTGACCAAATCGTCCGGCGCCACCCAGGAGCCGCCGACGCAGATGACGTTGGGCAGGCTCAGATAGTCGGCGGCGTTCTTGCCGGTGATGCCGCCGGTCGGGCAAAATTTGACGTCCGCGAGCGGCGAGGCGAATGCCTTGAGCGAGGCGATGCCGCCTGACTGTTCCGCCGGGAAGAACTTCAGGAAACGCAAGCCTGCCTCGCGGGCGGCCATGATCTCACCCGGCGTGATGGCGCCGGGCAGCAACGGCACGTCGCTGTCCTTCGCCGCCGCCAGAAGCTCACGGGTGATGCCGGGGCTGACGATGAACTTCGAGCCGGCTGCTGCCGCCTCGCCGAACTGGCGTGCGTCCAGAATGGTTCCGGCGCCGACGATGGCGTCCTCGACTTCGCCTGCCACGAGCCGGATCGCCTCCAGCGCGTCAGCGGTTCGCAGCGTGATCTCGATCGCCGGCAGGCCGCCGCGCGCCAGGGCGCGCGCCAGCGGCACGGCGTCAGTGACATTGGCGATCTTCAGCACCGGGATGACTGGCTGGCCGTTAAGGAGCGACAGGAGCTTTTCGGTCTTGCTGGGCATTTGTCGTCTCTCCGGTATTGATCCGTTCAACCGGTTAGCAGAAGGCCGTTTTTCTGTCCACGAAACGAAGCGTGTCGCGATGTCACGCACTGCCGGCAATGCCGTCAGCCCGACTGTCAAAGCCACCAAGGAGAGGCTGGTCCACGCGTCAGCCTTGAATCGGCTTTCATGAGCGTTTAGTGGCTTCGGCGATGACACTGCCCAATCAAACTTTCCGCGTCGCCGCGCTCTACAGGTTTGCCCGGCTCGACGACTTCGAAGCGTTGCGTGCGCCGCTCGCCGTCTTCTGCTGCGGACGCGGTATCAAAGGCACGCTGCTTCTGGCGCATGAGGGCATCAATGGCACGGTCGCCGGCAGCGAAGCTGATATCGCCGCGCTCATCGAGCATCTCGAATCCATCGAAGGTCTCGCCGGTCTCGAGGTCAAGTACAGCAGCGCCGCGCAGATGCCGTTCCACCGTATGAAGGTGCGGCTGAAGCGCGAGATCGTCACCATGGGCGTTGGGGATATCGATCCGGCGGCAAGCGCCGGCACTTATGTCGCGCCAGCCGACTGGAACGCGCTGATCTCGGATGCGGACACGATCGTCATCGACACGCGCAACGCCTATGAGGTGTCGATCGGCACCTTCAAGGGCGCGGTCGATCCCGCCACGACGAGCTTTCGCGAATTCCCGGCCTGGGTCGATCAGCATCGGGCCGAACTCGTCGGCCGGAAGGTGGCGATGTTCTGCACTGGCGGCATACGCTGCGAGAAGGCGACAGCCTATGTGAAGTCGCTCGGCTTCGAGGATGTGTTCCATCTCAAGGGCGGCATCCTGAAATATCTCGAAGAGGTGCCCGCCGAACAGAGCCTCTGGCAGGGCGAGTGCTTCGTCTTCGACGAGCGCGTCTCGGTGTCTCACGGCCTGGTCGAGGGTGAGGCTGAACTGTGCCGCGCCTGCCGGCATCCGCTGACCGGGCAGGAGCGGCTGTCGCCGAAATACGCCGCCGGCACCTCATGCCCGCATTGCTTCGATGCCCGTTCCGACGAGGATCGCGCGCGCTACGCCGAGCGCCAGCGCCAGGTCGAGCTTGCGCAAGCGCAAGGCAGGGACCCGCACATCGGCGGTTAGAGCGCTTCATCGTTTCACGGAAACGCCGAACCGCTCTATCTCTTTGTTTTGCGCAATTCCGGACGGAAAACCGTTTCACACTTTTCCTGGAATTGCTCTAGAGCGACGTGCGTCAGCTTGGAGGCACAAAGTACGCTCTAACATTTTGAATCTACGCATTGTGTTTTCCGAAAATCGATTCGGATTTTCGGGCCGATGCGTTAGGAACACGCATATCCTGACACCACCTGCTCGTTTGCGTCATCACTGGCAAGGCGCCCACCCGTCATTGTAATGTCAATATGCGGGGCCTACCTCTTCAACGTCCGAAACCTGCCCGTGCACGTTCGGCCGGGCCAATTCTGGAGGCATTGATGTTCGATCCCAAGAAGCTCCTCGACGATCTGCTCGGCTCGCAAATTCCCGGGACGGGGTCGACCGTCCGCGAAAAAGGGGGGCAGGCTGTGCAGATGGCCAAGGACAATCCCCTGGCGGCCGGCGCGCTGGCCGCGGTGCTGCTCGGGACCGGCGCTGGCCGTCAGATCACCGGCACTGCGGTGAAGCTCGGTGGCCTGGCCGCGATCGGTGGCCTCGCCTACAAGGCCTACCAGAACTACAAGAGCGGCAGTGCGCCGGCTGAGACGCAGGTTGCCGGTGAGCCGGAATTGCTGCCGCCGCCCGCTGACACCGCCTTCCATCCCTCGCAGGCGCCGCAAGGCGAGGACGAATTCACGCTGACGCTGGTGCGGGCGATGATTTCGGCGGCGAAGGCCGACGGCCATATAGACGACGGCGAGCGGCAGAAGATCGCCGGCAAGCTCAGCCTCGCGGGCATCGGCTCCGACGCTGAGAAATTCCTGATGTCGGAGCTGGAAACGCCGCTCGATCTGGATACGCTGGTCGCTGGCGCCCAAACCGACGCGCAGAAGCTCGAACTCTACACCGCCTCGCGGCTCACCATCGATCCGGATACGCGTGCCGAACGCGGCTATCTCGATCTGCTCGCCGGCCGCCTCGGCCTGCCGGACGCGCTGGTCGACCATGTCGAGGCGACGGTGTCGGCGGCAAAGGTGCCAGCGGAGGGCGCCAGCGAGGCAGCAAAGGCGGCTAGCAAGACCGCTCCCAATTCGCGCTGGTAGGCTGCAACCGTAGGGAGCTGACTGGCCAGATTTCGCGCTAACGTCTCGTTAACCCGGCGAGCGCATGATTTTAGGCAGTCGGATCGGCTTCCTCCTCCCAAGCCCGGTTCAGATCAGGGCGGCCGCCAATGGCCGCCCTTTTTGTCGGCGCAGCTAGCGCATAACCCGAAATCGGAATCGATTTTTGGACGCGATCATGCGCAAAATCAAATTGCTCAAAATCAAGGTGCTATAGCGTCCTTGCGGACATACGGCGCTGTAGGAGGACAGTTATGACAGACTACAAAACCGCCATCGTCACCGGCGCCGGCACGGGCATCGGTAAAAGCGTCGCCACGGCGCTGCTCAAGGCCGGCTGGAATACGGTGTTCTGCGGACGCCGCAAGCAGGTGCTGAAAGAGGCGATCGCCGAGGCCGGATCGACACAAGCCAAAGCGTTGGCGGTTGCCTGCGACATCAGCAAGGCCGACCAGGTCGACGAGATGTTCGAGACGGTGGCGGCGGCTTTCGGTCGTGTCGACCTGCTCTTCAACAATGCCGGCACGAGCTACAAGTCGACGTTGATCGACGAGATCCCCGTCGAGGTGTGGAACGACATCGTCGGGGTCAATCTCACCGGCTCGTTCCTGTGCGCCCGCGCCGCCTTTGGCGCCATGCGCAGGCAGCGGCCGATGGGTGGCCGCATCATCAACAACGGCTCGGTCTCGGCCTACGCGCCGCGGCCGGGCTCGGTGCCTTATACCGCGACCAAGCACGCCATTACCGGGCTGACCAAGACGCTGGCGCTGGACGGCCGGCCTTATGACATCGCCTGCGGCCAGATCGACATCGGCAACGCCTTGACCGACATGGCGCAGGCGATGACGGTCGGGGTGCCGCAAGCCAATGGCTCCATCGCCGCCGAAGCGGTGATGGACGTCGAGCGCGTCGCCGATGCCGTCGTTCATATGGCCAGCCTGCCGCTCGACGCCAATGTGCTGTTCATGACTGTGATGGCGACGAAAATGCCGTACGTCGGGCGAGGGTGAGCAGCCGCTCTAGGACTGCGTGACCGGAAGCGCCACGCCGGGAAGATATAGCGAGATTGGACGGATTTCGTAGACGGCGGTCGGATTGACGCGACGAAGGTCGCGTGCAATCGCGATCGCGGCATCACGCGTGGCGCAGTCGACGACGTAGAGTCCCAACAATTGCTCCTTGGTCTCGGCGAAGGGTCCGTCAATGACCATTCCGGCGCCCGGCCCGCGCAAGGTACACGCGTCTTGTGTCGCCCCGAGCCGCGCCGCCGGGCCAAGGCTACCTTCCCGGTATAGCCGCTCGTTGATCTGGAGCAGGTCGGTCATCAACGCCGCATCCTCCTGCGGCGTCAGCGCCGTGATCGCTTCTTCCACGTGATAGGCGAGGATGGCATAGAACATCTGACGTCACCTTTCTTCGGTCGTGAATTCTATCGCCGAACGCGCAAAGAGCGCTGTGGCACTTTGATTTGCGCATGATCCCCAGGGAAAATCGATTCCGATTTTCCCTGGGGATGCGCTTGTCCTCATTTGCCCAGAAACGCCTCGATCCGCTCCAGCGCGCGCAGGATGTTCTCTTCGGAATTGGCGTAGGACAGCCTGATGTAGCCTTCGCCGAGAATGCCGAAATCAGGTCCGCCGATCAGCGCCACGCCGGCATCCTCGAGCAGGGCGGACGCCAGCTTCTTGGCCTTCCAGCCGGTCTTCGAAACGTTGGGGAAGGCATAGAATGCGCCCTTCGGCGTGATGCAGGAAACGCCAGGCAAGGCGTTCAGTCCCTCGACCACGACCTTCCTGCGGCGGTCGAAGGCGCGCATCATCTTGTCGACGTCGTCCTGCGGGCCGTCGATGGCGGCGATGCCGGCATACTGGCTCGGCGCGTTGACGCAGGACCAGCAATTGACCGCCAGCTTGCGCACCTTGTCGTAGAGGTGGGCGCCCTTGTCGCCGTTCGGCCAGATCGACCAGCCCATGCGCCAGCCGGTCATCGCCCAGGTCTTGGACCAGCCGTTGAGCACGATCAGCCGGTCACGGATTTCAGGGAAATTGAGCAGCGAGCAGTGTGTCTCGCCGTCATAGGTCATCACGTCGTAGATCTCGTCAGAGAGGATGGCGACATCAGGGTGCGCTTCCAGCCCCTTGACCAGCTTCTCGATCTCGGCGCGGGGGGTGACCCCGCCGGTCGGGTTGGCCGGCGAGTTGAGGATCAGCAGCCTGGTCTTCGGCGTGATCAGTGCCAGCGTCTCCTGCGCCGAGAAGGCAAAGCCGTTCTCCTCGCGCATTGGCACCGGTACCGGGGCGGCGCCGGTGAACTCGATCATCGAGCGATAGATGGGAAAGCCGGGATCGGGATAGAGAATTTCAGCGCCCGGTTCGCCGAACATCAGGATCGCTGCGAACATGGTCGGCTTGCCACCGGGCAGGATCATCACCGACTCAGGCGACACCTCGACCCCGGTGGTGGTCAGCGTGCGGCGCACCACCGCTTCGCGTGTCGCCAGCAGGCCGTTGGCCGGCGTATAGCCGTGATGGCCGTCGCGCAGCGCCTTGATCGCAGCCTCGACGATGTGCTGCGGCGTCTTGAAGTCGGGCTGGCCGATGCCGAGATTGACGATGTCGCGGCCCTGATGGGCAAGCGCGGTGGCACGCGCCAGCACCGCGAAGGCATTTTCCTCGCCGAGGCGGTCGAAGGCCGAAATCGTGTGGAGCATTTTTCCCGTCCGTGTGGTTCTTTCGCCGAGCGACCGTTTTTGTGAGCGTCCGCTCACAAAAGTCAAACGGATTGGAGTTTTTGGTGTCGGAAAATCTCGAGAATTGGCAACCGCGCCCGCGGCCCGAACGCAAAGTGCTGGAGGGGCGCTATGTCAGGCTGGAACCGCTCAACGCTGAAAAGCACGGCGGCGGCTTGTTTGAAGCATCCTCGGTGCCCGACGTGGATGGCCGCTTCGCCTGGCTGCCTGACTACCCACCGCAGACCCGTGCCGCCTTCCAGCCTTGGCTGGACAAGGCCGAAGCCAGCGAAGATCCGCTGTTCTTCACCGTCATCGACAAGGCCAGCGGAAAAATTGCCGGGCGCCAGACGCTGATGCGCATCGATCCGGCCTATGGCGTGATCGAGATCGGCAACATCTATTGGGGTCCGCTGATCTCGCGCAAGCCGGCGGCGACGGAAGCGCAGTTCCTGTTCATGAAATACATCTTCGACGAGCTTGGCTATCGCCGCTACGAATGGAAATGCAACAACCGTAACGAGCCGTCGAAGCGCGCGGCGGAACGTTTCGGCTTCAAGTTCGAGGGCATTTTTCGCCAGCATCTTGTGGTCAAGGGCGAAAACCGCGATACCGCGTGGTACTCGATCATCGACAAGGAGTGGCCGGCATTGCGCAGAGCCTATGAGGCATGGCTCGATCCGGCCAATTTCGAGGGCGACGGCCGGCAGAAGCGACGGCTCGAGGATTTCCGTGCCGAGTTCGGTGCGTAGCGGGAGTTCGTGAATGGCGCATACCCATGATCACGGTTCGCAGGGGCACGACCACAGCCACGGCGCCGGTCATGTGCACGGCTCTACCGACAAGAAACGGGTGCTGATCGCGGCCTGCCTGACTGCCGGCTTCATGGTCGTGGAAGCGCTTGGCGGTCTCTTCACCGGATCGCTGGCGCTGCTGGCGGATGCCGGCCACATGCTTGCCGATTGCATCGCGCTCGGCCTTGCCTGGTATGCTTTTCATCTGGCTGGCCGGCCGGCCACCGTTCGTCTCACCTATGGTTTCGGCCGGGTCAAGACGCTGGTCGCCTATACCAACGGCATCGCGATCTTCGCCATTGCGCTATGGATCATCTATGAGGCCTGGGAACGCTTGCTGACGCCTGCGCCCGTGCTCGGCGGGCCGATGTTGGTCGTTGCGGTCGCCGGTCTGCTGGTCAATGTCGGCTCCTTCTTCGTGCTGCATGGCGGCGACCGCGACAGCCTGAACATGCGCGGCGCCATCCTGCACGTGCTCGGCGATCTGCTTGGCTCGGCGGCTGCGATCATAGCTGCCCTGATCATCCTGGCGACGGGCTGGACGCCTATCGATCCGATCCTGTCCGTCCTTGTCTCGCTGCTGATCCTGTCCACGGCCTGGTCACTGATGCGCGAAGCAGCCCATGTCCTGCTCGAAGGCGTGCCGGCAAGGCTCGATCGCGACCTGATCGCCAGGGATATAGAGGGGACAATCACGGGCGTGCGCGAGGTCCATCACATGCATGTCTGGTCGCTCGACGGGTCAAGCAACATGGCGACCTTGCATGCCTGTCTCAACGACGGCGTCGATGCCCATAAAGCGGTCAGCGCCATCAAGAAGCGGCTTGCCGCCGAGCATGGAATTGCCCACGCCACCGTGGAACCGGAATTCGGCCAATGCGCCGACAGCCATGATGAGCACCACGGCGAGCACGACCATGCGCACGATGCGGCTCCGCATCGTGGCCACTATCACTGACACCGGGAGTTCCATGGCATTGGTAACGAACTTGATGAATTCCCGCCGCGTCGGGACGACTTGATGGACCGCGACACGCGCAATGCGGCGATAGGCGCCCTCTGGGTGCTGCTGCTGTTCGGCATCGCCGCCTACTATCTGCCAACCGTGATGCTGGCGGTCGGCCGCGTCTCGACCATTCTTGCGGCTGCTATTGCCGCTGTCTTCATGGTGGCGATCTTTGTCGTGTTCTGGCTGCGCGGTCGCAGCCAGCGCAAAAGAGGAAAATGATATGCGTATCCTGATAACCGGTGCGGCAGGCATGGTCGGCCGCAAGCTCATCGCCCGGCTGGCGAAAGACGGAACGCTCAGCGGCCGGAAGATCGCCGCGCTCGACCTTCACGATATCGTGCCGCCGCGGGCGCCGGTCCTGGAAGGCGTCGATGTTGTCATCCACACCGGCGATCTTGCTGCGCCGAGCGCGACGGAAAGGCTGGTCGCGTCGCGCTCCGACGTGATTTTCCACTTGGCAGGTGTGGTATCGGGCGAGGCGGAAGCCGATTTCGATCTCGGCTACCGCGTCAATCTCGACGGCACCAGGGCGCTGTTCGATGCCATAAGGCTGACCGGGTTTGCACCGCGCATCGTCTTCACCTCGTCGATCGCCGTGTTCGGCGCGCCATTTCCGGACGTTATATCAGACGAATTCCACCCGACGCCGTTGACCTCCTACGGCACGCAGAAGCTGATGGGCGAAGCGCTGCTCGCCGATTACACGCGGCGCGGCTTCTTTGACGGCATCGGCATCAGGCTGCCGACCATCTGCGTCAGGCCCGGAAAACCGAACAAGGCCGCATCGGGCTTCTTCTCCGGCATTATCCGTGAGCCGTTGAGCGGCCAGGAAGCGATATTGCCGGTGCCGCGCTCTGTCTTGCACACCCATGCCAGCCCGCGCTCGGCGGTGAATTTTCTGATCCACGCAGCAGGGATCGACGGCAGCGCCGTCGGTCCGCGCCGAAATCTGACGATGCCCGGCGTCGCCGTCACGGTCGGCGAGCAGATCGAGGCATTGGAGCGCATTGCCGGCGCCAAGGCGGTGAACCTGATCCGCGAGGAGCCCGACGACACGATCTGGGCGATCGTGAAGGGCTGGCCGACACGGTTCGAGGCGCGGCGATCAAGGGAGCTTGGCTTTGCCGCCGAAACCAGCTTCGACGACATCATCCGCGCCCATATCGAGGACGAGCTGGACGGGAAGATCTAACTTACGTTGATATTCAGGTCATGGTGGGCTGCCGCCTTCGGTACTACGCCATTGTCGACCTCGGCACTGCCCCTCACCTGCCTGCCGGCATCCTCTCCCCGTAAACGGGGCGAGGGGTCCTCTCATCGACGGCTTCGCCAATCGCCAGCGCTGCCAGAAGCAGCGCGGCCAGCTCCTTCTCCCCGTCACTATGCGGGGAGAAGTGCCCGGCAGGGCGATGAGGGGCGGCGCTGAGATCGACAATTCGTAGTCAGTACTGGAGGGCTGCGCGTCCGATCAAGGCGTCATCCGCCAGTCGCTAGGCTCGCCGAAAGCAGCAGCAACCCGAACAGGAAGACGAAAGCGGCGCCGCCGATCTCGACGATCGAGTGGATGCGGTTGCCCATGCGGCCGTCGCCGGCGAAATAGACCGCCCAGTTCTTGGCCGTCACCGCCAACGTCGCCAAGACCGAGACCGTGATCGCGGTGCCGAGCGCCATGGCCAGCACCGACAGGATGCCGCCGAACCACAGCCCGTTGAGCATGGCAAAGCTCAGCACGATCAGCGCGCCCGAGCAGGGCCGGATACCGACCGCAGCCACCGCCGTCCAGGCGGTGCGCCAGTCGAAGCGGTCGCCGGAAAGCAGCGCCGGGTCGGGCGCGTGTGAATGTCCGCACGTCTCGCAGACTTCGCCCGCCGCATGGTGATGATGCTCGTGCCCGCCACGGTCACGGTGATGGTCGTGTGCGCCATGATCGTGGCTATCATGGTCGTCATTCGCATTGGCGTGAAGCGCGTGGGAATGCGCCGAATGTGCATGTGCAGAATGTGAGTGGCCTGCGTGCGAATGGCCGGCATGGGCCGCCGAGAGGCTGTAGGCAGGGCTCGCGCCGAACAGGCGAAGAATGGCGGGGCCGGTCTTGCGCCACAAAAGCCAGGCTCCGAACAGAGTGACGAAGACATAGCTCATGATTTCGAGGAACCATGCCGCATCGGTCATCGATATAGCGGTGCCGCGCAAGACGAAGTAGGCGAGCATCATTACCAGGATGGCCGTCAGCGCCTGCAGCAGGGCCGAGACGAAGGACAGCATGATTCCGCGCTTGAGCGCGACTTCGTTCGCCACCATGTAGGACGAGATTACTGCCTTGCCGTGACCGGGGCCGGCGGCATGGAAAATGCCATAGGCGAAGGACAGGCCGATAAGCAGCCACAACTTGCTGCCGTCCTCGCGCATCGCCTTCATCGCGCCGGCAAGCGCGCGGTAGAATTCCTGCTGGCGCAGATTGATCCACATCAGGACATGGGCGAACGGGCCGGTGGTGGGAGCTATCCCGTCATTGGTGCCGATGCCGAGCGAGCTCTGGGCGTGGGCGGCGCCGAGGAAATGCGTCATCGCAAGGGCGACGGCCAAAAGGCCGAAAGCCAAACGCAGGGACGGTTTCGTCACCGGATTATCCTTCTGGCTGACAGTTCATTTCAAGCTTGGTCGCAAAGATCTTGCTCATATCGGTGCCTGTCGGATCGTTGAAGAAGGCGTCCGTCAGGGTCTTCTGGTTCTCGGCGATCGCCTCGTCGGGGTTCGGACGAACGACTTTGCTCGTGCATTTCGACGGCATGCCGTCGACCTGCAGATTGGCATCCTCGGTGAAATCGATCGCCGTGTAGAAGGTCGGGTCGTAGACGCCGATATCGATCTTGCCGGCCAGCTTCATCGGCGCCTTCGGTTCGGATTCGAACAGGATGATGAGTTGGTCGTTCTCGAAATTGGCCATCAGCTGCGGCGGCGGGTTCATCGCCTCGTCCTTGCCGTCGACGGTGACGAGTTGGAAATAATTGAACTCCGCCAGCGAAGCATGGACGGTGTCGGCGACTTCCTTCAGCTCCTTGTCGTCGAGCTTCAGGTCAGAATTCTTGTCGAATTCCATCATCACCGTGCTCGAAAACAAATCGTCGAAGCGCCAGAGATGGCGCAACGCCTTCACACTTTGGTGATCCGGGCTGAGAACCACTTCGAGGCGGGCCTCGGCGAAGACGTGGGGATGCACTTCGGCCGGCACGACCATGGCAAATGTCGCCGCCATGGCCGAAGCCATCATGATTGCTTGCCGTTTCAGATGCATTCTCGGTCGCGATTCCATCGACTTCGGTAAATATCGAGAGTTACCAGAAAGGGGGCGAAAATAGGACCGCCAAGCGGCTGAAAGCTCATGCGCTGTCATTCGTCTTGAACCACTGCACCAGGAAATCGACAAAAACGCGAACCTTGGCAGGCAAATAGCGCCGGTTCGGATAGACTGCGAAAATGCCGCTACCCGAAAGGATGCGGTCATCCAGCACAGTCACCAGCCGGCCGCTTTCGATGTCGGGAGCGGCGATGAAATCGGGCAGGATGGAAAATCCCAATCCAGCCACCGCGGCGGCTCTTGCGGCCATCGGACTGTTGACCTCGATCGGACCGGAGACCGAGACGGTTACCGTATCGCCACTGTCGCCCTTGAACGGCCAGTTGGTCAGCCAGCGGCCATTGGTGTCTATGATGCAGGGCACGCGGCCAAGGTCCTGCGGCCGCACCGGCATGCCATGCTTGGCGATCAGCTCGGGAGATGCGCAGAGGCGCACCGAAAACGGCGCCAGACGCCTCGCGATCAGCGAGGAGTTTTCCAGCCGCGAAATGCGCACGGCGAGATCGAAACCTTCCTCGACCAGATCGACGAAGCGGTCGTCGAGATGGATGTCGAGCACGATGTCGGGATGCTGCTTGGCGAAGTCGATCAGCGATTGGCCGATCGGTGCGTCAGCAAAGGTGCGCGGCGCTGAAAGCTTGATCCTGCCGCGAACGTCGCCGGAGGATTCGCGCACCGCATCGGCCAGGCTGTCGACCTCGCGCACGATTTCCGAGGCGCGGCGATAATAGGTATGGCCGGCCTCCGTCATCGAAAACTGCCGCGTGGTGCGGTTGAGCAGCAGCGCACCGAGCTCGTCCTCCAGCTCGCGCACATATTTCGACAGCAGCGCCTTGGAGCGGCCGATCTTGCGCGCCGCTGCCGAAAAACCTTCGGCCTCGACCACGTCGATGAAGGCGCGCATGCGGGTCAGCGTATCCATGTCATGCGCTCCTTTGGCGGGCTGAAAGGATGCGCGCGGCGAGCGCAATCAGTTGCCGGTCGCTGTTCTTCGGTCCAAGCAGCGACAGGCCGAATGGAGCGCCGTCGACTTGGCCTAGCGGTAGGGTGATTTGCGGAAAGCCGGACAGGCCGGAAAGACACAACAGTCTCAGCGCGCGTTCACGGTACGTCTGTAAATCGTCGAAGGAATCGGCCTTAAGCGGGGCGGCGCCCGGAACGGTCGGCAGTACAAGAACGCCATCCTCGCCAAGACGCTCGGCGAGTTCGAGGCGGAAGGCGTCGCGGCGCTCCGTTTCATGTCGCGCCGTCGCGGCGTCGATGGTCGCGCCATGCTCAAAGCGTTCCTTGACGCCGGGGCCCAGCATCCGGTTGCTCTGCGAGATCCAGGCACCATGATTTTGCCAGGCCTCGTACCCCTGCAGCTTGCGGAAGCACCAGTATAGATCGTCGGTCGAATGCGAGAGCGGCGCGATCATCCGCGGCGTGCCGATCACCGAAGAGACATGCTGGACCACGCCGCGATACTCGTCCGCCTCCTGCAGGCCGAGCATGAGTCCGTCCAGTGCATCCAGGGCGATGGGACGCTGCAATTGGTGGCGGTGCAGATCGTCACCGAGCAGCACCGCGCCGACCTTGTAATAGGTGGTCATGTCCTTGGCAAACCACCCGAACGTATCGAGGGAGGGGGCCAGCGGCATGGTGCCATCGAGCGAAATGCGGCCATGCGTGACCCTGAGGCCGATCAAGCCACAGAAACTTGCCGGGGCGCGGATCGAGCCGCCGGTGTCGGATCCGGCGGCGATGTCGGCCAGCCCGCTAGCGACCGCAACGGCGGAACCTGAGGACGAGCCGCCGGTGATGCGGTCCGGCGCTGCCGGATTGACCGGCGACGGAAAATGCGCGTTCAGCCCCATCAGGGAGAAGGCCAGTTCATCCGTTTGCGTCTTGCCGACGAAGCGCGCGCCCGAATCAAGCAGCGCCCGGACGGCCGGCGCTGTCGCGGGGGCGGGTGAAACCTCCTGGTATTTCTGCGGATTGCCGCAGCCGGTGCGGTAGCCGGCCACGTCGTAAATATCCTTGACGGCCAGCCGCAGGCCGGCAAGCGGGCCGGACTGCGCATTGGATACAGGGATATCGTCTAGGTCGAGAAAAGCGTTCAGGGGGCCGCGAGTGCCTGTCATTCGTTCGATATCCGGATACAGCTGTTGCAACATTGTTCGATGCTAGGAATTTTACAACCTGACGTACGATTTTTATTGATTGTGAAATCCTTCGACCTTATATCGCGCTTGCCCAAAGTCGCACGTGCCTGTGGGTGTCCGCCGATCCTCAAAATGGTGAGGGATATCGGTAAGGTAACTGGAGCCAACCCCTCCAGTCGGTTTAGCGGCCAACCGCCAGACCGAGGACACCTTGAAGCAACGACGGTGCGGGCCTTTCTGGTGTTCTGCCGGTCGTCCAAAGACCGGGGTTACTGAAGAGGCACACCTTCATTGCCGGCAGTGCGGACGGGTCTCCCATCCAAGCCAAGGCAGACAAAGCGAACCGAGGCCGGGCAAGGCCAAGGTTCACCGCCGCGAGACGGCGTTTCATGGTTCCGGGGTCTCCACCGGCTGGTTCCATGGATTTGACGTCCCGCCTTTGTCCACCGCGTGTTCGCGAGGTCGATGACCCGCGTCCCGCAGCCTTTGTGCGCGCCGAAAGGCGCTGATGGAGAGACCCCGATGGCTACCCAGCGCATCCTTGACTTCCTCGCCACCCGACGTCCGAACGGCCCTTGCCTCGTCGTCGATCTCGATGTCGTGCGCGACAATTTCCGCGCCTTCGAGAAGGCGCTTCCCGATTCGAAAATCTACTATGCGGTGAAAGCAAATCCGGCGCCCGAGATCCTGCGCCTCCTTGCTGCGATGGACTCGTCCTTCGACACCGCTTCCGTTGCCGAAGTCGAGATGGCGATGGACGCCGGTGCGCCGGCGGACCGCATCTCCTTCGGCAACACCATCAAGAAGGAGCGCGACATCCAGCGCGCTTATCAGCTCGGCATTCGGCTGTTCGCGGTGGACTGCGTCGAGGAGGTCGACAAGATCGCCCGCGTTGCGCCCGGCGCCCGTGTGTTCTGCCGCGTGCTGACCGACGGCGAAGGTGCCGAATGGCCGCTGTCGCGCAAGTTCGGCTGCGTGCCGGCGATGGCGGTCGACGTGCTGCGCCATGCCAGGACGCTCGGGCTCGACGCCTATGGCGTGTCGTTCCATGTCGGCTCGCAGCAGACCGACCTGACCGCCTGGGACCGTGCGCTCGGCGATGCCAAGAAGGTGTTCGCGGCGCTCGCCGAGGAAGGCATCGTGCTCAAGATGGTCAATATGGGCGGCGGCTTCCCGACCCGTTATCTCAGGGATGTGCCGGTGGCACAGGCATATGGCCAGGCGATCTTCTCGGCGCTGCGCAAGCACTTCGGCAACGCCATCCCGGAAACCATCATCGAACCGGGCCGTGGCATGGTCGGCAATGCCGGCGTCATCAAGTCGGAAGTCGTGCTGATCTCGAAGAAGGCCGACAACGACAATGTGCGCTGGGTGTTCCTCGACATCGGCAAGTTCGGCGGTCTCGCCGAGACGATGGACGAGGCGATCCGCTACCCGATCGTCACCGCGCATGACGGCACCGAGACCGCACCGTGCGTGCTCGCCGGCCCGACCTGCGATTCGGCCGACGTGATGTACGAGAAGACGCCGTATCCGCTGCCCTTGTCGCTGACCATCGGCGACGAGGTGCTGATCGAGGGCACCGGCGCGTACACCACGACCTACGCCTCGGTCGCCTTCAACGGCTTCGAGCCTCTCCGATCCTACGTGATCTGACGGTTCGAAAGAACCGCTCAGATCATCCCAGGTGGGCGCCTGTCGCCCGCCCGGGCTCGCCTGTGGAACAATCCGCTCGTGAAGGATCGCGGAAATGGAAATTGTAGATTTCATTGTTGAAGACGCTGCGCGCGGAATCTCCCCCCTCGAGGGGGAGATGGCCGGCAGGCCAGAGGGGGTCGGTCCGGCTGACGCGACCTCTCTTGGACCGCACGGCGTCGGCGCTTCACGCGCGGCGACCCCCTCTGTCGCCTTTGGCGACATCTCCCCCTCGAGGGGGGAGATTGCTGGTGCTTTTGCCATCACCGCCGAGACCGCTGCCGACGTTCCGGCGCGCGAGGCTTTGCTCGATCGCGCCATGGGGCCGAAGCGCAGGAAAAAATCGTCGGAAAAGCTGCGGCGCGGCCGTCGGCCTTCGGAAGGCCTGGCCTTTGTCGCGCACGATGCTTCGGGCGCTGTGAGTGGCACGGTGCGGCTATGGGATGTCGTGCTGGGCGAGGGCGGTCGGGCAGCCCTTCTGCTTGGCCCGCTCGCCGTCGATCCCACAATCAAGCATGCCGGCATCGGCTCGGCGCTGATGCGCCATGCAATCACTGAAGCCGCGCGTCTCGGCCATGCGGCGATCCTGCTGGTCGGCGATGCGCCCTATTACGATCGCTTCGGGTTCTCGGCCGAGAAGACCGGCTCGCTGGCCATGCCGGGACCTTACGAACGGCACCGCTTGCTGGCGCTGGAACTGGTGGAAGGCGCGCTCGCCGACGCGCAGGGCACGCTGAAGGCGGCAGGGCGCAAGCTGAAGGCACAGCGGCTGCCGCTCGCGGCCTGACGGATCGGAAACAAGCCGCCGCCCATCGGGCGGCGTCTTCTTTTCATCCCGGATTGGAGTGGATCAGCCGATCAACTGGCTCAGCGCCATGGCGACGCTCATGTCGCCTTCGACCTTTATCTTGCCGGACATGAACGCCATGGTCGGGTTGAGATCGCCTGCGATCAGCGACTCCAGATCGTCGAGCGAAAGCTTTATGGTGCAGTCGGCCGGCGCGTCGGTGGTCGAGACATTAGCGCCGTCGATGACGATGACACCGTCGCCGCCGGTATCGAATTTCACGGAACGATCGAACCCGGCACTCGCCACGCGCGCGCTGATCTTGTCGGCAATTTCCTGAACGCCCATGGCCGTTCTCCTCGTCTCGTTGCGTTTGTCGCACATTGGCACTTCGGTCCGGCCGAAGTCGCCGCCTTGCGCATTTCGCGATCACGGTCGCTGGCGCATATAGCTTTGGGTTGACGTTTACGTCAACGCGGTTCCCCGAGATGAAGATGGGTTTTATCGCCGCAGTGAAGCCGGGCTGTCCGCGAGGCCAGCCCAGAGGGGGATGGCGGTCCCATTGCATTTAGCTGGACACTGCCGGCAAATGACCGCTACCATCGCCATGTTGCTTGAATCAGGTTTCTACCTGGAGATCGAGTGCTCGAAGAACCGAACAGAAATCCCGGATCCCATCGCTATGGGAAGCCGAGCTTGTGGTGGCCACCACCGTTGGGTTGATGGCCTGCGGGCCTGATCCGAGCTGAAAATCAAATTCTGTGTTCAGAGAGACACCGTCATGAATACCATGCTTTCCGTGGAAGCCCGGGAGACCGCGCTTGCCGTAACTTTCTCGTCAGGCGAAACAGTCTGCTATCCTTGGCTCTGGCTAAAGGACAATGCGCCATCGGCGTTTCACCCGCAGACCGAAGAGCGGATATTCGACCTGACCAGGGTGGAGCCCTCACTCAGACCGATCAGCGTGCAAGACAGAGGCGGCACTGTGAGCATTGTCTGGCTGAACGACCAGGCTGAGGAGGAATTCCCGGGCCAGTTCTTTGAATCCTATCGTCCGGGCAGAAAGAGAAACGATCCGGCTGACATCGCTCCAAAACTCTGGGACGGCTCGATCGATCTTGAAACCATACCGCGTCACTCCGCCGGAGACATCTTGCAAAGCGATGCCGATCTGCTCGCCTGGCTGAAGGCAACGGCTGCATACGGGCTCTCCATCGTCGATGGGCTTGACGATGATCCCGACGCCGGGCGGCGCGCGGCCGAGCGGATAGGGTTCCTGCGCCAGACAAATTTCGGCACCATGTTCGAGGTCGTGTCGATGCCGAAACCGAACAACCTGGCCTATACGCCGGTCGCCCTGCCGTTACACACCGATCTCGCGAACCAGGAGGTGCCGCCCGGCTATCAATTCCTTCATTGTATCGCGAACGAAGCTGAAGGCGGTGGATCGGTCTTTGCCGATGGGTTTGCGATCGTGGCCGCGTTACAGGCGGAAGATCCTGAAGCCTACCGTCTCTTGTGCGAGGTCGAGATACCCTATCGTTTTCACGACGAAAACTACGATCTGCGCGGTAGGTTTCCTGTGATCGTAACGCGACGCGATGGAGAAGTGACAGAGTTACGGTTCAACGCCCATCTTGTCGATGTCATCGACCTTCCCTCCGACATTTGCGCGCCCTTTTACGCGGCCTATCGCAAGCTGATGATGATGATCCGCGGCTCGCGTTTCCAAATAGCCTACCGCCTCAAGGCCGGCGAAATGGCGGTGTTCGACAATCGCCGGGTGCTCCACGGCCGCCAATCGTTCAATCCGAACACGGGGCGGCGACATTTGCGCGGATGTTATGTCGATCGTGGGGAGTTTCAGAGTCGTATTCGCGTCCTCTCGCGATAGCGGACGACGACCGCGTCGTCGTCGGGCTGCTGACCGAAGGCCATCTGATGCGGCGCTATGCCGAGGAGCTCGACAAGGCGAGGCGGGACCTATCGGGCGAGGGCTAGGCTTACCGGCCGGCATGTCACGTCGTGAACAACAAGGGAGCACGACGATGGTCGCGGCGGTCAATCTGGAACTCTGGCGGACGTTCCTCCGGTGGGTTGTTTCCAAAGCCGGCTACAATCAGGGCAGTTACACGGTTTGCGTCATTCAAACAGACGAGGACAGTGGTCAAGCCTGTCCCTAGCTTGGACTCGGCCCCCTGCGCTCCGAGTGGGTAAACGGGCCATGACAGCAGATTCTAGAGCGGTCATCTCACGCGTCGACCGCGTCAGGGGAGATAGGATGAACCCGTATCCGGGAGGCGAGGATCAAGACCCCATGATGGCGCTACACGAGGGGGAGGTTCAGTCATGAGAATCAAAAGTCTGATGAAGCGCGCCGAGAAGGTGGACAGAGCATTCAAGGAGCTTGAAGCCGATTTGGCGGACGCATTCGATGAGTGCCTCAACCTGGACGACCAGTCGCCGTTGGAGGCCGTCCCGGATGAGAATCTCGCGGCAAAGAATGACAACTCTCAGCCCGAGGACGACGCTGGCACCGCTCGACGCCTGACCTCTCACACACAAACCCGACTGGCTGCGTTAAATGCCGTCGATGGGCTCTTTGACGATGCGCGGGAGTATCTGGAGGAGATCAATACGAAACTGTCGGAGATCGCGACCTCGCATCATCTGACAGGCGAATTCCTGAAGCTGCTTCACGGGGACATTCTTCGCGCCAACGAACTGGAACTGGCAAATGTCGGCCTGACCACCCAGCAAAGAGTGCTGTCGGAGCAGCTCCACGATGCTACCAGAAAGCAGCGTGAGCGTGAAAGCGCTGTCGAGGCCCTGCAGCAGCGCGAGACAGGCCTGATCGAGGACAAGGAGGCACTTCGCCGTGCGCTGGCTGCAGCAAGGCTGGAACTCGTCGTGGCAGGCAATGCGAGCGCAGAACGCGAAGCGGAGTTCGGTGACCTCGTCACAACGCTTTCGGCCAGAACGGCCGAGGCCAACAGATGCTCGCGCGAGAACGAGATACTGCGGGAAAAACATGTCAGCCTGTCGATCGACCTCGACAAGGCGCTGAAACGGGAAGTTGAGGCGCGGCACAGGCTGGATGAACTCTCGACGATTCATGCCAATGAGACGGCGCGACTTTCGGAAGTGCTGGCTGCGCTTGGCAAGAGCGAGAAAGAGGAAATGCGGCTGCAGAAATCGCTCGATGTCGCGCAAGCGAAGCTGTCGGAAATGACGGAAGCGGCCCGTATCATGGAAGGTGACAGAGAAGCCGAGCGTGCGCGTAGTTTCACGGAGATCGGCGGCCTGCGTTCCGAAATTCGGAACCTCCAATCGCGATTGGAGGTTGCCTTGAACGAGAACAGTGAAGCCGCCAGCGAGATCGCCAAGCTCAAGGCTCAATGGAGCGACGCTGTGGCTGAAAAGCAAATCGCGGAGGAAAGGTTGTCTGCTCTCAGAAAGGAGAACGAAAACGACAAGATGAACCTTTCGACGGTGAACGCGAATTTTTCGCAGCTTTCCCTGCAGCAGGCATCCGAACAGATACAGTTCGATGTCCAGAGGCAGGAATGCGAGGACCTGCGAGCCGAAGTCGCGTTGCTCGATGCTCGGGTCAAGGAACTGTTGCCCTATGAGCGTCTCCACAAGGTCACAAACGCCAGACCGCGTGAGGACGGCGTGGTCGAGATCACCGGTGTCGTGGCGGAGAAGGCCCGCGCTACAAGCAGGCGGCGTGTCCGTACGAGCCTGCGCGCTGCATCCTAAGGCGCAGGGTGGGCCGCCGCCTAGTGCTCGATCGGGCCTTTCGGCATGACGATCGCCGTGCCGGCGGTTGTCGGACGCTCGATCATGCGGCGGACGCGCGGCGGCTCGTCGCCGCTGTGCAGCGCGCGTACGCGCTCGCCGATAACGGCGTCGGCATGGGTGGCCCGCTTATTGTGGCGGATGTATTCGAGCCATGTCGGCGTGTGGTAGTGCTCGATCCATATTGCGGGATTTTCGAGATCGCGCGCCAGCGTCCAGTTGCGGGCGCCGTCACGGCGTCGGATGCGGCCGCGTTCGGCCATGGTGGCTAGGAATTCCGGCACGTCCTCCTCGCGGATGATGTACTCGATCATGATAGCGATGGGGCCGCTGCGCAGCTTGAGGTCGAGCGCAAGATGCGGCTCCTTGAAACGGTTGGTCGGATCGAGATTGAGCACCGCCTGCTGCGGCAAGGGCAGCAAGAGGCCGATCGCGCCGCCCGCCAGCATCGCGACAGCAGCCGCGATCAGCGCGAATTCGGCGCCATGCGCATCGGCGACGACACCCCAAATCCAGCTGCCGAGCGCGATGCCGCCGAAGGTCGCCGTCTGATAGACCGACAGCACCCGGCCGACCACCCAGCGCGGCGTAGACATCTGCACCGTGACGTTGAAATGCGACAGCGCGATCACCCAGCAGGCGCCGCCGATGAGCAGCCCGAGCGACGTCTGCCAGGCGTGGTCGCTGACGGCGGCATTGAAGGCGCAGAGCGCGAAGCCGGCGAATGCCATGCGCACCATCGTCTCGCTGGACAGGATCTGCCTCAGCCGGACGCTGATCAGCGCGCCGCCGACCGCGCCGATGCCGAACGCGCCGAGCATGATGCCGTAGGTCAAGGCATCGCCCTTGACGACGTCGCGCGCCACCAGCGGCAGCAACGCCAGAACCGCGCCGGCGCTGAAGCCGAAAGCCGCACCCCTGACCAGCACCTTGCCGATATTGGGCGACATGGCGACGTAGCGCAGGCCGGCGCCCATCGCCGCGCCCAGCGTCTCGCGCGGCAGTGTCGAGGCCGGCAGATCCGGCTTCCAGCGGGCCAGCACGATCATGAGCGCGACATAGCTCAGCGCATTAGCGGCAAAGGCCGCGGCCGCTCCTGCGGCGGCAACGATGATGCCGCCGATCGCCGGGCCGACGCTGCGGGTCAGGTTGAAGCCCAACGAATTGAGCGCAACAGCAGCCGGCAGCATGGGGCGCGGCACCATGTCGCCGACAGAAGCCTGCCATGACGGGTTGTAAAGCGCCGTGCCGCTGTTGATCAGGAAGGCGAAGGCGAGCAACGTCCATGGCGTTATCAAGTCAAGGTAGGTGAAGACGGTCAGCAGAACCGAGACGACCAGCATGAAGATCTGAGCAATCAGCATGACCTTGCGCCGGTTGAAGCTGTCGGCGATCGCACCGGCAACGAGCGCAAACAGCATGATCGGCAAGGTGGTCGACGCCTGGACCAGCGCGACCTGATAGGACGAGGTGGCGATCGTCGTCATCATCCAGGCGGCGCCGACGCCCTGGATCAAGCCACCGAAATTCGAAACCAGACTGGCGGACCATACGGCGCGGAAAATGCCGTGCCGGAACGGCGCCAGCGCCGAGACGCGTTCGCTGTCCGGCTCGTCGTCGATCATGGATGCTTCCCCGACTTCAATGCTGCCTTCTTCCGGTGAATCGGTCCCTCATACCGTCCCTTCAAAGTAGAGCATCACTTTGCAAAGGGCGAACGCCTTTTCGAAGAACATCATGGTCCAACAACAGGATAGCGGAGGCCGGAACAGGTCCGCGGACGTCCTTGCAGGCGGCGTGAAGCGCTTCGGTGAGGTGGCCGACTTTGTGCCCGCTGCCTACTAAATTGCCACGAATGTCGTTACCCAAAACCGCTGCGCTCTCTCGGATCAAACGCCCGAGGGCAGGCTCTGGTCGACATGCATTACCGATCCTCGAATCCGGTCAGCACGCCGACGGCGTTGATGCCGATTTCCTCGACGGCATAGCCGCCTTCCATGACCAACAGCGTCGGCAGGCCGAGCCTGGCGATGCGACGTCCGATCTTGGGATAGTCGGCGCTTTTCAGCTTGAACTTGCTGATCGGGTCCTTCTCGAACGTGTCGACGCCGAGCGAGACGACGACGACATCGGGAGCGTAAGCCGCAAGTTTCGCGCAGGCGTCTTCCAGCGAAGCATTCCAGGCGTCCCATGAGGTGCCGAACGGCATCGGATAATTGAGATTGAAGCCTTCGCCGGGGCCGGCACCGCGTTCGTCGGCATGGCCAAGGAAGAACGGATATTCGGTCATCGGGTCGCCATGCAGGTTCAGCACCTGCACGTCGTCGCGGCTGTAGAAGATCTCCTGCGTGCCGTTGCCATGATGGTAGTCGACATCGAGAATCGAGACGCGCTTGGCGCCCTGGTCGCGGAACCATTGCGCGGCAACGGCGGCGTTGTTGATGTAGCAATAGCCGCCCATGAAAGCAGCGCCGGCATGATGGCCGGGCGGACGGCAGAGCGCGAAGGCGGACGTCTCGCCGCCCTTGACCAGGGCGGCCGCGGTCAGCGCCACGTCATAGGACGACTTGATCGCCTCCCAGGTGCCTTCGACGAAGGTGGCGCCGCCGTCGAAGGAGTAAAATCCAAGCAGCGCATCGATCGTTCTGGGGCGCACATCGCCGCGCAGGCCGCGCGTCGGCCAGGTGAAGGGGATGGCCGAGCCCGTCCGGCCGGACGCTTCCCAGAGCGGCCACACGGTCGGCAGGAAATCGATGTAGTCGCTGGTGTGCACCTTCCTGGCGGCAGCGAGATCGTGGGTGTCGGGTGGCAGGATCGGGCCGAGCTTTTCGCTCTCCACCCTCGCCTGGATGAACTCAGCGCGCGAGGGCTTCTCGAAGGCCGGCACGATGGCGCCCGAAATGAGTTCGAAGTTGCCGGCATGACCGACGTGGAGAGGGGAGAAAACAGTCTTCATCTTGCGGGCCCGGCTCGCTCTTCGAGTTGCGTATCTGTCATTGACGGAACTGCTTTGTGGCAGAGAGTTTCAGCGCCGCCAAGAGGCGTTCCAGATCGTTGTTGCAAGTAGCAGCGGACGGCTTGCCAGACGCCAATACTCTGCTAGCCTAAGCTCAAACGGGAGAAAATTATGCCGCCATCGGCCGATCTGATCGTCGAGAATGCCAGCATATTGACGATGGATCCCGATAACCCCCGTGCCGAAGCCATAGCCATCAAGGGCGGCGAAATCATTGCGATCGCAGATCGCGCGACCGTGCTGGAGCACAAAGGCCCCGGCACGCGCGTCATCGATGCCGGCCGCGGCTCCGTCGTCCCCGGCTTCATCGAAGCGCATATGCATCTTTTCGGCGGCGCGGCCGAGCTCGATCATCTCCAGCTGATGGGCGTCCACGGTTTCGAGGCGCTTTCCGACGCTGTGCGCCATTATGCCGCAATGCGACCGGACCTGCCCATCCTGCAGGCGCAAGGCGCCGACTACACCATCCTGTCGGCGACTGAGCGGGTCAGCCGCCGTCATCTCGACCGCATCCTGCCGGACCGGCCCTTCGTCATGGCGGCGCCCGATCACCACACAATGTGGGCCAACACCAAAGCGCTGGAACTGGCCGGCCTGCTTAGAGGCAAGCAGCTTGGCCCGGGCAATGAGATCGTCATGGGCGACGACGGGCTGGCCAGCGGCGAATTGCGCGAGGGCGAGGCTTTTGGGCCGCTGATCGCGCTGGCCGGCGAGGATCGCGTGCGGCTCGGCCTAGCCACCGGCGGCGAGCCGGACCCGAGGCCGACGCCGGCGGAGCAGGCCTCCGACCGGGCGATCATGCGCCGCGGGCTGGAATGGTGTGCCAGGCATGGCATCACCTCGATCCAAAACATGGACGGCAATTTGCATCAGCTCGAACTCTTGTCCGAGATCGAGGCCGAAGGCGGCTTGCTGTGCCGCGTGCAGGTGCCGTTCCACTACAAGAACTTCATGACGCTCGACATGCTCGACAAGGCGTCGATGATGGCTGAGCGCTACAAGGGCGAATGGCTATCGTCGGGCATGGTCAAGGTGTTCTACGACGGCGTGCTCGATTCATGGACGGCGGTGATGGTCGAGCCCTATGCAGACCGTCCGGATTGGCTGGGCGAGCCGCTGTTCACGCCGCAGCAATTCATCGACCTTGCCGTGGCCGTCGACAGGCGCGGGCTGCAGATTGCGGTGCACTCGATCGGCGACGGCGCCGTGCGCGCCGTGCTCGACGGCTACGAGGCGGCACAGAAACAAAACGGCACGCGCGACAGCCGGCATCGGGTCGAGCACATCGAGGTGATCACCGCCGCCGACGTGCCACGCTTCGCAAAGCTTGGCGTCATTGCCTCGATGCAGCCGCCGCATCCGCCGGGCAGCATGGGCTTGCCGCTGGAGCCGACGGTGTCGCGCATCGGGCCCGCCCGCTGGCCGCTGAGCTATGCGTGGCGGACGCTGAAGAACGCCGGCGCGCGTGTCGTCTTCGCCTCGGATTGGCCGGTGTCGCCGATCGATCCGATCCTGGGCGTTCAGGCGGCAGTGCTGCGCAAACCATGGGCAGACGATGATCCCGATCAGAGCTTCTCGCTGCATGAATCACTCGGTGGCTACACGGTGGAAGGCGCCTATGCCGAGTTCATGGAGCATCGCAAAGGCCGTCTGAAGCTAGGCTTCATGGCCGATCTCGTGGTGCTCTCTGCCGATATCGAGGCGACCGCGCCGGAAGCGCTGCATATGGTGCGGCCAGTGACGACGATCTGCGGCGGCAAGATCACTTACCAGGCATGACGATGGCACGGGAATTGCGTTCTGAATCGACATTCAGATGCATGCTTGCCAAGCCACACGCCGTGTGCTGACAATCGAGTGGGAACTGGATCCGCCCTGAAGAGCGGACGCAAGAATGGGGTAATCGTGCCGGAACAACCGGGTAAAAGTGCAATTGAGGTTCGTGGCGTCCGCAAGGTATTCGGTACCGGGGAGTCACAGGTCGCCGCCCTCGACACGGTTTCGGTGTCGATCCGCGAAAATGAGTTCTTCACGCTGCTTGGTCCGTCCGGCTGCGGGAAGACGACGCTTTTAAGGCTGATTGCCGGCTTCGATTTCCCTAGCGCCGGCGAGATACTGCTGCATGGTCAGGACATCGCGCCGCTGCCGCCATTCAAGCGGCCGGTCAACACCGTGTTCCAGAACTATGCGCTGTTCCCCCATATGACGGTGGCCGAGAACATCGGCTTCGGCCTCGAAATGCTCGGCAAGCCCAAAGCCGAAGTGAAGGCGCGGGTCGCCGAGATGCTGAAGCTGGTCAAGATGGAAGCGCTCAGCGGCCGCCGCACCAGCCAGATATCGGGCGGCCAGCAGCAGCGCGTGGCGCTGGCCCGGGCGCTGGCGCCGCAGCCGAAGGTGCTGCTGCTCGACGAGCCGCTGTCGGCGCTCGACTTCAAGCTGCGCAAGGAGATGCAGATCGAGCTGAAGCGGCTGCAGCACGAGACCGGCATCACCTTTATCTTCGTCACCCACGACCAGGAAGAAGCGCTGACCATGTCGGACCGCATCGCGGTGATGTCGTCGGGCAAGATCCTGCAGGTCGGCACGCCTTGGGACATCTATGACAAGCCGGCGGAGCGCTTCGTCGCCGACTTCATCGGCGAGACCAATTTCCTGACCGCGGCCATAACAGGCATGGCCAACGGCAAGGCACGAGCAACGCTCAAATCCGGCGCGACGATCGACGCAACCGTGGCTGAGGGCTTTCAGCCGACGGACAACGCCACCGTGGTGGTCAGGCCGGAACATGCCAAGCTGACCAGCGGCAAGGGCGACCTGTCGGGCACGGTCGAAAACATCGTCTATTTCGGCACCGACACGCACATCCATGTTCGCCTGGACAGCAGCGAGGCCTTCACTGTGCGCCAGCAGAACACGCGCAGCGCAGGCTGCGGTTTCGAGCGGGGAGACAAGGTCGGCATTTCGATCGGCAACGATGCCGCACAAGTGCTGAGGGACTGATGGCGAGCGCGGAAGAAGTCGCCAAGGAAGCCGAACGCCGAGATATCCGCGATCGCTGGCTTCTGTCAGCGCCGGCACTGATCATCATCTTTCTGGCGGCGACCGGCCCGCTGCTGATCGTCGTGATCTATTCGTTCCTGACGCCGGGGCCCTATGGCGACGTGGTGTGGAAATTCTCCACCGACGGCTGGCTGTCGGTGCTGATGCAGCGTGACATCTTCGACGACACGCTGGCCTTCGCCGACGCGCATCTGTCGATCTTCTGGCGTTCGGCCAAGCTGTCGTTCATGACAACGATCTTCACGCTGCTCTTTGGCTTCCCGACCGCCTATTTCATCGCCACCCGGCCCGCGCGGCAGCGCGAGATCTGGCTGTTCCTGATCACCATCCCGTTCTGGACCAATCTGCTGATCCGCACCTTCGCCATCCAGGAGGTGATCCGCAACGAGGGCATCGTCAACACGGTGCTCATCAAGCTCGGCATCATCAGCCAGCCGATCCAGATGATGTTCACCGATTTCGCGCTGATGGTCGGCATGACCTATGTCTATCTGCCGCTGATGGTGCTGCCGCTCTATGCCAGCATGGAAAAGATCGACTTCCGGCTGGTCGAGGCGGGTTACGACCTCTACGCCAACCGCTTCCAGGTGCTGAGGCGGGTCATCATCCCGCTGGTCAAGCCTGGCATCATCGCCGGCTCGATCCTCGTCTTCATCCCGGCGCTGGGCGCCTATGTCACCCCGCGCGTGCTCGGCGGTTCGAAGAATATGATGCTCGGCAATCTGATCGAGCTGCAGTTCGGGCAAGGCCGTAACTGGCCGCTCGGCTCGGCGCTGTCGATCTCGTTGATGGCGATCGTGATGGTTGCGCTGCTCTTCTATGTCCGCTCCGCCGGGCGTCAGGGCGGCACGCATGGGTAGCCGCTTCGACATCCGCCGGCAGACCGGCTTCACGGCCATCGCGATGGTCTGCTTCTTCGCGCTTTACCTGCCGATCATCACGGTTGTCGTCTATGCCTTCAACGCCGGCAGTTCGATCGCGATCTGGGAAGGCGTGTCGCTGCGCTGGTTCTACCAGGCCTGGAACAACAACCAGGTTGTCGACGCCTCGATCCGGTCGCTGCAGATTGCTTCAGTCGCGGCGACTATTGCCACGATCGTCGCCACCATGGCCGCGCTTGCCACGACCCGGACGAAGCCATATCCCGGCCTCGGCTTCAAATACGCCTTCATCAACCAGCCGCTGATGGTGCCGGAAATCGTCACCGCGGTGGCGCTGCTGATCTTCTTTTCGCGCATCAAGATCTGGACCGGCTATTCGGGGCTGGGCTACCTGATGGCCGCGCATACGGCCTTTTGCATCCCCTTTGCCTATCTGCCGATCCGGGCGCGGCTTGAGAACATGGATCTGACGTTGGAGGTCGCTGCGGCCGACCTCTACGCGACACCCTGGAAGGCTTTTCGGCGCGTCACCTTTCCGCTGCTCTGGCCAGGCATCCTTGCTGGATTGATGCTGGCCTTCGTCATCTCGCTGGATGATGTCGTCATCACGGAGTTCGTCAAGTCCGGCGGCCAGGACACGTTGCCGACTTACATGCTCGGCCAGTTCCGGCGCGTTATCACGCCGGAAATAAACGCGATTTCGACGGTGTTCCTGCTGATCTCGATATTGATCGTCACCGTCTTCTTTTTCATCAGCAGGAAAAAGGATCAGGAATGATATCAGCTGTAACAGGAGAAAAACGATGAAGTGGAAACTGGCTGCGACGGCGCTCGGCGCCGCGCTCCTCGCCTCGGCGGGTATTGCCCGCGCCGATGGCGAGCTCAACATCTACAACTGGGGCAATTACACCAGCCCCGACCTCATCAAGAAATTTGAGGAAAAATACAAGGTCAAGGTGACAGTCACCGACTACGATTCCAACGACACCGCGCTCGCCAAAATCCGCCAGGGCGGCAGCGGCTTCGACATCGTGGTGCCCTCTGCGAGCTTCGTGCCGATCTGGATCGAGGAAGGGCTGCTGTTGGAGACAGAGCCTAGCAAGATGGAGAACTTCAAGAACATGGACCCGAAATGGGTCGATGTTCCCTTCGATCCAGGCCGCAAATACACCGTGCCGTGGCAATGGGGAACGACCGGCGTGACGGTCAACACCTCCGTCTACAAGGGTGACGTCAACACTTCGGCCATCTTCCTGGATCCGCCGCCGGAACTGGTCGGCAAGGTCAACGTCGTTCCCGAAATGGCCGATGTCATGCATCTCGCCATCAGATATGTCGGCGGCGAGCCCTGCACCGGCGACAAGGAGGTGCTGAAGAAGGTGCGCGATGCGCTGGTGGCGGCAAAGCCGAAATGGATCTCCATGGACTACGGCACGGTCGAGAAGTTCGCCAAGGGCGACTTCGCAGCTAGCGTCGACTGGAATGGCGCGTCCTTCCGCGCCCGCCTGCAGAACAAGGACATGGTCTATGGCTATCCGAAGGAGGGCTATCCGATCTGGATGGACAATCTTGCGGTGCTGAAGGACGCCAAGAACGTCGAAAACGCCAAATTGTTCCAGAACTTCATCATGGATCCCGAAAACGCGGCGCTGATCTCGTCTTTCGCGCGCTACGCCAACGGCATCAAGGGATCGGAGGCCTTCATGCCTGCGGACATGAAGACGGCGCCGGAGGTCAACATCCCCGCCGAGTTCGCCGACAAGGGCAAGTTCATGCTGAACTGCGCGCCCGACGTCCAGGCGCTCTACACCAGGATCTGGACCGAATTGCAGAAGTGATCGCAGTACCACGGACCCGGCAGCCATGGCTGCCGGGTCCGTGAATCAAAAAAATCTTCGCCAAGGACCGACGTCCGGCTGTCGCCTGACGCACCCGGAGTTTGCCTGCAAATGCCCGATCTCGATCTCTGCTACATGCCGGCACGCGAGGCCCTTAGGCGCTTCAAGGCGAAGACGCTCTCACCGGTCGAGCTGATGGAAGCGGTCATCGGGCGCGCCGAGGCGACGAAGGACAAGGTCAACGCTTTCACCAACACGCATTTTGACGAGGCGATGGCACTGGCCAAAAAAGCCGAGGCGAAATACGCCAAGGGCAAGAAGACGGGCCCGCTCGAGGGCCTGCCCGTCGGCATCAAGGACGAAAGCTATATCAAGGGCAAGCCGACCACCGGCGGCTCGCTGATTATGAAGAATTTCGTTGCCGACATCAGTTCGACCATGAATGAGCGCATCATTCGAGCTGGCGGCATCGTCCATGCACGCACGGCGACGCCGGAATTCTCCTGCGCGGCCTATACATGGTCCAGGTTGTGGGGTGTCACCCGCAATCCCTGGAATCCCAAGTTCACGCCCGGAGGCTCGTCGGGCGGCTCGGCCGCATCGCTCGCATCCGGCACATCGTCGATCGCCACCGGCTCCGATATCGGCGGCTCGATCCGCATCCCGGCGTCGGCCTGCGGTATCGTCGGCTACAAGCCGCCCTATGGCCGCAACCCGGACGACCCACCGTTCAACCTCGACTTCTACTGCCACACCGGACCGCTGGCACGCACGGTGGAGGACGCGATCCTGCTGCAGAACGTCATGACCGGTCCCAGTCCGCTTGACATAGCCTCGCTCCGGCCAAAGCTAACCCTGCCGACCAGGTTCAAGCCGATCAAGGGCTGGAAGATCGGCTATTCGATGGATCTCGGCGGCTTCGAGGTCGATCCGGAAGTGGTGAAGAACACGAAGAAAGCGCTCGACGTGTTCCGCTCACTGGGTGCTGAGGTCGAGGAGGTCGATTTAGGTTGGGGACCGGAGGTCCTGGAGGCCGGGCTCGCCTATTTGAACCATCTGTTCGGCGCGTTCCTGTCGAAGCTGCTGCCCGACCATGCCGACGAGATGACGACCTACGCCCGCAAGTTCGCCGAGGAGGGAGCGGGTTCCAAGGCAACCGATTTTGTCGACAGCCTGGAGGTGGCTGGCCGCATGTATACGACGCTTGGGCCGCTGCTCGAAAAATACAATGTGCTGATCTGCCCGACCACGGCGCTGCCGTCGGTGCCGGCCGACCATGACCAGTCGAAGGACGAAGTCAGGATCAACGGCAAGCTGGTCAATCCCTCGCTGGGCTGGGTGATGACGACGCCGTTCAACATGATGAGCCGCTGTCCGGTGCTGTCGGTTCCATCCGGCCACGCGAAGAACGGCGTGCCGACCGGTATCCAGATCGTCGGCCGCACCTACAGTGACGAAGATGTGTTCCGCGCCGGCATGGCCTATGAAAAAGCAGGTGGTGGCTGGTACGGAGAAAAGGCGCGCCGGCCGAAACTATGACGGACGGCACGACCGCACTGAAAGCAAAAACTGTCGCGACACCGCGGGACACTTCCCGGAGCATAAAATGACATCCTACCGCAACAGCGAACCGGTGCCGCCGATCATGCAGGGCTCGCCGCCCAAGATGGTGCCTCCAAAGCTCGACTGGGACAGGGGGCCCTGGAACCGGTGGGCATTCCAGCACATCCGCGAAATTCTGCCGACCGTCGAAGTCTGGCGCGGCAATGGCCATCGCCGCCGGCTCGAGCGAGCCGAGGTCGATCTCGATGCGCTGCCGGTGGGCGACAGCACGGGTCAGCCTGCGACGCTGGCCGGGCTGCTCGACGAGACCTATACGGACGGGTTCCTCGTGCTCAAGGACGGCAAGATCGCCTATGAGCGCTATTTCAACGGCATGACCGACCGCACGCTGCATTTGTCGCAGTCGATGGCGAAGTCCGTCACCGCTTCGGTGTTCGGCATATTGGTCGGGCGCAGCCTGATCGACCCGGCCTTGCCGGTGACGACGTATCTGCCGGAGCTTGGCGTCACTGGCTGGGCCGGCGCCAGCGTGCAGCATGTGCTCGATATGACGAGCGGGGTGCGTTTTTCCGAGGAATATACCGACCGCTATTCCGATATCGGTCAGGTCGATGTCGCCAGCGGCTGGAAACCGGTGCCGCCGGGCAGCGATCCGGCCTTCGAGTGGCCGTCGCATATGTTCGAGCTGATCCTGGGCCTCAAGGAGAAAAGCCGGCCGCATGGCGCTGCGTTCGAATACCGTTCGATCGAGACCGACGTGCTCGCCTTCATCATGGAGCGGGTGACCGGCCAGCGGCTGGCGCAGCTGGTTTCCGAGGAACTCTGGCAAAAGCTCGGGGCGGATGAAAGCGCCTGCTTCACCGTCGACAGCGCCGGCTACGCCATCGCCGATGGCGGCTTCAACGCCACGCTGCGCGACTTTGGCCGTTTCGGGCAGCTGATCCTCGACAACGGCGGCGGCGTGGTGCCGGCCGACTGGATCGAGGCGACGCGCAGCGGCAGGCATGGACCGGACTTCAATCCCAGCCTGCCGGAAGGCGGCTACCGCAACCAGTTCTGGATCGAGGATCCGGGCTCACGCGCGCTGATGTGCCGGGGCGTGTTCGGTCAGCTGATCCATATCGACTGGAACACGAGAATGGTCGTTGTGAAGCTTTCGAGCTACCCGGATTTCACCGATATCGCCTATTCGGTGGCGACGATGAAGGCCGTGCACGCGATCGCCGCCGCTCTGGCCTAAGTTCCAAAAATCGGAAGGAAACGCCATGACCGGCGAGACTGCGTTCGAGACCGGATATGGCTTTGCCCGAATAGTCTGACCCGATCCAGGCGCCCGTAGCGCCGCAGCTTTCCTGTGGACCTGTCAGGCTGATCGAAAACGCCGCGGTTGGCGGAGCGACGCTCTGCGCCTATGGTCGCCGCTCTTTTCGATAAGGACAGCAGGAACGACATGGCATCCGACATCAAGCGCATCGCAGCAATCATCGCAGCCGAGATCACTGCCCGGCCCGAACAGGCCGCGGCGGCGATCGGACTGCTGGACGAAGGCGCGACAGTGCCGTTCGTGGCGCGCTACCGCAAGGAGGTCACCGGCGGCCTGGACGACACTCAGCTGCGCCTGCTTGCCGAGCGGCTCGCCTATCTGCGCGAGCTCGACGCGCGCCGGGACACAATCCTCGGTTCGATCCGCGAGCAGGGCAAGCTGACCGAGGAGCTCGAAACCAAGGTCGCTGCGGCTGCCACCAAGGCGGAACTCGAAGACATCTATCTGCCCTACAAGCCGAAGCGCCGAACCAAGGCGGAGATCGCGCGAGAGCGCGGGCTGGGACCGCTGGCCGAGGCCATCCTTGCCGACCGTGCGGCGGTGCCCGCCGAACTGGCGCTGGCATACATCAGCGAAGAGGTGGTCGACGCCAAGGCGGCACTCGACGGCGCGCGCGACATCCTGTCCGAACAGTTCGCCGAAAATGCCGACCTGGTCGGCAGACTGCGGGCCTACATGAAGGAACGGGCTTTCATGCGGTCACGCGTCGTCGACGGCAAGCAGGAGGCCGGCGCGAAATTCTCCGACTATTTCGACCATGTCGAGCGCTGGGCCAATGTGCCGAGCCATCGCGCGCTGGCGATGCTGCGCGGCCGCAACGAAGAGGTGCTGTCGCTCGACATCGAAGTCGATGCCGACCACGCGTCGCCGGTGAAGCCGATCGAACGGATGATTGCCGATGCCTACGCCATCGGCCGCCAGCTGCCGGGCGACCGCTGGCTGATGGAGGTTGCTGGCTGGACCTGGCGCATAAAGCTGTCGCTGCATCTGACGCTCGATTTGATGCGCGATCTGCGCGAGCGGGCCGAGGAGGAAGCGATCCACGTCTTCGCCCGCAATCTGAAGGATTTGCTGCTCGCAGCACCGGCCGGCTCGCGCGCCACGATGGGGCTCGATCCCGGCATCCGCACCGGGGTCAAGGTGGCGGTGGTGGACGGCACCGGCAAGCTGCTGGCGACGACGACGGTCTATCCGTTTCCACCACGGAACGATGTGCGCGGCACGCAGGCCGAATTGGCGAAGCTCATCCGCCTGCACAAGGTCGAGTTGATTTCGATCGGCAACGGAACCGGCAGCCGCGAGACGGAACGGCTGGTGGCCGACATGCTGTCCGACATGCCGGCTGATTCCGGGCCGAAGCCGCTCAAGGTGATCGTCAGCGAGGCGGGCGCCTCGGTCTATTCCGCCTCGGCAACGGCGGCGGCGGAATTCCCCGGCCTCGACGTGTCGCTGCGCGGCGCGGTGTCGATCGCGCGGCGACTGCAGGATCCGCTCGCCGAACTGGTCAAGATCGAGCCGAAGTCGATCGGCGTCGGCCAGTATCAGCACGATGTCGACCAGTACCGGCTCGGCCGCTCGCTGGAAGCGGTGGTCGAGGACGCGGTCAATGCCGTGGGCGTCGACCTCAACACCGCCTCTGCGCCGCTTCTGGCGCGGGTTTCGGGTCTTGGCACATCGCTGGCCGAGGCCATCATCGCGCATCGCGATGCGGCCGGCCCCTTCGCCAGCCGTCGTGACCTGTTGAAGGTCTCCCGCCTCGGACCTCGCGCGTTCGAGCAATGCGCCGGCTTCCTGCGAATTCCCAACGGCACCGAACCGCTCGATGCCTCGGCCGTGCATCCGGAAGCCTATGGCGTGGCGAAAAAGATCGTCGCCGCCTGTGGGCGCGACCTCCGCTCGCTGATGGGCGACAGTGCCGCCCTCAAGGCGCTTGATCCGCGGGTTTTCGTCGATGAACGCTTCGGCCTGCCGACGGTCCGCGATATACTGGCAGAACTGGAAAAACCCGGCCGCGATCCGCGACCAGGTTTCAAGACCGCGACCTTCGCCGACGGCGTCGACGACATCAAGGATTTGAAGCCTGGAATGCTGCTGGAAGGAACCGTCACCAATGTCGCGGCGTTCGGCGCTTTCATCGATATCGGTGTGCACCAGGACGGGTTGGTGCACGTCTCGCAACTGGCCGACCGTTTCGTCAAGGACGCGCATGAGGTGGTAAAAGCCGGCGACGTGGTCAAGGTGCGTGTTGTCGACATCGACATCAAGCGTAAGCGCATCGGCCTGTCGATGCGAAAGGATGGCGACGGTGGTACACCGAAGCCGCGCGACAATGGCAACAGACCGGTGTCGCGCGCGCCGGCGCCGCAGCGTCAGCCAGAGCGGCCGGCGCAACAGGGCGCATTCGGTGCCGCATTGGCCGATGCGCTGAAGCGGAAGTAGCTACTTCTCCGGCGGTACATGGTCCAGCAGCCAGTCGCGAAAACTGGCGACCGGCGGATGGCCGCGTTTGTCATGCGGCACGACGAGGTAATAGGCGCTGCGGCTTTGCATCGGCCGGCCCGGCGCCGGCACCAACTGGCCGCGCTGCAACTCGCCTGAGATGAGGACCTGCGGCAGCAGCGCGACGCCAAGCCCGGCCATGCAGGCCTGGGCGGCGGTGCCGAACTGCTCGAACTGCATGCCCGGTCCAGTCGGCGCGCTCAAACCCTGATGCTCGAACCACTCGGTCCATGCGCCGGGCCGCGTCGCCATATGCAGCAGCGGCAGACGGCCGATGTCGGCGGGTGTGGCAATGGCGCGGCCGGCCAGAAATTCGGGCGAGACCACTGGCATCACCGTCTCGCGCACCAGCAGCGTCGAGTCGGCATCCGGCCAGTCGGGCAGGCCGAAATGGATGGCGGCGTCGAGCCTCTCGCGGGCGAAGTCGAAGCGGCCGATGCGGGTGACGAAGTTGATGGTGATATCGGGGTTGTTTTCGACGAAATCCGGGATGAGCGGCATCAACCAGCGTGTGCCGAAGGTCGGCAGGATGGCGAGGTTCAAGATGCCACTATGCCGATTGCTCATCAATCCAAGGGCCGCGTCGCGCAATTGACCTAGGGCGGCGCGCACCGCTTCGGCATAAATCTCGCCTGCCGTCGACAGCCGGACATTGCGGCTGTCGCGTTCGAACAGCCGACGGCCGAACTGGTCCTCCAACAACGCGATCTGCCGGCTTACAGCACCCTGAGTCAGATCGAGCTCGCGGGCGGCGGCGGTGAAAGAGCCGAGGCGCGCCACAGCCTCGAAGGCGGTAAGGGCGCCGATGTTAGGCAAAAGGCGGCGCTGGACGTTCATGATCCATTACTAACGCTCATTGATTGGTGATGCAATTTCGTTTGATTTTTTTTAAGCGGGGGTCGATAAGCCGGGCACTTCAAGATTTTGTTCTGGGAACCGAGAGCCATGGCCGCCGATAAGAACGCATTCGTCTGGGACGATCCTTTCCTGATCGAGGACCAGCTTTCGGAAGACGAGCGGATGGTGCGCGATGGCGCGGCGGCATTCGCTGCCGACAAGCTCGCTCCCAGGATCGAGGAAGCCTATCTCGAGGAAAAGACCGACGCCGGCATCTTTCGCGAGATGGGCGAGGCGGGTCTGCTCGGCATCACCATCCCCGAGGAATATGGCGGGCTCGGCGCCAACTATGTCACCTATGGGCTGGTGGCGCGGGAAGTCGAGCGCATCGACTCGGGCTATCGCTCGATGATGAGCGTGCAGTCGTCGCTGGTGATGTATCCGATCCATGCCTATGGCTCGGAGGCCCAACGCAAGAAATACCTGCCGAAGCTCGCCAGCGGCGAATGGATCGGCTGCTTCGGCCTGACCGAGCCGGATGCCGGTTCCGACCCGGGCGGCATGAAGACGCGCGCCGAAAAGACCGCGAACGGCTACAAGATCTCCGGCTCGAAAATGTGGATTTCCAACGCGCCGATCGCCGACGTCTTTGTCGTTTGGGCGAAATCGGCTGCGCATGACAACGAGATTCGCGGCTTCGTGCTGGAGAAGGGCATGAAGGGGCTGTCGGCGCCGAAGATCGGCGGCAAGCTGTCGCTGCGAGCCTCGATCACCGGCGAAGTGGTGATGGAAGGCGTCGAGGTCGGCGAAGACGCGCTGCTGCCCAATGTGTCGGGCCTGAAGGGGCCATTCGGCTGTCTCAACCGGGCGCGCTACGGCATCTCCTGGGGCGCGATGGGTGCAGCGGAAGATTGCTGGCACCGGGCCCGCCAATACGGCCTCGACCGCAAGCAGTTCGGCAAGCCGCTGGCCGGGACGCAGCTTTTCCAGAAAAAACTCGCCGACATGCAGACCGAGATCGCTCTGGGGCTGCAGGGCAGCTTGCGGGTCGGGCGGTTGATGGACGAAGGCAAGATGGCGCCGGAGATGATCTCGATCGTCAAGCGCAACAATTGCGGCAAGGCGCTCGACATTGCCCGCCAGGCCCGCGACATGCATGGCGGCAACGGCATCCAGATCGGTTACCACGTCATGCGCCACGCGCAGAACCTTGAAACGGTCAACACCTATGAGGGCACGCATGACGTGCATGCGCTGATCCTCGGGCGGGCGCAGACCGGGTTGCAGGCGTTTTTCTGAGCCGGCAACTGTCGCTTAAATTAGGTGCACCGCAACATCTGCTTGGAGAATGCCCGCCTGATGTGTCAGGGTTCGGCGAATTCGTTTGAAACGCCGACTTTCGGGGCACCATGGCAATTCTGGCAGCCGTCTACCACCTGACCCATTACAAATATGACCGGCCGGTCGTCCTTGGCCCCCAGGTCATCAGGCTGCAGCCGGCGCCGCATTCCCGCACCAAGGTGCTCAGTCATTCGCTGAAGGTCGAGCCCGCAAACCATTTCGTCAATCTGCAGCAAGACCCCTACGGCAATTTCCTCGCCCGCTTCGTGTTTCCTGAGCCGGTGACGGAGCTGAAGATCGAGGTCGACCTCGTCGCCGACATGACGGTCTATAATCCGTTCGATTTCTTCGTCGAGCCGTCGGCCGAAATCTTTCCGTTCGAATACCCAGAAGAGATCCGCGACGATCTCGCCATCTACCGGACGCCGGAGCCGGCTGGACCGCTGCTGTCGGCGTTCCTGCAGACCATCGTGCGACACCCAACCAACACCGTCAATTTCGTCGTCGACCTCAATGCGCGGCTGCAGCGCGAGATCGCCTATATCGTGCGCATGGAAACCGGTGTCTTCTCACCCGAGGAAACGCTGGCCGCCGCCAAGGGATCCTGCCGCGATACGAGCTGGCTGCTGGTGCAGATCCTAAGAAACCTCGGCCTCGCCGCGCGCTTCGTTTCCGGCTACCTGATCCAGCTGAAGCCCGACCTCGTCGCGCTTGACGGGCCGCCCGGCACTGCCGTTGATTTCACCGATCTCCATGCCTGGTGCGAGGTCTATCTGCCGGGGGCCGGCTGGATCGGCTTCGACCCGACCTCCGGCCTGCTCACCGGCGAAAGCCATGTGCCGCTCGCCGCAACGCCGCATTTCCGCAACGCCGCGCCCATTTCCGGCATGGCGAGCTTCGCCAATGTCGAATTCGGCTTCGACATGCGGGTCGATCGCATCGCCGAGCACCCGCGCATCACCAAGCCATTCTCCGACGAAAGCTGGCTGGCGCTCGATGTGTTGGGCAACAAGGTCGATGCCGCGCTTAAGGCAGGCGATGTGCGGCTGACGATGGGCGGTGAGCCGACCTTCGTGTCGATCGACGATTTCGAGGCGGACGAATGGAACACCGCCGCCGTCGGCCCGACAAAACGCGAAAAGGCCGATGCGCTGATCCGCCGGCTGCGTGAGCGTTTCGCGCCGGGTGGCTTCCTGCATTACGGTCAGGGCAAATGGTATCCGGGCGAAACCCTGCCGCGCTGGACATTCTCGCTCTACTGGCGCACCGACGGCGAGCCGGTGTGGAGCGACCCGTCGCTGATCGCACGGGAAAACAGCGAAGCAGATGTCGGACCGAAGCAGGCTGAAAGCCTGCTGACGACGATTGCCGATGAACTCGGCATCGACAAGACCATGGTCAGCGAAGCTTATGAGGACCCGGCTGAGTGGCTGCTCAAGGAAGGCAAGCTACCGGACAATGTCGATCCGTCCAATTCGAAGCTGGAGGACCCCGAGGAGCGCAGCCGCATGGCGCGGGTATTCGAGCGCGGCCTGACCAAGCCGTCGGGCTACGTGCTGCCTGTCCAGCGCTGGAACAGCCAGGCGTTGGGGCCGCGCTGGCGTTCGGAGAAATGGAAGACACGGCGCGGCAAGCTGTTCCTGGTGCCGGGCGATTCACCGGTCGGCTACCGCCTGCCGCTCGGCACGCTGCCCCATGTGCCGCCGGCGCAGTTTCCCTATATCGTGCCGGTCGACCCGTCGCTGCCGCGTGGGCCACTGCCGGCGCGCGAGGCTATCTTGCCTGAGGCCGCTCCGTTGCCGGACGCTGCCCCGGCCGAATTGGAAGGCGCCGACGAAATGGCGCGCCGCCAGCATGCGGCGTCCTTCACCGCCGCGACCGGCCAGCAGGACCGTGTCGAACAGGAGATCACCGAGATCGGCGGCGCGGTGCGCACCGCGCTATCGGTCGAGCCGCGCGACGGACGGCTTTGTGTGTTCATGCCGCCGGTCGAGGCGTTGGAAGATTATCTCGAACTGGTCGCGGCGGCCGAGAACGCGGCAAAGGCTATCGGGCTGCCGGTGCATATCGAGGGCTACGGCCCGCCGCACGATCCGCGCCTCAACGTCATCCGGGTGGCTCCGGATCCCGGTGTCATCGAGGTGAACATCCATCCGGCTGCGAACTGGCAGGACTGCGTGGCGACGACCACAGCGATCTACGAGGAGGCGCGGCAGACACGGCTTGGCGCCGACAAGTTCATGATCGACGGGCGCCACACCGGCACAGGCGGCGGCAACCATGTCGTCGTCGGCGGCGCGACGCCCAACGACAGCCCGTTCCTGCGCCGTCCGGATCTGCTGAAAAGCCTTGTCCTGCAATGGCAGCGCCGCCCGTCGCTGTCCTATCTGTTTTCGGGCCTGTTCATCGGCCCGACCAGCCAGGCGCCGCGCTTCGACGAGGCGCGCCACGATTCGCTCTACGAGCTCGAGATCGCGATGGCGCAGGTGCCGCATCCAGACAAGGGCAATGCGCCATTGCCGTGGTTGGTCGACCGGCTGTTCCGAAATCTTCTGACCGATGTGACGGGGAACACCCACCGTTCGGAAATTTGCATCGACAAGCTGTTTTCGCCCGACGGCCCGACCGGCCGGCTGGGGCTGGTCGAATTCCGCGGCTTCGAGATGCCGCCCAATGCGCGCATGAGCCTCGCGCAGCAATTGCTGGTGCGCGCCATCATCGCCCGCGCCTGGAAGAACCCGCTCGATGGCCGTTTCGTGCGCTGGGGCACGTCGCTGCATGACCGGTTCATGCTGCCGCACTATGTCTGGGCTGACTTTCTCGACGTGCTGGACGACCTCAAGCTGAACGGCTTTGAATTCCGCCCCGAATGGTTCGACGCGCAGCTCGAATTCCGTTTTCCGTTCTGCGGCGAGGTCCAGCATGCCGGCATCAAGCTGGAGCTGCGGCAAGCGCTGGAGCCGTGGCATGTCATGGGCGAGCAGGGCGCCATCGGCGGGACCGTGCGCTTTGTCGATTCCTCGGTCGAGCGGCTGCAGGTAAAGACGGAAGGGCTCAACCCGGAGCGTCATGCCGTCGTCTGCAACGGCCGTATCGTGCCGATGAAGGTGACCGACACCAGAGAGGTCGCGGTGGCAGGCGTCCGCTTCAAGGCCTGGCAGCCGGCATCGGGCCTGCATCCAGCGCTGCCGGTCAACACGCCGCTGGTCTTCGACATCTACGATCGGTGGTCGGGCCGGGCGGTCGGCGGCTGCGTCTACCATGTCGCGCATCCCGGCGGGCGCAGCTACGACACCTTCCCGGTCAACGGCAACGAAGCGGAGGCGCGGCGGCTCGCCCGCTTCGAGCCGCGCGGCCATACGCCGTCCGGCTACGTGCTGCGCGACGAACAAGCCTCTGAGGATTTCCCGATGACCCTTGACCTGCGGCGGCCTGCAAGACTCTGATCAGCCATGGCAAAGGGGAATCACAGGAAAATACGCGGCAGACCGCATAACCTGCTGGAGCACTACCAGCCGATCGACGGTGTCGTCGACGAGATGGTCGACGCATCAGGCAATCCTCGTCCGGTCTGGAAGGACTTCATCGAGGCACTGGAAGAGCTGGGGCCTGAAAAGCTCGCCCAGCGCTTCGCTCGCGCCGACCAGTATCTGCGCGACGCCGGTGTCTATTACCGCGTCTACGACAAGGCCGGCGCCAATGAGCGCGAATGGCCGTTGGCGCATGTGCCCCTGCTGATCGAGGAGCAGGAATGGGCTGCGATCAGTGCCGGCCTGGTTCAACGGGCGGAGCTGTTCGAGGAAACGATCGCCGACATCTATGGGCCGAACCGGCTGGTCGAGAAAGGCATTTTGCCGGCGGGGCTGATCGCCGCCAGCCCGGAATATTTGCGGCCGGTCGTCGGCACCAGGCCGGCCAGCGGCCATTTCCTGCACTTCTGCGCCTTCGAGCTCGGCCGTGGACCGGACGGCCGCTGGTGGGTGCTCGGCGACCGCACGCAGGCGCCGTCGGGCGCCGGCTTTGCGCTGGAAAACCGCGTCGCCACCACGCGCGCGCTGTCCGACATCTATGGCGAGATGCATGTGCACCGTCTTGCCGGCTTCTTCCGCCGCTTTCGCGACGCGCTGAACGGCATGGCCAAGGTATCAGGCGGCCGTGTCGCCATCCTGACGCCGGGGCCGCTCAACGAAACCTATTACGAACATGCCTATATCGCCCGCTATCTCGGCATCATGCTGCTCGAAGGCGAGGATCTGACCGTCTCCGGCGGCCGGCTCATGGTACGCACCGTTTCGGGGCTGATGCCGGTCAGCGTGCTCTGGCGACGGCTCGACGCCGCCTTCGCCGATCCGCTGGAGTTGCGGCCGGAGTCGCAGATCGGCACGCCAGGGCTGGTCGAGGCGATCCGCCGGGGAGCCGTTTCGGCCGTCAATGCGCTCGGCTCCGGGCTGATGGAAACACGGGCGATGTCCGCCTTCCTGCCGAAGATTTCGCGCGAATTGCGCAACGAGGAGCTTCTGCTGCCGAGCGTCGCGACATGGTGGTGCGGCCGGGACACGGACCGTGACCATGTGCTGGCTAACCTCGACCACATGGTGATCGGTCCGGCGCTGTCGACGCGGCTTGCCTTCGAGGATGACGATTGCACGAGGCTGGGCTCGGCGCTGGGTGCCGGGGAGCGGGCCGAGCTGATAGCCCAGATCGAACGGGGCGGCGGCGACTTCGTCGGACAGGAAGCGGTGACGCTTTCGACCACGCCGGTCTATGTCGGCGGCTGGCTGGAGCCGCGGCCGGCAAGCCTGCGCGTCTACCTGGCGCGAACGCCCGAAGGCTGGTCGGTGATGCCCGGCGGTTTTGCCCGTGTCGGCTTTTCGCTCGACCCGACGGCAATCGCCATGCAGCGCGGCGGCCAGGCGGCGGATGTGTGGGTGGTCAGCGACAGACCGGTGGAGCGCGAGACGCTGCTGCCGCAGGAGCACGACAGCTTCACCCGCACCTTGCCGGGGAGCCTGCCCAGCCGCGCGGCGGAAAACCTGACATGGCTCGGCCGCTACATCGAGCGATCGGAAGACACGGTGCGCATCCTGCGCGCCTATCACGTGCGGCTGGCCGAGGCCTCCGACCCGGACATGCCGCTGCTTGCCGATATCAGAGACTATCTCGAACCGTTCGGCATCGACGTCGCGACGGCGATCCCGCCGGGGCTGATCGGCACGCTGGACAGCGCCGTCTACAGCGCCGGACAGATCCGCGACCGCTTCTCGCCCGATGGCTGGCTGGCGCTGAAGGATCTGTCGAAGACCATTCACCAATTCGCGACAACGGTGGCGCCGGGCGATGACGCGACGCGGGCGATGACGGTCATCCTGCGCAAGCTCGCCGGGTTTTCGGGCCTGCTGCATGAGAATATGTACCGCTTCACCGGCTGGCGCTTCCTGGAGATCGGCCGGCGGTTGGAACGCGGCATCCAGATCGCCCGCACGCTCGCCCGATTGACGAGGGCTGCGGCGCCGGATGGCGCGCTCGACATGATGCTGGAGATCGGCGACAGCGTCATGACCCACCGGCGGCAGTATCCGGTGCAGGCCGGCCGGCGCACGGTGATCGATCTCCTGGTGCTCGATCCGCTCAACCCGCGCTCCATCCTGTTCCAGCTCGAGCGGCTGAAGGCCGAAATCGCGCTGTTGCCTGCTGTCGGTGAGGGGCATATGTCGCCAGCGGCGAAGGAGATCCTGCAACTCAACACGGCAATCGCCATCAAGGAACCCTCGGACATGACGGCCAAGGCCCTGGACGATCTCGCCACCGAGATCGGCGGCCTCTACAACAGCCTCGCCAAAGCCTATTTCGGGTGAGCATGCTCTACGACATCAGGCTCAATCTGCGTTACGATTACGATGCGGCGGCGGGCGGTGGCCGCCATCAGGTGCGCGTGCTGCCGCCGACGATATCGGGCGTGCAGCGCGTGATCGCCGCTTCGCTGTCCTTCGCGCCGGCGCTGAGCGAACGCTCCGACTTTTCCGATTTCTTTGGCAACAATGTCACGTCGATCGCCTTTCGCGATGCCCATGATGCGCTCGACATCAGGATGAGCGCGCGCGTCGCCGTCTCGCGGCCGGAGCCTGGGCTTGATGTGTCGCCCGACATTCGCCGGCTGCGTGAGGAACTCGACGCGGTGCGGTCGCTGTCGCCCGGATCGCCGCATCATTTCCTGGCCGCCAGCGATCACGCGGGCATCGACGCTGCGATCACGGCCTACGCGCGCGGCAGTGCCGGCAGCTCGGCTGTCAGCACTGCGGTGGACCTGTGCAACCGCATTCATCGCGATTTCACCTATGATGGCGAGGCGACCACGGTGCAGACCCGGGCGAGCGATGCCTTCGACCTGAGGCGGGGCGTCTGCCAGGATTTTTCGCACATCATGATCGCCGGCCTACGCGGCCTCGGTATTCCCGCCGGTTATGTCAGCGGGTTCCTGCGCACCATTCCGCCGCGTGGCAAACCGCGGCTCGAAGGGGCCGACGCCATGCATGCCTGGGTCAAGGTGTGGTGTGGGCGCGACACCGGATGGCAGGAATTCGATCCGACCAACGGCATGCGGGCAAGCAACGACCATATCACCGTCGGCCATGGCCGCGACTATTCGGATGTAGCGCCGATCGTCGGCGTCCTGAAGACGACGGGAGGGCAGGTCGGCGAGCAAGCAGTCGACGTCATTCCGGTCGTGCTTGAAAAGGCATGACGGCAAGCGAGGCCACACTCGATCTTGAACATCGGCAGAAGGCTGCTTCTCGAACGCGGATGTGGTGAGCCTGGTATCTTTGTGGAAGCCATGGCGGAACCAGCGGCCGATCCGTCGCTTATCTACGGGAAATTCCGTGGAGAGGACATGCTGGACAAATCCGGGTCGTCGCCTGGCCGGTCGGCTAGCAGGAAGGTTGCTCCAGGGGCGCCGACAAATGGGTCGCAAGCCTCTGCCGATCGAGCCTCACTCACCTACATCACTGACGCCGAGCCCGGTATCCGCCGTCTGAGGGTTGGCAAGGGATTTTCATACAAAGGGCCTGACGGGCAGGGCGTCGACGAGGACACTTTGGCCCGCATCAAGGCGCTCGCCATTCCACCGGCGTGGACAGATGTGTGGATTTCGCCCGTTGCTGACGGTCACATCCAGGCGACCGGCCGGGACCAGCGCGGACGCAAGCAATATCGCTACCATGCGCTATGGGCGGAGGAGCGTGACGGCGTCAAATATTCGAGCCTGGTTGCCTTTGCAGAAATCCTGCCCGAGCTGCGACGCCAGATCGATGCCGATCTGCGCCGTCACGGACTGCCGCTGGAGCGGGTTGTCGCCGCTGTGGTCTGGCTGCTCGACAATACGATGATCCGCGTCGGCAATTCCGCCTACGCTCGCGACAACAACAGCTTTGGGCTGACCACGCTGCGCGACCGTCATGTCGACATCAATGGCTCGAGCCTGCGTTTCGCTTTCAAAGGCAAGTCCGGCAAGGAATGGAAGCTAAAGCTCGCCGATCGCCGGATCGCCAGGATCGTGCGCGGGGCGCAGGATCTGCCGGGCCAGAAGCTGTTCCAGTATCTAGACGAGGACGGAAGCAGGCGACCGATCCGCTCCGACGACGTCAACCGCTACATCAGGGAGATGGCAGGGGCCGATTTCAGCTCCAAGCATTTCCGAACCTGGGGCGGCACCATCCATGCTGCGTCGCTGTTTGCGCAAACCGAACGACCCGAAAGCCAGGCACAACAGAAGCGGGTGATGAACGGCCTCATCGACAAGGTCGCCGAGCGGCTGGGCAACACGCGCGCCATCTGCCGCAGATGCTATATCCACCCGCAAGTTTTCGATGCCTGGTCCGAAGGACGGCTGCTCAGCGAAATAGCGGATGCGAACAAGCGGAAACGATCGATACCCGGTCTCGATGACGAAGAGGCTCTCGTACTGAGATGGCTGAAGGCGCAGGAAAGCTGAACCGGACAGAGCAGCCGCAGTTTCGTGATCCGTGCAGGACGTAATTTTTTGTCGACGTCATGTCGGGATAGGTCCTAGTGTTTCGTCCTTTGACAGAGAAAAGGACCACCCATGCTCTACGCGATCCTCTGCTATGCCTCCGAAGACGTCGTCTGCTCCTGGAGCAAGGAACAAGATGACGCTGTCATGGAAAAACTCCTGGGCGTGCAGGAAAAATACGCTCAGGCGGGCCGGCTTGGCCCGGTGGCGCGGCTGCTGCCGACGACCGCTGCGACAACGCTGAGGAAGGTCAAGGGCGAAGCGGTCGTCATCGACGGCCCGTTTGCCGAAACCAAGGAACAATTCCTCGGCTTCTACACGCTCGAATGCGCCGATCTCGACGAGGCCGTCGACTTTGCGCGCGAGCTTTCCGAGGTCAACCCGAGCGGCGGCTCTTACGAGATACGGCCGGTTTCGCTCTTCAATCCCGCCAAGGTTTCCGCATGACCGACCTTACCTGGATCAGCACGGCGATCAGCACCGCCCGCCCCCAGGCGATGGGCGCGCTGCTGCGCTACTTCCGCGATCTCGATGCGGCGGAGGAAGCCTTCCAGGACGCTTGCCTGCGAGCTCTGAAGAACTGGCCGACAAACGGCCCGCCGCGCGATCCGGCAGCCTGGCTGATCTTCGTCGGCCGCAACAGCGGCATCGACGCGGTGCGCAAGCGCGCCAAGCAGGCGCCGCTGCCGGAGGAAGACCAGATCTCCGATCTGGAGGATGCCGAGACCGACATCGCCGAACGGCTCGACGGCGCGCATTACCGCGACGACATCTTGCGGTTGCTGTTCATCTGCTGTCATCCCGACCTGCCGGCGACGCAGCAGATCGCTGTGGCATTGCGCATCGTCTCCGGCCTGAGCGTCAAGCAGATCGCCCGCGCCTTCCTCGTCGGCGAAAGCGCCATGGAGCAGCGCATCACCCGCGCCAAGGCGCGTATTGCGGATGCCGGCGTGCCATTCGAGACGCCCGGTGCGGTCGAGCGCTCGGAACGGCTCGCCGCCGTCGCCGCCATGGTCTATCTGATCTTCAACGAAGGCTATTCGACCAACAGCGGTGAGGCTCCCGCCCGCGCCCCGCTTTGCGAAGAGGCGATCCGGCTGGCCAGGCTGCTGCTGCGGCTGTTCCAGACCGAGCCGGAGATCATGGGCCTGACGGCGCTGCTGCTGCTCCAGCATGCGCGTGCGCCGGCGCGCTTCGACGAGAGCGGCGAGATCGTGCTGCTCGAGGACCAGGACCGCAGCCTGTGGAGCCGCAAGATGATCGACGAGGGGCTAGCGCTGGTCGACAAGGCATTGCGCCACCAGAAGCCCGGTCCCTACCAGGTGCAGGCGGCGATCGCTGCCCTGCATGCGCGGGCGGCAAGGCCAGAGGATACGGACTGGAACGAGATCGACCTGCTCTATAGCCTGCTTGAACAGATGCAGCCGTCGCCGGTGGTGACGCTCAATCGCGCCGTCGCGGTCGCCAAGGTGCGCGGGCCGGAAGCGGCACTTGCCATGATCGAGCCGCTGGAACAGAGGCTTTCCGGCTATTTCCATTTCTTCGGCCTCAAGGGCGGCCTGCTGATGCAGCTTGGTCGTGGCGAGGAGGCGCGCATCGCCTTCGACCGTGCCATCGCGCTTGCCAACACGGCAGCCGAGGCCGCGCATATCCGCATGCATATCGACCAGTTGATGAAGGAAGGCGCCGCGCGGGGAACCGCGCAGACAGCGCGCTGAACGACTCGCTGGTTCAACGGTCCGACCTTGGCTTAGACCATGCCGGGGTGGAGATTTTTCCCTGAAACGAGTAATGCCACGCCTTGACAGCGCCTGATGTGCCGATCGGCACAGGGACGGCATGGCACAAGGCTTTAACCGACGCCACATGAGCGACGGCATCTGAAAGGGACAGAGAATGACGATTGCGAAGGAAACAGCCGGGCTACTGGCGAAACTGGGTGTTGCCGAGGCCGCGCTTTCGGGCGGTGATCTAATCGTGCGCAGCCCGGTCACGGGCGAGCAGATTGCCGCGCTGAAGACGATCTCGCCGGCCGATGCGGCAAAGACCATCGACAAGGCCCATATGGCCTTCCAGGCGTGGCGCCTGGTGCCGGGGCCGAAGCGCGGCGAGCTGGTGCGGCTGCTCGGCGAGGAACTGCGCTCACATAAGGCCGAGCTTGGCCGGCTGGTGTCGATCGAGGTCGGCAAGATCCCGTCCGAAGGGCTCGGCGAAGTGCAGGAGATGATCGACATCTGCGATTTCGCCGTCGGCCTCTCCCGGCAATTGTACGGCCTGACCATCGCCACCGAGCGGCCCGGCCATCGCATGATGGAAACCTGGCATCCGCTGGGTGTCGTCGGCGTCATCTCCGCTTTCAATTTCCCGGTCGCGGTGTGGTCGTGGAACGCGGCACTGGCGCTGGTCTGCGGCGACGCGGTGGTGTGGAAGCCGTCGGAAAAGACGCCGCTGACGGCGCTCGCCTGCGAGGCGATCTTCAAGCGTGCGGCAGAACGTTTCGGCGATGCTCCGGAAGGCCTGACGTCGGTGCTGATCGGCGACCGCGCCGTCGGCGAAATCCTGGTCGATCATCCCAAGGTGCCGCTGGTTTCGGCCACCGGCTCGACCCGCATGGGCAGGGATGTCGGTCCGCGGCTGGCGAAGCGCTTTGCCCGCGCCGTGCTGGAGCTCGGCGGCAACAATGCCGGCATCGTCTGCCCGACGGCCGATCTCGACATGGCCTTGCGCGCCATCGCCTTCGGCGCCATGGGCACGGCCGGCCAGCGCTGCACGACGCTACGGCGCCTGTTCGTGCATGACAGCGTCTATGATGCCTTGGTTCCGCGCCTGAAGAAGGCCTATGAAAGCGTCTCGGTCGGCAATCCGCTGGAGACATCAGCGCTGGTCGGACCGTTGATCGACAAGGCAGCATATGATGCCATGCAGAAGGCATTGCAGGAGGCGGCTTCGCACGGCGGCAAGGTGACCGGCGGCACGCGGGTGGAGAACGGCCATCCCGACGCCTATTACGTGCATCCGGCGCTGGTCGAGATGCCCAAGCAGGTCTCACCGGTTACCGAAGAAACCTTCGCGCCAATCCTCTATGTGATGAAATATTCGGACTTCGACGCCGTGCTCGACGAGCACAATGCAGTCGGCGCGGGGCTGTCGTCGTCGATCTTCACCCGCGACTTGCAGGAATCCGAGCGCTTCCTCGGCGTCGACGGGTCCGACTGCGGTATCGCCAACGTCAATATTGGCACATCGGGGGCCGAGATCGGTGGTGCCTTCGGTGGCGAGAAGGAGACCGGCGGCGGCCGTGAATCCGGCTCCGATGCCTGGAAGGCCTATATGCGGCGCGCCACCAACACGGTGAACTATTCCAAGGCGCTGCCGCTGGCCCAAGGCGTATCCTTCGACATCGACTGAGAACTCCGATCGTGGCGGTCGCAATGGCCGCCACGATCGCCATGTTGCTCTCTATTCCGGGGTTCCTGGATTGTGAAAGCAATTCTGGAAGGCCGCATCGATGATCGCGAGCTTCACGGCCTGTGCGGTCATGTATTCCTGATAGAAATGGTTCGACACCCACATGACCGAATGGCCCCGCTGACCCAGCCAGCCGATGCTGCCGAGGTTTTCGGCGTCGCGCAATTTGCGTGAAAGATGGGTGCGGGAAAGCTTGAGCCAGTTTGCGAAGTCTCCGATCGAGACAATGCCGGTCGGAATTCGGTCGAGGCCGGCATGGTCGGGATCGACGCCGGACATCAGCCAATCCATGACGACGCCGCCATTGTTAAGTCAGGTGAACAGGGAAAGGTTCTGTTTCGGCTCGCGCACGGCGTGGGACGAAAGCAGGCCATCCGCCACCAGCGGCTGCAATCTGGCAAGCGCGTCCGGTCTCGCGGCGAATGTGGTCAGTCGACTTCCGCCGTCGAGACTGTCCAGCGTTCTCAGATGGGCAAAGACCCATCCGGCGAGCGTTTCCAGAGTGGTCGCAGCCGGCTGCAGGGGGCGGACCCTTCTGTCTCTATTCGTCGACAGATCACGAATGAAATTGTAGTGCAGCATCTCCTTTATGAAAGCGTCGGCGGTGTTGCGGCTGGCCACCGAACAGCGGTGTATCATGTCGATGAAACGTGTGGTCGTCAGTCCGGTGCGATCGTCATGTGGTTGCCGTCTGAAGTGCAAGGCAAGACCGATGTGAGCCATCAGCCAGCGCTGCTGCGTAGCGAACACGGAAGCGAGCCGCGGGTTGGCTTCGTAGGTCTGGAGCAGCATCTGCGACTGAGCCCGAACAGACCGATGAAATGCCGGACGGCAGGCAATATCTTCCAAGTTTAGCGCCATCCTCGCCGAGCCCAATCAAGCCTTCCAATGGCGAACACCGATCACGGCTTCAGCCTTCACGGCTATGTCCAGAGGCTGGCGGATAACTGCCATATAGCGCAAAAAGTTGCCAACCGTTATGGCTGTCACGCTAAAACTGATACGCGGGCCGTGAGCACTTTTAATCGGCGCTGGTGGCTCTATGCAGCGGCTGACGTGGCCCACAGTATGTCGTTGAAACGTCACCTGTGCCGACCCATATACCGATTGCGTCGGATGTTTTCCTCCCATTGCGTCCGGCGCGTTCCCCTCTGGAGGTTTTAAACCTTCATGCTTGGCCGGACTTTTACAGTCCGGCCTTTTTTCTATTGGTCCTGTGAAGCCAGCGCGCACGGGCGCCCAATCAGCATAATGAGCTCGAAGAGCGAGAAAATGGCCGGGCCATTTTCGTCACACTCGACAGCGACGTAGGTGCGGCAACGGAAGCTGCCATTTTGTCAGGAAATCCACTAGGCTCGGCTGGTTTGCGAGACGGCGAGAGATGCCCGACCTGAAACAAATGCCCGATATGAAACAGATGAGATTGCTCGGCATCGTATCTGCGACGGCGATCGGTCTGTATGTCTGCTATCTCTTGGCGTTGCCTTTTTTGCCCGCATTGACCTGGGCGCTGGTGTTGGCAATCATCCTGTATCCGGCTCATCGGCGGGTCGGGGAAAGGCTCAGGAATCAAAACCTGGCTGCACTGGTATCGGTGAGCGTCGCGGCGGTTGCCGTCGGCCTGCCGCTCATCTTCGTTGCACAGCAGCTTGTTCGCGAGGCGGTAAACGGCGCTACCTACCTAGAGGAGGTCATCCGGGGTTGGAACGCAGATGCCTTCATGTCGGACTATCCCAGGCTTTCGGCCATTGCCCAGTGGATTGAGAATCAACTCGATCCGGCCGGCACGGTCGCCGCATTTGTGCAATGGCTGACGGGACAAAGCACATCGCTGTTGCGCGGCTCGATCAATCAGGCCGTGATGTTCGTGCTGACATTCTATCTGCTGTTCTATTTTCTGCGGGACCGCGAACCCGCTCTGCGCGGGATCGAGGGTCTCTCGCCCCTGCGCGCGCCGGAGACGGCATACATGCTGTCCCGCCTTGCCGAGACGGTACATGCGATCCTGATAGGCACAGTGCTTATCGCCGCTGTGCAGGGAACGCTGGGCGGCCTGATGTTCTGGTGGCTCGGCCTGCCCACGCCGGTCTTCTGGGGCCTGGTAATGGGACTTCTCGCCATCGTGCCAGTGCTCGGCGCATTCGTGATCTGGGTGCCGGCAGCGATCTATCTCGCGCTGGAAGGAGCATGGGCGAGCGCGGCGTTACTGACCATCTGGGGTGGCGTCATCGTCGCCGGCATCGACAATCTGCTCTATCCGATGCTTGTCGGGAGCCGGCTGCGGCTCCACACGGTGGTGACCTTTATCGGCGCGGTCGGTGGCATTGTCCTCTTTGGAGCATCCGGGCTCGTCCTCGGCCCTGCGGTGATCGCGGTCACCATCAGCCTCATTGACATCCTCAAGAAACGATTGAACGACCAACCCGAGGCGGAACCGGGGCCAAGGCGCGACACAAAGCCATCACGTCAGTCCGGAGCCGCGCCCAGCCGTGAGTAGGCACCGCCACGCGCGACCAGTTCATCATGCGGACCTTGTTCGACGATGCCCGTTTCGGCGACCACCACGATGCGATCGGCATTGCGGATCGTCGCCAGCCGATGCGCGATCACCAGTGTCGTTCGGCCCTGCGCAAGCTCTGCCAGCGACTGCTGGATCTCCCGCTCGGTCTGCGTGTCGAGTGCCGACGTCGCCTCGTCCAGGATGAGGATTGTCGGGTTTTTCAGGAACATACGCGCGATCGCCAGGCGCTGCTTCTGACCGCCCGACAGTTTTACGCCACGCTCGCCAATGATCGTATCGAGGCCTTCCGGCAGGGAAGCGATGAGTTCGTGGAGGCGCGCGCGGCGCGCGGCCTCGACGATCTCGCTTTCGACCGCGTCCAGCCGGCCATAGGCGATGTTCTCGCGGATCGTGCCGCCAAACAGGAACACGTCCTGCTGCACGATGCCGATCTGGCCGCGCAACGAGGCCAGCGTCATGTCGCGGATATCCAAACCGTCGATTGTGATGGCGCCGCTGTCGACCTCGTAAAAACGCGGCAGTAGTGAGCACAGGGTCGTCTTGCCGGCGCCTGACGGCCCGACGAAGGCGATGGTCTGTCCTGCTGTTATGTCAAGATCGATGTTCTTCAAAACCGGCCGTTCGCCGCTATAGCCGAAGGTGACATCCCGGTAGCTGATGTCACCTTTGAGCGTCGGTGCATCAACTGCGCCAGGCCGATCCGCAATGTCAGGCTCAGTATCGAGGAGAGCCGCATAGCGGCGAAATCCGGCGATGCCTTTCGGATAGGTTTCGATCACCGAATTGATCTTGTCGATCGGCCGGAAGAACACATTGACCAGGAGCAGGAAGCCAACGAAGCCGCCACTGGAAAGTTCGCCACGCAGCACGAGGTAGCTTCCGGCGATCATTACCACCAGTTGGATCAACCGCATGCTCATGTAGCTCAGCGACGTGCTGGCGGCCATGATGCGATAAGCATCGAGCTTGGTCTTGCGGTAGCTGGCGTTGTCGCGCGCGAAAAGATTGCGTTCGTGGTCCTCATTGGCGAACGCCTGCACCACCCGCATGCCGCCGACATTCTCCTCGATGCGAACATTGAAATCGCCGACCCGCCCGTAAAGCGCCTGCCAGTTGCGCGTCATGCGCGCGCCATAGCGGCTTGTCACCCAGGCGACCAGCGGCACAATTGCCGCTGTGATCAATGCAAGCTGCGGATTGACCAGGAACATCAGTGCGAAGGCGCCGAGGAAGGTCATGATCGCGATGAACAGGTCTTCGGGACCATGATGGGCGACCTCGCCGATTTCCTCCAGGTCCTTGGTGACGCGGGCGATGAGGTGGCCGGTCTTGTGGTTGTCATAGAAGCGGAACGAGAGCTTCTGCAGGTGATCGAAGCTCTTCCGACGCATCTCGGTCTCGATGTTGATGCCGAGCATATGACCCCAGTAAACCACGACCGCCATCAGTCCGGTGTTCAGCACATAGATGGCAAGCAGGCCGGCCGACGCAGCAAGGATCAGCAGCAATTGCTGCGTCGGCAGCAGGTCGTCCACGAACACCTTGACTGCCATCGGGAACCCAAGTTCCAGCATGCCAGACAGAACCGCACAGCAGAAATCCAGGATGAACAGACCCTTCCAGGGGCGGTAGTAGGAGAAAAATCTACGAAGCATTGGGACGCTTTTTCTGTTCGAAGGTCTGGATTGCCAGGAGCATGCCTGTGCGAGGGTGTCAATTCCGGCATGCTCGAAAGGGCGGGACGGTGATGACCTGTCCGCGCAGCAAAGCAGCGCCTGGCGGCTTACGGCGCTCTGATCGGACGAACGGGATTGGATCTGGACTCTGGACCCTAAAGCGTCGGAAGACCGTATCGCTGGCGAAGAGTGCGCCCGGCGCCGAAAACATCCGAACGCTCCAGCAAAGGCATTACCTCGTCGACGAAGCTTTGCAGGTCGGCGGGCATGACGGGCGCCATGACATTGAAGCCGTCGGCCGCTCGGCCCGCGAACCATTGCTGCATCGTGTCGGCGATGTCGCGGCCATTTCCGACGGCGAGCAGATGACCGCGGCCAGCTGCGAGGCGCATGAGCAACTGGCCTAGTGTCAGCCTGTCCCGCCTTGCGATTCCGACCAGCACGCCGACCCGGCTCTGGCTGGACTGGTTCGGCCGTGCGCTCGACAGGGGCGGTAGCGGCGCGTCGAGCTCGGCATCGGCTAGATCCTCGCCGAGGAATTCGCCGAGCTTGGCAAGGACATGGCCGGTCACGGTAAAGCCATTCAGCGCGGCCAGCCGCTCTTCGGCTGCTTGCCTGGTATGAGCGACGATCGGAACGATTCCCGGAAAGACCAGGACCGTGTCTGGATCGCGCCCGACGGCGGCCGCTCGTGATTTGATGTCGCGATAGAAGTCCTGCGCTTCCGTCAGCGTCGCCTGGACGGTGAACACGATGTCGGCGTAACGGGCGGCGAAGGCGCGGCCAGCTTCCGACGAGCCGGCCTGCGCCAGGAGCGGCCGACCTTGGGGCGATCGCGGCACGTTGAGCGGGCCCGCGGTGCGCACGAACGGACCGGCGTGATCGACGGGCCGGACCTTGTCAGGATCGAAGTATCGCCCGGCGGCCTTGTCCGGCGTCCGCGCATCGGGAGCCCAACTTTGCCAGAGCGCTATGGCTGCGTCGACCACGTCGGCTGCGCGGGCATAGCGCTCGTCATGCTCCGGCATGGCGTCCAGTCCGAAGTTACGGGCCTCGAGCACGTTGGACGAGGTGACGATGTTCCAGCCCGCACGGCCTTTGCTGATGTGGTCGAGAGAGGCGAAGCGCCGGGCGAGGTGGAAAGGGTGATCGAAGCTGGTCGATGCAGTCCCGATCAGTCCGATCCTGCTGGTGACGGCAGCGATCGCCGATAGGATCAGCAGCGGATCCATCGCGTCGGAAAGATGCCGATCGGCACCACCCTGCAAGGCCAGCACATCGCCGAGGAACAGAGCGTCGAAATCGGCAGCCTCCGCGCGCCGGGCGATATCGACCCAGTAGGCCAGGCTGGTCGAGGCAAGCGGGTCGCTTTCGGGCATGCGCCAACCGGCCTCGTGACTGCCGAGGCCGAAGATCACGGCATTGAGATGCATGCGCCGCGGCGGGCTCATTTTTGGTCGGCCAGATAGGCGTTGCTGTAATAGGCCGCGAAATCGGGTCGTTCGCTGACCGGGTTTCCATCGCCGTCGCGCAGGATTTCGGCCTTGAACAGGTAGTCGCCGATAGCCTCCATCTTTGCGGGATCGATCGTGCCGATCGCCCCGGCGGGGCTTTGTAGATAGTGGCCGTCGACCAGCGCCTTCAGTGATGCCTCGATCAACGGACGGTTGGTCAGCACGTCGCTGTTTGCTCCGATCAGCATGTCAGCCGCTTCTTTCGGATGTTCGACGGCGAACGCGTAGCCGCGCCTAGTCGCGGCGATGAACGCGGTTGCCGTGTCCTTGTTTTTCTCGAGGTAGGCGCGGCTCGAGCCAATGAAATTGGTGTGTTGGTCGGGCACGCCGAAATCCGCGTAGCGGAAGGCGCGCTGGGCCTTGCCGTCAAGCTCCGCTTTGATCCCCTCCCAAGTGTAGACTTCGAGCGTAAAATCGACTGCGCCATTGGCCAAGGCCTCATAGGCAGAGGTGCCCAGCGTCACCGTTTCGAATTTGCCCTCGCCTCCGTCATGACGGATGATGGTGCCGATCAGCGCATTCTCCCAGGCGCTGCCGAAACCACCATAGGTCAGGCCGTCCAGGTCCCTGGGGGATTGTATATCGGCGCGGTCCGCATTGAAGGCCAGCCTGCCGGTTTCCGTCTGCATGATGGCGTAGGTGGCGACGAGGTCGGCGCCGGCCGTGCGTTGGGTGAACAATCCTATGGATCCCAGTATACCGAAATCGGCCACGCGGTTGGCGATCAGCGTACCGGCCGCAGTGTCGACGTAGGGCAGGATCTGCACGTCGAGCCCGGCCTCAGCGTAGAAGCCTTTCGCCCGGGCGACATAGAGTCCGACATGGTTTGTGTTCGGCGTCCAGTCGAGAGCGACGGTGACAGTCTGCTGGGCGAAGACGGGCGTGACGGGTCCGAGCCCGGCGATTAATGCGACAGCGATGAAGAGGCGTCTGGAAAGCATGGTCATGTCCTTTGGGCGAGCTGTGGATCGAGAAGGGTATCGAGGATGTCGGCTTCGATGGCGGTGGCTTCCGCCGAGGCAAGACCTTTGCGCGGGTGCGGAAGAGGTATGGCGATTTCGCGCAGCACGCGGGCAGGGCGGCCGCTCAACACATAAATGCGATCGGACAGGAAGACCGCCTCGCGGACATCGTGGGTGATCAGCACGACGGTCCAGCGGTGCCGGTCCCACATCGTCTGAAGCCAGCGCTGCATGCCGGTGCGCGTGAGGGCGTCGAGTGCGCCGAACGGTTCGTCGAGCAACAGCATGGCGCGGTCCTGCACGACGGTGCGCAGCAGCGCAGCGCGCTGGCGCATTCCGCCCGAGAGCTGTGCGGGATACTTATGCTCGAAGCCGGCAAGGCCGAATTCCCCGAAGAGCGGTGCTACTTTGCTGCGGGCCGCCTTGCGGGACATGCCCTGCACTTCAAGACCGAGCGCGGTGTTGTCGATAACCGTGCGCCAAGGCATCAGGGCATCGCGCTGCGGCATGAAGGCAAACGGTCGTCGCGCTTCGGCCAGTGGCCGGCCGTCGAAGTCGACATCGCCGCCGTAGTCATCGAGATCGCCCGTCAGCAACCTGAAGATCGTGGATTTGCCGGCTCCGGAGGGGCCGAGGATTGAAACGAATTCGCCCGGCTCGACGTGCAGGGTGATGCCGGCAAGCACGTCGATATCGCCAAGACTCTTGCTGACTTGGCGCAGTTCCAGCCGCCTGCTCATGGTTTTCGTGCGGCATCGAGCCGCTCCCATGGCATGGCGGCGCGCTGGATCAGCACCGTGGCGGCAAACAGGGCCAGCGTGAGCAAGGCGCTGACCAGCACCGCCGCGAGCACGAGATCGGGCCGGAAATTGTTCTTGGCGTTGAGCATGTAGATGCCGAGCCCTTTGGCCGCGCCGGCATATTCCGCGAAGATGGCGCCGACCACGGCATAGGTGATCGAGATGCGCAGCCCGGCGAAGAAATAGGGCAGCGAGGAGGGCAGGCGGGCCAGCAGGAAAATGCGCATGCGGGAAGCGCCCATCGAACTCAGAAGCGCCGAGATGTCCCGATCCGTCGATTCATAACCCTGCACCAGCGCGACCAGCATGGGAAAGAAGGTCACGAGCGCGACCAGCATGATCTTCGGCGTCAGCCCGAAGCCGAACCAAAGAACGACCAGGGGGGCGATCGCCACCAGCGGCAGGGTCTGGCTGATGACGAACACCGGGAACAGGGCGAGGCGCAGCGGCTTGAAGAAGTCGATCAGCACCGAAAGGATGAAGGCAACGGCCAGCGAGCACGCGAAACCCGCCAATGTGGCGCTGATCGTCGGCACGGTGTTGTCGAACAGCGCCTGGCGCTGCAGGATGGCCTGGAAGAGGACTCGTGACGGCGCGGGCAACGTCGTGGGCGAGATGCCCGAGATGCGCGCATAGAGCTCCCAAACCAAAACCAGCGTGCCGACCGACAACAAGGCCGGTCCGACCTTGGCGAACAAGGCTGCGATTCGCGGCGCGGCGGAGAAAGGCTGGGACATGCGAGACCTCTGGCGCGAAAGATCAGCGCGGGGTCGGGCCGTTGGCCGAGACCTTGAGGTTATGGCCATCGAGCGGGCCGACGAAATCGCCGGACATCGGAAAAAGAAAGATCTGTGCGCCAGAAAACATCGCCCGCCTCGCTCCGCTGGTATTATCCAGATCAGCTCTAGGGTTTACGGGCTTGCAGCCCATCTCTCAGCCCCGACGATACGGAGCACCCCTGTGGATGGCGGCAATTAAACAGATAAAGGGTGGAGCTGCAAGCCTGCGTCCGGCCAGTGAAACCTCACGTCAGAGGAGGTTGCGGTTCCAGCAGGGACATTTGAGCAAAACAGAAACCGGCATCCTGTCGGGATTGGGAAAGGCGTCGGTCGAGCGGATCGTTTTCCGTTCGTCGTCACCATTATCGATGCCACGCGTTTGATGAATTGTGGAAGCGTGTAGATATAATTGCATACGTTGTAGGCAGCGGGTTTCTCTATCGCCAATTGTGACCCCGCGCCTTATCGGAGAGTCAAATGCAAGAATTCATTCTTTTTGCGATTGTGGGGTTTGTAGCCCAAGCTGTGGACGGGGCTCTCGGCATGGCCTACGGCGTGGTTTCCTCGACTACACTATTGGGGTTTGGCGTGTCTCCTGCTCACGCTTCGGCGTCAGTTCACGCAGCTGAACTGTTTACCACCGCGGCCTCAGGTTCGGCTCACCTCTATCACCGCAACATTGACTGGAAGCTTTTCTGGCGGCTGATGCCATTTGGCGTGCTCGGCGGCGTTCTCGGCGCTTTTGTTCTCACCTCGTTCGAGGGAGCCATCATGAAACCATATGTGACCACATACCTTGCGCTTGTCGGAGCTTGGCTCCTGTTCCGTTCATTCCGGCGGATCCCAAGCAATCCGGTCCCTGCAGGCGTGGTACCTCCCCTTGGGCTTGGTGGCGGATTTCTCGATGCCGCAGGGGGCGGCGGATGGGGACCCATCGTAACGACGGGCCTTCTCGGTTTTGGCGGCACGCCCCGCTACGTTATTGGTACGGTCAATGCCAGCGAGTTCCTCATCACGTTGTCGGTGTCTCTGACCTTCTTGTTTGCGTTACTAACGGGCCATTGGGAGGAGGCAGGAGAGCTAACGGAAAATCTACTCTCCGTTGCCGGCTTGATCGTTGGCGGCGTAGTCGCAGCGCCGATGGCCGGATTGGTAGTGAAAACAATCGCAGAAAAGACGCTTCTCAGACTCGTTGGCGTTGTCATCATGCTGCTGGCAGGTTGGCAAACCGCGGAACTCTTCGAATTGGTGTAAACCAACGTCGTGAAATTTCACTTATACACGGAGACTATCGAGTTCTACGCATCACCCGCTTCTCTGGCGGCCGTGCCGGAGACATTCCCAAATGGAACGAAGAGGCCCCGTTGTTGTTTGGGGTCCTTGTACAACCGGAGGCCAACTGATGAAAAATTTGCTTGCAACAACAGGATTGGCGCTGGCGGTCGCGATGCCTGCAGCGGCTCAGGACACCGCGACCGCGAAAGCCGAATTCGTCAACATGGCTGGCGAGAAGAACGGAACGGCCACGCTGACCGAGACAGCGCAGGGTGTGCTGATAGCGTTGGACGTAACAGGACTGCCGGCGGGTGAATGGGTCGCGTTCCATGTTCATGAAACCGGAAAGTGCGACCATCAGACCGGCCATGACTCGGCCGGTGGGCACTTCAATCCGACGAGTGCCCAACATGGATATCTCACTGGAAAAGGCCCGCACGCGGGCGACATGCCAAATCAGCGAGTCGGCGCCGACGGCGTTTTGCGTGCCCAGGCTTTCAACAGCATGGTCAAACTGGACGGTGGAGAAACGGCAATACGAGGCAAGGCATTGATGATCCACGGCGGACAGGATGACTACAAAAGCCAGCCTGCCGGTGATGCCGGAAATCGTCAGGCCTGCGCCGTGATCGAATGAGAAACCCAGCGATGAGTAGAGATCCGTCCGACGTATGATCTGAACGGCTCTTCAGCCTCAGCGGCGAGGTAGTGGTCCATGGTCGGAGCCTGTGGCATGACGACAAGCCAGACGATAAGCTCGTGCGCCTGCCGAGGAATTGACGACAGCCGAAGGCCGAAGTTCGGTCCTTGGTTTTTTGCGACTGCCGGATGATTGCCATGAACGATACTTCTCCTATGGGCTTGTCCTCCACGGGTCTTGCCCAGTCAGCCATTTCCGCCCGCGGCCTGGTCAAAACGTTCGGCAAACTGCGCGCCGTCGATGGTGTCGATCTGGATGTGCCGCGCGGCATGATTTTCGCCATCCTGGGCCCGAACGGCGCCGATCAATCGCACCGGTTTTCGTGGCACCGGGTAAGATAATCGCGGCTCTGAACATCGCTGCCCCGGAAAACCGGGTGCCGGAAGAACGCATTAGCGAACTGGGCGACATGGTAGCCCAGGCGGCCCATCGGATTTCCGCCGCCCTTGGCTTTCGCTCGCCGGCTGCCAATGAGGTAGCGAGTTGAGCCGGTGCCAAACATCATACGACTTCCTCGGCAGATCGCGACGAGGGGTATATCTCCGGAACGGTGAAAATCGACACCTCGCCCTTGAAGCCTTGCAGTTCAAACACACCCGCCTGCACAACCGGCATTGATGCTCCCTGCGCAAATCCGGGACCAAGCACCAGAGGGATCCTCAGCTTTTTGGTCGTTGACTCGAGCCGTGCCGCGCGGTTCACCGGCGAGCCGATCGCGGTGTAGTCGAAGCGCCGTTCGGAGCCGAAATTCCCTACGGAGCAGATGCCAGTCTCGATGGCGACGCCGATTTCGATGGAGGGATGCCCGCGCCCGGCGAAACCGGCATTTTCGCGCTTCACCCGTTCGATCAGGGCAAGCCCCGCCTCGAGCGCGCGCTCGCGATGATCTGGCTGATCAAGCGGCGCGTTCCAGAAGGCTAGCACGGCATCGCCCATGAACTTGTCGATCGTCCCGTCGCGCTTGAGTATCTCATCGGTCGCAAGGCCGAGAAAGTGATTGACCACCTTTCCGATTTCTTGGGCACCGAGTTGTTCGCTCATCGTCGTGAAGCCGCGTATGTCACTCAGCAGGATTGTGATCTCGCGCTTCTCTCCGGACAGGATCGCTTCGGTGTCCGAATTTGCGAGGCGCTGCACCACGGAGGGCGACAGATATTGGGAAAACTGCCGTGCCAGGGTGGACCGACGCTGCTCGCTGCGCCTGTAGAGGACATAGCCTTCGAAGCCGGCTACGAGGATCGTCGCAAGCGCCGGCTGCAATGGATCATAGAGTGCACCCTGCAGGCTGTATTCGAGAGCGCCGAACGCGAAGGGCGTGGCAGCCAGGAGCGCCAGAGCGAGTGCGCCGAGCGCGACACGCTCGGCGAGCACTCCTGAAAGCCCGATGAAAACGATGCCACTGAGGACCAACCACAGCCGCTCCAGCGTACGCGCTAGCGTTGGCTCTACAAGATAGCGCCCGGCAAGGATCTGGCCGATTGCATCAGCGTGGATGTCCACGCCTGGTCGCGCCGGACGCGTCGGCGTGGGCAGATACTGGGTCAATCCCACGGCCGACAGATCAACAATGGCGATGGCGTTCCGCAGCAGCGGATTGCCGCGGCCCGAAAGGATATCACTGGCAGATATGCGCGGCGTGTTAGTGTCGGTTTCCCAGAGGCGGATGCTGCCCTGCGGCTCGAGTGGCACAATGGACCCGGCCATCCTGAGCGCGTCAAACCCGGCGGCATTCATCCGAGCCACGTAGCCGTTCTCTCCGGCGTAGAGGCGCAGGAGTTCGAGCGCGAAGGACGGCCAGAGTTGCACGCCTTGAGCCGTATCTCGGAGCCAGAGCAGCGGCACATGGCGTAATACGCCGTCGGGATCCGGCGAAGTGCGAATGACGCCGAGACCTGCAGCGGCGGTCGAGAAATCTGGAAGCGAGCCTGTCAGACCGGTGAAGCCAGGAAGCGTCTCGGGTACTTGCCCGACGATCGACCAACCGGCTTTGGGCTCTGCTTCTGATACGGTCGCCTCATTGCCCAGGCTGACGGCGAGCGCCGTTCGATGTTTCGCCAGTGCGCTCGCGAGGCGCTTGTCTCCGGCGATACCATCAGGAGAGATGTCAGCCTCAGGCAGCACCAGCGCAAGCCCGATCACCGCGGCACCGGACTCGGCGACACCGTCGACCAGATCGGCCAAAAGGCCACGGTTCCAGGGCCATCGCCCATATGCCTTAAGGCTCGCGTCGTCTATCGAGACTATGACAACAGGATTGCTCGTCGCCTCGCGCGGGGCGAGGAACTGGTAGAAGTCATACGTACGCTCGCGCAGGCGCGATAGCGGCCCGTCGAAAGCAAAATGGCAAGCGAGCAGCAAGAGTACGACCGCAAGACCCGGAAGCTTGCGCCGGGCAGCCCGCCGCCAATCAGCCAAGGGGCTCATGCCGGCCGGCCGGGCCTACCGGCAGTCGGGATAGCAGTCATCCTCATCCACCCCGCTGCCTACAGGGGGCGCTGGGCTGTCAGGGAACTCCATGGCCACGCCGGGCAATGCGCCGTCGGTGGACTTGCAGGCCTTGAGCGAGTTGCCGAGTGATGACGCACAAATCGCGTTTACGTCCAGCCCCGGACCCGGTTTGCCTGGGAGGCCGGTGCCGGCTATCCGCTCGATGCTGTCCAATATCGGGAAGGCGTCGATACCGCCGTAGCCGGTCAGCAGTTTGTCATTGTCCGACGTGCAGGCGTGGCCCGGGTTTGTGACCACGAGCTTGCGGCCATTCATCATGCAGGTCATGCGGCCGGCGCGCAGTATGCCGACGGTCTGACCAGCTATCACAAGCACTTCAATGATGCCGCCTCTGGCTCCGAGCACCATGTGTGGCGTCGCAACTCGCATGTCGCCGCCCTTCGAAACCTGACCGCCGTAGAAACGGGCCAGGCCGCTGTTCATCCTGATGTCGATCTTTCCTGATCGGGACCCCGGATTGTAGACGAATTCATCGATCGTCAGGCTGGTGTTCGGACCAATCTTGGCGCTCGACTCGTCCCGGAACACGAGCATTCCGAGACCGGTGACATTGCTACGCAGGTGGTCGCCGAGTTCGACGCCAGCGCCGACGTTCATCGCCTCGCCGTCATTACGGATGATGTTGGTCTGGTAGGCCGTCATGGACCCGACCGTTTCAGCGACAGATGGTGCCGCAAAGGCAAGGCAGGCGATACAAGTGGCTATCTGACGATACAGGGTCCTCATCGCGGCCTCTTTCAGTTGAGCGTCAACGTGTAGCTCACGAGCAATTCGAATGAATTCCGGTCGCCGCTAGCGATATCGAAGTCGGTTTCGCGATAGGCGAGGTCGACACTGACCTTCTGCCAATCAGTGAGCTGAAAATCGCTTTCCGAGGCAATGCGCCAGAAGTCACTTTCTATGTTCGTGCCGATGCCGACGGACAAGTCGGGAGTGTCGCTGTGGCCGGCCGAGACGGCGACCTGGTGAGACCATACGAACAGGTCCGGTACTTCCATCAGTACGCCGCCGTAGCGGACCTCTCCCATATAGCTGCGGCCGATTTCGCCAGATCCGGAGGCGAAGTCATTCGAGCCGACCAGGCGCAGTCCGAGCGCCTGGCCATTGCGGAAGCGGTAGCTGCCGCCTGCCTCATAGAAGACCCTGCTATCGGCGAAGATGCCTTTCGAGCCGCTTAGATCGATGTAGCCAGCACCTGCGAAAAGCGTCGTCTCGACTGTGGGGCGAACGAGGAAGCGTCCACTGAGGCCGACGCCGGTCTCGTGGACATCGTTGTCGAAGCGATCTGTAACGGTAAACGCGGAAAGTAGCAGCCGCAGGGAATCGATCCCGCTGTTGGGCAGCCCCTTGTCCAGGGTAATGGCGGCGTTACCGTGGATAAAAGTCTCCTCGGCACCGGGAACCGACAGGTCTTCTGTGAAAAAGCGCTGTGTCGCCGTCAACGAGCCCGAGAGGACAAGTGCATCAGCACTTGGCGTGCCGAGATCCCACCGGACAAAGCCGTCCGCCCGCCCATAGGGCGAGACCAAGGTGCGGTCGTCTTCGGCCCCGCCCGGCTCAAAATCGGTGGATGCGCTGAACATGCCGCCAGTCAGAGCGAGTTCCCAGGTGACGCCAAGTAACGCGCGCTCGATGCGGGCGAGCAGGCGAACGGCGTCCAGCTGCTCATCCGCGGGCAGGTCCCCGACCTCGAGGCCGTACTGCACCTGCCGCCGGGCCAATTCATAGGATCCGACATAATAGTACAATCGGCTGGCCGCGAGGCGCGCGCGCGCATCGCGAGGATATTTGATCAGATACTGCTCGATCGACGAGATCGCCTGATCGTACTGCCCTGCGTTGACGGCAACTGTGACGAATTGAGCTAGCGTCCCGTTGTCGGTCGGATTGGCAACGCGGGCCGAAAACGCATCGTCGTAGGCCGGATAGAGACCTTGTGCGCCGGCCGGCAATATGCCGGCACAGAGCAGCGCCGCGGCGAAGCCGAAGATCATTGAAAACGAGGAATGCATGCCGAGAACCCCACCCAACCCGACTAGTGCAGCGGATCTAGCACGCCTGCACGAAAAAAAGCGACGGAACTGTCACGAGATCTCCGAGTCTTCAGTAGCTGTTGCAGCTGCGCAACAAACTATCGGGTTCATTCGCATTTCGCCTACGCTGGTTGGTCAAACATCTTCTCAGCGTTGCTGGACTTCGATTAAGTATTCGCTACAAACGGAAACTAAGCCAAATCATAATGAGCCGTGGATTGCGCAGCCGACAAGATCAATATTGTTTGCGCGATTCTGCACGTATCTGGTCGCCGCTTGACGCATCAGGGTCGCATGCAGCTCATCCGAAGGTCTTCCGCCGCGTTGCGCAAGCGCTCGGAGAGCTGGCGGGCGATGCTTCTCAGGACGGCCTGCGTAAATGTGCGCCACTACAGCACGAGCGTAGTGGCAAGCCCCAGCATCAGGCCCATGCCTACAATATCGGTAACCGTGGTAAGGAAGATCGCGGAAGCCACGGCCGGATCGGCGCCGACCCGCCGCAGGCCCAACGGGATCAGCACGCCGGAGATCCCGGACATGAGGCACGATCCGGACATTGCGAGCAGGATCACAAGCGCCAGCATGGGCGCCTGGGCTGCCGACTCCGGTTGCCGCGACGCGTAGAACCACATGGCCGCGGCCGCCACGAGACCGACGAGGACGCCGTTGGCGATCCCGAGCACCCCCTCCCTCAGCACCAGGTGCAGCTTTGGTCGTTTGTCCACATCCCCTAAGGCGAGACCACGCAACGTCATGGCCAGTGCCTGGCAGCCGGTGTTTCCGCTTTGCCCGGCCAGCACCGGGAGGAACGCCGCCAAAGCGACGATCTTCTCGATCGTGCCTGTGAACGACCCGACCACGAAAGCGGCTATGAAGGCCGTCAGCAGGTTGAGCTGCAGCCACGGATGACGTTTCAAGAAGGCTGAAACCAGGGGCGTGAAAGAACGCTCCTCCTTCTGGACACCCACCATCTGGCCAGGCTGGGCAGAAATCTCGATGATTTGCTGCTCGAACAGCCGCCAGCCGCGAACCTGCCCGAGCAGCCGGTTCTCCACGTTCACCACGGGATAGACGGGGTAGTGACGGCGTACCGCCGCCGTGCAGGCTTCACCCAAAGGCATATCGACGTGAAGGGCGAACGGTTTCGGCAGCATGATCTGATCGACCGTGGCGGCCGGTTCGCTCAGCATCAGATCGCGCAGGACCACCAGGCCAACGAGTTTGTCGCCCGCGTCCGTGATGTAGAGGTAAGTCAACTCGGTCGGCACCTGCGCGCGCCTGACGGCCTCGACCGCGGCGGCTACCGTCGTTCCGACAGGAACGCTGGCGGGGATCGGGTCCATCAGCTCGATGACAGACCCGGGGAACGCGATATCCTTGCCGTCGCCATAAGGCGTGACAGGCCTCATATGCGATGGCAAATGCTCCGCCACCTTCCGGGCGTGCCTATCCGGCAACAACTTCAATAGGTCCCGGATGAACTCGGGAGACTCTCGGGCAAGCAATTCGGCCGCGTCGTCAGGTGCTCGAGCACGCAGCGTGCGCACCCACTTCTCAACGTCGTTCTCTTGCCTCATCTGTGCCCCCAACCTCTAATGTTCCGCCTCTGAACGTGTAGACGGGAGCGGTTCGCCCGCTCTGCCGTGGCGCGCAGTGCCCCAGCGCCTCGATCCGGAAATCTTCGCCTTCTCAGGGCGCAGAGTAGACCGGACCCAAACAATCTGAGCCATTGCGTGGGTGCATACAAGCGGGCTGTAACGTCAGCGTGTCGCCAAGAGAATTTTCGGTTGCCGAACTCGCCCGTCGCTTCGTGGGCTCTGCGAGCAGGTTGCAACCCATCAACGAAGTAAGGTCGGCAATGGGCCGTGGTGGCCCTGCTCATTGGGGTGCGCTCAGCCCGACAATTCGCCGTGTGAACGGCCGCGATTTAACCTGGGAAGATTGTGAAACCGCCATCGACGCGGATGACCTGCCCGTTGATGAAGCGCGCGCGTGGACCGGCGAGGAAGGCCACGGCTTCGGCGATCTCTTCAGGCTCCGCATACCGGTTTAGCGATTTCTTGCTCGAATCCATGCGTTCCGGATCGACCACGCGGCTCGCTTGGAACCGTGCCGTCTTGGTGGCGCCGGGGCTCACCGCATTGATGCGCACGCCATCGTCGATCAATTCCTTGGCGAGGCAGCGCGTATAATGGACGACGGCCGCCTTAAGCGTGGAGTAGACCACCTCCGGCGAGCATCCGATATGCGCTGCCGCCGAGGCTATGTTGATCACCGAGCCAGAGCCGCGCTTGACCATAGGCGGAATGAACGCCTGGCAGACCAGCATCGTGCCGATGAGATTGTTCTCGGTCAGCACCTTGATGTCGTCATAGTCGATGTCGAGCGCGTTGTTGGGACTGGGCTTTACTCCCTTGGCGCCGATGTCGCCGCCGGCGCAGTTGACCAGAACGTGCACATCGCCGAGGTCCGCCTCGATCTTCCGCTTCATTTCGGCGACGGCTTGCTTGTCGCCGATGTTGCCCGTGACCGCGGTCACCCGTGTCCCATGCTTTTCCAAACCCCTTGCGGATTCGCCGAGGTCCGCGAATTCGCCATATTGGGATGGCCGGGTCCAATCGAGATCGTGGATCGCGACGTTTGCGCCAAGCTCGGCCAGGCGTTCGGCCATCACGCGGCCTAGGCCGCGTCCTGAGCCGGTCACGAAGGCAGTCAGGCCGCTGAGTTCTCGGGCAGTCATGCTGATTTCTCCATTGCAATGAAATCGAGCTTCTTCATGTTGGCGGCGCTGCGCCGGATCATGTCGAGCTCATACGAAACGAGCGCGCCGTCATCGCCGCGCTCCCATGGCGTCCGGTAGTCGGCATCGTCCGCAAGGCGGTTCACGTGCGCAGCACTCAGGCAGGCCGCGAACTCGCGCGCAGTCTTCGGCGGATATCCGTTCCACCAGTCGTCGGTAAGACAGCGAACGTGGCGGGCCTCCAGCGCGCCCGGCTCGAGCACGGCCGTCAGCGTGTCGTGGTGCTCGGCGAGGATGGCTGCCAGTTCGGCGAATGGCACGGCGCCGTCGCCGATCGCGCAGCGGACCAGACGGTAGCCCTCATCCGTGAACTGCACGCGATAGTCCTTGAGGTGGACATGGCGGACATGCGGCGCGATCCGCCGCGTGAAGGCAAGCGGTGCCTCGCCGACTGGGAACGTGTTGCCTGTATCGTAGGTGATGCCGACACCGGGCCCGCCGAGCTCGCAGAACGCGACCAGTTCATCGCTGCCGAAGTCCTGATGGTTCTCGATGCCGAGCACCCGGCCCTCAGCCGCCGCACGCGGTCCCCATTCCGTCAAGGCAGCGCGGATCGTCGCATTGAACTCGCTCCACTTCTGGCCGCATGCGTTGCGGTCGCCACACAGGACGGGGGTCAGCGCGATACGGATCGTTGTCGCCTCGAGCAGGCGCGCCGCCCGAAACGCATTATCCAGGGGACCGGCCACGATAAGACCGCCGCTCACCACCGGGACGATGTCACGCGCGGCCAGACGCCTGCGCAGATCGACGACCTCGGCGTCCGGCAAGTCGGTCAACCACGGTTCATAGATCTCGAGCGTGCGTGCGCCCAGTTCCTGCGCGAGCGCCATGAAGCCTTCCAGCCCCGCCCCATCCGGATTGTGCCGCGGCGTGCCGCGACCCTGTAGGCCGAGATAGTAGGTCAGTCCGTAAGGATTGAGGCCGAGACGAAGCATCAGCGTGACAGTCCCGTTGAAAGATGTGGAAGCGATCGCATCAGCGCAGACCGGCATCGACGGCGATGGACTGCTTGGTGATCATGCGGCTGTCATCTGCGGCAAGGAAGAGCACGGTCCGCGCAATCTCCTCGCCCAAGAGGACGCGGCGGATCAATTGTCGCTGCACCGTCTGGTCGATCGCGTCCTGCGTCTTGAACCACAGCTCGCGCTGCCGCTCGGTGATGACAGCGCCGGGTTCGACTGCATTGACGCGGATGTTGTCAGGTCCAAACGACCGCGCCAGTGCGCGGGTCAGGGCCACCACAGCCCCCTTGGCGGTGGCATAGGCCACCATCTGGTCCGCTCCGAAACGCCAGGCGATGGAAGAGAAGTTTATGATCGAGCCGAAGCCGAGTTCCTTCATATGCGGATGAACCGCTTGCGCGGCGAAGAAGTGATGCCGGAGATTGACGTCGAAGCTGCGGTCCCAATATTCTGACGTCACCGCGTCAACGGGATGGCGCTGATCATCGGCAGCGTTGTTCACCAGGACGGCGACCGGACCAAGCCGCGCACGCACGGCTTCGACCGACGCCTGCAGTGCATCGACGTCGGTCACATCGCAACGGAGGTATAATGGGGGCCGCCCGGCGACGCTATCAAGCTCGCGCACCAACGCCTCCGCGGGTCCATCCTGCACATCGAGAAAGCCCACGCGCGCGCCATTCGAGACGAAGGCGCGGACCATATCGGCCCCGATCCCGGAGGCGCCGCCGGAGATCAGCACGACGCGATCGGTCAAGCTCGGGTAAGTCGCGAATTGCATGGACATCAGATCACAGAAGCGCCTTGGTTGTTGGATCGAACAGACAGGCGCGCGACATGTCGATGCCAAGCGTTATCGTCTCGCCCATGACGGGAGCCTCATCCGGCTCGAAACGGCCGGTGATCTCCAGGTCACCCAGCCTGAGGACGGCAAGCGTCTCGGCCCCGGTCGGCTCGACCAATTCGACCGGCGCCTGCATGGACTCCACGGCCGGTTTTCGCGACTTCAGGTCCGTCGTGAAACGGTAGATGTGTTCTGGCCGAACACCGAGCACTACGTCTTCTGGCGCGCCGGCGGGCAGCGGAGCGGCAAGGGTGAGAGTAGCGTCGCTGCCGTCAGCGGCGCGCACCGCGATGCTGGTTGAGCCCGTAAGCCTGGCGGGGATGAAATTCATCGCCGGCGATCCCATGAAACCGGCCACGAATATGTTGGTCGGCCGGTCATATATCCGCTTCGGCGTGTCGAACTGCTGCACCGAGCCCTGGTTCATCACCGCGATGCGGGACGCGAGCGTCATCGCCTCGACCTGATCGTGGGTGACGTAGACCGTGGTCTTGCCGACGCGGTGGTGAAGCTTCTTGATTTCGGTGCGCATGTCGACGCGCAGCTTGGCGTCGAGATTGGACAGGGGCTCATCGAACAGAAACAGCTTCGGGTCGCGGACTAGGGCGCGCCCCATCGCAACGCGCTGCCGCTGGCCGCCTGAAAGCTGGCCGGGCTTGCGTTTGAGCAACTGCTCGATCTGCAGGAGCGCGGCAACCCGCTTTACCGCTTCCTCTTGCGCCGCTTTGGGCACGCCCCGGCTTTCCATGCCGAAGGTGATGTTCTCGCGCACCGTCATCGTGGGATAGAGGGCGTACGATTGGAACACCATCGCTATGTCGCGGTCCTTGGGCTGCACGGAGTTCACCAGCCGGTCGCCGATCCAGATCTCGCCCGACGTGACGGTTTCCAAGCCGGCGATCATGGCTAGCAAGGTTGACTTGCCGCAGCCGGAGGGGCCGACGAGGGCGACGAATTCTCCGGTCTGCGCCTCGAGATTGATGCCGGCCAGAATCTCGAGCCCGCCATAGCTCTTGTGAAGGTTGCGGATGGTCAGTGTGGACACGGGCGACGCCTCATTTGATGGCGCCCTGTGTCAGGCCGCGCACGAAGTATTTTCCACCGAACAGGTAGATCAGCAACGGTGGCAGCGCGCCGATCAGCACGGCTGCGCTCATCACGTCGTAAGCGCGGGCGGTCGTACCGCCGGCAGTGAGCGCGACCAATGCCGCCGTGATCGGCTGCTGCTGGCCGGAGGTGAAGACAACGCCGAACAGATACTCGTTCCAGATACCGGTGAATTGCCAGATGACGGTGACAATCAAAATCGGCGGCGACAGCGGCAGGATGATCTTGCGGAAAATCCGCCAGAAGCCGGCGCCGTCGATGCGTGCTGCCTTGATAAGGTCGTCCGGTATGCTGACGTAGAAATTGCGGCAGAATAGGGTCGTGAACGAGATGCCCTGGACGACGTGAATCAAGACCAGCCCGTAGGTCGAATTGGTTAGGCCGAGCTTGCCGAGCAGGAACGCCCACGGCATTAGCGATATCTGGCCGGGCATGAAGACGCCGAGCAACATCAGATTGAACAGGATTTCCGAGCCCTTGAAGCGCCATTTCGACAGCACGTAGCCGTTCATGGCGCCGAGGAGCGTGGAGATGACCGTCGCGGGGATCGCCATCCAGAGCGAGTTGAAGAAATTGCGCTTCATGCCTTCGCAGGTGCCGCTGACGCAATAAGTGCCCCAAGCCTCCGCCCATGCATCGAGGCGGAAGCTGCGCGGCAGGGAGATGAGGCCGTTGCGGGCAATCTCGGACTGCTCCCGCAACGAGTTGAAGACCACGACCAGCAGTGGGGCAAGGTAGATGACAGCAAAAAGCGTCAGCACCGCATAGATAAGAAAGCGGTTCCAGAAATATCGCCGCGTAGCCGCGGCCGCTTCGGGATCATGCCGGGCGGTGAGGGCAATTTCAGCCATTGCGGCCCTCCGCCCGCCTGCGCCAAACGATCCATAAGGAATAGGGCACCAGCACAACCGCAAGGGCCGCGAGCATCATCATCGCCGCAGCGGCGCCCTCGCCGATCTGCCCGCGCTGGAACATGAGGTCGTAGACGTAGATCGCCGGGAAGGTGGTGGACACACCTGGCCCACCCCGCGTCAACGCTGCCACCAGGTCGAACGTCTTGATGGCGAACTGGATCTGAATGACCGCCACTGCCAGAAAAATCGGGGCGATCGTCGGCAGGATGACCCTCCGATAGATCCGGGAAACCGACGCACCGTCGATCTGCGCCGCTTTGACGAGATCCGGATCGACGGACCTCAGGCCAGCCAGGAAAAGCGCCATTGCGAAGCCGGATGACTGCCAGATACCGGTTATGATCACCGCATAGATCGCAGTGTTGCGGTTGGCCGTCAGGGCGAAGCCGAAGTCGGTCCAACCGAGCCCCCGCACGAAGGCTTGGATGCCGTCGACGGGATTATAGAGCCAGCTCCACACCGTGCCGGTGACGATGAAGGACACTGCCAGCGGGTAGAGGAAGATCGTGCGCCAAACCGCCTCGCCGCGAACGCGCTGGTCGATCAGGATCGCGAGAAGCAGTCCGATGGCCATCGAGCCGACGATATAGAAGCCGCTGAACAGGAAGAGGTTGGTATAGGCGATGTTCCAGCGCCGGTTCGCCCAGAGCGAAGCATAATTGTCCAGACCGACGAACCCATAGGTCGGCATCAGCGACGAATTGGAAAGCGAGAGATACAGCGTCCAGAGTGTGAACACGAAAACGTAGATGAAACTCGCCGCAAGCGACGGCGCCAGCACCAAAATGGGCACCATCGTGCCAAGGCGCTCCCGCCACGGGGTCGCGGGAGCCGCAACCGGTACAGTCAGGTCACGCGTGGACATCGGCTGCTCCAGCGAAGGTCAGGCCGGGCGACGCGCGCCAGGCCATCATCGGCAGCTTCTTCACATCTGCGCTTCGGCCGCATCAGCCATCGCACTAGCTGCGTCCTGCGCGGTCATGTCCGGCGTCGCTACGAATTCGGTGACGGTATCCATGATCGCGCCGCGCACCTTCTGCGGGATCGTCATGTTATGCGCCATCGAACGGACAAGCGTGCCGCCATCGATCGACGCCTGCAGATCCTTCTGGGAGAGCTGCTGGCAGGGATTGAAGCCATTCGAAAGATCGACGTCGAGACGGGCCGGGATCGAGCCCTTGGTCTGATTGAAAATCGTCTGGAACTCGGGCGACAGGATCGTGCTGGCGAGCAGTTTCTGCCCCTCGACGTAGTCCGGATCCTTCTGCTGGAAGAACACGACCGAGTCGGAATTCAGGATGAAGCCCGGCTTGCCCCAGTCAGTCGGCGCCTGGGCGCAGACATAGTCGGTGCCTTCCTTGAAGCCGCCGGCCGTGAGTAGGCCGAGCGTCCAGTCGCCCATGATGTGGAAGGCGGCCTCGCCGCGGCCGACCAGATGCGACATGGTATCCCAGTCGCGCCCGTTCATGCCGGGGTCCATGTACTTCGTCGTCATGGTGCGGAATTGCTCGAAAGCCTTGACCATGCCGTCGCTGCGCATCGCCTCGACGTCACCCTCGACGAAGGCCTTCTTGAAGAGATCGAGATCCATTCCGTAGACCACGACCTCGAAGACCGTCGAATCGGTCCAGTCGGCGGTCGAGTGCGAGATGCAGATTTTGCCCGACGCCACGACCTTGTCGCAGGCGGCGTTGAATTCCGCCCATGTCTTCGGCACCTCGGCGACCCCTGCGTCCTTCATGACCTTCGGCGATGCCCACAGCCAATTGATGCGGTGGATGTTCATCGGCGCCGCTACCCAGCTTCCGGTTGGCTTCATCACCGGCAGCAATTCGGGAGCGACGACCTTCTCCCAATTTTCCGCTGTCGCCAGTTCGTCGAGATTGGCTGTCATGCCGGTCTCGTTCCATTCGGCGATCTCGGGCCCCTTGAGCTGCACCGCGGGAGGTGCGTTGCCGGCGATCACGTCGGCGCGCAGTTTCGCCAGCGTGTTGGCCGTGTGGCCTGCGATGGAAGTCTGCTGCCAGGTGCCACCTTTCGCGGTAAACATCTCGCCGAGCTTGGCAATAGCCTGGGCGTCCGATCCGGTCGCCCATTGATGCAATAGATTGGTCTTGGGCTCTGCGAATGCGGCTCCCGCAACAAGGGTGTACGCCGTAGCGGCCGCAAGGGCCGTCCTCAGGTATTGCATCGTTTCACTCCCAGATGTGAGCACGGTTCGTATCGACCGCTTATGGCTGCGATTTGAGGTCGTGGCCGATGAGATGCAGGTATCTCTGTTCTTTCCAAGATGACATATTTGAGCTATCAGTCAACGTCCTTTGTGCTCATCATGAACAAACCTTCGCTTAGAAATTGGCTGATCGACAAGCCCTCCGCATCACCGGAGAGCCTGATCGTGCGATGCCTGCGTGAGCGTGGCGTGCTTTCCGCGTCGCAAATCGCGCATATCACCGGTTTGGCGCGGTCGACGGTTTCAACCGCGCTCAATGGCTTGAGAAAATCCGGAATGGTGATCGAATCCTCGGCCCATCATGACGGGATCAGGGGTATCGGCAGGCCTGCTGCGACCTTGACGCTCAATCCCGCTGCGGGCACCTGCGTCGGAATCCATCTGGGCCTCGACGAGATACGGTGCGTCGTTGCCGACGTGTCGCATTCTGTCATTGCCGAACAAACTATCCCTATGGGTCTGGACTACCAGCCGCAACAGGCGGCCCAGCTCGCCAAGTCAGCAATTGCCCAATGTTACGACGAGAACGGTCTGCCGATGGCGGGGCTCCTGGGGGTTGGGGTTTCCGTCTCTGGCCCTGTCAGCCGCGAAGGAGTGGTGCTGCGTGCGAGTATTGTTCCGACCTGGGCCGGGGTCAACATCCGCAATGTGTTCGGGCCGGTTCTCGAACAGCCGATTTTCGCCGATAACGAGAGCAACTGCTCGGCCATCGCGGAGTTGATGTGGGGCGCGGCGGTCGGCCAAGACGATTTCGTGCTATTCAAGATCGATCTGGGCGTCGGCGGGGCCATTGTCCAGCATGGCCGGCTGGTGACGGGCATCGCCGGCGGCGCCGGCGAATTCGGGCACATCAGCATTGATCCCGGCGGCGATCTTTGTCGGTGCGGCAATCGCGGATGCCTAGAGCTCTATGCGAGTTTTGCCCGGCCGCTCGAGCAGATTTCGCGCATAGTGCGGCGGCCGGTCACGATGGACGACGTGATCATGATGGCGGAACAGGGCGACGTCGGGGCGTTGCGGATGATCGAGGACACCGCCGAGTTCGCCGGCCGCGGCCTTGGCTTGATCGGCTCGGTGATCAATCCGCCGCTCATCATCATCGGTGGCCGCATGGCTTTGGCAGGCGACATTCTCCTGGCACCGCTGATCGCGTCATATGAACGCCACACGCTCATCAAGTCCCGCGATATCGCGCCCGCCCTGCGCACGCGGATAATTGTTGGTAAGCACACAGAGAACGACGCATTGCTCGGCGCGGTCGGCCTCGTGCTGCGACACAACAGCCGACTGCAATGATCTGCCCTTGCATATCAAGCATTATCGCAAGGAAATCGACCTGATCGTGCAGATGTAACCGAGTACGTGGTCAGCAAGTCCCTACGCGACATGCACTGTGCGCTGCCTGGGCTTGATCGCGGTGGCGAGCAGCAGGCCGGCGACGATGAAGGCAGCGCCGGCGAGATCGTAGTCGTGCAAGCTTTCCCCGAGGAAAAGGTAAGCGAGCACGGCGACGAAGACAGTCTGCAGATAGAGCAGCATGCTGGCGCGCCCGGCGCCTAGCGTCTCGACGCTGCGGTTGTAGAGGTAATACATCAGAGCGCCGCCCGGGCCCGCGACATAGGCAAGTGCCAGAAGGCCGTTCGCATGCAGCGCCGAACGCTCCCCGGAAAACAGTTCCCAGAGATAGAGGGGCAGTGCGGCCAGCGCGCCGGCTGCTAGCAGCAGGACCACCATCGGCAGAAGCTCGATAGCGAATTTGGAACGACGCAGCAGCACGGTGTAGAGGCCCCAGCAAAATGCGCTGCCGACGATCCACAACTCGCCGGGATTGAACTGGAGCCGCATCAGCGCGGTAAGGTCGCCGCGCGCCACGATCACCACCATCCCGACCAGAGCGAGCAGCGCGCCAAGCGCCTTCCAGACACCGAGGGGCTCGCCGAGCACGAAGCGGGCAAGCACCATGGTCATGATCGGCGACAGGGCCATTATGATGCCGGCAGTCGTCGCGTTGGTGTAACTGAGGCCCGTGTAGATCATGCCCTGACAGAGGGTCAGCCCGATGGCGCCGATGGCCAGCACCTCGATCGCCCGGGATTGGATCAGCGCGAGCATCGCCCCATGATGGCGATGGACGATAGGCAGCAGGATCGCGCAGGCGAGTGCCAGCCGCCAGAAGCAGAGCGCCCAAGGCGGCATCTCGGGGGCAACCCATTTGGCTGCGATGTAGACGCCGGCGGACAAAAGCCAGCAGAGCGTCGCGGTGGAATAGGCGAGCGGAAGCGATGCGCCGGCTGTCGCCTTCGCTACGCCTGGATGTACTATCGGCAGCGATTGCATGTCCGTTTCCTCCCACCGCCGACTTTAGCAAGATTGCTGCGTCTTGCCGAGCAGCAACGCCACCTATTTCACCAATCCTTGTGCGACGTTTTTTTGTTTTCCGTGTGGAACACAGGCCGGCGACGAAAGTTCGGCTTCTGCAGCATTCTTCCCGTAGGCAAATGCTGCGAGATCGGATCCTCCCGCCGATCAGAGCCCGCGTCCTTCTCCCTCGGGGCGCGGGCTTTCATCCACTTGACCGATGCGCTGATCATGGAAGGTACCCACATTACAGCTGGATCAGTCCCTCTGATCCCAACAGACCTTTGCCCGCGACCTCTCCCGGAGGCGCGGGCTTTTTCAATTCACAGGCTGCGGCCGTTGATGCTCCGCTGCGCATGATGAAGCACCTGGCCAGCTTCACGTTGCCGTCGTCGGCATCCACTGGACCGGACGGGACCAGGGCTGGCATGCGACGCCTGCCGATGAACTCTGATCCAGCGCGGATCGGGCTCGTCTGAACGCCGCCGATAAAGACGCCTTTATAGGCGACGGCATCATCCAGATAGATGTCAGAGAAGCGTCCCGCTGCCTGTATGATGATGGCAGTATGGAGGGAAGCAACTTGCAACGATCGGGCGCCTGTCCAATCTGCCGGACCAATGCCGGTCCGGTGGCGTTGCGCGAAGGGGAGTATAGCGGCCGGCAGTGTGTGTGCGGGGTCATCTATATCGATCCGTTGCCGGCCCATCCGGTGGACGCGCCGATCGATCATCACCACCGCGTCTATTATTCCGCGCCGGCGCGCGCGCGGGTCGGCTGGGTGAAGGCATTCACGCAGCGTGGACGGCTGCTCGAGATCGGCTGCGGTGACGGCGAGTTCACCGCGGCGGCGATCCGGGCCGGTTTCACGGTCGAGGCGGTCGAGCCGTCCGACGAACGCGCCACGCGCGTGGAACGCACGCTGGGCATCACGGTGGAGCGCGCTCTGATCGAGGACAGCCGTCTACCCGAAGGGCGCTACGACACCAGCTTCCATGTCGATCTGCTGAGTCACTTCCCCGATCCGGTGGCGGCGCTAAGGGCGATCGCGGCGAAGGTGGCGCCTGGCGGCACGGTCTGCTTCGAGGTCGGGCTGTTTTCCAACCTGTCGCCTTTCTGGCAGCGGCTTGTCGGGCGGCCGAACATGCCGACGCATATGTGGTTCTTCGATGCGCCGGCGATCGAGCGGTTGCTGGACGCAGCCGGGCTCAAGATGATCGCGATGCGGCGCTATCCGGCCGGGCTGTCGACCGCGCTCAGCACGGTGCTGGGCAGCCGGCGCGTCGCAGCGGCACCGGACAGCCACGCCCCTCTCGCGCAGGGCTGGGCGGCCGCGCCTTACTACCGGCTGCACATGTTCCTGCGCTACGGGATAGGCCGGTGGCTCCCGATGGGCGGTCCGCAAACCGCGTTCGTCGCCGCACGGCACAAGACCGACAGCGCGTGATGCGCAAGGGACGCCGCATCATCGTCGTCGTCACCGCGTTGCCGCGCTGGATTTCCGATTTCAACCACGTCAGCACCGCGTTGGCCGAGGCGGGCCACGCCGTGGAAGTGTGGTCGCCGGACGACAACGGGCTCGCCACCGCCGGCTGGGATTCCAGGCCGGCGATCGATGCCGCACGCGATGCGCTGGCGCCGGACATCGCGACGCGGACGATGCCGTTCTCGCGCAATCGCGGGCGGCCGAGCCTATTGCGGCTGGCGCGCGCCAGCTTGATGGCGGCGCGAGCGGCGCTGTTCAGTCCGGGCAGTGTGTTCATCCTGTGGTCGGCACTGTCGATCCTGCTGGCCGGGCCGTGGGTCAGGCTCAGCAACCGGCATGCGATCTATCTGGTCACTGGACTCGGCGCGTCCTTCTCGGAGTCGCAGCGCGGCAGCCTGACGACCCGGCTGATCTGCATTGTCTATCGCTTCGCCTTCGCTAGCCGTCGCGCGATCGTCATCGTCCACAATCACGAGGACAAGGCCGAACTGATCAGGCGCACCGGCGTCGCAGCGGACCGCGTGATCGTCACCGGCGGCTGCGGCGTCATGCCGGAGGACTTCCCCTACAAGGAAGCGCGCGCGGTCGGCGCGCGGCCAACGATACTCGTTCCCGGGCGACTGTTGCGTGACAAGGGCGTGCTGGACGCGGCCGCTGCGTCGGGCATCCTGTCCGAACGCGGCGTGGCGCATCGCATGGTGTTCACCTCGAACCCGATGAGCGGCCGCGCCGACGCGCTGACGGAAGCGGAACTGGCGCGGGCACGCTCCTATCCCGATGTTGCGTTCATCGGGTACCAGCCAAGCATCACCGCGCTGTACGCCGGGGCGGACATCGCCTGCATCCCATCGTGGTATCGCGAGGGATTGCAGACCGCCTTGCTCGAATCCGCCTCCTCTGGGTGCCCGATTGTCGCGTGCGACAATGTCGGGGTGCGCGATTTCCTGCGGCCCGAAATCGACGCACTGGTCGTGCCGCCGCACGCGCCGGCGCGGCTGGCCGATGCGCTGGAGCGGATGATCCGCGAACCCGGCCTCGCCGAGCGGCTGCGGACCGCAGCTTATGCCCGATTCCTGTCCGGCTTCACTCGGCAGCACATGGTGGAGACGACGCTGGCAGCGATGCGCGGCACCGGCATCGAGACGCCGCGATGAGCAGTGGCGCATGGACCGGTCTGATCATGGCCGGCGGGCAGGGCGAGCGCATGGCGCGCTCCGGCGTAGTCGGGCGCAAGCCGCTGGTCGAAGTCGGCGGGGTCAGCCTGCTCGAGCGCAACATCTGGATGATGGCGCGTGGCGGATGCCGGCGCATCTTCATTGCGCTGACCCGTGCCGATGCAGCGCGTGAGGCGGACAGGATCGCCGATTTCGCCGCACGCGCCGCCGGCATCGGCGTGGCGTTAGCTCCCTTGATCGAGGAAGTGCCGCAGGGCAATTTCGGCGCGGCGACAATGCTGTCGGGCGACGCCGGCGACGTGCTGGTGGTGTATGCCGACAATCTCACCACGCTCGATCTGGCGGCGCTGGCCGCTGCGCATCGTGCGTCCGGCGCGGCGATGACGCTGGCGGCGCATGACGAGCCATTCCGCATGCCCTACGGCGCGCTCGAGGTGGACGCGCACGATCCTGATCGGCTCACCGCCTATCGCGAGAAGCCGGTCTATCCGATCCTGGTCGGCAGCGGGCTGGCGGTGGTGACCGCTGCCGCATTGAGCAGCCTGCCGCAGGGCACGCCGCTCGGCCTGGTCGATGCCGCCAATCTGTTGATAGCTGGTGGCGCGGTGGTGCGACTTTATCGCCACCAGGCTTCATGGATCGACGTCAATGACGCCGCCAAGCTGGCTGCCGCCGAAGCCTTGCTCTTGGGCGACACCGCCTTCGAAGCATGGTGGCCGGGGGAGGTCGCGCGCGAGATCCGGGTCGCGGGCGGCAATGAAGACTATGTCTGCGACGCGATGACGGAAGCCGGCGTGCTGCGGGTCCATGTCGGCGCGGCAGGTGCGCTCAGTAGCGACGAGCTGCCGGAGCCAGTGCGCCGTCGCCTCGCCGCACGGGGGTACGAGGCGTGATCGGCATCACCGGTGCGAACGGCTTTATCGGCCGGGCGGTGCTGCGCCGGATCGGCGAGGATGCGTGCGTGGCGCATGTCGGCCCGATCGACGGGGAAGCGGGAGCGATCGACATTTGCGATCAGCCGGCGCTAGAGGCGTTGTTCGCCGGGATCGACACCATCGTTCATCTTGCCGGGCCTAGTTCCGTTGCGGCTTCGTTCGACGCGCCGGCGGCATTCGCCCGCGCGCATGTGCTGGGCACGGCGACGTTGCTCGCCGCCGCCGAGCGGATCGGCGTGCGGCGCTTCGTCCATGTGTCGTCGGCCGAGGTCTATGGTCGCCCAGACACCGCGTGCGTATCGGAGAGCGCGCCGCTCCTGCCGCTCTCGCCCTATGGCGCGGCAAAGGCGGCGGCGGAGCAACTTGTCTCGGCTGCGGTGCGGCGAGGAGCGCTGGGGTCGGCAATCATTGTTCGGCCCTTCTCTGTCTACGGCCCGGGCATGCGCGCGAACGGGCTGGTCGGCCGGCTGGCGGCGCAGGCGCGCCTGCGACAGCCGATGCGCGTCTTCTCGGCCGATACGACGCGCGATTACGTGCATGTCGACGATCTGGCGCGGGGATTGCTGATGGCCGCCGCGCGCGACGAGCCTGGCCTCCTGACGCTCAACATAGCCTCCGGCATCGGGACCGACGTCGCCGCGCTCGCCGCCGCCTTCGCGAGGATCGGCGGCGGAACGGACGCGCTTATCGTTGAGGAACAGGGCGACCGATCGCGCGCCCTCGACATCGCGCATCTCGTCGCCGATGTGTCGCTGGCGCGCGAGACGCTTGGCTGGCGGGCGGAGATCACCCTGGCCGATGGCGTGCGCGATTGCCTGGATGAGATGGCGTGACGCGGACGATCCTGGTCACCGGCGCACAAGGGTTCATTGGCCGCTATCTGGTGCGCGCTTTGTGCGATCGCGGCGATTGCCGGGTGGTCGGCGCCGGGCGTTCGCCGGGCAATGCGACACGCTTCACGCACCACATCCATCCCGGCGGTGCCGAGCACGCCGCGCCGCTGCCAAATGCTCTGGTGCCCGACGGGCCGAATTATGCCTATGTCGCCGCCGACCTGTCGGACGCGGCGGCAGCGGCGCGGCTGATCGCGGAAACCGCGCCTGACATCGTCTTCCATCTTGCCGGATCGTTGCGCGACGAACCATTCGATCGGTTGGTGACCAACAACATCGTCGTCACGCGCCGTCTCTGCGATGCGCTGGCCGGGCGGGGCGCGGTGCTGGTGCTGGGATCCTCTGGCTCGATCTATGGCGAACTCGGCGGTGGGGGACTGCCGCTGGTCGAAACCGGCGCCACCGAGCCGATCGACCTGTATGCCGCGACCAAGCGCACCAGCGAGGACATCGTGCGGATCGCAACGCGCGCGGGAAGGATCGACGGCCGTGTGGCGCGCATCTTCAACGTCGTCGGTCCGGGCCAGGAGGAGCGCCATGTCGCCGGCCGCATCGCCAGCCAACTCACAGAGCTAAGGGTGGGGCGCCGCAATGGCATCGCCCTCGGTCCGCTGACCGCCTGGCGCGATTTCATCGACGTGCGCGACGTGGCGAGTGCGCTGGTCGCGATCGGTTTTGCCGGGGCCGGCGATATTTTCTATAACGTCGCCTCAGGGCGCGAGACGCAGATCGCCACAGTCTACGATCTGCTCGTCGCCGCGGCTGGGATTGCCGATCCGGCGCTGGCGCAGTTGCCGGGACGGGCGGTGGATATCGGGCGGCAGGTGGTCGATGTCAGCCGGTTGCGCGCGCTCGGCTGGCAGCCCCGTGTCGATCTTCCGCAGAGCCTCGGCGACGTGATGCATTATTATCTCGAACTGGAGACTCAAACGTGACCGTGGACACGGGTCCACGGATATCGGGCCTACCGCGAATGCGCCGTGTTGTGTGCCTTGAACGCCGCGCGAAGGCTTAGTGCCTCTGGACTGGCGCTGCCCAGCTTGGTGTCCCCGTTCTGCGATCCCCACGCGTAGGCAAAGTCAAACACGGGATTGGGAGCGTAAGTGGCCCAGCGCGCGAATATCTGGTTGGCCTGGTCCGGTGTCGGCAGTTTATAAACGTCTCTGACCCCGCCGGTATAGGTCCTCCAGTTGCCGCCGCCAAAGGCTTGGAACACAGGCACGATCTTGTTGAGCGGGATGCCCGCGGCAACGGCTGCCTCGACCGTCCTGTCGATGAAGTCCAAATCGAAAATCTTGCCGCGTACCGGATACGGATCGAGGCCGAAGAGATCGATCCCGGTGTTGGCGGGATTGAAGGTGTTCATGAAGTGGGGGGCTTCAAAAGACCCCATGTCCATCAGCGTGACGAACGTCACGGCCCCGGGCACATTGGCCTTGATCCAGTCAGCCTCGGCTTTGAGGGCTGCCGGGCTGACTGCCGGGGAGTGGTACTTGCCGGTGATGTCAGGCTCGTCACAGAGGCGAAAGCCGAACAGCTTCGGGTTGCCGATGAACGGCTTGACCTTGGCGATGAAACGCGGCGTGACGCCGCTGCTCTCGTCAAGCCAGATCAGCCCCTTCATCCCGGGAGGAAGCGCATTGAGTTGCTCGACATATTGCACGTCAGCGAGGTTGAAGCCCGCGGCCGCGATTGCAGCAGCCGAACCGCCAGAGGTGTAATGCAGGGTTATGCCATTCTCCTCTGCTGACAGTTTGGCTTGGCCATAAATCAATAGAATGAGCAGGGCTGAGACGCACAGGATGCCCATGCGAGCAATCATCGAGCCGCCGAAAAAAATCAGCCTGTAGGCGTTCGCAATGGCAGGTTTCATTATACAGCCACCCATCTATCGATACATTGAAGCAGAGACGTGCCGTCGCTCATCTGGGCAGTCCAGGCAGTTCGACAACATCGACCTTCTGATGAGTGTCTTCAGGCGAGCGAGGTCGCGACTGATGCGAGGTCCAGGATCGTCGCTGTAGTCGCCCTCGAGTGTGAAGGATGTAGGCGTCGGCTGGTGCGCGAATGCAATGAACGTAAGCTCTAGTTCGGCTACACCGTCGCCCAGCGGCACATCCCCCTCGACCGACAAAGCATCCTTAAGGTGGACGTCCGGCGAGGCGACGTCAGCAAGTCGCGCCCAATTGGAGGCCGCAGAATGCCCGTAGATAGCGGGATTTCCCGTGTCGAACTGTACGCAGATGCCCGGCTGGCCAACAGCTTGAAGAATCTGGAGGGTTCTTTCGGAGTCAATCCCGCTTTCGTATGCCAAAGTAATCCCTGCGGCTTGGGCGGGACCAAGCGCGAAACGCAGCACTTCAGCCGTTCTAGCCATGTCCCGCGACGTCCGAACGAGGCTCTGGCGAAAACCCGGAATGATGATCCTGGGCACCCGCAGACGGTCCGCCACTCTAATTGCATGCAAGATACTTCGCCGGACTTCCAATGCTTCCTTGCTGCCCTTTGGCGCGGTCAGGCCGAGATCGTTGAGCCGATTGACTGCAAGGGCGGTGATCGGAAGCGCGAAACGGCGTGACGTTGTGTCGAACGCCGCCAGTATTCCGATATCTGTGAGATCGGGACCGCGGTTCGGGCCACCCAAGTCGACGTGAACGTGATCGAGACCCGCGGCGGCGGCGGTTTCAAAGCCGGTAAGGCCCCGATCGCCTACCTTCCACAGCGCGACCCCGATTTGTGGGCGATAGATACTCTGCGCGACAGTCAAATGCGCGTTGCTCGTCAACGGACGTTTCTTCAAGTTCGCCACCTCCGAAAGTCGATCCCAAGCTTGGTCCAGGATCTAACCGGCGGATAGCCGACAGCGTCGCGTAATGTATGGATAGCTTCCTCCGGGTTTGTCACGATCGTAAGAAGCGGCCGATAGGTATTGGGGCGGGCGCTGAGTTCGAGCATTGCCCGTGTCAGCATCGCGTTGGAAGAACCGCGGTGCCCCGTGATCGCCACCCGCTTGTGGCCGATAGTTGTCTGGCATTGCTCGGCAAGCGGCCAACCGACACGTCCGCCGGTATTTCGCGCGCGGATCTCGCTGAGATTGACCCCGGGCAGACGCGGGTCCCGACCCTCAGAGGGGAGACCTCCGAAGAGATGGAGGATGCCGCCATCGCACAAGGCGCCTAGCCCGATACTGAGGGCGGCCGCTACATCCTGCCGCGAGGAACATAGGATCACCGTGTCGAATGCTCTGTGCTCAACACCGGCCGTCTCTTTCGTCCCTGTGACGACTACGTCCCGAACCGACGCGCAGGCAGTTTTGAGCGCAATACGAAGCAGTTGGCCGATCGTACCTCGTCCCACCACCAATACACGGATCGGCTCCGCGACCCGCTTGAGAATGTCTCCGCAAGTTAGGACTGATGCGAGCGGCTCAGCGAGAATAGCGAGATCGGCAGCCAGTTCCGCGGGCGACGAAACGACCAAGGACCGCAACCGAGCAGGCACGAGGAAGCGCTGCTGCATCATCCCGTCGAGAGTATGGCCAAGTTCAGCGGTGCCCCAGTCAGGCGTTGGATTCACTGCAATCGTCGCACCTAGCCAGCGTTGATCCGCTTTCGCGGCCACTTCCTCGACAACCGCTACGCCCTCATGGCCAAGGATCCGGGCTGGATCGTCGCGCACGCCGCGTAGAATCTGGAGGTCGGTCCCGCAGACGCCGGCAATGAGGGTCCGGCAGACAAAATCGCCCGGTAGCGCCACGGGTGTCCGGACCTGCTCCAGTCTTGGGGCACCCATGCCCGACGGCCGCACAAGAGCGAGGTGCGACTTCGATCCGGTCAAGCTGATCCGATCACCGGAAAACATGGATGCTTCGCCCCTGATCCGCCATTTCGGCGAGATGGCCAGCACCGATAAGTCCAGACAGGTCCCCCGGCGCGACGACACGGAGCCGGCGGGCGAAATAGGACGAATCGCATTCAGTGATCTGGAACAATCCATGGTCGCGGAATTGCCGATCAAGGCTGGCCGAATAGGCCGGTTCGAGTGCATCCACGACACCCCCGGTGAGAACAATTGAATCGAGTAGCGGATCGTGCGTCAGGAGCGCCGAGAAAATAGTTGCCAGCGGTCGCGTGATCGTAGCGAGGACGTCTAAGGCGAGGGCATCAGCGGCCGCCACCCCACGCGAGAACTCCGCGAGCATGGCATCATCGTCCTCGTCGCGTGCCGCGGCCATCGTCGAGGCTGCCAGCGCGTCGGGGGAACAAGCTGACAACTCGCGCAGCAGTTTCAACACGCCGCGTCCGGACGAATAGGCGTTCAGATGGTCGCATCCACCGCAATCGCAGGTAAACTTAAGACGCGTGCCGCGGAAGAAAGCCTCTACTTTGATATGGCCAATTTCGCCCTGTATCCCGTGCACGGGATCGACCGGCACGCCGCCTCGCGCGAAATCGTAGAGCCTCGCCCCGATCCCGGTGCTCACCGTGACGAACAAGATACGCGAATGGCTCCCCGCATCGCAGGTCTGTATGTAGGATGCCAGTCCAGCGGTCACGTCATTCGCGATCGTCCAGCGGGTGTCCAGCCGACGGCGTGTCAACGCCGCCTGGAGCTCGAAGGGTCCTGATCTCGGGCCCCAGAGTGGGCCAGATTGCAGCACACGACCGCTACGAGCATTCAAGGGTGCTCCAAGTGAGATGCCGGCATGATCTATCGCGGTTCCGCTCTCCAGTTGCAGACGCTCAGTCTCGGCCACCAGATAGTCGGCCAACGCTTCCTGGAGTTCGACGGGGCTGTGGTGGGCCGTGTTAAGGTAGTTGATCGCAGGTCGTCGCTTTACTGGACCCAGCCTTCCATTTGTCCACAGCGCCGAACGAAAATGCGTGCCGCCGATATCAAAGACAGCAATGTCCTTATTGATCATTGCGGGCCTCGCACGGTTGGCGGATTGCTGGCAGCATCGCGCCAGGTCCGGAAAATTCGCGCAGCTGCAGTCTGAACTTTGTCGGAAGGCGTGATCCGATCGGCCTCAAGCGCTGCGCCGATCGTATACGGCGTAGGATCGGCGAGCGCTGCCAGGCACAATCGTTCGTGATGTTCGAACGCCGCGAGCCAGTCGCGGAATGGACCGTTGGCTGGTTCGGATTCAAGAATATCGATGCGATCACCGAGGACGCGGACTCGTCGCTCGTGAACGAGAGGTCCATCCACTGCGACGTTTATGGTGGCATCGTAGCCCTGCGCTCCGACGCGTGCGGCGACGAGCGGCACGACAGCTTGCGCATACCAAGGCATATCACGCTTTGCTATTTGCGCCGGGCACTGTGTAGGATCTGCGATAAGATCCTTGGCAATCGCATCTCGCAGAGATATCAGCGCGACCGCCCGACCCTTGTTGTGCGAAGCCCCGCCGTCGAAAAGAGCGAAGTATTTCGTGGATATTGCGCCAAGGCGAAGAATATCGTCCCGGTACTTCTGCGTTGCGCTATCTGGGGCCAACCGGAGGACGCGCTGCAGGAGATCCTCCCCGTCACGGGTCCTGGCGATGGGGATAAAGCCTCTGTGATTGAGGCCCTCGTAACTCCAGCAAAGTTCGGTCGGATCGATGCGCAGCGCCCGCGCGAAAGCCTGGAGCGTGGCAAGGGGAAGCTCGCAGATGCCGACCGCAGCCAAGCCGCGGCGGAGCATCATGGCCGTCGTCAGGCTCAGCGGGTTGATCATGTTCACGACGAAGGCACCGGGACATATTGCCTTCATGCGGATCGCGAGATCGTCTACCGGCCGTATTTGACGGAAGGCAGAGAGCAGGCCGCAGGGTCCCAACGTTTCGTCAGCTATGCATCCCAGCTCGCTTGCGAAGAGTTCGTCATCGGCCCTCGCCTCAAGCCCGCCGAAGCGCGTCTGGACAACGACGATCTCCGCATCGGCCAGGGCCGCATCGAGGTCCGTCGTGGATATGACCGAGGTTCCGAATGCTCCCAGCCGGTGCCGGGCATAATGTGCAACCGCATCAACGTTTTGCACGTTGCGCCCTTGGAGGACTAATACCCACTCGCCCAGCCGGTGGCTTAACGCCTTGCTTCCCTCAATCGCATCGACGAGCGCTACCGTGAAGGGCGAGCTCCCGCCAAGGACGCAGACCCGCGTCATCAGTACGTCCGGGACGAGCCGACGATCGCGGTAACGTAGGCGATCTCCCCGTCGGGCATGCACGGCCGAATCGGCAGCGCCAGCAGTTCGCCGGCAAGCGCCTCAGCATGAACTGAAATTCGGTCCGGACTTGGCCTTGAAAGGAAAGGCCCTACGCTCATTGCAGGCCAATCCTGGCAGGATTTCCCCCAACAGGAAGTTCCACCCCATATTGAGCCGAACCGCTATTGGAAACAGCTTCCTGCCAGCTCCGAGCGCGCAAATAGCTGAGAACCTCGGGTATCAATCCCGGCGGACACTGATCTTCCCGCTTGAGGAAGCGATAGCGGCCAAGGTCGGTCGGCACCACCATATTTATATTGCCACCTCGATGCTTGGCGGCGGCCCGGAACGACCTCGAAACCAAGTCTTCGTTCAGATGCTCGTGCCAGATCGGCAAGCCAACTGCCACCAACAGATCCACTATGCGCAGGGCCGTTTGCTCCCTGAGCCAACCGAGGTGCCAACCGAGAACACTGGAAAAAGCGAGGTCGATCGCGACGGCAAAGCCGTGGTGGAGCTCGTAATGGGTCGAAGCTTCAAGCGGATGGGCGATCGTGTGACCCAGATCTACCGCCCTCTCGTAGGATGTAATCTCGAAGGGGTTCTTCGAAAGCTCTCCCAGCATGGCGGCGATGGCGCGCTGGATGGGCTCGTGAGCCAACGAGTCGCCGTTTCGGACCCAGGACTGCAGCCCACCTCCGCGAATCTCTTCGATCATCCGGAAGAGATCTGTGTCGGAGGTGCAGGCGACCTTGATCATCTCGGCCACCCCCTGCCTGACCGTATCGACGCCCAGGGTCTTGAGTAATGACGGGATCACCGCGACAGCTTCCGGTGGGTGGAAACAACCAAGGTAGTTCTTGCCTTCTCCGAAATTGACGCCACCCTTCAGTCCGATTCCGGCATCCACCTGCCCAATCAAGGTGGTGGGGATGCGAAGGTGAGACAAACTCCGGCGTAGCATCGAAGCCGCCAGCGTAACGATATCTGAGCAGACGCCACCCCCGATTGCCACCAACGCACCCCGGCGATCGATCTCGGCGTCTGAGGCTGCGCGACAAACGGTCAACACGGATTTCATGGTCTTCGTCCGCTCGGTGCAGTTCAACACGAGCCAGGACGGCTTCAAACCGACGCTTGCGAAGGCTGCACGGATTGCGTTTCCATAGAGCCTTTCGACAGTAGGAGTGGTGACCGCCAGCACAGTCCGATTGCGGGCATGGGCCTCGATCCACCCGCAAAAATCTGACGAGTGGAGACCCTCAAACAGAGTGACATTGAAGGTGTGGTCACTGGAAGACCGGAGGGAAAGCTGCTCTTGGCTGGGTGTCCACATGATCGAGCCCGATGTTCGGGCAGAACAGCTCACCGGCATGCTTAAGAGCAACCCGGCAAAAGTCGTTCCGCATCCTCTACCCGTATACTGTGTAAGAATTTATTAGGCTTCATCCGTTCGACCGATGCGCCAGGTCATTGGGAAGTGAACTTACACCTAGCAAGCACAGCAGTGAGCCTGAGAGCCTGCGCTTTTTAATGAAAGACCGACAAAACCTTTGTCGCATGTAAGATCACATATCGTCACAGCAAGGACTGCTTTTCTGGCCGCGCTGGCTGGCATTATCCTGCTAACCCTTTCGCCTGGGTGGTTTTTGCAGATGGTTGGCATCGCCATCACCCTTGGTTATGACAAACTCGATCACGCCGCTGCGTTTGTCGTGCTGGCGACCATCGGATATTTTGCTTGGCCGGATCACAGGGCAAAGCTGACTGTGCTCCTCGTTCTGACCGCCGCCGCGATCGAAGTTCTTCAAGGCTTGCAAACGATCGGGCGCTATCGGGATGCTTGGGACTGGGTTGCTGGCTGTGTCGGCATGGCATGTGGGCTGCAAATCGCGAGCTGGACAAGGAATTTCGCCGGCGCGCTGAGATACGACAAGCGCAAATTCCTGTAGTTTTAAGCAATCCCGTCCGTCTCGCTTCCTCGTGGAGCGTCCGCACGGAGCGTGTTCGCGACACTGGCTCCTGGAGATCCCACCTGGTTTCGCCAGAGGGCGTTTTGCGGCTCTGTGAGAGGCTATTGCAAGGCTAGACGGGTCGAAGTGAGCACTATCGACGTGTGGTCGATGGTAGCGGACATTCAGGTAACCGATTGATCTTATTGATCAAGTGGTAGCGGGAGCGCGCACCGTCTTTCCCCATACCCATTGAACGGCCAGTTCAGACTTCGCTGCTACGGCTGAGCGGTTTGAACCCATCTAACTGCGAAATCTGGGGGCAGGAGTTCGAATCTCTCCAGCGCGCCAATTCTGTCATTTCCACCACGCCAACACCAAGAATTACCGCCAATCGCCGCCGGAACTACGCTTGCGCAAAGAGCGGATAACAACCAGGGGGCGAAAAGCGTGGTAACGGCGGTGATCGGCGGTGAAAAGTTCGGATCGCTTACGGTCGAATAACGTATTTTGGCCCAAGGCGGAGCTCACGCGTCGGCGTTGGATCGCAGCTTTGCGCCCGAGTCCGCCGTTCAGTTCGCCGCGGCAGCATCCGAATGTTGCCGCCCGTTATCACTGCCGTCGCCGCCTCAACGACAGCAGCTTCCAGACGGGCGCGAGGTGTTCGTGAACGGCGGATTTGCACAGCTGTGAGCCTGCGGGCGCGAGGCGTCGCTGGGACAAAGCGGAGAGGACTCGCGCCAGATCTGCACAGGCAAGACCTCAACGCCTACTCGGTTGAGCATGATCCGCGTGGACGTCGAGCCTGCGGCGTTGCGGGGAGGACTTACTGGCGTGCCTCCCGCCAGTGGGGATAGGTGACATAGGCGGTGAGCGCGCCTTGCTCGTGCGAGCGGATCGTCACCTTCTGCCCTTTGGGCATATGGACGATCTCGCCCGGCCCTGCGGTGACGCTGCCTGACTTTCCGGACACCGAAAGCCGCCCCTCGAGGACGACCATCACATCATCGACGGCCATTGTCTCCTCAAGTGTCTGGTCCGGTCCATAGCGCCCGTACCCGATGGTGATCGGGGAGGCATGGCGCTGGTCGACCAGATTGCCCACAAACACGTCTCCGTCCTGTCCCGGGGAACGCTCCAGCACTGCGTCGGTGATGGTGAACTTGCGAACCTTCATGGGAACTGCTCCTCTAGCGGCGTGTCAACGCGACGTCCTCAGCGCGGCCTTGGGATTGTCACGCCGCCATCCACCAGGATCGACTGTGACCCGTGATGTCAGGCCACTAGGCGTGACATAGAAGGTCGCATTCCAGGAATAGTTGAGCCACGGGTATGAGTCAGCCGATACTTGCCGGCGATCTGCAAGTATAGATGCAGGCAGAACACGTCTCGCGCCAACTGAGGCAGTCGAGGAGGGGCCACTTGTTGCTCATTTTCCCTGTCTCCATCCAGCATTCAGCCGGCACGCGACGTCGTTCGTGTCTTCTGCGATCGCCCCGGTCGCATATGGGCGATCGACTTGTCCGCACACCGGTCAGTCCGGAAGTGGAGTGTGCTCATCCCGGTCATTGGCGGGAAGATCGAAACGTCCCTTGCCCCAGTCCTCAGCGCGCCATTCGGCCTTGGCCTCTTCGATGCGCTCCCTGGATGAGGCGACGAAATTCCACCAGATGTAGCGGGGACCCGAAAGGGTCGAGCCGCCGAGGATCATCAGCCGCGCGCCTCTGTCGCCGGCCGCGACCGTGATCCTGTCGCCGGGGCGGAAGACCATCATCTGAGATGCCTCGTATTCCTGCCCGGCGATGGAGATCGAGCCTTCGACGATATAGATGCCCCGGTCCTCGTGATCGTGCGGCATCGGCAATCGGCTTCCTGCTTCGAGCGCCACGTCGGCATAGAACGTCTCCGAGTACATTGTCGCGGGGGCCTTCTCACCATAGGCCTCCCCGAGGATCAGCCGGACCGAGACGCCGCGATCCTCGATCACCGGGAGCGCCTCCTGGCCATAATGCTCGAACATGGGCGCCATGTCCTCGTGGCGGTCGGGCAGCGCAACCCAGGTCTGTATTCCGAACAGGCTGTTCGGACCGCTCCGGGCGGCCGAGGAAGTGCGCTCCGAATGGGTCACGCCGTGCCCGGCGACCATCCAGTTCAATTCGCCGGGACGGATGATCTGGTCTGCCCCGGTGCTGTCCCGGTGATGGAAGTCGCCGCGAAAGAGGTACGTAACGGTGCCGAGACCGGTATGCGGGTGCGGTCGGACATCTACGCCTTGCCCGGTCAGCAGCTCGGCCGGGCCGGCCTGATCGAAGAAGATGAACGGTCCGACCATCTGCCGCTTGGGTGCGGGCAGGGCGCGCCGAACCTCGAAGCCGCCCAGGTCTCGAGCGCGCGGGACGATGAGCGTTTCGATCGCGTCGAGGCCAACCTCATCGGGACAGCCCGGTTCGATTGCCGGGTTCCAACTCATGCGCCTCATCCTCTCTTGGGTTTCCGGGGGGCCTCGCCCTTGCCGATGCGAATGCCCGATTTCGATTAATCCGGACCGCGCGAGCGGGAACAGCGCTTTCGGCCCGACGAATGCCTAAACTGGCGAGCGATCGTCTGCCCAACTAGTCCTGTGATACGTCAAGCTGTGTCGCAGTAAGTGGAACGTGCGGGCAATGTCGTCGAGCTCAGCGGCTCGCAGTAGAGCGACCGTCGAACGCGATTCTTTAATAAGGCTTCGCCCCGTTCGTGTTTTAACGGTCGAGACCCCAAACGTCCGAATTTCGTGCGAAGTACTCGATCAGCATCTCGGTGAGGACCCGGACTTTCCGTGTGGGGTGCTTACCCGGCGGTCGGACGACATACGCGCCTGCCGAAGGTGGGGGATAGCGTGTCATAATCGGAACGAGCGCTCCGGAGGTCACATGGTCATACGTGATGCAATCAGGGAGCCAAGCGATGCCGAGCCCTGCCGCCGCGGCGGCGGCGAGCGCCGTGGCGTTGTCGGCTTTGAACCTGCCCTGCGGCTGAACCGTGACGATCTTGTCGCCGTCCATGAACTGCCAGGCTTCCGTTCCTTGCATGAGGGCCTGGTGGTTGACGAGCTGCTCTACCGTCTCAGGTGAACCGTGCGCTTTGATGTAATCCGGGCTTGCGACAAGCTTTCCATAGATCGGCCCGACACGTCTGGCGATCAGGTTGGAGTCCTGAAGGTAACCAACCCGGATCGCGCAATCGAAACCTTCGGCGATCAGATCGACGAAGCGATCGCTGTAGGAGGTATGGATGTGGAGCTGCGGGTGGTATTGCGCCATTTCCGCAAGCACGGGGGCGAAGTGGGTCGGTCCAAAAGAAAGCGGCATGGCAACCCTCAGGCGGCCGCGCAGCTCACCGCTGGGGAGGATCGTTTCCCTGGCCGTATCGATCTCGGCGCTGGCTCGGGCCGCATGGTCTCTGAACGTGATTCCCGCTTCCGTGAGCGCGGCGCCGCGGGTCGTTCGTGCAAGAAGCTGGACGCCAAGCTCCGCTTCAACCCGAAAGAGCCGCCGACTGACGATTGACTTGGAGACGCCGAGCCGGCGCGCGGCGGCCGATACGCCCCCTGCATCGGCCACTGCGACGAACGTCTGTAGATCTTCGATGTCCAATTCGGCGTTCCTCGTTTCGCGACACAGCTTGCCTGACTATGGCACTACCGCATCACCAAAAGGAACAGCAAATTGCGTCCAGGCAACGTCGCCCGCTGGCGCATGTCTCCCGTAAACCCATCGCCGTCCATAGCGGCAGAGAAAGGAAGTCTTGATGACCCCTCGTAACGGCCTTGATTCGCTTCTTCGTCCTGAAGATTCGGTGCTCGTTCTGATCGATCACCAACCTTATCAGCTCGCAAGCCTGAACAGCCACGATCCGCACATGGTGGTCAACAACACGACCGCGCTGGCGAAGCTAGCAAAAGCCTTCAATGTTCCGACCATTCTCACCAGCGTGATCGCGGCGCGCGGTGGACTTCTCTTTAAGCAGATCACCGACGTATTTCCGGACCAGGAAGTCATCGATCGCACCTGGGTGAACACCTGGCAGGACGAGAATGTGGTGAACGTCGTCAAGGCGACCGGCCGCAAGCAGCTGATCATCGCCGGCCTGTGGACCGAGGTCTGCGTCGCAATGCCTGTGATCCAGGCCGCCGGCGAAGGCTGGGACGTGACCGTGATCACCGACGCGTCGGGCGGGATTTCGACGGAGTCTCACGAAGTTGCCATCCAGCGAATGATCACGGCCGGCGCGAACGTGATGACCGTGATGGCGCTCGCTGGCGAATGGCAACGCGATTGGGCGCGCACCGAGCATGTCGAGGAGCTGACCGAGATTCTCATCCAGCACTTCGGCGGCAGCGGCATCGCGTATCTTTGGGAGCAGCAGCTTCTCAACACGCCTGTGCCGAGCGAAGGCTGATCCGGGCCGGGATGGCGAGCACTTCGGTGAGGGTCGGGATCGATCCGTTTGCCGGCCTCGCCATCCTCGCCCTTCTGGCTTCACCCTTCGTGGTCGTGAAGCTCGTGGTTCTCGGCCGCTATGCGCTCGAAGCCTGGCACGTCGTCCGACTGCTCCGCAAGCCACCAGAGCTTGCGAGGCGCGGACGGATACTGACGGCCGGCAAGTGGTCGATGGTAGCGGCTGTCTGCATAACCGATTGATCTTATTGATCAAGTGGTAGCGGGAGACCGCTACATCGCGAGACCCACTGTCGAAGAGGCGTTCTTCTACTATCGGCGGCACGCAGCTTAGTCGAAATTTTCAATTTTGGTGACAGAGATTAGAGCATTGGAACGGCCTCAATTTGCGACGGTTTGCGACTGGCCGACGTATGCGTTTACCCGACACAGTGGCCAGCATGACGTGTCAGACTGTGCGTCCTTCGTTGTCGAAGAAATGCAGGTGCTCGGGTGCAGTCTTCAGTCCGACCTCGGCGCCAATTTCGGGCGCTATCCCTTGGTTATGGATGGCGAGGCAAGTCTGGCCTCCGTCCAGTTCGACGTGAATGAGCGTGACAGCGCCAGTGTATTCAGCCAGCCTTACCTTACCACGTAGCGCGGTGTTTGAGGGCGCGACAAGCGACAGGTGCTCAGGTCGAACGCCGACCGATGCAGCCGTGGCAGGCACGGATGAGTTGTGGGTGATTGGCTGGCCGCCGAATAACGGCAAGATGTTCATTTTCGGACTGCCGATGAACTGGGCGACGAAGATGGTTCCGGGCTCGTTGTAGAGTTCGTGGGGCGAACCGACCTGCTCAATCTTCCCTTCGCGCAATACGACGATCTTGTCGGCGAGGGTCATGGCCTCAATCTGGTCGTGCGTCACATAAATCATCGTTGTTGACAGGCGCTGGTGCAGCGCCGCGATCTCCGAGCGCATGTGGACACGCAGTTCGGCATCGAGGTTCGAAAGCGGCTCGTCGAAGAGAAAAACTTCGGGATTGCCGACGATGGCGCGGCCGATGGCCACGCGCTGGCGCTGTCCGCCCGACAACTGACGCGGGAAGCGGTCAAGCAATGGCTCGAGCTTCAGCGTTGCGGCGGCTTCCGAGACGCGTCGGGCGCGCTCCTTGGCCGGCACTTTGCGAACCTTGAGGCCAAAGCCCATGTTGTCGCGTACCGTGAGGTGGGGATAGAGCGCGTAGGACTGGAACACCATTGCCACGCCGCGCTTGGCCGCCGGAACCTCGTTGACCAGGCGGTCGCCGATGTGGAGTTCGCCGTCGCTGATGTGCTCCAAGCCGGAAATCAGCCGCAGCAGCGTGGACTTCCCGCATCCCGACGGACCGACGAAGACCACGAACTCGCCATCCTCGATCTGAAGATCGACACCACGGATGACTTCGACCGTCCCGAACCGCTTGCGGATGTCCTTGAGAAGAACTTTTGTCATGGCGGGCTTCCCTTATCCCTTGACGCCGGAGAGGGCGAAGCTCTCGACGATCTGGCGCTGGGCGATCAGATAGATGATGAGGATGGGAACCACGGCCAGGCTTGTCGCCGCCAATTGCAGGTTCCACAAAGGCAGGCCGTAGCTGTCGTTGAAGTTGGACAGCGCCAGCGGCAGCGTGAATTTCTCAATCGAGCTGAGGAAGATCAATGGCTCGAGGAACAGGTTCCACGAATGCAGAAACGTGATCACCGCAACCGCGGCAAGTGCCGGCCGCGACATGGGTAGGGCGATTGCCCACCAGATGCCGAACCTCGACAACCCATCCATCTTGCCGGCCTCTTCGAGTTCTCGGGGCAACGCCAGGAAGAACTGGCGCATCAAGAACGTCGCCATCACGCCCTGCGGGCCGAAGACAGGCAGAAGGATGAGCGGCCAATGTGTGTCGATCAGTCCCATCGCTCGGATCAGGAAGAAGTTCGGGATGATGGTGACCTCTTCAGGCACCATCAGCGCCATCACCAGAAACAGCATCAAAAGGCCAGCGCCGGCAAAGCGGATGCGCGCCAGCGCATACCCGGTGAGCGATGCAATGAACAAGGTCAGTACCGTTACCGTCACGGCGATGTAAAGCGAATTGAAATACTGCCGCGCGAAGGGCTGGTAGGTGAACACTTCGGCGAAGTTCTCGATACGCCAGACTCGGGGGATCAAGGTCGGCGCGCCGAAGATTTCGGTGGTGCTCTTGAAGCCGCCGGAGATCATCCACAGGAAGGGAAACACGAAAGGCACCGCCAGCAGCAGCAGGGCTATGGTCCAGCAGATGCGATAGAGGATCTCGGTCTGACGTGGGGTCACTCCATCTCCCTCCGCCGCAACATCACCTGCACAAGGGTGAGCGCCATTACGATGGCGAACATGATCAGAGCCAGTGCCGCTGCATAGCCGACGTTGAAGAACTTGAAGCCCTGTTGGTAGATGTAGAACGCCAGCACCAGGGTGCCGTTTTCAGGGCCGCCGCCAGTCATCTGGTAAATATGGTCGAACACCTTGAACGAACCGATCGTCGTCAGAACCATGATGACGAGCGTCGTTGGCGCAAGCAGCGGCCAGGTGATCATGCGGAAGATCTGCAGGCGCGAAGCGCCCTCCAATTTCGCCGCTTCCTCGTAGTCGCGCGGTATCGACTGAAGCGCGGCGATGTAGAGGATCATGTTGAGCCCGACCATCTTGATGACGCGGGTGACGATGACTGCCGCCATCGCCCAGTTGGGCTCGCGCAGCCAATTCGGACCATCGATGCCGACCCAGGCGAGCATCTGGTTCACTGCGCCACCTTCACCCTGCAGCATGAATTTCCAGACGATCGCCCAGGCAATCGCGGAAGTGATCACAGGTGCGAAGAAAATCGTCCGAAAGAACACGACGCCGAAGAACGGCCGCGAAAGCGCCAGTGCAAGCGATAGGGCCAGCGCCATGTTCAGGGGAACAAGCCCCAGCGCAAAGATCACGGAATTTCGGACGACATGCCAGAAGTCGGGGTTCTCCAGCAGGGCATTCTGGAAATTGTGAAGCCCAACGAATGTCGCCTGCTGGCTGAGCAGGTTCCACTCGGTCGTCGAATAGTAGAAGATGGCGACCAGCGGCCCAAGGAAGAAAATCAGGAACCCGATGAAAGTGGGGCTGACGAACAGCCACGCTTCCAGCATTTCCCTGGTTTTCAAGGTCAACCGCGGCGCGCTTACCGAGCGCGCCATATTGTCCCGCGATGCCGAGTCGGCCACCGAACAGAGCCCGGTCAGAGCAAAGGCTGAATGGCGGCGCAGACGCCTTTCACGGCTTCTTCGACATTGGCGTCGGCCCGCCACAGCGCGTCGACCCGCGGCGACATAGCAGCGAATATTTGCGGCACCCGCTCATGCGACGGATGAACGCGGCCGTTAACGATTGCGGCGGCGACACTTTTCATCTGCTCGGGCGGGATCAGTTTGTTGGAATTGACGAAGGCGTCGCTCTCCAGAACGCTTTTGCGGGCCGGCGGGAAGAACTGGGCCATGATCGCCACGTTGTCCTTGCTGGTCATTTCGGCAACCAGTTGAGCGGCGAGGTCCTTGTTCTTGCCCGATTCAAAGACCGTTAGGGCGGCCTGGCCGATGACCGGAGCCTCACCGGCCGGTCCCGAGGGCAGGGGCGCGATGCCCCATTTGAAGCCCGCCTCCGGCATCTTCGACGCTCGCGAGATCTGGTTTATGGTCATCGCGGAATTGCCTGAGAAGTAATCGCCCTGTTCTCCAGGCGGCACAATCGACTTGTCCTTGAACACCATGTCATAAAGTTGCTTGACCGCAGCCACCGCTTCCGGTTTGTCCAGGCCGCACTGGCCGTTCGCCCACAGCTCTCCGCCATAGGCGCGCACGGGCGGCAGCAGGGCGTGCGTCATCCGCGATGCGTAGCCTTCGCCGTCCTTGAACTCAAAGCCCCATTTTCCGGGATTGGCCTCGGTGATCTTCTTGGCGACCTCCTGAAATTTCTGCGTGTTCCACTCGCCCTTTGCAGCGAGCTGATTGGGATCTTCGAGACCCGCTTTGTCGAACATGTCCTTGTTGTAGTAGATCAGGAACGGCGAGGTCGAGAACGGCACGCCGTAGACCGTGCCGTCCTTCTGCCAAAGCGCCATCGCCGGCTGGGAGAAATCGTCGAAATTGTATCCCTCGGTCGCCTTGAGCGCCGGGCCGATGTCCATCAGCAGCCCAGCGTTCTCGAATGCCGGTGCCGCATCTTCCATCATCCAGGCGACGTCCGGGGCGTTGCCGCCGGCGACCTGGAAGGTAAGCTTCTGGGTATAGTCCGCGACCGGAACCGTCTCGAACTTCACCGTGACGCCCGGATGCTTGGCGATGAAGCCCGCGGCGATGCCGTTTAACATCTTGAGATGGGCCTCGCTGCCGGTCCATACGGTTACCCGGAGTTCCTGAGCCAGCGCCAGGGTCGACATGGCGCACAGGGCCAGGGCCGAAACTGCGAGCTTCATTGCGGTCTTCATAGTCTCCTCCAAAACGCTGATGGTCCAATCAACAACTGCGAATGCGATCTGAGTGGCCTGGCAAGCAGCGGCGTCTTGTCATGCCGTCACTCCGGGCGAGACGCCGGGTGCGTCGCCAATCGTCCAGCCGCCATCGACGGGGATGTCGGCTCCAGTGATGTAGCGGGCAGCATCGCTGCACAAGAAAACGAAAGCTCCGACGAGGTCGTCGGCCTGGCCGTGGCGGCCGGCGGGAATTTTTGCCGCAACCGCCTTGCGGAAAGCGGCGTCCCGGTAGCGCTCGGCCGTGGCCTCGGTCTCGATGGCGCCAGGCGATACCACATTCATTGTGACGCCATGCTGCGCGACATCCCGTGCGATGGCGCGCACTGCCGTCAGTTGCGCCGCCTTCAGTGACGCGTAGACGACTGTTTCGGCGCGTGGGCGCGTGGCCATGACGCTGCCGGTAGCAACCACGCGTCCCCATCCGCGCTTCGCCATGGCTGGAACAAGCCGCGCAGCCAAGGTGAGCAGCGCTGTGAAGTTTGCCGCGACATGCGCCTGTATATGTGCCTCGTCGACCTTGCCCCATGCACGGCGTCGTTCGATAGCACCATTCGAGATCAAGATGTTGATGGGGTCGGCACTGGAGGCGACTTCGTCCGCAAAAGCCGACATCGCTTTGCCGTCTGTAAAATCGACCTCAAAGATGGCGGTGCCATCGCCGATGGCGGCCGCCGTGTCGCGCGCGCCAGCGGCGTCGCCGAAATGATGCAGCGCGACTGACGCTCCATGCTGGGCGAGGGCAATCGCAACCGCCCGACCGATACCGGAACTGGCGCCGGTCACCAGCGCCCGCCGGCCAGCGAGGGAGAAACGGTCGTGACTCAAGCCGACTGCCCCCCGAGTTTGCCGGCCACCTCGAGCGAGGCAATGTCGGCAGCGTCAAAGTGCTCGTGAATGCGCCGGTCGGCGAGGTTGGTGTCGCCCGCTGCGATCGCATCGTAGATTGCCTGGTGCCGTTCGACGGTGGCCAGCCAATCCGCGTTTGTGCGATTGGAGCGCCGCGAGAACAGCTCCGAAACCTCCCGCTGGACCGACCGCATACCTTCCATCTGGATGCGGATCATGGCGTTGCCCGTGGCCATGGCAAGGCCGAGGTGGAACTGTATGTCGGCTTCGGTGAAATCGCCGGGCTTACCAATGCCGGCGTGCATGTCGAGCACGGCCTGGCGCATTACTTCCAATCCTCTCGGATCGCGGCGCTCGGCGGCGAGCCGGGCGATGCCCACCTCGATGACGCGGCGCATTTCGTTGGCTTCCTGAAGCCGCGTCAGGCTGGAGCGGACCGCATAGGCGTAGATACGGTCCATCGGTTCGCCGCTGAGCGCCTTGGCGCGGGCGACCTTCCCCTGCTGCGTCGATACCAGACCTGCGCTGGTTAACTGGCGCAGCGCCTCACGCGCGATCGGCTTGGAGACGCCGAATTCCCTGGCGATCTCGCCCTCCGGCGGCAGCGCCTCGCCCGGGGCAATGCGTCCGTCGAACAGGGCCGCGGCGATGGCATCCGAGACGCCGTCCGCCAGGCGGGAAGGGCTCGCGAGTTTTGCGGCGAAAATCGACTTGCGTTCGGCGTCTGCGGGCATTCGGCATCCTCTCAACGGCTGCCTAGCACAATTGCAGCCAACATAGCAACTAAGTTTGCCAGTTGCTATGTTGCGACGTTGGCGCTATGAGAAATCGTCCGAAGGAGGAAGTCTGGAGTCGATGCGCGGGAGCGATCCAATCGTGGCGGAGTCGTTGAAGATTGCCGAGGTGATTGCTCATCCCCTCAGCCAGACGCTGCCCAAGCCTACGGTCACGTCCTGGGGCGTTTATGAAAAGGTTTCGCTGGTTCTTGTTGAGGTGCGTACGACCGAGGGTATCGTCGGCGTCGGCGAAACCCTGGCGCGGTTCTCACCCAAGGCCTATGTCGAATTGATCGAAGGCTCGCTGACGCCGCGCCTTCTCGGCCAGGACGCGCGCAACATCGGCGCTCTGTGGCAGTCCATGCGCCGCGCGCTGTCGGGCAGGGCGGGGGGCATGCTGATTGAGGCCATCGCCGGCGTGGACATTGCGCTTTGGGATATCCTTGGCAAGGCGGCCGGGCAGCCGGTCGCGAAGCTTCTTGGGGGCGTTGGACGCGATCGCATTGACGTTTACGCCGCCGCTGTCAATTGGGTCGACGACAAGGCCGCCGACGCTGAACTCGATCGCTATGTTGACGAGGGCTTTACGCGCATCAAGGTGAAGATAGCGCGGCCTGTGCGTGACGCCTGCAAACGTATCGAGCGCATCCGCAAGCGGGCCGGCGACGTGATCGGGCTCTGTGTCGACGCAAACTGGGCCTACAACATGGATGAGGCTGTCGAGGTCGGCAGTGCGCTTTCGGCATACGGCTATTTCTGGTTCGAGGAGCCGCTGCAGCCGGAGAACGAGCAGGGTTACGAAGAACTGCGCCGGCGCTGTGACGTGCCGCTGGCTGCAGGCGAAAGCAATTTCACCCTCGACCAGGCGCAACGCCTGATCGCCAATCGGACGCTGTCCGTGCTGCAACCAGACGTAGCGCGCGCGGGCGGCATCACGGAGACACGTCGCATGGCGGATTACGCCGCCGCCCATGACATCCGCTATGCGCCGCACATCGGCATGTCGGGCATCGTCTGCGAGACCGCGAGCGTCCATCTGGCTGCAGCGATGCCGAACTTCGCCGTCATGGAATGCGAATGTGACGCCAGTCCGTTCAAGACGAGTTTGGCCGATCTCGCTCCCGGGTGCCGCCGGCAGAAGAGCGGAACGCTCGACGTCCCGGATCGGCCGGGACTCGGCATCGAAATCGACTGGGATGCCGTCAAGAAACTAAAAGCCGAATGAGGCCGACGACCAGATGAAAATCCAGGCTCCGAACCCACCCGATACCTTGACAGAGGCGATGCGGCTGGCGCTGCTGCGCGCCGATCCGGCGCTCAGCCGCTTCGACCCGCTGCCGCGGATTCTGTCGTTCGACGATTTCTCGCGTGGCCACTGCGGTTGGTCGCAGCTTGTCGGCAACTACGAGGACGATCTTGACACCATGCTGCCCGGTTACGCGCAGCATACAAGCGCAATGCTGTCGACGCTCGGACACTGGGATGCCGGCTCGCACGGGGGAATGGGCTCTTCCTACGCCTTGAAGGTCGCAACACGTCCGGTGCCTGGCGCACGCAACGTCGCCATCAAACGCCACACGTTCAGGAAACGCGGGCCGATCCGTTTCGAAATGTATTTTACCTTCAAGCCTGAGGCCAGCGAGCTGAAACTGTCCGAGACCGATGTGCGCTCCGTCGGCTTCCTGTTCGACCTGCAGGGTGGAGACAAAGACAGCCATGACGACCGCGTCATGCCGCATCTGCGCTTCCTGAATGCGCTCGACGGCCAACATCTGCAAAAATGGCAATACAAGCGTGAGACCGAGAGAATCATCCCGATCGGCACCGACAACAAGACGATCAGCCACTACCATCTGGCGTCGGAGAACTGGCTCGATCTTCCCGGTGGATCGCAGCGCCTCTGCTACAACGAGGTCCCCACCAAGGTGAACTGGACCTATCTGTGCTTCGACTTCGACCTGGAATCGATGACGGCGCTCGGGCTGCGCTGCAACGATCGCAGCTTCGATCTCTCGGGGTTCGATTCGATCCGCATTCCGGCGATGAAGAACCTTTGGTGCATGCTCAACTTCGCCCTGTTCGCGGAAACCGACGTTGCCAAACGCGCCTTCCTCTACGTCGACTCCATTTGCATTTCAGGAGACTTCTGATGCTGCCCGAGAACTTCACCGCGGTCGTCTCGCGCAATGAATGCTGGCGTGGTGAAGCCGCCAGCGAGCCCTATGAGGCAGGGTGGGCGCGCGAGGCGATTTTCTTCGTGCGCGCGCTTAAAGAACCTGTCGGACCCACTACGACGGCGTGGATTGAGGTTTCGCCGGACGGAATGCGTTGGCTGCGCGAAGGCACCGAATTTCCAATGCCGGACAAACGCGACGGCGTGGCAATGGCGCGGCTCGCCCATTTCGGCAACTGGCTGCGTGTCGCGGCGCATTTCGATGATGGTGCGGAATGTACAGTGCTGGTGACGCTGCATCTGAAGGCCTGAATCCAGCGCCTCGCCAGAGGCTCTGCCTGTGGCCGGCTATCCCGCTTGTTCTCGGAGAAACCATGACTGACGCATACGCCACATTCGCCCAAGACAGCTTTGCCGGCAGAACCGTGCTGGTGACCGGCGCCGCGAGCGGCATGGGTTTCGAGACCGCCCGTGCATTCCTTTCCAAGGGGGCCGAGGTCGTGCTCTGCGACCGCGATGCGGAGGGCCTCAGCAAGCGTCACGACGAACTGAAAGGAATAGGCGCAACGTCGCATGAGGTGGTGGCCGACATGGGCGATCCCAACAGCATTAGGCGTATGTTCGACTATTGCGACGCCAATCTGGCGCGGCTCGACAATGTCGTCACCTGCGCCGCGATCATTACCGCCAAGAGAATCCCGGAACAGGATTGGGCGCACTGGCAGCGTGTGCTCGGCGTCAATCTGCTGGGCACCTTCTTCACCGTTCAGGGGGCCGTGCAGCGCATGCAAGGCAGTCCCAACGGTGGAAACATTGTCTGCGTGGCTTCTGATGCTGGCGTGCACGGTGGCGGTGGCCTCATCGCCGACACGGCCTATGCAGCTTCAAAGGCCGGCACGCTGTCGCTGGTGAAGTCCGTTGCGCGCGAGCTGGCGGGAAAGAAAGTGCGCATCAACGCCCTCAATCCAGGGCCGACCGATTCGCCGATGCACTCGCATGTCGATCAGGCCCTCAAGGATCGCATCGCAGCCAACCTGCCGATTCGCCGCATGGGCCAGCCCGATGACATGGCTGCCGCGATCCTGTTCCTCTGTTCCGATGCCGCAAGTTTTATCTACGGCGCGGCGCTCGACGTGGATGGTGGCTCGATGTTCCGCTGAGCAGCGTGCAACGGCCAAGGCCTTCAGACGCCCTACGCGGCTCTCAGTCGCTTTGGCCAGAAGTCCGCCCAACGAGACGCAAGCTGCCGCCAAGATCGATACGGACCTTGAGGTCAGGCATCCCGGAGCGTTCCGGCCGGTCGCTTAAGTTGGGCGTGTTCACGCGGCAGGAGCAGTTCTCCGGCTCCGCCATTCGATGCGTGTTGCGACGGCTGCCCTAAGGCTACTTCCGAGTCGAGTGCTCCTTTGATCTCATTATGAAATTCCGTCCGATGGCGCTACCATCGAGGGGGAGATTTATTATAGATTTCAGTGAGTTAACCAGATTTTGGTAGCGGGAGAGGGACTTGAACCCCCGACCCCAGGATTATGATTCCCGTGCTCTAACCAACTGAGCTACCCCGCCAGGGCGGCGAAAGGCCCGAAATCCGCCTTAAATCAGAAGGCATGTCGAAGCGTTCGCCAAGGTCGGGCGGATATAAGGTTGGGAGGCCAAGCCTGTCAAGCATCGATGCAGCCGGCATATTGGCATATTCTATCGCTTCGGGCCGGATATCGGAATCGATTTCGGAAAGCACGGTGCGAAGGGTCAAAGTCATGAGGTGAGAACTTTGTGCGTCCAAGCGGACGTGCGTCGCTCCAATGGGCGAAAAGCTCTACCGGGCAGGAATTTGAGCTGAAATGCCGGGGTTGAGTTCGGCGGAGTGCGCCGCTATGTCTCGGCCACGAAATTCTAGAGTTGGAATTGATGAAACCGCGCATTGCAGTCCTCGGTTGCGGATACTGGGGCAGCAACCACATCCGCACCCTCAAGGCGCTCGGCGCGCTTCACGCGGTCTCGGACGTCAACCCAGCCCGCGCTGAAGGCTTCGCCAGTGAACAGGATTGCCTGGCGATCGAGCCGGAGGCGCTGTTTGCTCGAAAAGACATCGACGCCATCGTCATGGCGCTGCCGCCGCAGTTCCACGCCGATATGGCGGTGCGCGCCGTCCAGGGCGGCAAGGACGTGCTGGTGGAAAAGCCAATCGCGCTGACGGTGACGGATGCCGAGCGTTCGGTAAAGGCGGCGGCCGACAATGGCCGCGTCTTCATGGTCGGCCATGTGCTGCGCTTTCATCCAGCCTTCGAGACGTTGAAGGCGCTGATCGACAATGGCGAGCTCGGCGAAGTCCGCTATATCCATTCGCACCGGCTCGGGCTCGGCAAGTTCCACACCGAGAACGACGCGCTGTGGGATCTGGCGCCGCACGATCTGTCGATGATCCTGGCCATCACGGGCACGGAGCCGATCGAGGTGCGCGGCGAAGGGGCAGCGCTCCTCGACAATCTCAGTGATTTCGCGCATCTGCATATGCGCTTTCCCAACGGCCTGCGCAGCCATCTCTTCGCGTCGCGGCTCAATCCTTACCGCGAACGGCGGCTGACCGTGGTCGGCACCAAGGCGATGGCGGTGTTCGACGATGTCGAGCCGTGGGAGCGCAAGCTCGCCGTCTACCGCCACGCGGTGTGGCAAGACAGCGGCCAATGGGCCTTCACCACCAACGAGCCGTCCTACGTGGCGGTGGGCGAGGGCATGCCGCTGACGCGAGAGCTCGAGCATTTCATCCAGTGCATCGAGACGCGGGCAGAACCGCGCACCGGCGGCGAGGAAGCCATCAGGGTGCTGCGCATCCTGACCGCTGGCACGATTACCCACACCGGATCGTCTTCCCGAGAGAAAAGCGCCGCTGTATTAGAGCCTGATCCATCCCGATAGAATCGGGATCACCGTCTATTCGGCGGGAACCTGCGCCGGCCGGGCCGCCAGCCGCGTCAGCATCGCCTCAGCCTCGGCGCCTCGCTCGGAACGCTCGATGAAGCCGCCGCCGAACACGCGAGCCTCGTTGCCGTCGTCGGAATAGAGCACGCAGGCCTGGCCGGGCGCGATGCCGGACTCACCGTCGACCAGCTCCACCGTAGTGACGCCGGCGCTGTGATGCAGCACCGCCGGGCGCGGCGGGCGTGTCGAGCGGACCTTGGCGAAAAGCTCCAGCCCGGCCGCCTGGATGTCGGACAGCGCAGCGTCGCCCAGCCAGTTCATGTCGCGCAAATAAATCTTGTGCGTCTCCAGCGCCTCGCGCGGGCCAACGACGACGCGGGCCCGGTCGGCGTCGAGATGGACGACGTAGAGCGGCTCGCCCGAGGCGATGCCGATGCCGCGGCGCTGACCGATCGTGTAGCGCAAAATGCCTTCATGGCGGCCGAGCACGCGGCCGTCGATATGGACGATATCGCCCGGATTGGCAGCAGTCGGCTTCAGCTTGGCGATGATGTCTGAATATTTGCCCTGCGGCACGAAGCAGATGTCCTGGCTGTCCTGCTTGGCGGCGACCGTCAGTCCCATTTCCTCGGCGATAGCGCGAACCTGCGGCTTCGACAGGCCGCCGAGCGGAAAGCGCAGATAATCGATCTGCGCCTGTGTTGTGGCGAACAGGAAATAGCTCTGGTCGCGGTCCGCGTCGACCGGCCGGTACAGTGCGCGATGGGCGCCATTGGCGCCGGAGCGAATGTAATGGCCGGTGGCCAGCGCGTCGGCGCCAAGCTCCTTGGCGGTCGTCAGAAGGTCGGCGAACTTCACCGTCTGGTTGCAGGAAACGCAAGGGATCGGCGTTTCGCCGGCCACATAGCTCTCGGCGAAGGGGTCGATCACCGCCTTGCGGAAGCGCTCCTCGTAATTGAGCACATAATGCGGAATGCCGAGCGTCTCGGAGACGCGACGGGCATCGTCGATGTCCTGGCCGGCGCAGCACGAGCCGGCCCGGTGCGTTGCCGCGCCATGGTCGTAGAGCTGTAGCGTTACGCCGACGACATCATAGCCTTCGCGCTTCAAAAGGCCGGCAACGACCGACGAATCGACTCCGCCCGACATGGCGACAACGATGCGGGTATCTTCGGGACGTCGGGGAAGGTCGAGGCTGTTCATGGTTCTTTCGTTCTGCATGCGCCTGGACGACGGCGCTTGAATGCCAATGGCCGGAATATAGGTCAAGCTTTCCAGGTACGCCAGCTTCGCGAACTGGCCGATTTTTTTGAACGGATGCGACGCTTGCCGGCAGATATCTCAAATGCCGACGAAAAGACTAACGCGGCGTTCATGATCCTTACCTAGCTATTAGGGTCTGCTTAGGCAATTTTTAAAGCTGTGGCGGTAATGTGGTGGGGATTGGGTCTTTGAGTTTTTAGTAGAGAGTACGATGACCGATCTTGTTAGACCGCGAGTCAAATATGTTATCGGGCCTGACGGCAGCCCTCTTACGATTGCCGATCTGCCGCCGACGAACACACGCCGCTGGGTTATCCGACGCAAGGCGGAAGTGGTGGCGGCTGTGCGCGGCGGGCTTTTGAGCCTCGAAGAGGCGTGCCAGCGCTACAAGCTGACCACCGAGGAATTCCTGTCCTGGCAGGCGTCGATCGACGAATATGGCCTTGCCGGGCTGCGCACGACGCGCATCCAGCAATATCGGCATTAAGGCTGGTTCGAGGACGTCAAAAGGCGCGATAATCCGCGCCCTTTTTGTTTTGCCGGAACGGTTTTCTCTGCTTCAGGCCGTCAGCACCACCTTGCCGATCGGCCTGGTGGCGAGAAAGGCATGGGCAGCGCCTGCTTCTTCGAGCGGAAAGGCCTTTGCCACATGGGCGGCAAGCTTTTTCGCTTCGATAAGCTTGCCAAGTTCTACAAGGCCTGCGCGGTCGGGCACGACGGACATCCGCTCGACGCGGATATCTTGCGCCTTGGCTTCTGCCTTTGTGGTGTCGCTGACATCGAGCAATGACACCAGCACGCCGCCGGCCTTGAGAACCTTCAGCGAGCGCTGCGCATGATCGCCGCCAAACATCTCCAGGACGAGGTCGATGTCATGGGCCTTGTCGACGAAATCATCCTTTGTGTAATCGATCACTTCGTCGGCTCCCAGCGAGCGTGCGAAGTCGAGCTTTTCAGGGCTCGCGGTGGCGACGACATAAGCGCCGCGCGCCTTGGCGATCTGCACCGCCAAATGCCCGACGCCACCGGCCGCCGCGTGGACCAATACGCGCTGGCCTTGTTCGAGCCCGCCATGGCGAACCAGACCTTGCCAGGCCGTCAGGCCGGCCAGCGGCAGTGCCGCGGCATGGAGGTGATCGATGCCTTTCGGCTTCGGCGCGATCTCGTCCGCCGGGACGGCGGCCAATTCGGCATTGGCGGCCGCCTGCTTGGGAAAGCGCGGCATTCCGAATACGGCGTCGCCGACCTTTAGGCCGGTTACGCCAGACCCCAGCGCCTCGACGGTTCCCGAAACATCCCAGCCGAGGATGAAGGGCGGCTCGCCGAGCAGCGGATAGCGGCCGGCGCGAACCGCGCCATCAACCGGATTGATGCCGGAGGCGCCGACGCGGATAAGCACCTCGCCGGCGTTGGGCGACGGTGCCGGACGGTCGGCGATGACGAGGACTTCGGGTCCGCCGACGGAATTCTGGATAACGGCACGCATTGGGAGGCTCTCCTGCTTGTTGGTGTGCCACTATCATTTGGATAGTAATATCCGCTTGTCTAGTATGTACCTTTTCGATATATAGACACCTTATGGATAGCGAAGATAAATCCCCATTTGGCTACGACGCATTCCGGCGGACGTGCCCCTCGCACACCGTGCTTGAAATGCTCGCCAGTAAATGGGTCTATCTGGTGATCTGCGCGTTGCGCCGGGGCCGGCTGCGCAACGGCGAATTGGCGCGCAAGCTCGAAGGCATTTCTCCGAAAATGCTGACGCACACGCTGCGCGTGCTTGAGCGCGATGGCCTGGTGCGGCGCGAGATCTTTCCGGTTATCCCACCGCGGGTCGAATATGAATTGACCGAGCTCGGCCAGAACCTGGCGGGGCTGCTCAATCAGATCAGGTCCTGGTCAGAGCAGCATGCTCCCGACATCAAGGATGCCCGGGCGCGGGCGGTCGCGGAACATGAAGGGGATTTGGTGGCGTAAGCCTGCTGACGGCCCGGTATGAGCGGCGACGTTCCAGATGAGCAACGCCCGGATCGCTGGGCTTTGATTGGCCCTTAAAGCCTTGTTTTCAGCCGATCATGGCGCTGCGGCCGCCGGTCTCGGCGTCGCGGATCTTGGTGTCGCGCGATTCGAGCATTTCCGCTTTGGAAAGCTCCGCTTCGGCTTCGCCGAGCAGTGATTCGGCGACGCTTCGTTGCTGGGCGAGGTCGCTTTGCGAATTTCTGAGGTTGTCGCGGCGCAGGCGCGCTGCCTTGGCGAAGGTCGGATAGGCAAAATGGTTGATGTCGGTGATGCCGGCTTTCTTTTCTTCGGCAGTGATCTGAAGTTCCAGTTCGACAGCCATGCGCTCGAATTCAGCGATCATCATGTCGCATTGCAGCAATTGCCGCCTCTTCTCGTTCACCTGAAACTGCTTCAGCCGAACGAGGTTTTCACGTGACTTCATGATTCGGTACTCCTGGAAACGCACACCTGCACATATCGCCCAATCCACCTGGCAAACCTCAGGCTTCACCCGTTTCCACCGACTTTACCGGAACTATGGGAAACAAATTCCTAAAGTTTTTTGCCGGCGGTAACCATTCGTTTACGGGCATTGTTAATCATACGGCTCAGGACTTAAGGCCGGGTAAAAATTCCGGCTCTCGATACGGAAACGCGGCCGACGAGTCCCTGGAGTCACTTAGTCTGGCTTTTTAATGTTCTGCATTAGCCGTTTGGTTCTGTGATTCATTATTAGATTCAACAAGGTGTAGAAAGGGGTTAAAAAATCTGGTACCGTCAACGGCACGGAATTAGGTTTTGTTAACCATTCGATGGCAGCCTCTGCTCAGGCAATCACTGCTCCGGTCCTGGACGGGTCGTGAAATGGTCCGGCAGCAGAAAAGGGGAATGAAATGCGTGTTCTGCTGATAGAAGATGACAGTGCGACCGCACAAAGCATCGAGCTGATGCTGAAATCGGAAAGTTTCAATGTCTATACGACCGATCTTGGTGAAGAAGGTGTCGATCTAGGCAAGCTCTACGACTACGACATCATCCTTCTCGACCTCAATCTCCCCGATATGTCGGGATATGAGGTCTTGAGAACACTTCGCCTTTCGAAAGTGAAGACGCCTATCCTTATCCTCTCCGGCATGGCCGGCATCGAGGACAAGGTACGCGGCCTCGGCTTCGGCGCAGACGACTACATGACCAAGCCGTTCCACAAGGACGAACTGGTCGCCCGCATCCACGCTATCGTGCGGCGCTCCAAGGGCCATGCCCAGTCGGTGATCACCACTGGCGACCTGGTGGTCAATCTCGATGCCAAGACCGTTGAGGTCGGTGGCCAGCGCGTGCATCTGACCGGCAAGGAATATCAGATGCTGGAGTTGCTCTCGCTGCGCAAGGGCACCACGCTTACCAAGGAAATGTTCCTCAACCACCTTTACGGCGGCATGGACGAACCGGAGCTGAAGATCATCGACGTCTTCATCTGCAAGCTGCGCAAGAAGCTCGACGCTGCTTCCGGCGGCCAGAATTACATCGAGACGGTTTGGGGTCGCGGCTATGTGCTGCGCGAGCCGGAAGATATCCGCGTCAGCGCCTGAGCCGACAACGTCGATCCGATCGATTTTTCCGACAAAAATCCGGCTTCGGCCGGATTTTGCGTTCATGTCGCAGATATTAGAGCGCCGATTTCCGGGATCATGCGCGAGGGGTTCGGCGAATCAGGCTGCAACGGTCAAGGTGCGGAAGCGCTCGAGAAGTTGCGGCCGATTGAACGGCTTCAGCAGATAGCCTTGAGCGCCGGCGCGCTTTGCCCGCATGATCGAAGCGACGTCGACCTCAACCAGCGAAATCAGGATCTGGGGCTGAACCGGGCTTTCCATGGCGCGCACGCGGCGGATGACGTCCACCGCCTGCATGTCCGGCAAGGCGCCGTCGATGACGATGATGTCCGGCATGTCGGCAGTGCACATCTCGACCGCATCAAATCCGCTGGCGGCTTCGATGACCAGCATGTCGGATCCACCCAGGATGCGCTTTGCAACCTTCCTGATGACGCTCGAATCGTCGATGAACATGCAGCGTTTCATTTCCGGGCCCTCTTTGCCATGCGGCAATCCGGCAGCGTCGCGGTACTGAAGGGCACTGTAGGTCAATCCGGTAAAGAAGCCGAAAAGCCATTAGGTAAAATTTTTGCAAGAACGGCTTATACAGAAACTACTTGGTCGATGCTTCATCCGATCTAGGTGGGAAGACTCATTTCGTTCGACTGTGGTGGAGTAGTAAATATTGTCTAGAAAAATACTTATCTGTCCTTTTCGGCCAGCTTGGCTGCCTCAGGCAACCGAAAGCACGATTTCTTCCGCGGTCGCGTGGATCGATATCGTCATATTGGCCTCGCGCGCCAGAAGCAGTGTGTAATAGGGCTGCACCGAATGCGCGTCGATCGGCTCCTCAGGCTTGTTGCCGGAATGAAGTTCCAGGAATTTGGGCGGCACGCGCAGCATCGGACCGCTCGCGGCGAGCGCAAAGCGTGGTTCGGTGTCGAGGTCTTCAAGCGTGACCGTAAGCTTGCCACCACGCGGGATGGCGGCGTTGGCGACGAGAATGAGGTTGAGCAGCAGCTTGACCTTGTTCTTGGGCAGCAGTGCGCGGGTTCCGTTCCAGACCAGTTCCGGCTTCTCGTTCTTCAGGAAGGCGATCGCAACGGCCTCGGCGTCTCCCGTGTCGATCATCATGCCGGCAGAGCCGGCCGCGCCGAAGGCGATGCGGGCGAATTGCAGGCGAGCCGAAGCGTTTCTGGCGCTCTGGCGAATCAACTTCATGGCGTCTTCGTCGGCGCCGCCTTCATCGAGCAGCTCGAGCCCGTTGTTTATGGCGCCGACTGGCGAAATGATGTCGTGGCAGACCCGGCTGCACAAAAGCGCTGCGAGATCGGGTGCGGAAAGGGTGAAAAGCTCGGCCATCGGCGAAAGTCCCTGCAAAATTTCACTAAAAATGGCCGGGCGATCGATGATCACGCCTGCCCACACGAATCACGCTCTCTCCCAAGGCCTACTGAATACACAGCGCCTGAGCGTGCAGCAACAAATCCGGAATTGTCGTTATCGAAAATGGTGTGTTCACGCAGGGTGCGGATACTGCGCGGGCGACGCGAAACCGGCTCGAACCAGCCTTCTAACCGCCATCTTCATGTGAAAGCTTAATGGTTGAAAAAGGATTACGGCATAGTTTGCCTATAACAGCCATCCTTAACGGCCGCCAAAGAGCCGCACGGATGCGAGGCGTCGGCGAAGGTGCTCCCTGACGGAGATTGGAAGCATGTATTCCCGATACTACGACCGGAGCTTTTTCCGTGTCATCTCGATGGCGATCGCTCTCATGGGCCTTGTCGTCTTTTCAACCTCGGCTTCGCGGGCCCAGGAGTACACCGCTCAGGAGATCGTCGATTCCGGTCATAAATTCTTCGGCGCGACATCGGGCGGGCTCGCTACCGTCGTCGAAAAGATTTTCGCCTCCTACGGCCTGCCCAATGGCTATTTGCTTGGCGAAGAGGGCTCGGGCGCGCTGATCGGTGGCCTGACCTATGGCGAAGGCACGCTCTACACCAAGAATGCCGGTGATCACAAAGTGTTCTGGCAGGGCCCGTCGCTTGGCTGGGATTTTGGCGGCGAAGGCTCGCGGGTGATGATGCTGGTCTATAATCTCGATGATGTGAACAGCCTCTACAATCGTTTCGGCGGCGTTGCCGGCTCGGCCTATATCGTGGCTGGCGTCGGCTTCAACGTGATGAAGAACAACAATGTGCTGCTGGTGCCGATCCGTACCGGCGTCGGCGCCCGGCTTGGTGTCAATCTCGGCTATCTCAAGCTTACCCAGCGCGCCACCTGGAATCCGTTCTGAGCAAGCGGTTGCCTCGCGATCTCGATTGGTTCCAGGGTTGACGATCTGGACATTGCTGCGGCAGACCCTTGCCGCAGCACTGGAATTCCGTCATGCGAACGTGGCACAGTCCATAACGGTTGTTTGCCGTCCATAACGGATAGTCACCTTGGTTCAGTCGGTCCTGTTCTTTGTCCTCGGCTTTCTCTGCGCCGGCTTTCTGGCGCTGATGATTGCCCCGGCCATCTGGCGGCGGGCCGTGATGCTGACGCGCAAGCGCGTCGAGGGCTCGATGCCGCTGACGCTGGCCGAGATCCAAGCGGAGAAGGATCGCATCCGCGCCGAGTTCGCCATGTCGACGCGCCGGCTTGAGATGACCGTCAAATCGCTGCGCGAGAAATCGGCCGAACAGCTTGTCGAGATCGGCCGCGGCCGCGAGGCACTGAAGGAGCTGGCGGTCGAGCGGAAGGACAAGGAACAGGCCCTTTCCGAACTCGAGGCCAAGGGCAAAGAATTTCGGCAGCGCGAAGACCAGTTGCAGCTTTTGTCGGATCGGCTCGCTCAAGCCGAGCATGCCCTGGAAAAGCGTGTGCTCGAGCTGAAAAAGCTGGAGCACATGTATGACGACGCCAGCTTTTCTTCCAGCAGCCGTCAGATCGAACTTGTGGCGCGCGAATCCGAACTGCAAAAGCTGGCCGACGACATTTCGGTGCTGCGCGGCCAACGCAAGGAGGCGGACAGGCGCCAACAGGAGATCGCGGCCGAGAGCAAGGCCGTGCGAGACGCGCTGAAAGCCGAGAAGAAAAGGACCGGCGAACTGGTCAAAAAGGTCGAGCGCCTGCTCGCCACGCTTGCCGATCGCGAGGACAAGCTTGATCGCCGCGAAAAGGAAATCGCGCGGCTTCGCGAAAAGTCAAAAGGCGAAAGCGTGGAAAACGCGTCGGCGGTGCGTCTCGTCGGAGTGCAAGGCAGTCAGGTCGATGCGGCCGTCAAGGGCGACCAAGACATCGAAAAAGCCATCGCCAAGCTCGACAGCGACCGGGAGCGGTTGGAGGCGAGGCTGACGGAACTGGCCCGCGAGAACAAGAAACTGAAAACGGATATTGCCGCCTTCGAGGCGTCCAAATCGGAAGGCGGCAGCGATGCGCGCCGCGCCAACGCTGCGTTGCGCGAGCAGATGAGCGACCTGGCGGCGCAGGTCGTCGCCCTGACGGCGAAGCTCGACGGGCCGGATTCGCCGATCGCAAAGGTTCTTGCGGCACCCAAGCAATCGGGAAGCGGTGAACGCAGCCTTGCCGATCGCGTGCGGGCGCTGCAGAAGGCCGAGTCGGCGCATTGAACCCAGGCAGTGATGCTGACCTCTGCGGCTCAGGTCCTGCCTGCCGAAAAATGATGCAAGGCGATGGCTGACGCGGCGGCGACATTCAGGCTGTCGAAGCCTTCTGCCATATCGATCCGCACCGTCCGCAGGCGGGCGAGCAGGCTCTCAGGCAGGCCTTCGCCTTCGGTGCCGAGATAGAGCGCCAGCCGTTCGGTCCTTTTCGCATTACGGATCTCGGTTCGCCCGCGTGGCGACAAAGCGAACTGGCCGAAGCCCAGCCGGTCGAGCGCTGCGGTGAAGCCGCCGGTCTCAGTGAAGGAGGCGAAGGGAACTTTCAGCGCGGCGCCGACCGAGACGCGGATCGCCTTGCGGTACAGCGGATCGCAGCAGGTCGTGTCCAGAAACACCGCATCGGCGCCGAAAGCAGCGGCATTGCGAAAGATCGAGCCCATATTGTCATGGTTGGCGATGCCGACCAGCACGACGATCAACGCACGGGCGGGCAGGGTGTCCAGCAAGGCCTCGGCAGGCTGCGCCGCACCCTTGCGGCCGATCGCCAATATGCCGCGATGCATGTGAAAGCCGGCAATCCTGTCCATGACCTCGCTGGTCGCCACATAGATCGGAAGGTCCGCGGGCGCCCGGCGCAGGGTTGCATCGAGGCCGGCCAGCCGGTTTTCGAGTATGAGCACCGATTCGGCCGTGAAGCGTTCGGCGGCGAACAGCATTTCGAGCACCACCTTGCCTTCGGCAATGAAGCGGCCTTGCCGGCCGGCAAGATCGCGCTCGCGGATATCGAGATAGGCGGAGACGCGCGGGTCTTGCGGGTCGTCGATATGAATGGGACGCATGCGTTCCTCGGCAGACGAAATAGGGTCAGCGAGGGAAGAAGAACTTGGGCCGGCCGGTCAAGTCCCGGAGCGACGCGGGCGGTACGCCATCTGCGACAGCTCACCCTCGCCGAAAATCCCGTCCAGCGTGTTGAGAAGTTCGCGCACGGCATCGGATTTACAGGAATAGTAGATCATCTGCCGGTCGCGCCGGGTCTCGACGAGATCGAGCGCCCGCAGTTTGGCCAGATGCTGTGACAAGGCGGATTGGCTGAGCAGAACCTTCTCGGCGATAGCGCCGACCGACATTTCACCATCGGCCAGATAGTTCATGATCAACAGTCGTTTCTCGTTGCCCATCAGCGTCAGAAACGCAGCCGCTGATTCGGCGTTGGCGATTAGCTTTTTCGAGACCATTGATCCCCCATACCTTCCTGCTCATCCGGCGCTATGGGGGCAATAGCGTCTGATTCCATAGACTCACTCGCGAATGTGCGCTGACGATTCAACGCTCCCGCGAAAGGGTAGAACATTTCACTCAAACCTCAAGACTTGCTTTCGACCCGACGCGATTAACTGTCGGACTGTGTTTCGTCTGCCACTCGGCCGGTCTTTGTCATGTCGACCAGAACATGCCTGAGCTCACGCGCCGTCCTCAGTGGCTCGGGGAAAAAGACCCGGCAGACATCGTCGCCCAACGCCAGGTCCATGCCGTCGGCGTCGAAGCCGGTGATGATCCAGCCGTCGCCTGCGGCCTTGGCGAAATGGCGGGCGTAGACGGCAATTGCATCGCCATGGTCGGCATTCATGTGGTCGAGGGCGGATTGTTCGCCAGCGGCAAGCTCTTCGACGATCGGCGCGGTCATGACCAGATCGGTGCGCTCGAGCAAGTAGGCCTTGCCAAAGCCGCCGTTGAGACTGGCGCGCTCCGGCTCGAGGCGGAAGACCGAGAAGTCGCCAAGCCCGGCATAGAGCTTCGCCTTGGGGTTACGGTTGAGATAACGCCGTTCGGCGCGGGCGTGCTCGTCGGATCCGCGCTCAAGCCGTGCTGCCCGACAGACGAGCGTCAACCGCGGGTGCGCCAGCGGGTCGCCCTTGCCTGGCTCGCCGACAAGCAGGGAACAGCGCGGGTCTGCAAGGATCGCGCCGGTGTGGGCGGACAGCATCGATACGAGGATCAGCGGCGTGCCGTCGATATCGGTGGCGACACCAACCCTGCTGGCCAGCGGCGAACCGGTCCCAGGCTCGATCACCGCCAGCGCGCCGAAACGGGCACTGCGGATCAGCGTCTTCGCCAGCCTGGTCGCTTCGGCGTCGGTCTCGCGAATCACGTCCTTCTTTCGATCACCCAAAATGCTCACCGTCTTAAGCTGATTTTTGCTCTCCAGTTATCAACCTATCACACCGGATTTGACAAGGGCCTCAGTCTCGCTTGCCGAAAGGCCGAAGCGTGCCAGCACGGTCGCCGCCTGACGATCGTGAACGGCCGGCACGGCGGCAAGCGTCGGCCGGGAGCGCGAAAAGCGCGGCGCTGGGGCGGGGCGCTCAAGCGCACCCGACGTCACAAAGGCGTTGCGAGCGCGATTGTGCGGATGATCCCTGGCTTCCCTCAGCGACAGAACCGGCGCAAAGCAAGCATCGGTCGCAGCAAAGAGCCGGTCCCAGTCGTCCCGTGTCTTCTGCCGGACCCGATCGACAATCGCGGCACGCATCTCTGGCCACAAGGTCCTGTCGTATTGGCCGCGTACAAAACGCTCGTCGAGCGGTAGCAGTCTTGCGAATTCGGCGAAGAACCGGGGTTCAAGGCAGCCGACGGCGACGTGCCGTGCGTCCGCCGTCTCATAGGTGTCGTAAAAGGGCGCGCCGGAATCGAGCAGGTTCGCGCCGCGCCTGTCACTCCACAGGCCCGCCGCCATCAAGGCGTGCATAGGTGTCGTCAGCATCGAAGCGCCCTCGGTCATCGCGGCGTCGATCACCTGGCCCTTGCCGGAGCGCGAACGCTCAAACAGCGCGGCCAGCGCGCCGGCAATCAGCATCATGGCGCCGCCGCCATAGTCGGCGACGAGGTTGAGCGGTGGGACTGGCCGGCTTCCTTCCTGGCCGATAGCGTGCAGCACACCCGAATAGGCGAGATAGGTGATGTCGTGACCGGCACGACCAGATAGCGGTCCGTTCTGGCCGAACCCCGTCATGCGGCCGTAGATCAGCGCCGGGTTGCGCGCCACTGCGGCATCGGGCCCGAGACCAAGCCGCTCCATGACATCAGGACGAAACCCTTCGATCAGCATGTCGGCCTTTTCGGCGAGGCGCAGCACCAGTTCGACACCCTCCTGGCGCTTCAGGTCAATCCGCAGCATAGAGCGGCCGTGACGGTCGATGTCATATTCGTCCGGTAGCGACAGAAACGGCTGGGTTGATCCAGCCCGCTCGATGCGCAGCACCTCGGCTCCCATCTCCGACAGCATCAGGCCGGCCAGCGGCACCGGTCCAATCCCGGCCATCTCGATCACCGTCAGACCGGCGAGCGGGCCGGTCTTCGCCAGCGGGGAGACCTCGGCACTCATGGTCGGGCACTCATGGTCGGCTACTTCGGCGCCATGCGGATGGCGCCATCGAGGCGGATGGTCTCGCCGTTGAGCATCTGGTTTTCGATGATGTGCAGCACAAGGGCTGCATATTCGGAAGGCTCGCCGAGACGGGACGGGAAGGGCACCGCGGCGCCCAGCGAATCCTGCACCTCTTGCGGCATGCCGGCCATCATCGGCGTCTTGAAGATGCCGGGCGCAATGGTGCAGACGCGAATGCCCGACCGGGCGAGGTCGCGCGCCACCGGCAGCGTCATGCCGACGACGCCGCCCTTGGAGGCCGAATAGGCCGCCTGGCCGATTTGACCGTCATAGGCGGCGACCGATGCCGTGTTGACGATGACGCCGCGCTCGCCGCCCTCCAGCGGCGCAAGCTTCGCGGCCCGGTCGGCGACGAGGCGGATCATGTTGAAGGTGCCGATCAGATTGACCTCGATCACCTTGCGGTACTGGTCGAGCGGATGCGGGCCGTCCTTGCCGATTGTCTTCACGCCGATGGCGATGCCGGCGCAATTAACCAGGATACGGGGCTCGCCGAGCGTTTTTGCCACTTCCGCCACGCAAGCAGCAGCGCCGTCGGCGCTGCTCACGTCGCATTGGACGGCGATGCCGCCGATATCAGCCGCAACCTTCGCCGCACGGTCGATGCCGAGGTCGAGGATGGCAACGCCGGCGCCCTTCGCGGCCAGCGCCCGCGCCGTCGCCTCGCCGAGGCCGGAGCCACCGCCGGTGACGATCGCAATCTGGCCGTTAGGGTTCATGCCGGCGTCCTCCATCCTGCCGCGCACATGCTACGAAGCCCGACAGAACGGCGCAACAGCATCCGGATGGTCACGCCATCGCGGCGACGTGCGCGGCAACCCTTGCCTGATCGGCGTGGCAAACCTCCCCCACCAGCCTTGACACCGCGCCCGGCGCGATCTCGTGCGACAAAAGCCGGTCGAGATCGACCGGGCGCGGCATGGAGATTTGCCCACGCGGGATTCTCTTGAAGCCGAGCGGGCCGTAATAGGGCTCGTCGCCAACAAGCATCACGGCAGGCATGCCGGCCTTGGCGGCGGCTTCCAGCGCGATTGCCACCAGCCGGCGGCCGATACCGAGATTCTTGAAGGCCGGCCGCACGGCAAGCGGTCCGAGCATCAGCGCGCGGCCGGCGCCTGCCGCGATACGCGTCATGCGCACCGAGGCGACAACGATATCGCCATCGACGGCCACGAAGGACAGGGCGCGTTCATGCGGGCCGCCCTCGCGGATCTTGTAGGCGCCCAGCACGAAACGGCCCGGCCCGAAGGCTTCGCCGTTGATGGCTTCGATTTCGAGGTCATGCGCCGGAGTTTCCGGCAGGTATTTCACGTCGGCAAGGCTCATGGTCTTTGCGTTCCGGTATACGGGGAAAGGTTTGCTGCAAACGGCAGCGTTCGCCAGTCAGCGCTTTATCAAGCGCGGGCGCCCTTTCGTCGTCGGTCGAACCGGATCAAAGCAAAGTCGAACATGCGGATTGTCCGCTAGCATCAATTTCCAGCCGCTGCAATCGGCCGTTTTCGCCTGCCGTTTCGCCCAAGTGACGGTCTGTTCAGCACATGACGACTTCGGCAGCGCCGCCTTGCGCCTAAATGATGAGGAGGACGCAAGGAGATTTAGTATGGGACTGCTGGTCCAAGGCAGGTGGCATGATCGCGGGTACGACACCGCGGACAGTGGTGGCAAGTTCATGCGGGCACAGTCGCAATGGCGCGATTGGGTCACTCGCGACGGCGCACCAGCCGAGGGCCGCAAGCGCGGCTTCATGGCCGAGCCCGGTCGATACCATCTCTATGTCTCGCTTGCCTGTCCCTGGGCGCACCGGACGCTGATCTTCCGCGCGCTGAAGAGGCTCAAGGACGTGATTTCAGTCTCGGTCGTCCACCACTTCATGGGCGCCGATGGCTGGACGTTCCTGACCGAGGACCGCGCCACCGGCGACACGCTCTACGGGCTCGATTTCCTGCATCAGATCTACACCAAGGCCGATCCCGCTTATTCCGGCCGCGTGACGGTGCCGGTTCTATGGGACAGGCAAGAACAAACAATCGTCTCCAATGAGTCCTCCGAGATCATCCGGATGCTCAATTCAGCCTTCGACGAATGGGGCGATGCCAGCCTCGACTTCTATCCGAAAGCACTGCGCGGCGAGATCGACGCCGTCAATGCGCTGGTCTATCCCTCAGTCAATAACGGCGTCTACCGGGCCGGCTTCGCCACCACGCAAGCGGCCTATGAGGAAGCGTTTGGCGAACTGTTCTCGGCGCTCGACCAACTCGAGGACCGTCTGTCTCGCCAGCGTTATCTCGTCGGTCACCGCATTACAGAGGCCGATTGGCGGCTGTTCACCACGCTGGTCCGCTTCGATCCGGTCTATGTCGGCCATTTCAAGTGCAACCTGCGCCGCATCGCCGACTATCCGAACCTGTCGAACTATCTGCGCGACCTCTATCAGGTCCCTGAAGTTGCAGGCACGGTGAGCCTGCACCACATCAAGGCGCACTATTATGGCAGCCACGAAACGATCAACCCGACGGGCATCGTGCCGGTCGGACCGGAGCTGGACTACGCGGCGCCACATGATCGGGTGCGGTTCAGGAAAGCGGCGTGATCTACCAGTAGGGCGACGCCGCCGCGCCGCCAAAAATCTCGGCAATCCGCCGCAACGTGGCCGGCGTCGTTCCTTCCGGCAGGCGGTCAAGCGGAAAGAAACCGGCCGCGGCGATCTCGCGGTCCGGGAGCTTCGGCGCCGTCTGATTGAACTGCTCGACCAAATAGAGTCCGACATGGTCGCGGCGGCTGGCCCGCCGGTTGAAGTGCATCGATTTCAGCACCGGCGGCGCGGTCAATGCAATATTGGCCTCCTCGGAGAGCTCGCGCGCCAGCGCCTCGATCATCGTCTCGCCCAGCTCGACGCCACCGCCGGGAAGCTGCCAGCCCGGTACATAGGTGTGGCGAATGAGGAAGACGGAATTGAACATGCGGTCGTGGACCAGGCCGCGCACCCCGAGCGTCATCGGCCGCCGCAGCACGAAATACAGATGAAACAGCCTTGCCCTGAGACCCGGCCAGCCGGTCTGGCGGAAGGCCTGCTTCGGTTCGGGCCGCGTCATCACCCACGAAACCGTGGGTGGAAAGCAGCGCGCGCGTCGCTTATGAAGAGAGGATGTTCAGGCTCGCGCATATTTCCGATATCCATCTGGGACCGCTCCCCGGTGTAACCTATCGCGATCTCGCCTCCAAGCGCGTGGTCGGTTACGTCAACTGGCAGCGCAACCGCCGCCGCCACATGCGCGATGCCGTCATCGACACCATCGTCGCCGATATCAAGGCGAGCGCACCGGATCACCTTGCGGTCACCGGCGATCTGGTCAATCTGGCGCTCGACGGTGAGATCGAGATGGGCAAGCACTGGCTGGAGACGCTGGGTTCTCCCGATGATGTGTCGGTCGTTCCGGGAAACCACGACGCCTATGTGCCTGGCGCCTTCGACAAGGCCTGCCGGTCGTGGACGGCGTGGATGACCGGCGACGGCGTCAATACGCCGGTAGACCGCGACGCCTTTCCCTATCTGCGCGTGCGTGGCAACGTCGCGCTGATCGGTGTGACGACGGCGCGGGCCACGGCTCCGTTCATGGCCAACGGCTTCTTTCTGGAGGATCAGGCGGAAAGGCTGCGCGTAGTGCTCGATGCCACCGCCAAGCGCGGGCTGTTCCGGGTGATCATGATCCACCATCCGCCGGTGCGCGGCGCCGTTTCGCAGCCCAAGCGGCTGTTTGGCATTGCCCGCTTCCACAAGCTCGTTCAGCGGCACGGGGCCGAGCTTGTGCTGCACGGCCACTCGCACGAGCCGACGCTGTTCTTCATCGGCGGGCGCGGCGCCAAAATTCCGGTGGTCGGCGTCGCCGCCGCAGGGCAGGCGCCAGGCGGCAGGCACCCAGCGGCGCAATATAATCTGTTGGAGATCGATGGCGAAAAGGACAACTGGCGGATCAGGCTGACGCGACGCGGCCTGACCGGCCCGGCCATCCCGCCTTCCGATCTGGAGGTTCTGGAACTTGGCGCGAACGCTATGGCCTGAAGCTCAGTCCCATCGCAACGAGGCGGTCCCAGAACAACACGATCGATACAGCCAGTCCGACCAGGGCGCCGGCGGCGATCAGGCCGAGACCGGAGAGGAAGGCCGACCAACCCTTGCCGCGCCGGACGGATTGCAGCGGCGGCTCGGCTTCAGGGACCAAGGCACGTTTCAGGCCGGCGACAGCCTGCTCGACTCCGCCTTCCATCATTCTCTGGCGTTCGACGACACGCTCCGCGACGTAGCGCGTCACCTGATCGGCAACCGGTTTCATCTCGGTCGATTCGGCGAGCACCACGCGGCCGATGCGCGTATCCCTGAGGAAGCGATAGGTGCGGCGGTCGCGTCCCATGGCGACATGGCTGACGGCGTCGATCCACAGGCGCGGCTGCAGCCCGGACGAGACGGCGAAGTCGAAATTGTCCATGTCGGCGGGCACGTCGGCAAAGATGGGCGCGAGTTCGGCGGCAAGCAAATCGAGCCGCATACGATGCGCCTCGCGCATGTCGACCACGACGTCGTCGCGGTCGGCGAAGGCGTTCTTCACGTCGCGGATGGCATCGGACAGTTTTCGCGACTGATCGATCTGTGTGATGTTCTCGCCTGCGTCCTTCATCGGCGTTGCCTCGCGGGTTTGGTTAACATCGAATTAACACAGCCGTTGGCAAAATGCACTTGTGTGATCGATAGGCGTTTAATGCGCGTCGCGTCTGAAAGGGCTCATGCGACGCGCATTAAAGTCCTGTTTTTATGCATGTCGTTATCCCAAAACCGCAACGCACTTTTGGGCGACATGCATTGAGCGGACAAACCAGGCTGGAAGCCGCGCTTTGGCAGGGGCGGATCAGTTCGCCGCGGCGGCGGATTTCGAACGAAACGGCCTGCTGCGGCGTTTCATATTGCGGCGGACGATCTCGGCAATCAGGCCGGGCGCTTCCTCGATCAGCATATGGCCAGCCTCCAACACGTGGTGCAGGTGGAAATGCGTCGGCATACCGTCTGCCTGGGTGAAGGGCAGCACCGCGTCATCTATCCCCCAAACCACCATCACCGGCATATCAAGCGTTTCGAGCCGTTCGCGCGGGATGACGCCCTGCCGATCGCCCCTGGTCATGGCTGCAGCGATGTCGACAAGTTTCTGCAACTGGCCGGGACGGGCACGCATTTCGCCAAGAACATCCACGATGCGCTCCGAGGGCAGGCTTTGCGGTCCGGACATGGCGGCGAGGCAGGCGCGGATTTCACTCTTGCCGGCAGCGGCGGCATAACGGCGCAACAGCGGCCCATTGATCTCAGTCCCAAAACCGCCCGGCGCCAGAAGCGTCAGCGACGCTATCCTTTCGGGTTCGGCCAATGCCATCAGCACTGCCGCCGCTCCGCCCATAGAATGGCCGACGAGATGCACCCTCTTAATTCTGCGCGCGGCGAGATCCGCAAGAACGGCCCGAGCGGCCGCCTTGGCCGGACCGCCACCCGGGAAATCGAGGGATAGCCCATGGCCCGGAAGATCGTAGGCCAGCGTCCGTGAACCAAACGCCAGTGTCGAAATCACCTCGTGCCAGTCGTCGTGGCAGCCGCCGAAGCCATGCAGGAAGACAACTGTCCTCGGGCCGGCGCCCCGTTCGGCAGTGTAAAGGGATGAAATCATGAAAATTTATGGTTTTTATGCGAATTGCGAATTGTGGCTGGATTGCGCCTTGTCTAAGACGATGGCCAGTAAAATTTTTGCGATCTGCCGTGCAATTTTCTAGCTGGCGTTGCCGAGCCCGGCGGCACGCAAGGCCTCGACCAGCCGATCGGTCAGATCGGCGGGGTATCGCCTCTCGACAAAGGTCGCGCGCGGATCGGCAGCGAATTTCGGGAATTTGACAGTCATCTGGTTCACGAGTTCGTGCGCCAGTTGATCGCGGCCGGCTGCCTTCGCGCCGATCAGCCGCGCAGCCAGATAGTGCGATTTCGTCGGCGTCGCTTGCAACGCCTCGCTGGCAAGCGCGGCCTTGTTCATATCGCCCGTCATGAACTGGCCGACGAAAAGCCCGTAGTCCCACCAGGTCGGATGGGCGCTGGAGGTTTCGGCGGCGTGCGCAAGGATCGGTGTTCCCTCCCTGTACCTACCGGCGAAAATCAGCCCATAGGCGTAAGCTGCCGCCATGCTGAGATCGTAAGGGTTGAGTTCGTAGGCCTTATGCATCCAGCGGATCGATTCCTCCGAATTGCCGAGGCGGGAATTGAGATAGCCATAGGCACGGTGCGCATAAGGGCTGGTCGGCCCCATCTGCACGGCGCGACGGGCAAGCGACAGCGCCTGTTCGATCGTTGCACCGGCTGGATAGGCGTAGTGATCTGTCGCCGTCTCGAGATGCAGGGCCGCGAGTTCCGAATAGACGAGCGACGATTTCGCATCCCGATTGACCAGGTTTTCGAGACAGCGATAGGCAGCCTCATGGGTTTTGGCGCCCTGGTCGAGATAGTACTTGTCGTTGAGTAGCAGACATTCCGTCAGGCCGGTTTGAAGGCCGCTCTGTTCGATATAGTTGTAGATCGTGCCCGAGGCGGGAATGGCCGAACTCAAAATGCCGGCCACACTGTCCTCGACGGTGGTGGGTGTGCTGTCGGCGGCAGTCAAATTGCGTGACAGCAGGACCCGTCCGGTCGCCACGCTTTGAAGCTCCAGGGTGACATCGCCTGCCGTTGGTCCCGGCAAGACATCGAATACGAAGCTGATTGCATCGGTGACCGGATCGGGCGGGCCGTCGGCGTCCCGACCGATGAAGTTGACCGTATCGAAGCCGCTGAGGCCGGCGCGCAGCGATGCCGCGACGCGGGCAGCCTCGGCGCTGTCGGCTTTCACTGCAATGTAGACGAGCGGAAGGGTTTCAATCGGAGCCCATGGCGCAATGCTGCCGGTTGCCACTGCGTTTTCGATCGTCGACGCGGTATCGCTTCCCGCCAGCAATGCGCCGCTTCCCTGACGAAGGATCAGCACTCCCAGCATGGCGATGACCAGAGCGATCGCCAACCAGAAGAACTGGAGATGGCGCAGCAGCGAGGGCGCCGGCTCGCGAACGACAGGGGACATCAACGATGCGGTACGAGCGGCCATACCTGGTTCTTCGAGCGATCCCGACAAGGTCGCCGCCGCCTCGGCGTGTTCCTCCGGCGCCGGCTCGAGCGGCAGGCGGATCGCGTTGAGTTCATAGGATGGAACATAGCCGCCACGCGGAATGGCGATGCGGATCGGCTCGGCAACGCCCTCATTGGCGAAGTAATGCTGCAGAAGCTCGCGGAGCCTGCCCGCCTGCACCCGCACGACGGCGTCGGTCGACGGATCGAAATCGCCGTCCTTGCCGAAAACATCCATCGCGATGGAAAAGCCCTTGAGCTTGTCGGCTTCGCCTGCCTGCTCGCGCTCGACCAGATAGCGAAGCAGTTTACGCGCTCGCTCGGATCGTCCGAACGTTTCGCTGGCTAGCAATCGTTCCAACGTCTCGCGCACTGCGGGGGCGGCAGGCGTGGCATGCTGCAAGTGTCGATCCTTTCGAAGTCGGCACAGGTTAAGACGCAATCATATAGAGCCTGCACTGCCATACAAGCATGCATCCATTATGCGATCGCGTACCCCACCGGATAATTCTCCGGTGGTTAATGGTGCGAAAGACCGGAGCAAGATGATACCATCTTGGTTCATCTTGCTCCAGCTGTGAGCTTTCGACGCTTGTCTAGTCGACCTTTCGGCCGATGATGCGGTTGGCGGCGGAAACCACGGCTTCCAGCGAAGCGGCCACGATGTTGGTGTTGATGCCGGCGCCGAACAGCTTGCCGTCGGGGTGCTCCATCTCGACATAGGAGATGGCCGAGGCATTCGAGCCGCGCTGCATGGAGTGCTCCGAATAGTCGAGCACCGACATCGGCACGCCGACATGGCGCGACAGCGCGTCGACGAAGCCGTCGATCGGCCCAGTCCCGGAGCCTGATATCGTCACCTCCTTGCCGCTGTCGAGGATGACCGCCTCTACCGCACGCCGGCCCTTGGTCTCGATGTCCGGATAGGTGTGGTGGTCGAGGAACTTCAGCCGCGCGCCGGGCTGGTCGACATAGGTGTCGAGAAAGCGCTCGTAGATGCGCTTGACCGGCACCTCCTTGCCTTCGGCGTCGGTGATCGCCTGGATCGCCTGGCTGAACTCGATCTGCAGGTTGCGCGGCAGGTTGAGGCCGTAGTCCGCCTGCAGCACATAGGCTATGCCGCCCTTGCCGGACTGCGAGTTGATGCGGATGATCGCCTCGTAGTTGCGCCCGACATCGGCCGGGTCGATCGGCAGATAGGGCACTTCCCAGTACGGTGTGTTGGCCTTGCGCAACGCCTTCATGCCCTTGTTGATGGCATCCTGGTGCGAGCCGGAAAACGCCGTGTAGACGAGCTCGCCGACATAGGGATGACGCTCGGGGATCTTCAACTGGTTCGAATATTCGTAGACGTCCTTCATCCGGTTGATGTCGGAGCAATCGAGCTTGGGATCGACGCCTTGCGTGTACATGTTGAGCGCCAGGGTGACGATGTCGACATTGCCGGTGCGTTCGCCATTGCCGAACAGCGTGCCTTCGACGCGGTCCGCGCCCGCCATCAGGCCAAGTTCTGTGGTGGCGATGCCGGTGCCGCGGTCGTTGTGCGGATGCAGCGAAATGAGCAGGTTCTCGCGGTTGTCGAGGTTGCGACACATCCATTCGATACGATCGGCATAGATGTTGGGTGTCGACATCTCGACCGTGGACGGCAGGTTGATGATCAGCTTGTTTTCTGCCGTCGGCTTCACGATCTCGGTGACGGCGTTGCAGATTTCCAGCGCCACTTCGAGCTCGGTGCCGGTAAAACTCTCCGGCGAATATTCGAAACGGTAGCCGCCGCCAGCCTTGGCCGCCATGTCGGTGATCATCTTGGCCGCATCAGTGGCGATCCGCCTGATGCCGGCGACATCCTTCTCGAAGACGACGCGGCGCTGCAATTCGCTGGTCGAATTGTAGAAATGCACGATCGGGTTGGTGGCGCCCTGCAGCGCCTCGAAGGTGCGGGTGATCAGTTCCGGCCGGCACTGCACCAGCACCTGCAGCGAGACGTCGGCTGATACATTGCCCTCTTCGATGCACCAGCGGGCAAAATCGAAATCGGTCTGCGAGGCCGACGGGAAGCCGATCTCGATTTCCTTGAAGCCCATGTCGAGGAGCAGGGCGAACATGCGCGCCTTGCGCTCGTGGCCCATCGGGTCGATCAGTGCCTGATTGCCGTCGCGCAGGTCGACCGAGCACCAGATCGGCGCCTTGTCGATGACCTTCGACGGCCAAATCCGGTCGGTGAGGCCGACGGTCGGGTAAGGTTGGTATTTCCGGGCTGCCTCTGGCATGCCCCGGGCTGCCTCTGGCATGCCCCGGGCTGCCTCTGGCATGGCCTTTGCGGCACCCTTGCCCATCTCCCCACTATCTGCGTGGATTTCTTCTCGTGCGTTCATTGTCGTCTCTCCCGGCGGCTCGCGGGATCCGCCTTCAGACGGATTTGGTGCCGAGCGGCGCCTTTATCAGATGTTCATTCGCTTGATGTGACTTGCCAATTTTGAGACTGGCCAAGGAGCGTGCGCGTGAGCGGCGGTTCGACCGCCGGGCGCTCCTTCAGCGAACCCGGCGATCGCCGATAAGGCCGAGAAGCAGCAGGGTGGAAGCAAGCGCGCGCACGGTCTCGCCAGCAAAGCCGGTCTGACGGGAAGCGACGGAGGTGGCGCGGATAGTCATGGTGGTTCTCATATAGGAGCGGCCAAGGAGAGGCAAGTGGGCGGCGTCCAGTGGGCAGCGTCCTGGCGTGCTCCGCCGTCACCAAAGAGATCACGGCGTTCTGCCTGCGTGTCCAGGGCGAATGTTTCGCCGTCAACACGTGCCGAGGCATTTGTCGAAGTCGACGGTTCCGAAGACCGGAATCCGCTCGCCACGGGGGAGATCATCGACATTACCTGGCTTTATCGGCACGGGCGCGAGGCCGGCACTGCAGGACTGCGCCGGCGACGATGGACATCAAAAGCGATAGCGCAAGCTGGCGAATAGCGAGCGGCCCTCGTCGCGATAGCAATAGCCGGCCGAGCAGATGGTCCTCTGATTATCGAACAGGTTCTTGGCGTTGACCTGCAGCTTCACGCCTTCGAGGTCGGGATTGCGGTAGCCGAAATCATAGGAGAGGGAGGCGTCGACGAAGGCGCGCGCCTCGTTCTTGAAAGTGTTGGTGTCATCGCCGTAGCTGCTGCTGGCGACGCGAACGCCCGTGCCCAGCCCCAGGCCCTCCAGCGTGCCGTTCTCGAACTGGTAGTGTCCCCAGAGCGACAGGATGTGATTTGGCGTCGCCGACAGTTCCTTGCCCACGGTTCCCTCGGCGCCGCGTTCGATTTTCACGCGCAGATAGGTGTAAGAGGCGATGACGCTGAAGCCGTTGTCGAGCGAGGCATTGGCTTCCAGTTCGATGCCGCGCGAATTCAGGTCGAGCTGGCGCTGCTTGTTGATACCGGTCGAGGCATCGAACACGACGCCATCCTTCTGGTCGATGTCGAACAGGGCGGCGCTGATGGTCGCGTTGTAATCCGGAATCTCGTATTTGACGCCGATTTCCTTCTGCGTCGCTTTGGTCGGGCGGGCGACGCGGGTGATGTCGCTGTTGACGTCATCATAGACGAAACCGATGTTGGGCGAGAACGACGTCGAATAGTTGACATAGGGCGTGATGCCCCATTCCGTCTGGTAGGACAGGGCAAGCCGGCCGGAGAAGGCGCTGTCATCCTGCTTGGACTTGGTGAAGTCGGCGGCGGTGGAAGTGGTGTCGACCCAGTCGTAGCGACCGCTGGCGAACAGGGTGAAATCGTTCCACTCCATCTGGTCCTGCAAATAGACGCCGACCTGGTTCATCTCCTGCCCGCCGACGTAGGGGACCGGAGCGGCCTTGATGTCGTCGATGGAAACGTAGGACAACCCGCTGCCGGCATCATAGTCCGACCAGGCGTAGTCGATGCCGGCTATCGCAGTGTGCTTGACCGGCCCGATGTCGAACTCGAACTGCGCCATGTTGTCGACGACGAAGTTCCTCATGTCCTCGGTATAGTGGCCCCAGTAGCGCTGCAGCGGCTGATCCGGGCCGATCGAATAATTGCCGCTGTATTCGATGTCCGCGTCGACAGCGTTGTAGCGCAGGTTCTGCCGAACCGTCAGCACGTCGTTGAAACGGTGCTCGAATTCGTAGCTGATACGGCCCTGGCTCTGCGCGAAGTCGTTCCAGGCGGGATCGCCCTCGTAGACGTCCGACAGGTTGCCATAGGTCGGATTGTAGAACGCAGCCGTGCCGCCGGTGACGGATTTCGAATATTCACCGAGAATAGTGAGCTTGGTGTCCTCGTCCGGCTTGAAAGTGATCGCAGGCGCCAGATAGATCTTGTCGTCGGAGTAGCCGGGCAGGTCGGTATCGCTTTTGCGGCCGAGGCTGGTGAAGCGGTACAGAATGCTGCCGTCCTCGTTCACCGGCCCGGATGCGTCAAGCCCGGCCTGGAAGCGATTATGCTCGCCCATAAGCATTTCGACTTCGCGGTACTGCTCCTCCTTGGGGCGCTTTGTGACGACATTGACGATGCCGCCCGGACCGCTGACGCCATAAAGGGAAGATGCGGGACCTTTCAGGATGGTGACGCCTTCGATGCCGTAAGGCTCCGTCTTGAACCATGCCGATGGCCCATTGTACTGGCGCAGCCCATCGCGAAACATGCCGTTATAGAAGGCTTGGAAGCCACGCAGGAAGAAGGCGTCATAACGGGTGTCGAAGCCGAAGCGGTGGGGTTGGCGCTGGCTGTATAGCCGAGCGATTCGTTCAGCGTGCGCGGCTTCTGGTCCTCGATCTGCTTCTGCGTCACCACCGAAACGGCCTGCGGAATCCTGACGATCGGCGTGTCGGTCTTGGTGCCGATGCGGTCCTTCTTGGCGACATAGCCATCTTGCAGCAGAATCTCGTCGCTCTCGGCGTCCACCAATATTTTATCGAGGACGGTGATGTTTCCGCCGTCCTGAGCGCGAGCCGGCCCGAACTGGCTGAGCATCGCAGCGCTGCCCAGCAATGATATCCCCAAGCGCCATGTCGTCGGTCGCGTCCGCATCAACTCGTCTCCACTGTTCGGTACAGGATTGCGGTCCCGCGCTCTCAAATTTGAGTATTTGAGTCAAGTATTTTTTGCGGCTCGCGCTCGGGCTGGCCGGTGCTGTCGCCGGGTCGCAAAAACTCGTCCGGTTTTGGTGAAGCCGACTACGAATACCGGGGAAGACGCGGCAGGTCCTTATTCCCTCAGACTTCGCGCCACCAGCCGCGCCAGGCTCGGCCCGATCAGCAGCACGACGAGGAAGCGGGCCGATTGCAGCGCCATGACGAAGGAGATGTCGACGTGCTGTGCGGCGGCGGCGATGATGGCGACGCTGTCCATGCCGCCGGGGCTGGTCGCCAGGTAGGCGGTCAGCGGATCGATGCCGAGCACATGGCTGATCATGAAGCCGAGGCCGCCACAGAAGGCGATGAGAATGATGATCGAGCCAACGATCTGCGGCAGCGCCCGCGTCGCGTGCCGCAGAATCGCCCTGGTGAAATTCAGGCCGATGGTCCAGCCGATCATCGTATAGCCGAGGGCGAGCAGCCAGGGCGGCAACTGCATCGTCACGCCTAATCCTAGATGCACCGCGGTGCCGAAAACGAAGGTGCCGAGGAAGAAGGGTGACGGCAGCCTGAGCAGCTTTCCGATGAGGCTGCCGACGAGCGCCACGCCAAGTGTCGCGGCAAAGGCCATTGGATCAATCGGCGGGAACCAGATGATGGCCGGGATCTCGATGCCCGATGTGTCGACCCACATCTTTGCGACAATCGCCGCAGTCATCGAGACGAAGATGACGCGCAGATATTGCATGAAGGCGACGAGGCGCTGGTCGGCTCCGAAGGCGCCGGCCATCAGCACCATGGCAGTGGCCGCGCCCGGCGATGAGCCCCAGACCGCGGTGGTGCCGGGCAGGATACGCCAGCGGCTGATCAGCCAGCCGAGCAGGCTGGATGCCGCGACGGTCGCCACCACGGTGCCGAGGAACAGCGGCCATTCCTTGTAGAAGACCGGGAAGATGTCGGCAGAGATCGAGCCGGCGACAAGGCAGCCGATGATCGCCTGGGCGGCGCCGAACGAAGGGCGCGGCACACGCACCGTGGCGCCGTTGGTGCCGGCCAGGATCGCCGCCAGCATCGGCCCGATCAGCAGCGCCGCCGGCAAGGCGGCGAATTCCAGCGCACCGGCAAAGAGGATCGAGAAGATCAGGAGGGCCAGCCACTGCCAGGCTTTGGGCATCCGCGCCATGCGTTCGACGGTCGGCTGGTCTGGCAGGGAATCCATTTTTCGGTCTTAGACCTGAAGCGGGGAGATGCGAACCCCGCGATGGCGAAAAATGCGTCCGCTCTCAGGCGTCAGGCGGTTTTGACGGCGGGCAGGCCGAAGCCGCCTACGGGCTGGGTCTCGACCTGGAATTCGAAGCCGGCGATGATCGGCCGCGCCTTGGCGATCGCTGCCTGGACTTCCGGCAGTTGCAGCGAAGCCTTGTGGCTTGCCTGGTCGGTCCACACCTCGGTCACCCAGATTGCGTCGGCATCGGCCGGATCGGTGGCGATGATGTAGCTCAGGCAGCCCGGCATGGAGCCGGTGCTGGCAAGCAGAACGTCCATCATTGCGTCGCGCTGGCCGCGCGTCGCCCGCATCTTGCCGATCAGACCGTACATTGCAGATTCTCCGTTGGCTTCCGCGACAAGTATGCAGGTCGCCGCTCACGGCATCAACTGGCCACCATTCACCTCGATCACCTGGCCGGTGATGTAACCGCTCAACAGAGCGGACGAGAGGAACAGATAGGCGCCGACGCAGTCCTCGGGCGTGCCGGCGCGGCCCTGTGGAATGGTGGCCACCATGCCCTTCATCTGCTCGTCGGTCGAATAGCGCTCATGGAAAGGCGTCGCGATGGTGCCCGGAGCCACCGCGTTGACGCGGACGTTGAAGCCGATCAGTTCCTTGGCCATGCCGCGAGTCACATTGGAGACGAAGGCCTTGGCCGATCCGTAAAGGCCGGCGCCGCCGCCGGCGCCATTGCGCGCGGCGATCGACGAGGTGTTGACGATGAAGCCGCCCTGGCGCTTCAGCCATGGCATCGCCTTGCGCGAGGCAGTCAGCACGGAGCGCGCGTTGAGGTCCATCACCGCGTCGTAATGCGCTTCGGTCAGCTCGGCATAAGGCACGCGGCCGAGCATGCCGCCGGCATTGTTGACGAGGCCATCGAGCCGGCCGAAGTGTTGCGCGCTGTCCTCGACGACGCGCTCGACATCGGCGGGGATCGAGAAATCGGCCTGGACGAGGAATACTTCGCCGCCGCCGTTGCGGATGGTCCCGGCCAGGTTTTCGGCAGCCGCCCGACTTGAATTGTAATGCAGCGCCACACGACATTTCTGCGCGGCATAAGCCAGTGCAAGTGCGGCCCCGATGCCTGTCGAAGCGCCGGTGATCAGCACCGCCTTGCCGGCGAGGTCGGGGATGACCAGGGCGGGGGTGACAAGGCTGGTTGTGGTGGCTGGCACGTCTATTCCTCCGGCGAGTATCTACTCTTCGTAGGGCCTGGCCGCCCTGATGTTCAAGTCCGTAGAGGCTCACGGCCGCAAATAGGCGTAGCCTTGGCGCTGCAATTCGGCGAGCTTGACGACGCCGCCGGTCTCGGCGGCATGGAAGCCATCGAGCAGATCAGTGAGCGCAACATCCATGCCGTGCATTGTGTTGGCGCAAGCATGCGGGGTCAGCCCGTCGCGAACGAGGCCGGAAAAACGGCTGGCAATGCCAGCCGACGCGCTCTTCGACTTGAAAGCGGCGAGTGCCGGTCCATGCACGACCAGCACGATGTCGACCTTGCCGCCGGTGCCGTCATAGTGGTTCTTGATGTTGCCCAGCACAAAACCGACCTTGTCGAGATCGCTGAGGTGGTAGGCGACCTTTTGCCTTTCCTCTTCCACAGCCGCCGCTTCGACCTGGCGCAGCCCGAAAAGGCCAGCGGCTCCGGCAAGGCCTACGCGGAAAATATCGCGGCGTCGCATGGCTTCATCCTCCTGTGCCGGCCTCGCAAATTGCGTGGCTTCGGCCCCGATCCTAGCATAAATTGAAGCCACGTCCTGTCGGGCGAGGAGGGGCACATGACGTCGAAGACCACTATGGGCGCCGGACTTGGTGTCGCCTTGCTTGCCGCACTTGCCGGCACGGCCCTTGCCGACGACAAGCTTACCGAACTCAGCCCGGACGGCAAGGATGCCTGTTTCGGGCGCGTCTACGATGCCGCGCATCTCAAGGCGCATCCGAACCAGAAGGTGGCACGGATCTTCTTCTACTATGGCAGCTATCCGGTTAGCCATCCGAACGAGGAGCCGAGTAGCGGTCCGTCCGGCTACAACGGCTTCGTGGCCACGACGGTGCGCGGCGCCAAGAAGCCCGAGTGGGTCGGCGGTTGGTGCGGCAAGGACGATCCGCAGTCGAGCGAGATCCGTTGCGGCATGGAATGCGACCGCACCATGGCCTCGCTCAACCTCGATGAAAAAGGCCGGCTGATCATCTCCGGCGTGCAGCGCAACCTTTATCTCGATGCCGGCGCCGAGGATGAACTTGGCGAAAAGGAGTTTACCAGGCAGGCACTCGGCACAGAAGACGACGGCTTTCGGCTCGACCCCATGCCGGCGCAGACCTGCAAGGTCGAATTCGCGCGCATCGATCCGATCGATCCGGCGCTGGGAGCACCGCTGCGTGAGCGGCTGAAGCCGGACCAGCCCTTCTGCTACGGGCGCGACTACGATGCCGCGCATCTTGGCTCGCATCCCGCTCAGTCTACCCAGACTATCCGGGTTTTCCGAGGCCCGATCGAGCTGGCCTCCTTCGCTATGGATGGCGATCCGGCAAGCTGGCCTGATGGTGCCGACATTGCCGTTTCCGTCACCACGCGCCACAAGGCTGCCAAGGTCACGCAGAGCTACAGTTGTGAAGGGGAAGCGGACCAGTGGCGCTGTGTGGCGAGCGCGAAGACGAGCGACTTTTCCTGCGACATCGCGGCCAGGGAGATTTATCTGCGCCGCGGCGCCAACGGCACGATGATGCTGGCCAATCCCAACAGCAGCCTGCCGATCGTCGACCTATGCTCGAAGGCGGCCGAAGGCGAGACCGCATCCGACGACAAGGTCTACCGGCTCGAGCCGATGCCGCAATCTGCCTGCACGCCTTGATTAGGGGTCCGTTTCTCGGTTTGGGGATTGGCGGGATATGACGAGGACCTGGATGCAATCAGGATCAGACCAAAACCGCCATCGTCGCGCGGGTGGCTCAAGCAACACGCAATTGCCTTTAGCGTCGACCGCTACACAGCCCAGGCCGCAGTATTGAGCAGTATTGAGATGTCCACATTGCTTGCCGTGCCTAAAAAAGAGCCGCTCGTCCTCTTCTACACGACTTTTTTCAGCAAGCCCGTCGACGTCGCGTCCATTCAATGCGATCTGCCGGGCGAATTTACCCTAGACAAGCGTAGAATTGCTGAAGCGACAGCGGTCGTCTTCCACATTCCGAACTTCCGCGAAATTGGTGACGCATGGCGATATCCGGGCCAGTACTGGATAGCCTGGTATATGGAAGCCCGCTCAAACTACAAAATCATAAAGGACCAGAAACTCATGCGGCACTTCGACTTCACGATGTCGCACGAGCGCAGCTCTGAGATTTGGTGCCCCTATTTGCCCAATTCCCGGTGGTGGGACACGGTGCGCGCAAAGCCTATAGGCGCCAAGACAGAAGCGGCTCCGGTGGTAGCCTTCCAATCGGCGCCCTTGAACTATAGCGGCCGGCTCGATCTCTTGAAGAGCCTGGCCGAACACATCAAGATAGATTCATACGGTCGGTATTTCCGCAACAGGACAGTCGAAGGCCCCGATCGCGGCCGCAAGACGAAGATCGAGACAGTCTCCCGCTACAAATTCTGCCTCGCATTGGAGAACTCGACCGAGACCGACTACGTCACCGAAAAGCTGTTCGATGCCTTCGAAGCCGGATCAGTGCCGATCTATCTGGGCACATCGAACGTGCACGAATTCGCCCCGCCCGGCTCCTACATCAACGCTGCAGACTTCAGCAGCTATGCAGAGCTGGCAGCATATCTGAAATACCTCATCGTGACGCCCGAGGCATACGAGGCATACTTTGCCTGGCGCTCGAAACCATTACCTGACGAACTCGCCCGCCTCGTGAAGGATCGCGACCCCCCGGTGTTTTATCGACTGATGCAATTCGTGCATCAGGTGACCGACGAGCGCGGTCAGGAACGGCCCGCCGGCCGGCCGACATTGCCTTTTGGTCCGCGAGCCTACTTCAGCACGCGGCTGCGAAAGTGGAGGAAGAGAGTGCCTAGCTGAGCCTGAGTTAGGGCGGAACGAACGCAAAGCGGAGCGCAGGCCTGGGATGAGGAAGGGATGGATGTGCGACCAATCCCTAGGATGTGCGATCGTCCCTGAAAGGGACCATCGACGTTCGCCGCCTCACGCGAACGGCACGGCCGTCGTGCCCTTGGGCAGTTTTGCCTCGTCATCGGGCTCGACATGGATGGTGACACGCACCGAGGGGATTTCCGCCTTCAGCGCGTCCTCGATGCGGTCGCAAATGACGTGGCTGGCGCCCACCGACATGCCGGCATCGACGACCAGGTGGAACTCGATGAAGGTGGCGCGGCCGGCGATGCGTGTCTTGAGATCGTGAACCTCCAGCGCTCCCTTGCAATTGGCCGAGATGACGTCGCGGATGTGCATGTGCTCCTGCGTGTCGACGGCGCGGTCCATCAGTCCGTTCATCGACGAGCCGATCACGTGCCAGCCTTGCCACAGGATGTTCAGCGCCACGATGACCGCAAGTGCCGGGTCGAGAATTTGCCAGCCGGTCAGCACGGCACCGACCAGGCCAATGAACACGCCGACCGAGGTCGCCACGTCGGTCATGATGTGCCTGCCGTCGGCGACCAGAGCCGGCGACTTCTCGGCACGGCCGGCACGAATCAGCGTCCAGGCCCAGAAGGCGTTGATCACCGTCGCGACGCCGTTGATTGCGAGGCCGGTCCAGGGCTGTTCGAGCGGGGCGGGATGCTGCCAGTACCACCACACTTCGTTGAGGATCAGAAGGGCTGCCAGCACGATCAGCACGCCCTCCAGAACAGCCGAGAAATATTCGGCCTTGTGGTGGCCGAACGGATGATCCTGGTCGGCCGGCTTGAAGCTGACCTGGATCGCCCAGTAGGCGGCGGCCGAGGCAATGACGTTGACGATCGATTCCAGCGCGTCCGAATACAGCGCCACGGAACCGGTGACGTGCCAGGCCGCCAGCTTCAGGCCGAGCACGACGCAAGCGACGATGATCGACCAGAAGGCGAGGCTGGCGACCCTCTTCTTCGCCGTCGACTTGATTTCAGCTGTGGTCACTGGGGAAGAAATCCCAACACGAACCCCTCGGGCTAAGCCGCCTTTTCCCTGGCCTTGCGCGGCAGATGCGCAACGATGTTCTCGATGATGCGCATGCCGGCATTGTGGCCGAGCGTCATGATCGATTCCGGGTGGAACTGCACCGCGGCGATCGGCTCCTTGGTGTGCTCGAAAGCCATGATGACGCCGTCCTCCGTCTCGGCGGTGACGATGAAGCCGTCGGGCAGGCGGACCGGATCGGCGAAGATCGAGTGGTAGCGGCCGACCGTCACTTCCTTGGGCAGGCCGGAAAAGATGATGCCCGGCTTCGACACACGGATGCGTGACGGTTTGCCATGCATCGGCACGTGCAATTGCCGCAGCTCCCCGCCATAGGCTTCAGCCAGCGCCTGCAGGCCGAGGCAGACGCCGAAGATCGGCAGGTCGCGCGCGCGGGCCCGCTTGATGGTGGCGGCGCAGTCGAAATCCTTCGGCGTGCCGGGGCCAGGCGACAGCACGACCAGGTTTGGCTTCAGCCGGTCGAAGACCTCGTCCGGCACAGGCGTGCGCACCGTCGAGACATTGGCGCCGGTCTGGCGGAAATAATTGGCCAGCGTGTGGACGAAGGAGTCCTCGTGGTCGACGAGCAGGATGTTGACGCCGTCGCCGACGCGCGCGGTGGCGCGCTCGGTGTCGGCGGCATTGCCTGACTTGGCGTCGCGGATGGCGGAGATCATGGCGGATGCCTTCAATTCGGTTTCGGCTTCTTCTTCCTCGGGAATGCTGTCGAAGAGCAGCGTGGCGCCGGCGCGCACCTCGGCGATGCCGTCCTTGATGCGAATGGTGCGAAGCGTCAGGCCGGTGTTCATATCACCGTTGAAATTGACCATGCCGATCGCCCCGCCATACCAGGCGCGCGGGCTCTTCTCGTTCTGCTCGATGAAGCGCATAGCCCATAATTTCGGCGCGCCGGTGACGGTGACCGCCCAGGCATGGGACAGGAACGCGTCGAAGGCGTCCATGCCTTCGCGCAGCCGTCCCTCGATGTGGTCGACGGTGTGGATCAGCCGCGAATACATCTCGATCTGGCGGCGGCCGATGACGCGCACCGAGCCTGGGTCGCAGACCCTCGACTTGTCGTTGCGGTCGACGTCCGAGCACATGGTCAGCTCGGATTCGTCCTTCTTCGAATTGAGCAATTTCAGGATCTGCTCCGAATCGGAAATGGCGTCGTCGCCGCGCTTGATCGTGCCGGAGATCGGGCAGGTCTCGACACGGCGGCCGTTGACGCGCACGAACATTTCGGGCGAGGCGCCGATCAGATATTCGCCCTCGCCGAGATTGATGAAGAAGGAATAGGGCGAGGGGTTGATGGTCTTCAGCTTGCGGGAGATGGCGGAAGGCGGCGTCTCGCAGCGCTCATAGAACATCTGGCCGGGCACCACCTCGAACAGGTCGCCGCGCTTGAAACTCTCCATCGCCTTGCGCACCAGATTGGCATATTCGCCGGGCTCATGGTCGCCGCGCGGCGGGATGCGGTCGGCGGTCTTGAACGGCTCGACGATTTCGTCGCGCGGCAATCCCTCGGTCGAAAACCCTTCGCCCGAATAGTCGTAGCGGTCGGTCCAGGCCTTGGTCGAATAGTGGTCGACGACCAGGATCTCGTCGGGCAGGAACAGCACCAGGTCGCGCTGGCTTTGCTGGCGCTCGAGCTTGTAGTCGACCGGATCGAACTGGAAGGCGAGATCGTAGCCGAAGGCGCCATAGAGGCCGAGATTGGCGTCTTCCTCCGTTTTGAACAGAGCGGTGATGGCGCGCAGCACGGTGAAGACGGAGGGAACGCGGCTGCGTTCTTCTTCGGTGAAGACACGGCCAGGCTTGGCCACATCGAGGCGGATCAGTCTCTTCGACGTCTCGGCGATCGTCACGTCGTCAAGGCCGCCGAGCGCCTTGCCGATCACCGGCAGAAGCATCTCGCCACGGCTGTTCAGCGCCTCGATGCGCATGGCGCGGCTGCGCGCCGAGATCACCAGCGGCGGGTCGATGATGGCGGTGTCCCAGCGCGTGTAGCGGCCGGGATATTCGTAATTCGAGGAAAACACGGCGCCGCGGCGCGCATTCAGTCCGTCGATATAGCCGTCGATCGCGCCTTCATAGGGCCGGTCGTGGCGCTCGCGGGTAATCGTCACGCCACCCGCCGTGACGAAGCGCTCCGCCCCGTTCTCCAGAATTTTCGTCGTCATTGCCGTCTCCATCAGCGTCTGGGTATCAGCGTCTTGGGGCAACGGACCCGGGCATGGCTTGAAAAAACAAATGGCCGCCCGGACATTCCGTTGCGGCCACCTTCTATTTTCACGCGCACGCGTTCGAACAGGCCGCTGTCAGCGAGCCCACCACCAAACGGTCTTGATCGAGCGCATGTTCATGGCGATTCCAATAGCGGCGATTGAACGGCCGCGCAACTGGATTCAATGGAGGGCATGGAGAAGGGCATGAGCCCTCAATCCTCCAGCGTTCCCGACCTTGCATCGGCGCTCTTCCTGTCGCCGACCAGCTTCAGCAGATCTTCGCCGGCACGGATGATGCGCCGGGACCGCCGCGTCAGGATGATGCCCGCTTGCGGCGCGAACACCTGCGTGCGGCCACCGGCTTCACCCGGCGCATGGACTATGCTGGCGAGCAGTGCGCCTTTTTCCACACGGTCGCCGGGCTTCACGTCATAAAGGATCGCACCCGCCCGGGGCGCTGGCATCATGTCGATGTTCTCGAGCGGTGCGACGATACCGGTGAAAGAATTGGGGCCGGCAAGGCTGCCAGGCGCGGGCAGGGCCTGATCCACGATCACGCCGCGCGCCACCAGCAGCCGATAGAGCCCTTCGGCATCGGAAGCGGCCAGAGCGCCATCGACGTCGAGCATGCCTCGATACTCGACTGTGGTGGCGACGCGCCGGTCAAACCGCGCCACATCGGCGGGGACGTTCAGATACGGCGTGATCGAGGCGCCTTCGAAGGTGCCGTCGGTGTCCTCATCCCACAGCACCACCGCGTCGACGCCCATGGCGGCCGCACAATCCGCCATTTCAGGCCACAGGCTGGTGTGGACATAGAGATAGGCGAGGCCCTCGTCGTCGCAGTGCAGGTCGAGGACGATGTCGTGGCCGATCGACAGCTGCAGCAGCCGCGTCTTCAGCCGCTGATCGGCCGTGCCAAGCGTGGTGTCCGGCAAGAGCGTCGTGTCCGGCGCCGCCAGCAGCGGAAAGCCGCGGTTGAAGTTGGTGCGCGTGCCCAAGTGGAAACGGCCCTGATGCTCGCCGAAATGATACTGGGCGCGGCCGATCGGATTGGCTTGGGGCACGACGGTGATATTGCCCTTGATGCGGCCTTCCGCTCCGGCCCTTTCGAGCATCGGCATCAGCGCGTCGATGGCGACGACGCCCGGCAGTTCGCCGGCATGCAGTGCGGCCTGCAGATAGGCTGAGGGTGCTGCCTTGTCGCTGCCGTCAAAGCGGAAGACCGGGAATTCGTAGGAAACGCCCTCGCTGTCGCCGGCGATGCGCTCGATCGATTTCTGCATGATACTCCTCCAGGAAAGAGGCCGAACACATGCCCTTTCGCCGATACGCTGTCGATTGGTCCAGTCTGCTGCGCTATGGGCGCAACTGTTGCGCGGGGTGCGTCACCAGCAACTGGCGGTCCAACGTCTGCGACATCACCGCCACGGCGACCGCCAGCAGGGCGAGCGCCGCGCCGACCAGCGGCAGATTGGCATAGGACACGCCCAGCGAAAGTGCCACGCCGCCTACCCAGGCGCCCGCGGCATTGCCGATGTTGAAGGCGCCCTGGTTCAGCGTGGCGGCGAGGTTCGGCGCTTCGGAGGCCGCTTCGACGACGCGGATCTGCAAAGGCGGCACGATGACGAAGACGAGCAGACCCCACAGGAAAACGATGAAGACGGCCACGGCTGCGATGGCGCCGAATTCGGCAAAGCCGACGAGCAGCAGCGCCAGCATCAAAAGCGTGCCGATCACCGTCGGCATCAATTTCCAGTCGGCCAGCCTGCCGCCGATGATGTTGCCGATGGTCATGCCGCCGCCGAATAGCAGCAGCACCCAGGTCACGGTCGCGGTCGACAGGCCGGATACGTCGGTGAGATAGGGCTTTATGTAGGTGAAGACGGCAAACAGGCTGGCCGACGCCAGCGCCGAGATCAGCATCGCCAGCCAAACCTGCAGCTTGCCGAGCACGCGCACCTCGCCAAGCAGGCCGCCGCCGCTCGGTTGGGTGATGCCGGCGGGCACCAGCCAGGCAATGGCTGCGACCGAGATAAGGCCGATCCCGACCACGGCCAGGAAGGTGGCGCGCCAGCCGTAGGCTTCGCCGAGTGCTGTGCCGCCGGGAACACCAAGGATGTTGGACAGGGTCAGACCGGCGAACATCAGCGCGATGGCGCTGGCCCGCTTGTTACGCGGCACCAGGCTGGCGGCGACGACCGAGCCGATGCCGAAGAAGGCGCCATGGCCGAAAGCGGTGAAGACGCGCGCCGCCATCAGCAGCCAATAATTGGGTGCGATCGCGCACAATAGATTGCCGACGACGAACAACATTGCCAGGCCGATCAGCACCGGCTTGCGCGGCATGTGTGCGGTGGCCACCGCAATCACCGGCGCGCCGAAGACGACGCCGAGCGCATAGCCGGTGACCAGCAGGCCGGCCGAGGGGATCGAGACGCCGAGGTCGGCGGCGACCTCGGGCAGCAGGCCCATGATGACGAATTCGGTGGTGCCGATGCAGAAGGACGCAATGGCAAGCGCTAGGATCGGCAGGGGCATGGGAGGTCCGGACTGAATCGGTTCAAAATTGAGACTGTCGGCAGAGCTGCCCCGTGCACAAGCGCGATTGCTGCAATGCAGCATTGCAAAAATGGACAGCGGATCGCGACTGCGTTGCGCGTTTGCCGCCTGCGGTGAATGCAGAGCGGCCTATGCCAGCGGCTTCAGCTCCTGGGCGATGGTCGGCAGAAGTTCCGAGACATTGGGGTGAATATGGGTTGCCCGCGCGAGCGTGCTGACCGGCGCCTTGGCGTACATCAGGTCAAGGACGCAATGGATCGCCTCGTCGCCACCGGGACCGAGCACCGAACAGCCGAGGATTTCCTTGGTGTCGGCGTCGACCAGGATCTTCATAAAACCTTGCGTCTCGCCTTTCTCGACGGCGCGGCCGACGCGGGTCATCGGCCGCAGGCCGACCAGCGCGCGACGGCCGGACTTTCTGACCGCTGTCTCGGTCATGCCGCAGCGGCCGAGCGGCGGGTCGGTATAGAGCGCATAGGCCTCGATGCGGTCACTCACCTTGCGCGGATCGTTGTCGAGCAGATTGGCGGCGACGATCTCGTAGTCATTGTAGGAGGTGTGGGTGAAGGCGCCCTTGCCGTTGCAGTCGCCCATCGCCCAGATGCCGGGCACGCTGGTGCGCAGCTGATCGTCGACGACGATGAAGCCGCGTTTGTCGACCTCGACGCCGGCCTTGTCGAGGTTGAGATCGTCGGTGTTGGGCGTCCGGCCCAGCGCCAGCAATACATGCGAGCCGACCGCCGGCGCCTTGCCGGCGGTGAAGGTCACAGCAATTTCGTTGCCCTGCTTGGCGAATCTGATTTCGTCGGCGCCGAGATGGACCGTGATGCCTTCGTTTTCGAGGATGGACAGAATGGCGGCCGAGACATCTTCGTCCTCGCGGGCGATCAGCCGCGGGCTCTTTTCGATCACCGTGACTTCTGAGCCGAAGCGGCGGAACATCTGCGCGAATTCGAGCGAGACGTAGCTGCCGCCGACGACGACCAGATGGCGCGGCAGCACGTCGAGGTCCATCATCGATGAGTTGGTCAGGTACGAAATGTCGTTGACGCCTGGCAGGTCAGGCACCGAGGCGCGGCCGCCGGTGTTGAGGAATATTTTTTCGGCGGTCAGAAGATCATCGCCGACGCGCACCGTGTTGGCGGTGACGAAGCGTGCATGGCCGCGATAGAGCGTGCAATGGTCCATGCCGGCAATCCAGCTTTCGAGATTGCCGCGGGCGTCGTTCGACACCTTGTCCTTGCGTGCCTTGATCGCCCTGTAGTCGACGCCGACCGAACCGGAGAGCGTCACGCCGTAGTCGGCGGCGCGGCGAGCGAGATGCGCGGCATAGGCGCTTGCCACCATGGCCTTGGTCGGCATGCAGCCGGTGTTGACGCAGGTGCCGCCGACCAGTTTTCGCTCGATCAGCGCCACGCTCATGCCGGCCGCCGTCAGCCGGCCGGCGAGCGGCGGGCCGGCCTGTCCGGCGCCGATGATGATGGTGTCGAATGTCTTTGCCGTCATGCCACTGCCGCCACGATCAGCAGGCCGCCGGTGATTGCCACCGCGTCCTCGATAAGGGCGGCTGGCAGGTCCTTGCCGAGGGTGATGGCCAGGCGCTTGCGCAGCTCGGCGCCGCCCAGCGTGCCGATCACCGCGCCGATTGCGCCGGCGATCAGGCCGCCGATGGTGGCGCCGGCGGTCGCGCCGATCACAGCGCCGGTGAAGGCGCCCGAGACGATGCGCGCGCCGAACTGCTGCGGCACCTTGCGGCTCGGCGTCGACGGCAACTGATCGGCGACAAGCTCGACGATGGCCAGGGCGGTGAAGATGCCGACGGCGACCCAGTGACCCATGAAAGCAGCCCAGGTGCCGGCGACCGGCAGCCAGCCGAGCCAAGCGCCCCAGGCGACGGCGGCGGGCGCTGTCATGGTACGAAGGCCCGCAACGACGCCAATCAGGAGTGCGAGAATATACAGCATGATTGATCCCCTCGATGGCCGGGCTCAGGACAACCCTGCCAGAGCAGGCTAGCATAGGCGCGGCATTTGACCAGAGGCCTGCGATCTGTGGCGTTACCCGATCTTTATGGACTGTGCTTTGACACCACGTTGAAACAGCATGGCAAAGGCAGGAGGACATCGCCTTGAACAGAAGCGAGCGCACAAAAATGGCGGCGGGCGAGTGGTATACTTGTCTCGATCCGGAGCTGGAGGCGCTGCGGGTCATGGCGCGCGACGCGGTGTTCGAGCATAATTCGCTGCCGCCCCGGCAGCGCGGTGACATCGGACCGGCCCTGAAGTCGCTGCTCGGCGTAGTAGGCCCGGGCGCCCGGATCGAGGCGCCGTTCCACTGCGCCTATGGCTTCAACATTGTTCTCAGCGACGGCGTGTTCCTCAATGCCGGGTGCACCATCCTCGATACCGCGCCAGTCCGCATCGGCAAGGGAACGCTGCTCGGCCCCAATGTGCAGATCTATTGCGCCGAGCATCACAAGGAGGCGGCGGGTCGACAGGCAGGACTGGAGATCGCGAAGCCGGTCGAGATCGGCGACAATGCCTGGATCGGTGGCAGTGCCATCATCCTCGGCGGGATCAGCATCGGCGACGGCGCCATTGTCGGCGCCGGCGCGGTAGTGACTCGCGACGTGCCGCCAAACACCACGGTCGTCGGCAACCCGGCGCAGTCGGTCAGGCGCGGCTGAGCATGAGCGGGTATTAGAGCGAGGTAAGCCCGGTCATTTGGCAGGAGGTGGATGCAATCGTGTGTCGAGCGCAAAGGCCTCCTGGATCTTCATGGCATATGCGCCCTTCGCGACGCTCGCGTCGAAGATCAGGTTCCAGCTATTCTGGGACACCGCGCTCGGAATCACCACGAACCGATGTCGTTGGAGAAGATTATCGCCGAATGCCTGTTGCCCAGAGCTCGGGATGCCCGGACGCAGCCAATTAGGGTTGGGAACGGCGCCAGGGTTGACGATATGCACTTCCGTGACATCGCTGATTATCGCCGCGGTCATCACATGCGCGATCGTGTCGAGCGCCCTGAAGCCCTTATGGACTGCGACTTCGAGAATCGCAGTCGAAGGATCGATTGAGCAGTAGACTGCGCGCACGCCTCTGCTGTTCCATCGACCGCCGACCCTGTATGCGCCCTCGCCACTGTCCCATGTAGGCGCAAACGCAGCCTGATCGAGACGCCAGCCAACGAGGTCGGAGCCGCCAAGTGCGGCCGGGAGCGGCGTCATGCATAAACGCCGTATTCAAGCCGCTCGAGATAGTCTTCCACAAGCTCGACACCCGCCGGGGTTGCCAGAAGATCGATGGGACGGCGCTGGTCGAGCCCGATCGCCGGGCGCTCCAGCCATTGCTCCGCTTCCGCTTGCGAACCGAACACATCGGTCGCTTTCGACAGGATCTCCGCGAATTTCCAGGTTCGTCCGCTTTGGTCCTGGCTGAGAGGCTTGGAAGGAGCATCCTTACGGCGCTGGTAGGTGCGCAAGCTCATACCGACGGCCTTCTCGAGCGAATCAGTCTTCTGGATGAAGACGAGCTGCCCAAGGAGATGGTCCAGCGCCGAACCCGGCAGGCCGTGCACAAGCAGCTCATGGGCATCCAATGCGCTCCTGAGGTGCCGCGATAGAATGCGAGTGCCGCCGAGCAACCTGGCCACCTTCTGAAGTTCATTATTTTTTGCTGCTGGTGCAGTCTTTTCCAATGCCATCGCCACGGCGTGCCTCTTAGCGTCATCTGTCACTTTAATATATGACAGATGACGCAAGCCTTTTCAAGGACGGTAGGGGCGGGAGCAGAGAAAGGCAGCGCAAACCTGAAGCGATTGCCTCACCTCGGCGCGTACGCCACGCGCTCCTCCTGAGTGCTCTTAGAGAACTCTCGCCGGTACTGCGCGGGCGAGGTTCTGAGCCGCGCCGCAAAATGCTGGCGCAGCGATGTGGCGCTGCCGAACCCGGCCTCGAAGGCAATCGTGTCCATCGATTTTTCCGTCGCTTCCAGCAGCCGCTGTGCCAGCGCGACGCGCTGGTCGATCAGCCAGTCGCCGAAGCTGGTGCCGATCGATTTTTGAAAGCGGCGCGTGAATGTCCGTCGGGTGAGGCCGGCGGCGGCGGCGACGCTGTCCAGGCTATGCGTCTCATCCAGCGTTTTGCGCACCTTGTCGAGTGCCTGTGTGAAGCGATCCGCGTTGCCGGTCCTAGCGATGGGACGTTCTATGAACTGCGCCTGCCCGCCTTGCCGATGGGGAGAAAGCACGATCTGCCGAGCAAGCCGAAGAGCCGCCTCCGCGCCGTAGCGGGCCCGCACGATATGGAGACAGCAGTCAAGCCCGGCGGCGACGCCGGCAGATGTCATGACATCACCATTGTCGATGTAAAGCACGTCCGGGTCGACGATCATGTCGGGATAAAGCGCCTGTAGCTGCTCGGTATAGGCCCAATGCGTCGCGGCTCGCCGCCCCGAAAGCAGTCCTGTCGCCGCAACAGCGAATGTGCCGAGGCACAGTCCGACAATCAATGCGCCGTTCCGGTGCGCTCGCAGCAGGGCCTCTACCAGAAACGCCGGTGGCGGATCGTCGAGGTCTCGCCAGCTTGGGACGATCACAATGTCTGCGCCATCGAGGCTGCCCAGCCCGTGCGGCGCAGTCACGGTCAACCCTGCTTCGGTATGGATAGGCCCGCTTTCGATTGCACAGATGCGGAAGTCGAAGCGCGGCAAGCCGAGCGCGGCGCGATCCTCTGCGAATACAAGGCATGGCACGGAGAGGTGGAACGGACTGATGCCATCGAAGGCGATGGCGGCAACGATCGGATCGGCCATGAGGAGCACCAATGAGGGTTAAAGCCGGATTGTCCCAATTCTTTCGAATAATGTCAATTGGGACACTTTTTGCAATCCGGCAGCAGGCCTATCCTCGACCAATCGAAGCCAAACGAGAAAGGAAAATTTGATGTCTGAACCAGTCAAAGGCAAGGCGCCACGCCGTGCCCTCATCGTCGTCGACATCCAGAACGACTATGACGGCGGCAACCTCGCCATCCAATATCCGCCGTTTCGCGACAGCGTCGTCAACGCGGCACGAGCGATGGACGCGGCCGCCGAGGCAGGCGTCAAGGTCGTGGTCATTAAGCAGCTGGCGCCAGAAACGTCGCCGATTTTCGCCAAAGGCAGCCACGGCGCCGAATTGCATCCCGAGATATCAAGGCGTAGCCGTGACCATTACGTCGAAAAGACCTTGCCGAGCGCCTTCACCGGCACGGACCTCGAGGACTGGTTGCGCTCCAACGCCATCGATACGATCACCGTCGTCGGCTATATGACGCACAATTGCGATCTCTCGACCATCATCCACGCCGTCCACATGGGCTTTGCGGTGGAGTTCCTGTCCGACGCCACCGGCTCGGTGCCCTATGCCAACAGCGCTGGCTATGCTTCGGCCGAGGACATCCACCGCGTGGTGACTGTTATCCTGCAGTCGCGCTTCGCCGCCGTTCTCAAGACAGCCGAATGGATCGACTGCCTGAAGACCGGCACGCTGCCCGAACGCGACACGATCTACGCCTCCAACCAGCGCGCGCTGGCACGGAGCGCCGCTTAAAGCGCGTCGCGCCTGACAGGATTCATGCGACGCGCTTTAAGTTCTTGTTCTTATGCATGTCGTTATCCCAAAACCGCTGCGCACTTTTGGGCGACATGCATTGGAAATTTGTCTCGGGCAAGCAAAAGGGCGCCGTAGCGACGCTGCGCCCTTGTCATTCCGGCCTTCAAAATCTCAGAACAGGCCTTCGATCTGGCCCATCTCGTTCAGGAAGATCTTTTCCGAGGACGGCGCCTTGGGAAGACCGGGCATGGTCATGACCTCGCCGCAGATAACGACGATGAAGCCGGCGCCGGCAGACAATCTGACCTCGCGCACCGGCACGGTGTGGCCGGTCGGCGCGCCGCGCAGGTTCGGGTCGGTCGAGAACGAATATTGCGTCTTGGCCATGCAGACCGGCAGGTGGCCGTAGCCGGCGTGCTCCCAGGCGTGGAGCTGGTCGCGCACCGACTTGTCGGCGATCGCTTCGGAACCGCGATAGATGCGCTGGACGATGGTGTTGATCTTCTCGAACAGCGGCATGGCGTCGGGATAGAGCGGCGCAAACTGCGACGCGCCGGATTCGGCAAGCGCCACCACCCTGCTGGCGAGCTCCTCGATGCCGGCCGATCCGTGGGCCCAGTGCTTGCAAAGGATCGCCTCTTCGCCCATCGAGGCGACGTAGTCCTTCATCGCCTGGATTTCAGCGTCGGTGTCGGAGTAGAAATGGTTGATGGCGACGACCGCTGGCACGCCGAACTGCCTGATATTCTCGACGTGACGGCCGAGATTGGCGCAACCCTTCTTGACCGCCTCGACATTCTCCTTGCCGAGATCTTCCTTCTTGACGCCGCCGTTCATCTTCATGGCGCGCACAGTGGCGACGATGACGGCTGCCGCCGGCTTCAGGCCGGCCTTGCGGCACTTGATGTCGAAGAATTTTTCGGCGCCGAGATCGGCGCCGAAACCGGCTTCGGTGACGACATAGTCGGCGAGCTTCAGCGCCGTCGTGGTGGCGACGACCGAGTTGCAGCCATGCGCGATGTTGGCGAACGGACCGCCGTGAACGAAGGCTGGGTTGTTCTCCAGCGTCTGCACCAGGTTGGGCTGCATGGCGTCCTTGAGCAGCACGGCCATGGCGCCGTCGGCCTTGAGGTCGCGGGCGTAGACGGCCGACTTGTCGCGGCGATAGGCGACGATGATGTCGCCGAGGCGCTTTTCCAGGTCCTTCAGGTCGGTGGCGAGGCACAGGATCGCCATGACTTCCGAGGCGACGGTGATGTCGAAGCCCCCTTCGCGCGGAAAGCCGTTGGCGACGCCGCCGAGCGAGCAGATGATCTCGCGCAGCGCCCGGTCGTTCATGTCCATGACGCGGCGCCAGACGACGCGGCGGTTGTCGATGCCGAGGTCGTTGCCCCAGTAGATGTGGTTGTCGATCAGCGCCGAAAGCAGATTATGCGCCGTGGTGATGGCATGGAAATCGCCGGTGAAGTGGAGGTTCATGTCTTCCATCGGCACGACCTGCGCATAGCCGCCGCCGGCAGCACCGCCCTTGACGCCGAAATTCGGCCCGAGCGAGGCCTCGCGGATGCAGACGATCGCCTTCTTGCCGATGCGGTTGAGACCGTCGCCGAGGCCCACCGTCGTCGTCGTCTTGCCTTCGCCGGCCGGCGTCGGGTTGATGGCGGTGACGAGGATCAGCTTGCCGTCCTTGTTCGCCTTCACCGACTTGATGAACTCGGCCGAGATCTTCGCCTTGTCGTGGCCGTAAGGCAAAAGATGCTCGCTTGGAATGCCGATCTTCTGGCCAATCTCCTGGATCTGCTTCTTTTCGGCGGCGCGCGCGATCTCGATGTCGGACTTCACTTCGGCCATGGCGGCTTTCCTCTGGATTGGACGGTGGAGGGGACGGGTTTGATCAGTATGGTCGCAAGCCTGTTCGAGACAGCCCGGCACTGCAGGCGAGGGCACGTTCTAGCCCTGTCGCTGCCATGGCGTCAACTTGCATGCAACTATGTTTCCTCTAGAGAAAGGCGGTTCTGTTTCCCGGGCGATCTGTCCCGGGTCTTCGCGCCCGGTTGTCGCGCCGTATAGAAGCCAGAGCACGCGCCGTTTTGCCGTCTCAAAACAGCCGCGGAATGCACCGAATGCGACAGGGTTCGAGCGCCGGCCTGCGCCTCGGGTAGTTGCGCTAGAATGCGCCGATCTGGTGCATCAGCCCCAAGCCGTCAAGCTGGCCGAAATGTTCGACCACGACGCCATTCTCAAGACGATCGATGTGAATCACGCCAACCGAGACTCGATTTCCGCTCGGTTCGACGCCATGGAAGATGCCGGTGTGCGTGCCCTCAAAGCGACAGCGCGTGACCACCTTATCGGCATCGCTGACATAGTCGTCGATGACGTGATGTCCATCCGGGAATCCAACAAAGAACTCGGTCAGGGATTTGCGCCAGTCAGCGAAGCCGATCGGAGTGGCGCTGCCGAGATGAACGGCGAGATCTGGAGAAACCAGACTGGACAGCTTATCCCAGTCCTGCGCGTCGATCGTGGCATAGAAATTTCGAGCAACTTCCCGGATATCCATCTCATGTCCTCGCTGGCTGCCGCCCAGCGGTTGAACGACGACGAGACGATCAGGTTCCGCATCCCCGCGGTGCGCAGCCGAGCTACTGCGACAGCACGTTGCTGATCTCGATCAGGGACAGCGGTGATTTCAAGCCAAGACGTCTTTCACTATTGGCTTCCTTCACCGATCCAGAACGGACCTGACCTCGACGAGGTTCGATCGCACCCTAAGCACATAGAATCCCATCGTGGTGAGGTGGGTGGGCATGATCCAGCCATCCTCGCGGCCGTTGGAGATTATGAATGGCCGTATGGCGAGCGCTGCCTTGAGCTGGCCTTCCACGCTGGTCCACAGCGGTGTGAGGCCGCGATTGTCGAGGATCTGCTGGAAGTCGTGATGCGCCGCCGTGAGGATGCCGTAATAGCCGTAGAGCTGGCCATAGGCGAACCAGAAGCGGTCGTCAGCGCGTGTGTCGAACCAGCCGCTGTTGAAGTTCTGCGAACGGTCGCGGATCATGTCCGATGTCGAGCCTATGTCGCTCGCGATCCGGTCGACGAACTGCATCAGATTGTCGGCGCGCGCGTTGAAGACAACCTCGCATTTCATCAGCCGGTCGTTGAAGGCGCGAAGGCTGGTCGCCGCCGTGCGATAGAAACTCGGCGTCGGGGTTTTCGGACCAAAGGGCCTGAGGCCGAAATACCAGGTTTCCTCGTCGAAGGTGATCGCGCCGCGCGCATCCTGCAGGTTCTGGTCGATCTGGCTGGTGCCGCGGACGCGGCCGAGTGTGTCGACGAGCTCGACCGCAGTGCGCCGGATGGCCTGATTGACCCCGCGCTGGAAGGAGGCCTTGTTGTCGAGAAACGGCGTGCGGTCCCAGTCCATCCCGAAGAACCCGAGCTTGTAGAGTATCATCGACGAGATCCAGGCGTTCTCGTTGACGTTGAAATCGATGAGATCGGCCGCGACCTGGACAATGGCCGAGTTTGTGCAGGTCTTGACCTCTCCCTCGACGCCAGCGGTTTCCCCGACGGCAGGAGGAGCGGGCTGCGCCGGGGCGGTTCCGGCCGGCTGGGTGAAATTATACGCCTCCGCATAGGCGGGATTGAAATTGCTCCAGACCTGCGTGTTCCAGATGAAGTAGCCGTAGAGGCCGACCAGCAAGAGCAGAGCGAGGCCGAGCACCGCCTTCAGGATCCAGCCGCGCTGTGTGTACCAGCGCCCAGCCCACATGAACGGCCACAGGATCACACCGATGGCGAAGCCGATACCGCGGCCGATCCACTGGAAAATCCGTGTGAAGAAATTCACGATCGGATCAAGCATGGCGATGTCACCCCCTCGTCAGTCAGCCAAGAATTCGATAAGGTTAGGCATTCAATCAGTAAGGCCGTAGAGGCGTGTGCGAAACGCCACCTTGTCTTTCAGATATGTGGTTTTCAGAACGTCCACAACATGCGATCGCCAGGCGTCGCTGAAGCCGTCATAGTCGCTGTAGAAGCCTGGTTTGTTGAAGACGTAACGCGAGACGAAATCCTGCGGCACGAAATCCGAGATCAGCTGGTTGGTCAGCCAAGCGTCGGGATGGTCGGGCTTGGCCCGGATCACCAGGAAACGCTGCTGCGGGAAGACGTCCTCAATCTTGAGCCGGCCGAGGTGAGCGATCTCGCGCTTGGCGGCGTTGAGGAAGGGAAAATTGCCGTCCCTGGTGATCAGGTCGGCATGGCCATGGATCCAGGTCTGCAGCCAGACCTTGTCGACGTCGGTCAGATTGCGATCGGGCTCGGCGTCGCGGATCAGCGCGCGCACCACCATCTCGGCGCGATGTTCGAGATAGCCTGATGTTTCGATCCATGAGGCGCGCGGCAGTTCGATGCGGCCGGTCGCGGCGAGGAACTTGAACACCTTGTCGGCATCGTTGATCGAGAGGTAGCTCACTTGCCACGGCCGCGAGCGACGGAAGCCGGGTGCTGCCGGGTCGCTGATCACCGTCGTCATGTCCGGATCGATGAACACATAGAGCCCGCCGAAATGGCTGGTCCAATAGGCGCTGTGGCGAAAGATCACCTGATCCGGCACCAGCGCGTTCTCGCGGATGTCGCCGCAGATCTTGGCAAGCTCCACCATGCGGGTGAGCATGGCGTTGTCGCGCCAGGCGTCCGGCTCCTGCTTCAACTGGTCGACGAGCTTGCCAAGTTCGGCGGCCTTGCCCAGCACGTCCTCCGCCGACAGCACCTTGAACTCGACCTGGTTGATCGACAGCAGATCCTCGATGTCGTCGACTTTTGGGACCGAATCCTCGATCTCGCCGTAGATGACATCCTTGATGGTCAGCGCGTCGATGGCGCGCTGGTTCTTCGACATGAACTCGAACATCAGCTGCGAGGTGTTGGAAAAGGCGGTGTGCACCACCGGCAGATCGATCTGCGACGGCGTCAGGATGATGAAACGGCGGTTGATCTCGTTGGGGTCGAGGTAGTTGTAGTCGCCGCATTCCTCGGCCACCTGCGGCGAGAAGCCGGTGCGGTCGATGTCGAAGCTCTTCAGCTTCGTCGGCTTCAGGCCGAAGGCGACCAAAGCCTTGTTATAACGCTGGATGAGATGCGGCTCCTCGATGGTCAACAGCCGGCCGTAGATCAGCTCGTTCTCGCGCAAAAGGTCGGATTTCTTGGCGGGGCTCATCTATCCCTTCTCCCCTTGTGGGAGAAGGTGGATCGGCGCGCCGCGCCGAGACGGTTGAGGGGTGCTGGACGGAGCGCCATCCGCGCCAAGCTGGAGCACCCCTCATCCGTCGCCTTCGGCGACGCCTTCTCCCACAAGGGGAGAAGGGGGCGTCGGAGAACCTCACGCATTCCAGTTCCCCTTGGCCTTCAGCTCCTCGATCTCGCGCACCGCGCGGTCGCGCAGGCGGGTGTCGCGGATCATCTTGGTCACCGCCGCGTCGTCGGACTTGTCGGAGTAGCGGAACTCCGAGTCGGCGTAGCGGTTGACCTCCTGCATGACCATGTCCATCGAGAACGGCCCACGCAGTTCCTCGATCATCGCCTTCTTGTCGTCGTAACCCTTGTGCATGAAGACTTCCGGCTTCTCGAACCATTCGTCCGGCAGCTCGATGTCCATGGCGCGCATCTTTATCGCGTCGGTGACGTTCTTGATGGCGCGGCCGGTGAAACGCGGCTCGGCCTCCTTGATCATGTGCAGATAGGTGCCGATGTCGGCCATCGACTTCGGTGCGCCATTCTCCTTCATGTAGCGCTCGTAGACCTTCATCAGCCCGTCTTCCCTGGGTTTCTCGTGCTCTTCATAGGCTTCCATCACCGCGCGCTTGATCTCCTGGGCGGCGTAGAGCTTGTGGTCGCCGAGCGGGATCTTGTGGTTCTTGCCGGCGAGCAGCACGAAAATGTCGATATAGTCGTCGCGGCTCTGCGGCCCGTCGACCAGCCAGCGGGCGCCGGCGCGCTGGCGCAACGCGTCGTCGACGTTTTCGGGGTAGTTGGAGAACATGCCAAAGGAGCAGTTGCCGCGCACCACGGTGCCGGCACCGGCGAACGCGTCCATCAGCACACCGGTGATTTCCTGCTGGCCGGCCGAGGCGCGATCGTCGGAGCGGCGCGCCGCCACCTGATCGATGTCGTCGATGGTGCCGAAGCCGATGACGCGCGGGTTCAGCACATTGTTGATGAACTGACGGCAGTTCTGGCCGGATTTGCCCTGGTAGGAGGAGATCTGATCGACGCCGAAATTCTCGTAGGCGAAGGGATATCCGGCGACCTGACAGTAACCGTTGACGAGACCGGCGATCATCTGGATCAGCGTCGTCTTGCCGGTGCCGGGCGCGCCATCGCCGATGAAGGTGAACAGGAAGCCGCCGAGCTCGACGAACGGGTTCAGCTCGCGCTCGAAATCGTAAGCCATCAGCATCTTGGCGAGTTTGACCGACTGGTATTTGGCGATGTGATTGCCCACAACCTCCTCCGGCTTCTTGAAGGTCATCACCAGCGGCTTCGACCGCTTGCCCGGCGCGACGTCGAAGCCATCCAGGGTAAAGTCGTCGACGTCGATGCGGATATGCGCGTTCTCGAACGGGCCGATGCCGTCGAAGCGGCCCTTTCGCGCCAAAAGCCCGTCGATGGCGACACGGGCAAAGGCGCGCCCCCGTGTCATCAGATCGGCGTCGTCCTTCGCGCCTGAAATCGCCCTGTCGAGCCCGGACACGATCGACTTCACCGCGTCCTGTGGCGTGTCGAACAAAAAGTCCGGCTCGGGCGTGTCGTTCGGCGCCTCGCCGTCGCTGTCGATCAGCTGGAACAGGTAGGAGGCGAGGCTGAAGGCCGAAATATAGGCCGAGGCCGACAGCAGCTTCTTGAAGGTGGCGGCCTCGTCGCCTTCGAGCGGCGCGCGGGCGTTTTTCGCCTGCAGGCTTTCGAGGTCGGAACCTTCTGCGAAGACGTCTGATATGGCCAGGGCGATCGCCAGCCCGCGCCGGGTGCGAAACAAAAGCATGTGCTGCGCAATGCTCAGCAGCTGATCGCCGGGATGGACGGCAGCGACTGTCTTGGCCAGCTCGACCTCGCGCGTGCGCCTGACCGAGCCGACCGAGACGGTCGAGACGAAGCGGCGGTTGGTGCCGGCAAGTGGGGTGCCGGATTCACGCGACGGGTCCTCCAGCACGACGATGCGGGTGATGAAGCTCTGCGCCGTGGCGCGGTGCTTTTCGATTGCCGCTTCCGAAATCGTGGTCAGGCCGGTGTCCATGAAGGATACTCCGCGGTTTGACGGTCAGACGTCACTGATGACCTGTCCTTTGGACAGGATGTGGACCTTGTAGCCCGAAAAGATCTTCTGCGCCTCGCCGGCGGCGTAGAGCGCCTGATAGGCCTCATGCGGAATCAGCGCGTGGTTCTCGTAGCTCGACACGCCCTGCCGCGCAGCCTCCAGGTCGTCGGTGTCGATGAAGAACTCCTGCGTCGTCTTCTCGCTTGAAAACAGACCTTTGCGGCCTGGCTTCTCGGCCTTGGAATAGACCTCCTGGATGGTCCAGGTCAGCAGCCAGGCGTTTTCCGGCTTGCGCACCTTGGCCAGAACGTCGGTCACCGTCGAATTGTTCTCGGTGATCCCTGCCGAATAGAAGGGACCGAGCACGACGCGGCGCAGCTGCTTCGGGTGGAGCGGCTCGAAATCCTTGTCGAGGTTGACGGCGATCGTCGCCGGCGACAGCGTGTAGGCGGAATTCTTCTCGGTGAAGTCATCGAAGCGATGGGCAAGCTCGGGATTGAGCAGCCCTTCAACGGGAAGCGGAATGTCGACCTTCTCGTTGAGCTTGCCGTTGCGGTCGACAAGCTGCTCGATCATCTCTTCGGAGGAATCCTCGACCGTCACCATGTAGACCAGCGGCAGGTTGGCGCTGCCGTCGAAGGTGGCCCAATGGACGAGGTAGTAAGGCCGCCCCGTCTTCGGATTGACCGAGACTTTTGCCGTCTGCGCCAATGTGAAGGGTCCGAAGGTCGTCTCGCTCTTGACGCCCTCCAGATAGAGCCGCTCGGCCATCGACTTCTGCAGCGCTTCGGGGAATTGCTTGTGGCGCAGGATGAAGTCGGCCATTTCCTCGCGCAACTCGTCGGCCAGCGGTATGTTGGCGAGACGCGTATCGGCCTGGCGGCGGTCGTTCTCCAGTTCGAGCAGGTTCTGGAAAACCGGAAAGCCGCTTTCGGCGCGCGAAATGCGGAACGTCTCCATGAAACCCAGCCGGTTGCGCCAGCAGGCAAAGGAGTTGTCGAGCCGCGCAATATATTCGGCGACGATCTTGGCGACGATGCCGTGCCGGTAGAGCGGCGAGCGATCGTCGCGCATGAACACTTCGAGGCCGCTGAGCGCTGCCGTGATCGCCGAGAAATAACGCGTTGCCGCTTCGTTTTCGGGGGTCATGCAGCCAGCCCTTGGGAGGTATGCGAGCGCAGCAATTACGACTGCACGTAGTTTGCCGCATTGTGCTTCTTCAGCACGTCGTCGAAGCGGCGGGCAAAGGCATCGTCGGCCAGCTTCTTGCGGCGCTGGATGTCGGCGGTCGCCACCATGTTCTTCTCGTGCATTTCGAGGAGATCGCCAATGTGCTTCTGCGAGGCAGCACCAATGCCGGCCATGGTCTCTTCGGCGGTGTTGTCGACCTGACTGCCCAGCGTGTTGATCTTGTGGGCGACGTCCTGCTGGGCGGCGGTCTTCAGCGAGTCTTCCAGCGCCTTGTAGAGCACGATGCGCTGCTCGGTATCGATGGTCAGCTTGTTGATCAGCGTCGACTGTGCCGCGATCTGGTTGTTGAGCGAATCGACGAAGGTCTGGAACATCGAGGTGTAGCGTTCCAGCGTCTGGCTTTCGGCCAGCAGCTCCTGCTCCTTGGCCTGCTTTTCGTTGTATTCCGTGGCCAGTTTCGAACGCTCGCCTTCAAGCTGCGTGCGCTCCTTCTGGCTGGTCGAGGCGGCGATCTTGTTCTCGATGTCGAGCAGCATCGGGTTGAGCTCTTCGATGCGCTTCTGCACGGTCTCGAGATTGGACATGGTTGTCTTGCGGCGTTCGATCACCTGCGACAGGCTGGCCTCGGAGGTCTTGTAGCGCTGGTCGAGAACCTGCTTCTGCGCCTTGAGGATGCCGACGATGGTATCGGATTTCGCCAGCAGCTCCTGCAGATTGCCGGCCAGCGACATGTTGCGGACACGGTCGGTGCGCATGCGCTGCTTGCTCTGACTGGAAAATATGCCGATGAAGCTTTCCCAGCCGGTGTAGTTCTTCATGCTCTCGAATTCGGCACCGAAGACGTTGGTGGCGTCCTCCAGCCCGATGATCAGGTCGGCGATGTTGCCTTCCATCACCTTCTGCTGCTTCAGCACATCCTCGATGCGGGCGTTCTCGAGGTCGAAATTGGCGTCGCCGATCTTCTTGTCGGTCTTGGCGAGCGTGTCGAGCACCGTGCCGGACTGCTCGATTTTCGTGCGCATGTCCTGCACGACCTGCTTTGTCTTGGCAATTTCGGCATCGAAATTCTGCAATGTCGCCATAGGGGCCTCCCGCTTCGGCATCTGTTTCGTGTCGCGAACCGCCGCGAATATATGTGTGGCATGGGGGGAAGGGAAGGTGGAAGATTAGCAGGCCGATAAAGGATGGCGCCGAAGCCTGAAACAAAAAACCCGCCTCGCGGCGGGTGGTTGGCGCAATCAGCACCATGCCCAAATCAATAGCATATCTGCCGTCACAAAGCAACCAATCGCGTTTCTTCACGGTCGACAGGCTGCCACTGGACATTTGGTCAGCCGACGCGACAATGGCGCATGGAATCTGGCTGGGCGGCGCCTTGAACTTCGGCAATGGACTGAAACAATTCCGGCGGCGGCTGCGCGCGCAAGTGCGTGGCCTGATGCGGTCAAGGATGCCGGTCGCCATGATCACCGGTTCCGTCGGCAAGAGCACGACGAGCCGGATGCTGGCACGTATTCTCGAATGTCAGGGGCATGTCGTCGGCCTGACGACGACCGACGGCATTTATGTCGGCAGACAGATGATCCAGAGTGGCGACCGCGCTGGCTACAGCGGCGCGCGCACTGTGCTCGCCAGGCCCGACGTGACCGCCGCGGTTCTGGAGACGGCGCGCGGCGGCCTTAACCGGCGAGGGCTTTATCTCGGACGCTGCGACGTGGCGGCACTGCTCAACGTGCAGGACGAGCAGATCGGCATGGACGGCATCGAAACCGTTGCCGATATGGCCAGGCTGAAACGCAAGGTGACAGACGCCGCTCGGCGCGTCGTGCTTGGTGCTGATGACCCGTCGTGCCGTTTGCTGGCGGAGCAATATCGCCCGGGCCGGGTCACGCTGTTCGGCTTCGAGACACAAGACGATCTGGTCAGGCGTCACATTGCTGGAGGTCACGTCGCTTTCGTGGTCGAACATGAAGCGGGCCGCGAATGGATCGTTCGCCGCCAGGGCGACGCACGCCATTTGGTCGTCGACGCCTGGCAACTGCCTTCCTCGATGAACGGAGCCCTGCGCCACAACATAGCCAACGCAATGGCTGCGGCCGCACTTGCCGACGCCCTCGGCGTCCCTTTGGCCGTCATTGCCGAGGCGCTGCTTTCGCTATCGAATTCGGCAGAAGATTTGCCCAGCCGGTTCAACATTTTTGACCAGTATCCGTTCCGGATCGTGGTTGACCGGGCCAACAGTCCGCCCGCCACGCGGGCTTTGGTTGCGGCAGTGGCCCGAATCCCGGTTTCGGGCCGGCGTCTTTGCATGGTCAGCTGCTGGGGCAATCGCCCAGGGTTCAACTACGAGCGGGTCGCCGCTGCGATCACGCCGGGATTCGACATTTTCATATGCTACGAAGAGCCGATCTTCCGGCGCGGACGGCCGCCAGCCAAGATTGTCGAGTTGCTCAAGGCAGGTCTGATGAACTGCGGCGTGGCGGAAACCCGGATCCACAACGCCGGCAGTTACGAGGAAGGGCTGCGGCTGGCGGCCAGCCTCGCCACGGCGGACGATCTCCTGCTGGTGCTCGGCGCGCATGTCGGCGACATCAAGCCGGTCATGGACGACGTCTTCGGCCCAGTCGGGTTGAAGGACGACGCGGGAAGGGCGTGAAGCGCCGCCAGAGGCTCGCGCGTTTTCGTACCGCGCGCAGTTCATCTTTCTCGGCTGCGCGTATCTCCCGATGTTGCTCGAATGGAATCAGGTATTTCCCGCACTCCAGACAGCTTCTGGGATATCCGCAAACCGGCTCCCAGCAGCGAACATCGTGGTCTGCGGCAAGGGCTATGCGCTCGAGATGCAGATTGCGTGAGCCTTTGACCAGAATGACTTCGTCCGGCCGTTGCGTGGCCCTGACGTGCTCGGCGACTTGGCGGACCGAGCGCATTTCGAGGAAGCGGCCACTGTCGCGATCCTCTTGTGTCGCGCCCGAACGATGGGCATGCTCGCCGACGAAGACAATCTGGTCGCAAATCGCGCGCGCGGCGCGATAGGCGCTGCCATAGGCCTTTGCCGGCTTGCCGGCATAGTCGGCGATATGACCAAGCACCACGCGCTTGTAACCGGCATCGGCATGCCCAAGCATGTCGAAGGCCAGCCCGAGCGAATGAAATGGCGTCTTCGCCGTGTCGACAAAGAACGTCGGCCCCTCACGCACCTGCCATACGCCGCACCGGGTCGGCATCGGCTCGAAGGTAGAGACCCTTTCGGCGATAATCCTGGCATCGACCCCGAGCTCAAGCGCCGCCGCAGCCGCTGCCGCCACGGCAAGCCAGAAATGTTCGGCGATGAGGCGTGTCCTGAGCGCAAGTGCGCCGCCTGGCCAGTGTATCGTCATGCTCAGTCGCTGGGGATAGGCGGCATGAATGTCGCATGCGCGGTATCGGGCGCGCTCCGAGCGGCCGAAGGTCACGGACGGCGCAACGGTGTTCAGTGCCATCGCCGCGATAAGATCATCGTCGACGTTCAGGATGGCGAGGCCGTCCGGTGCCAGCGACTCGACCAGCGCCTGTTTCTCTGCGGCGACAGCAGCTCTGCCGCCGAATGCCGAGTGGTGCTCGTCGGCAATCAGCGTCATGATGGCGATGTCAGGTTTCAGAACCGAAGCCATCCGCGCCATGTCCCCCTTGGCCATGACCCCTAGTTCCATCACCGCATAGGCTGAATTTCGCGGCAAGCGCCAAAGCTTTTCGATCAGCCGGTTGAATGTGTTGCTCACCGTCAATTTGTGGACGGAACCGCTGCCTTCAAGGATATGAGCCAGAAGCTCCGCCGTCGTGGTCTTGGCCGAACTGCCGGTGATGCCGATCACGGTGGCTTTCGTTCGTCGACGGCGCAAGCGCGCCATCGCTACGCGATATTTGCCCTTCAATCGCCGCAAATTGGATCGCAAAGGTCCGGCGCGGTCGAGACCGAGCAGGCGCTTTGCTCGTGCGGAAAGTTGCTCCATCTTGTCGACACTTCCCCCCTGCGGCCCGGCGGGACGACCGGACAGGCGTTCATCTTCTACCTTGTCCACAGCCCGTTGCAACGTTGCGCCAGAGGGAGTCTGCACCGGCGTTGCCAATGTGAGGTTATGGCTTGGCGGCCGGCCGCCGCGCCGACAGGCCGTCGACGGCCTGCAGGATCGACCGTTCGATCGCCGCGAAGGAATGCCTGTCGCGCGCGAACGCCCGCCCCGCATCGGCCATCTTGGCGGCCTTCTGCGGCTCTGCGGCGAAGGTCACGATTTTCGCGGCAAGCTCGCCGGCATCGCGGCCGGACAGAAAGTGCGTGCCTGCTTCCAGGCAGAGCCCCTCGACAGCCTTTTTCGTGGCGCAGATGACCAGTCCGGCGGCCATCGCCTCCAGCACTTTGATGCGGGTTCCGCCGCCGAACCTCAGCGGGATCGGCGCATAGCCGGCGGCGGCCAGCAGGTCCGGCAGGCGCGGTGGGTTTTCGACGAGATTGAGCCCGTGCTTAGCGCAGTAGTGGCGCACGATTCCCCGCGGGTTCTTGCCGGCGACGGTGATCGACCAGTCGCGGCCGGACGCCGCAAAGCGCGGCACCATCTTGCGACCGATCTGCTTGACCGCGTCGATGTTGGGGAAGTAACCGAGGTGGCCGATAAAGCAGAGGCGGATTTCCTGGTATCGCCGGTCGGCAATCGGCAGGGAAAGCACGGTCTCGTCGGGGATGGGATTGGCGATCACCTTGACGAAGTCAGGGGCAGGGGCCGGTCCCAGTGCCAGCGTCGCCCGGTCCGCTTCGGAGCAGACCCAGACCTGGTCGGCCGTCTTCGCGGCGAGGATATCGGCTTCGCGTGCCTGGGCAATCTTGGCCCGATGCTCGCGAAAACTCCGCAGACGCTGCCACAAGGACAGCGCGCCGATGCGGTCCGCCAGCGTGCGCGAATCGATGTTGTGCAGGTCGACGACGGTCCGACCGCCATGCTCCGGGGCCAACGCCAGCAATTGCGAAAGCGCGATGTCTTCGACCACGACGAGGTCGGGCGCGAAATTTTTCCAGATCGCGGCCGCTTCGGCCAGTTCGTCGGCCGGGATCAAATGCACGGTCGGATGCGCGCTGCGCTTCTGCCAGGGGCCGCGACCGCGGGCCGCCTCGATGATCCGGTGCCGGATGTTGAGCGGCGGGGAAGGCGCCGGCCCGCCAGTGAAGCTCACGGTCAGAACTTCGCCGAGCGCGGTGAGCGCCCGCGCATTGGCGGCGTTCCTGATTTCGGCGCCTGAAACCGGCGGATACGGACAGTCGACCGTGAATTGCAGAATTTTCATTTTGGCCCCCGCCTGGATCGTAGCTGGGCACCGATGAAAGCGAAATAGGGCTGGTCAGGCTCAATGCATGTCGCACAAAAGCATGTGCGCTTTAGGTGAAGCCGATGAAATCGTCGGGCGAGGCGCGGCCCATTTCCTCTTCCCAATGGCGGCGGCAGAGCGAGACATAGACATCCTTGCCGATCGCCACCTGTTCGCCCTGTCTCGCCACCTTGCCGTCCGCGCCAAGGCGCACGACCATCGTCGCCTTGCGGCCGCAGCGGCAGATGGTGCGCACCTCGCGCAATTCGTCTGATATCGCCAGAAGCGCACGCGAGCCGGAAAACAGCTTGCCCTGGAAATCCGTGCGCAGGCCGTAGCACATCACCGGGATGTCCAGCCGGTCGGCGATGCGGGCGAGCTGCCATGCTTGCTCCTCCTCGAGGAACTGTGCCTCGTCGACGAAGACGCAATGCACCGTCGTATGGTCGTGATGCTCGGCGACCCGGGCGAACAGATCGTCGCCGTCGCGGAACATCTCGGCTTCCGTCTCAAGGCCGATGCGCGACGAGATCAGCCCGGTATCGCCCTTGCGGTAGTGGCCGGCGACGAACAGCATCGTCGTCATGCCGCGCTCGCGGTAATTGTAGGAAGCCTGCAGCAGCATCGTCGTCTTGCCGGCATTCATCGTCGCATAGTGGAAGTACAGCTTGGCCATGCCGCCCTTTTAAGCCGAGTTCGCATGGCGCGGGGAGGGGGCGTCCTCACATTCCACCGGAAAGGCGCATTTCATCGGAAAAGCGGCTGGCCAGCAGAAAAGCGGCTGGAGCAGCAGGCAGCGTGTCGCTGATCGGCCAGTCCGCGCCGTTGATCGCGATTGCCTTATTGCTTGAAACCGCACCAGAATGGTGTTTGGCTGACGAAACAAAGCGGAGATAAAAACCGTAACTTCGCTTCGCCAAAGAATCGAAATGGGAGAATTTTTATGTCGCGTCTCAATTCCTTCGTCGCCGGCCTCGGCCTGGCGGCTTTCCTGTCCACCAGTGCAGCTTTCGCCGCCGATCCGGAAAGCTGTAAGACGGTGCGTCTCTCCGATGTCGGCTGGACCGATATCCAGGCGACGACCGGCGTCGCCTCGGTGCTGCTCACCGCGCTCGGCTACGAGCCGGAAGTGATCCAGCTTTCGGTGCCGGTGACCTACGCGTCGCTGAAGAACAAGGACCTCGACGTCTTCCTCGGCAACTGGATGCCGTCGATGACCGCCGACATCAAGGAGTACACCGCCGACGGCTCGGTCGAGACCGTCAGCGAAAACCTCAGCGGCGCCGGTTACGGCATCGTCGTGCCGACCTATGTGGCGGACGCCGGCGTCAAGACGCTGACCGACCTCGGCAAGTTCAAGGACAAGTTCGACGGCAAGATCTATGGCATCGAGGCCGGCAATGACGGCAACCGCATCATCCTCGACATGATCAAGGACCCGGCGACCAATCTCGAAGGTTTCGAACTGGTCGAATCCTCCGAGGCCGGCATGCTCACCCAGGCCGAGCAGTCGATGAAGAACAACGAATGGATCGCCTTCCTCGGCTGGACGCCGCATCCGGTGATGGGCGCCATGAAACTCGCCTATCTCGACGGCATGGGCGACAGCGGCTTCGGCGCCGCCACCGTCCATACCAACGTGCGCAAGGGCTACATGACCGAATGCCCGAATGTCGGCAAGTTCATCGCCAATCTGAAGTTCAATCTGGACATGGAAGGCGAGATGATGGACGCGATCCTGAAGGGCGGCGACGCCAATACGGTCGCGACCGACTGGCTGAAGAAGCACCCGGATGCGGTCACCCCCTGGCTTGCCGGCGTGACCACTTTCGACGGCGGCGATGCGGCGGCGGCGGTCAAGACCGCGCTCGGAAGCTGAGCCGATAACCTTGAATTCGGGATAATTGGAACGAGGGCAGCCACGTAGAAAAGGCTGCCCTTTTTCATATCCTGTGACAAGATGACCGCCCGGCAAGGACGGCGCCGACAGAAGAGGGGCTAGATGGATCCGATCTCCAAATTCCTGGTCAGCTACAAGATTCCGATAGGCGCTTGGGGAAAGGCCTTTTTCACCTTCCTCACCGACAATTTCAACACCGTCCTCAGGGCCTTTTCCAACGGTCTCAATTTCCTGCTCGATGGGATGGTCGACGGACTTCTTCTGTTGCCGCCCGTCCTGCTCATCGCTTTGATCGCTTTGCTCGCCTATGTCCTGCAGCGCTCGAAGGGCCTGGCGCTCGCCGTCTTCATCGGATTGCTGTTCATCCTCAACCAGAACCTCTGGAAGCAGACAGTGGAGACGCTGGTGCTGGTGGTTGCCGCCGCCGCCGCCTCGATGGCAATCGGCGTGCCGCTCGGCATCTGGGCCGCGCACAAGCCGAAGGTCTACCGCATCATGCTGCCGGTGCTCGACCTGATGCAGACGCTGCCGACCTTCGTCTACCTGATCCCGGTGCTGACCTTGTTCGGGCTCGGCAACGCGCCCGGCCTGATCGTCACCATCATCTTCGTCATCCCGACCTCGGTCCGTCTCACCCATCTCGGTGTCGTCTCGGTGCCGAAATCGATCATCGAGGCCGGCGAGGCCTTCGGCGCCACCAGGCGCCAACTGCTCTGGAAGGTCGAGCTGCCTTCGGCCCTGCCCACCATCATGGCCGGCTTGACCCAGTCGATCATGCTGTCGCTGTCGATGGTGGTGTTCGCGGCCCTTATCGGCGCCGGCGGCCTCGGCACCGAGATCAACCGGGCGCTCGGCTCGCGCAGGATCGACCTCGGGCTTGAGGCCGGCCTCGCCATCGTCGTGCTGGCCATCGTGCTCGACCGGATGACCCGCATTGGCGTTGGAGGCAAGAAATGACCGTCGCCGTCGATTTCAGGAATGTCGATATCGTCTTCGGCAGCGACCAGGCCGGCTCGCTTGCGCTCATCGACAGCGGCGCCACCCGCGCCGAGATCCTCGAAAAGACCGGCAACGTGCTGGGCTGCGCCGGGGCAAGCCTCACCGTGCACGAAGGCGAGATTTCCGTGCTCATGGGCTTGTCCGGCTCCGGCAAGTCGACGCTGTTGCGCGCCGTCAATCGGCTGAACGTCGTTTCGCGCGGCCAGGTTCTGGTCAAGGACGGCGACAAGACCGTCGATGTCGTCACCTGCGACGAGGCCACCCTGCGGCGGCTGCGGCAGAAGCAGGTGGCGATGGTGTTCCAGCAGTTCGGTCTGCTGCCGTGGCGCACGGTGGAGGAGAATGTCGGCCTCGGCCTCGAGCTCGCCGGCGTGCCCGAAGCCGAGCGCAAGGAGCGCGTGCATCGCCAGCTCAAACTGGTCAATCTCGACCAATGGTCGAAGAAATATGCGCACGAGCTTTCCGGCGGCATGCAGCAGCGCGTCGGGCTGGCGCGCGCGTTCGCCACCGAAGCGCCGATCCTGTTGATGGACGAGCCGTTCTCGGCCCTCGACCCGCTGATCCGGACCAAGCTGCAGGACGAGCTGCTGCAGCTTCAGGCCGAGCTGAAGAAGACCATCATCTTCGTCAGCCACGACCTCGAGGAAGCGCTGAAGATCGGCAGCCACATCACCATCATGGAAGGCGGGCGCATCGTGCAGACCGGCGCGCCGGAAGACATCGTGCTGCGCCCCGCCAACGACTATGTCCGCGACTTCATCGCCAATGTGAATCCGCTCTCGGTGCTGACCGCCTGGAACGTGATGCGCGACCGCCGCGACCTCGACCACGGCGAGGACGGCTGGGTGTGGCTCGACCGCCGCAAGACGACGCGTTTCAAGATCGACGAGCACGGGTTGGTGGCGGCGGCCGAGCGTGACGGCAAGCCGGCGTTCTGGGTGTCCTGCGCCGATGTCGAGGCGCAGCCGGAGGAGACGGCGCAGGTGTTCTGGGCCAATCCCGGCACCTCGCTGAAAACCGTGATGCTGGCCATGCACCGCTCGCAGACCGCGCCCGTGGCGCTGTTCGACGATCAGTCGCGCTTCGTCGGCGCCATCGGCATCAGGGATGTGTTGAGCGCGGTGTTGAGGCGGTAGTTTTCTCCTCGGGAGGAGAGAGAAAAACAACTGCCGCGCTCCTTCGCGCCCCCCTCTGTCCTGCCGGACATCTCCCCCACAGGTGGGGAGATTGGCTGTCATTGCCGATTTCGCCAACTACAAACGTTGGAATGTGAGAGCCGTCTGCGAAACTGCCGATCTCCCCCCAAGTGGGGGAGATGGCCGGCAGGCCAGAGGGGGGCGCGAAGGAACGCTGCCTTGGCCCGATACCGCCAGCTACGCCAGCGGCAATCTTAGCTCCGTCAGCAAGCCGCCGCCGGGGTGATTGGACAGGCTTACCTCGCCGCCGGCGCTGCGGGCGATGTTGCGGGCGATCGTCAGGCCAAGGCCGAGGCCGCCGGTCTGGCGGTTGCGGGACTGTTCCAAGCGCACGAACGAGCCGAACACGGCGTCGAGCTCGGCCTGCGGTATGCCTGGCCCCTCGTCGCGGATGGCTAGCGTGATCGTCTTTCCCGATCGATGCAGGCTGAGATGCGCCCTCTTGCCGTAGGTCACGGCGTTCTGGACGAGATTGGTGACGCAGCGCCTGAGCGCGACCGGCCGCGCAAGGCAGATGACGCCGCGCGAGCGCGTGTCGTCATTGTCGAACGAGACCTCCTCGTAGCCGTCGGCGACCGATTCCACGAGCGACCAGAAATCGATCCGTTCGCTCTTCTCCTCGGTTACCTCGAAGGTGGCGAAGTCGATCACCGAGCTGGCAATCTCCTCGATGTCGGCGAGGTCATGCGTCAGCGCGGCGCGAACCGCCGATTTCCGCAGCAGTTCGAGACGCAGCCGCATTCTTGTCAGCGGCGTTCGCAGGTCGTGCGCGAGCGCTGCTGCAAGATGTTCGCGATCCTCGACATAGTCGCGCAGCCTTGCCTGCATGGCATTGACCGCTTTTGCCGCGGTGCGGATCTCGCGACTGCCGGTCTCGATGATCGGCGGGCTCTTCAGGTCGTTGCCGATCCGTTTCACTGCGGTTTCCATCATCCGGTAGGGCGCGGTCAGCCGGCGCAGCGACCATATCGACATGGCCACCACCAGCCCGGCGATCAAGGCATAGAGCGGCAGGCTGTCGAAGCTCAATATCGGCCCCATCGGAGTGTTCGGCTCGGTGAAGTTCAGCCATTGGCCGTCGGCGAAGCGGAGCGACGCTGTCAGCTTGTCGCTCTGGGCGAAATCGGCGGCCAGCACTAGGAGGTCTCGCTCGACCTCGCCGACATCGCGACCCTCGATCGCGCCCCCGTCGTCGGCTTCCCGTGTCGCCGGATCGCGCCGAACCCGCGCATCGGTAATGCCGAATTTCGACAGCCGCCCGACCAGTATGTCCTCCAGTTCGGCCAGTTCGTCGTCGCCCGCTATCGACGAGGCGACGGCGGGCGTGTCCGAAACGGTAAGCGCGTAGGTCGCGTTGGACAGGCCGGATGCGGTGGCCTTGCGTGCTTCGGGCGAGGCGGCATGCATCAGTTGCACCAGCGAGAAGGCGCGATCATTGAGCCTGTAGAGATCGACCACGCCGTTGGCGGCGGCACGGTCGCGCGAGACGATGTAAAGCGTCGTGATCTGGCTGATCAGCAGGCCGGCGATGACGATGAGCAGCACCCAGACGGGCAGGGTCTGCGGCAGGACGCGTCTCATTCGGAGGTCGTTTCGGGCAGGAACTGATAGCCGCCGCTGCGCACGGTCAGGATCAGTTTCGGCGTTTTCGGGTCGTCCTCCATCTTGCGCCGCAGCCGGCTGACCAGAATGTCGACGCTGCGATCGAAGCTGTAGCCGCTGTCGCCGCCTGACAGTTCGATGAGCTGGTCGCGGCTCAACACGCGCTGCGCGCTCTTGACGAACGTCTGCAGCAGGTTGAACTCCGCCATGGTCAGCTCGACCCTGACGTCGCCCGGCGCCATCAGCCGACGGCGCGAACAGTCCATCGTCCAGCCGGCGAAATGGTACATCTGCCGCGAGGTGGGCCGCCGCGGCTCGGCGGCGCCGTTGCGCCTAAGCACGGCTCGGATCCGCGCCAGCAGCTCGCGCGGATCGAAAGGTTTCGGCACGTAATCGTCGGCGCCCATTTCCAGCCCGACGACGCGGTCGGTCGTCTCGGTGACGGAGGTCAGCATGATGATCGGCGTCGCATGGTTGGCGCGAAGATCGCGACAAAGCTCCAGCCCGCTCTTTCCGGGCAGCATGACGTCCAGAACGATAAGGTCAACCTGCGCGCGGCGCAGCACGGCTTCCATCTCGGTACCGTCGGCGGCGACCGACGTGTGCAGCCCTCGTTTCTGGAAGAACTCCTGAAGCAGGTCGCGAATGCCCTTGTCGTCGTCGACGATCAGTATGTGCGCGTCGGATTTCACTGAGAGCCCTGCCGTCATTGATGGCGAAACCGCCGTTCGATAATCACCCACACGATAGAATTCAGGCCATATGTTGGCCGGTGACGATAAGCGATCCCGAACAGGTTGCTCAGAAACAATCCAGAAACAAAATTCTACAGTTCGGAAAAACTCCCGAAAAAAATCAAAGGCATAAGTGGTGCCGTGGCGGTCAGGTCATCGGCTGCGGCACGCGTTACGGGATTACGGACAAACCAATGCAAAGGTTCTCGATCAGCCTGATGGGTGTGTTGCTCGGCATCTCGCTTATCACCGCCGCGGTCGAACAATCCTATGCAAAGGTGGCCGATGCAAAGGTGGCCGATACAAAGGCGGCGATCACCCGGAGCGAGCGTTGCAGCGATCTGAGCCGTCAATTCGACGAAGCCCTCGAAACCCATGCCGCGGCAACGCAGGTCACCGCGGCGAAGGCACTTCAAAGGAAGGGAAACCGGTTCTGCGCCAACAAGAAACAGGCACAGGGAATCCGGATGCTCGCCAACGCTTTGAAGCTGCTTGGAGTGACACCGATCGACCCCGTTCAGTGACGCTCAATCCGATCTGCACAACAAGGAAACGAAGCCATGAAAAAGTCCCTCCTCTCCGCTCTCGGTCTCGCCATCGCGCTTGCCTTCTCGATGCCGGTTCTCGGCGCCAGCAGCGCCAACGCCGCCACCACGACCGCGGCTGCGACGACCGCGACGACCGCTGCGCCGGCCAAGATGGTGAAGAAGGTCGCCGCCAAGAAGACCGTCAAGAAGCACAAGAAGCACGCAGTCAAGGCAGCTCCGAAGGCCTGATCCAGCGACATCTCTTGTCCACTAAGAAGACCGCTCCAGTTGCGATGCGCCTGGAGCGGTCTTCTTTTTCGTCCCAGATGGGCGGCCTCTGTCGCGGAGCCAATCGAAATTCCCGCCGGGCTTCGCTGCACCAAGCCGTTGAACGGCAACCGGCAGTTCCCACATAGGCATGGACTTGTGAACGGCCGCACCCGCTTGGAAGGCGGTTTGTGTGCGGCTCAAAATGGACGATCGCTTTCGTTCATGTCAGAATAAAAGCGAAATTCTTGCGCGCAACTGCCGGGTTCCGATGCCTGAAATCACGACAAAACCCCGCACCAAGACGCAGCCGAAGATCGAACGGCCGAAGCTCTACAAGGTCATCCTCCTCAATGACGACTTCACGCCGCGCGAGTTCGTGGTGACGGTGCTCAAGGGCGAATTCAAGCTGAGCGAAGACCAGGCGCGGCGGGTGATGATCACCGCTCATCAGCGCGGCGTCTGCGTCGTCGCCGTCTTCACCAGGGACGTCGCCGAGACCAAGGCGACGCGGGCGACCGATGCCGGCAAAGCCAAGGGCTATCCGCTGATGTTCACGACGGAGCCGGAGGAGTAGTGCGGTTCGCGTTCTTCCTTCTCCCCTTGTGTGGGAGAAGGTGGCCGAGCGAAGCTCGGTCGGATGAGGGGTGCTCCAGCTTGGCACTGCCGACACTCCGTCCAACACCCCTCAACCGTCTTGGCGCTACGCGCCAATCCACCTTCTCCCACAAGGGGAGAAGGAAAGACGATGCTGCTACCGCCCTTCGCGGTACCACATCGAGCCCAATGCCAGAAGCAGCAGGCCGAGGCCGAGGAATCCGCCGAACAGCGGCACGCGCGAGACCGCCTTCAGCACGCTGTCGTCGGTGGTGCGCAGGCCGATCCAGTCGTTGCCGCTCGCGGCGCCCGAAGCGCGGACCGGGACGACCGAGGGCAGCGTCACTCCGCCTGTGAGGTTGCCGACGGTCGACCCAAGCGCCGATGATGGCGCCAGCCGGCGCACGCTGCCGCCGGTGGCCTCGGCCGGCGCTTTCAGCCGGCCCTCGGTGGAGACGACGTCGGTGAATTCAGGCGCATTGACCGGGCCGACATGGGCAAGCGCCTTCAGGTCGCCATTGCCGACCTGGTAGAGGCCGATCTCATTGGTCTCGATGCTGCCCAGGAAGACGCCGGGTTCGGCTCTCTCGAGCTTGACGGTCAGCGCCTTGCCGGACGGGGTGATGATTTGCGCCGGGCCGGGGTCGTCGCTCATCGTCTGGCGGCGGATTTCCAGCATCATGCCGCGGCCGTCGGCGGTCAGCCGTTCCTCTTCGAGTTCGGGCTCCTTCATCAGCCAGTGGGCAATGCGGCGGTAGAGCTGGACATGCGGGCCGCCGCCCTCGAAGCCGCGCGCCCACAGCCAGCCCTGGTCGGACAGAAACATGCCGACGCGGCCTTCGCCCTTGCGGTCAAGCAGGAGCAGCGGACGGTTGTCCGCGCCCTTCATCACCGCCTCGCCCTCGGGGTTCTCGACACCGATGGTGCGGAACCAGCGGCTCCAGTGCGGCGGCTCGGTGGCGGAGCCGTCGAGCCCTCGCGTCACCGGATGGCGCTGGCCGAGCTCGGTGAGGCGTGGATAGAAGGCCTTGTCGACAACTTCGCCGGTCGGCATCGCCGGCAGCGCCGACATCAAAGGCGTGCGGGCGATCGAGCTTTCACCGGCATATTCGGGCCCTGCCGCGATCAGCAGCGCGCCGCCTTTTTCGACATATTCGGCGATGTAGTCGTAATAGAGGATCGGCAGCACGTCGCGGTGCTGGTAGCGGTCGAAGATGATCAAGTCGAAATCCTTGATCTTTTCGACGAATAGCTCGCGCGTCGGAAAGGCGATCAGCGACAATTCGTTGATCGGCGTGCCGTCCTGCTTTTCCGGCGGCCGCAGAATGGTGAAGTGGACCAGATCGACCGAGGCGTCGGACTTCAGCAAATTGCGCCAGGTGCGCTCGCCGGCATGCGGCTCGCCGGAGACTAGCAACACGCGCAAATTCTCGCGGATGCCGTCGATGAGCGCGATGGCGCGGTTGTTGGTGTCGGTGAGTTCGCCGGGCTCGGGATCGATGGCGAGTTCGACGATGTTGCGGCCGGCGCCGGGAATGGTCACTTGGAGCGGCATGGCCTGGCCGATGGTGGCGCGCTCGACCGAAACCTGCTCGCCATTGACCGACACGCGCACATCGACCGAGCCGGCCTCATTGTTGGTGCCGATGACGCGATAGGTCATTTCGAGCGGCTTGCCGACCAGACCGAAGCGCGGCGCATTCTCGAAGCGGATGCGGCGATCCTTTTCCTGGTCGTTGCCGGTGATCAGCGCGTGCAGCGGGGCGTGGAAGTCGGGTGTGCCGGCGGGGGCGTCATGCACCTCGCCATCGGTGATCATGATGGCGCCGCCGATGCGCGAAGGCGGCACGTCGCGGAAAGCGCTTTCAAGCGCACCGAAAAGCCGCGTTTCGGTGCGCTCCTCGGCGGCTTCCGACTTGCCGGCCTCAACAACGCGGACGTCGAACTGCTTGAAGCGGCCGAGGCGCTGCTGAAGCCCGGCCAGCGCCTCGTCGGTCTGCTTGGTGCGTTCGCCAATGTCCTGGCTCTGGCTGCGGTCGACGACGACGGCGACGACGCTTTTCAGCGCCTCGCGCTCTTCGTCGAGGGCCACAGGGTTGAGCAGGGCCGCACCCAGCGCGAGCAGGGCGGCGAAACGGAAGACCGCGCCGCGCTGGCGAAACCACAGGCCGACCAGTGCCAGCAGCAACAGCGGCGCCAGCACCAGGCCAAGCAGTGGCCAGGAGATGAGCGGTTCGAAGGCAAGCGACCAGTTCATGGCTTACTGCCCCAGCCGTTCGAGCAGCACCGGCACATGCACCTGATCGGATTTGTAGTTGCCGGTCAGCATGTACATCATGATGTTGACGCCGGCGCGCAGCGCGTAAATGCGCTGCATCGGATCCGACGGCACGGTCGGCAAAAGCGGATCGCCATTCTCGTCGACCGCCCAGGCGCCGGCGAAATCATTGGCGGTGATCATGATCGGCGAGACGCCGTCGCCGGTGCGAACCGGGCGGTTCTCGGTGTTGCTGGCTTCGAGCGACGCCGCGACCCAGAGCGGGCTGCCGGCGAAGCGTCCGGGAAACTCAGGCAGGATGTAGAAGGATTTGGTCAGCACATGATCCGACGGCACCGGTTCCAGCGGCGGCACGTTGAGATTGCCGAGGATGTCACGCAGCCGCTCCGTCGCCGGGCTGGCCGAATCCGCGCCGATGCCGGTGGCGAACTGGTCGCGCGTGTCGAACAGCACCGTGCCGCCCTGCTGCATATAGGCGTCGACGCGGGCGATCGCGGCCTGGCTCGGCATCGGCGCGGCAGGGTCGATCGGCCAGTAGATCAGGGGGTAGAAGGACAGCTGGTCCTTCGAGATATCGACGCTGGCCGGCGCCCCCGGCTCGAGCGCGGTCTTCTCGATCAGGAAGCGGGTCAGGCCCTCCAGCCCGGCCCGGCTGATCGAATCGACGCTCTGTTCGCCGGTCTGCACATAGGCGATCCGGGTCTTCGAAATGTCCTCGATCGCCCGGTCATCGCCCGGTTTGGCATCGTCGGCGCGGGCGATGTCGGTGTGGCCGCCCAGGGCGCCGAGCGCAATCAGCAGGGCGGCGGTGGTTGCGGCAGCAGTGCCGGCGCGGCGCGGCCGGCGCGAGAACAGGCCACCCATCCAGAACACGGCCAGCGTGTCGAGCACCATCAGCAACAGTGCTGCCGCCACCAGCGGGCCTTTCAAATTGTGCGATTCGTCGAAAGCGTACTGGATGGTGGTGACCGGCACGGTGATCTGAGGACGGACCAGCGGCGCGAAGCTGCTTTCGGCATTGAGCAGATTGTGGGCGAAGACGCCGGTTTCGGAGCCGTACAGGCCGGGCGGGTTCTCGAACGTCACCGGCAGCGGGCCGGCACCCGGCACCAGCGGCCTTGCATCCGGCGTCGGCGGCACCAGCGTGCCGTCGGCCGATATCATGCGGTAGGGCGCCAGCGAAGTGGCGGCGGCCTCGGCATTGGCGACCGCCGCACCCTGGTTGCGCGACAGTTGCACGATGCGGCGCAGCATCTCGACGAAGCTGCCGGAGATCGGCAGGTTCGACCAGGTCGCCTCCGGCGTGACATGGAACAGGACGAGCGTGCCCTTGCCCTTCTTCATTCCGGTCACCAGCGGCGTGCCGTCGGCAAGCGTGGCCCAGGTGCGCTCGACGATATCGGGCGTCGGCTCAGCCAGAACCTGCCTGGTGACGGTGACCTCGGCGGGCGGAGCGAGGTCGGCGAAGGGACCGGTCTTCGGAAAATCGGTGACCGCCTGCGGCGTCGTCCACGACAGCGCGCCGCCGAGCGAGCGCTCGCCGGTGCGCAGCCTGACCGGCAGCAGATCGTCGTCATTGCCGCCGGCGACCAGCCGCGAGCCGGCGAACCGCACCAGCGTGCCGCCATTGTCGACCCAGTCGACCAGCCTTTGCCGCACCTGCTCCGGAATGGTGCCGACATCGGCCATGACGATCATCGCCGGCTTCTGGTCGAGAAGCTGCGGGATGGCGTCGGCGAGATCGGCGCTCGACGGCTCAGCCAGATCGGCGAAGGGCTGCAGCGCGCGTCTGATATAGTAGAGCGGCGACAGAAGCGGCTGCGCCTGGTCGGCCTCGGCCTGCGACAGCAGCCCGACGCGGCGGCGCTTGGAATTCTCGTCGAGCACGCGGACGGCGCCGGCCTGCCGCTGGCCGTCGAGCGTGATCGAGGCGAAGTCGTTGCGCAGCTCGAACGGCACCGCCATCGTGCCGGTGGCGGTGGATTCGCCCGGCGAGAAGGTCAGCGTGGCGTCGGCGATGCGGCGGCCCTTATCGTCAAAGGCGCCGGCGGTCACCTGAGCCGGCGCCGGATCGCCCGGCGCGCGGATGGCGGTCAGCTCGAAGCCGTCCACCTGGTTGTCGGCGCCGGTCAGGCCGATCAAGGCAGGCCGGTCGGAAACGGCCCAGACGACACGGGCGGCGTTCTTCGACAAAAGCGTGTTGAAGGCGGCCTCGTCACCTTCCGCCGCCAGACCGTCGGCGAGCACGGCGACGCTGGCGCCCGGCAAGCTCTCCAGGGTTGCCGCGACGCGGGCGTAGACGGCAGGGCGGTCGGTCGGGATCGGCCGCGGCTTTGCCGCGCGCAGCCGGTCGAGCGCGGCGGCGGCGTCGAAGGGGCCGATCTCGGCATTCGGCTTTTCGGCGGTGAAGGCGATGATGACAGGCACCTCGTTGGAGCTGGCATCGGCGATCAGCCGTTCGGCCGTGGCGACGCGCTGACCCCAGTCGGCGGCACTTGCCCAGTCATTGTCGATCACCAGCGCAAGGGCGGCGCCTTCGGCCGGCAGTTTTTCACGCGGGTTGAAGACAGGTTCGGCCAGCGCCGCAACGATAAGGGCCGCCATCAGCAGCCTGAGCAGCGTCAGCCACCATGGGCTCTGTTGCGGCGTCTCCTCGCGCTTCAGCACCCGGGCCAGGATCTTCAGCGGTGGGAATATCTCGGTCTGCGGCTTGGGCGGGGTGAACCGCAAAAGCCACCAGATCACCGGCAGCGCCAGAAGGCCCCACAGCACCATCGGCGCCCCGAAGGAGAGCGGCAGCCAACTCATGCGCGGATCCTCCCGGCTGAGCTGCCATCGACGGTCATCGCCATATGGACACGCACCAGCGCATCGGAGGCGAGGCGATCGGTGTGGTTGACCGTGAAGCTCCAGCCGAGCCGCTTGCACCAGTCGGTCAGCTCCTGGCGGCGGGCGATGTAAAGCAGTCGGTATTCATCACCCAGCGTTTCGGCGCGGCCGGCGGTCAGCTTGTCGCCGGTCTCGGGATCGGTGAATTCGGTACGGCCGGCATAGGGAAATCTCTCCTCGGCCGGGTCGGCGACCTCGATCAGATGGGCACGCACGCCGTGGCGGGCGAGCACGTCGAGCCAGGCGATGGTGTCCTCGACCGGATCGAGGAAATCGCTGACGATGACGATGTCGCAGAAGCGGCGAATGCCGGACAGGTCGGGCTTTGCCGGCAATTCGCCGGCATGGGTGAGTTGCGCCGCGATACGCTCGGCGCCGTTGCGGGCGGTGAACGGATCGGTCAGCCCGGGCCAGGCGATACGCTCGCCGCTGCGCGACAGAAGCTCGGCCATGGCCAGCGCCAGCACCAGCGCGCGGGATTCCTTCGAGACGGTGGCTCCGGTCGATTTGTAGAGCATTGAGGGCGAGGGATCTGCCCACAGCCACACCGTATGGGCCGCTTCCCATTCGCGGTCGCGCACATAGATGTGATCGTCACGAGCCGAGCGGCGCCAGTCGATACGTGAGGAATCGCCTTCGACATAGGGCCGGAACTGCCAGAAATTCTCGCCGATGCCGCGCTTGCGGCGGCCGTGCCAGCCGGCGATCACCGTGTTGACGATGCGGCGCGCCTCGACCAGCAGGTCAGGGACCAGCGACGCCCGCAACCGGCCGCGGGCGAGCGCGTCACGCGTCGCTGCCGGTGCCTGGGCCTCGCCTACACGCGCCATCAGATGCCTTTTGCCAGTTTCGCCACCACGTCGCGCACGGTCGTGCCCTCGGCACGGGCGGCAAAGGTCAGCGCCATGCGGTGCTGCAGCACCGGCTCGGCCAGCGCTCTGATGTCGTCGACCGACGGCGCCAGCCGTCCGTCGTAAAGGGCGCGGGCGCGGGCGCACAGCGTCAGCGCCTGGCTGGCGCGTGGGCCCGGGCCCCAGGCGACGTGTTTATCGGTCTCGGCATTGCCCTGGCCGGGGCGCGCCGAGCGCACCAGCTGGAGGATCGCCTCGACGACGCTTTCCGGCACCGGCATGCGGCGGATCAAGGTCTGGATCTCCTTCAGCCGCGACGGCTGCAGCACGTTCTGCGCCTTAGCATCCTCGATGCCGGTGGTTTCCAGGAGGATGCGGCGCTCCGCCTCGATTTCGGGATAGAGGATGTCGACCTGCATCAGGAAGCGGTCGAGCTGCGCCTCGGGCAGCGGATACGTGCCTTCCTGCTCTAGCGGGTTCTGCGTTGCCAGCACGTGGAACGGCGCCGGCAGGTCATGGCGGACACCGGCAATGGTGACGTGATATTCCTGCATCGACTGCAGCAGCGCCGACTGGGTGCGCGGCGAGGCGCGGTTGATCTCGTCGGCCATCAGCAGCTGCGCGAAGATCGGCCCGGAGATGAAGCGGAAGGAACGCTTGCCGAATTCGTCCTGCTCCATCACCTCGGAGCCGAGAATGTCGGACGGCATCAGGTCGGGCGTGAACTGGATGCGGCGGGAATCGAGGCCGAGCACGATGCCCAGCGTCTCGACCAGCTTGGTCTTGGCGAGGCCGGGCACGCCGACCAGCAGCGCATGGCCACCGGCCAGCAAGGCCACCAGCGTGCGCTCGACGACGCTTTCCTGGCCGAAGATGACGCGGCCGACGCCATCGCGAACCCTGGAAATGTCGGCCAGCGCCGTCTCGGCCTGGTCGATCATATCCTTTTCGCTGATCGGGCTTTCCTTGATCATCACGCTCATGCAGCATCGATCCTTCTCGTTGGAAATACCGGCTTGCACCTTCGACGCCGCAGAATGCCGCGATTCGGCCTCGCATGGCGCCTGTCTTTGAACTTAAATCACAGACTTAGGCTGACAAGCGGAACAACAGTGACTATTTCGTGACCATGACAGAACGCGCCGAGGATCGTGAAGAGAGTTTGACGGCCGTCGCTGAGGCGCGGGGACTGGAGGCGCTGATCTCGCGTGCCGCCCGCGCAGGTAAGGGGCCGGCGCCGGTGGAGCGCTGGAATCCGGCCTTTTGCGGCGATCTCGACATGGAGATCAGACAGGACGGCACTTGGTTCTACCTGGGCACACCGATCGGCCGCATGCCGCTGGTGCAGCTGTTTTCCTCCGTGCTGCGCAAGGACGAAGACGGCAAGACCTATCTGGTGACGCCGGTGGAAAGGGTCGGCATCCGCGTCGCCGATGCGCCTTTCATCGCCGTCGAGATGGACGTTTGCGGCACCGGCGATGGCCAAGTCATCACCTTCCGCACCAATGTCGGCGATGTGGTCGAGGCCGGGCCGGACCATCCGCTGCGCTTCGTCGACGAGGATGCGACCGGTGGCCTGAAACCCTATGTGCTGGTGCGCGGACGGCTGGAGGCGCTGGTGGCGCGGCCGGTCATGTACGAACTGGTCGAGCATGGCGAAGAGATCGAGGTCGGCGGCAGGAGGATGTTTGCCGTCCGCTCGAAGGGCGCGGTCTATCCGATCATGCCGGCGGAAAAACTGCAGCGGCTGAGCGCGTGATGGGGCAGCGTATGATGGATCAGGTGACGCCGGTGCCGTTTTCCGCCGAGGATTTTCGCGCCCGTGTCGCGGCACAGCCGCTAGCGCATGCCGCAGACGATTACGGCGACCATCGCTTCAATCCCGGCCATCCGCGTTTAAAGCTCGCGAAGGCCCTGCGCGATGCCGCGGTGCTCATCCCGGTGGTCGATCACGGACGCGACGCCACGGTTCTCCTGACCAAACGGGCGGAAAACCTGCGCAACCATTCGGGGCAGGTGGCTTTTCCAGGCGGCACGATCGACCCGACCGACGCGAGCCCGGAGACGGCGGCATTGCGCGAGACGTTCGAGGAGATCGGTCTTGGCCAGGACCGGATCGAGATCATCGGCCGCATGCCCGATTATGTCTCCGGCAGCGGCTATCGCATCGCCCCGGTGTTGGGGATCGTGCAGCCGGGTTTTTCACTGACGCTGAATTCCGAGGAGGTCGACGCCGTCTTCGAGGTGCCGCTGCGCTTCCTGATGGACCCGGCCAACCATGGCCGCGACAGTCGCATGTGGAACGACCTGGAATGGGTCTTCTACGAGATGCCCTATGGCGGCCAGCGCATCTGGGGCGTCACCGCTGGCATCATTCGCACGCTCTATGAAAGGCTCTATACGTGAGCGGCCGGATGTCGCTCGCGGGCAAAGCCGACTGGCTCGGCGAAAAGCACCTGCAGCGCCTGCTGGCGGCGCTGGCGGATGGCGGCGAGGAGGCGCGTGTCGCCGGCGGCGCGGTGCGCAATGCGCTCATCGGCCAGCCGGTCGCCGACGTCGATATCGCCACCACTTGCCTGCCTGATGAAACCATCCGCCGTGCCGAGGCGGCGGGCTTCAAGGCCGTGCCGACCGGCATCGAGCACGGCACCATCACGATTGTCGCCGGCGGCAAACCGTTCGAGGTGACCACGCTGCGCGCCGACATCGAGACCGACGGACGGCGAGCCAAGGTGTCGTTCGGGCGCGACTGGAAGGCCGACGCGCAACGGCGAGATTTCACCATCAACGCACTCTATGCCGAGGCCGACGGCACGGTCGTCGACCTGGTCGGCGGCATCGCCGATATCGAGGCGCGCCGGCTGCGCTTCATCGGCGATCCGGAGGCACGCATCCGCGAGGACTATCTGCGCATCCTGCGCTTTTTCCGCTTCTTCGCCTGGTATGGCGACGGCCGGCCCGATGCCGAAGGACTGAAGGCTTGCGCCCGGCTCAAGGAGGGGCTCAGCCAACTCTCGGTCGAGCGCGTCTGGTCCGAGCTGAAAAAGCTGCTGGCAGCGCCCGATCCATCGCGCGCCTTGCTGTGGATGCGCCAAGCCAGCGTGCTCACCAGCGTTCTGCCGGAGAGCGAGAAATGGGGCATCGATGCGATCCATGCGCTGACCAGGACCGAGAAGGATCTGGGCTGGACGCCGGACCCGCTGCTCAGGCTGGAAGCGATCGTGCCGCCGGATGTCGCGCGAATGAAGACGCTGGCTGAGCGGCTGAGATTCTCCATCAGCGAAGCCGTCCGTCTCAGGCAGTGGGCGCTGACCGCGCCTGTCGAGCCGAAGACGACCGAAACGGAACTCGCAAAACGGCTCTACCGTGGCGATCGTCAGGGCTTTGTCGATCGTTTGCGGCTGTCGCTTGCTTCGGCTCGAGCCCGCGCGGTCGAGGACAATGACGCGTTGCTCGAAGCCGGCGGCTTCTCGCGCCTGCTGGCCTTCGCCGGAAAATGGAAAAAGCCCGACTTTCCGCTCAAGGGCGCCGATCTGACGACGCTTGGCGCGTCGCCCGGGCCGAAACTCGGCGCAACCTTGAAAAACCTCGAAAACGAGTGGATCGAGTCCGGCTTTGCGCTGGATCGCGGCGCGCTCCTCAATCGCGCCGCAGAAGCACTCGAAAGTTAGAGACCGTTTGGAAACTCTACTCTGGCGGCCATCTGGTGGCGTTTTCTGCGCTTCCGGTGCTCACGGACCCAGCGCATGACCCCGGAAACCGAAATCGGTTTCCGGAAAGGATCATGCGTCAACCAAAGTGTTAGAGCGTCCTTTGCGCGTCCAATGGACGCGCGGCGCTCTAATGTCCGCTGCGCTCCGGTTCTCGAAACCACCACCATATGACTCGCCAGAGCGAATTTCGAAACAGTCTCTTAGGTAAATCAGGCCGCGTCGCGGGCCTTTTCGATGCGTGAACGGATCGCTTCGATCATCGTCTCGCGGATGATCGTCTCGCCATGCGTCTCACGCATGTGCTCGACCGCGCGACGCATGATCTCGGCTTCCTCGTCGGCGCGCGTATGCCAGTCACAACCCGGAACGAGCGAGCCGCAGTGGAATTCCTTCATCGGATTTTCTCCCTTTTCCTCCTCGGAGCTCCGCGCATTTGCTTGGGCACGGAAGCTCCAGCACCTTTGATCGACGCATGATCCCTGTCGAAAACCGGTATCGGTATTCGGGTCATGCGCTGGCCGAGCAAGCATAACACGATCGACTGGTTTTGGTTGCGTTAGAGCGCCGCGCGTCCGGAGGACGCGCAAAAGACGCTCTAACATTATTTGTTATCTGCGCATGATCCTTTCCGAAAACCGATTCGGTTTTCGGGGTCATGCGCGAAAGATCGAAAAGGCGGAGCAGCGCTGCTCCGCCCTCTTACGCTACCCCAGAGACAAGACTGTGTCTTGCTCCAGCGGGCAGGCCGTCACTTCACGATCCTGACTGCCTCGGCAATTTTGTTGTTGCCGCTCATGTCCCACGAAACGCGGACCTTTTCGCCGGCCTTCAGGCCAGGATCCTTGAAGGCCTTGGGCAGCGTAAAGGTAGATCCGTCATCCAGAACAAGGCTCATGGCCGTTCCATCATAGGTCTTGACCGTGCCCGTGGTGTGCTTGACCGCCGCGAAGGCAGCGCCACCAGAGGCAAGAACGGCAGCAGCCGCAGCCGACATAATAAGCTTGCGCATGGCATGCTCTCCTGGAAAATGAGGGCACCTGATTGGGGAGGTGCCCCACTCAATTATGGGCCGTCCGGTCGCGTCGGGTCGCGGTTCTAGAGGAGGCGAGAACCGCTGGCGCTTCCCGGCCCGGAAACGAAAAATAGTCCTGTTTTTTCAAAGGGATATTGGACGAAAAAGATATCCTGTGCGCCACATTCACCGCCAAAATCAGGCGATTTGGACCTGATTGCGGCTCACGTCCAACTCACCGAGATTTTACGGCCATTTCACCTCTGGCGGCAGACTGGACAGGATCGAGGCGACGTTGCCGCCTGTCTTCAGCCCGAAGATGGTGCCGCGATCGTGAAGCAAGTTGAATTCGACGTAGCGGCCACGGCGGATCAGCTGTTCGTCGCGGTCGCCGTCGGTCCAGTTGTCGTTGAAATTGGCCCGCACCAGATGTCCGTAAACGACGAGAAAAGCGCGCCCGACATCCTGGACGAAGTTGAAATCGGCGTTCCAGCCGCCTCTGTCCTCGTCCGAATGCAGCCAGTCGAAGAAGATGCCGCCGGTGCCGCGCGGTTCGTTGCGGTGCGGGAGATAGAAATACTCGTCGCACCAAGCCCTGAATTTCGCGTGGTCGGCCACCGCCGGATGCTTCTCGCAGGCGAACTGCATGGCACGATGGAAGGCAACCGTGTCCGGGTCTTCCTGTGTGCGGCGACGGTCGAGCACCGGCGTCAGGTCGGCGCCGCCGCCGAACCACTGACGCGAGGTGACGACCATGCGCGTGTTCATATGCACGGCCGGCACGTTGGGGTTCCACGGGTGCGCGATCAGCGAAATGCCGCTCGCCCAGAAGCGCGGGTCCTCCTCGGCGCCCGGCATCTGCTTCCTGAACTCCGGCGAGAACTCGCCATAGACGGTGGAGGTGTGGACCCCGACTTTCTCGAAGACGCGGCCACGCATCATCGACATGATGCCGCCGCCGCCCTTGCCGGCATCACGCTCCCACTGCGTCTTTTCGAAGCGACCGGGCGACCATGAGGCCTGCGGTCCCTGCAGGTCCTGCTCGATCTGCTCGAATGCGGCGCAGATGCGCTCGCGCAACGTCTCGAACCACAGCCGCGCCTTCATCTTCTTCTGCTCGATGTCGGCCGGCAGCCCCGCCGGTATTTCGGGTCGTTGCAAATGCCGTCTCCGGTTGCGGGGCGCACCCCGACAAATGACTCGTCTTTTCCGGCCGCGATCCCTAATCTGTTGGGTGCAAGGGTCAAGTGTGAATGGAGTTCTTTCGTGCGCACTCCGGCAAGACCGCCGCTGGATGGCCTGAAGAAGAGGCTCGACCGTTCGCGCGCCGAGCGCGAGCGCATGCCGCGCGACGGGTTCCTGCGCGAGACCTTCGTGCTGCCACGCTCCGATGCGCGGCTCAAGGCGAAGGAGTGGTTCGAGCGCTTTCCCAAGCAGGCCTACTGGACCGAGATCGAAAGCTGGTTCGAGCGGCCGGGCGACGTCATCGAATTCACCATCAGGCGATTGCCGGCGGCGGACTAGGGTGTGTTGATATTCAGGTGATGCCGGCCTGCAAACGGCGGGTTCCTGCGCTTCCGGTGCTCACGTACCAAAAGTACGCTCCGCTCCGGTTCTCGGAAACCACCGTTTTCGACTCGGCCTGACCTGAATCTCAATACACTCTAGCGCGCGACCAACAACCGCCTTGCGCCCGGGCCTTGGGCGCTCAATCGGTCTTCCTTGTTCCTCAGCGGGCACTTGTCGATCGACATGCACCCGCAGCCGATACAGTCGGTCAGCCCGTCACGCAGCTTTTTCAGCTGGGCAATCTTCTGATCGAGCTGGTCGCGCCAGGCCGTTGAAAGTAGGTTCCAGTCCGCGCGCGTCGGTGTGCGGCCTTCAGGCAGTGATTCAAGTGCAGCACCGATCTCGGCCAGCGAGATGCCGACCTCCTGCGCGATCCTGATGATCGCCACACGCCTCAGCACATCGCGGCCGTAGCGCCGCTGGTTGCCCGATGTGCGGTGGCTGCGGATCAGTCCGCGCGCCTCATAGAAATGCAGCGCCGATACCGCCACCCCGCTTCGCGTCGCCACTTGGCCGACCGTCAATTCCGTCACCGCAGCCATTCGAATTTTCCGCTTGACCTCAAGTTAAGTTGAGCTTGTAACGAAGAAATCCTGGACATGCAAACCGCAGGAGAAGGCGATGTGCGCCTGGGTGAGAATGACAAGAGAGGGTGTGGTCGCCGGCCAGAAAGCGGCGATAATCGCTGCGCCCACTGAGGGCCTGCAAATCCTATCCGAGCTGCCGGATCGCCTCGCCGGCCACCATGGCGACGGAGAGCGCGACGTTGATGCTGCGCGCGCCGGGCTGCATCGGGATGATCAGTCGCGCATCCGCCGCCTCGCGGACAGGATCCGGCACGCCTGCGGATTCACGGCCGAACAGAAGAACGTCGGCGTCGGCGAAGGCGAAATCCGTGTAGGCGGTCGCGGCTTTGGTCGACAGCAGCACCAGCCGCCGCGCTTCGCCTTTGCGCCAGCTCTCGAAGGCGTGCCAGTCGACATGCCGGGAAAGCCGCGCCATTTCGAGATAGTCCATGCCGGCTCGTTTCAGCGCCCGGTCGGAGAGCGGGAAGCCGGCCGGTTCGATGATGTCGACGCCGAGACCGAGGCAAGCGGCGAAGCGCAGGATTGTCCCGGTGTTGCCGGCGATATCCGGCTGGTAGAGCGCGATGCGGAGACGATCGTTCATTTCCACGCCATTTTGATCCGTGGCAGATCGGCCACAGGGGCCGCGCGGTTTTGGAAAATGCTGGACTGGCGGGTGGTCATTTTCTGCGAAGTCGGTTATACGCCGGGCATTGTCAACCCGAACCGATGGAGGGGTAATTCATGATGACCATGTACATCCAGCGCCCCTCTTGTGGGCTTACCAGCCTGCCGGCGGTTTCGGTACGACGATTCTCCTGACCTTTTAGACTTCGATCGCACCGATTCTTAGCCGAAACCTTTTTCGGTCTTCGAAGGAATCCTGCGATGTTTTTCAAGCTGTCGAAGGGGCTGAACGCCCCACCTGAACACGCCTCTGGGCAATCCCTGCCTTTCGCTGGCCATTCGCCCGCGAGCAGGCCGGATTCACCCTTTTACCCGTATTTTCATATGGAGGACGGACCGATGTTCGATCCCTGCAAAATTCCCGGTTCAAGAAGCCTGCACGAGCGCAGGATGGCGACCTGGGCGCTTTTGATCGGCGAAACCTATTCGTCGGCGGTTCACGCCGAGACCCGTCGGCGTCCGCATCGCGGTATGCTGCCGGACGTCGATTTCTCGCGCGCGGTCCCCGACCGCAGCCGGCCGTCGCTGGTGCGCCGGATCATCAGGCTGATCCGCCCTGGCGCAAAAACAGGCGCGAAACTCCGGGTCGTCGACAGAGCGCTGTCAGGATCGTCAAACGAGCCTGTCGGCGAAAAGCTCGCAACACCTTATACTGCGCGAAGCAGGACCGGCGGCCCGGGTGATTCCGGGACGCCGGTCTTTGTCGCCACGCGATCCCATGACGCTACCCGCTCCCGGGACGCTACGCGTTCCCGCGCCGCGTGAGCGAAACCAAGCATGTGAGTACCAAGACAATGTTCCGCTGGTTTGAAAGAAGGCTCGATCCGTTCCCCGCCGAGGAGCCGGTCGAGCCGCCGAAGACGCTGATCGCCTTCTGCGTGCACTATACGCGCGGCGCCTGGCCCTACATCGCTCTCGATGCGGTGCTGGTGACGGCTATCGCCGTCGCCGAGGTCTGGATGTTCGGCTTCATGGGCCGGATCGTCGACTGGCTGTCGGTGCAGAATCGCGAGACGTTCCTGCAGACCGAGGGCTGGAAACTCGCCGGAATGGCCTTCATCGTGGTGTTCGTGCTGCCGGCGACGGTCTGGTTCCATTCGCTCCTCAACCAGCAGACGCTGATGGGCAATTATCCGATGCGTATCCGCTGGCAGGTGCATCGCTACCTGCTCAAGCAGTCGATGAGCTTCTATCAGGACGAGTTCGCCGGCCGCATCGCGACCAAGCTGATGCAGACCGCGCTTGCCGTGCGTGAGTGCGTCATCAAGCTTATCGACGTGCTCAATTATATCGTCGTCTATTTCCTCGGCATGCTGTTCATCGTCGGCTCGGCCGACTTGCGGCTGGCGGCACCGCTCGCCGTCTGGCTTGCCGGCTATATCTTGCTCTTGCGCTACTTCATCCCGCGATTGGGCAAGGTCGGCGAGGAGCAGGCCAATGCGCGCTCGACCATGACCGGCCGCGTCGTCGACAGCTACTCCAACATCCAGACGGTCAAGCTGTTCTCGCATGCCCGGCGCGAGGCGTCCTTCGCCAGGGAAGGCATGGCCGGCTTTCTCGATACGGTCTACCGGTCGATGCGGCTGGTAACGCAGCTCTATGGCCTGCTCTACGTCCTCAACTCGCTCCTGTTGTTTTCGGTCACCGCGATCTCGCTGTGGCTGTGGCTCGGCCAGGCGGTGACGATCGGCGCCGTAGCCCTGGTCATCGGCCTCGTGCTTCGGCTCTGGGGCATGTCGCAATGGATCATGTGGGAGATGTCCACCCTGTTTGAGAATATCGGCACGGTGCAGGACGGCATCAGCTCGATCTCGCTGCCGCGCCTCGTCGAAGACAGGCCCGGGGCCAGGGACATTGCCGTCACCAAGGGCGCGATCCGTTTCGAGGACATACGCTTCCACTACGGCAAGCAGAAGGGCATCATCGAAAGCCTGTCGCTGACGGTGAAGCCGGGCGAGAAGGTCGGCATCGTCGGCCGCTCCGGCGCCGGCAAGTCGACGCTGGTCAACCTTCTCTTGCGCTTCTACGACCTCGAAACTGGCCGGATCCTGATCGACGGCCAGGAAATCGCGGCGGTGACGCAGGATTCGCTGCGCGCCCAGATCGGCATGGTCACCCAGGACACCTCGCTGCTGCATCGTTCGGTGCGCGAGAACATCCTGTATGGCCGGCCGGACGCCAGCAACGAGATGCTGATCGAAGCGGCACGCCGCGCCGAAGCGCTTGATTTCATATCAAGGCTTTCGGACGCCAGTGGCCGCACGGGTTTCGATGCGCATGTCGGCGATCGCGGGGTCAAATTGTCCGGCGGCCAGCGGCAACGCATCGCCATTGCCCGCGTTATGCTGAAGGACGCGCCGATCCTCATTCTCGACGAGGCAACGTCTGCGCTTGATTCCGAGGCCGAGGCGGCCATCCAGGAGAACCTCTACAGGCTCATGCAGGGCAAGACCGTCATCGCCATCGCGCACCGGCTCTCGACCATCGCGGCGATGGACCGGCTCGTCGTCATGGACAAGGGCCGCGTCATCGAAGAAGGTTCGCATGAGGAACTCGTCGCCAGCGGCGGGCTCTATGCGCAGCTTTGGCAGCGCCAATCGGGCGGCTTCCTGCTCGACGACGGTGCCGCCGCCAACGATGCCATGATCAAGGGTCAAGCAGCAGAATGATAGCCGCCGAATGATGACTGCCGTCTATCGCTGGTTCGAGAACTGGGTCTATCCATTCAGGGAGCCCGCGGTCCTTCGGCCACCGGTCAGCGTCAGGGGGTTCCTCTGGCACTATGTCGGCCAGGCGAAATTCGCCTTCTTCGCCATGCTTGTCATCGGCGGCATCGCGCCGCTGGTCGAGGCCGGACTGTTCTACTTCGTCGGGCGGCTGGTCGACATTCTCGACCAGCTCCCCGGCGAGCGTAGTTGGGACGCGCTGTGGACTGCCGCCGGTCCCGAACTTGTCTTCATGGCCGCCGTGGTGCTGGTCATCCGTACCATCGTCGTCGGCCTGGCGGCGTTGGTCGACGAGCAGACGATCACGCCCGGCTTCTACAATCTGGTGCGCTGGCAGGCTCACCGCCATGTCTCGCGCCAGTCCTACGCCTTCTTCCAGAACGATTTCGCCGGGCGTATCGCGACAAAAGTCTGGCAGGCGGGGCAGGCGACCGGCGATCTGATGCAAAGCTTCATCGAGGTCGTCTGGTTCATGGTCGTCTATACGGTGACGACGCTGGTGCTGGTCGCCGGCCTCGATCTCAGGCTGGCAGTGCTGGTGGTGATCTGGATCACCGCCTTCGGCTGGCTGGCCAAGCGCTATCTGCCGGCGATCCGCAAGCATGCCGAGGCAACCGCCGAGGCCGGTTCGATGATCAACGGCCGCATCGTCGATTCTTATTCGAACGTGCAGACGCTGAAGCTGTTCTCCGCCGACGGCGACGACCGCTACATCAGGAGCGGTTTCGATATCTATCTCGACGCGCTGCGCCCGTTCACCCGCCGGCTGACCGGCGTGCGCATGGCGCTGACGACACTTTCGGGGATCATGATCACGGCGATCGCCTGTTTTGCCGTCTATCTCTGGGTCGAAGGCTCGATCACCGTCGGCGCCGTCGCCTTCACGCTGTCGCTGGTGCTGCGGCTCAACATGCTGCTCGGCCGGCTGATGATGCAGCTCAACAGCATCCTGCGCAATCTCGGCGTTCTGGAAAACTCCAAGGCGCTGATCTCGCAGCCGCTCGGCCTGACCGACGCACCCGACGCCAGGGAGCTTGTGGTAGGCGGCGGCCGGATCGACGTGAAGAAGGTCGAGTTCCACTACGGCAAGGGGTTCGGCGTGCTCAACGGCATCGACCTCGTGGTGCGGCCGGGCGAGAAGGTCGGGTTGGTCGGGCCGTCCGGCGCCGGCAAGACGACGCTGGCCAATCTGATCCTGCGCCTCTACGACCTCGAGGCCGGCAAGATCACGATCGACGGCCAGGACGTTTCAAAGGTGACGCAGAACTCGCTGCGCGCCAACATCGGCGTCGTCAGCCAGGATACCGCGCTTTTCCACCGTTCCTTGCGCGACAACATCAAGCTTGGCATGCCGGACGCCACCGACGCCGAGGTGATCGCGGCCGCGAAGAAGGCCGAGGCGCACGACTTCATCCTCGACTTGCGCGACAATCGTGATCGCCAGGGCTACGAGGCCTTTGTCGGCGAGCGCGGCGTGAAACTGTCGGGCGGCCAGCGCCAGCGCGTGGCGATCGCCCGCGTCTTCCTCAAGGACGCGCCGATCCTGATACTCGACGAGGCGACGTCGGCGCTCGATTCCGACATCGAGGCGGCCATCCAGGAGAACCTGGCGAGGCTGATGGAGAACAAGACGGTCATCGCCATCGCGCACCGGCTGTCGACCATCGCGGCACTCGATCGCCTGGTGGTGCTCGACGGCGGCCGCATCGTCGAACAAGGCACGCATGACGAACTGGTCGCGCTCGACGGGCTTTATGCGCGGCTGTGGAAGCGGCAATCCGGCGGCTTCCTGTTCAACGAGGAGAGCGTGCTGGAGGAGACGCGGCCGGCGGAATAGGGCGGGATTTTCGGCAAAAAACCGGAGTTGATCATGTCGATGCGAATGCCATCGAATTTCGGACGGTCCGGCGCGCAGGAGTCGGCGCTCGACCTGCTCGGCCACGAGATCCTCGGCGAAAAGGCGGCGGCGCTCGGCCGCGCCGGCCGGCGCGTGGATGAAACGCTGGCGAGGTTGCGTGAACATGGCGACGATGGCGAACATCGTGCCCGGCTGCTCAAGGACGCGGCGGAGGCGGTCCACGGCTATTTCATCCAGCGCGAATTGTGCGGCTTACGCAAGCACGACGCGGTGATCCGGGAATACAACATTCCCAAGGCCGTGCTGGCCAGGCTCGGCGCGAAATAGACAATAGTGTTGAAAATCTGACCGAAGACGAAATACCGATTTCGACCCCTTTGCGGACCATCCCTGATGGGAGTTCAAGGGAACGTCGTGACCCTTTCGAGACTCTCCGAGGCCGATTTTCCTTCCCGGAACCGGACGTTAAGCGCAACCAGTCTGATGACCCTTCTCGGACCTTCCCGAACTCATTTTGGTGCCGGATAGCGGACGTTCGGCTGAACCAGCCGCTCTGACCCGTTGCTGACCTTCTTGAGCCGGTGCTCTTGGCAGAAAGCAGACATTGGCCGCGACCAGTGCTCATGATCCGTTCCTGAACTTTCCTACGAGGTAGGCTCCGGGGTTGGACTGATAGACTCGTTCACGAAGCGTCGGTACACTGCCGGACTGCTTTCAGATGAGAGCAATCGCCGCACATGACCGACGAACGCATCCAGCGTCGACTCGCCGCCGTAATGGCGGCCGATGTCGTTGGCTACAGCCGCCTCATGGAAACGGACGAGGCCGGCACGCTGGCCGCGCTCAAGTCCCGACGCAAGCAAGTGCTGCAGCCGTTGGTCGCCAGGCACCATGGCCGGGTCTTTAAGGTGACTGGCGACGGCGTGATGGTGGAGTTCGCCAGCGCCGTCAATGCTTTGCAATGCGCCATAGACGTGCAGCATGCGATGGCTGCCGCCAATGCCGCTCTGCCGGAGAAGCTCCGTATCGTGCTGCGCATTGGCGTCAATTTAGGTGATGTGATGGTCGAGGCCAGTGACCTTTATGGCGATGGCGTCAACATCGCTGCGCGACTGGAAACCACCGCCGAGCCAGGCGGCATCCTCATCTCCGGAACGATCTACGACCACGTCCGAAACAAGATCGAGGTTGGTTTCGAGGATCTCGGGGCCCAGACCGTGAAAAACATTGCCCTGCCAGTTCGCATCTACCGCGTTTCCGGCACGCCGCCTGTTGTGATTTCCACATCCAAGGCCATCACCGACAAGCCTTCGATTGCCGTTCTGCCGTTCACGAACATGAGCAGCGATCCCGAGCAGGAGTACTTCGCTGACGGTCTGGCGGAAGACCTGATCACTGACTTGTCGAAAGTGCCTGGTCTGTTGGTGATCGCACGCAACTCCACATTCGCTTACAAGGGGAGGTCAGTCGATGTCCGCTCAGTCGCCAAGGAGCTGACGGTGCGTTATGTGCTTGAAGGAAGTGTGCGCAGGGAGAAGGCTAGGGTGCGGATCAATGCCCAGCTAATCGACGCCACGGACAGCAGTCATCTCTGGGCTGATCGCTTCGACCGCGATTTGGCGGACGTCTTCCTGTTGCAGGACGAGGTCGTCCATACGATTGTAAGTGCCCTGTCCGGCGTGTTGCCGACCGCTGTGACCTCCAGCACACGTAGGACAGCAAGTCTCGAAGCGTATGACCTCTTCGTCCGCGGCCGCGTGCTGGTGATTCAGTCGCCCGAAAGCAACAGGGCGGCTCCCGCGCTCTTGGAAAGGACCATCGAACTCGATCCCGGCTTCGCCGATGCTCATGCTTGGCTTGCGATGAGCCACCATTTTGCCTGGGCGTATTGGCTGGATGCTCCAGAGCGCCATCATTCGCTGGCTCTGGCGGCAGCCTGGCGCGCCGTATCGCTTGATCCGGAAAATGCCGTGGCCCATGCAATCCTCGGCGACGTGCTGATCTATGATGGCAAGCCGGATGAAGGCGCGGCGGAGCTGGCCACTGCCCTTCGGGTCAACCCCAATCATGCCGATGCCTGGGCATTCCTGGGGCAACTGAAGGCATTCGAGGGAAAGGCTATCGAGGGCATCGGACATTTGCGCCACGCCATTCGCCTCAATCCGCACCCGCCGGGGTGGTACTATTGGCTTCTCGGGCTCGCCCAATACGCAGCGGGTCAATACGCCGATGCCGTCGAAACACTCCGGCATGAGGCCACGCACCGGCTCGGCTCGCAACGTATCTTGGCTGCAAGTCTGGCGCGGCTCGGGCATATGGAAGAGGCCAAGGAGGAAGCAAGGCAATTCCTCGCCTCGAATCGAGATTTCTCGATACAGCACTGGGCAAGCACACAACCGTTCCGGCACGAGGCCGATCGACAGCATTTCATCGATGGCTATGAAGACGCCGGCCTGCCACAGTAGGGCCGGACGTGGCCACAATCCCAACCGTGCAAATTTGGATATCTAGCCTTGCTGACCATTCGCACAGCCACACTTGCCGACGCAGACGCCATTTGGAGCATACTCGAGCCCATCTTGCGGGCAGGCGAAACCTACGCGCTGCCGCCTGACTGGAGCCGATCCGACGCGCTGTCATACTGGTTTTCCCCGGATCACGAGGTGTTCGTCGCAGGAACGGACGAACTGGTGATGGGAACTTATTATCTGCACGCGAACCAACGGGGCGGCGGTGCCCACGTCGCCAACTGCGGTTATATAACCGCGCCGGACTCGGTCGGCCGGGGTGTTGCAACGGCGATGTGCCAGCACTCTCTGGGTCACGCGGCTGCGCGAGGCTTCCGGGCCATGCAGTTCAACTGTGTGGTCAGCACCAACGAACGCGCGGTCAAGCTTTGGCGTCATCTTGGATTCGACGTTGTCGGAACGATTCCGCAAGGTTTCGAGCATCCGGTTCTGGGGTTCGTGGACACGCTGGTAATGCACCGATCGCTCTGACTGCCTTGCGCAGGCGCATAGCTGCCCTAATACGTTACGAAGAGATCTTCGACGCGGATACGACGTTCGATCTTTCTGAGCCCGGTCCGGGTGGCGGCACTCTTCGTCACTCGCTTGTCGACCTTGGAGGCGGCTTTGCCCTTCATCCGTTCCAAATGCCAGAACCGACGGGGTATGAGGGTGGCTCGATGCAGATGGGGAAGAGAGGTCACATAGATCATCTCGCACTGAAGGTAGACGATGAAGAGCGCTTGCAGGAAGTCAGGCGACGTCTAGTGAAGGCCGGCGCTTCGGATGGGACCATTACGGATTTCGGCGCTATCCGTCTTGTCAGCTTCAAGGACCCGGATGGAATGGAAGGTGAGGTCGCACGGTGGACCGATAGCAAACGCGTGCTCGGCTTTCATGAACGCAAGCAGGAGACTTGGCAAGATTAACAATGGTCAGAACTTCCGGCGGAAAATCGCGAAGGTCCGCATCGGGCTGACCCTGCCTCATGCCAGTTCTGCCGTCATCGACTGCAACGGTTCGAATCCTGCGGTTGAGCGAAGGTCGGCAATGGGGAATCCCGCCGAATGACCGGATCTGGCGCGACGGAGCCGGCCGAAGGATTCGGCTCTGCCACACGGCCACCGAGCTCTCCACGTCGCGGTTGGGTGGAAGGCGCGGTCATCGAGCATAGCGGCACCAACGACCCGGAATGTGTCATTAGCAGACAGTCCACGCAGCGTGATAAGCTCAAAGCAGGCACCGGAGCGTGGAGGGTATCTGGATGACAACGTCGTTTCGGGAGGCAGAACTCGCCGGCTGGTCCACCCGCTCAGCAAGCTACGATCAGCACCTATCTCCGATTACCAACCAGGTCATCGCGCCCATCATTGCAGCCTTGGGACCGCTGGACGGAAGGAGGGTGTTGGACGTGTGTTGCGGACCGGGCCATCTCGCTGGATCGCTTGCAGCCGAGGGGGCTGCCGTTGAGGGCGTTGATTTTGCAGCCTCCATGATAGCGAAAGCGGGAGAGAACTATCCAAGACTCACCTTCCAGGTGGGTGACGCCGAAGCGTTGCCCCACGCGAGCGACACATTCGATCATGTCGTATGCGCATTCGGGGTGATGCACCTCAGGCGCCCCGAGTCGGCCATTGCAGAAGCTTTTCGCGTGCTCCGCCCCAAGGGCCGATTTGTGTTTACGCAGTGGGGCAAGGACGATGAGGTGCTGAATATCGTACTATCGGCGATCGCCGACCACGGAACGCCGATCTCAGATCTGCCGGATGCACCTCCGCCATTACGATTCAGTGATCCGCGCGAATGCCGTCGGGTGCTTGAAGCCAGCGGCTTTACCGAAGTGCGTGACGATCTCATTGAAACGACATGGACGAACGAGCGACCGAAAGCGCTGCTCGATCTCATTTATGGCGGCGCTGTGCGAGTTGCCATGATGCTGGAAGCACAAGAGCCAGCTCGGCGCGCCCGGATTCATGACGCGATTCTCGGTGCCGCGAAAGCGCACGTCTTCGACGGTACTGTTGTAATCCGAAGGCCCGTGGTGGTGGCTTCCGGTACCAAGCCCTCGAGTGCCTGACGTCTGAAATGGGTGAGAACGCGCCCTTTCTCACACCGGAGAGCCGTCCGCAAAGGGTCGATTCGGGCGGTACAGCGAACGACCAGTTTTGAGACGGGCCATGAATGTCGCGAAATGGCGCTGCCTGTGCGTTCCGATCGGCGATACGGAAGGCAGAAAACCATCCAAAGCGGTTGTCTCACCTCGGGTACCAAGCGTCAGATTTTCACCACTAGTTCGACCATGATCTTTTCCGAAAACCGGTTTCCGGTTTTCGCTGACGCGGACCTTCGGTTCGTGATCATGGCCTACTCCAGCCATTCGGTGATGAAGCTGCCGTTTTCGTGGATGTCGGTGGTCTCCAACGGGCCTGGGCCGAGATTGGTGAACTTGTGCGGCGTGTTCGGCGGCACGATCAATATCTGGCCAGCCGACGCCTCGATCTGCCGGTCACCGACGGTGAACAGCCCGGTGCCGGCGCGAATGATGAAAATCTCGCAATAGGGATGCATGTGCAGCCGCGGGCCGCCACCGATCTCCGGCAGATAGTTGAAGATCAGGCAGCTTTTGGAGCCGTAGGCGCCGCACTGCAGCTCGCCTTGCCAATGGTCGGGCCAGCGGTCGGTCGCCCCGGCCCATTTGTCGCGGTCGATGACATGCGCCATGGGCCGAGGATAGACCGAGGCCGGGTCTCCTGTCGAGGCAAACGCAGGCTCCGATTTTGCCGTTGTTTTCCTGTGGTTTCGCCGTCTTCGTTGCCATGCGGTCCGACGCCGAATTGCGTCCCCGCGACAATCTGCCCTTGTGCCTTCACCCGTCTGGACAAAAACAGGCTTCACGCATAAACCGAAGTCCAAATGCCGGAGGAATTCGCTAGCCTGTTCGCCATGCGCTGTCGGGTTGGCGTGAATGAGCGGGGAATAAGGCTCGGCCACCGGCACGGAAGAGGCGAAAGGATCAGGCACCCGTGAGCGCAACCGACATCCAGGATCCCAACCGTCGTGATTTTCTCTACGTCGCCACCGGCATGGCCGCAGTGGTCGGCGCGGGTGCCGTCGTCTGGCCATTCATCGACCAGATGCGCCCGGATGCCTCGACGCTGGCGCTGGCCTCGGTCGAGGTCGACGTCTCTTCGCTGACGCCGGGAACGTCGCTTGTCGTGAAATGGCGCGGCAAGCCGGTGGTCGTGCGCAACCGCACTGAACAAGAGATGAAGGACGGCGAGGCGGTCAATCTGGCCCAGCTCAAGGATCCGCTCGCCCGCAACGCCAATTTGCCGGCCGATGCGCCGGCGACGGACGCCAACCGCACCATGCCGGGCAAAGAGGCCTGGATGGTGATGGTCCAGGTCTGCACCCATCTCGGCTGCATTCCGCTCGGCCAGGAAGGCGAGTTCGGCGGCTGGTTCTGCCCGTGCCACGGTTCGGTATACGACACCGCCGGCCGCGTCCGCGGGGGGCCGGCGCCGGAGAACATGTCGGTGCCGGTGTTCCAGTTCATTTCCGACACCAAGATCCGTATCGGCTGAGGCTAGGGGACATTTCGATGAGCGAGGGCCACTCGACCTACACGCCCAAGACCGGTATCGGACGCTGGTTCGACGCCCGCATGCCGCTGCCGCGGCTGGTCTATGACAGCTTCGTCGCCTATCCGGTGCCGCGCAACCTCAACTATGCGTGGACCTTCGGCGGCATCCTGGCGATCATGCTGACGGCGCAGATGCTGACCGGCATCGTGCTGGCCATGCATTATGCGGCGGACAGCACTCTCGCCTTCGATTCGGTCGAGAAGATCATGCGCGACGTGAATTCGGGCTGGCTGTTGCGCTACATGCATTCGAACGGCGCGTCGTTCTTCTTCGTCGCCGTCTACATCCACATCTTCCGCGGGCTCTACTACGGTTCGTACAAGGCGCCGCGCGAGCTTCTATGGATCCTCGGCTGCATCATCTACCTGCTGATGATGGCGACGGGCTTCATGGGCTATGTGCTGCCTTGGGGGCAGATGAGCTTCTGGGGCGCGACCGTCATCACCGGCTTCTTCAGCGCCATCCCGCTGGTCGGCGACTGGATTCAGCAGCTTTTGCTCGGCGGCTTCGCTGTCGACAACCCGACGCTGAACCGCTTCTTTTCACTGCACTATCTGCTGCCGTTCATGATCGCCGGCGTCGTCGTGCTGCATATATGGGCGCTGCATGTGGTCGGCCAGTCGAACCCGACCGGCATCGAGGTCAAGTCGAAGACCGATACCGTCGCCTTCACCCCTTACGCGACCATCAAGGACGCGTTCGGGATGCTCGTGTTCCTGTTCATCTTCGCCTATTTCGTCTTCTACCTGCCGAACTTTCTCGGTCACCCCGACAACTACGTAGTCGCCGACCCGCTGAAGACGCCTGCCCATATCGTACCGGAATGGTACTTCCTGCCGTTCTACGCGATCCTGCGTGCCATCACCTTCAATATCGGGCCGATCAACTCCAAGCTCGGTGGCGTGCTCGCGATGTTCGGCTCCATCGCCATGTTGTTCCTGGTGCCGTGGCTCGACACCTCGAAGGTGCGCTCGGCGGTCTACCGGCCCTGGTACAAGCTGTTCTTCTGGCTGTTCGTGATCGATGCCGTCCTGCTTGGCTGGCTGGGCTCGCAGCCAGCCGAAGGCAGCTATGTCTTCATGGCGCAGATGGCGACATTGTTCTACTTCGCCTTCTTCTTGGTCGTGCTGCCGGTGCTCGGCCTGATCGAGACCCCGCGGCGGTTGCCGAATTCGATCACCGAGGCGGTGCTCGAGAAGAACAAGGGTGGCGGTGGCGGACATCCGGCTCGCGCGACAGCCGCACCGGAAACCAAGGGCTGAGCATGATCCCGAAAAGTGGAGACCGGTTTCCGGACAAGATCATGCTCGAGACGACGACCGCGCGGCAGAGAATCTCAAGGGGATTTGGCATGAAGACGATTCTCACCTCGCTGGCGCTGCTCGGCCTCGTATTGGCGGGCACTGCGGCCGCGACCACCGGGGCCATCGCCCAGGAGGAGGCGCACAGCGAAGCCCAGCCGACGCATTTCCCGATACACGAGCCCAAGGAGATGGACTGGAGCTTCGCCGGGCCGTTCGGGACCTACGACAAGGCACAGTTGCAGCGCGGGCTGAAGGTCTACAAGGAAGTCTGCGCGGCCTGCCACTCGATGAAGTTGGTGGCGTTCCGCACGCTGGAAGATCTTGGCTATTCGGAAGCGCAGGTCAAGGCGCTGGCGGCCGAGTACACGATCAATGATGGTCCCAACGATGCCGGCGACATGTTCGATCGTCCCGGCATACCGTCCGACCATTTCCCGGCGCCGTTCCCCAACGATCAGGCAGCAGCGGCCGCCAATGGCGGGGCTGCCCCGCCCGACATGTCGCTGCTGGCCAAGGCGCGCGGCGTCGAGCGCGGCTTTCCGCGTTTCGTCTTCGACATCTTCACGCAATACGCCCAGGGCGGTCCCGACTATATCCACTCGCTGCTGACCGGCTATGACGAGCAGCCGCCGGCGGGCATGGAGATACCGGAAGGCACGCACTACAATCCGTACTTCATAGCCGGCGTGTCGCTGAAGATGCCCAACCCGCTTTCCGACGATCAGGTGACCTATGACGACGGCGCGCCGCAGACGGTCGACCAGTATTCCCGCGACGTGTCGGCCTTCCTGATGTGGGCAGCCGAGCCGCATCTGGAAGCCCGCAAGAAGACCGGCTTTCGCGTGCTGGTCTTCCTGCTGCTGTTCGGCGCGCTAGTCTATCTGACCAAGCGCAAGGTGTGGGCCGGCGTGGCGCACTGAGCTACAGAAGAGCCACGAGATCGAAAGGGCGTCGAAAGGCGCCCTTTTGCATTTCCCTACCGCATCGGCCCGAAAATCGGGAATCGATTTTCGGAAAATATGATGCGTAGATTCAAAGTGTTAGAGCGTGCTTTGTGCGTCCAAGTTGACGCATGTCGCTCTAGACCGTCGGCTAAGTCCTTTGCCGGACAATTTTCTTCAAGGCGCCACATCGCGGTAGCCGTCGCCGGCCGCCCCGGGTTACGATCGGCCCGAGTTCCTTTCACGTCTTCAAGTCGAATCGGACGAATATTTCGGAGAGCCGCCCCATGAAACCTTCGCTCGAAGACACGCTGCTTGCCGCGATCCGCACCATTCCGGACTATCCCAGGCCGGGCATCCTGTTTCGCGACATCACCACGCTGCTCGGCAATGCGCGCGCCTTTCGCCGCGCCATTGATGAGCTGGTGCATCCCTACGCCGGCCAGAAGATCGACAAGATCGCCGGCATCGAGGCGCGCGGCTTCATCCTTGGCGGCGCCATCGCGCACCAGCTCTCGGCCGGCTTCGTGCCGATCCGCAAGAAGGGCAAGCTGCCTTACGAGACGGTGCGCGTCGCTTACAGCCTCGAATATGGGCTGGACGAGATGGAGATGCACAAGGATGGCGTGTCGCCGGGCGAGAAGGTCATCCTCGTCGACGACCTGATCGCCACCGGCGGCACGGCGGAGGCAGCGGTCAAGCTGTTGCGGCAGATCGGCGCCGACATCCTCGCCGCCTGCTTCGTCATCGACCTGCCGGACCTCGGCGGTCGCGAGAAGCTCGAAGCGCTCGGCGTGCCAGTCAGGACGCTGATCGGGTTTGAGGGGCATTGAGCGGACTGTGAGGCGCGCACTGCCTTCTCCCCTTGTGGGAGAAGGTGGCCGAGCGAAGCTCGGTCGGATGAGGGGTGCTGGACAGAGTGAGGCGTTGAGTTCCCTCCAACACCCCTCATCCGTCTTGGCGCTGCGCGCCAATCCACCTTCTCCCACAGGGGGAGAAGGAAGAAAGCTCACCCCACCTTCACCAGCACGGCACTTTCGAACTCGATGACCTTGTCGCCGGTCGAATCGAAGGCCTCCGAGCGCAGCGTGAGCAACCGCCAGCCCGGCCGTGATGCGATGGGGCGATGGGCAAGCGCGGTGCGGGTGAAGGTCACGGTTTCTCCGGCATAGACGGGCTTCAGCCATTTGAGGTTCTTGAAGCCGGGCGAGGGGCCGAATTCGGGCGCGGGCCCAGCGCCGGCCCAGCGGGCGCCGTTGGCCTCCACGCCGGTCTCGAGGTTCAATTTCATCCAGGTTGCCGCTGTGTGCCAGCCCGAGGCGCACAGGCCGCCGAACACGCTCCTCTTCGCCGCCTCTTCGTCGAGATGGAATATCTGCGGATCGTATTTCCTGGCGAACGCCTTGATCGCCTCGGATTCGAATTTATGCGAACCGAGCGTGACGGTGACGCCGATGCAGAAGAATTCGTCGAGGCTCACGCGTTGGCCCCTCGGGTCAGGAACATGACGGTGTTCTCAAGTTCGAAGACGCCTTCGCCACGCTGGTTGAAAAGCTCGCTGCGCATGGTGACGAGGCCGAGCTGGGGCTTCGATCTGGACAGGCGCTTGGCAAGGACGGTGGTGTTGCCGGTCAACATATCGCCGGCCAGCACCGGCTTTTTCCATTTGACGAGGTCGACACCGGGGGCGCCCTGCGAGGTCGAGTCCAGCAGGAAGGCATCGCACAGCATGCGCATGAACATCGCGCAGGTGTGCCAGCCGGAGGCCGCCAACCCGCCAAGGATGCTGGCCTTGCCCGCCGCCTCGTCGAGATGCATCGGCTGCGCATCGAACTCTTGCGCGAATTCGATGATCTCGGCCGCGCTCACCAGCTTCGTGCCGAGGTCGAGCGAGGCGCCCTCGACGAAATCCTCATAGGCCCAAGTCTTTCCGGTCATGGTCTTTCCGGTCATGGTCTGGCCGGTCATGGTCTGGAATTCTTTCCGGTCATGGTCTGGAATCCGGTTCAAGATTGCACGATCGCCACGGATCGGGGTTCCCGGATGCAGGTGGGACGGGATTTGGTCAAGTAATTTCTGGTGCGCCAGGCCATCGCGCGCCCCACGGAACAGCCAACGAAACAGAAGGTCCGAAGGCTTTACAACCAGCCGCGGCGGCGGAAATACCAGAAGGGCAGGATCGCCGACAGGATCATCAAGCCGATGGCGAAGGGATAACCGAAATGCCAGCTCAGCTCGGGCATGACATTGAAATTCATGCCGTAGATCGACGCGACCAGCGTCGGCGGCAGGAAGATGACCGCGGCGACGGAGAAGATCTTGATGATGGCGTTCTGCTCGATCGAGATCATGCCGAGCGTCGCGTCGAGCAGGAAGTTGATCTTCTGCGACAGGAAGGTGGCGTGGTCGGCGAGCGACAGCACGTCGCGCGACAAGGTCTTGATGCGCGCGCGGATGTCCTTGCTCATCTTGGTCTGGGTCGAGGCGTGGGTGAGGAAGCCGGCGAGCCGCTGCAGCGAGATCAGGCTGTCGCGGATCGAGGAGGCGATGTCCTCCTTGCGACCGATGGCCTTCAGCAATTCCTGGAAGTCGCGGTTGCGCTTGGAAGCCTTGGTCGAGCGTGCCTCGAAGATGTCGCGCGAGATCGTCTCTATGTCGCGGCCGGCGCGCTCCAGAATGTCGGCGAGGCGGTCGACGATCGCCTCCAGCAGGCCGATCAGGATGGTGTCGCCGCTGGTGCAGCCGGTCGCCACCTTCTCGGCGCGCAGCGGAAAGGTCTTGAAGGCCTTCGGCTCGTGGTAGCGCACGGTGATCAGCCTATTGCCGGCCAGCACGAAGGTGACCGGCGACATTAGCGGATCGTCGGCCTCGGTCTGAGCCGGCAGCGTGGCGGTCATGAAATAGGCGCCGTCCTCGATATAGAGGCGGCTCGAAATCTCGATCTCCTCCATCTCCTCGCGCGTCGGAATGGCAACACCGAGCCAAGTCTCGATGGCCGTTTCCTCTTCCTTGGTAGGGTTCATAAGGTCGGCCCAGACGACCTTGTCGCTGTTTGCCAAGAGATCGTCGGCAACGCGCAGGCGATCATTGTCCACGACGAATGCCTTGATCATCGCCGGGTCTCCCTTGCTGAGGCCAAAAGGATGGGTTCGAGCGGGCGTGTCGTTTCGGATTGCACGGGACAGGCTTTCGACGAAAGCGCGGGCCGGTGCAGACGCCCCTTAGACCGGGCATTGCGGGCAGTCAAGCCACGCGGAAAGGGCCCGTGCGGTCTCTCCCTTCTCCCCTTGTGGGAGAAGGTGGCCGAGCGAAGCTCGGTCGGATGAGGGGTGTTCCAGCTTGGCACCCACAGCGCTCCGGCTAACACCCCTCAACCGTCTTGGCGCCGTCGGTCAGGTCAGGTGTTGAACTTGAACAGCATGATGTCGCCGTCCTGGACGACATACTCCTTGCCTTCGTCGCGCGCCTTGCCGGCTTCCTTGGCCGCGACTTCGCCACCCAGCGTGACGAAGTCGTTGTATGCGATGGTCTGGGCGCGGATGAAGCCGCGCTCGAAATCGGTGTGGATGACGCCTGCCGCTTGCGGCGCCTTGGCGCCCTTGTGCACGGTCCAGGCGCGCGTTTCCTTTGGCCCGACGGTGAAATAGGTGATGAGCTGCAAAAGCTCGTAGCCGGCGCGGATCACCTTGTTCAAGCCTGGCTCCTCAAGGCCCAACGTTGCCAGGAATTCCATTTCCTCGTCGTCGCTGAGCTGCGCGACCTCGGCTTCGATCGCTGCCGAAATCACCACGGTACGGGCGCCTTGCGCGGCAGCCATCTGTTCGACCGCACCAGTGTGCGCGTTGCCGGTGGCGGCATCGGCCTCGGCGACATTGCAGACATAGAGCACGGGGTGCGACGTCAGCAGGTTCAGCCCCTGCAGGATGCGCAGATCCTCAGGCGCGACGCCGTTGAGCAGGATGCGGGCCGGCTTGCCGGCCTGCAGGAGTTCAAGAGCGGCTTCCATCATCGGAAGCACGGTCAGCGCCTCCTTGTCCTTGCCGGAAGCGCGCTTGCGGAACTGCACGATGCGGCGCTCGAGGCTGTCGAGGTCGGCGAGCATCAGCTCGGTCTCGACGGTCTCGGCGTCGGCGACGGGATCGATGCGGCCCTCGACATGGGTGATGTCGTCATCCTCGAAGCAGCGCAGCACATGGACGATGGCGTCAACCTCGCGGATGTTGGCCAGGAACTGGTTGCCCAGCCCTTCGCCCTTCGAGGCGCCGCGCACCAGGCCAGCGATGTCTACGAAGGAGATGCGGGTTGGGATGATCTCTTTCGACTTGCCGATCGCCGCGATCTTCTGCAGGCGCGGGTCGGGCACCGCCACCTCGCCGGTGTTCGGCTCGATGGTGCAGAACGGATAGTTGGCGGCCTGCGCCGCCGCCGTCCTGGTCAGCGCGTTGAAAAGCGTCGACTTGCCGACGTTGGGCAAGCCAACGATGCCGCATTTGAAACCCATTTTTATCCGGTCCTATCGGGAAATCGAAATTTGATGAGGGCTATGGGCGAAAGCGCCGACGATCGTCAAGCCCTCCCGCCCCGATCCGTCGCGAGGCTCAATCCTTGCCGCCGAAGAGCTTCTTCAGCATGGCGGCCATCGGGCCGGTTTGAGGCAGCTTGACCGCCGGCTGCTGCGGCCGCGCCTGACGGACGTGGCTCTGCTGTTTCGGGCTCTGCTGTTTCGACCCCGCGTTTTCGCGTTCGGGCGCAGCACCGGTCTTGCGCTGGACGGCAACGCTGACCTTGTTCATGAAGCCGGGCTCATCACCCCTCACGATCAAGTCGGCATGATCACCGATGGCGTCGAGCAGCGGCTCCAGCCATTCGCGATCGGCCTTGGCAAAATCGCCAAGCACATGATGCTGGACGAATTCCTTGACGCCGGGGTGGCCGACGCCGATGCGCACGCGGCGGTAAGCGTTACCGACATGGCCGTCGATCGAGCGGATGCCGTTGTGACCGCCGGCGCCGCCGCCGGTCTTCACGCGGACCTTGCCGTCGGCGAGGTCGATCTCGTCATAGAAGACGGTGAGCGCCGAGGGCGTGAGCTTGTAGAAGCGCAGCGCTTCGCCGATCGACTGGCCGGAATTGTTCATGAAGGTCTGCGGCTTGATCAGGATGATTTTTTCGCCGCCAAGCGTGCCTTCGGCGATCAGGCCCTGGAATTTCTTCGACCAGGGCGAAAAGGAATGGCGGCGGGCGATTGCGTCCGCCGCCATGAAGCCGACATTGTGCCGGTGGTTGGCGTATTTCGCGCCCGGATTGCCGAGGCCTGCAAACAGCAGCATCGTCACCTCCGGACGGAAAGGGATTACTTCTCTTCGGCGGCAGGAGCCGCTTCGGGCTCAGCCGCTTCGACCGTCTCTTCCGCCTCCGGCTTCATCGCCGCAGAGCCGGCAATGGTCGCGACGGTGAAGTCGCGGTCGGAGATCACCGGCTTGACGCCGGCCGGCAGCTTGACCGCCGAGATGTGGATCGAATCGCCGATATCGGTGCCGGTGAGATCGACGGTGATGAATTCCGGGATCGCATTGGCCGGGCAGTGGAACTCGACCTCGTGACGCACGATGTTGAGCACGCCGCCGCGCTTGATGCCGGGCGACTTGTCCTCGTTGATGAAGTGGACCGGCACGTCGACATTGACTTCTGTGTCCTTGCCGATGCGCAGGAAGTCGACATGGACCGGGAAATCCTTGACCGGGTCGAGCTGGAAGTCCTTGGGCAGGACCTGGATCTTCTTGCCGTCGACATCGATCGTGGCGATCGTGGTCAGGAACCCGCCGCCATGGATCTTGTAGTAGATGTCCTTGTAGGTCAGCGCAATCGCCAGGGGAGGCTGCTTGTCACCGTAGATTACTGCAGGCACTTTACCGTTACGGCGAACTGCACGGGCGGACCCCTTACCGACCTGTTCGCGCGCTTCGGCCTTGAGCTCGTAAGAAGCTTGGCTCATGGCATTTCCTTTCGCGTTGTTCTGGAGCGTTCGCGGCCGGCGAGGTGCCTGGGCCGTAAACGTCGAAAGCCGTCATGGCCTTACATGATCTGGTCCAAAATCTTTTTTTGGGATCACGCAGGCCCGGACAGCCTTCCGCCGCGTTGCCTCCAAGGGTGTCTACGCGGGTGGCGGCTCTATAGCGGAAGGCGGGGCGGGGTGCAAGCCGTTGGGGGTGGGCAGTATCTCACCTGAATTTTCGGCGGTGCGGGGGCCCAGGCTCTGTGACCGGGAGCAATACGACCGAAACGAACAGGAATAAGCGCCCAGCCGCTGCGTCGTCCGGCTCAGGTGATCCCGGTCACATTCTCACCAGACCGAGGCCGGCAAAAGCCAAGGCGATTCCTGAGGCGATGGTTCGCGCCTGGTTCCAGAACTGCCATCGTTGTGAATAATCCTGCCAGATATGGCGCGCAGTCTCGATATCGTCGGGAATGGCAGTTGCGGCCAATGCCTCGTTCATTGGCACGTTCACCGTCAATGTGAGGAAAAGGCCTGATGTCAGATAGACGAGCGCTGCCGCCGCGAACCAAAACGCAGGCGACTTGCGGCCATCGAAACGCATCGCGGCAGCCGTGAGCCCCAGGACGACCGGCGTCAGAAAGAATGCCGGAAAGAACACGGCGTTGCGAACCGACGCATTCATGGCTTGCATTGCCTCGATTGCCACGCGCGGATCAGTCTGATCGAGGCCCCACATTGTGGAGCAGACCCAAGCGTAGAAAAATCCAAAAATCGCTCCGCAAAAGATGATCGATGTGATCGACAGTCCTACCACTATCCCAGGCATCGCTGCTTCCACCAAACCGTATCGCCGTGTACGCTTTTACATATGCGTACAAACGTGTACGGTTTTGGTCAAGCAGTTTCGAAGCTTGGCAGTTTCGCAGATTGGCAGTTTCGGAGATTGGAATGCGCGAGGACACCAAGGCTGCGCGTCGAGCACAGATCGAGAGGGCAGCCTACAAGCTTCTCAAGGAGAGAGGCTATGGCGGGACTTCCATGCTTGGCATAGCCAAAGAGGCAAAGGCGTCAAACGAAACTCTCTATCGCTGGTATGGCGATAAGAAGGGCTTGTTCAAGACGATGGTCGAGAACAATGCAAGGACCACGAAAGCGGCACTGGATGCGGCAATCAGGGACGAAGCCGATCCTCTGGTAACCCTTGAGGATGTTGCTCCGATCCTCCTTTCGATGCTGCTTGGCGAGCGGGCAATTTCCCTTAACCGCGCGGCTGCTTCTGACGAAAGTGGCGAATTGGGTGCGACGATTGCCGCAGGTGGTCGCGATTCGGTATTCCCGCTGATCGAGAAACTGATCCAGCGCGGCTTGGAGAGCAGCGCGCTGACCGGCCCATCTGCGCGCATCGCGGCCGATTGGTTCTTGAACCTGCTGATTGGTGATCTGCAGATCCGGCGGGTCATTAGCACGCTGCCGGTTCCTTCAGACAAGGATGTCCATTCGAGAGTGGTTGCCGCGATCAGTGCATTTAGAAAGCTCTGCAGCACATGACGGCAAAATTGCTCGATCTGTGGTTATGCATAGGGCGAGCAGGAATAGGTCGGTTTCCAAGGCCATGCATGGAGGCTTGGCGCTACGCGGCGATCCTGACCGGCTCGAAGTCTATGTCGAGAACCGAATCCAACTGCCGGTCCATGAAACGCTCAGGGATGCTCTTCACCAGCAAGTTGCGGAGAGGGACGACAAGCGGGTTCCGCAATTGCGCAACTCCGGCGTAAAAACGCGATTCGGATGCAACGCGATGCGCCCTTTCGAGGCGACGCTTGTCATATTCGCGGATTGCCTGCCCGATCGGATGCCGTCCGAACAAAGCCGCAAGCACCGCCGCGTCTTCAATCGCGAGTCCCGCTCCCTGTCCCAGATCAGGGGTGACCGCATGGGCGGCATCGCCAAGCAGGACCACTCTGCCGCGGGTGAACGCAGGCATTGGATCGAGATCGAGAATGTCCGTCCAGATCATCGAGCCGGCAGGTGTCCGATCGAAGATTTCCGGAATCGGATCGTGGAAACCGGAAAACATTGCGCGCACCTCGGCAAGATCGGCCTGCGCCAGTTTGGGATCGCCGACGCGGTCGGCGCCGCTGCAGGCAAACCAGTAGACTCTTTCGCCGGGAATCGCCGCTAGGCCGATCCGTTTGCCGGCCCCCCAGCTTTCGGTCAGGCGGGTGGGGTCCATTCCTTGCGGAAGGCCGGGCGCGATTGCGCGCCAGCAGACATAACGCGCGAAGCGCTCCCTCGATTGCGGAAACAGCGCCTTGCGAACCACGGAGTGAATGCCATCGCAGGCGAGCACCAGATCGCTCTCCACGCTCTCCTCATTCGCGAAGCGTAGAACGACGCAATCACCCAAGTCACGTGCATCGACGCATTCCATATCGGTGTGAATTATCGAGTGGGGTAGCTGCGAAAGAAGGGCCTTGTGAAGGTCGCCTCGGTGCAGCACAGCCATGCTGAGATGACCGTATCGCTGGCTAAAGCGCTGAAAATCCGTCGATTGAAGAACCTGACCTTTGTCGTCAAGAAGGTCGAGCCGGTGTATCGCCTGCGCATTGGCCACAACCGCATCGTAAAGCCCAAGCGTGCGCAGAGCCCGAAGCGCGTTGGCGCTCAGGCTGAGACCTGCGCCCAAAGGCTTCAATTCGCTCGCCTGCTCGAAAATCTCGACCTCCCAGCCGAGGAGCCGAAGCCCCTTGGCAATCGAAAGTCCCGCGATCCCGGCGCCAACGATGACTGTCCGCATGACCTCCATCCCTGAGAATTCTGAGTAGCGCTGTGATTGGTGTATCCAATCCTGGCCTCGTTCTTAACGAGCGCCTTACAGCGCGAGTTCCCATCGAGTTGCCATTTCGCGCGGCCTGACTTGGGGGAAAGCCGAGGTCCAACCCAAGCTTCACCCGATCGTGGACTCGTCCTCGAGCTTCGTCGCTTCCTTCATGTTGGGAAGAAAAACCGTCAGCAGGCCGAGCAGCGGCAGATACGAGCAGACCTGAAAGACGAAATCGATGCCTTTCATGTCGGCGACGACGCCGAGCACGGCGGCGGCGATGCCGCCCATGCCGAAGGCGAAGCCGAAGAAGATGCCGGCGATCATGCCGACCCGGCCCGGCACGAGTTCCTGCGCGAAGACGACGATGTTCGAGAAGGCCGAGGACAGGATCAGGCCGATCAGCACGGTCAGCACCATCGTCCATTCGAAATTGGCGTAGGGCAGGGCCAGCGTGAAGGGCAGGACACCGACGATCGAGAACCAGATCATCGGCTTCTGTCCGTAGCGGTCGCCGAACGGACCGCCGAGCAGGATGCCCAGCGCCGAGGCGCCGAGGAACAGGAACAGCATGACCTGCGACATCTGCACCGAAACGCCGAATTTATCGATGGCGTAGAAGGTGTAGTAGCTGGCGAGGCTGGCGACGTAGGCGTTCTTGGTCAGCACCAGCAAGGTCAGCACCGCCAGCGCGCCCATCACCTTGTGATGCGGAAAGGGCGAGACGAAGGCTGCCGCCTTGCGGTTGGCGAGCGAGGCGCGAAGGCGGCTGTACCAGCCGCCGACCCGCCACAGCACGATGATGCCGACCAGCGAGCCGACGGCAAACCAGGCTATGCTGGTCTGGCCGAAGGGCACGACGATGAAGGCAGCCAGCAGCGGTCCGATGGCCTGGCCGAGATTGCCGCCGACCTGGAACAGCGATTGCGCCAGGCCGAACCTGCCGCCCGAGGCGAAACGGGCGATGCGCGAGGATTCCGGGTGGAAGATCGCCGAACCGATGCCGATCAGCGACGCGCCGATCAGCAGCAGCGAATAATGTCCGGCATAGGCCAGCACGATCAGGCCGATCAGCGAGGCCGCCATGCCATAGGGCAGCGAATAGGGCATCGGCCGCTTGTCGGTGACCATGCCGATCAGCGGTTGCAGCAATGAGGCCGTCACCTGGAAGGTGAAGGTCAAAAGGCCGATCTGCCAGAAATCGAGGCCGTAATTGTCCTTCAGCAGCGGATAGATGGCCGACAGCAGCGACTGCATGATGTCGTTGACACAGTGGCAGAAGCTCACCGCAAGGATGACGGTGAAGGCCGTCGCTTGCGCAGAAGCGTGGCTGGCCGGCGCAGGCGTGTTGACGGTGGTGGCTGTCGTGTCGGTCAAGGCGTGCTCCGTGGTCTTTTTGGCGGGCGCTCCCGCAGGCGTAGCCGGTTGCCTTATAAGTCACTTGCCGGGCGACTTCTTTCGTGGTTTGGTCCAATAGTTTCGCGAGTGGGCCATTACCCAATGCCGCACGGCAATGAAATCTTCAAAGCGGGCGACACCGATCTCGGGCAGTTGCATGAGCGCCGCTGGCAGTGGCTGGAGCAGGCCGTCGGGCCGGCCGTGGCCCTGCCGACCGAATATTCCGACGGCTACCACGTGCCGCAGCACCGCCATAGCCGCAGCCAGTTGCTGCATGCGCTTGTCGGCGTGGTGCTGGTGACGACGCGACATGGGCGCTGGATGGTGCCGCCCGATCATGCCATGTGGATTCCCGCCGGCACCGAGCATTCCGTCGAGATGCTTGGCGACGTCAGCATGCGTTCGGTCTATGTGATGCCGGAGGCGATCCCCGGGTTGCCTGAAGGGCTGCGGGTCGTCGGCGTCACCGACCTCATGCATAGCCTGATCGTGGAATCGGAAAAGCTGCCACAGGGCGGCGAACTGGAAGGGCGCGGCGGGCTGATCATGAGCCTCCTGCTGCATGAAATCCCGAACCTGCCGGAACGGCCGCTCGGCCTGCCTTTTCCTTCAGATCCAAGGCTTGCGGCGCTGTGCCGGCGCTTCGTCGCAGCACCCTCGCCGCATGCGACGATCGACGAATGGGCCGATATCGTCGGCATGAGCCGGCGTTCCTTCACCCGTTCCTTTCATCGCCAGACTGGATTGTCGCTATCGACGTGGCGCCAGCAGGCCTGCCTGTTCGCGGCCTTGCCGCGGCTGGCGGACGGCGAGCCGATCACCAGGGTGGCGCTTGATCTCGGCTATGACAGCGTGCCGGCCTTCATCACTATGTTCAAGCGCATGCTGGGAGCATCGCCGCGCGGCTATATGCGCGGCGCGCGGGATGCCGGCGAAGGCGTTCGCCGGCCCAATGTGCCGGCGCGGCTGGAAGGTCCTGTAGCCTAGGAGCGGCGCGCCCGATGGTGGGCTTTGATACGTGCGAGAGCATCCCTATCGAGGGCTGAAAATCGTTTCGTGGTCGGTGCGCTAGTCGAACAGGCTCGACACCGATTCCTCGGTCGCCGTGCGCGAGATCGCCTCACCCATCAGGTCGGCGATGGAGATGACGCGGATGTTGCTGGCGTCGAGCACCGCCTGGGTCGGCTGGATCGAATCGGTGATGACCAGTTCCTGCAGTTTCGAGGCGCCGATGCGGGCGATAGCGCCGCCGGACAAAACGCCATGTGTGGTATAGGCGGTGACGCTGGTGGCGCCGGCGGCGAGCAGCGCATCGGCCGCATTGCACAATGTACCACCCGAATCGATGATGTCGTCGATCAGCAGGCAGTCCTTGCCGCGCACATCGCCGATGACGTTCATGACTTCCGATTCACCGGGACGTTCGCGACGCTTGTCGACGATGGCAAGCTGGGCGTCGATGCGCTTGGCGAGCGCACGGGCGCGGACCACACCACCGACATCCGGCGACACGACCATGACATTGGCAAGCTGCTTGTATTTCGCCTTCACGTCGCGGGCCATGACCGGCACTGAAAACAGATTGTCGGTCGGGATGTCGAAAAAGCCCTGGATCTGGCCAGCATGGAGATCCAGCGTCAGCACGCGATCGACGCCCGCCCGCGTGATCATGTTGGCGACCAGCTTGGCCGAGATCGGCGTGCGGCCCGAGGCGCGGCGGTCTTGCCTGGCGTAGCCGAAATAGGGAATGACCGCCGTGATGCGCTTGGCCGACGAGCGCATGAAGGCATCGATCATGATGAGCAGTTCCATCAGGTGATCGTTGGTCGGGAACGAGGTGGACTGCAGGACGAAGACATCCTCGCCGCGCACATTCTCCTGAATCTCGACGAAGATTTCCTGATCGGCGAAGCGCCTGACGCTGGCTTTGCCCAGCGGGATATTGAGATAGCGGGCGACCGCTTCGGCTAGCACCCTGTTGGAATTGCCCGCGAAAAGCTTCATGCACCGTTCCTGGTGAAGGATTGAGAGACTCCGACAGACTCTCTTGAGCCTCTTAGTCGGGCTTTTAGCGGCCCGTGCCGGTATTGCAAGCGTCGTGATCGGGAATCCGCCGGCTAATCTCAATAAACGTTTGCGATGAGAAAGCCGGCAACATGTCAGCCCGCTTGGCTGCCAAGCCAGGTGGCAAACTGGTCGATCGTCTGGTCGGCGATCGCCTGCATGGTCTCCGGCGCGACCGCAGCCCAGCCGTCGCCACCATTGACCGACGGCGCCTTCTGCTGGCCATTGATGCGATGCAGCCGGTTGCCCGCCGGATCGTAGACGTCCCAGACATAGATGACGGTCGTGTCCTTGCCTTCCGACATCGTCGAGAAATAGCCTTTAAGCACGTGCGTGGGGGTCTGGCCGGCGCTGCCGGCCAGCGTGATGCCGCGCTGCTTGGCTCGCGTCTGAAGCTCCGCGGTCAACGGTGTGGCGGCTTCTACCGACGCGCCGACGATCGGCGCCACCTGCAGGCGGGTTCGTGCGATGACGGCGGCGCTTTTTGCGGGCGGCACGGTCGTGGTTGCGGGCTGTGCAGGGGCGGAAGGTTGTGCCGTCGCGGAAGGCTGCGGTGCTGCAGCCGTGCCGGCTGCGGGCACGGCCTGTGTCGACTGCGGGGCTATGGCCGAGGGTTCGAGAACGTCCTTCGCATTGGTGCAGGCGGCCAACGCCAGCGCCGCGAGCAATGACACGGTCGTCACATGCGATCGCCTCATTTGCCTCAAAACTCCTTGGCGATGAACGCCCTTTGAATCCCTATCATTATGGATTCACTGCACGATCAAGTCGAGATCATGGCGGGACAGCGGCTTCGGCTGAGATTCGGTCGTCAGATACGTGCGGCCAAGCGTCATCGCGGTCTCGGTTTCGGAGTCCATGATGATCATGTGGGCGAACAGCGTCATGTTTGGCGCGATGGGCTCGGGATTGCCCTGATAAAACATCGGCATGTCCATCCATGACGGGGTGAAGCGGGCGCCGAGCGAATAGCCGCAGGCGTTGAGCCGGTGCTTGGTCAAATTGTGCGCCTCGAGCGTGCGGGCATGCGCGTCGAACACGTCGCCGAAGGTATTTCCGGGCGTCATCGCCTTCTCGACGGCCAGAAGCGCGGCGCGCGCCGCATCGAACAGTTCCTGGTGACGTTTCGACACTTTGCCGGTCAGCACCGTGCGCATCATCGCCGCATGATAGTGGTGGAAGACGCCGGCCCATTCGAGCGTCAGCTGGTCGTTCTTGGTCAGCTTGCGGCGGCCGGCCTTGTAGCGGCAAAGCAGTGCGTCCACCCCGAGCCGACGATGAACTCATTGGCCGGATAGTCGCCGCCACCAGCAAAGATTGCGCCCTGCATGGCGGCAAGGATCAAGGCTTCGTCGCCACCCTGCTTGATCAGTGGCAGGGCCGCGTCCAGCGCGTCGTCAGCGAGGCTCGCGGCCTTTTCCGCCTTGGCGATCTCGGCCGGGCTCTTGAACAGGCGCAGCCGGCTCACGATGCCGGAAGCGTCGGCGATCTGGCCAAAGGTCTGCAATTGTTCGTCCAGGCGCCGGCCATTGTAGGCGGTCAGGCCGTGGGTGTCGTATTCGACGCCGATGCGGGCGCCGAGCAGGTCGAGGTCGTTGAGCAAATTGCGCAGGTCAATCGCCGGATTGGCGCCGTCGCGGTCGGTCCACAGCACGATGTTGTCGATGATCGAGGTGTGGCGCGCCTGGCGCAGATCGGCCGAGCGCGTCAGCAGGATCATCGAACCGTCTGCCTTCACCACCAGGCACTGGAAGAAGCAGAAGCCGAACGTATCGTAGCCGGTCAGCCAGTACATGCTCTCCTGCGCAAACAGCAGGACGGCATCGAGCTTCTTTTCGGCGATCTCGATCATCAGCCGATCGCGCCGCGCGTCAAATTCCGACCGTTCGAAATGCAGCGCCATTATTCTGTCTCCAAAACGATTGCCGAAATCTGCCGCCCGTAATCCGGCTCGTTGCGATGCGTGGTGCGCCGGTAGGAATAGAACAGATCCTCCTCGGCGTAGGTGCAGCGGCTAAGCCCGTCGGCGGTCACGCCAGCCCGGCTTAGCCGATCGACCGTATAGAGGTTCAGGTCGAACATTGCATGTCCCGACTTCGCCGACGGCGCGAAGTAGCGGATGTTGTTGGCATCGGCCTCGACGAAGCGGGCGACGAATTCCGCCCCGACCTCATAGTTTTCTGGGCCGATGGAAGGACCGAGAACGGCGACGATGCGCTCGCGCCGGGCGCCGAGGCCTTCCATCGCTGCAATGGTATTTTCCAGCACGCCTGACAAGGCGCCCTTCCAGCCGGCATGGGCCGCACCGATGATACGCGCCTCCACATCGGCGAACAGGACCGGTCCGCAATCGGCGGTCGAGGCGCCGACGGCGATGCCCGGCCGGTCGGTGACGATGGCGTCGGCCCTTGGGCGCTCGCCGGGAAAAGGCTCCCTAGCGATGACGACGTCGGGCGAATGGATTTGGTGGGCGGTCAAGAGATGGGTTGAAGGCACGCCCATCCAGTCGGCGACGCGGCGGCGGTTCTCGGCTACCTGCGTCTGGTCATCGCTCGAGCCGGTGCCGATATTGAGGCCCTGATAGATGCCGCTGGAGACGCCGCCGACGCGGGTGAAATAGCCGTGGCGAATGCCTTGCGCCCGCGCCTTCTCCAGCAAGTGCGACCGAACGGGATCCGGTTTGGTCTGATTCAGCATGGCGGCGTTGTTGTCCGTGTGGGCGATTTCGTCAAGCTACAGTCCAAAGATGGGCGAAAGTCCAAAGTTGGGCGACAGTCGGAAGTTGGGAGAGTGGGAGAGGCGGCAGCGAAAAGTCAATCCGCTGGTGCAAAGGGCGGAACGGCGATTTCGGCAGGCAGGACGGCAAGCACCTTGAAGAGGTCACCCATGGCTTGCGGGCCGGCGAGGCGCTCGACCTCGCCTGCAATCTTTTCGCGAGCCGCCTCATCGGCATTGGCGCCGAGTTGGCCGGCGCGTTCGAGAAGGCCCATTTCCACCAGGAATTCGCCTTGCGTGGAGAGATGGGCATCGAGGCCGTGCGCCCGCACAATCGCGGCAAGGGCGGCGAAATCGACATGGGCGGTGAGATCGGCTTCGCCCGGATTGGCCAGCACATCTTCGTGATCGTGCTTGCGCAAGGCCTGCAACGTGTCGCCGATCCCTGGCCGGAGATAGCCATAGTCGAGGAATAGGCCAGCGCCACCGAGCCCGGCCAATCGCTCAGCGATGGTCGCCATCAGCGCGGCTCGGGCCGGCGCGACCTCGACAATCGCGCCCTGTGGCGCATTTTCGGCGTCGTTCGGCAACAGCGTCGGATCGACCGAGCCGGCGCCGGCGAAGAAGTGCAATTCGTCCGCGCCGTCGAGGCCGATCATCCGTTCGCGCCAGCCTGTTCCAGCGTGGACGAACTGTCGGATGGGCACTGCGTCAAACAATTCGTTGCCGACGATGAAAAGCGGGGTCTGCGGCAGCGTGCCGATGCTTTCGTGCCAACCGATCGTGGACGGCGTGGCGGCAAGCGTTTGCTTTTGGACATCTATCAGCCGCGGGCTGGTCTCGACCATGGCGAAGGATGCGCCGGCGGTCAGCGCCGGATCGAGCCGCGAAAGCGTGCGCAGCATGTCCTTCATCAGCGTGCCGCGGCCAGGGCCGATCTCGGCGATGGTGACCGGCATCGGCCGGCCGGTCGCCAGCCAGGCTTCGTAGAGCCAGACAGCGACCAGCTCGCCGAACATCTGGCTGATCTCCGGCGCGGTGACGAAGTCGCCGGCAGCCCCGAACGGCTCGCGCGTCGTATAGTAGCCGTCCTGCGGATCGAACAGGCAAAGCGCCATGTATTGGTTGACCGGGATCGGTCCCGCCGCACCGATCAGCTCGACGATGCGGGTTTTCAGCCGGGTCATACCGGCTGGGGCTGTGTTACCGGCTTTGCAGTCGCCATCGCCCAGACGCCGGCAAGCACCATTGGTAGCGACAGCACCATGCCCATGGTCAGCCAGCCGGTGCCGAGGAGGTAGCCGAGCTGCTGATCGGGCTCGCGGAAGAATTCGACGAAGGTGCGCGACAGACCGTAGCCGGCGATAAAGGCGCCGCCGACGAAGCGCGGCGTCTTCAGCTTGAGCCTGGAATGGGTGAGGAAGCGCAGGATCAGGAACAGCACCAGGCCTTCGAGCAGCGCCTCGTAGAGCTGGCTCGGATGGCGCGCAAATGGCCCGCCATTGGGGAATTCGACCGCCCATGGAACATCGGTCGGCCTGCCCCAGAGCTCGGAGTTGATGAAATTCGCCACGCGGACGAGACCAAGGCCGACCGGCACGCCAGCTGCAACCACGTCGAACAGCGACCATGTGCGGATGCCGCGCGACCAGGAAAACAGCGTCATGGCGAGAATGACGCCGAGCAGGCCGCCATGGAACGACATGCCGCCCTGCCAGACGGCAAGAATGTCGAGCGGGTGGGCGATGTAGCGCGGCAGGTCGTAGAACAGCACGTAGCCGGTGCGCCCGCCAAGCACCACGCCGATGGCAGCCCAGACGATGAAGTCGTCGAGATCCTCGGGCTTCATAGGCACGGTGCCGTCGGGCCAGAGCCTTGCATTGGTGACGAGCCGCTTGGCATACCACCAGGCGAAGAGAATGCCGACGATGTAGCCGACACCATACCAATGCACCGCCAGCGGCCCGATCCGGACGATGACCGGGTCGATGTTGGGGAAGGGCAGGGCCGCCAGCGGCAGCATAAGATACTCGCTCAACAGGATCTCCCGGTTGCGGATCACGTTCGGGCGCGACCATGCGGCAGGGTTTTGGCGGGGTCAAGGCGACGTGGATGCTTGCATTCCGGGTCGCGCGCCACTACGTCAAATCGACCAAGCGAGGATTTGCCATGTCGACCGGACCGAACCGCATTCTCGATGAATTCGCCAAGCTGATGACCGACGCCGCGGGTGCCGCGCAAGGGGTGCGGCGCGAAGTGGAAACCGCTTTCAAGGGGCAGGCCGAGCGCGTTCTCAACTCGATGGACCTGGTGCAGCGCGAAGAATTTGAGGCCGCCCGCGATATGGCGGCGAAGGCCAGGGAAGAAAACACCCGCCTTGCTGCGCGCCTCGAAGCGCTTGAGGCAAAGCTCACCGAATTGACCGGGCAGGCCGCGCCTGCGGCTGCGGCAAAGCCCAGATCAAAAAAATAATCGTTAAACTTTTCCACAAAGCACAATCGCAAAAAGCGCTTTGTCGTGAATCGCTTACCGGCATTGCGTGAATCTTTGTGACAGCGGCTTTCCACATGCGAATGACGCGGTGCGAAAAATTGGGCTGGTCACGCGACTCCCGATCAATAGACTGAATTTGTTGCATGATTCGAAGCAGGGTCATGCGCCGGGCGGTGGGGTCCGGTCTGGGGTCTTTGCGTTGACGAAGTCCCGGCCGTCCGAGTTCTAGACAAGATTGTTCGTTGTGTGTGCCCGCGGAGCGTGTGGCGCTCCCCTGAACGACAGGAAGCATTCCATGGAACTTCTCGAACTCGACCTCTCTCGCGAAATCCATCCGGTGGATGTTATCGAGCAGGTGGCCCACAACAACGACTGGTCCTTCGAACGGGCCGGCGACGACGAGATTTCGATTTCGGTTGCCGGAAGCTGGACCGACTATCACGTCTCATTTTCCTGGATGGAGGATTTCGAGGCGCTGCATCTGGCCTGCGCTTTCGACATCAAGGTGCCGGAGGCGCGCGCGCTCGAGGTGATGCGGCTGCTTTCGCTGATCAACGAGCAGATGCTGTTCGGCCATTTCGACCTCTGGGAACAGGAAGGCGCGATCATGTTCCGCCAGTCGCTGCTGCTTGCCGGTGGGGTCGAGCCGTCGAGCCAGCAGGTCGAGGTGCTGCTGTCGTCGGCGCTGGAAGCCTGTGAGTGCTATTTCCAGGCGTTCCAGTTCGTCGTCTGGTCGGGAACCTCGGCCAAGGAAGCGCTGGCCGGCGTCCTGTTCGAGACCTATGGAAACGCCTGAGCCAGGTCCTGACCATCAATGAGCTCGGGCAGCCAGCGCAAGCCCGAGATCAGCTTCGCCGATTTCGACCGTGTCGATATCCGCGCCGGCACGATTATCGAAGCCGAGCCGTTTCCCGAGGCGCGAAAGCCTGCGATCAAGCTGAAGATCGATTTCGGCGCTGACATCGGTGTGAAGAAATCGTCGGCGCAGATCACCAAATATTATGCGCCCGAGACGCTGGTCGGCCGGCAGGTCTTCGCGGTGGTCAATTTTGCGCCGCGGCAGATCGGCCCCTTCATGTCGGAAGTGCTGACGCTTGGCTTTCCCGACGAGGAGGGCGCCGTCGTGCTTGGCGCGATCGAACGCAAGGTGCCGGATGGCGGCCGATTATTTTAGCTTCGTCATCCACGGGCGAAGCGGACGCGCAACCCCGAGAATCCATGCGGTAGCAGTGGTCGAAGAGTAGGACGGTCCAGAATCGCGTTGTTCTGGCCGCTCCTGTGGGGCAAGTGCGGCTCGTCGCCTCAACCCAACAAGTTCTTCACCGAAGGGGTCGCTCGCAGGTCACGGCATGGATCCTCGGGTCTGCGCGTCGGCTTCGCCGCCGCTTCGCCCGTGGATGACGAAAGGTGGTGTCAGTTTGCGCGTGGTGCCCAGCACCTCTTCAACCGTCTCCAGAAACATTTCCGCGCAGGCTTTCCAGCTATAGCGCATTGCCCGTTCGCGCGCCTCGGCGCGGTCGACGTGGAGCGCGGCGAGCGCTGCCTCACGCAAATCATTCGACACCGCTCCGCCAACCCCGTCGCCGACAATGTCGATTGGCCCCGTCACCGGATAGGCTGCGACCGGCGTGCCGCTGGCCAGCGCCTCGATGATGACATTGCCGAATGTGTCGGTGCGGCTGGGGAAGACGAAGACATCGGCCGAGGCGTAGATCTCGGCCAGTTCGTCATTCGGGCGGTGGCCAAGGAAATGGGCAGCGGGGTATCTGGCCTTGAGCCTGGCCAACTCCGGCCCCTCGCCGACGATCACCTTGCTGCCGGGCAGGTCGAGATCGAGGAAGGCGGCTAGGTTCTTTTCGATCGCGACGCGGCCGACGCAGAGGAAGATCGGTCCCTTGAGCCCCAGTTCCTTCCTCTTGTCCGGCCGGAAATGGTCGGTGTCGACGCCGCGCGTCCATGGCCTCAGCTTGGTGAAGCCGCGTGCCGATAGATCGTCCGCCAGCGACTGGGTGGCGACCAGCGTGCCCTGTCCGGAATTGTGGAAATCGCGAAGCCAGCGGTAGGCCCAGGCCTCCGGTATAGGCAGCCGCGCGCTAAGATATTCCGGGAAGCGCGTGTGATAGCTCGTCGTGAACGGCCGGCCTGCCTTGCGACAATAGCGCCGCGCCATGATGCCGAGCGGGCCTTCGGTGACGATATGGATATGATCGGCATTGCGCGCTTCGATCAGGCGCGCGACATGGCCCGGCGTCGTCAGCGCCAGCCGGATGTCCGGATAGGTAGGCAGGGGCAAGGTGCGAAAGATGTTCGGGGTCAGGAAGTCCGTCTCGACGTCGAAGGATTTCAGGGTTTCCGAAAGCCGCTCCAGCGTGTGGACGACGCCGTTGACTTGCGGGCGCCAGGCGTCGGTGACCATCAGGATGCGCATAGCAGCCCTTTGCTTGAAATGTCGTCGGTTTCCTTGATGCGAGGCCGCAAGGCCGAATCAATCAGGATCGCACGCTTCATGCGCGCTCTTCAGCATGGTTTCATGACGGGCCGATGAAGGCGCAAACCGGCGGTCGTCCGCAGCTGCCAGAAAAGCAGCGCGTCGTCCCGAAAATCGAATTCGATTTTTGCTGCGCTGACCTTCGGTTCGGAAAGCACGGTGCGTGGGTTCAAAGTGTTAGAGCGTACTTTGTGCGTCCAACTGGACGCACGTCGCTCTAATCAGGCCGGAACCTTGATGACGGCGCGCAAGCCGCCGAGCGGGCTCTTGTCCAGCATGATATCGCCGCCATGGCTGCGGGCTATGTCGCGTGCGATGGCAAGGCCAAGGCCGGTGCCGCTGGCGTCGAGGTTGCGGGCCTCGTCAAGCCGCACGAAAGGCTTGAACACGTCCTCGCGCTTTTCGGGCGGAATGCCCGGACCGTCGTCGTCGATGGTGACGAGCAGCGAGCCGCGGCCATGATTGGCGTTGATTTCAACCGTCTTGGCGTAACGGAAGGCGTTGCCGACGATATTGGACAACAGCCGGGCAAAGGCGTGGGGCCGCACATGCACATTTGGATCGCCGGCGAGCGCGGTCGACAGTTTGCGCTTGCGCAGCGTGGCCTCCTCGCCCAGCTTTTCGAAATACGCTTCAAGATTGAAACGGCCGGCGTCTTCCGCTGCCTCGCCGCGGGCAAAGGCGAGATAGCCTTCCAGCATAGACTGCATGTCATCGATGTCCTGGCCGAGCGCCTCGGTGTCGGCCTTGGTCCCGGTCAGCGCAAGCTGCAGCTTGAAGCGGGTCAGGATGGTTCTCAAATCGTGGCTGACGCCGGACAACATGGCGGTGCGCTGTTCGAGCTGGCGTTCGATGCGTTCGCGCATCTGGATGAAGGCAAAGCCGGCGCGGCGGACCTCCTCGGCGCCGCGCGGACGGAAATCGCGCGGCATCGGCCGGCCCTTGCCGAAACTTTCGGCGGCCTCGGCCAGCGTCAGGATCGGCCGGATCTGGTTGCGCAGGAAAGGGATGGCGATCATCAGCAGCACCAGCGAGGTGCCGACCATCCAGATCAGGAAAATGTGCGTGTTCGAGGCATAGGCCTGGCTGCGGCGCACGAAGGCGCGCAGCACCTTGCCCTCGAGCTGGACGCGGACCTCGATGATATTGGAATTGCCGACCGTGTCGATCCAGAACGGCCGGTTGATCTGATGGGTGATCTCGGACGAGAGAATTTCGTCGAGGATCGAGAAGAACGGCTTTGGACCGGGCGCTGGCAGCGGATCGGGCGGAAGCAAGTCGATCTTCAGCTGCATGCGATCCTGCGCGATGCGGATGATATTGGCGTAGTCGGCGTCGTTCGGATAGGTTTCAACCAGGTCGACGATCGCGGCAATGTCGCGGACCGTGGCCTGCGACAGGCGCTGCGTCACAGTCTGCCAGTGGCGTTCCATGAAGACAAAGGCGAGGACCGATTGCAGCAGGATCATCGGTGCAATGACGATGATCAGCGAGCGGGCATAGAGCCGCTTCGGCATGTAAAGCGAAACGAGGCGCCAGAACCGTTTCCAGGCAAGCGGCACCGCCTTCAGCGCCCGCCTGGCGCGAGCGCTCAAGCCGCTATCTTCCGGCCGTTCCAGTTGCGTGGTCGCCATTCGCCCTTTTTGCCCATCTGCAGCTCAACAAGGGACCCGCAAGCGCAGTGCTGCGCTTGCAATTTTCGACTTTATGCATGTCGTCGTCCCAAAACCGCTTCGCACTTTTCGGCGACATGCATTGCGGCAGTCTATTCCACGCTGAGCCGATACCCAATACCACGCACGGTCTGCAGCCAGACCGGGTTGGACGGATCGCGTTCGATCTTGCGGCGCAGCCTGTTGATCTGGACGTCGATGGTGCGCTCGCCGACTTCGGACTCGTCGCCGACAAGTTCATGGCGCGGTATCGTTTCGCCGGCCCGCGCCGCGAAGATCGCCAGGATCTCCTGCTCGCGGTCCGTCAGCTTCAGAGCCTCGCCGCCGCGCTTGAGCTCCCGCCTGGCGATCTGGAAGGTGTAAGGGCCGAAGACCAGTTGCTCGACCTTGGGGGTCGTTGCCGGACCGCCGCGGCGCAGGATGTTGTTGATGCGCAGGATCAATTCGCGGGGATCGAAAGGCTTCGGCAGATAGTCGTCGGCGCCGGCCTCGAGCCCGGTGATCCGGCTGTCGGTCTCGGAAAGCGCGGTAAGCATCAGGATCGGCACGTTCTTGGTCGCCCGCAGCGCCTTGGCGAGGTCGACGCCGGTTTCGCCCGGCATCATGATATCGAGCACGAGCAGGTCGAAATCGAGGCCGGCGAGCTTGCGCCGCGCTTCGCCGGAATTTCCGGCAACGGTGACGCGAAAGCCGTTTTCGGTCAGATATTGTTTGAGAAGATTGCGGATACGGGTATCGTCATCGATCACCAGCAGATGCGGCGCATCATCATCCGGTGCCGCCGGTTGATCAACCCTTTCAATGGTCTCCATGGCTTTTCCCTGACATTTTTGCGGGCACAATGTCGATCTGCGCCCTTAGTTCCGGATTGACCATCGCTTCCAGGAAGCGTTCGATCAAGGCGCGTTCGGTGGCTCCGAAATCTTCCAATGCAGCATGGATGCGGCGCGACTGTGGCCGTGCCAGCGCCAGCGCCAAGGCGCGGCCCTTGGCCGTCGGATAGAGTTCGCGCTGGCGGCGGTCGCGCGGGCCCTGCAACTGGACGACATGATCGGTGTCGATCAGTTGCTTGAGCACGCGTGCCAGGCTCTGCTTGGTGATCTTCAGCACGTCGAGGAGTTCGGCGACCGTCAGGCCCGGCCTGCGATTGACGAAATGCAGAACCCGGTGATGGGCGCGGCCGAAGCCATAATCGGACAGGATCTGGTCCGGATCGGAGGTAAAATCGCGATAGGCGAAGAAGAACAATTCGATGATGGCAAAGTCGATGCCGTCCTCGTCGGTGACCGCCGTCCTGATCGGTTTTCCGGCTGGGTGGCTGCGATCCGTCATCTTTTCTCCGTGCGAAAGGGAAATTATGTCAGTACTATTGACGTAATTTCCCGGCAATGGTAATTTTTGACAAGCTTTTCGGCGGATTGCGAACGAAAAGGCAAGGGAAAGCCGTTTTTCCGGAACTTCCTGTGTTTGCCAGACCTTATATATCCGCCTACGCTTCGAGATACCGGCCGCCCGGTGCGGCTGATAAGAAACGCGCAACGACACAACGATGTGCGGGCGGCCGCCCGCGGGAGGTTACCATGGCATCCGTTCCCTTTGACCAAATGGACGGCTTTATCTGGATGAACGGCGAGTTCGTCAAATGGGCCGACGCCAAGATCCACGTGTTGACCCATGGCCTGCACTACGCCAGCGCGGTGTTCGAGGGCGAGCGCGCCTATGGCGGCGAGATTTTCAAACTGACCGACCACAGCGAGCGCCTGCATGAATCGGCACGCCTGCTCGGCTTCAAGATTCCCTATTCGGTTGCCGAGATCGACGACGCCTGCCGCACGCTGTTGAAGAAGCAGGGCTTTCAGGATGCCTATGTCCGGCCGATCGCCTGGCGCGGCAGCGAACAAATGGGCGTTTCGGCGCAAAACAGCCGGATCAACTGCGCCATCGCCATCTGGCAGTGGCCGAGCTATTTCGATCCGGCACAGAAGCTGAAGGGCATCCGTCTCGATCTGGCCGAATGGCGCCGCCCCGATCCGCGCACTGCGCCGTCGAAATCGAAGGCTGCCGGCCTCTACATGATCTGCACCATGTCCAAGCATGCCGCCGAAGCCAAGGGCTATGCCGACGCCATGATGCTCGACTGGCGCGGCCAGGTTGCGGAAGCGACCGGCGCCAATATCTTCTTCGTCAAGGACGGCAAGATCCACACACCCACCCCCGACTGCTTCCTCGACGGCATCACCCGCCGTACAGTCATTGGTCTTGCCAAGGATCGCGGCTTTGAGGTGATCGAGCGCACCATTATGCCGGAAGAGCTCGAAGGCTTCCAGCAGTGCTTCCTCACCGGGACCGCGGCCGAGGTGACGCCCGTTTCAGAGATCGGTCAATACCGATTCGAGGTGGGTGAAATCGCCAAGACTCTGATGAACGACTATTCTGCGGCCGTTCAACCCAAGCATGCGATCGCCGCAGAATAACGAAAGTCACAGCTTTTTTAACAAGTAGGGGCAGTTTTCGGGCTGCCCCTTTTATTTAAGCACTTCTGCATTTGACTTTCGTCCAATTCGGCGTCTCATGATGGTGTCGGCCCGGGAGGCTGGCAGCTATGGAGGGACTGGTAACATGGACATGAACACGCTTCTTCCGATCATTATTCAGGTGATTACGGGTATCATCGGTGGTCAGGCGGTTGGCGCGGCGATCAAGACAGCGGCAATGGGTCAGCTTCCCAAAATTCTGGGCGGCGCCGTTGGCGGCGTCGGCGGCGCGGCGATCCTCGGCAGCCTGCTCGGCGGCGGTACGATCGATCCGGCTGCAGCCGCAGCGGCAACTAGCGGATTGGGCAGCGCGCTGAATCTGCAAAACATCGTCGGCGGTGCCGGTGGTGGCGCCATTCTGACGGCCATCATCGGCGCGGTCATGAATGCGATGAAGAAGTAAGCTTGGCGGTTTCGGGCTTTCGCATGGGCGGCTTCGGCCGCCCATTTCTTTTGTGTCCGTGCCAACGGTGGACGCCGTTTGCATGTGTCTCTACATCAGGGGCGACACAGCGAAAGGACGATCATGGGTCAGCTCAATGCCAGTATCGTGCCGGTCACGGCCTTCCAGCAAAACTGCACCATCCTCTTCGACATGGACGACAGACAAGGCGTCGTCGTCGATCCGGGCGGCGACATCGACAAGGTGCTGGCGGTGCTAAAGGATAACGCGATCAACGCCGGCGCGATCTGGATCACGCATGGTCATATCGACCATGCCGGCGGCGCCATGGAGCTGAAGGAGGCGCTCGGCGTCCAGATCATCGGCCCGCATGAGGCCGACCGTCCATTGCTTGCCAACCTCGAGAACCAGGCAAAACTCTACGGCATCACCGATCCGGTGCGCAATTGCATGCCCGACCGCTTTCTCAGCGAAGGCGATACCGTCTCGTTCGGCCAGCACGCGTTCGAGGTCTTTCATTGCCCGGGCCACGCGCCCGGCCATGTCGTCTACCACAATCGCGCTGCGAAGTTCGCCCATGTTGGCGACGTGCTGTTCCGTGGGTCTGTCGGGCGCACCGACCTGCCGGGCGGCGACCACGCCGCGCTGATCGCGTCGATCAAAGACAAGCTTTTGCCACTCGGCGACGACGTCGGCTTCATCTGCGGCCATGGTCCCGGCGGTCGCTTCGGTGAGGAGCGCCGGAGCAATCCATTCCTGATTTAAAGCGCGTCGCATCTGAGGCGCCTCATGCGATGCGCGTCAGGCCCTTGTCTTGCGCATGCCGACAACAAAAAAGCGCTGGCCATGCGGACAGCGCTTTTTTAGGGCTGGGGAGGCCTTAAAGCGCTTTGCGCTTTAAGGCCTTTGTCTTTGTGCATGTCGTTATCCCAAAACCGCTATGCACCCTGGGGTCAGGCCCGTGCGCATGCTTTTGGGCGACATGTATTAGTTGGCGGTGCAGAAATGCTGTTCGCCGTCATAGCCGGTGAACGTGCCGGTCCGGGAGTTGAACGAGCGATAGCGATCCGAACAATATTCATACCAGCCACGGGTCCATGGCTCGGCGTAACCATCATTATAGGCGACCCGCGGTTCCGCGTAGTAGCGGCGCACCGGGGCTGGCCGTGGATAACGCCCATAATCATCATAGCCGGGATCGTAATAGCTGGGCTGCGGGTTGTTGAGCGCACCAACGATCAGGGCGCCGGCCGCGAGGCCAAGGACGCCTGCCGCGATCGCGTCGCCATTGCCATTGCCACGATGGTGGTGCCGGTGGCGCCAGTCGCCGGCGCTGGCCGCGGGCAAGGTCGCGAGCGTGGTCGCGACAATCGCGGCGGACAGGATGGTGGTCTTGAAAATTCGGTTCATCTCGGTCTCCTTCGTGCCGGCCCGGGTAATTTGGGGATGCGGTCCGGCTTATCGAAGACTAGTAGGCGACCGTGGCTGAACGGGGGCTGAACGAAATTGGCGGGCTGGGAGCAGTCGACATTCATCGATCAGGCTTGGCGCGAGCCACAAATATCGCACGCTCAACAAGGAGCGGACTTGCCCTGCGGAATCCGTCCGATGCTGTCTCGATCCCGGCTCAGCCGATCGACAGGTTGACGGCTTTCGGACCCTTGCCGCGCTTGTCCGGCTCGGTGTCGAATGTTACCTTCTGCCCATCCTCAAGACCGGGAAGACCCGACGCCTGCACGGCCGAAATGTGGACGAAGACATCCTTCGCGCCATCATCCGGCGTGATGAAGCCGAAGCCTTTGGCATGATTGAAGAATTTGACGGTGCCGGTCTGCGGCATGGGAAGCTCCTTTGATCCCATCAAGTCCAGTCTCGGGCCGGCAAATGCCCGAGTGGAAATTTGTCGTTTATTTTAGCGTCATCGGCAAGAGAAAGTTTTGCGCGCATTGGCTTGCCCACCCGGGCACGAAAAAAGGCGCGACGAAAACCGCCGCGCCTTCGAAAACTCGGATCCGGCGCTGAAAGCCGGCACAAGGCCTGTGGAGACCTCAGGCACAGTCCCTGAGCACGTCCGAGCGGACGTGCGCGCGAGTTCAGTCGGCGCGGAGATTGACCGCCTTCGGCCCCTTGCCCATCCGGTCCGGCTCGACATCGAAGGTGACCTTCTGGCCATCAACGAGCGTGCGCAGGCCCGAAGCCTCGATCGCGGAGATGTGGACGAACACGTCCTTGGCGCCGTCATCTGGCGTGATGAAGCCGAAGCCTTTGGTTGCGTTGAAGAACTTAACGGTGCCGGTCTGGGCCATTGGGGAAACTCCTTCACCCGTGTCAGTCTTGTGGTTTGCCCGCCGCCTGACGCCGTGGGCAAGTCCCGGTGGTTGCTTCGGCAGTCATGCATTGGCGCATGGTCAAAACCCCCCGCCGAAAAACGGGGCCGTCAGAGATTCACAGTATCGGGGAAAGGTCGTCCAAAACGTTCCGCTCTCCGGGTCGCAAATGCCCGAACACGAAATTTATCGCACGGAAAGGTGATCGTTGCAAGGTAGCGCCCGCGGGCCTCCCGACGGGCGCATTCCAACGCATGGCACCGATAGGCTGGGGTGCTCGTCCGGTCATCGGCCAGTGCCCGCCCACGCATGGTCCAGCGGGCTGAGAGCTTGCAAACAGGGGTTGCATTTGGCGGTGGAATGGCGAGGATCGGCTTGGAGTAGAGCGCGTTTTGCATTTTCTTGTGCATGTCGTTATCCCAAAACCGCTGCGCACCCTCGGATCAGGCCCGTGGGCATGCTTTGGGCGACATGCATTGGAGCGAGGCTTGAGGGAGGTATAGTCATGAAATTTCTTGCGGCAATCTTCTCGCGGCAGGGTTTTGCCATCCTGTTGCTGTCGGCAGTTCTTGCGGCCTGTACCGCGGTGGTGGTGGACGAAGGACCGGGGTACCGTCCGCCAAGGCCCGGGCCGCAATTCTGCACCAAGCAATATGATCCGGTCTGCGCCCGGCGTGGCGGCGACCGCCAGACCTTCGCCAATGCCTGCCTTGCCGAGCGAGCCGGGTATCGCATCATCCGCGACGGCCAGTGCCGTGACGGCGGCGGCGGTGGCGGTGGTGATGAGGAGCAGACATTCTGCACCCGCGAGTATGCCCCTGTCTGTGCACGCCGCCGTGGCGACCTGCGCACCTTCCCCAACGCATGCGAGGCCCGCGCCGCCGATTATCGCATCGTCGACGACGGTCCCTGCTAAGGGCTGGTTTCCTCCCCGTCCGGCGACGGGGAGGGGCCCATCTAGCAACTGGACATAGGCGGGCGAAGGGCAGCCACTTGCCTCTACGCCGACAGCCTCGCCTTGCGGCAATAGGCGATGAACTCGGCTGCGGGCATGGGTTTGGCAAACAGCCAGCCCTGACCATAGTCGACGTCGCGTTCCATCAGATAGTCGGCCTGTGCCTGCGTCTCCACGCCCTCGGCAATGATCTTCAGCTTCAGCGTCTTGGCCATGTCGATGATATGCGGCGTTACGGAACTGGTGGCGGAATCCGTGGCAATCGTGTCGATGAACGATTTGTCGATCTTCAGCGCATCGAGCGGCAGGCCTTCGAGGTGGGACAGGCTGGAATAGCCTGTGCCGAAGTCGTCGATTGCGACCGCGTGGCCAAGCTCGCGGGCGCGAATGACGGTCGAGCGTGCTGAATCGACGTCGACGAAACCGCGCTCCGTCGCCTCCAGCCAGATCTGCCGAGGCTGAATTCCGGTGTGTTGCAGGGCCTTTTCGATGACCGGAAGGACCCTTGCCGTTCTGACGTCGGCCGGGCTGAGATTAATCGCGATGTGGAGGGAAGGATTGGCGACAAGAAGCTTTTTCAGGTCCAAAACGGCAAGGGCTATGACCTGATCGGTGATTGCCGCGATCAGGCCGCTCTCTTCGGCCAGCGGGATGAAAAGATCGGGCCGGACCAGCGAGCCGTCGGGCCGTCTCCAGCGAACCAGCGCTTCGGCCCCCACGCAATTGCCGGTCCTGAGCTCGACGATCGGCTGATAGTGGACGATGAACTCGTGCTTGCGAACGGCAATCTGCAATTCTCCCAGCGGCGACAGCCGCCGCCGCGACAACCAGGCAACCATGCCGATGATGAAGGCGGCAATGAAAACGCCGAGAGGAAGCAACAGCAATTGCCGGCTGCGTACGCTGTCCACGATCTGGCTTTCCGGTTCGGTGGCGACGGCGATCCAGTCCGTCCCGCGCGCCGTGGCAAACAGATGACCGTCATCCAGGCCTTTGCCCGGGGTGGCGATGATTTTGGCGATGCGGGCGGGATCAGGCCCGTTCAACGCGCTGAGCAGGACGCCGGTGTCGGTCGCGAGGGCAAGCTGAATGTCGGGATCGACGACAATGTCGACAAAGCGCAGAGGATCGACAAGGACATTATGGTGCTTGTAGTGCAGGGCCATCAGCGGATGGGCCTGGTCGGCCAGGGGCTGTATCCGGGCAGTGACGGCAACGCCGTCTGCGGTGGTGAAATCCGGTGCGGCTTGCGCAACGCGTCCTTCGGTCGAGCCCCAGGATGTGCATTTGAGCAGTCCGGTTTCGAAATAGCCCATCTCTTCGATCGAGCGGGTGTTGATGGTGAGCTGCCGCATGCGGGCAATGTGGCCCACCGAACAGCGGTCGCCGGTGAACCGGTCGATCTCACGCAATGAGTCGGTTGCATCCTTGAGCGATATGCTGGCCCTGGCGATCGCGCGGTTGGCGAACAGATCCAGCCGTTGATGTTCTTCTTGAACCGCCAGAACCCATGAAAAGTGGAACATCGCCGCGATAGGCACGATGGCGCCGAGCAAGGCCAACACCACCGCAGTCACGATGATGCGCGGCCTGTCCATGTGCGCCTCCCTGCCTTTGGCTGCGAGCGACGATTTCGTGCGCGGCCTGCCGGGCAGCCAACCGTGATCGGGCCCGGTTCCAGCGGACCTTATATGGCTTTTGACGTTACGTGATCTTTAATTGGATCCGCTAGAGCAATTCCAGGAAAAGGTGCGTGGCGGTTTTCCCGGGAAAAGCGCGTAGCGCTTTCCCTGGGGAATTGCGTAAGAACAAATACTTAGAGCGGTTCGGCGATTCTATCAAAAGCAGAACCGCTAGTGGCTGAATGAATGCAGTGTTGCTCATCCGTGCGCTGGATACGCTCCATCGGCCGGGCCGGCATAGAGCTCGCTGCCGTCTTCGTCGGAAATGCGCAGGCGGTCCGGGATCTGCGGCATCGCCAGCGAGCGGAACAGCTCAGTGGCGCCCTGCAGGGCGGCGCGCAGGTTCGGCGCCTCGAGTGATACCCTGTCGAGGATCGCTTCGTCGGCGTCGCGCGATCGATAGAACTCGACAACGAAGTTCAAACACGCCTCCGTGTTGCGGCGACGCAGTCCTGCGGGTGCACCAAAGCCGCTTAGGTGCACAAGCATGGTGAGGCGCGCGCGGCGCTTCGGAGCGCTAGCCCTTGGACTTCGGCTTCAAACCGGCTTCCGCCTGCTTGACGGCCGAGCCGAAGGGCGAGGCCGGCTTTGCCGCCGCCTTGTCTTTCTTGGGCTTGCGTGTCTCGCGGTTGCTGCGCTGTTGACCCTTGGCCATTTCTTGGTCCTCGTGATTGATGAACGTGGTGGTGGCGGTCGACGAGGGCCTAGGCGCTCGGATTGTCGGCCACTTCGAGATTATCTTCCGTGGTGACCCGCTCATGGGTCTCCTCGTCGCTGCGGATGCGGTATTGCGGCGAGCCGTCCTTGACCGGCAGCTTGCTCTTGATCTGGAACAGCTCCGCGGTCTTCTGGACAAGGCCGGTGCGGCTCTTCATGCGAACGGTCTGGCCGATTGCGAAAAGATGCGCGGGCGTGTCGGTGCGCGGGCGCGCGTTCTGCTGGAAGCGGATCATGCGGCATTCTCCTGGTCGCGCCTCAGCGCGGTTTCGAGTTCGGCGAGGTCGATGGCGACCAATTGGCTGGTCTGGCTTTTCACCGTTCTCGCCGGCAGATGGATGAAGGTGGCGACACGGCGCCAGGCAAGCCATGACATGCCATCGATAAGCTCCTCATCGTGGTCGATGTCGTAGTCGCCGGCCGGCAACTTTCCCTCCAGGCCGCCAAGCATGAAGGGCGCCTCGAAATGCGCGATGGAATGGGTAGTTCGGCCAGACATTCTCGTGCCTCGAAGTCTCGTTCCCGGCGTGATTCCGATAAAGTAGTGCCCGCTTTGCGGCACTGGGACTTAGAGTGTCGTGCGTCCCTATATCGGCAATTTGGGTATCGGCGATCTGGAATGAGTTTGGCGGGTCGAGAACCTTTGACGCCGCGAGATGCCAAGCTTGGCCCAAAAAACGATCTCAATTCATTAATCCAAGATTGCGGTTTATTCAAGAAGATTTCTGCCTGATGCCGATCTTGCGGCGAAATTACTTTTCTAGTGATATTTGCAGAATGATGATACGGTCCAAACTCTTCACAAGAATTGTTTGAAATTGTATCGGAAAATTTCATCCTGGTATTGATTTTTATTTATGTCTGAAAGGAAAGCCCATGGTTTCCGTGAAAACGCCTGATGGCTCGACCGTAACAATCAAGCCGATCATCAAGCCCACAAAAGTCATATCGGCGCGGCTGACGATAAGAAGTGACGAGGCAGCAAGGCGAAAGATCGCCGACACCGACGGCACGCTGCGGCGGGCACGTCAGCTCGCCGAAACCCACCGCCTGATCTGACGTGGCCGGCTTTGCCACAAACCAAGGAGCTTGAGTGTGACGCTCAATTTTCCCAACCGCAGCCGCTCCTACGACGCGGCGGCCAAGCGCATTCGTTTCGTCGGCCATGACGGCATGTTCGAAGTGCCGTTCTTTGTGGAGATTGCAGCGCTTTCGGCGGCAACGGCCACGAGCGGAGCCGAAGCCGAGTATCTCAGCGCGTTCGATGCGGAGCGCTCGTCGATCCAGGATGTCGCGCGCGAAGCCTATTCGCACGGCCGCAGGAACATGTATGTATTGACCCGGGCCGATTTCAGGTAAGCTGGCCTGCGACCCCTTGAACCTGTCGCGCCGATGGCCTAGATCGCGGCAGGCGGACAAAACACGGCAGGTTTCCCATCAACAGAGATCCGAGAAGACCGGCAGGCGCGGGCGCCAATTTCGGCTCAGGCGGACAGCCGCCGCTGGGGCTCGACCAGCGTGTGCAGCAGGCGCTGCAATTGCATCAGGCGGGGCGCCGGCAGGAAGCCGAGATGCTCTACCGGCAGGTGCTGGCGCAGAAGGCCAATCACGCGGCGGCGGCGCATTTTCTCGGGCTTCTGCTGCACCAGACCGGGCGCAGCGCCGAAGGCCTCGATCTCCTCGAACAGTCGGTGCGTCTGCAACCCAAGAATCCGGATTTCCTCAACAACCTCGGCACGGTGATGCGCGACCTCGGCCGTGTCAGTGCAGCCGTCGATTTCTTCCGTGGCGCGGTGGCGCTGCGCCCGGACCAGCTTGCGGCGCGCGACAATCTCGGCTCGTCGCTAAAGCAGATGGGACAGTTCGAGGACGCAGAGGAGATCTATCGCGGCACCATCGGTCGCAACCCGTTCCATGTTCGCGCCCGCATCGGGCTTGCCGAAACGCTGCAGGAGGCCGGGCGGCTCGATGAGGCGCTTGCCATCTTCCGGGAAGCGCTGACGATCCGGCCTAAGGACGCCGACCTGCTGCACGGGCTGGGCGTCGGGCTGATGGAAAAGGGCAAGCTCGACGAAGCGACTGACTTGTTCCGCCAGGCGCTGACCGTCAATCCCGGCCTGGCGCGGGCCTGGCTGATGCTGACGCAGGTCAAGCGCCAGAAGGAGCGCGACGCCGAGCTTGCCGGCATGGAGGCGCAGCATGCCAAGGCGCCGCAAGACAGCCTGGCGCGCATGCAGCTTGCCTTCGGCCTCGGCAAGGCCAATGACGACCTGAAAGATTACCCGCGCGCCTTTGATTATTTCGCCGAAGGTAATGCCATCCGCCGCAAGGGCATCGATTATGATCCGGTCAGGACGCGGGCCGAATTCGAGGCGATGAAATCGGTGTTCGATGCCAGCTTCTTCGAAAAGCATAAGCCAAGCGCAACCGCCGACGATGCGCCGATCTTCATCGTCGGCATGCCGCGTTCGGGCACGACGCTGGTCGAACAGATCATCGCCAGCCATCCCCAGGTCTATGGCGCCGGCGAGCTCAGTATTTTAAAGACGGTGGTCGGCAAGCAGTTTCCGTCAACCATGCCAGGTGGCTTTCCCTGGGGCGTATCCGATGTACCCGACACGGATTTTGCCGATGCCGGGCAGGCCTACCTCGATATGCTGCATGCCCGCTATCCGCATATCCGCCATGTCACCGACAAAATGCCAGGCAACTTTCTGTTTATCGGCTTTATCCGTCTGATGCTGCCGAAGGCCAGGATCATCCATTGCGTGCGCGATGCGGCGGCGACCTGCCTGTCGATCTACAAGGTGCATTTCCGCGGCGACACTCACCGTTATGGCTACGATCTCGGCGAGCTCGCCGACTTCCACAATCTCTACACCGACATCATGGCGCATTGGCACGCCGTGCTGCCCGGTGTCGTGCACGATGTGCGCTATGAGGATTTCGTCGCCGACCAGGAAGGGCAGACGCGGGCGCTGATCGCTCATCTCGGCCTGCCGTGGGACGATAGAGTGCTGTCGTTCCACGAGACCGACCGTCCCGTGCGTACAGCCTCGGCGGCGCAAGTGCGCCAGCCGATGTACCAGGGCTCGGTCGATCTGTGGAAGCGCTACGGCGATCGGCTCAAGCCGCTGCTTGACCGGCTAGCGTAATGCGTTGCGGGCCTACAGCTCAATGAAGGGCTGAAAGCCGCCAAAGATCATGCGCTTGCTGTCGAAGGGCATCGCCGATAGCTCTCCGTTCAGGCGTGGGTCGGCCATTACCTTGGCCATCACTGCATCGCGGTTCTGCCGCGATTCATAGACGACCCATGAGAAGACGACGACCTCGTCGTCCTTGGCCTGCACGGCGCGCGGAAACGAGGTGACCTCGCCATAGGGCACGTCGTCGCCTATGCATTCGACATAGGCGAGCGCGCCATGCTCCTTCCAGACGGTGCCGCCGAGCTGCGCCATCTTCTTGTAGGCATCGAGATTTGCCTTCGGCACGGCGAGTACGAAGCCATCGACATAGGACATTGTGGTTCTCCTTGATTGTGGGATTTTCCTTCTCCCACAAGCAAGGGGAGAAGGAAGGAATGCGCTACGCTGCCTTCACCGGCGCGTTCATCGCCCACTCGACGCCGAAAGGATCAGTCAGCTGACCCCAGCGGTCGCCCCAGAACATCACCTGCAGCGGCGTACCGACCGTGCAGCCGGCGTCGACGGCGCGCTGCCACCAGGCGTCGATGTCGTCGCTGCCGAGATGCAGCTGCATTGTGAAGCCCTGCGGCTTCACCGCCGCCATTCCATGCTCGGGATAGAAATCGGAAATCATCAGCGTCGAACCGTTGATGTGGAGATGGATATGCATCGTCCGGCCCTTCTCGTCCGGCGGGTAGAAGAAGACCTGCTCGGCGCCGAAGGCCTTCTGATAGAATTCTGAAGCCTTGAAGGCGCCGTCCAGCTGAAGGTAGGGCGTCAATCCACCGAGGACTTTCGCGGCAGGCTGGGTCTGGGGCTGATCGTTCATGTCTTGCTCCTCTTTGGTTAGGCGTTGCGAACCACAGGACGAATGCGGCAGCGGCGATCCTACATGGCCGACGCGCTTTTTTGGTGCCGACCGTGCGACGGCCGGCTCTTGTCAAGGAGCCCCGTTGTCAAGGAGCCCTCTTGTCAAGGAGCCAGGCCAATCCGCGGGCTGTTCTGTGGGTCGATGACGATTTCCGGCCAGCCGATGTCCTTGCGCAGTTCGATCGGCAACGAAAGGATGGCGCGCTCGCTGCGGTAGCGGGCGCGAGCCGCCGAGTAACGGGTCGCTATGCGACCTACGGATGACAGAATAGACATGATGCTCTCTCCTCGATTGGCGCCGGCATCATCGTGTCGGCATCCCAAGGACGTGGCGCGCGGCCATGATCCGACAGACCGTCGGAATTTTTTGGAGCAAAGCTTCAACCGCGCGTTTCTGCCACCGATCGGAAGAAATCCTCCGGGCTGTCGACCTCGACCAGCCGCCGCTTCTCGATCAGCCAGAAGCGGTTGCCGATCGCCCTGATGAAGGAGCGGTCGTGCGAGGCAAGCAGGCAGCTTGCCTCATGGGCCAGCAATTCTGCTTCCAGTGCTTCCTGGCCATCGATGTCGAGATGGTTGGTCGGCTCGTCGAGCAGGTAGAAATTGGGATTGGCGAGCCTCAGCGCCAGCATCATCAGCCGCGCCTTCTGTCCGCCCGACAGCACGCCGATCCTGCGCTCCTGCATGTCGATACTGACGCCCGCACCGGCGAGCAGCGAGCGGGCGCGTTGCTCGCCGACATCGAAGCTGCGCGAGAGCATCGCCAGCGGCGTGTCTTCGCCACTGATGCCTGACAGCGCCTGGTCGCTGTAGCCGAGCACCGTCGACGGCGTTACCTTCACGCCTTGCGCTGCCATATCCGGCTCGACGATGGCATTTCTGATCAGGCTGATGAGCCGCGACTTGCCGACACCGTTGCGGCCGAGCAGGACGATGCGGTCGCCCTGGCAGATATGGCGCTTGCCGGTCCTGAACAGCAGCCTGCCGTCAGGCGTCTCGACCACCACGTCGTCCAGCGTGATCAGCACCTTGGCATGGGTGCCGCGATTGGCGAGCTTTATCGCGCCCGCCGATCTTTCGCGGTGCGCCGGTGCCGCGACCTCCTCGAGGCGCTGGGCGCGCTGGTTGAGCTGCTTGGTCTTGACCGTCAGCAGGTCGCTGCCAGAGTTGATGCCGATGTTGTTGAGCTTGGCCGCCTGCCGGCGCAATTGCTGCGCCACCTTCATGTCGCGCTGGAACTTGCGCTCCGTCGAGGCGTCGACTTCGCTCAAAGCGTCGCGCGCCCTGGAATAGGACAGCGCAAACACCGACGACTGCTCAGGGCGCAGGAACAGCGTGCGGTTGGTCGTGGCGTCGAGGAAGGCGCGGTCGTGGCTGGCAATCACCACCGGCACCTCACGCGGCAGCGCGTTCAGCCAGGTTTCGAGCTGGCTGATCTTGGCGAGATCGAGATGGTTGGTCGGCTCGTCGAGAAGCAGGACATCGGGATCGGTGACCCAGACTCGGGCGATCAGCGCCAGCCTTTGCCAGCCGCCGCTCAGCGCCCGCATCGGCCGCTCGCGCATCGGCTCAGGCACGTCGAGGGAGTCGAGCACCACATCGACGCGCCATTGCTCGCTTTCGGCCTGCTCGGCCGGCAAGGCGTCGGCCACCACCTGCTGAAAGCCGCGCTCGGCCAGCATTGCGGGAACGGCTTGCTCGACATAGCCGACCCGGAGGCCGCGGGTGCGGGTGATGTCGCCTGATGTCGGCTCCATTTCGCCAGTCAGGCACTTCAGCAAGGTAGATTTGCCGCGGCCGTTGGCGGCGACGATGCCGAGCCGATCGCCGGTGCCGATGGTGAGATCGAGATTGGAGAAGAGCGGCGCACTCATGGTGACGCCGAGGGATTTGAGGCTGATCAGGGCCATGTGGATTTCTCTGGTCTGCCCGGAATAAAGGTCCGGTTCGATGCACTTTAACGGTGCGCAGGCTGGCCATCAGAACAGGCGTTGCGGCACCACGAAGGGCAGACCAAGAAAATCGAAGCGGGAGAACCCGGACCGTCTCTGGTCAGCCCTGCAAGCAAGCTCGCAGGGCAGCGACAGGGCCGCGCTGACGGTGGTGGTCGAAAGACACGCAGCCCTCCTTTCAAGACGTTCGAGTGTGCGGAGCGATTACACCAAAGGCGGGGCTGGTGGCAAGCGGACTGCTTCAAGCGATGACAGTGGAGTCCTTCCCTTCTCCCCTTGTGGGAGAAGGTGGCCTCGCAAAGCGAGGTCGGATGAGGGGTGTTCCAGGGAACGCAAACGTCTCACTCCGCTGGAACACCCCTCAACCGTCTCGGCGCTGCGCGCCGATCCACCTTCTCCCACAGGGGGAGAAGGGAAGGCGCTACTTTCCCGGCCGCCCTGTCTTGCCCGGCCGGCGTTTTTCGCGGCGGGCGTCGGCGGGGTCTTCGTAGGAACCGATGCCAGCGCGCTGGCGAACGATCGGCTTGGCGGAATGCCCCCCACTTGGGGGGAGATCGGTTGTGGCTTGGCCGGCACTTTTCCCTCGACCGGCTTTTCGGTGCGGCGCACTGTCATCTCGTCCAGCGAGTTCTTCTTGAACAGCGGCTTGGTCGGTTCACCCGGTATACCGAAATCCGAGCCGTGCGCCTCCTGCGCCGACTGCTTCTTGAACAGCGAACGCGACACCGCGCCTGACGGCTTCGGCATGTCGGTGCCAGGCCCCATATCGTCCAGCGACGGCTTGGCGAACAACGGCTTCTTCACCGGCACAGCGCCGTCAGCGCCCATTTCGTCGAGCTCCGGCTTGCGGAAGAGGTTGGGCCGGGCAGCCTTGGCCGCCTCTTCGGCGGCACGTGCCGCGTCCAGTTTGCGGAAACGCTCTTGTTCCTCTGATGTACGATGTTTGGCCACGCCCTTGTTGTGCTTGCCCTTCTCGCGGCCCGAAACCGGGCTTTCCATGTCGGCATATTTGGCCAGCGGATCGTCGGAGATGGACAGCTCCATCTCGCGCAGTCGCTTGATCTCGTCGCGGATGCGGGCCGCCTTCTCGAAGTCGAGATTGGCGGCGGCGTCGCGCATCTGCTTGTCCATCGCGTCGAGATGGGCTTTCAGGTTGTTGCCCATCATCGCGCCGGCGCTGTCGGTGAACTGCGAGATGTCGGCGCGGACATGATCCTTCTCGTAGACCGAGTCCAGGATGTCGGAGATGCGCGACTTGACCGATTCCGGGGTGATGCCGTTGGCCGCGTTCCACTCCATCTGCTTTTCGCGACGGCGGTTGGTTTCCGCCATCGCCCGCTCCATCGAGCCGGTGACCTGGTCGGCGTAGAGGATGACCTTGCCGTCGACGTTTCTGGCGGCGCGGCCGATGGTCTGGATCAGCGAGGTTTCCGAGCGCAGGAAGCCCTCCTTGTCGGCATCGAGAATGGCGACGAAACCACATTCCGGGATGTCGAGGCCTTCGCGCAAAAGGTTGATGCCGACCAGCACGTCGAAGGCGCCGAGGCGCAAGTCGCGCAGGATCTCGATGCGCTCCAGCGTGTCGATGTCGGAGTGCATGTAGCGGACGCGGATGCCCTGCTCGTGCAGATATTCGGTGAGGTCCTCGGCCATGCGCTTGGTCAGCACTGTGACCAGCGTGCGGTAGCCGGCTTTTGTCGTGTCGCGGATTTCGCCGACGACGTCGTCGACCTGGGTCTTGGCCGGACGCACCTCGACCGGCGGATCGATCAGGCCGGTCGGGCGGATGACCTGCTCGGCGAAGACGCCACCGGACTGCTCCATTTCCCAGCCGCCGGGCGTCGCCGAAACCGCGACGGAGAGCGGGCGCATGGCGTCCCACTCCTCAAAGCGCAGCGGCCGGTTGTCCATGCAGGACGGCAGACGGAAGCCGTATTCGGCCAGCGTCGCCTTGCGGCGAAAGTCGCCGCGATACATGCCGCCGATCTGCGGCACGGTGACATGGCTTTCGTCGATGAAGACCAGCGCATTGTCAGGAATGTATTCGAACAGGGTCGGCGGCGGATCGCCCGGCTGGCGGCCGGTGAGATAGCGCGAATAGTTCTCGATGCCGGCGCAGGAGCCGGTCGCTTCCAGCATCTCCAGATCGAAGCGGCAGCGCTGCTCCAGCCGCTGCGCCTCGAGCAAGCGACCGGACCGTTCGAGTTCGACCAGCCGGTGCTTGAGCTCTTCCTTGATCGACTTGATGGCCTGATTGAGGGTCGGGCGCGGCGTGACATAGTGCGAATTGGCGTAGATCTTGACGCTCTTCAACTCGCCGGTCTTCTGGCCGGTCAGCGGGTCGAACTCAGTGATCGCCTCGATCTCGTCGCCGAACAGCGAAATGCGCCATGCGCGATCCTCAAGGTGAGCCGGAAAAATCTCGATCGTGTCACCGCGCACGCGGAACGAGCCGCGGACGAAGTTGATATCCTGACGCTTGTATTGCTGAGCGACGAGGTCGGCGAGCAGCGCCCGCTGGTCGAGCCGGTCGCCGATCTGCATCTGAAAGGTCATCGCCGTATAGGTCTCGACCGAGCCGATACCGTAGATGCAGGACACCGAGGCGACGATGATGACGTCGTCGCGCTCCAGCAGCGAGCGCGTCGCCGAGTGGCGCATGCGGTCGATCTGTTCGTTGATCGACGATTCCTTCTCGATGAAGGTATCCGTCCGAGGCACATAGGCTTCCGGCTGGTAGTAGTCGTAGTAGGAGACGAAATACTCGACGGCGTTTTCCGGGAAGAATTTCTTGAACTCGGAATAGAGCTGTGCGGCCAGCGTCTTGTTGGGGGCGAGGATCAGAGCAGGACGCTGCGTCTCCTCGATCACCTTGGCCATGGTGAAGGTTTTTCCCGAGCCGGTGACGCCGAGCAGCACCTGGGTGCGGTCATTGTCGTTGACGCCTTCGACAAGATCCTTGATCGCCGTCGGCTGGTCGCCGGCCGGCTCGAAATCCGACACCATCTTGATGGCGATGCCGCCTTCGGATTTTTCGGGCCGGGCCGGGCGGTGCGGTGTCCACAGCACGCCGTCCTTGTGCAGCGGGTTGCCGGATTCGATCAGCGCCGACAGCGCGGCGACAGTGGCGGTGACACCGCCGGAGGCCATCGTCTCGGCTTCCTCCAGCGAAACATCGAGGCCGGCGACCGGATTGAGGCCGGCCGCGGTGCGCTCCCTGGCCGAAGCCGCGCCGCCCATCGAGGTGCCTCGCGCCGTGCGGCCGGGGGAGGAGGAGCGCTCGGGGATTTTTTTCGCCTTGGCGCCTTCCCTCCCCCTTGAGGGGAAGGTGGCGGCGGAGCCGTCGGGTGGGGTCGGTGCGGCCGGGCTCGACGGTTCCTTATGCTGAGCACTTCCTTTGCCGACCCCCTCTGTCGCCTTCGGCGACATCTCCCCCTCAAGGGGGGAGATTTGGCGCTCGGCTTCCTGCTCGATCTGCTCGGCCCAATCGGCGATCGAGCCGGTCAGCGGCGTGCCTGAGAATTCGGCCTGCGGCGCCTCGGCGAAGCCGCCCTTGTGCAACGGCTCCGATGCATCGAGGAAATCGGTCAGCGGGCTGCGCCGCTTGGGCGGCGAAGCGCGATCATCACGCGCCGGCGGCGGCGTCTTTTTGTCAGGAAGTTTGGCCATGCCCCGAATATGGGAGGTATCGGCCGAAATGGAAAGAGCGGAGTGACGAGGGGCGCGGGACGAACTTAAGCTGCTGACACAAGGGTGTCAGGAGCGATGTTGAAACACGCCCTCAGTTAAACCACAGCGCAAATGTCAAAAACCCGGCGCCGCCGAACTGGCGCTGGATCTGGTCAAATTCCTCGCCGGTGAGGATCTTCCCGCTTTCGAGATAGGGTGCGATCGCCGGGCCGGTGATCGACAGCACCAGATCGAAGGGCTTCGGCTCGTCGAAGAAGCGCTTCATATTGATGCCTTTGTCGGCGATGCGGAAATGCGGCAGCAAGGTGCGACCTTCGAGCAGATCCTCGGCCATATCAAGCGCGGCGTGCCAGGCTTGGACCTGCTCCTCGCCGACCTCCAGGCCGGTGAGCGGGCTGGCACCTTTCTGTTGCGGCCCGGGCAGCCATTCACGGTCGTTGTCGGTCTCGGCGCGGATCGCCTTCCAGTCCTCGCGCGACAGCCGGATCATCTCCATGAGATGGCGGCGTGCCGCCTGCCGGCGCTCCGGCTCGACCACCGGCCAGTTAACCAGATGCACCAGCGAGATGAAATCGGCCAAGCGCCATTCGGACGATAACATGCTTCCGCCCATGCCGCCGTCCGGCGGAACGAGCGTGTCCTGCAGCGGCAGCTTGGCGCGTGGGAATAGCATGTGGAAGGAGCCGTCGAACATGGTCCTGAAGTCATGCGCCAGCCAGAAGTCCGCCTGCGCCATCAGGAACTCGGCATAGCCCTGCAGCCAGTAGCCGTCGGCGCGGTCGAAGCGGAAGGTGAGGGCAGGTGCGGCCGCGTCTGGCGCACCGCCGCCGCGTGACAGAGACGCCATGATCGCGGCGGCACTTTCGTTCGGCGCGATCTGGCCGTCCTCGTTGAGATCGATGCCGAGACGCGTGAGGTCGACCTCCATGCCGATATCGGCACCGGCAGGCACGGACCCAAGTGTGGCGGCGGATTTCTGCAGCCGGTCGCGGAAGGCGACCAGGATGGCGCGGAAGTCATCGTAGGTCAGCGGTTCGGGATTGGGATTGTCCGGCACCGGCAGCCGCATCAGCGGCAGCATGAACGATTGCGGGCTCTCGAAACCGTGGCGATGCAGGCCGCCGGCCAGGATCTCCAGCGCGGTGAAGAATTGGCCGGCGCCGGCGGCGTAAGCCGACGCGGGATCACCGGGCGCGGCGGCTTCGAGTGCGGTAAGCGTGCTGTTGCGGTCCGCTACGGTTTTTGCCTCGAACAGGGCGGCCGGTTCGGGGGATGCGGCACCAGCGGAAGCAACCGGCAGCAGCAGAATAAGGGCGAATGCCAGCAGGCTCGAAAATCGCGTCATCTTGGTCCTCCAGGGCTTCATGCCGACCATACATGCATTTCGCGTGTCGCGCCTGTCGCAGGCGCCTCGCCCATATGAATCCGAACGGAAGCGCTTCGCTATATCGGGCTCATCGTCTACCGTGGCCGTTCATTCCGGTGCAGGCTGCGCGTGTCGAACTATCCGCTTTCCTACAAATTGTCTTGGCTGCCACGTTTCCTGAAGCCGACGCTTAGTGGCGACGGCGATGGTTTTGCGCCAGCGGCAGGAACGATGATCGAGCCGCCACCGGCGCGAACGGTGCGGCTCGCCTTTGTCGGTGATATCTCGGCGGTGGCCAATCGAACAGCGCCGCAATGCGACCCGGCTATCAAGGCGCTGCTCGCCTCCGCTGACCTTGTGGTCGGCAATTGCGAAAGCCCGGTGGTGGAGCGACCGAGCGCGGCGATGGGCACGAAGCTTGGCACCCATCATGCCATGACCGAGCGGTTTCTCGCCGAGGCGCTGGCGGCCGCCGGCATCTCGCATGAGAAGCTGGTTTTGTCGCTCGCCAACAATCATGTGCTCGACCAGGGCGTCGAGGGTTTCGACAAGACCGTGGCGGCGCTGAACCGTCTCGGCATCCGCAGCATCGGTACCGCCGCCGCCGGTCCGGTCGAGCGCCTTGCGGTCGGGCCGCTGACAATAGGCTTTGCCGCTTTCACGCTGTGGCGCAATGCCGGCGCGGCTGCGTTCGCGGGCCGTGTGTCAATGCAAGGCGACCCGGCACAATGGCCACGCGGCAGCGATGTTGACCTCGCCTGCGCGGTGCCACATTGGGATTGGGAGTTCCGGCACTTCCCCCAGGCCGCAACGCGGGCACTGGCACAGCATTTGGCCGCGCAAGGCGTCGGGCTGATAGCCGGCCACCATGCCCACGTCTTGCAGCCGGTGGAGCGGATCGGCAAGGCGCTCGTCGCCTATGGGCTCGGCGATTTTCTTGGCACCGCCTTTGCGCGCCAGCCCTGGCCCGGCCGCATCGGGGGCATCCTGACCGTGGATATCAGCGCTGACGCCGGCACGCGTGGCGCCATTGTCGCCTACCGGCTGCATACCTTCATGCGGCTGCGGGCTGGTGACCACGAGCGGCTGGTTCCAGTCGAGGCGCTGGAGGGTGCATTAAGGCAAAAGGTTTTGGCGCGTCTGGATACGGTTTTTGGTAACGGGAATTGATGGCTGTGTTGACTGGTGGCTCAGACAAATCGTGCGGGCTCACCATCCCACCGCTGTAGTCGCGCGACTTTCGGCAAAATCAGCTATTGTCCGAGCTGGGTGATCGGTCTTTCGACGGGGATGGCGATGGAAGCAGCGGATTTCATGCCTGACGAAACTGACATCGCCGACATCAAAAGGAATCTCGAGGCCTATGAGGCCAGGCGGGCTTCGGCCTACCGGCAAGTCCGCTGGCGGGTGCCGCTGTTCGTCGGCCTGGTGCTGGTGTTCGTGGCGCTTATGGCCTGGCTCTTCAATATGGTCGCCGATCCCTACGAGCGATGGTTCTCGACGCCGCATGTGCTGCTCTATGTCGTCGGGTTCGTGGCGGCGATCCTGCTCTATTTCCAGGCGGTCAAGCCGACGAGCACGTTGCAGCAATCGTTCCGCAAGACACTGCTGCCGATCATCTTCGGTTTCATCAGGGATATGCGCTACGAGCACGACGTGACACCGAATTCGTTCGATCGGCTGCCGCGCGAGACGATCGGCACGTTCAACAGCAAGCGCTTCGACGACGTCATATCCGGCCGCTACGAGGGATTTCCGTTCGAGTTTTACGAAGTGGATCTCCGGCAAGGCACGGGCAAGAGCGGAACGATAGCATTCAAGGGGGTCGTCGTCGCCTTCGAGACCGTCGTGCCGTTTCCCGGCATATTGGTGGCGGCGCGGCGGGCCAACATGGCCGTCGGTTTCTTCCGCGGCATGTTCGCTAGCAAGATGCAGGAATTGTCATGCGGCGTGCCCGAGCTCGATGCCGCCTACGACTTCCGCACCGACAATGTCGAGGCGGCGCAGCCACTGGTAAGCGGCCGGCTGGCGCAGGCACTGACATGGCTTAGCGAGACACGGCCTGATGATCCGGCGCGGGTTGCGCTCAATGGCAGCGACGGTTTTCTGCTGTTGCCGCAGACCAAGGACTTCTTCGAGCTGCCTGATATGTCCGTGCCGCTCGACTATGCCAAGCATGTCGCGCCGATGATATCAGACATGGGCACGATGCTGGCGACGGCCGCGCTGGTGCGCAAGATCGGCGCAAGGGACGAGGCGGCGAGTTAGCCGCTGGGCATCTTGGCCGCCAGCCAGTCAGCCGACCGCTTCGCCAGGCCGATCGTTGCGGATGCGGCGCGGCCGAGGTCGGTCTTGACCACGGCGTAGCCGGTCTTCGTGCGATAGAGCACGGCGCGACCGCCATCGACCGCCGCTTCATAGGCAACCGGCCTGGCAGCCTCCGTTTCCATCGCCGTTGCCTGCGCCCCGACCGCAACGCTGGGGCGACGGCTCAATTCTGAGGGGAGCCGGTCGGTGGCGTTCTGCGTTGCCGTCGTCAACTCAGGCGTGGAGGCCGTCGTGGCAAGCTGTGACGACGGCGTCTGCGTCGTGCGGCAGATGCCGGAGACGAGCGGATAGTTGAAATTACGCTGGTGCAGCATCTGGCTTTTCATGGCCGCTTCGCAATCGGCGATGGTCGACCACTTGGCCGGCGTCTCACCGATATATTCGCAAAGCTTGGCGTCGCAGTCGCAACCGACGATGGTCATCGCGACAAGGGCGGTCTTGATCACGGTTTTATGCCTTTTGAGTTGCTCTGCCAAATATCACTGGGATCGTTCGCGTGGCCGAAAAGGACACGCGACGCTGAAAGCTCATCAATCGCTGTGGATCAAGGCGGGATTTGGCCGCGATTGTGGAATGAGCGTGACGGTGCGCCGCGTAATTTTTCACGGCCGCTGACTGTGGCCGAAAGGTCTCACCAATCGTAGACGTGTTCGAACCTGACGGCTGGTTCAAATGAAGCAGACGGTCGGATAGCGACAGGAGCCCAAAGACAGTCGGCGCCGGGATTTCTCCCAGCGCCTCCCTGTCAGATCAGGACACGGTCGCGGCAGCAACTTCCGTAAAGACGTCGCGCCATGCCGGCCTTGATGTTGACGGTCCTGCCAGCCACTGCCCGAGGGCAGCGTCCGTTCGGGACCTCGCCAGTCTCTACCCTTGCGAGCTTCGTCCAGCGCGCCATCGAAGGTTTTTGCCGTCCTTCATGGCAGCATCGGTCCGCCGTAGGCGTTCGCACGCTTTCCGCGGCCCCGTAGGTCTCGGCATCCCTCCTCAAAACAGGCAAGCCTGCTTTCATTCGGGGCCGTACGGGCCTCAGGAAATCCGCCGTTTCGCCTTGCCTTTCGACTTGGCGATCGGTAGCCGCCTGAGATGGGTTTAATATACGGGGGATAAGCGTTCGGCGAAACAGCGACGAGCCTGTGAATAGCGGGATTATCGGGGACTGAGCTCGGCGGCGCAGCGTTTTTTTGGACGAGATGCAGGGGGGCGGACACGACCTGATCTGCGGCGAGCAGCATGATCAGACATTCGGCCCTTGCTCCGCAGAGCGGCGCGGGCTTCAATGCCGGCAAAGGGCTTTTAGGACAGCAGTGTCGTTGCTGGCCTTTGGGGAGGACGTTCTTGAAGGTCGGGGTGATTCTCAATCCGATTGCCGGCGGCGGCTGGCTCAAACGGCATTGGCCCGAGGTCAATGCTTCGCTCAAGAGACATTTCGGCGATTTCGAGCTGCGCGAAACACAGGCGACCGGCGACGCTGAACGGCTGGCGCTCGTCCTTGCCGCCAGCGGCTTCGACCTGGTGATCGCGGCGGGCGGCGACGGCACCGCCAGCGAAGTGGCCGACGGGCTGTTGCAGGCGTTCGCAGAAAGCGGCCGGACGGCCGAGCTCGGCCTGCTGCCTTGCGGCGCCGGCATCGATTTCGCCCGCGGGCTCGGCCTGCCTGCTGAGGTCGACCTGACGCTGAAGCGTATCGCCCAGGCCAAAGCTCGCAAGGTCGATGCCGGCCGCATCTCCTATGTCGACGATCATGGCGCGCTGGCCAGCCGCCATTTCATCAACATCGCCAGCCTCGGTCTTTCGGGCGCCACCGACCGCGCGGTCAACGCCGACAAGCGCAAGGGCAGGGTGTCGGCCAAGGCGCTGTTCTACTGGCGCACCGTGTGGGAATTCATGCGCTACCGGTTTCAGGACGTTGTGATCACCGTCGACGACGGCGTCCCGGTCGAGGCGCGGGTGGCGCTGGTGGCGGTGGCCAACGGAAGATTCTTCGGCGGCGGCATGATGATCGCGCCGGATGCCGAAATGGACGATGGACTATTCGACATCGTCATCCTGCGCGCGGCGGGCAAGCTGAAACTGATCTGGGACATCCGGCTGCTCTATGGCGGGCGGCATCGCGACCATCCGGCAATCACCATTTTGCGCGGCAAGAAAGTGGTTGTCGAACCGCTCGGCGATGTGCAAAAGAACGCCGCGCTCGTCGACATAGACGGTGAATCGCCGGGGCGCATACCAGCGACCTTCGAGATCCTGCCCGGCACGCTGACGCTCAGATATTGAATCAACGTGCTGAGAGACTGATTCAAGTCCTTTAGGGCGTGATTCCGGCGATCCGGCCAACATGCTGGAATTGCGTGGCAATTACCTGATGGCAGAACTCGATCTTAGCCGGAAACCCGGCGTGCGATGAAGGCATAGCTCTCGCGCGATCACGGCATCAACGGCGTCTGCATCATCTGCAAATGCAGGTCCGTGCCGGTCCAGGGATGCGCCTCGCAGACGGCCTCGTCGAGCTCGACGCCAAGGCCTGGCTCCTTCGACGGAATGACGTTGCCGTCCTGCCATTCGATCCTCTTCTTCAGCAGCTTTTCGTGAAAACCGTCCCACTGCTTCAGCGATTCCAAGATGAGGAAGTTGGGCAAGGTCACGGCAAGCTGGATGTTGGCTGCACCGACGATCGGCCCGCAATAGCAGTGCGGCGCGATTTGGATGTGATAGGCCTCGGCCATGGCGGCGATCTTCTTGGTTTCGAGAATGCCGCCGGAGCGGCCGAGATCCGGCTGCAAAATGCTCGCGGCGCGGTTCTCGATGACACGGGCAAATTCGAACTTGGTCGTCAGCCGCTCGCCGGTGGCGATCGGGATCGACGTGCCGCGCGCCACCTGCGCCATCACTTCTGGCATATCGGGCGGCACCGGCTCCTCGAACCACAGGGGGTCGTAGGGTTCGATGGCGCGGGCCATGCGCAGCGCGCCCGATGCGGTGAACTGGCCGTGCGTGCCAAACAGGATGTCGGCCCTTGTGCCGACCGCCTTACGGATCGCTTTGACCATGCGGGCGGAGAGATCGATGTCGACGAGGCGCGGCTGATGACCGTCAAAGGCGGTGTAGGGGCCAGCCGGGTCGAGCTTGACGGCATTGAAGCCCTGCTCGACATATTCGAGCGCGCATTCGGCCGCCAGGTCGGGATCGTTGTAGACGTTCTTGCCGCGCGCATCCTCCGAATGGACGCTGCCGGTGTGCGGGTAGAGATAGGTGTAGGAACGCAGCGTCTCGTGCACCTGCCCGCCGAGCAGCTTGTAGACCGGCTTGCCGGCTTCCTTGCCGATAATGTCCCAGCAGGCCATTTCGAGCGCCGAGAAACAGCCCATGGCGGAAACGTCCGGACGCTGGGTGAAGCCGGAGGAATAGGCACGGCGGAAAAAGTTCTCGATGTCGTGCGGATCGCGGCCGACGAGATAGCGCTCGGCCATATCCTCGACCATCCTGGCGGTGACATGCGCGGAGAAAGTGGCGTTGTAGGCCTCGCCATAGCCAACGACGCCGCCGTCGGTGGTGAGCTTGACGAAGATGAAATACTTGCCGCCGATGCCGGGCGGCGGATTGCCGACGACCCAGGTTTTGACGTCGGTGATTTTCATTTTTGATCCTCCAGAACCAATTCGGCGCCCTTCCATCCGGTCATGATCGAGGCGGCGTTGGTGTTGCCGGTGATGTTATCGGGAAAGATCGAGGCGTCGACGACGCGCAAGCCAGCGAGGCCGTGAACCCGCAGGCGCGGGTCGACGACGGCTTGGGCAGCGTCCGGCCCCATGCGGCAGGTCGAGACCGGGTGGTAGACGGTGCCGGAGCGCTTCCTGAAATCCTCGATCAAATCCGCGTCGGAGGTAATTGACGGGCCCGGCAACACCTCTTCCTTGATGATGTCGGCCATCGCCGGCATGGAGGCGATCTTCCTCACGAACTTCACTGCCGCTAGCATTTCGGCCACGTCCGCCTCGGTCGAATAGGCGTTGGCGACGATCTTCGGATATTCACGCGGATTGCTGGAGCGGATCATGATCTCGCCACGGCTCGACGGTCGGCAGTTGGACAGGCCGATGGAAAAGCCCGGCCACGGGTCGGGCGTCAGGATAGGGCGCTCACCGCTCTTCGGGATGACGGTCGAGAACGCCTGGAAGTAGAGCTGCATGTTGGGCCGTGCCGCCGCCGGGTCGGTGCGGAAGAAGCCGCCGGCATTGTTCATCGACAGCGACAGCGGGCCGGAGCGCATCAGCATGTATTGCATGCCGACCATGAGCTTGCCCCACCAAGGGCGCAGGATCTGGTTGAGCGTCGGCAGCCTGCCCTTGAAGGTGTAGTTGACGCCGACATGGTCCTGCAGGTTCGCCCCGACATTCTCATTGGCATCGACGACCGGAATGCCGAGCGCGCCAAGGAGCGCCGATGGGCCGACCCCGGAAAGCTGCAGCAATTGAGGCGAATTGATCGAGCCACCCGACAGGATGACCTCGCGGCCGGCGCGGGCGGTCTTCGTTTCACCGTTCTGCAGGTACTCGATACCAACGGCGCGCTTGCCCTCGAACAGGATCCTGGTCGCTAGCGCGTTGATCTCGACGCGGACATTTTTGCGCTTCATGGCGGGGCGCAGGAAGGCGCGAGCGGCCGACATTCGGCGGCCGTTCCTGGTGGTGATCTGATAAATGCCGACGCCTTCCTGTGACGCGCCGTTGAAATCCGGGTTGAACGGCAGGCCGGCCTGGCTGGCAGCCGCGAGGTAGCGCTTGGTCAGCGGGTGGACAGCCTTAGCGCAATCGGTGATGTGCAACGGACCGCCGACACCCCGCCACTGGTTGGCGCCGGCCTGATTGTCCTCGAGCGCCTTGAAGGCAGGCAGCAGGTCGTCGAAGCCCCAGCCGGGATTGCCGGCCGCTGCCCAAGCGTCGAAATCCTCGCGCGCGCCCCGGATCCAGACCATGGCGTTGATCGAGCTCGAGCCGCCGAGCAGCCTGCCGCGCGGCCAGTGATCGACATTGCCGGCGAGGCCGGGGTCCGGCTCGGCCTTGTAGTTCCAGTTGACGGCCGGGTCGAAGAAGGTCTTGCCGTAGCCGAGCGGCATTTGCACGTAGAAGCGCCGGTCGGTGCCGCCGGCCTCGAGCACCAGAACCGAGAAGCGGCCCGAGGCCGATAGTCTTTCGGCAAGAACCGAGCCGGCCGAGCCGGAGCCGACGACGATGAAATCATAGGTCTGCATGATGGATGCGGCCGGCTCCGAATTTTTGCTCAACCTAGACGCCGCAAGCCGCCGCGATCACCGGAGCTTCCGGCATCGCTTGTGAAAAAAGCGACCGGCACATCGTTTGCCTTCGGGGTCCTGGCCGAAGCGGCCTTTGCCTCGTGGGCAAGCGGTCCAAGCATCGCACGCCATCATCAAGCATTTTGCTTGAGATCATAACGCATGATCGGGCGGGCTGGCACCCTGCGGGCGACGACCCTGAACCCGGCGCGAGCGAAGGTGGAGGCGTATCCACAGCCGGAGGCGCTGGGCGATACATCGGCATCAAAAGGATAGGCTTCGAGCGCAGGGGCATTCGCACGCCTTGCAGCTTCCAGCGCCGCTGCGATCAGGTGTGACGTGACGCCATGCCGGCGGTACCTTTTTCGCACGTAGAGGCAGGACAAGGACCAAACCGGCGCATCATCCACCCGCCTGAGCTGCCACAGCCGATCGAGCCAAGGCACGGCATCTCGCGGTGTCACCTGGCACCAGCCGACAGCAGTCTCGCCGTCGAAAGCAAGTATGCCTGGGGAGGGACTATTCTCGACGGCTTGCCGGAACGCGGCCTTGTTTTCCTCACCTGGTCGCTTTCGATAAGAACTGCCAATACGCCCGTACATACACCAACAGCGACTGCAGACGGCGCTCTCACCGAACAGGTCCCCGAGCGCGGGCCATAGATCAGGCGTCAGAGGGTGAAAGGTAAGCTTCATGTCAGGTGCTTCACGATGAAACCACAGGTCTGCATGATGGACGCGGGCGGCTTCGGAATTCAGGCTCTACCATAGACGGCGCACGCCTCTGGCGTCACTGAGGCTTCCGGCTTCCCTTGTGAAAAAGGTGACTGGCCCTCAAGTCCTGTTGCTTTTAGGCGTGTAGAAAGGACGTCAAAATCCCCTCTCGAACGTTGTTCCAGCGACGCTATGGGGTCAAGTCCAAGACTGCTGTCCGGCTCCGCATGTCGACGGGGAGGGAAACGTGCTCGTGCGTGATCGTCCATCTGTCTCCAGATCGACGAAATGCATTGCTCACGCGCACCCAGTAGTCGACATTCGCGCCTGTTTTCAGGGCGCCATGCGCTCGGATAAGCATCCATGCGGCGGCAACCGCGTCGCCGGCTGCGACATCCAGTTGGCCAAGCTCCTGGCCGATCGGACCAGACCAGCGGGGAAACCAATCTAAGAACCGCTCGCGAAGGGCGTTGGATCCCACATAGCGAAGCGGCGGTACGAGGTCGAAATAGACTATGTCGCTGGAGTAAAGGGATATAAGCCACTCGATGTCTTTGGCGCCCGTGGCGGCCGATCGACTCTCCAGCAGTTCCCTAATCGCGGCTTCAACGCCTGGCATCGTCTCCTCCAATCTCATCGTTTCGCCCGCTTGCCGGGCATGAGGCTGTCCTCCCAAATTGCCATCAAGGTAACCACCGATGGTGCTCCCCGACAACCAGCGTTCACCACTTGAAACAATCACGGAAATCATCCTGGCGGGCGACGCGCGAATCCGGTGGCACAAGCGCCGAGACTTCCCGCGGTCGGCTCCATCCGCTACGCGCTCATTGGCAACGGACGCCAATAGCCGAGCTTCAAACTGCGACATTGCCGGCTGGCGGCGCGTTGACGCACCGTTGCCATCCCGATACGGGATCGGGAGAAGATCGATATCGAGGGAAATTTGGCGCATGGTGCATTATGCGGATGGACGGCCGATCGGCGATCTGACGCTCAGGACGTTGGCCATGCCTTCGGACGCCAATGCGGCGGGCGATATCTTCGGCGGCTGGGTGATGGCGCAGATGGACCTTGCCTGCGGCATCCGCGCCGCCGAGCGCGCCAAGGGCCGCGTGGTGACGGCAGCGGTGAAGGAAATGTCGTTCGCCAAAGCGATGAAGATCGGCGACACGCTGTGCATCTATACGCATGTCGAGCGCGTTGGCCGTACCTCGATGACGCTCAAGGTCGAGGCATGGGCGCAGCGCTACCTCTCCGACCTGATGGAGAAGGTCACCCATGCCGATTTCGTCATGGTGGCGCTGGACGGCGAAGGCAAGCCGAAGGCGGTTCCGGCGGAAGGCTGATCGGCTGGATGTAGTCAGCTGGAAGTCAACGGCACCGCCGCTGCCAGCCTCCCGCAAAGAGATGCGAATAGCGATGCTGTGTGATGCTTCGCGTTTGCACGTTTCCGTGACCATGTCCGGTAGGGCATGGGGGAAAAGACAATGCGTCAACGATTGCTGAACGGCGCATTGGCAGGCGCTTGTAGCCTTGTTCGGCCAGTTCGCCGCAACCGCCTAAACCGAGATCAAACGAGACGAGGCCGAAGCCAGTGGCGCCTCCGAAAACCACACTCTCAAGCGGCAAGTGATCAGGAGCGGAATCCGCGTTGCAACGACGTGGGACACCGGCGCGGTGACGGCAAAGAGGCGGCCTGCGCCATGCAGGGTGGTCAATCGGGCCCGAAGTCGAAACGCACCGAAAGCCGTCTGCGGGCCGGAATGCAGATGCAGCCGAAGAATTCGTCTGCGCTACGCGCCGCGCGCAAACCCTTGCAGCGCAAGAGTTTCAGGCATGAATCCCATCGAACCTCGCCCGCGCGGCCTTGACACGCTCGGTGTTCTTGCGCGCCCATTCGCCGAGCGCACCGACCGGCACAAGAAGCTCGTAGCCAAGATCGGTCAGCTCATAATCGACGCGCGGCGGAATGGTTGGAAACACGGTCCGGGTGACGAAGCCGTCGCGCTCCAGCCCGCGCAAGGTGGTGGTCAGCATCTTCTGCGAAATACCGCCAACGGCGCTGCGCAGCTCGTTGAAGCGCAGCGGCCCGTCACCGAGCTTGCCGACGACCAGCACGGTCCATTTGTCGCCGACGCGCTGCAGGATTTCCGAGATGGCGCGGCAGTCCTCGGTGCGGTGCGGGTGCCTTGGTAACAAAAAGGTGCCTCCTTGCGCGTCATCAGCTCGGTCACTCATATAGCTCAGGTATCTAAACGATACCAGAAATTTGCCTAAAGGAGAGCCCCTCTATGTCCAAGCCCAAAATCGCCATTGTCGTCGGTTCGACCCGCGCCGCACGATTTGCCGACGTTCCGACCCAGTGGATCGCCAAGATCGCCAAGTCGCATGCCGACATCGACGTGGAAGTAGTCGACCTGCGCGACTTCCCGCTGCCGTTCTTCGACGAGGTCGCATCGTCCGCCTGGGCGCCGTCGCAGAATGAAGTGGCGCAGCGCTGGCAGAAGAAGGTTGCGGAATTCGACGGTTTCATCTTCACCGCCGCCGAATACAATCATGGCCCGACTGCCGTGCTGAAGAACGCCATCGACTACGCTGCCAATGAATGGAACAAGAAGCCTGCCGGTTTCGTCGGTTATGGCAGCGTCGGTGGCTCGCGCGCAGTCGAGCAGCTCAGATTGTATGCCGTGGAATTGCAGATGGCGCCGGTCAAGTCCGCCGTCCACATTGCGTGGGGCGATTTCCTTGCCGTCAGGCAAGGTGAAAAGAAGCTCGAGGAACTAGAGCACCTGAATCAGGCGGCCACCGCGCTGGTCAACGACGTCGCATGGTGGGCCAAGGTACTGAAGGCGGCGCGCCAGGCCGATGCCGTGGCCGAGGAAGTCAAGGCGGCCTGAACCGCAGACCAGAACAATCCTCCCAAGGATTCCGGGGCGGCGCTTGCGTCGCCCCTTTTGATTCAGGCGATGGCCGGCTGCTGTGTCTGCCGTGGCCTGATGATGCAGTCGGCAAGGCGGTCTACCTCATTTAGCTCATCTGCATGGTGCTGGCCCCACTCACAGAGCGCTAGAAGGATAGGCTCGAGACTGAGGCCGAGGCTCGTCGCCGAATATTCGACGCGTGAGGGAATCTCGGCAAAGATCTCGCGTCTGACAAGTCCATGTTCTTCCATTTCGCGAAGCTGCTGGATCAGCACCTTCTGCGTGATGTTGGGCACCAGCGTCTTCAGCACCGACAGTCGCCTGGGGCTGTCGAAGAGATGGTAGAGAATGACAGCCTTCCATCGACCCGAGATCACTTTCAGGGCGCGTTCCGCCGGCAGCATCGGCAGTCTTTTGGTTGGCAGCTTCTTGGTCAGCTTGGCCATGGTCACCTTCTGGTCAGCAGCGGACAAATGAGTGTGTAGTCGCGATCAGGCAGATAGTGGCAAACAGCAGCCGATGCCATAGCGATGGGTGCATGCCATGAGAGCCATTCAACTGAATCGTTTCGGCGCTCCCGACGTCCTCGACGTCGTCGAAATGCCGAAGCCTGAGCCGCAACCAGGCGAGGTGCTGATCCGCGTTCATGCAGCCGGCGTGAATTTCTTCGAAGTGCTGATGCGCGCGGATCGCTACGCGGTGACACCGGACTTGCCGATGGTCCTCGGCGTCGAGGCTGCCGGGATCGTGGAGGCGGTCGGGCAAGGAGTGGACACGTCGCTGACCGGGAGACGCGTCGCGGCGCCGCTGTTCGCTTCAACGCGTCCCTTTGGCGGCTATGCCGACTATGCGACGATCGACGCAAAGCTGGCCGTGCCTCTGCCGGACACGCTCTCATTCGAAGCCGCGACGGCCTTGATGGTGCAGGGACTGACGGCCTTCCATCTGCTGCGGCAAAGCCCGCCCAAGGGCAAGTCGGTGCTGGTCCTTGCCGCCGCCGGCGGTGTTGGCTCGTTGCTGGTCCAACTGGCCAAGCGCCAAGGCGCCGGCGCAGTGATCGCTGCCGCCGGCAGCCGGGCCAAGCTCGATCTTGCCCTGTCGCTTGGAGCCGATGCGGGCACCGACTATTCCAGTGTGGATTGGGTAGCGCGGGTCCGGGAAGCAACAGGCGGCGCTGGCGTCGATATCGTCTACGATACTGTCGGCGGCTCGATGACGGCGGCAGCGCTCGCCGCGCTTGCGCCTTGCGGCGAACTGGTGTTTGCCGCCCTGGGCAGATACGCGCTCGGCGCCTCCGATCTGGAGGCGATGATCAATCGAAACCAATCGCAGAGAGGGTTTGCCCTGCTGCCGCTGCTTTCTCCAGACGTGCTCCGCGGTAGCCTGTCAGAGCTTTTCCATCTAGCCGCCAGCGGAGAGCTTTTGGTGACGACAGGCAGCCGCTTCGCGCTCGACCAGGCCAGCGAAGCACACCGGGTTCTGGACAAGCGCCGCTCGACCGGCAAGGTCGTGTTGATACCTTAGTATCGTAGTCAATTAAATTGCCACACGTTGGAATTTGTCTATGTCGGCCGTAAAGATCAGCTTTGCGGATTCCTGGAAGCAGACAGCGCCGGTCACCGCGCTGGAAGTCGTGGTTGCGCCAATACTGCATTGACCTCCCGCTCAAAGAACGCTCTTTTCAGGGCCATAAGCTTTGGCGAGACGGACCATGCCTTTCGTTCGAAGGCGTTGGTACCAATAGAAAAGTATCATCAAGCCGGTTGTTGTGCCGGCACCAAGGCACAGTGCAGGCGCCAATGCTGATCCGACATATAGTGCTAGAAGGGTCACGCCCGCCGCCGCGACAATGCCATTTACGAAAGCGATCATCGTCGCGGCTGTGGTCAGATGCGCCAGGAGCGGCCCGGAACGCAGCGACGGTTCGGCGTCGTTTTCTGGCCAACGGCCGAACTCTTTGGAAAACTGAAAAGCAGCATCGTCCCCCAGCGTTCGATAGTAGGCTCTGATCCGGGCGATGCCGATATGGGCCTGCATGTTCTCGGCGGCTATATCGATCAACCTTAGGACGGTGAAGCTACCCAGTAAAAAGAGCGATGGCAGCACGGCTAGGAGAAACGGCTGAAGGAATTCAGGCGACTGCGCGACAAAGCCCGTCGCCACTAGAGCGCTCGATAGAGACATGATGTAGATGGTCGTTCGCGACGCCATTTCGCTGATGGTTGCGCTGATCGCCGATTGCTGCACGAAATGCTCTGTCGTGAGGGCCGTGAGAAGCGCGGTGTGGGGTGTTGTCGTGTCGGCCATTGCATATATCTCCTGTGGTGAGCATGCCGCCGCTGGCGCATCCTGAGCGACAGAGCCGTCGACACAGGCCTACGCGATTGTGCAGATGTTCAAAGAGTGTGCGTCAACTTGGGAATTCCGTTTAAATGGCGCCGGAGACACCATCAGCCCGCCCCAGGGACTGCAGGGAGCGGTCGCGCCTCGATGAAGCGCCGCTCCTGCGTGCGTCCGCCGAAACCATAGGCATCGGCCCTGACCTCATGGACATGCACGTAACTTTCGTGATGGAGGGGTCCCAGCAGTTGGCCCATCGCCTCGAAAATGCCGGTTATGAAGCGCTCCCGCTCTTCTTTGGTGCTGGTGCCTTCAACGATCCGGATCTCTAGCCAGAAGCTCGCCAGCGCGTGCTCTGCAAGGCTTTTGCCAGCAATGAACCACCGAGATTGATCTACGGGCTCGGCGATGACGGCTGTCAGGTCAGCGCGCTTGCGCAAAAAGCTGGTGGATGCTGCCGACGCCGCACTGGCCACGTCCTCGGGCCTCACCTCGTGGCTTGTTGCGTATCGGACGGTGATGATTGGCATTGGACTGGTCTCCTCGATGGCGGCATATCTGGGCGGAAGTCAGCCACTGGACGCGATATCAGGGGCTAGGAATCCTCGACAGTACTTCCATTGGCTGCCAGCCGCCCAACGGTTTGCGCTTCTCAATTTCAAACTCAAACCAGCACCCGCCACCGCCCGGTCCCTGGTCGAACCGGCGATCAATGGCAAAGCCCGATAAGGCACAAAACAAGAGCGTGCCGATGCCGCCATGCCCGACGAACAGCACATCGCCTACCCCCGGGCTGGAGAGGCAGGTCTCGACCTCTTCCACAATCCTGCGCTGCGCATCCTGAGCCGTCTCCCAGCCGCGAACGCTTTGCGACGGGTTGGCAAAGAAGGCATCTGCGGTGTTCTCGAATTCTTCTGGAGGGAGGAAGCCGGTCGCGCTGCGGTCATTCTCGTGCATGCGAGGGCGCATTTCCAGATCAACGCCGAGAGCATTTGCAATCGGTTGCGCGGTCTCGATCGCCTTGGTTTCGTTGCTACAAACTACCCGCCGTGTCAGGGCGAGCAATCCAGGACGCGATGCCAAGGCGACGACCCGCCCCGCGCCGATCTCGTTCAGCGACCAGTTTGGCACGGTCTTCTCGGGCTCGATCCGAACCTGCGGATGGGTCAAATAGCGAACAGTCCTAGGCATGATGCATCCTGAGTTTAGATGTTGGTGAACCCCCCGCTCACACATTCTAAATCAGGGGTTCAGGACGTGAACCTGGACATTGCTGCCGGTTCGACAATTATTGGCCTTGCGGGTATTTTGCCGCTATCTGCATACAAACTCTCGGCTCCATGGTTCAGACCCGGCGCCGTCAAGCACCGAGCGAGCTAATGAGACGCCGGGCCGCCCTCGAGCGGACGCTCACTCTTTCAGCCGTGTATAGACGCCGCGCGTGGCCAAGGCCTCTTGCTGTCCGGGACGTGTGAAATAGAGTTCGAAGACATGGCGATCGTTGTTCTCGATTTTGATTACTGTGCGCATGCCGACCCGCTTGCCTACCGTGTCTTCGCCCGCGACGCCTTGGTCGGTGAAGGCCCCCGACATGCTGATCGGCCTTTGATTTCCCGATCCGGCGGCGCCTTTGTAGTACATCATGGTTGTATTGACAGGATCGATCGTGATCCACTCGTATCGGTCGTCCATGATGCTGTAGCCGAGCCAGCCTTTGCGCCAGATTGGCGCTCCGTCCAGCGTCCCCTCCATCGTATCTTCGATATAACGCTCGCCTGCCAACCACTGCCGACGGCTCGTGAGATCGTCCGTCACGAGCGGCGGCTGATCGGGGCTGCGGCCGAGCGTGCCGTAGAAGCTCAACTGGACCCGCCAGGTGCCAACTAGTGGCGCCAAAACCTCATGCGCCTGACCCGGCAATCCGCGACTAAGCCATTTCGGCAACTCGGACTGCGTCGGGGGCGCGGCCGCGGCCGAGCCATCTTGAGCCAATGCGCCGAAAGGAACGGGCAGGGCGAACGCAACGACAAATAGGGCAACGTGTAGTGTCTCAATGATTCTTTTCATCTGCGGTCCATTTGTTTATTTGAAATGTCAGTAACGCGCTTGATTGATGGTCACCGTTGTGAACTTGCCGCATGAATCCGATGGATACTGATCTCTTAACCCCTGAGACTTAATCTGTTAGATCATTCGATGCTGACCAGTGTTTCGCCTCCTGACACTTCTAGAATAGCGCCGGTCACGAAATCATTAGTCATCAGGAAAAGTGCGGCCTTGCCGATATCGTCGACCTTTCCAACCCGACCCGCTGGGAAGCGCTCGCGTACCAACGCGAAAAACGCCTCGCGCTTGGTTTGCGGCATGCCGGCCCACATCTCACTGTCTATGACGCCTGGACGGATTGTGTTGACGCGGATCGGACCGAGTTCGAGCGCAAGGGCTCGTGTCAGCGCCTCCAGAGCAGCGAACGCGACCATCATCATCGAAGCGCCCATGCGAGGCCTGGTCACCAAGCCACCAGTAGTGAATGTGATCGAACCGCCTTTCCGCATCTTGGGCGCCGCGTGCCGCGCGCAAGACCAACTGCCCAGGAACTTGCCAGACAGAACGGCCTGCGCGTCGGCCATCGTTTGGAAGAGGAAGGTTCCTCCAGGACTCGGTGGAGTTGCGGTGATGAGAAGGTGGTCGAGCGCTCCCAGTGTTTCGAACGCTTGCTCGACCGCCGCATCATCGGTCATGTCCAGCGACTGGAACGTGATCGAACCGTGGGCGCTTTGCTCTGCAGACAATTTTGCCGACGGGCGCCGCCCGAGCGCAATGACCTCGGCGCCTGCTTGAGAGGCTGCCCGGGCCGCCCCCATACCCATGCCACTTGTGCCGCCAACGATCACGACGCGCTGATTCAGAAGAGGCTGCGCGTCACCGATCATCGCGGATCTCTGCCGCTGGCATATGGGCTCAGCATCTCGAGCCACTGCGTCTCCATGTCGCCAGGCTCATATTCGCCGGCATCGGCGACGAACCTCTGGACATAGGCCTCGCCGAAGTGACTTTTGAGTGCAGCGATACTGCGCCAGACTTCGTAGATGACGATGAGATCAGGGTCAGATCGATCACGATGGATGTGGGACTGTAGACAGCCCGTTTCTGATCTCGTCGCTTCGAGATCCTCAAGCATCCGGGTAACGAGCGCTTCGCCTTTGACCAGGAGCGGCGCAATGCTTGGCGATAATGCAATAGGGCGTGTGTTCGCCAGTGGCTGGTGGGGGAAGATCAGGCAACACCAACGCCATATGAGTCTCCTTCTGGTAGCGGCCTAGGAGGTATTCTGCATTCACGCGTCATGCGTTCATGGCGCATGCGAGTGCGGGCTATTGCTCCTTCGATAATCCACCGCGACGGTCGTTGCTGGCTCGCGAATCGGTCGAAGTGGTTACGGCATTTGGGAATTTGCAGATCCTGGTGCGGCGCCGCTATGGCAGAAACGCTTGAATGTCTGGCCGTTTGTCGCGCCGATTACATCGGCTGTGGGTCGGATCAGGCGATATGCAGGACCGATGTCGTCTCTGTTATGCTCACCCGCGGCCGGAATCTCGGACCGCACCTGGCGAGACGCCTATGAAGCGTTTGAATGCCCTGCTGAAGGATGCATCGGACTCATATCCCAACTCCGACGCGACCTGTGACAGCGACATATATCCGTTCCGCAACCAGGATTCCGCCAGCCTAAGCCTCCATTGCAGGAGATAGCGGGCGGGGGATACGGATAATAGACTCTTGAATCGCTGCGAAAACCTCGATCGCGACAGCCCAGACAATGCCGCCAGGCGATCGACTGGCCAGTCTTCCCCGGGGGAGCGATGGATTCTTGCAAGCGCCGCCCCGATTTGTGGATCCTGCACGGCCGCCAGCCAACCGGTCAGATCGTTGGAACACGTCTCGACCCAGGTTCTGATTACCTGCGTCATGACAATATCGGCGAGGCGCGCCATTACCGTTGCCGAGCCGATTCTTTGCCCTTCAGCCTCGCGCGCCATCATCGCAACGAGGATTGGTAGGTCGGTATCGCCGTGCTCGGCATGACGGATATGCATCACCGGAGGCAGCAGTTCCAGCAGCGGATTTGCCGTCGGCCCCTCAAAGCCGATCGTGCAGCATGCGATCAACGATCGCGCACCGCTGCCGCCAGACTTCAACTCGTAAGTTCCGTTCCCAATCAACGCCGGTTTGACATCCGCAAGCGGCAAGGCTCGCCGTTTGGGCAGGTCGGACATGGTGTGCTCTGTTCCATGGGGCAGAAGAAGCACATCGCCCTTTTCGAGCAGCAGCGGCGGCAAGCTCTTGGCTTGTATCCAGCAATGACCTTCCAGCATCGCATGAAAACGTACACCCTCCCTGAACGGCACGGCGATGCCCCAGGGCGCCGTCAATTCGCTGCGGCCATATCGAGCATGGGCAAGACGCAAGTCGCGCAGAACTTCGCTCAGCAAGTCACTCTCGGCCGGCTGGTAGTCCATCGTTCCACGTCCAAGACCGGGCCGATTCATGGATCTAAGCGGATCGTCCATATGCATTCCTTTGCCTCGAACCTTTGCATACTCTTTATGCATCCCGTTAACTCTCGGTCGGCAAGCAGAAACTGCTGCGAATCGATCCTCTAGGGTCCTAAATCCAATAGGTCTGCATGATGCGGCTGCGCGACCACCGAATTTTCTCCGGCTCGCGCGTTCCCATGCCGAAGCGACGGCGCAATGTCCGGTATTTGGCAGGCTAGGTCGTGTGGCTGATCTGCTCGAACGGTAGAGTTTCAATCAAGTCCAGCTCTTTCGTGCGAGATATGGGAAGTCCGCAATGGAAAGTCCGCAACGGGACATCAGCGCTGGTTGCCGCGAATGTCGGTTATCCGATAGCAAAATGTGTTCATGAAGGTCGACTCGGGTCAAGATTAGGCCCGAGCCTGCGCCGAGCTGAATGTCTGCTCACTTACATCTCACACTAGAAGCTGCCTGTCCGCTATGCGGCCACAGAGCTGACACTCGAACAGGCCTACAATCGTGTTGATTGTTACCGCACGATCTCGCGGTGGCCGCCGGGCAGGCGCGTGGCGATGAGCTTGTCGATGCGGCGGCCGTCGAGGTCGACGACCTCGAAGCGCCAGCCCTGCGCATCGACGCATTCGCCGGTCGCCGGCAGATGGTGCATGTGCGACAACACGTAACCGGCGACGGTCTCGTAGTCGCGGTTCTCGGGCAGGTCGATGCCGAGAACGTCTGCCATCTCGTCGGCCTGCATGTATCCGGCGAGCAGCCATGAGCCGTCCTCGCGCTTGACGGCGTTCTCCTCGTCGCCGGCGTCGAGATCCGCCCGGAAGACGCCGGTGATGGCCTCCAGTATATCCGCCGGGGTGACGATGCCTTCGAAATGGCCGTATTCGTCATGGACCAGCGCCATCGGCACGTTGGATTCCTTGAGTGTCGAAAGGACATCCAGCGCGTCGGCCTGGTCATGGACGATGGGAGCGGCGCGCACGTGCCGGCGCGGGTCGAGCGCGCGACCTCCAAGCATCGCGGCCAGCACGTCGCGGGTCTGGACGACGCCGATCATGGCGTCGACGCTGCCATCGCCGGCTGGGAGGCGCGAATGCTGCGTCTCCATCAGGAGCTTGCGGGTCGCCGCGTCGTCGGACTGCAGGTTGATCCAGTCGACCTCGGTGCGCGGCGTCATCACCGCGCGGACGGCTCGGTCGCCGAGCCGCATGACGCCGGCGATCATGCGCCGCTCGTCCGATTCGATGGTGCCGTGATGTTCGGCCTCGGCGACCAGCATCTTGATCTCCTCGTCGGTGACCTTCTCCTCGCTTTCACCACGCTGGCCGAGCAGCCACAGCATGGCGCGGCCGGAGATGTCGAGCAGGAACACCAGCGGTGCCGAGACGGTGGCAAGGATGGTCATCGCCGGAGCAACTTTGGCGGCGACGCGCTCGGGATCGCGCAGCGCGATCTGCTTGGGCACCAGTTCGCCGATGATCAGCGAGAAGTAGGTGATGAGGGCGACGACGATGCCGACGCCGATCGGGTCGGCAAGGCTTTCGCGCACACCCGTCGATTCCAGGAACACAGACAGCCGCTCGCCCAGCGTGGCGCCGGAAAACGCGCCTGATAAAACACCGACCAGGGTGATGCCGATCTGCACCGACGACAGGAATTTGCCGGGATTGGAGCCGAGCGCCAAGGCACGGCCGGCACCCGTGACGTTGCGGTCGATCATTGCCTTGAGACGGGCAGGCCGCGACGAGACAATGGCAAGCTCGGACATTGCCAGAAGGCCGTTCACGCAGATGAGGACGACCACGATAGCGATTTCAACGTAAAGCATGAGGGGTCAATAGCATTGCGGCGAGGTCTTCGAAAATAGATGGACGTCATTTTTCATGGCGGCGGGGGCAACCATCTCATGCGGCGTCCCATGTCGGCGACGAAAAATGCTCGATCAGGGCGTCGACGACGACACGGACCTTTGGCGTCAGGCTGCGTGTCACCGGCCAGACGGCATGCACCACGATGTCTTCGACGAGACAGTCCGACAGGACCGTCTCGAGTTCGCCGCTCTTGAGGCTGTCGGCCGCCAGCCAGGTCGGCAGAAAGACGATGCCGCAGCCGGCAAGGGCTGCATCCAGCATCGGTTCGCCGTGACCGAGGACAAGCCGCGCCCTTGGCAGGAATTTTCCAATATGGCCGTCGGCATGCTTTACGGTCCAGGGCCGGACAACGCCGTCGCGGCCGTAGCCGATGACGCCGTGGTTTGCGAGATCATCAACCGATCGCGGCCTGCCGTGTTTTTCGAGATAGGAGGGGGCCGCGCAGATGGCCGAGCGCTGGGCGTAGATGCGGCGCGCGGCGAGCGACAGGCTGTCATCCAGGTCGCCCATTCGGACCGCCAGATCGATGCCTTCCTCGATCAGGTCGACGCGCCGGTCGTTGAACGAGATTTCGATCGTCAGATCCGGAAACCGCTTGGATATCTCGAAGAGCACAGGTGCCACGCATCTGCGGCCGAAGGCCAGGGGCACGTCGACGCGAAGCCGGCCGGAAGGCACCAGCCGACGTGCGGCAAGCAATGACTGGGCGGCTTCGATTTCGGACAGTGCCCTGACGCAGGCTTCATAATAGCCCAAGCCTTCACTGGTCGGGCTCAGGCTGCGGGTCGTGCGGTTGAGCAGGCGAACACCCAGTCGCTGTTCCAATTGCGCGATCGATTTTCCGACCGCCGATTTCGTCACATGCAGCCGTCTGCCGGCATCGGTGAAGCTGCCGGCCTCGACCACCTGAACGAATGCGAGAATGCCTTGCAGGCTGGCTGGTTCCAACGCCGCTCTCCGTTGTATATTTTTTCTCGTCAATCTGTTTCCAAATATGCGCTACCGGAGAGTTTTATTCCATAGCGAAACCGCATAGATGTCCGGCGTAGTCACCAAACGCGGAGCACGGAACGAGATGAGCCTCGATATCAGCAGGTCCGGCATCAACAGATCCTGGCAGACGGGCGAATTCGGACTGTCCAGGTCGAAGCCTGTCCGGGCAGGATTCCGGAACGGCCGGTCTCGCGATCCTAGCGGCAAAGCCAAAGCTGCGTGAAGGAGAACACCATGCCAGGACAACGCTTCAGGGTCGGTATCGTCGGATTGCAACCGGGCAGGAGTTGGGCGGCACGGGCCCATATTCCTGCGCTCAATGCACTATCGGAGAGCTTCGAGATCGTCGGCGTCGCCAACACCAACTTGGCCAGCGCCGAGAAGGCGGCCGGCGCGACCGGACTGCCGCGGGCCTTCGCCAGCGTTGCCGAGTTGATCGCGGCGCCGGAGATCGACATCGTCACTGTTACGGTGAAGGTGCCTCCTCACCTGGAGATCGTGAAAGCGGCGATCGGCGCGGGCAAACACGTCTACTGCGAATGGCCGCTTGGCAACGGGTTGGCCGAGGCTGAGGAACTCGCCGCGCTTGCCCGGGCCAAGGGCGTCCTGGGCGTGGTCGGAACCCAAGCGCGCGTTGCTCCCGAAATTGAGTATCTGCGACATCTGATCGCCGACGGGTTCGTCGGCGAGGTGCTGTCGACCACCTTGGTAGCGCGGGGCGGCGGCTGGGGAGGCTCCATCTCCGAAAAGAAGATCTACGCCTATCTGCTGGATCGCGCCAACGGCGCCACCATGCTGACGATCCCGGTGGGGCACACGCTGGCGGCGCTCAGGGATGTGCTCGGCGAAGTCGCGGAGGTATCCGCGGTGCTGGCCACGCGGCGGCCCACGGCGCTCGCCGTCGATACCGGGGAAACGCTGCCCGTGTCCGCCCCTGACCAGGTGCTGGTCAGCGGGGTCCTCGCCAGCGGCGCGCCCCTGTCCATCCATTATCGAGGCGGGGCAGCTCGATATGACGAAGGCCTGGTCTGGGAGATCAACGGCACGGAAGGCGATATCCTGATATCGGGTCCTTCCGGCCACACGCAGATGGTGCAGCTTTCCCTCAAAGGCGCGCGGAACGGGGAGAAGGTGTTCCGGCCGCTGGAGGTCCCCGCCTCATACCGTTCCGGCTGGCCGGAGGATGTGGAGCCGGGGAACGTCGCCCGCGTTTATGCCAGGATGGCCCAGGATCTGCGCGAGGGTACCCGCTCGGCGCCGAGCTTCGAGGATGCGGTCGCAGTGCATCGCATCATCGCCGCGATCGAGAGAGCAGCCGAAAGCGGAAGCCGCACCGCGCTGGCGTGATCGGGCCGGCCAAGGATCGCCAGCGACGCTCCTACGGCAGCTGCCTGAGCACGCCCACCACCGCCTTGCCGTCGGTGAAGTAAGGGTCGCCACCGCCATTGCGCCCAGCCTTTGTCGCACCGATGCCTGATATCTCGCTGGTCGAGATCAGCATGCCTGCGGCGGACAGGTCGTGGATCAGGAAGTCGCGCTCGGCGTCGATGTCGGGACCGATATGGTGAGTGATCGCGCCGGTGTCGTGGCTGAGCCCAACGCCGCGATCGAAGCTTGCCGAACCCAGCCAGAGCGGCCGGCCATCGTCTCCGGTCGCATCGGTCTGCCAGAAGCGGACGTGATGACGCCGGTCGGCACTGTCGCCGACCGGCTTCTCGAAGGCCAGATCCTGTGCTCGGCCTTCGAATAACAACCGGCTGACCGGCGCGTCGGGATAGGGCCGATCGAACAGCACGCTTTCGCCGATCTCGATCGCGGTCTTCAGCGTGATGGCGTCGGCCGTGTCCCATCCGGCGACCGCGAAGGCATGGACCAGCTCTTTTCTGGTACCGACGAGGCCGACATTGATCGGATCGCCCGCAATGCCTTGCGGCGTGTGCGTCACCATCTCGAAGCGCTGTGTGCGGAAGTTGCGGTCCCGCAGGGTCCAGAATTCCGGCGCGGCGAAATAGGCGAGCACGAGATAGCCGGCACAGAACGCCACCAGCCAGGTCGTTGCGCGTCGTCGAAGGCTTCGTCGGCTCACGAGGTACCACCCCGGTGATATGGCATCACTTTATGTGGCGTCATTCTACGCGGCGGCGCAGACCTTGGGCAGTGGGCATGCGTTCGGTGTCATGTTGTTTGGAGCATCGGGTTATCCCAAAACCGGTATCCACTTTTGGGTCCGATGCTCTAGCGGCAGGCGCGGTAGCCGTTCTTGCGGTTTTTGATGTCGAAATGAAAATGGTTGCGGTGGTCGTAATTGTAGCCGGGACCAAGCACCGTGGTGAAATACTGACAGCCGTCGGCGCGCACAGTGTTGAGGAAGCCGCGCGTGCGGAAGGCGAACAGCCCGGGCTTGCGCACGTCGATGTCGTTGCCATTGCTGAGCTCGATGCTCATGATGTCGAGGGCGTTGCCCTTGCCGTGCTCCGACAGCACGCCTTCGCCGGCGATCCTGCGGCAGGAATAGCTCGAGCCCTGGCGAATGGTCTTGACGCCGGAGAAATAACGCCAGCGGGCGGACGGAACCAGTTCATTCCTGGTCCAGCCGGCGAAGGTGGCGGCCATGTCGCAGGTCAGCGTCGCGGCTGGCTTCATCCCGATGCTGCCGACGGCCGAGACTTTGACCGGATAGTCGATGCCGCACTGGCCTTCGTGGATCGGCGCAAGGTCGGTGTAGACGACGCCCAGGCGTTTCAACTCCTTGCGGCAGTCGATCTCGCTGGCCGGCATCTGTTCGGTCGGCGCCATCGGCTCGTCCATGCGTGGATAGGCGGCGGTCATGTACGGGTTGGACGGGACGAGGCTCTGCATGCCGGCATATTTCGGGACAGCTGATGTCTGGCTGCCGACATCGACGGCCGGTTCCAGCGAAAGCACGCTGCCTGTGGTGCAGGCTGAGATCGCCGCGATCGCAAGCGCGCCGGCAATCATGCGCGCGCGTCTGGTTTGCCGCACGGCGACAAACGCGGCGCGAAATATCCCGGCCATCGACAAGATCCCTGTCCCAGAGCCTGATCCCGATCAGGCTCTGCCTAATTGTTTGATCCTGATCTTTCTCCGAAAACCGGATCCCACTTTTCGGGATCATGATCAGATGAGACAGAGCTTAACCGCCAAGAGTAAAGGAAAAATCAGCGGCCGCGTTTACGGCTGCGGCCAAATTGCGGCACGCATGCCGGTCCGGGATCATGTCACTGGCAGAAGGTGCCGCCGTTGCGGCGCGGTGCAAGGTCGAGATGGAGATGCAGCGAGTGATCCGCATCGCTGCCCGGGCCGAGCACGGTTTTGAACGGTCCGCAGGCTGCCTTGCGCACCGCATTCAGGAATTTCGCGTCCTTCTCCGGTAGCGCTGGGCCGACGTCGATTTTTCTGCCGCTCGAAAACGTGAAGCTGGCGATGTCGAGCGCGTTGCCGAAAGCATGTTCCGACAGTTTCCCTCCGCCATGGCGCGGCCGGCAGACAAAGGCGGATGCCTGGCTGAGCGACTTGAGATTGGCGCCGAGCTCGGCCTTGGCCGCCGGCTGGATGATATCGATGGCGAAGCGCGCGGCGGCCTCGGCCATCTGGCAGTTCAGCTCGGTTTCGGGGCCGATAGCAACGGATCTGCCCAACGTCTTGAGCGCGATCGGATAGGGGATCGAGCAGCCGACCGCCGCATCGTGCTCGGCCTTGCGTTCCTCGAAGTCGACGCCCATCGACTTTAGCCGCCTGCGGCAGGCAAGTTCCTCCTCCGGCATTTTTTCCTGCGGCACAGAGGCCGAGCGCGGGTCGGGAGGGATTTCTTTCCCCTGCGCTTGCGTCGGCTTCTCCGGCGGTTTCGGGGCGGTGGCCGGCGGTTCCGCCTCGGCGGGCTTTTGGCTTGGCGCTGGAGCGATTGCCGGTGGCTCCGGCCGGGTTTCCTTAGGCTGGTCCTGCTGGTTCAGCGTGTCGGTCGCGGGAGGCTTTGGCACATCAGGGCGCGGCTCGGGAACCGGCACGTCGGCAGGTGCGGCTTCTTGCGCCGATTGCGATCGATTGAACTCCGGGACGGGCACGGTTTCAGGCAATTCCGGAGCTTGGGCCAGCGCCGTTCCTGCGAACAGTATCGCCGCCGCCAAAGGCAGCGCCAATCTGAGCAATCCGGGAAGGGTGAGCGCCGCCATTCGATCTTAACGGCGGGCGAATGCGGAAGTTGCCCTGAATGAGGGTTTGGCCGATCACGAACGGTAACCGCGGCGTTACGCACCGATCGCTTCCAGCCCTTCCTCCAGCCAGTCGGCCAGCAGCGGCATGCCGAGCAGATATTTCGCCGTGCGCTTGTTGGCGCGCTCGCGCGCGGCCGCCAGCGCGTCCGCCCATTCCGAGGCGTCATAGTCGCCGCGGCCAACCCAGGCGAGTGCTACGAGTTCGGCTGCCTCGTCGACATTGAGATCGTTGATCAGCTCGCGCAGTTCTTCTTCGGTGAGGTTTTCGGAGCTTTCCTCGACGAGACCGTCATGGTGGTGGTTGTCGTGCGCCTGGCCGTCGAGCTCTACCTCGTGCTCGGCGCCATCGGCATAGTCTTCGTTGACGGCGGCGCTCAGCGCCTTCGCCTTGAGGATGAACAGGCGCACCGTGTCGGGACCGATCGAAAGCTCCCATTCCTTTTCAAGAGGCCGCCGCACTGGCATTCTCCGTATACTCCGTTTGCCGTTTGCCGTATGTTGGATGATAGCGAATTTGCAGCGCTCGTCACGTCATGTTCGGCTCTTCAATTTTTGCGGCCGGCACGGACCGTTTCCAAAACGTTTCAGCAGGCCACGAGTTTTTCCGGGATGAAACGGCTTTTGCCCGGCGTTAGTCCTGCATTGTCATGCTTCAAGGAGGCTTCGATGCGCAGACGATTGCTGATTCAGGTTCTGGCGGTTGCCGCCTTGCCGCTGTTTGCTGTTCCGGTGTTTTCGGCCGGTGAAGGTGGGGGCGGGAGCGACCAGACCACCACCCAGTGCAAGAAAGGCACGGTCTGGGACAAGAAGCTGAAGAAGTGCGTTGCACCCAAGCAGGGCATGCTGGACGACGACAACATCTATGAAGCCGGCCACGCGCTGGCGATGGCCGGACGTTATGGTGAGGCTATCGCCGTGCTCAGCCTGGCCGCCAACAAGCAGGACCCACGCATCCTCAACTATCTCGGCTACTCGCATCGCCATTCCGGGCGCGTCACCGTCGGCCTCGGCTACTACGAGGAAGCGCTGCGCATCGATCCTGATTACACGCTGGTGCGTGAATATCTCGGCGAGGCGCATCTGCAGATCGGCGATCTCGCCGGCGCCCAGAAACAGCTCCGCGAGATCGAGAAGCGCACCGGCAAGGGATCTCGTGAATACGGCATGCTGTCTGAGCAGATAGACCATTTCATGAAGAGCTGATTCGACTTCAAAACGCTCTCATACCGGCTGCGAGCAATCGCAGCCGGTTTTTTGTTACCGCTCGCCCTGCCGGCCGCGCTGCCGTGACGGCATTTCCACAAATGGGCGGGTGAATTTTTAAAAACCGATTTTTTTGGCGTGAAAAACCCGCGAAGATTGCTATATTGGGGGAAATTGCGGTGAGACGGTTCCGTTAGCCCGAGGCTGCCGGACCGTTTTCTTTTTGTACCCATCGACAAGGTCGCTCCCGGAATGCGGGGGCGGCGGCAGGAAAGGTCAGGCATCATGAACAAGGTCCCGATGACAGGCGAGGGGTTCGCGTCATTGAAGGAAGAACTGCGCTGGCGGCAGCAGGAAGAACGGCCGCGCATCATCGAAGCGATCTCCGAAGCGCGCTCGCATGGCGATCTTTCCGAAAACGCCGAATACCACGCGGCGAAAGAGGCGCAGAGCCTCAATGAAGGCCGCGTCAACGAGCTTGAGGACTTCATCGCGCGTGCCGAAGTGATCGACGTCACCAAGCTCAGCGGCGAAAAGGTCAAGTTCGGCGCGACCGTGGTGTTGGTCGACGAGGATACGGAAGAGAAGAAGACCTACCAGATCGTCGGCGACCAGGAAGCCGACGTGAAGTCCGGCCGCATCTCGATCTCCTCGCCGATCGCGCGGGCGCTGATCGGCAAGGAAGTCGGCGATGCGATCGAGGTCAACGCGCCAGGCGGTGCGCGGGGCTACGAGATCGTCCAGGTGCAGTTCATCTAGGGCCTGTTGATAATTCTACTCTGGCGGCCGACTAGCGACTCGCCAGAGCGAATTCTGAAAAGGTCCTATGTCGCGGCCTGCGATTTGAGCGCCAGCAGCCTCTCGGCCTCCGCCACCACCTCCGCAGGCGCGACGTGACCGCCAGGCGCAGCCAGCAGCGTTGACGAGAACGGCCCGCGCGGGCCGGTCAGGCCGGGTTCTGTCGCCAGAAACACGGCGACGGTGGGCAGGCCGAAGGCACTGGCGAGGTGAGTGAGGCCGGTGTCGGCGCCGATGATCAGCACCGAGCGGCCGATGATCGCGGCGATCTCGGCAAGCGGTAATTTCGGCACCAGCACGGTCTGCCGAACGGCCGCGGCAATCGCTTCGGCAACCGCCTTTTCTCTGTCGTTAGACCAGGTGGTGACCGGCGTCATTCCTCTCTCCACGAGAAGCCCGGCAGTCTCGATCCAGTCGCCTACCGGCCATTTCTTGTCCTCGCGGCTGGTGCCGTGCAGCAGCAAGGTGGGGTTTTCGCCGACAAAGGTCGAACCGCCGGCTGGCGGCACGATGCCGGACTCAAGCCTGGAAAAATCCGGTTCATAGCCGAGCGCCAGCCCGAACAGGCGCCTTGTGCGTTCGATGGCGTGCAGATCGCGCGGCACGGCATAGCGGCGGTCGTAGAACAAAGTCGCCGAAGGCTCGCGGGCGCTCGAGCGGTCGAAGCCGGCGATCGGCGCCGCGGCCAGTTTCGCCACCAGGGCCGATTTCAGCAATCCTTGCGCATCGATGACGAGATCGTAGCGGCAATCGCGCAAGGCGCGACGCAATCTTGCCGCCTCGCGCCATGTGCCGCGGCCGAGTGGGCCTGTGCGCCAGCGCCGGATCGCCACGGTGTGGATGGTTGCGATGGCTGGATGCAGCGCCACGATGCCGGCAAAGGCTTCTTCCACGCACCAGTCGAACGATACGTCCGGCCGGTAGCGGCGAGCATCCTCGACGGCCGGAAACGTGTGGATGACGTCACCCATCGAGGATGTCTTGACGATGAGCACCCTCATGCGGCGGCCGGCATTTCCAGCAGCCGTTCCGCTGCTGCCGCGACCTGTGACACCTCGAGCGTCTTCAGGCAATTGAGATGGCCGAGCGGGCAGATTTTCTGGTGGCAGGGCGAACAGGACAGGCCGAGCCAGACCAGTTCGCGCTGCTCGGCGAGCGGCGGCGTATTCTCAGGCGAGGTCGAGCCATAGACGGCAACGATCGGCGTGCCGACCGCGGCGGCGACATGCATCAGCCCGCTGTCGTTCGATACCGCAAGCCTGGCCGCGGCGATCAGGTCGATGGCGTCCTCCAGCCGCGTCTGGCCGGCGAGATCGACAGCGCCTGGTGCAAGCGTAGCGATTTCCGCCGTCACCTCGGCGTCGTTCTTCGATCCGAACAGTGCGACCCTAAAACCTTTCGCCATCATGTCGCCGGCAAGACCGGCATAGCGTTCGCTCGGCCAGCGTTTGGCGGGCCCGAACTCGGCGCCGGGCATAAGTGCCACGAATTTGTTCGCCTCCAGCCCGAAACGGCCCAGCAGTGCCGCCTGGTTTTCTGTGTCGATGGCGAGCCTCGGGGCCCGGAACGTGCCCCCTTGGGCGAGGCCGAAATAGGCCTGCGCCGTGCGCCGTTTCACCTGGTCGGGCAAGGGAACGATATCGGTCAGCAGCCCGTAGCGCATTTCCTTGAGATGGCCGATGCGGCGCGGAATGCGGGCAAAGAACGGGACCAGCGCCGACTTCCAGCTTCCAGGCATGATATAGGCCATGTCGTAATGGCCGCGCAGCAGGCGGCCGAAGCGCCTTCGGGTGCGGAATTCCAGTGCGCCGGATTTCAGCGGCAGTTCGACCTGCTGGCGTATTTCGGGCATGCGCTTGACCAGTGGCGCCGCCCATGCCGGCGCCAGCACGTCGATCGCGGCGTTCGGGTGAAGCTCCCTCAGCGCCGAGAACAGGCACTGCGCCATCACCATGTCGCCCACCCAGCGTGGGCCGATCACGAGGATCGTTGGGCTTTCAGCCATTCGACATAGTCTCTGACGCCGGTTTCCACTGTGCGAAACTGACCATTGTAGCCGGCGGCGCGCAACCGGGACATATCAGCTTGCGTAAAGCTCTGGTAGCTGCCCTTGAGGTGGTCGGGGAAGTCGATGAACTCGATCTCGCCTTTGCCCAGCGCGCCGATCACCGTTTCGGCAATGGCGCGGAACGGCTGGGCAAGGCCGGTGCCGCAGTTGAAGATGCCGCTTAAGCCGCGTTTCCACAGCCACAGATTGACGTCGGCGACATCGCCGACATGGATGAAATCGCGGCTCTGCTCGCCGGGTCCGAAACCTTCATAGGCGCCGAACAGCTTCGGGTTTTGGCCTTGCTCGACCTGATTGAACAAGTGGAAGGCGACCGAGGCCATGGCGCCCTTATGCGCCTCGCGCGGTCCGTAGACGTTGAAATAGCGCAGGCCCGCTACCGGCGAATGATCGGTATCGAAGACGGTGCGGCGGACATAGTCGTCGAACAGCTTCTTTGAATAGGCATAGACATTGAGCGGGCGTTCGCATTCCGGCTCCTCGCGAAACTCGGCGCCACCGCCGTAGACCGACGCGGAGGAGGCGTAGAGGAAGGGCACCCGCAGCGCGAGGCAGGCATGCAGCAGCCGCTTCGAATAGGCGTAGTTGACCTCCATCATGAACCTGCCGTTCCACTCGGTGGTGGTCGAGCAGGCGCCCTGGTGGAAGACGGCCTCGATGCGGCCAAGGTCCCCCGCCTCCATCCGCGGCAGGAAATCGTCCTTGTCGAGATAATCGGCGATCTGCAGATCGGCGAGATTGGCGATCTTGTGGCCGTCGGTCAGGTCGTCGACGACGAGGATGTCGCTAATCCCTTCGGCGTTGAGGGCGGCAACGATGTTGGAGCCGATCATGCCGGCGCCGCCCGTGACGATGATCATGAAAGCCTCTGGTATCTTGTGCCGATTCCGGCCCTTATAGGGGAGGCTGGCGAGGCTGTCGATAAAGCAGGTCGCAATCCGGCGGCTGGGTGAGCGTCACAGTGCCGCCGCAAAGCAATCGCTTCAGTCGGCGACTCACCGGCGAAGCGCGACAGGAGCAAGGCAATGCCGTCGACCGAACTGCTTATCGCCTTCTTCGCCACCACGGCGATCTTTGCCTACATTCCCGGTCCGGCGATGCTTTACGCTGCTGCGCAAACCATGGCGCGCGGCCGCTGGTCCGGCCTGACGGCGGCGCTGGGCATTCATCTTGGCGGCTACGTGCATGTCATCGCCGCTGCTGCCGGGCTGTCCGTGCTTTTCCACGCGGTGCCGACGCTCTACGTGGCGGTCAAGCTGGCCGGCGCGCTCTATCTGATCTGGCTGGGTGTCTCGCTGTTCCGCGCCAAGGCGCAAGACGATGCCGTCATCCCGGGCATTGTGCCGAAATCGGCCCGCCGCGCCTTTTTCGAGAGCATCACCGTCGAGGTGCTCAATCCCAAGACGGCGATCTTCTTCATGGCGTTCCTGCCGCAATTCATCGACGCGTCGGCGACATTTCCCGTCTGGCTCCAATTCCTCGTTCTCGGGACGATCGTCAATCTGATGTTCTCCTCGGCGGATGTCATCTGCGTGGTGCTGGCAGGCGCGCTGATCACCAGGCTGCGGCGCTCGAGCCACGCGCAGCGCCTCATGCGGCGTGCGGGCGGTGCGGTGCTCGTCGGATTGGGCGTTCATGTGGCTTTGCAGAAAAGCTGATCCGCCAACCGGCGTTGACTCTGATCCGCTCGGCGCCCGCCGTTGCGTTGGGCCGAATTGCGGTATATCGGCTTCGCCATGAACGACCAGCCCTGCCAGTCCAGTGCTTTCGCAGCACCGGGACCGGTTCCCATTGCACGTCGCGGATGACATGAGCGAGCAATACCTGCCTTCTCCCGAACCCCTTCACCGCGCCATCTCGCGGTTCAGCGGCGTCACCGTGCTGGTGGTCGGCGACTTCATCCTCGACCGTTTCGTCAACGGCGTCATCGAGCGGATTTCGCCTGAAGCGCCTATTCCGGTGCTGCGCGGGCGCGGCGAAACGTCGGCGATGGGCGGCGCCGGCAATGTCGTCTCCAACATCGTCTCGCTCGGCGCTGCCGCGATACCAGTCTCGGTGATCGGCGACGATCAGGCCGGCGACAATCTCATGCGCATGCTCGCCGAGCTTGGTGTCGACACCGGCGGCCTCGCACAGGACGCGAACCGCATGACGTCTTCGAAAAGCCGGTTCAGCGCGCTCAACCAGCAGGTGCTGCGCTTCGACGAAGAGGAAATCAAGCCGCTGGGCGACGCAGAGCGGGCGACACTGGTCCGGTATTTCCGCACCGCGCTCGTGCAAGCCGACATCGTCATCCTGTCCGACTACGGCAAGGGCATGTTGCTCGACGGCGTCGCCGCCGAACTGATCTCGATCTGCCGCGAAGCGGGAAAGCCGGTGCTGGTCGATCCCAAGGGCCGCGACTATGCGTGCTATGCCGGGGCGACGGCGATCACGCCCAATCGCAAGGAACTTGGCGAAGCGGTCGGACGCGCGGTATTTGCCGATGACGAGATCGTGGCCGCGGCGCGTGAGTTGATCTCGGCACATGGCTTCGGTTTCGTCGTCGCGACGCGCAGCGAAAAAGGCATGAGCGTCGTCGGCGCGGACGATGCCCGGCACATCGCCACGCAGGCGCGGGAAGTGTTCGACGTTTCCGGCGCCGGCGACACTGTCATTGCGACGTTTGCGTTGGCTCTTGCCGCGGGCGCCGACCGCATCATGGCCGCCGCCATCGCCAATGCGGCGGGTGGCGTGGTGGTGGGAAAGCGCGGTACCGCGCGGCTGACGGTCGAGGAACTCACCGGCGCGTTGTTTCGCTCGCACGGACCGATTGCTCACAAGGATGCAATCCTCGATGCCGCCGCCGCTGCCCGGCTGGTGGCGACGTGGAAGGACGAAGGCCTGAGCGTCGGCTTCACCAATGGCTGTTTCGATATCCTTCACGCTGGCCATGTCAGCCTTTTGCACGCGGCGCGCAGCCAGTGCGACCGGCTGGTTCTCGGCCTCAACAGCGATGCCTCGGTGCGCCGGCTGAAAGGGCCGGGGCGCCCGGTCAACGACGAGCATGACCGCGCCTGCGTGCTGGCGGCGCTTGCCTCGGTCGATGCCGTCGTCGTCTTCGAGGAAGACACGCCGCTCGGCCTGATCGAGGCGCTGAAGCCCGACATACTGGTCAAGGGCGCCGATTATACGATCGATCAGGTGGTCGGCGCCGAAGTGGTGCAGAAGGCGGGCGGCCGCGTCGTGCTGGTCGATCTCGTCGCCGGCAAGAGCACCACCGGCACCATCGGCAAGTTGCGCGCCGGCAGTACAAACTGAGGGTTTCATGTCCGAACTGAACGATTACCTGGTCCGCTCGGCGGCCGCGATCACCGCGATGGTCGAGCGCGACCTCAGCAGCGAGATGGAGCGGGCGGTTACCGCTGTCGTCGCCGCACTTTCGCAAGGGAAGGCGCTGCTGATCTGCGGCAATGGCGGCTCGGCGAGCGACGCAATCCACATCGCCGGCGAACTGGTCGGCCGCTTCCTGAAGGAGCGCAAGGCCTACAACGTGATCGCGCTGCCGGCCAATGCGGCGGTGCTGACCGCCTGGGGCAATGATTACGGCTTCGACACGGTGTTTTCACGCCAGGTCGAGGCGCATGGCGCGGCGGGTGCTGTGCTGCTCGCCATCTCGACCAGCGGCAACTCGGCCAGCATCCTCGCCGCCGCCGAACAGGCGCGCATGATGGACATGACGGTGATCAGCCTGACCGGCGACACCGGCGGCAAGCTCAAGCCGCTCTCCGACATCCTGCTCAACGTGCCCTCGACCTCGACGCCGATCATCCAGCAGGGGCATCTGTGCCTCTATCATCATCTGTGCGAAATGGTCGAAGCGCGCCTCTGCGATGGCTGACATCGGCCCTGTGGTAAGGTCGAATCCGTACCCGCTCGAAGAGCCGGGCCTGTGGGTCGAGCGGATCGATACCTCGGTCTTTCCAGCCGGCACGCCGGCGCTGTTCCTCGATCGTGACGGCACCATCAATGTCGATAGCGGCTATCCCAGCGATCCGGCTGACATCGTGCTGCGGCCGGAGATGCTGCCGGTGATCCGAACGGCCAACATTGCAGGCCTTCCTGCGATCGTGGTCTCCAACCAGTCGGGCATAGCTCGCGGTTATTTCGGCTGGCCGGATTTCGCCGCCGTCAATGCTCGGCTGCTGGCGCTTCTCGAAGCGCAGGGTTGCCGGATCGATCTGGTGCTCGCCTGTGCCTACCATTCGAGCGGGACGGGTGAACTGGCAGCAGGTGATCATCCGATGCGGAAGCCCAATCCGGGAATGCTTCTGCGCGCCCGCGATCTGCTGGGCGTGGATATCAGCCGATCGATAATCGTCGGCGACAAGGCTGATGACATGGAAGCCGGACGGCGAGCCGGGCTATGCGAGGGCTGGTTGGTGCACGGCAGATTCAATCGGACTTCTAGCGACGGTACTTTCACAACCCGCAAGCTGACGACCGGCAGCGACCATAGGAAACTATGCGAGACCATCGCTGGACTCGGCGGGGATTAGGTTCTTATTTCGCTGAAAGCCACCAGGCCCTCGTCCTTGACCCGGCGGATGGTCAGTGCAGTGCGCACCGTGTCGACATTCGGCGCCGAGGCCAGTTCCTCGATTACGAATGTCTGGAAGGTGCCGAGGTCGCTCGCCACGCAATGCAGCAGGAAATCGGATTCGCCCGACACCATCCAGGCGTCGCGCACGATCGGCCAACCGCGGGTGCGTTCGGCGAAGGTTTTCAGCTCCGCGTCGGCCTGGTGGTGCAGGCCGATGAGGCAGAAGGCGACGACGTCCAGGCCGAGCGCCGGCGCATTGAGCAAGGCGCGGTAGCCGCGGATAATGCCGGTCTCTTCCAGTCGCCTGACACGGCGCAGGCATGGCGGCGCCGAAATGCCGACCCGGCCGGACAGCTCGACATTGGTCATGCGCCCGTCTTGCTGAAGCTCGCGCAGGATCTTCCAGTCGATGGCATCGAGATCGGCTTTGAGCGGCATGGATACCTTCGGCGCTTCACGCAAGAATCTTTCGTGATCTTGTAATTAAACGACTTCGGTGTCCATTCCATCCCTTCAGCCGGTGATTTTCGGACAGTCACTGCGCAAGATGTTCATGGATCGTCTGTTTGTGCCGAAGCTTTCCGGGGACGAAGGCCAGGTCGTCTTGCTGGCGTCGCCTGCAACACCTAGATTAGGGCCGATATCGATCCCTGTGCCGGACGCTTCATTCGCGTCCGGTTGTTGTGAAAGCCCTGCTATGACCACCAAGCACGCGCCCGTTCTCATCATCGGCTCCGGTCCCGCCGGCTATACGGCGGCAATCTACGCCGCCCGCGCCATGCTGAAGCCGATGCTGGTCGCCGGTCTGCAGCAGGGCGGTCAGTTGATGATCACCACCGATGTCGAAAACTATCCGGGATTCGCCGATCCGATCCAGGGTCCGTGGCTGATGGAACAAATGCTGAAGCAGGCCGAGCATGTCGGCACCGACGTCATCAACGACATCATCACCGAGGTCGACCTCAATGTGCGGCCGTTCCGAGCCAAGGGCGATTCCGGCACCACCTATACCGCCGACGCCCTGATCATCGCCACCGGCGCGCAGGCGAAATGGCTGGGCATCCCGAGTGAACAGACCTTCATGGGCTTCGGCGTGTCGGCCTGCGCCACCTGCGACGGCTTCTTCTATCGCGGCAAGGATGTTGCGGTGATCGGCGGTGGCAATTCGGCGGTGGAGGAGGCGCTCTATCTGTCCAACCTGGCAAAGAGCGTGACGGTCATCCATCGGCGCAGCGACTTCCGCTCCGAGCGCATCCTGAGTGAGCGGCTGTTCAAGAAGGACAATGTCCGCGTCATCTGGGACACCGTCGTCGACGAGATCACCGGCCAGTCCGGCAAGATGCCGCTGCCGCCGTCGGTGGAAGGGCTGAAGCTGCGCAATGTGGTGACCGGCCAGGAGATGCATCTGACGGTCGACGGCGTGTTCGTGGCGATCGGCCATGCGCCGGCGGTCGAGCTGTTCGCCGGCAAGCTGAAGCAGAAGCCGAACGGCTATCTGTGGACGGCGCCGGATTCGACCTGCACCGACGTGCCGGGCGTGTTTGCCGCCGGCGACGTGACCGACGACATCTACCGCCAGGCGGTGACGGCGGCGGGGCTCGGCTGCATGGCGGCGCTCGAGGCGGAAAAGTACCTTGCCGGGATCGAAGTTCACCGCGAAGCAGCGGAGTAAGGAAGCGGCCGAGAAAAGCCGCGCAAAAGCCTGATTTTTCATTCAGACGCCAAAAAACAGAACGAGGGGCATCATGGCGTTGGACTGGGACAAGCTACGCGTGTTTCACGCTGCCGCGGAAGCTGGGTCATTTACCCATGCCGCCGAGACACTGCATCTGTCGCAATCGGCGATTTCACGGCAGGTCAGCGCGCTCGAACATGATGTCGGCGTGCCGCTGTTCAATCGTCATGCCCGCGGTTTGGTGCTGACCGAGCAGGGTGAAATGCTGTTCCGCACGGCTCATGACGTGCTGATGAAGCTGGAGACGATCAAGTCGCGGCTGACCGAGGCCAAGGACCGGCCCTCCGGCGTGCTCAGGGTGACGACCACGGTGGGGCTTGGCGCCGGCTGGCTGACGGAGCGCGTGCAGGAATTCATCGAGCTCTATCCCGAGATCAGCCTGCAGTTGATCCTGGCAAACGAGGAACTCGACCTCACCATGCGCCGGGCGGACTGCGCGATCCGGCTGCGCCAGCCGCAGCAGCCTGATCTCATCCAGCGCCGCCTGTTCACCGTGCATTTTCATCTCTACGCGGCGCCCTCCTACGTCAACAAGTATGGCAAGCCGGCGTCGATCGCCGAGTTGAAGGCCCATCGCATCGTCACCTTCGGCGTGCCGGTGCCGGCGCATCTGTCGGAATTGAACTGGCTGGAAACGGTTGGCGATTTCGAAGGCGGGCAAAGGGTGCCGACGCTGCAGATCAACGACATATTGTCGATCAAGCGCGCGGTACAGGGCGGCGCCGGCATCGCCATGCTGCCCGACTATGTGGTCAGCAAGGACTCAGGGTTGGTGCAGTTGCTGCCGGAGACCGAAGTGCCGTCCTTCGACACCTATTTCGCCTATCCCGATGCGATGAAGAACCAGGCGAAACTGCATGTCTTCCGCGATTTCATCATCGCCAAGGCGCGCAGCTGGTCGTTCTAGACTAATCCCTTCTGCAAATCGCCTCCCGCTTTGCAGCGCGGGCGATCATCTCCTACTGGCCGCACCATGGCGTCAGTCGGGGCAGCCAGCCTGGAACGGCGTGGCGGTAGGCCTCGTAGTCGGCGCCGTAGCGGCGGGCGAGCGTCGGTTCCTCGTAGAGCTTCACGAACGAGACCATGGCGATGGCGGCGATAGTGGCATAGGCGACCAGAGCCCAGCTCGAAAGCAGCAGCGCCTGGCCAAGGATGATCGACAGCACCGCCAGATACATCGGGTTGCGGACATGGCGGTAGATGCCGCCGACGACCAGCCGTTCGGTAGGCGCGACCGGGGCGGGCGTGCCCAGGCCTTCGAGAGCAAAACGGGCGAAGGCATGAAGCAGCAGGGCCGCTGCGACGACAATCACGACCCAGCCGACCGGGACCAAGCCGGGCAGGGTCGACCATGGCAGACGATAGCGATCGGTCAACAGCCAGGGCAGCAATCCCGCGACCACGCCGGGCGCTGCGACGAAGAATAATGCGCTGCCGGCGATCGCCCAAGGTGTCCTCATTGAGGCCTCCTTCCAGGGCGACGTGCTTCCACTTGGACGCGCAAGGTACGCTCTAGCACTTTGAATCTGCGCATCGTGTTTCCGAACCGAAGGTCAGCGCAGCAAAATCGATTCCGGTTTTCGGGCCGATGCGAGGCTGCCGCAAAAATAAACGCGTGCTGCCTGCTTCGACGTCATTCGCTGTTTCTGCGTTCTGGGCTGAGAATCTGCTCTGATTCGCTGCTTGACAATGATTTTTGCCTGACTGTGCATCGCATTTCGACGATTTTGCTGGTCCTACGAAGGCAAGGAATGGGTTAGACCACAGCCTGTGTCATTTTGCATGCGTGTGTTGCAAAATAGATGCTTGTTTCTTGGGCATGATGAGCACATATATAGATCATCTCCTGGGCGCGTTCTCCTCCCATTAGCGCCCTCGAGTGTTCCCCTCTGGAGGTTAGCCCTGACAGGCACTTCCAATCAAACTCAGCCGGATCTTCATTGATCCGGCTTTTTTGTTGCCCGAAACCTGCTGGCGCTGAGGGAAAGCCGACCGAAATTGTCACGTAACAGTGACATGTAACCTCAGGTAACCTGTCACAGGCGCTCAGCATCGACTAAGCAGATCATAGGACGCGGTGTGGTTCGTGCGGGAGATGGGGGCATCACTCGGACGATCCGGGCTCAGGCGGCTACCGCGTCCGAACCATTCTTCCGCTGAGGCCGTCAGGCGCTGGCGGCATGTGCGGCGGACCTGCCGTTTCGCCTCCCACGAAGACGGTCCGCAAGAGAGCGGCGTCCGGATCATTCCGGACGCCGTTTCCTTGTGTTCAGCAGCCTGCGATACTGGCGCCAAATCCAGTGTCAGGCGGCCTTGCCATTGGCGTTCAACGCCTCGTCGGCCAGGCGACCGGTGAGTTCGGCCATATGGTCGAAGGCGGCACGATAGCTGGCCACGCCTGCGGTGGCCGAACGCAACTCGATGATCAGGTCGCCGATCTCGGCCTGCGGCATGGTCGCCTCGACCACATCCCATCCCGGCCAGCCAGGCCGCGCATCGTAGCCGAGAATCTGGCCGCGCCGTTGCGGGATCAGGGCGATAATCCTCGACGTCGCGTCGGACGGCGTGACGATCTCGACCTTCATGACCGGTTCGAGCAGCACTGGCGAGCAGGCCGCCATGCCTTCCTTCATTGCCAGCTTCGCCGCCATCTGGAAGGCCATGTCTGATGAATCGACGGCGTGATAGGAGCCGTCGGACAGATTGACGGCGACATCGACCACCGGAAAGCCGAGCGGGCCGGATTTCAGATAATCACGCACGCCGGTCTCGACCGACTGGATATAGGTTTTCGGCACGGCGCCGCCGGTGATGGTGTCGGTGAACTGGAAGCCGGAGCCGCGCGGCAGCGGCTTGATCTCGATCACGACGTCGCCGAACTGGCCATGGCCGCCCGACTGCTTCTTGTGGCGGCCACGCTGCTGCGCCGTTTTGCGGATCGTCTCGCGATAAGGCACGGCCGGCGGATGGCCTTCGATCGGGATCTGGTTCTTGCCTTCCAGCCGCTCGCGCACGACGCGCAGATGCATCTCGCCATGGCCCGACAGCACGGTTTCGGCCGAATCCTGATTGTGGCGCAGGCTGAGCGAGGGGTCTTCCTCGGCAAGGCGCTGGATGGCCGCCGACATCTTCACCTCGTCCTTGCGTTCCTTCGGGCGCAGCGCGAAGGCAAAGACCGGTTGCGGCGGCGCCAGCGTTACCAGCGGCTTGATGCCGCCTTTGGCCGAACTCAGCGTCTGGCCGGTCGTGACGTCGTCCAGCTTGCCGAGCGCGACCGTGTCGCCGGCCTTGGCCGAGGTGAGCTTGGACTGATCCTTGCCGAGCATTCTGTAGATGCCGGAGACTTTTGCCGTGGCGCCATTCGAAAGGAAGAGCTCGGAGGCGTCGGCAAGCTGGCCGGAAAGGATGCGCGAGACCGACAGCTTGCCGCCATGCGCGGTGTGAATGGTTTTCATCACCTGGACCACGGTCGCATTTCCGTCCGGTGCACCAAGGCGCTTGCGGGTCGCCTCGATGTCGGGCGCATCGTGGCGGATCGTCTTCAACAGGCGCAGCACGCCGTTGCCCTTCTCGGCAGTGCCGATCAGCACGGGGGTGACCGCGCCGTCACGCAGGTCGGCGGCGAGATCGTCGAAGATCGCGTCCTTCGGCGGCTCAATCTCTTCGAGGAGCTGCTCCATCAACTGGTCATCATGATCGGCGAGCGTCTCCAGCATGGAAAAGCGAGCCTCCAACTCGCGCGCCTTGTCGTCGCCCGGAATCTCGGCCACCTCGCTTTCGGCATATTCGCGATAGATGTAGGCGCGCTCCAGAGCGAGATCGATCGAGCCGATGACGACGCCGTTCTTCCGCAGCGGAACCTGGCGAAGCAGCAACGGCACCGAGCTTGCCGGCTGCAGCATCTTCAGCGTGTCGCGCACGCCTGATATCGCCTTGTCGACCTTGTTGAGGAACATGATGCGCGGCACGCCGAGATCGTCGAGCTTGCGCATGATCAGCTGCAGGGCAGGAATCTTCTTCTCGTCGGCCTCGGCGACGACCACCGCGATGTCGCAGGTGGCAAGCACCGGCTCTGCCTCGAAGGAGAATTCGATGGAGCCGGGACAATCGACGAAAGTGAGTTGCTCGCCCATGAATTCGGTGGTGGCAAAGGTTGCCTCGACGCTCATGGCGTGGGCGCGTGCCTCGGGCGAATGGTCGGAAACGGTGTTTCCCGAGGAAACGGGATTCTGGCGGGCAATGGCGCCCGTGCGGGCTAATATGGCTTCGAGAAGTGTCGTCTTACCGCTTGCAAAGGGACCGACTATGGCAATGCATTTCGGTCCCGTGCGTCGTCCTCCGGCGCGAGTTCCCATGACTGACCTCCACTCAGGCGTTTCCCTGGGAGCGGCGGCCGGCCTGTCGACCGTCGCGGGCGGGGCTTTTTTTCAGTTCGCCACCTGCCCAAAAGCATCGTCCCACGGGTTAGCCGGGAGGGCAAGGGATTTGAGGGCTGCCTGACGTCGCGGATGCTGAGCCGTGATCGGTGGGGCCGACGGGTGCGAGCCTAGGTTCCCCATCAAATCCCGCGACCGAGCCGTCACCGAACAGCCGCAAAAGCGGTTGCGCCATGATGGTTATCGGACGAAAGTGCCCGTTTCTTGCCGCAAAAAAGGAACGGCCGTCGCCGACCGGTCCGCCATCAGCTTGAGGATTCGCGACGATGAAGATCATTGCCTGCGGCAGCGTGCCGACCGTCATTGCGCCGGAAAAGTACTTCACCGGCCGTGTGTTGCAGACGCCGATCATCGAGAAGGAAGCCCCGGCGCGTCTGCGCGCCATCATGGTCAGTTTCGAGCCCGGCGCGCGTACCCACTGGCACACGCATCCGCTTGGGCAGACGCTCTACGTCGTATCAGGCGCCGGCCTCGCGCAAAGCTGGGGCGGGCCGATACAGGAGATCCGGGCCGGCGACGTTATCTCGTTTGCGCCTGATGAAAAGCATTGGCACGGCGCTGCCCCGAAATCGGCGATGGAGCATATCGCCATGCAGGAGGCGCTCGACGGCGTCCATGCCGACTGGCTGGAGAAGGTGACGGACGAGCAGTATGGCGGCTGAGCCGGGCGCTTTTGATCGGTCCTAAAAGCGCGTCGCGTCTGGTCATTATAGGTGATTTCAACACTTAGGTTTGGAGTCGTCATGTCGAATCGTCGCTTGCCTCTTGTTGCCGCCGTCTATCTCGGCACATTCGTCGCGCTGCTCGACATCAGCATCGTCAATGTCGCCCTGCCGACGATCCAGATTGCGCTCGGCATCGACTTCGCCGGGCTGCAATGGGTGATCGACGCCTACACGCTTTGCCTGTCTGCCTTCATGCTGTCGGCAGGCCTGATCGGTGACCGCTACGGGCGCAAGCGCTCCTGGCTGGCAGGCATCGGCATCTTCGTGGCTGGTTCTGCCATCTGTGCAATCGCGCCCAACCTGCCGGTGCTGCTGGCAGGCCGGGTGGTGCAGGGGATCGCCGGATCGCTGATCATTCCGGGCGCGCTGTCGATCCTGACGCAGGCGTTTCCCGATGCCCGCGAGCGCGCCGGCGTCATTGGCGGCTGGGCGTCGTTTGCCGCCATCTCGCTGCTCGCCGGCCCCGTCGTCGGCGGCATCCTGGTCGAAGCCGCCGGATGGCAGAGCATTTTCCTGATCAACCTGCCGCTCGGCTTGGCCACGATCGTGCTGGGTGCAGCTTCGATCGTAGAGACTTCCCACCCCGAGCATGCTCATCTCGACCTTGTCGGCCTGGCGCTCAGCATTCTGTGGCTGGGTGCGCTGACCTTTGGCCTGATATCGGCAGGTGAAAACGGTTGGGGCGATCCGCGGACGGTCGCGGCCGTTGTTGCCGGCCTGGCCGGCTTGGCAGTCTTCCTTGCCTTCGAGGCGCGCACGCCGCGGCCGATGCTGCCGCTTGGCCTGTTTCGCGACATTCGCTTTGCCGTCGCCAATGTCGCATCGTTCGCGCTCGGCCTCACCTCCTACACCGGCGTCTTCCTTTATTCGATGTTCCTGCAGCAGGCCCAGGGCTGGTCGCCGACACAGACCGGCTTGCGCATGGCGCCGCTGTTCCTTGTCCAGATGGTCGTGTCGCCGGCGATCGGCGGGCTCAGTCAGCGCTACGGACATTCGGCGCTGATGGCCGCCGGCTATCTTTCGAGCGGGTTTTCCATGCTGGGCATGTGCTGGGTTGAAGCCTCAAGCCCCTATGTGACGATCGGCCTGCTGTTTGCCGTCGGCGGCCTCGGCAACGCGCTGTCGATCCCGACCGGCAGCGCCGCCGCGATGTCGTTTGCGCCGCGCGAGCGGTCGAGCATGGTGTCGGCGGTGATCAACGCAACCCGCCAGAGCGGGACCGCCATCGGCATCGCGCTGCTCGGCGCCCTGATGAGCATGCGGGCAGCAACCCTGCTGACGGGGCATCTTGAAAATGCTGGGGTCGCCAATGCTGGAGCGGTGGCTCGCGCCGCCGTTTCAAGACACGATTTCGCAGCCGATGCGGCGATGGGAGAGGACGGCCTGCGCGCTCTGTTCGCAGCCGCCTATGCCGGCGGCTTCCATGCGGCGATGCTGACGGCGGCCATCGTCTCGTTCGTCACGGCCGGGCTTCTGGTCGCCATTCTGGCGCCGGCCGAGGCACGTTCGGCGCGCGAAACCAATGAGCAGGGATGAGGCTGGTGCCTATCGCCTCGAAAACCCGGCTCGCGGCCGGGTTTTGGCGTTCGGGATGCCCTGATCAGGTCAGCGAGGCGGTGAAGCGCTGGATGCGCGTGCAGGCCTCTTCGAGCAACGCCTCGGATGTGGCGTAGGAGATGCGGAAGTTCGGGCCGAGGCCAAAAGCCGAGCCGAACACGACCGCCACGCCCTCCGCCTCGATCAGTTCCGAGCAGAAGGTCTCGTCGCTGTCTATCACCTTGCCGGCTTTGGTCTTCTTGCCGATCAGCTTGGCGCAGGACGGATAGACATAGAAGGCGCCTTCGGGCGATGGGCATGTGATGCCGCGCGCCTGGTTGAGCATCGACACGACGAGATCGCGCCGCGCCTGGAAGATCGCCTTGTTTTTCGCAATGAAATCCTGCGGACCGTTCAGCGCCTCGACCGACGCCCACTGCGCGATGGTGCAGGCGCCGGACGTCTGCTGGCCCTGGATCATGTCCATCGCCTTGATCAGCGCCACCGGCCCGGCCGCATAGCCGATGCGCCAGCCGGTCATGGCATAGGCCTTCGACACTCCGTTCATGGTCAGCGTGCGCTCATAAAGCTTCGGCTCGACCTCGGCGATGGTCTTGAAGACGAAGTCGCCATAGATCAGGTGCTCGTACATGTCGTCGGTCAGCACCCAGACATGCGGATGCTTCAACAGCACGTCGGCCAGATCGCGCAATTCAGCCTCGGTATAGGCGGCGCCCGAAGGGTTCGACGGCGAGTTCATCAACAGCCATTTGGTGCGCGGTGTGATCGCCTTTTCCAGCGCCGCCGCCGTCAGCTTGAAGCCGTTGTCGATGGAGGTGTCGGCAAAGGCTGAGGTGCCGCCGCAGATCGCCACCATCTCGGGATAGCTGACCCAGTACGGCCTCGGTATGATGACCTCGTCGCCGGGGTTCAGCGTCGCCATGAAGGCATTGAACAGGATCTGCTTGCCGCCGGTGCCGACGATGGTCTGCTCCGGCCGGTAGTCGAGATTGTTCTCGCGCTTGAATTTTTTCGCGATCGCCTCGCGCAGCGGCACAATGCCGGAAACCGGCGGATATTTCGTTTCGCCGCGGCGGATGGCGTCGATCGCTGCGTTCTTGATGTTGTCCGGCGTGTCGAAGTCCGGCTCGCCGGCACCCAGCCCGATCACGTCACGGCCGGCGTTTTTCAGCTCGCGCGCTTTCTGCGTCACTGCGATGGTCGCGGAAGGCTTAACGCGGGAAAGGACGTCGGCAAGAAAGGCCATGACGATATTGTCTCCTTTGGGATGCAGGCGGTCCATCCAACCGCGGCGCATCTCATGTCGCATCATTCCGCCAAGCGCAAGCACTGTCGGATGAGCCAGATCTCAAATCCCCGGCAAATCCGGCAACAATAAATTCACTTACCGGCGGTAAAACCCCGAGTGGCTGGATCACGACCCATTCCGCCAGTCTCGCAAAGCGAGGAACCGTGTCGCGCAGCATCGGGCTTGCCCATATCGTCCGTCATGACGACGGCACCGCCAGCGGTGTCTGGGGCACCCATACGCTGCAGAGCGCTTTCCAGCCGATCTTCGCCTTCAGCAACGGAAAATTGTCGGTCACCGCATTCGAGGGGCTGATCCGGCCGTTCCGCGATGGCGAGCCGCAGTCGCCGATGAGTTTTTTCAACACCTGTCCGACGGTCGACCGCCTGCATATCGAGGCGCTGACAAGGACGCTGCACCTTCTGAACGCCGGTGCCAGCCTGCCGCCAGAGGCGTCCATCTTCATCAATTTCGACCCGTCCGTGTTCACCGATCGCAGCATCGCCGACAAGGCGCTGCGCGACATGCGGCTGGTGCTGCATGAGGCTGATATCGATGCGAACCGCGTCGTCTGCGAGGTGACCGAGCAGAAATCGGCGTCGCAGGAAACCCTCTACAATTTCGTCGAGGCGCTCAGGGCCAATGGGTTTCGCATCGCCGTCGACGACTATGGTGCCGATGAGTCCGACATCAACCGCATCAAGGAGCTCAGGCCTGATATCGTCAAGTTCGACGCACGCTGGATCATGCAACTGATGGAGTCCGGCGCCGGCTTCGCGCTGCTGACCGCCATGGTGGCAAGTTTCGAAGAGCAAGGCATCCGCACGGTGTTCGAGGGCATCGAGGAGGGCTGGCAGCTTGAATTGGCCGAGAAATCGGGAGCCTCGATGGTGCAGGGATTCGCGCTGGCGCGCCCGGAGCTTGCGCCGACCAGCTTTCACGTTTTCGGCAAGGACAGGCAGATGCCCGCGGCAGTGTCCAATGCCGGCGATGCGCCTGCGACTGTATCGTCCTCGCTGCGGCCGAAACGGGCTTTCGGCCGCAAGGTGGCGCCATGACCGGACGGCACGACAGGCGGCGCAATGTCGGTGAGGCGATCTTCGCCGACGAGGTCGGGATCGAATATGGCGTCTATGGCGCGTTCCGGCTGAGGAGCGCCTACCAGCCGATTTTTGCGCCACGCGGCAGGTTTTTGACGGCCGTAGCGGTCGAAGGCCTGATTGAGCCGCACCGCGCCGGCAGGTCGGTCGCACCACCCGTGTTTTTCGAGGGCGTGCCCCTGCCGGATCGCCTGTTCGTCGAGACGATGTGCCGGGTGCTGCATCTCCGGAACTTCCGCAACATCGGTGTCGACGGGCTCGACCTGTTCTTCAACTACAATCCGCTGATCAATGATGACCCCGGGCGAGCGCTGGCTGAGATCAGGCTGATGACCAGGCATCTCACCGAGTTCGACCTGCACCCCGGCATGCTGGTCTGCGAGATCACCGAGCAGGCAGCCGACGACAAGGTGCTCGTCAGCCTGGTGCGCGAGATGCGGCGTGACGGCATTCGCATCGCCATCGACGATTTCGGCACCGGGCATTCGACGGAAGAACGGGTCGCCCTTGTCCGGCCTGACATCGTCAAGATCGACGGCACCTGGTTTGCGGAATTCTGTCGCCATGCCGCCGCCGAACGATTTTTCCGGCCGCTGGTCTCCGCGCTGCACGACCGCGGCACCAAGGTGCTGGTCGAAGGAATCGAGAATGCCACTCGTTTGCGCGTCGCGCTGGACGGCGGCGTCGACCTTTTGCAGGGTTACCATCTGGCGCGGCCGGTGTTGGCCGGCACGGTCTTCGACGAGGAGCCGCTGCCCATCGACCGGCTGCTTGGCATGGACAACAACGTCGTGCCGTTGTTTGGGTGATCTATCAGCGGCGCTGATGGTTGCGCCAAAACAAATCACTGGATCAAGTCGTTGACACCGGGATAGAGCCTGGGCTGTCGTTGCACGAGCGATGGGAGCAAAGATGACCATACTTTATGGAATGATCGACAGCGGCAATTGCTACAAACCGCGCCTTCTGATGGCCAAGCTCGGCATGGCCTTCACCAATGTCGAGGTGAGCTCGCATACCGGCGACACGCGCAAGCCCGACTACGTCGCCAAGAACCCGAACGCCATGGTGCCGCTGCTCGAGCTCGACGACGGCAGGCGGCTTGCCGAATCCAACGCCATCCTGCTCTATCTCGCCGAAGACACGCGGTTCCTGCCCGCCGACAAATACGAGCGCGCACTGGCCTATCAGTGGCTGTTCTTCGAGCAGTACAGCCACGAGCCCTATATCGCAGTGCGCAAGGCGCTGCTGACCTTTCCCGAACGGGCCAAGGACGCGACTCCGGAGCGGCTGGCGGTGACGCTGGAGCGCGGCAACAAGGCGCTCGGCGTGATGAACAAGCATCTGGCGGGCAGTGCGTTCTTTGCTGGTGATACATTGAGCGTCGCCGACATCGCGCTCTACGCCTATACGCATACGGCCGAGATGGGCGGTTTTCAGCTCGACGCCTATCCGGCGGTGGCGGCCTGGCTAAAACGGGTCGAGGCCGATCCGGGGCACGTACCGATGGAATGGCTGCCTTAATTCTGTCCTCACGCTCGTCGCCGCTTCGCGGCTCGTTCCGGACGGGGCGCGCCACGAGGCGCGACGCCCGGTCGGCTTTGCGGCCTTCGGCCGCGACGCGTATTCGGATTGGGTGAGGCGCAGTGGGTGTGATTCAGAGGGAGCGGGTCTGGCCGGCGCGATGGTCAGCCAAGGCCTGCTCGGCAAGATTATCCAGCCTGCCAGCCTTGGCGTCGGCTTCGATCTGCCGATCCCACATGTCCGCTTTCAGCGCCTCGAACCAAGCGGCAAACGCCTTCAGCTCTTCAGGGCTCAATTCGGCGACGGATTTTTCGATCTGTTCGAGCTTGCTCATGGATTAATGGTACCATAAGTGGGTTAAAAGTACCACGAGTGGGTACTGTTATAGGGCCGAGGCAGCGGTTCACTGGAAAGCACACAGCAAAAAGGCGGGACAAAATCCCGCCTTCCCATGCTTGGTAGCCTGATCGGGAGCGTTCGGTCCGGGCCGGCAGCAATCTGCTGCTTCGGCTTGTCGGGGTCTTTCCGCTCCGGTGCGCTTCTCGCGCGACCGTCAGTACATCCGTGACTTGCCGCGCGCCCCGAGCTGTCGCCCGGCGCGCGCCATTCGCAAAATCAGGCTGCCTTGCTCAGAGACCCAGCGGACGACTTGCCAGTGCGGCGGTCCTGCTCGATCTCGAAGTTGATCTTCTGGCCTTCGACCAGGGTTGACAGCCCAGCGCGCTCGACTGCGGAGATGTGCACGAAAACGTCCGCGCCGCCGCTGTCAGGCTGGATGAAGCCGAAACCCTTGGTGGAGTTAAACCACTTGACCGTACCTGTTGCCATTTCGATAGTCCTTATTACGTTTGCTTTAGCTTGACCGAACCGAAGTCCAGCCGGTTTGTATCGAGATTTTGGAGATAGACGTCAGCAAACGCGAATATCGCGAGGCCCGGATCGATCGGCCGAAATATCAATGGACCTCATATAGTCCGCTTCTCCGCAAAAAACAAGACTGCGCGAAAAAAGGCGCTGACGCGGCGCTGCCCAACGGCCGCCCCAATCGCGTGAAAGCCTTGTAACGTCGCGCGTTGCGGAGGATCGTATCGCTTATCGCGCACGCTGCGGGGAAGGATCGTGCCGCCTTCGAGCGTCCGGTCCTGTTTTGGGAGAGGACCATGAAAACTGTTCTGCTTGCCGCCTGCCTGATGCTGGTGGCCGCCGAGGCGCAGGCGATCTCGCGCTATGACCCGAGCCGCATGAGCTGCGACGGGGTGCAGGCGACGATTGCGCGGGAAGGTGCCGTCATCCTGCGTTACCAGTCGACGCGCACGCCGGGGCTGCCGCTCTACGACCGCTATGTGCGGAGCCAGCGTTTCTGCAACATGGGTGAGGTCAGGGCACGAGCGTCGGTGCCGAGCGCCGACACGAAGTCCTGTATCGTCTACAAATGCAAGCGGGTGGACACTGATCGGCGTTTCCGCCGGCGCATCTTTCCTAACTAACACCCTAGAAGCCGAATGAGACCTGTGCGGGCGGCGGCGGGCCGACGCGCACGCCTTCCATCGCCAGCATCTTTTCCTTGGTGGTCGAGCCGCCCGGCGCGGAAAAACCGCCGATCTTGCCGCCGGCGGCAAGAATGCGGTGGCAAGGGATGACCAGCGGCACCGGGTTGGCGCCGAGTGCGCCGCCCGTCTCGCGCGCCAGACCGGCATGGCCGGCGCGCTTGGCCAGTTCGCCATAGGTGGTGGTCTCGCCGAAGGCGAGCTTGCGCGCCGCGTCGTAGATGGCGAGGCGGAAATCGTCGACGCCGGTGAGATCGACCGGCACACCGGAGAAATCGACGTCTTCGCCGGCTGCATAGGCCTTTATCGATGCGATCAGCTCGGCAACCCATTGCGGTTGGGCGCTTGAAGCGGCGCTGCCGGCATGATGCAAGAGCCGGCGTTCCACCGCGTCGCGGTTGCGCTGGGGCAGGCAGAGCCTTGTCAGTCCGGCTTCGCTCCAGGCGATGCCCATGAAGCCGATCACGGTTTCGAAGACCGCGTGGCCGGCGGTGGCTTGAGATGTGCTTTCCATGATGTGCTCCTTTCCGATAACGGACGGGAATCCAGTACATATCGAGAACGAGATATCGCATTTCCAGGTGGCGGTTGCCACCCGAAAACCATCCGAAGTCCACAACAGGCTGCGGATTGCCGGGGCAAAGGCGCTGGTGTAAGGATTTTCTTAACAGAGAACCGGACCCGAGCGCGGCTTGCCAGCAAAAATCATCTTTCCCGCGATCGGCGTGATGCTCGCTGCGGCCGGCCTCAGCGGCTGCACCTCGACCTCGCAGACGAAGCCGGTGCCTTCCCTGACTGAAACCGCCGCCTCAGGCTCTGATGCCGGCTTTACACTGGTGCTGCCCGACATGGTTTCGGTGCTGCCGGAATCGTCCGGCGTCGCGCCTGTCCAGACGGCGGCGCTGGCTGTCGACCCCGCCGCAACGCCTGCCCAGCCAGCTGCCTTTGCCGGCCCGACCCCGCTGGCCGCAACTGCGCCTGCGGCCTTGGCGGGCGACGCCACGCCACCTGTCCATGCGACGGCCGCTGTGGCCATGCCGGTCACTGGCGAAACAAGCAAGACGATGCCCGGCGTGCAGCAGGCCGCCTATGTCGTGCCTGAAGATCCGTCCGCCCTGCTTTCGACCAGCCCTGCCAAGGAGTACGCGACGGGACCGCGCGGCGAGATCGAGCGACTGATCGAGAAATACGCCGCCCTTTATGAGGTGCCGGTCGATCTGGTGCGCCGCGTCGTCAAGCGCGAGAGCACCTTCAATCCCAAAGCCTACAATCGCGGCCATTGGGGGCTGATGCAGATCAAGCATGCGACGGCGCGCGGCATGGGCTATGTCGGGCCGGCGAGCGGGCTGTTCGACGCCGAAACCAATCTGAAATATGCGGTGAAATACCTGCGCGGCGCCTGGCTGGTGGCCGGCGGCAACGCCAACCGCGCCGACCGGCTCTACCAGAGCGGCTATTATTACGACGCCAAGCGCAAAGGCATGCTGGCAGAAACCGGCCTTGGCCGCGACCGCGCTCGGCGTCGCCTGCAGCCCGATGCCTGACCACCATGCCTGAGCCGCGCCCGCCGGCGCCAAACGACATAAGGCTGCGCAAGATCCTCGACGACACGCTTGCTTCGCCGCGCTGGCCGGAAGGCTTCGTCATGCGCGACTTCGAGGCCGCCGACGCGCTCGCTTTGCATGCGCTGCTGACCACCGTGTTCGACGATGGCGCCGATGGGCCGTTCGACGAATGGTGGCCGCGCATTTCAAGCGACGCGGAATTCGACCCCGCTTTGTGTTTCCTGGTCATCGACAGCAAGGGTCGGCTGGCGGGCGCGGCACTGTGCTGGACGAGGGCGTTCGTGAAAGACCTTGCCGTCCACCCCGAGGCGCGCGGCCGAGGCATCGCCGAAGCGCTGATGTGGCACGTCTTCGCCGCCTTTCACGCACGGGGCGCTGCGCATGTCGATCTCAAAACCAGCACGGTCGAGAATGCCGCCGCCGTCAGGCTCTACGAGCGGCTGGGGATGTTCGAAGTCGACTGGGAGGGCTAGAGCCCGAGACGAACCTGCTTTGTTTGCCGTTCAGATGTCGGGCGCGTTGCCGATCTTCTGCTTGACGCCGAGCGCCCAGGCGCGGCCCTCGTCGCCACCCCATAAAAGCCAGGCAATATAGCCGGCCGACGGATCCTCCTCATTGCCGGAATTGCGGCCGTTTTTGTCGACCTTATGGCGAGCGAAATAGCTGACCATGCGCCGAACGGTGGAGGGCGAAAGCTTTTGTCGATTCTTGAGCTGGGTGGCCCGCGCCACGCCGATCTCGGTCCCGCCGCGGCCAAATATGCCGCGCAGCCTGAGGCCCATGGCGGCATTGTCTGCGACGATCTGCGGGCAGCACAGGTCGATTTCGTCATTGTCGGCTTCGCGCATGGTTTTTTCCGATATGGACTTATAGTCCTGAACGAAGAATGCGGTGAGATGCATCCCGTCCCCGCAACACTATTGCTTCGCAGCCGTCGGAGCCGGCCTGAAAGGAACTGTCCACCAAGGCGACAGACTGCGTCTTGCCTGTATTCGTCTCACGGTTAAGCTTTGTTACAGCGGGAGCTTTCGAAATCGGAGAAACACGATGCGGCTTTTGCATTCCAAAACGGGTCTGGCCAAAACCGGTCTCGCCACCTTGATCCTCGCCGTTCCACTGCTTGCCAACGCGGCGCGTGCCGACGATTGCGCCAACGCGCAGGACCAGGCGACCATGAACGAATGCGCCGGCAAGTCGTTCACCGAAGCCGACAAGAAGCTCAACTACGCCTACAGGCAGATCGAGGAGCGGCTGAAGGACGATGCGGCGACGAAGAAGCTGCTGGTAGGCGCGCAGCGCGCCTGGGTCGCCTTCCGCGATTCCGAATGCGCTTTCCAGGGCGGCCCGCCCGATATGGCCGGCAGCATGTATCCGATGGTGGTCGCCGGTTGCAAGGAGAGCCTCACCAACGACCGGCTGAAGGATTTTCAGGGCTACCTCAACTGCCAGGAAGGCGACACGAGCTGCCCGGTGCCGCCGCGGTGACGTCTGTCTTTAGCGAAGTCCGATTAAGGCCTCATCGCCGACCTAGGCGCGCAAAATGTCGGAACCGTCCTTCGCCATGCGTCCTTGAGAGGCAAGGCGCGTTGCCGGAACCTTGGCGCGCGTCGTCAAAATCCCCACAGATGGAGATGACGATGATCAGCTTTCCCAACGAATCCCAGGAATACCGCGCCGCCCGCGAAACCCTTTTGCAGAAGGAGATCGAGCTGCGCCGCGCCATGGAGGATGTGGCGGTCGCCCGTCGTGCGTTGCCGCCGGGCGGGCTGGTGCCTGAGGACTATGTGTTCGACGGGCTTGGCGCCGATGCCAAGCCGGCCCGCATAAAACTGTCGGAGCTGTTCTCGCCTGGCAAGGACACGCTGATCGTCTACTCGATGATGTTTCCGCGCCATCCGCAGGAGACGCGCGACGTGGCGACGAGCGGCGGCACGGCCAAGCTCGCGCGGGCCGACCAGCCATGTCCGTCGTGCACGGCGCTGCTCGACCAGTTCGATGGCGCCATTGGCCATCTGGAGGCCGCCGGCTTCAATTTCGCCGTGGTGGGCAAGACCGCGCTCGAAAACCTGATCACGCTTGGCCGCGACCGCGGCTGGACGAACATGCGGCTGGTCTCCTCGGCCGGCAACAGCTTCAAGCGCGACTACCACGCCGAGGCCGACGATGGCGCGCAGTTGCCGATGCTGTCGGTGTTCCATCGCGATGCCGACGGCATCTGCCATTTCTGGAGTTCCGAGCTCGGCTTCGCGCCGTCCGAACCCGGCCAGGATCCGCGCGCCATCGGCACTTGCGAGCCCTTGTGGAACCTGATGGATTTCACGCCGGAGGGCCGGCCGAACTGGGACGAGCAGCTGCAGTATGCCGGCGCGTGCTGCCACTGAGGCGGGCCTTCCCTTCTCCCCTTGTGGGAGAAGGTGGATCGGCGCGTTAGCGCCGAGACGGTAGAGGGGTGTTGGAAGAAATGAGGCGTTGGCAAATATGCGCCGTCTCGGCGTTGATGGGCGGTTGTGAGTGGGCGTAACGCCAAGCTGGAACACCCCTCATCCGACCTCGCTGCGCGAGGCCACCTTCTCCCACAGGGGGAGAAGGGAGGACGCTCCAATCTCCGCGCAACTTCGCCGCTTGAGTCGCGTTGGAACTCCGAGGACACATGAAACCCCGGAGGTTCCAATGAGACCGCATCTTGCCATTGCCGCACTTGCCCTGCTTGCTGCAACGCCGGCGGCCTTCGCCCAGTCCACCGCGCCGGCAGATCTACCTGCTGTCGGCGAAACCAAGATCGAGACCGAGACCTTCTCCAAAACGGTCCCCAGCGCCAACCGGTTCGAGATTGAAAGCAGCAAGCTGGCCGAACAAAAGAATGTCGCCGCCGATGTGAAGGATTTCGCCTCGCTGATGATCAAGGATCACACCAAGGCTGCTGAGGATTTCAAGGCAGCCCTACAACAGAGCCAGACCACGGCCTCGGTGACACCGAGCGGCCCCGCTTTGTTGCCGAAAGACCAGGCGATGCTGGACCAGCTAAAGACCCTCGACGGCGATGAATTCCAAGCGAAATACATCGTCCTGCAGACCGAGGCGCACAAGCAGGCATTGGCGCTGTTTTCCACCTATGCGCGGTCGGGCGAAGACCCGGCGCTGAAGGAATTCGCCAAGAAGACGCTACCGACGCTGCGGATGCACGAAGAGCGCATAAAGGATTTGGTGGCCGCCCACAGCTAGTGCATGTCGCCCAAAAGCATGCCCTCGGGCCTGACCCGAGGGTGCGCAGCGGTTTTGGGATAACGACATGCATAAAACAAGAACTTAAAGCGCGTCGCGATGCGCTTTAAGCTGGCGCTGCTCTCAGCTGGTTTTGATCTGCTCGACCGCAGTCACCAACAGTTCGGCCATGGCGCTGCGAATCTGATGGTCCGACTGGGCGACGCCGGCTGCGTCGAGATCGGCGCGTATCTTGCGGAACACGTCGTCGTCCCCGGCCTCTTCGAAGTCCGCGCGCACCACCTCCTTCGCATAGGCGTCGGCGTCCTCGCCGGTCTTGCCGAGCTTTTCGGCGGCCCATAGGCCGAGCAGCTTGTTACGGCGCGCCATGGCCTTGAACTTCGTCTCCTCGTCCATCGCAAACTTCTTTTCGAAGCCTTCCTGACGGTCTCTAATACTGCTCATGGTTTGCCTCGTTCAGGTGTTAAGTCTCCGACCTTCATCCGATGGAGAAGAAGAGCGGCAGGCCGAACATGGCGTGCATATACGTCATAAGCAAGACCGGACCGTTCATTCCGCGGGACAATCGCTGCAGACAAAACTGGCGCTCGACTGACCAATTGTCGATGTCGGTGCCGCCCCTCATCCGCCTGCCGGCACCTTCTCCCCGTATAGGGACGGGGAGAAGAGGCTGGCCGCAACCTCGGCACGTTTTCTGCATCGCTGGAGATTGGCGAAATCCTTTGCGAAAGCGTCTTTCTCCCCGTCACTATACGGGGAGAAATGCCCGGCAGGGAATGAGGGGCAGCGCCAACCTGAAGCGATTGCCTGTCGGCGATCGATCGGCCGGCGCCTGGGCGAACGGTCCATAGCGGTCATGGCCGACAGCCTTCGCACCGATGTGATTTGACGTTACCGCGCGGCGACCTACTCTCGAATACTGGCGGGATGGTCCGAGGAGACGAGCGATGCAGTCACCTTTCAACGGGATTCGGAACGTCACGCTGACAGCGGCAGTGATCCTTGCCGCAGCCACCGCAGCCTATGCCCATCACGGCTGGTCGTGGACGCAGGACGGGTTTTTCGAGCTCCGGGGCAAGATCACGGCCATCTATATCGGCAATCCGCACGCCACGTTGGATGTCGACGCAGAGGGAGAGGTCTGGCGGGTGGAGATGGCGCCGCCGTCCCGCACCATTGCCGCCGGCTTCACGGAGGAGGTTGCCAAGATCGGCGACGAGGTGACCGCGATCGGCAACCGCTCGCTCGACGAGACCGAGAAGCGCATGAAGGCAGTCCGGATCATCGTCGGCGGCAAGAACTACGATGTCTATCCCGACCGCGTGCCACCGGCTTGAATGGACGGGCTCCTCGCCGGCATCGAGCAACTCGCCTTCGTGCGGGCATTGAAGGCCTCATTCGTCGCCTACCCCATAGTCAATGCGCTGCACATCATGTCGATCGGCGCGCTGCTGACCAGCGTCTGGCTCATGGACCTCACGATCCTGGGCGCCTTCCGCTCGCTGCCGCAGGCGCCGTTCCTCGCGCTGCTGCGTCGTGTGGCGTTGAGCGCGTTCACTGGGGCGCTTGTCACGGGCTCGCTGCTCTTCTCAGTAAGGGCTAGGGAATATGCGGCGATGCCGATTTTCCTCGCCAAGATGACGCTTATCCTTCTCGCCGGCGCCAACTTCCTCATCTTCTTGCGTCGCGCGAAAGGCAGTGACGAGCCGGCCGGTTGGACCGTCACCATCCTGGCGGTGCTTTCGCTGGTGCTGTGGACGTCCGTGCTTTTCGCCGGACGGTTTATTGGTTTTCTGAACTGAGCCGAGCGGCGCTGCCTTACATGTCTGCCAGTCTCACTCGCATACAGACAGGGATGGCACGGTAGGGGAGAGGCGACAATTTCCGCTTGTCTTTCAAGTAAACTCGTCCTCAAATCCCGCCGGGGATAGGGAGGGCGAGTCCTTGAATAAATTGCCGAAGAAATTCGTCGAACGAATTGCATCAAATCTCAAGAAATATCAACGGATTGCCTTGGCTCAGCAAAAGTCCGATGTGGCGGAAGCTGACACGGTTACCTTGATCAAGGACATCCTGGCTGAGGTGTTTGGCTACGACAAATATGATGAACTCACGTCGGAGCATCAGATCAAAGCGACATACTGCGATCTTGCGATTAAGATCGGAGGAAAGCTGCGATTGCTTGTTGAAGTGAAATCGGCCGGCAGCAGCCTAGCCGACAATCATCTGAGACAAGTCATCGATTACGGGGCTCATCAAGGTATTCACTGGGTGATCCTGACCAATGCGGTCGAATGGCGGCTCGTCCGGATTTACGTGGCAAATCAGATCAGCCATGAAGAAGTGTGCCGCATCGTCTTTGCCGACATGAATCCTAAGAATGAGGATCATTTGCAGTGCCTGTTCCTGTTTGCCAAGGAAGGGCTGACAATCGACGCGATGGACGCCTTTCACCAACAGGCGCAGTTGTTCAACAAGTTTACCGTTTCAGCGATCATCCGGTCGGAGCCGGTGATTTCAATGGTGCGGCGGGAGATTCGGAAGCTCTTTCCTGACATCAAGGTTGGCAACGAAAACCTGTCGCAACTGGTCGAGAATGAAGTGATCAAGCGGGACACGATCGAAGGTGAGAAGGCGAAGGAAGCCTTCGCTAGGATGCGAAAAGCCATGAATAAATTGGAAAGAGCGAAGACCAAGGCTGCGAAGGTAGCTACCGCCGAACTGACCTAGGGCGTCCCGAAGTTGGCTGTAAAGTCGGTCAACAGACTTCGATCCCGCGATCGCTCCATTTATAGCCGTAATTATGGATTTCGAAATGATCGACCTGCATCGATTCACTCGAGTGGAGTTCAACCACTTTAAAGCTTTTGAGAAATTTATTATAAATCTTCGAAATTTTAATATACTTGTCGGTCCTAATAACGCCGGAAAATCAACTATATTAGCTGCGTTCAGGATATTGGCTTCTGCTTTGCGAAAAGCGACATCAAGAAAGGCGGAAGTCGTAAGTGGCCCTCAGGGGTCGGTTTATGGATATGTTGTGGATCTTGCCGCCATATCAATTGCTGAAGAAAACATTTTTTACAACTATGATGACAGTCAGCCCGCTTCTATCAAATTTAGTTTATCTAACAAGAACGAACTTCTGCTATTTTTTCCTGAAGCTGGGTCCTGCCATTTAATAGCAACGAACAATAACGGTAAGACGCCCCATTCTCCAAAGGAATTTACAAGACACTTTAATTGCCCGATCGGTTTCGTCCCTATATTGGGTCCTGTTGACCATAATGAAGTCCTATATGAAAAAGAGGCCGCTAGATTGGCCATTTTTAATTATAGATCCGCCAGAAACTTTAGAAATATTTGGTATCACTATCCGGAGAAGTTTGACGAATTCCGCGAAGTCCTGAGTCGGACTTGGCCTGGTATGGATATCGAAAAGCCAATAGTCGACTATTCGCACAAGAACGCGAGACTATATATGTTTTGCCCGGAATCGAGAATTCCGAGGGAGATTTTTTGGGCTGGGTTCGGATTTCAAGTCTGGTGCCAGATGTTAACTCATTTGATTCAGTCCAGCAATAACTCTCTATTCCTGATAGATGAGCCTGACATTTATCTTCATTCTGAACTTCAGCGTCAGTTGCTTACGTTATTAAGGAATATCGGTCCCGACATACTTATTGCCACCCATTCAACTGAGATAATAACTGAGGCGGAGGCAGACGATATCGTCGTCATAAACAAGAAAAGACGGCAGGCGCAGCGTGTAAAAAACCCTTCGCAATTGGGAGATGTATTCTCGTCTCTTGGGTCCAACTTGAACCCTATCCTTACTCAATTGGCGAAAACGCGGCGAGCGCTATTTGTTGAAGGAAAGGATTTCCAGATACTCGGGAAATTTGCCAGCAAGCTTGGGTTTGCGGAGGTGGGTAATCGCGGAAATTTTGCGGTCATACCTGTGAAGGGTTTTAATCCGGAGAGAGCAAAGAATATCAAGGCTGGTATGGAGTTGACCCTAGGTGGGAAGATAGCATCAGCGATCGTTTTTGATCGGGACTATCGAAGCGAAGATGAATGCACCGCTATTAAGGAAGCTTGTGGGAAGTTTTCGGAACTGGTGACGCTCCATCGCCGGAAAGAGATTGAGAACTTTTTACTAGTCCCTGCCGCGATAGATAGAGCGGCGGCCAATAAAGTTTCAGAGGTGCTGCGTCGCGGTGGAAGCGCGAAGGCATATGTCCCAATTGCGGAGTCTGTGCTGAATAAGTTCTCATTGGAGAAAAAGAACTACGTGGCTGGGCAATTTCTTTCTAATCGCCGGCGATTTGAAAGGCAGAACTCTCCAAATTTGAACGACGCGACGGTGAGCGAGGCTGCAATGAATGAGTTTGATAAATTTTGGGATAACCCAGATTTGAGAATGGGGCTTATCCCTGGGAAGGATGCGCTAAGTTCCGTAAATCAGGCCCTGCAAGATGAATATAAAATAAGCGTGACGCCGACTGCCATAATAGACGCATTGCGAAACGAGGAAATTTCAATTGAGATGAAAGAGCTCATTAAAGGTATATCGGTTTTTTCGAGCTCAGGCGTTAATGAGGAGGTCGACGAGAAATAGATCGCTATGTATCCGAACCCAAAGGTTTCGCTCAATTCAAATTGAAACTAGCTGAAATACTCCTGCAGCGGCCTGACCTCCAGGCTCCCAGCCCTCAGCGCCGCGATTGCCTCCGCCACCGCGGCTGCGCCCGACAGCGTCGTGTAATACGGCACTTTCTGCATCAGCGTCGCGCGGCGCAGCGACTTTGAGTCCGACACCGCCTTCTGGCCGTCCGTGGTGTTGAAGACGATCTGCACCTGGCGGTTGCGGATGGCGTCCTCGATGTGCGGGCGGCCTTCCAGCACCTTGTTTATTTTCTCGGCGGCGACGCCGTTCTCGGCGAGGAAGCGGGCGGTGCCTGACGTGGCCAGCACTTTAAAACCTTGGCCAGCCAGGCGCTTGACCGCCGGCAGGATGCCTTTCTTGTCCTCGTCGCGCACCGAGACGAATAGCGTGCCGGAGCGTGGCAGGTCGACGCCGGCCCCTAACTGGCTCTTGGCGAAGGCAAGCGCGAAGTCGCGGTCGAGGCCCATCACCTCGCCGGTCGAGCGCATTTCCGGTCCGAGCAATATGTCGACGCCGGGGAAACGGGCGAAGGGGAACACCGCTTCCTTGACCGCGATGTGGCCGGGGTTACGCGGGTCGGGCATGGCGCCGTAATGGGCGAAGGCATCTTCCAGGCTCTCGCCGGCCATGATGCGGGCGGCAATCTTCGCGATCGGACGCCCGATGGTCTTGGCGACGAAAGGCACGGTGCGCGATGCCCGCGGGTTGACCTCCAGCACATAGACGGTGCCGTCCTTGATCGCGTACTGCACGTTCATCAGGCCGCCGACATTGAGCGCGCGAGCAAGGGCCGCCGTCTGGCGTTCCAGCTCGTCGACAAGCTCCGAGGGCAGCGAGTGCACCGGCAGCGAGCAGGCACTGTCGCCCGAATGGATGCCGGCCTCCTCGATGTGTTCCAGGATGCCGGAGACGAAAGTGGACTTGCCGTCGCACAGGCAGTCGACATCGACTTCGATGGCGCCCGACAGATAGGTGTCGAACAGCAGCGGATTCTTGCCCAGCAGCGTGTTGATCTGGCCTGTCTTGTCGTTGGGGTATTTCTGCTTGATGTCCTCCGGCACCAGGCCGGGCACGGTGTCGAGCAGGTAGGATTGCAGCATGCTCTCGTCGTGGATGATCTGCATGGCGCGGCCGCCGAGCACATAGGACGGGCGCACCACCAGTGGGAAGCCGAGCTCGCCGGCGACGAGGCGGGCCTGCTCGACCGAATAGGCGATGCCGTTCTTCGGCTGGCTGAGGCCGAGCTTGTGCAAGAGTTTCTGGAAGCGGTCACGGTCTTCGGCCAGATCGATCATGTCGGGCGAGGTGCCGAGGATCGGAATGCCGGCCTTCTCCAGCGCATCCGCCAGCTTCAGCGGCGTCTGGCCGCCGAATTGGACGATGACGCCGACCAACTCGCCTGAGGCCTGTTCGGCGCGTAGTATCTCCAGCACATCCTCCGGCGTCAGCGGCTCGAAATAGAGCCGGTCCGACGTGTCGTAGTCGGTCGACACGGTTTCCGGGTTGCAGTTGACCATGATCGCCTCGAAGCCGGCGTCGCGCAGCGCAAAGGCTGCGTGGCAGCAGCAATAGTCGAACTCGATGCCCTGGCCGATGCGGTTCGGGCCGCCGCCGAGGATGACGACTTTTTTCCGCGACGAGACCTGCGCCTCGTTGGCGAGCGCGCCGGCGAAGGGCACCTCATAGGTCGAGTACATATAGGCGGTGGGCGAGGCGAACTCGGCCGCACAGGTGTCGATGCGCTTGTAAACCGGATGAACGTCGAGCTTGTCGCGTATCTTCTGGATCTCTTCGACGTCCTTCCTGACCAGGGAGGCGAGGCGGGCATCGGAAAAACCCATCGCCTTCAGCATGCGCAGATTGGCGGCGTCCTCGGGAATGCCGTGCTCGCGGATGCGGTCTTCCATGGCCAGGATGCCGGCGATCTGCTCGAGGAACCACGGGTCGATCTTGCACATGGCGTGCACGTCTTCGAGCGAGGTGCCCATGCGGATCGCCTGCGCCACCATGCGCAGCCGGTCCGGCGTGGGCGTGCCGAGGGCGGCGCGGATGGCGTTGCGGTCGTCGGCGTGGCTGGCCGCGCCGTGCGCGATGCCGGGGATCTCGATCTCGTCCAGGCCGGTCAGGCCGGTTTCCAGTCCGCGCAACGCCTTCTGCAGCGATTCCTGGAACGTGCGGCCGATGGCCATGACCTCCCCGACCGACTTCATTGCCGTGGTCAGCGTCGGCTCGGCGCCGGGAAATTTCTCGAAGGCAAAGCGCGGGATTTTGGTGACGACGTAGTCGATCGACGGCTCGAACGAGGCGGGTGTCGCGCCGCCGGTGATGTCGTTCTCCAGCTCGTCCAGCGTGTAGCCGACGGCGAGCTTCGCCGCGATCTTGGCTATTGGGAAGCCGGTCGCCTTGGAGGCTAGTGCGGAGGAGCGCGAGACGCGCGGGTTCATCTCGATGACCACCAGGCGTCCGTCGGCCGGGTTGACGGCGAATTGCACGTTGGAGCCGCCGGTCTCGACGCCGATCTCGCGCAGCACCGCGATCGAGGCGTTGCGCATCATCTGATACTCTTTGTCGGTCAGCGTCAGGGCAGGGGCGACGGTGATCGAATCGCCGGTGTGCACGCCCATCGGGTCGATGTTCTCGATCGAGCAGACAATGATGCAGTTGTCGGCCTTGTCGCGAACAACCTCCATCTCATACTCCTTCCAGCCGAGCACGCTTTCCTCGATCAGCACTTCGGTGGTCGGCGAGGCATCGAGGCCGGACTGGACGATCTCGTAGAATTCGGCGCGGTTGTAGGCGATGCCACCGCCGGTGCCGCCCATGGTGAAGGACGGGCGGATGATGGCGGGCAGGCCGACATGGTCGAGCGCCTGCGCGGCGATCGCCATGCCATGGCTGATATAGCGCTGCTTGCGGTCGCCTTCGCCGAGGTTCCAGCGCGTCTCCAGCGCGTCGAGCGCGGCGTCGAGGTTTTCGGGCTTCTCGGCCTTCAGCGCGGCGCGCTCGGCCTCATGCGTCTTGCGGTCGGCGTTCTTGACGTCGGTGGCATTGGCCAGCATCGACTTTGGCGTTTCCAGGCCGATCTTCTTCATCGCCTCGCGAAACAGCGCGCGGTCCTCGGCCTTGTCTATTGCCGTGGCGTCGGCGCCGATCATCTCGACATTGTAGCGTTCGAGCACGCCCATGCGGCGCAGCGACAGAGCGGTGTTGAGGGCGGTCTGGCCGCCCATGGTCGGCAGCAGCGCGTCGGGCCGCTCCTTGGCGATGATCTTGGCCACCACTTCCGGCGTGATCGGCTCGATATAGGTGGCGTCGGCCAGCTCCGGGTCGGTCATGATGGTGGCCGGATTGGAATTGACCAGGATGACGCGAAAACCCTCTTCCTTGAGCGCCTTGCAGGCCTGGGTGCCGGAATAGTCGAACTCGCAGGCCTGACCGATGACGATGGGGCCGGCCCCGATGATCAGGATCGACTTGATGTCGGTGCGTCTTGGCATATCGAGGGTCCGTTCGGCAGGCGGCTTTGCACGAAAAACCGGACGGGAAGACCCGGCCGGTTGTGCTCGCGATTCTGGTATCAGGCTAGGAGGGCCTTATAGGGAAGAGTTTTGCCTGATGTAACCCCCTAAAATGCGAGTAGGGGAGTAGGGGAGTAGGGCAGTAGGGCAGAGGTTCGAGCGCCTTTAAACATACTGCCCTACTGCCTTATTCCCTTATTCCCTAATCCAGCCAACTGATCCGTGATCTCGAAGCGTTCGGAGACGCCTACGCGGATCATGTAGAGGGGGCCCTCGCGGGTGAAGCGGAATTCGCCTGATGCATCGGAACTGGTCGGCAGGCCGGCGGCGAAGCTGATGACGCGCGTGCCGCCGTCGGGCCAGGTCACCGTCACATTGGCTTTGCCGTCGGCCAGCCGCTCGACATTGGCTCCGCATCTGGTCATCGGCTGGCCGACATAGCGCGCGCAAGGAATCTCGTTGCGGATACCAGGGGCTGGCGGCCCTGGTGGCTGCAGCCGCGCAACGGTTTGTGCGTCGGCCGGAGGCGCCGCATTGGCGGCGCGATTCTGGATGGGCTCCGCCGCTGCGGACACCTGCATCTCCCCCGTCGAAGGATTTCCGCTGGCAGCGAGCGCCAAGGCATCCTCTATGGCGGCCCTGCCGATTGCCTCAGCCGCTGTCATCGTGGTTTCCTGACCGGCCGCGCCCAGGCGCGCTGTCAGGTCGGGCAGCGGCTGATCTGCAGTTGCCGGGTTCGAAGCCTCGGCTGCAGGGGCCGTGCCTTCGCCGGCCGTTTCGGTATCCTCATCCGCAACGGCCGCCGGATTCTCGGGGTTCAGGTAGCGCGCGGGAGCCCATCCCGTCAGTTGCGGGTTGTCGATCTCTGCGACCTTGCACCAGCGATAGCCATTGACGTCATTGCAGCCGAGATTGTTCACGCTCGTACCATTCGGCAGTCGAGCCTTGATCTTGCCCATCGCCGATGCCGTGGCGCGGACGTTCAGGAGATCGCCTGGTGCGAGGTCGGTCACGATGGAAACGAAAGGCGCCTCCTCGGCCCTGGCCGGCAGCGCCGTCAGCAGGAGAGGGGCGGCAATCAGCGCGTACAGCGTCGTTCGGAGCGTAACTGTGCGCCTCATCATTTTGGCCGTGGCGATAGATGCATTTCCGAAGGCGCGGCCAGGCACCGAAACGCCACCGGACGCCAGCTCGATTTTATAAGGGACGACATGGCGCTATGTAAGCCCGAAAATGCGACCCTGGCATGAAGACGGTTCAGCCGGGCATGAGCTCGTACCTCGTTCAGCCGGCATGAACGCGTTCCGCGTTCAGCCTGGCATAAATCCGGTGCGTAGCGCGTGGGCCCATTCCGGCCGTCCCGCCTGTTCGGCCTGCCGCGCCGCCGCCTCGTGGTCATAATCGACGGCGATGGCCTCGAAGCGGTCGGGGCGGCCCCGCTCGCCCAGTTCTACGATGCCGTAGCGTGCATGCGGAGAACCTTGCTCGGAAACATGCGCCGGTGGTGTCGAATCGTCATAGGCGGGACAGCCGATGCTGCCCGGATTGAAGACGACCGGGCCGTCGGGGATACGGACCAGCTCGCTGCGGTGGCTATGGCCGCACAGCACGATGCGGCAAGCGGGATCGAGCGCGCCCAGCCGCCGCTTGATGGCGGCCAGCGGCGCGCGCACCAGCTGGCCGTCGGCTATCGTATCGGTCAGATATTTTTCGTCATGGTCGGGCCGGGCATGGAAGGCGGTTACCCCAGGTGCGATCTCCAGCGTGAGGGGCAAGGCGAACAGCGCCTCGCGCTGCGCCGATGTCAGCCGCTCCTGTGCGTAGCGGTCGGACGGCCACATGGTTTCATCGGCGGTGTCGCGGGCGACGCGGCGGTCGTGATTGCCGCGCACCGTCGGCAGGGCGAGCGCTTCAAGCCGCTCCATGGTTTCGCGCGGCCAGAGCGGGCCGGAGACGCAATCGCCGAGATTGACGAGGAGGTCGGCGCCGCCGCGTTGCCGCAGATCGTCGAGCACAGCGTCCAGGGCGAGGACGTTGCCGTGGATATCGGCGAGGACGGCAATGCGCATGGGAAACTCCGTTGGGTCGAAGCGAGGCATAGCAGGAGGACTGCCAGGACACCAACCAATCCTGGCGAGTTGTGCTCGGTACTGGCGGGTGCCGGGAGACGGCTATGCTTGGATTTCGATCTCGGGGGCGCCGATCGCGGGCAGCGCCGTATCGTTGACGGTAGCCGCAATGACGCTGTCGAGCAGGCCCGGAAAGCGGGCATCGAGGTCGTCGCGGCGCAGTGTAATCAGCCGGCTGGTGCCGAGCACCTCGGCGCGGGTAACGCCGGCCTCCCGCAGCTTGGCCAAATGATAGCTCAGATTGGTCTTCGAGCCGAGATCGAGGAATTGGCTGCAGTTCAGCGGCACGCCTTCCTTGCTGGCGAGATAGCGCACGATGGCCAGCCGCGTGGGATCGCCGAGCACGGCAAGCACGTTCGGCAGACTGATCTGGTCGGCGGTGGGATGGGGCAGGGTCATGCCCAGGAATTAAGCGCAATCGGGGCCGATTTCAACGCATCTCCTCCTTTGGCGAGTGCACATAGTTTCTACATTCATGCCCTGTCCTGACACAGGGCTGTCAGCAGGGGTCAGCTATTTTCGCGAGGTTACATTGACATCATGCCCTGTTATGTTCAATTGTTCAATAAATTTTGAACTAAGGAAGAATCCATGGACAAGCGCCTCATCTGGCTTGCGCTCGGATCATTCACGATCGCGACCGAAGGCTTCGTCATTTCAAGCCTGCTGCCCGACATCGCAGCCGATGCCGCCATCTCCGTTCCACTCGCCGGGACGCTGATCACCGCCTTCGCGCTCGCCTATGCGCTCGGCACGCCGATCCTGGCGACGCTCACCGGCGAATGGGACCGGCGGCGCGTCATCTTGTGGACGCTGGTGTTTTTCGTGCTGGGCAATCTGGCGGCGGCGCTGAGTTCGTCGTTCGAACTGCTGCTGATCGCGCGCATCGTCATGGCGCTGTCGTCCGGCCTGTTCGCGGCGACGGCGCAAGGGACGGCCGTGGCGCTTGTCGATGATCATCACCGCGCCCGCGCCATTGCCGTCGTCGTCGGCGGCACCACGGTGGCGGTGGCGGTCGGCGCGCCGCTCGGCGCGCTTGTCGCGACAGTTGCCGGCTGGCGCGGCACGTTCTTTGCCATCGCCGCGCTCGGCGCATTGGCCGGCGCAATCCTATGGTACCGGCTGCCCCGCGGCATCGTTGGCACCAAGCTGCCGCTCAGGCAACGGCTGGCCGCAACCCTTCGCCCCGGCGTGCCATCGATCCTGCTGACCACGCTTTTGGCGCTCACCGGCGCCTTCACGGTCTTTGCCTTTGTCGCGCCGCTAGCCATCGAAGGCGGAGGCTTGAGCCCGATCGCGCTGCCCGGCATGCTGCTTGCCTTCGGTGTCGGTGCCGTCATCGGCAACATTGCCGGCGGGCAGGCGGCCGACCGCTTCGGCGCGACGCGCACCGTCAGCTGGTCGCTGGCGCTGAGCGCGGTCATGCTGGTCATGCTTTCGGTCATCCCGGCGTTCCTGCCGCACAGCATCGCCGGGCCGGCGCTGATGGCGATGATGGTGCCGTGGGGCATTGTCGGCTGGGCCTTCCCGCCGGCGCAGGCGAGCCGCATCATCAGGCTGGCGCCCGACGCAGCACCCATCGTGCTGTCGCTCAATGGCTCGGCGCTGTATCTCGGCGTCGCGCTGGGCGCCGTCGTAGGCGGTGCGGTGCTGCGCTATGGCGCGCCGGCCGATCTCGGCCTGGTCGCGGCAGCGTTCCCGATCCTGGGTCTTGGCGTCATGCTGGCCGGCCACCGGGCCGCCCGGGCGGTGGCCATGCCGGCGGAATAAGTTCTGGCTACCGCCGGCCGTTCGAGACCTCAGGGCGCTGCCGGCGGTATACCGAAATCCAGCGCGGCGATGTCATCCAGCGCCGCGCGCAACATTGCCGCCTGCTCCTTGCCGACCATGTCCTCAAAACGCTGCTGGGCGACGCGCCACAGCTTCATGGCCTCTTCGAGCTTGATCAGGCCCTGCGGCGTCAGCCGCACGCGCTTGATGCGGCGGTCGTCCGGATCAGTGAAGGTCTCGACATAACCGTCGCGGATCAGCGGCTTCAAAGTATGGCCGAGTGCCGACAGGTCCATGACCAGGGCCGCGGCAATCGCGCCCATGGCCGGCTCGTCGCCGATATGGATCTGGTAGAGCAGGCCTTGCTGAGTGGCCTTCAGGCCCGACGGGGCGACCACATCGTCGTAGAACTGACCAAGCTTGCGCGTCGCGCGGCGCAGCACGGCGTTGTTGCAAAGGGTCAGGCCCGGAAGGGTGTCTTTCGACATGATGTGTCCTTGGCGACGGTGACATGATGTCCGTCCGCTGCCTCACAAATAATCCCCGCGTCGATCATTGACAAGATAGTGGCATATACCTACTTCCAAACAGTGGCATATGCCACTAATTTAATCGCACGGCTTTGCCGGCAAGGCGAGGGCGGTCCCCACAGTGCCTGCACCGGTTCGAAGCGAAGCAGATCAACCGAAAAAAGGAACAGGACAATGAGTGGACAGAACAACAAGGGCACGGCGGTTGTCACCGGCGCCTCGTCGGGCATCGGCGCGGTCTATGCGGACCGGCTGGCGGGGCAGGGCTATGATCTGGTGCTGGTGGCGCGGCGCGCCGACCGGCTGGAGGAACTGGCCGGCAAGCTGCGCGCCGAATACGGCCGCAAAGTCGGTGTGATCAGCGCCGATCTCGCCGACGACAACGATGTGCGCCGCGTCGAGCAGGCGATTGCGGCCGACGACAGCGTGACGTTGCTGGTCAACAATGCCGGCCTTGGCGGTGCTCAGGTGGTGGCAACGGCCGACGCCGACGTGGCCGAGCGGATGATCAAGGTCAATGTCGTGGCGCTGACCCGGCTGACGCGCGCGGTCCTGCCGGGACTGCTGTCGCGCAACCGCGGCGCCATCGTCAACATCGCCTCGGTGCTGGCGTTCGATACCTCGTTCGGCGGCATCTACAGCGGCACCAAGGCCTATGTCGTCAACTTCACCGAGGCCTTGCAGCGCGAAGTTGCCGGCACCGGGGTGAGGGCGCAGGTGGTGTTGCCAGGGGCCACGCGAACCGAATTCTGGAAACTTGCGGGCAGCGATATCGATAGCCTCCCGAAGGAGATTATCATGACGGCCGACGATCTGGTGGATGCAGCACTTGTCGGCCTAGCCAGGGGTGAAGCCGTCACCGCACCGGCGCTTGCCGATGCGGCCAAGCTGGACATCTTCCTTGGCGCTCGGCAAGCCCTTTACGGCAGCTTGCATGCTGACAAACCGGCGGCACGCTACGCGGCTTGAAGGCCGAGGTGGGATTGGCGCCCCCGCAGAATTTGGGTTCCTCGCCCCACCCAGGTGGGACGAGGAACTCAAGCGTTTAGGCTGGCCGCCACATCGGAATGATCGAGGCGGCCAACAGCAGGCCGAGCGCAGTGTTCAACACCCGCCACTGCCGCTCGGTTCTAAGCAACCGGGCGAGCAGCGTGCCCGCCACGCACCACGCTGACAGTGACAGCGCGGCTGCCAGGCCGAAGACCACGCCGAGCAAAAGGGCAAGCTGTAGCGGCCCGTTGGCGAGTGCGGCAAAAGATGCCGCCGCCCCCAATCCCATCGCCCAACCCTTTGGGTTCATCCACTGCAGACCGGCGCCACCGAAAAAGCTGTTCGGCTTTGCGATGGTCACGTCCAGATTGGGTGGGCCGCTGCGGCCGATCTTGAAGGCGAGCCAGATCAGATAGAGCGATCCGGCTATCTTCATCGCCAGCTGCAGGGACGGGGCCGCCGCCAGCAGCCCGGCGAGCCCGGCCGCACCTGCCGCGGCCACCGTGGCCAGGCCGGCCGCACTTCCGGCCATCAGCGGAACGGAGCGGCGAAAGCCGAACTGTGCCCCCGAAGCAGTCAACAAGGTCGTGGCCATGCCGGGCGTGGAGGTCGAGACTAGCGCAAACAGGACGAGCGGAAGGATGGTCTCGAACATGCTGTTTCCTCTGTTGGGAATCCAGTATGCTAAGCATTGTCATGCATCAGTAAATGCAATGTTTGCCATGGTTGGAATTAGAGAATATAATGCAAACCATGATCCGCAATCTCGACACCGCCCTGGTCCGGACCTTCGTCACCGTCGCCGACAAGGCCAGCATGACGGCGGCGGCGAATGCGCTGCATCTAACGCAGGGCGCCGTCAGCCAGCAGATCAAACGGCTGGAGGACGTTCTCGGCTGCAGCCTGTTCGAGCGCGACCGGCGCGGGCTGAGACTGACCCGTTCCGGGGAACGACTGTTCGGCAAGGGCAAGCGCCTGCTCTCCCTGAATGACGAGATATGGGCAGAGATGGCGACCAGCGCGGTCGCTGGTGAGGTGCGGCTCGGCGTGCCGTATGATCTGGTTGGCACCATGCTTGCGCCGGTGCTGAAGACCTATGCCGAGACCTATCCGCAGGTCGAGATTTCGCTGGTCTGCGCCTCGTCGCCAGAGCTTTCGGCGGCATTGGCGACTGGCACGATAGACCTTGCCGTGATCGAGGAACCGGTCGGTCCGTCCGCCGGCGAATGTCTCGCCATCGACCGGCTGGTCTGGGTCGGCGCGAAGGGCGGCATAGCCCGCCGCAAGCGGCCTTTGCCGGTTTCGATGGTGGCCGACACCTGCGCCTTCCGCCCGGCGGTGCTGGCGGCGCTCAATGAGCATGGGCTGGAATGGCGGACCGTGTTCGAGAACGGCAACCTCGACGCGACGACGGCGACGGTGCGTTCGGACCTAGCCGTCACGACCTGGCTGGCCTCCACCGTGCCGGGCGATCTCGACATTCTGGCCGCCGATCCGGAGCTGCCGGCCTTGCCGAATTTCTCGATCAATTTGCATCTGCCGAAGCATGGTGTCGGGCCGGCGGCGCGGGAGTTTGCCGCGTGCATCCGCGACGGGCTGGCGCGGCGGCAACAGGCTGCGTGATCGGCAAAATGGCAAAGGGATGGCCGATGTCGGCCATCCCCTTGTTGTTAACGCAGTGCGCGGTCGTCTATTTCCAGGTTCGGCGTCTCTCGATCTCGGCTTCGGACGGCTGTTCCTGGGCGAAAGACCCGGTCTTGATCTCACCGCCACGTTCATAGGTCGCCATGATGACGCCGGTGGTCGATACCTGTGAGCGGCTCAGCGTGAAGGCCGCCGGAATTGCGCCGCTGCCGAACAACCGCTTACCCTTGCCAAGCACCAGCGGGAAGGTCAGCAGGCTGATCTGGTCGATCAAGTCATTGGCGAGCAAGGTCTGGATGAGTTCGCTCGATCCCTGGATGAGCAGGTCCGGGCCGTCCTCCTGCTTGAGCTGGCGCAGTGCGGCCACGACGTCGTCGCCGAGCCACTGGCTGTTTTGCCACGACAGCGTATCGGGCCGGTGCGTTGCCACATATTTGGTGGCGGCGTTGAAGCTGTCGGCGATCGGACCGCTCTTCTGGTACGGCCAATGCGCGGCGAAGATGTCGTAGGTCTTGCGGCCGAGGAGCAGCGCGAAGGGCTTTGCGAAGGTCTCACCAATAAAGGCGCCTCCGACGTCGTCCCAGTAATGGAACGTCCAGCCACCGAATTCGAAGCCGCCGACCGGGTCTTCTTCCGGCCCGCCAGGCGCCTGCATGACGCCGTCGAGGCTGACGAATGTCGCAGTGATGATCTTCCTCATTGGATTCTCCCTTTTCATTTTCCGTGCCGTTTAGGCCGAGTTCGGCCAAAGGACGCGCGAATGGACGCCGGTCCGACAGGGGCCGGAAAAATTTCCGGCATTCCGATTCACGAAGGCCCGATGCTCCGCGACGAGAACCAGACGTCTCCGATGATCGCAGTGGCGGTCCTGTCCGGGGCCGCTTCGCTCGTTAGCCAGATCGAACGGCTGCGAGCCGCGCTTTCGCGGTCGATTTTCGCCGCGGAACTTGCAAGCGAGGCGCCGATGCAAGGGATGAACCATGACCGCATGAACGGATCGCAGGCAAGACCCTTATCCGTGCGGGTCACCATCACCGCGAGGCCAACGCGCTCCGCCGGACGCCACGGAAAGACCATGCGGCCGCCGGGTTTCAGCGCCTTCAACCACTCGGCCGGAGGTGCCGCGACGCCGGCATTGACATAGATGATGTCGGACGGTGGCAGGCCGCTGATTACCGCATCGCCATGGATGACGGCCACCTCGTCATAAGCTTCGAGATTCTTTCTCGCGCGGTCGGCGAGACTGGATTCCAGTTCGAACGCTGTGACTGCGCCGCCCGGTGAAACCAGCCGTGCCAACAGAGCTGTGTAATAGCCGGTGCCTGCGCCGACATGGGTGACGGTCTCGCCGGGTTTTGGCGCCACCTTGCCGATCCACATGGCGTGCAGAAACGGCTCGCCATTGTTGATGCCCTTGTCAGCGTCAAGCGCTACCAGCACGTTCTGATAGATGTGAACAGGATCGGCAGTTGGCGTTTCGACCTTGCCGTTGCCGGCGACGACCATCCACGGCCCGGGCCCGAGAAAAACTTCGCGCGCCACCGCGGCGAACACGCCTTCGAGACGCGGATCGGCCGAACCTGCATTGGCAGCCATCAGTCGCGCGTAGAATTTTCGAGCTTCGGCAATCCGCGTCATGGCTTGGCAAGATAGCGCGGATTGACGATTTGTCGCGTCCGCCCTGGCTGAGAGAAACTTTCAGCCAATGCCGGCGACGGTGTCGTAGAGCAGCTTGAAGTTGAGCACCAGGATGAGGGCGGCGACCACCCATGCAAGCGCGGCGACGCCCCGCGGAATGGCGAGATTGCCCATCTTCATTTTGTCCGACACGAACTGCACGAGTGGGATCACCGCGAAGGGCAATTGCATCGACAGGATCACCTGACTGAAGACGAGGAGCTGGCCGGTTCCCTTCTCGCCATAGAGCGCGGTGACGACCACCACCGGGACGATGGCGATGCCGCGCGTCAGCAGGCGGCGCGCCCATTGCGGAATGCGCAGGCGCAGGAAGCCCTCCATCACGATCTGGCCGGCGAGCGTCGCCGTCACCGTGGAGTTCAGGCCGGAGGCAAGCAGCGCCACGGCAAACAGGATCGAAGCGATGCCGAGGCCGAGCAGCGGCGAGAGAAGCTCGAAGGCCTGGCCGATTTCGGCGACGTCGTGATGACCGGTGCCATGGAAAGCCACCGCCGAGACGATCAGGATGGAGGCGTTGACGAACAGCGCCAATATCAAGGCGATGGTCGAGTCCATCGTTGCCCATTTGATGGCATCGCGCTTGCCGGCTTCGGTGCGCTCATAGGCGCGGGTCTGCACGATTGAGGAGTGCAGATAGAGATTATGCGGCATCACGGTGGCGCCAATAATGCCGATGGCGATGTAGAGCATCGCCGGGTTGGTGACGATCTCCGACGATGGCACGAACATGGAATGCAGGATCGAGCCGACCGGGGGAGCGGCGGCAAATATCTGGATGGCGAAGCAACCGAAGATGATGATCAAAAGCGCAACGATGAAGGCTTCGAGGTAACGGAAGCCCCTGTTCATCAGCAGCAGAACGAGGAAAGCGTCGAGGGCGGTCAAGACAGCGCCGCCGATCAGCGGAATTCCGAACAGCAGCTGCAGAGCGATCGCCGTGCCGATGACTTCGGCCAGATCGCAGGCGATGATGGCCAGCTCGCAGGCGATCCACAGCATGAAATTGACCGGCCGCGGATAATAGGCACGGCAGGCCTGGGCGAGGTCACGCCCGGTGGCGATGCCGAGCCTGGCGGCGAGCGCCTGCAGCAGGATCGCCATGAGGTTCGACAACATGATGATGAAGAGCAGCGTGTAGCCGAACTGGGCGCCGCCGGCGAGGTCGGTCGCCCAGTTGCCGGGGTCCATGTAGCCGACCGAAACCATGTAGCCCGGCCCCATGAAGGCGAACAGCCTGCGGAACCAGACGCCGGACTGCGGCACCGCGATCGAGGCATTGACCTCGCGCAGGCTTGGCTGCTCGTCGTCTTCCGGCCGGGCAAATCGCCACATGGTTCGGGATGCTGTTGCGGCTTCGGCTTCTGACATGGGGGGATTTTCCGCTGGATCGTCTAAGTTGCCGTTTCTATCTATGTCAGGGCTGAACATTATGCAATATGCTATGTTTTATTGTTTGTGCTTTTGAATGGTGTCCCTGCTGGCGACGCACGGGTGAATCGGAAACGCTGGTTGCGCCTGCCGTCGAATGCAAATAAACGGCCAGAAGAATGGAAGCCCGTGCTATGAATGTGCAAATGCCGGCCCATTCGCTGACAGACGAGGAGGAGCGCGTATTGGCGCTGAAGAACAGACCGGTTCCACGCGAAAAGCCGCTGCCTGACGCCGAAATTCACTCGGAGGGATTTAGGCAGACGCGTGAAGCGCGCCGCAGCGCGCTGGTCGAGGATTATGTCGAGCTCATCGCCGACCTGATTGAGGACGGCAACGAGGCGCGCCAGGTCGACATCGCGGCGCGGCTCGGCGTCGCCCAGCCGACCGTCGCCAAGATGCTGACGCGACTGTGCGCGGACGGGCTCGTCTCGAGGAAACCCTACCGGGGCGTCTTCCTGACCGATGCCGGCCGCAAGGTCGCGGAAGAGAGCCGCATTCGCCACCAGACGGTGGAAGCCTTCCTGCGCTCGCTCGGGGTCAGCGCCGAGACGGCGCGCATCGATGCCGAGGGCATCGAGCACCATGTCAGCGCCGAGACGCTTGAAGCGTTTCGCAAGGCGATGACGGCGACACGCTAAGTCTACCGCCATTGTCGACAGTCCTGCCGGAACCGCCGCGTTGCCGCTGCGTTTGAGATCGTGCCACGCGATTGGCGCGAGGCCGAGGAGGATACGATGGGCGTTGAACAGGCACCGACACCGAAGGGCAAGCAAGCGGCCAAGGGATTGAAGCAAGCTGCGGCGAAGGACGAGCGCAAGACGGAAGCGGATACCGGTCGCCCGCTCAAAAAGAGTGCGGCCCGCTTCGAGGAGCGCTCGAAAAGCTCGGACGGCAAGAGCACGGGTACCAAGCAGAAGATCTGAGCGTAACCGCCGGGAGGCGGCGAGCAGCAGCAGGGAGCATGGCGACGGTGCTGGCATGGACCTGTACACGAGCACGATGCCGGAGCTGCGTCTCACGGTTACGCTTGATGCCAAGACCCACGATGTTGCGATCCGCCAGCCTTGGCTGCTGCAGCGCTGCGGAGCCGGTGCCTTTGCGAAAAATGCTGTGACTTGGTGCAACCGTTGGGATAATTGTTATTGGGTCTGATCGGCCGAGATAAGACCGATCAACCGGAATTTGCACCACGGGGAGTTGCCATGCTCTGGAAGGGTCGTCGTCAGAGTGATAATGTCCAGGACGAACGCAGCCAGAGCGGTGGCGGCCTGCCTGGCGGCGGGCCCGGCCGGTTCCGTATCCCGATCGGCGGCCGCTCCGGCGGCGGAATGTCATTGTCGACCATCGTCATTCTCGTGGTCCTCTATTTCGGGCTGAAGGCCTTCGGCATCGACCCGCTGCAGATCCTGGCCGGCGGCGACGGCGGTCTGCTGCCGGGCGGTGGCGGCCAGATCACCGACAACAGCGGCGCGCAGGGCACAGGTGCGCCGGCCTCCGACGAGATGAAGCAGTTCGTCTCGACGGTCTTGGCCGAGACCGAGGATACCTGGAGCGGCATTTTCCAGGCCAACGGCCTGACCTACGAGGATCCGAAGCTGGTTCTGTTCAGCGGACAGATCCGCTCGGCCTGCGGCTTTGCCTCTTCGGCCGCCGGTCCGTTCTACTGTCCCGGCGACCACAAGGTCTATCTCGACACCACTTTCTTCCAGCAGCTTGACCGGCAGTTCGGCGCTTCGGGCGATTTCGCCCAGGCCTATGTGATCGCGCATGAAGTCGGCCACCACGTGCAGAACCTCACCGGCATTCTGCCCAAGTTCAACCAGATGCGCCAGCAGATGGGCGAGGCCCAGGCCAACCATATGTCGGTGCAGGTCGAGCTTCAGGCCGATTGCTTCGCCGGCGTCTGGGCGCATTTCACCGGGCAAAAAGGCATCCTGGAACAGGGCGACATGGAAGAGGCGCTGAACGCCGCCCAGCAGATCGGCGACGACACGATGCAGAAGAAGATGCAGGGCTATGTCATTCCGGAAAGCTTCAACCATGGCACGTCGCAGCAGCGGCAGACGTGGCTGGCGCGCGGCTACAGGAGCGGCAAGCTCTCTGATTGCGATACGTTCAACACCCCGATCTGAGGTGTTCGGACCCCGTTGAAATGACCGTTGAAGCGGCGAGCTGCGCTGCAGGCCGTGGCCGCACTCATGTCGACAGTTGATGTCAGGAACAAAATTCCTGGCGTGTTCTCTTATTGTTCTGCGCGGCTGACTCGCCTACAACGAGTTCTTCCGCCTTCGCTCCGAGGCGGCTCCAGGAGTCGATATCGTCATGATCGAAGCCAAAACCGCCAGGCGGGGGCTTGCGCTTGTTTTCACCACGCTGTTGCTCGACATTACCGGCATCGGCATCATCATGCCGGTGCTGCCGGCCTATCTGCAGGAGCTGACCGGCGTTGGTGTCAGCGAAGCGGCGATCGAGGGGGGCTGGCTGTTCTTCGTCTATGCGGCCATGCAGTTCCTGTTCGCGCCGCTGGTCGGCAATCTCAGCGACCGCTTCGGGCGCCGCCCGATCCTGCTGGCCTCAGTGCTGACCTTCGCCATCGACAATCTGATCTGCGCGGTCGCCTGGTCCTATTCGGTCCTGTTCATCGGCCGGGTGCTGGCCGGCATCAGCGGCGCCAGCTACTCGACCGCCTCCGCCTTCATCGCCGATGTCAGCACCGACGAGAACAGGGCGAAGAATTTCGGCCTGCTTGGCATCGCCTTCGGTGTCGGGTTCATCATCGGCCCGGTGCTGGGCGGGTTGCTTGGCGAATTCGGGCCGCGCGTGCCGTTCTGGGGCGCGGCGGGGCTTGCACTCATCAACTTCATCGTCGGCTGGTTCTTCCTGCCGGAAACGCTGGAGCAGCACCATCGGCGTCGGTTCGAGTGGCGCCGCGCCAATCCTCTCGGCGCCCTCAAGCAGATGCGCAACTATCATGGCATCGGCTGGATCGGGCTGGTGTTCTTCCTGATGACGCTCGGCCACATGATGTACCCTGCCGTGTGGTCGTTCGTCGGCAGTTACCGCTATGGCTGGAGCGAACAGCAGATCGGCCTCTCGCTCGGCGTCTTCGGTCTTGGCGGGGCACTGGTGATGGGTTTTGTCCTGCCGCGCGTCATTCCACGGCTCGGCGAATGGCGGACCGCCGCCATCGGTCTTGCTTTTACCGCGCTCGCCGCCTTCGGCTATGCTGCGGCATGGAAGGGATGGATGATCTATGCGGTGATCGTGGCGACCTGCCTCGAGGCGCTGGCCGACCCGCCGCTGCGGAGCCTGGCGGCGGCCAAGGTGCCGCCCTCCGCGCAAGGCGAATTGCAAGGGGCGATGACGAGCGTGTTCTCGATCACCAGCATCATCACGCCGTTGCTTTATACGGGGATCTTCGCCTGGTTCACCGGGCCGAGCGCGCCGGTGGTGTTCGGCGGCGCGCCCTTTGTGCTCGGCGGCATCTTTCTCGCTCTGTCGCTGATCGCATTCATGCTCAGGGTCGAAAGACCGGCAGCGGTGAAAGACGTCACGATGGCGACGGTGCGAACCTGAATCAGGCGCGCTCGGCCAGCGCCGGCTCGCCGCGCTTTTCGCGGATGAGATTGACGAAGCGGCGGAACAGATAGTGCGAATCCTGCGGGCCGGGCGAGGCTTCAGGATGATGCTGGACCGAGAACACCGGCCTGCCTGTCAGAGTGATGCCGCAGTTCGAGCCGTCGAACAGCGAGACATGGGTTTCCTCGACGCCGCTCGGCAACGAGTCGGCATCGACGGCAAAGCCGTGATTCATCGAGACGATCTCGACCTTGCCGGTGGTGTGATCCTTGACCGGATGGTTGGCGCCGTGATGGCCCTGATGCATTTTTGCGGTCTTGCCACCCAGCGCCAGCGCCAGCATCTGGTGGCCCAGGCAGATGCCGAAAACCGGGATGTCGGTCTTCAGCAGGTCCTGGATGACCGGAACGGCGTAGTCGCCGGTGGCTTCCGGATCACCGGGACCGTTGGAGAGAAAGATGCCGTCGGGCCGCATGGCGAGGATCTCCTCGGCGCCGGTGTTGGCCGGCACCACGGTGACCTTGGCGCCAAGACCGGCAAGCAGGCGCAATATGTTGCGCTTGACGCCGTAGTCGATGGCGACGACATGCATGGACGGATCGATCTGTTCGCCAAAGCCCTCGTCCCAGACCCAGGGCGTCTCGCGCCAGACCGAGGACTGGCCGGAAGTGACGTCTTTGGCCAGATCAAGCCCGATCAAGCCGGACCAGGCGGCGGCGCGGCGCTTCAGATCGTCGATGTCGAAGATGCCGTCGGGCGCGTGCGCGATGACGGCGTTGGGCATGCCCTTTTCACGGATCAGCGCGGTAAGCGCGCGGGTGTCGATGCCTGAAAGCGCTACGATGCCGCGTTTCTTCAGCCACTGGTCGAGACCAGCTGCGGCGCGATAGCTGGACGGGTTGGTGACGTCGGCCTTGAACACGGCGCCGACGGCGCCGGCGCGGGCAACCGGGTTGAGATCCTCGATGTCCTCGTCATTGGTGCCGATATTGCCGATATGCGGAAAGGTGAAGGTGACGATCTGGCCGGCATAGGACGGATCGGTGAGGATTTCCTGATAGCCTGTCAGCGCGGTGTTGAAGCAAACCTCGGCAACGGCGGAGCCGGTGGCGCCAAGACCGCGACCCTCAATGACGGTGCCGTCGGCCAGCACCAGCAAGGCGGTCGGCTTCTCTGTGGCCCAAGGGGGGGTCGACGCGGCGGTCATCGTTGCCATGGCGGCACTCCTAAAAGGCTGCGCCCTTCAATCGGTCCGGCGGACCACTCTGCGCAGCAAACCGCGCGCAGCTGCGATTTCGCAGCCAGCGCGCGCAACAAAAATTCAGCTCATGCAAGGCCCAGTACATAGGATAAGGCGCCAGAGCGGTCAATGAGGCCATGCCCGAAGCCGCGATTTATTTCGTCGAACGATATCAGCGGTTTGCCGGGCGCTGTCGAATTTGCCTTGGGCTTGCGGCACGGCTATTGTCCGCCACATTCGAAGGAGAAAGCATCATGCGCGGCAAAATCGCCGAATCCCTGAAGAGCGCGATGAAGGCGCAGGACAAGCGCCGGCTGCCGACCTTGCGGCTGATCCAGGCGGCCATTCACGATCGCGACATCGCCAATCGCGGCGCCGGCAAGGAGCCGGCCAGCGATGACGAGATCCTGCAGATACTGGCCAAGATGGTGAAGCAGCGCGAGGAGTCGGCAAAGGCGTTCGACGACGGCAAGCGGCCGGAGCTTGCCGCGCAGGAGCGCGACGAGATGGCTATCATCCGCGATTTCCTGCCGACGCAACTGGGGCAGGCCGAGACCGAAACGGCGATCCGCGCCGCCATCGGCGAGACCGGCGCCAGCGGCGTCAAGGACATGGGCAAGGTGATGGCCGTGCTCAAGGAGAAATATGCCGGCCAGATGGATTTCTCCAAGGCGAGCGGCATGGTCAAGGGACTGCTGCAGTAGGGATTTTTCCCGCTGGAGCGATGCTCGTAAGGCCTTGAGGGAGGCGACCGCGAGGAGTGAGTCTGGCTGGATGCGGATGATCCTCAAGCGCTCTTTGGTTTCTGAGGGCGGGCGGTAGCTCGCACCGACATGTTCAGTGCCACGGCGGCGCGAATGAGCGCCTTCAACGCCTCTTCATCGATCTTGTCGCCCTCATGGATATCGATGGCGCGCCGGGTGTTGCCTTCGAGGCTGGAGTTGAAAAGGCCTGCAGGGTCTTCCAGCGAGGCGCCCTTGGCGAAGGTCATCTTCACGACAGTCTTGTACGTCTCACCGGTGCAGATTATTCCGGCGTGCTCCCACACCGGAACCCCTCTCCACTTCCACTCCTCGACCACTTCGGGGTCGGCCTGCTTGATGAGGGCTCGGGCCCGAGCGAGCACCTCGCCCCGCCAATCGCTCAGCTCGTTGATTCTCGCATCTATCAACTGAGAGGGAGTGTTTTCTCCTTCCTTCGAGCCGCTCTTCTTCATGGCTGTTGTCGCTTTGGTCATGATTGTACTAGGTCCCGGTGGTTTTGTGCAGGCTCGGCGTCTGGCGTCTCTCGACGGCATCGACGTGCAAGCCGTTTGCCATTCCGGCGCGAAACGCCTGGCCTATTGGGCCTGATGCCAATTCCGGCGCCAAACTCTCAACGTCGAGCAGGAACCTTCCTCCCTCCGGACACGTTTTGCAACGAGGATCATCCGAAAATGGAGCTTCGATTTGGCAGCGCGTTTGTTGAACATTATCGGTGCCGCCACCAGCGCCGGCGCCTATTCGCCGGGGCAGGAACAAGCCCCCGCAGCCTTTCGGCGACATGGGCTTGCAGAGGCGCTCGTGAGCCGAGGCCGAACCATCAGGGATCATGGCGATGTTGCATCGTTCCGATGGCGACCGGATCCCTCGCAGCCGCAGGCTATGAACCTGGAGGCCGTGCGCCACGCCTGTGACTTGGTCGCAAGCCACGTGGCGACGGCGATCGCAGCGCAGGAAGACGTGCTTGTTTTAGGCGGGGATTGTACTGTGGAGCTGGGAACGGTCGCCGGAGCAAACGCGGCCGGCGCGCGGATTGGACTCGTCTACATAGACTTCGACACCGATCTCAACACGCCCGACACGAGCGATGGCGCCTTGGACTGGACGGGTGTTGCTCATCTGCTCGACATTCCCGGATGCGAGCCTGCGCTCGCCAGGCTCGGCCCGACCCATCCGATGCTCGTGCCTCGGCAGCTTCTCTATTTCGGTGTTGAGAATATCACTGCGCCCGAAGCCATCACGATGAGGGATTATGCGATTGAGGCGATATCGCGCGAGGAAGCATTGAGCGATATCGACGCGGCGGCGACGCGCGCGGCCGAATGGGCGGCGCGCTTTGACTGCGTGCTTATTCACTTCGATGTCGATGTTCTCTCCTTTATCGATTTTCCGGTAGCCGAGAATGTGCGCCGTTGCGACGGTCTCAAATTGGAGCAAGCCGCCTTCGTGCTAAAGCAGTTGACCGCCCTGCCGCAATGGCGCGGCCTGACCATCACGGAGGTCAATCCGGCCCATGCGCCAGACGAGTCCACCGCGTTCAAACGCTTGAATGAGGTGCTTCTAGACGCCCTTGGCTAGTTCGAGATGCATCTCACAGCCGTTCGCCGGGCAATTGGCTGGCTTGCTTCACCCAGGCGGCGAACTGAGCTTCGTCGAGTTGGTCCTCATAAACGTCGAGGTAGCGCACTTCCTTGTGCTTGGACTCGCCGGAAGGAACCGGGCGCAGCGACGTGCCGCGGAAGAAGGTCACTTTGACGTAGCGGGTGAAGACATGGAACGACAGGAACCAGCCCTGGCCCTCGATGCCGTAAAATGGCGAATTCCATTTGACTGCCTTGTGCACGCCGGGGACGGTGCGCACGATGATCGCGTCGAGGCGCCGCCCCACATCGCTTTTCCACCCCGGCATGGCCGCGATGTAGGCCTGCACGGGAGCATCGCCGTAGCCCTTCGGGATCTGAGGGTTGCCGCCCGAGAGGAGGGTCGGCTTCGTCGCGACCCGCTCGGCGGCCTTCGCCGACTTCTCAGACGTGTTGCCGGCCATTGTGTTCACTCCAGTGGTAGACCCATCGATGATACTTGATTTTAGAAAGCCGCCCCTGAAGATCAACTTCCGAATCCTATCGATCTCTGCCCAAACCCATAAGCCCACAGGTTCTTCCCCACAGGCGGACATCGCGGAGGCGAACGGCACGGATGCCTGCCGGCGGCAAGCGGTCTATCCTTTTGCCAGGGAATCGACTTGGATGACTGGGGACGCCCAGCGGATCGGTCGCACGTCATGATCGAACTCGTCAAACCGGCGCTTGAACATCTGCCGTCCTACAAGGCCGCCCTTGAGCGCGGCTGGTCGCCGGACAATGTGCGGCTGATGGAGGCGGTGCGCGAGCAGCTTGCGGCCATCGAAAAGGATCCAGTGGCTTTCCTCGCCGGTTTCGACGACCCCGAGGCCAGGGCTGGTCCGATCACCTTGCCCGATGGGACGAAAGTGCCACGTCTGCCGGGGTTCCGGCGCTGGATCTGGGACGGCGAAGTCGCTGGCTCGATCGGCTTTCGCTGGCAACGCGGCACCGCCGAGCTGCCGCCGCATGTGCTCGGCCATATCGGCTACGCGGTGGTGCCGTGGAAGCGGCGGCGCGGCTATGCGACCGAGGCGCTGCGGCTGATGCTCGGCGAGGCGAGGGCGCTCGGCCTGCCCTTCGTCGAGATCACCGCCAAGCCGGGTAATCTCGCCTCGCAGAAGGTGGTGCTGGTCAATGGCGGCCGGCTCGTCGGGCGTTTCTTCGAGGACGCTGCCTATGGCGGTGCCGAAAGCCTGCGCTACCGGATCGATTTATAGAGCTTGCCGTCTATTCGGCAGCGGCCGGTAGAGGTGGTGTCGCGCTGCTGCGCCACTCCTGGACATGCGAGGCAAACGCGACTGCCACGGCGACCAGCATGGCCATGGCTCCAACCACCGGCAGGCTGCGATAGCCATAACCGGCATTGAGCATGGCGGCGCCGAGCGAGGCGGCCAGCGCGATGCCTACATTGAAGCCGGCCGGGATCAGCGATGAGGCGAGGTTGGAGGCATCCGCCGTCCAGGTCAGGATACGGGTCTGGATCGGCGTGCCGATGGCAAAGCTGAGACCGCCCCAGATAATGATCGCCACCACCATCGGCACCGGGTACGGGCTGACGGCGTAAATGACGGCAAGTGTCACCGCCTGCATGAAAAGCATGGTGATGAGCGACGGCATCAGTTTCCAGTCGGCGAGCCGCCCGCCAAGAAAGACGCCGATCGTGGCGCCGACCCCGTTGAGCAGGAGCACCCAGGGCACCAGGTCTTCGTCGAGGCCGGTGATTTCAAGCAGCGTCGGCGTGATGTAGGTGAACAGGCCGAACTGGCCGATCATCAGCATCAGCATGAGGATCAGCGACGTCCAGACCTGCTGGCGTGCGAGCACGCGTACCTCGCTGCCAAAGCTGACGGACTGGCGCGACGAACCCGTCTTGCTCGGCAGCAGGGCGGTGATCGCTGCGATAGACACCACGCCAAGCGCGCACATCACCCAGAACGTCGCGCGCCACCCCCAGACATTGCCGATCGCCGTGCCGGCCGGAACGCCGATGACATTGGAGACGGTCAGGCCCGACAGGATGAGCGCAACGGCCATTCCACGCTGGTCCTGGCGGACCAGGCCGACCGCCACCACCATCGCGACGCCGAAATAGGCGCCGTGCGCCACGGCCACCGCAATCCGCAACAGCAACATGGAGGCGAAGTCGGGTGCAAGTGCGCAAGCGGCCTGGCCGATGGTGAAGGCTGCGGCAAGGCCAAGCAGCAAGGCCTTGCGGGAAATCGCCTTAGTGGCGAGCGTCAGCAGCGGTCCGCCGATCGCGATGCCGCCGGCGTAGCCCGAGACGAGGTAGCCGGCAGTCGGGATGGAAACGCCAAGGCCATCCGCCACCTGCGGCAGCACGCCGGCGATGACGAACTCGGTGGTGCCGAACGCGAATGCGGCGATGAACAGGGCGATGAGGGGAAGCATGGCGCGGGAAGGCGATCCTTGGATGGGATAGCCTCAAATCACGAACGAGAGCCGCGGGCAATCCAGAAATTGTCGACGCCGCTTTAGGTTTTCTTGATCGGGGGCGGTTGCGGCGGTTTTTCCTTCTCCCAACAACAAGGGGAGAGAGGAAACAGCGTCAACGCCTATCCGGCCTTCAGCCGCGAGCCGGTGAGCAGGCCGCGTTCCTCGAGCACGGGATAGGCCATCGAGGCGAGCAGCGAGTTGATCTGCTTCAAGTCGCGGATGGTGTCGAGATGGATGGAACTGGTCTCGACGCTCTTGGCGGTGCCGTCGCGCAGCCGCACGAAATGGCTGGCGCTGGTCTCCTTCTCGCGGTCGCGCAGCCGGTCCTTTTCCAGCACCAGCTGGCGGGCGGTCTCGGGATCGCGCGAGACCAGCACGTTGAAGGCAAGCCGTGCGTTGGCGAGCACCGAAGCGTGGAAGGCGCTAAGCTCGCGCCAGCCCTCGGGCGTGAATTCCAGTCCGCGCTCGAGCTTCTTCCTGACATGCACCAGCATGTTGCGCACGATGATGTCGCCGACCTGTTCGAGCTTGACGCAGGCGCCGATCAACTCCTGGCAGCGCAGCGCCTCGTCCTCGCTCAACGGGTTCTTGGTGACCTTGGCCAGATAGAGCTTTATCGCTGCGTGCTTCTTGTCGACGCGGTCGTCGAGCGCGGCCAGCGCTTTGATCTTGTCGGCGTCGGCACTCTCATAGAGCTCGATGATGCGCTTCAACATGATCTCGACCGTCTCGCAGACCCGCACCACCTCACGGGTGGCGTTGGCCAGCGCTTGGCTTGGCACGTCCAGGGCGCTGTCGTTGAGCGCGGACAGTTCGACGACGTCAAGCGCGTCGGCCGGCGCCGGTTTGGTGCCGAGCGCCACGATCTTTTCCGAAGCGCGGTAGACGAGACCGGCCAGGGGCAGGCCGGCAACCAGGATCAGGATGTTGAAGAGGATATGCGCGTTGACGATCTGGTCGGGCACGGTGGCGCCGAGAAAGGCAACCGGCGGCTTCGACCACAGGAACAGGATCAGCATGGCCAGAGAGCCCATGCCGCGCATCAGGAGATTGCCGATCGGCACGACACGCACACCCGGTTCCGCGTTGCGGGTGAGCAGCGGCGCGATGATCGACGAGCCGAGATTGACGCCGAGCACCAGCACGATGCCGAGTTCGGGCGGGATGAAGCCGCGGCCGGCCAGCGTCACCATCAGCAGGACGGCGGCGATCGAGGAATGGAACAGCCAGGTGACCAGCGCCGCCAGGAGATAGGCGGTGACCGGGTCGCCGGAGAAGTAGTCGACGATAACCGGCATGAGCGTGCTCTGGCGCAGCGGCTCCGACGCCTGGCCGATCATCTCCAGCGACAATACCAAAAGCCCGATGCCGACCAGGATACGGCCGAACTGGCGCCAGTCGCGGCGCTCGGTGGCCATGAACATGACGGTGCCGGCGACAAGGCAGATCGGCACCAGCAGCGAAAGATCGAAGGTGAGCAGCTTGACCACCAGCGCCGAGCCGATCTCGGCGCCGCGCACGGCAAGCTGGCCCGACATGCCGCTGACGATGCCGGCGCCGGCGAAGGAGCCGACCAGCAAGGTGACGGCGGTGGAGCTTTGCAGCGCGATCGCCAGGCCGCAGCCGGCCAGAACCGCCATGAAAGGATTGCGCATGGTGGCGCGCAGCTTGTGGCGCAGCAGATCGCCATAGGCGCGCTCGACACCGGTCTTGACCAAGCGGGTGGCAAACAGCATCAGCGCCACCGCGCCGGCAAGATGCAGCAAAACGACAGAGCCGCTCATATCAGGCTCGCAATCCGACGCGCCAGCGATGCGGGCATCGTGATGGCAAAGGGGCAAAAGAGGGTGCGAATCAAGGACATTGCAAGGGCTGATACTACTCCGATTACTTTTAGCCGGATAATAAATTTTGCCCAGTTCGGGTGGCTGTTGGCGCGCGACAGGGCGTGTCGGAAATGGATGGATCGCAAAATGGTTGCATTGCCGGCCGGCTTGCGGACGGCCGCGTGGTCAAGAGCAGTCGACACCTTCAGATCCAGTTTGAGCAGGGTGTTGAATTAGGTAGTCTAAATATAAGAAATCATTACGAAAACGTAATCTGAACGTTCAGTTCCGGTTCATTCTTCGGGCTCTATTCCTCAGGCATCGACAACCAAGGAGTACCCAGTCATGAAACGCATCGTTCTTTCCGCAGTCGCCCTCTCGATGCTGGCTGCCACGTCGCTGCAGGGCCAGGCAGCGCCGCTGAACACGCCGAATGCACCGCAGTCGACCTACAGCCAGGTTGACTGGCAGAAGCCCGGCAAGCATGTCGACGTGAAGAAGCGCGTCGTGGTGAAGAAGAAAGTCGTCGTAAAGAGGAACCATTGGCGCAACGGCCAGAAATATTCCAGCTGGAAGCGCCACCAGCCAATCCGCGACTACCGCCACTATGGCCTGCGTCGTCCGGGCCGTGGCCAGGAATGGATCCGCGTCGGCAACGACTATCTCTTGGTCAGCGTCGTCTCCGGCATCATCTTCGGCGCGATCGCTACGCACTGACTGCGGAACGGCTGACTGGCGCTGTGCCGGACACATGAAAAGAAGGCGGCCCGCAGAGGCCGCCTTCTTTGTGCCCTGTGAAAACCGGGTATGGTTCCGCATTAGGAGTCGTCGGGTTTCTCCGGCGTGATTATATGGAGGCCAAACGAGCCGTTCCCGATGCGCTTTCCACCTGCCTTCCTCGACGAGATACGCGACCGCGTGCCGATTTCATCGGTGATCGGCCAGCGCGTGGCGTGGGACAGGAAGAAGACCAACGCGCCGCGCGGCGACTATTGGGCGTGCTGTCCCTTCCATGGCGAGAAGAGCCCGTCCTTCCATTGCGAGGACAAGAAGGGCCGCTACCATTGCTTCGGCTGCTCGGTTTCGGGCGACCATTTCAAGTTCCTGACCGAACTCGACGGGATGAGCTTTCCCGAAGCGGTCGAGAAGATCGCCGACATGGCCGGCGTGCCGATGCCGGTTCGCGATGCCCAGGAGGAACGGCGCGAAAAGGAACGCGCCAGCCTGACCGATGTCATGGAGATGGCGACCGCCTTCTTCCAGGAGCGGCTGCAGGGCGCGGAAGGCGCAAAAGCCCGCGCCTATCTGCGCGACCGAGGGCTGACGCCGGCGACGCAGCAATCGTTCCGGCTCGGCTATGCGCCGGACAGCCGCAACGCGCTGAAGGAGCATCTTGCCGCCAAGGGCGTGCCCAAAGCCGACATCGAGGCATGCGGGCTGGTGCGCCATGGCGACGACGTTCCGGTTTCCTATGACTGGTTCCGCGACCGCATCATGTTCCCGATCCCGGATTCCAGAGGCAAGATAATCGCCTTTGGCGGGCGGGCGCTGGCAGCCGATGCGCTCGCCAAATACATGAATTCACCCGACACCGAGCTCTTCCACAAGGGCAATGTGCTCTACAATTTCGCCCGTGCGCGCCAAGCGCTGGCAAAGGGGGCGCTGGCCAAGGGCGGCACGGTCATCGCCGTCGAGGGCTATATGGACGTGATCGCGCTGGCGCAGGCCGGTTTCGAGAATGTCGTGGCGCCGCTCGGCACTGCGCTCACCGAAAACCAGCTCGAGCTCCTGTGGCGCATGGCCGGCGAGCCGGTGCTGTGCTTCGACGGCGACCAGGCCGGACTGAAGGCGGCATGGCGCGCCGCCGATATGGCGCTGCCGGCGGTTCAGGCAGGCCGCTCGGTGCGCTTTGCTCTTCTACCCGAAGGCAAGGACCCCGACGATCTGGTCAAGGCCGATGGGCCGGACGCGTTTCGCGCGGTGCTTTCCGAGGCGCGGCCGCTCGCCGACCTTTTGTGGGTGCGCGAAACGGCCGGCGGCATCTTCGACACGCCGGAGCGGCGGGCGGAACTGGAAAAGACGCTGCGCGAACTGACCAGCCGCATCCGCGACGAGAGCTTGCGCTATCACTACCAACAGGAAATGCGCGAGCGGGTGCTAAGCTTTTTTGGTGCCCAGCGCGGGCGCCAAGGTCGTCAAGATGGCCGGCCCGGCGAGCGCTTTCAGGGCAAGGGCTCAACTCCCGGCGGACAGTTCGCACGTGGCGGCGGTGGACGTACCGCGATCACCGAAAGCCTCGGCCGTTCGGCGCTGGTCAAACGCAGCAGCGAGGGAATGTCGGTGCGCGAGGCGACGATCATTGCAGCTCTTGTCAATCATCCGGCGCTGATCGACGAGAATTTCGCCCATGTCGAGTTCCTCGACCTCGCCAACACCGATCTGAAGCGGCTGCACGCCGCCATTCTCGATGCGATGGCGCATGACATGGCCAACGACCGCAACGCGGTGATCGCGACGATCGAACGGGCCGGCTGCGGCGAAATCTGGGCGCGCGCGGTGGCGCTGATCAAACGAGCGCGGCAATGGCCGGCGCTGGAAACCGCCGGACTTGACGATGCCCGTGACGCCTTCAGCCAGGCGCTCCACTTGCAGCGCAGCGCGCGCACCTTACATAAGGAGCTGAAACAGGCGGAAGCGGCGCTCGCCAGCGATCCCACGGACGAAAATTACCGGCATCTCATCGAGATCCAGGCGCAATTTCGTGACGTGCAAGCAACGGAAGCGCTGATCGAAGGGTTCGGTGTGTCCTCGGGCAGGGCCGGGCGGGCGTAGGTCGAAGCTTACGAAAGAGTGAAAGTGCAGGACCGTGCTTGCGCGTCGAATCAGCCGCGGCGCTTTAAGTCGGGTAATTGATTCGCTTTTTTCATGCGAATCATGCGAGAGGCGCTTGACCTTCTGGCAGAATGACGGAATCAGGACGATTCGAAACGTTAACCCGCGCCGGCGTCGACGGGAAATGCAGCGATGTGAGGTACCGGTCACTGGACAGGCATTCGGCCTGCCACAGATACCAGGGTTAATCTGGACTTAACGAGAGATGCAGTTACTGGCCCGGGGAAGCGCGTTCTAGAGCGAGCGCATCTGATTTAACCGGAACGGCAGCTTACGCGGCTTGATACTCGGCCGCTTGGAGAAAATAAAGAATGGCGACAAAAGAAAAGGAAGAGGTCGAGACCGAACGCGAAGGCGCCACCGATGGCCCTCTGCTCGACCTTTCCGACGATGCTGTCAAGAAGATGATAAAGGCCGCCAAGAAGCGCGGCTATGTCACCATGGACGAACTGAATTCGGTGCTGCCCTCGGAGGAAGTGACCTCCGAGCAGATCGAGGACACGATGGCCATGCTCTCCGACATGGGCATCAACGTGGTCGAGGACGACGAGCAGGGCGAGGAGCCCGAAGCCGCCGACGCGGCTGCCGACGCCGAGGAAGACGCCAACGAGCTGGCCGAGCAGACCGGCACCGCCGTTGCCGCGACGACCACCAAGAAAGAGCCGACCGATCGCACCGACGATCCGGTTCGCATGTATCTGCGCGAGATGGGCTCGGTCGAGCTTCTGTCGCGCGAGGGCGAAATCGCGATCGCCAAGCGCATCGAGGCCGGCCGCGAGACGATGATCGCGGGCCTGTGCGAAAGCCCGCTGACGTTCCAGGCCATCATCATCTGGCGTGACGAGCTCAATGAATCGAAGATCCTGTTGCGCGAGATCATCGACCTCGAAGCGACCTATGCCGGGCCGGAGGCCAAGCAGGCGCCGGTGGTCGAGCGGATCGAGGAAGCCAAGACCGAGGAAAAGCCGCGCCGTTCACGCGAGGACGAGGACGACATCACCAATGTCGGCGCCGACACGCGCGGTCTGACTGATGACGACGAGGAAGACGAGGACGAGGCCAGCCTGTCGCTGGCGGCGATGGAAGCGGAACTGCGCCCGCAGGTGATGGAGACGCTCGACGTCATCGCCGACACCTATAAGAAGTTGCGCAAGCTGCAGGACCAGCAGGTCGAGAACCGGCTGGCCGCAGCCGGCACGCTGTCGCCCAGCCAGGACCGCCGGCTGAAGGAGCTGAAAGACCAGCTGATCAAGGCGGTGAAGTCGCTATCCCTAAACACGGCGCGCATCGAGGCGCTGGTCGAGCAGCTCTACGACATCAACAAGCGCCTGGTGCAGAATGAAGGCAAGCTGTTGCGGCTGGCCGAAAGCTATGGCGTGCGCCGCGAGGAATTCCTGAAGGAGTATCAGGGCTCGGAACTCGATCCGAACTGGACGCGCTCGATCGGCAATCTGACCTCGCGCGGCTGGAAGGAATTCACCAAGAACGAGAAGGATGCGATCCGCGACCTGCGCGCCGAGATCCAGAACCTCGCCACCGAAACGGCGATCTCGATCCTCGAGTTCCGCAAGATCGTCAACCAAGTGCAGAAGGGCGAGCGCGAAGCCGCGATCGCCAAGAAGGAAATGGTGGAGGCCAATCTGCGCCTCGTCATTTCCATCGCCAAGAAATACACCAATCGCGGCCTGCAGTTCCTCGATCTGATCCAGGAAGGCAATATCGGCTTGATGAAGGCGGTCGACAAATTCGAATACCGCCGCGGTTACAAGTTCTCGACCTACGCGACTTGGTGGATCCGGCAGGCGATCACCCGCTCGATCGCCGACCAGGCGCGCACCATCCGCATTCCGGTGCACATGATCGAGACGATCAACAAGATCGTGCGCACCTCGCGCCAGATGCTGCACGAGATCGGCCGCGAGCCGACGCCGGAGGAATTGGCAGAAAAGCTCGCCATGCCGCTGGAAAAAGTGCGCAAGGTGCTGAAGATCGCCAAGGAGCCGATCTCGCTCGAAACGCCGGTAGGCGACGAGGAGGATTCGCATCTCGGCGACTTCATCGAGGACAAGATGGCGATCCTGCCGATCGACGCTGCGATCCAGGCCAATCTGCGCGAAACGACGACGCGGGTGCTTGCTTCGCTCACCCCGCGCGAAGAGCGCGTGCTCAGAATGCGTTTCGGCATCGGCATGAACACCGACCACACGCTGGAGGAAGTCGGCCAGCAGTTCTCGGTGACCCGCGAGCGCATCCGCCAGATCGAAGCCAAGGCGCTGCGCAAGCTCAAGCACCCGAGCCGCTCGCGCAAGCTGCGGAGCTTCCTCGACAGCTGATGCCGGGGTACCGGATAAGCAATTTGAAGGGCGCTGCGGCGCCCTTTTTCGTTCGCGGCACAGAGATTGTCTCGCAGACGGTGCGGTTGTTCTTGCAGCACACCTGCTGTGGGAGGATAATCTCGTGTCGGATGCATTTTCTGGGCGACAAACCCGGATGCCCGCCCCGGCAGTGACGCCGTGCTCCGAGGCCCCGGAGGGAGGTGTGCATGACGAACTATATCGTGCTGATCAACTGGACGGAGCAGGGCGCCAAAAATGTGCGCGAGTCGCCGAAGCGGCTCGATGCCGCCAAGAAGCTGCTGGGAGACATGGGCGGCTCATTCAGGGCGTTTTATCTCACCATGGGCGAATGCGATATGGTGGCGATCGTCGAAGCGCCCGACGACGCGGTGCTCGCTCGTTTCTCGCTGATGCTGGCGTCAGGCGGTAACGTGAGGACGCGGACGCTCAAGGCTTTCCCGGAATTGGCCTATCGCGAGATCATCGCCTCGCTCGGGTGAGACGCTGCGCGGCTACAGACCCGCGCAAGGCCGAGTTCCTGATATCGGAAGGTCGGGCGCCGCTTGACGGCGCCCGATCCGCCGATCATGAGGAAGAATGCTGCTTTCGCTCGAAAAGAACTTCATTTTCATCCATATCCCGAAGACGGCCGGGACCTCGCTCACCCGTGCGCTAAGTCCGTGGAGCTTGAGACCGCAGCGAACGCAGTGGCGTCGCCTGCTGTCACATCTTCCCGTGCGCGAAACGCCTCAAAATGCGTTCCTCAGGCAGCATGACAAAGCAAGCTGGGTGAAGCACAAGCTGCCGGCGGAGATCTATGATAGCGCCTACAAATTCGCCGTCGTGCGCAACCCTTTCGAACTTGCGGTCTCGACTTATTATTTCCGCCGCGACTATCTCTCCGGTCGGCGCTGGCACAGAGCCAGGGTCTTGGATTTCAAGGCTTTCCTGCGCTATCTCGAACGCAAGAACCGGCTTGTGCGGGTGGACCAGACGAGCTGGATTTCGGACAGGCACGGAAACCTCATCATCGACGAGATTTTGCGGTTTGAAACACTGGCCGAGCAATTTAATGCGCTGGTCGAACGACTTGATCTGCCGGGCGAGGTGAAGCTTCCCCGGTCAAACGTCAATACACCTTACGATTATCGCGCGGTCTACGATGACGAGGCGAAAAGCATCGTGCGACGGCTCTATTTCAGGGATTTCGAGCGCTTCGGCTACAAATTCTGACTTTTCAGACCGCAATTCGTCGGCAAGATGCCGCGCGGCCAGGCTGGTCCGAACCGTTGCGGGGCAAGGACATTTCCCGGATAGTCAGCGCAGCCCTTCAGGTCGCTAAACACATGCCCAAGCCTCTGCTGACCATCTGGTACAACACCCGTTGTCCGGTTTGCGATGCCGGCATCGTCAGGCAGAAGCGGCGGCTGGTCGAGGCGATCAAGGCCGGGCGGATAGCGTTTCGCGACATCAATGCCGAGCCGTCGGCGCTGGCCGGATACGGCGTGTCGCTGGAGGACATCCGCCGCCGGCTGCATTCAACCGATGCGGACGGCAAACTGCTGGTCGGCGCCGACGTCGCAATTGCCGTCTGGCTGGCAACACCGGGCGATGGCTGGCTGGCGGCGCTGTTCGGCAACCGCGTCGCGCTGCCGTTGACGCGCTATGCCTATGATCGCTTCGCCGATCTTCTCTATGCCTGGAACCGGCGCAAGGGCCGCTGGTAAGCGGTATTCATCCGTAAAGCAGCTCGCGGCAACCATCGAAAGGGCCCGGAGATGCCTCCGGGCCTCATCTAAATCCGCCTATCTGGTTGCGGGCTCGCACAGCCAGTCGACGATACGGCGCACCACCGGCAGCACCAGCAGCAGCGTCGGAAACGCCACCAGCCAGGACAGGCCCCCAGGCGGCCAGCCAGATGGCTGGCAGGTTGGGCTGCACCCCAAGGCTTTTCAGCGTCGAGATGAACGACACGACGAAGGTCATCAGCAGCGACAATACCAGCGGGCTGACGATCGCAGCATAGCGCGCAGGCAGCTTCCTGCGCCCGGTTTTTATGGTCATTTGGGATTCTTCCCTGAAGTGTCCGGTCCCGTCGCATGGCATCCATTTCGCCGGTCTTCCGGCGTAACTGCCCGGAAAGAACCGGGGTGGATGCGTTGCTTGACGTCAGACGCTTACGGAACGGTCTTCGACCCTCGCGCACTTTCTAGCCAAGCTCGCTGACGAAATCAATTCCGCTAGCACCGTTTCCAGATACATCGTAAGATATATCTTGACCTGATCGCTTTGACTGCCTAATTAAGATATATCGTAAGACATAACTCAAGGAGCAGACAATGCACAGACATCATCATTTCGGCGAGCGCGCCGAGCGCGTTTTCATGCATATGGCCGGCAAGTTCGGCGGCCGTGGCGGCGGCTTCGGCCCATTTGGCCACGGCATGAGGGGCGGCGGCCGCGGCGGGCCGGGCGACATGTTCCGCGCCGGACGTATGCTGGCCGACGGCGATCTCAAACTGATCACGCTGTCGCTGCTGGCCGAGGCTCCGCGCCACGGCTACGACATCATCAAGGCGCTGGAGGAACGCACCAGCGGCGTCTACAGCCCGAGCCCGGGGGTGGTCTATCCGACGCTGACGTTCCTGGAAGAGGCCGGCTATGCCGTCTCGTCGGCGGAAGGCAACAAGAAGGTGTTTTCGATTACCGAGGCAGGGCAGGCGCATCTCAACGACAATCGCGAGATGATCGACCATGTGCTCGACCATCTCGAGCGTTTCGGCCGCAAGATGGCAAAGGCGCGCGACTGGTTCGGCTGGAACGACGATGGCGAGGATGGCGGACGGCGCGGCCGAGGCCGTTCGGAAAAGCGCGACGAATTCCGCGCAGTGCGCCACCGGCTGCGCGCAGCCCTCGGTGACATCGTCGATGCGCCGGCTGAAAAACAGGCCGAGGCGTTCAGAATATTGGAAGGGGCCGCCGAAGCCCTGGAAGCGCTGTCACGCGACTGATCTCTGGTAGGCCGGGCCGGATGCGGCCCCTTGCCCGTTTGCCTAAGGACCGCTAGTGAAAATCATCCTGCACCACGCTATGTGATGCAGGATGATTGCGTTGGAGGATACCCCATGTCTTTTCTGAAGCGTCTTTTTGGCGGTGGCGGCAGTGACGTGGGCGAGCCAAAAAGCGCTGCACCGGCAAAGCAGATCGAGCACAAGGGATTTCTGATCAGCGCCACGCCCTACAAGGCGGAGGGCCAATACCAGACCTGCGGCGTGGTTTCGAAGGAAATCGACGGCGTGATGAAGGAACACAAATTCATCCGCGCCGACCGTTTTGCCGGGCTCGACGACGCTGTCGACATCTCGATCAAGAAGGGCATCCAGCTCGTCGACGAGCAGGGCGAGAAGATGTTCGGTTAGCCTGGCAAATGGCGATGTCGCGCGACTTCGGAGCGACGTCAGAAAAGCCTTGTCGCTGCCCTTGAGCTGTAGGATCTGCCGACGCCTCGTCGGGCATCAGGCGGATGGCAAAAAGGCAGGCGCCGGGCGCCTGCCTTTTTCAATTCTGGTTAGCAGTTGCTCGCGCTCTACGCGGCAGTGGCGACCGCTCCGGTCGAGGCCACCAAGGCATCCACCTTGGCGGATGCCTTGGCCAGAGCGGCCGTGATGGCCTCGGGACCCATGCTGACGCCTTCGATGCGGATGACGTCGACGTCGGTTATGCCGATGAAGCCAAGCACGCTACGCAGGTAAGGGATGGCGTGGTCCAACTGCACGGCGGCGCCTTCCGAATAGATGCCGCCCGAGGCAAGGACAATGTAGACCTTCTTGCCGGTGACGAGCCCCTTCGGGCCATCCTCGCCATAAGCGAAAGTCTTGCCGGAGCGGGCGACGTGATCCACCCAGGATTTCAGGGTCGACGAGATGCCGAAATTGATGAAACCGGTGGCCAGGATGATGGTGTCGGCCGCAAACAGCTCATCCAGCACGGCGTCGGAAACGCCGACGACTTCGGCCTGGCGCTGGGAGCGGGCTTCGACGGGCGTAAAGATGCCGGTCGAATAGTCCGGATCGATATGCGGCAGCGGGTTGGCGACAAGGTCGCGCACGGCCAGCTTGGCCGAGGGATCGGCGGCGAGCAGCTTTTCCGCGAGCTCGGTGGCGATGCGGGTGGAATGTGAGGCAGTGCCGCGCGGGCTCGACGTGACAAGAAGGATGGACATAGCGGGCTCTCCAGGATTGGAATGATTTGTCCCGCCAGATATGGGTCCATCGACCCATTTGAAAAACTGGTATATTTTCTATATAATCCATCTACAATCTGGATAAGGCAATGCAACCCAATCCGACGCTCGACCAACTCCAGATCCTTGTGGCCGTCGCCGATACCGGCAGCTTCTCCGCCGCCGGCCGCAAGCTCAACCGCGCGCAATCGGTCATCAGCTACGCCATCGCCAATCTGGAGGCGCAGCTTGGGCTGAAGCTCTTCGAGCGCGAGGGCACGCGCGAACCGCAGCTGACCGATGTCGGCCGGGCGACGCTGGAAGATGCGCGGCGCATGGTCGGCATGCTGCAGCGCATCCGCTCGCGTGTCGACGGCCATAAGCAAGGGCTGGAGGCGGAAGTCAGTATGTCGGTCGACGTGACGCTGCCATTGCCGGTACTGGTTCGGGTGCTGAAGGCATTCGAGGCGCAGTTTCCGACCGTGATGTTGCGCCTGCATATAGGCTCGCTCGGCCTGATCCTTGACCATGTCGTGGGCGGACAGGCCGATCTCGGCGTTGGCGGCATTTTGGGCGAAGCCAACGTCAACCTTTTGCGGATCGGCTTCACCACTTTGGTGCCCGCTGCCGCGCCCAGCCACCCCTTGGCGCTGCTTCCACGGCCGGTGCCGCTCGAGGAGGTGCGCGAACATATCCAGCTTGTCGTCAGCGACCAGTCGGAGCGCACGCGGGGGCGCGACTACGGCGTCTTTGCCTACCGCACCTGGCGGCTGACCGATGTGCGCACCAAGCATGCGCTGATGCGCGAAGGGTTGGGTTGGGGCGGGCTGCCGCGCTGGCTGATCGCCGACGATCTGGCAAGCGGTCGGTTGGTCGAACTCGACCTAGAGCCCTACAGTGAGGTGCGGGCAGCGCTCTATGCCATGCATCGCGCCGACCGCAATCCGAAACCGGCGGCGGCTTGGCTGATCTACGAGTTCAAGCGCCAGCTTGGCTGCTTCAACGAGCTTGAGCCGGGCCAGCTGCCTGAGGAAGAGCTGGAGACAGTCCGTCGATAAGGGCGACAAGCACCTCGCGATAGGGGCCGGTTTCGGCGCCTGCTTCGACCGCAAGAGCAGCACGGTCGAAGGCGGCGGCGAGTAGCGCGGTCAGCGCTTCCACCGGCAACCTCACCATGGTCTGCGCGCGCATTGCCGCCACAAGGCCCTCGCGAAGCGAGCGGTTGCCGTGGCGGTTGTCGATTTCGTCCATTGCGGCGCGGCCGAGCACGGCCGGTCCGTCGAGCAGCAGCAGCCGGGTGCGGCCAGGTGCGCGCATGGCGGCAAGGTAGGCATCCGAACCAGCGATCAGCGCATCGCGGGCAAACAGCGAGGGCGGTGAGGCGCGCTCGATCTCTTGCGCCACAGCAGCCGCCTCCTGCTCGACCACCGCGGCAAACAGCGCCTGCTTGTCGGCAAAGTGATGATAGAGAGCGCCGCGCGTGACGCCGGCCGCAGCCACGATCTCCGGCGTGCCGGTCTCTGCATAGGACTTTTCGGTGAACAGCTTTCGCGCCGCGGCGATCAGGTCGGCGCGCGTCGCTTCGGTGCGATCGCGGTTGGAGCGGCGCGCGGATTCCTGTTGCATACATGCAGCCTGTATGTTAATTCAACTTACATGCAGACTGTATGTTATTTGACGGGAGAAGGAAAGATGAAGACGACGAGCTATTATCCAGTGCTGATGACGGGCGACGTTGCCGGCACGAAAGCCTTCTATATCAAGCACTTCAGCTTCAAGCCGCTGTTCGAGAGCGACTGGTACGTGCATCTGCAATCCGCCGAGGATCGCCGCGTCAATCTCGGCATCGTCCAGGGCGATCACGAAACGATCCCGGAAGAAGGGCGCGGCCGTACCTCCGGCCTGCTGATCAATTTCGAAGTCAGAGACCCGGATGCAGTCTACGAGCGGATCCTTGCTGCCGGCCTGCCGATCCTGCGAACGCTCCGCGACGAACCCTTCGGCCAGCGCCATTTTATCACCAGAGATCCCAATGGCGTGCTGATCGACGTGATCAAGCCGATCCCGCCGAGCGCGGAGTTTCTGGAGCAGTTTGTTGAAGGGGCGGCGGGCTAAGCGGGATAGCTGCTGGCAGGAACTGTCTGTAGATGTGACGTGAAGGCTTCAGCCGCGTGGCCGGTCATGTCTTTGCGGTCTATGCTGAGGCTCGTCAGCCTTGGACCTATTCCATGCGTGAAATCTGCCTTGTCCGCGCACCCTCAAACCTTGGCCTCCGCCCACTGCTGCCAGGCCATATACCGGGGACGTGGCGTGCGCCACAGGCGTTGACCGAAGCTGGCTTGATCGAGACGCTTTCGCCCCTCAAAGTGGTTGATCTTGATCGGCCCGCCTATAGCACGGAGCCGCAGCCGGGCACCCGGCTGCGCAACGGCAACGCGATCCGAAGCTTCAATCTCGGACTGGCCGAAGTTGTTGCCGGCGCGCTGGGACGAGGCGAGTTCCCGCTGGTCGTCGGCGGCGACTGCGCGGTCCTGCTTGGCGCACTGGCTGCTGCACGGCGATCCGGTCCGCTGGCACTGGTCCATGTCGACGGCCACAGCGATTTCCGCCATCCGGGCAATTATGACATCAACGCGTCGCTCGGGTCGGCCGCCGGCATGGACCTTGCGCTCGCCACCGGACGTGGCGAGCCGCTGCTGACCGACTGGCCTGATATCGCAAGCCCACTTGTTGCGGACGAACATGTGATTCAGATCGGCGAACGCGAGAACCGCAACCCCGACTTCGCCTGGCCGGACATCAATTCGGCCGCGATGACGCTGATCGACGTCTTTGCGGTGCGAGAGCTTGGCGCGGCAAAGGTTCTGGAAAAGACCTGGACCACGCTGGCGCGAAGCGGCTGGCTCTATTGGCTGCATTTTGACGTCGATGCGCTCGATCAGACAGTGATGCCGGCGGTGGATTCACCAGGCAGCCCCGGCATCGATCCCGACGATCTCGTCGCCATCCTCGCGGCGCTGGTAGCGAATCCGCGCTGCACCGGAATGGATATGACCATTTTCGATCCGGACCTCGATCCGACCGGCGAACTGGCCGTGCTGCTGGTTTCGCTGCTCGGCCGGATCTTTGCACCGCGTTAGAGCGACGTGCGTCCACTTGGACGCACAAAGCACGCTCTAACACATTGAATCTGCGCATCGTGCTTTCCGGAAATCGATTTCGATTTTCGAGCCGATGCGGTAGTCAGTTTCGCGCCACCGGCGTCACCGTGACCTGAGTGATGCCGGAGCGGCGCACCACCGTGCACAGTGTCTCGCGGCCGATGCGCTCGGCATCGAGAATGCGCACCAGATCGTCGACGCCGGTGACCGGGCGTCCGTCGATGACGGCGATGATGTCGCCTTCCCTGAGGCCGGCCTTGGCCGCCGGGCTGTTCGCCTCGACGCTGCGCAGGCGCACGGCCGTGCTGCTCGACACTTGCGACAGGAGTGCCGCGCGCCGCGGCAGGTTTGCCGTGTCGGCCGAGACGCCGATGAAGGCGCGGCGCACGCGGCCGAAGCGGATGATCTCCGAAATGACGAAATTGGCGGTGTTGGAGGCAACCGCGAAGGCGATGCCTTGCGCGCCATGGATCATGGCGGTGTTGACGCCGATGACCTCGCCCGCCGACGACACCAGCGGTCCGCCTGAGTTGCCGGGGTTGAGTGCTGCGTCGGTCTGGATGACGTCGTCGATCAGCCGGCCGGTGGAGGCACGCATCGAGCGGCCGAGCGCCGAGACGACGCCTGATGTGACGGTCCATTCGAAGCCGAGCGGGTTGCCGATGGCAATGGCGATCTGGCCGCGCCGCAGGCGCTTGGAATCGCCGAGCGGCGCGATGTCGGCAAAGCTGCCGTCGGCACGCACCAGCGCGATGTCGGTATCGGGGTCGCGGCCGAGAACACGGCCTTCCCTGGATGCACCGTCCGGCATGGTGACGCGGACGGTGCGGGCATCGCCGACCACGTGGAAGTTGGTGACGACCAGCCCGTCGGGCGTGATAACGAAGCCGGAGCCTTGGCCGCCGGCACCACCGATGCGTTCGATACGGCAGACGGCGGGGCCGATGCGGTCCACAGCATCGGCAACCGTTGCCGAATAATCATCGAGCAGCGCATCGTCGAATTGCAATTGCTGGGCGGGGAGGGACATGGCAGGGCTCCGTGTCTTTAGAGCAAGATGAAGGATGCCTATATGTGCGGAGCGGCCGGATCGGTCGCGACCTGACCAGATGGCCAGTCCAACGCCCAACTAGCCGTCAGGCGAGTACCGGCGAATGCGCTGCCAAGCGATATCTGGGGTAGAGCGACGAGCGTCCATTGGACGCTCAAAGTACGCTCTAAGATTTTGAGTTCTCGCATCGTGCTTTCCGAAAATCGATTCCGATTTTCGGGCCGATGCGATAAAAACCCAGGAGACCATCATGAGCGACTTCAATCTGAGCGCATTTTCCGACGCCATCGCCGATATCGCCGCCGCAGCGGCGCCGGTGACGGCGAGCTTCGCCACGCATCAGCATCGCACGGCGACCGCCTTCCATTGGCGCGACGGCTATTTTGTCACTGCCGAGGAGGCGGTGGAGGCCGGCGAAGAGATCGAGCTGACGCTTTTTTCGGGCGACAAGGTGAAGGCTGAGCTGGTCGGCCGCGATCCGTCCACTGGCACCGCACTTTTGAAGCCGACCGGCGCGCCGGACATGCCGCCGTTGGCCAAGGCAGGCTCGGTGCAGCCGGGCAATCTGGCCATCGCCGTGGGCAATAGCGACGGTGCGACGCTCGCCGCATTCGGCACGGTCGGTGAGGTCGGTCCGGCCTGGCGCTCAATGCGCGGCGGCACGATCGACCGGCGCATCAATCTGGCCGTCAATGCCGGCGGCCGTTTCGAGGGCGGCCCGGTGCTCGACGCCAAGGGCGCACTGATCGGCATGCTCCTGTTCGGGCCGCGCCGGCGGGCGCTGGTCATGCCTTACGAGACGATCGAACGGGCGGTTGCGACGCTGCGCGAGAAGGGCCATGTCGCGCGCGGCTATCTCGGCGCCGGCCTGCACCCGATCCGCAGCGGCGACTCGCATGGCGCCATGGTGATGAGCCTCGACGACAATGGCCCGGCAAAAGCCGCCGGCCTGCATCTCGGCGACATCATCGTGTCGTGGAACGGCGAGGCGGTGCATGGTCCGCGCGAACTGATCCGCAGGCTCGGGCCGGACAGCGCCGGCGCGTCGGTGACGCTCGGCGTGGTGCGCGGCGGCGAACAGCGCGATGTCGTGCTGACCATCGGCGAAAAGCCGCTGAGCTGAGAGGATCGATGGCTGTTGAGGCGATCATAAGGGACAGGACCGCGGATGGCGTGGTGGCGGAGCGGCGGCTAACCGTGCTGATCGCGCTTGGCGATGCGGCGCATGCCGAGCACCTGTCTTCCGCGCTCGCCGCGAGCGGGGATCTGCTGCCTGTCACGGCCGGCAGCAGCGATGGCGGCGAGCGAGCGGACGTCGCTGTCGTCGACGAGCGGAACCTGCAAGGCCTGGCCATCGATCCCGCCATACCTCGAGTGCTGCTGTCCCGGCGGACCGGCCACGAGCCGACAGACGACAATCTTTTCGCCGTCCTGCCGCCGGCGGCTGACGACCTGTTGGTTGCCGCTGCCGTCCGGCTTGCCGCGGCGGGTTACAGGATTTCAGGCGGCGGCCGCCGCGTGCCTGGCCGGCATGATGATGATTTCGCCTTCCATGACGGCGACCCGTTGGACGAGGAGCCGGTCGACGATGGAACCGCCAGGCCGGCGCTTTCTCCGCGCGAGAGCGAAGTGCTGGCACTGCTGGCCGAGGGCGCGCCCAACAAGGTGATCGCGCGGCGCTTGAAGATCTCCGTGCATACGGCGAAGTTCCACGTCGCGGCGATCCTGATCAAGCTCGGTGCAGCCAACCGCACCGACGCGATCGCCATCGCCATGCGGCAAGGCTTGGTGCTGGTGTGACGATGGACTACACAGCCGGTTCGATATCCGTCAGCCGGAAATCGTCGCCTTTGAACAGCAACGGCATGGCTTCGAGGCGAGCCGTGGCATAGGAGATGCAGTCGCCGAAGTTGAGAGCGGCCGGATGCCGGCCCTTGCCATAGCGCAGAAAGGCCTGACGGGCCACAGCGGCGTGGTCGGCCGTAAAAGGGATCGTCTCGATCGAGGCCACGCGCAGGAAGGAGTCGAGGCGATCAAGAATTTCATCCTGCCAGCCGCCGGCGAGAACCATCGTCGTTTCAAGAAACGTTGGTGCGGCCAACAGCCGCCTTTTGGCCTGTGCGATGGCCAGCACGAAACGCTCGTGATCAGGCTCCGCGCGCAGAACGGCGACAAGGGCCGAGGAATCGATGATCATTTCGTCGGGATCCCGAACTCGTCGTAACCGAGGACTTCGTCGTCGGTCATTGCATTTTCTCGTTTGGGGATTTTTCCCGCACTGTCGGAAATCGCCATCAATCGCTGAAAAAGGTCGTCGGCCTCGTCGCGCGGCACAAGCCGCTCGCGCGCAAGTTCGCGCTCGAGGCTTTGGCGGATCGCTTCCGTCACCGACACGCGACGGCGGCGGGCAAGTTCCCGCGCCAATTGCTCGACTTCCGTGTTCTTGATCGACAGGGCCATTCTATATTCCACCTCTTTTTACAGAATATATACTCTCCGCTGTTGAGTCCATGGATTCGTCGTGCCTCCGCAGCGTCACCATCCCTCGATGCTCCCCGCTCTTGTATCCTGCGACGGCGCGGGCAAGGATCGCTACCAACAGATTTGCAAGGGAGGCGGAAGGATATGTCACTCAAGGGAAAGACGCTGTTCATCTCCGGCGGGTCGCGCGGCATCGGGCTGGCGATCGCGCTGCGCGCTGCGCGCGACGGCGCCAATGTGACGATCGCGGCCAAGACCGCCGAACCGCACCCGAAGCTGCCGGGCACCATCTATACGGCGGCGCAAGAGATCGAGCAGGCCGGTGGCAAGGCGCTGCCGGCATTATGCGACATACGCGAGGAGGAGCAGGTGGCCGAGGCGGTCGCCCGGACCGTCGAAAAATTCGGCGGCATCGACATCTGCATTAACAATGCCAGCGCCATCCAGCTTACCGGCACGCTGGAAACCGACATGAAGCGCTACGATCTGATGCACCAGATCAACACGCGCGGCACGTTTCTGGTTTCCAAAATGTGCATTCCGCACCTGAAGTTGGCTGCCAATCCTCACATCTTGAATCTGGCGCCGCCGCTCGACGTGAAGGCCAAATGGTTCAAGAACCATGTCGCCTATACGATGGCCAAATTCGGCATGTCCATGTGCACGCTGGGCATGAGCGCGGAGTTCGCTCGGGACGGCATCGCCGTCAATTCGCTGTGGCCGATCTCGACGATCGATACGGCAGCGGTGCGCAATCTCCTGGGCGGGGCGACGGTGGCAGCGATGAGCCGTTCGCCCGACATCATGGCCGATGCCGCGCATGCGATCCTGCTTAGGCCGTCGCGCGAGGCGACCGGCAATTTCTACATCGACGAGGAGGTGCTGCGCGCCGAAGGCGTCAGCGATTTTTCGATCTATGCGCCTGATGCGACAGGTCCGCTCGCCGGTGACTTCTTCGTGCCCGACGAGGTGTTTGCCAATTCGGAAACCAACATCAAAAGTATCTACTGACGGGCACCGGGCGCCGCTCTCACTCCTCGGCCTTGTTGGCTCCGAGGCGGAGGGCCACCGTGAGGAATTATCTGGGCCTCGCAAGGCTTCAGTTCAACACCGAGCCCGAAACGAAAACCCCGCCGGGGAGGGGACACCGGCGGGGCTCATGTGTCCCGCTGGAGTCGGGACAGGGCAGGGAAGCCCTATACAGAATCTGGGGTGGACGACCTCGCGATTCAATCCCTGGTCAAAATCGCGACCTACATTCTCCTTTACCCTCGGCTCATTCCCGGAAATCGCCCATCCCGGTGAAACCGGGGTGGGCTACGTCTTCCCGTATAGATTCCAGAAACCAGTTCAGGTTTCTGGAATCGTTGCTTTAAAGTTGGCCATGGTCTTTCCGAAAACCGGTTTCCACTTTTAGGGACCATGGCCTAATTCGCGCTAGCGACCGGCGCCACCAGCGAGGTGATGCGGCGGATGGCGACGCGACGGTTCTCGCGATTAGGCTCCGACGTGTTGACCTTGAGATACTCCTCGCCATAGCCCTGTGTCGTCAGGTTCTCCGGCGGGATGCTGAAGGCATTGGTCAAGGCTTCGGCGACAGCCTCCGCGCGACGGTCGGATAGAGCGAGGTTCGCCTCCGGCCTGCCGACGGCATCGGTATGGCCTTCGATCAGGAAGGTTTCCGCCGGGTTCTTCTCGAGCAGCTTCTCCATCGCGCTGGCGACGCCTTCCAGTTTCTGCACCTCGGTTTCGGGGATCGAGGCTGAGCCGAATTCGAAGTTCAGCGTGTCGAGGTCGATGCGGCGGGCGATGTCGCGCACGCGGGCCGAGCGCTTGACCTCGTCGATCGAGTAGAGGCGCTGCACACGCTCCACCGGCGGCTGTTCGAGGAAGGTATAGTAGTCGCCCGGATCCTCGATGTCTTCGGCGTCCAAAATGTACTCCTCGCGCGGAATGTCGATCCGAATCGGCGGCAGGTCGTCGCCCGGATCGCGCCAGTCGCTATCGTCGTCATAGTACCGCTCGTCGACATAGCTCAGCACATATTCGCGTCCGTCGGGCGCGATGCGTGAACGCTGGATGACGTCGCCGTAGCGGTTGCGGATGGTGACGATCTGGATTCCGTTGTCACGCTCGACGATTTCCCGGGTGCGATCGCCCGACAGCTCCTCATAGTAGACGTTCCTCGCGCCACGGTGCATGCGCGGGGCATCGTCGCTTTCCACGATCGTCTGGTTGTTGAACTGGAGGATAACGCGGTCGCCGAGTTCCCTGACGACGTCGACCCCGCGCGGGCGTGGACGGCGGCGAATGTCCTCATCGTCGGGCGCACGCTCAACGCGTTTGCCCTTTTCCTCCGTCACCGGAACCATCCTCTCAAGCTTGAGCTCCTGCTGGGCCGCCCTGTCGTCGGTGGGCGGCGGTCCCTGGTCGACGGGAGCCGGCTTCGGGGCTTCCGCCTGCTCGCCGTTCTGCTGGGTGGGCTGACCGCCCGCGTCCTGGCCGCCCGTCTCTTGCGCGTTGTCCCTGCCGCCTCTGCGCTTGCGCACGGCATCCTTCTGGCTGTCGAACACGGGAGCCTCGCCCTGGGCCGGACCTTCCTCTTCGGCGGGCGCGGCCTGTTCGCCCTCGGCGGGCTGCTCGCCGGTTGTGGGCTGCTCTCCCGTCACCGGCTGTTCGCCGATAGGCTTCTTGCCACGCTTTCTGGCTTGGTCCAAAGGCTGTTCGCCCTCGGCAGGAGCCGCTTGCCGGTCGGTTGGAGTGGGAAGCGGCTCGGCCTGCGGGGCAGGCTCGCCGGCGGGTGTTTCCTTCTTGGCCGGCTGTTCGGATGGTGCGGCTTCGATCTGCTGATCCTGGTCCCGCTTCTTCCTGCGCGGCGTGACCTGCTCGTTGTCATTTGCAGGTGCGGCCTTTTCGCGAGGCGCCGCCTGCCCGGCGGGCTCTTCGGCGGGTGCGGCCTCGATCTGCTGTTGCTGGTCGCGCTTCTTCCTGCGTGGCTTGGGCTGCTGTTCGTCGTTCGCAGGCGCGGCCTGTTCGGCTGGCTGTTCGGCGGGTGCGGCTTCAATCTGCTGTTGCCGGTCGCGCTTCTTTCTGCGCGGCTTGGGCTGCTGTTCGTCGCTCGCAGGCGCCGCCTGTTCTGCTGGCTGCTCGGCCGGTGCTGCTTCGATCTGCCGGTCGCGCTTCTTTCTGCGCGGCTGGAGTTGTTCGGCTGGCTGATCGGCCGGTGCTGCTTCGATCTGCTGTTGGTCGCGCTTCTTTCTGCGCGGTTTTTGCTCTTCGGCCGGGGCGGCCTGTTCGGCGGGTGCGGCTTCAATCTGCTGCTGCCGGTCGCGCTTCTTTCTGCGTTGATTGCCCTCTTGCTCGTCCCCGGAAGGCGCCGCCTGCTCCATGGGAGCTGATTCGCTCTGCCGCTCGCGCTTCTTGCGAGGCCTCTGCTCCGGTTCCGCCTGCTGTGCGCAGCCTTCCGCCGACTCGCCTTCGGGGCAATTCGATTGCGCCAGGATCAACGGCGTTGCGGCACGCTGCGGCGGGCCGAACGCGGCGTTGCCTTGCAGCGGGAATGCGCCCAACGGCGCGGACGCCATCAACAGGCCAAGTGCCGTGCCTGCCAGAATCCGTGGTTGGCGTTTCATTAGAAATCCTCCTTTTGGCGTCCCATCCCGGCCCAAACTGTTCATCAACCGGATTGGTTCCGGTTAGCGGGCATTAACGGCCGCGAAGGGCGATTGGCCGGCGTTTTGAAGGCGACTTCGTGTCATTCCTATGGTGCTGCAGGGTTTGCGCCTGTTGCGGTGCTTGACCTTGACGCCAGTGGGGGCCACATCCCGTCGATGGAAACGCCGTTCTGGAAAACCAAGTCGCTCGAAGCGATGACGCCGGCCGAGTGGGAATCGCTTTGCGACGGCTGTGGCAAATGCTGCCTGTCGAAACTTGAGGACGAAGACAGCGGCGAGATCTACTGGACGAGCGTCGGCTGCCGGCTGTTCGATGCCGAAACTTGCCGCTGCTCGGACTACGCCAACCGGCTGGCGCGGGTCCCGGACTGCGTCGGGCTGACGCCGCAGAATGTACGCACCATCAGCTGGCTGCCCAAAACCTGCGCCTACCGGCTGGTCGCCGAGGGCCACGATCTCTACTGGTGGCACAGGCTGGTGTCGGGAAGTGCCGAGACGGTGCATGAGGCCGGCATTTCGATGCGCGGCCGCGTCAGCGCCAGCGAGACCGATCTTGCCGAGCCGGACGACTATTTCGAGCACATGCTGGACGATGAGCCCTAGGTTCCGGGCCTTAAGTCCCGGAACCGGCTGCGCGACAGGGCGTTTCTGTCGAGATGGTTCAGAACCGGCCAAATAGTTCAGTTCAGAACCGGCCAAATGGTTCAGAACCGGCCAGATAATTCAGAACCGGCCAGGATTCAGAGCCGGATTGCGGAGAAGACTGCGCAACGATTTCTTGTTGCCACATGAACCCGAAATGAACGGCCGGTTCGTAAAAAGTTCAGATACGCAGGCGCATTCTCCTCCCCATCGGTTCGACCAAGGCGTATTGGTTCTCGGCCCATTGGTTCGATCAGACGGGCGGAAGCCCTGAACAAGGAGAGAAGACAATGTTCAACACGATCAAGACGGCGACCCTTTCGGCGCTTATCAGCCTCGGCACGCTTGCCGCTATCCCCGCCACTGCTCATGCAGATAGCATCTATCTCGGCTTCGGCAATAACGACGATCCGCGCGTCGGCGTCTATACCGGCGACGACGATGGTTTCTACCGCGAACGCCGCCGTGACCGCGACCGCTACTGGCGCCGGTCCTGCTCGCCGGAGCGCGCTGTCAACAAAGCCGAGCGCATGGGCCTGCGCCGCGCCCGCATCATCGACGTCAACCGCCGTACGGTCAAGGTCGCGGGCCGTCAGTATGGCGATCGGGTGGTGATCGTGTTCGCCAACGAGCGCGGCTGCCCAGTTATCTACCGGTAAGTGTTCGGCACGTTGCCGACCGGCAACGGCGGTCTTGTTTAAGGATGATCTTTCCGAATCCGCTTCGGAAAGGATCAGCTCAGAAGCATGATCTTCTGCGAAGATCAGCTTGGACATGACCGTCTGCGAAGGTCGGTCTGGAGACACGACCTTCTGCGAAGGTCGGTCTGGAGACACGACCTTCTGCGAAGGTCGGTCTGGAGTAGCAGAGCCCCTTTCCGCTGAGACGGAAGGGTGCGGCTCGAAAAAACCCCGGAGGATCAGTCCTCCGGGGTTTTTTGATGCAGTAGGATCGATGTTGCCGGTTGCCCGCGCTTCAGCAACGCTGAACTACGGGCCGGACCTTCAGGCGACGGTCACTTCAACTCGAAAGTGACGGTGACCTGCACCGTGTAGGAATTCTCGCCGGCCTCCACCGGAACCGATGCGCGGGCCGCGTCGAAGGCCTTGGCGTTCATCGGTATCGGCGGCGGCGCGACGTTCTGGTCGGTGATTTCCAGCACGCGCCCGACGTTGACGCCGGCGGCTTCGGCCAGCGTCTTGGCCTTGGCCATGGCGTCGGCGACCGCTTTTTTGCGGGCTTCGGCGACGGTGGCAGCCGGGTTCTCGTTGGAAAACGAGATGCCGCCGCCCTGGTTGACGCCGAGCGATACCGCCTTGTCGAGAATCTCGCCTGTTTTGTCGATGTCGCGGATACGCACCGAAAGTGTGTTGGTCACCTGGTAGGCGATGAGTTCGGCTTCCTGGCTGCCGTCCGGCTTGTTGGTATAGTTGTAGCGCGGGCTGATCTGGATGCCGGCTGTCTGCAGGTCGCGCTCCTTGATGCCAGCCGACTTCATAGCTGCGATCACGGATGCCATGGCGTCGTTGTTGGCATCGAGCGCGGCGCGCGCGGTCTTGGCTTCGCGCATGACGCTGAGCGTCAGCAGCGCCAGATCGGGGGCCGCGGTCGCTTCGCCTTCGCCGGTGACGATGATGCGGGGCGGGGGCGGCGAATCGGCCGCGCCGGCCATCGCCGGAAAAGCGATTGCGGCGGCGAGCGCCAAGGGCAAAAGATGTCTGGTCATAAAAATCTCCTCGGTCTGCGATCCAGTCGCGCTTGTCGACTACCGCGTCGGCCCGAAAATCGGAATCGATTTCGGAAAGCACGATGCGTAGATTCAAAGCGTTAGAGCGTACTTTGTGCGTCTAAGTGGACGCACGTCGCTCTAATGTCTGAATATGGGCTGATTTGGGCGATCTCGGCCAGCCAGTTAGGAAAGCCTTGTGCGGCTCGGGGAAAAACATTAATCCAGCCGCGTGTGGGGCCTGTAGCTCAATGGTTAGAGCCGGCGGCTCATAACCGCTTGGTTGGGGGTTCGAGTCCCTCCGGGCCCACCAAAATATTAAATATGAATTACTTACGCTTAATTCTTCGAGATCGAATTGAACGTTGTCGGTTAAGTCCGCTAGTTTTGAAGGAAATGGTTTTGGGCCCGTTCGTCAATTTTCTCCGTCTCGTTGATGGCACCCGTCACACCTAGCTCCAGACCCCTGGTTTCAAAAGACCTTGGAACGATGCATGCGGCAATCGGCGGTAACGACGTGCAATTAGGCGGTTCTGCCTTCGGCCGAAGGCTCAAAAGACTCCAAAGCGCTCGTCATTCGGCTGATCTCGGGCCGATCGAGTCGCCGATGGTGCTGCAAAGTGGCTTGTCCGCCGGGAACGGCAAGGGGCCCGGGTCGTATTGCTCGAAGCCTATTCGCTCCCCCCATAGCCGCGCGTTTCCTTGCTATAACCAGAGTTGGACTCATTCACTCATAAGGTGCAGCGCGTCCTGCTTAACGATTTCGACGCAACGCAGGTTAATCAAACGAATGACGCCTCTTTCCTTCAGCTTGGTGAAAACCCTCGACACGGTCTCGATGGTGAGGCCGAGATAGTCGCCGATATCCATACGAGACATCGGCAGCTCGACCTGGCGCAGATCCCCTTGGCGCTCCGCCATATCGACCAGGAACGCCGCGACGCGCTCTGTGGCGTTCTGGCGACCTAGAACCAGGAGGTGTTCCTGTGCTCTTGTCAGGCCTTTGAGCGCCAACGGCAGCAGTTGACCAGACATGTCAGCCCCAGGGGCAAGACGAAAGACGCGGATGCCAGTGGCGTTGACCGCTTCGGCGAAGAAATGATGCGTCGTGCCGGCTTCGAAGCCGAAAGTCTCTCCAGCCAGGTGGAAAGCACTGATCTGCCGGCGGCCGTCGGCGAGCAGGCGATAGATGCGCACGGCGCCAAACTCGACCTGGTAGAAGGCCCCAGCCTTTTCCCCCTGAGCATAGATTTCGGCACCAGCGGAGAAGAAGCTGAGTGGCTGCAGCAGTGCCGGATGGAATACCTCCGACGGGTGCGGCTGAGGCGTCCGTGACTGTGCTGCGATTCGCGAGGTCGTGTAGGCGTGCATGGCTGTTTCCCCGGTTAATCCGTGTCACAGCAATCGCCCGAATCCGCAGGCTGCGAAATTCGGTTATGTCCCTACGGGGAACTACCTAGAGCCAAGTCACAGACGTGGTGGAGAATCTGAATGGGCTCAGACGCCACACAGCGCCATGGCGAAATAACCAACTGCGGCAGCTATCAGGGTTGCACCGGCCAAAGGCAACCAGAACCCGATCGGACCGGCAGATACCGCCAATGACAGGCGGCCGATCGCGTTTGCCGCCAGCGCCACCAGCACGGCCTGCCCGATCGTCTCGGCGTGAACCGACTGCTTGACCAGACGCAACGCACCGAGCACCGAGACATCAACATCGAACGCACCGGCTAGCGCCGAGGTCGCCAGCAAGCCGCGCCCGCCAAATTGAGCTGCCAACGCTGCACTCGCAGTCGCGACGATTGCAAAGAGCAGAGCGAAGAGCAGCAGCGGACCCAATTCGAATGGGTTTCGCGCAAGCCCGCCACTTTTGCTATCCTCGCCGCTGCGGATCAACAGGATTGCGCCGCAGGCAGCGAAAACAAGCGCAGCAGCAATGGCCGGGATACCGACCGACGTAAACACGCTTGGCTCGATGATCAGAACCACGGCACAAACACGCAGCACCGAAACCATCGCAGCCAGCGAAGCTGCTCCGGCGAGTGGCAGAGCGTCGCCCGCTGACGCGGCGTTGCGGGCAAGCGCCGCGGTCACCGCTGTGGACGAAACGATTGCACCAACGAGCGAGCTGACAAGCAGACCACGTGTGGTTCCGAGAACGCGGACGGCAACGTAGCCGGCGAACGAAATCGATGCCATCAGCACCGTCAGGAACCAGATTTCCCAGGGGTTGAAGCCGCCCCAAGGATCCATCGTCCGGTTTGGCAGTAAGGGCAAGACGATCGCCGTCATCACCGCCAGGATCAGCGCCGAGCGCAGTTCGATCCAGGTCAGTCGCTTCAAGAGCCCGTGCAGGATCTCGCGACTGGCAAGGACCGCCGCAAGTGCAGCCCCTCCGGCAGCGGCAACACGATAGTCACCGGCGACCGATAGCGCACCGAGTGCGAAAACGCCGAGCGCGGCGATCACTGCCGTAACGCTGAAATCCTTGTCATGAGCCGCCTCGCGCGCCTTGTACCACGCAAAGATCGCGGCGAAGGCGACAAATCCTCCCACCAGCACTGAAACCGCGCCAAGCGCTTCCGCCAGAGCTGCGAGAATGCCGCCGAGCAAGCCGGATATGCCGAAAGTGCGAATTCCAGCCGTACGGCTGCGGTCGGGAGCGCCTCGCTCCCGCCAGCCACGCTCCAGTCCGACGAGCAGGCCAATTGCCAAGGCCAGTCCCAGCCGGGCGATGAGTGGATCCATGGGCGGCAGTTTACTCGCCTGCTTCCCTGCCCGACACCTGCTGGATCAGGATTCGGAAGAAAACATGCGGCGCGCTGTCTGAAATCGGAGGTATCACGGGTTTGAGGGCGCCTGGCTCCCACCAGTTCGCGTATTTGCTTAGCACAGTCCATGCATGGTCGCGCTCAGCCTTGTGACCGACCCTATCAGGCAGCTCTTCGTATCGGGCGTCGACAACAACGCTTTTCCATCCTCGACCTTGGCCGTGTTCGTCGACCTGGACGCACACAAGCGGATTGGCTCGCATCCAGTCGATCTTCTTGCCAGGCATCGAGAACGCGTACAGATGGTTGTCTGCATGCGCATAGTATAACGGCACGACATAGGGTTGCCCGTCCTTCGCGCACGCCAGGCGGCCTACACGATTTGCTGTCAGCAATTTCGTACATTCCAGCGCGGAAAGTGTGCGGATCAGCATCGGTGCGATCTCCTACGTCTCGCGGCCTGCTGGGTGCTTTCGGCCCGGCTCGCAGGCGGCGAGGCGCATAGTCGCGCATTCGGCGACTCCGGAAAATGATCCAGATCAAGGCGCGCTTGCTGTCTCTGCGCATCCTAGGCGCATGTGGAAGCCAATCCTAAGCGCTCCGTTTGGTCGCAATCTCGAACTGGCCGTCTTCGACGAGGATGGCGAGCATGCGCTCGTATTTCCCTGCATACGAGGGACGGAGGGCTGGAAGAATGCCGCGACCGGTGCGCGTATCGACATCCGTCCGACCCATTGGAGAGAGTGGGCGCCGGAGCGGGTTGCGGCCGGCAAGAGCGACGCCCTTAGCGACCACCCTTAGGCTTGAGATTCGACAATCAGTGCCATCCGCACGAGATGCGACAGGCTGCTTGCATTCATCTTGCTCATGACATTGGCGCGGTGGATCTCGACTGTTCGTGGGCTGATCCCCAAATCGTAGGCGATCGTCTTGTTGGGCAGGCCCGACACCAGCCCGTCCAGCACCTGCTTCTCCCGCTCCGACAATGTCGACAAGCGAGCACGTATCTCGGCGGATTGAGGGTGAGCTGCATGGACCTGGTTGCGGTTGCCCAACGCAGAGCGGATCGCATCGATCAGAATATCGTCGTCGAAAGGTTTTTCGATGAAATCGGCGGCACCTTCTTTCATCGCCTGAACGGCGAGCGCAACATCGGCATGACCGGTCATGACAATGACCGGGATCGAATGTCCGCGGGATCTGAGCTGTCGCAGGAACTCGATCCCGTCAATGCCGGGCATGCGAACGTCCGTCACGATACAGCCGTCGAGATTGCCCGTCGCTGTGGCCAGAAAAGCCGACGCCGATTCGTATAGGCGCACGGCGAAGTCCGCCGTCGCCAGAAGAAAACCAAGCGACTTGCGAACCTCGACGTCGTCGTCGACCACATGCACAAGATCGTTACTGGCCATTGGCGACTTCTTCCTTCTGCACGATGCGCAGGGTAAACCGGAAAGCGGTTCCTCCAGCGGGCATTGCCTCGGCCCAGATGTGACCACCGTGCGATTCGACGATAGTGCGGCAAATGGAGAGGCCAACGCCCATGCCCTGCTTTTTGGTGGTGACAAATGGCTGGAAAAGCTGAGCCGAGACCTCCGGCGCCAGGCCCGTGCCAGTGTCGATCACACTCACCTCGGCCATCCCGTCATCCCTGGCAACGGTCGTCACGTGCAACTCGCGGCGTGGGACGCCTTGCATTGCCTCGACCGCGTTGCGCATCAGGTTGAGCAAAACCTGTTGAATCTGGATGCGGTCCGTCAAGACGAGTTCGGCTGCAGGATCGAGTTGGTAGGTGACGCGGACATCAATTTCCCTTGCGCCGACCAGGGCCAGCGAAGCGGCTTCCTCGATCAGCGCCGGCAGACGTTCGATCTGCCGCTCGCTCTCGCCTCTCGCGACGAAGTCGCGAAGGTGGCGAATGACATCTCCGGCCCTCAAGGCCTGTTCCGCTGCTTTTTCGACGGCCTCCCTCAACATCGGCGCGTTCTCTTCCGTGCTCTTTTCGAGAAGCCGCCGGCTGCCTTTGAGGTAATTCGTAATGGCCGTGAGCGGCTGGTTGATTTCATGTGCCAACGTCGAGGCCATTTCGCCGAGCGCGGTAAACCGCGCCATATGGAGAAGCTCCTGCTGCTGCTCCTGTATTCTGGCTTCTGCCTTGTGGCGTTCGGTCAGGTCGCGGCAGAAGCCGGTAAAGAAGCGGCCGGTCCCGGGATGCATCTCACCAACCGAAAGTTCCATGGGAAAGGTCGAGCCATCCTTGCGCATTCCCGTCACCGTGCGGCCGAGCCCGATGATCCGGCGCTCTCCGGTGGTAAGGTAGCGGTGCAGATAGGCGTCATGCTCTTCGCGATAGGGCGACGGCATCAGCAGACTGACATTTTGACCGAGGACTTCGCTGGACTGGTACCCGAACAGTGTTTCGGCAGCCGTGCTGAAGGACTGAATACGGCCTTGTTCGTCGATGACGACCATTGCGTCGGGCACCGTCGCCAGGATCGAGCGCAAATGATCTTCGCGCAATCGAAGGGCGGCGTTTGCATAGGAAAGCTCGCTGGCGTCCGTGCCTTCGACAAAAATAGCCGTGATGCGACCATCCTCGGCCTTGATGGGCTGATAGACGAAATCGAGGATATGCTCTTCGGTCGGCTCGTCATCCTTGTTGCGAAGAGCGACTTTCACCCCCCGGCCAATATAGGGTTCACCAGTTGCGTATACCTGGTCCAGCAGTTCATAGAAGCCTTGGCCTTCAAGCTCGGGCAGAGCCTCGCGTACCGACTTTCCAATGACCTGCCGTTCACCGATCAGGCGCTGATAGGCGGCATTGGTCAATTCGAAGACATGACCCGGCTCACGCATCAACGTCATGAACCCCGGGGCCTGCTCGAACATCAGGGAGAGCCGGTCGTGATCGGCCGTGGCCGGCCCTTCACCGCGAGCGCCGGTTGATAAGTCACGTGTTTGTTTGTCGTCCAAATGAAGTCCTTTGATCGGGGAACCCGCAACGCAGTCTAGTTATCATTCATCGCTTTGCTGCACATCTCTTCCAGCAATGCAAACCGATCAAAACAGCGAGCCGCGGCCGATTGGGTAGGTAGCGTTTTTTGACTCGCATCAAGGCGTCGAGTGCCGGCGGATGCACTTCATTATCGCATTCAAGCGCTCCAGCGAAAGGCGACCGCGATGTCCTACAAGTCAATTATTCTAAACCTTGCCGTAGATGCACCTCCTACATCCATGGTGAAGTTGGGGATCGAGCTTGCGGAACGCTTCGGGACTCACCTTATCGGCCTGGCGGCTGCAGACGTCCCGCCGCTCGTCGCGACCGGCGACGGCATGGTCTATGAAGGCGACATCATGCAGATCCAGCGGACGGAAATCGAAAAGCGGCTTGCCGAACTGCGTGCCGAATTCGAGAGGCTGGTTCCTGCTTCGATCAGCAGCGAATGGGGGCAGGAAGTCTGCAACCCGACCCGCTTCCTTAGCGTCTCCGCCCGCGCGGCCGACCTCATCGTAACCAGCGGCGAGGAGGGAGAAAATGTCTATCGCGCCGTGGATGTCGGGAGCCTTGCTCTCGGCACAGGCCGGCCAGTCCTTGTCGCCGCAAGCAATGTCGAACATGTTTTGGCAAAGACCGTGTTGGTCGCCTGGAAAGACACCAGGGAGGCGCGACGGGCGATAGCGGATGCATTGCCTTTCCTGGCCCGGGCCAATGAGGTCATCGTCGCCACGATCGATACCGACCGCAGCGAAAGCGCCCGATACAGCCTCGCCGATGTCGCGGCTTATCTAGAAAACCATGGCATCATGCCACAAACAGAACTGCTCACTGGCGAGGCGGATGGCGACCATCTGCTGGCGTTTGCGCGCTCGATCCACGCTGATCTGATCGTCTCCGGTGCTTACGGCCATAGCCGCCTCCGGGAATGGGCCTTCGGCGGCGTCACCCGCACGCTGATCGAAGACAACGGCATCAATCGCTTCCTGTCGTATTGAAGGTCTGTCGAACCCACTCACCGCCCTAATCGAGGGGCCGGAATCAACCCCATCCGGCACCCGTTTTCGTCGAAGATGGCGCTGCTTTCGCGCTCTGAAGTTGGCAACCGACAACGCACCCGTTTGCAAGATCCACTGTCGAGTCGGCAACGGAGCATCCTGTTGACCAAGATCAATGTCGTCAGCCGCCAATGTAGCAATGATTGCCAAAATGCAGGAGTGAACGACATGACGTTTCTCGACTACCTGATTTCGATTGACGCCAGGACGGCCTTGATGGGCCGCATGATGCGGAGGCTCGGCGTCGACAGACAATTGAAAGTCGTGGCGGACCATGCGGCCGTCACCAATCGGGCGGTGGATCGCTGCCGCTCCTGCGGCCATCAGGACGAATGCTCGACCTGGCTCGACGAGCACCAGCAAGCCGATGATCCGCCGGATTACTGCCGCAACCGCGACCTGATCGCACGGCTTCAACACGCAGCCGGCCAACGCTAGAAAGGTCACCACAAATGCGTCTGACGAGTGAACGCAAACGGAACTTATGCCGATAGATTTGCATCCCATGGGACCAGGCAGTTTGGACAATCTATTTCTTCTAGAAGCATTTCTGCTCTTTATTGCGCCCGGGCCAACCAATGCTCTTTTGGTGGCGGGTGCGGCCAAGCGAGATAAGGCGATCGCACTCTTGGTCGCACAGGCCTGTGGATACGGGATCGCAGCAGCCTGCTGGTTTTCGCTGCGACCCTTGCTGCCGTCCGGCGCCATCCAGGTACTCAAGCTGGTCGCAGCCCTATGGCTCGTAATTCTTGGCCTGCGTCTGATAGGCCGCGACCAGATCGACGCATCCGAAGACGGGGATGGCCTTTCTGTTATAGTAACTACTGCCCTCAATCCGAAAGCCTTTATCTATTGTCTGGCAATCGTGCCGGTGGACGCGAGGCCGTACGAACTGGGCTTCTTCTGGATCGTACTCTTGGTGACCACAGCCGCCACCGGGTCAATGTGGCTTTTGCTCGGTAGGCGTCTGAACGGAGCCGGAGAGATGGCAGACAGGGTCGCGGGCGCGGTGCTTATCGCATTCGCCTTGTTGCTGCTTCGACCATTAATAGCGGTAGCTGCGACTTAGGTTCAATGCGGACATTCTTCCAATTCGAATGCTGGGGTCACGCAATGCTGCAGTCCGCAACTAAGAGACAAGCACCACCGACAGCGGCTCCGCGCAGAAAAGGTTATCCTTTACGGCTTTGACGCCGGCGACGTTTTCGGCGGCGACGATGGCTGCCTGGCGTTCGCGTTCGTCGAAGATCGCGCCGCTCAGTTCGACCACGCCATTGCCCACCGTGACGCAGATCATTTCCTTGCCGGCCCATTTCTGAGTCGCAAGCTCGGCAATAATTTTCTGACGGATCTGTTCGTCGTCGACGAACGCCGGGCCCGCATCCGGCAGGACGTTGAGCAATGCACGCAAAAGGTCGGTGCGGGTGATGATCCCGACGACTTTTCCCCCATCGACAACCGGAATGCGTTTGACGTGGCGGCGCGTCATGAGCTCGACGATCTCGGCGATCGATGCCCCGGGGGATGCTGTGACGAGGTCTTCTGTCATGACCTCCTCGATCCGTCGTCCGTTGGCTTGAACATATTCATCAGCGGCTCGCCCGGGGCTCACAAGAAGCTCCAGCCAACGCGAGCGCTTACGCTTCGTGCCGAGTTCTCCCCGGCGCAAGAAATCACCTTCGCTGACGATGCCCACTAGCGTACCGTCCCTGCGAATGACGGGCAGGCCGCTGATCTTCTTGGAGAGCATCAGCCCGGCCGCTTCGGTGATCGACGCGGACGGCTCTATTCCGACGACCGGTGTCGTCATTATGGCTTCGGCTTGCATACCTGCCTCCTCAAACATCTTCCCTGATTATCGAGGTCCCTGCGTCGCGTGCCTTGATCTGAGTCACTTTCTGGGAGCAGCAACGTCGGCCGGCCAAACATCCGGTCTGTCTTATATTCGAGCCAGACACATGCAGTGGCGAAGTTTGCGGTACCAGCGGCGTTATCCGCACCTTGGCTCCCGATCAGTTGTCTAGCTTGTCATCCCGATCGATAAGGATCCGCTCGGCGGCTCCGTCGAGATCCTCGTATTGACCGCTCCTCAAGGCCCACAGGAAGCCGGACAGACCCAGCGCGCCGAGAAAAAGAGCTACGGGTATGAGATAGACAAGCGTCGTCATGAGGATCGTGCCAATGCGCCGATACTGGAACGTTTGCCGCGCGTACGAATCGTCTCCGGTGGGCTCGCGGCAGAGCCTTGCAGCCTCAGCGCATTGCCAATGACAAGCAGCGACGAAGCCGACATCGCGATTGCCGCGATCAGCGGCGTGACGTGCCCCAGGATGGCGATCGGCACGGCGATGGTGTTGTAGACGATTGCTATGGCGATGTTTTGCCGGATCAGTCGTCCGGCCTTTCGCGAGATGTCGAGGGCAAGGGGTACTGCCGAAAGGCTTTCGCGCAGGAACACGAAATCCGCTGCTTTGCGGCCGACATCGGCCGCCGTGGCTGGAGCGATCGAGACGTGTGCCGCGCCCAGCGCAGGGGTGTCGTTGAGGCCGTCGCCAACCATCAGCACCTTGTGGCCGTCCTTCGACAGCGTTTCGATATACTCGACCTTGCCCGAAGGAAGCAGCGCCGGAACAAAGTGATGGATGCCCAACGTCGCCGCGACCTCGCCGCAGGCAGCTGCGGTATCGCCCGACAGCATTTCCACGGAAATCCGGGCGTTGTTCAATTGCCCGACGGCCGCTCTGGCGTCTGCACGCAGCGCGTCCTCGAAGGCAAAGGACGCGACAATGATCCCATCTTTGGTCAGAACCGTTCCGCCGTATCTGCTTTCGCCGCCGGTTCGGGCCTTCCACCCGGCCCAGCCGCGCCGGCCAAGCCGCCAGGTGCTGCCAGCGGCGGTGGCTTCGATCCCGAAACCAGGGTGCTCGCTGACGGACTCGAGCTTCGGCTCGCCGGCAAAGCCCGCAGAGCCGGCTATGGCCCTTGAGAACGGGTGGCGAGAATGCGCCGCCATGTCGGCAGCGATTGCCAGCATGGCCGGATCGATGGACGACGCGTTGACGAGCCGGGGCTGTCCGAGCGTAAGCGTTCCTGTCTTGTCGAACACCGCCGTGTCGATCGCCGCCAGGCGCTCCATGGCCGAACCATCCTTGACCATGACGCCGCTTTCGAACAGACGCCGCGCAGCGACCACCTGCACGATCGGCACGGCGAGACCGAGCGCACACGGGCAGGTGATGATGAGAACGGCGATGGCGATCGTTACTGCCTGGTGCCAATCGCCGGTCGCCGCCATCCAGCCAAGGAACGTCACGAAGGCGGTCAGATGGACCACTGGAGCATAGAGCGCTGAAATGCGGTCGGCGATCCTGCGATAATGCGCGCGACCGCCCTCGGCGGCTTCCATCAGCCGGACCATTTCGGCCAGGAAGGAATCCTTTGCGGCGGCTGTTGCTTCGATGGTCAGCGGGCCCGTGAGATTGAGTGTGCCGGCCTGCACGGTTTCCCCTGACGCCACGGCTCTGGGTGTGCTCTCACCGGAAACCAGTGAACAATCGAGATCCGAAGAGCCTCGAATGATCTTGCCGTCGACGGGAATCCTTTCGCCGGCGGTGATCAGCAGCTGCAAGCCGGGTTCGATCTCCTCAACCGGCAGGTAGTCGCGCGAACCATCCTCGCGCAGCACCATGGCGCCCCGCGCCGCCAGCCGTGACAGGCCGTTCACGGCGGTCCGGGCACGCTCGCGCATCACGTGATCCAGCGTGCGGCCGATCAACAGGAAGAACAGCAGCGACACCGACGCGTCGAAATAGGCGTGGTCTCCATGGTTGATGGTCTCGTAGAGGCTCATCGCGTAGGCGAGTGAAACGCCAACCGCAATCGGCACGTCCATGTTCATGCGACCGTGACGCAGCGCATTCCATGCCGAGCGGAAATAGATTCCGCCGGCGAAGGCGAGCGCCGGGATGGCGATCAGCGCTGAGACCCAATGGAACAGGTCACGCGTCGCGCCTTCAGCTCCTGACCAGACCGAGACGGAAAGCAGCATGATGTTGCCCGCAGCAAAGCCGGCGACCGCGACGGCGCGGATCAGTTCCGAAAGCGTCTTGTCTTTTTCATGAACCTCGGGGTCGAAAAGATGCGCCGGGTAGCCCAGCAGCTCTAGTGCAGCGACGATGGGAGGAGCCTCGTTCCCACGCCACTGGACCGAGACCCGTTTGGTCGAAAGGTTGACACGAGCGCGCTCGACGCGATCGAGCTTCCCGAGAGCCGTCTCGATCGCCTGGATGCAGGCCGCGCAGTGAACCGTCGGCACCGACAGATCGGTCTGGCGAAGGTCATTGCCAAGCGAGCGGCTTGCCAACCTGATCTCCTGGCTCGATGGCAAGCTGGATGTCGCTCCGTCCAGATCCAGCGCCATTTCAGCGCCCGGCGCACAGCAGCTCATCGCAGTGCTCCCTGGGAAATCATGATCCGGCGAACTTCGCGATAAGGCTCTGCCAGACCGGCATCGGTGTCGACTTCGACGATCCAGACGCCATCCCTTAGCGTGTGCTGCGCGGCAAATTCCTGGCCCGAGGCAGCGGCGAGAGTAACGGCTTTGTCCGCGCCCTCGTAGGCGGGATGACGAAACAGCACCTTGACACTGCGCAAGGGAACCGGCTTGCCGGCGGCATCGCTGAGACTGTAGCGGACTTCCCCCGAAGAGATCGTCAATTTGCCAGTCCAGCCGAGCGCCGCCTGTGCGCGGCCTTCTTCGGCCTTTCGGTTGAATTGCTGGCTGGCCACATAGGTGTTTTCGACGACAAGGCCGGTCCAGCTTGTGCTGGCGAATGTCGCCATCGTCAGATTGACTGCGATGACCACACCAAAAAAGGCGAGAATGGTGGCCAACATATGCCTACCGGTGAATTCGCGGGGCCGTCGCGCATTGGCGCTCATCTGGTGATCTCCGGGGCATTGAAGGTGGCGGTGTATTCGTCCGTTTCGAAACTCGCCTTGTCCTCGACGCGGAATTTGAAGGTTTGTGTTGCGCTTCCGACCTGGTCCGCCGGCTGGCGCACGAAAACCTTCAGCATCTTCAGGCGGTCGGGTTCGACCGCGACGGCGAAGGACCGGTCTGCGGGAAGGTCGATACCAACGACGCTCATTTCGCCTCCCCGCAGGCCCTGCATCGTGACAACGATCGTCCTTGGCTCGGGGATCATGTTGAGCAGCTTGACGGTGTAGCCGTTGCGAATCGAACCGTCGGACAGCGTGACGAACTGCGGATTGCGGTCGTGCAGAACATTGACCTCGAGCCGGTCGCGCGTCAGCAGCGAATAGAGCAGCGCAATGCCGACCGCCGACCATGCACCCATGTAGATGAAGGTGCGCGGCCGAAAGATCTTGCGGATATGGAAATGGGCTAACCTGTCGGAGAAAGCGCCGCCGTCGGTCCGGACGAGCGACGGGTTCACCGAGCAAGACCCGCCTGCTGTCGCCACCGCCATGTTGGCGTTGTAATCGGACAGCGTCGCATAGGAGATCAGCCCGCGCTCCTTGCCGAGCTTGTCCATGACGCTATCGCAGGCATCGATGCACAGCGCGCAAGTGATGCATTCGAGCTGCTGGCCATCGCGAATGTCGATCCCCATCGGGCAGACGGCGACACAGGCATTGCAATCGACGCAGTCTCCGACCGGCTGCCCCGCGGCCTGGACCTTCTTGGCGTGCCGCGACCGAGGTTCGCCGCGCCAGTCATTATAGGTCACGGTCAGCGAATTTTCGTCGAGCATGGCCGCCTGGATGCGCGGCCACGGGCACATATAGGTGCAGACCTGTTCGCGCATCAGCCCGCCGAATGTGTAGGTGGTTGCCGTCAGCACGCCGATGGTGATGTAGGCGACCGGCGCAGCGGTGCCGGTGAAGACCTCGCCAATCAGCGTTGGCGCATCGGCGAAATAGAAGATCCAGGCACCGCCGGTCGCTGCCGCTATGACCAGCCAGATGGCGTGTTTCGATACACGCAGCACAAACTTGCGCGCAGTCCACGGTCCGGCGTCGAGCTTTATGCGGGCGTTGCGATCTCCCTCGATCGCACGCTCTACAACCAGAAACAGATCGACCCATACGGTCTGCGGGCAGGTATAGCCGCACCAGGCTCTGCCAACTGTGGATGTGATCAGGAAAAGGCCGATGCCGGCCATAACGAGAAGACCGGCCACATAGTAGAATTCCTGCGGCCAAATCTCGATGAAGAAGAAATAGAAGCGGCGGTTAGCAAGATCGATCAGCACGGCCTGATCGGGAGCAAACGGACCTCGATCCCAGCGCAGCCAGGGCGTCAGGTAGTAGATGCCCAGGGTGATCGCCATCACCAGCCATTTGAAGCGGCGAAAGCTGCCCGAGGCGCGCTTGGGGAAGATCTTCTTGCGCGGTGCATACAGCGGCTGGCGGACCTTGGCGGAGTTGACCGCCTCGGCTTCGAGCCGTTCTACCTGCGTATTATCCAGCACCAGTGTCTCCAGTCGCGCAGCTTACGATTTCGGGGCGCGCAGTCGGACTTAGTTGTTTGGCCGGTGCGCGAAATGCCGCGTTGAACTCAAGCTTTGCGGCGGGGCAGCCTGCTGCGCGTTGATGCAAGTCAATCGTCGGACATCGAATGCAATCGAGGCCCGGCGCAAGCCGGGCCTCGTCGCTTGGCTGGCGAAGGGCCGGGAATAGGACCCCCCTCTATTCCCCACCGCCAAGCGAATGGATGTAGACCGCGAGCTCCTTGACCTTGGTCTCACCGAGACGCTCAACCCAGGCCGGCATCACACCGTGCTTGGGTGCGCGGACCTGCGCGGCGATTGCGGTTTCGTTGGATCCGTAGAGCCAGATCGCATCGGTCAGATCAGGGGCGCCGAGCTCTTTGTTGCCTTTTGCATTGTCGCCGTGGCAGGCCACGCAGTTTTCGGCGAAAACCTTGGCGCCTGGCTCGACCAGTTTTGCATCTTGAACCGGGCCAGACAGGCTGGCGACATAGGTGCTGACCTGTGCGACCTGGTCCCCGGTGATGATCTCGCCAAAAGCCGGCATTTCCGACAGTCGTGTATCCGGGACGGATACGAAGCGTATGCCGTGCGTGATCGTTTGCTGGATCTGCTCGGCCGTGCCGCCCCACAACCAGTCATCGTCATTGAGGTTGGGAAAGCCTTTGGACCCTTGGGCGCCGGAAGCGTGGCACTGCACGCAATTGACCTTGTACGCAGCGCTGCCGGCGGCAACAGCGAATTCGCGCAACGCGTCGTCGCCGGCAATCTCCGAGACGGTTTTCGATTGTATCGCTGCGGCATATTTCGCCTTGGCGATCTCGGCCGCAGCAAGCTCGTTGTTGACGTCGCCGCGGCTCGAATAGCCAAGCACGCCCTTGGTCGCCGAGGTCAGCATCGGCCATGCCGGATAGGCGATGGTGTAGCCGATCGCCCAGACGATGGTGATGTAGAACGTTATGACCCACCAGCGCGGAAGTGGGTTGTTGAGCTCCCTGATACCATCCCACTCGTGGCCGGTGGTAGAGATGCCCGACACTTCGTCGATATGTTCATCGCTCATGATCAGTCGTCCTTCAGAGGAATGCGGGCGGCTTCATCGGCCTGCTTGCCACTCCCGGGACGGAATGCGAAGGCGACCGTTCCGACGAAGAAAAGCGCCATGGCGAGCAGGGCCCAACTGTCGGCGAACTCTCTCATCCAGTGGTAATCCATGGTCCTTCTCCTCAGCGGTAGCCAGCGGCTTCGTCGTAGGTCTTGAAATCGACCAGCGTGCCGAGCATCTGCAGGTAAGCGACCAGGGCATCCATCTCGCTGACCTGTTGCGGATTGCCGTCGAAGTCGCCGAGCTTCGCCTTCGGATAGCGGCCTTCCAGCTCGGATGTGTTGGCATTGGGATCGGCCTGCGCGATCATGTCATCTCTGGCGTGAGCGATCATGTCTTCGGAGTAGGGGACACCGACACGCCTGTTTGCGATAAGGTGCGTCGAGAAGTCCTTCACCTCGATCGCGGTATCCTTCAGGAAGGCATAGCTCGGCATGATCGATTCCGGCACCACCGAACGCGGTTCGATAAGATGCTGAACGTGCCACTCGTTCGAGTAGCGATCTCCGACCCTGGCGAGGTCCGGCCCCGTGCGCTTCGATCCCCACTGGAACGGGTGGTCGTACATCGACTCGGCCGCCAGGCTGTAGTGACCATAGCGCTCGACTTCGTCACGGAACGGCCTGATCATCTGGCTGTGACAGAGGTAGCAGCCCTCACGCACATAGATATTGCGCCCGGCGAGTTCGAGCGGCGAATAGGGCCGCATGCCCTCGACCTTCTCGATCGTGTTGTCGAGATAGAAGAGCGGTGCGATTTCGACGATACCGCCGACTGTCACCACCAGGAGGGAACCAACGAGAAGAAGCGTGGCGTTCTTCTCGATGATCGCGTGTTTGTCCATCAAGCCCATTTTGGCTCCTTATTGTGCGGGCTGAAGGGAGGGGATGGAGGCTGGCATCGGCTCCTCCTCGCGTTGGTAGCCGAGGATAGTCATGGTGATGTTCCAGGTCATGATGACAGCACCGGCGAGATACATCGCGCCACCCACGGCGCGCATGACGTAGTAGGGATGCATGGCGGCCACGGTCTCGGCGAACGAGTAGACCAGGAAGCCCTGCTCATCGTACTCGCGCCACATCAGGCCCTGCATGATGCCGGAAACCCACATCACCGCGGCGTAGACGACGATCCCGAGGGTCGCCAGCCAGAAGTGCCAGGTGACGAGCCGCAGCGAATAGAGCCGTTCACGGTTCCACAGCTTCGGCACCATGTAGTAGATCGCGCCGAACGAGATCATGCCTACCCAGCCGAGCGCGCCCGAATGGACATGCCCGATGGTCCAGTCGGTGTAGTGCGACAGCGAATTGACGGCTTTGATCGACATCATCGGACCTTCAAAGGTCGACATGCCGTAGAAGGCGATGGCCATAACCATCATGCGGATGATCGGGTCGGTGCGGAGCTTGTCCCAAGCGCCGGACAGCGTCATCAGGCCGTTGATCATGCCTCCCCAGGAGGGCATCCAAAGCATGATCGAAAACACCATGCCGAGCGTTTGCGCCCAGTCGGGCAGGGCGGTGTAGTGCAGGTGATGCGGCCCAGCCCAGATATAGAGAAAGATGATCGCCCAGAAGTGGATGATAGACAGCCGGTAGGAATAGACTGGCCGGTTCGCCTGCTTGGGCACGAAATAATACATCATGCCAAGAAAGCCGGCTGTCAGGAAAAAGCCGACGGCATTGTGCCCGTACCACCATTGCGTCAAGGCGTCCTGGACGCCGGAGAAGGCCGAGTAGCTCTTCGAGCCCAGGAGAGACGCCGGCATCGATAGGTTGTTGATCAGGTGCAGCATCGCGATGGTCACGATGAAGGACAGATAGAACCAGTTGGCGACGTAGATATGCGGTTCCTTGCGTTTCAGGATGGTGCCGAGGAACAGGACGAGGTAGGCGACCCAGACGATGGTCAGCCATATGTCCACATACCATTCGGGCTCGGCATATTCGCGGCTCTCGGTGATGCCGAGCAGGTAGCCGGTCGCGGCCATGACGATGAAAAGCTGATAACCCCAGAACACGAACCAGGCGAGATTGCCGCCGAACAGCCGGGCGCGGCTGGTGCGTTGCACGACATACATGGACGTGCAGATGAGCGCGTTGCCGCCGAAGGCAAAAACGACGCCGGATGTGTGCAATGGCCGCAGGCGGCCGAAGTTGAACCAGGGCTCGATGTTGAGATCCGGGTAGGCGAGCTGCAGCGCGATGACCACACCCACAAGCATGCCGACAACGCCCCAGAACATGGTGGCGATGGCGCCGCAGCGGATTGGCCCGTCCATGTAGGCAGAAGGATCGACCGATGCGGCCGGCGCAAAGCTGGTGTTGCGCAGGAGGACGATGACAAAGCCAAGCAGCAAGAAGAAAAGCACCCACATGTGCTGGCGAAACGGCTCGTCCACACCGAAGCCGGCGGCCACTAGAGCCACAAACGCGAAAAGGCCCAAAGCGACGATTTCTGTGCCGAACTTCATGACAGTCCCCGATGTCGGATTCCGATGCGCGGACGCCAATCCGCAGCAACACCAATTCCGCGGCTGCATCCTCGCCGCCTTGATTCAAATCAAAGCTGCATGGTTTTGGATTGGGCAGCGTTGGTTTTGCGAACGAGTTGGAGGCGGCCATTGAACGAAGAGAAAGAGCGGGGATCGTCGCTGTTCGAAGTGCGCCGCGAGAATTCGATGCTAGCTGGCCAATCCGGCAGAGAGGCAATCCCAAGCGCAGTACGCGCACAGGGAGAAACTGCAGCTCTGTGGTGCTCTGGAGAAAATCGCGGACGCCTTGCCGAACGTCGATCGCCGAAGTGCCTTGGCACAGCCAACGCAATCGTCCCATTGTTGCGCAATATTCATCAATATGAAGAAACGATCATCTTCCCCGCCTATGAAGTCGCTACAAGCGGCGGCAATGCCAACCTTGCCTCAACCCGGCGATTGCGCGCCGAACACGTCGAAGATGAATGCTTTGCCGGCGAGGTGACTGAAATCCTGCTGGCGGTCGGCCATGGTGAGACAGTCGAGAATGCCGAAGCGGTCGGCTTCATGCTGCGCGGCTTTTTCGAAAGCATGCGCCGTCATATCGCGTTTGAGCGCGAGCATGTCTTGCCGGCGATCGGAATCGTCGATCAGGGCGTAATCTAGGCGCCGGAGCGTCGCTCCAGCCGGCTGAGACTATCGACCGTCACATGCCGGTTGTTCTCGATCCGGATCACGCCGTCCGTTCTTAGCCTGGTCAGCTGGCGGCTCACCGTCTCGATCGTCAGGCCGAGGAAATCGGCAATGTCGGAGCGTGTCATCGGCAGGTCGAAAGTCGCCGACTTGGCGGTGGGGTCGACCGTGGGATCGATGTTCCTGGCGATCATCAGCAGAAAGCTCGCCACCTTTTCCGAAGCGGTCTTGCGTCCCAGCGTCACCATCCACTCGCGTGCTTGATCGAGCTCGTTCAGCGTTTGCTTGAGCATGCGATGTTCGAGCTCCGGCGATTCCTTCATCATCCGTTCGATGGCGGCCTTCGGAAACGAACACAGGAAAACGGCGGTGGCGGCTTCCGCGTTGATCGCGCTTTCCACCTTGAACGGCCGTCCCAGAAAGTCGGGCGCAAACTGAAGGCCGACGATCTGCTGGCGTCCGTCCGAAAGGCTCTTTGTCAGCTTCACCACGCCCGAAAGCACATTCGAAAAGCTGTCGACGGTCTCGGCGTCGCCAATCAGTTCGATCCCCGGCTCGATCTTGTGCCTCGACGAGGTCTTGGCGAGCCCGACCAACTGGTCGGGATCGAGCGCACCGCAGACGCCGCGATGCCGTGCCTCGCAAGACTGGCAAAGCACAGGAATATCGGCACTGTGAAGGTCCTGCCGCACTGTCATCATAATCGTCCCGACGGATCCAAGGTGCCCGTAAGATAGCATCGGCGGCAGAAAATCTGTTGCGGCAGTTTGTCCGCGGAGGGCCTTGACCGAAATCAAGGCGACGGTGCGGATCTGCAGCCAGAATTCAGCCTTGCAAGGATGATGGAAGGTGACATGCGACCGGAAATGGCTGCCAGACTTGGCGAGAATGTCCCCCGCTACACCAGTTACCCGACCGCGCCGCATTTTCATTCAGGCGTTGATGCTGCCGTCTATCGTGGTTGGCTGCAGGGGCTCGATGATGGCTGCGAGATCTCGCTGTACCTGCACATCCCCTACTGCGACAAGCTTTGTTGGTTCTGTGCGTGCCACACCAAGCAGACACGCCATTACGAACCGGTGACCACGTATCTGCGCTCACTGCACGCTGAAATAGCTACCGTCGCCAGTCTTGTCGGAGGCAAGGGCCGTGTGGGTGCCGTCCATTTCGGCGGCGGCTCGCCGACGATGCTCAAACCCGAGGATATGGTGGCGCTGGGAACTGTCCTGCGCAACAGTTTCGAGTTTCTTCCCGGCGCCAAGATCAGTGTCGAAATCGAAACCAACGATATGGACGATGCTCGCCTCGGTGCACTCGCCGAAATCGGCATGACGCGGGCGAGCCTCGGCGTCCAGGATTTCGATCTTAAGGTGCAGAAGGCGATCAACCGCGAGCAGAGCTTTCTGCAGACCAAAGCGGTTGTCGAGGGCGTTCGTTCGCGCGGCGTCGAATCAGTCAATCTCGACCTGCTCTACGGCTTGCCGCATCAGACCCGGGACAGCGTCTCCTCCACCGTGGCGCAGGCGCTGACTCTGGAGCCGGACAGGATGGCGCTTTTCGGCTATGCGCATGTGCCCTGGTTCAAGAAGCACCAGACGATGATCGACGAAGCGTGGCTGCCGAATTCGGTCGAACGCTTCGCTCAATCGCAAATTGCCGCTGGCCTTATGCTGAAGGCAGGGTATCAACCCGTGGGGTTCGATCATTTCGCCAGATCCGGTGATGCGCTGGCCGTTGCGGCACGGACCGGAACCTTGCACCGGAACTTCCAGGGCTATACCGAGGATCGCTGTGAGACACTGATCGGGCTTGGTCCTTCATCGATCAGCCAGTTCCGCCAGGGCTATGCACAGAACATGCCGGCGACCGCCGAATACGGACGCATGGTGGACCAGGGAGGTCTGGCTGCCGTGCGCGGCATCGAGTTGTCGGAAGATGACCGCGTGCGCGGCTGGATTATCGAAAGGCTGATGTGCGATTTCGCCTTCTCGGCGATCGATCTGGTCGAACGCTTCGGCGAAATCGGCCAGAAGCTTCTGCTCCAGGCGAGTTCCGTCGCCCTTCGTGATCCTGCTCGGTTGCTGGAACTGAATGGCGACAGTTTCGTAGTGCCGGTGGAAAATCGTCCCTTTGTTCGCAATATAGCGGCCAGGTTCGACAAATATTTCGAAACCGGTAAAGCCAAGCATTCGGTGGCAGTCTGAGCACCGGCCTGATCAGAAATGCTCCCCGGTCTTGAATGGGCCGATTCGGGTGCCAGCCGCGATCAGATAGGCGGTCGACCAGCCAATGAGCAGAAACCCGTTCACCCCCTCGAGCGCCGCCAGCACGCGCCACCCGTGAGCGGGTACGACATCGCCATAGCCGACCGTCGAAAAGGTAACGGTCGAGAAATACAGTGCGGTTTCGAAGTCGGCAAAGATATCGAGCAATCGGTAGAGCCCTGCCCATAGCCAAACCTCAGTGGTTATGATGGCAAACAGCCCCATCACTACACTGATCATCGCGACTATACGGCTGCGGCGACCGTGCATGCGAAACCGTGCCACCAGATGCCCCATCGCATGGGTAACGGCGATCAGACCGAAGGTATGAATCAGGACCGTCATGCTTATGACGATCGTGCCGACGAAGAGATTGAGGGCCATGCGACGAAATTAGGAATCTCTCGGGGTGCGTTCCTTGCGCGAAATCAAAACCGGCCGAGTTTCGCCGAGGCCGGCCTGTTCGCCACAGACGGTCTCGGCGGGAGCGGGACGAAAGAACATCGCCAGCTTCAGGCTTGTCGCGATCCGCTCGGCTCGGTCGACAAACACCGCCGCCAGCTCCGGAGCGAAGAGTTCAGCCGCCGTCTGGCCGAACAGGCCCTGCCAGATCTCGAAATCGGCCTCGGTAACGTCCTTGAGTTTGAGGTGCGCCGGCACCGGGCGTCCGTGATAATCGCCGCTCTTGAGGATGACGGAACACCAGAAGTCCGTCATTTTCTCGAGATGGGGCTCCCAGTCGCCGGTGATCTCGCGCGCGAAAATCGGCCCCAGACGCTCGTCGCTTCTGACTTTTGCGTAGAATTCGCGGACCAGTTTTCCGACAGACTTTCGATCGACGCCAGTATGGTTCAGAGGCTGTTCCGCGATCGGGCGCGCCCGATCCAAAGCTGATTTCAATGTCATCATGCACTCTTGTTTATGCTGTCAGGAGAAGCCCAGGCGCCGAAGGGCAACCTGCACGAGACTGGGCTGGTCGCGGACAAGCCGGAAACCCAGATTGTCGGGCGGCGTGCCGACTGCGCAACCGCCGCTCTTTCCGTCCCGGATGAAGTTCGACATATAGGTGCGGTGGAACCCCTCAACGACGTGCACGCCGCAATTGTCGATCGAACTCGCGGTCCGCTTACCATCAATATCTATCGTGGCGTGGGAATAACATGTCGAGGTCCATTCCCAGACGTTTCCCGCAATATCCGCTAGGCCTTTTGAATTGGTACCGAAGGACCCTTGAGCCCTCGGCTCTGGATCAGGTTTCCGTCCGAGCGAGGCCTCCAGGCGATACTGTGTCAGCCACCGGCGCGCCGGGTTGTTCGGGTCGCTTTCGCCGCCCTCAATGTCACCTCGGAACCGTTCACTGGCCGCATAGGCCCACTCCACGTCTGTCGGCAACCGCCATGTCCCTCCTGTCCGCGCCGAGAACCACCTCGCGTAGGCTTCGGCATCGAGATAGCTCACACCGGTGACCGGAAGGTGTCCGACATTGCGTGCGTCTGCTGGCTTGCAGGCGCCGTCCGCCACACAACGTCCATATTCCGATACACTGACTTGGTATTTCATGATTTCCAGTGGCGCGTCGATGGAGGTTTGCACGACGGGCGCTGCGACAGGATGGTTCTCCTTGAGGAATTCCCCAGCCTGTGGGTGCTCAAACGAGCCGGGTCCCAGGACCACCAGTTCGCTTACGGCGACCGGTTGGGAGAACTTCAGGGGACTCTCGCCGAACGTATGGGCTATGCCCATGCTGATCAGTGTGGCAGCCGCAATTGTCCCGAAGGTGAAGACAGGGTCGAAGGACATGGCATCAAGTCCGGCTGCGAGTACAACCCTTTGGGCTCCGCCGCCGGGTTGCACTGAGGATCGGATCTCCCGTCTACGAGGCGATCGCCTTGGGCGGTTCGACCTGCATCATCAGATCGTCGTCCCAGTTTCCCTCGACGGTAAAGTGCGCGGTCGCGCCGAGTTCGACTGCCTCGATCAAATTATGGTTCACATAGGCGTAGATGCCTGGCTGCAGGAACGTGTAGAGCGCCGCGCCGGCCGATCCGCCACGAATGAACCAGGTTTCCAGGTCTTTCGCGGGAGGGTTGGCGAACTTGCCCTGTTCCCAGACAAAGTCGCCATGCCCGCCGATCAGGTGCGGACGCGTGTCGCGGTTCGCCTGCGAATGAACGATCAATATCGTTTCGCCGACCTTTGCCTTCATGGCATTGTCCCCGGTCAAGGAACCGGCCTTGCCGTTGAACACGACATGCGTCGGGATCAGCCCGCGCATGACCCTCATGGTTTCTTCGTAATTGTCGCCGGCCGACTCGTACTTCTTGAATTGCCCTTGCTCGTCGCGCGGGATGTAGAAATCGTTCTCGCCGACGTAATAGATGCGGTCGTAGCGGACCGGCCTGCCCTTGTCGTCCTTGAGGCCGTCGCGCGGCAGCACCATCACCGCCCCGCTCATGCCCGACACCACGTGCCATGGGATCATCGCGCCGCCGGGTGCGCAGTGGTAGACGAACGTTCCACTCCGGGTCGCCTTGAAGCGCAGCGTGACCTGCTCGCCCGGATTGACCAGCGTCAATTCGCCACCGCCAAGCGCGCCGGTAGCGGCGTGGAAATCGATGTTGTGGGCGAGGGTGCTGGTGTCGGGGTTGACGAGCGTGAGCTCGAGATAGTCGCCTTCATGCACGACCATCAGAGGACCGGGAATCGAGCCGTTGTAGGTCATTGCATTGAGCTGCGTGCCGTCGGCGTCGATAACCACCGGCTTTTCCTCGATCGTCATGATGAATTCGACGACCTTTGGACCGCCCTTGGCGACCTGATCATGAGCATGGACGAACGGCGGCGGGACCATGGTTACCTTTTCACGGGGCAGCCCGGCGACATCCTTGGCGCTTGCCACGGCCGGCATTGCACCAACAGTGGCGACCGCGGCTGCGGTAAGAACAGAACCCAACAAAGCTTCGCGTCTCGTAAGCATTTCCATCTCCTTGGTTTCGGCCATTCGATGTCGTCAGAATAGTCTCGGCTCTGGCCAAGTCTTTGCGCTAACGCAAATCCAAAACGTTGATGCAATTTTCTGTGTTTTGGAGACTGCATGTACCAACGTGGACGCCGAACCGGATGGGAAGCCGCGCCTGAGAGAGGGCAACTCCCATCAGATCGGAGGGCATCGGCTCTGCTGCATGAAATCGGGAATGAAATAGGCCGGGCTGGACCTCTCCCCTGGTCCACCCGGCCTTCCCCCGGCCGCCGAACCGGAGGGGATCTGTGAAAAAGGTTAGTTAGAGGCGGTCTTGGTCACTTCGGCGAACAGTTCGGCGAATACTGGTTTGGCTTTTCCGACCTGCTTGACGGCTTCCGCTGCTGCCAGGTTGATAGGCTTACCGACCACGATCAGTGCGACCATGCCCATGCCGTAGTGTGGAGCGCACTTCACGCCATAGACCCCCTCCTGGGTCACGGTCACGGCAATTTCCGCGTTGGGCTTGCCCTTGAAAGCTTCAGCTCCGTCCGGGATCATGCCCTTGATGCTTTCGGCGTTGTGGGACTTGTCGGTCGGCACGAACTTGATCGTGTCTCCAGGCGCCGCCCGAACAAAGGCAGGCTGGTAGACCATTGAGCCCTGCTCTCCCTTGTTCAGCATCTGCACGACATGTTCTTCGGCATTTGCCGCACCGGCGATGGAGAGCAGGGCGATGGCCGCGGCGATCAGTGGCAATTTCATGGGGGATCCTTTCTTTGTTCATCACGGCATCAACCGTTGCGCTCTTCTACGTGACCGAGAGACTTGGAAATTTGCGCTGGCGCAAATTGGCATGCGAAATGTGCATGGGAGAGAGCTGCCTGGTCTAAGGAGCCGGTCGGCCTTCAAACGGCGGTTCTCGGCTGCCTCACTTGCAAACGTGGTCGAATGAGCATCCCGCCGAATAGGCCCGCGTAGCCGATGAAGGATGCGACCCATAGCGCCGCCGAAATGTGGAGAAGCATCGCTTGCGCCGGTGAGAATGCAGCACCGATGCGAAAGAGGGCCGCAAGCGCGATCGCGACAAAGATCACACAAGTGCCGATGCTTGCCCGCAGTTCGCGACCTGTGTGTCCGAGCGTGGCGCGGGTCATGACGGCGAGCGTCATACATGCAACCGCTCCGACGCCGAACGCATGAATGCCGGCTACTGCGGGCACTTTCTCGGGCACGAAGACAGCGAGGCCGGCAATCAGGAGGCCGATCGGCACGAAGGCGAACGCGACATGCAGGATCAGCACCAGAGGATCGCGCAGCGCTCGGTCTCCGGCCCACCGGGCAAGCCGAATGGTATTGAGAATCGCCCCCAAGATCAGCATTGCCCCGGTGCCAGCACTGTCTGGAAGAAAGGCCCAGGCCATCAATCCCGCTGCTGAGAGCGTAATCGCTCCCACGTCGAACCTGCCGAACGGGACCGGAAGCCGTCCCCGTCTCTCGCGCGCCAGCCAATTGCGGGTGAAGGAGGGAATAATGCGGCCACCTATGATCATGATGAGGACCACCGCTGCGCCAAGACCGAGGCGGCGGCCGATGTCGGACACGCCTTGATAGTGCGCCTCGGCATGAAACGTCATATTCGCTGCCAGAAGCACCGTCACAGGCAGAAGGACCTTGAGGTTTCGCCAGTTTCGGCCGGCGATGATTTCCGTTGCGACGGCGGCGACAACCGCGAGAAGAAAGGCGCAGTCTATGACGGCGCCGAGCAACCAGCCTGTCTCCGCCGAAAAGAAGACGACGAACCGTCCCGCGCACCAAAGCAATGCGAGCGCCAGCAGGGGAGGGCCCTGCACGGGAAGACGTCCGGTCCAGTTCGGGATTGCAGTTAGCAGGAAACCCGTCACAACAGCCGCCAGATAACCAAACAGCAACTCGTGGATATGCCAGTCCACGGGCGAGAAGAAGCTGGAGGCTTCGAGCTTGCCGTAGAACAAAGGCAGCCAGAACAGGATAGCTGCGCCGGCCTGCAGGGAACCGAGGAGAAAAAATGGCCGGAAACCGTAAGAGAGAACTGCCGGATAGGCGCTTGGCCGCGTGCGTGGAATTGCCATGATATCCCCTGAAATGAAAGCTACGGGCGGACGTGACAGGTCATGTCGACGGCTGCCACTTCGGTCGTTCTATCCTGGCCTGGCAGACGGAATTTGCCGCTGCGCAAACAAGATCGGGAATTTCAGGAAAGGCGCGCGCCTCTTGCCGCCCATCGGTCGCCCATGAGACATTCTCCGACCAGGCGACCTGGATGCGTTGCCGTGGTCAAGTTCGGGAGGAACGGAGTTGGGTAGCCTCGATCGCTCGCTGATTGCCGGGTTGTCTGTCTTTGAAGGCATAGCCGCCACGGATCTCGACCGTATTGTCGGCCAGGCCCGGTCACAGAGGATTGCCAAGGACCACCCGGTGTTCCAGCAGGAGCAGGAAGCACATTCGTTTTTCCTGCTGCTCGACGGACATGTGCGCGTCGTGAAATCGACGCCTGACGGCCACGAGGTGACGGTGCGATACATAAGTCCAGGCGAGTTGATGGGCATCGCCCATGCGCTTGGCCGCACCACGTATCCGGCAAATGCGATAACTGCCGTCGATTGCGTAGTTCTTGCCTGGCCGAGCCGCCTGTGGCCGGCATTCGCCGCCGATTTCCCCAGCTTCAGCGCCAACACCTACAAGGCCGTGGGCAGCAGGCTGCAGGATGCCCATACGCGCGTCATCGAGATGTCCACCGAGCAGGTGGATCAGCGCGTCGCCCATGCGCTGCTCAAGCTGATCAAGCAGACGGGCAAAAAGACCGAGGAAGGCATCCTGATCGACTTCCCCATCTCACGTCAGGACATTGCCGAGATGACGGGAACAACGCTCCATACGGTGAGCCGGCTGCTCTCGGCATGGGAAGACCAGGGATTGGTCAAAAGCGGACGCCAGCGGGTGACCGTGGTCGAACCTCACCGACTCCTTCTAATCGCGGAGGGCCGTGAAGAAAAAGGCTAATCCGGGTCGCCGGCGTTCGTCACCGCCAGCAGGTCGCAACGGAGTTCTTCTTCACTCAGATCGTGCTCCCGTGCCGCGTCGGAAACTGTGTGAAACGAAGCAATCGGGCAGCCGACGCAAAGCATGCCGTGCTGGAGCACGACCCGGATGGCCGCCGGCGACCTACTCATGATTTCGTCCATCGTCGCATCGTCGCTGAATTTGTGTTTCATGCTGCTTGTCCGCGCTTTGGAAGCGGACATATTGCATCCGCTTCGCGGGATGCTCGTTGCGCTGAGACAAAGAGGAAACAGGCGGATGCACCCTCATCACGGTTGAACGGCGCAGATCGTCGACCGCGTCAGGAACCGCTTCTCCCGCCCGTTGTCCAGCGAGAACATGCCGCCGCGGCCAGGCACCACGTCGATAATGAGGTCGGTATGTTTCCAGGCCTCGAATTGCGACGCCCCGATATAGAATGGCGCGTCGCCGATGTGGCCGAGCAGCACGTCATGGTCGCTGACGATGAAGCCGGCACGCGGATAGCACATCGGCGAAGAACCGTCGCAGCAGCCGCCGGATTGATGGAACAGCACCGGACCGTGCTCGGCAACGATCTCCGCGATCAATTCAAGCGCTGCCGGCGTTGCCGTGACCTTGGCATGCATGGCTTTTTTCGATTTCCAGTCTGGGGGCGCGGCTCCGCAGGGGGCCGCGCCTGTGAGCCAAAAGGCGATCAGAAGAAGCCGAGCTTCTTCGGGCTATAGCTGACCAGCATGTTCTTGGTCTGCTGGTAGTGGTCGAGCATCATCTTGTGGGTCTCGCGGCCGATGCCGGACTGCTTGTAGCCGCCGAAAGCTGCATGTGCCGGATAGGCGTGATAGCAGTTGGTCCAAACGCGGCCGGCCTGGATTGCGCGGCCGAAGCGATAGGCACGGTTGGCATCTCGCGTCCAGACGCCGGCGCCGAGGCCGTAGAGAGTATCGTTGGCTATCGCCAGCGCTTCGTCGTCGTCCTTGAAGGTCGTGACCGAAACCACCGGCCCGAAAATCTCCTCCTGGAAGATTCGCATCTTGTTGTGGCCCTTGAACACCGTCGGCTTGATGTAGTAGCCGCCCGCCAAATCGCCGGGCAGCACATTGCGGGCGCCGCCGGTCAAAACCTCGGCTCCTTCCTGGCGGCCGATGTCGATGTAGGACAGGATCTTTTCCAGCTGTTCGGACGAGGCCTGGGCACCGATCATCGTCGCCGGATCGAGCGGATCGCCCTGCACGATCGCCTCGACGCGCTTCAGCGCACGTTCCATGAACGTGTCATAGATCGATTCGTGAATGAGCGCGCGGCTTGGGCAAGTGCAGACTTCGCCCTGGTTCAGCGCGAACATGACGAAGCCTTCGATCGCCTTGTCGAAGAAATCGTCGTCCTCGGCGACGACATCCCTAAAGAAGATGTTGGGCGACTTGCCGCCCAGTTCAAGCGTGACGGGGATCAGGTTCTGGCTGGCATATTGCATGATCAGCCGGCCGGTCGTGGTCTCGCCGGTAAAGGCGATCTTAGCAATGCGCGGCGACGATGCGAGCGGCTTGCCGGCCTCGAGGCCGAAGCCGTTGACGATATTGAGCACGCCCGGCGGCAGCAGATCGCCGACAAGATCGGCCCACAGCAAGATGGCGGCCGGCGTCTGCTCGGCAGGCTTCAGAACCACGCAGTTTCCGGCAGCGAGCGCGGGAGCAAGTTTCCAGCATGCCATCAGCAGCGGAAAGTTCCAGGGGATGATCTGGCCGACCACGCCGAGCGGCTCATGGAAATGATAGGCGACGGTATCGTCGTCGATCTGGGAAAGGCTGCCTTCCTGGCCACGCAAGGCGCCGGCGAAATAGCGGAAATGGTCGATGGCCAAAGGCAGGTCAGCCGCGGTCGTTTCACGGATCGGCTTGCCGTTGTCCCAAGTTTCGGCGCGAGCGAGGAGATCGAGGTTTTCCTCCATGCGGTCGGCAATGCGGTTGAGGACGAGCGAGCGCTCGGCCACGCTTGCGCGCCCCCAGGCATCCTTGGCCGCGTGCGCCGCATCCAGAGCCGCCTCGATGTCGTGGGCATCCGAACGCGCCACCTCGCACAGCAGCTGGCCGTTCACCGGCGAGAAGTTCTCGAAGTAGCGGCCGGAGTGCGGCTCGGCCCATTTGCCGCCGATGAAATTGCCGTAGCGCTTGTCGAAGGGCGCCTTGACCGAGCGTGAGAATTCAACCTTGTTCATGTGTCTTCCTCCCAAAGCTGACGTCGCGGGATGCGACGCTTCGGAAGAGAGACTTGCGATTTCCGCCGCGATTGTCACCGTGTCGACGACAGTGGCCGAGCGGGATGTGTCGCAGAATTGCGACAGTCAGGCGAGGATTCGAAGGTCAGTGAGACCGGTGGACATCCAGGCGGTTGAGCTTGCGGTGAAGCGTCGCGCGGCTGATGCCAAGCGCCTGAGCCGCAGCCGACACATTTCCGTCTGCGCGCGCGAGCGCCCGCTGGAGAACACCGCGCTCCGCTTCGGCGAGAACTTCGTGGCCGCTCTCAGCCCAACCGAGCAGATCGGTTGCGGGCATCGGCTTGTCGAGACAATGTTGGGTAATTCCAAGCGCCAGGCGAGCCGACCGGGTCGCGCCGACCACAAGGTCGTCCGCATCAACGGCGATCAGCGCCTTGTCGGTCACCGGCGCCAAAAGAATTCGCGCCTTGGGAAACGCCATCCTGAAGTTCTCGGCCTCGATCCGACGCACCGCGTCGACCACTGCCACCGAAATAAGACTGGCAAAGGCCTCGGTCAGATCGGCCCGGCAGGAAGAGACGTCAAGCGCGGCCACAAGATTCCCTTCATGATCGTAGATTGGAGCAGTGGTGCAGCTCAGCCCCGTGTTGCGCGTTTGAAAATGCTGGTCGCGGTGGATCGTCAGCGCACGCTGTTCGACCAGACAGGTGCCGATCCCGTTGGTGCCCTGGCTCTCCTCGTTCCAGACGGAGCCGGTCCACAAACCCCAGGAATGAAACGTCTCGTCATCCACAGGCGCGCCGCGCCGTTCTACTGGCACCCCGTTGCGATCGGCGAGCAGGACACAGCACCCGACCCCGCCCACCGCAAAATAGAGTCTGTCGAGGCTCGATTGGGCAGCCCGAATGAGCGGCTCGATGCGTTGTCGGGCCTCCCCCAATTCCGCATCCGTTAGGTAGCGGGGAGGACTGCGATCGGCTGGATCGAGCCGGTGCAAACTGGAAGACCGCCGCCAGGAGGCAACCAGCGCGGACTTCGCCGCCGCGTCCGAAGCGATCGCGGCCTGAATGCGATCGGCATGATGACCGGATAGATCCTCGCCCATGCTATCCTCCCATCCCCGCTTCTTGTCGCACCAGGTTCCGATTTCAATCACCGCGTTGTCAATTCGACAGAAGAACCAGATGGGGTAAATCCTCTATGTTCTCCTGGCAGTTAGTGATTTTGGCCAATCGATAGTCGTTCCTCGCCGGTGCCCCCAAAGCCTACCAGCACGAATTGGGCATTCATTGATCGAGAGCAAAGAGGAACGACCATGACCAGCCGCGGGACCGTGCGGAACAATACGGGAAGCTTTTTGATTTTGGCCCACGAAAAAGTCAATGAAATCAACGGCTTTAATGCATCTTCCGGGCCCACCATTCAGTCTGCTCGATTTCCGGGTTTTTCCCCCGTCTCAGAATAGCAGCGACATTTCCGCGGGTTAGCGCCGGGTAGTTGGCAACACTTGACCACGATCCAAGGGCAGGAGAAGCGATCTTGTGCCTGTTTCTATCCTCTATTTTCGCTCCTGTTCGTCGGCCGGCCGACGACCCCAGCGGCGATCGGCTAGATGCGCTTTTCTGCGCGATCCAGACGGCTTGGGCGTGGACGATGCGAAGCGAGCGTACGGCGCGCCGGAACATCTCGATCCGCTCGAGGGATGGATCGCCGATCCATCCCTCCGCGAGATTCGGGAACCCGCCGGTCCGGCTTCAGTCTGAACCCGGCGCCTCATCGGCTCGGCGTCTACTCGGCTGCGCCGCTCTCGGAAGCCAAGGTCGGGCCGGCTTCAGGCCGCCTGCGCCGGAATGTCCTGCGCAGAGCAACGTAGAAGACCGGCGTCAGGAAGAGGCCGAACAATGTCACGCCCAGCATGCCGGAGAACACGGCCGTGCCGAGCGATTGGCGCATTTCCGCGCCAGGCCCGCTGGCGATCACTAGCGGCACCACGCCCAGGATGAAGGCGAATGCCGTCATCAGGATCGGCCGCAGCCGCAGCCGGCAGGCCTCGACAGCCGCCTCGACGGCGTCAAGGCCACGCTCCTCACCTTGGCGCGCGAACTCGACGATCAGGATCGCGTTCTTCGCCGCCAGGCCGATGAGCACGATCAGCCCGATCTGCACGAGGATGTTGTTGTCGAGACCGCGGAAGGCGACGCCCAAGAGGGCGGCCAGCACGCTGAGCGGGACGATAAGCACGATCGCGAATGGCGTAATCCAGCTTTCGTATAGCGCGGCGAGCACCAGAAAGACGAACAGAACCGACAGGCCGAAGATGAACACCGCCGTGTTGCCGGTCTGCCGCTCCTGGAAGGCGAGTTCAGTCCATTCGAAGGAAGTGCCCTGCGGCAGCGATTCGGCTGCGATCCCCTCCATCAGGTCGAGCGCCGTGCCCGTGGCGACACCCGGCGCTGCATTGCCCTGAAGCGGCACGGAGACATACATGTTGTAGCGTTGCACGAGCGAGGGACCGGTGACGTCGCGGATCTCGACCAGTGTGCCGAGCGGCACCAGGTCGCCGGCCGCCGAGCGCACCTTCAGCTTCAATATATCGTCGCGATCGATGCGGAAAGCCTGGTCGGCTTGCGCCCGCACCTGGTAGACGCGACCGAAAGCATTGAAATCGTTGACGTAGGCCGTGCCTAGATTGATCGACAGCGTCTCGAAGATGTTGGGGATCGGCACGTTCAGCATGCGCGCCTTGTCGCGGTCGATCGCCAGGAAGAATTGCGGGCTGGAGGCCGAGAAGGTGGTGAAGACGCCCATCAACCCGGGCGTCTGGTTGGCCTTGCCGGCGATTTCGTTGGCCAGCGCCAGAATCGGCCGCATGTCGGCGCTGTTGCGCTCCTGGAGCATCATCTTGAAGCCGCCGGAGTTGCCGATGCCCCGCACTGGCGGCGGCGGCAGCGCGATGATGAAGGCCTCCTGGATGCTTTGCAGGCTGCCAAACAGCGTGCCGATGATCTTGTCGGAAGTATCGCCGCTCTCGAGCCGTTCCTCGAAGCTCTTGAATGGCGCGAAGATCACGCCGGAATTGCTGGCGTTGGTGAATGTCGCGCCGTTGAATCCTGCGAAGGCGACGGCATTGGCGACACCCGGCGTCTCGCGGATGATATCCGACGCCTTCTGGATGATTGCGTCCGTTCGGGCGAGCGAAGAGCCCTCCGGCAATTGCACGACGACGATCGCATAACCCTGGTCCATGTTCGGGATGAAGCCACGCGGCACCGTCTGCAGCATGTGATAGGTCGCGTAGAGCAGTCCTGCGAAGACGAGCAGCATGGCGGCAAGCGCCAGAGTCGTGCCGACCAGTCTGTGCACCAGCCACGCATAGCCGTCCGCCATCCTGTCGAACCCGTTGTTGAACCCGTTCGCCAGAGCGCAGCCGAACCTTGCCAGGAAGAAGTTCGAATGTTCCTCGGTGTGCGGCTTGAAAAGGACGCCAGCGAGAGCCGGCGAAAGCGTCAGCGAGTTGAATGCGGAGATCGCGGTGGAGACCGCGATGGTGATGGCGAACTGCAGGTAGAACTGGCCGGAAATCCCGGGAATGAAAGCCGCCGGAACGAAGACGGAGATCAGCACCAGCGAGATCGCGAGGACCGCGTTTCCCACTTCATCCATGGTCTTGTGCGCAGCGGCGCGCGGGGCGAGCCCCAGCCGGATGTTCCGCTCGATATTTTCCACAACCACGATGGCGTCGTCGACAACGATGCCGACCGCCAGCACCAGCCCGAACAGAGTGAGCATGTTGAGCGAGAAGCCGAAGGCGAGCAGCACGGCAAGCGTGCCGATCAGCGAGACCGGTATCGCCACGATCGGCACGATCGCCATGCGCCACGACTGCAGGAACACGATGATGACGATCACCACCAGCAGGATCGCCTCGGCGATGGTGACATAGACCTCGTTGATAGATTCAGCGATGAACTCGGTCGGATTGTAGATGATCTCGTAGGCCAGCCCCTTCGGGAAATCCTCCGAAAGCGCCGCGATGGTCTCCTGGATTTCTTCCGCCGAGGCCAAGGCATTGGTGCCCGGCCGCTGGAAGATGCCGAGCGCCACCGCCGCCTTGTTGTTGAGATAGGAATTGGTGACGTAGTCCCTGGCGCCGAGCTCTATGCGCGCCACATCCTGCAGGGAGATCAAGCGGCCGTCCTCGGTCGACTTGACTATGACGTAGCGGAAGTCGCGCGCGTCTTCGAAGCGCCCTTGCGTGGTGACCGTATACTGGAAGGCCGAGCCGTCGCCAATCGGCGGCGCGCCGATCGAGCCGCCCGACACCTGGACATTCTGGTCGCGCAGCGCCTGGACTACGTCGCCTGCGGTCATGCCGTAGGCGGACAGCTTTTCCGGGTCGAGCCAGACGCGCAGCGAATATTCGCGCTCGCCGAAGATCTGCACGTCGCCGACGCCGTCCAGTCTCAGCAGGACGTCGCGCACGCGCGAACGCGCATAATTCGAGACGTAGAGCTGATCATATGTGTCGTCGGGCGACAGCATATGAATAACCATCATCAGGTCGGGCGAACTTTTCGCCGTGGTGATGCCGAGCCGGCGCACCTCTTCCGGCAGGCGCGCTTCGGCGATCGAGACGCGGTTCTGGACCAGCACCTGCGCCGCGTCGAGATCGGTGCCGGGGCGGAAGGTGATGGTGAGCGACATCGAGCCTTCGCCGGAGGAATAGGACGACATGTAGAGCATGTGCTCGACGCCGTTGATTTCCTGTTCGATCGGCGTCGCCACGGTCGCGGCGACCGTCTCGGCGTCGGCGCCCGGATAGGAGGCGCGCACCACGATGGTCGGTGGCGCGATTTCGGGATATTGCGCGACCGGAAGCTGCGTATAGGCGATGCCGCCGACGAGCACGAGCACGATCGACAGCACCACTGCGAAGATCGGGCGGTTGACGAAGAAATGGGCGAAGTTCATTGCGTCTGCCCTTCGGCTTCAACCTTGGGCGGCAACGTGGTCATCTCGGGCTTGACGGTGACGCCCGGTCGCACTCGCACCAGCCCGTTGGTTACCACGGTCTCTTCGCCGGTGAGGCCCTCGCGGATAACGCGATAGCCGTCAATGCGCGGGCCGATGCGCACCGGCTTGGCCGAGATCAGGCCTGCCTCGTCGACAACGAAGACGATGCGGCGGTTCTGGTCGGCGCCGATCGCCTCATCAGGCAGAAGCACGCCCGGATGAGGCAGCGAGGCGGGCACGTTGATGCGGCCGAACATGCCCGGCTGCAGCACGCCGTCCTTGTTGTCGAAGCGCGCCCTGACCCGCATCGTGCCGGTAGCTTCGTCCAGACGGTTCTCGGCGAAGTCGAGCTTGCCCTTGAACGTCGCTTCATCACGGTCGGCGACACGGACGACAACATCGACGCCGCCGGCGCCCTCCTGCATGACGCCGCCGCGCTCGCGGGCGTCGCGCGCATAAGCGAAGTAGGACCGCTCATCGATGTCGAAATAGAAGTCGATCGGGTCGATCGAGACGATGGTGGTCAGCACGGTCTGGTCGGCCTGCACCAGATTGCCCGGCGAGACGAGCCGGCGGTTGACCCGGCCGGAAAACGGCGCCTTGATCTCGGTGAATTCGAGATCGAGACTTGCGTTTTCAAGTGCCGCCTCCGCGCCGTCCAGTTGCGCTTGGGCGGCGAGATATTCGCGGCGGCGGTCGTCCAGTGTCGAAACCGGTATGTTGCCTTCGCGCGACAGGGTCTCGGCGCGCTCGAACTGCATCTTGCTGAATTCGACCAGGGTCTTGGCCGAGTCGACCTGCGCCTGCGCCTGGTTCAGCGCCGCCTTGAACGGCCGCTGGTCGATGGTGAACAGGAGGTCGCCCTGCTTGACCAGCGTACCGTCCTGGAAATGGACCTGGTCGAGATAGCCGCCGACGCGGGAGCGCAGCGAAACCTGGTCGACGGCTTCGAAACGGCCGACGAACTCATCGTCCTCGACGATATCGCGCACCACCGGCTTGGCTACCGTGACGACGGGCGCGGGAGGCGCTTCCTGCGCCTGTGCGGCCGGGGTCGCGAGCAAGCCAATCGCCGCGAAGGCCGCGGCGGCGAGCCATTTTGCGGGGACGTTTCTGCTGGAGGGGGCGGCCAGAGAATCGTGGCGGAGGCGTGCAGTGTGAACCATGGTTACCCCTCGTAATCGGCCCTTCATGCGAAGTCCGTAACATCTAGGCAGCGGGTGTGCCGCACAAATCAATTTTTTGAACTGACCACCACAACCGACAGCTTGCTATAGAACAAACATCGAACATCATCAACCTTGACAAGGAAGCTGCTAACCGGGGAGCGCGAACGCACATCTCGCGTTTATCCGCTGCGTAGGCATCGCCATGCGCTCGAGCTAAAAGCGGATTTGACGAGCCATTGCGCATCCCGACGTCCGGCGGTTCTGTCGGGAGGAATAGGGCCGCTCTCGCATAGAGGTCCGACGTGCTTCTCATTCTGCGGTTATAGGCGGCGATATAGGCTTCGATGAAATCGGCAGATTGGACATTTGCTACACTCCGAAAACGCTAGAACGGTTCATCGTTTCACGGAAACGCGAACCGCCCTATCTCTTTGTTTTTGCGCAATTCCCTAGGGAAAGCGCTATGCGCTTTTCCCGGGAAAACCGTTTCACATTTTTCCTGGAGTTGCTCTATTGCACCATCCGAATAGCACTGGGACGTGACAACCGCACGTCCGCACGTCTCTCCTGCAGTTTGGAAAAAAGATCGCCGACAAGCGGCGCATGTATGGCGCGAACGAGGTGAGGTCGAACCGGTCAAGCACCTTATCGGAAGCGTGCTACTGTGGCGCGACAATCGTGAAGGATGCACTCTGCAATCAGAGAAGTGACGCTACCGCGACCCCTCATGTGAGACTGAAACACTGGCAGGATTTGCTCGCTCACGCGTGAACCTGAGCGAGGCGCCACCAGATTATTAAATATCAACCACTTACCTACATCTTCACAAGTAGATGCATCGATCTCTGCCAACGTCACAGCGTTCCAGTGAACTGGTTGGGTTTGTCCGGCAATTTCTCCTTCTCGTCAAAAGCACTGGACGCAGATCTAACCAAGAATTCTGGCTTCGAAAGACCTCCCTGCAGTGCGTGCGGTGATCGGCGGCAACGACGTGCGAATAGGCGGGTTTGACCCATTGCAGACTTGCTTGCTGCCGGAATGAATGTCCGGTTGCCGAGACAACTTGCGCCGCTCACCTGCCCTTGGTGCTTGTGATGACATGATACCTATGACCCGCAAGGCACGTCGCTCGCCGGGCTGGGAACCGCACGGCTCGCGGCAAAGGAGGAACACGATGGCGGTCGTGGCACCGTCATGGGCACCGAGGCGCGATCATGTCCGTGACGTGCAGTGCTCCAGCGACGGTGCTGGCGATCTTCCGATGGTTGTGCGCACACTGCCGGGCGGCTTTCGCCATGGGCTTTGGGATCTCGCCTCCGACGTATTTTGCCGGTTTCATCTGCCGAAAACGGACCCGTCGCCTCCTACAATCGCAGCCAAGCGACCCGGCCCGAGCCGGGTGCCAAGCCCGAAGTTGATTGGGCAGCGCCGCAGCCAACTCGACGTCCCAAGCTCCGCGAGGTTATCGTTTCCGACCGCACCAAGCTCGGGCCGGCTGACACAACCTCTCAACGGGCCGCGAAGTAGCAGGAATTTATCACTACTCAGTCAGCCTGCCACTGCGATGCCCAAGCGCCTGCCTGGCCGCGTACATGGTCGGCGAGCGTTTGCCGGGAAGGTTCGCCTCGAGAACAAGCTGTTCGACAAAGCCTTGGTTCATTTCGAATTCAACACACTCATCGAGTTTGTCTACGATCCAGAGCACATACTTGTCCCGGGTCGTTGAGTTATACTGTTCCGTATATCCGCAATCATCTATCGGTATCGGACACGGAACTGTCGGAAGAAGCATGATCTTCGGCTTCGGAAGATCATAGCAATGGCCCTCATATGAGTATCCAACAATAATTCCGCACGAAAGCTCATCTTCTCTACTCAGCTGCAAGGCGTGTATTGAAACATCTCCGAATGCCTTTTTGGTATCTATTACAACTTCACTGTAATATCCTATTGGCAGTCTTACATTTATATCATTTCTATACTTTTCAATCATATTTCGATATATTTCCTCTTCGCTGATTTTTTCTTTCCTTAGTCTCTTGACCTCTGTACCGGCTTCATCGCTAAGGGGGTGGGCAGCTTCAAGTGTTGTTTTCACCGCAACACTTCCACCAATGACCTTGGATTTCCATGGCTCGCTGATGCTAAGAACCCATGTATTTTGAATTATTCCATAAAGTCTAACCTGCGTCGCATTATAAGCGCCACCTGGGAAAGTCAGCGTGGGCCGGTGATGACAGTCGCTCATGTTGGTCCTCCTCGCTTTGACAATTCAGTTCATGAAATTTCTCGCCACCTGAAGTTTTCCTCGAACTTAGTGCCCAGCGCCGGCGCGATGCGACCGCCAGCTTCGGCAACGGCCATCGCGGCATTCTCAAATGTCAGATCGTCAGCTTCGAGGCTGGACCAGGTCCGGGCGAGGGTCAGCGCCACATCATCACGCGCCCGGGTAAGCGCGCTCTTGAACAGGAACGGCCTGGCACGGAAGGCCAGCGCCGTGAAATCCGAGATGCGGTGCATGGCGGCCTCGTCGATATCCCTGATGTCGATATCGAGAAGCCGTTCGTCGGCTAGTCCATCACTCACGAGATTCGCGTGGTAGGTGTCTACGATCGTATCGAATACCGCCCCCGTGAAGGGCCGCGACCTGTCATGGATTTCGTCGGAGACCTCAGACATGCGGCGCGAATTGCTGGCGAGGCGAATCTGCCGGTCGCCGATCAGTTCGGCAATGCGGTTGAGCTCGTTCAGGACGAGGAGGTTGCCGTTGCTGTGGCGCAGCAGCCGGTCGAGACCGCTGTCGAAATGCAGGAAGGACAGAAGCGACGTTATGTCGGCGCTCGCCTCATGGAACGACGCGAAGTCGCCGGTCTTCAAGCCATTTGCCGGCACTCCAAAAAGGGAAAACAGAATCGCGTGGCCGACCTCATGCGCAATCGTATCGAAGTTGAGGGCATAGGGATAATTTCGACCGTCGGGCGCCCTGTCCACGCCGAGTTCCAGATAACCGTAGCCAGACTGGGCGTTGTTCCAGTCGACCCACGGAATGATCTCCAGCCGCTCATAGGTTTCGGCGAAGTACCAGGTAATCGGCCGCCCAAGGTAGCTTTCCCAGATGTCCAGGACCCGGCTGACTGCCCCGAAGGCGTGTGCCGCCAGGAACTGACGTGAATTCAATGAAATCCGGTCGAAGTGACCGTCGTAGGCGGGTTCCGCCGACGGGAAGACCTCGCCAACGAAGGGCGGCAGATAGGGATACTCGTAAGGTTCCTTGTCGAGGAGCGGATCGCGGACATAGATGCGATGGTCCTCCGGACCGGGGCGTAACCGGCCCGGCGGGGTCGATATCCAGACGGTCTCGGGTGTGCCGTAATTGGCAAGGTGGGGCACCTGCGGAAATAGCAGGAAGCGCGTGCCGACGGAGCGACTTTCATCGTTGGATCGATCGAGCGTTCCTAGTAGCTCAGCCCCTCTCATTTTAATACATTAGCAAAATCTTACGTATTGTAAATTGAGATTGAAAATTCTCGCCCTGATGCTTTCAAATCTCTAACCCGGCTTCGTCGAGATCCTTAAAGAAAGCCGCCGTCAATTGGAAATCTGGCAGGGGTGCAGGCTCCTTGAATAAACCGTGATCCAATAGCCGGAGTGCATCACGCGCATCCTGCTTCTTTTGCTGAACGAAAGCTGCGGCGAGGATCTCCTGATATTTCTCGACAACGAGATCACCTTCGCATGACAAGGCGTCACCGACCATGCGGGAGAGCGTGCGCTCGCGAAAATTGAGAGCTCGCGCGGCGCGCTCCAGGCTGGTTCTGTATTCAGCCGAAATGATGCCTCGACGGCAGGCCCTGCGAACCGTCATGCGAAGATCGATCAGCGCGTGGGTTATGGGCGCGGAGTTTACCTCCCATGGTCCGTGCAGCACGGCCACTGCATCGTCAGGCGCAAACGCAAAACGACGATACCACCGGTAGATGAGCCCCACTCCCTGCATGTATGGAAAGAGTTCCGCAGCGCGAAGAGCCCCCATGCTCGCCGCGCCTATTACCGGAACACCTTTCGCTATTGCCCAAAGGATTTCCTTGTGCCTGACCGCCGGCTCCGACTGAAAGCCGCCGTCGATGATGACTATCGCACTCGGATCAAAATGCTGCACGGCCGCAATGATCGAACCCTGCACAGCCGGCGGAAGGCAGATCGCCTCCACCACTTCCAGCACTTCGCCCTGTGACAGGGTGGGACCGGCAAAGACCAGCTTGGGACGCATTTGCCTAGCCATGCAACAGCGGCGTTAAGGCCGGTATGACGATCCTGACGACCGACAGGTCGCCGAGCGGTCTAGTATCGAGCTGAATCATGTACACTGTGTCGATTCCTGCGCCCTCGATCTGTGCGAGAAGAGCGGACATCCTATTTCCGGCGCTGGTGTAATTCTGCCCGGCAATCGCTTGGAAATGTACGTCGCGAGGGCCGTCGGACAGGAGGCGTCGGTGCGCCGCAATTTTTTGCCAATCGGGATATTTTGGATAGGACGCACGCGTCAGGTCATCACGGGCGCCGGAGATCGCCGTCAGTCGCGACTGCGCCGCCTCGTAGATTGCGTGAACGATCGCGGACGCGGCATCGAAACCTGCAGCCGAGCCCTCTGCCGGATGGTGAAGAATTGCAGTTTCCGGCGGCCGATCCTCCATGAGATGGCACCAGATCACCGGTAGTCCCAGCGGTGAGGGGGCGTGCCAAAGCCCGACCAGCAGGCCTTTGGCTTCCAGGCTTTCGAGAAGGCTCGCAACTGTCGGATCGTCGATCGTTCTCGGGTCAATTCGACGGCGCTGGAAAAAGCCATGGATTCGCTCCGCCCGCGTGAGTGCGTCGCGCTCGATGCATTCCATTATCCCGTGCAGAATAGAGTCCGTTTCCTCGAAGGAGGCCGCCAGGCCGGACGTCGATGAAGCGAAGATTTCCTCGTGGGGCCGCGGCGGGAACACGTAGGCAGTGTGTACAAGCTCGAATGGGACCCAATCCTGCAGACCACCCTTGAGGATATTCTCGGCATGAATCCAAGCTATCTCCCTGCTGCGCCAGCCCGGGTCGACACCTGGCTGGAGATGGGCTTCGAATCTTTCAGGAGGAATATTCAGGGAGTCTGCGGAGGCCGCGATGGGGTCGTAGTGCGCCAAGCGCTCGGCAAAGTAGGACTCTGCGGCCTCGAGAATGGCCGATACCGCAGCTTCGGTTCTGGTCGACCCCTTGCCTTGCGAAACGGAATTTAAAAGGGAGAAAGGCCTGACCGCCTGAACCACGGGTATGTCGAGCACGTCGAGACCTGTGATGTCTGCAATCCGTGTGATGCCCAAGAGCTCGCGCATCGTCATTAGCCGCATGAGTGCTTCGCGCGGCGGAGGACCCGAGCGCTCGTATCGTTCCAGCATGGAGGCTCCCGATCTCCCAGCCGCGCAGGCTAGTGGCGCAGGCTCGGTTCTAGATTGACGTACAACGCCGCGCCTTGCTCGATGGCTGATTTCGCTAGGTCGACGCGACTGCGGTACTGCCGGGATAGTTCCTCTGATACGCCCCATGTCCTGAGCATCTCGTATGCATTGAGCAGGATTGGCACCGCGTTTTGCTCATCGGCGGTAGCCAGGCTTTTGGAAAGCGCGGCAACAATTTCCATGCCTGAGGAACCTCTAAGTAGAAGGAGATGGGCCTTTCGCCGATAGAGTTCGGCGAGCCAAGAAAGACTGCCACCTGCTTCGGCTTCCGCAGCCGCGGAAGAGACAAGCGTAAGGGCCTCGTCAGTCTCGCCTGTCCGGGCCAGAAGCTCTGCCAGCATGCCGTAGTAGACAGGATAGTCTTCCGGCGTCTGGAGTTCGCCGTGGATCGCGAGACCCTCCTTGATCTGGTCCCTGCCTTGCTCTATCCGAGCAGCATTTCCTTCGCACCAGCCTTCGAGAATTTGCGCCAAGGCGGCAAGGGAGGGCAGATGGTGGCGCTTCGTCAATTCGCGGATATCGGCGATGACGCCTCGCAGCGCCGAGAAATCGCGGCGATAGCAATCAAGCATCGCTTCGTTGATGTAGACATGGGCGATACTACCAACATGCGCCGTTTGCATTGCCCAGCGCCTGGCTTCAGCCAACGACCGAACTGCGCTTGCGGCCCGGCCGGTAAACCATTGAGAGAGACCCCTATGCGACAGGCCGCAGACCCTGGCGTCGTGGCCGCCGAACAGAGTGGCATTCCCTGCCCTTTGGCCCGTCCCATAGAGCGCAAGTCCTTCGTCGACCGCCGCGATGCAGTTCTTGTGATGCCCAAGATTGAATTCGATTGCCCAAACGCAGTGTCGGGCCTGAAACTGCACTTCGGGGTCGTCGACATCCCTCAGGTCGGTGAGGACGGTCCGTGCGCGTTCCCCGTCGATGGTGGGGCCGGTGAACCACCAACCCCAGTAGATCGGAAACCACTTCGCACGCTCGCCGGGTGGCCGCCGCCTGGCGATCTCTACCCCGTCCTCGTAAAGTTTGCGGGCCGGCAGCGAGTTTGGACCTTCCGTGGCTGTAAGTATCGGCCCGAGCGGCATCATCGCGGCGAGGCGCAAAACATCCTGCTTGTCCGGCCTTCTCACTCGCTGGCAAAGGGTCATGGCATGGTCGAGAATCTGTCTCGCCTCGGCCATTGCAGAGCGGACGTAACTTTCCCGGCCGGCTGCGATGAACTGATCGATCGCTTCCTCGATAAGGCCAGCGCGTTCAGCATGTTCTGCCAGTTCAGCCGTACCCAGCCACGGGGCCAGATTTCGGTCGCGGCCGACAGCGGAGAAAAGCGACTGATGGAGGGCCTGCCGTCTCCTCCGCAGCAATGCATTGTAGATTGTCTCCCGGATCAGGGCATGACGAAATCCATAGTCGGGCTCGCCGGAAGGCCTGACCCGGATCAGGAATCCCGCCTCGATGAGGGTGTCCAGTGCATTCCCGATCGTCTCGTCACTGTATTCCGGCAACAGCTTCTGGAGCAATTCCAGATTGAAACGATTGCCGGCGACGGCGGCCGCTCGTGCCACATCCCTTGCAGGGCCCAAGGCTTCCAGCCTGGCTTGAAGGATGCCTTCAAACACCGATATTCGGCTCGATGAGCCGGCTGGCGCAAGGCGATCCGTTATGGAGGCTGCATTCTCGGCGATCCATTGGCAGATTTCCTCGATGAAAAGAGGCACGCCCCCGGTTACCTCCTCCACCATGCTAATGAGTTCCGAATGCGCGGCTGACCCGATTTCCGGCCGCATGGCCATGATTGCCTGTCGCGTTTCCTCGCGATCGAGCGGCTTCAGAGTAATATGCGGCAAGTCCCGGAACCCTGAAAAAGTCTCAGATCCAGGTCGCGCAGTCATTATGAGAAGCACGGGCACCCGATGAATGAAGAGTGCAAGTTCCGCCAGCAATTGCCTCGACGTGAGGTCGATCCAATGTATGTCTTCGACCACCAGGATGAGTGGTCCGCGTTCGCATATGGCTTCTATGCTTCTGCGAACTGCCCAGGCGGCTTTCTCCCGGATGACCTTGAGATCAGCCTCCTTCAGAGCGGGATTCGATCCTTCAGCCCCAAGTAGAAACGAGAAGATGTCGACCACTTCGTCATCGTGAACGCCTTGATTTGCGAAGACCTCCGCTACGTCTGAAGTCTCCAGCCGACCCTCTTTGCCAGCGAGGTCACTCCGAACATTTTGCAGCAGAGGATAAAGGGCCGAGTGGGAGCCGCCGGGCTGGCATTGAAAAAGCAGCAATTTTGCCCGCTGAAAGCGTGTCCTCTTGCGGACTTCATAAAGCAGGCGAGACTTGCCGATACCGGCCTCACCCTGAACTAAAATGACGCCGCCCTTGCCGGCGACGGCATCATGCCAACATGCGGCGATGGTGGCCAGTTCGTCCCCACGGCCTATAAACGTATTGTTCAAGCGCCCGAAGGCGAAGAAGCGGTCAACGTCCCGCTTGTGGCTGATGGCACGCCAAGTCCGCTGCGGCTCCGCGAAACCCTTAATAACGTGAATGCCACGAAAACTGAAAACGTGGGACCGCCGCGCCAGATTTCGGGTCTCATCGGACACCAATATTGCATCCGGATGAGCCATAGCCTGGAGCCGCGTCGCCATGGCCAAAGCAGGGCCCGTGACGCTGGCATGCGCCGGGTCACCGCCGTCCCCGTGAACGAGGGTCATGGATGTAGCAATCCCGACCCGAACATGTAGGTCCGTATGGTCTTTCTCCAGCCCGACCCGCTTGCACGCTTCAATGATTTCGAGTCCTGCCCGGATCGCTTGCGAAGCCGCGTCCTTTGCCTCCATCTCTGCTGGAAAAAGTGCGACACCGCCGTCGCCGGCCTCGCTCACGACAACGCCCGAGTACGATGAGATTGCCTGTCTTGCCGCACGCCGAAAGGCCGACATCAGTTCTTCATAGTCCTCGATATCCAGAACTGCGAGCAGGTCGGTTGATCCGACCAGATCATAACAGAGAGCTGTCATAACGCGCCGCTCGCTGCGAACGTCGGACACACTACCGTCGACCTTGCTCAGAACGCCCTTGGCAAGGGCCACGATTGGAGGCTCTACTCGACCCTTTTCCGACATGCTACGGTGCCTTGGCTGGCGGAGTGGGAGCGATACTATCAAATGCGCTAATATTCACCAGAGCGCTCGGACGACCCTCATCATAAGCGATACTTCGGACGATGTGCGTCACGCTCGCTGACCGCCGGTTAGCCTGATGGCATCTTCTCGAACGTCTTCAACCCGGTTTCCATCGTGTCCCAGGGGAGGGCCCGGATACCGTAAGTCACCACGGTCGGATTGAACCGGCCCGGATCGTCAAGGCTTGCTGCATGGACCGTGATCGGGTCCGGCATGGCGGTGTATGTCAGGTAGACAGGGGTTCCGCAGACCGGGCAGAAGGAATGGATTTTCACATTCCCGTTGTCCGCCGCAACACGCCACTCCGTCGTCGTGCCGGTGATCGTCACGTCCGCTCGCGACGAAAACGTCAGATAGGATCCATGACCGGTGCCGCTTCTTTTCTGGCAATCACGGCAGTGGCAGTGGTTCTCGAAGATGGGGGTTGCCTTAGCCTCGTAGCGAACCGCGCCGCACGCGCATCCGCCGGTGTAGAGAGTGCTCATGTGCTCGGCTCCCTGTTTCGCGGTCAGGCCGCCCGTTCGGACGCGCGCGGCTTCGCGAAGACATCGATCGCTTGACCCGTTTCGAGGAAGGATTTCAGGCTGGAGAGGACGATCGGCCAGCCGCGCTTGATGCCGTTCGCCATCCCGCTGCCGGCTTCGAGCTCGTCATGGGTGACGGTCAGCCGGACCATGGCCTCGTATTCCTCGACCTCGAAGGTCACCCGGCTGTAGCTCGCCGGATCGGACGCTTGCGAAGCGTTTGCCCAGGTGATGACGAGACGGGTCGGCGCGGAGACCTCGATGACTTTGCCGACGAGCTCGACGCTCCGCTCATCATTGGCGCGGATATGCTCCCAGCTCGAACCGGGCTTCCAGTCAGAGACGTTCTCGTGGCCCCAGTAGCGCCGTGCGAGGTCTGGTTTCGTTATGGCCTCAAACACCTTTCCCGGCGTCGAAACGATATAGTAAGTAAAGCTGATCGCTTCCTTGGTCATTGCTAGGCTCCTTTTTGTTTCACGAGCATAGGTAGATGAGGAAACCGCGATCGTGTGAGTGACAATCGTGTCGCGAATGGATTCTGATATGACAGAAGGTTGATGCATGATGCGCTGGCACCTTGCTCATGGACGGCATCTCGATCTTGGCGCGAGATCGTTGCTGATGGGGATTTTGAACGTCACGCCCGACAGTTTTTCCGACGGGGGAGAATTCGATCGGCCGGAGCGGGCGATCCAGCAGGCGCGGCGCATGATCGGCGAGGGTGCGGCGATCATCGATGTCGGCGGCGAGTCCACCCGGCCCGGCGCCGGGGCCGTTTCGGCGCGCGAGGAACAATCGCGCATCCTGCCGGTCGTCGAGGCGCTGTCGTCCGACGGCGGCAGCCTGGTTTCGGTCGACACCTATCGGGCCGAGACGGCGCGTCTGGCGGTCGCGGCGGGCGCACATATCGTCAACGACGTGCATGGCCTGCAGCGCGAACCCGACATCGCGCATGTCGCGGCGGAAACCGGCGCCGGCCTCGTCATCATGCACACCGGGCGCGGCCGTGAAAAACTGGCGGATGTGATCGCCGACCAGTTCCTGTTCCTGAACAGATCGCTGGAGATCGCGCGCCATGCCGGCATCCCGGATGATCGGATCGTGCTGGACCCGGGCTTCGCCTTCGCCAAGGATGGAGAGGAAAACCTTGAGCTCATGGCTCGCTTCGGCGAATTGCGCGCTCTCGGTTTTCCATTGCTGGTCGGCACGTCACGCAAGCGTCTTGCCCGTCACCTGGTCGGCGGAACTGACGAGGGGCGCGACGTCGGCACAGCGGCGACAAGCGTCATCCTGCGGTTGAAGGGCGCTTCGATCTTTCGCGTGCACAATGTCGCGGTCAACCGCGATGCGCTGGCTTTCGCCGACGCGGTGCGCGAGCGCGAGACCGCGGAATAGAAGAGCGCGTCAGGCGGGCTCGGTCACGACGCCGATCCGCCGGTAGACGAATGGTTCGTCCTTCGAAGGAACTGCCGCAGCACGCTGGGCTTCGTCGATCAGCATTGCCATGCGCGCATGGATTGGCGATTTCGCGCAAGCCGGGTCCGTCGCGGCGGCATCGCCGGCGATCGCCATCGCCTGGCAGCGGCAGCCGCCCCAGTCGATTTCACGCCGTTCGCAGCTGCGGCAGGGCTGCTGCATCCAGTCGGTGCCGCGAAAGGCATTGAATGCTGGCGAATCGGTCCAGATATCGGCCAGGCTGCGCGGTCCAAAACGCTCGAAGCTGAGCGACGGGATGGTCTGCGCGGCATGGCATGGCAGCACGGTGCCGTCCGGCGTCACCATGAAGGCGTCTCGCGCCCAGCCACCCATGCACGGCTTGGGATAGATGGCGAAATAATCCGGCGGGACGAAATCGATGTTCATGATGCCGGTCAGCCGTTCGCGTGCCGCCGCGACGATCTCCGCCTGCCGTTCAACTGCATCGCGCTCAGGCATCAGTTGATCGCGATTGGTCAGCGCCCAGCCGGCATACTGCACGTTGGCGATCTCGAGCCGCTCCGCGCCCAGTGAAAGCGCTAGATCGATGAATTCCGGCACTTCCTCGATGTTGTGGCGATGGATCGGCGCGTTGATGGTGAGCGGCAGGCCGGCCGCGCGAGCCCGGCGTGCCGTCTCCAGCTTCTTTTCGTGGCCGCCTTTGTGGTTGCCGATGCGGTCGGTGGTCGCCGGCCGTGCGCCTTGAAAGCTCAGCTGCAGATGGTCGAGCCCGGCTTCGGCAAACGCCTCGATGCGGCCTTCGGCAATGCCGACGCCGGCGGTGATCAGGTTGGTGTAGACCCCGCGCGCCGAAAGCCCGGCGATCAATTGCTCGAGGTCGCGACGCAGCGTCGGTTCACCGCCGGACAGATGCACCTGGAGAACGCCGAGATCGGCCGCCTGCAAGAACAGGTCGAGCCAGGTCTGTGTGTCGAGTTCGCGATTGGCCTTCAGCAATTCGAGCGGATTGGAGCAATAAGGGCATTGCAGCGGGCAGCGATGCGTCAGTTCCGCCAGCATGCCGATCGGAGGGAGAAGGGGCTCGCTCATAGCTTCACCAGCAGCTTGTCCGACCATTCCTGCAGGAAGGCGACGACGTCGGCGGCCACGGCCTCCTGTTCGGCGTCATATTCCGCCGCAAGGTCGGCAATGATGTGGCCGACCGTCGATCGCCCATCGCAGCGGCGCAATATGTCGAGGCTGATGTCGTTCGGCCAAAATATTTTTTCGGGCGAAAGCACGGCGAACGCCTGCCGCACCGGGTCGTGCTGTATGCGCACGTGCTGCGGCAGCGATGGCACCAACTGCGGCGACACAATGGCTCTTTCGCGCAGCGCCATCATAGGGCTGCCTCCGGACGAAAGGCGCCGGGCGGTATGTTTCCCGGCTCGCCATAGGCGTGTTGAAGCGCGTCGAGCATGGCCCAGAGTATATCGCATTTGAACACCAGCGCATCGATCGCCTGCTGCTGGCGTTCCGCCGTGTCGGCATGGCCGAGCACGTAAGCGAGGGCGAAGTCGGCGTCCCGCGAGGCCTGTTCGGGCCGTCGGCTGAAATAGGCCAGCGTATCCTCGGTGATGTAGTCGTATTTGGCCAGCATCGCCGGAACCCGCTCGCCGATGATGAGCGGCGAGAACATCTCGGTCAGCGACGAGGCGACCGCCTCGAACAGCGTCCGATTCGTGCAAAAGGAGAGGTAAGCGCCGACCGCGAAACGTGTCGCCGGCAACGCCAGCCTTTCGCTCTTCACCGCGTCGGCATCGAGACCGAGCGAGGTCGCCAGATGGAGCCAGCGCGCAATGCCGCCGCTCCAGCCGTCCTCGCCGTCGTGGTCTTCGATGCGTTTGCGCCAGGCGGCGCGAAACGCCGGGTCCTCGGCACGCGCGAGGATCATGGCATCCTTGCGCGGAATGACGGCCTGGTAGCAATAGCGGTTCAGCGCCCAGGCCTGCATCTCGGTCCTCGACAGCGCACCGCTGGTCATCCTGTGATGGAAAGGGTGGCGGTTGTGATAGCGCTCGGCACCGACCTGACGCAGCACGGCTTCGAGCTGGCTGGAGGACAGGCCGTTCCTGGCCGCGTCGTGGAAATTGCTCAAAATTCCATCTCCATCCCGTCGCGGGCGACTTCCCAGCCAGCCGCTTTGACCGCTGCGTGTTCGGCGGAATTCTCGTCCAGAACAGGATTGGTGTTGTTGATGTGGACGAAGACACGGCGGCCGATCCTCACATCGGCCAAGCCGGCGATCGAGCCCGCGTCTCCCGACATTGCCAGATGCCCCATGCGCGCACCGGTTTTTTGGCCGACGCCGGCGGCAATCATCTCGTCGTCCATGTAGACCGTGCCGTCGAACAGAAGGCAGGCGGCATTGGCTAGGCGCGCGCGCAAGGTCGCATCGATGCGCGCGCAGCCCGGTACATAGAAGACGGAGCCGCGCCGGCCGGCGCCGGCGATACGGACGCCAATCGTGTCGCCGGCGTCGGAGCTGAAATTGGCGTCCGGCTGGCTTCTTTCCTCGAGATAGAGCGCTATCTTCCCGGGCACGGGAAAGCTCTCGACAGCAACGCCGGTGTCGTGGCCGTCTGCGTCGCAGATCGCCAGTTCTTTCGCCGGCGGCAAGCTGCGTCGCGGCACCAGCGCCGGATCGAGAACATTGAAAATCGAATTCGCCTCCAGCGTCGCCAGAACCTGTGTCGTTGCATAGATAGCGAAAGGCTGCCGCTCACGCAGGCTGAGCAGCCCGGCGACATGATCGACATCGGCATTGGTCAGCACCACCGCACGGATAGGCGTCGAACGCAGCGGCGCATCGTGCGCGGGCTGCAATTCGGGCGTTTGCGCAATCTGTTGGCGAATATCGGGCGAGGCGTTGAAGAGAACCCAGCCGGCCCCGTCCGCTGACGCGGCGATGCTTGATTGGGTTCGCGAATGCACGCCAGCCACCCCGCTGCGAGCCGCGCGGCTCAGGCGATAGTTGCAATTCCATTGCGGAAAGCCGCCGCCTGCCGCCGAGCCGATGATCTTCAAGCGCATTGCAATGCCCGCTCTGCGGCTTGTTCAACCAGCAGGAAATTTTCGGCCGTGAATGACTTCGCGCCCGCGTCGAACGCGTCAACGCCTTCCACGAAGATCTCACGCGGCAAGAAAGTGCGTGTCCCCGTTGCCAGGGACACGCACCTCTGCGGCCTACTTCTTGGGAGGAATTTCAGCAGGCAGATACCGCGAAATTTCGAAGCCCGCAGCGACTTGGCACATGGTCGGTTTTGTCCAGCTCTTCTTCATGGCATTTCTCCTCTTCTACCAGCCCGAAGGGGCCGATCCTTTTCTCAGTCAACCATTGCTGGGCACCATTGCAATGGCTCGTCCATCAGCTCTCAAAATGGACAAATGAAACGGTAGGTTCTGAAAAATCGAAAAACAAGACGTTCGAAAATAACAATGCTCATGCTTCAATTGCTGATCACGTAAGGCTTCTTCTCCTCCAGCGGAAGGTTTGCACCTTCCCATCCATCGGCGCCGAGCGGATACCAGATCACTGAACTGTAGCCCCATTCGACGGCCCGTTTCGCGGCATTCCAGGACATCCAGCAATTCGTCATGCAATAGAACAGGATAGCGCGCGACTTGTCGGCACCGGCTTCGGCCGCGAGGCCTTGGCGAAAATAGCTGGCGGTCTCCTCGGAGATAGCGCCGTAACCGACGTTGGCCAGCCAGATGCTGCCCGGGATGTCCTTTCTGATCGCCTCTCTCCAAATCGTTCCTGCCGGCAAATTGGCCGGCTTCGGCGTGTTCGGCATGACGTCGAAGAACACCGCCTTCTTCTCCCGCCAGAGCGCCTCGGCCTCTGCCGTCGTCACCACGCTCGCGCCTTGCAGCGTCTGCGGCACCGGCGCCCGATATTCGTCCATCCGGTAGCCGCCGGGCTCGGCGATATCGCCAGCCCACATCGGTTCGGTCAGACTGAGAAGGCCTGCAGCGACCAGCAAAATCGTCTCCTTTCCCTTCATACCGGCATCGTCATTGCGTGATCGGGTTATCGTGCTCGTCGATCAGCGGCACATTGTAGTCCAGCAGGATCCTGTTGATCTCCGCCTGGTTTTCCCTGATCACCCGGTTGAGCGACCGCTTCCATTCCTGGTCGGATGGACGCACGCCCATGGTGATACGATAGGACATGCGCGAGCCGGTTTTTTCCTTCACCAGCGGAACGATCGTGAGGTCGGCGCCGAGTTTCTTGGCATAGTAGCCTGCCATCGGTCCCCAAATGACCGCCGCGTCGATCTTGCCGGCGAGCATGTCCTTGATCATGACCTCCCCCATGGAAGGGGTGAGGCGCGTATCCACCGCCAGCGGATAGATTTTTGCCGTTCGCAAGAGCTTGTTGGCAGCCATGTTGGCAGTCGGTGGCGTGCTTTCGACGACACCGATCTTCTTGCCGGTGAGTTTCGGATCCTCGATCGTCTCGACACCTTCCATGCCGTTGCCCTTCGGGTGCACCAGCACATAGGAGGAGCGATAGTAGGCGTTGGTGTTCTGCACCAGTTCGTCGCCCTGGGCATAGCCCATGATGATGTCGCATCGGTTGGCGACCAGCGTGTTGCGCACGAAGCCGGCGACAACGGGAAACCATGTGTAGGCGACGGACTTCCGACCGGTTTTAGCTGCAACCAGTTCGGCCAGCTTGTTTTCGAAGCCTTCGCCGCTCTTGTCGGTGAAAGGCATGTTCGAAGGATCGGCGCAGACGCGCAGAATATCGGGGTCGACCAGTTCTCCTGCGGCACCAAGGCCGGCGTCCTGCGCCTTGGCGTTCGAAGGCAGCAAGGCGAGTGCGCCGAGGATCGACAGGACAAAGCGCAGCTTCAACGCATCGCGGCCAATCATATCATCCACCCATACAGGATGCTTCGGCATCCTTCGCTGCTTGTGGCTTGTCTGCTTTCTTTGGCGGCCTGCCGCGGGGCGCCGCACCGTCGGCGCGGGCGCGGAGATAAACGTAGAGATCGTCCATGTAGCAATAGACGTTCTTGTTGTCGCCAAAGGCAGGCATGACATTCTCCTTGCCGCCGCCGACATTCTTGCGGCCTTCGGCGACTATCGAGAGGAACGTGCCGTAATCCATGGTTTTCAGGCTGTTGACCAGGGCCGGCGCATAGCTCGAACCGGTGCCGTCCGGTCCGTGACAGACATGGCAATCGGAGTGATAGCGGCGATAACCGCTGAACGTGTACCAATCCACGGTTCCGTTTTCGATCTTGTAGGTCGGGTTTCCTTCCGCGTCGAAATGTTTGCCGGCCTCTTCCGTCACCGCCTTGGCTTTTTCCGCGCTGTCCTCGGCCTGCGCGAGACTTGAGCTTGCCAGAGGCAGCAGAGCCAGGGCGAGGGCGGAAATTACAATGCGAACGGACATTCAGTATCTTCCTTCATTTGCCACGGACACGGGCTTTTCTGTCGTGAAGCGGCATTGATCGATGTTTTGGGGCGCGGCGAAATCGAGAGCCCGGTCCTGGCTTCCCGGTGATCCGGGCTCTCGCTTTTCAAGCCTTGGTCTTTTCACAAGACCCGAGGCGTGTGCCTAAGGTTCCCGTGTGTCAGTCCGGGAGACCGAAGACGGTGAGCTGACCGCCCAGCGTCGTGTAGTCGGCCAGTGCTGCGTAGCCACCGACCGCTCCCAGACCAGCAGTCCCAACGACCGCAGTCTCGTCGCCTTGCTCACGGCCCTGATCGACGGCGCCATGCCAGGCAGCGGCGTTTTCGGGCGAAAGCAGTCCACCTGCCAGACCGATACCGGCCCATCCGCCGACGCCGGACAGAACGGCGATGTACTGCTTGCCGCCATGCTCGTAGGCCGTGATGTTGCCGATGATGCCGGACGGGGTCTTGAACTTGTAGAGTTCATTCCCGTCATGATCGACCGCCTTGATGTAGCCCTCGAGCGTGCCGTAGAAGACGACGTCGCCGTCGGTTGCCAGCGCGCCCGACCACACCGAGAACTTCTCGGGCTTCGACCAGACGATCTCGCCCTTGGCAGCATCCCAGGCAATGAAGTTGCCCATGTGGTCGGCTCCAGGGGGAGGATACATCGACACCGTGGCGCCCACGTAAGGCTGACCGGCAGTGTAGCTCACCTTATAAGGCTCATAGTCCATGCAGACATGGTTTGTCGGCACGTAGAACAGGCCGGTCTTCGGCGAATAGGCCGCCGGTTGCTGGTCCTTGGTTCCAAGCGCCGCCGGGCAGATGCCCGTCGTGTTGGTGTCTTCGCCGTTCGCCTGGGTCGAATATTTGGCCACGACCTGCGGGCGGCCATACTGGTCGCTGCTGGGGTCCATGTTGACTTCCGTCGCCCAGTTCACTGCCGGATCGTATTTCTTGGCGACGAGAAGTTCGCCACTGGCGCGATCCATGGTGTAGGCAAAGCCATTGCGGTCGAAATGCACCAGCACGTCGCGCTTGGCGCCGCCGACCTCCATGCCATCGACGAGAATCATCTCGTTGATGCCGTCAAAGTCCCATTCGTCATGCGGGGTCATCTGGTAGAGCCATTTGGCAACACCAGTATCCGCATCGCGAGCCATGATTGTCATGGACCAGCGATTGTCGCCTGGGCGCTGGACCGGGTTCCATGTCGAGGGATTGCCGGTACCATAGTAAACCAGGTTCAGCTTGGGATCATAGGAATACCATCCCCATGTCGTGCCGCCGCCTGTCTTCCACTGCTCGCCTTCCCAGGTGTTCGTGCCGGAATCCTTTCCGACAGGTTTGCCGAGATGGGTGGTCTTCTCGGGTTCGATCAGGGTGTCTGCGTCCGGACCTTCCGAATAGGCTTTCCAGGCGAGCTTGCCATCTGCCAGATTGTAGGCGGCCAACCAGCCGCGAACGCCGAATTCAGCGCCGGAGACGCCGACCAGCACCTTGTCCTTGACGACTACGGGTGCTGACGTGCCGGATTCGCCCTTTCCGCCGTCGGTCTGCTCGCCGTTCTTGACTGACCAGACGACCTTGCCGGTCTTGGCATCGAGCGCCACGACGGTGGTGTCGGCCTGGTTTAGAATGATCTTGCCGTCACCATAGGCGACGCCACGATTGACCGTGTCGCAGCACATGATCCCAATAACATTGGGGTCTTGCTTGGGCTCGTATTTCCAGAGGATCTTTCCGTCATTGTTGAGATCGAGAGCATAGACGGTGTTCGGGAACGGCGCGTGGACATACATCACATCGCCGATAATCAGCGGCCCGCCTTCATGGCCGCGCAGCACGCCAGTGGAGAAGCTCCACTTGACCTGCAGGTTCTTCACGTTGTCCTTGGTGATCTGGTTAAGTTTGGAAAAGCGGGTGTTGGCGTAGTCACCCGTCTGCATCACCCAGTCCTTGGGGTTTTCGGCCATTTTCATTAGTTCTTCATTGGCCGACGTCATGTGGACCGCGCCGAACGACATGAGCGCCGCGGTCGTTAGTAGGTAGGCAGTTTTCGCAAATACACGCATCAAAGTCCTCCCAGGGTTCACAATGACGAATCGTCCGTTGAGCCCACGAGGGCTTGCCCAAGCGATTCATGTGGGGGAAGTATTTCCGGCAGCGTGTCACGACCTAAGCCGAATGAGCAGAGGGCACCGTTACTGCCCATCCCACTTGGCCTACGAAAGACTGTCGCCGCTCCCTAATGACGGTGACGCCCTTGAAGCCGGAAACAGGATGAAGCTATGTCATCCCCAAGCGGAAGGCAAGAAAAATCACTTCCGTCTATGTTGCACTGCAATATAGAGAAATAGATATGAAAAAACTCATACAGAAAGCTATTGATCGACTGTGAATGAGGCTGGATTTATATAAGTTACCCAATTTTGCGTATTTTTTGGACGGAATGTATTAAGTTTTATTTATGAATATTCATTGGATCGTGTGAAATTAAGTATGCGCGTGTCGCTCGGGGTGCCGATAGTGGAGGAGACATGAAATGAAGGTCGGCACCGGGATTCGGAGGGGGTGATCGTGTCGTCGAGGAGGCCTTTTGCCGGCCGGCACGGCCCTGCTCCTTTGGTACTATACGGCCTGCATGAGAACTTGACTGGCGTGGTGGCACGAGGCCAACTGGTGCTGTGATCTGTCTCGATCCATCGGGCTCGATCCATCGGGTCGATCTATCGCGTCCAGACCAATCGGAGGGTTCCCCATGCTCAGATATGTCGGCTTTTCGACCTTGCCGCTGTTGCTTACATCGGCCCTGGCCTTCGCCAATCCGGCCGGCGCCGCCGGAGATTATCCGACGGTGACGGTTGTCGACTATGTGCTCGGCTGCATGCAGACGAATGGCCAGACACGTCGGGCGCTGGAGAGCTGTTCCTGCTCGATCGACGTCATCGCCTCGATCCTTCCGTTCGAGGATTATGAAAGGGCCGAGACCTTCAAGAGCATGTCCCTGACGACAGGGGAGCGTTCGGGACTGTTTCGCGAAAGCGCGCCGGCAAAAGCCGCGAGCACGGAACTGAAGCGCGCGCAGGCGGAAGCCGACGTGCGCTGCTTTTAAACAAACGCGTTGCGCACGCGGCTTCAGAGCCCCGTAGCCTCCAGTGGCCATTGATTGCGAAATACCTTGCCATCCGTATCGATAGCTTCGACCTGGATTTGGCCATTGCCGTGCGCCGTGAAATCGAATCGGAAATTGGGATCTTCCGAAATCGATATTCCACCTTCCATCGAGAGAATCGGCCGGTCTGCCTGCGAGATCGATAGTTTCTGAACAAAATGCGCGGGGATGAAATACTGGGTCAGCGGGTTGCGCTGCAGGCCCGAATTGTTCGGGTGCCGGATCATCAGCTGCAATTCCTGTGCCTTTGTCATCGTCTCTTGAGGCGGGAATTGGCGCAGCTTCATCTGCCCCATCGTCGCCAGCGCCTCGTCCTGGTTCTTGACCGCCGGGGCCGAGCATCCGCCCGATGCCTTGACGAAGGTCTGAGCCATGTGGAGCTCGCCACCCTGCGTTTCTGCTATGGCACGCAGATAGGAATAGTCGTTGACGCGCACGCGCGTCGACAGATGCGTCACGCCGGCGTCCTTGCCGATCTGGAACGTCGCCGCCACCGGTGCCGGATTGACGTCGATGATCAAGGTGACGGATTTGATGCCGTCAGGCGCCTTGGCGGGGTCGATATAGATGTCGACGGGCACGATGGCGGCATCCTGCGCCCGCTTCGGTGCCTCGATCCTGACGACGCCGCTATCGACCAGAATTGCCCGATCGCCGAACACGTCGCCTTTCAAATCCTGCCAGATACTGTCCGAAGATGCGGTTGTTTGCTGCGCGTTGGCGGCTCCGGAGGAACCAACGAGCGTGCCAGCAGCCAGGATGATCGCGGCAAGGATGGCTGCGAGCGGCAAGGCGGGCTGCCGGCTCCGGTAAGCGTGGTTCTGCATTTCGATGCCTCCACCAATGTCAGAGAGGTGGTGCCCAGGCTGATGTCGAGGATAAGCCCTTGACGATGCGTTGGCAAATCGATCGACCTCGTCCACTTCCAGCGCTTGTCGTGCGGTCTATTCCCATTCGAGTTCGGCAAAGGCGGCCGTTGCATTGCGCTCATTGTACTCGTCGAACAGATGCCAATTGCCCCGTTCGCTTGCGCCGGCGGTCTTGACGGACTCGCTGAGCGGCATCCCGTCGGCGATCGCCTTGCGAATGTCGCGCGCCAGAACCTCGAAATAGCGCCGCTCCGCCGTCAGCGCCTCCGGCCAGTCGGCCGGCACCGGGCCATGACCCGGCACGGCGCGCGCGGCGCCGATCGCGGCGAGCGCATCCATCTGGCGAAGCCAGCCGAGCAGCGATCCGTCGAGCGTCGGCAAGGAACCGACGAAAACGAGATCGCCGGCAAACAGCGTGCGGGTCGCGCTGTCGAAGACGGTCAGGTCGTTGTCGGTGTGCGCCGCTTTCCATGCCTGCAATTCGAGCACGCGCCCGCCGAGGTCGAGCTGCAGGCGATCATCGACCAGCATCGTCGGCGGTATGATCTCGACCCCTTTCATGAGCGCGTCGCCGATCTGTTGGCGAAAGCTTTGCAGGTAGAACGCGCCGCGCGCCTCAAGCGCGCGCGGCAGATTGTGATGGCCGACGATGGTCGCGCCGATCTCCCGGAATGCCGCGTTGCCGAAGATGTGGTCGGGGTGCATGTGGGTGTTGATCAGGTAGCGAACCGGCTTGGGGCTTATTTTGCCGATCGCGGCGATGAAGGCGTTCGCCTCGACCATGCTGCCGCCGCTGTCGATGACGGCAACGGCATCGGTCCCGACGACGACGCCCAGGTTAGAGATCGCGCCCTGGTTGGCGGCGTTCATCAATTCATCCACGCCCTGGAAAGCGAAGACGCCGTCGGCGACTTTCCTGACCGTGACTTCAAGGCCGCCGGCAGCGGCAAGAGCGGCCCGCCCGAGGCAACAGGGCAGCATCGCGGCGCTAACCGCGGTGCAGGCGAAGCCGCTCATAAGCTTGCGTCGTACCCTATCGATCGGCATGGCTTCCCCCGATATGCATTCGAGCTGTAAGGCGATCAGACCACGCCCGGAAATTTTTGGTGGAAAGACCGCAAAAGGTCGCTCATCACCTGTGGATTGCGATAGTGCCGCGGCAGCCTTACGTCGAACATGCCGAGCACATGGGCTGGCCGCTGCGCGAGCACGATGATGCGATCCGACAGCATCAGGGCCTCGCGCAGATTGTGCGTGACCATCAGGGCGGTCGTAGGCCGCGCCGACCACACGGTCAAAAGCAGGTGCCGAAGCCGCTCGGCGGTCCGTTCGTCGAGCGAGGCAAAGGGTTCGTCCAGGAAAAGCACTGCCGGTTCGGTGGCGAAGGCCCTGGCCAGCGCTGCCCTGCGCGCAAGGCCGAGCGAAAGCTCCGCCGGATAGAGCGAGCGCATGCCGGCGAGACCGAGCGTGTCGAACAGCCCGTCGAGGTTCTTCGTTCTCAGGCTTTTCGGCAGTGCCAGCCTGACATTCTGCTCCACTGTCCGCCATGGCAGCAGAATCGGCTCCTGGAATACGGCGGCGATCCGGTTGGAGCCGCCTTCAGGCAGTTGGAAGGAGCCGGAAAAATCTTTGTCCAACCCAAGCAGGATGCGCAGCGTCGTGGTCTTGCCGCAGCCCGACGGCCCCAGCAAGCAGGCGAATTCGCCTTGCCGGACCTCGAACGAAAGGTCCTGGAGCGCCGTGATCGAGACGCCCTGCGCGGACCTGAAGGTCTTTTCGGCGATGTCGACCCTAAGCGGGACGACGGCGCCAACGGGTTGCATGTCGTTCAACGGGCTGCACCACAAGAAGTTCGATGACAAGCATCACCGCCACGAAAGCCAGCGTGTAGGCAAGAATGGCGGCGACGTCGAAGAGCTGGAAATAGAGATAGATCTGGAAGCCGACGCCATTGGAACGGCCGAGCAGCTCGACCACCAGGACGATCTTCCAGATGAGGGCGATGCCGGATCGTGAGGCGGCGGCAAGATAGGGCTGCAACTGCGGCAGCAGGACATGGCGTATGCGGTCGAGAAGACCGAAGCGGTAGACGACGGCCATTTCGGCATAGTTCGGATCAAGCGCCCTGGCGCCTTCGCGCATCGTCACCACGACATTCGGGATCTTGTTGACGGCAACCGCTCCAATCGCCGCCGCTTCGTTGAGGCCGAACCAGATGTAGGCGAGCACGATGACCACCAGCGCGGGAATGTTGAGAAACAGGATCACCCAGGGACTGAAGAACCGGTCTGCGCTGCGGTAGCTGCCGAGGGCAACGCCGATGACCGAGCCAACGACCATCGCGATGACATATGCCGCGGCAACCCGGCCGAGTGTCGCGCCGAGATGGTAGAAAAGGTCGCCGCTCGCCGCCTCTGCCAGCAGCACCTGCCAGACCTGTCCCGGCCCTGGAAAGGCACGGCTCGGCCAGGCATTTGCCGCAAAACCCCACAGCAGGCAAAGCCCGAGCAGAGAGACCGCGACCGTCAGCACGGGTGTCAGCGCCGTTGCTAGGCTGGATTGGCTGCCGGCCGCAGCACCAGGCGTGCGATCGCCGGTGTCGGGTGCGGTCATTTCGGGGGTTCCTGCCAGAACGTGCCGGGCGCCATTTCGGGCGCGCGGCCGACCAGCTTTTCGCCGCCGATCTCGGCCAGCACGCGGTAGAGCTTGCCTGCGTCGGCCGCATCCTCGGCGACGGGGCGTCTGGGAATGCCGTCGCGATAGCGGTCACGCAGTTTTGCCAATTCCTCGCCTTGTGCGCGGATAATCGGCGCAAGGCGCAGCCACTCATCGTCGGATCTGGCCAGCAAGTCCTTGGACTGCGCTGAGGCCTTGATGAAGCCCCTGATAGCGTCCGGATTCTCGTTCGCCCATTTGTCATGAAAGACATAGCCGAGCGCCGACACCGCGCCCGAGGCCCCGAGCGCTTTCGCCGCATCATCCGCGCCGATCAGCCGACGAAAGCCGTTGGCCTCGAGCCGGGCGCAAAAATGCCAGAAATTGAGCACCGCATCGAGTTCGCCTTGCATCGCCTTTTCCGAAATCAGCGGCGGCGCGCCAAAGACGATGTCGCTGGTTGCCGGCAGGTCGAGGCCGTGATCGCGTCTGGCCAGCGCCTGGATCAGCAGCCAGCTTTTATCGAGAGGCCCGCCGGCGACGCCGATCTTTTTTCCCTTGAGATCGGCGATCGTCCGGACCGGCGATTGCTCCTTCACCATGATCGCCCCGACGGCGGTCGAATAGGGGACCAATGTGAGGTCGACGCCTTCCGAGCGCTGGCGCGAGACCCACAACCAGTCGGAGACGATGATGTCGATCGCGCCGGCCAGCATCGCGACGTTGGTTGCATCCTCGCCGGCGAAATCGACGATCTCCAGATCGATGCCGTTGGCTGCATCGAACTTGTGCTGCTTCATGGTGTCAAGCGCCCAGCTCACGGTGCCGAACTTCAGCACGCCGATGCGAACCTTGCCCATGGCGAAGGAGGGGGTCGTGGCGAAGGAGGGCCTTGAGACAAGCGCCGCGGCTGTTCCAAGAGCTGCCAGACGGAGCGTTCCTCGACGCGAAATCATCATGATGCCTCCTCCCGGGCCAGGATAAGCCGGGCGCCGATCAGATCGCACGGTCCTTGCTCGGCGAAGCGCATTTCCAGCGCTTGACCTTGAGGGTCGGGTGTTCCTGCGACCATTTCGCGATTTCGCTGGGCGCCAGCATCATACATTGGAACAGAGAGCCACGGCTCTCGAAATAGAGATGTTCGTCTCGGCAGTTGCCCGGATTGGCAATCAGGCAAACCGTTAGTATGAGGTCGACCATATCCATTCAGCACCTCTTGCGCGCTTGAAGACGCCCGCTTCGGCGAGATCCGGCTCGATCTGCGAGCCTGGACAAAATCGCCAACTGCCGGAGTCCCGAGGTGCCCATGGAAAACCGGAATGGTTTTAGGCTACGCGTTCGCCCAATGGCCGTCAATAAAGGCGAATGGACGGGGCGCCGAAGCCTGAAACAAAAAAACCCGCCTCGACGGCGGGTCGTTGGCGCAAATCAGCACCATGAATAAATTCCTAGCATAGCTGCCGTCACAAAGCAATGAAAATACGAGGGCAATCGCTTCAAGCATAAACGTTCACTTAACGACATAGAGGCCGGGCTTGCCGCGACCGAGATAGGGCCGATACATCTGCTGCAACTCGCCGACGTCGCAGCTAACAAGTCGACCAATGGTTTCGAGATCGAAACCAAGGGTCTCGCTGTGCATCCTCAAAAGCGCGGGGAAGATCGACGGTTCTTCATAAGGGAAGTCAGTTTCGTGAGGCTCTCTAAGCCTCCAACCCATGGATGCGATCTTCTTCCAGGCATACTCACTTTGATGTCGAGTAATCGCATCGATTGCGCCAGCCCGATAAAGCAAAAAGGCCATCGACATTTTCCAGTGCGCCTTTTGGAGCGCCAGCCATTCCAGCGAGATGCCCGCCCGTCCAATGAACTGACGTCGAAACTGCCTTTCAGGAACCATCAGTTCGGCTGCAAAAGCATTTGCCTCATCTTCAATGTTTTCCGTTGGGATGCGATGCATGATTACATGCCCGAGCTCATGAGCAAGGGATGCGCGCATTCGATCAGGTGGCACGCTTCGATTTAGAAAAATACACGGCGGCAAATCCCGCACGCGCATCGTAACGCCATCGATGCCCTTTTCGAGATCGCACCAGATTATGAGAATTCCGGCCCGCTCACAGTAGTCCGTCAAGTTGGCTATGGGGCCTTCTGGTATGGACCAAGCGCGGCGGATCAGATGTGCAATTTCCTGTGGCCCACCGCCTTCATCAACATCCACATGCGGGAGCGGCAATTCTGGGTGTAAGTCGGCGGCCCGAAGGTATCGCCGAAGGTGGATCAGGCGGATGTTCAGTTCAGCGTGAATCTGTTTGAGAACGCGCTCGCCGACCGCAGCCCTTTTGCGGTGCATGGGATGTACGCTCAATGGCAACCCAGTGAGACCGTCCGTCTGATAGAAGAATGTAGAGGGGAATTGGAGCGCAGCCGCTATCCGCTCCACATTCTCATGAGAGGGGCCATCCGGTAGCAGCCCATTTTCAATGCGCGAGTAGTGACCTTGGTTGAGACCAGCCTTAGCGGCGACCTCGCCCTGACTCGCTCTCCTGTACTGCCTCGCGAGAAGCAGTAGCGATGCATTGAAGGTGGCGTTGGTCACTTCTTATCGTCATCCGTCTTCTTGTCTTGATCCGTCTTCGCCGCCGGCCGCAGGACAGAATCCGAAGCGGGCTTGGTCGGCACCACAGGCGGCAAAGCCACTACGGCAGCGCCACCTTGAGGAAGTTCGAACTTCCACAGAATTTCATTTTTTTCGCGAGCGACTACGCCGATCCAGTCAAGCGCCGTCTGAAAGCGATTGAACACATGAACGATTTCCACGCGGTGATGCCCGACATGTCCAAACATGTCTGCTTGGTGAATGTGAAATAGATCTGCAAGCTGGGTCGGAAAATTTGACGTAAAGAGGCTGAGGGCAGCCTTCTTTAGGCGGAATCTGACCAAATCATCTGCGATGAACGAAACAGTATCGTCATGTGGAACGGGCCGAATGCCTTCATCCACGCTCAGCTCAGCCAAGACGGCCTGAACACTATTTTCCCACATGACCGCCCGCGTCGTGGATGTACGTCGCCACCAAGCCCGGTCAGCGTATCTCTCTTTCAAGTCCTCCCAAGCTTTCTCAATACAAGATCGAATTCGCACGTCCCGTTCATTTTGAGCGAGCACACGCCGAACTACCGCTTCATCTGGATTGGGCATAGATGTTTCCCGCGATTCGATGGGGAATCATCGCATGGGTCTTTCCGGAATGCAACTCCGAATTATGCGCGATGCTATGCGTCCGGCTTATTCCACCGCTTTGCCGCCGCCTTCTTGGCGATCTCGGCTCGCCGCTCTGGCGTCATGTTTTCCGCGCGCTTCTTTCCGCCCTTCGCACCAAGCGCCTTGGCGGCAGGGTCTTTGCCGTCGTCAATCACGGTGTCTTCTTCTTCGCCGGTCGCAATGCGCATGACGCGGACGGCGTTGCCGATCACATCGGCGGGGCGCTTCTGGCCTTTAGGTCCGGTCGGCATCGTTGTCGCTCCAACCGCCATATCTTTTCATCATTGCGCGCATGCGCAGGATGTCTTCCTTCAGGATTGCGATAGCGTCGTCCTTCGTGATGCCTGGAGCGGGCGACACCTTGTCAAAATATATGGCAGCCAGCTTCCGCATGTTTTGGTCATGCAGTTGCCGAGCTTCCTTCATCAACTCTTCCATCGATTCCAAGGCGCCGTCCTCCAAAATGCTTTCCGCTAAGCATAGGCGGTTTCGCCTAGGGCTTCAAACACGACCGGCGATTTTCTGAATTTCAAACTGAGACACTACCTGAACTTCAGTATGGTTGACATCCCTCGTCTGCCGGGTAGCTTCCAAGATGCAGGCGTTGCAACTCCACAAGGGAGAAGTTTCCGCTCTGCCATAAAACGACGCATGCCGATGATCAAACGGCCTGCGCAAATCGTCCAGGGCACCTTGACGATCAATGAGGAAATGCCATGCGTGCAATCGCATTTTTCGCCGTCGTGTCCGTTGCGACTGCTATCACGAACCAATCTCAGGCGCAGGATGCCGCCGCGGGTGAGAAGGTCTTCGCCAAATGCAAGGCCTGCCACGTCGTCGACGAGGACAAGAACAAGATCGGTCCGTCGTTGAGCGGCGTTATCGGCCGGACGGCCGGCACGCATCCGGGGTTCAAATATTCCAAACCCATGACCGAGGCGGGTGGATCCGGCGTCAAATGGGACGAAGCCACGCTGACGACCTATCTTCGCGATCCCAAGGCCATGATCAAAGGCACAAAGATGGCGTTTCCCGGCCTCAAGAAGGACGAGGATCTTGCCAACGTCATCGCCTATCTGAAGCAATTCTCCAAATAACCCGGTTTTTCCGTTAGGAAATAACCCGGTTTTTCCGCAGGAAATAACCCGGTTCTTCGCACGAAGTAACGCGACTTCGCCGGCCGTTCGAAACTGCGTTCGGCCGGCGCCCTCCCTGGTGGTTGGCGCCGCCGGTCAAGCGGCGTCTTGCAGCCTCTGCATGGCGGACGGCAGGTCGAGCAGACCGTCGCAAACGAGGTCGGCGCCAAGCTCTTCAACAGCAATCTGGGTGTAGCCGCCACGCAGCAGGATGACGGGCATGCCGGCGGCGCGCGCGGCGGCCACGTCGGCGCTGCTGTCTCCGACCATCAACGTGTCACGCGGTTCGACCTGAAGCTGGTCGAGCGCCAGCAGCAGAGCGTCGGGCGCCGGTTTCAGGCATGTCACCGCATCTCCGCCGACGATCGCGCCGAGATAGTCCGTCAGCCCGAAATGCAGCAGGATTTCCCGAGCCGCCAACTGCGGCTTGTTGGTCACCACGCCCATGGCTATTCCGCTCAAGTGGAAGTGCGTGAGAACCTCCCTGACGCCAGGCATCAGCTTTGTCAGGCCGGTCAGATGTCTGCGGTAGATCGGCGCCATGACGCGGTTGGCCTCATCGAGCGCGCTGCCGAGAAGCGGCGTGCCGGAAGCCGCGAAGGCTCGCTCGATCAGTTTCCTGACGCCGCCGCCGATCATGGCCTTGACTTGCTCCAGGCGCAGCGGCGGCAGATCGCGGCCGGCCAGCAACTCGTTGACTGCGGCCGTTATATCAGGCGCCGAATCGACCAGCGTGCCGTCGAGATCGAATAGGATTGCCTTCGGCGATCGAAACGGCCTGCCCATGCCGACGTTCATGCGGCGTCCTTCCACTTGATCGAGCAGCCGATCGAAGCGATCTGGTCCAGCGGTCCGTCGCCGGTTCGGGCAATTTGCTTCATCGCCTCGAACAGGTCGCGCCTCAGCCCGGGCGGTCCGGCGTCGCGCCGCGCCGCGTCCAGCCGGCCGCGATATTGCAGCGTCAAGTCGCTGTTGAGCCCGAAGAAATCCGGAGTGCAAACGGCTCCATAGGCACGCGCCACTGTCTGGCGCTCGTCGTGGAGGTAGGGGAAGGTGAAGCTGTTCGTTCTGGCGAAAAGCTTCATGTTGTCGAAGGAATCATCGGGGTAGGCGTCGGCATCGTTGGCGTTGATCGCGACAAAGCCGATGCCTTGCGCCTTGAGGTCGTTGGCGTCGCGGACGATGCGTGAAATCACCGCCTTCACATAGGGACAGTGGTGGCAGATGAAGGCCACCACCAGCCCGTTCGGGCCGGCGTGGCTGAAGATCGAATGCGATTTGCCGTCAACGCCGGGCAAAACGGCATCGATGGCTTGCCAGCCGAAATCGCAGACAGGTGGGATTGCCGCCATATTTGCCCTCCGATGTGACGGTTTACGCGGCTTTCCGGATCGCCCCGTCGGCCGCCTGCCTGATGGCGCCGATATTGGCGCGAAAGGCAGCCTCGGTGCCACCCCTAAAGATGGCCGAGCCGGCGACCAGCACATTGGCGCCGGCCGCGGTGACCAGCGGAGCGGTCTCGGGCGTGACGCCGCCGTCGATCTCGATGTCGATCGGGCGGTCGCCGATCAGCGCCTTGACCCGCCTGACCTTGTCGACGACAGCCGAAATGAAAGCCTGGCCGCCGAAGCCTGGATTGACGGTCATCAGAAGCACCAGATCGAGCCGGTCGAGCACATATTCGATGACGCTTTCCGGTGTCGACGGGTTCAGCGACACGCCGGCCTTCTTGCCGAGATTCCTGATTGCCTGCAGCGAACGGTCGAGATGCGGCCCGGCCTCGGCATGCACCGTGATGATGTCGCAGCCGGCATCAGCGAAGGCGGCGAGATAGGCGTCGGCTGGCGCGATCATCAGATGGCAATCGAAGATCTTGTCCGTTCGATCACGGATCGCCTTGATCACCGGCGGACCGAAGGTGATGTTGGGCACGAAATGGCCATCCATCACGTCGAGATGGATCCAGTCGGCGCCCGCCCGGACGACCGTTTCGACCTCGTCGCCGAGCCGCGAGAAGTCCGCAGAAAGCACCGAGGGCGCGATGATTGTCTTGGTACCCATGGTCGTCGGCTCCCATTCTATCTTCCGTTTCCGGTCGCTGCACACCAACCGGCGTCACCTTGTCAGCGCGCCTTCGTCTCCGGCTCGCCTTCGAGCTTACCTTCCGCGAACACGCGGCTGCCGCGAATATCGGATTCCTCAATGGTGATAAGGTCGGTCTTCGTCAACGCCCGGTCGCGCGCCGCGAAAAGCCGGTTGGCCTGGCGAAGCCGCGCCCGGTCGAGCCCATTGCGGACCGAGCGAGCGTTGGAGAAATGCGGCAGCCGCATGCGGATCGGGAGATACTCTTCGAGCGCCTTGGCCGCCGCCTCGCTGAGACGGTAGTTCTGTTCCGCCAGCATGATCTCGGCGATCGATTTGAGCTCGCCGACGCCGTAGTCGGGAAAATCGAGGTGGTGGGCGATGCGCGAGCGCATGCCGGGATTGCTGTCGAAGAAGCGGTCCATCTTGTTCTTGTAGCCGGCAAGAATCACAACCAGATCGTCACGGTTGTTCTCCATGCATTGCAGCAGGATTTCGATCGATTCCTGGCCGTAGTCGCGTTCGTTCTCGGGCTTGTAGAGATAGTAGGCCTCGTCGATGAAAAGCACCCCGCCCATGGCGCGCTTGATCACCTCGCGGGTCTTGGGCGCGGTGTGGCCAACATACTGACCGACGAGATCGTCTCGCGTCACCGCAACCATGTGGCCTTCGCGGACATAGCCGAGACGATGCAGGATTTCGGCCATCCTCAGCGCCACGGTGGTCTTTCCGGTGCCGGGATTTCCCGTAAAGTTCATGTGCAGCGTCGGCGCGCCCGAGGTCAGCCCGAACTTGCGGCGAAGCCGGTCGACCAGGAGCAGCGCCGCGATCTCGCGGATGCGGGTCTTGATCGGCTTCAAGCCAACGAGCTCGCGGTCGAGCTTGTCCATCACCTCGTCGATGTTGGACGCCTCGAACTCGGCCTGCAGATCGAACGATTCGTCCTGCGCGGCAGCGCCCTTTGCTATCGCGTCAAGCATGGTTTCGCCTAGCTCCGCTCGCCTTCGGGCCTGTCGGTCGCATAAGGCACGATCGAATAGCCCTGGCTGCGGCCGTCGCGCTCCTGGCGCAGCAGCCGGAACCCGGGTTCGCTGGGCGGCCGGTTGACGATGAACGACATGCGCGGCGCTTCCCAGCCCTTGGTCGAATCGAAGGCGGTGACCCGGACATACATGTTGGCCATGGCTTTCCGGCAATTGTTGATTTCAAGCAGGATGCCCGCCGGGTCCTTCAGGTCGAACATCGGGTTGCCGTACATTTCCCAATAGGTGTTTCGCGGATGCGGATCGTCCGTGTACTCGACGCTGACCGCCCAGTGGTTTTTCAGCGCGTATTTGATCTGCGCCGAAATCTGCTCATCGGTCAGGTCGGGCAGGAACGAAAACTGTCCCTGCGTGACCTTGTTTCCCGGATTGGTCATCATGGCGACGGTTCCTTTCGTCTAGAAGCTGGGCGTTGCGGTTGGCACGAAGTCGGCCGTGTCGGTCGATTCGTAGTTGAAGGTGACGTCCTTCCAGGTCTCCAGGGCCGCCTTCAGCGGCGTGCACCATCTGGCCGCCTGTTCGAGGATTTTGGTCCCTTCGCGCAGATAGTCGCGGCCCTCGTTGCGGGCGAGGATCATCGCCTCCAACGCGACGCGATTGGCCGTCGCACCAGCCTGGATGCCGTCCGGATGGCCGATCGTGCCGCCGCCGAACTGCAGGATGACGTCCTCGCCGAGATAATGGATCAGCTGGTGCATCTGGCCGGCATGGATGCCGCCGGAGGCGACGGGCATCACCTTGTTGAGCGAGGCCCAGTCCTGATCGAAGAACAGCCCGGTTTCGAGGTTCTGCGGTGTGCGCTCCTCGCGCAGCGTGTCATAAAACCCCTTGATCATCAGCGGGTCGCCTTCCAGCTTGCCGACCACCGTGCCGGCATGGATGTGATCGACGCCGGCCATCCGCATCCATTTGCAGATGACGCGAAAATTCATGCCGTGGTTCTTCTGGCGCGAATAGGTCGAGTTGCCGGCGCGGTGCAGGTGCAGGATCATGTCGTTGCGGCGTGCCCACTTGGCCATCGACTGGATCGCCGTGTAGCCGATGACGAGGTCGATCATGACGATGCAGGAGCCAAGCTGTTTTGCGAATTCGGCGCGCTCGTACATCTCCTCCATCGTGCCGGCGGTGACGTTGAGATAATGGCCCTTGACTTCGCCGGTGGCGGCCGACGCCTTGTTCACAGCCTCCATGCAGTAGAGGAAGCGGTCGCGCCAGTGCATGAAGGGCTGCGAGTTGATGTTCTCGTCGTCCTTGACGAAGTCGAGGCCACCCTTCAGCGCCTCGTAGACGACGCGACCGTAATTGCGGCCTGACAGGCCAAGCTTCGGCTTCGTCGTCGCGCCGAGCAGCGGCCGGCCGAACTTGTCGAGCCGCTCCCGTTCCACCACGATGCCGGTCGCCGGGCCCTGGAAGGTTTTGAGGTAAGCCACCGGGATGCGCATATCCTCGAGCCGCAAGGCCTTGACCGCCTTGAAGCCGAACACGTTGCCGATGATCGATGCCGTCAGGTTGGCGATTGAGCCCGGCTCGAACAGGTCGAGGTCGTAGGCGATGTAAGCGAAGTACTGCTGCTCGGTCTTGGTGCCGGGACCTGTGTTCGGCACCGGCTCGGATTTGAACGCCTTGGCGCGGTAGAGCTCGCAGGCGGTCAGCCTGTCGGTCCACACCACGGTCCATGTCGCGGTCGAGGATTCACCGGCGATGGCGGCGGCCGCCTCCTCGTGGTCGACGCCGGGCTGCGGCGTGATCCGAAACATGGCGATCAGGTCGGTCTCCTTGGGCCGGTAGTCCGGCTCCCAGTAGCCCATCTTCTTGTAGGGGATGACGCCCGACTTGTAGCGTTCGCTGCCTTCCTTGAGCGTGCCCGCTGACGGCATGTCGATCTTGTTCATGACAGGTCTCCTGTTTGCCGCTCAGGCGGCTTTCGCGGTTGCGATTTGCGGGTCGAGCTTTCCCGCGGCATAACGTTTCGCCATCTCGTCCATGGCGATAACCCGGATCTTCGAGGCGTTGCCCGCGGTGCCGAAGCGTTCGAAGCGATCGCGGCAAAGGTCGCGCAAGGCGTCCATGGCGGGTTTCAGGAATTTACGCGGATCGAACTCGCGCGGGTCCTCCATCGCGACGCGGCGGAACTGCCCGGCCATGGCCATGCGGCAATCGGTGTCGATGTTGACCTTGCGCACGCCGTAGCGGATGCCGCGCTCGATCTCCTCGACCGGAACGCCAAACGTCTGGGGCATCTCGCCGCCATATTTGTTGATGATGTCCTGCAGTTCCTGCGGCACGGAGGAAGAGCCATGCATGACCAGATGCGTGTTGGGCAGCTTTTCGTGGATCGCCTCGATCACCTGCATGGCGAGGATGCCGCCGTCGGGCTTGCGGCTGAATTTGTAGGCGCCGTGCGAGGTGCCGCAGGCAATCGCCAGCGCGTCGACCTGGGTGGCGGTGACGAAGTCGACCGCCTGATCGGGATCGGTCAAAAGCTGGTCGTGGGAAAGCGCACCTTCCGCGCCATGACCGTCCTCGGCCTCGCCCTGGCCGGTTTCCAGCGAGCCGAGCACGCCGAGTTCGCCTTCGACGGAAGCGCCGACCCAATGCGCCATGCGGGCGACACGTTCGGTGATGGCGACGTTGTAGTCGTAGCTCGCCGGCGTCTTGGCATCCGCCATCAATGACCCGTCCATCATCACCGAGGTGAAGCCGTGGCGGATCGCCGAAAGGCAGGTGGCTTCGTTGTTGCCGTGATCCTGATGGATGCATAGCGGAATGGCCGGATGCATTTCGGTCAGCGCCTCCATCATCTTGGCCAGCATGATGTCGTTGGCATAGGAACGGGCGCCGCGTGACGCCTGGATGATGACCGGCGCGTCGCAGGCCTTGGCCGCCTCCATGATGGCAAGGCCTTGTTCCATGTTGTTGATGTTGAATGCCGGAACGCCGTAACCGTGCTCGGCGGCATGGTCGAGAAGCTGGCGAAGGGTGATGCGGGCCATTGTCGGGTCCTCTTAGCTGCGGAAGTTGGGCTAGATGATGAGCTTCAGCGCCGCTGCGGCGACGGCTTCGGGCGTGATGTCGAAATGCCGGTAGAGATCCGGGGCAGGGGCGCTGGCGCCGAAACCGGCCATGCCGACGAAAGCGCCGGTATCGCCGATCCAGCGGTCCCAGCCGAGCCGGGCGGCGGCCTCGACGGCGATGCGCGGCGCCGAGCCGAGGACGGACTTGCGGTAGTCCGCATCCTGTTCCTCGAAAAGCTCCCAGCACGGCATCGAGACGACCGCGGCGGCGATGCCGTGCTCGCTCTCCAGCCGTTCGGCGGCGGCCACGGCGATCTCGACCTCCGAGCCGGTGGCGATCAGCGTCACGGCGCGGTGCTCGGCCGGCTCGCGCAGGACGTAAGCGCCCTGGCTCGACCGGTTCTCATCGCTCTGTGCCTCCTCGCTGTGTGCTTGGCGCAGCATCGGCAGGTTCTGGCGCGAGAGCACCAGCACGCTCGGCCGGTTCTTGCTCTTCAGCGCCAATTCCCAGCACTCCGCCGTTTCGATGATGTCGGCCGGACGAAAGACGTTGAGGTTTGGCGTGGCCCGCAGCATCGCCAGGTGCTCGACCGGCTGGTGGGTCGGGCCGTCCTCGCCGAGACCGATGGAATCATGGGTCATCACATAGACGACGCGCTGGCCCATCAGCGCCGAGAGCCGCATCGCGCCGCGCGCATAGTCGGCAAAGCACAGGAACGTGCCGCCATAAGGCACGAAGCCGCCATGCAGCGCGATGCCGTTCATGGCCGCGGCCATGCCGTGCTCGCGGATCCCGTAGTGGATGTAGCGGCCGGCATAGTCATCAGGCGCTATGCGATCCATGCCCTTGGTGATCGTCAGGTTCGAATGCGTCAGATCGGCGGAGCCACCGACGGTCAGGTCGGTTGCGGCGTTGATTGCGCCGAGCGCCATTTCGGAGGCTTTTCGCGTGGCAACCTTGGTCACCTTCTCGACATGCTCCTTGCGGAATGCGCCGAGCGCTTCGAAGACTGCGTCGGGCAGGTTGCCGGCGACCGCGCTCTCAAACGCCTGGCGCTGCGGCGAGGCGGCAAGCCGCTGCTCCCAGGCGCGCCGCGCCGCTTGCCCGCGCTCGGCAATTTCGCGCCAGGTGAAAAGGATGTCGTCCGGCACCTCGAACGGCGCGTAGGCCCAGCCGATGTTTTCGCGCGTCGCGGCGATCTCTGCATCGCCCAGCGGTGCGCCATGCGTCTTTTCCGAGCCGCCCAGATTGGGCGCGCCCTTGCCGATCACCGTGCGGCAGGCGATCAGGGACGGCCGATCCGACTGCTGTGCTGCTTCGATTGCTGCTCCAACGGCTTCCGTGTCATGGCCGTCCACCGATTGGACCTGCCATCCCGCGGCCTTGAACCGGGCCGGCTGGTCCATCGATGTCGACAGCGACGTCGGTCCGTCGATCGAGATCGCATTGTCGTCCCAGAAGACGATCAGCCGGGAGAGCTTCAGGTGACCGGCAAGGTCGATCGCCTCATGGCTGATGCCTTCCTGCAGGCAGCCGTCGCCGGCGATCACGTAGGTGAAATGGTCGACGAGGTCGGCGCCATGGCGGGCAGCAAGCATACGCTCCGCCAGCGCCATGCCGACGGCGGTCGAGATGCCTTGTCCGAGCGGGCCGGTCGTCGTCTCGATGCCGAGCGCATGGCCATATTCGGGATGTCCGGCGGTGCGGCTGCCCAGCTGGCGAAACCGCTGCAATTCCTCGATCGGCATGTCTTCAAAGCCGAGCAGGTAGTGCAGCGCATATTGCAGCATCGAGCCGTGCCCGGCCGAAAGCACGAAGCGGTCGCGATCGGGCCAGTTGGGCGCCGACGGATCGATGTTGATGAAGCGGCTGAACAGCACCGTCGCGACATCGGCCATGCCCATCGGCATGCCCGGATGGCCGGAATTGGCCTTTTGGACGCTGTCCATCGCCAGTGCGCGAATGGCGTTCGCCATGTCGCGCTCCGAGACGGCGGCGACGGGCTTCAATGCTGCTGCTTGGCTGTTCATGGCGTCCTCCTCACGACACACGGTTCTTGCGTTCGATCAATTGCAGGATGAGCGGCGTCAGGATCAGCTGCATGGCAAGGTCGAGCTTGTTGCCTGGCACCACTATGGAATTCGGTCGCGACATGAACGAGTCGTGGATCATCGAGAGCAGGTAGGGGAAATCGATGCCGCGGGGATTGGCGAAGCGGATGACCAGCATCGATTCGTCAGGCGTCGGAATCCAGCGCGCGATGAATGGGTTGGACGTGTCGACGATCGGCACGCGCTGGAAGTTGATGGCGGTCTGCGAGAACTGCGGGACGATGTAGCGGACATAGTCCGGCATGCGGCGCAGGATCACGTCCATCACCGCCTCGGTGGAATAGCCGCGCGTTGCGCGGTCGCGATGAATCTTCTGGATCCATTCGAGATTTATGACCGGCACCACACCGATCCTGAGGTCCGCGTGCTTGGCCAGGTTGATCTTGTCGGTGACGACACAGCCATGCAGGCCCTCGTAGAAGAGCAGGTCGCTCGGCGGGAATTCGCGCCATTCGGTAAAATGTCCCGGCGGCGTGCCGTACTGCTTCTCCTCTTCCTCGTCATGGATGTAGGTGCGGGTCTTTCCGGTTCCCCGGCGGCCATATTCCTCAAACACCTCTTCGAGGATCGCGAGTTCGTTGGCCTCGGCATTGAAGTGGGTGAAGTTCGGATTGCCCGCCTTCTCCTCCTCGGCCACTTTTGTCTTCATCGTGGCGCGGTCGTAGCGGTGAAAGGCATCGCCTTCGATGAAGGCGGCCTCGATGTTCTCGCGCCGGAAGATCAGATCGAAGATGCGCTTGACCGAGGTGGTGCCCGCGCCCGACGACCCGGTGATGGTGATGATGGGGTGCTTTGCCGACATGGTGCTCAGGCCCTGAACAGGCCGCGGCGGCTGAACAGCGGCGCACGCTCGCCGATGGCGCTGGGCTCGGTGTGATAGCGGGTGATGCGAGCGACTTCCCGCGCCGATCCGAACACCACGGGCACGCGCTGATGCAGGCTCTCGGGTTCGATTTCGAGGATGCGGGTGATCGTATCGGTGGCGGCACCGGCCGCCTGCTCGATGAGATAGGCGATCGGGTTGGCCTCATAGACGAGGCGCAGCCGTCCCTGGCGATAACCCTTGCGCTTGTCGCCTGGATACAGGAATACACCGCCGCGCATCAATATGCGGTAGCAGTCGGCGACCAGGGAGGCGATCCAGCGCATGTTGAAATCCTTCTCTCTTGGGCCTTCGATGCCTTCGAGGCAATCGTCGATGTAGAGCCGCACCGCCTCGTCCCAATGCCGGTAATTGGCGGCGTTGATGGCGAACTCTTGGGTGCGCTGCGGGATGATCCGGCTCTCGTAGGCCTGGACGAAGGTGCCGAGCCTAGTCGAGAGAACGAAGACATGCGTGCCGCTGCCGAGCGACAGAACCAGCGCCAGCTGCGGCCCGTAGATGAAGAAGCCGGCGCCCAGCTGGTTCACGCCTGCCTGCAAAAAAGAGGCGGCCGGATTTCCGTCCGGCGCGCCAGTTGCAGGGAGGAGCGAGAAAATCGTTCCAATCGACACGTTGGTGTCGATGTTGGAGGAGCCGTCGAGCGGGTCGATGGCGATGGCGAGAGGCGCTTTGCTGTCGAGCAGGACCGGCTGCTCCAGTTCCTCGGAGGCGTAGAGCGCGACCGGAGCATGGCGCATGGCGTCGAGGAAGATGTCGTCGGCGAAGATGTCGAGGTCCTTCTGGATGTCGCCGTCGGCATTGGCGCCGCGGGTCCCGGCAAAGGCGGTGCCGAGCACCCCCTGATTGATGGTGTTGCGGATCTTGGTTGCGGCCTGCGTCAACTGGCGGACAGTCGCAACGACCGCGGAGCGCAGCTCGTCCGGCTGACCGAGATAGGAATTCAGAAAAGCGTCGAGCGTTGCCGCTGGCATTGTAACCTCCCATCCAGCCGCATCTCCTCGGATCGGCCGGATTGGGGAATGAAAACAAACGGTGTATGATAAGTAAAATTCAATAACTTTACTTTCGCAGTAAAAAAATTTTAGTATGGCATATGAGAAACCTCACGCTCAAGCAGTTCAAGACCGTCCAAGCAATCATCAGCCACGGGAAAATCGTCAGTGCAGCCAAGGTGTTAGGCCTGTCTCCTCCAGCGGTGACAATCCAGTTGCGGCAAGTGGAGGAGGAGTTCCAACTGGCCTTGTTCGACCGGACGTCGGACGGCATGCGTCCCACTGCCGCAGGCCTGGCCTTCGTCGAGACGGCGCAGGCGATCGAGGAGCGGCTTCGCCTGCTCGAAGACAAGATGGATGCGATCAAGGGCGTGCGCATCGGCAGCTTGAGGCTCGGCGTCGTTTCCACCGCCAAATATTTCGCGCCGCGGCTTATGGCCGGCTTCATGAAGGAGCATCCCGACATCGACATGCGGCTTGCCATCGGCAACCGCGCCGAAACGATCGACAGGCTGAAGAACCACGACATCGACATTGCGCTGATGGGACGCCCGGCGAAGGAGGTCCCGGTGCGTGCCTCGGTGTTTGGCGATCACCCGCTGGTCATCATTGCGCCGCCCGACCACCCGCTGGCGTCGGCACGCGAGATATCCAAGGAGCGGATCGCCGAAGAGCATTTCCTCATTCGCGAGCCCGGCTCCGGCACGCGCATCTCGCTGGAAATATTCCTGAGCGACGTGCCCGGCCGCATCGACGATCTCGGCGTCGAGATGGGCTCGAACGAGACCATCAAGCAGGCGGTGATGGCCGGGCTCGGCATCGCCTTCATCTCTGCCCACACCATCGCCGCGGAAACCGAATCCGGCCGGCTGGTCATCCTCGACGTTGTCGGCATGCCGATCCGCCGGCAATGGTTTTCGGTGATGCGCAGCGATCACGCGATCTCGCCGGCCATGGCGACATTCCACGATTTCCTGATGCGCAAGGGCGCGATGTACCTGCCCCTGTTCGGCAAGCTCTATCCGCAGACCAGAGCGGGATGACGTTGGACGGGCGGAACTCGACCTGAACGACAGACATACCAAACGCCAGAGATCGCGAGATAGCCCCGAGAAGGGAGTGGAGAACGCCCGGCGATCGTTGGTGTTAGATAAGCGATATGTTATGTTGCAGTGCGAAAGAACAGGGGCCACGTCCTTTCCACCCGTAAGCGATCTGTATGTGCGACCCCTGCAGACTGGTCGGTATTTCGGAAACCTCCCGGGCATGGGGTTCGGGAATTCGATGGGGACAAGGGGTAATGCTTTACACGCTCGTTATGATGGTCTGCCTGACGGATATGCCGCAGACCTGTGAACAACGCGAACAGATGGTGGACGGCCTGGCGATGAATCCCGGGACCGCCTTCATGCAGGCGCAGCCGCTGGTGGCCCAGTGGATCGAGACGCATCCCGGTTATTTCGTGCGGCGCTGGCGCGTGCTGCCCGGCCGGGAATCGTGAGATCCGCCGCGAAGATCGAATGAGGTTCTAATTCTTCTTCGCGGCGAGCGTTTCCGAGACGGCCTTGGACAGTTGATATAGCCGCTGCTCGATTATCGTCGGCACGTCACAGACGTAAGTCAGCGATTGGACGCGTTCGTTGAAAATTCGCGTTGCGAATTTCAGCTGTTCGGTTCGCCGTTCGACCTCGTCGGGATCTGCATCGGGTTTTTCCCGCAGCGCATCGACGTCGGACGCTTCCTTGCGCAACGCGGCGGCCATTTCGAGCTGCTTGTGGGCGTAGCGGGAAATGCCTGAGATCACGTGCGAACGCTCAGTGTCCATATGATCGAACATGCCTTGCACCAGCATCGCCATTTTCGGCGCAAGCTGCTCGGCCGGCAACGATGCGGCGAAATCCCTGATCTTCTTTTGGGCTTCGGCAATCGGCATTCGCCGGGCTGCCACCTCCTCGACCAGGGCGGAGACGGCAGGGTCCTTCGACAGGTCCTTCGCCGCTGGGGGAAGCTCCGGCCCGTTCCAGATTTGGCCGAGCGAGAGCTGCGGCACCTTGCGCTGTATGCAGGGCCAGTCCGGATCGTTGTTCGCCGCCGCCTTGGCGTTCATGCTCGGCATGAGCATGGCAGCCACAGCCAGGCTGCGAGCAAGGCTCATTCGTTCCATCAGGCATTTCCTCCCGTGTCCTGTTTCCGGCTTATCAGGCCGCGCGAAGGGTCGTAGGCGATGATGGCGGCGGCAAGGAACAGCAGTGTGCAGCCGGCAACGACGCCCAGCGACAGCCAGTCAATCTGGCCGTAGAAGGCGAAGCGGATCAGTTCGACCGCATAGGTGAACGGATTGGCGAGGCAGATTTTGTAGAGCAGCGGGCTCGCCTCCTGGATGCGCCACAAGGGATAGAGCGCCGGAGAGGCGAAATAGCCGGGAAAGATGACGAAGTTCATGATGCCGGCGAAGTTTTCGAGCTGCTTGATCATCGAGGACAAAAGCATGCCGAGCGCGCAAAGCATCATGCCCGACAGGAATAGCGCTGGCAGCACCATGAGATAGCCGAGCGGCGGGCCCTTGACGCCCCAGAACCAGGCAACGATCAGGAACGCGTAGACCTGCGCGATCGATACGGCGACGCCGGCGAGCATCTTCGAGACCAGCAGGAACCAGCGCGGGAAGGGGCTGACCAGCAAGGTGCGCATGTTGCCCATCTCGCGGTCATAGACCATCGACAGCGAAGACTGCATGCCCGAGAACAGCAGGATCATGCCGCACAAGCCCGGCGTGATGTAGACCTCGTACAGCACGTAGGTCTTGTAGGGCGGGATGATCGATACGCCGAGCACCTGCCGGAATCCGGCGGCAAAGATGAACAGCCAGATGAGCGGCCGAACCAGCGAGGATATGAAGCGCTCGCGCTGATGCAGGAAGCGCAGGCACTCCCGCAGGACGACGCCTTTGAGGCAAATGAGATAGTGGCGAAGGCCGAATTTCTCGAACCTCACCGGCATGACGCCTGCGACTTTTTCGGGCATTGCGGGAGCGCTCATGGCGATATCTCCGCGGTGCCGGCTGCCTCGATGCGGCTGAGCCTCGAAAAGGCGTCGCGGATCGACGTGGCGCCGCTCGTCCTGACGACATCGGCCACCTTGCCCTTGGCGACCAGGTCGCCCTGCCGCAAGACGACGACATGGTCGCCGTCTTCAACCTCGTCGATCAGGTGCGTCGCCCACAGCACGCCGATGCCCTCGGTTTCGACGAGCTTGCGGATGGTGGCGAGAATGCCTGCGCGCGACTGGATGTCGAGACCGACGGTCGCCTCGTCGAGCAGCAGCAGGGACGGGCGGTGGAGCAGCGCCCTGGCGATCTCGATGCGCCGCATCTGGCCGCCGGAAAGACTGCGTGCCTTGTCATGCTGACGGCCCGGCATGTCGACAATATCGAGCAGCGCGGCAATACGCTGCCGCGCCTCGCGTCCGCCAATGCCATGCAGCGAGGCGTGGTAGGAGAGGTTCTGGTGGACGCTGAGATCGAGGTCGAGCGTGCGGGCCTGGAACACGATGCCGACACGCCGGAGCGCTTCGCCCGAAGCACGGCTGACGTCGTGGCCGAAGATGCGGATCGATCCGCGGCGCGTGTCGTAAAGATGGCTGATCAGCGAAAACAGCGTTGTCTTGCCGGCGCCGTTGAGGCCGAGAAGAACGGTGAACGTCGCCGGCGCGATTGAGAATGACACGTCGTTGAGCGCCCGCCTCGAACCATAGGAATGGCTGACGCCGGCGACATCGAGCGCCGCCACCTCCTCTCCTGGTCCGCTTGTCCTCACATGCTGCACGCCGGCTCGCTCCCTGTCGTCGACAATAGTCTAGCACACCGGGAGTCTGACACACCGACAGTCTGGCGCGCCGGACCCGCGCAGTCCTGCTTTCCGGTGACCCTACTTGATCGTGATCGTGCCTTTCATGCCCCTGTCGGCAAGGTCGGGCACCGACCATGTGTAGATGCCGGGCCGCACGGTGGTAAACTGGACCTGGATGGTGCCGTCAGCGTCGAATTCGAGCCATGCGGGTGCGCCGTTCATGTGCACCTCGAGGTCGTTGATGACGATCTGGTTGTTCCACACATTGCGGAACAGGTCGGTATGGAATTTGTACTCCAGCCCGCCCGCTGCGGTGATCTTCCAGCGATAGCCCTGGCCGGCGATCAGCTGGAAGTCCTTCTGGTTGGCGGTGAACTGATCTTCCTTGGTGCCGAGGATAAGTTCCGGCACGTCCTTGCTGGCCCGGGTTGCCTTCTCGGCTTCGGGACTGGCATCCGTCTTGGTGGCCGCACTGGCGGCCGCGTCATCGTCATCGCCGTCGTTGTCCTGCGCCCAGGCCTGGCCCTGCGTGAGTGCCATGCCCACCAGCGCCGCGAAAGCGACTGCCCGAAATTTCCGCATGATTTCCTGCCCTTCTGCTGTTTTTCTGTCTGTTGATTCAAATTGGGGTTGATTCAATTGGGCGAGACGACGACGCCCCACGGCAGCGCGCCGACGGTCACCGACTGAACCGGCTCGTCGGTCGCCACGTCGATGAAGGTGATGTCGTTCGACACACCGTTGGTCGAGATGATGGTCTTCTGGTCCGGGGTGAAGGCGAGCTGCCAGACGCGCTGGCCGACCAGCACGTATTTCTCGACCTCGTATGTCTCGGTATTGACCACCGCGACGCGGTTGGCAGGTCCGAGCGCCACATAGGCTTTCTTGCCGTCGGCGGTGATGCGCACACCGACCGGCTGGATGGATTCGGCCCTCAGGCCGGCAATTTCGAAGGTGATCTTCTGGACAACTTCGCGCGTTTGATTGTCGATCACTGAAACCGTGCCACCGATCTCGGCACTCACCCAGGCCTGCTTGCCGTCGGGCGTGAACTCGACAAAGCGCGGGCGCGCATCCACCAGCACGTTGTCGGTGATCTCGTGGGACGACGTATCGATGAAATGCGCCATGTTCGTCGTTTCCGACGTGTTGACCATGGTCTTTCCGTCCGGGCTGATGCCCATGCCCTCCGGTTCGACGCCGACCGGGATCTCGGCCAGCACCTTCTTGCCCTCTATGTCGATGACGGTGACGAGATTGTCGTCCTCATTGGCGACGTAGAGTGTCTTGCCGTCAGGCGAGAGCACGAAGAGCTCCGGGTCAGGCCCGGAAGGCAAGGTATCGACGATCTCCAGGGTTGCCGTGTCGATCACCTCGATGGAATCATCGTCGCTGGCGCAGAGATAGACGTGCTTGCCGTCATGCGAGATGGTGATGCCGCGCGGACGCTGCCCGACATTGACGGTCTTCACCACCTGCATCGTCGCGGTGTCGACGACGCTCATCGTGTTGTCTTTCTCGTTGGAGATATAGGCCATGTAGGCCGACGCCGGACCGGTCATGAAGCCGGTGGCCAGAATGGCGAGCGCGTAAGCTCCTCTGTGCACTGAAATTCCCTCCCAATCGGTTCTACTTAAGCACGCATTTTGTTTCCGGCTCATCGACCCCGAGCGTATCGAGCTCGGATACTTGGTGCAAAAAACCTTCCTGCGGCGATGTCGAGACGACCGATCGGCCGTCGCCGAGGAAGATCGGCTGCCGCAACTGCTGGTTCCACTTGCGGAAGGTCAGTTTCTGGCCTTTGAAGGCGGCGATCGAAAAATCGTCGGAGCGGATGAAGTCAGCCATCTTCCGCGGGTCGGCGCCCTGGGTGCGGGTCGCCGCCTCGCCGAGGATGCGCACCGCGGTCCATGCCGCCATATCCTTCGACACCATGCGGCGGCCGTTTGCCTTGGCGAAGCGGTTCTGGATCTGGGTGCCGCCCCATTGCTCGCTGGCCGGATGCCAGGCCGACGGGGTGAGGCCGGCGGTGCCGGCGACCGGCCGCGGAATCCAGGTGCGGAACGGCACGTAGGTGCCGAACACCTCGCTTTCGTCGGCGACCAGCAACACATCGTGCTCCGGCAGGTCCTGGGTGAAGACAGGCATCTGCCGCTGGATCTGGACGACGCCGGAATCGGTCCGCCGTGCCGTGCCGGTGTCCTTGAATTCCTTTTCGCCGACCATCTCGCCGCCGAAGCGCGTCGCCGCCCGGCGCAATGCCTCGGCAAAAAGCCGGTCGCGCTCATGCGAGCCATAGATCAGCACCCAGCGCCGCCATTGCTTCCAGATGAGATATTGCGCCAGCCCGTCGGCCAGCATGCTGCGCGTCGGGATGGTGTGGAAGATGTTGGCGCGGCATTCCTCCTCGCGGAGACTGTCGTCGGTTGCGCCGGCATTGAAGATCAACACGCCGTTGTCGCGGGCAAGATCGGCGATCGACAGCAATTGCCTGGCCGAGATATCTGCAACCACATAGCGGTCGCCTTTGGCGATCATGTCCTGAAAGGCCGAAACGACGTCCGCATCCGGCTTTACCTCGGTCACGTCGAGGCTGAATTTCTGGCCGAGGAAGCTGCCGGTCGTGTTGTTGTCGGCAATCGCCACATTGCCGCCGGCAACGCCTTCGTCGCGCGGCGGAACGTCGAGCACCGACAAGGCCAGCTGCGGCGCATAAGCGCGCAAATAGCCTATCTTGATTTCGGTTATCTTTTTTTCCGGCTTGGCCGTTGCAGCCGGTTGCTCGCCCGTCGCCTCTTGGGCTAGCGCGCCCGGAACGTTGACGGTCAGGGAAAAAAAGCACAAAAAGGCCGCGAGAGTGCCCGGCACCGCGCTCGTCATCGATAAAAATTACCCGTTCTTGCGCTAAAGTCCGATTGTTGTCGGACCGGCGCGAAGTCAAGGTGCCCATGATGAGCTTAGCTGACCGGCAAAATTTATCAAACCCTGAAAGTGGACTTATCGCGTCTGCTTTAGTGCCATGCCTTGTCGCCGGAACGGCAACTGGGCGGATGTCGGTATTCGGGCCCGAGATCGTCCTGTCCCTCATGCCGGAGAAAGTCCAATGACCAGAATGCTGGCCAGTGTCACCGGCGTCGACGAGGCGAAAATCGCGCTTTCGGGCGGCGTCGACATCATAGATCTGAAGGATCCGAAAGCCGGTGCCCTTGGGGCGGTAGCCTCCGAAATTATTGGCCAGGCCACCTCGTTCATCGCCGGCCGGGCGCCGATCAGCGCGGTCTGCGGCGATCTGCCGATGGAACCCGAGACGATCCGCGCCAAGGCCGAAGAGATCGCTGCGACCGGCGCCGATTACGTCAAGATAGGCTTCTTTCCGTCGGCAAATGCCGTCGCTTGTGCAGAGGCGCTCGCGCCGCTCGCCGCGCGAACGAAGCTGATCGCCGTGCTTTTCGCCGATCTGGCGCCGGATTTCGAGCTTTTGCCGGTGTTTGCCAAACATCGCTTCCATGGCGCCATGGTCGACACTGCGAACAAGGCTAACGGGCGGCTGCTCGACCATCTGCCGCCCGAGCGTATCCCGGGGTTCATCGATCGAGCCAAATCGCTTGGTCTGATGGTTGGCCTGAGCGGATCGCTGGAAGCCCCCGACATTCCGCGCCTGTTGCCTTTCGCTCCCGATTTTCTCGGCTTTCGCGGGGCGCTGTGCGGCCACGCCGGCCGCGCAGGTTCGATCAGCGCCGAGGCGGTTTCGCAGATCCGCGAATTGGTCCCGGAGGAATCCCGGGCCGGCGGGCCGTCGAGCGTCGACTACCGCCTGCTGGCGGCGAGGGGCTATTCGCCGGGCACCGACCCGACATTGGGCACGGACAAGATATTCGTGCGGGACTTTGTCCTGCCGGTCCAGATCGGCGCTTACAGCTTCGAGCACGGCCATACACAGAAGGTGCGTTTCGACGTGACCGCCGACGTGCTGCAAGTCACCGACCATCCCGAAGACATGCGCCATGTGTTCTCCTACGACATCATCATGGACGGCATTCGCACCATCGTCGCGCGAGGCCACATCCAGCTTAGCGAGGCCTTGGCCGAGCAGGTGGCGACGTACATTCTGGAGAACCCGCGGGTCGTGCGCGTCACGGTAAGAGTGGAAAAACTCGAACTCGGCCCAGGCGGCGTCGGCGTCGAGATCGAACGCAAACGCCAAGCGGCAGGCCGCGGCGTTGCCTCCGGCCCTGCCGGCCGAAAAGAGCAAAGCGCTGTTTCCCAGCCGCGACAGGAAAGGCCTGAGGTCATCAGGCCAACCATTGTCAAGCTCGGCGGCAGCACGGCGCGTGCGGCGGAAATGGAGAACTGGATCGCGGCGCTGGCAAGCTCCAAGCTGCCGATCGTGATCGTGCCCGGCGGCGGGCAGTTTGCCGACCAGGTGCGAGAGAGCCAGATTTACATGGATTTTTCCGATACCGCTGCCCACGCCATGGCGATCCTCGCCATGGAGCAGTTCGGCCAAATCATCCTCGATCGGCATGAAAGGCTGGTGCCGGCACGGTCGCTGGAAGAAATGGTGCAAGCGTGGGCTGCGGGGAAGGTCCCGGTGTGGCTACCGTCGTCATTGGCTCTGCCGGCGCCGGACATTCCGGCTTCCTGGGACATGACTTCCGATTCCCTTGCCGCCTGGCTTGCCGGCAAGCTCGGTGCGAAGGCGCTGCTGCTGATCAAGCAAACCGGCGCATTCTTCGGCAGCGATACGATCGACAGCCTGAGGGCCAGAGGCATCGTCGATGCCGGCTTTGCCGCCATGCTGCCCGACGGTGTCGATGTCCATCTCGCCGGTCCGAAAGATGCTGCCGAGGCCGGGGCCCTGCTCGCGACGGGCAATCTGCCCGGCATCGCGATCGCGCCCCCGATCCGGCCGGCAAGAAAAGCAGGGTAGGCGATGGCGAAGCTGCATACGCCGCGCTGGGCATGGGTTCTGACCGGTTCCGGTCATTTTTTTACGGAGAGCTTCGCACTCATTCACCAGCTCGAGCATTGTGATGTCTTCGTGTCGAAAGCCGCCAACGAAGTGCTGCGCATGTACAAGCTCAAGCTCGATTTCCCGGAGACGACGCGCGTTCTGCACGACAAGACGGCGAGCGCGATCCCGGTCGGCGAATTCTATCACGGCGTCTATCACACGGTCGTGGTGGCGCCGGCCAGTTCCAATACGGTCGCCAAATGCGTGCACGGCATTTCCGACACGCTCGCTACCAATGTCTTTGCCCAGGCGGGAAAATGCCGGGTGCCGGCCATCGTCTTTGCCTGCGACACCGCGCCGGAGCTCGAAACCATGGCGCCGCACGGTCTGGTCAAGGTCTATCCGCGCAGCATCGACCTGGAGAATACCAGACAATTGAAGAGCTTCGAGCGGACCCAGGTGGTCGAGTCGCTCGCCGAACTCGAAGCCTCGGTCAGACGGCGCCACGCCGAACTCGCAAGCCATGGCTGAGCGGCTGGCCTTTCTTACCGGTCATCTGGCCAAGGTCCGGCTGGAAAGGCTGCTGACCGGACTGGGCGAAACCGAATTTGCGTGGGAGATCATCGACATTGGCGTCAAGGTCGCGGCGCTGATGAGCGAAGACATCATCAAGCGGCGGCTCACCCTGACGGGCGGCGCCGACCGCGTCATCCTGCCCGGCCGCTATCGGGGGGACATCGAGCATCTGTCGAACCATTTCGGCGTGCCGTTTGTGCGCGGTCCCGACGAGATCGCCGATCTGCCGGGCTTTCTCGGCCGGGCGGGCGAGCCGCCCGACCTTTCGCGTCACGACATGCGCATCTTCGCCGAAATCGTCGATGCGCCGATGCTGTCGGTCGAGGCGCTGGTGGCGAGGGCACGGACGCTGGCTGCAGCCGGCGCCGACGTCATCGATCTCGGCTGCCTGCCGGAGACGCCGTTTCCATTGCTGGAAAAGGCCGTGCTCGAGCTGAAGGCACAGGGGTTTCTGGTCAGTGTCGATTCGGCCAGCACGGACGAACTTTCGATCGGCGCACGCGCCGGAGCGGACTATCTTCTCAGCCTCGATGAGAACACGCTGCCTTTGGCCTTCGACCACAAGGCTGTACCAGTGTTGATCCCGTCCACGCCCGGCGACCTGGATTCGCTCGGCCGGGCCATCGACGCGGCGCAAAAGGCCGGTGTCGCCTTCATCGCCGATCCCGTGCTTGACCCGATCCATTTCGGCTTTGCCGCCTCACTTGCGCGCTTCATCGAGGCGCGCCGCCGCTGGCCCGAGGTCGAACTGCTGATGGGCACCGGCAATCTCACCGAATTGACCGACGCCGACAGTTCCGGGGTTACCGCCGTTCTGGCCGGGCTCTGCTCGGAACTTCAGATCCGGAACGTGCTTGCCGTGCATGTCAGCCCGCACACGCTGCGAACGATCGAGGAGCACGATATTGCCCGCCGCATCCTGTTTGCCGCGAAGAACGACGGTGCGCTGCCGCGGAGTTACCATCCAGGGCTCCTGCAGATTCACGACCGCAAGCCCTTCACGGCCTCCACCGGGGATATCGATGCATTGGCGACCGAGGTACGCGACGCCAATTTCCGCATCATGACCGCGGAAGACGGCATCCATGTCTTCAACAGTAACGGGCATGCGGTTGCCACGGATGCGTTCGAACTCTTTGCCGGGCTTGGCGTTGAGTCCGATGGCGCGCACGCGTTCTATCTCGGCGCGGAGCTGATGAAGGCCGAGATCGCGTGGCGCCTCGGCAAGCGCTATGTGCAGGACGAGCCGCTCGCATGGGGCGTGGCCGCGCCGGCTCCCGAAACCGATCGCACCCGCCTTGCGGAAGCGGGCCACACGCTTCGCGCGAAGAAAGAGCGCTAAACCATGCCCTATATCAGCGAAACGATCATCACCACTGTCAACAAGACCGGCGACATTCATATCGCGCCGATCGGCATCATCGCCGAGAAGGACGGCTGGGTCATCGCGCCGTTCCGGCCGTCGGTGACGCTCGACAATCTCGCCGAAGTGCCGTTCGCCATCGCCAATTACACCGACGACGTGCGTATCTTTGCCGGCTGCCTGACCGGCCGCAAGGATTGGCCAACGGTTGCGGTCGACGGGTTTGCGGTGCCGCGGCTCGAGGCGGCGCTCGCGCATTCGGTCCTCGAAGTCGAAAGTGTCGATGACGACGCTATGCGACCTCGCCATTTCTGCCGCGTGGTGCGGGAGGAAACGCATGCGCCGTTCACCGGCCTCAACCGCGCCAAGGCGGCGGTGCTGGAACTGGCCATACTGGTCAGCCGGCTCGGCATGCTGCCGCGCGACAAGATCGAGGCGGAAATCGCCTACCTTTCGATCGCTGTCGAAAAGACCGCAGGCGAGGGGGAAAAGGAAGCCTGGGGCTGGCTGATGCAGCGCGTCGGCGACCACCTCGCGGCCGAGGATGCCAGCGGCGAGGATGCGCGCGGCTGAACGGGGTATGCTGAACCAGGGTAAGCGTCCGGGCTGACGCGTTTTAGCATGATACACGGTGGCGCTGTTCTCAAACGGCGGTGTTCGACCCCTTGCGGTCATTGAGCCCGGTATGCACGATGACCGGAGTGGGGCCGTGAGGAGACCGTCCGGTCTCGTGCGCGATGCTAGTGAAGCGGACATAAGCTTGGATCAGGCGCACGGTAGGTTCCGACTCCTTTTGGCCATTCATTCAAGCAGCAGTGCTTTCGGCTTTTCCTGATTGCCCCAAAGCTGCCGTTCATTTATCCCCGTCCCCTAAGCGGTCCCTGATGGGCGGCAGGCAAGCCTAAGACGAAAAGGCCTCTAATTCAGGGGGCTTATGCTGTCGCGTCGGCCAGGCCGCATCTTCGCGGGTCATAGAGGCACGTTTTGGGTCGCACGTCTGGACTTTTGTCGGAAGATACATCTGAATTAGGGCCGTCCGCTCGATCACCTTGTTCCGCGAGCGTGTTAGCAAGAGGAATGCAAAACCTCGCCAATCTTTCGACCACTGGCCAGTCCGAGTTCATAGACCTCGATCGCACGCTGCGTGACATCCCGGTCGGCGAGAACCTGACGGACGAGCTCGACCTGCAGAGGCGCATGGGTTCGGGCGCTTCGAGCACCTGGGCCGAGCTCTGCCCGGAAATGCGGGTGGTAGTATTGGCCGAGGCGGGAGCCGGAAAGACCTGGGAGATCCGCAATCTCGCCGGCCGCCTCCGCCACGAAGGCAAGGTGGCGTTCTTCATCCGCCTGGAGTTGCTGGCGGAGAATTTCGAGCTCGCGTTCGAGCCGGAGCAGTATCCGGATTTCGAGGCGTGGCTGGCCGGCCAGGAAGAAGCCTGGCTGCTCCTCGACTCCGTGGACGAGGCACGGTTGCGCCATCCTGGCGATTTCGGGATCGCGATCCGAAAGTTCGCCAGCGTGCTGGGTGCGGCGAAGGCCCGCGCCCACATCGTGCTGACCAGCCGCATCAGCGCCTGGCGACCTGCCACCGACCTGGGCCTGTGCGTCGAGCTGCTGCCGCATCCTTCACCGGACACCAATACACGGACGAACGAGAGCGGCGATGCGTTGGACGGCGACACTGTCCGGACGGAGCGTGTCCGAGGCGGCGTCACATCCGGGTACCGAGTGGTCGCCCTCGAGGACCTAGGCGACGACCAGGTCAGCCGCTTTGTCGCCGCCCGCGGGGTCGAAAATCCTGCAGCGTTCGTCGATGCCGTAGAACGCGCCGATGCCAAGGGCTTCGCGGGACGGCCCCAGGATTTGGACGAGCTGGTCGATTTCTGGCGTGTGAATGGCAGGATAGGCTCGCGGTGGGAGATCCTGACGGCCAGCATTGACCGCCGGCTGGAGGAGCGCGATCAGAACCGGGCCGATGTCAACGCCCTGTCGCCCGAGAAGGCCAGGTTGGGTGCACAGGCCCTGGCAGCTGCCGTGACGCTGACCGGGTTGCCGGTCATTCGGGTGCCCGATGGTGCGGACACCACCGATGGCGTTGCCATCTCCACCGTTCTCCCGCAGTGGACTGATGCCGAAGCGGGGGTGCTGCTGCAACGCCCCGTGTTTGACGGCGCCATCTACGGAACGGTCCGGTTCCATCACCGGTCGGTTCGTGAATTCCTGGCGGCGCAATGGTTCGCCGACCGCCTCGGGCAGGCGCCGTCGCGCCTTGGCCTGGAACAGCTGTTCTTTCGCCGCCAGTACGGGATCGAGGTGCTGTCGTCGATGCTGCGCCCGGTGCTGCCTTGGCTCATGCTGATGGATGAAGGCATCCGCCGGCGGGTGCTGGCCTTGGCGCCGGAGGTGGTCTTCGAAGGCGGGGACCCGAGCCGCTTGCCTTTGGCCGATCGCAAGAGGATCCTGGCCGACGTTTGCGAGCAACTTTCCAAGCACACGTCTAGACGCTCGGTGGAGGACTACTCGGCGGTACAACGATTCGCAAAAGAGGACATTGCGGACGAGATTCGGGTGCTGCTGCAGCGCTATGCGGACGATCCGGAAGTTGCGCCCTTCCTGCTCAGGATGGTCTGGCTCGGACAGCTTCGCGACCTCGCCCCCGAAGTCATCAAACTGGCCAGCGATCCCGCCGATGCCGGCTATCGCCGGCTGACGGCTTTCCGCGCCCTCAATGCGATCGGGACGGAACTCGAAATCGACGCAGTGCGCCAGGCGGTCCTGGCGGAGCCCGATCTCGACCGGCGGCTACTGTCCGAGTTGATCTCGGGCTTGCCCGGCACACCGGCGAGCGTCACCTGGTTGCTCGCGGCAATCGGCCGTGCGGCGCCGAAAAAGGAGCACGCCGTCGATCATCTGTCGCATGAGCTTGCCGCCTATGTGGAGCGGAGTCCGGTCATCGACCCGGCCCTAGTAGTCGGCCTGGAGGCGCTGCTGGGCACCGCGCCGATGCTCAGCAACCTGAGTAACCAGGTCTCGCAGCGCTTCGAGTGGGTGCTGGTCGCGGCCTCGCGGGCGGTGGATCGGCTGATCCAGGAGCGTGACACCATCGTGCTGACGCCTGCCGCTCACAGCATCATCCGCCGTGTGAGCACCGCCCGCAGCTACCAGAGCGACGTACTGTCGGGGGAGAAGGAGACGTTCGCCGAACTCGTTCCGGCGTGGCCGGAGCTCAACCGGGCGCAGTTCTGGCATGATGTCGAGCAATTGCGGGGCCACCAGGCCGCAAAGGGCGGGCGGCGGGTCGTCGACTGGTGGCGGCCGGCAAACTACGGTGCGGCCTGGAAGTTCGGCGCCGACGATTTCGATCATACGGTCGAGGCGATGACGTCGAAGCCGGTGCTGGACGATCAACTCGTTGCCCTGACGCTGGCCTTCCATCTCTACCAGAACAATGGTCGCCCGCGGCACTGGCTGACGGCTATGAAGCGAGCTGCAGCAGATGGGGAAGTGGCGGATAGGCTGCAGGCGCTGTTGCACCCGGTGGCCGATCCGGAGATGCGCAAACTGAAGGCCCAACAGCGGCGATGGACGCGCCGCGACAAGGAGCGCCGGGCGGCCGAGGCGAGAGAGCTCAGGGAGTCTCGCGACAATCTCAATGCGCATCTCGAACAGTTGCGTACCGAGCTCAGCTCTCACCCGGAGCGGGCTGGCCAGCTGAACGCGATCCGTTACCTTTTCGACCGCACCCGAGACGACCAGCACCAGAACCACTGGTCGAGCTATGACTGGCGTGGTCTGGCCGCGGACTTCGGGGACGACCTGGCGCGGCTGTTCAGGGACGCGGCGCAGAGTTTCTGGCGCCTCAACCGGCCGACGCTCCGGTCTGAAGGGGCGCCGGCCAATGAAACGGCGTTCGCCACCATCCTGGGCCTTGCCGGCCTCGCTATCGAGACGCGAGAAACGCCTTCGATCCTCAAAACTCTGAGTCCAGATGAGGTTGAGATCGCGTCGCGGCACGCGGTGTTCGAGCTCAACGGCTTCCCGACCTGGTTTCCCACGCTTCACGAGCACCATCGCGAGGCAGTGACGGCCTTCCTGTTTGCCCAGATCCGGTATGAACTGACCGGGGCTGTCGCTGAAAACCGGGGCAACGACGTCCTCGGCGACGTGAGCTGGTCGGGCCAATGGGCCTGGGACGATCTGAGTCCGATGCTGATCGAGCTGCTGCACGAGCATGAGCCGGCGGATAGCGGCGCCTTGAGCAAGGTGCTGAGGATCGTGAGGGGCGCTAGCGGCCCCGATGCGGCCATCGCCGCCCTGGCGCGGCCGAAAAGCCAGAGCGTGGCGGAGGTTTCACACCTTGGACAGTGGTTCGCGGCGTGGATGGGCGTGGAGCCGGACGCGGCGATCCCGGCCTTCGCTGGCCACCTTGCGGCGCTCCCGGCCAAGCAGGCGACCGAACTAGCGATGCACACGGCGGTTGCCTTGTTCGGAGGGGACTTCCACGCCGGACCGGTGGCCCGGTCGGCCTTTATGCAGCCCCGATCGCTGCGCCGGCTCTATGGCATCCTGCACCAGTACATTCGGCGGGCCGACGATATTCACCGCGCCGGTTCGGGAGTCTACAGCCCCGGATTGCGCGACCATGCCCAAGAGGCCCGCGACAACATCCTCGATCGGTTGCGCGACCAGCCCGGAAAGGAGGCGCTGCTGGCGCTCCGCGAGATCGCGACCTCGCAACCGGGCCGGGAATGGCTCTCGGGACTGCTGCGCAGCAAGGCCGAGCGCGAAGGCGACTTCGAACCCTTCGAGCCCCAGGACATGCTCTATCTGGGCGAGCACTTCGAACGCCGCCCCCGGAGCGCCCGCCAGCTCGGCGACACCGCGAGACTGCGCCTGCTGCAGTTGAAGGAGGCGGCCGAGGACAGCCGATCGCTCGATGCCGGGGTGCTGGACATTGCCGATGCGCAAGCTGTGCGGGAGCTGGTGCAGGCCCGGCTGGAGGCCCAGTCCGACAACGCCTACAGCGTGGCTGCGCCGGCCGGGCCACCGCCTTCGCCTTCGCTGCTGCTATCCGGCATAGGGTATGCAGCCGCCCAGCCGCTCGTTACCGGCACGTCCGAGGACACGCCGGCCGTGTCCTGGATAGACACTCTTGAGGCCGGAAACACGTCGCACCGCGGCGTGCTTGCCGTGTTCCTTCTGGCCCGGTCGAAGCGATGGCGCTGGCCGTGGTCGCCGCCCCCGACTCTGGAGGAGACCGTTGCGGCCGCTCGGGCGCAGTGGGAGGCCAAGGAAGACCAGGTGCCCACGCTCGATGACATTGAGGTGATCGGCATCGACCTGACCCGGATTCCGCCGGTGCAGGGCAAGAAGGATATCTGGGACCGCATCTTCGATTTTCTCCGCTGGCGTTGGGGCACGACCCTGCTGCGGCTGGGGACGATGATCGCGACCGCCGGCGTCACGGCTATCACCGGCGTATTCCAAGTCGTTGTCGAATGGGCCCTCGATAGATACCTGGGCATTCAGCTCGACATCCCCGAGATCGCGGGGTGGATCGGCTGGGCGCTGTTGGCGATCGGCATCGGCGTCGCCTTGCTTGGTGCCGCTGATCAGCGCAAGGGGCGATAGGCATGCCGATCTTCGATCCAATTGGCCGCGTCGACCTGGAGCCTGTAGACCACCTTGTCGGCGGGTTCGACTACGTGAATGTGTCTGACGGGCCGATGCGGCTCGGGTTCGCGCGTCGGACCTAGATTACCGCTTCACTGAGTTCCGTCAGAGGCTGGTCGGAGGTGAGTCCGCTTTTGGCGCAAGCATACGCTTGAGATTAACTGTCGGAAATGACCGCTTCACACCCCCAAGCTGATATCGCCTTCGAGAAAGCAGACTGTCCGCTTTCAGGAACTTGCGATAGTTGGACGAACGGCTGGAAAGGGGCGCGAACCGGACACGCGCCGAGCGGGTGCCGAACGTCAGCTTTCCACCCTGCGACCCTGCGCGCGGTCCGATTTTGGATGCACTGGTACGGGTTGAGATCTTTCAAGCCGGGCAGTATCTCATCTCCCGGATTGATCGGATGGCCATGATATAGCGCCTACAATTGAGATCCCGCCAACAGCGCCACCGCTGACGCGGGTGCCACGCTGCTCGCTTCGCCGCGAACGGCGTCATCTGCGGGGATGATCTCGGCGAAATCGACGAAGCGGCGTTCCATGCGTTCGGCCAGCCGCCTGATCTGCCAGCGGCCGGTTCCGGCGCCGACGATCGGCACATCCCGAGCCAGGGGCCCGGCAACAAGGGATGCTGCGTCGTGGATCTTGCGCAATTGCTGCTCGCTGAACCAGCGCGCGATTTCACGCCATTCCGGCTGTGTCAGGTCGGCGGCGTCGCGCCCGATCATGCGCGCCAGCCGCGCGATCGAACCGTCGACCGTTTTTTCCTTGCCGTCGGCGGTAGAGTGCCTGTCGTCCTTCTCGTCGAGCACCCCCAGGATCCGGTGCGCGTCGGCGATCGAGGCGAAATACTCGTTCATCAGCGGTGTCAGCCTGCCGCGGACGGGGGCCGACGAGGCCACACCGAACAGGAACGTCCTGCTGAAGCCGGTGTAGACCAGTTCGCCGGTCAGCAGCCGTCCGGCATCGGTGTAGCCGTCATTGGCGACGGCGCCATTCTTGACGGCGATAATGTCGGTGGTGGTGGAGCCCATATCGACGAACAGGGCATCGCCGGCGAGTTTGGCCACCAGCGACGCTGTCGCGTGCCAGTTGGCGGAGGCGACATCGATGCTCAGCCGCGCTGCCTGCTCGACCCCGACAAAGCCAAACGGCCCAGCATAGATCAGTTTTTCGCCGGGGAAACGGCTTGAAATTTCATCCAGCAGAGCTGCGACGCCGGCATCGCGGGACGGAAAGATGTCAGCCAGTTCGCCGGTCATGGTGAATGCGTTGAGATCGGCGCCCGCATAAATCGGAGCCGTTTCCTCGAATGCCGAGGTCAGCTTGTCGAGCCCGAGCCAAAGCGGCGTGGCGATCGTTACGGCCTCGACGATGCGGCCGTCTTCCGCGCGCGTCACCTTCAGATGCGCGCCGCCGATATCGAAGCCGGCAACGATGCTCTTTCTTTTTTCCACACTTCAAGCTTTCATCACAAGGGACAGTTGGTTAGCGAGAAAAAGCGTTGCGTATCATTCCGGTTCTCGACCTGAAAGGCGGCGAAGTGGTCCGCGCCCAGCAAGGAAAACGCGATCGCTACAGGCCGATCGTCACGCCGCTCAGCCAAAGCTCCGATGTCGTCGCGGTCACTGAGGGCCTCCGCGGGCTTTACCCTTTTCCGACCTTCTATATCGCCGATCTGGATGCCATCGAAGGCGGTACGCCAAACAGTGGCGCGCTCGCCCGGCTGAAGGCGATGGCGGAGCCGCCGGAGCTTTGGGTCGATGCCGGCATCGCCGACGAGAAAACCCTTTCGGCAGCACTTGCCGAACCCTGTCGTCTTTACCCGGTCCTGGGTTCCGAATCGCAGCAAGACGACGCGCTGTTCCGGCGTTTTTGCGATCATCCAGACCTTATCCTGTCGCTGGATTTCTTCGACGACGGGTTTCGCGGTCCGGCATCATTTCTCGACGAGCCGGAGCTTTGGCCGCAAAAGGTGATCGTCATGACACTGGCCAAGGTCGGCTCCGCCTCCGGTCCCGATTTCACGCGGCTCGAGGCGATCAAGGCAAAGGCTGGAAGCCGCTCCGTGATCGCGGCCGGCGGGGTGCGCAACGAGGCTGACATTCGCGCCCTTTCGTCACTCGGTATCACTGCTGCGCTGGTCGCGACCTCGCTGCACGACGGCACGCTCACGCCCGAACACCTCGCGACGCTTGGCGCCTGACATTCGCGTAACCTCGAACTCTGCCTCGGAAACTGTGCCTCAGATTAAGAGCGGCGAACTCTCAAGTCGATCGTGTCGCCGCTCTATCTCTTTGCTGGAGCATCGGATTTCCCAAAAACGATTCCCGACCCTCGGGTCAGGCCTGAGGGCAGGCTTTGGGTCCGATGCTCTAAAGGCCCAGTAGCTTTTTCAGGCGGCGCAACAGACCATCCGGCTCAGCGGAGGGTTTTGCCTGTGCGGGGCTGTCTCTTGTCTAAGCCGCGAACGGGTGCTTCACCTGGTCCCGCTTATCCGTGGCTTCGGCGGCCGTCGGCGTTCCCGAGACGGCGCGTTGGATGGCTTCCTTTGTCGCTTCGTAATTGTACTTCTGGATCTTGGCGTCGTCCGCCGCGTCCCAGTGGATGAAAACGCCGACGCAGATGAACAGATCGTCCGCCTCGCTGGCAGGAATGATCCCCTCGGCGACGCTATCCTGCACTGCCTTTGCGACCGCATGCTGGGCCGGGCCGAACATCTGCACGGCCTGCTTGGCGCCCTTGATCGTGACCTTATTGAACATCACGGTGTTGGGCTTGCACTGAAGATTGGGCGCGATCACCGCCAAAAGGGAGGTAAAGCCGTCCTTGTTGTTGGTAAGCGCGTTGCAAAATGCCGTTTCGACCGCGCTCCCCCGCGGGCCGATGAGCAGGTCGACATGCGCCACTTCGTTGCCGTCTCCTACCAGCGATTCACCGACCATTACTTTCGAGATCTTTGCCATGCCAATTTTCCTCCAAGACACAGTTATGGTGTCCAAAGACGCCGCAAACCGAGCGAGCGCTCGATGGACAGCTATCCTTGTTGGCAGCGCCCGGACATCCGGACCGGTTGGCTGGATAGCCGCGGAAGCCCAGCTTCCGCTCCTGAAAGTCAACCACCAACGTTGCGATTATGCAAGCTGAACGCCGAGGAGGTGGACTAAAAGAGTAGCCACGGTCAGGTCGGCCGAGGTGCCGGGGTTGACCTTGTCCGCCTTCAGCCGGCGGTCGAGTTCCATGAGCCGACGAATGCGTGACGCTTCGTCGTCGTTGGCATGGAGCGCCGCCTGAACGGCAAGGGCTTCTTGCCGCGCCTGATTTGCGGCTTCAGCGCCATGGTTGCGCATCACATGACTGTCGGGGAAGCCGGCGAGAAACGCCATATAGGCGAACACCGTCGGCCACATGCCGCCTTCCCCGCGTGCCAGCGCCGCTTCCAGAGCCGCAAGCCCGACGCCGAACACGTCGCCGAAACAGGTAACATACTGGCGGGCGATCATGTCACGGTCGGCCGCCTCCCGCATGGCTTCGAGCAGATGAACCTTAGGCGTTTGCCGCACATCGTTCGCGGCCTCTCCAAGGCCGCCCGGCGCGGCGGCGACGATCGCCTCGAACACCGCCCTGGTATCGTCCATGCTCATCGCGTGCAGCACCGCGTCGAGATTGTCGTGCAGTCGATTGTCGTGCAGTGGGGCGCCCGTCATTTCGGCGGCGCATAGCAGGGGCCCTGCCAGAAGGATGATACCGAGGTTGGTGTTGGTCGCGACCGCTTGACGTGTCGCGCGGACGGCTTCCAGCATACGCTGTCCGACCGGCAGGCGAGGATCGGTCAGCGGCCCCGACGAGACCTCTGCGCTCATCATGAACTGAGCGGCGGACATGCCGTGCCCGTCGGCGAACAGGTGGACGTTGCCCGGTTTCAGCGCCTCGATCTCCATCCGGCAGGCGTCCTTGTAGGCAACCCGGAGGCGTTCTCGCGAAAGCGCCATGCTACCGGCTCGTCACGAATTCGCCGGCGCGGTGAGGCGGTAGGGGCGCGCCGCCGCCCCCTCTGGGCGATCAGCTCGGCGATCGGCCAGGAATTTCAGCAGGGCGTCGGCAATCGCATCGGCGATGTTCACCGCGACGACCGATTGAAGCCCGGACCAGGCGGGCATGCTGTTGACCTCCAGCACGAACAGCTTGCCGTCGGCCGCCGGCACGATATCGACGCCGGCGAAATCCGCTGACATAGCGGCGGCGGCGGCTCTTGCCAGCGCCGCCAGTTCGGTTTCGCCGTGCCCCGAGACTTGCTCGGGCACCGCCCCGCGGTTGATGTTGGTGATCCAGTCGTCGCCACGCCGGCTCATCATCGCCAGGACTTCGCCGGCGCAGACGAAAACGCGAAAATCGCGGAAAGGAGGCCCGGGACGCGGCACGTAATGCTGGAGATAGTAGACGCTGTTCACCTCCTCGTCGGCGGGGAGATCGGACAATGTTTCGATCAGCCTGATGCCGCGGCCCTGCGCGCCGAAAAGCGGCTTCAGCACCAGCGGCGTGAACGGCAGTTCGCGTTCGGCGATCGCTTCGGCCATGGCACGTCCCTCGACCGCGAATGTCGGCGGCGTCGGCAGGCCGGCATTCTTCAGGAGGAAGGTCGTCATCGACTTGTCGACGCAGCGTTCTATCGCCTGCGCGGAGTTCCACACCGGAATGGAAAGCTTGGCGAATGCGTGCAGCACACCGAGGCGCCGGGTGACCGCTTCGAACGATCCGGCGGCGATCGAACGGACCAGCACGGCATCGGGCAGCGCGCCGTCGAAGCCGGGGATCGACAGTCCGCTCGGGCTGCCGGTGTCGAACGCGATCGCCGCCAGCGGCACGGTTGCGACAACGGCGCCCCGCCTGTCCAGCCTTGCCGCCAGGCCTTTGGCGCGAGCGTCCGAATTGTCGCTGACGATCAGGATGCGGGGGATCATGTCACGCTCCGGATACCGGTATACCGAAAGCGCGAGCGAGCGGCCCGGCAGGCGGATGACAGACGAATCCATTGCACCGCCATGGTCTAACCGAGGCTCCGTTCGAGCATCCGCAGATCACGCTCGCCGGCGCGAAACGTGTCGCCGGTCTCGATCGCCGTGACGATCACTTCGGCCGGGCTGAACAGCAGCGGATCGATGGCATAGAAATCACCCTTGAACCGCTTGAAAACCTCGGCGAACGGGTGGCCGTGGTCCCGAGAGGCGCGGCTCGGCAGTCGCTCCGCGAGCTCCCTGGCGTCTTTCGCCGAGCCTTTTACGAAGAGCTGAACGCTGCCGCCATAGATGATGGCGTCGTTGGTTCTGCCCATGGCGGTCAGGAAATCCGGATGGGGGGCGGGGATAGGCGCAGTGCCGATGCCGTCGATGATATTCTCCAGCGGAAACTTGAGATCGTTGCTCTTGTGCAAGGCGACCTCGAGCGCGCGCGCAACGATCTGCACGCTGCCCGCAAGGCTTTGTGTCGGCGCGTAGAGGAAGGTGAGCTTTTCGGTTGGCAATCCGGTCGCCTTGCCGACCTTCTCGACGATCGCTTGGGGCGGCGGTTCGGCCGTCTCCAGGATAAGCACGGCGGATGACGCGGTGTCGCGATAGGAAAGCGCTTCGAACAGCGGCTCGACGCGGGCGAGCGCCCGCGCCGGTCCCGATCCCATGGCGAAATAGCCCTGGCTCGACAGGTTCCAGCCCGCATACTGGCTGCCCAGGCAGGCAAGCACCGGCTGCGAGGACCGCACTTCGATGGTCAACGGCCATTTCTCCGACGCGCGGTCCATGCAGACCGAAATGCTGCCGAGCCCGCCCATCGCGGCTTCCGCCATGCGCAGCCCGGCCTCGACGCCGCCGGTGGCCTTGGCGCCGGCATCGATCAGGCACTCGCCCAATGGCCCCCTGGAAACGGCGATACGCAGGCGTTCGGCGTTGCCGATCATGCCGTCGATGATGCGCTGCGCATTGTCGTTCAGGAATGCCGAACCGTCTTTCATGTCCGGTCTCCTTCCCATTGGTGTTGCAATCGGCTGGCTTGTCCCTTGATGAGCCGCCTGGTCAAATTGGCGCTCGGACCGCGCGCGAAGATGGTGCAGACAGGGTCGCCGGCAATCAGACGGGTGCCGGGCGACTGATGGTCCGCAGTCCATTCAGGCCAGGCAATCGATGGAAACTGGGCGATCGGCGCCGCGGCGTAGGTCACCATCGATGCCATCGAATCGATGAAGCGCGGCAGGCGGTAGGCCTTGCCTGCGGCGGCGCGCAAATGCGCTTCGATCAGGGGCGCGTCGGCATCGTCGAAAATGTCGAGCGTGGCGCCTGGCCTCGGATTGATCTCGATGAGCTTGTAGCCATCCGGTCCGCGAATGAGATCGGCGCTGCACAATCCGACCAGGCCGGCGCGGCGCGCCAGACCTGAAAGCCAGCCGCGGATCATCGCCGCCTGCCTGCGATCGAAGCGTCGCAACCGCACGGCGCCGCCATAGCGGTAGGGCGCTGCCGGGGCGGGGGACGCCCATTGTTGGCTGAAGCCGACGATATCAGCGGTTCGGCCGTCGCCGACGAACAGAGCCGAGATGCTGCAGCCGGCAACGAAACGCTGGAAATAGCGGCCGCCAGGAGCCTGACACTGTAATATCGGGGTTTCTCCGGTGGCCCGTCTGATATGCGTGCCGCCGGCGCCGCCCGCGGTCTTGACCACCCAGTTCTCCGGATCGGGCGGCCGGTCCCATCGGAATTCCGGATGCGGGATGCCGAGTTCGGCGCAATCGGCGGCCAGCATTTGCGGGTCTTTGATCCTGCGGATCGCGGCGCCACTATTGCCGGCGAGCGGAAAATGGCGCGCGACCTCGTCTACTGTCTCCGTCATCCGCTCGAAGCCCGAGCCCAGGACGATGGCGACCGGCCGGTCGTCTCCAGCCAGTTGCCGAAGCGTCTCGACGATGCGCTCCCCGTTGATGCCGCCTTGCAGATCACCCGGCAGCAACGTCGCGCGTTCGGCGAGCGCGACCGTGTCCGTGTCGCAAAAGAAATCGGCGACCAGCGGACGATAGCCGGCGCGGCGCGCAGCGGCAGCCAGCGCCCGGCCTGAAATCGCCGCGATCAGGAGGGATCCGGCGTTACTTGGCAATCTCGCGTGCAAGGGAAAATGCTTCCTGGAAATCGAGCGTGATGGTTTTTTCGGATTCGATCATTCTTTTGAAGAGGCCGAATTCGACCTTGTATTTCACGTTGCCGATGGCAAGCGGACCAATGCCGACAGCTTTTGCCGCTTCGAGCGGATCGCTATTGGCGTTGACGGCCACGCCTTCGATGCCGGCCGGCGGAACCGCATTGACGTCGGCGGCAATGAGCAGGCCGTCGCCTTTCAACTGGGCTTTCGAGACCACCTGGACGCCGGCCTTGGCGCAAGCCAGGATCACCTCGCTCGCCTCGACCAGCTTCGTCTTCCGGGCCTCGCTCGATCCGTCGGCCGCATCGACGGCGATCTTGAATCGGTTTTTGATCTCGGCCGCGATCTGCTCGACCCTTTCGATGCCGTCATGGCCCACCAGCGTGACCCGGGCGCCTTCCCTGGCCGCGATGACGGCGGTGCAGAAGCCGACGACGCCGGTGGCGCCGAAAACGGCGATCCTGGTGTCTTTCAGCCCGCGCTCGAATTTCTTCTCCAGCGCTTTTTCGACCTTGGCCACCATCGCCGCGGCCGTGGTGAACGAGCCAGCCGGATCGGCGAATACCGAAACCTGGAAAGGCGGCACCATCGCCTTTCGCGCTGCATCGAACATATCGAGCGCCAGCGAGGCATCCTTGCCGGCGATGAAGATGCCGGTATCGACCCCCGCATCGGGCGGGCGCGAAAAGATCGCGTCCTGCACGAGGCCTGTCACCTCGCCGAGGCTTACATCGACATAGGGAACGACGGCGTCGAAGCCTGCATCGAGCGCCATGTTCACGTCGAAAGGGCTCATGTGCTTCAACGGCGTCAGCATGTGCAGGATATGTTTGCGGGCCATTTCTCGCCTTTCTTCTTGAACCTGATCGTTGCCGAACCGTCAGCTGCCGACGAGATCAAGTTTGGTCGAACTGATCTTCGCGCCGGAATTCCTGCCCTTGACGATCCTGATCCCGATGCCGTGCTCAACTGTCTGCTGAACCGCGCTGACGAACCTGACCGCGGCGTCTTGCGATGGGGCGAAGGCAAACCCTGTTGGTCCCCACGAGCTCTGGCCGATGCCGACGGCGCCTGCTTCATTGAGAGCATGGGCCACCCTCTCGACCCGCTTGGAGGTGAAAACGCCGCCTTGCGCCGGGGCGAAATGGGTGCCGATCAGCATCTGGATCGCGGCGACGGCGGCGCCGAAGGCTGGAAGGTCGTGCTCGACCAGAGCCGGCATCATGCCCATCAGCACCCGCCGGCAGATCTCGCCGCTGCCGGATGCCGGGAAGGGCGGCAGCGAGCGAAACGCCGCGATCTCGGCATCGCCATGCAGTCCATGCCCGGCATGGTCGAGGATCAGGATGACGCGCCACTCTTCCGGAAACGGCAATCGCGCCACGACCGGCGGCGGCCTGCCGCTGTCGTCCTTGCCGGCGTCGACAATGACACCACCGCTTTCGAAACTGGCGATGCCGATGCCGGATCGGCCGCCCCGATCGAGCAGGGTCGCGTCGCCGCCGATATCGAGAGGCAGTTGGTGGAGCGTGCGCAGCGCCGAGGCGACGGCAAGGGCGATCTGCGTGCCGGAGCCGAGGCCGGCATGGCTCGGGATCGACTGCTCGACCGCCAGCCGGTGCTGACCGCGAACGCCGAGATGGCTGCAGAGCGTCGACAAATGTTCGCCGGCGCGACGGCTCTCGGGGCCTTCGACGATGGTCTCGCTGGATCGAGACAGGGTGACGACGGTTTCGGGTTCGCTCAGAGGTAGCCCGACGCTGCCAAAGCGACGTCCGGTATCACCATTGAGATCGAGGAAGCCAAGGTGCAGGCGGGAGGGCACTCGTATGGTGACAGAATTCGACATCTACCCTCCGATGGGTGCATCATAGACGCATCATGGAAGTTTAGGTGCCCGTCGCCATGATAGCTGTTTTCGTAGAAGGGGCAAGCCGGAGAGAGTGCATTCGTTTTATCTTCTTTGGCCCCGGCGCGAAAACGGACCGGGCCATTCGCGGAGGTCGAGATGAGCGAGACAGCTAAGGAAAAGGTCTATTCGGAAGCCGAGATCGCCGACCGGCTCGAGAAGGAGCTGCCGAAATGGCGCTACGAGAACGGCTGGATCCGGCGCAAATACAAGACCCACAGCTGGAAATCGACACTGATGGTGATCAACACGGTCGGCCATCTCGCCGAGGCGGCGTGGCACCATCCCGACATCACGGCGTCCTATGCCTGGGTCGAGGTGCGCCTGATGAACCATGCAGCGAAGGGCATCACCGACAAAGACTTCGAGCTGGCCAAAAAGATCGAGGATGTTGTCCAGTGGCAGCCGGCCAAGGAAGGCGGCGCGCTGGAAGGCACTCCGCCGACCGATCAGCGCTTCGCTTACATCAAATATGATTAAGCGCGGTCGGAATTTGTTGATGGCGTATGAAAACATTCGCTAATCTGCTGGCAGGCGGGGTTCACGGCCGATCCAGTTTCGTCTAGGATCGGGCCGGCACCAGAAAGTAGCGTAGTGAATGGCGGTTGCTTGGATCGGCAACCGGGAAACGCTGGTCGAGCGCGCGGCTGCACATGCCGCTGCGTTGTTGGGGTCGAGCCGGTGCCCGGTTTTCAGCTTGGATACGGATATACACGGCACCAGGGCGGCGATCGCGCTGGCTGAGCGGGTTGGCGCGGCATACGATCATGCCGATGGCGCGGCAGTTTCCCGGGAGACCGCGCTTTTTACCGACAAAGGCGCGATGACCGTCGCGCCCGGCGAGACGCGCCGGCGCGCCGATGTCGTGGTGATCGTGGGCGAACTCCCGCAAATCCATCATGAATTTGTCGGCGAGCTCTCGGCCACGGTTCCCGATCTCTCGGCCCCCGATCTCACAGGCAAGAATCAACGTGAAATCTTTCTGGTCGGGTCGAACGGGGCGTCTGCGCCGCCGTTGAGCAACGGGCGGACGGCGACGCTCCTCTCCTGCGGCGAGGCAAGCCTCGGCGCGACGCTGGCGGCGCTGAGGACGCAGTGCAGGGGGCGTCAGACTTCGCAGCCGGTGTCGAACTTCGACGATTTCGCCAAAGCCCTGGAGGCTGCGCATTTTCCAGTCTTCCTGTTTTCAGGCGACGCAACCGAAGGGCTGGCGCTGGAGATGCTGCAAGGACTGATCGCCGATCTCAACCGCAAATCACGCGCATCCGGCCTTCATCTGCCGGCGCGCGAAAACGGATGGGGAAGCGCGCTCGCCTCGACCTGGATGGCGGGTTTTCCGCTGCGCACGGGCTTTGCGCGCGGCTTCCCGGAATTCGATCCCTGGCGTTACGATGTCGCGCGCATGATCGCTGCCGGCGAAGCCGACCTGCACCTGCGGATCTCCTCCTCAATTGTCCAGCCGCAGAAGAAAAGGAACCGCATGGCGCTGATCGCGTTGGCGAAAACGCAGAAGCCGGTCGCGGGCGCTGCGGTCACCATCGCCATCGGCGAAGCGGGCGTCGATCACGAGGCGGTGGTCTATTCCAGCCGCACCGGTTCGCTAAGGTCGATCGATGCGCGAGCGGCGTCCGAACTGCCCTCCGCTGCGACTGTCATCCGCCTGGTCGCCAGTCATGTCTCCGCCGAGGCCGCGTTGCCATGCTGACGAAAATTGCGGGCGGCGACATCATCGATCCGGTCAACGGTCGTCTCGGCAAGGGCGACCTCTGGATCAGGGACGATAAGATCGTTGCGGCGCCGGCGGGGGGCGCTGCCGACCGGACCATCGACGCTGCCGGCTGCGTCGTGATGGCGGGCGCCATCGACATCCATTCCCACATCGGTGGCGGCAATGTGAACACGGCACGGCTGCTCCTGCCCGAGCAGCATGCCGCGCATCAGGCGCGGCCGGCGACGACGCCGCTCTCCAATGCCGGCTGGTCGACCTTCCAGACCGGCTGCCTCTACGCCAAGATGGGTTTCACCACGGTCGTCGAGCCGGCTATGTCGCCGGGAGCGGCACTTCACACCCATCTCGAATTGGCCGACATCCCGATCATCGACAAGGCGACGCTCGCCATTCTCGGCAACGACGATTTCCTGCTGTCGATGATCCGCGACGACGCTTCGTCTCAAATGATCGAGGACTATGTCGCCTGGACAGTCGCCTCGACACGGGCGCTTGGGGTCAAAGTGATCAACGCCGGCGCGGCGGCGGCCTTCAAGGAAAACGTCCGCACCTTCTCGCTGGACGATGTGGTGCCTTCCTATGGCGTCAGCTCGCGCAAGATCGTCAAGACGCTGCAGGCCGCCGTCGACAGCCTTGGCGTCCCGCATCCTTTGCATGTCCATTGCAACAATCTGGGCAGCCCCGGATCGGCGGATACGGCGGCCGCGACGATCGCGGCGGCGGAAGGGTTGCCGCTGCACCTCGCCCATCTCCAGTTCTATGGCTACGGCACGGAAGGCAAGCGCAGGTTTTCCTCGGCCGCGGCGCGTCTCGCCGAACTGGTCAACGCGACGCCGGAGGTTACCATCGATATCGGCCAGGTGATGTTCGGCCAGACGGTCACCGTCTCCTCCGACGTCATGCGGCAGTTTTCGGCGCGTGGCAGTGCGAGCCCGAAGAAATCCGTCATCCATGACGGCGATGGCAATGGCGGCGGCATCGTGCCCTACAGCTATGGCAAGGATTTCTATGGCGCGATGCAGTGGGCGATCGGGCTCGAGCTTTTTCTCCTGATCGACGATCCCTGGCGTGTCTTCTTCACCACCGATCATCCGAACGGCGCGCCGTTTACCGTCTACCCGGCTCTGTTCGAGCTGCTGATGAGCAGGGAAGCACGCACCGAAATGATTGCCGGACTTCCAAAATCCGCCATGGCGCTCTCCACCCTGGCTGCAATCGATCGCGAATACACGTTCGAGGAAATTGCCATCATGACGCGCGCCGCCCCAGCCAAGCTGCTCGGGCTGACGGATCGGGGCCATCTCGGGCCCGGCGCCATAGCCGACATCGCTGTTTACCGCAGGGACGGGAATGTCGCGAAAATGCTGGGGCAGGCGGCATACGTCTTCAAGGATGGCGATCTCGTCGTGCAAGACGGAGAAATCACCCATTACCGTTGGGGCAAGGCGCTCAGGCTCAATCCGTCGCCGGACAAGGCGATGGTGCGGCGTCTGGAGGACTATCACCAGCAGCGCTACGGCCTGTCGCTGGACTGGTTCAATTTCCCGGATTCCGCGATCGCGCGCGAACAGCCATTCGGCGAGGTTTCATGCCGAACGTGAGTGTAAATGGCATAGTGATCGACGATACCTTTGCCGAGGCTTTCGGCATGCGCGCGACCGCCATCGTCATCACCGCGCCGAACCGGAAATGGGCTCGCCAGGCGGCGGTCACCATGACCGGCTTTGCCACCTCGGTGATCGGCTGCGGCTGCGAAGCGGCAATCGATGTCGAACTGCCGCCATCGACCACACCGGATGGCCGGCCCGGCTGCCGCGTGATGATCTTCGCGATGGGAACCGACGAACTGCAGAAACAACTGCTCAATCGCGTCGGCCAGTGTGTCTTGACCTCGCCGGGGTCCGCCTGCTTCGCCGGACTGGAGGGCAGCGCCGAGTTGAAGCTCGGTTCGGCGCTGCGTTATTTTGGCGACGGCTGGCAGATCTCCAAGAAAATCGGCGGCCGGCATTTTTGGCGCGTTCCCGTCATGGATGGCGAATTCCTGTGCGAAGCAACGACCGGGCTGACGAAGGATGCCGTCGGCGGCGGCAATTTCTTCGTCATGGCTGAAAGCAGCGCCAAGGCCTTGGTTGCCGCAGAGGCCGCGGTCGCCGCGATAGGCCTGGTGCCCGGCGCGATCGTGCCGTTTCCGGGCGGCATTGCCCGTTCGGGTTCCAAGATCGGCGGTAAATACAAGGGCATGATCGCCTCGGCCAACGAAGCCTACGCGCCGACGCTGCGCGGTGTCGTCAGAAGTGAGCTCGGTCCCGACATCAACGCCGTCCTGGAAATCGTCATCGATGGCGAGACCAACGACGCCGTTGCCGCCGCGATGAAGGCCGGCATCAAGGCCGTCATCGGGCTTGGGCCGAAGAAAGGCGCGGTTCGCATAAGCGCCGGCAACTACGGCGGCAAGCTCGGAAAATTCATCTATTCGCTGAAGGATATGCTGCCATGAGGGCACTGACCTTCACCCTAGTCGCCGAGCCGCCCGAGCGCCTCGACCTGTCGCCGCTGACGCCGGAGCGGCTTGCCGGGATCGAAAGGCGCGATATCGAAAGAATCCAGATCGGCATGTCGAAGCATGGATCGCAGGTCGGCGATATTTTTCGCGTCGCCGGCAACGATGCGCTGGACATCGTGTTCGAAGGTGGAAGCGCGCGCCTCGACCGCGTGGCGGAAGGCATGCGGGGCGGTTCGGTTCGCATTGTCGGCAATGCAGGCGCCCAGGCCGGGCGCGCCATGCGCGGCGGCAAGCTGACGATCGAAGGCAATGCGGGTCCACATGCCGGCTCCGGAATGCGCGGCGGCAGGATTGAAATAACAGGCAACGCCGGCGATCACCTTGGCGCGCCGCTCGCCGGGGAGCTTGCCGGCATGAATGGCGGCGTGCTGATCGTCAGGGGCAAAGCGGGCGCTTTTGCCGCCGACCGCATGCGGCGCGGCCTGATCGCGGTGCTGAAGGGCTCAGGCGACAATGCCGGCAGCCGCATGATCGCCGGCACGCTGGTGGTGGCCGGCGGCACCGGCGAAATGCCCGGCTATCTGATGCGTCGCGGCTCGATCCTGCTCGATCGCGTGCCGAAAAGCCTGTCGCCGAGCTTCGTCGAATGCGGCGCGCCGGAGAGCGTTTTTGCCGCCATCGTCGATCGCCATCTGATCGCCGAGGGTATTTTGAAACGGCCGCTTCTGGGCAATGCGCCGCAAAAATATGGCGGCGACAACGCGGTGCTTGGAATGGGTGAGGTTCTTTTCCCTCGCTGAGGCGTGTTGATTACGCAAATGCCTTCAGCGCCATGCTCCAGCCGACATCCGCAAATTGCGGCTGCATGTTCCGGTTGAATAGCTGATTTTCTTCCCGCGAGATATTTTCGCGCAGCGTTTGGCTTTGCGACGTTTTGGAAGAAACCACACCACTCCACAACCTAATCCAATGCCGCCTTATTGGGCAATGAGGCTATCTCGGCGTTTCTCCAGCAGAACGTTTTCGCGTCAATATGCCCAAAATATCAACATTGTAAGGCAATTGCGCTTTTTTGGCGCAGTATCAGCAGCGCACAGTAGAATCCGTGTTGCCAAGTGGAGAGTTTTGGCTAACGTAAGAAAAACCACAAAACCACATAATGAAAAAAGGGGAACGACATATGACCGAGTCAAGCAGGCGTGATTTCATGAAGGGCATGGCGGCGTTCGGAGCGGGCGCCGGTCTTATGGTGATCAACCCGGAATTCCTGGTCTCTGGCGCGGCTGCGCAGGCGGGCAAGCAACTGGTCTTCCTGTCGGCCGAGAACATCACCGGCAACTGGGATCCGACGGCCCACACGACGCTGTCGCAGAAGAACATCGAGGGTTTCGTCATGGGGTTCCTGACGCGCACGCCGATGCGCGTCGAAAATCCCGACGAGGTCATCTACGAGCTCGCCACAAAGATCACCTTGCTTGAGCCGACCAAGCTTGAGATCAAGCTGCGTGAAGGGGTGAAGTTCCACGACGGAAAGCCGTTCAAGGCGGAAGACGTCAAGGCGACCTTCGAATACGGCTCGCAGCCCGACCGGCCGGCGCAATGGTATCCAGGCCCGACTGAGACGCTGACGATCACGACGCCGGACGACTATACGGTGATCGTCGACACATCGAAGGGCGGCTATCCGGCGCATCTGTTCATCTTCCTCGCCTCCTACCTGCCGATGCTGTCGGCAACCGACATCGCCGCCGGGCCGAGCGGGCCGCTTTCGCAGCGCCTGAACGGCACCGGGCCTTACAAGTTCGTCGAGCAGCGAGGCAACGACACGGTGTTGGAAGCCTACCCGGGCTACTTCCTCGGGGCGCCGGCCATCCCCGGCATCAGCTTCAATTTCGTCGGCGACTCGACCACCCGCATGCTGTCGCTGATGAACGGCCAGGCGTCCATCGTGGAGCGGCTCGAACCGGAGCAGGTGGCAACCCTCAAAGGTAACGAGAATGTGGCGATCAGCAGCGTGGTCTCGGTCGAGAACAAATATCTGTGGTTCCGCTGTTCCAAGCCGCCCTTCGACGATCCCCGCGTGCGCATGGCAGCCTGTCACGCGATCGACCGGTCCATGCTGCTCGAAATCCTCGGCGAAGCCGGCCATGCCTCGGCGAATTATGTCTCGCCGGTGAAGTTCGGCTATGTCGACTTGCCCAATTATCCCGAATACAGCCCGGAGAAATGCCAGGCTCTGCTCGCCGAAGCAGGCTTCCCGAAGGGGCAGGGCCTGCCCGAACTCGAATACATCACCTCGGTCGGGTTCTATCCCAAGACCAAGGAGTATGGCGAGGTGATCACTGCCATGCTGCAGGAGCAGGGGTTCCCCGTCACGCTGTCGGTGCTGGAGATCGCGGCATGGAATGAGCGTCTCTACGACCGTCCCGGCGGCGGTCCGGGCCATATGGTCGACTGCGGCTGGTCGACCGGATCGCCAGAGCCGGACCTCGTGCTGCGCACGCATTTCCATTCCTCGTCCAAGCGCATCACCGGCATCGTCGATCCCGAACTGGACGCCTCACTCGACAAGGAGCGCAGCGCGGCGTCGCTCGAGGAGCGCAAACAGATCCTCCAGACCGAGACGATGCCGATGATTGCCGCGAAAGTGCCGTCGTTCTCCCTGTTCACTTCCGTCATGATCCACGCGATGGACAAGTCTCTCACGGGGCTCTTCATCTATCCGGACGGTTCGATGGATGCGTCGAAGGGGGCGTTCGCCTGATTGGCGTCAGCCGCGGCGCGGGAGAAACAAACCCGGGCCGTGACAGCCGTCGAAGCGCAGCCCTGTCTTGCCTTCTCCCCTTGTGGGAGAAGGTGGATTGGCGCGCAGCGCCAAGACGGTTGAGGGGTGCTGGCCGGAGCGCTGTTGGTACCAAGCTGGAACACCCTCATCCGACCGAGCTTCGCTCGGCCACCTTCTCCCACAAGGGGAGAAGGAGAGCCGGCAACCAGTCCTCGGGCTTCGTCCGCCGCAGGAGATGGAATGTTCATCATTAGCTTTCTTGTCCGCCGCCTGGCCCAGGGTGCGCTGATCATTTTTCTTGTAACGCTGCTGATATTCACCTTGCTTCGTGTCGTTCCGGGCGATCCCGTCCGGTTGATGGCGGGCGGAATGGCGCCCGAGGCGTTGATCGAGCAGATCGCCAAGGAGATGGGGCTTCGCGACCCGGTGCTGGTTCAGTTCGGGCGCTATATGAGCGGCGTCGTCAGGGGCGACCTCGGCCAGTCGTTCGTTCGGCCGGCCAGCGGCGCCTCGACCGGCGGATCTAGTTTCGGGGATGCCACGCGCGGCGAGCGCGCCGACGTGCTCACCCTTATCGGCGAGACCCTGCCGATGACGCTGCAGCTCGCCTTTCTGGCGATCGTGTTCGCGATGCTCTTTTCGTTCCTGATCGGCATCCCGGCCGGATTGTCTCCTGGACGATGGCCGGACAGGGTCGCCTTTTACGTGTCGTCGATCTTCATATCCCTGCCGGGTTTCTGGCTCGGCATCGTGCTTGCGCTGCTGCTGTCCGTGAAGCTCGGCTGGCTGCCGGCGATCGGCTACAAGGGCTTTGCCTACACTATCCTGCCGGCGATCGTCTTGGCTGTCGAACTTTCGCCAGTTCTGATCCGGACGCTAACCGGCTCGATTTCCTCGGCAATGATGATGCCGTTCATTGCCGTCGGCCGCGTGCGCGGGCTCAGCCAGCGTCGGATCATCTTCGCGCACGCGCTGCGCAATGCCTCGGTTCCGCTGCTCAACCTTCTCGGCATCCAGATCAGCGGCCTGCTCGGCGGCGTGCTCGTGATCGAATTCATCTTCGATTATCCCGGACTGGGGCTTCTGACCATCAACGCCGTGCTGCAGCGCGACTTTCCCCTGATTCAGGGCATCGCGATCGTCACCAGCGCCATCTTCGTCCTGATCAACATCGCGGTCGATCTGGTCGCAACGCTGATCGATCCGAGACTGGAATACTGATGAGCGTCGTGCAAACCCATCTGAGCATGAAGGTAACCGCGCCGGAAGCGCAGCGCGGCGCTTCGCTGTCTCGGCGGATATGGAAGGCGGCGCTGGCGTCGAACGAATTCCGGGTCGGCCTCGTGATCTTCGCCCTGCTGGGTCTCGCGGCGCTGCTCTACCCGGCCTTGAGCGGCATCGACCCCACCAAGATGAACGTCGCCGGCCGTTTGCAGTCGCCACCCTTCCTCGGCGACAAATGGAATTGGGCGGCACCGCTCGGCACCGATCAGATCGGTCGCGACATGCTCGTGCGCAGTCTGGTGGGCTTGCGCTATTCCCTGCTGATCGGCCTGTCCACCGTGGTGGTGATGCTGATCATCGGCTGCTCGCTCGGCACGCTCGCCGGTTACTATGGGGGCAGGATCGACATGGTGATCATGCGGATCACCGACGCGCAGCTCTCCATCCCGATGATCATCCTCGCGATTACCGTTCTGGGGGTATCGCGGCCGACGATTCCGGCGATCATCCTTGTACTCGGCCTTTCGAGCTGGCCGGTCTATGCCCGCGTCACGCGCAGCGTCGTGATGACCGAACGCAAGAGCGAATATGTGCGCGCCGCCCAGGTCAGCGGGGCTTCGGATTTTCGCATCATGGTCTGGCTGCTGGCGCCGCTGGTGCTGCCGCCGATCATCTTCGTGTCGGTGCTCGACGTGGCGCGCATGATGATCTTCGAGTCGATCCTCGGCTTCATCGGCCTCGGCGTGCAGCCTCCGACGCCGACCTTCGGCAACATCATCGCCGACGGCAGGAAATACCTGCTCAATGCATGGTGGATCGCCACTATGCCGGGGGTGTTCCTGTGCCTTACCCTGACCAGCATCAACCTGATGGGCGCTTCGCTCGAGCGGGCCCGCAACCGGATCTACGGAGGCGTGTCGTGAACAGCAGCCCGGTCCTGTCGGTCAAGAATCTCGGCGTGGAAGTGGGCACGGGCGCGGGCGCCCGGCCGGTCGTCTCCGATGTGAGCTTCGATCTCGCCCCGCGCGAAATCGTCGGCATCATCGGAGCCAGCGGTTCGGGCAAGACCGTTCTGGCGCGAGCCCTGGTCAACTGGATCGACCCGCCGCTGCGCATCTCGTCCGGCTCGGTCGAGTACAAGTCGCAGAACATCCTCGACCTGGCCGGCGGACGGATGCGACTGCTGCGCAGAGAGATCGCCTATGTCGGTGCCAATCCCATGGGAGCGCTGGATCCCACTTTGCCGGTCGGCCGCCAGATCGTCGAGAAACTCAGCGCCGTGGTACCCGGCATCGATCCATCGGAGGCCCGCAAGCGGGTCATCGACCTTCTTGGAGCGGTCCGCATTCCCTCGCCACGGTTGCGCTTCGACGAGTATCCCTCGCAATTCAGCGGCGGCATGATGCAGCGCGCGCTGATCGTCGACGCTTTGATCAGCAATCCAGCCTTTCTCGTCGCCGACAACGTCACCCAGCCGCTCGACGTGACAGTCGCGGCGCAGGTCCTGCGTCTGATGCGCGAGTTGACGGAGCGTTTCGACACCGCGGTGGTGTTCGTTTCGTCGTCGCTGCCGACGGTCAAGGAGGCGGCCGATCAGGTCCTGGTGCTGTCCGAAGGCAGGATCGTCGAGCGCAACACCCCGCAGCGGCTCATCGACGCGCCGCAGCATCCCTATACGCTGCAGTTGATCAGCCAGATTCCGAAAATCTGGACGAGCGAGGCGGTCGCCGTTCCGCGTACGACGAGCGCGGCCATGCCAACGATCAGCATACGCGACGCAACCCGCACCTACCGTGTTCGCAAACGGGGAACATTCGCGGCTCACAGCGAGGTTCGCGCCGTGCGCAACGTCACCTTCGACGTCATGCCGGGCGAGAATTTCGGCGTGGTCGGCGAGTCCGGCTGCGGCAAGTCCACCCTGATGCGGCTTCTCAGCCGCCTGGAGTTTCCGGACAGCGGCAGCGTCATCTGCAATGGCGAGGATCTTTCGAAACTGAGGGGAAAGACGCTGCTGAAGTTCCGGCGCGATTTTCAGCTGGTGCTGCAGGATCCGTTCAACTCGCTGCCGCCGCGCACGTCCATCGGCGCGATCCTGGAGGATCCGCTGCGGGTGCACGGCATGCGCAATGCGAAGGAGATACGCGAACGCGTCCTGGCGGTCATGGCCGAGGTCGAGCTTCCCGCGAACCTCTACGATGAATTGCCGCTTGGTCTCAGCGCCGGCCAACGCCAACGCGTCAATGTCGCCCGCGCCATGGTGCTCGAGCCAAAAGTGCTCATCATGGACGAGACGCTGTCGTCGCTTGACCAGACCGAGCAGTTCCGCCTGCTGGCGCTGTTCGAAAAACTGCAGGCCCAGCACGGCCTGACCTACGTCTTCATCTCGCATGACCTTGCAATGGTCCGCCGCGTTTGCAACCGGGTCGCTGTGATGTATCTCGGCGAGGTGGTGGAGATCGCCCACAATGAGCGTCTTTTCTTCGATCCCGGGCATCCTTACACGAAGGCGCTGTTGAGCGCGGTTCCGACACTGGAGGAGCGCCGCTACAAGCCGGAGGAATGCCTGCTCGAGGGAGAGCCGCCGAGCCCGATCGACCTGCCGCCGGGTTGCAGTTTCGCCAGCCGGTGTCCGCATGCCTTCGACCGGTGCCGTGCCGAGAGCCCGACGCTGACGGCGCGAAATCACGGCGAGTTGGCGGCCTGCTTCCTCGTTGAAACAACGGGAACTCGCGCCGCCGCATGATCGACAAGAAAAGACGGGGAGGAACATATCGATGGAAGCGAAATCCGCATGAGCGATCCTGAAGATCGCATGCAATACGCACTTGCCGAACTCGAGAAGCACGGGCGCGTATCGGTGCAGGCACTCGCCGAGCATTTCCATGTCAGCCGGGAAACGGTGCGTCGCGACCTGAAGCAACTGGAACTCGAGGGCCACCTGCGATGCATCTATGGTGGTGGCGTCAAGCCGCGCCCTGACGCCGACGAGCCCATCGCCGACCGGATGCGGCTGAACGCGCGCGAGAAGGCGCGCATCGCCGAACGTGCGGCGACCCTGCTCAGAGACCACATCAAGATATTCGTCGACGCCGGCACGACGACGCTGGCGTTCGCCAAGCATCTGAGGAACTGGCCCGATATCACCGTCTATACCAACTCGCTCGATATCGTCGCACTGCTCGCCGATGCCGGACATCCCAATCTCGTGGCGGTCGGCGGCGACGTCAGGCCGAGCTACCGGGCCTTCATGGGTCCGGATCCGGTCGATCTCGTCACGCGGCATCTGTTCGACATCGCTTTCGTCAGCATTGCAACCGTCGACAGCAGGTTCGGCTTCATGGACCTCGGACAGGACGAGGCGAACATTCGCCGCGCGCTGCGAAAGCACTCCAAACAGTGCGTCATGCTGGCCGACAGCAGCAAGTTTGGCCGGCAGGGCTCCATCTGCACATACGAATTCCGGGACGTCGACATCCTGATCACCGACGCTCCCCTCAAGGCGGACTTCGCCGCGCAAATGGATCAGACGCAGGTAAAGGTGCTCTATGCTTGAAATTCGCAAGGACCCGTCGGCCTTCCCCGGCGTTGACGCCGAAGCCCTCCATCGGATGATGGATGAGGTTTCCACCTTCGGCGGTGGTCCAGGCGGCTCGATGACGCGACTGACCCTGTCCCGCGAGGATGGACTGGCACGCGACTGGCTGGCTGCATGGTTCGCGCAGGAAGGCCTGCGCCTTGAGGTCGACGCGATCGGCAACATGTACGGATTTCTCGACTGGGCCGGCAAGGATGCGCCCTGGATCATGTGCGGGTCGCATCTCGACAGTCAGCCGAATGGTGGCCGTTTCGACGGCGCTTATGGAGTGATCGCCGCCTGCAGCGCGATAGAGGCGATAAGGCGCCGGGTGGCCGAAACCGGCATCAAACCGAAATGCAACTTCGTCATCGTCAACTGGACCAACGAGGAAGGTGCGCGGTTCCAGCCCAGCCTGCTTGGCAGCAGCGTCAATTCCGGCGAGATCGACCTCGATTTCGCGCTGGCGCGCCGGGACGGTTCCGGCGTTTCGGTGGCCGAGGCGCTGTCGGAAATCGGCTATGCGGGCGAGGCCGCTCGCGTGGTGCCGGACGCCTTGATCGAGATCCACATCGAGGGCTCGGCCCATCTCGAGAAGGCCGGCCTGCGGATCGGGGCATTCACCCGTTTCTGGGGTGCCGTCAAATATCGCCTCGCCTATGTTGGCCGGCAGGCCCACACCGGCCCCACACCGATGGCCGAGCGGCAGGATGCGCTGCTTGCTGCCGCCTATCTGATCGCCGAACTCAGGGACATGGCCGACAAGGCCGGTCCGGATCTGCACACCTCGGCGGCGCGGCTGGAAGTCTATCCCAATTCACCGAATGTGGTGCCGGGAGAAACGGTGATGTTCATCGAACTGCGGTCGGGAAGCGCCGAGCTTCTGGCGTCGGCCGAAGCGGAACTCAAGGAGAAGATCGAGACCTGTGCCGCCCGCGCCCACACGTCGTTCGAAGTCCGATCCATAGACCGGAGGCGAGCAGGAGAATTCGACGCCGGGCTGATCGATCTGGCCGAACAGACCGCCAAATCGCTCGGGCAGACGGTCCTGCGGCTCGACACGATCGGTGGGCACGACGCCGTCAGCATGTCGGCGGTTACGCCGGCGATCGTTATCGGCGTGCCGAGCGTCGGCGGTGTCATCCACCACCCGACGGAGTTTACCACGCCCGAGGACCGGCTCCTGGGGACGGAATTGCTCGCGGGGATGCTGTGGCGGTTCTGTGTCGACGGCAACATCCTGAAGAACTGAAGGACTAGGCGATGAAGACGATCGGCGAAGCCTCCACCCCCGCGGAAGTTCGTGCCGAGGCGGCGCTCACCGCTATTGCGAACTGGACGGGAAAACAGATCGGTTTTGCGCCCGCCTCTCCGGGTATCGCATCGCCCTCGCATCGCGGCGTCGACAGCGAAGCATGGCTGGTGGCGGTCGACCAGTCGTCTCCGGCCTATTTCCTGAAGATCGTGAACTCCGACCAGAAGGCGTTCGTCGATCTGGAGGCCGTGTTTGAAGCCGCCTCCATCGCGGCCGGACTGGGCTGCACGCCAAGTCCCCGGCATCTTGCGCGAGACGCCGACGCGATCGTCTTCGATCTCTTGCCGCCCGGTTGGAAAACAGCGCGCATGGACGATCTGCGACGGGCGGACGTGATGGAGCAGGTCATCGGGCTCAAAAAGGCGATCCACGGATCGCGGCCATTTACTTTGTCGTGGACGGTATTCGATAGGATCCGGGTGCTGGACGACGCCCGGAAAGCTGCCGGCGTCGAGCGCCCGGACGATCTTTGGTGGATGCTCGACGGCGTCGGCGAGATCGAGCGCGCGATCACCGCTGCGGGTTACGATGTCCGGCCGAGCCACGCCGACGGCCTCGCCTCCAACATCATGATAGGCCAGGACGGGGCGGTTCAGCTCGTCGATTTCGACGACGCCCGCAATATCGATCCCCTCTACGAGGTCGGCATTCTACTTAACGAGGCCTTTCCGTTCGAAGAAGAGATGCGGCCGGCGCTTGAGATGTTCGAGGGGTCGTTCCGTCAGGCTTCCCTCAACCGTTGCCGTGCATATGCGGCGGCGGACGATCTGATGTGGGGGCTATGGGGTCTGTTGTTGAACTCGACATCGCCGCGCGGCGACATCGAGTTTCTGAAATACGCGCAGTGGCGGTTGCTGCGCTGCCGGATGGCTCTTCGCCATCCGGACTTCGAACTGAAGTTGAGACGGCTTTGAGCGGCTGCAAGGAGGCCCTACATGATTGAGAAGCGGCCGGGCGAGGCGGTGAGCGAAGCCGAGCGGGAGATCGAGGCCGTCATCTGTGCCGTCGAACCATGGACCGGCCGCGATCTCCGCTACCGGCCGGTGCATGGCGGCATCAGCAATTCCAACTGGCGCGTTCGCATCGCGGGACAGTCAGGGAGCTATTTCGTGAAGGTTCCGGGCCGCGGCACCGAGATGTTCATCGACCGAAAAGCGGCGGCGGAGGCGAGCCGGCGAGCGTACTCGCTCGGTATCGGACCCGCGGTCTACGGCTATCTGGACGAACGCGGCGTCGAGATCGCCGATTTCATGGAGGGGCGGCGCTCCTGTACCAACCGTGATTTCCTCGACCCGGATGTACGCCGCTCGGTGCTGGGTCTCTACCGGCGCTTCAACGATTCGGGCCTTCTGTCGCTGACCAAGACGGTCTTCGACATGATCGACGAGCATGTCGATCAGGTCGGCGAGCTTGGAGGCGCGCTGCCGGCGGATTTTGCGTGGCTGCATCGCCAATACCTGCTGGCACGGGCGGCGCTCGAGGCTTCGGGTATCGACCTGGTTCCATGCTTCAACGATCCGATGCCCGGAAACTTCATGATCGCGCCCGACCGGTCGATGATGCTGATCGACTATGAGTATGCCGCAAACAACGACCGCTGTTACGAACTCGGCATCTGGTGCGGGGAAATGTTCTTCTCCGATGCGGTCGAGGCCGAAGTCATCGAGGAATATTTCGGCAGGTTTGACCCTCGGTTGAAGGCCCGGCTGGTCGTGCACAAGGTGCTCGCCGATGTGAAGTGGGGAACCTGGGCGATGGTGCAGAACGTCGTATCGGCGCTCGACTTCGATTTCTACAAATACGGGGCGTGGAAATATATGCGCGCGCGCTCGGTGATGCAGACTCCGCAATGGGTCGAGTATCTCAAGGCGGTCTGACGAGTGTCACGGGCGGAGCAATTCCCGGTTGGACGCAGACGGCATTGCAGTTAAGCCGCCATGGGTGATGGCCGCCATGTCTGCAGGGAGGGCTAGCGGCTGTCGTTGGCAATCAGTTTCGTCAGGCAACCACCCGCCTGGCTCCCTGGCACGCCGAGATCTCTGACACTGTCCATGTGGTTGCGGTTCGTGAGAACAAGCGACGTTACCGGCGAACCCTGCTGCAGCAGGTTCTCTTTGAATCGATCTGCTTGCTGATGGAAAGGCGGCGTCTCATTGGCTCCGACCAGAACCGTCGCCTTGGTTTGAGGATCATGCCGATAGGCAAGAGGTGTAAACATGGCGACTTCCTCATCGGTGATTCCAATCTCGTTGGCGAGAAAGGAGTTCTGGAGCGGTTTCAAATCGTAGAGTCCGCCGAGCAGAAGAGCTGCCCGCACATTCGAGGGGGTATTCTCGCTGTTGAACAGAAACGTTGAAAGATGTGCTCCGGCCGAATGACCGCTGACAGTCAGTTCTGCCGGGTTTCCGCCATGGTCGGCGATATGGGCGAGAACCCACTGCTTGGCGCGGCGCACCTGGTCGACGATCGTAGCCATTCTGACGTTGGGCATCAGAGCATAGTCGACGATGACGGCAATCGCACCCGCCTGGGTAATCGTCGTCGCGACGTATGAGTAGTCGCGCTTGGAGAACATTCTCCAGTAGCCGCCATGGATAAACATGTGCACCGGCAGGCCGCTTCTTTTGCCCGTGGGAAAGAACAGGTCGATGGTTTCGGTCTGATCCGGCCCATAGGCAACGTCCGCAGCCATTGGAATGGTTGCGCGAACGGCCTCGCTGCGGTGAACGATGTCCTGCACGATTTTGTCAAAATCCGCGACGTAGTCGCGGATGCGAAACGGATCGCTTTGCACTCTTCCTCCGCTCAGATGCTGATGGCGAGGTATTTCGCCTCCATGAACTCGGCAATGCCGTGATGCTGGCCGCCCTCGCGGCCGAGGCCGCTCTGCTTCACCCCGCCGAAGGGTGCTGCCGGATCGGACATCAAGCCGCGGTTGAGAGCGATCATCCCGGCTTCGATCTTGGATGCCACCCGCATTCCACGCGCAAGATCGCGCGTGTAGATGTAGGCGGCAAGACCGTATTCGGTGTCGTTGGCGCGCGCGATGACATCGGCTTCCGTCTCGAATCTCGAGATCGGCGCCACCGGCCCAAAAATTTCCTCATGCGCCATCTCCGCCTCGGCCGGGACGTCGCAGAGCACGGTCGGCGGATAGTAGTATCCCATTCCCGAGCCTGCCTTGCCCCCGCACAGCACCCGCGCGCCACGGGCGACAGCATCGTTGACCAGACGGCCGATCTTGTCGACGGCCTTCCTGGTGATCATCGGCCCGCACTCCGTGGCCGCGTCCGTGCCAGCGCCGATCTTGAGTGCCGACATCCGCCTGGCGAGGCTTTCGCCAAAGGCGTCATAAACGCCGGACTGGACATAGATGCGGTTTGCAGCCGTGCAGGCCTCGCCGGCGTTGCGCATCTTCGCCACCATCGCCCCGTCGACCGCCGCGTCGAGATCCGCGTCATCGAACACAAGGAATGGCGCGTTGCCGCCAAGTTCCATCGAACACGAAACCACGTGCTTTGCCGCCTCGGCCAGGAGAACGCGCCCGACACCCGTCGAGCCCGTAAAGGAGAGTTTCCGCACCCGCGGATCGGCCAGCATAGCGGCCGTCACAGGGCCGGGATTGGAGGTTGTCAGAACGTTCACCACACCTGGCGGAACGCCTGCTTCCTGGTAGAGCGCGGCAAGCGCGTAGGCCGTGAGCGGGGTCTCGCTGGCTGGCTTCAAAATTACCGTGCACCCGGCAGCCAAGGCGGGCGCGATCTTGCGCGTCGCCATGGCGGCAGGGAAGTTCCAGGGCGTGACAAGGACGCAGATGCCGATGGGCTCGTAGTCGACCACGATCCGGTTCGTGCCGGAAGGCGCTATCCCGAATTCACCGGTGATGCGAACGGCTTCCTCGGCATTCCAGCGAAAGAATTCCGCAGCATAGGCGATCTCGCCACGCGCGTCCCGGAGTGCCTTGCCGTTTTCCAGCGAGATCAGGGTTGCCAGCGTCTCGGAACGTTGCGTCATCAGCTCGAAGCAACGCCTGAGGATTTCGGAACGCTTGCGGGGTGCCGTTGTGCGCCAGCCATCGGCGGCCTTGGCCGCAGCCTCCACGGCGGCCGCGGCATCTTCGATCGTCGCATCGGGAACGGCGGCGATCACCGCTTCCGTGGAAGGGTCCACGACCTGGATTTCCCTGCCGTCGGCGGATTGCCTCCATTGGCCGCCGATATACAAGCCGTGGGAGAATCTATGGAAGTCGGCAGTGTCCTGATCGTCCTCCAGCACCTGATGAGATATGTTCATGGCCTGCTCCTCGATTGCTCACATGACGTAGGTGGCGAGGTCGCCATCATAGGCTGCCTGGATCAGGCCCCGCATGGCTGCCAGATCGAATGGCCGCGGATTGTTCTTGATGAGACGGTCAATGCCGAGCGCCTGTTCGGCCGTCCAATCGAGCTTGTCGGCGGGAAGCCCGAGCTTGGCCAGCGAAGGCGTGATCCCGATCGCTCCAAACAGCCGGCCGATCTCGTCGATCGTCGCGTCGGCCATCTCACCGGCACTCCGGTCCCTCCCGTCGAGACCAAGGGCGAGGCCGATCTCGGTCATCTCGGCGGCCGCGGCGGCCCTGTTGTACTTCATGACATACGGCAACATGGTGGCGACACCCAGCCCGTGAGCGGTGTGGGTGAGGGCGCCGACCGGATATTGCACCGCGTGCGCCGCCGCCGTTCCGGCCGTACCGAACGCACAGCCGGCAGCAAGCGCGCCCATCATCACATCGGCCCGAGCGTCCTCGTCGGCGGGGTCGCTGTATGCCTTCTCGAGACTGCGGCCAAGCAGCTTGATCGCGAGCAGCGCAAAATGATCGGTCAGCGCGCTCTTTCCGATGAAGACATGCTGTTGCGGGAGGCTGGGGTCAGTGCCGCGCCTGACGGCGGTAAAAGCCTCGATTGCATGTGTCAGCGCGTCTGCACCCGCGATCGCCGTCAGTCCCGGGGGACATGTCATCGTCAGTTCCGGGTCGCAGATGGCGGCTGCCGCGATCAGATGCGGGCTGGAGATGCCGACCTTCAAGGCGCGATCCGGATCGGAGATCACCGCGACAGGGGTCACTTCCGAGCCGGTGCCGGCTGTCGTTGGCACCGCGATCACCGGCAGCGTCGGACCAGGCACCTTGAACTCGCCATAGTAGTCCTGGAGCAGGCCGCCGTGACTGATGAGCAATGCGGCGCATTTGGCCATGTCGAGACAACTGCCGCCTCCAATGCCGATCACCATGTCCGGCGCGAACTTTCGCGCCACTTCGACGCAGACGGCAACGGTGTCTCGGGGGACGTCGGGCAGCACGCGGTCATGCACGAGCACGTCTATCGATGCGCCTTCGAGCGCCGCCATGATCTCTGCGAAGGCGACAGTCGCGGCAAAGCGCTCGTCCGTGCAGACAAGAGCGCGACGGCCCAGCTTGGCCGCAACGGTTGGAATGACATGGCGCTGGCCCTTCCCGAAGAGGATCTCACGCGGGAGCCTTACGGCAGCGAAAAGGCTCATGTTCTGCGTCCCTCGATGATGTTGGGAGTGGAAAGCGAAAGCTCGTCGAGTTCGATCCAAAGGTATCATCTATTAAATCGTATATGATATAGGATTGCATTGAGCGAAGCATCGTGTTAGCCAGTGATCCTGTCAAGAGGCAAAGATGCAGGTCACGAACTTAAGCAATGCCCGAGAAGTCGACCCGGCTAGCGGACGCATCCAGCGATCCAACAGTCTGGTGGAAGACGTGTATGAAGCGATCTTCGCGCAACTCATGTCGCTGAAGATCGCGCCTGGCTCGCGGATCACCGTCGACAGTCTGGTCAAGGAACTCGAAGTATCACACACGCCAATCCGTGAAGCGCTTGGCCGCCTCGAAGGCGAAGGCCTTGTGCTGAAGACACATTTGATCGGCTACCGTGCCGCGCCGCAGATAACCAAGCGCCGATTTGACGAGCTCTATGAGCTTCGCCTGTTGCTCGAGCCGCATGGTGCAGCCAAAGCAGCCGCATTGATGGATGAGACGAAACTTGCGGTGCTTCAGGAGTCCGCAGGGGGCATGGCGCGCCGCGAAGGCAAGGATGAACGCCTGCGTTACTCCAACTTTGCGCGGCAGGACGCCATTTTCCACGACAGGATCATGGAATTTGCAAACAATGAACTCGTGCGCCAGACTCTCGCGTTCCAGCATACGCACTTCCACATCTTTCGCCTGATGTTCCATTCGCGCGTTACCGAGGAAGCGCTCGACGAGCATGAGGCCATCCTGGCCGCCTTCGCTGCCTCCGACCCCGCCGCGGCGGAACAGGCGATGCGCCGCCATATCGAGCATTCTCGTGATCGTTTGTTGCTGGCGTTCGATTGAGACTGTCACGATGTCAGTCACCGTCCACATCGGGAGCGCCGCCGTCAATCTGGATGCACCGTTGATCACGCAAGCAAACGGCCGGGGATACCACGTCCCGGATTCCCTTTTCTGAGGCCGCGCCGCCGGGCGAGTGCAACGCCCGCCTGACTTCCATCCACAAAACGAGGAAACCGACCATGCCAGGCAAGAAAATACTAATGTTGACCGGTGAGTTTACCGAAGAATACGAGATCTTCGTCTATCAGCAGGCGATGGAGGCCGTCGGCCACATCGTCCACGTTGTCTGTCCTGACAAGAACGCTGGAGACCTGATCAAGACATCGCTCCACGACTTCGAAGGTGACCAAACCTACACCGAAAAGCCCGGCCACTATGCTTTGATGAACAAGACCTTTTCGGAAGCGGAGAGACAGCTCGACCAGTATCACGCCGTATATTGCGCGGGCGGTCGTGGCCCCGAGTACATCCGCACGGATAAGCGCGTGCAGGCGATCGTCCGCCATTTCCACGAAAACAAGAAGCCGATCTTCACGATCTGCCATGGCGTACAGATCCTGATCGCGGTCGACGGCGTCGTGCGTGGCAAGAAAGTAGGTGCGCTGGCTGCCTGCGAGCCGGAAGTGACCCTCGCCGGTGGAACCTATATCGACCTGTCCCCGACTGAGGCCTATGTCGACGGAACGATGGTCTCGGCAAAGGGCTGGACCGCACTTGCCGCGTTCATCCGCGAGTGCCTGAAGGTGCTGGGAACGGAAATCCGCCACAACTGAGTCAATCCTTCCGATGCATCCCAGACGGGATGCATCGGTTCCTCCTCAGATCGTCCACGGCTCATGGCAACGCCTCCGTGCTCATGGGCAAGGCGACGAACGCATCGCTGCCGACATTGGCAACGACGCCCGCCGAAATGATCCAGACGGGGTTGTTTTGCCGCCCACGCGCATCTCGGCGATGTCGAGCGGCCCTTCCAGTAGATCGCAGCCTGCCCCAGCGGGCGGGGTTCGACGCCGGGTTGATTGATCTGGCCGAACAGACTGCTGGATTGCTCGGGCAGACCGAAATTCTTCCTATTTTGCTCCACCCTCTTTCAACGGAACCGTCCCCGATCCTCTGGTCAGTTCTCGAAGGAACGCCCGGACCAGATTTCTTGTTTCGTCTGCCCTGCGGTACGCGATCAGATGCCGCGAACTGAAGGTATAGGACCCGGGCTTGATCGCCCGCAACTCGCCGGCGTGGACCCATGACGATGCGAAATGAGCCGGCAGGAAGCCGATGAAATTCTCCGACAGGATCAGCATCAATTGTGCTTCCATGTGGATCACTGACGCGCTGGCCTTGGGATGCCCGACGAGATAGAGGTCGTCGAAATACCGATAGCTGCGTACAGAAAACCGCGCAGCGTGGATGGCGCTTTGGTCGATCCTTGAATCTGGCATTGCAAAAAGCGGGTGCCGTCGGCCGCAATAGAGAAAATGCGGCTCGCCGCAATAATCCCGGTAAACGACACCGGGCGCTTTCTGCGACAGCGGCCCGATGACGATGTCGCGGCCGCCATCAGCGACTTGCTGCTCAAGCTCGGATGGCGTGCCAAGCGATAGGTCGATGAAAACATCGGAATCAGGACCCATGAAGCGTCTGAGGGCATGCTGGATGCCCAATTCACTGCTTGTGAACACGCCATCGGACGTGCCGATCCGCAACCGGCCGGACAGGCTGCCGCTGGCTGCGCTGATGCGGTGCCCGAAATCGTCGAGATCGCGAAACAGTTTCTGCGCCGCGTCGTAGGTCGCCTGTCCGACCTCGGTCAGGCGGAACTTTTTGCGTCCGCGATGGCAGAGCTGGGCGCCGATGCGTTTCTCCAACTCCGCAAGATGCGTGCTGAGCGTCGGCTGCGACAGGTTGAGGGTGATCTGCGCGTCGGCGAAGCCGCCTGAATCGGCCAGCGCCACGAAGACGCGCAGCAGGCGGATGTCGATGTTGTCCAAACGACGCATGGCTTGTCCCTCGAACGGCGATACATCGACATTATTCGATGTAAAATTCTAAATAAACTCATTTACATCAATACTTGAAATCGCGAGCCTGCGCGGAACAAAAATGGGGAACAATCATGAAATCGTCACTCCGCATAGCGCTGTCCGCAGCACTGGTGCTCGCCAGTTCGCAGTTCGCCTTCAGCGCCGACCAGATACGCATCCTTGCTCCGACGTGGCTGGGATTTGCACCTGTCCACATCGCCGGCGACCTGGGCTGCTTCGCCGGCAAAGACCTAGACGTCAGCATCAAGTTCGAGGATGACCTCACCAACGTCATGGCAGCGATGGCGCGCGGCGACATCGAGATGCAGATGCGCTCCGTCGGCGAATATCAGGGGCGCCCGCGCGACGCCTCCACACCGGGCATCATCATCGGCACGATCGATGAATCCGTCGGCGGCGACGGCATCATCACCGACGACCAGATCAAGACGGTGGCGGATCTCAAGGGCAAGGTCGTCGCTGCCGAGCCGAACATTCCCTCACGCCTGTTGCTCCAGATGGAGCTGAAGCAGGCGGGACTGTCACTGAAGGACCTCCAGATCAAGGACATCGCAACGGCCGACACGGGCGCGGTTTTCGTCGATGACTCGATTGCCGCGATCGCGACCTATGAACCGTTCATGTCGCAGGCGCTGAAGGCCTCGACCCGTCCGGGTGCTCGCATGCTGGTCTCGTCCAAGGATCATCGCGGCATCATCATCGATGCGATCATCGTCCGCAACGATGACTTCAAGGCGAACCCGGACAAATACGCGAAGTTTCTCGGCTGCATCTACGAGGCCGTCGATTTCCTGAAGGCCGAGCCGGGAAAATTCGCCGATATGGCCTCCAAGCATTTCGGCCTGACGCCGGCTGAGGTGACCGAGATCGTCGACTCCAGCCTATCCTACACGACGCTCGCCGAATCTCTCGCCTACATGGGCAAACCGGGAGAAAAAGGCACGCTCCACGGCATCTTCGATACGGTGATGGACCTCAACCTGGAGAACGGCGCTGCCGACAACAAGCTCGTGGCGACGGACCAGATCGACAATTCGGTGATCAACAAGGTGTCGGCTAAGTAACGGCAATGGACCAGGTCCGGCGGCCCGCCTTCCGGCGGCCGCCGGCGGCCATGCCATGCCGGCATCCGGGGATAGTGATCTTGTTCAGCAGTCTGTTTGTTTTTCGCGGCCGAGCTTCGCCGATGGCGGAATCCGCCGTCAGCGTTGCGGCGGCCGCCCTGGTCGTCGCGGGTTGGGAGCTGGCGGCACGCGCGGGCATTATTGCGCCGCAGTTCCTCCCCTCACCAAGCCGCGTCATCATCGCCTTGTGGACGATGCTGACCGAGCAGAACCTCGTCTGGCATGTCGTGGTCTCGACCACGCGTGTGTGGATCGCCTTCCTGCTCGCCGCCGCCATGGCCATCCCGATCGGCATCATGATGAGCAGCTACCGGATTGTCGGAGCCGCACTCGAGCCGATGATCGATTTCATCCGCTATCTTCCGGTTCCCGCACTTGTGCCACTGTCCATCATCTGGTTCGGCGTCGGCGAGGAGACCAAAATCTTCCTGCTCTGGCTGGGCACTTTCTTCCAGCTCGTGCTTCTCGTGGCCGACGACATGCGGCGGGTGCCGCAGGAGTTCGTCGAGGTCGCCCGCACCGTCGGCGCCAGCTCAAGGCAAGTGATGACCGATGTCGCCTTGCGCTGGATGGGGCCGACCCTGATTGACAATCTCAGGATCACGCTCGGCTGGTGCTGGACATATTTGATCATCGCCGAGATTGTCGCGGCCGATTCCGGCGTCGGCTACGTGATCTGGACGGCGCGCCGCTTCGTCAAAACGCCCGAAGTAATGGCAGGCGTCGTCGTCATCGGGCTGATCGGCCTCATCACCGACCAGCTGCTTCGCCTGCTTCACCGCCGGCTCTTCCGGTATCTGTGAGGGATAGGTCATGGCGAGCGGCTACATTCAGTTCGTCGATACGGCCAAGTCCTTCGGCCCGGTCGATGTCGTGCGAAAAACCGATCTTGGTCTCGACCGCAATTCGCTGGTGGTCTTCCTAGGCCCATCGGGTTGCGGCAAGACAACCTTGATGCGGATGGTCGGCGGCCTCGACGAACCTAGCTCGGGCTCGATCGTGCTCGGCGGCGAAAAAGTTGTCGGACCGGATCGCCGGCGCGGCATGGTGTTCCAGTCCTATTCGTCGTTTCCCTGGCTGACTGTCGAGAAGAACATTGCCTTCGGCATGCGCTACAGGAAAGATATTGGCGCGGCCGAGAAGGCCGAGCGGATGCGCCATTATCTCGAATTGTTCGGGCTTGCCGACTTCGCCGGCTCCTATCCGAACCGGATTTCGGGCGGCATGCGCCAGCGCGTGGCCATAGCGCGCACGCTCGCCGCCGGTTCGGATGTGCTGTTGATGGACGAGCCTTTCGGTGCGCTCGACGCGCTGACGCGCGAGCGCCTTCAGGTCGAGCTGCGGCAGATCCAGATTCGCGAGGAAAAGACCGTCATCTTCGTCACCCACGACGTGGAAGAAGCGGTGTTCCTCGCCGACCGGATCATCCTGTTTTCGCGCCGGCCGGCCTCGGTCGTAGCCGACATCGACGTGGCGGCCCAGCTTGGTCCGCAACGGCCATTGGAAATCCGGGAAACGCAGAAATTCTTCGAGCTGCGCAACAAGGTCCTGCATCTGATCCGCAACCAGACAGGAGTGATCGCATGAGCCTGTCCTTCTCCGGAAAGTCGGTCGTGATCACCGGGGCCAGCCGTGGCATCGGGCTCGGCATCGCTAAGGGTTTTGCGCAAGCCGGCGCCAGCCTGCATCTCATCGCCAACGAAGCGGCTGTGCACGAACGGGCGCGTGAATTGGGCGCCACCAGCACGGAAGCCGATATTGCCGATCGTTCGGCCGTCGCGGCAGCTTTCGAACCTGTCGCTCGCATAGACGTGCTCATCAACAATGCCGGCCTCGAACTGATGACGCCGATCACCGACAGCGGCGACGATGTCGAAGCCGCCTTCCGGCGCATCATCGAGATCAATATCATCGGCACGGCGCTCGTCACGGCGCGCGCGCTGCCACGCATGCAGGCCGGCGGTTCGATCGTCAACACCGCATCGATCTGGGGCCGCGTTGCCGAGGCGCAGTTCGGTGCATACGTCGCCTCCAAGCACGCCATAATCGGCCTGACGAAGACCTGGGCCAAGGAACTCGGGGCCAGGGGCATCCGCGTCAATGCGGTCTGTCCCGGGTGGGTTCGCACGGACGCGTCGATGCGCTCGCTCGGCCGCATGGCCGAGAGAGACGCCGTCAACGAGGCAAAACTGCTCGAAAGCATCGTCGGCGCACAGGCCCTGCCGGGCCTGATGGAGCCGGCCGACATCGCGGGCACCTATCTCTTCCTGGCGTCGGAACTCGCAGCCAACATCACCGGGCAGTCGCTTGGTGTCGACAGGGGAGAAGTGCCTTGGTAAGCCCGCTTCACGGAAAACGCGCGCTGGTCACTGGCGCAGCCAGCGGCATCGGCCGCGCGACCGCGCACGCCTTGCGCGAAGCCGGGGCCACGGTTCTTGGACTCGATATCGAGGCGTCGGAGGGCGATTTCCCCATTCTTGCCTGCGACGTCGCCAGCGAAACCGACATCATTGCCGCGGTCGGGCAGGGCAGGGACCGGATTGGCGGCTATGACATCCTCGTCAACAATGCCGGCATCCTGCAGGAAGCACCGCTTGGCGGGATTTCGCTCGATCATGTCGACCGCATGTTCGCGGTCAATGTGCGGGGCGCGATCATCGTGGCGCGGGAAGTCCTGCCGCATCTTCCCGAGGGCGGACGCATCATCAACATCGCCTCCGAGCTCGCCTATCTCGGCCGGTCGGGCGCTTCGGTCTACTGCGCGACGAAGGCGGCGCTGCTCGGCCTTACCCGCTCCTGGGCGCGCGAACTTGCGCCCCGCATCCTGGTCAACGCCGTGGCGCCCGGGCCGACCGACACGCCGCTTCTTGGCTTCGACGCGCTGACCGAGAGCCAGCGCGCGCTGGAAACGACACACCCACTGGGGCGGATCGGACGGCCGGATGAAATCGCCGCCGCGGTGGTGTTCCTGGCCGGCCCCGGCGCAACCTTTTTCACCGGACAATGCCTGGGCGCCAATGGTGGCGCGGCGATGCTTTGAGAAGAGATGATCATGAAAGACCGCGTTTTCCTGGCTGAGCTGTCGTGGCCCGAGGCTAAGGAGCGGATCGCCGCCGGCGCTCCCGTCTTCCTGCCGCTCGGCGCGACCGAACAACACGGCCACCACATGGCGATGAATGTCGATGTGGTGATCCCGACCGCTATCGCCGAAAAGGTGGCGGCGCAGGTCGGAGGGCTAGTGGCGCCGACGATCGCCTACGGCAACCGCTCGCAGCCCCGGTCAGGCGGCGGCCCAGCCTTTCCCGGCACGATCAACATCACCGCACAGACTTTCTCGCTTCTGGTCAAGGATGTGATTTGCGACCTGTATCGCCAGAAGGTCCGACGCATCGTTGTGCTCAACGGTCACTATGAGAACATCGGCCCGTCGATCGAAGGCATCGAATTGGCGCTCGACGCCATCGGCCGCGAACGTGCGACGGACCTGACGATCCTGCGCGTCGACCACTGGGACATGGTGCGCAGCGAAACGCTGGCGAAAGTGTTCCCCGACGGCTATCCCGGCATCGAGCTGGAGCATGCGAGCGTGATCGAGACGTCGATGATGCTGGCGCTGCGCCCGGAGCTGGTCGATCTCGGCAAGGCGCTGCATGACGGCCCCGCGCAATTCAAGCCCTATGACCGCTATCCCAGACCGTCCGAGGACGTGCCGCCGTCCGGCGTCCTGTCCTTGACCGAGGGCTCGTCGGCGGAAAAGGGCCGATGGCTGCTCGACGACTGCGAGACGCGGCTCGCCGACATCGTCAAACGTGAATTCTTCTGAGGTGACGACAACATGAACAGCAATTTCTTTCAGCCGGTCGATGCGGCCGCAGTTCCCCGCTTCGCCGGGCTTTCGACCTTCATGAGACTGCCGGCCGTGGCAAGCGCCGAGGGGCTGGACATCGCACTCGTCGGCATACCTTGGGATGGCGGTACGACCAACCGCGCCGGCGCGCGCCATGGTCCGCGCGAGATCCGTAACCAGTCGAGCCTGATGCGGCGGGCCCATCACGTCTCGGGAACCGAGCCGTTCAGCATCGCCAACATTGCCGATGTCGGCGACCTCTCGGTCAATCCGATCAATCTCCTGGACGGTCTGAAGCGCATCGAGGACGGCATTGCGGCAATTGTCGCAGCCGGTGCCATTCCACTTGCTGCCGGCGGCGATCATCTGACAACGCTGCCGGTGCTGCGTGCGGTCGCGCGCGATGCGCCGGTCGGCATGATCCATTTCGACGCGCATTCCGATACCAATGACCGCTATTTCGGCGACAATCCCTACACGCATGGCACACCCTTCCGGCGGGCCATCGAAGAGGGCCTGCTCGATCCCAAACGTGTCGTCCAGATCGGCATCCGCGGTTCCATCTACGAGCCCAACGAGCATGATTGGGCGGTCGCTCAGGGCATCCGCATCATCTACATGGAGGAGTTTGTCCGGCGAGGCGCGGCCAGCGTCATGGAAGAGGCGCGCGGCATTGTCAGCAGCGGTCCCACCTATGTGACCTTCGACATCGATTGCATCGACCCCTCGATGGCGCCCGGCACCGGCACCCCCGAGCTTGGCGGCTTCACCACCCGCGAAGCGCAGGAAATGGTCCGCCTTCTCGACACGGTGGCCATAGTCGGCGCTGATGTCGTGGAAGTGGCACCGCCGTTCGATCTTGGCGGGATGACAGCGCTGGCGGGGGCAACGATGATGTTCGAACTGCTGTGCGTGATTGCCAAGTCCGTCGCTGCAGGCAGGGTTCGGCTGGCCTGAGATGGGTCACGGCTGCGTCGGCTGCGTGACGGCCGCCAGCGCGTCGAGGTCGTCGTAGAGCGCCTGGCTGTGGTGGTAGAGCCGGTCGAAAACCGGTTGGGTGCGCCTGTAGGTCTCGGCCCATCTGGGGTCCGGCAGGATTTCGGCGCCGTAGCTCACGAAACGCTCGGCCGCCTGTTCGACGCGCGAGAAGCGGCCTGTCGCCGTCGCGGCCATCGCGGCACAGCCGACGATGCCGCATTCGGGCTCCCGCGGAACCAGGATCGGAATGTTGAAGGCACTCGCCTTGATCTTCAGCCAGAGTTCGGTGCGCGCCCCGCCGCCGGCGGCGATAACGCGCTCCAGCGGCTTGTTTGATGCGTGTTCCATGATGCGGATGTGACGCGTCATGGCAAAGGCGATGCCTTCCAGGATCGAGCGGTGCAGATGCTCCATGCCATGCGCGGCGCCCAATCCGAAGAACTGTGCGCGGGCGTTGCGATGGCGCCCCAGACGCTCACCGGTGAGAAAGGGCATGAAGAGCAATGCGTCGCAACCGGCAGGTGCCTCGGCAGCGCGGGCGACGATCTCGTCATAGGACAGCGCGTTGCCGTGGAAGGCGCGGCGTGCCCAGCGCATGCCGTCGCCGCCCGTCTCCAGCAGCACGAACTGCGCCCAGTTGCCTTCGATCGTCGCAACGTTCGAGATTTCCGGGTCAAGCAGCGGCTTCTCCGCGATCGCCGTGACGATGGCGCCCGTGCCGGTGCTGTCGGAACCCATTCCCGGCCGACAAGCGCCTGAACCGAGCAGTGCCACCGGATAGTCGGCACCGCCGACCAGCACGGGGGTTCCAGACTTCAGGCCGGTGTCGCGCGCCGCCTGTTTGGTGACGTGGCCGACGACATCCAGCGGGTTGCGGATCGGCGGCAGCTTGGCGGCGTCCAGACCCATGCGTTCGATCATCGCCGGCGACCAGTCGAGCCGCTCTGGGTTCATTAGGAAGCTGCACGACGCGTCGCCAGTATCCATGGCAATCTCGCCGGTCAGCCGGTAATTGATGTAATCCTTCGGCATGATGGCGACGGCGCTGCGGGCGTATGCGGCGGGATCGTTGTCTCGGACCCATTGCAGTTTGAAGGCCGGCCATGCGGGGGTAGGCGTGTTGCCGCTTTCGGGCAAGTAGCTGTCCGGCTCATTTTCTTCTTCGAAGCGACGTACGAGATCAACGGAGCGCTTGTCGTTCCAGAGCGGTGCGGTCTCGCGGGTCAGCGCTCCGTGCGCGTCGAGCAGGACCAGCCCGTGCATCTGCCCGCAGACGCAGATGGCGGAGATGTGTTCGCGGGCGCCATCGACGCGGTCCAGCACCGTCTTGACGCTCGTTCGCGCCCCCTCCCACCAGTCGACCGGCCGCTGTTCGGCCCAGCCGAACTCCGGCACGATCTGGTCGTGCTCTCGCGACGCAAGTTCGAGGATCTTGCCGCTGACATCGACCAGTGCGGCGCGGACGCTGCCCGTGCCGACATCGATGGCGAGGAAAAGCTCGCCGTTCATTTCGACACGGTCCTGAGATGGGCAAACATGTGATCCTCTGTCTATCGGTCAGAGCGAGCGCGGCGTGGCGAGAATGCATTCCACGGCATTACCCTTTCGCCGCTTCGATGGCGATGCGCGAAATCTCGTCGAAATCCGCCCCCGACACCGGGATCGGGATGTCGAAGACCTCGGCGATCACTTGCGTCCAGCCATGCAGGAAATACGTCCAGCCGTCCTCGATCTGCAACTGTTGTCCGGCCTGCTGCCGTCTTGCCTGGCCGAGGAAGATCAGGTCGCCGCGATAATTGAGGTCCCAGGCTATGCCGCGCTTGGGGAACACGCCGTCATCGGTGATCGGCGAGCCTGGGGCGTCCTTGCCAAGTCCCGTCGCGTTGATCACCAGCGAGCCGGGTTTCAGCGCCGCCAACGTCTCATCGTTGGTCTCGGGCCGGTCTGCCAGGACATATTCGATCTCGACCGTCGACATCATGTCTTTGTGGATGCGCTCGATTTCATCGAGACGCGGCTGCGAACGGTCGGTGATAATGATGCGCGAAGGCACGTCGGCGCGCTTGCGCATCAGGTGCCAGGTGATCGCAATCGTCGATCCGCCGGCGCCCATGGACAGGACTTCCGCACTGGTGTCCGCGAAGTATCCCGCCGGGATGAAACCATCTATCGCAAGGCCCGAAGAGATCGGATCCTTGGCATGGCAGATGAGTTTGCCGCCCCGCTTCGACAGGCAGCTGGTCTCGTGCATCAGGCGAGCGTGCGGATCGATGACGTCGAACAGGTCGCGCGCCGCGTTGAAGAGATCGATCTTATGCGTGGTGACGAGCGCGCCGAGCGACAGCGGGTCGGATTTTATGAAAGAAACGACCTCACGGTAGGCCTCCGGATCGGCATGAAGTGGAAAGTCGATGCCCTTGAGAACCGCTTCCTTCAGCCGGAGGTGGCGCGCCCATGCAGGGAAAACCCGCATGATCGAACTGCTCGTCGTCGTGACGCCGATAAAATAGAACGTCGGCTGGGTAGCCGGGCGGTAGCGGCTCATTTGCCGATCTCCCGGATTTCGCTCGTGCTCAGTACAGAAGCAGAAGTGCGAAGTGAAGCAGCGATCTCGAAGCGAGCCTTCATGCCGGCACCGTGCGGGATCGTTGCCCGTAGAGCGCGGAGATCAGCTTCGCATCACGCGGTCGCCAATCCGGGTTCTCGACTTCCTTCCAGCCTCCATCGCCGGCGACCACGCGCGAGCGCATGCCTCCCGATCTTGCGATGATCTCGTAGTCCTGCCCTGAATCGGCGGGGTAGCAGAACAGCATCATCAGATCGTCTTCCCCGACATTGATCGAGCGGTGGATCCAGAAAGGGGGGACGTAACAGACGGTCTGCGCTTCGACGGGCAGGATCCGGACCTTGCCCTCCGGCGATTCCATCAGCATGAGGCCATGGCCCTTCTGACCATAGTAGATCTCGGGCCGGTCGGCCTGCTTGTGGATGTGACCGCGCGTCATGAAATACTCGTCACCGACCTTGCCGGGCGCCATGCGCGTGACGCCGAAAATCAGATCGCCCGACTGCTCGGTCGGCCGGAACTCAGAGACCTCGTAGACGATGCGCTCGCCCCATTCCGCGTACATGGCTTTGAAGGCGGCGGCGTCCGCATAGAGCCCATCCAGATCGCGGAAACGTTTCTGATAGCTGCCGGTTGCATTTCCCATCGCGCCAGTCGACAGATCGATGTTGCATCCAGTGGGCTCAAACAATCTGGTCAAGGGACTACCTCATATTGCTTTGCTGTTGGTGTCGGCGCTGATCTGGCCGCTCCTGCTTTCGACAAGAACCACACTTGCTTTGCAGGGTATGATTTGCTCTCCCTATGCGGACCAGCTTGGAGGTTGCTGGACTATGGCAGATTTCGACTACAAGGCACATGACAGTAGGTCGGGCGTTGTCGTCACGTCGCACCCGCTGCCGCGCCACGTCAAGCCGTGTCGGTCGCGTCGAAATAGCCGCTGTCAAAGCACCGACTGCCGGTTGGCAGCCTTCTCAATGCCGTAACCGGGCCATAACCGGCCTTAAGCAATCCGAGAGAACCGCCTTGCTCCTCCAAGTCGCCTTCGACAAGCCTGAACACCTGGCCCTGCTCCCGCAGATGAAGGCGTTCGCCGATATTATCGAGATCGGCACGCCGTTGCTGAAACGCCTTGGCCTCTCCGCCATCACCACGGCGCGCGAGCTCTGCCCTGGCGTCAAGGTGTTGGCTGATACCAAAACCGTCGACGGCGGCCAGTTCGAGGCCGATATGGTATTCGGCGCCGGTGCCGCGTTCATGACGGTGCTGTCGTGTGCTTCGTCCGCCACGCATGAGGCGGTGGGAAAACGTGCCGCCGCCTTCGGCGCGACGGTCATCGTCGACACCATCACCGAGTCGGGCAAGGCAGAATTGCTTCCCTTGAATGCTGTCTTCCCCGAAAGCTTCGGCTACATCGCGATCCACTCGCCAACCGATGCGCGGCTGGCGGGCAACACCTCCACGTCACATATCGACGCCGTGAGAAAGATGCACGATCGCGGCTTTCTGGTTTCGCTCGCCGGCGGGATCGGCCCCGACACGCTGGAAGCGGTGATCGCAGTCGAGCCCGAAATCCTCGTGGTCGGCAGCGCCATCACAGAATCCGCAAGCCCAAAAGAGGTAGCACGATGGATTCGCGACAGATTGCCCAATCCAGGCCGTGGCTGGCCGTGGGACAGGAGATAACCGACCTTCTTGGCCGGATCGACGCCGACGCCTTTGCAAGGCTGGTGCAGGCGTTCGATGATCCCGATCAGCGATGGTTCTTTTCCGGGCAGGGACGCTCCGGCCTTGTCGCGCAGATGGGCGCGATGCGCTTCATGCATCTTGGCCGAACGGTGCATTTCGTCGGTGAGGCATCGGCGCCCTCGATACGCAGGGGCGATGCGCTGCTGATCATCTCCGGCTCCGGGGAGACGCCGGTCAGCACAGGCTTTGCCCGCATCGCCAAGGCGGAAGGCGCCAAGGTCGTTACGCTGACGCATAAGCCAGCGGGGACCCTGGCCGGCATTGCCGATGTCACGCTGCATATACCCATCGGGGAATCGAAACAGTTTGGCGGCAGCCTGTTCGAGCAATCCTGCCTGATCCTGCTCGACAGCGTTGTGCTCGGCCTGGCGCAGCAGATACCCGACGCGCACAAGCTGATGTTGCACCGCCACACCAACTTGCAATGACCGCGCACCCCGGGCACGCCCGAGGGCATGCTTTTGAGCGACATGCATCAGCTGGGAAGCCCGGCCGAGCACCTCATCTTCCGTTGCGGCAAGGCACTGGACTCGCTGCGGGATGCCGATATTGTACTTGAGGAGCGTTGGTGCCGTGCTCTGGCGACGGCAACCGACGGGGAGATGCCGGCGGCTTGGTTCGCAGGAACAGGTCCCGGTCAATATGGGAGGAAGTCTGATGAGAATTGGGGTCTTTCTGGCCGGCGTCTCGGCTTTTGCCGCGCTGGTTGGCGCACCTGCCTTTGCGCAGGACAAGCCGTTTGCGGGAGTTACCGTGAACGTCATTACCCAGACCGGGGCGATTCAGGAGCCGCTACAGAGGCGCGCGCCCGAGTTCGAAGCGCTCACCGGCGCCAAGATCAATGTCATCGCGGTGCCCTTCTCGGATCTCTATCAAAAGATTCTCACCGACTGGGCGAGCGGCACCAATTCGGTCGACGCCGGGGTGTTCGCCCCGCAATGGATGGTCGACTACATTGCCGGCGGCTACCTCGAGGACCTGACGCCGCGGGTCGAGGCCGACAAGGACATCCAGCAGGACGATGTGGGCGCGTTCTTCCGAGACTTCTCCGAGAAGTACAGCGGCAAGACCTACATGATCACGCTCGATGGCGACTTCCACATGATGTACTACCGCAAGGACGTGCTGGAAGCCGCCGGCCTGGCGGTGCCGAAAACCTGGGACGAGTATCTCGAGGTCGCCAAGGCCACGCATGGCAAGGACATGAGCGGCGATGGCACGCCCGATTTCGGCTCGTGCATCGCCAAGAAGCGCAACGCGCAGAGCTATTGGTTCGTCACCGATGTGGTCGGCTCGATGACCCAGTCCAAGGGAACCAGCCAGGGCACTTTTTTCAACACCAAGGACATGACGCCGCTCGTCAACAACGACGCCTTCCGCAAGGCCCTCGACTTCCTGTCTGAATCGACCAAATACGGCCCGCCGGACGAGCTAAACCTCGATGTCAGCGATACAAGGCCGCTCTTCGCTTCTGGCCGCTGCGCGCTGAACCTCGACTGGGGTGATGTAGGCACGATCTCGATCGATCCGGCTCAGTCCAAGGTGATGGGCAAATGGGGCGCGGCGATCATGCCCGGATCCAAGGAGGTCCTGAACTGGGACACCGGCAAGCTCGAGGCCTGCACGGCAGAAAACTGCCCGCACGCGATCGACGGCGTGAATCATGCACCATTCGCCGCCTTTGGCGGCTGGGGCGGCGGCATCAATGCGGCGGCCGATCCGAAGGTAAAAGACGCCGCCTACGCCTACTTCTCGTTCATGACGCAGCCGGCACAGTCGAACGCCGACGTGACCGTCGGCGGCACCGGCTTCAACCCGTATCGCACCTCACAGCTCAGCTACAGCGACCTTTGGAAGAAGGCCAACATGAGCGAGGATGAGGCCAAAGTATACCTGGGCGCGATCAACGACAGCATGAGCAGCCCGAACATGATCCTCGATCTGCGCATCCCACAAAATCAGAAATACCAGCAGGTCGTGCTCGATGAAGCGGTCTCGCGCTTCCTCGCCGGCGAAATCGACAAGGAAGCGACGGTTTCGGCGGTCGAGGAAGGCTGGAATGAACTGAACGACGAGATTGGCAAAGACAAGCAGCTCGAACTTTACAAGGCGACTATCGGCGCCAAATAGGCGGCCAGGCAATCGACCCGGCGTGGCATCGGTCCGCGCCGGGTCTCATGCCTGCCCCACATTCCCGGGTTATGATGACCGCAACCGACACTATGCCAGAAGCTGCCGACCGCCGCAGCTGGGCCGAATGGCTGGACGGTCACTCGGGCCGGATCATGGTGCTGCCAGCCGTCGTCGTGCTTCTCTGCTTCGCGATTTTTCCGCTCATCATCTCGGCCTATCTCGCGCTTTCGCGCTTTGCGCTCGCGCCGGGCGGATTCACGCTAAAATTCATCGGACTTGTGAACTTCCGCAAGTTGCTGGTCGGTTCGCAGCAGTATCACCTGCTCGGCAAATTCGGCACGTTCGGTTTTGTCCAATCCGCTTTGCTGGCGTTGGTCGCGGCAGGGCTGCTTTTTCTTCTCGCCCGCTATCTCTGGCGTGGCAGGCCGACCATCGCCGGCGTGATTGGTCGCCTTCTCGCGACGGCAATGGCTATGGGCCTGGCGGTTCTCGCGCTGGCCACCATGGCACCGGGCGGCGTGCCAGGGACTGTCGTCAACACGCTTCTCTACGTGTTCGTCGGTGTGGCCGTGCAGTTCGCACTGGGGCTGGGCCTCGCGCTCCTCTGCGGCCAGCCAATCCGCGGCAGGAATTTCTTTCGTGTCCTCTTCTTCATCCCGCTGATGGTGACCCCGGTCGGCATCGCCTACACGTTTCGCATGCTCGCTGACATGCAGAAGGGCCCCTTCGCCCCGCTCGTGCGCGCTTTCGGCATCAGCGAGTGGTCGTGGGCCACAGAGGCCTGGTCGGCGCGGCTGATGGTGTTGGTCGGCGATACCTGGCAGTGGACGCCGTTCATGTTCATCGTGCTGCTGGCGGCCGTTGAGAACCAGCCGCGCGACCAAGTCGAGGCGGCGCGGCTCGACGGAGCCAACGGCTTCCAGATCTTTCGCGACATTACCTGGCCGGCGATCGCGCCGATTGCCGCTACCGTCGTGCTGATCCGGCTCATCGAGGCTTTCAAGATCATCGACCTGCCGAACGTGCTCACCGGCGGCGGCCCCGGCCTGGCGACGGAATCGATGACGCTCCATTCCTTCATTTCCTGGCGCACCCAGGATCTCGGCGGCTCGGCCGCTGTCGGCTACATGCTTCTCTTCATCTCCACCATCGTATGCGTCTCGTTCTTCAATTTTGTGGTCCGGCCGGCGCGCCGGTTCGAAGCATGAGCGCCGAGCCGCGCTCGCTGGCGCGCCGGCTGTTCGAGCCGGCCTCGATCGACAGCCAGGCGCCGGTCGCCAGGGTAGTGACCTATGTGCTGCTGTTCCTGTGGACGCTTGTTGTCGTGATTCCCCTCTATTGGGTGTTCATCACGTCCTTCAAGGGACCTGGGGAGGTCGACAATGGGCCGTTCTATCTCCCGTTCGTCGACTTTGCCCCCTCGCTGCAGGCATGGAACTTCATGCTCGTGCAGAATTATACCCTGCGCCCTTACATGAATTCGGTCGTGGTCGCGGTGGCCAGCACGCTGCTCGCAGTCCTGATCGGTTCGCTGGCGGCCTATGCGCTGGTGCGTATCCGCTTCCAGGTAAAGCTCGCCGCCGTTGCAATCTTCTTGATCCTGCTCACCGCAATCATCGTGGCGGTGGCCACTTTCGGCGTGCAGTGGGAGATCGCCGTTGCCGTGGCAGCCGCTCTCTTCATAATCGCCCTGTTCACGCTCGTTGGACGCACGAGGCTTGCAGTCGGCAACAACGACATTGAATTCTGGATCATCTCGAACCGCATCATGCCGCCGATCGTCGCCGTGTTGCCGATCTACGTGATGTTCCAGCAGATGCGCCTGCTTGACACGCAGCTGGCGCTGATCGTCACCTATACCGCCATCAACCTGCCGATCGTCGTGTGGCTGACTCGCGATTTCTTCGCCGGCATCCCGCTCGACCTTGAGGAGAGCGCACAGATAGATGGGGCCTCCAAGTTCCGCGTTTTCTTCACCATCGCGCTGCCGCTGGTGCGATCCGGCTTGGTCGCGACCTTTCTGCTGGTGCTGATCCTTGCCTGGAACGAGTATCTGCTAGCCCTCTTCCTTTCCAATGCCGACGCGCAGACGATGCCGGTGCTGGTATCGGCACAGAACACGACGCGCGGGCCGCAATGGTGGAACATGTCGGTTTTGATCACCGTGATGATCGCCCCCGTGATCGTCATCTCGAGCATCCTGCAGAAGCACATTGCGCGCGGGCTGCTGGTCGGCGCAGTGAAGGGCTAGTCGATATGCGGGTCACACTGTCCGATATCTACAAGTCCTTCGGCGCGGTCGAGGTGGTCAAAGGGCTCGACCTGGAGATCCAGGACGGCGAGTTCCTGGTGCTGCTCGGCCCCTCGGGCTGCGGCAAGACGACGGCGCTGCGCATGGTCGCCGGGCTTGAATCGGTGAGTTCTGGCCGCGTCCTCATCGGCGACCGCGACGTCACCCATGTGTTGCCCAAGTATCGCGACGTGGCGATGGTGTTCCAGTCCTACGCGCTCTATCCGCACATGACCGTTGCGGAGAACATCGCATATCCGCTGAAGCTGCGGGGCGTGCCGCGCACTGAGCGCGACGCCTCCGTCCGCAGCGCCGCCGTCAAGGTCCACCTCGAGGAGTTCCTCGACCGCTATCCACGGCAGCTTTCCGGCGGTCAGCGGCAGCGCATCGCGCTTGCCCGCGCCATGGTGCGGCGGCCGAGCGTCTTCCTGATGGACGAGCCGCTCTCCAATCTCGACGCCAAGCTGCGCGGCCACATGCGTTCGGAGCTGAAGCGCTTGCAGGCCGATCTGGGCGTGACGACGATTTACGTCACCCACGATCAGATCGAGGCCATGACCTTGGCTCACCGTGTTGCCATCATGAACCGTGGCGTCGTGCAGCAGATCGCGACACCCCGACAGATCTACGACGATCCGGCGAACCTGTTCGTCGCTGGCTTCATCGGCTCACCGCCGATGAATTTTCTCCATGGCGAGCTGGTCGAGGGTACCTTCGTGTGTGCGGAAGGACGATTTGCGACCAGCGTTGCCGAGAGCCGGAAAAAGGTCACTGCCGGCCTTCGGCCCGAGGATTGCCGGGTCACGGGCCCATCGGAGGGCAAGATTGCGGCACGGGTCTACGCTGTGGAACTGATCGGCGATCATACCTTGATCACCTGCCAATTCGGTGGGCCCACCGTAACCGTCAAGGCCGATAAATCGGCGCACTACGACATGGATGAGCCGATCGGCATCACCTTCCAGGACACCGCCGTCTTTCTGTTCGATTCGGAAACCGGGGGTCGCATCGGCGGCCGCGCTCGTGGACAGGCAGCCGCGTGACGTTCGCTAATTCTCCTCCACGAACACCTCTTCGCGCTTCTTCTTGACCGCCGGCAGGAAGACGATGACGAGCACGGCGAGCGCGATGAAGAGCAGGCCGGCGCTGATCGGCCTGGTGAGGAAGGTGCTCGGGTCGCCGCGCGCGAGAATCATGGCGCGGCGCAGGTTTTCCTCGAGCAGCGGGCCAAGCACGAAGCCGAGCAGCAGCGGCGCGGGCTCGCAGCGTAGCTTGGTCAGGAGGTAGCCGAGGAAGCCGAAGAAGGCGACGGCGTAGAGGTCGTAGATGTTGGTGTTGACGCTGTAAACGCCGATCGAGCAGAACGCCATGATGATCGGGAAGAGCACGTAGTAGGGGATCGTCAGGAGTTTTACCCAAAGCCCGATCAGTGGCAGGTTCAAAACGATCAGCATCAGATTGCCGATCCACATCGAGGCGATGATGCCCCAAAATAGCGCCGGCTGTTCGATCGCGACATTGGGGCCGGGCACGATGCCCTGGATGATCATCGCGCCGATCATCAGCGCCATGACCGGGTTGGCCGGAATGCCGAGCGTTAGCATTGGGATGAAGGAGGTCTGCGCGCCGGCATTGTTGGCCGATTCCGGTCCGGCGACGCCTTCGATGGCGCCCTTGCCGAATTCCCCGGGGTTTTTCGATACGCGCTTTTCGACCGTGTAGGAGGCAAACGCTGCAAGGATCGCGCCGCCTCCCGGCAAGATGCCGAGCGCCGAACCGATGATCGTGCCGCGCACGATGGGCGCCGCCATACGCCGAAAGTCCTCGCGGGTCGGCATAAGGCCGGAGACGCTTCGGATCATCACGGAGCGCTCGTGCTCGTTTTCAAGGTTTCGCAGTATTTCGGCAACGCCGAAGACGCCGACCGCCACCGCGACGAAATTCAGCCCGTCAGCATATTCGCGGATGCCGAGCGTGAAGCGCGGTGTGCCGGTGTAGATGTCGGTGCCGACAATGCCGAGCAGCAGGCCGAGCACGACCATCGCCAGCGCCTTGACAATCGAGCCGTGGGCGAGCGCGACGGACGAGACGAGGCCGACGATCATCAGCGAAAAATACTCGGCCGCGCCGAATTGCAGCGCGATCGCCGTCAGCGGCGGAGCGAAGATGGCAACGAGGAACGTCGACACCGTGCCGGCAAAGAACGAGCCTATCGCCGCGATCGCGAGTGCCGCCCCGGCGCGGCCGTTCTTGGCCATCTGGTAGCCGTCGATCGCGGTGACGGCTGACGAGGATTCGCCGGGCATGTTGATGAGGATGGCGGTGGTCGATCCGCCATATTGCGCGCCGTAGTAGATGCCGGCGAGCATGATCAGGGAGGAAACCGGGTCGCCGATCTGGAAGGTGATCGGCAACAGCATGGCGATGGTCGCGGTGGCGCCGATACCGGGCAGGACGCCGATCAGCGTGCCGAGAAGGACGCCGATCAGGCAGAAACCGAGGTTTGCCAGCGACGTGGCCGTCGAAAAGCCGAGCGCGAGGTTGTCGAGGAGTTCCATGTTCATCCTCTCACCATACCAGCCATGGAGGCAGCCACGGGCCGAAGCGCCGGAACGGCAGGCCGAGCGCATAGCTGAAGACGAGGAACGCAAACAGCGTCAGGCAAGCGGAGAGCACGAGCGCGGTCAGCGGCCTCATGCGGCCGCTGGCAAAGGATGCGATCAGCGCCGTCAGGAAGATCGAGGGGATGAAGCCGATGCCGCGCACAGTCAGGCCGAAGAAGATCGGGGCAGGGAGGATGAACAGCATGCCGCGCCAGGCTATATGCCCGATCGGCTCGCTCTCGAAGCGCACCGCTTCGACGAGTATGACGGCGCCAAGCAGGATCAGCACGATCGCCAGGACCAGAGGGAAATAGCCCGGTCCCATGCGGAAGGCGGTGCCGATTTCGAGGCCGAGCGACTGCAGAGCGAAAAATCCGCCAAGAAAGATGAATAGCGCGGCGCATATGCCGTTGGTCGTGTCGATCGTGAAAGGTTTCATGACGTCCTCCCAGGCCCGCCGCGGGGCACGCTGATGCCGGTGTGAAAAACGGGGCGCTAGTGGCGCCCCGTTCAAAACCTTAGTCGGCGTACTGGCCGGCGGCTTCGATGATCGGCTTCCAGCGCGCGATCTCGCTTTCCAGCTTGGCCTTCAGCGCCGCCGGCGTCGCATCTGCGTCGGACGACGGCTTGGTGCCGAGTTCGGCGAAGCGGGCGGCGACATTCGGGTCCTTCAGCGCGACCTGAAGCGACTTCGACAGGCGCTCGGTGACCTCGGCCGGCGTGCCCTTGGGCGCGTAGAGGCCGTGCCAGATGCCGACCTGCACTTCCGGGAGACCGGCTTCCGTCGTCGTCGGCAGATCGGGCAACACATCGAGGCGTTGCGGTGAGGTGACGGCGTAGGCCTTGATCGTGCCGCCCTGGATCTGCTTGGTGGTATTGGTCGTCTGGTCGCACATGATGTCGACCTGGCCGCCGAGAAGATCGGTCATGGCCGGGCCGGTGCCCTTGTAGGGTACGGTGACCAGCGGCGTACCGATCGCACTCATGAACAGCATGCCGCACAGATGCGAGGCCGCGCCTATGCCGGCATTGGCGACGGTGACGGTATCCTTGTTGGCCTTGGCGTAGTCGACCAGCCCTTTCAGATCCGTCGGCTCGAGGTCCTTGCGGCCGACGATGGTCATCGGCACCTCGGTGACGAGGCCGACATACTCGAAGCCGTTTAGCGTGTCGTATGCGAGCTTTCTGTATAGCGTCGCGCTTGTCGCCATGCCGATGTGATGGAGGAGCAGCGTATAGCCGTCGGGATCAGCTTGCGCGACGCGACCGGCGCCCAGTGTGCCGCCGGCGCCGCCTACATTCTCGACGATGATCTGCTGACCGAGATCCTTCGACATGGCTTCCGCGACGAGGCGCGTGACCGTGTCGGTCGGGCCGCCGGCCGAAAACGGCACCACAACGGTGATGGTGCGTTCGGGATAGGTTTGCGCGCCCACGGCGAACGGATAGAGCGTGACGGCTGCGGCTGCGGCCAGAGCGGCGGCGAACTTTCTCATCGTGATTTCCTCCCAGGATATGAATTCCCCACCGCTGCCTAGAGTTCCTTTCAACACCGGCTGGATGGAGCAATAACTAGCGCACGCTAGCGGATTGCAATCGGACTCAAACCGCAAACTGCGATTATGCACAACCCGTCCGCGCAAAATGGGTGGAAAGGTGGACATCGAGCCGGAGAGACGGGTTGCGGGATGCCCGATGGTCGAAATCTGATGGCCGTGGGTTTGGCGAATACCGGTTGCGGACCCCTCTTAACCTTCCTCCGGTCTATTCTGGTGCTCTTTTCCGCACTCACTAGGCGTGGGGTGGAAGTGGAGATCCGCTCGCCTGTGCCCGCAGCCAGTCCGAGACGCGATAGTATCGCAACATGGCAGCCGGAGCGAACGACATGAAGAAGGATGCTCGCCGGAGCGGTTCGAGCTTCAACGACAGGTCTTTTTCGGGGACGCCCTTCGCCCACTCACCAAGTATGCCGCCGAGCATGCTTCCGGTCGGCACGCCACGACCGGACAGGCCAGTCAGCGCGACGACGCCGGGCGCGAGCTGGTAGAATCGTGGGATGGTGCGCTTCTGCATGTCCAGTTCACCGAACCAGAAATACTCCCATTTCAGGTCGCTGCTGATCTGCGGATGGAGCCAATGCAGGCGGTCGGACATGAGGCGGTGTGTGAACGCCATGTCCCGGCCGCGCCGACCCATCGGGAACATCGAGGCGACAATCCGTCCTTCGGCGTTGTACTTGTAGACGAAGATGTCGCCGCGGCCGTCATGCATGGTGGTATTGCGTGGCAGGACGGTTCGGCGTTCCGTGCCAGTCAGCGGCTGCGTCGCGGCGACGAACACCTTCTGGATCTTGTAGGTCCGGTCGAGACCGGGCCAACCGTCAACGGTGTAGGCACCTGTCGCAAAGATGACCTTGTCCGCAACCACAACCCCTTCGCCCGAGTGTACGGCCCAGGCGCCGTCCTGCCGCACGACATCGTGGACAGGCGACTTGGTATGGATAGTGCCGCCCTCTTCGATGACGGCGCGCGCCAGCCCTCTCGCGTAGCTCAAAGGATTGAGGTGACCAGCCTCGGAATGAAACCAGCCGCCATAATATCGCGGGCTGCCGGTCATCTCCTCGGTAGTATGCCTGTCGAGCATCCGCGTCTTGGCGCCAACTGCATTGTACTGCTGCGCCTTCGCCTCGAGCTTGGCGACGGCGCCTGGCGTAAGCGCGCCCATGACGTAGCCGTTCTGCTGCCATTCGCAGTCGATGCGGTAACGCTTGATCATCCCCGCGACTTGTCTGTTGGCCCCTGTCTGCCGGGCGATCAGCCTTTCGGCCCACGGCTCGCCCAACATGGCACGCAGTTCGGGCAGGCTGTAATGCGTGAAGGTTGGCGTACAGTGGCCGGCATTGCGCCCCGAGCCGCCGAACCCGATCTCCTGGGCTTCGAGAAGAATGACGCGTATGCCGTCGCGAGCGAGATCGAGCGCAGTCGTCAATCCGGTATAGCCACCGCCGACGATGCAGACGTCCGCCCGCGTGCGTCCTTGCAGCGGGCCGGTTTTTGGCGCCCGCTTCGCGGTCGCATACCAGAGTGAGACTTCAAACGGCGAAAACCTTGCCATGCCGGGCCTGCCTCAAAGCATGTCGCTTCGCGCGTCGAGCGCATCGCGCAGCCCATCGCCGATAAAATTGAAACTGGTGACCGCCAGTGTGATGGCGGCGCCAGGAACGATCGCCAGCCACGGCGCGCTATCGAGATACTGCTGGGCGCCGTTGAGCATGTTGCCCCAACTCGGCAGCGGCGGCTGGATGCCATAGCCAAGGAAGCTGACATAGGCCTCAAGGAGGATGGCCCGGGCGACGGTAAGCGTGGCCGCGACGATGATCGGGCCGATCGCATTGGGCAGAAGCTCGCGAAACATGATGTGGCTGTTACTGAGCCCGAGCATCCGGGCGGCAACCACGAAGTCGCGTTCGCGCAGGGAGCGCACTTCCGCCTCGACAATGCGTGCGATTTCCATCCAGCTCGTCGCCGCTATGATCAGGGTGATCATGGTCGGGCTCGGCTTGATGAAGGCAGCCATCGCCAGCAGCAGGAAGATGTTGGGAAAGGACAGCATCGCGTCGACGAAACGCATCAGCACGGTCCCGATGCGGCCGCCGAAGAAGCCTGCCACAATCCCGAGTACGGTTCCGAAGACGGTGCTGAGGAGCATGGCAGCGAAACCGACCAGCAGCGAAACGCGGCCAGCCATGAGAAGGCGCGCCGCGATGTCGCGTCCGAGCGGATCGGTGCCGAAGAAATGGTAGCCGGTGAACGGCGGGGAGAACCGTCCACGCAGGTCGATGTAAAGATCGTCAAAGGGCAGGAGAAAGGGTCCGATGACGCAGGCGAGGACCAGTATAATGATCGTGGCCAAGCCAAACATCGCCAGCCGATGGCGGGCAAATCGGCGCACGGTGCGGCTGCGCCACCAGGGTTGCGTGGAGCGGGCGGAGACGAGTAATTCCGACGGGCTCATTTTTTCGTTCCTCAGCTCAATCGAATGCGCGGATCGACGAATGCGACGGTGAGGTCGGCGGCCAGATTGCCGACCAGGACGAGAACCGCGGACATCATCAGCAGGCCCATCACCACGGGGTAGTCGCTGTAGCCGAGACTGTCGAGGAACAGCCGTCCCATGCCGGGCCAGGTGAAGACGGTTTCCGTCACCAGGGCGCCACCCAGTATTGTCGGCAGCTGCAGCCCCAGCAGCGTGATCATCGGAAGCAGAGCGTTTCCGAGGATGTGACGGATCAACACACGTCGGCGCCTCAACCCCTTGGCCCGGGCAGTGCGGACGAAATCCTGATTGATGACGTCGAGCGTCGCGGTTCGCATGTAGCGGCTCCACACGGCGATATTGACCAGCGCAAGAACGATGCTCGGCATGATGAGATGGATCGCATAGTCACCGAGCGAGCCGTCGCCGATCGTGTACATGTTGCCGGCCGGCAGCCATCTGAGCCGGAGCGAGAAGATGTAAATCGCGATCAACCCGAACCAGAAGGTCGGGATCGACAATGCCACCATCGCGCCGACCGTCGCCGCGTAGTCGAAGATCGAGTACCGTTTGAGCGCGCCCAGTACACCTATCCAAGTGCCGACGAAGATGGCGATCGCGGTCGATACGCCCATCAGCAGCAGTGTCGCGAGAAGGTGCTCCCAGATGATGTCGAGCACGGGCCTGCCGTCCCGGAAGGAACGTCCCCAGTCACCGCGAAGCAGATGCCCCAGCCAGTCGATGTACTGGACCGGAAGAGGTCGATCGAGACCCATTTGCGAGGCGATGCGATCGAGATCGGCCTGCGTCATCCCCGGCGTGAGGCTGAACTGCGAAAGCGGCCCACCCGGAGCGAGGTTCAGGACGGCAAAGCCAATCATCGAGACCAGCAGGAGCAGGACAAGACTTTGCCAGAAACGTCCCAGCAGATAGCGAAGCATGCCGGTAGCCTCCGTTTGCTGTCAGTCGGATACGGTTGCGCCAGGGCGCGCCTTAGAGCGACGTGCGTCCAATTGGACGCACAAAGTACGCTCTAACACTTTGAATCTACGCATCGTACTTTCCGAAAATCGATTCCGATTTTCGGGTCGAGGCGGTAGTCGGCGATGCAGGCCGAGCCGGCATTGCCGGCCCGGGGCCATTTCCGGCGCTATGACCAATACCAGGTGGCTACGTCCCAGGAGTCGATGCGCACATTGATGTTGGGGACGACGCCTTCGACACCGGCCTTGTGTCCGCGGACCGTCGCGTATTGGAATATCGGCAGGAATGGCAGGTCGTTGCGCACGGTCTCCTGGATTTTCAGGTAGGCTTGCTTGCGCTTTTCCGGCACGAATTCAACACCGCCGGCTTCAAGCAGCTTGTCCACCTCCGGACTGACATATTGCCAGGTATTCTGGCCGGCCCCACCCTTGGCCGGAATTGATTTCGAACTGAGGTAATCCGAAGTATTGGGGTCGGATCCTGTCAGGAAGTTGATGCCGACGACAACGGAATCGAATTCCGACTTCATCCAGTAGTCCCCCCACATGACAGCAGGCGGCAGGTTGGAGATCTCCACTTCGACACCGACGTCGCGATACGATTGCTGAATGAACTGCTGCGCCTGTTCGCGGATATGATTGCCCGCCGTGGTCGAGTTCTTGAACGAGAGGCGGACGCCATCCTTGACGCGAATACCGTCGCTGCCAGGGACCCAGCCGGCGTCGTCCAGCAATTTCTTCGCCTTGTCCAGATCGTATTCCTGCTTAGGCAGATCCGGATTGTAGTAGAAGGATTGCTGCGGCATGTAGGTTTCGGTCGGGGTCGGCAGTCCATAGTAGAGGGCGTCGATGATAGTCTGCTTGTCCAGCGCATAATACAGCGCCTGGCGAACGGCGAGTTCCTTGAACTGCGGGCGCTCCATGTTGAAGCTGAGCGATTCGACCGTGGCGGCGGGAATGACGGCAACGGACGTTCCGCTCAATGCCTTGGCTTCCTCATAGTGGTCGGGCGTGATCCACTGCAGACCGATGACGTCGATGTCGCCGGTCTTGAACTGGGTGTAGAGAACCGTCAGGTCCGGAATGTATTTGTAGATCAGCCGCTCGAGATAGGGGCCGTCGCCAAAGTAGTCGGTGTTGGCGGCCAGCTCGATATGATCTCCGGCCGTGCGTTCCACCCATTTGAACGGCCCGGTTCCGATGGGAGCATTGTTGAACGGTGCGGTATTCTTGTCCTCCGCCGCACCGAGCACATGTTTCGGGACGATGAAGGTCGCCGCCAGGATCGATGGATAGGGGGCGTAAGGCTCCTTCATCTTCCAGCTGATCTCGGTTGGCGAGACGACGGTCAAATGCTGGATAAGTTCGTGGCCGGCGCGCCGCCAGCTCAGAAATTTCGGGTCGACCAAGAGTTCGAGCGTGAACTTGACGTCCTCAGCCGTGAACGGCTTTCCGTCATGCCACTTGACGTCATCGCGCAGCTTTACGTGCCACTCAAGCCCGTCGGCCGAGATGCCGCCGTTTTCGACGGTCGGCACCTCCTTGGCGAGTGCTGGGTAGAAATTACCTTTCGGGTCGACGCCAAACAGCGGATCGAAGACGCTGAAGTGAATGCCCTCGTCGACCTCGATATGCACCATGTGCGGATTGAAGACGGTGGGTTCTTGAGAAAAGCCGACGATCACCTGCCCCTTGGGTGCGCTCGGCGGGGTTGCGGCAAGGGCTTTGCCGGCCCCTGTCAGGTTGGGCATGGCGAGGCCGGCGGCGCCGGCGATTGCCATTCCAAGCGTCTGACGACGCGTCGGCCGAAAGATGGTGCTGCTACTCTGGTTTGACATAAGAGTCTCCTTTTGAAGTGTTCCACTTTTGCTGCGTCCCGCTCTCTTGTCGGAGCGGTTAGAATCCATTGATCGGCGCGACCTTCGATCCGTCCGAAAACCGTGACCATCTGAAATCAGTCGGATCGACGATCGGCGGCCGCCCCGTGACGATGTCTGCCATCAGCCTGCCTGCGGCCGGGCCGATGCCGAAGCCATGGCCCGAGAATCCGGTGGCGACATGGAAGCCGGGGACGGCATCGACCGCGGAAATGACGGGGACGGCGTCGGGCGTGACGTCGATATAGCCGGCCCAGCGCTGCGCGATCTCTGCCTTGTCCAGAACCGGAAATGCCTTGCGGGCGTTCGAAAGGACACGCTCGGAGCTTTTCTTCGATGGCTTTGGATCGAGCACGCGACAGTATTCGAAGGGGCTGGCCTCATCCATTGCCCAACGGGTCGGCACTCTTGCCTCTTCGAGGAAACGGCCTCCCAGGCGGAAATTCAGCGATCGCCATTCCATCTTCCAGGCCGGAAGGAAGTCGCGCGCGTAGCGAAAGGAGTTCGGCACGATATCGACGACATTGGTGGTGCTGGAAGCGATGGTATATCCGCCATCCTGGCGCCTGCGCATGGCGAAATTGTTTGCCCACACGGCCTGTTCCGGCCCGTTCTCGACCGGCGTCGTGCGAAGAACCGTGTTCATGACCTTCAACTGCGGCAGGTCAAGGTCAAGCGCTCCGCAAAACAGGTTCGACCAGGCGCCTCCGGCAAGGACGACTGCCTTGCAGGCAATGAAACCACGTTCGGTCACGACGCCCGAGACGGAGCCGTTGGTTGTCTCCACGCCGCGCACCGCGCACTCCGTTAGAATGGCGGCGCCGCGCTCGCGCGCGCCTTCAGCAATCGCCGGGGCGGCCTTCTGCGGCTCGGCGCGCCCGTCGGCGGGTGTGTACAGCGCGCCTTTGACATCGAGATTGGAGCTGGGGAGGAGGTCGCGCAATTCTCCCGCACCGATCATTCGCGACTCGAGCTGATAGCCTTCGAGGTGACGTCCCCAGCGTTCGTGCTGTTCGTATTCCTTGTCGTTCGCGCAGGTGAACACAATTCCGGCTCGGGCATAGCCGGTATCTCGCCCTGTTCGTTCGGAGAGCCTCGACCAGATGCGCAGTGCTTCCGCCATTAGCGGGACCTCGCGCGGATCCCGACGGGAGATGCGTACCCAGCCCCAGTTGCGGCTGGACTGCTCCTGGCCGATTCCGCCCTTTTCGCACAACGCCACCCGCAAACCGCTTTCTGAGAGTTCCAGCGCCGTCGAGGCGCCGACGATGCCGCCGCCGATGACGACGCAGTCCACCTCCTTTGGCAGTTCAATATCTCCATGAACGGGGATGACGAACGGTCCGGGCATGCTCAGTAGAGCTCCTCGAGCTGGCAATTGATGGAAAATTCCGCGACGCTTGCATTATTGGGCAGATCGAGGAGCATCCCGATGGTCCGTGCGAGATCATCGGGATCGGTCATCAGTGCATCGGCGCGATCGGTGATGCTGCGCGCCATATCGGTGGCGACGAATCCGGGGCAGACGGCCGTGGCTCGAATTCCAAGATCCCACCCCGCCTGCCGGATGCCGTGGGAAAGGGCGACGGCAGCAAACTTGGAGATCGAATAAGAGCCTGATGTCGCGGACTTGACCCGCTTGCCCGACAGCGAGGCGAGAATGATGACACGGCCTGCTCGACTTGCCGCAAGCGACTCCCATGACGCGCGCACCAGGCGGCGCGGAGCCTTCACGTTGATGTCGAACATCAGATCGAGATCCGTGTCGTCGACGTCGATGACCGACTTCGGAATCATGATGCCGGCACAGGCAATGACTGCGTCGATCCGACCGAAACCATCGATGGTGCCGTCGACCCAGGCCTGTTCGGCGTTGGCGGCCGCGGCCTCATAGGGGAATACGCGGACGCGCTCTCTGTCAGCCCAGTCGGGCTGCATCGGTTTGCGCATGCCGAGCGACAGTGACCAGCCCGTTTTATACAAGTGCCGGGCGCAAGCCGCGCCGATGCCGCGACTTGCGCCGGACAGGAGAGCCACCCGCTGGGCGGCTTGCACTCTGCCCATTGCCGCCGGCTCCCTCATTGGCCGAGACCCACGGTGCGACGATAGACGCGCCGCAATATGTCGAGCAGACGCTTCTGGTCTTCCTCGGGCACACCGGCGAAGAAATCGCTGGACTGCTTGGTAGCGATCTTGCGCACCTTGCGGGCGAGGTCCGCCCCCTTTTCGGTGATATGGAGCTCCTGCGCGCGTCCGTCGTCCGCTGCGGCCTCACGCGTCAGAAGATCGTGCTCGATCATCTGGTCGACCAGCCTGCCCATGGCGGAACGATCGCGCATAATGAGCTGCGCGATGACCGAGGGCCGTATCCCGGGATGGCTGTCGACAAGAAGCAAGGTGGTGATCTTCCCGGTTCCCCGGGCGACATCGAGACCCTCCAGGCGGTCATCGAGATCACGAGAAAGGGCGATGTTGATGCTTCTGATATAGAAGCTCAACGTGTCTTCGAGGACATCGAGCCCTACCGTCTCGACGGTATGAGGAGGGCCTTTCTTCTTCTTCGGCAACGGACACTCTCCTGAGGCTTTCCTGGCAGCCTGCATCGAGATCACCGGCAGCCTTGAAAATCGAGGTTGCCGCGAGCCTTCAAAGCCATAGTTGAGCGGGTAGTGGACAATTGCAACTACTTTTGATGGACAAAAGCAACTATCTCCCCTGCAGGAAGGTCCGAGGTGCGCGCGTGCAGTTCGATCGAGACACGGCCTTGCGATCCGCGTCCTCTATCGGCGCCGTCATCGATGGATCGCGGGACGTTCTCGATCGCCGCCTAGGCGGCGGGGACCCATTCCTTGCCGGGAATGGCAGAGATGAGTTGCTGGGTATAGGCGTGACGCGGGGATCGGAATATCTGCCAAGGCGGGCCGGACTCCACGACTTCGCCGCGGTTCATGACCAGAATCTCGTCACAGATACGGCTTGCCACTCTCAGGTCGTGAGTGATGAAGATCATGGCGATCTTCATTTCCTCCTGGATATTGGCCAGCAGATCAAGAATCTGCGCCTGGATGGAGACGTCGAGGGCGGAGACCGCTTCGTCGGCGACCAGGACCTTGGGGTCCATCATCAGAGCCCGAGCGATGCCGATCCGCTGGCGCTGGCCGCCTGAAAATTCATGCGGAAACCGGTCGTAGGCACCCTCGTCGAGCCCGACCAGCCGAAGCAGCTTCAACGCTTTCGCGCGCGCTTCGCGAGCGGACAGGCCGTGCGCCATCGGGCCGACGGTGAGGATCTTGGCGATCGTCTGCCGCGGATTGAGCGAGGCGAATGGATCCTGGAAAATCATCTGAATATGCGGCCGCATCGGCCGGAACTCGGAAGCCGAAAGCGCCGCGATATCCTTGCCGTCGAACAGAATGCTGCCGCCATCGCTGTCCAGCAGCTTCAGGAGGACGCGGCCTAGCGACGATTTTCCCGAGCCGGACTCCCCGACGATCCCAAGTGTCCGGCCTTGGCGGACTTCAAAGCTGACCTGCTTGACGGCGTGTACGATGCGCGATCGTGAGAAGAACCCGATGCCTGGCCGGTAGGTCTTGTCGAGCTTCTGCACCTCCAGCACGACAGGCGCATCGCCGCGCGACTTCGTCTCATTCTCGATCATGTGTGGAACGGCGGCGATCAGTCGCCTGGTGTAGGGATGGCTAGGATTGCCGAGCACGTCGGAAACGCCGCCTTGCTCGACCATCGCGCCTTTCTCCATGACGATGACGCGATCGGCGATTTCTGCGACAACGCCAAAATCGTGCGTGATGAACATGACGCTCATGTTCTTTTCGCGTTGCAGCCGCCGGATCAACGCAAGGATCTGCGCCTGGGTGGTGACGTCGAGAGCCGTCGTCGGCTCGTCGGCGATCAGCAGATCGGGCCCGAGCGCGAGCGCCATGGCGATCATGACGCGCTGGCGCTGCCCGCCCGAGAGTTGGAACGGATACTGATGCCGCAGGACCTCCGGCTCCGGCAGGCCGACTTCGCCGAGCAGATCGACAACCGCCTTCGTGCGGGTCGCCGAAGTGCCTGCGTGGTGCGCTTCCATAACCTCCGCGACCTGCTGGCCGACGGTCATCAGCGGATTGAGCGCCGAAAGCGGATCCTGGAAGACGATGGAGACCGAACGGCCCCTGAGGCCGCGCAGGACGTCTTCCCGTGCGCTGGCCAGATCGTGACCCTTGAACCAGATGCTTCCCTGCGTAATCCGCACCGAAGATGGCAGCAGACCCATGATCGCATTTGCGGTGACGGACTTGCCGGAGCCGGATTCGCCGACGATGCAGAGCATCTCACCCTTCTTCATGTCGAAGGATATGTTTTCGACCGCGTTCTCACGCTCCATGTTCCTGGGCAGGCGGATAGTCAGATTTCGAACGGAGAGAACAGCTTCCTCGATCGGATCGCCTGTGGTCATTTCGCTCGGCAGCATTGCTTGGCCTTTCGAAGTCCAATGATCTGACGACGCATACTAGCCGCACGTCCTACCATCAGCGCAAGCCCGCATTTTTGCGATAGGCACCGGTGTGTCTTGAGATCGCTCCGAAATCATAGTGATCTTATCCGGGGCGGCCATATCTCGATAATTTCGGACTGGCTTCCGCGACCGAACTGCTTCTGGATATTGCCGTTTATTGAACGGGGCCGGGGAGGCGAGGCGGGCCCGCGGCGAATGAAGCCGACTTGCGAATGGCATGTTCGACGCCGCGGAGTTCGGCCAATCCTTTGAGCCGACCGATGGCCGGGTAGCCGGGCTGGGCCCCACGCGTCAGGTCGTCGAGGATATCCTGGCCATGGTCGGGGCGCATCGGGATGAGAGCGTCCGGGCGCCCTTCCTTCTTGCGCCGCGCTTCCTCGTGGAGTAGCGCCGTCACCACCGCCACCATGTCGGTGTCGCCGGCAAGATGCTCATCCTCGTGGAACGAGCAGGGTATGCCGGCCGCTTCCTTGCGCACATTGCGCAAATGCGCGAAGTGGATTTTTGGCCCCATCCGCTCGATCATGCCCGGCAGATCATTATCCGGTCTCGCACCGAGCGATCCCGTGCACAGTGTCGCTCCGTTGGCCGGGCTGTCGACCGCGTCCAGAATGTACCGATAGTCGGCCTCGGTCGACATGACGCGCGGCAGGCCCAGCAGCGGAAACGGCGGATCGTCAGGGTGGCAGCAGAGACGCAGGCCGAGGCGTTCGGCCGTAGGCACGACCTCCGCCAGGAAATCGACGAAGTGCCGGCGCAGGGTTGTTGCGTCGATGCGGTCATAACTTGACAGTTGCGCCGCGAGACCGTCGAGAGACGTGTCTTCGGTCGATCCGGGCAGACCGGAATTGACGCTTCTTGCCAGAACCTTGCGTGCAAAATCATCCATCTGCGCGTGTCGCCGCTCCGCCTCAGACGCGATCTCCGGCGTGTAATCGCCGAGCGCCCCTTGGCGTTTCAGGATATGGATGTCGAATGCGGCGAAGTCGAACAGATCGAAGCGCATGGTGGTGCCGCCATGCGGCAGGCGCCAGGCGAGGTCGGTGCGGGTCCAGTCGAGCACGGGCATGAAATTGTAGCAGATGACCGAAATGCCGGCCCGCGCCAGGTTTTCCAACGATGTCCTGTAGTTGGCAATATGGCTGCGCCACTCGCCGACCTGCGTCTTGATCGCTTCGGAAACCGGCAGGCTCTCGACGATCTCCCAGTTCAGATCGCTTGCGCTTCCATCCGGCAAAGATGCGACTTCGCGCTGACGGTTTTGGATTTCGGCGGGTAGCCAGACGGCGCCGTAAGGAACGTGGTGAAGGGCCGAGACGATGCCTTGCGCACCGGCTTGGCGCGCGTCCGCGATCGTCACCTTGTCGACTGGGCCGAACCAACGCCAAACATGTCTCATTCGAATACTCCGTTAGAAAAGAATCGCCATGCGGCTACGCGCCCGCGTTTCCCGTCGCGGTGACCGATCCGCTGCTCCTCTTCATCGGCTGCTATCAGATTCCGATGTATGTGACGATCCTGCTCTGGCGCCTGTACCGCCAAGCGAAGTTCCTGGTTAGAGCAGCGCTTCGTATAGATCGCCGATCTTTTCAACTTCGAAATCCGCTGCCCTGCTCTCCAGGAGGGCAGCAGAAGTGGGGTGGTCCAGCATTTCGGCCATCGCCTTTGCCAGGGCCGCGACATCGCCGACCGGCACCAAGGCGCCAAAACGACCGTCACCCAGAATCTCGCGCGGGCCATGTGGTGCATCTGTGGAGACTACGGGGACACCACCAGCCATGGCCTCGACCAACACATTGCCAAAGCCCTCGCTCGTCGAGGAAAGCACGAACAGATCGGCTGCGGCATAACAGGCCGCGGGATCATTGACGTAGCCAGCAAAGAGCACATCGGCGCCTATGCCAAGTTCCTGGGCATAGGTGCGCAACTCGTCGGCCAGTGGACCTTCACCGAAGATGGCAAGTCGAACGCGGCGACCGGCGCGCAGGATAGCGAAGGCTTGGAGCAAAGTCCGATGATCCTTGACCGGCACCAGGCGCCCGGCGGTGGCAATGACCGGGCCATCGCCCATCGCCGCCAGCTTTGCCTGCCAGGCATAGGAATCTTCCTGGGGCGCCGCAGCCGGCGGCAGCGGGTTGTTAATGACGACAACCTTGGATTTGGGGAAGCCGCGGGCCGCAATATCGCGGCCGACGCCTACTGAGACGGCGATGGCTTTGGTTGCGCGCGCTGCAACCAGCGCGGAAAGCCAGACCGCTATTCTCGCGCCGAGGCTGCCGGAAGGCAGGGAGGCCGCTGCGTGGAAGCTTGGAAAGAACCTCGCTCGGCTTCGCGCCAGGAGAAGCGCCAGCGTCACGACCAGATTGGCAAATTCCGGGGCGCTATAGACCGCATGGGGCCCAAGGCGGTCGAACAAACGCGCGCTTCGCACGATGCCTTTCAGCGTCGCCCACTTGCCGTAGCCCTCGCCCCGGATAGGAAGGTCGAAATCGACCAGGTGCACGGCGGGGGAGCGCAGCGCGGCGTTAGGTCCTTCCGCGTTCCAGGTAAAAAGTGTGACATCGTGCCCACGCGATGCCAATTCATTTGCCATGAGGACGAAGACGCGCTCGGCGCCGCCGCCCCTGAGACTGGCAATGTGAAAAACGATGCGCTTCGCCATGCCTGGATTCAGGCTTGGCTGACGCCAATGCCTGATCGGTTCGGCGGCTGGCGCATGTCGCGCACGATGCCCATGGCTAAGGCGAGCAGCATGCCTAGAGCAAAGCCAGCGAAAGCCCCCAGGCCTGCCATCAGGGGGGTGCGGGGCGGCCACGAGCGCCCGTTTGGCGGTACTGCGGTGGAAATCACCTGCACATTCGTGGTGTCGATCTGCTCGCGCTCGGTGATTTGGCGCGCGCGAGACAGGAAGCTTTCATAGATCGTCCTTCTCGATGCGGCATCCCGTTCAAGCTCACGTAGGGCGACCTGGGACTCGCTGTCGGTGAAAACATTGCTCTTCAGATCGTTCATCTTGGCGCTGAGGGAAGCCAACGAAGCGTTGGCCTTGTCCAGGTTGGCTTTTGCCGTGCCGACCGTGCGGGAGAACTCTGCCCTGAGTTGAGAACTGACGGTTTCGAATTCTGTCCTGAGCCTGACAATCGTCGGGTGGCGCGGACCAAAGGTCATGGACTGTGAATCGATTTGCTGCCGCAGGCCGTTTGCCTTGTCGCGCAGTGCTGCAAGTGCTGCCGAATCCGCCGGGTCAGGGTTGGCTCCATTGACACCGGACGCAATCAAGGCGTCGTAACTTGCCTGCGCAGCGATCACGCGCGATTGCGCCTCCCCAATTTCGCTATTGAGCTGCGTCATCGTCTGCGAACTGACAAGCTGGCCATTGCTGGAGGACAGGTTGTGGCTGCGCCTGTAGCTCTCGACCTTCTCTTCGGCCGCTTGCACGTCGCGCTTGAGTTGGCCGAGCCGGCCGTCAAGAGCAGCTGCGGCACGGCTGGCACCAGCGGCTTCGGCCTTGGCCAGTTCTTCCTGGAAAGCTTTTACTATGGCTTGCGAGATCAGGATCGCCTTGCTGGTGGTTTCCGCCGATACCGAGAGGGTCGTGACGAACGACGTTTCATCCGCAGTGACATCGACCCGCTCCGCCAGGCTCTTCTGGGCGATAAGCTTCGGATCGGACTTGCCGCCACTCGCTCCAACACCAGACGTGGAGGCACTCTGGTCCGGGTCGAAAAACTCCGGATCGTTGGCTAGACCGAGTTCGTCCACCACACGTGCAAGCACGTTGCCCGAGGTCAAGATGCGCTGCTTGCTGCGCGCGTTGAGAATTTGGCTGTCGACCTGGCCCGGTTGCGAGTAGAGGTCGTTTTCCACAACCTGCAAATTGGCAGGATTGATGAGGATTTCCGTTGCAACGGTATAACGCTGTTTGCTCAGCAGCCCATAGGCGGCGCCGATGACGCCGCCGGCCACTGCCAGCATGCAGGCCACGGCGAGCCCGGCACGCAGCCAGACAAACAGGCGTCGAAAATCGAGCTCAAGGAAATCGCCGATCTTGTCAAGCGTCACCGTCGGGACAGGCTCGGGCGTGTGCGGAGTGACAGGGGCGGAGGTGCGTGCCATGACTGGGGCATCCTGTTGCAGCCTTGCCCTGCTGGCGCGCCGTGCATTGGCGATACGCTCAAGCGCGCTGATATCGGAATCCGCCACAGAGGGAAGGGATGTGTCGGAAGCGGCGGACATGGTGCTAACTCTGGTTATTCGCTATGCGGGCCAGCACTACAGAAAGATCGTTAACATCTCATTTTCCAAGTTGGCATATTTTGCCTATTCACGCGCCGCGGCCGTTCGGCGGTCCCTTGAATGGATCTCGTTGGTCAGAATGCCGTTTGAATACCGCCACTTGGATGGGACATGAGCTATCCCGCTGCCGCTTCGGAACGATTGATGTCCAGCCAGGCGCGCCGTCAGAACGCGCTGTCGGTTCTGTTTTTCCTATGCGCGGCGTTTGCGTTCCTGCTCCGCCTCACGGTGTCACCGCAGATTATGAACATGGTCGTCGACTATACGGCCGACGGTGGCTCATTCTACGAGAAACTGCATTTCGGCACCTATGCTATCTTTCTGCTGCTTCCTATCGTTCTTTTCAGCCGACCGTTCCTGCTGCAGGGCGACGAAATTGGAATATTCAAGGCTTTAATACTCTATTCTGCGCTGATGTTCGCGCTGGTGCCGTATCTGTTCATCACCGGCCGTGCGGGCTCCTCCGGGTTCATCATCGATACTTATCTGGTGGCGGGCGCCGCAGGCCTTTTGATGCTGGCCTTGAACGCGGAAGTGCGACGGGCGTTGGGCGACGTCGTGCTTGGAATGGTGATCCTCAGCGCTGTGCTCGGCACGATCGAAGCGGTGACTCAACATCGATTTACGCCTTACGGTCTCAACGAACTGCAATTCAGGCCAATCGGCCTATCGGCGCACCCGCTGGCACTAGGCGCGCTCTGCGCCACAGCCATCGGATTCGTACCGCTGACGCGCTGGCGCATATGGGTGCGGGTGGCATCGATTCTCGTGTTGCTCGTCGGTTGTGCTGCGTCAGGCGCCCGCGCCGCCCTGATGCTCGCTGCCGGAGAAACCCTCATTCTGCTGATGTTCGTGCCTTGGCCGCGCCTGACTCTCAAGCACCAGCGGCAGGCCAAGTCCGTCGTGCTGCTGTTCGCCCTGGCGGGCGGCGCAGCGCTGGTGGCCATACTGTTTTCGGGCGGGCTGCTGAATCGATTCGGCAACACGATCTTTGACGAGAATTTCATGGCGCGGGTGACGATCTACCAGATATTCGGACTTGTTAGCTGGAAAGACATCCTGTTTGGCATGAACGTCGACGCCCTCCTGGCGATCGTCAACGAGAAGCTGCATCTGCCCTATATCGAGAGCGCGCCGGTGGTCATCATCATGCTCTTCGGCTTGCCGATAGCCGTGCTCTTTATCGTGCTGGTATTCTGGTTCATTTTTCGGCTGCTGCGCGCGGCGCCGCTGCCGGCATGGATCGGCACCATGACGTTCCTGCTTGCTGCGCTGTCGAACAACGCGCTCTCGTCAAAAGCGCCGGATATCACGACTATCGTGGTGTTGCTGCTCGCCTATAGAAACGTGCCGTATAGAAATCAGCCGAAGAGCACATCTTCGACCGCTGTTGCATCCGAGCCGAAACTGGATCGGCTTGGATAAGGCAGGCTCCAGACGCGTCAGCCGGCGCTATCCACAACCTCGACATTGCCGGCGCGGTTAAGCGTGTGAATGCCGGCGCGGGCCCATGCCGGCCCCGGGCCGATCGGGTGGGGCGGCGCAAAACGGACATCGAAATCGTCAAGCCGATCCAGCCGCATCAACCCCAGGCCGCCGCCATAGGCTCTCGACCCGTTTTGTACCGGCAGCACCGGGGCGTCACCCCAGCGGATAAAGGCGCCACCGGGTCGAGCGGCCGAGTGATCGACGGCGACGGGGTTGAGCGCATGTCCAATCCACGGCCCGCGCAGCGAGCGCGCGGAATAGACCGTCATCGTATCCGACGCGCTGCCATAACCGAACCGCTCCGTCCCGAACAGCCAGAAGCGCCCATCCGATTCGAGCAGCGTGGCGTCATTGAAATCCTTGTCCGTCATCAGCACGGTGTCGCGTACCCAGTGATCTGGAAACTGCGCGGCACGGTAGAGCACGAGCTCGCGCGCCGCTCCACTTTCAGGGATCATGAAAATCTCGCCGGCGTGAGCGAACACCTGCGGATACGACAGATGGTGCGCTTCCTCCAACACAACCCTCGGCGCACCGAAGGTGCCGTCGTCACCCAGCTCGGCGACAGAAATCACGCCGCGACCGGTGGCATAGGGAAATTCCTCGACAAACAGATAGTGGCGGCCATCCCGCTCGATGACGAATGGATCGGCGTAGAATCGCTGGCCGTCGTCCGGGAGGACGGTGAACGGCGTACCGTCGAGTTGCCCGGTTTCGGCGACACCTGGCCCGTCGATCAGCCGATAGGCAACCTGCCAATAGAAGGGGCGCCGTCCAAGTCTCAGTTTTTGCACGGCGCGATCGATCAACCCCCTGCAGAAAAAGGGCAGATAGTGCCGGACAAAACCGCCATTCCTCAGGATCGGCGCCGGGCTATCGGCGATTGGCACAAGTCCGCCCGCGGAAAAACGGGCGGCGCTTTGCGCAACCAGCGAGATGGCCCCGGCGAGCAGGTCGTTGCAGCTGCGAGACAGCCAGAGCCGGTCGCCGAGCATCGGTCGCCCGCGGGCGACCGTGACGCCATCGAGGCGAACGGCAAGCTCGGGCAATCGCCCGCTCGCCAGCATCTCGGCCACCCCGGCGGGAAAGGTGCTGCGGCCGCAAAATTCGAGCGTCAGAACCGGTGTGCCGAGTCGTGCGAAAGTGCCGGTGAGATCGATCACGAGGTCGGCTGGACCGGAACCGCCAGACGGCAACGGGTCGGAGGGGCTTGCCAACGAGGGTCCGAAGCGCCGGCTCTCGACCGCCAGCACAATGTCCAGTCCGCGAGCGATCGGCCCAGGCGTAGGCGCGCGGCAGCTCGAAACCACGTGGCCAGCTGCGTTCAACCGCACCAGAAGCTCATTTTCCCAGCGCCGAGATCCAACGATGTGGTCGATAATTAAAATATTAGTCAATCGAATATGTTCTTTTTCAAGACTACTCTGCCAGGATACCTATCGGGTTAGGCTTTCATAAGAGTTACCGGGGAGAACGCAGGCTTGGCTGTTAATCATATATTAAGATTTAAGGTCACGAAGGCGGCTTCTGCCGCTATTATAGCTCTTGTGGCGAATAATCAGCAGGTCGCGACGCCTTCTGGCGACCAGGATCAGCAATGAACGTCCTTTCACATCCAAAACTGCCGTCCAGGCAAAAACTGCTGATCGTGTTCGGCACGAGGCCGGAGGCGCTCAAATGCTTTCCGGTGGTGCGTGCCGCGCTTGCCCATCCAGGTTTTATTACCGAGACGTGCATCACCGGCCAGCATCGCGAGATGGTCGACCAGGTCATCGAACTGACTGGCCTGCCGGTGCATCACGATCTCAACATCATGCAGCCCGGCCAGACATTGTTCGACGTGACCTCGCGCGTGCTGCTGGGCATGGCCGAAGTGCTGGAGAAGGCGAAGCCCGATATCGTCCTGGTGCAAGGCGACACGACCACGGCGATGACTGCGGCTCTGGCTGCCTTCTACAAGCGCATCCCGGTCGCCCATATCGAGGCAGGATTGCGCAGCCACGATATCAACTCTCCCTTTCCGGAGGAGCTGAACCGCAAGATTGCCGGCGATATCGCGACGTGGCATTTCGCGCCGACCATCCAGGCGCGCGACAATCTCATCGCCGAAGGAAAGGACGCTAGCACCATCTTCGTGACCGGCAATACGGTGATCGACACGTTGTTGCATTTTTCCGGCGCGATCGACGGCGACAAGTTGATGAGCGCGAAGCTCGCCACTCGTTTCCCTTTCCTCGATCCCACCAAGAAAATGATCCTCGTCACCGGTCATCGCCGTGAGAATTTCGACGGCGGCATCCACCGTATCTGTGCGGCGCTGAGGCGATTGGCGGTGCGCGAGGACGTGCAGATCGTCTATCCTGTCCATCCCAATCCCAATGTGCGCTCGGTGGTCAACGCAGAGCTAGGGGGTGTGCCGAACATCCATCTGGTCGACCCGCAGGATTATCTGCCGTTCCTGTTCCTGCAGAAGCAGAGCTATCTGGTGCTGACCGATAGCGGCGGCGTGCAGGAAGAAGCGCCTTCGCTCGGCAAGCCGGTGCTGGTGATGCGTGAGAATACCGAGCGACCCGAGGGGATCGCGGCAGGTACCGCCCGTCTCGTCGGCACCGATATCGAAAAAATCCTGTCCAATGCCAACAGCCTGCTCGACGATCAGGCCGCCTATCGCGGCATGGCGGAACGACACAACCCATATGGCGATGGCCGAGCCAGTAACCGGATCGTTGAGGAACTGCTGCATCATGGCTGAGATCAAGACCGTTTCCGTTATCGGCATGGGCTATATCGGCCTGCCGACCTGTGCCATTTTCGCCAGTCGTGGGCTCGACGTCATTGGCGTCGACGTCAACGAGGCCGTGGTCGAGAAGGTCAATCGCGGCGAAATCCACATCGTCGAGCCGGACCTTGATGGTTTGATCCAGAAGGTTGTGGCCAACGGCAAGCTCAGGGCTTTCAGTACGCCGCAGCCGGCGGACGCCTTTATCATCGCCGTGCCGACCCCGATGACCGAGGACCACAAGCCGGATGTGAGCTATGTGCTCGCGGCAGCACGAAGCATCGCCTCCGTGCTGAAGCGGGGAGACCTTGTGGTGCTGGAATCGACATCGCCGGTCGGCACGACGCGCATCATGACGGCACTGCTTTCCGAGTTGCGGCCCGATCTCAAGTTTCCTCTCGTGCATGGCGAAGAGGCCGATGTCCTGGTCGCCTATTCGCCCGAGCGCGTGTTGCCGGGAAAGGTCCTTACCGAGCTGATCAACAACGATCGCTCGATCGGCGGACTGTCGCGCAAGTCGTCGGAACGAACCGCGGCACTCTATTCAACCTTTGTTGCCGGCGACCTGTTCACGACCAAGGCCGAAAGCGCGGAACTGGTGAAGCTGACCGAGAACGCGTTCCGCGACGTCAATATCGCCTTTGCCAACGAGCTTGCGGCGGTGTGCCAGGATCTGTCGCTCAACGTCTGGGAGGTGATCGATCTCGCTAACCGGCATCCACGCGTGAACATCCTCCAGCCGAGCCCGGGCGTTGGCGGCCACTGCATTGCGGTCGATCCGTATTTCATCATCGATGCCGCGCCTAACAGCACGCGGCTGATGGCTTCGGCACGCCGGATCAATTCCGAGCGTCCTTTGTCGGTGGTCAGGGATATAGAAGCCCTGCTCGACCCGTCCCGCAAGCAGACGATCGCCTGTCTTGGCCTCAGCTTCAAAGCCAATATCGACGATATGCGCGAGAGCCCGGCTGTCGAGGTGGTGAAGCTTTTGTCAGATATTCCCAACCTGAAGATCATCGCGGCTGAGCCCAACACACATAGGCTGCCGCATGAGCTCGAGGGCAAGGGCATCGTCTTCACCGATGCACTTTCCGCCATCGACCAGTGCGATATCGTCGTCCTGCTGGTCGACCATCGGCAGTTCAATCTGGTTGATCCCGAAGCGCTCAAGGACAAGAAGCTCATCGACACGCGGGGTCTGTGGACCTGGCGCAAGGCACGCAAGCCCGACGCCCGCATCGAAGGCAAGAAATCAGCGATCGAGCACCTGGCATTTCCTGCAGGTGCAGAGGAGGCCGCATGAACGCGCACGATCCAGTATGGGCGCAGCATCGCCTATTGGCGTCACGGCGCCGGGAGTTCCTTGGCGCGCCGATCCATGCGCTGACCATGGCCGAGACGCTGGCCATCGCCGATGAGGCGATGACCCTGCGGCGGCCGCTCCACCATGTGGTCGTGAATGTCGCCAAGCTCGTGAACATGCGCAACAATACCGAGCTGCGGGAGGATGTTGCGACGGCGGATGTGATTAACGTCGACGGCATCGGCGTGCTTTGGGGCGCGCGTCTTTGCGGCGTCGCGCTGCCGGAGCGGGTAGCCGGCGTCGATATCATGACCAATCTGTTGAGCCTCTGCGCGAAGCGCGGCTTCAGGCCCTTCCTCCTGGGTGCCGAGCAGTCCGTTCTCGATGCGGTCGGAAGGCGACTTGCCAAGGATCATCCGAGCCTCGTCGTCGCCGGCATTCGCAATGGCTATTTCAAACCGGAAGACGAGGCCGGCATCGTCGAGGCGATCAACGCCTCTGGCGCCGACTGCCTGTTGGTGGCCATGCCGACACCGCGCAAGGAGCGCTTTCTCAAGCGCTATCGTGACGAACTCACTCCGAGTTTTGTCATGGGCGTGGGCGGCAGTTTCGATGTCTATGGTGGCAAGGTTGCCCGGGCGCCAAAACTGATTCAGGCGGCCGGTCTCGAGTGGTTGTTTCGCGTGGCACAGGAGCCGCGACGCTTGTGGCGCCGCTACTACGACACCAACACTGCCTACGCAGGGCTGCTGTGCCGGGAGTTCTGGGACCGTCGGGGGCGCCGGAAGGTCGATCTATAAGCACCGGTTACCCCAAAAAATAGGGCACCGGCGCTGGGACTACAGCGTCGGCGCGAAATCGGAACCGCTTTTCCAGAACGACATGCGCCGTCGCAGGTTTATGCGAGCCGTAGCCGCGCCCACAACTTCGCTGCGAATTGCATCGCGGCGGCGGGATAAAACAGCCAGGTCAGCCCGAAGAAAACCACTGCGCCAGCGGTGCCGCCGGCGAGGAGCGAGAAGATCGCCGGCATGTCGCCGAGTAGAGCGCTGGCAAGGCTGGCGGCCAACCCCGTGCTGAGCGAGATGACGATCGAAACGCCGATGTCGCGCCATGGCACCGGCACCGGCGTGAGCCGTTCGCTGATGATGATGCAGGCTAAAAGGCCCACCAGCGATCCGCCCGCCAGCGCCAAAGCAGCACCGACCTCCGCCATCGGAGGGATCAACAGCACGGACAGTGCGATTGTCACTACGGAACCGAAGGAATTGGCGATGATCAGCAACCACGGACGCTTGTGCGCGTGCACCACGGTGCCATAGACGAAGCTCGCGAGGTTGGCACACAGCACGCTGAAGGCGATGATCGGAAAGAGCAGGCCGAAGCGGCCGTGATATTGCGAGGGCAGCAGGAGCTGCGTGATATCGCTGCTGAGTGCGACCAGCATCGCCGCAACCGGCAGGCAAAGGCGGGTCATCAAGGCCATCAATTGCGACAGCAGCCGGCCCGATGCCGCAGGCCCGTCGTCGTCGAACCGGCTGACCACCTCGGGAAAGGCGCCCATATTGATGGAGTTGGCGACCATGTCGATCGGCTGGCGGGCCAATGCATAGGCTGCGGCGAAGATCGCCACGGCGCCGGCATCGTAATAGATCTTGAGGAATACGCGCTCTGCGCTGTGCAGGCCGAAGCCAACCAGCGCCATGATGACCAGGGGCACACCGAGGACGAAGAACTCCTTTTGGGTGAAGCGTGGCGGACCGGCAACGACACGTCGCGATGCCATTATGCCCGCCACGATGCCGGCGATTAAAACGCCGAGGCTCGAGCCGAGCGATACCGTCAGAAAGGAATCCTGAAACAGGACGACGGCGCCTATCGGCAGCGCGAGTTGCAGCACGGCGCGCAGAAACTCGAGCATCGAATAGACCGAATGACGCTGCTGCATCTGCAGCACCGTCAACGCGAAGCGGCCGATGGAACCGGCGATCAGGTAGCTGCAGACGGCGATCGCGAACTCGACCCAGCGCTCCGGCACGACCACTGCCGAGGCGACCACGGATATAATCAGCGCCAGCGCTGTGCTGGCAAGCAACACCCGCCCGGCCAGCATCAGGCTGCCGCGGCTGATGTCGCCTTTGCCGCCAAGCCTGAGCAACGCTATGCGCAGCCAGTTGGTAACGGCAACGTCGGTCATTTCGCCGACGGTCACCACCAGGGTCAGCAGGCCATACTCGGTCTGGTCGATCAACCGCGTCACGATGACCAGCAGGAGCAGCGCGGAGATCCGCGTCAGCAGGATCGCCGGGGCATAGATGAGCGTGGAGCGGAGCAGCAAAGGGTTTTCCCCGGAAATTCACCCTCGATTAACCGTCGACCGGCGGAAAATCCAGCGCGATGACGGCAAAGGGTGAACAGATTCAGTTTGAACTAACGGATTTGTCGTAAACCTAGTTTGAAACCTTTGCTTTGTAGTTCCGAAATGGAGTCATGTTGCAGCGTCTGGTTCACAATCGAAAAGTGCATGTCCTTGTCGCAACGCCCTCGGGCGTTTCGGGGCAGGGAGGCATCGACCGCATCATGGGGGCGCTGAAGCACGAGTTCGAGCGGCAGGAGATCGCCGACATCGATGTACGCTTCCTTGCCAGCCGCGGCCCGGGGCATGTCGGGCTTTCGATCTTCTACATGTTCGACTTTTGCTTGCGGATGCTCGCGGCGCGTTTGGCCAAGCGTGCCGATGTCATCCACATCAATATATCAGTCTCCGGCAGCACCTATCGCAAGATGGTGATCGCCGCCTGCGCACGGCTGCTGTCGATACCTTATGTCCTGCATTTGCACGGGGCGCAGTATGAGACATTCTGGAAAGACGATCGTGGTTTCATGAGCCGCCGCATCGAAGCTCTGTTCGAGCATGCCGGTCGGGTGATCGTCTTGGGCGGGCTCTGGCGCGACTTCGTCGCCAGCCGGGCACCGGGGGCGGCCGGCAATATTGTCATCGTTCCCAATGCCACCGCGGTTCCCACCTTGGCGCATGTCGGCGGCGGCGACCATTTGCATATCCTGTTCCTTGGTCGCATCGGCGACCGCAAGGGCGTGCCGCAATTGATCGATGCGCTGCACCGGATGAAACCGATCGAGGGTTGGCGCGCCACGATCGCCGGCGATGGCGACGTCGAGGCGGCGCGGATGAGAACGGCCGAACTGAGCCTTGCCGAGCGCGTTACCTTTCCTGGCTGGGTCGGGCCTGACGAGGTCGCATCGCTGATCGCTTCGGCGGACATTCTGGTGCTGCCCTCCTTTGCCGAAAACCTGCCGGTCTCGGTCATCGAAGGCATGGCCGCAGGCCTCGCAGTGGTGACGACGCCTGTCGGCGCCGTGGAGGATATCATCACCAACGAGCAATCCGGATTGCTGGTGCCGCCCGGCGATGTTGCGGCGTTGACCGATGCGCTGACACGGCTGGTCGAAAATCCGGCATTGAGAGCCAGGCTTGGTGCTGCCGCGATGGCCGTGCATCGGGAACGGCTTGATCTCGCACCGTTTGTCGGCGCGATTTGCGACGTCTGGAGGTCGGTGACGTTAAAGGCTCAATCGGTCAAGCACTGACGCTGTCGTATGCATGGACGCTTAGCGTGCGCGCCATGCTTGCGGAAGGTGACCTTATGACGAGCTGCTGAGGGTTGAGCGCGACATCGATCCCATTGGCGTCACTGCGGCGCTCCAAGCGCGAACTCGCGGTGGAATATCTCCAAATTCAACAGCGCCCATATCAGCTTTTCGTGGTCTGCGGCCCCCTTGGTGTGCTCCGAGACAATTTGATCAAGGTGTTTTGCGCTCAAATAGCTGCGAATGACGGACTGAGAGGAGCAAAGATGGTCGTGCACGTAGTTCCTCATCGAGCCGCGAAACCATTCGGCGACGGGCACCTTGAACCCGATCTTGCGGCGATTGAGAATTTCCTCAGGAAGCATGTTGGCCATACTGTTGCGCAAGATCAGCTTACCCTTTCGCCAACCCACCTTGTAGCGATCGGGCAATGTGCTGACGAACGCAACCAGATCGCGATCGAGGAATGGCATTCTTCCTTCGATTGAACCGGCCATCATCATCCGGTCGCCTCGTTCCAAGAGATTGTCGGGCAACCACGATGTCTGATCGAAAAACAGCGCGCGGCGAAGGTGGGACGCCGTCGCGCTTGAGGAGAACGGGAAGTTGTTGCGTCCACTGCGGCAATTGGCCGGCGCACCAATGAGGCGATGGTGTTCCCGTGCTGTCATGGCCCCAAACCAGGAGATCATCCGGGTGGCAAAGTCCCTTTCACCCGCGCTTCGGGCAAATGTATCGAACTTGGCCGTTGCGCCAGGCATCGCGCGTATCAAAGGGGCGAGGAGGTTGTTGTGGAGCAAGGCTGGAACCAGCGACCGGTAGATTCCAGCCAGTGATTCTGCGCGATGTTTGGGATACCCGCCGAGAATCTCGTCTGCCCCTTCCCCAGTGAGCACCATCTTGACGTCCTGCGAGGCCCGCTCCGACATCAGGTAAATTGGAATGTCCGAACTTTGTGAAACAGGCGCCCCCAAATGGCGAATCAACTTGGGCAGGTGGTCGATCAGGTCGTCCGCTTCAATGACCAGCTCGCAATGATCAGTCTTGAAATGATCGGCGACGCGTCGGGCGAATGGGAACTCACTGTAAGCCGGCTCGCTGAAACCGACCGAAAATGTACGAATGGGCTTGTCGCTGTGCTTGGTCATCAGGGCAACGATCGCCGACGAGTCGAGCCCTCCGGAGAGAAAGGCGCCAAAGGGTGCATCGCTGCGCATTCTAATCTCGACGGAATGGTCGAGCAGTTCCAGAAATCGTCGCTTGGCGGTTTCTTCGTCGATATCCTCGGTCAGATCGGTTTGATCTGGAGGCGTATAATAGCGCGTTTCCGTCACTGTCCCTTGCGACCAAACAGCATAGCTTCCGGGGTTGAGTTTGCGGATTTGTTTGAAAAGCGTGCGCGGTCCAGGCACATAACGCCAGCGCAGATACTCGTGGACAGCGTCCAAATCGAGCTGCTGCGCATCTGGCTGCGACGACAACAACGCATTGATCTCTGAGGCAAACGACAGCAATTTTCCGCTTTGCATGAGGTAAAGGGGCTTTTTGCCGAAGGGATCCCGGCCGAGGATCAATTCCTGCCTCTGAGCATCCCAGAGCGCGAAAGCGAACATGCCGCTCAATCGGTCAAACATGGACAAGTGCCACTGATCATAAGCTCTGAGCAGCACCTCAGTATCGGAGCGTGTTCGAAAATGATGACCGAGGCCGATCAGTTCCTGGCGCAGCTCGATATAGTTGTATATTTCGCCGTTGAAAATAATTCTGAGGCGGCCGTCGTCGACATGCATCGGCTGATTTGAATCGGCATTTAGGTCAATAATCGCCAAGCGGCGATGCACCAATGCCAATTGGTTCTCGCCGGTGTTCAAGTCCAAGAACTCGGTACCTTCGGCATCGGGGCCACGATGCCGCAATGCGTTGGACATTCTGGCGGCCCGATCTTGTGGATTCTCAACCCTCGGCCCTACCCAGCCGCCAATTCCACACATTTTCTTTCCCTTGGGCGAGCGCGTATTTGCGGCGCTATTTACGACGAATGTATTAAACACTTGGTTGCTGACAAACCGGATCGCGCGGAAAAAGGCCGCAAGGTGGTGAAGCTGAGCTTGATCGGTTCGATGAAGCTCTGCCCGTTCCGGATGAAGTGCCACCGGCGGTTGCGGCCGGAGGCGGCAAGACGGTTTAACGAAGCCAGGCCGATCCCGATCCAGTGTGGCAGGGGTGAGGGTTGGCGTTGCCGCCCGGCTGGTTCACCCGCCAAGAGGGTAACGGCAGCTATGGCAGGCCCAGGGCCCGCAGCATCTCGGAGTCTGGGACCGCAGGCCCTTCTTGCCGGATGACGGTCATTCCATAGGGATTGGAGAATTCCCAGACAGACCATGGTATCGCAAAGCGTTCCGCCTGCTGGCGCACCGCCTTGAGATAGCGCAGACGGTCAGCGTCGAACGCGCCCATGCGGCCGTCCGCAGACATGAGGATGACGCCGAATTCGCCCATGAAGAGCCGTCGGCTAGGAATGCCATGGGCCTCGGCCCAGTCGACCGCCTGACGGAAGCTCGCCTCGAGTTGGCTTGGGCCCCAATTCTGCTCGAAATATCGGGCGATTGCTTCACGCGCCGCTACCATGTTCATCACCTGCTCGACCGGGCTCAAGCCGGCAGCGTCCATCTGCGCCTTAAGGGTTTCGATCACCACTTCAGGCGTGCTGCTGTCGGCCGGCCAGGGAAGGCCCGAGGCGAAGGTGTTTGTCCCGTCGGACCGCTGATGCGTGAAACTGTGGGGCTCATACATGTGGAAGCTGTAGTAGAGGTTCGGGTCGTCAAAGCCCGGGGTGAGATTGACCAGTCCGGCAATGCTGCCGCCACAGGCGCCCGTTGCGACGATGGTGAGCTCGCTGCTGACTGCGCGGATATCGCGGATGGTGCCTGCCATGATCCGCTGCCAGTCATCGCTCCCGCTCGAATCGCAGGGGTAGTAGGCCGGCTCGTTATAAGGCTCGATGGCTACCTTGTCGGTGCCGATTTTGACCAGCATGGTGGCGACCGCCACGACCATTTCGCGATAGCTGGCAACGCCCCCGCTGTCGGCACCGTCATAGATCATCTCCATGCTGTAGGCCGGAACCTGGGTGACGCCGTGCAGGTCGAAAACCACCTTGAGGCCGGCCGACGTGACCCGCTCGACCGCCGCGGCAAGTATGTCCAGCGCCTGCTGCCGTTTGGCGCCCTCGCTGGCAAGCAGAGGGCCGGGGTCGACACTCAGCCGGACGAAGTCGAAACCCATCGATCGAATGCTTGCAAACGCCTCGCCATCACGCCAGTTGGCGAGCGGCCTATCTCCGGCGCGCCACTCCTTCTCGCTGCGATAGGGCGGCCAACGGTAGGATCCATCATCCTCTATCGGCGACCAGTTGAGCCATCCATGCACGCCAACGCCGCGCTGGAGCGGGATCGGCGCAGCGTTGGCGGCCATCGCCATGCCGAGCACCCACGCTGCAATACACGCAATCCTTCTCATCGCCACTCTCCGCATCATGGTCGGAGATATTAACCGCAGGATCGGAAAAGATGATTGCCGTCGCGCGGCTTTTCGACAGCATGGTATATAAGAATCGAAACCTTGGCGGAGCGCGTATGAGAGTCGGCTGGTACATCAACCGGTTGCGCAGCATGGAGCCGGCCGAGGTGTTGCACCGGCTGGGCGAGCAGCGTCGAAGGATCGCTTCGCGCCGCCGCGACGACGGCTGGGAGCGTTATGCTTCGCCCCCGTTGCATCCGGTGCTGCTTGGGTGGCGCCAAGCTGCGCTGGCTGCGACGCCGGCACAACGGCAAGCCATAGCGGCGGCGGCGCAAAAAACGCTTGAGGGCCAGTTTTCCGCACTTGGGCGGACATGGCCGCCGCGCGACCGCGATCGGCTGTTTCCTCCCGAGCTTTGGCGCCTTGATCCGGTAACCGGCAGGCTTTGGCCGGGTCCCGAGAGCCATACTTTCGATATCGATTTTCGCGATGGTGGCGACCGTGGCGATGTGAAATATGTTTGGGAGATCAATCGGCTGCAGCAGTTGCCGCCACTTGCCGCCCATCTGCTTCTCGCCGGCGACGAAGGGTCCCAGATCGCCATCGAGGCGGCGATCGACAGCTGGCATTCAGCCAACCCGCCGTTTCGAGGGGTCGGCTGGGCTTCCGGCATCGAAGTAGCGCTGCGAGCCATCAGCCTGATTGTCACCCTGGACCTCGTCGGCGACCGACTGGGCGCGGCGACACGGCAGCAAGTGGGTGAAATCCTGGCGGCAAGCGCCTATTGGCTGCCGCGGTTTCCCTCCCGGTTTTCCTCCGCCAACAACCATCTCGTCGCAGAACTGGCTGGCGAGTATCTGATCGGCCTGGCGTTGGGGACCGAGGCCGACGCTGCACGCGGAGCCCTCCTGGCCGAGACGCGCAAGCAGATTCTCGCCGATGGCGCCGGTGCCGAGCAGACCCCGACCTACGCCGCCTTCACGGCCGAACTCATCTTGCTGTGCGCCGCTGCGGCACGCCAGGGCGGGGCGCCGTTTCCCTCGCCCGTCGAAGCGCGTCTGGCCGCATTTGCCAATTTCGTCGGCTGGCTCCCGCCAGCCGCCGGCTTTGGCGACAACGACGAAGGTCGCGTGCTGACGCTCGGGGATGAGCCGGGCTATGTCCAATCCGTCGCCGCCGCCATCCATGGTTTTCTGCGGATGCCGGGCGACGCGTCGAAGCCAGACGATTTTCGTGCGCTTTTCTTTGGCACGCCGTCCGAACCGGCACCGGTTCCACACGGGCTGCAAACGTTCACGCAAGGCGGGCTCTCCGTCTGGCGCGGCGAGATGAATGGCCGCAGCATCGATCTGACATTCGACCACGGCCCGCTCGGCTATCTCTCGATCGCGGCTCACGGCCATGCCGACGCGCTGTCGCTCACCTTGTGCATCGATGGCGAGCCGGTGCTGGTCGACCCCGGCACCTGGCTGTACGGCTCGGGGGGCGTCTGGCGCGACTGGTTCCGCTCGACACCGGCGCACAACACACTGAATATCGAGGGCAAAAGCCAAAGCATTATCGCCGGGGAGTTTAACTGGTCGCACAAGGCGGTTGCGACATTGATGGACAGCGAGCCGGGAACCCACTGGAAGCTGCGCGCCCGGCATGACGGGTATAAAAGCCGCTTCGGCGTCGTCCACCAGCGCACCGTGACGCAACAGGCCGACGGCATTCTCGTGGCCGACCAACTGCTCGGCGGCAGGCGCGTGGCCGAGGTCGTCTTCCAACTTGCAGCCGGCCTCAGTGCCAACCAACAAGCAAACACGGTCACGGTATTGCGTGGCGATGAGCCGCTGATGGCCATCCGGTTTCCTGACGCTGGGGTCGAAATCCGCGCCGGCGGCGACGCACCGGGGCAGGGCGGCTGGGTTTCACCGTGTTTTGGCGCCAGGCAGCCAGCCGAACGCATCGCCTGGCGTGGCGAAGTGGGCGAAGACGGAATCAAGATCCACCTCGCGCCAATCTCCCCGTCGCAAAGATAGCGACCGGCGCCGCAGCAGAACGGCCTATCCGTTGTTCCGGCCGTATTCGAGATTAATTACGTTCGGACATTTAGCGTTTTGTTACGGTTGATCTGCTAGTTTGGCGCAAATCCGGCATGCTTTGCTCGTTGCAGCCGCAATAGCCGCCTGGTTGCAGGCAACATGCAGTGGGTTTGGCAAGCTTTTTGCTTCGCAATTCGCCGGATCGCCATCTCATGGCCCAGGAGCCACTGCACCGATGTTTTCTGAATTCGCCAGAGTGGTTGTGGAAAAGCTTTCGAACCTCAATCTGCTGACGCTCGGCCTGCTTTTTCTCACGGCACTGGGGAGCGCGGTGGTCGCTTACTGGCGAACTGTCGAGCATAAATCCTTCAGGGACTTTTTCGATTTCGCGTTCCCGGCGGAAGTCATTCTACACCCGTCGGCGCGAGCCGATGTCCTATTTTGGGTCACGAAACGGCTGATGATGCCTTTTCTGCTCATCCCTGCCGGCGTCACCTTCGTTGCTGCAGTTGGCTATGGGACACACCAGGCAATCGGGTGGCTGTTCGACATCCAGGCGCCGCTCATCGGCGGCCCGGCCGGACCGGTGACGATCGCCATCTTCACCGCAACCATGCTGATCGCCTACGATATCTCATACTATCTCTACCATGTCGCCCAGCACCACTTCCCGTTCCTGTGGGAATTGCACAAGGTGCATCATTCGGCCGAAGTGATGGTGGGAATCACCAAGGATCGGGTTCATCCGCTGGACGATCTGATGAATCGTATGTGGGATGGCGTCATCCCGGGGATCTGCCTCGGCATCTGGAGCCTGATCGCGCTCGATCCGGTGGAGATCGCTATCTTCGGCATCAACGTCTATGTCATCCGCAACATCCTGATGATGGACTTTGTTCGCCATACACATTTCAAGATTTCCTTCGGCCCGTTGAACAACATCATCTTGTGCCCGCACTGGCATCAGGTGCACCACAGCATCGACCCTCGCCACTATGACAAGAATTTTGGCCTGCTTTTTTCGTTCTGGGACCGCCTCTTCGGAACGCAGTTTGTCCCGGATCCGGAGGAAGACCTCAAATTTGGCCTGATAGATCGCGATGTGCGCGACTATCAATCGCTCTTTGGGCTTTACATCCTGCCGCTCAAGAAGATGGGAGGGCATGTTATCAGACTGTTCCACAGGCGTCCCGATGTCATCGCACAGCCACAGGATCGTTCCCCTTCATGAACACCATTGTTTCGATTGACGCTTCGAGCGCAGAGCGCCTGGAAGTTGTCCGTTCGGCGGAACGCCTGGCTGCGGTCGAAGCCGATTGGATGCATCTTTGGCATCGCACCGATGCGCTGATCTTTCAGAGTCATGCCTGGGTTTCGGCATGGTGGAATACTGTAGCGGACCGTGACCAACGCGCGCTGCGGATCGGCCTGGTCTGGAACGGTGACAGGCTCGTTGCCATCGTTCCCCTGGCGATCGGCAAGCGCAAAGGCCTGCGGTTTCTTGAATGGGCGGCCAACAGCTATACCGATTACGGGGATATTCTCATTGCTCCGGAATGCTCATTATCGGCCCTGCAGGGCGTATGGGCCCAGATATGTGACGCCGGCGGCTTCGATCTTGCCTTTCTCAATCGTCTTTTGCCGGGTGCGGCGGCGCGCAAAATTTTCACTGAGGATGTCTCACGCGGCATCAGGCTTCGCCCCAATCACAGGGAGGAAGTCAGTTATCGCGTCGCCGGACCGTGGAAGAGCGGAGCGGCATGGTTCGAGGACCAGTCCAAAAAGACACGCCAGAACTATCGGCGAGGCATCAAGGCATTGGAAGAAACCGGGAAAGTGAAATTTCGCTTGCTTGCGCCCGATGAGCCGCTGCAGCCGGTATTGGAGCGGCTCGCTGCCCTGAAGCGCAGATGGCTGGTGCAGCACACGCGTGAATCCCAACTTTTCGAGGAGGGAGCGCCAGTGCTCGCCGCACTCGTCGACGCGCTGGCGCGCGCCGGCTTGCTGCGCATTTTCGTGCTTGAATGCGATGGCGTGATGGTCGCAGTCTCGATCAACTTCGTCCAGCACCACACCATGATGGCGTTTGTGACCACCTTCGATCCGGATTTCAGCCGAGCGTCGCCGGGCATAATCCTGATCATGGACTACATACAGTGGTCGATCGATCATGGCTTGGGCATGGTCGATTTCCTCTGTGGCGCAGAGTCGTTCAAGAACAAGTTCGCAACGCAGGGTGTTATCCTACAATCCGTTCTTGGGACGCGCACGGCGCAAGGCCAGCTCGCTTTTCTTGCCGATCGTATGCGTCAGACGGTCCGGCATGTACGCGGGCGCGGGGTGGTACCGACACCTTGATTTCGGCTTGATTGCGCCAGCCTCATCAGGTCGCCGGCAGCACGAACCGCTCAAAGTGCCGATTGTGTCTGAGATGGAACGACCCGCCAGACTTTATTGCCGACATCGTCAGCTACCAGAAGGGCGCCGCGCCGGTCTATCGCCACCCCCACAGGACGGCCGAAAGCCTTGTCGTCCTGGCTCAGGAAGCCGGTGAGGATGTCTTGAGGCGGGCCAGAGGGCTTGCCGCCGGCAAATGGCACGAAAATCACCTTGTAGCCGCTGCGCGGCTTGCGATTCCACGAGCCATGCTGCCCGACGAAGGCGCCATTCCTGTATGGAGGGCCGAACAGGTCGCCCGTGTTGAAGGCCAGTCCCAATGAAGCCGTGTGCGCCCCGAGCGCATAGTCCGGCTTGATCGCCTTGGCGACGAGGTCGGGCCGCTGCGGCTCGACGCGATCATCGACATGCTGGCCGTAGTAGCTGTAAGGCCAGCCGTAGAAGCCGCCATCCTTCACCGAGGTCATGTAGTCCGGCACGAGGTCGCTGCCGATCTCGTCGCGCTCGTTGACGACGACCCAAAGCTCGCCGCTTTCCGGATTCCAGGACAGGCCGTTGGGATTGCGCAGCCCGGAGGCGAAGAGACGCGTCTGTTTCGAGGCGAGATCGATCTCCAGCACGGCGGCGCGGCTCTCCTCTTCCTCCAAGCCGTTCTCGCCGACATTGGAATTGGATCCGACCGTTGCATAGAGCTTCGTCCCGTCCTGCGAGGCGGTCACGTCCTTGGTCCAGTGGTGGTTCCTCCCCGCAGGCAGGTCGACGATCTTCTCCGCCGGTGCGGTGATCTCGGTCGCGCCCTCCTGGTAGGGAAAAGCCACAATTGCATTGGCATTGGCGACGTAGAGCTTGCCATTGAGCAGGGTCATGCCGAATGGCGAGAACAGCCCAGTGAGGAAGGCCGTTTTGGTTTCTGCCACCCCGTCGCCATCCTGATCGCGCAGCAGCGAGATGCGATTGGCGCTAGACGTTTCCGCGCCAGCCCGGCTCTGGAAGAGGTCTGTGAAGAAGTGGCGTATGCTGCGGATGCTATCTATGAGGAAGCCGCGTATGCTGCGTGTGTTAAAGCCCTCGTCCGGCCTGGGCGGCGCATTGCTCTCCGCCACCAGCACGTCGCCGTTTGGCAGCACGTGCAGCCAGCGCGGATGGTCGAGCCCGCCGGCAAACTCGTTGACTGCAAATCCTTGGGCCGCTGTCGGCTTCGTGCCCTTCGGCCACGGCGCGGCCTTGGCGACATGGACGGTCGGCAGCCAGGTCAGATTGGGCTCCGGCAGAGTCGGGTTGGGGCCATAGCCCTCTGCGATCGGAACTGTCGCCTCTTCGCGGGACAGGAAGAAGACCGCTCCGCCGGCGACGACGAAAAGAACGATCAGCACGAGAACGGCGGTAAGCAACTTTTTCACCAGAACCTCGGAATGTCGAAAGAACGCAAACGCGCTTATCGCGTTCCGGTTGCGGACGGAGCGGCCGATCGCGAGAAATAGGCCGCAAGCGCGCGGATGTCGTCATCCGTCAGACCCTTTGCGGCATTGGCCATGAGATGGCCGAAGCGCGTTCCGCCACGCTTTCCGGCCCTGAACAGCCCAAGCTGCGCCGCGATGTAGCGCTCAGGCTGGCCGGCGAGGGAGGGATAGAACGGACTGCGGTCCTGTCTTCCATGGCAGCCGAGACAAGCGGGCACGCCGGCGTGCCTCATGCCTCTCTCGGCGATTTCCTTGCCGCGCCTGATGAGCGCGGGATCGCCCCCGCCGCTGGCGTGCGTCGTCGGCAGGGCGGCGAAATGCCTGGCCAGGTCCGGCCAGAACTGAGGCCCCGCCTCAATGGCGGGCAGGCTCATCATCCCGCTTGCCCGGCTTCCTTCGGCGTAGGCACGCAGGCTTTCAAGGAGATAGGCTTCGCTCTGCCCGGCGAGAATGGGTATCGCGGGACCGCGACCCCGTCCGTTCCCACCGTGGCAGCGGACGCAATCCGCGAGCGCCTGCGGCAGGGGCCCGGCATCGCCTTCGCGAGACGCTAGCGTTTCTCCAAAGGCGAGGTCACGATAGGTGGCTTCGTCCATCGACGGCAGCTCGCGCAGGAAGGCGACCATCGCCCAAACCTCGTCGTCGCGTTCCTGCGTCGGCCAGGCAGGCATGCCGGTGAAGCGCACGCCGTGCTTGACGATGCGGAAAAGCTGCGCGTCGGTCCATTCGCCGACGGACCCGGCAAGGTCGGGCGGCTGCGGCAGCATCCTCGTGACGACAGGAGATCGCGGCTCGCCTGGCGCTCCGTGACAGATGGCGCAGCCGCGCGCGAAATGTCCGGCGGCCGGCTGGATCGCATGGCGCGGCAGAGTTTCCGGAACGTCGACCGCCAGCGCATAGGTGCGCACAGCCGATCGCATGGCGAAATGGAGAAACCATTCCGTGATCTTCCAGTGGCCGCTTGAGGCACCGACATTGAAAAAGCCGATCCAGGCCGCCAGCACCACGACGAAGGGCAGAATGGCCAGCGCTATGGCGAGCTTTTTCCAGCTGATATGCATCAGCCTGTCTCCCGCGACGGAGTGGCGAGCATGCGCGCGAAAAGCGTCAAGCCGCCGGCCAGGTAGACCGCAGCACCAACCAGAAGCATGATCACGCCGCCAAGCTCCTGATCCTGCTGCGCGGAAAGCGCGATGCCGAAGCAGCTTACCTCGCCTTTCCCATAAAGCGGCCTTGGGGTCAGCGCCAGCAGCGCGCCGAGCAAGGTCATATGGATGGATGTGAGAAGCAGGGCGAAGGCTCCGGCGGCATTGCCTGTGGTGTCCGAGCCGCGGCGCGGCAGGCAGGCCAACCACAAGAACAGCCCGGCGGCGAGGAACGTGGCCTGCTCGATGGCGGTGGCCAACAGCGAGCTTTGAGCCAGCCCCCGCATGGCCGGCGCGTGCCAGGACCAGACAATGACAAGCTCGACGAGCGAGGCGAGGAGGGGTAGGGCGAACGTCCGGTTTGCATCTGGTGTTGGACCGAGCGGGATCCCAGTCGCCATCAGCGGCGCGGCGATCGCTACCACTCCCATATGCGCCAGCATGTGCGCCGAAAACGAATCCCGCCAGGCGTCGGGCAGCGGCCCGAGCCAGACCAGGGCGAGGACGAAGAGGCCGAGGATGAGGCAAGCGCGTCTCACCGGATACACTCCGTCAGGAACAATGCGGGCATCGCGGTGAAGATCACGGCGATGAAGCTGAGACCCGAGAGCAGCAGCGTCGCAAAGCCCTGGAACAGGGTCCGGTCCCGTCTCGTCGGATCGTCATGGGGCGGATCATCGGTGCCGAAGCCCCATTGCCGCCAGGCGAGCCATGCGGACAGCGCGATCAGTGAGAGGGCGATCACAGTGGCGGCGGCGATACCCGCGCGCACAGCGCTGAAACTCAGCCCGACAAGCTCGGGTTTAGCGCAATAGATCGCCGCGCCCAGGTAGCAGACGAGGAAATGCGCAGCCCAGACCACGGGCGCGGTAAACAGCGTCCAGAGTGTCTCGATCTGTTTCGGGATGAGCCGCATCGCCGCCTCACATCGCTGCCGGAAAGAGGCCGATGATGGTGAAGGTGATGACGGCGGTGACCAGCAGGAAATGCCAGTAGAGCACCACGTTGCCTAGATCCATGTCATGCTTCGGCGTCAGCCGGCCCGCCAGCGAGCGCGCCAGGCAATAGGCCTGCATGACCGTGCCGACCGATGCATGGGCGAGCACCCAGAGCACGAGGATCCACACGATTGCGGGATAGACGTGGCGCGTCGGGTCCATGCCGGGAGACCACGGTCCGGCCAAGCCTGCGGCCGACGCGCCGATGGTGGTTAGCAAGGACAGCACCAGCAAGCCGCGCATAGCGGCCGTGGCGCCGCGCCTGTTGAATGTGCGTGCCGCCACCATCAGGCCCCACGCCGCAGCAAACAGGATGGCAGCTACCAGCGACCAAACCGCATCAGGCCCGGCAATCCCCGCGGTGAAGTCGGCATGGATCGTCCAGTAGAAGAAATAACCGAAGACAAGGCTGGCAAAGGCCGTGCCGTCGCCCACCATGGTGATGAACATCGCCCACCAGCCGACCGAATCGGCACCGGAGGCATAAAGCGGCAGGCTAAGGCCGAGGCCGACATCTTTTTCCGGCTTCTCGGGGATTTCGCCGGTGCCCGTCCAGAGCCAATAGAGGACGGCGCAAAAGCAGATAATTGCAGCCAGCGCCGTCGCGATCCACCAGTGGAAGGTAAGCGCGATGAAGGCGGCCCCGAGCGAGAGGGCCGAGACGATGGTGACATAGGACGTGCCGCCGACGCGCAGCACCTGGATGGGTTCGGCGTCGAGCACGGAGGTGACCAGTCCCTCGCGCCATCCCTCTTCCGCGTCGGGCAGGTAATAGCGGCCTTCATTGACCTTGCGGGCAAGGTCCTTTTGGTCCCACAGGGGATAGCGGCTGCGCACGAGGGGTATCGAGCGGACGCCCCAGTTCTCCTCCGGCTCGGAAATCCATTCCAGCGTGCCGGCGTTCCACGGGTTGAGTTCGCCGCGCGGCTGCCGGTGCTTCGGCCTGAGCACGTCGAAGACAACCACCAGCACGCCCGCTGCGAAGACGAAGGCTCCGGCCGTCGAGATGAGGTTCAGCCAGTCCCAGCCGATTTCAGCCGGATAAGTGAAGACGCGCCGGGGCATGCCGCGCAAGCCGCTCAGATGCATGGGGAAGAAGGCGATGTTGAAGCCGCAGAACATCAGCCAGAAGGCGAGCCGACCCAGACGGTCGGAAAGCTGCTTCGCGTCGATCAGCGGGTAATAGTAATAGAGTCCGGCCACGACCGGAAAAAGCATGCCGCCGATCAGCACATAATGCAGGTGCGCGACGACAAAATACGTGTCGTGCGCCTGCCAGTCGAAGGGTGCTAGCGCCACCATGACCCCCGTCAGCCCGCCGATGACGAAGATGGCCAATCCTCCGGCACCGAACAGCATCGGCGTCGAGAAGATCACCCGGCCGGCAAGCATGGTGGCGATGAAGACGAAGATCTGCACGCCGGTCGGGATCGCCACCGCCTCGGAGGCCGCCGAGAAGAAGGCCAGCGAGATCTGCGGCAGGCCTGTCGCAAACATGTGATGCACCCACAGGCCGAAGGAGAGGAACCCAGTTCCCACTGCCGCAAGCACGATCCAGGAATAACCGACGATCGGACGCTGGGAAAAAGTCGGCACGATCATCGCCATCAGCGCGATGGCCGGCAGGAAGATGATGTAGACCTCCGGATGGCCGAAGATCCAGAACAGATGCTGCCAGAGCAGTGGGTCGCCGCCACGTGCCGCATCGAAGAACGGCCAATCGAACATCCGTTCCATCTCGAACAGGAGGTCGCCGGCGATCAGCGGCGGAAAGGCGAACAGGATCATTCCCGCCACGATCAGCAGGTACCAGGCGAAGAGCGGCATCAGGTTGATGCGCATGCCCGGCGCACGGCATTTCATGATGCCGACGATGAGCTCGACGGCGGCCGCGATCGAGGCGACTTCGATGAACGAAAGGCCTAGCAGCCAAATGTCGGCGCCGATGCCGGAGAACTCCTTGTCGGTGGCGAGCGGCGGATACATGAACCAGCCTGTCGACGGCGCAGCATTGAAGAAGATCGAGCCACAGACGAAGATACCGCCAAGGAAAAAGCTCCAAAAACTGAAGGCACCGAGGCGCGGGAACGGCATCTCGCGCGCGCCCAGCATCGGCGGCAGGAGGAAGATCGCGACCGCCTCGAAGATCGGCACCGCGAACAGGAACATCATCACCGTGCCGTGCAGGGTGAAGGCCTGGTTGAAGAAGTCGGCCGACAGGAAGTCGTTGTCGGGCACGGCGAGCTGCAGGCGCATGAGCAGCGCGAGCGCGCCGGCGAACAGCATGAAGGCGAAGGCGGCCGAGCCGTACCAGAGGCCGATCTGGAAATTGTTCACCGAGGTCCAGTAGCGCCAGCCGGTCGGATTGGCCCACACGGTGCGCAGCCGCTCTTCCTGCGCCTTGTATTCTTCCCGCGAACGCTCCTTGACCGCAGCGCTCATTGCAGGCCTCTCAGCCAGGCGGCTATGGCGCGAACGTCGTCCGGTGGCAACATGTCGAAAGCCGGCATGCTGGAGCCGGGCTTGATCAGTTCGGGCCGGGCGATGAAGCGGGCGACGGCGTCTTCGGTGTTGGGCAGGATGCCAGCTCCGACGGTGACGCGGGATCCGAGATGCGAAAGATCCGGGCCGATCGTGCCGCGCGCATCTGTGCCCGCGACGAAATGGCAGGACCCGCAGCCATGACGCAGGAACAGCGCGCTGCCGCTCGCGCCTGCGCTTGGCGCAGGAATCGCCTGGGCGGCCAGCCAGGACCGGAATGCTTCGGGCTCCATCGCCACGGCCGAGAACGCCATCAGCGCGTGAGACGTGCCGCAATATTCGGCACAGGGTCCCCGGAAAACACCGGGTTTCGTGGCCTTGAGTGAAAGCCTGTTGATGCGGCCGGGGATCATGTCCATCTTGCCGCCGAGCGGTGGAATCCAGAAGGAATGGATCACATCGGCACTTTTCAGGGTCAATTCGACCCGCTCGCCGACCGGCAGCCTGATCTCGTTGGCAGAAGCGACCGGTGACCCCTGAGATGGGTGATAGACAACTTCCCACCAGAACTGCCTGCCGGTGACCTCGATCCGCAGGGCGGCGGAGCTCGCCTGGGCGAAGGGCCGGAGGCCAGGCATCAGCCACAGTGCATAGGCGAGCAGGGCACAAAGCGTGGCCGACGGGAAGACCACGCCGCCCCAAAGGATGATCCTGCTGGCGGACTTTTCGGCCAGCCTGCGGCGATTGAACAGGGCTGAATGAAGAAGCAGGCCGACCACGCTCAGCCAGATGAGCGCGCCGCCGCTTAGCATTACCCAGAACAGCACGGCTATCTGCTGCGCTTCCTCTCCCGCGGGCTCAAGTACCGACCGAGCGCCGGCATAGCCGCTCGCGAGCAAAAAAGACGCAGCGGACAGGCTGAAATATTGACCCATTTCCAACCCCTCCGCGGTAAACCGGCGAGATGGGCGGAAGGTTCCGGGCGATTGAGCTTTCGAACTAAAGCTGCATTCGCCGCGGCTCTTGGGCAATTTTTCAACCACTGACGAAACAATTGCGCTCGATCCCCGTTTGCCCGTCATGGTGGGTATTGGGATTGCCCATGCTTAAGGAGGCGACGATGAGCGCAACCGGCCTGGAAGTTTTTGACAAAACCCTGCAAACAACACACATCTGGCTGGACGAGATCATGGCCGACCACGGGCCCGATAGGCGCGTTGCCTGGCATATGCTGGGCGCCGTTTTGCGCACTTTGCGAGACTGGCTGCAGATCGAACTGGCTGCCAATTTGGGAGCGGAGCTGCCGCTTCTCATACGCGGCGCCTACTATGATCGGTATCGGCCGCATAATCTGCCGACCAACAGCCGTTCATTGGAGGAATTCCTGCAGCGCGTGGCCGAGGAGATGAAATCCACTCGACCCGTGAATCCCGAGGATGCGACGAGATCTGTGTTCAAAGTTCTCGCTCGGCATGTCGACCTCGGCCAGTCGGCGAAAGTGCGAGACGCTTTGCCGAAACACATCCAGGCGCTTTGGCCCGAAAGCGTCGGAGTGTAGTGGCAGCAAAGACAAAGGTCGGGCTGCCGATGTGATCTTCAACTGGCTCCGCCCCAGCCGGTCAGTCCTTTTGCTCGCGATACAAGCGCTCGGTCGCCCGATCGCTTTCTCTGCGTTCTGCCGGACCGCGATCGCGCTGCGTGAGGAGTGCGTAGGCGATCAGGATCGCCAGCAATAGCGGGCCGCCGGCAACGACGATCAACCACATGCTGTTCTCGAACATGGAACATCTCCTTTCCCTCATTGTCGAGAAGGTGGAACCGTTCCTCCCTTCTGGTGCAGGGGCGGACAGCACGGTGTAGATATCTTCAACCGAATGACCTGTGCCGCCAATTCAACCGTTGCGTTCGTATGTCCCCACCAATTCTGCTTCCTCCAGGACATGTTTTTTGGCTTCTTGCCAGATGCGCTCCACGCCCGCGGACCCCGGAATCGCGAGGCTCGGCGTGTCGAGCGCGGCAAGTCGGAAATGGTAATGATGGATGCCGTGCCCGATCGGCGGTTCAGGACCGTCATAGTAAGCGTTGCCAAAGTCGTTTGTGGCTTGCCTGAGCGCTGCAGGACCAGGCTTGCCACTCTCAGCGTCGGGCAGTTCGCCGACGTCAGGCGGGATGTTGAACACTGCCCAGTGACCGAAGGTTCCGTTCGGCGCATCGGGATCCTGCACGACGAGAACGAGGCTCTTCGCCTTATCCGGCACACCCGACCATTTCAGCGGCGGGGACACGTTCTTTCCATCACGGGTATATCTTTCCGGAATTTTTCCACCCTCGGCAAAGGCGGAACTGCTGAGCGTAAGCGGCATGGCTCATTCCTCCAAAAAACGGCTTGTTCGTGGCGTGCTTGTGCTCGGCAAGCGCACTGATGGAGGAATGGACGTCCCTCGGAAACGTTCCATTGTGCGAACCATTGGCTGGCTGGTTTTCAGGCTTTGACGATATCTGTCTGGACCCCTAACATCTGGTCTCAGACTCACTACGTGTTGAGAGGGAACCACAAAGGCTTTCCGACAGTTGAATGAAGAGGCGACAGCAACCAGACCGGCCGGGGCGAGGATACCATGCGCGAGAACCACTCCGACGTCTTCGATCTGTTTTCGGAGATTTACACGAATGCGGCGCAGGAGGAGATTAGCATCCAGCAATATCTCCTCGCCTGCCGTGAGGATAAATCGATGTATGCCTCGGCGCCCGAACGGATGGTCGAGGCGATCGGCGAACCCACTCTGGTCGACACCAGCATGGATGAGCGGCTCGGCCGCATTTTCGCGAACAGGACAATCAAGGTGTATCCCTCCTTCGCCGAGTTTTATGGCATGGAGGACACGATCGAGCGTATCGCCGGCTATTTTCGCTACGCCTCTCAAGGGCTTGAGGAGCGCAAGCAGATTCTTTACCTGCTCGGCCCTGTCGGCGGCGGCAAGTCCTCGCTGGCCGAACGGCTGAAGAAGCTGATGGAGCAGCGTCCGATCTATACGCTGAAGGTCGGCGACCAGATCAGCCCGGTTTTCGAATCGCCGCTCGGGCTTTTCCATCCCGACCGCATGGCTGACCTTTTGGAGGACAAATACGGCATCGCGCGGCGCCGGTTGAACGGCTTGATCTCGCCGTGGGCGGCCAAGCGCCTCGATGAACTGTCCGGCGACATCTCCAAGTTCAGCGTCGTCAAGCTGATGCCTTCGCGGCTGCGCCAGATCGGCATCGCCAAGACCGAGCCAGGCGATGAGAACAACCAGGACGTTTCGGCCCTGGTCGGCAAGGTCGACATAAGACAACTCGAGCATTTCAGCCAATCCGATCCGGACGCCTATTCCTACAGCGGCGGCCTGAACCGGACCACGCAAGGGTTGCTTGAGTTCGTCGAGATGTTCAAGGCGCCGATCAAGGTCCTCCATCCGTTGCTGACCGCTACCCAGGAAGGCAGCTACAACGGCACGGAAAACTTCGGATCTTTCCCTTATCAGGGCATCGTCGTAGCCCATTCCAACGAATCGGAATGGCTGCAGTTCAAGAACAACAAGAACAACGAGGCGTTCCTCGACCGTATCCTGGTGGTCAAGGTGCCATATTGCCTGCGGGTCACCGAAGAAAGGCAGATCTACGAAAAGCTGCTGCGCGAAAGCGAGTTGGCCTCCAGTTCTTGTGCTCCGGAGGTCCTGGACATTCTCAGCCGGTTCACCGTATCGACGCGTCTGGCCGAGCACGACAATTCGCCGCTCTACACGAAGATGCGCGTTTATGACGGCGAAAACCTCAAGGACATAGATCCCAAGGCGAAGTCGGTTCAGGAATACCGCGATGCCGCTGGGGTCGACGAAGGGATGACCGGCGTCAGCACGCGCTTTGCTTTCAAGATCCTGTCGCAGACATTCAACTACGACACCAAGGAAGTGGCCGCCGATCCCGTGCATCTGATGTACATTCTGGAGGAGGCGATCAAGCGCGAGCAGTTCCCAAAGGAAACGGAAGCTGCTTATCTCGACTTCATAAAGTCCGAACTCGCCCCGCGTTATGCCGAGTTTATCGGCCATGAGATCCAGAAGGCTTATCTGGAATCCTACAGCGAATACGGCCAGAACCTGTTCGACCGCTACATCGCCTACGCCGACGCCTGGATCGAGGATCAGGACTACAAAGACTCCGACACCGGCCAGATCCTCAATCGCGAGGTGCTGGACAACGAACTGTCGCAAGTCGAAAAGCCGGCCGGCATCGCCAATCCCAAGGACTTCCGCAACGAGGTCGTGAAGTTCACGTTGCGCGCCCGGGCCAGGAATAATGGCCGCAATCCGTCATGGACAAGCTATGAAAAGCTGCGCGAAGTCATCGAAAAGCGGATGTTCGGCCAGGTCGAGGATCTGCTCCCGGTGATCAGCTTCGGCTCCAAGCAGGACAGCGTAACAGAGAAGCGGCATACCGAGTTCGTGCATCGGATGGTCGGACGCGGTTACACCGAACGTCAGGTCCGCCGGCTGGTGGACTGGTACATGCGGGTGAACAAGGCGGGTTGAGTCCGGCCGGGATGGTTCCATGCCGATCTTCATCGATCGCCGACTGAACCCGAAGGACAAGAGCCTCGGCAACCGCCAGCGCTTCCTGAAGCGTGCGCGCGAGGAACTGAAGCGAAGCATCCGGGATCAGATCCGCACCGGCAAGATCGCGGATGTGGATGCCGAGCATGCCGTCTCCATGCCAGCGAGGGGCACAGCCGAGCCGAGCTTCGGCGATGCGAAGGACAGCGGCAGGCGGCAGCACATCCTGCCGGGCAACAAGCATTTCGCCCCAGGCGACCGGGTTCCCAAGCCCGGCCAGGGCGGCGGCGGCTCGTCTCCCGGGAAAGCGGTCTCGGAAGACGACTTTCGTTTCGTGCTCTCGCGCGAGGAGGTGCTCGATCTCTTCTTCGAGGATCTCGAACTTCCCGACATGGTCAAGCTCAATCTCAAGGAGATACTTGCCTTCAAGCCGCGCCGGGCTGGGTTCGCCGCGACCGGTGCCCCAACCAACATCAATGTCGGGCGCACGATGCGAAACAGCCATGGTCGCCGAATTGCGCTCAGGCGTCCCAAGCAGGGGGAACTCGATGCGATTGCGGAGGAACTCGCAATCCTGGAGGCAGAGCCCGCGAGCGCGGCGGCAGGCCAGCGCATTACAGCGTTGCGGGAAGAGCTTGAGCGACTTGAGCGCCGCCGCAAGCGGATCGCCTATGTCGACCCGGTCGACATCCGCTTCAACCGTTTCGACTTCCGGCCCGTGCCGAATGCCAATGCGGTCATGTTCTGTCTCATGGACGTATCCGGCTCAATGGGCGAGCGCGAGAAGGATTTGGCCAAGCGCTTCTTCGTGCTGCTGCACCTGTTCCTGAAACGGCGCTACGATCGCACCGAAATCGTCTTCATCCGTCATACGCACGAGGCGCAGGAGGTGGACGAGGAAACCTTCTTCTACAATACGCAAAGCGGCGGTACGGTCGTTTCCACGGCCCTCGAAGAGATGCACCGCATCATCGAGCAACGCTATCCCAGCAACGAGTGGAACATCTATGCCGCCCAGGCATCGGATGGCGACAATTTCGTGACCGATTCCGAGCGCTGCATAGGCCTCATGGACAGCCAGATCATGCGCCTGTGCCAGTATTTCGCCTATGTCGAGATCATCGACGAACGCGAGAGCCATATTTTCGGCACCACCGACAATGGAACCTCGCTCTGGCGCGCCTACAATGCTGTCAACCAGAGATGGCCGAATTTCCAGATGAGCCGCATCGCCAACGCAGCCGACATCTATCCGGTCTTCCGCCAGCTCTTTGCCAGGCAGCCGGCCTTCCAGAAGAGCGCTTGAAGGTGAGCTGATGGCGAACCAGACCAGCAAATTCGGCCAGACCAGCAAATCCGGCCAAACCAGCAAATCAGGTTTGCTCTTTTCGGGGTCCGACTGGGATTTCAAGACATTGTCGCGCGCCTACGAAGCGATCGAGGCGATCGCGATCGAAGAGCTTCACCTTGACGTCTATCCAGTGCAGATGGAGATCATCTCGTCCCAGCAGATGCTCGACGCCTATTCCTCGGTCGGCATGCCGCTGATGTATCGCCATTGGTCCTTCGGCAAGCATTTCCTCTATCAGGAATTGCTCTATCGCAAAGGCGGGCGGGGGCTCGCCTATGAACTGGTCATCAATTCCAATCCTTGCATCGTCTACCTGATGGAGGAAAACACCATGGCCCTGCAGGCCCTGGTGACAGCTCATGCAGCACTTGGCCATAATCATTTCTTCAAGAACAATCATCTGTTCCGGCAGTGGACGGATGCCAGCGCGATCCTGAGTTATCTTGATTTCGCCAAAGGCTACATTGCCCGCTGCGAGGAGCGGCACGGCGTGGCCGCGGTGGAGGCGATCCTCGACTCGGCCCACGCGCTGATGGAACAGGGCGTGTTCAGATACCATCGGCCGCCGAAGCTGTCGTCGGAGCGGCAGCGTGAAGGCATTCGCGAGCGCCTGGAGTACGAAGAGCGTTCCTACAACGACCTGTGGCGCACGCTCCCGCGTTCGAAGGACGGGACCAAGGCCAGCGAAACGGACCTCGGCATGGCGGAGCGGAAGAAAACGCTCAAGCTGCCCGAGGAGAACCTGCTCTACTTCCTGGAAAAAAACAGCCTGGTCCTGGAGCCTTGGCAACGTGAAATCATCAGGATCGTCCGCGTCGTCGCGCAATACTTTTATCCGCAGCGGCAAACGCAGGTGATGAACGAAGGTTGTGCCACCTTCGTGCACTACACACTCATGAACATGCTGTTCGATCGCGGCCAGATCACCGAAGGCGCGATGCTGGAAATCCTGCGCAACCATTCGAACGTGATCTTTCAGCCGGCTTTCGACGATCCGCGGTTTTCCGGCATCAATCCCTATGCCTTGGGCCTCGACATGATGCAGGACATCCAGCGCATATCGACTGAGCCGACCGCCGAGGATCGTGACTGGTTCCCCGATATAGCCGGCAACGGCAATTGGCGCGAAACCCTGCTCGACGCGTGGGCGAACCATCGCGACGAATCTTTCATCCGCCAGTATCTGAGCCCCGCCCTGATGCGGAAATGGCGGTTCTTTATCCTCGCCGATGCCGCCAGCGAACCGCATTACGAAGTCGCGTCGATACACAATGAGCGTGGCTACGAAAAGATACGCGCCGGGCTCGCCCACAGCTACGACATCGGCGCCAGCCGGCCGGATATCCAGGTGGTGGATGTGGACCTGCTCGGCGACCGACAGTTGCGACTGGAGCACAAGGTGAAGAACGGCATCGTGCTGGAGGAGGCCAGTCGCGACGCGACACTGCGCCATATCCGTCGCCTGTGGGGCTATGAGGTCAGCCTGGCGGCGATCGATGCGCAAACGGGTGGGACGCTCAACGAACGTTCGACCAGCCAAATCGGGGAATGACCAACCGGTCTACAGCCAATCGCTGCAAAGGTCCGCGCCGTTTCGCCATGCGTCAGCGCAGCCTCTCGTGATCAAGCTTGCTGTGGGTCCGATGCCCTGGCCGTAGGACCCGGGAAGGTCGGTTCCGTGGGAATCTCGGGTGGTGTATCGGGAGGAATTTCGACGGGCTGCCTTTCCGGGCTGGGAACGGGATCAGGCGAAGGCGGAGGAACGCCCGGAGGCTCATTCGGCGGAGTTTCCGGCGGAGCAGGCGGCCGCGCAGGCTCAGGATTGGGATTATCCGGTATCGGCACGGGATTGTTCGGATCAGGATCGGGCATGTCCGTTTCCTTGAGGAGGATCAGCTGGGATGTTCCTCGAGGAGGATCACCTGGGATGACAACCATCGTGCCTAGCGATGGTTCCCTGCCGTCACGGACGTGGCCATTTTGGTGAAGGCCGATGGCACGGGCGCGCCGGCCGAACGACAAATTCGGCGCGGTTCAATGTCAGGCGGCATTGGAAATGGGACGGTGCCTCCACCGTCGTCACCTTTACCGGGTCGGGGAGCACTCTATGTACGCTGCGTATTGCGAGGCAGGGAGTAACAGCATGCGCGCATTCATGATTGTCGCCCTTCTTCTGGTCGCAATCACGATGGCTCTCTCGCTCGCGCACGCGTTGGAGTTGCCCGGCAAGTTGCGCCTCAAGGAGGCAACCTACAAATCTGTGCAGGCGATCTACTATCCCGGCTTCACTGTCGGCGGGTTCGCCGAGATCGGCGGCATCATTGCGCTCGCCATCCTGCTCTACCTGACGCCTTATCCAGGCGCTCGATTCTGGTGGACCTTGATGGCACTTGTCTTCTTGGTGGCGGAACATGCGACCTATTGGTTGGTCACGCATCCCGTCAACAATTTCTGGATGCAAGATATCGCTGTATCGAAACCAGCCGCGACGTTTTTTTCAATGCTCCCTCGGAAGCAAAGCCGCGACTGGAGGGACTTGCGCGACGTTTGGGAAGCCTCTCACGTCGCCAGGGCAGGCCTGGCGATGCTGAGCCTGATCTCAATTGCTGTCGCCGCGACATTTTTTGCTGGGAGTGAATAGCGCGGAGGGATGGCAGCGACGCTATTTGTTCGTCCGCATCTTTTGCCTTGGATTGATCCCGCCAAGGGCGTTCGTGTCGTTCTCGACATCGCCTTCGATCGTGTTTTCGCCTTCGAGCACGAGTTCGTCGCCTTCCTTGATCGTGCCCTTGGAGGTCCCGATACCGGGATTGTTCCTCAGATCGGCATCGCTCGGCTTTTTCCATTTTGGATGTTTGGTTCCGCTCATGGCACAACTCCTTCGAAAAGGGTCCTGTTCTAGAAACAGCAGGGCGCGATGAATGTTCCGCCGAAACGCACCTTGATGCGGCTCTGCCGTGAGGCGCTAAAGCCCGAACGGATAGGTGTCGGGAACGCCCGTTCCGACATGCTCCGGCCCAAGCGGCGTCACCGCGGCGGTCTCGTCAAACCAGACGAACGCGTCAAATTGCTGGGAAAGAGAGGCATCCGCATAGTGGCTGCGCAGCTCGGTCTCCGGCCGATAGATCACGCCGATGAAGCGCTCCAGCCGACGCTCCAGAAGCCGTTCGCGCAGCGTGTCGTCGCGCTTGATGTCGAGCAGGAAACGCGAGACGCCGCAGTCGTGGCAAAGCCGCTCGTAGCTATCGCTATGGGAAGGCCGCACCCGCTTGATTTCCATCTCGCCGTCCCAGTCGGAGGCCGCGGCCACTGTCCCGGAATGCGTGCCGAGCCCGATCAAGGCTGCCCCGTCGCCGAAACGCTGGCGGCAGAGCTGGCCTATGTTCACTTCGTCCCTGACAATTCCCATCTCGGTATAGCGGGCGTCGCCAATATGGGAATTATGCGCCCACACGACCGCCTTGGCGTTCGGCCCGCGGGCTTCCAGCAGATGCTCGAGCGTCTCGAACATATGGGTGTCGCGCAGGTTCCACGACTGCGCGCCGCCATAGTACATGATCCGATAGTAGCGTTCCGCGGAAGCGATCAGCCGGGCATTCTGGGTGACATCCAGAAAATCGACGCCGTCCTGCTGCGCATAGTCGAGCTGTTTGGCAAGCAGTTCGCGGCATTGTTGAAGCACGGCCTGCTCGCATTTCTCGTAACCCGATGTGAGCGCGACACGGCCATAGGTGGATGGCTCGTTTTGCCAGGGCGTCAGGCAGCCATAGCGTTCACGTGCGATTTTTGCTGCCTGCGGATCGACCCGGTCGAGATATTGCAGGACCGCGGCGATCGATCCGCTCATATTGTAGATGTCGAGGCCATAGAACCCCGCCAGTCGGGACGATATCCTGATCCTTTCATTGTGTTGTCGCATCCAGTCGACGAACGCTGCAACGTCCGTGTTGCGCCACATCCAGGTGGGAAACCGCTGGAACGGCGGATCGGCGTCAGCCCGTGACGGCCGATGGCGGACGTAGCGATCGATCGCCGCTGCATCAGGCCAGTCGGCCTCGACTGCGACGATGGTGAAGCCGTGCTTCTCGATGAGCCTGCGGGTGATCGCCGCGCGGGCCCGGTAGAACTCCGATGTGCCGTGGCTCGCTTCACCGAGCAGGACGACGCGCCTGTCGCCAAACCAATCGAACAATTCGCCGAACGCCGGATCGTCGAAATCCGGCAGCGGTTCGGCCGCCGCCGCGATCATCTCCGGCAGGCTGCGCGTGCGCGCGCGTCCGGACGGACGATCCGCGAGGCTGCCATTCTCGGGCCAACCCTGCTCGCCGATGAGCGGGACAAACCGCACGCCGCCGAAATCCTCCTCGCTGTAAGTTGCAGCGCCGGTTCGGGTGACCTTGAGAAGGCGCTGATCATGCGGTTCGTCGCCGACCGGGATGATGAGCCTGCCGCCGACGTCGAGCTGCTCCTGAAGCGCAAGCGGCGCACCGGGTCCGCCGGCTGCGACCAGAATGGCGTCGAAGGGCGCTGCGTCGGGCCAGCCTTTGGTGCCATCGCCGGTGCGAACTTCGATATTGTCATAGCCAAGCTCTTCGAACCGCTGTCTCGCCGTTTCGGCCAATCCAGCGTGGCGTTCGATCGTGTAAACGCGTTCGACGATCCGGCTCATCACGGCAGCCGCGTACCCTGAGCCGGTGCCAACCTCCAGGACATGGTCGCCCGGTCCGATCTCCGCCATCTCGATCATCAATGCGACGATGTAGGGCTGCGATATCGTCTGGCCCTCCGCAATCGGCAGCGGCCCATCCTCGTAGGCGAATTCTTCAAAGCCGGGTGCGACGAAAGCCTCGCGCGGAACCTCACGCATCGCTTCCAGCACCTCGCGGTCATGGATACCACGGCGACTGAGATGGACTTCGACCATTCGGTTGCGTGCATCGGGAAGATCGAGCATCTTTTGCTCCTCTTGCCAGCTGACGGCCCTCCGCTCCGATTGTGCCCCCAATCGTGCCCAAACGGCAACAATCCCTCCATCGGCGTGCGCTTTGGCCTCGGCAGCGCTTGATCTCATTTTCCTGCGGCTCGTCTCCTTAACCGTTGGCGAGCTTCCAGGTTCCTGCAAAAGAGCGATTGGCAGGCGCAACGACGGTTCCAGCCGAACTTATTTCCGTGAAAATCCTTTCTCCGGGGCGATGCCACTCCAGATATCGACAAGCGAACGCATTCTGGAGACGTTTCGATGAACGACGAGGCTCGGACCATTACGCAGACAACAGGCCTTGATCAGGTCAATCTCATGAACCGCTATTGGCGCGCCGCGAACTACATTTCGGTTGGCCAGATCTACCTGCTCGACAATCCGCTCCTGCGCGAGCCCCTGAAAGCCGAGCACGTCAAGCCGCGGCTGCTCGGCCATTGGGGCACGACACCCGGCCTCAATTTCATCTACGTCCACCTGAACCGCGTCATCCGTGAGCGCAGTCTCGAAATTCTGTTTATCTGCGGCCCAGGTCATGGCGGCCCGGCGATGGTCGCGAACACATGGCTCGAGGGCACCTACAGCGAGATCTATCCCGAAATCGGCCAGGGCGAAGACGGCCTGAGAAAGCTCTTCCGGCAATTCTCCTTTCCTGGCGGCGTGCCTAGCCATGTGGCGCCCGAAACGCCCGGCTCGATCCATGAAGGCGGAGAACTGGGATATGCGCTGGTCCATGCTTTCGGCGCGGCCTTCGACAATCCCGATCTGGTGGTCGCCTGCGTCGTCGGCGACGGTGAGGCGGAAACCGGTCCGCTCGCGGCGGCATGGCACTCCAACAAGTTCCTGAACCCGGCATCCGACGGCGCCGTGCTGCCGATCCTGCATCTCAACGGCTACAAGATCGCCAACCCGACAATCCTAGCCCGCATGGATGACGTGGAATTGCGAAGCCTGTTTGCCGGCTATGGCTACGAACCATTTTTCGTCGAAGGTCACGAGCCAATTCCCATGCATCGGTTGATGGCCACGAAGCTGGACACCGCGCTGGACAGGATCCGCTCGATCCAGAACCGAGCCCGTGCTTCGGGCTGGCAGGGAGAGCGTCCGCTGTGGCCGATGATCGTGCTGCGCAGCCCGAAGGGCTGGACCGGACCGAAAGAGGTCGATGGCAAGAAGGTCGAGGATTTCTGGCGCTCGCATCAAGTGCCGGTGTCGAATGCCCGCGGCAACGAGGCGCACCGCAAGATCCTCGAAGACTGGATGCGGAGCTACGAACCGGAAAAGCTGTTCGACGACAGCGGGCGTCTGCTTCCAGACCTTGCGGCGCTTGCGCCAACCGGGTCCAAGCGCATGGGCGCAACCCCATACGCCAATGGCGGATTGCTGAAGCGCGACCTGGTGCTTCCCGATTGGAAAAGCCTGGCGCTCGATGTGCCGCGTCCAGGAGGCGCCAAGGCCGAGGCGACGCGGATTCTCGGAAGCTATCTCCGCGACGTCATACGCCTGAATGCTGAGGCCAGGAATTTTCGGCTGATGGGACCGGATGAGACATCCTCCAACCGCCTTGACGACGTCTTCGAAGTCTCGGACCGGGTCTGGATGCAGCGGATCGAGCCCTATGATGTCCAGCTCTCCCGTGACGGCCGCGTCATGGAAGTGCTCAGCGAGCATCTCTGCCAGGGTTGGCTGGAGGGCTATCTGCTGACCGGCCGCCATGGCCTGTTCTCCTGCTACGAGGCGTTCATCCACATCGTCGATTCCATGGTCAACCAGCATGCGAAATGGCTGAAGACATCCAGAGAGCTTGCCTGGCGCAAGCCGATCGCTTCACTCAATTACCTGCTGACCTCTCATGTCTGGCGGCAGGATCACAACGGCTTCAGCCACCAGGACCCGGGCTTTGCCGATTTCGTCGCCAACAAGAAGGCCGATACGGTCAGGCTCTATTTCCCGCCGGATGCCAACACACTGCTCTGGATCACCGATCATTGCCTGAGAACCTACAACCGCATCAATGTGATCACCGCCGGCAAGCAGCCGGCGCCGCAATGGCTGTCTGCTGAAGACGCAGAAACGCACTGCAGGGCGGGGGCGGGGATCTGGGAATGGGCTGGGACGGTTGCGGAGGGCGAGGACCCGGATGTGGTCATGGCCTGCGCCGGCGACGTGCCGACACTGGAGACGCTCGCTGCCACCGACATTCTGCGCTCGGCGCTTCCGGACCTGAAGGTTCGCGTCGTCAACGTGGTCGACCTAATGACGCTGCAGTCGAATTCAGAGCATCCGCATGGCCTCGCCGATGAGGATTTCGACGCGCTGTTCACGAAAGCCAAGCCGGTGATCTTCGCCTATCACGGCTATCCCTATCTCATCCACCGCCTGACCTATCGACGCGCCAACCATGACAACATGCACGTGCACGGTTTTCGCGAGGAGGGCACGACGACCACACCGTTCGACATGGTCGTGCTCAACGAGCTCGACCGTTTCCACCTGGCGCTCGCCGCGATCAAACACGTGCCTGGGCTCGCCGAACGGGCGAAAGATCTTGCCGTCGAACTTCAAGCGAAGCTTGTGGAACATAGGGCCTATGTCCGCGAGCACGGCGAAGACATGCCCGAGATTCAGAATTGGAACTGGCCCCAAAGCGGTGCGACAAAGGCCGGCGATTGATGCGACAGGCAATTCTCGCGCTGAACGCCGGCTCCTCCAGCATCAAGTTCGGACTATACGACCTTGAACCCTCTGGGGAACTGCAACTCGTCTCGCGTGGTGCGCTGGATCTCGGCGACGCACCGAGGCTCAGCGCGAAAGCGGCCGACGGAACGGTGCAGCGTGATCGGCCGCTTGCCGGGGATGCGCACGAGGCCGGCATCGGCGCGTTGCTCGACTGGATCGAGAGCGAGCTTGGCGGGCGGAAACTAATCTCCGCCGGCCACCGCATCGTGCATGGCGGGCGCGAATTCGTCGAACCCGTCCGTCTGACGCCTGATGTGATCGAGGCCTTGGACAGGCTGACGCCGCTCGCTCCGCTGCACCAGCCTCGCAGTCTCGCGCCGATCCGCACACTTGCCGCGCTGCGGCCGGATCTGCCGCAGGTCGGATGTTTCGACACAGCTTTCCATCAGACGATCGATCCGATCGTGAGCCGCTTCGCGCTGCCGCGCAAATACGATGCGGAAGGGATCCGCCGCTACGGGTTTCATGGGCTTTCCTACGAATACATCGCCGGGCGGCTCAAGGAGATATCGCCCGCTCTTGCAGCGAAGCGGACGATCGTTGCCCATCTCGGCAGCGGAGCGAGCCTATGTGCCATGCACGACGGAAGAAGCGTCGATACGACGATGGGCTTTTCCGCGCTCGACGGCCTGGTCATGGGCACACGCTGCGGCGCCATCGATCCGGGCGTGCTCTTGTACTTCGTCCTGGAAAGAGGCATTGCGGCGGAGGCTCTGCAGCACATGCTCTATGAGGAATCCGGGCTGCTCGGAATATCCGGCATCTCAGGTGACATGCGCACGCTGGAAGCGAGCGACGACCCCCACGCGCGCGAAGCGGTGAGCCTTTTTGCGTTCCGGGCCGCAAGGGAGGCCGCCGCGCTCGCCAACACTTTGGGCGGCCTCGAATGCCTCGTGTTCACCGCCGGCATTGGCGAGCGCTCGGCGCCGGTCCGCAAAGCAATATGCGAAAGGCTCCATTGGCTTGGCGTGGCGATCGACGAGCCATCCAATGCCTCGCATGCCGGGATCATAAGCCGGCCGGACAGCAAGGTCGAAATACGCGTCGTCGCGACCGACGAGGAGAGCATCATTGCCCGCCACACGCGGGTGCAAGGGAATGCTCGATAACGCAATCAACGGCACGGTTTCCAACGCAAGGAACCCTGCGCGCCCGCGCCCGTTTCCCCATCTGATTACCAAAGGGAGAAATCCAATGGCCGAGACCACCAGTACGGCAGGCGCCTCAAAGGCGACAACCGAAGCCCAGGAGGCGATGAAGAAGCAGATCGCTGAGCTTCGCCGCGAAATCACCAAAATAAATCGGACCCTTTCCGACCAAGCCGAGGAGGCACAGGGCTGGTACGATAGCGCGGCCGACCGGGCCTCGCGTGCGGCCCGACAATTGCGCAACCAGGCGCACACCGTGTCTGAGACTGTCCAGCAGAACCCAGGCACAATGTCTTCGGCGATGGTGCTTGGCGGCGTATTCGGTGTCCTTCTCGGAATTGTGATTGCGAAGAGTTCCGAGCCTGAGCGGCGGTGGTTCTAGGGACAGATGACCACCTTGCAGTGCCGAGCCTGGCTATCGGCAATCAAGCATGGCTTTTGCGCTATCGGCATCCGTTACGATGACCGTCGCCAACCCGGCCCCCGCCACAGCTAGAAGAATGGCATGTTTGTGCGTCCCGCCTGAGGCGATGATGCGGCAGGGGATATTGCGGTAGTCTTCGAGCTCCGGCGAAAGCACCTGGCGGTTGAGAGGGTGGTCCACAGGCTTACCTTCGGCATCGAGATAGCGGCCCAGGAGGTCGCCGACGGCGCCGGCGGCAATGAGATCACGCGCATCCGTTCCCTCAGGCAGGCCGTAACGCACTTGCAGCGATTGCCGCGATACGTCCCCCACGCTCAGATAGGAGACATCCACATCATAGGTGCGGGGGAATATCCTCTGGAACACCGATTGGGAAATGATCGCCTCGCGCGATTGCGGGCTCTCGGCGTAGATCGGCGCCGCGAAATAGCAGCATTGCGCGCCCAGGACCTGCGCGAAGCCGCGGACGATCTCGAATGTGTTGATCTCCGAGCCGCGCGTCAGTCCGCCCATCATCGACCGAATCTCCATCTGCGGCTCGCTGACGGCCGTCATGTGCCGCACGGTTTCCCGCAACGTCGCTCCCCAGCCGACGCCGATGGAGGCAGTCTTGCGGCTTTGAATCAGCCGGTCCAGATAGGCGGCCGCACCCCGTCCGATAACCGAGTGCACCAGCCGCGGGTCGCCCGGCGTCGGCACCACGACGGCATCCTGAAGGCCGAACCGGCTTCGCAATTCGGCCTCGAGTTCGATATTGGCGGCAAGCGGCGAGCTGAAGCCTATCCGCACGATCCCTTCCTCAAGAGCTGCGGCAAGAAGCTCGTTGACCCTGCGGCGGGTGAGATGCATCCGCTCGCCGATCTCAGCCTGCGTCAGACCCTCCACATGATAGAGCCATGCGGCCCTGATCATCAGCTCCTGCTGGTCCATGCGCTTTCCTCCTCCCCGCGCCGTGGCGGCTTTCGGTTACAAACGTCACACTAGTGTAGCATTTGTAACTTACGAATCCCGGCGATCTGTTTCCGGCTGACTGGCCGATGTCAGCAAGGAAGTCATGGCCGTTTAGCCGGATAGCAGATTCAACAAGAATAGATCAACATGGATAAATGCTCTAGGCATGGGCAGGATACGCCGTGCTTATTTAGAAGATAGTTATATTAATACTTTGTGCCTAAATGTGTAATCTGCGGATTGTCATAAATAATTCATCTGTTCATTGCGAAACAGACACAGTGCTGAACATAAAACCGGTCGGATTGCTTTGGCCACGACTTGCCATTCCCGCAAAAAGGAGATTCCGATGTTTTCACTCACTCGGCGCGGCGCGCTTGGTATCCTCGGCGCAACCGCAGGCAGCATGATGCTGCCGCGCTTTGCGATCGGTCAGGGCGCGCGCCCGTCCGTCACCATCGCGGTGCAGAAGATCACCAATAACAACACGCTCGACATATGGAACGAGCAATCCAATGTGGGCGAGCGGGTGTTCTTCCCCAATTTCTGGGAAGGGCTGATCCTGCGCAACTGGATGGGCAACCAAGGCCCGGTTCCCGGCCTCGCGACCGAGTGGAAACGGATCGACGATAAGACCGTCGAGCTCAAGCTGCGCCAGGGCGTGAAGTTCCACAATGGCGACGAGCTGACCGCCGATGACGTGGTGTTCAGCTTCTCGGCCCAGCGCGTTTTCGGCGACACGCAGCCGGTCGGCGGCAAGACGATCTTCGAGGACGACCACAAACCCGCAACGCCAAAGGAACTGCCTGCCACGATACCCGGCATCGGCCGCCGGCTGTGGCCCCGGCTCGCCGGCGTCGAGGCGGTGGACAAACACACGGTGCGTTTCCACAACGCGACCTCGGATGTGACGCTGGAGGGCCGCCTCTATGCCTTCGGCAGCCAGATCGCCAACCGCCGTGCCTGGGACGAGGCGGCGAACTATGTCGACTGGGCGCGCAAGCCGGTCACCACCGGCCCCTATTCGGTCGGCGAGTTCAAGCCGGACGTGTCGCTTACTCTCGTGGCCTTCGACGACTATTGGGGCGGTCGCCCGCCACTCGAGCAGATCCGTTTTGTCGAGGTTCCGGAGGTCGCCTCGCGCGTCAACGGGCTTCTGTCTGGCGAGTATGATTTTGCCTGTGACCTGCCGCCCGACCAGATTCCCGCCGTTCAGGGCGCCCCCGGCTTCGAGGTGCAGGGCTCGACGATCCTCAATCACAGGGTTTCGGTGTTCAACACCCAGAATCCGATACTCGAAAACCCGCTGGTGCGCCGCGCCATGACCCATTCCATCGACCGCCAGGCGATCATTGAAGCGCTATGGGCAGGCCAGACGACGATTCCGGCCGGGCTACAGTTCCCCTTCTATGACGAGATGTTCGTGCAGGGCTGGAAGGTGCCGGATTATAACCCCGATCTGGCGCGCGAGCTGCTGAAGCAGGCCAACTACAAGGGCGACGCGATCCCCTTCCGGCTCCTCGACAATTACTACACGAACCAGACTGCGAACGGCCAGATCATGGTCGAGATGTGGAACCAGGTCGGCCTCAACGTGCAGATCGAGATGAAGGAAAACTGGGCACAGATCCACGACCCGGCCGGCGTGAAAGGCGTGCGCGACTGGTCAGCCGGATGCGCTTTCAACGATCCTGTTGGCGGCATCGTCAACCAGTACGGCCCGAATGGTGAAGTCCAGCAGAAGAAGGATTGGACCAATCCCGAGGCCAATCAGATGGCCGCGATCTTGGAAACCGGCACCGACCACGCCGCCCGCAAGAAGGCCTTCGCCCGCATGCTGGAAATCTGCGAGCGGGAGGATCCGGTCTATCAGATCCTTCACCAGAATGCGGTGTTCACCGGTATGAAGTCATCGCTGAAGTGGAAGGCCGCCCCCGCCTTCGCCATGGATTTCCGCTCCACCAACTGGGCAAGCTGACCAGTAGCCACAAACCGGCTCCGGCAGGGAAACGCCCGCCGGAGCTTTTTCTTTTCACGATGTCCTTCGGGCGGACGGAGCGGAAGCGGATGGCGATGACAGCTGCAACGGCCAATCTGGTGGAACTGCGCAACCTGAAAGTCGCCTTCGACGGCGTTCAGGTGCTGCACGGCATCGATCTCGATGTCGCACGCGGTGAGGCGCTCGGCCTCGTCGGGGAATCAGGATGCGGCAAGTCAGTGACATGGCTGGCGGCGCTCGGCCTGTTGCCCGGCAAGGCAAGCGTGACCGGCTCCGTGCGCCTCGAGGGACGCGAGCTATGCGGCAGCCCGCGCAGCACGTTGGAGCAGGTGCGGGGCGGGCGGATTGCCATGATCTTCCAGGATCCGTCGAGCTCGCTCAACCCGGTCCTGTCGATCGGCCGCCAGATCACCGAGGCGCTGGCCATTCATCGGGGGCTACGGGGCGAGGCAGCGAAGACCGAGGCGCTGAGGCTGATGGACATGGTCGGCATTCCCGATGCCCGCCGCCGCTTCGATCTCTACACACATGAATTTTCCGGCGGACAATGCCAGCGCCTGATGATCGCCATGGCGCTGGCGGGTGAACCGGACCTGTTGATCGCGGACGAGCCGACCACCGCGCTCGATGCGACCATCCAGGCCCAGATACTCGATCTCCTGATCCGGCTGCAGGCCGAAACCGGCATGGCGCTGGTGTTCATCAGCCATGATCTCGGCGCGGTGTCGCAGGTCTGCGAACGCGTTTGCGTGATGTATGCGGGCCGCATCGTAGAGGAGGGTTCGGTCGCGCAGCTGTTTTCCAGTCCTCGCCATCCTTATACACGCGGCCTGTTCGACGCGATCCCGCGCATCGACGGTCTCCGAAAACGGCTGATCCCGATACCGGGCACGGTGCCGAACCCGAAGACGCTGCCAAGGGGCTGTGCCTTTGCGCCGCGCTGCTCGCGCGTCACCGCTTTCTGCGAAACGTCGCCACCCCTCCTGATGCCGCAAAAGGACGGCCGCAAGCTCGCCTGCGCGCACCCGATCGAGCTTGCGGTAACCGGCAAGGCCGAACGCAAAGTCCCCGAAGATCTGCTGCAATGACGCCGCTGATCGAAGCAAAGGAGCTGGTGCGCATTTACGCGCTCAGGCACGGACCCTTCTCCCGCCCCAGTTTTGTTCGCGCCGTGGAGGATATCTCGCTGTCGGTATTCCCCGGCGAAACGCTGGGCATTGTCGGGGAGTCTGGCTCCGGAAAGTCGACGCTCGGACGAATGCTGCTCGGCATCGATCCGGCCCAGGGCGGCGAGGTGCGCTTCGAAGGGCAGCCGATGCCGAGGCTTGGCACGCCGGAATGGCGGGCGCTGCGCGCCAAAATGCAGCTTGTCTATCAGGACCCGCTGGCAGCACTCGATCGCCGGCAGACGATCGCGACCCAGATCGGCGAACCGCTGGACATTCATCGCTTCGGGCCCAGGGAAAGCCGCGCCGGTCGCGTTGAGGAGCTAATGGCGGCCGTCGGCCTGCGCCCCGACCAGGCCGGCAGCTATCCGCACGAGCTTTCCGGCGGGCAGCGCCAGCGGGCGGTGATCGCGCGGGCCCTGGCCGCCCGGCCCAAGCTCCTGGTGTGCGACGAGCCGGTCTCCGCGCTTGACGTGTCGATCCAGGCGCAGGTGGTGAATATGTTGAGCGACCTGCAGGAAGAGAACGGCATCGCCATGATCTTCATCAGCCATGACCTGAAGGTCGTGCGCAACCTGGCCGACCGTGTCGCCGTCATGTATCTCGGCAGGATCGTGGAGGAAGCCTCCTCCGACGTGATTTTCCAGTCGCCCCGGCATCCCTACACCAAGGCGCTGGTTTCCAGCATGCCGGTCCCCGGCAAGAAGCTGGAGGGACGCGTCATCCTCCAAGGCGAGCCGCCCAATCCGGCCGCACGTCCGTCTGGCTGCGCCTTCCATCCCCGCTGTCCCGTCGCGCGCGACATCTGCCGCACCAGCACGCCGGCGCTGCGCCAGATCGAGAAGGGGCGCACCGCCGCCTGCCATGTCGTGGCGGACAACACCGCGATCGCCGCCTGATGGAGCCCGCATGATCCGTTTCGTTCTCGTGCGCGTTATGAGGGCCGTCATCACCATCCTTGCGGTGATGACCTTCGCCTTCGTCGTGCTGCGCATGTCGGGGGACCCGGCCGAGGTGATGCTGGGGCCGGACGTGCCGCAAAATGTCATCGAGGCGTTCCGCAAGTCGTGGGGTCTCGACCAGCCGCTCTGGATTCAATATCTGGCTTACCTCAAGTCGATCTTCACCGGCGATTTCGGCGTGTCGATGCGCGACAAGGCGCCCGCGCTGCAACTGGTGCTGGAGCGCGTGCCGGCCACGCTGCAACTGACCGTTCCGGCGCTCATCCTGAAGCTGCTGATCGGAATTCCGGCAGGCGTCTATGCGGCGCTGCACCGCCAGAGCTTCGCCGATCGCGGCGTGATCCTGCTGGCGATCCTCGGCTTTACCATCCCCTCCTTTGTCATGGGCCTGCTGCTGGTGCTGATCTTTTCGGTGACGCTGGGCGCGTTGCCTTCCGGCGGTCAGGAGACATGGGTGCACGGCATCCTGCCGACGCTCACCATGAGCGTGGGCGGCGTAGGCATACTCGCCCGTTTCTCGCGCAGCGCCATGATCGAGGTGATGGGGCAACCCTATATCCGCACAGCTTCCGCCAAGGGGCTGAAATGGCGCGACGTGGTGTGGGGCCATGCGCTGCCCAACGCAGCCGTGCCGATCGTGACCATCGTCGGCTTCATGGTCGGCTCGCTGATCGCCGGCGCGGTGGTGGTTGAATCGATCTTCTCCTGGCCGGGCATCGGCAGGCTGCTGATTGTCTCGGTCAGCAATCGCGACCTTGCTGTCGTCCAGTGCATCCTGCTCATCGTCGCGGCCACCATGGTGGTGTCGAACCTCGTCGTCGACCTGCTCTACGGCTGGCTCGACCCGCGCCTGCGCTCGCCCGCGAGCCATTGAGGAGAACCGGCATGGCTTCGATCTATCCGGCGACCACACAGCCAAACGCGAGGCAAAGGGCTGGTTTCCTGTCGTCCATTCGCCGCAACCTGCCGCTGAGCGTCGGTCTCGGAATCCTGTGGCTGGTCGCCATGGTGCTGGTTGCCATATTTGCCGACCGCATCCGCCCCTATGGGATCACGCAGATGGATCTCACCAGCCGGCTTTCGCCCCCCGGCATGCTGAAGCACTTGCTGGGCACCGACGAGCTGGGCCGCGACGTGCTTTCGCGCCTCATCCAGTCGATCCGCCTTTCACTCGTCATCGCCTTCGGGGCGACGCTTCTTTCGGCCGTGTTCGGCACGGCGCTCGGCTTCGCCGCCGCGCAGTTTCGCGGTTTGGTCGAGCATCTGGTGCTGGCGCTGGCCGACTTCCAGGCGGCCCTGCCGTTTCTCATCATGTCGCTGGCGGTGCTGGCGTTCTTCGGCTCCTCCATGGTGCTGCTGGTCTGCCTGATGGGTTTTTACGGCTGGGAGCGCTATGCGCGCATCGCGCGCGGTCTCGCGATCTCGGCGGGCGCGCAGGGCTATGCGGCCTCGGTGGTGCAGCTCGGCGCCACGCCGGCGCGGGTTTACCTGCGCCACATCCTGCCCAATGTCGCCTCGACGCTGATCGTTTCGATGACGCTGACCTTTCCCGAGATCATCCTGATGGAAAGCGGGCTGTCCTTCCTCGGCCTTGGCGTCCAGCCGCCGGCGACCAGCCTCGGCAATATGGTCGGCTTCGGCCGCGAATATCTCACCCGCGCGCCGTGGATCATGCTGGCGCCGGCCGCCGTCATCATGCTCACCACGCTGTCCATCTCGCTGGTTGGAGACTGGCTGCGCGACAGGCTCGATCCCACGGTGCGGTGAGATGTCGATCAGTTCTAGGAGACTTCCATGACTTTGATCACTGGCATGACTTTGATCACTGGCATGACTTTGATCACCGGCCATCGCGGCGCCCGCAATCTGTGGCCCGAGAACTCGCTTGCCGGCTTCCGCAACACGCTGAAGCTCGGTGTCGATGCCATCGAATTCGACGTCCATCTGGCCGAGTCGGGCGAGCTCGTGGTGATCCATGACGCGACGCTGGAACGCACGACGGAAGGCTTCGGGCCGGTGCGCATGCTGACGCCGCAGGCGCGGGTAGGCACGAGACTAACAGGCACGGAGGAAGCCATCCCAACACTGGCGGACGTGCTGGCCGCGCTTTCTTCTAGGGCCGGGCCGGACCTGCATGTCGAGATCAAGACCGACGAAACCGGCACGCCCTGTCCCGACATTGCCCGGCGCGTCACCGAGGAGCTTCGACGCTTCGGCGTGGAGGATAGGACGCATCTGACGTCCTTCGACATTTCCGTCCTGGAAGACTGCCGGCGCCACGCGCCGCAGGTCGCGCGTCTCGTCTCCGTCAATGCGGACTGGGCTGAAAGACAGGGTGGCCTGGCGGCATTCCTTGCTCGGGTCGACGGCCTCGTGGACATCATCGCCATCCATCACGAGCTGATGGAGGCGCAATGGGACCTGGTTCGCGCCGCGCTGCCGCTCGACCGGCTTTGCGTGTGGACGGTGAACGAGGAGGCGACGATCCGCCACTGGCTGGGACGGCGGATCGGCCGCCTGACATCGGACCGCCCGGACCTCGCCATCGCCTTGCGCTCCGCCGTGGTGACGGCAGCGCCGCTCGAAACCAACCGGGCCTGATCACGCCGATCGGCCGCATAACGACAATGCCAATCTGGCCCAACCTGGAGACAAAGCAAATGAGCAATCTTATCGCAACCGGCTTCAACGCGCAGTCTCGCGACGGCGAGTTGGATAGCCTCGAAGCCGATCTTCGCCGGCTCGAAAATATCGGCGTCGACACCGTCGAGCTTGCGCTCACCAGCATCGATCTCATCGCGGGCGGCCGCATCATTAGGGAAAGAGCGGACAGGCTCGTCGCGTTGACGGCCAAGTTTTCCTTCCGCTACACGGTTCATGGCCTCGTCTCCTCCAACTTCATGGACCCTGCGACTTGCACGTACCAGCTGCAGGCTGCCAAGGCGCTGGTCGAGATCTGCGACCGGATCGGCGCCCGTATCCTCGTCCAGCATGGCGGTTTCCTGCGCGCCGACCAGCCTCTCTTGCGCGCGGATGCGGACCGGCGCGAGCGCGAGGCTCTGTCCGAACTGGCGGAATTCGCCAAGCCTTACGGCGTGCGCATCGCGCTGGAGAACATCTTCACCGCGGAACCGGGGCAATACCGGCAAACGCCAGCGGAGGTGGCCGAGACCGTCAAGGCCGTCAACCATCCCAATCTGGTCGCGCTGATCGACTTCAGTCATGCCTATCTCGAAGCGACCTATCGCGGACTGAACTTCCGCGAGCAGATCCGCGCCATGGCGCCAGTGGCCGGGCATCTGCATGTCCACGATTCCTTCGGCCGCCCACAGGGTTTTTACAAGCCCTATTTCCTACAGGAAGCGACGGCGCTGGGCCTCGGCGACCTGCACATGCCGCTCGGCTGGGGCGACATCGCCTGGGAGGAGATTTTCAGCGAGCTGGCGTTCCTGCCGGGAACGGTGCTGATGATGGAGATCGGCGAACGCTACCGCAGCGAGCAGCCAGCCAGCCTCGAACGCGCGACACGCCTAATGGCGCTGAACGGCACGCGCAGTTCCATGGCTGCCGAATGACAGGCCATTGGATTTTGGCCTGAAGGACATTGCAACGGTCGAGACTGTCTGGGTATCGTTGGCATAGTTCGAATTGGGGAGCAGCCGGCCGGATCGGCCGGCCGCACTGCCGCTTAAGGTTCGTGTTGGCGACGCAACCAACTGATGGAGAAGATATGCGGCAAGCGCTGATCGTGTGGGGCGGCTGGGACGGACACGAGCCGGAAGAGGGTGCGCGCGTCGTCAAGGCGATGCTCGAAGAGGAGGGGTTTGGCGTGCGCGTCGAAACCACGACGGAGATATTCGCCGACCCCGCGATCGCCGATTTGAGCCTGATCGTCCCGATCTACACAATGGCCAAGCTTGCGAAGAACGAGGAGCTCAACCTGACAAAAGCAGTCGAGGGCGGTGTCGGCCTTGGCGGCTATCACGGCGGCATGTGCGATGCATTTCGCGAAGCCACGGAATACCAGTTCATGTGCGGCGGCCAGTGGGTGGCCCACCCGGGCAACATCATCGACTACCGGATCGACATCTCCAGGCGCGACGATCCCATCATGAACGGCATCGATGATTTTTCGTACCGCTCGGAGCAGTACTACATGCATGTGGATCCGTCGAACGAGGTGCTGGCGACAACCACCTTCTCCGGCGAGCACGCATCCTGGATCGAAGGCGTGGTCATGCCGGTCGTCTGGAAGCGCCGGCACGGCAAGGGAAGGGTGTTCTATTCGGCGCTCGGCCATGCCGCCAAGGAGTTCGCGGTGCCGCAGATGCGAACGATATTTCGTCGCGGCCTGGTGTGGGCGGCGCGCTGAGAGCGCTTGCCGGAGCACGCACCGTCGTTTCATCGGGCAATGCGGCGCAGGGCCAAGGCAGCGACAGCGGTGGCCGCTGCCAGAAGCGGCAGCCAGGCTTGCGGATCGCCCATGGCATGGAGCGTCAGGCCGCTGAGCAGCAGCCACAACAGCGGTATCGGAAACAGCAGCGGCACAGGCCCGCCGCTCGCTGCAAGCAGGACGCCGAGCGCCGCGATCGCCGTCGGGTCCGGCGCGATGCCGAAGATTTCGGCGCTCGCCCATGGCCGCCCGAAGAGCGGCGGCAGGAGCGGATAGACAACGATGCCAACGGCCATGATCAGCAGCCCGAGCCGACCCGTCATGTCCCGCCTGTCGAAGGCGAGGCTGCCGCGTGCGGCACCGCCGATTACCAGCAGCAGCGCCTGCAGGCCGAAGGCCGGCGCGACATAGGCGATCGCCCAGTTGATCACGGCATAGCGGCTCCACAGGAAGGACCAGCCGACGAGGGCAAAGAGCACGGCAAGGATGAGTGCGATCCAGAGACCATGGCGACGCGGCCGCCGCAGCACGAGCAGGGCAATGGCAAGACCGGCGGCGAGTGCCAGGAGATGCAGCGGCCAGAAGGCTGCATTGTGCAACTCGAACATGCGCCAGTAGACGCGCGGCGAGAAGAGCAGGAAATCTTCCAGCCGGTAGGTCCACCATTCCGACATCTAAGCAGGTTCCGCAAAAGTGTCCCACGGTTTTGCGACAAGAACCTGCGACAAACAACAGAATCTAAGCAGGCATTCGTGAGCCAGCCCACGAATGCCTGCTTAGAGGTCCCGGATGTAGGCCGCCATCCGCTCGCGCATGGCCGCGTCGGGGAAGGGACCGGTCGCGGCCATCACGTTCTCGCGCACATGGTCGACGCGGGTCGTGGCGGGGATGGCGACGGTGACGGAGGGATGCGCAAGGATGAACTTCAAGATGAACTGCGCCCAGGATCCGGCGCCGATCTCGGCCGCCCAGTCCGGCAGTGTCTCGCCTTCGAGCTGGCGCGTCAGCGCGCCTTGCTGAAACGGCCGGTTGACGATGACGGCCATGCCGCGCTCGGCCGCCAGCGGCAGGAGCCGTTCCTCCGCCTCACGGTCGACGACGTTGTAGGTGAGCTGCACGACGTCGAGCCGATGCGCGCGCATGATTTGTTCGAACAGGTCGTGCCGCCGTCCTTCGGATGTCGTGATGCCGACATAGCGGATGCGCCCGTCCGCCTTCATGGCGAACAGGGTTTCGAGATGCGCCTCCCAGCCGACGAGATTATGGACCTGCATGAGGTCGAAGCGCGGCACACCCCAGAAGCGGCGCGACTGCTCGATCTGCGCGGCTCCGTCGGCGGCGGAAGTCCAGACCTTCTCGGCGGAAAACAGCGCTTTGGGCCGGCCGAGCTTCTCGAGGCCATAGCCGATCACCGGCTGCGAGGAGCCGTACATCGGCGAGGAATCGATCATGCGGCCGCCTGCCTCGAAGAAGGCCGCGATCACCTCGGCGCATTCGTCGCGCAGCACCGGATCGTCGCCGACATTGAAGGTGATCCAGGTGCCCAGCCCAACTGCGGGAAGCATCTCTCCCGAGGAGGGCACAGCCCGCATCAGCGGCGCAGGCGCGCCGGGCGCGGTTCCCGGCAACACGAAGGCCGCTCCGGAAGCGGCGGCAGTCTTCACGAATGTCCTGCGGGTGATAATCATCATCTGCCATCCCTATACTCCTGACCACAAAAATGGTTCCGGGCGACCGGCCTTCGCAAGGCCGATCTGGGGGCGATCGGCGGGGAGCCGGCCGGTCTCAAGAGCGGTTCAGCTTTTGATAGAACCGCCCAACCGCTGTAAGTTTGTCACTCGCTCTGCAACCAGCCCGATTACCTGGAGGTAGCCCCTGTCCTGACCTGACGGTGCTGGCGGGCATAGGCCACGCAGGCGTCTACCGTGCTGACGCAGAGCGCATCGCGGTTGTTCGGCGTATTGTTGTCGCCGGCGTAGGCAACCTCGGCAACACGGCCATCGACCATTCGAAGTTGTGTGTTGCAATAGCCGCCAGGATTGACATTGAGGGATCCTCCAACCGTCGGGATCGCACCCACCGCCAAGGTTGGAATCACGACGATGAGATTGCCGCGTTGAACGGTACGCTGATAGGTCCAGATCTGACCTGATCCGCCCGCATCAGCGGTGGCACTCGGAAAGCCGGCGCACATTCGAACATCAGCCTCGCTGAGACCGATCATCTCTTTGCGGGCTGCCGCTGTCGTTGCGTCCTCCTTCGCGATGGTCGACGTATCGTCAGGGGCGACGCAGGAGGACACGATAGAACTGCCGGCCAAGAGAACAAGAAGGACAGGCTTTCGGATGCTGGAAAATATCATACCGACTGTGATGAATTGCGCCGACCCGAGACCCTAGTTAGGCAAGCAGACAATCGAGTCAACCTGCACAACTTCACGATGTCGTTGACGTGCCGCTCAGCGCAGTGGCTGCACTGACGGGATCTGCTGCCGGCGGTCGCGGCGTCGCCTGAGCATCTTCGACGTTGGGCGGTCGCCAGCGCGCCCTGCCGATCAAACGCTTTCGAGATAGGTCTCGAGCTCGAAATCGCTGACATTGAGCGCGAACGTATTCAGCTCCTGCCGTTTGCAGGCGATGAAGGAGTCGCGCAGGATGGCCGGAAATATCTCCGCAATATGCGCCCCGCTCTCGAAGCTGGCGATCGCCGAGGCCCAGTCAGGCGGCAGCTTCGCCGGCTGACGTCCTTGCCCGTCTCTGCCCGTCGGATCGTCAGGCGACAATTGCCTTTCGATGCCGATGAGTGCGGCGCCCAAGATAGCCGCAAGGACGAGGTACGGGTTGGCGTCCGCGCCGGCGACGCGATGCTCGATCCGGCGTGCGCTCGCCGGCCCGCCGGGGATTCGGATCGCGATCATGCGGTTCTCGTAGCCCCAGGCAACCGCGTTCGGCGCATAGGATCCAGGACGCAGCCTGCGGTAGGAATTGAAGTGCGGTGCAAAAACCAGCGTGCTTTCGGCCATGGCGGCGAGCAGACCGCCGACGGCATGGCGCATGATGTCCGACCCCTGGTCGCTGCCGTTGTCGAAGACGTTGCGGCCTTCGGCGTCGGTCAGGCTGAAATGGACGTGAAAACCGTTGCCGGCACGGTCACCATAGGGCTTGGCCATGAAGCAGGCGGCAAAGCCGTGCTTACGGGCGATGCCCTTGACGGTGCGCTTGAACAGCACGGCATCGTCGGCGGCGCGCAAGGCGTCCGCGACATGGTTCAGATTGATCTCGAACTGGCCGACACCGTTTTCGGCGATCGCGGTGTCGACGGGAATGCCTTGCATGCGGCAGGCGTCGCAGACGTCGTGGATGAAGGCTTCGAAGTCGTCAATCTCGTCGATCGACAGGGCCGCATCGGAATCGAGACGGCGACCGGTCACCGGCGAGACAGGCCCGATCGGCCGCTGCGATTGTGGGTCGACCAGGTAGAATTCCAGTTCCGTAGCAGTGACCGGGGTCAGGCCCAGAGCCTTGTAGCGGTCGAGGATACGAGCCAGCGCCCGCCGCGGATCACCGAGAAACGGCGCGCCGTTCTCATCGGCAAGCCAGAGCGGAACGAGTGCTGTCGGATATGCCGTCCAGTTCACCGGCACGATGCCGCGTCCCGTCCACTGGCAAAGGCCGTCGGCGTCGCCGTTGCCGAAAACCAGCGTGTTGTTCTCGATATCCTCGCCCCAGATGTCGAGCCCAACCAGCGAATAAGGCATGCGCAGCTTGCCCTCCAGCGCCTTGCGTGCCTGCTCGACGGGTATGCGCTTGCCGCGCATGATGCCGTTGAGGTCGCACACCGCAGCCCGAAGGCTATGGATGTCGTCCCTGCTTTCAAGCCAATTCAGAACGTCCGTGATTGCATCGCCCAATTTCAACCCCTGGTTCCGAAAGGTGCCGCGGCCCTGATCGGTTACGATATCTCTTATAGATAGCTTGTGAGTTTATGAAAACCGCTCTGGCTGCCACCAGAGGATTTTGCTTATTTTTTCAATTCACTAGCTGGGATATCGGGTGGCATTTCAGGACCAATTGCGCGATTTGCGATCGCAATATAGTGGTAAGGTTGGGGAAAGCCAAGCGGATTTGAGCCGGGCTATTGGCGGCTCGGCAAGGAGCGGGAATAGGCCGAGCCGGCCTTCGCGCCGGGACATGAAAGAACAGGAGCGGGCGGTTGCGAAGACACCGTTCGCCGCCACGCAGCAGTCAGAGGGATGAGCCAAAATGACAAATACGCCGTCGCACCGCGCGGAGATCGACCTGTCGAACTGGAGGACAAGGCCCTATTCGGCCTGGTCGTTCCAGAACGCGGCGGAACTGGTGCCGTCCGCCACGATCCGCAGCGCGCGCCAGCCGGAAACGCCGACACTCGACCTCGGGCGGCTGTCCGACCTTGTGGTTGCCGACGTTGCCGGCAAGCCGCGTCCATTGCCGGATTTCCTGCTTGAAAGCGACACCGACAATTTCGTGGTGATGCGCGGCGGAAATCTCGTGGCCGAGTGGCATGCCCCGACAAGCGATCCGGCAAAGCCGCATCTGGTGTTTTCGGTGTCCAAATCCATCACCGGCCTTCTGGCGGGAATCCTGATCGGCCACGGGATGCTCTCGCTGGACGACCGCTTGGCAAAGCACCTGCCCGAAGCCGCCGGATCGGCCTATGGCGACGCCACGTTACGCGATCTCCTCAACATGCAGATCAGCATCGATTTCGACGAAGCCTATCTGAGCAGAGACGGCGCTTTCGATCGTTACAGGCGGGCGATGCTGTGGAATCCGGACAAGGCGGACGATCCCGCGCCCGATCTCAAGACTTTCCTGTGCACCTTGCCGAAGGCCGCACATCCGCACGGCACGCGGCACGCCTACCGGTCACCCAATGTCGACATGGCGGCCATCATCCTCGAGCAGGCATCGGGCGAACGCTTCGCCGAATTGCTGAGCCGGCTCCTGTGGCAGCCGATGGGCGCCCATTCCGACGCGCAGATAACCGTCGATCGGGCCGGCAATCCGCGCGCCTCGGGCGGCATCTCGATGACCGCGCGCGATCTCGCCCGCGTCGGTGAGCTGGTTCGCACCGGTGGCGGCGGCATCGTTCCGGCAGACTGGATCGCCAGCCTCTGGGCCGGCGGCGACCGCGCCATCTGGGCCGCCGGCGACCAGGGCTATGCCTATCCGGGCGGAAGCTACCGCAATTATTGGTACGACACCGGCACGGGTGCGCTCGCCGCCTTGGGCATCCATGGCCAGTGGCTCTGGATCGATCCGGCGACACAAACCGTCATTGTCAGGCAGTCCTCGGAACCCGACCCGGTCAACGACCGGATGGATCAGACGGTCGTCGCGGTGATGAAGGCAGTTTCCGCTGCCTCGTGACGGCCTCGATAGTCAGTTCCGGGTTTCCGGAAACTTGACGTGCTGCAAAAGATGCGTCGCGCCGTCGTTTATGTCGCGCACGATGGCGGCCCGTGCGCGTGGCCCGTCCTGGACCTCGATCGCGGCGACGGCTTCCTCGTGGTAATCGATCTCGAGAATGGCGGCGAGATTGTCCTCGAAACCGGTGGTCAGGTTCCTGAGAAACGGACCGACCTGCATCCACACCGTCTCGATCAGGAAGATCATCTGCTCATTGCCGCAGTGGCGATAGATCCAGAACTTGAAGTTGTAGTTCTTGCGCAGGTAATCGTCGATGTCGCCCTTGCGGGCTGCCAGGGTCAGCTCCGTGCAGTGGCGACGGATCGCTCGCAGATTGTTGCCATTGATCAGCTTTGCGGCAAGCTCGGTCGCGGAGCCTTCGAGGATCGTTCGCACCTCGGTCAGCTGCGAGAACCTTTCGGCCGAGATGACCGGCACCTCCATGCTGCCGTTCGGCATCGGGCTCAGCGCACGCAGCGCCTGCAGCCGCATGAAGGCGCTGCGCACCGGCATGTCGCTGGTGCCCAGTTCCTTGGCGAGCTTGCGCGAGGTCAGCTTCTGGCCGGGCGCAAACTGGCCCGACATCAATGCCCTGACGAGTTCGAGATAGACTTTCTCATGCAGGGGCACGGTGTCGACGGCGGTCAACCCGAAAAGCGTTTTATCGGCCATTGGCGGTGCGCTACTTCATTCGTTCTGAAATCTACGCAGCTGGCTACATCTGCCGCTAGAAATGATGGCTGGCCGAACGCGGCATGAAGGCCGAAGTCAGCGTTTTTTCAAGCACATGATAGACGCTGCAACCGCAACGCTGCAAGCCGCGTCGTCGCCGCCTTCCCGGTTGCGCCCAGCAAATGCCGCGCCGACACAAAGCCGGCCGGACAACAGCTCATGCCTGCTCCAGGAGCGCTCGGCGTTACGCGATGTAAAATGCGTACTTTCCCGGTGTCCCAGATAAATAAATGCTTTTCAGTCACACAAAATGATGAAACAATAAAATTGAGACTGGGGAAAATTCGATGCGCAACGTCAGCGGACATGGCAAGCGCCTGTCCTATTACGATTTCGGCCACACGACGGTGTACGCCTCCCGCTTCGACCAGCGCTTCCCCTATTGCGCCTATGTGCCCGACGACTATGACGAGGACGGCGACAAGACATATCCGCTAGCGGTGATCGTGCATGGCACCGAACGCGGCATGCTCGCCTACCGCGATGCCTTTGCCGACTTCGCCGAGCAGAACGGCGTGATCGTGCACGCCCCGCTCTTCCCGGCGAATATCTGTTTTCCGGGCGACCTTTCCTCCTACAAGATGCTGCGCGAGGGCGACCTCCACTACGATGCCGTGATGCTCGACATGGTCGAGGAAATGCGGGAGCGCTACCGCATCCGCGGCGACCGCGTGCTGATGTACGGCTTCTCCGGCGGCGGCCATTTCACCCATCGTTTCCTGTTCCTCCATCCCGAACGCCTGCTGGCTGCATCGATCGGCGCGCCAGGCGTCGTGACCCTGCTCGACTTCGATCAGGATTTCTGGGTCGGGGTGCGCGACTTCGAGAAAGTGTTCGGCAAGAAGGTCGACCTCGACGCCATGCGCAAGGTCGCCGTGCAGATGGTGATCGGCGGTGACGATCTCGAAACCTGGGAGATCACCATCAAGCCGGACGATGCCTGGTGGATGCCCGGCGCCGATCTCGCCGGCGCGACCCGCAACGACCGGATCAGGTCGTTGAAGGGCAGCCTGGAGAGACACGGCGTCGAGGTGCAGCTGGATGTCGTGCCCGGCATCACCCACGACGACCGCGAGCTCATCGCCAAGGTCAAGGACTTCTTTGCGCGGGCATTGAATGGGGTTGCCGCGCCCGCCTGAAAAACTGCAGTCAACAAAACTGGAGATAAAAATGGGAACAAGATCGGGAATGGGAAGACGATTGATCCGGGTGCTGGCGGCAATCGCCATGATGGCGTGTGCGCTGCCGGCGATGGCGCAGGAGCAGCCGAAAACCGGCGGCACGCTCAAGGTTCGTATCAACGCCGACATCCGCGCCACCGACGGTCTTAATCGCGACGCGAACACCGACACGGTGCTGCACCAGATCTTCGAGACGCTGGTGGCCTACCGCGCCGATCTCACGGTCGGCCCGGCACTGGCCGAATCCTGGAAAGTGTCGGACGACGGCAAGACCTATGCCTTCACGCTGCGCGACGGCGCGGCTTTCCACAATGGCGACGCCGTGACCTCATCCGACGTCAAATGGAACTGGGACCGCCGCATGCATGCGGCCAACGAGTGGTTCTGCATTCCGTTCTTCGACGGCAGCCAGGGGCTCAAGGTCGATGAGGTGGCGACGCCTGATCCACGCACCGTTGTCTTCACGCTCAACGCGCCGAATGCGCTCTTTCTCGCGCAGCTCGCCAATGTCCAGTGCAATGGCTGGGTCGCCAGCCCGAAGAATGTCGGCACCGACGGCAAGTGGATCGCCGACAGCGCCATCGGCAGTGGCCCCTTCAAACTGAAGGAATGGGTCAAGGGCCAGTATGTCACGCTCGAACGCTTTGCCGATTACAAGCCGGTGAAGGAGGCGCCGAGCGGCTTTGCCGGCAGCCGTGAGGCCTATGTCGACGAGGTGCGCTTCATGGTCATTCCCGACACGGCGGCATCGGAAACCGCGCTGTTCGCCGGCGAGCTCGACGTTCTGCCCGATCTTGAATCATCGCGTGTCGAGGAAGCCAAGTCGCGGGGCATGACGGTGCTGTCGACGCAAGGCCTGTCGTGGACGGCGATCCTGCTGCAGACCAAGGATCCGCTGCTGTCGAACGTCAAGATACGCGAGGCGCTGGCGCATGCCGCCGACATCAACCAGATCGCCGCCGCTCGCACCAACGGTGTCGCCGCCGGTGACCCCTCTGCCGTCGCCCAGGCGAGCTCATTCTTCGACGGGGATTTTCTCAAATGGCCGGAATACGACCCGGTCAAGGCCAAGGCGCTGCTAGACGAGGCCGGCTACAAGGGCGAGCCGATCAAGATCCAGACCAACACGCGCTACCAGGGCATGTATGAAAACGCCGTGCTGCTGCAGGCGATGCTGACGGCCGCGGGCTTCAATGCGCAGCTCGAAGTGCTGGATTGGGCGGCACAGCTCGACAATTACCTTGCCGGCAAGTTCCAGATCCAGTCCTTCGGCTATTCGGCGCGTCTCGATCCGTCACTGATGTATGGCGTCATCCTCGGCGACAAGGCGACCGATCCGACAGCGCAGTGGGACAGCAAGGAGGCCCTCGACCTCTACACGAAGTCGATGGCCACGACCGACCCCGCGCAACGCAAGGCGCTGTTCAAGCAGCTCCATGCCCTCATGGCAAAGGATGTGCCAATCCTTGGCCTCTATTACGAGCCATCCGTCGACGCCGTGTCGCCGAAGGTGAAAGGCTATTCAGTATGGCCCGCGGCAAACCCCCGCGCATGGGGTGTCTGGAAAAGCGAATAGGAGCTGGCGGTTGCCTGTTGCTCGAAAGGTCGGAGGCGTGTGGCCTCCGATCTATTGTTTGAGCTACCTGGTGGTGAAAACCTGACGCTTGGTACCGGGGCCGTAAACCCGCTCAGGGCGGGAAGGAGACCTAAACTCACCAGCTCTCCCATGGCGCGTTTGCGCCAGGAGCGATCGTTCGACAGCGATCCGAGCAGCAATGGCCGTTCTGCGTGGCCGAAGTGTCTCTGACCTTTAGTACGAGGTGACGGTTGACCGTGGAGGTCTGTGACCTAGCTTTGTGACCTAACTTAAAGCTCAAGCGGACCGCCCACAGGCACGGCAATGCCAAATCATCTTGCCGAAATTTACGCAAACAACGCAGATCTCGTTATCCTGGGCGGGATAGCAACACTTGCCTCGGTGGGCCTCTATCTTATGCTCCGGCGTATCCGTCGCCTCACATCAGATGAGAGCGAAGGCGAATCTGATCCCCCCGAGGAGGCATCTTGGGATTGGGAAAGCCCGGTCGACCTTGCAACCGAGCCTGCTTCTTCTTCTCAGGTTGCCGTGCCCTCAGACACGGCAGACCTGGATGATCGGCATCACGATGCCACTTACCTTCGGTTCGGGGTGCGAATCGAGTATTTCGACGTGATCTCCGAAGCTTACGAGAGCTCGTCTGTGGCCCAGACCAACGCTTTCGCTTCCGCGACGAACATGCCGCAATCCGGCCGCCTTGCGACATCGGTCAGAGAAATCGCTGGCTATGTTCGTAGGCAGGTGGCTGCTAATCTTGCCAACGTAAGTAGTCCAGTATTGAGGGCCCTGAGCCGTATGCCGACACAACTCGCCGCGGCGGAACGTGGGGAGCGAATTTGCGGGTCAGCATGGGACCAATTGGGTCATAAGGTTTCGCCGCGCAAAGTTGCTCAGTTGGCCAATCCGGCGCATCGCGGTTTGAATGTCACAGCTCAAAGGGGAGGGTTCAGCCTGGATCCCGAGCCGACCATCGTAACGGCCACCCCTCCTCGCGTTGGCAAGCCAATCGGTCTTGTGCCCCGCTTGGGCGTCGCCGCAATCTGTCTGGCCGTGCCGCTTAGCTATGCGATGACGAGACAAAACTGGGTCGAAAGCGCCCCCGCCATTTCGCGGGCCCAAGGCACGAGTGTCGACTTGCTCAGCCCGGATCTCACGGCTGCCCGGCTGCAAGTCGGGGCAGCCGGTGGTCAGGCAGCCGCTGCAGGGGAATTGGGCGGCCAGGAGCACCGGGTGGCGGAAAGCGAACGCGCCAGGAGCGCTGCTCTACAGGGAGCACTCCTCGAGTCGCGCAAGCAGATCGATGCGCTGAGGACAAGCATCGCAGCCTCCGACAACGCACACGAGGAGCGATTGCGCAACGAGCTCGCGGCAGCCCGCACACTTGACGCATTGCGGCGCATAGCGGGAGATGCCCGCACAATGCTGCGCGAGGCCACCAACTATGTCTTTACGGAGATGCCCGCTGCTCATCTGGAGCGTCAGCGAGCCGAATGGCGGGCGCGCGATCTGTCGCGAGCGCGGGCGAAAATTGAACAGCTTGAGGCCGAGGCGGCCGAGAATCGCGCCAAGGCCAAGGCTTCGCTGGCGCAAGCGAGCGGAATGCTCGACGACGAACGCCGGAAGTCAGAGAACCTTGGTGGCGATCTCGCCGAAGTGAAACTGTCCAATGCCGCGCTCAAGGAGCGCGCGGACGCGGCTGAGCAGGAACGGACCGGTGCAGTCACAGCGAGAGAACGAGTGGAGCAGACCGCGGCCCAGACGGAGGGCGCGCTGGCTCGAGAACGCGCTGCAGCAGCGTCGATTCGTGAGGAGCTAAAAAAAGCTCGCCTTGAGCGCGACGCGTCTGAACAGGAACGAGCAAGAGCGGTGTCAGCGAGAGAGCGTGCCGAGCAGACTGCAACCGAGACGGCACAGGCTCTGGCACGAGAACGTGCTGCAACAGCGTCGACGCGTGACGAGCTGGAAAAAGCTCGCCTCGAGCGCGTCGCGGCTGAACAGGAACGAGCCAGAGCAGTCTCAGCGACAGAGCGTGCAGAGCAGACTGCAACCGAGACGGCGCAAGCGCTGGCACGAGAACGCGCTGCAGCAGCCTCGACCCATGAGGATCTCGATAAGGTTCGCCTCGAACGCGCCGCCGCTCGAGCACTTTTGGTACGGGTCACCAGGCTGAACGAGGCTCTGGACAAGCAACGTGAAGACAATGTTTCTCTTGCCCGCGACCTGGCTGCGGCGCGCGCGGACAATGACAGGCTCAGGGCTGAGCGTCGCAGCGCGCAGATTGAGCGGCCGCCGAAGCCGCGCGCTGGCCGCGCAGCAGCCGCTGCCGGCGGGTTGAAGGCTGTCAGCCAGAAGACTGCACGCAGCAAGGTTCGCAACCCGTCGCGGATTGCCCGGGTGCGTTCTCTCACACTTCCCTATTCCCTCAGGCCAAGACACGTGACCTTGGAGTGATTTCCAAAACGAATGTGCATCCTCCTATCGAAGGCCCAGGGCCTTTGGGAGGCGTTGCCTCGCACCCTCTCACGACGCCGCGGATGGATCACCCTTCGAATTCATCCTGCTCTCGTCGGCGGGGAGTTCTGCGCGATACGCTATGTCAGCCCGATCACCCTGCCTGTCGCGTTCAATTCGCATTTGATCGGCGCCTGCCGCGTCTCCACGTTGCCTTGCCGTCCATAGTCGATGCTGACCTCAACGGGAGCCGAGATCGTATCCGGGCTCAACCGACGTATGGAACCTGCGCTGTTGACGCGCACACTGGTCGCGCCAAACGGGGCGGCGGCCGACTCGATTGCATCATGGCAGGCGCGAACGACTTCATCCGGGACGCCCGGCAGCGCCTTGATTGGACGGACCGTCGATGGACTGTTGCTGGCGCTGAGAGGCTGGAGGTTGGCCGGGAGGTCGAGCGACCGTCCGGCCCCTGCGGACCGGGCGACACTGACGGCAGTGGCTGCCGGAGTGGCCGGCACTGCCGCCGTTGCGGCGGTGCTGGTTCCATCGTCGTCCACCGGTGAACTACTGCTGGAGCCGCTGGGCTTGGCGCCAGGCCCTTTGTGCGAGCCGCCTTTGCGGCCTTCACCGTGATGGCTGCCAGCGCTATTGCCTCCGCCACCATGGTTGCCAGCGCTATTGCCTTCGCCGCGCTCGCCGCCGGCAGCAGCTCCTACGCAAGCTACCGCGATCGAGCAAACGAATGCGAAATATGCCCAGCTGGATTCAGGGGATTGACGCACGACCACCTCCATAAAGTGCGTCGGTCGAACCGTCTTTCCGCGGCATGCAGTCAGGACGGCGCGACCGCCGCCGCCCTCAGGCAAACTCGCGACTAAGGCGCCCACGGAGCTAAACTAGGGGATGAATCCGGTGTATCAAGGACGCGGTGCGTAGTGGCCGGCATCAGCAGCGAGTTCGGCAAACAACGCATACTCCGCATAGCCGCCATCAAACTTACGGCCCATCTCACCCATCAGCCGCCGCAACGTGCCGCCGTCCAACACCGAAAGCTGGATAAAGATCAGGCTTCGTTCAAGGTGACCCGGTCGCCCATCCTGACTTTGCCCGGCTGCATGACCCGACAGAGCGCGCCGAAGCCGCCTTCACCATGGCGCGCTATGGTTTGCAGCACTGCCGGTTCGAAAGCGAGATCGCCTTGCGCAAGCGCGGTGAAGGTGCAGCGCGCGCAGGATTCCGAAATCATGATCCGCGCCTCGCCGATCGAAAGCACTTTTCCGATGATCTGCTGCTCGACGAAACCATCCCGCGAAGCGTCGGTCTCGATCACGATGTTGGGCCGGAACCGCCTGGTATCCACTTGCGAGGGATCCGCAAGCAGGCCGGCGAGCCTGTTCGTCGAGGCTGACGTGACGATGTGGATGTCGGCGCGCTGATAGCGTGGCGCGATATGATCCTGGGCCTCCGAGCCGAAGGGGACGTGCGGGTGCAGCGCCGCCGGGAAATCGAGGAAGGCCGAAACCAGCTCGCCTGCGCGGCTGGAGCCGACATCGATCCAGGAGCCATCGTCCAATCCGATTTCCGGCCGGTCGCCCTTCAGCCTTGCAAGAAGGTTGGGCAGCGGCCGCCAATGCTTTCGCTTCTCCGGCGCGGCAACAATTCCGTCGCGCCGGTCGACGATGCCCCAGATCCGGTCGCCCGGAATACCGCCTTCCGCAAGCTCCGTTCCGTCCAGCCGTTCACCGCCCATCGAACTGACGGGATATCGCCAGATTTCCTTGATATGGCCGAACGGTGTCATGGTGCGGAGACGAGCCGTGTCGCCGTCATTGCGCCACGGCCTTGCGGGCGCCCGCGCCATCGGCGAAACGGCGATCGATCAGCATCGCCGCATCGAGGAGGGCGCGCGTATAGGCGTGGCGCGGCCGGTCGAAGACGTCGTCGCGGTCGCCGAGCTCGACAATCTTTCCGTCCTGCATGACGGCGACCCGGTCGGCAACCTGCTCGACCGCACCCAGATCATGCGAGACGAAGAGGCAGGCGAAACCGTAGCGTTCCTGCAACGACCGGATCAGCAGCAGGATCTGTTTCTGCACCGTCATGTCCAGTGCCGAAACCGGCTCGTCGGCGACGACGAAGGCTGGTCGCCTGACGATCGCCCGCGCAATCGCGACGCGCTGGCGCTGGCCGCCCGACAGCTGATGCGGGAAACGCGTGAGAAGGTCGCGCGTCAGCCCCACTTCCTCGATGACCTCATCCATGCGCGCGGTCCGCCGCTTGCGGTCCAATTCGGGGTCGAGCTTCAACGGCTCGGTGACGATCTTAGCAATGGACTGGCGAGGGTCGAGCGAGGAATAGGGATCCTGGAAGACGATCTGCATGTCGCGACGCTGCTCACCCGCGTCAGCCGATCGATCACTTGCAATCGCCTTGCCAAGAAACGAAATCGTTCCACTGGCCGGCCTGACGAGGCCGACAATGGCACGCCCGAGCGTCGTCTTGCCGGAGCCCGACGCGCCGACCAGCGCCAGGGTTTCGCCGCGCCGGATGGTCAGATCGACGCCGTCGACGGCGCGCTTCGGTTCCGCGCGCGCAAACAGCCTCGGACGGCCCGGATAGTCGATGACGACGTTGCTGATCTCGACCAGGGGAGGGCCGTCGAGGGCTTTTCTCGACCCGCCGGCGCTGCGCTTGGGAAGCGCGTCGACCAACCGCCTTGTATAGTCGTGCTGCGGCGCGTGAAGGACCTGGGTGCTGCTTCCCTGTTCGACCGCCTTGCCTTCGCACATCACCGTCACGTTGTTCACATAATGCGACACCATGCCGAGGTCGTGGCTGATCAGCAGGACGGCGGTTCCATTCTCCCGCGTCAGCTCCACCATGAGGTCGAGCACGTCGCGCTGCACCAGCGTGTCGAGCGCCGTGGTCGGCTCGTCGGCAATCAGCAGGCGCGGTTTGAGCAGCATGACCGATGCGAGCATGATGCGCTGGCGCATGCCGCCCGAGAATTCGTGCGGATAGGCGGCAAGGCATTTGCCGGGATCCTTGATCTGGATTCTCTCCAGCATTGCCAGCGAGCGGTCCTTTATCTCGGCGCGCGACATGTCGCGATGCAGGCGAAGCCCTTCCGCCATCTGCTCGCCGATGGTGACAGCGGGATTGAGCGAGACCATTGGCTCCTGAAAAACCATGCCGATCTGCGCACCGCGTATCTGGCGCAGCGCCTTTGGGGCAAGGTTGGTGAGTTCCTGCCCGCCGAAGCGGATGCTGCTGTCCGGGGTCGTGACCAGCGGGGCAGGGAGCAGGTTCAAGATCGAGCGGGCCGCCATCGTCTTGCCCGAACCGGATTCGCCGACCAGCGCCAGCATGTCACCGGGCGCGAGATCGAAATTCAGCTCGTCGACGATCCGCTTTCCCGATGGCCCGACCGAGATCGACAGGTTGCGCACTGAAAGCATCGTGTTCTTGTCCCCGGTCGGCACGAGCATGTTTCCAGCACCTACATTTTCGGGTCGAGCCAGTCGCGCACCGCGTCGCCCAGCATGTTGATGCCGAGCAGCGTGATCGAGATGCAGAGACCTGGCAGGATGATCAAATGCGGCGCCTGGCCGATATAGGGCCGTGCCGTCGACAGCATGTTGCCCCAGCTCGGCGCCGGAGGCGGGACGCCCAGTCCCAGAAAGCTCAGCGCGCTCTCCGACAGGATGATCCAGCCGAACATGGTGGTGGCGAGCACGATGATCGGGGCGACACAGTTGGGCAGCACGTGCCGCGCCATGGTGATGATCTCGCTGTTGCCCATCACGCGCGAGGCCTCGACATATTCCCGCTCGCGAATGGACATCACGGAAGCCCGCACCACGCGCACCACGATCGGCATATAGGCAAGGCCGAGCGCAAGGATGATGCCTTCGCGGCTGGCACCGATCACCGCCATCAGGCCAAGCGCCAGGAGCAGGCCTGGGAAGGCGAGGAAGGCATCGTTGACCATCATGATGATGCGATCGACCCAGCCCCGCAGGAAACCTGCGAGAACGCCGAACACGGTGCCGGTGATCAATGCGAATATAACAGTTGCAAAAGCGATCCAGGCGCTGGTACGCGCGCCGCTGGCGAGGCGGCTGAGCACGTCGCGTCCGAATTCGTCGGCGCCGAGCAGATGCAGAGACGAGGGCCCGCTGAGGCGCGACGGCAGATCGAGCTTGAGCGGATCGTAGGGAGCGATCCACGGACCGAACACGGCTAGAAGGATCAATGTTCCGGTGACGATGATCCCGAAGATCGCGTTGAATTTCAGACCGGGCCGGCCGAGAGCACGGGCGATCATGCGGTAACCCTCGGATCGAGCAGCGGATAGACGAGGTCGACGAGAAGATTGACCGCGACATAGATGAAGGCGACGAACAGCATCGTTCCCTGAACGACGGGATAGTCGCGGGCATAGATGGCGTCGACCAGCAGCCGGCCGAGGCCGGGAATGGTGAAGACGGTCTCGATGACGACGATGCTGGATAGCAGGCTGCCGAGCACGAGCCCGATCAGGGTCCAGGTGGGCGCGAAGGCATTCTTGAATGCGTGGCGCCACATCACCGCGCTTTCCGAAAGCCCCTTTGCCCGCGCATGGGTGATGTATTCCAGGCGCGCCACCTCGATCGTGCTGGCCCTGGCCATGCGCGCAATCGGGCCGGACTCGACGAGCACCAGGGTGACCACGGGCAGGATCACATACAGAGCGGCTTGCGCGAAGTCGCGGCTGAACGGCACATAGCCGACGATCGGCAACCAGCCGAGATAGAGGCCGAAGATCAGCATGAGCATCAGCCCCAGCCAGAAACTGGGGATCGAGAGCAGGATGGTCGAGGTGGCGACGACGGCGATATCGCGCAGACTGTCCTGCTTCCAGGCGGCCAGCATGCCGGCGGGCACGGCGATCGCCGAGGCGACAAGCACAGCAAGAAAAACGATGATCGAGGAGACGGCGAAACGGTCGAGGATCAGCGGCAGCACTTCTTGCCCGCTGCCGATCGAGCGCCCGAAATCGCCTGAAAGGACATTGCCGATCCAGATCAGATATTGCACCACCACGGGCTGGTCGAGCCCCATCTGATGCCGCATCGCCTCGACCTGTCCGGGCTGTGCGAGGTCTCCCAGCATCAAGGTCGCGGGATCGCCCGGGATGAAGCGCATCATCACGAAGACCGCAACCGACACCAGGATAAGTGTCGGTATGGCGCTGGCGATGCGGGTCAGGACAAAGCGGACCATCGTTTCTCCTGTGCTGATATCGAAGATGTCTCCCGTGCCGGCACTGCCTTCTCCGCCCTTGCGAGGACCGCATCGTCCATGGTGAGCTCGTAGCTGGTGAACTCGCGGTTTTCAGCCGGCATCGGAGCGATCTCCATGACGCCGGTGGCTGGTTCGAAGACGATCATCGCGACTGTCGCCGAGAGATTGCCACCTTCTTTCCTGACCACTGGACGGCACACGCTGAACGGCGAAGCGAAATCGTCGAACAGGGCTTCCTTCACATCGTCGATCGTGATGTCGCCATGCCGCGCCGACAAATGCCGGCGCACGCGATGGTCACGATAGAGACTGTCCGGCACATCGCGAAGTCCGGTCTCACGCAGCTTGGACAGCGCGACCGGGCTTTGCCAGTGATTGGCATGGACGATCATGTCCTTGTCCGGATAGATCGCAAACACCTCGTCCGGCGCGCATTCGAGATCGACCGTGAACCCCTCGGCGGTGCTCAGGATCATGTTGTTGGAGCCGGATTTCGGCGTCGTCGCCACCACCTTGATGGCGTGGGAGAAATGCTGCGCCTCGAGGGCCCGGCGGCGGATGAAGGGAAGCGGAATGCCGATCTCGCGATAGTCACGGTCGGATTCGAGATAGTTCGCGGTGATGCCGATGCCGGCCGCGTTGAAGCCGCTGCGCGCCAGTCCGCCGGCTTCGGTGAAGGTGAGGAGGTCCGGCCCGTCCGTTCGCCGGATGCGCAACACCACCGATGTCTCGGCGCATTCGGCCTTCCAGTCCCAGTTCTGGCCATGGATGAGCCTGCCGTTCCGGGTTGCTTCCGGCAGGATCGCCGCGCCCGTGCAACCGTCGGGCTCGTCGTCGGAAATGCCTTTCTCGCGCCGGGCAAGCTGCAGGATTTCGGTGCGCGCATTGACCAGGACGATCGAGGACAGATCGACATTGGCGCCTGACGCGATCCCTTCCATTTCCTCGACGAGGTCGGGCGCCCATTGCCGAAGGCGAGGCAGGAAGATGCCGGAGAACCGCCCGACATCGTCCCGCCTGAAGCCGAAACGGTCGAGCTGCGCAGCGTAGAGCGCCACCGAAGCGCCGATGCGCCCGCGCGCCTGTTCGCCGTAGGCCGTGCCGCGCGCTTTCGGCGCTCCTGCGATTTCGACAAGCGGAAATGGTGTGACTGTTGTCATCAAAAGGAAAGCCTCAAACTCGTATGAGTCCGGATAGTAATGCATTTTGATTGAATGAAAAGCAGAAAAATTCGATAGATTGCCAGTTCGAACTGCGTGGCGCATATCTATAATGCGAATGCCTGAGGAAGTGCATATGAACGAAACGATCATCGACCGGCAGCCACGCAGTGAGGCGGCCAGCCCGCTGCAGATAGATCTGGCGCGGCGGATCCTGGAGCGGATCAGGGATTCGGGCTGGACGGTTGGAACCCGCGTCTCGGTGCCGGACCTTGCCCGCACGTTCGGCGTTTCGCGTTCTCCCGTCAGCGCAGCGCTGGAACTGCTGGTCGCCCAGGGCATCTTAAGTCCCTTCGAGACGAGGGGGCTGCAACTGGCGCGCGATGTCGCCGATCTCGACCCGGAGGATATCCTGCCAAGTTCTCCGCTCGAGGAGCTTTACCGCAGGATGATGCGGGAACGCGCGCTCGACCAACTGCCCCAGGAGGTGTCCGAGGCGGAACTGATGCCGCGCTATCAGGCGTCGCGCGGCATCGTGCGCAAGCTTTTGCTTCGCTTTGCCGCCGAGGGGCTGGTGCAGCGCCTGCCGGGGCATGGCTGGCGTTTCGCCGACACACTTGTCGGCGAGGACGCCTACCGGGAAAGCTATGAATTCCGGATGGCTGTCGAATGCGCGGCGCTGCGGTCGCCCATGTTCAATGCAGACCCCCAGCAACTGGCGCCGGTCCGCCGCGCACACGAGCGCATCCTGGCGATCGTGTCGACGGGCAAGACGCTGATCGGCGGCGATGAATGGTTCCGGATCAACGCATCGTTTCACGAAGGACTTGCGGCCTGCTCCGGCAACCGGTTCCTGGCCGATGCGGTGCGTCAGCAGAACAATCTGCGCCGGTTGCAGGAATCGGCGGGTTTCGAGGAACTGCCGGCGGAACGCATCGAGCAGTCCTGCCGGGAACACCTCGCCATTCTCGATGCCGTCGAGGCGGGCGAGATCGAATGGGCCGAGGCGCTGCTGCGCCAGCATCTACGGCAGGCCTCCGAGTTCGCTGCGCCGCAGCGCTCGATCTGACGGGCAGCGATTCCGGCCGCTATTTGGGCTGGTCAGGTTCGAGCCTGATCAGTCCGTTCCACTGCTGCTGATCGTTCCTGGTGCGCTGTCAGCAAAGGTGTCTTTCATTGCGCGCAGGATAATGACGGCCGAGGCCGCGCCTGGGTCGATGTGCCCCAGGGACCGCTCCCCGAGCCGTGCCGCCCGGCCACGGGCAGCGACCATGGACCGTGTCGAATTCGCGCCGGCTTCCGCGGCCGCCAGGATGCCGTTCCACATCTCCCAGCTGCCGGCGGCGCGCGCCTGTGCGCTGACCGCAGCTTCGGTTGCTGGAATCCAGGCGTCGAGCATGGTCTTGTCGCCGCGCTGTCCCTTGCCGCGCTCCTGAATGCCGGTCGTCATGGCCTCGATGATCGCCGCCTGGCCTGAAGGTGAAAGGCGTTCGTCCTGTTTGAGGGCTTGCGCCGCTCTGCGGAACGCGGTCGCATAAAGCGGCCCGGTGGAAGCACCGACGGCATCGAGAAAGGCGGACGCGGCAGCCGTGAAAACCTCTGACGGCAGCATATGGTCGAGATCGAGCTTGGCCAGCTCAGCGTTCACAGCCATGAAGCCGAGAGACATGGTAATGCCATGGTCGGCATCGCCAATGGCGCCATCGAGATCCGAGAGATGGTCCTTTCCCGCCTCGATCGCGATGGATATGCGATAAAACATCCTGCTCAGGCATTGCGCCGCGTTTTCGGACATCATGTTCCTCCCGGTTCCAGCAGGATGCGGCCACAGGCGCGTATCCTGTATCCTCAGCCGACCCGCAGGACAGCGGTATCGCAAGGATGGTGCAATAGCTCCGTCAACTCATTGTCGAGGTGCAGGATCGATATGGACGCGCCGACCATGTCGAGCGAGGTGCAATAATGTCCCACCCAGTTCGCCTCTATCTTGATGTCCTTGGCGCTCAGCCGCTGCTCGACGCGCCTGAACAAAATGTAGAGTTCCATCAGCGGCGTTGCCCCGAATGAATTGATCAGCACCGCGACACGGTCGCCCGATGCCGGCTTCATTTCGGAAAAGATACGGTCCATCACCCGGTCGGTGATCTCGTCGGCGCTCATCATTTTTTCGCGGATGACGCCGCGTTCGCCGTGGATGCCCATGCCGATCTCAATGTCATCGGGACCGATCTCGAAATTGTGGCGGCGGGTCTGCGGGAGGGAGCAGGGTTCCAATGCGACGCCCATCGTGAATGTCCTCGAATTGGCCTTGCGTGTCGCCGCTTCGCAGGCATCGAGCGACAGGCCGCGATCGCAGGCGGCGCCGGCGATCTTGAACATGAAGAAGTTGCCGGCAACGCCGCGGCGGCCTTCCCTGTCCTCCAGCGGCGAAGAGGCGATATCGTCGGTCGTCACGACCGTTCGGACCTCGATGTTGTTTTCCGCCGCCATCTCGGCCGCCATCTCGAAGTTCATGACATCGCCGGCATAGTTGCCATAGACGAAGAGCACGCCTTGCCCGCCGGATGCCGCCCTGGCGCACTGAAAGATCGGGCCGGGAGGCGGCGATGAAAAGATATTGCCGACAGCCACGGCATCGGCGAGACCCTTGCCGACATAGCCGAGAAAGCAGGGCTCGTGCCCGGTGCCGCCGCCGATCACAAGCCCCACCTTGCCAGGTCGCGGCCCCGTGCGGGCGACGAGGGCGCGATGCGAGCCTTTGATCGGCTGGATATAGGCGCCATGCGCTTTCACCACGCCGTCAAGCATCTCCTCGACGACATCGTCAGGGTCGTTCAGGAACTTCTTGATGTGGGTTCGGAAGTTGCTGGGCAGGGCCACCGAGCTATCGATCTTCGGGCGTTGGGAAAGCTTTTGATCGAGCTCCGTCACGCCATCGGCATTCAGAATGCCGCGGCCCGTGGCAGCGTCGGTGATGAGCACGTTGACGTAGCCGCCGCGGAGCGCGGCAAGGATCGCCGGCACCTTGTCGAAACCACCGGCGACCGCGATCCGCAGGCCGATAGCCCTGAGCATGTCGAGCGATATTCCGATCGTCCGGTCGTCGAGCGGGCCGGCTACCGGGTTGCCCCGCCCGTCGATGAAGCGTCCGGCGAGGACGCCCACGGCATCTTTGGCGAGATATTGCTGCACCGAAACCGATTCGAAAAAACCGCTGGTGTGGATCGTTGAATTCGGACGCAGCGAGGCGATGCCGAATAGCGCTTTGTTGGCTTTAGAAAGCGCTGCGAACTGACTTTCGATCAGCGGCTCGCGCAGAAGAATGTCGCGGACTTCCGCATTGGAAACGATAGCCGGCGCGGTGATGTTGATCAGCTTGCCATTGACGGCATTGGCGATGGCGGCCGCGCAGAGTTCCGGAGTATAGGCAAAACTTGCTCGCGTGCCGCCAGTCGCCTGCACGACAGTGACGTCCTGAAGGCCGGGCACGGAGGCCTGCTCGCCAATCGCCAACACGGTTCGCCCCCAGGCAACGGCCACCGTGTCGCCGGATTTCAGAAGCTTGGTCAGAGCCTGCGCGGCCGCGGTGCCGAGACGATCGATCAGTGGACGCGCATTGTCGTCGCTCGGCACGACGAGGCAGTCATGCAGCCCGAAATGCCGTTTGAGCTCCTGTGCGATCGAGAGCGAACTCAGCCGTGATGGCTCGAGGGAAATGTTGACGATGCCGCGGGCGCGGGCATCGGCCAGGTAGCTGTTCACTGTCGCCCGCGAAATGCCCATGATTTCGGCGATATCGCCTTGCGTCATGTGGTCTTCGTAGTAAAGCCAACAGGCCCAGACATAGGGATCGTCACCATAGCGCAAGGGAATGGGTTCGGCGCCAGCCTCGGGTCCTGTCCGCACCGTTCCGTTCTTCCGCGTCGATGATGTCTTGACTGTCATGCTGCCTGGTTTCCCCGAATCCAGAATCGATCCTCAAGATGAGCGCAAACGGAAGAACTCACAATCTTGGTTCGATCAGGCGTTAACCTGGCTTCCGGCTGTAAAATCAGCCGGAGGCCAGCGCTCGGGAGGAGTGTAGTCGTAGCTCAATCGCTCGCAGTCGCAGACTGCTGCAGCTTCTCCTTGGCACCGAGCGCCAGGGCTTTCAGAATCAACGCACAGGATGTGGCGCCGGCGTCGAGCACGCCGAGCGAGCGTTCGCCCAGGCGGCTGGCGCGGCCAATCCTTGCAACCAGGTCCTTTGTGCCGTCACGGCCTTTTTCGGCTGCGACGACGAGCGCATCCAGAGCTTCCGGGAACGGCTTGCCGTCGGCGTTGGCGCCGTCGAACGCTTCGATCGCCGGCACGAGCGTGTCGAGAAGCGTCTTGTCGCCGACCTTGGCCGATCCGATCGCCTGGATGCCGTCGAGACCACTGGTGAGCATGGCACTGAAAGTCCGGGCATCGATGGATGAAGATTTCTCGATCGTTTCGGCGAATTGCGTGAACATGACGCCATAGAGCGGCCCCATGGAGCCGCCGATCTCGGTCATCAACACCGTGCCCAGCGTATCAAAGGCGGTGGCCAGCGACATGTCGTTGCCCCTGATCCGCTCCGCAGCCATGCCGAAGCCCTTGGCCATGTTGACGCCGTGATCGCCGTCACCGATCTTGCCGTCGATCTCGCTCAGATAGGCTCGGTTTTCGATGATCCGGTCGGCGATCGAAAGAACGATGTCGCCAGCGGAAGCGTTGTCAAACTGCTGCATTCGCCTGCTCCTAAAGCCTTGCGGGACAATCGACATCCACGTCCAGCAGCCTTTTCAGCTCGGCGTCGAGCGCCATGACCGTGAGTGTGGCGCCGACCATTTCCAGCGAGGTGAAGTAGTTGCCGATGTAGGTCTTGTAGATGGCTAACCCGCGTCCGGTGATTTCCTGCTCGATCGTATCGTGGAGGATGTAGAGTTCGTTGACCGGCGTTGCGCCGAGGCCGGACACAAGAACCGCAACTTCGGTTCCGGCGGCAAGATCGTGATCATCCAGCACGATCCTGACCATCTGCTGCGCTATTTCGACCGCGGACTTCAGCGGCTCGACCCTGACGCCCGGCTCACCATGATGACCGATGCCGACTTCCATCGTGCCCGGCTCAATCAGGAAGTTGGGATGCCCCACGGCAGGCAGCGTGCAAGGACCAAGGCCAACGCCGATGGAGCGGCAATTGTCGATCGCCCGCTGCGCCGTTGCCTGCACGTCCTCGAGGCTGGCACCTTGCTGGGCCTTGGCGCCGGCGCATTTCCACATGAAGATCTCGCCGGCGACGCCTCGGCGCTTCTCACGCTCATCCGGTCCGGCCGAGCATACATCGTCGTTGGCGACGACGGTTGCGATCGTAATGTCCTCCTTGGCCGCGAGCTTGACGGCCATCTTCACATTCATGTTGTCGCCGGCATAATTGCCGTAGAGGCAAACGACACCCTTGCCGCCATTCGCCTCCCTTGCGGCGTCAAGGAAGCTCTTTGCCGTCGGCGACGAGAAGAGCTCGCCGACCGCGACCGCGTCCAGCATGTTGCGGCCGGTGTAGCCGATGAAGGCAGGCTCATGGCCGGAGCCGCCACCGGTGATCACGCCGACCTTGCCGCTGACCGGCGCATGGCGGGCTGCGATGACGCGCGGGTTGCTGCCGAGCCTGACGATGTCGGCATGCGCCTTGACGAAGCCCTTGACGGTGTCTTCGACGACCTCGTCGGGATTGTTGATGAACCGCTGCATTGTTGCTCCAATCCTGCGCCGGTCAGACAATGGTGTAGCCGCCATCGACCAGAAGGTCGGCGCCATTGATCATGTCGGCGCCGTTCGATGCCAGGAACACCGCCGCGGCGGCTATCTCTTCCGGGAAGGCAAAGCGGCCGGTCGGAATGCGTTGCTTCAGCGCCTCCCCGCGCGGCCCGTCCCAGGCCTTTCTGCCGAGGTCGGTCAGCACCACCGTCGGCGAGATCGTGTTGACCGTGATGCCGTGCTTGCCCCATTCGGCGGCCAGTGTCTTGGACAGGCCGATGACGCCGAATTTCGAAGCGCAATAGGCGACGTGCTGGTCGATCGCGACAGTGCCGGCCTGCGAGGCCATGTTGATGATCTTGCCGCCCTTGCCGGCTTTGATCAGGACGCGTCCGGCGGCCTGGGAAACAAGGAACGTTCCCTTGAGATTGATATCGATGGTCCTGTCCCAGGCATCGAGGCTGAGGTCCTCGGCGGGAGCGAGCAGGGCGACGCCGGCGCTGTTGACGACGATGTCGATATGGCCGAAGGCGGCTTGCGCCGCAGCAAACACGGCTTCCACCGATTGCGGATCCGACACGTCGCAGACGAAGGATTTCGCGCCGTTGCCGAGTTCGTCGGCCTTCGCCTTGGCAACCGATTCATTGATATCGATCACCCCGACGACAGCGCCCTTCGCGGCAAACGCCGACGCTATGGCGCTGCCGATGCCGGAGGCGCCGCCGGTGACCAGAGCGACCTTGCCGCCCAGCGAAAAATTGAGATCAACCTGTATTGAATCCGTCATGGTGCTCTTCCCGGCTTGTTGGAAAGTGGGGCGGGCAAGAGAGCCCGCCCCACGGCTGGATTACTTGCGCGTCGCAAGCAGCTGGTCGACGTTTTCCGCCGTCACCGGCGTCCACGGCACATTGTAGATCTTCTCCTTGCCGTCGTTCCACGGCATGTCCTTGTAGGTTGCCCAGATGTCGGACTGCGGCTTGTAGTCCCCCTTCTTGGCAGCGAAGATGGCAAGGTCGAGCGCACCTTGAGCCTGGGCGCGCGCGTCCTGAAGGATCGAGGTCATTTCACCGGCCTTGACGGCGTGGAGCGCATCGGTAATGCCGTCGATGCCGGCAATGGCGAAGCTCTTCACGTCGAGGCCAGCGGCCTTGATCGCTTCGATGGCGCCAAGCGCCATTTCGTCATTCTGGCCAATCACGCCGTTGATCTGGTTCGGATGCGAGGTGAGCCAGTTTTCCATGAGCGTCTGGGCTTCGGCGCGCGACCAGTTTGCGGTCTGGTCTTCAAGGATCTTGACATCCGGGCACTCGGCAAGCGCTTTCTTGTTGCCTTCGAGACGGGAAATCTGCGCGGACTGGCCGACCGGTCCTTCGAGGATGACCACATTGCCCTTGCAACCGATCTTGTCGAGCACGGTCTTGGCTTCCATGTAGCCCGAGATCGTGTCGTCGGACCCGACATAGGAGGTCAACAGATCGGAATTGACGCGGGTGTTCGAACCGACAACCGGAATGCCAGCATCGGCTGCCGTTTGCACGGCTGCCGCGCCGGCGTCGACGTCGATCGGAGCGAAGATGATCGCATTGTACTGCTGGGTGACCATCGTCTTGAACTGGTCCTGCTGGACCAGGGCATCATAGCGGCCGTCGAAGACCGTCAGCTCAACTTCGCCGCTTTTGACGGCCGGGTGCTCCTGAAGCGCTGCCGACCAGATCTGCATGAACTCCGCATTCAATCCGTAAGGCGCTGCGCCGATCTTGATCTTCTCCTGCGCCATGGCCGACGAGGCCAGCAGCGCGGTCGCGGACGCGAGCGCTATCATCAATCTTTTCATTCCGTACCTCCACTTTAAGTGAGCGACCGACATGGTTCGCCTATCAACGGACACGCGCAGTGCAGGTCCGATTTCGCAAAGAGGCCTTTTGTCTGAGCATCGGATTTGGTCCGATGCTCTAAGCCCCGTAGTTTCTTTTCTGGTCAAGCATCACGGCGCCGACGATCAGGGCGCCCTTGAGAACTTGCTGGTAGTAGGATTGGATACCCATCAGATCGAGGCCGTTGTTCATGACGCCGATGATCAGCGCGCCGATCAACGTGCCCGTCACCCGGCCGATGCCCCCTGAAAGGCTGGTCCCGCCGATCACCACCGCCGCGATCGCATCCAACTCATAGGCAATGCCGGCCTGGGGAAGCGCGGAGCCGGTGCGGGCGCTGAGCAGCATCCCGGCGAGGCCGGCAAGGCCGCCGGATATGACATAGACGACGAACTGGATGCGGGTAACGTTGATGCCCGAGGTCCTGGCCGCGTGAGGGTTGCCGCCGACGGCATAGATGTAACGGCCGAAACGGGTCCGATTGAGGATCCACCAGGAGACCGCGAACACGACTGCGAGAACGACGACCGGTGCGGGTATGCCAAGGACGTTGCCTGTGCCGATCCAGCGGAATGCCGGTGTCAGCGCGGGAACCGGACGACCTCCGCCATAGATGAGGGTCAGTCCGCGCGCCGCCGACAGCATGCCTAGCGTCGCCACGAAGGCCGGCACCGAAAACCGCGACACGATCACGCCGGAAACGGCACCGCAGGCAATGCCGACCAGCAGGCCGATGCCGAGACCCAGGGCGACCGGATAGGGCGCGCCGGAAATCCCGGCGGTCGCGGAGGAGGTCACGAAGCTGGCGCTGACGATGCCGGCAAGCGCGACGACGGAGCCGACCGAGAGATCGATGCCGCGCGTCAGGATGACGAAGGTCATGCCGATGGCGAGGACACCGTTGATCGAGGTCTGCAGCAGCACGTTCGAGATGTTGCCGGCCGTCAGGAAGAACTCGTTGGAGACCGAGAGAACCGCCGCCAGGATCAGGAACGCGAGGAAGATCCCGTATTCCTGAATCAACAGCCGGCGCTGCTCCGAGCCGAGCCAGCCGCTCGCATTCCTGTTGTCGCTAACCGACATCACCGGCTCCTTTGCCGCTGAGCGAACACCCCTGTTCATGTTGAAAGGTGGACGAGTGATTGGGCATTCGTTTCCTCCCGGCTGTAGATTCCGGCACTTCTGCCGGCGCGCATCACCATGATCCGGTCCGCCATGCCGAGGACCTCGTCGATTTCGGACGAGATCATCACGACCGTGCCGCCGGCAGCGGCGAAATCGCTGATGATCCGGTAGATTTCACGCTTGGCGCCGACATCGACACCGCGGGTCGGCTCGTCCAGAAGCAGGACTTTCGGATTGCGAAGGAACCATTTGCCGAGCACCACCTTCTGCTGGTTGCCGCCCGAAAGGCCGGAAACCGGCATCGTGTCGCGGGCAGCCTTGATCTGGAACTGCTCGCGCATGTCGCGGCTTGCTTGCGCCTCCCGAGCCCGATCCATGGCGAAGCTGGGGCTCATTTCAGGCAGGCTCGCCATGCAGATGTTTGCGCGCACGCTGTCGGAGAGATTGAGACCGGTCAGCTTGCGGTCCTCGGTGACCAGAGCCAACCCATGCGCCATGGCATCCGCCGGCTTTGAAATGGTGACCTCGATACCGTCGACCTTGATGCTTCCCGTCGATGGCTTGTCGAGCCCGAAGAGGCAGTTGAAGATTTCTGTCCGCCCGGCTCCCATCAGGCCGTAGATGCCGAAGATTTCACCCTTTCGCACCGAAAACGAAATGTCCTCGATCTTGTTCGGGCAACTGAGCCCGGCAATTTCGATACCGGGTTCTTGCGTCGGCGTGCTGGTCTTGGCGAATTCCTCCGACAGCTCGCGGCCAACGATCATGCGAATGAGCTCGGGCCGATCGATGTCCGCAAGCGCGCCGCTGCCAACATAGGCGCCGTCGCGAAAGACCGTGTAGGAATCGGCGATCTGAAAGATCTCCGACAGACGGTGGGAAACATAGACGATGCCACGCCCTTGCGCCTGCAGGCGGCGGATCGCGGCAAACAGGTGCTGCGCCTCCCGCTCGCCGATCGCCGACGTCGGCTCATCCATGAAGATGACCTCGGCGTCGTGACTGAGCGCCTTGGCAATCTCGACGAGCTGCATCTGCGCAACCGAGAGGTTCATCATGTACTGTGTGGCCCGGATATCGAATTCCAGATCGTCCAGCAGCCTTTGCGCGGACCGGTTCATCGCACGGAAATCGATGCCTCCGAAGCGCGCCTTGGGCTCGCGGCCGAGATAGATATTCTCGACAACCGTCATGTGGGGAACAGGGCTGAGCTCCTGCTCGATAATGGCAATGCCCGACGCCAGCGCGTCGGCGGGGCTTGCGAATTCCACATCCTTGCCGCGGCGGCGGATCGAGCCGGCATCGCGGTTGAAGATACCCATCAATATCTTGAGAAAGGTCGACTTGCCGGCGCCGTTACCGCCGCACAGGGCATGGACCGTGCCGGCGCGAAGCTGGAGGCGGCCTTCGCGCAAGGCTGCAACGCCGCCAAAGGACTTTGCCAGCCCTTCCACCTCGAGCAAAAGCTCCACGTAGTCTTCCTCCCTTTGGGCATTCGGCAATCCTTTTTGGTGGGGAGCCGATCGACACGGGTAGCCTCCGCCGTGGTGCCAATGTGACAATAGTCAATATTTGTTCGACAAATGTCAAGTCGTGGATTCGGCTTGATCGTGGCGCTGGAAATCAGGGTCGAAGCGGCCGCAACATCGCACTTGCCGGGTAGGTGCCGAGACGACGGCGACCGCAACGCGCATGCCGGCCGTTCGGCCACGCAGTGCGCCGACATCTTCTGCGGCATCCATAAGGAGTCGGGCGATCTCGAATGAGTGTTTTCCCCGATCGCTTCACGCTAGATCCGATCCGTCAAATGCCGGGATCGGACGCTTTGGGGCCAATTTTCAGTGGCGCGTCGTTTTCATCCGGATTGGGGACGGGGGCTTCGTCGGGAAGTCTGTCCGGATCCGGCTCACGCACCGGCTTCGGCTCGGGAAACGGCGGTGGCGTGGGCGCCGGAGTGGGCGTTGGTTCGGGAGTGGGAAGAATGGCCATGGTGTGATTTCCTTCCGCTCGCTGCATTCTGCCTTGGCGGGTCATCGACGTCGGGTGGGATTTCTGACGCCACCCGTCGACCGGTTTCGCTCTACGGGCTGATGCACGCTGAACGACCACGCGTGCCTATGGTTCCGATACGAGCCTCCGACGATCCCGCAGGCATCAGGCGCCCGTGGCAGGACGGCGCCGTCAGAAAATTGATCGAATGGTCCCCGCATGAGGGCCTTGTCGGCGTCGTGGAGCGCCATAATTTCCATTTCAGGGTGGGACAAACTCACCTGCTGAATAGGAGGCGGTCGTGAAGCACCAAACACTTGACCAACTGCATGCCGTTGCCGACGTTCACGCTGAAGCAACAGACCTCGTGGCGACTCGAAGCCAGCGTCTCGAACGTTGGGCGAAACTGCTGGAGCAAAATCCCGATCGGCGTCTCGAAGCGCTGACGGGCACCGAATACAAATCCCCTGAGATACGCGAAAAAATGCGCTACAACGACTCGCCTCTCACCGTTGCCTTCGAGGATCCGATTTTTCGCGCACAAGGCTTGAGAGATGACACCTATGGCGAAGCCAGGCGCTTCTTCGAGCTGACCGACTGGCAGTTGCACGAAATCGTCTGCCATTGCCATGTCGGCGCCACGATACGAGCGCGGTGGGCTGCCTCTCGCGTCCGTGCGGCAATGTCGGAGAGGTTCGGTTTCTTTGCCTGGCTGCGCGGCACATTCATGCATTGAAGCATCGGCATTGACGCTACAGGTCGGCATGTTCGGATGATGGAGGCGGCGAAGTGATTTTCACGCCTCCAATGGTCGTTGATGACGGATGCCGTTCGGCGGCGATCCGCCATCGGCGAGACTTGGATACCATCCGCATGGGCGGGATTCAGTCGGCGGGCGCGGTGTAGCGGCGATGGACCGCTTCCGCGATGGCGGCGCGGCTTCTATGCGGATCGAGACTATCGTCATCCTCGATGATAGCCGCTTCCTCCGCAAGTTCCATGTCCTTGACCTGGTTGCGGAACCAGGCCGAATAGTCGCCCGCGCGCAAGTGATGCTCCCAGGTGCGGTCGTCGATCCCCTCGGCGAGATGGAGGAACATCATGAGATTTTGCGCTTTCAGGTTGAGCGTGCCGTCAGCGCCGCGGAAATAGAAGCTGTTGTCGCCAAGATCGCCTTCGGCATATTTGCGTATATGGCGCTTGCGTTCCTGCCGGGGACGTTCGACCGAGATCGACCTCGCGGGATCGGCTGTCGACCGGTTCCAATACAAAACCTTGTTTTCCGGCGGCGGCACGACGCCCTCCGGCACGTCCTCGCCAATTGCGGCACAGAAGCTTTCGACGACCTTGTCGGCTTCCGGGCCAAGAGCCAGCACCGTGTCGACACCTGTCAGCACGTCGCGCGAAACCAGATCGGGATGGACTGTGACCAGAATGGTCGCCGAAAGGCTTTTTGGAAGCGCAAAGGATGTGCCGTCGCGCGCGTGCGGCAACAGGTGGTGTGCCTCGTCGATGATCAGCCAGTGCGGGCGTCCGGTGCGGGCGCGAAGCGCGGCAAGCTCCGGCAGCAGCTTGGCGAAGGCGTTTGGCCGCTCCCCGGTCTTGATCCCGAGCATGTTGACGGCGACATTGTTGGACGGCTTGGACAAAAGGTCGAAGATTTCGCGTGAGCTCGGCGGGCTTTTGGCGTCGCCAACCACCAGCACGTCCTCCAGTTCCTCGTAGTCGCCTTCCGGGTCGAGCACGCAAAACTGGAAGCCTCGCTCGACGAAGCGTTCGGTCAGGGCGGTGGCGAGGGTGGATTTTCCGATCCCGGACGTGCCGGCCAGCAGGACGCTGCCGCCGCGTGGTGAAAGGTGCATCACTGCGCCCGATCCGTCGTCCGCGCCAATCTCGATGCGTTGCCGCGCTGTGTCCAGCGAGGCGGCGTCATGCGAGATGAGGCCCTCGATCAACTCCCTCACGCCCGCGCCGCGGGCACCATTCGTCACGTGGCCCGCCGTCTCCCTTACCTTCGGCAGGGCATTGGCAACTGCAACACCGAAGCCGACGGCGCGCAGAAAGGCGTGATCGTTCTCCGCATCGCCGATGCCGACGACATTGTGGGCGGACAATTCCAGATCCTCGAGGGCAGCGGCAAGACCGGTCGCCTTGTTGACCCCGCTCGGCAGCACCATGACGGCGCCCTTGTTGAAGATTATCTCCAGCTCCAAGCCAAGGTCCTTGATCACTTCCAGCACGATGGTCTCGTTGGGCTCCCTGGTGGCGACGACGGAACGTCCCATCGACAGGGGCGCGATCTTGCGCATCATCAGCCTGTCGACGAATTCCGCCGGAGGGGCAGGCGCAAGGATGCGCTCCTTCTTCGAAGCCGGCGTGTAGACGAGCGCGCCGTTTTCGGCGACGACCTTGTCGAAAATGCCAAGCTCCGGGAAAACGCTTTCGAGGTCGGCAAGCTCGCGACCGGTCACCATTATCAACTTGCGGCCGGTTTCCTTCAGCCGCTCGAGAGCAGCACGGGTCGCATCGGAAACGATCCCGTTTTCCGCGAGTGTGCCGTCGTAGTCAGTGGCTAGCGCAAGGGCATACATCGAGCCATTGTCGGCAGCCCGAAAGCCGACCCGAGATGCTTTCTCGCCGAACTGAGCGGAAAGGCATCTGTTTCGGTGACTTCCATTGGCCGAATCCCGTCATCGTTTGTCATGGCCGCCCGCAATCATGGCTGATTGGTCCCAACGGCGCTGGCTGTCGATTGTTCCCAGCGGCGCAAGGCAAGAATCGCGGAGGCCTGGCTTTTTGGTTGAGCATTGGGTTTTCCCAAAGCTGGTACCCACTTTCTAGCCGATGATCCTGAATCCGTTCGGCTCCTGACCGGGATCGACGTCTTGGGATGTCACGCCGGAAACCGACGCTCCGGTCGGCCCTTTCCACAACCGGTTCATCATCGTCGAAACCGCGCCTTCGGCCCCGACGATCAGTGCCGTTACGGATCCGTCATCTTCGTTGCGAACCCATCCGGACAGACCGAGCCTCTCGGCCTCGGTCCGTGTCCACACGCGAAACGAGACGCCTTGCACCCTTCCACTGAGCCTGACGCGTACCGCTTTGCGCCCATCCTCCATCATGATCACCTCCGTGCCAGTGGTTTTCTCATATCTTCAACTCCCCGGCGGCGGAAAAGGCTCCGCCTTCGCATTTCCAAGGGCTTCGGCCGGCCGCCAGACGTCGGTCCGCATGATATCGGCAACGGAACCTTGCGGCGGCGGCTTTGTTAAGGACGGACAGCTGCAGGTTGCTGGGCTTCGGAGCCACGATTTCATGACCAACGATTCTCCAACGGGAGGCGCCATCCCGGCATCCGTTCCGACGATCGATCCAAAAGCCGCGCCGACCCTTCAGCACGCGGAGGCCGAGGTCTTCTACACAGAGGCGATCCGCGAACTCGCCGCGACGGACATCCCGTTTCTTGTTGCCGGCACTTACGCGGTGAGCGCCTATACGGGCGTCACGCGCCAGACGAAGGATCTCGACATTTTCTGCAAGGCCGGCGACTACGCGCGCATTCTCGCCCATTTCAAGCAGGCCGGCTATGCGGTCGAGATCGTGGACGACCGATGGCTTGGAAAGGTCTTCAAAAGCACGCATTTTTTTGACGTCATATTCGCATCGGCGAACGGCACCATGCCGGTCGGCGACCAGTGGCTGGAGCATGCACGGCAAATCGAGCTGCTGGGCAGTCAGGTGCGGATCGTAGGTCCGACCGAGCTTATCTGGTCCAAGTGCTTCATCCAGGACAGAGGCCGCCACGACGGCGCCGACGTCGCTCATACCATCCTCAAGGCGCAGGATCAGATCGATTGGCACCGGCTGCTTTCCTATCTGGAGGTTCACTGGGAGGTGCTGCTGATGCAGCTTCTGAATTTCCGATGGATCTATCCGAGCGAGCGCGATCATATCCCGGCCTGGCTGCTCGACGAATTGCTTGACCGGCTCGCCAAGCAGAGGGAGTTGCCTACTCCCCGAATGAAAATCTGCCGCGGACGCCTGCTTTCGCCGACCGACTACGAGATCGACGTGAAGGAATGGGGCTTTGCCGGCGTCGGTGGAACAGGAGAATTTCGTGATGGCTGAGAAGGGCACAACCGCCACGGCAAGAGTTGGGAACGGCGGCACCGTCAGGATTGCGGCTGTCGGCGACCTGCATGTGCGTGAAGACGGCCAGGCCTCCTGCCGTGATCTCTTCGGCGAGGTCTCGCGCGAAGCGGACGTCCTCGTTCTCACTGGCGACCTCACCAATCTCGGCAAGCCCCGAGAGGCCGAAATCCTTGCGGAGGATTTGCGCGCCTGCGCAATCCCGGTCGTCGCCGTGCTCGGCAACCATGACTATGAATCCGGCGCGGTCGAAGACGTCGCCCACATCCTTCGGCAGGCAGGCGTCCATCTTCTTGACGGCCAGACGACGGAAATCAAGGAGGTCGGCTTTGTCGGCGTGAAGGGTTTCATTGGCGGTTTTGGGTCACGCATGCTCGGCTCGTTCGGTGAGCCGGCGATCAAGGCGATGGTTGCTGAAAGCGTCAGCGAGTCGATGCGGCTCGAAAACGCAATGCGGCAGGTTCGCACCGAACGCACGCTCGTCGTCCTGCACTACGCTCCGGTCATCGAGACGGTCGCTGGCGAGCCGTTGGAGATTTTTCCGTTCCTGGGCTCGTCGCGCCTGGCGGAGACGATCGATCGGTTCAAGGTCACCGCCGTGGTGCATGGCCACGCGCATCGCGGCGTCTATGAAGGCCGCACACCCGGTGGTGCCCCGGTATATAACGTCGCCATGCACGTGGCGAAGCCGACCGGCCGTCCTTACGCCTTGCTCGAAATCTGAAACTCCCTGCGCGTCGTTAGAGCGGGACGCGGTCAAGTTGAACTAGACATCCCGCTCTATCTGTTTGTTTTAGCCGCATTTCTGCGACGCCAAGTGATTCCGCTTGGCTGCAAAATGCTCTAGCGGTCGATCTCGCCGAATACGATATCGAGCGACCCGATGATCGCAGCGACATCGGCGATCATGTGCCCCCGCGACAGAAAATCCATCGCCTGCAGATGGGCAAAGGACGGCGCCCGGATCTTGCATCGATACGGAGTATTGCTGCCATTCGAAACCAGATAGACGCCGAACTCGCCCTTCGGCGCCTCCACGGCGGCGTAGACTTCTCCAGCGGGCACGCGAATACCCTCCGTGTAGAGTTTGAAATGGTGGATCGTCGCTTCCATTGAGCGCTTCATCGTCGCTCGCGGCGGCGGCGTGATCTTCTGGTTCGGGATCGCGACCGGCCCGCGGCCTTCGGGCGCTCTCAATTTCTCCAGGCATTGCTTCATGATCCGGACCGATTGGCGCATTTCCTCCATGCGGACGAGATAGCGGTCATAGCAGTCGCCGTTCTTGCCGACCGGAATGTCGAAATCCATCTCGGGGTAGCATTCATATGGCTGTGCCTTGCGCAAATCCCATGCCGCTCCCGATCCGCGCACCATGGGGCCGGAGAAGCCCCAGGCCCAGGCGTCGTCCTGCCCGATCACACCGACATCGACATTGCGCTGCTTGAAGATGCGGTTGCCGGTGAGCAATTCGTCGAGGTTGTCGCAGACCTTGAGGAACGGGTCGCAGAAAGCCCAGATGTCGTCCAGAAGCTTCGGAGGCAGGTCCTGGTGCACGCCGCCGACCCTGAAATAATTCGCATGCATGCGGGCGCCGGAGGCGCGCTCGTAAAAGACCATCAGCTTCTCGCGCTCGGCGAAACCCCAGAGCGGCGGGGTCAGCGCGCCGATGTCCATGGCCTGGGTCGTGACGTTGAGGAGATGTGACAAGAGCCGGCCGATTTCGCAAAAGAGAACACGGATAAGCTGTCCGCGCTTCGGCACCGATATTTCGAGCAGCTTCTCGGCGGCGAGGCAGAACGCATGCTCCTGGTTCATCGGCGCCACGTAATCGAGCCGGTCGAAATAGGGCAAGGCCTGCAGATAATTCTTGTACTCGATGAGTTTTTCCGTGCCGCGGTGGAGCAGGCCGATGTGGGGATCGGCGCGGTCGACGATCTCGCCGTCCAGTTCCAGCACCAGCCGCAGGACGCCGTGAGCAGAAGGATGCTGCGGCCCGAAGTTGAGGGTGAAGTTGCGAACTGCGGCTTCGACCATGACGGTGCTCCGCTGTACTGGGTCTTTACGGCCGAAGCCGGGTGCTCCGGTCAGCCACGCCCGGCCCGATCAGGTCGTTGTCTGGATGATCAGCGTCAGCATGCCATCGCCATCGATGTTGGCAGCGACAACCTGCGAGGAATCCAGCCCGCTTGCCGCCAGCGCCGTTGCTGCCTGCGGCGACGCATCGATCGAGCTCTGCAGGGTGAGCAGATCTTCAACGCTGGTCTGGGTGATCACGGCCTCGGCTTGTGTCTTGAGTTCCGGAGGCAAATCCTCGAGGGCGACGATCGCAATCCCGGTAAAGTTCTGGTCCGTGAAACCCTGATCCGGTAGCGCTTGATCCGGCAGGGCTTGGTCGGGCGGCGTTTGGTTAGGCAGGCTTGGATCGGGCAGGACTTCCGGGGCCGGGGGTGCGATTTGGGGAAGCTGCGGGTCGGTGGATTGCGCGTGGATCGGCTGCGCCAGGGCCAATCCCGAAAGGGCGGCAATTGTCGTCAACATGCGCATGATCGTTCCTTCCGTTTTCCGTTTTGCTCGGGGAGGATCACTTGGTCACCACTCAACCATTGTGCCGGATTATGGTTCCCGTCGTCACGGATATGGCCATTGGTGGAAGCTCTGCCGCATCGCCCATCCGGTCGCGCGTGGTCGAAACATGGAACGATTCCGAAAGGCGTTCATTCTCCCCCGATCACACCCTTGATCACAGGTTTGGCGGGGCGCTTCACCTCGAGGAGAAAGCCATGAGAATCAGCGAGTGCATGACACAGAATGTTCAGGTCGCCAGTCCGGAGCAGTCCTTGCGGGATGCCGCACGAGCCATGGCCGATCTTGACGCCGGTGTTCTGCCCGTCGGCGAGAATGACCGGCTGGTCGGCATGATCACGGACCGCGACATTGCCGTCCGCGGCATCGCGGAGGGCAGAGGCCCCGACGCCAAGATCAGGGACGTGATGAGCGCGGAGGTGCAATGCTGCTTTGACGACCAGGAAGTCGACGATGTCCTTCAGAACATGGGCAATCTCAAACTGCGGCGAATGCCGGTGATCAGCCGCGACCGGCGGTTGGTTGGCATTGTCTCGCTCGGCGATCTCGCCGCGAATGGCGAGGCGGCCTGGGCCGGCGAAGCGCTGGGCGGCATTTCGCAGCCGGGCGGCGACCATTCGCAGACAGCGCACTGATGCATCATACATCATAATTGAATTCGAAGTTCCTGCTCCATCGCCGGCATCGTCGCTCGGGAACTTCGAAATCCAAAACTGCACGGTTTCACGCCTTTGCGCTACAGCGCCGTGCGCCCGTTCGCATGATCCACCGGGAAAATCGATTCCGATTTTCCCGGTGGATCATGCGTCGGGCCCGATGTTATGCAACGGAGAATCGATCGATGACCCACAGCCATGTTCCGTCGCCTTGGCGGCGGGCGACCTCGGCGGTCACGGTGCCATCGGGAAGATGGGTTGAGGTGAGTGCCAGGTCTCCGCTGACAACAGCCGGGGCCTGATTTCCGGCAGCAAATTTTCGGCCCGTTGCGGTGATCTCCGCGAAGAGTGCCCGGATCGCTTCCCGGCCACGCGTCAGCTGCCCTTCACCGCTGTCGACGACGGCGTTCTGCTCAAAAAGCGCGGCCATGCCGTCGATGTCTCCCACCCACTGCCGGGAAACCAGCAGGCGCTCCAAATCCTGGGGATCACGCGCCGGCTCACGGCTTGGCTCATCGGTCATGGCGACGCTCCTCCGACGCTCTCATGAACTACAGGTTCTCACGAACTGCAGGGTCTCATGAGTTGCAGGCTGCCGCAAAGGCCTTGGCGGCCTGGGCACTGCCCTTGAGGGAAACATCGTAGGTGGATTCGCCGCCGAGGTTGATGTGAAGACTGCTTCCGGATGCGATCCAGCCCAGCAGTGGATCCTTGGCGCTAGCCTTGAATACCGGCATGGACGCCAAGGTCAGGGAGACCTGGATTTCCCCGAGGTAGAGCAGCGTGGCGATCATCCTCCCCGGTCGACATCGCGGTCCGCAACTCGCCATTTGGCGGCGCCGGCGCGGCGCCGGTGGCTGCGGCCCTCGTTGAGGAAGTCGGCGATCCTTGCCGCCAACTTCGCCGAGGCGAAGGTGAGCAGCCGGTCGTGATGGACGACGGGCTCGTCGTTCTCATTGTCCCAGATCTCGAACCGGCAGCTTGGGTTCGGTATAGCTTCGAAACGGTGCTTCATATCGATGGTCCCGGTCGTTTGGTTGCCTTGGGCGGTCGAGGATGCAAGGGCATGGGCCGTGCCGTGGTGGGCAGTGCGGGCGCGCTTTCGCCAGCGCTGTTGGCAAACAGGAGTAGGTCGGCCCTGGCCCACAGCAGATAGCAGGCAAGCAATGTCAGCGGCGCGGCAACGAGGGCAGGGGAACCGCCCAACCACACCTCAGGCAAGGCGGCGCCCATCGACAGCGCCGCCGCGAGCATCGCCGGCAGGCGGCTGGCCAGCACCGCACTGCGGAACGGATCGGGCCATCCAGCCGGCCACCCGGGCACGCTGGCGCCGGGCCTGTAGGCGGCGCTGCCGAACTTGCCGAGCGCATGCAGCAGTCCGGCGGTCGCCGCCAGCACCGGCTGGCCGAACAGGAACAGTGCTGCGCCAAGCCCGATCGCGCCGATCCCCGACAGGAGATCGGCGAGGCGGTTAAGCGCTGGATCGGGGACATCCCGCCCGGCCCAGGCGCGGTGATAGACCTCGCCGCTGCAGAAGAAGACCAGCGTTGCCAAGGTCAGCGCCACCGCACTGCTGCTGCCAGCGAAAGAGTCGAACAGCGCGGCGCCGCCGCGCATGCCGGATCCCTGAGGGGCGGCGAGCTGGATCGTGACGCCCATCACCAGCCCGAGCGCGTTGCCAAGATTGTAGTAGCCGCCAGGACCGGCCATACGCGCCCGGATCGCCGCCGCAAATCGTGAAAGCGCCTCCGCGGTCCGGCCAGGACCCGCAGCCTTCGGTTTCGCGTCGAGACTCGACGGCTCGAAGGACAAGAGCTCGGCCAGCGCCGAGGCAGTATGCCATTCGGATAGCGCGTCGTCCCGGCGGAGCGGCGCGTGATCGTTGTCGAATCGCATCGAACCCTCCTCGTCATGGAGCCGACGGTTCCGGAGAGCTCGAGGCTTCCGGTGATCGGCTGTGATCGACGGACCGAGGTTCTGCGACCCCGGCTTACGGATGGCTTACGGGCGTTTGGATTATGCCTTTGGCAGCGGCACGCCCGCGCGGTGTCGGCTCGGGTATGGGATAGACCAGCCGCGAGAACGGCGCCCGGCCGGCGACCGAAAAATAATTGCCCTTGGCATAGCGAAGTTCCGGCACGAATTGCGGGTCGAGCCCGTCAAGTGAGCGGGCAAGCGTCGTGGCGCCAAGCCCGGCGGCGTTGATGAAGCGCGCGGTGACGATCTCAAAGCGCTCGCCGCTGGTGCTGTCGACCGTGTCGAGAACGATGCGCCCACCCTCGATGCGGCCGCAGACGATGCGGGTGTTGAGGCTGAGTGCCCCCGTGCTCCTCTACGTCGCCCCGCAAAGCAAGCATCAGGGCGTGGCTGTCGATGATGCCGGTGGCGGGCGACAGCAGGGCGGCGGCCGTGCACCGCAGCTTGGGCTCTAGCGCGCGTGCCTCTGCTGCGGTCAAGGGTGTCAGGTCGCCCGCGCCGCAAGCAGAGGCGTTGGCCAGGATGGAAGCAAGCGCCGGCTCCTGTTCGGCATCTGTGGCGACGATGAGCTTGCCGCAGCGCGCATGCGGAACCGCCCGCTCCTCGCAATAACGGTAAAGCTGTTCCCGGCCTGCCACGCAGAGCCGGGCCTTCTGCGATCCGGCCGGATAGTAGATGCCCGCATGGATGACCTCGGAATTGCGCGAGCTGGTCCCGGTGCCGATGGCGTTCTCGGCTTCGAGGATCAGGTTGTCCAGGGCCGCGTTGCGCCATCTCTCGCGCAATCGCGAGGCCAATGACGCCGGCGCCGGCCACGATGCAGTCGACATGGTCCATGATCGGGCCACCTCAGCCTTGTTGTTGTGCTGCCGGTGAGCCGTTCGACGATCACGATCCGGCGATGCGCATAGGCGGCTCCGCGCAGGTTCTCGCGTTCTGCGACCTCGAAGCTGAAATTCAGCATGTCTGCGTCCACCCGCCAGCCCTTCGGAAAGGGCTTGACACCCTTACGAGAAACAGATGCATCCAACAGCATAATGCAAGAGGCGATACGCGCCGAAACGGCGGCAGGGCCTAGTCCCGGCATGCAGGACAGGAACCATCATGGACGCACGACCGAATTCTCCCGAAGCCCGCGACATCAGCTACCACATGCACGCCTACACCAATGCCCGCAAGCATGAGGAGGCAGGGCCGCTCGTGATCGAGAAGGGCGACGGCATCTATGTCGAGGATCTGGCCGGCAACCGCTACATCGAGGCGATGGCCGGGCTTTGGAGCGTCGCGGTCGGCTTCTCGGAGAAGCGGCTGGTCGATGCGGCGGTGCGCCAGATGTCCAAGCTGCCTTATTATCACGACTTCGGCTCCAAATCGCATTCGCCGCTGATCGATCTCGCCGAGAAGCTGGTGCAGATGGCGCCGGTGCCGATGAGCAAGGCGTATTTCACCAATTCCGGCTCCGAGGCCAACGACACGGCCATGAAGATGATCTGGTACCGGTCGAATGCGCTCGGCCAGCCGGCACGCAAGAAGATCATCAGCCGCATTCGCGGCTATCACGGCGTCACCATCGCCTCGGCAAGCCTGACCGGCCTGCCCAACAATCACATTTCCTTCGACCTGCCGATCGCCAATGTGCTGCACACGTCGACACCGCACCATTGGCGCGAGGCGCTGCCAGGCGAGAGCGAAGAGCAGTTTTCGAGCCGGCTTGCCGACGACTTGGAAAAGCTGATCCTGGCCGAGGGCCCGGAAACCATCGCCGCCTTCTTCGGCGAGCCGATCATGGGCGCCGGCGGCGTCATCGTTCCCCCGGCCGGCTACTGGGAGAAGATACAGGCGGTCCTGTCGAAGTACGACATCCTGATCGTCGCCGACGAGGTCATCTGCGGTTTTGGCCGAACCGGCGAGATGTTCGGTTCGCAGACCTTCGGCATCAGGCCTGACATCATGGTGCTGTCGAAGCAGATCTCTTCCTCCTACCTGCCGATCTCGGCCCTGCTGATCAACGAGAAAATGTTCGAGCCGATTGCCGACGAAAGCAATCGGATCGGCACCTTCGGTCATGGCTTCACCGGCGGCGGCCATCCCGTCGCGGCGGCGGTCGCGCTCGAGAACCTGAAGCTGATCGAGGAGCGCGACCTTGTCGGCAATGCGCGCACGGTCGGCGCGCATATGCAGAAACGGCTGCGCAACCTCGCTTCGCACCCGCTTGTCGGCGAGGTGCGTGGCGTCGGCCTGATCGCGGCGGTCGAACTGGTCGGCGATAAGGTGACCAAGACGCCGTGGGAGACGGCCGGCGCGCTGGGCGGGCTTGTCAACGGCTTCATGCAGCAGAACGGCGTCATCTCGCGCAACATGGGCGACGCGCTGGCCTTCTGCCCGCCGCTGATCATCGCAGAGCCCCAGGTCGATCAGATGATCGACGCGTTTGAAAGATCGCTCGAAGCCGCGGTCAAGCAGGTCGGATCACAGAGCTGATCAGGTCGTCCAAAGCCAGAGCTGAATGGGCCTTGGTGATTGGCGAAGCCGAAGCGGTATCCAATCTCCCCCCTTGCGGGGGAGATGTCCGGTAGGACAGAGGGGGTGTGAAGGATCGCCAACTTTCGACTTCAGCCTTGCCAACCCGAATCAGCTTGAGGGCGCGGCTGCGATCGATTGACAGGTCGGAGGGAAGCACCCCCTCTGCCTGCCGGCATCTCCCCCGCAAGGGGGGAGATCGGCAGCTTCGGCGGCGCCGCCAAGCTCGGTAATTGGTCTGAAGCGATTGCTGGGAACGATTGCCCTGGGCCACACTTGAACATCCGTTGCGCGGGTGCTACGTCGCCCATATCGACAGGGGCGCTCCGTATTGCCGGGGCTGAGATGGTGGGTGCAAGCCTTCGGTCCCTCAAGCTGATCTGGGTAATGCCAGCGGAGCGAGGCGACCATGTTTTCAGGTGCACAGATTTCCCTGTATCCGATGTGCGACGATTTCGTCGGCGTCATCCTTGGGGCGCTTTCGGCGCTCGATCCGTATCGACCGAATTTCCGCATCGAGACCGACGACATCTCGACGCTGATCGTCGGCCCGCCGGAACAGCTTTTCCCGGCCATGCGCGACCTCTTCGCATCGGCGGCGGCGAGTGGCTTGCATTGCGTGTTGTCGGCGACGGTGTCGCGCGGCTGTCCGGGCGAGCCTGACGATCCGATCTGCACACCGATTTCCGGCAGCAGCCACGAGCTGTCCCTGGCCGAGCGCATCGGCGCGGCGCGGGCGCATGTCGATGGTGCGAAAAAACTCGGACAAGAGGTCGCCGCGCAGTTCTCGCTCTATCCGCTCGGCGAGGGCCATCACATGGATGAGATCTACGGCTGCATCGACTTCCTCAAGATTTCGGGCGTCTTCGACAGGTCGAAGAATTTCTGCACGAAGCTGAGAGGCGATGCCGGACCGGTGTTCGCGACGCTGTCGGAAGCCTTCCTTCGTTTCGGCGCGCCGCAAGGCCATGTCGCGCTCGATCTCACCGTGTCGGCGAACAGCCCGAGTCCTTGTTAGTGTTGGCTATCAACGGGTCGCTGCGAGATCCGAAATGGCGTCTGGAACGACCACCAGCTTGCCGACGAAATCCTTGGCGATGAAATCCGCTTGGGCGCGGTGGAAATCGGAGAGCCTGTAGACGCCGCCGACCAGCGGCCGGATCTTCTTGTCTTCGATGTAGCGAACAATACGGCGGAAGTCGTGCCGCGTGCCCTGGCTCGAGCCGTGCAACTGCAACTGCTTGAGATACATGGTGCGCAGATCGAGCTGCACGACCGGGCCGGCAATTGCGCCGGCTGTGGTGTAGCGGCCTTCGGGCCTGAGGATGCGCAGCAGATCGTTGAAGATCGCGCCGCCGACCAGATCGGCAACCACGTCGATCGGCTGGCCGCCGGTTGCCTCATTTACCGCAGCCGGCAGGTCGGCCACACCCCGGGTGATCACCGCCTCGGCGCCGATGTCGAGCACGGCCTGTTCCTTGCCCTTGCCGACGACTGCATAGGGGACGGCGCCGCGCGCCCGCGCCAGCTGCACGATGCCGGAGCCGACGCCGCCCGACGCGCCGGTGACCAGCACGCGCTCGCCGGCCTTCAATGCGGCACGTTCCAGCATCTGCTCGCCGGTGAGATAGGCGCAACAGAAGGTGGCGAGTTCGACATCGGTCAACTCGGTGTCGACGACATGGGCGTTCTCGGCCGGCACGGTCTGATACTCGGCATAGCCGCCGTCGCGGCCGTGGCCCATATAGTCGATGTCGGCGAGTGAATCGTCGTCGCGGTTGTAGATGGAGAAGTCGACCATCACCCGCTCGCCGATACGGTTCGGCGAGACACCATCGCCGACTGAGACGATGTGGCCGACCGTGTCGGTGCCCTGGATGCGCGGGAAGGTCAGCGTGTTGCCCTGACGCCGCCAGGTCGATACGGCGGCAGCATCTTCCTCCGTGCCATAGGCGCCCTGTCGCACCCAGACATCGGTGTTGTTCATGCCGCAAGCGGTGACCTTGATCAGCACTTCGTCAGGGGCGGGCGACGGCACTTTCACGTCGGTGCGGTAGACGAGCTTTTCCGGTCCGCCGTGACCAGTCAGCTGCACGGCGGCCATGGTGGCGGGGAGGGTTTTGGTCATGGCGTTCATGTCAGTTTTCAGATGTTGGCAAACACGCTCTTCACCGCATCCGCCGTCTTCGACACGACGATGTCGGCCTCTTCGCGCGTCAGGCAGAGCGGCGGCGCGAAGCCGAGAATGTCGCCTTGCGGCATGGCGCGGCCGATGACGCCGCTTGCCGCAAGGGCGGTCGCGACCTGCGGCCCGATCTTCTGCGAGGCGTCGAAGAACACGCGGTCGTCCCGGTCGGCGACGAACTCGATTGCCGCCAGCATGCCGTCGCCGCGCACCTCACCGACATGTTTGTGGCCGCCGACGGCTTTCGTCAGTTCGGCGCGGAAATAGGCGCCGGTCTCGCCGGCGTTGGTCACCAGGTCCATCTCGTCGATCAGCTCGAGATTGGCGACGCCGGCGGCAACGCAGATCGGATGCGCCGAATAGGTCCAGCCATGGCCTATGCTGCCGAGCTTGTCGGAACCCTGCACCAGCACCTGCCAGACCTTGTCTGCGACGATGACGCCCGACAGCGGCGCATAGGCCGAGGTCAGGCCCTTGGCGATGGTGATCAGGTCGGGCTTGATGCCGTAATGGTCGGAGCCGAACATGGTGCCCAGCCGGCCGAAGCCGGTGACCACTTCGTCGGCGACCAGCAGCACGTCGTACTTCTTCAGCACCGCCTGGATTTTTTCCCAGTAGAGGGCGGGCGGCGGCACGATGCCGCCGGTGCCGAGGATCGGCTCGCCGATGAAGGCGGCGATCGTGTCCGGGCCCTCGGCCAGGATCATCTCTTCGAGCTTGTCGGCGCAGTGTTGGGAAAACTGCTCCTCGCTCATCGAGCGGTCGGCGCGGCGGAAATAGTAGGGCGCCTCGGTGTGCAGGATCGGCGCACGCGGCAGGTCGAAGGCGTTGTGGAACAGGTCGAGCCCGGTCAGCGAACCGGTCATGACGCCGGAGCCGTGATAGCCGCGCCAGCGCGAGATGATCTTCTTCTTCTCCGGCCGGCCGAGCACGTTGTTGTAGTACCAGATCAGCTTGATGTTGGTCTCGTTGGCGTCGGAGCCGGAGAGGCCGAAATAGACCCTCGACATCCCTTGCGGGGCGCGGTCGATGATCATCTTGGAGAGCGTGATCGACGCCTCGGTGCCGTGGCCGACATAGGCATGGTAGTAGGCGAGGTTCTTGGCTTGCGCGGCGATGGCATCCGCGATTTTCTGGCGGCCATAACCGACATTGACGCAGTAAAGCCCGGCGAAAGCATCGATGCTCTTGCGCCCATTATTGTCCCAGATGGTGACGCCTTCGCCGCCGGCGATGATGCGGGTCGGGCTCTCGCCGCGCGCGTGGGTGCCCATATGGGTCGAGGGATGGAAGAAGTGGTCGCGGTCCCAAGCGGCGAGTTCGTTGGACTGGTCGAGCATCTTTTTTACTCCTAAGGAAAAGTGTGGGGCGCGGCCTAGGCCACATCCAGGCAGAGGTATTTGAGATCGGTAAAGGCTTCGAGCCCATGGCGCGAGCCCTCGCGGCCGATGCCGGACTGTTTGACGCCGCCGAACGGGATCGGCGCGCCGGTGATCTTGACCCGGTTGATGGCGACCATGCCGTAGTCGAGCGCGCGGCCCATGCGCAACTGGCGGCCGCCGTTCTCGGTGACGACATAGGCGACGAGGCCGTACTCGGTGGCGTTGGCGCGGGCGACGACTTCCTCTTCGCTGTCGAAGGGCGTCACCGCGGCGACCGGACCAAAAGTTTCCTCGCGCATGATCAGCGCGTCGTCGGTGACATCGGCCAGCAGGGTCGGCTGGTAGAACAGCGGTCCTGCAGAATCGCGTTTGCCGCCGGTGAGGCAGCGTGCGCCATGGGCGAGCGCATCGGCGACCTGCTCCTCGACCTTCTTGACGCCGCGCTCGTGCATCAAGGGCCCGATGTCGGTGTCATCGGCCAGGCCATTGCCTGTACGCAACGCGTCGATGCGCCTGGCGAAGGCGGCGCAGAAACGATCGTAGATCGGGCGCTGGACATAGATGCGGTTGGCGGCGAGGCAATCCTGGCCGGACGTGGCGAATTTGGCATCGACGGCTATGGTCACAGCCTTGTCGAGATCGGCGTCGGCAAAGACGATCAGCGGCGCATGACCGCCAAGCTCCATCACCAGCCGCTTCATCGTCGGCGCACTTTGCGCCGCGATCAGCCTGCCGATCTCGGTCGAGCCGGTGAAGCTCATGGCCCGCATGCGAGCGTCTTCGCACATCCGCCCAACGATGGTCGAAGCCTTGCCGGTGAGAACGTTGAAGACGCCTGCCGGCAGGCCGGCGCGTTCGCCGAGCTCGGCCAGCGCCAGTGCCGATAGCGGCGTTTCAGACGAGGGGTGCGCGACGATGGTGCAGCCGGCGGCAAGGGCGGCGGCCGCCTTGCGGGTCAGCATGGCCGCGGGAAAATTCCACGGCGTGACGACGCCGACGACACCAAGCGGCTCGCGCCGCACCATCATCTCGGCGTTCGGCAGATGGCTGGTGACGCTTTCGGCGTTAAGGCGTTTTGCCTCCTCGGCATACCACTCGACGAAAGAGGCGGCGTAGTCGATCTCGCCAAGCGCTTCCCTAAGCGGCTTGCCCTGCTCGAGCGTCATCAAGAGCGCCAGATCCTCTTTGGCAGCGATGATCAGGTCGAACCATTTTCGCAGGATTTTCGAGCGCTCCTGCGGCAAAAGTCCCCGCCAGGCCGGAAAGGCGCGCGAGGCCGCGTCGATCGCCTTGCTCGTCTGTTTGGCATCGAGCGCGGCAACGAAGGCGACGGTGGCGCCTGTGGCAGGATCGGTCACCTCGAAGCTCTCGGCGGCCTCACTCGCCGTCCAATGGCCGTCGACATAGGCGAGTTCGCGCAGCAGCCGGCGGTCGGCGAGGCGGTCGAGTGCATCATGGCGGTGTGGGCGGGCAAAATGCGCGGACATGTTCGAGGTCTCCCGATGTCGAGGCGATGTGGAGAGACTATGCGCGCGGTGCAGACAGAGAGACTGTTTCAACGCCGTTGCGTAGAGAGATTGTCTCTATTGCATCGCCCGGGTAGACGATCTCTCTAGCGTTACGACGACACCGGCAGCAGATCCGCCACCGGCAAGGAAATCTCCTCCTTCACCGTCTTGGTGACGATGTAGGTGAAATAGCGATCGATGCCGATCTCGCGTTCGAGCAGCGCGTCTACGAGCCGCTGATAGGCGTCGATGTCGCGCGCCATCACTTTCAGCAGATAGTCGACGCCGCCGCCCACCGACCAGCAGGCAACGATTTCGGGAACATCGCGGATGACGCGCTCGAAGCGGTCGAAATCGGCTTGTCGGTGGCTGGCCAGCGTCACCTCCATCAGCACGGTGGCGACCGGCGCGACGGCGCGCATCGCAACCTTGGCGTGATAGCCGGAGACGATGCCGGCCTTTTCCAGCTTGCGCAGCCGCATCCAGCACGGCGTCGGCGACAGGCCAACCTTGTCGGCCAGCGCCAGCTTGGTGATGCGCCCGTCGCGCTGAACCGCGTCGAGGATTTTGAGGTCGATCTGATCGAGTTTCAATGCGGCCATGAGCGTCTGCTTTTTTCTTGCCCGACACCATGACGGCGCATTATTTCGATTGTCAATTGCACTGATTTCGATCTCTAATAAGTCATGACATTGTGGCGTCCAGATCCCGCGCTCATCCGGCGGCCGGCCTATCAATCGCTCGCCGACCAGTTTGCGCGTGCGATCCATGACGGGCGGCTGGCCAACGGCGCGCGGCTGCCGACGCATCGCCGGCTGGCCGACGACCTGAAGCTTTCGGTGCAGACGGTCAGTCGCGCCTATGAGGAACTGATCCGCCGGGGCTTGGTTTCCGGCGAGATCGGCCGCGGCAGCTTCGTCCAGACACAGCGCCGCGAGCCGGAGCCGCCATACCTGCCGGAGCGCCTCGGCGAGGTCATCGACCTCTCCATCCTGAAGCCGGTGTGCGAGCCGATGCATCTGGAGCGGCTAAAGCAGGCGCTGGGCTGGCTCGCCGAGAACCTGCCGTCCAGCTCGGCGCTGTCGTTCCGGCCGAACATGGTGTTTCCGCGCCACCGCGCCGTCGCGGTCGACTGGCTGCGGCTCTGCGGTCTCGATGTGTCCGCGCAGAATGTCAGCCTGACCAACGGCGCCACGGCCGGGATGACGGTGGCGCTGATGAGCGTGGCGCCGCCGGGTTCGACCGTCGCCACCGAGGCGATCGGCCATCACACGCTGATCCCGCTGGCGCGCTATCTCGGCTTCAACCTCGAAGGACTGCCGATCGACGACAATGGCGTGATCCCGGAGGCGCTCGACGAGGCGTGCCGGTTGTCCGATATCCGCGCCGTATTCGTGCAGCCTTCGGTGATCAACCCGACCGCAACACTGATGGATGCCGCACGGCGCGAGCAGATCGCCGCGGTGGCGCGCAAGCACGACATCGCCATCATCGAGAACGACGTGCTCGGCCCCCTGGTCGAGGGCCGGCCGCCGCCGGTCGCCGCCTTCGCGCCAGAGCGCACGCTCTACGTCACCTCCTTCACCAAGATCGTGGTGCCGGGCCTGCGCATCGGTTACCTCGCGGCGCCTGACCGCTATGTAGCCGCCGTCGCCAACCGGCATCTCGTCTCCAACTGGATGGCGACGCCACTGGTGGCGGAGATCGCCACAAAATGGGTGGCCGACGGCACGGCGATGGAGCTCGTCCGCTGGCAACGTTCGGCGCTGCGGCGGCGGCAGGAGATCGCCGCCGAAGTGCTTGCCGGGGTCGACTACCGTGTCCATCGCGACGGATTGCATCTGTGGCTGCAGCTGCCCGGCGACCGCGCCGAGGAGAGTTTCGTCTCACAGGCCCGTTTGCAGGGCGTGGCGATCGCGCCAGGCACATCCTTCCGCATTTCGCAGGAGCCATGGCAGCCGGCAGTGCGGATCTCGCTGGGCTCGACCACCGAGGGGGAACTGCGCGCCGGCTTGAGCGTTGTCACCAAACTTCTGCTCGGCGATCCGGAGCATCTTCTGCTGGCGATCTAGGCAGACATTGCCGCGAAATTGTGCGGAGCCAGAAACATTGTCATGATATTATTTTCCTGATTGACATGATTTGGCGCGTTCCGCATCGTTGAAGGCACCAGGTTCTCCAGCACGGGGAAATTCATTGTCCGCGCCCATCATCAAGATCGACGGCATTTCGAAAAGCTTCGGCACCTTCAAGGTGCTGGACGGCCTGTCGATGCAGGTCATGCCGCGCGAGAAGCTGGCGCTGATCGGCCCGTCCGGCTCGGGCAAGACGACGATCCTGCGCATCCTGATGACGCTGGAGAGGATCGACAGCGGCCACATCCAGATCGACGGCGAGCAGCTTTACCACATGGAGCGCAACGGCCAGTTGTTGGCCGCCGACGAACGGCATCTGGCAAGAATGCGCCAGAAGATCGGCATGGTCTTCCAGCTGTTCAACCTGTTTCCGCACAAGAGCGTCATCGACAACGTCACACTGGCGCCGATCTTGACCAAGGGCATGCCGCGCGCCGCCGCCGAAAAGCGGGCGATGGAGCTGCTCGACATGGTCGGCATGGCCGACAAGGCCAAAGCGATGCCGGCACAGCTCTCCGGTGGGCAGAAACAGCGCGTGGCGATCGCCCGGGCGCTGGCCCTGCAGCCCAGGATCATGCTGTTCGACGAGGTGACATCGGCGCTCGATCCAGAACTGGTCGAGGAGGTGCTGAACGTCTTGTGGCGACTCTGCTCCGAGACCGACATGACCATGCTGCTCGTCACCCACGAAATGGGTTTTGCCCATGATTTCGCCGACCGGGTTTTGTTCTTTGACCGCGGCAAGATTGTCGAAGAAGGCAAGCCCGACGAGATTTTCCGCAATCCCAAGCAGGAGCGCACGCAAGGCTTCCTGAAGAAGATCATCGCGGCCGGACATCGCGTCTGACCGCCATGCCAAGGCGGCAACGCCGTCCTCAAGGGCGGCGAAGCCGTCTCGACCAAAGCGAACCAAGAAGAGAAGCAAGGAGTTGGGAACAATGAAGAAACTTGGCATTCTGGCCGGCGTGGCCGGTGTTGCACTGACCGCGATTCTGGCCGCATCGACCGCGAGATCGGCCGACGACAGCAAGCTCGAAGAGCTCAAGGCACAGGGCTTCGCCCGCGTCGCCATCGCCAATGAGCCGCCCTATACGGCGGTTGCGGCCGACGGCAAGGTTTCGGGCGCGGCGCCCGATGTGGCGCGCGAGATCTTCAAGCGCCTCGGCGTCAACGACATCGTCGCCTCGATCTCGGAATATGGCGCCATGATCCCCGGCCTGCAGGCAGGCCGTTTCGACGTCGTCACTGCCGGCCTGTTCATGAAGCCGGAGCGTTGCGCAGCGGTCGTCTATTCGGAGCCGGTATTGTGCGACGCCGAGGCGATGCTGGTGAAGAAGGGCAATCCGAAGGGCTTCAAGAGCTACGAGGATGTCGCCAAGGATGCCACCGCGACGATCGGGGCGCCGGGCGGCGGCACCGAGGAGAAGCTGGCGCTCACCGCTGGCGTGCCGCGTGACCGCGTCATCGTCGTGCCGGATGGCCAGAGCGGCCTGAAAATGCTGCAGGACGGCCGTATCGATGCCTATTCGCTGCCCGTGCTGTCGATCAACGATCTGGTCAAGAAGGCCAACGATCCGAACCTCGAAGTCGTCGCTCCGGTGGTCGGCGCGCCGGTCTATTGCGACGGCGCGGCGTTCAAGAAGGGCGACGAGGCGCTGCGCGACGCCTATGACGTCGAGCTGGCCAAGCTGAAGCAGTCCGGCGAGTTCGCCAAGATCATCGAGCCTTACGGCTTCTCGGCGGCGGCGGCGATGTCGACGAGCCGCGACAAGCTCTGCTCGGCAAAGTAGGCGCCTTTTTCCTTCTCGCCGTTCACGGGGAGAAGGTGGTCCTAATGCATGTCGCCCAAAAGTGCGCAGCGGTTTTGGGATAACGACATGCACAAACAAGGCCGGATGAGGGACAGCACAAAGTTTTACGAAGCTGGCCCTGCCCCTCATCTGCCTGCCGGCATCTTCTCCCCGTGAACGGGGAGAAGGGGCCAAGACTACCGCCTCGCACAACTGTAAACGTTGGAAACTCTTGACTTCATGACCCAATGGTCCGGCTATTTCGGCCTGATATTGCAGGGAGCGCTGATCACCATCGAGCTGACGCTGATGGGCTCGGTGCTTGCCTTGATCATGGCCTTTCTCGCCGGGCTGGGACGGCTGTCGCGTTTTTTCGCCATTCGAGCGCTGGCCACCGCCTATATCGAATTCTTCCGCGGCACGTCGATCTTCGTGCAGCTGTTCTGGGCCTATTTCGTGCTGCCCTTCATCGGCATTTCGCTGACGCCGCTGCAGGCCGGCGTGCTGGCGCTTGGCCTCAATGTCGGCGCCTATGCGGCGGAGGTAGTGCGCGGCGCCATCCAGTCGATCGGCCGCGAACAGTACGAGGCCTGCACCGCGCTCAATCTCGGCCGCTGGCAAGCCATGCGCCATGTCATCCTGCCGCAGGCGCTGCTTGTCATGCTGCCGACCTTCGGCAACAACGCCATCGAATTGCTCAAGGCCACCGCCGTGGTTTCGCTGATCTCGCTCACCGACCTGACCTTCCAGGCGCAAGTGGTGCGCTCGCAGACCGGCAACACGCTGGTGCCGTTCACCACCATCCTCATCATCTATTTCGTCCTTGCGCTGATCATTTCCTGGGGTGTTCGATCGCTTGAAAGGCGCATGGCGCGCGGCCTAGACGGGGTGCGTGTCTGATGGATCGGGTCTCATAATGGAGTGGGATTGGAATTTCGTCTGGGAGATCATGCCGACGCTGATCCAGGGCGTGAAGATCACCATCCTGGCGACGCTGCTCGGCTCGGTTCTGGCCGCGATCGTGGGGCTGGCCATCGCGCTGGCGCGGCGCTCGCCGAACAAGGGCTTGTCGCGCACCGTCGGCTTCCTCGCCGAGTTCATCCGCGGCACGCCGCTGCTGGTGCAACTCTATTTCATCTTCTACGTGCTGCCGGATATCGGTATCCTGCTGCCGCCGCTGGTGGCGGGCGTCATCGGCCTCGGCCTGCACTACGGCACCTACACGGCCGAAGTCTATCGCGCCGGCATCGAGAATGTGCCGCGCGGCCAGTGGGAAGCCGCCAAGGCCTGCAATCTCAACGCCAGGCAGACCTGGACCCACATCATCATGCCGCAGGCTATTCCGCCGATGATCCCGGCGCTTGCCAACTACTTCATCGCCATGTTCAAGGAGACGCCGCTGCTTTCGGCGATCACCGTGCTGGAACTGATGAACCAGGCTAAGAGCGTCGCCAACACCTATTACCGCTATGTCGAGCCGATGACCTTGGTCGGCGCTTTCTTCCTCGTCATCAGCCTATTCTCGGTCGTGCTGCTGCGTTGGCTGGAACGCCGCTATGGGCGGATCGAAACATGACAGTGGTTCCTGCAATGCCCTTGCTCTACGGCGCCCCCCTCTGTCCTGCCGGACATCTCCCCCACTTGGGGGGAGATTGGCTGTCACCGTTGCTTTCGCCAATCTCCAATGTTGATGAACAGGCGCTGTCAGCGAAGCTGCCGATCTCCCCCCGTGTGGGGGAGATGTCCGGCAGGACAGAGGAGGGCGCCGTAGAGTGCAAACCGTTGGCAAGGAGCGGGTGGTGACCACTCCTGTCGACATCCGCTTGCACTCGACACGGCCGGCGCTCGACGCGCGTCCGCTGGAAAAGCGCGTCGGCCTGATCATCCTTGCCACCGACCATACGACCGAGCCGGATTTTCGCCGCATGGTGGCAAGCGACCGGGTAGGCGTCTATGTCGCGCGCATCCCCTACGCCAATCCGACGACGCAGGAGAATTTGCGCAAGATGCAGCCGTCGCTTACCGCGGGCGCGGCGCTCATCCTGCCCGACGAGCCGCTCGACGCGATCTGCTATTCCTGCACGTCGGCCTCGGTGGTCATCGGCGATGCCGAGATCGAGGCGGCGGTGCAGGCAGCCAAGCCCGGCGTGCCCGTGGTCACGCCGCCGACGGCAGGGGTGCGTGGCTTGAAGGCGCTGGGCGCCAGGACGATCAGCATTCTCACGCCCTACACGGTCGAGACCAGCCGGCCGATGGCGGCCTATTTCGCGGCGCATGGTTTCGAGATCGCCAGCTTCACCTGCCTCGGCTTCGAGGACGACCGCGAGATGGCACGGATTGCGCCGGCGTCGCTGGTCGATCTGGCGCGCGAGGCGACCGATGCGAAGGCGGACGCGCTGTTCGTCTCCTGCACGGCGCTGCGGGCCGCGCTTGCTGTGGTCGGCATGGAAGAGGCGATCGGCCGTCCGGTCGTCACCAGCAACCAGGCAACGGCCTGGAACTGCCTGCGGCTTTGCGGCGACGATGAGCCGCGCGCCGAATTCGGCCGTCTGATGACGCTGCCGTTGAATTGATTGCAGAGCAAAGGCCATGACCGCGAACGACGTCACCCTCTCCGATATCCGCGCTGCCCGCGAGCGTATCGCAGGTAAGGTCGAGCGCACACCGACCGCGCTTTCCCCGAGTCTTTCCGGGCACTTGGGCGCGCCTGTTTATCTCAAGCTCGAACATCGGCAGATCACCGGCAGCTTCAAGCTGCGCGGCGCCTCGAACGCCATCGCGTCGCTGAACACCGACGAGAAGGCGCGTGGCGTGGTCGCCGCCTCGACCGGCAATCATGGCCGGGCGCTGGCCCATGCGGCGAAGCTCGAAGGCTTGCGTGCGACGATCTGCATGTCGCGACTGGTGCCGCAGAATAAGCTCGACGAAATCCGCCGGCTCGGCGCCGAGATCCGCATCGTCGGCAACAGTCAGGACGATGCGCAGCAAGAGGTCGATCGATTGGTCGCGGAAGAGGGACTGGTCATGCTGCCGCCCTTCGATCATCCTGATATCATCGCCGGACAAGGGACGCTCGGGCTGGAGATCATCGAGCAGGTTGCGGACGCCGCCCTGGTGCTGGTGCCGCTGTCAGGCGGTGGGCTGGCGGCGGGTGTCGCCGCTGCCGTGAAGGGTGTAAGCCCGAGCACGAAGGTCATCGGCGTTTCGATGGCGCGCGGTGCGGCGATGAAGGCAAGCCTCGATGCCGGACATCCAGTTTTGGTCGAGGAACTGCCAACGCTGGCAGATTCGCTCGGCGGCGGCATCGGCCTCGACAACCGGCTGACCTTTTCGATGTGCGGCGACCTGCTCGACGACGTGATCCTGCTCAGCGAGGACGAGATCGCCGCCGGCATCCGCCATTCCTATGAACAGGAGCGCGAGATCGTCGAAGGCGCCGGCGCGGTCTGCATCGCCGCCGTGCTTGCCGGCAAGGTCAGGGCGAGCGGCCCCACAGTGCTCATTCTGTCGGGCCGCAACATCGACATGACGCTGCACAGGAAAGTAATTTGTGGCGAAGCAATTGAGGAGAGCGCCGCATGAGCCGGATGACGATACTCACCGAAGCCGAATTGCGCGCGATCGTTAAGCTCGATCTCGATGCCGTCGCCTGCGTCGAGAACGCCTTCCGCGCGCTTGCCACCTTGCCGGTGGCGATGCCGCCGATCCTACGGCTCGACATTCCCGAGCATCGCGGCGAGGTCGACGTCAAGACCGCCTATGTGCCTGGGATCGACGGTTTTGCGATAAAGATTAGTCCCGGCTTTTTCGACAATCCGAAGCTCGGCCTACCCAGCGTCAACGGCATGATGGTGCTGCTGTCGTCAAAAACAGGACTGGTCGAGGCCCTGCTGCTCGACAATGGCTATCTGACCGACGTCCGCACGGCGGCGGCTGGAGCGGTCGCGGCGAAACACCTTTCGCGGCCGGACTCCTCGATTGCCGCGATCTTCGGCGCCGGTATCCAGGCCGGGCTGCAGCTCGAGGCACTCAGGCTGGTGCGGCCGATCGCCGAGGCCCGCATCTGGGCCAGGGACGCCGCCAAGGCCGAAGCCGCGGTGGATGCATTGCGCGAAAGACTGGGAATTGTCGTGCGTGCGGAGCCCGATGCGGCAATAGCGGCGGCCGGCGCCGACATCATCGTCACCACGACGCCGTCGACCGAGCCGCTGATCAAGGCCGGCTTCATCTCCGCCGGCCAGCACATCACCGCTATGGGCTCGGATGCCGAGCACAAGAACGAGATCGCTCCGGCGATCCTGCGCATGGCCGATCTCTACGTCGCCGACAGCGCGAAACAGACGCGGCTGCTGGGCGAACTGCATCATGCCATCGCGACGGGCGTGATGGCGGCCGATGCCGAGATCACCGAGCTTGGCCAGATCATCGCCGGCGAAAGACATGGCCGGCGCTCGGCTAGCGACATCACCATCGCCGACCTCACCGGCACCGGCGTGCAGGATACGGCGATCGCCACGCTCGCCCGCGACCGTGCCCGAGCGGGGAATGCCGGTACGATTTTCGAAAGCTGATGCTGGCCGCAAGGCCCAACAAACGAGGACCAAGAACAATGCAGCCTAATCTCAAATTCTCGCGCGGCGAATATGCGGAGCGCCTGGCCAAGACACGGAAGGCCATGGAGGCCAAGGGCGTCGATCTGCTTGTTGTCAGCGACCCATCCAACATGGCCTGGCTGACCGGTTATGACGGCTGGTCGTTCTATGTGCATCAGGCCGTCATCGTGCCGCCGTCGGGCGAACCGGTGTGGTACGGGCGCGGCCAGGACGCCAACGGCGCCAAGCGCACCGCCTATCTCGCCCACGACAACATCGTCGGCTATGCCGACCACTATGTGCAGTCGACCGAACGCCACCCGATGGATTTTCTCTCGCAGGTGCTGGCCGATCGCGGCTGGGGCAAGCTTAGCATTGGCGTCGAGATGGACAATTACTGGTTCTCGGCCGCTGCCTTCGCGTCACTGCAGAAACATCTGCCCAATGCGCGCTTCGTCGACGCCACGGCTCTCGTCAACTGGCAGCGCGCGGTGAAGAGCCCGACCGAGATCGACTATATGCGCAAGGCCGCCCGCATCGTGGAAGCGATGCACCAGCGCATCGTCGACAAGATCGAAGTCGGCATGCGCAAGTGCGATCTGGTCGCGGAGATCTATGATGCCGGCACGCGCGGCGTCGACGGTATCGGCGGCGACTATCCGGCGATCGTGCCGCTGCTGCCGTCGGGCGCCGATGCGTCGGCGCCGCATCTGACCTGGGACGACAAGCCGATGAAGTCGGGCGAGGGCACCTTCTTCGAGATCGCCGGCTGCTACAACCGCTACCATTGTCCGCTTTCGCGGACTGTGTTCCTTGGTAAACCCACGCAGGAATTCCTCGATGCCGAAAAGGCGACGCTGGAAGGCATGGAGGCTGGGCTTGCCGCGGCAAAGCCCGGCAACACATGCGAAGACATCGCCAATGCCTTCTTCGCCGTGCTGAAGAGATATGGCATCGTCAAGGATAACCGCACCGGCTATCCGATCGGGCTTTCCTATCCACCGGACTGGGGCGAACGCACGATGAGCCTGCGCCCTGGCGATCGCACCGAGCTGAAGCCCGGCATGACTTTCCATTTCATGACTGGCCTGTGGCTGGAGACGATGGGGCTCGAGATCACCGAATCCATCCTGATCACCGAGACTGGCGTCGAGTGCCTGGCCAACGTGCCGCGCAAGCTGGTGGTGAAGAATTGAGCCCGATGTCCCAGCTTCGCCCATCGCCGATCACGCCGACCGTCGACTTCGACCGCGACGGCGTGCAGCACGGATTCCTGCGGCTGCCCTACAGCCGTGACGACTCAGCCTGGGGATCGGTGATGATCCCGATTTGCGTGATCCGTAACGGCAACGGGCCGAGCGCGTTGCTCACCGGCGGCAATCATGGCGACGAATATGAGGGGCCGCTGGCGCTTTATGATCTCGCCCGCACGCTCGATCCGAAGCACGTCAGCGGCACGGTCATCATCGTGCCGGCGATGAACTATCCGGCGTTCCGCGCCGGCACCCGCACCTCGCCGATCGACAAGGGTAATCTGAACCGCAGCTTTCCAGGCCGGCCAGACGGCACGGTGACCGAGAAGATCGCCGACTACTTCCAGCGCGAACTCTTGCCGCGCACAGACATTGCGCTCGACTTCCATTCCGGCGGCAAGACACTCGACTTCGTGCCGTTCTGCGCCGCCCATATCCGGCCCGACAAGGTGCTGGAGGCGAAGGGCTTCGCCGCGGTCGAGGCGTTCTCGGCACCGTGGTCGATGAAGATGCTGGAGATCGACGCGGTCGGCATGTTCGACACTGCCGCCGAAGAAATGGGCAAGCTGTTCATCACCACCGAGCTTGGCGGCGGTGGGACTTCTCGCGCGGAAACGGTGCGGATCGCTCGTCGCGGGGCGCTCAATGTGCTGCGCCATGCCGGCATTGTCGCCGGTGCGGTCGAGATGCAGCCGACCCGCTGGCTGGACATGCCGTCGGGCGATTGCTTCTCGTTTGCCGAGGATGACGGAATGATCGAAACGATGATCGATCTCGGCGAGCCCGTCGAAGAGGGCCAGGTCCTGGCGCGCATCCATTCCATCGGCCGCACCGGTTCCGCACCGCAGGAGATCAGGGCAAGAATGTCCGGCCTTCTGGCCGCGCGGCATTTCCCCGGACTGGTCAAGGCGGGCGACTGCACCGCAGTGGTCGCTGTGCTGGTCGATTGAAGGCGGAGCCAGCCAAACTCAGGTTTGGTCGCTCTGCCGCGCGGTATCGCCTTCGAAGCCGCAACGCCAATAGGCGACGACGAGGTGCGCGTCGCGCGGCAGCTTCCGGTCCTGCCTGAGGTAGGACCGGAAGGCGCGGAAGCTCTTGTGCTCGCAGCCGACCCAGGCGAAGACGCTGCGCCCATCTTCGGGCCAAGGCACGTTCCGGACCGCGTCCTGAAGCAAAGCGGATTTGCCTGGGGCCACGCCATTCCTGTGCAGCCATTTTATGTCCAGTGTGGCCTGGGAAACCAGCTTCTGCTCCTCGTCGCCATCAGCGACTTCGATGCGAACGACGGCGTGCACGCCCGCCGGCAGCGCCTCCACGATGCGGCCGATCGCGGGCAGGGCGGTCTCGTCGCCGGCAAGCAGGCACCAGTCGGCTGTGGGCACGTCGCCGCCGCCCGGGCCGGTCATCCCGACGATATCGCCGATCCGTGCATTGGCCGCGAAACGCGCGCCGGGCATGCCATCGCCATCATGCAATACGAAGTCGATATCGACCTCTCCCTTTTCGACGTCGATGCGGCGGATCGTGTAGACGCGCACATCCGGCCGCCGTTCCGCTTCCGGCCATACCGGACGGCCGTCCACGCCGGTGACCGGCCAGGCGGGTACTGCGCCATCCTTGGGAAGCAGCAGACGGACATGAAGCCCGCCCGTTGCGAAGCGTCCAAGGTCGCTTCCGGCCAGGGTCAGCCGTCGCATATGCGGTGTCACATCGGCGGTCCGCACAACGCGCATCTCGCGGAAATAGGGTAGCGGCTGACCTGCTGCACCGTCGCCCTGCCAGATGATGCTGGGGTTTTCCGCCGCTGCGAAATGCAGCAGATGCTCGGCGATGGAGAGCTTCACATAAGCCAGGGACGTCTCGTCCTTGCCTTCGGCAAAAACCTTCAGGCAGCTTTGGCAGGCTTCCATGCTGGCCGAGCCGAAGGCCGTGTCGATGCGGCTGCGGGCGCCGTCGACGGCGACATCGCCATGGTCGGCAAAATGCGCGCAAAGCCGCTTCATGATGTCTTGCGGACAAGACAGCATGATTTCGGCGGATGCCTTGAGGTTCCTCGGCATTTCAACCATGGCGCGGCACTCCTTTTGCGAGCAGATGGACGAGATAAGGTCCGCCAAGCAGCGAGGCGAACAGGCCGACGGGCAGTTCGTATGGAAACGCCACCATGCGCGCCAGCCAGTCCGACACGATCATCAGCAGCGCGCCGACAAGGACCGCGCCGGCGAGGTGAAGGCGGGCGCGGGCAAAGCCGATCAGCCCTGCAAGGTGCGGCGCGATGAGACCGACGAAGCTCAGCGGCCCGACGAACATCGCGGCAAGCGCGGTGAGGATTGCTGCGAGCACGATCAGCGTCAGTCGTCCGCCCGCGATCGGCAGGCCGAGCCCGCGTGCGGTATCCTCGCCGAGCGGCAAGATATCGAGCCAGCGGGCGGCGAGAAACAGCGGCAGCGTCAACAGCATCAGACACGCCAAGGCCACCCAGGCATCGGCGCCGGTCGCCTGGCTGGTCGAGCCGCTGAGCCAGCGCAGCAGGACATAGGATTGCGAATTTCCCATGGCGATCGTCGCGGTGATCACGGCGCTGCACAGCGCGCTCATGGCAATGCCGGCAAGCAGCAACCGCTCGGAGCCGAATTTCGCCCGTGCGGCAATGGTTAGCATGGCGATCAGCACCGCCAGCGAACCGAAAACGGATCCGGCGAGTTGCCAGCCGAGCCCGGCCGTGGCGCTGACCATCAAGACCGCGGTCAGGCCGGCACCGGCACCGGTACCGACCCCCAGCACCTCGGGGCTTTCCAATGGATTGCCGGTGATCCGCTGGATGACGACGCCCGCCACTGCCAGCATGGCGCCGGCGGCTGCCGCCACGCCGATCCGCGGCGCGCGCCAGGCGGCGAGATCGGCCAGCATCTCGCCACCGGCGATTGACCAGCCCGCCGGACCGCGCCCGACGACAAGCGCCACCACCGCCGCGACAAGGGTCAGCAGAAGCAGCAGCAGGATGATGAACCGACCGGCCTTGCGCGGGGATGTGCCTGATGTGTTCAGGCTCGGCCATTCCAATAGGCGCAGCCTCGGCAACAGCCAGAGCAAAACCGGGCCGCCGAGGAGCGCGGTGCCCGCGCCGGTCGGAATGCGTTCGCCACCGGCGCCAGCCGCAAGCTGTACCAGCCCATCCGTCAGCCACAGCAGGATGGCGCCGATCAACGGCGCGGCCAGCAACTTCTGCCCTAGCGAACGCGCGCCTGAAAGCGTGGCGAGCGCCGGTGCTGCAAGGCCGACGAAGCCGATGACGCCGACCTCTGCGACCACCGTGGTCGCCATCCACACGGCAAGCGCAATGACGAGGAAGCGGCTGGTGTGGCGCGCGATGCCGAGACTGCGCGCAGAAGCGTCGTCAAGGCCAAGGATCGTCAGCGGCCTGAGCAGCAGCAGGGCGGCGCCGGCGCCGACCGCAAGCCTGGTCGACAGGGCGATGGCCGGCCCCCAATCCTGCTGGACCAGCGATCCGCCGCCCCAGATGAACAGCGAGAACAGATAGTCGCCATTGGCGAGGATCAGGGCGGCGCTGATGGCGCTTGCGGTGAGCGCCACCATCATGCCGGCAAGCACGACGGAGACCGGCTCAAGCCCGCGCCGCCAGGTCAGCGACAGCACCAGCAGCACCGCAGCAGTGCCGCCGGCAAAGGCGACCGTGCCTTGCGACCGCTCCATCAGAAACGGCGCATAGACGGAGGCGGCCGTCATTGCCAGTTGCGCACCCGACGAGATGCCGAGCGTCGACGGCTCGGCCAGAGGGTTGCGCAGCACACGCTGCAGCAGAAGCCCGGACAGGCCAAGGACGGCGCCGGCCAGCACCGCCACCACCGCACGCGGCAGCGTGCTGTAGAAAAGGATGATGCGATCGAGATCGATGTCGCCCGCCGGCGCGGTCGGCCACTGCGTGCTGATGCGCCATGCGAACAGCAGCGCCGCCAACGCCGCGAGGAGGCCCCAGAGCGCGATCGGCGACAGCGCACGGCCAGCCGTGGCGCGCTCGGTCATGGCGCGGTCAACCATGAGTCTGCCCGGCAAGGGCGGCCGTCGCCAACCGGGCGAAGCGGCGTGCCGAGGGCAGGCAGCCGAAGTGATTGATCGGCTCGAGCAGGGCGACACGGCTGTTCCGGACCGCCGGCAGTGCGTTCCACAGCGCATTTTCGGGAAGCGCGCGGCCGACATCGGCCGGCAGCGGCGAAACGACGAGGATCGAGGCGTCGGGAACGCGCGCCAGCGCCTCCAGCCCGACCGGAGCGGCGGCGCTGTAGCTCGTCTCGTCGGCCCAGGCATTCTCAACGCCGAGACGCCGTAGCACGTCGCCGAACATGGAATCCCGGCCAAAGGCACGGAAATGGCGTGAATCGCCAAGGCTGATGACGAAGACCGGCCGCCCGGAGGCGGGCGGCAGCGTGGCGCGCCGTCGCGCGATTTCGCCTGATGTCTCGTCGACGTAGCGTTTCGCTTCGGTCTGTCGCCCGAGCTTTTCGCCAAGCGCCAGCGTCGCCGCTTCGGCGAGCGGGTAGGGCGGCACGCCAGGTTCATAGACCGTTTGCGCAAGGACTGGCGCGATGCGCTCGAGCATCGGGCGCTGGTATTCGTAGAAACTGGAGATGGCGACAAGATCCGGCGCGACGATGCGCAACAGTTCGTAATTGGGCGTGCCGCGCAGCCCGAGATCGGTTACCGATCGGGGCACCTCGGGTTCCACCGCCAGTTTGCGAAACTGGATGAGTTCGGTCGCCGCGACCGGCGCGATGCCAAGCGCGATCAAGGTCTCCAGCATGCCCCAGTCGATCGCCGCGACGCGCAGCGGCGCAGCCTTGGCGGCGATCGGCGGCAACATGGCCGCCATGCCAAGCGCGAGCACCCGCCGTCTGCTGGGGAGGAGGTGGATCATCACCAGGGCCTACAGCCGATAGCTACCAAGTCGTATGGGCCTTCAGCTTGAACGACCGGCCTTCGCCATAGGCACAGGTCAGAGTCGTCTGGCAGCTTGCCACATATGTCTTGTCGAAGAGATTGGTGATGTTGAGGTCGACGCCCCAGTTCTCCTTCTCGTAGCCGAGCTTCAGATCAGCCAGCGTGACGGCCGGCACCTTCGCCGTGTTCTCGTTGTCAGCCCATGAGGAGCCGAGATGGCGCACGCCAGCGCCGAGCGAGATGCCGTCATACCAATCACCGCGGAAGGTGTAATCAACCGACGCCGAGGCCATGACTTCGGGCACGATGAAAGGCGTCTTGCCGATCAGGTCGGGGTCGTCGCTCTTGGTGAAGTCGATATCATAGGCGGTTAGCGCCGCAGTCACCCTGAGATCCTCGGTGACGTTCACCTTGCCTTCGAGCTCCACACCGCGAGAGCGCAGCTCGTCGGCCTGGACCTGGGCAAAAGGATCGGTGTCGCTGGCGATGGCCACGTTTTGGCGTGTGAGGTCGAACACCGACAGGGTGAACAGGCCATCGATGAAGGTCGGTTCATACTTGACGCCCACCTCATACTGCACGCCCTCTTCCGGCTTGAACAGATCGCCATTCGCGTCGGTTCCGATGATCGGGTTGAAGAAGGTGGCGACGCTGACATAGGGGGTGACGCCGTTGTCGAACTCATAGGCAAGGCCGGCACGGCCGGAGAAATCGCCAACGGTGCTGCTCTGGTCGATGACGGGAAGGCCGAAGGTCTCCGAATAGTAGGTCGGACGGTTGTCGGCTTCGAGCCAGCCGCGATCGTAGCGGCCGTTCAGCGTCACCAACCAGCCATCGCCGAAGCGAAGCTGGTCCTGCGCATAGAAGCCGAACTGCTTTTGCGTCAGGTCCTGGTTGAGATAGCTGACGCGAGGCGTCAACGGCGCGCCGTAGACAGGGTCGAAGGCATCGATGGGAGGGGTCGTTCCAAAGACCGCCGACGACTGCACCTGGTCGATGTTGTAATATTTGTAGTCGATACCGGCCAGCAGCGTATGTTCGATCGCGCCGGTCTCAAATTTGCCTTCGATCTGGAGGTCCGACAGAAATGTCATGACGTCGGTATCGTGGCCGAAATTGATACGATCCAGTTCCGTCGCGCTCGCCCAGCCGTTGGGGTAGACGCTGACCTCGTCGATGGATGCCGCGCCGAAGCGCGTGTTGGAACGCACTGTCCAGTCATTGTCTAACGTGTGCTCGAACTCGTAGCTGATCGAGCCCTGCTCGCGCTTGTAGAGATCGATGGACGGTTCTGTGGAGTTGGCGTCGGGATCAATGCGGCCATAGTTCACGCCGTCGACGACCCGGTCCACCACTGTGCCAATGTAGGGCAGGAAGTTGCCGCCATTGTGGTTCTCGTCGATGTGGCTGAAATTCGCGAGCACCGTCAGCCGGGTCTGCTCGTCGGGCTGCCAGGTGATGCTTGGCGAGATGAAGCCGCGCCAGCCGTCCTGCAGGTCGCTATAGGTATCGCCGCCGGCGACGCGGCCGTTGACGCGGTAGCTGACCACGCCGTCGCTAGCCATGTCGCCGATGTCGAAGCCGAGATAGACCCTACCGGCGTCGTTGACGCCGGTTTCGACATAGCGCTGCCTGCCGTCGGGACGCTTGCTGACATAGTTGACGATGCCGCCCGGATTGCTGCCGCCATAGAGCACCGAGGCCGGACCTTTCAGCACTTCGATGCGCTCGATCCCGAAGGAATCTATATAGAATCCGCCGAAGCCATAGCTGAACAGCTGCAGGCCATCCATGTAGATGCCGGTGTCCGTCGCCTGGAAGCCACGGATGAAAATCCAGTTGGTATCGCTGTCGGGACCGAAGGGCTGCGTGAAAACGCCGGCCGTATATCGCAGCGACTCGTCGATCTTCTGCGCTCCCTGATCGTCGATTTCCTGCCGTCCGATCACCGAGACGGATTGCGGGATCTCGGTGAGTTTGGTCGCGGTCTTGGACCCGGTCTTTGTCTCCTTGGCAACGACGCCGTCGACCGGTCCGGTCGCGCTGTCGCCGGCCTCGCCCTCGACCACCACAGGCTCGAGCTGGACGTCGTTTTGCTGGGCGAACGCGGTCATGGTCGGGATCAAAGCGAGGGCGGCGCCCCCCAACAGCAGCTTCATCCGGCAGATTCTGTTCATAAGGCAAACCCCAGGGTTATCGAAACGCATATACCTGACTGTTTACCTCAGCTTATGTTGGGGTCATTGGATGGATTTGCGGGGTTTGTCGGTTTTTGTCCCAAAAGGCGGACATTGCGACTTGATGTTGCATCGCTGCGCCTGCCGGCGCTCCTCATCCACGCACCAGGCGTCAATCCGACGACGGATTTGAACACCCGCGTCAGATGCGCCTGATCGAAAAAGCCGGTTGCTTCCGCGATATCGCCGAGTGAGGCGGATTCATGCGCCATCATTGTCTGAATTTTTCGAACCCGTGCCTGCATCTGCCAACGGTGCGGCGGTATACCCGTAGCCGCCTTGAATGCGTGGCTAGTGGCAGTTTCCGACAGGCCCGTCAGCGCGGCCAGATCGGCAAGACGGATCTTGCCCAGGCAATGGGCGTCGATGTAGTCGGTGACTAGGCGCAGCTTTCGACGAGACAGCGGCGTGCGGCGCCGCTGTCCGTCCGGTTGGCCGATTTCGAAAAGCCCGGCGAACAATGCATTCAGCAGGCCCTCGCCGTAGAGATCGTGCATCGGCTGGCCGCTGTCGCATTCGGCCGCGATCAGGCCGGCAAGCATGGCGATCCGGTCGTCGCGAAACTGAAACCGCGCCACATGCAAGGCGTCGCGGTCCAGGCTGCCGCCGAAACGGCGCGTCAGCGCTGCCTCGTCGAAGTGCAGATCGAGGTGCTTGATGCGGCGCAGGCCCTCGACCCTGCCCCTGATGGGGACCCCGGCCGGTATATAGGCCATCGAAAATGCCCGGTCGTGACGGCGCAATTCGCCCTGCGAACCCTCAACGAAAAAGGCGCCGTCGCCATCCACATCCAGCGCGACAAAGAGCCGGGGGTCGGGAGAGACATAATAGCCTCCCGCTTGCTCCCCGCACGAAACGTCCCAGAGGTCGGCGACGACGCCGTCCCAGACATGCCCTTTCAGGCCGCCAATGACGGAAAAACCCTGAATGCGACTTTCCATGCGCGGGGCGAAGGCCACTTCCCGTTTCCCTGTAGTGCCATGAACCATTCGCCTTGATATATATCATGATGAAAATTATCAAGTTTTCCGAGTCCAACAGGACCTCGGCCTCCGCGCCCGAGCCGAAGGCACCGCGCTCGTTGACGGCCTGCAAAACTGCTTGCGAACGGTGTTACTCGATAAGCAGCAAGCCGCGCTTTTTGTCGCCGTCGCTATCGATTGTGTCCATGGCTGAGAACAGGCGCTCTCGCTCGATCAGCCAGGGCTTGTAGTCCTCGTTTACGTCGAGCACAAAGACCATGTCCTCGGCCTCCAGATACCCTCCGACCGGGGAAAAATGGCCAACGCCGGCGCCGAAAATCTTCTCACGGGTAAAGTTGACGATGTAGCGGCGGGCGGGATCGTTGGCGCGCTTCATGTGCTCGCGAAACGCATCGGCGCTCAGATCCCGAAGCACGGAGACCTTCCGCTTGGTGTTCGTTCGAGCGACCTCGGCAAGCTCGTCCAGCGTGAGCCCGATGATGCAGAGGCCTGTCCAGCACTTTCCCGTTCCCGCGAGGACTTCGGCTTCGGTTGTCTCCTCCTCGCCGATGGAGCGGAATGTGTTTGCGACACTTGCCGGGCCGCACCTCGACCCGTTCGATTGCCATGTGACGTCGGCGTTGAAAGTGGCAGCCACGGGCAGCTTCCAGGCGCTGTCGATCAATTCAGGGGTGCGGATAACCGATGACTGGATTGCGTCTTGCGAAACTCTTGACTGACCAGCAATCAAAAGTGCAGTGCCGCCCAGCACGCCGACGACGGCGATCACAATCACACCGAAAGCGAGACTGCGCTTCATTGCTGAACCTCGCGGCAGGCAGCAATCGGACAATGAAGAAAAGCCGCCGCAACGTCAATCAGGCGCCACATCCCGCCAATCAGCCATCCGGTCCGGCACAGATCCCGCAGAACGGTCGGGCCTTCACAGGACCTTCTGCCGGAACTTCGAATGACAGCTTGAGCAATCCTGCAGGATAAGATGCAACAGGTGCTCGGCAGGAGCCTTGGCAGGATCGGCTTGCGCCGCTGCCGGCCGCTTGCCAAGCAGACTGCCGCCGCCCATCGCCGGGCCGGTACCCATCCTCATGTCGTCGGTGATGCTGGCGGGCGCCCGCTCGGCCTTGGCGGCAAGCGTGGTGGCCAGCGTCCCGATGTGATGGGCCAGAGCCTCGAATTCCGAACGGGCTTGATCGATTTCCAACTTGGCGCCCGAAGGCGCGCCCAATGTCGCGCTCGGAAATTCCGTGATAAGCGTAGGGCCGGTGCGGGCGCGGATGGTCTCGGCCGCCGCCTTGAACGCCGCGGCGTCATAGGCCAGCTTGCCGTCGAACATCGCGGCGATCGTTTTCGCGGCGGCGGCCATCTCCTTCATCGAGGACTGGCGCGTCGCAATGATTGGGTCAGGTCCAGCCGCGGCCACCACCGCGGAGGCGCAGGCAAGCGACAGCATCACGGTGGCGGCGGTCCATTTCACTGAACCAGGCCTTCTCCCGCCAGTTCGTCGATGATCGGGCAGTCCGGCCGCTCGTCGCCATGGCAATGCTCAACCAGATGATGCAGCAGGCCGCGCAATCCCACCAGTTCGGCGATCTTCCTGTCGATCTCCACGAGCTTGGCTTTGGCAATGGCCTTCACGTCGGCGCTGTCGCGGTCCCTGTCTTGATAGAGCGACAGCAACTGGCGGCACTCGTCGACCGAAAAACCCAGGCTGCGCGAGCGCTGCAGAAATCGCAAGCGGTGGATGTCGTCTGCCGAATAGTCACGATAGCCATTCTCCGTCCGGGCCGGGCGCAAAAGCCCGATGTCCTCATAGTAGCGTATCGTCTTGGACGGCAGGCCGGATTTTTCGGATGCGATGCCAATGTTCATGATGAAAATCTCCTTGGTCAGTGGGAAAGTAAACCTTCCTGTAGCTAGAAGGTCAACCCGGTATGGCAATTTGGATGCCCCGCCGCAGCCGTCCCACAGGTTCGGCGCGTCCACGATCTGCTCGTCGGTAAAACCGTGCTTGCGGACTGGGAATTTCACCTGTCCGCGATCCTTTCTCCTATCGCGGTCCTGTCGCTCTTCGGGTCGCGATCGTCAGCCCCGTCAGCTTCGCAGGTATTTGAGGAGCGCTGCAATCACGAGCACAAGGGCGACAAGCACCAGGACCCATGTGAGCCCCATGCCGCCCATCATCCACATACCCATTGGGCCATTCATCATTGCGGTCGCCTCTATGGTCGGTGGAAGCCCGCCCTCGCCGGTGAGCATCGGCGATTCCGATGGGAATTAGTTCGTCGTAAATTTCGGTCAAGACGAATGGTGCCTCAGAACATGCCCTTGATTTTCGCCCACCACCCCGTTTCCTTCTCATGGTGCGGGCGCTCGACATTGTTGGTCAGCGCGTTGACGAAGGTGACAAGATTGACCGCCGCGAAACTCAGGCCGTGGAAATTCGCGCGCCAATGGCCTTGTTTGTCGATCACATGCGCGACGGTGCCGTGCATCTGGTAACCGCCATCGGTCAAGGCGAACTTGTGGCCGAAGGCTTCCGCGAGCTTCCGGGTCGCATCCTCAGGCTGACCCGCGGTCGTGGTCAGGAACAGCCAATTGACCGGGTCGAGCCCGTGCGCCGGTCCGTAATTGCGCAGCACGTCCGGCGTGTCCCTCACAGGGTCGGTGGTGATGGTCACAAAGGTTACCTGGCCTTTCATCGGCGTGCCGTTCACCATTTTCTGGATCTCGGCGATCTTCTCGGCATGCAGGGGGCACACATCGGGGCACGATGTGTAGATGAAGTGGAGGATGACGACCTTGCCGCGCAAATCGACCAGCCGCACGACACGCCCGTCGGCGGTACGCAGTGTGAAATCGGGCGCCGGTCTGTCGAGCGTCTGGAAATATTTCTCGTCGCTCTGAAGCATGGCATCGACTTCGCCGAGCGAGTGAGCTTGCGCCGGATACGCAAAGCCTGCGATCAGCGCCGCGATGGCAATTACGCGTAGCAGCAAACGCCTCCATTCGTTCAAAGCCGGCGCGACGCAGCGAGCCTTTGGCTCGGACATATCTGTTCCTTTCTCACCTGGCAGCGATGCGGCTGCGGATGAAGTCGACCATGTCGGGCGCGTCCCATTCCGCCGGGCCGATCAGCCGGCCGACTTCCTTGCCGTTGCGATCGATCAGCAAAGTCGCTGGAAGGCCGACGGTGCCAATGGCGAACATGGCCTTGCCTGAGGTATCGATATTGAGGGCGAGGTGCTCGATGCCGATCTCGGCGAAGAACTTTTTCACGATGTCCGGGCCGGCGCGGTCCATCGACAGCGCGACGACCTCGAAATCCGGCCCGCCGAGCTCGGCCTGCAGCCGGTCGAGCGTCGGCATCTCCTTCCGGCAGGGGGCGCACCATGTCGCCCAGACGTTGAGCAGCACGATTTTGCCGGAAAAATCGGCAAGGCTTCGGGGTCGACCATCGCCGTCCTCGAAGCTGATTTCTGGCACCGGCACCGGGGTTTCGTGAACGGCAAAATTCTGCGGCGGTTCGGAAGCCGATGCCGACCGCGAAAACACCAGCAGCATGCCAACCAGGGCCATGGCCAGTTTGCTCATGGTCACGACTGTTTTCACCGCGTCGCGTAGACGGTCGGCGCCTTGCCGTCCTTTGTGAAGGCGTAGATCGTCCAGGTCCCTGACTTCTCGCCGCCCATGCCGGGCGCGCCGGTCGGCATGCCGGCCAGGGTGATGCCTGATATGGCGGGGCGTTCCGTCAAAAGCTTCCTGACGATGTCGATCGGCACTAGGCCGTCGATGACATAGCCGTCAACCATCAGCGTGTGGCAGCCTTCGAGGTCGGCGGGGACGCCGGCATCGCTGCTGATCTGCGACAGATTGTTGACCGGCTTGATATCGACCTTGAAGCCGTTCTGCTCGAGATAGGCGGCATAGGACTCGCAGCAACTGCATTGCGGGTTCTTGTACATCACCGCTTCGATCGTGGCGGCGACCGCGGGCAGCGGCGTTGCGATCAGCGCGGCAAGGGCGGCGAGGCGGTAGGTCAGTTTCATTGCAGTTCTCCTTCGTTGAACGAATGGATTCAGGTTACGCGGAAGACGGTCATCAGGCCGGCCATCTGGTGGTCGGCGACATGGCAGTGCAGCATCCAGTCGCCGGGATTGTCGGCGACGAAGGCGCATTCGATCGTATCTTTTGGGGCAAGCAGCACCGTGTCTTGCCATTGCCGGTGCGGCACCGACGAACCATTGCGCGAAAGCACCGACATGCTGAAGCCATGGATGTGCATCGGATGCCACCAAGCGGTTTCGTTGCGCATGGTGAGATGACAGGTCGTGCCGCGTCTCAGCGTGAATTGCGGCGCCATGCCGGCGTGGCCGTCGCCGGTCATCGACGTGCCGTTGATCGCCCAGGCGGCCTCGCCATTCATACCGGGCATCCCCATGCCCATCATGCCGCCGACGCCGGCGAGCTTGCCACCACCCATCATGCCGCCTTGCAGCACGATCTCCTGGCGCTCGGCCCCGGCGAGATCGGGGGCCGGCAGCGGATTGCGCGGCAGGCCGACAGGCGCGTCGAGAGGATGCGCGCGCAGCGGCGGCGCCTCGTCATAGGCGAGCGTGGTCAGTGTGTAGGCGAGGCCATCATAAAAATCGTCGATCACGGCGTAGCGCTTGCCCGGATCGCCCTGCATGTCGAGCATCACATCGATGCGCATGGCCGGCGCGAGCACAAGGCGCCAGCTATCCGGTTCGTGCGGGTCGCAGGGCTGGCCATCGATCGCGACGACAACCGGGCGATGACCTTCGAAGCGCAAGGCCATGATGCGGGCGAGCGACGCATTGGCCAGCCGCAGCCTGATCCGTTCGCCCGCTTTCACCAATTGGTCGGCCGGCACCGTGCCGTTGATGGTGACGACGTTGCCGACGCGGCCGGACATCGCCGCATCCATCATGTTGCCGAAGCCGGCAGCGATCTGCCCATCCTTGGCAAGTCGCCAATCCTGCAGCAGCCACAAGAGATCGCGGTCGACGGCGACCGGCTCGGCCTCCTCGACGATCAGTGCGCCGGCAAGGCCGCGGCCAAGTTGCACCAGGCTGTCGGCATGAGGATGATACCAGAAGGTGCCGGCATCGGGCGGCGTGAACTCATAGACGAAGCTCTCGCCCGGCTTGATCGGCTTCTGGGTCAGGCCTGGCACGCCGTCCATCGCATTTGGCAATCGTATGCCATGCCAATGAACCGTAGTGTCCTCGTCGAGCCCGTTGTCGACGACGATACGGGCCGGCTCTCTTTGCCGCAGGCGTAGCGCTGGGCCGGGAACTGTCCGGTCATAGGCCCATACCGGGGTTTGCGGGCCATCGGGGCCGGTGAGCCGGGCCTGGCTCGCCGCAACCCTGATCCGGCGCTCCTCCATGGCGGATACCCACCTGGGACGCATCGATGCGGACGCGGCAACCCCCGCCGCCGCAACGAGAAACCTGCGGCGTGAAATCAAATAACTGGAATCGGAATGCACCCTTATGCCCTTTGCGATCTCGATCGACGGCGACCGTCCGACATCGATTGACCTGCTGTCCGCGCCCGCTACGCCACAATGAGCGCAGTGGGCGATCGAGCGCCGACAATCAGCCGCAGGACGGCTGAAACGGCGTCAGATCAGATCGCTTGTCTTGGAGGGTATGGGTCGGGCAGGGAACTTCGCCCGTGAAGAAGCGGGGTCGGTAGCGCCAACGGCTCCTGCATCCGCGCAACTATCCTCATGGCGATGCCTTGCGGCAGCACCGCGAGCACCGGTGCGATGCAGGTCGGCGGGCAATGCATAGGATCGCCTTTGTCGCCGGCTCCTTTGGGGCACGCCTTGCAGTCGCCAGCCATGTCGGACGACATGGCCGTGTCCGCGTCGGAGTGCATGACCATGGCTTTGTCCGACGTCGTCGTCATCATCTGCGCCGACATGACGCTCGCCTGAGCGCCGGCAAGGCTGAACCCGGCGGTCAGGAAGACCGCGAGCAGCATGACAAGCAATTGCTTTGCCGACCGGCGTGCCATCATGCGCATAGGCTGGCCTCAAAGTGCGGCTTTTGCAAGTCCCAATGCCCTGACATCAAGACGAGAAAGAAGCCTTGGCTTCATACCGCTCACGCAATTTGGCGACCGGCTTCGAGAGTTCGCAACCCCCAGCGGACCGATGCGACGCAATTGCTGGCGTGCGCAGATCAACATCGTGCTTTGCTTAAACGATCGGGCGATTGGAATCGGAACACTTGCAGCAGGAAAACGCGTGACACAGCGGCGTCAGCTAGCGCTGCGGTATGGGTTTCGGAGTAGATCCAAGTGACTACTTAGTCCTGCGTCGCCTTTTCGCTAAAGGCGAATGTTAACGAAGGCCAAGGAAGCTGAGTATCGCTATTACGATAACGACGGCCCCAACCAGCCAGATGATATTGTTCATGACAGCTCTCCTTTGTCTTTTCCGCGAATCCCGGGCAGCTGGACATAATTTGTGGAACGCCTGCTCGGCATTCTTGTTCCAATAGCCGCCCTCAGGACCGGGAGGCCCGCGCCTCTGGAGGAGCGCGGGCCGACCGGGGTACGGGCCCCGATCCAGCAGCCAATATCCGGGAGATACCCGCTGTCATCCTACAACTGTTAGTATGCGCTAATGTTCCGTCGATGCAGGAAAAAGACGGTGCCCGGTGGGTTCCGGACGCAAGGCGCCTCGGCCCGCGGCTCGCATCTTGCCAGAAGCGCGGGCTCTCCCGTCGACGCCTCGGCGATGGAGCCTATATTGCTAGTGCCGGCGAACCGCAGCATCGCCTTGCAACAGCGTGTGCTGAATCTCGGGATGAAATCAGTTTTCGGAAACGTTTATCGAACAACGCTCCATCCTTGGTGAGCAAAGACCCTCCGGCGGTGGCCTCACGTTACACCGTGCATACGCCGAGGAGACAGAATATGCCGGCCAAAGCCTATATCAACCGGATCGCGACAGCGGTGCCGGAGCATGAGGTTCATCAATTCTATCTGCGTTTCGCGGCCTCGATGCTTGCGGCCGATCGCCGAAGAATTTTCGAACGCATGGCTGATCTCGCCGGCATCGAGCGCCGCTATTCCTGCTTTGCACCAGCCATCGACCCCGATGGACCAACTGCCGATCTTGCCGGGACTTTTATCCGGGGCGCCTTTCCTGGAACGGCCGAGAGAATGGCAATGTTCGGAGATGCCGCGCCTGTTCTGGCGCAAAAAGGCGTCGACGGATTGCAGCTTGGCGATGACGCTCGCCGCATCACTCATCTCATCGTTACCACCTGCACCGGTTTTTCGGCGCCCGGCATCGATCTGGAACTGGTTGCGCGGTGCGGCCTGCCGGACAGGGTCGAACGCACGATGATTGGTTTCATGGGATGCTACGCGGCGATCAACGGTCTCAAGCTTGCCCGCCACATCGTCCGCTCCGACCCTCGCGCCAAGGTCCTCCTGGTCAATATCGAACTCTGCACGCTGCATCTGCGCGAAACGACCGAACTGGAAAAGCTGCTGTCGTTCTGCCTCTGGGGCGACGGCTGCGCGGCCGCGCTCGTCACCGCAGAGCCGGCCGGCGTCGAGCTCGAGAGCTTTCATTGTATCGTGGCGCGTGAGCGGCGGGATCTGATGAGCTGGAGCATTCGCGACCACGGCTTCGAGATGGTTCTTTCCGGCCAGGTCCCGGCAGCGATTCATGAAGCGTTGCGGAGCAACCAGGACGCCATTCTCAGCGGCCGGACAGCGGAAGCGGTCGACCTTTGGGCCGTTCACCCGGGTGGACGGTCGGTTCTCGACGCCGTCGAAAGGGCTCTGAAACTCGCGCCCACCGCGCTGGAGCCATCGCGCGAGGTGTTGCGCCGATACGGAAACATGTCGTCAGCGACCGTCATGTTCGTGATGAAGGAGATGCTGAAGGCGCCGCCGGGCCTGCTCGGCTGCGGCATGTCGTTCGGACCCGGGCTGACGGCCGAAACCATGCTTTTTCGAACCGTGTCATGAGTGGCCTGGAGCACCGTAAGCTTGCGCCGGAAATCCTTGACGGACTTGCGGCGGACGATCCGCGAGCGCTTGCCACGCGCCGCGACCTTCGTCACATCAACGCGCTGATGTTTCAGGCAAAGATCATGGCGTCGCTGCTCGGGAAATTTGTGCCAAAGCCGCCACGCCGGATTCTGGAGATCGGCGCCGGCGATGGCTCCTTCATGCTGGCGGTAGCGCGGCGCATGGCCGGGCAATGGCCTGGGGTCGAACTGGTGATGCTCGACCGCGTCGACCTCATCACCGCGCAATTGCGTGGTGATTTCGACAGGCTGGGGTGGACGGCCGAAGGCATCACCGCCGATGTCTTCGACTGGGCAAGAAAGAATGAGGGCAGGCGGTTCGACGCGATCACCGTCAATCTGTTTCTGCATCATTTCGACGATGCCGAGCTCGTGCGCCTGTTTTCGCTGATGGCGCCGAAGGCCCCGCTGCTGTTGGCGACAGAGCCATTGCGGGCAAAACTGGCGCTGGCCGCTACCCGTCTTCTCCCGGCAATCGGCGCCAATGACGTCACACGAAACGACGCCGCTCAAAGCGTGCGTGGCGGCTTTCGCGGCAATGAGCTTTCCGGTCTCTGGCTTGCGGCAAAAGGCAAACCGGTCGAGGAACGGCGCGCCGGCCTTTTTTCCCACATTTTCGTCGGTGCCAGCGCCGGTGATGACCTATGACGCGGACCCATGACGCGATCATCATAGGCGCCGGCCCGGCGGGCACGTCCGTCGCGCTCACGCTGGCCCGGCGCGGGTGGGCCGTGGCTATCGTGGAGAAGAGCGCGTTCCCGCGCCGCAAGGTCTGCGGCGAATATATATCGGCAAGCAATCTTGCGCTTCTGGACCAGCTGGAGATCGGCGATGCCTGGCGTGCCAATGCCGGCCCCGAAATCCGCCGCGTCGGCTTCTTTTCCGGCGAAGCTAGTGTCGAGGCGCCCATGCCTCCTGCAAAAAATGGGCCCCGTGCAAAAGATCGGCCCGCTGCAAACGATGGTTTCGGCCGGGCGCTTGGCCGGGACATTCTCGACTGTCTGCTTTTGCAGGCGGCGCGATCGGCGGGCGTCGAGATATTTCAGCCTTGCCGCGCCGTCGCCATCGAGCGGGATGGCGAGGTGCAAATGGTGCGAATTCAAGCCGGAGACGAAACGTCGATGTTACGTGCCTCGGTGATTGTCGCCGCACACGGCTCCTGGGAACCAGGACCGCTGCCCAGCCAGCCCGGAAAGAGCAACCGCCCCTCGGACCTGCTCGGCTTCAAGGCGCATTTCGCCGGGTCGTCCCTGGCGCCTGATTTGATGCCTCTGCTGGCGTTTCCGGGCGGTTATGGCGGCATGGTCTCGGCGGATCATGGCCGGTTGTCGATCTCGTGCTGCATTCGGCGCGATATGCTGGCGCGGTTGCGTAAACACCGTGGCCCAAACCACAGCCATGTATCGGCCGCCGATGCGGTCTCCCGCCATCTGATGGAATCGTGCCGGGGTGTCAGGGATGCCCTTGGGGCAGCTCACCGCGACGGTCCGTGGCTTGCCGCAGGCCCGATCCGGCCGGGCATTCGCTCCTGCTACGAACGGGACATCTTCCGCGTCGGCAATGCAGCCGGAGAGTCTCATCCTGTTATCGCCGAGGGCATCTCGATGGCGCTTCAGTCCGGATGGCTGCTGGCTTGCGAACTCGCATGCGCGCCAAGCGGCCGGGTGGGGCGCGAGGCTGCCGGCAGACGCTATGAGGCGGCCTGGAAAAGACTGTTTTCGACACGGGTCCACGCCGCTGCAGCACTTGCCGGAATTGCCCTTCGCCCCGGCAGCGCCACCTTGATGGCGGCAATTGTCCGGAATTTCCCGCAGACACTGACATTGGGCGCGCAACTAAGCGGCAAGACAAAGCCGGTTCCCGGCTTTGTCTGACAAGTGGTGCGACGCGTCAGGCGCAAACCAAGTGCCACAGCGTCCTCGACAAGCGTTAGCTCTGCGGCAGCAATGCTGGCGCAAACAACAAACGGGCACCGTCTTTTTTTCGGTTTCGATGGAACAACATCCGCCCGCCACGGTTGGAAGCGCAGTCGTTCTACTCCAGCGACTATGAAGGCCGTTCGGACGGCATTCGGACAAAGGCCCCGCGCTTCCTCCCCGCGGGGCCTTTTCTGTCGCTGCAGGAATTTTCACGGAATTTGGAGCGCACCCGAACCGGGCGGGCTAGCCGGGCCTATTAAATGCTGCCGTCATGGCTCGTCGATGTCTTGTTTCGAAGGATTACGCGCGAGAGCGCGTTCCTCCTCATCGTCCGGCAGCGCCTCGTCGCTGTCCTGGTACGGATTGTCGTCGTCTTCCTCGGGCAGTTCACCCTCTTTCTCGAGGTCATAACGGATGTCGCCGTTTCCCGGCACGCTGTCTGGTAGAATTTTGCCGCCTTTGATCGCGTCCCAATCCTGCTGTTCGATTGTCGGGCCTTCGGACGGATCGTCGGATTTTCTGCGCGGTGCCATCAGAGCTCTCCTGTGCTTATGTGGATCACATGCCTAACTCCGCGGACCGCTGCGTAGTTCCTCGGCCGAACCGGCGGGATCGTTTCACGTCGATCCAGCAGCCATGTCGGTTTGGCCTGCCGACGGGCTTTTTTGCCGGGCCTTTAGTCTCCGGCCTTTGGTCTCAATGAGAGCTGACCGTTAGGCCGGAGTTACAAAAGTTGAACATGGTCGAGGAACAGTCCTTCGGTCTCACTGTTGGTTTTCCAGCGCATCCCGCGCATTCAGAACAGGAGAACGACGATGAAACGCATCCTTCTGGCGTCGGTCATGCTGGCAGTATCGTCCGGGCTTTCACTTGCCCAGACGACAAGCGGAAGCTCGACGAGCGGAACCTCGACGACCACAACCATGCCCAGCACCACCGATCAGGGAACCAACTCCACCACCACAACCGATCAGGAAACTGACTCGACCACCACCAGCGGCACGAATCCGAATTCGGCCAAAGATTGCGCACCTGGCCAGCAGACCGGCAGCGCGCGAGAGGCCGCTCCTGGTCAGCAGGACACCGACACCAAGACCGCCGCCCCCGGTCAAATGAAGAAGACTACCGAAGAGTGTTGATCGGCAAATCGCCATAGGCCGGAATTGCCGGCCTATGGCTCGCCCAGCATCGTCTATGCAGAAGGGGACGGCGTGAGCCCGTCAGCGCGGCACCGGATCGAGGAAGACGTGCAGTCCGCCCTCGCCTGGGCGGCGGGCCGTTAGGCCCCATCGCCTTCACGGACGGGCTGAAGGTGAAATCCGGCGGCATGCCGACTAGCAAGCTGCCAACAATGTCATTCTGCATCCTCGCAAACCGGCGGCCTGCGTCAGATCTCGTCCGATTGGGCGCGGCCACCGCCGCGTGCCGCAAGACCGGCCAGCAAGCGGCTTTGAACTTGCGTGATATCTAATATAAGAGCACACTTCAAACCGGGTGGGGGGAAACAGCTCAGAAAAAGCAATCGGGAGGAAAGCCATGAACAGCATGAGCCTCACCACGCTTGAACGCGGCAAGACGACGGTCGAAGCCGCGGCCCTTGAAGCGCTTTCGGCACAGTTGCGCGGCACCGTGCTGAGGGAAGGCGACGCCGCCTATGACGACGCACGCAGCATCTGGAATGCCATGATCGACCGGCGGCCCGGGCTGATCGTGCGCTGCGCCGGTGCCGCCGACGTCATCGCCTCGGTGAATTTTGCCAGGGAAAACCGGCTTCTTGTCGCGGTCCGCGGCGGCGGCCACAACATCGCCGGCAGTGCCGTCTGCGATGGCGGCCTGATGATCGATCTGTCGCCGATGAAGTCGGTGCGGGTCGATCCAGCGACGCGGCGGGCATGGGTGGAACCTGGAGCGACGCTCGCCGACGTCGACGCGGAAACACAGGCCTTCGAACTGGCAGTGCCGATCGGGATCAACTCGACCACCGGCATTTCAGGCCTGACGTTGGGCGGCGGCTTCGGCTGGATCACGCGGAAATTCGGCCTGACCATCGACAATCTTCTCGGCGCCGATGTGGTTACGGCCGACGGCAAGCTGTTGCGCGCCAGCCAGACCGAAAATCCCGACCTGTTCTGGGCGCTGCGCGGTGGCGGCGGCAATTTCGGCGTCGTCACGGCCTTCGAGTTCAAGCTTCACCACGTTGGTCCGCAGGTGCTGGCGGGGCTTGTCGTTCATCCTTTCGCCGATGCCGAAAATGTGTTGCGGGAATACCGAGCGGCGCTCGAAGCAGCGCCCAATGAGCTGACCTGCTGGGTGGTTATGCGGCAGGCGCCGCCGCTGCCGTTCCTGCCGGCCGAATGGCATGGCAAGGAGGTGCTGGTCCTGGCCATGTGCTATTGCGGCGATCTTCAGGAGGGCGAGAAAGCGACGCAAAGGCTTCGCGCCATCGGCACACCGATTGCCGATGTGGTCGGCCCCAACCCGTTCACCGGCTGGGAGCAGGCATTCGATCCGTTGCTGACGCCCGGCGCCCGAAACTACTGGAAGAGCCATGACTTCACCGAGCTTTCCGACAGCGCGATCGAGGTCGTCACGGCCGCGATACCCAGGCTTCCGGGGCCTGAATGCGAGATATTCTTCGCCCATATCGGCGGTGCCGCAGGCCGCGTGACAGCGGATGCAACGGCGTTTCCGCAACGCAGCGCGCATTTCGTCATGAATGTCCACGCCCGCTGGCGCGAACCGCAAATGGACCGCGCCTGCATCGACTGGGCGCGCGGTGTTTACGAGGCGATCAGGCCGTATGCCGCCGGCACGGCCTATGTGAACTTCATGCCCGAGGACGAGGTCGACCGGGTCGAAGCAGCCTATGGCGGCAACTATCGGCGGCTTCTGGAAATCAAGCAGCGCTACGACCCGCTGAACCTGTTCCGCATGAACCAGAATTTGCGGCCGGCGGAAAACCTGCGCGCCGCATAGGACAAGCACGCAATGACAAGGCCCGCCCCTCCGGCGGAGGTCGCGGGCCTCATTTCGGTCATGCGCCAGAGCGGTTCGCTGAACCGCTCTGGCTATTTCTTTGTGCAATTCCGGGCAGAAACCGTTGCACACTTTTCCTGGAATTGGTCTAGGCAGGCATCAAGATCGCAATGCGATGCACGCCGACCACGCTACTTGTATTCGTGGCACCGTCGGTCTTGCCCTTGGCGCAAGTGTACATCTCGCCTTCCTTAAGTTTGAATTCCTTGTCCGCCTTCTTGATCGTGAATTCGCCGGCAGCAATCGTGCATACCATGTCGTTGTCCATCACGGTTTCAGGAAAGACTGCTCCGGGCTGGAAGACTATATCGACGATTGAGATGCTCTTGTAAGCGGGAATGTCGGAGTTGCCAGTGCCGACCTCCACCACTCTGATGCCGGGCGCAACCTCCTTGCCCTCCGTCGGGCCGTATTGCTTGGCGGCCCTTGCAGGCGTCGCCAAGGCGAATAGCGGCGTTACCGCGGCGGCGGTGACGCCGAGAGCAATTGCAGACCTGCGATTCATGGTTCCCATCGCATCCTCCCGTTTGTTGGTCGCGCACAAATGTGCATGACCAAGGTATATTAGCACAATCGAATTTACCTGTATGCAAAGCCGCGCCGGCAACGCTGCCTGCGCGCAGACGATTATGCGTGACGCGACGCTTTTGATCCGAGAAAGCTTCAGCTGTCGCCCGCCCAGGCAAGGTCTAGTCCTTTCGGTTTCTTGACTCGGTCGGCAAAAACGGGCAGCAAAGCCTGATACGGAGGGCATTCCCGCCATTTTCTTAGTCGTGGAGGGGGCTTTTTTGTTATCGACCTTCGCCCAATCGGCGATCGGTAGAGGGATTGGTTAACCAAGTTTGTCCATCTTTTGAATCAATCGGCAACAGACGCGAAGCGTGCAGGGGGCACCAGGCGACTGTGATTGTGACGGCTGCGAGCCCCGCATGCCGCAAGGCCGATTGAGGTTGGTGTATGGCGTTTGTGCGTTTGAAAAACCGGGGTGACAATCCTGACTCTGGATTGACTTCGATGAGGCCCGGGCTGCGCTGGGTCGCGGTTCCCGTTGTTGGCGTTGCGGTCGCTCTGTGGTCGGTGGCGACCATGGCCGGCCTCTATTCGGTGGGAACCTCGCTCACCGCTGCCTCCAACAGTCTTCCGCAAAGCCTGCGCGCGCCGCGCACCATCGCGCTCGCCGATCGCACGCTTGCCAATTCATGGGCCAATTCGTGGGCGCCGTTACCGGCAAGCCGGCAGCGTCAGGCGTCGCTGCTCAGCCGATGCGATGCCGGTTGCGCACAGGCCGCCGCGAACTTCGTGCATGAAGGCAAGGCGGCGCGTCTCAAACCGCTGGCGCAGCCGGATACTGTGCCGCTTGTCGCAGAAATCTCGCCGCAAGCGCGCTTCGACAGCGTGGTGGCGAAAGCCGCGCTGTCGCCGCAAAAGCTTGCTGCTGCCTTTGCCCACGCAGCACCTCCTATGCTTGCCAGCCTGCCGGCGGCCGCGGGCGTTGCGGAGCCGGCGCGCCTGCCCGACCAGAACGGCCCGGCCGCGGTGCGCTTCGGGCCGGAGATCGCCGAGATCGAACGATCCTCCCGTCTGGCGCTCGCGCTGGCGAATGCGTTGCCGGAACAGATGATCGATGTGCTGCCGGAGGTGGCGACGGCGCCGCCGGAGGGCGAGGTTCAGATGGCCTCGCTGCCGCCGCAGGACGAGATGCCCGACAGCGTTCCCTTGCCGACCTTCCGCCCGCGGGCGGAAGTCGACCAGTCAGACGAGGCGCCCCATGTCGAGGCGCCCAAGGTCGAGGCACCCAAGGCCAAAGCGCCCAAGGTCCAGTCATCAAAGGCCGCCAAGGCCCAGTCTCGGCCATCCAATGCCAACAAAGCGCAGACCGCCGACGCTCCGCAGGACGAGATGCCCCGGGCGCCAGCCTTGTCGCCGAGGAGTTCGTCACCGGCGGCGATGCCAAGTATGCAAGCCAAGCAGGGCATGCAAGCCAAGCAGGGCATGCAAGGCAGCCCGGGCATGCAGGGCAGCCCGGTCAAGCCGGCCAAGCGGTCGAAGGCCGCAGACATGCTGGCCTATGCCAAACCCGACAGCCCGGCGGGCGGCGGGGCCTTCCGCAACCTGTTCACCAAGCCCGGCATCGGCAGCGGCGTCGCCGTCTACGACATCTCGGCGAAAACCGTCTATATGCCGGACGGTTCGCGGCTCGAGGCGCATTCGGGACTGGGCTCGATGGCCGACCAGCCGCGCTACGCCAACCGGAAGAATGCCGGCCCAACGCCGCCCCACACCTACGATCTGAGGCTGCGTGAATCGCGCTTCCATGGCGTCGAGGCGCTGCGTCTCACTCCTATCGACGGCAAGAACAAATTTGGTCGGGACGGCTTTCTTGCGCACACCTACCTGCTGCGCGGCCGCCGCGGAGAATCGAGCGGCTGCGTCGTTTTCAAGGACTATGCCCGCTTCCTCGCCGCCTTCAAGAAGGGCAAGGTCAAGCGTCTCGTCGTGCGCGGCTAGCAAGCCGCTGATGCAGGTCGCGTCGGAAGGGCGCGGCGCGTAGGTCGCCGCGGCGGCCGTCTTCATGGCTTCTTCATCCCAGGGTCTTCTCGACGTCGCTTCGCTCCTGCCCGCCGTGGGATGACGAAGCTGTGGGGAGATTTCGGCCAATCTCGAAGGTTTTCATTCCCGGCCGAGGATACTATGACTGACCGGACCGGGGCGGCGGCTTCAATCAATCGAGAGGATGTCATGACTATACGCGCTGTCGTTTGGGGCGAGAATATCCATGAACGGACCAATGAGGTGGTCGCGGGGATCTATCCCGAGGGCATGCACGCAACGATCGCCAACGCGCTGAAGCTCGACACCGAAATATCCGTGTCCTGCGCGACGCTGGAGCAGCCGGAACATGGTCTGCCGGCCGACCGGTTGGCGCAAACCGATGTGCTCGTGTGGTGGGGACACAAGGACCATGGCGCCGTCGCCGACGAGGTCGTCGAGCGTGTGGCGCGCCGCGTTTGGGAAGGCATGGGGCTGATCGTCCTTCACTCCGGCCATTTCTCGAAGATATTCAAGACGCTCATGGGCACGCCCTGCACGCTGAAATGGCGCGAGGCCGGCGAGCGCGAGCGGCTCTGGGTGACGAGCCCCAACCATCCGATCGCTGAAGGGATCGGCGAGTATTTCGAGCTCGAGAACGAAGAGATGTATGGCGAGCAGTTCGCCGTGCCGGAGCCGCTGGAAACGGTTTTCATCTCCTGGTTCCAGGGCGGCGAAGTGTTCCGGTCGGGGCTGACCTATCGCCGCGGCGCCGGCAACATCTTCTATTTCAGGCCCGGCCACGAGACCTATCCGACCTATCACGACGCCACCGTCCAGAAAGTGCTGCGCAACGCCGTGAAATGGGCGCACAACCCGCAGGGGTCAAATCCAGCCATCCTCGACGCGCCGAACGTGCCGGTGGAAAAGGCGCTTGAGCCGATCGTCGAGCGCGGCGGAAAACTCCATGCCGCTGATGAAGCCGGCTATCGCTAGACCATAATCCCGAACATTCGGTTCGGAAAATCAGTGATAAACAAGAAGATAGAGCTTAATCCTAAGGATGAGAATCATGCGTCTCCTGATACTCGGCACCGGCTGGATGGCGGAGGAGCACGCCAGGCAGTTCAGCAAGATCGAGGGCGTCGAACTGATCGGCGCCGTCGATCTCGATCGCGCGCGTGTCGACAAGTTTTCGGACATCAACGGCATCCCCAACCGGTTCGCGTCGCTGGAAGACGCGCTCGCATGGGGCAAGTTCGACGCGGTGGCGAACGTGACGCCGGATCGCATCCACCATCCGACCACCATGATGCTGGTCGCGGCGGGCAAGCCGGTGCTGTGCGAAAAACCGCTGGCCGAAAACTACCAGAGGGCCAGTGAAATGGCTGATGCCGCCGAGCGCGCCGGCATCATCAACATGGTCAACCTGACCTATCGCAACGTCGCGCCGCTGCAGAAGGCGCGCGCCATGGTGCTGGCCGGCGAGATCGGCCAGGTCAGGCATGTCGAAGCGTCCTATCTGCAGAGCTGGCTGGTCTCCAAATTCTGGGGCGACTGGCGCACCGATCCGAAATGGCTCTGGCGCCTGTCGCGCGGCCACGGCTCCAACGGCGTGCTGGGCGATGTCGGCATCCACATCCTCGATTTCGCCAGCTATGGCGCGGCGGTCGACATCGACAATGTGTTCTGCCGCCTGAGGTCCTTCGACAAGGCGCCCGGCAACCGGATCGGCGAGTACGAGCTGGACGCCAACGACAGCTTCACCATGGCGCTGGATTTCAGCAACGGCGCCTTCGGTGTCGTCCATGCCAGCCGCTGGGCAACCGGTCATCTCAACGAATTGCGGCTGCGCATCTATGGCGACAAGGGCGGCATCGAAGTCGTGCACAATCTGAACGGCTCGGAGCTGAAAGTGTGCATGGGCGAGAACATCGAGAATGCCAAATGGCAGGTCCTCGATGCCGGAACGGTGCCGACCAACTACCAGCGGTTTGTCGATGCAGTGCGCAGCGGCGTTCAGGCCGAACCGTCATTCCACCATGCGGCCGAACTGCAGAAGGTGCTCGACCTTGCCGTCGTCTCCGACGAGAAGAGGGCTGAGCTCAGGGCCCATGCCGAAACCCATTGATGTCGTTCGCAGGCGTTCAACCTTGCATTTGCAGGTGACAGCTGGTCTTGCCCGATGGATCGGGCAAGCGGGCCGCCGCTGAAGCGACGTGCGTCCATTTGGACGCACAAAGCCCGCTCTAGCACTTTTGAATCTGCGCATCGTGCTTACCGAAAATCGATTCCGATTTTCGGGCCGATGCGCTAGGCCTCGAGGAAGTCCAGGGCCTTTTCCACGAAGGCGCCGTGATACTGGAAAATGGCGGTATGCCCGCCGTCCTCGTACAGGACCAGCTCGGCATTGGGAAAGCGCCGTGCCAGGTCGACGGAATTGCTGGTGGGCACCATTCTGTCGTGATCGCCATTCACCACGAGGACCGGGTGCCGGATACGCGATAGGTCGGCAGGGCGCTCCTGGCCAAAGGCACGGACTGCCTTGAGCTGCTGGTTGAAGGCGCCGAGCGCGATGGGTTTGTCGCGGTCATTGGTCCGTTCCTTCAATCGCTGCAGAAACGCGCGCGCCGCCCTCTTGCCGTTGAGGCTTTGGGTGAAGAAGAGGTAGTTCTTCGGATCCTTGATAGTCAGCGCGGCGCGGATCATGTCGAAGATGGTGACGAACGTCACCCTGTCGATGCCGGCACCCCCGGCTGGGCCGGTTCCGGCGAGGATGATCTTGCGAACCAGACCAGGTTCCAGCTGAACAATCGCCTGGGCGATGAAGCCGCCAAGAGATAGGCCGAGAAGATCGACCTGCTCGAAACCGAGGGCCCGGATGAAGGCGATCGCGTCGCGGGCCATCGCCTCCACCGTGTTGGGAGTGGAGCCGCCTGATGCGCCAACACCACGGTTATCGAAGGTGATGACACGCCGTTTTGCGGCAATGCCATCGACCACCCGGGGATCCCAATTGTCGAGAACCGCACTCAGATGGGTAAGAAAGATCACCGGTACCCCGGTTGTGGGCCCGAGTTCCCGGTAGGCGAATTTCGTACCGCCGACGTCGACCGTTTTCGTCGGCACGTCCCTGTGTTTGATGATCGCGGCAGGTCGCGATAGCTGATGCACGTTCATGATGGTTTCCTTTCTTGTGACTTGTCGTTCTCGCGGGGCTGGAGCAGCGCCTTCGCCGCCACCGAGCCAGCCTCAAGAATGCGATCGGACAGTTCGGTCCCGTTCACCGCGCGCGACAGCTCAAGCGTGCCGATCAGGGTCGCAAAGACGCCGAACGCGACATCTTCGGGATCGCGGGCGTCGGGCGTGAGTTCGGCCGCCACCTGGCGTACGAGCTTCAGCAGGTGTTCGGCGTAGACTTGGCGCGTATCGGCCGGCTCACGCGCAATTTCGGGTAACAGCGCGGCTGAAGCGCAACCTTTGCCGGGATTGTCCCGGTGTTCCGCCGACAGATACGTGTCAATGGCCATTGACAAGCCGCCGGCGGCCAACAGCTCTTGAATCTGGGTCGCCTGAACCTCCAGGGCCGCCGCCACACTCTCGCGCACAAGCGCCGCCTTGGACGGAAAATGGGGATAGAAAGCTCCATTGGTCAGCCCCGCTTCGCCCATGATGCCGGCGATACCTGATGCAGCGATGCCCTCGGAACGAAACCGTTCGGTCGCAACATCCATAATCCGCTGCCGCGATGCGTCTTTCCTGCCCTTCTCGTAACGCATGTTTTTTCTCCTTCGATCAGCTATTGCATTACAGTCATATTATCACTAAATGATCGTAATGCAATGGGGCACGTCGCTCCGGGTCTCCTCAATTTGGGAAAGCAACAATGAAGGCCTTCATCGTCGATCGATACGCAAAGAACGCTCCCCTGCGGCTTGGAGAGGTTCCGGAGCCGGAAGTAGGGGAGAATGACGTGCTGGTGCAGATCCATGCCGCCAGCCTCAATCTGCTGGACTCCAAGATCAGGGACGGAGAATTCAAACTCATTCTGCCCTATCGCCGGCCATTCGTTGCAGGCCACGACGTGGCCGGAACGGTCATTCGCGTCGGCTCGAAAGTCCGACAGTTCAAACCGGGCGACGAGGTCTATGCGCGACCGCGCGACGGTCGGGTCGGGACTTTCGCTGAATACATCGCCATTAATGATGCGGACGTGGCCCTGAAGCCGAAGAACCTCAGCATGGAAGAGGCTGCGTCCATTCCCCTGGTGGGGCTAACCGCTTGGCAGGCGCTGGTTGAAAGGGCGAAGCTGAAGAAAGGACAGAAAATCTTCATTCAGGCTGGTTCCGGCGGAGTGGGAACATTCGCCATTCAATTGGCAAAGCACCTCGGAGCGACGGTCGCCACGACAACCAGCGCGTCCAACACGGATATGGTCAGGAATCTGGGCGCCGATGTCATCATCGACTACAAGAAGGATGACTTCGAGAAAGTCCTTTCGGGCTACGACGTCGTCCTGAACAGCCAAGACAACAAGACCCTCGACAAGTCCCTGCGTGTGTTGAAGCCAGGTGGTCTCGCCGTTTCGATCTCCGGTCCGCCCGATTCTGGGTTTGCCAGGGAGAAGGGTCTAAGTGTGGTGCTGAACCTGGTCATGCGCGTTTTGAGCGCCGGCATCAGGAGGCGGGCCAAACGCGCAGATGTCCGATATTCGTTCCTGTTCATGGCGGCCAATGGGGAGCAGTTGACCAAAATCACGTCTCTCGTCGAGTCGGGCATCATCCGCCCGGTCATAGATCGGGTCTTCCCGTTTGAGCAGACCAATCAGGCCTTGGCCTACATCGAGCAGGGCCGCGCCAAGGGCAAGGTTGTCATCAAGGTGAAATAGCTTTGCAAGGCTTCAGGCGGCGCACCTTCGCTTCCGGCAATCCTAATGCCGCAGGATCTTGCTGAGAAAGGCGCGGCTGCGGTCGGTCTTGGGATGCGAGAAGAACTCGTCGGGCGTGCCGCTCTCAACGATGGCGCCGGCATCCATGAACACCACGCGCTGGGCGACCTTGCGGGCAAAGCCCATTTCGTGCGTCACCACCATCATGGTCATGCCTTCCTCGGCCACCGCGACCATGACGTCGAGCACTTCCGAGATCATCTCGGGGTCGAGCGCCGAGGTCGGCTCGTCGAACAGCATGATCTTGGGGCGCATGCCGAGGCAGCGGGCGATCGCCACGCGCTGCTGCTGGCCGCCGGAGAGTTGCGCCGGATAGGCGTTGACCTTGTCGGCAAGGCCGACCTTGGCAAGCAGCTCGCGCCCGGCCTTCTCGGCTTCAGCGCGCGGAATCTTGCGCACATGGATAGGCGCCAGCGTCACGTTTTCGAGCGCCGTCTTGTGCGGGTATAGGTTGAACGACTGGAAGACGAAGCCGATCTCGGTGCGCAGCCGCGTCATGTTGGTGGTGGGGTCGCCGAGGCGCTGGCCGTCGACCACCAGGTCGCCATCGCGGATCGTCTCCAGCCCGTTGATGCAACGGATCAGCGTGCTCTTGCCCGAGCCGCTCGGGCCGCAGACGACGACCACTTCGCGCGGCTCGACGCTGAGCGTGATATCCCTCAGCACATTGAGCGTGCCGAACCATTTGTTGACGCCGCGAAACTCGATCATGCCGGTACCATTTTTGCTGCGGTTCGACGTCATAACTGCACCTCGCCATGGGCCGCACCCATGCGCTGCTCCAGCCGGCGGGCCAGCATGATCAGCGGATAGCAAACGATGAAATAGCCGAGGCCGACGAGGAAGAAGACCAGGAGGCCATTCGGCACACGCTGCACCACCAGCCAGCCGACGCGGGTGAGGTCGGTGAGCCCGATGGCTGAAACGACCGAAGAATCCTTGATCAGCAGCACATACTGCCCGACCAGCGGCGGCAGCACGATCCGCATCGCCTGCGGCAGCACCACCTGGCGCATGCGCTGCCAGCGCGACAGGCCGGACGCCAGCGCCGCCTCGACCTGGCCGGTCGGCACCGAGCGGATGCCGGCGACGACGATCTCGCAGATGAAGCAGGCGGCCAGATTGGTCAGCGCGATGATGCCGGCGGTGAAGGCGTCGAGCTCGATGCCGAGTTCCGGCAGGATGAAGAAGATCAGGAAGATCTGCACCAGGAACGGCGTGCCGCGGATCAGGTCGACCCAGGCGCCGATCGCCCCGCTGATCAGCCGGTTGCCGCCGGTCCGCAGGATGCCGAGGCCAAAGCCGATCAGCGTGCCCAGCACCAGGCTGATCAGCGACAGCATCACGGTCATGCCGAGGCCGCGCAGGGCGAGGGGATAGCTGCCGGCGATGCTTTGCAGCTGCTGCCAGATCATGTCCGTGCCCCCGCTAGGCCGAGCCAGCGCCCGGACAGCGCCGCCAGTCCCTTCAGCCCGTAATAGAGCAGGAGGTAGAAGGCGGCGATGGTGATAAAGCCCTCCGCCGGCATGAAGCGGTCGGAGGCGAGCAATTGTCCGGCGCGCGTCAGCTCGGCGACCGCGATCAGCGACAGCAGTGCGGAATCCTTGACCAGCACGATCGCCTGTCCGAGCAGCGGCGGGATCGTCACCTTGAACGCCTGCGGCAGGATGACCAGGCGCATGCGCTGGACATAGGTCATCCCCGAAGCGACGCCGGCCTCGACCTGACCGCGCGGGATCGACAGGATGCCGGCGCGGATGATCTCGGCGACATAGGCGCCGCTGTTCAGCGACAGAGCGAGGATGCCGACGACGAGCTCAGGCAGGATGATGCCGAGCCGCGGCAGGCCGAAATAGAGGAAGTAGAGCTGCGCCAGCAAGGGGGTGGCGCGCACCGCGTCGATATAGGCTTTGGCCGGGATTCGGAACAGCCGCCCGCGCTGCAGGTTCATGGCGGCGAGCCCAATGCCGACGGCGAGCGCCCCGGCAAAGGAGAGGACAGACAGGCACACGGTCGTGACGAGGCCCTGCCCGAACAAGGGCAGATATTCGACGATGGTGCGGAAGCTGAAGTTTTCGAGCATCGCTGGACGGATTTCCCCCGGGCGAAACGGATTCCGGGCGGCTTCGCGGCGCCGGGGCGCGCGCGAAACCGCTCGGATCTATCGCTGCTTAGTGGTCTTTCTTCCAATCTTCGGAATTGACCCAGTAGTCGAGGTTCTTCTGCAGGCGGCCGTCGACGCTGACCTGGTCGAGGAACAGGTTCATCCAGACCAGCAGGTCCGGCTCGTCATAGCGGGTGGCGAAGGCAAGCGGTTCCTTCGACAGCAGGTCCGGCATGATGGTGAAGCTGCCGGCCGGATAGGCGGTCGACTGGCCTTTCACCGCCGAGACGTCATTGACGCCGCAATCGGCTTGGCCGTTGTTGACGGCGTCGAGCAGCAGCGGACCGCCGCCCTTGTAGCTCTTGATGTCGGCATCAGGGAAGGCGTTCTTGGCTTCCTTCTCGCCGGTGGCGCCGAGCAGCACGGCGATCTTGGTGCCCTTGGCCTTGCAGTCCTCGGTGGTCTTGAACTTGCTGTCAGCCTTGGTGAAGACGGTGCTGCCCGTATACATGTAAGGTTTGGTGAAGGCGACCTTCATGCCACGCGCCAGCGTCGGCGTCATGTCGGCGACCAGAAGATCGGCCTTGCCCGACAAAAGTGCCGGGATCAGCCCATCCCAGTCGAAGTCAAGGAAGGTGATCTTGACGCCCATCTCCTTGGCCATCAGCTCGGCGAGCTCGACCGAACTGCCGGTGCGTTCGCCGGCAGCACCGACGAGCGAGAAGGGCGGTCCCTGCGTCTGCACGGCGACGCGCAACTCGCCGCGCTTGGTGATCTCGTCGAGCGTTCCGGCGCTGGCTGCGGCAGTGAGGCCGGCGAGCGCAAGGCCTGCTATGAAAAGCTTGGCAATCTTCATTGGGCATTCCTCCTTGTTGTCGTTGTTGTTCCACTTTGTTGTTCCACCCCTTGGGGTGCTTTTTGAGCGGCAGCGCCGTTGCCGGCGGCGGCCACCGTTCGAAAATCCTTCAGTCCCAGTCGATCGTTTCGGATACCCGTATACCGCGCCGGGCCAATTCGTCGAGGAAGCGGCCATCAGGCACATGCAGCAGCGGGTTGAGCAGGCCGGGCTCGGTGATTTCGCCCCGCGCCAGCATCTGCGCCACGATGCTTGCGGGATAGCCGACGCCGAGGCTCATGCCGAACAGGCCGGAGGCGAGATCGCGTTCGATGATCAGGTCCGATGTCACCGTCTTGCGGCGGCCGCCTTCACTGCCGGTAAAGACGTTGCGCATCACGCAAAGGTCCTTTTCGTCGGCGCCATATTGCAGTTGCGGCCCGAGCAGCCGGCCAAGAAATTCGCGTGGGCTGGCGCCGACGCCGGGCACCTTGTCTTCAGAGAGGAAGCCAAGCTCCTTCAGAGGCGCCCAGAACGCCGACCAGCCCGGCCAGCGCAGCGAATAGCGGCCGGAGCGCTGCAACCCCTTGGCGGCGGCAAGCATGCCGGCATAATGCGGTGCGTCGCCATTGGGGAAGGCTTCTAGGCTGCCCAGTCCTTCGACCTCGATCTGATGGATGAAAGGATTGTCGTGCTGGCGGCCGGCCGGCACCTCGACCCGCTGGCCGTCCTCGACCACCACGCTGTCGCGGTTCTGGCTCATCAGAACCATGTCGAAGTTCCAGCTCACCTTGTAGCATAGCGGCTTGGCCATTGCCTTCGGCTCGGGGATGCCACCGCAATAGGAATCGATCGCGGTGATGGCGTCGAACTGCTTTGCGGCGCGCGCGTAGAGCACGAGGTCGATGCCGGGGTCGAGCCCGCATTCGGTCATGATCGAGACGCCGGCCTTTTGTGCCGCCGGGGCAAGGTCGGCGATCGTCTTGCCGTAATTGGTGGTGACCAGCGGCGTGCGCGTCGCGATCGCCGCCTGCACCGCCTCGCGCATCAGCGGCTGCGGCAACAGGTCGATGGCGGCGTCGACACCCACCAGCACCTCCGCCAATACTGGACCGATCGCGCCTTCGGGCACGACGAAGCGCACGCGGTCAAGGTTGGTCAGGCCGCCAAGTCGGGCTGCCCCATCCGGCGCGGTATCGATGCAGACGACTTCTTCGACACCAGCGCTGGCGACGAGATCGGCGATCGCCGCCCGGCCTTGCAGGCCGAGGCCGCCGAGAACCGCGATCTTCATGGCATTTCCTTTCGGCCAGTTTCGTCGCGCTTGTTCTCGTCCGACCAGCAGCCTTCCGGCAGGCTGACCCATTTGTTGCAGGAGGCCATGACGACGAAGGTCTCGCTGCGCACGACTTCGCCCGGCTCGCCCGCGCCGGGGATCAGCTCGCTGGTGACGCGGTAGAGGTCGGCGACATCGCCGGCCACCGTCACGTCGACGATGATGTCGAAGCGCCCGGTGACCACCGAGGCCGAGTTCACGAAAGGCAGCTCGCAGATACGCTGCGCCAGTTCCCGCGCCCGGCCGCGCCCCTGCGCATTGATGCCGACGATCGCCGAGATCAGCTCGGGGCGCTCGGTCAGGTTGAGCAGCCCGACGATCTTGAGCAGGTTGCGGTCCAAGAGGTTGCGCAGCCGCATGCGCACGGTCGGGACGGAGACAGCCATCTTCTCGGCGAGGCGATTGACGCCAAGCTGCGCATCCTGCGACAGCAGCTTGACCAGTCGCCGGTCGGTCTGATCGAGATGTTCCCGCAAACGCCTAGGCTTTCATAAAATGGAATTATCGAAGAAGTTTTCTTTCTGATATGAAAATAGCCTAGGGACTATTTTTCGAAACTGCAAGTGCGTTCAACCGCTTGTCAACAAGGCAGGATGGCAGGAAACCTGCAAAGCCGGGCAGCCCAGGTGGACATTACCGAGGCACGGGCTTCCCCTTGCTGTGTCTCGCCCATCGGCACTAAGCCTCAACCTGAACCAAAGGTCCTCCAAGCCCCGAAACGGAAGCTCAATGGCACAGAATATCTATGACAGGCCTGAATTCTTCGCCGGTTACAGCCAGATGGCGCGATCGGTTCACGGCTTGGACGGCGCACCCGAATGGCCGGCAATACGCGCACTGCTTCCCGATCTCGACGGTAAGCGCATTGTCGATCTCGGTTGTGGGTTTGGCTGGTTTGCCCGCTGGGCAAAGGCGCATGGCGCAAGGCATGTCCTTGGGCTGGACCTTTCCCGCAACATGATAGAACGGGCCAGAGCCGACACCAGCGACCCGGATGTCGACTATGTCATCGCCGACCTCGACCGCCTCGAACTGCCCCAGGCATCGTTCGACTTCGCCTACAGCTCGCTTGCCTTCCACTACATCGAGGATTTCGACCGGCTGGTGAAGACAGTGCATGATGCGCTCCTTCCAGGCGCGCACTTCGTCTTCACCATCGAGCACCCGATCTACATGGCACCGTCTCACCCAGGCTGGTCGGTCGATGTCGACGGCCGCAAGACGTGGCCGGTCAATCGCTATAGCGTCGAAGGTCCGCGTACCACCGACTGGCTCGCCAAGGGCGTGCTCAAGCAGCATCGCATGCTCGCTACGACGCTGAACGCGCTGATCGAAGCGGGTTTCACCATACGCCGGGTCGAGGAATGGCGCCCAACGGCCGATCAGGTCGCGCAGGCTCCTGATCTTGCCGACGAACTGGAGCGGCCGATGATGCTGATTGTCGCGGCGCAACGTTGAGCGCCGTTTTGGTGGCGGCCTTGACGAGGCCGGTATCCCGGAAGTCGGGGGTTCTGCCAGTGCCGCAGCCGACCGAGGGCATTAACGCGGCTTCTGGATACCGGAAATGCCGCCGATCCGCTCGGCGAGAAAGTCGACCAGCAGCCGGACCCGGGCAATGCCCGCGCGCTCCGGGACGATCAGCATGCTCAGCGGTACGGGAGGCGGGGCGTAGTCCGGCAAGACCACTTCCAGCCGGCCGGCCCCCAGAAGATCGTCGACAAGCCAGTGATGGGCGGGCGCGATACCGCGTCCGGCGATGAGGGCCTCGCGCGCGGCAAGTCCATGGTCGACACGAAATCGGCCGCCAAAAGGCACCGCATGGCGTTCGCCCTCCGGCCCCTGCAGGGCGAGCGTGTCGCTTCCCGCGATGTTCGACATCCGGATGCCTTCATGACCAGGCAGATCCTGCGGGCCAGCCGGTCTGCCCCGCGCCGCCAGATAGGCTGGCGCGGCCACCAGCAGACGCCGGGACTGCCCGAGCGCCCGTAGTTTCATCGAGCTGTCGGTGAGCGGACCGAGGCGAAGCGCGATGTCGACGCCCTCCCGCACAAGGTCGATGCGTTCGTCGGTGAGGCTGAGATCGATGCCGATGTCGGGATAGCGGTCCTGAAAGGCGAAGATCAGCCGGCTGATGTGCAAGACCCCGAGTGCCGCCGTGCAGGATATCCGGATCGTGCCGGCCGACGCGCCACGCGTGCCCCGCGCTTCATCGCCGGCTTGCTCAACGAGGCGCAGGATCTGGATGCTGTCGGCATAGTAACGGCTGCCTTCATCGGTCATCGTGACACGCCGGGTGGTCCTGCTGAGCAAGGGCACGCCGATGGCCTCCTCGAGCTCGCGCAGATGCCGTGTGACCGTCGACTGCCCAACTCCGAGCTCGCGCGCCACCGCCGAGAGGCTGCCGCGCTCGGCGACGCGAACGAAGGTGCGCATGCGCTCGAGGGTCACATCGGATCTATCCATTATTCGGCATAATCTTATGCATTACCTAGACATAGCGGATTAGCCCGGGGCTGGCTACCTTTCGCGTTCATTGTCCTTCTTCGGAGTTGACCCATGAAAGTCCTGCTTGTTTTTGCTCATCCTGAACCGCGTTCGCTCAACGGCGCACTGCGTGACGTCGCCATCAGGGAACTCGAGGCCAAGGGCCACGAGGTGCGCATATCGGACCTATATGCCGATGGCTGGAAATCCGAGGTGGACCGTGCCGATTTTCCGTCGTGGCCGCCCGAAGCACGCTTCCTGCCGGCTGGGGCCTCCAAAAAAGCTTTTGCGACCAACACTCTGACCGATGACGTTAAGGCGGAGATCGACAAGCTGCTGTGGGCCGACACGCTGATCCTCCAGTTCCCGCTGTGGTGGTACGCCATGCCGGCGATCCTCAAGGGCTGGGTCGATCGGGTGTACGCCTACGGCTTCGCCTATGGCGTCGGCGAGCATAGCGACAAGCGGTGGGGTGACCGCTTTGGTGAGGGAACGCTCGCCGGCAAGCGCGCGATGCTGATCGTGACCACTGGCGGCTGGGAAGAGCATTACTCCGCCCGCGGCGTCAACGGCCCGATCGACGACCTGCTGTTCCCGATCAATCACGGGATTCTCTATTATCCGGGCTACGACGTGCTTCCGCCGTTCGTGGTCTACAGAGTGGATCGTTTCGGGGAGGCCGATTTCGAGCCTGTCGCGGAGCGCCTGCGCGAAAGGATGCGGACGCTCGAGACAACCCGGCCGATTCCCTATCGGCAGCAGAATGGCGGGGACTATCACATCCCGAGCATGCAGCTCCGCCCCGAACTGGGCGATCCGGGCGCCGCGGGTTTCGCGCTTCATGAGGACCGTGCCGGCGCCACCGCCAAGTCGGCGACGCCGCGTTCGACTTTGCGGGACGTGGCCTGACGCAAGGTCCCGAAAAAATCGGGCAAGGCGCCCGAAACCTATGGGATGAATCAGCGACCGGCCCGGAAGATCGCCACCGCCGCGGCCGTCAGTGCGGCGTTGCCTGATGCCGTAGTGCCGTCCGGAAGCGCCTTGCCGTCTTCCAGCCCGACACGCGTCGACCAGTTCCGCTCCGCCGCCCTGCGCACGAACGGCCACACCGTGGCGTCGGCGCCGTGCAGCAAGATGGCGCGACGCAGCCCGGCGCGGTCGAGCACCGCCGCGATACCGTCGCTGACCTCCAGTGCCACGTCCAGTTCCTGCTCCGATATCTCGATCAGGATGCGCAGCACCTGGCTGCCATGGTCGAGGCGGACCAGGCGCTCGGCGTCAGCGACGGAGGCGAGCCCGGCCTCGATGCCGATGCCGCGCTGGCGCAGTCTCTGCATGACCTCGGGCGCGGCCTTCTCGCTCAGATTGACGGAGGCATAGTCGGGCAACTCGGTCCAGCCGGCGATCGCCGCCAGCGTGCGCTCATCGTCGTTCTCGATCCAGGCGCCGGTCGATACGCCGATCAGCGTTCCTGGGCAGGCGCGGCGCAGCGCCAGCATGGTCGGATCCATAGCCTCAGGCGCGAGGCTTTCGCGGCCATCGAGCCCGCGCGCATGGACATGCAGCTCGGCGGCACCAGCGGCCACGCAGGCGGCGCCGTCGCGCGCCATGGCGTCTACGTCAAGCGGCAGCTGCGGGTGGAAGTCGGTGCTGCGCGCGCCATTGATGCAGGTCTGGACGATCATGCGAGTGGCCCGGTTGCGGTTGCAGCCAGTCTAGCGCATGCCCCCGAAATCTGGAATCGGGTCCGGCGCGCATTCCTGACAGACGGATACGGCCTGACCCAATGCAATCCGGCAGGATATGCCTCTATCATCTTGTTCAGTCACGATCTTGTTGGCAGGCGAGATATGGGTATTTGACGCATATTGGGAACTCAAGCAGCACTGCTGGGACCGGCTAGCTTGACGATCGTTGGCGAATGCTGCGGTATCCGGCCCCATGCCCGGCCGGCCGAAAGGATATTTGCGAATGAGTGAGCTCAAGGTCAGGACCCGACCGACCGGCGCGGTTGCCGTGCTGTCGCCGGGCAGCTTGCCCGTCGTCACCACGCCAACCGGCGGCATGGTCGACGTCGTGACCGGTGCCAGCGCGCCGGGCTTCAATCCGCTCGACCTTCTCTATGCCTCCGTGGCCGCCTGCATGGTGCTGAGCGCCCGGATCGCTGCCACGCGCATGGGTGTCGCTGCCAGCCTCGGCGAGGTCCGCGCCGATGTGAGCGGCGAAAAGGCGGCGGGCGACGTTTCCCGCATCGGCCGCTTCACGATCACACTCGACATATCGGGCGATCTCGACGAGGCCACGAAAAGGCGGATCGTCGAGGACGCCGAAACGATCTGCACGGTCAGCAACACGCTGCGTGAGACGCCCGAGCTTGTCACCATGCTCGCCGGCTGATCGCATCCTGATTGCCCAATTTCACGCATCCTCCGAGGCCGCCCATGGCACGCATTTCCCCGATCGACTATGACGCCGCCTCGCCTGAAATCCGTGCGGCGCACGACGAGGAACTGCGCTTGCGCGGCAGGATGACGAATATGAAGCGCACCCTGCTGCATTCGCCGGCCGCCCATCGCATCTATGCCGAGTGGTTCACCTTGCGCGACCTGCTGCGACCGGATCTCGACGATCGCGCCATCTGGCTGTTTTCGCTGACGATTTCCGCGGCGTGCCGGGCCGAGGTGCCGGTGACCTTTTTTCGCCGCGCGCTGATCGATATGGGGCTCGATCCCGACAGCATCGAGCCGACAGCCGATGAAGCGCTGCTAATTGCCTTCGGCAAGGCCATCGCGACCGACGCCAATGCCATTCCCGATGAGATCTGGGCCGAACTGAAAGCCCGCTACGATGAGCCGCTGCTCGTCAACCTGGTCGCTTTCGCCGGCATCATGGTGGCGACGACCGTGTTCACCAATGCGGTGAGCGTCGACCTCGATCCGGAACTCGAAGCTTACCGCAAGAAGGCCTGAGGCAATCGAAGCCGCCGCGCTGGGCGACCTTTATCTGGAAAACTCGCTGCGCACGATGCCGTGGCGCTGGAGCTTGTCGTAGAAGGTCTTGCGAGGAATCCCCAGCGCTTCGATCGTGCGCCTGACGTCGCCCTCGTTGCGGCCAAGCGTCTCGCGGATGATGTCGGCCTCGTAACGCTCCAGCCGCTCCGGCAGCTTCATGGCGGCATCCGCCTGGGCTGGGGCAGGGGATGACGTCGCAGCGTCTTCCTCCAATCCAAGCACAAGCCGCTCGGCGAAATGCGCGAGCTCGCGCACATTGCCTGGCCAGTCATGCTCCCTGAGATGGCGGTGCACCGCGGCCGGGACAGTCGGCACCGGGCGCCGGAAGCGGGCGGCGGCGCGCTCGGCGAAATAGAAGAACAGCAGGGCGACATCGTCGCGGCGCTCGCGTAGCGGCGGGATCGAGATCGTCACCACGTTGAGCCGGTAGTAGAGGTCCTCGCGGAACGTGCCGCGCTGGCGCGGATCGCCGAGGTCGACCTTGGCGGCCGCAACCACGCGCAGGTCGACCGGCCGCATTTCGTTGGTGCCGAGCGGGGTGACCTCGCGCATTTCCAGCACGCGCAGCATCTGCACCTGTGTCGAGACCGGCATGCTTTCGATCTCGTCGAGGAACAGCGTGCCGCCGCTGGCGTGCTCGATGCGGCCGATCCGCTTCTTCTGCGCGCCGGTGAAGGCGCCGGCCTCGTGGCCGAACAATTCGCTCTCGATGACCGTCTCCGGCAGCGTGCCGCAATTCAGCGCAACAAAATTGCCCCTGGCGCGGCGGCTCCAGCGATGCAGAAGGCTCGCCACCACCTCCTTGCCGGAGCCGGTTTCGCCGGTCACCAGCACGTCGACATCGGTGTCGGCGATCTGGCGCAGCGTGCGGCGCAGCCTTTCCATCGCCGGCGTCTGGCCGATCAGCGGCAAGCCGTCCTGCGCTTCTCCGGCCGCCTCGCGCAAGGCGCGGTTTTCCATCACCAGGCGGCGCTTTTCCACCGCGCGGCGCACGCTCTGCACCAGCCGGTCGGCGGCGAAGGGTTTTGTGATGAAGTCGTAGGCGCCGTCCTTGATCGCCTTGACCGCCATGGCGATGTCGCCATGCCCGGTGACCAGGATGACCGGAATGTCCGCGTCCAGCCGCAGGACGCGGTCGAAAAGCAGCAAGCCGTCGATCTCAGGCATGCGGATATCCGACACCACAACACCGCCAAAACCGGCGTCGAGCCTGGCCAGCGCCTCGGCCGCCACCGAAAAAGCCAATACCGAAAAGCCGGCAAGCTCCAGCGTCTGCGCGGTTGCCCTGAGGAGATCGCTGTCGTCATCGATCAGGATGACCGGCGCTGCGTTGTCGTTGGTCATGCCGCCTTGGCCATTACGCTGCTTTCAAGAGATGGATGGTGAAGCGGGTGCCGCTGTCGTTGCTCGAAACCTCGATGCGTCCGCCATAATCGGCGACGATATCCTTCGAGATGACGAGGCCAAGGCCGAGGCCTTTTTCCTTGGATGTGTTGAATGGCGTGAACAGCGATCTAAGGATTGCGGGCGGAATGCCCGGTCCGTTGTCGGACACGCCGACCGTCACGCCGTCCGCCGTCTCCTCGACCGAAACCCGCACCTTTGCGTCGTCGCGGCCCTCCAGCGCCTCCAGCGCGTTCTGGAAGAGGTTGATCAGCACCTGTTCGAGCCTGACCCGGTTGCCCATGACCTTGAGGGCAGGCGGCGGCAGGTCGATGGCCAGTGCGTCGAGCCGGCCGGCAAAGCGGCTTTTCAAGAGCACGACGGCGCCTCCGATGACGTCGCGCAATTCGACAGGTTCGGCGGCGGTGCGGCCCTTGCGGGCAAAGGCCTTCAATTCTTCGGTGATGGTGCCGATGCGTTCGGTCAGCGCGGCTATGGCGCCGAGGTTTTCCTCGGCCGGCGCTGTCTGCTTGCGGTCGAGGAAGGTGCGGGCGTTGTCGGCATAGGCGCGTATGGTGGCAACCGGCTGGTTGATCTCATGCGCGACGCCCGCGGCAACCTGGCCGAGGATGGCGAGGCGGTTCGCCTGGACGAGATCCTGCTGCACCACCTGCAGCTTGGCTTCGGTGCTGCGGTGACCTGATATCTCGGCCTGCAGCCGGTCGCGGGCGCGGCTCAGATCCTCGGTCCGTTCGACGACGCGGCGTTCGAGCTCGGTGCGCGCCGCCTGTTCGGCGGCGATCCGCATTTGTCCCGACTGCCGACGCCACAACAGATACGCAGCAAGGCCGAGCAACGGGACAACGACGCCGAGTGCAAGGAGCCGCATTTCACGGACCGCGGCGGCGATCGGCGCTTCAGCCGGAACGAGATAATCGAGCCGCCAGGGGGTCGAAGGGACCGGTGTGGAAAGCCTGAGATATTCCGCGTCGCTGCCGCCGGGCGTCACCGCGTGGACGATCGAGACGTCCGGGCTGAGTGCCTGGGGGCGCGTGATCGGCAGCGGCATCAGCGGTGCGTCGCCGAACTGCTGGCTGTTCTGAATGGCGGCAAGATCAGGCCCGGCCAGCGGCGTCGCCGTCATGAAGCGCCAGGACGGCACGCTGGTGATCAGGACGACGCCCTTCTCGTCGCTGACATAGGCCGGGCGGTTTGCCTCGTGCCAGTCGGCCTCGAGCTGATCGAATTCCGCCTTGACAACGACGACGCCGAGCGGGGCGGCAGCGTCGCCGACGCGGCGCGAGATGTAGAGGCCGGGGCGTTTGCTGACATTGCCGAGCGCGAAATATTCGGCAGTTCCGGCCTGCATCGCGCCGGAGAAATAATCGCGGAACCGGTAGTCGTTGCCGACGAAGCTGATCGGCTCTCGCCAGTTGCTGGAGGCGATCGCCAGCCCGTCGGTGCCGATGACATAGAGCACCGAAGCCTTGGTGCCGGAGACCAGCCCGTCGAGCTTGCGGTTCAGCACATCGACCGCCGCAATGCTTTTCTGCGCCAGCGCATCGCGCACCTGCTGGTCTTCCGACAAAAGCAGGGGCAGGGCGCGCGGGCTTTCCAGCACGGCGCGCAGCAGCGCGATCTTCAGATTGGCATCGGTGCGGCCCTGCGCCGCCAGTGCCCCGAGCTCAGTGGCGCGGCCATAAAGGCCGGCGCCGTGAAGTGCGGCCGTGGCGATCGCAAGGGCGATGGCCGCAAACAGCAGCCAAGCACGGCGCGCCCGCCTGCCGAGTTGCTCGGGCGTCGACGGCAAGGCGGCGGCGGGGCGTTGCAGCATCACACATTTGTGCATGATTTCGCACAAAGCACAATTCGGCTACGCGAATATCCGCACTTTCTGTGCGCGAGACGAAACCTCGGGTCCGAGAATATTCAATAAAATCAAACGGTAGGCTCTTTTCCGCGCACTTGGCACGGCAGTTGCAAACACGAATTCAGCGGTCGTGAGGCTGCTGGGGGTGGTCAATGCAATTGCTCCGGGAGGTCGAGCTTTCGATCGGAGCACAATGGAGGACGTCATGCAGACAGCATTCGCTGCCGCCGAGCCGCGCGGCAAACTTCCCTTCTACCGCCATCTCTATGTGCAGGTGCTGGCGGCGATCGCCGCCGGCGTGCTTCTCGGCCACTTCTATCCCGAAACCGGTGAGGCGATGAAACCGTTCGGTGACGCCTTCATCAAGCTGGTGAAGATGGTGATCGCGCCGGTGATCTTCCTGACGGTGGCGACCGGCATCGCCGGCGTTTCCGACCTGCAGAAGGTCGGCCGCGTCGCCGGCAAGGCGATGATCTATTTCCTGGTGTTCTCGACGCTGGCGCTTGTCGTCGGTCTCGTCGTCTCCAATGTCGTCCAGCCCGGCGCCGGCATGCACATCAATCCGGCCACGCTCGACGCCACGAAGGTGACGGGCTACGCCGAGAAGGCGCATGACACCACCATCGTCGGCTTCCTGATGAACATCATTCCCGATACGATCACCGGCGCTTTCGCAAAGGGCGACATCCTGCAGGTGCTGTTCTTCTCGGTGCTGTTCGGCGTTGCCTTGGCCATGGTCGGCGATCGCGGCCGTCCGGTCGTCGATTTCCTGCAGGCGCTGACCACGCCGATCTTCCGCCTCGTCGCCATCCTGATGAAGGCCGCGCCGATCGGCGCCTTCGGCGCCATGGCCTTCACCATCGGCAAATACGGCATCGGCTCGATCGCCAACCTCGCCATGCTGATCGGCACATTCTACCTCACCGCGCTGCTGTTCGTGCTGGTGGTGCTTGGCGCAGTTGCCCGCTACAACGGCTTCTCGGTCCTGGCGCTGATCCGCTACATCAAGGAGGAGCTGCTGCTGGTTCTCGGCACCTCGTCCTCGGAAGCGGCACTACCGGGCCTGATGGCCAAGATGGAGCGTGCCGGCTGCAACCGCTCGGTGGTCGGGCTGGTCATCCCGACCGGCTATTCCTTCAACCTCGACGGCACCAACATCTACATGACGCTGGCCGCGCTGTTCATCGCTCAGGCGACCGACACGCCGCTCACCTTCGGCGACCAGATCCTGCTGCTCGCCGTCGCCATGCTAAGCTCCAAGGGTGCCGCCGGCATCACCGGCGCCGGCTTCATCACGCTGGCCGCGACGCTTTCGGTGGTTCCCACCGTGCCGGTTGCCGGCATGGCGCTGATCCTCGGCGTCGACCGCTTCATGTCGGAGTGCCGGGCGCTGACCAACTTCGTCGGCAACGCGGTGGCGACCGTGGTCGTGGCGCGCTGGGAAGGGGAACTCGACCAGACCAAGTTCGCTGCCGCAATGGCCGGCGACTTGCCCGAGGAAGCCGACCTGTCGCTGCCCGGGCTGCAGCCCGCCTGATCGTTCAGGCTATCAGCACGCAAGGCCCGGAGCCGGCTCGCCGCCGGCTTCGGGCTAGCCGCTGCCCATCTCCAACATCTGCGATTATCCATAGGCCACGCCGCTGCGCGCCTGCCTCAATGTAACAGGCTTGTGAGCCTTGTTCTTGGCGCGGGGCTTGTCCCAGCCGCATTTGAAGGCCAGTATCCGCCATGCCTTCAAGGCGCTCGTCCACTTCGATCCCGACCTGATCGCGACCGAAGGCGAGACATTTCCGTCGGGCTCGGTTGCGACCGGCCGAAACCGTCGGAGCTTTTGCTGCCGCCAACCGCAACCTTGACCAAGGCGGCAGCCTCGAAGGCAATGGCGGCCTCAATACGAAGTCGCAAGAGACGTGACCCGTCTCCTGACGGAAGGCGCAGGCTTTCCTCTCAGGAACTCGTCGCGCTTGAAGAGGGGGGCGGCCCGTGAGCGGGCTTTGCCGAAACCAAAGCAAGATGCGAGGTCAAACGCGATGCAGTCTGCACCGAGGACTCCGGTATCCATCATCATCCCGAACTACAATTACGCGCGTTTCCTCAAACGCAGCATCGACAGCGCCCTGGAGCAGGACTACGCGGACGTCGAAGTCATCGTCGTCGACGATGCATCGCAGGACAATTCCACGACAATCATAGAATCATACCGCGACGAGATCGTCGCGTGTCCGCGAGCGCAAAATGGCGGGCATGCGGCGGCATTCAACACCGGCTTTGCGGCAAGCTCCGGCAAGATCGTCCTCTTCCTCGACGCCGACGACTACCTCTATCCGACCGCCGTTTCCACGATCGTCGACACCTGGGATGCGGCAACGGCCCAGGTGCAGTCCAGGCTGCATATCGTCGACGAGCGGCAACGCATCAAGGACGTCTTTCCGCCGCCCGAATTGCCCTTCGACAGCGGCGACGTCATGCCGAAACTGCTGCACAAGGGCCGCTATCAAACAACCGTGACCAGCGGGCTGGCCTTTGACCGCGCAACCCTGGAATCGATCATGCCGATTCCGGAGCCGGAGTTCCGTCAGGGCGCCGACGGCTATCTTGCAACGCTGGCGCCCATGTATGGGCACGTCCAGTCCATCGAGGAATGCGTCGGCGCATACCGGATCCACGGCGCCAACCATTCGGTCTTCGGTGAAAAGCTCGCCGAGCGGGCGCGCTGGAGGGTAATCCACGATTTCCGCCGCATGCAGGCGTTGTCGGACCAGGCCTCCGAGATCGGCCTGACCATCGTGCCGTCGGAGGCTGTCCGCCACGATCCGGTCCACCTGGAAGAGCGGCTGGCGTCGCTGTGCGCAGACAGGCGCCAGCACCCCGTGGCCGACGATTCCCGGCTGGCGCTTGGGGCGGCCGGCGCCGTCGCCAGCCTCGAAATGACAGCGTCCCTGCGCCGGCGCGCCGTGCTTGCCGCGTGGTTCCTGTCGGTCGGGGTGTTGCCGCGGAAAATGGCGACGGCGGTCCTATCGTGGAAGCTTGACGCATCGTCCAGGCCGGCATTCCTCAGCCGTCTGTCCAAGACTATCCGCCACGCCATGGGATAGCTTGCCTTGATATAGCCGCCAACTATCCGGCTCTGTTCGGCGGCTCACTCGACCAGAACATGCGCCTCCCGCGCGGCTCCGACAAACGCATCCCTGGCGATTTCGGCTGAAACATCGCCGCTCATGGCCCGGCGGCATGCGCGCAGCGCTGAGCTGTGTTGCAGACTGCCCGCATCCCGCCAATGGCCCGCCAGTAGTTCTACTGCCTGCTGTGCGCTCAAGATGTGTCGGGTCGCGCCGGCAATGCCGACCGAAACTGACACCGGCCTGGAAAACCATCCTTGATTCATGGTGAAGCCCCTGCTGTCGAACACCCTAAAACGCATCCGATGGCACAAGGTTTCCTTGTCACCAATCACCACGGCGTGAACCCGGTGATGGAGACGTCGCCCGCTGTTCCATCTCGGAAAGACAATCGGCGACGGCACTGCGATCTGACAGGGGCAGGCCGGCTATGATGCCTGGTATGCGGAGCGTGAATGTGGACTCGCGATTCCTGGTCATCTATCCTTGCCCCATGTGTGGACGGGTCCACTAGCAGAATGTTCCTTGCCGGCTCCTGATCCACGAAGCGACGGGTAGTGAGGCGTCTTCTTTGATTTCCGGAGCTGACGATGCTCGATCCAGAAAAGGCCAGGGCCGCGTCCCAGTTGTTGGTGAGCCATTGGGAGAAGGGCACCCGTCTCGACGCCATACCCCAGGAGTTACGGCCACAAACGCGGATCGAAGGTTACGCTATCCAGTCGCATGTGATGGATCGTTCGGCGGCTCCGCTTTTCGGTTGGAAGATTGCCGCAACCAGTCTGGCCGGACAAAGGCACATCAACGTCGACGGCCCGATGGCCGGGCGTCTCCTGGCTGAAAAAGAGATTGAGGTCGGTGGGGCCATTTCCCTGGCGACGAGCAAGATGCGCGTGGCCGAGATCGAATTCGCTTTCCGTTTCGGCCGCCAACTGCCGCCTCGTCCAGCACCCTATGAAATCGCTGAGGTGATGGATGCCGTAGCGGCCTTGCACCCCGCGATCGAAATACCGGACTCACGATACGACGATTTCTGCGCAGTCGGGGCGCCGCAGCTCATAGCGGACAACGCCTGTGCCAACCTGTTCGTCATCGGCCAAGCTGCAGAAGACGATTGGCGCGACGTGGATCTCGCGAAGCACCCGGTGGTCGCTTTCGTTTCTGGAAAATCGCAGCATAACGGAACGGGGGCAGCTGTATTGGGCGATCCTCGGATTGCGCTCACATGGATCGTCAATGAACTGTCGGGCCTGGGCATAGCACTCCAGCCGGGACAGATGGTGATAACCGGCACCTGTGTGACGCCGATAAGCGTCGAGGCCGGTGACAAAGTCACCGGCGATTTAGGCAGGTTTGGCCGCGTCTCGGTGAGTTTTGTCTAAGGCGCCCCGCGCAGCCTGACCACAACACTGCGCACCACAAGCACCAGCACCGTGATGATGATCAGGATCACCGAGAGTGCTGCGATCGCCGGGTCGATGTTGTCGCGCAGGCCCATCCACATCAGCCTTGGCAGCGTGATGGCGTTGACCGAGGTGATGAACAGGGTGACGCCGATCTCTTCCCATGAGAGCACGAAGGACAGCAGGGCTGCGGTGATGATGCCGAACTTGATATTGGGCATGATGATGCGGGTGGCGCGCTCCCACACCGTGGCGCCGAGGCCGCGTGCGGCAAGGTCGATACGCCGGTCGAGCTGGCTTAGCGACACCAGGATCAGCACCGTGGCGAAGGGCACCGTCATCACCGCATGCGCCATGGCGACACCGAGCCAGGTGTCATAGCCGAAGAACGAGCTGACGCCGGAAATCGAGGTCAAAAGAAAGTAGAGCGTTATTGCCGAGACCACCGGCGGCACCACCATCGGCAGCAGCACGAAGCCGACGAGTGCGGCGGTGAAGCGCGGCTGGAACATCCACACACCAAGGCTGAAGCAGAGCGCCAGCACGGTGGAGAAAGCGCTGCTGACGACGCCGATCCTGATCGAGAGCAGGATCGAGTTGATCCAGCGCGGATCCTCGATCAGCGCCCGGTAGTGGCGCAGCGACAATTCGCCCGACGGCATCGCCAGCATGCGGGTCGGCGTCAGCGACACCGGTATGACGGCAAGCAGCGGCAACAGCAGGAACAGCGCAACCAGGCCGGCGAGGATCAGCGAGACGGGGCCGGGGCGGTAAGTGGGCATCAGATCAGCTGCTTCGGTCTGACATAGCGGAACAGCAGCGCCATCAGCGCGCCGACGAACAGCACCAGCACGACGCTGATCGCAGCACCCAGGCCCCAGTCCGGGCTCTGGAAGATGCGGAGATAGATCAGCTCGGCGATCATCACGCTGCGGCCGCCGCCGAGGATCGCCGGCGTCACGAAGAAGCCGAGTGAAAAGACGAAGACGATCAGCGCCGAGCCGATGATGCCGGAGCGGGTCATCGGCACGAAAACCGACCAGAAGGTGCGCATGCGGCTGGAGCCGAGCCCGCGCGCCGCCAGCAGCACGCGGTCGTCGAGGCCGCGCATGGAAGACGCCAGCGGAAACACAGCGAAGGGAATGAGGAAATGCGTCATGCCGACGATGACGCCGAACTCGTTGCGCACCAGCGTCAGCGGTTCTGAGATGAAGCCGATCGCCTGCAGCCACGTGTTGAACAGGCCGCGATTGGAAAGCAGCGCCACCCAGCCGAAGGCGCGCGTCAGCACCGAGATCCAGAACGGCACCAGTATGCAGAACTCGGCGACCACGCGCTGCGCCAGCGTGCCGCGCACCCACACCACGGTGATGGCGTAGGCGGCGGCAACCGAAACAATCGTGACGATCGCCGCGATGCGCAGCGTGCGGACAAATACCGACTGCACCAGCGGGTCGCTAAGCAGCGTGCCATACTGGCCGAGCCCCGGCTCGGGCAGCGTGAAGCTCCAGTTCACGACGCCGAAGAATGGCCAGGCATAGGCGGCGCCAAGGAATAGGAGCAGCGGCGCCATCAATAGCGCCGCGCCCATCCTGTCGGAGAAGTATGCTTTCATCTCGGCCCGGTTTCCCCAGGCCTATCAGGCGGAGATGATCTTCGTGTACTCGTCGAGCGCGGCCCCGTAGTTCTTGGCGTACCACTCCATGTCGAGCGCGATCTGCTTCTTCATGTTTTCCGGATCGACCGGGTTGATGCGCTTCTTGTCGGCGGGGATCAGCGCGTCGGCGGCCGGATTGGCCGGACCCTGACCGAGCTTGTCGAACATAATGAGCTGCTTTTGCGGGTCCTGGGCGCTGGCGATGAACTTCATCGCCGCGTCCTTGCCGCCGGGGTTGCCCTTAAGCACGGCGAGCGCGCCGGGCGAGATCAGGCCCTGGTCCCATATGAACTTGATCTTGCCGCCGGAATCCTGCTCGATCAGCGAGGCGCGCGTCGACCAGACGATCGCCATCGAGGCCTCGCCGTCGAGCAGCACGCTCTGGCTTTCGGCGCCGCCGCCCCAATAGGCCACGACATTCTCCTTGAAGGCGGCGATCTTGTCATGCGCGCGCTTGAGGTCGAGCGGGTAGAGCGAGGCCGGCGCGATGCCATCGGCAAGCAATGCGGCTTCCCAGCTCGACACGCCCCATTTGTAGAGCGAGCGCTTGCCGGGGAATTTCGCCACGTCGAAGAAATCGGCCATGCCGGTTGGTGCCTGGCTGCCGAATTTCTCGGAATCGTAGGCGATGACATAGGAGAAGAAATAGGTCGAGGCGGCGTGCTCCCAGCCGAAGCCCTCGCGCATCTTCTTCTTGTCGACGATCGAATAGTCGATCGGCTCGAGCATGCCCTGCGCACCGAGCGTGATGGCCGAGAACGGATCGACGTCGACCAGGTCCCAGGCCGGAGCGCCGCTCTTGAACTGCGCGGCGATAGCGCCTTCGGTCGGGCCGGAGCCGTCCATCTTGACGGTGATGCCGGTCTCCTTGGTGAAAGCCTGGCCATAGGCCGCATCATAGGCAGTGATGGCGTCGCCGCCCCAGTTGACCAGCACCAGTTGCTTGGCTTGCGCGAAGGCACCGGTCGAGCGCAGCAGCATCGGCGTGCCGGCCAGCACGAGTGCAGCCAGCTGCGTGAACTGCCGACGCGAGATTTCGCCGCGCGCCGCCCTGGCGGACAGCGTCTCGATGGAATGTTTCTTGGTTTCATTTGTCATGTCAGTTCCCCTTTTTTTGTCGTTGATATTTCCCGAAAGTAGGCTTGGCGAATTTCAGCTTCGCCACGCCGATCGTCATTGTCCTCCGTCCGGAAGGAGGAAACCCTTTTCCGCCGGCCATGTCAGCCACACGGAATTGCCCTTGCTGAGCGCCGAGGCGGCAACCTCGTTCGGCACGGAGACCGTCACCTTGGCGCCCTGGCGTGTCGTCAGATCGAGCCGCGTCGCAGCGCCAAGATAGGTCGAGGCGACCGCGGTGGCGGCGATGCCGTTCTCGCCCGCTGCCGCTTCGGGCGCGATCGACATATATTCTGGCCGGATCGCCAGGATGGCGTTGCTGCCGACCGCGTTGGCATTGCCGCGCAGGTTGATGGTGCGGTCTTCGCACAGGCCGGTGGCGCCATTGTCGGCGTTGCGCACGCCCTTCAGCGGCAGCATGTTGATCTCGCCGAGGAACTCGGCGACGAAACGGTTGGCCGGCCGGTCGTAGACCTCGTCCGGCGCGCCGACCTGCAGCAATTTGCCGTGGTTGAAGATGGCGACGCGCGACGACAGCGCCAGCGCCTCGCTCTGGTCGTGGGTGACGAAGACGAAGGTGGTGCCCGTCTCCTGGTGCAGCCGCTTCATCTCGGCCTGCATCTGGCCGCGCAGGCCCTTGTCGAGCGCTGAGAACGGCTCGTCGAGCAAAAGCACGCCCGGCTCGAATACCAGGGCGCGTGCCAGTGCCACGCGCTGCTGCTGACCGCCGGACAATTGCGACGGCAGTTTCTTCTCGTGGCCCTTCAGCCCGACGCGCTCGATCATCTCACTGACGCGCCGCTTGATCTCGGCCGATGATTTCTTGCGCACCTTGAGCGGGAAGGCGATGTTGGCCTCGACACTCATATGTGGGAACAGCGCGTAGCCCTGGAACACCATGCCGGCGGCGCGCTGCTCGGCCGGTCGCTCGGTGATGTCGACGCCGTCGCTGTAAAGGCGGCCGTCGGTGGGCTGAATGAAGCCGGCAAGGATCATCAGGAAGGTGGTCTTGCCCGAGCCTGACGGACCGAGCAGGGTCAGGAACTCACCGCGGCCGATATCGAGCGTCAGATCGTCCAGCGCACGGAATGAGCCGAAGCTCTTGCCGATCCCGATTGCCTTGATCTCTGCGGCCCGGCCGGGTTGCTGCATCCTGCCTTTGTCCTCAATGCTGATTGAAATCGTAGGCAGGGCGGCGGCTTACCGCAACCGAATAGTTTTCGCCTGACCGGCAAATTTGATTCATCTATGCAGCTAATCTCCGCCCTCGAGGGGGAGATGTCGCCGAAGGCGACAGAGGGGGTCGCTGCGCGTGGAGTGGCGACTTCCTCTTTCTTTGAAAGCAGATCGGGCCGAGCCCAGTCGGACCAACCCCCTCTGGCCGCTTCGCGGCCATCTCCCCCTCAAGGGGGGAGATTAACGCTGGTTCTCCGACAGCTTCGACCGCAACCATCCACTAAAAACATTCAGCACCGGATGCCCGGCCTTCGCATGCTCTGACACGAGAAAATACGACCGCGGTGATTTGATCGCGATGTCGAACGGGCGCACCAGCCGGCCTTCGCTCAGCGCCCGGCGGCTGGTCAGCTCGTCGCCCATGGCGATGCCCTGGCCGGCGATCGCCGCCGAGAAAACCAGGTTCATGTCGGAAAAGAAGATGCCGCCCTCGATGTCGGGATTCTCGACCTTCGACAGCGCCAGCCAGCGCGCCCAGTCCTCGGTGTCGCCGAGATGCAGGAGATTGGCGCGCAGCACGTCGGCGGGCTTGGAAAAGCCGCCGATCTTGTTGAGCAGCGTCGGGCTGCACAGCGGCGTGAACGAGATCTCGCACAACAGCTCGACCGCGCGGTTCGGCCAGTTGCCGACGCCGAAGGCGATAAAGGCGTCGGCCTCGGCATTGCTGACATCGTCCAGCCGCCGCGGCGTCAGGATGCGCAGCGCGACATCGGGGTACATCTGCCGGAATTCGCCAATGTGAGTGCACAGGAACAGCGAGGCGAAGCCCGGGGTGCAGCTGACGCTGAACGAGCCGCCGACGCCGGTGCCGGCATGGCGCGTCACCGCATCGCCCAGCACTGTCAGCGCCTTGCGCACGTCGCTGGCATAGCGCTGGCCGCGCGGCGTCAGCGCCACGCCCTTGCCGATGCGCTCGAGCAGGTCGAAGCCGAGATCGCGTTCGAGCAGGCGCAGCTGATGGCTGACGGCGCTGCGGGTCAGATGCAGTTCGTCGGCGGCGCGCCAGACGCTGCCGTGTCGGGCAAAACTGTCGAGGGCGCGCAGCGCCTGCGTCGATGGAATTCTCAAGAGGTGAACCGAATTTGCATGAGCCGGGAAAACATATCACTTTTTGGCGAGGCGCTTCACTGCTTTCTTTGACCGATGGAGGAACCGGTGACCACCTCAGCCCAAGCGACCGCGCTTGCCTGTCTGGACGACGTCCAGCCGTCGCTGTCGGCGTGGACGCGGACGATCTTCGATTTCGGCGAGACCGCCTGGCGCGAATACCAGTCGGCCGCCTGGTATGTCGAGCAGTTGAAGTACGAAGGCTTTTCCGTCGAGGAAGGCTCCGGCGGCATGCCCACCGCCTTCTGCGCCCACTGGACCAATGGCGCCGGGCCGACCATCGGGATGTATGCCGAGTATGACGCGGTGCCCGGCAATTGCCAGGACGCAGCGACTGTGAAGCGTCCGCGTCCGGGACTTGGCGAACAGGCCGGAGGCCACACCGATCCGCATTCCGGGCTCGGCGTTGCCAGCCTGGGCGGGCTTTTGGCGACCAAGGCGGCGATGCAGCGCCACGGTATACCGGGCACGCTGCGCTTCACCGGCGAGCCGGCCGAGAAGGTGCGGGGGTCGAAGCCGATCCACGCGGCAAAGGGCTACTACGATGGCCTCGCCGGCATGATCTCCTTCCATCCCTTCTACATGCTGCCGCTCTGCAACACCGCGCGCTGGGACACGCATTGCGGTGCGGCCTATGCGATGATCTACCGCTTTGTGTGCGACGAACCCCAAAATTGGGTTCGCGCAAGCGATGGCGCGCCGATCCCGCAGGCGCATTCGGCGATCAGGGCTCCCGGCGCCAATGACGCGCTCATGATGATGTACATGGCGTCCAAGGCGCTGCGCGATTCCATGCTGCCGCATCAGGGCGGCTGGTCGATCAGCGAGGCGATCCTGACGGCAGGACAGGCGACCGCCGACAATCTGCCGACGGGGCTGGCCGAGATCCAATACATGATCCGCGTGCCGACCTTGGCGATGGCTGAGCAGGTGACCGCCGTGCTCGACCGCAATGCGGAAGCCGCCGCTAAGATGAGCGGCTGCCGCCATGAGCGGCACTGGGTGTCGAAGTCGCGGCCGGGGCTGGCCAATCACGCAATGTCAGGCATCGCCTATGAGGCGCTGTCGACAGTCGGGCCGCCGCGCTGGGACGAGGCGGCCAAGGCGATCGCCCGCGAAATCCAGGTCAATGCCGGCGGCACGGCGACCGACGAGCCGTTCATCGCCGAGCTGGAGCAGCTGATTGCGCCGCAGGATGCAGAAGCGATCCTGCGCCGCGACTTGCCGCCGTCGCAGCTCAATTCGACCTCCGACGATTACACCGACATGTCGTGGCACACGCCGACGGCGCGGTTCTACGTCGCCCGCCCGGCGCTGCGTTCCGAGAATGGCCGCGCCTATCCGTCCTGGGCGATGAACGCGCTGGGCGGCATTTCCGCGACGATCGATCCGATGGTCACCTGCGCGTCGAAGACGATTGCGCTGGCAGCACTTCGCCTGCTGGAGGACAAGGCCGCCCGCGATGCGGCGATGGACGAATTCGTCGCCCGCACCGGTGGCGGCATCGGCGGCAGCAAATGGCTGGCGCCGCTCTGCGACTATGAGCCGCCGATCCATTTCCGCTGGCCGGAATATGTCACCACCCCGCGCGGACGGGACTGGTGGATACCAAGCAACCCGCAAGCCGCGTGATCACCCAAGCCAGGAGAACCCCATGACCGTTCATGACCGCATCGTAGCAGAACCGTTTTCGCTGCAGCGTCGCAACCCGGCCGGCGGCACCAAGCCGCTGACCGGTTGGGGCTTTGCCAACGAGACCGATGTGCTGACCGACGTGCTGCTCGGCTCGCCGAATTTCCTGCGCCATCTCTCGACCAGCTCGCTGTCGCGAAAGCATCTGCGCGAGGCGCCCTGCAATGTCCAGATCGCGCAGGCGCAGCACAAGGACCTGGTCGCCGCCTACGAGCATTTCGGCGTCAACATCCATTGGCACGAGCCGACGCCGGAACTGCCGATGCAGGTCTACTCCCGCGATTCCAGCGTCATGACGCCGTATGGCGTCATCATCACCGCGATGGCCAATTGGTGGCGGCGCGGCGAGAACTACGCCGCGATCCGCACCTATGAGAAGCTCGGCATTCCGATCTACGACATGGTCACCGCGGGCACCTTCGAGGGCGGCGACTTCAACGTCATCGAGGACGGCGTGGTGCTGATCGGCTGCGGCGGCGCCCGCACGCAGGAGGAGGGCGCGCGCCAGGTCCAGGCCTGGTTCGACAAGGAGGGCTGGGAGACCCGCATCGCCTTCATCGACGAATATTATGTCCATATCGACCTGATGGTAGTGCCGATCGCCGAAAAGCTGACCGCCGTCTGCCTCGCCTGCACGGAGCCGGGCATCGTCGACTGGCTGAAGGGCAAGGGCCACGAGATCATCGACGTGCCGTTCCAGGATACGATGGCGCTCGGCTGCAACTTCATGTCGCTGGGCAAGGACAGGGTGATCGCGCCGACGTCCAGCCAGACGCTGATCGGTCAGCTCAAGGCGCGCGGCTTCGAGGTGGCGGCCATCGACATGAGCGAGATCTCGAAGACCGGCGGCGGCATCCACTGCATGGCGCAGGCGCTGAAGCGCGAGCCGGCCTGAGCGCCATTGTCAGCAACGTCGATCCCGCCTGGCTCGCGGCACGCGCCTACAGCACGATGAGCTTTCCCTTGCGCAGACGCCTGGCGCAACGATAGGCGAGGTCGGCGGCGACCATGTCTTCCATGGCAATGCCCATCGCCTTGTAGGTGGTGATCTGTTGATCCGAAACGCGGCCCGGCGCGCGGTCGATCAGCATGGCGCCAAGCTCGGTGCCGAAATCCGGATCGAAGCCGGCAAGCTCGCAAGAGCCGACCGGGGTCGGCTTGAATGCATCCTTGGTCTCGACAAAAAGACTGGATTTGCCGATGAGCTCGATCGGCATTTCACCGCCGGGCGGCGCCACCCCGACCGACGAGACATGCGTGCCCGGCTGGACCCAGCCTGCGTCGATCACCGGCTCGTAGGAGTGGGTCGCCAGGCACACCACGTCGGAACTGCGCACTGCCGCCTCGATGTCGGCGACCGCCACCACCGACGGATGCAGCCGGGCAAGCGCTGCCGCATCGTCGAAGCTCTTTGAAGCGACACGGATTTCGGCAAAGTCGCGCACCAGCGGCAACAGATGCAGGTGCTGGTTGGCCTGCACGCCGGCGCCGACCACGGTCGCAATCCTGGCGTCCCGGCGGGCAAGCGCGCGCACCGACAGCACGGCGGAGCCGGAGGTTCGCACCGCTGTTATGAAGGTGCCGTCCATGATGCAGACCGGCAGGCCGGACAGCGGATCGAACAGGCTGATGGTGGCGAGGTGGCTGGGCAAGTTCTTGGCCAGGTTGCCTTCGAAGACATTGACGATCTTGACGGTCAGGTTCATGCCCTCCATCCAGGCCGGCATGGCGAGGCTGTAGCCGGCCCCGGGGATGTCGAGTTGTGGTCGGGGTGGATTGACGACCTTGCCTTGTGACAGCGCCTTGAAGCCGTCTTCCAGAACATCGAGAAGCTGGCTGAGGTCGATGCACGCCATCACGTCGGCTTCGCTCAGCACCAGGATCTCGGTCGCTCCCTTGCTGATTTCCGCCGCACTCTTGCCGGTTGGGCTGAACGCTTCCTTGGTCATCCTGCACTCCTGTGTTCGTCGAATTGGCTCACCACGTTCGCTTTGAGTGGGTGAGGGAAGCGCAGGCTATTGCGGGGTTTTATGTGATGAAATACGTTGATTTTGACATCTCTGCGTGCAATTAGCATATAAATCCCTGAGATAGCGTGGATTGTGAGATGGGCGATCTCGACCAGATAGACCGCAGCCTGCTCCGGCTGCTGCAGGAGGACGGGCGCCGGACGACGCTTGATCTTGCCGGGCGTGTCGGGCTTTCGCCGACCGGAACCAGCCAGCGGGTGAAGCGGCTGTTCCGCGACGGGTTCATCACCGCGGTCAGGGCCGTGCTCGATCCGCGCAAGGTCGGCCGGGGAACGCTGGTGTTCATCGAGGTCCGGCTTGACCACACAGCGCCGCATGTCTTTGACCGTTTCGCCGAAGCCGTGGCGAAAGCTCCGGAGGTTCTGGAGTGCCATATGGTGGTTGGCGGTTTCGATTATCTGGTGAAGGCGCGGATCGCCGATATGGCGGTGTTCCAGGATTTCCTGCAGCGGGTCATCCTGCCACTGCCCGGCGTGCGCGAAACGCACACTTTCGCCTCCATCGCTGATGTCAAGCCGAACGCCCTGTTGCCGGTGTGATCAGGTGGAGGAGGGGAACGCTGTTCAGGGCGAGCTGCATCGCTTCTTTGCCATCTTATCGCTCCCCTGGCGCACCTTCCGGTGCAGAGATGCCGGAGACCGGCTCTAGTCTTGCGCGGTCAGCAGGTTCGCATCGCGGGCCAGCCGCCACGCGCCATCAGCCTCCTTGCGCAGGAGCGTCAGCGTATATCCCGATTGACGCACCGGCTTCCCGTTCGGCGGCGTCGCGGTCATGTCGATGCGGCTGCGGATGAAGGCCCAACTGCCGAGAAGCTGTAGTTCCACGATATCGCTCGTGCCGTCGATGTGAACGCCGGCCATCTCCTGCGCGGCCGCTGCGAAGATCTCCTTGTCGAAAGGCTCCCGGCCGGGAACCATGAAGATCGCGTCGTCCGTCATCAGGCTGAGGACGGTTGCGGTGTCTCCACGCTTGCTCGCATCCATCCACGTCTCGACCAGCTTTCGGATTGCTCTTTCGTCGTCCGTCATCTTCCTGGTTCCTCGCCGTCATCGGTACCGAACGGCGCTCCTCCCTCGTCGCAACATAGGGCACAGATCGCCCCCGTCATCGATTGCCGGTGATCAATGTCGCTGCTTGGGTCCGTGAAACGGCGCAGTCCGCGCTCGATGCCTACCGCCAGCCCCCCGAGGCGGTGATGCGCTCGCCGGTCAGCCAGGACCCGTCGTCTGAGGCGAGGAACACCGCGATTCGGGCGATGTCGTCGGGCTGGCCGAAGCGGCCGAGCGGGGTCATGGCGATGACCTGCTTCTCGAACTCGCTGCCGACGATGCCGATCCGCTGCAGGCCTTCGGTGTCGACGCCGCCGGGCGCGATGGCGTTGACGCGGATGTTGCGGGCGCCCAGTTCTCTCGACATCGACAGCGTGATCGAATCCACCGCGCCCTTGGTGGCGGCGTAGACCAGCGAGTTCGGCTGCGGGTTGAGGCTGGCGACCGAGCTTATGTTGATGACGCTGCCGCCTCCGGCGCCGAAATGGCTCACCGCTTCCCGGATGGTCAGGATGGTGCCCAGCACATTGGTGTCGAACTCACGGTGGAATTCGGCCTCGGTCACCGCTTCCAGCGGCTCGAACGCAAAGACGCCGGCATTGTTGACCAGGATGTCCACCGCGCCGAACGACGATTTGGCGGCCTCGAACAGGCGGCGCACGTCGGCCGCTTGCGACACGTCGCCGTGGACGGCAATGGCTCGGCCGCCTGCGGCCTTGATCGCGGCAACGACGCGGTCCGCACCTTCCCGCGACGAAGCATAGTTGACGACCACGGCGGCACCGGCCGCCGCAAGACCCTTGGCGATGCCGGCGCCGATACCCTTGGAGGCGCCGGTGACGATGGCCACCTTGCCGTTCAGCTTGCTCATCAAATCTCTCCTTCGTTGACGATGAGCGGTATTTAATAGTGATGGTATAGCGTATTAGGATCGCCTCGATCGGTTCTTTCGTGCCTGGAATTCTTGAATGACCACCATCCTCGAAAAGACCGCCGGTCTCGTCGCCTTCGTGCGCACGGTCGATGCCGGTTCGTTCCATGCCGCCAGCCGGCTGGTCGGCTCCAGCCCGTCGGCGGTGTCGAAGAGCGTAGCGCGGCTCGAGCGGCGGCTGGGCGTCAGGCTGATCCAGCGCTCGACGCGCCGCCTGGCACTGACCAGCGAAGGCCTCGCCTATTACGAGCGGGTCGCGCCTTTGCTGAGAGCGCTCGACGATGCCGAGGACATCGTCCAGATGGCCGATACGGCGCGCGGCCTGCTGCGCGTCACGGCATCCGTCGAACTCGGGCGCGGCCTGATCGCCGCATGGGCGCAAGCGTTCCTGGCTCAGCACGGCGAGGTGAAGCTCGAGCTCAGCGTCACCGACCGCCACGCCGACCTGATCCGCGAAGGCTATGACGTCGCGGTGCGCATGGGGGCGCTGTCGGACACCGGGCTCATCGCTCGCAAGATCGCCAATCTGCCGATCGTGCTGGTGGCGTCGCCCGCCTATGTCGAACGGCGCGGCCGGCCGGCCTCGATCGAGGATTTGCAGAACCACGACTTCGTCCGCTACCAGATGGCCGGCCGGCCTTATCCCGTCACCTTGGCCGACGGCACGGTGATCGTGCCGAACGGGCGACTCGACACCGATGACGGCGGCGCCATCCGGCAAGCGGCGCTTGCCGGAGCCGGCATCGCGCATCTGATGCAGTTTGCCGTGCAGGACGATCTCGACACCGGCCGTCTGGTCCGCATCCTGCCCGAGGTGGCGATGCCGACCATGCCGGTGCACATCGTCCATGCGTATGGGCGGCAGCTACCGGTCCGCGCCCGGCTGTTCGTCGACTTCCTGGCGGGCCAAATGGCGGCGCTGACGCGATAGGCAGGCGGATGGCGTCCGCAGTCGATCCGATGCCATCGCAAGCAAGGTTCTGACGTCGTCACCCAGTGATCAGAACGTAATCTCCACCGAAGCGGCGCTGCGGTTCGCCGGCCCGTGAAAGACGGCCTCGATGTTGTTGCCGTCGGGATCGAGCAGGAAGGCGGCATAATAGCCGGGATGGTAGTGCTGCCGCTCGCCCGGTGCGCCATTGTCCGTGCCGCCGCCATCGAGGCCGGCCTTGTAGAAGGCGTCGACCATCGCGCGGTCCTTTGCCTGGAAGGCAAGGTGGTGGCGCCCGGTCAGTTGCCCGTTGGCCGCCCGGCTGTCGATGCTGGAGACGAACAGCTCGTCGGCCCAGAAATAATCCTCGGCGCTGCCGCCGATGGGAACGTCGAGCACCTTGAAAACCGCCTCGTAGAAGCGGCGGCTGGCCTTGAGATCCCTGACCACCAGCTGGACGTGGTCGATGAGACGGCCGCGATGAAGTTCCATGCCTGTTAGCTCCTGATCGCCAGGTTGGAAATCTAGCTCAGGACGGTGCACGGTCAATGCAATGGAGCAATTGAGTGGGGCGATTTCCCGACTGGATAAAAAACGCAACCGGATTGTAGGATTCGAAATGTCGCCATCGTCCTTCGGACGCAAGCGGTGTGACGAAGCTCGAAAGAAGTCGCGCCGTGTCCAAACGATCTCGGGAGAAAAACATGAGCCTTTCCTATCGTTGGGTCATCGTCGCGGCTGGCGCCCTGATGACCTGCGTCGCCCTCGGGGCGATGTTCTCGCTGGCGATCTTCCTCGAACCGATGGCGCTCGACACAGATTGGTCGCGCGCCGGCATATCGAGCGCGATGACGCTGAACTTCCTGGTAATGGGCCTCGGCGGCTTCGCCTGGGGCGCCATTTACGATCGCTACGGCGCCCGCATCGTGGTGATGACAGGTGCGTTGCTGCTCGGGCTGGCGCTGGTGCTGGCCAGCCGCACCGGCTCGCTGCTTGTCTTCCAGATCACCTATGGCGTGCTCGTCGGCCTGGCGGCAAGCGCCTTCTTCGCGCCGATGATCGCGCTGACCGCCGCTTGGTTCGACACCAATCGCAGCTTGGCCGTTTCCCTGGTCTCGGCGGGCATGGGCGTGGCGCCGATGACGATCTCGCCCTTCGCGCAATGGCTGATCACGGCCTATGACTGGCGCACCGCCATGTTCGTCATCGGCGTCGCGGCATGGGCGCTGCTGGTGCCGGCCGCATTGCTGGTGCGCCAGCCGCCCAAGCCTGCCGCCGACGGCGCAGCCGCCGATATTGCCGCCAACGATACCGGCATGTCAGTTCCACAAGCGTTCCGCTCGCCGCAATTCATCGTTCTGGCACTGACCTTCTTTGCCTGCTGCGCGGCGCATTCCGGGCCAATCTTCCACATGGTGAGCTATGCGATGCTGTGCGGCATAGCGCCGATGGCGGCGGTCAGCATCTACAGCATCGAGGGCCTGGCCGGCTTAGGCGGCAGGCTTCTATACGGCGTGCTTGCCGACCGGCTGGGGGTCAAGCCGGTGCTGATTACCGGTCTGGCGATACAGTCCGTGGTCATCGCAGCCTATCTCGCCGTCAGCGAGCTTGGTCAATTCTACACGCTCGCCATCATCTTCGGCGCCACCTATGGCGGCGTGATGCCGCTCTATGCGGTGCTGGCGCGCGAATATTTCGGCCAGCGCATCCTCGGCACGGTGTTTGGTGCCGTCACCATGCTGTCCAGCATCGGCATGGCCTTCGGCCCGCTCGCCGGCGGCATGGTGTTCGATGCCTATGCCAGCTATTCCTGGCTGTTCATCGGCTCGGCCCTTGTCGGGCTCGGCGCGGTGGCGGTGGCGATCGCCTTCCCGCGGCTGCCGCGCAGGGAGTTGCAACCGGCGTAAGGATTGGCCGAGAGTGGGCGCAGGGGGTCAAAAGTGGACATAAACTATGCCGGCTTTTGTCCCCCAACTACGAGACCCGATCGGCAACGATGGGAGCTTTGTGCTCTGTTTAGGTCAGGTCTGTGGGCCCGTTTCCTCTTGATTAGCGATCGATCATGCTGCATTGCAGCGCGCTCACGCCAATACGAAGTGTGGATAAGTCGGGGATTCGGACGCAAACCTGCCAAAATAGGCAATTTCGGGCGGTTTTCGCGCATTTCGCAGGCGTACCTCACGCGACTATTTCAGTCACGTTAACATTTTGTGTTGCGGCGCAGCATTTTTTTCCTATCGTCGGGCTTGGGGCATTCGATGGCGTGAAGAGACTCTCCTTGGCAATTCTCCCTGGAGGCCCGGTGAAGCGTGGTGTTGAGGCAATCTGCAATCTGGTGGACCCACTGGCGGGGATTGGCGCAGAGCCATTCGATCGCCCCGCCCGAACCTCCGCAAGCCGTGCGAGACGCAGCGCTTCGAGCGAAAACGATCAGCGCCATTGCGCAGGCGCCGCTGTCCGCAGAGTGAGCAGCGGCGAACACGATCGGCGGCAACAATTTCAGCGGAGACATCCAACTGGCGGACGCGGCCGATGAGACGCGACACGCAATTGGACGCGCTAAGGGCCATCGCGGTGACGATGGTGATGTATTCGCATTTCTTTGCGGCGGGAGGGTCTTCCTTCTGGGGCCACATCGGCGTGCGATTGTTCTTCGTGCTGAGCGGGTTTCTGATCACGCGCCTTCTTCTGGACGCGCGCTCGGCCGCTGAATTCGAAACGGCGCCAGCACTCAAATCCTTCTACATCAGGCGAGCGCTGCGCATATTCCCTCCCTACTTTGCCGTGCTGGGTTTCGTTTGGCTGGTCGATCTGGAGCAGTCGAGGGGATCGCTGGTCTGGCATGCGCTTTATCTGTCGAATTTCTGGTTCGCGCTGCGCAACGAATGGACGCCTTGGGTCCTTGCCCATCTTTGGAGCCTGAGCATCGAGGAGCAGTTCTATATCGTCTGGCCATTGATCGTGTTGCTGGCGCCGCGCCGGCGTCTTCAATCGATCTGTATCGGCGTCATCCTGCTGTCGCTGTCGTATCGCTTTTACTGGCCGATCGCTGGAAGTCCCGACCTCGCGCGCGACCTGCTTCCGCCGGCATCGATGGACGCGCTGGCGACAGGTGCGCTGCTTGCAGTTTACCGAACCAGAGCCGCCGGCTTGCCGCAGTGGCTGCGACGTGGCTGGCCGGCCCTCGCGGCCGCGTTTTTCGTCCTGCAGTGGCTTGCGCCGGCGCCGGCAAATCCCGTGCAGGAATGGGGCCGCTGGCTGCTGCTGGAAGTCCTGCCTCTCGCGCCGCTTGTCGTGGTCGTGGCGAGCTGCTCGTCCGGCATCGGCGGTTACCGGGGCAGGCTTCTCGAACTGCCGCCACTGCTGGCCCTTGGCCGCGTCAGCTATGGCGTTTACCTATACCATCCGATCGTCCTGTCGCTGGCCGTCATGTCCCAGCCCTGGATCCCGCTCAATGTTTCGGAGCAAGGGCCGGGGCGGTTCCTGGTTGCGGGAACGGCGACGCTCATCGTGGCTTCAGTCTCATGGCTGTTTTTCGAAAAGCCGCTCAACAGCCTCAAACGCCATTTTTCCTATGTTGCGCCAAGAGCCGGCGCTGTCATCCCGACAGGCGTCAAAACGAACGGTGGCGGGTGGCTCGGGAGGACAGCAGGAGCCCGTCTCAGTGGCCGCACATCATCCTTGGCACGCGACCTCCCGCGAACAGATCGGAGCTGACCATGGCTGCTCCTTTGGTGTCCGTTCTGCTGCCGATCTACAATGCCGGACCTTATCTGGCTGCCGCGCTCGGCAGCATCCTGCGGCAGGATTACGATCGCCTGGAGATCATCGCGATCGATGATGGATCGACGGACAACTCCCTGCAGATCCTGCAGAAGTGCCGCCAGACCGACGATCGCATCTCCATCATCTCACGAGAAAACCGCGGCCTCGTCGCAACCCTGAATGAAGGGCTGGCTGTGGCTCAGGGTGATCTGGTCGCCAGGATGGACGCGGACGATATCGCCTATCCCTGGCGCTTGTCACGTCAGGTAGCACTCTTCAACCAGCGACCCGACCTTGCTCTGTGTGGCGCGGGCGTGGATTTCCTGCTTGGCAACCGCATCGTCAAAGGCTTGCCCGATCCGGCGCTCCAAGAAAATCTCCTTCGGATATTGTCGAGGTTCTTCACGATATTCATGCATCCTACAGTGGTTTATAATAGGAACGTCATAAGGGGCGGCGATCTATATTACGACGGGAGCTACAGGCACGCCGAAGATTTCGATCTCTTCAGACGGCTTACCGACCGTTACCCGGCCGCAATGATCCCCGAAAACCTGATTGCCTATCGTATCCACGGCGAAAGCGTGACGAACAGGCACAAGGGGGAAATGCGGAGGACACATTTGAAGATCGTGGCCGAGACCCTTGAGCGGGAGGAACTCGCGCAAAACACGCGGGACCTGCGCGACATCGGCGATGTTGTCTCGACGGATACGGTAGGCCGTGCCGCCGAATGGCTTCTGGCACTGGAAGCGAGAATTTCCGGACTGCCGGCGGAAACGAGGCCTAGCTATGAGGCCGGCACGCTGAACCTGTTCTATTTCCTCTACCAACTCATATCAGATGAGATGCAACCGCTGCTGACGCACGAGTTCCTGACGCGGACCGCGAAATGGGACCTCATTCGGCGTCGCGAGCGGTACGCATTGCGTGCCGGCGCTTACGCGCCGCGGTTCAGCCTCGTCTCGATGTCGGCGACCAGGCAGGTCGACGCCTTGTCGCGGTACTTGCAGTCCGTGCCGGCCGCAGCGGTTCTGCCTTCCCTTGGGTCGAGTTAGAATGACAGTCAAGTCCGACCAGCTTCTGCAGCATAACCGCGCGACGATGCCTGCGGCCAATTCGGTCGGGTCGCAGCATGGACCAGCGCCCGAGGTCAGCTTCATCGTCTGCACACGCAACCGCGTTGCGGTGCTTGAGCCTTGCATCAAGTCGATCCAGGCCGCGTGCCGTGCCCATCCTGCCTTCGCGGCCGAACTCGTGGTTGTCGACAACGGCTCGACCGACCGCACGGCAGAGCGCCTGGCCAGCATCGCCGAACTGTCGGACATTCCATTGAAGGCTATTTGCGAGCCACGACCCGGATTGGCAGCGGCCCGCAACGCCGGTCTGGCGCGCGCACGGGGCCGTGTGCTGGTCTTCGTCGATGATGATTGTCAGGTCCATGGTGACTATCTCAGCGATTTGCAGCGACACTATGCGACCGGGGAACGGGTCGTCCGGGGAGGCCGCGTCGAGATCGGCGATGCCAGGGATCTGCCGTTCACGATCAAGCGGTCGCCGGTCCGCGAGCGGCTTACATCGGATGTTCATCCCGGCGGCTTCGTGCTGGGATGCAACATGACGATGCACCGCGATGTTGCGGCCCGTATCGGGCTTTTCGACGAGCGGTTCGGCGCCGGCGGCCCGCTGCGCTCCGCGGAGGATACGGATTACCTCGTGCGAGCGGTGCTGCTCGGCATCCCGGTCGAGTATGTGCCTGATATGACGATCTTCCACCATCACGGCCGGCGAGATCGCAAAGCCATCGAAAAACTCCACCGCGACTATAGCATGGGCAATGGCGGGCTGTGCCTGAAACATGTTCGCCGTGCGCCCTGGCTGCTTCGCCATTTCTACTGGGCAGTCAGATCGGCATTCCGGGAATTGGTGAAGGGTCCTGCGTTCGATTGCGAACTCAAGCTGTCGCACTGGCCGATCGTCGTCATGAATATGCTCGGCGCGGCCAAGTTCGCCGTGCTTTTGCTGGCGAGATGGCCGCAGGCGCCGCAAGTGCGGCAGGATCAACAAGCACAGGATCAACAGGCACAGGATCAACAGGCAAATGCCGAGGCGAGGGTGAATACGCCATAATGCGACTGGTTCCGCCGAGCCTGCCGATGCTGCGCCGCGCGCTTGGAAGGAAGCAGTTGCGCCTGCTTCCCGCCGTGGTGGTGCTGGGTCTCGTCAGTGCGGCTCTTGAAGGTTTTGGCATAGGCTTGATCATCCCCTTGCTGGGCATCATCATGGGGCAGGGGGATCAAACCGGAATGGCCGGCTTTTCTGCCGTGTTCCAGCACGTCGGATCGAGCTTAAGCGAGCGCGACCGGTTGATCGTCATTTCGGCCGCCATCCTCGGCTCGATCGTCCTAAAGAACGTCTTCGCCTTCGCAAACACGCTGCTGACGACCTTTATCTATGGCAAAGCCAGCCATTCGATCCGCAGCGCGCTGTCGGAGCAGCTGCTGCGGGTGGGTTACCCATTCTTCCTGCAGCAAAGTCCCGGACGGCTGCTCAACATCATCTCCAACGAATCCTGGCGGGCATCGGATGCGATCCAGATCATGCTGGCGGCCATCGTCAGCGCCTCGGCTGCAATCATCCTGCTGGTCTTTCTGCTCCTGCTTTCCTGGCAGATGACGCTGTTGGTCACGCTGGGGCTGGTTCTCGTTCAGATCGCGCACGCTGTGCTGTCAGCCAATTTGAAGGCGCCCAGCCGCAGCGTCGCCTCGCGCAACAGCGATCTCGCATCGCAGATGCTCCACCTCGTGCATGCCGGGCGTCTGATCCGCATTTTCGGACAGGAGAGCCGCGAGAAGGCGGTATTCGATCGGGCATCGGATGGGGTTCGCCGGGCTGCTTTCGTCCTGCTTACGCGTCAGGGCGCGTTGCCGCCGCTGACCGAGGTTCTCCACGCGATGCTCTTTCTGGCGGTGGTGATCGGCGCCTGGTTCGTGGGCGTGAGTTTCCCGCTGATCGTCGCGTTCGTCATCCTGCTCTACAGGCTGCAGCCGTATATGCGGGCTTTGCAAATGGCCTGGAGCCAGTTGCAGGGCTTGAGCGGATCGCTTGAAGAGGTGGTCTGGATGCTGGATCCATCCGACAAGCCCGAACCTCCGCAAGGCAGCGGACCCTTTCGCGGCTTGGGCCAGGGAATCAAGTTCGATGACGTGACCTTTACCTATTCCGGCAAGGACCGGCGCGCCGTGGTGCTGCATTCGGCGGCTTTCGAAATCCGCAGCGGCCGCTCGACGGCGCTGATCGGCCGGTCAGGCGCAGGCAAGACGACGATCGTCAATCTCCTGTGCCGCTTTGTCGAGCCTGATACCGGTAGAATTCTCGTCGATGGATCACCCCTCGACCAGATCGATCCCAGCCAATGGCGAAGGCATATCGCACTTGCCAGCCAGGACCTGGAACTGGTGGATGGCACCATTTTCGACAACATAATCTACGGGCAGGACGCAGCCTCGGCCGGCGATGCCGAGCGCGCTGCAAGGCTGGCCGAGGCGCACGAATTCATTGAACATCTGCCGCAAGGCTACAAGACGGTCGTCGGCTACAGGGGCGTCAATCTTTCAGCGGGACAGCGGCAGCGGATCGCACTGGCGAGAGCCCTGGTGCGCGATCCCGACATCCTCATCCTGGACGAAGCCACCAATGCGGTGGACGGACTGTCGGAAGCGGCGATCGTCGAAACCCTGAAGTCGAGGGCCGGCCGCCGCACGACCATAGTCATCAGCCATCATCACAGCACCATCTCGTTCTGCGACGACGTGGTGATCCTGAGCGGCGGCCGTGTGAAAAAGCAGGCGCCCTTTGCTGCGCTGGCATCGCTCAGCATGGATGAGCTCTATCAGCATGAACCGCTCGACTGACGAGGGCTGCGATTCTGCCTGGCGCGGTCGCGCCTTGCCGCGGGCGGCTGCAACCGGCGTAGGGGCGAGCAGGGCTGAGTGACGTCATTTGCCGGGCACGCCCGGGAAAAGTGTCATCAATTTCTGCTCGGCCGCCGCCCAGGCTCGGGCGTGGTAATGCCGCAGCAGCAGGATGCTTGTAACGAAACCCAAAATTCCGGAAATAACCCCGAGCGACATTCCCGAGCCGATTACCGATGTTGCCACTATGCCCGTAAAGACGCCTGCGATCGCGCCGCTGATCGTACTCACCATGCCTGCGGTCGTCATGAAATACTGCAGGGGCGACGGGTTGAAGCCCTTGTCGACGAGCACCGCCGAGCGGTCATCATGCGTGGAATGGATGAGGTACTTTTGCATGATTGGCGCGATTTCGACGTAATAGTGCCGGATCCGCGCCATGCCACGAGCGTGCACCATATCCTCGATCGCAACCTGCACGGCGCGCACAAAGGTGACCAGACCGATGAAGAACAGGCAAGGCAGCAGGATCAGGCTGAACAGCACGAAAGGCATACCCATTTCCGTGACTTGCGCGACGAATGACAGAGCGATCGTTACGCTTGAGACCGACGTGAGGAACAGATTGGCGCGCTGGTTCGCTTCTTGAATCGTGGCTGCGCGGGCGGTCTGCAGCACGAAGTGCTCGGTTGTCATGCATTGCAGGACCTGCTGCGTGTTGTTGCTCTCTACCGCCATTGGCGTCCTCCTTCGGCCGGCTCAACCACAACGCGACCAAAAGCGATTATGATCGGCCGGCCGGCTTCCCGCAGCCCACCGGGCGAAGCCGACACGGCTTCCTCACTCCGGTGATCGGATTCGCGATCTGACCCCTCGGCAAGCCGTCGGGAGTCGAAAAAACTTGCCGCGACAATCAGCTTCGGAGCGTGCCTTGGGGGAACGTCGAGGAGCGCAAAGTGTTGCAAAGGAGCCTACAGTTCGCAGTCGCCCGCGGCAGTTATCCGCCCTGCCGCAAGCCAGGCATCGCCGTTGGTGATCCGCTCCTCAAGAGGCGGCGGCTTCGGGCACGCCTTCCAAACAAAGCCATTTATGCTTTCGGGCAGGCCAATGGAGCATGATCGGGGGCGGGAATTCCGGGTCCTCCAGACAGCCGACCGATACCGACAGCGCATCCTTCAGCCCTTCTGCCCGCATGAAAACGACCGACCCGCACGTGGTGCAGAATGTCTGCTCCAACCATTGCCCCGACGAGCCGGTTCTGCGCCAGGATCTGGTCTCGCCTTTCAGGCCGACGAGGGCGGAGTCGGCGTAGATGGCCCGATACGAGAACGCCGCCCCGGTGCATCGCTGGCACTCCAGGCAACTGCACGCATAGACGCGTCGCGGCTCTCCGGCGAGGACAAGCTCCACGCCCCGGCACGAGCAGGTCGCGGTTCTTCTCGTCTTGCCGCTATGCATTCGCTGGCTCCCGGCTCCGGCGCGGCGCGCCGTTTCGAAACAAGGGCGCGAGAGATGCGAAATCATCTTCCGTGCGCCCGCGCGAAAGCGCCTGTCGAAAGATCATATCCATGGCGCGCGGCATAGCCGCGTCGAGACCTCGCTCCTCGCATGCCTCAAGCAGGTGCTGGAAGGCGCTGTAGTGGGCACCCAATGAGGCGAGGGTTGCGTCGTCGCCGGCAAAACGGCGCGCATTTGTTCTATCCACCACGTCGAACAGAGCGGCATCGACGACCGGCTTGAATGCGGAAAGATGGCTCCTGAACGTCTCCAGGTCGAGCCCTTCAGCCTCGGCGACAGCCATGCCCTGGAGTGCCCCGAAGAGCCCGCCCCACATCTGGGTGAGCAGAGCGGTATCGAGCGCAGAGGCCTGGCCAGGCAGCTCGCCGACATAGCTCGTGCCGCCGCCGAGCGCGAACAGCAGGGACTTGTGCTTCTCGTAAACGTCGCGGGAACCCGAATAAAGCAGCGCGGTCTCTGGTTTGCCTATAAAATCCGGAGTGGCCATGATCGCCCCGTCCAGATAGCCGGCACCATGCGCCTCCACCCAGCGCGCTTCTTCCCGGGCCAGACGCGGTGAGCCGGAGGTGAGTTGCACGACGGCTTTGCCGGCCAATGCCGAAGCGATGCCGTCCCGCTTCAGCAAAGCATCGCTGGCGGCATAGTCGAGAACATTGATGATCACGATTTCGGCCGCCTGGATGCCAGCCTCCACGGAAGGGACGACCTTGGCGCCAAGGGCCGCCAATGGCTCGCACTTTGCCGCGGTCCGATTCCAGACCCACGTTGTGTAGCCGCGATCGAGCAGCGTTCGAGCAATGGACGAGCCCATTCGGCCCGCGCCGAGCACGCAGACATTTGATGTCATAATAACTTCTCCGATAGACTGATGGCCCTCTCGACGAGGGTCCGTTTTATGTTTGGCGCGCTCGATCCGAAGATATAAATTCTTGCTGCATTGAGAAGTACGCACCTTGAGGTAAGCTATCGCCATCATGACAGGAGCTGCCAAATGAGGCGCAAGGAACCAGACAGCTGCGGTTTTGCTGCCGCGTTGCAGGCCATCGGCGGAAAGTGGAAAACCTCGCTGCTATGGGAACTGCACCTGCGGCCATACCGCTTTGCAGAATTGCGCCGGTTGCTACCTGGCGTCAGCGAGAAGGTTCTCACGCAGCAATTGCGGCAGATGGAAGCCGACGGGCTCATCAGCCGGCGCGCTTATGACGAGGTGCCGCCGCGCGTGGAATACTCGATCACGCCGCTCGGCTTTAGTCTGAACGATGCGGTGACTGTCATGTCGGCCTGGGGCAAGCACCACGAGACATGGAAATCCCAGCGTAAAGCGGCCTGACGCGGGCATCGGCGTCGCGTCGGTTTAGTATCAACCGCGCGAGCGGCGGCCTCTCCTTTCAGTCGCGAAAGCGCAGCGCGTCGACGAGCACGGCGAAGGCCGGCGAGTTCTGCCTTCGGCTCGGATAGTAGAGGTGACAGCCCGAGAAGGGCGGGCACCAGTCGGCGAGCACACGGACAAGGCGCCCTTCCGCAATGTGAGCCCGCGCCTGATCCTCGGGCAGGTACGCCAGCCCAAACCCGGCCAGCACCGCGTTCAGCCTGAGCGCAGAGGTGTTGAAGACAAACTGCCCTTCCACCCGCACTTTGAGCTCGCGCCCGTTTTTCTCGAACTCCCAGGCGTAGAGTCCGCCATAGGTCGGCAGCCGCAGATTGATGCAGTCGTGCGCCGTCAGATCCTGCGGTGTCTTTGGTGGCTTGCGCCTGGCGAAATAGGACGGCGCGCCGACGACCGCCATGCGCATATCGGGCCCGATGCGCACGGCGATCATGTCCTTTGCCACCTGCTCGCCGAGACGGACGCCGGCGTCGTAGCGTTCCGCGACGATGTCGGTGAGGCCGTAGTCGACGATGATCTCGACCTTGATGTCGGGATAGTCCGGCAGGAGCCTCGCCAGCGCGGGCCAGAGGACCGTGTCGGCCGCGTATTCGCCAGCCGTGATGCGAATGGTGCCGGCGGGCTTGTCGCGCAGCTCGCTCAGCGAGGCAAGCTCCGTCTCGATCTCATCAAACCGGGGGCCAACATTTTGCAGCAGGCGTTCGCCCGCTTCCGTCGGAGAGACGCTGCGTGTGGTGCGGGTCAGCAGCCGGAGCCCGAGCCGCTCTTCAAGCCCCCGGATCGTATGGCTGAGCGCCGACTGCGAAACGCCGAGTTGCGCGGCCGCCCTGGTGAAACTTCGCTCCTTCGCCACAGCCAGGAAGGCAAGAAGGTCGTTGACGTTTGTGCGCGCCATTCATGAATCCACCTCATAACTTAATGCCCAATTCAGGCACTTAATTGCAAGGCCATGCACAAGCGCGGGGCCGGTTTTTTATCTGGTCAGATGAAGAAGACGTTGGGCGGCCTATTTTTCCCGCATGGCTCGGCGGAAGTTCTGCGTGATCGGCTCGGCGAGGTAAGAAAGCACGGTGCGAGCACCTGTCCGGATCAGCGCCTCGCTCGACATGCCCGGCAGCAGTTTACGGCCCTCCAGCTTGGCGAGTTCGCTCTTGTCGATCAACACGGTTGCGGCGAAATACGGTGCGCCGCTGCGCTCCTCCACCATGCGGTCGGCCGACACGATCTCCACGACGCCGTCGAGTGGCGGCAGGTTGTAGCGGGCGAAGGCCGGGAAGCTGACACGCGCGGGCTGTCCGGGGGCGATCGTCTCGACATCCTCTGGTTTGACCATAGCCTCGACCACGAGTTGTTGTCCGAGCGGCACGACTGTCATCAATGTCTCACCGGATTTCACGACACCGCCCGCCGTGTGGACCTTCAGGTCCATGACGATGCCGTCAACTGGGGCGACGACATTGGTACGGGTAAGCACGTCCTTGGCGGAACGCTCCTCCTGTCTGAGGTCAAACAACTCCGCCTCGACCTTGCTCAACTCCTCGACGGCCTCGTTCAGCCGCACTGTGTTGAGGTTCAAAATTTGCATCTCAATCTCGGCCATGGCGCTTCTGGCACGAGCGATTGCCGCGACGTTGGTAGCGCGCTCCCCCTCTACCACCCGCTGTTGTCGTCTGAGCAACAGGTTCCTCTCGCGGGTGGTCAGCCCCTTCTTGAGCAGACTTTCAAGGTCTTTGGTTTCACCCTCGATCGCCTCGATCTGCTTGTCCTCGGTGACGATAAGTTCCTCTAGTCCCGTTATCTCTTCCTCGGTCTGGTGACGGCGCTGGCTGAGAATTTCCCGCTCGTCCTTCAAGTTGTGGTGCTTCGCCGCGAACACGTCACGCTGTGCGGCCACCGCGTCCTTTACGGCGGTGGCGGGGTCTGCGAGCAACGCCGGATCAAACTCGATCTCGGCCTTGCCGTCACGCTCAGTCCTGAGACGCGCGGCCAGCGCCTCACGCGTTGCTATCCGGTTCTGGATCAGGTCAAGCTGCGCCGTTGCCTGTGTGTTGTCGAGTCGGATGAGGACCTTGCCCGCCTTGACGATATCACCGTTGGCGGCGTTCAACTCCGCGATGATGCCGCCCTCGAGGTGCTGGATGAGCTTGCGGTCGCCGGCGACCTTGATAACGCCCGGAGCCACTGCGGCGCTGTCCAACGGTGCCAGCGCCGCCCAACCCCCCGCCACGCCGAAGAACAGGAATATGATCGCGAACCCGGTGCACGTCACGCCCGTGAGACGCAGGGGTACCGGTTCCAGCACGGAGGGTGGCGGGACGGGTAACGGCACGACGTTCAATTCTGGGGAACGGCTCATGCTTCTTTGACCTCTTTAATTTTTTTGACTTCCTTGACCACTTCGAGGGTTGGCAGCTGGGCTGCCTTTGGCATCTGGGCCACCTTGCCGGCGCGGTTGGCGAGTTCGTTGAAGACATAGTCGCGCGGGCCGAAGAGGTCTTGCTGGCCGCGGTTGAGGACCAACACCTTGTCGACCTTCTCCATGATGTTCGGGCGGTGTGCGATCAAGATGATGGTCGTTTTCGTGGCCTTGGCGATACCGATGGCGGCGGCCAGTGCGTCTTCGCCCTCTTTGTCGAGGTTGGAGTTGGGTTCGTCGAGGATAAGGAGCGCCGGGTCGCCGTAGAGTGCCCGCGCCAGCCCGATGCGCTGGCGCTGTCCGCCCGACAACACCGCGCCCGCCTCGCCGATCTCGGTGGCGTAACCCTTCGGCAGCCCCTTGATCAGTTCGTGGACGCCCGCCAGCTGCGCGGCGTTGACCACGTGCTTGAAGACCGCGGGGTTGAGCGTCGCGAAGCGGCAGATGTTTTCGGAGACGGTACCGGCGAAGAGCTCGATGTCTTGCGGCAGGTAGCCGACGTGACGGCCCCGGTCCTCCGCCGCCCATTGGGCGACGTCCATGCCGTCGAGCAACGCGCGGCCTGCGGATGGGCGCCAAGCGCCGGCCAACACTCGCGCCAGACTCGTCTTGCCGGCCGCGCTCGGGCCGATCAACGCCATCACTTCGCCCGGGTTGAGTTGGAAGCTGATTCCTTTCAGAATCGGCTCGCCGCCGCCCTGCCGGGCGAGTGCGATGTTCTCGGCCTCAAACTTACCTTTCGGGCGCGGCAACGGCAAGGCCGGCGTGGCCTCCGGGTGCTGTCCGGCGACTGCGACGAGACGTTTGTAGGCGTCGCGGGCCCCCACCGTCGCCTTCCACGTGCCGATCGCTTGTTCGACCGGGGCCAACGCGCGGCCCATCAGGATGGAGGCGGCGATCATGATGCCGCCGGAAGCCTCGTTCCGCAATACAAGATAAGCGCCGAGGCCGAGGATGGCGATCTGGAGGGCCTGACGGAAGGAGCGCGCGATGGCCGAGATGGTGCCGCCCCGGCTGCTGGCGCGGGAATGTCCCTCGTTCGCCTCGTCCTGGTGGACCTTCCAAATTTCGAGCAGGGGCTTCAACATGCCCATAGACTGCACGACCTCGGCGTTGCGGATCACGGCCTCAGCCTGCGTGTAAGCCCGCGACTGCGCGCTACCGGCCTCCGTCAGCGGCTTGCGTGTGGTGTACTCGTTCAGCAACGCCAGTGCGAACAATACAATCCCGCCACACAACGCCAGCCAGCCCAACCAAGGGTGCATGAGGAAGATAGCGGCGAAGAAGATCGGTGCCCAAGGCGCGTCAAGGATCGGGTAGATACTCGGGCTGGTGAAGAAATTCCGCACCTGGTCGAGGTCACGCAGCGGGCGGGAGGTAACCTGACCGGGCGCGGCGGCCGCGTACTCTACCGATGCGGTCAGGAGAACAGGCGCCAACCGCGCGTTCATCCACGTTCCGACTTTGGCCAGCAGGCGCTGGCGCACGACTTCCAGTGCCGCCATTGTCGCCAGCGCCGTCGCCGCCATCAACGTCAACACCACCAGTGTCTCCGTGCTGTGGCTGCCCAACACGCGGTGGTAGACCTGGAGCATGTACAGCGCCCCGGTCAGCATCAGCATGTTAATACCGGCGCTGAACCAGATAAGCGGCTTGACGGCGCGTCGGGCCTCTTTCATCACCACCTGCAGGGCAGGGGGCTGTTGGTTGGTTTTCATCATTTGGATGACATCTCGTGCAACAGATCGCGGGTGGCAGTACGGGGGCAGCATTGGCTGCCCCCGTTTGGTCAAGTGTCAGGCGACGTCAACAAGTATCTGCTGCGTCAAAGTCTGGTCCGCGTCCGCGTCCGCAACGTTGAAGGCGAAGACGAGGTCGGCGCTGATCGTCCCGCTGGTCTGCTGCACAAACCCGATGTCCACGATCTTCAGGACGTCGTTATCGGTCGTGTCCCATGCCGTCAGACCAGAGGTGGCACTGCTGTCACCGCCCGCTCCGACGGCCCCGTTCAGGTTGATGGCGGTACCCGTCAGCCCATTGTCGCTCTGCATGATCTGCACGCCCTGGATCTGGAACGTCTCGATGCCATCATTGTAGTCGTTGCTCTCCAAGATCAGGAGGGCATCGTTGTTATCGAGCGTGAACTCCGTGTTGTACGGGAAGGGGACATTGGCGTTGCCCTTGATCAAGTCCAAGTTCTGGACGTTGACGGCCCTGGTGATCTCATTGCCGTTGGCGTCCCTGAGATCGAGGATCAGGACCAGGTCCTCACTGTTGCCGATGCCGTCGAACTTGATCACGACCCCACTGGCAGATGTGGTCGGGTCAAGCCTCTCGGTGCCGCCCCCGGGAGCATTCGGGTTAACGTCGCCCAGGATGTTCTCCTGGAAGAACCGCAACGTCAGCACTTCACCCTTCTGGATCGTGTCACCGGCGACCCCGTTTGTCGCCCGGGTTGCAGACACCCAGTCTTCGTGGGTGTTGGTGATCATGTCGTGGGTGGCACCTCCGTTGTTGAACGTGGTGTCACCAACGGTCGCTCCGTCGCCGGTCGAGTTGAACCCGAAGCCGATCTGCTGGGTGGTCGAGTTTGCGGTGAACTGCACGAAGAACGGATCCGGATCGCCGTTCGGCGTCAGCTGCTCCGCGACGATCAGCGGGTGTCCCGTGTTGCCGGTGGGCGCTTTCGCCACCAACTCGCTGGTGTGAAGCACGTCGAAACTGAACCCGTCGATCACGTCGGTCAGGGTGACGGTGTAGGTGTCGGCAGCCTTGTCGAAGATAAGCGTGCCGCCCGCCGTAGCGTCCTGCACACCAGCCGTGATTGGGTCCTTGTCGTAGTGGAACGAGAAGGCAAACGACGCAGATGTATCGGTCTCAGCCGTGCGGGTTGCGACCGCTTGGGTGATATTCGGGTTCTGCGCGTTGTCGACCGTGCCGGTCAGCGCGATCTGGGTGCCCGCCAAAGCACCGTTGGTATCGACAAAGTCGCTAACACCCGCCGCATACTCTGCGGCCGTGTGCTTGTCCGTCATGTCGTACCCGAAGGCTCCGGTAGCCGACGCGTTGAGCGTGTTAGCCAGCGTCTCGGGGGTTCCGGGGGCACCGGTCTGGTCACCGTCGAACGGTGCCGTGATCGTCGGATCGGTGTCGTTGAAGGTCAGCGACAGCCCCGAGCTCGCGCTTTGCGACGACACGACGTCGTCGTCGCCGTCCGTCACCGTCACCGTCGACACCACGTTGATCAGAGTGCCGAGGTCGAGCGAGTTGTCCTCGCCCGCGCCTTGCGGCGCGTTCGAGTGCTCAAGGGCAACCAACGACGTCAGCGTCACCGTCGTGCCAGACAGCGTCACCGTGAACGCCGTCGCATCGAGCGTGTTGTTGCCGTCGCTGTCATACTGGCCCGAGATCTGGCTGGCCGAGTCGGCCACCAGCGTGATCGCATGGTTGCCCTCCGTCGTCAGCAGCCCGGTCGCCGGCCCGCCCGCCAGGGCCAGTGCGTAGCTCACATTCGTCGTGAAGCCGTCGACCGCGCTCGCCGTGAAGGTCGGCGGCGTGATCGTCACCTGCCTCTGCCCGCCAGCCCCGCTCGCCTCGACCACCTCGGCGGCGCCAACCGTCGGCGCGGCCGTGATCGAGAGCGTCGGATCGGTGTCGTTGAAGGTCAGCGACAGCCCCGAGCTCGCGCTTTGCGACGACACGACGTCGTCGTCGCCGTCCGTCACCGTCACCGTCGACACCACGTTGATCAGAGTGCCGAGGTCGAGCGAGTTGTCCTCGCCCGCGCCTTGCGGCGCGTTCGAATGCTCAAGGGCAACCAACGACGTCAGCGTCACCGTCGTGCCAGACAGCGTCACCGTGAACGCCGTCGCATCGAGCGTGTTGTTGCCGTCGCTGTCATACTGGCCCGAGATCTGGCTGGCCGAGTCGGCCACTAGCGTGATCGCATGGTTGCCCGCCGTCGTCAGCAGCCCGGTCGCCGTCCCGCCCGCCAGGGCCAGGGCGTAGGTCACATTGGTTGTGAAGCCGTCGACCGCGCTCGCCGTGAAGGTCGGCGGCGTGATCGTCGCCTGGCTCTGCCCGCCAACCCCGCTCGCCTCGACCACCTCGGCGGCGCCAACCGTCGGCGCGGCCGTGATCGAGAGTGTCGGCCCGTCATCGTCGAAGTTGATGAAGGAGCCGACCTGTTCGTTGTGGGCGTTGGCTACAGCACCAGAAAAGTGCACCTCCTTGACATCGAAATAGTCTTTCTCGGTGTCGATGTTCTTGATGGTGAAGCGGTCAAAGGTTCCGCCAGCCCCGCCTGCGGTCGTGAAGTCGACCGTCACGCCCTCGCCGACATCCTGAAGGATCAGTCCAGTGCCGCTGAGATCAACCGTGATGCCCAGGGCCGCGGCTGTTGTTGCGACGCCGTTCAGTTTGAAAGTCACTCCGGTGATATTGATCTCCGTATCGTTGTCATCACCGGGGAGATTAGCGCCTTCCGCGTTGTCGTCATTATTATAGGCGTGGATCTCGATGTCAGCCACGGTGTTGGTCGGCGTCGACTGCGAGACCGAGAAACCCGCGCCGGAGACGTTCTCGATGTGGGCGTCGTAGTCAGGCGCGGTTGGCGTGTTGGTAAAGTCCTTACCCGCGCTCTGGGTGCCGCCGCTGATCAGGTCGATCTGGAGCTCACGGCCAAAGCGCACGTCTTGAGATGCGACACCCAAGCCTTGCGTGCTGATGTTGACTTCAGCTTGCACGCCATTGTCGTGAGCCGTGACAAGAATCTTCTGCGGGCTCGCTACGTCGGCGTCGAGGATATACCAATTGTTGTGTCCAGGAGGGGCGTCACCAAGCTGGCCGAAATTGACCACGGTGGTCCCCGTGACAGAGGCGAACACCTTGTCAGTCAGATCGATGCGGTCGTCCGGGTTGGTCTCGTCCGGATGGAACAACGGCACATACTGGACCGTGTACAGGTTCGCATTGGTGTTGCTGGTGCTGTTCAGCCCAAGCGAGAAGGCGAGCGGACCGGTTGGGTCGGGCGCGACGGTCCCGTCAGAGGTACCGATGACGCCGATCACGACGTTTGCATGAGTTGGGTCTTGGAACAGCCAGACATAATTGCCATCGACCGTCTGAATGTCGCTGTTCACGCCGACGGTGGTGGAAAACGGGGTTCCATTGAGGTTCTGGGAGAGAACGACCGAGGTGATGGTTTCCCCTGCACTCGCCGAGGCGACCACGAAGTCGGTCTGGAAGGCGACCTCCGGTGAGGTCAGCCCGCCCGCATCGTCGAGACCTAGGAGATATTGCAGCGTGGGATCGGTGCTGTGCGGCGAATCCAACGGGTTAACATCATCGTCCTCGACCTGAAGACCGGTGGTCTCGTCGATGATGATGTCTTGAGCTACGATGTCGATTGCCATGGAGATTCTCCTTGGTTAAAACGCTTCAAGAAAAAGGGATCCACCCCCAGACGCCGGAATTGCACCTACCCGAGTGAATCGGTCGCGTCCTGAATTGCAGCCCTCGAACCTATTGTGTCGCCGATGGAGAGGACGCGTCCATTCTCGGTTCGATAGTATTGTGGTGAATAACCGCACCCTGATCGAACGATATACATCCTTCGATTTATCGAGCGCCGACAGGCGCTTGCGGATGACCGCGTTGGTGTAACGGGCGATCGATATGCTGTGGGTTTCCGGCCTGTGGCCGATATCATGTTGACGCAGCGGCCTCGACGCTTGGCCGAAGGTGATGGTCAAAGCCCGCTCTTGTGACCTGTCCCCGGATGATCGGCAGCTTTGTCAAACGTCGCCCAGGCCAATTCAGCCCTGCTGCTGAGGTGGAGCTTTTCGTAGACGTGGTGCAAGTGCATTTTCACCGTGCCCTCGGATACGTGCAGCTGCTCGGCGATGTTCTTGTTGCGGAACCCGCGCACGACGAGGCTGGCGACTTCGGCCTCACGTCCTGTAAGCCTCGGCTCGGGATGATGCTGAGATATCGGCATCAACAGATGCTGGAGGATGTTGTTGTCGACCCATTTTCGACCGGCCGCCACGACATTTACGCATTCGACAAGATAGCTATGGCTGATGCCGTCCAGCAGCAAGCCGTCGGCGTCGAGCTCCTGTATGTCCTTGACGCCGAACCCGCCGTTTGGTTGCAGGATGAAAATTATGCCCAGCGCGCTGTTCATAGTTCTCAGTCGAGAGGAGAGACTGGCCGTCTGCTGACTGGCGATGTCCACGCCTATGACGACAATATCAGGCCGATGGCGCTCCACATGCGGGACAACGTCAATTATGCGATGGCAGTTTGCCACAACGCTGTGGCCAGCCTTCCGCAGAACCCACTCCAGACCGGCGAGATAGACTCCCCGCGGGTCCGCAACAACCAAGGTTGACATGCGAACACCGTCCCCAAAAAAACGCACGACTTACTTAATTATCAATGAATCAAGGAAAGCAGAGCTCCAAGCGATTGTCAAGAAATCACTAATATACCTGTAGCTATAACAGTAACCCAGGCTAGGGCCATGCCGGGCCCGGCTGCCCTAGCCTGGCACGCATGTGTAGCATCGATACCACGGCTGATGCGGCGCGCTTTAGGCCGACCGGGTGCGCGCCCTCGTCGATCTGCTGGTGTCGGGCGAAAGAGAGCGCGCGCGTAGCGGCTGGTTTCCACGTCAGGCATGCTTGCTCCGGTTGGCCCAACCTGGACGAATGGCGGACTTCCAGCCGTCGCGCCATGTCAAGTTCTGCCCAGGCGACATTCAAGCAAAAACCCGCCCCGGTCTCCGGAGCGGGTCTGTTGCCTGGGCGGAACTCAACACATGTCCGCACAGCAAGGTCGCCTTGAGATGCTGAAGATCTGGTTAACCGGCCAAAATTGATTCAAATCCACCTGTGGATATTCGCCTTTGGGTAAATCGAAATGGGCCATCCTTGTCGAACGGCGGGCAAAAGGAGAATCCATGACTAGCGACTTTGCCGCCGCCCACCTCCATCTTGAACGAGCCTGCCACTATTTGCGCGGCGATGACGAGACGAGCAGCACGGCTCGTGCGGCTCTGGATATTCTGATCGATGCAATTGCCGCAGCCCAGTACAAGCGTCCGCCCGCAGACGTGGTGGAATTTCCCAGAACGGCAACGCGGCGATAGTCGGCGAGCGGTCCAGAGAGCCGCACGAAACCAGCCGACCGATCGCCTGCGTCAGCAGGCGATTTCCCTCGGGACCGGAGAGGTCCAGCGTCTGACCCTCTGATTATGCATTTCGAGCTCAAGTCGCACTCTTGCGCCTCTGTTCCTGGGATTGCGGCGGGCGTATTCTTGCCGCCGACCAATGCTCTGAAATTATCTCGGGGAGGAGATTGCGATGGCTCAGGCAACGCGTCACGACGCCTGGCAGGCCGGGGATAGCTACGATCTCTATATGGGGCGATGGAGCCGTCAGATCGCTCCACTGTTCCTGGATTGGCTCGATCCGGCGGAGGGACTGGATTGGCTGGAGGTGGGTTGCGGAACCGGGGCGCTGTCGGCAGCCATCCTGGCGCGCTGCAATCCCAGGAGCCTGGTGTCCATAGACCCATCGGAGGGTTTTCTCGCCAAGGCGCGGGCAAACGTGCCGGACAAACGCGTCGAGTTTCTCGCAGGCGATGCGCAGGCCCTGGCCATGGAATCCGGCAGCAAGGACATGGTCGTGTCGGCGCTTGTTCTCAACTTCATCCCCGACAAGGAAAAGGCGCTCGCGGAGATGGGGCGGGTGGCCCGCCGCGACGCGACGATTGGGTTCTATGTCTGGGATTATCCTGGTGGCGGGGTGGAATTCATGCGGGCCTTCTGGACCGCTGCGGCGGCGCTCGACCCCGGCGCTGTCGACCTTACCGAGGACAGGCGCTTTCCGTTCTGCACACAAGACGGATTGACCGATCTCGCCAGGAAGGCCGGCCTGGTTTCCGTCGACTCCACCCGGCTTGAAATGCCGGCCGTATTCAAGGATTTTGACGACTACTGGCACCCCTTCACCCTGGGTGCGGGACCCGCACCCGGCTATTGCATGAGCCTCGCCCCCGCAGCTCGCCAGAAATTGATGGAGAGGCTCCGTGAGAGTCTGCCGCGCGGCGAGGACGGGTCGATTCCCCTGAAAACGAGAGCCTGGGCGGTCAAGGCCAAGGTTCGCTGATGACAGCGAGCCCACGTCGCGACAGACCGACAGGCCGCCAACTATAGCCTGTCCTGCGCAAAGTTCGGGTTGACCGGCTTTGCACGTGAAGCGACTATTCGTCTGGACGGCCGAGGTCGTCATGCCGGCGTCAGGAGGAGATACGATGGACGAGCCCGATCGGTGGCATCACATGTCAAGCGCGCCAAGGGATGGCAGCCGAATCCTCGTCACGGTTCGGCCCTCCGAACAGGGGCCGGCGGAAGTCGACCTGGCTTACTGGTCTCGAGCCGACCAGTTCGGCAGCGAGGGCTGGCGCGCGTCCGACTCGTCTCCAGGACGCGTGGTTGAATACGCCGAACCCGAGCTGAAATGCTGGATGCCGCTGCCGACAGCCAATCTGAGCAAGGGTTCATTGCCGAGCCCCTGGGACGAAGAAGATGTCCCGCTGCTGGATGGATCGGGGATATGAGGTGAGCGGGAAGGGCTAATTTCAACGGGCCGGCGGGACAGCGCCCCCCTCTGTCCTGCCCTCTTTGCCAACTTGGCATCTCCCCCACGAGGGGGGAGATTGGCAGCTTCGCCGTCGGCTCCCTCAGAACAGGAACGCAGCCGTGGTGGGGTTCGGCCCGGTGCGACCGTCTGATGAGTCCATGCCTCGAATGAGCGCAACGTCTGCCGCGTCCAGCTCGAAATCGAAGACATCGAAATTGGCGGCGATCCGGTTCTGGTGGACCGACTTTGGAATGACGATCAGCCCTTCCTGAAGGTGCCATCTGATGATCACCTGCGCCACGGACTTGCGATGTTTTCCGGCGAGCTTTTCAAGGGTCGGGTCGCTCAATAGCCGGCCGCTGCCCAGCGGGCTCCAGCTTTCGATGCGGATGTCGTGCGTGCTATGAAAATCTCTGATGCCGCGCTGTTGAAACCGGGGATGAAGCTCGATCTGGTTGACCGAGGGCGTGACCCCGGTCTCGCCGATGATCCGCTCCAGATGGTCCTGGTTAAAATTCGAAACGCCGATCGACTTGATTCGGCCGGATTGCCTGAGTTCGATCAGGGTCTTCCACGCCTCGACATATTTATCCTGGCTGGGCACTGGCCAGTGGATCAGAAACAGGTCGATCTTTTCGATCCCGAGCTTGCTCATCGTCTCGTCGAAAGCCCGAAGGGCGGCGTCACGCTGATGCGCGCCGTTGCGCAGCTTGGAGGTGATGAACAACTCGCCTCTCGGCACGCCAGCCTTGCGGATCGCCTGCCCGACGCCTTCCTCGTTCCGGTAGCCTTCGGCGGTGTCGATCAACCTGTAGCCGACCTCGATTCCCCAACTCACCACTTGGCTCGTGATGGCTGGATCGACCTGCCACACGCCAAGGCCGATCTGGGGAATGGCTGAGCCATCGTTCAACGTGATCTGTTCAGGTTTACTCAGGGTAATCTGTTCAGGCATGCTCAGGTCCTTCTGCATCCTTTCGCCCCAGCGCAGTGCTTATCTAGGCTCGGTGCCCGCCAAGGCCAGTCGACAGGCGGAGAAAGTAGAAGTGCTCCGTGACACGGTCCTGGAGATCAATAAATTGGACCGGGAGATGGCACGCCAATCCGGATCAATCTCGAAAAGTCCGGCGAAAGGCCTGACTCCCGCGCACGGCCGTCAATGTGGGCCAACTCCCTCAAAACCGACATCGGCAAGCGGCTATCGAGCGCGCCCCGTGCATACGCATATTCTGGAAGATAGCCATTAACGATCAGGCGCCAGTCAAGAGGGACCACGTCACCGACGGCTCGCATCATCTTGACGATCGTGGTCGTGCAGTTCGTCGTGATGGAATTATAGAACTCCGGCGTCGTGGAAAGTGCATTTGCGTCCAGGACGTATTCCAGCAAGAGCGCCCGGGCCGCGTCCGGTGACACTTTTAGCCGATAGATTTGGACGTCCTCTCCACGAACGTTTGACCTGACGCCGACGACGTCTCGCTCATCAGCCGCAATAATGACCAGGGGATTGCTCTTGAACAGGTCTGCCATGGGTGAAAACTTGCCGCCTGCACGGCGCCGCACCTCAATCGACCAGGCAAGGTAGTCACCTCCTGCAAAGCCGAAGCTTATGATGACATGGGCGATTTTGGTCCCGGACCAATAAGACATGAAGAGGTCGACCGTCTGAATGTTGGAGAGGTCGTAGGTCCGCGTTGTCCAGCGTTCGGTGAAATCAGTGTCGCTACGCCATTCGAAGTCGCGCACGTCCGTCAGCGTCAACAGATTCCCGTCGCGGGTGCCGGTCACCTGACGGGCGACATCGGGCGCCCAGTCCGCGTGGTCGAAAGGTCTGATGGTGCTCCACCAAGCCAGAACCACAGCAAGCGCAGCCACAAACGGGACAAGCGCCCTGATGCGAAATCGGCTGAAGAGCGCAATGACGGTGGCGAGACCGAACAAGATGAAAAGGACGCCGCCCACAGCCCGTCCAAGCTCGGCCACGGGCAGACGATACCACATGGCAAGTCCGGCCCAGCCAGTCAAGATTGCAACGGCTAGCGAAAGGACGATGGCAAGCGAGATCCGAGCGATGCGACGCATTTAGTCCCCCTCTGGCGGGCTGCCCCTCCGGCGGCCCGTCACGGAACGTCGAGGCAACTCCACATGTCAATATTGCGCACCAATCACTCCGATACCACCTGTCGCCGCGGATTTCGCAGGCATGGAGCGAGCGACAAGGTACCCACGCGAAACGGGCGCGCCTCGGCATCGGCCGTTCGATCAAATGATGACCTAGTTGAGTGCGTCCGCCGCCTGGCTACGTCACCGAGCGATCACGGGTTCCATCCGCCGCTGCCGTATTGACGGGTAATGATCTCGAGAAGGTGACCGTTCGGGTCCTCGAAATAAACACCGCGGCCGCCGTCGTGGTGATTGATCTCGCCCAGCTGCGCTCGGCCAGGGTCAGCCCAGTAGGGGAGCGCCCGTTCACGAATCCTACCGAAGATCGCGTCGAACTCGGCTTCGCTGACCAGGAACGCATAATGCTGCGGCGTGATTTCGCCTGAGGTATCCATGTAGTCGAGGTTGGCACCGTTTTCGGTTGTGACCATCTGGAAAGGTCCCCAGCGCCTCGGGGCTGGAAGGCCAAGCATTTCCGCCAGGAATTTTGCCGACGCCTCGCTGTCGCGGGCCGACAGTATCGTGTGGTTGAAATCGATAGCCATGCCATCACTCCCTTTGATCTCTCCTCGCGCGTCGTTGTTCCACGACTGAGGCGACGCTGCACGAGATGGGGTCGAAGGCCATGATGCTCAAGCTGGCGTGGCAACATGCCCGATGACCTGCACGGGGTCAGCTTCATGAATACTGGCGATGATCATTTCGCCGCTATCCGGCACCTCGCCGGTCAAGCCGGTGATGTTGACCTGATGCGTGACAAGAACGGCTGGTCCACCGAAACGCTGCCCGCGGAGCCAGGCCGAAAGGGCAGCGGTGTGCTCCTTTGCGGCCGCACTGTCGCCGAAGAACGAATTGAGCAACTCAAGAGGCACAACTTTGCCCAAACCGAGCAGGCGAGCTGTATCGATGCAACGACACCACTGGCTCGAATAGACCGCTGCCAAGGAGATGCCATTTGCACGGAACAGGTCGCCGATCGCGCGGGACTGCGCACGACCTTCTGCCGACAGATTCCGCTGTGTGCTGCAATCACCGAGCCTGAAGCCAGGGGGGGCGCCGGAGCCAGGGGCTGCAGCATGGCGCAGCAAGGCGATAGCTTTTCCGGATCGCAGGGCTGCCCAAAGTGGCTCGGAGGCTTGTGCCTTGCCGAAGGCAGCCGCTCCGAGCGACAGGACCAGAAATCGCCGACGTCCAATTCGCATCTTGCTTCTCACCTTATCCGATAGGGCTGTCGAATGAGAAGGCTTTTCGCTGGAAGCCTGTCATTCGATGGATGTCGGCCGAACCGGAACAATGATATTCTGCGGGAGCATTCGGAGAGGCGACTGCATTGACCGAGAACTTGGAAGCCGAAGGGGCGAGAGGTTGGTCGAATCTGCTGCTCGCGGCAGAACGGGGCGATGCGGAGGCCGTTCGAGCGGAGTTGGCGGCCGGCGCCAATATCAACGAGGCGGACGGCGGCGGCTGGTCAGCACTTCATCTCGCAGCCCTCAACGCCCGCACCGCGGCGGTCGAGGCGTTGATCGAACACCCAGCTGTCGATGTGAACTCCAGAAACACATGGAAGAGCACGCCTTTGAGCCTCGCTTCGGCCAAGGGCCACTACGCATCCATTCTAGCTCTCGTGAAACATCCCGAAATAGAGATCAATGCAAGAGCCGAATACTACGGCAGGACGGCCCTTATCGAAGCAGCAAAGAACGGGCATCTGGATGTCGTTAAGCTGCTTGTCGAGAATGGCGCCGACGTGAATCTGAGTGATAAGACCGGAAGAAACAACGCGCTTATCGAGGCTATCAAGGGACGGCACTACGACGTCGCGGGATACCTGCTTGATTCTCGGAAAATGAACTTTCTCAACAAGGATATGAGACTGAACGCCCTGATCTGGGCTGGAAGCTGCCATAACCCTCAACTTATCGAAAAGCTGGAAACCTCGATTCATACTTTCTTCGAAGGCAAGTGAAGGTTTCGCTCCGCTTCCGCTACAGGCTGCCTGTGGAGTCTCCTTCCAAATCATTCAACCAAACGGTTGACTATCTGAAGACGCGCGTCTATATTCAACTACATGGTTGAATTAGAGACGCCCCAGATGGACTCGGTCTTTCACGCGCTTGGCGACGCCACCCGCCGGCACATGCTTCGCGATCTCGCCGGCGGCGAGCGAACGGTGAGCCAGTTGGCGCAACCCTTCGCCATGTCGCTTGCCGCCGCCTCCAAGCACATCAAGGCGCTGGAGAACGCAGGGCTTATCCGTCGAGAGGTGAGGGGCCGGACGCATGTCTGCCGGCTCGAACCCGGACCGCTGGCCAGCGCCCATCAGTGGCTGGGCTTCTACGAGCGCTTCTGGACCAGCCGTCTCGACGTTCTCGAACGCCTCCTTCGCGAGGAGGACGCACGCAAAGCCCAGGATGATTCCAAGAAATCGCCCAACTCAAAAGAAGGAGACGACCAGTGAACCAGATGAAAAGCATCGAAGCCTATGGCGAGCTGACCGAGCCCGCCACGTTCACCATTCAACGCCTTTTGCCCGGTCCTATCGAGCGCGTCTGGGCTTATCTCACCGAGAGTGACTTGCGCCGGCAGTGGATGGCTGCGGGCCAGATGGAAATGAAGGCCGGCACGTCGTTCGAGCTCGTCTGGCGTAACGACGAGCTGACCGATCCGCCTGGCCAGCGCCCCGCAGGTTTTCCCGAAGAGCATCGGATGGAGGGCCGTATTACCGAGCTCGATGCGCCGCGCAAGCTCGCGATCACCTGGGGAAACACCGGCGGAGTTTCCTTCTTGCTGGAGCCGGAGGGCAATGATGTGCTGCTCACCGTCATCCATCGCCGGCTGCCGGAACGCGCAACCCAGCTCAACGTCACCGCCGGCTGGCACATGCACCTCGACATGCTGGCCGCCCGCCTCGCGGGCAAGACGCCGACCTCGTTCTGGGATGGCTGGAGCCGCCTGCGCGAAGAATACGACCGCCGCCTGCCGGCCTGACACGATCGGCCAGCCCTGAAGTCACCGCCGAGCCTCTGCCGGCATCCGCCCCTGGAAAGCTCGCACACCAGCAACGGACCGACGATGAGACGTGCTTGCATTTCGCAAGCCCGATGGAGGAAGTCATGCGCAAATTGATCACCGGAATGAAGATTTCCCTCGACGGCAAGATGGAGGGACCCGAGGGATACGCGGATTGGGTCGACGCATGGTCGGAGGAATACGGCCTGATGCCGCAAATCGACGCCTGTCTGCTCGGGAGCGCCATGTATGCCGGCTACGAGCGCTATTGGACCGCGATACAGAACGAGCCGGACAAGCCGCTGCCGATGACCGGCAAATTGCCGACGCCGGCCGAGCTCGAATGGGCCCGCTTTGCCGAACAGACCCCGCATTATGTGCTGTCGAACACGATGACTTCGGCGCTGTGGCCAAAGACGCGCTTCGTGCGGACCTTCGAGGACATCGCTGCCCTCAAGCAGCAGCCCGGCAAGGACATCTATCTCATGGGCGGCGCCCGAATGACCGCGAGCCTCATCGATGCCGGGCTGGTGAATGAGCTCCGGCTGATCGTCTACCCGCTGCTCGTCGGCGACGGGAAGGCGCTGTTTGCGACGACGCAAAATCGTCGTGGGCTCGAATTGCGGAAGGTCGGGCAGCTTTCGGATGGGCGCGTGAGCCTGGTCTATGGAATTGGCTAACTCAGCCGGTCTTCGCAGACTTCGCAGCGCTGAGGCGCAGGCCGTCCATCAGGAGCGAGACCCGCCGTTGCAACTGAACGACCGCAAGGCTCGGGGCGAGCTTCGCGTCGACAAAGGTCCGGTCGTGACACAATCCGGACCATCGCGGAGCTTTGCCACATTGCATCATCCTGAGTGTTGGCCTTTCCTGCGCGGGCCTGTACTATGAACAGGTGAATGCAGGGGAGGAGCTGGAGCGTGCGACTGGATCGGACTCTCCGCCGTTGGGGGATGTGGGCCTTCATCGCCGTCATGGTGCTTTCGCCGCATGCGGCGTCGGCCGACACCATTACGCCTGATCGGATCACTGCCGCCCTGTCGAAGCTCGAGGCGCTCGCCGAAGGCGTCGTCGCGGATGGTGGGGTGCCTGGTCTCGCCATCGGGGTCGTCCACGGCGACAAGGTGGTCTTCCTCAAGGGGTTCGGGCATCGCGAGGCCGGCAAGCCGGAGGCCGTCGACGCCGACACGGTGTTCCAGATCGCCTCCCTCTCCAAGCCGGTCTCCGCAACGATAGTGGCGGCGCTGGTCAGCGGGGAAATCGTTTCCTGGGATGCGAAGATCGCCGATCTCGATCCGGCCTTCCGGCTGTCCGAGCCCTATCCGACCAGTGAGCTCACGGTCCGCGACCTGTTCGCCCACCGCAGCGGACTTCCCGGCACCGCCGGCGACGACCTCGAGGACATTGGCTACGACCGCGCGGAGATCCTGCGTCGTCTGCGGTTCGTGTCACCATCGTCGAGCTTTCGTGCCGGCTACTCCTACAGCAATTTCGGACTGACCGAGGGTGCCGTCGCGGCCGCGAAGCCAACGGGCAAGCCTTGGGAGGAGATCGCCGAGGAGAAGCTCTACCGACCGCTTGGAATGGCCTCGACCAGCTCCCGTCATGCGGACTTCATCAAGCACGCCAATCGCGCCGCGCTCCACGTCAAGATCGACGGCGTCTGGACCGCGAAGGTAAGGCGCGACCCGGATGCGCAGGCGCCCGCAGGCGGCGTCAGCTCCACGGCACGCGATCTCTCGCAATGGGTGCGCCTCGTGCTCGGCAATGGGGTCTATGCCGGTGAGACACTCATTAAAGCCGACGCGCTGGACCAGACGCATGTTCCCCTGATGGCCCGCGGCAAGAACCCCGTCTCAGGCGGCACGTCCTTCTACGGCCTCGGCTGGAATGTCGAATTCGGCCGGCATGGCCTGAGCTGGGGCCATGCCGGCGCCTTCAGCGTCGGCGCCCGCACCCTGGTGACACTTTTTCCGGAGGAGAAGCTTGGCATCGTCATCGTCGCCAATGCCTTTTCGACAGGCGTGCCGGAAGGGCTGTCCGACAGCTTCGCCGATCTCGCCTTTGACGGAACGGTCGAGAAGGATTGGGTCAAGGCATGGGATGACACCTATGCGAGCCTGTTCGGCCCGGCGGTCGCGAGGGCCAAGGCCACCTATGCCGTGCCACCGTCTCCGGCAAGGCCAGCCGTCCCGGCCAGCGCCTATGCAGGCCGTTACTCCAACGACTTCATCGGCGATGCGGTCGTATCCAGTGCGGGAGACGCTCTTGTGCTCAAGGTCGGGCCAGCCGGCGCGCGGTCCTATTCATTGAAGCATTTCGACGGCGACCTGTTCCTGAGCTTCCCGGACGCCGAGACGCCGGACAGGCCCGCCGGCGTAAGCTTTGTCATCGGCCCCGACGGCAAGGCGTCGGCCATGACCATAGAGTTTCTCGACGACAATCATCTCGGCACACTGCGGCGCGTGGGAGATTAGAGTCAAAACCCAATCAATCTGAACGACCGAGTTCGACCCCATCTCGGCCGTTCAGTCAGGAAGTGATGGCTCTGAAAGCTGACCTTGCAGGTGGCCGTCGTCATGGATCATATCTGTCGCAGAAGTCGGGTGCAGAACTGTCGTTTTAATCGGGAGTTTCGCGACAAAGCACTCGCCCGCAATCAGCCCATAACGGACAAGCTATGCCAGCATCGAAAGGTCAGTTGGCTCTGGTTCTGCACCCGCTGCTGTTAACATCGCGTGGACCTGACCCCGGTGGTGGGTCTGATGGTTGAAGAGTTCAACAACACAGAGAGCCTTTGGCTTCTCGATCCGCGTTGAACCTCCCCCAGGATACCAAACAACCATCCCGTTGAGGTCCGCGTCGAGCAATCGTGCTGCCCACTCTTCGATTTCCTCGTTCCGTTGCAAACGGAGCGTCTTGAAGTCATCCCAATCCGATGGGCTTGTGAGGGAGTGCTTGATGGTTTCCTCTGGGCGCTCGTTCCCTTTAATCGCTGTAGAATCAGGGCATCAGCCCAATAAAGATGGTTCAGCGTAGCTGCGATTGATTGGAAGAACGCACCTCGATCCTTCCAGCGATCCACATTCGTGAGCCCATCGGCGGCAGTTACCAAAGAGGTATTCTGCCAAGTGTTGTAACGGGCCATAAGTCGGCAGTATTCGGCTGAGATCATTTTCTCGGGCTCCAATAGTTATCGATGTTCGGTGGATTGGCGGCAGCCAGCTGATCGAGTTTTGACCAACTCAAGACGCTGGTCTCAACTCAGGGTGCCGGGCTGAACTGGAGCAATTTGAAGCAATCGCCGCTTCCCGATTTCAACTGCGTCAGGAAGGGTTTCGACCGGTCGATCCACTCCTGGTGCGACCTGGCATCGGCTTCGATCTCGTTGACCGGTCCAAGGTTGACGAAGTTCCGCCCCTCGCTGAAAAGCCAGCACGCACGGCCGAGAAGTCTCCTGCTGCGCAGGCGCAAGAGGTCGGCATCATAAAAGATGTCGAGCACCTCCTGCTTGATCTTTGCCTCCTTTCCAGGATTTGCGATCGCAACCGCGATTGAGTCTCCGCCGATCGCATCCTGCAGGTCCTTGTAGTCGAGGGCGAGCTGCGTGGTGGCATATTTGATTTCGCTCTCATCCCGGACGATGTTGAACCACAGCGAGGGATCAAGTTCGTTGACGACGAACGATGCTTCGAAATCGCGCGACAAATTCAGGATCTCGAACGCTTGAACCTCAACGTCGCGCTCAACCAAAAAGATACTGGCGACCTGCTTGCCGAGTTCCGCCCCGTGTGCGCTGATCGCGGTGTTCGTTCCACCGAGTTCCGGGCTGACGTAGGGCCCGCCATCGTCCAGCAGCGCATCGAATTCGCCGAGGTATTCGACCACGGCGGCGCCGCGAGCAATGCGCGCGGCCAGTTTGGCGAGAACCAGCTGGAGTTCCGTTTCGCGTTTGCGCTGGTCCTGATAATTCTGCTGAAAAAAGAAGATGAACAGGGAAACGCCAATGCCGATCAGGATGACGCCGAGCTGGGAAAAGATGTTGCGATAATATTCCAGCAGCTTTTCACGATGGCGCATGTCGTGGCGCACGCTTTGTGCCACACGAATATTGACGATCAGCGAAAGGATCAGGAGCCCGGCACCGACCAGGATGAGGCCGCCGATGAGGAAATAGCCTTGGCCTGAGTTGAAATCCATTCCTTTGCCGCGTCCCTGAAGCCCCAGACCGCGCAGACTAATACCATTCGGCCTCAACACCTACATGTTCATAGGGGCGTCAACATCCGGAAAATGACCCCAAAACGACCTTCAGCTCCGTTGCGCTCAACGTCAGCAATCGGTGAAAGGGGAGCGTTGCACGACAAATAAACGGCAGATCAGGCAACCACGGACAAGATGGAAGGTCAGCCCGCAATCGCGCTCAGGGCGTCCTCAATACGCCCGAGTGAAGCCGCCATCGTGTAGAATGTTCAAACCTGTCATGTGATCAGTGAGGGGCGACAACAAGCCCTCGACGACGACGGCAACTTCAGACGGCGTCCCATACTTTTTGAGTGGGATATTGTCGGTCTCGACCGCAATCCTTTGTTCAAAGGTCACGCCGGCATCTAGCGCACGCCTGCCAATCGCATCCCGATACCAGGGCGACAGCGTGCCGCCGAGTGAAAGAGTGTTCACATGAATACCTCTTTCGCCCAGCGCAAAGGCAAGCGTCTTCGCTTCTCCAAGCCAAGCAGTGCGGATGACGTTGGCGGTTGCATAGTGGCTAAGAACCTGAGCCGAAGAAATGCCGGAAATGATCACGACCTTGCAGCGACGGCCTGCTTCGGGGGCCGGTTCCATCCGAGCGATAGCCGACTTCAACAGGGACAACGGCCCAATGAAGCTTGTCTGAAACAGTGTTCGCCAGACCTCTGGCTCGGGCATAGGGTCAGCGGACGAATGCGGTTGGGGCGGCATAAGAACCACCCCATCAAGCTTCAGGGCGGAGGTGGCGAGGTGTCGATCGAACTCGACCAATGCGGCATCGGATGCCATATCAACCGGTATGGCCTCATGCGAACCGTCGGCTGGTGCAGGCAGGCTCGAAACCAGCGACTCAAGTCGCACCTGATTACGGGCCGCTAGCATCAGCCGAGTGCCACTGGCCGCAAGGCGCTCGCAGATTGCTTGCCCGATCCCACCTGTTGCCCCAGTCACAAGTATGGTCGACATCACACCACCCCGCCAGTTTCGAGCACTATACCTTTGCAGTCTGGGAAAGCCATTGGCACTGCCGCAGGAAGGTCTTGCGAGTGACGCGGCGGATCGCGACACCCGCGACGCTGACTGCCAACGTCGGGCAATGGCGCTCGGCGCTCTTTCCGATTGACCTATTAATCGGCGCGGGAAGTCAGCTGGAAGGCGGATCTCAGTCTCTTAGACCGAAACGCCAAGAGGCATCGAATAAGGGCAGCAGCCGCATTCAGGCGAGCTTGAGGGTGCCATCGCGGCGCGGCAAGCGCGCGGCTCTACGACCGTCAGCCGGTCATCGATCGTTTAGGCCTCATGGACCTGCGATCCATGCCGCAGTCATTTTCTTCCTGCTCTCCCGCTATCGGGATCATGGCCGGTGCATGCACCGGCCATTGCCGATTTACCCGTCAGGACCTGTGTTTACCTGCCCTCGGCCGTTGCGTCGGTGCTGCTGCGCTGGACGTTGGCGCCGTCGCTCTGTTGCTCGGCCCACCCACCCGGACCGGTCGGAAAGCTCGGCTCTCCTTCCGCCTCTAGGCTCTCGTGGAACTCAGTGGCAGGTCTTCCTGGGTATTCGCGGCCGCTCGACAGGTGCCCTTGATGACCGGGATGGAGCGATGCGTCATCGTTGCGGGCATGGTCCGGCGGTTCGGCATAGGCTGCCGTGGCAAACAGCGATCCGGCGCCGATGAAGAGTGCAAATGCGAGAACGTGCTTCATTGTGCTGTCCTCCAGTATTTGGACTCCAGATGCAGATAGAGCCCATCCAGGCTGTGTGAAGGGCAGCTTGGAATGAGATTGACTAAGGGGGCAGCACCTGCACATCCCCGGGCGTACAAGTATGGCTTGCCCGATTTCGGCAATATCGACGATCCGAGCCTCGAGCCGATGATGTCTTCGGCGAACCGCACCGGCCGTCCGCGCAAGGCGACAGGCTGGCGTTTCGATTAGGCGCCCTTAGGCGTCGCTTTCGAACACCAGCCTCTCGCGCGCCGTCCGAGTACCATGTTTCATCTTGAAGGACAGCTATGTGCCCGAAGCGGCCAAATATCAGATGGAAATATTCGACCATGTGCGGGAGGTGGTCAGTGCTAAAAGGTGGGTCAGTGCTAAAAAGACGACGAGCGGGTTTGCGGGCGAACTGTCGTCCCATGTATTCAATTGTAACGAAAAATTCCCAGCGCTGGCATTGGCGCTTTATTGGATGCGTGTGGCTGCTGCCGTCCGCCGGTTTTCTATGCTTGATGAGGCTAGGGAAGCAAAATGAGCGATGTGGACGCACACGTCGATCTGACGGAGATCAACGCCGTCCGCAGGTTGTTGATGTCAAAGCCGCGACCGGTGAGCTGGGACGAACGCCGGGCACGGCTCGACGAGGTTGGTTCGGTGTGGCCGATTGCGGACGACATCCGATGCGAGGATGCGGTTTTCGATGGCCTCGAGGGAGAGTGGTCCCTAGCGCCTGAGAGTGACAGGGATAAGGTTCTGCTCTTTTTCCACGGTGGTGGCTACTGCTCAGGCTCTCTCAAAAGTCATCGTCGAATGGTGACCGAGGCAGGTCGAGCAATGGGAATGCGCACCCTCGCGATCGATTATCGACGCGCACCGGAACATCCTTTCCCTGCGCAACATGAAGACGCGCTCACCGCATGGCGCTTTCTGAGCCGGCAAGGCATCGCGCCGGATCGCATCGTGGTTGGCGGAGACAGTGCGGGCGGCAACCTTACCCTGTGCTTGGTCAGTATATTGCGCGCGGCAGGGGAGCGGCTGCCGCGATGTCTTTGGCTGGTTTCGCCCTGGACGGACCTTTCGATGTCCGGCGCGACACTATCAACTAAGGACGCGATCGACCCTATCATCCACCGGGCGTATCTGGAGGAACTGGCAACCGCCTATGTTCGCCATGGCGTTGGTCGGCGCGATCCCCTGATCTCGCCGTTGTTCGCCGATCTGAGCGGATTTCCCCCAATGCTGATACAAGTCGGTTCGGCCGAGACGCTGTTGTCGGACGCAACTCGGCTCGCGGAAGCCGCTGGCGCGGCTGACGTCAAAGCACGTCTCGAAATTTGGCCGCATATGATTCACGCTTGGCCGGTTTGGAATGCGGGGTTGAGTGCCGGTAGGCGCGCTCTTCACAGCGCCGGCATGTTTGTCCGCGACTATCTATAACCCTTGGCTATAACCCTTGGGTGGGGCAGCTGCCGGCGCAAAGCGGACTTCGTCCGAGCGCCGCGCTTTCGGCGGCCCAGCCTTCACCCGCTATCCTTCGCCGACCTGCCCGCCCCAAACCTCAGCCCATCCATCAGCAGCGATACCAGCCGACGCGAGCGGTCGCGCCAGTCGTCGGTATCGGGCGCCGAATAGATGCCGCCCAGCGCGTGCAGCACGTCGGAGGCGTCGACGTCGCTGCGGATCGAGCCATCGGCCACCGCCGCTTCGATCAGCCGCCGCAAAGCGAGCGACACCCGGCCGGACATGTCCGAGAACAGGGTTGAATTGGTGTTGAGCAGGATGCGCAGGCTTGTCGCCAGCCCGCGCTTGGTGGCGATGTAGTCGACGAAGCGCTGCATCCATTGTTCGAGCGCGACGTCGGGCGGGTGGTGAAGGGCGAGTTCGTCTGCGGCCGCGCACAGACTTTCCACTTCGCGCCGGTAGACCACCTCGACCAGATGCTCGCGCGTCGGAAAATGCCGGTAGAGCGTGCCGATGCCGACGCCGGCCTGGCGCGCGATCTCTTCCAGCGAGGCATCGACGCCATGTGCGGCAAAGGCCACTGCCGCGACCTCGACCAGCGCGTCGCGGTTGCGCTGCGCATCGGCGCGCAACGGTTTTGCCGCTGTCGCGTCGGGCTTGTCTTTGGCGGTTGCGGGCGGCTGTGAAGCCAATTTTTTCTCCACTGCAAATACGGGGCTTGAACCCGACGGGTTCAGCCCCCACGTAATAAACGGAGGCGCCTCCGTTTTAGTGGAGCACCTTTATCATATAATCAGGGGAACGCGTATGTCACGTGTTGAAAGCCTGCAAGCCGGCGAGAGCGTGATCTCCCTCCTCGAGGGGGAGATGTCGCCGAAGGCGACAGAGGGGGTCGGTTCGACCGGGCGCGGCCTCCTGCGGCAGATGGAGGTTGGCGCTCTATGCGAGGCGACCCCCTCTGGCCGCTTCGCGGCCATCTCCCCCTCAAGGGGGGAGATTATGCGCTCCGCCGCTTTCGCCAATCACCGGGGAGCCGCCAGACCTAGCCACCTGGTGACCTTGCCGCTCGCCGGCCGGGCATCAGATCACTCCCCTCCGCGTCAAGCAAACTGGAGCCAGACGCCCCTATGACAAGCAAAACCCGAATTCCCATCCAACTTCAGATCAACGGACTTCGCCATGAACTGGAGGTCGAGCCGCGCGTCACGCTGCTCGACGCCTTGCGCGATCATCTCGGCCTGACCGGCACCAAAAAAGGCTGCGACCAGGGCCAATGCGGCGCCTGCACCGTGCATGTCGACGGCCAGCGCGTGCTGGCCTGCCTGACGCTTGCCGCCCAGGCCCAGGGCAGGGCGGTCACATCAATCGAAGGGCTTGCCGATGGCGACGGCACGCTGCACGCGGTCCAGGCCGCCTTCCTCGAACAGGACGCCTTCCAGTGCGGCTACTGCACGCCGGGACAGATCATGTCGGCGGTCGCCTGCATCCGCGAAGGCCATGCCGGCTCGGATGACGAGATCCGCGAATACATGGCCGGCAATCTCTGTCGCTGCGGCGCCTATCCGCACATCGTCGCCGCCGTGCGCCAGGCGGCACTGGAGGTTGCGTCATCCATGGAGACCGCGTCATGAGGGATTTTTCGTATCTGCGCGCCAATTCCGTCGATGCGGCACGCCAGGCGGCGGCGCTGCCCGGCGCCATGCTGCTCGCCGGCGGCACCACCCTCATCGATCTCGCCAAATGCGGCGTCACCGAACCCGAAACCGTGGTCGACATCAGCCATCTCAAGGGACTGGATACGATCACGGTCGATGACCGGGGCGTCACCATCGGCGCGCTGGCCAGGATGAGCAGCGTCGCCGACCATGCCGAGATAAAAAGCCGGTTCCCCGCCGTCTCGGAAGCGCTGTGGCAGACGGCCTCGGCGCAGCTCCGCAATATGGCGACTATCGGCGGCAATCTGATGCAGCGCACGCGCTGTCCGTATTTCCGCGATCCGGCGAACTTTCCCGCCTGCAACAAGCGCACGCCCGGCAGCGGCTGCTCGGCGATCGGCGGCGTCACCCGCGGCCATGCCGTGCTCGGCACCAGCGAGGCCTGCATCGCCACCTATCCGGGCGATCTGGCGACGGCGCTGGTCGCCTTCGACGCAACAGTCCATCTCGGCGACCGCCAGGTCGCGGCCGGCGACTTTTTTCTCCTGCCGGGCGCCACGCCCGACAGAGAGCATGCGATCGAGCCAGGCGAGGTGATCACCGCGATCAGCATTCCTGCTTCCGCCGCTGCGGGACGTTCGACCTATCTGAAAGTCCGTGACCGCCAGTCGTACGAATTTGCCGTGGCGAGCGCTGCTGTCGGCGTCGAATTCGAGGCCGACGGCCGCACGATCAGGGATTTGCGTGTGGCGCTTGGCGGTGTCGCCACCAAGCCGTGGCGGGCACGCGCCGTGGAAGAGGCGCTGAAAGGCAAGTTGCTGGAGGCTGATATCGTCAAGCAAGCCAGCCTGCTCGCCATCGAGGGCGCCGTCGACCACGGCGCCAACCATTACAAGATCGAACTGGCGCCGCGCGTCGTCGCCCGCGCCATCCTTAAAGTTGGAGAAACGGCATGACCGTTCACGAGATCAGAACCCGACAAAGTGAATCGAAGAGGGGCGACGCATCGGACGGCGCCATCTTTGCAGAGGCAGTGGGCGGGCGGCTGTCGCGCGTCGATGGCCCGGCCAAGATCACCGGTGCCGCAAAATACGCGGTCGAGCAGCAGCTCGAAGGGCTCAGCCACGCCGTTCTCGTCGAGAGCACGATTGCGGCCGGCAAGGTGCGGTCGATCGACACCGCCGCCGCTGAAAGCGCACCCGGCGTGCTTCTGGTGCTGACGCCGGACAATGTGTTGCGCCTCAACACCGCGACGGACTGGCTGGGCACGCCGCCGCCGGATGTTCCCTATTGCCCGCTGGCGCGCGACATCACCTTCAGCGGCCAGCATGTCGCGGCGGTGGTTGCCGAGAGTTTCGAGCAGGCGGTCGCGGCCGCGGCGCTGGTCAAGGTCAGCTATGACGAGACGCCGGCCATCGTTGATCTCGACGATCCAAAGGCCGGCGACGGCATTCCGGTCGACACGATGACCAAGGAATGGGGCGATGCACAAGCGGCTTTCACCGCCGCCCCGGTGCGCATCTGCGCCGCCTACAACACGCCGCGCGAATACCAGGCGCCGATGGAGCCGCATGGCCTGATCGCGCATTGGCAAGGCGACCGGCTGACGGTGTGGGAGCCCAGCCAATGGCTCGACGGCATGGCGCGGACCTATGCCGAATGGTTCGGCGTGCCGTTCGAGAATGTGCGCCTGGTCTCGCCCTATATCGGCGGTGGCTTCGGCTCCAAGGCGTTCGCCTACGGCTACGGCGCGGTGGCGGCGATGGCCGCGAAAATGCTGGGACGGCCGGTGAAGCTCGCGGTCACCAGGCCGCAGACCTTCACCGCCTATGGCGGACGGGCGGCAACGCGCCAGACGGTGGCGCTCGGTGCCGACGCAGAGGGACGGATCCAGTCGATCGTGCATCGCGGCGTCAACGAGACTTCGGTCGACGGCATGTGGGTCGAGCCGCTCGGCTCGGTCACTTCGATCATGTATGCGACGCCGAATTTCTCATCGCGGCAGAATGTCGTGCGGGTGAACACCGTGGTGCCGGGTGCGTTGCGTGCGCCGGGCGAGAACCCGAGCGCCTTCGGCATCGAAAGCGCGATCGACGAGCTCGCCTATGAGGTCGGCATCGATCCGCTGGAAATCCGGCTCAGGAACTATGCCGAGCAGGATCCGGAGGTGAAGAAGCCGTGGTCGACGCGGCAGTTGCGGGAGGCCTTCGCGGTTGGCGCGGCAGCCTTCGGCTGGTCGAAGCGTCCACGCGAGCCGCGCTCGATGCGCGACGGCAATCAGCTGATCGGCTGGGGCGTTGCCGCCGGCACCTATCCGGTGCGGCGCGCCTATGGCGAGGCGATGGTGCGCATCCTCACCGACGGCTCGGTCGAGGTCGAAAGCTCGAGCATCGACATGGGGCAGGGCACCTATACGATCCTGGCGCAGACCGCCGCCGAAGTGGTGGGCGTGCCGGCTGAGAACGTCGTGGTGAAGCTAGGTGACTCGCGCTATGCCCGAGCAGGCGTCACCGGCGGGTCGCGGCTGGCCGGCGTGATGACGGGCGCGGTGCACAAGGCGGCGACTGCCGCGCTCGATGAGCTGGTCGGGCTGGCGATCAGCGATCCCAATTCGCCGTTCCATGCGCTGCAGGCCAACACGCTGGTCGTCAGTGAGGGCCGCATAAGGTCACCGCGCGGCGACGGTCCGGATGTCTCGATCGCCGAGCTGCTCGGCAGCGTCGGACGCGAGCAGATCGAGGCGATGGGCGACACCACGCCGGCCACTTGGACGGCGGAGGATCGCTACAAGAACAATACGACCATAACGATGGCGCTGTCGCACACCGAGGGCGATTATTCCCGCCACAGCTGGTGCGCGCATTTCATCGAGGTGCGCGTCGACGAGGACTTTGGCACGGTTCGCGTGTCGCGCGTGGTGTCGGCGCTCGATTCGGGCCGGCTCTACAATCCCAAGCTCGCCGAAAGCCAGTGGAAGGGCGGCATCATCATGGGCATCGGCCAGGCGCTGCTGGAGGAAGGCATCGTCGACCGCCGCCACGGCCGCGTCGTCAACAACAATCTGGCCGACTATCTCATCGCCACCAATGCCGATATTCCCGACATTGAGGTGATCTCGGTCGGCATCCCCGACCTGCATTCCTCGGTGCTCGGCGGCAAGGGCGTCGGCGAGCTGGGCATCGTCGGCGTTGCTCCGGCGATCGCCAACGCGGTGTTCCACGCCACCGGCAAGCGGGTGCGGGATCTGCCGATCACGCTGGAGAAGCTGATTTAGCGGAGGCCGTGAAGTTGTCGATCTCCCCGTCGTGGGGAGATTGGCAGCTTCAACTACGGCGCCCTGTCCAGACTCACCACGACAGCGCAAAAGCCAGCTTGCCGAAATGCCGGCCGCCGGCCGCCATGTGTGCGTAGGCTTCGGCTGCCTGGTCCTGGCTGTACACCGTGTCGATGACCGGCTCGATACGGGCAGCGGCGATGGCGCGGGCGGCGTCGCGCAGGTCGGAAACCGAGCCGGTATTGTTGCCCACCACCCTGAGTGCCTTGACGATGATCGGCAGCAGGTTTGCGGTGGTCTCGGCGCCGGTGACGAAGCCGATGGTGAACACCGTGCCGCCGGGCGCGGCGGCGTTGACCGAGCGGGCGAAGGTGGCCGATCCGCCGGTCTCGACGATCAGGTCGGCGCCGACGCCCTCGGTCAGTTCGAGCACCCTCGTGTCCCAGTCCGGCGTCGTGCGGTAGTTGATGAGGTGATCGGCGCCGAGCGCCCTGGCGCGCTCCAGCTTCTCGTCCGATGACGAGGTGATGACGACCGTGGCGCCGGCGGCCTTGGCAAGCTGTAGGGTCAGGATCGAGACACCGCCGGTGCCGAGCAGGACGACGACCGATCCCGGCCCGACATCGGCGGCGCGGATCGCATTCCACGCGGTGGTGCCGGCGATCGGCAGCGTCGCCGCCGCTTCGAAGGACAAATGCGCCGGCACCGGCACGACGGCATTGGCCGGCAGCGCGACATATTCGGCGAGCGATCCGGGTAGCGTCAGGCCGCGCATCTCGGTCGTCTCGTAGGGCCGCGGACGGCCGCCGATCCAGTGCGGCTTTGCATGGGCGATGACGCGGTCGTTAACGGCGAGCCTCGACACGCCCTCGCCGATGCCGACGATCTCGCCGGCGCCGTCGACGACCGGAATGAGCGGAAAGCTCGGACCAGGATAATTGCCGCTCGCCACCGCGACATCGACGAAATTGAGGCTCCCGGCGCGCAGGCGGATCAGCACTTCGCCGCGCTGCGGTTCAGGTGTGGCAACGGTTGCCGCGCGAAAGGCGTCCAGTCGGGGTGCAGTCAGTTCGATGGCTTTCATGGTCTCACTCCGGTTGATCGGCCGACGGGCCAATAGATGGGATTGAGTGAAACTAGCTGCTGCGCTATCTCTGCATAATCCTTGGATTTTGCAGTTGAGTTATGCGCCAGATGCAGCAATCCCATGAACCGGCCGCACTGGCCGAGATGGCAGCCTTCGCGGCGATCGCCGAGGCACGCTCCTTCACCAAAGCGGCGGCGCGCGTCGGACGCGACGCGACGATCCTGTCGCGTCGCCTCGCTTCGCTGGAGGAGCGGCTCGGCGTGCGGTTGCTGCACCGGACGACGCGCAGCGTGTCGCTGACCGAGGCGGGAGCGGAGTTCCTCGTCCGCATCCGCGCCATCCTGGCCGCAGTCGATGAGGCCGAGGCGGCTGCGTCGGCGCATGCCGGCGGCGGGCCGCGCGGTGTGCTGCGACTGGCGCTGCCCGGATCGTTCGGGCGCATGTGGATCGGACCGCTGCTGCCAGAATTTCTCGCCGAATTTCCCGACGTCCGCATCGAGGCCGAGTTCTCCAACCGTTTCGTCGATCTCGTCGCCGAGAATTTCGATGTCGCCGTCCGTCTCGGCGCGCTGGAGGATTCGCGCCTGGTGGCGCGCAAGGTGGCGACGCGGCGCCGGCTGCTGTGCGCCGCACCGTCCTACCTTGCTCGCGCGGGCACGCCGGCCAGGCCGCAGGCGCTTGTCGAGCATGCTTGCCTGGGTTTCACCGGGTTCCAGACCTTTCCCGCCTGGGAGATGACCGACGGCACGGGCCGTCGCGTCCGTATCGAGGTTTCCGGGCCGCTGGTCACCGATGATGCCGAGGTGCTGGTCCAGGCCGCCGTGCAGGGCGTCGGCCTGATGATGAGCACGGATTGGCTGGTCGGACGCGAACTCGCCGACGGACGGCTGGTGCCTGTTCTGGAGGACTGGACGCTCGCCGACGAGGGCGCGGTCTATATCGTGATGCCTTCAGCCAAGGGGCAAGCGGCCAAGACGCGCGCCTTCGCCGACTGGATCGGCAAGCGCTTTGCGCCAGAGCCGCCTTGGCGGAGGTGAGGGTGCTGATCTCCCCCCCTTGAGGGGAGATGTCGCCGAAGGCGACAGAGGGGGTCGCCGCGCGTGGGGCGTCAGCGCCGTCTCTCGTAGAGGAAGGCGTCGGCGATCTATGTGAGACGACCCCCTCTGGCCGCTTCGCGGCCATCTCCCCCTCGAGGGGGAGATTACGCGCTCAGCCGCCTCCGCCTCCACCTTGCTGCTTGATGAAATGAGCGAGGAGATCCACCGGCAGCGGAAACACGACCGTCGACGAGCGCTCACCGGCGATGTCGTGGAGCGCCTCGAAATAGCGCAGCTGCATGGCCTGCGGTGCCTCGGCCAGCATCTTGCCGGCCTCGACGAGTTTTGCCGCCGCCTGCTGTTCGCCGTCGGCATTGATCACTTTGGCACGCCGCAGCCGTTCGGCCTCGGCCTGCTTGGCGATGGCGCGGACCATATTCTCGTTGAGGTCGACATGCTTGATCTCGACATCAGAGACCTTGATGCCCCAGGCATCGGTTCGCTGATCGAGGATCTCCTGGATGTCGCTGTTGAGCTTGTCACGCTCGGCCAGCATTTCATCGAGCTCATGCTTGCCGAGCACCGAGCGCAATGTGGTCTGCGCCAACTGGTTGGTCGCGGCCATGAAGTCCTCGACCTGGATCACCGCCCGCTCGGCGTCGACGATACGAAAATACAGCACCGCGTTGACCTTCACCGAGACGTTGTCGCGCGAGATCACGTCCTGCGGCGGAACATCCTGGACCACCACCCGCAGGTCGACCCTCACCATCTGCTGCACGAAGGGGATGAGGATGATCAGGCCGGGCCCCTTGACCCCGGTGAAACGGCCGAGCGTGAAGACCACGCCGCGCTGATATTCCCTCAGGATGCGAATGGCCGCGGACAGGAACATGAGCACGACGAGCGCTGCTACCAGATAGGCCACATAACCGATGATCATTGCCTTGCTCCATCGCTTCCCGCATTGCGGCGCCGTATCGTCAGCACGAGACCCCTGACATCAGCCACCTCGACGCTGTCGCCGACTGCAAAGGGTTCGTCGGCCTTCGCCCGCCAGCGCTCGCCTCGGGCGAGCACGTGACCCTCGCTGCCCTCCCAGTCGAGGACCTTGGCCGGCAGCCCTTGCATGGCCTGTGCGCCAACACGCGGAGCGTTCTTGCGGGCCGCCCACAGATAGCTGCCGGTCAACAGCGCCAGGCCGAGCGTCAGGGCGGCGGCGGTGCCGATGACGGCCCACGACATCTCGAAGCCGGGCCCCTCGATCCTGAGCAGCATGGCAGCGCCCAGCAGAAAGGCAGCCACGCCTCCCAGCCCAAGCACCACTGTGGGGTTGAAGGCCTCGACCACGAGGAAGATGATGCCAAGCAGCATCAAGGCAAGGCCGGCATAGCTGATCGGCAGGAGATTGAGTGCATAGAGTCCGAGCAGAAGGCAGATCGTGCCGATCACGCCGGGCGCGACCGCGCCCGGGCTCGTGAACTCGAAGACGAGGCCATAAACGCCGATCAGCATCAGGATCACGGCGATGTTCGGGTCGGTGATGACAGCGAGAAGCCGGATGAGCCAGCCGGGCTCCAGCGTTTCAACCGGCAGCCCTTTCGTCGCCAGCACCTCTTTCCTGCCGGCCATTTCCACCGTGCGGCCGTCAGCCAGCTGAAGCAGCTCGGTCGTGTCGCGGGCGACGAAGTCGACGACATGCTCCTGCAGCGCCGCGTTGGCCGACAGGCTGGCCGCCTCGCGCACGGCCTTTTCACCCCATTCGGCATTGCGCCCGCGCAGTTCAGCCAGGCTGCGGATCAACGCAACCGCGTCGTTCGTCGCCTTGGCGATCATCGCATCGCCCGCTGGCGGGTTCTTCTGGTCTTTGCCGGCTCCTGGGCCATTGTTCTTGTCGTCGCCGCCGGGAAAGGATGGCAGCGGTCCGCCCATCTCGATCGGCGTTGCCGCACCCAGATTGGTGCCGGGCGCCATCGCCGCCACATGGGTTGCGTAGAGGATGTAGGTTCCGGCGCTCGCCGCATGACCACCGGCGGGCGCGACATAGCCGATGACGGGAACCGGCGAGGCGAGCATATCGGCGATGATCTCGCGCATGCTGGTGACCAACCCGCCGGGCGTGTTCATCTGCAGGATGAGAACCTCGGCGTTCCGCTGCGCGGCTACCGCCAGCGCTTCCTCGAGCTGCATGGCGCTCGCCGGACCGATGGCGCCGTCTATCTCGACGCGCAGCGCAATCCTCTCCTGGCCGTTCGCCTCTCCGGTTGTGGAAGAAAAACAAACGAACACAGCGGCTACAAAAGCCGCGGCAATCAGGGCTACACGCGCGAGTTTCACGCTCAAAGCTCCATATCAAGGATATGGGCTCGATTTTGCCGAAATCCATGACACTTCGCGGCGGGTGAAGCTGATCCAGGGCAACGCCCCGTCCGATTCCAACGCGTAGGCGATCCGTAAGCGGGGTTCAGCCAGCCTTCCCTCGACGTCCAAAGCGAGGGGAAGACCGATGTCGAAGCTGCATGCCAATCTTCTGCTTCTGTTCGCCGCGGCACTATGGGGCCTCGGCAATGTTTCGCAGAAGACCATTCTGGACCATCTCGACCCGTTGAGCGCGGTCGGCATGCGCTGCCTGATCGGCTGGATCCTGGTGCTGCCGCTGATCGCCACCGAACCCCGGCGACCGCCAGGCGGCCTCTATCGCGCGAGCTTGGCAAGGGTCAGCGTGCTGTTTGCAATCGCGATCGTCCTGCAGCAGATCGGCTATCTCGGCACGTCGGTGACGAATGCCAGCTTTCTGGTCAGCACGGCGACGGTGATGACGCCCTTCGCGGCGTGGCTGCTGGTCGGCGAGCGGCTGACAGCGGCCGTCGGCCTCGCCGCCGGCCTGACGCTGGTCGGCGCGCTGCTCTTGTCCGGCGGCATCGCCAGCTTCAACCAGGGCGATGTGGCGATCATGCTGTCGGCGGCCTGCTACGCGCTCTGGATGGTCGAGCTCGGTCGTCATGCGCAGACCTATGGACGCCCGTTCACCGCCATGGCGGCGCAGTTCCTTGGCGCGGCGGTGATCAGCCTGCCGCTCGGCTTCTTCCATGGCAATCTGTCGCCTGCCAATGCGTTCGATGCCTGGCCGCAACTGCTTGTGCTCGGCGTATTCTCTACCGCCGTCTGCTTCGGCATCCAGACGATTGCCCAGCGTTTCACCTCGGCCAGCCACGCGGCGGTAATCGTCAGCGCCGAAAGCGTGTTCGGCGCCCTGGGCGCGGCACTTTTCCTGGGCGAGCGGACATCGTTCGTCGGCATGCTTGGGGCAACGATCATGCTGGCCGCCGCCCTCTACCTCGCTACTTCGGGGGGCGGAGCGATCAGGCCAGCGCCCGAAAACGGCGCCACCGGTGCTTGAGATTGTGAGACGCGACACACCGAACTATGCAACCCCTTTGGCAGGAAACGGGTGGTTCGCGCGCACTGTTTCACCCATCTGATGGGCAGGACGAAGCCAGAGGAGGCAAAGCCATGACCATTCATTCGATAGGTTCGAGGGCAGCGGTCCGATCGGCGGAGACGCGCGTCGCCGCATATGATTGGCAGGCGTTGGCCGGGGAGATGAGCGGCTATGGCTGCGCGGTGATGGAAAAGCTGCTGACGCCGCAAGAATGCCGGGAGGTCGCCGGGCTTTACCCGGACGAGAGCCATTTCCGCAGCCATGTCCATATGGCGCGGCACGGCTTCGGCAAGGGCGAGTACCGCTATTTCCGCTATCCCTTGCCCGAGCTGATCGGCGGCTTGCGCACCGCGCTCTATCCGCGCCTCGCCGCGGTCGCCAACGACTGGAACCAGCGCATGAGCATCGCCCAGCGCTATCCGGACGAGCATGCCGCGTTCCTCAAGCAATGCCATGACCAGGGCCAGACACGGCCGACGCCGCTTCTGCTGCAATATGGTACCGGCGACTTCAACTGCCTGCATCAGGATCTCTACGGCGATCTTGCCTTCCCGCTGCAGGTGGCGATCCTGCTGTCCGAACCCGGCAAGGACTTCACCGGCGGCGAGTTCGTGCTGACCGAACAGCGCCCGCGCATGCAGAGCCGGGCCGAGGTGGTGCCGTTGCACCAGGGCGATGCGGTCGCCTTCGCGGTGCACAATCGTCCGGTCCAGGGCAGCAAAGGCAGCTACCGCGTCAATCTCAGGCACGGCGTCAGTAGGCTTCGCTCCGGCATGCGCCATACCGTCGGCATCATCTTCCACGACGCGAAGTGAGGGCTGCGTAGACTTCCTTCTCCCCTTCTCCCCTTGGGGGAGAAGGTGGATTGGCGCGCAGCGCCAAGACGGTTGAGGGGTGTTGGACGGAGCGCCGTCGTTGCCAAGCTGGAACACCCCTCATCCGTCGCCTTCGGCGACACCTTCTCCCACAAGGGGGAGAAGGGTGAGCGCGAGGCGCAACGTTGGAGCCCAGTCCTTCGGACCCCAATTCTTCATAGGAGTCCGAGGAACGGGCGGGACAAGTGATCGCGGAAAATCCGAATAAAAAAGATTCGCCCCACAAGATCTCTGTCATCCAATTGTTAACCAAGGTTCATACGATGAGCAATGTTGTCTCTCGGCCGGTGTGTGTTCGCCGGGCGGACGACTGTTGATATCTGCCAAGACTGAAAAGTAGATTTTTATTTGCGCAGTATAGTCGGGGATCGCCATGATGTTTCCAGCAAGCTTTGCGTCACTTCGGCGCAAATGGCCGAAGATAACCGGATCAAGTGGCGCCATCACGCTGGCTGTTGCCTTGATGATCGGTGCCGCTGCGCAGGCTGAGCCTATTCGCGGCGCTGGATCGACACTGGCTGCCCCGATCATCGGCAAATGGGCAACGGCCTACGAGAGCGCCCGCGCAGATGGCGGCGACTATATCTCGCCCGATTGGAAGGTTGACTATGAGATCGTCGGCTCGCTCGCCGGCATCCTGCGTCTCGACCAGCCGGACATGGACTTTGCCGCGACGGATGCGCCGATCAACGCCGCCGACCTCAGGAAAGCCGGCCGCCAGCAGTTTCCGATCGTGATGGGCGCCATCGCCGTCGTCGTCAATCTCGACGGCATTGGCCCGGGAAGCCTTCGCCTGACGGGGCCGCTTCTGGCCGACATCTATCTGGGCAAGATCCAGTCATGGTCCGATCCCGCGATCAAGGCGGCGAATCCGGATCTGACGCTGCCCGATCTTAGGATCAGCGTTCTTCACCGTAAGGATGGGTCCGGCTCGACTTTTGTGTTCACGGAGTATCTGTCGGCGGTCAGCGACGAGTGGAAGAGCAAATACGGCGCCAACACACTGATCTCGTGGCCGCTCGGCGCCGATGCCGAAGGCACGCAGAACCTCATTCGAGCCGTGCATGACACGAAGGGGGCGATCGCCTATGCCGAATCCGGCCAGGCGCAGCGCGCCAGCCTTTCCTACGCGCTGATCGAGAACAAATCCGGCAAGTTCGTCAAGCCGGAGCCCGACGGCGTGCAGGCTGCTGCGACGTCCATCGACTGGGCGCAAACGACCGATTTCTTCGCTTCGCTGACCGATCGAGACGGAGATGCCGCCTATCCGATCAGCACGGCTGTGTTCGCGGTCGTTCAGGTCTCGGGCCGTTCGGAACATCGCTATCGCCGCGTGCACGACCTTTTCCGGCTCGCCTTCGCGCAGGGCGCGGGCGACGCCGCCGCGCTCGGCTATGTGCCGCTGCCGAAGGCGCTCGTCGACCAGGTCGAACAATACTGGGCGAGCCAAGCGCCCGTCGGAAACTGAGCTGAAGAGCCAGGCTGCCTCGCGCAGCACCTGAACTGAACGTCATATCGCGCCGTGGTAACGGCTTGTTGGGGACTGCGTGACATGGACATAGATATCTTCAAGGACATCCTCGTGCCGGTGATCGGGGGGTTGGGCATCTTCATGCTCGGCCTCGACTTCATGGCAAACGGCATCCAGGCGCTTTCGGTCAACCGGATGCGCGCCTTTCTCGCCAAGGCCGCCGGAACGCCGATCAAGGGCGTGCTGGCAGGAACGCTGATCACCGGCGTCATCCAGTCGTCGACGGCGATGAGCGTCATGGTCGTCGGCCTGGTCAATGCCGGGGTCATCGCCCTGAGACCGGCGATCAGCGTGATCATGGGCGCCAATATCGGCACCACGCTCGGCAACGGGCTCATCGCCCTGCCGCTCGGCCCGCTTGGATTGATCCTGGCCGGCGTGTTCTCGCTGGTCTACTGCTTCGCCAAAAGCGAAAAGGTCAAGAACATTGCGCTCGCCTGCATGGGCTTCGCGCTGATCTTCTATGGCCTCAACCTGATGACCGGCGGCCTGCGCCCGCTTCGCAACCTGCCTGAAGTCATGGCCCTGCTGCAGACCCTCACGGCCGACTCCTATCTCAACCTCCTCAAATGCGTGTTCATCGCCGCCGGCGTGACCGCCATGATCCATTCGTCCTCGGCGACGATCGGCATTGTGATGGGCCTTGGCGCCGCCGGCATTCTCGACTGGACGACGGCCGTCGCCTTCTCGCTCGGCGCCGATCTCGGCACCACGATCACCTCGTGGATGGCTTCGCTCAATCTTTCGAAGAACGCCAAGCGGACCGCTTACGCGCACATCTCGTTCAACATCATCGGCGTGTGCATCACCATCCCGCTGTTCTTCGTCTCCATGCAGGTCCTGGAATGGGCCATGCAGTTCTTCGGCGGCGATCCCGCCATCCCGGTGATCGTCGACGGCAAGGAGACCTTCCCCCTGGTGCCGGTCGCGGTCGGCCTCTACTCGACCTTCTTCAACATCTTCAATACATTGTTGCTGTTCCCGTTCATCGGTGTGTTCGAGCGGATTTTGTCGCGTGTCGGCCACACGGATGCCGATGACGCAGAGGATTTCTCGACGCCGAGATTCCTCGACCGCAAGCTGGCCGGCGATTTTGCCAAGGCCGTTCCCGCCGTTCAGCAGGAAACGGCCCGTCACCTCGAGGCCGGCGCAATGTTCCTCGACATCGCACGCTCGTCCAAGAAGGCGCCGTCGGATCCGGGCGAGCACTATCTCGCAACCGACATTCTCAGCCGCGATATCCGTGCCTACACCGCCGAACTAATGAAGGAGGATTTGCCTTATGACCAGCTCGACCTGATCGCCAGCCTGATCGAGGAAGCCGACTTCACGGCTGCCTTGACGGAATCGATGCATCAGGTGGCACGCCGCGTCAGGCGCGAGAAGTTCAGCGGCCCGGCGCAGGCCATCGTCGACGTGGCGTTGAGCAAGCTCGATGTTTCGCTGCGGGAGATCTTGCCGACTTACGGCATCTCCAACCCGCAGATGCCGGCCGGCCACGTCAATCTGCCGGAGGTCGAGGAGCTGCGCGCCCGCACGCTGGCGCTCGGACCGAATGCTGGCGCTGCTGAGCGTGGCACGATCCTGGCCCTGCTCGGGTCGATCGAACGCGCGGAAATCCTGATCCAGCGCATCGATGCCGAGCGCAAATCGATCAACCGGCAAAGCGTTCTCGCCCGTGCCTCGGCACGCAAGGAAGCCAGGCCGCACTCGATGGGCGATACCGGCCTCAGCCCGGTTCCGGCCGAGTAGCGGGAAAGCTGGGGGGGCGGCGGGGCTGCCCTTTCCCTTCTCCCCTTGTGGGAGAAGGTGGATTGGCGCGTAGCGCCAAGACGGAAGAGGGGTGTTGGAAGGATCGCTGTTGGTGCCAAGCTGGAACACCCCTCATCCGACCGAGCTTCGCTCGGCCACCTTCTCCCACAAGGGGAGAAGGGAGAGCGATGCGTCTTCGCTCAGCCCTGAAACAGCGCCAGCTCTTCGGCGGTGAGGTGGCGTGCCTTGCCCTTGGCAAGCTCGCCGAGCTGCAAGGGGCCGATCGCCACCCGCACGAGGCGGAGCACCTCCACGTCATGCGCCCCGAGCAGCCGGCGGATATGGCGGTTGCGGCCCTCGTCAAGGGTGATTTCCAGCCAGGCGGTGCTGGTGCCGCTGCGCAGAACATCGATCGACCGCGCCGTCAAAAGCTCGCCATCGACCGTCGCGCCGGCACGCAACCGCGCCAGCATGGTCTCGTCGGGCAGGGCGCCGATCTGCACGTGATAGATCTTGGCGACGTGCGAGGCGGGGTCGAGCAGGCGCTGCGCGAAACGCGTGTCGTTGGTCATCAACAGCAGGCCTTCGCTGGCCTTGTCGAGGCGGCCGACCGGCGACACGAAGGGCAGGTCGAGTTCTGCCAGGCAGTCATAGACGGTGCCGCGGTCCTGCGGGTCGTCGCGGGTGGTGACCAGGCCGCGCGGCTTGTTGATCATCAGATAGACCTTGCGCTCGGCGACGACGCGGCTGCCGTCGACCTCGATGCGGTCGCGGCCGGGATCGACGCGCATCGAGCCGTTGCGCACGATCTTGCCGGCGACCCGGACGCGCCCTTCGGCGACCAGGATCTCGGCCTGCTTGCGCGAGCACAGGCCGAGTTTCGACAGCGCACGGCAAAGGCTGACGCTGGGTGGACTCGCTCGGGGACGACTGGCGCCAGGCGAGGGGCGTGGCCGGCCGGTACTCGGTTGTGGCGGCTTACGTCGTTCCGGCAAGGTCAGGACTTTCCCGCTAGCCCATCTCCAGCCTTGGCAAGCGTTTCCATGCCTTCGCTGAGGTGCTTTCGCAAGACGCGGACGGCCGCCTCGGCATCGCGGTGGCGGCAGGTGGTCACCAGGTCGCGGTGCTCCGCCTGCGAGCGGCTGCGATAGTTGAGGTTGGACAGGAGAACGCGAACGTAGCGGTCGGCCGCATTGTGGTGGGCTTCGATGAGGCCAAGAAGACGGGCGTTGCCGCAGGCGCTATAAAGGGCCAGGTGAAAGGCACGGTTCAGCGTTCCCCAGCGGCCGACATTCGGCTCGGCGTCGATCTGGTTGAGCACATAGCCGGCCTCGTCGAGCTTCTCCTTGCCGAGGTTCGGCACCGAGAGCCGCAGCGCTTCGCTTTCGAGCAGTGCGCGGACCGCAAAGATCTCCCGGATCTCGGCAGCGTCCATTCTGGCGACATGCGCCCCCTTGGTCGGATGGATCGAAACGATGCCTTCGGCTTCGAGCTGGCGAAGCGCATCGCGAACCGGCATGCGGCTGAAGCCGAAGCGCTCGGCAAGATCGTCCTGACGCAGTGGCGTGCCGGCCGCCAGACTGCCGTCGGCGATCGATTCGCGCAGCACATTCGCCACCTGCTCGGCCACCGTCAGCGGTTTCTGCATCAAGCCCTCGCCAAGTCCGCTCACTCGATTCTCCTTGTCACTTGGACCCTGCCTAACAGAAAGCAGCTTGTCTGGATATCTGGATACTCGTATACGAGTATCCAGATATGCCATATATCCGCAGGGGGAAACTCCATGTCGCTCGCATCGGGCCGCTCAGCCAAGCAACCGGGCTCCTACAACAGACCGGTCGACGCCGTCGTCATCGGCGGTGGCATCGCCGGTTGCACGCTGGCCTGGGAGCTGGCGTCCAGAGGCGTCAAAACGGTCGTTCTCGAACAGGCCGTGATTGCCGCCGAATCGTCGGGACGCAACACCGGCACCTTGCTCAGCGGCCCGCAGACGCAAGTGGTCGAGATGCTCGACGCCTGCGCGGCGATCTATGAGGAGCTTTCTCAAGGAGCGGTGCCCTTCGAGTTCTCGGCGATAGGTCACCTGCTCATCTCGGAAGACCAGGCCAGCTTCGAGGCGGCCGGCACTGTCGCCGATCGCTACCGGGCCGCCGGTGTCGCCATGGAGAAGGTCACCGGCGCGGAACTCGCGCGGGACCATCCGCGCATCGGCTTCAAGGTGGCGGGCGGCTATAGCGTCGGCCGCGCCTGGACCCTGGAGCCGATGGGGGCGACGCATGCCTTCGCCCACGCTGCCCGCGAGGCCGGTGCCGCGATCCGGACAGGGCTTCGCGTCGCCCAGATTTTCTCGAAGGGCGGCAAGGTCCAGGGCGTGCTGACGGATCAGGGGATCATATCAGCCGACCTCGTCTTCATCGCCAACGGGCTGTGGATGTCGGACCTGCTGCGGCGAACCGTCGGCGACGGGCCGCTGCCTAGCCTGCCGTTCACAGCCGGCCGCGGCTGGCTGATCCAGTTGGGCAAGCTCGACTTCGAGCTGCCGTGGATCGTCGAGGAGCTGACATGGCCGGACCAGGAGGAACTGGGAAAGCGGATGAGCCTCGCCGGCCTTGCCGACGTCGCCGAACAGCGGGACGACCAGCCGGCCGTCGAGGCCATCTGCCTCAATCCGATGCGTGGCGGCGATGCGCGGCTCGGCGCATCGGTCCAGCCGGCTTTTCGCGACTTGGTTCGCAACACCGATATGGCGAGCCGGATCGCCAGCCGCACGCTGCGCATGCTGCCCGGTCTTGGCTCGCCGCGGGTGAGCAACGTCTATCCCGGCAACCGGCCGATGCTCTCCGACGGTCTGCCGGTCGCCGGCAAAACTGATATCGATGGCTTGTTCGTGCATGGCGGCATGGGCTCCATCGGCATGCATGCCGCACCGGCCACGGCGCGCTGGCTGGTGGACGCGGTGCTTTCGGGCGACGGCAACCCGGCGCAGCAATGGCTGCGTCCGGAGCGCTTTCCCGGCTGGGGGCGATGAGTGCCTGCCGTCATTGCGACGGCACCTCTTCAATAGATTCACCTGTGACTTGCATCCACTTGAGAAGAAACAGGATTTCAATGCCGGCATTGCTGGACCGCGCCCCCTCTGTCCGGCAGGACAGAGGGGGCGTCGTAGAGCATCAGCCTTAGCGAGCAGGCCTTGACGCGACTGATGGTGTTCCGTCTTGACCACATGCGGCGCGACGCCGCTGATGTCGTGGATCATGGGACAGCCGGGCCGGCGCACCTTGCTGCGCGGCTTCCGCTCCGTCTGCCATCCGCTGTGCTCGACCAAATTCCTGGCGCTCTATCGCATGGACACTGTCTCCGTGGCCGAGCGCCAGGCGCATTTGCAACGCGTCAGGAAAGCGGCCGCCAGTCTCGGGCGCGCCGCTTTCCTGGCCTCCGACGTGGTGCCTGGCTGATCGCCAGGGGTGCCACGATCGTCAATTCGCCCTGGGGTCGTCCAGCATCTCGACAACGAAAGACGCGGCAATCAGGTCGTCGGCATCGAGGCGTAGGGAGCCTTCACTTCCTCCCATGACGGCGGCGACCTTCTGAAAGGTTTTCATCTCGTGCTCGGTAATCCGGGCGCTCTGCATCCTGGCTTTGAGATCAGCGACGCGCAGCCCCAATGTGTGGGACGTTCCAATTTCTCGGTTCGACATGACAACATGCTCCTCCCCAACCCATGCTCTTGCCTCCCCACCGATATTCGCCCGTCGCCAAGTTTGCCTAAATATGAGGCACGGCGAATACAGCGCCCCGAACGCGTGGTGCGAGGGAAGGTTCCAGCGCGACATGGTCACGAAATAATACGGGCCGGCCGGTCCGACAGGTTAACCGCAGGAAGGTGGCAAGTCGCTGGACGGGCCGGTGGTTTTCTTCGATCTGTGGGAAGCCTCACCGGCAAGGTGAGTTCAAAAAAGATTGACCATATCCCCCCGGGGAGGATAGGAACGCAGGCATGTCCGAAGGCATCCACCGTTCGCATCCCGATATCGTGAAGCGTCTGAAGCGCGCGCAAGGCCACCTTGCGGCGGTGCTGTCCATGTTCGAGGCGCATCGTCCTTGCGTTGATCTGGCGCAGCAACTCCATGCCGTGGAAAGCGCCATCAGCAGCGCAAAGCGCGAACTGATCCACGATCATATCGAGCACTGCCTGAGCGATACTGCGGAAACGGGCACCGCGGAAGCGGGCGGCAACTCGCTGGCGGAACTCAAGCAACTGGCGAAATACCTGTGAGCAGTCAAATACCTGTGAACAGCCTCGGCGCGCGCATTCTCGACTGGTTTGGGTTCGGGGCGCGCGATCACACGGCGCATGGTCACGACCATGGCGATCACGGCTCGCATGGGCATACCCACGGGGTCATCGATGCGACCATCACGACGACCGACCGGGGCATCTGGGCGATAAAATGGTCGTTCGTCATCCTGGCGATCACCGCGGCATTGCAAATCGTCGTGGTGGTGCTGTCGGGCAGCGTGGCGCTGCTGGCCGACACGATCCACAACATCGGCGACGCCACCACCGCCATTCCGCTGTGGATCGCGTTCATACTGGCCCGGCGCAAGCCGTCGCCGACCTTCCCCTACGGCCTTGGCCGGGTCGAGGACCTGGCCGGGATCATCATCGTCGGGATCATCCTGTTCAGCGCCATCGTCGCCGGTTATCAGGCCATCGATCGTTTGATAAATCCACGCGTGGTGACGCATCTTGGGTGGCTGACGGCGGCAGGCATTGTCGGCTTTCTCGGCAATGAGGCCGTTGCGGTGTTCCGCATCCGCGTCGGCCGGGAAATCAGCAGCGCCGCGCTGATCGCCGACGGCTACCATGCCCGCACCGACGGCTTGACCAGCCTTGCCGTGGTCATCGGGGCGCTCGGGGTCTGGCTCGGTTTTCCGCTGGCCGACCCGATTGTCGGCCTGCTCATCACGCTTGCCATCTTCGGCATCGTCTGGCAGTCGGCTCGCTCGGTGCTGACCCGCATGCTCGACGGTATTGAGCCTGAGGTCATTGGCGAAATCCACCATGCCGCCGCGCATGTGCCTGGGGCGCGCATTGTCGATGCCAAGGCGCGGTGGATCGGTCACAAGCTGCACGCCGATATTGCTGTCGCTGTCGAAGAAAGCCTGCCGGTTTCCGAAGCGAAAAAGATCACGGCAGCGCTGGAAGCCGAGCTGTTCGATCATATGCCGGCGCTTGCGGCGGCAAACATAAGATTGGCGAGAGCGGATGCGGATCATCCCCATGAACATGGTCACGGCGAACACAGGCACTAACGGTCGCTCCGACCGGCTCGTTTCTGTTACCCTCGGCTGATGTTCCAAATTCTTGTCGAGTTTCAACGAACGATCTATCTGGCGGTCGGCGAGCAGATCAAACTGCTCTCGGTGGGAGGCGACTGGCTGGCGTTCATGGCTTTTCTGCCGATGGGCATCGTCTTCGGCGCCGCCCATGCGCTGACGCCGGGTCATAGCAAGGCCGTGCTGGCGACATATCTTGCCGGTTCGGATGCAAAGGTTCCGCGCGGCCTTCTCGTATCGATCACGCTGTCGTTCACGCATGTGATGATTGCCGTTCTGATTGCGGTTCTCTCGCTGCCACTGGTTTCCATCGCCTTGGGCAGTGTCGGCCGCGCTCCGCTTTTGGAGGATATCAGTCGTGGGCTGCTCGGCCTGATCGGTGTCTGGATGCTCTGGCGCGCTTTGAGCCGCGGCCGTCACCACAAGCACGAGGGCGAGGCGGTCGGCGTTATGGCAGGTCTGATCCCGTGCCCGCTGACGCTTTTCGTGATGACCTTCGCGATGTCCAGGGGCATTCCAGGCGCCGGCATTCTCTTCGCGATCACCATGATGGTCGGTGTGGCGCTGACGCTGTCCTGCGTCGCGGTGTTGTCGATCCTGTTTCGGGAACGCCTGATGGATTTCTTCGCCGACAAGCCACTCGAAGCCATTTCCCGAACCATCGAAGGCGCTGCTGGGCTAGCGCTTGCGGGCGTGGCCGTCTGGCAGATCATGTCCGGTTCCTGATCGTGCTCAGGTGTCAGGCGCTTGATCCGCACAATAGGATCAAGATAGGTCTCTATCTCCTTGTTTGATGGAACTTTTCCGGATCATGTGATGTCTCCGCGCCACGATGTCGGGCGCGCAGCCGCTTCGACGCAGGATTGTCGGCGCCATGACGTTCAGACCCGAGGTTCGGCATGGGCGAGCCGTGTCAGGCGCGTCTCTCGAACATCGGGGCTGGTGTTCACGACAACAGCCGTGCCTCATCACCCTCGTTCAGCAGCCATTGCCGAACGGCTTGCGTCGGCTCGGGGTGCCGCTGCTTGCGTGGAACCACGACGTAGAAATCCTGCGTGCCGCGCATCTCCACGCCGAGAGACTGGACCAGCCGGCCGGCGGCGAGATCAGCCGCGACAAGAAAGCGGCTGGCAAGCGCGATGCCCTGGCCCGCGACAGCCGCTTCTATCGCAAGCGCGGTCTGATTGAAGCGTATGCGTCTTAGCTCCGTCGTCATCTTCAGGCCGACGGCCTTTTCCATGAATTCCGGCCACAGATTGTGCGCATCGTGGAGCAGCACATGATCCTTGATTTCTGCCGGCGCGATTTCGCTCGCGCCGGCAGGCAGCAAGGAGGGGCAGCACACGGCGATGATCTGTTGCGGAAACAGGAGATCGACGACGAGGCCAGCGCCGAAGGGCGGGCGGCCTTGCCTGACCGCGATGTCGACGCCGTCGGCCTGGAAGCTCGACAGGCTTTCGCTGGCCAGAATTCGCAGGTCGACAAGCGGGTTGTGCGCCACGAACTCCGGCAGTTTCGGGATCAGCCATTTGGTGGCAAAGCTCGGGGTTACGCTGATCGTCAGCCGGGCCGGCTCGGGGCGCAGCAGCAGGGTTGCCTCCGAGATCAGGTCGAAGGCACGACGAATGTTCGGCACATAGGCGCGACCCTCACTCGTGAGCGCGAGGCCGCGCGGCAGCCGCTCGAACAGCTTTACCCCCAGATCGGCCTCCAGCCCGCGGATATGCTGCGCCACAGCACCCTGCGTCACGCTCAGCTCTTCGGCTGCGATGCGGAAGTTGAGATGGCGCGCGGACGCTTCGAAGGCGCGAAGCGCATTGAGCGCCGGCAAGCTATGGAAGGCTTCGGGCATCCAGGAGTTTTTCTACAGGTTGATTTCAGACTTTCTGGTTCGAACCAGCCGGGAGAACCGGTTATATCACTACTTCAGCCTCGAAGACATCGCTTTCAGATTCCTGTCACCCGAGAAGGAAGATAAGATGAGTGTAGAAAAAGTAGCTGTTGTCGTTGCCGGTGGCAGCGGCATGGGCGCTGCGGCCGCAAAGCGCCTGGCGGGGGATGGCTTCAAGGTCGCCATCCTGTCCTCATCCGGCAAGGGCGAGGCGTTGGCCACGGAGCTTGGCGGGCTTGGCGTGACCGGCTCCAACCAGTCGAACGACGATCTGCAGCGTCTCGTGGATCTCACGCTCGATCGCTGGGGTCGCATAGATGTCCTGGTCAATAGCGGAGGTCATGGGCCACGTGCGCCGATCCTCGAAATCACCGACGACCAATGGCACACCGGCCTCGACATCTACCTGATGAACGTCATCCGGCCGACGCGTATCGCCGCGCCGCACATGGTCAAGCAGAAAGCCGGCGCCATCATCAACATCTCGACGGCATGGATTGTCGAACCGAGCCCGATGTTCCCGACCTCGGCCGTGTTCCGGGCGGGGCTTGCCGCTTACACCAAGATCTTCGCCAACACATACGCCGCCGACAACGTTCGCATGAACAACGTCCTTCCCGGCTGGATCGACAGCCTTCCCGCCACCGAGGAGCGCCGCGACAGCGTGCCGATGCAGCGTTATGGCACCAGCGATGAAATCGCCGCGACGATTGCCTTCCTCGCTTCCGAAGGGGCCGGATACATCACCGGTCAGAACATTCGCGTCGATGGTGGCATCATCCGTGCGATCTGACGCCGCCTCGACGCCGTGGCTGGGGCATTACGGCAGGGGGCAAAATGACGCTACAAGCGGCCCGGATCCACCGGCCGGAATCGACCCTTTGCAGACTGCACTCAATCAGGTCTCAACTAAGCGGCCATGCCCGTGACTACTGTCGGCCAAAGTATCAATGACGCGGCATTCAGCCACCCGGCCAGAGGCGCATTCCTTGACCATCCGCTGCAATTCCGTTCGTAGAGCGTTGAGGCTGGCAATGCGTTCCTCGACTTCAGCAAGGCGTGCTTTTGCGATCCTGTCGGCAACACTGCAAGATTGATCTGGGTTGTCCTGCAGCGACAGAAGCGCACGGATTGCCTCGATATCGAAGCCAAGTTCACGCGCATGCTTGATGAACGCAAGTCGCGCCGTGGCGTTTTTGCCATAGCGCCTTTGCTGCCCTTCGGTGCGAGGCGGCGGCGGCAACAGGCCGATCTGTTCATAGTAGCGGATGGTCGGCACCTTCACTTCGGTGCGCCGCGCGAGTTCGCCAATCGAAAAATCCATGAAAAAGCCTCTTGAACCTCTAGTCACTATAGGGACTACGGTGCCTGCACAAAAGGAGGCGCCGCATGGCTGACCATTGCTGCAATCACGAAACGAACGCTTGCTGCGTCCCGACGCCGTTGGTCTTTCCAGTGAGCACGACGGCCGCTCGCAACGAGGTCGAAAAGGCTTGCTGCTCTGGGCGCGTGCCAATCTTTGACGGTATGGACCCGCGCTACAAGCGCATGCTCTGGACAGTCATCGGCATCAATGGGGCGATGTTCCTGACGGAGATGGTGGCCGGTCAGCTTGCGGGCTCGCAGGCGTTGAAGGCGGATGCACTAGATTTTTTCGCCGATACCATCACCTACGGGTTGAGCCTCGCCGTGATCGGGGCAAGCCTGCGCACACGAGCGACGGCCGCCCTGTTCAAGGGCCTCTCGCTTTCCGTTATGGCTGTCTGGGTCTTTGGCTCCACCGTCTATCAGACCCTTGTCCTTGGACTTCCGAGCGCTGAGGTAATGGGTGCGATCGGCTTTCTTGCGCTAGCGGCAAACCTTGGTTCCGTGCTCCTGCTCCGACGCTACAAGGACGGCGACGCGAATGTGCGATCGGTCTGGCTTTGCTCCCGCAATGATGCGATCGGAAACGTTGTGGTTATGGCAGCGGCATTGGGTGTGTGGGGCACATCGACGGCATGGCCCGATCTGGCGGTGGCGGCACTGATGGCAGGCATCTTCCTCACGTCTTCAGTGCAAATCCTGCGACAGGCGTGGCGCGAGTATCACGAAGGACAGCGCCCTGGTCGGGTTGCTGCAGAATGACAGGCCATCGTCCACTCACCACCCTCTCCAGCCGTCCAAATGGCCGCGTCAGAATTCAGAGGCTCGCTCTCCGGCCGGTCGCTTATTGGCTGGCGACCACCATGCGGTTGCCCTCGCTGTCGCGAAATTCCGCCACCGTGCGGCCTGGCTGCCAGGGCGCCTCCTGCGGTTCGGTGATGATCTCGACGCCGCCAGCCTTCAAAGCGGCGATCGTGGCCTCGACATTCTCGTCGACCAGCACCAGCACGGGCTCCGCGCCTGCCGTGTCGTCGGCGCGCCTCACGAAATGCAGGTTGGTGACAGCGCCGGGAAATGTCAGCTCGATCCAGCGCCAGCCGCTATCGCCCATCTTCTCGTCGGCTGCGACCTGGCAGGCGAGATGCCTGATGTAGAACGCCTTGGCGCGGTCCTGGTCGAACACCGGCAGTTCAGCAAACTGGATGTGCATGGTCGTCTCTCCTGCTCCTTGATGGTGCTGCGTAGCGGTTCACAGGTGGAAGACGATCCGGGCGGCCGAAAAGATTCATGCCGAGCCGAGAATCTTTTCGGGAACGCGAAACGTCTTCTGCTCAGGTCAACCAATCAGGAGACGAACAATGGGCTACAAACTCATTCGCTACGGCGTGAAAGACACCGGGCTTGAAGAGAACCGAGCGCTGGTGGCAAAAGTGTTCGAGGCGCTGAATGAGACGGCGCCGCAGAGCGTGCGCTATCTTGTGCTCGAACTCGACGACTGCGAATTCATCCACGTCGTCGGCGAGGGAAATGACACATCCGCGCTGACCGGGCTTGCGGCTTTCGAGGCGTTCACGCAAAACCATGCGGAGCGGCGTTCGACCCCGGTCAAGCGATCGCCTGCCAAAATCATCGGCAACTATCATGTGCTCGAGGGCGGCAAAGCCGGATAGAATGGACGCCACGATTCCACGGAAACTCGACCGGCCGGCGCTGGAGGCGATGCTCTCCGAGCTTCGCCCGAGGCTGCACCGCTACTGCGCCCGCATGGCCGGCTCGGTCATCGACGGCGAGGACATCGTGCAGGACACGCTGGTGAAGGCGCTGCAGGCGGTCGACGGCAGCATGACGGTCGAACGGCCCGAGCAATGGCTGTTTCGCATCGCCCACAATGCCGCGCAGGACCATTTGCGCCGGCGCCATCGGGAAAGATCGCGCATGGCCGAGACCGACATGACCACGATCGAGGATCCCTCCGGCAGCGCCGACGCGCGGCTCGCCGCGGCGGCCGGCCTGCGCAGCTTCATGCAGCTTTCGGTGGCGCAGCGCGGCGCCGTGATCCTGGTCGACGTGCTTGGCCTTTCGCTGCACGAGACCTGCGAGGTGACCGGCGCGACGCTGGCCGCGACCAAGGCGGCGCTGCATCGCGGGCGGGCGCAGCTGCGCTTGCTTGCAGCCGAGCCGGAGCAGGTCGCCGCGCCCCGGCTCGACGCCGATGACGAGCGGCGGCTGCGCCGTTATGTCGATCTGTTCAACGCACGTGACTTCGACGCGGTCAGGGCGCTGATCGCCGAAGATATCCAGCTCGAAGTCGTCAACCGCCTCCGCCTGCGCGGCAAGGCCGAAGTGTCGACCTATTTCGGCAATTACGACCGCGTGACCGACTGGGCGCTGTCGCTGGGCTTCGTCGACGGCAGGCCGGCGATCCTGATCCGCAACCCGCAGGAGCCGGATGGCGCCGTGCGCGGCTTCATGCTGGTCGAATGGCGGGACGAGCGGGTCGTCCAGATCCGCGATTTCCGCTACGCGCCCTGGTGCCTGGTCGATGCGGAGATCAGCCCGATGGAGCGGTGAGGGGAAGGCTGGAATAGCGGGATATGGCGCGAAGGCGACATGGCCAAGCCACCGGCTGCCCTATTTATCGAGGTGGCATTTGACACAGCCTGCGGTCGCGGGTGGAACCTTCCGCCGTGACCCGGAGGCGACTTCCCTGGTGGAGCTTAAAGCGGACATCCGGCCGCGCTGTCCGCCGGCATCTGCCCCGATGAGCCCAATGCAGCTTGTATGACTCGAAGCTAATATGCTATTTTACACGATGCGCGGACTGCTGGCACTTACTATGCTGGTATTGGCGGCTACAAGAGTAGTCGCAGGTGAGCCGTTGTTCGACTCCATCGCTGCCGGCGACAAGAGTGCCGTGGAGCAAGCCTTGGCAGGCGGTGCCGACGTCGACAGCCGGGCGCGCGACCAGGCCACCCCCCTCATCGCTGCTGCTCTCGACGATCAGCTTGCCATTGCGGAATTCCTGCTTGGCAAGGGCGCCGACGTCATGGCACGCAATTCCGGTGGGTTTACCCCCCTCCATGCGGCTGCCTTTTCCGGAAGCCTCCCGATCGCCAAGCTGTTGCTCGAGAAGGGGGCGGTGCTGGAAGACTCGGCCAACAAGTCTGGCGTCACGCCGTTGATAGTAGCGGGTGAGGAAAACCACGTTGAACTGGCAGAGTTCCTCATCGGCAAAGGCGCGGATGTGAACCATCCTGAAGCTCACGGCTACTGGCCGACCACCCGCGCGTTCTGGAAGGGCAATACCGACATCATAAAACTATTCAAACGGCATGGCGCGACGTGCCAGGCGAAAGTCCTTGGCGAAGCGAACGCTGCGAAGTGCGAATCTATCCACGATTGAACGGAGAACGCAGATGAACATATCGATCAGACTGGTTCCCAATTCGGCGTCGGCAGTCGTATGTGCGCTCACCTTGATGGCCGGTGCAGGCTCTGCCTTCGCCGACTCGGTGAATACCGGCTACTTCGGCGGAGTGGCGATCATGGGCTACGACACGGTCGCTTATTTCACCGATGGCAAGGCCGTGAAGGGTTCCGAAGATTTTTCCTATGAGTGGCTTGGCACGCCGTGGCATTTCGCCAGCAAGGAACACAAGGAAATGTTCATGAGCGAACCTGCCAAATACGCTCCTCAATACGGTGGTTACTGCGCGGGCGAGGTCGCGCTCCATGAATCCGTCACCGTCAATGTCGATCCGGAAGCGTTCAAGATCATCGATGGCAAGCTCTACCTGATCTACGACGAAGGGAACGCGGCCGCCTTTGCGGACAATGCCGATGATCTTGTTCCGAAGGGCGATGCAAAATGGCCGGTCGTCGAAGCAAAGTTGGCAGTCGATGAGCCGGATTGGAACTTGATCAATAACCCCTGAGTCTTGCGAGCTCAATTCACTGTCACGAAGTGAAACACCATACCTGCATTGACATAAGAATACCCGTTGCCGGCAGCGTCCCTGCGTCTGTAGACGGGACCACAGATGGGGCGCCCAAACATATTTTCGCTATGCTCACATAAGAGGTCGCGATCGACGTAGACCCTCTCGGTGAGCATTCGTGTCATCGTGCGGAAGACTGCCGTGCCGTCCTGTTCTATCTGCATAATGGCTGGAAGCCCGTCGGGTTCGATGTTGCCTTTCAAGGTCTTGCCAACAACAAGAGATGCGATTTCCGCGCCGTTCAACCGGTCCTGTTCATCGGCGGTGAAGCCGAACGGCCATACGGGAAGTCCTGCCAGGCGTAGGGCGTCGATGATCGGCGCCAAATCTTCAGCGTTGCGAAGATGGGCATAGTGATTCCGAAACGCGTCCAACGACCGCAGTCGAGCCAAGGATTCGGTCTTCGTCACCAGCCGGAGGCCGTCCGCAATCGCCGCTTTGGCGTCCTCTGTGCGGCCGGCGCGGGAATAGGCCGCTGCGAGCAGAATCCTAAGGCTGCCCGCCTCTGGCGCATCGTCGCGAGCGCGCTCGAGAGTCTCAATGGCTTTCCTGGTGTCCCCGAGCAAAAGCAAGACAACCCCGACAACCTCCCGGTCTATCGGAGCCAGATTGGGATCAAGCTTCAATGCCGTCTCGACCGCCAATGCCGCTTTGTTATGGTTGCCGGCGAACAGCTGGATATAACCAACGGCAATTTGCGTCGCAGCGTCTCCGGAGCCTAATGCGACAGCACGCTCCGCCGAGGTGATCGCATCTTCATAGCGGCGATCCATGACCTGCATAATCCCGAGAACGGCGTAGGGCGATGAAAACTCCGAATCGAGCTCCAAAGCACGGCTTGCCTTCTCATATGCTCTCTTGCGCGCAAGCGCGCTCTGAATGATATCATCGGAGGCAGTGCGCCAAAGATAGACACTCAGCCGTGCGTCGGCGGCGAAGGCCTCGGCGAAGGTGGGGTCGAGCTTCTGCGCCTTCTCATACAGCGCAAGCGCCTCGCGCAATCCGTCGCCTCGACCGGTGCGCGCCTCCCGCTCCGCACGGAGGTAGGTATCATAGGCTTCGAGATTTGCAGTCGGCGGGCGTGCCATTCGCTCGCTCTCGGCTGCCGAAGCTTGGACGCCGAGCGCCTTGGCGATTTCCCGGCCCATCTCGTCCTGGACGGCAAACACTTCCGCGATGCCGCGATCGAACCGATCGGCCCACAGATTGTCGCCAGTGGCTATGTCGATTAGCTGCGCATTGAGGCGGATTTGATCGCCGGTCCGCCTTACACTGCCGTCAACGACAAACCGCACGCCAAGATCGCGTCCGACATCGGCCAAAACGAGGGGCTTTCCTTTGTAGGCAAAAACCGAGTTGCGAGCGATGACATCGAGGCCTGAAAGCTTGGCAAGGTCGGTAATCAAGTCCTCGGTGATGCCGTCGGCAAAATAGTCCTGGCTCGGATCGCCGCTCAGGTTTGCAAATGGCAGGACCGCAACGGATGGTCGTTGAAGCGCGGAGGGCCTCTGCCAGGCAAAGATGCCTACAACCAAGCCGATCAACAGGACCGCCGCGATTCCTGCCAAAATCATGATCCAGGAGCCCGGCCGGTGTGGCGCGGCCACGATCTTCCCCGATTGTCCGGGATCTAGCAGGACCCGATAGACGCGAATCGGATCGGCGATATTCTTGAGGCGCTGCTCTCCCAGACCGGCAAAGCCTACATCCACTTTGTGCGCTGCGTGATCGAACGCCGTGCCGGAGATGCAAATTCCGCCGGGCTCTGCGATCGCCTGCAGACGGGCGGCGATGTTTACCCCGTCGCCGTAGATATCGTCACCCTCAACGATGATATCACCGAGATTGACACCAATGCGAAACCGGATTTGCCGGGCTTCGGCGGTGCCCTTGTTGCGGTCGGCCATCCGGCGCTGGATTACAGCAGCACACTGGACGGCATCGACGACGCTGGCGAACTCGACGAGCGCGCCGTCGCCCATGAGCTTGATCATGCGGCCGTGGTGCTTCTTGATCTCGGGGTTGATCAGTTCGCGACGGCAGCTCTTCAGTCCCTCGAGCGTGCCTACCTCGTCCTCGCCCATGAGGCGGCTGTAGCCAACCACGTCGGCAGCAAGTATTGCCGTAAGCCGTCGGTCCATACGTGCCGTGCGCCTTCCCTGGTCGGTCGTAGCGGCTTTACCTTTCACCCTATTCTAGTCCTGCTTCGGACGCGAGCGTGCTTTAGCTATAGCTAGCGGATGGCGGGGTTACTCGGCATACGCAACGCGCCGGTCCTTCCATCCACGAGAGTTCTGAACGGAAAGCTCTCTCGACAAGATGTCCGCTTAGGTCATCAGCGCCGGCTTGGCTGAGTGTCCGCTTTGGAGACGCCAAAATGCTCTGGGAATGACCGGAATGGGTCAGATCGCGTCGATGCTCCCCAAGGTCCTGAATGTCCGCTTCCACCCCTTTAACGGCTGAAAGCCGACCGTCCGCTTCCGGCCCAATCGAGACGTTCCTCGCCCCGCCGTGTCCCGAACCTTGTGTGGACCCGGCACGGCTTCGGCGATGTCGATGTGTGGGCCGTTGAGATGGATGCGGGCAAAAACCCATCGAGGCTCACGGCGCTGAACATCCAGCCGCATCAAGAAGCCGGATATACGTCAGCAGTTGTGACCATCAACCGGATTCGGCTAACCTGTTGCAATCGGGCGGGGTCCTATACGTTCCCACATATGAGTCACAGCCCGTTTTGCACGAAAGGCTGGGATTCCCATTCCATGGTCATTGACAGGGAAGGGCAGATGGCGGGACAGGCAGCAAACTTCGCTCGCCGGCCGCGTTGGGCCAATCTACCTTATTACGCCGACGCCTGGCCGCGCTACATTTGCACCGCGAACTCCTTGATCAGGCCATCCTTCGGCTCAAGCCCCAGCCCCGGCTCCTGCGACACACGCAGATAGCCATCCTCGGGTTGTGGGACGCTCTTGAAGATTGCGTTGTAGGCCATCCACTTGTGGAAGTGGTATTCGACCAGTCCGCCGTTCGAAATCCCGGCATGCAGCGCGATGTTATGCGGGCCATTGCCGTTGCCGTGCGAGAGCGGGATATGGAACATCTTGGCAAGGGCGGCGGTGCGGATCGCTGCCGAGTAGCCGCCGTCATTGTTGACATTGGGCTGTATGTAGTCGACTGCGTCGGCCAGGATCAGGTCGCGCGCGGAGAACTTCTCATTCTCTGCGGCAGCGACCGGGATGGTCGTTTTCGAACGCAGCTCGCGCAGCAGCCTCGGGTCGTTGTAGTAAAGCGGCTCCTCGACGAAGCTGATGTCGAGTTCCTCGCATCGCTTGCACAGTTCCGCTGCCTGGGCCAGATTCATGCGCAGATTGCCGTCCATCGCGAGCTTGACATTCGGGCCGACAGCCTCGCGCATCGCCTTCATGCGGAAGTAGTCATCCTTGGGATCGGGAATGGGCTGGCGGCCGACAGTGTTCTTGAGATGGTTGTTGCCGAGTTTGACGAGGTGGGCCGCCTCCGCGGCGAGTTCCTCCGGCGAATAAACGGGGGCGTTGTCGTAGGCCGCGCCGTGCGTGACATAGACCGGCACCTTGTCGCGCGCGCCGCCCAGCAGGTGATGCACCGGCTGGCCGAGCATCTTGCCCTTGATGTCCCATAGCGCGATGTCGATCATCGCCAGCGCCGAGATCAGCGTCCTGCCGAGCGGCCGCTCGAAGCTGGCGCGATCGAACAGCAGGGGAATGCGCTCGGTGCGCATCGGGCTCTCTCCGATGATCGTCGGCGCGATGTATTTGTTGATCAGGTCGATGGCGACGTGGTGGGTGTAGCCGCTGGTCGCCCAACCGACGAGGCCGTCGTTGGTCTCGACCTGGAGAAGCAGTGCGCCTTCCTTGTTCGGCTTGTCGCGATAGGGCGGCGGCGTGATCGGAATGTTGGCGAGCTTGTGCGCTTGGATACGAGCGATCTTGCTCCTGGTCTCGATGACATTGTTGTCCTGTTGGACATAAACATCCTGAAGCACGAATTCTCTCCTTTCCCGACGTTCCGTGTGCCGGGAAGGCACTGTCTAGCGGAAGCCGAACTTCAGAAAAAATTCAAAAATCCCATCGATTATTCTGAAAATCTGAAGTCGCCTTGATCGCGCCGGCCTTCAGGCCTGGCGCAGCGACACCCGGATCAATTGTGCGAGCCGTTCGGCGGCCGGCGACAGTTCCTTGCCACGCTTGCGCACGATGCCGTAGCGGTGAATGAGCTCGGGCTCGACGATCTGGTAGACGCGCGACTGGTTCGGCTCCGCGAAACGGACGATCGACTGGGTGAGAATTGCCGCGCCGATGCCGGCCTCGGCCATCGCGACGAGTGTTTCCGCCTGGATGCAGCGGTACCGCACGTTCAGCGCGATGCCGCGAGCGGCAGCCTCGCGCTCGAACATCGCACCCATCAGGGTGGTGGTGTGGTAGTGGAGCAAGGGCAGGCTGGACAGTTCCGCCAGCGTGATGGTGCGACGATTGTGCGGACACATCCGCGTGGGGATCAGCGCGTGCAGCGGATCGTCGAGCAGCGGCTCGAAATCGAGGTCCGGATCGCCTGAGATCGGGCCTATTCCGAAGTCGACAGCATCGGCCTGTATCACCCGGTAAAGGTCGGCGGACTTAAGTTCCGACAAAAGCATCTTGATTCCCGGATAGTCGCGTTCGAACTCGGCGAGGATACGCGGCAGATGGGTCGAGGCGATGGTGGGCGCGCAGGCCAGCGCGACCTGGCCGCGCCGGATGGCTAGTGCCTCCTGGACGTTGCGCAAGCCGATGCCAACCTCTTGCAGGCCGCGCTGCGTGCTGGCGAACAATTTGCTTCCTTCAGGCGTGAGCTTCACGTCGCGCGTGGTGCGGTTGAACAGCTTGGCGCCGAGTTGGTCCTCGAGCTGCTTTATCTGCATGCTGATGGCGGACTGCGAACGATGTGCCCGGTCGGCGGCCTCCTTGAAGCTGCGGTTTTCGGCGACCAGCATAAAAGTTTGCAACAGCTTGAGGTTGACCCGCGCCAAAGCGGCCGCATTCGCGTCCAGCGGCGGTTTCAGTTCGCTCATTGGTGTCGCACCCTAGGATCCTCCTTGGCCATGCCAGCGCGGCCGGAGTCATGGTCGCAGCCAGGCGGATCAAGCATCGTCAGCCCTCTTCCCGCCTGACGAGACTGCCGCAAAAGCGTCCAGAAGGACACCCACCAGCCGTCCTGAAGGCGCGCTGCGCGGCCACAACATGCCGATCTCGCGCACCAGCGGCGGGCCGGGCAGCGGCAGGCGCGCGACCGACAGCCCCTCCGGCCATGGCGGCGCCCAGTCGGGCAGAACGGAAACACCGAGACCGTTGCTGACCATCACGGCTATGGCTTCCAACGAATCCAACTCCAGCCACTCCCGGGGCCGAAGCTTCTGGCGGCGCAGCCACTCGTCGGCCAGCCGGCCACCCCAGTTGTTGCGGTCATACCGGATGAAAGGCAGCGTTGCGAGCAACTGTTCCGGATCGCCAGTGGCGAGGGCGCTCGGCGCAAGCAGGATCATAGGCTCGGTCCGAAGCACGCTCCAATGCAGCGATTTTGGGATCGGAAAGGGCGGTCGCACCAATATGGCCGCGTCGATGCTTCCGTCGCCGAGCGCCTGATAGAGATCAGTGGAAGTGCCGGGGAGAACGAAGACCTCGACCGAAGGAACCGTGTCGACAAGGTGCCGCAGGGCGGGCGCAAGGATGCCGGTCAGCGCGGTCGACACGGCGCCGAGTCTCATCTCACCTGATGGCGAATCGGTCTGTGCAAGCGTTTTCAGGTGGCGGATGTCGCCGAGGATTCTGCGGCTTTGTTCCAGAATCGCATGGCCGGCATCGGTGGGCTGCACCACGCGGCCCGCGCGTACCAGCAGCCGTTTGCCGAATTCGTCCTCCAGCGCCTGCATGCGTTGGGCCACGGCGGCCGGCGTGATTGCCAGGCGGCGGGCCGCCTCGGCCAGCGAACCAAGTTCGGCCACGAGCAGGAAGGTTTCGAGAAAGCGTGATTCCATCGATAGAAAAACTATCATCAAATTATACGGCAAGCCATGTTTTCTTCTGTGCACCGTTGATGATAATCCGCCTTGAATTGGAGGGTTTCCTGTGGATCTCGAACTGAAGGGTAAGGTCGCGCTCGTCTTTGGAGCCGGCGGCGGGTTGGGCGGGGCGATCGCGCGGTCGCTGGCCGGCGAAGGCGTGCGCGTGGTCGTCGCCGACATCGATGAAGCGGCCGCGGAAAACACCGCCTCGGCCATCAAGGGCGCCGGCAACGAGGCGCTGACAATGGGCTGGGATATCGGCGACCTATCGTCGATCGAGGGACGCCTGGCCTCGATCGAGAAGGCCTTCGGCTCGGTCGACATTCTGGTGAACAATACGGGCGGCCCGCCGCCGACGCCGGCAGCCGGCCAGTCCTCGGAGAACTGGTCGAAATTCTTCGACAGCATGGTGCGCTCGGTGATCGCCGTTTCCGACGCGGTGCTGCCCGGCATGCGCCAGCGCAAATGGGGCCGCATCATCACCTCGACGTCCTCCGGCGTGGTCGCGCCGATCCCTAATCTCGGCATGTCGAACACGCTCAGGATGGCATTGGTCGGGTGGTCCAAGACGCTGGCGGCCGAAGTCGGCCGCGACGGCATCACCGCCAACATCGTGCTGCCGGGGCGCATCGCCACGGGACGCATCACCTTTCTCGACGAACAGAAAGCCAAGCGCGAGGGGCGCTCGGTCGAGGAAGTAGCCGCTCAAAGCACTGCGTCCATTCCGGTCGGGCGCTATGGCCGACCGCAGGAATATGGCGACATGGTCACCTTCCTGGCTAGCCCGCGCGCATCCTATATCACCGGCTCCGTCATTCGCATCGACGGCGGCTTGATCCCCAGCATCTAAGGAGACCCCGATGACCCTCGACCCGAAAGTCGTAGAGACCCTGCAGGGCGTCTCCACCGCGACCCTCACCACGGTCCTCCTGAAGAAGGGCCTGCGCAACGTTTGGATGCGCGGCACCAAGCCTATCCGTCCAGGCCAGCCGCGCGTGGTAGGGCCGGCCTTCACTTTGCGCTTCGTGCCGGCGCGTGAGGACCTCGCCACCCCGGCAAGCTGGGCCTCGCCTATTTCGACCCGGGCGGCGATCGAAGCGATGCCCGAAGGTTGCGTGGCGGTGGCTGACGCAATGGGCGTGCTCGACGCTGGTATTTTCGGTGATATCCTCTGCGCGCGCATGGCCAAGCGCAATGTCGCCGCATTGATCACCGACGGCGCGATGCGCGACGCCGCGGGCGTGCTCGGTACCGGCCTCAACGTATGGTGCAACGGCATTTCCGCGCCGCCTTCAGTGGCCGGTCTCACCTTCGTCGGCTGGCAGGAGCCGATCGCATGCGGCGGCGTGGCGATCTTTCCCGACGATATCGTGGTGGTGGACGATGACGGCGCGGTGTTGATCCCCGCGGCATTTCTCGAGCAGGTGCTGGCCGAAGCGCCGGAGCAGGAGACGATGGAAGCGTGGATCATGACCGAGGTCGACCGCGGCGTGCCGCTGCCCGGTCTTTATCCGATGAACGAGGAGACGAAGGCGCGCTATGCCGCTTTCGCGAAGAAGACATGACCTTCGGCGTCGATGCCAAAGGCGTCTACCCGATCGCGGCGACGCCGTTCAATGCGGACATGTCGGTCGACTACGACTCCGTCGACCGGCTGACGGAGTTCTACCAGGATGCCGGCGCCGCCGGCATGACGATCCTCGGCATCCTGGGCGAAGCCCAGAAACTGGAGCCCGAGGAATCGCTGACAATCGCAAAGCGCGTGATCGCGCGCTCGCGTGTGCCTGTCGTTGTTGGAGTGTCCAATCCGAGCTTTGCCGCCATGCGCAGGCTGGCGCGCGAGGTGACGGATGCCGGCGCAGCCGGCGTGATGCTGGCTCCGGCCTCGCACCTGCGCAGCGACGAGCAGATCGCCGCCTATTTCCATCACTGCGTGGAAGCAATCGGTCCGGACGTACCCTGGGCCCTGCAGGATTATCCGCTGACGCTATCGGTGGTCCTGTCGGTGCCGATGATCTCGCGCATAATGAAGGAACATCCGTCCTGCGTCATGCTGAAGGCAGAGGACTGGCCGGGACTTGAGAAAATCTCGGCGATCCGCAAGCTCCAAGCCGCGGGCGACCTGCGGAAATTCTCGATCCTGACCGCCAATGGTGGGCTTTTCCTCGACTTCGAGCCGGAACGCGGTTCGGATGGCGCGATGACGGGCTATGCCTTTCCAGACATGCTGGTCGAACTCGATCGGCTGCACCGCGAAGGCGAGCGCGACGCAGCACACGATCTTTTCGATGCCCACCTGCCGTTGATCCGTTTCGAGCAGCAACAGGGGGTTGGCCTCGCGGTGCGCAAATACGTGCTGATGCGGCGCGGCGCCATAACATCGGACGTGCAGCGCAGCCCGCGCTCGTCGCTGACGCCGGCCGGTCGATCCGAAGTCGACTACCTACTGGAACGGTTGGCTCGAAAGGACCCTCGCGCAAGGCTGTGACGATGCATGCCGAGCGCCTGCCGCGGGATACGCGTGGGGCAATGATTGTATCGGGCCCGGATCATTGTGACCGCTCCTCGATCCGATCGACGATCATCTTCGCGATCGGCATGGCGGACGTCGCCGCGGGCGACGGCGCGTTGCAGACATGCAACTGGCGCGGGCTGTCGAGGAAGAGGAAATCGTGCACCAGCGTGCCATCGGCCAGAACCGCCTGCGCACGGATGCCGGCGCCTGGTTGGCCAAGGTCCGGGAGTTCGAGCGAAGGGCAGTATTTACGGCACTGCTCCAGGTAGCCGCGGCGGAAAATCGAGTTGCGGAACTCGTCGATCCCCGACGTGAGGTTCTTGCGGGCCATTTTCCAGAAGCCGCCGAAGGTGAGCATCTGGGTGACATCGCCCAGGTCGATGCTGCCCTTTTTGTAGCCTTCGCGATGAAAGCCCAGCACGGCGTTGGGCCCAACTGTCACCCGTCCGTCGATCATGCGTGTCAGGTGGATGCCGAGGAACGGCAGATCCGGATCAGGGATCGGGTAGATCAAGTGCGTGACGATCGTCGATTTCGCGTCGGGCAATGTGTAATATTCGCCACGGAACGGCACGATCTGGTGGGTGGGATTGAGCCCGGCAAGCCTCGCAAGCCGATCCGACTGCAGCCCGGCGCAGGCAACAAGCTGCTCGGCGCGGATCGTTTCGCCACGATCGGTGGTCACCACCACGCCAGTGTCGTCTTCAGAGATGCCTTTGACGCGGGTGCCGGTCATCAGCTTGGCACCATTCGCCTTGAGACCCTCGGCCAGAGCGTCGCAGATCAGCTTATAGTTGATAATGCCGGTCGACGGCACGAGCAACGCGCCCAGGCCAGCGATGTTTGGCTCGATCTCACGCAGACGCGCCGCGCTGACCTCCTCGAAACCAATGCCATTCTCCAAAGCGCGATGCTTCAGCGCTTCCATGCGCTCCATCTCGACCGGGCTGGTGCCGACAAGCAGCTTGCCGCACACCTCGAACGGAATGTTGTTGTCTCGCGCGAAGGCTTTCGTCGCCTTCGCCCCCTCGCGGCAGAGCTTCGCCTTCAAGGAGCCGGGGGCGTAGTAGATGCCGGCATGGATGACGCCGCTGTTGTGGCCGGTCTGGTGCTCGCCGAAACCGGCCTCCTTTTCGATGACCAGGATGCGAGCCGCCGGATCGCGAGCCAGGATATCGGAGGCGGTGGCAAGCCCGACGATGCCGCCGCCAATGATGCAATATTGAAATGTCATATACCGCAGTCCTGTCAGACCTCAGCCTCGTCCGCGGCGATCTTCTTGCGCCCGGTCAGCTTGAGGAAAAGTGGGATCGAGAGCACGAGGACCGTGGCGATGAACAGCCCCAGCGCAATGGGCCGCTCGATGAAGACGAGCAAGTCGCCCTGCGATTGGATCAGCGTGCGGCGGATGTTGCGCTCCAGCAGCGGTCCTAGCACCAGGCCGAGGATCAGCGGCACGGCCGGATAGTCGAGCCTGGCAAGGATGATTCCGGCACCGCCTGCCAGGATGGTCAGCATCACATTGAACGTCGAATTGTCGATGGCGAAGACACCGTAGACGACGATCGCAATGACGATTGGATAGAGATAGGCTGTCGGAACGAAAAGCGCCGCCGCCAGTAGCGGAGTCAGCAACAGCGTCAAGAACACAAGTGCAAGGTTGCCGATGGCGAAAGAGCCAAACACCGACCAGACAAACTGCGGATTCTCGGTGAACAGCAGCGGGCCTGGCTGCAGGCCGATCATGATCAACCCGCCCATCATCACCGCCGTGGTCGCCGAGCCCGGGATGCCAAGCGTGAACAGCGGAATCATCGCGCCGTAGGACGCTGAATTGTTGGCCGCCTCCGGCGCTGCCACGCCCTCGACGATGCCGGTGCCATATTTTTCGGGCGTCGGCGACAGGCGCTTGGCGAGTGCGTAAGAGAGCATGGTCGCTGCCGAGGCGCCGACGCCGGGGAGGACGCCCACGAAGAAGCCGAGCACCGACCCTTGCAGCAGTTGCCAGCGTGTCTGAACGGCATCGCTCATCCTCGGCAACAGCGAGGCGAAAGTGTATTTGGCAACCGGCTTGTCCACATTCGCCTCCAGGGAGGTGAAGATCGCGGTAAGCCCGAACAGGCCGACAGCGACGATGGAGAAGTCGAGCCCATCGAACAGGTTCATCGACCCGCCGGTATAGCGCGGCAAGGCGGAAATGGGATCGAGCCCCACCATGCCCAGCCATAGGCCAAGCGCCAACGCGACGAAACCCTTGAAGGCGTTGCGGCCGCCCAACACGCTGAGCAGCGAAAGCGCAAAACACATCATCGCCGTCATCTCGGTCGGGCCAAAGGCGAGTGCATAGCGCGATACCGGAACCGAAAGAGCCACCAGCCCGGCTATGCCGAGAAGGCCGCCGACAAAGGAGGCGAAGACGCTCGTCCCCAGCGCCCGCCCGGCCTCGCCTTTCTGGGCCATCGGATAGCCATCGATGACCGTCATCACGGAAGGCGCGTCGCCGGGAATGCCGAGCAGGATCGACGTGATGGCGCCGCCGAACATCGAGCCATAGTAGACACCACCGAGGCACGCGATTGCCGCGATGCCGCCAAAGCCTGCCGCCACCGGCAGCATGATCGCAACACCGGCGGTCGGTCCGAGGCCAGGGAGCGCACCGATCAGCAAGCCGACCACAGCGCCCAGTATGGTGCAGGCGAAGATCGCCGGATCGGTGGCGGCGAGAATTCCGTCCCACAGCAGCGCAAGCGTTTCCATCGCGGTACCTCTCTTGGGTGGCCATTAGAGCGGTTCATCGTTTCACGGAAACGCCGAACCGCTACATCTCTTTGTTTTGACGCAATTCCGGACGGAAAACCGTTTCACGCTTTTCCTGGAATTGCTCTAGAAGCCGAGCGGTCCCCTGGGGGTCGGCACGCCCAGAAGATTTTGGAACAGCAGCAGAAGGATGATCGGCGTGATCACCGACACCGCCGCAAGCTTGACAAAGAAAACCGGCCCCGGCTCGGTCCGCAGAGCCAAGCCGATCGCTGCCATGGCCAGCATGGTGGCGATCATCATGCCGAGATACGGCGTCAGCCAGACAGCGATGAGCAGCGCCGCAATCACGACCCCGGCTTTTGCCGCCTCGCGGCCCGATATGCCCGGGCCAAGCTTCTCGACCCCACCAAGCGCCCGATAGAGATTTATTGCGCTGAGCAGGGCGATCGACGAACCGATGATGATGGGGAAGAGACCGGCCCCGGGCGTGGTGCCCTGCATCACCCCGTAGCCGATGCCCGTGTAGACCAGCCAGAGACCGAAAATTATCAGCAGTGCGGCGACCAGCAGGTCGAGCCGTTGAACGCTCATCGCTTTCCTCCTCGCGACGGATGGGAGCCACCATTTCGGGTGGCTCCGAGCAACGTCACTATTTGATGATGCCGAGTTCCTTCATCATCGTCTCGTAGCGCGCGTTGGTGCGCTCGAGCACTTCCTTGAAGCCTTTCGCGTCGACATAGTCCGGGATGTCGTGGAAGCGGTCGATATACTGCTTCTTCCACTGCTCGCTGGTCGCAACCTTTTGCAGTACGCCCTCCCAGTAGGTCACGACTTCCGGTGGAACGTCCGCGGGCATGACCAGTCCGCGAAGCTGGGTGTGCAAAATCTCGCCATAGCCGAGTTCCTTGAAGGTCGGGATGTCGGGGAAGGCCGGCGAGCGCTCGGCCGACGTGATCGCAAGTGGCCGCAGCTTGCCGGCCTTCATCTGCGCCATCGCCTCGGATGGGTTGAGAAAGCCGACGTTTACATGTCCGCCAAGCAGCGCCGCCATCACCTCGCCCTCACCGTCGAACGGCACGGAGTCAATCTGGATGCCGAGCGCGTTGGACGTCATCTTGGCCAGCAGTGCCGCGTCGGAGACGACGCCCGTCGTACCGGTGGTGAAGCGCGGCGTCTTCTTCAGGTCGTCAAGCTTCTGGTATTCGCTAGAGGTAGGAACAACCATGATGTATGGCGACTGCGCGATCGCAGCGAGTGGAGTGAAGTCCTTGTAGCTCACCGGCGAGCCACCCAGGAGTGGCGTTGTGAAAAAGCTGACGCTGACGGTCGCCAGATGATAGGGATCACCCTTTTCCTTGGCGACTACACTGTAGCCGACCGCGCCCGAACCGCCTGTACGGTTCTCAGGCAGGATCTTTACAGGGATCAGCTTCATCTCCTCGATCACGCCGGCGATGGTGCGGGCGAGCGTATCGCTGCCGCCGCCGGCGCCGAACGGGATTATCATTTTGATGTCCTTGTCCGGATACTCCGCTGCCGCGGCGCTGACCGCGATGGCCGCAGCTGTGAGCAAACTAAGGCCGACAACGCGGCCATGGTTGACGAAGTTCGAGAGTCCGTAGGTCATAGTCATTTCCTCCCAGTTAGAACTTGGAACAGCACCGGAACCGATCGAACCATTTTTGGCGGTCCCGGGGCTGCGATTGTCAGGCGTTCTTCTTTTCGATGGTTTCACGCAGCAGGTAGCCGTGCGCATCACGACCGGTGAACTGGCTGCCTTTGGGATCCTTGACCCGGGCATCCTTCAGCGCTTCGTAATTCGGCGTGAAGCCAAGGCCCGGCGCGTCCGGGATTGTCATCTTGCCGTTCACGGGGTCGGGCGTGCCGTTGAAGAAATGTTTTCCGGTCATCCACATGCCGTAGTGGAATTCGACAGGGCCGCCATTCATCACGCCCGCCAGAATGTGCATGTTGAAAATCGGCCAGCCGCCGCCATTGGCCATCGGCAAATTGAAGGCCTGGGCGAGGTGCGCCACTTTGAGCGCCTCGGTGTAGCCGCCATTGTAGAGGACGTTCGGCTGCAGCACGTCCACCGCATGGTGGACGACGAGTTCGCGGAAGCGCCAGCGGTTGCCTTCCATCTGGCCGGCGGCGATTGGAATCTTGACGCGGCTGCGCAGGTCGGCAAGCGCACGCGCGTCGTTCTGCTGGATCGGTTCCTCGAACCATTTCAGGTTCGCGTCTTCCACGGCCTTCGCCAGCATGAAGGCGTCATGCGGGTTGAAGTAGCAGTTGGCGTCGATCATGAGGTCGACGTCGGGGCCGATTGCCTCGCGTGCGGCATAGACGCGACGCACGTCGTCCTTCCAGGTACGCGTCGGCTCGCCGCCGACGACCATCTTCAGCATGGTGTGCCCGTCGGCCAGAAACTTCTTGGCGTAGTCGGCGATCTGCTGCTCGTCGAAGAACGGGTAGCCAAACGTCGCATAGGTGTAGGCCTCGCGGGAATAGCCGCCCAGAAGCTCCGAGACCGACTTGCCGACAATCTTGCCCTGGAGGTCCCACAGCGCGATGTCGATCGCCGAGAGAGCGTTGGAAATGACACCGGTATAGGCGCGGTTGTTGAGCTGCTTCCATACTTTGGAGTGGATAGCCTCGGTGTGGAAGACATCCATGCCCTTGATCAACGGAAATATATGATCCTCGATGCAGGGCATGGTCGACCAAGGCAGGAACTGGCCGGTGCAGCCGAGCCCCTTGAGGCCCGTGTCGGTCTCGACCTCGACAAAGACGAACATGCGAGATTCGATGGATTCGCCGATGCCAGGCAAATCGATCTCGTGACGATGCAGGCTGGCGGTGATGTTTGCAATTTTCAAGTGAGGTCTCCTTGGGACAAATGGGTCATATGGCGGCCACGGCGGCCGCCGTTGTTTCGATGGACGCTTCCCAACGCGCCTTGCCGTTAAGGACGTGCTCGCTCCCGCGGCGCCGAGCGAGCTCAGCGTCACCGGATTCGATCGCCTCGACGATTGAGCGATGCTCCAGATTTGTCTGGCCGGGCGATGACAGAGAGCGCCGCAAGGAATGGGTCTCCCGGATCAGGTCGTTGTAGACACGATGCGCGCAGGAGTGGTCGGCTATGCGGCCGATCAGTTGATGAAGCTCGAGATTGATCTCGTAGTAGTGCGCGATCCTGCCGGCGGCGATCGCTATGTCCATGTCGGCGATCAGGCGCTTGAGCTTTGCCACGTCGGAGGCGGTGCGCCGTTCCGCGGCCTGAGCGCACATCAATCCGGTGAGCAATGAGCGCACATCGTAGTTTTCGGCGATCTCGCGGTGGGACATTTCACGTACGAAAACACCGCGCGCCGGGACGAACACAAGAAGCCCCGCCTCGACCAGCGCACGCGTCGCCTCGCGCACCGGCGCACGGCTTACCGCCATCTGCTCGGCAAGCACCGCCTCCTTGATTCTGCTGCCGGGCTGCATGTCCCCCGCGAGAATCATTCGTTCGATTTCGGCGTAGACGCGAACGGCAAGACTTGCGGTTCGCTCGATCGGCCTTGCTGCAAAAGTCATGCCTTGCCCCTCGTTTCCTTGCCGTCAGTAAACTGAAAACTGTCGACAGTAAAATCGAGGGGAGAAAGCACCCAGTCCGCGCCGGATTCCTGCGCAATTTGATACAAGCGTCGATGGAGGCCGGGCCCGATGGGTAGTCCGGTCTTCTCGCGCTCGGCGCGGACCCTGCGCTCAGGGTCGCCCGCCACCTGGACAGGCTTTAGCGGATCCACGGGGGGTGTTGCGCGCAGATCGTCGCAGAAGCGGGCAACGTCGGCGCGGAAGTCTGCAATCGGACGGAACAAGGCGGGGTTGATGGCCATGAAGAAGTGACCGACGTCGAGGCCCCATGGCTGTTTCGAATGGTTGGGATCGGTGATCAGTGTGGAGCCGGACAGGCACGAGGCGAGGATATTGACCATCGCAGCCAGCCCGTAACCCTTGTAGCCGGCGCTCTCCGCCGCGCCGCCCAGCGGCGACAGGAAGCCTCCCTCCATCACCACTTTCGGGTCGAGCGTCGGCACGCCCTTCCCGTCCATGCCCCAGCCCGACGGCATGAGTTGGCCTTCGACGATCTTGTTCCGGACCTTGCCGGACGCCACCGTCGTCGTGGCCATGTCGAGCACGAAGGGCCGGCCGGGCTCGGCGGGGGCGGCGAAGGACCACGGGTCGGTGCCGAAGCGCGCCGCCGCGCCGCCGGTCGGCGGAACCCGAATGCCGAATACGCTGGTGGCGGCGATGCCAATCAGATCGTGATCGGTGGCCTTGGTGGTGAAGTAGCCCAGCGCGCCGAAATGACCGGAGTTGCGGACCGACACCACGCCGACGCCGGCTGCCCTTGCCTTGGCGATCGCGGTTTCCATCGCTCGTATGGCGGGATCGTGGCCGAGGCCGCCGTCCCCGTCGAGCAGGGCGCTGACCGCCGTCTCCTGCACGATTGCGGGCTTCGACTGAAAGTTGATCGGCCGCGTCTGCCGTCGTTCGTTGTATTCGACCAACAGCGCGATGCCGTGGCTTTCGAGGCCATGGAGATCGGCCCAGGCCAGCACGTCCGCCGATTTCTCCGCCTTCTCCGCAGGCATGCCCCAGGCGCGGAAAATGCTCATCGCCTGACGGCGGTGCGTCTCGAAATCATGCCTCATCCTGACCTCCCGGGGAAGGCTGCGCCATGATCGACAGCCATCCGAGGATCAAGAATAAGGAATCGACCGATCGAAAAACAATGTCAGCTTCAATTGATTTAAACGATAGTTTTTCTTGGTTCCGGAAGACAGGTCCATACGCCGAAATTTGTTCGTGCCTCCGAACTGTGTGGGCGTCTACCCTCCGTGCGATAGGCGGAAAGGACCCTTTTGAGATTGACCAATTGTTGGCTGCATCCGTTCGAAGATGGCCCCAAGGATCGGAGAAGAACGCGATGCGGCTGCTGATCGCCGGAACACATGCACAAATGTCACGATACGGCGTTTCAACTCGGCAACGCCTCGTCGACGTTGTCCACGCGAAGGCAACGGTGATGCCACCCCGACAGGCCGAGGTTGGCGGCAAGGTCCGCGTATGCGGGACGCTCGGCAGCGCGACTTCAGGGTCGGGTGGACCCGAAAAACGGCCAGATGTTCTCGGTCTGTGCTCGAAAAGTCGCATAAGAGTGCAGGGCGGAACTCAACGGCGACCCTGTGACGGGTCGCCTCATCACAACGTCTGAACCTTTCACTACTCTTTCCTTCGCGGCCGCCCAACGGCAGGCCATGACTCGAAGGCGATGTTCACATTTCAGATTCTGAACGGCAGCTCTGCGCCCCAAGTCGGTCACAAAAACTGCTTTTCCGGCTTTTCGAAAGCGGACATTGCAGGATCCATCACCAACGTCGTACTCGCGCGCCATCAACGGACATTGATCGATGGAACCCACGGGCATTGCCCTCACAGCCAAAAGACGAGCGTATGTCCTGACGAGAGCAAGTCGGCGATCCAAAGCGATGCGCTCCTTAGTCGGGAAGGCCAGCCTTGCGGTAACCTTCGACGAAGCGCTGGAGCACTTCTTCGTCGTCGAATGGCTGCGATGTTGCCCAGTGCCTGATGCTGAAATAGGGATCGCTCATCAGGAAGAATTCCGCCTCTTGACGGGCTTCGTCAAGGCGCCCGAGCTGCGCGAGGGCTGCCGCTAGGATGCGCCGCGACGTGGTGCGGTAGGTTTCCGGCTTGCGTAAGGCATCGACCGCAGATTGATAGTCGCCGAGCGCATAATAGGCTTGGCCCGCCATCCAATAGTACCACCCTGGAGGGTGCGGATTGAGCCGCAACGCCCGCTTCACGAATTCGATGCCCTTGACCGCGTCGCCCCTTAAGGTGATGAGATCCGAGCGCATCGCCCAGGCATCGGCATGATTGGGATCGAGCTTGAAGGTCGCCTCGAACTCGGCATCCGATTCCGGGAAGCGCCGTTCGTGACCAAGTATGATGCCCAGCCCCCAGCGGTTCCCCGCATCGTTAGGGTCGAGCGCCACAGCCCGCTGCGCTTCCGCCAGCGCGCGAGGCTGGTTGGTTTGCTTCGGCTCGTTCCAGAACAGCCAGCCGAGCCAAAGATTGAGGGCCAGCAAGCTATGTGCCTCGGCATAGTCGGGATCGAGTCCGATCGCCTTTTCCAGGAGCATGCGCGCTTCCCGCGCGCCTAACCCGGTCTGAAAACTGACGCCGCGGGCTCGCACGCAAAGATCATAGGCTTCGAGACTCGTCGGCCGTTTACGCGCCGGCTGTCCGGCCAATCGGCCGACAAGGGCTTCGACGATCTTGGCCGTGACCTCGTCCTGCACTGCAAAGATGTCCTCGAGGCTGCTGTCGTAGCGCTCGGCCCAGATATGATCGCCGCCGATCGCGTCGATCAGCTGCGCATTGATGCGCACGCGCGCCGCGGCGCGCCGGGCGCTGCCTTCAACCACATAGCGCACCCCAAGATCACGCGCGGTCAAACGCACATCGACCGACCGCCCCTTGTAAGCAAAGGTTGAGTTGCGCGCGATGACGAAGAGGCCGGCTGAGCGAGACAGGTCGGTGATCAGGTCTTCGGTCAAGCCGTCGACAAAGGTTTCCTGCTCCGGATCGTTGCTCATGTTGGTGAAAGGCAAGACCGCGATCGAGGGCTTGTCGGGCAATTCGAGCGATGCCAGTCGGCCGACCGGAGCGGCTCTCGGAACGTGCAGGTTCACGCGATAGCAGTATATCGGCTCGGCTATATTCTTCACCCGCTGCTCGCCCATGGGCTCGAACGCAAACGCCAGCTTCTGCCTGACCTCCTTGGACACCTTCTCCGAAACGCAGATGCCACCGGGCTCGGCGAGTTGTTGGAGACGCGACGCCACGTTCACGCCCTCGCCATAGCGATCGTCCCCTTCGACGATCACTTCTCCAAGGTTGATTCCGATCCGGACTTCGAAGCGCTGGTCTTCGGCGACGCTCGCGTTACGCTCCGCCATGCCGCGCTGAAGCGTGACCGCGCATTCGACCGCATCCACCACGCTGCCGAACTCCGCCAGCAGGCCGTCTCCCATCAGCTTGAAGATTCGCCCGTGTCGCGTCGCGATTTCCGGCTCGAACAGCTCTTTGCGGCCACGTTTCAGCCGGTCGAAGGTGCCCGCTTCATCCGCCTCCATGAGCGCCGAGTACCCGACAACATCGATGGCAAGGATGGCAGCGAGCTTCCGCTCCATGTTGAGCCTCAGTAAAGATTCACGACTCGCAAGCCGCAGGCCAGAGGCAGGCAGGACCGGCGCCTCCGGTCTTACCGACCTATGATACCACAGATCACGCCTCTTGAGACTATGGCTCGCGCGACGCCCCAGCTCTCCTGCCGCAGGGCCACTGACGCGCGTCCGACCCATCCCGCTGCTTCTGGCGCAATGCGGTCGGCACCACCCTGGATGAAAAGGTCGGCTTTTCCAGCCCCATCATCCCGAAAGCGGACGTTCCGCTTCCGGCACGGCAGACTGAAGCAACGCAGCATTTTCCACTTTGAGGCGAAGTAATTCTCAACTATGGTCCGCCAGGCTTTTGGCATGGGGGGATATTGCCGATGGTTTTATCACGCAGGGGTGTCGTGCTCGGCGGCCTGGCGCTGGTCGCGGTGGGTGCAACCAGCAATATTGCTCAAGCCGCGGCGGCAAAATCCTTTTTCGCCGGTACCGCCAGCGACAACAATTTTGTCTATCGCAAGACCAACTTCGCCAAGATCGACAAGAGATGGCATCGCCAGATCGTCAAGTATTTCAGCAGTGAGCCGGTCGGCACCGTCGTGGTCGATACCCGCCACCATTTCCTCTACGTCATCATGGAAAACAAGACCGCCATCCGCTACGGCGTCGGCGTCGGCAAGGACGGCTTCAAATGGTACGGCCGCGCGACGATCGACCGCCGCGCGCTGTGGCCGCAATGGGTCCCACCCCCCGAAATGCGTAAGCGCAAGCCGGACCTACCGCACATGGTCGCAGGCGGCGCGTCCAACAATCCGCTCGGGCCGCGCGCGCTCTATCTGCACCGCAACGGCGCCGACACCGGCTACCGCCTGCATGGCACGCTGGAGCCATGGAGCATCGGCACCGACGCTTCCAGCGGCTGCATCCGCATGTTCCCGGAAGACATCATCGACCTTTACCAGCGCTGCCCGATCGGCACCGCGGTGCAGGTCCTGCCGCACATCGCCGACCAGGCGCCCGCTTCCACCACTGTCGAATGATTGGCGCCTCATGAACCGCATGATTGAAAACACGCGCCGGCTGCTCGCCGCCGGCCTGCTGGTGCTGGCCGCATCCTGCTCGACCAGCAACACGCTGGCCCCTTCCACGCCCGACATCACCAACACCGAGGTTGCCGGCTTCCAGAACGTGCAGCCGGGCAGCGAGGAGGATTTTATCCTCAATGTCGGCCGCCGCACCTATTTCACGCAAGGTTCGGCCGCGCTCGATTCTGTCGCCAAGGCCACCCTCGACACCCAGATCGCCTGGTTAGCAAAGCATCCGCGCTGGCTGCTCAAGCTGCAGGGTTTCGCCGACGATCCCGGCGCAAGTGAAACGGCGCTGTCGCAGCAGCGCGCCGATGCGGTGATGGACTACCTCGCCGCCGGCGGCATAGACCGCAACCGTATGTGGGCCAAGGGCTACGGTAAGGACAGGCTCGTCCGCGACTGCCCCGACACCGCCTGCAGGTCGCAGAACCGCCGCGTTGTGTCTAATTTGCGCGATGAGAGGGACGAGCCGTAGGGGCTGCTGTTCTGCTTGTGACCCGTTGGCGACCTCCATAGGTCAGACCGGAAGGTCTGCAAACGGGGCAATTCGGCTCGTCGCGAGAGGCCGGAACTACCGCTCAGTCACCGATTTTGTTGAGAGCTCAGCAATCCAGCGCTTCAGCCAGTCATCAGGTACCGCACAAGGCCACATGGCGATCCTGGTCCCTGGTCGCTCGTTCAGAAAAGAGCCGGATGCGCCGCAGAACCAGCCGAGGTATCCGCGCTTGCGGAAAGGACTGTCGGCGCCGGCTGGATTAGCGTAAGCTAAAATTTGGGGGTGCAGTCATGCACCACGCGGTCACCATTGCTGTCGCCGCGCTCGCGGCGTTGTTCATCTGCCCTGCGGGGGCGGAGGTGTTGATCGGTGTCGCCGGCCCGATGACGGGAAAGCTCGAGTGGACCGGCACACAATTGAAACGCGGCGCCGAGGCGGCCGTGGCCGACATCAATGCGACGGGTGGGGTGCTCGGCCAGCAGTTGCGGCTCATCACGGTCGACGACTTCTGCGATCCCGAGCAGGCGGTAGCGGCAGCCCAGAAGCTGGTCGCCGACGGCGTGGTATTTGTGGTCGGGCACTACTGCTCCGGAGCCTCGATCCCGGCCTCGAAGGTCTACGAGGCGGCGCGCGTTGTGCAGATATCGCCATCCTCGACCAACCCGGTGCTGACCGAGCACGGCCGCGCCACCGTCTTCCGCGTCTGTAGTCGCGACGATGCGCAGGGCCTCGAGGCCGGCGACTTCCTGGCTGATCAATGGGGCGACAGGAAGATCGCGATCCTCCACGACAACACGACCTACGGGAAAGGCCTCGCCGACGAGACCCGGAAGCAATTGAACAGGCGGGGCGTGACCGAAGCGATCTACCAGGCCTACGTTCCCGGGAAAGACGACTACTCCGCTGAGATCGTCGCGCTGCAGGCGGCGGATATCGCGGTGCTCTATGTGGGCGGGTACCATACCGAGGCCGCGCTCATGGTCCGCGCGGCGCGCGACCGGGGCTACCCGGTTCAGGTGATCTCGGGTGACGATACGGCGACCGAGGCGTTTGCGCTCATTGCCGGCCCTGCCGCCGAGGGCACGCTCTTCACCTTTGTCCCCGACCCGCGTCGAAATCCGGAAGCGGCTGATGTCGTTGAGCGGTTCCGCGCCGAGAACTTCGAACCCGATTCCTGGACGCTGCACAGCTACGGCGCCGCCCAGACCTGGGCGCAGGCGGTCGAGAAGGCAGGCTCGCTGGAGCCGAAGGCCGTGATTGCGTCGCTGCACAACAATCAATTCGACACGGTGTTGGGCCGTATCGACTTTGACGACAAGGGCGATCTCACGACCCAAAGCTGGGTATGGTACGTCTGGCGGAGTGGAGAGTACGTGCCGGTCGAGTAAGGGTCCGGCGCACGCTGAAACAAATGATGCAGACCGGGTTAGCACGATCGTTCGGATCAAGCATCGGCGCGATATTTGAGCGCCTCCGTATACGCGGCTGCCTCTTGCGTCTGCCGCTGGCGGGATCGCGGCTCCCAAGGACGCTGCGCCTGCGGAAAGGGCTGTCGCGCCGACCGGATTGGCGTAAGCGGCGGTTTGGGGGTGCATCCATCCACCGCATCATCACCGTAGCTATCGTCGCGCTTGCAGCCGCGTTCAGCCTCCCCGCGGGGGCCGAGGTCCTGATCGGGGCGGCGGGCCCGGTCACGGGGCAGCTCGCCTGGGTCGGCGGGCAGATGGAGCGCGGTGCCGAAATGGCCGTGGCCGAAGTCAATGAAGCGGGCGGCGTACTCGGGCAGCAGGTGCGGCTCATCACAGTCGACGACTTCTGCGATCCCGAGCAAGCTATGGCGGCCGCCCAAAAGCTGGTGGCTGACGGCGTCGTGTTCGTCGTCGGGCACATGTGCTCCGAGTCGTCGATCCCGGCATCGAAGGTCTATGAGGCTGCGGGAATCTTGCAGATTTCGCCGTCGTCCACCAACCCGATGCTGACCGAGCAGGGCCGTGCCAATGTGTTTCGAGTCATTGGCCGCGACGACGCGCAGGGTACCGTGGCCGGCAACTACCTGGCCGATCATTGGGCCGACAAGAAGATCGCAATACTTCACGACCGTACGACCTATGGGAAGGGTCTTGCCGATGAGACAAGAAAGCAGTTGAACCAGCGGGGCGTGACCGAAGCGATCTATGAAGCCTACGACCCCGGGAAGACCGACTATTCGTCTGAAATCGCTGCTCTCGAGGCAACAGATATTGCGGTGTTGTACCTCGGCGGCCGTTATGACGCAGCCGCCCTCATGCTCCGTGCGGCACATGATCGCGGATACGCACTTCAACTCGTCTCGGGCGATGCCATGTCGACCGAGGAGTTCGGCCTCATCGCCGGCCCCGCGGCCGAGGGCACGCTCTTCACCTTTGTCCCCGACCCGCGTCGAAATCCAGAAGCGGCGCTAGTCGTCGAGCAGTTCCGCTCCGAGAACTTCGAGCCCGAAGGCTATACCCTGCTGAGCTATGGCGCCGTCCAGGTATGGGCGCGGGCGGTCGAGAAGGCAGGCTCGCTGGAGCCCCAGGCCGTGGTTGCGTCGCTGCGGAACAATCAATTCGAGACTGTGTTGGGCCGTATCGACTTTGACGACAAGGGCGATCTTACGACCCAGAGCTGGGTTTGGTACGTCTGGCGGAGTGGAGCGTACGTGCCGGCAGAATAAGAATCCGCCAATCGCCGGCGCGCTGGTCGAGGCATCTGATGCAGGGCAAGTTAGAGCGATCGTTCAGATCAATGCGTCGCTGTGATGGTTGAACGCCTCGGCATACGTGGCCGCCTGTTGCTGGCCTTTTTCGGTATCAGCACCTTCGCGGTGTTCGCCACGGCGGCCGCTCTTTACGCCTTCCTCCAGGTGGGAGAGGTCGTCGACAGCATCACCAGGGATCGGGTGCCGTCGGCGCTGGCGTCCCTCCAGCTGTCGCGCCAGGCCGAGCGGGTCGCCGCCACTGCGCCCGCCATACTTACCTCGACCAGCGAGGCTCGGCACAACGAGGTCTCGGCTGCGATCGGGGCAGAGATGACGCGCCTCGAGGAGCTGCTTGCTGCGCTCAAAGGTGCGGCGCTCGACGTCGCGGCCGTGGCCGGGATCGAGGCGGCAGTGCTTGGTCTCAGGCGCAATCTCGGCGCTCTCGACGATCTTGTCGCCGCCCGCCTCAGCGTGGTCGCGCGCAAGGAGGACCTGTTGCGCCGCTTGTCCGCCACCACAAATGCAGGTCAGCGTCTTGTGGCGCCCGGCATCCTTGTTCTGAACTCCAAGCTCCCGCAATGGCAGGCGGTCACGGCCGACACGTCGCGCGCCGCGGATCCAGGCGCGGCGACGGCGGCCGACGTGGTCCAGGCGATTGCGGCCTACCTCCCTCAGCAGAAGGCGCATCAGGAGATCTCGGCTGTCAATGACGCGCTGGTCAAGACGGCAGACGCGCCGACACCGGGCGATCTGACGTTGATCCTGTTCCCGCTGCGCCGGTCGCTCGCCGTTCTCGACACGATTTCTACCGAGATCGACGAGAGGCTGCGGGTCCGCTTCCGGCAGCGGGTGGACGAGTTGAAGGCGCTTGTCGATGGTGAGAACAGCATCCCGAAGGCGCGGGAGGACGAGTTTGCTGTCCTGGCCGATGGCGAAAAGCTTCTGGCCGAGAATAGCAGGCTGTCGCGCAGTCTCACCGCTGCCGTCGATCGCCTTGTCTCAGCGGCAGACAGCGAGATCACAGCGTCCGGTCTCGAGGCCGCGCTCGTCCAGCGCTACGGCACCGGAGTTGTCCTCGGCTCCGCCTTTCTCAGCCTCCTGAGTTCGGTTCTGATTGTCTGGCTCTATGTCGACCGCAGCCTCCTTGCCCGTCTGGGAAGCGTGAGCCAGGGCATGCTCGCGATCGCCGGCGGCAATCTTCGTGCGCCGCTGCCTGCCGCCGGCCGCGACGAAATCGGGCGCATGGCCGACGCGCTCAGGCTGTTCCGGGACACCGCGGTCGAGATCGAGGAAAAGAACCTGCGCGAGGTCGCCGAGGCGCGCCAGCGGCTCGTCGATGCCATCGAGAGCATCTCCGAAGGGTTCGCTCTCTACGACGGGGAGGACCGGCTTGTCCTCAGCAACAGCCGCTATCGCGAGCTGCTCTACAGCGACCTTGCGATCGAACTGGCGCCCGGCACGACGTTCGAGCAGATCATCCGCCGATCCGCCGAGCGCGGCTACATCAAGGATGCCGAGGGGCGGTTCGAGGAATGGGTCGCCGAGCGGCTCTCCCGGCACCGCAACCCTGGCGAGCCCTGGGTGCAGCGGCGCGCCGATGGACGATGGATCATGATAGGCGAGCGGCGCATCACGGGCGGCGGCACGGTCGCCGTCTACTCGGACATCACGGAGCTGAAAAAACGCGAGGAGAACCTCGCCGAGAAATCCGCAGCGCTCGAGGCGCTCTCAGCCAAGCTGGCCAAGTATCTGGCGCCGCAAGTGTACAACTCGATATTCACCGGCCGTCAGGATGTCAGGATCGCCAGCCAGCGGAAGAAGCTGACAATATGCTTCTCGGATATCGCCGGCTTTACCGAGACCACCGACAAGATGGAGTCGGAGGACCTCACCCAGCTCCTCAACCACTATCTGACGGAAATGTCGAAAATTGCTTCGGATCACGGCGCGACGATCGATAAGTATGTCGGTGACGCGATCTTGATGTTTTTCGGCGATCCGGAGACTCGTGGTGTCAAGGAGGACGCGCTCGCCTGCGTCGAGATGGCCCTCGCCATGCAGAAGCGGATGAGCGACCTTGCCGAAATCTGGCGCGACATCGGCATCGAAACGCCGCTGCGCTGCCGCATCGGCATCCACACCGACTACTGCACCGTCGGCAACTTCGGCAGTGAGGACCGGATGGACTACACGATCATCGGCGGCGCCGTGAATCTCGCCTCACGCCTCGAGCAGGAGGCGCCACCGGGTGCCGTGCTCATTTCCTATGAGACGTTTGCGCAGGTGAAGGACACGATCGACTGCGTGGAACTAGGACACGTCCAGGTCAGGGGCATCGCCTATCCCGTCGCCACCTATCGCGTCCTCGATCTGAAGGCCAATCTGGTCGCCGCCGGCAGCGCCGTTCGAACCGAGCTGCCGCATCTCAGACTAGAAGCTGAACCCGAGTTGATGTCTGCTGGGGAGCGAGAGGAAGCCGCGACTGCGCTTCGCGACGTGCTCGATCGACTTTGTCACAAGCCCGGGTAGCAGGCTTCGCGCCCGCACCCGGATCGTCGCCTTCTACAGCGCTCACCTTGTCGACCAATGCAGGGATGGCTCCTTCGCCAGCGCCTCTTTGGGGGCCGTGACTTGACCGTCCCGGCGTCGCTGGCAAGGTCCGCTTCTGGCGCAAAGTGGGCTTCGGCATTGCACCGCCCGGCCAAGCCGGCTCACGATTCCGGTTCCTTTTCGGTCAGTTCGAAAATCGGAATTTTTTGTTGCGAAGGCTGCGGGACGGCGCCCCTCTCTGTCCTGCCGGACATCTCCCCACAAGGAGGAGATTGGCAGCTCCACCGGCAGCGTTTTTTAATCCAGCCTTGGAGACTGGCGAACGCGATGGCGATATCCGATCAAGTGGGCCGGCAAGGGGGCGACGTAGAGCATCGGCTTCAATACTCCCTCGCCAGCCACCGCGCCCCGCGCAGTCTCAGGGCGTGGTGGTGTGCGCGCAGATTTCGGGCAGGCGTCCGGCAACGTATTCGCCGGCGGCGGATATTTGGCCGCCGGTTTTCGCCGCTGCAGCTCGGCAGCAGAAACGCGTCGTAATTGGTGTCGAAGAAGAAGGGAATCGAAGCCGTGGTCAAAGTCGACCGGCGGTGTGCCCGCCATACCACAGCCCTTTTGATCGAGCTTGCGAAGGGGCGCGCCAGCCCTCTCCGCAAGCTTTCGGATCAGGCAGATCCAAACGCAATTGCCACATGGCGGCAAGGTATTAGTCGACACGCACGCGGCGCGTCACCTGGCCATTGCTTTCCCAGTATGTGTGTTTCTTGGCAATCAAGGGATCGTCCATTGCCGGTTGAATTTGTCCCGTGGTGCTGACCGCGCGCGAGGTCACCGTGTGTTCTCCAGGGGCGGGATTTGCCCAAGCCAGGGACCAGATCTTCCAGGCGTGCTCGGCCTCCTCACTATGGTCGATGGTCGCTGGTGCCCAAGGCCCTTGATCGATTTGCACTTCCACCCGGTCGATCGGCGCCCCCCAGGCTGCTCCAATGATGGAGTAATCTGAGTCTTTCCGGGTGACCTTCGCAGGCGCGGACTTTATCAGCGCTCGCCCGACCGAAGTCTCGACCCATACGGTCTCGCCGTTGTGGTCTTCCTCCCGGATGGTGACATAGTCACGGGCCATCAGAAGGCTCATGAACCGCGTATCGCGGACCTCGATGCGCTTCAGCCACTTGACGTTGGCGATCCCGTACCAGCCTGGAGCGATGAGCCGCACCGGGAAGCCGTTGGGCGCCGGCAAGGCGGCTCCGTTCATTTCATAGCAGAGGAGATTGTCGGGGTTCATCGCGTCGGCGAGCGACATGCTGCGAGCGAAGTTCTGCTGCATCTTGACGTCGCGTATCGCGACCTCGCCTGTGTCAGTGCCGAAAAAGACGACCTCGATGCCCTTCTCCAGAACGCCGGCTTCCTCGAGGATCGGGGCGAGCGGCGTCCCTGCCCAGCGGGCATTGCCGATGCCGCCGGTGAAAAAGGGAAACCCGTGATTGCCCGAGCATTCCACGGTGAAAACGACCTCCTGCCGCGGCCGCGCCCTGATGTCGGCGAGTGTCAATTTCAAGGGCTTCTTGACCAGGCCGCCGATCTCCATCGACCATGTCTTCTCGTCGATCGTTGGTCGGTTGAAATGCGAGATGCTGAAGAACTTGTCGTTTGGAGTTATCCAGCTATTCAAATCCTCCCAGACAAGCTGCTTCTGGATACCTACCGGATCGGGATTTTCGGTCGGCTGATCCAGCCACGGGATAACTTCCTCGCTCGGCCGTGTTGGAAAAGCGTAAGCCCGACGCGAGGTATAGAGAGCGGCAATTGCGGCAAGAGCCGCGCTTCCTTGAACAAGAAGTTCTCTGCGCTGAAAATCAGGCATGTTGTTTACCTCCCAGTTGATCCGGAACGGGCTGCAACGTGCCTTAGGCCGTAGCCTGATCACGGATAGGCGACACAATGTGAGGTCTGCCCACCCGGAAGTATCCGGACAGGTCAGACAATCACCGACGCAAGTCAAGCATGTGAAGCATTGGACGAAACACTAGCTCGCGTTTCGCACGCTAAGAGTGCGCCTTTGAGAAGGACGTGTCCACAACCTGGACGGGACATGATGATGATTGCAGCATTCGAGACCGATTTCCTGCCAAAATCGTTGCTGCTCGGATCGCAGCCGAACGCCCGCTTCCGGGTCATTTCCGGACCTTCGCGGGTGCGGTCGGAAAGGCCCGTTCCGACCCGATTTCTGCCGTTCCGATACCGGCCGCGCCATCTCCAGGGCGGATGTTCACCCAGTTTCGGCGAGAAAACGCGTTGGCCTGCCGTCTCTTGTCGCTATCACTCTTAGCGCGACAGGATGGCGGCGCGGCCGGCGCAGGTGTATGATGATGGTCTAATATTTCGAGATGAGGGAGGACAGCATGACGTCTTGGGAAATCAAGGGACGTGAACTCGTCAATTGCACCTGCGAATATGGCTGCAACTGTCAATTCAATGCGCTGCCCGATAAGGGCCATTGCCATGCGGTGGCGGGCATCCAGATCGATGAAGGCCATCATGGCGAGACCGCTCTCGACGGCCTCCGGATCGCTGCGATCTTCAAATGGCCTGGCGCCATCCACGAAGGCAATGGCGAAGCCATCGCTTTCGTCGACGAGAGCGCAACCGACCGGCAGCGTAACGCGCTGCTGCGCATCATGACCGGCCAGGACACCGACCCGTTCGCGACGATGTTCGCCGTCTACGCCTCAACCGTGACAAAAATGAATGAGCCGGTTTTCACGAAGATCGATCTTGAACTCGATATCGACGGCCGCAGGGGCCGCATCTTCGTCAAGGACTATATCGATACGGTCGGCGAACCGATCCGCAACAAGGTGACGGGCGCGGACTCGCGGGCTCAGATCGTGTTGCCGAACGGCTTCGAATATGCGGTCGCCGAGATCGGCAGTGCCTCGAGCACAACCAGCGGACCGGTTCAGGTGAGCACGAAGGACAGTTACGGCCAGTTCGCGCGGCTGCATCTCAACAATCACGGGGTGGTGCGAGCCTGACGCGCCCGCATGGACGGCGCGTCGCCACTGGAACGCCTGCTTAGGCGCGACCGCGTCATCACGATTGCGGGAGTGGTGGCGCTGTGCCTGCTGGCCTGGCTTTATATCGTCGCCGGTGCAGGGCTCGGCATGAATGCGTGGGAGATGACGAGGCTCGCGCTTTTCCCCCACCAGCAAACCGCCGAAGTGATCTCCGATATGCCCTCGGACATGTCCGGCATGGACATGAGTGGGATGGCCATGGCGACGGAACCGCGGGTCTGGGGGGCCGCGATCTGGACGCTGATGATTGCGATGTGGTGGGTCATGATGGTCGCCATGATGTCCCCGAGTGCGGCGCCGACTATCCTGCTCTATGCGCGCGTGCATCGCCATGCGCTCGCACAGGGTCAGATCCAGGACAAGCTCGCGCCCACCGGCGTATTCATGGCAGGCTACCTCCTGGTCTGGCTGGGGTTCTCCGTCGCGGCAGCCGCGTTGCATTGGCTGCTCGAACGTGAGGCATTCGTTTCAGCAGCGATGATGAGTTCGCAGAGCCGCTGGCTTTCGGGCATCGTCCTGATCGCCGCGGGCCTGTATCAGCTCTCGCCGCTCAAGAACGCCTGCCTGTCGCATTGCCGGACGCCGACGGCGTTCCTTTCCCGACACTGGCGTCCCCACGCACTTGGCGCGCTGCGTTTGGGCGCCCTGCACGGGGCGTTCTGTGTCGGATGCTGCTGGATGCTGATGGCGTTGTTGTTCGTGGGTGGCGTAATGAACCTGGTGTGGGTTGCCGCACTCGCCATTCTGGTGCTGGTCGAAAAGGTGTTTCCTGCCGGCCAGTGGGTCGGCCGGGTGGCCGGCATCGCCCTGATCGCCTGGGGCAGCGCAACGCTTTTGGTCTGACGACCAGCGCCTCGGATGTCGCATTTGCAGGAAACCCGATCGCTTCTGATGCAATGCGCATCGCACCGCCCGGCCAAGCCGGCTCACAATTCCTTTTCGGCCAGCTCGCGAAACGCGTCGGGAACCGACCGCTGCGGGCCGAGCGCGACCGAGGCATAGCCGACCGCTTCCCAGCCGAAGCGGTCGCGGATTTTGTCGATGGCGCGGTCGGCGGTCCAGCGCGCGGCACCCCTTCTGGTGCCGGGGCGGCGGCGGTCGTCGTCGAGGCCGAGTGGCAGTTCCAGCTGCAGGGCCGATTGCTTCTCAAGATGCGAGACGGCGATCGCCAGCAGCGAGATGGTCTTTTCGTGCGGATGATCGACAAGCACCTTGCGCACCAGCGCCTCGGCGATCTCGGCCAGCATGGCGGTTGCCGAAATCGGCTGGTCGAGCGTGATCGAGCGCGTCACCGAGCGCAGGTCGGCAAAGCGGACGCGGACCGTCACCGTGCGGCCGGGCCGCGATTTCGCCCGCAGCCTGGTGGCGACCCTGTCGGCCAGATGCAGCAGCGCCGGCACGAAGACTTGCTCCTCTGCCGGCTTCCTGCCGAGCGCCGATTGCGCGCCGGCCGATCGCGCCCGGCGCTGCGTCTCGAGCTTGCGCGGATCGCGGTTCCAGGCCAGCGCGTTGAGCTTTTCGCCCGCCGCCGGGCCGAGCAGCCGCTCCAGCGACCAGCCCGGCGTCTTCGCCAGCTCGCCGATGGTGTTGACGCCGATGCCGGCCAGCCGCTCCCTGGTGACCGGGCCGACGCCCCACATCAGCTCGACCGGCAGATCGTGGAGGAATTCCAGCTCATGGCTGGGATTGACGACCACCAGCCCGTCGGGCTTGGCCACTTGCGAGGCGATCTTGGCCAGGTGCTTGGTGCGCGCCACGCCGACCGAGATCGGCAGGCCGAGCTCGGCCCGCACGCGGCGGCGGATCGTGCCGGCGATCTCGGCCGGCGAGCCGAACAGATGGGTGCAGCCGGTGACGTCGGCAAAGGCCTCGTCGATGGAAATCCGCTCGACCACCGGCGTAAAATCGCCAAGCACTTGAATAGCCGCGTCGCCCAGCCGCTGGTAGTCCTTGAAATGGCCGCCGACGAAAATCAGCCCGGGGCAGAGTTCGCGCGCGCGCCGCCCCGGCATGCCGCCACGCACGCCGAAAGCCTTGGCCTCATAGGAGGCTGCCAGCACGACCCCGCCGCCGACGGCGATCGGCTTGCCGCGCAGAGCCGGGTCGAGCAACTGTTCGACCGAGGCGTAGAAGGCGTCGAGATCCGCGTGGAGGATGTTGGCTTCCATCCGGCCCGTTCGCCCGCGGCGGTTCGAACGCCGCATTGTCTTGAGGTCGTTTCGTGTGGAACATAAAGAGAACGACGGGGTGGGTTGTCAAGGAGCGCGGAGCGCAATCGCTTCAGGTTTGCGCCGCCGCTTGTCTGCCTGCGTTCCAGCGTTGGTGGTTGGCGAAAGCCGAAGCGACATCCAATCCCCCCCTTGCGGGGGAGATGTCCGGCAGGACAGAGGGGGGTGGGAAGGATCGCCGACTCTCGATTTAACCCGTTCCCAACCGGAAATCAGCCTGAGGGCGTGGCTGTAATTGGTCGACAGGTCGGAGGGACAGCACCCCCCCTCTGCCCTGCCGGGCATCTCCCCCGCAAGGGGGGAGATCGGCAGCTTCGCCGACGGCGCCTACTCCGGAATCTTTGAGGTGCCCAGCAGGCAGGGCAGGGCAAACTTCGACAATTGGCGGGCCGAGCGCTAGCTTTTGCTGAAGCGATTGCCCCGATAACGGGTGCCGCGCCCTACAACGCCATCTTGTAGCCAAGATGGCTGGCGGTGAAGCCGAGGCGCTCGTAGAAAGCGTGCGCTTCCCGTCGGCTCTTGTCCGTGGTGAGCTGAACGAAGCTGCAGTTGCGCGAGCGGCACGCTTCGATCGCCCATTCGATCATCAGCTTGCCGACGCCGCCGGAACGCCGGTGCCGGGCGACGCGAACGCCTTCGATCTGGCCGCGCCAGGCGCCTTTCCTGGAAATACCCGGAATGAAGCTGAGCTGCAGCGTTCCGACGACTTGTCCGGCCTCGACGGCCACCGCCAGCAGCTGGTTGGGATCGGCACCGATTGCCCTGAAGGCATCGAGGTAGGACGGCGCGAGCGGCGTCGACGCGTCTTCCCGGCCGGCGCCAAGCGCATCGTCGGCTAGCAATGCGACAATCGCCGGCAGATCGGGCGCTTGCGCGCGACGGAACTCAATCTCGCTCATCGAGACGATGACATACGGCGCGGGTTTGGCGACGGCAAGTGCCGTCCAGCCATTCGCGATGGGCGCGTCGCGGTGCAGGCGGCCAGCGCCAGACACTCGCGGCCGATGGCTCGGCAACCTCCGCTTACGCTGCCTGCCGTGCCCAGAGGCGATGGCCGTAGCGGCGGAAGAAGCGCGCCAGAAGCCGCTGCTGCCTGGCGCGGGCGAGATCGGCGCTGCGTCTTTCCTGGCGCCAGCGCGGCATGTTGCGATAACAAGCGATGAAGCGGGCGGCGTCCTCGAGCGCCTCCTCGGCCGACTGCGCCGGGCGCATCGCTGCCAGGAACAAGGCCTCGCCGTGCTTCAGCCGGTCGACCATCGCCTTGCGCTGGTCATGGCCCAGGCGAGCCTTGCCTATGCCGTCGAGGCGGATGGCCGCGAAAGCCGCCAGCATGGCCGGGCTGTCGCCGGTATAGCCGCAATCGCGGGCGAATTGAGCGGAGAGGGCGTCCATCTTCGTTTCCTTGGCTTTCGGCGGCCGCGACGGATGTCCGGGTCCTGCTGCCCCATCCGGATCGTCCGCGGCGGTACTATTCGTCGGTATGGGATAGAAGCATAACTCAAAAACTTGCACAAGTGAAACTTTTGCACGGGTTTGAGCGGAACCGACTCGACTCTTGGGGAGAAACCCATAATGTTGTGAACAAAACAGGAACGGAGGCACTAGGGGCGATGGCATTGCCGGGCAAGGAAGCGACGATCGCCGAGGTGGTCTCGATTGCGGTCGAATGTATCGATTGCGGCCGCAGCAGATGGTGGAAGTCGGCTGAGCTGAGGCGCTTCGGGGTGACTGGGCAGACGGCGCTGGCGTCCCTTTCGGGGCGGCTTCGCTGCTCGGCCTGCCGCGCGGACGGGCTGCCGGGCGCCACGGTCGTGATCCAGGCGGCGTTCATCGACGAGCAGGAGCGACGCCGCGCCGAGGCGCGGATGCTTAGCGAGCGCGAGGTTCCGCTGGAGAGATCCAGGCGGGCTTGATGGAGTGACGCTCCCTTCTCCCCTTGTGAGGGCTTTGCACGGGGAGCGAAGTGGATTTCGGTGGTCAGTGAGGGCCTTTTTGAAGGCCGGCAGAGCGGTTTTCCGCGGCCCTTGCGGGGCCTTTGTCGGTTTAGGCAGCCATCCTGCCGGATTGTGGACGCACTCCTCCCTCATGTCCGCCTCTCATCGGGTGGATAGAGGACGCCAATCATGGTGCGCAGATTGTAAGCGCAGGCGGCCAGTATGCACTGCGTGCGGTTGGTGGCGAGGTTGAAGAAGCGCAGGCGTCGCATGCCGTAACGCTCCTTGAACACGGCGAAAGGCCGCTCCACTGCCGCCCGCACCTTGGCGATCAGCCGGTTGCGCAGCTTGTGGCGCGGCGGCAACTCGGGGTGATGCTTGTTGGGCCGCCGCATCAGCCGGTCCTTAATGTTGGCGGCGGCGAGCCGGGCATGGCGGGCGTGGGTGTAATAGGCTTGATCGCCATAGGCCGCCTTCTCGTCGCCGCAGATCAACTGGTCGGCCGGCTCGGTGTCGGTGACCGAGGCGTCGCTCGCCTCGACACGCCGGATCAAGGTGTGCTCCTGGTCGACGCCGATGTGCATCTTGTAGCCGAAGGTGCTCTTCTTGCCCTTCTTGCCCCAACGCGCATCCTTGTCGGCCGACGGCTTGACCGGACCTTGGTGGCCCTTTTTCGGCTGCTTGGGCGGACGGCCACGAGCCTGCAGGAACGTGGCATCGACCAAGGTGCCGCGCTTGACGATCAGGCCCTTCTCCTCCAGCTGACGGTTGATCTCCTCAAAGACCTTGTCGATCAGTCGCTCACGCGTCAGCTCCTCGCGGAAGCGCCACAGTGTCGAATGGTCGGGCGTGCGGTCCGAAAGGCTGAAACCGGCAAAGCGGCGGAACGACAATCGGTCCCGGATCTGCGCCTCAAGCGCCGGATCGCTCAGCCCATGCCACATGCCCAGCAAAAGACAGCGCACCAGCGGTTCCGCCGGATAGCTGGTGTTGCCCGAGCCAGGACCGCTGCGCTGACCCAGCAATGTTCGGATCGGCGCCCAGTCCAGTTCCTTCGATACTAGGTCGAAAATCGTCTCATCCGACGCCGCCAGACCGTCCGCCAGACTCAACTGACCCAAAACACGATCCGCCATCCCGAATCTCCCTGCTCCAACCTTCACCACAGAATCACCGTTCGGCTTCTGTGCAAAGGTCTCCTTGTGGGAGAAGGTGGCCTCGCGAAGCGAGGTCGGATGAGGGGTGTTGGACGGATCGCCAACGCCTGCCCTTGCTCCGGGGAAGTGATGAGGGCGGACGGATTGCCAATGCCTCATTCCGCCCAGCACCCCTCATCCGGCTCGGCACTGGCGCGCCGATCCACCTTCTCCCACAGGGGGAGAAGGGAGCGCGCCCCGCCGCCCTAATACCCCAGCAGCTCCTTGAGCGGGATGACGCGGAAGACGGCCTTGATCGCGTAGCGGTTGAAGGTCAGCGTCTTCGGTGGATTGTACTGCTCGACGACCAGCTCGGCGGCGGTGCGCTTGATCAGCTTCTTGATGAAGGCCTTGCCGTTGCGCTCGTTTTCCTCGGGAAACATCTCGATCACCACGTGGTCGCCGGGCACGGCGTCGCGGCCGCCGCAATAGAGTATTTCGCCGGGCTCGTAACGCGGTACCATCGAGTCCGAGAGCACATGCAGCGCGAACACCTTGCGCAAATGGGCGATGCCGGGCGGGCGCTGGACGTAGCCGGCGACCTCGCCGTTGAAGGTGAAGTCGCCGTCGTCGCCGCCGACCGCGGCACCCAGAAGCTCGATGTCCATCGCGCCGGCGGGCAGGGGAGCGGCGTCGGTGACGATCTCGGCGTCGGCGACATTGTCGGCGTCGTCGAGGAAGACGACCTCGCCCCTGCCGAGCGCCACCGGGTCGACGCGCAGGAAGGCGGCGGTCTTCAAAAGGTTCTCGGTCTTGGGCAGGTTGCGGCCGGTTTCCCAATTGCCGACGGCGGCGACGTCGGTGTCGTTGTGCTCGGCAATGTGGCGCATCACCAGGCCACGCTGCTTGCGCGCCTTGCGGATCGCCGCCCCGACCTTGATCGACAATGAGGTTTTCGCCATGGCGCCATCTGAAACATAAGAATCGGTTCCGTCCATGAAAGAATGGCTTGCATTGTTTTTGAGTTATGCTTATATACAACCCATGCACAAGCCACGTCGCCTCATCTCGCTTTCCCGTCCGTCCCGGCTGTCCTCCTCCCCGGCCGGGACGAAGCCCGAGGCTCACGCCTCGGATCCGGTCGCTCTGCCGTCACCGGCGGCGACCGGAACGGCCGGAGCCGTATCCCTCACGGCTCCGGCCACGAATTTTGGCGCGTGCCATGCCGGCGTTTCGTGCATCCGCACCGAGGACGGCACGGTCATCGCCTTCGACCGGCAAACGGGCAGGGCGGTTTCCGGCGCCACCCGCGAGGCGGCCGAGGCAAGTTTTATCGCCGGAGGTGATCGTCCTTCTCCCCGTTCACGGGAGAAGGTGCCGGCAGGCGGATGAGGGGCGGCACCATCGCCGGGCTGCTCGGGCAATGCCGGCAATGACCTGGGGCAAAGACAATCGGCCACGCCGCGCTGCCCCTCACCTGCCTGCCGGCATCCTCTCCCCGTGAACGGGGAGAGGGACGAGCTTCGGCATTCACGCAATCTCTTGAGACGGAAGAACACCATGCCCGCCTATACCGACACAGAATTGCAAAGCATCGCCCGCTGGCTGAAGGACGGATTGTCCGCCGCCAGGATCGCCGACCGGCTGAGCGCGCTGCGCGGCGGCCCGGCGTCGCGCAACGCGATAATCGGCGTCGTCCACCGCAACGCCGACTTGCGCGCCATCGGCTTTGCCAATCCCCAGGGCAGATCCGGCGGCCGGCCTAGAAAAAACCCGGCAAAGCTCGTCAGGCCGGGCAAATCCGCAGAGCCGGTCGGATTGCCTGGGCAAGCAGAGCTGCCTGGGCAAGCGAGGCTGGCAAAACAAAGCGGGCCTGCGAGGCATGTGACGCCGGCCAGGCTGGCGCCGCCGGTCTGGCTGCCGCAGCGCCAGTTCGTGCACGAGATCCACGGGCCCGATAGCGAGGCCGTCAAGGTGCCGACGCCGCACCCCACTGCCGTAGGGCGCCAGCCGCATGTCGCGGCCATGCGCTTCATCGATTGCCTGTTCAACCGCTGCCGCGCGCCGCTCGACCTGACGCTGGAGGAGGATCTCGAAAACGACGCGCCGGGCAGCCGGCCGGGACTGGACATGCTGTGCTGCGGCCTGCGCACGCGGCCGCTGAAAAGCTACTGCGCCTATCACGCGGCGCGCTTCTGCGATCATCGCCGTACGGCTCTGGCGGATGCGGCATGAGCTGATCGCCGAACGGACGGCGGCTTTGGGTTTCCTAGTCGTCGCTTTGTGGGAGAGTGTCGCGGCGAGCCGAGACGGAGAGGGGCAGACATGAAATCACCAACGAGGAGCAACCGATGAGCAGGAAGACCGCCCAGAAGGCCAAACCCAAGCCGCCCAAACTAGCCAAGGGCGAGGCCGAGCAGGTGCGCATTCGCAAGGAGGTTGGCCATGATTTCGCGCTGAAGGACGATGCCTTCGGCCGCAAACGGCTCGCGGTCGGCACGCTGGAGGCGAGGCGTGTCTATGAGGTTTCCAACGACGGCCCGCCCGGCGGCATCGTGCGGGTGCGCAATGTCGACCCGCTGACCGGCATCACCTCGCTGTCGCGCCAGCAGCGCGAGGCGGGCATGCGCTACCGCGAGGATTTTCGCGTCTCGGCGCAGGACGGCGTCAAGCCGACGGCGCTGACCGAGCGCGTCGATGGCGGGCGCATCGGCGGCGGCGTTGCCGACCGCATCCTGTCCGCCGGCCGCTCCTACGCCGACGCCACCAAGGCGCTTGTGCATTGGGAAGTGTCAGTCGTGGTGCAAAAAGTCTGCTGCCATGGCGAAACGGTGAAGAGCCTGGCCGAGCAGACGGGAGAGGCGCGGGACGTTGTGTCTAAACTGCTCAAGGTAGGGCTGGATTTGTTGGCGGTGCATTACGGGATGATGCTGATGCGACGGCCGCGGGGGTAGGGGCGCGAGCGGGGTGGGAACAATGAACTTGTCACGCCGCCAGAGGCCGCCTACCTGACCAAGAGATGTGAGGGTTGGCAATGCGTTTCATGGGCGTTGTTTTAGGGGCAATCTTTGTGATCGTCGGCATTGTTGTGGCAACGGCGGCTGTGTCCAGTACCCATCCGATTTTTAACGTTTCGCTTGTCTTCGCGCTCTTGTTTGCCGCCGCAGTGCTATGGGCTCATCTAAAGCCCCTGAAGCGAATGTAGCCAAGCCGCTTCCGTCGACCACATAGATGCCAGGACGTGGCTGCCGCCTTCAACATCATCCGTGTTCTGGTTCGGCCGTGGCGATTACGGGGGAGGCGACCTGATTTTCGGGGCGAGGCAGCGAGCCTCGACCCACCCGCGTCCTCCAATTGAAGGGCGCAGGCTTCTCCATGGTCTGTTACGGTGCGCCATTGCTGGTAGATCGCAATGTTAAAGCCGCTGTTAGACCCTCATTTTGCAGACGTCGCGCCGACGTCTTCGGCGCTGACCGGCTATGACGAGGACCACATGCTTACCTATATCCGGCTGCTCGATGCGTCGGCGGACGGGGCCGATTGGCGTGAGGTCGCCCACACCGTTCTGCACATTGACCCGGAGCAAGAGCCAGAACGGGCATTCCGGGCTTGGGCGACGCATCTGGCGCGTGCCCGCTGGATAACTCGGAATGCGGCTTCGCGCCAATCAGCACGATAGCGGCGCGGATGACGCCCTGGCATTTTCCATGGAACTGCCGTCCCGGTCTGCCCGTTAGATAGGAAACCAACATGGGAAAGCGCCCGATGAACTCTTGGCAAATCAACACTTTAGAGGCGTGCTGCCTGCTCGCTGTTCCGCTCTCGCTTATCCTGACGGTTCTGGTAGCGGGTCTTATCCTTGGCTGAATGCCGCGCATCCAGCCGGCTTCCATTTGAAGGCAAATCAGCCCAGCTGTTGCCGAAATCTACCTAACGCTCCAAACTATACGCAGCACCCGCACAACCTCTGGCTTTGGCGCAGCGTTCAGCCTTCGCAGTCAAGTCTACATCCGCGTCGAATTTTGACGGGCCGCATAGTGCTTGGCGAAAACCTCTGCAGACAGGTCGAAGGCGGCGCGTTCCTTTTTTAGCTGCGCCATGGGCCAGTTCCACCACTGGATTTCAAGCAGCGCGGCAATCGTTTCGTCGGAGAACCGGCGCTTGATCACCTTGGCTGGGTTGCCGCCAACAAGCGTGTATGGCGCAACGTCCCTGGTTACGACGCTGCCGGCGGCAATGATTGCTCCGTCGCCGATGGTCACGCCTGAAAGGATGATCGCGCGGGCTCCGATCCAGACATCATTGCCGACGAGGATCGGGCCTTTCGAAACAAGGTACTCCAAGTTCTTTTTCTGCCGGAAAATCCGCGACTGAAGAGGAAAAGTGGAAGCCGTATCCGTTGGGTGATCAGTCTGGCACAGAAAGAGCGTCCCTGGTCCGATAGAACAAAATGCGCCTATCTCGACTGGTGATTCCGCCGTGCAATTGAGGAATGTCCTGCCGTGGACACCATAGGTTCCGCGTCCGATTTTAGCGTGGCGCGAGATCGCTGCGGGATCGTCTTTCAATCCCAGCCAAATCCGCAGTTTCTTGAAGGCCATCCCGGTTTACCGCCTGGATTCGGTGAGCCTGCAATCGACACCACCGTATCGATCCGCGCGACTGCCTTAAATGTCATTCCTCAAGCCCCTGCTAAGGGTGGAGCATTGCTCAAGAGAGGGCATTTCGCAAGTGCGCTATGGCCGCGCGACGGATCGGGCACCTCCCGCTAGCGCGAGGATTTCCGCGTCTCGAGCAGGACGGCGCCAGGTCGATGGCGCTGACCGAGCGCGTCGAGCACGATCCATCCTTCAATTGTTGAAGCCGATGTGGGGTGCTGAGTGCCCCTAATCCTTAGCCCGCTCCACATACGCGCCATCCGCCGTCATCACCACCACGCGGGTGCCGGCGCTGATGTGCGGCGGCACCAGCGTGCGCACGCCGTTGGAGAGCGTTGCCGGCTTGTAAGAGGACGATGCCGTCTGGCCCTTGGTCACCGGCTCGGTCTCGACCACCTCGAAAGTGGCGCGCTGCGGCAGCACCAGCGAGATGGCGATGCCATTATACTGCGAGACCTGCACCGCCATGCCTTCCGTGAGATAGGGCGCCATCTCGCCAACCACGCTTTCCGACACCGCGACCTGGTCGTAGCTTTCCGGGTTCATGAAGTGGAAGCCTTCCCCGTCGCGATAGAGGAAGGTGTGCTCGCGCTCCTCGACATAGGCGCGCTCGACCTGCTCGGTGGTGCGGTAGCGCTCCGAGACTTTCACCCCATCGGAGATGCGGCGCATGTCGAGCTGGGTCACCGGCGTGCCCTTGCCGGGATGGATGTTTTCAGCAAAGAGGATCACATAGAGCTTGCCGTCCTTTTCGACGACATTGCCTTTGCGTAGGGAACTGGCGATGACCTTCACGGGCTTTATTCCTAAGAGCGTTGACTGGCCTGGAAGCGCCGACCGGCGCAAATCGGCTGCGGGAGCCGTCCGGTGCGGACTAGCGCATCTTGGCTGCAATCGCCAGTCCTCGATGCAAATCGGCCTGTCATGACCGCCGCCTCGCCCTGGTGGACGCCCGATGTCCACACCGACCGCCGGCCGCGGCTGCTCCTGCGCAATGCCATCACTGCTGCCCTGCGCGACTGGTTTGCCCGTCGCGATTTCATCGAGGTCGAGACAGCGGCGCTGCAGGTCTCGCCAGGCAACGAGGCGCATCTGTCAGCCTTCGCCACCGAGGCGATCGGCCCGAACGGGCAGCGCCAGCCGCTCTATTTGCACACATCGCCGGAATTCGCCTGCAAGAAGCTGCTCGCCGCCGGCGAGAAGCGCATCTTCAGCCTGAGTGCCGTCTATCGCAACCGCGAGCGCGGCCCGCTACACCATCCGTCCTTCACCATGCTCGAATGGTACCGGGCCAACGAAACCTATGAGAGCCTGATGGAGGATTGCGCCGGGCTTGTCGCGCTGGCCGCCGAGCGCGCCGGCGCAAAACGCTTCTCCTTTCGCGGCCGCGAGGCCGATCCGTTCGCCGAGCCGGAACGGTTAAGCGTCGCCGAGGCTTTTTCGCGCCATGCCGGCATCGACCTGCTAGCCACGGTCGCCGCCGACGGCAGCACCGATCGCGAAGCGCTGCACGCGGCTCTGGTCCAGGCGGGCTTGCGCACCGCGTCCGACGACAATTGGGCCGATCTATTCAGCAGGGTGATGGTGGAAAAGATCGAGCCGACGCTGGGGCAGGGGCGCGCCACCATCCTTTACGGCTATCCGATTTCGGAGGCGGCACTCGCCCGGCCGAGCGCGGATGATGCGAGGACCGCCGAGCGCTTCGAGCTCTATTGCTGCGGCGTCGAGCTGGCCAACGCGTTCGGCGAGCTGACCGACGCCGCCGAGCAGCGCCGGCGCTTCACCATCGAGATGGACGAGAAGGAGCGCGTTTATGGTGAACGCTATCCGATCGACGAGGATTTCCTCGCCGCACTGAGCATCCTGCCGCAGGCAAGCGGCGCCGCGCTCGGCTTCGACCGGCTGGTGATGCTGGCAACTGGGGCGCTGCGGGTCGAGGATGTGATGTGGACGCCGGTGGTGGAGTGAGAGTCAGCGCCTGTCCGCGCCGGCCTCGATGACTATGTGCTGGCAGACATTATCGAGGTCACGAATGACGTCGTCGTTCCAGAAGCGCAGGATGGTCCAGCTCAGCGCTTCAAGCTTTGCCGTTCTCGCGGCATCCGACGCCGAGGCCTCGGCCTGGGCATGCTGGGAACCATCTAGTTCGACGATCAGCTTTCTGTCCGGGCAAGCAAAATCGACGATGTAGCCAGCGATGGGCATTTGGCGCCGAAACGCCAGTCCCATGAGGCGATGCGCTCTGATCTCGTTCCAGAGTTTCAGTTCGGCATCCGTCATGACTTTACGCATCTTGCGCGCATTGCGGCGGTTGATTGGCGGCACAGGATAGTGGCTCATCGCCGCCGACCCCCCTCTGCCCTGCCGGGCATCTCCCCCTCAAGGAGGGCTTTGCACGGGGAGCGAAGTGGAGTTCGGTGGTCAGTGGGGGCCTTTTTGAAGGCCGGCAGAGCGGTTTTCCGCGGCCCTTGCGAGGCCTTTGTCGGTTTAGGCAGCCATCCTGCCGGATTGTGGACGCACTCCTCCCTCATGTCCGCCTCTCATCGGGTGGATAGAGGACGCCAATCATGGTGCGCAGATTGTAAGCGCAGGCGGCCAGTATGCACTGCGTGCGGTTGGTGGCGAGGTTGAAGAAGCGCAGGCGTCGCATGCCGTAACGCTCCTTGAACACGGCGAAAGGCCGCTCCACTGCCGCCCGCACCTTGGCGATCAGCCGGTTGCGCAGCTTGTGGCGCGGCGGCAACTCGGGGTGATGCTTGTTGGGCCGCCGCATCAGCCGGTCCTTAATGTTGGCGGCGGCGAGCCGGGCATGGCGGGCGTGGGTGTAATAGGCTTGATCGCCATAGGCCGCCTTCTCGTCGCCGCAGATCAACTGGTCGGCCGGCTCGGTGTCGGTGACCGAGGCGTCGCTCGCCTCGACACGCCGGATCAAGGTGTGCTCCTGGTCGACGCCGATGTGCATCTTGTAGCCGAAGGTGCTCTTCTTGCCCTTCTTGCCCCAACGCGCATCCTTGTCGGCCGACGGCTTGACCGGACCTTGGTGGCCCTTTTTCGGCTGCTTGGGCGGACGGCCACGAGCCTGCAGGAACGTGGCATCGACCAAGGTGCCGCGCTTGACGATCAGGCCCTTCTCCTCCAGCTGACGGTTGATCTCCTCAAAGACCTTGTCGATCAGTCGCTCACGCGTCAGCTCCTCGCGGAAGCGCCACAGTGTCGAATGGTCGGGCGTGCGGTCCGAAAGGCTGAAACCGGCAAAGCGGCGGAACGACAATCGGTCCCGGATCTGCGCCTCAAGCGCCGGATCGCTCAGCCCATGCCACATGCCCAGCAAAAGACAGCGCACCAGCGGTTCCGCCGGATAGCTGGTGTTGCCCGAGCCAGGACCGCTGCGCTGACCCAGCAATGTTCGGATCGGCGCCCAGTCCAGTTCCTTCGATACTAGGTCGAAAATCGTCTCATCCGACGCCGCCAGACCGTCCGCCAGACTCAACTGACCCAAAACACGATCCGCCATCCCGAATCTCCCTGCTCCAACCTTCACCACAGAATCACCGTTCGGCTTCTGTGCAAAGGTCTCTCAAGGGGGGAGATTGCGCCTTCGTATCGCTCCGGCCTCAATCGCGGATGTTGAAGGACGAGGTGCGGCGTTGCGGTCAGCCGATCTCCCCCCTTGAGGGGGAGATGCCCGGCAGGGCAGAGGGGGGGTGCTTCGCTCCATCCGCCCCTACCGCCCCATCAGCAAATTCACGATGAGCTGCTGCAGATTGCCGCGCGGGGCGAATTCTACCCGGTCGAAATCGCGGCTTGCCTGTCGCTGCGCCTGGGAGAGTTCGGTAAGCCGCCTGGTCATTTCGGTCCTGATCTTTTTGCAGCCGGGATCGTCGGGGACGGACAGGCCGATGGTGGCCGTCTCGATCTTGCGGACCATGTCGACGATGATGTCGCCATGCACCTTTTCGTGGGCGGCGAGGCCAGTGGCAAAAACGTCCCAGCTCTTCTGCACGGCGGCCGGCACCGGCCCGGACGTTTTGGGCAAGGTGTAGGTTATGATGAGCTTCGGCCGCGCCGATACCAGCACGCAGGCATTGCCTTGTCGCTGATAATCCCTGACCCAGGTCAGCTTGAAATTGGTGTAGGCCATGGCACGGACCTTGCCTTTGCCGATCATCGGCCCCCGCTCGCCCATCGAGGCATGGAGCTGGGGACCGGTCTGTCCTGAAACGGCGTAGGTCTCGACCGTCTCAATCGGCTTCCATCCCGCCTGCGCCGGCGATGCCAACAAACAGGCCAGGAGCAGAGACGTCAGAACAGCTGTTTTCATGCGAATCCCCCGGGCGATGCCTTTGGTGCGCTTGATCATCAACGCGTGGCCGGAATGCGGTCAAGGCGCCCTTGCCCTAAACCTCGGCGTCCGCATTGCGCGTCGAATGAACCAATCAACGGCGATGTGCCGCAAACTCAATCCGCTTGGCGGGCTCGTTTTGAAATCTTCTCGCTCATTTAATTCTATAAACTAAGTAGAGTTACTACACACAAGCCGTTTTGCGAGGAGACCGAAATGTCGAAGAAACTGGTGGTGGGGCTGTCGGGCAACCTGACCCGTCCGTCGAAGACCAAGGCATTCATCAGCCACATCGTCGCGGAGGTGGCGAGCAGCACCGGTGCAGCCTCGACCGTTTTCGACATCGAGGATCTCGGCCAATCCTTCCCGCTGGCAAGGCGCATCGGCGATCTGGTTCCGCTGGCCAGGAGCATCGTCGAGCGATTGCTGGGTGCCGATGTCCTGGTGGTTGGCTCGCCGACTTTCAAAGGCAGCTACACCGGGCTTTTCAAGCATTTCTTCGACCTGCTCGACCCGTCGTCCCTGAGGGGAAAACCGGTCATCCTCGCTGCAACTGGCGGCGGCGATCGTCATTCGCTGGTTGTCGAACATCAGCTGCGGCCGCTGTTCGGTTTCTTCGAGGCACTGACCCTGCCGACCGCGATCTACGCCTCCGACAAGGACTTCGCCGACGGCGTGCTGGTCTCCGAAGCCATCCATTCTCGCGTCAGGCAAGCGGTCGCCGAAGCATGCCGGGTGGCCGGAACGCCACGCAGCGTCGGTCTTGCCGCCTGAACGCCGGTCAGCCGATTCCCTTTCCGCACAGCACAGAAGGAACCCGCAATGACCAGACCCAGCAAGTCCAGACAGATCAAGCTTGGTGCCTTCCTGCCCGGTGGCGGACAGCATATCGCAGCCTGGCGCCATCCTGAGGCGCCGGCCGACGGCGCGACGAATTTCGAGTTCCACAGGCAGCTCGCGCTGACCGCCGAACGCGGCCTGTTCGACGCCTATTTCCTCGCCGACAATCTGACCGTTGGCCTCGGCGCCCGCGAAGGCGGCAATGCCAAGATCGCCGGGTTCGAGCCGGTGACGCTGTTCGCCGCATTGGCGCCGCTCACCACGCATCTGGGCTTCATCGCCACCGCCTCCACCACCTATGAGGAGCCTTATACGCTCGCCCGCAAATTCGCCTCGCTCGATCTTCTGTCGAATGGCCGGGCCGGCTGGAACGTCGTGACCTCGGCAGGCGACGACACCGCGCGCAATTTCAACCGCGACGCCCAGCCGAACCACGCCGAGCGCTATGCCCGCGCGCATGAGCATGTCGAGACGGTCAAGGCGCTGTGGGACAGCTGGGAAGACGACGCCTTCATCCGCGACAAGAAGTCGGGCCGCTTCTACGACAAGGACAAGCTTCACGACATCGACCACAAGGGCCAGCATTTCAGCGTCAAAGGCCCGCTCAATGTGCCGCGCCCGGTGCAAGGGCACCCGGTGGTGGTGCAGGCCGGGCAGTCGGAGGACGGCCGCAAGCTCGCCGCCCAATCGGCTGAGGTGATCTTCACGGCTCATCAGAACCTGGCCTCGGCGCAAGAATTCTATCGCGACATCAAGGCGCGCGTGGCGGCTGCCGGCCGCGATCCCGGACAGGTGCTGATCATGCCGGGCGTGGCACCGTTCGTTGGCCGCACCGAAGACGAAGCCCGCGCCAAGTACCAGCAGCTGAACGAGCTGATCCTGCCCGAGGACGGCGTCGCCCTGCTCAACGGGCTGGCCGGCCAAACGCTCGACATCAGCGGTTACCCGCTCGACGGACCGCTGCCGCCGAGCAAGGAAACCGAAGGCATGAAGAGCCGCCAGGCGCTGATCCGCCAGATCGCCGACGAGCACAACTTCACCATCCGCCAGCTCTACCAGTGGGTGGCAACGGCCCGCGGCCACTACACCGTCATCGGCAGCGCGGTGCAGGTCGCCGATCAGCTGGAGGAATGGTTCGGCAACGAGGCTGCCGACGGCTTCAATATCCTGCCGCCATGGCTGCCTGGCGCGCTTGATGACTTTGTCGACCTGGTGATCCCCGAGCTGCAGCGCCGCGGCCTGTTCCGCACCGCCTATGAAGGCAGGACGCTGCGCGAGAATCTCGGCCTCAGGCGGCCGGAAAACCCCTGGACCGCAGCCCGCTCGAAGGTGCTGGCCGCCGAATAAATTCTTTTAAGCAAAGGGCAAGACGATGAGTCTGCAACACATCGAGCAGCCGGTCACGATCGCTGCACATGACGGCAGAACCAGCCTTGGCGCCGATTTTCCGCGCCTGGCCAACCGGACTGTCGTCCGCTTCCTGTCCCGATACGGCATCCTGATCGCCTTCCTCGCGATCTGGCAGGTCTCGAGCCGCGCGGGATGGGTCAACGCCGCTGTGCTGCCGCCGATCGACACGATCGTCACCGCATTGTGGAACGGCCTGGCCGGCGGCACCTTGCTTGGCGACATCGCCATCAGCCTGCAGCGCGCCGGCCTCGCCTTCGCGGCGGCCGTGGCGGTCGCTATCCCGCTCGGCCTGTTCATGGGCCAGGTGCGCACCGTCGAAACCGCGCTTGACCCGATCCTGCAGGTTTTCCGGCAGACCTCGGCGCTGGCGCTCTACCCGGTGTTCATCCTGCTGCTCGGGCTGGGGGAGGCATCAAAGGTCTTCGTCATCTTCTGGGCGACGCTGTTTCCGCTGCTGCTCAACACCATCAGCGGCGTCAAGCAAGTCGATCCGAAACTGCTCGAGATGGCCCGGGTCTACGGCGCCGCGCGGCTCACCGTGTTTCGCCGTGTCGTGCTTCCAGGGGCCGTCCCGTCGATCTTCGTGGGCTTAAGGCTGAGTGCGACCACGGCGCTCTTGTTGCTGATCGCCTCCGAAATGATCGGCGCCAACAAGGGCATCGGCTTCCAGGTGATGAACGCGCAGTACAACTTCCAGATCCCGCTGATGTTTGCGGCGATCGTCATCCTCGCCGGGCTCGGCCTGATCGCCAACCAGGCCCTGGTCAGCCTGCAGCGGCGGCTCTGCCGCTGGAGCGATCCCATCGACTGACCAGCTCTCACCATCTCTCCAACAGGCCATCCTCTCCAACAGGCCAACCTCTCCAACAAGAAAGACCGGACCATGCCAATCACTCGCCGTTCCCTGCTTGCCGGCGCTCCCTTTGCCGCCGGCATCATCGCCGCCGGCCTGCCTCGCTTTGCCGCTGCGCAAGCCGCGCCGGTCACGTTGCGCTACCTTGCCAGCCGCGGCAGCATCTCGCCGCATGAGCTGGCGGACGAGCTCGGCTATTTCAAGGATTTCGGCGTCAAGCTGGAGAATGTCGGCTACTCCGGCGGCGGCCCGGAATCGCTGTTCGCGCTCGCCTCCGGCAGCGTCGATCTCGGCTCGGCCGCAACCGCTGCGGTGATCAATTCGATCTCCGGTGGCAACGACTTCGTCGCCGCCTATCCAAGCAACGGCATCAACAGCCAAGTGCGCAGCGTCTTCTACGTGCTGGAAGACAGTCCGATCAAATCGATTGCCGACATCACCGGCAAGACCATTGCGGTCAACACGCTCGGCGCCCATCTCGACTATACCGTGCGCGAGGCGCTGCACGGAGCCGGCCTGCCGCCGGATGCCGCTAACCTCGTCGTGGTGCCCGGGCCGCAGCTCGAGCAGACCTTGCGGTCGCGCCAGGTCGATATCGCGGCACTCGGCTATTGGCAGGCGACGTTTGCCGGCGCCCTTGTCGACAATGGCGGCGTGCGCGGCGTGTTCAACGACACCGATGTGCTGGGCGAACTGGCCGGCGGCTTCATTGTCCTGCGGCGCGACTTCATCACGGCGCATCCGGATGGCGCCCGCAATTTCGTCGAACAGTCGGCGCGCGCCGCCGACTGGTCGCGCCAGAACCCGGACGAGGCGCGCAAGGTGCTTGCTGATATCCTCGACAAGCGCGGCGAAAATGGCGCGCTGGCGCGCTACTGGACCGGCTTCGGCCTGCGCGAAGGGGCGAAGGCTGACGATCGCGACATCGACTTCTGGGTCAGCGTGCTCGAACGCGACGGCCGCCTGCCCAAGGGCAAGCTGAAAGCCGCTGACATCCTCTACCGGCGCGGCGAAACGAAGACCAACTGACCGGGAGACGGGTGCCATGGCCAGCAAAAGCGGCGGCGAGGTCACGATACGCGACCTCTCCAAATCCTTCACCCTCAGTGGGCGCCCTCTTGCCGTGCTGAGGGCGCTCAACCTCGATATCCGCTCCGGTGAATGTCTCGTCATCGTCGGCGCCAGCGGATCGGGCAAGACCACGCTGCTGCGCATTCTTGCCGGGCTGGAGGCAGCAGACAGCGGCGGGGTCGCGATCGACGGCAAGCCGGTCCATGGCGTCGGCGCCGAGCGCGCGGTCATCTTCCAGGAACCGCGCCTGCTGCCCTGGCTGACAGTGCTCGGCAACGTCGCCTTTGGCCTCGAAGTGCGGGGCGTGCCCAAGGCGGAGGCCGAGGACAAGGCCCGCTTCTATACCGCGCTCGTCGGCCTGGCCGAATTCAGCGATGCCTATCCCCGGCAGCTTTCGGGCGGCATGGCGCAGCGCGTCGGCATCGCCCGGGCCTTGACCGTGCAGCCTGAAATCCTGCTGCTCGACGAGCCGCTAGGCGCGCTCGACGCCATGACCAAGATCGGCATGCAAGAGGAGCTGGCGCGCATCTGGAGCGAGGAGAACGTCACCATGGTCATGGTCACTCATGATCTGGAGGAAGCGATCTATCTTGCGGACAGGGTGCTGATCCTGCCCAGGGAGAAAGGCGGCACGGCACGGCTGATCGAGGTTGAGCTGCCGCGCCCCCGCGATCGCAGCGAAAGCCAGTTCGTGCGCTATCGCGAAGAACTGCTGCGTGAGTTTGGCCTGCACTGAGGCGAGGGGTGAAAGGCGCGTCTTGCGCCGCCCTTATTTCTCCGCCGCCACCTTCGAGAACAGCGCGCGCTCGACCGGCGGCTCCAGCGTTTGCGCAAAGGGCGTCGCCATGTGGTGGCGATCGCGGTAGGCCAGCTTGCCGTCGATGAAGACATGGCAGGTCTTGGCGTCGCAGAACCGGTCGGTCATATCGATATAGGTCGCGTTGGGAATGGCGCGCACGATATCGCGCTCCACCGCGGCCACGGCGTCGTTGGCGGCGTCGCTTCGCGGCGCATCACATACCGATGGCGCCTGTCCGCGCCACAGCGCGCGGGCCACGCAGGTGTCGACGAACATGCCGTTGAACGGCACATCGCGGATGAAGGCGACCTTCAGCCCGGCTTGGCTGAAGGCCTCCAGCGTTGAGCGCAGACCGGCCTGCCAGTCCTGATCCTGGGTGTCGGGCACCTTCGCGTCGGGCGACAGTTTGCGCGAGCTCGTCAGCGATATCTCCGAGATCACCACCAGGCTCGGGCGCAGGGCTATGATCTCCTTGATCGATTGCTCGCGCCATTGATCGCACTCGGTGTAGTCGCGCTTCAGCTTCGAGCTCCAGACCGTCAGCCGTGAGGCCCGGCAGGCGGATTTGAGCCAGGTGACGACCTTGTAGTTGTTCTTCTTCGCCGCCTCGATCAGCGGCGTCGACCAGTGGTCGGCATGCGAATCGCCGAACAGCGCGATCGAGTGCTCGGCGTTCTTGGCGCCGAACTCGCAGGCCTTCGGCGTGACGGTCTCGTAGTCGAGAATGCAGCCCACCTTGGCGCGCGCAGTGGAAGGCTGTGCGGCAGTTTCGGCAATGATGCGTTGTGAGGGGTCGAGATCGTGCACGGCAAGGCGCGCATTGGCATAGGTCGCCACCACGCTGGCACCGGTCAGCATTGCGGCGGGGACAAGCGCGCGCGCCGCATTCGCCATCAGCCAGCCGTTGCGGCGGATCGGGTTCTCGATAAAATTATAGGTGAAGATCGAGAGCGCCAGCGTCAATGCTGCGCAGGCAAGCCGCCCGGGCCAGGAAAGATCGGGAACCATCATCGTCGCATAGACGATGACCGGCCAATGCCAGAGATAGAGCGAGTAGGAAAGTTTCCCCACCCATTGCAACGGCGGCAGCGCCAGCACGGCGCTGGGTCCTCTTTGAGCATTGCCGGAACCGCTGAGCAGCAGGAGCACGGTGCCGGCCACCGGCACCACCGCCGCGACGCCGGGGAAGGGGGTGTCCTGCTCGCTGAAGGTCAGATAGGCGCCGGTGATCAGCGCCAGGCCAAGCCATGCCAATGCTGCGCCCAGTTGCGGGCGCGCCCGCCAGAATTTTGCCGGCGCCATCGTCGCCAGGCCGCCGGCGGCAAATTCCCAGGCCCTGAGCGGCGAGAAATAGAAGGCCCAGGGCTGCGCCACGGTGGTGAGCCAGGCGCAGACGGCGAACGACACCACGCCGGCGACGCCGATCACCAGGATCGCGGCGCGCTTGCCCGGGCGCAGCCATGCGGCCAGCAGAAGCAGCCCCGGCCATACGAGGTAGAACTGCTCCTCGACCGAGAGCGACCAGAAGTGGATGAAGGGGTTGTTCGCCGCATCGGGGGCGAAATAGTCGAACGCCCAGCGGATCAGCCAGAAATTGATCGCATAGGCCGAGGCGAACATGGCGCCTTTCGAATAGAGTGCCTGTTCGTCCGGCGACAGGATGAAGTAACCTGCGACAAGCGTGACGAGGATGACGAACAGCGAGGCCGGCAGCAGGCGCCGGGCGCGCCTTGCGTAGAAGCGCCACAGGTTCAGCCGGCCGTCCTCGGCGATTTCCCGCAGCAATTGGCCGGTGATCAGATAGCCGGAGATGACGAAGAAGATGTCGACGCCGGTGAAGCCGCCCGGCAGGTCCGACAGACCGAAATGGAACGCGACGACGCCCGAGACCGCCAGCGCACGCAGCCCTTCGATATCAGGCCGAAACGATGCTGACACGGCGATACCTCGCGTAGGTCGTTGAAAAGCCCACCCGTTGCGAAGACTCGACGCGATGCGCGGATATTGCAATGCAACAAATCTAACGCAGTGCAACATAAGTGGAGGTTCGCGGCGTGCTCGTCGGCGTGCGCATCAGCACCGCCGCCTGCATCCGCCGCGGCGGCCGATTTTTGAGCACAAGTAGAATAACTGGCCCGGCTAGCGGGCCTGCGTACCGATCTCAGGCTTTAGAGGAGCCCGGCGCGCGAGCGGCGGGCTCCTCCCCTTGGTCGTCACCGATCACGCATGCGCCGGCGGATGATGACGCGAGTCCCAGACCGCCCAGGCCGATGCCGCAACCACCAGCACGCCGAGGACAATATGGGTCGCCATCGCGTTGGCGTTCGCCATGAAGCCGAGCAGCCAGGGCGAAACGATCAGCCAGAGCCCGACAACAAGATTTACCCACTCTTCCCACTCGGCGAATACCGAAAGCGCCGTGATAGCCAAAGCACCGAGCACAACGCCGGCGATCCAGGCGTTCCACGCCGGATTGGTTTCAGCAGCGAAGCCGAGTACCCAGGGTGAGACGAACAGGCAGACCGCAAGGATCAGGTTGATCCAGTCCTGGGCCTTCTTTCCTTCCATCACATTGTTTGCCATGACAACCTCCACAGATGAAGTTTGACCAAAGCACCACGTCGCGTGCAACGCACGCTTAGTCATTGATATATTGCGCTTTCGACGGCCTTCAAGGAGCGGCCCTGCGCGGCCATGGCGTCGTCATTTCGCACCGCAGCGATGCCGTGTCTGCCATCTGCCTGCGCGGTTCAGAAGCGCCGATTCCCAGAGGCTTCCGCTTGCAAGGTCGAGGAGCCCGCGCAGATCATGGGGCAGGCGGCGTTCTCAGCCGATCACGCCTCCTTCAGGAACTCGGCTTTCAGCACCAGGCCCTTCACCTGCTTGGTATTGCACTCGATCTCGCCCGGATTGCCGGTGAGGCGAATGTTCTTCACCAGCGTGCCGCGCTTGATCGTTTCCGACGTGCCCTTGACCTTCAAATCCTTGATCAGGGTCACGGAATCGCCCTCGTTCAGCTGGGCGCCGTTGCTGTCTTTTACGATCGCGTCTGTCATGTCGGTTCTTTCATGGGGCCGGTCCACGGACTATCCGGCGGATGGCGGCCAGGTCAAGCATGCCGGGCACCCACGTTGCCCATATCAGGTGCTTCGGCTATTGACCGACAGCCAATGCCGGCACAGGTCAACGGAGCCCGACCATGACAGAGAAGACCATCCTCAAATTCGGCGCGGTCAAAAACGGGGAGGCGGGCGATCTCGTGGGCTGGATCGTTGTCGACGGCAACCCGACCATGAAGACTGCCGTCCAGCACACTACCGAGGACGGCAAGGTCATGTCGGGAACATGGCAGGCTACCCCCGGCACCTACCACGCGACCTACAGCGACTATGAATTCGTGCACATGATATCAGGCCGCATCGTCATCACCCCCGATGGCGGCGCGCCCGTCGAAGTCGGTCCCGGCGATGCCTTCGTGGTCGAGGCCGATTTCAAGGGAACGTGGAAGATCATCGAGCCGGTCACGAAGCATTTCGTCGTCAGGATCGGCTGAGGCAGGAGGCGAGCCTGGCAATCCTGTCATGGCCCGACACGCCGCCGCCAAACCTGTCGATCCCGGGTGTGTTGATCCCCGGGGCCTGTCGGGCGCCGCAAGTGGCACGGTCGAATAAAAAGATAGAGTCCCGTCCATTAGGGATGCATGAGACTCTAGAAATTGAAATAGATCGCCGGCGGATACGGACTGGGCACATCCTTGCCGGCCGGCGCCGCCATCGCACCGGACGACGCGGTAATCCCACCGGTAGCCTTATTGTCGAGCACCGGCCGGCTTTTCTCGGCTGTGGCTGCTTTCGCATCGGCGGCAACGACTTTCGTCTTAGCCTCCACGGTTTGCGACAATGCGAGCACGGCGAGCAGTGCAGATAGGGCAAGTTTCATGACGGATCCCTCTATGGTTAACGTAAGGTTAACCCCGGCCGCCGGCCCGAACACGGCCGCTGTGTGGAAGGGCGTGGAATTCTGTGGAATTCCTGGAATATCGGCTTGTGGAAAAGTGCGGCCCGTGGGGAACGGAGCAGGTGCCGGCGCGTATTAGGCTCGCAGCCGCATCAGGCGGCCGAAGCCCGGAACGGCGCGGCCGAACACGGACATCCAGTCGCGCTTGGCCGCCGATGTCGCGGCCAGCGCCGGTGTGAGATCAATCCTTGAAGCCGGTGGAGTCGAGCAGGGCGACCTGCTTGCCGTCGATGTAAAAGCGTATCACGTGCGCGCCACCGTCGACTTCGATGCGCGTCGGCTCGATGGCCGGCTTAGCCTGCTTGCCATATGTCGCTGCAGCGCGCGAGCCGGCAGCGGCTCGCGACGGTCCGTCCGGCCCGAAGGTCAGCAGCAGCAGTGCGGCGGATCCAGCCGCAATCGCGGTGAAGGAGATTTTGGGAGATGCAGTCCAGGACATCGAATTATTCCTTCCTTGTTGAGGCGGCATCTTGCGCTGGTTGCGAGAACTCGGCTTCGCCGTCGTTCAAATGACTGAGGAAGGGTGTTGGTATTCAAGCCTACATTAGCGTGAGTTCTATACGGTTTTGCCCTTGCCCTCCGCGACCTTAGCGCCGCCTGCCGGGGCGAAAAGGGCAGGTGCGTGGAACGGCATGGATTTCTGCGGATTTCCTGGAATATCGACTTTAGGAGAGGCCCGGCCCGCGATGAATGCGGTGGGAGCAAGTGCTGGCACATGTTAAGCCTTGCGGTGGCATAAAGGGGCAGGTGGGATGGCACAGCATATCGCGCAGAAGTTACGGCTGACTGTGGCCCTGCTGGGAACCATCAGCCGCAAGGACCTTGCGGCGGCGTTCCGGAACGTCAACCCGAACACGGCGTTCGATCTCGGCCGCGCCGACAAATGGCTGCAGGGCCGCGCCCAGCCACGCCAGCTCAGCGTCTACGACGATTGGTCGAAGGTTCTCAAGCTGGAGCAGCCAGGCGCCTGGATCGCCGAGAGCGACCTGCCAGGCTTCACCGCGGCGATCTGCGCCCGCCACGGCATCGAGAGGGCCGAACTGGAACGCCGCGTCGGCGCGCAGTTCGAGGCATCGTCTGGGCATGAGGAGCGAAGCCTCGGATTGGCCCTTGCCGGAACCTATGCGTGCTATTCGCATGCTTTGTCGCCCTATTATCGCGGCCAGTTGATCAGGGGCAGCCTGTCGATTGAGACTGGGCCGGGTGCGCGCGGCCTGACTGCCGCCTATCGAGAGGTGTTGCCGACCGGACAACTGCTGGTCGGCGGTCCGGTGAGCCCGGCAAAACGCGGCCTTTATGCGTTTCTGAAGGAAACCGGCGGCGATGCCCATTTCTTCCTCTGCCTGTTCCCACAGTCGCGGCCGGGAAGCGTGCTTGGCGGCTATATGTGCGGCACCACAATCATCGGCCCGGAGCCGCAGCCATCCTTGACTAGAATCCTGATCGTCCGCTTGCGCGACCCGGTGCCCGAGGCATGGGGCGGATATCTGCCGCCCGACGGGTCGATTGCTAGGGATTTGGCATCGCTAGGCGTGACCGTCGAGCAGCCGGAAGCGGTCGACCGGCAGCTGGCGCAATTCCTCGCCGGAGACAGCGACGGTAGCGCCAGCCAGATCCCGCCGGCCGAATTCCGCGCCGTTCTCGACGTGTTCGACCGTCATTGGCTGAGCCATTCGGGCTAGGCCGGAGCTCGTCTTCTGCCTCTGCGGAACCGATCACTACGTCAGTTGTTGTGTCCGGCGATTAAAGCGCCCGTCCTGATGTCCAGTCGGACCGCCAAGCGCCCGCCCTTGCCGCTCGCGTCTTCGAACTCGCCGGCGCGAAGAAGCGGAAGTTGCACGCCGGCTCAACATGCCCGATCATGGCTATGGCAGGGCGGAGGTATCAAGTGGCGGCCAATCGTCGAAACGGCATGCACTCCGCCGAGCTTGGGGTGATGGGCGTTGTTTCCTCTGCCAGAACCCTCCCGCGCATGTCACTGCCCACCGTCGCGACTGTCGTCGCGGCGGTTGCGGCCCTGTATTTCGGGCGCGAGGTTTTCCTGCCGATCGCAATCGCTCTGCTGCTTACATTTGCGCTTGCGCCCATGGTTTCGGCACTCAAACGAGTCGGCCTTCCCCGTCTCCCGGCCGTCATCGCCAGCGTGCTGAGTGCATTCACGGTCCTTGCGCTATTCTCCTTCATTGTCGTCACTCAGGTCAGCGAACTGGCGCAGAACATCCCGCTTTACCAGTCGAATATCCTGACCAAGGTCAGGTCCCTGAAGGAAACCGGCGTCGGCGGCGGCATCATCGCCAGGCTGGGCGGGGTGATCGAACGCGTTGGCCAGGAACTCGACAGGCAGGAAGCCTCACCGCTTACCGCAGATGAGCCAGAGCGCGAGCCGGTGCCTGTCGAGATCATCGCGCGCGAAAGGCCGCTCCAGGTTCTTCAGAACCTGATCGGCCCGCTGATCAGCCCGCTAGCGTCGGCCGGCCTGATCATCGTCGTCGTCATCTTCATGCTGCTCGAGCGCGAGGACCTGCGCGATCGTTTCATACGCCTCGTCGGGTACGGTGATCTTCATCGGACCACCGAGGCGCTCCAGGAAGCGGGCAAGCGGGTCGGCCGATATCTACTCATGCAATTAGTGGTGAACATCGTCTATGCCGTGCCGATTGCATTCGGGCTTTGGGTTCTGGGCATACCGAATGCGATGCTGTGGGGCCTGCTGGCGTTGGCGCTGCGCTTTGTTCCCTATATCGGCCCGATCGTTGGTGCGCTGCTGCCTCTGTTTCTGGCGCTTGCCGTGGCTCCCGGCTGGTCGCTCGTGCTGTGGACCGCCGGGCTGTTCGTGGCCATGGAAATGATAACCGGCAACGTGGTCGAACCGTGGCTCTACGGTTCACGAACGGGGCTTTCACCATTGGCCATCATCGTTGCGGCTATCTTCTGGACCTGGCTCTGGGGGCCGCTGGGCCTGGTTCTGTCGACGCCGCTCACTGTCTGTCTCGTCGTGCTCGGCAGGCACGTGCCGCAGTTCGAATTCCTCGACGTCCTGTTCGGCAACGAACCCGTGCTCGAACCGCATGCTCGGCTCTACCAACGGCTGTTGGCCGGTGATCCAGAGGAAGCCACAGATCACGCCGAGGAGATCCTGGAGGAAAAATATCTGTTCGAATTCTACGATAAGGTCGCCATTCCCGCACTTCTGCTCGGCGAACAGGATCGCGTGCGGGGCGTCATGGGCGATGAGCAAAGACGGCAGGTGGCGGCCAGTGCGCAGACGCTGGTGGCGAACCTCGACGACAGCGCACAGGAAGAAGCAGAGGAGGAAGACCCAGCCGCCGCCGAGGAAACCGGCTCGCGCAAGGACAAGGAGACTCAGGGGGAAGGCGAGGACGACGTCGAGTTGCCTGATGGCACGGACATGGCGGTGGTGTGCGCCGGCGGACGCGGCGAACTCGACGATGCCGCCGCCGCCATGCTGGCGCAGGTGCTCGAAGTCCAGGGCGCAACGATATCGAAGGCGAGCTTTGCCGAAATGGATCCGGCGAGCATTCGCCGGCTTGAGCTCGACGCTGTCGACGCCGTTGTGGTCGGCTTTCTGAACCGTGACTCAGTCAAGCACGCCCGTTTCCTGGTTCGTCGGCTGAAACGTATCAAAAGGGCGCTACGGGTGGGCATCGTGTTCTGGTCAGCGACCGACGGCGACAACAAGGAGACAGCCGCCAAATTGGCCAACGACATCAATGCCGATTTTGTGGCCCATGGCATGGTCGATGCCGTATTGGGCGCGTTGTCGAGCGATCCGCCCGTCGCGCTGAAGGCCGCTGCCAGGCGCCGCATTCGCCGTCGGCCGCCGGCCGCCAAGAAAGCGCCGCTTGCGGCTGCAAAATAAGGCTGCAGTGCGCTGTCACGTCCAGAAATAGCGAACCGTGTGGAAGAAAACCGGGGCGGCGAAGACCAGGCTGTCGGCGCGGTCCATCATGCCGCCATGGCCCTCGATCAGATGGCCCCAGTCCTTCACCCCCTGATCGCGCTTGATGGCGGAGGCGACCAGTCCGCCGAGAAATCCCATCAGGCAGGCGATGAAGGCGACACCCGCTGCCTGGAGCGGCGAGAACGGCGTCAGGAACGACAGCAGCGCGCCGAGCAGGCTCGATGCCACCAGCCCGCCGATCAGGCCCTCCCAAGTCTTCGACGGCGATACCTTGGGCGACATCAGATGCCTGCCGAACAGCTTGCCGAAAATGTATTGCAGCACGTCGCTGCCTTGCACGGCGATGATCAGGAAAGCGATCAGCAGCAAATTGCGACCTTCGAAGCCGGGCACCTCGAGCGTCAGCAGCGCCGGCACGTGGCTGACGCAGTAGACCGAGATCATGACGGCCCATTGCTGCGCCGAGACGCGCTCGAGAAATCGTTCGGTATCGCCGTGGAGCGCGGTGATCGCCGGCATAAGCAGAAAGCAGTAGACCGGGATGAATATGGTGAAGAGGCCGTACCAGGCGGTCCACACCAGCCAATACTGGAACGGGATGATGATGCCGAACATGCCGAGCAGCACCCAGTGGTCGCTGCGGCGGGTGTGCGTCAAAGTCACGAATTCGCGCAGCGCCGCAAACGAGATCAGCGCGAACAGGATGGTCATGCCGTGGCGACCGAAGAAGAAGGCGACGGTGATCGCCAGGACCATCACCCACCAGGCATTGATGCGCTGGTTGAGGTTGATCAGCGTCGAGGGCAGCGGCTTCGGCGCGCGCCACGACAGAATGCCGGCGACCAGGCTCGCCGTTATCAGCACCGCAGTGAGTCCGACAATCAGAATGAGGATTTCGCGCATTGGCATGTTGTCTGGTCGTCTCTTAGGGGTCGCATGATGTTTTTCGGAAAACCGGATTCCACTTTTCCGCATCATGCGCTGGCGGGCGGGGGTTCAGCGCAAGCAGCGTCTCGCGGGCGCGGTCGAGAAAGGCGCGGCGTTCCTCGCCAGGCGCAATCGCGATCGGCGCGCCGAAGACGACGCGGCAAAGCAGCGGCACGGGCACGAACTGGCCCTTGGGCAGCACCCGCGACATGTTCTCGATCCAGCACGGGATGAGCTCGACGTCGGGCCGCGCCATCGACAGATTGTAAAGGCCGGAACGGAACGGCAGCAGCGGCTGGTCGGTCATGTTGCGCGTGCCTTCGGGAAAGACGATCAGCGAATGGCCCTCGTCGAGCACCGACAGCATGATCGAAATCGGATTCTGCGCCTCATCGGTCCATTGCCGGTGAATGAGCACGGAGGACAGCATGTCCTGCGCGATGAACCGGCGCAGCCGCGATTTTCCCCAATAGTCGGCGGCAGCGACCGCATGGGTGCGGGCGCGCTCCTTCTCGCTGAGGCAGGCCGACAGCAGGATGAAGTCGCCGTGGCTGGCATGGTTGGCGAAGTAGATGCGCTGCCGGTCAGACGGCTGGCTGCCGTTCCAGATCGGCCGCACGCCGGTCACCGCCCAGGCCAGCGCCGACAGGCCGACCGAGGTCACGGTCTGCAGCATGGTGAAGGTGCGAGTGCCGAGCTTGCTCATCGGCTGGCTCAGACAAAGGCCGCGACGAGGGACGCCGCCCCGAACAGGCCGATCGCGATGCGCTGCCTGGCCAGCAGGCGGTGCGTGCCCGCCATGCGCCGGTCGAGCGAGCGGCCGCCGGCAGAGGGAGGTTTCAGCCGCATGCGCGCCAGCACCTCGTCGACCGCGGCACCAGCTGCGGCCTCGCTGGCGTGGCTGGCCATCAGCCGGAACAGCAGCGCGTCGAAGACAAGCAAAGCAGAGTAGGCGAGGGTGGCCGCCGCGCTTGCTGCCGCGATCAGCCAGGCCGCGGCCGATATGGGCGTTGCCTGCGGCCCGGCCACCGCGCCAATGATCGGCGCGGCCATCAAGGCGGCCGCCAGCAGCAGAATCGGCCACGCCGCCTGCACCATCAGCCCGGCTGCGAACGCCTCGGCCCTGTCCTGATAGGCGTCGCTTTTCATGCCGGCTCGTCCACCCTGATCTGAAGATGCACCGGCCGGCCCGATGCTGCGAGCCGCTTGTGCGCCTGCGCCGGCGTCGGCGAGCGGCCAGTGGCAACCAGCCATTCAGCAACGACGCCGGCGCTGCGCTGGAAACCGAGCGCGCAGCAGACCAGCACGGTGCCGTGGCTGCGAGCCGCTTCGATCGCCGCCACCGCTTGCGCTCGCGCCTCTGGCGACGGCGGCAAAAGATCGAGCATGGCGATACCTGTCCAGCGACAGGTCACGCCGCGCGGCCTTTCCAGCTCGCCGGCAAAGTCGATCACCGTGCCGAAAGTGTCGGCCTCAGCAGCTGTCGGAAAGCGGCCGAGGAAGACGCCGTCGGCGACCGCGATCTGCGCCGGCAGCGTGCGCGTCCACGCCCAGACATTGATCCTTGCGCCAAGCCGGTAAGGCAGCAGCAAAATACGGCTGGCCAGCGAGGCGCTGCCGTCGGCCGCTTTCTGGAACACCTTGGCGCCGGCCCCGGCATAGGCGAAGGCGACGATGGCCAGCGCCAGCGCGGGCCACAAAAGGATGAGCCACAGCGCCGAGACAAAGGCGCCGGCAACGGTGCCGGCCAGCGCCAGCGCTGCGCCAAGCGCATAGAACCGAGCCAACCGCCGGGCCTTGGCATCGGCGGCTAGGTGGAAGCCGGCGAACGGCAATTCGCCCTCGCGCGGGAACAGCCACAGGGCAAAGAAGCCGAGCAGCGCGCCTGTCGGGATATCGATGACATGGTGCTGCCATGTCGTCAGCACCGAGGCGCCGATCAGCAGACACCAGGCATGCCAGACGATGCTGGTCGTGCCTTTGAGCCGATAACGCCAGTGATCCCAGATGATGACCAGCAGCGCGATGTGCAGCGACGGCGCCTGGTTGAACGGCTTGTCGAAGCCGCCGAGCACAGCGAACATGAAGCCCGGCAGGCCGGATGTTTGCGGCCGCATGAAGGTCGCGGTCAGCGGGAAGACGATGAAGCAGGCGACGGCGACGATCTGGGCGGTGAGATAGCGGCCGGCGAGACGGTCGACGCCGCTCTTGGTATCGTTCAACAGCAGCGACAGGCCGTAGAACAGGTTGATCGACCAGTAGGGCACGATCGTCCAGGCGATGAACGGGACGGCGCGCTCCCAGGCGAAGACGATGCTGCCGACATCGTTGCGCTGCGACGCCAGCCAGTTGGCGAAACCGTAGGTGGCGTAGAAGAACGGCGCCAGAAACGCCAGCCACAATGCCGCCCGCAGCACGATCCCGGCGTACGGCTCGCGCGCAGGAGCAGAAAGGGCAGGGTCAGCGCCAAGGATAGGCATGACCATGCTCAGACGCGCCGCGCGACGGAAACGGTAAAGATGCCCCACTGGTCGATGCGCTGGTCGAGCTTCTCGAAGCCGGCCGCCGCCACCAACTGGTCCATCTCGCCTTGCGTGCGCCGGCGCATCACCCAGGCCTGGCCGCCGCGATGCGAGGTAAGGCTGCGCGCGATCATTTCGAGCTGCGGATGCCAGGGCTGGTTGGTATAGAGAAGCAGGCTGCCGGGCTGCATCGCGTTGGCCAGCCCGTCCAGCGAGCGGGCAATCATGGTGTTGTCGGAAAACAACTCGTAGAGCCCGGAGACGATGGCGAGGTCCGGCGCCGGCTTCAGCCCGGCAAGCATTTTGGGGTCGAAGGCGTCGGCCTGATGAAACGAGACGCTGGTCGGCAGGTGCCGCTCGGCGATCAGCTTGCAGCCGCGCGAAACGTTGAGGTCGGAGAAATCCTGTAGCCGCACGCTGGCCGGCGGCACAGCGCATTTGGCGACGGCGTCGAGCACGTAGCGGCCGTGGCCGGCGGCGATATCGACGATATGGACCGGGCGGCCCGCGGCCTGCAGCGTCTCGGTGGCGCTGCCGATCAGCTCTTCCAGATTGAGCTTGCGCTGCCGGATGCCGCGCCAGCCGATGGCATCGAGAAAGGTGCGGTCGATCATGCGGCCGAGCGGGCTGCTGCCCCGCGCCTCGTTCTCGTAGACATAGTCGAGCGTCGAGCCGGAATCGAAGCCGGTGGCAATGCCTGTCTGCAGGCCTGATGACAGCCATGCGCCCATGCGGATCGAGGCACGGCTCATTGCCCAATAGAGGCCCTTGGGCGATAGCAGCGGCAGCGGCGAGGCGAGCCGGTCGGCCTCGTCGCGCGTGTAGCCGGCGCGGTCGGCCGCGGTCAGGTCGACCGGCTTCGCTGACGTCGCGAACTGTCTTTCGAGGAACGGCTTGATCAGGTCGAGCGCTTGGCTGCGGTCGCGTTCGCCCAGCGTGTCGTGGAAGAAGCCGGGCAGCACATGCCGTTCCTTGGCCGGGCTGGCGAGATTGACGAAGAACTCGTGCTGCGGTGCGTGCCGCACCACCCAGTCGCTGCCCGAGATCAGCAATTGCGTCGGCACGGTGATGGCGCGGGCATCCGAGACGATACGCGCGGCGTGGTCGTAGAGCTCGACCAGGATGTTGGAAGCGATCGGCCGCGTGATCAGCGGATCGGCCTCGAAGGAGGCGATGCGCTCGGCATCATGCGTCAGGAACTTGGCCTTGACGTAAGAATTGACGAAGAAGCGCCCCTTGATCTTTTGCCACAGCGCAATGCCTTGCTTGGCGAAGGGCACGTAGAGCTTGACCGAGAAGGCCGGAGAGGCCAGCACCAAAGCGCGAATCTGCGGCGCATAATCATGCACCCAGGCGGCGGCGAGCACGGCGCCGAAGGATTGCGCGATCAGCGCGATGTCACGCTGGCCAAAACCGTCGCTGCCGATCTCACGCACGAAACAATCGATGTCGCGCACCAACGCGGCAAAGGACGGCGCGTAGCCGCGCTCGCCGGCCGAGCGGCCATTGCCGCGCGCGTCCCAGGCGTAGAAGGCATGGTCGGGCATGTCGAGTTCGTCGACCAGATGCGCCATGCGGCCGCCATGCTCGTGGCCGCGGTGAAACAGCAGAACCGCGCCCTTGGCAGGTTGCCCGACAGCCGGCCAGTAGCGGTAGAAGATCTCGGTGCCGTCATGGCTCTTGAAGACGCGCTCCTGCGCCACCCGCTTGAGGTTTGCTAAAGCCGCGGCGGCGGCAATCGTCTGTTCGTGAAGCATGTTTTCCCCTAGCGGTCGCGACCGGAATTTCAATCGTCGCTCCCGTTAAGGCCGCTGCGTATCCGGTTGATGGCGGTCACCAGCGAGAGTGTAGCCATTGCCGGAAACACAAACGCTGCGATCGCCGCGATCCACAGGCCACAGGCGATGAGGAAGGCGATGATGCCGAGCGCCAGCGCCCGGTCGCTCTTGCCGAACGGCCCGCCATAGTTGCGCCCCGTTCCCGCCGCTATGCCGAGCACGCCGGTGAACTCCACGACGATCGCCGCGATCGCGAAAGCGACGACGCCCCAGGCTGGGAAGATGACGGCAAAGGCCAGGATCAGCGCGAGGTCCGAAACGACGTCGCAGAGCTCGTTGAGGTACATGCCAAGCTTCGAGGCCTGACCATGCTCCCGCGCCAGCATGCCGTCGATGGCGTTCAACGCCATGCGCGCAAACAGCACCACCGGCATCAGCAGGAAGACCGCGCGATGGCCGGCAAGGGCCGCGACCAGTATGCCGGTGGCGACCGATAATGCGGCGGCCAGCAGCGTGATCTGGTTGGCGGTGACGCCAGCCACGGCCAGCCGGTCGGCGAGCGGCCGCAGCTTGGCCTGAAAGGCCGGTTTCAGCGCATAAAGCGTCGGCATGTGCGGAACCCCCCGGCCACAACATAGTGCCAACGACGATGATCAATTGGCGCCCAAGACGCAAGGGCTGCGAGCGGTTGTACATGGTTACGATCGGCGGCGCCGGACAGATCATTTGAGAGCTAAGCCCTAAGGTTCCGGCGCGGCCACCACTTCGAGGCCGAGCTCGTCTGCGGCCGCTATCATGCCGGATCGAAACAGCGTCCGCCGCTTGGTCGCAGCGGATGGCTCATCTCTCGAATAAGAACTTTACAAATATCCTAAAATATGTGAAGTTATGTCCATGGAAGGGTCATCCATGACAACCAATCGTTTCGCCACGCGCCTGAATTCCTTTGCTTCGCGGCCGCAGGCCGAATGGCCGGATCTTGTCGGCAAGCCGTCGATGCTGCAGATGGCGGCGCGTGCGGCGAAGGTTGCGGGGCTGACCGACCTCGACTTGAATTTTCCCGACCATGTCGGCGAAAAACCTGCAGAAGTGGCGCGAAAGCTCGGCGATCTCGGGCTTTCGATCAATGGTTTCGCCATGCGTTATTATTCCAACCCGGCCTTCAAGCTCGGTGCCTTCACCAATCCTGATCCCGCGGTTCGCCGCGAAGCCATCGACCTGACCAAGGCCGGCATTGACGCAGCGCGCGAAGCGGGCGCCAGTCTGATGACGCTGTGGCTAGGGCAGGATGGCTTCGATTATGCTTTCCAGGCCGATTACACGACGCTGTGGCAACACGAAATCGATGGAATCCGTGAAGTTGCGGCGCATGATCCCGATTGCCAGATCAGCCTCGAATACAAGCCCAACGAGCCGCGCTCCTACAGCCTGATGCCCGACGCGGCGACGACATTGCTGGCGATCCGCGAGATCGGCCTGCCCAATCTCGGCGTGACGCTCGATTTCGCTCATGTGCTCTATGCTGACGAGCAGCCGGCCTTTGCCGCAGCACTCGTGGCGCGCCATAGCAAGCTGCTCGGGGTGCATCTCAACGATGGCTACGCCAAGCGCGACGACGGCCTGATGGTCGGCGCGGTGCACACGCTGCAGACGATCGAGCTGCTCAGGCAGATCCGCCGCGACGGCTATGCCGGCGCCATCTACTTCGACACGTTCCCCGACATGACCGGGCTCGATCCGGTCCACGAATGCGAAGTCAACATCACCACCGTCAAGCGCATGCTGCGCGTCGTCGATCGGCTGGAAAAGGACAACCGCCTGTCCACCGCCGTCGACCGTCAGGACGCGGTCGCGTCGCAGGCCATCATCCAGGAAGCCATGCTCGGACCGGACAGCTGAGGCTCCGGCGGCATAGACCGTTTTTCAACAAGGGAGGAAAGACCATGAAATTTCTGCTTGCCACCGCCACCGCTGCACTGATGGCGCTGTCCATCGGCTCGGCTTTTTCCGCGGACCTCGCGCCGCTCAATTCCGACACCGAGAAGGATCGCATCGACTGGTCGCAGCTCGAGGCCAAGTTCGGTGCGTTCCCCAAGCTGCCCGACGGCACCAAGGCGGGCGCCGTCTCCAAGACGCTGACCAACGAATACTGGCGCTCGCTAGGTGAGGGCTACAAGTCGTTTGGCGACCGCGTCGCTGTCCCGGTCGTCTATCAGGCGGCGCAGAGCGAGGGCGACCAGCTCGGCCAGCTCACCATCGCCGAAGGCCTGGTCACGCAAGGCTACAACGTGCTGCTCGTCTCGCCGCAGACCGACTCCAACCTGCAGCCGATCATTGAGCAGGCCAAGGCCGCCAACGTGCCGGTGGTCAACGTCAATGACGCGGTCATCCCGCAGGCCGAGCATTATGTCGGCAATGTCCAGCGCGACAATGGCGTGCGCGTCGCCAAATGGTTCATCAAGAACCGGCCGGACGGCGGCAAGGTCGCCATCGTCGAAGGGCAGGCCGGCGTCTATGCGGCTGTCCAGCGCACCGACGGCTTCAAGACCACGATCACCGAAGCCGGCAAGTTCGACGTCGTTGCCAGCGTGCCCGGCAACTGGGATCGCCAGACCTCCTACGACGCGGCCACCAACATCCTGCAGCAGCACCCCGACCTGATCGGCTTCTATGCCAACAATGACGGCATGGCGCTGGGCATCGTCGAAGCGGTCAAGGCCGCCGGCCTGCAAGACAAGGTTGCCGTCTTCGGCACCGACGGCATCTCCGACGCCTATGCCTCGATCCGCGCCGGCGAGCTGACCGGCACCGTCGACAGTTTCCCGGTGCTGACCGGCGAGGTGGCGCTGGAATCGGCGTTGCGACTGGTGGCCGGGCAGAAGCTGCCGCGCGTCGTCGCCACGCCGCAGGCGCTGATCACCAAGGACAATGCCGACCGTTACTCCGGCGCCGGCGACGCCGTGCGCAAGGCGCTGCTCGAGGACGCGGCAGCGGGCAACTAAGGGCACAAGGGCGGGTGCCGGCAAGAGCATCTCGCTCACGGCTGGCACCCTTGCCCGGAGAACGAACCAATGTCACCCCGGCTGCAATTCGAGGGCATTTCCAAGACGTTTCCGGCCGTGCGGGCGCTGAGCGATGTGTCCTTTTCGGTCGGCGGCGGCGAAATTCATGGCCTGCTCGGTGAGAACGGCGCCGGCAAATCGACGCTGCTGCGCATCCTTTCGGGGGTCTACAGGCCGACGGCGGGAAGCGTGCTGATCGACGGCAAGCCGGTGACGCTGAGCAATCCGGTCGCCGCACGCGCCGCGGGCGTCGCCATGATCCATCAGGAATTGCAGCAGGTGCCGCACCTCAGCGTCGCCCAGAACATGTTCCTCGGCCATCCGCTGACGCGTGGCGGCATCTTCGTCGCACGGCGCGAGCAGGAACGCCGCGCTGCGGAAGCCCTTGCGGCCATCGACCCAACGATCGATCCGGCAGCGCCGCTCGGCAGCCTGAAGGTCGCGCAGCGGCAGATCGTCGAGATCGCCCGGGCGCTGCTCGATCGCGCGCGCATCGTGGCGATGGACGAGCCGACATCGAGCCTGACGCCGAAAGAATTCGAGCGCCTGGCCGAAGTCATTGCCGGCCTGGCCCGCGACGGTGTCGCGGTCGTCTATGTCTCGCACAAATTGGACGAGGTGTTCGGCATCTGCCAGCGCGCCACCATCATGCGCGACGGCGTCGTGGTCGGGTCCGTCGATCTTGCGCAGGTGTCGGAAAAGGCCGTCGTTTCGATGATGGTCGGCCGCGAGCTTGCCCAGGAACAGCACCGCTCGCACACCTCCAGCGAGGTCAGGTTGAGCGTTCGCGGCCTCGCCTCGCCGACCAAGGTCCATGACGTCTCGTTCGACCTGCATCGCGGCGAGGTGCTGGGCATTGCCGGCCTGGTCGGCTCGGGCCGCACCGAACTGCTGCGGCTGCTGGCCGGCGCCGACCGCGCCTCATCAGGCGCGGTCGAGATCGACGGCAAGGCGGTAAAACTTTCCAGTCCGCGCGATGCCATCGCCGCCGGTATCGGCTTGGTGCCGGAGGAGCGCAAGCGCGAAGGCATCGTGCCGCTGCGCTCGATCTCCAGCAATATGGCGCTGGCATCGATGGGCGTGTTCGCGCCGCGCGGCGTCATCGATCACACCAGGCTGAAACGGGTCGCGGCCGAGAAGATGAAGCGGGTCAATCTCAGGCCGTTCCTGCTCGACCGGCCGATCCGGCTGTTCAGCGGCGGCAACCAGCAGAAGGCGATCATCGGCCGCTGGCTGGCGGCGGGAACGCGCATCCTTTTGTTCGACGAGCCGACGCGCGGCATCGATGTCGGCGCCAAGGCGGAGATCTACCACTTGATCGAGGAGCTCGCCGCCGAAGGCCATTCGGTAATCGTCGTGTCGTCCGAGCTTCCCGAGGTGATCCGGCTCGCCGACCGCGTGCTGGTCATGCGCGACGGCATGGTCGCCGCCGAACTCGGTCGGGCTGATCTCAGCGAACAGGCGATCGCGGCCCACGCGATACCGCAAACGGAAGCGAAGGCCGGCACGGCGCAAGGCCATCGGGCCGATGCATAACGGACAGGACCAGCGGATGACTGATATAACCGAACGCACAGCAGCGCGCCCACGGGCGGATTTCCTGCACCGGTTTTCCGTGCGCGACGCCGGCACGCTGATCGGCCTGGTGGTGATCCTCGCCGTCTTCGGTGCGCTGGTCCCGGGCTTCTTTGCCGAGCGCAACCTGATCAACATCCTGCAGCAATCGAGCATCAACGCCTGCCTGGCGCTGGGCATGACGCTGGTGATCATCTCGGGCGGCATCGATCTGTCCGTCGGGCCGACGGCAGCCCTTTCGGCCGTCATCTCTGCCTCGATGCTGGTCGCCGGCGTGCCGTTTCCGCTGGCCATCGCCGCCGGTTTCGCCATCGGCCTCGTCTGCGGCCTGCTCAACGGCGTGCTGGTCGCTTATGTCGGGCTACAGCCTTTCATCGTCACGCTGGGAACGCTGAGCACCTACCGGGCGCTGGCGCTGATCTATACCGGCGGCAATCCGGTGCTCGGCCTGCCTGCCGGCTTCCGCGCCATCTTCAACGGCTCGCTGTTTGGATTGCCGTTGGCGGTCATTATCGTGGCCGTCGTCGCGCTGATCGCCTGGATCATCCTCAAGAAGACGCCGTTCGGCGAATATCTGCTCGCCGTCGGCGGCAATGAGGAGGCCGCCTACATAGCCGGCGTGCCGATCGCCCGCACCAAGATCGCCGCGTATATGATCTCGGGTCTGCTTGCGGCCCTTGCTGCGCAGATCCTGATCGGCCGGCTGGGTGCCGCCGAGCCCATTCTCGGCAACCTCTGGGAGCTCGATGCGATCGCCGCGGCGGCCATCGGCGGCGCCTCGCTGATGGGTGGCAAGGGCAGCGTGGTCGGCACCATCCTGGGCGCCGTCATCCTCGGCACCATGCGCAACGGCCTGACGCTGATGAATGTCCAGTCCTTCTATCAGCTCCTGGCAACTGGCCTTATAATCCTCGCCGCGATGCTTATCGATCGCGTGACGAGGGGACGTGGATGACCTTGACCAGCCTGGATCTGAAAGCAGTAGGACCGCGGATCCGCATGATGATGCCGCATCTGACGCCGCTCGAGGCCAAGGTGGTGGAAACCGTCTTCGGGAGGCGCGGCTTCGACGAGACCATTCCGCTCAAGCAGATCGCCGAAGAAGCCGGCGTGTCGGAGGCGATGGTCGTCAAGATCGCCAAGAAGCTGGGCTTTTCCGGCTATCGCGACTTCCGCACCGCCGTCTACGAATACAGTCGTCTGCCGACCGCCGAAATGCACCAGGAGCTGTCGGTCGACGACAGCTCGGCCGAGATCGTCCAAAAAGTGTTCCGCACCTCCATCCAGGCACTGGAGGAGACGCTGGCCATCCTCGACATGGACGATTTCGACCGCGCCGCCGATCTTCTCTATCGCGCCAAGAACCGGGATTTCTACGGCGTCGGCGGCTCGGCGCAGATCGCGCGCGACGTCTCGCATAAATTCCTGCGCATCGGCATCCGCGCGTCCGTCTACGACGATTCGCACATGATGCTGATGTCGGCCTCGCTGCTCGGCGCCGACGACATCGCCGTCGGCTTCTCGCATTCCGGCAACACCAGCGCTGTCATCGATGCCATCCAGCTCGCCCGCAAGAGCGGCGCGCGGACGCTGGCGATCACCAACTACGACAACTCGCCGCTGGCTGATATCGCCGACATCGTGCTGTGCTCGACCGCGCAAGGCTCGCCGCTGATGGGCGAGAACGCGGCGGCGCGTATCGCTCAGCTCAACATTCTCGACGCGCTGTTCGTGGCGGTGGCCCAGCGCGATTACCAGGCGGCGGAGCGCAATCTCGGCCGCACGATGTCGGCGGTGATGTCGAAGCGCCGGGACAGGGGCACATGACGCCACCGAGACCGCTGGTCACCGTGTTCGGCAGCCTGCATTACGACATCATGGTCGAAGCGCCTGACCGCCCGCGCAGGGGTGAAACGGTGACCGGCCATGCCTGGCAGCCGAAATGCGGCGGCAAGGGCGGGAACCAGGCTGTCTCGGCGGCACGGGCCGGCGTGCGCGCAGCGATGATCGGCGCGGTCGGCGATGACGATTTCGGCCGCGCGCTTCTCGACAATCTCGGTCGCTGCGCGTCGACAGCCGCTTCGTGCGGGTCGCGCCTGGCGCCGGCTCGGGCATGAGCGTGGCGATCTTCGACGACGGCGGCGACTATGGCGCGGTGATCGTCTCAGGCAGTAATCTCACCTTGGGTGAGAAGGACATCGCGGCCGCGACCGAAATGGTTGCGCAAACTGCGGTGCTGCTGCTGCAGAACGAGGTCCCGGAACCCGCCAACATCGCCGCAGCGCGGGCGGTGAAGGCGCATGGCGGCCGCGTCGTGCTCAATGCCGCACCCGCCCGGAAACTGTCGGACGAATTGGTCGCGTTGGTTGATGTCGTGATCGTCAACGCCATCGAGGCGGAATTTCTGGCCGGCGTTCCGGTCGTCGATGCGCTCGAGGGTGCTGCCGAGGCGGCACGCATGCTGATCGATTTCTGCCCGGCCGCGATCGTCACGGCAGGCGGGGAGGGCGTTGCCTATTGCGACCGTGACGGTCACGCGTTCGCGCTGCCCGCCATCCCGGTGGAGGTCGTCAGCACCCATGGAGCCGGCGACGAGTTCGTTGGCGCGTTCGCGGCAGGCCTTGCCCGCGGGCATCAGGTCGAGGCCGCCATCGCCGCCGCCAATGCCGCCGCGGCCTTGCTGGTCGCTACGCCGGAACGGGAGCGCGAGGCGATCTGAGGCAAGGGCGCTGAGAAGGGGGCGCGCGCCTCCCGCCTGGCCCCGGTGACTTCGACATCGCCGGGGAACTCTTTTGCGGTGCCTTGTCGGGCACGCGGCAGATGCGTAACAGCCCATAGGGAGCCATTTAATTGGAGGACGCGGGGCAGGGGTTCGCGGCCTAGGATTGTTGACGCCCGGTTATGTGACGACCGGCTCGGTCGCAGACATCGGTATTTTAGTGGAACCTAATTTAAATGACGCGGTTAAGCGTGCATGAGAGAGCATGAAATCCAGACTGTTACTGAATACCGGATAGCGGGCAATCAGCTGGCCGATGATCCGGTGATCGCTCTCGATATCGCGGAACGGATATTGCAGGCAGCCGAGAACGACAGGATTGGCTATGTCGTCGTCAGAGCGGGGCACCCCGAAGCCGACCTCATCGAGAAAAGAGAGCCGCAACAGATCAAGGCTACCACAGCCTTGTTCCGCGATTTTGAAGTGTTGCTGCTTGTTCTTTATGCGGCCTATGCCCTTGTCGTGCTGGGTGTCACCGCTTTCGTGATGCTGGAATTGGCTCCTGTTCTGTAGACTTGCTCCAGCAGCGTCCATGCCAGGATTGCTCATGTGGGCTAGCGTTTCTGCATCGTACCGGATGCGAGCGGATGGCGAGGCTGTTCGCTCAGCTCCGACAAGCCGATAAAGTTCGACAATTGAAACGAAAGCCCGCCGCCCTGTCGGACGACGGGCTCCGTTGCCTGGGCGCCAGGAACGCCACGGTAGCGACCTCTGCTACTAATGCTCCCGCAGACTTCCAATGTGCGGCCAGCGTGTGGCCTGGCGCATCGGCCGAACAAATGAAAGCCCGCGCCTCTGGCGGAGAGCGCGGGCCGATCAGGTTGCAGCCCGATCTGCAGTGGGAGCCCGAAGGCTCCACTGCTCAAATACAACTATTAGAAGATGCTAATGTTCCGCATAGTCTGGATGAAGGATGTAACCGCCCTCGTGAACGAGCACCCTGGCAAGAGATTCTTTTTGCCTGAAGCAGTCATGGTTGCTCCTCTCCGCCGGCCTCAAGCAAACTTTATGAGACCAACGTTCGTATGGTGGGCAGGGGATGTGCGCTGGGGGAAAGCCGTGAGCAGAAAGCAACGCTCCGTTTTTTGGATCGCTCTCTTTGCATCCGTCCTTGGCTTTGTGCTGTTGGTCCTGGTCCTGCAAATAGTGAGTTTGCTTGACTAGATATCGATCACGGCCCGCATGATATTGCTTGATCGTCTGTCAGCGCGGGCCGGTTGCTTGGCGAGAATTTTTCGCCGGCGAGCGTAGGGGCAGGGTCCTTCCTGCGTATCGGTCAGCAGTCGCCGCCAAAACCCACGACGGCGCGACCAATGACAGCGAAAGGACCATCACCATGCAACGTTCAGCACTCATTGCGGCCCTGCTTATGGGGCTCGTGCCGCTTTCCGCAGCGCACGGCCAGGGAAACGACACGCCGGGAAAGCGCATCCTGCAACGGCTCGACACCAATGGCGACGGCGCGATTTCCAGGGATGAGATGCTTGCGGCGCGCGAGCGCATGTTCACGAAGCTCGATCGCAAGCGCGGGAGTCGGGTGGCGTATGCACCGACTGAGCGCAGCCGGGCGCGTGCGCGTCCGGCTGCCGATGTTGTCAGTGCTTGCTCTTGCCGGGACTGACGGCACTGCCGCTGATGGCGATGCGCCTGGCCTTCGTCTGCGCGCGCTGGGTCTTGGGCAGCGTCACGCTGAGCACGCCGTTATGGAAGGCAGCATTCACCTTGTCCTCCTCGACCTCGTAGCCGAGCGGGATGCGGCGCTCGAAGCGGCCGTAGAACCGCTCGGAGAAGTGCCTGTCCTTGTCCTCGGTCTCGGAGCGCTTCTCGCCGCGCAGCGTCAGCACGCCGTCGTCGAGCAGCACCTCGATGTCCTTCTCGTCCATGCCGGGGATTTCGGCGGTCACGCGGACCTCCTTCTCGCCGTCGGAGATCTCAACGCTCGGCCAGTTGGCGCGCGCCGACGAAAATCCGCTGAACGAGGGCATGCGCGTTTCGAAACCGCGGAATGCGTCGTCGATCATGCGGTTCATCTCGCAATGCAACGCCATGAACGGATCCCGGTCATCGTCACGATAGAAGCTGGGAACCGGACTATTCTCCCGGCCCCAGGGAATGAGATCACGAATAGCCATTGGTGTTCTCCTTTCTCGACTGGTTGTGCCAGGCGGCGCCAGAGTTCACCCTCGCTCAGGCGGCCTGCTTCGGCTTCTCAACCTGCCCGGCCTTCGGCGCGCCGTCTTCCCTAGTGATCGTGATGCGACGCGGCTTCATCTCCTCGGGCACTTCGCGCACGAGGTCGATCGTCAGCAGGCCGTTGTTGAGCGAGGCGCCGGTGACCGTCATGTGATCGGCAAGCTCGAAGCGCCGTGTGAACGGTCGCACCGGCAGGCCGCGATGCAGATATTCAACCTTGTCCTGTTCCTTGCGCTCGCCAGAGACGATCAGAAGGTTGGGCTCGTGGCTGATGTCGAGATCGTCTTCGGAAAAGCCGGCGACCGCGATCGTCACGCGATAGCTGTTTTCGTCGCTTCGCTCGATGTCATAAGGCGGCCAGCTGTCAGTCTGAGGCGCGTTTTCCAGAAGGTCGAAGATGCGGTCGAAACCGATGCTCGACCGATAGAGCGGGGAAAAATCGGATGCGGTTCTCATAGCTACATCCTCCATAGAGCAATATAGTACGAGGAACGCCAAAGAGCTGGCGCTCCCTGGGTTTTGCCGGCCCCATTCAGCAACCGGCAATTTTGATTTGGTTATTGTCAGCCCGAAATCAAGACCCAGATTCTGTCCCGCTGCCAGATTTTTTGTTGCCAGATTGTGGCTGGCAATGCCGGTTTCAACCTTCATTTGTGGGTCGCGCCGGCACGCCGCATGGAGGATATCATGACCATGACACGCGACGACATCATATCGGTGCTGGGCCCGGTGGACGACGCCGTCATCGCCGACATCGCCTCGACCGGCGCGACGATCGAGGAGTTGCGCGAGGCCTTTGCCTGGGTCGGCGCCGATGAGGCGCTGGTGAACGAGGGCCGCCCTCTGCCGTCGGCAAGGGTGGCGACGCTGATCGGGCTTCTCGAGCCGCCGGACGACGACTTATAACCGGCCGTTGCGTCGGGCAGGGGATAGGGGTTTGGGCAGGGAGGTCTTGAAGCGCGCAGGCAGACGAACCATCTCGTTCACCGGCGCCGATCGGGCCGCCTTCCTGCTTACTCGAGGATGCTACTTGCTCTAAAAACAGAAAGAAGGAGAAAGTGATGAAGGACGTCCCGTTTTCCGAGCCGATCACACTCAAGCTCCAATCCGTCGGAGAGCGCAAGGTCGCCAGCAGTTGGGAAGCCATCGAATGCATGCAGCAGTGGCCGGACCGGGCGCGGGGCCGGAGCTGGCGCGCAGCCTATCGCGCCTGCCGCGACGCGCTCGACGGTTGGCGCACCGCCCGCGAGGCTCGCACGGCCTTCGTCAAGGCGGCTCGCACGGCCGGACTGCTTGTCACGGGACGTAAATCCACCTGAACGTCAACTACCTGAACGTCAACTACCTGAACGTCAACTACCTGAAGTCAACTACCTGAACGTCAGGGCTCCGACGATCTTCTGCCCGGCCGGTTTATGTAGCTCGGGAACGTCATTTCAGGTCTCTCCTTCGCTTGCATTCGGCGCAACATTCCTTCCAGCGCAGGAGGACGTCCGGGCGGCTGCGCCGGGTCACAGTCCTTTTGGGGGTTGCTCCAAGGAAGAAGGCCCAGGGCTTTCACCATGGGCCTAGATCGTTGTCGCGGGTTCTGTTGATGCCGAGGATCGAGATCGCTCGATCCCACGCCATGGGTGGTTCACTCATTGATGGCTCGACGGATGGTCGCGATAGGTGCGTTCTCTTCACCCTCGCAGTTGCTGATCTCCGGCCGTTCCACGGCCACTTCAGAGCCTTTCTTCGGCTCCATGTGCCAAGTATCCTGCGATCGCACTCATGCGCGCCCCTCTGTTGCGCGTATACTACTATCCGTTGCGCTTATGCCACAGTGCCGGCCGTCAGGTTGTGTTAACGACAGCACACATCAATGAGGGGGAAGCCACCAATGAAGAAGCTGTTTCTCGGTCTATCGCTATCGTTCCTCGCGTCGACCGCTTTCGCTGCCGACGCGGTCGTCGAGGAGGTCCGTGTCGCCGAGTCGGCCTACAGCTGGTCAGGGCTCTATGTCGGCGGCCAGGTCGGCTATGTCTTCGAAGGCCGCGCCGACTATATCTATATCAACCCCGCCTACAACTACCGCCATGACCTCGACGGGTTCATCGGCGGGGTCTACGTCGGCTACAATTATCAATTCACCAACGGTATCGTGTTGGGCGCCGAAGCCGACATCGCCTGGGGCGATGTCGGAGGTTCGGATGTAGCGCCGGGCGACGACATTTTCTCGAGCACGACCGAGATCGACTGGACCGGCTCGGTTCGGATGCGCCTGGGTTATGCCATTGACCGCTTCCTGCCCTATGTGACGGGCGGCGTCGCCTTTGGTCGCTTCGGTTTCGAGGAATTCGCCGCGGGCGCTCCCTACGGCTCCGCCGACGACAACCTTGTCGGGTGGACCTTGGGCGCGGGCGGCGAATATGCGCTGACCGACAACTGGCTCCTGCGTGGCGAGTACCGCTACACGGAATTCGACAAGAAGGATTTTGTTTCCCAACCGGTAGACGAGGACCTTTCCGTCGATATCCACACACACGATTTCCGCATCGGAGCGGCCTACAAGTTCTGATCTCCCTAGCGGCTCATGATCTTGGTGTCCGAGTAGTTGGCCAAGGGACGGCTCAGGTTGACCTTGTCGCCGGCCGCTCTACAGGCCCGTAGGCGTCGGTCGCGACGTGGGACGATGTGCGACGCCACCGGCAGCGTCGACGCGCTGTGTTGCAAAAGCGGCGACTTTCATGAAGGCGCCGCCTCTTGCTGTGTCATTGCAGGGTGATGACGCCGCCCACCGCTCGCCACTCGGAGGGCTGGATCAGGGTGGTGGGCGACGCGCACGGAATGCAGCGGGCCTTCGATCTCACGTTCCCAATAGTCGAGGAAATGCTTCAGCGTCGGGAAATCCGGGGTGATGTCGTATTCCTGCCAAATTAAGAGCTGCAGCAGGTCCTGATAGTCGGGAAGACGATAATGGATCTCTGCCGTTATCGGGCCAAAACCCTGCATCTGGAGCCAGAAATCGTTACCGTCCTCCGCATGGAAAAACGCCTCCGCTTACTCATCGGTTCCGGCCGCCGGCAGGCGTGCCGGGACCGACAAGGATGTCGGAAAGGCTGCGCCGCGATTTCAAGCCGCATCCGTCAGTTCAAATTCTGGAATAGCGCCACAATTACAGTGTGTTGGCACTCGACCATGGCGAGTGCGAAAATTTTTTCGGCGTCCTCTTGAAAGCCTGAATCGGCAGACTAATTCGATATGCGCGATGCCTGAGCAAGGGTCGCGCACCGTCGCATCGGCCGTTGTACCGGCCGGCTGCGAAGGGAGGTCCAAGAAAATCTGTTTGTCCTATGAGGAGAACGACATGGCGTTCCGTCCATTGCATGACCGTATCCTGGTCCGCCGCATCGAGGTCGACGAGAAGACCGCGGGCGGCATCATCATTCCCGACACCGCCAAGGAAAAGCCGCAGGAAGGCGAAGTGATTGCCGCCGGTCCCGGGGCGCGTGACGATAGCGGCCAGTTGCAGCCGCTGGACGTCAAGGTCGGCGATCGCATCCTGTTCGGCAAGTGGTCCGGCACCGAGATCAAGCTCAATGGCGAAGACCTGCTCATCATGAAGGAGAGCGACGTGTTGGGGGTGATCGAATTGACCGGCGAAGTGAAGAAGGCCGCCTGAGCGGGGCCGCAACAAGCAATCAGTCAACGAAAAGCTGCCTATTTGAAGGAGTTATCCAATGGCTGCCAAGGATGTGAAATTCCATACCGAAGCCCGCGAGAAGATGTTGCGCGGCGTCGATATTCTCGCCAATGCGGTGAAGGTGACGCTCGGTCCCAAGGGCCGCAACGTTGTCTTCGACAAGTCGTTCGGCGCCCCGCGCATCACCAAGGACGGCGTGACGGTGGCGAAAGAGATCGAGCTTGAGGACAAGTTCGAGAACATGGGCGCGCAGATGGTGCGCGAGGTCGCCTCGAAGACCAGCGACACCGCCGGCGATGGCACCACGACCGCGACGATTCTTGCTCAGGCCATTGTCAGGGAAGGGGCCAAGGCGGTCGCTGCCGGCATGAACCCGATGGACCTGAAGCGCGGCATCGACAAGGCGGTCGACGCCGTCGTCGCCGACCTGAAATCCAATGCCCGCAAGGTGACCAGGAACGACGAAATCGCCCAGGTCGGCGCCATCTCTGCCAATGGCGATGCCGAGATCGGCCGTTTCCTCGCAGAGGCGATGGAAAGGGTCGGCAATGAGGGCGTCATCACTGTCGAGGAGGCCAAGACCGCTGAGACCGAGTTGGAAGTGGTCGAAGGCATGCAGTTCGACCGTGGCTACCTCTCGCCCTATTTCATCACCAACCAGGACAAGATGCGGGTCGAACTTGAAGAACCCTATGTGCTGATCCACGAGAAGAAGCTCTCCAACCTGCAGGCCATGCTTCCCGTGCTCGAGGCCGCCGTGCAATCCGGCAAGCCGCTGCTGATCATCGCCGAGGACGTCGAGGGCGAGGCGCTGGCGACGCTGGTCGTCAACAAGTTGCGCGGCGGCCTGAAGGTTGCAGCCGTCAAGGCGCCGGGCTTCGGTGACCGCCGCAAGGCCATGCTGGAAGACATCGCCATCCTGACCGGCGGCACGGCGATCTCGGAAGACCTCGGCATCAAGCTTGAGAACGTCACGCTGGAGATGCTTGGCCGCGCCAAGAAGGTGCTGATCGAGAAGGAGAACACCACCATCGTCGACGGTGCCGGCCGCAAGGATGAAATCCAGGCGCGCATCAGCCAGATCAAGGCGCAGATCGAGGAAACCACCTCCGACTACGACCGCGAGAAGCTGCAGGAGCGGCTGGCCAAGCTCGCCGGCGGTGTCGCCGTCATCCGCGTCGGCGGCTCGACAGAGATCGAGGTCAGGGAGCGCAAGGATCGCGTCGACGATGCCATGCACGCCACACGCGCGGCGGTCGAGGAAGGCATCCTGCCCGGCGGCGGCGTGGCGCTGCTCAGGGCGGCGAAGGCGCTCGACAACGTCGCCGTCGACAATCCCGACCAGAAGACCGGTGTCGACATCGTGCGTCGCGCCATCGAAGCGCCGGTGCGCCAGATCGCCGAGAACGCCGGTGCGGAAGGTTCGATCATCGTCGGCAAGCTGCGCGAGACGACCGACTTCGGCTATGGCTGGAACGCGCAGACCAACGAGTTCGGCGACCTCTACGCACAGGGCGTCATCGATCCGGCCAAGGTCGTGCGCACTGCGCTGCAGGGCGCCGCCTCTGTCGCCGGCCTACTCGTCACCACCGAGGCGATGGTGGCCGAGAAGCCGAAGAAGGAAGGGGCCACGCCGGCGATGCCTGCCGGTGCCGGCATGGATTACTGACGCCAGGCCTCTGAGGACAAACGACCGTGCCCGCCGATGCGAAGGCGCGCACGGTCGTGCCCGGACCATATGCAGGTGTTGCCATGGACATGATGAACAGTTTTGGAAAGATCGCCGCGCCGACCCTTCCCAGGACCGATTTCAACTATGAAACGGAGTGCAAGACGGCGCTGGCGCCGCTTGTCGACGGATTGCTTGACGCAGTCGAGTCGGCCGGTTGGGATCGCCGCAAGGCGGCCTATACGCTGATGTTCCTGTCGGCTCAGCGATTGGGAGCCGGCAAAGGGGGCAGAGGAGATGATTGCGGCGCGGATGCGTGAGTGCCTGCGCCTGCTGAGATGGTCGGAAACCGATTTCGCCGAAGAGGCGGGCTATGCGGTCTCCAGAGCAAGGAACTGGCTCTGCGGGCGCGAGCATCCGCCTCTCGGCGTGGTGGCCTGGCTGGAGGCGCTGGTCAAGGCGCATCGGTCGCTACCACGGCCGAGCACGCCGGCCGTGCCGGCTCGCCGGCTCGCCGGCGCCACGTCTTCTATCCTGATGTCAGCTGCGTCCGAAATTCGCGCGGAACCCGGCCAGATTCTTGAACCCGGAATGGAGACAGTTGAACTCCGAAAGGAGAGTGTCATGGATCGTTCTTCTTTTGAAAAGCCGGTCACCATCCTTACCGGCCTAGGCACGCCGTCGAAGATAGAAAGCGGCGCTGAAGCCTATGCGCTGCTTGCCGACTGGCCGGCGGCGAGCCGGACGGCCGCGCATGACATCGCCGCCAAGGCTTGCCGGGCCGCGATGGACGGCGAGATCGACGCCGAGACGGCGCGGGCGACATTCGTGGCGTTTGCCCGCCGCAACAATCTCCTCGCGCCGCAGACGAGCCCACCGGTCGCGGGTGGGACGATTGCCGATTGGGCGACGCGTTCGCCGCGTGTGAACGCACCCGCTTGACGGACGAAAAATCGCGAGCGCGGGGAAACCTGTGCTAAGCCCGTGGCAGCAGCCTGCGCATGATGAATGACGCATGGCCTTCCACGCCGTGCGACGCAGACCTGCGCTCGACCACTTCGAACCCGTGCTTGCGGTAGAATGCGATCGCCCGGTCATTCCCTTCGATCACTTCGAGGGCGATGCTGGGGATGCCCGAATGGGCGGCAAGGACGGCATGCAGCATATCGGCGGCCAGCCCCGTGCCGAACTCGCTCTTGTCGATGTGGAGCCGGTCGAGCATGACGTCGCCGGTTTCGTCCATTTCGGCCATCGCGTAGCCGGCAATCGAGCCGTCCGGCCGTTCCGCGACGAACGACATCTTGTTGTCGTCGGCCAGTTCCGCCGCGATCTTTTGCGGCGCGTGACGGCCGTCCGAGATGCGTGCCGTGGTCTCGGCGCCGATGATCGGCGAATAGGTGCGGCGCCAGGACTCGCCAAGGAGCTGCGATACCGACGGCACGTCCTGTTCGGTCATGGTTCTGATCTGGGTCATCGCTACCTCCCCGGCAGTTTATTGCATCGCAGCCTTCGCTCCTCGGATCACCGCCTCACTCGCGATTTCAGCCAGCGGTCGAAGGCTACCGCGAGGATGAGGATAAGGCCGATGACGATGCTTTGGGTGTAGGACGAGACGTTGTTGAACTGCAGCCCGTTCTGCAGCACGCCGATCAGCGCCGCGCCCACCACCGTGCCGCCGACCGAGCCGATGCCGCCGAACAGCGAGGTGCCGCCGATGACGACCGCTGAGATCACTGTCAGCTCGTAGCCGATGCCGGCGACGGCTTCCGAGGAATTGAGCCTCGCCGACAGCACGAAGGCGGCAAGGCCGGCGAAGAAGCCGACGATGACATAGACCGAGATCAGGATGCGGTCGACGCGCAGGCCGGACAGCCTTGCTGCCTCGGCATTGCCGCCGACGGCGTAGACGGCGCGGCCGTAGCGCGTGTAGCGCAGCACAATGTGGCACAGGATCGCGGCAATCGCGAAAATGATCGCCGGCACCGGAACCGGTCCGATCAGGCCGGTGCCGAACCAGCGCATCGAGGCATCGAAGCCGGAGATCGGGCCGCCGTTGGAGATCGTCAGCGTCAGGCCGCGAAACACGGTGAGACCGCCGAGCGTGACGACGAAGGGCGGCACCTTCAGCCTGGTGATGGCAAAGCCCTGGACGCCGCCGGCCAGGGCGCCGACGACGACGGCGGCCAGAAGGGCGGCGAACCAGCCATAGCCTTGCGTGCCAGAGGTGGCCAGCGACAGCGTGTTGGCGGTGCCGCCCTTGGCCACCACCGCCGCGACCATGCCGCAGAAGGCCAGCAGCGAGCCGACCGAAAGGTCGATGCCGGCGGTGAGGATGACGAAGGTCATGCCGAGCGCGATCAGCCCGGTGATCGAGATCTGCCGCATGATGTTGAAGATGTTGATGGGGTCGATGAAGCTCGGCTTCAGCACGGTGAAGACGACGATCAGCAGCGCCAGGAACATCAGCGGGCCGAAGCTCATCAGCAGGCGCGCGACATTGATGCTGCCGCGCTGGCTCTGTTCGGTCGTGCTGGTCATTGCGTCGCTTCCTGCTTTTGATCGAGCGCCATCAGTTCCATCAGTTTTTCCTCTGTCGCCTCGATGCCGGGCATCTCGCCGGTGATGCGTCCGCGCCGCATGGTGACGATCCTATCCGACACCGCAAGCACTTCCGGCAATTCGGACGAGATCATCATGATGGCGATGCCGCGCGCCGCGAGCTGCACCAGGATCTGATGCACCTCGGCCTTGGCGCCGACGTCGACGCCGCGCGTTGGTTCGTCCACGATCAGCACCTTGGGATCGCGCGCCAGCCAGCGGGCGAGGATGACCTTCTGCTGATTGCCGCCGGATAGCCCCTCGATGGGCTGCTCGGGCGAGGCCATGCGGATCGACAGCGTCTTGCGGTAGCTTGCCAGCGCTTCGCGCTCGTGCCGTTCGGTCATGAAGCCGGCGGCGTTGGAGTAGCGGCCGAGTGCCGCGATGGAAAAGTTGGTCAGGATGCCGAGCGCGGCGAAGATCGCCTGATGCTTGCGGTCTTCCGGCACCAGGCCGATGCCGAGCGCGATGGCGTCGGCGGGAGATGCGGGCGCGATCGGCTTGCCGTCGAGCGTGATGGTGCCGGCGGCAATGCGGTCGGCGCCGAAGATGGCGCGGGCAAGCTCGGTGCGGCCGGAGCCGACGAGGCCGGCGACACCGAGGATCTCGCCCGCCTTGAGATCGAGGTCGACGCCTTCGAGCACGATCGCGTGCGGCGCCTGCGGATCGCGCACGGTGCGCAGGCCGCGCACCGAGAGCCTGACGTCGCCGGCGACGTCGCGCAGTGTCGGCCTGGCATAAAGCTCGGATGCGGCGCGGCCGACCATCTTCTCGATGATTTTCGGCAGCTTGATTGGCCCGCCCTCGCGATCGAGATGGCCGGCCAACCTGCCGTCGCGCAGCACTGTCATGCGATCGCAGATGGCAGAGGCCTCTTCCAGCCGGTGGGTGACGAACATGATGGCGACGCCGTCCTTGCGCAGCCGGCCCATGATCGACATCAGTTTCTGCACTTCGGTTTCGGTCAGCGCCGAGGTCGGCTCGTCCATGATGATGAGGCGGCTCTTCAGCGACAGCGCCCGGGCGATCTCGACCAGCTGCTGCTCGGCCACCGACAGTGCCGACACCGGCGTCGCCGGGTCGAGATCCAGACCGACGCGGGCTATGATGCCGCGGGAGGCTTCCTCCATCTTCCGCCAGCTCACCAGGCCGAGCGGCCCGAGCGGCGCGCGCCCGATGAAGATGTTCTCCGCCACCGTCAGCGTCGGGATCAGGCTCAGTTCCTGGTAGATGGTGACGATGCCGAGGCGCTTGGCGTCCTGCGGATTGTGCGGAGCGAATTCGACGCCGTCGAAGACGATGCGGCCGCTGGTGGGCGGCATCACGCCGGACAGGATCTTGAGCAGCGTCGACTTGCCGGCGCCGTTCTCGCCGAGCAGGCCGAGGATTTCGCCGGGCCGAACTTCGAGCGAGACATCGCTGAGCGCGGTCACGCCGGCAAAGCGCTTGGTCACGCCCTCGACGGCGAGGAGGGCCGGGGATAGCGACGGCGCTGCGGCTTCTGCTGGAGACAAGCGATCCTCCTTGAATTCCGATTCCCACGCAGGCTGGCGGGACAGCGCCCCCCTCTGTCCTGCCGGACATCTCCCCCACGAGGGGGGAGATTGGATGTCGCCTTGGCTTTCGCCAATCTCCTGCGTTGCAAAAAAGGCGCTATCGGCGAAGCTGCCGATCTCCCCCCAAGTGGGGGAGATGCCCGGCAGGGCAGAGGGGGGCGCGACAGAACGCTACTTTTGCTGCTGTGCGCCCCTTTTGTGCTCCTACTTCGTCTCGCCAAGCCTTTCAGCCTTATCGAGATTGTCCTTGCCGATGACGATCGGCGTCAGCAGCACGAGCTTTTCCTTGGGCTCGGTCTTGTCCTTGGCATAGGCGACAGCGATCTGCACCGCGGTGCGCGACTGCTCGCCGGGGAACTGTTCGACGGTGCCGGCCAGCTTGCCGTCGCGCACAGCGACCAGCGCTTCGGGGAGCGCGTCGAAGCCGTAGATCTTGACGTCGGTGAAGTTGCGCGCCGCACAGGCTTCCACCGCGCCAAGCGCCATGTCGTCGTTGGCGCAGATGATCGCGTCGGGCTTGCCGTTGGCGGCAAGGCCGGCTTCGGTGACGGAGAGCGCCTCGGCGCGGGCGAAGTTGGCGGTCTGCTCGAAGATGATCTGGTATTTGTCCTTCAGCGGATCGAGAACGTTGTGCACGCCCTTGTTGCGGTCGATCGCGGGCCCAGCACCTGGCTGGCCCTGCAGATGGAAGATTTTGGCGCCGTTCGGGAACGCCGCCACCATGGCCTGCGCCTCGGCCTCGCCGCCCTTGACATTGTCGGCGCCGACATGGGCGAGGATGCCTTCGACGCCGTCGACGCGGCGGTCGATGGTGACGACGGGAATGCCGGCCTGCACCGCCTGCTCGATGGCCGGGGCCAGCGCGTTGACGTCGAGCGGCGAGATGACGATGGCGTCGACTTTCTGCACAAGCGCCGCCTCGATATCGGCAGTCTGCTTGGGTGCCGAATTCTGGCCATCGCTCTCGGTCAGATTGACGCCTTGCGCCTGCGCCTCCGCCTTGATCTGGTTCAGCATGTGAACGAAGAACGGAAAGCCGAGGCTCGGCACCGAACCCAGGATGGTCAGCTTGTCCTGGGCGAATGCCGGTTGCGGAGCGGCCAGCGCCAATGTGCCCATCGCCACGGACGACAGCAGGAATTCACGTCTGTTCATCAATTTAGTCTCCTCCACATGAGCGCACGACCCCGAAAACCGGAATGGGTCTCCGGCAGGTTCATGCGTCGATCTAGAAATGGAGTGTCTTTGAGCGCCCAAGGGGACGCAACGGCGCTCCAGCCGGTCCACCGCGACGTTCTCCTCCGCTCGGTGCCTGCGGGCGGATGCTAGCCAAGGCCGGAGGTTTGCGCAAGAACGGGCGGATTCGACTCGGAGCCGCGTCATGTGCCCAGCGCCGCCGGTGCTGCTCATGATGTTGTCGGCATTTGCGCGTCATCCCATCCAGCCAACTCGAGACCGGACCGTATCCGCTCCCGATCTTCCGAGCGCATCATGTGAAGGTCCGTCATAATTGCCTGTTCGGTCAGGCCGGGATTTAGGCGGCGGCCTTCCCTCGCGCAGGCCCTTGCCTTGTCGATATTGCCGTCAAGCGCGTGACAAGCAGCCAGCCGCGCCCATTGCCAGGCACTCTTTCGCGGAAGGCAGGAAAAAGACGCCGCCGCTTCCGGGTAGCGACCAAGGACAAGCAGGGCCTCACCCCGGTCGTAATAATACCAGGCGGGATGCATCGGATTGAGTTGGATCGCCTGGTCCAACAGCATCAGGCCGGTCTCGCCATGACCGCGTATGACCTCGAAAAAGCCCGTCTGGGCCAACGTGTCGGCGTCGTAGGGATTAAGATCCAATGCGCGCGCGAAATGGCGTGCGGCGGCGTCGAATTCGGCCAGGTAGATAAGGATCAAGGCCAGGATGCGGTGGCAACGGGCCTCGTCCGGGCTGAGTGCCGTGGCGTGCAGGGCACGGTCCCGCGCCTGATCAAGCAAGGCGCGAGGCGCGCCGCCATAGCCGCCTATGATCATGTCCGCTAAGGCGAGATAGGCGTGAGCGAGCCCCGAATCCGGATCGCGTTCGAGCGCCTTCAGCAAATGTTCGCGGGCCTGCTGGTTGACGCCCTCGCCATAGCTGCGCAGAAGCGCCATGCCGCGCAGGATGTGGACATAGGCTTCGACGTTGGCGGCGGGCGCCGGGGATGTGCGCCGCATGGCAGCGCTCTCGATGTTGGCGACCAGCGCGGTCGCAATCCGTTGCGCCACTGTTCTCTGAAAAGCGAAAATCTCACTCGTCCTGAATGAAAACGTCTGCGCCCATATGCGCCGGCCGGACGCTGTCTCGGACAGGACGACGTGCGTGCTGTAGCCGCAGTCGGCGCTCTCGACGCTGCCTTGCGCAACATAGTCGGCGCCGAGGCGCTCGGCGGTCGCCCAGATGTCCTGGTCGGAATGTTCGGCAAGCGCGAAGGCCGAATGGCGCGCCAGCACTGCGATGGTCTTGAAGTAGGAAAGTGCGTTGATGATCTCCTCGACCGCGCCGTCGAAGAGCGGCTTTGCCGTCGCATCTTCAATGTTGACGCGAAACGGCAGGATGGCGACCATCGGCTCGGGCGCTCGTTCAATCTGAACCGCAGCGGTGGCCGGCGGCAGCGAAGCGGACAGACCGTCGTCGGCAGCTTGGAACATGTAGCCGCGCCGGGGCACGGTGCGAACCAGCGACTGCGTCTCGTCGCCTATGCATTTGCGCACATCGCGAATGCATTGCGTGAGCGAATCCTCTGTCACGATTGTGCTGGGCCAGACCGCCTGTAACAGTTCGTCCTTGCTCAGCACTCGGCCAGGATTACGCACCAGGAAGGCCAGCAGGTCGAAGGTCTTTGGCCGCACCGGCACGATCTCGCCGTCACGCCGCAATGTGCCGCGGTCGAGATCGAGAACCGAGCTGCCGACCTGGTGTGCCAAGCTCCTGCACCACCGCTGCGCCTGATTGCGCAGCGATCATCGGAGCCGCATAAGCCGGTAAAGGTCAAGCCCGAAAGATGCCGGAAAGGCGCTGCCACAGGCGCGGCCTCGTTTCTGCAGGAATCGTTTTGGCAGGGATCATGGCTGTCTCACTCGGCATCAGCAGGTCGAGATAGTGCAGCATCTGAGCCGTTTCGCCGCCACAGAATTCAACGTTGCCCGTCGACAGGATCCGGTGCACCGCTTCCCGTGCCAGAGCCGACGGGAGGAATGGTTCTTCAGCCTTCGCATGCATGTTCGATCTCCAGGATTGGTGCCGGCAAGGGCGTGCCGGATTGCAGTGATCCGAGGTAGGCGGCGACCTTGCCCTGCAGCCGCCATAGCGTGGCGTCGCGGATGTTGCGGGCTTCGAGCTGAACGACGGTGCGGCGCAGATAGTCGGCGCAGCTTCCGATGTGGCCGGCGGCGAGCGACAGGATTTCCACCGTGGTCTGCTCGTTAAGGCCTGCGGCATAGGCGGGGCCATTCCGGTCGGCGACGAAGGCGATGGCCCGCAAATTCCCAGCCGCGCCTCGAACCGAGACCCAGCGCGGAATGTTGGTCGGCGGGTTGGCGCTCATCTCCCGGCGCAGCAGCCGGTCGATTGCCGCGTCGATATCAAGGTCGGGGAGACGGTAGACGACACCGCGGCAGCTGCCGCCGCGGTCGAGCGCAAGCATCAGGCCGGGCCGCTCGCGCGTGCCGCGCCAGCGGGTCAGCCACAGTGAAAATCGCCGATGCCAGCCGTGCACTGTCGCCGGTCGCTCCTCGACGAATTCGAAGCATGGGTTCCACAGCAGGGAGCCATAGGCGAACACCCAAACGTCACGCGGGCGTCCCGCAAGCAGCTGCTTGCGAATCTCGGCATAGTCGCGATCCTCCAGATTGCGCAGTCCGGGCGCCGGGCCGGCATCTTCGATCTTGCGATCGATCCTGGCGAGGAGGTCTTCTGTCAGGGCGATTGTCATGGCCGCTCATCGGGTTTGTCTCCCGAGAGAGCATCGCCGCGACGTGGCATCCGCGTCCTGAACGGATGCTGATATTGTGCTGAAATCGAATGGAGCGCAGCGGCTGGTCGGAGCGGCGTGCGAGAAGCTTTCGGCTTCGAAGCGCGACATCACAATCGGCCAGATGCGGTGTTTAGGGTTCTCCATTTGTAGTATCCTGCGTCGGCAGCAGTTGAACCCGTCTCTCCGTCCGGTGGCAGGAAATTTGCCATGAACCGCATCGCGACGTCTTCGCCGGCTCTATCCGACCGCGAGCGCGCGGTCGCGGAGAAGTTTGCCGCCGGCCTGACCTATCGCGAGATCGGCGAGGCGCTGTTCATCGCCCCCTCGACCGTCCGCACCCATCTCGCCTCGATCTATGAAAAACTTGGCGTCCGCAACAAAGTCGCTCTCGCATCGTATTTTGCCGGCGCCACCAGCGCGCAGCCGGCTCCGTCCTTGTCCGACGCCTCGCCGGTGCTCGCCATATTCCCGATCGAATGTCTGAATTCCGAAGAGCGCTGGAAGCGCTTTGCCGACGGTCTGTCGTCGGACATCACCATCGACCTGGCGCGATACGCGGATTTGCCCGTCATCGCTTTCCACACGATGAAATCGCTGGGCAGCAAGCCGGCCGACTTCGCGGCGGACGGCAAGGCGCTGGGCGCCACCTATATCGTGTCGGGCCAGTTGCGCGCCGAAGAGCGGCGGGTTCGGTTGACGATAGAGCTTGCCGATGCGGAGAACGGCGTCAGCCTTTGGAGCGAGCGCTACGACCGTCCGGTCGAGGACGTTTTCAAGCTGCAGGACAGCCTGACGGAAGGCGTCATCAATGTCCTTGCTGGCTGTTTTGGGGCGATCGCCACGGTGGGCCGCAATGCGGTCCGCCGCAAGCCGCCCGCCAGCCTGCGCGCCTATGACCTTTATCTGCTTGGCGTCGAACAGCACAACACGTTCAGCCGCGCCGGCAATGCCGAGGCAATCCGCCTGTTTTCACGGGCGCTGGAACTTGACCCCACTCTGGTGAGGGCCTGGACCGAGCTTGCTTATGCCTATTCCATCGAGGCCTGCAACGGCTTTGGCGACGATGTGCCGGGCTCGATGGAGAACTGGCGGACGGCGGTCGAAAACGCCTTGCGGCTCGACCCGACGGACAGCACCGCCCACACCTGCCTTGGCGATCTCAGGGGATGCCTTGGCGACCTCGAGGGGGCAGAGCGCGCGTATCAGCGTGGCTTCGAATACGGCTCCAACCATGCCGACACGCTGGCGCTGCTGGCCGGCAGCAAGGCCCTTGTCGCCGGCGATCCGGCCGAGGCGATCCCGCTCATCGAGCGCGCCATGCACCTCAATCCGCTGGCCCCGCGCTGGTATTTCGGCATGCAAGGCCGCATCCTGTTTGCCGCCGGCAGGCATCGGGAAGCTGTCGCGGCGCTCCGCAGAGGTTCGCCGGACTCTCCGAACGTGCTGATGTTTTTGGCGCTGGCGCATGCAGCCGTGAGCGAGACCGGCGAGGCGGCCAGGATTGCAGCCCGCTTGAAAGCTGAATTCCCGGACTTTTCGGTCGAACGCTTCATCGCAGCCTATCCCGTGACAAACCCGCATGCCGTGCAAGCCATACGCGACGCCGCAAAGCTGGCAAGGCTAGGTTGAGGCCTTGCCGAGGAGTCCGCGACTCCGTATTGCCCCGATAATCTCTCAATCTGCGACCGCCGGCCTACTGATTTCGGATTTGTCGGTCGTCAGCGACAGCAAGGTGATTGATGCAAATACGACCGCAGCGCCGACTGCTCCGACCGGCGACAGCCGCTCGCCCAGAAATATTGCCGCACCAATCGCTCCAAATACGCTCTCCGCGCTGACGATCACGGCGGCATGGCTGGCCGACGTGAAGCGTTGAGCGATCGTCTGGATGCCGAAGGCGGCACCGGTCGAGAAGATGCCGAGCACGGCGAGTTCCGGACCTGCATCGCTGACGGCGGCCAGCGACAAATTACCCTGAAGAGCGCCGAACGGCAGAGTGATCACGGCGGCGCCCAGGAATTGCGCGGCAGCCGTCGCGACCGGCGCGCCGTGGGTCTGCATGTGGCGGCCAAGCTCCACCATCCAAAGCGCGTAGCACGCGGCCGAAAGTATCGCAGCGAGATCGCCCTGGCTGAAGCTGGCGGTCAAGCCTCCGGACAGCAGCAGGACACCGACCAATGTCATGGCAGCCGCAAGCCCGCCGACAGCATTCGGACGCTCGCCAATCAGGAACCAGGCCGCGAGCGGTGTCATCACCGTTGCCGTGCTCACCAGGAAGCTGGCATTGGTAACCGAGGTGTCGAGATAGGAGATCTGCTGGACGATGATGGAAATCGAAAACAGAACGCTGACTTTGGTGAGGCTCATCCAATAGCCAGGCCCGAATTTCCTTCCCCATTCGAGCATCGTCAGCGGCGCGACCATGAGCCCCGCGATCAGGCAGCGCATGCCCACGGCGCTGAGCGGATCGAGATGATCCAGCACAGTCTTCTGCGCAACATTGCCGAAGCCCCAAAAGGCAGCAGCAAGCAGAAGCAGACAGTTGGCCTGCGCCCTCGACATATCAATGTCTCGACAAAGCTTGCGCCGCAAAGGGCGGATCGCAAGTCGGTTGATGGAAAGCCGATGCGAGCGTCACACTGCGTCTCGGCGGTTCCCGGCGTGCGAAGCCAGCGCGCGCTCGGCTCGCCCGTCCTGGAGCAGCAGCAGGTCGGCCTTTGCCCATAGCAGGTAGCAGACGAGCAATGTCAGCGGCGCAGCAACGAGCGTCGAGGAAGCGCCCGACCACACCGGCGGCAAGGCACCGCCGATCCCGGCCGCTGCCGCTACCATCGCCGGCAGGCGGCTGGCCAGAACGGCGCTGCGGAACGGGTCGGGCCAGGTGGCTTGCCAGCCGGGCAACGGCCTGCCGGCAGCGAAAGCGCTGCCAAACTTGCCTAGTGCATGCAGCAGGCCCGAGGTCGCCGCAAGCACAGGCTCACCGAACAGGAACAGGGCGATGCCAAGCCCGATCGCCCCGACCCCCGACAGCACGTCGCCAAGGCGGTTCAGGGACGCGTCGGGGCTCGGCTTTCCAGCCCAGGCGCGGCAGTAGATTTCGCCGCTGTAGAAGAAGACCAGCGTGGCCAGTGTCAGTGCCATGGCGGCGATGCTGCCGGCGAAATAATCGAGGAGCGCGGCAGAGCCACTCAGGCCGGAACCCCGCGGCACGGCGACGATCTGGACCGTGACACCCGTCACCAGCCCGAGCGCATTGCCGAGATTGTAATATCCGCCGGGACCGGCCATGCGTGAGCGGATTGCCGCGGTAAGCCGCGGCAGAGCCCGCACCGTCCGATACCAATCGAGGATAGCGCTTTTCGGCCGCAGCTTCGGTAACGGTTTTTCGTCGAGTATCGACGGTTCGAAGGACAGGACATCGGCCAGCGCCGAGGCGTTGCGCCGGCAGGCTGGCGTGCCGTCCAAATGGTACAGCGCATGGTCCAGGCGGAGTGGCGCATGGTCGTCTTCGAGCCTCATCAAATCCCCCTCATGAGTTACGACGTCCAGTGGGTGGTGGGATGGTTTGCTGCCCGCCCGACGCGTTTTGCCTGAGGTGTCGCCTGGGCTGTCCGGCGGCAGCATCGGGAAGGTTCATGGACGCTCGTTGACAGCCCACGGCGCTGAGCGGATCGAGATGATCCGGCACGCTCTTCAGCTCAACATTGCCGAAAGCTTGCGCCGCAAAGGGCGGATCGCTGGTTGCTAGCGGGCGGCCAGCTTGTCCAACCGTTTGCAATACAGGCGGACGCCGACGGGGACGATCTCATACCCGGCGTCGTTCAACTGGAGCTTCATCTCCTCGAAATGCCGCTTTGAGCCGCTGACGATCGATTCAGGCGTGTAGTCCCAGCCGTTGCGGGCGGCATTGGCCAGGATGTCGGCATAGAGGCGCATGCTCGCGATTTTCACATCCGATTCCAGCGCCTGCCTGCATCCTCTTGCGAACGACGGCGACTGGGCGGCGGAAAGACTCAAGATCGTGCACGCCAGCACTATGGAAACAGGACGCATGGAAACCTCCCCTGATTGCAGCTTGTTGCTGGAAGCGATCGTGCGATTTATGCGCCTGCGGCGGGATCGGGCAGATGCAGTATTCGACCTCCTGCATTTGTAGTATTCTGTCCTGGGGCGGTTTCCATCATGACGGTCAATGACGCTTCGAAAGCGCAGACGCTCGATGCTTTGTCGGGTCGCGAGCGCGCGGTCGCGGAGAAATTCGCAGCCGGAATGACCTATCGCGAAATCGGCAATGCACTTTTCATTGCCCCGACCACTGTTCGCACCCACCTTGCGGCCATCTACGAAAAACTTGGCGTGCGCACCAAGATCGGGCTCGCGGTGTATTTTGCCGGCGCTTCCGGCGCTAGCAACGGCTCGGGCCAGCACGTCGAGATCGGCCATCAAAGCGGAAAACCGCGGCTGGCGGTGATGCCGGTTAAGGGTCAGTTCGGCAAAACAAAGACCGGCGCGGATGCATTGACGCGCGCGTTGACCGCAGAGCTCGGCCGCTTCTCCCAGATCGGAATCGTCGCAGCGGCCACAATGTTCGCGCTCGCGAAGCGGCATCTCACTGTCAAGGAAATCGGCAGGACCACGGGAGCCAACTATGTCCTGGAAGTCGCGGTCCATCGCCAGGACAAGGCCACGCACGCCTTCGCGCATCTCGTGGACGCCCAGGAGGAAGTTGAGGTCTGGAGCGCAAGATACGATCTCGCCCAGCCGTCATCGCATGACGAATTGACAGGCGTGATCAGCGGAAACCTGTTCCAGGTGTTAATGAAGCACGCGGCAGGCCCGTCCGCCCTCGAGGAAGCAGTTCAGCGCCACAAGCTCTATCTGAAGGCATTTTACCACGTCGAACGGCCGACGGCGAAAGGCATGGGCGTAGCGCGGCGCCTCTGTGAAAGGCTCCTCGCTGGCGAGCCAGACCATGCCTTGATAAGAGAGACCCTTGCCTGGGTCGATTTCCACTCCTGCTTCAACGGATGGTCCAGTGAACCCATCCAGGCCTTTCGCCGGGCTGGTGATGAGGCGCGGGCCGGACTTCGTTACGATGACCGGGAAGCATGTCTGCACAGTGCTCTCGGATTGGCCGAGACTTATCTCGGAAACTTGCAGACAGGCCTTGGTTGCCTGCGGCGGGCCATCGCACTCAATCCGAACGATGCAGAGTGCCGTACCTGGCTGGGAATCGGGCTGACTTACGCCGGAGATCTCGAAGGCGCACAGGCAGCTTTCGCGCGGGCCAACCTTCTCAGTCCGGATTATCATCCGATCTTTCTGTTCAGGGGCGATGCCGAATACGCCGCGGGGAACTATGACGCCGCGACTGCCTCGTTTGATCGATTTCTGATGGTCCTGCCTGAATACCACTGGGCACGGCTCCTGCGGGCTGCATCATACGTCGGGATAGGCGATCTCAAGTCTGCCCGGAAAGACGTGTCGTTCGTCTCGCGCGAGTCGCCCACGTTGACCGGCAAGCATGTCGATCAATTGCAGCAGGCGCGCGGTCCGGAGTTCAGGAATAAACTGTTGTCACGCCTCAGCGCCGCAGGACTGCCGTGGAAGTGACTCATCGAGAATGACATTTGCCGCATAAGGTCCGGTTCCGGGTCAACTTGCGGCCATGGCGGGCTCCAACCAGAAATCACCGCGACCGATGGAGGCTCGGCTCGTATCGATCTGGGATTATTTAGACCACCTCGCGACCCAAGTTCCGGGCCGCATTTATGCAACTTTGACCCTTATTGATCAGCGATCCTGCCCCAGGACATCCATTTCGAAACGGAACAATGCGCCGCATCCACGCCGTTCAGCGATCAGATCGCCGATCTCGGAACCTGCCCTTTCATTCAGATGCAGTATTCGACCTCCTGCATTTGTAGTATTCTGTCCTGGGGCGGTTTCCATCATGACGGTCAATGACGCTTCGAAAGCGCAGACGCTCGATGCCTTGTCGGGCCGCGAGCGCGCGGTCGCGGAAAAATTCGCAGCCGGCATGACCTATCGCGAAATCGGCAAAGCTCTTTTTATTGCCCCGACCACTGTTCGCACCCACCTTGCGGCCATCTACGAAAAACTTGGGGTGCGCACCAAGATCGGGCTCGCGGCGTATTTTGGTGGCGCTTCCAGCGCTCGGCCGGACGGGCTATCACTCCCGTCGGACGCTCCTCCAGTGCTCGCCATATTCCCGATCGAATGCCTCAATTCCGAAGAGCGTTGGCGCCGCTTTGCCGACGGCCTGTCGTCGGACATCACCATCGACCTGGCACGTTACGCGGGCTTGCCTGTCATCGCCTTCCACACGATGAAATCGCTGGGCAGCAAGCCGGCCGATTTCGCGGCGGACGGCAAGGCGCTCGGCGTCACCTATATCGTATCGGGCCAGTTGCGCGCCGACGACCAGAGGATTCGCTTGACGATAGAGCTTGCCGATGCCCGTAGCGGTGTCAGCCTGTGGAGGGAGCGCTACGACCGCCCTGTCGAGGACATTTTCGCGCTGCAGGACAGCCTGACCGAAAGCATCATCAATGTGTTCGCCGGCAGTTACGGAACGCTTGCCACCGTCGGCCGCAATGCGGTTCGCCGCAAGCCGCCGGCCAGCTTGCGGGCCTATGACTGTTATCTGCTTGCCCTCGAACAGCACACCACGTTCAGCCGCGCCGGCAATGCCGAGGCGATCCGCCTGTTTTCACGCGCGCTGGAGCTTGACCCTACCTTCGCCAACTGCTGGGCCGAACTCGCCTATGCCTATTCGGTCGAGGCCTGCAACGGCTTTGGCGACGATGTGCTGACGTCGATCGAGAACTGGCGGACGGCGGCCGAAAACGCCTTGCGCCTCGACCCGACGGACAGCTGCGCTCACGCATGCCTTGGCAATGTCAGGGCATGCCTTGGCGATCTCGAAGGAGCGGAGCGCGCGCACCGGCGCGCTCTCGAATACGGCTCCAACCACGCCGGCATACTGCCGCTGCTGGCGGGCAGCAAGGCGCTTGTCGTCGGCGATCCGGCCGAGGCGATCCCGCTCATCGAGCGTGCCATGCGTCTCAATCCACTGGCCCCGCCCTGGTATTTCGGCATGCAAGGTCGCATCCTGTTCGTGGCCGGCAGGCACGACCAAGCCATCGCGGCGCTCCGCAGGAGTTCGCCGGAGTCGCCGGACGTGCTGATGTTCCTGGCGCTTTCACATGCGGCCATGGGCGAGGCCAGCGAGACGGCGCGCGCCGCGGCCCGCTTGAGAGCCGAATTTCCAGGCTTTTCGGTCGAACGCTTCATCGCAGGCTATCCCGTGATCAACCGGGACGCGTTGCTTGCTATCCGCCACGCTGCCGGACTGGCGAAGCTGCCGTAGACCCCTACCGGTCGATCGTCACCATGACGCGTTCGTTGTAGCGCTCACCCGAGACCTTGCCCGGCGCCAGCGCGTCGTCGAGCGCCTGCATTGCGGCGGCGTCGAGCTTGATCGCGGCGGCGGCGACGTTCTCCTCAAGGTATTTTCTGCGTTTGGTGCCGGGGATCGGCACGATGTCGATGCCGAAATCGCTGCCCTTGTGCAGCAGCCAGGCCAGCGCGACCTGGCCCGGCTTGACACCCTTGGCCGTGGCGATGTCGCGGACAATCCCGGCCGCCTGCACATTGGCGTCGTAGTTGGCGCCCTGGTAGCGCGGGTCGCCGCGCCGGAAGTCGCCCTCCGGGTAGTCTTCGGCGCGCTTGACGTCGCCGGTGAGGAAGCCGCGGCCAAGCGGCGCGAACGGCACCAGGCCGATGCCGAGCTCACTGAGCAGCGGGATGATCTCCGGTTCCAGATTGCGTTCCCACAGCGAATATTCGCTCTGCACAGCCGACATCGGATGCACGGCATGCGCGCGGCGGATGTTGGCGGCGCCGGCCTCCGACAGGCCGAAGTAACGCACCTTGCCTTCAGCGATCAGTTTGCCAACAGCACCCGCCACATCCTCGATTGGCACCGCCGGGTCGACGCGGTGCTGGTAGAGCAGGTCGATATGGTCGGTGGCGAGCCGGCTGAGCGAGCCTTCGACCGCCTCGCGGATATGCTCGGGCCGGCTGTTGCGGTCGGTGCCGATTTGCTTGCCGTTTTCGATACGAAAGCCGAATTTGGTGGCGATCGTCACCTCGTCGCGCCGGCCCTTCAGGGCGCGGCCGAGCAGTTCCTCATTGGTGTGCGGGCCATAGACTTCTGCCGTGTCGAGGAAGGTGCAGCCGAGCTCGATGGCGCGATGCAGCGTGGCGATCGATTCCGCCTCGTCGGCCGGGCCGTAGGACTGGCTCATGCCCATGCAGCCGAGGCCGATCACCGATACCTGCAGCCCCTGGCTGCCCAGCTTGCGTGTGCTCAAGGTCATGGAAGAGATCTCCGGAAAAGCGTCAGGGTTCGTGTGCGTCAGGACGATATAGAGCGTTCGCTTAGTTTCCACAGTCGCTCGGCTGAGGGCTAATCGCACGATCGCGTGAGCCGAAGAGGATCACCGTCAGCCTTTCCTGGCAACCAGCAGCAAAGGCTCGCGCTCCGGCGTCGTCACCGAAAAGCCGGACGGGCCGACCGTATCGAAGAAGCGGTGGAATATCTCGATGAAGACCCGCACGAAGAGCGGCTTTGCCGTACCGTACATGTCGGCGACGATCAGTGTCGGTGGCGGCAATTCGTCGAAGATCGGTTTTCGAACGATCTCGTCGCCATCGGCGGTGGCCCGGCCGATCGGCCGCATGTTGAGGATGGCCATGCCGAAGCCCGAGGCGACCGCCGAGCGGACCGTCTCGTAGGAGCGCGTGCGAAAGCGCACCTCCGGTCGTTTGGCCAGCACGTCAAACAAGGTCAGGAGATAGGTTGCGGTGTGCGGCAGATCGAGCAGGACCAGCGGCCGCTCCGCCAGTTCCGCCAGCCAGATGCCGTCGCGCACGGCGAGGGGATCATCGGCATTGAGCACGGCGTGCGCCGGCACCTTGCAGATGCGGGTGACGCTGTCGATGCCGATCGGCCCTATGTCGTAGAGAATGGCTAGGTCGATCTGGCCGGCGACAAGCCGTTCCTGAAGCTGGACCTGGTCGGCCTCGACCAGGTCGATCTCGACATCGCCGACGCTATCGAGATAGCCGCGCAGCATTTCCGGCATGAATAGCGCGCCGAACGGCTCGAAACAGCCGATGCGCAGGACTTTCGGCACGCGGCCGCTGAGATCGCCGATCGACCGGTTGAACTCGGTTTCCGCCGCCAGCATGACGCGGGCTGCTGCGACGAAGCGTTGGCCTGCCGGCGTGATGGAGACGCCGCGCGCCGGCCGCCTGTCGAAAATACGCGCCCCCATCTCGGCCTCGGCCAAGGTGATCGCCGCCAGGATGGAGGATTGCGAGATGTAGAGCGACTTGGAGGCCGCCAGCACGCTGCCGAGACGGGCGACCTCGCAGACATAGCGCAATTGCCGGACTGTCAGGTTCATAGAAAATCCAATTGTTGCATTTAATAGCGCATGTTACTCGCAATAATACATTTTGTGGAAATGCAGAAACCCGCCAGACTGCCTCTGCTGACAAGGCTGCCGAAAGAGTGGCCATGGAACGAGGGGTTCGAACTGCATGCCGAATGGGATATCTCCCATTGCCGACGCCGATGATCTGTGCCGCCTGAGCGCCGCGGAGCTTAACGCTGCCTATCGCGCTGGATCGCTATCGCCCGTCGAGGTGACGATGGCGGCGCTTGCTCGCGCCGAAGCGATCAATCCGCTTTTCAACGCCTTCACCATGATCGACCGCAAGGCTGCGATCAAGGCCGCCGGCGCCTCCGAAAAACGCTGGCGGGCAGGCGAGCCGCTGTCCGCCGCCGACGGCATACCCACGACGCTCAAGGACATCGTCTGGGTCGAGGGCTGGAGCGTTCGCTATGGCAGCAGGACCACGCCGGCTGCGCCTTGCGACAGGGATGCGCCCGCCGTTGCCCTGCTGCGCCGAGCGGGCGCTGTCTTCATTGGACAGACGACGACGCCCGAATTCGGCTGGAAGGCGATCACCGACAGCGGGCTTTGCGGCATCACGCGCAATCCCTGGAATGCCGAAAAGACGCCCGGCGGTTCTTCCGGCGGCGCGGCGGTGGCGGCCGCCACCGGAGCCGGCGTCTTCCACCTCGGCACCGATGGCGGCGGATCGATCCGTATCCCGGCCTCCTTCACCGGCATCGCCGGACTGAAGCCGACCTTCGGCCGCGTGCCGGCCTATCCGTCGAGCGCGTTTGGAACCGTCGCCCATATCGGGCCGATGGCGCGGACCGCGCAGGATCTTTCCGTCATGACGCAGGCGATGTCCGGTCGCGATCTCAGCGACTGGCAGCAAGGCGCGGGAACGCTGGCGCCGCTTGGCCGGATCGAGGCGACGCTGCAAGGAGCCCGGGTCGGCTACTGGTCGAAGCCGCCATCCGGCGTGCTGGATGAAGAGATTGCCGCCGCCGTGTCCCACGCGCTGACGTATTTCAGCGCGTTTGGCGCGACGGTCGAACCCATTGATCTCCCCGGCGGCGATCTGCTCGATCTTTTCCAATACCACTGGTTCACCGGTGCCGCTGCGCGTCTGGCGCTGATCCCTGAGAACGAACGGGCAGGGATCGATCCGGGCTTCCTGGAGATCGCACGGGCCGGGGCGGCGTTCGACGCCAAGGCACTGGTCGCCGCACAGTTACAGCGCGGCGAATTCGGCGCCGCCATGGATCGGCTGCTCGACACCTATGACTTCATCGTTTCGCCGGGAGCATCGATCCCGGCCTTCGACGTCGGGCTTGAAGTTCCCTCGGGCAGCGGCCTGTCGCGCTGGACCGAATGGGCAGCATTCAGCTATCCAATCAATCTCAGCCAGCAACCGGCCTGCGTCATCCCTTGCGGCATGACGGCGGCGGGCCTGCCGGTCGGCTTCCAGATCGTCGGTGCGCGTGGCGACGATGCCCAAGTGCTTTCCGCGGCGGCCGACCTGGAAGCCGCCTTTCGGCCCCTGACGCAAGCGTTTCGCCTGAAGGATTTCGCCTAATCTATTTCGCATAAAGAACAGACCGTAACCGACGACAAAAAAGGGGAATTTTGCCATGATCAACAGACGTGCAATGCTGCAAGGGGTGGTCGGCGCGGGAGCTGGCGCTGCTCTTCTTGCCGACATGAACAATGCGGCGATCGCCCAGGACGCTACCCCCATTCCGGTCGGCTCGGCCCTGCCGATGTCCGGCATCGCCGCCGCCGACGGTATCGAGTTCAAGAACGGCCTCGACCTCGCCGCCGAGGAGATCAATGCGGCGGGCGGCATTCTCGGCCGGCCTGTCGAGATCCACATCGAAGACACCAAGGAAATGGGCGCCGATCTGGTCAGTCAGTCGATGCAGCGCCTGATCGATCGTTTCACCGCCCCGGTCATCATCAACGGCTACAATCTCGGCACCAACATGATCGAGATGGACGTCGCCGCCGACAATGACGTCATCATGATGCACTACAACACGCTGATTTCGCACAATGAGAAGTTCAAGACCGACCCGGCCCGCTACTACAGTTCCTTCCAGGGCGATCCGCCGGAATTCTGGTATGGTCCCGGCTGCCTGAATTTTCTCAAGACGCTAGCCGCGGACGGCAAATGGAAGGCGCCGAACAAGAAGATCGCCATCATCCCGTCGGCCAATGAATATTCGATCGTCATCGCCAATGCGATCCGCGACAAGGCCGCCGAATATGGATTCGAGGTTAGCCTGTTCGAGACGGTTCCGTTCCCGACCAACCAGTGGGGTCCGACACTGGCGAAGCTCCGGCAGGATCCGCCGGCGGCGATCCTGGTCACGCATTTCCTGCCGCAGGACCTGGCGCAGTTCATGGTCCAGTTCCTCGCCGAGCCGATCAACAGTCTGATCTATATGCAGTACGGGCCGTCGCTGCCCGCGTTCCGCGAGATCGGCGGCGAAGCGGTCAACGGCGTCGTCTATTCGACGGTGATCGGCTGCCTGCCGGACGATTTCTCCAAATCGTTCCGCGAGAGTTACCGGGCGAAATTTGGTCCGAACTCGGCTTACATCACCGGATCGCAGACCTATGACGGCCTATGGATGTGGGCGCTTGCGGCGGCAATCGCCGGCGGTCCGGGCGAGCCGTTCAACAAGGAGCAGACCACCAAGGTAGCCAATGCCATGAAACGCCTGGTCTATCGCGGGGTCAACGGCACCTACCGGGCCGATCCGGCGGGTCAGTCGGCGTTCTGCTACCCGACGCAGGTGGCGGATCCGTCGCTCGGCATGCCGCACCAGTTCCTGCAACATCAGGATTACAAGACCGATCCGAAACTGATCGCGCCGGTGCTCTATGCGACGGACGGCTTTATCCTGCCGCCATGGATCAAATGAACGGATGAAGGGACGCAGCGGACAAGACCGGCCGGCTCGTGCGTCCGACCGGTCTCCATGAGGTGAAAGAAGAGATGCCAGGCAAACGAGATGACTGAGGCCGCAGGCCCGATGCTGGTTTGTGACGGCGTCGTCAAACGGTTCGGCTCGCTGGCCGCCGTCGACGGCGTGTCGATGGTGGCCAATCCGGGCGAGATCGTCGGCATTGGCGGGCCGAACGGCGCCGGCAAGACGACTTTTTTCGATGTCGTGACCGGGATCACGCCGGCCAGCGCCGGCCGCGTGCATTTCGGCGACACCGACATTTCAACTTTAGGAGCCGACCGCATCTGCCAGCTCGGCATGGCCCGGACCTTCCAGCTCAATGCCGCCTTCGATAGCTTGACGGTTCGCGAAAACATCGAGATCGCAGCCTATTTCGGCCGCCAGCGGCGCTGGCTGGCCGGCTTCCGCCTCGGCGAGGATGTCCGGCAGGCAACAATGGAGGCGCTGGATTTCGTCGGACTTGCGGGCAAGGCTGAAGAGACCGTGGCGCGGCTGCCGGTGCTCGACCGCAAGCTCCTGATGATCGCCGGTGCCATCGCCACCAAGCCGAAGATGCTGTTCCTCGACGAGCCGGTCGGCGGGCTCAACGTCGCCGAGATCGACCAGATCATGGCGATGGTGCTGAAATTGCGCGATCAGGGACTGATTATCGTGCTGATCGAGCATGTCATGCGCTTTCTCCTGGCGCTGTCCAGCCGCGTCATCATCATGCACCACGGCAAGGTGATCTTCGAGGGCAGGCCGGACAAGGTGGCCGAGGACCAGACCGTCGTCGAAACCTATCTGGGACAAGGCACGCAGAAGCGGCTGAAGAAATTCTTCGACGACCAGGCCGCAACGAGCCCGGTCGAGGGGGCGCAATGACGAGCGCAGCCGCCAAACCGCCCGTCCTGCAGCTCGACGCCATCGTCTCCGGCTATGACGGCCTTGAGGTGCTCAAGGGCATTTCGCTGACCGTCCGTGCCGGAGAATTCGTCACCGTCGTCGGCCCGAACGGCCATGGCAAATCGACGCTTCTCAAGACGATCTCCGGCCTCGTGCCGCTACGCGGCGGGCAGATCAGCATCGACGGCCAGCGCCTGTCCGGAAAGCCACACGAAACGGCGATGCTGGGCGTCGCCCACGTGCCGCAGGGCGACATGCTGTTTGCGCAGATGAGCGTGCTCGAAAACCTGCTGATGGGCGCCTATCTGGCGCCCGACAAGGCCGAGATCAAGCGCCGGCTGGACGAGGTCTACACGCTTTTGCCGAAGCTCGCCGACCGCCGCGACCAGGTCGCCTCGAGCCTGTCCGGCGGCGAACGGCGCATGGCCGGCATCGGCCGCGGCCTGATGATGGGCGGGCGCATCCTGTTGATCGACGAGCCGTCGCTCGGCCTGGCGCCGCTGATCATCGATCAGGTCTACGGCGTCATTGCCGAACTGAGCAAAGCCGGCCGGACGATCCTCCTCGTCGAGGAGAACCCGGCGCGGGTCGAGGACCTCGCCGACCGCCTGCATCTGCTCGACGACGGCGCTATTGTCTGGTCGGGCAAGCCCGCCGAACTGATGGCGCGCGACGAGCTCCTCGCAACCTACCTTGGAGGCTGACGCCATGACCGACGTTCTCATGGCCATTCTTGTCGCCGGCTTCACGTCCGGCGCGCTCTATGCCCTGGCGACGGTCGGGCTGTCGCTGGTCTGGGGCTCGATGGGCATGCTCAACATGGCCCATGCGGCGATGCTGACGCTTGGCGGCTATGTCGCCTTCACGGTGATCACCTCGCTCGGCCTGCCGATCGCTATCGGCTTTGCCGGCGCCATCCTTGTGGGGGCCGCGGCCGGTGCGATCCTTTATTTTGCGATCGTGCGCAATCTGTTGAAGAACGACAAGTCGACGTTCGAAGCCAACGTCATGATCGCCACGGTCGGCATCGGCATTGCGCTGGAGAATGCCATCCTGCTGACCTATGGTGGACAGCCGCTGAAGCAGCCGGTCTCGATCGCCGGCGCCTTTCGCCTCGGGCCGCTGACGCTGCCCTGGCAGAACCTTTTGATCATCGCGGTCGTCGTCGTCATGATGGTGGTGGTCTCGCTGGCGCTCGGCCGCACGCGGATGGGTCGTGCAATCCGGGCGACGGCGCAGAACCGCGATGCGGCCCAGCTCATGGGCGTCGCCGTCAACCGCGTCTATCTGCAGGTGCTGATGCTGTCCGGCGCGCTCGCCGGCATCTGCGGCGTCATGGTCTCGTCGATGACGCAATTGTCACCGCCGCTCGGCAACGATCCGATGCTGAAAGCCTTCATCATGTGCGTCGTCGCCGGCCTCGGCAATCTGCCGGGCGCGGTCGCCGCCGCGCTTGGCCTGGCGCTGCTCGAATCCTTCGTCCAGTACGCGCTTGGCGCCCGCTGGGGCTTTCCGTCGCTGCTGTTCGTGGTCATTGCCGTGCTGATCTGGCGACCGTCCGGCCTCTTCGGCCGCGCCGAAATCCGGCGCATGTGAGGGCATCATGACAGACACCAGATGCATGTCCCGCTCAGCCAGGACCGATCTTGCCATCAGCCTGGTGCTGATCGCTGCGGCGGTTGCGCTGCCCTTCATGATCGACAGCCGCTACATTCTCGGCCAGATCGTGCTGGCGCTGTTTTATGCAACGATCGCATCGCAGTGGAACCTTTTGTTCGGCTTCTCCGGCATCTTCTCGCTGGCGCAAATGGCGATCTTCGCCTTCGGCGGCTACGCGACGGCGATGCTCTGCTTCTATTTCGGCTGGAATGTGTGGGCAGCGCTTGTGCCCGGCGCGCTCGGCGCGGTGCTGTTCTCGCTCGTCGTCGGCCTCGCCTGTCTGCGGCTGACCGGCGTCTATGTCGCGCTGCTGACACTGGCGATTGCCCAGACGATGTATCTGCTGATCGTCACCGACACCGAGTGCTTCGTCATGGTCGGCTCCGTCTGCCGCCAGTTCACCGGCGGCGCCGTCGGCTTTGCGCGCTTCGGCGATCTCGGCACCAGGGCCTTGCTGCGCGCGCAGTGGCTGGTCGGCAACTATGCGATCATTGCGGTGCTGTTCGGCATCACCATGGTCTTCACCTACGCGATCGTCAAAAGCCCGATCGGCCTCGCCTTCCGGGCGCTGAAGGACAATCCCGGCTATGCGGTGGCGCGCGGCGTCAACCGCTTCCAGGCGCAGCTTCTGGTCTTCGGGATTTCCGCTTTCTTCACCGGGCTGGCCGGCGGCTTCTATGCCGCGCATTTCCAGGCGATCGGCCCCGGTGTGCTGTCGATGTCGCAGCTGATGTTCATCATCGCCATCGTCGTGGTCGGCGGTGTCGGCACGTTCTGGGGACCGCTTGTCGGCACCGTGGTGCTGGTCCTGGCCGACGAGTTGATGCGCGAGAGCGGCGAGTTCCGCACGCTCGGCCTCGGCCTGATCATCGCCCTGTCGGTGGTGCTGATGCCGAAGGGGCTGGTCGGCCGCTTTGGCGATCTTGTCCGCTGGCTGACGCGCAAGCGCAGCGGCCCAAAGAACAGCAAGCCAGCAGTGAGCAACATTGTGCAAAGCCCGGCTGCGGCCGGAAAATGAGAGACCGACGATGTTCGACACGATCATAGTGGGTGCCGGCTCGGCCGGCTGTGTATTGGCAAACCGGCTCAGCGCCGATCCTGCCCGCAAGGTGCTGCTGCTGGAGGCAGGGCGCGAGGCGCCGCTCGCCTCGGACGTGCCGTCGGACTGGCCGACCATGTTCAACACCGCCGTCGATTGGGGCTATTACACCGAGCCGCAGGTCGGCTGCCGCGGCAGGCGGGTGTTCTGGCCGCGCGGCAAGATGATCGGCGGTTCCGGCGCGCTGAACGCGATGATCTATATTCGCGGCCTGCCGTCCGACTATGATGGCTGGGCCGCCATGGGCTGCCCGGGCTGGGCCTGGGAAGACGTGCTGCCGGTGTTCAAGGCCTGCGAAAGCAATGCCGAGCTTGGCAACGATCCGCTGCACGGCGCCAATGGGCCGCTGCATATCGGCAATGTCGGGCATGTCGATCCCAACGAGCTCGCCTGGATCGAGGCCTGCAAGGCCGCCGGCTACCAGCACAACCGCGATTTCAACGGCGTCGAGCAGGAAGGCGTCGGCCTCTTCCAGTTCACCATCAAGAACGGCGAACGCTGGGGCACAGGCAAGGCTTATCTGCGCCCGGCGCGGCAACGTCCCAACCTCACGGTGAAAACCGGGGTGCTGGCGACGGGCCTGATCGTCGAGAAGGGCCGGGCCAAAGGCATCCGCTATCTGGTCAACGGCGTGCCGGAGACTGCCTTTGCCGACAGCGAGGTGGTGCTGTCGTCGGGCTCGATCGGCAGCTGCCAGCTGATGCTGCTTTCCGGCATCGGCCCGGCCGACGAACTCAGGAGCGTCGGCGTCGATCCCGTCCACGATCTGCCGGGCGTCGGCAAGGATCTGCAGGACCATATCAACATTCCGATCACCTTCTACACCAAGGACAAGATCGGCGTCGGCGCCTGGACCGACGAGACGCTGCAGCGGGATTTTGCCGAGTGGCAGACATCGCGCAGCGGCCCGCGCTCCTCACCCTGGGTGGCGGCCGGCGGCTTCGTCAGGAGCCGACCGGATGTCGAACCGGACCTTCAGCTTTACGGCGCCATCAGCCCGCATCGCGACTATGTGCGGTTCCTGTCGTCGAAGGCCGGTATCACGCTGCATACCACGCTGCAGCGGCCTGACAGCCGCGGCGAGATCCGCCTGCGCTCGGCCAATCCCGTCGAATATCCGGCGATCGACCCGCGTTACTTCGTCAGCGACGAGGACGGATCGGATATTGCCACGCTGGTAGAAGGCATCCGCATCAGCCGCCGGATCGCGGCGCAGTCGCCGCTCAAAGAGATGCTGGTCGGCGAAATCACGCCAAGCGCCGAATGCGAAAGCGATGCCGAGATCGCCGAGTACATTCGTGGTCACTGCACGACGCTCTATCACCCGACCAGCACCTGCCGCATGGGCACCGACGCGATGGCCGTCGTCGATCCCGCGTCGATGAAGGTGCATGGGCTGGACGGGCTTTGCATCGCCGACGCTTCAGTCTTTCCAAAGATGGTTTCGGGCAACACCAACGCGCCGACGATCATGATCGCCGAACGCGCCGCATCGATGATCCTGGGAGGATAAGAAACAACATGGCGACGGGTTGGAACTTCCATGAACTCTATCTCTGGCACGAGACTGGCAACGCCGCGCAGTACTTTCAGCCGAGCCTGACCATCGAACCGGGCGAGCATGCCGAGAATGCCGCGACCAAACGCCGGTTCCGCAACCTGATGGAGGTTTCGGGCCTCACCGAAAGACTGTCGAAGGTCGCCTCGGTCGCGGTGAGTGAGGACGATCTCGCCCTGTTTCACGATCGCGACTACATCCGCCGCATCAAGACGCTCAGCGACGAGCGCGGCGGCGATGCGAGCTATCTCACCCCCTTCGGTCACGGCAGTTACGAGATCGCCTGCCTGGCGGCTGGCGGCACCGCTGCGGTGATGGATGCGGTGCTGAGCGGCGATATCGACAATGGCTACGCGCTGGTGCGGCCGCCCGGTCATCATGCCGAGCGCGCGCAAGGCCTGGGCTTTTGCCTGTTCGGCAATGTTCCGGTCGCCATCCTGAAGAACCGGGCCAAACACGGCTTTGAGCGGGTCGCCACCGTCGACTGGGACGTCCATCACGGCAACGGCACCCAGGCGGCATTCTATGGGGACCCGTCGGTGCTGACGATCTCAATCCACCAGGACGGGCTCTATCCGCCCGACAGCGGGTTCCACAATGAACGCGGCGGCGGCAGGGGCGAAGGCTACAATATCAACGTGCCGCTGCCGGCCGGATGTGGTCACGGCGCCTACATGTCGGTATTCGAACGCATCGTGCTGCCCGCGCTCACTCGTTACAAGCCTGACTTAATCGTCGTGCCATCGGGCTTCGATGCATCGGCGGCCGATCCGCTGGGGCGCATGATGCTGCATAGCGGCAGCTACCGCGAGATGACGCGGCTGCTGATGCAAGCGGCGGACGATCTCTGCGGCGGGCGGCTGATGATGTCACATGAAGGCGGCTATTCGGCTTCCTACGTGCCCTATTGCGGCCTGGCGGTGATGGAGCAATTGTCCGGCATCAGGACTGATATCGATGATCCTTTCCTGCCGGTCTTCGAAGGCTACGCCGGCCAGCCCCTGCAGCCGCATCAGGCGGCCGTCATAGCCAGGGCGGAGGAATTGGTGGGCGGTATCGGATAGTGGATGTGAGTAGTTCCGGGAGCGCTCATCGCCCCGGCGCAGCTTGCCCAATGTCATGCGGCGGCGGCTTCGAAAGCTGACTCTCCCCGGCTGGCTGAGTGAAAAAGGTGGCCTGATCATCCCAAATTGACACGACAGCCGGTCTCGGCCATCCTTATGCCCGCCGTTATGTGTTGCGGCGGCGTGTGTATGAGCAGTCCATGGCCAGTTCCGTCACCAGCCAGAAGTCCAAGCGCGCCGCGGTGCGCAAGGCGCTCGACCGTCACAAGGTCTATATCACCGCACAGAGCTTTTCCGCCGGCGCCTACAAGGCGCGTGTCCTCGTCGACGGCGAGGCCTACTGGGTCGACGAATTCCGGCTGAGCCAGCTCCAGCAGGGTCTGTCGCCGGCCGAGCTCGAATTGACGCCGGCCGCCGACGATTGAGCTGGGTGAGGCACGACATCGGCCCGCCGCATGCTGACAAAATGATTCAAGCGATGTGGGTCAAGTCCTTGTTTTTGCGTAGCCGACGCATCCCGCCTGGCATGCGGACATGACCCCAAAACTCAAGGCCTATCGCGCCAAGCGCGAATTCAGCAAGACGCCGGAACCCGTCGGCGGTCTGGTTGCCGGAGAAGGCAATCGCTTCGTCGTCCACAAGCATCACGCCACCGCCGACCACTACGACCTTCGCCTGCAGGTCGGCGATGTGCTGAAGAGCTGGGCGGTGCCTCGCGGCCCGTCGCTCAACCCAGCCGACAAAAGGCTCGCGGTCGAGACCGAGGACCATCCGCTCGAATATATCGACTTCGAAGGCGTCATTCCCGAGGGCGAATATGGCGGCGGGCCGATGATCGTCTGGGACACCGGCATCTGGGCGCCGATGGACGACGTCGAAAAGAGTTTGCGCACCGGTTCCTTCAAGTTCCGGCTGGCCGGCGAGAAACTGAATGGCGGTTGGATGCTGGCGCGGCTGAAACCGAAGCCCGGCGAGGATGAGGGCAAAAAGAACTGGCTGCTGTTCAAGGAGCGTGATCTCGCCGCCGACGCCAAGCTCGACATACTGGAAGCCCGGCCGGAAAGCGTCAAATCCGGCCGCCGCATCGAGGAGCTGGTGGCAACGCCGCGGCCTGCCGCGAGGCCCGCGAAACCGGTCGTGCTGAAGCCCGGCGCTTTGCCGGGCGCGATCAAAGCGCAGGCGCCCGCCCGCATCGAGCCGCAGCTGGCGACGCAGGTTCCGAAGCCTCCCGGCAGTGAACACCCCGCGGAAAAAACGCGCGAAACCTGGCTGCACGAGATCAAGTTCGACGGCTATCGTACCATGGCGCATCTGGCCGACGGCGTGGTCGAGCTGATCACCCGCGGGGGCCTCGACTGGACCAAGCGCTATGGCGACCTGCCGCATGCCTTCGCCAGACTGCCCTGCCGCGATGCGATCATCGACGGCGAGATCGTCGTGCTCGACGCCAAGGGCATCAGCCGCTTTGCCCTTTTGCAGGATGCGCTGGCCGAGGGTGCCGGCAACAAGCTGCACTTCTATGCCTTCGACCTGTTGTATCTCGACGGCTGGGACCTGAGAAAAGCGCCGCTCATCAGGCGCAAGGCGCTGCTGTCGCAATTGCTGTCCGGCTTGGGCGCCAACTCCGCCATCCAGTTCAGCGATCATGTCGAAGGCGACGGGCAGGGGCTCTATGACCAGGCCTCCGAACTGGGGCTGGAAGGCGTCGTCTCCAAGCGCGCCACGGCAACGTACCAGAGCGGCCGCACCAAGACCTGGACCAAGACCAAGGCGCTCAAGTCCGACGACTTCGTCATCGCCGGCTACACCACCTCCGACGCGGCCGAGGGGCTGGCGGCGCTAGGCATGGCCGAATTCGAGGACGGCGAATTGCATTATCGCGGCAAGGTCGGCACCGGCTTCGATGCCGCGACAGCAGGCGAATTGCTGGCCCGGCTGGAGCCGCTGCGCGCCGGCGCGTCGGCGCCCGAAGGGGTTCCGCGCGAGATCATGCGCGAGATGAACTGGGTGCGGCCGCTGCTCTCGGCCCGCATCCACTATGCCAACCGCACAGCAGACAATGCGCTGCGCCACGGCGTGTTCCGCGGGCTCAGGGATGTCGGCCTGTCGACGCCGGTTTCGGCCAAGCGCAAGCGGCTGATCGCTGAGGCCGACCTCGCCACGATCTGGGTGACCAACCCGACGCGGCGGCTGTTCGGAAAGACCGGACCGACCAAGCTCGATATTGCCGTCTACTACGCGCTGGTCGGCGACTTCATGCTGCCGCATATTCTCGGCCGCCCGGTGTCGCTGGTGCGCTGCCCGACCGGCAAGCCGCAGGACTGTTTCTTCCAGCGCCATGCCTTCACCGGCATGCCGCCTTCGGTCGTCACATTCGAGGCGACCAATTCCGAGGGCGAGACCAAGTCCTATCTGTCGGTCGAGGGCGCCAAGGGCTATCTGGCGCTGGCGCAGTTCGGCGTCGTCGAGTTCCATACCTGGGGCACCCACCGCACGCGGCTCGACAAGCCCGACCTGATCGTTTTCGACCTCGACCCCGGCGAGGGCATCGCCTGGCGCGAGGTGGTCGAGGCGGCAGTGCATATCAAGGGCGAGCTGGAGGCGATGGGGCTGGTGCCGTTCGCCAAAACCTCGGGCGGCAAGGGCATCCACATATCAGTGCCGGTGACGCAGAAACAGAACTGGAAGAAGCTACACCAGGCGACCAGCGCCATTTCTTCGGCGGTGGCCGCCTCCGCGCCCGACACGTTCACCACCACCATGGGCAAGGACAACCGCAAGCGGCGCATCTTCATAGACTACCACCGCAATGCGCGCGGCCACACCTCGGCGGCACCTTACTCGCTGCGCGCCCGCACAAACCTGCCGGCCTCGACGCCGGTGAGCTGGTCCGATCTGGAATCCATCGACGCTCCGGAAGATTTGAATTATTCTTCGCTGCCGGGCCTTCTGGCCAGCTCCGGCGATCCCTGGGCCGACATGGAAGATTTCGCTAGGGATTTGCCGGTATTGTAGGTGGGATGTAGGTTTTGCGCAGCGCCGTTCGTCCTTTGGACGAAGCGCTGCAAAAGTTCGACAGTGCACGGCCGCGTAGGAGAAACTCATGGCGCCCAGGGCAAGTTGGAAAGGTTACCTCAAGCTCAGCCTCGTCAGCTGTCCGGTCCGGCTCTATCCGGCGACGAGCGCGAGCGAGCGCATCAGCTTCAACCAGTTGCACAAGAAGACCCACAACCGCATCAACATGAAGCCGGTCGATCCCGAGCTCGGGCTGGTCGAGCGCTCGGACCTCGTCAAGGGCTACGAGTACGAGGACAAGCAGTACATCATCATCGATGATACCGACCTCGACGCGGTGCGCATCGAATCCAATCATACGATGAACATCGAGGCCTTTGTCGACGAGGGCGAAGTCGACGTGATCTATCAGGACGCGCCCTATTATCTGGCACCCGATGGCGCGATGGCCGAGGAAACCTTCGCCGTGCTTCGCGAAGCGATGCGCCAATCCGGCAAGCTGGCGATCGCGCGGCTGGTGCTATCGAGCCGTGAACGCGTGGTGACGATCGGCGCGCGCGAGAACGGCATGTTCGTCTGCACGCTCAGGAATCCCAACGAAGTGCGCGGCACGGCTGAATATTTCGGCAACATCCCGGCCGGCAAGCCAGACCCGGAAATGCTGCAGTTGGCCGAAGCGCTGATCAAGCAGAAGGAAACCACCTTCGATCCGAAGAATTACGAGGACCGCTACGAGATCGCGCTGATGGCGATGATCCGCGAGAAGCTCAAGGGCCACAAGCCGATCATCGCGGCTGCGCCCGAACGGGGCAATGTCATCAATCTGATGGATGCGCTGAAGGCGAGCCTGTCGCAATCGGCCAAGCCGCCCGCCAAGTCGAAGAGCAAGGCCGATGAGGCGGCGAAGCCCGCGGCCAAGAAGGCGGCAGCAGGCGGTGCTGCCAAGGAAAATCCGCTGAAGGCCAATCTGCTGAAGGCCGTCGGCAAGAGCAAGGCGTGACGGTCCCCGCCGGCGGCATCTTCGGCGTCGTCGGCGCGCTGGCGGCGTTTCCGCTTCGGCTGGCCGCGCGTGAGGTCGCGCGCCAGCAGGGCCAGTTGCGACGCGGCGTCAACAGGCGCACCAGCCATGTGGTGTTCGGACGCATTTATCTCGCCAAGGCCGGGGATGCCGAGATCGAGCGCCGCGTCGCGGCCGAGCGCGCGACCGGCCGTAAGCTGATCAGCGAGAACGGCTTTTTGCGCCTGCTCGGGCTGATGAAGGCGCCGGAGGCCTCGGCCCTGTCGCGGCAGTCGCTTCTCGACCAGTCGCGGCTGGCCGCATCCGACCTTGACCTGTTGTCGCTTTTCGACGCCTTCGAGCATGATGGCGAACCCTATTCGTTTCGCGACCTGATCCTCGCCCGCAAATATGCCGGGCTGGTTGCTGGCGGCGCTTCGTGGGGGGCGATCGCGCGCTCCGTGCACCGCTCCGGCCCGGTCGCCTCGCTCACCGCCAAGTCACTCAATGTCGGCTCGCAGCATGGGCGCGCAGACGCGATCTATCTCGAGGGCGGCCAGAGTGAACTGGACGGCCAGCTGCTGTTCGATCTGGGGTCGCCGGATGACGACACGCTGGAAGAATTGTTCGCCGACGCCGAAGCCGCGGAAGAGGCTGAACACCACGAGCAGGCGGCGGCACTCTACCAGCGCTGCCTAGCCATCGACCCGAGCGATGCGATTGCCGCCTTCAACCGCGCCAACTGCCTGCGCGCCGTTGGACGCGCAGCCGAGGCGGCGCATGACTATGCCCGCGCCATCAAATGTGATCCCGGTTTTGTCGAGGCATGGTTCAATTTGGCCGGGCTGATGAGCGACCAAAGCCGCGAGGCCTCCGCGCGCCGGCATCTGCAAAAGGCGATCGCGCTCGATGCCAATTATGCCGATGCGGTGTTTAATCTTGCCCGGCTGGAGTTCGACGCCGGCAACCTTGCCGAGGCACGGCGGAACTGGTCGCGCTATCTCGAGCTCGACGCCAGCTCCGAATGGGCACGCATGGCGGCCAAGGGGATACAGTTCGTCGATTTGCAGCTGGCGCAGAAGTCGGCGGGGTGAGGCGATGGCGCTCCCTTCTCCCCTTGTGAGGGCTTTGCACGGGGAGCGAAGTGGATTTCGGTGGTCAGTGAGGGCCTTTTTGAAGGCCGGCAGAGCGGTTTTCCGCGGCCCTTGCGGGGCCTTTGTCGGTTTAGGCAGCCATCCTGCCGGATTGTGGACGCACTCCTCCCTCATGTCCGCCTCTCATCGGGTGGATAGAGGACGCCAATCATGGTGCGCAGATTGTAAGCGCAGGCGGCCAGTATGCACTGCGTGCGGTTGGTGGCGAGGTTGAAGAAGCGCAGGCGTCGCATGCCGTAACGCTCCTTGAACACGGCGAAAGGCCGCTCCACTGCCGCCCGCACCTTGGCGATCAGCCGGTTGCGCAGCTTGTGGCGCGGCGGCAACTCGGGGTGATGCTTGTTGGGCCGCCGCATCAGCCGGTCCTTAATGTTGGCGGCGGCGAGCCGGGCATGGCGGGCGTGGGTGTAATAGGCTTGATCGCCATAGGCCGCCTTCTCGTCGCCGCAGATCAACTGGTCGGCCGGCTCGGTGTCGGTGACCGAGGCGTCGCTCGCCTCGACACGCCGGATCAAGGTGTGCTCCTGGTCGACGCCGATGTGCATCTTGTAGCCGAAGGTGCTCTTCTTGCCCTTCTTGCCCCAACGCGCATCCTTATCGGCCGACGGCTTGACCGGACCTTGGTGGCCCTTCTTCGGCTGCTTGGGCGGACGGCCACGAGCCTGCAGGAACGTGGCATCGACCAAGGTGCCGCGCTTGACGATCAGGCCCTTCTCCTCCAGCTGACGGTTGATCTCCTCAAAGACCTTGTCGATCAGTCGCTCACGCGTCAGCTCCTCGCGGAAGCGCCACAGTGTCGAATGGTCGGGCGTGCGGTCCGAAAGGCTGAAACCGGCAAAGCGGCGGAACGACAATCGGTCCCGGATCTGCGCCTCAAGCGCCGGATCGCTCAGCCCATGCCACATGCCCAGCAAAAGACAGCGCACCAGCGGTTCCGCCGGATAGCTGGTGTTGCCCGAGCCAGGACCGCTGCGCTGACCCAGCAATGTTCGGATCGGCGCCCAGTCCAGTTCCTTCGATACTAGGTCGAAAATCGTCTCATCCGACGCCGCCAGACCGTCCGCCAGACTCAACTGACCCAAAACACGATCCGCCATCCCGAATCTCCCTGCTCCAACCTTCACCACAGAATCACCGTTCGGCTTCTGTGCAAAGGTCTCCTTGTGGGAGAAGGTGGATCGGCGCATTGGCGCCGAGACGGATGAGGGGTGCTGGTAGAAATGAGACGTTGGTATTCCGTCCAACACCCCTCATCCGACCGAGCTTCGCTCGGCCACCTTCTCCCACAAGGGGAGAAGGGGTCGTCAACGTTGGAGTTCCAATGACCACCTTCCTCTTCGACGGCCCCGAAACCGCCCCCCTCACCATCCTGCTCGCCCACGGTGCCGGGGCGCCGATGGATTCGGCTTCGATGGCTGCGACAGCCAAAGCACTTGCCGCAGCCGGCTTCCGCGTCGCGCGCTTTGAATTCCACTACATGGCCGCCCGCCGCTACGGCCACCGCAAGCCGCCGCCGCGCGCCGAGACGGTGAATCCCGAATACATCAAGGCGATCGCCGACCTCAGGGCGAAGGGCGTGAAGGGGCCGCTCATCATCGGCGGCAAGTCGATGGGCGGACGCGTCGCCTCGATGATCGCCGACGAAACGTTCGCCGAAGGCAAGATCGCCGGGCTGCTCTGCCTGGGCTACCCTTTCCATCCGCCGGCCAAGCCGACGCAGTTGCGGACAAAACATCTCGCAGGGCTGAAGACGCCAACACTAATCTGCCAAGGCACACGCGACGAGTTCGGAACGCCGGACGAGGTCGCGACCTACGATCTTTCCGACCGCATCGAGATGCTGTGGCTGGAAGACGGCGACCACGATCTCAAGCCGCGCAAGCGCATCTCCGGCTTCTCCACCGCCGATCATTTGAAGACACTCGCTGATGCGGTGAAGGCGTGGACCGAGCGCATCGTGCGCTGAAGCAGGCTGATGAAGATCGCCACCTTCAACATCAACAACATCAACAGCCGGCTGCAAAACCTGCTGGCCTGGCTGGCTGTCGCCAAGCCCGACGTCGTCTGCCTGCAGGAGCTCAAGGCGAGGCAGACGCAGTTTCCGCGCACCGCGCTCGCGGATGCCGGCTATGGCGCGGTGTGGGTGGGGCAGCCGACCTGGAACGGCGTCGCCATACTGGCGCGTGGTTCAGAGCCCGTTCTGACCCGCGAGGCGCTGCCCGGCGACGAGGCGGACCAGCAGGCCCGCTACATCGAGGCGGCGGTCAACGGCATCGTCGTCGCCTGCCTCTATGCGCCGAACGGCAATCCGCAGCCCGGTCCGAAATTCACCTATAAGTTGGCTTGGCACGAGCGCCTGAACGCGCATGCGGCTGAACTGTTCGACACCGGCCTGCCGGTGGTGCTCGCTGGCGACTACAACATCGTGCCCGAGCCGCGCGACATCTACCCGACCCGCTCCTATGACGATAACGCGCTGGTGCAGCCGGAAAGCCGCGCCGCGTTCGCGGCGCTGCTCGACCAGGGCTGGTTAGATGCGTTGCGCAAGAAGCACCCGAAGGACACGCTCTACACATTCTGGGATTATCGCCGCAACCGCTGGCCGCGCGACGCCGGCCTGCGCCTCGACCACATCCTGCTGTCGAAGAAGCTGGCGCGTCGGCTGACCGGGGCAGAGATCGACCGCGACGTGCGCGGCGAGACCGGCGCCAGCGACCACGCGCCGGTGTGGGTGGAGTTGCGGTGAGGGGGGAGAGCCAATCTCCCTGTGGGGGAGATTGGCTACTATCAGAAGGACATCGACAAGCCCGGCGCTGACCGGCATCATTGCGGGCGAAGCGGATAGCGGCCCGAGGGGAGCCCGATGAACAGGTTTGTCGACAGGCTGCTTGCGGTGCTGCTGCTGGCGATCGGCTTGCTCTGTTTCACACGTGTGTATTTCGCGCTGGGCGGCGAGGGCGCCGGCGAAGGCTTCGCGTCCGTGCGCCTGGCTTTGGTCGGGGCGGCGGGCGTTTGCTCAGCCCTTGCAGCCCTGCTGTTCTGGGCCGGCCTGTTGCCGGGCCGATCGACGCAAGATCCGAAGGTGCCGCTGTTCGGCAGGGGTGCCGAAACGCAACCCGCCGGACGACCACGCCTGCGGAAGATCTTCGTCGTCATTCCGTTCCTTGCCGTACTCGCTTTGGTGGCCGACCAACTCGGCCCCTGGTTGCGACAGCCACAGGACGCCGGCAAAAGCCTGACCGCCGAGCAACCCGCGCCGAGCACGCCGAAGGGCGAAGACGTCGCCAGCGCGGAACCGGTACAGCCGCCGGCTCCTGCCTCGCCATCCGAGGTCGCGCTTGCCCCACCCGCCTCACCGCCGGAGGCTGCTCCAGCCCCGCCACCGCAGACTGTTGCGCCGCTGCCCCAGGCTCCGCCGCCGCAGCCGACGCAGGCGGATGGCCACCGCGAGCCCGTCGTCTGGCTGGCAGTTGCGCCTGACGGGCACTCGATCCTGAGCGCCAGCACCGACCGCACGATCAAGCTCTGGGATATCGACGGCAAGCGCCTGATCCGCACTCTCGGCGTCCACAAGGACATGGCGCGGACAGCGCTTTTCCTGCCCGATGGGGCGCGGGCGCTGACGGCCGGCGACGATGGCGAGATCGTGCTGCGCCAGCTCTCCGATGGCGCTGTGCTGCATGTATTCTCGTCAGGCCAGAACGGTGGCGTCAACAAGCTCGCGATCAGTCCCGACGGCAAACGTGCGGTCAGCGGGCACGACACCGGCAGGGTCATCGTCTGGGATATCGAGAAAGGCTCGGTGCTGCATGTGATGCCGGGGCACGACTGGTCGATCAGCGGGATCGCCGTCTCGCCCGATGGCACACGCGCGATCAGCGGCAGCATCGAGGGCACGCTGAAGCTATGGGACATCGGCACCGGCAAGCAGCTGCGCAGCTGGCACGGGCATGAGCGCGGCCCCTATGGCGTGGTGTTCATGGCCGACGGGCGCCATCTGATCACCGGCAGCGGCGACTATACGATCAAGCTTTGGGATCTCGACGTCGGTCGCGAAGTCCGCCGCCTCGATGGTCATTCGGGTACGGTCTATGCGCTGGCGCTGTCGACCGACGGCAAGCGGCTGCTCTCCGGTTCGCTCGACGGCACGGCACGGCTGTGGGACGTGGAAACCGGCAACGAAACCGCCCTGTTCGACAGCCGGTCTGGCCCGGTCTACGCGGTGGCGTTCGCCGCCGACGGCACGGTGCTGACCGGCGGCTACGACCGCACCATCCGGGACTGGCCGGCAGGCGGCGGTGACGCGGTAGCGCTGTTTCCGGGCGCGCCGGAGTGATCGCCGTAAGCTCCTCCGCGCAGATTAGTTTCGAGGGCAAACGCGACCTGTACAAAATCGGCCCAAGGCCCCATCGTCGCGCAGGGTGCAGGGACCGAACATGACGACCGATCTCCACATCGTCGAGGCCTCGATCGAACAGTTGCGGCGGGCGCTGGAGGCCGGCACCGCCACCAGCGTCGAGCTGGTCGGGGCCTGCCTGCGCAGGATTGCGCGTTACGACCGGCATGGGATCACTCTCAATGCCGTTCCCGTGCTCAATCCTAAGATGTTTGAAGAGGCGGCCGCATCTGACCGGCGCCGCCGGAACGGCGCGACGCTTGGTCCGCTGGACGGCATCCCCTACACCGCCAAGGACAGCTACAAAGTGTCCGGCCTGACGGTCGCCGCCGGCTCGCCCGCTTTCGAACATCTCATCGCCAACGAGGATGCCTTCACCATCGCGCGGTTGCGGGCCGGCGGCGCGGTGCTGATCGGGCTCACCAACATGCCGCCGATGGCCAATGGCGGCATGCAGCGCGGCGTCTACGGCCGGGCGGAAAGCCCCTACAACGCCGATTACCTGACCGCCGCCTTCGCGTCCGGCTCATCGAACGGTTCCGGAACCGCGACCGCCGCCAGCTTCGCTGCCTTCGGGCTTGGCGAGGAGACATGGTCGTCCGGCCGCGCGCCGGCGTCGAACAACGCGCTGGTCGCCTACACGCCGTCGCGTGGCGTCATTTCCGTGCGTGGCAACTGGCCGCTGGTGCCGACGATGGACGTGGTGGTGCCGCATACGCGCAGTGTGCCGGATATGCTGGAACTGCTCGACGTGATCGTCGCCGACGACCGAACACTAGGGGCGATTTCTGGCGTGCGCAGCCCTGGGTGGCATTGCCGAAGAGCTCGGCCGTGCGGCCGCCACGCTACACCGGCCTCAGACTGGAGGGGGCGCTGCAAGGCGTGCGGCTCGGCGTGCCCCGCATGTATATCGGCCGCGACACGGAGGCTGACGTTCCGATCCAGACCCGCGCGTCGGTGTTGGAGCTGTGGGAGCAGGCGGCAGCGGATTTGCGACGGCTCGGCGCGGATGTGGTCGAGGTCGATTTTCCCGTCGTCTCCAACTACGAGCGCGACCGGCCGGGCACGAGGAACATGGTCGATCGTGGGCTGGTTCAGGAAGAATTCGCCGAGCGCGAGATATGGGACCTATGCATTTCGGCTTGGGACGATTTCCTGCGCGCCAATGCCGACCCTGCCATCCCCGATCTCGCCTCGGTCGACGGCGCAAAAATCTTTCCTCAGCCGCCGGGCACGCTGCCGGATCGTTACGAGGACAGCTTCGATCTGGCGGAGTATGCCGAGCGAGCCAAGCGCGGCGTCACACCGTTCGAGGCCATTCCCGAGCTGGAGGCCGGCTTGAAGGGCGTGGAGGCGACGCGGCGGATCGATTTCGAGGACTGGCTCGACGCGCAGGGGCTCGATGCGGTGGTGTTTCCCGCCGTCGCCGATGTCGGGCCGGCCGATGCGGATGTCAACGAGCCGTCCGCGGCGCTGGCCTGGCGCAACGGCACCTGGGTCGCCAACGGCAATCTCGTGCCGCGCCATCTCGGCATTCCGACCGTCACCGTGCCGATGGGCACGATGGCCGATATCGGCATGCCGGTCGGGCTGACCTTCGCTGGCAAGGCCTATGATGACGCCAGGCTGTTATGCCTCGCCGGCGACTTCGAGCGTTTCGGCCTGCGCCGCACCCGCCCGCCGCGCACGCCGGAATTGGCCGACGATGTCTTTGCCGCCCGGCATGGCGACATCACGACCAAGGATGTGCCGGTGACCGTCACGCTTGCCGCCGAGGCGCGGCATGCGGGTGGCCATGACGAGATAACAATCACGCTTGATGTGCATGGCGAGGCCGGAGCCGAGACCAGCGTGAAAATTCATGTCAACGGCGAGCCTGTGGCCATGCAGCGGACCGGCGCGCGCTTCACCGGGCGTGCGGTCGTACCGGCTGCCACGCACCAGGCGATCCACAGCGTCTGGCGCGGCTCGTACGGCTCAATCGTCACCGCCGTCGTGCGTCTTGAGGACGGACGCGTCGCCGGCGCCTATGCGGAGACGGGAGGGATTGGGTAACATCGCGCTTCGGCTGGTGCCACGGCATCCAGCGCAGCGTCTGCGGCCAGTCTTTCAATCCGCGTCAATCCGGCTTGCAGGGGTCGGCTTTGGCCGCTGCCGTCTTTTCGCCCTCCTGCTGCGCTTCGACATCCTGCTGCGAAGTGGCAAGGTTTTTATCCCCACCGCCTTCCTGGTTGGCAAGCGGCATGGTGTTGGCGTCCTTGCTGGCCGGGCCGCCCTCGACCCTGTTGCCGGCATTCGCGTCAGTTTCGAGGGGCGCACGCGTTGCGTCTTTTGCGACGCCTGATTGCGCTTCGATCGATGCGGTCGTGTCATGGCAGGTGGCGCTTGCCGTGCCGGCGCTCAGGCCGATCATAGAGGTGGCGAGCAAAATAGCGGTTAGGGTTTTCATCTCATCCTCCTTTCGGTGTTTGAGCCTATCTTTCTAAACTGCCGGCGGTATCCAAGGTTCCGCTAATTCAGTTCGAACTCGATCTGAACGCTCAGCGGATCGTTCCGGCATCTATCTGGCCGGCATCTATCTGGCGACGTATTCCCATTGATTTGCGGGCTTCCGCAGGCGCGGCCTATCGCGTATTGGGCCAGGGAAAATCCCTTGGGCACGCGTGAAAAGTATGATTCGACTGGAAAGCATCAGCAAGCAGAACGGAAGGCAGATCGTCTTCATTGAAGCCTCTGCCTCCCTGCAGAAGGGCGAGAAGGTCGGGCTGGTCGGCCCCAACGGCGCCGGCAAGACGACGCTGTTTCGTATGATCAACGGCGAGGAACAGCCCGACGAGGGCCAGGTATCGGTCGATCGCGGCGTCACCATCGGCTATTTCAGCCAGGATGTTGGCGACATGGAAGGGCGCAGTGCGGTTGCCGAAGTGATGGACGGCGCCGGGCCGGTGAGCGAAGTGGCGGCCGAGATGCGTGAGCTCGAAGCCGCCATGGGCGACCCGGAGCGGGCCGACGAGATGGACGAGATCATCGCCCGCTATGGCGACCTGCAGGCGCGGTTCGAGGAGCTCGACGGCTATGCGCTGGATGGCCGCGCCCGCGAGGTGCTCGACGGCCTCGGCTTCAGCCAGGAGATGATGGACGGCGACGTCGGAAAGCTTTCCGGCGGCTGGAAAATGCGCGTGGCGCTGGCCAGGATTCTGCTGATGCGGCCCGACGCCATGCTGCTCGACGAGCCGAGCAATCATCTCGACCTGGAAAGCCTGATCTGGCTGGAGCAGTTCCTGAAAGGTTACGACGGCGCGCTGCTGATGACTTCGCACGACCGCGAGTTCATGAACCGCATCGTCAACAAGGTGGTGGAGATCGATGGCGGCTCGCTGACCGCTTACTCCGGCAACTATGAATTCTACCAGCAGCAGCGGGCGATCGCCGACCGGCAGCAGCAGGCGCAGTTCGAGCGCCAGCAGGCGATGCTGGCCAAGGAGATCGCCTTCATCGAGCGTTTCAAGGCGCGCGCTTCGCATGCCGCCCAGGTGCAGAGCCGGGTGAAGAAGCTGGAGAAGATCGACCGCGTCGAGCCGCCCAAGCGCCGCCAGAAGGTGTCGTTCGATTTCCAGCCGGCGCCGCGCTGCGGCGAGGACGTGGTGACGTTGAAGAACATCCACAAAAGCTATGGCAGTCGCTCGATCTATGAGGGGCTGGATTTCCAGGTGCGCCGCCGCGAGCGCTGGTGCGTGATGGGCATCAACGGCGCCGGCAAGTCGACGCTCTTGAAGCTGGTGGCCGGTGCTTCCGAGCCGGACAATGGCACGGTGGCGCGCGGGCCCAGCGTCAAGATGGGCTATTTCGCCCAGCACGCCATGGAAGTGCTGGAGGGCGAACGCACCGTGTTCCAGACGCTGGAGGACGCGTTTCCGCAGGCCGGCCAGGCGCCGCTCAGGGCGCTTGCCGGCTGCTTCGGCTTTTCCGGTGACGAGATCGAGAAGAAATGCCGGGTGCTATCGGGTGGCGAGAAGGCGCGGCTGGTGATGGCCTTGATGCTGTTCGACCCGCCCAACCTTCTGGTGCTGGACGAGCCGACCAACCACCTCGACATCGCCACCAAAGAAATGCTGATCACGGCGCTCTCGCAGTATGAGGGCACCATGCTGTTCGTCTCGCACGACCGGCATTTCCTGGCAGCGCTGTCGAACCGGGTGCTGGAACTGACGCCCGAGGGCATTCAAACCTATGGCGGCGGCTATACGGAATATGTCGAGCGCACCGGGCAGGAAGCGCCGGGGCTGAGGAGCTGAGGCGCAGGCCCGACGCTGCCGCTCACCGTCACTCAAACCCTCGATTCCGGAGAGAAAGCCACCGGCTGCTCAGCCGCGTATCACAATTTCGCGCAGCGGATCGCCGCCGTCGATGAACAGCCGGCCTTGCGCCGTCAACGCGGCCTCAAGCCGTTGCAGGGCGATTTTTCCTGCCTTGGGATGACGCCCGTCCAGTGCGCCGACGCGCACCGCAACGGCAATGTCGAAGGGCTTCTCGTCCGCCTCTAGGTTGAAGTCCTCGATAGCGACCTGACGAAGGCTCAGCCGGCCCGCTGCAATCTCGGCGCGCGAGGCGGCCCTGGCCTGCGCGATGGCCTTGGCCGAGCGGTCGATCGCCAGCACGTGGCCGTCGCCAATCCGGCGTGCGATCTCGCGCGCCGCAGCACCCGGTCCGCAGCCGATCTCGAGCACCCGCATGCCCTGCCGCAAAGGCAGCGCATCGACGATCGCCAAAAGCCTTGGCGACAAGTCGTTCGCCATTCCTCTTCTCCAGCCTTTCCCTGAGCCGAGATTAGCGACCATGGCTGGCGACGGGAAGGCCGACACCTGAGGGGACATCGTCGATGTGTTCACCGCCGGTGGGCGAGGCCCCTTGATCGATATCGAAAAGGCCGACGATCGGTCGACTTTCTCAACTGCCGCGACAGGAACAGTGGGGGGCACTTAAAGCAGGGCTTCCCGGACCAAGCCCGGAGCGGCCCGGCGTCGTTGGCCTGAGGGGGGGGACTGGCGCCGAGCCTAACCGGTTGGGGGGTAGATCACCGGCCAATTTAGATACATACGCTCAAGCTAATGTAAGCGCAAGCTAATGTTATGAGTTAGCGATTTCCAGCGGTTGTTTCTGATCGGCCGTGCGCTCGAACCGGGTGCCGAACTGACGCCCGAGACATCCACACCTATGGCAGCGGCTATACCTGACTGTCCCGAACGCTTTGGCAGGAGCCGCCGGACTTGCAGGGCTGATGCGCAGAGCGGAGGCCTGGAAGGCGTCTTGGTGGTCGGCTTGACCATTCAGGAGGCCGGCGACATTGTGGATGGCGAGTTGCTGTTCGCCAGTCCATAACGGTCGTGTGGGAATGGATTTTCGCAACGCCATCGATGAATCGCTGGCCTGGGCCAGCCGATGGTTCGACTACGCCGTCACGCCGTGGTTTTTCTATCAGGCCGCAATCATCGTCGTGCTCTTCCTCGTCGCGAAGCTTGCGGCGCAGCGCATCGAACCGCTCGTGGAGAACCGGGCACGCCAGATAAAGGGCCATCCCGGACTGTTGAGGGTCGTGGTTGCCCTGTTGCGGCGCACCGACTGGATCCTGTTCACGGTCTTCCTGCTTGCCGCGCTCTTTCTCATGCGCGCCGTCACCTGGCCAAGCCGGAGCCATTTCATCACTATCGCGCTCTCGCTATCCCTCGCGTGGCTGTTCGCGTCGGTGCTGTCGCGCATCATCCGCAACCGCTTTGTCGCGCGGGCTCTCGCCTGGCTCACCTGGATCTATGCGGCCCTCGTCATCCTGGGCATCGATGACGACACCGCGGCTTTCCTGGACAGCCTCGCAATACCTTTGGGCGCGGTTCGCCTTTCGGCGCTCATGGTGCTGAAAGCGGCGCTGTTGCTGATCGCCACGGTTTGGCTTGCGGTGGTCGTCGGCAAATATATCGATGAGCGCGTCCGGATCTCCGAAGAGCTGACACCCTCGATCCGCGTCCTCGTCGGCAAGGTCGCAAAGGTCGGCCTTGTGCTGGTCGCGGGTGTCATCGCCCTGTCTTCCGTCGGTCTCGACCTGACGGCTCTGACGATATTCTCCGGCGCCGTCGGCGTCGGCCTGGCTTTCGGGCTGCAAAAGGTCGTTTCAAATTTCGTCTCCGGCATGATCATCCTTCTCGACAAGTCGATCAAGCCGGGCGACACCATTTCGCTCGAAGGCACCTTCGGCTGGGTACGCGAACTGCGGGCGCGATTTGTCTCGGTGGTGACGCGCGACGGCCGCGAATACCTGATCCCGAACGAAGACTTCATCACCCAAAGGGTCATCAACTGGTCGTTCAGCGATAACCTTGTGCGGCTCGACGTCAATTTCGGGGTCTCTTACGACGCCGACCCGCATAAGGTCAGTGAACTGGCGATAGCGGCCGCCACGAGCGTCGGCCGGGTCGAAGCGGGCCGGCGGCCGGTCTGCTGGCTCACGGACTTCGGCGACTCCTCGCTCAATTTCGTCCTGCGCTTCTGGATCCACGATCCTCAACAAGGCCTGACCAACGTGCGCGGAAGGGTGCTGCTGGCGCTGTGGGACACCTTTAGGGAAAACGGCATAGACATCCCCTATCCGCATCGTGAGATCATCATGAAGCCGGACGGGCGCGTTGGGACATCACGCGGGCGCTGATGGGGCAGGGTGCAGCAGGGTCGCGGCGCCGAAGCTGAGAGCGGCCTTTTCGTCCGTGCCATCGCAACGCCGCTTATTCCCTTCAAGCCTCGGCTCCAATGCTGTATCCAGCCCCGAATTCAAGGAGCCCCTCGATGACCTCACATCTCGCCGACGCCAGCATGGTTGTCGATGCAGCCGGCATGCCGGCCGATGACGACGCCGCGTGGCAGGACGATGTTCGCGCGGGCGTGCGGCATGTGCGCGATCTGGATTCGCTGCCACTGTCGCCAGCCGAGCGCGCGGCGGCCCAAGCCGCGGCCACGCGCCACAAGGTACGCATCCCAAAAGCCTATCTCGACCTGATCGACTGGAGCGACCCCGCCGATCCCATCCGGGCGCAGGTCATCCCGTCGCCCGAAGAACTGGCCGAGCAGGAAGGCGAGCTCGACGATCCGATCGCCGACCATGCCTTCAGTCCGGTGCCGAGATTGACGCATCGCCATGCCGACCGGGTTCTTTTGTTCCCGACCTATCAATGCGCGGTCTATTGCCGGTTCTGCTTTCGCAAGGAATCGCTGACCTCGATCGGCCGTGGTTATACGCGCGAGGCGCTGGAGCCGGCCTTTGCCTATATCGAGGCTCATCCCGAAATCCGCGAGGTGATCCTGACCGGCGGCGATCCGCTGTCCCTGCCGGACAAGGCGCTGGCCGAAATCCGCGCCCGCATCGAGGCGGTTCCGCATGTGCGGCTGTTACGCATCCACACGCGCGTGCCCGTCGCTCTGCCCTCGCGCGTCACGTCAGGGCTGGTTCGCTCCCTGCAGGGCCGGCTGATGGTCACGATCGTTACCCATTTCAACCACGCGCGGGAGATCACGACGGCGGCCGAAGCGGCCTGCCGCACGTTGCGACAGGGCGGCTTCGTGCTGCTGAACCAGAGCGTTCTCCTGAAAGGCGTCAACGACACGGTCGAGGTGCTGGAGGAGCTGTGCCGGGAGCTGATGTACCGCCTCGGCGTCAAACCCTATTACCTGCACCACGGCGATCTCGCCCGCGGCATGGCGCACCGGCGCACCACCATTGCCGAGGGACAGGCGTTGGTCAGCGCCTTGCGCGCGCGGCTGTCGGGCATCTGCAACCCCGTCTATGTGCTGGACCTGCCGGACGGCGGAGGCAAGGTGCCGCTCGGCCCGTCCTATGTCGAGGCGCAGGACGGAGAGACGTGGTGGATTCGCGGGCAGGACGGCGAGGTGAGGGCGTATAGGGAGGTTGTCGGCGATCTTTGAAACCTGGGTTCCTCGCCCCGTCAAGCGGGGAGAGGTGGCTCGGCGAAGCCGAGACGGGGAGGGTTTTCCCCTGAGCGCCGAAGCTCCTGCCGTTGGGCCTGGTTGGAACCGGATCCAATGCCTCGCATTTTAGAGATGAGGGGCAAAGGAGCGCAGGGTGAAAGCTTTATCAGCCTTACTTGGCGGCTTCGTGCTGACGCTGGCGGTTTTTGCCAGCGGATTGGCCTTCGCCCTCTGGATTCTTGCCGCCGAGCCGGTGCGGCAGGTCGCCCCGACGTCCAGCGTCGCCGAACTGTGGCCCAAGGAGCCGCGGAAGGTGGACGCTGCTTCGCAGCGTCTTGAGCGACTTCCCGCCCGCCCAGTTGATCGCAGCTCGACACCTGCCGATGCCGCGGCTTCGGCGCCCATCGTTACCGGCTCTATCCAGCCGCAAGCGGACGAGCAGCAGACGGGCGAGCAGCAGGCGGTGCCTGCCGGCCATGCAGAATGGTGCGCAAGCCGCTACCGCTCCTACAGGCCAAGCGACGACCACTACACGTCCTACAGCGGAGAGCAGCGCCCCTGCATCTCGCCCTATCTCGATGCGGGCGCTGCCGACCGCACCGCACAGCCTCCCGACGATGGCGCCAGCTATGTCGAAGCGAGCGACACGTTGCCAATGGATGGTTACGTTCCGTCGCAGGAAGCCGGCGCCGCCTGGCTTCCGCCCGACCACGTGCAATATTGCTTCAGCCGCTATCGCTCCTATCGGCCGGAAGACAACAGCTATCAGCCTTACTCCGGCGGCCCGCGCAGGCAGTGCGAGTAGGCAGGGCGGGCTGGCGGCCGCAGTGCATGGCGCCTTGTGCGACCCCACCCAACGATCACGCAGATTTCTTGGATCGTTCGGGTTGGCGCGGCGTTCATCCGATACCCAAAGGAGGAATCAACATGGGCGACGACCGGGAAGACAAGATTCGTGAGCGCGCATACCAGATCTGGGAACGTGAAGGCCGGATCCATGGCGATCCCGAGCGGCACTGGCACCGGGCCGAGGCCGAGATCGACAGGGAGGCAGCCCTGCCGTTGACGGCAGGCGATGCCCTGCCGGAAACCCGCGAGGTCGCGAGCTCCGACGTGTTGACGGTGGAGGCCCTGGCGATACGCACCGGCATATCGGGCGAACAGGCGCAGGAATTGATCGACAGGCTGGGCAACGACCGAGCGGCGATCGAGCAAGCCGCGCGCAACCTCAAGGGGAAGCAGCAGCTCGGGGAGTGACAGATGATCAGAAAACTCAAAGACGGAAAATACCGCCTCTATTCGCGCAAGAAGGACGAAAAGACCGGCAAGCGCCGCAATCTCGGGACATTTGACAGCCGCGAGGCTGCGGAGAAGCACGAACGCGAGGTGCAGTATTTCAAGAGGCATTGAGGGGCGTTGGTGGCCCGTGCCCGCCGGCCATTTGCGCCGCATGCGTGGCGGAACCTGAATTGCTATTCCGATGCCGGCGCTGCCGACTGCGCCGCTCAGCCTCCCGACGATGGCGCCAGCTATGTCGAGGTGAGCGAGACGTGGCCAATGGATGGTTACGTTCCGTCGCAGGAAGCCGGCGCCGCCTGGCTTCCGCCCCACCATGTGCAATATTGCTTCAGCCGCTACCGCTCCTACCGGCCGGAAGACAACAGCTATCAGCCTTACTCCGGCGGCCCCCGACGGCAGTGCAAGTAGGCGGGGGCTGGGAGGCCGTTTGTGCGCACCTCGCGCTCGCCATCCTATACTTCACCAGCGATTTCGCGCGGCATGGCGCATTGGCGCACCACGATCGCCGAGGGAAAAGGCGCTGGTCAGCGCCCTGCGCCTGTCGGGCATCTGCCGTCCCGTGCTGGACCTCCCGGAAGGCGGCGACAAGGTGCTGCCGGGGTCATGCTTTGACGAGGGAGGGGCGGGGAGACGTTGCGGAGGGGCGGGGAGACGTGGCGGATTCGCGGGCAGGATGGCGAGGTGAGGGTATGCGGAGCTGTTGAGGGAATAGGACGTACTGTATCGACGCTGAATAGGGTTGACCGCACCAGCAGGAACCGGACTGATCGAAACTCGCCACATAAAAATCAGTGTCCTTGAGGCGAGAGCCGTTCTTGCAAGAAAGTGACGAATCATAATGCCTTGTCAGCGCCATACCCATGGTGGGCTCGGAACCTAAAACCGCCCAGTGGGAAGTTGTCTTCCGTCTCTGGCGATCGCATCTAGACGGTCTTCCCCGCGAAGCATTGCATTTAGATGGTCTTCAAGCTGTTGATCATAAGAAGAGTCAAAGAGGGGTGAGCCGGAGGCAGCAACGAGGAAATTGTAGGTCGTCACGTACCGCGAGCGAAGCTCCGCCCTTCCACGAAGGGATTGGAGTTCGCCATCGATAAATGCGGAGCCATCATCGTAAACTGCCCGGGTCACAAAGTGTTTGCCGTCAACGATTCCATATTCCTCCCAATAATAAGGGAAGAATCCATCGCCACGCTCAACCTCAGCAATATTTTCCTGTGTACGCGGATAGAGACCCGTTGGTTGCAAAGGGGCGAGTTCAACATAAACGAACTCATACTTGTAGGAGCCCGGATTGATTGCGGCGACGCGACGTATGTTCATTTCTTCGCCGTTGAGAACAAAGCGATCGCCCTCGTCAGCAAATGAGAAAATCTGCAAATTGCTGTTGCCTCGGGACCACCAAATTGGTGTGCCATCTTCGAACTCAAGGGGTTCCTCAAGCAATCTTGCCACTCGCTGCCTGATTTGGTTCGAATCCTCAAACCATTCAACTCCACGGACGCCAGGAAATGCGCTCTCGAAACGCTTTGCAAAGATGACCGTGCTGTGAGCGCCGCCTATCGACGGTCGTTTTGGTTTGGCCTGGATTGCAGTTGCCCTCGCCTCCAGGTAGATTGCTGTGTCGAGTACAATTTCTGATAGAAGGAGTTGATCTTTCGAAGACAATGGCGCTCGAGTACCTCTCCCGCTGCGCCTCGCCTCAAAACGGCGGCCAAGATCCGCGACTTTCTTTCGACGTTCGTGCAGCAAAACCGTGAGGTGAGTTGCGCCGATATCGACGTCATACTCCCTACCAGGGTCACCGTCGCCATCGTCCTCGAGGTACTGCACCATAGCCGCATGGCGCATCAGTTGCTTTGGGGCAGCGTCAGCATCATCGAAAGGTCTAAGCGTCTCGGCTCCGAGCGCATTAACGCCGAGATACGAACTGCGAGTTTTTTGCGCGAACCGGATGCACTCTCCGACGAGCCGCTCTTTGATTTCACGGGACCCAGCGTTTGGTAGTCCGTTCACTATCTGGCCACTGACGAGATCAAGGAATGTGTTTGCTGAGAAGAAATTTCGGGCTCCATCCTTATGAATGTCTGATGAAATCTCCAGTGAGGTGACGGCAACTATGCTGCAGATCAAGGTGTCGCGACTTGGCCGGCGCAAAACCTTGCCAAGTTCATCCTCTAACGAAATTTTGTGGCGAAGTAGTTTTTCCAGCCAGTCTGCGCGGTCGATCGCGTCCGGCGTCTCCGGTATGACGACGACAATGTCGATGTCACTTCTGTCTCCGAACAGAGTACCATCACGATAAATCAAGCTTCCGAAGACATAAATCCCTAATGGCGCCAGATCACCTCTTGTGACTTTTGCCCACCGGAATAGGTAGTCCTTTGCTTCTGACACCGGTTTAGTAGACAAACTGATCCTCCGTTGGGCATGCTAGAAGATATGCCTTCGTTTTCCATGAATATGATAGCTAACATAAGAATGCGTGTCCGGCACGCTGCTAGTTTGCCTGATAGCGAAGGGCGTACGCAGCGATCGCGATCAGGAGGGAGACAATAAGTTGGCAATAGAGAACTCGCGATACCAGCACGCTGTGGGGCAAGGGTTTTTTCACACCGCCGTCCTTCACGGAGATGATGAGCTTCGCCTATCTTACGTCTATGATTGTGGAGCCATGGAGCGCTACGCAACTGAGCGCAAGCGCGAGATAAGAAAGTATCTCCAAAGAGTCGGGGCACGGTCGTCCCTGGATTTATTATTCATGTCGCATGTCCATGCGGACCATCTGAACGGGCTAGAGCAACTCCTCGACGACACTCGCGGCCTTGACGTCGATACAGTCGTCTTACCTCTGGTTAACGTCGCCGATCGGCTGATCGCGTTCGCGCGGACAGTGGCGGAGGATCGCGCATCCGCGGAGAGCCGCTTTTATCGCGATTTCGTCATCGATCCTGGCGATGCACTTGAGCGATTCCGCCCGCGCCGCATTATCTACGTGGAGCAAGGCAACCGCGATGACGGAGCGCCGGACGGGGCAGAGCGGCCGCTCGATCCGCCTGATGGGCCAAAAGTAAGCGGTGAGGGCCGCGGCAGGCGCGATCCTGCTTGGAGGTTGGTTGGCCGTGGATCGGTTCGTCCTTTTATTGGACCGCAACGCGCCGGAGCCGGAAACTCGGCCCTGCGGCTCGTGATACCAGACACGCTGGCCATAATGCTGTCAGCGGCTAAAGGTGAGTGGCTTCTCGCTCCATTCGTCGACCCAACGGTCGCTGCGCATCGCAAGCAGTTCCTAAGGGAATTGGCGAAACAATGTCATGTGTCACTGTCCAAAATCGGCGCCTGGTTGGAAGTATCCGACAATGTAGAAAAGCTCGTGACGACAAATCTAGACCAGCTGGCAGCCGCTTATGGAGCTTTGGTTGGTAACCTCAACATCACGTCGCTTTGCCTGTATTCAGGACCGGCGCGTGGATCAAGCCTCTACCTCACCCGGCACCATGAAGGTGAGTTCGGATGCGTCTCCCACTGCACCGGCCCGCAAGGCCCGATCGGATGGTTGGCGACCGGCGATGCGGCTTTGAAAGAGAAGCGGCGTAGAGCCGATTTCGCAATCCACTATGGGGAACTGATGAAAGAAGTGGTTACATTGACGCTGCCTCACCATGGATCTGATGGCAACTTCGATATCGACCTGCTTGGGAAGGTAGGGCCGCGCATTTGCATCGCCGCTGCTGACCGTTATAGCACATGGAAACACCCGGGTGCTCACACGGTCCAAGCAGTGTGCTCGCATCCGGCGCTGCTGCATGTCGTGACCTCCAAGGCCCCTTCTCTCGTGTTTGAGCGGGCGAGACTTGGGTAACAATATCAGCCAGACCACAGCGACAGTCGTCAGCTCCCGGTGCGTAAAGTATAGGGCTCCAGAATATCCAGCGGCGTACACTACCGTCCTTTTTCGTCGCGCCAAAACCTCGCATTGCCCGTAGCGGGACTTCCGTTCAACCGAGCACCTGCCCTTTTACAAGCCTCCAAGGATTGAAGAATGTTCGAGCGTCCGCCCTTCAAAAAATGTCCTACGTGCGGTCGCGAGCAGGGGTTCGGTATCTTATGGGTATCGTCAGAATCCTATGATCGGCGTTGCAAATTTTGCCGAGCCAAAGCTACTTACTTTCTACCCGAACTCAACAAGAAGGTCCTCTACTTAGACCAGTTCGCAATCAGCGAAATCTTCAAGGTAAAGAAACACAAGCGCCGTGCTGACGCCCCCCATGGAGAGTTCTGGGCCGAAGTTAATAACCTAGTAGAGCGGGCAATTATGCGCCAGCAGATCATTTGCCCCGCATCAAACATTCATCGCGATGAGACGATGGTCTATCGAGATGGAAATGCGCTTGATCTTGCTCACGAGATGATGGGCGGGGACACCTCGTTCGAGGATACGACCATGATCGAGCATCGACAGATCTACCGGCACCTTGAAGCGTATCTTAAAGGCAAGGATCCGCCGTCCTTTGACTTTGATGTCGACGAGATTCTCAACGGCCACCGAAACGCTTGGTTGCCTGACCTGCACATAACGGTGGAGACTGACTGGAGCGGCTTCGTCGAAAACGTCAGGATTGCTCGAGATAAAGCGGCAGGGGACTTCGCGCCGTTGTACGACCAATGGGCACGCGACAAACCAACGTTTGAAGAGGTGCTGAACAACGAACTTGGGGTGTTGGCTCGAGGCTATATCGAAGCCTATTTCCACTTCATGGCGGCCGCTCAGGTAGGTGAGGCATCCCGCGACGTCCAAATGCATATGGACGGCGCGCTCTCTCCGGTCGTTACTTTGATCCATCACATCAACCATGAGTTCATCAAGCGTGGCACGCCTCCAGAGTCGGCGCTTCGAGAGACGGCGAAATTTTTGAATTGGCCGAAGAACCGGTTGTTACCGCACCATTGGATTTCAGCGCATCTCTTTGCGGCAATTGCCGACAGGCTCGCTCATGGCCAGAAGCGGCGCCCGTCGCGAGGAATGATGAATGATATCAAAGCTATCTCTCTGTATGGGCCATATGTGGACGCTATATTTTTGGACAACGAGTGCGCAGCCCTCCTGGAGCAAAAGGGCGTTGCGAGGGCAGTAAAGCTCAAGGCGCGAATTTTTTGTCTAAGGCGTTCAGCTGACTTTCTAGCTTACCTGCGGGAGCTGATCGACTTAACCCCAAAGGAGGTCATCGACGCCGGGCAAGAGCTGTATGGTGTGGCTTAAATGACCTCGACGCCCAGGCGCCGGGCACTTCGATGAAAGGCGACTCGCAGACATTTCGAACTCGCCAGCAGGGGCTGTCAGCAACCGCTTTTCCGCCTCTCAGGCCCAGAAAGGCAAAGCGGACCCCAGCCCTCGGTGAACACCGAAGCCGTCCAACGACCCTTCACCTCCTGGACATTGGCAGGTGCACTCCTACCGCGTCGCCCGACGCCGGCTCTCGATCGCATCAAGCCGCTCCTGCAGATGCCCATTCAGCACGATCATCTCCTTGAGCGCCTTCACCGCATCGCCCTTGTGCTGGGCGATGAACTTGTCGGCGATGGCCTGAAGGGCTGCCTCCTGGCGGCTGTCCAGCGTCACGATGTGGTCCATGGCGATGCCTCCAATAGTTTCTGTTCAAATTGAACAAAACGGGAACAAAAATGTCAAGGGCGAATTGACTCCGCGAGGAATGCCTTCCTATTTGTCAGCAGGTGGGGCGGTTGCTCGCAAATGGGGAGAGCCGCGATGGGCAGACGAAAAAGCCGGTTTGACAGGCTGTCGACGAGGGATGCCGAGGCGATCATCAGGGACGCTCTGAGCCTGCGCAAGACTGTGCTTTCGTCGCAACTGCATCTGAAGGCGCATGGCGAGCTGTATTGGCAGCTTTGCGGGCTTACCGACAAATTGCATGATGTGATGGCCAGCCTAGCGGAGAAGGAGCCCGATTTCCGGATGCCGAATCTCGGCCTGCTCCCGCTTCCCGAGGATTACTCGACCCGGAAATGACCGATGGCCGGGCCGATGGACAGCGTTGGACGTGCCGCGAAGGCCAACATGCTGCTGATCGTGGAGTGCGGCCACTGCTTCCATGTCGGACGTTTCAGGGCGAACGATGTCGCGCAGGTGGTGGGCTGGAACAAGCCGCTGGAAGCCATCAGGTTCAGGTGCAAAAGGTGCAGCCGGAAGGATACCACCGTACGCACCCAGTTCATCGACCAGGACCATCCGCCGAAGGGCTACGTCTGGGTGTTGCAGAAGTTCAAGCTTTAGAACAGCGAACCCTGCACCGGCGCCTGTGGCGCCTGCGGCGGAAATTTTATCTGTGTGGCCGGCTTGTCGACGATCACCAGCGCGACATCCGGTGCCGTGCGCTGCAGGTGCCTGGCCTCCGACCACGGTGCGGTCAGCCACGTCTCGGTTTCCTTCTGCGTGGTCAGGATGACAGGCATAGCCTTCTCGTGGATCGGCGCGATCAGGGCGTTCGGTCTGGTGGTCAGAAAACCGTAGAGCTCGAAGTCGCCGGGGCCGTCCTTGACCTTGCGCACGCCTTGCCAGCGCGTCCACAGGCCGGCGAAGAAGAACAGCGGCCGCTCCTCGGTCAGCGCGAACCAGTAGTTCCTCTGGATACCGGTATCCTGGTCCTTGTCGCCCGGCGTTGGGCTCGGCTCGGCAAAGCTGGTGAGCGGCACCACGCAGCGGTTCTCGACGCCGAGATATTGCTGCCAGTGGCCGTATTGCGGGTTGCGGATGTTGGTGGTGCCGTAGTCGGCTTTGCCCTTCACCCGCTCAATCGGCGTCGGCATGCCCCACAGCAGGTTGGCCAGCTCGCGCGTCCCGTCCGGCGCGTTGCGCACCACCGGGCCGGGCTGGTTGGGGTAGATGTCGATGGAGGGTTCGAGATTGCCAAGAATGTCGCGCAAGGCGCGGGTCCACTGGCGGATCGCTTCCTGGCTGGTGGTGATGTTGTAGAGGTTGCACATGTCGAGCCCTCAGGGATGTTCAGGCATCTTGTGGGAAAGGGCAGGCAATTTCCAGCGCTGTCGCTCGGCTGCTGACACGCTACCCCAGCCAACACGACAGCGCCGCGATCACCGCCGCCACCCCGGCGGTCGACCGCGCCGGAAGGAGACAACCGTGCGCGGCGGCGAACCCACGGGCTCCGCTCACGCAACGCACGCCGGTTCCGCGCGTTCTACCCATTAGGAGGATCATGGCGGATGTGACGGCCGGTCTCATGCGCTCACAATCGGAGGCACACCATGATATCCAAGTTCAAAGAAGCCCTTGAGCGCGGGAAGGAAGCCCGTGAGCAAGAGGAGAAGGTCCGCAATGAGAAGGCCGAGGGGGTGGACTTCGGCGCACAAGCCCGGGCCTGGCTAAACGACGTCGTGGTTGCGTCGTTGCAAGCGGCCCAAGCTGACGTGACGGGCGAGGTGACTGTCGACATAGACACCGCGCCAAGCCACCAAGCCAAAGCGTCAACACCGTCTATTCGGTTCCAAGTCTACAGGAAGCGGGGCATGGAGGAGGAGGTAATCAGAAGGACGTTCACGGTCGACGTTCATCTGAGCGGGGAAGTCTCAGTCTCTTCGCCCGGGATCGTGGCGAGAGAAGTGGGAAACATAGGGGATAGGTCTGACGAGCCGTTCTCCAGCTTGCTAGCGGAACTGATCGAGGAGGCAGCGAAGGACACTTAGCCAGCAAGGTGTCGAGGAAAGGGCAGGCAATTTCCAGCGCTGTCCGCAAGGCTGCTGACACCGCCAAGTCTGTCAGTAACAGCTTTCCAGATGCCGCAAACACCCCCTCCGTTAACCTTTCGTTAACCATGGCTGGCTAGCGTTTACCTATCAGTAAGGAATCGCTGTCCGTGACCTTCGCCGCCCCCGTCGAGACCAAATCCATTCGCTTTCGCGCCCGCTCGTTCGTCGCCTTCACGCTGACGCCGGAGGCGCCGCTTTCGGAATGGCTGGAAAGCCTCGATCGTTGGATCGGCAACTCGCCGGGTTACTTTGCCGGCCGGCCGGTGGTGCTCAATCTCAACACGTTGAAGCCGGAGGTCGGACAGATCGCAGCGCTGGTTGCTGAGCTGGGCCTGCGCGGCATCCGCATCTACGCCATCGAGCTCGACGGCAACACGGCGCTTGAGGCCAATCTGCCGCCCGTGCTGATCGGCGCCAAGGAGGCCACCGCCGGGCTGCTCATGCAGGCCGACAGCAAGGGCAGGCCGGAAGAGACGGGCAAGGCGGAAGAGGCCGGCAGGGCGGAACAGGGCAAGCAGCCAGACGACAGGCAGCCGGAAGCGCCGGCCACGCTGATGGTGAAGACGCCGATCCGCTCGGGCCAGTCGGTCTTTCATGCGCATGGCGATGTCATCGTGCTGGGCTCCGTCGCCTCCGGGTCCGAGATCGTCGCCGCCGGCTCCATCCATGTCTACGGCACGCTGCGCGGGCGCGCGTCGGCCGGTGTGCTCGGCCATTCGGCGGCGCGCATCTTCTGCCGCAAAAACGAGGCCGAGCTGCTGTCGGTCGACGGCTGGTATTGCACCGCCGAGGAGATGGAGCCGTCCTTGCGCGGCAAAGCCGTCCAGGCCTTTCTCGAAAAAGACACGCTGCGCATCGCGCCTTTCAGCTAATGCATGCCGACCAAAGGAACGCAGCGGCTTTAGGAAACATTTACGAAAACAATGACTTAAGCGCATCGCATAAATCAGACGCTTAACAATACCAACAACAATAATGGAGGCATATATGGGCAAGGTAGTGGTGGTCACCTCAGGCAAAGGGGGCGTCGGCAAGACGACCTCGACGGCCGCCCTTGGTGCCGCGGTCGCGAGAACCGGCAAGAAGGTGGCCCTGGTCGACTTCGATGTCGGCTTGAGGAATCTCGATCTGATCATGGGCGCCGAGCGGCGGGTGGTGTTCGACCTGGTCAACGTCATCCAGGGAACGGCCAAGCTCTCGCAGGCGCTGATCCGCGACAAGCGGGTCGACACGCTGTTCCTGCTGCCGGCCTCGCAGACGCGCGACAAGGATGCGCTGACCGAGGAGGGCGTGGGCGAGGTGATCGACAAGCTGCGCTCGGTGTTCGACTATGTCTTCTGCGACAGCCCGGCCGGCATCGAGCGCGGCGCGCAGCTTGCCATGCGCTTTGCCGACGAGGCGGTCATCGTCACCAACCCGGAAGTCAGCTCGGTGCGCGATTCCGATCGCATCATCGGCCTGCTCGATGCCAGAACCGTCAAGGCCGAGCGGGGCGAGCAGATCGCCAAGCATGTGCTGGTGACGCGGTATGATGCCGCCCGCGCGGCGCGCGGCGAAATGCTCTCGATCGACGACGTTCTTGAGATCCTATCGACGCCGCTCCTGGGCATCATTCCCGAGAGCCAGGACGTGCTCAGGGCCTCCAACCTTGGTTCGCCGGTGACGCTCAGCGATCCCACCAATTCTGCCGCCCGCGCCTATATCGAGGCGGCCAAACGGCTCGAAGGCGAGGAGCTGCCGGTCGTCGTGCCGTTCGAGCGCAAGGGCTTTCTCGACCGGCTTTTTGGAAGGAGGGCAGCATGAACCTGTTGGACCTTTTCAAGCGGCGCGGCAGCGCGCCGGTGGCGCGCGAGCGGCTGCAGGTGCTGCTCGCCTATGAGCGCCGCAGCCGCAGCCAGCCCGATCTCGTCTCCATCTTGCGCGAGGAGATCATGGCCGTCATCGCCAGGCATGTGCAGATCGACCAGGATTATCTGCAGGTCTCGATGGAGCGCGGCGAGACGATGTCGACGCTGGATATCGACATCCAGATTCCCAACAAGAGCGCAAGGCCGCTGGCGATGTCGGCCTGAGCGGCAGGGTTGCGCCTGTAGTAATTTTTGGCGCCGGCGGGACAGTACCCCCCTCTGTCCTGCCGGACATCTCCCCCTCAAGGGGGGAGATCAGCAGCCTCAGCGCTCCGCTCACCTCTGCAACGCTTGAGATTGGCGAAAGCGGCTGAGCGCGCAATCTCCCCCCTTGAGGGGGAGATGTCCGGTAGGACAGAGGGGGGCGCTGTCCCGCCAGCGTCTATCAGAGTCTTTGCTTGCCCCACCCAACCACCCCTCGCTGCCTCACGACAGGCAAGCCCATTGGTCCTATCTCCGCCGCATGCCGTCGCGCATAGCCCGGCGGCAGGGGAGGACCGACCACAGTGACGTCGACGCCGGTTATCAAGCCTGTCTCCGAAACCCTGCCCATCGCGGCACTGCTCGGCGCCATGGTGTCGATCCAGATCGGCGCGGCCTTCGCCAAGGGCCTGTTTCCGCTGGTCGGCGCGCAAGGCACGACGGCGCTGCGGCTGGTCGTCGGCGCGCTGATGCTGGCGGCGGTGCTGCGGCCCTGGCGGGTGCGGCCGTCCAAAGCCGTCTGGCCGTGGCTGATCGCCTATGGGGTGACGCTCGCCGCGCTCAATCTTTTGTTCTATGCGGCGCTCGAGACGATCCCGCTCGGCATCGCGGTGGCGCTCGAATTTACCGGTCCGCTTCTGGTCGCGACGCTGTCGTCGCGGCGCGGCAGCGACTTCGCCTGGGTGGCGCTTGCCGTCGCCGGCATCGTGCTGTTGTCGCCCCTCGTGCATTCGCGCCAGGCGCTCGATCCGACCGGCGTGATGCTGGCGCTGGCGGCCGGCGGCTTCTGGGCGCTCTACATCGTGTTCGCGCAGAAGGCGGGCGCCGAACTCGGCGGCCAGACCACGGCTTACGGCCTGGCAATCGCCGCAGTGCTTGCGCTGCCGTTCGGCGTGGCCGAGGCGGGGCCGGCGCTGGTCGCGCCGTCGATCCTGGCCGGCGCCCTGCTGGTCGGGCTGTTTTCCAGCGCCCTGCCGTTCTGGCTGGAGATGGTGGCGCTGACCAGGATGCCCGCCAGGCTCTACGGCACGCTGACCTGCCTGGAGCCGGCGCTGGGCGCGCTGGCGGGGTTCCTGTTCCTGCACGAGATCCTGACCGGACTGCAATGCCTGGGGGTAGCCGCCGTCATAGCCGCTGCCTTCGGCGCCACCATGACGAACAAGCCGCCTGTGCCTTCGCCCGAATAGGGTTCGCTGGCGGCACCTTGGCTGAGGCCGGCTACCCCAGCCACCACCAAAGCGCAGCCAGCACCGCCACGCCGCCCGCGATCGACAGACCGAGCATCATGTACGATCCCTTGATGACGTCGCGGATCACCTTCTTGACGCTTTCGCGGTCATTGAGGTTCGGGAACGGCTCCCGCGGTTCCGCCACGCCGAGAAAGCGGCACAGCGGCCCCCAGCCTTCGGTCACCGTGAACACCAGAAGTTTTTCCGGCGACACTGCGGCCTTCACCTCCTCGGTGTAAGCGTTGTAGCGCGCGATTGCCCGCTCGCGGTCGTCCATCACGCCGGCCAGCACACGACCCCAGATCAGCTTGCGCGACATGTCGCCGAATTTCCGGCCGAACGGCGTCAGCCACTCCAAAATCTTGAACTGCCAGAGATTTTCGGTGAAGTAGATCGTATCGATCGTGCTGTCGTACCAGCCTTCGGCGCCGCGCGGGTGAAGCGTCAGCAGCACCTTGGCATCGGGATAGGCGGCCAACAATTCCCGCCACACGCAGCAGCCGGGATTGTCGACCGTCGCCGTGTAGTTGGCAAACGCTCGGTCCCAGTCGTGCGGCGTGCCGGGCTTGCTGTTCGCCACCTTGCGCCAGAAGTTGAGGTGGCCCTTGTTGGCCTTGTTGAGGATCACTTCCTGCATGTGATAGCAGGGAAAGCCGAGCCTGTTCAGCGCGGCAAAGGTCGACCATGTGCCCGTGCGTCCGAATCCCGCGCCGATTACCTTGAGCGCCATGTTCCCCATCCCTCCCATGGACTGATATTCTTATTTTATGTCAGTCCGTAGGGCCTACGTTGCGCCCGGAGTGTCCGGCGCGCAACAAATTTCCATCATGTCCTCCCGTTACAGGTCGTCTCTTTTTGAATGGACCAGCGATAGCCAAGGTAGAGCCTCAACCAAAGATTGCGTTAAATATGTGCACACTTCTGTTCCATTTGCCACTTGCGCAACCATTGAAAGGGTGAAAACGTTGGTCTGGGGTAAATGGGCAAGGGGGGTCGTCGCGGCTGTTGCAAGCCCGGGACGGCCTTGAAAAGCAATGAATTTTCCACAGTTCCTGGTGGGGATGACCACCGCGTCACTCGTCGTGGCGCTCTCGACTTTTTTGGCAACCGGTTCAATCTGGAAGGCGCTAGGCTGGACAGTCCTGACCCTGATCGTTTTGCAGGTTGGATATTTTGTGTTCGTCGTCCGGCTGATCTATAGAACCGGGCGAAAGACACACAGGTGATCCGCGACCCGTGAGTGCTGGACCATCGAGACGGTATCCGGTTTTACGACGTGTCGAGATTCGACGCCAATCCGGCTGAATATCTATATGCTTAGATCATGATGTTCCCGAAATAGACATTATGGTCTAAGCCTTTTGAAAGCGGACTTGTTCGGTTCTGGGAATGTGCATTGGACGTTCCGTTACTTTAGTCAACCAGTATATATTTCCGAATACATATGCCTGGGTTTGGGCGGCGCGGGAGCCTGTGTGCGGCTTGTGCAATCCTGATCCGCCGTCGAGACGTGGCAGGTTGAAGCTGATCTCCCCGGGAGAGATCAGCCGCGTCATCCGCTCAGCTCCGTCGCCGCTCACTCCGCCGCCAGCTTGTCCTGCGTCTTGGTGTCGAAATCGCTGGCGTCGTGACGCTCGTGCAACTGCATCGCCGGCTCGCCGAAGGCGCGATTGACCATGCGCCCGCGCTGCACCGCGGGGCGCGCGTCGATCGCGTCGGCCCAGCGCTGCACGTGTCTGTAGTCCGCGACCGACAGGAACTCGCCGGCGTCATTGTACATGCGGCCCTTGGCCAGCCCGCCATACCAGGGCCACACGGCTATATCGGCAATCGTGTAGTCATCGCCGCCGAGATATTCGCTTTCAGCGAGGCGCCGGTCGAGCACGTCCATCTGGCGCTTGGTCTCCATGGCGAAGCGGTCGATGGCATATTCGATCTTTTCCGGCGCATAGGCGTAGAAATGGCCGAAGCCGCCGCCGAGATAGGGCGCCGAGCCCATCTGCCAGAACAGCCATGACAGGGTTTCGGCGCGCGCCGGCTGCTCGGTCGGCAGGAATTCGCCGAATTTTTCGGCCAGATGCACCAGGATCGAGCCGGATTCGAAGACGCGGATCGGCTTTGGCCCGCTGCGATCCATCAGCGCCGGGATCTTGGAGTTAGGGTTGACCTCGACGAAGCCGCTGCCGAACTGATCACCGTCATTGATCCTGATCAGCCAGGCATCATATTCGGCGCCTTTGTGGCCGAGCGCCAAGAGTTCCTCCAGCATGATCGTCACCTTGACGCCGTTCGGCGTCGCCAGCGAATAGAGCTGCAGCGGATGCTTGCCGACCGGCAGCTCCTTGTCATGCGTCGGGCCCGCGATCGGCCGGTTGATGCTGGCGAAGGCGCCGCCATTTTCCTTGTTCCAGGTCCATACTTTCGGCGGTGTGTAGTCGTTCATCTCGGGAGGCCTTTGTTGGGAGCGGGGAGGGTCTTGGGGAGGATCAGCTTGCGCAATGAAAGGGAGCGAGGATGGGCAGATTCATCCGCACATAGATAAAGGTAGTGCTGGCAGCAGGAAGTTCAACTTGTGTTGAACTATTGTCGGTTCCGGGTGCCGGCCCACGTTCTCCCCCTTGGGAAGGGATCACGGATGCCCTTGCGCCTCGTCACGTGCGCCATACCTATAGAGGATATCGGGCCTTTGGCGGCCGCCATGAATATTGCCGGGATTGAGAGCATGACCATCGATACGATTTTGCGGTCCATCGTGGCGGTGCGCGCCTCGATCCCCGACGACGCCTTCACCGCGAATGCGCTGGGCACGAGCCGGGAGGGCAGCGGCGTGGTGATACGCGAGGACGGTCTGGTGCTCACCATCGGCTATCTCATCACCGAGGCGGAAGAAGTCTGGCTGACCGATCATAACGGGCGCGTGGTTCCCGCGCACGCGCTCGCCTACGACCAGGAATCGGGCTTCGGCCTGGTGCAGGCGCTGGCCCCGCTCGGCCTGCCCGCGGTGGCATTCGGCGACGCGGCCAAGGCGATGGCCGGCGATCCCGTGGTGCTCGCCGACGGCATCGGCCAGTCGGTCAGCGCGCACATCATCACCAAGCAGGAATTCGCCGGCTATTGGGAATATCTTCTGGACGAGGCGATCTTCACCGCGCCCGCCCATCCGTCATGGGGAGGTGCGGCACTCATCGGGCAGGACGGCAGACTGCTCGGCATCGGTTCGCTGCGCCTGCAGATGAGCCGCGCCGGCGAGATCGCCGATATCAACATGGTGGTGCCGATCGACCTTCTGCCGCCCATCCTCGACGATCTCCTGACACGCGGCCAAGTTTCCAAGCCACCGCGCCCCTGGCTCGGCGCCTTCTCCGCCGAAAGCAATGGCGAGGTGGTGGTGATGAGCGTCGCCGAAGGCAGCCCGGCCGCCGAAGCCGGCCTGCGCCAGGGCGACATCATCTCGGATGTGCGCGACGGCGAAGTCGACGGGCTCGCCGATTTCTATCGCAAGCTGTGGCAGAATCCGGCAGGCGCCGAGATCCCGTTGCGGGTGGTGCGCGACGGCCGCGAAACCTGGCTGCGCGTCAAGTCGGCCGACCGCAACAGCTTTCTCAAAAAACCGCAGCTGCAGTGAAGCAGTCAATACGGGTCACCCGATGCATCCAAGACTGCTCAAGACGTTCCTCGCGGTTGCGCGGTGTCGAAACATCACCCGCGCCGCTGAGGAGATCCACCTCGCGCAGTCGAGCGTGAGCGATCAGATCCAGACGCTTGAGACCGAGCTTGGCACGGTGCTGTTCACGCGGTCGAAGCAGGGCCTGCAGCTGACACCTGCGGGCGACACGCTGAAGCCCTATGCCGTGGACATTCTGATGCTGATCGAACAGGCACGGGCGGCCGTGGACGTGACCGCCGGACACGCCGCCGGATCGGTGACGATCGGCGCGCTGGAGACGATCGCCTCGGCGAAGCTGGCGCAATGGCTCCCGGATTTCCAGGTCGCCCATCCCGACGTCGATCTTCGGCTGAAGGTCGCGGGCAGCGGTGATCTCGTGCGCAAGCTGGAAGATGGCGAGATCGACGTCGCCTTTTGCTTCGACAGGGACGGTTTCGAGAAGGTCGACGAACGCCTCGCCAGACGGACGCTATCGGCGGAACCACTGATCCTTGTCTTTCCTCCTGGGGAGGCAGCGATGAGAGGCGATCTGACGGCGCTCGGCAAAATGAGCTTCGTCGTCACCGAAGCTGGATGCATCTCTCGGCACCTGTTCGACAAGGCTTTTGCCGAGGCAGGCCTTGCATCGCCGAGGCTTGCCGCCGAAGTCGGCAGCATCGGCACGATCGCGCGCCTGGTGGCGGCTGGGGCCGGCCTTGGTCTGGTGCCGCGCCTGGCCGTGGTCGAGGCGCTCGATCGTGGCGAGGTCATCGAAATGCCCTGGCCGGGCCCGGTCCGCACGGCGTCGATTGCCATGATCTGGCGCCGCAGGCGGGTGCAGCCGCCAGCCTTGAAACTGCTGCTGGCGGCCGCGGGCGACAATTTCGCGCCGGTTATACCAGCCGATGCCCGCCCTCGACATGCAGTGTCGTCCCTGTCGTGAAAGCGTTGCCCATCAAGAAGCAAATAGCGTCGGCGATGTCGTCGGGTTGTCCGACCCGCCCGACCGGCAGCCGCTCTGCCATCGCGTTCAGCGTGTCGTCCTTCTTGGCGCCGGCAACGAAGGTCCAGATCGGCGTGTCGACCCAGCCCGGCGAGACCGCGTTGACGCGGATGGGCGCCAGCTCGATGGCGAGCGCCCGCACGAGCCCCTCCAGCGCCGCATTGACCGCGGCGACGACCGAGCCCCGCGCCGCCGGCCGATAGGCCGCGATGCCTGATGTGAAGGTGATGGAGCCCGTGGCCGAAAGCATCGGCGCGCCATGTTTGGCCAGCAGCAGCGGCCCATAGAATTTGCTTTCCACCACCCTCTGCGCCGCCTTCAGCTCGAGCGCAGGCAACAGCTCATAGGCGCCTTCGATATCGGCTGCTGTGCTGACGATATGGTCGAGCCGGCCGATCCGCCTGAACAAAGCGGCGACCTGATCCTCCCGGGTGATGTCGACCGCGACCGTGTCCAGCGCGGCGGGGTTGCCCAGTTGCTCGCGCGCGCGCTTCAGCCTGTCCTCGTTGCGCCCGGCAATTATGACCTCGGCGCCAGCCTCGAGACACTGCCTTGCCAGCGCCAGACCCATCCCCGAACTGCCGCCGACGACCAGAACTTTCCTGTTTGCCATATCCGCCATCCTTCGCTTCCACAGACGATCACTTGGTCAGGGAAGTCGCAGGTCTGGGCTCGAAGCGGAAACGGAAGAAAACGATAGTGCTATCGGAAAATCCGATGGTGCGGCGTGCCTCACTCGCCGCAGGCGCTGAAGCCTATTCCGGGGCTCCACTCCGAAAAGGCAATGACCTTGCCTTCCACCGCCACGGTCTTCTGCTTTGTGGCGCCATCGGGCTGCATCTTGCTGCTTTTGCCCTTGCCGGTCAAAACGTTGTAGTCGCAGTCGCTTGCGACATTGTCCTCAAGATAATCGTGATAGTCATAGGCAAAGCCGGCGACGATGAAGGCGTCATTGCGGTAAGCGAGCGTCAGCGTCGTGTTGGTCCGTTTGCTGCCGACCGGCATTGCCGGCAGGTATAGGTTGATCGAGCCGTTGGGCAGCGTGGACAGCTCCGGCTCGGTGTCGGAAGCCCCGTAGCCCGGCCGGTCGTAACCGTTCCACTCTCCGTAGATCTGCTCACGCACGATGCCGGCAGGTTTGAGAAAATTGGCCTCGCGGTCCCTAAGGAAGAAATACATGTCCATCGGGTCGCCGGGCTTGGTCTCGACGATCATCACCAGATCGACGGCGCCGTCGCCGTTCCAGTCGCCGGTCAGCGCGGTGATGATCTTCTGGGTTTCGATCGGTTCCGCCAGGGCCATGGTCGGCAGCAGCAGCATCACGCCGAACAGCATCGCTCGCATGGCAATATAACCCCAGTTGAAGCCCGCCGTGTCCGCCATGGCCGGTTCCGCCAGGGAGATTCCTACAATACGACGGGACGAACCGCTATGGGCGCCGCGGGACAGCGTGATACGTGGGCAGACGGGCGTCAGCGACGTTGGCGGGACGGCGCCCCCCTCTGTCCTGCCGGACATCTCCCCCACGAGGAGGGAGATCGGCTGCCACTTCGGCTTTCGCCAATCACCAGCGCTGGAAGGCAGGCGGGACGGCGAAGCTGCCAATCTCCCCCCAAGTGGGGGAGATGTCCGGCAGGACAGAGGGGGGCGCGAAGGAACGCGGCCCCTGCGCAAAAGTAGCCGGCGGCCCCCGGCTCGTCACACCCGGCCCGATTTCCCATCCTCGCCAAAAATCCCGATCACCCAGTCGATGAACGCCCGCACGCGCGGCGCGAGCTGGCGGTTTTGCGGATACAGCGCCGACAGCGGCGTCGGCGACGGCGGATAGTCCGGCAGCACTTCGACCAGCGTGCCGCGCGCGAAATCGCCGGCGAAGCGGTAGTGCGGCGCCTGCACAAGGCCGAAGCCGAGGCGGGCGAGCTCCGCCATCGTGTCGGAGCCGTTGACCGTCACCCGGCTCGGCAGCGTGATGGTGCGCAGCTCGCCCGCAACCGTGAATTCAAGCGGCATCACCTCGCCGGTCCGCGACGAGCGGAAGCCGACCATCGCATGGCCGCCGAGATCGTCGGGCGTGGCCGGCACGCTGTGCCTCTCCAGGTAGGCCGGACTGGCGCAGGTGACTTCGCGCAGCGTCGCCACCCTTCGCACGATCATGCCGCTGTCGGCCTGTTCGCCGGAGCGCAGCACGCAGTCGACGCCTTCGCGCACCAGGTCGACCAGCCGGTCGCCGTCGCCGATATGCAGGTCGATCCGGGGATAACGATCGAGGAATTCGGCGAGCCGCGGCAGGATAAAGTGGCGGGCCATGAAGCCGTGCACGTCGATCCTGAGCAACCCTTGCGGCTGCGCCGCCCGGAAGCCGGCCTCGGCATCCTCCACATCGGACAGGATGGCGAGGCAGCGCTGGTAATAGGCCTGGCCGTCGAGGGTAGGGGTGACGTGGCGCGTGGTGCGCTCGAGCAGCCTGGCGCCCAGCCGCGCCTCCAGGGCCTTGATCGCCTCGGTGGCGGTCGATCGAGACAGGCCGAGATCGGCGGCCGCCGCGGTGAAGCTGCCGCGTTCGATCACGCGGGTGAGAAGGCGCATCCGGTCGAGACTGTCCATCGCCATTGTTCGCCATATCCGAATGGTGTTGGCAAGATCCGAGCGATTATCCCTGCGAGTTTGTCACCTACCTTCAGTCCACAAGAATTGGAGATCTGACATGGCTATGCAGGATGGAAGGGCGGCGCTGGTGACCGGCGCCTCGAAGGGAATTGGCGCTGAAATCGCCAGAAGGCTGGCGCGCGACGGCTTTTCGGTCGTCGTCAATTACGCCAGAGGCGCTGAAGCCGCCGAAAGCGTGGTGCGCGAGATCGCGGCTGAAGGCGGTACGGCGATCGCCGTCCAGGCCGATGTCGGCGTTCCCGTGGGCGTGACGCGTTTGTTCGACGCAGCCGAGCAGGCCTTCGGCGGGCTCGACGTGCTGGTCAACAATGCCGGCATCATGAAGCTTTCGCCGATCGCGCAGATGGACGACGCGGATTTCGACCGACAGATCGCGGTGAACCTCGGCGGTGTGTTCCGCGGTATGCGCGAGGGTGCAAGACGGCTCCGCGACGGCGGCCGCATCGTCAGCTTCTCGTCCAGCGTCGTCGGGCTCTACCAGCCGAGCTACGGCGTCTACGCCGCGACCAAGGCCGGCGTCGAGGCGATGACGCATGTGCTGGCCAAGGAGCTTGGGCCGCGCGGCATCACCGTCAATGTCGTGGCGCCGGGGCCGGTGGCGACCGAGCTGTTCCTCGACGGCAAGTCCGAGGCGCTGGTCGAGACAATCACCAAGCTGATTCCGCTCGGGCGGCTCGGCCAGCCCGCCGACATCGCCGGCGTCGTGTCGTTCCTCGCCGGTCCGGACGGCGGCTGGGTCAACGGCCAGGTGCTGCGCGCCAATGGCGGCACAGTCTGATTTTTTCCGCAACAACCACAGGGAATTGACATCATGCCGTTTGCAAACTTCAAGGTGCCGGAGCGCGCTCTGTCCGCCGGGCAGAAGGAGGACCTCGTCCACAAGACCACAGCCCTTTTCGTCGAGATGTTCGGCGAAGGCGTGCGCCCCTACACGATGGTGCTGATCGAGGAGGTCGCCGATGGCGGCTACGGCCGCGCCGACGAGGTGTTCACGATTCCCGGGGATTAGGGGCGGCATCTTGAGCCGTCGGTGACGCTGCCGATCTCCCCCCTTGTGGGGGAGATGCCCGGCAGGGCAGAGGGGGGCGCGACGGATCGCCAGCGTCTCGTTTCCTGAATTAACATGGGGCAGTTGCAAAGGGTTGAAGGTCGGCGGGACAGCGCCCCCCTCTATCCTGCCGGACATCTCCCCCACAAGGGGGGAGATGGCAGCTTCGCTGTCTCGCCAGCCTTGCAACGGTGGCTCCGTTGCTGCTTCATCAGATGAAGGCAAGGAGGAAACCGATGACCACCGCAAAAAGGCGGACCCTCTGATGGCGCCGGTCAAGGTCGATCCCGCCAAGGTGCACGAATTCAGCGATGCCGCCAGCTTTTATGCCTGGCTCGGCAAGCACCACGACACCGAGACAGAAGTCTGGATCAAGATCCACAAGGTCGGTTCGGGGCTGCCTTCGATCACGCCGAAGGAGGCCATCGATGTCGTTCTGTGCTGGGGCTGGATCGATGCCGTGCGCAAGGGGCTCGACGACAAGAGCTATTTGCAACGCTACACGCCGCGCGGCAGGAAGAGCACCTGGAGCCAGATCAACGTCGACAACGTCGCCCGGCTGATCGAGGAGGGGCGGATGACCGAGCATGGGCTGAGGCAGGTCGAGGCGGCGAAGGCCGACGGGCGCTGGGCGCGCGCCTATGGAAGCGGCAAGGACATGAAAATCCCCGACGACCTCCAGGCGGCAATCGATGCCGAGCCCAAGGCCAAGGCGATGCTGGCAACGCTCAGCGCACAGAACCGTTTCGCGCTCGCCTTCCGCATCCACAACATGAAGACCGAAGCCGGGCGCAAGAAGAAGATCGCGGCGTTTGTCGAAATGCTGAAGCGCGGTGAGACGATCTACCCGCAAGGGAAGAAATGAGGGTTTGTGGCCGGCCGTCACGGCAGTCGCTGCGGATCGTCATCGGGCGTACGCTCAAGTCCGACGATGGACGCGGCACTGTTGCCTGCCGCTGGCCTTGAAACCACGTCAGGCTCCTCCATCTAGTTCGCAATAGCGCGCAACTTTCCGAGGAAGCGCCAGGAGTTGCTGGCCTCCGACAAACCAGAGTGGCCGCCCGCTGGTTTTTGGCGGGCAGCCTTAACAATCGAGCGTCTTCCTCGTTGTCGGACGAAGGGAGATCAAAATGGCAAAGGTCGTTTGCGTCCTCTATGACGATCCCGTCGACGGTTATCCGTCAAACTATGCGCGGGATGGGCTGCCGAAGCTCGACCGCTATCCCGGCGGCCAGACGCTTCCCACGCCGAAGGCCATCGACTTCGAACCGGGCGTCCTGCTCGGCAGCGTGTCGGGCGAGCTCGGCCTGAGGCCATTTCTCGAAAGCGCCGGGCACAGCCTGGTCGTGACCTCGGACAAGGACGGTTCCGACAGCGTGTTCGAACGCGAGCTCGGTGATGCCGAAATCGTCATCTCGCAGCCATTCTGGCCGGCGTATCTGACCAAAGAGCGAATAGCCAAGGCAAACCAGCTGAAGCTTGCGATCACCGCCGGCATCGGATCAGACCATGTCGATCTGCAGGCCGCGATGGACCGCGGCATCACCGTCGCCGAGGTGACCTACTGCAACTCGATCAGCGTGTCCGAGCATGTGGTGATGATGATCCTGGCGCTGGTGCGAAACTATATCCCGTCCTACCAGTGGGTCATCAAGGGCGGCTGGAACATCGCCGACTGTGTGGCGCGCTCCTACGATGTCGAGGGGATGCAGATCGGAACCGTCGGCGCCGGCCGGATCGGCAGCGCGGTGCTGCGCCGGCTGCGGCCGTTCGACGTCAAGCTGCACTACACCGACCGCCACCGCCTGCCCGAGGCGGTCGAGAAGGACCTTGGCGTCACCTTCCACCCGGACGCCGCAGCCATGGTCGGCATCTGCGACGTGGTGACGATCAATGCTCCCCTGCATCCGGAGACGGAGAACCTGTTTGATGAGGCGATGATCGCCAGGATGAAACGCGGCGCCTATCTGGTGAACACCGCGCGCGGCAAGATCTGCAATCGCGACGCCGTCGCCCGTGCGCTGGAGAGCGGCCAGCTCGCGGGCTATGCCGGCGATGTCTGGTTCCCGCAGCCGGCCCCCAAGGACCATCCGTGGCGATCGATGCCGCATCACGGCATGACGCCGCATATTTCGGGATCGTCGCTCTCGGCCCAGGCGCGCTATGCCGCGGGCACGCGCGAAATCCTGGAATGCTGGTTCGAAAGCCGGCCGATCCGCGAGGACTACCTGATCGTCGATGGCGGCAAGCTGGCCGGTGCCGGGGCGCATTCCTATAGCGCGGGCGACGCCACAAGCGGTTCGGAAGAGGCGGCGCGCTTCAAGGCCAAGGTGTGAGCCAACAGGGCCTGATCCAGGCGGGATCAGGTCTCCGCAGGGGTCGAATGCGGCAGTTCGCGGGTATCGTGTAGGCGATGGGCCGGATGGCCTCCGCATCCCTCGTTGCATCGACCGGCGGGGCCAAAGAAACTGCCAGCCGTGATGTCTCCGATGGGCCCCTTCGCCCGCTCTTTGCACAGTAACGGTTTCTTCTCTGATTTCGCCGCAGAATGGCCGCGACGGAGCGGGCAAAGTCCAGGGCATGGCCGACAAGAAGAAACGCAACGGAGAGTTCTGGGAGCTGGCGCTCGAACGCGCGCATCTTGGCGTCTGGGACTGGGATCTCGCGAGCGGCGACTGTTTCTATTCGGCAATGTGGTCGCAGATGCTCGGCTATGGCGAGGGTGAGCTTGCCAAGACAAGCGATCTATGGCTGCAGCTGACGCATCCCGACGATCGCGAGCGGGCGGTGGCCAGCGGCGAGCGCCACATTGCCGGCCTGACCGATTCCATCGAGACCGAGCTCAGGCTGAAGCACAAATCCGGTCACTGGGTATGGGTTCTCGATCGTGGCGGGGTGGTCGAGCGCGATGCCGGGGGCCGGCCGGTCCGGCTGATGGGCGTCCAGACCGACATCACCAAGCAGAAGCAAGCGGAAGCAGAGCTCGAGCAGGTGAATGTGCGCTTTCGCCTGGCATTGGCCGCCAGCGGCACCGGCATCTGGCATCACGACCTCGCCGCACGCAAAAGCTACTGGGACGAGCGCACTAGGGAAATTTTCGGGCTTGTCGCCGACACCGACGAGGTGTCGAGCGACCTCTGGCACAGCTATCTGCATCCGGACGACAGGGACTACGCCGAGCGGGCGCATAAGGTGCCGCTGCAAACCCAGAAGGTCGTTGCCGTGCAATACCGCATCATCAAGCGGGACGGCGAGGTCCGACATATCGAATCGCTGATACGGTTCATCGCCGACGCTCAATCGTCGGGTCAGATCCTGGGCACGGTGCGCGACATCACCGAGGCCAAGCAACGCGAGCAGGAGCTTGCCCACGCGGCCGATCACGACGCGCTGACCGGCCTTTTGAACCGCGCCGCATTCGACCGGCTGCTGGCCCATCATATCGCAACGGCGCGCCCGCTCGCGGTCTTCTACGTCGATCTCGACTACTTCAAGGCCTTGAACGACTTCGCCGGCCACGCCGCCGGCGACCTCGCGCTGAAGAGCGTCGCCGAGGGCATTCTGGGCTGCCTGCCACGGTCGGTGCACGCCGCGCGCCTCGGCGGCGACGAGTTCGCGCTGATGGTGCCTGATTGCGACGCAGCCCAAGCCGGGCGTATCGCCGGCGCCGTTCTCGCGGCGGTTCGCGACGCCGACCTCGGCTCGACGGCGGCGTCGCGCAAGCTCGCGGCCAGCATCGGCATCGCCTTTGTCGCCGATGCGAATACCGCGGTGGCCGACGCGCTCGCCTGCGCCGACGACGCCTGCTATGCGGCCAAAGCTGCCGGGCGCAATCGCTTCGCGGTGTTCTCCCCTGAGACAACGTCCGGTTCCGGCGGCCTCAATGCGGCGCGGCTGGCAGCCGACACTGTCGATGCCATGGAAGACGGAAGGCTGAAACTGTTCGGCCAGGAAATCCATCGGCTCGGAAAGCCCTGGGAAGAGAGCCGCCATGTCGAGGTCCTGGCACGGCTCGCCGGGCGCAACGGGCGGCTGATCCCGCCGGGCGAGTTCATCCCGGCGGCGGAGCGGTTCGGCGTCGCGTCGCGGCTAGACCGCTGGATCATCAGGACGGCGCTCTCGCTTCATGGTCCGGCGCTGAAGTCGGGGGCGCTGACGCTCGGCTTCAACCTGTCGGCGCAGACGCTGAGCGACCCGCAGCTTTGGGATTTCGTCGACGCCGTCATCGATGAGACCGGGGCGCCGCATTCCGGCATCGGCTTCGAGATCACGGAAACCGCCGCGGTCACCAATTTCACTGCCGCTGAACAGTTCGTCCGCAAGGCGCGCGAGCGGCGCTGCCGCGTCAGCCTCGACGATTTCGGGGCGGGCATGAGCTCGTTCGAATATCTCCGGCGCTTTCCCGTCGATGCGATCAAGATCGACGGGTCCTTCATCGAGCATATTGCGGAGAGCCGCTTCGACCGCGAAATCGTCTCGGCCATATCGGGCATCGCCAAAAGCCTCGGCTGCTCCGTGGTGGCGGAGAAGATCGAAGAGCAGGACGCGCTCGACATCCTCAGGGATATGGGCGTTGCCTTCGGCCAGGGATTTCTGCTGCACCGGCCGGAGCCGCTGCAAGCGATCGTGGCACGAGCGAGCGCGCAAGCGGCTTTGCCGGTGGGACGGCAAGCGTAGGACTCTATCCAGGGCTGATGAGTCGAGCCGGTGGGACGGAACGCGGCCTCCGCTCAATGCTGCGCGTGTTCGTCGTGCCGCTTGAGGGGGCGGCTGCGCCTCCCTGGCCGATGCCTTACCGCCCACTGCGCCGCCTCGTGGGGCTAATTCTTCCGCTTGGCGGTGGACGGCATCGTCATGCTCACCCAGCCCTGGGCCTCGCGCATGATCTTCAGCGCTTCATCCCGCGTCAGGCCGCACTTGCGGGCAAAATAGGTCGCCTCATAGGCTTCCGCCGAAGAGACCGCGGAAATGCTGGACGGTTCCAGTTTTGACTTCTTCTTGGCCATGCCGGTTCGCCGACTGTGAATCGATTAGTCAGCTAATATAGCACCTTTGTTTGTCAAGGCAAAATCCCGGGCAAATGGCGAGCGGCAAGTGGGCGAGATCCGCCTGCCGTGCCAATACGCCATCCGTAGCCAAAGGCAGCGTTCCACGGGGAGGGAGGTTTATCCTGCAGCCGCTCGGGCCCGGCGCTGTTCGGCCTTCTCATCATCTGAAAGATGGTAAGGCTGGATAAGCACTTCCGCTGGAATGTGCCAATTCTTGTGGATTTGGTGCACCATATCCATCGTCAGCAAGCGCTTCCTGTTCAAGATTTCCGAGGCCCGCGAAGCCGAGCCGATGACTTCGGCAAGGGCCACCTGCTTCTACAGATCGATGGATTCAGTTCGGAGCGCCAGCCGTCTCAGCGCTGTGCGGTGCAACCATCAGGACGCGCGGCTCTGCCGGGCATAGATGGCGTCTGTCTCGGAGGCTGTCTCGTTCAAGAGGCGGCAAAGCGAAGCGGCCTCGTCGTGACGCAGGCCGATCAGCGCAAGCGCCGAAAACTGGGCCGGAAGATCGCGCCTGGCGTCCCACACCATCCATCGGCCGTTTGGCTCCATGACACATTCAAAGCGCAATGCACGGTCCGACATCCGACCTCCCAACGATTCACCGTTGGGTGGTATCGCGTCAAAGTAAACGAGTTATTGAAACCTGGCGTTGAATCCGGTCGATAGCGCCGGCAGGCCGGAAACAGGCGGCATGGTCAAGCCGCGGTGATGATCCAGGCCGACGCCGCCGGGTGCAGATCAGGCATTGCGGCTCGCCATATGCGCATCGAGCTTCTTCCTCGAAGGCCCGTACCGTTTGATGATCGTCGCGGCCTCGCTCGGCGGTATGCCGTATTTCTTGGCAAAGGCGGCGACTTCGTAAGGCTGCTCGCTGGAAGCCAGCTTGCGATCCTGCTTGGTCTTGGATTTGTCGTCGGCCATGTCGTCCTCCGTCACATGTGGTCTTTATAGGGCTCCTTGGTCCGACCGACCATCCTTGTCCGTTGGGAAAAGGACGGCACGCCGGCCTCGTCCTGGCATTGTTGGCGCGTTGCAGCGATCTGATCGGATCAAGACTGATCGGCTGCCCGGCACGGGCGGTCCGATGCTGGTTCCCGCTCATGGGCTCGAACCACGATTCACGCCTTCAAAGGGCGCTGTCCTACCATTAGACGAAGCGGGAATAGAGGAAGTGGACGCTGTCTAGCACTTTCTCATCCGCGCATGAAGCCGCTTCATGCAGTCATCTGCTTGAGCATGTGAGACACTGCCTTTTCAGCAGGGCCTTGTAGAGATAGGAGCAATCGCCGTGATTAAAACCGACCTCCGCGACGTCTACCGAGACTACATTGCCTGCCTGAATAAGCAGGACTGGCCGAAGCTGGGACAGTTCGTCGATGATGAGGTGATCCACAACGGCCGGCGGCTCGGCTTGTCAGGTTATCGCGAAATGCTGGAGAGAGACTTTGATGAAATTCCGGACCTTTATTTCAATGTCCAGATGCTGATTTCCGATCCGCCTTATATAGCGAGCCGACTAGGTTTCGACTGCACGCCGAAAGGAACGTTCCTTGGTCTCCCTGTAGGTGGGAGGAGAGTTTCCTTCGCCGAGAACGTGATCTATGAACTTCGCGACGAAAAGATCGTACAAGTATGGTCTGTCATAGACAAGGCGGCCATCGAAGCTCAGCTTTAGCGCGAGAGTTTATCGCGTGTATAGTCTCAAGGCAGTCTTAACCTTGCTGGATTAATGGCCCTGAGCCTAGACGCGGGTTATCGCGAACAGCCATGCCAAAAGTTCCAGCAACAATAGAAACAGGGCAAGCTGTAGCGACATGCGCAGGCGTTGAATGATCCGCCAATTGTTGGCCATGTCGGTTTTAATGCGGAGCGCAAGCGCGCGGTGCATCACATCCATAGATCCGGAAGGGTTTTGATCGACAAAGTCCTGGAGCAACTGCTCTGGATCGAAGCGGAACGTATAGGCGTAGTAGGGCCACAACATGATGACGACCAGCAGCCCGATCAGAAAAAGCAGCGCCAGCGCCAGCCAGTCCCACGGCCCGAGCCCATCCAAGAGAGCTCTGCCGCCGAGGAGAGAACTCACGAACGCGGTTGCAAAGATCAGATTGCCAGCGCGCGTATTGAGGCTCTCCACCACGTTCTGCTGGTGTTGGAGCCCACGCACCGCCTCCGCATAAACAAAGGCCAGACGAGGGTCAGGTGCCGCAGCGGGCTGGGAATGGCTTTCTCCCGCTGATGAAGGATGCTCGGGCATGAGTGCCGTCCCGCGTTCCGATATGAACAACGATATGAACAATGGCAGCTGCCTGTCTACCGCCTATCAAGTCTACCGGGTGTCAAGTCTATCGCCTGTCAGGACCGCCGGCCTTGACGCCTGAACACTCTGCCCCAGATTACCCGGCGGAGTTTCAGATATGCGATACGACTGGCAGGGGCCGCCCAGATTCCTGGAACGGCATTTCGGCATTGTTATTGCAATTGGCCTGGTCGCAGGGCTGTCGGTCCTGGCCGCGCTGGGCTACACGCCTTAAAGCCTCGGATTCGGCGCCCAAATCCCTAATGTAAGCGAAAAGTAACGGTGCGACGCAACCAGACGGGCGCCGCGTGCATTTCAATGCATGACGACGATGTTTCGCCCCGATATCCCGGCAAAATGCTGCGCATATTGCGGCGGGCGCGACCATGGCTACGAGGACTGCCCGAAGCGGAAAGCTGACGCCGAACAGCAGAAGGAGCCGGACGTCGATCCAGCCCAAAGCCCGGCACCGAGGATAGACAAGCCCGACAAAACCGCAGCCTGAACCATCCAAAACCATCCAATCGAATTAAACCCCAGCCTCTGTCGAGCGTCTATCGCTTCTGCGTATGCCCAACGGCATTGGCGAAAGAAATGCCACCCTTGATCTCGCGCATGGCCATCGAGGTGATCGTCCGCCGCACGCCGGGCAGGCGGCTGAGCTCGACGCGCAGCATCCTGTCCAGCGCCATCATGTCGACCGTCACGATCTGCAGGAGATAGTCGGCTTCGCCTGTCGTGGCGTGACAGCGCCGGATCAGCGGATGTGCCTGGACTGCGGCCTCGAAGGCTTCGGAAAGCTCGAAATCGATCGACACCTGGATGAAGGCTTCGATGCCGAAGCCGAGCTTGGCCGGATCGATCCGCGTCGAGTAACCGCGGATGATGCCGGCGTCCTCCAGCGCCTTGACCCGCTTCCAGCACGGCGTCTTGCTCAAGCCGACCTCGTCGGCAAGCGCCGCGAAGGAGATTCGCGCGTCGCGTTCCAGCGCCGCGACGATCTTCCGATCGAGGGCATCCAGCATATATCGTTCTCCAAAATCTCTTCATTAACGGACGTTCGTCCTTCATTTCCTGCATTTGGATAACAAAAAGGAACAATGTTCAAGCCAAAAGCGCTTATCCTTCAAGCTCGGACCGAACAGATGCCCTGAGCCCTATGGGCCGGGCAAAGGAGCAGCTGCCATGCACAAGCCGGACTACTATGCCCGCATCGAAGCGCCTGAAATGCGCGATTACGGCGTCTACCTCAGGTGCGACAAGCTTCTCGCCTGCCAGAAGCCGCTGGCCGAGATGGTCAATGCCGACGAGCTGCAGTTCCAGATCGTGCACCAGGTCGAGGAGCTGTGGATGAAGCTCATCACCTACACGCTGGTCGATGTCGTCGACTTCCTCGAGCAGCAGAACACGCATCGCATCGTCACGCTGATGGGGCGCGTGCATCGGCTGATGCGCATGATGACGGCGCAGCTCGACCTGCTCGAAACCATGTCGCCCAAGGAATACCAAGAGATCCGGCTGCAGCTCGGCAATGGCAGCGGCCAGGAATCGCCGGGCTTCAAACTCCTGCTGCGCATGCCGCCGGATCTGTGGCGGGCCTTCAAGGCGTCCTATCTCGATGGTCGCGGGCTCTCGGTCGAGGATGTCTACGATGCGAGATACGATCACGGCGACAGCTATGTCGTCGCCGAAGCGCTGATCGAATTCGACGAGCTGTTCCAAAAGTTCCGCGCCAACCATCTCTATCTCATCCACCGCTCGATCGGGCTGGGCGCGAAATCGCTGAAGGGCCGGCCGGTCGAACTGCTTGAGGCCGGCGCCCGCCACCGCTTCTTCCCGGAGCTGTGGGATGTCCGCTGCGAGATGACCGACCGCTGGGGCAGCCAGTACGGCACAGTGCGGGATTCGATCAGCCACCAGGCCGCCGAGTAGATCCAGGAACCCTGTCTTGCGGCGGGCCTGGCCACTTGCGCTGTCCCAGCCAGGTTCTCAGGGGACGATGTCGGGTTTGCGGCTGGTGTATCGTCCTTGGGGCGGAACCGTCGCAACCCTGGAGGACATCATGTCGTTGGAAACCGCTCATTCACCCGGTCAATCAGCGTGGCAAACCGCGGCAATTCTCATCGGCCGGCTGATCTTCGCGGCCGTCTTCCTCATGGCGGTGACTTTCAAATTCGCCGACATGGGCGGCACAGCGGGCTACATCGCCGCTGCCGGATTTCCGTTCCCGCTGTTTCTGGCCTGGTGCGCGGCCCTGCTCGAAGTCGTCCTCGTGCTGTGCTTCCTGACCGGTGCCTTCTTTTCACAGGCCGCTCTTGTCGCCGCCGCCTATGTGCTGTTCCTCGCCTTTGCCTTCCACGGGCCGTCGCACTGGGCCGGCAACCAGGCCGAGTTCGGCTTCTTCGTCGACCATTTCACCTTCGTGGCCGGACTGCTGTTTGCCGCCGTGCATGGGCCTGGCGGCGTGCTGACCTGGAAGCCTGGATCGGCGAGCTGATCGCGAACCTTCGGTCGACCTGCCATCTTTGATGTGGGGAGGGCGTCACATCTGGTCGTTGTAGGGTTCCTTCATCTGGCCGACCATGCGCGCCAGTTTCGAGAACGACGGCATGTCCGTCTCCGGCTGACACTGATTGGCCAATTCCAGCAGCCGGATCGGGAAGTTGACGGCATCGCGGCTCGATGCCGACATGCCTTCAGACCGCTCCTCGCTGGTCTCGCTGGCTTCGGCCCTGCGCAAGGCGATGTCTATCTCCTCGACCGAGAGCACGCCCTTGCGGACAAGGACCTGATTGATCGATGCGACGGCCATCAGCAGGCCTTCGAGTTGCAGATTGGCGACATTCATGGCTGTTGCTCCCATTGGCTAGAGTCCAAACGCACGAATGCCGGTTCCGATCCGGCATGGCGGTACCGGGATCGAGCGCTTCGCAGGCATTCGCGCGCGAGAGCCGCTCGATCGAGGAATTTTTTCCTTGAATTGACCGCTCCACCATTGACTTCGTGACGGCAGTTATGCTATTGATTTGGGCATGGTGCTGATTTGCGCCAACGACCCGCCCGCCGAGGCGGGTTTTTTGTTTCAGCCAATCTCCCGCAGCCATGCAACGGTCATGCGCGCTTCGTGCTCAGCCTCATGGCTGAGGGAGAACAGCCCGGATGTCCGCCATCCACGCCATTCAGGCAAGGGATAGCCATTTTCCGGATCGGCGGGAATTAGTTCCTCTTCCATCCGCTGGAAGAGGCCGCCGCGGATTTCGAACACTACGATTCGGCGGGTGGCCGTCAGGTCGGTCAGGGTTTTCGTGATCCGGTCATTCATAGTCTCGCCACGCCACTGTTGTGTGGCAAGCATCACATCGATGCATCCGTTCCGCAACGCGCGTCCAGAGAACCCCCATGTCCAGTCGTTACGCCACCATCATCATCGACGATGACGGCCGCGAGGTCATCAGCGCCATTGGCCAGTTCGAGGGCGCCCCCGATATGCGGCGCGGCCGTGTCGAACAGGTTTCGCCCGGCGTGCGGATCGGCATGGTCCGGGGCGGTCCCGTCGATGCGGCTGGTGGCTTTGGCTTTCCCTTGGCGGGCGTCGGCGACAATGCCGTGAGTGTCGTCAGGGCGGCGCTCAAAGCCGTGTCAGCGACCGGCAAGGCAAAGTCCGGCAGCACGGCTGTGGCAAAGCCCGAAGCGGCAAGCCGGCCGCGGAAACCAAAGGCAAAGCGCGCCGGCAAGCGGGCGAAATCCCCCAAGCGACCCACGCCGGCAGTCAAGAAAACGGCGAAGCCCGAGATCGTGGCGCTCGCCGGGGCTGCGGGGTAGGGCATGGCCGAGGATACTTTCGACGACGAACCGCCTGGCGTGACGGAACCCAGGTCCTCCGGCCGGCCGAAGCGGACGAAAAAGACGCTGGCCGATGGTTTTCTGGAAGCCATCCGCGCCGATTTCCGGGCGCATGGCGCCGGCGTCATCGCCGAGGTTCGCACCGAAAAGCCCGACCAGTATCTGAAGATCGTGCTCTCGGTTCTGCCCAAGGATCTGCATCTCAACATCAACAGTCTGGAAGCATTGAGCGATGACGAAATCAGGCAGCGCATCCGCGGCCTCGAAGCCGTCCTCCGGCCATTTCTCGCAAAACCGGGCCTCGCAAAACCGGGCCTTGCAAAGCCTGGCCTCGCCAAGCCTGGTCACGCAAAGCCGGGCCTCGACGGCAAAGACCGAGTATCTGAGCCTGCTGAGGGAATTGGACCGCAGACGCCGCGCTAATCAGCTTGCCGCGTACCGGCCCTATCCAAAACAGGCCGAGTTCCATGCAGCGGGCGCGACCAGCCGCGAGCGGCTGTTCATGGCCGGCAACCAGCTCGGCAAGACAAGGGCCGGCGGCGCCGAATGGGCGATGCACCTCACCGGCCGTTATCCCGAGTGGTGGCAAGGCAAGGTTTTCGACACGCCGGTGCGGTTTTGGGCGGCCGGCGTCACCGCCGAGGGCACGCGCGACAACCCGCAACGCATCCTGATCGGCCCGCCGCAGCAGCCGGCCGCGTGGGGCACCGGCATGATCCCGGCCGACGCCATTGTCAGCACCATCATGGGGCGCGGCGCGCCGCATGGGCTCGACAGCGTCGTGGTCCGCCATGGCGGTGGCGGCGATGTCCAGGCCGATGAATCGGTGCTGTCGTTCAAGAGTTTTGAGAAGGGCCGCGAGAAGTGGCAGGGCGAAACGCTGCACGGCGTCTGGTTCGACGAGGAGCCGCCGCTCGACATCTATTCCGAAGGGCTGACCCGCACCAACGCGACGGGCGGCATCACCATCGTCACCTTCACGCCGCTGCTCGGCATGTCGGAGGTGGTGTTGTTGTTTTTGTCGGCGGAGGAAGTGGAGGGAATGGGGAGGTGAGGTGGTTTTGAGACGGAGCTTTCGCTTCCGCTCACCCGTTGCGTTCCTGCGCGCCCCCCTCTGTCCTGCCGGACATCTCCCCCACGAGGGGGGAGATTGGATGTCACCCTGGCTTTCGCCAATCTCCAACGGTTGCAGGCAAGCGGGACGCGGAAACTGCCAATCTCCCCCCAAGTGGGGGAGATGTCCGGCAGGACAGAGGGGGGCGCTGTCCCGCCAGCTTTCAAAAGCTTCCGCCCAAACAACACCATACGTCCGACGACTGCCAAAACGATTCAAGCCGGAAAGCCGCACAAATGACCCGCCACGTCACCTTCATGACCATCGACGATGCCGAGCATTACACGCCGCAGCAACGCGCCGAGATCATATCAGCCTATCCAGCTCATGAGCGCGAGGCGCGGGCCAAGGGCATTCCGGTGCTGGGCTCCGGCCGCATCTTTCCGGTGGCGGAAGAACTGATCGTCTGCGAGCCGTTCCGGCTGCCGCGTTATTGGCCGCGGCTCGGCGCGCTGGATTTCGGCTGGGACCATCCCTCGGCCGCTGTCGAGCTCGCCTGGGATACGGAGGCCGATGTCGTCTATGTCTCGAAAGCCTGCCGCGCGTCGCAGCAGACGCCCGCCATGCAGGCGCTGACGCTCAAACCCTGGGGCGAATGGCTGCCTTGGGCCTGGCCGCGCGACGGCCGCCGCGAGACGCTGGAAGGGGCGGGCGTTGCGCTGGCCAAACAATATGCCGCGCACGGGCTGAACATGCTTTCCAGCCATGCGCAGTTCGCCGACGGCTCCGTCTCGGTCGAAGCCGGGCTGATGGAAATGCTCGACCGCATGCAATCCGGCCGCTTCAAGGTGTTCTCGACGCTTTTGCCCTGGTTCGAGGAGTTTCGGCTCTATCACCGCAAGGACGGGCAAGTGGTGAAGCTACGCGACGATTTGATGGCGGCGACCCGCTACGGCGTGATGATGCTGAGGGAAGCGGTGGTCGACCCGGCGGAGTTCAGGACGTTGCGGAAAAGCGGTAAGATTTCCGACCCGCTGGAAGATTATCGGTGATCTTCTCCAACACATCCTCTTCTAACACGTCAACAAGTCCCCCAAAGCAGGGGGGCCGTTAGCATACGTGATCGTGAATGTGCTGATTAACTAGCGGTTTAATTAATGTGTAAAGTTTGAAATAACTTTCATCTCGATTGGCGTGCCGCCCCACTCTAGACCCACCCGACTTCGACCGGGGGTGCGTTTGTCTGGAGCGTCGACGGCTGATGGTTCGTGCGCCATATCGCGCTGGGCTCCTGGTCGCCGACGGCATGGGGTTCCGCCTGTCTCCCCGGTGCTGGCCGCACCGATATCCATGATGCCGCAAAACTCCGAAACCTGTGAGGCGGGGCGGACGCATTGTTTCGACGGAATTCACGGGGCTTCTGGCGGCGGGGATCCGCAACGCCGGCAACTCCGCCGTCTCTCCAATAATCGTCGATCCGACAAAGCCCGCGAATGCGGCGGCCGGCATGCAATGCGATCAGCCATGCCGTGATCTCCCGCAGAGCGACCCCCTTTTGTTCAGAGCCAGTTGGGCAGGAAACAATTAGATGGCGACCATACCTCTCCAACTGGCGCAGCGCCGGCTCGATACCGGCAACGTGGTGCGATATCCGCAGGGATCGCCAACTGGCGGCGCCATGCAAGACCTGGGCGGCGAGCTTTCGGCCGTCTCCGAGCGCTTTCAACAGCGCAAAGAGCAGCAGGTGGCGTTCGACGCCGAAATTGCCCGCCGCAAGATGATGGACCAGATCGCCCAAGCCGAGGCCGATGTGGCGGGCAATGCAGCGCCCGATGGTGCCGGCCTGCATGACGCCATGTACGGCCAAGTCGATCCGCGCAGCAGCCAAGTGGTGAAGCCCGGCCTGTTCGACACGCTGTTCGACGATGCCCTGCCGAAAATACCCGAAAGCCAACGTGCCAATTTCGCCAGGCAAAAGGAGACAATCCGCGCGATGGGTTCCGAGCGCATGGCGGCGCGGCAGCAGGCGCGCCGCGACGAGTACGAGCAGGACCAGTGGACCAAGGTCGAGAATATCTCCACCAACTCCATCGCACGGAGCGACCCTAACGATACCGCGAACTTCGAGGCGATCCGACAGCACGGCCTCGACCTGATCGCCAAGATCGGCAACCCGCTTGCCAGGCAAGCGGCGGAAGTTGCCTGGCGGAGCAACACGGCCAAGGCGTTGATGCTGGCGACGATCGGCCTGGACCCGAAACGCGCCGCCGAAATGCTCGGTGCGACACAAGCCGGCGATAGGACCAAAGACGATACCGCCGCGGTTGGTGGCGAGCCGAGGCAAGACACTGCAAGCCCATCGGGCTCGAAGGGCGACCGCGTCGGACAGCTAACCCCGGAAGAGCGAACAGCGCAGGCGTTTCAAGACGACATTGCGCCCGAAGACCGGCCGGCCTTGGTCCGGCTGGCCCTCGCCGTCGATGCGGCACGACAGGTAGATACACGCGCCAATATCAGTCTTGCCGAACAGAATGCACCTGAAGCCATCAAGGATACCGGAGCCTATGACGGTCCGCTTCCCACTCCCGAGCAGTTCGTCAATGTTCATGGCGCGACGGAAGGCGACAGGCGCTTTCAGCTATTCAACCGGGCGGTCAATGTCAGCCGTCAATTCCACGACATGCGTGATGTGCCCAACAACGCAATAGACGCTATGGTCAACGACGCCAACACTAAGGCGGCCAGCGCAACGCCGGAGGAGGGCAAAGCGCGACACGACGCCATCGCCGCGGCCGCCGATCTGACGTTCAAAGCAAGGCAAGGCGATCCGGGCGGATATGTTCGCAGGGCTTTCGCGAAGCTCGATGCTGCCTGGAACAATCTGTCGAAGCTGGAAGACTATCAAGTGGCAATCGTCGGCTCCATCGCAGCCCAGCAGCAGATGGGCTTTAAGACCATACAACCGCTGCCGAATTCCGTGGCGGAACGGGTTGTCGACACGCTCCGAGATCAGAATCGACCTCCACAGGACCAGGACGCGGTTTTGCGCAATGTGCTCATCGCGACGCCTCGTGAGCAACGCCGGGCAGTGCTCGATCATTTGCTTCGAACCAGCGTATCCAAGGTTGCCGACAATACGGCCGACAGGTCGCTTCGGGCGGCAGTGGTTGATCCCATGGGTCTGCTCGACCTCGCCAATACTCCCTTGGGAGATGGCCACTCGGAACAGCATTGGGAATCCGACCACCCGATAAGCCATGATCAGGATGGCGACCAGGCCCTAAGCTGGTCCGATTGGTTCAACAGGAAGATTCCTACCTATGGCATTTACGGCGGGCCTGGCTGGACTGGCGGTACTCGGGGTGGTGGTTTTGACCTACCACCTTTTGATATTCAGGACGGATTCTATAAGCAACATGACGGGGACTATCGCGACGCGAAAACGCCGGGCGATGTAATCGCGGCCGATAGGAAACTTGTAGCGTCTTTGAAAACATACCTCGACAATGAGGATTACATGAAAGATCCGGCCTTAAAGACCGACGAAGAGCGCAACGAGGCGTCAACATATGCTTCGCGCGCAATGAAACTTTTCCAAGGTAAAATTGCTGGAGAGATGGCGCTCCATATACCGAGCGCCATAGAGATTTCGGCTCGCGATGATGCGCAAAGGGCTTACGATGACGCACAATCAGCCGTTGGACAGGCGCAATTTGGAAGTAGGATGTCATTTGGCAATTGGTAACGATCTGGATAAGCTCAGCACCCATCGTCATATATTGTGATAATTTTTTAGGGGATAACCGATGGAATTTTATATTTTCGGGTCTGTCTCATTTGTATTGGCAATAATATTGGCAGTGTTTGGTGTTATATCAAAAAGTATCGATTCCAATCGGCGTGTTTCTGTTATTTTTGTTGCGGCAATTATCAGCGTTCCAGGATATATAGTTATTTGGGATTTTGCTTTCTATAAAGAGATTTGGTTTTTTTGGTGGGGTTAAGCTGTGTGTTCCCGATTCCGCAGGAGACAATAGATGTCATTATTTTTTTGGGGATTTGTGAGCCTTGTGTTGGCGATATACTTGGCAGTAAAAGGCGTCAGGTCCAAATCATTGACCCCGCTTCAGCGCGCTTTTGTCCTTTTTGGAGCTGCAGCACTTAGCGTTCCCGGATTTTTTACTATTTATTTTTTATTCGTAGTTGCCATTCTGATGCATGACAGCCCATTCTGATTTTCAACGCCTTTAAGTAAAGGCGGTGCGCCGTCTGTGGTCGGTGATATCTGAATTATGCAAATCCCAAGGTTTCGGATGAGAGTAATCTTGTCTGGATATATAGCTTGACGGCCCAAAGCTTGGACAGCATTGGCACGGCACAGTGCACGAGCTTCGGAAATTTCGCCCTCGCACCGGGATGACGAAGGATACGCATGACGCTCCGTATCATCCCCGCAACCTTGCGCGATCTCTCCTACATCGCCGCCAATCTGCGCCCCGAGGACCGGGCCGAGATCGACTGCCAGCTCGACCATTGGTCGCCGGCGCTGCTGGCGCTCACCGCACTGCAGGGTTTTGCTTATGTCGCCGAGCTCGGTGGCAATCCGGAAGCCGGTTTTGGCGCCGCCGAGCAGCGCGGCGGCTTATGGATCGCCTGGAGCTGGGGCACGCGCCGCATGAAGCGCTGCGTGCCTGGGATTACTGAGTTCTTTCACGCTGTGCTCGGGCCGCAGGTCGCTGCGCGCGGCGCCTGGCGGGTCGAGGCGCGGGCGCTGGCTGCCAATGAATTGGCGCTGCGCTGGCTTGCCCGGCTCGGCGCTACGCAACGTTGCCGTCTGCCGGGCTACGGCCGGAACGGCGAAACCTTCATCCTCTATGACTGGACAAGAGAAAGCTGGAACCATGTGCCTGTTTCAAAAACCACCCGCCCTGAAGCCGCTGCCACCGACACCGACCATTGCCGACAAGGACGTGCAGGCGCGCGAGGCAGCGCTCCGGGCTGAGCTCGAGCAGCGCCAGGGAACGCTGAGCACTGTCAAGACCGATCTGTCGCCCGGTGATCTCACCGGCCAGCGCCGCGTGCTTCTGGGGGTGTGAAATGGGCGCGATGAAACGGGTGTTCAGGAGCCGGGGCGACTGGCCCTGGTGGTATTGGCGGCGTCTGGCAAGGTTGGTGAAGCGGCGAGGATAATCTCCCCCCTTGAGGGGGAGATGTCGCCGAAGGCGACAGAGGGGGTCGTCGCGCGTAAAGCGCCAACCTCCACTGCCGCAAGAGAGGAAGCCGCGTCTGGTCGTGCCGACCCCCTCTGGCCTGCCGGCCATCTCCCCCTCAAGGGGGGAGATTACGCCTTTTTCGCGAACGCCCAGACCATCAGCGGGTATTCCTCGTCGTTGCTCAAATCGCGCCATAGGCCGTAGGCGCGCACCGGGCCGCCGATATGGGCTTTGGCGCAAGCTTTGTTGCCCCAGCCGAACACTTCTATGTCGGCTTCGGCGAAACCGCCTTCGACCATCACCTGCTTCAGGCCGGCGGGGGTCCAGCGGTTGTAGTCGTGCGGCCTGGCATGCACTCTGAACAGGAACGGTGTCGCTACCATCGCCCAGCCGCCCGGTCTGGTCATGGCATGGATATTCTGTGCCGCGGCGAGCGGGCGTTGCACATGCTCCAGCACCTGGTCGGCAATGACGACGGAATATTGCCGGTCGGTGCGGTCCTTGCAGATGTCGAAATCGGGGAAATCGACCGAGGTATAGTTGGAGCACATCGTCTTCCAATAGCGGTTCCAGCCGGGCGAAATCTCGATCACGTCAGATGATTTGCGGCCGTCCGCCTCAAGAAACGCGGTGAACGCCTCGATCTGCCTGATGCGCAGCCAGTTGCGGGAATCGTAGCCGATAAGCCGCTTTGCAACCTGCTTGCTTCGCCTCGTCAGGGCACCGGGTAGGCTCTCCGTCATTGTCACATCGACCTCCTTAAAGGCCCGCCGCGCCTCCCTTGAACATCGCAAAAGCGGACAAAATTCGACCGCGCTAAAATAAGCTGAGATCACCGAAGAAAGATTGCCATGACGAGCGATTCCCGTGCCCACGATATCCTGTCGCGACAGGCCGAACTGGAGAGCGAGCGCAGCCAGTATGAGGCTGTCTGGGAGGCGGTGTCGGAATTCTGCGATCCCGATGCCCCCGACATCTGGAGCGGCCGCCGGCGGTCCGGACCGGCCTCGCAGGCCGAACGGCAGGAGCGGCGCGGTGCCCGTGTCTACGCCAACACGATCAACTCGGCCGCCAACCGGCTGGCCGCCGGGCTGGAAAGCCTGATCATTCCGCAGTCGGAAAAATGGCACGGGCTGTCGACCGCCGCCATGAATGACGAGGAGAGCGACGAGGAAAAGGAATGGGCGGAAGCGCTTCGCGATTTCCTGTTCTCGCTGCGCTATTCCGCCAATTCGAATTTCGTGCCGGCAACACAGGCCTGCCTGCGCAATGTCGTGCGCTACGGTCCGGCCTATCTCTATGCCGAGGAGGGTTTTGGCGGCACGCTGATCCGCTATGCCTCGATCCCGGTGGTCGAAGGTTTTCTCTCGCGCAACCGCTGGGGTCAGGTCGATATTTTCCACCGCCGCTATGAGCGCACCGCGCGGCAAGCGGCGCAGCTGCTCGGCTATGAGAAGCTGCCGGCACGGATCAAGATGCTGGTCGACGACCCGGCCAAATGCGAGACGAAGATTTCGCTGATCCAGTGCATCCAACCGCGCGACGAGCGCAAGATGTACCGGCTCAGCGGCTCCTACCAGTATCTCGACACGGCATTCGCTTCCTATCACGTCATCGAGGACGAGGAGGTCATCGTCAGGGAAAGCGGTTTCCGCTCCTTCCCGGTGTCGTGCTTCAACTGGCGCCGCTACGAGGGCGACCCCTATGGCATCTCGCCGACCATCGAGGCGCTGACGACGGTGCGCGAGGAAAACGCCGTGCGCCGGTCGGGCCTCAGGGCGCTGCAGCAGATCACCGATCCGGCGACCGCCTCGAAGGCGCGGCTCGACTATGTGCCGGTGCTTAATCCCGGCGAGAATTATCCCGGCCTGATCGACGACCAGGGAAGGCCGCTGATCGCGCCGATCGCCACCGGCCAGAACCCGACCTATGCGTTCAATTATGCCGACAGCCGGGCCGAGGAGATCCGCGACATGATGTTCGTCAACCTGTTCCAGACGCTGGTGCAGAACCCGCAGATGACGGCAACCGAAGCCTTGATCAGGCAGGAAGAGAAGGGCGCGCTGCTCGGACCGTCCGGCTCGATCATCCAGGCTGGATTCGCCAGCAATCTCGACCGCGAGTTGGGCATCCTCGAGGACAAAGGACTGTATGAGGAAGACAGCCGCTTCCTGCCGCCGGCGAGCCTGGCCGGCAAGGCGGTGCGACCGACCTTCACCGGGCCGCTCGACGTCCTGCGCCGCTCGGCCGAGGCGCGCGACACCATCCAGGTGGTCACCACGGCCATGCAGATGGCGCAGTTCGATCCCGGCGTCATGGACAATATCGACGGCGACGAGGCGCTGAAGATCGTGCAGGGCGCCGGCCGCAGCCCGCAACGCATCTTTCGCCGCCAGGACGAGGTCGCCGGTATCCGCGACGCCAGAGCCAAGGCTCAACAAGCCCAGGCTGGTATGGCGGCGATCGCCACTGCCGGCAAAGTGGCCAAGGATGGGGTGCCGGCGGCGATTCAGGCGCGCGACAGCGGCCTGCTCGATGGTTTGCAAGGCATGCTGCAGGGTGGTCAGCCTGACACGTCGGGCGGCCCGGCTGCGCCGGGTGCCGGCGCATGAGCCGGAAACGTTTTGCCCGTTCCGGGCAGGCCGGCGGTCCGGCCAAGGCGCGTGATGCGCTGACCAAGGCCTATCTCAGGGTTTTCTCCGGGCAAGACGGCGAGATGGTGCTGGCCGATCTCGCGGCGACGACGGGCTATTACCGCCGCCCGTCCTATGGCGAATGGATGGCCCGGACCAGGACACCGAATGGCTTCGAACTGCACAGCGCGCTGAGCAACGCGCGCGCCGAAGTGGTGCAGCACATTATGGGGTTCCTGACGCTGGATGAGGCGCAGCTGGCGGCGCTGGAGAAGGCGGCGAGGCTGGAAAGCAAGTGATCCCTTCTCCCCTTGTGGGAGAAGGTGGATCGGCGCTTTAGCGCCGAGACGGATGAGGGGTGTTGGAAGAAATGAGAGGCTGGCTACCGAGTCACCGATCTGGACGAGGTGTGCGCCAAGCTAGAACACCCCTCATCCGGCCGCTTCGCGGCCACCTTCTCCCACAAGGGGAGAAGGGAAGACCAGCGCCGGCGCTACGCTCAATAATTGCCGTCGTAGTAGCGGTCGTCGCAAGGTGCGGTGTAGATGCGGCCGCTGTTGCGGTCCTGATAGCGGCAAAGCTGTTCGCCGCGCCGCTGCGGCGTGGTCGCACTGCCCACCACCGCACCCAGCAGGGCGCCGCTGGCTGCGCCGATGACGGTGCTCTTGGTGTTGCCGCCGATCGCCTGACCGACGAGAGCGCCGCCGGCGCCGCCGATCAATGCGCCGGTTCCGGCTCTCTGCTGGCCTTCGGTCTGCGCACACCCTGCCAGCACGGCAGTCAGAAGCGCGGCGGCAATGGCTTTCTGCATGGTCATTTGGAGTCCTCCTTTAAAGCCTTGGGTCAATGCTTTGCCAAGTGCGGTCGCATTGCGGCGGAACAGGGGCACCATGCCTCACGAAATAAGACATGGTTTCTTTCGTCTTGACGGCCCAAGCCTTCCGTTCGGAAAGATCATGGTTAGACAAAAAGATCATAAAGATCATGGTTTAACAAGACGATAGAGCCTGGACCCTATCGAAATGAATCAGGCTCCGGCCGTGACGAACCCGCCTGCGGCGGTCCAGCCGATCCCCCAAATCCCCCAAGAATGGAGAATGCCATGACCCGAGGTCTTTCCCGGACGCTTTCCCGTGCCGCGGCCCGAGAAGCCGGCTTTGCGACGCCCAAAGCCGGGCTTGCCGTCAGGACGAGCGGGCAAGGCGGCGCATATCGCACCGTCTTTTCGTTCAACGCCATGCAAGTGCCGGTCACCGATGCGCTTGCCTATGCGAGTCAGAAGCTTTTCGATTTTCTCGACGGCAAGGTGCGCATCAAGGGCGGCACCGCAAGGCTGCAATTCGCCGTGCTGACCACACGCGCCTCGACCATCAACGACAATGCGGCACTCACCTGGTCGCTCGGGTCGGCGGCGGCGTCGAGCGCCGCGCTCACAGGCACCATGGTCAACGTTCTGGCCGCGACCGGCCGCACGCTGGACGGCGCCGGTGCCGCGCTGTCGGCCGCCTCGGTCGCCGACGTGGCTGCGGCAGCGACGCTCGACGGCACGGTGACGCCGGTCGACCTCTACCTCAACCTGGCGTTCGCCACCGGCACCGACATCGACGCCGATGGCACGCTCGCCATCACCGGCACGATCACGCTGCTGTGGGAGAACTGGGGCGATAACGCGTAGCGTTAATCTCCCCCCTTGAGGGGGAGATGTCGCCGAAGGCGACAGAGGGGGTCGGTGCGACCGGGCGCGACCTCAGCGACAGATGGAGGTTGGCGCTCCACGCGTTGGTACCCCCTCTGGCCTGCCGGCCATCTCCCCCTCGAGGGGGGAGATACTGGGCTCCGCCGCCAGCTCCTATCATCGGCCTTTAACCTCACAAAAAGGAACATCTCATGACAGATCTGGCAGACGCCGGGTCCGTGGCTGCGCAGACGCAGCCGGCGGGCAACCTTGCACGGCCACCGGCCAACGGGGACAACGGGTCAGCCCCGTCGGCCGGCAAGAGTTGGTTTGACGGTCTTTCCGAAGGCAACCGCAAGCTCGCTGAAACCAAGGGCTGGACCAAGCCTGAAAGCCTCGATCGGGTTTTCACGTCCTATGCGGAGCTGGAACGGCAACAGGGTGAGAGCCTGCGCGTTCCCGCGGCGGACGCACCTGGGGAAGACTGGGACAGGTTCCATGCCCTGCTTCCCCTGGCGATGCGTCCGCTGACGTCGCCTGACAAGGTCGAGTACAAACGCCCCGACGGGCTCCCCGAAAACTTCGCCTATTCGGACGAGCTTGCCAACGCCTCCAAGGCGTGGGCGGTCGAGGCAGGCGCGACCCCAAAAGTCGCGCAGGCCTATCACGACAAGTTCGTGGGCTACATGGCCGAGCAGGCCAAGATGCAGCAAGAAACCCTGGCGCGTTCGGTCGAGACCACCCACGACGACTTGGTAAGGGACTGGGGACCGACCGACAGCGATGGCTTTCGCCAGAGGCTGGAGGTCGCCAACCGGGCGATGAAGAAGCTCGGCCTGGTCGATGCCTACAAGGCGAAAGGCATCCTTCTGTCTGACGGGGCGCTGACCGATCCGCAGATCGCCAAGGCGTTCCACGCCATCGGCGAGGCGATGTTCAGGGAAGACACGATCGACGGCGGCGCGGCTTTGAGTGGAGGCAACCCCTTCAAGCGCAACGCCGCCGGCGAACGCAACCTGACTGATATCTCAGCCCTCGTCAAAAGCGACCCCGCCCGCGCCCGGCGGCTGGCACGCGAGGCCGGCGAAAACCCCGATCTGTGGATGCCCAACAACCCCCTCTAAAGCTGTGTCGATATCCAGGTGATGCCGGCCTGCAAACGACGGCTTTCTGCGCTTCCGGTGCTCACGGACCCAAATGTCCGCTCCGCTCCAGTTCTCAAAAGCCACCTTGTTTGGTCGCTTCGCGCCCGTCTTCGACTCCGGCTCGGCCTGACCTGAATCTCAACACACCTTCTCCGCCAATCAACCCATGAAGGAAGACAAAAATGGCAGACGCCTACACCCGTATCGCGGACGCGATCGTTCCGTCCGTTTATGCACAATACTCGTTCGAGGAGCATGTCCAGTCGCTCGAGATCTATCAAGCCGGGATCCTGTTTTCCGACCCGGCCATCGCCTCGAAACTCTCGATGGGGGGCCGCTCCGTCGACATGCCCGGCTGGAAGGATCTCGGCAACGATCCGTCCGAACCGGTCAATGACGATCCGGCCGACTCGATCGAGATGAAGAAGATCGGCGCGCGCCGCGAGGTGGCTGCCCGCAATGTCCGCGCCCAGGCGTGGGGCATTCCGGACCTGACCTCGATCCTGGCTGGCGACGATCCGCAGAAGCTGATCGTGCGTCGCCAGACCGACTACTGGCAGCGTGCCAACAAGCTGACGCTGCTCGGCATCCTGAAAGGCGTGCTGGCCGACAACCTCGCCAATGATGCGGGCGACCTCGTCCGCGTCACCGGCGCCTCCATCGTCGACACCGATATCATCGAGGCCGCCTATCTGATGGGCGACCGCGCCGACAAGTTCAAGACGATCTGGATGCACTCGAAGCAGATGAAGGCGCTGAAGCTTGCCGACCTCATCGATTATGTGCCGCCCTCCGAGCAGGGCGGGCCGCTGATCCCGTACTACATGGGCTTGCGGGCCGTCGTCGACGACGACATCCCGGTCGCGGCGGGCGTCTACACTGCATTCATGTTCAAGGACAAGGCGATCCTGTGGAACGAGTTGCCGGTCAACACCGAAGGCGGGCCGCTGGAGTTCGACCGCAAGCCGCGCCAGGGCCATGGCGGCGGCGTCACCGAAATGGTCGGCCGCCGGCACTTCGTCCCGCACGTTCCGGGCACGCGCTTCCTCGACGCCTCCTCGGCCGGCGAATTCGCCACTGACGCCGAGCTTGCGCTGGCGGCGAACTGGGACCGCACTGCGTCGAGCGTCAAGAACATGACGTTCATCGCGCTGAAGACGACCGAGGCGTGATCGGACCGGAAGGGCGGGAGCATCAGACCTCCCGCCCCTTCCGGACACCAGGTCGGCCCAATGTAGCGAATTCCAGATTCACGCGCTGTGCTGCTCCAGAGTGAAACAAGTCTTGGGGCTCGCAACATATTCATGTTGCACTTTAATCAATCGCCGTCACCAAACGGTTACACAAAAGGGCGATGCTGCCTTGTCTTGGCAAAGGAGGGTAACCATGAGTATGACATATAAGGCGGTTCAGGAAGTGCTCCGAAAAGCGGGCATTGTCATAAGCAAAAAGGGGGAAGTTCACCGTATAAACTTCTTCAGCGGTCTGGAAAACACCGCCTACTACACGACAAGTCTTCAAGATGCCCTGGACAAGGGTTTGGCGATGGGAAGAGGTACCGGAAGGCTGCAAGCAAGCGCCTTTGCCAAGTCAGCCGAAGCAGGGCGGCGGATCTCGACGAGCGCACGCCTCGGCTGATGCCGCAGGAATTCAGGCCGCAAATCATCGCCGCGTTGCGCGGCGACATCGTGAAACTGCAATAGCGACAATATTGTCGTCTTTTCGTTGCTCGAACGAGCACAAGGGACTGAAAACACATCCCACGCCACCCGTTTCCTGACGGGTGGTTGGTATCGTGACGGGTTCCACGCACAAGACGTGCGAACGTTTTGCCCAAGCCCAAAATCACCAGATCCCCAGCCGCTACGAAGCGGCTTTTTGCCGTGGGGCCGCCATGCCCTGCTTTTCCCGATCCATACTCACGGAGGCCTAAACCATGGCCATCACCCCGCTCGACATCGCCAACATGGCGCTTGGCGTCCTCGACGAGGCGCCGATCGACAGCCTTGACCAAGATGTGAAAGCCGCGCGCTTGCTCAACCTGCATTTCGACCTGACCCGCGAAGCCGAGCTGACGAAACACGCCTGGGTCTTCGCCATCCTCGCGGCCGCAGTCGCCGGAGCCGACACTGGTAGCGGCGCGGGCACGCTGAACTTTGCCTATGAATTGCCGCTGGACTGCCTGCGGCCGTTGCCGCTGACCCACAGTGGCGAGCCGGACGGCATGCCGATCTCGTGGCGCCAGGAGGCCGGGCTGATCTATTCCGACCAGTCCGGGCCGCGCCTCATCCGCTACGTCGCCAATCTCACCGATCCGAACGACTGGGACGCGCTGTTCACGGAGGTGCTGGTTGCAGCGCTCGCCATCAAGATCGCGCATCCGCTGACCCACAAGGCGGGCATGATCGACATCGCCCGCGGTGCCTATGACCGGGCGCTCGATGCGGCGTTCCACACCAACGCCATCCAGCGTGGCGGCAGGCTTTCGACGTCGTCCTGGGCGATCCAGCGCGGCGACAACCGGTTTGTGCGCTGATGACGACGCTCTATCCGGTCCAGGACGCATTCGTTCGTGGCGAGATCAGTCCGCGATTGCATGCGCGCGCCTCGCTCGATCTTTATCGGGCAGCGCTTTCCAAATGCGAGAATTTCGTCACCTTGCCGCATGGCGGCATCAGGAAGCGCGGCGGCACCATCTTCGTCGGCGAGGTAAAGAGCGCGGCCAAGACAACGCGCGGCATCCCGTTCATCTTCTCATCCGAGCAGGCCTACTGCCTGGAGTTCGGCGATTTCTATATCCGCGTCTATGCCTATGGCGCCCGCGTCGGCACGGTCGAGATCGCTTCGCCCTATGCGGAAGCCGACCTCTTCGATCTCGCCTATGTGCAGTCTGCCGACCAGATGTGGATCAGCCACAAGGACTATCCACCGAAGGTGCTGACGCGCACCGCGCATCAGACATGGACGCTGGAGGATTTCGAATTCCTCGATGGTCCCTATGACGACATCAACGAGACCGGCACGACGCTGACACCAGCCGAGACCAGTCATCTGACGCCGGCCATGACTGGCAATACGACGCCAGGTGGGACGGTCTCGAATGCGGGCGGCGATCCCGACGCCTACCAGATGTTCGACCGCGACAGGGTCCAGAACATACTGATCGCCGGCGACTCGATCGGTTATATCCGCTACCGCAACGCGTCCGCCGCGCAGCGCGTCGTCGATGCCTACTGGATCACCGCGGCCAGCAAGGCGACGACCAATTTCGACTTCTTCACGGCCTGGGAAATCCAGGGTTCCAACGATGGAGCGAACTGGGTCACCCTCGACACCAGGACGGCGGAGACTGGCTGGTCGAACAGCGAGACAAGGTTCTACGAATTCACCAATTCGACAGCCTATGAATACCACCAGATCGTCTTCAGCGGCGGCGGCGGCGACGACGCGACGCACACGCGCTGCGCCGAAATCGCCTTCCACATCAAGGCTTCGGACCAGACGCCATTCAACCTGACTGCTTCCTCGATCGTCGGCATCAATGGCGACGCCGGCTTCCAGTCAAGCGATGTCGGCCGCGCCATCCGGCTGCTGGGTTCGGACGGTCGCTGGCGCTGGGCGAGGATCACCAGCCGCACCAGCCCCACCTTCGTCAAGATCGTGCTCCACAACCATGCTCTGCCGAACCTGAGCCCGATCACCCGCTGGCGGCTCGGCACCTTCGTGCCGGGCAAATATGTCGAGACCGGCTCGCTCTACGAGGAACGGCTGGCCTTCAGCCGTAGATTCTCGGTCTATGCCTCGGCGACCGGCGACTTCGACAATTTTGCGCTCGGTGAAAAGGACGACGCCGCACTGGAATTCGTGCAGGCCGGCGGCGGCCAGGCCAACGACATCGTCTGGATCGCCGATTCCGACGGCGCGCTTTTGATCGGCACATCAGGCGGTGTCCGGGCGCTGTCGGGCTCCGGCATCGACGAGGCGCTGACACCGTCGTCGTTCAAGAACCGCAATTCGCGCACCTTCGGCTGCGCCCGCATCCGCCCGGTCGCCGCCGGGCAGTCGTTCCTCTATGTCACCCGCAGCCGCAAGTCGATCGCCGAGCTGGTGCAGACCTCGGTCAGCAAATTCACCTCCGACGATATCGGCCAGATCTCCGAGCATATTCCCAAGCAAGGCGTCGTCGAGCTGGCGTTCCAGACCGACCCCGATCCGGTGCTGTGGTTCCCGCTCGAAAATGGCGAGCTCGGCGGCTACACGCACCAGCCGTCGCAGGATGTGCGCGGCATGCACCGGCATCGCCTCGGTGGCGGCTTTGCCGGTTCGGAATGGGCGATCGTTGAAAGTGCGGTTGTGACGCCAGGCCAGAACGGCGCCGACGATGTCTGGCTGTTCGTCAAGCGCACGCTCAGTGGCGTGACCAAGCGCACCATCGAGATCATGACGGCGCCGTTCGAATATGGCGGCCTCGACGACGCCTTTCAGGTCGATTGCGGCCTGACCTATTTGGGGGCCGCCGTCAACGCCATCTCCGGGCTCGATCATCTCGACGGCGAGAGCGTCGACGTGCTGGCCGGCGGCAAAGTCTATAAGGGCCTGCCCGTCGCTGCCGGCCAGGTGACGCTGCCGGGCGGCGCCGTGGCCAGCAAATGGCAGGTCGGGCTCGGCTACCGCTGTGAGGCCAACACGCTGGAACTCGATGTCGGCGGGCGCGACGGCTCCATTGTCGGCCGCCGCAAGAAGATCGCAAAGGTGATGCTTTCGCTGCTTGAGACCGACATGTCGGGGCTCGAAGTGCAGTCCTTCCTGCGCGGCCGCTGGGAGAAGGTGCGCATGCCGAGCATTGTCGCGCCTGACGGCAGAGCCAGCCTGTTCACCGGCAATGTCGAGGTACCGATCGACGACAGCTGGGAAGGGCAGGGCAGAGTGAAGATCCGCCACGTCAACCCGACACCCTGTACGATCCGGGCGTTCACGCCGGTTTTTGATGCCGAGCCTTAGGAACCGCTGATCTCCCCCACCCCTCTCATCGCCCTCCCAAAAGGACCCTCCCGTGACCCCATTCCCCCATGACGAGCGCCGCGCCGCCGCGCAAAGTGCAGCCTGCGTCGACATCGGAGCACTTGCCGACGAGATCAGGGCAAACGCCGCTTCCCTCGACGAGCGCTGGCGCATGGCCCAATGGCTGATCGAGCAGCTGCGCCAGCAATTGTTCGACGCCGATGCCTTGCGTCGCGCCGTCGCCACCGCCAACAGCCAGTTCGACGCCGCCGGCGTTGCCGACCTGAAAATCAACCCGACCGCCATCCGGCGCGCCGCCATGACCGGGCGGCGAGCCGCAGCCCCCGCTCGCCTCAGCGCGGCAGCGATCCAGGCCGACAGACTGCTTCTGTCCCTGCTCAGCCCCGGCGGCGCGCTCGACCCGCGCCCGGCGCTTGGCGCGCCGGTCGGAGGCATCGCGGGTCGATATTCGCTGCGTGGCCGGGGCCGTGGCTGACCATGTGCACACTTGCCCTCATCGGCACGGCTCTTTCGGTTGGCGGCGCGCTGGTCGAAGGCCAGCAGTCGAGGCAGATGGCCGACTACCAGGCCAAGGCCTATAAGCAGCATGCGCGGGCCGACGCGCAAAGCGCGGCCTTCGAACAGGGTCAGGAGCGCCACCAGCAGGACCTCTTGCAAGCGCAGGCGCGCGCCCAGGCGGGTGCCTCAGGCGTCGGCATATCAGGCTCGCCGACCGAGGTGCTGGCCGCTAATGCCAGGCAGGGCCAACTCGACATCAAGGCGATCCAGTATGGCTCGCAACTGCGCCAGAACAATCTGACCACGCAGGCCGCGATCTCGCGCTTTTCCGGCAAGCAGGCGGTGAGCGCCTCGATCTTCAGGGCAGGCGGCAATCTCGTGTCCGGCCTTTCCGGGCTGTACGACCCCAGCAGAGCGGTGACGTTCGGCAAGAGCGCCTTTCCGTCGGCGCCGGGCGGAGGGCTTTACTGATGGCGACCATCCCCCTCCAACTCGCCCAGCGCCGGCTCGATACCGGCAACGCAGTTTCTTATCCCAACAGCTCGCCGGTCGGCGCCGCCATGCAGGGCTTGGGCGACGAGGTCTCGGCCGTCGCCGAGCGTTTCCGGCAGCAGAAACAGCAGCAGGATGCGTTCGACGCCGAGGTCATCGGCCGCGAGCTGAACGGGCGGATTGCCGAGGCCGAGAAAGAAGCGATCCAGAATGCGCCGGCCGACGGCCGCGGCCTGCACGACGCCATGTATGGCCAGGTCGACCCGCGCAATGGTGTCGTCAAGCCCGGCCTGTTCGACAATATCTTCGACAGCACCGTGCCAAAAATTCCGGAAAGCGAACGCGCCAGCTTCATCAGGCAAAAAGAGGCTTTGAGGCTGGCCGGCTCGGCGCGCATGGCCGCACAGCAATATGCGCGCCGCCAGGACTATGAGCAGGCCGAATGGTCAAAGGCGCAGGCTGCGGAGCTCAATGCTATCGCGCAGAGTAATCCGGACGACACCGCAACGTTCGAGGCGATCAGGCAGAGTGGGTTCAACTTCATCGCCAAGATGGGCAACCCGATGGCCCGGCAGCTGGCCGAAACCGGCTGGCGCAGCAACACGGCAAAGGCGCTCGTCCAGGCGATGATCGCCAAGGATCCGCGCCGCGCTATCGAACTACTTGGCGCCGCGCCTGTCGCGCAGGCCGGTGACGGTGAAACCACGGGCGCTGAAGGCACTGATCTGTCGGCGAAAAACCCGAATTGGCCCGCTTCGGGTGACGACCGCCTTGCTGATCTTACGCCGGACGATATGGCTGCGCTCGCCCGGCTGGCCGGCGCCTCGGTGGCGCAAAACTGATGTCCGCAACCAGGCGGCGGGGCTAGATTTTCTCGTTACCTGCCCCTGTTGCATTGGCCGCAGGCCTTTTCATGGGAAAACCCAAGGTTTCTGAAATCGCCGGTGGCAATGCACACAGGTATGTGGTCGTTATCCAAGGACGACAAGAGCGACGGCGGCCTTTCTTACGACACAGGCTTGTGGTTCTGGATTTGAAATTCCCAAACGCTGATGCGATCATTGGAACGGAAATTCACCTGGCCCAACTAGGCTTTTCAGATGAAGGACCCCATCTTTTTGCGCTTAGACTCTTATCCGATGCTGGCAAGGATCGTTTTTCTGGTCACGTTGACCGGCGTTCTCCTGCTCGCTCTTCTGCCGGTGCGGTTCCTGCCGGATCTCGGCATGGCCGTCACGTTTCATGACGACAAGCTCAACCACGCCATCGCCTTCGTCGTGCTGGCGGCCTTGGGAAGCCTCGGCTGGCCGGAACACAGGGCAAAGCTGATTTTCGTCCTCGCCTTTACCGGCGCGGCGATCGAGGTTCTTCAGGGCTCGCAGCTGATAGGGCGCGATCTGGATGGGCTGGACTGGGTTGCCGACTGCGCCGGCATGGCGTTGGGACTGACAATCGCCGGCTGGACAAAGAGGCGCGTTGTCGGATTGTCATAAGCCGCAGCCTTTCGACCGGATCGAGGCCGACCGGCAGGCGAACGCGACAGATTCCTGTCAGGTGGCAAATCGCCAGCATAGGAGATGGAGTTGCGCGACCGATATATAGTTCGCTGCCTCCAGTCCAACGGCTTCACCGTCAAGATGGTTGGCCGAGCCTGCGTGACAGAAGCTGAGACGAAAAAGGCGCTTGCAGATCGGGCAACGGGACAGTTTCCGCAATGCGCCGTCAAAGCAGGGCCCTAAGCACAGACGAGCCCACGCTCCAATCGTCAAGCGCGCCCTGCCGGGCGCTGCTTGCGTCTACAGGCAATCTACCCCAACGCCCCCCAAGCGGCGCCCGCCACTTTCAGTCCCTTCGTTCGAAGGTTGGCTTCAAGTCGCGATTGCGTGCCCGCTGCTGGCCTTCGTAGTCAGGAATGCATGTGAAGAACACCTGCCGGCGGTCACGGCCGGCAGTATTGCAATTTGAGCAGACAAAGAGCCCGACCAAGTCGTCATGCATCGAGCCGTGGTCACGGCCGAGCCTGTCAATCAGCGCCTGAATGTCGAGTTTCGTCGATTTGCAGCACATCGGGTGCGCACAATTGACATAGATGGTTTCGCCGGCGGTCAGAGTGTCGGCGAGGGTCTTTCGAGGCATGGCGAATCTCCGTTGAAGGGCTCGCCGCAACGGGAGGATTATATTCCTGAAATGTTGGTCCTTTGCCACTGGTCGCTAACTCTCATCCCAAAAATCCTGCAGCGAAGCGTGCCGAAGGCCTTCCTCGCCCCGGAGGTGCTTCACGCGGGCTTTGATCCCCGGTTTCACCCACTGTGTTGCCGGGCGCTTCTTCATACCCCTAGGGGCCTCGCCGGCGTGCTCCTGGACCCGCTTCCATAGCCGCTCGCGGATCGCTCGGCTCGAATTGATGAAAGCTGAGCCGACATACCTGCGCGTGCCGATCTCGCCCATCAGGGCGAATGCCGGCTTGCCGGCCTCGCGCTCGACGCCGAGCAGTTCATATTCGTCGACAGTGTAGCACTTCACCTTCAGCCAGTTGATCGACCGGCCGCTGCGATACTTGCTGCCACAGCGCTTCGAGACCATCCCCTCGAGACCGGCCTGATCAAGCAGATGAAAAATTGCTTTGGCTTCCCCGGGGAGAGACTGACTGAATTGGATGCGAGTCTCCGAGGGGATCAAATCGGCAAGCAGCTCGCGCCGATGTTCCAGGGGCAAGTCGCGCAGGTCATTACCATTAAAGTGCAGGAGATCGAAGGCGACGAAATAGAGGTCATGCTGGCGGCGGGTAATCGCCCTCCGCAAAGCAGCGAAATCGGCGAGACCAGTTTCATTCGGAACGATAATCTCCCCGTCGACGATCGCGCTTTCGACAACAAGCCCTTTCGCCGTCTCGACCAAATCGGGATACTTCGCCGTCCAGTCCATTCCGTTGCGCGTGAAGATGCGCGTACCCGCTTCGTCGATGATGATTTGCGAGCGGTAGCCGTCGAACTTGACCTCGTGGATCCAGTCGCCTCCTTCCGGAGGCTTGTCCACCAACGTCGGCATCAACGGCTCGATAAACTCTAAACGCATGAACGGCACTCACGAGACCGCCATTCAATTCGTCTGGTTATATTAGGTTCCGGAAATAAACGGTGCGGGCAACAAAACTGGCATCGTCAACGTTGCAGGTCAATGAAGATCCGTACCGACAACGAGGCCACTGGCTACACGGGCAAAGACCACGACCGGCCGATCAAGCCCGAGGCGGAGCATTTCGAACATTGTCCAGTGTGCGGACAAGATTTCGACATGCGCGATCTTGGCCAGGTCCTTCATCACGCGAAACCAGAGCATCAACCGCTGCAGCCTGTGAATTGAAAGAGTGCGGCATCTTGCGCATGAGCGCGGGCCCTACTGATGCCGCGCGAGCCGGTCCATGGGTGCGTTTACTTCGGCCAGACTAGCCAGCGCTTGCTCGACTTTTTGAGCCGAGGCGTCAGTGCGATTGATGTGCCGGATCATTTGCTGCCTCAGCCGCGCGAGCCTTTCGGCGCGATATACGTCGCCGTATCTCGCAGTTTCAAGGTGGAGAGTCGCGAGCCTCATGGGCGACGATTCCGATTATCTAGCAGTAGAATTCGCGAATCCGCCTTTCGTTCCGATGTCGGACCTGCCTTCGCAAAGGGCTGGCCGGAGGGAACGGCGAATGAGCCGCATCCCTGCCAAAAGGTCCGCTGATGCTGCTCAGCCGACCGCGGGTCCAACCAGACGGTAGCGGAAGTGATTGCGGATGTGGTCGTTGAAGAAGCGGCCCTTGGCGAAGGCGGCTCGGAACTCGGCGAAGGTCTCCGGCGGCACGTCCTCAAACTCGTAGCGTTTGCCACTGGCGACGAACCACACCGAAAGTATTTTGCGCTCCGGATCGTATTCCGTTTTGCTTATCGAGGTGGATGGCATGACGATGGCTCCACCAAAAGCAGTCAACGAGGGGAGAGGCCGTCGTGTTCCTTCTGTTGGCGCGCCCCAAACGGGGACGATCGCGCGTCATTCCTGCGCGACGCGCGCGTGCTGAAGTCTTGCCAGGAGCCGACCGGGGCGCCCCAACCACCCTACCCGAACGGAAAACCAGCCCAGCAGCAATTCCGTGGAACCTTTCAAAGCCGCATGCCTTGTCCGTTCTTCATGGAAGGAGATCCGAAATGAGCCTTGACATAGGAAAAGTCGCCATAGCCTTGCTTGGCCTGCTTGCCTACAAGAACAGGGACAAGATCGGCGAGTTAATCGCCGGCACGAACACGACAGATCCCAAAAACGCGGGCTCCCCCGGCGGGCTCGGCGATATCCTGGACCGTCTGCGGAACGCGGGGGCGGGTGATCAAGTAGATTCTTGGGTCGGTACAGGATCAAATCGCCCCGTTCAGCGCGACCAGGTTGAGCAAGCGATCGACCCGCAAACGTTGAGCGATCTCGCTGAGCAAACCGGATTGTCCCGCGACGAACTTCTCGACCGGCTCACAAGAGAACTGCCCGACGCGGTGGACAAGCTTACTCCCGTTGGCCAGATGCCTGTGAGCAATGGTCCAAATCTCCTCGACGAGGTACCAGGACCTAGTCGCACCTAGCGCGAAAAACGCCCGCGCCCCCGGGAGAGGTCGCGGGCTGATCGGAGGGAGACCGTACCCCCCCCGGCTGCCCCTTCATGTCGACGGGCCGGATGGTTCAACCCGTGCGAACTCCGTCAACGCTGGTGGGATCGATCCTCGTCAACCGCGATCTGGCCTTAATTACGCGCTGTTGCGCAGCCCGTATCCTGCTGCACAGCGCGATATTGAGGCCGACACCGCGGTCATCATCCAGCATCTCGTTCGCACGCTCAAGGGAGCGCTCGGCCCGATTAAGCCGCTGTCGGGCTCGCGCCAGTTCCATATCTAAAAGTTCCATTATTTCGAATCCATTGCGGTCCCTTCGATTGGTAAACCGCTTGTGGGCGCCGGTGGTTCCGGCTGTTCGCGAGCGTGCAGCCCAGACGTTGATGTGGTTCTGGGGCGAGAGTGGTGGCGCCGGTGGCCTGAAGGTCGCGACGAATGAAACGCCGGCCCAGTTCAACCCGCGCGACGTCCTTCAAAGCTGGGGGGATCGATCTTCACCAAGCGGTCTGCGGCCTCGACCGCAGTCCTGTTGCGCAGCGCGAGGTTCTCGGCCAGCATTTCTTCAGTGCGTTGAAGCGCGAGCTCTGCGCGTTTGATGCGCTGCTCGGCAGTATCGGCCGTCATCCCGCGCCCGTGGGGTTCCATGGTGTCCATGAGTTTCTAACACATGGCGGGCAATATCGTTCCCTGATGTCGGGCGAAACGGTGCTGGCAGGAAGTCGAGCGAACGCACGGGGCTTTAGAAGCCTGCCAGAGCGAAGATCAAGTGCATTCTTCGGACATGGCAGGAAACCGGCGCTATTGGCACTGAGGAACGCCTCGACAGCAAGCGGAACCCGCTCGCATTTTATGTCTGCGGTGAGCCGGCATGAAAGACGAAGGCCTCTTCTTCGCCGGCATCTGCCCCACAGCCTCACCTGCGGGTGTGGCAAGGTGTGGCGCCCGTGGCAACTATACAGCCTCACCACCACCCCTTTAGAGATGTGGCGGGGCAAAGTAGCCGGGGCAATTTCAGGTGAGGCGAACACTCACATATGATTGCTGGCGGGGCTGTTGGCATCGATCTTCGTCATGCGTTGCCTCGCCTCGCTCACGCGCCTTTGCTCGGACCGTATGCGGTTGCACAACGCGAGATTGACGGCGACGCAGCCATCGTCCGCCAACTTCGCTTGCTTAAGCGATCGCTCGGCTCGTTTTACGCGCAGCCTGGCATTGGCCAATTCGAAGCTAAAAATATCAATCATCATACCGCTTCGTTTGCGGTCCCTTCGATTGTTAACCGGCTTCGATCCCATTTGTTCCGACCGCACGCGGCGCAGCGCCGGGACGGAGCGATCTGACTGTGCCGGGGAAGTCCCTACCTCGCAACCAAGCCGCTGGGGCCGTCCCCGCTAGAGCGAAGCGCGCTGTCTCGGATATTACCAATCTCTTGACTAAGACCCCACCCGCACCAGAATCCTATCCATGCCGCGGGAGATCAATATCGGCGACAAGGTGGCGATCATGGCCACGGTGGGCAAGCGTATTGAGGATCGCGTGACCCTGCATATCTGGACGGCAAATCAGCCCTATTCAACCATCGATCCGAAGGCCAAGCCAGGCGACAGGATCAGGCTTGAAGGCGAGGTCGTACACGTTGACGAGGAGTTGCGCCGCGTAACGGTGCAGGTGCTCGGGCGGATCACGGTCGATGCCAGCTCGGTCGAACTGGTGAAAAAGTCCCGCCGACCGAAAGGCACAACGCCGCTGCCGACCGGCTAGGGCAGCTTCTGGACTCTCGCCCGGAATGGCGGCATTCTCTCTTCGGGGAGAGCGGGCGTGGGCAAAGACCACCGTTATCAAGGCGCCAATCAGGCTGGCCGCTGGCGAAGGCACGCCGGCAGAAGAAGGCCGTCACGGCGGCTGCCGCGACCGCTCTTGGGGCTCCTCTTTCTCGCCGTTGGTACGCTTGCCGCCACAATCACCCAATTCGTAATACAGAGCACCGCAAGCCTTCAGAGCAGGATAACAAACTGGACCGAGCCGTTGCCCGGTTCGATGGAAGGCCGCGCCTCCGTGATCGATGGCGACACGGTAGAGATTGCAGGCCAAAGGATTCGATTCAACGGCATCGACGCACCTGAGAGCCGGCAGTATTGCGATGACGCCAAGGGATTCGAATATCCCTGTGGGCGCCGCGCTGCCGACGCGTTGGACACCTTCCTTGCCGCATCACGGCCCCTGCACTGTACCTTTGTCGACCGGGATCGTTACGGTCGGCTCGTCGGTGATTGTGAGCGTGCTGACGGTCGCGGCGTCCAGCAGTGGCTTGTAGAGCAAGGTCTGGCACTCGACTGGCCGAAATACAGCAGCGGCATCTATGCGGGCCAGCAGGCAGCTGCAAAGGCAGCCATGCGCGGCATTTGGGCCGGTTCATTTCAGGAGCCTTGGGACTGGCGCGCAGAGCGCCATGACCAAGGTCTTTCGACAGGCAAACCCCTTGGCCTGGTGTCGCCAAGTGCTCTTGTTCAAAGCTGGACCTGCCAGCCTCGCCGAACGTGCTCTCAGATAAGCTCTTGCGACGAAGCCCGATGGTATCTCGGCAACTGCTCGTGGGGTGGGAAGCTAGACCGCGACAAGGACGGCATAGCCTGTGAAACCCTTTGCTGAAATGCGCAGCACCTAACGTGCCTACGCGGCGTCCCGCAGAATGCGAAATACGCTCGCTCGTCCCCAACTGACTGCTGGGCCGACATCTCAGCGAGGATGCAGTGGAAGCGGCAGAGACGATCCAAAACAACGGCGCATCCGAAACAAATCAGTCCAGCAGACGTCATCAGCGTCCTTGTCGCCGGCCTTGCGCTGGCCACCCATCACGCAGGGGCGCTCGCCGGTTACGCCAACCGCGGATGTGCCATAGACCGCGCGTCCCGCGCCCGCTGGAATCATAGCACTGTCAAGCCTCGCTTTCGCGGGGCTTTTTTCATGGAGCAAGCCTGATGGCCCGACCTGCAACTGCCGCCGTTCGACTTCTGACCGGCGAACGCGAACCTGTGCGTCTGGCGACCACGGTCAACGTCATCCTCCAGGGCCTGCAGACCATCGACGGCGTGCTGGCGGCGGTCGGCGACCGGGTGCTGGTCAAGGACCAGATCGACCCGACGCAGAACGGCATCTACACGGCGAGCGAAGGCGAATGGTTCCGCGCCGCCGACGCCCGAACCGCCCGCACCTTGCAGAAGGGAACGACGGTTCACACGCAGGTCGGGTCAGCCAATTCCGACCGGATGTTTCAGTTTACGGCCGACGAGCCGGTCGTGGGCACTGACGCCATCGCCATTATCCCGTTTGTGCCGCCCGACGTTTCGCACGTTGTCGATGAGGTCGAAGCGCTGCGCGATGAAACGCAGGTGCTGAAGGATGCCACTAGCGCCACAGCCGGCCAGGCAGCCGCCAGCGCGTCCACCTCCGCCGCCAACGCCGGACAAACCGCCGCCGATGTCGTCACTACCGCGACCAATCTGGCCAGCGCCCAGGCGGCGCGTGATGCGTCTTTGTATGGCAAGGGCGTCTTTCCGACGATCGCGGCGGCGATCGGCCTTGGCGTCGTCGGCAGCGGTGCGATCACGGCGGGCGCCAGTGGCACAGACGGCACCTTCGACCTGGCGTTTACCGGCGGTGCCGGTTCGGGTGCCGCCGGCCGCTTCGTGGTCGCCGGCGGCGCGCTGACGCAAATCCTGATCACCGCGTCCGGCTCCTACACAATGGCGCCGAGCTTTAGCTTCGCGGCGTCGGCGGGATTGGCGGGCGCGGCCGCCGCTGTCGTGCTCGGTACAAATGCGGCAGTTGGCGAATATTTCTGGACCGAAGTTTCGACCGGCGTTCTTGGCCTCTACAATGTGACGGTCGGCCCGGCAGCGACCGATACCGGCGTCAGGGCGGCAACGTCCGCGCTGCTTTCGAACGTCGATAGCTTGGCGATGATCGAAGGCCTAAGCGTTCCGACCGCCAAGCTCGTAGAGGCGGTCGGGGCGGTCAGCCCGTCCGTCTATCGATCCTACTCTTTTGTGTCGGGCGAGACGATCGAGCACGTTGTCGTTGCCAAGGCTGGAGAGCGAAGCGCCCTGCAGCTTATCCACTCTGCGGCTGGAGCATCCTACACAGCCAACTTCAACCTCGAAGAAGGTCTCGTCTCCAGTAGTTCGGGAGCGAACTTGGTCAGCACAGCCATGGCAGCTCTCGGCGGAGGTTGGTATGAGTGCAAGGCCGTCGTTCTTGTCGCCGCCAACGTCACGAACAATGTGCAGGCCCGCATGTCTGCTGCCGGCGCCTTGCCATACGCGGCTGACGGTGTGAGCGGCATGTACATCCGAAGCATCGTGCTGCGCAAACAGGGCCTGATGGCCAACCTGTTCCCGAGCAGCGACCCAGCCAATGCGGCCTTCACCAAGCAGAGCGTCACTGTGACCACCACGACCAGTCCGTATGAACCGGTCCTAATCCCCCTGCCTCCGATTGTTGATGACCTAGACGTGATCGTCAGAGGCCGCATAACGGCATCGAAGGTCGTTGAGTCGGCTGTGTCGGGAAGTCCCTCGACCTGGCAGGCGAAATCTGTTGCCGTCGGGGACCTCATTGTCTGGAAGGTGATCGCCAAGAGGGCTGAGAGAAAACGCCTCAACCTGTTTTCGAATAGCGCGGCGGTCATCGACTGCACCTTCGATCTGGAACTCGGAACTGTCTCACAGGGAGGCGCGGCAGTCACTGCGGCGAGCGTTCTGGCTCTTGGCAACGGTTGGTTTCAATGCACGGTCGAGGCGACAGCAACGGCATCGGCTTCCTCTAATTGGCAGCACCGCATCTTCAAAGAGACGGGGACGCACCCTTACGTAGGCGACGGTGTGTCAGGCCTCTACATTCAGCGGTCGGAATTCCGCATCAATGGCGGGACGAATGCCTTCTTCTCCTCGGAGGACCTGTCCACCTCTTCTTGGTCGAAAAGCGCAGGTCTCACGGTCACCCCGAATGCCGCTTTGTATCTCGGCCTCCTAGCAGACCCGTCCAACATTGGTGGCGATCCCGACGACGATGAAAGCGAAGCCCTGGTTGGCGTTAAATGGGCGGCTTTGGGATCAAGCATCACGATCGGCGCCTATTATGCGACGCTGCTCGCAGGCCAGACGGGCATGGTCCTGACCAACCTCGGCGTCAGTGGCTCGGCACTGGGACTGAGCACTACCGCCTACCCTAGCTACGGAATGTCGAACAGGATCATCGACATTCCGGCCGATACGGAGTTGGTCACGCTAGAGCCTGGCCCGAATGCCTTCGGCGCACAGGAGACGCCGTTGGGTGCTTTTGGAGACAGTACCTATGCCACGCACTACGGGTCGCTGTGGGCGGCATGCGTCGCCATTCGGGCACAGGCACCGAACGCCAAGATCGTCATGATCGGAACTTACAGCGGCGGTCCAGGCCACGCGACCCATCGCATCGGCCGCGTCAACGGTCAGGGCAACACGATGGACCAGTTCTTCCAGGCCGAGCGCGAGGTGGCGCACGCGCTTGGCATCGCGCTCATCGACATATCCCAGAGCGGTATGGGTTACCTGACATCGACGCTGTACATGGGCGATGAGCTTCATCCGAATGCTGCCGGCAGTCTGCGCCATGCCACCTACGACGCCGAATGCCTGCGTCAGATGGCGCGGCGGGGACTCTTCGGTGCCTAGACTGGAATGGTCCTGTGTGGCAGATGTGCTCCGGGCAAAACTTGGGGCATTACATTGCATCCTTCATTCAAGCCGGTCATTGACCTGATCCGGGCGGTTCTCGGAAGATCCCGAGAGGACCGGGAAGCTGAGTTGATAGCTAAGCTTACCCAATCGCGGAAGCGTTCGATTCTGTTGTTGGGTGACAGTCTGGTAGCCGCGTCTCTGGCTCACAGCGGCCACCCTGACGTTATCATGGGGGCCGTCGGAAGGTCCCGAATTGCCGATGTCCTGGGGATCGTCAGCCGCATCAAGTCGAACGGGGTATGGGACAACGTGGGTGGCCTCGTCGTCGGGGTGGGAATCAACGATGCAGAATGGCGCGAGGGCGACGATCTGCAATCGAGGGCAATCTACTTCAGATCCGTGTTGGACGCCCTCATACGCGCCAGCCTCGATATCCCGCTTGCGATCCTCACGATCACCGAGCCCGACAAGCAAGGCGCGCATGTCGATCGGTTCAGCCGTGAACTGATCGAACGCCAGAATGCCGAAATCCGCGCAGTGAGCCAACGGGCAATCGTCTTCGACATGGACGCCAAGTTCAGGGCCTCAATGGCAAAAGCTGGGCTGCCGGTTTCGTCCGGATTTTCGGACGGTGTCCACATTTCAGAGCTTGGCTATCGGCATTGGAAGCCGTTATTGCACGAGTGTATCGAGGCGATACGCCAGCGCTAGATCTCGACAAATGGCATGTTTTTGACAGCTTCCCACTGCTGCTGTGGCGTGGTGCCAGACCACTTCGCCCTCAGTTCCGACGGCCTCCAAGCCGTCTTCGGATCGAGTTTTCCGGTCTTGGTGAAAAACGCATTGACGCCACCATCCGATACGGCCGCCAGACCATATCCCTTGGTTGCGCAGAGCTTCGCCATCGCTGCCAGTGAAGCGCCGTGATACCACGCAGTAGAATGCTTCTTGTGGCGGTCGAAAACTGGATCATAGACAACGGAGATCGAGCGGTCCAAAAAGCTCGGATTGTATTCGATCGAGATTACCGAAGGCTCGATGTCCAGGAGTTTTTCCAGGAACCAGTAGTCGTTGCCGTCGATGTCGATGGAGAGAACGCCAACCTTGGGAAAGGCTTTCCGGATGAAATCGAGGTTTTCCAAGTCGAGGAAGCGCTCTTCAATCCGGGATGTTGGATGGCAGCACCGCTCTCGCGTCGGCGATCTGCTGGCTGTTGGCGTCAATGAGCAGCCCCTTGAAGGAGCCCATCAGCGCTGCGCAATTAAACTGGATCGGGTGAAATCCGAATTCAATGAAGGTGTTCGGCGCCCCAGTCTCCTTCGCAAGTCGCAAAAGGATTTGTCCTTCGTCGGATTGGCCACCGATGCCCTTGGCGACCAACGACCGATAGAACATGCGCCTGAGAGGCGTAAATTGCTTGATCAGTCTGCGCATTGGTGTCCCTTTTGGCTTAGAGGTAGTTGGTGAGTATCACGAGACCATGACGCATGAAAAGTTCAGCGGGCGCTGGTGCTCTACCATCCGAAACGACGATCTGCTAGACGCTTGACAAGGATCGCGGCACGGTCGCCAGAAGGGCGAGGGAGACTGTTTTTATGGCTAACGCAGACAGCATTATTGCCATCTATGACGACTATTACACCGACGGGAAAGTAGCCGCAAAACGGGAGATCGCTTCCAAGCAATCTGTCGGGCACATCGACGCGATTATCAGGGGGCAAAGGTTCGAGAAGATACTCGACATCGGTGCCGGCGAAGGCGCCGTCCTGGACAAGCTGAACAAGAAGGGTCTCGGCAAAACCCTCGGGGCCGTGGAGATTTCGACAAGTGGCCTAGAGGCCATCAAGGCTAGGAAGATCGCCAATCTAGCCAGCCTCGACATTTTCGACGGCTATCATATCCCACATCCCGACAAGTCGTTTGATCTCGGTCTTGCGATCCACGTGGTTGAACATGTCGAGCACGAGCGGATGTTTTTGATGGAGGCGGCGCGGGTCTGCAAGATGCTCTATATCGAAGTGCCGCTAGAACATACCCGAAATCTCAGCAAGGCGATCCGAATGTCAGGACCGTATGGGCACATCAATTTTTACACGCCACTGACGTTCGAAAACCTGCTCAAGACGTCCGGCCTCAAAGTCGAAAGGCTGATGACGTTCGCCCACGATCTAGCTTACGAGCAGCACCTGACCGGCCCCTCAAAGGGATGGTTGAAATACAAGCTTCGAACCGAATTTCTCAGGTTCGCCCCAAAGACCGCAGTGCGCAACATGGCATACATGGCCGGCGCGCTTTGTTCGTCCAAATAGGCTCAGAAGTAGAAGGGTGACGCCAGTCATGAAAGAGCTGCGCGAAAAGATCGATGATTACTTCTCAGGTCCTGGGTTCTGGCCGTTCTTTGTCATGATGGTTATGCTGTTTCTTCCCAGTGTCGTTGCCGCGATTATTTATTTATGAGGCTTGCTAGCCTCGATGTGATCAGCGCGGGTGCCTGGCTCAGCTTCTCCGCTGGTCGTTGTCCGGCTTTTGTTTACTCAACCACCAGATGAAATACATCGAGCCCATCTTCAGCACAGGAACACGCCGGTCGAGCGGCTTAAAGTCTTTCCTCATGATCTCGCCTATGAGCAACACTTGGCAGGTCGTACAAAAGGATGGCTGAAGTACAAGGTGCGGACAGAGTTCCTGAAAATTGCGCCTAAAGCCGCAATGCGCAGTGTCGCTTACATGGCCGGAGCTCTGTGCTCAAGCCACTGATCGAGCCACTGGGTCGCCGATTTGCCTGGCAGGGTTGCCGCCAACCATGGTGAAGGGCGCCACATCTTTTGTTACTACCGATCCGGCGCCGACGACTGCGCCCTTGCCGATCGTCACACCTTTCAGAATAACGGTGTTGAAGCCAATAAAGACGTTGTCTTCAATTCTCACCGGCGCGATGGTGATGTTCGACCAGTCCTTCTTTCCCTGATGCCAGTCGGCGACATCGGCCTTCCGATTCTGCCATCCTGTCGCATGCGAGTTGTGATCTACGACCGTGGTGCCCCAGCTTATGATCACGTCATTACCGATTTCGATGCGCTCGGCCGCGACGAGGTGGCTCTTGCCGATGTAGCTGCGCTGGCCGACGGTGATCTTTGCGTCGGGCCGGTCAAAGGAAAAAGCGCAGTGGAGGATACATTCCTCGCCGATCGCATGATGGCCACGCCGTGCGGTGCGAATGCTTTGGATACTCATCTTCGCGCCGGCGCCGGCGTTGATGCCAGCTAGGCGATACATGAACCGTGGAACGAACGGCATCTCAGTTTCGCCCGAAACGCGATTTCGGCAACCTTTCGGCGATAAGCTGCGATCCCGCGAAGAATCGGAAATGGGCCGAAAAGCGCTTGAGGCTTTGTGCTACCGGCTGGTCAGTACGCATCACTATCATTAGGCTGCCCACGTTTCTGCCGCTATTTGCGGCAAGCGGCGGCGCTTTGCAAGCGCGATAGTCCCGCGTTCACGCTCTAATACGTTTGGCTTAACAGTGTCTCTGATGGAGAGCCTGCGCAGTTGGCGTTCGCCATTCGCACGGACTTGCATATCGATCGCGACTCTGATCGAGACGCCCTTCAAAATTGCCGAAGAGAATTCTCTCGCTCCGAAGAAGAGCCCCCTGCGTAGTCGCCAGGCGCAAAAATCCAACGGAACGTTCTGGAAAGAACGTAGCGGGTGACGCCGGATCGGCTGGGCTATACCGGATGAGTGGTCCGGTAACTTTATCAACGGCGCCGAGGCCGTAGCGGCGCTAAATACGCAGGCGAATGGCGCAGCGTCTATTGATGGTTGTCTTGCGGCTTATTGTGAGGCTGGCTGTTCGACCACCAGATAAAATACAGCGAACCTATCTTCATGACCGGCACGCGGCGCTCGCGTTCGCGCACCCGCAATTCGCGATAAACTTTCATCTTCAGGGTGCCGCCCGGCAATTTGATACGCACTGCCATCGGTTCAACTCCCGCCGTGCAACGCAACGATGATGTGCAATGCAGCAATTAGAGAACTTTCCCCAGGGAAGAGTCAACAGCCGATAGGCGAGTTCTTTGACTATTTCCGGAAGGATTTGAGCGCAGGCGCCCGATGATGGTCCAGGTCGTCAACGCATTGCCTGGGGCCGGTCAGGATCGTCCGGTGCACCCGGCTGGTCGTTCAAAGGACGCTGGCGGCTCGACCACCAGGTAAAATACAGCGAGCCCATCTTCAGAACCGGCACGCGGCGGGCGCGCTCGCGCTCGCGCAATTCCCGATACACCTTCATCTTCAAGGTGCCGCCAGGCAACTTGATACGAACCGTCATCAGCCCAATCCCCATTGTGCAGCGCAGCAATTAGAGAGCTTCCGCCGCGGAAGAGTCAACAGTCGGTCATTGACTATTTCTGGGGTTATTTCTGCAACTGGTTCCAGAAGGGTCCGGGTCGCAGGCTCGGGATCATTGTTTTGGCGGGCGCCCGGACGGCGACATGCTGCTCGGCCACCAGACGATGAAGTACTTTCCGACCTGCCAGACTGGGACTTCGCGCTTCTGCTCGCGGCGGCGAAGCTCGTCCCTTTTCTTGATCTTCAACGTCCCGCCCGGAAGCCTGATCCTTATTGTCACGTGCCCTCCCGCACCCTGTGTCCCCACGAAGCACGAACGGTTGATGGGAGCAGTTTCATCCCGGCTAAGCAATTTCGGTTGAGGTGGCAAGACGGATCGAGCTGTTCTCAGATGGTCGACACCGTCACTTGAAGAACTCCGCCATGCCCCGGATGGCCAGGAACGCATAGAGGATTGGCCCGGCGACCACCCCGCAATAGAGGCAGAAGATCGCTGCCAGAGCCACAAGCAACGGCTTGTCGCGGCCGACCGCGGATAGCTCGGCCTTCACCGTCCAGCGCGCTGCGGCCGTTCCGTCATCTTGCGACATGGGCCCATCCTCCCCTTTGGGCTCATTTCACACAACCGCTTGCAAACATCAACCTGCCCGCGAGGGCGGAAAGGAAACCCATGGACACCACGTTCAAGGGCGCCGCCAGGCGCCTCACCGATCTCGATCTGCCGAGGCTTGGCGCCAGGATCGGCGTTGGCGAGGATGAGATCCATGCCTTCCTCGATGTCGAGACCAGCGGGCATGGCTTCGACGCCCAGGGCCGGCCGATCATCCTGTTCGAGCCGCATGTCTTTTTTCGCAATCTGTCGGGGACGGCGCGGGCACAAGCTGTCGCGGCTGGCCTTGCCTATGTCAGGTGGGGCGAAAAGCCGTATCCCCGGGACAGCTATCCGCGCCTGAAAGCCGCCTGCGCGATCGACGAGACGGCGGCGCTCAGATCGGCGTCATGGGGTCTCGGCCAGGTCCTCGGCGAGAATTTCGAGGCGGCCGGCTTCCTCACCGTGCAGGCCATGGTCGAAGCCATGATGGAGGACGAGGCGTTGCAGCTGGCGGCGGCGGTCAATTTCATCGCCGCGAACCGGCTCGACGACAAATTGCGCAAGCATGATTGGGCCGGCTTTGCCAAGGGCTACAACGGCGCGTCCTACAGGAAGAACGCCTATGACACCCGGCTTGCCGACGCGTTCCGCAAATGGTCTGGGATCAAGGACACGCCGTGGCCGCCCGTTGCCCCAGCGCAGCCTCCAGCGCCTGTCCCGATCCCACAGGCTCCACAACCGGACGGTCCCACGCCTTCGGCCCCGAAGGCAGAGCCGGGCAAGGCTGGAGTCCGGCCCTGGGCCGTAGTCGTGGCCTCCTTGGTCGCCGCAATCCTTTCCTTGTTTCGAAAGGTCCCCTCTTTGTTTCGAAAGGCAAAGCCATGAAGTGGTTCAATACGAATGCCGCACACAATCTGATCAATGTGCTGATCCTGCTGCTCACCAGCTTGGTCGGCTTCGACTGGACGATGTTCGGCATCGACGCCGCCCTGGCGCTCAAGATCACTGGGGTGCTGGCCCTGCTCAAGATTCTGATGAATGTCGTCCGCGACGGCGTCGCCGGCCTCGTCAAAAAGCAGCCCGCCGTGGAGGGCAATTGAGATGTGGGTGCTTTCCATGCTGAGCGCGCTCGCCGGCAACAAGACGGTCATGTCGATCTTCGCCGCGCTGGTTGGCGGCGTCGGGCTCTATGTCGCCGGAGGCATCAGCCGGGCCAAGAAGGACGCGGCCAAGCCAGCGGCGGAAGAACTCGCCGCCGCGCAGGATTGCCTCGAAATGGGCCGCGAGGCGACCGATGCCGAACGCGCGGCGCGCGACCTGCCGGACGAAGCGGCACGGCGGGAGGCGATGCGATGGGCAAAGCACTGATCCTCTGCCTGTTGCTCGCCGGATGCACAACGCCGGTTTCGCCGGCGCGTCAGGTCTGGTGCGAACACAACCAGCAGCGCCGTCCGTCGGTGGCGGTCGTCGCAGCCATGACGCGACCCGAGCTCGACGAGGTGAATGCCTACAACGGGAAGGGCGCCAGATGGTGCGGGTGGAAGCCATGATACAGGAGCTTCTCGATGCTCTCGGCATCAAGGCGCCGGTGGTGGTCGCCGGCCTTTCCGGCGGCATCTTGCGAGCCTTGTCACGCCACCGCTACAAGGTTCGCGAGATGGTGGCGTCGCCGATCTGCGGCGCGCTGGCGGCGGCCTACCTGACTTTGCCAGTGGTGCACTACTTCCGCGCCACCGGCCTGCCGATTCCGTCGCCTGACGACGACACCACGACGCTGGCCGCGGCGTTCCTCATCGGCGTCTCGGCGATGTGGATCTCGGACATCGTCTTCGAGGTGGTGGTGAGGCGGTTCAAGCCGGGGAAGGAGGAGTGATTGCGCCTGTCTTATTGCGCCGCGGTAAACAGTCTCCCGCGGGAGATACCGCTCGGGGTGAAGATTGCGGAACCACGGGCGAAGGTGCGCGTTAGGCACGACCCTTGTGAGGATGTACCCATGCCAGCTCGCCCAATCGTCTCGACAGCCGCAGCGATCCTGCTCGCCGCCACAAGCATGGCTTACGCCCGGCCGGATGCGCGCACCATGACATGCGAACAGACGCAACTTCTGATCCAGAGCCGGCGTGCAGTCGTCCTGACCACCGGCCGCAACACCTATGATCGATATGTCCGCCAATTCGGCAATGAATGCGACTGGCCCGAAGTGCCTGTCACCTCCTATATCCGGACGCGTGACGGTCAATGTCGTGTCCATCGATGCGAGGAACCGGTCTTCGATTTCCCGGACTGAGAAGCAGCCGGCGCTCGATCCAAGGTTTTTCGTGTGAAGCCGCGGGACCGGATGCCCTAGAAGCCGAAGAATTGCCGGCCGACCAGATACCCCAGCGCGACGACCGCCAGGGGAAACAAGGCCGGCGCCAGCCGGCTGAGCACGGAGTTCCTTGCCGGTTCCTTTGGGGCGTTCCTGACGGCGTTTCCGAGGTTCTTGGTCATGATCTCGCTATAGTAGCAATCGCTGATTAACGATTCCTCAACATGCCGCGCCCGCCCCGGAAACGGGGCGGTTTTTTTGCGTCTTCAACGGATGTCATCCGCATTGCCGCTCAAAACTATCGTGTCGGTCGAATAGCACGGAGCTCATGAATTTGCGGGCGTTTCCTGAACCAGCATGGGGCTGGGCGCGTTGCCGCATGCGGGAACCAATCGCCGCCCACTGCTTTGGCTAGGAGATGGTCCTTCGCAGGAAAGGAGTTCGATATGAAACCTTTCGCACTCTTGCCGAGCATGTTGATGCTGGGCGCACTGGCGTTGGCGGCGCCGGTTGCCGCCCAGACGGATAACCAGACACCCGACCAGGCGCCCGCCGGCCCTTGCCAGGCCGAACCGCAGAACGGTCAGCAGCAGAAGCCGCCGGCCATCAACAACAGCCTGACTGAGATGCTTGATCCCTGCAACGGCGTGCTGCAGCCGCCGCCGACGGGCGATCAGGGCATGGCCGCACCGCCGCCGGACGAAGGCAGGACGCCGGTGATCAAGCCCGGCGAGGTGCCGGCGCAGCCGCCGAAACAATAGGCCGCGCTCGCCGTCTCGCGGCGGTTCGCAGGCTTTTTCGCTTGCGGCCCGGAACATTAGTTCTTGCTAATTGTTCTTGTCGAAGCAGTCGATATCACCCCCTCCGGTATCGCTGCTGATCGGGAGATCCGATCGGCCCGCGTGCCTGCGGACAGGAACGCGGGCCACTGCGATTTCTCGCAGCAACGCATCAAGGCTGCGCCAATGCGGCGATCGATTAGCGGCCGCTCACGGAACAAGAAGGTTGCGTGGGCGTTTTGCAATCTGGGCTTGCCGTTCCTGACTGTGGAAGGCGGAGTCCGCAAACCAGACAGGAGAAGACGATGAAAATCCACCTTGTTCCTGCCGCCGCCGGGCTGGTTCTGCTCGCCGGTGTCGGCGTGGCCACCGCAGACCAGGTGATTATCACGCCCGAGCAGCAGACAGTCGTCCGCGAATACGTGCAGAGGCACCCGCTGGCGTCGATCAGCCTTCTGGGAGTGGAGCTCAATGTCGGTTCCACCTTGCCCGACACGGTTGAGCTTCATCCGATCGACGTTCCCGACGTGGAATACAGATACGTGGTCGTCGACGATCGCACCGTGCTGGTCGATCCCGGCACCCGCAGGATTGTGCAGGTCATCGACTGACCTTCACCCGCCGCTCTCTCGGGAAGACGCAAGAGGGAGCGGCGGCTCGCCGGCAGGCAGCCGGCTGTTGATCGTCTTGTCGCGGGAAGGAGCCATTTCCATGTTGCCGCATGTCGAGTCTTCCAATGTCAATGTGGCCGCATCTGTCGACAAATTGCTTGCTGAACGGGGCACTGCCCTGTTGTCGATGAAGGAGTTGATTGCAGCGGTGCGTGAGCGAACTGGAACGGAGCGCTCGGACGCGGATCTGGCGGGGCTGATCACCAAGAAGGCAGCACTCCTCGGTGTCGCGGTTCTATCCGACTAGGGCTGAAGCCGCTCAAGACGCCGATCGAAATTTCAGCTAAAACAGTTGTCGCTCACGGATTCGAGCCGATGGAGGCAACAGTGACGGACGACAGGCAAGAACGCATTCGTCAGCGGGCCCACGCGATCTGGGAACAAGCCGGCCGGCCCGACGGTGCGCATCAGCAGCACTGGGACCAGGCCACAGCCGAGATCGACGGTGAGGACAGCAAGCCGAAAGCGAAGGCGGCTCGGCCGAAGGGGCCGGCGGCCGCCAAGCCCAAGGATAGCACGGCCAAGGATAGCAAGCCCAAGGGCACTAAGCCAAAGGCTGCCCGGCCGCGCAAGGCTTCAGCGAGCTAGAACATATAGCGCTTCGGCCGCGAGACGAAGCTCTGTCCGTGCCGCGGCCGAAAAGCGTGAGTTCCCGAAATCGATCTCGGTTACTTGCCGCAGTGATTGTCGTTGACGGTCGGTGAAACCGTGCCGGGAGCCTTGTTCGTTGCATCGGGCATCGCGCCCTGCGGGCCTATAGGGCAGTTCTGATCGGCATTGGAATTCAAGCCATCAGGGCCCGCAATAATGCTACCAGTAATCCCGGGATCGACAGTATCCGGTTCGGCCAGGTTCGGATCAATCGGGGCCGGGTCGGTGACGACGCTTCTGTCGCTGCCGGTACCCATGTCAGCGTCTGGGTCGCTGGCATTCTGGGCCATCGCAGAGGTCGCCACACCAGCGGCGAGTAAGGACGCTGCGAGAATTTTCGTAAGCATAGCTTGTCTCCATTTGTCTCCATTTTTTCGATTGTCGCCGCATTTGCGACTATAGAAAAAACCGCTCGGGGGTGGTGAAGGTTCCCATAAAATTCCGGCCTGCGACGAACCGTTCGTGATCAGCAGGGCGATCTTGCCCGGCATGGAGGACGCCAGGGAACTCAACAAGCGTGCTGGCCATGAGCCGTTGACATGACGGCCACGTCACAGTATTGAACAGGACTATACAGGTCCACTGAACAGGTATTCCATGGCGCGTCGCACGGCTCTGTCATCTCCCGGAACGGGCAAGCCCGAACGGATCGCCACCGTCCTCGAGCACGAGATCCGCTCCGGCGTGCTCGGTTTCGGCGACCGCCTGCAGAGCGAGAACGAACTCGTCCAGCGCTTCTCCGTCAGCCGCAACACCATCCGCAAAGGTCTTGAGGAGTTGTCGAGCCGTGGGCTGATCACCACCAAGGTCGGCATCGGCTCGTTCGTCACCTTCGACGGCATGCCGGTCGACGACGCCGTTGGCTGGTCGCGCGCGCTGGCCAATGCCGGCGCCAATGCCGAGACGCGCACGCTCAGGCTCGAAGTCATGCAGGATGCCGAGCTCGCCGCCAGGCTGGGCGTCGAAAGCCCGTTCTTCATCGCCGTCGACCGGGTGCGCTCCAACGCCGATGACGGCCACGCCATCTCGATCGAACGCAGCCGCCTGCCGCTGTCACCCGAACTGGAGGACGTGCCGTTGCGCGGCCTGCGCGAAGGCTCGCTGCACCAGACACTGCGCGGGGCGGGGCTTGTCCCCGACCATGGCGAGGAATGGGTCGATATCGAGATGCTGAGCGCCGAGGACGCGGCCATTCTCGACTGCGCGCCCGGCGCGCCGTTCCTGCGCACGCGGCGGTTGACGCGCGCCGCCGATGGCCGCGCCATCGAATATGTCACCAGCCTGCTCAATCCGGCGCATTTCGCCCTTCACCTGGAGTTCTGAGCATGGACGCCGCCGAGGCGATCGACCGAGCGATGGGGGCGCTTATCGGCGGTGCGCTGGGCGATGCGCTCGGCATGCCGACGCAGCTGCTGTCGCCGGCCCGCATCGCCGAGCTCTACGGCAATGTCGAGGATTTCGTTGCGCCCGTCGTCGACCATCCGGTATCGAAAGGCTTGGTCGCCGGCACTGTCACCGACGACACCGAACAGGCGCTGCTGCTCGGCCGTATCCTGGTTGTTTCAGGCGATAGCTTCGACCATACGCGCTGGGTCAACGCACTGCTCGACTGGGAGCGCGACGTGAAGGCGCGCGGCAGCTACGATCTGCTCGGACCTTCGACCAAGCGCGCCATCGATGCCATCAATGACGGCGTGCCGGCTGAGGAGGCCGGAAGCGGCGGTGACACCAATGGCGCGGCCATGCGCATCGCGCCGGTCGGCATCATGATGCCAGCCGAGCCGCTCGACGCGCTGGTCGCCAAGGTCGCCGAAACCTGCCGCGCCACGCACAACACCTCGATCGCCATCGCCTCGGCCGCTGCCGTCGCCGCCGCTGTCAGTTGCGGCGTTGCCGGCGGCGGCTGGCGCGCAGCTTCGGACCGAGCTATCGCGGCGGCTAGGCGCGGCGCAGTGCTCGGACACTGGGTCACCGGCGGTGATATTGCCGCACGCATCGACTGGGGGAGGGACCTCGTCCGCGGCAAGGCTGTCGCTGACGGAATCCGGCTGATCGTCGATCTGGTCGGCACCGGCGTCGCCAGCCAGGAATCGGTTCCTGCGGCCTTCGCGGTGCTGGAAATCGCCGGCGGCGATCCCTGGCAGGCGGCCGTCATCAGCGCCAATCTCGGCGGCGACACCGACACGATCGGGGCCATCGCCGCCGGCATGGCGGGCGCCTGCGCCGGTTTTTCCCGATTGCCACAGGAAAACATCGCCCGGCTGAAAGGCCTCGATATTGCTCAGGTGCGCGCTCTTGCCGCCGACTTGGTCGCTATGCGGATGGCGAAAAGCAGCTCCGGCAAGGATGCGGCGGCATGAGCGGCCGTCTCCTCCATGTCGGCAGCGCGGTGGTGGACTATGTCTACCGCATCGACGCCTTGCCGGCGCCCGGCACCGAAAAGACCGCATCGAGCTATGCCCAGGTCGCCGGCGGCGGCTTCAACATGATGGTCGCGGCCAGCCGCACCGGGATGAAGGTCGCCTTCGGCGGCCAGCTCGGCAGCGGGCCGAATGGCGATTTCCTGCGGGCCGCCTTCGCCGCCGAAGACATCGCAACGCTGACGCCACCATCGCCAGTGATGGATAGCGGCAATTGCGTCGCCATGATCAGCGGCGACGCCGAGCGCACCTTCGTGTCGTGGCCTGGCGCCGAGAGCATGCTCAATCTCGACATGATGGCGTCTGTCCGGGTTGCGCCGGGGGACTGGGTGTTCGCCTCCGGCTACACGCTGAGCTATCCCGGCAGCCGCGATGCGCTGGCCGACTGGATCGAGGCGCTGCCGGCGGAAATTCCCTTCGTCTTCGATCCGACGCCGGTCATATCAGACATTCCGCGCGCCATTCTCGATCGGGTGCTTGCGCGCACGAGCTGGCTGAGCTGCAACACCGCCGAAGCGGTCCAGATCGCCGGTGCCGGCGATGTCGAGGCCATTGCCGCCGGGCTTCTTTCTAATCATTGCCCGAGCGCCGACGGGGTCATCATCCGCGCCGGGGCAAAAGGCTGCTTCGTGCGGCTGGCAGACGGTAGCAGGCAGGCCGTGCCCAGCTTCAAGGTCGCCGCCGTCGACACCAATGGCGCCGGCGACACGCATATCGGCGCCTTCGTCAGCGCACTGTCGCGCGGCGTGCCGCCCTTCGAGGCGGCAAGTTACGCCAATGCGGCGGCGGCGCTCTCGGTCACCCGCCATGGCGGGTCGTCCGCGCCGACCGACCAGGAGATCCAGACATTCCTCAGCCATGACGATCGAATGACGACCGTGCACGGCCGGGAGCAAGAGGCCCATTTCTGACAGCCTAGATGACGTAACAAGCCCCGCCAACCGGGCAAACAATGAGAGGAACGAACATGCGCATGCCCAAACTGACTGCTTTCCTGACGGCGACTGCCGTCGTCACCTCCGTATTCACGCTGGCCGCCACTGCCGCCGAAGTGCATGTGCTCAACTGGAAGGGCTACGGGGCCGATGAGCCCTGGGCCATCGCGGCCTTCGAGAAGGCGACCGGCAACAAGGTCGTCAACGACTTCTTCAATTCCGAACAGGAAATGCTGACCAAGCTCAGGACCAATCCCGGCCTCTACGACGTCGTCATGATCAACGCCGCCTTCAACGACCAGGCCATGGCGGAAAAACTGATCCAGCCGATCGATGTCTCGAAGATCCCCAACTATGCCGACATCAGCCCGGACAAGGCAGGCTCGCCCATGCTCGCCCGCGACGGCAAGGTCTATGGCGTGCCATGGGTGTGGGGCTTGACCGCGCTCGCCATCAACGAAAAGGCCTTCGAGACGCCGCCGACCAGCATCACCGAAATGTGGAACGAGGCCCATAAGGGTCGCGTGGTCATTCGCGACGACGCTGTCGAAGCGGTCCAGTTCGGCGCCATCGCCACCGGCCAGAACATAAACGACATCAAGGACATGGAAGCGGTCAAGGCGAAGCTGACCTCGCTGATGCCGCAGATCAAGACATTCTGGAGCTCGGAGAACGACTGGAACCAGATGGTGGCCTCCAACCAGATCGACATCGGCACCTACTGGAGCGGCTCGGCCGATCGCGCCAAGACACATTTCAAGCTGCCGGTCGCGCTGGTCATCCCGCAGGAAGGCGCCGTCGCCTGGCTCGACGCCTTTTCCATTCCAGTCGGCGCCAAGAATGTCACTGGGGCCGAGGCCTTCATCAACTACATGATCGATCCGTCCTTCTATGTCGAATGGGTCACCAAGGTCGGTGCGCCGGTCTCGGCCAATACCAAAGCGGTCGCAGCCCTTCCGGAAGATGCTTTCAACCGCAAGGTGATGGGCGATCCTGATGTCGCCAAGCGTATCCAGTTCCAGGCGCCGATCACCGATGCGCAGCGCGAGGCCTATCTGGCGCTGTGGCAGGAGCTCAAGGTCAACGTGAAGTAACGGCGGGCTTTTCGGGTAGGAGGAGCATATGGCTGGACAGGTCGCGACCGGTTCGAGGAGCGGATTGCGATCGGCTTTGCCCCTGCTCCTGCCTGCCTATCTCTGGCTGACGGTGGCGATCTTCCTGCCGCTGTCGGCCATGGTCTTCTTTTCCTTCATGACCGAGCTGCCGCTGTCGGGCAAGGCGTGGGCGTTCACGCTGGAGAACTACACCACCTTCTTCTCGCAAGGGCTCTACTGGACGCTGCTGCTGGCATCGCTCCGGCTCGGGCTCGAGGTGACGCTGTGGTGCGTCTTCATCGGCTATCCCGCGGCCTATGTGCTGGCCAAGGTGCTGAAGGGACGCAGCCGCGAGGCGATCTTCCTGCTAGTCATCCTGCCGTTCTGGTCGAACGGGCTGGTGCGCATCTTCTCCTGGGCGATGGTGCTGCGCGAAGGCGGCATTCTCGACACGGCGCTCAACGCCGTGCTGCCGGTCAAGATCAACATCGACCTGATGTATTCCTACTCCGCGGTCATCATCGGCCTGGTGCACTCCTACGTGCCCTACATGGTGCTGACCTGTTACCTGACGCTGCAGGCCATCGATGACTCGCTGATCGAGGCGGGGCGCTCGCTCGGCGCCTCGCGGCTGCAAATGCTGAGACGGGTGATCATCCCGCTATCCATGCCGGGGCTGGTCGCCGGAGCGGCGCTGATCTTCGTGCCCGTCGTCGGTTCGTTCATGGAGCCGCGCATCCTAGGCGGGCGCACCGGCACCTTCTACGGCACGGTCATCGAGGACCAGTTCGTCGCCGTCTTCAACTGGCCGCTGGGTGCAGCACTCTCCTTCATCCTGCTGGCCGTCGTGCTGGTCATCCTGGCATTGGCGTCGCCGGTACTGCGGAGGGCTGCGTGATGGCGACGACCCGTATCCTGGAATGGCTCGGCCGGCTCTACATCTGGCTGCTGCTCGCCTTCCTCTATCTGCCGATCATCATCATGGCGCTGATGTCGTTCAACGTTTCGCCCTTCTACCAATTGCCGTTCGAATGGACGACAGAGTGGTACACCTCGTTGTGGCAGAATGATCAGTTGATCTCGGCCACCTGGAACAGCCTCGAAATCGCGATCATCACCACCATCATCTGCGTCGTGCTCGGCTCGGCGGCGTCGCTAGCGCTTTTCCGCTACGAATTTCGCGGCAAGAAATTCCTGCAAGCGCTGCTGTTTCCGCCGATCGCCATTCCGTGGCTGATCACCGGCACGGCGATGCTGATCTTCTTCTTCGGCGTTGGTATCGGGCGGGGTCTGTTGGCAATCCTGCTCGGCCATGTGGCGCTGGCGCTGCCCTATGTGATCGTCGTCGTCTCGGCCCGGCTGCAGACGTTTGCGCCGGAACTCGAAGAGGCGGCGCGGTCGCTCGGCGCCAACCAATGGCAGGTAACTTCGCGCGTGACGCTGCCGTGGATCATGCCGGGGGTCATCGCCGGCGGGCTGTTCGCCTTCGCCGTGTCGTTCGACCAGTTCGTGGTGTCCTATTTCCTGTCGACGCCGGGCCAGACGACGCTGCCGGTCGAAATCTACGCCGCGATCCGCAAGGGTTTCACGCCCGAGATCAACGCGGTCTCGACGATCATCATCGTCGTCTCGATGGCGCTGATGCTGCTCACGGCACGGTTCTTCAAATTCGGCGGAGAAAAATAATGGCCGGCGTGCAGGTATCGAATTTGTCGCGCAGTTTCGGCGCGCACAAGGCGCTGGATGACGTCTCCATCGACTTCGCCGACGGCGGCTTCTATGCGCTGCTCGGGCCGTCGGGCAGCGGCAAGACCACGCTCTTGCGCCAGATCGCCGGCTTCGATTTTCCCGACTCCGGCCGCATCGCGATTGGCGGCGAGAGCGTCGAGCGGGTGCCGGTCGAGAAGCGGCGCATCGGCATGGTGTTCCAGAATTATGCGCTGTTTCCCAATATGAGCGTTGCCGACAATGTCGCCTTCGGCCTGTCGGTGCGTGGCGAGGCCAAGGCAATTATCGCCAGCGAGGTGCAGCGCGCGCTCGATCTGGTGCAACTCGGCAAGCTCGGTGGCCGCCGGCCGCATCAGCTGTCCGGCGGCCAGCGCCAGCGGGTCGCGCTGGCCCGCGCCATCGTCACCAAGCCGCGTGTGCTTTTGCTCGACGAGCCGCTCGGCGCGCTCGACAAAGCGCTGCGGGTCGACATGCAGATCGAACTGAAGCGGATCCAGCGCGAGATCGGCATCACCACCATCTTCGTCACCCACGACCAGGAAGAGGCGCTGACGATGAGCGACCGCATCGGTATCCTGCGCGACGGCCGGCTGGTGCAGGAGGGGCCGCCGGAGGAGATCTACGACAGCCCGAAGAGCGAGTTCGCCGCCACCTTCCTCGGCGATGCCAATATCTTGCGCGGCGACAGCACCGGAACCGGTATCCGCTTGGTCGATGGCACCGCGATTGCCGCCGGGGCAGGCGCGACGCTTGCCGCCGGCGCCAAAGCTAGCTGCGCGGTTCGGCCCGAACGCATCCGCATTGCCACCGATTCCGGAACGTCTGATCCGAACGCCAATGTGCTCCGTGGCCAAATCTCCAAGCGCATCTTCGCCGGCAACAACAGCACCTATTTCGTCGAACGCGACGGGCAAACGCTCAAGGTCATCGTGCAGAACACAGGCATTGAAAGGTTGGCGGAAGGACAAGAGGTGGTGCTGCGCTGGTCGCCGGAGAGTACGGTGCTGATCGCCGCGAACTGATCTTGCCAGGCGGACCGCAATCAGTGAGAGCATGGTCGGGCACAATGCGGAAAAGCGAAATACCTGATGATGCTTGAGCTGAATGCGGGCGACCAGTCGATGCTGCAGGGCGAGCAGGGCCCGGCCGTGGCCGCCGCGATGAAGATCCTGGTCGCCTTTTCGAAGGCGGTCGGTGCGCGCGAGCTGTTAGACATTGCCGGTGCTCATATCGATGGCTGCCTGTATCACGGCCAGGCCAGCCTCGATTTCGTCGAGAGGCTGGTCGAAGGCGGTGGCCACGTTCGGGTCCCGACGACATTGAATGTCGGCTCGTTCGACCTCATCCATCCCCGACTGGTGAAGATGCCGCCGTCACAAGAGGCGCCGGCACGCCGTTTGATGAAGGCGCATCTGGAACTCGGTTGCCAGGCGACCTTCACCTGCGCGCCCTATCAGACGCGGTTCCGGCCGGCCCTTGGCGAGCAGATCGCCTGGGGCGAGTCCAACGCCATCGTCTTTGCCAATTCGGTGATTGGAGCGCGGACCAACCGCTATGGCGATTTCATCGACTTGTGCTGCGCGATGACCGGGCGCGCGCCGGCCTGGGGACTGCATCTGAGTGATAATCGACGCGGCCAGATCCTGTTCGAGCTGACTGGCAGTATCGAGCCGAGCGACGCGCTGTTCGTGGGTGTGGGACTACTTGTCGGGCAAAGGAGCGGCGATCGCATCCCGGTCATATCGGGCCTGCCGCAGCCCCGCGACGAGGATCAGTTGAAGGCGCTTGGCGCGGCGGCGGCAACGACCGGAGCCGTGGCGTTGTTCCATGCCGTCGGCATCACGCCGGAGGCGCAGACGCTCGACGAGGCACTGCATGGCCTGGCGCCGGAGGAGACGATCCGGATCTCTCGCGCCGACATTGACAATGCGCTGGCCAAGCTGTCGAGCGTCCCCGACGGCGCGCCGCTTGCGGCCGTCTCGTTAGGCACGCCGCATTTCTCGCACGACGAGTGGATGCGCCTGCTGCCGATGCTGCGCGAGGTGGCGCCGGGCAGGGGCATCCCGATCTATGTCAACACCGGGCGCGCGACGCTGACGCGGCTTCAGGACGAGGGCGCTCTGGCTGGCATGGGCGCGTTCGGCCTGATTCCGGTCGCCGACACCTGCACTTATGTCACGTCGATCCTTGAGCGCCTCGATGGCGCGGTGATGACCAATTCCGGTAAATGGGCGCATTACGCACCAGGCAATATCGGCGTGTCGGTGGCGTTCGGGGACATGGAAGACTGCATCCGCTCGGCCGCGGGCGGCCATGTCGTACGGGGCACGCGATGAGCGAGCAGGACAGGCGAGCGCTGGACAGAACTGGCATTTTCCAGCTTGCCGGCAGGGCGCAAGGCTCAGCGCTGGTGCTGTCGCAAGCGCTCAGCTTCTGGGGCGGCGTCGATGCCGAGACGGGCGATATCATTGACCATTCGCACCCGGCTCTGGGCGGCAATGTCGCCGGCCGGATCCTGGTCATGGCGAGTGGGCGAGGCTCGTCGTCCACCTCGTCGGTACTTGCCGAGGCGATCCGCAAGGGTACGGCGCCGGCCGGCATCATCCTGGAGCGGCCGGACCCAATCCTTGCCGTCGGCGCCATCGTCGCCGAATTCCTCTACGACATCCGCATGCCGCTGGTCGTTTGCGACACGTCGGGCATTGTATCCGGCGACCGGATCGCCATCGACATCGACGAGGATGGGCAAGCGATAGTGAGCCTGACCTAGCCGGCCATCAATCCGGCGGCACCGCGGCGCCAATAGGCCGCGGCCAACGTCTGGTCGCGGCCGAGTGAAAGCTGACCGCGCCAATGTTCACGAACGATCTTGGCGGCGGCGGCTTCCGCCGCGAACCAGCCGAAGGCCGAGCCGGTCTGCGGCCATTCAACCGACTGGACAGCATCCGCCAACCTGTCACTGAGCCCGGCCGCAACGCCGTCCCGTGTCAGCCAGTGCAGCTCAATGCCTGTGGCGTTGTCGATCTCCTGTCGTTCGCCATCGTCGGCGATCTCGACGAAGGCAACGCCCTTGGTCTCGGTGGGGAGCGTCTCCAGAAGTCGCGCCAACGCCGGCAGGCCGGTTTCGTCGGCGCCCATGAGATACCATGATGCCGGCCGCACCGGGCGGCCGACCGGTCCCATGATGCCGATTTTCATGCCGGGTGCCGCTTGCATGGCCCAGGCGGCGCCGACGCTATCGCCGGGATGGGTCAGAAAGTCGACATCGATGACGCCGTTGGCCATATCGAGCGCGCGGATGGTGTAGACGCGCGCCGCTGGACGCCTGTCGTCCGAAAGCCAGACCGGCAGGCCATTGCTGCCGAGCATGGGCCAGAGCGGATCGGGCACTTCGCTGGTCGGGAAAAGCATGCGAATATGCATGCCGCCGAATTTCGCAAAACGAGAAAGATCCTCGCCAGCGAAGCGGATGCGGCGCATGTGCGGTGTGAGATCGCCAACTTGGGTGACGACCATCTCACGGAATTGGGCGAGGCGGGTTTCCCCGGTGAGATCGCCGGTCCAGACGATCTCGGGATTTTCTTCCCTGGCATAGACCTGGACCGCGGTGGCCAGGAGGTCCTTGATGCGGGCAAGGCCATCGCGATCGGCGGCATTGGCCCGCATCACCAGCCGCTCCATGTCGAAGGAAGCGCCGCCGAAGGCGAAGCGGAAGTCGAGCCGCTGTCCGTCCTGCGAGGCATCGGCATCGAAGCTCTGCAGCCGGTCGCTGATGCGGCCGATGTAAAGCGGCAGGTTGCGCAGGTTCAGACGCGCTTCGCAGGCCAGTCCGCTTGCCGATGCTTCGCTCACGCTCAACCTCCGATCCTGCCGGTCAGCGCCACCTTGAAGGTGCGGCCCTTGCCCTGTTCCGTCGCCGCCGACGTCGACCATGCGCTTTGCGGGTCGGTGTAGGCGGTGTCAAAGACGTTATCGACAGCGAAATCGAGCTTGGCGTGGTCGTTGATCCGCCAGTTGGCAAAGACGTTGATCAGATCGAAGCCGTCATCGACGATTGTCGGCTCGTTCGGCTGGGTGCGGTTGGTGCGCGTGATCTTGCCGACGCTGAGATATTGCGCGCCGACGGTGAGCTGGTCTTCGAGCATCCTGAAGCCGAGTGTTGCCGAGAAGCGGTCGAGCGGCGTGTTGGTCAGCGCCTGGCCGGAGTAAACGCCGCTGACGACCTTGGCGTCGATGAGGGCGCCGGCAAGGTTCACGAAACCCCAGCCATAGTCATAGACCGCCTCAGCCTCGATGCCTTTCAGCCGGGCGTCGCCGATATTGATCGCCGTGCGCGTTACGTCGGGGCGCAGGTCGACTTCGATGTAATCCTCGACATCGGTGTGGAAGACGTTGACCTTGGCACGAAACAGGTCGCCAGCGGCCAGTATGTCGTCATATTTCAAATTGACGCCGGCTTCCCAGTTCCTCGCCGTTTCGGGCTGAAGAAGCAAATTGGGCACGTAGGTGTCGCCAGAGCCGTGCGCACCGCCGCCGCGATAGACGTCCTGCAGGCCCGGTGCCCGGTAGCCTTCGGAATAGGTGCCATAGAGCTGGAAGCCTTCGAGCGGCGTGACGCCTACGGTGAGGCGCGGCGACCAGCGGTCGCCCGACATCGAGGCTTCCTCCGGCGGCACGGTCTTTGTCTCACCGTCGAGCTGGTAGCCGTCATAGCGCACGGCGGCGATGAGCTGCAGCCAGTTATCATAGTCGCCCTGCCATTGCAGGAAGCCGCCATAGCCCTGTTGTTCGCCGGCGCCGAAATGTGCGGCTTCCGACGAGGCTTCCAGATAGTAGTAGTCGAGCCCGTAGGTGAGCGTATGTGCCATCTCCCAGGCGTCGAAGCGCGAGGAGTTCTTCACGTTGAAGCCCGTCGTGGCGACGTCATAGTAGCGGAAGTTGCCGATCGCGGAAGTCGGCCAGACCTGTGTCTGCTCGGCGCGCGTGCGGTTGTGGTAGGCATTGGCACTGAAGTCGATCAGCTCGTTGTCGTCCGGCTTCCAGGTGTAGGCGGCCGTGTAGGTCTGATTGGTTGTGTCGGTGTCGTACCGGCTGAGCGTCGGCGAGGTCGAGCCGCTCGATCCGGTGATCTGGTCGCTGTAGCGCTGCAGGATGGCGCCAAGCTTCAGCTCGTGACCGTCGGCCGGCCGCAGCGTTGCCTTCATATAGCCACTGGTGATGCGCTCGCCGGTCCACGGCACCGTGTCGCCATTGCCGTCGGTGTAGCTGTCGCGGTCGCGATAGATGAGATTGCCGATGATGTCGGCGTCGTCGCTGAAGCGGTAGGCACCGGTGGTGCCGGTGGTGAAGCCGTCGGGCATTGCTCTCATAACCGAGCTTCTCGCTCAGCGCCCAGCGTTCCTCCTGCTTGAGGAAATCGCCGGCATCCTTGGTTTCGAAGGAGACGACGCCGCCGATGCCGCCCGAGCCATAGGCATTCGAGACCGGGCCGCGAATGACTGTCGCATCCTTGATCAATTCGGGCTCGACATAGAACGAGCCCGAGCCGTGGCCGACGCGCCAGTAGTCCTGGCGGGCGCCGTCGAGCGTCACCACCACGCGGCCATACTGCTGCAGTCCGCGAATGTTTATGGCGGTCGCCGGATCGTCGCCGTTCATCGAGGCGGCAACGCCGGGGGTGGTGCGAAAGATGTCGGCGGCGGTGTCAGGCTGGATGCGCTCGAGCTCTTCCTGATCGACGGCACTGATTGCTGCCATCGAGTCGATGACAGCCGTCTTGATCATCGTCGCCGAAATGGTGATCAGGTCGAGCACGGTTGGCTCGTTCGCTTCAGTCTGTTGGGGGACCTTGACCGGCCTGTCGGCCTTGGCGGCGGCGCCTTGCTTCTGCTCCTCCTGCGCGGCGGCGGGCGGCGCGACACACAGGCCGAGCGCGAAGGCGAGCGCGGTGCTCGCCATCAAGGTCTTGTTGCTTGTCAGTCTCATAGCGATGCCGCCCCCGGGAAAAGCAAGATTGCTGGCGGCGGCCGTCGGCCCTGGCTGGCATGATGGAGAAGCCTCGACCGGCGGTCGGGCAGGGCTACTTATTGAAACATGATGACATTAGTCAACTTTAATTTTATAGGCCACGACCATCTTCCAGGATTCTTAAACACAGGAGCGAATGGCATGGTCGGCAGTGATAGCGGGTGCGGACAAGTGCGCTGGTTTCGATCGAGCAATATGGCGGTGCTGCTGCTGGCGCTTTCTGTTCTTGCGCCGTCTTGCGGGTTCAAAGCGCTGGCCGCCGAGACGGTCGTCGATGCATCAGGGCGGACAGTCGCGACCGGTCCGGCAACCAGGATCCTGACGCTCGGTTCCGACGTTACCGAAATCGTCGATGCGCTGGGCGCCGGCGAGCGGATCATCGCCGTCGATCGTGGCAGCAAATATCCCGCTGCCGTCGCGCAAAAGCCCAATGTCGGCTATCGGCGTCAGTTGTCCGTCGAAGGCTTGGTCGCGCTTCGCCCCGATCTGATCCTGGCGGCGCAGGACAGCGGGCCGCCGGAGGCGATCGAGGTGCTGAAGTCGCTGGCGATCCCCGTCGTCTTCGTGCCGGAAGACAACAGTCCACAAGGCATCGAGCGCAAGATTACCCTGATCGCCGCAGCGCTTCGCCTTGAGGACAAGGGCAGGGAGGTTTCAAGGCGCGTGCTCGATGCCTTCCGGGCAGCCGCCGATCTCACCGCAAAAATACCGGCCGAGCGCCGCAAGAAGGTGGTGTTCTTCCACGGCCTCGTGCGGCTCAGCGCGGCCGGCGCCGGCACGGCGGCCGATGCGATCATCCGTTATGCCGGCGGCATCAATCCGATGGCTGTCGTGAAGGGCTACAAGCCGGCGTCGGAGGAGAAGCTGATCGAAATGGCGCCCGATGTCATCCTGATGATGAGCGACGGCAAGGGCGGGCCGACCGCCGAGCAGGTGTTCGGCACACGCGCGCTGAGCGCCACGCCGGCGGCGAAGACAAAGGCGCTGATCGTGCTGGACGGCGCCTACATGATCGGTTTCGGCCCACGCACCGCCGACGCGATCCGCGACCTGGCGCAGGCGCTGTATCCAGAGGTCGCGGACGCAGACTAAGGCCAATATCGGCAGGCCCGCTTTGCCCCTGTGCGAGACGGCCATTTAACGCGAAATGTGGAGGCGCCGGCCGTCGTGGTCGGACGCCGGTCCGGAGCGCCGTTTTCTCCAGGACGCTTGCGGGCCGAACAAAGTTGCAGGTCCGGAACAAACATTGGGATGATATTCCATCCCGCCAGCTTGACCGCGAACGGCATCTCCAGCCTATAATTCTACTAAATTCATAGACTAACTGCGAACGGCATGGGCGTTCGCGGCTGGACTGCGAGACACAAAGGGAGCGCATCGATGCCGAAGACAGAATCCAATCCTATCGACCTTGGTACGAGGCTGCCGATTTCCTGCTGCCGGACGCGCAAGGCGTGCTTCACAGGTTGGCCGATTTCGACGCCAAGCCGGCGCTGCTCGTTGCCTTCATCTCCAACCGCTGCCCGTTCGTCGTGCTGATCCGCGAGGCTCTCGCGGCGTTCGCCAACGACTATGCCGGCAAGGGCCTGCAGGTGGTGGCGATCAACGCCAACGACCATGAGGCGCATCCCGAGGAGGCGCTGGCCCGGATCGGCGAGGAGGCCGACAAATTCGGCTATGGCTTCCCCTATCTCAAGGACGCTTCACAGCAGACGGCGAAAGCCTATGGAGCGGCTTGCACGCCCGATTTCTTCCTGTTCGGCGCCGATCGGCGGCTCGCCTATCACGGCCAGTTCGACGAAGCGCGGCCGGGCAACGGCAAGCCGGTGACGGGTGCCGATCTGCGCGCCGCGGTCGACACGGTGCTGAAGGGCGAAACGCCGGCCGCTGAGCAGGTGCCGTCGATCGGCTGCAATATCAAATGGAGCGCCGGCAACGAGCCGGTGTGGTTCTCCAGGGCGGCCTGACCGAACCTGCCGCCCTCGGCCGGCCACCAATTCCCCTTTCCGTGAGTGATCATGCCGAAGACTGCCAGAGCCGTCCGATCCGCTCCCGAAAGGCTGCACCTCGCAGCCGATGTGCTGGTGCTGGGCGGTGGTCCGTCGGCCGCCTGGGCGGCGGTCGCCGCGGCTGAGAACGGTGCGACCGTGGTGTTGGCCGACAAGGGTTATCTCGGCACCAGCGGCGCCACGGCGCCGTCGAACACCGGCACCTGGTGCGTGCCGCCGGGCGACAACAGGCATGCGGTGGTCGAGCGGCGCTGGCAGCGCACCGGCGAGCTTGCCGACCAGCGCTGGATGCTGCGCTGCGTCGACACCGCCTACCGCAACCTGCTGCAACTTTCTGAGTGGGGCTATCCGTTTCCGAGCGAGGATGACGGGCGGCTCTACATCGCCAATCTGCGCGGGCCGGACTATATGCGCTTCATGCGCCGCCGGGTGCTTCTGGCCGGCGTCACCGTGCTCGATCATCATCCGGCGCTCGAACTCCTGTCCGACGGCGATGCGATCGTCGGTGCGGCCGGGGTCGGCCGCCAGGTCGAGCGCGACTGGCGCGTCGATGCCAGGGCGGTCGTGCTGGCAACCGGCGGCTGCGCCTTCCGCGAACGCATCCTCGGTTCGACCGGGCTGACCGGTGACGGCTATCTGATGGCGGCGGAAGCCGGCGCCAGCCTTTCGGGCATGGAATTCACCGGCAAGTACACGCTGGCGCCGCAAGGCTCGTCGCTGAACAAGGGCCTGCCGTTCCGCTGGGCCTCGTTCCACCGCGAGGACGGATCCGCGATCCTCGGCCCGACCGGCGAGCCGCTCCGCAACGGCATCGGCGACCGTGAGGAGGAAGTGGCGCGTGCGCTGATCGAGGGGCCGCTCTATGCACGGCTCGATCAGGCCGAACCCGCGCTGCAGGGTTGGCTGCGCCAGGGACAGCCGAATTGCTTCGTGCCCTATGACCGCGCCGGCATCGATCCCTTCAGAGACCTGTTCCGCATCACGCTGCGCGCCGAAGGCACGGTGCGCGGCACCGGCGGCATCGACATCGTCTCCGACGACTGCGCCACCGGCGTGCCCGGCCTGTACGCTGCCGGCGATGCGGCCAGCCGCGAGATCATGACCGGTGCGGTGTCGGGCGGCGGTGCTGTCAACTCGTCTTGGGCGCTGGCCAGCGGCTGGTGGGCGGGCAAGGGTGCCTCGACCCACGCCAGGCGCCGCGGCGGCAAGGCGTTCCGCAGCGAGGTGCAGCCGCTCGGCCAGGCCGGTCTGCGGCCGGCGGCTTCGCCGCGTGCCGATGTTTTCGCAGGCGAGGTGATAGAAGCCGTGCGCAATGAGGTCACACCGCTCGACAAGAATTTCTTCCGCAGCGACACCGGCCTGGAAAAGAGCGGCGAGCGGCTTGAGACGCTGTGGCGCGACGTGCGTGATCACCTGCAAGGCGAGGGACTGGAGCGGATCCGCACGCGCGAAGCCGCGTCGATTGCTGCCGCCGGGCGCTGGTCGATCGCTGCCGCACGTTATCGCAACGAGAGCCGCGGCATGCATCGCCGCACCGATCTGCCGGGCAAGAACCCCGCCTTCGCGCACCGGCTGGTAATCACCGGCGTCGATGATTTCCGTATCGCTGGGGCGCCCGAACGGTTGGCGGAGCTGGCGTCATGATCGAGATCGTCTCGGCCACGCGGTGCGTCGAATGCGACATCTGCGTCAAGGTCTGCCCGGCCAATGTCTTCGACGCGACGGGCGGCGTGCCGGTGGTCGCGCGGCAGGAAGACTGCCAGACCTGCTTTCTCTGCGAAATCTACTGCCCGACCGATGCGCTCTACGTGGCCGAGGTCGCCGAAGGTCCGACCGGCATCAGCGAGGCGGAGGTCGAGGCACGTCATTTGTTCGGCGGCTATGCCCGTGCGCTCGGCTGGAAGCGCGGCAAGGCCGGCGGCTCGCAGCTCGACCCGACGCACCGCATCCGCGTGGCGCAGTGAAACGATCGGAGACAGACATGGATCGCATCGTCGTCAGCGACATCAAGAAGACTTTTCAGCTCAAGCCGGGACAATCCATCACCGTCGATGGCGAGGCGACCGACCGCGTCACCGTGCTCGACGGCGTCGATCTCGCCATACGCAAGGGCGAGTTCATCACGCTGGTCGGGCCGAGCGGGTCGGGCAAATCGGTGCTGCTCGATATCATCGGCGGGCTTACGTCGGCGACCAGTGGCGGTGTCCAGCTCGATGGCAGGCGGATCACCAGGCCGGACCCGAAGACCGGCTATGTGTTCCAGCAATATGCGCTGTTTCCGTGGCGCACGGCGCTGGCCAATATCGAATATGCGCTGGAAGTGCGCGGCGTGCCCAAATCAGAGCGCACCGCCACGGCCCGCCATCTTCTGTCGCTGTTCGGCCTTGCCGGTTTCGAGGACCGCTTCCCCAACCAGCTTTCCGGCGGCATGCAGCAGCGCGTGGCGATCGCCCGGGCACTCGCCAGCAATCCGGAAGTGCTGTTGATGGACGAGCCGTTCGCCGCCCTCGACCAGCAGACGCGCGAGATATTGCAAGGCGAGCTGCTCAGGATCTGGGGCAAGATCAAGACCACCGTGATCTTCGTCACCCATTCGATCGACGAGGCGATTTTCCTGGCCGATCGGGTCGTCGTCATGACAGCACGCCCGGGCACGGTGAAGGAGATCATCGACATCGACCTGCCGCGGCCGCGCGACGGCGATATCCGCGCAAGTGCGGCCTTCAACAATCACCGCGCCCGCGTCTGGGAAGTGCTGCGCGACGAAGTCAACAAGGCGCAAAAGGACTGGACGCTGTCGCCGGCGTTCAGCCACTGAGGAGTTTGGCATGGCCTATCTGACCGAAAAGTTCGGCCCTGCCGGCGGCTTTCAATCGTTTGCCGGAGCCGGTGAAGCGGTGGCCGCCGCCAGGGTCCCGGCAATCAAGGCCCGCAGCGCTACCCCGGCCGTCAGGCGCAGGAGAGGAGCCGGCTTCGGCACGTTCATCTACGGCCTGCCGCTGCTTGGCCTGTTCTTTCTCACCTGGGAAATCGCGCCACGGCTCGGCTGGCTGAACCGCATCTTTTTCCCGCCGCTGAGCGAGGTGCTGGTCGCGTGGTGGGATCTGCTCGCCTCCGGCGTGCTGGTCGAGCATATCGGCATCAGCCTGCAGCGCGCGGCGATCGGTTTCGCGCTGGGCGTGGTCGTTGCCATCCCGCTCGGCCTGCTGATGGGGCGCTATTCGCTGTTCGAAAAGGTCTCCGATCTTTTGGTGCAGACGCTGCGCAACACCTCGCAATTCGCGCTGCTGCCGGTGTTCATCCTTCTGCTCGGCATCGGCGAGGAATCGAAGGTGGCGATCACCTTCTACTCCTCGGTGTTTTTCCTGCTGGTCAACACGATCAGCGGCGTCAAGTCGGTCGATCCGCTGCTGATCAAGGCGGCGCGCTCGATGGGCACGTCCGACTTCGACCTGTTCCGGAAGATCATCCTGCCGGCCAGCATTCCCTCGATCGTCGCCGGCGCGCGGCTCGGCGTGAAATCTTCGCTGTTCGCGGTGATCGGCGCCGAGATGCTGGCCGCCAAATCCGGTCTCGGCTTTCTCATCCAGAACTCGCAACTGATGATGGAAACGGCCGACATGTATGCCGGCATTCTGACGCTCACCGTCATCGGCCTTGTCGTCAACTATCTGCTCGTCTGGTTCGAGCGCTGGGCAACTGCCTGGAAGGGCCAGTCGGAAGCCTCAATGATTTGAACCAACCAAGCAGTTCATGCCAATCAGGAAGGAATTTCAGATGTCCAGGATTTCTTTCAGTGCATTACGCCGATTGCTCTTGCAGGGCGCCATAGCCGCGGCCGTCGGCCTCGTCGGCGCCTCTATCTTTGTCGTGCCTGGCTTCGCGCAGGACAAGCCCGAGGTCATCCGCATCGGCAGCACCGCACCGGGGCATCTCAAATTCATCCTCGCCCAGCAGCATGGCTGGTGGGAAAAGGAATTCGCCAAGGACGGCATCAAGGTCGAACTGGTTACCTTCAACGGCGGCTCGGAGGCGACCACCGCATTGGCGACCGGAGCGATCGAGGTCACCTATACCGGCAACAATCCAGCGCTGCGCGTCGCCGCGTCCGGCGCCGACGTCAAGCTCATCGGCGTGTCGAGCTATGTGAAGGCAGGCGGCTCCTCCATCATCGTCAAGACCGACTCGCCGCTAAAGACGCTGCAGGATCTGAAGGGCAAGAAGGTCGCTTATCTCACCGGCACGGTACGGCATTCGAATTTCAGCAAGGCGCTGAACAGCGTCGGCCTGACGACCAGCGACATCGAAGGGCTGAACCTACCCTTCGAGGCGTCAGGGCCCTCACTGCTGCGCGATGACATCGATGCCATTGTCGAGACTGACTCGACGGCGGCCAAGCTGGTCGACACCGGCGAGGCCCGCGTGCTCTACGACACCAGCACGCATCCGGAATGGAACGTGCCGAACGTCATCTCCGTCAACGGCGCCTTCGCGGCGAAATACCCCGATCTCGTCAAGCGGCTGCTGAAGGTCGATATCGAGATTTCGCGCTGGGCCGACGCGCATCCCGACGAGACGATCAAGACCTTCGTCGAGGCGACCAAATCGTCGGAAAAATCCGTCCGCAAGACCTACAGCCAGGGCCTGTTCTACCAGGATCCGAAGCTCACCGACGATGCGATCGCGGCGCTCAAGGGCGAGGAGAAGTTCATGGCCGGCGCCGGGCTTTTGAAAGGCTCGATCGATTATAGCAAATGGGTCGACAAGAGCTTTGTCGATGGTGCTTATACGGAAGTCGCCGCCGTCCAGTAGACTTAGTTGAAAATGCTGCGGGGCTGCGCCAGCCCGCGCGGCCTCTCTCTCATCCCTGAGGTTCCGTTCAGATCTCCGGGATGCTTTCCCTGAAGATCACCTGCAAGCGCGGCTGGTGCAGTTCGTAAGGCAAGCCCCTGACCGCGTGGCTCAAAGTGTTCAGTGCTTCGCGGGCCTCGACGCGCGGGTTCTGGTCGATGACCGCGTCGAGCGTTCCGTCGAGTAGAAGCTCTTTGGTGCCTTCCGTCACCTCGTGGCCGAGAAACACGGTCGATAGCGCGCGCCCGCGCTCCTTCAGCGCCCTGGCGATGCCGGTGTTGCCGGCGCCGACATTGTAGATCGCGGCCAGATCCGGATGCCGGTCCAGCAGCGCGGAGGCCTCTGAATAGGCCTTTTCCCGGTCGTCGAGCATTTCGCGCATCTCGACGATCTGCAAATTGGGCGATTCCTCCGTCAGGATGTGGCGGAAGCCCATCTCGCGCTCCTCGTGGCCGCGATAGGAGAGCGAGCCGGCGAACAACGCGACCTTGCCCGGACGATCAGTGCCCATGAAGCGGTTGAGCAGATAGCCGGCGAGGCGGCCGGCGGCACGATTGTCGATGCCGATATAGGCAACCCTCGGCACGTGCAGGATGTCGGACGCGATGGTGACGACCTTGACGCCGCTGGCCGACAGCGAGCGGATCGCTTCGCGGACGGTCGGATGGTCGAGCGCAATGACGCCGACGCCTTGCGTCTGGCCATGCAGGTCCTGCAGCAGGCGGGCGAGCCGGTCGGGATTGAAGCCTTCAATCGTGGCGACGCGCACGTCGAGATCGGGCCGCGCCTGCGCCTGCGCCTCGATATGCCGGTGCAGCATCTTGATGAAGGAATTGGTGCCGGCGGGCAGCGCGAAGTCGAGCCGCATGACATCGCCGGGCAGCGCCGTACGTGAGTTCGGGCTGTTCGAATTTTCGGCGATGTAGCCTAACCGCTGCGCCGTTTCGAGCACGACTTCGCGGGTGCGCGCCCTGACGCCGGCGCGGTTGTTGAGCACACGGTCGACCGTGGCGGCGGAAACACCGGCTTCCCGGGCTATGTCTGTCAGCGTGGACCGCACAGTCGATCACCTCATGCTAGGGCGCTACGGGCGCATCAAAATCACGGATTTTAACGGACGGATGCCGGACGATGATTTCATTGCCATCCGCGATTCTGATGGGAAATGATGTATCCGGCCTTAGCCGATGCGCAAGCCGGCGCGCTACACCAAATCGCCTGGGCGGACCACAACTTGCTGGCGTGGTGCATGATTCCCTCAAATGCAAGCATCGGATGCTGTATGGTGATCTCAGCAGAATGCATTTTTCCTCCTCGATTGCGATGTTATGACGTGTTTTGATTATTTATGATGTTGACAGCCTTATCCCAGTGCCGTCAATATCCATCACGAGGGCCATGGAGGAACAAGGCCCGAGGGAGGATTTCCAATGTCGAATTTGATCCGCATGTCGCGGCGCCGTTTGCTGGCGTCCGGTGGAAAGGCGGCAGTGCTTGTTGCCGCAGCAGGTATCGCGCCAAAATTCATCCGTCCCAGCCGCGCCTACGCCGCCGACGCACTCGCGCCGGGCATGATCGGCGGCCCCACGGGCTTCGACGGCTCGGAGCGCTATCAGTATGGCCCAGATACGCCGGAAGGCCGCGCCATCGAGGCGGCCAAGGCGATGAAGGGTGCCGGCAAGGCGCCGGCCAAGATTGTGCTCGGCCTGTCCGACGGCTCGATCGGCCAGCTGACGCAGCCGTTTCCCGCCGGCGCGCCGTCGATCAAGGATCTGTGGGAAAAGGAAACCGGCATTCCGCTCGAAATCGTCGGCGTGCCGAATGGCCAGGAATTCACCAAGACGATGCAGGACATCTCCACCAAGGGTGGGGCCTATGACATCTATGCGGTCGAGTGGAACCGCCTCGGCGACCTCGCCGAAACCGGCGGCATCCTGAAGCTCGACGACTTCGTCGCCCAGCATAAGCCCGAATGGGACGACCCCGAGCGCGGCTATGTTAACGGCGCTAAGGGCGTGTCGCTGCTCAACCAGTATCGCGGCTCGACCTATGGCGTTTCGCTGGATGGCGATTTCCAGACCTGGGTCTACCGCACCGATCTGTTCGGCGACACGGCCGAGAAGAAAGCCTTCTCCGACAAGCATGGCTACGAGTTGGCGCCGCCGAAGACCTGGAAGCAGCATGACGAGGTCGCGGCCTTCTTCCAGCGCCCGGACAAGGGCCTGTTCGGCTCGACCGATCTGCGCAACCAGGGCTGGGGCTACACCAACTGGTATCAGCGTTATGTCTCAATGGCTTCGCCCAACCAGTTCCTGTTCGACGACACCGGTAATCCGCTGATCAATTCCGAGCAAGGCATTGCTGCGACCAACGAGTACATTGCATCGCTGGCCCATCACTCGCCGGATGCGATCTCGTGGGGCTGGCCGGAACAGTACGGCAATTTTGCCAAGGGCGGTGCCGCCATGACCTGCGCCTTCTCCAACCTGCCGAAATTCCTCGACAATGCCGGCAACAAGGATTCAGCTGTCACCGGCAAGATCGGCTCGATGCTGCCGCCGGGCCGCGAGATCGACGGCAAGCTGATCAGCCGTTCGGTGCTTTGGCTCAATCTGTCGGCTTCGGTCTCCTCGCAGGCCAAGAATCCGGAGGCCTGCTACCTGTTCCTGCAATGGCTCGGATCGAGCCGCATCTACGCCTGGATGACCGCCAATCCGGGTGGCTATTTCGATCCGTTCCGCCTGTCGGATTTCTCCGACCCGCTGGTCCGCCAGACCTACCACGCCTACCACATGGATGTGGTGCGCGAGACGGTCGCCCGCACCGTGCCGACCATCAACTACCCCGGTGCCACCGCCTTCCACAATGCGCTGGACGAGAACCTCGTCGCCGCGTTGACCAAGGCAAAGACCGCCGAGCAGGCGATGGCCGACACCGAGGCCGAGTGGAAGAAGATCGCGCGCCGGACCGGCGAGGAGAAGCTTCTCGAAGCCATCAAGACCAACAAGGAGGCATGGCCCACCGTTCTCGATCCGATCAGCTGATCCTCCCAGGATCGCGCCAAGGGAGGGGAGGAGTTGCTCTTCCCCTCCGCAAACGATGGTACCAGCAAAGCTGCAAGATGAAGCGTTCAATTCCCTTCGCGATATTCCGCTATGCCGCAATATCAGCGGCAATGGCGGTGACGCTGGTTCCGATCCTGTGGATGGTGTCGATGGCCTTCAAGCCGATCGCCGAATGGTCGGCGACCGGCGCTGACCTGACTTGGTGGCCGAAGAACCCGACACTCAGCAATTTCCGCTTCGTCTTTGGTGAATCGACCAACAATCTGATCGTCGCGCTCGACCGCACCGCCCTGAAGCCGATCCTGTCGTCGCTGCTGTCGGCGGTATTCGGGACGGCGATCGCCATGTCAGCGGGCACTGCGGCGGCCTACGGGCTATCGCGCTTCGGCTCGGGCCAGAACCTGCCGCTGGCACTGATCCAGCTTCGCCTGTTTCCGCCCATGGCGGTCATGACCCCGGTGATGATCATGTGGGCCTTCCTCAACTTCACCGACAGCTGGTGGGGGCTGTCGCTGATCTACGGCATCGTCACGCTGCCTTTTGCCTTCTGGCTGATGAAGACCTTCTTCGACGACATGCCGCGCGAGATCGAGGAGGCAGCACTGGTCGAGGGCTGTTCGCGGTTGCGAGTCTTCACCCGCATCACACTACCGATGATGCGCGCGCCGCTGGCCAGCGCCGCGCTGTTTGTCTTCATCCTCAACTGGTCGGACTATCTGATCGCGCTGCTTCTGACGACGCGCGAATGGGTGACGGTTCCCGTCTACATGGCGTCGCTCTCCTCCTCGATGACCGGACAGCTCTATGGCGCCAAGGCCGCGCTCGGTCTGATCGCCGCGGTGCCGCCGGTCATCATGGGCATCGCCATCCAGCGTCATCTGGTGCGCGGGCTGACGTTCGGGGCGCTCAAGCAATGAGCGCGGTGACTGCGACGATTTCGGAGGACGTGATGAAGACCGTCCAGGCAAAGCCAGCCTTGCGGGACGAAGGCGCAAAGCTCGGCTTCCGGCTGACATTGCCGGCGCAGATCCTGGTGCTGTTCATCGCGGTCTTCCCGCTGTTGATGCAGCTGTACATCAGCCTGACCGACTGGTCACCGCTTTCGGGCCTCGGCTGGTGGAGCGCCTGGTCGCTATGGAACAATTTCGCCAATTACACCGACCTTGCTGCCGATGCGCGCTTCTGGAGCGCGCTGAAGCGCACGGCCGTTGTCATGATCATCTGCGTGCCGGCGGAATTCCTGCTGGGCTTGGCGCTCGCCACGCTGTTTGCCGACGAGTTTCCGGGCAAACGGATCTTCTACTCGATCCTGTTGATGCCGATGATGGTGGTGCCGGCGGTGGCCGGCTACATGTTCTTCATGCTGTTCCAGTCGGGCGGTCCGGTGAACGACATCCTGTCGGCGATATCAGGCTTTCCCGTCACCATCGCCTGGCTTTCGGACCCGACGCTGGCGCTCATCGCCGTCATGGTTGCCGACATCTGGCAGTGGACGCCGCTGATGTTCCTCATCCTGCTTGCCGGCCTGGTCGGCGTGCCCGAGGACCAGATCAAGGCGGCGACGCTGCTCGGCGCCAATCCCTGGCAGCGCTTCGTCACCATCGTGCTGCCGAAGATGAAGACTATCATAATCATCGCGCTGGCGATCAGGATGATCGAGAACTTCAAGATATTCGACACGCTCTACATCATGACCGGCGGCGGCCCCGGTGTCGCCACCGAGACGATCTCCGTCTACATCTACAAGCTCACCACGCAGGACCTGATCTGGGGCTATGTCGCGGCGATCGCGCTGGCGATCTTGATCGTGTTGTCCATCGCCGCGGTCTTTGCCATGAAGCGCATGGCCCGGGCACGCGAGGTGACGGCATGAGCGCCATCCATCTGCAGAACCTGGTCAAGAAATTCGGCGACTTCACCGCGCTGAAGACGATGGACTTGGCCATCGCTGATGGCGAGTTCATGGCGCTGCTCGGGCCGTCCGGCTGCGGCAAGTCGACAACGATGAACATGATCGCCGGCATGGAAGAGCCGACGGGTGGCAAGATCCTGTTTGGCGAGCGCGACATGGCCGGCGTGCCGATGGGACGCCGCGGGGTCGGCTTCGTCTTTCAGAACTACGCGATCTTCACCCATATGACGGTGCGCCAGAACCTCGCCTACGGCCCAAAAATGCGCGGCGCGCCAAAGGCCGAGATCGATCGCCGCGTCGGCGCCATTGCCGAGATGCTGCAGCTGACGCCGTTGCTCGACCGCAAGGCCGACCGGCTGTCGGTCAACATCTTGCAGCGTGTGGCGATCGGCCGTTCGGCGATCATGGAGCCGGCGATCTTCCTGCTCGACGAGCCGCTGTCGAATGTCGATGCAGCCTTCCGCGCGGTGATGCGGACCGAACTGAAGCAGCTGCAGCGTCAGTTCCGGCAGACTATGGTCTATGTCACCCACGACCAGCTCGAGGCGATGACCATGGCCGACCGTATCGCGGTGATGGACCATGGCGTGCTTCAGCAGGTCGGCACACCGCTCGAGGTCTACAACAATCCGGCCAATGTCTTCGTCGCCCGCTTCATCGGTGCGCCGGGCATGAACCTGCTCAAGGGCAGGCCAGCGGAAAGCGACCGGGGCCTGGTCGTCGACCTCGGGCCATTCGGTGCGACGCCGCCGCTGCCGGCCAAAATCGCCGCCGCGGTGCGGGGCGCGCGGGGCGATGTGCTCTACGGCTTCCGCCCGGAACAGGCGGCGCTGGTCAAACGCGGCCAGGGGCTCTCCTTGCCGGTAACCTTCGTCGAGCGCATCGGCGCGCGCACCATCGTGCATCTCGGCCTGGGCGAGAGCGCAGTGAAGGCGGTGTTCGACAATGATGTCGGGCTGGCGATCGGGCAGACAGCGGTCGTCGCGCCTGCCGCGCAGTCGGTGCGCGTCTTCGACGCCGCCACCGGCCTTGCCATGAAAGTGGGCTAAGACCATGGCCGATATAGTCTTCCGCAATGTGACGAAACGCTACGGCAACACGCTCGCCGTCGATGACGCCTCGTTCACGGTCAACGACAATGAGTTCTTCTGCTTCTTCGGCCCGCCGCTGTCGGGCAAGTCGACGGTGCTGCGCCTGGTGCTCGGGCTTGAAACGCCTGACGCGGGTGAAATCCTGATCGGCGGCAGGCCAGTCAACACCGTGTCGCCGGCCGAGCGCAACATCGCCATGGTGTTCCAGAACCTGGCGCTGTTTCCGCATATGAGCGCGCGCGACAATGTCCGTTTTCCCCTGGTCGAACGCCGGGTCGCCGAGGCCGATATAGAAAGGCGTGTCGCCGATGTCGCGGCCAAGCTGCATATCGGCCACATCCTGCACAAGCCGCCGGCGCAGCTTTCGGGCGGCGAGCGGCAGCGCGTGGCGATCGCCCGCGCGCTGGTGCGCGATCCCAATGCCTATCTGATGGACGATCCAATCTCGGCGCTCGATGCCAGGCTGCGCGAGGAGACGCGCGTCGAGCTGAAGCGCATCCAGCGCGAGCTCGGCAAGACGCTGATCTATGTCACCCACGACCAGGAAGAGGCGATGTCGGTCGCCGACCGCATTGCCATCCTGGAGGATGGCAAGATCAGGCAGATCGGCGCGCCGGCCGAGATCTATGATCGCCCGGCCAGCACCTATGTGGCGCAGCTGCTCGGCTCGCCGATGATGAATATCTTGAAATCGGTGCGCGGCGAGGGCGGCGTCGAGGCGGCGGAAGGCGCGATCCGTATCGCGGACAAGGCTGCTCCGGCCGATGCCGTCGAGATCGGGCTCAGGCCGGAAGATATCAAGGTCCGGCCATGGCTGGATGGGGAAATATCGGATGGGCGCGCGGGCCGCCCGGCGCGGGTGTTCGAGGTCGAGCCGCTTGGCGGCTACACCGTGGTGACGCTCGCTGCCGGGCAGGCGCGCCTGAGGGCGCTGCTGCGTGGCCAGCCGGACATAAGGCCGGACGCCATGGTGGCGATATCCTGTGAGCCGGCCAGAGTGCATTATTTCGGGCAAAGCGGCGGAGCGCTGGCACGATGACGGCGGCTGCAAGAAACGAGCTTCGGGAGGATCAGATGGCAAACAACGGGTTCGAGCCGGACGTGAAGGTCCGCACGAAAGAGTATAGAATCGGCTGCGTCGGCGCCGGCATGATCATGGCCGAATGCCATCTTGCTGCCTATCACGATGCCGGCTTTCCGGTGGTGGCGATCGCCTCGCGGACCAAAGCCAGCGCCGAGAAGGTCGCAAGGCGCTGGGAGATCCCGACCGTCCACAGCACGCCTGAACAACTGATCGAGGACGAAAATGTCGAGATCATCGACCTTGCCTTTCCGCCGGACCAGCAGCCGGCGCTAATCCGGCACGCGCTGAAGCAGAAGCACATCAAGGCGATCCTGGCGCAGAAGCCGCTGGCGTTGTCGCTCAAGGATGCAATCGAGCTGCGCGACGAGGCGGCCAAGGCCGGCAAGATCCTCTCGGTCAACCAGAACATGCGCTATGACCAGTCGATGCGCGTGCTGAAGCAGATCATGGACAGCGGCGCGCTCGGCGACATCGTCTTCGCGCAGATCGACATGCACGCGATCCCGCACTGGCAGAGCTTCCTCGAGGACTACGATCGGCTGACGCTCGCCAATATGAGCGTCCACCACCTCGACGTGCTGCGCTTCCTGTTCGGTGATCCCCTGGAGATCACCACGCTGACCCGCAAGGATCCGCGCACCCGCTTCGATCATTCGGACGGCATCACCGTTTCGACGCTGCGGTTCCCGTCCGGCGTGCTCGCCGTGTCGCTGGAGGATGTCTGGTCCGGCCCGCGCCAGGAGGGCTACAAGGACGACCAGCACATCAACTGGCGCGTCGACGGCACCAAGGGCGTCGCCAAGGGCACGATCGGCTGGCCGACTGGTTCCGCCTCGACGCTGACCTATGCTTCGACCGAAACCACTGGCGGCGAATGGGTGACACCCAGCTGGGGCACGATGTGGTTCCCGCATGCCTTCATCGGCGTGATGGAGCAGCTCCAGCACGCGGTGAAGACGGGTGAGCCGCCGGCACTTTCCGTCGCCGACAACGTCAAGACCATGGCGCTGATCGAAGCCGGCTACCGCTCGATCGACGAGGGCCGCACGGTCAAGCTTTCCGAAATCTCGACAAACCCAATCAGCTGAATCACTTACAGGGAGGACTTCATATCATGATGCAGGCAGGTATTTTCACGGGCTATTTCCCGTACAGCCTCAAGGAAACCGCGCAGAAGATCCGCGCGCTCGATTTCAACACGGTGCAGCTCGACCTGCATTTCAGGGATGTCGACCTGTCGGCCGGGCAGATCACCAAGGACAAGGCCCGGGCTGTTCGCGACGTCTTCCGCGACCACAATCTGCCGGTGTGCTGCGTGTCGGGCTACACCAACATCATCCATCCGGACAGAGCGGAGCGCGAGAAGCGCGTCGGCTATCTCAAGGAGATCATCCGCAGTGCCCGTGATTTCGGCTCGCCCTACGTGATCTCGGAAACCGGCACTTACAACACCGAGTCCGACTGGGTCCATCATCCCAAGAACAAGACCGAGGAAGGTTTCGAGGAATGCCGTAAGGTCATCGCCGACCTTGCCCAGACGGCCTACGACCACGGGGCGGTCTTCCTGCTCGAAACCTATGTCAACAATGTCGTCGGCTCGGTCGAGGAGACGGTGAAGATGTTCGCGCAGGTCGACCATCCCGGCCTCGGCCTTCTGATGGATCCGACCAACTATTTCGAGACCCATAACATCGACAGGATGGACCAGATCCTGAACCAAGTGTTCGACACGCTGACCGACAAGATCAGAATAGCCCACGCCAAGGACGTCAAGCGATCGGGCGGCGACAAGTCGGAGAAGCACGCCGATATCGGCGACGAGGACGCGCTGGAGAGCCACACTTTCCGTGGTGTCGGCGAGATCGAGCTGCCGGCGCCCGGCCTCGGTTCGCTCAACTACGACCTCTATCTCAAGCGGCTTGCCGAAAAGCACCCGAACATTCCGGTCATCATCGAGCATCTCTCGGAAGACGACGTGCCGCGCGCCAAGAAATTCCTCGACGGCAAGTTCCGCGCCAACGGCCTCTGATAGGAGTCCTGCGTCGCCGCTATGCGGCGGCGCTTTCCACCGGGAGGAAATATAATGGAGGAAGCGAAATGTTGAAATTCGGATTGAAACTGGCGACGGCCGCGACTTTGTTGGCAGGGATAGGGTTGGGCTCGCCGGCATTCGCACAGGACGGCCAGAAGACGTTCTATCTCCTGTCGCATGGCGGCCCATCGGATGCATTCTGGCTCGACTGGAATGCCGGCGCCACCAAGGCCTGCGACCAGCTCAAGGTGACCTGCAAGATCTCCTTCAGCGGCGGCGACATGGCGGCGCAGAAGGAGGCCTTCAACTCGGCACTGGCCGCCAAGCCCGACGGTATCGGCACCACATCGGCGCAGCCCGGCCTGTGGACCGAGGAGGTCAAGGCGGCGAAGGCTGCGGGCATCCCGATCGTGTTCTTCAACACCGATGATCCGGCAACCGGGCGGCAGGCGTATGTCGGCGCCGACCTCAAGGAGGCCGGCGTCATCTGGGCCAAGTATCTGGTCGACAACAAGATGGTGAAGCAGGGCGACAAGGTGTTCCTGCCGGTGGAGGTGCCGGGTGCCAGCTATCAGCAGCTCGAGACCGAAGGCATCGCCAGCGTCTTCGATCCGCTTGGCATCAAATATGACGTGGTCGATTGCGGCACCGATCCAGCCGGCATCATCGCCAAGATGACCGACTATATGGTGGCCAACAATCCGCCGGCGATCATCGCACTCGGCGATTCCGTGGCGGCCAGCATCAAGCGGGTGTTCGACGGCGCCGGCGTGCCGGCCGGCAAGATCCCGGTCGTCGGCTGGGGCAATTCCAAGGAAACCGCTGAAGCCGTCAAGGCCGGCTTCGTCAACGCGGCCGCCTGGCAGTTCCCGTCGGCGCAAGGCTTTATGCCGGTCGCGCTGCTCGGTCTCGCCGCCTCGGGCGAACCGATCGGCTACGACATCCACACCTTTAGCCTCTACGACGCGACAAGCGTCGAGCCGATCCTGAAACTCTACAACAAGTGATGGAAATTGACGTCCGCCGCGCAGGCGGCGGACGTCGCTCCACGATATGGTTCAAACCGTTATGACAATTGCCGCAGAAGAGGAAATGCCGGGCGTCAAGCGCAGGTCGAGCCTGATCCGCTCGCCGCAATTCTCCTCGCTCGTCATCCTCGTCGTGCTGTTGGCGGCGTTCGCTATCGCCGACGCCAACTTCCTGTCGCCGCTCAACATCTCCAACATGATGGCGTTCCTGCCCGAGCTCGGCATCATCGCCCTCGGCATGACGCTGCTTCTGACGGCGGGCGAATTCGACCTTTCGGTCGGTGCCGTGTTCGGGCTCGCGCCGGTCGTGGTCATGCTTCTGGTGCAGAGCGGCCAGGTTGATATCGGTGTGGCGCTGCTTGCCGGGCTGTTGTTATGCGTGGCGATCGGGGCCATCAACGGATTGATCGTCACCAAGATCGGTATCTCCTCCTTCCTGGTGACGCTGTCGATGCTGCTTGTGGTGCGAGGGGCGGCGCTCTACATCACACAAGGCTTCCCGCTGAAATCCTGGGACCAGCCCGGCTTTTTCGTGACGCTGCTGGCTGGGAGCTTCAACATCGGCTCATTCCGGTTCTACACCTCGTTGTGGTGGTTCGTCGGCCTGTCGCTGCTGGCGATCTACGTGCTGCACTACGCCAAGCTCGGCAACTGGATCAGCGCCGTCGGCTCCAATCGGAATGCGGCGGTGGCGCGCGGCGTGCCGGCCGATGCGGTCAAGATCTGGCTGTTCATCCTGACCTCGGTGCTGGCGGGTCTGGCCGGCATGATCAGCGCCTTCCGCATCTCGGCTGCCTCGCCGGTGGCCGGCACCGGCTACGAACTCGAAGTGATCGCCATGGTGGTGGTCGGCGGCACGGCGCTGACCGGCGGGCGCGGCACGATCCTGGGCACGATCGTCGGCGCGCTGATGCTGCGCAGCATCCGCAACGGCATCGTGCTGATCGGCGTGCCGGGGCTCGCCTACAACATCTTCGTCGGCGTCATCATCCTCGCCATGCTCATCCTGCACGCTTTGCTGCAGAAGAACGCCGCCAGGAGCTGATCATGGAAGTGCTTCGGCTGCAGAACCTGCAAAAGTCCTTCGGTAGCGTCCGCGCCCTGAAGAGCGCCTCCTTCACACTCAACGAGGGCGAGGTGGTGGCTCTCCTCGGCGACAATGGCGCCGGCAAATCCACCCTGATCAAGGCGATCTCCGGCGTGTTCCCTGTTGACCGCGGCGAGATCTATGTGCGCGGCCAGAAGGTCTCCATCCGCTCGACGCGCGACGCGATGGATCTCGGCATCGAGACCATCCACCAGGATACGTCGCTGGCGCCGGATCTCAGCATCGCGCGCAATCTGTTTCTCGGTCGCGAGCCGGTCAATCTCAAATGGTTGGGCGTGTTCGCGCCGCTCGACCTCGCCAACGTGCGCGACGCCGCCTTGGCACTTTTGAAGCGCGTCGGCATCTCGAAAAAGCTCGACGCCGATGCGCTGGTCAGCACGCTGTCGGGTGGCGAGCGCCAGTCGATCGCCATTTCGCGGGCCATGCAGTTCGCCGCCAAGGTCATCATCCTCGACGAGCCGACCAACAATCTCGGTGTCGAGGAAACACATGGCGTGCTGCGCTTCGTCAAGGAGGTCCGCGCAGCCGGTCATTCGGTGCTTTTGATCACCCACAATATCCACCATGTCTTCCAGGTCGCCGACCGCATCATCGTCATGCGCCGCGGCGAGATCGTCGCCGAGCAGACGGTCGCCGATACCGACCTGCTGACGGTGGAGAGCATCATCACCGGCGCCGACATGTCGGCCCTGCTCAAGGAGACGAGAGCGAAGTGAAGGAACTGGCCGTCACATGGTAGAGCTTTACGGCAAGACGCTTTCGCGCCGGCAGGTCGCGGAACGGTCCGGCATGCTGTCGCAATTCGCCGGCGTGCGGCTGATGACGCTTGGCGATGGCGTGGAGCGCGGCATCCGCATGCTCGAATTCCGCACCGGCTCCGGCCTGCGCTTCACCGCGCTGGTCGACCGGGCGCTCGACATCGCCGATTGCGATTTCAAGGGCCAGGCGGTCGGCTGGCATTCGCCGAGCGGCTTTCGCCATCCCGGGCTGCACGAATATGAAGGCGAGGAGGGGCTGGCCTGGGCGCGGTCGTTTTCCGGCCTGCTGCTGACCTGCGGCCTTGACCATATATTGTTCATGAACGAGGTCCCCGCCGACAGCTACAATTATCCACCGAAGAAGACGGTGCGTCATTCGCTGCATGGCCGCGTCAGCACAATCCCGGCGCGCCTGACCGGCTATGGCGAGACATGGGACGGCGACCGCTGCGTGCTGTGGGCCGAAGGCATCGTCCAGCAGTCGACGGTGTTCGGCGAGGATCTGCATCTGCTGCGGCGGATCGAGGCCGATGTCGGCGCCAACGAGATCCGGCTTTCGGACCGCGTCGTCAATCACGGTTTTGGCCGCACGCCGCATATGTACTTTTATCACATCAATGTCAGCCATCCGGTGCTCGACGAGGGCTCGCGCTACCTGGCGCCGATCCGCGACGTCGTCTGGGCGGGCCATGCCGGCGAGCGCTATGAGGCGCAGAAGGTCGGCTACCGAACGGCGCCGGCACCGCAACTGGGCTTTACGGAACAGGTCTGGCAGCACGAACTCGGCGCCGACGTCAACGGCGACGTGCCGGTGGCGGTGGTCAACGACCGTCTCGGCCTCGGTCTCGAAGTCGTCACCCGCAAGCACCAGTTGCCTTGCGCCTATGAGTGGCAGAATTTCCAGGCCGGACATTATGCGCTCGGCATCGAGCCGTCGACGCATCATGTGCTGGGCAATCTGGCAGCGCGCGAACGCGGCGAGATGATCTGGCTGGAGCATGGCGAGAGCCGCTCCTACAATGCGGTGTTCCGGGTCCTTGACGGTGCCGACGAGATTGCGGCGGCCGAAAGCCGGATCACTGACATCGCCAGGCAGCCGCAGCAAGATTATCCGCAGCCGTCAGGCAATTTTCCGGTGCTCGGAGACAGGTCGTGATGATGGCGAGGACGATGCGAAGCACCAGTTGGGAGGCTGGGTCCGGTCGGAGCGGGGAGGGCTCGCGGCCCATCAGGATTTGGAGGTCACAATGGCTGGCACAGTGAAGCGCGACTACAGCCTGGTCGGCGAGAGCACACGCAGGGCGATCGAGACAGGGCTGGCTTCGGCCGAATGGTATCACACCGACGTCTCCCGCAAGGCAATCAAGGAGCTGATGCAACGGTCGGATGGCCCGGCGATCCGCGACACGATCATCTGGATCGTCGCCATTCTGGGCTCGGCGGCCGGTGGCGTCTATTTCTGGGGCACCTGGTGGTGTGTGCCGTTCTTCTTCGTCTACGGCGTGCTCTACGGCTCCTCCAGCGACTCACGCTGGCATGAATGCGGCCATGGCACTGCCTTCCGCACGCGCTGGATGAATGATGTGGTCTACCAGATCGCCAGCTTCATGCTGATGCGCAATCCCGTGACCTGGCGCTGGAGCCATGCCAGACACCACACCGATACCATCATCGTCGGACGCGATGCCGAGATCGCCGTGATGCGCCCGCCGGACCTTTTGCGCGCAGCGCTCGCTTTCACCGGTATCCTTGATTTTCGCTATTCGCTTCCGGCGCTGGTACGCCAAGCGTTCGGCAAGCTCACGCCCGACGAGAAAAGCTACGTTCCCGAGATGGAACAGCACAAGGCCGTCATCGCCGCGCGCTGGCATGTCGCCATCTATGTCGCCACGATTGCGCTCGCCCTCACCATGCGGTCGTGGGTGCCGCTGGTGCTCATCGGCGTGCCGCGCCTCTACGGCACCTGGCACATGGTGCTGACCGGCCTGCTGCAGCACATCGGCCTGGCCGACAACGTGATCGACCACCGGCTCAACACCCGCACCGTATACATGAATCCGATTAGCCGCTTCATCTACTGGAACATGAACTACCATGTGGAGCATCACATGTTCCCGATGGTGCCCTATCATGCGCTGCCCAGGCTGCATGAGTTGATCAAGCACGATTTGCCGGAGCCGAACCCGTCGATGTGGCATGCCTATCGCGAGGTTTGGCCGGTCCTCCTCAGGCAGCTCAGATATGAGGATTATTTCCTCAAGCGTGAGCTGCCGCCGACGGCGCGGCCCTATCGTGGCGAGTTCCACGAGGTGAACATGTCAGCGGCGGCGGAATAGGCACTGCACACCCGCCGCATTACAGAAAATTCAGGAGAAGTAGAGATGGCCGATTGGGTCGAAGCGTGCGCCGTGGACGATGTCGAAGAAGAGGATGTCATCCGCTTCGACCATGGCGGCCGCACCTTCGCGATCTACCGTTCCCCTGACGACGAATTCTTCGCCACCGACGGGTTTTGCACGCATGAGAAGGCCCATCTGGCCGACGGGCTTGTCATGGACGACATCATCGAATGCCCCAAGCACAATGGCCGCTTCAATTACAAGACCGGCCAGGCCAAGGGGGCTCCCGTCTGCGTCAATCTTGTGACCTACCCGGTCAAGGTCGAGGCCGGTAAGGTGATGATCCAGATCGCCTGACCGGCCTTCCATTCACGCAACAAAGGGACCAAACTCGATGAGCCGTAAAAGACCCACGATCGCCGATCTGCGCGCCATGAAGGGCAAGCGGCAACTGACCATGCTGCGCGTGTTGACGATGGATGAGGCCGAGGCCGCCGAAAGGGCTGGGATCGATATCGTCTCGGTGCCGCCGGAGCTGGTGCTCAACCCGCAATACCGCGATGCCGCACCCAGCCTGTTCACCATGCCGGGCGACAATTTCTACGAGATCGGCACAGCCGACGATTTCGTGCGCTGGGCGTTCCGGCTCTACAAGGCGAGCGCCGACGCGGTCTATTGCAGCGCTGGTTATGCCACCGTCAAACGGCTGGCCGATGACAATATACCGGTGATCGGCCATGTCGGACTCATTCCATCCCGCGCGACCTGGACCGGTGGCTTCAAGGCCGTCGGCAAGACCGCCGACAGCGCCATGCAGATTTTCGAGGCAGTCAAGCAGTATGAGGCCGCAGGTGCTGTCGGCGCCGAGATCGAAGTGGTGCCGGTCGAGGTGGCCAAGGCGATTTCGGAACGGACGTCGCTGATCATGCTGTCGATGGGAGCGGGCACCGGCTGCGACGCGCAGTATCTGTTCGCCGACGACATCCTTGGCCAGAACCGCGGCCACATGCCCCGCCATTCCAAGGTCTACCGCAATTTCGCCGCTGAATATGACCGCCTGCAGGCGGAACGCATCGCCGCTTTTTCCGAATATGTCGCCGACGTGAACAGCTTGGCCTATCCCGAAGACAAACATGTGGTGCATATGGACCCGGACCAACTCGGTCTGTTCATGAAAAGGGTCGACGGCGCGTGAAACCTGACGGCAATGCTGCAACTGGCAATGTGAAGCCGGTTCATATTCTCACTCTATCGTGTGAAGACCGGCCGGGGGTCGTCGCCGCGGTCACCACTGAGCTTGCCGCGAACGGCGCCAACATTGCCGAAAGCAGTCAGTTCTGGGACCGGCAGAGCAATCGCTTTTTCATGCGGATCGCGTTCACCAGCCCGGCAGGCTCGACGAAGGACGATCTGGAGCGAGCCCTGGAATCGTCCGTCGACCGGTTCGGGATGGAGACCGCGCTGGTCGATCAGGCGCGCCGCCCGAAGATCATCGCCATGGTCTCGAAATTCGACCATGCGCTTCTCCACCTGCTTTACCAGATCAGGGTCGGCTGGCTGAATGCTGAGGTCGCCGCCGTCGTCTCCAATCATGAAGACGCCCGGCGCTTCGCCGAGATGGAGGATATCCCCTACCACCATTGGCAGACGACCAGGGAAAACAAGGCCGAACAGGAGCAGAAGCTGCTGGATCTCGTGCAGGAGACGGGGTCCGAGCTCGTCGTCCTGGCGCGCTACATGCAGGTGTTTTCGAAGGGCCTTTCGGATCGGCTTTACGGGCGGGCGATCAACATCCACCATTCCTTCCTGCCGAGCTTCAAGGGCGCAAAGCCCTATCACCAGGCCTTCGACCGCGGCGTCAAGCTGATCGGCGCGACAGCGCATTACGTGACATCCGATCTCGACGAAGGCCCGATCATCGAACAGGAGACCGAGCGCGTCACCCATGCGATGAGCGCGGAGGATTTCGTGGCCGTCGGCCGCGACATTGAAAGCCGCGTGCTGGCGCGGGCCGTCAAGCTGCATCTTGAAGCTCGCGTCATGCTCAACGGCCACAAGACAATCGTCTTTTGACGAGCGGTCGCTCGGCGCTACGCCTGCCACGATCCGCTGGCGAGCGCTGCGTAAATCGCCTCGGCATCGATGCCCTGGGGCCTGTCCTCCTTGAGCGGCAGGACAAGCGCGCGCACCGCCGCATGAATCGCGGCGGTTGCCGGCGCCAACGTCAGCCCGTTGCGCAGGTCTACGGCCTGTGCGGCCGCCATCAGCTCGAAGGCGATCAGCCGCTGCCACAGCACGATCATGTCGGCGCATTTGGAGACGGCCAGCGGTGCTTGCGTCGCATGGTCCTCGACGCCCTCCGAGACCGGTAGGAAGTCGAGCGTCACCGGGTTGGCCTTGTGGCGGATGGCGGCGAGGATCGCGCTCACCGTCTTTTGCAGCGGCACGAAACCGGCCGAAGCACCGCCGACCGGCGATAGATATCTGGGCAGGCCGTTGCGGCCTGAGCCGGTAAGCTGGATGAAACGAGCGGCAGAGGCGGCCGCGCATTGAGCTATGGCGAGGCCAAGCGTCTCGAAGGCAAGCGACAGCGACGGGGTGTGGAAATTGCCGGTCGACAGCACAATGGCGTCGTCGCCCAGCACGAGCGGGTTGTCGGCAGCGGCGTTGAGCTCGATCTCGACGGCTTGCTTGGCCTGATCGATTGCCTGCAACAGCGCGCCATGGATCGACGGCATGCAGCGGATCGATAGTGGGTCCTGCAAGGTGGCCGGCGCCGGCGCCTTGTCGCGGGCCAGCAGATCGCGCAAGCCTTGCGCGGCCCGCTGCTGGCCAGCGGCCGGTCGTGCCGCATGCAAGCGCGGATCAAGGATCGTCTGGTTGGCGCCGATGCCTTCCATGGTCAACGCGCCCGCCTGCTGTTGTTGCGCGAAAGCGGACAGTGCGTCGGCCACCGCCAGCGCGCCGCTGCCGGCGGACACCGCCGAGGCGCTTATCAGCGACAGCCCGTCCTTGGGGGCGAGGCTGACGGGGGCGAGGCGCGCCATCGCCAGCGCCTTGGCCGCCGGCATGCGCCGGCCCTGGAAGTCGGCTTCGCCGTCGCCGGTCAGCATGCGGCCGAGCGTTGCCATCAGCACCAGGTCGCTGTCGCCGATCGAGCCCAGCGACGGCATCACCGGATGCACGCCGGCATTGAGCGCGTCGATGAGTGCGTTGAAAACCTCTGACGAAATGCCCGAACCGCCGGCCGAAAACATGCCCGCCCGGGCAAGCATCGTCGCCCGCACGATGTCTTGCGGCAGCGCGTTCCCCACGGCGCCGCTGCGCCCTTCCAGCAACTGGCGCTGGAAGGCGCTGGCGTCGCCGCTGACCGACGTGCCGAGATTGGCGCCGAGCCCGGTGTTGAGCCCGTAGATCTGCTGGCCGGAGGCGGCGGCGCGGTCGAGCACTTTTCGCGCTCTGTCCAGCCTCTCGCGGACGACAGACGCCACCTCGACCTTGCGTCCGTCGCGGGCAACCGCCGCGACATCCTCGACCCTGATGTCGGCCCCGGTGAGGATGAGCGCGCTCATGCGAAGCGCAGCCGCTGGCCGATGTTCTGCGCCTGCGCCTTGGCCAGCATCGCTTCGCCCAGCGCGATGTCGGAGAGCGACAGGCCGCGATGCCAGAACAGGATCGTCTCGTCGTCGCTCTCACGCCCGGGCTTGAGGCCGGCAGCGATCTGGCCAAGTTCGGCGTGCAGCGTTCTTTCGCTGAGGCGTCCGGCCTCGACATGGGCGCGCAGCGAGCCGAATTTGCCGCCCTTGCACTGGCCCCAGTCGTCGACGACGATCTTGGCCATGATGTCGGTCAGCGACAATTCCACCGCGCTCATCGTGCCGTAGGGCATCACCAGCGCGCCGGGCTTGATCCATTGCGTCTTCAGCAACGCCTGCGGTTCCAGCAGCCGCGAGGCCTCGACGACGATGTCGGCGCCTTCGACGCAAGCGCGCCAGTCGGCGACCGCCGTGACCTTCTTGCCGAGATCGGCGGATAGCTTTGCGGCAAAGCCGTCGCGGCTTTCGGGCCGGCGCGAATGAACGCGGATCTCGTCGAAGTCGAAGAGATGGTCGAGCAGGCGCACGTTCCAGTAGGCGGTGCCGCGGGCGCCGACATGGCCGAGGATCTTCGATGTCTTTTTCGCCAGATGTTTTGCGCCGATGGCGGTGACGGCGCCGGTGCGCATGTCGGTGATCACGGTGGCATCGAGGATGGCACGCGGCGTGCCGGTGCGCGGATCGAACAGGTTGAGGATGCCGAATTCCGACGGCAGGCCGTGCAGGTAATTGTCGACATAGTCGCCGACGATCTTGACGCCCGCCGAATCGAGCGGCGCGACGTAGCCGCGCAGGACGTTGAAATGGCCGTTGAAGGACGGGTCCGGCTCGAGATGGACGCGCGGCTCGATCACCGTCTGGCCGTTGCCCTGCGCCACCAGCCCGGCCTCGACCGCTTCGATGATTTCCGCATCGGTCATATCAAGCGCTTCGATGTCGAGGGCGTTGAGATAATCGATGTAGACGGGCTTCATGCGCACACAATTCCTAAGTCAGAAGAGGTTCGATGGCGAGGTTCAGTCATCGCATAACAGGTCGCGATACGACACGAAAGTTTGTTGGGCCATGTCTGGACGGCGCCGCCCAAATGCTGTTCAAACCGGTGCGTCATCGATTTGCCGGACAATTGCCTGGTTCCCAGTGGCGCGGGAAAAACCTCTCGTACAGGCCTGCGCATGACCGCCATTCCCGAAAACGAAGCCTTGCCCGAAAGCGCGACACAGGCGCGCCGCGTGGCGCTGATCGTCGCCGTTGCCTTCTTCATGCAGCTCCTGGATTCGACGATCATCTCGACGTCGCTGCCGCAGATGGGAGAATCCTTCGGCGTGCCGGCGCTGGCGATGAGCATCGGCATCACCGCCTATATGCTGACCATGGCGGTGTTCGTGCCGCTGTCGGGCTGGCTCGTCGACCGCTTTGGCGCGCGCAACATCTTCCTCGTGGCGATCGCGCTGTTCACGCTGGCCTCGATCGCCTGCGGCGTCTCGCAGAACCTGACCCAGTTCGTCGCCGCACGTGCCGTGCAGGGCCTGGGCAGTGCGCTGATGACGCCGGTCGGCCGTATCCTGGTGCTGCGCAACGCACCGAAGTCCGAGCTGCTCAATGCCACGGCGCTGATCACCTGGCCGGCGCTGTTCGCGCCGGTGGTCGGGCCGGTGCTCGGCGGCTTCATCACCACCTATCTCTCCTGGCACTGGAATTTCTTCATCAACATCCCGCTCGGCGTGGCCGGCCTGGCGCTGGTCGCCCGCTTCATTCCGGGCGACCGCGAGTCCGAGACCAAACCGCTCGACTGGCCAGGTTTCTTTTTGACCTCTGTCGGGCTTGCTTGCCTGCTTTACGGTCTCGAACGCATCGCGCATGTGGAAGACGGCGCCTTGCCGACCGTGGCGCTGCTTGCCGCCGGCATCTTGGTCGGCTGGCTGGCGGTGCGGCATCTGGCGCGCGCCAAAAATCCGCTGCTCGATCTCACAGCGTTCAAGGTGCAGACTTTCGCCCTATCGACGCTGTCGGCCGGCACCATTTTCCGGGTCGCCATCAACGCGACGCCGTTCCTGCTGCCGCTGCTGTTCCAGGTCGGCTTCGGGCTGAGCCCGGTCGATGCCGGCATGCTGATCCTCGCCTATTTCCTCGGCAATCTCGGCATGAAGACGGTGACGACGCCGACGCTGAGGCGCTTCGGTTTCCGTTCGGTTCTGATCATCAACGGCGTGATCGCATCCCTGTCGATCATGGCCTGCGCGGCGATCTCGCCGCAGACCCCGCAAGCGCTGGTGGTGGCGCTGATGCTGATCGCCGGACTGTCGCGTTCGATGCAGTTCACTGCGCTCAACACGCTGGCCTTCGCTGATGTGGCCCCGCCGCAGCGCAGCTCGGCGGCGACGCTGTCCAGCATGCTGCAGCAGGTGGCGATGCTGTTCGGCGTGGCGATCGCCGCGGCGCTGCTCAACTTGTCGCAGATCGCGAGGGGCGGGCCGGCGCTCGACCTCACAGACTTCCGCCTCGCCTTCCTGGCGATCGGCGCTATCGGGCTCGCGGCCTCGTTCCGCTTCCTGGCGCTGCCACCGGCCGCGGGCGCCGAGGTCTCGGGTCATCATCCGCAGAATTGAGACCGGCGGCAGTTGTCCGTCCTGTGTCGGCGGAGGCGGGGAGCTTTTCCTTCTCCCCTTGTGGGAGAAGGTGGATCGGCGCGTGGCGCCGAGACGGATGAGGGGGTGTTGGAAGAAATGCAGCGTAAAAAGATCGAGGGATTTTAAGTGCTTAGTTCTTCAAGATAGCGATCCTTCCAGCACCCCTCATCCGACCGAGCTTCGCTCGGCCACCTTCTCCCACAAGGGGAGAAGGAAAGGGGGGCTGCGCTACCCCGGCCGATATACCTTCTCCGCAGTGTTCCAAAAGATGTTCGCCTCGGCGGCCGCGCCGTGCTTGGCCACCGCCTCCCGGTGCGCCTTGATCAGTTCGGCGTGGCTGGTCCAAAGTTTCTCGATTGGGAAGTTCGAGCCGAACATCAGATGATCGCTGCCGAGCATGTCGATCGCGTTGTCGACGATGTAAGCGATCAGCGCCGGGTCGTTGCGGTGGACGAAGGTGCCGAGGCCGGAGAGCTTGGCATAGAGGTTGGGCGCGGCTGAAAGCGTGCGCACTCCGGTCTTCCAGGCCTCCGTGGTCTCCGGGTCCATGCCGGTCAGCATGCCGGCATGGGTGAGGATGAAATTCGTTTCCGGGTTCTCTGCGACAAGCGTCAGCCCGTCCTTCATCTGGGCCGGGAAAAGCTGCAGGTCGAAGGACAGGCCATAGTCCTTCAGCCGCGCCACATTGGCCCGCACCTTCGGGTCGACGACCTGATCGGGCGCGGCGGCGAAGCGGAAGGCCGGCGTTTCGTGCCAGTGCAGCTGCATGCGCACGCCGCGCAGCAGCGGATATTTTTTCAAGCGATCGATCTGGGGGCGGACATCGTCCACCGTCATATCGGCATAGCCGACGATGGCATGCGGCCAGCCGGTTTCGTCAGCTGTCTTCTGCAGGAAGGCGACTTCGGTCTCGAAATCCTCCTTCGCCCAGTTGGTCTGGACATAGACCGCCTTCTCGACGCCGGAGCCTTTCTGATCGGCCAGGAATTCCTCGATCGGATAGTCGCGGCGGATCGGTTCATAAGGTCCGAAGATGCGCGGCACCATCGGCCCGCGCAGCCAGGGCTGATCCTCTTGGCGCCAGATGTGGAAATGCGCGTCGATCGCCTTTTGCATCATGAAGCCCTTTTCCAGATTGCTGCGGCCGCCGGAGCGGGGCGGGCGAGCGACAGGATGAAATCGGAGAGACCCGAGATCGACGAGCCGTCGACCAGATCGTCGAGCACCGGCAGGATGGCGCGAAGTGCTGCCGTCGCCGGCTGGAAACGCGGATCGCCGGCCAGCGGCGTCGCCAGCGAAAGCCGGAAGGCGCGGGCGCTCAGCCGACGCATCGCCGTTTCCAGCTCGGCATGATCGCCGCGCTCCAGCGCGTCCGACAGGATGACAATCGCTGCCCCGCGCGCGAAAGCGGAAAAGCGCGGCACCGACAGGAAGGCGAGCAGCGTCGGTCCCATCCGGGTGCCGCCGTCCCAGTCGTCGACCAGCGCTGCCACGCGGGCCAGCGCCTGGTCGCGGTCGCGGATGCGCAACGCCCCGGTGATGCGGGTCAGCCGCGTGCCGAAGGTGAAAATTTCAGCCCGGTCTGCGCCCTGCACCGCCGCATGCGCCAGTTTGAGATAGTCCGATGTATGCAGCTTCATCGAGCCCGACACGTCGATCAGGATCAGCAGCTTGCGCGGCACGGTCTGCCTGCGGCGCAGCAGCGGCGATGGCACGTCGCCGTCGGCGCTGACGATTTCCCGCAGCGACCGGCGCAGATCGAGCTTGCCGCGCGCGTGCGCGCGCACGGTGCGGAAGGAGCGGCGGGCGGGCAGGGCGGCGGAAAGCTTGCGGCGGAAGGCGGCCAGCCCGTCGCCGTCGCGCTGAAAGTCGCGGGCGCTCAACTGTTCGGCGCCAGACGATAGCTCGCCACCTTCCTCCTGGCGCGCCACCTCGCTCTCTTCGTCGCTGGAGCCGCCGTCGTCCTTGATGCGGGTTTCTTCGTCGGCCTCGCCTTCGACCGCGGCCGCGGTGTTGCCGTAGAAATGGCTTTGGAAATGCGCCTCGAATTCGTCGCGGCGGTCGGGCGGTGGCGCCAACGTGGCAAGGGCGGCCTCGTGGATGTCATTCATCGAGCGCGGGCCAAGCAGCGTCACCGCCTGCATGAAGCCGGACACCTGCTCGGGCGCCACCGGAAAGCCATAGCGGCGCAGCAGCCGTCCGAAGCCGAGCAAGGGCGCAGCCGCCCGGGGCAAGGCTGTGGCGCTCACGCCAGTGCCTCCTCGACGATCCGGCCAAGCTCAGGCGCGATGTAGGACAGATCCTCCTCGTCCTTGATCAGCACGCCGATGGCGCGGCGGAACGCTTCCGGCCACGGGCTGCCGCCTTTTTCGAGGATCGTCGCGGCGTTCGCCCATTCGACCGCTTCGGCGATGCCCGGCGGCTTGGCCAGCGGGCGGGCGCGGATGTCGCGCACGGCAGAAGCCACGGCACGTGCGGTCGCCTCGGCGACTTCACCGGCGCGCAGCATGATGATCTCGGCCTCGCGCTCGGCGCCGGGATAGGTGATCCAGTGGTAGACGCAGCGCCGCCGCAGCGCTTCCGCCAGCTCGCGGGTGCGGTTCGAGGTCAGGATGACGATCGGCTGCGCCGTCGCGTGGATGGTGCCGCGCTCGGGAATGCTGATCTGGAAATCGGAAAGGAATTCCAGGAGCAGCGCTTCGAACTCATGGTCCGAGCGATCGATCTCGTCGACCAGCAGCACGCGTTTTTCCGGCGCCTTCAGCACCTGCAGCAGCGGCCGCGCGATCAGAAAACGGTCGTCATAGATGTCGACCTCATGCTCGCCGGCATGGCGGATTGCGAGCAACTGGCGCTGGTAGTTCCATTCGTAGAGCGCATGCGCGGCATCGATGCCCTCATAGCATTGCAGCCGCACCAGATCGCGCCCGAGCAGCTCGGCTATCGCCTTCGCCGCTTCCGTCTTGCCGACGCCGGGCGCGCCTTCGAGCAGCAGCGGCTTGCCCAGCCTGATCGCCAGGAAGATGGCGGTCGCCAGGCTCTCGTCCGCCAGATAGCGCGAAGCGGCGAGGCGCGATGCCACCGCCTCCGGCGAGGTCGCGACAGTTTCGGCGCTTCTCTTGGGCATTTCCAACACTCAGTTTGGCGCGCCGGCTTGCGCCTTCAGCGCCCGTAGGATGCGCTCCGGTGTGATCGGCAGCGTGTCGATGCGCACGCCGACGGCGTCGAAGACGGCGTTGGCGACCGCCGGGATTTGCGGGTTGGCGCACATCTCGCCCGGCCCCTTGGCGCCGTACGGGCCGTCGGTCGAGGGCCGTTCCAGCACGATGATCTCGGTTTGCGCAAGATCGCCCGGTCCCGGCATCAGATACTGGTTGAAGTCTGTGCCGCCATGGTCGCGGTTGGGATAATAGGGTTCGGTCGTCTCGTAGAGCGCGTGGCTGATGCCCATCCACGAGCCGCCGACGAGCTGCTGCTCGACCATTTTCGGGTTCAGCGCGCGGCCGATCTCAAAAACGTTCTTCACGGTCAGCACGGTGACTTCGCCGGTCTCATCATCGACCTCGACTTCCGCCACCGCGCAGGCATGGGCATAACAGGTCGACGGCTTCATCGCGCCGGTTTCTTTTTCGGGGTACGAGCGCGGGATGAGGAACATGCCGCGGCCGGAAATCGAGCGGCCGCGCTTGAAATGCGCCGACAGCGCGACATCGAAGATCGAGATCGATCTCTGCGGCGCGCCCTTGACCAGGATGTTACCCTGGCCGTCGGTCTCGAGGTCCGACGCATTCACTTCCAGTTCCTCGGCCGCCACTTCCAGCATCACCTGGCGCGCTTCCCTGGCCGCCTGGATGACGGCGTTGCCGGCGCGGTGCGTGCCGCGCGAGGCGAAGGTGCCCATGCAGTGCGGGCCGGTGTCGGTGTCGGCGGTGTCGACGACGACGCGGTCGGTCGGCACGCCGATCGTCTCGGCGCAAATCTGCGCCATGATCTGTTTCATGCCCTGGCCGAGATCGACTGATGACAGCGTCACCATGAAATTGCCGGTCGGCGTCGAATGCACTAGCGCCTGGGTCGGGTCGCCGCCGAGGTTCATGCCGGTCGGATAGTTGATCGCGGCAACGCCGCGTCCGCGCCTGATCGCCATCTCAAGCTCCCTTCGTGTAGGACGACATGGAGAGGTACTTTTCCGCCACCGGCCAGTTGGCGGCACGCGAGGCTTCCTGCATGCACTCGATCAGCGCAGCGCCTTCGGTCGGCTGGCGATGCGCCTTCATGTCGCCGTCGCGGTAGGCATTGATGAAGCGGAATTCGAGCGGGTCCATGCCGATCAGCCGGGCGAGCTTGTCCATCTGCACTTCCAGCGCGAAATCGCCGATGGTGACGCCGAAGCCGCGCATGGCGGAGGAGGGGGTGCGGTTGGTGTAGACGCAGTAGGTATCGATCCAGACGTTCGGGATGGTGTAGGGACCAGGATAGTGGCCAGCGCCCTTCTGCGCGCCATAGGGTGAGTGGCGCGAATAGGCGCCGGCATCGGTATAGCCGGTGACCTTGCGGGCGACGATGCGGCCGTCCTTCATGACGCCGTCCTTGATGACGACCTTTTCCGCTGCGCGCGGCGAGGAGATCTGCATCTCCTCCTCGCGGCTGTAGATGAAGGAGACCGGACGCCCGGTCAGCTTGGCGCCGAGGATGGCGATTGGCTCGACGATGACGTCGACCTTGCCGCCGAAACCGCCACCGACGGTGCCGCCGACGAAATGCAGCTTGTTGCCGGGCATCTGCAGGATGATCGAGGCATTGTCGAGGGTGAAGAACATCGCCTGCGTGTTGGTGTAGCAGGTGAAGCGGTCATTGCCCTCTGGGGCGACGATGCAGCCGGTCGTCTCGGTCGGCGCGTGCTCGATCGGCGACGACTGGTAGGTTTGTTCCAGGATATGGTCGGCCCCGGCGAAACCGGCCTCGACATCGCCGAAGCGCACCTTGCGGCATTCGCCGCTGTCATAGAGGTAATAATTCTGGCCGTGATATTCGTTCACTATCGGTGCGCCGGGCTTCAGCGCTTCCTCCATGTCGAAGACGGCCGGCAGCACCTCGTAGTCGACCTTGACCTTGGCCGCCGCTTCCTGTGCGGCACGCTCCGTCTCAGCCAGCACCGCCACCACCGCCTCGCCCTTCCAGCGCACCTTGCCGTCGGCCAGCACCGTCTCGTCTTCCGGCCCGATCTGGATCAGGATCAGGATGGTGTAGACATTGTGCGGCACATCCTTGGCGGTCAGGATTTTCACCACGCCCGGGTGCTTCTCGGCCTCTGATATGTCGATGCTGCGGATGCGGGCGTGGTGGTGCGGGCTGCGCACCATCTTCAGATGCAGCATGCCGGGAAAATTGCGGTCGGCGAAATAGGCGGTCCTGCCGGTGACATGACCGGGTGAATCGGAGCGCGGCCGGGGCTGGCCGATCTCGTGGAGATCATCCTTGCGCTGGTCGGCGAAATAGCTCTTGCGGAGTTCCATCTTTTTGACTCCCCTCAAGCCGCGTGCTGCGAATTGGACCGTGCGGCGGTCAGCACCGCCTGGATGATCGGCTCGTAGCCCGTGCAGCGGCAGATATTGCCCGACAGCGCCTCGACAACATCCTCGCGGCTGGGGTTCGGCGTGTGGTCGAGCAGCACCTTGGCCGCCATGATCATGCCCGGCGTGCAGAAGCCGCATTGCGTGGCGAAGGCGTCGAGGAAGGCGCGCTGCAAAGGATGCAGCACGCCGCTCTCCGAAAGCCCCGACGTCGTGGTGATGGTCGCGCCGTTGCAGGTCTCGGCCAGCGTCAGGCAGGATAGCCTGAGTTCGCCGTCGATGATGACCGAGCAGGCGCCGCATGTGCCTTGGTGGCAGCCGCCTTTCGGCGAGGTGTCGTTGATCTTGTCGCGCAATGCGTTGAGCAGCGTCGTTCCGCTGTCGATGAATTCGGCCTTTTCCGCGCCGTTGAGCGTGAACTGAACCGGGACCTTTGCCATGTTTTCCTCCTTGCGCTCAGCCAAGCAAGCGCGCGCCCCAATGAGCAATTTCAGCCGAGCAGCAGCCGGCCGAGATGGACTGGCAGGACTTCATTGCGATACCAGGCACTGGCGATCGGATCGGTGACGGGCGAGGTGCCATCGCTCGCGACAGTCAGTGCCGGCGCGATGCCGTCGCTGGTCAGCGTCCGGCCTACCAATGCCTTCTCCGCCGCCTTCGCACGCATCGGACGGTCGGCCATGCAGCCAAGCGCGATCCGCGCCGAAGACACGGTGCCGTCCGGAGCCTGCTCCAGCACGGCGGCGATGCTCAGCACCGAGACGCCCTTCGGCTTGACCCTCGACACTTTCAGGAAACGAAGGCCGCCATCTGCCGGAAGGGTGAAGCCGACCGCGGTGATGATGGCGTGGTTGCTTTCGCGTTTTGCCAGGAAGGTTTCGATCGGTAGGTCGCCCCCATCGGTGCTGACGGTGGCATCCAGTGCCAGCAGCGCGACGGTGAAATCGCCATAGGGCGCCGGGGCGAAGAGATTGCCGCCGACTGTCGCCATGTTGCGGATCGCCGGGCCGCCGACGGCGCGCGCCGCGCCGCTAAGCGCAGCGAGATCCGGGTGACGGGCGATCGCCGCCATGGTCACCGAAGCGCCGATGCGGACCTCGCTGCCGGAAACGGTGATGGCCGACAGCACCGGTTCGGTCGACCTGATAAGGCTGGAGACCGAGACATCGCCTTCATTGGCGGCGCGCACGACCAGCGTGCCGCCGCCGAGATAGCGGGTGCCGGCGGCTTTCAGCGCCGCATTCGCGTCCTTGACCGTCGAAAAAGTCTGCAATGCAAGCGCCATGGAACGCTCCTGTTTGTCAGCCCAATTCAGTTCAACCTTGACCGGTGAAATGATTCTTCAGGGCGTTGAAGCCGCCCTGGAAAACGTTGGCGCCCATGCCCTCGGCCAATTTGTCGGCCTCTTCCGGAGCAGCGTCGAAGCTGGCGGTCCATTCGGCATAGGTGCGGTCGCCGTCGGTCACCCGCCGCAATTGCAGTGTCGCCTTGTGATTGGTGAGCGGCTGCGGCGTCTCCAGGATGGAATAGCTGACAAGGAAATTGTCGTCGGAGAAGTCGAGCAGCTTTTCGCGGATACGGGCGCCGCTGGCGAGCTCGAAATTGCGCACGCAGCCGATCGTGCCGGCATCCTTGCCGTCCTCGATATGGCTCTCGACCATGCGCGGGTGCCAGCTCGGCAGGCCGTTGAAGTCGCGTATGCGCGCCCAGACCTTTTCGACCGGTGCGTCGATGACGCTGGAGATGGTGACTTTCGCCATATGATCGTTCCCTTGCGAATATGTATGTCGCGAGGGTAGGGCGGCGAGCCCGGCGGCGCTTATCAATGCGTCTTGAACGCCTATCAAATAGTCTGAAAATGGTTCAGGAAATGGCCCGCGCCGCCTCGCGATAGAGTGTCGGCGGAACGCCGACATGGTCGCGGAAGAAGCGCGAGAAATTGCCCTGCGTGGTGAAGCCTAGATTGCAGGCCACTGAGATCAGCGGCTCCTGCGACCACTGCAACTGCCGCACCGCTTCTTCCATGCGCAGCGTGTTCCAATAGACGTTGGGCGTCAGATTGGTCTGCTCCTTGAACAGCGCGAAGAAATGTGGCCGCGACAGGCCGACGCTGCGCGCCACGTCATCGAAGCAGATGCGCTCGCAGACATTGGCCTTCATCAGCTGGATCGCCTTGCGGACGCGGAAGTCCTGCATGGTATGGACGCGGGCGCGCGTCACCGGCGGAGCCGAAGCGTCGGCAGCATCGAGCACGCTGTCGATGAAGCGTTCGATCTCGTAATTGGCGATGTCGTCGATGCTCTCATTGTCGCTGAGATGGTCGAGAAGGTTGGCTGCCGCCTTGTGCAGCCAGGGCTCCAGTGTGATCGCCGGCGTCGAGAACAGCGGCGCGGCGGACGGCAAATCGCGGCGGCGGCGCGCCCAGTCCGGATCGATGTAGAAGGCGAGGAATAGGCCGGGCCGGCCGTCGCGAGACAGAGCGTGGCTGTGCGGCTGAAAGGAATTGATGCCGGCGGCGGTGCCCGGCCCAAGCCGCACCGTCTCGCGGCCGATTGTCATCTCGCCGGCCGTACCTTCCAGCCAGATGATGATGTGCGCCTCGACATGGGCATGGGTGACGAAGTCGCTGGCGACGTTCAGGACAGAAACATGTCCGAACCGGCCCCAGTAGAGCCTGATCGCTTCCGTCATGGGTATATCCTCCCGCAGGCGACTGGCCTCCCTTCGCCTGCAATGGGGATAGTGCGGCGCGCTTCATGTCCGCGTCAAGGCGCATGCGCACGCCTGGCGCCTGCGATAAGCTATAGCAGCGGATTTTCAGACTGAGCGATAGCTTAGCGCCCCTTCTCCCCTTGTGGGAGAAGGTGGATCGGCGCGTTAGCACCGAGACGGATGAGGGGTGTTGGAAGAAATGAGGCGGTGGATCTTTGCTATTGCCAAGCTGGAACACCCCTCATCCGACCTCGCTTCGCGAAGCCACCTTCTCCCACAAGGAGGGCTTTGCACGGGGAGCGAAGTGGATTTCGGTGGTCAGTGAGGGCCTTTTTGAAGGCCGGCAGAGCGGTTTTCCGCGGCCCTTGCGGGGCCTTTGTCGGTTTAGGCAGCCATCCTGCCGGATTGTGGACGCACTCCTCCCTCATGTCCGCCTCTCATCGGGTGGATAGAGGACGCCAATCATGGTGCGCAGATTGTAAGCGCAGGCGGCCAGTATGCACTGCGTGCGGTTGGTGGCGAGGTTGAAGAAGCGCAGGCGTCGCATGCCGTAACGCTCCTTGAACACGGCGAAAGGCCGCTCCACTGCCGCCCGCACCTTGGCGATCAGCCGGTTGCGCAGCTTGTGGCGCGGCGGCAACTCGGGGTGATGCTTGTTGGGCCGCCGCATCAGCCGGTCCTTAATGTTGGCGGCGGCGAGCCGGGCATGGCGGGCGTGGGTGTAATAGGCTTGATCGCCATAGGCCGCCTTCTCGTCGCCGCAGATCAACTGGTCGGCCGGCTCGGTGTCGGTGACCGAGGCGTCGCTCGCCTCGACACGCCGGATCAAGGTGTGCTCCTGGTCGACGCCGATGTGCATCTTGTAGCCGAAGGTGCTCTTCTTGCCCTTCTTGCCCCAACGCGCATCCTTGTCGGCCGACGGCTTGACCGGACCTTGGTGGCCCTTCTTCGGCTGCTTGGGCGGACGGCCACGAGCCTGCAGGAACGTGGCATCGACCAAGGTGCCGCGCTTGACGATCAGGCCCTTCTCCTCCAGCTGACGGTTGATCTCCTCAAAGACCTTGTCGATCAGTCGCTCACGCGTCAGCTCCTCGCGGAAGCGCCACAGTGTCGAATGGTCGGGCGTGCGGTCCGAAAGGCTGAAACCGGCAAAGCGGCGGAACGACAATCGGTCCCGGATCTGCGCCTCAAGCGCCGGATCGCTCAGCCCATGCCACATGCCCAGCAAAAGACAGCGCACCAGCGGTTCCGCCGGATAGCTGGTGTTGCCCGAGCCAGGACCGCTGCGCTGACCCAGCAATGTTCGGATCGGCGCCCAGTCCAGTTCCTTCGATACTAGGTCGAAAATCGTCTCATCCGACGCCGCCAGACCGTCCGCCAGACTCAACTGACCCAAAACACGATCCGCCATCCCGAATCTCCCTGCTCCAACCTTCACCACAGAATCACCGTTCGGCTTCTGTGCAAAGGTCTCACAAGGGGAGAAGGTGAAGGCGCCACCTCTCAAACCGACGCGGTCAGGCCGCCGTCGACATAAAGCGTATGGCCGTTGACGAAGGACGATGCATCCGACGCCAGGAAGACCGCGGCGCCGATCAGTTCATCGACATTGCCCCAGCGTCCGGCCGGCGTGCGCTTCTCCAGCCAGGCAGAAAATTCCGGGTTGTCGACCAGCGCCTGGTTCATCTCGGTGCGGAAATAACCGGGCGCGATGGCATTGATCTGCAGGCCGTGTTTCGCCCAGTCGGCGCACATGCCCCTGGTCAGGTTCCTGATCGCGCCCTTGGTCGCCGTGTAGGGGGCGATGCCGGTTCTGGCGAGCTCGCTTTGCACCGAACCGATGTTGATGATCTTGCCTTTGCCGCGCGGGATCATGTGCCGGGCCACCGCCTTGCCGGCGTGGAAGGCGCCCGAGACATTGGTCTTGAACAGGCGCTCCCACTGCTCCTCGGGAAAATCCTCGAGCGGGGCGCGGAACTGCACGCCGGCATTGTTGACGAGGATGTCGATGGCACCGATCTGGGCCTCGATCCGGGCAATATCCTCATCGACTGCATGAAAATCGGTCACGTCGAAGATCGAGGCATGCGCCTTGAATCCGGCGCCGTCCAGCCTTGCCACCGCACCAGCGACCTTGCCCGGATCGCGGCCGTTCAGCACCACGCTCGCGCCATGCTCGGCAAGGCCCCGCGCCAGGGCAAAGCCGATTCCTTGGCCGGAACCGGTGATCAGCACCAGCCGCCCGTCGAGGCTGAAGAGGGATTTCACCATCAGACTGTCTTTTGTTTGACCATGGTCTTATCCGAACCGAAGGTCAGCGCCGCAAAACCGACTTTTGCTTTCGCTGGCGCGGACCTTCGGTTCGGGATCATGGTCCTATTCGTTGCGCCTGAAATTGCGTAACCGGTCGAACAGGACCGCCATCAGAATAGCGCCGCCAATAAAGGTACCTTGCCAGAACGCATTGATGCCGAGCAGGCCGAGACTGTTGCGGATCACCTCGATCAGCGCTGCGCCGACGACGGCGCCAAAGGCAGTACCCATGCCGCCCGCCAAATTGGCGCCGCCGATGACGGTGGCGGCGATAACCTGAAGCTCCATGCCGTTGCCGAGATTGGTGGTGACGGCGCCCAGCCAGCCGGTCTGGATGATGCCGGCAACGCCCGCTGCCAGCGCCGAGATCATGTAGACCGCGACCTTGATCTGGCGCACCGGAACGCCGGTCAGCGTCGCCGCATGCTCGTTGCCACCGATGGCGAAGATGTGCCGGCCGAATTTCGTCCAGCGCAGCACGAAGCCGGTGATCAGCGCCAGCAAGATGGTGTAGAGCACCGGATTGGCGATGCCGAACACCCAGGCGCCGCCGCCCAACGCCAGAAGCTTGTCGTGATCGGGCCCGAACTGGAAGACGACGGTGTTGTTGGAGGCGACCATGGCCAGGCTGCGGGCGATCGACAGCATTCCGAGCGTCACCACGAAGGGCGGAAAGCCGAGATAGGCGATCAAAATGCCGTTGAAGGCGCCGATAATCAGCGCTGTCGCGATCGCAGCGGCGATGCCGACCTCGATGCCGTAGCCGGCATGCATGGTGACGGCCAGCACCATCGAGCACAGGCAAAGCACCGAGCCGACCGACAGGTCGATGCCGCCGGTGATGATGACGAATGTCATGCCGAGCGCAACAATGGCGACGAAGGTGACGTTGCGGGTGATGTTGTACAGGTTCTTGGTCGTGGCGAAGGAATCCGTGGCCACGGACAGGAACAGACAGGCGAGGATGACCGCGATCACCACCCAGAAAGTCTGGCTGGCAAACACCCTGCTCAGCAAAGTGTGCTGTTTCTGCGCGATCGTCTGGTCAAGAGTTACTGCCATCGTCGACCTTTATTTGCTTGCGTGGTGGAACCCGCTGACATCAAACCTGTTCGATGGCGCCGGTAATGAGCCCGGTGACTTCCTCGGGCGAACTCGACGCGATCGTCTTGTCGGCGACCTTGCGGCCGCGCCGCATGACGATGACGCGATCGGCAACATCAAAGACGTCTGGCATGCGGTGACTGATCAGCACGACCGCAATGCCCTGGTCGCGCAGATGGCGGATCAGGTTCAGCACCTCGGCGACCTGCCGGACCGAGATCGCCGCCGTCGGCTCGTCCATCAGCACGATCTTGGCTTGCGAAAGCATGGTGCGGGCGATCGCCACCGCTTGCCGCTGGCCGCCCGACATCTGCTTGACCAGGTCGCGCGGGCGGGTCTCGGATTTCAGCTCGGCAAAGATCTGGCCGGCGCGCTTGTACATCGCGGCGTAGTCGAGGATGCGAAACGGGCCGATGCCGCGGCGCAGCTCGCGTCCGAGATAAACATTGGCGGCGGCCGTCAGATTGTTGCACAGCGCGAGATCCTGATGGACGATCTCGATGCCGTGCTGGCGCGCCTCCACCGGCTTGTGCAGGATCAGATCCTTGCCGTCCATCTGCATCGTGCCATGGCTCGGGGGGAAATTGCCGGCGATCATCTTGACCAGCGTCGACTTGCCGGCGCCGTTGTCGCCCATCAGGCCGACCACCTGTCCGGCCTCGATCGAGAGCGAAACGTCGTTGACAGCCTGGATGGCGCCGAAATGTTTCGAGATATTGGTGAGTTCGAGAACCGACACCAGACTGCTTCCTCCCCGTGCTTTCGGCCAGCGGTTCTGCCGCGGCCCTCGCTCTTTCCCGGCCCCTCCCGGAAACAGCGCTTTCGCCCATTTACGCACATGCCCCCTTGGCGTCAACAGTGGCTTCTTTCGAAAAATCCGTTTTGTAGGACAAATAGCAATTGACGTTCGTCGCAAGCCGATATTAGCTAAGCGTCGGAGGAGATTATGCCGATCTCCTGTTCCGGCTCGCCGGGCGGAGTAGGCGGAGGTTTATCGGTCGAGGATCTGGCAGCGTCCGTATCGCGCTGGTCTGCTACCGCATCTGGAAATGCTTATCGGCCCGGCTTGGCGACACGAGCGCTCGCGAAACGAACCTCTGTCATCGCTTGATCCGGGCTGGTCTGTGTGGCGGGCACGCCGTGTCCGTCTGTTTCAAGGGAGGACTGACATGAGGAAATCACTATTGCTCGCCGCCGTCGCCGTCATGGCGTTGGGTGCCGGGCCGGCTTTGGCCAAGAAACAGCTCGTCATCGTGGTGAAGGGGCTCGACAATCCGTTCTTCGAGGCCATCAACCAGGGTTGCCAGAAATGGAACAAGGAAAATGCCAGCTCGGAGTATGAGTGCTTCTACACCGGCCCGGCATCGACCTCGGACGAGGCCGGCGAAGCCCAGATCGTTCAGGACATGCTGAGCAAGCCCGATACAGTGGCGATGGCCATTTCGCCGTCCAACGCGCCGCTGATCGCGCAGACGATCAAAAGCGCCAATCCGTCGATCCCGATCATGACGCTCGACGCCGACCTCAGCAAGGAAGATGCGGGGCTGCGCAAGACCTATCTCGGCACCGACAACTACCTGATGGGATACAAGATCGGCGAGTACATCAAGAAGGGCAAGCCGGATGGCGGCAAGATCTGCACCATCCAAGGCAATCCGGCGGCCGACAACATCCTGCGCCGCGCCCAAGGCATGCGCGACGCGCTTACAGGCCAGAAGGATCTCCCGGCGCTCGCCGGCGAGGGCGGCTGGACCGAAGTTGCCGGCTGCCCGGTGTTCACCAATGACGACGGCGCCAAGGGCGTGCAGGCGATGACCGATATCCTCGCCGCCAATCCCGATCTCGACGCCTTCGGCATCATGGGCGGCTGGCCGCTGTTCGGCGCGCCGCAGCCCTATCGCGACCTGTTCAAGCCGATGGCCGACAAGATCGCCAAGAACGAGTTCGTCATCGGCGCCGCCGATACGATCGGTGATGAAGTGGCCATTGCCAAGGAGGGTCTGGTGACCGCGCTGGTCGGCCAACGGCCGTTCGAGATGGGCTACAAGGCGCCCTCGGTGATGATCGACCTGGTCGAAGGCAAGCCCGTCGCCGATCCGGTCTTCACCGGTCTCGACGAGTGCACCAAAGATACGGTCGACACCTGCATCCAGAAGTAGGTTCGCAGTTTTCGGGGCGTCCGATCGACGGGCGCCCCGTCACGCCGGTTCATGAAACGTGCGAGGCGACATTGCCGGGGCGAACCGCTCCTGCTTTGCCGCGCCTTGAGTTCAGCCTGCACCGGGGGAACGTGGATGCCGGACGCAAGACCGAAAAAGCGACTTACCACGGTCAAGGAACGGGCCAAGATCAAGGCACGGGCCGCCCGTCCGGTCGGCGCTCGCCGTGCCGACGCGGCGCTGATCCCCGGATCGAGCGTGCATGCGTCGCTGGCCAACGAGATCGGTCTTCGGATCGTGCGCGGCGACTATCCGCCGGGAACCATCCTGCCCAACGAAGCTAAATGGTCGGAGACCTTCGACGTCAGCCGCTCGGCGGTGCGCGAGGCGATCAAGATGCTGATGGCCAAGAGCCTGCTGGCCTCGCGCCCCAAGATCGGCAGTTGGGTCGAGCCGAAAGAGCGCTGGAACCTGCTCGATCGCGACGTGCTCGCCTGGTACGCGACGGCGCCCGATCGCGAAATGTTCCTGCGCACGGTGCAGGAGTTTCGTCACATCATCGAGCCGGAAGCCAGCGCCTTTGCCGCGATCCGGCGTAGCGACGAACAGATGGCCGAGATCAGCCAGGCCTGCCGGGAGATGGGGGAGGCGGCGACGCTGCCGGAACGCACCCGCGCGGATACCCGTTTTCATCTGGCCATCCTGCGTGCCTCGGGCAACGATCTCCTGGTGCCGCTCGGCGTGCTGATCGAATCGGCGCTCGACCACCTCTTCGTTTTCGTCACGCGCGAAACCAGCGACCAGCCTCGGGCGCAGGCGCTGCATGAGGCCATCGAGAAGAACATCCGTCTCCAGCGGCCGGCTGCAGCCCGCACGGCAGTGCACAGACTGCTCGCCAACACTGACGACGTTATCGGACGGTCACGGCGGTAATTCATCCAGCAAGGCTGGCGCCGTCTGCCCCTGCCTTACGTTGGCGATTGGCGAAAGCCGAAGTGACGTCCAATCTCCCCCCCCTTGCGGGGGAGATCGGCCGCTTCGCCGACCGCGCCTACTCCGGAATGAGGGTGCCCGGCAGGCAGCCGAGGGGGCAGCGCCAGCCTTGACCAAACACTAAGGTCGGTCACCTCAAATCTTCTACTACTTGCCGTCCTTGCTCGGTGTCAGGTCGACGCCGTTGATCTTGCCGATATGCGTTGCCAGCATCGGCACATATTGATCGGCGGGCCCGGCGGCGAAGGCGCCGGCGAAGGCGTTCTTCGTGGCATTGCCGAGCGGGTTGGCGATGCCGGCAGCACCCGCCATCGATTCGAGATAGGTGAGGTCCTTGAAGGCGTTGGCGATGGTGAATTTGTGCGCGTCGCGGTCGCCTTCGAGCGTCCAGCGCATGAAGGTCTGGTAGAAGCCGCAATCCATGCGGCCGTTGCGGATGACGCTGTCGAAGCGCGGCGGCGAGATGCCGACCTTCTGCGCCAGCGCCAGCGCCTCGGAATAGATCGCCGCATAGCCCAGCGAGATGAAATTGTTGAGCAGCTTCATGCGGTGGCCGTCGCCGGTGTCGCCGATATGAACGATGCGCCCGGCCCAGGTGTCGAGCACCGGCTTCAGCCGGGCAAAGACCGCGTCGGACGCACCGACCATGGCGTCGAGCGTGCCCTCCCACGCCTCCTTCGGCGTGCGGCTGAGCGGGGCATCGACATAGTCGACGCCGAGCGCCTTGAGTTGGGCGGCAAGCGCTACGGTCGAGGTCGGATCCGAGGTGGAGCAATCGACGACCACCGAGCCCTTTTTCAGGCCCTCCTTGAGGCCGCCGGGTCCGCGGATGATGGCTTCGACCTCGCGCGAGCCGGTGACGCAGATGAAGACGATATCGGATGCCGCTGCGACATCGCGCGAGGTCGCCGCTTCCTTTGCGCCACGGCCGAGCAGGTCTTCCGCCGGAGCGCGGTTTTTGCGGCCGAGAAACGTCAGGGGATAGGCTTTGTCGACGATGTTCTTCGCGATCCCGTGGCCCATCAAGCCAAGTCCGATGAAGCCGATCTTTTCGCTCGCGGCAGTCGTGTTCATGTCGTGTCGTCCTGTGTTGCTGATGTCGATGACGGCGCTGCGCTTTGGCAGGCGAATTGTTGAAGCGGGTTTTTGCCGCAGACGGTTGGCAGGCGATTGCGGAATGCCATATTGTCTGACAATACACATGAATCCTACGGAATGTGGAGAGCAAAATGACCAAGCGGATCATGTTCACCGGCGGCAGCGGCAAGGCCGGGCGTCATGTCGTGCAGTATCTGGTCGAGCAGGGCTGCCAGGTGCTCAACATCGATACCAAGCCGCTCGACAATCCCAAGGTGCGCACGCTGATCACCGATATCACCGACAGCGGGCAGGTGTTCAATGCACTGTCCAGCTATATGGGCCTGCACGAGTTCGACCCGTCGCTGCGCGCGCAGCCGGTCGATGCCGTGGTGCATTTCGCGGCGATCCCGCGCATCATGATCACGCCCGACAACGAGGTGTTCCGCATCAACGCGCTCGGCACCTACAATGTCATCGAGGCGGCGGTGAAGCTCGGCATCCGTAAGGTGGTGATCGCCTCCAGCGAGACGACCTATGGGCTGGTCTTTGCCAACGAGCCGCGCGACCCGACGCATTTCCCGCTCGACGAGGACTATGATGTCGATCCGATGGACAGCTATGCGCTGTCCAAGATCGTCAACGAGAAGACGGCGCGTGCCTTCGCGCTGCGCAGCGGCATCGACATCTACGCTCTGCGCATCGGCAACGTCATCGAACCGCACGAATATTCGCTGTTTCCGAAATGGTTCGCCGATCCGGGTTTCCGCAAGCGGATCGCCTGGAGCTACATCGACGCGCGCGATCTCGGCCAGATCACGTTGCGCGCTATCGAGAAGGACGGGCTCGGCTATCAGGTGTTCAACGCCGCCAACGACGACACTTCGTCCGACCTGCCGACGGCCGAACTGCTGAGGCGGTTTTATCCTGACGTGCCGGTTAAGGGCGAACTTGGCGAATACGAGACGCTGCTCTCCAACCGCAAAGCGCGGGACGTGCTCGGGTTTCGTCCTGAGCATAGCTGGCGGAAATACGTCAAGACGGCCTGACAGGGCGTCGATCCTGGCTGATCTGTGCACGGCGGCCGGGTTTCCAACCCGGGGTCTTTCCCGTGCTTGACAGTCTTCGGAATCCGGACTTTGTGAGCACATGCGGGACGGCAAGCCGAATAAGGGAAAAACACCGGCCAAGGCGGCGTCCGCCGAGCGCCCGACCGCCGTTCGCCGTGCGGATGCGGCGCGCATGCCTGGATCGAGCGTGCATGCGTCGCTGGCCAATGAGATTGGTCTGAGGATCGTGCGCGGCGACTATCCGCCGGGAACCATCCTGCCCAACGAAGCCAAGTGGTCGGAGACCTTCGACGTCAGCCGCTCGGCGGTGCGCGAAGCGATCAAGATGCTGATGGCCAAGAGCCTGCTGGCCTCGCGCCCCAAGATCGGCAGCTGGGTCGAGCCGAAAGAGCGCTGGAACCTGCTCGATCGCGACGTGCTCGCCTGGTACGCGACATCGCCCGACCGCGAGGTGTTCCTGAAAACGGTGCAGGAGTTCCGCCACATCATCGAGCCGGAAGCGACCGCCTTTGCCGCGATGCGGCGCACGGACGAGCAGATGGCTGAGATCAGCCAGGCCTGCCGGGAGATGGGGGAGGCGACGACGCTGCAGGAGCGCACCCGCGCCGATACGCGTTTTCATCTGGCCATCCTGCGTGCCTCGGGCAACGATCTCCTGGTGCCGCTCGGCGTTCTGATCGAATCGGCTTTCGATCATCTGTTCGCCTATACGACGCGGGAGCTGGACGATTTGCAGCATGCGCAGAAGCTGCACGAGGCGATCGAGAAGAGCATCCGCCTGCAGCGGCCGGATGCGGCGCGCAACGCGGTCCGCAAGCTGTTGGCCAACACCGACGGCGTCATCAAGTCGCGCTGACAAAGCGTGTCGGATGTCGCGCCCGCGAAGTTTCCTGCCGGCGCCTTAGTCTTCTCTCGGGCGTCCAAACGCTGCGCGCAGTTCGTCCTTGGCGTCCTCCAGCACTTTCTTCTGCTTGGCCGGCAGGTTCTTGCCGGCACGGTTGATGTAGAAATTCAGCATCGACATGGCGGACTGGAACGGCTCGGCCTTGCGCCGATCGCTGTGCTCGGCCGATCGCTTGAGCGAGGCCGCGATCTTCTTGGGGTCGTGGGATTCGAAGACATGTTCCTCAAGGTCCAGCGCATCGCTGTGCTCGTTCACCTCGGCCGACCATTTCCTTTTCGCGGTCATGACAACCTCCTTCCATCGGTGAGTTAATGGAAAACTCCGGGACGGCGGCCACTGTTCCATTTCAGCTTAAATCCCTGGAGCCACGGATTGCGTGATGTGGCGCTGCACGGCGCCACGAATGTGCCGATAGTGGTGTTGAACCGGTCGATTTTGCAGAACCGCGGACAGGAAACGCCTTGATCACAACCGTCTCTAGCCAGGCAAGCAGCCCCGGCATCGACAGCGCCTATGCCTGGATGCGGCTCGGCATCTCGATGCTGCTGTCGACGATCGGCGGTGTCGGCATGTGGGCGGTGGTCGTGGTCCTGCCCGCCATGCAGGCGGAATTCGGCGTCGATCGCGCCGCCGCGTCGATGCCCTATACCGCGACCATGGTCGGCTTCGCCGTCGGCAATGTTGCGATCGGTCGCGCCATCGACCGCATGTGCTACTGGATACCGGCGCTCATTGCCTCGGTGGCGCTCGGTGCCGGTTTCCTGCTGGCGTCGCTGACCACCTCGGTGCTGCAGTTCACCCTTGTCCAGGGGCTTTTGATCGGCGTCGGCACCTCGGCGATCTTCGGGCCGTTGATCGCCGACATCTCGCACTGGTTCAACCGCCGACGCGGCGTCGCGGTGTCGGCTGCCGCTGCCGGCAGCTATCTCGCCGGTGCGATCTGGCCGATGGTGATGCCCTATATCATGCAGAGCGAAGGCTGGCGTTTCACCTATGCCGCGATCGGCGTCTTCTGCCTCGCGACCATGGTGCCGCTGATCCTGCTGCTCAGGCGCGGCGCACCACGCGCCGCCATTTCCGGTTCACCCGGCAGCCGGTCCGTCCAGCCGATATCGCTGTCGCCGGCAGCCCTGCAGGTGCTGCTCGTCGTCGCCGGCCTTAGCTGCTGCGTGGCGATGTCGATGCCTCAGGTCCATATCGTCGCCTATTGCATGGACCTCGGCTATGGCGTTGCGCGGGGCGCCGACATGCTCTCGATCATGATGGCGGCGGGCGTCGTCAGCCGGCTGGCGTCCGGCTTCCTTGCCGATCGCATCGGCGGCGTGAAAACCCTGCTGATCGGCTCGGTGCTGCAAGCCTTGTCGCTGTTGCTCTACATCCCCTTCGACGGGCTCGCCTCGCTTTACGTCGTCTCGCTGGTCTTCGGCCTGTCGCAAGGCGGAATCGTGCCTTGCTATGCCATCATCGTGCGGGAATACATGCCGGCCCGAGAGGCCGGCCAGCGCGTAGGCATCGTCATCATGGCGACGATCTTCGGCATGGCGATCGGCGGCTGGATGTCGGGCTGGATTTACGATCTGACCGGTTCCTATGCCGCCGCGTTCCTCAACGGCATTGCCTGGAACCTGCTGAACATAGTGGCCATGGTGCTGCTGTTGTGGAAGGCGCGGCGCAGCGCCGCCGCGATGGCCTGAAGCGGAGAACGGACCCGAGACTTGCCGCGCCTGGCGAAGGCAGAGCCGGCGAGCAAGGCATACAAAAAAACCCGCCTCAAGGACGGGTTGCTGGCGCAAATCAGCACCATGCCCAAATATCTAGCATATCTGCCGTCATTTAGCAACGGATCGCGAGTTTGGGTTGGTGTCTCAGTTCGAATTTCGCCCACCATTGCAGACGTCGGCTGTGCCTACTAGCGATGCACGCTGTAATGTTGATTTTAAGTTGGCAACTGGACGGCTCAGATGACTGCCGCAGGCGATGTGATTGCTTGGCTTCTCGATTCCGACCCAGCGATCCGCTGGCAGGTGATGCGCGACCTCCTCGATACTCCGGTACCGGAGTGGGCGGCTGAACGGGCCAAGATCGAAACCATTGGCTGGGGAGCCAAGCTTCTGGCTTGCCAAGATGAGGACGGGCAATGGGCGGCAGGCTCTTTTGTCCCGCGCGGTTTCAAACCTCAAGACTGGGAAAAGTTCGGCCAGCCTTGGACGGCAACAACCTTCTCGCTCTCGCAGCTTCGCGAGTTTGGTTTCGACCCATCGTCGGATCGTGCGAAGCGGATCGTCGAGCTGGTTGGCCTCAACTCGCGCTGGGATGAGGGTGGCCAGCCCTATTGGGAGGGGGAAGTTGAAGAGTGCATCAACGGGCGAACTGTTGCTGATGGTGCATATTTTGGAGCCGATATTTCATCCATTGTTGTTCGGCTGCTTGGCGAGCGTCTCGATGACGGCGGTTGGAATTGCGAGAGGGCCAATGGTTCGATCCGCTCGTCGTTCCACACCACGATCAATGTGCTGGAAGGGCTGTTGGAGTATGAGAAGGCGACCGGCGGCACATCCGAATCCAGAGAAGCTCGCCAATCTGGAGAGTCGTTCCTTTTGGAGCGTAGCCTCTTCCGACGTCTAAGCTCGGGAAACCCTGCGGACGATCAGTTTCTGTGTCTCCATCACCCCAACCGCTGGCATTACGACATACTGCGTGCGCTGGACTATTTCCGTTCCGCGTCCATGCTTACTGGTGCCGAACCTGATCCGCCGCTTGCCGACGCCATCGCCCGCCTCCGCTCCAAGTGCCTGGCAGATGGCACTTGGCCCCTCGACTGGACTCCTAAAGGGCAGGTATGGTTCGAGGTCGACGCCGGCCCGGGCAAGCCGTCCAAGTGGGTGACCCTCCGTGCAATGCGGGTGCTCAAATGGTGGAAGCAGCGCGCATAAAATCGTTCAGTGGAGGACTGCCGTCCACTCAACGGCGAGGTAGAACGCTCGGAGACTGTACGGAGGCCAGATGCTTTGGCCGGCTTGGGTTGCGCCATCGACCTTCATGGAGCTTCCCAAACCTGCCGTTCCCGCTACGACCTGATGCTACCCCGAGTGGAAGCTTGCTGATTAATCGATAGCAGTCCGCAATCGGTGGTAGCAAGACATGGCCGGCGGCTCCTGTGACGCTGCTGCCGGTCCACGTTCCTGCTTGACTTACACATATCTCGTCGGTTATTGGTTCATCAATAGCCAATGAGTTATCGATCGCGATGCCGCAGCCCCACGAAATCCTTTTCAGAACGCTTGCCGATCCGACGCGACGGGCCATCTTCGAGCGGCTGTGTCGCGATGGAGACCAGACGGTCGTGGCCCTGACGGCTCGGGCCGGGGTCTCGCAACCGGCCGTGTCAAAGCATCTTGGGGTGCTGAAGCAGGCCGGGCTGGTGCGCGACCGCCACGAAGGCCGCAACACGCACTATAGCGCGGAGCTCAGCGCCTTGGCCCCGCTGATCGACTGGACAAACCAAATGACCGGGTTCTGGAAAAGCCGGTTCGACGACCTCGAGGATCTGCTCAAAAGGATGGACCAATGACCAATACTGCGACCGAAACGCGCTCCGTCGTTGTCGAACGGGAGGTCGCTTTTCCGCCGGAAAAGATTTGGCGCGCGCTCACGCAATCGCACCTGATCGAGGAGTGGCTGATGAAGAACGATTTCAAGCCAGATGAGGGTCACCGTTTCAATCTTAGCGCGGACTGGGGGGCGGTCGACTGTCAGGTCCAGGCAGTCGAGCCCAACAAGTCGCTGTCCTACAGCTGGGATACCAAGGATCTCAAAAGTGTCGTCACGTGGACGCTCACCCCTACGAGCACAGGGACCCATCTGCGCATGGAGCAGATGGGTTTCCGGCCGGATCAGCAACAGTACTACCAGGGCGCAAAATACGGCTGGCAGCGGTTCTTTGCGAACCTGGAGCAGGTCCTGGCGCGGATAGAGTGAGGCGCGCCGGCACCAACAGGCATCTGCGAAGAACGCAATGGCCAACGAGACGTCCATCAAATCAAACAAGGTTGCAAGGCCAAGCGGGTCGCCCGATCCGCTTCGGCTCGTCTTCAGGGGAGGTCCTCATGAACTGGATTCGGCAATTCCACCGCTGGCTGTCGATCATTTTTACGGCGGTCGTCGCCGCCATCTTCATCACGTTGGGCGTAGGTGTGGAGCCCGCCTACTGGGTATACCTGATGCCGCTGATCCCGCTCGCCTTGCTCATGCTCAGCGGTCTGTACTTGTTCGCGTTGCCCTATGCCGACAGGTGGCGCAGCAGCAGACGACGCACGGCATAGAGGCGATGGACGAGAAGACACCTGCAAATCCACCCACAGCCGAAATTCAAACTGAGACCTACGCGAGTTCGATCAGCAGTCCTGGCCCGTTCGCTTGACAATGGGGTAAGGCTGCGCGACGCCAGGCGGCAGCCATAATCTCTGGCAAGCATGGGTTGGCATGGCGACAGTGGCAAAGACGCTGAATAGCATTTCGCGGCCGCGCTTCGGCGAAGGTGCGACGTTCGGGGCAAGGCTGTGACCAAACCGCGCTCGCGCCGCGGCGGCGGCCGTCCGACCATCGCCGACGTCGCGCGCAAGGCCGGTGTCGGCGCCATCACTGTATCGCGCGCCCTGCGTGAGCCGGAGCGTGTCTCGGAAGATTTGCGCCGCCAGATCCAGGCGGCCGTCGATGAGCTCGGCTATTTGCCCGACCCGAATGCGCGAGCGCTGGCTTCGGCGCGCGCCGAAGTCTTTGGCGTGCTGGTGCCGTCGCTCACCAACAGCGTCTTTGCCGAAGTGCTGCGCGGCATCTATGACAGCCTGTCCGACAGCTCCTACCGCATCCAGCTCGGCAACACCCATTATTCCGGCCTCGAGGAGGAACGGCTGCTGCAGGTTTTCGGCCCGCAGCGCCCCGCGGCGCTGATCGTGGCGGGCATCGACCAGACGCCAATTTCGCGAAGACTGCTCGAGACGGCGGGCTGCCCGGTGGTGCAGGTCATGGAGACCGGCCCTGATCCGGTCGACATGATGGTCGGCTTCTCGCATTTCGACGGCGGCAAGGCGGCGACGGAGCACATGATCGAAATGGGCTATCGCCGCATCGGCTTCATCGGCGCGCGCATGGACCCGCGCTCGCAGCGGCGTCTGGCCGGCTATCGCGCGGCGATGGAGGCGGCCGGTTTGTTCGACGCGCGGCTGGTCACCACCACGCCGGTGCCGTCCAGCGTGACGCTCGGGCGCGAACTGTTTCGCGACGCGTTGGCCAAGGTGCCGACGCTCGACGCGGTTTTCTGCAACAATGACGATATCGCGCTCGGCGTGCTGTTCGAGTGCCATCGCGCCTCGATCGCGGTGCCGAAGACGATCGGCATCACAGGCTTCAACGATCTCGACATGATGGAAGTGGCTTTTCCATCGGTCACCAGCATCCGGACGCCTCGCTACGAGATCGGCCGGCGGTCGGTCGCCATGGCGCTCGCGGCGATTGCAGGCAAACGGCCGCAAGAGCCGGTCGTCGACCTCGGCTTCGAGCTCAAGCGCCGCGAGAGCACGGCCCGCTGAAAGCACTTTGCAAGGCATCGCGAAATGCTACTTTACACTACGTCATGGTAGCGCTACCATCCATGCTTGGGTAAAACTCGCGGCAAGGGCCAAAGTCTGTTTATTATATATAAGCGACAGCTCAACTTGTTTATTATATATAATATGATAGTTTTTACTTCGGTTGCCGAGCGGCAAGGGAGGAGATCGGGTCGGCATTCGGCCACCTGAAAAAGCGCGACGGGCAAGGCGGGAGGTGCCGGGCCAAACGCGCGAGACGCGTAAGAACAATCAGAAACTGCAACTGGGAGGAATATCGATGATCAAGTCACTCGTTGGTGGCATCGTTGCCGCCACTGCATTCGTCATGCTGAGCTCGTCGGCGCTCGCCGAACCCGAAATCGTCACGGGCCCGTCCGCCGAGCCGGACTGCTTTGCGCCATGGGCCGCCGATACGCAGTTCTTCAAATTTCCTAAAAAGGAAGGCCCATACCGCATTGCGCTCGCCAATGGCTACATCGCCAACACCTGGCGCATCCAGATGGTGCAGACGGCGAAGGCCTATGCGGCGCAGCCGGAGGTCGCCGCCAAACTGAAAGAATTCAAAGTCGTCTCGACCGGCGAAGACGTGCCGGCGCAGATTTCGGCGATCAACAACTTCATCGATTCCGGCTATGACGCGATCGTCGTCAACGCGCAGAATCCGACGGCTTTCGGACCGGTTATCAAGCGCGCCAAGGAAGCCGGCGTCGTGCTGGTCGCTTTCGACAATATTCTCGACACCAAGGACGCCATCAACGTCAATGTCGACCAGAAAGGCCTTGGCGAGTTGTGGGCCAACTGGCTGATCAAGCATATTCCCAATGGTGGCAAGATCCTCGAGGTGCGCGGCGTTGCCGGCACGTCGGTCGACACCGACCGCCACAATGGCATCCACGAGGTCCTCGATGCTTCAGGCAAGAAGTGGGAGGTCACCGAAGTCGTCGGCAAATGGGATGATGGCGTGGCGCAAAAGGCCTCGGCCGACGCGATCGCCACTAACGGTCCCTTCGACGGCGTCACCGGGCAGGGCGGCGACACCGGCATCGTCCAGGCGATGATGGATGCCAAGCATCCGTTCGTGCCGTTCGGCGGCGAAACGGAGAATGGCTTCCGCAAATTCTGCGCCAAGTTTGCCGCAGACGGGCTGAAATGCTCGTCGGCCGGAACCGGGCCCGCCCAGGTGGCGGTCGCCATCAAGACGGCGATCGCAGCGCTCGAAGGCCAGGTCATCCCGCAAGCGGTGAAGCTGCCGCTGGCGATCGTCGAGGATCCGAACTTCAAGGAAGGCCAAGACTATTTCCCCGACCAGTCCGACAATTTCTTCGTCGGAAATTCCTTCCCGACCTGCGGCATCAATTTCACCGCGCAGGAAATCATGGGCCAGAGCAAGGAAAACCAATAGAGTGATCGCTCGGCGCCTCGGGATAATCCCGCGGCGCCGGTCCCGAAAAACAAGCGCCTTGGGAGGGGCCGATGGACGGTGCGGTTCCGCTCTTCCGCATGGAGGGCATATCCAAGCGCTATGGCGGTGTGCGGGCGCTGGAAAAGGCCAAGCTTTCGGTCACGTCGGGCAGCATCCACGCCATCCTCGGCGAAAACGGCGCCGGCAAATCGACGCTGATCAAGGTCATGGCCGGCGTCGTCGCGCCTGACGATGGCCGCATGATGCTGGACGGAAGCGAGGTGACCTTCGCGTCGCCGGCCGCTGCCAACCAGGCCGGCATCGTCTGCATCTTCCAGGAACTGTCGCTCGTCCCCGAACTCAGCGTCGCCGATAACATCGTTATTTCCGATCCGCCCAAGCGCTTCGGCATGATCGACCGCAAGGCGCAGCGCCGCATCGCGGAGGAGGCGCTGGCGCGCGCGGGCGCCGCCGACATCCACCCGCTGGCGTTGGTCAAGGACCTTCCTCTTTCAAGAAGGCAGATAGTCGAGATCGCCAAAGCACTTGCCAGGAAGCCTCGCATCCTGATCCTCGACGAGGCTACCTCGGCGCTCACCGCGGCCGACGTCGCCAAGATATTCGGCGTCTTGAAGCGGCTGCGCTCGGAAGGGCTGGCGCTGCTCTACATCTCGCATCGGATGAACGAGATCGCCGAGCTGGCCGACCAGTGCACGGTGTTCCGCAACGGCCGCAATGTCGCCAGCTACGCTGCAGGCACGAAGAGCGACAACGAAGTCGTCGAGCTGATGATCGGCCGCGAATACAGCCACATCTTCCCACCAAAACCGGTGCGCGCGCCGGCCACCGCCGCTCCGGTGCTGGAGGCGCGAAAACTGTCCTGGACCGACCGGTTGGACAATATCTCGCTGTCGGTCGGGGCAGGCGAGGTCGTCGGTCTCGGCGGTCTCGACGGCCAGGGTCAGCGCGAATTGCTGCTCGCCTTCTTCGGCGTGCTTCGCGGCCTCAGCGGCCAGATATTGATCGATGGCAGACCGGCGACCATCGCCAGCCCGGCCGCGGCGCGCGATGACCGGATCGGCATGGCGCTGATCCCGGAGGATCGCAAGACGGAAGGCCTGATGCTGCCGATGACGGTACGCGAAAACCTCTCCTTCGCAGCGCTCGACCGGCTTTCCAGGGCGGGCATCATCGACCGTGCCGCCGAGCAGCGGCTAATCGACGACATGGTCGCTCTGCTGGCGATCAAGACGGCAGGCCTCGATATTCCAGTCGGCGCGCTGTCCGGCGGCAACCAGCAGAAGGTCGTCATCGCCAAATGGCTGATGCGGCAGCCGCGCATCATCCTGCTCAACGACCCGACGCGGGGCATCGATGTCGGCACCAAGCAGGAGCTCTATCAGCTGATGCGCAAGCTCGCCGACCAAGGTGCGGCGATCCTGTTTTACTCCACCGACTATGACGAGCTGATCGGCTGCTGCGACCGGGTGCTGGTGCTCTATGACGGGGCGGTCAAGCGCGAGCTGGTCGGCGCCGAGATCACCGAGCGGGCGCTGATCGCCAGCGCACTCAACATCCACGGCGAAGAGATGGCTGTCAGAGGCATGGCGAAGACGCCAGCCCGAGGAGCGGACGAGTGAAGGACTGGCGCTACTGGCTTGCCGAACAACGCGGAACGCTGCTGGCGTTCGGCATCTTCATCGTGATGTTTACGATCTACACCTCGAACCATCCGGCGGGCTTTACCGCCAATGTCGTGCAGACGGCCTCGAACAAGGGCGTGCTGCTCGCCTTCGTCGCCATGGCGCAGACGCTGGTGGTGATCACAGCCGGTATCGACCTTTCCGTCGGCATGATCTTTCTGCTGACCAACTGCCTGGCCTCATGGCTGGTCATCGGCACCGGCATCGAGACCGCCTTCGGCGTCGTCGCGGTGCTCGGCACAGGGCTGCTGTGCGGGGCGATCAACGGCGCCATCGTCATCTACGGACGGCTGCAGCCGATCGTCACCACCATCGCCACCGGTGCGGTCTATTTCGGCATCGCGCTGCTGCTGAGACCCTTCCCGGGCGGTTCGGTCAACGAGGATCTCGCCGACGCGCTGACCGGGCGGCTGTTCGGTGTGGTGCCGGCGAGCCTGGTGGTGCTGCTGGCCGTTGTGCTCGTGGTCTGGGTGCCGTTCAGCCGCTCGGTGCTTGGCCGCGCGGCCTACGCGGCCGGATCTTCGGAGATGGCGGCCTACATGTCCGGCGTGCCGATCCGCCGCGGAAAATTCGCCGCCTATGCGCTGGCCGGCCTGCTGGCCGCGATCGGCGGGCTGTTCCTGACCTTCTTCACCTATACGGGCGAGGCGGCCTATGCCAGCGGCAATGCCTACACGCTGTTCTCGATCGCCGCCGTGGTGCTTGGCGGCGTCTCGCTGTTCGGCGGCAAGGGCAGTGCCATCGGCGCCATTTTTGGGGCACTCGCCTTCCGCACCATCGGCGACCTGCTCTTCGTCTTCGATTTCGATCCGCTGTGGCAGCCGCTGTTCCAGGGCGTCATCCTGCTGATCGCGGTCAGCCTCGGCGCCTTCGCCCTGTTCAGGGTCCGCAACCGCCTGGAGTGGTTCCTGTGAGCGAAACGATAACAGGCGGCATCGCCGGCCGCATGCCGAAATTCATCCGCCGCGCCGATCCGGCGGTGCTGACCGCCTTTGCCTGCATCGTGCTGCTGCTGTTCGTGGGCAGTCTTTATTCGCGCAGCTTCCTGTCGCCGGACTATCTGCTGCAGCAGCTCAAGGTCGCCTCGTTTCTCGGCGTCATAGCCACCGGCATGATGCTGGTCATCCTGCTCGGCCAGATCGACCTGTCGGTGCCGTGGTCGGTGGCGGCAGGCGCGATGATGGCCTGTGCGGCGGCCGCCTACGGTCCGGTCGGCGTGGCGCTGGCCATCCCGTTCGGCATTCTCTGCGGTGTCGCGATCGGCATCGTCAACGGCATCGGTGTCGCTTATCTGCGCATTCCCTCGATGATCATCACGCTCGCCACCAACGCCGTCGCGCAAGGGCTGATGGTGGTCTATACGGGCGGCTTCTCGCCGCAGGATTCGGCGACCCGGGCGATGCGCTATCTGGCGACCGGCTTTGCCATTCCCGGCGTGCCCAACGCCGTCATCATCTGGGCGCTGATCGGTGCTGCGATGGTCTTCGTGCTGACCCGCACCGGCTTCGGCCGCACGGTCTACGGCATCGGCAACCGCGAGCGCGCCGCCTACCTCTCCGGCATCGACACGCGGCGCGTGGTGCTGATCGCCTTCGCCGCGTCCGGCGGCCTCTCGGCCTTCGGCGGCGTGCTTCTGGCCGGCTACGCCTCCAAGGCGGCACAGTCGATGGGCGATGCCTATCTTCTGCCGTCGATAGCAGCGGTCGTGCTTGGCGGCACCTCGATCCTCGGCGGCCGCGGCTCCTATCTCGGCACCGTCGCCGGCGTCATCCTGATCACGCTTTTGCAATCCATCCTTTCGGTCATGCAGATGCCTGAGGCGGGGCGGCAGATCATCTACGGCGTCGTCATCGTCGCCATGCTCCTGCTTTACGGCCGCGCGCCGGCCAGCCGCTGACCGCATCGTGGACGAAAAGGCAGCACAATTGCAGAGGGATCCCGTCCGGTCCGCACCGGCCGTCGTGGTGATGGGCGTTGCCGGCTGTGGCAAGTCGGCCGTCGGCGAAGCGCTGGCCGCAGCGTTGGGCGCCATCTTCGTCGAGGGCGACAGGCTGCATCCGCCGGAAAACGTCGCGCGGATGGCAAGCGGTGAGCCGCTGACCGACGCATTGCGTGAAGGCTGGCTCGACGCGATCGGCCGGCGCATTGCGGGATCGGTCGGCGATGGGCAAGGTGTCGTCGCCGCCTGCTCGGCGCTGAAGCGCAGCTACCGCGAGCGCCTGCGTGGCTTTTGCCAGGATATCGTTTTCCTCTATCTGGAAATCGATCCAGCGACCGCCAAGCAGCGCGTCGGCTCCCGCCAGGGCCATTTCATGCCGGCAAGCCTGGTCGACAGCCAGTTCGCCACGCTTGAAGCGCCGGCAGCCGACGAGAACGCAGTGACGCTCGATGCGACGCGCCCGATCGCCGACATTGTCGCCGACGCCGTGAGCCTGTTCGATGCGAATTCATGAGCCGGCTCGCCGGCGCGGCTCTCGCTTTCAGGGTGCCAGTCCGTGAACCCATAAAACGCGAACGGCTGAGATTGGTGGGAAGCGGACTGGCGGCTTCAGGAATTTGTCTTCGATTGCAGGCATCGGCCTGCGCTCGCATCGCTGCGAGCAACTTCTCAGCGGAATCGGCAATGGAAGCCGCCTACTCCGAGAACTCGGCGCGTTGGGAAAAAAACTTAGCGACTTGACGAAGTTTTCGCTTGCGCCACCGGAAAAGTGGGCGATAGTTAGCGACATGGCTAAGCATTATCCCGATCTATCGCTGCTCTTCCACGCTCTGGCCGATCCGACCCGTCGGTCGATCCTGACTCGACTCGCCGAAAGGCCTGCGCGGGTGACGGATTTGGCTGGTCCGACGGGACTGCGTCTGCCCACGGTGATGCGGCACCTTTCTGTGCTGGAGGAGGCTGGGTTGATCTCCACCTCCAAGGACGGGCGGATACGCACCTGCGCCATCGTGCCCGAGGCTCTGGACCCAGCGCGGACATGGCTCGATGAACAGCGGGCCATCTGGGAAGCTCGGCTCGACCGGTTGGACGCATTTGTGATGAATGTGATGAAGGAGCGCGCAGAATGACACAGAACCTCGCTACAAACAGTGCGACCCATGCGGTGCCTGATGAAAGGAAGGGCCGCTTTGCGACGCTCACCTTCGAACGGGACGTGGGCGCGCCACTGGCCGTACTATGGGAGGCATGGACGGCTCCGGCCGCGCGGGCGATCTGGGCTGCGCCATCGCCCTCGGTCACCGTGGAGTTCTTGGAGGTCGATACCAGGGTGGGTGGACGCGAGGTCTCGCTCTGCAAGATAGAGGGCCATTCGGACATCCGCTGCGAGTGCGGCTGGCTGGCGTTGCAGCCGGCGCTGTGCAGCGTGAACTACGAGGTGGTCTCGTCCGAAGGCGTGACGCAATCAGCAGCGCTGGTGACAGCCGATTTCGAAGGTGCGGACGAGCGCAGCCGGTTGGTCGTGACGGTGCAGCTTTCCTCGCTGGCGGAGGACATGGAGGCAGGCTATCGGGAAGGCTTCGGCGCGGGACTAGACAACCTCGCGGGCGCGGCTGAACGGGCCATGGTACTGCAGCGGGTGATTCAGGCGCCGCGGTCCATCGTGTGGGGCGCGTGGATGAACCCTGAAACGCTGCCGCAATGGTGGGGGCCGGAAGGCTTCTCCTGTCGAACGAAGAGGATCGACTTGCGAACGGGCGGCGAATGGGTATTCGACATGATCGCGCGTGACGGCACGGTCTTCCCGAACCACCATCTCTATAACGAGGTCCGGCCCGAGGAGAGGATCGGCTATACGCTGCATTGGGGCGAAAACGGGCCGAAACATGCCGACGCCTGGGCCTCGTTCGAGGATCAGGACGGGGCGACGAAGGTAACGCTGGGCATGGTATTCAGCACGGCTGCCGAGTTCCAGGAGGCGAAGGGCTTCGGTGCCGTGGAGCTGGGACTGCAAACTCTGGGCAAACTGGAACGCTTCGTCGCATGCCGCTGAGGTGCTGCGACTCGCCCCGAATTAGGCTTGTGGACGAGGTCCTCATCCGTGTCGCGCCCGTCCTCATCGGCGACGGCATCCGCCTCTTCAGTCAGAAGGCATGGAGCCGGTCAGGCTGGAGAAGACCGAGATCTCGGAAGCGGGGCAAATCACCAACATGCGCTTCCGATTCGCGGGATAGGGCCGAGAATTCACAAAGGGATACACGAAGAGGAGGGTTCTATGAGAAAACTGATCATATGGGACATGGTGACCGTCGACGGCTTCTTCGAAGGTCCGGACAGGGACATCAGCTGGTTCGTCTTCGAAGAAGAACTTGAGAACTACATTCGTGAGACCCAGGAAAAGGCCGACACGCTGATCTTCGGTCGTGTGACCTACGAGCTCATGGCAGCCTATTGGCCGTCCGAGCAAGGCTGGATCGCGGATTTCATGAACAAGATCGAGAAGGTGGTCTTCTCGCGCACGCTGAAAAGCGCCGCCTGGAACAACACGAAGCTCTTCAACGGCAATGTCGCGGAAGAAGTCTCCAAGCTGAAGACCAGGGACGGCGGAGACATCTTCGTGTTCGGCAGCGCCGACCTCACGGCGACCCTGATGGAGCACGGCCTGATCGACGAGTATCACCTCGGGATCAACCCCGTCATTCTCGGGAGAGGCACGCCGCTCTTCAAGGGCGGCCCGAACCGGACACCCCTGAAGCATCTGGAGACGAGGACGCTCAAGTCAGGTGTTGTATCCTCCATTACGCGCCGGAGAGCAGACAATGACGATCGATCCGCTCTTTCCCGTCAACTAGGCTTTGCCGAAATGGGAGGGCCTGGGGAAGCGGCGCGCTCCAGACGATCGCCGGCCAAGGGGCGCAGCCGCCGTCGACCGCTTCGTGCGATGGCGGAAGGCAGGCGTGCGGGGCCGACTGATGGAGTGTATCACGGCTGCGCACGACGGCGAGATCCAGATGATCGACAGAACCTTCCGTTCGCGCCCACCAGCAGGCTGTGACAGCAAAAAAGGAGGTCCAGATCATTGTCTCGGTCAATGCGGCTTTGGCTCCGCGCTTATGAGTCTACGGCCTAAATTTAGATTAGATCTGCGACGTCAGTTCGACCGGAAAATCGTCATTGTCGGCATCGCGCATGGCGGCGAGGCTGCGATTGTCCAGCACCTCGGCGATCGCCTGGCGCACCTCCAGCATCATGTGCCTGACCTGGCAGGTCGCCTCGTCGCAATCCTCGCAACGCTGGTACTGCGTGCGGCTGGCGCAAGGGATCGGCGCCAGCGGCCCGTCGAGGACACGCACGACATGGCCGATCTTGATCTCGGAGGCCGGCCGCGCGAGGCGATAGCCGCCCTCCTTGCCCTTGCGGCTCTGGACGAAGCCGGCATTGCGTAACTCGCCCAGAATGGCATCCAGGAATTTCTTCGGGATGTTGTTGGCGACCGCAATGTCATTGACGAATGCGAGCTGGCCGACCGGCAGGCCGGACAGATGCACGAGGGCCTTGAGGCCGTATTTGCCTTTTTTGGTCAGCATGCCCGAGTCAACCCATGAAGCCCCAACCACCCGCGTCTGGCGGCTGTTTGTGTGCAAATCATGACGGTTGAGCCTTGCGATGCCGTTCGCGCAGACAAGCCGCCTGCTGACACATTGCGCGCAAACGCGTTGATTCTTCGTAACGTTTTTGGATGGCAGGCGCCCGGAAAGCGGGAAATCACCTTTCCGGAGCGAAAAACGAAGAAAGCCGGCAAAAGCCGACTTTCGTTTCAGTTCGAAGATCGCTTGCTTCAGCGACTGCCGTAGGTCTGGTCGAGCAATCCGCCCGCGGCGAAATGCTCGGCCTGGACCTTGGCCCAGCCGCCGAAGACATCTTCCACCGTCAGCAGGCGGACATCGGGAAACTCAGCCGTGTATTTGGCCGCGACCGCCGCGTCGCGGGCCCGCAGGCCGTTGCGGGCGGCGATGTCCTGGCCCTCCGGCGTATAGAGGAAGTCGAGATAGGTCTTGGCGAGATCGCGTGTGCCGTGCTCGTCGGCGACCGTGTCGACGATCGCCACCGGAAACTCCGCCAACAGGCTGACCGAAGGCGTCACCTGCTCGAACTTGTCCTCGCCATACTCCCTGCTGATGCCGCGGGTTTCCGACTCGAAGGTGATCAGCACGTCGCCGATTTCGCGCTGCACGAAGGTGGTGGTGGCGGCGCGTCCGCCGCTGTCGAAGATCGGCACGTTGTTGAAGAGTTTGGTGACGAATTCCTTCACCTTGGCGTCATCGCCCTTGAAGGCTTCCTTGGCGTAGGCGGTGGCCGCGAGATAGGTGTAGCGCGCATTGCCCGACGTTTTTGGATTGGGGAAGATCACCTGGACGTCGTCGCGCACGAGATCGTTCCAATCCTTGATGTTCTTCGGATTGCCGGCGCGCACCAAAAAGGACGGCAGCGAATAGAAAGGCGAGGCGTTGTCGGGGAAGTCTTTTTGCCAGTCGGCGGAGATAAGACCCTTCGAGACCAGAAAGTCGATGTCGAGGACCTGGTTGAAGGTGACGACATCGGCGCCGAGCCCCTCGGCGATGGCGCGCGCCTGCGCCGACGTCCCGGCATGCGACTGATCGATGGTGACGCCGGGGTGCCCAGCGATGAAGGCCTTGTTGACCTGCGCAAACAATTCGCGGCCGACATCGTAGGACGCGTTCAGCAGTTTGTCGGCCGACCAGGCTTGGGAGGATGCCAGGAACAGACCGGCCAATGTGGCGACGCCAAGCAAAAATCGCTTCATGAAAACGGGCTCCTGAAAATGTCGTTTGTCGAATGCGGCAGAATAATCGGACGATGCCCGAGACGACGAGGCATGCAAGCCGGATCTATGGTGTTGCTGTGAGAAAAAAGATTGCCGAGACAGCCCATTGCTAGGATTTTCTTCCAAGCAGAGTCATTTCGGTGTGTTCCCGCCACACCGCCGGTGCTTTTCCAATCACCTTCCTAATGAGGCAATGAAATAGATACACATTGTGTATGCGGAGTGTTATGGTGGGAAAGAGGAGTCCTCAATGACAAAAACTGCACCTGAAACCCACGCCAAGCCTGTCAATCTGCGCATCCGAGAGGATGTGCGAGTTCTGATTGACCGCGCCGCGAAAATACGCGGTAAAACCCGCTCCGATTTTATGATCGATGCCGCCTACCGCGCGGCCGAGGACACGCTGCTCAATCAAGCGCTGATCAAGGTCGATCCCGAGAGTTACCAACACTATCTCGACATTCTTGACGAGCCACCGAGCGGCGAAGGTTTTGCACGCCTTATGAATGCGCCCAAGCCCTGGCAGGGCTGATGCTGTCGGCGCCCACGCCTCTTGCCGACAACCACGATCTCGAACTATTCCAAAGCGGGACCGAGAGCCTGGATCAATGGCTTCGCCGCAGGGCGCGGGCCAACCAGGTCAGCGGCGCGTCGCGTACTTATGTCGTAACGGAAGGCGTGCGCGTTGTCGGCTACTACTGTCTGTCCTCGGGTGGGCTTGATCTTGCGGAAGCGCCAGGCGCCATTCGCCGCAACATGCCGGATCCCGTCCCTATGGCTGTCCTCGGGCGTCTCGCCGTGGACGCAAGCTGGCAAGGGAAGGGGCTAGGCGCAGCGCTCTTGCAAGATGCCGTTCTGCGCACCGGCCATGCCGCGACGATCCTCGGGATTCGCGGCATTTTTGTTCATGCCATATCGGCTGAAGCGAAAGCTTTCTATGAGCACTACGGCTTTGCGGCTTCCCCAAAAAATCCGATGACCCTGGTGCTCTCGCTAAAGGCGCGTTGAAAGGTAGTCGATGTCGCTCAGCATGAAGAGGCGACCACCATCAGCCGGATTCACCATCGCCTTGCGGCTAAGCGGCCGGAAAAAGCTTCCAGCGCCGCGGCCGGAACGCCACCCGGCTTTTCTGCGCCGCCGGATGGTCGACGGGCAGCTCGATCTCGACCCGCTGACGCTCGCCGCCGATTTCGAGCTCCACGCGTCTGGTGCCGGCGACGCGGCGGCTGGCGGCGACCGTGCCGGCGATGCAGCCATTGCATTCGTCCACCAGCTCGACATCGTGCGGGCGGAAGAACAGCGTCGCTTCGCCTTGCGGCGCCTGTGGCGCGGAGAGGCCGATCGGGCGATCGGCGATCCAGACCTGGCCGTCCTCGACCTTGACGGGAAGCGAGCTCGATTCGCCGATGAAGCCGTAGACGAAGGGCGAATTCGGCGTGTCGTAGATTTCATCGGCGGTGCCGACCTGCTCGATGCGGCCCTGGCTCATCACCACCACGCGGTCGGCAAGCTCCAGCGCTTCTTCCTGGTCATGGGTGACGAAGACCGTGGTGTGGCCGGTGGCGTCGTGGATGTCGCGCAGCCAGCGCCGCAACTCGCGGCGGACCTGGGCATCGAGCGCGCCGAACGGCTCGTCCAGCAAAAGCACAGCCGGTTCGATCGCCATGGCGCGGGCAAGCGCCACGCGCTGGCGCTGGCCGCCCGAAAGCTGCGCCGGATAGCGTTTTTCCAAGCCGGAAAGCTGGACGAGGTCGAGAAGCTCGGAGGCCCGGCGGCGGATTTCCTGCGCGGACGGGCGTGTCGGCCCGTGCCGGACCTTGAGTCCGAAGCCGATATTATCGGCGACCGTCATATGGCGAAACAGCGCATAGTGCTGGAAGACGAAGCCGACATTACGCTCCTGGATCGACTTTTGCGACGCGTCCTCCTCACCGAAGAATATCTTTCCCCTCGTCGGTCGCTCCAGTCCGGCGATCAGCCTGAGCAGCGTCGTCTTGCCGGAGCCGGAAGGCCCGAGCAGCGCGATCAGCTCGCCGGACTTGATGTCGAGCGAAACATCGTGGAGGGCCGGAAACCGCTCAAACTCCTTGCGCACGTTGGCAACGCGAACTTCCATCAACCGTCCCTTTTTTGTCGATGCATGTCGTTATCCCAAAACCGCTATACACTTTTGGGCAACAGGCATTAATGTCCGCGCGTCGCGGCGATCTCGGCGCCGTAGCGCATTTCGAGAAGTGTTTTCAAGACCAGCGTGACGAGCGCCAGGCCCGCGAGTAGCGAAGCGACGGCGAAGGCGGCGGCGGCGTTGTACTCATTGTAGAGGATTTCGACATGCAGCGGCATGGTGTTGGTCAGCCCGCGTATGTGGCCGGACACCACCGACACCGCGCCGAACTCGCCCATGGCGCGGGCATTGCACAACAGCACGCCGTAGAGCAGCCCCCATTTGACGTTGGGCAGCGTCACGTACCAGAAAGCCTGCCAGCCATTGGCGCCGAGCGACAGCGCTGCCTCCTCGTCGCCATTGCCCTGTTCCTGCATCAACGGGATCAGTTCGCGGGCGACAAAGGGGAAGGTGACGAAGATGGTGGCGAGCACGATGCCCGGCACGGCAAACAGGATGACGATGCCATGCGCCTTCAGCCAGGCGCCGAGCAGGCCTTGCGCGCCGAACAAAAGCACATAGACCAAGCCGGAAATGACCGGCGAGACCGAAAACGGCAGGTCGATGAGCGTGGTCAGGAAGGCCTTGCCCTTGAACTCGAATTTGGCGATCGCCCAAGCGGCGGAGATGCCGAAGATGACATTGAGCGGCACCGAGATCGCCGCCACCAGCAGTGTCAGATGGATCGCCGAGCGCGTGTCTGGGTTGGTCAGCGCCTCCGTGTAAGCGCCGAGACCTTTTGCGAAGGCTTCGTTGAAGACGACGATCAGCGGCAAGAGCAGGAAAATGCCGAGGAAGGCAAAGGTCACGATCATCAGCACGGCTTTCGCCGGGCGGCTTTCGGTCACTGCCGCCGACTGGCTTTCGTGGTGCGGTGCGTAGGATTTGATCTCCGGATCAGCCATAGCGCTTGCGGCTCCACGTCTGCACGAGATTGATGACCAGCAGCATCACGAACGACAAAGCGAGCATGATTGCCGCGATCGCGGTCGCCGCCGCATAATTGTATTCCTCCAGCCGGATGACGATCAGCAGCGGCGCGATCTCGGATTTGTAGGGCAGGTTGCCGGCGATGAAGATGACGGAGCCGTACTCGCCGACACCGCGCGCGAAAGCCAGCGCGAAACCGGTGACGATGGCGGGCGCGAGGCCCGGAAGCAGAACCCGGGCGATTGTCTGGAAGCGGTTGGCGCCGAGCGTCGCGGCCACTTCCTCCACCTCCTTGTCGATCTCTTCCATGATCGGCTGGACGGTGCGCACGACAAAAGGCAGGCCGATGAAGATCAGCGCGATGACGATGCCGAGCGGCGTGTAGGCGACCTTGATGCCGAGAGGTGCCAGCAGGCTGCCGAGCCAGCCATTCGGCGCGTAGAGCGTGGTCAGCGCGATGCCTGCGACCGCCGTCGGCAGCGCGAAGGGCAGGTCGACCATTGCATCGACGATGCGGCGGCCAGGAAAGTTGTAGCGCACCAGCACCCAGGCGACGATCGTGCCGAAGACGACATTGACCGCGGCGGCAATGAAAGCGGTGCCAAAACTGATTTCAAGCGCGTTGACGGTGCGGCGATCGGTGGCGATCGCCCAGAAATCGGCCCAGCCGAGCGCGGCCGATCGCCAGATCAGCCCGGAAAGGGGGATGAGGATGATGAGCGTGAGGTAGGCAAGAGAGAAGCCGAGCGTCAATCCGAAACCCGGAATGACGCTCGGCTGTCTGAACCGCCACCCCGCTTTTGCGGGTGCTGTGGTCATGTCGTCCTGATCTAGAGTCTAGCTTGTTAGGCCTACTGGGCCGGCTTGTAGATCTGGTCGAATATACCACCGTCGCCGAAATGGTAAGGCTGCGCCTTCTTCCAACCGCCAAAAAGTGGATCGTCGATGGTGATCAGCTTGATCTCCGGCAGTTTGGCGAGGTCCTCCGCCGGCACCAAATCGGGCTTCGACGGGCGATAGTGGTTCTTGGCGATCAGCGTCTGGCCTTCCTTGGAGTAGAGATAGCCCAGATAGGCTTCGGCGACTTTTCGCGTGCCCTTGGCATCGACGTTGGCGTCGACCACGGCGACCGGCGGCTCGGCCAGGATCGAGGTCGGCGGGTAGACGATGTCGAAATTATCGGCGCCGAACTCGTCGAGCGCCAGATAGGCTTCGTTTTCCCAGGCCAGCAGCACGTCGCCCAGGCCCTTTTGCGCGAAGGTCACCGTTGAGCCGCGCGCGCCGGTGTCGAGCACCGGAACATGGGCGTAGAGGTTGCCGACGAATTCCTTGGTCTTGGCCTCGTCGCCGCCATCCTTGGCGTTGGCATAGGCCCAGGCGGCGAGATAGTTCCAGCGCGCTCCGCCCGAAGTCTTGGGGTTCGGCGTGATCACCTGGACGTCGTCCTTGACGAGGTCGCCCCAGTCCTGGATGCCCTTCGGATTGCCCTTGCGGACAAGGAAGACGATGGTCGAAGTGTAGGGCGCCGAATTGTTCTCGAACTTGGTCCGCCAGTCGGGATTGATCTTCTGCGATTTCGAGACGATGGCGTTGATGTCGCCTTCGAGCGCCAGCGTCACCACGTCGGCGTCGAGGCCGTCGATCACGGCGCGGGCCTGCGCGCCCGACCCGCCATGCGACTGCTGGACGGTTACCGTCTCACCGGTCTCGGCCTTCCAGTGGGCGACAAAGGCCTCGTCGAATTGCTTGTATAGCTCACGCGTCGGATCATAGGACACGTTGAGAATGGTGGTATCGGCAAACGCGAAACCGAGTGTTCCGAATTGGACCGATGCAGCGACAAGGGCGCCGAGCAGTTTCCTGAAATGAGGATTGGTCATTTACGCCTCCGTTGAGATCACCTCAAATCTACCGAATTGGTAGAAATTAGATGCACTCAATGTTGCTTTTTTTGTCCCTCAGAAGCAATTTTTCGCTGATCTTTGGCCTCACGAAGAAATTCTTTCCTCTCGACGCCGGGGTGCAGAATCCGGGCTCATGAAGCGATCTATCTAGAGACAGGTCGCGCCTCGGCAATGGCTGGATGTGATCTAGGCGCGATTTGCTTTCGCGGTGGCCACAGGTTCAGTCGGCGGTGACGAGAAAATCGAAGCGCTGCTTTGGAAATGGCTCGTTTTTCAGCGTGAAGTGCCACCATTCGCGCGGATAATTCCTGAAGCCGCCGGCGCGCATGATCTCGACAAGCCTCTTGCGGTTTGCGGTTGCTTCCTCGGCGAGCGGACGGTGCGCCGTTTCACTCATTGGGTCGAAACAGTCAAAGCCGGTGCCGAAATCGAGCATGTCGGCATCTGATACACCGCAGGCCGGTTTCGGGGTGTCGGTGTTGCGGTCGGCTCGCGCGATGGCGACATCGACGGTCGAGCCGCGCGAATGGGTCGACAGTTCGCCGATATAGCCCTTGGCGATGAGGTCCTTGCGCTTGACCGCCGGATACCATTGCGGGTCGGGTGGTCCGCCTTCCATGGTCCATTCGCCCATATCAGAGACCGCGCGCGCCGGGCGGTAGCAGTCGAAGACGACCAGCGTGAGGCTCTCCGCGGCAATCGCTTTCTGGACGCGGGAAAGCGCTTCCGCCGCTCGCCCGGTGAGTATGCATACCGGCGCGTCGTAGCCGGTCGCCTTGCGGTGCAGGAAATTGTTTGTGCCGGCATAGCGGATGTCCTGCCGGATGGTGCGGTCAACGTCGGCAAGGCGGACGAAGCCGGCGGGGAGGTCTGCGGAAAAGACGGGGACAATACCGGCAGCCAACAGCGGGGCGCAAAACGCAATGCGCTGAATCGCTTGGCGCATTCTATTCAACGAACACTTTCACGCTGGCCGCGCGCCCGGCCGCGTCGATCACGGTCAGGGTCGAATAGCCGGCGCCGTCCGGCTGCCAGGTCGCGGTGCGTCGCCGGTCGATGCCGATCAGTGGCTTGCCATTTGCCAGCCAGCGGAACGGCGCGCGGCCACCTTGCAGCTTCAGCACCAGTGGCGAGGCTTCGGCGGTAGTGGTGTCGAGATCGACGCGGGCGCCGTCAGGCGGAAAGATGATCGTCGGCGCGGGCTCGGTCGGCGTCGCCTGCACCAGCCCATCGGCGCCAGAACCGAAGCGCGCCAATGTCACCGGCAGATCGTCGCGCCTGGGTCTGACCACGCCGGCTGGCCGGCTTGGCAGTTGCACGGCGGCCAGACCGGCGCGGACAAAGCCCTCGAACAGGATGGGTGCGGCCGAGACATAGCCGGACAGGCCGGGCACCGCGCCGGCATCGGGACGGCCGACCCAGACGCCCAGCACGTAACGCCCGTCGAAACCGACCGACCAGGCATCGCGGTAGCCGTAGGAGGTGCCGGTCTTGTAGGCGATGCCGCGCTGGGCCGCACCTTCGGGCGGCTTGACGCCCGACAATATGTCGGTGATCTGCCAGTTCGCCTGATCGTCGAGGATGGTAGTGGTGGAGCGTTTGGCATTGGCCGGCTCGGTGCCGTCACGCAGGGTATGCGCCTTGCCGCCATTGGCAAGCCCTGCATAGAGCTGGACGAGGTCGCGCAGCGTCACCCCAACGCCGCCGAGGCCGATGGCGAGACCCGGCGCCTTGTCGACGGGCAGGATCGGCGTGACGCCGGCCTGCCGGAAGCGCGCGAGCAGCCGCGCCGGCCCGACCGCGTCGAGCACACTGATCGCCGGCACGTTGAGCGACAGTTGCAGCGCCTGCCGAATGCTGACGTCGCCTTGGTAGCCCATGTCGAAATTCTTCGGCCGATAGCCCCCGAAATCCGTCGGACTGTCGTCGATCAGCGTTTCCTGCGCCACCAGTCCCTGCTCGAAGGCGAGCCCGTAGATGAACGGTTTCAACGTCGAACCGGGCGAGCGGACGATCCTGGTCATGTCGATCCAGCCGGAGCGGCTGGCGTCGAAGAAATTGGCGGAGCCGACCTCGCCAAGGATGTCGCCGGTGCGGGCGTCGGCCAGCACCATGGCGACCGACAGGCGGGGCCCGAGCCTGGTGGCGGCATCCCTGGCCACCTGTTCCAACCCTTCCTGGACGCTTTTGCGGATCGTCAGTTGCAGCTTCTGGCCGGGGACGGCCCTTGGCAGCATCGCATAAGCGGCATGGGCAGCGAGCGCCGGCAACGTGCGGCGGATGGCGGAAACGTCGTCGAGCGCAGCACGTGCGGCTTCGCGCTCGCCAAGCAGGCCAGCTGAAACCATGCGCGTCAGCACCCGGTCGCGAGCGGCGTGAGCGATTGCGAGATTGCGGTCGGGCCGGCGCTTTTCGGGTAGTTGCGGCAGCGCGACGAGCAGAGCCGCCTCCGAGACCGTCAGCCGCTTCGGCTCCTTGCCGAAATAGGCCAGCGCGGCGGCGCGCACGCCTTCGAGATTGCCGCCATAGGGCGCCAGCGTCAAATAGCGTTCGAGGATCTCGCGCTTGGTGAGCCGCCGCTCGATCTGCAGGGCGCGCAGCATCTGCTTGACCTTTGAGCCAAAGCTGCGGCTGTCGCGCGGTTCGGCCAGCCGGGCGAGTTGCATCGACAGCGTCGAGCCGCCGGAGACGATACGGCCATTGGTCGCGAACTGGCCGGCGGCGCGGGCCAGCGCCAGCACGTCGACGCCTTCATGGTCCCAGAAGCGCTTGTCCTCATAAGTGACCAGCATGTCGACGAACTGCTTGTCGACCTGGTCGAGGCGGGTGGCGAGCCGCCAATAGCCGTCCGGCGTGGCGAAGGCGCGCAGAAGCTGGCCGTCGCGGTCGAGCACCTCGGTCGACACAGTGGGTTCGGCCGGCAGCGGCGGCGGAAAGGCGCGGTCGAGCTGCCAAGGGTGGCGGCGGAGATGGCCATGAGGCCGGCGCAAGCGGCGGCGGTGATGGCCGTTCGGCGTAGGAATTTTCTGGAGAGCATCGCTCCGCCCTTCTTCCTTCTCCCCTTGTGGGAGAAGGTGGATTGGCGCGCAGCGCCAAGACGGTTGAGGGGTGCTGGCCAGAGCGCTATCGGTGCCAAGCTGGAACACCCCTCATCCGACCGAGCTGCGCTCGGCCACCTTCTCCCACAAGGGGAGAAGGGAGAGCCGGCCGCAACCTCGGCTCCCTTTCTGCAGCGCTGAAGATTGGCGAAATCCTTTGCGAAGGTGCCATCGCCATGTTCCTGTTCGCCATCGGCGCCTTACGGCGCCTTGACCTCCATCATCCCGGTCGCGGTGCGGGCCGAATATTGCGGCCGGTACATGTCCTCGACCGTTGCCGCCGGATGGGCATAGGTGCCCGGCGTCACCGCGCGCACGACATAGGCGAGCGTAATGTTGCGGTCGCCGTCGCCATCGTTCGGATTGAAGGCCGCGACGAAACGGTCGTCACGGAATTCGAGATGGGCGGCGTCGGTCTGGGCCAGCCAGGAGAAGTTCGACAACTGGGCGCTGGAAACCAAGCCCGGATTGTCGATTTCGAAGCCGGCCGGCAGCAGATCGGTGATCACGAGCCGCGACGGCCACTTGTTCTGCTCGTAGATCTTGAGCACGACGACATAGCGTTCGTTCTGGGTCGCCTCCGTGACATTGGCTTCCGTGCCGTCGAGCTTGTAGTAGGTGCGGCCGATGGTGAAGCCGTTGCCGCTGGCCGGCAGTGGCTGGATCGGCGAGGCCACCGTGGTGACGACTGCCTGCAGCGGGTTGCTGCCGGTGTTGGCGACGGTCAGTGGGCTATCGACCAGGTCGCTGCCGGCGATCTGCTCCGAATAGGCGCCGACATGCGGTGCGCCATTGATGGTCAGCGCGATCGCATCGTTGCCGGCCTTCAGCGCGCGGGCCGCCAGCAGCATCCAGGACTCGTCCTGGGTGCTGGTCCATCTGACGGCGGCGCGTTCCTTCGTCACCAGCGTGATCAGCGCCGGCACGATCGTCGGCACCGGCTTCGATTCGGCGGCGAGCGCCAGCATCGCCGCGCCGTCACGCAGCGGCGAGCCATAGTCGGACCTGTAGTAGTCGTATGCGGAGGTCGACTGGGCCAGTTGCAGGGCGGCCTGGAAGGTGGCTTCCGAACGCTGCGTGTCGCCATAAAGCGCCAGGCCTGCCGCCAATTGGGCAAGGGCCATCGGGCTCGTAAAGGCTTCGAGCTGCGTGTCGGCATAGTAGCGCAGATCGCCGATCGAAGCCTTTTTGTTGCGGGCCAGCACATAGTGCGCATAGGCGATCTCGCTGCCGCGACCCTTGACGTCCTGGTCGTAGCCGATCGCGTTCTGCAGATTGCTCAGCGCCTGGTTCATCGCCAGGGCCGGCACGTCGTATTTCTGCTCACGCGCCCGGGTCAGGAAATCAGTGACGTAGGCGTCGAGCCACAGGTCGCCGGAGCCCGGACCCCACAGGCCGAAGCTGCCGGCCGAGGCCTGATAGCTCAGCACCTTGTAGATGGCGTCCTGGATGCGGCCACGCAGGTCGGGGTCGCTGGCCATGCCGATGCCCGAGGCCATGTCGTTGACATAGAGAAGCGGCATGGCGCGGCTGGTGGTCTGCTCGGCGCAGCCATAGGGGTAGCGGTCGAGCGTCATCAGGAGCGACGGCACGTCAAAGGCCGCCGCCTGCGAAACGCCGACGCTGACCGAAGCGCCGTCGAGCACGCTTGCCGCCAGCAGCTCCTTGTCGACGCGCAGCGACCCGCCATTGCCCTTGAGGTCGACCACCATGCGGGTGGTCACCGGCAATTGCGCCGGACGCACCGGAACATAGAGCGTCTGTTCAACAGCCGTGCCGTCGGCATGAGCGAGCTTGATCGTGATCGAGGCGTTGCCTGGCTTCTCAGCCATCAGCGGCACGGTCAGCGTCTGCCGCTTGCCTTCGGCGAGCGTCAGCTTCTCGGGCAGGGCGGCAGTGCCGGTCGACAGCCCGCCGGTGGTATCTATCGACAGTGCATAGTCGCCCTCTGGACCATCGGTGTCGGCGACGTCGAGCCGCATGACGGCCGAATCGCCGGGCGCCAGGAAGCGCGGCAGGCCGGCAGTGATCACGACCGGATCGCGCACGATCACGTCGGACTGGGCATGGCCGACCCCGTCCTTGGTCCAGGCGACGGCCATGACGCGCACGGTGCCGTTGAACTGCGGGATGTCGAAATCGATCCGCGCCTTGCCGTCGGCGTCGAGCTGGACCGGACCGGAGAAGAAGGCGACCAGTTTTTCGGTCGGCGGACTGCCTTGCGACTGCATGTTGGCGCCGTCGCCGCCGGTGCGCAGCTTGCCTGACGTGCCCAGCGAGCCGTCGATCAGGCGGCCGTAGAGGTCGCGCACTTCAAGGCCGAGCATGCGCTGGCCGAAGAACCAGGTCTCCGGATCCGGCACCTTGTAATTGGTGAGGTTGAGGATGCCGACATCGACGGCCGCGACCATGACATAGGCATTGGCGCCCGGCTGCACGCCGGCCACCGAGACCGGGATCGACAGCTGCTGGCGCGGCATGGTCTTGTCCGGCGGCGTCAAGGTGACGGCGAGCTTCTTCGAGCCCGGATCGACCTTCAGCCATTTGACGCCGATGGCGCGCGCCGGCATGCGGGTTTCCTGCGCATCGCCCGGCCTGAACAGCGTTGCCGTGACATAGGCGCCGGCGCCCCAGTCGTCGCCGACCGGGATGTCGATGGTGCTGCCGCCGGCCGAAACACTGGCGGTGACGGTCTTCAAGAGCTTGTCGGCGCCGATGGTGACGAGCAGCTCGCCGGCAAAATGCGGCGACACTTTGAGCTTGGCCACTTCGCCCGCCGCATAGGTATCCTTGTCGAGGGCGATCTCGAGGCCGTCGGGCGTTTCGGTGGTGGTGGAGCTGACATACCAGCCGGCGTCGAACTCGTAGCTGGTCGCCGGGCCTTCCGGATCCGATGTCTCGATCTCGAGCCGGTAGCGGCCCCAGTCGACCGGCAGCGAGACGGTGGTCTCGCCATCGGCGGTCAGGTCGACCTGGCCGTTGGCCACCGACTTGGTGAACGTTACCGGCTCATAGTTCCAGGAATTGCTCGAGCGGTACCATTGGTAATTGCGTTCGACTTTGACCAGCGACCATTGCGCGCCCTGCAGCGCCTCACGCTTGCCGTCAGGGTCGACGGCGACCATGCTGAACTTGGCCGTGCCGCCTTGCGGCACCTCGTCGCCGTCGAAATCCGGGCGGATGCCGATCATATGGCCTTGCGGCCGGATGCCGATGTTGAGCGAGCGTTCGACGGCGCGGCCGCCGGTCTCACGCATCCTGACCGTAACCTTGGCATCGACGAGCTTGGTGGTCGAGGGCAATTGGTCGACGGAAACCGGGAAGGTCGCCTTGCCGTCCTCGCCGACCACCGGCAGGCCTGTGAACGGCGTGACCGACGGTTCCGCTGACTGCTCGTCGGCGAGGCCGAAGGAATAGCCCTTGAAACGGTCCCAGTCGCGAGTGGTCGACAGCGTCAGCTCGCCTTCGAGCGCCAGCCCGGCGGCCGGGGCGCCATAAAGAAAGCGGCCGTCGACGGTGACGTTGGCTGTTTCGCCCTGCGCGATCTCCTGCTTGTCGGAGGACAAGTCGAACTCGATGCGATCCGGCACGAAATCCTCGACCAGAAACATGTGGCTGGCGACCGCCGCCTGCTTGGGGTCGGTGTGGATCGCCACCGTCCAGGTGCCGCGCATGGCATTGGGTTCGAGCGGCAGGTCGACGGCGTGGCCGCCGGCCGATGCGCCGTCGCTGACGATGCGGCGGTTCTCGACGCCGTCGGGGCGCGTGAAGATGAAGGTCAGCGGCAGGTTCTCGACCGCCTTGGCAGCGCCGTCGCGGGCAAGCGCTGCGACATGGACGTCCTCGCCGGCGCGGTAGATGCCGCGTTCGGTCCAGGCATAGACGTCGAGCGCGCCCGGCGCCGGACGCCCGGTGACGCCACGATCGGACAGGTCAAAGCCGGCGCGGCCCATGTCGAGGAAGACGAAGTCGTTGTCGCCCTGTTTCGCCGTCAGCACGGCCGGCACCATGCCGCCGTCGCCGCGCGTCAGGCCGGGGTTGAAGACGGCACGGCCTTCCGCGTCCGTGGTCGCGGTGCCGAGGATGTCATTGTTCCTGGCGAGCAGCGTCAGTTCAGCACCCGCGATCGGCTTGGCGGTTCCGAGCGAACGGGCAAAGACGTTCAATCCATCCTGTCCGGTATAGGTCGACAGGCCGATATCGGAGACAACGAACCATTGCGTGGCGCGGGAATCATAGTCTTCGTCATTCTCGTCGATCGGTTGTGCGGTCAGCACATAGACACCGGGCTTGCGCTGCGGCAGCGCCTCGTCGACCGGGAAGGAGGTGGTGACTTCCTTGTTCAGGTCGCTGGCGATGTCGAGCTGGCCTTGCCAGACCGGCTCGCCCATCTGATCGGAAATGTTGGAGATGTCGTAGCCGTCAAGCTGGCGCAGGAACTGGTAGCCCGAAAGAAGTTGGGTCAGCGAGCGGTCGCCGATGCGATAGAGCTTCATTTCGGCGGCGTTCATGTTGACGGTGACGACCGGGATGCCGCGGCGCGCGCCGGCGGGCAGCACAAAGCTGTCGCCGGAGAAACGGGCGGACGGGGCGCGGTCCTGCACATAGATCGACAGCACCACCGGTGAGGTGATCACCTCGCCGATGGCGGCCGGCAGGCCGGGGCGGAAGGTCACGTCGTAATGCTGGCCATGCTCGAGCCCCTCGACGCAGATCTGCTTGTCCTTGGCGTCGACGCCCTTCGGGGCGGCGTTGTCGACGGTGACGAATTGCGAATAGTCGACGCCGGTCTTGACCAGGTCCTCGGAAAACTGCGCGCAGATGCGCGGCGCGCTGGTGTCGGCGTCTACCGTGTGATCGACAATGCGGAAGCCCTTGCGGGCCTTGAGATCCTGATAGGCGGCCGAGACCCAAGACGAATTGACCAGCGCGAGGCTCGCTTCGTAGGCCTGCAGGGCCGGCCGGGAGAGGTCGCGGCGATCGAGCCCGTCGCCGAGCAGTGCCAGCGCTTCGGCGCGCGTTTTTGTGGTGCGCAGCAATTTGTAGGCGTTGAAGGCGGCGGAGGTGGCGTTCGCGGGCAGTGTGGACGCCTCCGCACTGTTGGCGGTTGGCGGCACGGTGAGCGTTTCCCGCGCCAGTTCAAGCCAGAGCTGGCCGTCGTCGGGCAATACCGAAACCAAAGCTTCGTATTTTTGCATGGCCGAGCGGCGGTCGCCGGTCTGCGACGCTTGTTGCGCCGCCTGCTTCAGCGCCGCCAGCCCATCGGTAGGCTTGGTATAGGCCGGGCCGGTGAGCATGTTGCGATATTGCTGGGCCTGGTCGGTCATCCAGGCGGGGAAGAAGGCGAGGTCCGGCGCCGCGCCGATGTCGGGGTCGCCATCGATGTTGACCTTCTTGCCGGCGACGGCGCCGTTGAACGGTTTGAGCGTGTTATAGTCGGATTTGAGAAAACACCATTTGGCCTTGGGATTGTAGGTGAAGGCGCGGCAGGCGGGATCGCCGAGACATGTCGTCTTGCACTGGTCGAGGCTGACATTCTGGTCGGATCTGAGATCGAAACCGAAATAATCGGAATTGTTCGATGTCACCACCCGGCGTGCTTCGGCCGCTTGAGCGATACCGCCCCAGGCGAAAAAGAGAAGGAAAAGGATCGACAGACCACGAGCCGCGCGCATTGCCATAATACCCCTCCAGACACTGCTTACGCATCGGCCCAAAAATCGGAATCGATTTTCGGAAAGCACGAGGCGTCACTTCAAAGTCTTAGAGCGTACTTTGTGCGTCCGAATGGACGCACCTCGCTCTAACGTCCAGACATGTTCAAGCTTCAGTCCAGCTTGTCAACGCGAGGACGCGGCAGGTTCCGCCTGCCAACGGTTTCCTTTCCGGCCGATGGCCGGTAGTACCTCCATAGGACAGGGATCACGCTTTCTTGCGGCGACGCAGAAGGTGTGAATTCCAAGCCCTGTCCATTTCAGACAATTGGATTGTGGCTCCTTTACGAGCAATTCAGAACTTCATTCCAATTTTAGCTTTGGGAGCTAGTGTAGAGTTGTAATGTCGGCGTGTGAAAGGCAGATGTCGGGAGGAACCGCGCCAAGGCGCGTGCTTTCGCACGCCCTGCTTTTCGCTTTGCTGTGCTCGACTGCACTGGTTGCCACGAGCGGAAATGCGGCCGCTTTCGAGATATTCGGCATCAAGCTGTGGGGGTCGTCGGACGACGAAGAAGCCGATATCGTCGATCCGCTGCGCTATGCGGTGACCATCGAGGCGCCCGACGCCGACGAGGATCTCGTCAAGAAGCTCGAAAACGCGTCGGCACTGAAGGCCGACGAAGAACGCCCGGTTTCCGGTTCGCTCGGCCTGCTGGCCAAGGCGCGCGGCGACCGCGATCAGCTTATCGCCGCACTTTACGCGGACGCCCGCTACGAGGGCGTCGTCACCATCACCATCGAAGGCAAGCCGCTCGATGATTTGCCGCCCGACGCCGAATTTTCGGGGCCGCAGCCGATTCCGGTGGTGATCAACATTGCGACCGGGCCGAAATTCACGCTTGGCGACATCAGGCTGGAGGGCGATGCGGCGGGACTGCTGGGCGCCGATTTCGGCCTGATCGCCGGCGGCGATGCCGGTTCCGGTGCCGTGCTCAAAGCCGAGGCGTCGATCGTGCGGGCGCTCAAAGAGGAAGGCAGACCGCTGGCCGAGGTGACGGATCGCGAGATCGTTGCCGACCACGCCACCTCGACGCTCGACGTGACGCTGACCGTTGCGGCCGGGCCGGTTGCCGGTTACGGCGACACCACGGTCGAGGGCACCGAAAAAGTCGACCGCGACTTCACCGAATACATGACCGGCCTGGAGCGCGGCCGCCAATATTCGCCGGAAGAGGTCGACGAGGCGCGCGACCGGCTGCTCGGGCTGGAAGTCTTCAACAGCGTGACGCTGAAGGAGGCCGACAGCCTCGACGCCGACGGCAACATCCCGATTGGAGTCGAAGTGAGCGAGCGCAAGCCGCGCTACTTCGGCATTGGCGGCACCTTCTCCAACACCGAAGGGCTCGGCCTCGAAGGTTATTGGGGCCACCGCAATCTGTTCGGCCGTGCCGAAAAGCTGCGCATCGAGGGTGCAATCAGCGGCATCGGCAGCAACGACCTGACCGAGCTCAACTACAATGCCGGCATCATGTTCGAAAAGCCGGGCGTGGTGGGGCCGGCGTCGAAATTCTTCGCCGGCGTCAACACCGTATTGGAGCATCCCGACGCCTACGACCATTTCGCGGTCAAGGGCAACACCGGTCTGTCCTATGAACTCGACAAGCAGCAGACGGTTTCCGCGGAAGTCGCGCTCGACTATTCGAAGATCACCGATTCTTTCGGCAAGCACACCTATCTGATCGCCAGCGTTCCGCTGCAATATGTCTATGACAATCGCGACAGCCGGCTGAATCCGACGACGGGATTCAGGGCGCTGGCCTATGTCGAGCCGAGCTACGACATTTTGAACGGTGCGGCCTTCGTCAAGCTGAGGGGCGAAGGATCGGCCTATCAGTCGCTTGACGCGGCCTCGAAGTTCGTCTTGGCCGAACGCGTCGCCATCGGCTCGATCATCGGTGCCGGCCTTCAGGACGTTCCGGCCGACCGGCGTTTTTATGCCGGCGGCGGCGGCTCGGTGCGCGGTTATGCCTATCAGGGCATCGGTCCGAAGGACATCGACGGAGAGCCGATCGGTGGGCTTTCGTACTTCGAGACCTCGCTCGAGATGCGCATCGCCGTCACCGACACGATCGGCGTCGTGCCGTTCGTCGATGCCGGCACGGTCTCGACCGAGCAGTTCCCGGATTTTTCCGACATGAAGGTCGGCGCCGGCGTCGGCCTGCGCTATATTACGCCGTTCGGACCGCTGCGCGTGGATGCGGCGGTGCCGCTCAACCGGGGTCCCGACGACCCGCGTTTCGGCATCTATGCCGGCATCGGCCAGGCGTTCTGATGACAATGTTCAAGCGCATCCTCCGCATTGTCCTTTACACGCTGCTCATCCTAGTGGCGGCGGTGATCGGTGCGCTCGTCGTGCTGACCAAGACCGAGCGCGGCCGCGACAATCTCGCCGGCCTCATCTCGACCGTGGCGTCGACCGATGACCGGAAGGTCACGGTAAGCGGCATCGACGGCATCTGGTCCGGCGCGCTGACCGTCGACCACGTGGTGCTGGAAGATCGCCAGGGCGCCTGGCTGGTGGCGCGCAAGGTGGCCGTCGACTGGTCACCGCTGGAACTTCTGTCAAAAAGCTTCAGCGCCGGCCGCATCGCCGCCGATCGCATCGAGCTGGCGCGATTGCCGGTGGCCGGCACGCAGCCGAGCCAAGGTGGTGCCACCACACTGCCGGTGTCGCTCGACATCAAGCAGATCGACCTGCCAGAAATTGCGCTCGGGCAGGCCCTGGCCGGCAGCGGCATCGCAGAGCTGGCGGCCAAGGGTGCGTTCAAGGCCGACGCGGCGCCACTGGCGCTCGAAACCAACCTCAACATCACCCGCCACGACGGCAAGCAAGGCAAGGTCGACGCCAACATCCATTTTGCGCCCGCCGACAACAAGCTCGACCTCGATCTGAAGGCGTCCGAGCCGGCGGGAGGCATCATCGCCAATCTGCTCAATTTGCCGGATACGCCTCCGGTCGACATCGTCGTCACGGGCACGGGGCCGGTCGCCAACTGGAGCGGCATCGGCACCTTCGTCGTCGACGGCCAGATCGTCACCCAACTCACCGGCCGCCACCAGCTCACCGACAAGGGCAACTATGTCGAGGCCAAGGGCGATGGCGACTTCCAGCGCTTCATACCCGACAATCTGAAACCCTTGTTTACCGGCAAAACCAGCTTCGACCTCGCCGGAACCGCGATCGTGACGGGCGGCGTCGAAGTCGAGCGCGCCAATATCGACAGCGATGCCGTGCTTGGCACCGCCGCGGGCATCATCGACCCCAATGGCGCCAGCGATCTTTCGGTGGAGCTCGCCGCCAAGGGTCCGCCGATTGTGCTCAGCCTCGGCACTGCGGCGCAGCCGGTGACCGTCGCGATCACCGGCGCCACGGCCCGCGCGTTCGGCGGCGGCAAGGCGCCGATCGTCGACATCGGCGCGTCTCTGGTCTCGGTGGTGGCGGGCGGCACGCGGGTGGACGATCTGACGGCTGAAATCCATTCCGACGGCTTCGACATCCAGGACCGCAGCGGACCGGTCACCATCAAGCTTGCGGCCGGTGGCCTGAACACGGACGTGGCGACGCTGGCGCCGCTGGTGACCGGCAGGGTGACAGCGGACCTCGCCGGATCGGTCAGCAAGGCCGAGATCGTCGTCGATCAAGGCACGCTGCGCAGCGACGCGCTCAACGCCTCGGTGACGTCAAGGGTGACGCTGGCCGATCTGGCGATGACGCTCAAGATGAATGCCGATGCCGTCTCGACCGCGCTGCCGCCGCAGATCCGCTCGGTTCTCGGCGAGCGTGTGACATTCTCGGCGACGGCGACCCGCGACCCGCAGGGTTCCTTTGCCGCCAATGCGCTGCAATTCACTTCGGGCACGCTCAGCGCCAGCGGCACCGCCAGCGCGACGGGCACCGACATCCAGGCCGACATCAAGGGCACGCTTGGCGACGTTTCGGTGCTGTCGCCCATGGTTGGCATACCCGTCGGCGGGGCCGTCGATTTCGCGCTGACGGCGAGCGGCGCGCGCACGGCGCCGGATTTCTCGGTCTCGGCCGACAGCGACAGCCTGACGGCGTCCGGTCATACGGTCAAGACGATCAAGCTGGCGGCGACCGGGAAGGCCGACATCGCCAACCCCGTCGCCGATGTCTCACTGACCGGATCCGTCGACGACCAGACGCTCGATCTCAGGGCATCATTGGTCACGCGTGACGGAAAGCGTTCCATTGGGCTTAGCCTGTCGCTGGCCGACAACAAGATCTCGGGTGATCTTGCTCTCGACGACAGCTTGCTGCCGCTCGGGACGTTGACACTCGAAGCGTCCGATATCGGCCCGTTGGCCGCACTTGCCGGACAGACGGCGACGGGCGACGTGCAGGGCAGCATCCGCCTCTCGAATGATGGCGGCGCGCCGGCAGTTGCCATCGACATGACGAGCGGGTCTATTTCGCGCGGCAATCTGGCGGCGAAGACCATTGCCGTCAACGCGCTGGTCGCCAACTACATCAAGGCCCCGGCGATCTCCGGCACGATCAAGGCCGATACGGTCACATCCGGGGCCACCGTGATCAGCGGCATCGGGGTCGATTTGAAGCGTGACGGCGACTGGACCGGGTTTTCCGGTGGCGCCACCGTATCTGGCATTCCGGCCACAGCCGAAGGCCGGGTGAAGATCGCGGACGGCACGACAAGCGTCGAGATCGCCTCGGGCGAAGCGACCATCCGCGGCATCAAGGCAGCGATCACACAGCCGTCGAGCTTGAGCATCGCCAATGGCACAGCCAGCATTGAGAGGCTGATGCTTGATGTCGGCGGCGGATCGGTGACCGTGTCCGGCACTGCCGGCCAGACGCTCGACCTCGCGGCGGAGTTTTCCGCGCTGCCGGCCGCCCTTGCCAATGATTTTTCCCCCGGCCTCGACGCTGCGGGCACGCTCGGCGGAACGGCGCAAGTGACGGGGCCGTCGGCTGCCCCCGACATTCGTTTCAATGCGCAACTCAACGGCGCCGAAACCAGCCAGACGCGCCAGGCGGGACTCGGTCCGCTCAATGTCGATGCGGCAGGCAGCTTCTCATCCGCCGGCGGCATCGCCATCGATCAAGCGACGCTTACCGGAGACAAAGTTTCCGGCAAGGCCGCCGGCACCATCAATCCGAACGGCATCAGTGATTTTGCGCTCGACCTGGCCTCGACCGGCCCGAGCCTGCCGCTGGCGTTTGGCAGCACCGAAAGCCCGGTCAAGCTCGAGCTGCAGGCGCTTTCGGTAAAGGCTGCGGGGCAGGGCACGCAGTCGAAGCTCGATATCTCCGCTGTCCTGCCTTCGGTCGCGACGAACTTTACCAAGGTCGAGAGGCTCACCTTGGCATTGCACTCGGACGCCTTCGACGTGAAAAGCCGGACAGGGCCGATCTCCGGCACGGTGACGGCGGACAAGATCGGCCTGGACAATCCGACCATCGCGCCGCTGATCGCCGGCAAGATCACCGCCAAGGTCGCGGGCAGTCTCGCCGCTGACACCATCGTCATCGACAGCGGGTCGGTGACGGGCGACGCGCTGAACACCGGCTTCAAAGGAAGGGTCTCACTGGCCGACGGCGCCATCGATCTCAACCTTAGGGCGGATGCGGCTTCCGCAGCGCTGCCGGCGGCGGCGCGCGGTGTGCTCGCGGAGCGGACGGAACTCAGTGCCGCGCTGAAGCGTGACGCCAATGGCAATGTCACCGCCAACGCGATCCGGCTGGTGTCCGGCGCGCTGACCGCCGACGGGCAGGCCAGCCTTGCCGACAACAAACTCGCCGCCGACATCAAGGGCGCGCTGGCCGACATCTCGCTTCTGTCCGGGGATGCCAAGGGCGCCATCGCTTTCGCGCTCAACGCGCAAGGCGCCGGCACGGCTCCCGACCTGTCGCTGACGGTGAACAGCGACCGGCTTTCGGTGGCTGAACGCGAGATCACCGGGCTGAGACTCACCGCCACCGGCAAGGCCGATGCCGCCAACCCGGCGGCGAATGTGCAACTGACCGGAAATGTCGCGGGCCAGGCCCTGCAAGGCAGTGCCGTGCTGGCGACGTCCGACGGCAAGCGCGCCATCAACGGGCTTCTGCTGTCGCTCGGCAAGAACCGGATATCGGGCGACCTGGCACTTGATAATGCCTTCGTGCCTGATGGCACCGTGGCGCTCGACCTGCCTGATATCGGACCGCTCGCAGCGCTTGCGCTGGAAAAGGCGGAAGGCGACGTGCGCGGCACGATCGTCTTCTCGAAGACCGGCAATGCGCCTGAAGTCACCATCAAGGCTTCGACGGCTTCGATTTCGCGCGGCGATCTTTCGGCAAAGACGGTCACAATCGATGCGCAGATCGCCAATTATCTCGCCGCGCCAGTGATCTCCGGAAAGATCCGTGCCGACAGCGTCACCTCCGGCGGCACCGTCATTCGCGGCATCGATGTCGACCTCAAGCGCGAGGCCGACTGGACCGGCTTTTCCGGCGGCGCCACCGTCAAGGATATTCCGGCCAGGGCCGCCGGCCGCGTCAGGATCGCCAGTGGCACGACGACGGTCGAGCTCACCTCCGGCGAGGCGACCATGCGTGGCATCAAGGCGGCGATCGCCCAGGCCTCGACCATCACCATCGCCAACGGCACCACCAACCTGGACAGGCTCGTGCTCAACCTCGGCGGCGGCACGGCGACGGTCACGGGCAAAGCTGGGCAGGCGCTCGATCTCAACGCGACGCTGGCCCGGGTGCCGATCTCGCTCGCCAACAGTTTCTCGCCGGGCCTCGATGCCGCCGGTTCGATCTCGGGCACGGTTAAGGTGACGGGCGCGCCGGCCAATCCGGCCGTTGCCTTCAAGATCGACGCCGCAGGCGTCCAGACGTCGCAGACCCGCGGTGCCGGTTTCGGCGGCATGGGTGTTTCGTCCTCCGGCACATATTCGGGCAACAGACTGGCCTTCGACGCCGACATGAGCGACGGCGCCGGCCTCGGTCTCAAGGGCGGCGGCACGATGACGACATCAGGCACGCCCACCCTTGATCTCGACTTTTCCGGCAAGGTGCCGTTCGCCTTCCTCACTCGGACACTCGCTGCGCAAGGCCTGTCCTTGAGCGGCACGGCCGACGTCAATTTGCAGGTGCGCGGCCCGGCGACATCGCCGGTGATCTCAGGCACGGTCCGCACGTCAGGTGCCCGTTTGATCGATGCACGCTCGGGCCTTGCGATCAACGATATCGCCGCCGATGTCGCAATCGGCGGCGGCGTCGCCAGAATCAACCGCCTGACCGGCACGCTGTCGACGCGCGGCAGCCTGTCTGCCAGCGGCACCGTCGGCATCGTTCCGGCGCAAGGTTTTCCGGCCGACCTGACGGTCAAGCTCGTCGACGGCCGCTACACCGACGGCAGGGTGGTCACCGCCAATCTCGGCGGCGACCTGACTATCAGGGGTCCGCTCGCATCGGCGCCGGTGATTTCGGGCACGGTCAACCTGGCCAAGACCGTCATCACCGTTCCCGAAAAACTGCCGGGCTCGCTGGCGGCGCTCGACGTCAAGCACAAGAATGCACCGGCCGCCGTGCGCGCGCAGGACAAGGCGTTGCGCCCGGCGACGGCGAGCGGCAGCAGCGGTGGCAGCGGCCTCAATCTTGATGTCACGGTCAACGCGCCGGGCCAGATATTCATCCAGGGCAGGGGCGTCGATGCCGAGCTTGGCGGCTCGCTGCGGCTGACCGGCCCGGCGTCGTCGCCGCAAGCGGTCGGCACCTTCACCTTGCAGCGCGGGCGGCTGACGATCCTTGCCAAGCGGCTGACCTTCACCGAAGGCACGATCGGCTTTTCAGGGTCTCTGGTGCCTTATCTCAACCTCACAGCGACATCGACGACGAGCAGCGCCACCGTCACCATCGTGGTATCGGGCGAGGCGACCAATCCGAAATTCAATTTCTCGTCGGTGCCGGCGCTGCCGGAAGACGAGGTTCTGGCGCAACTGATTTTCGGCCGCTCGATGTCGAACCTGTCGCCGCTGCAGATCGCCCAGCTTGCCGAAGCCGCCGCGCAACTGGCCGGTGTCGGCGGCTCGACGTCGCTGCTCCAGAACCTGCGCAGCGCGATCGGCGTCGACGATCTCGACGTCATCACGGACGAGGAGGGCGGCACCGCGGTCTCGGCCGGCAAATATCTCAACGACCGCACCTATGTGACGATCCAGAAAGGCGACAAGCCGGGTTCGGGCAAGGCGGCGATCGATCTCGACGTCGGGCGCGGCGTCAAATTGCGCGGCGAGGCCACCGACGCCGGCGAAGCCAAGGGCGGCGTTTTCTACGAGCGCGAGTACTGAAGCCTGCCGCCGCCGCCGTTTTTGCACGACATCCGCGATCAACTGGCGCCGTGCAGACCTTCGCGCATGACCCCGAAAATCGAAATCGATTTTCGGCAAAAGATTATGCGCAAAATCAAAGCGCTACAGCGTCCTTTGCGCGTCCACGAGGACGCGCGGCGCTGTAGTGAATGTCTCAGTTTAATCGATGCCGGATATTCGAGCGAAATCTGCCGGGCAATAGCAATTTTGCGCCAAGACTGTCGTTATCACGCGAACTGCTTCCCTTCCAAAGTTGCACATTCCTTGGCATGTTCCCAATCCGTGCCGTTTTTGACATCATGGCCCGGATGCGGAATGGTAAAAGGCAGAAAGCCAACAATGGGAGTTCGTGATGACAATCTACAAGAGTAATGGCGATCGCGTTCCGGATCACATCCACGTAATGGCCGAAGAAGCCAGGGCCGGACGTGTCGATCGCCGCGAGTTTCTCGCTTTGGCCAGCGTCTTCGGCGCGTCCACGGCGATGGCCTATGGCATGCTCGGCCTCGCCGACCCAACGCCGGCGAGAGCGCAGGACGTGGAGGGCAAGAAGGGCGGCATATTGAAGGTCGCTATGTGGATCAAGGATCCGAAGGATCCGCGCAAGGCCGACTGGTCGGAAATCGCTAATGCCGAGCGCCAGGCGCTCGAGCCGTTGGTCAAGTACACAAACGAATACACGTTCCGCCCCTACCTGCTCGAGAGCTGGGACGTCAACGACGATGCCACCGAGTACACGCTGCATGTGCGCAAGGGCGTCACCTGGAACAACGGCGATCCGTTCACCGCAGACGATGTCATCTTCAACTTCAAGCGTTGGGCCGACAAGAAGGCCGAAGGCAATTCCATGCCCGGCCGTCTCGGCTCGCTGGTCAAGGACGACAAGCTGGATGAGAGCGCAGTCACCAAGGTCGACGATTTGACGGTGAAGCTGAAGCTCAGCACGCCGGATATCGCCCTCATCCCCAACGTGTGCGACTATCCCGGTCTCGTCGTCCACAAGACCTTCGACGAAAAGGGTGGCGATTTCAAAGCCTGCCCGATCGGCACCGGCCCCTTCGAGCTCGTCTCCTACGATGTCGGCCAGAAAGTCGTCTACAAGCGCCGCGAAGACAACAAGTGGTGGGACGGCGAGGTCTTTCTCGACGGCATCGAGTTCATCGACTACGGCACCGATCCGGCGGCCACGGTCAGCGCCTTCGAATCGGGAGAGGTCCATACCAATTTCGAGACGTCAGCCGACTATGTGTCGATCCTCGACGGTGTCGACCTGGTCAAGTACGAGGTGGTCACCGCAGCGACCATCGTCTGCCGCACCAACGTGGCCAACAAGCCTTATGATGATCAGAAGGTCCGCAACGCGCTGCAGCTCGCAGTCGACAACGCTGTCGTGCTCCAGCTGGGGGGTGGCGATGCCGGTACTGTCGCCGAAAACCACCATGTCGCCCCGATCCATCCGGAATATTACGAGCTGCCGAAGATTGCCCGCGATCCGGCTAAGGCAAAGGCGCTGATGGAGGAAGCCGGGCAGGCCGATTTCGAGCACGAGCTGATCACGGTCGACGAAGACTGGCACAAGAACACCGGCGATGCGATCGCCGCGCAGATGCGCGACGCCGGCATCAAGGTGAAGCGCACGGTGCTGCCGGGTTCGACGTTCTGGAACGACTGGACGAAGTATCCGCTGTCGATGACCAACTGGAACATGCGGCCGCTCGGCGTCCAGGTTCTGGCGATCGGCTACCGCACCGGAGAAGCCTGGAACGAAACTGCCTGGTCGAATCCCGAGTGGGATGCCAAGCTCAACGCCGCGCTTTCGGTCGCCGACGCCGCCAAGCGCAAGGAGATGATGAAGGACATTGAGCAGATCCTGCAGGATTCCGGCATCATCATCCAGCCCTACTGGCGCAAGCTGTACAGCCATTCGGTCGCGGCGGTTAAGAACTACGCCATGCACCCGACCTTCGAGCGCGATTACGGCAAGGTCTGGCTCGACGAGGCCTGATCGGATCGATCGTGGAAGGGGCGGTTCGCCCCTTCCACCCACGCCATGCATGATCCCACAACCGAAAGTCGGCGCAGCAAAAAAGCGCAAACTCTTCGGATGAGGGCGTGCAATAAGACAGGGTTGATCGCATTCTGAGGGTCCGTTTGACAGCCAGCTCCGCCGATAGCGGCTGAGCTGGTTCCAAGCCGGCCTCAACCCCAACCAGACCGGCAGGGGACCGCCATGCTTTCTTTCATCCTTCGACGCCTCGGCACCATGGCATTGACGATGCTGTGCCTGACGTTGGTCGTGTTCTTCCTGATCAATCTCGACCCCAATCTGAAAAAGCTGGCGATTAGCCAGACCGAAATGCACACCTCGGCCGAGCAGCTCGAAAGCTGGCTGGTCAATCATGGCTACCGCCAGAATTTCTTCTCCCGCTACGGCCAATGGCTGGGTGTCGTGCCCAAGCAGCCGGTCACAGACCCGGCAACGGGCAAGCCCGGGCGACGTTTTTCCTTCTGCAACGATCCTGTCGAGCCGACGTTCTCCGGCGTGTTGCAGGGCGATTTCGGCTGCTCGACCAAGTTCAAGACGACGGTCGCGTCGAAGCTTTTCCCGGCGCTCGGCGCCACCGGCATCCTGATGTTCTGGGTGCTTGTGGTGATGGTGCCGATTTCGCTTCTGATCGGCATCCTCGCCGGCATGCGCGAGGGGTCGCGAACCGATCGGACATTGTCCGTCGCCTCGATCGCCTCGACGGCGACGCCCGAATATGTGTCGGGCGTCATTTTTACCGTCATCTTCGCCTCATGGCTCGGCCTGCTGAACGGTTCGGCGGCTTCGGCCAGCCGGGGCATCACCTTCTACAACTTCACGCTGCCTGTCATGACGCTGGCGATCTACGGTATCGGCTACATCGCCCGCATGACCCGCGCCTCGATGGTCGAGGTGATGACGCAGCAATATATCCGCACCGCCCGGTTGAAGGGCCTCTCCTTCGGCAGCGTCGTGGTCAAGCACGCGCTGCGCAACGCGCTGATCGCGCCGTTCACTGTCATCATGCTGCAATTTCCCTGGCTGCTCACCGGCGTCGTCATCGTCGAGGTGATGTTCCGCTATCAAGGCTTCGGCTACACGCTGGTCGAGGCGGCCGGCAACAACGACATCGATCTTTTGCTCGGCTGCTCCCTGGTCTCGGTGTTCATCGTCCTGATCACGCAGCTCATTTCCGATGTCGGCTATGCGTTTCTCAATCCGCGTATCAGAGTTCAATAGGGGATCGGGCGGATGCAGCTTGAATATATCGGCGCCTTCAACGTGGTGCTTGGCGTGCTTGCGCGTTTCTGGCCGGTCTGGATCGCTCTCGTCCTGGTGATGGGGGCGAGCTTCGCCTACAAGAAGAGGCTTGGCCTCTACGGTCAGCTGTTCGACAGTAGCGTCGGCATCGTCGGCGTCGGCATCTGCCTATTCTGGCTGTTCACGGCGATCTTCGCGTCGACCATCTCGCCCTTCAATCCGCTTGTCCAGATCCCGATCATGAAGGACGCGCTGCCGGGCGCGGTCGAGCCGCAATCCGGACTTGTCTACCTGTTCGGCGGCGACAAGCTTGCCCGCGACGTGTTCAGCCGCATGGTCTATGGCAGCCAGATCGTGCTGATCATCGCGCCGGCGGCGACCGGTTTCGCGCTGATGGTCGGCATCACGCTCGGCCTGCCGGCCGGCTATTACGGCGGCAGGATCGACACCGTGCTGTCCTTCCTCGCCAATCTGGTGCTCGCCTTCCCGGTGATCCTCCTGTTCTACCTCTTGGTGACGCCGGGCATCATGGAGACACCGATTCCCTACATGATGGCCGGCCTGTTCTTCCTGTTCCCGATCATCTTCTTCAGCGTGCTATTCTGGACGCGCTACAAGAAGCGGCCCGACCGCCTGTACATCCTCCTGGGGCTGACGCTGATCATTGGCGGCTGGGTCTACGCCGGCCTCGTCTTCGACGCCGACCCGTTCAGGATCATCCACATTGATCCCAACCAGCTCAACATCTTCGTGGCGGTGGTGTTCGCGTCCAGCCCCGGCGTGTTCCGCATCGTGCGCGGCCTGGTCATGGACATCAAAACGCGCGACTATGTGGCGGCGGCGCAGACGCGCGGTGAATCGCCCTGGTACATCATGCTGTGGGAGATACTTCCCAATGCGCGCGGGCCGCTGATCGTCGATGCCTGCCTTCGTATCGGCTACACCACGATCCTGCTCGGCACGCTCGGCTATTTCGGCTTGGGGCTGGCGCCAGAGAGCCCGGACTGGGGCACCGCGATCAAGGATGCCAGCCGGCTGCTGCGGTCCTTCATCCATCCGGCGCTGCCGCCGACGATCGCGCTGATGTCGTTCGTGCTGGGCCTTAATCTCCTGGCAGACTCGCTGCGTGAACAATCGATGAAAGATTGATGGACGGGTCTTCGACCCTACTTAGAAGAACCAGGATTGGAGCGACCCATGAATGAGGCAGTTCGAAATCCCGCCAAGCCGACCAATGGGCCGATCATCGAGATCGAGAACCTGTCGATCTCCTTCTTCACCCGCAAGGGTGAGATACCGGCCGTTATGGACTTCTCCTGCACGGTCATGCCCGGCGAAGCGATGGGCATCGTCGGCGAATCCGGCTGCGGCAAGTCGACCGTGTCGCTCGGCATCATGCGCGACCTCTCCAACATCGGAAAGATCGTCGGCGGCCGGATAAAATTCCAGGGCAAGGACATGGGCGACCTGTCCGACGAGGAACTGCGCGCCATCCGCGGCAACAAGATCGCAATGATCTACCAGGAGCCGATGGCCAGTCTGAACCCGGCGATGAAGGTCGGCCAGCAACTGATGGAAGTGCCGCTGATCCACGACAAAGTGTCGAAGGAAGAGGCTTATAAACGCGCGCTGGAAATGGTGCGCTCGGTCAGGCTGCCCGATCCCGAGCGCATGATGCGCTCCTTTCCGCACCAGCTTTCCGGTGGCCAGCAACAGCGCATCGTCATCGCCATGGCGCTGCTGTCGAAGCCGGCGCTGCTCCTGCTCGACGAGCCGACGACCGCGCTCGACGTGACGGTGGAAGCCGGCATCGTCGACCTGGTCAAGGGGCTCGGCGAGAAGTTCGGCACCTCGATGATCTTCGTGTCGCACAATCTTGGCCTGATCCTGGAAACCTGTGACCGCATCACGGTGATGTATTCGGGCGAAGCGGTGGAGACCGGCAAGATCAAGGACGTCTTCGACCGAATGCGCCATCCCTACACGCAAGGCCTATTCCGCTCGATCCCGCTGCCCGGCGCCGACAAGAATTCTCGGCCTCTGATCTCTATACCGGGGCAACTGCCGCTGCCGCACGAGCGGCCGAAGGGCTGCAATTTCGGCCCCCGCTGCCACCATTTCGTCGAGGGCGTCTGCAACGCCGCCGAAATCCCGATGATCGCTGTCGACGGCCATGAAGGCCATTTTTCGCGCTGCGTGCGCTTCAACGAGATCGACTGGGAAGCGCTGCCGCCCGGCGCCAAGAAGGTCAACGAGCGCGTCGAGCCCGGCGCGCCGGTGCTCAAGATCGAGGACCTCAGGAAATACTATAAGGTCGGCGGCAGCGAAGTGTTCGGGTCAAGCGAAGGCCGCGTCGTCAAGGCCAACGAGACGATCTCCTTCATGGCACGCGAATCCGAGACCGTCGCCATCGTCGGCGAGTCCGGTTGCGGAAAGTCGACGCTGGCCAAGGTGCTACTCGGGCTGGAGACGGCAAGCTCCGGCACTGTGACGCTCGGCAACAAGCGGATCGAGTCGACCGGCGTCGAGAAGCGCAGCGTCGAGACGGTGTCGTCGATCCAGATGGTGTTCCAGAATCCGTTCGACACGCTCAATCCCAGCCACTCGGTAGGCTCGCAGATCATCCGCACGCTGGAAAAGTTCAACGTCGGCAACACCGTCGCCGACCGCCGCAAGCGCATGCTGGAGCTTCTCGACCTGGTGAAGCTGCCGCGGGCGTTCGAGACCCGCAAGCCGCGCCAGCTTTCCGGCGGCCAGAAGCAGCGCATCGGCGTGGCGCGGGCCTTTGCCGGCGACGCCAAGGTGGTGGTAGCCGACGAGCCGGTCTCGGCGCTCGACGTGTCGGTGCAGGCGGCGGTGACCGAGCTTTTGATGGACATCCAGCGCAAGAACAAGACGACGATGCTGTTCATCAGCCACGATCTGTCGGTGGTGCGCTACATCGCCGACCGGGTCGTCGTCATGTATCTCGGTTATATCGTCGAGCAGGGCACGACCGACCAGATCTTTTCGCCGCCCTATCATCCCTATACCGAGGCGCTGCTGTCGGCGATCCCGATCGCCGACACCAGTGTGATCAAGAAGCACATCGTGCTGGAGGGCGACATTCCGTCAGCGATGAACCCGCCGACCGGCTGTCCGTTCCAGACGCGATGCGGCTACAAGAAGCTGGTGCCGGACAATCTTTGCGAGACGCAGGTGCCGCCGGTCAAGCATCTCGGCGACGGCCATATGAGCCTGTGCTGGCTTGCCGACGATGTGCTGGCGAAAATGGAGCCGGTGATCAAGTTCGACAAGGAGCATGCCGCCAATGAAGGCGTGCCGGACGACGCGCCGCAAGGTGTGGGTCCGGGCTTTGCCGGCACCCCGCCCAAGCGTCCACATGGAAAGCGGCCGAAGCTGACGGAGGGTTAGATCCGTGGCGCCGTCAACGCGCGCACTGGCGTAGCTGCGCGGCGTAGTCCTGCGCCATCTGCTCGGTGGCCCGCGCGTAGCGCTGCACGCCGGCGTCGCCGCGATTGCCGCGGCCGTAGGCTGTCCAGCCGAGATAATAGGCTAGATAGAGATTATAGGTGTCGTTGCGGGCGATGCCGAGCGTGTCTGATGTCTTGGAATGGTACCAGCCGACGAAATCGACGGCATCGGCAAACCTGGTGCGGCGCGCCGCCCAGCTGCCCGTCTCGCTCTGGTACTGCGCCCAGGTGCCGTCGAGCGCCTGCGAGAAGCCGGTGGCGCTGGAGACACGTTTCCAGGGAATGAAGCCGAGAAGCTTGGTGCGCGGCGGCCTGGCATTGCTCTTGAAGCCGGATTCCTTGCGCACCGTCGCCATCAGCACAGGAACTGGCACACCGTATTTCTGCTCGGCGCGTTCGGCCGCTGCCTGCCAGTTGTCAAACCAACCGTCATTCTGGTCGAAGACGGCGCAGACATCGTTGATATGGCTCGGCGGCGTCGCGCAGGCCGACAGCACGAGCAGCACGGTAACAGCTACAATTTTACTAAAACTTGACCTACGCATCGGAGGAGGATTAGGCCGAAAACATAAAGGGAATCTTGCGGCGTTTCTTAACGGCTCATCGGCTGCTTTGGCCGGGGCACAGCGAGGATGGATATTCCGACGTTTTCTGTCGCTTTTGTTGGAATGAAATTCCCAAAATGCCGCCTTGGCTAAAATCACGCCCGCAGGTGGCGGATTTCTGACAGCCCGATCCTCGTGCCGGCGCTTTGATGCGCCGCATGACCGAACCGAGACGCAAGCGCGGCGCCGAGCGAACCAGCAACAGGGGACCGGTTGCCATCCCGCAACTGCCGCTGCGGCGCGTCACCAATCCCTATCCGCCAATGGCGATGCTTTCGGCCGACCAGATCGAGGCGATCCACCAGGCGTCGATGCACATTCTGGAGAATTTCGGCATCGAGGTGATGAGCCCGCGAGCGCTTTCGCTGTTCGAGAAGGCCGGGGCCAAGGTCGATCATGCGCCGATGACAATCCGCATCGACCGGGGCATGGTCGACGAGGCACTGAAGACGACGCGGTCGAGCTACCGGCTTACGCCGCGCAACCCGGCCCATACCGTCCATCTCGGCGGCAACACCATCAACTTCACTCTGGTCGCCGGACCGCCCAATGTGCATGACATGGAACGTGGCCGCCGCGCCGGAAACTTGCGCGACTATGACGATCTCACCCGGCTGGCGCAGCATTTCAACTGCATCCACATGCTGGGCAATCAGGTCTGCGCGCCTGTCGACCTGCCGGCCAATTCACGCCATCTCGACACCTACTTCGCCAATCTGACGCTGACCGACAAAAGTTTTCACGTCTCGGCGATCGGCCGGGGCAGGGCGCTCGACGGCATCGAAATGATGGCGATTTCGCGAGGGCTGACGCTTGATGAGATGCGCGATGATCCCGGCGTCACCACCATCATCTCGGTCAACTCGCCGCGCCGCTTCGACGAGATGATGGCCGAAGGCCTGATGACCATGGCCGAGTTCGGCCAGTCGGTCGCGGTGACGCCGTTCACGCTGATGGGCGCGATGAGCCCGGTGACGCTTGCCGGCGCGCTCGCGCAGCAGAACGCCGAGGCATTGTTCGGCGTGGTCTTGACGCAGCTTGTCCGACCCGGCGCGCCGGTCATGTATGGCGCCTTCACATCCAATGTCGACATGAAGTCCGGCGCCCCGGCCTTCGGCACGCCGGAGAACACCAAGGCCAACATCGCTTCCGGGCAGTTGGCGAGGCGTTACGGACTGCCCTACCGGACAACGCCGGGTTCGGCCTCCAACGCCGCCGACGCGCAAGGCGCCTATGAGACGCTGATGGCGCTGTGGGGCGCGGTGCTCGGCCACGGCAATCTCGTCTACCACGCAGCCGGCTGGCAGGAAGGCGGGCTGACCGCGTCGTTCGAGAAGTTCATTATCGACGTCGAGATGATCCAGCACATGATGGAATTTTTGCGCCCGATCGAAGTCAACGAGGCGGAACTCGCCGTCGAGGCGCTGGGTGCTGTGCCGACCGGCGGCCATTTCTTCGGCGAGCCGCACACGCTGGAGCGCTACGCCACCGCCTTCTACCAGCCAATGCTCTCCAACTGGCAGAACTACGAGGCGTGGCAAGAGGCCGGCGGGCTCGACGCCACGGCGCGCGCAACGCGGCTGTGGAAGAAAGCGCTGGAAGATTATGTCGAGCCGACGATGGATATTTCTGTGCGCGAGGCGCTGGAGGCGTATGTGGCGAAGCGCAAGGAAGCGATTGGGGCGGGTGAGCCGTGATGGCCACAGGTTTGCGCTCGTATACCCCTCTCTGTCCTGCCGGACATCTCCCCCTCAAGGGGGGAGATTGGCTGTCACGTTTTCCTTCGCCAATCACCAACGTTGAAAGAAGCATGGCGGCGCCGTCGCTGCTGATCTCCCCCCTTGAGGGGGAGATGGCCGGCAGGACAGAGAGGGGTGGCTTGGCTCCTCCCGTCCCGATTCATCGTTCCCCTCCAACTCATTGAAATAACGAGAAAACCCATGAAATCGCATGCAAAGGTCGTGGTCATAGGCGGCGGTGTCGTCGGCTGTTCCGTGCTGTTCCATCTGGCGCGTCACGGCTGGACCGACATCGTGCTTCTGGAGCGTGACGAGCTGACTTCCGGCTCGACCTGGCATGCGGCCGGCGGCATGCACACGATCAATGGCGATCCCAACGTCGCCAAGCTGCAGAAATACACGATCTCGCTCTACAAGGAGATCGAGGAGCTGTCCGGCCAGGCGACCGGCGTGCATCTGACCGGCGGCGTGCTTCTGGCGGCGACCGAGGCGCGGCTCGACTGGCTGCGCGGCGTTGTCGCCAAAGGCCGCTATCTCGGCATCGACCTCGAGGAGATTTCGCCTAACGAAGCGGCCGAGCTGATGCCGCTGCTCGACCCGAAGCAGTTCGTCGGCGCCGTCCGCAACAAGGAGGATGGCCATCTCGATCCCTCGGGTGTCACCCATGCCTATGCCAAAGCCGCGCGGAAACTTGGCGCCGAGGTTGAGCGCTTCACCAAGGTCGAGGACATCGTGCGCCGCGCCGACGGGCTGTGGCGCGTCATCACCAACAAAGGCGAGGTGGTGGCCGAGCATGTCGTCAATGCCGGCGGCCTGTGGGCGCGCGAGGTCGGCCGCATGGTCGGGCTGGAGCTGCCGGTGCTGGCCATGGAGCACATGTATCTGATCACCGAGGACATGCCGGAGGTTGCCGCCTGGAACCAGAAGACCGGCACGGAGATCATCCATGCGGTCGATTTCGACGGCGAGCTCTATCTGCGCCAGGAGCGCGGCGGCATGCTGATGGGCACTTACGAGAAGGCCAACAAGCCATGGTCCGAATTTTCGACGCCGTGGAATTTCGGCCACGAACTGCTGGAGCCCGACATCGACCGCATCGCGCCATCGCTGGAGGTCGGCTTCAGGCATTTCCCGGCCTTCCAGAACACTGGCATCAAGCAGATCATCAACGGTCCCTTCACCTTCGCGCCGGACGGCAACCCGCTGGTCGGGCCGGTGCGCGGCCTGCCTGGTTTCTGGGTCGCCTGCGGCGTCATGGCCGGCTTTTCGCAGGGCGGCGGTGTTGGCCTCGCACTGTCGAACTGCATGATCGGGGGCGACCCCGGCGCCGACATCTGGGCGATGGATGTGTCGCGCTATGGTGACTGGGCAACGATGGCCTACACCAATGCCAAGGTGCGCGAGAATTATTCGCGGCGTTTTTCCATCCGCTTCCCCAATGAGGAGCTGCCTGCCGGGCGGCCGCTCAAGACCACGCCGGTCTACGACCTCTTGTCGGCCAAGGGCGCGCAATGGGGCGTGGCCTTTGGACTGGAAGTGCCGCTTTGGTATGCGCCCGAGGGCGTCAAAGATGAGTTCTCGTGGCGGCGCTCAAGCGATTTTGAGCATGTCGCAAACGAGGTGAGAACGGTGCGGACAAGTGTCGGCCTGTCGGAAATTTCGAACTTCGCCAAATATAGGGTGACCGGCGAGGGCGCTGCGGTCTGGCTCGACCGCCTGCTTGCCTGCAAGCTGCCAAGACCCGGCCGCATGACGCTGGCGCCGATGCTGAAGGAAGACGGCAGGCTGATCGGCGATTTCTCGCTGGCCAATCTCGACAGTCCCAATTCCAACGGGGAGGGCTGGTTTCTCGCCGGCTCCGGCATTGCCGAGCAGTATCACATGCGCTGGTTCGAGGCGCATCTGCCGCAGGACGGCTCGGTTCGTGTCGAGGCGCTGGCGGCGAAGCTGACGGGCCTGTCGATCGCTGGACCGAATGCGCGGGAACTCCTGGCAAAGGTCACGCGGGCAGATGTCGCCAATGCGGCGTTTCCGTTCATGGCCATCCGCAAGATGGATATCGGCATGGCGCCGTGCCTGGTCGGCCGCGTCAGCTACACCGGCGATCTCGGTTACGAGATCTGGGTGGCGCCGGAATATCAGCGCGCGGCGTACCAGACCCTGATGGCAGCGGGTGAAGAATTTGGCCTCGGCCTGTTCGGTTCGCGCGCGCTCAACGCGCTTCGGCTGGAAAAGAACTACGGCTCGTGGGCGCGCGAATACCGGCCGATCTACGGGCCGCTGGAGGCCGGTCTCGATCGCTTCGTCGCCTACGGGAAAGAAACCGATTTTGTCGGCAAGCAAGCGGCACTCGCCGAGCGCCAGCAAGGCGGCAAGCTGCGGCTGCGCGCCTTTGTCGTCGATGCGGCCGACGCCGACGTCATCGGCGACGAGCCGATCTGGTTCGACGGCGCCGTGCGCGGCTGGGTCACGTCAGGCGGCTACGCGCACCATTCGAAGGCGTCCGTGGCCATGGGCTATGTGCCGAAGGAGATCGCCGACGAGGCCGACGGCTTCGAGATCGAGCTTCTGGGTAAGCGCTATCGCGCGCGCGTGCAGCCGTCGCCGCTGTTCGACGCGAATCTCGAGCGGATGCGGGGGTGAAGGCGCCGCTTGTCGGCGCCTCAAGCGCTGCGGCGGTTGTCCAGCGCAAAAGCGCCGGGACCGGCGAACACCAGATAGAGGAAGATGAAACAGAAGGAGATTGCCGCATCGCCGCCATTGTTGACCGGGAAAAAGCCGCTTGGCATGTGCGCCATGAAATAGGCGATCGCCATCTCGCCGCTGAGAAGGAACGCGACCGGCCTGGTGAACAGCCCCAATACCAGCAGGATGCCGCCAGCGAATTCGAGGATGCCCGCGGTCAGCGATAGGCCGCTCAGGGCGCCGGCATGATCGCTGACGGGAAAATTGAACAGTTTCTGGGTGCCGTGTTCCATAAACTGCAGCGCGGTCATGATGCGAAGCACAGCCAGAGCCTGCCGCTGATATCTGGCGAGACCGTCGAAAAGCTTCATCGAAGCTCCATTTTACCCCGAACTGGCCATAGATTATCGCCCGGCAAGGGACCATTTACTTCGCACGGCCTGCCATCAACAATCGGTGATTGGAAATGTTCCTCGTCCCTCAATATTTTTCTCGCTATGGTTGTATAAAATCGCTATAGTTGTATTGATAGCCAGACACTCCAACCATGTGGGTTCCGTTTGCCATGAGAAAAGTCGTCGTCAGCCTATTCGCCGTCGTTGCAGGCACCAGCGTCGCCATCGCCGACGACACCGGTTGTGCTGCTTTTAAATGGCCGGTGACGCGCGAGGAGGCCTTGTTTGCGGTGGCGCCCGCCGCGCAGTCTGGCGCTGACCTTTCGGTCGGCGAGGCTGCAGATGTGGCGTTGGTGCCGGTCGACACGATCAGCTTCACCGTTCCGCCGGAACGCGCGCCGGCAGCCGGTACATTCGGCGCGATGGCAAGCGTGGCCGTGCCCCCGGAGGGAGAACTCCAGATCAGCCTGTCCGATGAGGCCTGGGTCGATGTCGTTCAGGACGGCAAAGCCGTGAAGTTGGCGGGTTTCAGTGGTATGAAGACCTGTCCCGGGATACGCAAGAGCGTGCGCTTCAAGCCGGCCGCCGGCCCGGCGACCATCCAACTCAGCGGCGCCAAGAAAGAGACCCTCAAGATTGCTGTACTGGCGCCGGAATGACTTTGCGCCCTGAGGCAATTCATCTGCTCGCATCGCACCAACGGTGCGGTGCGGCTGTTCAATTTTGATAGGTATCGGGCTGGTTCAGTGTCCCGGCGCGATCAGCGCGAAATACGGGCGAGCCTCCGCCATGGGCACGATAGATTTCGCCTAGAGCGGTTCAGCTTTTGATAGAATCGCCGAACCGCTCTAAGTATTTGTTCTTACGCAATTCCGGACGGAAAACCGCTACGCACTTTCCTGGAATTGCTCTAAGAAAGTCGCCCGGATCGAATGGTACCTCCGGCTCCCCGAAGCTCTTTCGCTAACTCGCGCTCCCCAATTCTTGCCGTCGCCGAACGACACATAGCCGTCCAACTCAGCAGCACCAAAAAGTTGCGGTGCTGACGCTGGAATGATCCAGCGGCAGCACTCGGTTGGTCAGGACGCCTACCGCACCGGCGCCATCAGCGCGAAATGAGCGCCTTGCGGATCCGTGCACTGCACGATCCAACCGCCGCCGGGAACCTCCATCGGGCCCATCAGGATCTTGCCGCCATTGTCGGTCACGCGCTTGGCCGCCGCGTCGATGGCCGGAACATTGAAATAGAACTGCCAGGCCGGCACCGGAATCTGCTCGGGCTTGTTCATCATGCCGCCAATAGGCTCGCCGCCGGCGGCGAAGAGCTGGTAGGTGCCCATCGGCCCCATATCCATGGCCTCGCCCTTGGTCCAGCCGAATTGCCCGGCATAGAAATCGAACGCGGCCTGCCAGTCGGTCGTATAGAGCTCATGCCAGCCGATATTGCCGGGCGTCGCCAATGGCAGCGGCGGCTGGTCGGGGCCATCCGGCTGCAGGAAGTTGAAGGCCGCGCCTTGCGGATCGGCAACGACGGCAAAGCGGCCGACGCCCGGAATGTCATCGGGTTCGCGATGAACTGTACCGCCGGCCTCCTTCAACGATTTTGTCGAGGCATCGACATCCCTGGTGTGGATGTAGCCGATCCAGGCCGGCGGCATACCCATCTTGCGCACTTCGTCCGGCTGCGCCATCAGCCCGGCAACGCCGCGCTCGCCGACATTCATGACGATATAGCGCGGCATGCCGGGCGCGCCGTCGAAGGGCTGCGCCTTCCAGCCAACGACAGCGGTGTAGAACGCTTCGGCGGCGTCGAGATCGGTGGTCATCAGTTCGTACCAGAAAAAGGGCATCGGGGACTTTGGCATTGTCGTGCTCCCTGCGTTTCCAGTTGTGGATTGTGGTTCGATCCATCCTAGGACGATCTTGGCGACGGAAATCCGACATCTGGGCCAGAAATCGATGGCGGCAAGGCGCCCCTCATTCGTAATCTTGCGCAAGTCGCGGTTTTCGACTTTGCTTGCCGCCAACGAGGGTTGTTGATCCATGCGCCGGATGTCGCTCACTTCAGAGCTTGTCGCGCTATGCCATCGGGAGGAGGCCGATCCCGGTCCCGATGGAAGCTGGACGCAACTGACCGATGAGGATTTCCAGACGCTTGCCTCCCGGCTGTCAGGCGAGGCGGACGAGGGATCGCTATGGGTGTTCGCCTATGGCTCGCTGATCTGGAAGCCGGCCTTCGAGTCCGTCGAACAGCAGCGCGCCACCGCTTTCGGCTGGCATCGGTCTTTTTGCCTCGACATGGTCCGTTGGCGCGGCAGTGCCGAGCAGCCGGGCTTGATGATGGCGCTCGAACGGGGCGGGCGGTGCAACGGCGTGATCTACCGCTTGCCGGAAGGCGAAAAACCGCTGCAGATCGAAAGATTGCTGCGGCGCGAGATCAGCGATCACGAGAGTATCGGCTCAGTCAGGTGGCTTCCGGTGCGTACGGCTCAAGGCAGGCTAAGGGCGCTGGGCTTCTGGGTCGGTGTGACCGGCAGGGGCACCTCGCTCAACCAGCCGCTGGAGAGGGTAGCCCAAGTGCTGGCGCGGGCGTGCGGGCATGTCGGGTCCGGTGCCGAATATCTCTACAACACCGTCAGTCACCTGGAAGCGTTCGGCATTCGTGACCGCAATCTGTGGCGGCTGCAGGAACTGGTCGCGAACGAGATCAGGTCGATGCATGGCCGTGCCCCCGGAATGGGCCTCCTGTCTGCACAGTGATCGCGCGTGAAATAAAAACATGAGTATATCTATCATGTTTTTATCAAGCCTTTTCAGCGGCTTGCATCGAAAATTGACCAATTGATAAAAAAACAAAACGTGCTAGCCTTCGGCAAAACCACAAGAATGGGGAAGCGGAATGGCGACTGGTCATTTCAAGCAGGGCATTGCCGGCGGACGGCTTTCGCCCGAACAATATGCGGATAATTTTTCCGACCTGCATCCGCCGCTCGATCATCACGAGGCGCTGGTCGAGTCCGATCGCTGCTATTTCTGCTATGACGCGCCATGCATGAACGCATGCCCGACCTCGATCGACATCCCGCTGTTCATCCGCCAGATCTCGACCGGCAATCCGATCGGCTCGGCCAAGACGATTTTCGACCAGAACATTTTGGGCGGCATGTGCGCCCGCGTCTGCCCGACCGAGACGCTGTGCGAAGAGGTCTGCGTGCGCGAAGTGGCCGAAGGCAAGCCGGTGCAGATCGGCCGCCTGCAACGCTACGCCACCGATGTCGCGATGGCGCAGGACAAGCAGTTTTACCGGCGCGCTGAGCCGACCGGCAAGACGGTCGCCGTGGTTGGCGCCGGACCGGCGGGGCTTGCCGCCGCGCATCGGCTCGCCCGCCATGGTCATGAGGTGACCATCCTTGAGGCCCGCCCGAAGGCCGGCGGTCTCAATGAATACGGCATCGCCGCCTACAAGAGCATCGACAATTTCGCCCAGGCCGAGGTGGATTACGTCCTGTCGATCGGCGGCATCGAGGTTCAGAATGGCAAGGCGCTCGGCCGCGACTATCAGCTGTCGGACCTGACCAGGAACTACGACGCGGTGTTTCTCGGCATGGGGCTTGGCGGCGTCAATGCGCTGCGTGCCGACGGCGAGGAGGCGCAAGGCGTGACCAATGCCGTGGAGTTCATCGCGGAGCTTCGCCAGGCCAGTGACCTTGCCAGCCTGCCGGTCGGCCGGCGTGTCGTCGTCATCGGCGGCGGCATGACGGCGATCGACGCAGCGGTGCAATCGAAACTGCTCGGCGCCGAAGAGGTGACGATCTGCTACCGGCGCGGCCAGGAGCACATGAACGCCTCCGAATTCGAGCAGGATCTGGCCGCCGCCAACGGCGTCACGATCCGTCACTGGCTGCAGCCGAAGCGGGTCATTGCCGAAGGCGGCAAGGTGTCGGGCATCGAGCTCGAATACACGGCGATGGATGGCGAGAAACTCGTCGGCACCGGCGAGCGCCTGACGCTCACTGCCGACCAGGTGTTCAAGGCGATCGGCCAGAGCTTTGTCCCGGCTGCGCTCAATGGCAGCGGGGCCTTGCTTGCGTTGGAGGCTGGCCGCATCAAGGTCGATGCCGAATGCCGTACTTCGCTGGCCAATGTCTGGGCGGGCGGCGATTGTATCCATGGCGGCGACGACCTCACCGTCTCCGCCGTCGCTCAGGGCCGTGACGCCGCGGAATCGATCCACCGGGCACTGACCTCGAACGGGAGGGCATGAGCATGGCAGATATCAGAAACAATTTCGTCGGCATCAAATCGCCCAATCCGTTCTGGCTGGCCTCGGCGCCGCCGACCGACAAGGCCTACAACGTCATCCGCGCCTTTAAAGCGGGCTGGGGCGGCGTGGTGTGGAAGACGCTCGGCGAAGAGGGCCCGCCGGTGGTCAACGTCAACGGTCCGCGCTATGGCGCGATCTGGGGCGCCGACCGCCGCCTGCTCGGCCTCAACAACATCGAGCTGATCACCGACCGCGACCTGCAGGTCAATCTGCGCGAGATCAAGCAGGTCAAGAAGGACTGGCCCGACCGCGCCATCGTCGTCTCGCTGATGGTGCCTTGCGAGGAACACGCGTGGAAGGCGATCCTGCCGGTGGTCGAGGAGACGGAGGCCGACGGCATCGAGCTTAATTTCGGCTGCCCGCACGGCATGTCGGAACGCGGCATGGGTGCCGCCGTCGGCCAGGTGCCGGAATACATCGAAATGGTCGTGCGCTGGTGCAAGGCCAACACCCGCATGCCTGTCATCACCAAGCTGACGCCCAACATCACCGATGTGCGCAAGCCGGCGCGTGCCGCTCTTGCCGGCGGCACGGATGCGGTGTCGCTGATCAACACCATCAATTCGATTACCGGCGTCAATCTCGATAGTTTTGCACCGGAACCGACAATCGACGGCAAGGGTTCGCATGGCGGCTATTGCGGCCCGGCGGTGAAGCCGATCGCCATGAACATGGTCGCCGAGATCGCCCGCGATCCGGAAACGCATGGCCTGCCGATCTCCGGTATCGGCGGCATCACCACATGGCGCGACGCCGCCGAATTCATGGCGCTCGGCGCCGGCAATGTGCAGGTGTGCACCGCGGCGATGACCTATGGCTTCAAGATCGTGCAGGAGATGATCGCCGGCCTGGAAAACTGGATGGACGAGAAGGGCCATGCCTCGCTCGACGATATCGTCGGCCGCGCCACGCCCAACGTCACCGACTGGCAATATCTCAACCTTAACTACATCGCCAAGGCGCATATCGACCAGGAGGCCTGCATCAAATGCGGCCGCTGCCACATCGCCTGCGAGGACACCTCGCACCAGGCGATCACCGCAATGGTCGACGGCGCCAGGCACTTCGAAGTGATCGAGGCCGAATGCGTCGGCTGCAATCTCTGCGTCAATGTCTGCCCGGTCGAGAACTGCATCACCATGGAGCCGCTGGCGGCCGGCGTGATGGACCAGCGCACCGGCAGACCGGTGTCGCCGGTCTACGCCAACTGGACGACGCATCCCAACAATCCGATGGCCAAGGTGGCGGCGGAATAGGGGCGGCCGCCTGTTGTGGAAAAGCGGCGTCTGCGGCGCCGCTTTTTTCAAAAGTATATTGAAGATAAAATTTATCCACGATAGGATATATCCGTGAATTGGAGATCAGCACGATGAAGCTGGGCGAGGGCGTCGAAGCGGCCATCCACTGCGCCGCGATGCTTGCCGGCGTGGAAGGCGCGGCGACTATACCGGGTGCTGCCATGGCCGAAGCGTTCGGCCTGTCGCCGAGCTATCTCCTCAAGCATCTCAATGCGCTGACGGCGTCGCGCATTCTGGAATCGGTGCCCGGGCCATCGGGCGGTTACCGGCTGGCGCGGCGGGCGGAGCGCATAACGCTGCTCGATATCGTGCTCGCCGTGGAAGGACGCGAACCGGCCTTTCGTTGCGGCGAAATCCGTCAGCGCGGACCGGCCAGGCTCGATGCTTCCGTCTATGTCAAACCCTGCGGCATCAGCGTCGCGATGATGAAGGCTGAGCGCGCCTATCGCGCCGCTCTTGCCGAGGCCCGGCTGTCGGACATCGTGGCGGAATATGTAAGCGATGCCGATCCCCGTTCAGTCGCCGCGAACTGCGCCTTTGTCGAGCGCCATCAGCGACCACAGAAATCCAGTTCAACCAAGCAAGCGTGAAAGGCAAAGACGATGAAACAGAGGCTGCAATTCTTCGGCGCTGCGCCGGAAATCATGAAAGCGGTATCGGCGCTCAACAAGGCGGTCGACGAATGCGGGCTCGAGGAAAGCCTGTTGCATCTGATCAAGCTGCGGGCATCGCAGATCAATGGCTGTTCGTATTGCGTCGAGATGCACAGCCGCGAGGCGCGCCATGACGGCGAGACCGAGCAGCGGCTTTATCTCGTCTCCGCCTGGAAGGAATCGCCGCTGTTTTCCGAACGAGAACGCGCTGCCTTCGCCTGGACCGAAGCGGTGACGAAGATCGCCGATAACGGTGTCTCGGACGAACTCTATGCGCGCACGCTCGAGCATTTCTCGGAAGAGGAATTGGTCAAGCTGTCTGTCGCGCTTGGCATGATCAACGCCTGGAACCGGCTTTGCATCCCGTTCCAGGCCATTCATCCGATGCCGGCGGCGAAAGCTGCCTGAGCGGTCGAACCGGCGCGCGGCCTGGGCGCCGCGTGCCATTTTTGTTTGAGGATCAAGAACATGATGGCAAATTTTGAGAATGAAATTCTGTTTGCCGCCCGCCTGCTGCTTGGCGGCGCCTTTGTCTTTGCCGGTCTGCGCAACATCCAGAACGCTACCTTCCTGACCCAGCTGATGACGACACGCGGCGTGCCGCAGGCGCGGCTGATGCTGTGGCTGGGTATCGTCCTGCAGGTCGTCTCCGGAGCGCTGGTGATATCAGGTGTCTGGACCGCTGCCGCCGCCTTGTGCCTGGTGCTGTTCCTGATTGTCGCCACGCCGATGTTCCACAATTTCTGGGATCATCAGGGGCCCGAGCGGGCGTCCCGCATCAACGGCTTTGTCGGCAATGTGGCGTTGACTGGAGGGTTCCTGGCGCTGGTGGCGCAGCCGCTTTGACGGTTCGGACGGCCGCCTCGCGGCGGCAGCCGCCACGGTCTGTGGCGACATGCCAGTTTCCGCGCCGCGAGGCCGAAGCGGAAGAGCCGCCGACGATCACGGCATGTGAGGGTTTCTCGCTCGTGAACGTTATCCCTTCGATGTTAAGGTGGCCGGCTGACGCTCGACCAGATCGAGGCTCAATGTCCGCAAATGCTGTCTTGCCTTTGCATCATAGGCCTGCGCGTTGGCGCGGGCTTCCCTCAGACCGTCGAAATACAGGCCGCTCCGCCCTTCCAGGTCAGGCGATATCGCAAGGTTAAGGATGGCGTCAGCGCCGGTCTCGACCGAGTTCCACGGCGTGACGCCGGCTTGCCGGACCATGGTCGTATTCATGTAGCTTGCCGGATGGAGGCTGTTGACGGTCACATTGCTGCCCTTCAGCTCCTGCGCCAGATCGATGGTGAACATGATCTGCGCCAGCTTGCTCTGGCAGTAGGCACGGACGCCATCGTAGCTGCGGGTCAGCATGACATCGTCGAAATCGATCGCCTGCTGGCCGGCCGAGGCGACGTTGACGATGCGCGCCGGCGCGCTCGCCTTGAGCAGCGGCAGAAGCTGCGAAGTGAGCAGGAAGCCGGCGAGGTAGTTGACGGCAAAGCGCAGTTCGTAGCCGTCGGCGCTGACCTGTCGTTTGGTGCCGGCGGTGCCGATGCCGGCGTTGTTGATGAGGATATCGAGCCGATCCGTGCGGGCGCGGACAGCCTCGGCGAGACGGCGGATTTCGGCGAGCGACGAAAGGTCGGCGACGAGAAGCTCGGCCTTGCCGCCGGCGGTTTCGATCTCGGCGACCGTCGCCTTGCCTCGTGTCGCATCGCGGCCATGCACCAGGACACGCGCGCCGCCGGCGCCGAGCCTTTGCGCAACCACGCGGCCGACGCCGTCGGTCGATCCGGTGATGAGGATTGTCTTGTCGTTCAGTTCCATGCTTGAGCCTCCACATTGTTGCTCTGGGTGGAAGATGGGGCATCCGACACGCCTCAAACAGTTCAAACATTATCCTGGCATCCATACTGCTATAATGGCGTCGATGGATTCCCCGACGCAATCAGCCGATGGTTGGCCGCAGCCCCGTAAGCTTCGTCATCGCAGGGCGTAGCAGCCGCGAAGCGATGCAGCGCAGATCCCAGGATGACGAAACGAGAGTTAGGTTTTCGGCTTCAGCCCGTCGATGAACAGCTGTTCCAGAAATCTTGCCGCATCCTCGAAGCGGCCGTCACCGCCGCGGTTGGGACCGAGCACGGCGCGGACCTGAACGTCGAAATCGGCGTAATGCTGCGTCGTCGCCCAGATCGAGAAGATCAGGTGCCAAGGGTCGGTGCGGGCGATCTTGCCGGCGCGCATCCAGCCCTTGATGACGGCGGCCTTCTCGTCGACCAGCGTCTTCAACTCGCCTTCCAGCATCGGCATGATGCGCGGCGCGCCCTGCAGGATCTCGTTGGCGAACAGGCGGCTTTCCCTAGGGAAATCGCGCGCCATTTCGAGCTTGCGCCTGATATAGCTGCGCAATTCGGTCAGGGGGTCGCCGATGTCGTCGAGTTCGCGCAGTGGCGCCAGCCAGGTGTCCAGAAGCCGCTGCATCAGCGTCTCGTGAATGTCCTCCTTGCGGCGGAAATAGTAGAGCAGGTTAGGCTTCGACATGCCGGCGGCTTCGGCGATCTGGTCGATGGTCGAGCCGCGAAAGCCGTTGGTTGAGAAGACCTCGAGCGCCGCCTCCAGGATGAGTTCGCGCTTTTCCTGCTGGATGCGGGTGCGGCGAGGGGCGGGGGTGTCCATGTCGGCCGTCATCCCCGCAGGACACTGCTGCGAGGGTTATCTGGACCAATTCTCTGGACCAGTTTTTCTCCGGCCTGTGGAGCGCGCTTCAACTGCCGCATTTCCGCTAGTAATCCCTTGACCGCCGACAGGGCGGTGCTAACGTTTGTCCAATCGGTCAAAATTTGCGTAGCACGAAAACGCAGCAGAGACCAAGTGTCGGAAAGACCAAGCGTTAGCCGCACCGAAACAGGTTACAAGGGGAAGTCTTGGTCATGTCCAACCGGCTGAAAGTCACGCCGAACGATCTCAGCGCATTCTGGATGCCGTTCACGGCAAACCGGCAGTTCAAACAGGCGCCTCGCATGATGGTGTCCGCCAAGGACATGCATTACACGACGAGCGACGGGCGCAAGGTTCTCGACGGTACCGCCGGCCTCTGGTGTGTCAATGCCGGCCACTGCCGGCCGAAGATCACCGAGGCGATCCAGCAACAGGCCGCCGAACTCGACTATGCGCCGGCCTTCCAGATGGGCCATCCGATCGTCTTCGAGCTGGCGAACCGCTTGGTCGACATCGCGCCGAAGGGCATGGACCATGTGTTCTTCACCAATTCCGGATCCGAATCGGTCGAGACCGCGCTGAAGATGGCGATCGCCTATCACCGCGCCAAAGGCGAGGGCTCGCGCACCCGCCTGATCGGCCGCGAGCGCGGCTATCATGGCGTCAATTTCGGCGGCATCTCGGTCGGCGGCATCGTCACCAATCGCAAGATGTTCGGCACGCTGCTCGGCGGCGTCGACCACATGCCGCACACGCATCTGCCCGAGAAGAATTCGTTCACCAAGGGCGTGCCCGAACATGGCGCGGAATTGGCCAACGAGCTGGAGCGCATCGTCGCGCTGCACGACGCCTCGACCATCGCGGCGGTCATCGTCGAGCCGGTGGCCGGTTCCACTGGCGTCATCCTGCCGCCGAAGGGCTATCTCGAGAGGCTGCGCGAGATCTGCACCAAGCACGGCATCCTGTTGATCTTCGATGAGGTCATCACCGGTTTCGGCCGCCTCGGCACGCCGTTTGCCGCCGACTATTTCGGCGTCACGCCCGATATCATGACGACCGCCAAGGGCGTCTCCAACGGCGTCATCCCGATGGGCGCGGTGTTCGTGAAGAAGGAAATCCACGACGCCTTCATGACCGGCCCCGAGCACATGATCGAGTTCTTCCACGGCTATACCTATTCGGGCAATCCGATCGCCTGCGCGGCGGCGCTGGGCACGCTCGACACCTATAAGGAAGAGGGGCTGCTGACCCGCGGCGAGGAACTGGCGCCGTATTGGGAAGACGCGCTGCATTCGCTGAAGGGCGAGCCGAACGTCATCGATATCAGAAACATCGGCCTGATCGGCGCGATCGAGCTGGCGCCGATCCCCGGCAGCCCGACCAAGCGTGCCTTCTCGGCTTTCGTCAAGGCGTTTGAGCGCGGCGCCCTGATCCGCACCACCGGCGACATCATCGCGCTGTCACCGCCGCTGATCATCACCAAGGGCCAGATCAATGAATTGATCGACCATGTGCGTGAAGTGCTGAGGGCAGTGGATTGAGAAACTGGGCGCAGCTTTCCCTCCCCCTTGAGGGGAGGGTGGCCGCGAAGCGGTCGGGTGGGGTCGGTGGCGACGCGCGCCGACCTGATCTCTTGCTGCGAGATTGTTTCTGATGCCCCGTACCCGCGTGAGCTTCGAAATGCGTCAAAAGGCGCGCGCGCTTCGAGTTCATGCGACCAAAGGCGAATCCCTGCTGTGGTATGAACTGCGCGAATTGAAATCGGGCGGGTTCAAGTTCCGCCGCCAGTGCCCGATCGGACCCTATATCGTCGACTTCGCTTGTCTTGCGGTAAGGCTGGTGGTGGAAGTGGATGGCGACTTGCACGAACAGGAGAGGGGCAAGCGGCACGATGCTGTCCGTGACGCCTATCTGCGATCGCTCGGATTCGATATATTTCGCGTTGACGAGCCCGATGTCATAAACAGCGCATGGCATGTCGCGCAGGTGGTGAAGGAGAAGGTCGTGCGCATGTTCGGCGACCCCTCCCGACTGCTTCGCGGCCACCCTCCCCTCGAGGGGGAGGGGGACGCCGGCGTGCCGCAATCGATGAGGTTTTAGAAAATGGCCGCTCCCGGCGAGAATCTGCGAATCAATTCAGACCGTTTGTGGGATTCGATAATGGAGATGGCGAAGATCGGCCCCGGCATTGCCGGCGGCAACAATCGCCAGACATTGACCGATGAGGACGGCGAAGGGCGGCATCTGTTCAAGCGCTGGTGCGAAGCGGCGGGGCTCGAAATGGGCCTCGACGAGATGGGCACGATGTTTGCCCGCCGCGAAGGCACCGACCCTGATCTGCCGCCTGTCTATGTCGGTAGCCATCTCGATACTCAGCCGACCGGCGGCAAGTATGACGGCGTGCTCGGCGTGCTTGGCGGGCTGGAGATCGTGCGCTCGCTCAACGAGCTCGGCATCAAGACCAAACATCCGATCGTCGTCACCAACTGGACGAACGAGGAAGGTGCGCGCTTTGCGCCGGCCATGATGGCATCCGGCGTTTTTGCCGGCGTCCTCGACCAGGCCGATGTCTATTCGCATGTCGACAAGGACGGCAAGAAGTTTGGCGAGGAGCTCGAACGCATCGGCTGGAAGGGCGCCGAGAAAGTCGGTGACCGCAAGATACACGCCTTCTTCGAGCTGCATATCGAGCAAGGGCCGATCCTCGAGGACGAGGGCATCGATATCGGCGTCGTCACCCATGGCCAGGGGCTGAAATGGCTGCAGGTGACGCTGACCGGCAAGGAGGCGCATACCGGCTCGACGCCGATGCCCAAGCGCCGCAACGCCGGGCTCGGCATGGCGCGGGTGATCGAGCTGGTTCACGAGATCGCCATGGACTACCAGCCCGACGCCGTCGGCGCGGTCGGCCATATGGAGGTCTATCCGAACTCGCGCAACATCATCGCCGGACGCACCGTATTCACCATCGACATCCGCTCGCCGGAAAAGGAAGTGCTGGACGCGATGGACGGGCGCATCCGTGAGGGGATCGACACGATCTGCGAAGCGCTCGACATCAAATACGTGATCGATCAGGTCGGCCATTTCGATCCGGTCACCTTCGATGCGGGCTGCGTCAAGGCTGTGCGGGAAGCGGCAGAGCGCTTGGGTTATACGCATCGCAACATCGTCTCCGGGGCCGGCCACGACGCCTGCTGGATCAACCGCGTCGCGCCGACGGCGATGGTGATGTGCCCGTGCGTCGATGGCCTGTCGCACAACGAGGCCGAAGAGATCTCCAAGGAATGGGCGGCGGCCGGCGCCGATGTTTTGTTCCATGCGGTGGTGGAGACGGCTGTCATCGTGGAGTGAGCTAGAAACCAAGATTCCGAACGCCGCTCGCCAGAAGCGCGAAGAGAACAAGGGAACAAGAAAATGTCCAAAGTCATCAAGAACGGCACCATCGTGACCGCCGACCGCAGCTGGAAGGCCGACGTGCTGTTCAAGCACGGCAAGATCATCGCCATCGGCCCGGATCTGCATGGCGACCACGAGTTCGACGCCACCGGCTGCTATGTGATGCCGGGCGGCATCGACCCGCATACCCATCTCGAAATGCCGTTCATGGGCACATACTCGGCCGATGATTTCGAGAGCGGCACGCGCGCCGCGCTTGCCGGCGGCACCACCATGGTTGTCGATTTCTGCCTGCCGGCGCCGCAGCAGTCTCTGCTCGAGGCCTTGCAGATGTGGGACAACAAGACCTCGAAAGCATCCTGCGACTATTCCTTCCACATGGCGATCACCTGGTGGGGCAAGCAGGTGTTCGACGAGATGGCCACCGTCGTCGACAAGGGCATAACCTCGTTCAAGCACTTCATGGCCTACAAGGGGGCGCTGATGGTCGACGACGACGAGATGTATTCGTCGTTCCAGCGTTGCGCCGATCTTGGCGCGCTGCCGCTGGTCCATGCCGAGAATGGCGACGTGGTTGCCGCCCTGTCGCAGAAGCTGCTGGCCGCGGGCAATAACGGCCCCGAAGGGCACGCCTATTCGCGCCCGCCGGAAGTGGAAGGCGAGGCGACCAACCGCGCCATCATGATCGCCGACATGGCCGGCGTGCCGCTCTATGTCGTCCACGTCTCCTGCGAGCAGGCCCATGAAGCCATTCGCAGAGCGCGACAGAAAGGCATGCGCGTGTTTGGCGAGCCATTGATCCAGCATCTGACGCTCGATGAGAGCGAATATTTCGACAAGGACTGGGACCATGCGGCGCGCCGGGTGATGAGCCCGCCCTTCCGCAACAAATTGCATCAGGATTCGCTGTGGGCCGGCCTGCAGGCCGGATCGCTGCAAGTGGTGGCGACCGACCATTGCGCCTTCACCACCAGCCAAAAGCGCAACGGCGTCGGCGATTTCACCAAAATCCCGAACGGCACCGGCGGGCTCGAGGACCGTTTGCCAGTGCTGTGGACGGCGGGCGTCAACACCGGCCGGCTGACGATGAACGAATTCGTCGCGGTGACCTCGACCAACATCGCCAAGATCCTCAACATGTATCCGAAGAAGGGCGCCATCGTCGAAGGCGCGGACGCCGACATCGTGGTCTGGGACCCGAAGCGAAAGAAGACGATCACCTCCAAGAAACAGCAATCGGTGATCGACTACAACGTCTTCGAAGGTTTTGAGGTCACCGGCCTGCCGCGCTTTGTCTTCTCGCGCGGCGAACTGTCGATCCAGGAGGCTGAGGTCAAGGCGAAGCCCGGCCATGGCGAGTTCGTCGGCCGCGAGCCGAATGCAGCGGTCAACCGGGCGCTGTCGACCTGGAAGGAGATTTCTGCGCCGCGCAAAGTGGAACGCACAGGTATTCCGGCGACCGGGGTCTGAACATGCACGCTGTTCATGTCGCCATAGCAGCCGCGGCCCTGCTGGCCGCCGGCCAGGCTTCGGCCGCCGCGATCGACCTTTCCAAGCCCTATGGCAACAAGTCAGGCTGTATCAACAAGAACGGTCAGCAGGTCTATGCCGAGGACATGCTGCTCCTGACCGACAAGGAATTCATCACTGTGGCCAGCGCCTGCACTTTCACCGAAAAGCAGGCACAGGCCGACGGTTCGCTGGTGGTGAAATCACTGTGCGACGCGGAAGGCGAGGAAGGTCAGTCGCCAATCCAGTTCACCATCAGGCGCAGCCTGAAGAACGCCAAGAGGCTGGTGATTGCCGACGAGGACGGCATGGTCATGGGGGAAGTCTCCCGTTGCCGATGATGGCCGCTGCCTCAGCGTCGGCCTCAGGCGACCTGCCCATCCAGTTGCGGCAGCAGGACGACGCTTTCCTGTTCGTTGGGATCGGTGCGGGCGATGACCGCCGAGGCCGGGCTGGCGCTCAGATTGGCCGGCAGATGCGGCACTCCGGCAGGAATGTAGAAGAGGTCACCGGACTTGACCACGATCTGCTGTTCGAGCCGGTCGCCATACCAGGTATGGACCTCGCCGGAGAGCACATAGATCGCCGTCTCATGGCTTTCATGCATGTGCGCCTTGGCGCGGGCACCGGGGGGCATGGTGAGCAGGTGCATGCAGATACCGGAGGAACCGACGGTCTCGGCGGCGATGCCGGTGAAATAACTCAGTCCCTGCTTGCCTTCATAAGAGCTTTCAGGGCGGATAAGATGACAAGTGGGTTTGGGCGACATCGGGGCGACTCTCGATCGAGTGGGAACTCTCAGCCGGATAGGACAGGGCGAGTGGAAAGCAACATCGAGGAAAGATCAACCGGATTCCGACCGGCGCGGCAGCGGTGCGAAAAGGCAGGCTGCGGCCTATGACGGGAGCATCGCCAGCCGTCGTTTCGGCAAGCAAGCTCGGCCTGACCTTCCAGACCAGTGACGGTCCGGTGCAGGCGCTGTCGAATGTCGACCTGACCATCGGCAAGGGCGAATTCGTGTCCTTCATCGGGCCGTCCGGCTGCGGCAAGACGACCTTGCTGCGGGTCATCGCCGATCTGGAGAAGCCGACCTCGGGAAGCATCTCGGTCAACGGCATGACGCCCGAGCAGGCGCGTGAGAGCCGCGCCTATGGCTATGTCTTCCAGGCGGCGGCGCTGTATCCGTGGCGTACGATCGAGCGCAATGTGGCGCTGCCGCTGGAGATCATGGGCCTGTCCAAGGCAGAGCAGGCGGCGCGGATCAAGCGCACGCTCGATCTCGTCAATTTGTCCGGCTTCGAGCAGAAATATCCGTGGCAGCTTTCCGGCGGCATGCAGCAGCGCGCCTCGATCGCGCGGGCGCTGGCCTTCGATGCCGATCTTCTGTTGATGGACGAGCCGTTCGGCGCGCTGGACGAGATCGTGCGCGACCATCTCAACGAACAGCTGCTGGAACTGTGGGAACGGACCAACAAGACCATCTGCTTCGTCACCCATTCCATTCCCGAGGCGGTCTACCTTTCGACGCGCATCATCGTCATGTCGCCGCGTCCGGGCCGCGTCAGCGACGTCATCGAATCGACGCTGCCCAAGCAGCGGCCGCTCGACATCCGCGAGACGCCGGAATTCCTGGCGATCGCCGCGCGCGTGCGTGATGGCCTCAGGGCAGGGCACAGCTATGATGATTGAGGCGGTGGAGAATGGGCTGCCTCCTGACGGGGGAGTGGCTGACCCTCCCTTCGTCATCCTAGGGCGGACCCGCCGCGAACCGGCGTGCGTAAAGGGAGCGCCAAACCACGCCCTCGTCATCCTAGGGCGAAGCAAGGAGCGAAGCGACGCGGCGCAGACCCTAGGATCCATGCCGTTACCTTCCCGCCCCGCAACGGTGCGAAACATTGCTCCCGACCTAAAGAAACCATCAGCCGTCGTGGCTTGCCCTGCGGACATTCTGAAGCGTTTGGGTTTTTCGGCCAACGTCACGGCATGGATCCTAGGGTCTGCGCACGCCGCTTCGCGGGTGCTCTGCCCTAGGATGACGAAAGCGCGGTCACCCTCTCGCGTCACGCAGAGCGTGCGCCAGTCTGGCGAGGGCCGCTGATGGACTCCTTCCGCGACAAGCTCATCCCGGTGACCTCGATCCTCGCGGGCGTGATGGTCGTTTGGTACATTATGGCCGTCATCCTCAACGCGCCGTTCCAGCGCGATCTCGATCGCCGCGCCGGCGAGACGCCTGATGTTGTGGAATTTATCGGCAAGACGATGTCGCAGCCGAAGCCGACACTGCCGGCGCCGCATCAGGTGGCGGTGAATTTCTTCGAGAACACGTTTCTGCGCAAGATCACCAGCAACCGCAGCCTTGTCTACAATGCCTGGGTGACGCTGTCCTCGACGTTGCTCGGCTTCGCGTTCGGCACCGCGCTCGGCATCGTCATCGCCGTCGGCATCGTGCATGTGGCGACGCTCGACCGCAGCCTGATGCCATGGATCATCGCCTCGCAGACGATTCCGATCCTGGCGGTGGCGCCGATGATCATCGTCGTGCTGGCGGCGGTCGGCGTCACCGGCCTGATCCCGAAAGCGCTGATCTCGACATATCTGTCTTTCTTCCCGGTCGCCGTCGGCATGGTCAAGGGTTTGCGTTCGCCCGAGCTCACTCATCTCGATCTGATGTACACCTACAATGCCAGCCCTTCGCAGACCTTCTGGAAATTGCGCGTACCGGCTTCGGTGCCGTTCCTGTTCACCTCGATGAAGGTCGCGGTCGCTGCCAGCCTGGTTGGCGCCATCGTTGGCGAACTGCCGACCGGTGCCGTTGCCGGCATCGGCGCCAAGCTGCTCGCCGGCGCCTATTATAGCCAGACCATCGACATCTGGTCAGCGCTGGTGGCCGGCTCGGTGGTGGCGGCTCTGCTGGTGATGGTCGTCGGCATCGCCGGGCGCATCGTCGATCGCGCCATGGGCGGGAGGCCGGCATGAGCGATCTCCTCAGCCTTTCGTCGATCGCGCCTCGTTCATGGCAGGGGTTTGCAGCGCTTGCCCTCCTTGCCGGCGCGTTCCTTCTTTGGCCGCTTGTCGATGCCACTCCCGGTTACGATGTGACGACTGGTGTTTTGATTTTCTTCCTGCTGCTCCTCGCAATTCAGTTTGACCATTTTCCGCCCGTAGCCAGGGCAATATTCCTTTTCATTGGCGCGCATGGCGCGGCGTGGCTGCTGCTCGCCGGCATAACCGGCAATGAGGGGAGCGCTCGCGCCTCCTTCTATCTGATGCTTGCCGCGGCATGGCTTCTGGCCTGGCGCTGCGTGACGGTTCTGTCCGCGCTTCGCCCGACCTCGCGCTGGGCGGCGACCGCTTTGAGGCTGATCATCCCGGCGATTTTCGGTGCCTGGATCCTGATCATCTGGGAGGCGGTGACGCGCGGCGCGGGCATTCCTTTCATCCTGCTGCCGCCGCCAAGCGCCATCGGCGTGCGTATCGCCAATTCGCTGCCGGTCCTGGCCGCCGACGTGCGGCAGACCATCTTCAAGGCGGTGATCTTCGGCTATGTCGTCGGCAGCGGTGCCGGCTTCCTCGCCGCCATCGCGGCCGACCGCGTGCCGTTCCTGCGCCGCGGTTTGCTGCCGATCGGGAACATGGTGTCGGCGTTGCCGATCATCGGCGTGGCGCCGATCATGGTCATGTGGTTCGGCTTCGACTGGCAGTCGAAGGCCGCCGTCGTCATCATCATGACCTTCTTCCCGATGCTGGTGAATACGGTCGCCGGCCTTGCCGCCTCCGGCCATATGGAGCGCGACCTGATGCGCACCTATGCGTCGAGCTATTGGCAGACGCTGTTCAAGCTGCGGTTGCCGGCGGCAGCCCCCTTCATCTTCAACGCACTGAAGATCAATTCGACGCTGGCGTTGATCGGCGCCATCGTCGCGGAGTTCTTCGGCACACCGGTGGTCGGCATGGGATTCCGGATTTCGACCGAGGTCGGACGGATGAACATCGACATGGTCTGGGCCGAAATCGCAGTTGCAGCACTTGCGGGTTCGGTCTTTTATGGCGTGGTCGCTCTTTTCGAGAGAGCAGTCACGTTTTGGCATCCCTCCGTCCGTGGTGGATAGGGCGGTGGCGGGTTTGGAATCAGGAGCGCATTGAAGGTCCTGATCCTAAAGGGTGAACACTTAACTTCAGAGGGTAAAAACATGAAAAGACTTGTTATTTCGATGCTGGCCGGCGCGATGTCGCTTGCCGCGTTCCAGGCGATGGCTGCAGACAAGGTGACGCTGCAGCTGAAATGGGTCACGCAGGCCCAGTTCGCCGGCTACTACGTCGCCAAGGACAAGGGGTTCTATGAGGCCGAAGGCCTCGACGTCGAGATCAAGCCGGGCGGCCCCGATATCGCGCCCGAGCAGGTGATCGCCGGCGGCGGCGCCGATGTCATCGTCGACTGGATGGGCGGCGCGCTCGCCGCACGCGAAAAGGGCGTGCCGTTGGTCAATATCGCCCAGCCGTTCAAGAAGGCCGGCATGCAGCTGGTCTGTCCGAAGGATGGCCCGATCAAGACCGAAGCCGACTTCAAGGGCCATACGCTCGGCGTCTGGTTCTTCGGCAACGAATATCCGTTCTACGCCTGGATGAACAAGCTCGGCCTGAAGACCGACGGCGGTCCGGACGGCGTCACCGTGCTGAAGCAGAGTTTCGACGTGCAGCCGCTGATCCAGAAGCAGGCGGATTGCATTTCGGTCATGACCTACAACGAATACTGGCAGCTCATCGACGCCGGCTACAAGCCGGAAGAGCTGATCGTGTTCAACTACTCGGCGATGGGCAACGACCTGCTTGAGGACGGGCTCTATGCGTCCGAGGACAAGCTCAAGGATCCGGCCTTCGAGGACAAGATGGTGCGTTTCGTGCGCGCCTCGATGAAGGGCTGGAAATACGCCGTCGACAATTCCGACGAGGCGGCCGGCATCGTCATGGACAATGGCGGCCAGGACGAGAACCATCAGAAGCGCATGATGGGCGAAGTCGCCAAGCTGATCGACAACGCCGACGGCAAGCTCGACCCGGCGACCTACGCACGCACCGCCAAGGCGCTGCTTGACCAGAAGATCATCACCAAGGAGCCGACCGGCGCCTACACGACCGCCATCACCGACAAGGCGATCAAGTAGGGCGATCAACTGGGCTTCTGAAGCCTGCATTCGAAAAGGGGCGGGCGACCGCCCCTTTTTGTTGGGACGTAAAATAGCCGTTACCGGTGGAAACATCTGCTCGCACAACCGTTGTTGCGGTGCATCCAGCTTCAGCGGATGTCATCGCCACAACGGAGATTTCCATGCGCATGCAATCCTTCTCGCCGATGCTTTCGGCGCTGGCCGTTTCGGCTTCGTTCCTGTGCGCTTCACCGGCTTTGGCCGACATGATGAAGATGAAGGCGACGCTGGATGGCGCTCAGCAGAATCCGCCCATCACCACCGAGGGCAAGGGTACCGCCGCTCTCGTCTTCGACACCGCCACGAAACAGCTCACCTGGAACGTGACGTATTCAGGTCTCAGTGGGCCTGCGACGGCCGGACATATTCACGGTCCGGCAGCAAAGGGTGAAAATGCCGGCGTCGCCGTCCCGTTCAAGGGCGCTCCGAAAAGCCCGTTCAAGGGGGCGGCGGTGCTGACCGACGCGCAGGCTGCCGACCTGATGGCCGGCAAATATTACATCAACATCCATACGGCGGCCCACGAGGATGGCGAGATCCGCGGGCAGATCGAGAAGGCGGCGACGATGTAGCGCAATGTCGCCCGAGGGTGACTATAGCGCTGCATTAGCCCGTCGAAGTTTGCGGGACAGCGCCCCCCTCTGTCCTGCCGGACATCTCCCCACAAGGGGGGAGATCGGCAGCTTTGGCGTTGGCGCCTGTTCAACTTCGAAAATTGGCGAAAGCAGTCGCGACATCCAATCTCCCCACCAGTGGGGGAGATGTCCGGTAGGACAGAGGGGGGCGCGAAGGGACTCGGCCTATGCGTCTGACGCTCAGGACTTGTCGCGGATCTGGGTCATCGTCCGGGTCGGCGTGATGGCCTCGGGGTCGAGCCTGATCTCGACGATCGACGGCTTGCCGCTGGCGCGGGCGCGTTCGAAGGCCGGCGCGAAGTCGGCCGTCTTCTCGACCGTTTCGCCGTGGCCGCCATAGGCGCGAGCCAAAGCCGCGAAGTCGGGATTTCTGAGATCGGTGGCGACGACGCGGCCCGGATACTCGCGCTCCTGATGCATGCGGATGGTGCCGTAGATGCCGTTGTTGACGACGATGACGATGATCGGCAGATCGTATTGCACGGCGGTGGCGAATTCCTGCCCGTTCATCAGGAAGCAGCCGTCGCCGGCAAAGGCGATCACGTCGCGATCGGGGAAGAGCTCCTTGGCGGCGACCGCGGCCGGCGTGCCGTAGCCCATCGAGCCGGAAGTGGGGGCTGCCTGCGTGGCAAAGCGCCGGGAGCGGTGGAAACGGTGGACCCAGGTGGCATAATTGCCGGCGCCATTGGTGAGGATGGCGTCGTCGGGCAGCACCGTTTCGAGATAGTTCATGATCGGCCCCATCTGGACGGAGCCGGGACCGCTTTCCGGCGGTGTCGACCAGTCGAGATAGGCGGCGTGAAGTTTTGGCGTTTCATCCGCCCAGACCGGCGTGGCGGCCGGCTTGCGCCCGGCGAAGGCTTCGACGAAAGCGGACGGCGAGGCGTTGATCGCCAGCGTTGGCCGGTAGACGCGGCCGAGCTCGCCGGCATCGGCATGGACATGGACCAGCGTCTGGTCGGGGTAGGGGCTCTTCAGGAGCGTGTAGTCGGAGGACGGCATCTCGCCCATGCGGCCGCCGACGAGCAGCACGAGGTCGGCCTGCTTGATGGCGGTGGCCAGCTTCGGGTTGATGCCGATGCCGACATCGCCGGCATAGTTCGGGTGTAGATGATCGAACAGCATCTGGCGGCGAAAGGAGCAGCCGACCGGCAGCGACCAGGCTTCGGCGATCGTCCGCATCCGCGCGACGGCCTCCGCATCCCAGCGCGTGCCGCCGAGGATAACGAAGGGGCGCTTCGCCCTGTTGAGGAGCTTTTCGAGAGCATCGAGCTCGGCCTCGCCCGGCCGCGTTTCGACCGGCGTGTGGGGCAGGGCTGCTGGCGCCTCGGCAAGGCTGGTCAGCATGTCTTCCGGCAGCGAGATGACGACCGGGCCGGGGCGGCCGGACGTCGCCACCGCGAAGGCGCGCGTGACGAATTCGGGGATGCGCGAGGCATCATCGATCTCGACCACCCATTTGGCGATGTCACCGAAGAACCTGACGTAGTCGACCTCCTGGAAGGCCTCGCGCTCCTTGGCGTGGCTGGCGACCTGGCCGATGAACAGGATGACGGGAACCGAATCCTGCATCGCGATGTGGATGCCGGCCGAGGCGTTGGTGGCGCCGGGTCCGCGGGTGACGAAGCAGATACCGGGCTTGCCGGTAAGGCGGCCATGGCAGTCGGCCATCATCGCAGCTCCGCCTTCCTGGCGGCAAACGATGGTGCGGATCGTCGAATCGTGCAGCGCGTCGAGCACCGCAAGATAGGATTCTCCGGGCACGCAATAGATGCGGTCGGTGCCGTTGGCTTCGAGCGCATCGACGATCAGTTGTCCGCCGGTCTTCATTTTCCTGACCTCTCCAGTTCGGCTAGGATTTCTTCTGTGTGCTCGCCGAGACGCGGCGAGGGCCGCTCATAGACCAGCGGTGTGCCCGACATGACCATCGGCGCGCGCACCGAGGGCAAGAGATTGCCGTGGCCGTCGTCGAGGTCGAGCCGCATGCCGCGCGCGATGGTCTGCGGGTCGGCGAACATCTCGCCGATCGTGTTGATCGGGCTGGCAGGCACATTTGCCGCCTCCAGCTTGGTCAGCAGCGGATCGCGATCGAAGGTTTTTAGCGCATCGATCATGTGTTCGCGCAGTTTCGCCCGGTTGGCGACCCGAGCGGGATTGGTGGCGAAGTCGGGGTTCGATGGCAGGTCGACCAATCCGACGGCCGCGCAGAATTTGGCAAACTGGCCGTCATTGCCGATGGCCAGGATGATGTGGCCGTCCTTCACCGGCACCACTTCGTAGGGCGCGATGTTCATATGCGCATTGCCCATCTGCACAGGCGATTTGCCGGAGACGAGATAATTGAGGTTCTGGTTGCCGAGCGCCGAGATCTGGGTGTCGTAGAGCGCCATGTCGATATGTTGGCCTTCGCCGGTCTTCTCGGCGTGACGAAGTGCGGCCTGGATGGCGATCACCGAATAGAGGCCGGTGAAAATATCGGAGATGGCGACGCCGGCCTTTTGCGGCTCACGGCCAGCCTCGCCGGTGATCGACATCATGCCGGCCATGCCCTGGATGATGAAGTCATAGCCGGCGCGTGGCGCATAGGGCCCATCCTGGCCGAAGCCGGTGATCGAGCAATAGATCAGCCGCGGGTTGCTCTTGCGCAAGCTGTTATAGTCGAGCCCATATTTCTTCAGGCCGCCGAGCTTGAAGTTCTCGATCAGCACGTCTGAGGTCGCGACCAGCCGGCGGATCGTCTCGGCGCCTTCGGGCGTCGAGAAATCGACTGATATGGAGCGCTTGCCGCGATTGCAGGAATGGTAGTAGGCGGCCGAAAGGTTCTCGCCGTCATGGCTCATGACGAAGGGCGGACCCCATTTGCGGGTGTCGTCGCCACCTTCCGGGCTCTCGACCTTGATGACATCGGCGCCGAGATCGGCAAGCAGCTGCCCGGCCCACGGCCCGGCCAGGATGCGGGCGAGTTCGATTACGCGGATGCCTTTCAGCGGAGGCTCAGTCATGGATCACCGTGATTGGTCGGAAGCGCAGCCTTGGATTTCTTTTTTGTGCATGTCGTTGTCCCAAAACCGCTGCGCACTTTTGGGCAACATGCACTATCAATCCCGCGTGCTGCTGTCACGGTCCTTGAGATAGGCCAATCCGATTGTGTCAATGTCGGCCATGCCTATCTTGATCACGCTTGTTTCAGCACGCGGTCGCTCCATGCGGCGAAATCATCCATGATGATATCTCGATTCACTTCGTTCAGGCTTTCGTGGCGGGTCTCGGCGTAAACCTTTGAAACGAGATTCGAAAAGCCCATCCTGTGCAGGCGTCCAGCGAGGTCGCTGACTGCCTTGCCGCCGTCGGTGGCGGGGTCCTTTTGGCCGCCGACCAGACAGATCGGCAGGGTCTTGCGGACGCCGGAAAAATTGGCGTCGGCGGCGCCCTGGAAGACAAAGCCGAACACATCGCGCCACATCGACACCGAGGCATCCCAGCCGCACAGCGGATCGGCGATGTATTTGTCGACCTCGGCTGCGTCGCGCGACAGCCAGTCGAACGGCGTCCGGTGATCGGGGACGGCTTTGCCCCAAGCCTGGAAGGTCAGTCTCGGCAGCATGCGCGACGGCATGTCGGAGCCGAGCCGGAACTTTTCCCAGGCAAGGATCATTTGCGCGGCACGGCCAGCGAGCCCAGCTGAAAAATTCGCGTTCCAGATGGCGGCGGCGTGCAGGCGGTTCGAATGATGAAGCATGAAATTCAGGGCGACGAGGCCGCCCATGGAATGGCCAAACACGATGACGGGCAGGTGGGGATGTTCGTCGGCGATCAGATCGTGCACGGCGGCGACATCGGCGATGACCTTGGCGCCGCCATCTGATTGAGCGAACTGGCCGAGCGGCGCGTCTGGCGCCTTGGTTGCGCCATGGCCGCGATGGTCATGGGCGTAGACATGGAAGCCGCGCTCACCCAGAAAGGTAGCGAAGCGGACATAGCGCGCGGCGTGTTCGGCCAGTCCGTGATTGATCTGGACAGCGGCGCGCGGGCGGCCCTCGGCGCGTTTCACATAAAGGTTTAGCGCAGCACCGGTCGGCGATCGGAGCACGCGCTGCTGGCTGAATGACATTGTCGCTTCGTCTCCAACGCGTTTTCGCGCCTCCGGCGTTTGTGTGCGCCGACGCCGGTTTTGCGTCAATCCGTTGGCGGTGTTTTCGCAACGCTGTTCTTGCGTCGCAACGCGCGGTATCGCAATTCTGACATGGAAAATTTGATACCGAGAGAGGGCGGCAGTCTGTTGCCGCAGCATCTTTCAGCCGGGTCCTTCTATGCGCATGCGGACAGGTCTTGTTTTCGGATTGGCGCTTGTCGCCGCGTTGCTAACGGGTGCTGCGCGGGCCGAGGTCAAGATGAGCGGCTCTTTCGTAGCCGACGCCACCTGTCCAGCGACGCAGGCCATCAAGAGCGGCAAGAACCCCGGCGACATCTCGACCGATGCGGGACAGAGCTACGAGCTTCTGGCCGGCAACAAGGATGCTCCCACGCATTATCTGATCCGCGTGCCGGGTGCGGATCCGGAGCGCCGATGGGTGAAGGTCGATTGCGGCCATGTTTCGGGTGGCAGCGCATCCACGGCCGCGCCGGTGCCGACCGAAGGGGACAAATCTGCTGCGCCGGTTTCGGGAAAGCCCGAATATGTCCTCGCGCTGAGCTGGCAGCCGGCCTTTTGCGAAACCAGGCCCGGCAAGACTGAATGCAAGGCGCAGACTGCGGCCGGTTTCGACGCCACGCATTTCACTTTGCACGGGCTGTGGCCGCAGCCGAACGGAAATTTCTATTGCCAGGTGGCAGCGGCCGACAAGGCGAACGACAATCCGGCGCACTGGCAGGATCTGCCGCCGGTCGAGCTCGCCCCGAACACGCGTTCGGAGCTCGATCGGGTGATGCCGGGCACCGCATCCGACTTGGAAAGACATGAATGGATCAAGCATGGCACCTGCTACGGCAAGAGCCAGCAAGAGTATTTTTCCGATGCGCTGAACCTGACGCGCGCGGTAAATGCTTCAACGGTGCGTGATCTGTTTGCAAAGAACATCGGCAAGCAACTGACGTCGGATCAGATCCGCAGTGCCTTCGATAGCGCGTTTGGCGCCGGGGCAGGTGAGCGGGTCCGGCTATCCTGCCTGGTCGATTCGACGAGTGGTAGGCGGCTGATCGGTGAGCTGACGCTTGGCCTCACCGGCCCAATCGGTCCGAGCAGTCGGCTCGGCGACCTGATGCAGGCTGCCGCGCCGACAAGCAAAGCCGGCTGCCCGAAAGGCGTTGTCGATCCCACAGGATTCCAATAACAGGCAAGCCAGCAGGCAGGCCGGAAATTATGCTTCGGCGCTGCGCCCTGACCTGGTCCACGCGGTGAGGCTGTCGGCCTCGTGGCCGCCCGGTTCGCCGACGACGCGGTCGCGCCCGGTCGATTTGGCCTTGTAGAGGCGCTGGTCGGCCAGCGCAAAAAGATCGGCAAGGCAGCGGGTTGTCTCACTAACGGTGGAGATGCCGGCGCTGACGGTGATGTCGAACCGGCTGGTGTTTGCGGATGTCTTGACCGCGTGCCTGATGCTTTCGCCAAGCAGCCTGGCGACCGAATGCGGACGTGAGCAGAGGATGGCGAATTCCTCTCCGCCGATCCTGAACACCTGATCCTCGGGACCGACAATCTCGCCGAGCAGGGCGGCGACGGATTTCAGCACCTTGTCGCCCTCGGCGTGGCCGAAGCGATCGTTGATCGATTTGAAGTGGTCGACGTCGATGATCAGCAGGCTGAGCGGCTTGGCCGTTCGCAGGCTGGCGGCAACGGCCGCTTCGCCGTCGCTGTCGAAGCGTCCTCTGTGCAGCAGGCCGGTGAGGCCGTCGCGGCCGACATGCTCGATCAGCGCCTCATAGCGCTCGCGGTAGGTCAGCGTGTCGAATATGTCGGACAGCCCGCGCGGGGCCGGGATCTGCCGCGCCTCGAACCATCTGATGTAAGCGACAAGCATGATGCTGTAGGCAAGCGCCGCGCCCATCTTGGCGAACCCGCCGCCGAAGAAAACCGCGATTGGTGCGCCGGTGACGAAGTGCAGCGCGGTGAAAAACCCAGCCTGGTCGAATGTCAGCACGCAGGCGACGGAGACCAGGATGCGGGTAAAAAGCGCCTTGCGAAGATAACGCCCAAGCTTTTCGTAGAGCAGGATGATCAGGATGGCGTCAACGAAGAGCAGCATCGTGCCCCACACCATCAGCCAGCCCATCTGGTCGATGAAGCCGATGTCGGGAAGCTTGCCACTGGGAAGCGGTGCGATCTCATGCAGGCGCAGGACGAGCACAAGCCCGATCATCAGGGCATTGCCGAGCAACAGGCCGTAGATCGGCTGCCGGACGGTTGCCGCGTCCTCCTTGATGTAAAGCAGCAGGAGCATCACAAGCTTGCCGGAAAACAGCACGGCGGAACCGGGCGAAACCATGCCGAACGGTAGCGCGACGTAAAAGACGCTGGCGAGGTAGGTTTCGAGGAAATGCATGACCCCGAGCGCGCAGACAAACACGCCGAGGCCGATGCGGTGCCTGAACCGGAAAAGCGTGACCATGACACCGAAATAGAGAACCGCTTCGGCAAGGAGCAGGCAACTGTTCAACAACGCCGTCGATCCGATCTTTCACCGCAGAAATCGCGGCTTGCCGGCGATTCCCCATCCGACACCTTTTTGACGCGGAATGGTTAACCGGAGCTTGCGCCGGGCTATGCAGCGAACCGAAAGCGGCGACAGTTCGATGAGCGTCTTCGGCCCGAAGATGAGCCACAAATGCCAAAACAGTTTGCCGTTCGGCGCGGCATCGCCTACATAGCGCGCAACTTCCATTCAATCCGACATTCCAGTCGACTTTTCAGGGAAAGCGCGCGTGGCACGCCAGTTCATCTATCACATGGCCGGCCTCAACAAGGCCTATGGCACCAAGAAGGTGCTCGAGAATATCCACCTCTCCTTCTACCCGGATGCCAAGATCGGCATCCTCGGTCCGAACGGCGCCGGCAAGTCGACGATCCTCAAGATCATGGCCGGCATCGACAAGGAGTGGAGCGGTGAGGCGTGGCTGGCCGAAGGCGCGACCGTCGGCTACTTGGCGCAGGAGCCGGCACTCGATGCGAGCAAGACCGTGTTCGAGAACGTCATGGAAGGCGTCGCCGCCAAGACTGCCATCATCGAGCGCTACAACGAATTGATGATGAACTATTCCGACGACACGGCCGACGAGTCGGCCAAGCTCCAGGACGAGATGGACCGGCTCAACCTGTGGGATCTCGAACAACAGGTCGAGATGGCGATGGAAGCGCTGGGCTGTCCGCCTAAGGAAGCCGACGTCACCAAGCTGTCGGGCGGCGAGCGCCGCCGCGTCGCGCTTTGCCAGCTCCTGCTGCGCCAGCCCGACCTTCTGCTGCTAGACGAGCCGACCAACCATCTCGACGCCGAGACCACAGCCTGGCTGGAAAAGCATCTGCGCGCCTATCCGGGCGCCGTGATGATCATCACCCACGATCGCTACTTCCTCGACAATGTCACCGGCTGGATCCTCGAGCTCGACCGCGGCCGCGGCATTCCGTATGAGGGCAACTACACTAAATATCTCGAAGCCAAGGCCAAGCGGCTCAAGCAGGAGGGCCGCGAGGACGACGCACGCCAGCGGGCGATCGGCCGCGAGCGCGAGTGGATCCAGTCCAGCCCGAAGGCCCGGCAGACCAAATCGAAAGCGCGCATCCAGGCGTTCCAGGATCTGCTGGACGCAGCCGACAAGCGGCGTCCGAGCGACACACAGATCGTCATTCCGCATGGCGAGCGGCTCGGCAATGTGGTGATCGAGGTCGACGACCTGTCGAAGGGCTTTGGCGACACGCTGCTGATCGACGATCTCGAATTCAAGCTGCCGCCGGGCGGCATCGTCGGCGTCATCGGCCCGAACGGCGCCGGCAAGACGACTTTGTTCCGCATGATCACCGGCCAGGAAAAGCCGGATGCCGGCACGATCCGCGTCGGCGAGACGGTCAAGCTCGGTTACGTCGACCAGAGCCGCGACGCACTCGACCCAACCAAGACCGTGTGGGAAGAAATCTCGGGCGGCGCCGAAGTGGTCAAGCTCGGCAAGTTCGAGGCCAACACCCGCGCCTATTGCGCGTCGTTCAATTTTCGTGGCGGCGACCAGCAGCAGAAGGTCGGCAATCTGTCCGGCGGCCAGCGCAACCGTGTGCATCTGGCCAAGATGCTGAAGACCGGCGGCAATGTGCTGCTGCTCGACGAACCGACCAACGATCTCGATACGGAAACGCTGGCGGCCCTCGAAGACGCGCTGGAAAACTTCGCCGGCTGCGCCGTCATCATCTCGCACGACCGCATGTTCCTCGACCGGCTGGCGACGCACATCCTCGCCTTTGAGGGCGATAGCCATGTCGAATGGTTCGAGGGCAATTTCGAGGATTACGAGCAGGACAAGATCCGCCGGCTGGGCCCCGATGCCGTCAATCCGCACAGGATGACGTATAAGCGGCTGACGAGGTAGAGTGCGCATATCGGGCGGCGAATTCTCGAATGACCTGAGGAGCTGAAATGGCTGATTGGTCCGCCGCCCAATATCTGAAATTCGAGGACGAGCGCACGCGGCCGTCGCGCGATCTCGTCGCGCAGGTGCCGGTGGAGGCACCGCAGCGGGTGGTCGATATCGGCTGCGGACCTGGCAATTCGACCGGATTGCTGGTCGAACGCTGGCCGAGCGCGCAGGTCAGCGGGTTCGACACCTCGCCCGACATGATCGAGAAGGCGAGGGCACGTTTGCCTGATGTAACCTTCGAGTTGGCCGATGCGGCGGCGTGGCAGCCCGAAAAACCGGTCGACGTGATCTTCGCCAACGCAGTGTTCCAGTGGCTGCCCGAGCATCCGGCGATCTTGCAGCGGCTGATAGGATTTTTGGCGCCCGGCGGCGCGCTTGCCGTGCAGATGCCCGACAATATGAGCGAGCCCTCGCACCGGCTGATGCGGGAGACGGCGGCCGAAATGCCGTTTGCCGACAAGCTGAGGAATGCAGCGCGCGGGCAACTGCCGCCGGTATCGTTCTACTACGATCTTTTGTCGCCGTTCTCCGACCGGCTCGACATCTGGCACACGGCCTACAATCACCCGCTGGCCGATGCCGAAGCCATCGTCGAGTGGCTGAAGTCGACTGGGCTGAAGTCGTTCCTCGATCCGCTCGACGAGGACGAGCGGCGGCTTTTCCTCAACCGCTACACGGCAGCGATCGCGCAAGCCTATCCGAAGACGGCGAACGGCAAGGTGCTGCTGCGCTTTCCTCGCCTCTTCATCGTCGCGCGGCGCGCCGCTTTGCTCAGGCACTTGATTTAAGCCCGCATAAACTTGCTTGATGCGAAAGATGTTGCGCCGAGCTCTCGCGGCGCCCACATCAAGCCGCAACGCCTGCGCATGGGGACGAACTGAAAATGCATCGCGTCATCATCAGCGGCATCGGCGTTGAAATCCCCGAGCCTTCGATCACCAATGAAGAACTGGTCGGCAGCTTCAATGCCTGGGTCGACATGGAGAATGTCCGCCGCCGGGCCACGGGCGAGACGCTGCTGCAGAAGTCGGACAGCGCCTTCATCGTTCATGCTTCGGGCGTGCAGACCCGCCATGTGATCGAGCGGGAAGGCATTCTCGACCCGACCCGCATGGCGCCGCGCATTCCGGCGCGGCCGGACGATGCGCTGTCGTTGGAAGCCGAGTTCGGCATCGCGTCGGCCAGGAAAGCGCTCGACCATGCCGGCCTGGAGCCTGGGGATATCGACCTGGTGATCTGCTCGGCCTCGCATCACCAGCGGCCCTATCCGGCGATCGCCATCGAGATGCAGCAGGCGATGGGCACGAAGGGCGCCGGCTTCGACATGGGGCTTGGCTGCTCGTCGGCGGCGGCGGCATTGCACATTGCGGTCAATCTGGTGCGGGCCGGCGCCCGTAGGCGCGTGCTGGTGACGACGCCCGAGATCATCACCGGCCATCTCAATTTCCGCGACCGGCAGACGCATTTCATCTTCGGCGATGCCTCTGTTTCGATGATCGTCGGGGGGCTTGCCCAGGGCGAGAAGCGGCCCGGACGTTTTGAAGTGCTCGACACGCGCACCTGGACGCAGATGTCCAACAATATCCGCACCAATCTCGGCTACCACACGCGCACCGCCCAGGACGATCCGTATATGATCAATCTGGAAGGCAATCTGATCAAGCAGGTCGGCAACAAGGTGTTCAAGGAAGTTACCGTTGCCGGGCATAAATTCATCGTCGAGTTCCTGGCCGAACACGGGCTGACGCCGCAGGCGATCCGGCGCTTCTGGCTGCATCAGGCCAATGCGCGGATGAACGCCATGATCCTGAAACTGTCGTTCGGCCACGAGGTCGATCATGACCGCGCGCCGATGGTGCTGGAGCGCCTCGGCAACACCGCCGGCGCCGGCGCGATCGTCGCCCTGTCGGAGAACCACGCCGACATGAAGGCCGGAGACTACGGCCTGCTCTGCGCCTTCGGTGCCGGCTATTCGATTGGCGGGGCGCTATTGCGCATGCTCTGATCTATTTTGGCGCGTACGCGTCAGCATTGGAACGAGCCGGTACAATCGCATCAGTCTCCTTGATCGGAGCATCAGCGCTTTAGACTGGACCTGATGAGCTGACTGCGGCTAATTGCGCGGCATCACGCAAGGAGCGAAGCCTATGCTGGATCTCTTCCCCGAGGCCGAAAATCCGATCGAAATCATCCCGGCGCGGAAGCTTGCCGCGCAGGTGGCAGCGCTTTACGTCGCGCCATCGGATCATTTCGAGACCCGCGCGGTGAATGAATTGCGGCTTGGCTTCGACGGCATCGACGGCGATTTCCACGCCGGCGCGACGCGGCGCTCCGGCGGGCGCGAACCCTGGTATCCACGCGGTACCGAAATGCGCAACGAGCGGCAATTGTCCGTCGTGGCGGCGGACGAGCTGGCGATCGTCGCCCAGCGGATGGGCATCGCCGAGATCAAGCCGGAGTGGATCGGCGCCAACCTCTTGATCGAAGGCTTGCCGCATCTCTCCATGCTGCCGTCCGGCACGCTGCTGTTCTTCAAAGGCGGCGTCACCATCAAGGTCGACGCGCAGAACGGGCCTTGCCGCATCGCCGGACGCTCGGTCGCCGAAAATGCCGGAATGGCCGACCATGAGGCCGGCGCGCTGCTGTTTCCGAAGGCGGCAAAGCGGTTGCGCGGCCTCGTCGCCTGGGTCGAAAAGCCAGGCCGCATCACGGCAGGCGAGGAGATTTCGGTGCGCGTGCCGGAGCAGTGGATTTACCGAGCTTAGGGCAGGTGAGACTGGGGCTACGCCGCCATGGCGGCGTAGCGATTTCCGGATCGCCTCTAGGCGGCCTTGCGGTTCTTGTTCTCGCCCTGCGCCATGACGGACACGTGATCCCACTTTTCCCAGAGCGCGATGCGGTTGGCGTATTCTTGGCGGATCATCGGCAGGCCGCCATCGCCGAAGAATACCCGCAGCGGCGGTTCGGCCGCATCGACGATTTCAAGCATTGCCGGTCCGGTGGCGGCGGGATCACCAGCCACCGAGCGCTTGCGGCGCTCCGCCATCGCGGCACGGGCCGGCTCATAGGCAGCGATCGGCTTCGAAACCTTGGCGGACGGGCCGGCCCAGTCGGTGGAGAACCCGCCCGGCTCGACAAGCGTCACATGGATGCCGAACTCCGCGACCTCGATACTGAGCGACTGGCTAAACGCTTCCAGCGCCCATTTCGACGCATGATAGAGGCCGAGCGACGCAAAGGCATTGACGCCGCCGATCGACGAGATCTGGATAATGTGGCCGGAACGCTGCGCCCGCATGATCGGCAGGGCGGCCTGGGTCACCCAAAGAGCGCCGAACACATTGGTTTCGATCTGGTCGCGGGCTTCCTGTTCGCTGACTTCCTCGATGGCGCCGAAATGGCCATAGCCGGCATTGTTGATGACGACGTCGAGCCGGCCGAAACGGCCATGCGCTTCGGCAATGGCGGCATCGACGGCTTTCTTGTCGGTGACATCAAGCTCTATTGCGGCGATGTGGTCACCATATTTATCGACGAGATCGGCGAGCGTGCCGACATTGCGGGCCGTTGCCGCGACGCGGTCACCGCGGGCGAGCGCGGCTTCCGCCCAGACGCGGCCGAAACCCTTCGACGATCCGGTAATAAACCAAACCTTGTATGTCATGATCCACCAGTTCCTGCCCTTGCGGGTCTTTGATTGTGAGTTCTTGTCTGACCATGATATTCCGAAAACCGGATTCCACTTTTCACTGACGCGGACCTTCGGTTCGGGATCATGGTCTAAACGGAGGCTGCTCCGCTTCCGGCATATACGAAGCACGCTCCGTTTTTCCAAGGTCGAGCACATTTTGTTGATGAGACCCGACGCCAGAAGATGTCGGTCAGGGGTCAGGGATAGCGCACCGGGCTCGACCAGGCCGGGTCCTCGTGCTTCTGCCAATACATCGCCATGAGGCGCTTGGTAATCGCGCCGACTTTGCCGTCCGCGACCGGAACACCGTCGATCACCGTCACCGGCATGATGCCGCCGGCGGTCGAGGTGATGAAGATCTCGTCGGACTGACGCAGCGCGGCGACGCTGACATCGGCCGCTGTGACGGCAAGTCCTGCCTCCGCGCAGAGATCGAAGACGGTGCGGCGGGTGATGCCGGGCAGCACGCCGACGGCCGGCGTCGACAGTTTGCCATCATTCACGCAAAAGACGTTGAAACCGGGGCCTTCCGCGACATTGCCGTTGAAATCGAGGACCAGTGCTGTCTCCGCGCCGCGGTCATAGGCGTCGTAGAGGCCTCGCACCAGGTCGAGCCAATGATAGTTCTTGATAGCCGGGTCGATCGAGGCCGGTGGGATGCGCACCTTGTCGCTGATCGCCACATGAAGGCCGCGCTGCAATTGCTCGGCATTGGCGACCGAGCCGAAGGGAACGGCGAAAGCCATGAAGCGGTTGACCGCGTCGCGCGGGTCACGGCTGAAGGTCGGGGAGACGCCGCGCGTGCACAGCATCTCGACATAAGCGGCGCGATGACCCGACAGCACCACGCAATTGTGGAGGATTTCGGCCACGCCTTCGCGGTCGAACGGGATCGTCATGCGCAGCTTTTCCAACCCGCCGAAGAAGCGGTCGAGATGCAGGTCGAGACGGAAGAATCGGCCGTTCCAGACATGCACGGTGTCATAGGTGGCGTCGGAATGCAGGAAGCCCCAATCCAGCACCGAGATCTTGGCTTGCGACATCGGCAGATATTGCCCGTCCAGGAATGCAATGCCATCCGGATAGGAGTGCGGGTCTTGATGATGAGCGGAGAGCTCAGGCAGGCGGTTGGCTTGCGGATCGATCGACTTGCTCATCACGCCCCCTCTGGTCGTTTTCGCCGACCAGATGGCGGAATAGAGCGGCACGGTGGGTGGCACAAGACACAGGCTGGGCTTGCCACTGGACCATTGGCTGCTGGGCCATCGAAGAACCAGCTATTCTTCCTCGTTGTCATCGAGCAGACGCGTGGCGCGCCAGCGGGTCAGCACAACGTTGATCTGTTCCATCACGAAGAAGCGCGCCGAGTCGCGGTCGTAGCCTTCTGCCAGCAGCTTTTCGTAGTCGGTGTGCACATGACGGATATGGGCTGTCGTCGCCAGCCACACGGCGATCGTCGGCGGCAAGGTCTTCATGTGCACCGCGCCGGCGTCAGCGCGGATCTTTTCCATGTCGGCATAGGGCGCCAGTGGCAGAAGGGCTGTCAGCGCCTTGGCGATGGCCCGGCGGCGGCCGGTCGGCGCGCTCATCGTTCGACCCTTCCGGGCTCGTCCCGTCCGGCCACGGTTGCCTCGGGGAAGGCGTCGGTCGAGGCGAAGTAGGGCTTGATGTCGACGACCGGCGTGCCGTCGAGCACGTCGATGGCGTCGAGATCGATGCGGCCGGTGTCGATGTCGAGTGCGACGAGCTTGGCGATATGCAGCCCGACCGGGTTCGGCCGGGCAGGGGAGCGCAGCGAAAAAACGCCTTTCGGTTCAGCCGCATGGCGGGGTTTCTGGACAATCAGGGCCCGCGGCGCGTGGTGGAGCCAGGACAGGATGATGACGTGGCTGGCACGCTCCAGCCCGAGCAGTCCGTTACGATAGGGCTGGTCGATCGTGAGAACCGCCGGCTGTCCCGTCTCCCGCGCGGCTTTCATGTTCTTGGGGCAAGTTTCCCGCGCGGTCCAGGGCGAGGCGATACGGCCGATGAAGACGATATGGCCGTCCGGCGGCATATCAGCCGGATCGGTGTCCAGAAGCTTTTCGCCGTTGCGCGTCTCGAACATAGTTTTCGCCTCGATCATGCTTCCAGCTTTGCGCAATCCACCACGCATGCGTCATTTTCTTGTCCGGAAGCGACATAGCGCTTGCAAGGCCATCAAAATCGACATAAACATATGTTTATATCTTTTTCAAAGAGAATGCTCGCATGCATGTCGCTCTCGACACTATGGTAGATACATTGAAGGCGGCGGCCGAATCCAGCCGGCTGCGCATCCTGGCGTTGCTGTCGCGCGGTGACCTGACCGTTTCCGATCTCACCGAAATCCTCGGCCAGTCGCAGCCGCGCGTCTCGCGCCACCTGAAGTTGCTGCTGGAAGCCGGACTGATCGGCCGCTACCAGGAGGGCTCGTGGGCCTTCTTCCGGTTGTCGGATTCGGATGCGGCGCGCGATTTCGTGCTGCGGCTGGTTTCCAGCATCCGTGGCGCCGACCCGCAGGTCGAGCGTGACCTCGAGCGGCTGGCGGCGGTCAAGCGCAAGCGGCAGGATCGCGCCGCCGAATATTTCTCCGTAAATGCCGCAAGCTGGGATCATATCCGCTCGCTGCATGTGCCGGACCGCGCCGTGGAGGCAGCGCTGCTCAAGCTCGTCGGCAAGCGGCCGTTCCAGTCGATGCTCGATCTCGGCACCGGCACCGGGCGGCTGCTCGAAATCTTTTCGCCGCTCTACCGGCGCGGCGTCGGCATCGACATGTCGCGCGAGATGCTGACCGTGGCGCGCGCCAACCTCGACAAGGCAGGCATTTCGAATGCGCAGGTGCGCCAGGGCGACATTTTTGCGCCGCCGGTCGAGCGCGATGCCTTCGATCTCGTCACCATCCACCAGGTGCTGCACTATCTCGACGATCCCGCCCGCGCCATCCGCGAGGCAGCACGGCTGTTGCGCCCGGCAGGCCGGCTAGTGATCGTCGATTTCGCTCCGCATGCGCTGGAATTCCTGCGCGATGCACACGCGCATGTGCGGCTCGGCTTTTCCGACCGCCAGATCACTGAGTGGTTTTCCGAGGCCGGGCTCGACCTCGAGGACAGCCAGGAATTCGAGCCGCGCGGCGGCAACGAGGCCAGGCTCACCGTAAAGCTGTGGCTCGGCCGTGACCAGCGCATGCTGATCGCCGATCCTTCCAGCCACGCACAACCGGCCAATGCCTATCCGATAGGGGAAACCGCCTGATGAACCAGTTCCGCTTCTCCCGCCGCCCTGACATTGGCGACAAGATCCGGGTTTCATTCGAGTTCTTCCCACCGAAGAGCGACGAGATGGAAGCAAGGCTGTGGGACACAGTCACCCGGCTGGAGCCGCTCAAGCCGAAATTCGTCTCCGTCACCTATGGCGCCGGCGGCTCGACGCGAGAGCGCACGGCGCGCACGGTCAAGCGCATCCTCAACGAAACGGCGCTGACGCCGGCGGCGCACATGACCTGCGTCAACGCGGCGCGTCACGAGGTCGATGAGGTCATTCAGGAATTCGCCGAGATGGGTGTCACCCGCTTCGTCGCCTTGCGCGGCGATCCGGCCGAGGGCGTCGGCGCCGCCTACCGTCCGCATCCGGACGGCTACGCCAACGGTGCCGAACTGGTGGGGGCGCTGAAAGGTGTCGGCGATTTCGACATCTCGGTCTCCGCCTATCCGGAAAAGCATCCGGAGAGCCCGGATTTCGCCACCGACATCGACATGCTGAAGCGCAAGGTCGACAATGGCGCGACACGGGCGATCACCCAGTTCTTCTTCGACAATGATCTTTATGAGCGCTATGTCGAGCGGGCGCGGCGGGCCGGCATTTACATACCGATCGTGCCGGGCATATTGCCGGTCCACAATTTCACCCAGGTGGCCAATTTCTCGTCGCGCGCCGGCGCGCTGGTGCCGGCATGGCTGGCCGAGCGCTTCGACGGGCTGCAGAAGGACCCGCAGACGCACGCGCTGGTGGCATCGGCCGTTGCGGCCGAGCAGGTGCTCGACCTTGTCGAGCGCGGGGTCGGCGATTTCCACTTCTACACCATGAACCGCGCCGATCTGGTGTTCGCCATCTGCCACATGATCGGCATCCGCTCGCATGAGGCGGAAGCTGCGGGGTCTGCCGCGGCGTAATCTCTATCGCCGTTTTGAAAACCAAAAAGGCCGGGTAAAAACCCGGCCTTTTCAATGAGTTGGAACTATTCGGTGCTGGCCTTCCGTCGCTTGGCGGGTCTTACGGAAGAAAGCCCATAATCAGGGCTCCGATAAATGCAAATGCAGCACAAATCATCAATGCGTTGATTGGCCTCGTGAGTCCCATGTCATAGCCTCCTCTTAAAGAGCTATGGCCAGAGTCTAGGGTCATTTGTGCCACAGGCAAGCGGAAAATATGTTGCAATGCGACGACATTGTGGAATTTGCGACCGGCTCTTTGCCGTTAGGCATTGAAACTCTTCGGCAAAAGCCGGCTTCGGACCTGTGAATAAATTGTGGCGAAGCCTGGGCAATATCGAGGATGGCAGCGCTACCGCGTCGGCCCAAAAGCCGGATTCGTCTTTTGCGCGGACTTTCGGTTCTGAAATCAGGATTGCCGACAGTCGGCATATGACGACTGTCCCGATGCGCGGCTTGCTTTATCTTGACCCAGCGTAAAGCAATGTAACACGAGGCGTTTAGCCAACGTCCGGTCTGCAAGGGCGCGTTTGGAACCATGACAGCAACCATTCCAGCTCCGCCGATCGCCGGCCCCGTCCTCGTCGAAAATCCCGCGGGTGCCAACTGATGAGCAGGTTCTACGAAGGGTCGCGGGTACTACGGATCGACGACGTCTTCCCCGATGACATCATACAGGTGGAGCAGGGGGGCGTGCTCGCTCAAGGCCAGGCTGTGCCGCTCGCCGACCTCATGAACCGACCGATCGGGACGCAGCTTCATCTGAGCCAACCCGTCGTTCCCGAAACCGATGTCGCAGGAATGACGCTACCGTCGGCTGAACATGCGGCCGTCGATGGTTACGAGGCCGAGCACGATCAGCGCCATGCCGCCGAGCTCGAACAATTCAAGCCGTTCGCCCAGGAACAGGAAACCGAGCAGGATGGCGCTGGCCGGCACGATGAGCGTGACCAGCGAGGCGTTGGTGGCGCCGGCCGAAGCGACGAGGTTGAAATAGAGAATGTAGGCGAAGGCAGTGGACAGCAACGCCAGCGCTAACACCGCCGCCCAGACCGGCGGCGAGGCCGAAAACAGGTTGGCGGGACCATAGCCGAGCAGCACGACCGGGATCATGATGATGGTCGAGGCGGTCAATTGTCCGGTGGCGATGATCGGTGACGGCACGCCTTTGAAGCGGCGGGCCACCATCAGGGCGACGGCATAGGACAGCGACGCGCCGATCAGCGCGAATTTTGCCCAGACCGGTCCGCCGAGCCCGGCAAGCAGGCCGGGACCGATCATCACCGCTGTGCCGACGATGCCGAGCGCGATGCCGGCAAGCTTGTTCCAGGAGAGTTTTTCGTCTGATGTAAGCGCGTTGGCGAGGATCAACGTCCAGAACGGCGTCGTCGAATTGAGCACCGAGGCGACACCGGCGCCAAGCTCGGTCTGCCCGGCGAAGATCAGCGAGAAGGGAATGACGTTGTTGACGAGCGCCAGCAGGAAGAACAGGCCGGCATGCGGCAAGGCGAGGCGGAAGGACGGGCCGCGCAGGCCAAGATAGAGGTGCAGCGCCAGCGCTGCGATGGCGACGCGAAACAGCACCAGCACCAGCGGGGGGAGCTCAGCAACGGCAATGCGGGCAAAGAAGAACGAGCCGCCCCAGATCGCACCGAGCAGCAGAAGCTGCCCCCAGTCTTTCAGGGCCATTGGGCCGCGCATTACAGTCGTGGTTGTGATCGCCATGGATCGTCCTCCCAGATGGCCCTGAATGCCAAGCCAATCAAGCGTCTGTTCAGGCCATATCCTGTTCGATGGCAAGGGCCACCCGAAACCAGATCGGTGGGCTAGCTTTCCTGTCGTCTGGCCTGTCATCCGGCGTAGCGCCGCAGCTTCAGCGGCGCGAGACACAGAATTGTTTTCATTCACGCATAGGTTGGATTAATTGTGCGCAGTTCAGGTCAAGGGATTCGTCCATGCAGCGATTCGAAAATGCCCGCGAGGCGGCGCTGGCGCTTCGCCCGGACGATCCGATCTATTGCTTCCGCCCGCAGGTGCTGAAGGCGGACGCCAGGCAGTTCATGGGCATGTTTCCCGGCAAGACCGCCTATGCGGTCAAGACCAACGGCGAGCAGATCGTGCTGAAGGCGCTGGTCGAGGCCGGCGTCAATGCCTTCGACGTGGCCTCGCCCGGTGAGTTCGCCGCCGTGCGCGCGGTCTCGCCCGACGCCGAGATGCTCTACATGCATCCGGTCAAGGCGCAGTCGGACATCAAGCTGGCGCTGGAGAAATATGGCATCCGCGTTATCTCGCTCGACCATGAGGACGAGATCACCAAGCTGACCCGCGTGGTTCGGGCGCTCGATATCGATCCGGGTGCGATCACGGTGTTCGTGCGCATCCAGACGAAAGGATCGGCGGCTTACGAGTTGTCGAAGAAATTCGGCGCCGGGCCGGCCAATGCGGTCGATCTGGCCGAAAGGCTGAACCGGACGGGCTACAAGGTCGGGCTGTGCTTTCATGTCGGCAGCCAGATCGAGGATCCCGACACTTATGAGCGGGCGCTGGCCTCGGCCGACTGGGTGCGCAACCGCGTCAGCTTCGACATTGCCGGGCTCGACGTCGGTGGCGGTTTTCCCGCCGAGTACGGCCATGATCCCAACCGCAAGCTGATCGAGATGCCGTCGCTCGGCCAGATCATGTCGCGGCTGTCGGGCGATTTGAAGGAATACCAGTTCGACCAGATGCCGCTGGTGGCGGAGCCGGGCAGGGTGATCGTGGCGCGCTGCCTGTCGCTGATCGTGCGCGTGCTGCTGCGCAAGGGCAAGCGGCTCTACATCAATGACGGCATCTGGGCGTCGCTGTCGGATTCATGGACCGGCAAGATCACGCTGCCGGCGCGCTTCATTCCAGACCCGGCGATCCGCTCGCGCAATGGCGTGGAGAAGACCATCGTGCCGTTCAAGGTGTGCGGTGCGACCTGCGATTCCGTCGACATCCTGTCGCGGCCGTTCTGGCTGCCGGAAACGGTCGATACCGGTGACTGGATCGAGATCGGCCATATCGGCGCCTATTCGTTGTCGCTCAGGACACGGTTCAACGGCTTCTATCCCGACACATTCGTCGAGGTGACAACGCCGTTCGACGAAGGCGACGCGCCGCAGGGGTTTGCCAGCCTGGAGACGATGGCGGATTAGGCCATACGCAGGTCAGGCTACGCCGCCGCCGGCCTGGATGTTCTCGCCGGTCAGCCAGCGCGCCTCGTCGGAGGCGAGGAAAACCGCGACATCGGCAACATCCCGCGGCGCTCCGATCCTGCCGAAAGGCGACATGTCGGCGGCCACGGCCCGGTCCCGCTCCGGAAGCAGGTCGGTGTCGGTAAAGCCTGGCGAAAGCGTATTCACGGTGACGCCGCGCGGTCCGAGCTCGCGCGAGAGGACGCGGACGAACTGCTCGACGGCCCCTTTGCTGCCGAGATAAAGGGCCGTCTGCGTGAAGAACATTTTGGTTCCACCGGTGGAGACGGCGATGATGCGGCCACCGTCGCGCACGCGGCGCGCTGCTTCCTGAAGCGTGAAGAAGGTGCCTTTGGCATTGGCGCCGAAGACATGGTCGAAATCGGCTTCGGTGGCCTCGACGAACGGCTTTATGACGGCGACGCCGACATTGGCGACAACGATGTCGATTGGCCCCATCTGCTTTTCGGTCTCATCGAAAAGCCGGCTTATGTAGGAAATATTGGAGATATCGGCCCGAATGGCGACGGCCTTTCCGCCATTCTCGCGGATGGCAGCAACGGCTTCCTGAGCGGCTTTTTCGTTACCGACATAGTTGACGACCACGGCCGCGCCGTTTGCCGCGAGCCCCTCGGCGATGGCGCGTCCGATGCCGCGCGAACTGCCCGTCACGAGCGCGGTTTTGCCTTCAAGCGAACGATACATAGCTGTCCCTTTGTTCGTCTGAGTGTGCGGCCGCACCAAATCGGGCGGCAGTGCCATGTCGAAGTTAGGGGCATGCTATTGCTCAGATAATAGCCTATTATCGAATAGGCTTGTTAAGTTTGGGGTACATAATGCGAGGAACCGAGTTCTGCGAGCTGAACGCGTTTGCGGCGATCGTCGAGGAAGGCAGCTTCGTCCGCGCCGCGGCCAGGCTCAGGGTTTCCCCATCCGCACTTAGCCAGACGATACGCGGGCTGGAAGAGCGTGTCGGTGTCCGGCTGCTCAACCGCACGACCCGCAGCGTGTCGCCGACCGCAACAGGCGAAACGCTGTTTGCCCGCCTCGCTCCGGCATTCAGCGAGCTCGAAGGGGCTGTCGCCGACGCGCATGCTTCACGCGATCGACCGGCAGGCTCGCTGCGCATCAATGTTCCACGCATTGCCGCGATGCGTTTCATCGCGCCCATCCTCGGCGATTTCCGCCGCACCTATCCCGATATTGCCCTCACCATAATCATCGATGACATGCTGACCGACATTGTGGAGGGACGATTCGACGCCGGTATCAGGCTTGGTGAGCGGCTGCATAAGGACATGGTGGCGGTGAAGCTCAGCGAGGAGCTGGAGATGGCCGCGGTAGCGGCGCCCAGCTATCTGGAGCATCACCCCATACCCCGCCATCCCGCTGACCTGCATCATCACGAATGTATCAATTTCCAATGGCCCGGTGGCGGCAACATCTATCGATGGGAGTTTGCGCGAGGCCAGCGCGCTTTGGAAATAGCCGTGAACGGCGGTCTGACGGTCAACGACACGGAACTGATGATCGGGGCGGCCCTGGACGGGGTCGGCGTGGCTTACATGCTGGAATACCAGGTTCGGCCGTGGATCGAGGCCGGCAAGCTTATCCGTTTTCTCGAAGCCTGGTCGCCCCGATTTCCCGGCTTCTACCTATATCATACGAGCTCCCGGCAGGTTCCGCCGGCCTTGCGCGTCTTCATCGACTTCCTGCTTGCCAGGCGATGATGCCGTTCGATGAAGGTGACGCGCCGCAGGGATTTGCCAGCCTTGGAGACAATGGCAGGGTGAGTTCTTCCCTTCTCCCCTTGTGGGAGAAGGTGGCCGAGCGCAGCTCGGTCGGATGAGGGGTGCTGGACGGATCGCGGCGCTGGCGTTTCTTCCAACACCCCTCATCCGTCTCGGCGCTGCGCGCCGATCCACCTTCTCCCACAGGGGAGAAGGAAGAGGAGCTACAGCTTCCCCAAAAGCTCCGGTGTCGGCCAGCCGTCGACCGGTAAGCCTAGCCGCTTCTGCTCCTTGCGGATCGCCTCGCGGGTGTTGGTGCCCAGGATGCCGTCGACCGTGCCCACGTCATAGCCTTTGGCCTCGAGCTTCGTCTGCAAGGCCCTCATCTGGTCGCCGTTGAGGCCGGGTTCGGGATTGCGCGGATCGAATTGCGGCGCGCCCGCCAGCCGCGTGGCGAGATTTGCCGCGGTCAGCGCATAGGTGAAGGATTGGTTCCATTCGAGATAGACGTCGAAATTGTCGTAGACGAGGAAGGCCGGTCCCTTGCGACCCATGGGCAGCGCGAGACCTGCCTTTAGGCCGTTGTCGACAAGCGGCGTGCCATTCGGGTTGGTGACACCCCACTGAGCCCACTGCGTCAGCGGCAGCTTGTTGGTGCGGCCGGTCTGGTCCCATGGCATGTCGTCTGGCACGCGGACTTCCTCGATCCAGGGCTGGTCGCGTTTCCAGCCGCGCGACATGATCTTGTTGGCCGTGGTCATGATCACGTCCGGCGCGCTGCTGCGCAGGTCGACCAGACCGTCGCCGTCGCCATCGACGCCGCGGCCGAGATAGTCGGACGGCAGCATCTGCGTCTGGCCGATTTCGCCCGCCCAAGCGCCGGTGACATCGGCCGGCACGACGCCGCGATCGATGAGGGTCAGCAGCGGCGTGATCTGCGGCCGGAAGAGTTGCGGGCGGCGGCAGTCATGCGAGAGCGTGACCAGTGCGTTCAGCGTGTGGAAATCGCCCTGCACAGCGCCGAAATCGGTTTCTAGCGCCCAGAAAGCGGCGATGATCGGTGGCTGGACGCCAAATTCCCGGTCGGCGCGGGCAAAAACATCCGCGTATTTCTTCAGATTGGCCGCGCCCTGCTTCAGCCTATGGGACGAGATCATACGGTTCGAGAACTCAACGAAGGTCTGGGTAAAGACGCCTTGGGAGCGGTCGCGTGCCAGCACCTTTTCATCGGCGGTGGCGTTTTCCAGCGCCTCAAGGCCGGCAGTGCCGACGCCGGCGCTCTTGGCCTCAGCCGCCACGCCCTGCTTCCACGCCTCGAAATCGCCGCCGCATTGCTGTGCCACCGCTGGCGCCGTGGCGGCCAGAAGCAGCGCCGCGAGAATTTCCAAGCGCAATCGCATCGCCATCCTTCCAAGAAGATTACCGGCGGTTGCAGGCGTCCTTCACTGGCTGTGTCGAAAAGCAGGCGGCAGGCCCGGTGTCAACGGGTGTTCTGCCGCAGCCACTTTTTCCAGGCTGCTTCCGAGCCGTTGAAGACATTGATGTCGGCATTGCCCCTCATGCCCGGCACGACGCCGGTTCCGGTGTACTGCCAGAAAGTGAAGGGGTGGCTACCGTATTTCTCGCGCGGGTGCCCGGCCACCGAGCGCAGCCAATAGGGGTAGCCGCGGAAAGCCGACAGGCCGTTGTCGTCGAAGAAATCGATCGAGGTGTAGATGATCGGCTTCTTGCCATAGTGTCTTTCGACGATTTCGAGGAATATGCTCATCTCGCTACGCACCGTGGCCGCATCGGGCCGCAGCCTGCAAGTCGGCGACTTGGCGTTCCATTCCATGTCGAGAACCGGCGGCATCGCCGAGCGGTCTTTGGGCACGTTCTTGATGAACCAGCGCGCCTGCGTGGCGGCCGGCGTGCAAAAATAGTAGAAATGATAGGCCGCGCGCGGAATTCCCGAGGCTTTCGTGCGGCTCCAATGCTCGTCGAAATATTCGTCGAAGCGATCGCCGCCTTCAGTCGCCTTGATGAAAACGAAGGAAATGCCGCTGGCCCTGGCCGCCGGCCAATCGACCGAGGTCTGGTATTTGGAGACGTCGGTGCCGTGAACCGCATAGCTCCACGGCGCGCCGCTTTCCCACTCATGCGGGTCGGAGTCGTCAAAACGGGGTGCACGCACCGCAACGGTCGGGGCGCTCGGCAGCGACGGGGCAAGATCGTCGACGGTCGAGCAGGCGCCCAGCAACGTCAGCATGATGAAAGCCGCGAAACGGCGCATCGCTACTCCTGAACCGGTTTCAGCCGGCCGCTGATGGGTTGTTGCTGCAGGTGGCCCCCTCGACCGTACCCCCAAAGCGATCACCCCACAGGACCGCTCCTATCCCTGGTCATCGCCGATCATGGTTGATATTCCGTTCACGGCGCTCGACAGGAGCCGCGATTTTGCCGAAGCAATGGCGGCAAATCAATGACATAGATGAGCGTCCGGGGGAGTCGGAAAATGCGGACTGTTCTAAGGCTGGTGAAATGGCTGGTCGGGCTGGTCGTGCTGGCGGTCGCAGCACTCGCCGCCTGGCTGTATTTGGCGCCGCCGGAACTGATCCGCGTCGGCTCGGGTTATTCGGCCAAGATCGTCTGCTCGAATGTCTTTATCGCCGGACGCGATGCCAATGAGGTGCTCGCCGTCGACGTGCAGGCGCCAGGCCATCCATTGCTGAGGCTGATGAGGATCTCTGTCGACAAGAAGCAGGGCACGGTTTCGGCGGGGCTGTTTGGCGTGTTCGGCAAGAGCGTCGCGGTCGTTCGTGACGGGCTCGGCTGCACGTCGGTTCCGGACGGCAATGTCACCGCTGCCAAGGCGGTCATCGGGGCGGCGCTGACGCCAGCACCGCCGCTCGATTTGCTCTGGCCGGACGGCGACAAGGTCGACGTCTCGCAGAACCCCGAAATCGCGCAAATCCTTGATGATCCCGCAATGACTGGCGCCGGTATGCGAGCGGTGGTGGTGGTCAAGAACGGCCGCATCATCGCCGAGCGTTATGGCGCCGGCTTTTCCGAGAAGACACCGCTGCTCGGCTGGTCGATGACCAAGACGGTAAACGCCGCGATCGTCGGCACGGTGGTGAAAGACGGCAAGATGGCGATGACGAACCAGGGGCTGTTCGGACCCTGGAAAACGGACGGCCGCGCTGCCATCAGCCTCGCCGATATGATGGCAATGTCGAGCGGGCTGGAGTTCAACGAGGAGTATGGCGACGTCGCCGACGTGACGCGGATGCTTTATCTCGAGCCCGATATGGCCGGCTTTGCCGGATCCAAGCCGCTGACCGGCGAGGTCGGCAAGGTGTTTTCCTATTCGAGCGGCACGGCAGTGATGCTGTCCAGGCTTTGGCAGGATGCCATCGGCGACAAGGACAAGGCGCTGGCGTGGCCGAGGGTTGCGCTGTTCGACCCGCTGGGCATGCAGAGCGCGGTGCTGGAGGCCGACGAGCACGGCACCTTCGTCGGCTCGTCTCATCTCTACGCCACCGCGCGCGACTGGGCGCGCTTTGGCCAGTTCTTGCTGCAGGATGGTGTCTGGAACGGCCAGGAGATCCTGCCTGCCGGTTTCGTCGGCTGGATGCGGGAAGCTGCACCGGCCTCGAAAGTCTACGGCAGAGGCCAATTGTGGATCGAGGGGCCGGGCGACGAGGAGAGCCCCGGCGCCGGCACCGCTGCGGGCTTGCCTGGGGACACCTACTGGATGGAGGGCCATGACGGGCAGACCATCGCCATCGTCCCCTCGGAGCAGCTAGTGGTGGTGCGGCTTGGGCTGACACCGGCCAAGCTCGGCTACCGGCCGCAGATGATGCTGGCAGCGCTGGTGAAGGCGCTGCAATAGAAAAGCTATTTGTGCGATCCGACCACGGCGAGCCACGCATAGCCGCGATACAGTGTTCTGAACCGAAGGCTTGCGCCGATCCGCTCGGATTCCGATTCCAGGACATCGCGCAGGGATTCACGCGGCTCGACATGGAATTTTCTCAGCCAGCCGCGCAGCAGTGTGCGGAACCAGCCGGGCAGGGCCTCCTGCTGGCCGAAATCGACGACGTGCAGCGAGCCGCCGGGTGACAGGGCTGCAAGTGCCGCGGAAACCGTCTTCTCCCAGCCGGGAATCATCGATAGCGAATATGAGACAAAAATGCGGTCGAAACTTTCGACAGAAAACAGTGCTTTCGCGTCGAAATCCGTCGCGTCGCCGCGCGCCAGCTTGACGCGGCCGGACAGGCCTTCGCGGGCAATGGCAGCCATGGCCGTTTCCAACATTTCGGCCGAAATATCGAGACCCAAGAAGCGGGCGTCGGGATAGCGGCGGGCGGCGAGGACTATGTTGCGGCCGGTGCCGCAGCCGAGTTCGAGCACCGTGCCGCCGGCAGGCACATCCAGCCCTGATATCAGCCGGTCGCGGCCGAGCAGGTAATATTTGCGGGTCAGGTCGTAGATATGGCGCTGCCAGCGGTAGACGCCGTCCATCAGTTCGGCGTGCCTGGCCGGCAGTTCGGTCGTGCTCATGCGGACAGCTTCACATAAAGGTGGAAACCGCCATAGATGGCCGAACGGTCGCGGGCCGAGAATTCGCGCGAGGCTTCGTCCGCATAGCTCCATTGGTCGAGCAGCGAATTCGAGACACGGCCGGGCAGCAGGCTGGGTTCGGCCGCGGTGCGGAAGATGACGCGGGCATCAGTCGACGCGGTGCGGGTGATCTCGGCCCATAGCGCGTTGAGCTGGTCGTCGGTCATCCAGTCCTGCGCGTCGAGCAGGACGAAGCGGTCGACGGAACCGGCATCCTTGCCGGCGAGGAATTCGATCAGATTGGCATGGTGGATGGCGACGCGGTCGATATTGTTGCGGATCGTCTTGTAGTTGCGCTTTTCGAGATAGGCGGGCAGCGCCGCCTCGCCAGGATTGGGATAGCGGCGGGCAAAAGCCTGCCAGGCGAAATAGTTGTTCTCTAGCGGAAAATCGCAAGCGAGCTTTTCGAGCCGGGCCTTCAGCACGCTGGCCATGGTGCCGTCGCCCGAGGTGATCAGCGAATCGTACTGCGCCGGCGGAATGCCGAGCCCGAACAGCGAGGCCTTTCGCGAGGTGGCCCATTTCAGCAGCGGCTTTTCGAAGACCGGCGCCAACTCCTCATTGAAGAAGCGGCGCTGATCGGCGAGGCTTTTGGCTTCCATGATGCCGGCCGGGTCGACCCCGAAGAACTTGGCAGTGCGGTGGCCCATGGCGATGAACAGGCCGAGCAGGCCGGTCTGGTAGAAATTGCGGTCGAAGACGGCGATGCGGCGACGGCCGCGCCAGTTGCGATGCTCCCAATAATGGCGGCTGACCGGATCGAGATGCGGCGCGATGAAGCGGTCGTAGGCCTGCGAATTGTGACGGGTCTCGGCAGCGCCGAAGAAACGGAACAGGTCGCCCTGCGAGGGCAGATGACGCACCGCCTCGAGCTTCATGCGGTTCAGCGCGATGTGGGCGGTGTTGAGATCGACGGCGTCGATCCGTTCCGGCGACCGGGTGAGATAGGCGAGGATGTTGCAGCCGCCCGAGGCGATGGTGACGACGCGGTGGCCCTGATCAAGCTGCATCGCGTCCATGTCGACATCGGGGTCTTCCCAGATCTGCGGATAGACGAGGCCGGAAAACAAAAAGGCGAAGAGCCGTTCGGAGAGGCCGGCCTTCGACAGCGGGCGGTTCTGGTAGACGGCCTTGCCAACTTCCTTGCCGCGGCGAAAAACCAGTTCTCCGGAAAGATCCGTCATGACAAGGCGATTCCCCATTTGCTCTGGCGCAAGCGGGTAGCGCAGCGTCATGACAGGCCGGTGACAACCTGTTGAAGCTAACTCAGGCCTCGCCAAACCCACCTGGCGTCGGTGTCGTGAGGATGACGGCGTCGCCGGCCTCCAGCACCGTCTGGTCGCAAGCCTTTAGGACTTCGACGCGGCCATCCTTGCGGCGGACCTTGGTCGAGCCGGCCTCGCCATCGCCGCCGCCGTCCAGGCCTTGCGGCGGGCGGTTGCGGTGCGAGGACAGGATGGCGCACTCCATCTTTTCAAGGAAGCGGATGGTGCGCTTGGTGCCGTCGCCGGCACTCCATTTGCCTTTGCCGCCGGAGCCTTCGCGGATGTGGAAATCCTCGAGCAAGACGGGAAAACGCAATTCCAGCACTTCCGGGTCGGTCAAGCGCGAATTGGTCATGTGGGTGTGGACGCCGGAGGTGCCGGCAAAGCCGCGGCCGTTGTTCATCCGGCCTGCCGGCGAGCCGGAGCAGATCGTCTCGTAATACTGGTACTGCTTGTTGCCGAAGGTGAGGTTGTTCATCGTGCCTTGCGCGTTGGCCATCGCGCCCATGGCGCCGAGCAGCGCATTGGTGACATGTTGGGAGGTCTCGACATTGCCGGCGACGACGGCAGCCGGATAGGCGGGCTTCAGCATCGAGCCATCGGGGATAACGATGTTGATGGGTCTCAGACACCCGGCATTCATCGGGATCATGTCCTCGACCATGACGCGGAAGACATAGAGCACGGCTGCGCGGGCGACCGGCTCGGGAGCGTTGAAATTGTTCTTCATGACCGGCGACGTGCCGGTGAAGTCGACGGTCGCCTCACGCTTTTGCCGGTCGACCGATATCTTCACCTTGATGATCTGGCCGGTGTCGGTTGGATACTCGTAGACGGAACTGTCGGGCAGCCGCTCCAGCACACGGCGCACACTTTCGGCTGCGTTGTCCTGGACGTGACCCATATAGGCCTCGACGACATCGAGACCGAAATGCGTGACCATCTTGCGCAGCTCGGCAACGCCCTTTTCGTTGGCGGCAATCTGCGCCTTGAGGTCGGCGATGTTCTGGTGTGGATTGCGCGCGGGGTAGGGGTGGTCGGTGAGCAGCGTCTCCAGTTCTTTCTCGCGGAACCGGCCGCGGTCGACGATGCGGAAATTGTCGAACAGCACGCCTTCCTCGTCGACCGTGGTGGCAAGCGGCGTCATCGAGCCGGGCGCCGTGCCGCCGATGTCGGCATGATGGCCGCGCGAGGCGACGTAGAAGAGGATCTCCGGCGATTGGCCGATCTCCCCCCTTGTTGAGGGGGAGATGCCCGGCAGGGCAGAGGGGGGCGTGACAGAATGAGAGGTTGGCGGGACAGCGCCCCCCTCTGTCGGCTTCGCCGACATCTCCCCCTCAAGGGGGGAGATTGGGCGCGCTTCCTCGAACACGGGCGTCACCACCGTAATGTCAGGCAGATGCGTGCCGCCATTGTAGGGCGCGTTGAGGGCAAAGACGTCGCCGGGGTGAATGTCTCCGGAGTTGAGCCGGATGATGGTTTCCACCGAACGGTCCATGGAGCCGAGATGCACCGGCATGTGCGGCGCGTTGGCGACCAGCGCGCCATGACGGTCGAAGACGGCGCAGGAAAAATCCAGCCGTTCCTTGATGTTGACGGAATAGGCGGTGTTTTGCAGCGTCACGCCCATCTGTTCGGCGATCGACATGAACAGGTTGTTGAACACCTCCAGCATGACCGGATCGGCCTCGGTGCCGAGCGCCGCCTGCCGGCGCTTTTTCTCGATGCGGCGCAAGAGCACATGGTTCTTGGCGGTGATCTCGGCCTGCCAGCCCGGCTCGACGACGATGGTCTGGTTCGGCTCGATGATCAAAGCAGGGCCGGCAACCTTGTTGCCCGGTTTCAGTGTTTCGCGAGGAAAGATATTGGCGTCGCGCCAAGTGCCGTCGGCGAAGATCTTCCTATTCTCCGCAGGGTTTGCGGCGATGTCCTCAAGGGCTGAATCACTTTCCTCGCGGCCGGTGCCGCCGGTGTCGATGCCTTCGACGCCGACCGATTCCACGATCATCGGCTTGTCGTCATAGACGAAACCGAACTGCGCCTTGTGGACCGTTTCGAAATCGCCCTTGGCCCGTGTGATCGAGCCGTGCTCGAAATTCACGGGCAATGCAGTGTCGGTGCCGTCATAGCGGATCTGCAGCACCGGTTTCGAGACGACGGCTTCCTCGGTGATGCCTTGCGCGGCAAGCTCGTCGATGACGGCTTTTCGCAACGTCGCGATGAGATCGTCGATTGCCGGCCTGGAGTCTTCCGCCAGCGGTTTCAGCAGCGCCTGCTGGCGCGACGAAAAAATCGAGGACAATCCAATGCCGTATGCCGAAAGCAGGCCGGAGAAAGGATGGATCAGCACCGCTTCCATGCCGAGTGCGTCGGCAACGAGGCAGGCGTGCTGGCCGCCGGCGCCACCGAAACAGTTCAAGAGATATTCGGTGACGTCGTAGCCGCGCTGCACGGAAATCTTCTTGATGGCGTTGGCCATGTTTTCCACAGCGATGGTGACGAAGCCTTCTGCGACAGCTTCCGGCGCCCGGCCATCGCCGATTTCGGCGGCGAGTGCTGCGAATTTCTCGCGCACGGTCTGCACGTCGAGCGGCTCGTTCTGGCCGGGTCCGAAAATGGCCGGAAAGAAGTCGGGTTGCAGCTTGCCCAACATGACATTGGCGTCGGTGACGGCCAGCGGGCCGCCGCGCCGGTACGCAGCCGGGCCAGGATTGGCGCCTGCGGAATCCGGCCCGGCGCGGAAGCGGCCGGCCTCGTAATGCAGGATCGAGCCGCCGCCGGCGGCCACAGTGTGGATGCGCATCATCGGCGCGCGGATGCGCACGCCGGCAACCTCGGTGTCGAAGGCGCGCTCATAGTCGCCGTCATAATGGGCGACGTCGGTCGAGGTGCCGCCCATGTCGAAGCCGATGACCTTGTCGAAACCGGCGAGTTTTGCTGTCTCGACCATGCCGACGACGCCGCCGGCCGGGCCGGACAACAGCGCGTCCTTGCCCTGGAACATATCGGCAGCCGTGAGGCCACCGGAGGACATCATGAACATGAGGCGGGGGGATTGGCCGATCTCTCCCCTCGTGGGGGAGATGCCCGGCAGGGCAGAGGGGGGCGCCGTAGGGTGCTTTGTGTCATGATTGACGTCACTGGGATGCTGAGTTGCTGGCGGGACAGCGCCCCCCTCTGTCGGCTTTGCCGACATCTCCCCCACGAGGGGGGAGATTGGCGCCGCGCCCAGCTCTCCCGCCACCTTTTGCACATAGCGCGACAGAATCGGCGACAGATAGGCGTCGACGACCGTGGTGTCGCCGCGGCCGACCAGCTTGATCAGCGGCGAGACCTCATGGCTCACGGAGATCTGCGAAAACCCCAGTTTCCTGCAGACTTTTGCAACCGCCTTTTCGTGGCCGGGATATTTCCAGGCATGCATGAAGACGATCGCCACGGCGTCGATGCCGTCGGCCTTGGCCTGCTCGATGGCCGGCCGGCAGGCGGCAATGTCGAGCAGCCGTTCGACATTCCCGTCGGCGCGCACGCGCTCGTCGACCTCGATGACGCGTTCGTAGAGCTGTTCGGGAAGAATGATTTCCTTGGCGAAGATGTCGGGCCGCGCCTGATAGGCGATCCTCAGCGCGTCACGGAATCCCCTGGTGATGAGCAGCAGCACACGGTCGCCCTTGCGCTCCAGAAGCGCGTTGGTGGCAACGGTGGTGCCCATCTTGATGTCGCCGATCAGGCTTGATGGGATCGGAGCGCCGGATTTTAATCCAAGCAGCTCGCGAATGCCCTGGATAGCGGCGTCGGCATAGGCTTCAGGATTCTCGGACAGCAGCTTGCGTGGACGCAGCCCGCCTTTCGGGTCACGGCCGATGACATCGGTGAAGGTGCCGCCGCGGTCGATCCAGAAATCCCATTTGGCGGTCACGGCAGCTCTCCCAGGCATTTTATTGATTCAATGTGTTAATTCGCAGTAGCCCGACCGGCAACGGCAAAAGCAGATGATGTTACATACGGAAATGCAACGTTACGAAACTCATAGGCGCCTGATGCATTCTGTCCTCGATCGTCACCGTTAGCGGGGGCGTGATTAGAGGAGAGATACCATGAAGAAACTCATTCTTGCGTCGTTTTCGGCGCTTGCTCTGCTTGGCGTTGCGGCTTGCAGCGACAGCGGCACGGGCGGGGACGCCACAACCACGCAGAGCACCAATCCGCCGGCGGCCGAACAGCCGATGCAGCCGGCTCCTGACGCGACGAAGCCGGCTGAGCCGGCTCCGGCAGAGCCTGCTCCTGCGCCGGCGCAGTAGTTTATCTGACTGAGGACCGGGAAGGCCGGTATGATGCCGGCCTTCCCCGCATCTGTTTCAAGACACGCGCGCCTTGCGGCGATGGCCATCACCGCAAGCGCGATGGTTTTGTCTGTCACTTTTTCGCCCCAGCAGAGGACCTATCAGCCGGCATTTCCCGCGCCCGTTTCCCCGAGACGACATAGCCGAAGCTCGCCGCCATGGCGGTAACGAACAGCAAGATGTCGCAAAGGCCTGCGGTTTTGCGCGCTATGCCGGTGCATTCCATGATCGACGGTTAGCGCCAGCTGCTTCAGGCATCCCGCGAAATCGGTTAGCCGGCCCTGCGGCATTGTCTTCGCTTGATAGCGGTGCCCGGTTAGCCCTAATAGGTGCTCATGTCGATTTGGGATCGCCTTGGCGACTTCATCACGCGCGTTTCGTCCTCAACCTCGTCGGGTGTCGCCGACGTGGTCGAAGCCGTGCGCACGGTTTTCTCCGGCGATCCGGATCTGCGCCGGCGCGTCGCCTTCTCGGTGGCGATGATCGCGCTGTCGGCCAAGATGGCCAAGGCCGACGGCATCGTAACGCAGGACGAGGTGCGCGCCTTCCAGCAAATATTCGAGGTGCCGAAGGAGCAGACGCGCAATGTGGCGCGGCTCTACGATCTGGCCAAGCGCGACATCGCCGGCTTCGAGACCTATGCCGCGCGCATGGCGCAGCTTTGCGGCTCCGGCCATTCGAACTGCGCGATGCTGGAGGACATTCTCGACGGGCTGTTCCACATCGCCAAGGCTGACGGGCTGGTTCATGAGCGCGAAGGCCAGTTCCTGCATCGTATCGCCGAGATCTTCCGGATCGAGGAGGCGCATTACCAGAGCATTCTGGCTCGGCACGTCGACCTGGGTGCGGCCGATCCCTATGTCGTGCTTGGCATCGAGCGGGGAAAACCGTTCGAGGAGGTCCGAAAACGTTATCGCAAGCTGGTTTCGGACAACCATCCCGACCGGCTGATCGCACGCGGCCTGCCGCAAGAGTTCATCAAGATCGCAACGAGCAGGATAGCGGCGATCAACGCGGCCTATGAGATGATCGAACGAGGCCTGCGGCACGCATGAGCGGCTTCCTGCCCGACGAGCCGAGCGCCGAGGTAAGGGTATCGCCGAATTTCGGTCCACGACGCGAGACGGCCAAGCCCGATATGGTCGTGCTGCACTACACCGGTATGAAGACCGGCGCCGGCGCCGAAACCTGGCTGTGCGATCCGGCGAGCGAGGTTTCATCGCACTATCTCGTCCATGAGGATGGCCGCATCGTCCAGATGGTCAGGGAAAGCGACCGTGCCTGGCATGCCGGTAAGAGTTCGTGGTTCGGACGCAGCGACATCAACTCCTGTTCGGTCGGCATCGAGATCGTCAATCCCGGGCATTCGCTGGGCTATCGGAATTTTCCGAAACGGCAGATCGATGCCGTCATCGGTTTGTGCAAGGGAATTGTTCAGCGCCATTCGATTCCAGCTCAACGGGTGCTCGCCCATTCCGACGTCGCGCCGGGACGCAAGATCGATCCGGGCGAGAAATTCCCCTGGAAGGCCCTGTCCGAAGCCGGTGTCGGCCACCTCGTCGAAGCGGCACCCGTCAGGCATGGCGCGGTGCTGAAAGTCGGCGACACGGATGCTGAAGTCGAGGCGGTGCAGTCGATGCTGGCGCTCTATGGTTATGGCGTGGAGATATCAGGTGCTTTCGACCGGCAGACCGAAATCGTCGTCGAGGCTTTCCAGCGGCATTTCCGGCAACGCAAAGTGGATGGCGTGGCCGACGGATCGACAATCCGCACGCTGGAAAGACTGCTTGCTTCCGTAAGGGCAGCTCCGACCAGGTAGTCTTTATCTTAGTCGTTAAATTACAATCTGTCACTTAAAGTGACTTGCCTCGCCTTCATTGCCGCTAATTCGACCGTCAAAGGCGGTCCGTGCAAGTTGTCGGACCTACAGCCCCCCATATGTTCCGATGTTGATTTAGCGTACCTGCGTGAAGTTCTTCGCGCGGTTCAGACAGAACAGGATCCCATGCAGAAATTGACCGTTTTAACGGCAGCTGTTGCTGCCGGCGTAATGACTTTTGCCATCGGTGCGGCCAATGGCGCGCCACTGAGCCAGCGAGCCGACCAGGGTTTCATTATTGCGTCCGACAAAATCGCCACGCCGAAAGCCGGCCAAGCTGCGAAGGAAAAAAGGACGGTCTCCGCAAAGGCGGTAAAAGCTGCTGCGGTAAAGGTGAAAAAACCAGCACCCGCAAAGGCGGAAAAAGCTGGGGTAAAAGTGAAAAAGCCAACCTCTGCAAAAAAGGCAGTCTCCAAGCGGCATGTGAAGCGCAACAGGACCCGCATCGACCAGGCGACGACGGCGTCGATCGGCCGGAAAAGTCGGGCGACGGCGCCGAAGGCGGCGGCCGCTGGCGGCAATGACCAGTATTCTACGATCATCGAGCGTCATGCCGCCAGCAACGGTGTGCCGGTCTCGCTCGCCAAGGCCGTCATCATGATCGAGAGCAGCTTTCAGCCGAACCAGGTCGGCAGCGCCGGTGAGATCGGCCTGATGCAGATCAAGCCGTCGACGGCGCGGATGATGGGTTACAGCGGCTCGATCAAGGGTCTCTACGATCCCGAGACCAACATCAAATACGGCATGAAATATCTCGCCATGGCGCGGAACCTCGGCGGCGGCACGACCTGCGGCACGATCCTGAAGTATAATGCCGGGCATGGCGCCAAGCGGATGAACCCGATATCCGCGGCCTATTGCGGCAAGGTAAAGGTGCAGTTGGCCGCGCTTGGGGCGCCGGCGTAATAAGTCACAACCTGCTTTTTTGTTTGCGTTTTCGGACGTGAACCCCTTTATACGCCTTGCCAGCTGGCCGGGCGGCCGCACCCGCGAAGCCGAAAGGCTGCGGGTGAGGAAAGTCCGGGCTCCATGGAGACACGGTGCCGGTTAATGGCCGGCGGGGGCGACCCTAGGGAAAGTGCCACAGAAAGCAAACCGCCACGATCCGTCGTGGTAAGGGTGAAAGGGTGGGGTAAGAGCCCACCGCGCGACTGGCAACAGGAGCGGCACGGTAAACCCCACCGGGAGCAAGACCGAATAGGGGCGGTGCGAGGGGAAACCCTCGAGGGCTGTTTCCGGCTCACCGTCCGGGTAGGTTGCGTGAGGCGCATGGCAACATGCGCCCAAGATGAATGGCCGCCACGTTCTCGTCCCGCAAGGGGCGAGGGCCATACAGAACCCGGCTTACAGGCCAGCTGGCAATTTCTTCTAGATTCTACAAGGAAATTCCCTGATATCAGCAGGTTGCGCCTTCGGGCGCGCCTGCTGGTTCAGGCGCTTCATTGACTGAATCAGCTTGCGGGGCCTGTGCCAGGAACAAGCGTTTCTTGAAGTTGGTGCGATTAAATCGTACCATATATACGGGCAATATCAGGAGCGCATCATGGGTCAGGTCGATAAACGCAGCATCACGCTTTCGCCGGAACTGGCGGCGGCGGTCGACGACGTGGTCGCCGCCGGCGAGTACGCTTCGGCGAGCGAGGTGATCCGTGACGCGCTCAGGCAATGGAAGGACCGGCGCGCCTTGCACGGCTATACTGTCGAGGAGTTGCGCAAGCTGGTGCAGGAAGGGATCGACAGCGGACCGGCGCTGGACGGGCCGCCAATCATGGAACGATTGCGCGCCAAATATCTGAAAATAGCCGAGGCCAAGGGCCTTGAGGAGTGAAATACCGCCTGCTTCCTCAGGCATTGATCGACCTCGAACTTATCGGCGACTACATTGCCGAACACAATCCTAATGCGGCGGTCCGCCTCGTGGACACCTTGGAGAGGCGTTGGGATTTGCTGACCCTGCATCCTTTCTCAGGCGCCGCGCGAAGACATTGCGCCCGGCATTCGCCATCTAGTCGTCGGCGAATATCTCACCTTGTACCGTGTCGGCGAGGATTCAGTCTAAATCCTGCGCGTGCTGCATGGCCGGCGCAATATCGAGGCCGACGACGTCGGCTCGTGATCTTCAGCCGCTGATGCCGTCCAACGACGCCTCGATCGCCTGCCAAAGCTCTTCCACCGGTTCGCAGCCGACCGACAGGCGAACGAAGCCGGGCGGAACAGCGTCTCCTCTTTTCGCTCGCCGTTCCGCCGAAGTGTGCACGCCTCCGAACGACGTCGCCGCCTGCATCAATGCGCAGTTGTTGATGAAATCCTCGGCCTTGTCCTCCGAGGCGAGCACGAATGAGATGAGAAAGCCGAAGCGCTCCATCTGGGCGTGGCCAAGATTGTGCGACGGATCGCTTTTAAGCCCCGGGAAGCGCAAGCCGCTGATCGCAGGATGGTCCTTCAGCCGCCGCGCCAGCACTTCCGCGGAAGAGCACATGCGGTCGAAACGCACGTCGAGCGTTTCCAGGCCGCGATGCACCAGCCATGCCTCGAACGGCCCGGGAATGGCGCCTGATGTTTCGCGCCAGTCAGTGACGGCAGCAATGATATCCGCATTGCGGCTGGCGACATGGCCGAACAGCACGTCGGAATGGCCATTGGGTGCCTTGGTGTCGGCGGCAACAACGATGTCGGCGCCGAGATCGAGCGGTCGTTGGCCGAAGGGCGTCATCGTCGTGTTGTCGACCACCAGGATCGCGCCCGCTTTGTGCGCCGCTTCGGCGACAGCCGTAATGTCGCAGATATCCAGTCCCGGGTTGGCGGGAGTTTCGACGAAGGCCAGTCGATATCCATCGAAGCCGCCGTCGAGGAAGGTCGATGTCGGCCGGACATCGTGGGCGACGCCGAAAGATTTCAGGAAGCGCTCCGCCAGCGCTCTGGTGGTGTGATAGCCGTCCGACGGCAGCAGGATACGGTCGCCGGATTTGAGCAACCCAAAAAACACCGCCGAGATTGCAGCCATTCCCGAGGGGAAGGCAACACACGGCGCGTCTTCCAGATGCGCCAGCATGTGTTCGACCGCGTCCCAGGTCGGATTGCTGAAGCGGCCATATTGATCGAAGCCGGTGGCGTCGCCGGGCGCGTGGAAAATGGCCGCCATAGTCAGGGGCAAAGGGATTGGGGCGCCCTTGGCAAGCCTGCCGCGACGCAGATGGGGAAGTGCGGCCGCGCGGAACTTGGCTGTTTCGGACATGGATTTCAACCTTGTTTCTGACCGGGAAAGGACGGGCCGACGCTATGCGTGGCAGCGACCCGCGGCAAGCCGACTCCGGTTAGGCCAAGCGGCTCTAAACGCTTCGTTAGGCTTAATGGAGCATAAAGACGGGAGTGCCGTCAAAGCTGCTCTCATCGGTTGTGGCGCGCGCGTTTGTGAAGCCTATTCCCGTTGACGCCCATAACGCCCCATGATATCCCATTTCGATATTCAAGCCTTCGTTCCGCGTCAGGGTGAAGCGTACGCCAATCGGGCAGCCGCGGCGGCTGCGCGTTTGCCTGCTTTCGCCTTTCAGAACGAAGTGAGTTTTGGGCAGGGACCGCGCCGGGGCGGCGCGGACGGCAAGATGCAGAGGGGTGCGGCGGCGCAAGCGGCCGTAACGCGTAATGGACCGGTTTCTGTCAAGCGCGGTGAACAGGATCGATGCGAAGGGGCGGGTGTCCGTTCCAGCGCATTTCCGTGCGGTTGTGCAGAAGCGCGGCTATTCGGAACTCTACGCGTTGCGCTGCCTGGATCGTCCGGCGATGGATGTCGGCGGCCTCGACCTGCTCGACCGTTACGAGCAGCGCATCGCGCAGGAAGACCCCTTCCTGCAGACGGCGGACGACATGTCGTTCTTCTGCCATGGCGATGGAACCTTTCTCAAGCTGGATCAGGACGGCCGCATCTCGATGACCGATTTCATCCGCGAGCACACGGGCATTTCCGCGGAAGCGGCGTTTGTCGGTCGCGGCAATTTCTTTCAGATCTGGGAGCCTGGACGGCTCACCGCCTATGGGACGGAAGCACGCGCCCGGCTTTTGCAGCTTCGGCAGGGGACGAAGCCTGGGGAGCGACCGGAATGATGGCGGGCTACGGCGACGACCCTCACGCCGCTGGCGGACCGGCTCGTCACATTCCGGTCCTCCTTGCCGAGGTGCTGAAGGCGCTTTCGCCTGCAGCGGGCGAGGTGATCGTCGACGGCACATTCGGCGCCGGCGGCTACACCAAAGCAATTCTTGCGAGCGGCGCCTCGGTCGTCGCCATAGACCGCGATCCGGATGCGATCGCTGCGGGTCGTGTCCTCGAACAACAATCGGGCGGCAAGCTCAGACTGGTTCAGGCGCCGTTCTCGACATTGGACGAGCATCTGGAAAGCGCTGACGGCGTCGTGCTCGACATCGGCATCTCCTCGATGCAGATCGACCAGGCGGAGCGCGGTTTTTCGTTCCGCGCCGACGGACCGCTCGACATGCGCATGGCGCAGGCTGGCCTGAGCGCCGCCGATGTCGTCAACAGCTTCAAGGTGGGCGACCTTGCCCGCATCTTCGGGTTTCTTGGCGAAGAGCGCCATGCCGGCCGCATCGCCCGGATGATCGAAAACCGTCGCGAAAAACATCCGTTCGAGCGCACGCTCGACCTTGCCGACGCGATCGAGACGCATATCGGCCGCGCGCCGAAGGACAAGATCCATCCAGCAACCCGCGTCTTCCAGGCGCTACGCATTTTCGTCAATGACGAACTCGGCGAACTGGCCAAGGCGCTGTTTGCGGCTGAACGCGTGCTGAAACCGGGCGGACGGCTGGCCGTGGTGACGTTCCACTCCCTGGAAGACCGCATCGTCAAGCGTTTCATCGCCGATCGCGCTGATGCGGCGACCGGATCGCGGCACCTGCCCGAGGCGCAAGCGCGCACCGCCACCTTCAAAAAGGTGGGTAGCGGCGTGACGCCGGATGAGGCCGAGATATCAGCCAATCCGCGCGCGCGCTCGGCTAGGCTGCGCGCTGCTGCCCGCACCGACGCACCGGCGCGCGCCGGCGACGTTTCGATTTTCGGGCTTCCAAAACTTCCTGACCCAAAACTTCCCGGTGCCGACCGGCCGGGAGAGAGGTGAGCACGTGTTTCGTACCAGCGACATAGTCCTGATCGCCGTCATGGTTTCGGCTGCGGCCCTGACCTACAAGACCAAGCGCGAAGCCGAGGAACAATTGGCGGCGGTGCACAAGATCCAAGCGCAGATCCGCTACGAGGAGGATACGATCGACCTGCTCAAGGCGGACTGGAGCCTGCTTACCCAGCCGTCGCGCCTGCAAAAGCTGGCCGACATCTATAAATCGCAACTCGAGCTCGAGCCGGTCAGCGCCCGCCAGATCATCGGGCTGGACGATCTGCCGGCAAAACCCGTCACAATCGAGGACCTTTCGTCCCAGCCGTTGGGCGGCATGGCCGATAGTGGCGGCAAGGACCCTGTGGTCACCGGAGGCATCGTCCAATGATTCCGAGGGTTCCATTGATCGCCAGGGTTGCCAGACTGCTGAAGAGCGGCGCCAAGTTGGAGGACGGATCGATTGTGGTCGAAGGCGCCCGCAAGGCGACCGGCGGCAAGGGCAGGACCCGCATTGTGATGACGATGGCGGTGTTCTTCGGCATCTATTCGACCATCACCGGGCGGCTGGTCTATCTGGGTTTTCAGAATCCCGACCTGTCCGGCGGCCCGCAGAGCCGGGTGACGGCGTCTCGGCCCGACATTGTCGACCGCAACGGCGAGGTGCTGGCGACGGACATCAAGACGGCATCGCTGTTTGCCGAGCCACGCCGCATCGTCGACGCCGACGAGGCGATCGAAAAGCTGGCGACGGTGCTTCCCGAAATCGATTACGAGCAGACCTACCATAAGCTGAAGAGCGGCGCCGGCTTCGTCTGGCTGCAGCGGCAACTGACGCCCAAGCAGCAATCGGATATCATGCAACTCGGTATTCCCGGCTTCGGCTTCCGCACCGAAAAGCGCCGTTTCTATCCGGCCGGCGAAACCTCTTCCTACATTGTCGGCCTCACCAACATCGACAACCAGGGCATCTCCGGCATGGAGAAATACATCGACGAACAGGGACTGAGCGACCTTCAAGCGTCGGGACTTGCGGTGGCCAAGGATCTGAAGCCGGTGCGGCTCTCGATCGACCTGCGCGTCCAGCATATCGTGCGAGACGAGGTCGCCACAGGCATGGAGAAATACCGCGCAATCGCGGCGGGCGCTGTCGTTCTCAACATCAAGACCGGCGAAGTGATGGCGATGGCCTCGGTTCCGGATTTCGATCCGAACAACCCCTACAATGCGCAGGAAAAGGACCGCTTGAACCGCATGTCGGCCGGCCTCTACGAAATGGGCTCGACCTTGAAGAGCTTTACCACCGCCATGGCGCTCGATTCCGGCAAAGTGACGCTGGAAAGCCGTTTCGACGCTTCGCGTCCGATCAGGATCGGCCGTCAGACCATCCATGATTTTCATGGCAAGGCCCGGGTCCTGTCGGTGCCCGAAGTGTTCATCTACTCGTCCAACATCGGTTCGGCCAAGGAAGCCGAAGCGGTTGGCATTGAGGGGCACCGCGAATTCCTGCATCGCCTGGGGATCCTCGAGAAGATGCAGACGGAACTACCGGAGGTTGCCCGCCCGACCGAGCCCAAAGTCTGGAAGCAGGTCCATTCGATCACGATCGCCTTCGGTCACGGTGTGTCGACGACGCCGCTGCAGACGGCGGTCGGCTGCGCCGCGCTGATGAATGGCGGCTATCTGATCGATCCGACCTTCCTGACGCGCACCCAGGAACAGGCGATGTCGGTGGCCAAGAAAGTGGTCAGCGACAAGACATCCGAGAGCATGCGCTATCTCTACGCACTGAACGCCGAGAAAGGGTCAGGCAGGAACGCCAGGGTTCCAGGTTATCGCGTCGGCGGCAAGACGGGAACGGCCGAGAAGGTTGTCAACGGCCGCTACTCAAAGGACAAGAATTTCAACGCCTTCGTTGCGGCTTTCCCGATGGACGATCCGCAATACATCGTGCTCACGATCGCCGACGAACCGAAGCCGGAAAAGCCCGGCATGGGTGCGACGGCCGCCTCGAATGCAGGCGCCATGGCTGCAAACATCATCCGACGTTCGGCTTCCATGCTTGGCGTGAAGCCAGATTTCAGCCATGAAAATGGCGCAACGCTGGTTTCCTATCAGTGATTCTTAGGGCGCGCCGGCAACTGCGCGCTATTTTGTTGCGATGAACGGGGTTCGATGAAGCTGAAAGATCTAGCCGGTATCCTGCCTGTCGAGGGGACAGCTTCCTTCGATACGGAGGTTACCGGGATTTCGTCGGATTCCCGCCAGGTAAGACCGGGCGTGGTCTTTTTCGCGCTCACCGGTACCAAGGCGGATGGCGCCGCCTATGCCGCCGATGCCGCCAAACGCGGCGCAGCAGCGATCGTGGCCGGCAAGGGCGGTCGCGTCGCCGGACTGCCGGTGCCCGTTCTTGCCGTCGACGATCCGCGCCTTGCGCTGGCGCTGAGTGCCGCCCGCTACTTCGGCAGGCAGCCGCAAACCATGGTCGCGGTGACCGGCACCAGCGGCAAGACATCGGTTGCGGCTTTCACCAGGCAGATATGGGAGCAGTCGGGCTTCGCTGCCGCTTCAATCGGCACGACCGGCGTGGTGGCGCCGGGCCGCAACGAATATGGCTCGCTGACCACCCCCGACCCGGTAGATCTGCACAGGCTGCTGGCGGAACTGGCGGATGCCGGCGTCACCCACGCATCGATGGAAGCCTCCAGCCACGGCCTCGACCAGCGCCGGCTCGACGGTGTGAAGCTTGCAGCCGGCGGTTTCACCAATCTCGGTCGCGACCACATGGACTACCATCCGACGGTCGAGGACTATCATCGCGCCAAGCTGCGCCTGTTCGACACGCTGCTGCCGAAGGGCGCGCCGGCCGTCATCTTTGCCGACGATCCATGGTCAGAGCCGACGATCCAGGCGGCGAGAGCGGCGGGATTGAATGTGCTGACGGTTGGCCGTCATGGCGAGTTCCTGAGACTGAAGCGGGTCGAGCACGAGCGCCACCGCCAGCGTGCCGAGGTCGAGGTCGATGGCGTTCTCCACGAGGTCGACCTTCCGCTGGCCGGGGATTTCCAGATAGCCAATGCGCTGGTTTCGGCGGGCCTCGCCATATCTACTGGAACGCCTGCCGCCAAAGCCCTGATGGCGTTGGAGAAATTGAAGGGCGCGCCGGGTCGGCTGGACCTTGTCGGCACCACTGTCAACGGTGCGCCGGTCTATGTCGATTATGCGCACAAGCCGGACGCGCTGGAAAACGTGTTGGCTTCGGTACGGCCGTTCACCACCGGTCGCGTCATCGTCGTGTTCGGCTGTGGCGGCGACCGCGACCGGGGCAAGCGTCCGATCATGGGCGAGATCGCGACGCGGCTCGCCGATGTCGTTATCGTCACCGACGACAATCCGCGCTCGGAAGTGCCCGAAACGATCCGCGCCGCGATCCTTGCCGCCGCACCCGGGGCCATAGAGATCGGCGATCGGCGCAAGGCGATCCACGAGGCAGTCGCCATGCTCCATGCCGGCGACACGCTGATCGTGGCTGGCAAGGGGCATGAGGAAGGCCAGACCGTCGGCGCCGAGACGCTGCATTTTTCCGACCATGAGGAAGTCCGCTCCGCGCTCCAGGAGCGCGTCGCATGAGCTTCCTGTGGACCTCCGAGGATCTCGTCGCCGCCATGGGCGGACGACCGCTCGGGCCGATGCCGGAAGGTATTAGCGGCATCTCGATCGACAGCCGCAGCCTTGAGCCGGGCGATGCTTTCTTCGCCATCAAGGGCGAGGCGATGGACGGCCATGATTTCGCGACCGCCGCCATCAAGGCCGGCGCCGGCGTGCTGGTCGTCGCCGAGGGCAAGCTGCCGTCGCTCGGACGGCTGACGGCGCCGATGATCGTCGTGCAGGACGTGCTGGCCGCACTGGAAAAGCTAGGGCTGGCCGCACGCGCGCGGTCCAGCGCCAAGATCATCGCGGTAACCGGTTCGGCGGGCAAGACCACCACCAAGGAAGCGCTGCGCCATGTGTTGTCCGCGGTCGGCAAGGTGCACGCATCGCCCCAGTCTTTCAACAACCACTGGGGTGTGCCGCTGACGCTGGCGCGGATGCCGGCAGATTGCGACTTTGCGGTGTTCGAGATCGGCATGAACCATCCCGACGAGATCCGGCCGCTGGTCAAGATGGTCCGGCCGCATGTCGCCATCATCACGCTGATCGCGGCGGCTCATCTCGGCTTCTTCCGCAATCTGGACGAGATCGCCAAGGCCAAGGCCGAGATTTTCGAGGGGCTGGAACCGGACGGCGCCGTTCTTCTCAACCGCGACGACCCGCGTTGGAAGCTTCTGGACAAGATGGCGAGAGCCGCCGGCGTCGAGCACATTTACGGGTTTGGCGAGAATGCCCGCGCGACCTTCAAACTGCTCAAATGCGCGCTGCATGCCGATCATTCGGTGATCGCCGCCAAGATCGGCGGACAGGAAATCACCGCCAGGGTAGGCGCGCCGGGCCGCCACATGGTGCAAAATGTGCTGGCAGTGCTGGGCGCCGCGCATCTGGTCGGCGCCGACATCGCCAGGGTGGCGCTGGCGCTGGCCGATCTTTCGGCCGAACGTGGACGCGGCAAGCGCCATGTGTTGCGCCACCCCAGGGGTTCGATCACGTTGATCGACGAGAGCTACAACGCCAATCCGGCGTCGATGAGCGCTGCAATGGCGCTGCTCAACGCGACGCCGGTGTCCGGCGAAGGCAGGCGCATCGCGGTGCTCGGCGACATGCTCGAGCTCGGCGACCACTCGGCGAAGCTTCACGCAGCCCTTGCCGATCTCATCGTCGGCACCGAAACGCGCACGGTCTTTCTCGCCGGCCAGGAAATGCGGGCGCTGGCCGATATCCTGCCCGGTGAGATCAAGACGGAGTATCGCGCCGGCGCCGAGGATCTGAAACTGGTCCTTCTGTCGGCCCTGAAGCCTGGCGACGTGGTGATGATCAAATCGTCGAAAGGCATCGGGTTTTCCAAGCTGGTCGACGCATTGCTCGGCAGATTTCCGGCTGTAGCCGCAACCACCAAACAGACCTAGAGCCAGGTCCGGGGGCCGAATCGCATGTTCACACTGCTCGTCGAATTCGCGGACAAGATCTCGGTCTTCAACGTCTTCCGCTACATAACTTTCCGCACCGGTGGCGCGCTGATCACAGCGGCGCTGATCGTCTTCATCTTCGGGCCAGCTATCATCAATTCGCTGAGGCTGCGGCAGGGCAAGGGCCAGCCGATCCGCGCCGACGGGCCGCAGACGCATTTCAAGAAAGCCGGCACGCCGACCATGGGCGGGCTGATGATCCTGTGCGGCATCATCGGCTCGTCGCTTTTGTGGGCGAACCTGTCCAGCATCTATGTCTGGGTGGTGCTGCTGGTGACCCTGGGGTTCGGCTCGATCGGCTTCTACGATGATTATCTCAAGGTGACGAAGCAATCGCATCTCGGCTTTTCCGGCAAGGCGCGGCTGGCGCTTGAATTCGTCATCGCCGGCATCGCCGCCTGGGTGATCATGCATAACGGCCAGGCGCCGTTCTCGTCGTCGCTGACTTTTCCTTTCGCCAAGGAGTTTCTCGTCAATCTCGGCTGGTTCTTCATCCCGTTCTCGTGCTTCGTCATCGTCGGCGCCGGCAATGCGGTGAACCTGACCGATGGCCTCGACGGGCTGGCGATCGTGCCGATCATGATCGCGGCGGCGTCCTTCGGCGTCATCGCATATCTGTCCGGTAACGCGGTGTTCGCCGAATATCTGCAGATCCATTTCGTGCCCGGCACCGGCGAATTGGCGGTGGTCCTCGGCGCGGTGATCGGCGCCGGCCTCGGCTTCCTGTGGTTCAACGCACCGCCGGCGGCGATCTTCATGGGCGATACTGGCTCGCTGGCCCTGGGCGCCTGATCGGCACGGTCGCGGTTGCCACCAAGCACGAGATCGTGCTGGTCATCGTCGGCGGCCTGTTCGTCGTCGAGATCCTGTCGGTCATCATCCAGGTCGGCTACTTCAAGATGACTGGCAAGCGCGTGTTCCTGATGGCACCGATCCATCATCATTTCGAAAAGCTCGGCTGGACCGAAAGCCAGGTGGTGATCCGCTTCTGGATCATCGCCGTCATCCTGGCACTGGTCGGCCTGTCGACCCTGAAGCTTAGATAGGAGGCCGCGTGATCCCCGCCGTATCCTTCGCAGGCAAGCGCGTTTCGCTCTTCGGGCTCGGCGGCTCGGGGATCGCCACGGCGCGCGCGCTGATCGAGGGCGGAGCGGACGTGCTGGCCTGGGACGACAATCCCGGCAGCGTCGCCAATGCCGCGGCCGTCGGTATTGCGACCGGCGACCTGCGCGGCGCCGACTGGGCGAAGTTCTCAGCCTTCGTGCTGTCGCCCGGCGTGCCGCTGACGCATCCGAAGCCGCACTGGACAGTAGAGCTCGCGCGCGCTTCGGGCGTCGAGATCATTGGCGACATCGAGCTGTTCTGCCGCGAGCGGACGTTGCTTGCGCCGGCAGCGCCGTTCATCGCCATCACCGGCACCAACGGCAAATCGACGACCACGGCGCTGACGGCGCATATCCTGAAATCGGCCGGACGCGACACGCAGATGGGCGGCAATATCGGCCGTGCGGTGATGACGCTCGATCCGCCGGAGCCCGGGCGGCACTATGTCGTGGAATGCTCGTCCTACCAGATAGACCTGGCGCCCTCGATCAATCCGACCGCCGGCGTCCTGCTCAACCTGACGCCCGATCATCTCGATCGTCATGGCACGATGCAGCACTACGCCGCGATCAAGGAGCGGCTGGCGGCCGGCAGCGAAACGGCCATCGTCGGTGTCGATGATTCCTGGTGCGCCCAGCTCGCTGACCGGCTGGAGCGGGCAGGCCGGCACGTCATCCGCATTTCCAAGCGCCTGCCACTGACCGACGGCTATTTCGCCGACGGCACCGATCTGATGGAAGCGGTGCATGGCCGGTATAGCCGCGTTGCCTTTCTCGAAGGCATCGGCTCGTTGCGCGGCCAGCACAATGCGCAGAATGCGCTGGCCGCCGTCGCCGCCTGCCTCAAGGTCGGGCTCGATCTGGGCGAGATCCAGTCGGGGCTGGAAAGCTTTCCTGGGCTAGCGCACCGCATGGAGCAGGTCGGCCGCAAGGACCATGTGCTGTTCATCAACGATTCCAAGGCGACCAATGCCGATGCGGCAGCGCCCGCACTGTCCAGCTTTCCGCGCATCTACTGGATCGCCGGCGGGTTGCCGAAGGAGGGTGGCATCGAGCCGTTGCGGGGCCTCTTTCCGCGCATCGCCAAGGCCTATCTGATTGGCGAGGCCGCACCGGCCTTCTCGGCGACGCTCGGCGAGGCGGTGCCCTACGAAATTTCAGGCACGCTGGCCGCGGCAGTCGAGCATGCCGCAAGCGACGCGGCCAGGGATGATGACAACGGCGAGGTGGTGGTGCTGCTTTCGCCGGCCTGCGCCAGTTTCGACCAGTTCAAGAATTTCGAAGTGCGTGGCGAAGCCTTCAGGCAAGCTGCGAGCACTATTGATGGCGTGAAGCTCATCGGAGGGACACGGTAATGCAAAGTCGTCTCGACAAAAGCCCGGTTGCCACCTGGTGGTGGACGATCGATCGCTGGTTCCTGGCTGCGTTCCTGTCGCTGATGGGGCTCGGCATCGTGCTGTCCTTCGCGGCAAGCCCGGCAGTGGCCCAACGCATCGGCCTCGACAGTTTCCACTTCGCCACACGTCAGATCATCTTCACCATTCCCGCACTTGGCGTGATGCTGGCCGTCTCCTTCCTGGAATCGCGGCAGATCAGACGCATGGCGCTGGTGATGCTGTGCGCCACGCTGTTCCTGATGGTGGCGGTGCTCTACATCGGCGTCGAGGTGAAGGGGGCGCGGCGCTGGGTGTCGCTTGCCGGCCTGTCGATCCAGCCGTCGGAATTCCTCAAGCCGGCGTTCGTCGTCATCTGCGCCTGGCTGTTTGCCGAACACAAGCGTCAGCCCGATATTCCCGGCAATCTGTTCGCCATGCTGCTGCTAGCCCTCGTCATCTCGCTGCTGGTGGCGCAGCCTGATTTCGGCCAGACCATGCTGGTGCTCGGCACCTGGGGGGTGATGTTCTTTATGGCCGGGTTGCCGTGGCTGTGGATCATCGCCCTGGGCGCCGCCGGCATCAGCGGCGTGTTCGCTGCCTACACGGTGTTCCCGCATGTCGCCGGCCGCATCGACCGTTTCATGACCGGCGAGGGCGACACGTTCCAGGTCGACATGGGCCGCGATGCGCTGATCAATGGCGGCTGGTTCGGCGTCGGGCCGGGTGAGGGCACCGTCAAGCGGGTCATACCCGACAGCCATGCCGATTTCGTCTTCTCGGTGGCCGGCGAGGAGTTCGGACTGATCATGTGCTTCTTCATCATGACCATCTTCGCCTTCATCGTGCTGCGCGGGCTCAGCACCGCGCTCAAGGAGCAGGACGATTTCACACGCTATGCGGTTGGCGGCCTGGTCACGGTTTTCGGCCTGCAGTCGGTTATCAACATGGCCGTCAATTTGCAGCTGATGCCTGCCAAGGGCATGACCTTGCCGTTTATCTCCTATGGCGGCTCCTCGCAGATCGCCATCGCAATCTCGATGGGCATGGTGCTGGCGCTGACCCGCAAGCGGCCGGAAAAGCGCAAGCAGTTGGGCTTCGCACCGTCGCAGCGCGCCATGCCGGCGGAGTGAAATGTCGAGGGGCGTTATCCTACTGGCGGCCGGCGGCACGGGCGGGCATCTCTTCCCGGCCGAGGCGCTGGCGCACGAGCTGATCAGGCGCGGCTGGACGGTGCATCTCGCGACCGATGACCGCGCCGAGCGTTTTGCCGGTCAGTTTCGGGCCGCAGGCATCCATCCGATCCAGTCGGCAACCATCGGCTCGAAAAATCCTTTTGCCGTGCTCGCCGCCTTCTGGAAAATCTGGGGTGGCGTGCGGCAGGCATCCGCCGTGATCGGCCGGATCAAGCCCGCCGTCGTAGTCGGTTTCGGCGGCTATCCGACGCTGCCGCCGCTCTATGCGGCGACGCGGCGCAAGGTGCCGACGTTGATCCACGAGCAGAACGCGGTGATGGGGCGCGCCAACCGGGCGCTGGCCGGCCGCGTCGATGCCATCGCCGGCGGGTTTTTGCCGGAAGATTCAAGCGCTGCAGGCGCCAAGACGGTGACGACGGGCAATCCGGTCAGGCCGCAAGTGCTGGAGGCGGCAAAGACGCCTTACACGATCTCGACCGGAAACCAGCGCTTCCGGTTTCTGGTGTTCGGCGGCAGCCAGGGCGCACAGTTCTTTTCCGATGCAATGCCGGCGGCGGTCGGACTGCTTTCCGATGCACAACGCAAGCGGCTTGATATCACGCAGCAGGCCCGCGCCGACGATGTCGAGCGGGTGAAGGCGGCCTATGCCGCCCTTGGCGTCGAGGCTGAGGTGTCGCCTTTCTTCGCCGACATGGCGGCGCGCATCGCTGCGGCGCATCTGGTGATGTCGCGGTCCGGTGCATCGACCGTTTCGGAAATCGCGGTGATCGGCCGTCCGGCGCTGCTGGTGCCTTATCCGCACGCGCTCGACCACGACCAGGCGGCCAATGCCGCGGCATTGGCCGCGGCAGGCGGAGGCGAAGTGCATCCGCAATCCACGCTTTCGTCCGAGCGCATTGCCGCGCTGATTGGTACCCTGATGGACAATCCGGATCGGCTGACCACAATGGCCGCGGCGGCGAAATCGGCCGGAAAACCGGACGCGGCACGGTTGCTCGCCGATCTGACAGAGGCTATTGCGTCGAAGAAAAGCGTATCGGAATTCAGGAAGGAGACGCACGCATGAAGATGCCGCAGACGATCGGCCTTGTGCATTTCATCGGCATTGGCGGTATCGGCATGAGCGGCATCGCCGAGGTGCTGCACAATCTCGGCTACAAGGTGCAAGGGTCCGACCAGGCCGACAGCGCCAATGTGCAGCGGCTGCGCGACAAGGGCATCGAGTGCTTTGTCGGCCATCACGCCGATAATGTCGGCGATGCCGAAGTGGTTGTCGTCTCGACGGCGATCAAGAAATCCAATCCGGAGCTGAAGGCCGCGCGGGAGAAACTGCTTCCCGTCGTCCGTCGCGCCGAGATGCTTGCCGAACTGATGCGCTTTCGGCAGGCGGTGGCCATCGGCGGCACGCATGGCAAGACGACGACGACCTCTATGGTGGCGACGCTGCTCGAAGCCGGCGGGCTCGATCCGACCGTGATCAATGGCGGCATCATCAATGCCTATGGCACCAACGCCCGCATGGGCGACGGCGAATGGATGGTGGTCGAGGCCGACGAGAGCGACGGCACGTTCCTGAAGCTGCCGGCCGAGATTGCCGTCGTCACCAACATTGATCCCGAGCATCTCGACCATTACGGCTCCTTCGACAAGGTGCGCGAAGCCTTTCGCCAGTTCGTCGAGAACGTGCCGTTTTACGGCTTCGGCGTCATGTGCACCGACCATCCGGAGGTGCAGGCGCTGGTCAGCCGCATCGAGGACCGGCGCGTCATCACCTATGGCGAGAATGCGCAGGCCGATGTGCGTTTCACCAATCACCGGATGGACGGCCCGACCTCGGAATTCGACGTGGTGATCCGCGACCGCAAGACCCGCGGCCAGTCGACGATATCGGGCCTGCGCCTGCCGATGCCCGGCCGTCACAATGTCTCTAATGCGACCGCGGCGATCGCCGTCGCGCATGAGCTCGGGCTTTCGGCCGAGGCAATCAGGAAGGGCCTGTCGTCCTTCGCCGGCGTCAAGCGGCGCTTCACCCGAACCGGTTCGTGGAACGGCGTCGAAATATTCGACGATTACGGCCACCATCCGGTCGAGATCACGGCGGTTCTGAAGGCGGCGCGCGATGCTACTAAGGGCCGCGTCATCGCCATTGCGCAGCCGCACCGCTTTACCCGGCTGCATGATCTGTTCGACGAGTTTTCCGTCTGCTTCAACGATGCCGACACAGTGATGGTGGCGCCGGTCTACGCGGCAGGCGAAGAGCCGATCGACGGGGTGACGTCCGACGCATTGGTGTCGCGCATTCGCGCCGGCGGCCATCGCGACGCGCGCTACATCGAAGGGCCGGCGGCGATTGCACCTGTTGTCCGCGACCTGGCGAAACCGGGCGATTTCATCGTCTTCCTCGGCGCCGGCAACATCACGCAGTGGGCTTACGCGCTGCCCAAGGAACTCGGCGGTACCGCCTCATGATGCGCGGCCAGGCATTGATCGACAAGCTTGGCGGCCGGCTTGCCGGCCTGCGCGGCCGCATCACGCCCAATGCCGAGATGGACAAGATCACCTGGTTTCGCGCCGGCGGACTTGCCGACGCACTGTTCCAGCCGGCCGACGAGGACGATCTCGCCGCGTTCCTTAGAGCGGTGCCCGAAGAGATACCGCTGACCATCGTCGGCGTCGGCTCGAACCTGCTTGTCCGCGACGGCGGCATTGCGGGCTTCGTCATCCGGCTTTCGGCCAAGGGCTTTGGCGAAGCCGAAGTGATTGCGCCGACCACGATCAAGGCGGGGGCTGCCACGCCCGACAAGCGCGTTGCGGCCGTTGCCTACCAGGCCGGTATCGGCGGCTTTGATTTTTACCACGGCATTCCGGGCGCCATTGGCGGCGCGCTGAGGATGAACGCCGGCGCCAATGGCGCCGAGACGCGCGAGCGCGTCGTCGAGGTGCGGGCGCTCGACCGCAAGGGTAATGTGCATACGCTGAGCAACGCCGATATGGGCTACGCCTATCGCCATTCGGCAGCACCCGCCGGGCTGATCTTCACATCGGCCGTGCTCGAAGGCGTTTTGGAAGACAAGGCCGCGATCAAGGCGGCGATGGATGCTGTCCAGCACCATCGCGAGACCGTGCAGCCGATCCGCGAAAAGACCGGCGGCTCGACCTTCAAGAATCCGGAGGGCACCTCGGCTTGGAAGGAGATCGACAGGGCGGGGTGTCGGGGACTGATGATCGGCGGCGCGCAGATGTCGCCGATGCATTGCAACTTCATGATCAACACGGGAACCGCGACCGGCTACGACCTCGAATATCTTGGCGAGACGGTGCGCACGCGTGTGCTCGAAAACTCGGGCATCCGGCTGCATTGGGAAATCAAGCGCATCGGCAATTTCCGGCCGGGGCACGAGGTCCAGGAGTTCCTGGGACAGTTGCTGTAAAGACTCACAACACAGTTTTCGTTGCCGTTTTTGCGGAAAGTGAATCTCTCGGAATCGTAAGGACTTGCCAGCGAATCAACTCTCTGATTCTCTGCCCTGAAGCGTTTCCTGATTTGAGTCGTTTCGACGCGTTACCAGCGTTTTCCGTCCGGGGGCAACCTACGGGAGACTCTGGAAGCGATGTTGCGAAAATCATGGGAGCAGAGACTGCTCCGAGCGTTTGAGTGTGTGGCCCTTTCCGGGTCGTGTGAGATGCAGACCCGCCGTGAGAGGGCCCGCCGTGAGAGGGAATGACGGGAAATGAAAAGCAAGCACGTGGCCGTCCTTCTGGGTGGATTCTCGTCCGAGCGGCCCGTGTCTCTGTCTTCGGGGAATGCCTGTGCCGATGCGCTCGAGAAGGAAGGCTACCAGGTCACTCGCGTCGACGTCTCGCGCGATGTCGGATCGGTGCTGGCCGAGCTCAAGCCTGATGTTGCCTTCAATGCGCTGCACGGCCCTTTCGGCGAGGACGGCACCATCCAGGGCATCCTCGAATATCTTGCCATTCCCTACACCCATTCCGGCGTGCTCGCTTCGGCGCTGGCGATGAACAAGGAGCAGGCCAAGAAGATCGCCAAGTCTGTCGGCATCCCGGTTGCCGAATCGAAGGTGGTCAATCGCTTCGACATCCAGAACAAGCACCCGATGAAGGCGCCCTATGTCGTCAAGCCGGTCAATGAAGGGTCGAGCTTCGGCGTCGTCATCGTGCACGAAGGCCAGTCGCATCCGCCGCAGGTCATCGGTTCGTCCGACTGGAAGTATGGCGATACCGTCATGGTGGAGCGCTATGTGCACGGGCGGGAGTTGACCTGCGCGGTGATGGGCGACGTGGCGCTCGGTGTCTGCGAGATCATTCCGACCGGCCATTCCTTCTACGACTATGATTCAAAATACGTCGCGGGCGGATCAAAACACGAATGCCCTGCAAAAATTTCACCGAATATTTACCAAAAAATACAGACACTGACGCTCAAGGCTCACCAAGCTATTGGCTGCCGGGGCGTTTCCCGGTCGGACTTCCGTTATGATGATCGACACTCCGAGAACGGCGAAATTGTCTGGCTCGAAGTCAACACTCAGCCGGGCATGACGCCGACATCCTTGGTGCCTGAAATCGCTGCGCAGGCGGGACACTCGTTCGGGGATTTGTTGAGTTGGATGGTGGAGGACGCTTCGTGTCTGCGTTGAGGTGGGGACAGGGCAAGGGGAAGGGCGCGGCCGGGCCGACGCTGTTCGGTGTGTCGTTGTCGTTCGACCATTTCGTGCTGCCGCGTCTGCTTCGCCGGCCGGCGCGCGTGCTGGCGCGTCTGGGCGAGGACGACTTCGAGGTGCCGCCGTTTTCCGCGGCCATCCTGTCGGCGGCGCTGCTCGTATCGGGCAGTGCCTATGGCGCCTATCTCGGAGGACATGTCGACGGCATCGTCCAGGGCATCACCGCCCGCACCGGGTTTGCCGTCGACCAGATCAAGGTCGTTGGCAACCGCGCAACCTCCGAGATCGATATTCTCGACAGGATGCAGCTCGATGGCTGGACGTCGCTGATCGGCTTCGATGTCGAAGCCGCGCGGGAGCGCATAGCCACGCTGCCCTGGGTCGAGGTTGCGGCGGTGCGCAAGGTCTATCCGCACACGCTGGAGGTGCGCATCGAGGAGCGAGAGCCTTTCGCGCTCTGGCAGCAGGGCAGCGAGCTTTCCGTGATCGAGCGGTCCGGCGCCGTGATCGCGCCATTCTCCGGCGGCAAGCAGGCGCTGCTCCCGCTGATCGTCGGCACTGGCGCGCCGGCCAAGGCACCGGATTTCCTGGGCAGGGTCAAGAAATATCCAGAGCTTGCTGCGCGGGTCAAAGGCTATATTCGCATCGGCGAACGGCGTTGGGACCTGAAGCTGGAGAACGGCATCACGGTCAAGCTTCCCGAGGATGGCGAGGACCAGGCGATCGCCGATCTGGTCAGGATGGACCACGAGAACGGGCTGCTGACGCGCGACATCGCCGCCGTCGACATGCGCCTTTCCGATCGCCTCGTCGTCCAGCTGACGCCGGAGGCGGCGACGCAGCGCCAGGCCGCGCTCAACGAGAAGCCGAAAATGCCGAAGCGCAAGGCGGAGACGAAAATATGAGCTGGCTTGGCGGCAACAGCGATGCCTCGTCGCGCCGATCCGGCATCATGACGGTGCTGGATGTCGGCTCGAGCAAGGTCTGCTGCGTGGTGGCCAAGCTCAAGCCACGCGAGGACGGCAATCTGCTGCGCGGGCGCTCGCATCGCATCCAGGTGATCGGCATCGGCCACCAGAAATCGCAAGGTGTGAAGTCGGGCGTCGTCATCGATCTCGACAGGGCCGAGCATGCCATCCGCCTCGCCGTCGACGCCGCCGAGCGCATGGCCGGCCTGACCGTCGATTCACTGATCGTCAACATGACGGCCGGCCGGCTGAAGAGCGAGAGCTTCTCGGCAACCATCAACCTCGGTGGCCATGAGGCCGACGAGGCCGACATCAAGCGCGTGCTTGCCGCCGGCGCCAAGCAGGCGCTGCGGGCCGAGCGCGAGGTGATCCATTCGCTTCCCGTCGGCTTTTCACTGGATGCCGAGCGCGGCGTGCGTGATCCGCGCGGCATGGTTGGCGACCAGCTCGGCGTCGACATGCATGTGCTGACGGGTGACGCGGCGCCCTTGCGCAATCTGGAGCTTTGCATCAACCGTTCGCACCTGTCGGTCGAGCGCATGGTGGCGACGCCCTATGCCAGCGGGCTTGCCGCACTGGTCGACGACGAACTCGAAATGGGCGCAGCCTGCATTGACATGGGTGGCGGCACCACGACGATCTCGGTGTTTTCGGAAGGCAAGTTCGTCCATGGCGACGCCATCGCCATCGGCGGCAACCACGTCACACTGGACATGGCCAAGGGCCTGTCGACCTCGCTCGACGCCGCTGAGAGGCTGAAAGTGATGCATGGCTCGGCGCTGCCCGGCAGTGCCGACGACCGCGATCTGGTCTCGATACAGCCGATCGGCGAGGATGGCGAGATGCCGCTGCAGATACCGCGTTCGGTGATGACACGCATCATCCGGGCGCGCATCGACGAGACGCTCGAACTGTTGCGTGATCGGCTGAACAGATCCGGCTACGGCAATGCCGTCGGCAAGCGCGTCGTGCTGACCGGCGGTGCCAGCCAGCTTTCCGGCCTGCCCGAGGCGGCGCGCCGCATTCTCGGACGCAATGTGCGCATTGGCCGTCCGCTCGGCGTGGCGGGGCTGCCCGAGGCGGCCAAGGGACCGGCTTTCTCGACGCCGGTCGGGCTTCTGATCTATCCGCAGATGGCGAATTTCGAGAGCCATCCGGCGAAAGGAATTTCTGGTCTCAGGATGACCGGAACGGGCGGAAAACTGCATCGAATGAGTCAGTGGTTGAGAGACAGTTTTTAAATTGACGGGGACAGCCCCATAGGCGGCCGCGGCGGCGAAGCGGCGGGAAAGGCAAAGGACGGAGACAATGACCATCAATCTGCAGAAGCCGGACATCACCGAGCTCAAGCCGCGTATCACCGTGTTCGGTGTCGGCGGCGGCGGCGGCAATGCCGTCAACAACATGATCACCGCCGGCTTGCGCGGCGTCGAGTTCGTGGTGGCCAATACCGACGCACAGGCGCTGACCATGTCCAAGGCGGATCGCCTGATCCAGCTCGGCGCGCATGTCACCGAGGGCCTGGGTGCGGGATCGCAACCGGAAGTCGGCCGCGCGGCGGCGGAGGAATGCATCGACGAGATCATCGATCATCTCTCCAACACCCATATGTGCTTCGTCACGGCCGGCATGGGCGGTGGCACCGGCACGGGGGCCGCGCCGGTCGTTGCACGCGCTGCCCGTGAGAAGGGGATTCTCACCGTCGGCGTCGTCACCAAGCCGTTCCATTTCGAAGGGCAGCGCCGCATGAAGACGGCGGATCTGGGCATCGAGGAATTGCAGAAATGCGTCGACACCCTGATCGTCATCCCCAACCAGAACCTGTTCCGGCTGGCCAATGACAAGACGACCTTCGCCGACGCTTTCGCCATGGCCGACCAGGTGCTCTATTCCGGCGTCGCCTGCATCACCGACCTAATGGTCAAGGAAGGGCTGATCAATCTCGACTTCGCCGACGTCCGCTCGGTCATGCGCGAGATGGGCAAGGCGATGATGGGGACGGGCGAAGCTTCCGGCGAGGGCCGCGCCATGGCCGCCGCCGAAGCCGCGATCGCCAACCCGCTGCTCGACGAGACTTCGATGAAGGGCGCCAAGGGCCTGTTGATCTCGATCACCGGCGGCCGCGACCTGACCCTGTTCGAAGTCGACGAGGCGGCGACCCGCATTCGCGAGGAGGTCGACCAGGAAGCCAACATCATCCTGGGTGCGACGTTCGACGAGGATCTCGAAGGCGTTATCCGCGTCTCGGTGGTTGCTACCGGCATCGACAAATCGGCGGCTGACATCGCCGCCGCGCCGATCGCCATCCGCACGGCTCCGCCAAAGCCGGTCAGCCGCCCGGCCGCTCCGGTCACGGAAAGCCGTCCGGCGCCTGTCCAGCAAGGAGGCTACGAGCCACGCGCCGCCGATCCTGTAGCTGAGGCGATCCAGCTTGCCGAGGCGAATGCCGCGGCGATGGCGCGTCCCGCGCCGGCTGCCCAGGCGGAAGATTTCCGCCCGCAGAGCAAGATCTTCCAGGCGCCGCCGGCTCAGCCGCAGCCAATGGTTCAGCAAGTGATGCAGCCTGCGCCACAGCGCGAGATGCTTCAACCGGTAGCCGCAGCACCCCAGCGCATGCCGCGCGTCGAGGATTTCCCGCCGGTGGTGAAAGCCGAAGTGGAAGCCAAGGGCCGCCCGGCCGACCATGAGAACAGCGGACCGATGGGACTGCTCAAGCGCCTGACGAACGGCCTTACCCGCCGCGAAGAGGAGCCTGCACGACTGCAGCCGGCGCAGCCGCGCGAGCCGAAACTGCGCCAGGCGGCACCCGAAGTGCGCCGCCTTGCCAGCCAGGATCCGCAGCTTTACGCGCCGCGTCGCGGCCAGTTGGACGACCAAGGCCGGCTGACGCCGCAGAGCAGGGCTGTCCAGGAAGACGATCAGCTGGAGATTCCAGCATTCCTGCGCCGCCAGGCCAATTGACCTGTTAACGGTCCGTAATAATTGTTAACAGGCAGACAAGAGATCGTTTGCCTGTTAACGTTAAAAGCAGTTGCAAAACAGGGCGTTACGAGACCAGATCCGCTTCGGCTCGCGGTTACAGTGAGTAAGAAACCGTGATTTGGAGACTTCTTGCCGGACCACTATCTTCGCCCCGAGCAATGTCGGTTTGCCGGGATTCGGGGGAATGCCCTGCCTGCCGATAAAAGAGCCGCGCCCTCGGGCTAATGAAGCGGACGTAGGCAGTGTGGGCTAAGGGGTTTGTTTTGCACGACTATCAGACGACACTTAAATCGCGTGCGACGCTGACGGGTACCGGCGTTCACAGCGGCAATTCCGTTACCGTTCATTTCCTGCCGGCGGACGCCGATACGGGTGTCGTGTTCCAGCTTTCGAATGGAAGCGAGGGCCGTGAGTTCCGTGCGCTCGTTTCCGAAGTCGGCGCCACCGATCTCTGCACGATGCTCGGCGACCCGGCAGGTGAGCATATCGCCACCGTCGAACATCTGATGGCCACGCTTTTCGGGCTCGGCATCGATAATGTCGTCATCGAGATCGATGGCCGCGAGGTTCCGATCCTTGACGGCAGCGCCATGGCGTTCGTGGAGGCAATCGACCAGGCGGGCATCGACACGCTGCCGGTCAAGCGCCGCTATATCCGTGTCGTCAAGCCGGTTCGCATCGAGAACGGTGCCTCTTGGGCGGAGTTCAGGCCTTATGACGGCACGCGCTTCGAGATCGAGATCGATTTCGAAAGCCCGGCGATCGGCCGTCAGCTCTTCGCATCCGACATGAACGCCGACATTTTTCGCCGCGATATCGCGCGGGCCCGCACCTTTGGTTTCATGAAGGATGTCGAGCGGCTGTGGGCAGCCGGCTATGCGCTTGGCTCCTCGCTGGAAAACTCCCTGGTGATCGGTGACGACAACCGCGTGATCAATATGGGAGGCTTGCGCTATCCCAACGAGTTCGTGCGCCACAAGACGATGGACGCCATGGGCGATCTGGCGCTGGCCGGCGCCCGGTTCATTGGCTGCTTCCGTTCGTATCGCGGCGGCCACAGGCTGAACGCGGCAGCGTTGCGCCGCCTTTTATCGGACCGTTCGGCGTTCGAGATCGTCGAGACGACACGCCGCGAGCGCGGTCGTGCGGCCGATATGAGCGCCGTCTATGCGCCCGTTTACGCGCCCTGGATGATCTGATTCTTAACGTTTTTCGGGTTTTATAGCCGCCGGCCTGTGTTGCATGAATGCATCATTGGCCGGCGAAATCATGTAAGTGCGCGGGCCGTGCCAAGCCGCCACAAAAATGTGCGATTGGCCGGGGATAGCGTTGCCGGGCACGGCGGTTATGGTTTATGGCTGCTGCCCCAGAGCGAATGACGACTGAAATGACGCCGAAAGGGCGGAATCCAATCATGTTTTTTAAGCGAATTGGTCAATCGAAAGCGCCGCATCGGTCTGTTTTCCTGGCGCTTTCGGTGGTTGTTCCATCGCTGTTCCTGTCGGCCTGCATGTCGTCCGAGAAGGATGTCGACCTGTCGACCTATGTCGAGCAGACCGAGCCGGCCGACGTTCTCTACAATCAGGGCCTCGCCAATCTGAATGCCGGGCGCCTGCAGGAGGCGAGCCGCAAATTCAGTGCGGTCGACCGCCAGCATCCCTATTCGGAATATGCCCGCAAATCGATGGTGATGGGCGCCTTTGCCGACTATCGCCAGGGCAACTATAGCGAGGCAATCGGTTCGGCCAAGCGCTATCTCACGCTCTATCCCTCGACCGACGACGCCGCCTATGCCCAGTACATCATCGGGCTGAGCTACTACCGGCAAATCAGGGACGTCACCCAGGACCAGAAGGAAGCGCGTCAGACCGTGCAGACGATGCAGGATCTGGTGACGCGCTGGCCCGATTCCGAGTATGTCGATGACGCCAAGGAAAAGATCCGCTTCGCCAACGACCAGCTCGCCGGCAAGGAGATGCAGATCGGCCGCTACTATCTCGAGCGCCGTGAATATATCGCCGCCGTCAAGCGGTTCCGCAACGTGGTGGAGACCTATTCCAACACGCGCCATGTCGAGGAGGCGCTCGCGCGCCTTACCGAAAGCTACTATGCGATGGGGCTGACATCGGAGGCGCAGACTGCCGCGGCTGTGCTCGGCACCAACTATCCCGACAGCGTGTGGTACAAGGATTCCTACAAGCTCCTGCAGAGTGGTGGGCTCGAGCCGCGCGAGAATGCCGGGTCGTGGATCGCCAAGGCCGGGAAGCTGATCACCGGCGCCTGAGCGGCGCGTCACCATGCTTTCCAGACTGTCGATCCGCGATATCGTTCTGATCGAGAAGCTGGACATCGACTTCTCGTCCGGCCTTTCGGTGCTGACCGGCGAAACCGGCGCTGGAAAATCCATCCTGCTCGACGCGCTGTCGCTGGCGCTTGGCGCCCGCGGTGACGCTTCGCTGGTGCGGCATGGCGCGGCACAGGGCCAAGTCATCGCCGTGTTCGACGTGCCGCGCAACCATCCTGCCCGCATGCTGCTTGCCGACAACGCTATCGAGGACGATGGCGACATCATCCTGCGCCGCGTGCAGACGGCAGACGGCCGTACCCGCGTCTTCGTCAACGACCAGCCTTCGAGCGTGACGCTGATGCGCGACGTCGGTCACGCGCTGGTCGAGATCCACGGCCAGCATGACGAGCGTGCCCTGGTCGATCCCGGTGCCCATCGCGAATTGCTGGACAGTTTTGGCGGCCATCTCGGCGCGGCCCGGGCGACCGGCGAGGCATGGCGGCACTGGCGGGCCTGCGAGCAGGAATTTTCGCGACACCGCGCCAAGGTGGAAGCGGCGGCCCGCGAGGCCGACTATCTACGCGCCGCGGTCGCCGAATTGACGAAGCTCGATCCCCAGCCCGGCGAGGAAGCCGACCTAGCCGAATTGCGCACCTCGATGATGCGGGCGGAAAAGATCGCATCGGAAATCCACGACGCACAGGATGTGCTCTCGGGCCCGTCCTCGCCCCTGCCGCAACTCGCCAGCCTGTTGCGGCGACTGCAGCGCAAGGTGACCGAGGCGCCCGGCTTGCTCGAAGACGTGGTCAAATCGCTCGATGAGGCGATGTTGTCGCTCGACGCGGCACAGTCGGGGGTCGAAGCGGCACTTCGCGCCACCGAATACGATCCGCGGAGGCTGGAGGAGGCCGAAGAGCGGCTGTTTTCGCTGCGTGCCGCCTCACGCAAGCACAGTGTGGCGGTCGACGATCTGGCGCAACTGCGTGACACGATGGCGGCCGATCTCGCCGACCTCGACGCCGGCGAGGAGCGCCTGCATGGGCTGGAGAAGCAAGCCGCCGCCGCCCGCGAGACCTACGACATTTCCGCGGCACAGCTTTCGTCGCTTCGCCATGCGGCGGCGGTCGGATTGACCAAGGCGGTGATGGCCGAACTGCCGGCACTCAAGCTCGAACGGGCCGCCTTCATCGTCGAGATGGCAAGTGAGGCCGAGAGCCGCATGGAAGACGGCATCGATCAGGTCGAGTTCTGGGTGCGCACCAATCCCGGCACAAGGCCGGGGCCGATGATGAAGGTCGCTTCCGGTGGCGAACTTTCACGGTTCCTGTTGGCGCTGAAGGTGGCGCTGGCCGACCGTGGCTCGGCGCCGACCCTGGTCTTCGATGAAATCGACACTGGGGTTGGCGGCGCGGTTGCGGACGCTATAGGCCAAAGGCTGGCGCGATTGTCGAAGCGCGTGCAGGTGCTTTCGGTCACCCACGCGCCGCAAGTGGCGGCGCGTGCGGCGACGCATTTCCTGATCTCCAAATCCGGCAGCGCCGACCGGGTTGCGACCGGTATCGCCGAGATGGACCGGGCAGCGCGTCAGGAAGAGATCGCGCGGATGCTGGCTGGAGCGACGATCACCGACGAGGCACGCGCGGCGGCCGAGCGTCTGCTGCGGGAGAACACCGCAGCATAGCGGAACTCACGCTCGGCGTTATGGATCGAGTCAGGATGTGGCTCCATGCTGCTGTTCCGGAATGATTTTCTCACGATCTGGCTCCCTTGCGGGAAAATCCTGATCTATTGTGGCGCCGCCGCTACAGCGCCGCGCGTCCTTTCGGACGTGCAAAGGACGCTGTAGCAATTTGATTTTGCGCATAGTCATTTCCGAAGATCGTTCCGAGCTTCGGGATCATGCGTCGAGGAGCAGTGCATGTCCGAAAAACCTGTCGATTCGCTTGATGAAAGCGAGGCAGCAAGCGAGCTGAAGCGGTTGGCGCAGGAAATCGCCGGCCATGATTTGCGCTACCATGCCGAAGATGCGCCGACGATTTCGGACGCCGCCTACGATGCGCTGCGGCGGCGCAATCTCGCCATCGAGCAGCGTTTTCCTCATCTTGTGCGCGAGGATTCGCCGTCACGGAAAGTCGGCGCGGCGGTCTCGGAAAAATTCGGCAAGATCGTCCATGCCATTCCTATGCTGTCGCTCGACAACGCTTTTGCCGATGCGGACGTGATCGATTTCGTCGGCCGCATTCGCCGCTTCTTGCGGCTCGGCGCCGACGCGCCGTTGGCCATGACGGCCGAGCCGAAGATCGACGGCCTGTCGCTGTCGCTGCGCTACGAGGCGGGACGGCTGGTGACGGCAGCAACGCGTGGCAACGGCCAGGTCGGCGAGGATGTGACAGCCAACGCCCGCACCATCGCTGAGATTCCCAATGTGCTTTCGGGGGATTTTCCCGAAGTATTGGAAGTGCGCGGCGAGGTCTATATGCGCCTCACTGATTTCGCCGAGCTCAATCGCCGCAATGCCGAGGCCGGAAAGCAGGTTTTTGCCAATCCGCGCAACTCGGCGGCAGGCTCCCTGCGCCAGCTCGACACCTCGATCACCGCCAGCCGGCCGCTGCGGTTTTTCGCCTATGCCTGGGGCGCGGTGAACGCCATGCCCGCCGACACGCAGATGGGCATGGTGGCAGCGTTCGAGCGCTTTGGCTTCAGGGTCAACCCGCTGATGAAGCTGTTCGATAGTGTCGAAGGGCTGCTCGAACAATACCGGCTGATCGAATCCAACCGGGCGACGCTTGGCTACGACATCGACGGCGTCGTCTACAAGGTGAACAGCCTTGAGCTGCAGCAGCGGCTGGGCTTCGTGTCACGCTCGCCACGCTGGGCGATCGCGCACAAATTCCCCGCCGAGAAGGCGACGACGATCCTGACCGGCATAGACATCCAGGTCGGCCGCACCGGCGCGCTGACGCCGGTGGCGCGGCTTGTGCCGGTGACGGTCGGCGGCGTCGTGGTGACCAACGCGACGCTGCACAATGAGGACTACATCAAGGGCATCGGCAATAGCGGCCAGCCGATCCGCGAAGGCCGTGACATTCGCATCGGCGACACGGTGAGCATCCAGCGTGCTGGCGATGTCATTCCGCAGGTCATCGACGTGGTCATGGAAAAGCGGCCGCCCGACAGCATGCCATATGCATTCCCAGTGCTTTGCCCGGCCTGCGGCAGCCACGCCGTGCGCGAGGAGGGTGAAGCGGTCAGGCGCTGCACAGGCGGTTTGATCTGCCCCGCGCAAGCGGTGGAGCGTCTGCGCCATTTCGTGTCCCGAGGCGCTTTTGATATCGAGGGGCTGGGCGAGAAGCAGATTGAGTTCTTCTTCCATGCCGAGGATCCGTCGCTGCGCATCTATTCGCCGGCCGACATCTTCACGCTGAAGGCACGGCAGGCAGCATCGCTGACCAAGCTCGAGAATGTCGACGGTTTCGGCGCGACCTCGGTGCGCAAGCTGTTCGCGGCAATCGACGACCGGCGGCAGGTCGAGTTCTCGCGCTTCCTCTATGCGCTCGGCATCCGCCACATCGGCGAGACCAACGCCAAGCGGCTGGCCCGCCATTTTCTTTCCTTTGCCGCTTTCCGCGAAACCGGGCAAAGCGCCGTCATGCCGTCCGGCAAGGGCGACCCGGGCAACGCCGCCTGGCAGGAGTTGAACGGCATCAACGGCATCGGCTCGATCGTGGCCGAAGCGGTGGTCGACTTCTTCGCTGAAGACCATAACCGGCAGGCGCTCGACGCATTGCTGGCGGAAGTAACAGTGCTCGACGAGGAGCCGGTCGGTGGCGTGTCGTCGCCGGTCTCCGGCAAGACGGTGGTCTTCACCGGCGCATTGGAGAAAATGTCGCGCGACGAGGCCAAGGCAATGGCCGAAAAGCTAGGCGCCAAGGTCGCCGGCTCGGTGTCGAAGAAGACCGATCTCGTCGTTGCCGGACCAGGTGCCGGCTCCAAGCTCAAGCTCGCCACCGAGCTCGGCATCGAAGTGATCGACGAGGATGCGTGGTTCGTGCGGATCGGCAGGGCGTGACGGTGGCATTTAGCGGTTTCGGCCAAAAGGCCCTTCCTTTCCTCAAGGCGCTCAATTTTCATCAGCGCCGGGAGTGGTTTGTCGAAAACCGCGACCTTTTCGAAAGCGAGTTGCGCGATCCTTTCGGCGATCTGGTCGAAACGCTCTCCGAGCGCTTTGCTGTAGTGGGGCTGGGGTTGCGCGGCGATCGCAAGAAGTCGCTGTTCCGGATCAATCGCGACGTGCGTTTCGCCAAGGATAAACGACCCTATAACCGGCATCTGTCGGCAATTCTTTCGCCTGACGGCACCAAGATGGAACAGGGCGTGTTGTTCGTCTATATCGGGCTCGAGCGCTGTTTTGCCGGCGTTGCTTGGTGGCAGCCCGGGCCGGCGCTGCTGCTGGCGATGCGCCAGGCTATCGCGACGCGGCCGGGTGAATTCCGGGCGCTGATCAAGACGCTGAAGCAAAACCGTCTCGAACTTGATGCGGAAGGTTGCATGAAGCGTGCACCACGTGGCTTCGAGCATGTCACTGAGGCCGATCTCGCGGCGGCCATCCGCAACCGGCATTTCGCCGTCCGGCACGAAATCGACCCGGCGGGAATCCACGGGCCGGCATTGGTCGACGAGCTCGTCGATTTCACTTTGCGCGCCAGGCCGCTGCTCGACTGGGGCAGGGTGATCGAAGGCAAGATCCCGGTAGACTAGCTCCGGACCGATGCGCAGGCCTGAACGTGCAACACGGCTGCGCCGATCATTTCCGCTGATCATTGGCTCAAGCGAATTGGTGTGACAAGGCAAGCGGCGCTCCCTACATACGGCTTTTCCCTAGGACTGATCCCCCAAGGAGTGGCTGATGTCGGCGGAAGCAATCTCCGAAAACCGCGCGAAGAGCGATTTCTGGCAAGGCGTGCGACTCTCGATGCCCATCGTGGTGGCGGCGGCGCCGTTTGGGCTGCTATTCGGGGCGCTTGCCGTCGACAATGGTTTTTCGGTGCTCGAAGCCGTCCTGATGAGCGCCATGGTTTACGGCGGCGCGAGCCAGATGGTGGGTATCGAATTGTTCGGGCAGCATGTCGCGCCATGGCTGATCGTGCTGTCGATCTTCGCCGTGAATTTCCGCCATGTGCTTTATTCCGCCGGTATCGGCCGGCGCATCGCGCACTGGCCGCTGGTCCAGCAAGCGGTAGGCTATTTCCTGCTCACCGATCCGCAGTTCGCGGTGGCCGAGCGCAAGGCGGAGGCCGGCGAGACGGTCGGCTTCGCCTGGTACATGGGACTTGGCCTGCCGGTCTATGTGTTCTGGGTAACCGAAAGCGCGCTCGGCGCGATGTTCGGCAAGCTCATTCCCGATACGCGTGCGCTGGGCATTGATTTCCTGCTGCCGATCTATTTTCTCGGACTGGTCATGAGCTTTCGCAAACGGCCACTGTGGCTGCCAGTGGTCGTCGCCAGTGCTGCTGCCTCCATCATCGCCTACAAGACGGTGGGCTCGCCCTGGCACGTCTCCATTGGCGCCGTAGCCGGCGTGCTGCTCGCGGTCATCCTGCCGCCGCACCACAGCGGTGTGGAGGCGCGGTCATGAGCATGACCTTGTGGATCATCATCGCCGGTGCGATCGCCACCTATCTGACCCGCATCGGCGGCCATCTGGTGATCTCGCGCTTCGAAAACGTCCATCCGCGCGTCGAGGCAGGGCTGAACGCCGTGCCGGCGGCGGTGCTGACGACGCTGGTGGCGCCCGCGGCCCTTGGCGCCGGGCCGACGGAATGGGCGGCATTGATCGTCGCCGGGCTGGTCTCGCTGCGCGGCGGGCTTATGGCGATGTTTTTGGCCGGTGCCGCCGTGCTGATCCTCGCCCGGCAGTTCGTCGGATAGACGAAACCTGCTACACGCCTTTGTGAAAATCACGACTTCTGGTCGTGCGGCAGCGGTGCGGTTGCCTTTTCCAGCCAGGCCAGCGTCTCGCCATCGAGCATCGGTCCGATCTCGGCCAGCACGCGTGCGTGGTATTGGTCGAGCCAGTGCAGCTCGTCACGCGTCAACAGGTCGGTGCGCACCAGCCTGGTGTCGATCGGAGCCAGCGTCAGCGTTTCGAAGCCGTGCATGGTGATGTCGCCGCCCTCTATCGGTTCGGCCGGCGTCACCAGGATGAGATTCTCGATGCGGATGCCGTAAGAGCCTTCCTTGTAGTAGCCCGGCTCGTTGGAGAGGATCATGCCCGCCAGCAGCTTCTCAGTGCCGGTCTTGGCGATGCGTTGCGGGCCTTCGTGAACGGCCAGATAGGAGCCGACGCCGTGGCCGGTGCCGTGGGCGAAATCGCAGCCATGTCTCCACAGGGCAAGACGCGCCACGGCATCGATTTCGGAGCCGCGCGTGCCCGGGGGAAAGCGCAGCATGGAAATGCCGATCATGCCCTTCAGCACCAGCGTGAAGCGTTCGCGCATTTCCTCGGTCGGATTGCCGATCGGCACAGTGCGGGTGATGTCGGTGGTGCCGTCCTGATACTGCCCGCCGGAATCGAGCAGGAACAGCTCGCCAGACTGAAGCTTTCGGCTGGTGGCGCGGGAAACGCGGTAGTGCATGATGGCGCCGTTCGGACCGGCGCCCGAGATCGTGTCGAAAGACACGTCGCGCAACGGCATCTGCGTTTCCTCGCCGGTGCTGCGGCGGCACTCCTCGAGCTTGGTGACGACGGCGATTTCGTCGAGCTTGCCGGGTTTCTGGCGGTCGAGCCAGCAGAGCAGCTTGGCCACGGCGGCGCCATCGCGGCGATGCGCGGCGCGGGCGCCGTTGATCTCGGCCTGGTTTTTCGTGGCGCGTGGAATGCGGGCTGGATCGGGCGCCGATATGACGGTGCCGCCATTGTCCTCGACCAGCATGCTGAGCTTCTCCGCCGCCAGCACCGGGTCCAGCGCGATTTTTGCACCGCCCTTGGCCAGAGCCGCGATCGCCGCTTCGAAGTCACGGGGTTCGTGCAGTTCAGCAAGCTGCGTCAGATAAGCTGCGACGGTGCGCGAAAACTTGCGCTGGTCCATGAAAAGCTGGTGCGACCCGTCGCCGGCGAGCACAGCGAAGCCGAGCGCCAGCGGCGTATGCGGCACGTCGCCGCCGCGGATGTCGAAGGCCCAGGCGATGGAGGACGGGTCGGTCAGCACGGCATGGGTGGCGCCATCCTTGCCGATGGCCGACGCCAGCCGTGCCAGCTTGTCCTTGGCCAGTTCGCCGGCAAAGGCGATCGGATGGAGCTCGACCGGCGCCCGCGGCGGGTCGGGCTGGTCCTTCCAGATGGCGTCGATTGGATTCTTCTCGAGCGGCACCAAAACCGCCCCCGATTTTTCGGCCGAAGCTTTCAGCGCTTTCACGTCGCCGATCGTCTGCAGCCACGGATCGAAGCCAAGCCGCACGCCCTTGCCGAGATTGTCCTTGATCCAAGTGGGAGGCGGATTGTCGACCAGGCTTTCGATCGAGAAGATGTCGAGATCGACTTCCTGGCGCACCTGCAGCGTATAGCGTCCGTCGACGAACATGACGGCGCGGCCGCCGAGCACGATAGCGATGCCGGCCGAGCCACTGAAGCCGGTCAGCCATTTCAGCCGCGCCGAGCGGTCGGCGACATATTCGCCCTGATGCTCATCGGCACGCGGCACGATGAAGCCATCCAGGCCGTTGGCCGCCAGCCATTGACGCAGCAGCGCCACCCGCGGCTTGCCGACGGCTGGGTCGCCGGCGGAATCAAAAGTCTGGAACATGACGGGGCTCTCCTCGGATGCTGGCGCGACCGTAGCGCATGACCCCGAAAATCGGAATCGACTTTTGCTGGGCTGATCTTCGGTTCGGAGAAAATCAGCGCAAGATCAAAGTGCTACAGCATCAGCCGCCTGACAACCGACGGGATTTGGTCCAGCAGCATCGCTTTTGCGCATAGACGCCATGCAGAATCAGCGATTTTCAAATAGGTCAGCAGAGCTTACCTTTTTGGAGTGGAGGAACGACTCTTATTGCACTGCAAAGGAGACCATCATGTCCACGATTTCAGCCAGACGCGGATTTTTCCGAAGCGCCATGAACGCTCTCATCGAAGCGCGCCAGCGCGAAGCGAGCCGCTATGTGAGCGGCGTTCTGCTTGGCTTTGACGACGAAACGCTGAAAGCGCACGGCTACGATCGCGAAGAGCTGAGGAAGGCGGCAAGGTCGCCCTACGTCTGAGCGACTTGCTGCTTGCGTTTGAAGGCGCTGCGCGTCACCGCTTGAGGTGGATCGTCACCCAGCCCTCGCGGTGCAACGTCCTGACATGGCGGAACCGCTGGCCGACATAGGCCGAGATCACCGCGTCACGCTGCCGGTCGAGGATGCCTGATAGCACGATCGAGCCACCCAAGGTGACATGCCCGGCCATTTCGGGCGCCAGCCGCATCAGCGGCCGCGCCAGTATGTTGGCGACGATGAGGTCGAAGGGGCCGCGCGCGGCAAAGATCGGATGGTGGAAGCCCGGCGCCGTCGCCGTTTCGACGAGCGCCGTGACGTGGTTGAGCCGCGCATTGGCGGCTGCGACCTTTATGGCGACCGGATCGATATCGGTCGCCAGCACCGGGATGTGGGCGAGCTTGGCCACCGCGATCGCCAGCACGGCACTGCCGGTGCCGAGGTCGAGCGCGTTGCGCGGGTGCTCGCGCCGCACGACCTGTTCCAGTGTTTCGAGGCAGCCGGCCGTGGTGCCGTGATGGCCGGTGCCAAAGGCGAGGCCCGCTTCGATCTCGATGGCGAGCTCGCCGCTGTGGCGCTTCCTGCGGTCATGCGCGCCGTGGACGAAGAACCGGCCGGCGCGCACCGGTTTCAGTCCCTCCAGCGAGCGCGTCACCCAGTCGATATCAGGCACGGGCTCGCGCGCAATCGGCCTCGACAGGGCAAGCCCGGCAAGAACCTCTTCCACGCGCGCCTCGACGGCATCGACATCGCCGTCGGCATAGAGCGACACTTCGTGGATGTCGCGATCCTCATCGACTTCGAGGATGGCAATCGGCAGGCCCTCGTCCTCAAAGGCTGCTTCGAACGCCGCGAAGATACGGTCGGCCTCGGTCTTTCCAGTGGTGAAATAAAGCCGCGTTTGGGTCATCCACGGATTTTCTTTGTGAGCATGATCTTGTCCGAAAACCGGTTCCCACTTTTCGGGATCATGCACTAACCTTCCGCCGCCAGCCGCTTGAGCTTGGCGATGGCGGTGTCCGAGCTTTCGCCGTAGGCGATGGTGCCGGCGAAGTCGCCCCTGGCGTTGAGCAGCAGCACCGAAGCGGTGTGGTCCATCGTGTAGTCGCCGTTGCCGGTATCGACCTTCTTCGAATAGATGCCGAAGGATTTGGCCATGGCGTGGACCTTGTCAGGATCGCCGGTGATGCCGAGCATGCGGTCGGAGAAATTGCTGATATAGGCGTTCATGATTTCGGGTGTGTCGCGTTCCGGGTCCACCGAGACGAAATAGGCGCGCAGGTTCTTGCCGTCGTCACCCATCGTCTTCAGCCAGCCGGCCAGTTCGAACAGCGTGGTCGGGCAGACCTCCGGGCAATGGGTGAAGCCGAAGAAGACGACGCTGGGGTGGCCGCGAAAGGCAGCCTCGGTGACCGGAGCGCCCTTCTGGTCGACCAGCGTGAACGGCGCGCCGAACGGCTCGCCGCCATAGTGCCCGCGGTACCAGTCGAAGGTGAGCCAGCCGATGCCTGCTGCCATCAGGACAAGAATGCCGACCAGTATCGAACGCATCATCAATTGGGTGTCCGTCGTGATTTTCATTGGCGCCGTATCGGCGCAAGCTTGTTCGGCGAACACTCTTAACGGTTTGATCTCGCGCGCGCAAAGATGTCGCGTTGCCGCAACCGGCATTCCTGTCAAAAAATGATCCGCTTGCAAAGCGCTGCCGCCGGTCCCACCTGAGGTCGGCAAAACTCGAACCGCAGGAGGCTTCCTTGCAAGGACTGATTGGGCGAAAACTGATCGGCGGCGCTTTGGCCGCATGCCTTGTCATCGGTGCTGGTGCGGCTTTCGCCCAGGAGGTCGGAAAGGTCGGCGTCGACTGGCTAGGCAACGACATCATCGTCGAGGCAATCAAGGACCCCAAGGTCGAAGGCGTGACCTGCCACGTCTCCTATTTCGACCGCGGCGTGATCGATCGCTTGCAAAAGGGCAACTGGTTCGAGGATCCGTCCGATTCCTCGATCTCCTGCCGCCAGACCGGGCCGATCACCATCAGCGACATCGACATGAGCGAGGCCGGCGAGGAGGTTTTCAAGCAAGGCATCAGCCTGATCTGGAAGAAGCAGGTGGTGAACCGCATCTACGACAAAACCAATGAGACCCTGATCTATCTGTCGCACTCGCGCCAAGTGCAGGACGGTTCGGCGAAAATGTCGGTCACCACCGTGCCGCTCTACGGCCAGAACGTGGTGTGGACCAACGGCAAGCCAAAATAGAAATTTGAAGTGCTACAGCGTCCTTTGCGCGTCCAAACGGACGCGCGGCGCTGTAGTCGGCTTGCAGCGTCATGCGCGGCGGCGTAAAGCGCCGGCATGGACCGTCCCGAAAACCTCGTCCTGAAAGACCCCGAGCCGCGTATCCACCCGACCGCGGAGCTGAAGGCGTGCAAGCTTGGACGCTACGCCTCGATCGGCGAGCGGGTCATCTTGCGTGAAGTCATAGTGGGCGATTTCTCCTATTTCGAGCGCCACGCCGAGGCGATCTACACGACCATCGGCAAGTTCTGTTCGATCGCCGCCAACAGCCGCATCAACGCGCTGGAGCATCCGATTGAGCGGCTGACCCAGCACAAGGTCAGCTACCGCCCGAACGAGTATTTTCGCTGGCTGGGCGTCGACGCGGCTTTCCGGGAACGGCGGCGGGCGCAATCCGTCGGCATCGGCCATGATGTCTGGATCGGCCATGGCGCGGTGATCATGCCTGATGTGACCATCGGCAATGGCGCGGTCGTCGGCGCCAATGCGGTGGTCACGCACGACGTTCCTGCCTACGCGATTGTCGCCGGCGTTCCGGCCAGGCAATTGCGCCAACGCTTCGCGACGGACATCGCCGCGCGGATCGAAAGCCTTGCCTGGTGGGACTGGCCGGTCGAGAAACTGGCCAAGGCGGTCCCCGACATGCAGGCGCTGTCCATCGAGGTTTTCCTCGACCGCTGGGAAAACGAAATACCCTGATCTTGCGGGTGCGTGCACGGCTATGTCCGTGAAATTCCGTGAAATCCCTCCTTTCAGGGAACCCGGAGCGGTTGCCGGTTGTTTCTCCCTACCATGATAGAGAAGCGTTTCACGAAGATCGCCAACTACGTCGCCCATCTCGCCGGTCTGCCGTCGACATTCGCCATCTGCTGCCTGATCATCATGGCCTGGGCGATAAGCGGGCCGATTTTCGGCTTTTCCGATACGTGGCAACTCGTCATCAATACCGGCACGACGATCGTCACCTTCCTGATGGTGTTCCTCATCCAGAACACCCAGAACCGCGATGGCACGGCGATTCAGACGAAACTCGACGAGTTGATCCGGGCCGGCAAAGCTCACAATACTTTTATCGGCATCGAGCACCTGACCGAATCCGAGGTCGAGGAGATCCGCAAAAAATGTGAACAGGCGGCGAAACGGCATGACCAGAAGATCGCCGATGCGGCGGTCAAGAAAGCCGCTGCGCAAAAGCGCGGCTCGAAGAGCCGTGCGGCGTAAGCGTCAGCTTTCCATGAACGCCGCGAAAGCGTCCTTGTGGTCCGGGTGCCAGCGCGACAGAGCAGGGCGGTTCTCGATGATGTCGCCGATCGCCCAGGCCATGCGCTTTTCGTCCATGGGTCGTGTCGCCTCGTTGTCGGGGCACAGGATGTAGAAGTCGCCACGCACCAGCGCGGTCAGCATGAAGTCGATCACCTGCTCGCCTGTCCAGGCACCGGCGGGTTTTTTGGTCGCGCCCTCGGTCAGGCCGGTAAAAGTGAACCCCGGAATGAGCAGATGCGCCGCAACCTTTGCGCTGGGCTCGTTGCGCAGCGCGTGTGCCAGGCCTTCGGTGAAGGTCTTCACGCCTGATTTGGAGACGTTGTAGGCAAGGTTGCCGGGCGGCGTGGTGATGCCTTGCTTGGAGCCGGTGTTGACGATCAGGCCCGGCCTGCCGGCCGCCAGCATGCGCGGCGCGAAGGCCTCGACGCCATGGACGACGCCCCAGAAATTGATGTCCAGCAGCCGCTTCCAGGCGTCGCGGTTCTCCCAGGGTTTGCCGGGATTGTTGCCGACCCCGGCATTGTTCATCAACAAAGACACCTCGCCGAAGGCACCGAATGCCTTTTCGGCCAGCAGGTCTAGTTCGTCGGCCTTGGAAACATCGGTGGCGACAGCAAGCACCGCGTTATCGCCGGCAATCGTGGCAACGGCGCGGGCAGCCTCGTCGAGCCGCGCGCCACCGATATCGGCCAGCACGATTTTCAGGCCCATCGCCGCCAGCCGCTTGGCCGCGGCAAGGCCGATGCCGCTGGCGCTGCCGGTGATGACGGCAACGTTGCCGGAGGCTAGCGCAGGCAAAGCGGTCTGGATTTCGGCGTCGGTGGTCATGGCGATTGTCCTCGTTCAAGTTGCGCCGAACTTAACGCGGCAAGGGGCTCGCGCAAGCCCGCTTTGGCGCCCTTGGGTTGACCACATCGGCAGGCGCTGCGCATGCTGTCCTGACAAAAAGGAGATTTACCGATTGACCGACTGGATCGAGATCCTGAAAGAACAGACCGCTACCGGCGACCAGATGAGCCGCGAAGTGCCGCAAATGCTTGCCAATCCCGACATCAGCGAAGCGCAAGTGAAGACGCTGTTTTCGGCGCTCGAAAAACAGGCGGAATTCGTCGAGAAGCTGCGCATGGCACTGGAAAAATTCGGCCATGATTTTTCGGTGATCAAGGCGGCCGAGCGGCTGGAGGAGCGCTACGCCGACCTTGCTGCCTCGGTGGCGGAAAAGCTGAAAGCGATGCGAGGCTAGGCGGACCTATTTTTCGATCTGCTTTTCGAACCGCTTGTCCGGCACGAACCAGATCATGGCAACCAGCACATAGAGCGCGACGCTGATCCATTGATTGACGAAGGTCAGCGGAATGGCGGCGATGTAGAGGACCACCGAGATCTTTTCCTTGCGGTCGGTGCCTACCGCTCTGGCGAAGGCAGTGTCGTTGCCATGCAGCCGATGCAGTATGACGACCAGAATGAAGTAGGCGGCCGCGCAAAGCGCCAGGACAACACCGTAAACGGCGACAGGCACCGGCGCGAAATGGTTTTCACCCATGAAGGCGGTGGTCACGGGCATCAACGACAGCCAGAACAGCAGATGCAGATTGGCCCACAGCACGCGGCCATCGACGCGCTGCACGGTGTGGAACATGTTGTGCAGATTGTTCCAGTAGATGCCGACATAGATGAAGGACAGCACATAGCTGAGAAAAGTGGGCCATAGAGGTGCCAGCGCGGAAAATTCCGCGCTATGCGGCACCTTCAATTCCAGCACCATGATGGTGATGATGATGGCCATGACGCCATCGGTAAATGCCTCGACCCGTCCCTTGCCCATGGATTCTCCTTACCAATGCGCTGAAGTTAAAAGATGATTTCGCGCAGCGCCACCGGCAATACCGCCAAACCTGTCAGGAGCACGTCCGAGGAGGGGAACACCTGGCCCGAAACAGGCGTTAGCGTCACGATTCCCTGACAACTGGAGGTCGAAATGATCGCCATGACGTGCGATAACGAGCTCGGCGGCAGGGCGGCAATGGCCGCCGTTGCTGCCATGATCGCAGTTCTTTTCGCCGGCAGCACGGTGCTGACGCCGCTTTACGTCATCTACAAACAGGCGTTCGGCTTCTCGCAGATCACCCTTACCCTGGTCTATGCCGTCTATGTCATCGGTAACCTGGCGGCGCTTTTGATGTTCGGGCGCGTGTCGGATGTCATCGGCCGCCGGCCGGCCGCCTTGGCGGCGATGACGGTGGCGGTCGTCAGCGCGCTGTTTTTCCTGTTCGCCGAAAATGTCGCGTGGCTCGACATCGCCCGGATTCTGAGCGGCTTGGGTATAGGCGTCGGTGCGGGAACCGGCACCGCCTGGCTCGCCGAGCTGGTCGCTACCGACGACAAATCACGTGCCGCCATCATTGCCACCAGCACCAATTTCTTTGGTCTCGGTCTTGGCGCGCTGGCGGCGGGACTGCTTGCCGAATATGCGCCGTGGCCACTAAGGCTGACATTCGTCGTTTATCTGGCGGTGCTTGCCCTTGTCGCGGCGCTGGTCTGGCGCACGCGAGAAACCATTTCACAACCGGGAAAACTGGCCGATATCTCCATGCAGCCACGGTTCTCGGTGCCTGGTGAAATCCGCGCCGGTTTCGTGGCGCCAGCGGTAACCGGCTTCGGCGCCATGGCGCTGGTCGGTTTCTACGCGGCGCTCGCGCCGAGCATACTGGCGCAGCAGCTCCATATGATCAACCATGCCCTGGCCGGCGCCTTGTTCTTCGAACTGGCGATCGTGGCCGCCGTCACCATATTGGTGACGACACGCCTTTCGAGCCGCAGCACCATGCTCGCGGCTTTGGCCCTGATGATCCCGACCGTCGTCCTGGTCGTGGCGGCGCAGGTCTTCGCTTCGATGGCCATCATGATCGCCGCGACTGCGTTCTGCGGCGTCGCGGCAGCGCTCGGCTATCGTGGCGGCCTGCAAGTGGTCAACCAGATCGCGCCGGCCAGCCGCCGCGCCGAAGTGGTCTCAGCCTTCTTTATCTGCTGCTTTTGCGGCAATGCGCTGCCGGTCATCGGTATTGGCATCCTGTCGACGGTGATAAGCGCGACAATGGCAAGCCTGGCCTTTGCCGGCATGATCACGATCTTTTCCCTGGTGGCGCTCGCGTTTGGCGCCAGATATGCGCTGTGAGCCCTTCGTTCAGCCGTTCGGCGTTTCGGGCGAAAGATTCGCGCGCTGGCGCGGCACGCCAAGACCGGTGTCCGGCGGCTCGGCGGCGGCCGGCCTGTCCTCGATCATGTGCATAGTGCGCCAGCGACCGAAGCGGTAATAGGCCGCTGCCAGCGCGAGCGAGGTGATCGAGCCGACCGGAAAGCTCCACCACAGCGCTTCCTCGCCGATCACGCTTCGGAAGAAATAGGCGAAGCTGGTGCGCACCAGAAGCACCGAGATCACCAGGATGATCAGAGGCGGCATCACCGCGCCGGTGGCGCGCACCGTGGCGAAGAGCACGATGGTGACGCCGAACAGGATGAAGGACCAGGACGCGACCTTGTTGATGTGGGTGGCGATGTCGATTGCGGCGAGGGTCGGCGTGCGTCTGATCCAGCTCTTTTTATTGATTTTGCTGTCTCTCACACCCCGGTGACAAACCCGTCTAGAACCCGTTTCTGGCCGGCCTTGTCGAAGTCGATGGTCAGCTTGTTGCCGTCGATGGCCGAAATGTTGCCGTTGCCGAATTTCTGGTGGAAGACGCGGTCGCCGACATTGAAGGCCGACGGCGTGTCAGCGACGGATTTGGCGACCAGCTCGCCGTCGATGGTCCGGCCTTTTACGCTGGTGCGGCCGGCACCATAGCCCGAGTCGGTCTCGCCATAGCCAATGCGCTCGACCTGATGGCCGGAGCGCGAGCCCCAGTTGCGGTCGGTTGCCTCGGTGCGGTTCTGTTGCGCGCGCTGCCAGCCCGGCGTCGCATAGGTGTTGGAGAAGGCGCCGGATTTCTCGGCTCCGACATTGTCGAAACGCGAGGCGCCATAGGGGTTCTGCCTTCCTGCTCCTTGGCCGCCACGGCCCGATGCGAACGAGCCGCCGCCATAGGAATTGCCATAACCGCCGTAGCTGTTGCCGCTTTCGGCGACCTCGACATGGGCTTCCGGCAATTCGTCGAGGAAACGCGACGGGATCGTCGATTGCCACAGACCATGAATGCGGCGGTTGGAGACGAACCACAAATGCAGGTTCTTCTTGGCACGGGTCAGGCCGACATAGGCCAGCCGCCGTTCTTCCTCCAGCCCGGAGCGGCCGCCCTCGTCGAGTGCGCGCTGGTGTGGAAAAAGGCCTTCCTCCCAGCCAGGGAGAAACACGGTCTCGAATTCGAGGCCCTTGGCCGAATGCAGCGTCATGATGTTGACGGCGTCGAGCTCGGCGTTCTGCTCGGCGTCCATCACGAGTGCGACATGTTCGAGGAAGGAGCGCAGCGACTCATACTCCTCCATGGAGCGGATCAGTTCTTTCAGGTTTTCCAGCCGGCCAGGAGCTTCCACCGAGCGGTCGTTCTTCCACATATCGGTATAGCCGCTCTCCTCCAGTATGGTCTCGGCCAGCTCGGTGTGCGGCGTGGTTTCCAGCGCCTTCTGCCAGCGCTCGAAATTGGCTGATACCTCGCGCAGCGCGGCGCGCGGCTTCGGCTTCAGCTCGTCGCTTTCGGCGAGCTTGGCGGCGGCCTCCAGCATCGGGATGCGCAGCGCCCTGGCGGTATCGTGGATCTGGCGGATGGTGGCTTCGCCCAACCCGCGCTTCGGCACGTTGACGATGCGCTCGAAGGCAAGGTCGTCTGCGCCTTGCGCGACGACGCGGAAGAAGGCCAGCGCATCGCGGATTTCGAGGCGTTCGTAGAAGCGCGGGCCGCCGATGACGCGGTAGTTGAGGCCGAGCGTGACGAAACGGTCCTCGAATTCGCGCATCTGGAAGGACGCTCGGACAAGAATGGCCATGTCGTTGAGATTGTGCTTCTGCCGCTGATAGGCTTCGATGGTTTCGCCGACGGCGCGGGCCTCCTCCTCGGAATCCCAGGCGGCATGGACGTGCACTTTCTCATCGTCCTCTGCGACTTTTTCGGTGAACAGCGTCTTGCCGAAGCGGCCTTCATTGTGGGCGATGAGGTGGGAGGCGGTGCCGAGGATGTGCGCGGTGGAGCGATAGTTGCGCTCCAGCCGGATGATCGTGGCGCCGGGGAAATCCTTGTCGAAGCGCAGGATGTTGTCGACCTCGGCCCCGCGCCAGCCGTAGATGGATTGATCGTCGTCGCCGACGCAGCAGATATTAACCGTGGCCGGGCGCGGGTTTCCCTCCCCCTTGAGGGGAGGGTGGCCGGGCAAAGCCCGGCCGGGTGGGGTCCGTGCGGCAGTGCTCGACGCTCTGGCGGTGCCTTCTGCGGCAACCCCCTCCGCCCGCTTCGCGGGCACCTCCCCCTCAAGGGGGGAGGATTGTGGCCGCTGCGCCAAAAGGCGCAGCCACATGTACTGCGCGGTGTTGGTGTCCTGATATTCGTCGACGAGGATGTAGCGAAAACGCTTATGATATTCCTTCAGCACGTCCGGATTGGCGCGGAAGATGCGGATCGGATGGCACAGGAGGTCGCCGAAGTCGCAGGCGTTCAGCGTCTTCAGCCGCTCCTGGTAGGCCTTGTAGAGTTCTCGGCCCTTGCCGTTGGCGAAGGCGCGGGCGTCGCCCTCGGGAATGTCGGCGGGGCCAAGCCCCTTGTTTTTCCAGCCGTCGATCATCTGGGCGAACTGCTTGGCCGGCCAGCGCTTGTCGTCCAGCCCTTCGGCCTGGATGAGCTGCTTGATCAGGCGCACGACATCATCGGTGTCAAGAATAGTGAAATCGGATTTGAGCCCGGCAAGCTCGGCGTGCCGGCGTAAGAGCTTCACGCCAATCGAGTGGAAGGTGCCGAGCCACGGCATGCCTTCCACATTGCCTTCGCCGATCAAGAGGCCGATGCGCTGCTTCATTTCGCGCGCGGCCTTGTTGGTGAAGGTGACGGCGAGGATCTGCGACGGGAAGGCCTTACCGGTGGCGAGGATGTGGGCGATGCGGGTGGTCAAGACGCGCGTCTTGCCGGTGCCGGCGCCGGCCAGCACCAGAACCGGGCCTTCGGTGGTTTCCACCGCCAGCCGCTGCTCGGGGTTGAGCCCGTTCAGATAATCGGGCGCATTGTTGTGGCCGCTGCGGGCAGCCATGGCGCGCGCAGCAATGCCCGACGGGGCCACGGGCCGCGCGTTCGGTTCGTCAAAAAAAGGCATATCTTCCGAAAAGCCGGACATCTCCCCCGAATGTAGTGATTCGGCAGCGAAAGGCCAGAAGTGTCTCCGTTTTGTTCTCTATCCAGTCCGTAGAACCACAATCTGGATGGGTCCGCGACCCAAAACGTCGAGCTTGCTGTGGGTCCACGCCTAAAACGCGGAGCTTGCTTGACAGCCACGGCGGGCCGGAGAAAGTTGTGCTCGGGGCAGGAACGCAATGCCGGGTTGCCCATAGACGCGTTGCGAAGCGCGCACCAGTCGAAGGAGCATCGTCTTGGCTGTCGTCGTTACCTCCCTCATCCTTTTCCTCATCGGCCTGGCGCTTGGTGGCGGCGGCATCTGGTTAGCTTCGCTGGGCGGCAGTTGGTACTACATCATTGCTGGCATCGCCTTCCTCGTCGCTGGCTGGCTGCTCTACAGGCGCAAATCCATGGCGCTGTGGCTGTACGCGGCGATCGTCATCGGCACGCTCTGCTGGGCGGTCTGGGAAATCGGCTTCGACTGGTGGGAACTCGGTCCGCGCGGCGGCATCATCGTGCTTATCGCGTTGTGGCTATTGACGCCGTGGGCGCGGCGCGGGCTCACCGGTCCCGATGGACGCGCGCCGCTGATCCTCGCGGTGCTGGCGTCGCTTGCCGTCGCCGGCTATTCGATGACAACCGATCCAAAGGATATCGCCGGCGAACTCAATACCGATGAGGTGACGCCAACGGCCGACCTCGGCGGCAACGTGCCAGCCGGCGAATGGCATTTTTACGGCCGCACCCAGTATGGCCAGCGCTATTCGCCGCTCGACCAGATCACCGTCGAAAACGTTGCCAATTTGCAGCCGGCCTGGACCTATCGCACCGGTGACGTGAAAGGGCCCGACGACGTCACTGAGACAACCTATCAGGTGACGCCGCTGAAGGTCGCCGACACGCTCTACATTTGCACCCCGCACAATTTCGCCATTGCCATAGATGCCGCGAGCGGCAAGGAGAAATGGCGCTTCGATCCCCAGGTCAAGCTGGACAAGGACCGCCAGCACCAGACGTGCCGCGGCGTGTCCTATTATGCCGATGCCAAAATCGCCGCCGGCCAGCCCTGTGCAGCACGCGTCTATCTGCCGACATCCGACGCCCGGCTGATCGCGCTCGACGCCGCGAATGGCCAGGTCTGTCCCACATTTGCCGAAGGCGGCACGTTGAACCTGCTCGCCAACATGCCATATCCGAAGCCGGGCTATTATTATTCGACGTCGGCGCCGCTGATCGTCGCCAACAAGATCATCGTCGGCGGCGCGGTCAACGACAATTATTCAACGCAGGAGCCGTCCGGCGTCATCCGTGCCTTCGACGTCGACACCGGCGCCCTGATTTGGAACTGGGATTCGGGCAATCCGGACCAGACGACGCCACTGGCACCGGGTCAGACCTATACCAACAACTCGCCCAACATGTGGTCGACGGCGAGCGCCGACGAGAAGCTCGGTTTGCTCTATGTGCCGCTCGGCAACAAGACGCCGGATCAGCTCGGCGCCGGGCGGAGCGCCAATGACGAGAAATTCTCCTCTTCGGTCACAGCGCTCGATCTCAACACCGGACAATTGCGGTGGGTGCGGCAGACCGTGCATCACGATCTCTGGGACATGGACGTGCCGGCGCAGCCGACGCTGGTCGACATCACCACGGCTGCCGGCGTCGTGCCGGCGCTGGTCGGGCCGACCAAACAGGGCGACCTCTATGTGCTCGACCGGCGCAGCGGCGAGCCGATCGTCCCGATCAACGAAGTGCCGGCGCCGGGCGGCGCGATCGAGGGCGACCACACCTCGCCGACGCAGCCGGTTTCGGACCTGAGCTTCAATCCGAAGCCGCTGACCGGCGCCGACATGTGGGGCATCACCATGTTCGACCAGCTGGCTTGCCGGATCGAGTTCCTTAAACTGCGCTACGAGGGCCGCTACACGCCGCCGTCGCTGCAAGGCTCGCTGATCTATCCCGGCAATTTCGGCACGTTCAACTGGGGCGGCGTGGCGGTCGATCCGGTCCGGCAGGTGATGTTCGGCATGCCGACATACCTGGCGTTCATCTCCAAGCTGGTGCCGCGCGCGGACGTGCCGCCGCCGGGCGATACCAAAGGCAGCGAACAGGGCCTCAACCGCAATGAAGGTGCGCCTTATGCAGTGATATTGAAGCCGTTTCTGTCGCCGCTCGGCATCCCCTGCCAGGCACCGCCCTGGGGCTATGTCGCGGGCGCCGATCTCAGGACCGGCAAGATCGTCTACAAGCATCGCAACGGCACCGTCTACGACATGACGCCGCTGCCGCTGCCGTTCAAGGTCGGCGTGCCGGGCATCGGTGGGCCGATGATCACCGCCGGCGGCGTCGCCTTCCTTGGTGCTGCGGTCGACGACTTCTTCCGCGCCTATGATCTGACGACCGGCAGGCAGCTCTGGCAGACCCGGCTGCCGGCCGGCGGGCAGTCGACGCCGATGACCTACACGGTCGCCGATGGACGCCAATTCGTGGTCATCGTCGCCGGCGGCCATGGCTCGGTCGGCACCAAGCCGGGGGATTATGTGATGGCCTACACGCTGCCGAAGTAGAGAGTTCTTTCAGAGGCCAGGATTGCTTTTCACGCTGCTTGCAGGCCGGCGCCGGTTGCTGCGGACCTTGACCATCGATCGCCTGGTGGCAGCGAAGGCTGCGGACCGGAGCGTCAGTAGGGCAGCGCCGGCAAGCACGAATGCGCTTACGAGGATCGGGGTGGGGAAGGTCATGCGCGTTTGTTCCTTCTTGTCAGAGCCAGCCAGCGTGGGCGACGTCACCACCAGCAGCTTTCCTTTATATTGTGGCAGGAACGTCAAGATTTGCCATCAATTACAAAAACGTGATGACGGCGTGGCGCGATCGCGTTACGGCTTTCGCGCCGAGACCAGCAGATAGGCCTTGGCGACAGCGCCGAAATAACCAGCGATGAGCCGGCAGACGATGGCGGTGCCGAGGCTGGACTTCAGGCTCATGGTGCCTTTCGCCCGTTCCGATGCCGGCCACGCGACGAGGCTGCGGCGGAAGCCGCCAAGGCAATTGTCGGTGGCGTCTTCTACCTTGACGTCCTGAAAGCCGGCCACGCCGAACAGCACCCGGTAGGAAGCAATGTCGGAGACCAGATTGGCCCTCGGCACGCCAAGGCGATCAGAGATTGCAGAGGTGAAGCCCCGAAACAGGATGTCGGACAGCACCAGCACGCCGCCGGGCTTGAGCACCCGGAAGGCTTCCGCGACGAAAGCCGCACGCGTATCGAAATGGAAGGCCGCCTCGACGCAGATGACCGCGTCGAAACTTTCGTCGGCGAAGGCGAGCTTGACGGCATCCATCTGCAGCACCGCTGCGCCGGGAGCGTTCTGGCGCGCCGTCGCAACCTGGGCGGCGGAGATGTTGATGGCGGTGACGGCCTCTGGCGGATAGGACAGCAGCAACCGTTTCGTCGATGCGCCGAGCCCGCAGGCGACGTCGAGGATGCGGCCGTCCTTCTTCGGCAGCCGCGCCAGCAACGTGTCGACAAGCGCTTCGCTGGCTTCGCGCTGCGACGTGGCGCCCGTCGCCCAGTAGCCGAAATTGTAGAATCCGCTGCCGCCGTAGTAGCGGCGCTGCTTGCTGCTCTTCATGACCCGGTCGTAGATGCGGATCATTTTCTGCTGCGCGACCATTGGCAGTTTCCTATGTCAGTGCCGGGATCACGACGAGCTCGCGGAACCGGCCGGTCGCCCGGACCGAACGGGCAGCCTCGCCGCGCGGGCGCATGATCACCTCGACGTTGCCGATCGGCGCCAGGGTTACTCTGGTGCGGTAGGCGATCCGCGCTGCCGGCGACAGCTCCACCGAGCGCTTCGACAGGATGGTGGCCAACGCGATCTTCATCATCTGCAGGCCGAAGGTGACGCCGGGGCACATGTGGCCGCCTGCGCCGAATACCGTGTACTGGAACGGCGATGGCCGGATTGTGGCCCAGCGGTCCGGCCGAAAGCTGTCGGGATCGGGATAGAGCGATGGATCGCGGTTGATCGTCATGGCGCTGATCAAAACCAGATCGCCGCGGGTAATCGGCTCTGCGCCCAGTATCGTCGTCCTGGTCGCCCTGCGCATCTGCAAGGGCACCGGCGGGAAAAGCCGCATCGCTTCCCTGATCGTTGCGTCGAGCAGCGGCAGCGTGCCGATCCGGTTCATTGTAGCAGGCCTGCCGCCGGTTGCCGCGTCGATCTCCGCGACCAGTCCTGCCATGGCGTCCGGATGCTGGGTGAGCAGGATCACGGTCCAGGCCAGCGCGTTCTGGCAGGTGTCATAGGCAGCGCCGAAGACGAAGCTGACGATGCCGCCGATCAGTTCGACCGAGGGTGGCTTGCCCACCTCGTCGGTGTTGTTGACGAGGATCGACAGGATGTCCTGCGCGTCCTTGTTGCCGCGCTTTTCCTCCGCCCAGGAAAGGATGGCGCGTTCCTGACCCTCGGCCTCGCGGAGCCAGCGGAAGAAAGCGGGGGTGGGGACGATCCAGCTCGCCTGCATCGCCCGCGCAATCATCTCGGCGATCGGCATGGCGCGCCGGTGGTCGTCGCCGAAGAGAAGGCCGATCGCCAAATGCTTGGCCATCGTCTTTGCGGCCTCTGTCAGCGGAAAGGCGGCGCCGAGCGGCCAACTCGCGACCTGTTCAGCGGCGATCCGCGCCATCTCAGGGCTCATCGCCATGACGGCTGGTCGCTTCAGCGGCGGTGCGAAAAGTTTGCGATAGTGCTCATGACGTTCGCCGCGCAGTCTCGTCATGCCGTAGGACAGGCGTTGTGAGGCGCCCGACCTCTTGCTGGTCGCACTGATCTGGACGTTGCGCCAAGTCTCGGTATCGGACAGCATGGTCTTGTAGAGTTCGGCATCGGCGATCATGAAGACGCGGCGCGGCTTTGCCGCGGTCGAGTGCGGGTAGTCAGCGCGGATGAAGAGGCCGAAGGCGCGATGCGCGTTACGCGCTGCCGTCAGCGGTTCGGCCGCGAAACGGGCCATCAGCCCGAGCGTGCGCCATTTCCCCACTTTGTATGCCAGCATGCCCCACCCAAGCTCGACATAGCCGCAAGCTTACGGATGTCCCCTTGGGCATCCTAAGGAAAACGCTCCGGCGGTCCATAGCTAATGCAGGCCGCGACCGACATTGTGGAGCGCGCTGCGTGCTGGGACCTCACTCATCCGTGACTGGATCATGCCGGCTTCTACCCTATGTTGCGCGGCGGGAGTATTTCCAGAAGCCGAGGAGAGCGCGCCATGACGAAACCGAGCCCTGCCAGCCCAGCCGTCACGAGACCCGCCATTACCCAGGCGATGATCGACGCCTATGATGAATACACGCATCTGACGCTCGACCGGCGGCGCTTCATGGAACAGTTGACCAGGCTTGCCGGATCAGGTGCGGCGGCCGCCGCAATCGCACCACTGCTGGCGGCGAATTCAGCCCGGGCGGCGATCGTTGCCGAGGACGATTCACGCGTGACGGGCGAGGACATCAGCTATCCCGGCAGCGGTGGCGAGATGAAGGGCTATCTGGTCAAGCCAGCCGGCCAATCCGGCAAGCTCGGCACCGTCATCGTCGTGCATGAGAACAGAGGGCTCAACCCGCATATACGCGATGTGGCGCGGCGCGTGGCGCTGGAAGGGTTCGTGGCGCTCGCCCCGGACTTCCTGTCGCCGCTCAGCGGCACGCCGGCCGACGAAGACAAGGCGCGTGACCAGTTTTCCAAGCTCGATCCGGCGCAGACCACCGCCAATGCGGTCGCAACGGTCGCTTTCCTCAAGAGCTACGCGGATGGCAACGGCAAGGTCGGCGCGGTCGGCTTCTGCTGGGGCGGCGGCACGGTGAACACACTGGCTGCCAACACGCCGGATTTGGCTGCCGCCGTCGCCTATTACGGGATGCAGCCGAAGGCCGAGGATGTGCCGAAGATCAAGGCGGCGCTGCTGCTGCATTATGCCGGGCTCGACACCCGCATCAATGCCGGTATCGACGCCTTCAAGAAGGAACTCGATGCAGCCAAGATCGAGTACACGGTCTATGTCTATGAAGGTGCCAATCATGCCTTCAACAACGACACATCCGCGGCCCGCTACGACAAGAACGCGGCGGACCTCGCCTGGGGCCGGACGAGCACCTTCCTCAGGGAAAAGCTGGCCTGATCAGACATTTGCCGGTTTGTGGAAAGCGACGCCGGCCACCACCAGCGCGATGCCGAGGCAATCGATGGGGCTGGGTATCTGGCGGAGCACAATGACGCCGATCAGCGTGGCGGTGACCGGCAGCAACGACAGCATCAGCGCGAAGCTCGATCGCGGCAGCCGCGACATGGCAAGCTGGTCGCAGATATAGGGGATGACCGACGAGCAGATGCCGACGCCGATGGCGGCGATGAGCAGTGGCGGGGCCGAGAAAGCCGGCAACGCATCGCTGAAGCCTATCGGCAGCACGATGAGGAAGGCCACCGCCATGGCGGCACCAAGGCCGGCGATGCCGTCGCCAGCGCCGGCGCGGGCGACGCGATGGCCAAGCACGATGTAGCCAACGAACAGGGCGCCGTTGAGGAAGGCCCAGAACAGGCCGATCGGGTCGCTCGACCATTTGACGTCGATCAGCAGCAAGGTGCCAATGACCGCAACGGCAAGCGCGCCGAGATTGCGCGGGCTTCTGACGCCGACCAGCTCGACACCGATGGTGCCGACGAATTCGATCGCCGCGACCAGCGAGATCGGCAACCGGTCGAGCGCCAGGTAGAAGGAGCAATTCATCACGCCCAGACAAGCACCAAAGGCCAGAAGCAACAGTCGTGTCGGCCGGTCGGCGCGGGCAAAGACCGTCCACGGCCGGGTCATTGGCGCGAAGACCAGGGCGGCCGTGACGATGCGCAGCCAGGCCATGCCGAGCACGCCGACATGCGGGAAAAGCAGCACGGCGAAAGCCGGCCCGAGATAATGGAACACGGCGCTGACACCAAACCAGACATGCGGCGGCAGCGAGGTCGCCAGCTTGCCAAAGGCAGGGCCGGCGAGGGCAGGGCTTGCCGCGGGGGCTTGCGCTGAATCATCCATTGGATCACTATCGCAGGCTTTCTTTCCGGTTTATATGGATAATGATCAACCAAAGAGACCATTGATCTTCCAATGCCAAGGATTTTTCGTTGAAGCGCCTTCGAAACGAAAATGCCGACCTGGATGCGGCGGATCTGAAAATCCTGCGCCTATTGGAAAAGGATGCGCGCACCAGCACGGCTGAACTGGCGCGCTCGGTCGGCCTGTCGGCGCCGAGCGTGGCCGAGCGCATCCGGCGGCTGCAGGAGAGCGGCGTGATCGAGGCCTACACGGTGCGGATCAATCCGGCCGCGCTCGGCATGAAACTATCGGCATGGCTGCGGATCAGGCCGGTGCCCGGGCAACTGGCTGTGGTGGCCGAGATCATCCGCGATTTGCCGGAAATCGCCCAGTGCGACCGGGTGACCGGCGAGGACTGTTTCATCGCGCTGGCGCATGTCGGCTCGGTGGCCGAGCTCGAACGAGTGATCGACCGCATCATTCCGTTTGCGATGACCAACACCGCGATTATTCAGTCGTCACCGGTGGTGGCGCGTTCGCCGCTGGGAGCGCTTAAGGGGTCGGCTTGATTCTCAGGGAAGGGCAATGCTGGCCTCGGCGTGACCTCCGATCAGGCGTGCCCGCGTTTCATCCGCGCTTGCTTCAGTATGGCGCGCCAGCGGATCATGGCGAAAGGGATCGGCTCGTTGTTGTTGGCGATGTGAAAGATCTCGTTGTTGAGGTTCTTCAGCGAGCGCCAGAAGTCATAGTCGCTAATGCGTGGGTCGGCCGCTAGCCTGTCCGCCTCGACCTTGATGTCGGTTTTCATGCACGTTCCCCGAACCGCTTCCGCCCAGCCGCCCGTATCGCAACTCGATAGGGACGGTTCTCGACCGCCGTGCTGAGTCGTTCAACGCCTCAATTCGGCTTGTTCACGTTAAAACCTCGGTAAGGTTAACGGCGGTCGGGTCGCGGTTCAAGCCGGCTTACGACGAATGGCTGTCAGTCAACAGCGGATAGTGGCTTTAGGGCAACGACACGCATGAAAACAATGGCTTAGCATTGCCCTCGGAACACTTTTAACCGCGGCGCGCCTTGATACCGATCGAACGGCCGGCGCGCTCCGGCATCGGCAGCGCGGCATGAGCGGCGCGCATGGCCTCGATCTTGGCCAGCACATCGGCCGGAAAGGGCGCCACTTTCGGTCCAGACATGTCAACATGGAGCGACAGCGATTCGGAAGTGGCGGCGAGCCAGCCGTCGACATGGCGGATTTCCTGATAGGCTCTCAGCCGCTTTTCGTCGTGATCGAGGAGCTGGAAGGAGACTATGACCTTGTGGTCGAGATGCAGCTCCCTGACATAGCAGACATGGACTTCGGCCGTGTAGATGGTCAGCCGCCGCTGCTTCACATACTCCTCCATCCCCATTCCCATCATTTCGAACGCTTCGTCGGAGCAACGGTCGAACAGCACGTTATAATAGGCCATGTTGAGATGGCCGTTGTAGTCGATCCAGTCCTTCTCGATGTCCATGGGGCGGGAAACGAAAGGGGCAGGGATCGGCATCGAAGACTTCCTTGTTCTGGCGCTGGACAGGGTGTGGTTGGTGAGACTAGGCATCATCATTAAATGCATGACAAGCGTGCATGCTGGTCCATTCGCGGAGGAATCGATGGCTTTGAGCGACCTCAATCCGGTCGAGCGCAACGAAGAAGGGATTGCCGCCGTGCTTGGCATCCTCAAGCAGCGGCTCGGCGAGCGGTTCCAGACCGGCGAGGCGATTCGCGCCCAGCACGCACACACCACCACCTATATCCCGACGCAGGCGCCGGATGGCGTGGCGTTTCCGGAGACGACGGCGGAGGTGCAGGAGATCGTGTCGGCCTGCGCCGCGCACCGCGTGCCGGTGATCGCCTTCGGCGTCGGCTCCTCGCTCGAAGGCCACACCAATGCGCCGGGCGGCGGCATCTCGCTGGATACGTCGCGGATGAACCGCATCCTCGCGGTCAACCCGCAGGATCTCGACTGCACGGTCGAGCCCGGCGTGACGCGCGAGGATCTCAACCGGCACCTGCGCGACACCGGCCTGTTCTTTCCGATCGATCCGGGCGCGAATGCATCGCTCGGCGGCATGGCGGCGACGCGGGCATCGGGCACCAATGCGGTGCGTTACGGCACGATGCGCGAGAATGTGTTGTCGCTGACGGCGGTGATGGCAGACGGCGAGACGGTGACGACCGGCAAGCGTGCAAAAAAGAGCTCGGCCGGCTACGATCTGACGCGGCTCCTGATCGGCTCGGAAGGCACGCTCGGCATCATCACCCAGCTGACCCTGAAGCTGCAAGGCATTCCGCAGGCGATTTCTGGCGGCGTCTGTCCGTTTCCCAGCGTCGAGGCGGCCTGCAACGCGGTGATCGCCACGATCCAGATGGGCATTCCGGTGGCGCGCATCGAACTGGTCAATGCGCTGCAGATGCGGGCGATGAAGAGCTATTCGAAACTCGACTATCCCGAAAGCCCGTGCCTGTTCGTCGAATTCCATGGCAGCGACGCCGGCGTTGCCGAGCAGGCCGAGACGTTCGGCATGATCGCCGAGGAATATGGCGGCGGCCCGTTCCTGTGGACCAGCGTCGCCGAGGAGCGGACGAAGCTGTGGAAGGCCAGGCACGACGCCTATTGGTCGTCGCTGACGCTGCGGCCGGGCGCCAAGGGGCTGTCGACCGACGTCTGCGTGCCGATCTCGCGTTTTGCCGAATGCGTCACGCAGACCGAGGCCGACATCGCCGAGATGGGGCTGATCGCGCCGATCGTCGGCCATGCCGGCGACGGCAATTTCCATGTGCTGGTGCTGATGGACGCGGACGATCCGAAGGAAATCGCGGCGACGGAAGAGTTTGTCGCGCGGCTGAACATGCGGGCGATCGGCATGGATGGAACCTGCACCGGCGAGCACGGCATCGGACAGGGCAAGGTCGGCTTCCTGCGCCATGAGCTCGGCCACAGCGTCGACATCATGCGCACGATCAAGCAAGCGCTCGATCCACAGAACATCATGAACCCTGGGAAGATACTGCCCGCCGCATAGTGGTGAAGATCGAAATGGTGCCCGGCTTGACCGCACCACCATTTGGATCGAGACTCCAAGGACATGAGGTTTTGAGGCAGGCGTCACAGACGAAGGAATGGTGTCATGGCGATTTCACGCAAGGAAGAGGCTCGGGCGCTAAGTGCCGATGAACATGCTCTCGTAGAGAAATCGCACCATCCGGCGGTGCAGGATCTTGCCGACGCCGAGCTTGCCGGCCTGGTCAAGCTGTTGCGGGAGCGGCGCGACAAGGCCCAGGGCGAGGCGCATCGCCGCCGCCGCGAGATACGCGGCAAGGGTGCGCCAAAGGGAGCCGGCGCCTCGAAGGCCGACGGTGGCTCGCAGTTGAAGCTCGAGGTTCTGGCGATGGCCATGCGGCGGCTCAATGGCGAGGCCGAACGCCGCCGCCAGTTGGCGGCGCGTGTTTCGACAATGCACGCATGGCGCTGTCCATGAAGCAAGGTGCTGCGGCAGACGGTCCCGAGTTCAACACGCGTACCGCGCACAAAGGCATGCGGGCGGTGGTGAACCAGAGGGCGCCGAACCTGGCTCGGCGATGGAACTCGGCCGGCAGCGCAAGGCGGCCAAGGTGGCGCAGGCAAAGCGCGACGCTCGCTGAGTTTCCGCGCGCCGGAAGCCGGCCGGTTTGAGAAATTGCCACTTTATCGACACGCGGATGCGGGTAGAGTGCGGCTGATTTTCAATCAACTGCTTCGGAGCTGATGCTCGCACGCCTGTTCGTAATCTTCGGTGGCCTTTTCGTGCTGGTGCTGTGTGCGGCGCTGGTGGTGCCGTATTTTATCGACTGGACGGGCTACCGTGCCGATTTCGAGCGCGAGGCGAGCGCCATTCTGGGCCGCAAGGTAACCGTTCAGGGCGATGCGACGGCGAGGCTGCTGCCGTTTCCCTCGGTGACCTTTTCGAACGTCACTGTTGCCGGCGGTCCTGCCGGCCAGCCGGCAATGACCGTCGAGACTTTTTCGATGGATGCGGAACTGGCGCCCTTCCTGAGCGGCGAAGTACTGATTTTCGACATGCGGCTGGTGCGGCCGAAGGCGACGATCGACATTGCCGCCGACGGCACGGTCGACTGGGCGATACGCCCGTCGTCGCCCTTCGATCCCGGCCAGATCTCGATCGAGAAGCTGACGGTGACGGACGGAGAGATCGCGCTGCGCCATGCCGCCGGCGGGCGCAGCCATCTCATTTCCGAGATCAATTCGACGATCTCTGCCAAATCGCTGGCCGGGCCTTGGCGGATGGACGGCTCGCTGCGGCTCGACGGCCTGCGCAGCACTGTCATCGCGTCCACAGGCAGGGCCGGCGGCGACGGGCAGATGCGGCTCAGGCTCAAGGCCGATCCGGATGCCTATCCGCTGGTCGTCGAGGCCGACGGCAATGCCGGTATCGTCAACGGCGCCGCGATCTATTCGGGCCAGTTCAAGGTCGCAGGTTCTGACAAGAATAGCGCCGACAAGAGTTCGGCGCTGATTGACGGCGCGGACAGTGGGACGATAAAGGCCAGCGCCGGCAAGCCGGAGCCGGGATTCAGGCTGAACGGCAAATTCTCGCTCGACCACCGGAAGCTTGGTGTCGATGAATTCCGCTTCGAGACCGGGCCGCTCGACAATCCTTACACCGCCGACGGCAAGGCTGCCGTCGAGCTTGGGCCGAACCCTCGCTTTTCGATCGAGGCCAATGGCGCGCAGGTACAGTTCGATGAGGCGGTTGGTGCCGCGGCCGGCACTGGGCTGACGCTGTCGGCGCGTGTCGCGGCGTTGGAGCAGGCGCTGCTCGATTTGCCGAAGCCGACCATACCGGGCACCGTCGAGGTGAAGCTGCCGGCGGTGGTGGCCGGCGACACGACGGTTCGCGACGTCCGCCTTTCCGCCGAGCCGGCCGATGCCGGCTGGTCGGTGAAGTCGCTGGCCGCGACGCTGCCCGGCCGCGCTAGGCTGGAAGCAAACGGTATGCTTAGCGTCGAGGATCATTTCGGCTTCACCGGCTCGCTGCTTCTGGCCGTGGGGCAGCCTTCCGGCTTTGCCGCCTGGCTGTCGAAGGATGTCGACGAGGCGATCCGCCGGCTGCCGGCCGCCGGCTTCAAGGCCAAGGTCGACCTGACCGGCAAGCGCCAGGCCTTCAGCGACCTCGAGCTCGTTCTCGGCAAGGCGAAATTTTCGGGCCGCATCGATTCCAGCCAGCCCGACGATGCCAGGCCGTCGGTGCTGATGCGGCTCGAAGGTGGCGAGCTCGATGTCGACGGCCTCGCCGCCTTCGCCTCGATCTTCATCAGCGACAAGGGTGCCAACCGTTTTTCCGACCGCGACCTCGATTTCCAGATCAAGGCTGGGCCGGTCAATGCCGGCGGGTTGACCGCCGATACGGTCGATGCGGCGCTGAGATTGCGCGACGGTCTGCTCGAAATCGACCGGCTCTCGGTTGGCGGGCTTGCCGGCGCCTCGATCAGCGCCACCGGCCGGATCAAGGATTTCCCAGCGAGCCCGACCGGCAAGCTCGATGCCTCCGTGGTCGCCGTCGACCTCAAGCCGTTGGTCGATGTCGCGGCGCAGCACTATCCGGGCAACGCCGTGCTGAAGGGGCTGGCAGCGCGTGGGGCGGCCTATCCCGAGCTGTTCCAGGATGCGCGGGTCGATCTGGTGACGAGTGCCGCCGCCAATGGCGATGGCACGACGGGACTGGCGGTCAGCGCGCAAGGCAAGGCAGGCGGCTCGGCGTTTTCGGCGTCGCTGTCCGGCAAAGGAGTAGCCGATCGGCTTTTCGAGGCACCGGTGTCGCTGACGTTCAACGCCAGGAATGCCGACGCAACCGCGCTTCTAGCGCTTTACGGCCTGCCGGCGCTGCCGCTCGGCATGGTTGGCGAGGCGACCACCGACGTCTCGGCAAGAGGCACGCTTGGCGGCGGCATGATGACGAGCTTCAGCCTCGCCGGCGACGACTTCAAAGCCGGCTTCGACGGGACGGTTGCCGGCACGCCACAAGGCCCCACCGCCAAGGGCAAGGTCAGCCTGGAAGCCGCCGACATCGAGCCGTGGCTGATGACGACAGGCGTCGGCTTGCCTGGCATGGGGACAGGCATGTCGACGTGGCTTGCGGCCGACGCCGACTTCGGCAATGGCCTTCTGGTGTTGTCCGGCCTCAGCGGCGCCATCAACGAGGCGGCGGTTTCAGGTGACGTCAATGTCGACGTCAAGGACGGGGTGCCGCATCTTGCTGGCGCGCTGGCGCTCGATGAACTGGATCTCGATCCGATGGCGGTGGCACTGTTTGGCGACCAGGCCTTGCTGAGCACCGGCGGGGCTTGGCCGACTGCTCCATTCAGCCAGAAGTCCAGCCTGCCGTTCACCGCCGAACTCGACCTGACCACGGCATCGCTGGTCGCCGGCCCGCTTGCCACAGCTTATGACGCGGCGCTTTCGCTGAAGCTCGACCAGGAAGGCATCCGCGTCTCGGACCTCAAGGCAAAGTACTCCGGCGGTGCGCTTTCCGGGCTATTCGAGCTGAAGAACAATGACGGCACCGGGCTTTTCTCCGGCCAGATGAAACTTGCCGGGGCCGATCTGGCCACCGTAGTGCCACAGGCCGGCATCAGCGGAAGCGGCGATTTCTCGGCGACGCTTTCGACCAGCGGCAAATCGGTCGATGCGATGATTGCGGCGTTGTCCGGTTCCGGCACGGCGGCGCTGAAAGGCTTGACTGTTGCCGGCGTCAATCCTGACGCCTTTGGCGCCTTCATCGCCAAGGCCGACGCGATCGGGCGCGATATCGATGCGGCCAAGACCGCCGGTTTCGCGCCGCAGATCGCCGCAAACGGCAGTTTTCCGGCTGGGGATACGGACATTGCCTTCACAATTGCCGGCGGCACGCTGAGGGCACCGCCGGTCAATCTTGAAAATCCGGCGGCGACGCTGTCCGCCGACATCACGGCGGACCTGAATGCCAGCACGGTCGCCACCAGTGGTTCGATCACTTATCGGCCCGGCGACGAAGCGCTGGTCGGCTCCGATCCGACTGTGAATTTCAGCGTCGATGGGCCGTTTGGCGCCGCGAAGCGGCAATTCGACAGTGAGCCGCTGGCGCAGTTTCTGACCCAGCGCGCACTTGAAAAGGAGCAGCAGCGGGTCGAGGCCATGCAGGCGGCACTGCTTGAAAAACAGCGGTTGCGGCGCGAGGTGCGCTACTACGCGGCCCTGCAGGCCGAGCGTGACAGGGCAGCCGAGGAATTGCGCAAGCAGCAGGAAGCGGCGCGGCTGCAAGCCGAGGCAGATGCGAGGGCTAAGGCTGAAGCCGAGGCAAAGGCTCAAGCCGCGGCAAAGGCTCAGGCCGAAGCAGAGGCGAAGGCCAAGGCGGATGCGCAGGCGAAAGCTGAAGCCGAGGCAAAGGCTCAGGCTGAAGCGGAAGCGAAAGCCAAGGCGGATGCGCAGGCGATGGCTGAAGCCGAGGCCAAAGCGAAGACCGAGGCGGAGGCAAAGGCCAAGGCGGATGCCGAAGCGAAGGCCAAGGCGGCGCAAAAAGCGGCGGACGAGGCGGCGAAGGAACAGCAACGCCGGAAGGCGGAAGAGGCGATGCGGATCGCTTCGGAAGAAAAGGCCAAACTCGACGCCGAACGCAGGGTCGCCGCCGAACGTAGGGCCGCCGCGGCGCGGGCGCAGAAAGTGGAGCGCGCGCCTCAGCCGCCGCCGGCCAATGACAACCCACCGCCAGCAGAATCCGCGCCAAAACCCAAGCTTGAACCTTCGTCGATCGACAGTCTGCTGAAGTCGCTGGGCGGGGGGTAGATCTACCTTTCCATCCCTCGCTTCGCCCAATCCAAGACGTAGAGCCTGAGCGCCGAAGACAGGTTGGCATCGCGCGGCCGGGCCTCGTCGATTTCGGCGACGAGGGCGGCGAGCGTCAGTTTGCGCGCTGCCGCAATGGCGACGAGATCGTCGAAAAACGGCTTTTCGAGCGAATAGCTGGTGCGATGGCCGCGTATGGTCACCGAGCGTTTCTCGACCGGGCTCACCGGGCGTGACTCACTTCACTTCAAGCATCGGATTTGTCCGAAAACCGCGGCGCACTTTTCGGTCCGATGTTGGGGGAATCCGGATCGCTCGAGGTTTTGCGGCGATGGCCGGCGACGAATTTCTCTGCCTTGTCGGCGATCAGACGGTCACGCTCCCGGTCGGCCTTGGAACGGCCGTGCAGCGTCCGGTTCTGTTCGGCCAGGCGCTCCTTGTCGGCTCGTGCCTTCTGCTTGCGGGCCTGGCGGAGGTTGACGATGTCGGCCATATAGCGCGGCCCGTCGGATCACTTCTTGCGGAAGGCGTCGAGCGACACCACTTCGGCGCCCTTGGCGGCGGCGTCGGCCGCGGCAGGCTTCTTTTCGGCCTCAGTGGCCTTCTTCTTCTCAGGCTTCTTCTCGGCGACGATGGCCAGCGGTTCGGAAGCGGGCTGGCCGGCCAATTCCTCGTCCGCCGAGGTCTCCGTCTTCACGTCGAATTCGAGCTCGAAATTGACGGACGGGTCGTAAAAGCCGCGCACGGCCGAGAACGGGATTTCCAGTTTTTCCGGCACGTCGGAGAAGGACAGCCCGACCTCGAAGCCGGTGTCGGTCACCTTCAGGTCCCAATACTGGAACTGGATGACGATGGTCATCTGTTCGGGATAGCGCTCGCGCAAGCGGGAAGACACGCGCACGCCCGGGGCGCCGGTCAGGAAAGTGATGAAGAAATGATGGTTGCCGGGAAGGCCGGTGCGCGCGACCTCGGCCAGGACCTTGCGCATGACGCCGCGCAATGCCTCCTGGGCCAGAATGTCGTAGCGGATGTGGTCGTCGGCCATGTGGCTGTCGGGTTCCATTGAATCGTCTGCATAGCTGTAATCAAGCTTGAGCGCGGCGTAAACCGGATATAGACGCCGGCAGGGCAGATGCGAGAGGGCATGCCTCAGATTTGATCGCTCATGCGCCAGCGAGCGCGCTGTGCTTTTGCGCATCGGCAGCCGGCTGCCGCTTGCCGAAGGCGCGCAGGAAGGTGCGCACGCCATGTGTCGCCGATTGCAGCACCTCGTCGTCATCAGGCGTGCCGCCGAGCATGAAGGTCGTCTGCAATTCGGCATTGGCAAGAGCCAGGAACTGGCGTGCCGCGACATCAGGGTCATCGATGTCGAGGAAACCGGCATGGGCGAGGCGGGCGAAGCGGGCGGCGATCGCTGGCCATGTCCTGCCCGGTCCCTGTTCTCGCCATTCGGCGAAGAGCTCGGGATAGCGCTCGCCCTCGGTCTGGATCAGCTTGCGCAGGAATTTTCCATCGCGGTTGCAGACACAGTTGCGGTTCATACGCACGGCGAAGGCGATCAGATCGGCCTCGAGGTCTTTGGGCTGGTCGGGAAAGGTGGAAATGGTGGCGAATATGCCGGCATTGCAACGCTCGGTGAGGTCGCGGACGATTGCGACGAAGAGTTTCTCCTTGTCGCCATGGTGGTTGTAGATCGTCTGGCGCGAAACGCCGGCCTCGGCGGCGATCATGTCGATGTTGGCGCCGGCGAAGCTTTCGCGGCAGAACACCTCGCCGGCAGCCTCCATGATGGAGACGCGCTTGGCCTCGTGGCCGCGTGGCGGGATGGTGTCAGGAGAAGCGTTGGCTTTCATAAAAACTATATAGAGGTGATTGACGAATTAGACAAGGGTGTCTAAATTTATGGACTTAGATGAAGGTTTCCCTCCGCTGAAGAAGTCGGAATTCCATGGGGGTGGAACGTCCTAGGATTACACGCCGGTCGGCGGCAAACCAGATTTGAAAGAACCTGCTACCATGAATCCCCAATTCCTCCGCATCGCGGTCGTGCTCGGCCTGTTGTCCGCGATCGGTCCGTTCGCCATCGACATGTATCTTCCGGCGCTGCCTTCGATCGGCGCGGATCTGCAGGCCAGCACCGCTGCCGTGCAGATGAGCCTGCTGATCTTCTTTCTGTCCATGGGCTTTGGCCAGATCGTCGTCGGACCGATCTCCGACATGGTCGGGCGCAAGCTGCCGCTCTATGGCGGCCTCGCACTGTTCATGGTCGGCGGCATCGGCTCGGCGCTGGCGCCCTCGGTCGAATGGCTGATCGCCTTCCGTTTCCTGCAAGGGCTCGGCGCCAGCGCAGGCATGGCGGTGCCGCGCGCCATCGTGCGTGACCTGCATACCGGGACCGACGCTGCCAAGCTGATGTCGCTCTTGATGCTGGTGTTTTCGGTGTCGCCGATCCTGGCGCCGCTGACCGGTAGCGTCATCATCGAGAATTTCGGCTGGCGTGCCGTGTTCTGGACGGTGACGGGTGGGGCGGTGCTTGCCACCATCCTGCTGGCGACCTCGCTCAAGGAGACACGGCCGGTCGAGGCGCGTGCAGGCAGTTCGTTCGGCACTGCGCTCTCCGCCTATCGCTTCCTGATGGGCGACCGCAACTTCCTTGGCCTGGCGTCTATCGGCGGCTTCGGGATCGCCAGCTTCTTCGTCTATCTATCGAGCTCCTCTTTCATCCTGATCGACCATTACGGGCTATCGCCGTCGGTCTATAGCGTGTTCTTCTCGATCAACGCGGTCGCCTTCATCGGCATGTCGCAGTTGACGGGGGTGCTGTCCGAACGGTTCGGGCTAAGGCCCGTGGTGCGGCTCGCGGTGGTCGGCTATGCGACGACGATGGTGGTCCTGTTCGCCGTGATGGCGTCCGGCGTCGACCGGCTCGACGTGATGGCGGCGCTGCTGTTCGTCGGCTACGGGTTCCTCGGCCTAGTGATCCCGACGACTTCGGTGCTGGCCATGGAAGAGCATGGCGCGATCGCCGGCACGGCCTCGGCGCTGATGGGCACGCTGCACTTCGCCATCGGTGCGGTCGCCATGGGCATCGCCGGGGTGTTCTTCGACGGCACGCCGCTGCCGATGGTGGCCGGCATCACGCTTTGTGCGGTGATCTCGTTCACGCTGGCCAAGGTGACGCTCGGCCGTGGGCGGGAGGTTGTCGAAGCGCCGGCCGAATAAAGCAATCGCTATCGACGACAGAAAGGCCGGGTTCATTCCCGGCCTTTTTGACGTCTGAGATCAAGCTACAAGCCTGCCTCGGCGAAGATAAATAGCAGTCGCGCCTCGACCGGCGCCAAGGGCAACGGGACCAGCTCATAGCCCAATTCCGTGTAGACTTCGGCCAGCGCGCGATAGGTGCGTTCAGCCTCGTCGAGGGTCTGCTTTCGCTCGCTGTCCTGCCGAAAGATCTCCGGCCAAGGTGGTGCGATGAAGACATGACTGGCGTAGCGGAAGCGTTCGGCGGCATTCCTGACGTGGCCGGGCACCGGCAGGCCAGTTAGCCTGATATAGCCAAGGGTGTCCGGCACGCCGCGATCGAAGAAGACGGGGCCGTTCTGTTCGAGCGCTGCGTGATACGAACGCATTTCCCAAGACAGCATCAGTTCGGCGAACAGTGCCGGATCTCGCCAGGGCAGGGCAAGGCCGCCTATCGCCGATTGGTCGCGGATAATGCCGCGTCCGGCTTCGGGCGAGGTGGCGAGGGCGGCCTTCCGCAAGGCTTCGATCAATGTGGTCTTGCCGGAACCCGGACCACCGGTCAGCACGAAGAATCGATCGGAATCGTTTTGCATTCTTTTGGTCCTTTGGATGAATGCGGCAGCCCGCATTTGCCAGCAAGACAGCTTCGCGACGGGGCGCAGCGCAAGAAGCACGGTCGGCAAGCCTGCTGCCGTCATAAGGCTTGATATCGAAAGGGGGAAATCGAAGGGGGAGAAGTGGAGGTTTCTGTTGCCAGGTACCTCCGAACCCCGCCTAGAAGTGCGAACCACTAGGGCTTGAATTGAAGCTATCGCACCGCTTACGCGGCGAGACGTGCTTCCGCATAGTTGTCGTTGGCAACTATAAGTTTAGCCCGATAACGGTGGTACAATGCCGGGCAAAAGTACGATCTTTACACCTTCGTCGATCCTATTTCGCCCCCAGCAAAAGCCGCTCTTCGACAAGAGCGGTTTTTGGTGGAGGCGCCGGGTACCGCCCCCGGGTCCGAACGGCTTATTTCATCGCCTGTTTATCGCCATAGTCGGTCAAGCCGACCAAACAGATATAGGGACCGATCGTGGAAAATGAAAGGCCTCAATGATGCTTTGTCGCTGAGTCGAACGGCATCGCGAAGGCTTGACTTGTGAACGGTCTCAACCGAAGCTTTGCGGCGGTGAGGCGTTACCGACTTAGCGCACATTTTGCGGCAGCGCGCCACAACCCTCATCGACCGGATCCCGTGGCGCCGACGAGGGGAAATTTGATGGCCGATTATCTCGCAGACGTGAAGAAGTACGACGCCGCGGCAGATGCCGACGCGGTCGCCAAGATCGTGAAGCATTTGGGCATTGCGCTCAGAAATCGGGATTCCTCGCTGGTGTCCTGCACGGACCCCAAGGAACTCGATCGCGTCAAGGCCAACTGGGTTGCCAAAAAGCTCGGCATCGCCGACGGCAGCAAGGCGGACGCGGCCATCGAAAAGACCTGCAAGGCGATGGAGGCCGACAACACCAAGAGCCGTGTGACCTTCTATTACCTGGTCGCCAAGGACCTGGGCAAGCTCGCCAGCCTCTGAGGATCATCCTGCAGCGGCGGATGCTGGCGCGATTTTCGCGCCAGCCCCAGAGTGTAACTGTTTGTTGGAGCATTCTGCGCTTTGATATGTTCGGCCGGCAGCCAGTCGGTTATGATGGCCGGTAACCCGAATCGAGCCCCCGAATCGAGCCGAAGCCGATGCGCCAGTATCTCGACCTCTTGAAGCATGTGCTGGAAAACGGCGCCGATCGCGGCGACCGGACCGGCACCGGAACGCGCTCGGTGTTCGGCTACCAGATGCGCTTCGACCTTGCGCGCGGCTTTCCGGTCACCACCACCAAGAAGCTTCACCTGAAGTCGATCGTGCATGAACTTTTGTGGTTCCTGGCCGGCGACACCAACATCAAATACCTCAACGACCACGGCGTCTCGATCTGGGACGAATGGGCCGACGAGAATGGCGATCTCGGCCCGGTCTATGGCAAGCAATGGCGCTCTTGGCCGGACGGCCATGGCAGCGCCATCGACCAGATTGCCAATCTCTTGAAGGAGATACGCAAGAATCCTAATTCCCGACGGCTGATCGTTTCGGCGTGGAACCCGGCCGAAGTGGAAGCGATGGCGCTGCCGCCCTGTCATTGCCTGTTCCAGTTCTATGTCTCGGAGGGCAGGCTCTCCTGCCAGCTCTACCAACGTTCCGGCGATATCTTTCTCGGCGTGCCGTTCAACATCGCTTCCTACGCGCTGCTCACTCTGATGGTGGCGCAGGTGACGGGGCTGAAGCCCGGCGATTTCGTCCATACGCTGGGTGACGCGCATCTTTATGCGAATCATTTCGAGCAAGCGCGCGAACAGTTGCGCCGCACGCCCAAGGCGCTGCCGACGCTATGGATCAATCCGGAGGTGAAGGACCTCTTTGCCTTCCGCTTCGAGGATTTCCGGCTGGAAAACTACCTCGCCGATGCGACAATCAAGGCGCCGATCGCGGTGTGAGCCGCAAACATCGGGCTTTTACCGATCCTGTCTCGAAATCGCTCGGCTGCTGTCCGTTTGTCGGTGCCGACCACGATATCCGATGCTTTGACTTGCGGCACCGGCCCGCGACGTTGCGCTGTATCCACCTCAATCGATCGCGAGCGGTGGCAACAACACGCAATGCCATTGACCGGGCCACTAACTGAGCCATTGTCCGGGCTAAGTCTGGCAAAAGCCTTCCCTTGTTATATTCATTTGGATATATCGATTGGCAGACTCGCGCTGATCGGATTTTCAAGCCCCCGGGGAGAGTTTCATGCTGGTGCGCAAGGGTTTCGGATTGACGGCGGCCGCCATTGGCGGTCTCATGACGATGTTGATCGCCGCTATGCCGGCTGCCCATGCGGATGACAGGCTGATTGTCTTCGCCGCGGCAAGCATGAAGAACGCACTGGACGCCGTGAACACCGCCTGCGAGGCCGATGTCGGCGAGGTGGCGACTATTTCCTACGCCGCAAGCTCCGCATTGGCCAAGCAGATCGAGGGCGGCGCGCCAGCCGATGTCTTCATCTCAGCCGACCTCGACTGGATGAAATATCTGTCCGACAAGAAGCTGACCAAGCCGGGTACGGAAGTGAAGTTGCTCGGCAACGAGATCGTGCTGGTGGCGCCGAAGGATTCGATGGTCGAAACCAGGATCGAAAACGGTTTTGATCTTGCCGGGCTGATCGCCAACGGCAGGCTTGCAATGGGCGATTTCAAGGCGGTGCCGGCCGGCAAATATGGCAAGGCAGCACTTGAATCGCTCGGCGTCTGGTCCTCGGTCGAAGGCAAGGTGGCGCAGGCCGAGAATGTACGCGCCGCGCTCAAGCTTGTTTCGACCGGCGAAGCAGTGCTCGGCATCGTCTACGCCACCGACGCGCATGCCGAGCCCGGCGTCAAGGTGATCGGCACCTTCCCGGAGGATTCGCACCCGCCGATCGTCTACCCGATTGCCCAGATGGCGGATTCGAAGGACAAGGACACGCCGGCATTCCTGAAATGCCTGCAGTCCGCCAAGGCCGGCGAGCTCTTCAAGGCGCAGGGTTTTACGGTCCTTACGCCGAGCAACTGAGGCACACGCCAAAAGATGAACTGGCTGCTGGACCTCACTCCCGACGAATGGAATGCGGTCCGGCTGTCCGTCAAGGTGGCGACAGTGGCGATGATTGCCAGCCTGCCGCCCGGCATATTGATCGCGCTTGTGCTGGCCCGTGGACAATTCTGGGGCAAGACGCTGCTCAATGGGCTGGTGCATCTGCCGTTGATCCTGCCGCCGGTGGTTGTCGGCTATCTGCTGCTGCTCTCCTTCGGCAGGCGCGGCCCGGCTGGGGCCTTTCTGGCCGAGCATTTCGGCATTGTCTTCTCCTTTCGCTGGACCGGTGCGGCACTGGCCTGCGCTGTCATGGGCTTTCCATTGATGGTGCGGGCGATCCGGCTGTCGATCGAGGCGGTCGACCGCAGAATCGAGGCGGCAGCCGGAACGCTTGGCGCCAATCCGCTGTGGGTGTTCGGCACGATCACGCTGCCGCTGATCCTGCCCGGCCTGATCGCCGGCGCGATCTTGTCTTTCGCCAAGGCGATGGGCGAATTCGGCGCAACGATTACCTTCGTTTCCAACATCCCCAACGAGACGCAGACGCTGCCGTCGGCGATCTACACGTTCACGCAGGTGCCGGGCGGTGATGCCGGCGCGCTAAGGCTGACGCTGATCTCGATCGTCATTTCGATGGCAGCACTTATCGCGTCGGAAGTGCTGGCGCGGCGCGTCGGCAAGCGGATGGATACCGAATGACGGTCGTGGTCGATATCAGCCATAGACTTGGCGATTTCGAGGTTGACGCCCGCTTTGAGAGCGCCGGGCGGCTGACTGCGCTGTTCGGGCCCTCGGGCTCCGGCAAGACGACGCTGATCAACATGATTGCCGGACTGATCCGGCCCGACAAGGGGCGGATCGCGGCCGACGGCCGTGTGCTCGTCGATATTGATGCGCGCCTGTTCGTGCCGAAGCACAAGCGCCGCATCGGCATGGTGTTCCAGGATGCGCGGCTGTTTCCGCATATGAGCGTGGCCAGCAATCTGCGCTACGGCCACTGGTTCACGCCGACGGCGGAACGCTATGCGGACATGAATGCGGTGGTCGAACTGCTCGGCATCGGTCCTTTGCTCGACCGGCGCCCGGCAAAGCTCTCCGGCGGCGAGAAACAGCGCGTGGCGATCGGCCGGGCGCTGCTCGCCAGCCCGAAATTGTTGCTGATGGACGAGCCGCTGGCTTCGCTCGACGAGGCTCGCAAGGCAGAAATCCTGCCCTATATCGAGCGGCTGCGCGACGAGACGAAAATCCCGATCGTCTATGTCAGCCATTCGATCTCTGAGGTGGCGCGGCTGGCAAGCGACGTCGTTGTGCTGGCGCAAGGCAAAGTCGCTGCTTGCGGCCCGACCGGGGCGATCATGCAGCGGCTCGACCTGTTGCCGGCAGAAGAGCGCGGCGAGGGCGGCGCGGTGCTGGACACCGCGGTGCTGCGCCACGACGAAGTCTTTGGCATGACCGTGCTTGGCTCTGCAGCGGGCGAGATCCGCGTGCCGCTTCTGACAACGCCGGTCGGCGCGCTGGTGCGCATCCGCATCCGTGCCCGCGATGTGATGATCGCCACCGGACAGCCGACGGGCCTCAGCGCGCTCAACATCTTGCCGGGCACGATCGTGGCGATAGAACCGGGTGAGGGGCCTACGGTCGAGATCGGCATCGATTGCAATGGCGCAACCGTGCTTGCCCGGATCACCGAGCAATCGCGACAGACGCTGAAACTTCGGCTCGGTCGAAAGGTCTACGCGGTGGTCAAGACGGTAAGCTTCGACCGGGCGAACACGGGCGCCGGCTTGCCTGTCGAGGCGGATGGATGACCACCGGATGATTGTCGCTATATCATTTTAGAATAGCGGTATCGCTGGAGAGCTTCTAGGATGGATGTGGCGTGACTGCGGAGGAGCAAATGCCGTCGCTGAGCTTGCGGATAAACCTCGATCCAGAAGGGCGCATCGGGCCGGGCAAGATCGAGCTCCTGGAGCAGATCGCCGCCTTCGGCTCGATCTCGGCTGCGGCGCGCGGCATGGAAATGTCCTACAAACACGCCTGGGATCTGGTCGAGGACATGAACCGGGTGTTCGGCAAGCCGCTGGTCGCGGCGCAGACCGGTGGGAAAAAGGGCGGCGGCGCCCAGTTGACCTCGGTGGGGCTCGCGGTGGTCAGCCGCTTTCGCGCCATCGAACGGGCTGCGGCTTCCGCGGCGGCGCCGCATATGGAGGCACTGCAGGCGGAGATCGATGCCGGGTGAGGTCGGTGGAGTCTGTGCCGGCCAAGCCTACCCCTCCTACTCCTCAGGCTCGCCGGGCTTGCGCAGCAGATAGGTGTCCATGATCCAGCCCTTTTTCCGGCGGGCTTCCTCGCGTGTCTTCGCGATCTCGTCGCCGACATCGCCGAGGCGGCCGGAAATCAGGATCTCGTCGGGCGTGCCGAGATAGGCGCCCCAGTGGATGACGAGGTCTTTGTCGTCCAGCGTGTTGAAGGCGCATTTGCCGTCCAGCATGACGACGGTGCTGCCGGCATTGTCGGGCAAACCTTCCTCGGTGAGCCGACGGCCGGTGGTGATCTGAACCGCATCGCCGATGCGGTTCAGCGCGGTTCTGTGGCTGGCGGCAAGCGCCTGGACAGCGGTGATGCCTGGGATCACCTCGAGCTCGAACGCGACATTGCCTCTCACGCGCACACGCTCCAGGATGCGCAACGCGCTGTCGTAGAGCGAGGGATCGCCCCAGATCAGGAAGGCGCCGCAGCCGTCTTGCGAAAGCTCATCGCGGATCAGGCCTTCATAGATCGCGGCGATCGCCTCGTGCCAGTCGTCGACGGTCGAGCGATAGGAGGGGGCCGGCTCGGCCCGCACCGGCACGTCGAACTCGACGCGGCGCGAGTTTGGATTGGTGACGAATCGGTCGCAGATCTGGCGGCGCAGTTCTGCGAGATCGTTCGTCTTCGCGCCCTTGTCGGGAATGAACAGCACCTCGGCGCGGTTCAAGCCGTCGATGGCCTGCACGGTCATGTGGTCGGGATTGCCGGCGCCGATGCCGATGACGAGAAGCTTGCGCATGGCCGAACTCCTGCCCGATCGGAACGTCGGTGTCCAGACAAGCCTGGCAAGCGCCGACGAGTACGCGGAAGGGCTTTGAAACTCCACATTGAAACGGCTAGAGTCATACCGGCATTCTCGCCAAGGGAGCTTCCATGTTCCGTTATGTCCTGACCGCAGCGCTGGCGCTCTCGGCCACGCCCGTATTCGCCAATGATTCAATCGCCGAATTGGGAACGGGCGGCCTGATCCTGTCGCGCAGCGACGCCGTCGCGATGGAGAGCGAGGATCTCTATATCTCGCCGGAAAAGGTGACGGTCGACTATGTCTTCCGCAACAACACCGACAGGGATGTCGACGCGATCGTCGCCTTCCCGATGCCCGACATCGAAGGCGACCCCAACGAGATGCCGGCGATTCCCGACGGTCAGAGCGACAATTTCCTCGGCTTCGAGGTGACGATCGACGGCGTGGTGGCAAAACCGCAGCTTGAGCAGAAGGCGTTTGCGCTCGGCATCGACATCAGCGCCGATCTGAAGGCGCATAACGTGCCGTTTTACCCGTTCGGCGACGCGGCCAAGGCGGCATTGGCAAAGCTGCCGCAAGCGGTTGCCGACGACTGGGTCGATCGCGGCCTTATCATCGAGGACACCGCCGACGACGGTTCGGGCATGAAGACCGTCTACGTGCCGTTCTGGCAATTGCGCTCGACCTATTGGTGGCGCTCGACCTTTCCAGCCAACAAGGCAGTCCGCGTCGCCCACCGCTACAAGCCGAGCGTTGGCGGCACCTCCTCGGTCAGCTTCTTCTATGACGGCCAGTTCCAGGGCCAATACGCCGCCTATAAGACCCGCTACTGCATGGACCAGACGTTCGAGAATGCGATCCGCAAGGCAGCGAAGGGCAATCCCGACGGCACTCCGAGATATTTCGAAAACCGCATCGCCTATATCCTGACCACTGGCGGCAACTGGGCGACGGGCACCATCGGCAAATTCAAGCTGACTGTCGACAAGGGCGACCCGAAGAACCTGGTCTCGTTCTGTGGCGAAAACGTCAGGAAAGTCGGGCCGACGCGTTTCGAGATGACGGCGCAAAATTTCTACCCCGAGCGCGACATCGACATTTTGCTGCTGGTGCCTACCGATAGCGGCGATGGCGGGAGCGGTGGCTGATGGACGTCGCGATCTATGTCGCCATCGCCGAAAACGGCGTGATCGGGCGCGACGGCGGTTTGCCGTGGCGACTTTCCAGCGATCTCAAGCGGTTCAAGGCCGACACGATGGGCAAACCTATCATCATGGGCCGCAAGACCTATGAAGGCATCGGCAGGCCTCTGCCTGGGAGGCTCAACGTCGTGGTCACCCGCGACAAGACCTGGCGCGCCGAGGGCGTCGAAGTCGTGCATTCGCTCGACGACGCGATCGGTCTGGCGAAGGTGCGCGGGCGCTGCATGGCAGGCGCCGACGAAATCTGCATCATCGGCGGCGGCGAGATCTATGCCCAGGCGCTGCCGCTGGCCGACCGCTTGCATGTCACCCATATCCTTGCCGCGGTCGACGGCGACGCGCATTTCCCGCCTATCGACCCGGATTCGTGGCGCATCGTCCGCTCGCAGGACATTCCTGCCGGTGAAAAGGATAGCCATGCGACACGCTATTCGGTTTACGAGCGACGCCGCGACGTGCATTGAGAGACGATAAAGGGTCGCGACGGTCCAAAACGGACGGTGACGACGACCGATCGCGTTGAAAGCGCGCCGTCGCGTCCCTATAGAAGAACCATACTGGATTTTTGCGTCGTCAGGCCGGCGCGTGAGGGAGCGAAAGGACATTCATGCCCTGGAATGACAAAAGCGGCGGAGGCGGCGGCCCATGGGGCGGCGGCAACAATCCAGGACCCTGGGGGCAGGGACCAAAGGGGCCAAGCGGTCCGCAGGGCTCGCCTCCCGATCTCGAAGACATCATCCGGCGCGGCCAGGACAGGTTGCGGCGTGCTTTGCCGGGTGGCGGTGGCGCAAGCCCAGCCGTGTTCGGGCTGATCGCGGCAGCGCTTGTCGTGCTGTGGGCGTTCAAGGCGGTTTATACCGTGCAGCCCGACGAGGTTGCGGTCGAACTCAGATTCGGCGTGCCAAAGGCTGAGCTCTCCCAGCCAGGCCTGCATTTCCATTGGTGGCCCATTGAAACGGTCGAGACCGCCGTCATCGCCGAACAACTCGTCGACATCGGTGGCGGCACGGCCTCAGGCAACGGTTCAGGCCTGATGCTCTCTGGTGACCAGAACATCGTCAATGTCCAGTTCTCTGTGGCCTATCAGGTCTCCGATCCTCGGGCCTATCTGTTCGACGTGTCCGATCCCGATGGCATGCTGCGGCAGGTCGCCGAAAGCGCCATGCGCGAAGCGGTTGGTCGACGGCCGGCGCAGGACATCTTCCGCGACGATCGCGAGGGCATTGCGGCGTCAGTGCGCGAAATCATCCAGACGACGCTGGACGGCTATAAGGCCGGCCTGAACGTCAACGCGATTTCGATCGAGGATGCCGCACCGCCGCGCGAAGTGGCCGATGCCTTCGACGAGGTGCAGCGCGCCGAACAGGACGAGGACAAGTTCGTCGAGCAGGCCAACCAGTATTCCAACCAGAAGCTCGGCCAGGCACGCGGCGAGGCCGCACAGATCCGTGAGGAGGCGGCCGGCTACAAGAACCGGGTCGTGCAGGAGGCCGAAGGCGAGGCGCAGCGCTTCATCTCGGTCTATGACGAATACGCCAAAGCGCCGGATGTGACGCGCCAGCGGCTTTATCTGGAAACGATGGAGAGGGTTCTGAAGGATTCCAGCAAGGTCATTATCGAGCAAGGCAACGGACAAGGGGTTGTTCCCTATCTGCCGCTGCCGGCATTGCAGCAGAAGGCGCCGGCGCCGGTCCTCGGAGGAACCCAGTGATGGCCAACCGTCTTCCCATCATCGCCGTCATCGCAGCGGTCATCCTGTTCCTGCTTTATTCGTCGGTCTTCGTTGTCAATGCGCGCCAGCAGGCGCTGGTGCTCAGGTTCGGCGAGATCGTCGACGTCAAGAGCCAGCCGGGCATCTATTTCAAGGCGCCGTTCGCCTTCTTCGATGCCGACAGCGTGCAGTTGATCGAAAACAGGGTGCTGCGCTTCGACCTCGACAACATCCGCGTCCAGGTTTCGGGCGGCAAGTTCTATGAGGTCGACGCCTTCATCGCCTATCGGATCTCGGATCCGCGCGTATTCCGCTCCGCTGTGTCCGGTCAGATCGAGCTGGCCGAGGCACGATTGAGGACGCGTCTCGACGCCGCCTTGCGCCGTGTTTACGGTCTGCGCGACTTCGAGGCGGCGCTCTCGGAAGAGCGAGCCGTGATGATGCGTGAAGTGCGCGATCAACTGAGGCCCGACGCCACGTCGCTCGGCCTGCAGATCGAGGATGTCCGCATTCGCCGAACCGATTTGACGGCGGAAGTCTCGCAACAGACATACGACCGCATGAAGGCTGAGCGTCTGGCCGAAGCCGAGCGGCTGAGGGCGCGCGGCAACGAGGCGGCGCAGCGCATAAGGGCTCGCGCCGACCGCGAGGTGGTGGAGATCGTCGCCGAGGCACGGAGGGAGTCTGAAATCCTGCGTGGTGAAGGCGAAGCTCAACGCAGCGCCACCTTCGCGGACGCCTACCAGCGCGATCCGGCCTTCTTCGGCTTTTACCGGTCGATGAATGCCTACGGCACGGCGCTGGATAATACCGGGACGACGATGGTGCTGTCGCCGAATTCGGAATTCTTCCGTTTCTTCCGCAACCCTGCCGGCGCGGATACACCGACAGCGCCGCCCGCAGCATCTGCTGCGCCGGCAGCGCAGCCAGGCACCGGCCAGTAACGGCCGGTGCAGGATTTTCTGGCGGCAATAGGCTTGGTTCTCGTCGTAGAGGGCCTGGTCTATGGCGGCTTTCCTGGCCTCGCCAAGAAACTTGCCGGCGAAGTTCTGTCGATGCCGGAGAGTGCGCTGCGGATCGCCGGGCTGATCGCAATCGCCGTTGGCGTCGGCATCGTCTGGCTGGTGCGTGGTGGGTGACGTGATCGGACTATGATTTCGGATAACGGAGGATTTATCCTATGCCGATAGCCATAGCCGCAAACGTGCCGTATTTCTTGCCAACATGACTCGACGCAGCGTTTTCGGCGAGCGCTTTTCCTTTCTGAGACACCGGGAGACTTCTCGATGACATCCAACAGCTTTTTGCGCGCGGCGAGGCGGACGTTCACTTCGGGTGCTGCAGCACTTCTTATTGGCGCCGCTACCGTCCCGTCGCTGGTGACGCCGACGGCCGCCGCGGATGGCCCGGCTTCGGTCGCCGATCTCGCGCAGGGCCTGCTGGGTGCCGTGGTCAACATATCGACCTCGCAGAGGGTGAAGGGCACGGAGGGGCCTGGCGCGGTGCCGATGCCGCAGCTTCCAGAGGGCTCGCCCTTTCAGGATTTCTTCGACGATTTCTTCAAGAACCGTCCCGGCGAACAGGGCGATCGCTCGCAAAAGGTGCAGTCGCTGGGCTCCGGCTTCGTGGTCGACGCCGAGCAGGGCATCGTGGTGACGAATAACCACGTGATCGCCGATGCCGACGACATCGAGGTGAATTTCTCAGACGGCGTGACGCTAAAGGCGACGCTGGTCGGCACCGACACCAAGACCGACGTGGCGGTGCTGAAGGTCGATCCGAAAGGGCACAAACTGACGGCGGTGAAATTCGGCGATTCCAGCAAGATGCGTGTTGGTGACTGGGTGATGGCGATCGGCAATCCGTTCGGCCTTGGCGGCACCGTAACGGTGGGCATCGTCTCGGCCCGCAACCGCGACATCAATTCCGGTCCCTACGACGATTTCATCCAGACCGATGCCGCGATCAACCGCGGCAATTCCGGCGGACCGCTGTTCAACAGCAGCGGCGAGGTAATCGGCATCAATACGGCGATCATCTCGCCGTCCGGCGGCTCGATCGGCATCGGCTTTTCCATTCCCTCGCAGCTCGCGTTGGGCGTCGTCGACCAACTCCGTCAATTTGGCGAGACGCGGCGCGGCTGGCTCGGCGTGCGCATCCAGCCGGTGACGGACGACATTGCCGAAAGCCTGGGCATGGCGACGGCCAAGGGCGCGCTGGTCGCTGGCGTCATCAAGGGCGGACCCGTCGACAACGGCACCATCCTGGCGGGCGACGTCATCATCAAGTTCGACGGCAGGGACGTCAATGAAATGCGCGACCTGCCGCGTGTCGTCGCGGAAAGCTCGGTCGGCAAGGCTGTCGACGTGGTCATCGTGCGCAAGGGTGTCGAGCAGACCGTGAAGGTGACGCTCGGCCGGCTCGAAGATGGCGAAAAGCTTGCCAGCAGCGAGGACGGCAGCACCGATCAGGACAATGGCGACAAGGCGCCTGCCGTTTCGACGGCTTCCGTGCTCGGCATGACCGTTGGCGAGCTCAACGACGAGACGCGGACGAAATTCGGCATCGCCGCCGAAGTCTCCGGCGTCGTCATCACCGAGGTCACCAAGGATTCGGCCGCCGCCGAACGCGGCATCCAGGCCGGCGAGGTGATCACCGAGATCGCGCAGGAATCGGTCGCCACGCCCAAGGATGTCATGGACCGGATTGCCGCATTGAAGGAGCAGGGACGCAAGAACGCCCTGCTGATGCTGGCGTCGAAGACCGGCGAGTTGCGGTTTGTGACGATCCGGATGGATTGAGTCTGGTAGCTTCACAGGCACGTTGAAACATCCCATGGGATGTACTATTTTGACCTGTGAAGCGGATCGCATTGGACACAAACGTTCTGACCGCAGGTCTGCGCAGCAGGAATGGTGCGTCATTTGCCGTTTTGCGGTTGGTCGCAAATCGACAGTTTTGCCCATTGGTGACAACAGCGCTGTTTCTTGAATATGAAACCGTGCTGACCCGCCCTGAGCAAAGGGCAATTCACGGATTGTCGCTTGCAGATCTGGATCGTTTGCTGGCCGGCTTCGCTGTCTTGGCAGAGCCGGTCGAACTGCACTTTTTCTGGCGCCCGCAATTGAATGACCCGAAGGATGAGATGGTGCTTGAGGCAGCGATCAATGGTCGGGCAGACGCATTGGTCACTCACAATCGCCGCGATTTTGTGACTGCGGCAGGCCGTTTTGAAGTTCCAGTCGTCAGCCCCGCCGAATTGTTAGAAGGATTTCGAATATGAGCAAGGCGACTTATCCGTTGAAACTTCCCTTGTCGATCAAGGAGGCGGCTGCACGTCTGGCAAAGGCTGATGGTGTGTCGCTGAACCAGTGGATCGCTTCGGCTGTGGCGCAAAAGGTGGGAGCCATGGAGACAGCGGCCGATTTCCTGCGTCGACGGGCTGGTGATGCATCGGGCGAGGATTTCTCGAAAGTGCTCGATCGCGTCGGCGTCAAACCGCCGCAACCCGGCGACGAGCTTCCGTTTGACAAGCACTGATTAGGGTCGGTTTTTTCGCCAATCCTTGGCTGTCAGCCTGTAGAACACATGCTGCTTGAGCGCGGCGTGGCTGTCCGGAATGCCGGGGTGGTCGAAATCGCTGGCCGGGTCGGCGATCATGCCCAGGCGCTTCATGACCGCGGTGGAACGGTGATTATCCCTAACGGCGAAGGACACGATTTCGTCGAGGCCGAGCGTTTCGAAGCCGTAGGCGAGCCACGCTTCGGCCGCCTCGGTGACATAGCCATGGCCCCAGAATTCGGGCGCCAGCCGCCAGCCGATCTCGACGGTGCCGGCGGGCAGGAAGGGCAAATGATCGGTATCGAGGAGGCCGACGAAGCCGATGCATTGGCGCGTTTCAATTATCTCGGCGGCGGCGAAACCGTAGCCATCCTCGGCGATCCAGGCGCGGAACTCGTCCATTTTGGCGTCCGCGGCAGCGCGGTCGCGGCGAAATGGAAAGAATTCCATGACGCGTTCGTCGGAATTGATCCGGTGGAAGAGCTCGCGGTCGCGATCCTCCCAGTTGCGCAGGATTAGCCGCTCGGTGCGGATCGGCGTCACTCTACAAACTCCTCCCGCCGGTAGCCCTGCAGATAGAGAAGCGCGGTCAGGTCGCCGTGGTCGATGCGGAATTTTGCCTCCGCCGCCACGACAGGCTTGGCATGAAGTGCCACACCCGCGCCGGCAAGGCGGATCATGTCGAGGTCGTTGGCGCCGTCGCCGACAGCAATGGCGTCTGCGGTCGTCAGCCCCAGGCGGGCCGAAATCTCGAGTAGCGCATCGGCTTTGGCGGCGCGCCCCAGGATCGGCTCGGCCACCAGCCCGGTGAAGTGGCCGCCCTGCTCGATCAGCCGATTGGCGCGGTTCTCCTGAAAGCCGAGCATGGCGGCGATGCGTGCGGTGAAGACGTTGAAGCCACCCGACACGAGTGCAGTCCATGCGCCATTGGCGCGCATGGTCTGGACAAGCGCGCGGCCGCCGGAAGCCAGCGTCAAGCGGTTGGTGATGACGCGGTCGACCACGGCAGTGTCGAGGCCTTTCAGCAGCGCCACCCGCTCGCGCAAGGCCGGCTCGAAAGCGATCTCGCCATTCATCGATCGCGCCGTGATGGCGGCGACGTAATCCTTGACGCCGATCTCATCGGCAAGCTCGTCGATGCACTCCTGATCGATCATCGTGGAATCCATATCGGCGATAAGGATTTTCTTTCGCCTTGCCTCGACCTGCTGAACGATCACGTCGACCGGTTCGGGTGCGAGCACGGCGCGCAGGCTGGCGGTCGTTTCAGCGGCTCCGGCCGCCTCGGGCAAAGCGAATTCGCAGGCGATGCCTTCGGCCAGCCAGCGAACAGTGCTTGCGCCGACCGACCGTGACGCCATATTCGCAAGCGCCGGCGACAATGCGCGGCCGGCGGGATGGGATACGAGCGTGGCGATCAGCGGCATCAAAAATTCCGGCGGGCAGGCGGGCGAGGGCCGCGTTGAGAACGCGATCCTGATAGCCGGGCCGACCGCCAGCGGCAAGTCCGCTCTCGCGCTCGATCTCGCCGAGCGCAAGGGCGGCGTCATCGTCAACACCGATTCCATGCAAGGCTATTCTGTGCTCGACGTGCTGACGGCGCGGCCGACCGCTGCCGAACTCGCTCGCGTCCCGCATTATCTCTACGGGCATGTCCATCCCTCCATCGCCTATTCCACCGGCGCCTGGCTGCGCGACGTGATGAAGCTCATCGACGAGGGCACGCTCTCAGAGCGGCCGGTGATTTTCGTCGGCGGCACCGGGCTTTATTTCCGGGCGCTTGCGCAAGGCATTTCGGAAATGCCCGACATTCCGCAGCCGATCCGTGACCGCTGGCGCTACGAACTCCGGGAGCAGGGCGCGGCCAAGCTGCACCGCATCTTGCTGCGCGAGGATTCCGCAGCAGGCATGATGCTGAAGCCGACCGATGGCCAGCGCATCGTGCGGGCGTTGGAGGTGCTCGACGCGTCAGGCCGTTCCATCCTGGAATGGCAGGCGGCGCGTGGCCGCCCGCTGATCGACAGGGACAGCGCACGCTTCTTCGTGATCGAACCGGACCGGGCGGCGCTGGTGGAGCGGATCGAGGCGCGGTTCGACCGCATGCTGGAGAAGGGCGCCGTCGATGAGGTCAAGCAACTCGCCAGTCTTGGTCTCGATTCCGATTTGCCGGCGATGAAGGCGATCGGCGTTCGCGAACTCCAAGCCGCAATAGCCGGGGAGCTGAGTTTTCCGGAAGCGATCGAGCGCGCAAAGATCGCGACGCGACAATATGCCAAGCGCCAGGCGACCTGGTTCAGGCATCAGTTGGGTCCGGAATGGCTGAGACTGCGCCCCGATGATCGTGCGGGATCCACGATCTCGGACGCCTTTTCCAGTGCAACCTGAAAAGTTGATCTTGAGGGGAGACTTCCCGTCGAAGTTGTCCTAATTAACCGTCCGTAAGGTCGTCCGTGCCATAAAGCCTTTGGGAATTTTCCAACGGGGAGCAGATGCGTTTTCACAAGGCGGAATCAGCCTTTTTCGTCTTTATCTTTGTGATCCTGGCCGCCGGCCTGGTGACGCTTCACGCCTATGGGCTTCTGCAGGCCTTCGCGGCAGAGATCAATACGCCTTCCGGGGTTGAGAAGATCATCTATCTCAACAAACTGTTGTTTGCGACCGGCGTTCTTTTGGCGACTGCCCTGTTCTTCGGCATTTTCTTCATCTACCCACTGATCCGCAAGCAGGCGACGGAAGAAGGCAAGCTGCGCGCCATGACGGTTTCGCTCAGCGCCCGTTCGGAAACGCTGGAGCATGCGGCGCTGACCGACAGCCTGACCGGCATGCAGAACCGGCGCTATTTCGACGATGCACTGAAGGAATATCTCGAAGAGTTCCGCCGCATCGAGAAGCCGGTCGGGCTGATGATCCTTGATCTCGACCATTTCAAGCAGGTCAACGACACCCACGGCCATGATGTCGGCGACGAGGTGTTGCGGGCAGTCGCCAATTGTCTCAAGGACATGACGCGCTATCACGACGTGGTTGCGCGCCTGGGTGGCGAGGAATTCGCAGTAGTCACCCCCAACATGGACGCCGAACTGCTGTCCAAATTCGCCGAGCGCATCCGCAAGGCAATCGCCAACATGTCGATACTGTCAGGCAATGTTCGTCTGAAGATCACCACCAGCGTCGGCCTCGCCGTCTGGGATCGCAAGGAAACCGCCGAAGAGTTCTATCGCCGCGCCGATCGCCAGCTTTATGAGGCAAAGAGGCAAGGCCGCAACCGCGTCTGCGCCTGAAATCCCGGAGAAGAATTCATGAGGCCGGCCGACTGACGCAGTTCTCTGCGCTACTACAGCGCCGCGCGTCCTTTGGACGCGCAAAGGACGCTGTAGCACTTTTAGTTTGCGCATGATCCTTTCCGAAAATCGATTCCGATTTTCGGGGGCATGCGCGTGCTCACGGACTCGAATGTCCGCTCCGCTCCGGTTCTCGAAAGCCACGTCATTCGATCCGGCCTGATGAATTCCCTTCCGGGATTTACCCAAGCTTAGAGACTGACAAAGTTTTCAGGATTTATTCGCTGCTGGGCTCAATCGTTCTGCGGGCGCAGGCCGAAGGTCGCGGGTTTCAGGCCGTAGCGCATGTCGAAATCGTCGTCCGGCTGGACGCGTGCGACAGTCGGGGCGGGCGGCTTGCGATAGTTGGGATCGCCGGCCTGCCGGCTCGAATCGACAACTTCGGCGAAGGCCATCGCCTGCTGCGGTTTTGGCACGTTGCGCAGCCTTTCGACGATCGCCACCAGATCGACATCGTTGCCGACCTGGGAAGGCAAGGCTTCCTCGCGCTTGGCCGTGCCGGGGATCAGATCCTCGGACAGTTTTTCGAATTTCAGCCGCATGGTCGTCGCAACGCCTTCCCCGAAGGCGATGGCTTCGCGCTGGCCCATGGAAGACAGGAACGCCAGCGTCGAGGCCGAGGAATCGGCGATCGCCGAGCGGATGATCGCCTGGTCCTGCTCGTTGGCGAGCCGCATGGCGAAGAAGGTCGAGCACTGCGACAGGATGGTGGGATCGAGTTCGCCCGGGCGCTGGGTAACGACACCAAGATAGCAGCCATATTTGCGGCCTTCCTTGGCGATGCGCGACAGCGCGTGCCGGGTCGGAGCAAAACCGAGGCGCGGATCGGCCGGCATATAGCGGTGGGCTTCCTCGCACAGCAAAAGCAATCGCAGCCGGCCTTCGCTCCACAACGCTAGGTCGAAGGCCAGGCGCGCCAGCACCGAGCAGACCGAATTGACCACTTCCGACGGCATGCCGGCCATCTCAAAGCAGGTCACCGGGCGACCGTGATGCGGCACGCGAAAAATATTGCCGATCGTCTCGTGGATAGTGTCCTCGATCAGCCGCGAGTTGAACATGAAGCGGTAGCGCGGATCCGAGGCCGCCGATTCGATGCGCGTCTTCAGCGATTTGAGAGTGGGGCGGTCGTTCTTGCTTTCCAGCAGTCCCATGCGCTCGTCGATCTGCTTGATGAGATCGACAACGCGATAGGGCACCGGCGTATCCGCGGTCAGCGCATCGCTGCCGCGCCTGAGATAGCCGCCCGAATTCGGATTGCGGTACAGGTTCTTGGCGGCGGGTATGAGATCGCGCAAGGCATCGATCTCTTCCGGCACGGTCTCGCGCCCGCGAAACAGCACTTCGGCAAATTCCTCGAGCTTGAACATCCAGAAGGGCAGGTCCAGCGTCGTCGAATCGACCCTGACGCAGTGTTCGGGCAAGGATGCGGCGAACTCGTTGTGCGGATCGAGGATAAGGACGCGCAGGTCGGGCCGGGCGGCGATCGACTTGCGCAAAAGCAGCGAGACGGCGGTGGATTTGCCGACGCCGGTGGTGCCGACAATAGCGAAGTGGCGCGCCAGCGTGTCGTCGATGGCGATGTTGGCGTCGATCGCCTCGTCCTGTGACAGCGTGCCGATGGTGATCGAATGACGTCCGGCGAGATCATAGACTGCCTGCAGGTCGCGGCTGCGAATGCGGTGGGCGATGGCGCCGATATGCGGATAGATGGTGATGCCGCGGTCGAAAATCGGTTTGGCGCCGGGCTCGGCGCCGTCGCGCACCTCGCCGATAAGCTCGATGCTGACCTCGATCGGGTTCTGGCCCTCATTGCTCCAGGCGCGATCCGACTTGCCGATCTCGTAGACCAGGCCGACGGTTCGCGTGGTGCCAAGATTGATGGAGATCATCTTGCCGACGCTCCAATGGCCGGTGACCGTGCCTTCGACATCGGCGGCATAGGCGCTGATGGTGGCGCGCGCGCCGTCGCACTGGACGACATTGCCCAGAATGCGCTTGTCGCTCTGCTCCGCCTTGCGGCGCTCCTGCAATGCCGGCTCTCCAACGGAGGCTTCGCGGTCGACGAACATGGACAGGCTGTTTCCCATTTCCCCAGGCGATCGACCTTACGGCGGCGAGGTTAAGGTGGGGTGAGGTCGGATGGTGTAGAGGGCATTAAGCCATTCGCGAAAATTGAACCGATCGGCCTCTTGCTCGAATCCGAAATTTCGATATATCGGATTAATGACTGTTATAGCGAACGATATCTCCTCGACCATCGGCAGGAGAATACGCGCCGAAAGGGCTTTGAAGGACTGGTCACTGGCGGAGCTCGCGGACCGCTCCGGCGTGTCTAAGGCCATGCTCAGCACGATAGAACGCGGCAAGACGAGCCCGACCGCAGCACTTCTGGTGCGCATCGCAGCGGCCTTCGGCATGACGCTTTCCACCCTCATCGCGCGGGCGGAGCTGCAGGGCGGCGGGCTGCTTCGCCAAAGCGATCAGCCGGTCTGGCGCGATCCCGCCACCGGCTATATCAGGCGGCATCTTTCGCCGGTCTCGGACATGCCGCTCGAACTGATCCGGGTGCAATTGCCGGCGGGAGCCAAGGTGAGTTTTCCGGCCGCGTCCTACGCCTTCATCAGACAGCAGATCTGGCTGATTTCCGGACGGCTGGAATTCACCGAGGGCGATGTCGTGCATAGTCTCGAACCCGGTGACTGCCTGGCGCTTGGCGCGCCGTCGAATTGCACCTTCCATGCTCCTGGACCGGACGCCGCCGACTATTTGGTTGCGCTGGCAAGAGGCTGAACGCATGGCACGCCGTCCCAAACGCACCGACAATGGCGGACCGCCACTCGACGACTACAAGGGACCTCCATGGGGCAAGGGCGACCCTTATATCTTCCTTGCCTGGCAGGCTGCGCATGCCAAGGCGTGGAAGGCGCCGAGCCGCGACGTGATGCTGATGCGGATGGAAAAGGCCGAGCGGCTGGGCCTGACCTATGAGGAATATACGCTCGAAATCCTGGAACGCGGGCTGCATCTGCAGCCAAAGGACACCGATCGCATCGCCGCGATCAAGGCAGCACGAAAGCGACGCCGAGTCAGTCGTCTGGATTGACGGCTGGAACACGCAGATCGCTCCACGCAGTCAAAGGACATCGCACGCATGAGCTCCATCGAAATCAAGGCTCTGACCCAGGCTGCGGGAGCCCAGGCAATGCTGGTCGATATGCTGATTGAGACGGTTGCGACCGGCGGATCAGTCAGTTTCATGCATCCGCTGGCGCCGGAAGCTGCAGGCGCCTTCTGGACCAGATCGCTTATGGCCGCGGCAAGAGGCGAAAGAGCGGTGCTCGGTGCATGGGATGGCAAGGCTCTGGTCGGCACCGTCACCTTGCTGCACGACTGTCCTCCCAACCAGCCGCACCGGGCCGAGATCGCCAAGCTGATGACCCGTGTCGATCATCGCGGCAAGGGCGTGGCGACTCGCCTGATGCGGGCGGCCGAAAGCCTCGCTGTCGAGAAAGGCCGCACGTTGCTGGTCCTGGATACAGCGGCAGAGGAGGGCGCCTCCGGCCTCTATGAGAGGCTGGGATTCACGCTAGCCGGCGAAATACCGGACTACGCGTTGAAGCCGCATGGCGGGCTGACCGGTACGCTTATCTACTGGAAGCGCATCGGCCAGTCCCGGTGACTGCTCTGAATTTCTATCCCTTGTGATGGACCTGCTGCAGCCCGTAGACCGGCGTTGCGATGCCTTCGTGCCGCGCCTTCAACTGCAGCGACAGGAATTGCGAATAGTGGCGCGACTGGTGCAGATTGCCGCCATGGAACCACAGTGCTTCCTGTTGCGTCGGCTTCCACATATTGCGCAATTCGCCCTCCCAGGGGCCGGGATCCTTGGTAGTGTTGGAGCCGAGGCCCCAGCATTTTCCGACCTTATCGGCAACGTCCCTGGATATCAGGTCGGCCGCCCAGCCGTTCATCGAGCCATAGCCGGTGGCGTAGACGATGAGGTCGGCCGGCAGGTCCGATCCGTCGCTAAGCAGGACCGAATGCTCCCGGACCTCCTTGACCTCGACGCCGCTTTTCAGCTTGATCGAGCCATCGATGATGAGGTCGGAAGCACCGACATCGATGTAGTAGCCTGAGCCGCGCCTGAGATATTTCATGAACAGGCCGGAATCGTCATCGCCCCAGTCGAGCATGAATCCTGCCCTTTCCAGCCCCTCGTAGAATTTGGCGTCGCGCTTCTTCATCTCGGCGTAGGCCGGGATCTGGAATTCATGCAGGATCTTGTAGGGCAGGGACGCAAAGACGAGGTCGGCCTTGGCCGTGGTCATACCGCCTTGCACGGCTTTTTCCGAGTAGAGCGAACCCAGTCCGATTTCCATCAGCGTGTCGGATCTGGAGATATGGGTGGTCGAGCGCTGCACCATGGTGACATCGGCGCCGGCCTCCCAAAGGGCTGCGGCGATGTCATGGGCTGAGTTGTTCGAGCCGATGACGACGGCGCGCTTGCCGGCATAGGCATCGGGGCCGGGGTGCTTGGAGGAATGGTGCTGATCACCCTTGAAGTTGTCCATGCCCTTGAATTTCGGCAAATTGGCCTTGCCTGACTGTCCCGTCGCCAGCACCAGATGCTTCGGCTTCAACGTGATATCTTTGCCGTCGCGGTGGACGATGACGGTCCATTCCTTCTTCTTGTCGTCATAGGTGGCGCTCTTGGCCTCGGTCGAGGACCAGTAATTCAGCTCCATGACCTTGGCGTACATTTCCAGCCAGTCACCGATCTTGTCCTTGGGCGAGAAGACCGGCCAGTTCTTCGGAAAATCGATATAGGGCAGATGATCGTACCAGACCGGGTCGTGCAGGCAGAGCGACTTGTAACGCTTGCGCCATGAATCGCCGGCGCGCTCGTTCTTCTCGACGATGATGGTCGGCACGCCGAGCTGCCGCAACCGGGCACCGAGCGCGATGCCGCCCTGGCCGCCGCCGACGATGAGCGTGTGGGGCTGACTGATAAAGCCGAGTTCAGTCGCCTCCTTCTCGCGCTCCTCCTTCCAGGTTGGACGATTTTTGCCGTGGCCATGCTTGGCGCCCAACGGCCGGGCGAAGCCGGCGGGTTCCTCATGGCCCTTCAGCTCGACCATGGTGGTGAGCAGCGTCCAGATCTTGCCGTTCTTCAGTCTGATATGGCCGAAGCCGCGCGCAACCTCCGTTTCGAAGCTGATCCAGCCCTCCAGCAGCTCGCCGTTTTCGCTGGCGTCCTCGCCCTTGGCGATCGCCCAGTTCGAAGGTTTTGTCTTCGCCAACTGGCTCATCAGCATGTCGCGCACCTGGTCGCGACCTTCCATGGTCTTGATGTTCCAGGTGAAGGTCACCAGGTCGCGCCAGTAGCAGTCTTCCTGAAAGCACCCGACCGCCTTGTCGATGTCGCCGGCGGCGAGCGCTGCACCGAATTGGTCGAGCAGGTCGGTCAGTTTCTGGGCTGGGGCCTTGTCGAGCATCAAATTTCCTCCCGTGAAGTCCTGGTCGTCATCGTGGCTTTGCCGGACCCTCCCAGTCCGGTTGGCCGGAGTATCGCGGCAAACTATGCGCCGCGTCACGTCGTCAAATAGTTTGGCGTGGTTTCAATGGCTTATCGGGACGATCGCGGACACTGATCCTGCCGGCGGTCGTACCGGAACGGTGGTTCAACGCGATGGGCGCCAACGGGCCTGTCTGACACGGCCAACCGCCCCGAACCGTTTTGGCGTTGTGCACATTGGCCGTTGACAGCGGCGCAAAACCAATTCTATTGTCCGCCACCATGAAAACGGCACTCATTCTCGTAGTAGGAAAGCGCGTGGGCAAGGCGGTGTAACCGCCGGGCGAAAACCTCCCATGCGCACACACAGGCTCCCTCGGGGGCCTTTTTTATTGCCCGAAACACGACTAAACGACCAGCAATCGCCTGATGGCGGACAGTACGGGACCAGACCGATGAGCAGTGGACAGAACGAGCGGCGCGAAATGACCGGCGCCGAAATGGTGGTGCAGGCGCTGAAGGACAATGGCGTCAAGCATGTTTTCGGCTATCCGGGCGGCGCGGTTCTCCCGATCTATGATGAGATCTTCCAGCAGGATGAGGTCGAGCACATCCTTGTCCGTCACGAGCAGGGCGCGGGCCATGCGGCGGAGGGCTATGCGCGCTCGACCGGCAAGGCCGGCGTCATGCTGGTGACTTCGGGGCCGGGCGCCACCAATGCGGTGACGCCGCTGCAGGATGCGCTGATGGATTCGATCCCGCTGGTCTGCCTGACCGGCCAGGTGCCGACATCGCTGATCGGCTCGGATGCCTTCCAGGAGTGCGACACGATCGGCATCACGCGGCCCTGCACCAAGCACAATTGGCTGGTGAAGGACGTCAACGAGCTCGCGGCAATCATCCACGAGGCGTTTCATGTCGCGACGACAGGACGTCCCGGTCCGGTCGTCGTCGACATCCCGAAGGACGTGCAGTTCGCCAAGGGCATCTATGTGCCGCCGCAGACGGCGCCGCGCACGAGCTATCAGCCTAAGGTCCAGGGCGACCTGGAAAAGATCAAGGCGGCGGTCGAACTGATGGCCAACGCCAAAAGGCCGATCCTCTATACGGGCGGCGGTGTCATCAATTCCGGCCCGGAAGCCAGCCATTTGCTGCGCGAACTGGTCGACCTCACCGGCTTCCCGATCACCTCGACACTGATGGGCCTTGGCGCCTATCCGGCATCGGGCAAGAACTGGATGGGCATGCTCGGCATGCACGGCACCTATGAAGCCAACATGGCGATGCATGATTGCGACGTCATGGTCTGCATCGGCGCGCGCTTCGACGACCGTATCACCGGCCGGCTCACCGCGTTCTCGCCGAACTCGAAGAAGATCCATATCGATATCGATCCGTCCTCGATCAACAAGAACGTCCACACCGATGTGCCGATCATAGGCGACGTCGGCCGGGTGCTGGAGGATCTGGTGCGGCTGTGGCGGGCGACTGCCAAGGCCGACAAGAAGGCGCTCCACCCATGGTGGGAGCAGATCGCGAAATGGCGCGCGCGGGATTCGCTTGCCTACAAGATGAATCACGATGTGATCATGCCGCAATATGCCGTCCAGCGGCTCTACGCGCTGACCAAGGACATGGACACTTACATCACCACCGAGGTCGGCCAGCACCAGATGTGGGCGGCGCAGCACTATCATTTCGAGAAGCCGAACCGCTGGATGACCTCCGGTGGGCTCGGCACGATGGGCTACGGCCTGCCGGCGGCGCTCGGCGTGCAGATCGCACACCCGGATGCGCTGGTCATTGATATTGCCGGCGATGCCTCGGTGCAGATGACGATGCAGGAGATGAGCGCGGCGGTGCAGCACGACGCACCGATCAAGATCTTCATCCTCAACAACCAGTATATGGGCATGGTGCGGCAGTGGCAGCAGCTTCTGCACGGCAACCGGCTGTCGCATTCCTACACCGAGGCGATGCCGGATTTCGTCAAGCTCGCCGAAGCCTATGGCGGCCATGGCATTCGCTGCGAGAAACCGGACGAGCTGGACGACGCGATCAAGGAGATGATCGCGGTGAAGAAACCGGTGATCTTCGACTGTCGGGTCGCCACACTTGCCAACTGCTTCCCGATGATCCCGTCGGGCAAGGCGCATAACGAGATGCTTCTGCCGGACGAGGCGACCGACGAGGCGGTGGCCAACGCCATCGACGCCAAGGGCAGGGAACTGGTGTAGCCCCCAGGCCGAGGCAGGGCTTGTTGGAAGAAGCCGTGCGGAAACAGAGAATTAGCTCAAAAGTTTGAAATCGAGATTCATGTCATGAACGCACAGCTTCAACCGACCGGCTCCGCCTACTTCATCGCCAAGGAAACGGAAAAGCCGGAGACTCACACGCTTTCCGTGCTGGTCGACAATGAGCCGGGCGTGCTGGCCCGGGTCATCGGCCTGTTCTCCGGACGCGGCTACAATATCGAAAGCCTGACGGTCTCCGAAACCGAGCATGAGAAGCATTTGTCGCGCATCACCATCGTGACGCGCGGCACGCCGCATGTGCTGGAGCAGATCAAGCACCAGCTCGAGCGCATCGTGCCGGTGCACCGTGTTGTCGATCTCACCGTGCGCTCGCATGAGCTCGGCCAGGATCGGCCTCTGGAGCGCGAGCTCGCGCTGGTGAAAGTGGCCGGCACCGGCGAAGCCCGCGTCGAGGCGCTGAGGCTGGCCGATGCCTTCCGCGCCAGCGTCATCGACGCCAACACCGAGCATTTCATCTTCGAGATCACCGGCAAGGGTTCCAAGATCGACCAGTTCATCGCCATCATGAAGCCGCTCGGCCTGGTCGAAATCTGCCGCACCGGCGTGGCGGCGTTGAACCGCGGTCCGCAAGGGATGTGATCGTGCGGCGCTTTGGGTCCAGTGCTCTGGCGCCACCTGTATTTATTCTGTCGCCTTGATCCTGATCTTCTGGCCCGGCTGCCGCCGTGAGGTGGCCTTTGTGCGTCTGCGGTAAAAGGACAATATTGCTGACCTGCTTGGGAAGAAGCCCATGACCCTCGACGCATTCTTCGCCCTGCTGGTCTATGCCTTCGTGACCTCGATCACGCCGGGTCCGAACAACTTCATGCTTCTGGCTTCCGGTGTGAACTTCGGTTTCGCCAAAACCATTCCGCATATGCTGGGCATCAGCATCGGCTTCCTCGTGCTGTTGCTGGCCGTCGGCTTCGGTCTGGGCGCCGTGCTGACTGCGTTTCCGCTGCTGCACACCGGGTTGAAGATCGCGGGCGGCGTCTACCTGCTCTATCTCGCGTGGAAGATCGCCATGTCGCGTTCGCTCAGCGGCAAGGGCGAGGCTAAGGCGCGACCGATGCGTTTCATCGATGCGGCAGCATTCCAGTGGGTCAATCCCAAGGCTTGGGTGATGGCGATCACCGCCATGGCCGTCTATGCCATTCCGGAGCATCCATTTCTTTCGGTGGCGTTGATCTCGATAGCCTTCACCGTCGTCAACCTGCCGAGCGTTTCGGCGTGGGCAGGTTTCGGCATGGCGCTGCGCGGTTTTCTGTCTGATCCGGTGCGGCTGAAATGGTTCAACATCGCCATGGGCGTGCTGCTGGCGGCGACGCTGTGGCCGATGCTGCGGTAGCCGTCGCTTTATTGTGCACTGCACATTAAATCTTCGTAATGCCGGGTTTTGGCACTTTTTCGCCCTCGGCGCCTTCTATCTATTTGGTGAAACCGCGGCACCAGGCTGCGAGTTATGCCAGATATGACCACCGAACCACGGCGTGTCGGATAGAAGGCTTTTTGGCGATGCGTGGAAAGATCGTGCTTGCGGTGCTTGCGATCGCCTGCCTTGTCGCGGCTGGGCTCTATCTTTCGCCCGCTGCAACGGAGAAGGTCCGGCAGATGCTGTCAGCGGGGCAGGCGGCACCTGACAAACCGGCGGCCGCCGCAAATGCCGCACGTTCTACCTCGGTGGTTGCCGCCACCGCTTCGAAGGCCGACTTCCCGGTCCGGCGCTACGCCATCGGCTTCGTATCCTCCCCCGCCGTGGTCAGCGTGAACGCGCGGATCTCGAGCCAGATCACATCGATCGCCGTCAAGGACGGGCAAATGGTGAAGGCTGGCGACCTTCTGTTCTCGCTGGACGATCGTGCTCTGAAGGCGCAACTGGCCCGTGACCAGGCGACGCTCGCCAAGGACCAGGCGTTGCTTGCCAGTGCCACGGCCGATCTTCAGCGCGCCAAGAATCTTGTCGCCAGGCAGGCCGGCACGCAGCAGACCTACGATCAGGCGATCGCCGCGCAGAAGTCCGCCGCGGCCACGGTCGACGCCGACAAAGCGACGATCGATGCGGACGAGGTCCAGCTTGGCTTTGCCACGATCACGGCGCCGATTTCCGGCAGGCTGGGCGCGGTCAGCGTCACGATTGGCGATCTCGTCACTACCAGCAACGGCAACAGCACGTCGACCCCGCTGGTGACCATCACCCAGGTGGACCCGCTGCAGGTGAACTTCAATCTTCCGGAAAGCGATCTTGCCTTGCTGCACAACGCGCTGGCGGCGCCGCAGGAAGGCGCAGTCACTCTGACCAGGGACGGTGACCCGACACCGATCGGCAAGGGAACCCTCGATTTCGTCGATTCCAGCGTCGACACCGCCTCCGGCACGATCGCAACCAGGGCCAGCGTGCCCAATGCCGATCTTTCGCTGTGGCCGGGCCAATATGTGAATGTCGTGCTTGATGCCGGCATCATGCCGGAAATGACTTCCGTTCCCACGGTTGCGGTCCAGCCCAGCCAGAAGGGGCCGTTCGTCTATGTGATCAAGCCTGACAACACGGTGGAGATGCGGCCCGTGCAGGTCGCACTGACTGAAGGCGACAACAGCGCTGTCGGCGAAGGGCTAAAGAGCGGCGAACGTGTCGTCGTCGAGGGCCAGACAAGGCTGAAGAACGGCTCGCCGGTCCGCGAAGCCGAAGCTTCGATCGGGCCTGGTGATCAAGCGTCTCCCAAGGTTGCCGAGACTGGCGAGGCGCGTCCATGATCTCCGAATTCTGCATCCGCAGGCCCGTCGCCACACTACTCATGTCCTTCGCGCTCGTGCTGGGCGGGCTGTTCGCTTACAAGTTCCTGCCGGTGGCCGCTCTGCCGAGCGCCGAGTTTCCGGTGGTCAACGTCTCGGCCTCGCTGCCCGGCGCCTCGCCGGAAACCATGGCGACCTCGGTGGCAACGCCATTGATCAAGCAGTTCGCCACCATCGCCGGCATCGATTCGATCTCCACCACCAACTCGCTCGGCTCGACCTCGATCGCCATTCAGTTCGTGCTCAACCGCGATATCGACGCCGCGGCGGCCGACGTGCAGGCGGCGATCGCGCGAACGCAGCGGCAATTGCCGCCCGAGATGACCAGCCCGCCGAGCTACCGCAAGGTCAATCCGGCCGATGCGCCGATCCTGCTGATGTCGCTGGTCAGCGACACGGTTCCGCTGACCGATCTCGATGCCTTTGCCGAGAATGTGATCTCGCCGTCGCTGTCGACGATCGACGGCGTGGCGCAGGTCTCGATCTTCGGGCAGCAGAAATACGCCGTGCGCGTCCAGATCGATCCGACGGCGCTCGCCGCACGCGGCATTTCGATCGACCAGCTGCAGACGGCGATCGCCTCGGCCAACAGCAACACGCCGCTCGGCGTGCTGCAGAACGACAAGCAGCAGCTGACGATCACCGCCAATACGCAGCTGACCAACGCGGCGGGATTTTCCAACATCATCATAGCCACCAAGAACGGCCGTCCGGTGCGGCTCGGCGAGGTGACACGCGTCATCGATTCAGTCGAGACCACGACGACAGCCAGCTGGTACGACGGCACTCGCGCGATCATCATGGCCGTGCAGCGCCAGCCCGATGCCAACACCGTCGACGTCGTCGACCGCGTCAAGGCGATGCTGCCGTCGTTCCAGGATCAGATGCCGGCGGCGGCCAGCATCCAGCTGCTCAACGACCGCTCGACTTCGATCCGCGAGGCGGTAGACGACGTGCAGTTCACGCTGCTGCTCACCATCGCGCTGGTGGTCATGGTGATCTTCCTGTTCCTGCGCCGGGTGACGGCAACGATCATCCCGGCGGTGGCGGTGCCGATCTCACTGATCGCCACGCTCGGCGCCATGTTCCTGTTCGGCTTTTCCATCGACAACATCTCGCTGATGGGTCTGACGCTGGCGGTCGGCCTTGTCGTCGACGACGCGATTGTCATGCTGGAGAACATTTTTCGCCACATGGAGGAGGACGGGCTATCGGCCCTCGACGCGGCGCTCAAGGGCGCCCGCGAAATCGGCTTCACTATCATCTCAATCTCGATCTCGCTGGTCGCGGTGTTCATCCCCGTGCTTTTGATGGGCGGAGTGATCGGCCGCATCTTCAACGAATTCGCGGTGGTGGTGACGGTCGCCATCCTGGCGTCGATGTTCGTGTCGCTGACGCTGACGCCGATGCTGTGTTCGCGGCTTCTGTCGGTGTCGAAGGCCGACCGCGAGGCAGCGCAGGGCGAAGGTCACAAACACAATGTCTTCATGCGGGGCTATGACTGGCTGCTAACCTTTTGCCTGCGGCACAGTTTCCTGGTTTTTCTCGTCTTCGTCGGGACGGCCGCAATGTCGGTCTGGCTGATCCAGACCTCGCCGAAAGGCTTCTTCCCGCAGGAGGATATCGGCCAGATTTCGGTGACGACCACCGCGCGCCAGGACATTTCGTTCGACGCCATGGTGAAGCTGCAGGGGCAAGTGGCTGATGTCTTCACCCATTCACCCTATGTCTCGCATGTCGGGTGGTCGGTAGGCAGCGGAGACAATGCGCTCAACCAGGGCCGGCTCTATGTGCAATTGAAGGATAAGGACCAGCGCCCCGATCTCGACAAGGTGCTCTCGGACCTGCGGCGGCAGCTGGCCAATGTCCCAGGCATCGAAACCTTCATGCAGCCGGTGCAGAACCTGCGGCTCGGCGCGCGCGCTTCGGCCAGCGCCTATCAGCTCGTTGTGCAGGGCCTTGACATAGGCGCGGCGGACGTTTGGGCGCAGAAGCTCACCGATGCGATGGCCGCCGATCACGCAGCCTTCACCGACGTCACCAATGATTTGCAGAACAACGCCTTGCAGGCGTCGTTGGTGGTCGATCGCGACAAGGCGGCGACGCTCGGCGTCGACACCGATACGTTGCGCTCCAGCCTCTATGGCGGTTTCGGCACCGAGCAGGTGTCGACCATCTTCGGCTCCGCCGACAGCTACGAGGTGATCATGGAGCTCGACCCGAGAATCGAGTGGTCGCCAGAAAGGATGCTGGCGATCAAGGTGAGAACGGCCAGCGGCAGCCTGGTGCCGCTCGGCGCCTTCGCTCGTGTCGATCGGACCGCCGGTGCCTTGACCGTCAATCAGCTCGGCCAGCTTCCGGCGGTGACCATCTCCTACAATCTGCCGCAGGGCGTCGCGCTCGGCGACAGCGTCACCCGCATCAATGCGCTGAAGCAAAAGATCGGCATGCCGGCGACGATCTCGACTACTTTTTCGGGCACGGCGAAAACGTTCCAGGATTCGCTTGCCAACCAGGGGCTATTGATCGGCGGCGCGATCCTGACCATCTACATCGTCCTCGGCATCCTTTATGAAAGCTTCATCCATCCGCTGACCATCCTGACCGGACTGCCGTCGGCGGTGCTCGGCGCGCTTGTTGCGTTGCGGCTTGCGGGAATGGACCTGTCGGTGATTGCGGTCATCGGCATCCTGATGCTGATCGGCATCGTCAAGAAGAACGGCATCATGATGATCGATGTCGCGCTCGAGCTCAGGCGCGACGGGATGTCGCCGCTCGATTCCATTCACAAAGCCTGCCTGATGCGCTTCCGTCCGATCATGATGACGACATTGGCGGCGCTGATGGGCACGATTCCGATCGCGCTCGGCACCGGCGCCAGCGCCGAACTGCGCCAGCCGCTCGGCGTGGCGGTGGTCGGCGGCCTGGTCGCTTCGCAAGCGCTGACGCTGTTCGTCACCCCGGTCATCTATGTCTACATGGAGCATCTTTCCGGTTGGCTTGTCAGGCTGTGGCCGAGGCGTCGGGACGAGCAGCCACCCGTCGAAGCCGTCGACCAGCCTTCGCTGTTCGAGGGCGAAGAAGAGTTGCAGGGCGAGCCGCAGAAGGCGGCAGCGGAATAGAGGCCAATGGGCTGGCCCAAGCCGCGGCGCTTGCGATGAGATGCTTGCAGTCGTAGTTTTATGGCCATGTCCCACAACCATGATCACCACCACGATAACGAGCTTGATCCTTTTGCCGCCCGGGTGCGCGCGCTGGAGACTATCCTCACCCAGAAAGGGCTGATCGATCCGACCGCGATCGACGTGATCGTCGACACCTACGAGACAAAAATCGGTCCGCGCAACGGCGCCAAGGTGGTGGCGAAGGCGTGGGTCGATGCCGACTATGCCGAGTGGCTGAAGCGCGACGCGACGGCGGCGATCGGCTCGCTCGGCTACACCGGCCGGCAGGGTGAGCACATGCAGGCTGTCTTCAACACGGCAGACACGCACAACCTCGTCGTCTGCACGCTGTGCTCCTGCTACCCGTGGTCGGTGCTTGGGTTGCCCCCGGTGTGGTACAAGGCGCCGCCCTATCGTTCGCGCGCGGTCATCGATCCGCGCGGCGTGCTCGAGGAATTCGGACTGACACTGCCGAGGACGACAAAAATCCGGGTATGGGATTCCACCGCCGAGTTGCGTTACCTCGTCGTGCCGATGCGGCCTGAAGGCACCGAGGGCTGGAGCGAGGAGCGGCTGGCGGATCTGGTGACGCGCGACGCCATGATCGGCACCGGACTGGCGCGGGAGCCGGCATGAACGGGCCGCAGGATCTCGGCGGACAGATGGGGTTCGGGCCGGTCGCGCCCGAAAAGGACGAACCTTATTTCCATGCCGACTGGGAAAGGCGGGCGCTGGGCGTGACGCTGTGCGCCGGCGCTATGGGCGCCTGGAATATCGACGAGAGCCGGCATGCGCGGGAATCGCTGCATCCCGCCGACTATTATGCCTCCAGCTATTATGAGATCTGGATCAAGGCGCTCGAAACCTTGCTGAAGCGACACGGCTTCGTCAGCGATAGCGATCTGGCCACGGGCAAGGCGGTCGACCCTGCGGCGACGCCAAAGCGAGTGCTGAAGGCCGAAAACGTGCCGGCGGTGCTGGCCAAGGGCGGCCCCTGCGACCGGCCGATTGCCACATCGGCGCGGTTCAAACTGGGCGACCTCGTGCGGACGAAGAATTTTCATCCGACCGGCCACACAAGGCTGCCGCGCTACGCACGCGGCAAGCAGGGCGTCGTCGAGGCTGTGCGCGATGGTTTTGTCTTCCCTGATACAAATGCGCACGGCCAGGGCGAAAACCCGCAATGGGTCTATACGGTGGCTTTCGACGGCGCGGAGATTTGGGGCGATAGCGCCGACCCGACGCTGACCGTGTCGATCGACGCCTGGGAGAGCTACCTTGAGCCAGCGTGAGGCGAAGTCACACGCTGCCAAGCTGCCCGCGGGCCTCGATGCGCCGGTGTTCGCCGAGCCGTGGCAGGCGGAAGCCTTCGCCATGACGGTTGCGCTGCACGACAAGGGCTTGTTTTCCTGGAGCGAATGGGCGGACGCCTTGTCCGCCGAGGTCAAGAAGCCGGGTGCAGCAAGCGATGGCCATGACTATTACGAGCACTGGCTGGCGGCGCTGGAAAATTTGCTGTCGGCCAAAGGCGTTGCCGGAAAGGGCGACGTCGATGCGCTCGCTGGCGCCTGGGAACGCGCCGCGCATGCGACGCCGCACGGCAAGCCGATCCTGCTCGAGAACGATCCCAGGCCGACCGAAGGTCGTGCCGGCCCGACCGGATAGGTCGTGGCTGACCGACCTTTTGTTCTCTTTACGTTCCGCTTTCTGCCTGATAGTTTGCGTTATTGGAGGCGGTGCAGCCCGCCGCCGACAATTTGGTGGCGGTGGCCGTCGGCCTTGTCTTTCCCTCGCGAATCCGGTCTCTCGCGCTGATGGAATTCTCTCCTCAACAGGACGATGCGCTGAAAGCGGTCGCCAACTGGCTCAAGACTGGAAAGCCGCAGCTCTTCCGGCTGTTCGGCTATGCCGGCACCGGCAAGACGACGCTGGCGCGCTATTTCGCCGAACATGTCGACGGCCAGGTGCAGTTCGCAGCCTTCACCGGCAAGGCGGCGCAAGTGCTGCGTTCCAAGGGCGCGCTCAATGCCCGCACCATTCACTCGCTGATCTACCGGCCGAAGGGCGAGGAATCTGTAGCCGACGAGGTGACCGGCAAGACCTCGATGTCGCCGACGTTTTCACTCAACCGGCAAAGCCCGATCTCGCGAGCCAAGCTCGTCGTCATCGACGAATGCTCGATGGTCGACGAGCAGCTTGGCCGTGACCTCTTGAGTTTCGGCACGCCGATCCTTGTTCTCGGCGACCCCGGCCAGTTGCCGCCGATCTCGGGCGGCGGCTTCTTCACCGACCATGAGCCGGATATTCTGCTCACCGAAATCCACCGGCAGGCGCGCGACAACCCGATCCTCCGGCTGGCGCTCGACGTGCGCGAGGGCCGCGAATTCATGCGCGGCGACTATGGCACGGCGCAGGTGATCGGCAAGGAAGACGTCACCCAGGAGCTGGTGCTGAAGGCGGACCAGGTGCTGGTCGGCACCAACAGGACGCGGCGTCGCTATAATCAGCGGCTGCGCGAGCTGAAGGGGTTCAATGCCGACTACCCGCAGGCCGGCGACAAACTCGTCTGTCTGCGCAACGACCCGGCCAAGGGGCTGCTCAACGGTTCGCTGTGGAAGGTGATGACCTCGTCGCGCGAGACGGTGAAACCCGGCATCAATCTGCTGGTCTCACCGGAGGAGGACGATCCGGACCGCGGCGTCGCCAAGATCAAGCTGCTCAAGGCGGCGTTCGAGGATCCGGACGCCGATATTCCCTGGCAGCAGAAGAAGCGCTTTGACGATTTCGACTACGGCTACGCGCTGACCGTGCACAAGGCGCAAGGCTCGCAGTGGAACGAGATCGTGCTTTTCGACGAAAGCTGGGCGTTCAAGGAAACCCGCCAGCGCTGGCTCTATACCGCGATCACGCGAGCGGCCGAACGGCTGACGATCGTCAGATAGGCCGATCGAGCCGCAGCCCCGTGGACTGGGATTGCGTCAGCGCGGGGCAATCGGTCTGGCGCCGAGCCATTCCCAGGCGGAAGCTTCGTCCTTGGCCTCGAAATGCCTGAGGTCGACGGGCAAGGAAGCAGGCAGCAAGCTCTGCGCGTCGGGTACCCAGTTCGGCTCGCCGACCGCCGCGCAGCGGCCGACATGCTCCACGGCACGGGCCGTGCCCTGTTCAAGCGTTTCGTCCGACACATCGACCCAGTCGACGCCATCATGGTCGATCAAGCGCACCAGCACGTCGATTTTCGGGTGCAGCGCGTAAGCCGCCTCCAGCAAACCGAACAGATTTTCGGCGTCGGCCGCCGCCACATGGCCGACGACGTCGATGGCGAACAGGTCGTCGCGGTCGGTGTCGATGCGGCGAACCGCCGGCACGGCTTCAAGATAGTTCACGGCTCTTCCTCTTGCTGGCCATTATCCATCCGTCTGGAACACCGGAAACCCCCTGTCTGTTCCCGTCAAAGGCGGTATAGATGCGCGACAAGATCAGCCCGGACCCGCAAAATGCCCGCAAAACTTTCCGTCAATCTCAATGCCATTGCCATGCTGCGCAACCGGCGCGATCTGCCGTGGCCAAGCGTGACCGGGCTCGGACGCATCGCGCTTGCCGCGGGCACCCATGGGCTGACTGTTCATCCGCGGCCCGACGAACGGCATACCAGGCATTCCGACCTGCCGGAGATCCGGGCGCTGATCGACGACGAATTCCCCAGGGCAGAGTTCAACATCGAGGGCTATCCGAGCGAAGATTTCCTGGCGCTTGTGGAAAAGCACCAGCCTGAGCAGGTGACGCTGGTGCCGGATGACCCGGCGCAGGCCACCTCCGACCATGGCTGGAACTTCGTTGCCGACGCGGCGTTCCTGACACCGATCGTCAAACGCCTGAAGAAAACCGGCATTCGCGTGTCGTTGTTTTCTGATTCGGATCCAGCAGGCGTGAAGGCCGCGCGCGACACCGGCGCGGACCGGATCGAGCTCTATACGGGTCCGTATGGCAGCTATCATTCCGATTCGGAAAAGGCCGCGAAAGAGCTGGAAAGATTGGGAAAAACCGCCGATGCCGCACTTGCCGCCGGGCTTCAGGTCAATGCCGGGCATGATCTGGTGGTGAACAACCTGCCGGCATTGGCAAAGCGCATCCCGGCGTTGGCCGAAGTGTCTATCGGACATGGGTTGACAGCCGATGCGTTGGAGTATGGCATGGCCGGCACGGTCAAGAGATTTCTGAAGGCCTGTGGGTGGTAGAGATGGAAGCCTCGCATTGCTTACATGGCAGCCATCACGTTGGGGCACTTGATATTGCATCGCAGCAAGCGTAGAGCACCGCGCGCTTATCGGAGTGTTGTCCATGGCCCTTACCAACAGTGGTAGTGAGGCAGAACCCGTCGAACAATCAAGCCATTCTAAGGTCGAACAGCACAGCACCAAGGTCCTGATGCTTGGCGCGCTCGGCGTGGTCTACGGCGATATCGGCACCAGCCCGATCTATGCGCTTCGCGAAGCACTGCATGCTTCGTCCGGCACCGATCCGCGCAGTGCCGTTCTGGGCATTCTGTCGCTGATCGTCTGGGCACTGACGATTATCGTGACAATAAAGTATGTCGCTTTCGTGCTTCGGGCGGACAACAAGGGTGAAGGCGGTACCCTGTCGCTTATGGCGCTGGCCCGGAAAGCTTATCCGGCCGGTTCTGGCATCATTCTTGCCATTGGTCTCTGCGGAGCCGCACTGTTTTTCGGCGACGCGATCATAACGCCGGCCATCTCGGTGCTTTCAGCAGTGGAAGGGCTGAGCGTCGTGACTCCGGCGTTCGATCCATACGTGGTTCCCATTACACTGGTGATTCTTGCCGTCTTGTTTGCCGTGCAGCGCTTCGGGACCGGTAGAGTGGCCTCCGTTTTCGGGCCGGTGACGGCGCTCTGGTTTCTGGCGATCGGCATTGCCGGATTGGTGCACATTCACGACGATCCGTCGGTGCTTTTGGCAATCAACCCCTACTATGCAGTCGTCTATCTTGCCGAAGCCAAAACGGGCGCATTTCTCACCGTCGGCGCGGTTTTTCTGGCGGTTACCGGTGCTGAAGCCCTTTACGTCGATCTTGGGCACTTCGGTCGCCGTCCAATCGTGCTAGCCTGGTTCTGGATCGTCTTCCCATGCCTGCTACTCAGCTATTTTGGGCAAGGCGCGTTCGTTCTTGCTCACGGGGGGGTGCCCGACAATCCGTTTTTCCAGATGCTGCCAGATTGGGCACTGATACCGATGGTCGGGCTCGCAACAGCGGCGACTGTCATCGCCAGTCAAGCCGTCATCTCCGGGGCGTTTTCGCTGACCCGGCAGGCGGTGCAGCTCAATCTTCTGCCCAGAATCGAAGTTCAGCATACTTCCGAGATGCAACTCGGCCAGATTTACATGCCGCGCGTGAATCTCATTCTCGCGCTCGGCGTAATGCTGCTGGTCGTCGGCTTTGGCAGTTCGAGTTCCCTGGCTTCCGCTTATGGAATTTCGGTGACAGGCGAAATGCTGATGACGACTATTTTGCTATTTGTGGTGATGCGGTGGCAATGGAAATGGCAGATCGCGCTCGCTGCGGCGCTCGCGCTGCTCTTTGGCACGATAGATACCGGCTTCTTCCTGGCAAATATTGTGAATTCGTGGAAGGCGGATGGGTTTCAATCGCTGTTGCCTGCCTCATGGGGCTGATCATGGGGACCTGGATACGCGGGAGTCACTATCTCTTCGACAAGACGCGCAGGAACGAGATTCCGCTCGATTTCCTTGCCGGCAATTTGTTGAAGAAGAAACCGCAGCTGGTGTCCGGTACGGCCGTGTTCCTCACCAGCGATCCAGTCAGCGCGCCGACCGCACTGATGCACAGCCTGAAGCACTACAAGGTTCTGCACGAACAGAACGTCATCCTGTCGGTGGTCACTGCGCAGCAGCCTCTCGTGCCCGATAGCGATCGGGTCAAGATGGAAACGATCAACGAGCTGTTCATGCGGGTGACGCTGACCTTCGGCTACATGGAACAGCCCAACATTCCGCGTGCGCTGGCGATCTGCCGCAAGCAGGGCTGGAAGTTCGACATCATGACGACCTCCTTCTTCCTGTCGCGGCGCTCGCTCAAGGCATCACCCAATTCCGGCATGCCGGTATGGCAGGACAAGCTGTTCATCGGGTTGGCGCGCACGGCAGCGGATGCGACCGAGTACTTCCAGATCCCGACCGGACGTGTGGTTGAGATCGGAACGCAGGTGGCTATCTAGTCGAAAGGCCGTGCCCTGTCGAAGGGCACGGCCTTTGTCGCAACCTCCGCGGTCAGCCAGCCAAAGCTGCCTTGTTCGCCTCGATGAAATTTTTCAGCGATTGCGGCTTTTTGCCTGAAAGCGTCTCGACCGCGTCGGTCACCATGGCGATCCGACCGGAGCGCGTGTTGGTGTCGAAGGAAGTGATGATGGGGGCGAAGCCTTCGGGAACGCCTGCCGCCTTCAGCCCTTCGGTGAGCGCTTCGTCCGAAAGCTGGACAACCTCGAGGGGCTTGCCGGTGACGTCGGTCACCAGGGCTGCGATCTCGGCGACCGTATAGGCCTGCGGGCCGGTCAGCGTGTACGTCGTGCTTTCGGTCGCGCCGGAAGCGAGGCCGGCGGCGATCGCCGCGGCCATGTCGTCGCGAGCGCCATGGGCGATGCGGCCGTCGGCCGCCGATGTGTACCACTGCCCTGAGGCAATAGCGTGTGGCAGCGACATGAACAGGTTCTCCTGATACCAGCCGTTGCGGAAGATCGTGTAGGGGATGCCGCTCGCCTTGATCGCCTGTTCGGTGCCGTAGTGATCGCCCGCAAACAGCACCGGCGATCCCGGCTCCGGGTTGGGCATCGAGGTGTAGAGCAGGTGCGAAACGCCAGCCTGCTTGGCTGCAGTGACCGCGTTCTGATGCTGCTTCAGCCGCTTGCCGTGAAGCAGGTCGATTTCGCCGGTCGAGATGATCAGAGCCCTGTCGGCGCCCTTGAATGCGCTGGCCAGCGACGCCGTGTCGTCGAAGTCGGCGGCTCTGATGACGACGCCACGCGCCGCCAGCTCGGCGAGATTTTCCGGGTTGCGTGTGGTGGCGATGATGCGCGCAGGCGCCACCTTGAGCGTGTCCAGCAGATGATGGATGACGGCGCGGCCAAGCTGGCCGGAAGCGCCGGTGACGAGAAGGGTTTCGGTCATGGGAGGTCCTGTCGTTGCGCCGGAGCGGCGGGTGCTTATATGAGTCTCAAAAAGAGACCAGCACTAAAATAGGAATTGACCGACCCCCGTAAAGAAGGCAGTTTTGCGGGAGGTAGGCAGGCGTAGGGAACCAGCGATGGACAGCAAGATCGTCAGTCTGAGATCGAAGCTCGAGATCTATAAAGCGGGCAGCGGCGGGGGCAACATTGCGGACTGTCCGGTCCGCGACGTGATCCAGGGCATCAGCAACAAATGGAGTTCGCTGCTGATGATGGCGCTGGCGGAGAAGCCGTACCGGTTCGGCGAATTGCGGCGGCTGGTGCCTGACATTTCACAGCGCATGCTCACCCAGACGCTGCACGATTTGCAGCGCGACGGCTACGTCCATCGTGAGGTATTCCCGACCAAGCCGCCGAGCGTCGAATACAGTCTGACCGATCTCGGACGCTCGATGTTCGGGCCGCTGCACCAGCTGCTCCAGTGGGCCGAGCTCAATCATGGCGCTGTGCGCGCCGCGCGGAACGCCTTCGACGCTACCGAGGCCTAACCCAGGCGCGGCGGTGGCACGTCCGGGTCTTTCAGGCGCTGTCGCTGATGCTGACGCCGTTCTACCAGTCGGATTCGACCGTGATGCCGTTCGTCCGCGACAGGCTGGTGGCGTCAGTGGCAAAAATCCCGCCGGCGCCAAACATCCTTGCCTCGATGGTGGCTGGAACCGTGGTCGATCCGTTCAGGCGGATCGGGATCAAAAAAGCGCAGTGGCCGCTTCGGTGCGGCGGATGATGGTCGAAAGATGTGAACCCCTCGCTTGCAGGAATGCATGAAGGCGCTGTGGATAATCCGGGGTGACGGCGTTCTTCACCGACTTGCGTTCGTGCAATCCCTTCCGCCAGGCCTCGACAAGCGGCTTTCCGTTCAGGATGCCGAAATCGCCGATCCGATCGAAGGCGTCGAAATAGCGGAAGATTGGTCCATAGACAGCATCGACCAGTGAAAAGCGCTCGCCGGCGAACCATGGTCCAGCTCGGCCAGTCGCCAGTTCCGCTTCGAGACGACCAAACATTGCCGACAGACCTTCGCTTTCGGCCAGGAAGGTGGCCGCGGTCGGTGCGGAATAGAGTCGACCGATGGCGTTGAGGATGGCCGAGCCGAACTCGATCCAGGCGCGATGGCGGGCGCGGGCCAGCGGATCGGCAGGATGAAGCGGGGACCGTTGCGTTTCCTCGAGGAATTCGAGGATGACCGCCGACTCGAAAATCACCGTTTCTTCGCCATTCTGCTGCACGCGCAGCAGCGGCACTTTGCCGAGCGGCGATATCGCCTTGAACCAGGCCGGCTTGTTGGCAAGATCGATGGTGAGGCGTTCGAACGGCACGTCCTTTTCGGCGAGCGAGATCGCCGCGCGCTGCACATAGGGACAAAGGTGGTGGCTGACGAGAACGAGCTTGTCGGCCACCAGGCTGCCCGTCTCCGGGATGTCGGCGATCTTGCAGATTTCATGTTTCATGGTAGCACCTCCGCTATCAATGCAGTTGCATCTATATAGATGCATTTGCATCCACTGGCAAGCTTGATGCAGTTGCATCTATCGCCTATGCTGCAATCATGACGGAGAAAACCAATCCTTCGCCCGCGGCCATCAAGGCCTGGGCGCGCCTGATGCGCGTTTCGCGCCAGCTGGTGGAAAGAGCCGAAGACGCGCTGAAGGACAGCAGCTTACCGCCGCTTGCCTGGTACGACGTGCTGCATGAGCTAGCCGAAGCGGGTGAGGGTGGGTTGCGGCCATTCCAGCTGATCGAGCGCACACTGTTTGCGCAATACAACATCTCCCGGCTGCTGGCGCGGCTCGAAGCGGACGGGCTGGTCGAGAAGCTCAGGGTTGCCGATGACGGGCGAGGACAGACTATCCGCATTACGGGCAAGGGGCGCGAGACGCGCCGCCGCATGTGGGCCGTCTACGGACGATCGATCGTGGAGCTGGTCGGTGCCAGGCTTTCCAACGATGACCTGGAAACCTTGTCGGCTCTGCTTGGGCGGCTGCGCCATCCAGCCGCCCTGGAGTGATGTGGCCGTTGGCGCGACCTCAGATACTGCCCCAGAGGAATGCCAGTGCCGCCAGCACGCCAAGCATGACGCGAACCAGATGCAGATTGCCCCATTTGATGATCAATTCCCTGGCCCGCGGATTGGTGGCAGCCGCGTCCATCGCCTCCAGCAATCGGTTTGTCGGCATCATTGCGATCAGCGTCCATGGCCAGGGTAGGATGATCAGCACCGCCCCGACCAGATAGGCGAGACTGCCGGTCTGCCACCAGGCAACGACACCAAGAACACAGGCGACCACGGCGATCGACGCCTGCATTGCGGCGCCGCGCTTGTAGGAAGGCTGCCATTCCTGCAGCAACGCCCGGTCATCGAGGCGAAGCCGCGCCGGCTGCTCGGCGACGCTGACATAGATGGCGGCGCCGGCGAAAGCGGCGGTAACGGTCAAGGCGAGCAGGCCGATGAGCATCTTCCCTCCGTGATACGCCGTTCTCCGTAAGGGCTGTCCTTTTTGGAAGGCGTCAAAATGGAGATAGGGGCTTGCACCGGCTCGGACAATACGCCATAGAAGTGCCGAACCGTAACGTACGGTACTAGCCTCTGAGTGAATGCCGCCGTCTTCGAGCAGGAAAAGAGTTTGTTGCAGGCAAGCGCCGACATCGACACCAGCGAAGCGCTGACGGAGCGGCAGAAAGCTGTGCTCGACGCTGCCCTTCGCCTGCTGGTCGAGGAGGGCGATCAGTTGACCATGACCGCCGTGGCGCGGCGGGCGAGCTGTTCCAAGGAAACGCTCTACAAATGGTTCGGCGATCGCGACGGGCTTTTGACGGCAACGGTGCAATGGCAGGCGTCCAAGGTGCGTGTGGTGCTGGTCGACCGCAAGGGGCTTGACCTTGCCTCGCTGACGGCGAGCCTCGAACGCTTCGCTTCGGACTGGCTCAAGGTGATTTCGAGCGACACCTCGATCGCGCTCAACCGCGTCGCGGTCAGTCACGCCGGATCCGGCAAGGACGATCTCGGCGCCATCGTGCTGGAGAACGGCCGCTTCGCGCTGGCCAGGCGCCTGAAGCCGGTGCTGGAAGCAGGCCAGCAGGCCGGGCTTCTCGAGTTCTCGGATGCCGAAGCGGCATTCCGCACCTTTTTCGGGCTGGTCGCCCGTGACGTGCAGATTCGCCTTCTGCTCGGCGACCGGCTGGAAATGACTGATGCGGCGATCGGCGGCGATGCCGTCCGGGCGACGCAGCAGTTTCTCGCTCTCTACGGAGCAAAAACCGGGCCGCAAGGCCTCTAGAGCCGGATGATTTCAGGTCAAGTCGACCTGAAATCGGAATCTGGCTCTAAATCAAAGAGATAGAGCATGATGTCGTCCGAAAACCGCTTCACACTTTTCGGCATCATGCTCTGAATTCAAAAACGGGAAGGAAGAAAAATGCGTGTCTATTACGATCGCGACGCCGATCTCAACCTGATCAAGGGCAAAAAGGTCGCCATCATCGGGTATGGCAGCCAGGGCAGGGCGCATGCGCTCAATCTCAAGGATTCCGGCGCCAAGGACATCGCCATCGGCCTCAAGGCCGGCTCGGCGACCGCCAAGAAGGTCGAGGCCGACGGGCTCAAGGTGATGAGCGTGGCGGACGCCGCCAAGTGGGCCGACCTGATGATGATGGCGACGCCGGACGAATTGCAGGCCGACATCTACAAAAACGAGATCGCGCCGAACATCCGCGACGGCGCGGCGATCGCTTTCGCCCACGGCCTCAACGTGCACTTCGGCCTGATCGAGCCGAAGGCCTCGGTCGACGTCGTCATGATCGCGCCTAAGGGACCCGGCCACACCGTGCGCGGCGAATACCAGAAGGGCGGCGGCGTGCCGTGCCTGGTCGCCGTCAACCAGGACGCTTCGGGCAACGCGCTCGATTTGGCTTTGTCCTATGCCTGCGGCGTCGGTGGCGGCCGTTCGGGCATCATCGAGACCAATTTCCGCGAGGAATGCGAGACCGACCTGTTCGGCGAGCAGGTTGTGCTGTGCGGCGGTCTGGTCGAACTGATCCGTGCCGGTTTCGAGACGCTGGTGGAAGCCGGCTACGCGCCTGAGATGGCCTATTTCGAATGTCTGCACGAGGTCAAGCTGATCGTCGACCTGATCTATGAAGGCGGCATCGCCAACATGAACTACTCGATCTCGAACACCGCCGAATGGGGCGAATATGTTTCGGGTCCGCGCATCATCACCGCCGACACCAAGGCCGAGATGAAGCGCGTGCTGAAGGATATCCAGACCGGCAAGTTCACCTCGGAATGGATGCAGGAATACCGCGCCGGCATGTCGCGCTTCAAGGGCATCCGCCGCAACAATGACAGCCACCAGATCGAGGAAGTCGGCGCCAAGCTGCGTGCGATGATGCCGTGGATTTCGAAGAACAAGCTGGTCGACAAGGCCAAGAATTAATTCGCAATTTCATCTTTGCGTAGGAAGAGCCGGCGGAGCGATCCGCCGGCTCTTCCACGAATATGACAGGCGCGTTGTTCTCACCGTGGTATGCGTGTGCTGGCACGGCACGCCTTGCCGAGGGGGCAATTTTGGAACTCAAATTTTTGTTGATCGGGTCTGCCTGCGCGGTCGCCGGCATGTTCGCCCTTGTCACGTTGTTGAAGTGGAAAGAGGTGCGAGCGGTCCGCCGCTGGCTTCCGGCAGCTGGAAAGATCGTCTCGTCACGAGTGGAGGCTCGCGAGGTGACCAGTTCGGGATCCGGCTCGGAACGCAGAGGTTCAACCGAGACTCGAAACTTTCCGGCGATCACCTTCGAGTACAAGGTCGGCGGGAAAACATTCCGCAGTTCGCGCTACAGCGTGCAGGAGAATCTCGGAAATTTTGCCGTTGCCGAAACCCTTGTGCGGTTTCCCAAAGGAGCTGACGTAACCGTTTTCTATAACCCGTTCGATCCGGCCAAGGCCGTGATCGAGCGCACCATGCCCGACGGCGCCCTCAAGTTCATGGTCCAACTTTCGGCGGGGCTGGTGATTGGCGCCCTTGTATTGGTCTTCTCCGTCGGCGGCCTTCTTGAGGCAATCGGGCCGCATTTGCCCAGGCCGCAGAATCTTGGCGCGGGGGTCCTGCTGCTTGTCATGGGGTTGTTTATCCTGCGCATGGGCTTTGCCCAGAAGTCGCTCGCGGAACGGGCGGCCAGATGGCCTGTCACCACCGGACGCATCGACGCTTCGGGCCTGCAGAATTTCCAGATCCGCGACAGGTTCGAGGGCGGTGGGTATCGGCCTTGGCGAACGGTCTTCAAATCCCGCGTCGTCTACAGCTATAGCGTCGTCGGCCAGCGCTATGCCGCCGATCGCGTCGCTTTCGGCTCGAACGTGACGGCCTCGCTGCCAAGCCTCGTCAGCGGTCAATCTGAGCGCTACCTCCAGGGTGACAAGGTCGAGGTCCACTACGATCCCGCCAATCCCGCTGCGGCCGTTCTCGAATGCAGGGTGCGAGGGCTTTGGGTCCTGTGGATCTCCGCCTCTGCCTTCCTTGCCGGGGCCGCACTGCTCGTCGGGGTAGTCTAGGAGGTTCTCTCCTCTAAATTCGTCGGTTGCTTAGAGGGCAGGGATTAGCCGTAGTGCCAGTGAGGCTTTGGCGCAGTGCCGGTGAACATGACGCCGATGCGGTCCTCGCGGCGCCAGCGGACCGCTGCCTTGTAGGCGATGCCGTCGGTCGGTACATAAAGCAGGAACTCGTCGGGCACGCGAGCGTCGATCGAGACCTTCAGTTCGGCGCCGCCTTCATGCATGTTGCGCACCGTGCATGTGACCTCGGAATTGGTCATGCCGGTCAGGATTGTCGCGCCCTTGAAGACGCGCTGCCTACGTTGGTCCCTGTGTTCGTCTTCAGCCATCGCGCGCCCAATCCCCGACGATCGTCGCATTTCATCTGGTGCGATCGGCAAGATAATTAGGCCTGCCTGATAAACATAGCGTTATCATCGGCGGCGAAAACGATGTCGCGGTGTCCCGGCCGGACAACAGGAGAAGACGTGGCAGATGAAAAACGGCGCCGCGAACGGGGCGCGGCGCCGTCTGGAATGCTTCAGTCGATCAGCTGTAAGGCGACCAGCACTGCCGACGGGGACCGCCATAGGGCTGGAATGTGTTGTCCCAGGCGCGATACGAGCGGTAACGATTATAGCACCACCGGACGTGAGCGCTCGACCCTGCACGATAATAGCGGCGCGGTGGCGGCGCATCGTAGTAGTTGTAGTTGTTGTACATGCTGCCAAGGCCGAGCCCCAGGCCCAAGCCAAGAATCGCGGCGCCCGCGCCATCATCGTAGTAGCGGCCGCGGTAATGGCGGCGATGATGACGCCAACGCCAGTCATCCCCGCCATTCCAGTGTCTACGGTGCCAGTTACCGCGGTCCCAATTGCCCGACCTTGAGAAACGGCGGCCGTCATGGCGACGCCATTGCCAGTTGTTGAGGCGCCGGTCATTGCCGCCCGCCCAGCTGTCGCGGACAGGCGTGATTGTCGGTGCAACGGTGCTGGCGGGCACCGAAATATCCGGCTGCATGATCGGGCCGGCGGCGGACGGCACGGTGATGCCGGAGATGAGACCCAAGGCTATCAGCCCGGATTTGACCGTGGAAGAAAAGAGCGAGTTCATTGCACTCTCCAAGAGATTTCAGGCCCCACGCCCAGAATACCCAGGGAAGAACATCATTCATGCAACCTCTCGCCTGAACGGAGGATGAACGGAAAGGTTCCGTCAACCATAGCGGGCAGGTCAGGCTCTTGTTTTCGGGCGCGCTTGCGGGCAAAGGTCACCGCCATGTCGCTGCGCCTCGCCACCTTCAATGTCGAAAACCTGATGAACAGGTTCGATTTTTCCGGATACCGCAACCAGCTCAACGAAGATCGCACGCTGGCGCTCTTCGACATCCAGAGCGAGGCAGAATACAAGATGCTGGAGCAGGCGCGGGCGATCGCGCAATCCGACGATACGCGGCAATTGACGGCGCTGGCTATTGCGGCCACTCGCGCCGACATCATCTGCATGCAGGAGGTCGACAATATCGAGGCGCTGAAGGCTTTCGAATACGGCTATCTGTTCAAGATGGTCGGGCATGGCTACCGGCAGAAATACACCACCGCCGGCAACGATTCGCGCGGCATCGACGTCGCCGTGATGATGCGCAACGAGACGGCGCAAGGCCAGCCGATAGAATTCGTGCGCATGACAAGCCACGCCTATGTCACGTTCGAGCAGTTCGGCCTGCACACGCCGGAACTGGCGACACTTGGGCACCAGGCCAACCAGCGCATCTTCCGGCGCGACTGCCTGGAAATCGACCTGACTATCGGTGGCGTGCCGCTGACGCTCTATCTGGTGCATTTCAAGTCTATGGGCTCGCCCCGCAACGGTCTCGACGGGCGCGAGGCGACGATGCCGCTGCGCATCGCCGAGGCGCAAGCCGTGCGCCGGATCATCGAGGAGCGTTTCGGTGGGGATCACGCTGCCGACAAGCATTGGGCGATCTGCGGCGACATGAACGATTATCGGCAGCGCGTGAAGGTCTCCGGCGACGCCTTTGACGGCTACCGCTTCGAGGTGGTCAACGAGAGCCAGTCCTGCCTCAACGTGCTCACCGCCGGCGGCTTTTGCGAGAATGCGGTCGAGCGGCGGCCGGAGATGGATCGCTGGACCTTCTATCACACGCGCGGGCCGGAAGAGCGGCATCTGTGCCAGCTCGACTACATCCTGTTGTCGAAGGCCCTGGCCGGCAAGAATGCGACGGCCGTTCCCGACATCATCCGCAACGGCCAGCCCTGGCGCACGATTTTTCCGGCGGGCCAGGAGGTGGACCGCTTTCCGCGTGCCGGCTGGGACCGACCGAAGGCGTCCGACCATTGCCCGGTGGCGATCACCCTGGACATGGCCTGAGGTGTGTTGATATTCAGGTGATGCCGGCCTGCAAACGGCGGCTTCCTGCGCTTCCGGTGCTCACGTACCCAAAAGTACGCTCCGCTCCGGTTCTCGGAAACCACCATTTTCGGCTCGGCCTGACCTGAATCTCAACACACCTCAGAGTAAGATGACCTTCGACCTGCCGCGCAACGTCATCCTGCCGGTCGACGCCGTCGATGTCAGGCTCGACCCCGGCCCGCATCCGTTCGAACGCGACAATGCGCAAGCGATCGCCGAGAACTGGGGCCGTGAGATCGCGGCCAATCCGGCGTTGTTCGACGGCACCGTGGTGCTGCTTTCGGCGCTCAGCTATCGCGACAACAGCCTTGTCGGCCGCTGCCATGCGGTGCGCTACTCGACCTTCATGCTTTGGCGCGGCAATCGGCAGGTGGCTGGGGCCGAGCACGCCTATGCCCATGCAATGCTGGTCGCCGGCGACAATGCGCTGGTGGCGATCCGCATGGCGTCGCACACGGTCAATGCCGGCCGCGTCTACTTCGCCGCCGGCTCATTCGAACCAACCGATTTCCGCGACGGCCTTGTCGATGTCGACTTCAACATGATCCGCGAGGTTCGGGAAGAAACCGGCCTCGATCTTGCCGGCGTAACACGCGGCAAGCGTTATTACGCCCTATCGACGGCAAGCGGCACGGTGATCTTTCGCCGCTATCGCGAGACGGCATCCGCTGACGAGATCGCGCGGCGCATCAGCGCCTTTGTCGCGGCCGAGGCCGAACCGGAAATCGAAGCGCCTGTCATCATCCGCAATGCCGATGACCTGCCGGACGGGCTGATGCCGCACATGAAGCCACTGATCGAGTGGCATTTTGCCGACAAGGGATATTTTGCCGACAGGGGCTAACGCATCGGCCCGAAAATCGGAATCGATTTTCGGAAAGCACGATGCGCAGGTTCAAAGTGTTAGAGCGTACTTTGTGCGTCCAAGTGGACGCACGTCGCTCTAACGACGCATTTTGTTTTCGATGGTTTTGCGGTCGTTGCGGGCGGCGACGAAAAACAGCATGAAGCCGACACCGAGCAGCGCACCCATCGCCGTTCCCATCGTCTGACCGACAACCTGCTGGAAATCGGCGGTGACATGATCGGGGTTGGCCATGCCATAGCTGGCCAAGTACCACCAGAGCCCCGCCAATGCGGCCTCGACGATCACCGTCACCAAAATCACCCGCTCTTTCTTGCTCATCCTATTATTCCCCCCACGTCCCCAAGGCGATTGCTATCATCGCGGACTGTATGGCGACAGAGGGTAGGGCTAGGGCAGCGCAAAAATTTCGGGGGACGTCTGAAGGCGGCGCACGCTGCGCGGCGCTATTCATGCCTCAGCGCGTCGATCGGATCGAGCCGTGCGCCGCGCAGCGCTGGGAAGAAACCGAACACCATGCCGATCAGCGCCGAGAATCCGACAGCGAGCAGGATGACCGCCGGGCTTGGCGCAAACGGGATGGCCAGCGTCAGCGAGGCGAGGCCGGCCAGCGCCAAGCCGATCAGGATGCCGATAATGCCGCCGAGCAGCGACAGCACGGTCGCCTCGACCAAGAACTGGATGAGGATGTGCTTTTCATGCGCACCGATGGCCAGCCTTATGCCGATCTCGCGGGTGCGTTCGGTGACCGACACCAGCATGATGTTCATGATGCCGATGCCGCCGACGAGCAGGCTGACGCCGGCGACCGCGCCCAGCATGCCGGTCATCGTCGTGGTGGCGCTCGCCATGGCATCGGCGATCTGGGTCATGTCGCGGATGGAGAAATCGTCCTCACGGTCGGGCGTGATGCGGCGTGTGTCGCGCAAGATGTCCTCGACGCGCGGCAGCAGATCGGTGGTCGGCGTCCTGTCGTCGGCGGCGACGTAGATCGACTCGATGTCGCGGTTGCCGGCGATGCGTCGCTGATAGGCGGCGAGCGGCATCAGCACGACGTTGTCCTGGTCCTGGCCGAAGCCGGTATAGCCCTTCGGCTCGAGCAGGCCGATGATCTTGCAGGATGTGCGATTGACGCGAATGATCTCGCCTTCGGGGTCGCCGGCGCCAAAGAACTGCTGGCGCACCGTTTCGCCGATCAGGCAGACGCCGGTGCCCGAGCGGGTCTCCGAATCGCTGAACGGGCGGCCCGAAACCAGCTTCCAGTCGCGCGCATCGAGATAGGCGCTATCGGTGCCGGTGACACCCGATGTCAGGCTTTCGGTGCCGAAGATGACGCGGACCTGCTTTTGCGAGGCCGGCGAAATGGCGCGGGCGCCGCTCAGATGGGTGACGAGCGCTGCAAGATCCTTTTCGGCAAGCGGACGGACCACCTGATCGAGCCCTCCCGGCCCGCCGGGCCCGGCCGGGCGGCCGGAACGGACGACGAGCAGATTGCTGCCGAGCTTGGAGATATCGGCTTTTACCTTCTCGGTGGTGCCCGAGCCGATAGTGAGCATGGCGATGACGGCGGCGACGCCGATGACGATGCCGAGCAGCGTCAGGAACGAGCGCAGCACGTTGCGGCGCACGGACAGCAGCGAGAGGCGGACGGTTTCCCAGATCATGAGCCTGATCCATCCCGATAGAACCGGGATGGGGCTCTATCTTTTTGTTTAGCCATGATCTCTTCCGAAAACCGGATTCCACTTTTCAGGATCATGGCTACGCTACCTCGAGATTGATCGTGTCGGAGGCGACGTGGCCGTCGAGGAAGCGAATCGTGCGCTCGGCATAACCGGCGACATCGGCCTCATGCGTGACCAAGGCGATGGTGAGGCCAAGCTCAGTGTTCAGCCTGGTCAAGAGTTCCATGATCTCGTGGGTGCGGGCGGTATCGAGATTGCCGGTCGGCTCGTCGGCGACAAGCAGGGTCGGCCTGGTGACGATGGCGCGTGCGATCGCCACGCGCTGCTGCTGGCCACCGGAGAGTTCGGCCGGCGTATGATGCTCGCGGCCGACAAGGCCGACCTCGGTCAGCGCTTTCATGGCGAGGTCGTGACGCTCGCGGGCGGCGACGCCGCGATAGATCAGCGGCAGCTCGACATTCTCCACCGCCGTAGTGCGCGGCAGGAGATTGTAGCCCTGGAAGACGAAGCCGACATAGAGATTGCGCAGCATGGCGCGGCGGTTGCGGTCGAGACGGCCAGCGTCGATGCCCATGAAGCTGTAGGTTCCGGCGGTCGGCGTGTCGAGGCAGCCGATGATGTTCATCGCCGTCGACTTGCCCGAGCCGGACGGACCCATGATGGCGACGAATTCGCTGCTGCGGATGGCAAGATCGACGCCAGCCAGCGCATGGACCGTGGCCTCACCCTGGCCATAGCTTTTCCAGACCTTGTCGAAGGTGATGAGGGTCGCGCCCGCCGCCATGGTCTCAGCTCCGCTGCTGAGCGGCGGTGATGACTTGCGCACCTTCTTCGAGGCCGGAGGTGATCTCGGTCAATTCGCCATCGGTGGAGCCGATCTTGACGTTGACGGGCCGAGGCCGGCCATTCTCGAGCACGTAGAGCGTGCGCGAGCCATCGGTAGGCTGCGCTGTCGCCTGGCGCTGGCGGTTGCCGCCCGGACGGCCCATACGGCCCGTGAACAGGTCGCTCAGGCTCCACGCGCGGGCGGCTGTTTGCGCCGGCCGGTAACGGAAAGCCGTCGACGGTACGGTGAGCACGCCTTTTGCCTGCTTGGTGACGACCGAAACGGTGGCAGTCATGCCGGGCCGCAACAGAAGCTCGTTGTTGTCGACCTCGAACCGCGCGTCGTAGGTGACGACGCCGTCGGTGGTGACCGAAGCATAGGATATGTCGCGGATCTCGGCATCGAACGGCCGTTCCGGAAAGGCGTCGACGGTGAAGCGGGCATGCTGGCCGGGCTTGACCGCGCCGATGTCGGCCTCATCGACCGCTGCCTTCAGTTCCATGTTCCTGAGATCGGCGGCGATGACGAACAGCACCGGCGCCTGCAGCGAGGAGGCAACCGTCTGGCCGGGATCGACCGAGCGCGTCAGAACGATGCCGTCGATGGGCGCATAGATGGTGCTTTTGGCGAAGTCCGTCTGCTGCGCCTTGAGATCGGCATTGGCGATGGCAAGATTGGCTTTGGCGCTGTCGAGCGCTGCCCTGGAGCGATCGCGCGTGGCGGTTGCCGCTTCAAGCGATTGGTCCGTCGCCATGCCGCGCTTGGTCAGTGCCGCCGCGCGCACAAGCGCTCTTTCGTTTTCGGTGAGGGTTACGGTGGCGTCCTCGACATTGGCGGCCGCCGCCTTGGCGGAAGCCTCGGCGCGCTCGATCTGCACCTCCAGCTTGGCCGTGTCGAGCGCCGCCAGCACGTCGCCCTTCTTCACCTGCTGGTTCTCGTTGACCGCGACCGAGCGGACGACGCCGGACAGTTCGCTCGAAATGTCGACCTGGGTGAGGGGCTGCAGCGTGCCGGTGGCCGACACCTCGACCGTGAGGTCGGCGACAGCGGCCGGCGCCGTGGTATAGTCGATCTTGGCGGGAGACGCGGCATACCATTGGGAGCCGGCGATGCCAGCCGCGACGACGAATAGCGCAAGCAGGCCATAGAGCCAGAAGCGACGCCGTTTCTTCTTCAGACCCTGGTGGTCAAGCCCGAGCGCCGTCTCGATGGTGGAAGCGGATTCCACTTTTGGCAGATTGACAATCTGGTCCACGCCGGACCCCTATAATATCAGTGATGTCCCAATCAGTGCACAGATCAGGCCTAATGGTTCAAATATCAAATTAAATTTCGCCCATGTTGGGATTGAGGCAGAAGGCTTTCTACAATGCTGACCCGGAATTACTTACTTTACGACGTGTTCACGACCGAGCGGCTGGCCGGCAATCCGCTGGCCGTCGTGCTGGACAGCAAGGGGCTGGGCACGACCGCGATGCAGGCCATCGCACGCGAGTTCAACCTGTCGGAAACGGTCTTCGTGCTGCCGCCTGATAATCCCAAGCACCGCGCCCGCATCCGCATCTTCACGCCCGATTACGAAATGCCGTTCGCCGGCCATCCGACCGTCGGCTCCGCGATCGCGCTTGCCGAAATGGCTGGCGATGGCGACACCGCCGGTATCTTTGTCCTGGAAGAGAACATCGGCCCGGTGCGCTGCGCCGTCAGTAAGCATGATGGCGCCATCTTTGCCGAGTTCGACCTGGCCAAACTGCCGGAGCAGCTGGAATTGTCCGCCGACCCGGAGGCGATCGGGGCGGCACTTGGCCTGGGGCCGCACGAAATCGGCTTCGAGAATCACCGCGTCTCGTTCTGGTCGGCCGGCGTGCCCTATGTGACCATTCCGGTCGCCGATCTGGAGGCGGCGGCCCGGATAAGGCTGGACAACCAGGCGTGGTCGGAATTGGCACCCCGCAAGAGCGAATGGGCCTTCGCCAGCCCGTATGTCTACTGCCGCGAGACGGTGAACCACGACAGCGCCTTCCATGTCCGCATGATCGTGCCGGGCAATCCTTCCTATGAAGATCCGGCAACCGGTTCGGCAGCGGCGGCCTTTGCCGGCGCGATCATGCACTACGACGGCCCGAGAGAGGGTGTTTCCCAGCGATGGATCGAGCAAGGGCTGGAGATGGGCCGGCCTTCGCACATCCGCCTCGAACTGACTGTCGAAGGCGACAAACTCGCCGCCGCCCGCATCGGCGGCCATGCCGTCAAGGTGGCGGAAGGCCGGTTGTTTGTCTGATCGCGATCGGCTCGAGGCGATTTGTCGGGAAATGAATCCAGCAGGGCTGGACATGGCGGATGGCGGCGGCTATATGCCCGCCGACGCTGGTTTTACCGGCGAGTGGGTGCGTAGCTCAGTTGGTAGAGCAGCTGACTCTTAATCAGCGGGTCACAGGTTCGATCCCTGTCGCACCCACCAAAGATTTCAAAGACTTAGGTGGCAAGACCCTGAAGCAGGGTGAGAACGTGAGGCGGTAAAATGCCGTCTCACGCCCCGTGTCGAGCCGATGCGTGTGTCGCCTCTCACGAGTTTGCGAACATTTACTGCTCCGAAACACCAGCCTCGGCAAAACTTGCCATGCGGGCATGGCATTCGAGTGCCGAGCGGACGATGTTGACGGCGAGACATGCGCCGGAGCCTTCGCCGAGCCGCATGCCGAGATCGAGCAGCGGCGGCAGGCCGAGCGCTTCGAGCAGGCGGCGATGGCCGGATTCGGCCGAGACATGCGCGGCGAGCGTGTGGGCGAGGCCGGCGGGGTGCAATTTTGCCAGCGGTGCGGCGGCGGCAGTGCAGACGAAGCCGTCGAGCAACACCGGCACGCCTAAATGGCGCGCGGCCAGCGTGGCGCCGAAAATGGCGGCGAGCTCGCGTCCGCCAAGCACTGCCGCGATCTTCAGGGGGTCGGCAAGGGCCTCGACGTGGCGCTTGAGGCCGGCCTCGATGGCGGTGATCTTGCGCACGAGGCCGGCATCGTCGACGCCGGTGCCGCGCCCGGTCCATTTTTCTGCGCCGCCGCCGAAAAGGCCGGCCGAAATGGCTGCGGCCGGCGTGGTGTTGCCAATGCCCATCTCGCCGAAGCAGACGAGGTCGAGGTCTTTCGTCACCGCGCCGTAGCCGGCCGCAACGGCGGCGAGGAAGGCCTCGTCGTTCATCGCCGGCACTTGCGTGAAATCGCCGGTTGGATGATCGAGATCGAGCGGAATGACATTGAGTTCCGCACCGGCGATGCGGGCGAGTTGGTTGATGGCGGCACCGCCGCCGGCGAAATTCGCCACCATCTGCACGGTGACCTCCGACGGGAAGGCCGACACGCCCTGTGCGGTGACGCCGTGGTTGCCGGCGAATACGAAGACTTTGACGCGGTCGAGCTGCGGCATGTCGCGGCCCTGCCAGCGGGCCAGCCAGGCGGCGATGCTCTCCAATCGGCCAAGACTGCCTTGCGGCTTGGTCAGCGTGTCCTGGCGGCGGGCAACGGCACTGGCCGCGGCGTCGCTGCCCGCAGGCAGATCGAGGCAGGTCGCGCGCAGTTCATCGAGCGATTTGAAAGGCATGGGGGCAAAGTCTCCGAAACAGAGTCAGGAAAGGCAAACGGAAGCGACGAGCAGGACTGCGATTTCGCCAGACTGCTGCAGGGCGCCGACCGTATCGCCGGTCTGGCCGCCGATCTGGTTGCGGCACAGCTCGCGGAAGGCGGCAAACAACAGGCCGAGCAGGATGAGCGCGGCGACCGCGCCACCGAACCCTAGCGCCAGCAGCGCCACGGCGCCGAGCACGGCACCGGCAATGGCGGTTTCGGCCGACACCATGCCTGCGTCGGCCGAGAGCCCGTCGCTGCGAGCTGCCGGCAATAGATGCATGAAAGCGCCGAACAAGCCGCGCGAAGCGGCATGCGCGGCGATGAGGGCCAAGAACACGTAGACGGGGCCAGCGAAACCCGAAAGCACGCTCCAGCGGATTAGCAGCGAGATGCCGAGCGCGCAGGCGCCATAGGCGCCAATACGGCTGTCGCGCATGATCTCCAGTTTTTTCTCGCGCGTCTTGCCGCCGCCAAAACCGTCGGCGACATCCGAAAGCCCGTCTTCGTGTATGCAGCCGGTGGCGAGCAAGGTTGCGGCAAGGGCAAGTGCCGCTGCCGGGCCGGCGGCAAGGCCGAGCCAGGTCCCGACCGCGTAGACCAACGCGCCAATCAGAGCGACGGCGAGGCCCGCGACGGGCGCTGCCCAGATCGCAGCCGCAAGGCTGCGGTCCCGAAAATCGACGACCGGCAGCGGCAGCCGCGTGAAGAAGACGAGGCAGAGCGCGATGTCGTCGAGGGCTTGCCGGGGTGAGGGGACGACCGTCATTCGCCTCTCGCAATGGCATGGAAGAACGTGCCGCTGACATGGCCGCGCCGATAGCCGGAGGCGCCGAGCGGATTGCCCTGGCCATCAGCGAGGTCGGCCAGCGGTTCGTCATTGCCGGTCGCGGTCATCTGCGCATAGTGGAATTCATGGCCGCGGATCAGCGTGCCTTGGGCTCCCAGCGGGCAATCGGCCCGCAGCCGCGCCTCGCGGTAGCCGAGATTCATCTTCCGTTTGGCAAAGCTGGTCGAGTGACCGAGCAGGCCGAGCATCCTGTGCGTCTCGCCCGATGCATCCTCCAGCGCCTCGCCGAGCACCATGAAGCCGCCGCACTCGCCGTGCACCGGCCGTGTTGCGGAAAACGCTTCCATGCCGGCCCTGAAATTCGCAGCCGCCGCGAGGCGGCCGGCATGCAGCTCGGGATAGCCGCCGGGCAGCCAGCAGACATCGCAACTGTCGCTGGGCGCTTGGTCGGCGAACGGCGAGAAGGGAATGATTTCCGCCCCGGCCTTGCGCCAATGCGTGGCGACATGTGGATAGAGGAAAGTGAAGGCGGCGTCCTGCGCCAATGCGATGCGCTGGCCGGGCGGCGGCACCGCATCGCCGAAACTGCCCGATGCAGGCGCGAATGGCGCCGCCAGCGCCATGATAGCGTCGAGGTCGAGCGAGCGTTCGACCATGTCGGCCAGGCGGTCGAGATGCGCCATCAAATTCTCATATTCGCCGGCCTGGACGAGGCCAAGATGGCGCTCCGGCAGGTTTAGCGCCGGGTCGCGCAATATGGCGCCGACGACTGGCAGGCCGAGCGCCTCGATGGCATCGCTGCAAAGCCGCCGGTGACGCTCACTGCCCAGCCGGTTGAGCACGACGCCGGCCATGCGCACGTCGGGGTCATAGGTAGCAAAACCCTTGGCAACGGCCGCCGCCGTGGTCGACTGCCCGGAAACGTCGAGCACCAGCAGCACTGGCAGGCCATAGAGCCGGGCAAGATCTGCGGCCGAGCCGGTGCGGCCCGGAGCAGCGGGAATGCCGTCGAACAGGCCCATCGCGCTTTCCAGGAAGACGAAATCGGCATCTTTAGTCGCGTCACCGGCCAGCGCGTTGAGCAACGCAGGCGGCATCGCCCAGCTGTCGAGATTGACGCCGGAAAGGCCTGTCGCGGCGGTGTGGAAGCCTGGATCGATATAGTCCGGCCCGGATTTGGCGCCGCGCACTTTAAGGCCGCGCCGGGCGAGCGCGCGCAGGATACCGATGGTGACGCTGGTCTTGCCCGAACCAGAGCGCGGCGCGCCGATGATGATCGCGCGGGTCATGGCTCGCCCGCCAATGCCGCGCGCATCGCAACGATGCCGCCGACGACGATCAGCGCCGGTGAGGTCAACCCGGCTGCAGCCGCTTCCTCGGCGATGGTGGCGAGCGTGGCGACAACGATGCGCTCCTGCGGCGTTGTTGCGGCAACAATCACCGCCGCCGGCGTCGACGGCGCCAGCCCACCCTCGAGCAGCGCGCCGGCGATCAGCGGCAGATTGGCCATACCCATATAGACGACGACCGGCTGGCCGGTGCGGGCGATTGCCGCCCAGTCGAGGTCGTCATCGGTGCCGGCGGCGTGGCCGGTCGCCAGGATCACCGCCTTGTTGATGCCGCGCATGGTGGCGGGGATGCCGGCACCGGCAAGCGCGCTGAGGCCCGAGGTGAGGCCGGACAGGACGCGGAACGGGATGTTTTCGCGGGCAAGCGCCAGCGCCTCTTCGCCGCCACGTCCGAAAATATAGGGATCACCGCCCTTCAGACGGACGACGCGCCGGCCCTCGCGCGCCAGCCGCACCAGCAAAGCGGTGATGTCGTCCTGCTTCATCGACGGTTGGCCGCCGCGCTTGCCGGCGTAGAAAAGCTCCGCGGCCTCGGCGACAGCGACGACATCGGGCGAGACTAGCGCGTCGTAGACGAGGGCATCGCACTGCCCAAGTGCCGCCAGCACTTCCAGCGTCAGGCAGCCGGGATCGCCGGGGCCGGCGCCGGCGAGCCAGACATGGCCCGGCTCCAGCTGGCGCGGTTTGAAGTTCAGCCGGGCCAAAGCCTGTTCGACTGAAGCGTTTCCACTTCTGTTTCTGGTGCCGTCGTTCACAATCCGTCCCGTCCGCGAAAACGCCGCTGATAGTGGGCGTCGTAAAGTGAACTCTCGCCAAAGCCTTCGGCTGCCAGCGAGCGGCCGACGAAGATGATCGCCGTGCGTTCCATCGGATCGGCGGCCAACTGCGCCTCGATCGTCGCCAGCGTGCCGGTCAGCACGCGCTCGTCCGGCCAGGAGGCGCGGAAGACGACCGCCACCGGGCAATCGGCGCCATAGAATGGCGTCAGTTCGGCGACGACGCGGTCGATGGCGTGGATGGCAAGATGAATGGCCAGCGTCGCACCAGTGCGGCCGAAACCGGCCAGGGTTTCGCCGGGCGGCATTTTTGACGCACGGCCGGAGATACGGGTCAGCACCAGGCTCTGCGCGACCTCGGGAATGGTCAGTTCGCGGCGCAGCGCTGCCGCGGCGGCGGCGAAGGAAGGCACGCCCGGCGTCAGCGTGTAGGCGATGCCGTGCTTCTCCAGCCGGCGGATCTGCTCGGCGACGGCGCTCCACACCGAGAGATCACCGGAATGCAGGCGGGCGACATCATGGCCGGCCTCGTGGGCATCGAGATATGCGGTCTCGATCTCGTCGAGCGACATCGGCGCGGTGTCTATCAACTTCGTGCCAGGCGCGCAGTGCTGCAGCAGTTCCGGGGCGACGATCGAGCCGGCATAGAGGCAGACCGGGCAGCTTGCCAGCAGCCTGCTGCCGCGCAAAGTGATGAGATCGGCGGCACCCGGTCCAGCGCCGATGAAATGGACGGTCATGCCGCATCTCCGCTTATGGCGATGGCGCAGGTGACCGGGCCAAGCACAATGCGCGGCCCAAGCAGTTTCGCGTCTTTTCCGGCGGCGGCAAGCGCGGAGGCTTCGGAAACCGACGGCGTGCCGGCGTGCGCCTGTGAGAGGCTTGAGCGGCTGATTGCGCGCGACGACGCGGCCTTGAGCGCATCGTCCTCGACAATGATCACGGGCAGGGCGAGCTCGCGCCCGGCAGAGAAGATTGCCCGCTCGTTCTGCTTCAGAGAAGCAGTTGCGAGCGCCGAAAGCGCCGTCATCGCCAGCCCGTGCGCTTCCAGCGCGGTTTCAATGACGGCAAGCACATCCCTTGCGCTGACGCCCTTGCGGCTGCCGATGCCCGCGACCATCATGGCTTGACCCAGCTCCATTGGATGACCGGCATGGCCGGCCGCCAGGCCTGCATCGAGCCTACCGGCGAAGCACGGGATATAGAAATGCGGGTGAGATCGCCGCCGAGCGCGGCGTGACGGGCGAGAAGCAGCGCCTCCATCTCCAGCGTCACCGCATTGGCGACCAGCCGGCCGCCAATGCGTAGAGCCTTGATGGCCGCGCCCAGCATGCCGGTATCGCTGCCGCCGCCGCCGATGAAGATCGCATCGGGCGTGCCTAGTTTGGCAAGTGCCTTCGGTGCCGAGCCTTCGACCACGACAAGGTCGGGCACGCCACAGTGTAATGCATTGCGGCCGATGCGGGCGGCGCGGACCGGATCGGCCTCGATAGCAATGGCGCGCAGCGAGGGATGGGCCAGCATCCATTCGATGCCAATTGAGCCCGAGCCGGCGCCGATGTCCCACAACAACTCGCCGCGCCTGGGGGCGAGGGCGGACAGGGTGATGGCGCGGATCTCGCGCTTGGTGATCTGGCCGTCATGCTCGAATAAATGGTCTGCAAGGCCTGAAGCCAGCGGCAGGATGCGTGCCTCTAAAGTTGAGTCAACTTCGATTGCCAGCACGTTGAGCGGATTGATCTTTTCGAGGTCGAAGGCGTCGGCTCGAACCGAGCGCAGCCTTTCGTTCGGGCCGCCCAGCGCCTCCAGGATTGTCAGCCGTGAGGCGCCGAAGTCGAGTTCGGTCAGCAGGCGAGCAATCGCTGCCGGCGCATCGCCGTCCGAGGTCAGCGCAAGGATGCGGGTGCCCGGATGCAGCAGCGGCCGGACCAGGTCGAGCGAGCGGCCATGCAGCGAAATGGTCTCGATATCCTGCAGCGCCCAGCCGAGACGGGCGGCCGCCAGCGACATGGCCGAAGGCGCAGGGATCACACGCGTCTCTTCGGGAGGAACCTTGCGAGCAAGGGTGACGCCGACACCATGGAAGAACGGATCGCCGGAGGCCAATACGCAGACCTTTTTGCCCACAAGTGCCAGCACGTCGCGCATCTCGGCATCGAAAGGGGTCGACCAGGCGTGTGCTTCACCTTTGGCGAGTGACCCGACAAGGGCAAGGTGACGCGCGCCGCCGAACACGAATTCAGCCTCGGCTATCAACCGCTTGGCCTCGTCGCCGAGACCCGCTACACCGTCCTCGCCGATGCCGACGATTGTGAGCCATTTGGGTGTTGGCTGTTTATTATTTGACATGCCGCGCCGCCCCTCATCCGCCTGCCGGCACCTTCTCCCCGTATAGTGACGGGGAGAAGGGAACTGGCCGCAACGCTGGCGTCCCCCTCTCCCCGTCCTTCACGGGGAGAGGGTAAGGGTGAGGGGCTGCTCGGCGTGGTCGATTGTGGTGCCAATGAAGCGCATTCTGATCCTCGGCGGAACCACCGAAGCCCGGCAACTGGCGGGAAAGCTGGCCGCGCGCCTGGATGTGTCGCTCACGCTGTCGCTGGCCGGCCGCACTGAAAGCCCGGTGGCGCAAGGCGTTCCGACGAGGGTGGGTGGTTTCGGCGGCGCCGATGGGCTGGCGGCGTATCTCCGCGAGACCGATGTCGGCCTGCTGATCGACGCCACGCATCCCTATGCGGCGCAGATCTCCGCCAATGCGGCGGAAGCGGCGCATGAGGCCGGTGTGCCGATCATTGCGCTCTGGCGCCCAGGCTGGGAGCCAGCCGAAGGCGACCGCTGGACGCTGGTCGATAGAGTAACCGACGCGGTGAAGGTGCTGGGCGCTGTACCGCGCCGTGCCTTCCTGGCGCTCGGGCGGCAGGAGGTCGCCGCCTTCGAGGCAGCGCCCCAGCATCACTATCTTATCCGCAGCGTCGATCCGGTCGAGCCGAGGCTTGCGGTACCCGATGCGACCTATCTCCTGGCGCGCGGCCCGTTTCGCGAGGCGGATGAGCGCGCGCTGCTCGAAAGCCATCGCATCGACGTCGTCGTGTCCAAGAACAGCGGCGGCGAGGCGACCTATGGCAAGATCGCGGCGGCGCGGACGCTCGGCATCGAGGTGATCATGATCCGCCGGCCGGCGCTGCCGGATGTTACGTCGGCTGAAACCGTCGAAGCGCTTGCAGCGATGGTCGATCATTTTCTGGAGCCCGATGCGGAGCGCGGCGTGTAGACCAGCGCTGGCCGGTCGCCGCGTTTGATGATCCTGGTTTCCGGCGAGCCGATGATGATGCAGGTCGCCATATCGGCCTTTTCCGCGTCGGCGTCCGCCAGCAAAAACACCTCGATGCGCTCGTCGGGACGGCCGGCGGCGCGGCCGAAGACGACCGGCGTGGTGCCGGGCAGAATCGCTGTGAGGCATTCGAAGGCGCGGCCAAGCTGCCAGGGACGCGCCTTGCTGATCGGATTGTAGAGCGCGATGACGAAGCCGGCGCCGGCCGCCGCCAGCAGGCGCAGCTCAATCAGCTCCCATGGCTTCAGATTGTCAGACAGTGAGATGGCGCAGAAATCGTGGCCGAGCGGCGCGCCGATGCGGGCCGCGACGGCGAGCATTGCGGTGATGCCGGGCAGCATCGCCACGTCGACGGCGCGCCATTCGGCCGGGCCGGCCTCGATCGCCTCGCAGACGGCCGCTGCCATCGCAAAGACGCCAGGGTCGCCGCCCGAGACGACGGCGACATCGTGGCCTTGCGCAGCCTTTTTCAGCGCGTCGTTGGCGCGGGACAGCTCCTCACGATTATCAGAGGCGACGCGGGTCTGGTCGGGGCGTAGGTCGAGGCGGTCGAGATAGGGCTTGTAGCCATAGAAGAATTTCGACTCGGCGACGGCGCGGCTCGCTTCCGGCGTCACCTGGTCGGCATTGCCGGGCCCGAGGCCGATGACGGTCAGGCGGCCGCTCATGCCCCGGCCTCCACCAATGCTTCGGGGCGGCCGGACCAGCCGGCCACCAGCACGATCGCGAAGTAGGGCGCGTTGTCGTCCTGCTTGTCGGCCAGCCGCATCGAGGTGCCGCCCGGCATGGTGCCGCGCTCGACATAGACGGCACGCGCCAGCTTGCCGGTCGCCTCAAGCGCGCGTCTGATCTTGGGCAGGTTGCGGCCAACTTTCATGATGACGGCAGCATCGGTATCGGCGAGGCGGCGCGTCAACTCGAATTCGCTCATTGTGCCCGGCAGCACTGTCAGCACATCATCGCCTTGGACGATCGGCAGGCCTGTCGCCGACCAGCAACCGGACATCGCGGTGACACCGGGAATAACCTCTGTCGGGAAGCGGTGCGCCAGCCTGACATGCAGATGCATGTAGGAGCCGTAGAAAAGCGGGTCGCCTTCCGAAAGCACCGCGACCATTCTGCCGGCGCTGAGATGCTCGGCGACCTTTTCGGCCGACTCCTCGTAGAAATCGGTTATCTGCGACCGGTAATCGCTATGATCCTTGTCGATTTCGGTGGTCACGGGATAGAGCAGCGGCAATTCAATCAAATCAGGACGAAAATATGCGCCGACGATGGCGCGCGCATTGCTGTTGTTGCCGCGCTTGGCGAAGTGCGCAACCACGTCGGCCTCGGCCAGCGCGCGCATGGCCTTGAGCGTCAACAGTTCGGGGTCGCCGGGACCGGTGCCGACGCCGACAAGCCTGCCTTTCGCCATCGCGTTCACAGACCCGGCCTCGCCAGTGCGTTGAGTGCTGCGGCGGTTATGGCGCTGCCGCCCAGCCTGCCGCGCACGGTGGCGTAGGGAACGCCATAGGAATTCTCGGCCAGCGCGTCCTTCGATTCGGCAGCACCGACGAAACCGACCGGCATGCCGATGATAACAGCCGGCTTTGGCGCGCCGTCGCGCAGCCTTTCCAGCAGGTAGAAAAGTGCTGTCGGCGCATTGCCGATGGCGACGACCGAACCTGCCATGCGTTCGCCCCACAAGTCGATGGCCGCGGCCGAGCGGGTGTTGCCGATCTTTTTCGCGATGTCTGAAGTTTGCGGGTCGCGCAGCGTGCAAATCACCTCGTTACCGGCCGGCAACCGGGCGCGCGTCACGCCATGCGAGACCATTTCCGCATCGCAGAAGATCGGCGCGCCGGCCGCCAGCGCCGTGCGCGCGGCGGCTACAAAATCCTCGGAAAAAACGAAGTGCCTGCTGGCCTCGACCTGTCCGCAGGCATGGATCATGCGAATGGCGACATCGGCTTCGGCATCGGAAAACCGCGACAGGTCGGCCTCGGCACGAATGATGGCGAAGGAGCGCTCATAGATCGCCGTGCCGTCATGGATGTAGTCGTAGGCGATGTGGGCGGGCATGCTCATTCCTGTCGGTAAGTTTCGATGATTTCGGCCGCGCCAAGCCTTGCCAGGCAAATGGCGGCGGTTTCACCTCGAAGTCGTGTGCCGCGGATCGCAGCCGCAATGCGGCCAACGCCGCGCGCGGCGTCATAGCCTGGCCTGTATCCGGGGGGAAGGGCCTTCGCCGTCCCGTCCACGACAAGTCCGGCCCCGTTTTCGCCGCCGACCAGTGTCAGCGCCGCCGGGCCGGGATGCGCGCAGCCCTTGGCGCAGCCGGAAATGTGCAGCGTGAAGGAGGAATCGAGGATGTCACCATCTTCCGCTGCGATGGTCTCGGCGATATCGCGGGTGGCGATCCGGCCGGAGGCGCAGGCGGGAGCTCCAGGGCAAGCGGCGATCCTGGTGCGCGGATCGGTGGGGTTGGTGACGAAGCCGAGGGTGGCGGCGGCGTGCTGGAGCGAGTGGCAGGCGGTCGGGGAGAGGCCGAGGAAAAGCAGCGCGCGTTGTGGCGCGAGGCGGATTTGGGTTGCGCCAAGGGCGAGGGCGCTCTGCGAGAGGTCGATGATCTTCTCTGCCGGCATGCTGCCGAAGGGCAGGCCGATGCCGAGGGCGATGCTGGTGGCAGCCAGATCGAAAATTCCGATTGGCTGGCGTTCCTTCGCGCCCCCCTCTGTCCTGCCGGACATCTCCCCCACTTGGGGGGAGATTGCGCCCTCGTCTCCGCTTTCGCCAATCGCCAAAAGTGCTGAGGGAGAGCCGCCGGCGAAGCTGCCAATCTCCCCCCCTGTGGGGGAGATGTCCGGCAGGACAGAGGGGGGCGCGAAGGAACGCCAGCTTGCGAGAGATCTTAATTGCCTCTCCGTCAAATCCCTAGCGTGGGCTTCGCGGCCTTTTTCGGCGACCATCCTGAGCATCGCGACGGCGATATCACGGGCCGCATCGTCTTCCACCGTAACGAGCGGCTTCGCATTCTGCCCATCACCCGCGACAGCCACCTGCCACTTGATTCCCGCATTGGTGCGCGTTGCGACGAGCCGCACGTCGGCGGTAACCGCATCCATTGTCAGCCGTCCGCCGCCGTCGACAATCACCGAGACCTTCGGGCCAAGGCGCTGTGCCAGCCCAGCTTCATCAATTGCCGCCCGAATCCGCTCCGCCAGCGGGCGCGGATCGACGATCTCCTTGGTGTCGAGCCCTGCCAGTGGACCGGTCTCGACCGGCACGCCGGTGCGCACGGCAATGCCAAGTGCATCGACCTCCACCGCCAGCAGCCGCGCGCTTGCCGGCGTCAGGCCGCGTATCTGCAGGCTGCCGCGTGCGGTCACTTCCATGATGCCGTTGCCGTGCCGCAAGGCGGATTCACCGAGTCCGATCAAGGATTTCGGCGAGAGTCCTCCAGCGACCGGGTTGAGCCGCACCAGAAGGCCGTCGCCGGTCTGCATCGGCGTCGACAAAGCGGGGCAGGCGCCGCGTCGGGAGAAGGCGTTCATGCCGCAACCTCCAGCGCCTGGACTTCGGCAATCAGTGTGGCGAGAGCGTCATCGATGGAATTGCGCAGCGGATGCCAGAGACCGCGCCGCCGTGCCGACAGCAAACGCTCGGCGATGACCTTCGCCGCCGCCGGATTCTCGCGCAGGATGAACGCCCGGACAATGGGGTCGCCGAGATAGGCGTCGTGCACGGCCTCGATCAGCGCGCCCGGTATGGCATAGGTGGTCTCGGCAAAGCCGACGAGACGGTCGACCGTCTCGGCGAACTCCGAGGCACCGCGCGGCCCGTGCCGCATCTGGCCGGCAATGAAGCGCGGGTTGACCGCGCGGGCGCGAACTACCCGAGATACCGCTTCTCCAACCGAGCGCGGCTTGGGTTTTTGCGGATCGGTGGTGTCGAGCACGATGACATCGGCGTTCTTGCCGAGTGCGGCAAGTGCTGCCGAAAAGCCGCCGATGAAGGCGACGTCGGCGGAGCCTTCGAGGATGTCGCGGCCGGGATCGTCGCCGGTATGGACGAGAAGGTCCGCCTCGGCGATACGATCCTCGAAGGCGCCGGGCGCCGAAATCCCTTCGCCCTCTGCGCCGCCATAGGCATGCGAGGTGGCGTCGAGGTAGGCGCGGCCGATTTCTTCGCGCGCGGCCCAGTCGCCGCTCGACAATAAATCCTCGACACCGGCGCCATAGGTTCCGGGCGAGGTGCCGAAAATGCGCGGGCTGATCTTCCCGTCAGCGCGGGTCCTTGCGGCGAGCGGGTTTTCGGACGCGTCCTCGTCGCGGGCGGCGACGGCATTGGCGGCAGCGTCGATCAGGGCGATCTGGGTCGGGAACATGTCGCGGAACAGGCCCGATATGCGCCAGGTGACGTCGACGCGCGGGCGGCCAAGCGTGGCCGGCGGCAGCACCTCGATGCCGGTGACACGCCCGGTGGCGGAATCCCATTGCGGCCGGCAGCCCATCAACGCCAGGCCTTGCGCGATCTCCTCGCCGCCGGTGCGCAGCGACGCCGAGCCCCACAGGTCGATGACCAGCGAGCGCGGCCAGTCGCCATGCGATTGCATATAGCTGCGCAAGACCTCGTCGGAGGCCGCCCTGCCGAGATCGAAGGATGTCGGCGTCGGCATGGTGCGTGGATCGGCGGTGAACAGATTACGGCCGGTCGGCAGCACATCGCGCCGGCCACGCGCGGGTGCACCGGCAGGTCCGGCAGCGACATGGCGGCCGTCGAGGGCGGCAAGCAGTGCTGCTTTTTCGGCTGTCGCGCTTTGCTCGCGCAGCGGATCGGCCTCGCCTTCCGGCGACCGGCCGTAGATGTGCAGGCCGTCCTTGATCGCGAAATCCTTGAGGTCGCAAAGCCAGGCGTCGATCCGGCGCAGCGCTTCGTCGGGCGCGTCGGTTCCGGCGACGCCGGCCTCGGAGGCGAAGCCGGTCTTCTGCGCCGTTTCGACGATCAACTTCGCCAGGCGGTCGCGGCGGCGGCGGTCGAGCCCATCGGCCTGGGCATATTCGTCGACCAGCCGTTCAAGCTGGTGCTGGTTCTCGTCGAGCCCGGCGCCGGTCAGCGGCGGCGGCAGATGGCCGAGGGTGACGGCGGCAATGCGCCGCTTGGCCTGCGCTGCCTCTCCCGGGTTGGAAACGATGAAGGGATAGATGACGGGCAGGGGACCGGTGACGATCTCAGGAAAACAGGTTTCGCTGAGCGCAACGGTCTTGCCGGGCAGCCATTCCAGCGTGCCGTGGGCGCCTACGTGGATGAGGGCATGGACACCGAGCGACTTGCGCAGCCAAAGACCGAAGGCGATCAGCGCATGACGGGGTGGCAATGTCGGGTCGTGATAGTCGGCGCGGCGGTTCGTGGAGCGGCCGCGATCGGGGGCGAGCGCCACGGTTATGTTGCCGAAGGTGGCGGCGCGGAAGGGGAATTTGGCGACGGTAGGTGCTTGAACACCCCCCTCTGTCCTGCCGGACATCTCCCCCGCAAGGGGGGAGATTGGCAGTTCCGATGCCGTCGCTCCTTCTGCAACGCTTGTAGTTGGCGAAAGCCTCAAAGAGAGTTCAATCTCCCCCCTTGCGGGGGAGATGTCCGGCAGGACAGAGGGGGGTGCCTCGCGCAAACCTGTCTCATCTTCCGCCTTCCCCCATGCGGCCTCTAACGCGGCGATAGCCGCGGGCGGCACTTGATTCGAGAAGGTCAGATACTCCTTCAATGCCAACCCTTGGCCGCCTTTTTCCAGCCTATCCAGCAACGCGCGCGGCGTTTGCGGAATCCCTTCAACGGCGTAGCCCTGTTCCCTCAGGTCATGCAGCATGGCCAGCACGCTCGACGGCACGTCGAGGCCGACGGCGTAGCCGGTGCGGCCGGGGGCGCTCGGATAGTCGGGAATCAGGATGGCGAGCTTGCGCTGTCCGCGCGGCGTGCGCTGCAGGCGCACGAATGCTTCGACACGGTTCGCCACCTGCGCCACCCTATCTGGCTCCGGCCGGTTGGCGAAGGCGCGAAAAGCCAGCGCCGGGTCGGTTTCGCTCTCGCCTTTGAAGGAAATGGCGCCGGCGAGGATGCGGCCGTCGAGCTCGGGCAGCACGACATGCATGGCGAGGTCGGCGGGGGCGAGGCCGCGCTGGTTGTTTTGCCAGATGTCACGGCGTGTCGTCGCGACGATGACCTGGAACACCGGCACGCCGGCGCGGTCGAACAGGGTTTCAATGCCGGGCTCGGCACCGGAGGCGAAGGCCGTGGCGGTGATGATGGAAGCGGGCTTAAGCGTCGACAGCGCGGTTTCGACAAAGGCGAGCGAGGCCGGGTCCTTAAGACTGGAAACGAAGATGGGGACGGGGATCATGCCGCGCTGCCGTAGCGCTTCAACAAGCGCGTCGATTGGCGCGACATCAGCGGCAAGCAGCATCGAGCGATAGAAGAGAATTGGGATGATTGGCGCGTCGTCTCCCTCCCCCTCGAGGGGAGGGTGACCCGCCGGGCCGGGTGGGGTCGTTGCGGCAGTGCTCGACGTTTTTTTCTGTTGGCGCGCGTCAGAGGCGACCCCACCCCCGGCCTGCGGCCGGACCCTCCCCTCGAGGGGGAGGGGGACATCGCGCTCGACGACCCCCAGTCCCGGTTGATAGTAGCCCGCCTTTGGCACGCTGACAGGTTCAGCGACCGCCACACCTGATCCGGCGAGACTTGCCAGCTGATGCACCAGCGCCATCATATTCTCCGGCCCGCCTTCGCGGAAATAGCCGAGCAGCCCGTCCAATTCGTCGCGCGGCAGCGTCGAGCATTCGATTAGCCGCAGATCCTCGTCGCGGCATTCGCCGGGCAGCAGCGCCAGTTTTATGCCACGCGCGCGGGCGGTCGAGGCGAGCTGGTCGCAGCCGTAGCGCCACCAGTCGTAACCGCCGAGGATACGAACCAAAATAACCTTCGCGTGGCGGGCGACGCTGTCGATCCAGAGATCGACGGACATCGGATGGCGCAGATCGCGTAGAGCCGCCAGCCGCATCGACGGCAGGCGATCCGCGTCCGCCTTCCACGCCGCCGCCAAGCCGGCCAGATCGCTGTCGGTGAAGGACAGCGCCACGATATCCGCAGGCGTCTGCCTGAGATCGACAGGCTCGGCGAGATCGTCGAGCGAGGCGGATGTTGTGGTGAGGATGTGCATCGCGGCTCGTGCCTGAGGTCAGCCGGCGAGGATACGCTCGATTGCCGGGCGGTTCAGCCCTTTCAGGCCAATGACGACGAGGCGCGAGCGGCGGTCGTCGTCGGCGGTCCAGGCGCGGTCGTAATAGTGATTGACGCGCGGACCGACGGCCTGCAGCAACAGCCGCATCGGCTTGCCGCCGACCTCGACGAAACCCTTGACGCGCAAAACGTTTTCTTCCTCCGCCGCGGTGGCGACGCGCAAAGCCAGCTCATCGGGATTGGCGATCGACGGAATATCGATGACGAACGAGTCAAAATCGTCGTGCTCGTGGTCGAGCTCGTCGTCGTGATGGGTCTTGCGGTTCTCGATGTCGTCCTCGACGGCAAGGCCGAGGCCGAGCAGCACAGACGGATCGACCTTGCCCTGCGAGGTCGGCACGATCTTGACGGCGCGCGCGGTGTGCTCGCCGATGATGGCATTGGCGCGTGCTGAGCCGGCGGCGTCCATCAGGTCGCTCTTCGACAATATGATCAGGTCGGCGCAAGCCAGTTGGTCCTCGAACACCTCCTCGACCGGATCGTCGTGGTCGAGCGTCTCGTCCTGCGCGCGCTGCGCCTGCAGGGCGTCCATGTCGTTGGCGACGCGGCCATCAGCCAGCGCCGGTCCGTCGACGACGGCGATGACGCCGTCGACCGTCACCCGGCTCTTGACCGTCGGCCACTGGAAGGCCTGGACCAGCGGCTTGGGCAGAGCGAGGCCGGAGGTTTCGATCAGGATATGGTCGACCCTCGGCGTCAGCGACAGGATCTGATCGAGCGCCGGGACGAAATCATCGGCGACGGTGCAGCAGATGCAGCCATTGGCCAGCTCGACGATGTTCTCCTCCGGGCAGGTGTCGATGCCGCAGCCTCTCAGGATCTCGCCGTCGATGCCGATGTCGCCGAACTCGTTGACTATGATGGCCAGCCGCTTGCCCCCGGCGTTTTCGAGCAGATGGCGGATCAGCGTCGTCTTGCCGGCGCCGAGGAAGCCGGTGATGACGGTGCAGGGCACGCGGGAGACGGAAGCGTTCATATCTGGTCCTTCAAAAGGTCGAGGGGAGGGATGCGGGCGACGAGGCCGCGCTTCAGGCAATCGGGGCGGCCGCGCCATGGAATGAGGCCGTCGGTCGAGGTGGCGAAGAGCTTTGCGCCAGCGACGAGATCGGCGCCGCTTGTCGCGGTCAGGTCGCCGAAGACATAGCTCCAGCAGCCGTCGCGCAGGATCGCGGCGCTCAGCCGGCGCTTGCAGTTGCCGAGGCATTCGACGGTGCGGATGCGGATATTTTCGCCTGAAGCGGCGCGGCGCGTGTCTTCAGCAAGCAGTTCGCCGGCGCGGGGATGGCCATCGGAGCCGGTCTCATTGCGGCAGGAGGCGCAGATGATCACGGTAACGCCGGCCAAGGCATCACAATCGCCGGACAATACGCCCGCTGTCTCAGCCGAAAAACTGCTGTCGCGTTCCAAATCAGGCTCCTTGCCCGGAAAACCCGCCAGGCGATCGGATTCTTATGTCCTAGACGGCAGGTCTCCTGGCTCGCGGGTCATCGCCTTGGTGCCGCCTTCCCGGGACCGTCCCAGTGGTTTTCGGCCTTGGCTCGTCGCTTACAGTTGCGGGGACAGCCGCGGATTTGAAATCGGAATTTCGCACCGCATTCCCTCTTGGCTCCTCCCTTTGCCGAGAGGAGACCGTCTGGACCGGATTTAGGCTTGTGGAGGCAGTCGTGTCAACGCACGTCTACGAGGCGGCAATGTCGGCAAGGGGTTGGCCCAGGTCACCCGCAGGCGTCACCTCGATGCGTTCCAGGCCGAGCCAGCCCTGCATCAGCTTCAACTCCTCGAACAATTCATCGGCAGTTTGCGTCGGCGCGCCGGGCTCGGCATAGGCGGCATGGACGCGCAGCACGCCGGCGGGGCGGTCGGCCTTGAGGTCGAGGCGCGCCACGATCCTTTCGCCGAGCAGGAACGGCAGCACATAATAGCCGTATTGGCGCTTTTCGGCAGGGGTGTAGATCTCGATGCGATAGCGGAAGTCGAACAGCCTTTCCGTACGCGACCGCTCGAAGACGACAGGATCGAACGGCGCGAGCAGTGCGCGCGCCTCGATCCGGCGCGGAAAACGGGCGTCCTTGTGCAGATAGGCAGGCTTGTCCCAACCTTCGACGCGAACCGGCAAAAGATCACCTGCCTCGACCAGTTCCTCGATGCGGCCCTTGATGTCGGCGGGAGAGAGACGAAAATAGTCGCGCAGGTCTCCCGCTGTCGCGACGCCGTGGGCGCGGGCGGAGATGCGCAGCAATTCGCGATGCGCATCCTCAGGGGAGGGCACCGGCAAGCTGAGTATTGCCGGCGGCAGCACCCGTTCCGGCAGATCATAAAGCCGCTCGAAGCCACGACGTGATGCCGTGGTGATGCGGCCGGCCCAGAACAGCCATTCAAAAGCGTGCTTGGCGTCGCTCCAGCCCCACCAACCGCCGTTTCCCTTTTGGCCTTCGAGAGCCGACGCGGCGAGCGGGCCGCGCGATACAACCTCGCGATAAATGTCTTCAATGTAAGTGGTGCGTTCGCGCCCCCACTTGGCCAGCCCATTATACATTTCCTCGCCGCGCTCGGCCCGTTCCATGCGCCAGCGCATCAGCGGATAGGTTTCGACCGGTAGAAAAGAGGCTTCATGCGCCCAGTATTCGAAGACCGTGCGCTTGCGCGTCACGGCGGCGTTGTCGAGCAGCGCAAGCGGGTAGGGGCCAAGCCGCGAATAGAGCGGCATATAGTGGGCACGCACCACCGCACTGACGGAATCGATCTGCAGCAGGCCGGTACGGCCAAGCACACGGGCCAGATGGCGGCGATCGGGCGTGCCGTTAGGGCGAGGGTCGGCAAACCCCTGTGCGGCAAGCGCGATGCGCCGGGCCATGGCGAGCGAGATTTTTTCCTTCATGCAGACGGCACTCTGTTGGCGTTCGACCAAAGGTTGGGGCGATGATTCCGCGCCATGCTAGCAGGGTTTTGGCGGCATCTATGTCAGGAGAGAAAAGTGGAGTAAAAAGTGAAGGAAATCAAACAGGAGCAGATCGGACCAGTTTATCCGGATATGCCGTCCAGCACCGTGTTTTGAACAAGGTTTGACTTGCTTCGCCGAAAGGCCTGCGCTAACCCTCGCCGCGTTGCAGCATAGAGCCCCCTAAAACGGTTCAGTGGTTAAACTGTCACGCTTCCGCAAGTGGGTCCGGTGCTGTAATCAGAGTGGATTGGCCGCCAACGGAAAGCCGCAGCATGAACGCGTTGTTGAGTTCGTACCTGCCCATCGTCCTGTTCATCGGCGTGGCGCTGGTCGTCGGCCTGGCGCTGCTTGCCGCACCCTTCCTGGTGGCCTACCGCAACCCCGATCCGGAAAAGCTTTCCGCCTATGAATGCGGTTTCAACTCGTTCGACGACGCCCGCATGAAGTTCGACATCCGCTTCTATCTGGTGTCGATCCTGTTCATCATCTTCGATCTGGAAGTGGCCTTCCTGTTTCCATGGGCCGTGTCTTTCAGCCAGATCGGCATGCTCGGTTTCTGGTCGATGATGGTGTTTTTGGCGGTGCTGACCATCGGCTTTGCCTATGAATGGAAGAAAGGAGCGCTGGAATGGGATTGAGCGACAATTCCGGCACGCTCGTCGCGCCGAAGCCAAAAGGCATTCTCGACCCCAGCACCGGAAAGCCGGTGGGGGCGAATGACCCTTTCTTCCTCGAGATCAACAACGAGCTGGCCGACAAGGGTTTTCTCGTCACCTCGACCGAGGCGCTGATCACATGGGCGCGCAGCGGCTCGCTGATGTTCATGACCTTCGGTCTTGCCTGCTGCGCGGTCGAGATGATCCACACCTCGATGCCGCGCTATGACTCGGAGAGGTTCGGTGTTGCTCCTCGCGCGTCTCCGCGCCAGTCCGACATCATGATCGTCGCCGGCACGCTGACCAACAAGATGGCGCCGGCGCTGCGCAAGGTCTACGACCAGATGCCGGAGCCGCGCTACGTCATCTCGATGGGCTCCTGCGCCAATGGCGGCGGCTATTACCACTATTCCTACTCGGTGGTGCGCGGCTGCGACCGCGTCGTGCCGGTCGACATCTACGTGCCCGGCTGTCCGCCGAGCGCGGAAGCGCTGCTCTACGGCATCCTTCTGCTGCAAAAGAAGATCCGCCGCACCGGCACGATCGAACGGTGAGCGGGATGATGAGCCTGTCGTTGAACGAACTCTCGACCTATCTCGGCGAGAAGCTGAGCGGCCGGATCGGCAATGCGGTGTTTGCCTATGGCGAACTCACCATCTCTGTCGAGCCGCACGATCTGGTCGAGGTGGTAACCTTTCTGCGCGACGATAAAAACTGCCAGTTCATCTCGATCATCGACGTCTGCGGCGCCGATTATCCGTCGCGGGCCAAGCGCTTCGACGTCGTCTACCACCTGCTGTCGCCGAAGCAGAATATTCGCATCCGCATCAAGGTCCAGGCCGACGAGGAGACTGTGGTGCCGTCGATCACCGGCGTTTATCCCGGCGCCGACTGGTTCGAGCGCGAAACCTACGATCTCTATGGCGTGCTGTTCTCGGGCCATCCCGATCTCAGGCGGATTCTGACCGATTACGGCTTCGAGGGTCATCCGCTGCGCAAGGATTTCCCGCTGACCGGTTTCGTCGAGGTGCGTTACGACGACGAGGCCAAGCGGGTCATCTACGAGCCGGTGGAATTGAAGCAGGAATTTCGCAATTTCGATTTTCTGTCTCCGTGGGAAGGTACGGATTACGTGCTTCCGGGGGATGAGAAGGCGAAACAGTGAGTAGGGAAGTAGTGAGTAGTCAGTAGGGAACGAATTGGAAAAAAGGATCGAATCTTATCGCGACCTGAAGGTATGGCAGTCGGCAATGGTGCTCGCCGAAGATTGTTACCGCCTCACGAAAGGGTTTCCGAAAGAGGAGATCTACGGCATGACCTCGCAGGTGCGTCGATCGGCGGTTTCGATCGCGGCCAACATCGCCGAAGGATACGGCCGAGAAAACAGGGGTTCGTTCGTTCAATTTCTGCGCATGGCGCAGGGCTCGTTGAAGGAACTGGAAACCCACATATTGCTGGCATGCCGTGTTGGCCTGCTGCAAAGGGACAACGAGATTGAACTGCTACTGCGATGCGAAGAGATTGGAAAATGACGAGATCTCTTATCCGAACGGTGCAGGCCAAGCAGGCGGAATGAAGCAGGCGTTGAGATTGATGGTCACTACTCACTACTCACTACTGACTCTTCGCCAGGGGCGCCGGAATGGCTGAAACCTCCGTTCGCAACTTCAACATCAATTTCGGCCCGCAACATCCTGCGGCGCATGGCGTTTTGCGCCTCGTGCTGGAACTCGATGGCGAAGTCGTCGATCGCGTCGATCCGCATATCGGGCTATTGCATCGCGGCACTGAAAAGCTGATCGAAGCCAAAACCTATCTGCAGGCTGTGCCCTATCTCGACCGGCTCGACTATTGCGCGCCGATGAACCAGGAGCATGCCTTTGCGCTCGCCGCCGAGCGTCTTCTCGGCATCGAGGTGCCGAAGCGCGGCCAGCTGATCCGCGTGCTCTATTGCGAGATCGGCCGCATCATGTCGCACATTCTCAATGTGACGACGCAGGCGATGGATGTCGGTGCGCTGACGCCGCCCCTGTGGGGCTTCGTCGAGCGCGAAAAGCTGATGGTGTTCTATGAGCGGGCCAGCGGCTCGCGCATGCATGCGGCCTATTTCCGGCCCGGCGGCGTCCACCAGGACCTGCCGCAGAAGCTGGTCGAAGATATCGGCAGTTGGATCGACCCGTTCCTGAAATCGCTCGACGATCTCGACGCACTGCTGACCGGCAACCGCATCTTCAAGCAGCGCAATGTCGACATCGGCACCGTTTCGCTGGCCGATGCTTGGGCCTGGGGCTTTTCCGGCGTCATGGTGCGCGGATCCGGCGTCGCCTGGGATCTGCGTAAGTCGCAGCCCTATGAATGCTATGCCGAGATGGATTTCGACATTCCGATCGGCAAGAACGGCGATTGCTACGATCGTTACCTCGTGCGCATGGAAGAGATGCGCCAGTCGGCGAAAATCATGCGCCAGTGCGTCGACCTCTTGCTCGGCAAGGAAGGCACGGGGCCGGTGTCGAACCTCGACGGCAAGGTGGTGCCGCCTAAACGTGCGGCAATGAAGCGCTCGATGGAAGCGCTGATCCATCATTTCAAGCTCTACACCGAAGGCTACCGCGTGCCGGCGGGCGAGGTCTATGCGGCGGTCGAAGCGCCGAAAGGCGAGTTTGGCGTCTATCTCGTCTCTGACGGCACCAACAAGCCCTATCGCTGCAAGCTGCGCGCGCCCGGCTTCGCGCATCTGCAAGCCATGGACTTTTTGTGCCGCGGCCACATGCTGGCCGACGTCACCGCCGTCCTCGGCTCCCTCGACATCGTGTTTGGTGAGGTCGATCGATAAATGTCAGTCCGCCGTCTCGCAGAAGCCAGCCTCCAGCCAGCCTCTTTTGCCTTCAACCGGGCGAATGCGGCAGCGGCGAAGCAATGGATCAAGAAGTATCCGAAGGGCCGCGAGCAGTCGGCGATCATCCCCTTGCTGATGCTGGCGCAGGAGCAGGAGGGCTGGGTGACCAAGGCGGCGATCGAGACGATCTCCGACATGCTCGACATGCCGTACATCCGTGGACTGGAAGTCGCGACTTTCTACACGCAGTACCAGCTCAATCCGGTCGGCACCCGCGCGCATATCCAGGTTTGCGGCACCACGCCCTGCATGCTGCGCGGCTCGGAAGCGCTGATGGACGTGTGCCGCTCGAAAATCCATCACGACCAGTTTCACACCAACGACAAGGGCACGCTGTCGTGGGAAGAGGTCGAATGCCTCGGCGCCTGCGTCAACGCGCCGATGGTGATGATTTTCAAGGACACGTTCGAGGACCTGACGCCGGAGCGGTTTGCCGAGATCATCGATCTCTACGACGCCGGCAAGGGCGCCTCGGTGACGCCGGGGCCGCAGAACGGCCGCATCACCTCAGAGCCGATCAGCGGTCTGACGACGCTGAAGAACGAAAAGGCAATCCTGAAGACGACCCGCGACAGGGAAGCCAAGGCGGCGGCCAAGGCCGCGCAAGGTGCAGCGTCGACTGCCGCCGCGGTGCCAGCTCCGGTCGCGCAGGCACTGGCTGCCCCCGTTGCGCCATCGAAAGCCAGCAAGCCGAAGACCGATGCGCCTGAAACCAGCCCGGCGCTGAGATCGCCTTCGCCGACAAAGGTCGCACCAGAGACGGAAAAGGCGGCGAGCGTCGCCGCACCGCGGCATTCGGCGGCCAACGCCAACAAGGCCGCGCCGGAGGTCGAAAAGGTTTCGAAACAGCGTAGCGGTCCCATAATCAAGGCTGAGCCAGCGGTCGCTTTCAAGGCGCCCGAAGCCAAGGGCGCACAGCTTGGCGCAGCCGCCAAGCGTGCCAAGCCTTCGCTCGAGGACAAGAACCGTCCGGCCGGCATCGCAAAGCCGGCACTGGTCGACGATCTCAAGCTGATCTCGGGGGTCGGCCCGAAGATCGAAGGCATCCTGCATTCGATTGGCATCTTCACTTATGCGCAAGTCGCATCCTGGAAGAAGGCCGAGCGCGAATGGGTCGACGGCTATCTCAGCTTCCACGGCCGCATTCAGCGCGAAGACTGGGTCAAGCAGGCCAAGGCGCTCGCCAAGGGCGGGGTCGCCGAATATATCCGCGTCTTCGGCAAGAAGCCGGTCTGAGGAACGAACAATGCTTCAGGACAGAGACCGCATCTTCAACAACATCTACGGCCGCTTCGACAAGTCGCTGGCCGGCGCAATGGCGCGCGGCGCCTGGGACAACACGCCAGGCATCATCGCCAAGGGGCGCGACTGGATCGTAAACGAGATGAAGGCATCGGGCTTGCGCGGTCGCGGCGGCGCCGGCTTCCCGACCGGGCTGAAATGGTCGTTCATGCCCAAGCAGAGCGACGGCCGGCCGAGCTATCTTGTCGTCAATGCCGACGAATCCGAGCCCGGCACCTGCAAGGATCGCGATATATTGCGCCATGACCCGCACACGCTGGTCGAGGGCTGCCTGATTGCCGGCTTCGCCATGGGCGCGATCGCCGCCTACATCTATGTGCGCGGCGAGTTCATCCGCGAGCGCGAGGCGCTGCAGCGCGCCATCGACGAGGCCTATGAGGCCAAGCTGATCGGCAAGAACAACACGTCCGGCTACGACTTCGACATCTACATGCACCATGGCGCCGGCGCCTATATCTGCGGCGAGGAAACGGCGCTGCTCGAAAGCCTCGAAGGCAAAAAGGGCCAGCCGCGGCTGAAGCCGCCATTCCCGGCCAATGTCGGCCTCTATGGCTGCCCGACGACGGTCAACAATGTCGAGTCCATCGCGGTGGCCCCGACCATCCTGCGCCGCGGCGCCGCCTGGTTCTCGTCCTTCGGCCGGCCCAACAATGTCGGCACCAAGCTGTTCTGCATCTCCGGCCACGTCAACAATCCGTGCACCGTCGAAGAGGCGATGTCGATCCCGTTCCGCGAGCTGATCGAGACGCATTGCGGCGGCATTCGCGGCGGCTGGGACAATCTGCTGGCGGTCATTCCGGGCGGCGCTTCGGTGCCGCTGGTGCCGGCGGAGCAGATCATCGACGCGCCGATGGATTTCGATGCGCTGCGCGACCTGAAATCGGGCCTTGGCACGGCGGCTGTCATCGTCATGGACAAATCGACCGATATCGTGAAGGCGATCGCGCGGCTTTCCTACTTCTACAAGCACGAGAGCTGCGGCCAGTGCACGCCGTGCCGCGAAGGCACCGGCTGGATGTGGCGGGTGATGGAGCGGCTGGTGCGCGGCGAGGCGCAGAAGCGTGAGATCGACATGCTGCTCGACGTGACCAAGCAGGTCGAGGGCCATACGATCTGCGCGCTGGGCGATGCGGCGGCGTGGCCGATTCAGGGCCTGATGCGGCATTTCCGCGGCGAGGTGGAGCGGCGTATCGACGAGTTTTCGCGCAATGCGCACCGGGCAGAGCCGGTGATGGTGGCTGCGGAATAGAGAAGTTCGAAATACGGGCAAGCGCCCGATTTGAAATACGGGCGAATGCCCGATTTGAGGAAACAGGCTCGGGGCAAACGGAAGAAACGACTAGGAGATCACCAATGTCGCTGCATTCGAGACCCGATCATTTGATGCCAGATTTGGACCCGTTCGAGAAGATGAACCAGGACCTGACCAGGATGATGCCGAAGGAGATGGCGAGCGCCGTCAATCTCCTGGCGCACCCTGTCGCGGGTGCGGCAGCGATGTCGGCGCTCGGCTTCGGCCTTGCCAATCATGCCTTTGGGGTGTGGATGGGCGCGCTCTCGGGTGCCGCCGAGGCCTCGCAGCGCCTCTTCCAACCGATCGTCGACGATTTCGAGGCCAGGGTCGAACGCTTTTCAGAGACAGGGACGAACTCTTCGACCAAGGCGCGCGCGGCGACGAAAACCTTGATCGCCGAGGCGCAGTCCTTCGCCAGGGACGTAACCGATATAGCGGCAACTGCCACAGGCGATGCGCCGAACGTGGCGGATGCGAGCACCGTTGCGGGTGCCGCGCCAACCGGGTTGATGCCGGAGGATTTCAAGCAGCCCAAGGCCATGGATCGTCCGGCAAATCCGGCCGATCTCAAGGCGATATCGGGCATCGGGCCGAAGCTGGAGAAGGTGCTGAACGGCTTGGGCATCTGGACATATGGCCAGATCGCGGCATGGACGCCGGAAGAGATCGCCTGGGTCGACGATTATCTGTCGTTCAACGGCCGCATCGATCGCGACGACTGGCTTGGCCAGGCGGCGGCGCTGGCCGAGGCCAAACATTGAATTCAATACCGCGCGGTTTCGGCTGCGCCCGGAAAGAAAGATTGCGGAACGTCCGCAGGGGTTTGAGACGACATGGCAAAGCTCAAGGTCGACGGGAAAGAGATTACTGTACCCGACCATTACACGCTGCTGCAGGCGGCCGAGGACGCTGGCGCGGAAGTGCCGCGCTTCTGCTTCCATGAGCGGCTGTCGATCGCCGGCAATTGCCGCATGTGCCTGATCGAGGTGAAGGGCGGGCCGCCCAAGCCGCAGGCATCCTGTGCCATGGGCGTGCGCGACCTGCGCCCCGGCCCGAATGGCGAAACGCCGGAAATCTTCACCAACACGCCGATGGTCAAGAAGGCCAGGGAAGGCGTGATGGAATTCCTGCTGATCAACCATCCGCTGGATTGCCCGATCTGCGACCAGGGCGGCGAGTGCGACCTGCAAGACCAGGCGATGGCGTTCGGCGTCGATTCCTCGCGCTATCACGAGAACAAGCGGGCGGTCGAAGACAAGTATATCGGGCCGCTGGTCAAGACTATCATGAACCGCTGCATCCATTGCACGCGCTGCGTCCGCTTCACCACGGAGATAGCCGGCATTTCCGAGCTCGGCCTGATCGGCCGCGGCGAGGACGCCGAGATCACCACCTATCTCGAAAGCGCGATGACCTCGGAACTGCAGGGCAACGTCATCGACCTTTGCCCGGTCGGTGCGCTGACCTCCAAACCCTACGCCTTCCAGGCGCGGCCATGGGAGCTGACCAAGACCGAATCCATCGATGTGATGGATGCCGTCGGCTCGGCGATCCGCGTCGATTCCAGAGGCCGCGAGGTGATGCGCATCCTGCCGCGCACCAACGAGGCGGTGAACGAGGAGTGGATTTCCGACAAGACCCGTTTCATCTGGGACGGCTTGCGCACGCAGCGCCTCGACCGGCCATACGTACGCAAGGACGGCAAGCTGACCCCGGCAAGCTGGGCCGAGGCTTTCTCCGCGATCAAGGAAGCGGTGTCGAACGCCGCACCCGACAAGATCGGCGCCATTGCAGGCGATCTCGCCGCCGTCGAGGAGATCTATGCGCTGAAGCTGCTGATGGCCTCGCTCGGCTCGAAGAACACCGACTGCCGCCAGGATGGCGCGGCGCTCGATCCGTCGCTCGGCCGGGCAAGCTATATCTTCAACCCGACCATCGAGGGCATCGAGCAGGCCGACGCGGTGCTGATCATCGGCGCCAATCCGCGCTTCGAGGCGTCCTTGCTCAACGCCCGCATCCGCAAGCGCTGGCGGGTCGGCAACCTGCCGGTCGGCGTCATCGGCGATGTCGGTGATACGCGCTACGACTATGAACAGCTCGGCGCCGGGCCGGAATCGCTGAAGGAACTGGCCGACGGCAATGGCAAGTTCTTCCAGGTGCTGAAGAAAGCGACGCACCCGCTGATCATAGTCGGCCAAGGCGCGCTGGCGCGCTCGGATGGCGCGGCCGTGCTCGGCCAGGCGGCCAAGCTTGCCATCGCCGTCAATGCCTCGAGAGCCGACTGGAACGGCTTTGCCGTGCTGCACACTGCGGCGGGCCGGGTCGGCGGTCTCGATGTCGGTTTCGTGCCGGGCGAGGGAGGCAAGAACGTCGCCGGCATGCTGGGCGAGACGGACGTGCTGTTCCTGCTCGGCGCCGACGAGATCGACATGGCCAAGACCGGCGACGCCTTCGTCGTCTATATCGGCACGCATGGTGACCAGGGCGCGCACCGCGCCGACGTCATCCTGCCGGGCGCCGCCTATACCGAAAAGTCGGGTACCTACGTCAACACCGAGGGCCGCGTGCAGCAGACCAACCGTGCCGGCTTCGCGCCAGGCGATGCGCGCGAGGACTGGGCGATCCTGCGGGCGCTGTCGGATGTGCTGGGCAAGAAGCTGCCGTTCGATTCGCTGCCGCAGCTTCGCGCAAAACTCTATTCGGAATACCCACATCTGGCCCGCATCGACCAGGTCGCGGCCGGCAACGCTGACGATATCGCCAACGTGGCGAAGCTCGGCGGGCGGCTAAATAAGGGCGCCTTCACCTCGCCGGTCAAGGATTTCTACCTGACCAACCCGATCGCGCGGGCTTCCGCCGTGATGGCGGAATGCTCGGCGCTGGCGAAAAACGGCTTCAGGCAGGCGGCGGAATAAGCATGGACACCTTCTTCTCCTTCTACGTGCTGCCGGCGCTGATCATCCTGTTGAAGTCGGTCGTGCTGATCGTCGTGCTGTTGATCTTCGTCGCCTACATCCTGTACGCGGACCGCAAGATCTGGGCGGCGGTGCAGTTGCGCCGCGGCCCGAACGTCGTCGGCCCATGGGGCACGCTGCAGGCTTTCGCCGACCTGCTGAAGTTCGTGTTCAAGGAGCCGGTGATTCCGTCCGGCGCCAACAAGGGCGTTTTTCTCCTGGCGCCGCTGGTGTCGGCCGTGCTGGCGATCTCGGCCTGGGCTGTCATTCCGGTCAACGAGGGCTGGGCGATCGCCAACGTCAATGTCGGCATCCTCTATGTCTTCGCCATCTCCTCGCTCGAGGTCTATGGCGTGATCATGGGCGGCTGGGCGTCCAACTCGAAATATCCGTTCCTCGGCGCGCTGCGCTCGGCGGCACAGATGGTGTCCTACGAAGTCTCGATCGGCTTTGTCATCGTCACCGTGCTGCTTTGCGTCGGCTCGCTCAACCTGTCCGATATCGTGCTGTCGCAGCAGGATGGGCTGGGGACGCGGGTTGGCCTGCCCAACACCTTCCTTGACTGGCATTGGCTGTCGCTGTTCCCGATGTTCGTCATCTTCTTCATCTCGGCGCTGGCCGAGACGAACCGTCCGCCCTTCGACCTTGTGGAAGCCGAATCGGAACTCGTCGCCGGCCATATGGTCGAATATTCGTCGACGCCGTTCCTGCTGTTCTTCCTCGGCGAATATGTCGCCATCGTGCTGATGTGCGCGCTGGCCACCATCCTGTTCCTCGGCGGCTGGCTGCCGCCCTTCGACTTCGCTCCCTTCACCTGGGTGCCGGGTCTGATCTGGTTCGTGCTCAAGGTCTGCCTGGTGTTCTTCATGATCTCGATGGTGAAGGCCTTCGTGCCGCGCTACCGCTACGACCAGCTGATGCGGCTTGGCTGGAAGGTCTTCCTACCGATCTCGCTGGCGATGGTGGTGATTGTCGCCGCGTTCCTCAAGATCACGGGGTTTGCGTGATGTCCGCTCTAGCCCAAGCCGCAAAGTCGCTGCTCCTGCAGGATTTCGTCAGTGCCTTCTTCCTGTCGATGCGCCAGTTCTTCGCGCCGAAGGAGACGATCAACTATCCGCACGAGAAGGGGCCGGTGAGCCCGCGCTTCCGCGGCGAGCATGCGCTGCGCCGCTATCCGAACGGCGAGGAACGCTGCATCGCTTGCAAATTGTGCGAGGCGATCTGCCCGGCGCAGGCCATCACCATCGAGGCCGGCCCGCGCCGCAATGACGGCACGCGCCGCACCGTGCGCTACGACATCGATATGGTGAAGTGCATCTATTGCGGCTTCTGCCAGGAGGCCTGCCCGGTCGACGCCATTGTCGAAGGGCCGAATTTCGAATTCGCGACCGAGACGCGCGAGGAACTTTATTACGACAAGGACAAGCTGCTGGCCAATGGCGACCGCTGGGAGCGCGAACTGGCGCGCAACCTCTCGCTGGATGCGCCGTACCGCTGACATTTGACCCATGGACGGGGCGAGCGGCCTCGTTCAGAGGATGATCCCGAAAAGTTGCAGACTTTTCGGACAAGATCATCCTCCGGAATTGAAAGTGTCGCATGTTTTCTTTCGATCCGGGTCTTTCAACCCGATCGAAACATGCGATAGGAACACGAAACTTGCGACCGGAGGCGGTGGCAAACATCGAACAGGACGAACGTCCTGTTTGGACAGAAACCCGGGGGAACCCATGCTGAACGGACTAGAGGCGGCCTTTTTCTACCTCTTCGCCTTTGTCGCGGTGGCGTCGGCGTTCATGGTCATTTCGGCGCGCAATCCCGTGCATTCGGTGCTGTTCCTGATCCTGACCTTCTTCAACGCCGCCGGCCTGTTCATGCTGACCGGCGCCGAGTTCCTGGCGATGATCCTGCTCGTCGTCTATGTCGGCGCGGTCATGGTGCTGTTCCTGTTCGTCGTCATGATGCTCGACGTCGATTTCGCCGAAATGAAGGAAGGCGCCCTGCAATACGCGCCGATCGGCGCGCTGGTCGGGCTGATCCTGGCGGCGGAGCTGATTGTCGTGCTCGGCGGCTATACGTTCGCGCCGCAGCTGGCGGCGACGGTCTCAAAGCCCATTCCGGACCTTGCCGTGCGCTCGAACACGGCAGCGCTCGGCGACATCCTCTATACCGACTACCTCTATTACTTCCAGATTGCGGGCCTCATACTGCTGGTCGCCATGATCGGCGCCATCGTGCTGACGCTGCGCCATAAACCGGGCGTCAAGCGGCAGTCGATCGCTGCCCAGGTCGGCCGCACGCCGGCGACTGGAATGGAAATCCGCAAGGTCAAGACGGGCGAAGGAATCTGAGATGACCGTCGGCATCGCACACTTTCTGACCGTATCGGCAATCCTGTTCACGCTCGGCGTGTTCGGCATTTTCCTCAACCGCAGGAACATCATCGTCATCCTGATGTCGATCGAGTTGATCTTGCTCGCGGTCAACATCAATTTCGTCGCCTTCTCGGCAGCGCTCGGCGATCTCGTCGGACAGGTATTCGCGTTGTTCGTGCTGACGGTCGCAGCGGCTGAAGCCGCGATCGGCCTCGCCATTCTCGTCGTCTTCTTCCGCAACCGCGGTTCGATCGCGGTCGAAGACGTGAACATGATGAAGGGTTGACGGAAACCACCATGTATCAGGCCATCGTCTTCCTTCCGCTGCTCGGCTTCCTGATCGTCGGCCTGTTCGGCACGTCGCTCGGCGCCAAGGCGTCCGAATACATCACCTCCGGCTTCCTGGTGATATCAGCCGTGCTGTCGTGGGTCGCCTTCTTCTCGGTCGGCTTCGGCGAGGGCGAGGTATTCACCGTGCCGGTGATGCGCTGGATCCAGTCGGGCGGGTTAGAGGCCGCATGGGCGCTCAGGATCGACACGCTGACGGTGGTGATGCTGGTCGTGGTCAACACGGTGTCGGCGCTGGTCCACATCTACTCGATCGGCTACATGCATCACGACCCGAACCGGCCGCGGTTCTTCGCCTATCTGTCGCTGTTTACCTTCGCCATGCTGATGCTGGTAACGGCCGACAACCTCGTGCAGATGTTCTTTGGCTGGGAAGGCGTCGGCCTGGCCTCCTACCTGCTGATCGGCTTCTGGTACAAGAAGCCGTCGGCCAATGCCGCCGCGATCAAGGCCTTCGTCGTCAATCGCATCGGCGATTTCGGCTTTGCGCTCGGCATCTTCGGCGTGTTCGTGCTGTTCGGCTCGGTCAATCTCGGCACCATCTTCGCCAATGCGGCGACGTTCATTCCGGCCGAAGGCGCACCGCAAGGTGCTGCCGTGCTGACCTTCCTCGGCTATGCGCTCGATAAACAGGCTGCAATGACCGTCGTCTGCCTGCTTTTGTTCATGGGCGCCATGGGCAAGTCGGCACAGGTGCCGCTGCACACTTGGCTGCCGGACGCCATGGAAGGCCCGACGCCGGTCTCGGCGCTAATCCATGCCGCCACCATGGTGACGGCCGGCGTGTTCATGCTGGCGCGGCTGTCGCCGCTGTTCGAACTGTCGCATTCGGCGCTGATCGTGGTCACCTTCATCGGCGCCTTCACCGCCTTCTTCGCGGCGACCGTCGGCCTCGTTCAGAACGACATCAAGCGCGTCATCGCCTATTCGACCTGCTCGCAGCTCGGCTACATGTTCGTGGCGCTCGGCGTCGGCGCCTATGGCGCGGCGATCTTCCATCTGTTCACGCATGCCTTCTTCAAGGCGCTGCTGTTCCTCGGCTCCGGCTCGGTGATCCACGCCGTCTCCGACGAACAGGACATGCGCAATATGGGCGGCCTGCGGACGCTCATTCCGAAGACCTACTGGATGATGGTGATCGGTACGCTGGCGCTGACCGGCGTCGGCATTCCGGTGACGGTCATCGGCACCGCCGGCTTCTTCTCCAAGGACGCGATCATCGAAAGCGCCTTTGCCGCGCACAATCCGGTCGCCGGCCTTGCCTTCGTGCTGCTGGTCGTCGCCGCCTGCTTCACCAGCTTCTACTCCTGGCGGCTGATCTTCATGACCTTCCACGGCCAGCCGCGGGCGAGCCATGAGGTGATGCACCATGTCCATGAATCGCCGCCGGTCATGCTGGTGCCGCTGTTCATCCTGGCAGCGGGCGCGCTGTTCGCCGGCGTGATCTTCCATGGCGCCTTCATCGGCGAGGGCTATGCCGAGTTCTGGAAGGCGTCGCTGTTCACACTGCCGGAAAACCACATCCTGCACGACATCCATGAAGTGCCGTTGTGGGTGAAGCTGGCGCCGTTCATCGCCATGCTGATCGGCTTTGTGATTGCCTGGCAATTCTACATCCGCGCGCCGGAAATGCCGAAGAATTTGGCGGCGCAGCATCGCGGGCTCTACGCCTTCCTGCTCAACAAGTGGTATTTCGACGAACTTTTCGATCTCCTGTTCGTGCGGCCGGCAAAACGCCTCGGCCACTTCCTGTGGAAGACCGGTGACGGCACCGTAATCGACGGGCTGGGTCCGGACGGTATTTCGGCGCGCGTCGTCGACGTCACCAACCGGGTCGTCAAGCTGCAGACCGGCTACCTCTATCATTACGCCTTCGCCATGCTGATCGGCGTTGCCGCACTCGTCACCTGGATGATGCTCTGATGACCGCCTGGCCGATCCTGTCGCTGGTCACCTTCCTGCCGCTGGTTGGTGTGCTGCTCATCCTGTTCGTCCGCGACGACAGCGAGAATGCGCGCCGCAACATCCGCGCCATCGCGCTGTTGACGACCACGTTCACCTTCGTGATTTCGCTGTTCATCTGGACCGGCTTCGACAATTCGGAGCCTGGCTTCCAGTTTGTCGAGAAGTTTGCCTGGCTGGATTCCGGCATCTCGTACCATATGGGCGTCGACGGCATTTCCATGCTGTTCGTCATCCTGACCACCTTCCTGATGCCGCTCTGCATCCTGGCTTCGTGGGAATCGATCGAGAAGCGCGTCAAGGCCTACATGATAGCCTTCCTGTTGCTGGAGACGCTGATGATCGGCGTGTTCTGCGCGCTCGACATCGTTTTGTTCTACGTCTTCTTCGAAGCCGGCCTGATCCCGATGTTCATCATCATCGGCGTGTGGGGCGGCAAGCGGCGCGTCTACGCCTCGTTCAAGTTCTTCCTCTACACGCTGGCCGGCTCGGTGCTGATGCTGCTCGCCATCATGGCGATGTTCTTCCAGTCCGGCACCACTGACATCCCGACGCTGCTGACGCACAACTTCCCGGCGACCATGCAGACATGGCTATGGCTTGCCTTCTTCGCGTCGTTTGCCGTGAAGATGCCGATGTGGCCGGTGCATACTTGGCTGCCGGACGCCCATGTCGAGGCGCCGACGGCCGGTTCGGTGATCCTGGCCGCCATCCTGCTCAAGATGGGCGGATACGGCTTCCTGCGCTTCTCGCTGCCGATGTTTCCGATCGCCTCGGAGATGTTCGCGCCGTTGGTCTTCGCGCTGTCCGTCGTCGCCATCATCTACACCTCGCTGGTGGCGCTGATGCAGGAGGACATGAAGAAGCTGATCGCCTATTCGTCGGTTGCCCATATGGGCTTCGTCACCATGGGCATCTTCGCGATGAACCAGGAAGGCGTCCAGGGGGCGATCTTCCAGATGCTGTCGCACGGCCTGGTCTCCGGCGCGCTGTTCCTCTGCGTCGGCGTCATCTACGACCGCATGCACACGCGCGACATCGACGCCTATGGCGGGCTGGTCAACAACATGCCGAAATACGCCACCGTGTTCATGATCTTCACTATGGCCAATGTCGGCCTGCCCGGCACCAGCGGCTTCGTTGGCGAGTTCCTGACCATGCTCGGCGTGTTCCGGGTCAACACCTGGGTGGCGTTCTTCGCCGCCACCGGCGTCGTCCTGTCGGCGGCCTATGCGCTCTGGCTCTATCGCCGGGTGATCTTCGGCGCGCTGACCAAGGACAGCTTGAAAAACCTGCTTGACCTGTCGGCGCGCGAGAAGGTGATCATCTATCCGCTGGTCGTGCTGGTCATCTTCTTCGGCGTCTACCCGGCGCCGGTCTTCGACGCGACGGCCGAATCGGTCAAGGCGCTCGTCACCAATGTCACCGCATCCATCAACACCGCGCAGACCGCGGCGGCGAACTGACTGAGAGGTTTGCGAACCATGACGCCGGACCTTCTCTCCAGCCTGTCGCTCTCGACACCAGAGCTGATCCTTGCCATCGGCGCCCTGGCGCTCCTGATGCTCGGCGCCTATTCGCGCGCCAACACCACCACAACGGTGAGCGGCCTTGCCGTCGCCGTCCTGGTGGTTGCCGGCGTCTGGACGATCTTTTCCACCGGGCAGGGCTACGCCTACGGCGAAGCCTTCGTCCAGGATCCCTTCGCCCGCTTCATGAAGGTGCTGGCGCTGATCGGGTCGGCGGTGACACTGGTCATGTCGATGCGCTTCGCCAAGGCGGAGCATTTCGACAAGTTCGAATATCCGGTGCTGATCCTGCTGTGCACGCTCGGCATGATGCTGATGATCTCGGCCAACGGCATGATCGGGCTTTATCTCGGCCTCGAATTGCAGTCGCTGGCGATCTACGTGCTGGCGGCGATCAACCGGGACAATCTGCGCTCGACCGAGGCGGGGTTGAAGTATTTCGTCCTCGGCGCGCTGTCGTCGGGCATGCTGCTTTACGGCATCAGCCTCGTCTATGGCTACACCGGCAACACCGGGTTCCAGGAAATCGCCACGGCGTTGGGCGGCGGCGAGCGGCAGCTTGGCCTCGTCTTCGGCCTGGTCTTCGTGCTGGCCGGCCTCGCCTTCAAGATATCGGCGGTGCCGTTCCACATGTGGACGCCCGACGTCTATGAAGGCGCGCCGACGCCGGTGACGGCCTTCCTCGCTGCGGCGCCGAAGATGGCGGCGATGGCGCTGATCGTGCGCGTCACCATGGGCGCGTTCAAGCCGATCGCCGCCGACTGGCAGCAGATCATCGTCTTCATCTCGATCGCCTCGATGGCGCTGGGCGCCTTCGCGGCCATCGGCCAGACCAATATCAAGCGCCTGATGGCCTATTCCTCGATCGGCCATATGGGCTACGCACTGGTCGGTCTCGCCGCCAACAGCCAGGCCGGCGTGCGCGGCGTCGCCATCTATATGCTGATCTATCTGGTGATGACGCTCGGCACCTTCGCCTTCATCCTCGCCATGCGGCGCAAGGAAGGCAATGTCGAGCAGATCAGCGATCTCGCCGGCCTGTCGTCGACCAATCCGATCATGGCGACGATCCTGACCATCCTGATGTTCTCTCTGGCCGGCATCCCGCCGCTCGCCGGCTTCTGGGGGAAGTGGTACGTGTTCCTCGCCGCCATCAACGCCAACCTCTACGCACTGGCGATCATCGGCGTGCTGGCCTCGGTGGTGGGCGCCTATTATTATCTGCGCATCATCAAGATCATGTGGTTCGACGAACCGGTCGGCGGCTTTGTGCCGATGGCGACCGAGCTTCGCGTCGTGCTCGGCGTCTGCGGCGCCTTCGTGCTGTTCTACGTGCTGATCGGCGGGCCGATCGGCACCTATGCCGAAGCCGCCGCCAAGACATTTTTCTGACGCGATGGCATTTCGGCTGGCTCCAACAGCGGCCTCGGAAGGGTTCCGGCTCGAGGCACATGACACGGTCGGTTCCACCAATGCGCTGGCGCTGGATCATGCGCGGGCCGGGGACCCGGGAAAGCTCTGGGTCGTTTCAAAAAAACAGGAAAGCGGGCGTGGCCGGCGCGGCCGGGTCTGGGCGACGCCCGAGGGCAATCTGGCGGCGACGCTGCTTGTCGTCACCAACGCCGAGCTTCGCCTTGCCGCGACGCTCGGCTTCGTCGCCGGGCTGGCGCTGGCCGATGCGCTCGACGCCGTCGTGCCGAAGGGCAGGATCGCAATCGGCCTCGACGGCGGCAGCGATGGGAAGAACCGTTTCGAGCTCAAATGGCCGAACGATGTGCTCGCCTCCGGCGCCAAGCTTGCCGGCATCCTGCTGGAATCGGCGATACTCGAAGGCGATCGCTTCGCGGTGGCGGTGGGCATCGGTGTCAATGTTGTGGCTTATCCCAACGATTTGCCATATCCCGCGACATCGCTTAGCGCGCTGGGTGCTGCTTGCGATGCCGAGACATTGTTTCTGGCGCTGTCGGATGCCTGGAGCGAGAATGCGCGGCTGTGGAATGAGGGGCGCGGGCTTTCCGCCGTCAGGCAGCGCTGGCTGGCGCGCGCGGCAGGGCTTGGCGGGCAGGTTGCTGTCAGAATTGACGGTAATGTGGTGCGCGGCACGTTCGAGACCATTGACGAGGACTGCCGTTTCGTGATCCGCGACGATGAGGGTTCGGTTCTGACGATCGCCGCCGGCGATGTGCATTTTGGCGCGGTCGCGTCGGCTCAGGTTTGACGGGCCTAGATTAGACGGGCCTGGTTTGACCGGCCAGGAAAGGAAAGATCATGGCGAAAGCTGAAAACGCCGAACTCGTCTTCGTGCCGCTCGGCGGCGTCGGCGAGATCGGCATGAACTTCGCCCTCTATGGCTACGGCCCGGCCAATGCGCGCGAATGGATTGTCGTCGATGTCGGCGTCACCTTTCCCGATGCCAGCCTGCCTGGCGTCGACCTGGTGCTGCCCGACACGCGCTTCATCGAGGAGAACATCGCCAATCTGCGCGGCATCGTCATCACGCACGCGCATGAGGACCATTACGGCGCGCTGCTCGACACATGGCCGAAGCTCAAGGCGCCGGTCTGGATGACGCCCTTCGGCGCCGGATTGCTGGAAGCCAAGCGGCAAGGCGAGCAGGGCGCACCGAAGATCCCGTTGACGATCTACCGGGCCGGCGAAAAATTCACCATCGGCCCGTTCGAGATCGAGGCGATTCCCGTCGCGCATTCTATTCCTGAACCGATGTCGCTGGCGATCACCTCGCCGGCCGGCACCGTCATCCACACCGGCGACTGGAAGATCGATCCGGCGCCGACGATCGGACCGATGACCGACGAGGCCCGCTTCCGCGCCTATGGCGACAAGGGCGTGCTGGCGCTGATCTGTGATTCCACCAATGCGCTGCGGGAAGGGGAGTCGCCGTCCGAAGTGGCGGTGGGCGAGGGCCTCAAGGGCGTCATCCAGAGCGCCAAGGGCCGTGTCGCGGTCACCACTTTTTCCTCCAATGTCGGGCGCATCGTCTCCATTGCCAAGGCGGCTAGGGATGCCGGCCGCCAGTGCCTGGTGCTTGGCCGCTCGCTGAAGCGCGTCATCGATGTTGCCGGTGAGCTCGGCTACATGGACGGGCTGCCCGAATTCATCGCCGAGGAGGATTTTGGCTTCATCCCGCGCGAAAACCTCGTCATCATCTGCACCGGCAGCCAGGGCGAGCCGCTGGCGGCATTGGCAAAACTGTCGCGCGACGAGATGAAATCGGTGTCGCTGACAGCAGGCGACACGGTGGTGTTTTCCTCGCGCACCATTCCCGGCAACGAGAAGGGGATACTCGAGATCAAGAACCGCCTGATCGATCTCGGCATCAAGATCATCGAGGACGGCGATGCGCTGGTGCATGTCTCCGGCCATCCACGCCGCAGCGAGTTGCGCAAGATGTATGAATGGGTGCGGCCGCAGATCGGCGTTCCCGTGCATGGCGAGGCGGCGCATCTGGTGGCGCAGGGCTCGCTGATGTCAACGTCGGGCATCGGCCAGGTGGCGCAGGTGCGCGACGGCGACATGCTGCGGCTCTATCCAGGTGCTGCCACGATCATCGACCAGGTGCCGTTCGGCCGCATCTACAAGGACGGCAGGCTGATCGGCACCGACCAGGCAATGGGCATTCGCGACCGGCGCAAGCTGTCCTTCGCCGGCCATGTCGCGGTCAATGTCGTGCTCGACGACAAATATGAGCTCGCCGGCGATCCCGACCTGGTCGCCATCGGCGTCGCCGAGGCCGATGCGCGCGGCGAGAGCCTGGAAGACCTGATGATCGATGCGGCAATCGGCGCCGTGGACTCCATCCCCCGTCAGCGCCGAAAAGACCTCGACCTCGTGCAGGAGGCGGTGCGCCGCGCCGTCCGCGGCGCCGCCAACGAAGCCTGGGGCAAGAAGCCGCTGGTGACAGTGTTCGTCACGCGGTGACGAACAAGGGAGTAGGGGAGTAGGGGAGTAGGGGAGTAGGGGAGTGGGGCAGTATGGGAGTAGGGAAGAGCAAAAAAGCTCGCACGCCTCAATGTCTTTTTCCCTACTCCCCTACTGCCTTATTCCCCTACTCCCCTAACTTTCGGAGCACCCTATGCTCGGACGCCTGAACCATGTCGCGCTTGCCGTGCCGGATCTTGCCGCGGCGACAGCGGCCTATCGCGACACGCTCGGCGCTCGGGTGACCGCACCGCAGGCGCTGCCGGAACATGGCGTGACGGTGGTGTTCGTCGATGTCGGCAACACCAAGATCGAATTGCTGGAGCCGCTCGGCGAGGGTTCGCCGATCGCGGCATTCCTCGAGAAGAACCCCTCGGGCGGCATGCATCATGTCTGTTATGAGGTTGACGACATTCTTGCCGCGCGTGATCACCTCAAGGCCAGCGGCGCCCGCGTCCTGGGCGACGGCAACCCGAAGACCGGCGCGCATGGCAAGCCGGTGCTGTTCCTGCATCCCAAGGATTTCTTCGGCACGCTGGTCGAACTGGAGCAAGCATGAGCTGGGTTTCGTTTATCGCCCTGTTCTTCATCACATGGTGGGTGGTGCTGTTCGCCGTCCTGCCGTTCAGCATGAGGACGCAGGACGAGGATCAGGACGTGACGCTGGGCACTGTACATAGCGCGCCTCGCGGACCGCATATGCTGCGCGCCGTGCTGCGGACGACGATCGTCACGATGGTTCTTCTTGGCATCTTCTATGGCATCACGAGGGGGCTCGGCCTCGGCATCGACGATATCCCGCACATCGTGCCGGATTTTAGCCAGAGCCCCAAGAGTTAGCATAACCGGCGACGCACTATTCGTCGCCCTGAACGCGAGCGCCGATGGGGGCAAAACAAAGCCGGCTTCCGGATTTGTTTTGCTGCCGCGAGGGCGCCACGCGCTCCAAGGGATTAATATTTACGCGCGTCAATTTCTTGCTTTAGCGGCCGCGCACCTTCGGGCGACACGTCTGGATAAAGCGATTTGGCAGTACGTCGTGCTAACCAAATGATTGCACAAAAAAAATGCAAGGCACAAGGCCTTGCAATTTAAACGCGTCCGATCTGTTTCCGGTGTCCGGCGGCAGCGAGTAACCGCGCCTAGATCGCATCCTCCCAAGACTTTGACCGCGTAGGAGGGCAGATTTCTTTCCGCCCTCTCGGTTATCGGGGCACATTAGACCAAGGCGGGTGAAAATGTCACGCAGAATTTTGCCTGGAAATAGGCAATCTCGTGCTGCACTGCACAATAGTGTGGCAAGCGTTGCTTGCGAAACGACCAGCAAGGCGGATGCGGCACTGCGGCACCCTTTGCGGCGCTTGGGGGGCGGGTTTCCATTCCGTCATGAAATGGCTATGAAGCCGGGGCAAGCAAGCCCAGCGCTGCGCCGATTCCGGTGCGGTAACTCTCTCTCACGGACCAGTCCATGCGTTTGTCGCGCTATTTCCTGCCTATCCTCAAAGAAAACCCGCGCGAGGCCGAAATCGTCTCGCACCGGCTGATGCTACGCGCCGGCATGATCCGCCAGCAGGGGCAAGGCAGTTTTTCCTGGCTGCCGCTCGGCAAAAGGGTGCTGGACAAGGTCTGCCGGATCATTCGCGAGGAGCAGAACCGCGCCGGCGCGCTCGAGATCCTGATGCCGACCATCCAGTCCGCCGAGCTGTGGCGCGAAAGCGGCCGCTATGACGATTATGGCAAGGAGATGCTGCGCATCAAGGACCGGCAAGATCGGGACATGCTCTATGGGCCGACCAACGAGGAGATGGTCACCGAGATTTTCCGCGCCTATGTGAAGTCGTACAAGGATCTGCCGCTCAATCTCTATCACATCCAGTGGAAGTTCCGCGACGAGGTGCGGCCGCGCTTCGGCGTCATGCGCAGCAGAGAGTTCCTGATGAAGGACGCCTATTCCTTCGATCTCGACTTCGAAAGCGCCAAGGCGGCCTATAACAGGATGTTCGTGTCCTACCTCAGGACGTTCACGCGCATGGGGCTGCAGGCGATCCCGATGCGTGCCGACACCGGGCCGATCGGCGGCGACCTCAGCCACGAATTCATCATCCTGGCCGACACCGGCGAGAGCCAGGTCTATTGCCATCGCGATTATCTCGCGCTTGATGTGCCGGGCGCGGACACGGACTTCTCTAACGATGCCGCGATCGGCGACATCGTCAAGACATGGACGACGCCCTATGCCGCGACCGACGAGATGCACGACGAGGCGGCGTGGGAGAAGGTTGCGACAAGCGACAGGGTCTCGGCGCGCGGCATCGAGGTCGGCCACATCTTCCATTTCGGCGACAAATATTCGAAGCCGATGGGCGCCAAGGTGACCGGGCCCGACGGCAAGGATCATTTTGCCTCCGGGGGTTCCTACGGCATCGGCCCGACGCGGCTGGTTGCGGCGATCATTGAGGCCAGCCATGACGACAACGGCATCATCTGGCCGGAGGCGGTGGCGCCTTTCGACATCGGCCTGATCAACATGAAGGCCGGTGACGCCGAGTGCGACCGCGTCTGCGATGAACTCCATGCAGCGTTTGTCGCTGTCGGCAAGGATGTGCTCTACGACGACACCGACCAGCGGCCGGGCGGCAAATTCGCCACCGCCGACCTGATCGGCCTGCCGTGGCAGGTGATCGTCGGGCCGCGCGGCGTGGCCGCCGGCGAGATCGAGATCAAGAACCGCAAGACCGGCGAGCGTGAGACGCTGCCGATCGCCGAGGTAAAGAAACGCTTCGGTTCTGCAGCATGAGCGAAGCGGCAGTAGCGAAACCCCCGGCCGCCGGAGCTTTTTCCGTTTTCGAACGCATGGTCGCGTGGCGCTATCTGCGTTCGCGCCGCAAGGAGACGGTGATCTCCGTCATCGCCTCGATCTCTTTCCTCGGCATCATGCTGGGCGTTGCCACGTTGATCGTCGTGATGGCCGTCATGAACGGGTTTCGCGCCGAGCTCCTGACGCGCATTCTCGGCGTCAACGGCCATCTGATCGTGCAGCCGCTCGACATGCCGCTGGAGGACTATGCGCAGGTTGCCGACCGCATCAACGGCGTGCCCGGCGTCAAATACGCCATTCCGCTGATCGACGGGCAAGTGCTGGCGCAAGGCAATGTCGGCGGCGGGTCAGGGGCGCTGGTTCGCGGCATACGCGGCGAGGATCTGGGCAAGATTTCGATCGTCGCCGACAATATCAAGCAGGGTTCGATCGCCGGCTTCGACACAAGCGAGGGCGTCGCCATCGGCAGCCGCATGGCCGAGAATCTCGGTCTTGTGCTCGGCGACACCATCACGCTGATCGCGCCCGACGGCGATGTGACGCCGCTCGGCACGACGCCGCGCATGAAGGGCTATCCGGTCACGGCGATCTTCGAGGTCGGCATGTCGGAATATGATAGTTCCATCGTCTACATGCCGTTTTCGGAAGCGCAGCTCTATTTCAACATGGATGGCCGGGCCCAGACGATCGAGCTCTATGTCGACAATCCCGACAATGTCGACTCGCTGAAGCCGAAGATCGAGGAGGCGTCGCAGCGGCCGATCACCATGGTCGACTGGCGAGAACGCAACAGGACATTCTTCGATGCGCTGCAAGTGGAGCGCAACGTCATGTTCATGATCCTGACGCTGATTGTGCTGGTGGCGGCGCTCAACATCATTTCGGGCCTGATCATGCTGGTGAAGGACAAGGGCCACGACATCGCGATCCTGCGCACCATGGGTGCCACGCGCGGAGCGATCCTGCGCATCTTCCTGATGACGGGCGCGGCGATCGGCGTGGTGGGCACCATCGCCGGCGTGCTGCTCGGCGTCGTCATCTGCCTGAACGTCGAGCGAATCCGCCAGTTCTTCTCCTGGCTGGCCGGCGAGAGACTGTTCAATCCCGAGCTCTATTTCCTCAGCCAACTGCCTGCCCGCATGGACGCCAGCGAGACGATCTCGGTGGTGCTCATGGCGCTGGTGCTGTCGTTCCTGGCGACGCTGTTTCCGGCATGGCGCGCGGCCAGGCTCGATCCCGTCGAAGCGCTGAGGTACGAATGATGGCCGAGGCCATTATCGAGCTGAAGAGCGTCGAGCGGCACTATGTCCAGGGCCCGCGCAAGCTGACGATCCTCAATGGCGCCGATTTTTCGCTGAAGCGCGGCGAGATCGTGGCGCTGGTGGCGCCTTCGGGCACCGGCAAATCGACGCTGCTGCACACCGCCGGACTGCTGGAGCGGCCAGACGCCGGCGATGTCATTCTGGCCGGCCGCGCCTGCGGGCGGCTTTCCGACGACGAGCGCACGGCGATCCGCCGCAACGATGTCGGCTTCGTCTATCAGTTCCATCACCTGCTGCCGGAGTTCACGGCGCTGGAAAACATCATGATGCCGCAGCTGATAAAAGGGCTGACGCGCAAGGAGGCTGCCGAGCGTTCGGCGCAACTGCTCGACTACATGCAGATCGGCAAGCGCGCGCAGCATCGCCCCTCGGAATTGTCCGGCGGCGAGCAGCAGCGCGTCGCCATCGCGCGCGCCGTCGCCAATGCGCCGCTGGTGCTGCTGGCAGACGAGCCGACCGGCAACCTAGACCCGGTCACCGCCTCTTATGTGTTCGAGGCGCTGAGCGCGCTGGTCCGGCAATCGGGCCTGGCGGCGCTGATCGCCACCCACAATCACGAGCTTGCCTCGCGCATGGACCGTCGTGTCACGCTGGCCGACGGCAAGGTTGTTCCGCTTTAGGTGTATCGATATTCAGGTGATGCCGGCCTGACCTGAATCTCCACACTTGGCGACTGACTATCAGCATGCTGTCCGGCTGCATTTTCGCCACACGCAACCAGCGCCGAAAACGGCGGAAATCCGGCTCGCAACCTTTTCTTAACCCTGCCGAACTGAGCGCCCGGAATTTCGCGACACGCTCGGATTGCGGTCGTTGACATTCGAACAAAATTAGAACAAAATACGAACATACTGAAAACAGGAGAGCGTTATGACCGGTCTTGTTCAGGATGTCGTGTCGCTGGTGTGCATGAGCACGTTTCTCGTTTCCATGGCAATCTGGATCGGAGCGATGTGAGGCAGCGTGCCCCGTTCTTCACGGGGGGAGGGGCAGCGTCGGAGTTCGGTGGTTCAGCGCTGTCAGCCAGCCTTGCGGGCGGTTTCGACAATCAAAGGCGCCGCCGGTCCGAAGACATCCTCGAATGCGGATTTCAGCGCGAGATCGAGGTCGGCCATCCCTAGGGGAAGGCCGAGGTCGACGAGGCTGGTCACGCCGTGATCCTGCACGCCGCACGGCACGATGCCGCTGAAGTGGCTGAGATCGGGCTCGACATTGATGGCGATGCCGTGAAAGCTCACCCAGCGCCTCAGCCTGATGCCGATGGCAGCGATCTTGTCCTCGGCCGGCGATCCGTCTGCCAGGGTGGGGCGATCCGGTCGCACCACCCAGACGCCGACGCGGTCCTCGCGTCGTTCGCCGCGCACGTTGAAGGCGGCGAGCGTGCCGATGATCCATTGTTCAAGCGCGGCAACGAAGGCGCGGACATCCTCGCGTCGCCGCTTCAAGTCGAGCATCACATAAGCGACCCGCTGGCCCGGCCCATGATAGGTGTACTCGCCGCCGCGCCCGGCCGCGAACACCGGGAAACGGTTCGGCTCGATCAGGTCCTCGATGCGGGCGCTGGTGCCGGCGGTGTAGAGCGGCGGATGCTCGACCAGCCAGACCATCTCGCCGGCGGCGCCGCTTCGGATCGCTTCGGCACGCGCCTCCATCACGGCAAGCGCATCCGGATAGGCGGTGAGGCCGGGTTCGATCCGCCATTCGACCGGCGCCGAACCGGGCAGGGGCAGGAACGACGTGGCGATCTTGCTGCGTTCTGTCATGGCGTGTCTCGTCTAAAGCGCGTCGCGTTTGAAGGGAACCGTGGGCACGCTTTAGATTTTTGTTTTATGCATATCGTTGTCCCAAAACCGCTGCGCACTTTTGGGCGACATGCATTAGCCTCACATATGGCGGCAATCGGGCGAAACGTCCAGTTCCGGGCGCGTTCCAGCTCTTTGAAGGGTTATGCCGAAGCCCGGGCAATTATTGCGCGACGCGCCCTTGTTTCGCCGGAAACGATTTGCTACACGCCGCGAGCCGGTTCGTTTCGGCTCCTACCACGTGCGGTCGTGGCGGAATTGGTAGACGCGCAGCGTTGAGGTCGCTGTGGGGCAACCCGTGGAAGTTCGAGTCTTCTCGACCGCACCAGCTTTATCCAATAAGCTATTATTCTACCTCGCAATTTCTGTTTCCTTGCAGTTCTTCCCAAGACTGTTCATGCAAACTGAAACACTGCGCGAAACTGCGGGCGGTTTGGGCGCGCGGTAAGCCGCGCACTAACCGCGTGGTTTGACCCAAAGCCGTCATACGGCAAGGCCGTTGCCGGAAGGCAATGTATCTGTCAGTACGTCATTCGCCCCCACGCCTGAAAGATGCGTGGGAGGGATATGGTCGTGTCCGACCGGTCGGCAAAGGATTTGATCTCGCGCGTCACGTGGTCGACCTCTTCGGCGGTGGCGATGCCCGATGCTGCGACGGCTCCGGCGATCGCCGCCATGGTGAGCGATGTGGTCTGTTTGATGTCGCGGCTTCGCCCGAAGGGTTGGACGAGGCCGGAGTCGACACTAGCAAAGCCCGCGCTTTCCAGAAGGCGGACCAGCCTGCGCCCGATGAACGGGTCGCCGCCACGCGCCTTGAGCGTCGCGACAAAGAGCTCGCTATAGCGATCGACGGCTGGACAAGGCGGATCGCAGAACTGGCCGGCATAGTCGATATCCTCGACGATCAAGACGCCGCCCGGCGCCAGCGCCGCCCTTGCTCTCGCCAGCACTTCCTCCGGGCTCGCGAGATGCGTGAGAACGAACCGGATATAGACCAACGCGGCGCCCGAGATTGGCCATGGATCGAGCACGCTGGCCTTGTGAAACGCGACATTGGCGAGGCTGCGGTTGGCTGCCTCTTCGCGGGCCGCCGCCAGCTTCTCTTCGTCGAGATCGAATCCGACGACGCGGCCGTTTGAACCGACCCGAGCCGCCAACTCGAAGCTGACGTCACCGCCGCCGCAACCGGCGTCCAGCGCCAACATTCCGTTCAGCGGTTCGAAGCGATCGAGAAGCGCTCGGGTTGCCGGCGCCAGCACGCGCGAGATGAGGGCGAGCCGCGACCGCCCTTCCTCGCCACCCTTGATGATGTAGCTCCGGAGTTCCTCAGCGTTGGCCATGGGTCTCCCCAATTGCTGTTGACGCTGCCGTTTGGCCAGCATCGGTGCCAAGCCGCCCGCCTCCTTCCACAGCAAATTGCCATATGGCGGCGCCGCCGATCAACAACGACGGTCCCCGCTGTTACAGACGTAACCAAATTCCGTTTCGCTGAAATCATTCTGTAGCGCAATTCTACGAGACAGCGCCATTCATGACATGAGAGTAGCGGAGCGCGAGGGATGATCTATCAGCAGTCATGGGATGTCGTCAGAAACCTTCTCTCGGCGATCGGGATCGTGGGCACTGTGCTTGCCCTGACCGCAGCGGCACCCGCGCAGGAAGTGACACTGACAGTGGCCGATCAGAATCCGCCGACCGCCTGGGGCTCCGTCCACGCGATGCAGCCCTGGATCAAGAAGATCGAGGAAGCAACCAAAGGCCGCGTGAAGATCGAGCACTATCCGGGGCAGACCATGGTGAAAGGGACGGAGACGTGGAACGCGGTGCGCGCCGGCGTCGTCGACATTGGCTGGTGCTTCCACGGCTACTGGCCGGACGTCACCCCGCTGTCGGATGTGATCACCCTGCCTGGCCTGCCGATCACGTCCGCCGAGAAAGGCAGCGAAGTGTTGTGGAAACTCTACGAAAGGTTCCCCGCCATACGGGAGGAATACGCTGAGACCCAGCCGCTGGCGCTGTGGATGAGCCATCCGTACTTCATCCTCACCACCAGCAAACAGGTGAAGACGCTGGAGGATTTGAAGGGCCTCAAGATACGCGTGACCGGCGGACCGCCGACCGAGCAGATGAAGGCGCTGGGCGCCGTGCCGACACTGGTCCCGATGCCGGATGTCTACCAGGCCCTCGACAAGGGCGTGGTCGACGGCATGGGAGCGCCTTGGGAGGCGGTGAATGCCTTCCGGCTCTACGAGGTCGCGAAATACTACACGATCGCGCCGCTCTCTGCCGTGTACGGCTCGCTGTGCGCCAACAAACAGAAATGGGACAGCCTGCCCATGGATATCCGCAACGCCATCATGAGCGTCAGCGGCCTCGAAGGTTCGAAATTATGGGGCAGGAACTTCTTCGACGCAGCCGAGCAGGCAGCCCTCGACGGGGCCGAGGCGGAAAACCGCGAGATGATCCGCTACGCGATGCCGACGGAGGAGGTGGTGCGCTGGAACAAGGTCGCCGCTCAGCCGCTGTGGGACGCTTGGGTCAAAAAAATGGAAGCCAAAGGCCACAAGGAGGCCCGACAGATTCTTGAAGCCACCATCGAGATGTTGAACGACTGATGTTCGGCGGTTCTCAGAGCGAGATGACGCCTCAACGAAAAGCCGATGTCCGACACGATGCCACCATCCCAAGACATGACCGTTCTTGGACGAATCGAGAAATGGCAGCGGCGTTGCGAGTTCATGCTCGTTTACGCCGCCGTCACTGCGACCGCCATCATGATGCTGCTGACCAGCGCCGATGCCGTCTGTCGTTATTTTTTGAACAGCCCGATCCTGATCGCCTACGAGCTCACCGAGAAATACTTGATGACCGCGGCAATCTTTCTCGGCCTGCCTTCCGCATTTCGAGGCGGAGCCTTCATCCGGGTGACCTTTCTGGTGGATCGGCTTTCGCCGTTGCCGCGATCGATTGCTGATCACCTCGCATACATCGTCGCCATATTGTGCTGCCTCGTATTCGCGGCGGCGACCGTGCAGCAGGCATACCGCTCGCTCTTCGAGCCCACGAAGCTGAGCGCGCTGCCGATTCCGGTCGGCCCGGCGTATTTGCTGCCCCCGCTCGGCTTCCTCATTCTTGCGCTGGCAATCCTGACCGGCTCGCCGCGTCGTGACCGGCCCGCCGCGTCGTGAACGCTAGCCGATGGTCACCGCGCTTCCCTTAGTCGCACTGGTCGCGCTTCTGCTGCTCGGCGTGCCGATCGCGGTCGCGCTTGCCGCGTCGGGCATGCTGGGCATTTATGTGGTGACCGGCGATCTCGCCAAGATGCTGGGCATCGTCGCCCTGACGCCGTTCGATACGGTGGCGGACTATGGCCTCACGACGATCCCGATGTTCATCCTGATGGCCTATTTCTCGGCTTCGAGCGGGCTCGCGCGCGACCTTTACTCCGCGGCGAGCAATTGGTTGTCGCTCATCCCAGGTGGGCTCGCTATCGCCACCGTGTTCTCCTGCGGGGTGTTCGGCGCGATGTCAGGTGCAAGCGTCGCCGCGGCCTCGGTAATGTCGAACATCGCCATGCCGGAGATGCGCCGGCACGGCTATTCCGAAGAACTTGCCGCCGGCGCGATCGGCGTCGGTGCTACGCTCGACATCCTGATCCCGCCAAGCGTCGCCATGGTGATCTACGGGTTTGCCACACAGACTTCCGTCGGCAAGCTGCTGATCGCCGGCATCATGCCTGGCATTCTGATCGGCATCCTGCTGGCATTGACGATCTATCTCTGGGTCACGATCAGCCCGTCGCATGCGCCTCAGACCTATCGCGTTCCCGCCAGGGAGCGCTGGGCAAGCCTCGCGCGCGTGTGGCCGAGCCTGTTGCTCATCGTCATCGTGATCGCGCTGCTCTACCTCGGGATCGCTACTCCGACCGAGGTGGGCGTGGTCGGCGCGTTGGTGGCGGGCGTGATCGGCGTCGCACTTGGCGGGCTGTCGGCGCATGGCGTGCTGGAGGCGCTGAAATCGACGATTCGCACCTCCGCCATGATTTTCCTGATCCTGATCGGCGCGACCTTATTCGGCCACTACATGACGCTCAGCCGCATTCCGCAGGAGATCGTCGCGTTGGTGACCGCGATGGATCTCAATCGCTGGATGGTGATCATCGGCATTTTGGCGGTCTACTTCGTCATCAGCATGTTCATGGACGAGATCCCGCTGCTGCTTCTGACATTGCAACTGACGTTCCCGCTCATCACTTCGCTCGGCTTCGATCCGATCTGGTTCGGCGTCGTTTCCATGATGATGGTCGCCATGGGGCTTGTCTTCCCGCCGGTCGGCCTCGTCGCGTTCGTCGTTGGGACGACCGCGGGAGCCGACCTGACGAGGGTATACAAGGGCACCAGCATCCTGACGATTGCGCTCGTCGTGACGACAGTGCTGCTGATCATCTTCCCGCAGATTGCCCTGTGGTTGCCGGCGACAATGCGCTGATCATAGGCTGAGCCGTTCCGGAACGGCGGATCGCCACTCTTCCTCCGTTGCTACAACTGTAATCAAATTCCTCCTCCTTGAAATCATTCCGTAGTGCGGCTCTTCGACTATCGCGCCCAACATTTTCGTCAATCAGGCCCAACATTTTCGTCAATCAGGAGAGCGCGATGTATCGAAACGGCATCTTTCCGCACGAAGTGCGCCGAGCCCTCGATGGACGGATGAGGCGAATCAAGAACTCGGCAAGAACCACAGGCAGGCGCGTGTCCGATCCTGACATTCAGTCGCTGCTGCGACCGCTTTACGAGAAGCGCTACGGCTCGCGCAGAAAACACGCCGGCTATCAGCGGTCCGGCCGCTGACCCAGTTCGACATCCGTTTTTCCCAACCAGCCGGGAGGGACAACATCGATGTGTCCAAAGAAGATCGGCAAAGCCGAAGACGAAAGCTAGACGCGGCTTTCCAGCCGCGAAAGCAGGTAGTCTACCTCTTGTCTGGCCGCCGCCGACAACGCGCTGCCCGGCTTGCGCTGGGCGTCGGACGCGATGGCACCGCGCTTCATCATCACATATTTGCGCACCGCAAGGCCCACACCGGGTTGCTGCTCATAGCGCAGATAGGGCAGGTGGGCGTCGAAAAGATCGTGCGCCTTGTCGCGCTCGCCGGCGGCAGACAGTTTCACCACGTCGACCAGCATATCGGGGAAAGCATAGCCAGTCATCGCACCGTCGGCGCCGCGCTCCATCTCGAAGTCGAGGAAGAGGCCGCCATTACCGGTGAGGATGGACAGCGGGCGCAGCGAGCCGTCCTTCTGGAAGCCGCGCAGCGCGCTGATCTTCTCCAGGCCCGGCCAGTCCTCGTGCTTGAGCATGAAGCAGGCCGGGTTGTCGGTGACAATGCGGCGGATGACAGCCGGCGTCATGACGACCGAGAGGGTCAGCGGATAGTCCTGCAGGACGAAAGGAACATCCTCGCCGACCGCTTCGGATGCGTTGCGGAAATAGGTGACGATCTGGTCGTCGGTGCGCAGCGATGGCTGCGGCGCAATCATCACGCCCTGGGCGCCGACCTCCATCGAGGCACGCGCAAGGCTGCGCATTGCGGCGAAGCCGGGTGCGGAGACGCCGACGATGACCGGCAGCTTGGTGCGCGCCACGATGCGTTTGACGATCTCGAGCGATTCGCCGGCGTCGAGCTTCGGGGCCTCGCCCATGATGCCGAGGATGGTCATCCCATCGACGCCGCAGCGCTCGTAAAAATCGACCATCGAATCGAGTGATTCCCAGTCGATCTTGCCATCCGCCTCGAACGGCGTCGGGGCAATGGTGTAGACACTTTTGGTGTCAGGACCGATGGCCATGAGATTCTCCTAAAATTCAGCTTTCAGCGTAGCGGGCCGACGTCCGACCCAACCCGGCAGCTGGTCCGGACGGGCGGGCGCGAAGATTTCGTAGAACGTGGTTTTTAGCACGCATTTTTTTGATATTCCCGTGCCTCGCCAAAGGAGGCTGAGACCGATGCTGGCGCCGATCCGTGCGGCGGATGGACGTCGAAGACCATCGATCCGGACGGCTTTGCCAAAGTGAAGATACAGCTTTAACCTTCTGCAACGCATTTCCAGGTCGAAAACCGGGTTTGATACTCTATCTGTCCGGGAACGCCGCACGGAACGGAGCCATCTTCATGAGTGACAGCCAGGTCCAGGTAAGGATTGCGGGAAGGGACACCATTCGAAGCCTGCATGCCGACCTGCCAGTCAACGCCACGTTCCATATCTGGCTCAAGGCGACCAAGCCGGACGTTCCGGGCTCGCTGTCTTTTTCCAATGTCCGTGGCAAATTCGGCGAGGTAAGCGTTACGAACGCCGAAGAGTATGAATTCAGGATTTTTCACGTCTTCGGCGGTGGCAGCGTCGAACTGGATTACGACACGGATCAAACCTCGGTGTCGGTTGCCTACTGGTTCGCGTTGGCCGACGTGCTGGAGACAGGTATTACAGTTATCCACACCAATCCGGGAAATGCGCCGCCGAACATCCCTGACAGCTATCATTTTCGTCCGCCGTTCGGCTGGATGAACGATCCCAACGGCTTTGGCCGGTTTGGAGGTCGCCCACATCTCTTTTATCAGCATTATTCCCATGGTCTTCGGTGGAACACGATGCATTGGGGACACGCCGTATCTTCGGATTATTTGCGGTGGCGCCACATGCCTATCTTCCTGTTCCCATCGGAAGATCTTACCGCACGGCCCGACAGACGGGGCGGTGCGTATTCCGGCTCGGCAGTCCCGCTTGCCGATGGCCCGGGCATTCGCGTCTTTTTTACCGAGCAGGTACAGGACCGCATCCCAGAACAGCAAATCCAACTCACTGCCACTTCCAGCGACCTCATCATGGCGGGAAATGCGGACGTCATCCTGCCATACCGCCCGCTTGACGAGGGACTGACAGCGGATTTTCGCGACCCATACGTGTTCAGGGGGCCGGATGGCCTTTGGAAAATGCTGCTGGGCAGCCAGAGCAGCGAAGGCGGCGTTGTCCTGCTCTACGAAACCCATGACCATACGGCGGCCAGCGGCTGGACGTATATCGGCAAGCTTCTGGTCGAGAAACACTATCGGACGACGGCGATCGAATGTCCCTGTCTGCTGCCGCTCGACGGGCCTGCGACCGATCCCGCGACGCGCTGGGTTCTAATTCTCGGGTTGATGAACAGTGAGGACCAGTCCACCCGGCGCAAGAACCTGACAATGGCCATTGTAGGCTGGTTCGATGGACAGACTTTTGCCAAGGAATTCGAACAGGAACTGGACTTCGGGGCGGATAATTACGCCTTCCAGGCCTTCGTCGACGGTGATGCCATTGTCGGTATAGGCTGGCTTGCCAACTGGGCCGACACCGGACCGGCGATCGATTTCCCCACCGCCATGACGCTGCCTCGCAATATCCACCTGTCTGCAGGCGAGTTGCATACCCCGCCCATCGGAGCTGCCGAGAGCCTGCGGAGCCATATTCTGGACCGAACACGCCTTGCAGCCGGAGAGCAGGTAAGCTTTATCAATGGCGCCGTCGAAATCCTGTTCGAGTTGGAAAAACCGGGTGTCCATTTCCACCTGAAGCTCGAGCATCCAACTGTCCGCCTCGACGTTGTCGTCGACGACGACGGGCTTGCCATCTGTCATGGAGACGACGCGGCGGAATCTCCTCACTATATCGCCAAGGGAGCCCGTCCAAAACGGCTGCGGATATTCCTCGACTACGGATCGATCGAGGTGTTCGCCGATCGCGGTCGTTGGGCTGGCACGAAACGGATCAGTGGTTTTGAGCCGATACAATCCGCACGTCTCATCGCCGAAGCGGGTGCCGTTCTGCACGCGACGGTATGGGCGCTCAAACCCTGACAAGGAGATCCTATTTCCAGTTCAGGATTGGGCGTCCTCAAACACCGACCAATGAACGAGACCTTCGACGACACCAAAGGCAAACTGTTCCTTCGCGCTGTAAATCAGCGGGTTGTTCCGGGCCATGTCAAGCAGTTCGGGTAAGGCATTGGCGACGACAATCCCGCGCGCACCCGGCAGGTCGAACATACTGCGATCGTTGTTGGTGTCGCCGGCGACGACCACCTCATCAAGGCCGATGCCGAGTTCATTGCAGAGCCAGGCCAGCGCCTGCCCCTTGTCTGCCGAACGCGGCAGGACGTCGAGATCCCGTCCGCTCGAATAGACCATCGTCACCGACAGGCCGGCTTCAACCAGCGCACGCTCGATATCGGCAAGGGCGTCCGGGCTTGCGTCGTGCAGGTACCAACTCGATTTGAAGGCGTGTTGATAACCGTCGGGCTGCCGGACGGTGTCTTTGAGCGATCCGAGCACCGCATCGACCTTTTCAAGAGACCAGCCTTCCGAAAGCCTCTGGGTAAAGTGCTCCAAATCAGTAAAGTGTGCGGGGCGCGAGCTGTGCCGCGGACCGGCGAGCATCGTGCCGACACCCCCGATCACGTAGTCCGGGGCTGGCAGGCCGACTTCGTCGACGAAATTCAAAATGTCGTCGGCCAGACGACCGCTATTGTAGACGAGAACCGGTCGGCGCTCGGGGTCGAGCGCTTCCCATTTGGAACGAAAGCGTGACGTCGCCGGCGCATGGCCTGCCAGGGTCCCGTCGAGATCACTCGATAGAAGCGCGATCGGTCTCAATCGCCGTCGTTCCACGGCTCGTCCCAATCATGGTCGTCGACCGCTTTCAACACCGGACGTCCTTCGACAAGGCTGACAAGCTGCTGTGCGATACCTGTCCAGGTGAACAGGCTGCGCGCCTTGTGCGCACCCATGCGGCCCAGTCGGCCGTAGAGGCGGGGGTGCTTCATAGGCTTGACGATCGTGATGCCCAGATCTTCCTTGTCGAACGGATCACCGAAGAGGGCGTGCCGGCCATAGCTGATCCCGCGATAGAGGCCGCCATGGATCGTAACCACGGTGGGCGTTCCGCAGGCCATTGCCTCGATCGCGGTCATGCCGAACGGCTCGTAGCGGCTCGACAGCACGAACATGTCCGCCGCCCGATAGGTGTCGGCCAGATCCTCGTCGGCAACATAGCCGGAGAAGACGACACGATCCTGCAAGCCTAGCTGTTCAACCTGTTCCTTGAGCTGGTTCAGGATCTTCTGTTCCTGCTCGTCCATGTTCTCGCCGCCGACGGCGAGCCTCAGGACCGCATCTGGCACACGCGGCGCCACCACGGAAAACGCATCGATCAGCAGGTCATAGCCCTTATTGGTGGCGAGCCGGCCGAGCGCCAGGATCGTTCGTCCCTCGAAACCGAGCCGGTGGCGGATCAGCCGGCGAGACGCCTCGCTGACGGGGAAGAACCGGTTGTCGTCGTAACCGGGTGGGATCATGTGCACGCGGTCGCGCTCGAGGCTGTAGTCCTCGACCAGCATGTCCACCTGCGGCGGCGTTGTTGCAATCACCATGGCGCAGCTTCGATAGATGATCGTCTCGTGCTTTATGCGCTCGGTGAAATTGAATTCGGCTTCGAATGTATCGGCCTTATCAGGGTAGTCCGTCTTCATCTGGCGCTGCTTCCATATGCCGAGAGAGTGCGGCGTATGGATGTGCGGGATAGTGAGCGCCTCCGACAGTCGTTGCCCCGCCACACCCGCATCCCAGTAGTGACTGTTGATGAAGTCGTAGGAGAGGTTTTCCCTGCGAATTAGGCGCAGCGCGTTTTCACACCACTCGAGCAGGTGGCGATGGAGATATTCCTTCGGAATGAAATCGGGTCCGCCACAGGCGACACGCAGGACACGAACCCCGTCGGCCACTTCATCGACAGGCGGTTGGTCTTCAAATCGTCGTGTCCAGATATCGACGGCATACCCCAATTGGGCCAGTTTTTTGGCCAGTTCCAGGACATAGACCACCTGTCCGCCGGTATCGGCCGCACCAAGTGGCGGGTTGGCTGCAACGTAGCCGTGGGTTGAAATGAGTGCAATTCTAGGTATCGCCGCGTCCGAGTTGTCGTTCGGCATCTCTATCCTTCTCTACGATTGATCTCCGCGCGCCCGCGGTCGAAGCAAGCGCAGGTCCAACTATATAGGGAACCCAGCCTTCATCGGCAAATATTGAGAGACCCGATTTTGCCGCCCTGGTCCAACGCACCGTGCCCTCTCGGTGCGGGCCGTCTATGACTGCTAGACATTTGGTCCATTCGGCAGATCGACGGTAACGACGAGCCCGGTTGGCTGGTTGTCCTGCAATTCGATCTTGCCGCCGTGGCCCTGGATGATGTCCGCAACGATCGAGAGGCCCAGACCGAAGCCGTGCTTCGACGTACCGCCGCGCGACGTGTCCTCCTTGAAGAACGGTTCGAAAACACGGGCGCGCGCGGGTGTCGGAATGCCCGGCCCATCGTCAACGACCTCGATGCGCGCCGCTGTATCGGTCTGCGTCAATGCGACGGTGACGTTGCCGGCGAACCTAACCCCGTTGTCGCACAGATTGGTGATCGCCCGCGCCAACGCATTGGGTTTGCACCAGCCCAGAAGCCGATCCGGCCCGGAATACGAGACCGGAAACCCGACATCCGAAAATTCGGCGCAGACGGTTTGCAACACGCTGGCAATGTCGACACGCTGCAGCTTCTCTGTCGAGACATCGTTGCGCAGATACGTCAAAGTCTCGTCGATCAGATCTTCAATATGCTGGATATCGGACAGCATCGCGGTTCGGATGAGCCCATCATCCATGCGCTCGGCGCGAAGCCGCAGCCGCGTCAAAGGCGTGCGCAGATCGTGGCTGACGCTGCGCAACATGCGCGTGCGGTTTTCGATCATCGTCCGGATGCGTGTTCGCATCCTGTTCAGAGCGCGCGCCAGGCCGGCCATCTCGATAGAGCCGCGTTCGACGAAAAGCTCGTCGCCATTCTCGATCTCGGCCGAACCGACGGCCGCCGAGATGCGTTTCAATGGCTCCGTCACGGCCCATACAGCAAAGAACCAGATCAAGGTGGGCAAGGCGATGAAAGCCATAAACTTGTAGAACAAGGAACGGATGAGGTCTGATGTCAGTAAGGCATCGGGTACTCCGAGGTGAGCCAGGATGGTCTGCTGATCCAGGCCAATGACAAACGCGGATCGACCATCGACGGTCACCCATCGTCCCTCAATCGGCCTCCTCCCGAACCCGAGAAACCGTTCGATGTTTCGCCATTGCGTATAAGAATATGGAATACCGTCGATCTGCTCCTTCGAAAGTATCTTGAAATCCAGGCCCGCACGAGCCGTCGCTGCCAGAATCTCGTCACGAGCCTCCGCTGGTGCTTCGCGCAACAGGCCTGCAATCACGGTGGCTCGCAGGAGACTGTCGTCAATGACGGGCAGGTCGATATTCCTGGTAAAGCTTTCGACGACCGATCCGGTAGACATGATCACGATCACCGCGACGAAAATGATTGCCGCGAGTTGCCCACGCACTGACTGCGGCAGGCTGCGGCGGATGAAATTCCTCATGCTTCCTCCACCGTCGCGGTGAAGATGTAGCCGCCCAGCCGAACAGTCTTGAGAAGCACCGGATCGCGCGCATCCTTTTCGATCTTCTGGCGGATCCGGCTGATATGGACATCGACGCTTCGCTCGATCGGGCCGGCAAGCCCTGCATGGGTCACGCCGAGTAGTTCCTCGCGTGAGAGAACCCGGCCGGCATTGCGGCAGAACGCAAGCAACAGGTCGAATTCATGCATCGTGGTCGAAACCCGCGCATTGCTTGGATCATGCAATTGCCGGCGTATCGGATCGAGCCGCCAGCCGTTGAAGCGAAGCACCTTCGAGCGATCCCGCTCTTCGGGAGCGCTGGCGGTTCGGCGCAGCAACGCTCGTATCCTGGCCGTCAGTTCGCGCGCGCTGAAAGGTTTCGTCATGTAGTCGTCAGCGCCGATCTCCAGTCCGAAGATACGGTCGATTTCTTCGCCAAGCGCGGTCAGCATCAGGATCGGAACGTTCGTGTGGGCGCGAAGACGGCGGCAGATGCTGAGGCCGTTTTCGCCGGGGAGCATGACATCGAGCACGATGAGATCGAATTTCTGGTTGCGAAGCGCGGCGTCCATCCGGATGCCACTCTCGGCTACTTCCACGATCATGCTGTTTTCAGTGAGCGTCTCGCCCAGCATGCGCGCGATTTCGACATCGTCTTCGACAATGAGGACACGCCAAACTTGTCTTGTCGATTTGGACTCGGCGTTCAAATCGCCTTGGTGTCGTGCGACGTTTGCCATTTGCCTGGACTGGTACCTGTGTGGGCGGTCAGAAACGATATCCGACGAGAAGCATGCCTGAAGGCTGGATCTTTTCGGCGACGATCGGACTGTCGGCGGCGTCACCGACGAGAACGCCGACTCCCGCTTCGCCGCGCACCATCCAGTTCTGGTTGAGCAGATATGTGGCGGACACTGAAAAATCGGCGCGCTTCAATCCGGCGCCGGCATCGTAGCGTGCCAGCCCGGAGCGAGCCGATTGTTCCGGCGTGACGCCGAAATAGGCCTGCATATGATTTTCGTCGGCGAAGACGGCGGAAGCGCGGGCGCCGACCATCAATGATTGGGACAGCGGCTGGTTGACCTCGATCCCGACCTCGCCCACCAGGCCATCGCTGCCGCCGATGGTCTTGTCCACTTGCGCGAAGATTTCAGCCGGGCCGAAATTCACCGTGGCCTTCGCGCCCACGGTTCCACCCATGCCGATGTCTCCCAGCCCGCGCAGACGATCGGCATCGTCTTCATCGCGGCCCATTTCATAACCAAGCCGCGCACTGAACTCGAACCGGTCTTGTTCATAGATAGCGATGTCGGCGCCTGTCGGATTGATCGTCATCACGTCGCGGAATGTCGCCGTGACAAAGGGTACCGGCATGATCTTGAACTCGTCGCTGCCCTCGTACTTTGGAACGATGATCGCGCCGCCGCCCAGGACGACATGCCAGTCGGACAGTTTTTGCTCGAAACGGGCGAAACGGGAAGGTTCGGGCGGTGGAAGGGAGAGATCGTCCGAATTCACCGCAATGGCATCAGCGGCAAGTGCTATTCCCGGATGCGTTGAAAACAGGATGGCCATTGCGGCAAGAGATGCCCGGCCGGCAAATATTCCAGAATCCATTTTGGCGAACATGCGTGCTCCAGTATAGCGAGGCGATAAGCCTCTGATGCTCTCACCATTTCAGATGAAAGTGGCCGCATGCGTGAAGTGATGTTAAGTTTTGTTGCGCAATCGTGGTTTCATCTTGGCGCCTCTACGAGAGAACGATGATGCCAGATGATCGATCCGTTCTCGCTTCGGACGATCAGGAGTAAACGATCGCCCGTCCGCTAATCCAAGTCGCATCAGCCTTCGCCTCCCTGCAGGACAGGGCGCATTTTCGTTTGATATTCCCGCGCGTTGCGTCATAGAGCGGCGGACTCTCAAGTCTAGACGTGCCGCCGCTCTATCTTTGTGTTTGGGCATCGGATTTTGCCAAAACCGGTTTCCACTTTTGGGCTCGATGCTCTAGACCTGACGGGCACCTTTTCCGGAATTCTGATGGCGGGAGGCGCTGATGGAAGGCCAGGACGAACAGACGACCGGCGCCAGGGCCGCTGAGGATAGCCACGCCGACATTTATGGCGAGGACGGCGCCATTCTGTCGTCGTTCCTTGCCCAGATCGGCGCAGCGATCGCTGATCGCGACACGCTGACGCTGAAGCGTGAAGTCGACGACCTGCACCAGTCGGAACTCGGCGATCTGCTCGAGGCGCTTCATCCCGAACAGCGCCGCGCACTGGTCGAATTGTTGGGCGCCGACTTCGACTTTTCCGCGCTGACCGAGGTCGACGAGGCGATACGCCGCGACATCGTCGACAATCTGCCCAACGCGCAGATCGCGCAGGGGGTGCAGGACCTCGATTCCGACGACGCGGTCTACATCCTCGAGGATCTCGAAAAGGAAGACCAGGACGAGATCCTGTCGCAGTTGCCGTTCACCGAGCGGATCAGGCTGCGCCGCTCGCTCGCCTATCCCGAAGAAACCGCCGGCCGCCGCATGCAGACGGAGTTCGTCGCGGTGCCGCCGTTCTGGACGATCGGCCAGACCATCGACTACATGCGCGAGGACCAGAACCTTCCCGACCGCTTCAGCCAGATATTCGTCATCGATCCGAGCTTCAAGCTGCTCGGCGCCATCGACCTCGACCAGATCCTGCGCACCAAGCGTTCGGTCAAGGTCGAAGAGGTCATGCATGAGACCAGGCACGCCATTCCGGCCAAGATGGACCAGGAAGAGGCGGCGCGCGAATTCGAGCAATACGACCTTCTCTCCGCCGCCGTCGTCGACGAGAATGACCGGCTGGTCGGCGTGCTGACGATCGACGACGTGGTCGACGTCATTCAGCAGGAAGCAGAGGAGGATCTGCTGCGCATGGGTGGTGTCGGCGACGAAGAACTCTCGGACAGCATTTTCTCGACCTCGCGCTCGCGCGTTCCGTGGCTGCTGGTCAACCTCGGGACGGCCTTCATCTCGGCCTCGGTGATCAGTATGTTCGGCGCGACGATCGAGGAAATGGTCGCACTTGCCGCACTGATGCCGATTGTCGCCTCGCTGGGCGGCAATGCCGGCACGCAGACGATGACAGTGACCGTGCGCGCGCTCGCCACACGTGACCTCGATATCTACAATGCCGGTCGCGTCATTCGCCGCGAGGTTGTGGTCGGCTTGCTGAATGGCATGGTCATTGCGGCGATCCTCGGGCTGGTCGCCGGCCTCTGGTTTCACAATCCCGACCTCGGTTTCGTCATTGCCGTGGCGATGATCGTGAACATGCTGGCCGCGGCACTCGGCGGCATTCTGATTCCGCTGTTCCTCGACAGGCTCGGCGCCGATCCGGCGATTTCGTCATCAATCTTCACGACGATGATTACCGACGTTATCGGTTTCCTCGCCTTCCTTAGCCTTGCAACCTGGTGGCTGCATCTGGGCGCCGGAGCCGGATAAGGCACTTCAATTGACTTTTACGTAAGTTGCGTGCGAAGTTTTGACGGAGAGCCAACCGATCGATTCCGGTACGGGACGAGCCGCTTTTGTGAATGAAGGGCATCGCCGCATGATGGGTGATCGCGCCGCTTTCCGGGCATTTGGAGTGATGATGCGGGAATATTATTCGATCACAGAACTGACCCGCGAATTCGATGTTTCGACGCGGACGCTGCGCTTCTATGAGGACGAGGGGCTGGTGCAGCCGGTACGGCGCGGCCGCACGCGGCTGTTTCGCCCGTCGGACCGGCATCTCATCCGCCAGATCATGCGCGGCAAGAGGCTCGGCTTTTCGATCAACGAAATCCGCGAAATCATCCAGATGTACAAGGAGCCGCCCGGGGAGGTCGGTCAACTCAATCTGATGATCAAGCGCATCGAGGAAAAGCGAGAGGATCTGCGCCAGAAGCGCCGGGACCTCGAAGAGACCCTGGCCGAGCTCGACCAGGCTGAGGAATCCTGCGTCGAGCGACTGGTGGAGCTCGGCGTCAACACTTGAGTGGCCTTTGCCGCACGCCTCAAATCCAGCGCCGCACCTTTTTCGCGTAATCCCGGTATTTCTTGCCGAATTTCGTCGCCAGGACTTTCTCCTCGCCTTCGATCGCCATCTTCTGCGTTGCGAAGGCCGCGATGATCGCCAGCGGCAGGAACCATACAATCCCCGAGACAAGGGCCACGCCGATCAGCAGCAGCGTGTTGGCCAGATAAATCGGGTTGCGGCTGACGGCGAAAGGGCCTGATGTGACCAGGTGGTCCGGCACGGCGTTTGGGTGGAGCGTCGTCTTTGCCCGGATCATGGTGCGGATCGCCGTGAACCAGAGTGCGACGACGCCGAACAATGCCACCCAGCCGGCCGCGAACAGGATGTCGCCTAGAAGGCCGCCGATCCATGGAAGCGGATAGAGCAAGCCAAGCGCGATGCTGACGGCGATGGCTGCGAGATAGATCAGTGGCGGCCACGGTATAAACCCCGGTTTAGGCTGCCCCGGTTTAGGCTGATGGTCGGTCATTGTGCTCCTCCCTCCATCAAAGTGCTGTCGGCTTTGGCTGTGCAGGCGCCGGCGAGCTCGTCGAGATGTGCCTTCCAGTCTGCAGCCTGGTCGTTGCTGTAGAGCCGATCAAGCGTCGCCTCGCCCTCGAGCGTATCGAGCATGCACACACAATAGCTGGAGCAGAACTCCGTGTCGCGCGATTGCTCGCACGACATCTGGCATTCTTTCAGGAAGGTCACCTGCCTGGTTTCGACCGGTGCCGGCATGATCTGCGAAAACAGCCAGACCGAGCCGATCAGCACCGGCTGGTGGATCAGATAGAAGGCGAGGCTGTGCCGGCCGATAAAGACCAGCGGATTTGTCCAGCGGGCAGGCGTGACGCTCGCCAGCCGCGTCAGCATGCCGGAGGCGGAGCTGAGCTTTGCCGCCGCGATGCCCGCAAGCACGGCGCCGAACCACGGCAACAGCGGGACATAATCGTTGGAGCGTGGATTGGTTGCCGACAGGCCGACCCACCACAGGGCCGGATGGTCGAAGATCCCGGACCTGAGATAGAGCGGAGCGGTGATGACGAAAGCCGCGACGACAAGCGTCAGCAGCGCCGGCAGCCGCAGAAACGCCAGGCCGAGCAGGCTGGCCAGCGCGATCTCGTGCAGGATGCCGAAGAAGATGAAGCTGTCGGGCGTGGCAAACCTTGTGGCGGCCGATATGGCGAGCGCCGCCCCGGCGACCATGGCGAAGCGTTTCCAGAAGCCGTTCCAGCGGATCTGTTTGCCATGGGCGAGGAACAGGCTGACGCCAACCAGAAACAGGAAGGTCGAAGCGATGCAGCGCGCGTAGAACTTCCACCAGCCGAAGGCGGTCAGGCCGGGATCGGTGTAGCCGAAGAATTCGAGATCCCAGGTGAAATGGTAGCTCGCCATGGCAAGCAAGGCGATGCCGCGTGCGACGTCGATGGCGATAATGCGCTTCGTCTTCGATTGATCCTGAACGGGGGCGACTGGCGTAAGGATGCTCATGGTCTCGCAATCTGATTCAGCACTGCAAGACGACTATCACGGTTGCCCCGGACAAAAGAAGGCGGGCCAAACCTCTCAGATGTTCAGGGCGTCGGTGAAAGCGCTGTGGCGTTCGCGCACCCAGTTGTGGAAGCGATGCAATTCATATTCCTCGGGCATCAGCACGCCGGCCTCGTGGCGCATCGAGCGCAGGCCCTTCTGGTTGACCTCGCAGATATCCGCGTCTTCCTCCAGCACCTGCCTGCCGAAGGCGACGATGTTGTCGATATCAGCCGTTGGATCGGCGAGCGCTTCGGGCGAAAAAAGCCATTCGGCGGTCAGTTCGGTCTGCTCCGGGCCGAGCGGCACCAGCCGCACGGTGCGGACATAATCGACATGGCCGACGATGAACATCGACGGCAAATTGGTGGCATAGGTCTGCCCGGCGGTACGCTCGGCGGACGTCAGCTCGGGAAAGGCCGGGCCGTGGACGCGCCCGTCGCGCGACCAGGTCTCGGCTCCGGCCCGCAGGCCACCGGAAAACTCCGGCGCGTCATTGTCGGCGTAACGGGCCCATTCCGGGTCGTCGTGCCGCCCCATCAGGCCGCGGCCATAGATCGGCACCAGCCGAGACAGGTCCTTGTGAACGCCCGGGCAATGCAGGCACTCGTTGAAGTTCTCCCAGAAAATCTTCCAGTTGCAGTCCATCACCTTGCGCAGCACATGGCCCGACACCAGCGTCTCCAGCGGCCAGTTGGCGAGATTGCCGGATGCGGGATCGAAGGATGTTTCGGCCGAACCGGCGGCGTCTTCCCTGAGATTGACGAAGACGAAACCGCGCCACACCGACAGTGCGACCCGATAGAGCGGATGATCGGCCTTGTCGAAGCCTTCAGGTAGCGATTTCGACGGCACGCGCACGAGATCGCCACGCAGCGAATAGGACCAGGCGTGATAGGGACAGGTGATGAGCCGCGCCTTCAGCCGTCCTTCGCTCGCCTGGCAGAGCTGCGAGCCGCGATGCCGGCAGGTGTTATGGAAGGCGCGCAGCTCGCCGGTCTCGTCGCGCAGCACGACGATCTCCTGCGTGCCGACACGGAATGTCCTGAACGCCAGCGGCTGGGCAAGGTCGGCCTCGCGGCAGACGAGCAGCCAGCTTCGATACCAGATGGCGTCGAGATCGCGCTGATGGGCGTCGATGTCCCAGTACGCCGACGACGGCAGCGTCGGTTCAAGTCGCGTCAAACCGTTATAGGGATCGTGCTCGCTCGGGCTGGGTTGCATGACCGGCTTCCTGTGATGCTCCAGCCGACACCCGGCCGCGAAAATTGTCAATCACGGCGCCGGCTGGCTGGCCTGCCAAGACGGCGCATTCGCGCTGGTAGCTGGCGGAATTTGGTTTGCCGGGCGTTACGATTCTGCCTATAGTCGCAGCCGTCGTCGGTTCCTTTGGAACCAAGAGGGAATGCGGTGAGGGCAAAATTTGCCCAATGCCGTGGCTGCCCCCGCAACTGTGTGCGGTAGTCCTCTCCATATGCCACTGAAGAGTTTCTTCGGGAAGGTGGGGAAGGGCGCTGATCCGCGAGCCAGGAGACCTGCCGGCGACAGGAGAACTGACTTCTATGCCCTCGGGTGGAGGGCGAAAGGACAAGACATGAATACCGCTTCCGTCTCGCTCGGCGCTTCCGTCTCCTCGCAGTCGCGCTTCTTGCAGCTGGCGCTTGCTGCATTTCTCGGCATTTTCGTCATGGGCTTTGTCGGCTTCTCGCATATCGATGCGGTCCACAATGCCGCTCACGACTATCGCCATTCGATGGCGTTTCCCTGCCACTGACGAGGGGCTGACATCATGACATTGTTTCGCAACGTCGTGTTCATCGCGGCGATCGCAGGGCTTGTGGCCGGCGTCGTCCTCGCCTGCATGCAGGCCTATGCCACCGTGCCGCTCATCCTGAAGGCGGAAGTCTACGAGCAGGCCGGCGGCGGCCACGCGCATGACCATGCCGCGGCGCCGATAGCACCTGCCGAAAACGCAATGAGCACGACTGCTATGAGCAGCGCCGCACCGGCTGAAGCTGCCGCTCCGGAAGACGAAGGCTGGGCGCCGGCCGATGGCTTCGAGCGTTTCGTCTTCAATATCGCTGCCAATGTCGTTACCGGCATCGGCTTTGCTCTGATCCTGGTCGCCGCTTCGGAGTTTGCCGGCGGCATCGGCAATTGGCGTCAGGGCCTGTTCTGGGGGCTCGCTGGCTTTGCCGTGTTCACGCTGGCTCCGAACCTTGGCCTGCCGCCCGAACTGCCGGCGATGCCGGCCGCCGATCTCGCCCAGCGCCAGATCTGGTGGATGGCGACAGTGGTGGCGACAGCGGCCGGTCTCGGCCTGCTTGCCTTCCGCAAGTCGCTGCCGCTGGCGCTGCTTGCCGTGGCATTGATCGTGGCGCCGCATATCGTCGGCGCGCCGCAGCCCGACAATTTCGAGTCGCCGATCCCGGAAGGTCTGCATCACCAGTTCGTGGTGGCGGTGACGCTGACCAATCTGGTGTTCTGGCTGGTGCTCGGCGCCGTCGTCGGCGTGGTGCGTGGCCGCTTGACCGGCACGGCGACGAGCCTGCGCGACAGCTTTGCCTGATCGCGTTGCTTCCGGCGGGACGCTGACGCTGGTCATCGGCGGTGCGCGCTCCGGCAAGAGCGCGCATGCCGAAAGATTGGTGACGGCCTGTCCGGCGCCGTGGACATACATCGCCACGGCGCAAGCCTATGACGACGAGATGCGCGAGCGCATCGCGCTGCACCGATCGCGGCGCGGCGAGGGCTGGACGACCATCGATGCGCCGCTCGATCTCGTCGGCGCGATCGAGGCCCTGCCTGACGGCCGGCCTGTCCTGATCGACTGCCTGACGCTGTGGCTGACCAACCATATGCTGGCCGAACATGACATTGAGGCTGAATGCCGGGGGCTGGCCGATGTGTTGTCGCGACCGCGCGGGCCATGGCTCGTGGTCTCCAACGAGGTCGGCCAGGGCATCGTGCCGGACAATGCGCTCGCCCGTCGGTTTCGCGATGCCGCCGGCCGGCTCAACCAGCAGGTCGCGACGATAGCCGATACGGTGCTGATGATGGTGGCGGGACTGCCGCTGAAGGTGAAATGACATGGCTGATACTATCGAACCCAAGGACGAAGAACGCCACCGCGCCAAGATGGCCAAGCGCAAGGCGGTGCAGGACGCCGAGGTCGCGGCAAAGACCGTCGAGAAGGGGCTGCTGATCGTCAACACCGGCCCCGGCAAGGGCAAGACCACCGCTGCCTTCGGGCTGGCGCTGAGGATGCTCGGCTACGGCAAGCGCGTCGGCGTCGTCCAGTTCATCAAGGGCAAATGGCACACCGGCGAGAAGGACGCCTTTGCCGTTTTCGGCGATCGGGTCGTTTGGCACACGATGGGCGAGGGTTTTACCTGGGAGACTCAGGATCTGAAGCGCGACATCGCTGCCGCCGAAGCTGCCTGGGCCAAGGTGCTCGAGCTGATGGCCGATCCGTCGATCAGCCTTCTGGTGCTCGACGAGCTGAACATCGCGCTGCGCTACGACTATCTCGATCTGGACAAGGTGGTGGCGGCGCTGAAAGGGCGCCGCGAGGGTCTGCACGTCGTCGTCACCGGCCGCAACGCCAAGCCGGCGCTGGTCGAGGCGGCCGATCTGGTCACCGAGATGGGCGTGACCAAGCATCACTTTTCCGCCGGCGTGAAGGCGCAGCAAGGCATAGAGTTCTGAGGGGTTTTGCCCGCGCCTCTTCTTCCTTCTCCCCTTGTGGGAGAAGGTGGATTGGCGCGCAGCGCCAAGACGGTTGAGGGGTGCTGGCCGGAGCGCTGTTGGTGCCAAGCTGGAACACCCCTCATCCGGCCGCTTCGCGGCCACCTTCTCCCACAAGCGGAGAAGGGAAAGCCGCACGAAGCGGCTCGCCCCGGAATGGTAAGAGTGAGGGGCAGCGCAAACCTGAAGCGATTGGCCACTTCGTGGCCCGAAATCGATTGCTTTGTGACGGCAGTTATGCTAGGAATTTATTCATGGTGCTGATTTGCGCCAGCGACCCGCCCCCGAGGCGGTTTTTTATTTCAGCCGATCTCGACCGGCCGTCCTCAAGATGAGACGCCGTCACGCAGCGATGACGATCACCGACAGCAAGCCGAACAGCGCGATCAGCAGAAAGTCGGCGACCCGGTAGAGTTTCAGCGCCCGCCTGATGTCGGCGCTTTCCACGTCGCGGCGGCCGCCTTCGCCCATGAACGCATCGTCGACCATGACGCCGTCGTAGGAGCGTGGGCCGGCGAGCGCCAGGCCAAGCGCGCCGGCCATCGCCGCCTCAGGCCAGCCGGCATTGGGCGAGCGGTGCTTTTTCGCGTCGCGCTGCACGGTGCGCCAGGCGTTGCCGGCATCGGCGCCTTTGACGAAGAAAGAGGCAGCCACGATGAGCAGCGCGGTCAGCCGTGACGCCGGCAGGTTGATCAGATCGTCGAAGCGCGCCGCCGCCCGGCCGAAGGCCTCATGGCGCGGCGTGCGGTGGCCGATCATCGAATCGGCGGTGTTGGCGGCCTTGTAGGCGACGCCGCCGGCCAAGCCGCCGACGCCGACCCAGAAGACGGGCGCGACGACGCCGTCGGAAAAATTCTCGGCCAGGCTTTCGATCGCCGCGCGGCAGACACCTGATCTGTCGAGCTTTTCCGGATCGCGGCCGACGATCCGCGAGACGGCAACACGGCCGATATCGAGTCCGCCATTGTCCAACCCGTCGGCCACCGCCTCGACATGCTCGGCCAGGCTCTTCTGCGACAGCAGCGACGTCGCCAGAATCGCCGTGAGGATCAATCCGGCTGGAATGCCCGAAAGCATGGTTTCAACTGCGAAAGCGATGGCGGCCGGCACCAGCACGATGATCAGCAGCGCATGAACACCGCGCCGGCGACGCAGGGCGTCGGAATCAGTATCGCGGTTGAGCCTGCGGTCGAGAAAGGATATCAGCCTGCCGAACCAGGTGACGGGATGGCCGATGGCGCCGAACAGCCAGGCCGGGTAGCCGACAGCGAATTCAACAACCAGTGACAGGAAAGCGATCAGGATCGACATGAAGTCTCTTGATGGAGCGGCGACAGTGGTGGATCACGGCGGAAGCCTTGGCCGGGCGAGGGCGCTTTTCCCGCACGCGCCACAACCCTTCGTCGACCTCTCGACCGGTATCAATCCGCACTCCTATCCGTTTTTCGAGTTGCCCGCCACCGCCCTGTCGAGATTGCCGGAAGCCGCGCGCGCCCGCGAGTTGGCCGACGTCGCGGCAAGCGCCTATCGCTCGCCATCGGCAGCGCATGTGATGTCGGCGCCTGGCACCCAGATCCTGTTGCCGCGCGTCGCCTCGCTGGTGCGCCCCGGCAAGGCGCTGGTGCTCGGGCCGACCTACGCCGAACATCAGCGGGCGGCGGCGATCGCCGGCCATGCTGTGATGGAGGTCGATGATTTCGAAGCCCTGGCAGGAGCCAACCTTGCCATCGTCGTTAACCCCAACAATCCAGACGGGCGCATCATCGAACGCAAGAAGCTGCTTGCGCTTGCGGGAAAATTGCGCGCCAGAGGCGGGTTGCTGGTCGTCGACGAGGCGTTCATGGATGTCGGCCCACGCGCGGAAAGCCTGGCCGGCGATGTCGAGCAAGGCGGCATCGTCGTATTGCGATCCTTCGGCAAGTTCTTTGGCCTCGCCGGGCTGCGGCTTGGCTTTGCACTGGCCGATACGCTGACGGTCGAGCGGCTGGAGGCGCAGTTCGGGCCATGGGCGGTCGCCGGACCGGCGCTCGAATATGGGATCCGCGCACTTGCCGACACCGGTTGGCAGGCCGAGATGCGACGCCGTTTGGCCGAGGATGCGGCGCGGCTCGATGCGCTGTTCGGCCGCTTCGGCGTGCCTGTCGCCGGCGGCACCACGCTGTTCCGCTATGTCAGGCTGACGGACGCCGCCGGCCTGTTTTCGGCACTTGGCGAGCGTGGCATCCTGCTTCGTCATTTCTCCGGCCGGCCGCATGTGCTGCGCGCCGGGCTGCCGGGTCCGGAGGAAGAATGGCAGCGGCTCGAATCGGCTCTTGCCGACTGGGCGCAACAGCGCGACGATGACGCCTAAAGCGCGTCGCATTTGAACGGATTCATGCGACGCGCTTTAAGTTCTTGTTTTTATGCATGTCGTTGTCGCAAAACCGCTGCGCACTTTTGCGCGACATGCATTAGGAGATCCAAGCAATGATCCATGTCTGTTCGCTGTCGAAGGTCGAGGAAACGGTCGCGAAAACCGGCGCCGAGCGGCTGCTTTCCCTGCTGGCTGCCGGTACCGAGGTGACGCGCCCGGCCTCGATCATCAGGGAAAACCATCTGCATCTGGTCATGCACGACATTGCGGTGGCGCAGGACGGCATGACCATGCCGGGCGAAATCCATGTCCGTGACTTGCTCGATTTTGCGCGCCGATGGGATCGTGCGAGGCCGCTGGTCGTGCATTGCTATGCCGGCATCAGCCGTTCGACGGCCTCGGCCTACATCATCGCGGCCGCATTGGCGCCGAAGCGCGACGAGGTCGAGTTGGCTGAGACGCTGCGGGCGCTATCGCCGACGGCGACGCCCAATCCGCGACTGATCGCAGTTGCCGACGCGCTGCTTGATCGCAACGGCCGCATGAGCCGCGCCATCGAGGCGATTGGGCGCGGCGCGGACGCCTTCGAAGGCACGCCGTTCGCGCTGAAGATCGACGGCTGATTCTGGTCAGAACCTGATCCATCCCGATCTGGATGGGCTGCGCCTGTTTTCATCGAAGCTATTTGATCACCCTTTCCATGTACCGCGTAGCTTCCTCCAAGCCCTTCGGTGCCGGTTCGAACGGTTCGCACTCTTGAAAGCCGAACTGGCGGTAAAGGGTGATTGCATTCGTCATGAATGAAACTGTCACTAGGTTCACCTTTTGGCACCTGGACTGCTCGATAGCATCGAGCGCCGTCGCAAGTAGGCGGGCGCCTACGCCTTTTCCTCGTTCTTCCGGACGCACGAAGAGCTTAATGATCTCGGCAACATCTCCATGACTGACGTAGCCGACGCAACCTAAGGCGACAGAGCCAGCCCGAGCGAGGTACATGCCTGTGCTGGGCGAGGTGCATTTCTCCAACAAGCTCGCGGCATCGTCAGAATAGTAGGCGGAAATCACATCTTCGGACGGAAGTCCGTGCACGCCGCATTGTGCAACGTCCCATTGGCCCATCTCCGCGATGAGTGCGCCGGCTTCATGGAAGTTAGCAAGGGTCAGTGCCTTTGTGACGACAACCATCGCGCACCCATGGATGTGAGACTGGAAGCAACCGGCGATACTTTGCTTTACGCACGGTCTGGAAACTAGCGCCATCAAAAGTGGCTGTCTGCCTTGAACCTCAAGCGCGGCGTGTGCAGAAATCCGCATTTTGGCTCACCTTGACCTGAAACAGACCCCTAGGCCAGCCAATCGACCAGCTTGGCCTTGCGCAAATCCTTCAGCAGGCTGATGAATCCGTCGGCCTGATGGATGGCGGTCAGCCTGCCCTTTTCGGCCGTTGCAATGCTGGCATCGCCGACCACGCCGTTCGGGTTGAGATCGGTAGCGATCCAGGCGAAGGCGTGCGTTCCGGTGTGGCGCAGCAGCGAAAATTCCTTTTCGGCGCGAGCGACATTGGACACGAAATTGTCGGCCTTTGCCATGTCGACCAGATCCGGCCGGAAATGCAGCATCAGCGAGGTTTCGACGTCGCCGCCATGGATGCCGTGGCGGTCCTCAAGCGCGGTATACATGCCGGCCGGCCGGCCAAAGCGCTGCCAGCTCGTCTTCACCGCCAGCATCTTTGCACGCACGCGCAATTCGCGCGTGATGATGCCCATGATCTCCTCGTTGCCGCCATGCGAGTTCACGACGATCAGTTTCCTGATGCCGGCGCGCGCTATCGACAGGCCAAGCTCGGTCCACGTCTCGATCAAGGTCGCCGCCGGCAGAGTGAGGGTCCCCGGCGCATGCAGGTGCTCGTTCGACTTGCCCACTGCCTGGACGGGCAGGATGCGGATGTCGAGATCACCCGGCAGGCGGGCGATCATCGTGTCGAGCATGCCGGTCATGATCGAAGTGTCGGTCGAAACCGGCAGATGCGGCCCGTGCTGTTCGATCGCTGCCACCGGCAGAACGGCGATCGTCGCCTCCGGGTCGATGGTGGCGTATTCGGTGGTCCGGTAATCGCCCCACCACACGCGTTTATTTGGAACGGTCATGTCATGCCTTTTTCGATAGACTGGCCTTTTCGATAGGCTGGCCTCTTCGGTGCAGACCTAGCGCGGGAAGGATCGCCTGTCGATCACCCTGCCGCGATGACCTCGATCTCGACCTTGAATTCCGGCCGCGCGAAACCGGACACGATCATCAGCGTCGAGGCGGGTGCCGGGCTGGCGAACAGGCGGTCGCGGACGTCCATATAGGGCCTGAGGAAAGCGCGGTCGGTGACATAGGCATTGATGCGAACGATGTCGGAGAGTCCAAGCCCGGCCTCGCCGAGAATCGCGGCGATATTCCCGAAACAGAGTTCCGCCTGTGCGCCGGCATCCTCCGGGATCTGATCGTCCGCAGTGATGGCAACCTGGCCAGAACACAGCACCAGCCTCTTGCCGGGCGGCACCTCGACGCCATGGCTGTAGCGGGCGAAAGGCGGCTTGATCGACTTCGGCGTGAGGAATTTGAACATGGCAATCTCCGTTTCGCAACCAGCCTAAGGCCGGATTAGCCGTGTCTTCAAGTTGGTGGTGCATGTTATCAGGGCGATTGTGGACAGGCGTTCAAAAAATAGGCACCATGCCTTCGGTACAGCATGACCAGTCCGGCCTTCGCGCACGACTGTTGCGCAAGCGGGCGGTCCCGGCGATGGCATGTGTCTTGCTTCTTGAATCGATGGTGTCGAGCCCGGCGCGTGACGCGCCCGAGCCAACAAAGGGTGGTGTGGATGGACGGAAAACTTAAGATCTCGGTTGGCGCGATCGTGCTGCTTGCCGCGAGCACGCTGAGCGCGGCAGCAAATGAGAAGGTCACCTTCGGCACCAACTGGCTCGCCCAGGCCGAGCACGGCGGCTACTATCAGGCCGCGGTGGATGGCACCTATGCCGCTTGCGGGCTCGACGTAACGATCATGCAAGGTGGCCCGCAGGTCAGCGGGCGGCCGCTGTTGCTCGCCGGCAAGATCGACTTCTATATGGGCGGCAACATGCTACAGGCCTTCGACGCCGTCCAGCAGGAGATTCCGCTGCGCGTGGTCGCTGCCTCCTTCCAGAAAGAGCCGCAGGTGATCATGGCCCATCCAGGTCAAGGGCTCGATAAATGGGAGGATCTGAAAAACGCGGATCAGTACATCATCGCTGACGAAGGTGCACAGAGCTTCTTCCAATGGATGGTAACGGAATTCGGCTTCGATCCGGCCAAGCGCGTGCCCTACACCTTCAACCCCGCACCTTTCATCGCCAATCCAAAATCGATCCAGCAAGGCTACGTGACCTCGGAACCCCATGCGGTCGCCAAGGAAGGCGGCTTCCAGCCCAATTTGTTCCTGCTCGCAGACTACGGTTTCGACACCTATGCGACGACGATCGAGACCATGCAGGCCACGATCGACAAGCGGCCGGAGGTTGTTCAGTGCTTCGTCGATGGCTCGGCCAAGGGCTGGTACAACTATCTCTACGGCGACAACGCTGCCGCCAATGCGGCGATCAAGAAGGACAATCCCGACATCAGTGACGAACAGATCGCGTTTTCGATCGAGCAGATGAAGAAATTCGGCATCGTCGATTCCGGCGACACGGAAAAACTCGGTATCGGCGCGATGACCGACGCGCGCATCCAGAGCTTCTACGACAAGATGGTCAAGGCCAAGGTCGTGCCGGCCGGTGTCGACATCAAGAAGTCCTACACGCTGGCCTTCGTCAACAAGGGCGTCGGGATCGAGCTGAAGAAATAGCGCCCAGGCATGATGCAGGAAAAAGTGGCGGAAGCGCCGGCGAGCGCATCGGGCAAGGGTCCGATGCTGCTGGCGCTGCGCGGCGTCGACAAGGTATTTTCCAATGGCGTGACAGCGCTCAGCGATGTCGACCTGACGATCCGGGAAGGCGATTTCCTCAGCCTTCTCGGCCCATCCGGCTGCGGCAAGTCGACGGCGTTGCGGCTGATTGCTGGCCTGTCGACGCCGACCTCCGGCGTGCTCGACTGGCGCGGCAGCAGCTCTGTCGACCGTTCGAATATCGGCTTCGTCTTCCAGGAGCCGACGCTGCTGCCCTGGGCCGATGTCTTTGACAATGTCTGGCTGCCGCTGCGGCTGAAGGGCGTGTCGCGGGCCAAGGCTGCGCCTGTCGTGATGGAGATGCTGGCGCGAGTTCACCTGACCGGCTTCGAGAATGCCGTGCCGCGCGAGCTGTCCGGCGGCATGAAGATGCGCGTCTCGATCGCCCGCGCCATGGTGACCAAGCCGCGCGTTCTGCTGATGGACGAGCCGTTCGCGGCACTGGACGAGATCACCCGCTTCAAGCTCAACAACGATCTTCTGGAACTATGGCAGGACGAGCGTTTCACCGTCGTCTTCGTTACCCACAGCGTCTTCGAAAGCGTTTTCCTCTCCAACCGCGTCGTCGTCATGGCGGCGCGACCGGGCCGGGTGTTCAAAGAACTCGCCATCGATGCGCCCTATCCGCGCAACGAAGCTTTCCGTACCTCGCCCGACTATGCCGCGCTCTGCCGCCAGGCATCCGACGTGCTGATCGGCGCCATCAACTCAACTGCCGGACCGCATCATGACGGCCATTGAAGAACACGCGCTGACGCTCGATCCAGAGGAGGCGCGTCGCGTACGCCAGGAGCGGCTCGAGCAGATCGGCCGATGGGTGCTGCCGCTGGCGATCATGATCCTGGCGATCTGGCTGTGGGATCGAATCTGCGTCTGGAACGACATTCCGAAATATATCCTGCCGCGCCCCGGTGTGGTGCTGCAAACGCTGTTCGACGATGCCGGGCTGCTGTTCTCCTCGCTGCTGGTGACGCTCAAGATCACCTTCCTCAGCCTGCTTCTGGCCGTCATCGGCGGTGTCGGGTTGGCGGTGCTGTTCGCGCAATCGAAATGGGTGGAGATGTCGTTCTTCCCGTTCGCCATCGTCCTGCAGGTGACGCCGATCGTCGCGATCTTCCCGCTGATCAACATCTATGTCGACAACCAGACGACGAAGCTTCTGCTGTGTGCCTGGATCGTCGCCTTCTTCCCGATCCTGTCCAACACCACACTCGGCCTCAATTCCGTCGACCGCAATCTGCGCGACATGTTCAAGCTCAACGGCGCGACCCGCTGGCAGCAATTGCGTTATCTCAGGCTGCCGGCGGCGATGCCCTATTTTCTCGGTGGGCTGAAGATCGCCGGTGGCCTGTCGCTGATCGGCGCGGTGGTGGCGGAGTTCGTCGCCGGAGCCACCGGCCAGTCGTCGGGGCTTGCCTCGCGCATCATCGAGGCCGGCTACCGGCTCAACGCACCGCGGCTGTTCGCGGCGCTGATCCTGATCTCGTTCACCGGCATTCTGATCTTCCTGGTGCTGTCGCTGATCTCGCATCTGATCCTGCGGCGCTGGCATGAAAGCGCGCTGAGGCAGGAGCGATGATGGTTGGCGCCGTTACCCCCCTCTGTCCTGCCGGACATCTCCCCCTCAAGGGGGGAGATTGGATGCCATCTAGGATTTCGCCAATCACCAACGTTGCAAGACGAACGCCATGGCCGAAGCTGCTAATCTCCCCCCTTGAGGGGGAGATGTCCGGCAGGACAGAGGGGGGTAAGGCTTGATACCAGCTTCTGGTTCTTACCATCTTGCGAACGTCCGGCTTCATTCATCCCTAACCCCGGGCCTTGCCGCAGCCTTCGACGCCGACGGGTTTGCGCTCGCCAATATCGCCGTCGCCGACGGCAGGATTTCCAGCGTCGTCGCGCATCGCCAGTCCAATACACCGGCAGGCACGATCGACCTCGGCGGCCGCATCGTCATGCCGTGCTTTGTCGACTGCCACACCCATATCGACAAGGGCCATATCTGGCCTCGAAAACCCAATCCCGACGGCACGTTCATGGGCGCGCTGAATGCCACCGGCGCTGACCGCGCTGCCCGTTGGAGCGCGGACGATGTTGCCCGCCGCATGGATTTTTCGCTGCGCTCAGCGTACGCGCACGGCACCAAAGGCCTGCGCACCCATCTCGACAGCGTCGCGCCGCAGGAGGAGATCTCCTGGCCGGTGTTCGAGACGATGCGGGAGCAATGGCGCGGCCGCATCGAGCTGCAGGCGGCCTGTCTGCTCGGCATCGAAGGCGTGCGCGACGGGAAATGGTTCGAAGGATTGGCCAAACGCGTCGCCGCGGCCAAGGGCGTGCTCGGCGTCGTCACCTACATGCTGCCGGACCTGGAAGAGCTTCTCGACCAGGTGTTTGCGCAGGCGATCAAGCATGGCCTCGACCTCGATTTCCATGCCGACGAGACCGACGCCGCCTCGGCGATCTCGCTGAAGAAGATCGCCGAGGCGGCACTATGGAACGGTTTTGAGGGAAACATCCTTGTCGGCCATTGCTGCTCGCTGGCACGCCAGCCCGATCTCGATGTGCTGGACACGCTGGACAAGGTGGCGAAGGCGCGGCTCGCCGTGGTGTCGCTGCCGATGTGCAATCTCTATCTGCAGGACCGGCGGGCTGATAACACCACGCCGCGCTGGCGCGGCGTGACGCTGCTGCACGAGATGAAGGCGCGCGGCATTCCAGTGGCCGTCGCCTCCGACAACACCCGGGACCCGTTCTACGCCTATGGCGATCTCGACATGCTGGAGGTCTACCGCATGGCGACGCGTATCCTGCATTTCGATCACCCGGTCGGCGATTGGCCGCAAGCGGTGACTTCGACGCCGGCCAAGGTGATGCGGCTCGATGGTTTCGGCATGCTTGCCGCAGGCAGCGCGGCCGACTTCGTCGTCTTTAGGGGGCGGAGCTGGACGGAATTGCTGTCGCGGCCCGAATCGGATCGCATCGTGGTGCGCGATGGCCGCGCCATCGAGCGCCACTTGCCCGACTATGCCGAACTCGACGAGCTGATGGTGAAATGATGGACATTTCGGCACTGAAGCGCGACCTCGACGGTCTGAAGATCGACGACCATCCGGCGATCGTCCAGCAGAAGAGCCGCGATTTCTACTGGTACAGCCCGGTGCTGAAGCAGCAGCTCGACCATGTGACCGGCGACCTGATCGTGACGCCGAAGACGGAAGACGAGGTGATCCGCGTGCTCGCCGCCTGTCACCGGCATGGCATTCCGGCGACGCCGCGCGGCAGCGGCACCGGCAATTATGGGCAGGCTATGCCGCTGTCCGGCGGCGTCGTGCTCAACCTTGCCGAGATGAATACGATCAAGACGATTGCGCCGGGCCGCGTCGTGACCGGGCCGGGTGCCGTGCTTGCCGACATCGACAGAGCGACGCGGGCGCATTCCGGACAGGAGCTTCGGATGTCGCCGTCAACCTACAACACGGCGAGTATAGGCGGCTTTGTCGCCGGCGGTTCAGGCGGCATTGGCTCGATCCGCTGGGGCGGGCTGCGCGACCTCGGCAATGTCATCAGGCTCAGGACCGTGACGATGGAGGCGGAGCCTCGCATCATGGATCTTACCGGCGAGGAGGTGCTGAAGGTCATGCATGCCTACGGCACCAACGGCATCATCACCGAGGTCGAGATGCCGCTGACCGCAAGCTACGACTGGATCGATGTCATAGTCGGCTTCGACGATTTCATGGATGCAGCCGGTTTCGGCAATGGTCTTGCCATCCAGGATGGCATTCTGGCGAAACTGATCACGCCGATCGCCGCTCCGATCCCCTATGACTATTTCAAGCGGCACCAGAAATTCTTCCGGCGCGAGCAAAGCATCGTCGTCTGCATGATCGCGTCGCATGCGATGGATGCCTTTGTCGCCCTCACCGCACGCAGCAAGGGCGAGATCGTCTTCCGCGCCGACAAGGAGGCCGATCTCAAAGGCCTGCCGCCGGCCTATGAGCTGACCTGGAACCACACGACGCTGCGTGCCATCAGGGTCGACTCGACGATTACTTATCTGCAGACCCGCTATCCCTCGCCGGATCACCTCGCTTACGTCAAGGCGATGATCGATCGCTTCGGCGACGAGGTGCCGACGCATCTCGAATTCATCCGCTTCGATGGCGCGATCGGCGTGGCCGGACTGCCGCTGGTCCGCTTCACGACAGCGGAGCGGCTCGACGAGATCATCCGCATCCATGAAGACAATGGCTGCTGGGTCTTCAATCCGCACCGCTACACGCTGGAAGAGGGCGGCATGAAGCAGACGGACGAGGTGCAGCTCGCCTTCAAGCGCGAGACCGATCCGCAAGGGCTGCTCAATCCCGGCAAGATGATCGCCTGGGAAAACCCGGACTACGACTATCGCTCGGGCAAGTCGTTCCTGTTCAAGGGGTTGGAGAAGGCGGGTTGAACGATGACGAGCGTGTGGCGCTGTACCCCCCTCTGGCCTGCCGGCCATCTCCCCCTCAAGGGGGGAGATTGGCAGTTTCTACGCCTCGATCCCCTTGCCGCGTTGGTGTTTGGCAAAACCGATGGTGACGGCCAATCTCCCCCCTTGAGGGGGAGATGCCCGGCAGGGCAGAGGGGGGTGCCTCGCGCCAACCTGCGAGCACTTCAATGAAAATCCTCGTGCTCTACGCCCATCCGGTCGAGGCCAGCTTCAATGCCGGTTTGCACAAGGTGATCGTCGAGCGGCTGACGGCCGCTGGCCATGCCGTCGACGATTGCGACCTCTATGCCGAGAATTTCGATCCCAGGCTGACGCGCGCCGAACGGGTCAGCTATCACGACGAGCGCGGCGCCGCTGATCCGGCGGCCGCTTATATCGAGAGGCTGCAAAAGGCCGAGGCGCTGGTGCTGTCATTCCCGGTGTGGAACTACGGCTATCCGGCGATCCTGAAGGGGTTCTTCGACCGCGTTTTCCTGCCTGGCGTGTCGTTCAAGCTGGTCGACGGCAAGGTGAAGCCGTCGCTGCACAACATCCGCAAGCTGGCGGCGGTCACCACCTATGGCGGCAGCCGGCTCCATGCAATGCTGATGAGCGACCCGCCGCGAAAGCTGGTCAAGCGTGTGTTGCGCGCCACGGTCAAGCCAGGCGCCTCCGTTTCCTATCTCGCGCATTACTCGATGAACCTGTCGACCGATGAAACGCGGAAAAGATTCATGGCGAAGGTCGCCGCCAGCATGGATGCCTTCTGATGCGGGTCCTGGTGGTTTACTGCCATCCTGTGCCCGAAAGCTTTTGCGCCGCGATCCGGGATAGTGCCATCGAGGTGCTGAAGGCGAGGGGCTGGGAGGCGCGGCTGCTCGACCTCTATGCGGAGAATTTCAATCCGGTCATGGGCTGCGGCGAGCGACGCTCCTACAATGAGCATGCCCCGCAGGACCCGGCGCTCAAGCCGCACATCGACCACCTAAACTGGGCCCAGGGAATCCTCTTCATCTATCCGACATGGTGGTACGGGCTGCCGGCAATGCTGAAGGGGTGGCTAGACCGGGTCTGGGCGACCGACGTCGCCTTTAAGCTACCAGCGGGCAAAGGACGGATTCAGTCGCTGATGAGGCATGTGACGAAGATCGGGGTGATCACGACCTGCGGCGCGCCGACCTGGTGGAGCGTCGTCGTCGGACAGCCGGGACGCAAGACAATCCTGCGCGGCATGCGGGCGCTCTGCGCCACCCGCTGCAAGACGTTCTTTCTGGCCCACTACCTGATGGACGCGTCGACGCCAAAGACGAGGGCGGCATTTCTGGAGAAAGGAAGAAAGAAGCTGGAGCGCTTCTGAGCTACATCCGCACTCGTTCCGCTTTCGGATCGTACATCGGCTTCAGCGACACTTCGGCGGCGAAGCGCTCGCCGGCGATCTCGATCTCGTAGGACGACGACAGCACATCCGCCTCGCTCTCGCCCTGGCAAGGCACGTAGCCGAGCCCAACGGCGCCGCCGAGATGGTGGCCGTAATTTCCCGAGGTGACCGGGCCGACAATCTTGCCGTCGCGCAGGATCGCCTCATTGTGGAAGAGCAGCGGCTCAGGGTCTCTCAGGCGGAACTGCACCAGGCGCCGGTTCAATCCGGTCTCTTTCTTCCTCAGCACGGCATCGCGGCCGAGAAAATCTCCTTTGCCGGCCTTCACCGCGAAGCCGAGGCCCGCCTCCAGCACATTGTCTTCGTCGGTGATGTCGTGGCCGAAATGCCGGAAGGCCTTTTCGATGCGGCAGGAATCCAGGGTGTGCAGACCGCAGAGTTTTAGGCCGACGTCGGCGCCAGCCTCAGCTATTGCCTCGAAGACATGGGCGGCCTGGTCGGTCGAGACATAAAGCTCCCAGCCGAGCTCGCCGACATAGGTGACGCGGTGAGCACGGGCCAGTCCCATGCCGATTTCAATCTCCTGAAACGTGCCGAATGGATTGGTTTCGTTGGAGAAATCGTTCGGGCTCAGCTTTTGAATCAATTTTCGCGAGTCCGGCCCCATCAGGCAGAGAACGGCTTCTGCAGCGGTCACATCGGTGATGACGACGAATTCATCGGTGAGGTGCTTGCGCAGCCAGGCCAGGTCGCGCTGCAGCGTCGCGCCGGGCACGACGAGGAAGTACGCCGTTTCCGACAGCCGCGAGACGGTGAGGTCGCTCTCGATGCCGCCGCGCTGGTTGAGCATCTGGGTGTAGATGATCTTGCCCGGCGCCACGTCCATGTCGTTGGCGCAAAGCTTCTGCAGCAATGCACAGGCGTCGCGGCCCTCGACACGGATCTTGCCGAACGAGGTCATGTCGAACAGGCCGACGCCGTTTCGGACCGCCAGATGTTCCTCGCGCTGGTTGTCGAACCAGTTCTGCCGCTTCCAGGAATAGCGGTATTCGTGCTCCTGGCCTTCGCGGGCGAACCAGTTGGCGCGTTCCCAGCCGGCGACTTCGCCGAACACCGCGCCGCGCGCCTTCAGATGTTCGTGTAGGGGAGAGCGTCTCACGTTCCGTGAAGTCGCCATCTGGCGGTACGGGAAATGGTCGGCGTAGAGCAGGCCGAGCGTCTCGCAGACGCGCTCTCTGAGGTAACGGCGGTTCTTCTGGAACGGCTGGGCGCGGCGGATATCGACCTCCCACAGATCGAAGGGTGCCTCGCCATCGTTGATCCATTGCGCCAGGGCCATGCCGGCGCCGCCGGAGGAGACGATGCCGATGGAATTATAGCCGGTCGCCATCCAATAGCCGGAAAGCTCCGGCGCCTCGCCGAGATAGTAGCGATCGTCGGGCGTAAAACTCTCGGGACCGTTGAAGAAGGTGTGGATGCCGGCGCTGGCCAGCATCGGCATGCGGTTGACGCCCATTTCGAGGATCGGCTCGAAATGCTCGAAATCCTCGGGCAACTGGTCGAAGCAGAAATCCTCACGGATGCCATCCATGCCCCAAGGCTTGGCTACCGGCTCGAAGGCACCGAGCATCATCTTGCCGGCATCTTCCTTGTAGTAGGCGCATTCGTCCGGCACGCGCAGCACCGGCAGCCGGGTGAGGCCGGGGATCGGCTCGGTGACGAGATAAAAATGCTCGCAGGCATGCAGCGGGATGGTGACGCCGTTCTGGCGCCCGAGCTCGCGCGCCCACATGCCGGCGCAGTTGACGACGACATCGGCCTCGATCATGCCTTGCTCGTCGCCTTGCGCCCAGGAAACGCCGGTGACGCGGCCGGCCCTAGTGTGGACCTTGGTGACCTTCACGTTCTCGACGATGGTCGCACCGCGCTGGCGCGCGCCCTTGGCCAGCGCCATGGCGATGTTGGCGGGATCGCACTGGCCGTCGAGCGGCAGATGCACGGCGCCGACCACGTCGGAAATGTTGAGATGCGGATACATCTCCTTGACTTCACCAGGCGAAATCTCGCGCACGTCGACGTCGAAGGCGCGGGCGAGAGACGCCTGCCTATAGATCTCGTGCTTGCGCTCCTCGGTCAGCGCCACGGTGATCGAGCCGACCTGGCGCATGCCGGTGCCGACATCGGTCTCGGCTTCCAGCTTGACGTAGAGGTCGGCCGAATATTTCGCCAGCCGCGTCATGTTCTGCGAGCCGCGCAACTGGCCGATCAGGCCGGCGGCGTGCCATGTCGTGCCCGATGTCAGCTGCTTTCGTTCGAGCAGCACGATATCGGTCCAGCCGAGCTTGGCCAGATGGTAGGCGACCGAGCAGCCGGAGACACCGCCGCCGATAATGACAGCCCTTGCTTTGGGAGGAATGGTTTTGGCGGGCAGGGCGCTCATGCAGCCTCACGGCGATAGCTGGAAGCAAAACGGCGCAAGCGAAGGGCTGCTTCCAAAAGCACCGCCTCGGGCTGGCAGAGGCTGACGCGAATATGGCCGGCGGCCGCCTCGCCGAAGCTTGAGCCGGGCATCACGCCGACCTTTTCCTTGTCGAGGAGAGCCCAGGCGAACTTCTCGTCGTCGGGCTCGAGAGCCGATATGTCGAGCATGACATACATGCCGCCTTCGGAACCGCGCACGGTGACGTTGTTCATGCCGCGCATGGCATCGAGGACGACGCTGCGCCTTGCAGCATAGCGTTCGGCAATCTCCGTGACGCCGTAGCCGTTTTCCAGCGCCTCGGCGCAAGCGAGGCTGATGAAGGCCGGCAAACCATAGGTCGTCACCAGATTGAGGTTGATCAGCAGCGAGATCATCGTTTCGGGGCCGGTCAGCCAGCCCATGCGCCAGCCGGTCATGCCATGGCTCTTGGACATCGAGTTGATGACGAGCGTGCGCTCGGCCATGCCGGGCAGGGCGCGGGGCGAGATATGCTCGCCACCACCCAGCGTCCAGTAGACCTCGTCCGACAGCAGCCAGAGGTCATGCTCGCGGCAGATCTGCGCCAGCTCTTCAAGATGCTGCCGCGAATAGACGGCGCCGGTCGGATTGTTCGGTGTGTTGATGAGGATGGCCCGCGTGTTCGGGCGAAGGGCGGCGCGGATCATGTCCGCGCGGGGTTGGAAACCATCCTCGGCCGGCGTCTCGACGACAGTGAATTCCGCGCCCGCCGCACTGAAGGTGTTTGGATAGGTGGCGTAATAGGGCGCGACCACGATGGCGTGGTCGCCCTGGTCGAGCACGGCCTGCACGGCAGCGTAGAGTGCAGCCTGTCCACCCTGCGTGGCGATGACCTGGTCGGGGCTGGTTGGGACGCCGGTGCAGGCGGTCGAGGCTGCCGCCATCGCCTTGCGCAGGCGCGGAATGCCGGGAAGCGGGGTGTAGTGGTGGTTGCTGGCGCGAACCGCTGTCACGCAGGCTTCGATGGTTTGGCCCGGCGCATCGAAATCATGGTCGCCGACCGACAGCATGATGATGTCCTCGCCGGCCTCCTTGCGTGCCCAGGCAGCGGAATGAACCTCCCAGCCATCCTTGCCGGAAGGCACGATGCCGGAAATACGCGATGATGGTCTGGGCATTATGCTCTTAGCCTCTCGTTCTTCGGATCCCACAGCGGCTTGTCGTTCTGTACGACCGCCGTGAAGCGCTCGCCAAAGATTTCAACCTCGACCGTGGTTCCCGGCTCGGTGAGGTCGGCGCGCAGCATGCCGAGCGCGATCGATTTGTCGATGCGATGACCCCAGCCGCCGGATGTTGTCTCGCCAACGATCTCGCCGTCATGCCACAGCGTCGACATGGTGGGCGCATCGCAGTCGCCGGGATTTTCGACGGTCAGCGTGACGAAGCGTTTCTTGACACCCTGCTGCTTCTCATTTTGCAACGCTGCCTTGCCGCGGAAATCCGGCTTGTCCCATTTGACGAAGCGCTCCAGCCCGCCCTGCAGGATCGAATAGTCGGTCGACAGATCGCCCTTCCAGGCGCGGTAGCCTTTTTCGAGCCGAAGCGAATCCAGCGCGTACATGCCGAACGGCTTCAGGCCATGCTTCTGCCCGGCCGCCCAGACGGCATCGAAGATCGCGGCGGTGTCGTCGATCTTGGTGTGGATTTCCCAGCCGAGTTCGCCGGCGAAGGACACACGCAGTAGCCTCGCCCAGCGGCCTGCGATTGTCGTTTCCTGATGCGTCAGCCAGGGCAGAGCAAGGTCGGCGGCGCAGATATCGGCGAGGATTTTTCGCGAGTTGGGTCCGGCGAGGATCTGCGTGAAATATTCCTCTGTGCGATCGATCAGCTTGAATGTCGCATGCTTCGGCATGCGTGATTTCAGCCACTCGAAATCGTGCCACTGCGCCACCGCGGCGGTGATCAGCGTCATCAGGTTCTCATCGTGACGCACCACAGACATTTCGGTGACGATGCGGCCCTTGTCGTCGGCAAAATAGACGAGGCCGATGCGGCCGGGTTTCGGCACCAGCCCGGTGACTTGCTGGCTCAGCCATTCGGCAGCGCCAAGGCCGTCGAGGTTGAAGCGGGAGAAACCAGGCAGGTCCAAAATGCCGGCGGCGTCGCGCACGGCGAGGCACTCTTCGCGGACGCGATGCTGCCAGGGCCCGTAGCGGCGGAAGGTCAGCGTCGCGGCTTCCGAGACGTCGTCGCCGGCTTGCGCGTACCAGGTGGCGCGCTCCCAGCCATTATAGGCGTCGAAGCAGGCGCCGAGCGCCTTGATGCGATCGTGGATCGGCGACAGTTTACGGTCGCGTCCAGCCGGCCAGGCATGGCGCGGGAATTGGATGGCGTATTCGTTGCCGTAGATCTCCATGCCCTTGGCGATGCAGTAATCCGGGGCCGAGGCAAAGCTGGTGAAGCGACGCGGATCGCAGGACCACATGTCCCACTCGGTCTGGCCCTCAGTCACCCATTCGGCCAGCACCTTGCCGGCGCCGCCGCCCTGGGCGATGCCGAAAGTGAAGACGCAGGCCTCGAAGGCGTTGGGCACGCCGGGCATCGGGCCGATCAGCGGGTTGCCGTCCGGCGCGTAGGGGATCGGGCCGTTGATGACTTTTGACAGGCCGGCGGTGCCGAGGATAGGCACGCGGGCGACGGCATCGGCCAGATAGTCCTCCAGCCGGTCGAGATCGTCGGGGAACAGCTGGAACGAAAAATCATCGGGCATGGGGTCGTTGTGGCCGACCCAATGCGCACGGCAATTGCGCTCATAGGGGCCGAGATTCATGCCGTTCTTTTCCTGGCGCAGATAATAGGAGGTGTCGACATCGCGCAGCAGCGGCAGTTTCTTGCCTTGCTCCTTCGACCATGCGGCCAGTTCGGGGATTTCCTCGAACAGGATATATTGATGGCTCATCACCATCATCGGCACGTCGCGGCCGAACATCTTGCCGACTTCGGCCGCGCGGTAGCCGGCGGCGTTGACGACGATCTCGCAGCGGATCTCGCCCTGCGCTGTTACAACCACCCACTCGTCCTTCTCGCGGCGCACGCCGGTGACCGGACAGAAGCGGATGATCTTCGCTCCCATGTCGCGGGCGCCCTTGGCCAGCGCCTGGGTCAGCTGCGCCGGATCGATGTCGCCGTCGCTCGGATCGTAGAGCGCGCCCTTCAGCTCATGCGTTTCGATGAATGGATAGCGGCGCTTGATTTCGTCGAGCCCGACCACGTCGATGTCCATGCCCTGATAGCGGCCCATGCCCTTGGCGCGCTGGAACTCCTGCATGCGTTCGACCGTATGAGCCAGCCTGAGCGAGCCGGTGACGTGGTAGTTCATGGGATAGCCGACCGCATCGGCCAGCCCGCGATAAAGCTCCGTCGAATAGCGCTGCATGTTCATCAGCGACCACGACGAGGAGAAGGTCGGCACATTGCCGGCCGCATGCCAGGTCGAGCCGGAGGTGAGCTCGTTCTTCTCCAGGAGCACGCAGTCGGTCCAGCCCGCCTTGGCGAGATGGTAGAGCGAGGAGGCGCCGACGACACCGCCTCCGATGATCACCACACGTGCCGTGGTCGGCAAACCCGCCATGTTTTTCTCCAGACCTATATTCAGTAGACAGGTGGCGAAACCACCCAGATGACGACAGCCGGCTCCGCTCCAGGATTGCGCCAGCGGAACGGCTTGCCGTCGAAGCGAAAGGAGTCGCCCTCACCAAGCCGGTGCCAGACGCCTGATATCTCGATGTCGAAGCTGCCGGAAGCGACATATCCGGCTTCCTCCGTCGGCCGGCGCGCCTCGGTCTTCAGCTCCGCACCCGGCGCGAAGACCGAACGCAGCATCTCGAAGCTACCGCCGAGATCAGGCGAAAGAAGCTCCTCCACCAGGCCGGAATCGCTTGTGCCAAGCGTGCGGCGGCTGCCGGCGCGCACGACCACGCCGCGCTCGTTCTCGACGGGCACGTCGTGACTGAAGAACAGGCTGACCGGCACGCCGAACAATTCCGCGAAGGCCCTGAGATCGCTGAGCAAGGGTATCGACAGGCCGCGCTCGACCTGACTGACCCAGCCGACGGAGCGGCCGAGCTTCAGGCCGATCTCGGCAAGCGTCAGCCCGCGCGCCCTGCGCAGCGCCCTGATATCGCCGGCCAGCAGCCGTTCGCGGTTTTCCTGCTCCGATCTGACGGCGGTTGAGGTCAAGCCATTTCTCTTACTGAAAAATTCCCCTTGGTGAAAAATTTGGGGGAAATTTCATGAGAGGTCAAGTTCGTGAAAAAATCAAGACGATTTTCATGAGGCCACAAGATTTGCTTGCGCCATTTTGGCGGTTCAGGCAAAGGCTCGGCCACGAACGGCGATTGAGGGCGCCCGGTCGACGCTTACGATAGAGCGCCACGCGTCAATTGGACCCGCAATGGTGCTCTCCCATTTTCTGGACGGCGCATGATCTTTCCGGAATCGATTCCGGTTTAGGGATTACGCGTAAAGGGACGGCCCATGCTGGAAAACAACACCCGGATTGCCAAGGATGCGGCGATCGTCGACGAGGCGATCACGTCACGCCGTTCTGTGCGGGCCTTCCTGCCCGAGATGGTCGATGACGAGACGATCCGCGCCATTCTCTCTGTCGCCGCGCGTGCACCTTCGGGCACCAACATGCAGCCCTGGCGGGTCTACGTCACCAAGGGCGAGGTCAAGCAGCGGATCACCGACGCCATCCTCAATTCCGGCATCCGCGCCGAAAAGGCCGACTGGGACGAATATCGCTATTACCCCGACCAGTTCTTCGAACCGTATCTCACCCGGCGGCGCGCGAATGGCTTCGGCCTCTACGGCGCGCTCGGCATCGGCCGGCGCGAGGTGGACAGGATGCGTGCGCAGCACGACCGCAACTTCGTCTTCTTCGACGCACCGGTCGGCATGATTTTCACGGTCGACCGGCGGCTGAACAAGGGCTCGTGGATCGATTACGGCATGTTCCTGCAGAACATCATGGTGGCGGCGCGGGGCAGGGGCCTGCACACCTGTCCGCAGGCGGCCTTTGCACCGTATCACAAGCAGATCAGGCCGGTGCTTAATATCCCCGACGAGGAGATCGTCGTCTGCGGCATGGCGCTCGGCCATGAGGACAGATCCAAGCCCGAAAACGAGTTCCGCACCGACCGCGCGCCGCTGGAAGAGTGGGTGACATTCGCCAAATGAGGTGGCGCCAAATGAGGTGGCGCCAAGTGAGGTGACGACGCGCCGCCTCGGTCTACTGCACCTCGTAGCCGACTTCCTCGCTGGCATGGCAGAGCGCCTTCCAGAACGAGCGCGCAAACGAGCGGAACACATAGATGTCGAACTGGTCGGCGCCGGTGCGCTGGATCTGCGCGAAGACGTCATGATGCATGGTCGAGCGGCCGGCGCCGACCGGGAAGGCCGGCAGCGCGAAGTCGATGGCGAAGAGTTTTGCCAGCACCCATTCGGCCTTTGGTCCGGCGATGCGGATCGCGGTGCGGCCGTGCGACAGGTCGGTCACCGTGCCGATCGCCGGGGTGACGACATTGGCAAAGGCTGATGCCAGGCCTTCGGCCTCGTCGACCACTGTGAATTTTCCCGGCGCGAAGCCGAACACCGACCTCACGCCGTCGGTGCTGCCGGCGCCGGCGCCATCGGGCAGAGCAAGGCCGGTAACGGTGCGGATGCCTGATATCAACTTCTTCTCCTGGCCCGGCCAGGCAGCGAGCTGCAGGATCGATCCCGGCCTGGTTTCGGAGAGGATGACATCGATGCCGTGTTCGAAATCGCCGTGCGAGCCGGTGCGCAGTTCCGGCTCAAGCGGTGCCAGCTCAAGCGGTGATTGGCGCTCAACCATGCATGCGGCTCCCGTCCGGATCAAAGAAGTGGTTGGAGACGATCTCGACCGGGCCGAACCGGTTGCGCAGGGGATCGGAGATATGGGCGCGCGTGCCGCGCCGTGCCTTGCCGTCCTTGACCATAGCGAGCGCGATGTATTTGCCGAACGCCGGCGAATAACAGCAAGCGGTGATGTGGCCGATGGAATCGTGCGGATTGGCTTCGTCAAGCGCCTCGACGATGTGCGCGCCGCCGTTGAGCGGTTGGTTGTCCAGCGAAATCAGACCGACGAGTTCCAGCCGGCCGGGAGCGATCAGCCCCTCGCGATCCATCATCGCCGAGCCGATGAAGGGCTTTTTCTTGGACAGCATCCAGTCGAGATGCAGGTCGCGCGCCGTGGTTCGGCCGTCGATCTCGGCGCCGGTGACGTGGCCTTTCTCGATGCGCATCGTGCCCAGCGCCTCGAGCCCGTAAGTCACCAGTCCGAACGGCTTGCCGGCTTCGATCAACGCTTCCCAGACATGGGTGCCGTACCCGGCGCCGGAGTAAACTTCGAAGGCCATTTCGCCGGAGAAAGACAGCCGGCAGATCATCACCGGCACGCCTGATATCTTGCCGTGCACGATGCCCATGAAAGGCAGCGTGGCGTTGTCGACGGCGGTGCCAGTGATGCAAGCGGCAAGAATGGCTCGCGCCTTTGGTCCGCCGATGGCGGCACCCGCCCATTCGTCGGTCACCGAGGTGACGTGGACCTTCAGCTCCGGCCAGATAACGTCAAGGAAATACTCCAGATGCTGCATCACCTTGCCGGCATTGGCCGTGGTGGTGGTCATCAGGAAGTCCTGATCCCCGAGCCGCCACGTCGTGCCGTCGTCGAAAGCGAGGCCGTCCTCGCGCAGCATCAGCCCGTAGCGGGCCTTGCCGACGGCCAGCGTCGAGAACATGTTGGTGTAGACCCGATCGAGGAATTCCGCTGCGTCCGGACCCTGCACGGCGATCTTGCCCAGTGTCGAGACATCGACGATGCCGGCGCTCTCGCGCGTCGCCCTGGCTTCGCGCACATAGGCCTGCTCGATCGTCTCGCCGGGATGGCCATAAATCATCGGGCGATACCAGAGGCCGGCCGAATACATGGTTGCGCCATTGGCGACGTGCCAGTCATGCATCGGCGTCAGCCGCTCTGGCCTCAGGTCGCCGAAGCGTTCTGCGGCGAGCGAGCCGATAGACACCGCGGAAAAGGGCGGGCGGAAGCGTGTCGTGCCGACTTCCGGGATCGGCTTGCCCAGCGCTTCGGCCATGATGGCGAGGCCGGGTATGTTGGAGTTCTTGCCCTGGTCGGTCGCCATGCCGAGCGTGGTGTAGCGTTTCAGGTGCTCGACCGAGACAAAGCCTTCGCGATGCGCCAGCCGCACATCCTCCGCGGTCACGTCGTGCTGGAAATCGACGAAGCTTTTTCCATCGGCCTTGATCTCGAACACAGGCGCCGGGTCGGGATCGCCGGGTGCTGCTTCGACGACCGGCAAGGCCGTTGGTGCGCCGGTCCCGCCGGCCGCCGAAAGCCCGGCCGCGCGACCTTCGGCGATGGCCTCGGCGGTGGAGAAGCTGCCGGTGAAAGCGCCGGCGCCAATCCATTGCTGGGTTGGCTTCGGTGGCAGGAAGGCTTGCCTGGCGGCATTCCATTCCGCCTTAGCGCCGGCCTGACTGGCCAGATGGATGGTCGGCGACCAGCCTCCCGACATCAGCAGGCAGTCGGCTTGAATGCTGCGCGGATCGCCGGCAAGCGCGCCGTTGACCATGTCGAAGCGCTGCACCTTGATGCCGGACAGCGCCTTGCCGCCTTCGGTGGCGACCACGGCGTGACCGGCAAGAATCTTGGCTTCCGCTTCATCGGCGAGCTCGCGCATCTCGCTCGAAAGCTCCGGCCGCACGTCGACGATGGCGACGATGGCCGCGCCGGCATTCTTCAGCGCAAGAGCGGAGCGATAGGCGCTGTCATTGTTGGTGAAGATTGCGATCCTGTTGCCCGGCAGCACGCCGTACTCGTTGGCGTAGCGCTCGGCGGCATGCGCCAGCATCACACCCGGCCGGTCGTTGCCCGGAAACACCAGCGGCCGCTCGAAGGAGCCGGTGGCCAGCACCACCGATTTGGCGCGAATGGTCCAGTAGCGATGGCGCGGTTCGCCCTTGCCTGGTCTCTCCTTATGGTCGGTGACCCGTTCAAGCGCAGCGAGCGTGTTGCCGTCGTAATAGCCCCAGACCGTGGTGCGCGGCAGCAGGCGGACATTGTCATAGCCTTCGAGCTGGCCGGCGGCTCGCGCTGCCCAGTCCGCCCCGGGCATGCCGTCGATCGTCTCGCCTGACCAGTTGGCCGAGCCGCCGAAATGCGGTTCGAGCTCGCTGAGGATGACACGCGCGCCCTGATCGGCGGCTGCCCTGGCGGCCATCAGCCCGGCCGGACCTGAGCCGACCACCAGCACATCGCAGAAAGCGTTCATGCGCTCATAACGCGCCGTGTCGGGAGCAGTCCCGGCGCGGCCGAGACCGGCGGCCCGGCGGATGAAATGCTCGCAGAACATCCAGAAACGCGTGCTCTTCAGCGGGCCGATCGCGGGTCCCATGAAGGTCTTGTAATAGAAGCCGGCGGACAGAAGCTTGCCGCCGAGCTGATTGACGGCGCTGACATCCCAGGACAGCGATGGAAAGCGGTTCTGGCTGACAACGGTCAGCCCGTCATAGATCTCGACCATGGTCGCGGCAATATTGGGCTCGCGAACCTCGCCCCGCAGCACCGTCACCAGGGCGTTCGGCTCCTCGACGCCTGATGTCAGCACGCCGCGCGGGCGGTGATATTTGAACGAGCGCCCGAACAAGGTGACGCCATTGGCCAGCAGCGCCGAGGCAAGCGTGTCGCCGGCATGGCCGGTGTAAGGCGCGCCATCGAAGGTGAACCGGATGGTTCGCAGCCGGTCGATCCGACCACCGGCATCCGTGCGGCGTGGGCTCATGCCTTGCCCTCCGCCTTGTGGCGCGCAGCGGCTTTGTGGTCGCCGCGCGCGAAGGCGACGCTGGAGATATCGTGTGTCAGCGTGTTGCGCACGACCTTGAGATGGGCGCGGCAGCCGCCGGAATGCTGCCAGATCTCGTTGTGGTCACCCGCCGGATTCAACCGATCGTAAACATAGGCGTTCCAGGCGTCGAGATTCTGCGACGCGGGCTGAGGGCGCTCGCGGTTGCCGTCGCCCTGGTAGGTGAACTCGATGACATCGCGCGGGCCGCAATAGGGGCAAGTGATCAGCATTTTCGTCTTACCTAATGCAGCCGCGGCGTCGCGCCCTGGCCCTTGTCGTCGATCACCATGCCGCGATGGAAGCGGTCGAGCGTGAAGGGCGCGTTGAAGTCGTGCGGCTCGTCCTTGGCGATGGTCCAGGCAAAGCACCAGCCAGACGCCGGCGTCGCCTTGAAGCCGCCGTAGCACCAGCCGCAGTTGAGATACATGCCCGGCAGCGGGCCGGTGGTGATGATCGGCGAGCCGTCCATCGACATGTCGCAGACGCCGCCCCAGGAGCGCAGCATGCGCACGCGCGCAAGCCCCGGAAACAGCGCCAGCATCTCGCTCATCACCTCGTCGACAATAGGCAAACTGCCGCGCTGGGCGTAGCTGTTGTAGCCGTCGAGATCGCCGCCATAGACAAGGCCGCCCTTGTCCGATTGGGACATGTAGAAATGGCCCATGCCGAAGGTGAGGACGGTATTGACGAATGGCTTCAGCGATTCCGTCACGAAGGCCTGCAGCACATGGCTCTCGATCGGCATCGTCTCGATGCCGGCAAGCTGCATGACCCGTCCGGTGCTGCCGGCCACCGCGACCGCCACCTTCTTGGCGCGGATCTCACCACGCGAGGTCGAGACGCCGGTGACGCGGTCGCCATCACGCAGGAAACCGGTGACCTCGCAATTTTCGATGATGTCGACGCCGCGACGGTCGGCGCCGCGCGCATAGCCCCAGGCGACGGCATCGTGGCGGGCGGTGCCGGCGCGCGGTTGCATCAGCCCGCCGACGACCGGGAAGCGAGCCGCGCCCGAGACGTCCAGCGCCGGTATCAGGCGTGCGATCTCCGCCGTGGTCATCAGTTCGGCGTCGACGCCGAGATGGCGCATGGCGTTGCCGCGTCGCGCAAGATCGTCAAGCTGGGCAGGCGTGTGCGCCAGGTTCAGGCAGCCGCGCTGCGAGAACATGACGTTGTAGTTGAGGTCGTGCGACAGGTTCTCCCACAGCTTCATCGAATGTTCGTAGAAGCGGGTGTTGGCAGGCAGCAGGTAGTTGGAGCGAACGGCCGTCGTGTTGCGGCCGACATTGCCGGAGCCGAGCCAGCCCTTCTCCAGCACCGCGACATTGGTGATGCCGTGCTCCTTGGCGAGATAATAGGCGGTCGACAGGCCGTGGCCGCCGCCGCCGATGACAATCACGTCGTAGGATGCCTTCGGATCCGGCTTGCGCCAGGCCGGCTTCCAGTCCTTGTTGCCGGTCAGCGCGTTTTTGAGAAGCGAGAAGGCCGAATATTCCGCCATTCTTATTGTTATCCGTTCTGGCTTTTTGTCATCCGTTTTGGGCGATGCGGCACACTATAGAGCAGGCCGCTGCCGCAAAGCCAATATTGCGCCATCGCTTTTCGACTGGCCGACTCCGAAAACGAGCCGCCCGCGACGGCTTGCTCCTTGATATGAGCGTCTTTATCAAGGACGGGCTTTTGAAACCGCCTTTTGCCGTCCGCGAGTCGCCGGAAACATCATGTTCTTTCGTTTGCTCCGCCTGGTTCTGATCCTTGCGCTTTTCGTCTTGGCGCCGCCGTCTTCCGACGCGATGGCGCAGGCCATCGGCCAAGGCGCCGCCGCGCTGATCGCAGAGCAGATGAAGGCGATCCAGGACCTGACCGCCAAAACCGACGATCTCGAGAAAAAGATACCGCAGGAGGCCGAGGAGGACGCGGGCCTCGTCGATATCCGGCTGCAACTGGAGGATATTTCGCGGGCAGCGTTGACCAGTGCGCTGGCATTTCGTTCGCGTCTTGCCGACATCAACAACCGTATCGAGGTGCTGGGCGCGCCGCCGGCCGAGGGTCAGCCACAGGAACCCGAGATCGTCACCAGCGAGCGCGGGGCACTGGCCGCCGAAAAGGCGGAGATCAATGCCGTCATCGCCAGCGCGCAGAACCTGTCGATCCGCATCAGCGGACTGATCGACAAGATTAGCACCATGCGCAGCGAGCTGTTTCGGAATGTGCTCACCAAACGTTATGTGCTGTCCGATGCACTGAGCCCGGAGGTCTTCTCCGATGCGCAGGACGAATACGCCAATTTTTACAAGGCGGTATCGTCCTGGCTGACCTTCGCCTTCAAGTTCAAATTCCAGGCCGTGCTGGCTGCGACCTTGATGGCGCTTTCGCTGGCTGCAGTGCTTTTTGTCGGTGGGCGGCGTCTGTTCGGGCGTGTCTTCGAAGCGGACCCTTCCGTTGAGGACCCCTCCTATCTCAGCCGGCTGTCGGTGGCGTTCTGGTCGACATTGCTGCCGACGCTGGCGGTCGGCGTCTTCCTGGTCTCGACCGTGTTCTTTTTCAACTACTACAACGTGTTGCGCGGCGATATCGGTGTATTCCTGAATGCGCTGGTCGCCGTCATAGCGGTGGTGTTCTGCGTCAACCGGCTGACCAATGCGGCGCTGGAGCCGCGGCTGCCGAACTGGCGGCTCATACCCGTTGAAACCGGCCCGGCACGCTGGCTGGTGCGGCTGACGACGGCCATGGCGGTGGTTATCGGCATCAATAATTTCCTGTCGGTCGTCAATGACAAGATGGGCTCGCCGCTGTCGCTGACCATCGCCAGAAGTTTTGTCGCCACCATCATCGTTGGCGTCATCCTGATCCTGATGGGGCTGCTGAAACCGTTCAAGGCCACCGACGGACGCTGGCGGCCCTGGCCGGCGTGGCTGCGGTACACCGCCTTCGCGCTAGGCCTTTTCACCGTCGCCGCGGCGCTGCTCGGCTATATCGGCCTTGCCATCTTCGTCTCGCTGCAGGTCGTGGTCACCGGCACCATACTGGTCACCGCCTATATCGGCTTCCTGTCGGCGCGGGCGATCAGCGAGGAAGGCGGCTTTGCCAACACGTCGATCGGGCGCTGGCTGTCGGTCAATTCCAGCTATGAGGAGTCCGCGCTCGACCAGCTCGGCCTGGTCGTCAGCGTCGCCATCAATGTCATGATCGTGCTGGTATTCCTGCCGCTGATCCTGCTGATGTGGGGCTTCCAGCCCGGCGACATCCAGGCCTGGGGCTACAAGCTGGCGACGGGCCTGACCATCGGCTCGGTGACGATCTCGTTGACCGGCATCCTGAGCGGCATCGTTGTCTTCATCATCGGCTATTTCCTGACGCGCTGGTTCCAGGGCTGGCTCGACGGCTCGGTGATGGCGCGCGGCAAGGTCGATACCGGCGTGCGCAACTCGATCCGGTTGGCGGTCGGCTATGCCGGCGTCGCGCTCGCAGCGCTCGTCGGCGTCTCGGCGGCTGGCATCGATCTCTCCAACCTGGCGCTTGTCGCCGGCGCCCTGTCCCTCGGTATCGGCTTTGGCCTGCAGAACGTCGTCTCCAACTTCGTCTCCGGCCTGATCCTTTTGGCGGAGCGGCCATTCAAGGTCGGTGACTGGATCGTCGCCGGTGACATCAGCGGCACGGTCAAGAAGATCAGCGTGCGCGCTACCGAGATCGAGACGTTCCAGCGGCAGTCGGTGATCCTGCCCAATTCAAACCTGATCAACAATGCCGTCGGCAACTGGACGCACCGGAACAAGCTCGGTCGCATCGACATCAAGGTCGGCGTCGCCTACGGCAGCGACGTAAAACAGGCCCATGCTGCGCTTTTGGAGATCGCGCGTGGCCATCCGCTGGTGCTGAAGAATCCCGAACCCTTCGTGCTGTTCACCAATTTCGGGCCGGCCGCTCTCGAATTCGAAATCCGCGTGTTCCTGGCGGACGTGATGAACGGCAACGTCGTGCAGAACGACATCCGGTTTGCCGTCCTCGATGTGTTCGCCGACCAACATATCGAAATTCCATCGGCGCCGCGCGCCGTCGTAGAGACCAAGAAGCATGAGGCGTGGCCGATCGACGACGACAAGATCGAAGTCGATTTTGCCGAACAGGAGCAAGCGAAGGCGGAAGCCGTGGCCGAGGCGAAACGCCTGGCCAAATCCGGGCGCAAGATCCGCAAGCCGGATCCCGATTAGGATCTATCAAGATTCAGCTGATGCCAGCTCTCGGCGCAGCGAGAACCAAATGCGGCATGAATGCGGCATTCAGTTGCCGTTCAGCTTGCATCTCATATAAGCTCACATGCAAAGGGCGAGAATGCCTTGCGAAATGCAACAGAGGCGGTGGAAACACCGATATTGCAAATGTGGAAGTCTCTCGTCGCCGCCATCGCTTTTCTTGCCGTGGGCGGTTCAGCCTTCGCCGCCAGCGCGACCAACAAGGACGCCGAGACCCGCACGCTGGTCGTGACCGAAGGCGGTGGCAAAACGGAGCTGGCGCTGGCCGCCGGCGAAACCGCGGAATTCTGCCCGAGCGGGTGTTTCGTTACCATGCCGAATGGCGACCTCGAGGCGCTGACCGGCTCGGAAACGATCGAAATCTCAGGCGGGGTCGCCCGTATCAAGTAACCCGCATGAAGTAACGTTGACTGCTTGCTTTCGAAGGCCGGGAAAATGCCCGGCCTTTTTATCGTTTCGGGTCATCGATGCTTAACGATGAAGAGCGAAATTCCGTCATGCAAGCCAAGCCAGGCTGGGCGTTTTAACGTTCGCTGCGCTGTTCCCCGCTATATCGAGCCGAAGACGCCGAAGCACGGCGCTGGTTTTGGATCGGCGCATGATCCTTTCCGAAAAAATCGGTTTTCGGGGTCATGCGCTTTCAGGCAGGGCAACGAAAATGGATGCGCGGTCGGACAGGAACGCAATTCCGCTTGCGGTCGATCTCGACGGCACGCTGATCGCGACGGACCTGTTGTGGGAAGGGCTGTTCATCCTTCTCAAGAAGAATCCGCTCTATATCTTCCTCGTGCCGTTTTGGCTTGCCGGCGGGCCGGCGCAGTTGAAGCAGGCCATCGCTCAACGCGTCGAGATCGACCCTGCATCGCTGCCTTATCGCGAGACGCTGCTTCAGCGCCTTCGCATTGAACATGGCGAGGGCCGCCAGATCGTGCTGGCGACCGGCACGCCACGCAAATTCGCCGAGGCGATCGCCGCGCATCTCGGGATATTCGATCGCGTCCTGGCGACCGATGGCCCCTACAACATGACTGCAGGCAGAAAGCGCGCTTCGCTTGTCGCCGCCTATGGCGATGGCGGCTTCGACTATGCCGGAAACAGCCGGCACGACCTTAGCGTATTCGACGCCGCGCGCACGGCAATCGTCGTCGCGCCCGACCGCCATGCTGCGCGCTGGCAGGCCGCGCACAGTGCCGAAATGATGCCGGCGCCGAAGCCGACATTCAGGACCATCGTCAAGATGCTGCGTGTTCATCAGTGGCTGAAGAACTCGCTGATCGCGGTGCCGATGGTGCTGTCGCACGAATACTTCAACGCCGACATGATCTGGGAATGCTTGCTGGCATTCGTCTCGTTCAGCGCGGTCGCTTCCGCCATCTACATCCTCAACGATTTCTTCGATCTCGCGCTCGACCGCAAACATCTGACCAAGCGCAGCCGGCCATTCGCCAGCGGCGCGCTGTCGATCCCGTTCGGCCTCGGTTCGATGGCGGTGCTGCTTGCAATAGGTGTTGGAGCAGGGCTTCTGCTGCCGATCGGATTCCTCGGCGTTCTCGGCGGCTACATCATTGTCACCACCGCCTATTCGCTGTCGTTCAAGCGCATGCTCCTGATCGACGTGCTGACGTTGGCCGGTCTCTACACGATCCGCGTTCTGGCGGGCGCCGCGGCGACCGGCGTCGACGTCTCGTTCTGGCTGCTGGCCTTCTCGATCTTCTTTTTTCTGTCGCTGGCGCTGGTGAAGCGTTTCGTTGAGCTGCGCACGACCGCCATTCCAGCCGGCGAGCGCATTGCCGGCCGCGGCTACCGCACCGAAGACCAGGAGATCGTCGCCCAGGCGGGCATGGCCTCGGCCTTTTCCTCGGCACTGGTGCTGGCCCTCTATATGGACAGCGTTGCGGTGCGCGAACTCTATCCGCACCCCTGGCTGGTCTGGCCGCTGGCCCCGATCGTGCTCTATCTGACCATGCGCGTCTGGATACTCGCCCGCCGCGACGAGATGCACGACGATCCGGTCGTCTTCATCATTCGCGACTGGCGCAGCCAGATCGTCGTGCTCATCGGCGCCGTGTTTCTGGTCGCCGGAGGCTGGTAGGCGTGGCGAAGCAGCGTTTTCAGAGCTTCGGCCTTGCCACGCCGCCGGCACTCGATGTGATCCCGGCGGACGACGCTGTTGCGTTGCTGAAGAGCGGCAAGGCGACAAGAAACGCCTTGCTCGCCTATGGCAACGGCCGCTCCTATGGCGATTCCTGCCAGAACGAGGCTGGCAAGGTCGTCGACATGCGGCCGCTGAATCGCATCCGCGCCTTTAATGCCGAGACCGGCGTGATGGAGGCCGAGGCCGGCGTGCTTCTGCCCGACATCATCGCCCATGCGGCGCCCTACGGATTCTTTCCGGCCGTCGTTCCTGGCACGCAGTTCGTCACGCTCGGCGGCGCCATCGCCAATGATGTTCACGGCAAGAACCATCACCGGCGCGGCACCTTCGGCTGCCATGTCGAATCCTTCACGCTGCTCAGATCGGATGGACGGACCTACTACTGCTCGGCCACCGACAACGCACGCCTGTTTGCCGCAACGATCGGCGGCATGGGGCTGACCGGACTGATCCTGTCGGCATCGATCCGGCTGATGCGGGTGCCATCGCTCGACATCGTCGAGACGACGACGCCGTTCCGCGACCTCGGCGAATTCTTCGAGCTTGCCGAAGCGGCCGACCAGGCCAACGAATACGTCGTGGCCTGGATTGACCAGCTTGCCGGCGGCCACGGCCGTGGGCGCGGGCTGCTGTTCACCGGCAATCACGCCGAGCATGGCTCCCATGTGGCCTTGCGTGCAGGCGGGAATCTTTCGGTGCCGTTCCAGCCGCCATTCAACGTGCTCAACCGGCCGTTCCTGACTGCCTTCAACGCCGCTTACCGGTGGAAGAAAGGCCGGTCTACGGCGCCGCGCCGCGTCGGCTATCAGGGTTTTTTCTTTCCGCTCGACGGCGTCGGCAACTGGAACCGGCTCTACGGACCGAACGGTCTTTTCCAGCACCAGAGCGTGGTGCCGGAAGACGTCGCGCGCCGGGCGGTGCCGGCGCTGCTCGCGGCGGCAAAACGGGCCAGGCAGGGCTCGTTCCTCACGGTCCTGAAGCGCTTCGGCCCGATCCGCTCGCCGGCACTGCTGTCGTTCCCGCGGCCGGGTTTCACGCTGACGCTGGATTTTCCCAACCGTGGCCGGGCGACACTGGCGCTGCTGAAGGAGCTCGACCAAATCACAGTCGACGCCGGTGGCGCGGTCAATCCTTACAAGGACGCCCGAATGGGCGTTGACGTTTTCGCCGCGTCCTTTCCGGAATGGCAGCGCCTCGAAGCCATCCGCGACCCCGCCTTCATGTCGAGCTTCTGGGCGCGAACGGCGAAAAGGCTCGACGCTCGACGCGACCCCGCCGAAGCCGAGGATTCGATAAGATTCGAATAGTTCATGGTTAATGGAACGATAAGGTAAAGCTTTCTTCGAGTTTTCCTGTGCTTCACGAAATGTTTGCAGGTTTTTAATAGAACGAGGAAGGGTTGCTGGAAAAGACATGAAATACATCGTCTTCATTCTATTCACGGTCATGACCAACGCCGCTGCGCAGCTCATGCTGAAGCAGGGCATGATGTCGCTCGGCCAGATTTCCTTCGAGGGCACCAATCCATTGCTGAAGCTGTTGCAGATCGTCTTCAGCCCGTGGGTTTTCCTCGGCCTGTGCACCTTCGTCATCTCGATGGCGTCGCACCTCTATGTGCTGTCCAAGGTCGAGCTCAGTTTCGCATACCCATTCCTCAGCCTCGCCTATGTCGCCGTTGCGATCTTCGCCTATTTCGTCTTCCGCGAGGACCTCAATGGCTGGCGTATCGCCGGCATCGCTTTCATCTGCGTCGGCACGGTGCTGATCGCGCAAAGTGGCCGGGATCTGGGTGGGCGCGGGCATGACGAGGAAACGGCCTCCCTTTCGTCCGACAAGATTCACAGTGGGATCGTTCGATGAGACATGTGATCTTCGGCGGTGACGGTTTCGTCGGCCGCCACCTTGCCCCGAAACTTCTGGCCGACGGCGAGGAGGTGGTTGTCGCCGATATCGCTAAAAGCGATCTGCCGCATTACCGCTCGGTCCGCACTATCAGCTGCGACGTCACCGATCCGGCCTCGGTCGCTTCGGTCGGGCTGAAGGCCGACGACATGGTCTACAATCTGTCGGCGAAAATGCTGTCGCCGATCCAGGTCCGCGCCAAACGCCACGAGTTCTTCTTCCCGGTGAATTTCCACGGCACCGAGCACATCCTGCAGGCGATGGACAAGGCCGGTGCTCCGAGGCTCGTCCACTACACGACCGACATGATCTACGGCCACACGGTCACACAACCGATGACGGAGGACCATCCGGTCGCGCCGCTCGGCGAATATGGCTGGTCGAAGCAGAAGACCGAGGAACTGGCCGCCGAATGGCGCAAGCGCGGCATGTCGATCTCGCTGTTTCGGCCGCGCCTCATCATCGGCCCCGGCCGCCTCGGCATCCTCGAGAAACTGTTCAAGCTGATCGACTGGAACTTTCCGGTGCCGATGATCGGCTCGGGCAAGAACCCCTATCAGTTCATCTCGGTGTTCGACTGCGCCGAGGCCGCGCGCGCCGCCTGGAAGGCGGGCGTGCCTGATGAGGCCTATAATCTCGGCTCGCTCAATCCGCCGCCGGTCAGGAAACTGCTCGGCGATCTGATCAGGCATGCCGGTTCGAAGTCGATCCTGATTCCGACACCGGGCTGGGCGGTCAAGCGCACGCTCGACCTGCTCGACCTCTTGAACATGCCGATCATGGATCCGGAGCAGTATCTGATCGCCGACGAGGACTGCGTGCTCGACGTGTCCAGGGCCGAGCGCCAACTCGGCTGGGTGCCGCAATATCGCGACGAGGACATGCTGATCGCCGCCTACAGCGAATATCGCGCCAAGAAAGACGGCCATGCCGTCGCCGCCAAACATGTGCCCGCCGAGTGAAGGGCCAGCAGGAGACTCTTGAGATGACCGTCATGACCAAGCCAGACCACACGACTGCGCGCGCCACGGTCAGCGCGCCGGCGCTTTCGCCCGCCACCACCGTCAAGCCCGATCTGATCAGCGTCGAGCAGGCCAAGACGATGGACGTCGCGCGCATGACCGACCTGTTCAAGGCGCACCTCAACCCCGGCCAGCTGCATTTCATGAAGCTGCTCGGCTTCCACAAGATCAAGATCGAGCGTGCCGAAGGCATGTTCTACATCGATCAGAACGGCCGCAGAATCCTGGATTTCTTCGGTGGTTTCGGCTCGCTGGCCTTCGGCCACAATCATCCGCGCCTTCTCGAAGCGCGCAAGAAATTCCAGGATGAGAAGCGGCAGGAAATCGCCATCGCGTTCATGTCGCAATATGCGGCGGCCCTGGCGCACAATCTCGCCAAATGCTCGCCCGGCGATCTCGACATGGTGTTTCTGGGCTCGTCCGGCTCAGAAGCCATGGAAGCGGCCGTGAAGCTCGCCGAGCGAGCCGCCGGCCCGAAGCGGCCGAAGGTCGTCTATGCCGAGAATTCCTTCCACGGCAAGACCAAGGGTGTGCTGGCGATTACCGACGGCTCGCTCTACCGCGCCGACTTCAAGGTCGCCGACAATGTCGTGCGTATCCCGTTCGCCGACATCGAGGCGGTCGAGCGCACCTTCCGCTCCGATCCCGAGGTCGGCGTCATCGTGCTGGAAACCATCCAGGGCGGCGGCGGGATCATCCAGGCGCCTGCCGAATACTGGCAGAAGTTGCGCGCGCTCTGCGATCAGTATGGCGTGCTGTGGGTCGCCGACGAGGTGCAGTGCGGCTATGGACGCTCCGGCCGTTTCTATGCCTTCGAGCATTACGGCGTCGTTCCTGATGTGACGGCGCTGGCGAAGTCGCTCGGCGGCGGCAAGGCCGCAGTCGGCGCGATGATCGCCAGGCGCGAGGTCTACATGAAGGCCTATGGCACGCCGAAGACGGCGATGATCCACGCCATGGCGACCTTCGGCGGCATGGGCGAGGCCTGTGTCACCTCGATCGAGGCGCTCAACGTGCTTTACGACGAGGGACTGATCGACAACGCCGCGATGACCGGCGACTACCTCCTGCAACGGCTGCAAGCGCTCAAGGAGAAATATCCCAAGATCATCAAGGACGTGCGGGGCAAGGGGCTTATGGTCGGGCTGGAATTCCACGACTTTTCGCAGACCTTGCCGATGGTGCTGCGGCCTGTGGTCAGCGTGCTTGACGACAAGCTGAAGGGATCTTTGTCCGGTTTCGTCGGAGCGCTGCTGCTGCGCGACTACGACGTGCTCGTCGCCTTCACCGAATACAACCGCAACGTCATCCGCCTCGAACCACCGCTGATCTGCCAGCGCGAACATGTCGACCGCTTCGTCGAGGCGCTCGACAGCCTGCTGTCGCGCGGCATCGTGTCGATCGTGAAGGATTTCGTCAAAAGCCAGGTCCGCTAGGCTGCTGAGCGAAACCATGCTGACCAAATCCCCCGTTCCGCCAAACCTGCTCGACCGGCTCACCGAGGCCGGTCTGGCGTGGGGCGAGGGCACCTATGCGCGTCTTGCCGCACCGATCGGGGCGGCGGCCTTTGCGCTCTACATCCTTCTGACGGCCGTGACGGCATGGTTCATGCCCGACGCCAATTGGGACATGCTGCCCTATCTGGCGATCGCCGAGGAAGGCACCTACCCCGATGTGCAGGCGCTGCACGACTATGCCTATGGCACGGTCAAGGACGGTGTGTCGGCTGGCGAATACAAGACACTGACGGACGACAGCGGCGGCTTCCGCAGCCATATGGCCGGCAACGCCGCCGACTTCCATTCTCTGCTCGGCATGTACCGGGTCAAGTTCCTCTACGCCGAGATCCTTTCGATAACCAGTTCGGTGATGTCGCCGATCGATGCGATGCGGCTGTTACAGGTATTGTCGGTGCTGCTGTTCGGCGCGATCACGCTGTTCTGGCTGCGTGCGGAAGGCGCGCTGGCTCTGGCGCCGGTCGCCGGCGCGGTGCTGATCACGGCCGAATTCGGCGACGTAGCGCGGGCCGCTACGCCGGATCTGCTGTGCTCGGCCCTGTTCCTCGGCGGGCTTTTTGCGTATGTGCGCGGCCGCGAGGTGGCCACCGCAATCTTGCTCTTTCTCGCCTTCATGGCGCGGCCCGACAACGTCGTCTTTCTTGCCATCTTCGCCATGTTACTGGTCGCCTTCCGGCAGAAGGCGTGGGGCGCGCTGGCCGGCTTTGCCGCCTGCTTGGTCGCCTATTTCGCCATCTCGCATTGGGCGCAGCATCCCGGCTGGTGGCCGCATCTGTGGTTCTCCAGCATCGAGCAGCACTACAATATGGACGGCTTCGATCCACCGTTCTCGGTTGTCGCCTATCTCCGGGCCTTTGCCGCCTCCCTGGTCCGCGCCGTCAGCCTCAACAGCTGGATCGGCGTCTCGGTGCTGGCGCTGGCGGGGTGGTATGCCTCAAGCCGCGCCGGCTTCAAGCTCGACCGCCGCGCCGGAATCCTGTTCGCGGCATTGGTGCTCGGCGTGCTGGCCAAGTTCACCGTCTTCCCGATCCACGACACCCGCATCTACTTTCCCAACCTGATTCCGCCGTTTCTGCTGCTCGCTGGTCCATTCATGGCGCTGTGGACGAGCATCAAAGGGCGACGAGCCGCAGTGTTGCACGTCATTCCGGGCGATAAACCATGAGTTCCGTCTCCAGCCCGGCGCGCATCATTGTCGCTTGAAGCCGCTGATCTCAACTGCAGTGCCACGCGTCCTTTGGACGCGCAAAGGACGCCGTAGAACTTCTTTCTGCGCATGATCCCAGCGAAAATCGATTCCGATTTTTCGGCGTTATGCGTCCGGGTCGCGCCGCACCTGCGGCGTGTCGCAAACAGGCGGTAGCACGATGGCCGTCGCCTGCATATTGTGCGCCGGTCAAGCGGGCGCCGGCGCCTGCAACAGCACTTTGGAGTCGCGGGCAATGGCAGGATTTCCGGAAAAGGCGAAGGTCGTCATCGTCGGGCTGGGCGGCATTGTCGGCGCATCGGTCGCCCATCACCTGATCGAGCGCGGATGGGACGATATCGTCGGCATCGACAAATCAGGCATCCCGACTGACATCGGCTCGACAGCGCACGCCTCCGACTTCTGCTACACGACCAGCCATGATTTCCTGTCCTGCTGGACGACGCTCTACTCCATCGATTTCTACGAGAAGATGGGCCATTACGCCCGCATCGGCGGCCTCGAGGTCGCCCGCGTCGGCGACGACGATCGCATGGCGGAGATCAAGCGCAAAATCGCCTCGGCAAAGGCGTTCGGCACGCGCGCCCGCCTGATCGAGCCGGCCGAGATCAAGCAGAAATTCCCGCTGATCGAAGAAGAGATGGTGCAGGGCGGCCTGTGGGATCCCGATGCCGGTCTCGTCATCCCGCGCTCGCAAACAGTCGCCGGCAAGCTGGTCGACCAGGCGGAAGCCTCCGGCAAGCTCAGATCCTTCGCGAACACACCGGCCAAGTCGCTTATCGTCGAGAAGGGGCGCATCAAAGGCGTGGTGACCGATCGCGGCACAATCGAAGCCGACTACGTGATTGTTTGCGCGGGTATCTGGGGCCGGTTGATCGCGGAAATGGTGGGCGAGGACCTGCCGGTGATGCCGATCGATCATCCGCTCACCTTCTTCGGGCCGTATACCGAGTTCGCCGGCACCGGCAAGGAGATCGGCTGGCCGCTGCTGCGCGACCAGGGCAATTCGGCTTACATGCGAGACACCGGCGATCCCAAGACCGCCGAAGGTGGGCAGATCGAGTGGGGCTATTACGAAGAGACCAATCCGCGCCTTTGCCATCCGCGCGACCTTCTGGAGAAGAACCAGGCCCGTCTTTCGCCCTCGCAGCGCGACCTCGACATGGAACAGATCCTGGCGCCGCTCGAGCGCGCCATGGAACTGACGCCGATCCTGGGCGAACTGGGCTACAATGAGAGCCATTCCTTCAACGGGCTTCTGCAGGTGACGGCAGACGGCGGCCCCTCTATGGGCGAGAGCCAGAAGGTGCGCGGCCTCTGGTATGCCGTCGCGATCTGGGTCAAGGACGGCCCCGGCATGGGCAAGCTCATCGCCGACTGGATGACCGACGGCCGGACGTCGATCGACCACCACGCCATCGACTACTCGCGCTTCTATCCACACCAGACGCAAGAGCAGTTCATCTGGGACCGCTGCACCGAAACGGCGATGAAGGTCTACAATCCGGCGGTCCATCCGCGTGAGCCCTTCTCTAAGGCTCGCGACGTGCGCCGCTCGCCCTTCTGGGAGCGCGAGAAGGAGCTCGGCGGCTATTTCATGGAACTGGGCGGCTGGGAGCGCGCGCATGGCTATGCCGCCAACGAGCACCTGCTCGATAAATACGGCAACCGGGTGCCGGTCCGTGAAAACGAGTGGGACAACCGCCATTTCTGGCGCGTCTCAAATGCCGAGCATCTCGCCATGAGCGAGGATTGCGGCATCGTCAACCTATCGCATTTCGCGATGTACGACGTGGAAGGCCCGGATCATGTTGCGCTGATGGAGTGGCTGTGCGCGGCCAAGATCGGCGGCGATACCAACATCGGCAAGGGCATTTATACCCACTTCCTCGACGACGAGGGCATGGTGCGCGCCGACCTGACCGTCATCCGCATGGCCGACCGCTGCCGCGTCATCGACGGCGCCGATGCCGGCCCGCGCGACTTCCAGTACATGCGGCGGACGGCAAAAGACAAAGGCTTCGATGTCACCATCACGGACGTGACTGAAAAATACGTGACCATCGGCATCTGGGGTCCGAACGCGCGGTCGACATTGCAGAAGGTCGTTGAGAACCCGGACGGGCTGACGCCGGAGAATTTTGCCTTCGCAGCGATCAAGCCTGTCAGGATTGCCGGAAAGGACGTGACCGCTTTCCGCATCTCCTATGTCGGCGAGCAGGGCTGGGAACTGCATATGCGATACGAAGACGGCCTGGCCGTCTGGGACGCGTTGCGTTCGACCGGCGTGATGGCTTTTGGTGTCGAGACCTATGCCAACAGCCGCCGCATGGAGAAGAGCCTGCGCCTGCAGAACGCGGATCTTCTGACGGAGTACAATCTGCTGGAGGCCGATCTTGCCCGCCCGAAGGTCAAGGAGGCCGATTTCAGCGGCAAGGCAAAGCATCTGGAATATCGCGCCCGAGCGCATCAGCCGGCCATGCTTTGCACGCTCGTCATGACGGACAATGTCGATCCCAAGGGGGTTGCCCGCTATCCGGTCGGCACGATGCCGGTGATGGACCCGCAAACGGGCGAGACGCTGGTCGACGAACTCGGCCGCCGGTCCTTCACGACCTCGATCGCCTATGGTCCGACCATCGGCAAGAACATTGCGCTCGCCTATCTGCCCTGGGCGTATTGCCAGGAGGGCCGCAAGCTGAATGTCGAGTATTTCGGCGAGACATACCCGGTCGAGGTGGCCGCTGTCGGCTACAAGCCGCTCTACGATCCGGAGAATCTCAATCCGCGCAGCTGAGCGATGATGACTTGCCGGGCCGCTACAATGGGGTGGCCTCGCAAAAACGTGAACGCAAGAGCCCAGCCCAGCGCTGGGCTTTTCGCTTTGTGACGCGACGATTCTCGCTTACCTTGCGGCATGTCTGCTTTTCCCCGCGCAAGACATCTCCTCTCTGCTGCCGCTGCGCTGACGCTGGTCCCCTGGCTGACGCCGCAATCCCGCGCCGCTGAGCCGGTCGACGTCGAGCTGGTTCTTGCCGTTGACGTTTCGCTTTCGATGTCGCCGGCCGAGCTCGAAATCCAGCGTCGCGGCTATGTGGCGGCGCTGACGCACGACACGGTGCTGCAGGCGATAGCCGATGGCGCCTATGGCAAGATCGCCGTCACCTATGTCGAATGGGCCGGCACGACCTGGCAGCATGTCATCGTGCCGTGGACGGTGATCGCCAATCGTGCCGACGCCGAGCGGGTGGTCGAGCAGCTCTCCGCCCATGCGCCCAACAGCGCCCGGCGCACCTCGATTTCCGGTGCCCTGCAGTTCGGCAGCGATCTCTTCGCCGAAAGCGGCTTTCGGGGCGTCAAGCGCGTCATCGACATTTCAGGCGACGGCCCCAACAATCAAGGTGCTCCCGTCGACGTGGTTCGTGACGGGTTGGTCAAGCAAGGCATCACCATCAATGGCCTGCCGCTGATGACCCGAAGCGGCTTCACCAGCGTCTACGACGTCAACTATCTCGACCGCTACTACACCGACTGCGTCATCGGTGGGCCCGGCGCGTTCATGATCCCGGTCAATGAGTGGACGCAGTTTCCCGAAGCGATCCGCCGCAAGCTGGTGCTCGAGCTTGCCGGGTCTGCCTCACCGCAATGGGCGGCGGACGAAGTCGCGCATCCGCCGGTGGTGCTGGCGCAAGACAAGCCGGCCACCGATTGCCAGGTCGGCGAGAAAATGTGGCGCGACCGAAGCTGGATGTACGACAGCCGCTAGAGCGCTTCATCGTTTCACGGAAACGCCGAACCGCTCTATCTCTTTGTTTTTGCGCAATTCCGGACGGAAAACCGGTTCGCACTTTTCCTGGAATTGCTCTAGATTTCAAGCGCTCCCCGCCAGAGGCTACGCGTGCAAGATGTTGGCTGTTTACGCGGCCAGCAACTGCTTGCGGTCGACGCGCTCCTGCTGCGGCGAGCGCGCATAGAGCTCGCGGTAGCATTTGGAGAAATGCGAGGCAGAGACAAAGCCGCAAGCGACCGCCACCTCGACCACCGGCATCGATGACTGGATCAGCAAGTGCCGGGCCCGATCGAGCCGGATTTCCAGATAGTAGCGGGCAGGGGATCTGCCCATCTCGGTGCGGAACAGGCGCTCGATCTGCCGGCGCGACAGGTCGACATGATCGGCGATCTCGATCAGCGACAGCGGCTCGGACAGGTTTGCTTCCATCAATTCGATGATGGTCAGCACTTTGGAGTTCTGCACGCCAAGGCGCGCGCGCAAAGGCAGGCGCTGACGATCGGTCGGGCTGCGCACGCGGTCGGTCAACACCTGCTCGCACACCCGGTTGACGAGATTGTCGTCGAAATCGTCGCCGATCAGCTTCAGCATCATGTCGAGCGCCGCAGTGCCGCCGGCGCAGGTGTAGATGTTCTGGTCGATCTCGAAGAGGTCGGCAAAGACATTGGCCTTCGGGAACGCCTCGGAAAAGCCCGGCAGGTTCTCCCAATGAATGGCGCAGCGCTTATTGGACAACAGGCCGGCGGCGGCCAATATATGTGCGCCGGTGCACAGGCCGCCGAGGGCGACGCCGCGGTTGTATTCCTCGCGCAGCCAGGCAAAGGCCGATTTGTTCTGGTAGCGCTCGACATTGATGCCGCTGCAGACGACCGCCATGTTCGGCCGTTCGGGGCCAGACATCTTCTTGCGCTCGTCCTCCAGCGAGGTGTTGACGGCGCATTCGACGCCGTTCGAGGCGCGCACCGGCTTGCCGTCGATGCTGGCGAGTCGCCAGCGATAGGCCTCGTAGCCGAGCATCCTGTTGGCCGAACGCAACGGGTCGAGCGCCGTCGCAAAAGCGATCATGGTAAAATCGGGGACCAGGAAGAACACAAACGATCGCTTGATCGGATGATTTACGACGTTCACAGGGTAGCCCTCACGCTGCAATGGCGCGAACAGGATGTCGCGATCAGCATAGCGACATCAGGAAAAACCTTTCCTGTCAATTGGCTAGGCGGCAACGGAAAGACTTTATTTGCGACATGGGTCGCAAATGGGCAATCGCTATGCGGTGACGGATCCAACATGCTGCCGGATTGAGCACATATGCCGGATGTGGTCGGCGCACGACAAAACGCCGCCTCGGCAGGACCGAAGCGGCGCTGTGATCAATTTCGAAGCAGCAGAAAGAAGCGCTGCTCGCAAGCTTGTCAGATCAGGCGACGAAACCAAGACGCGCGGCGGCCATGGCGCCGGTCTGGCCGGGCATGGTGTTGGCAAGGCGCTGGCGCTCGAGCGCGGTCGTCAGGTTCATTTCACGGCGAGCGAAAAGGCGGGCAAAAAGCTTCATGATCATCTCCATTCGGTTGCTCAGACGGGTCGCCTTCGCTTGATGGAGTGGGGCAGCTCGTTTGCTGGCGTTGATATAGGCTTACGTGAGGGGAAACTAAATCGCAAAAGCGAAGCACTTGATATGAAAAGCGACACGGAATGCGACATATTTGGGCATTCCGCCCAAGATTTATGATCACTTACAAGGCGTTAGTTCGAAATGTCGGCTGCTATGCAGCCCGTTCATATGCGCCATGCAGCGGCGACATGGCTCGGAAAGTCATTTGACTACAAATAAAAAGGCCTGCCGGACAGCGTCTGCGCGGCAGGCCTTCAGCTTTGAATACACACGATCTATTTTGCTCCACCAGCCCAGGATCCGACGCCATAGCGCGTGCTGGTCTTGGTGTCGGCGGCTTCGGGCCAGCCGATATCCTTCTGCAGTTCGATCGGCAGAGAGCGGATGGCGCGTTCGGTCTGGTAGCGGGCGCGGGCCGCGCTGAATTCGGTCGCGATGCGGCCGATGGATGACAGGATGGACATTTCATTCTCCTTTGCGTTGGGCCGGAAGTTTGCCCCGTATGAGAGCTACTTCAGGTTTGTTTCAGCTTCATTTCGTGTCGATTGCAGATCAATGTCACAGTCGTTTCAAGGCGGCCTTCGGTACGTCTGCCTTCGATGGAGTTGACTATCCTCCCAAAGTGATGTTCAATCAAACGAAATGGAATGATGGTTTGCATCAGAAAAATTGAAGGTCGATCCCGATGAACGCCCCACTCAATCATCCGTTGCCGCTGCTCGATCTCGACGTTTTGCGCACCTTCGTAGCGATCGCCGAGACCGGCAGTTTCACCACGGCGGCCAATGCCGTCTTCCGCACGCCATCGGCTGTTTCCATGCAGATCAAGAAGCTTGAGGACATTCTTGGTCGCTCTGTGTTCGCGCGCGACGCGCGCTCGGTGACGCTGACCACTGATGGCGAGATGCTGCTCGGCTACGCCCGCCGGCTGTTGTCGATCAACCGCGAGGTGGTGTCCAAGTTCATCATCCCCGATATTGTCGGGGTGGTGCGGCTCGGCTCGCCGGATGACTATGGCGAGCGCGTGCTGCCGCATGTGCTGAAGCGTTTTGCGCAGTCGCACCCCTCGATCGCGGTCGACGTCACCATCGACCAGAGTATCAATCTGCGCCGCCGCATGGACGACCGGGCGCTCGACATCACGCTACTCACCAATTCCTATAAGACCAGCGCGCTCGGCGCCGAGGTGCTGCTCACCGAACCGATCGTGTGGGCCGGCGCCAAGGGCGGTTGCGCGCATCTGCGCGAGCCGTTGCCGGTGTCATTGTGGGAAGAGGGTTGCGCCTGGCGGGCCGGGGCACTCGAAGCGCTCGGCCGTGAGGGCCGCAACTATCGCGTCGCCTATATGAGCGCGCATACGGCCGGCCAGCGCGCTGCGATCATGTCCGATCTCGCGGTGGCACCGCTGCCGAAATCGTTCCTCGGCAGCGAGATGGTTGAGCTTTGCCCGAAGGACGGCATGCCGGATATCGGCACCTACAATCTGGCCATGGTCGTGGCGCCGGACGCCAGCGCGCCGGTGAAGGCGGTCGCCGACCACATCCGTGCGACCTTCGAGGTGTTCAGGGAAACCGGCAAGTTCTGACTTAGAGCGCTTTGCGTTTTGGTGGAACCAAAACCGCGCTCCAAGTCTTTGTTTTAACGCATTTTGTCGGACGCCAAACGAAGACGTTTGGCTGCAAAATGCTCTAGCTACGACCTCAACGGCGCAGCCAAGTCGTGAGCGGGGTCGCCACGACCTGTCCTTTGCAGTGCCAATTCGCCGGCTTTGGCGTGATAGCTTTCGGTGTCGCTGGTCAGGAACGTCACGATGCTGTCCCGCGCGCGCCGCGCTTCTGGCATGTCGATCAGTGGCCAGACATGGAACATGCCTTGCTCGTGCACGACCTCTATCTCGACACCGGCGGCACGGGCCTTTTGCGCGAAGATCAGGTTGTCGGGGGTTAGCATATCGCGCGAACCGGTCAGAAGCAGCGTTTTCGGCAACACCGAGAGGTCGCCGTAAAGCGGGCTGATGCGCCAGTCACTGGGATTTATGCCGGCACTGTAGAGCCGGACCGCCTCCAGCCCGCCCGGAATTCCCAGCCACGGATCGTAGCGTTCCGCCTCGAACACTTCGGGGTTGGCGAGCGACAAGTCGAGGCCGGGCGAAATCAGCACATGGCGCGACGGTAAGGGCCGGTCGTCTTCTGCGGCCATCATGGTCAGCACCACGGCCATGTTGCCGCCGGCGGAATCACCCATGAAGACGATATCCTGCGCTTCCGTTTCGTCGAGCAGCTGACGGTAGACCTCGCCGACCATGCCGAACATGGCGTGGAAATCGTGTTCGGGAGCAATGGGATAGATCGGCACGGTAATGCCGAAGCCCAGCCGGTCGGCCATATCGGCGATCAGCCCCCAATGATAGGACGTGATTTGAAAGACATAGGCGCCGCCATGCAGGTAGAGAATCCGCTTTCGCACACCGGCCTTCGGCGCGATCTCGTAGACGGGAAAGCCGACCACGCTGCGCGTCGTGATCTCGAAACGCGATCGCAGCGGTGCGGGCGGCTGATGATTCTCCGTCTTGCGCGCATACGCGATCCAGCGCTGCAGGTTTTCCGGGCTGGAAAAGGCCTGCTTGCGGCTATGCCTGAGCACGAAGGACACGACGTGGCTTTTGAGACTTGGCATGCGGACACACGGACTTCGGCTGAGCCGACTAAGAGAACCCCTCGCTATCGAAGATCGTGCCTTCGCCCAAAATGTCAAGATTTGCGCAGTCTTAACACGGCGGTGTGATCTGGCTGGCAATCAAGGCCAGCGTCCAGTCTGGCTCGCTGCAATGCTCAGCGCCGGGGCAGCAGTGCGGCGCGCAGTCGACGGTCGCTTGCCGCCGGAGCCGCATGACGGCTCCGGCGCTTGGCCAGCAGCTTGCATTTGTCGGCGAAGGTCATCAGCGCGCCGAACCCAGGAGCAGAGCCGAGAAGGTGACCTGCGGGTCTTCGCGCGGCGACACGGGCCAGCCGATGTCCCTCTGAATTTCGGGCGGCAGGCTGTTCAGCGCCCGGACGGACCTGTTTCTTTTGTGTGCATTCCTGATGGCCATACCATAGCGGCCGAGGCTTTCGAACATCGACATCTTCATCTCCTTTGGAGTGCTGCGGCGGCCGAAAGTTATTTCCTGCCTGCCGTTCGATGCCGGTTAAATGCGCCGCACATGTATCTGGTGGATTACACGAAAACAGCGCCTTGTTTCAGTTTGGGCTGATCCGGAAACATTTGCATGCAAACGAGAATAATGAGGGCGAAATGCAGCTTTCGCCGGCGGGATGTTACCCCCGGCCGCGCCGTGCCGCGTGGCCTTCGCGCGAACGTCGCCGCGGGGCGGCATCGCCGGCAATGCCGTCCTCGCTGACCGTCTTGCGCGGTGGCAGCTTCACCGCCGCCGACAGTTTCGGGAACGGGTCGACCTTGTTCGGCAGCGCCATGGCGTAGACGAAATGTTCCTGGAATTTCGGCTCCAGCGCGGTCTCGATCTTCTCGATCTGGCTCACTGTTTCCTCGATCTCGCGGCGATAGCCGCGATTGAGCAGCGCCATGCGCGCACCGGCGCCGGCGGCATTGCCGACGGCCGAGACCTTGTCGAGATCGCAATCGGGGATCAGTCCCAGCACCATGGCGTATTTCGGATCGATAAAGGAGCCGAAGGCGCCGGCGAAATGGATGCGGTCGACATGATCAGTGTGCTGCTTTTCCATCAACAGCTTGGTGCCGGCATAAAGGGCGGCCTTGGCGAGTTGGATGGCGCGCACATCGGTCTGGGTGATGGTGATCCTCGGCTCGCCTTCCTTCAGCACATAGGAGAAGGTGCGGCCACTGGCAGTGACGCGCGGCGAGCGGGCGGAGAGGCTGCCGTCGACGACACCGTCCTCGGAGATGATGCCGGCCAGATACATCTCGGCAACCACCTCGATGATGCCGGAGCCGCAGATGCCAGTGACGCCGGTCGCCTGCACGCTGTCGAGGAAGCCGGGCTCGTCGGACCACAGTTCCGAGCCGATGACGCGGTATTTCGGCTCCAGCGTGTCGGGATCGATGCGGACGCGCTCGATGGCGCCGGGCGCGGCGCGCTGACCGCCGGAGATTTCCGCGCCCTCGAAGGCGGGGCCGGTGGGCGAGGAGGCCGCCACGACCCGCTGGCGATTGCCGAGCACGATCTCGGCATTGGTGCCGACGTCGACGATCAGCATCATCTCATCCTGCCGGTGCGGACCCTCCGACAGCGTCACCGCAGCCGCGTCGGCGCCGACATGGCCGGCGATGCAAGGCAGCATATAGAGCCTGGCGCCCTGATTGAGCTTCAGGCCGATATCCGACGCCTTGATGTGCACGGCGCCCGAGACGGCCAGCGCGAAGGGCGCGCCGCCGAGTTCGGTCGGGTCGATGCCGAGGAACAGGTGATGCATGATCGGATTGCCGACGAAGACGGAATCCAGGATGTCGTTGCGCTGGACGTTGCCCTCCGCGCAGACCTTGTCGACGAGACCCGAGATCGCCTCGCGCACAGCGACCGTCATGCCCTCGCGGCCGTCCGGGTTCATCATCACATAGGAGACGCGGCTCATCAGATCCTCGCCGAAGCGAATCTGCGGGTTCGACGTGCCAGACGAGGCGGCGACGCGGCCCGACAGCAGCGACACCAGATGCATGGCGATGGTGGTCGAGCCGATATCGCAGGCGAGCCCGTAGGCCTCGTTCTTGAGACCGGGCCACAAAGAGATGACCCGCGCGGTCTCGCTGTCGGCATCCTTGTGGATCGCGGCGGTCGCGGTCCAGTTGCCTTTGCGCAAGATGCCTTGGACCTGCGGCAACAGATGGAAGTCGAAATCGAGGCTCTTGAGCCCCCAGTCCTTCATCAGCGCGATCTTCAGGCGATCGAGATCGCCTGAAGGATTGTGCATGTCGGGCTCTTCAATCTCGACATAGCACATGTGGATTGCCGAATCGCGGGCGATGACCCTGGTGTCGGCGTCCTTGCGGATGGTCTGCGCGTTGATGACCGTGTCCTGCGGCACGTCGACGACGAGATCGCCGAGGATCTGCGCCGAGCAGGACAGGCGGCGCCGTTCGGGCAGGCCGCGCACGCGTTCGTAGCGCTCTTCCTTGGCGCCCTTGGGCGAGATGTGGTCATTGGAGGAAACGATCTTGTGCTTGGCGAAGTTGCCTTCCTGCACCTCGACCTGGCAGCGTCCGCAAGTGGCGCGTCCGCCGCACACGCTCTCGACATAGACGCCGAGCTGGCGTGCGGCGTCGAGCACCGGCGTGCCGACCGGAAACCGCCCGCGCTTGCCGGACGGCATGAACAGCACGAGCGGATCGGTGATGTTGGCAGGAGAGTTCACGATTGCGCGCTTATCCTCGGGCCATACGGGCTTCACGGCCACCGCGCCGGCGGCCGCCATTGCCATTGCCTTCGCCCGGCGCGTTGACTTGCGTCGGCGCTGCGATCGCCTGGCCGCCTTCGGCCGGCTTGTAGTCCTTGTATGTCCTGATCCAGTTGGTGCAGTTCTCGTCGGTGCCGTTCAGCACGTTGGCGCCGCGTACCGCTTCCATCTCCTGCGGTCGCACCGGGTTCATGATCGCCGAGGTCATGCCGGCGCCGATCACCATCGGGATGAAGGCGGCGTTGATGCCGTGGCGGTGCGGCAGGCCGAACGAGATGTTAGAGAGGCCGCAGGTGGTGTTCACCTTGAGCTCTTCACGCAGGCGGCGCAGCAGGGCAAAGACCTGGCGGCCGGCATCGCCCAGCGCGCCGATCGGCATGACCAGCGGGTCGACGACCACATCATGCGCTGGAATGCCAAAATCGGCGCAGCGCTCGACGATCTTCTTGGCGACGGCGAAGCGCACGTCCGGATCCATCGAAATGCCGGTCTCGTCGTTGGAGATGGCGACCACCGGAACGTTGTATTTCTTGACCAGCGGCAAGATGGCTTCGAGCTTTTCTTCCTCGCCGGTGACGGAGTTGACCAGCGGCCGGCCCTTGGCGACCTTGAGCGCCGCCTCGATCGCGGCGGTCACCGAACTGTCGATCGACAGCGGCAGGTCGACCAGTCCCTGCACGATCTCCAGCGTCTGCACCAGCAGGCCGGGTTCGGTCTCGTTCGGATTGACAGAGGTCACGCCTGCATTGACGTCGAGCATGGTCGCGCCGCAGGCGGCCTGTTCCAGCGCGTCCCTGATGACAGTGTCGAAATTGCCCGCGATCATCTCGGCGGCGAGCTTCTTGCGCCCGGTCGGATTGATGCGTTCGCCGATCACGCAGAAGGGCTGGTCAAAGCCGATAATGATTTCTCGTGTCGCCGAGGCGACGATCGTCCGGGTCATGAAATCTCTCCGTCGTGATATAAAGACTTCTTTATATCGTTTCTGATCTCGATCAAGCGAATGGTGACCGTCCGCGCCATCAATGCGCAGTCTTGACCATGTCGACCTGCGTTTCGGTGATCTCGTCGTGCAATATGTGGTCTAGACGGTCGGCGACGAGCTGGTCGTCGCGGCGGATTTCGCGTTTCCAGGGCTGGCGACCCTTCAGCACACCCGATTCATCGACGATCTCGGCGACATATTCCTCATGGCGGTAGGCCATCACATGGACGCCGGAGACGCCGGGAATTTCCTTCACCTCGTTGATGATGTCGATGCAGAGCTGCTTGCCTTCCTTCTTCTGATCCTGGGCGCCTTCCAGCCGCTTGACGATCTGATCGGGGATATGAATGCCCGGCACGTTGGAGCGGATCCATTTGGCGGTCTTGGCCGAGGCCAGCGGTCCGACGCCGCACAGGATGAAGCATTTTTCCGTAAAACCGAGATCCCGGATCTGCTGCATGTAGGTGCGAAACATCGGCACGTCGAAACAGTATTGGCTTTGCACAAATTGCGCGCCCGCCGCGATCTTCTTGCCCAGCCGGTAGGGGCGGAAATCGATCGGCGGCGCGAACGGGTTGATCGCCGCACCGAGGAAAAGCTGCGGCGGCGTCGTCAGCTTGCGGCCGGACAGGAATTTGCCGTTGTCGCGCATGATGCGGCAGGTTTCCAGCAATGACATGCAGTCGAGATCGAACACCGGCTTGGCGCCGGGCTGGTCGCCGGCCTGGACCCCGTCGCCTGTCAGGCACAGCATGTTGGCGACGCCCATCGCCGCCCCGCCCAGCACGTCGCCCTGGATGGCGATGCGGTTCCTGTCGCGGCAGGCGATCTGCATGATCGGGGCATAGCCCATGCGGGTCAGCAGCGCACAGATCCCGACCGAGGACATGTGGCAGTTGGCGCCCGACGCGTCGACGGCGTTGATGGCGTCAACCCAGCCGTCGAAGATTTTGGCGCGGTTGTAGACATCTTCCGGATCGGCGCTGTCGGGCGGGTTGAGCTCGGTGGTCACCGCGAACTCACCGCGCCTCAGGACGCGCTCCAAGCGTCCGCGCGACGTGTGGCCGGGCAGGGGCTCAAGCGGCAGATGAATGCCGGCCGGGTTCTCGTCGCGCTGGCGGCCGATCATGTCGGTGCCCCGGTCTTCGGAGCGTTACGGGCGGCTTCGCGCGCGGCTGCGGCCTGCGCGGTCACCCGCAGCCATGCCGAGGTCTCGCGCAGCGACTGGTCGACCGGCTTCTGCACGTCGAGGATCTTGTCGCCATGCTTCATGTTGCGTGAGCCTTCCCAGGCCTTGACCCAGACGCAGGGCATATCAGGCTCGACCTCGCAATTGCCGTTGGCACGCACGCCGCCGCAAGGGCCGTTGCGCAATTGCTTGGGGCAATTCATCGGGCACGACATGCCAGTGGAGGAAAGGATGCACTGGCCGCACATGCGGCAATCGAACATAAAACCCTTGACGCGTTTTTCGACGAATTTGATCGGGGCTTCGACGCGGCCGTAACCGATGCCCTTCCACAGCGGGTGGAGAGTCAAGAACATGTCGGCGAACCTGGCGTAGAACCATTCGAGCAATCGCGAATGCCGCACGGACCACAGCCTGACCGCGAACGAGCGCTGCACGCGCCGCTGCGGCGACACGTCGGCCGGCTTGTAGTCGGATTTCGGCGCCGCCTTCTTGACCAAAGTGGCCTGGGTAACCGCCGGGGTTGGTTCAGGCATCTTCTTTTCCGCCCGCCTTGACCAGAGCGACCAGCCGCTCGCGGTCGTATTTCGCGTCGATATCCTGAAAGGCTTTTTCAGCCTCGCCTTCAAGATCGTCGCTGACCGGCACGGGGTCGGCCTTGCGCCATTCGGCCAGGTAGTCGTCGGTACCGCCGGCGCCGGTGCGCATCGCACACATGTCGATCGCCTCGGTGAAGCGCAGCGGCAGTTCGCGCTTGGCGTTCTGCCGGCCCTTCTTGACGATGACCTGCGCGGGGATGTCGCGCCAGTAGACGACGATCAGATCGGCCATGAATTTCTTACTCCTCGTGTTCCGAGCATTGCCGGAAGCGCTGTTGGGCTGCTTGTTATGGGACGACGCGCGCGCATTCAAAAGCGACGCAATCGCAGGGCGCAAAAGGAAAGGTGGAAATTTTCGATGCTTGGCTTGGTTTGGATCAGCCGCCGCGACGATCGAAGCTGCCGACGAGCTTCCTGTGGAAGCGAACGTAGCCTCGCTCGGTCGTGCGCAGATGCTCGGCGACGATCTGGTGGAAGCGCGGCAGGCGGTGAAAGGGAACGGCCGGATAACAGTGATGCTCTGAATGGTAAGGCATGTTCCACGCCACGAAGCGCACAAGCCTTGTGGTAAAGGTGGTGCGGGTGTTTTCGAGCATGTTGGCGACATGCGGGCACAGTGCGTGCTCGGCCAGCAGATAGGCCCGCAAAAAGGGTTGGCCGACGAGCACCGGCACAATCCAGACCCACAGCAGCAGCGCCGACTGCGCGACCAGCGAGGCCACCAGCAGCACCGCATAGGCGATCAGGAACCAACGTGCTTCCGAAATCACCTTGTCGCGGCCCTTTTCCGGCACGAAGCCGTCGCGGTTGCGGCCGGCGGCGTTGACGACAGTCACGCGCGCCATGCCGATCCAATAGGGGAGGCCGGAGAGATAGCGCAAATACTGGGCGATGGTCTCCGGTTTCGGGCTCATGAGTTCGGGATCATTGTCCGGATCGTGCGTGTGTCGGTGGTGCGCGAAATGGAAATAGCGGAACCAGACCGGCGGCAGCAGGATCAGGAAGCCGGTCACGGTGGCGATGGCGCGATTGAGCCACGCTGTCCTGAAAGCGGTTTCGTGGATGGTCTCGTGCAACAGCGTGAAGAAGAAGACGATCAGGATCCCCTGCGGCAGCATGATAATGGGCCAGAATGGGATGCGGGCGGTGATCATCGCGCCCAGCACGACAACCAGTCCGCCATGGACAGCCAGCCGGACAATGCCGGGCCTATCCAGCTTGGCGGTGAGGTCGCGACGATCCTCGACCGACAGACCGGCGATAATGGTGCGGTGGTCGATTTCGCTCATGCCTGCAAGCTTATCGCCGAGGCGCTGTCCGGTAAATCGGCGCTCCTTACCAGACGCCGGTTTTTACGCCGGTCCAGAGGTAGAACCAGATCGTCGGATGATACCATTGTTTGGAAGGCAGGCCGGGATCTGAGGTGGCAAGCTTGTCGGCCAGCGCATCCCTGACCGCCTCGACGCAGATGTCGCGTGAGAATGCCGCCTGCCGCAGCGCATAGCTTGAAATCGTATCGCCTGCCTCAGGCTTGCCGCGCACCTGCCGCAGCACGCCGCCGGTGTCGACGCCGGCGTCGACCAAATGCACGGTGGTGCCGAAGTTCTCCGCATCGCCGGAGGCCAACGCCCAGTAGCCGCCATTCATGCCGCGATACTTCGGAGCGATGCCGGCATGGTAATTGAGGACCGGGCAAGGAATTCTGGCAAGTGTCTGCCTCGACAGCAGGCGGCAGCCAGCGAGCAGCACGACGCCGGGCTGGATTTCCCTGATCGCCTGCAGGCACTCCGGCGCATTGGCTGAGGGAACGTGGATGATCGCTTGTCCGGGCTTTGATTCCGTCTGCAGCTTCTGTTCGGCGATGATGCGGGCTGCATGCCCGGCGAAAAACCGCTTGCCGAGCCGCGTCAGCACCATTGTGCCGAGCTGCCCGATGGCCTGTAGCCAGCCTTGGCGCCGGGCGCGCCCGAGCAGCAATTGCTTTTTGGATTCAGGGCTTTCGAGGATGACGCTCACCGGCCCGAGTCGGTCAGAGATGGCGTTGACGATGGCCCAGATATGCGGACCGCCTTCGGTGACGACGACGATCGGCCGCGGATTTGATTTCAACGGTTCCATGTTTGTGCCGCCCCGAAAAGACCTGCTCTCAGCGGGCGAGATGCTAGGCCGGCCGGGTTAATCCTTGGTGATCGGAACCAGGGCCGCAGGCTCAGCGCTTGAATTCAAGGATGTCGAGCTTCGATTCGTGATAGGGCGCCGGGAACTCGATGCGCCATTCGTTGACGCTGTTGCGAAAGGCGTAGCCGACCTGATCGCTTTGTGGGCCGCTGCCATAGGGTTTCGCGGGATCGTTGTTGACGGAGAAGGAGCCGAGATAGATCGAGCGCTTTTCGCCGTCGTCGAAGAAACGGCCCTTGGTGCGGTGCGAGCCGGTGATTTTTTCCAGCATCCAGCCCGAACCATCGTCGCTCACCTTGCACTTGAACCAGCCATAGATGACGAGCGGGCTTAGTCCGCCAGCCTTGATGGTGCGGCATTGCCAGTTGCCGGTCAGGTCCTTGTCGGAAAACGAGACCAGCGGCTTTGCCAGCAAGGCGTCGAGCTGCTTGACCTCGGCGGCGTCGCCGGCCTTGGCTTCATCAAGGGCGGCCTTACGCGTCTCATCATATTTGTCGAGCCTCACCTTGTCGGCGGGCGTGATCAGCTTCTGCACCTCGCCATCGGCGAGCGCGGGCAGGGCGAAGCAGACAACGCCGCGGCGGCAATCAAGAGGCGAGCAATCATCGGTGCGTTTCCCGGTCGATGGCTGGAACAGCCTGTTTTCTCGTTTGGCACATAACTTACCCGTTCGCGGAGGCCTGTCATCCGTGCTTAACAGCGGCCAGGTTAAAATTCGTGGTTTCGCCGATGCGGATCTTGCTTACGGGATCGTCAGGCTGGCTGGGCAGCGCGCTGGCGCCGCGCCTGCGGGCCCTTGGCCATGACCTCGTCGGCCTCGATCCCGTCCCGTCGGTGCAAACGCAGGTGATCGGCTCGGTCGCCGACCGTGATCTGGTCATGCGGACGGTCAGCAAAAATCACATCGAGGCGATCATCCACAGCGGCGCGCTGCACAAGCCTGACATCGAACACCAACGTAATGAGGATTTCATCGAGACGAATGTGCGCGGCACGCTCAACCTGCTCGACGCGGCGGTGGCATCAGGCATTCAGCGCTTCGTCTTCACGTCGACGACCTCGCTGATGATCTCGAAAGCCATACGCGCCGGCTTGACCGGCGGTGCGCGCAAGGCCGCCTGGTTGACGGAAGACATGTCGCCCGAGCCGCGCAACATCTACGGCGTCACCAAGCTTTCGGCCGAACATCTTTGCCGCCTCTATCACATTCAGTCCGGACTGCCGGTGATCGTGCTGCGCACCGCAAGGTTTTTTCCCGAAGCAGACGACATGGGGCATGCGATCGAGCAGTCGGACGCCAACATCAAGGCCAATGAGCTGTTGTTTCGCCGGCTGACCGTGGAAGATGCCGCCGAGGCTCATGCCGCGGCGCTGGAGAAGGCGCCACAGCTAGGCTTCGACATCGTCATCGTCTCAGCGCCAACGCCGTTCCGACCCGACGATTGCGAGGCATTGATCGCCGACGCACCGTCCGTCGTGGCGCGCTATTTTCCGGAATTTCCGGCACTCTATGCGCGGAAAGGCTGGACGATGTTTTCCTCGATCGACCGTGTCTACGACGCCTCGCGGGCGAGGGACAGGCTGGGCTTCGTCTGCAAGACGAGCTTTGCCGATGTGCTCGCCGCGCTTGCAGCGGAAGAAGGGACCGCCTGATCGAACGGTCAGCCGTGTGCGGCGCTGGCCAGCTCCGCCGTCAGGTCGCCATAACCGGTCGAGCGGCGCTCATAAGCGAGGCCGAGCATTTTCGCGGCCTTCTCGGCGACCTTGTCGAGTTCCGGATCGTCGGTCTGGGCGATATAGATCAGCTTCTCGTAATTGCCGAAATAGTCCTTGATCAGCTCCGGATGCCTGTCGAGGCCGAGCGGCTTCATGAAGAAGGCGTCGAACTGGCGGCACAGGAAGTCGGTCATGTAGAACGACATCATGTCGTCATCGGCGACCTTCGCATAGGCGTCCATGCCCTGGTAGAAGGCAAAGCAATGCGGCCCGGCCATGCGTTTGACGCCATGCTTCTCGCAGACGCGGTCGAGCAGGCCGCCGGTGCCGCAATCGGCGTAGCCGACGAAGATGTTTCTATAGCCATCCGCCTTGGCCTTCTCGATTGCCTTGTCCATGGCCGGCGCGATGCGGTCCGGGTAGAAATGGAACTCCGCCGGCAGGCAGGTCAGGTCGAGATGGTCGAGCCCCAGCTGCTCCTTGACGGCCAGAACTTCGCGCGCAATCATCCCGCAGGCGATGACGAGCAGCCTGTCGCCTTGATCGGGTTGTAGTTTTTGCACGGCGCTCATAGAACCGGGTTTCGTTGCTATTTGTTTCGAATCTATCGAACGAGGGAGACACCGTCCATGAAACTGTTGCGCCTTACACCCATTGCCATTCTCGCTTGCGCCCTGGCACTTTCGGCCTGCGCCAACACCGTCCGCGGCGTCGGCAAGGACGTCAAATCGACAGCAAACGCGGTTGAGGACACCGTCGAGAATCCCTGATCCGCAATCTCATCAACGCGCATCGCGATCAACGTAGTTCAAGCGATGCGCGTTAAGTCCTTGTAACATCTGGGAACAGCAAAGTCGCGCTGCAAGGCGCGACTCGGTTTAGTGTGCATGCCGAATTCGCCGAGATCGGGCCGAGGCGCGGACGTCGTGTCCGCCTGTTGCAATTGTTTTCTTCGGGGGCAGGCACGAAAATTTGACTTTTCGAGCAGGGGATATGCCGTTACCCTTTTCTAGTACCCTTAACAACGAAACTAGGAGCCTTACGATGAAGACCGCTCTCTTAGTTGTCGCCGCTCTGGGCCTTTCTGTGTCCGGCGCCGCAGCGGAATGTGTTGGCCACACCAAAACGACGGCTTCCGTAGATCAGCAAACCAAAGCTGCAAGCGTAGATCAGCAAACCAAAGTCGCAAGCATTGCAAATACGACAACTGCCGACACGCCGGTCCTGAAAAAGGAAGAGGCGAAAGAGTCAGAATAGGCGTTTCAACCCGCCCGAACGCCCCGAGCAAGGCTTGCCGCGCTCAACGTCCCGTTTAATGGTTTCATCGGGTATGTTCGCTACGCGGATCGCTGTCGCTTACTAAATGTTTTGACATGCCAGCGTTACGCGCCGCATCGGCCTTTATCATAGCATCAGTACGGGCTTCCGTACTGATGCTCCTGTCTTCTCCTCGCCAGCTCAGGCCGAAGCGCGGACGTTGTGCTTGCGCTTCATGAAGTCCTTGGCGGTCTCGACCGCCACGGCGGCGTCGCGGCAATAGGCGTCGGCGCCGACGGCCTTGCCGAACTCCTCGTTGAGCGGCGCGCCGCCAACCAGCACGACATAGTCGTCGCGGATGCCCTTTTCCTTCATCGTGTCGATGACGACCTTCATGTAGGGCATGGTCGTCGTCAGCAGCGCTGACATGCCGATGATGTCGGGCTGGTGCTGCTCGATGGCGTCGAGATATTTTTCCACCGCATTGTTGATGCCGAGGTCGATGACGTCGAAGCCGGCGCCTTCCATCATCATGCCGACAAGGTTCTTGCCGATGTCGTGGATGTCGCCCTTGACGGTGCCGATCACCATCTTGCCCTGCTTAGGCGCGCCGGTGGCGGCGAGCAGCGGACGCAGGATGAACATGCCGGCTTTCATCGCGTTGGCGGACAACAGCACTTCCGGCACGAACAGGATGCCGTCGCGAAAATCCTCGCCGACGATGCGCATGCCTTCGACCAGTGCCTCGGTCAGCACCTTGTAAGGCGCCCAGCCGCGCTCGAGAAGGATATTGGTGCCTTCCTCGATCTCTTCCTTCAGCCCGTCATAAAGGTCGTCGTGCATCTGCTGCACGAGCTCGTCGTCGGAAAGCTCGGAAAGGATGATCTCGTCGTCGGCCATTTTTAATCCAGCTCCTTGCCGCACGGATACAGTTGCGGGGCCTCAAATATCACGTCAATACCTAACCCGCTACAGCCTTGCGTCCATAGCTGATTTGCGACTTCCCGCAAAAGGAAAGCGACCGCAAATCTATTGGAATTCTTGTCGATTTTGCGACAGGCGTTGGCGCTGGCGGGCCGTTTCGAATAGGGTGCATGGCTACGATCCGGCCAGAAGGCGCAATATGCGGCCGTAACAATTACGCCAGAACAAAAGTCAGGGAAGAACGATCATGAGTGAGAACGCGCCGGTCGACCAGGAAGCGTCAAACGCGCGGCGCGGACGTGCCGCCAGCGGTGGTGCCGCTGCCCGGCGGGCAGCGCGCTCGGGTGGCGGCCCCGGCACCCAGCTCACCTACATCAAGCGCAAGATCAACGTCTATGAGGTGCTGGACGAGGAAGGGCTGGCGCTGATCGAGAAAAACACCGACACGGTGCTCGAAGAGATCGGCATCATCTTTCGCGACGACGCCGAGGCGCTGCAGCTGTGGAAAGAGGCCGGCGCCGACGTCAAGGGCGAGCGCGTGCATTTCCCGAAAGGCCTCTGCCGCTCGCTGTTGAAGACAGCGCCGTCCGTCTATACCCAGCACGCCCGCAATGCCGAGCGCTCAGTGCAGATCGGTGGCAACGCCACCGTCTTCGCGCCGGTCTACGGACCACCCTTCGTGCGCGACCTCGACGGCGTCAGGCGCTATGCAACGATCGAGGATTTCCGCAATTTCGTGAAGCTCGCCTATATGGCGCCGTCGATCCACCATTCGGGCGGCACGGTATGCGAGCCGGTCGACGTGCCGGTCAACAAGCGCCATCTCGACATGATCTACAGTCATATCAAATATTCGGACAAGCCGTTCATGGGCTCGGTCACCGCGCCGGAGCGCGCCGAGGACACGGTGGCGATGGCAAAAATCGTGTTCGGCGACGATTTCGTCGAGAACAACACGGTGCTGACCAGCCTGATCAACGCCAATTCGCCGATGGTGTTCGACGAGACCATGCTGGGGGCGCTGAAGGTCTATTCGCGCCACAACCAGGCCTGCATTGTCACGCCGTTCATCCTCGCCGGCGCGATGAGCCCGGTGACGGTCGCCGGCACGCTGACCCAGGTTCTGGCCGAAGTGCTGGCCGGCGCGTCGTTCACGCAGCTGATCCGGCCGGGCGCACCGGTGCTGTTCGGCACCTTCGCCTCGTCGATCTCGATGCAGTCGGGCGCGCCGACCTTCGGCACGCCGGAGCCGTCGCTGGTTTCCTATGGCGCGGCGCAGCTCGCGCGCCGGCTCGGCTTGCCGTTCCGCACCGGTGGTTCGCTGTGCGCCTCGAAAGTCCCGGACGCGCAGGCGGCGTACGAGAGCGCCAACACGCTGAACTCGACGATCCTTGCCGGCACCAATTTCGTGCTGCATTCGGCCGGCTGGCTCGAGGGCGGGCTCGCCTCCTGCTACGAAAAGTTCATGATGGACATCGACCAGCTCGGCATGACGCAGAAGTTCTCGGAAGGCGTCGACCTGTCGGAAAACGGCCAGGCGATGGATGCCATCCGCCAGGTGGGTCCAGGCAGCCATTATCTCGGCTGTGACCACACCCAGGCCAATTTCCAGACCGCCTTCTACCGTTCCAACATCGCCGATAACAATTCCTACGAGCAGTGGTTGGCCGAAGGCGAAAAGACCGCGCCGCAGCGCGCCAACGAACTCGCCCGCCGCTGGTTGGAAAGCTACGAGGCGCCGTATCTCGATCCGGGCATCGACGACGGGCTGAAGGATTTCATCGGCAGGAAAAAGGCGTCAATGGCCGACGCCTTCACCTGAAAGGAGCCCGAGTCAGGCGGGGCTAAAGTCGCCAACATCATCCACAAGGAAGTCTGGCGGAGCGCCTTCTCCGACCCGGACCGAAAGGGATGATTTGAGTCCGCCCCTCCGACGTCTTCGGACATCGCTTGCCCGGAGACCGATATGGCTCGAAGGAAGGTTTTCAAGGGTGTTGCGATCGATATCGCCAGTCGTTCGTGAGCCGTAACAACGACGTTAATGGCTACTGGGGCGTTGGCAAACTCCATTCATTGGCACAAGAAAATTCGACGTCCAAAATTCGAATAGACCTGTCAGAAGAGTCTTCCGCGACATTGCCAGCCTTCGCTTCGATGATAGGACGGTATCGTTCCATGATTGAGGCCCAAGCCGCGGTTCGCGGCTTGAAACTTCAAACTTGTTCGATCGAGGTGGAGTTTGACCTGTCTCGGAATATCATTGATGCCCCTGTCTGCTCGGATGACGAAAACGGGTTTAGGTGCTGGTTGACGATCGTCGATGATCGGGGGAAGGCTTGGAGCCATATGGTCTCGGGGTGTTCCCGCCCTCACGATCCGAAACGAGAGTCACGCAGCTTACGAGCTTCATAAGGCGACTATGTCCGATGTGACGTCCTTTGGGTTGCAATCTCACGGGTCGCGACCTCGTTATGAAGGCGTTGGCAAGGCCTTGGCCGCTCACGGTCTCATGCTTCGCGGTGGGTTCAATTTCGCAGTATGTGAAGCGCCTCCACCTAGCCCCTCTGGCGCTGCCGCCAGATCCGTCTTGCTGGTGGGGCAGGCGGGCGCCGCGCCATGGCCGCATTTCCTGCGTTGGCGGGGGACGACCGTGATCAATCCGCTCAGCGACCGGCAGCCAGCATGTTGGTGGCCACCGCGATCCCGTGCTATTCCGCTCGCCTAGCTGAAGGCGTTCACCTTTGATGGATGAGCGATTTATCGGGGGACGGGTGCGGATGCCTTTCAATCCAGTCAGGCGAAACCGGAATATTGGCACGCCGAAGCAGGGCCATGGGCAAAACAACCGCATGATCGTTCCCCGACCGTGGATATCCGCTGGATGGTGTGCGGCGCAGCTCAATCCTGGCCAGATGCTGCGCAGGACGGTGAATGGCAGGGACGTAACACTCATTGTCGAAAAGACGAGCGGTGGGTGTGTTCACGCATGCTCGGTCGAAGATGTGGTCTTCCTTCTCTCTCATGTTCCTCTCGCTGACTGGGCCGGGCTGGAAACATTTGTCTTGCGCCAACCGACGCGAAAAGCGCGCGTACTCAGACCGGCGTGGGGGCGAATGTTTTATTATGCCGATCTTGGTTTTCGCGGATCCTCCATCGAAAAAAGTGGTCCGGCCTTATTTTTGGAAGCCTGTAACGTTGGCGACACCATCGAATGGTCCACATCGCTGGACCCTGAGGATGCGGCAGAGTTGGACAGACTTCGTTTGGATGGTCACAAAGTCAGCCGGGTTGGGAAGAAGCATCTCGTTTCCACCTCACTCGATTCCGTGCGAGCCACGCAGCTCTATCGCACGCTTCTGCATGAGATCGGTCACTGGGTTGATTGGCTTGGAAAAGTGGAAGCGCCGTTCGCCCAAGGTGAGGACTACTCAACACTTTATGACCGCTATTTTGCCCGGCCCAAAGGTGAAGTAGAGGCGTTTGCGCATCGCTACGCCGACAATTTGCGTGAGACGCTTGAGAAAAGGGGAGTAATCCCGTTTTCAAGGATCGAAGGGTGACAGAGTTCCTTGAGCGCAGCATGGTCGAAACCGTCGCGGCTGCGCTTTCCGCTCACGGTCTCATGCTTCGTGGCGGCTTCAATTTTACGGACGGCGAGCAAGCACCTTCCGGTCTCTCTGGCGCTGCCGCCAGATCCGTGCTGTTGGTGGGGCAGGCGGGCGCTGCGCCGTGGCCGCATTTCCTGCGCTGGAAAGGAAGCCAACCGCAAACCATCGCCAATCCGCTCGATACGTGGTCGCGTGAAGTGATCGGCGCGGTGGCGAAGAAATTCGGCGCGCGTGCCGTGTCACCGTCCGACAGGCCGTATCTGCCGTTCCAGCAATGGGCGAAGCGGGCGGAGGGACTGAAGCCGTCGCCGCTCGGCATCCTCATGCATCCGCAATACGGGCTCTGGCACGCCTATCGCGGCGCGCTGCTGTTCGAGGACGAGATTGCGCTCCAAGAACCTCGCGACGTGATTCACCTTTGCGATGCATGTCTGGAAAAACCTTGCCTGAAATCCTGTCCGGTCGACGCGTATTCTGCGGATGGTTTCGCGCATGAAACGTGTCTGGCGCATGTGCGTGGGCAAAACGGCGCGCCTTGCCGAACCGGCGGTTGTCTCGATCGCAACGCCTGTCCCTATGGCACGGCCTATCGCTATCCCCCAGAGGCTCAAGCTTTTCACATGGCGGCGTTTGCGCGTCTTTAGCATCGCCGAATGCCGCACGGAATCTTGAATGCGGTTGCCTCATTACGACTTGCCCTGACGGACTGCGCGGATATCTATCGCACGACAAGTCAAAGGAGTGGTGATGGCGAAGCGGGACATTCAGATCAAAACCAGCGACGGCTTGGCAAAAGCCGGTCTGTTCCGCTCGGCAGCCCCGGCCAAGGCGGCTATCATCCTCTATATGGACGCTTTTGGCCCGCGGCCGGCGCTCGACCAAATGGCGGAACGGCTTGCAGGCGACAATTACGCGGTATTGGTCCCGGACCTTTTCTACCGCAACGCGCCCTACGGCCCTTTCGAGGCCAAGACCGCATTCAGCGACGAGAAGCGCAAGGCCGTCATCACGGGTCTTCTCAGCGGCACGACCCAGGACATGACCATCCGCGACAGCGGCGCTTTCCTCGATGCGCTCGATGCCGAAGGCGTGGCCGGACCAGTCGGCGCCGTCGGCTATTGCATGGGCGGAGCGCGGGCGCTGAATGCAGCCGCGGCCTATCCCGACCGCATCGTTGCCGCCGCCAGTTTCCATGGCGGCAATCTGGCGAGCGATGCTGCCGACAGCCCGCATCGGAAGGCTGCGTCGATCAAGGCGCGGGTCTATGTCGGCACGGCTGGTGTGGACCGCAGCTTCCCACCCGAACAGTCGGCGCGGCTGGCCGAAGCGCTGCGCACGGCCGAGGTCGACCACGTCATCGAAAACTATGCCGGCATGGCGCATGGCTGGTGCGCGCCGGACCACAGCGCCTTCGATGCAACCGGCGCTGAGCGCCACTGGAAGCGGCTGACGACGCTGTTCGCGGAGACGCTCGGGTAGGGCGCAGATGGTCTTCAAGTGACCGCCTCCCAAAAAATTTCTTCCATCATCCCAAGGAATCGCCATTAGCCTTCGTCCAACAGGCAATGATGGCGATGATGCTGGATGAAAGCGAAGCCTCCGACGCCGAGTTGATCGGGCGGGCGAAGGACGGAGACAGGGGGGCTTTCGGCAAATTGCTCGAAAGGCACTATGACTTCGTCTATCGCGCCGCCTATCGCTGGTGCGGGAAAAAGGCCGACGCCGAGGATGTCGCCCAGGAAGTCTGCATCCGGCTTGGCCGGGCGATCCGCGATTATCATGGCAGCGGCGCCTTCACCACCTGGCTCTACACCATGACGCTGAATGCGGCACGCGACGTGATGCGCAAGACCGCCCGCGAGACGGTCAAGACCGACGCCTACGGCGCTTACGCACTGATCTCGGGAGAAGCCGAGCCTGAAGATCCGACCGAGGCGCTTTGGGCGGCAGTGCGGATGCTGCCGGGCAAGCAGCGCGACGCGGTGCTGCTCGTCTATGGTGAAGGGCTGAGCCACGCAGCCGCTGCCGAGGCGATGGGGATCTCGGAGACGACGGTTTCCTGGCACATCCATGAAGCGAAGAAACGGTTGCAGACGCTCGTGCGTTCAACCGGGGAAGTGTGATCATGGTCGACGACAACGAACTCAAGAGGCTGCGCGATATCGCAGCACCGGCACCGGGTGCCGACGCAAAGGCGCGTGCCTTCGAGGCTGCCATGCGCGCCTACGACCTGGACGAAAAAACTTCACCTGCCACCCAAGGATCGGCGAACGGGCTTCGTCTCATAGAGCGAGCACAAAAGCTCTGGAGCGAAATCATGCAAAAGAAACTCTTCGCCACGCCGGCCATTGCCGGGCTCGTCGCCCTGCCGATCGCCGGATACGCCACCATCTATATGCTGCAGGAGCAGCCGTTCCATTCCGGCGGGGACGAGAAGATCACCGAAACGCTGGCCGACAAACCAGCGGCTAAAGCGCCGGCCACGGTGAGGCCGCTCACCGTGGCCGAGGCCGACAAACAGAAGAAAGCTGATGTCGACGCCGAAAGCCGCGCCGCGGCCGAGGCGCTTGCGCCGGCATCGCCGCCGAAGCCCCAATCGAATGCGCTGGGTGGCCTGGTGGAGCAGGATATGCTGGCTCGCAATGCGCCCGAGCCCTCGCCTCGCGAGGCGCTGGCTGGCGGTTCAAGTACCACGGCTCCTGCAGCCGATGGCGCCGCGCAGATTGGCCGTGTGCCCGGTACTGTCGCCCAATCCAGGTTGATGGCTCAGCCTTCGACCGCACCAGCCGACCAGATGCTGCTGCCGGAGCAAAACCGCGACCGCGTCGAGGATTTCAAGACCAATCCGGTGCGTACGGCGCGCGAAGACCCGGTCTCGACCTTCTCGATCGATGTCGACACGGCCTCCTATTCCTTCGTGCGGCGTTCGCTCAGGGAAAGTGTTGTGCCGCAGGCCGACACGGTCCGCGTCGAGGAGATGATCAACTACTTCCCTTATGACTGGAAAGGACCGGACACTGCCTCGACGCCGTTCAACTCGACCGTCAGCGTCATGCCGACGCCATGGAACGAGCATACCAGGCTGATGCATGTCGCCATCAAGGGTTTCGACGCCAAGCCGGCCGAGCAGCCCAAGGCCAATCTGGTGTTCCTGATCGACGTGTCGGGCTCGATGAACGAGCAGGACAAGCTGCGGCTCCTGCAGTCGGCCTTCCGGCTTCTGGTCAGCAAGTTGAGGCCCGACGACACAGTCTCGATCGTCACTTACGCGGGTGACGCCGGCACTGTCCTGGAGCCGACCAAGGTCTCGGAGAAGGACAAGATCCTCAATGCCATCGACACATTGACGCCCGGCGGCTCGACGGCCGGCGAGGCGGGCATCAAGGAAGCTTACCGGCTGGCGCAGAAATCCTTCGTCAAGGACGGGGTCAACCGAGTGATGCTGGCCACGGACGGCGACTTCAATGTCGGCCAGACCAACGATGACGATTTGAAGCGGCTGATCGAGCAGGAACGCAAGACCGGCGTGTTCCTGTCGGTGTTCGGTTTTGGCCGCGGCAATCTCAACGACCAAATGATGCAGACCATTGCCCAGAACGGCAATGGCACCGCTGCCTATATCGACACTTTGGCGGAGGCCGAGAAGGTGCTGGTCGAGGATGCGTCCTCGACGCTGTTCACCATCGCCAAGGACGTGAAGATCCAGGTCGAGTTCAACCCGAACAAGGTCTCGGAATACCGGCTGATCGGCTATGAGACGCGCGCCTTGAACCGCGAGGATTTCAACAACGACCGCGTCGATGCCGGCGAGATCGGGTCCGGCCATTCGGTCACCGCGATTTACGAGATCACGCCGAAGGGCAACGGCGGCGAGAAGATCGATCCGCTGCGCTACGGCCAGGCGTCGGTGAACAATGGCGGCGTCGCCAACGCCGACGAATATGCCTTCGTGAAGATCCGCTACAAGCTGCCGAACGAGGATGCCTCGAAGCTGATCACCACGCCGGTGACATCAGCCAACGAAGTGGCTGATTTCAACCAGGCCAGCACCGACCAGCGGTTCTCGGTTGCCGTCGCGGCGTTCGGCCAGAAGCTGCGCGACGAGGATGCGACCGCGAAGTTCGGCTACGACAAGATCGTGGAGATTGCCACTGCCGCCCGGGGAGCCGACCCGTTTGGGTACCGCTCCGAGTTCCTCTCGCTTGTGCGCCTTGCCTCGGCGCTGGGCAGCAATCGGTAGTGGCGATGATGGCCGGTTTTCTTCAGATGGGATCATTCTGATACGGGATAACCGACCCACGGGCGGGTGAGGCGGGCCGGCAGGGGAAACCTTGCCGGCCTTTTTCAGCATTGTAATTCCGACATTGGTCGTGACGCCTCGACGAAAGTGCCGGGTAGCCGAAAGCGTCAGGCGCGGCTGCGCCGACGCTCGCGGCGGGCTTCGCTGGTCTCGGTGGCGTTGACCGTCGCCTGCTTGTTGCGCATCGGGCCGATGCGCTCGACGATTTTCTCGACGGTCGGGCGATCCGATTTGGTGTGTGCGTCGAGCGCCTTGCGCATGGCGGCTAGGTGAGCGAACGAGGTGCCGCAGCAACCGCCGACGATCTTGGCGCCGGCATCGACGGCGAGCCTGACATAGTCGGCCATCAGTTCGGGCGTGCCGGAATAGTGGATTTCGGCGCCACGGAATTCCGGAATGCCGCAATTGCCCTTGACGATCACCGTCGCCTCCGGCTTCGCCTCGGTCATGTCGAGCAGCGAAGCGAGGATGTCGGAGGCGCCGACACCGCAATTGGCGCCGACACCGAGCGGCGCCTGCGACAGTCCATCGGCGACGCCATGGATGTCCTTCGGCAACAGCCCCATCATGGTGCGGCCGGCGGTGTCGAAGGAGCCGGTATAGGTATAGGGCAGGCCGACGCGGATGGCGGCTTCGGCGGCGGCGCGGATTTCGTCCGGCGCCGACATGGTCTCGATCCAGGCGACTTCGGCGCCGCCGGCCTTCAGGCCCTCGATCTGTTCGGCAAAGGCCTCGACTGCCTCGTCATAGGTCATGGCGCCGAGCGGCACCAGCAACTCGCCGGTCGGGCCGACCGAGCCCGCCACGATGACCTTGCGGCCGGCTTTATCGGCGACGGCGCGGGCGATCTCGGCGGCGCGCTTGTTCAGCGCATGCACGCGGTCCTGCGCATGGTGCAGCTTCAGCCGGTGACGGGTGCCGCCGAAGGAGTTGGTGAGGATGATGTCGGCGCCGGCATCGACAAAGTTCTGGTGCAGGCTGGTGATGGTGTCCGCCGCGGTCTCGTTCAGCAACTCTGGAGCCTCGCCGGCCTCGAGCCCCATGGCGAACAGATTGGTGCCGGTGGCGCCATCGGCGAGCAGAACGCCCTTTTCGGCAAGCAGCGCGTCAATCGGGTTGGTCATTGGAAATACGCCTTCCGGGGAACTCTTTGTCGAGATAAGGATATAAAGAACTCTTTATATGGCGTCAATGTCGACGCAGGAAACAGGCCATCAAAATCGCATTTCCGCCAGCCTTTGTGTGAAGCTGGCCGCCTCATGCGCGTTGATGTCGGCGGCGCGGATCAGATTGTCGAAATGGCTGGTCAGCGTGCGGACCGGCTGGGTCGCATTCAGCACCAGATACATGTCGCCGACATAGATGGCGGCGCGATAGGGTCCGAAGATGGTGTAGGGGATCGAATAGCGCATCCGCCCATCATAGAGAAACAGGCGGAAAGTGGGATAGAGATCGTCGAGCAGCGTCGCCATGTGGAGAAGCTGCTGGTGGCGGTCGGCCTCCGGGAAACGGTCCCACACGCCTAGGCCCCGCGCAAAGATCTCCAGCGTGTGGCGCGGCATGCAGACCTCCATGTCGGTTTCCGGCCGCCGGTTGTAGTCGATACGGTACTGCGTCTCACCGGCCTGCGCCTCGCGGCTCTTGTTGGCGATGCCCGCCTCGTAGTCGACAAGCGCCTCGGTGCGCAGAAGATCGGGAATGCCGGCCGGCACGTAACGGATTTTCGTGCCTGCGGCCTCGGCATGCCACCTTGCCAGCAGCGTGCGGTCAAAGCCATCGGGCGCTTCTTCGATCTCCAGGCTCTCGCGGATTTCACCGGTGACGCCTTCGTCCTGGCTGAGGCCGAGCAGCCAGTCGAGCGATACCTTGAATTCGGCGGCGATGTTGAGCAGCGTTTCGGCGCGAGGAAGGCGTGTCGAGGCGCCGGACAGCAACTGCGAAAGCGCCGAACGGTCGATGCCCACCGCCGTCGCGAAGGCGGACTGGTTCAAGTCGGACCGTGTCAAGAGCATTTTCAGGCGCTCCCGAAAGATCGTCGACAGGTCGCGTTTGTCCATATCGTCATTCCGGCCATTGGGAGGAAAAAAATCCGCCGAAGCCACCGAAGCGGCACCTTAGGCGTAAATGAATCCTCCAGCTTGTTCACAAAATATAACATATGCGGCTGAAAATGCGCAATCGCAACATCTTGTGCGCTTTGTCGCGTTGCAGCGATTCAACGCTCCTGACACAATGCTGTCAGGAATCAAAAATGATTCCGGCGACTGGAAGGGCAGTGGTCGATCCATGACGAGCACGAATAACAGACGACGCAATGCACCGGCCATCGAATGGCCGACCGTGTTTCTGGCGTTTTTCTGTTACGGCACCTGGCTCGTCGCCGGCTCGCTCTTCTGGCCATCGTACCCGCTGTTGGCGCTCGCCGTTCTGGCGTTGGTCGCCGCACTGCAATCCTCGTTGGCTCACGAAGTCCTGCACGGCCATCCGACCCGCAATGCACAGCTCAACGAAGTTTTCGTCTTCCTGCCGATAGGCCTCGTCTGGCCGTTCCGCCGGTTCAAGACCATTCACCTGCACCACCATGCCGACGAACGGCTGACCGATCCGCTGGACGACCCCGAAAGCTACTACAAGGCGCTGTGGCACCATGACGAGTTGCCGCCGGCGATGAAATTTCTGCTGAAGATCAACAACACCATGGTCGGCCGCTTCGTGCTTGGCCCGTGGCTCTCCTGCATCGGCTTCTTCATCGACGATGCCAAGCAGATGCTTGCCGGCGACAAGGTGATCCGCAAGGCGTGGTTGCTGCACGCGATCGGCCTAGCCGTCGTGTTGCCGGTCGTGCAGTTCGGCTTCGGCATCCCGTTGTGGCTCTACATCCTGGTGCCGGTGTGGCTCGGCCAGTCGCTGATTTCGATCCGCACTTTCGCCGAGCACCAGTGGTCGGAGCATCCGGAAGGCCGCACGGTGATCGTCGAGCGTTCGCCGCTGTCCTTCCTGTTCCTCAACAACAATTTGCATTTCGTCCATCACAAGAGCCCGACGGTGGCCTGGTACCGGTTGCCGAAGTTGTTTGCCGACCGCCGTGACGAGTGGCTGCGGATGAACAATGGCTATGCCTATCCGAACTATTTCGCGCTGCTCAAGGCTTATGCGTTCAGGGCTAAGGAGCCGATCGTTCACCCCGTGCTGCGGCGCGCGCCGGAACCAGGCCGGGCGTTCAAGCCGCGCGTCAGGGCGCGCAGCCTCAATGGCCTTGGCAGCGCGCCGGTGCCGGCCGAGCCGCCGAAAGAATGAATTTTGCGGCATCGCCGCGGCGATAGCCAGGTGCGCGTCAATGGTCTCGTCAGTTTCTCAGCGTAACGATCAAAGTCCCGGCATGAGCGATTTCGTTGCCGCCTTGCCGATGTATGACTGGCCCGAAATGCGGAGCGAGGTCGATGCCCAATGGGCACGGCTGCGTGATGCCTTCCGGCAAAAAGGCATCGGCGCGCCGCAGACCATCGCTCGCGTCAATGCCGATCTGCGGCCTGTAGAAGGCGGCATCCGCGACGCCGCCGGAAAGGTTATCGCGCCCGATCCGGCGACGCTGCCGCCGGACGAACTGGATTTTCACGGCCTCTGGCTGCATCCGGCGCTGCTGTTCGCGCAGACCTGCTGGGGGCCGATGGAACTCGGCCTGTCGACGCATGTCCAGGTGATCGGCCAGCCGAATTACGATGCCTTCGAGGGCGGGCAGGGCGAACTCTATTCGAGCGCGCTCGTGATGCGGGCAGGTGAAGCGCCATCGGTTGGTTCACCGTCCGAAGGCAGCCCTCTCATCCCGCTCGATATCCTGCGTGGCAAGCACTTTACCTTCAACAGCCTCGATTCGATGTCCGGCTTCATCGGGCTAACGCGCGACCTGGAAGCAATGGGCGAAAGCCTGGACATCTTTACGGCGCGCAGCGAAAGCGGCGGCCACCGTGCCTCGATCGTCGCCATCGCCGAGGGCAGTGCCGATGTCGCGGCCATCGACTGCAAGAGCTGGGCGCTGGCGCAACGCTTCGAGCCAGCGGCGCAAGCGGTGAAGGTCGTTGGCTGGACGGGAAGGCGAAAAGGCCTGCCCTTCATCACCGCCAGAACGACACCGGAGCCGGTCAAGAACATCCTCGTCGACCTGCTGATCTCTCTCGGAGCCGTCGGCACAACCGTTCGCTAACTCTGATTGGCAATAGATCCGGGCCTGGGCTGATCTTTACGCGACCGTCACCATGTGCGCGCAACCTGCGCGTGACTTCGCGGGGACAGCACCATGGCGGTGGCAACCATTCAGAGATGGACATTTCGGACCGTGCTGCTGGTCCTGGGGCTGGCGGCACTGCCATGTCTGCTCTTGCCGCAGATAGCCATCGTCGCGGCGATCAGCATCGTCGGCATCCCGTTCGCCCTGCTGATGGCGCTGATCCCGCCGGTGTTCCTGTTCCTGCTGTTGACATGGGCAATCAGCTTCGGGGTCCCGGGCCGATTAAACTGGTTGACGAGCCCGCTGATCGCGGTGGCACTGCTTGCGGTGCCGCCTTTCCTGATCAACAGGTCAATGGACCGGACCACGATGGCGCTGGTATCGGGCGACAACGACCGGATCGTGCGGCCGTTCCGGGCCGAGACGCTGGCGGTTCGCTCCGATCGGACAGCCTTCTGGACAAAGACCCAGACCCGCTGTGACGATTTCTGCATGCGTGCGCTGCTGACACGCAGCGCCCGGCGTATCATGGTAATGAGCTATCCCGCGGAGATGCCGGAGCCGGACTTTTCCTCCATCGCCCGGACCTTCCACATGGAGCGCCGGGCGTCATGTCCGCCAGTCGAGCTTGCCGATGTCCGCCTCCTTGATCTCGAAAAGAGTCCCACGGCGCGGAACGCACCCAAGGCTTCGGAGCGCATGCGGCTTGAGATCGCCAAGGGCAATTGCCTGATCGAATCCGAGGCGCCACTTGCCGAAGCTGACACGGTGGTCAGCGCCGGGCAGATCAAGCGTGGGGTGAACGACTACCAGGCAGGGCTCAATCCGACCGCCGATACAATCGCGGTCTACCGCATCTCTGTGCACAACAAGGACGGAGCAACCTTCTCCGAGGTCTACCGATGGACCGGCGTTGCTTCCTACCGGCTGCTGCCGCTGCTTTTGCCAAGCTATGTGACCGGCTATCAGTTCGATATTCGCATCGGCTTCCCGAGAACGCTCGACCTTACCCACATCGTCCAGTTCGCCGACCGGCCCGATTGGAGCGCATTCGTAACCGGCACGCTCGGCATGGAGCTTACGCTGCCAGCAGTCGACGACTCGAACGATGCGGCCGCGGTCCTTGCCGCAAAGCTCAGTCAGCCGGGCCCCATCGACGCCGTCACCAACTCGCTTGCCAATGATTTCTTTGACAGGCTGCGCGGTAGGCAGACTGCGTCGCAGCCCGATGTCGACCTCGCCATAGCAGCCCTGAACGAGCGCCGGCTGGGCGTTCCAGACAGCGTCTTCGCAGCAGCGAAATATGCGAAGGACGTGGCGCCCGAGAGCATGGCGCGGCTTGCCGACGCGCTTTTCGCGCGGCTTTTCGAAATCGATATCAAGGTAAGCAAATTCGGCAACATCGAAGCACCGCAAGCTGGGCGCCTGGCCATAGCTATCCAGTCCCTGCCCGATCAAGTGATCCCGGAGCATCGTGCCGACCTCGAAAGGCTGGCAAAGGATACGCCCCGGCGCGTCGCCGCTTTTCAGGCTTTGACCAGGCTTTCCGTGTTCGGCGCCGATGCCATCCCGACGATGCTCTATCTGATCGACGACGCGGCGCTGCAGCCGCTCGACAAGGGCAATTTCTGGCAGCATTCCTATCTGGCAGGAGTGCAAGGCCTCTGCCGCCTCGGCGAGCGAGGCGCTCCCGCCATCGAGCCATTGCTGGAGCGTATCCGGGCGGGGATCATCCCGCTGCATGCCAGCTATGGCGACTTGGCGATCAACACGTTGGCCGGCATGGGCGCCGACAAGGATACGCTCCTGCAAGCCTTTCCGGCCAAGGATCGGAACTCCAATCGAGCGCGGTTCGACCGCGTTTTCGACAAGGCCAGGCGCAAAATCGACTGCGGCTACTGAGCTTTCCGCCCGTCAGCCGCCGAGCAGCCGCTCGTCGAGCGGGTAGCTTGAAAGCTGCTCGTTGCCGGTTTCGGTGATCAGGATCTGGTCCTCGATCTTGACGCCTTCGCGTCCGCCGAGCCGGCCGATGTAGCTCTCGACGCAAAGCACCATGCCTGACACAAGCACGCCGTCGGGCGTGTCGTCGGTCCAGTCGATCGCATGCGGCAGCGTCGGGTATTCGTCGGCCAGGCCGACGCCGTGATAGAGCACGCCGTAGCGCGTCGGGAAGCAATCACCAGGCGGCACCGCCGATCGCTCGACTAGGTCGCGGAATGAAGTGCCCGGCTGCATCAGGCCAATGTTGTGGGCGATCTGGTCGGCGGCGGTGCGAAACAGGTCGCCTTGCTCGGTGGACGGCTCGGTTTCGCCGCAGAGCCAGGTGCGCGACAGGTCGGCGCAGAAGCCGTAAGGGCCGATCAGATCGGTATCGAAAGCGACGAGATCGCCGGCTTCGATCATTCGCGACGAGCATTCCTGGAACCACGGATTGGTGCGCGGGCCGGACGTCAAGAGCCGGGTCTCGACCCATTCGCCGCCACGCGCAATGTTGCCGCGGTGGAGTTCGGCCCATAATTCGTTCTCGGAAATTCCTGGCCGCAACGCTGCTTCCATCTCGCCCATAGCCGCCTCGCAAGCGACGATCGACCGGCGCATGGCCAGGATTTCGTCGGGCGATTTGATCAGGCGCGCATTTTCCATCAGCGCTTCTCCATTGCCGATGGAGATGCCGAGGCGGGCGAGTTCCTCGACTCCCTCAGGATTGATGTGATCGACGGCGATGCGGCTGATACCGCCGCCATGTTCCCTCACCAGATCGGCTATGCCGGCCGCCCAGCGGCGGGTCTTTTGCTCGGTCAGCTCGCCGCTATAGAGATACATCCACGACACAGCCGGCCGCACCTCGTCGACGACGCCGGAGTGGTCGGAAAGGTGCTCGCAGGAGAAATAGTCGAACAGCACCACCGGGCCTTCGGTGGCAACGAAACAATGCCTTGTCGGATTGTGCGCGACCCAGAGCTGCATGTTGGTCGAGTCGGTCGCATAGCGGATGTTGATCGGATCGTAGAGCAGGGCTCCCGCATAGTCGCGGCGCTTCAGCTCGGCGCGGATGCGGTCGAGCCGGTACCGACGCATGGTGGGTAGGTCGGGAGCAGCAACGCCGGCGGCTTGCCACTCGGCTTCCGCCAATGCACCGTAGCCAAGCAGATGCTGGTTGAGTTCAGCGGCCTTCTGCCGCGACTTCAGGCGCAACGCGTCGATAGAGCCCGCTTCGTCCGGCTCGAACGGCATGATCTTGCGGTGGCGACCGAAGCGTCGCTCGACGCCTGGCTCGCTCACTTTCCTATACTCCCGATCTCAATTGGTGGCAGGAGCATTGGCATCCCGCTTTTTCAACTTGACGACGGTCACAAGCCTGCCGTCGCTCGAACCGAGAAATTCGGGAACCCTGAGGCTGCGGCGTTCACTGTCCAGGACGAAACCCGCCTGGCTGATGCGGTCCAGGATTTCCGGTTCCGGGCTAGGCCGGTCGAGCCAGATCAGAACAGCGGGCTCCTGCAGCAACGCGGCGAAACCCGGCACCTCTTCTCCGAGGACGACAAGGTCTGGATCGACGAGCCTGAGATTGCCCACCCAGTGCCAGTCCGACATGACCGTCTTGACTGCGCCATCTGCGGTCAGATCACGATATAGCGTCGGGTAGTCCAGACGGACGACGCGTCCCTGGCCCTTTCCACCATAGACCTGATAAGCCCATGTTGCCGGCAAGATCAGTATGGCCAGTGTGGCTGCAACGGTGATGGTGAGGTTTTGCGCCGTCCTGCCTTTGTCGCCGAGGGAGTCCATGCGGGCGGCGAAGGCGGCAGGCAAAAAAAGCAGGACCGGCAACAACCAGCGCGCCTTGAACGTTGTGGCGCCGCTGGCGATCACCAGGACAATGGTGATGCAGAGCCCGAAGCCGAGAATGCGCCACAATAGTTTTTCCGAATCTGGAAGCCGTAGGCGGAGCGTCGATGGACTGACCCGTCCCGCCAGCATCGCCACTGCGAAAATCACGACCGGCAAGATGGCAAAATTCATTACGGCATCGCCAAAGCCGATGATGCCTTTCAACGCGACGAGGAAAGCACCGTCGCCTTCATTGATGCCGAACTTGTAGCTGCGCGCCAGCAATTCGCTCGGATGCGTGGCGGTCCAATACAATGTCGGCAGGCAGACCAGCAGCGCCACGGCCATGCTGATCATGATTTGCGGACGCAGGATGACCTGGCGGGTCTCGCGCAGCGATAAGGTCGCCGCCAGCATCGCGGCAATCAGGATGAAAAGATTGTATTTCGCCAGCACAGCCGCACCGATCGCCAGGCCGAACAAGGCATAGGTCAGCAGCGATTTGCGCTGCAGAAGCTCGACGAGCGCAAGCAGCAGCAGCCCCGAAAAACAAAAGGCGGCAACGGTATGCGATAAGGTGTGCTGCATTTCCCAGACCAGCTGAGGAAACAGCAACAGACCTAGAATGGAGGCAACTGCGGTGCGCTGGGAATAGCCGAGTTTGCGCACCGCGACGAAGACCGACGTCAAGGCCACGAAAATCAGGGAATACTTCAGTAGTTTAAGCGCGAAGATGTTGGTTCCGAAAACCGACGACGTCAACCAGCCGAGCCAGGAGTAAAGCGGTGGCTGCGAGCCGCCATAGCCGGCCCACAAAAACCGCATATACATCAGCTGTTCGGAGTCATCGACACCGACCCCGGTTCCCGCCCACAGGCTCGCCAGCGACAGCACGACGACCTGTGTGCAGCAATAAAGCGCGACCAACACGATCGCCGCGGGGAAAGGGCCGATCCTGCCCTCGGCAAGCCATTCGGCCCATTTCATCGAATACTTCAAGGAGTTCTCATCGCCCGTGCCAGTTGCACCGGCTGCGCTAGCATGAGACCGTGCCCCGCACAATGTTGTAGCAGCCTTGGGGTGGGCAGCAGTAGGCGGCGGCCTTGGGCAGCAACCCTGACCGCCTACGCCCGCATCTTCTCGCCACTCGGGTCGAAGGGCGGCTCGACATTGATGCGGGCCGGCCGCCGGTGTCCGAGGATTTCAATCTCGAACAGTCCGGCGCTCTCGTTCTCGGCCAAGGCGGCCGGCACATAGCCCTGCGCCATCGATTTCTGGACGTAATGCGCATAGCCGCCGGAGGTGATCCAGCCGACCACGCTCCAGTCGCCGTCGACGATGCCGCGCACGGCCGAGGCGCCTTCCGCGGCCCTGGAGCCGCGCACTTCCTTGCCTGATATATCGAAGCGTGGCGCGCCATAGCCGTGCGGCTTTTCGACCGTGCCAAAATCCTTGCCGCAGACCTTGGCCCAGATCGGCTCGTCGCCCATCACGTCAGCATCCGCGGCATCTACGATGAAGGAGACACGGCGCAGTTTCGGCCCTTCTCTCTGTTCCTTGGCCGCCGCTTCGCGCCCGATGAAGTCGTTCTTCTCGAGCTTGATGAAACGATCCATTGCCCCTTCGAACGGCCCGTAGATCGGGCGCAGCTCGCGGAACCACGTCGGAAAATTCTTTTCCAGGCGCATCGACAGCAGCGCCCGCATGCCGAAATCGACAAGACCAAACTCTTCGCCGGCATCCTTGATCGCCTTGTAGACCAGGCGCTGGTAGGCCGGCGCCATCCAGATCTCGTAGCCGAGATCGCCGGTATAGGTGATGCGATTGACCATGCAGGGCGCGCCGCCAACCGCCATCTCACGGAAATCCATGAAGCGGAAAGCCTTGGTCGAGACATCCACGTCAACAAGCTTCTGCAGCAGATCGCGCGATCTCGGCCCGGCGATCGAGAGGCCGACAAGCGTCTGGTCGAAGCGGTGGATGCGGACGCTACCATCCCTCGGCAGGTGCTTCTCGAACCAGCGCATATGATATTTCTGCGCCGCCGACGAGCTCCAGATCATGAAGCGCTCTTCACCAGCCTTGGCGATGGTGAAGTCGCCGATCAGCCTGCCGAACTCGTTCAGCATCGGGGTCAGCACGATGCGGCCGATCTTCGGCATGCGGTTGGTCATCAGCCGGTTGAGGAAATCTTCCGATCCCGGCCCGGACACTTCGTATTTGGCGAAGTTGGCGATCTCGGTGACGCCGACCCTTTCGCGGGTCGCACGCACTTCCTCGCCGATCGGCCCGAAATCGTTGGAACGGTGGAACGAAACGATATCCTTCGGCTCCGTGCCTTTCGGCGCGAACCAGAGTGGCGTTTCGAGGCCCCACGAATCGCCCATGACGGCATTGTTGGCCAGCATCGTGTCGTAGAGCGGCGTCGTCTGAGCCGGGCGAGCAGCCGGCAATTCCTCGTTGGGAAAGCGTATGGAAAAGCGGCGCGAATAGTTTTCGCGCACCTTGGCATTGGTGTAGCGCAGGCTCGCCCATTCGCCGAAGCGAGCGACGTCCATGCCCCAGACGTCGAAGCCGGGGTCGCCATTGACCATCCAGTTCGACAGCGCCAGCCCGACGCCGCCGCCCTGCGAGAAACCGGCCATGACGGCGCAGGCGCACCAGAAGTTGGTCAGGCCCTGCACCGGGCCGACCAGCGGGTTGCCGTCCAGCGCGAAGGTGAAGGGGCCATTGATGATCTGCTTGATGCCGGCCTTCTCGATGCCGGGGAAATGCTTGAAGCCGATTTCGAGCGACGGCGCGATGCGGTCGATGTCGGGCTGCAGCAGCTCGTGGCCGAAATCCCATGGCGTGTTGACCGGCGACCACGGCTTGCAGGCCTTTTCATAGGTGCCGAGCAGGATGCCGTTGCGTTCCTGGCGGGTGTAGATCTCGCCCTTGAAGTCCATCACGCCGATCATCTCGCGGCCGGTCGACTTGTTGAATTCCTCGACCTCCGGCATCGGCTCGGTCAAAAGGTACATATGCTCCATGGCCAGCAGCGGCAGCTCGACACCGACCATGCGGCCGATCTCGCGCGCCCACAGGCCGCCGCAATTGACGACATGCTCGGCCTTGACCGTGCCTTGCTCGGTGACGACGTTCCAGGTGCCGTCGACTTCCTGCGTCAGCTCGACGACCCGGTTGCGCAGCACGATCTCAGCGCCGAGCTTCCTGGCCGCCTTGGCATAGGCGTGGGTGGTTCCGGAAGGATCGAGATGGCCTTCGACCGGATCCCACATGGCGCCGACGAAATTCGTCTCGTCCATCAGCGGGAACATCGCCTTGGCCTCCGACGGCGTGATCAGCTCGGTGTCCATTCCGAGATAGCGGCCCTTGGCGTGGGCAAGGCGCAAAAAGTCCATGCGCTCGGGGGTGTCGGCCATCATCACGCCGCCGGTCAGGTGCAACGAGCAGGACTGGCCGGAAAGCTCTTCGATCTCCCTGTAGAGCTGCACCGTATAGGCCTGCAGCTTGGCGACGTTGGGATCGCCATTGAGCGTATGGAAGCCGCCCGCTGCGTGCCAGGACGAGCCGGAGGTGAGCTCCGAACGCTCGATCAGCATGATGTCGGTCCAGCCGGCCTTGGCCAGATGATAGAGCACCGAGCAGCCGACGACGCCGCCGCCGATGACAACCGCTTTTGCATGAGATTTCATGAAGATAGTTCCGTTTTTGAAGAGATTGAATCGAGTGAGCGGGGCGTGAAAACAAGGCGGAGGTCGGATACAGCGATGTCTTCGGCCAGCCTGCCATCAAGCGCGGCAAGGATGGTTTCACAGACGGAAGTACGATGTTTCAGGACGTCATGGTTCCAAACACGCAGGATCGAATAGCCTTGGGCGCGCATGAAATCGTCACGGCGGCGGTCATATGAACTGCCGGCATGTTGGTGTCCATCGACTTCAACGACAAGCCATTTTTCGCGGCAAGCAAAGTCTGCAAAAAAGGGGCCGATGGAGAACTGACGCGTAAAGTGGTAGCCGCCAAGCTTGCGCGCCTTTAGTTCAAGCCAAAGCAGTGCTTCCGCCTGATTGCCCGCTTGCCGAAGGCTACGCGCTCGCTTCGTTGTCCCTGTTTTGCGGCGACTGCGCGTTTCATGAACGGCTTCCCCCACTCCGTCGCCGCTTCGCGGCGCCACCTCTCCCCCCTCCGGAGGGAGAGGAAGGGTGCCAGCCGGAATCGCTTCGCGCCCTTCCTCTCCCCCGTCGATCGGGGGAGAGGTGTCGAGCGTAGCTCGACGGAGTGGGGATCGACCGTTCATCAAATCCATACAAATGATCAGTTCATCAACGACACAATCATCAAAAATCGGTCGGCGCGCCGCCTTCGGACCGGCGTTTCTCGACGAAGGCGTTGAGTTCCTCTCGGATAGCCGGATCCATATACGGCTCTTCATAAGAGGCCAGCCGCTCCTTCCAGACCCGATTGGCTTTTTCGATAGCCGTCGGCGATCCGGCTTCCGCCCAGGTCTCGAAATTGCGCCAGTCGGAGATGATAGGCGAATAGAAGGCGGTCTTGTAGCGGTCCTGGGTGTGCTGGGTGCCGAAGAAATGGCCGCCCGGACCGACGGACTGGATAGCGTCGAAGCCGAGAGCCTCCTCGGAGAGGTCGAGCGGGGTCAGGAATTCCGCCATCATCTGCAGCAGATCGATGTCCAGAATGGTCTTCTCGTAGGAGCAGCGCAGGCCGCCTTCCAGCCAGCCGGCCGCATGCATAATCAGATTGCCGCCGCCCTGGATGGCGCCCCATAGCGAAAACACGCTCTCATAGGCGGCCTGCGCGTCGACCGTGTTGGCGGCGCAGGTGTTGGAGGTGCGGTAGGGGATGTTGTAGCGGCGGGCGAGCTGGCCGCCGACCAATTGCGCCTTCATGTATTCCGGCGTGCCGAAGGCCGGCGCGCCGGACTTCATGTCGACATTCGAGGTGAAGCCGCCATAGCCGACGGGCGCGCCTTTGCGCACCATCTGGGCGAATGCAATGCCGGACAGCGCTTCGGCATTCTGCTGCACCAGCGCGCCGGCTATCGTCACCGGCGCCATGGCGCCCGACAGGGTGAACGGCGTCACGATGACGACCTGGCCCTTGCTCGACATCTGGATAATGCCTTCCATCATCGGCACATCGAGCTTGAGCGGCGAATTGGTGTTGATGATGGTGAACACCGACGGCTCTTCGAGCAGTTGCTCGTGGCTGATGCCGCGCGCGATCCTGGTGATCTCGATGCCGTCGACATTGCGCTCCTTGCCGAGCGAATAGATGTGGAACACCTTGTCGGTGAGCACGCTCAGATCGCGGATGCATTCGAGGTGCCGGACGGACGGATGGATGTCGATCGGCTCGACCGGATAACCGCCTGTGCAGTTCAGGATGTTGTGCATCTGCGCGAGCTTGAGGAAGTTGCGGTAGTCCTGCTGGTTGCCCGGCCGGCGGCCGCGGTCGACGTCGGAACAATTGGGCGCCGACGCCATCATCGAGATGATCAGATTGTCGCCGCCGAAGCGGACATTGTGCGCCGGATTGCGGGCGTGGATGGTGAACTCCGACGGACAATGCGAAACCAGTTCGAGGATCATGTCGCTGTCGAAGCGCACTCGCTCGCTGCCTTCGCGGACATCCGCGCCATGTGCCTTCATGATGCGCCTTGCTTCGTCGTGCAGCACGTCGACGCCGATTTCCCGCAGCACGCGCAACGAGGCGAGGTGGATCGATTCCAACTCGTCGTCCGAGACCAGCTTCGTCGGCGTCAGCGGGATTTTCAGCTGACGGAAAGGCGGCTGCTCGAACGCCGCCGCTGCGCCGGCACGTTTGCCCGCGCGGCCGCCGCGACGGGCGCGATCGTTTGCCAATGCCGGTTCGGCGGGATGAAGGGCGGCGGTCATGACAAGCCTCGTACGCTGCGACAGTGCGGCGGCATAATGGACCGCCGGCTGTCCCGCCATTGCGGAGGCGGCGACCACTAGGACGAGGGAAGCGACATGTCGGAAGGGCAGCTGACCGATCGTTGGGCACACGCACGGAGCGGATGACGTGGCGCAGCAGATTTGCCCGGGCGGCCCTTCCTTTTCCCAAACCGAACCGCTAGCCGGTTAGCTTGCCGACCCCCCGAGGGTGGGCGATTCACAGGGATGGCGGATGGTCGCGACCGGTTCGAGCGATGGCGAGGCGGCAACGCAGTGGGCAGCGCTTGCCGGCGTCACTGCCGCTTTGGCCATGTTCGGCGCCGCGCAGGGGCTTAGCTATCCGCTGTTTACGCTGTTGATGCAGCGGCAAGGCATGTCTCCGGCGCTGATCGGTCTTTCCGCGGCGATGATGCCGGTTGGCCTCATCCTGTCGGCTGCGTTCGTGCCGGCGGCCGTCCGCCTGGTCGGCGCGCGCAACCTCGCCGTCGGCTGTTCGCTGGCCGGCGCGCTCTGCTTCCTGACGATCGGCTATCTGCAGGATTGGGTGGCGTGGTTCATCATCCGCTTTCTCGTCGGCGTGGTCATCAATCCGCTCTATGTGCTTGGTGAGGTGTGGGCGCTGTCGCTGGCGCCGCCGACGCGCCGCGGCCGGGTGATGGGGGTGTTCAATACGCTGCTGGGCGCCGGCTACGCGGCGGGGCCGCTGATCCTGATCACGGTCGGCACATCGGGATGGCCTCCCTTCGTCGCGGCGATATCAGGCTTTGCGCTCTGTGCGCTGATCCTGCGCGCCGTCTCGTCCAAATTGACCGGTTTCGAGGATGACGGCCAGGTCTCGGGCGGCATCGTAGGCTTCGCCAAGCTGGCGCCGGCGCTGCTGCTGGCGGTCCTGGTTGCGGCCGCGGTCCAGCAGAGCACCTATGCGCTGATGCCAGTCTTCGGCACCGGCTACGGCTTGCCGGAAGCGACGCTGGCGGCTCTGGTGACGGCGCTGTCGGCCGGCAATATCCTGCTGCAGATTCCGCTTGGGCTGATGGCCGAGCGCTTCGGCGGCCGGGCGATGATCGTCTTTTGCGCGCTGGCGACGGCCGCTTGCGCGCTCTCGCTGCCGCTCCTGATCACGACGCCGTTGGTCTGGCCCGTGCTGGTGGTGATGGGCGCAGTCGGCTACGGCGTCTATACAATGGCGCTGGTCGAGCTAGGCAGCCGGTTCAAGGGAACCGCACTCGTCGCCGGCAATGCAGCCTTCGCGCTGATGTGGGGCGCTGGCGGCATTGTCGGCCCGCCCGGCGCCGGCGCGCTGATGCAGGGGATCGGTCCGCTCGGCCTGCCGGCGGTGATCGCAGGCCTCGATGCGCTGCTGATCGCGTTCGCGCTCTACAGGTCGTCCGGACGCCGGAACCGTTGAGCCGGCGATCCGTTGGCGCAAATGGTTTTTGCTGGCCGGCCCTTTCTTTCGCGGAACCGGACCGGTAGCTGGGTGACTCGCCGAGCAGATCTCCAATGCAGGGATGGCAGAATGATTGCGACCGGCGCCAGCGGCAACGAAACGAGAATGCAGTGGGCGGCGCTCACCGGGGTAATCGCGACCGTCTCGGTGTTCGCCATCGCGCAAGGGCTCTCCTATCCGCTGCTGAGCTTCATCCTGCAGCGACAAGGCATTTCGCCGGCGATGATCGGGCTGTCTGCGGCGATGACGCCGGTCGGCTTCATCGTCTCGTCGCCGCTCATCCCAGCGCTGGCGCGCCGGTTCGGGGCAGGGCGCACGGCGCTCACCTGCGCTGCACTTTCCGCGATCATGCTGGCGCTGATCGGCTGGACGCAGAATGTCTATCTGTGGTTTCCGCTGCGCTTTCTGATCGGCGTGGTAACCAATCCGCTCTACGTGCTGAGCGAGATCTGGGTGATCGCACTGGCGCCGCCGGCGCGCCGCGGTCGCGTGATGGGGATCTATTCCACAGTCATTTCGGCAGGTTTCGCGGCCGGCCCGCTGTGCCTGCTTGCCGTCGGCACCGAAGGATGGCCGCCGTTTCTCGTCGGCATCGCCGCATTCGTTTTTTGCGGCGCCTGCCTGGCGCTGGTGCTGCAACGGCTGCCGAAGGTCGATGAGGCCGGGCACCGGGTTTCGGTGATGGGGTTCATGCCGATGGCATGGCTGCTGTTGTCGGCGGTCGTCGTCGCCGCCGGCTTTGAGCAGGCGGTGCTGGCGCTGCTGCCGGTCTACGGGACCTATTACGGCATCGCCGAAGCCCGCATGTCGGCGCTGCTGTCGGTGATGATCGCCGGCAACATCGCCATGCAGGTGCCGCTCGGCCTGCTGGCGGAACGACTGACGGCGCGTCTGGTGCGGTTTATCTGCGTGTCGCTGACCGTGCTCGGATGCGTGCTGTTGCCGGTTCTCATCGAGACGCCGCTGATCTGGCCGTGCGTCTTTATCTGGGGCGCGGTTTCCTACGGCATCTATACGATGTCGATCATCGAGCTCGGCGAGCGCTTCACCGGCTCGGAGCTGGTCGCCGGCAACGCCGCCTTCTCGCTGATGTGGGGCGTTGGCGGCATCGCTGTACCGCCGCTGGCGGGCGGCGCCATGGATATTCTCGGTGCAGGCGGCCTGCCGATCACGCTCGGCGCGATTTGCCTGGCGCTGGCGGTTACAACCGTCATGCGGCGGCGGATCGTGTGAGCTACGTATCGGAGTAGCCTTAATTGCCTTGCTGTCTGAAAATAGCCCAGAGGTCACAATCGGCGTGGTGTTCAGGTGGATAGTATTTGCTTCGCAGCGTTCCTTGAATTTCAACAGCGCGATTAAAGTCTGGGATCAGTCCGACGCTGGAGAGTTCCGAGTTCGCGAATGCTTCCGGAAAGCCGCCGCAATTGGTTAGTGCGCTTGTTGAAACGTCCTGGTCCAGCAAGTCATAGCCGAGGAACGTGAATCCATTCCAATCAAGGTGGCGCACGTCCGTTGATGGCCTTCGGATCACGCCAAGGACGTTGAGATTGCTCGTATCGGCCAACTCCGAAAGAAGGAAGTCCAGGTCCACAAAGAAGTTGAGCATGTTGTCTTCGTTAACAATGTGGGGCCAGTGGCTGTCCTTCGTCTCTGGTAGTGCGAATGCGCAGAGCATCCCGTCGAGCGTGACAACCTCGGTCAACTGGGTAAGGCCCGACCACTGAATGTACTCCTTCCACCCTGTGCCGTTGACCGGATCAAACTTCTCATTCGCAATGTAGAGACGTTGCATGAAGTTTCCTTCACCCCACGCAGAAGGCCTAGCTATACGGAGGCCGTTCATTTTACGTGTTTGAATTGAATCTCGATAGCGCCACGCCGATGTTTGTGGCACCGAACTTGACGAATTTTTCGGAGACCACATGACAAAGTCGATCGCACAGAAGCAGCAGGGTCCAGTTGGCGAGACCGAGGATCCCTTTCTCTGGCTGGAGGACAGGACAGGCAAGGAAGCACTCGACTGGGTCCACCGTCAGAACGCGGTTACAACAGGTGAATTGCAGGGCGATCCGTCCTACCAGGACGCGTTCCAGACCGCGCTCGACCTGATGACGGCCGAAGACAACATTGCGGTCGGGTCTGCACTCAGCGGCCATGTCTACAATTTCTGGCAGGACAAGACCAATGTGCTCGGCCTCTGGCGGCGCACGACGGTCGCTTCCTACAAGACCGAGAAGCCGGATTGGGAGACGATCATCGACTTCGATAATCTGTCCGCCAAAGAGGGCGTGAAATGGGTGTTCAGCGGCGCCAGCCGGCTTTACCCCGACTTCAGCCGCTGCCTGCTCAGCCTGTCGCCGGATGGTGGCGACGCCAGTGAGATGCGTGAATTCGACATCGACACCAAGTCCTTTGTCGAGGGCGGCTTTCGCGCGCCCGCCTCGAAGTCGGGCTTCACCTGGCTGGACAAGGACACCGTCATCGTCTCGGCTGCCTTCGAGGAGGACGAAAAAACCCAGTCCGGTTATCCACGCGTGGTCAAGCTTTGGCAGCGCGGCACCAGGCTGGAGGATGCGACGCCGATCTTCGAGGCGCAGAAGCAGGATCTCGCCGCCGGCGGTTCCCTCGAGTTCGACGGCGACAAGCGGCATCTGTTCCTGACCCGGACGCTCGACTTCTTTGCCTCGCACAGTTTTCTGCGTCTGCCTTTCGGCGAGAACAGGCGCTTCCCGCTGCCGGACGACGTCACCGACACGGCGCTGTTCCGGGATCAGTTCGTCTTCGGGGTGCGCAGCCCGTGGACGGCGCCGGATGGCACGCTGTGCCAGCCTGACGGCCTCTATTCGCTGGATTTCGCGCGCTGGATCGAAACCGATGCGTTGGGATCCATCGATACCGTGCTCGAGCCGGCGCATCGGGTTTCGATCGCGGGCATTGCCCGCACGCAGGACCGGTTGTTCATCAACCTGATGGATAATGTGCGCGGCAAGGTCGTCGTCTGCGAGCGCGATGACGGCCGCTGGTCGATGAAGCCTGTCGCGCTGCCGGAGAATGGCAATGTCGGCATCGCCCATGCCGAACATTTCGGCTCCAGCGTCTCCTTCTCCTTCACCGATTTCCTGACGCCGAGCTCGATCATCTGGTCGGACGACGATGCTGCGACGCTGACAACAGTGAAATCGCAGCCGGCGCGTTTCGATGCTTCGTCCCTTGTGTCGGAACAGTTCGAGGCCCGCTCGAAAGACGGCACCATGATCCCTTACTTCGTCGTCAGGCAACGCGACCAGGACGGTCCGGTGCCGACATTGCTTTATGGCTATGGCGGCTTTGAAGTGCCGCTGCTGCCCGGCTATGCCGGCGTGCGCGGCAGGCTGTGGCTGGAGAAGGGCAATGCCTATGTTCAGGCCAATATCCGCGGCGGCGGCGAGTTCGGCCCGAACTGGCATCAGGCCGCGCTCAAGGCCAATCGCCAGAAGGCCTTCGACGACTTCGCCGCGGTCGCGCAAGACATCGTGAAACGCGGCATCGCCACGCCGGCGACGCTCGGCATCCAAGGCGGCTCGAATGGCGGCCTGCTGACCGGCGTTTCGCTGACCCAGCATCCCGAGCTTTTCGGTGCGGTGATCATCGACGTGCCGCTGCTCGACATGCTGCGCTACACCGAGCTGCCGCCTGGCGCATCCTGGATGGCCGAGTATGGCGATCCGGCTAAGCCGGAAGACGCCGCGTGGCTGGCGGCTTACTCACCCTATCAGCATGTGAAGACCGACGCGGTCTATCCGCCGGTGCTGCTGACGACGTCGACCGCCGACGACCGCGTCCACCCCGGCCACGCGCGCAAGATGGCCGGGCGGCTGCAGGCTGCCGGCCATGCGAAGACGCTGTTCTTCGAGGAGACCGAGGGCGGCCATGGCGGGCGCGGTGATCGCCGGCCGCAAGCGGCACAGGCCGCAATGAAGTATGTTTTCCTGCAACGTGCGCTGACCAGCATCGCTTGAACGGAACGGCTTGAACTGATCGCATCAGGCGGCATAAGGTGCTGCATGGCTCGGATGAAGACATGTCGCGCATTCGGGGCGGCGGTGACGCCGTCGCCGCGCACGCTTCGCGCCGAGCTTTTGCGGCTTTGCGCCCGCATCGGCTATTCGCCGCCCGCCATCCTCTGACGAATCCGCCCCGGCTGCAAAACGCCGGATTGGTTCAAGAGGAAAGATCAGACATGACTTACCAGAATTATTCGCTGAAGCAGCTTCAGCAGATCGATGCTGCGCATCACCTTCATCCGTTCACCGATCACAAGGAGATGCGCGAGGCCGGCTCACGCATCATCACTCACGCCAACGGTCCGTTCATCTACGATTCCGAAGGCACGGAAATCCTCGACGGCATGGCCGGGCTGTGGTGCGTCAACATCGGTTACGGCCGCGACGAACTGGCCGACGCGGCTTACGCCCAGATGAAGGAATTGCCCTACTACAATTCCTTCTTCAAATGCTCGACACCGACGCCAGTGCTGCTGGCCAAGAAGCTGGCGGAACTGGCGCCGAAGCACGTCAACCAGGTCATCTACGGCTCGTCCGGTTCGGAGGCCAATGACACGGCGCTGCGCCTTGTCCGCCACTATTGGGCATTGGAAGGCAAGCCGGAGAAGAACCGCATCATCTCGCGCAAGACCGCCTATCACGGCTCGACCATCGCCGGCGCTTCGCTGGGCGGCATGGAGCCGATGCACAAGCAGCTCAACGGCGCGGTTCCCAACATCGTCCATGTGATGATGCCGTATGCCTACGAGCTGGCTCTGCCCGGTGAAAGCGACCATGATTTCGGCCTGCGCGCGGCCAAGGCCGTCGAGGACGCCATACTCGAAGCCGGTGCCGACAAGGTCGCCGCCTTCATCGGCGAGCCGGTGATGGGGGCAGGCGGCGTGAAGATACCGCCGATGAGCTATTGGCCGGAAGTGCAGCGCATCTGCCGCAAATACGATGTCCTCCTGATGTTGGACGAGGTCATCACCGGCTATGGCCGCACCGGCGAGTGGTTCGCAGCTCAGACCTTCGACATCGAGCCCGATACCATCACCACCGCCAAAGCGCTGACCTCCGGTTATCAGCCGCTGTCGGCACTGCTGGTTGGTGACCGCATCGCCGCGACGCTTGTCGAGAAGGGCGGCGAGTTCAATCACGGCTATACTTATGCCGGCCACCCCGTGGCCTGCGCCGTGGCGCTGAAGAACCTCGAGATCATGGAGCGGGAAGGTTTGGTCGATCGGGTCAAGAACGACACCGGACCCTATTTCGCCAAGGCGCTGCAGGAGCACATCGGCGGTCACGATCTGGTCGGCGAGGTGCGCTCGATCGGGCTGATGGGGGCGATCGAGATTGTTAGGGACAAGGCGACCAAGGAGCGCTTCCTGCCGGCCGGGAGTGCGGCCGTGCTTGTCCGCGATCACGCAATTGCCCAAGGCATGATGCTGCGCGCCACCGGCGACACGATGATCCTGTCGCCGCCGCTGATCTGGACGCGCGAGACAATCGACATGGCTTGCGGCCGCATCGCCAAGGCGCTTGATCTGGCCCAAGCGGATTTGCGCAAGCGGTAGGGTAAAACGATCGCCGGGCGTCCTGCAGCCAGACGCCCGGCGTTTGAATACCGCAATCTGCCGAAGATCTCGCCAGGCGAGGATCGGCCGTGAGGTCGGCAATCAGGTCTCCTACGCCCTGAAATACAACCCCAAGAAGGTCAGCTTGCAGAAACATTCGAAGGGTCATCGACCGCAACATCAATCTGATGCGCGCCGTGTCGGTCCTGCCCAGGCTGACACCTTGTCTTAGGAGTACCAGCCGGAGCAGCCGCTCACCAAGGGTCACTACGAGGATTCCGGCCGCGACGCGCCGTATTTACCTTAACGTGCGAGAAGTAGAGAGACATCGACACGAGGCGCGAAAAAGCAACGCCAATACAGCTGATTGGTTACGACGTAGGTATTCTCACAGATATGGTATTGGCCGTCCGGGGATTCCTGTACACGGTCCCGTGGGATGGTGAAATTATGCGGCAAATAAGTGTAACCACCGTCTATCCTGGACCGCACCGAAGACCGAGGTATGGCGCGGCAATCAGAACCACCGCAACACCTGAATTTCGTCTGTGGATCAATCTTGTCTTCGTACCAATCATGGGCGTTAGCGGCCGTTGCGGCGGCGATACACATTGCCGTGAAGATGAACCTTCGCATGGCATTCCCTCAGGGATTTGGCAGGCGCTGCTCGTTCGAACGTCCATTTATATTAGCGTTCCGTTAAAAACGCCATTAGCCTCCGACTGACTAACGCAGCTCCAGCAAGCGACGCTCGCAATGTGTGCGGACCGTCCTAACGATCTGCTCGGTATCCTTGTTTCTATCGCCCGGTTGCTCTGTGACAGATAGGCGCTTTATGATGGCTGCTTGAAGCGCCGATCGGGCCCGTTGTCGGAGCGGCTCATTGTGCGGGAGGGACGCTATGGCCCGGCAGGAGCAATGGCAGCTGGAAGGTAGCGCCGCGGAACTCTACGAGCGCTACCTGGTTCCGGCAATCACAGCCCTGTGGGCTGCCGACCTGGTGGATCGTGCTGCGCCTCGATCTGGTGAGCGGGTTCTGGACGTAGCTTGCGGCACCGGCGTGGTGGCACGCTCGGCGGCCGAGCGTATGGGAAGTGGGCATGTCGTCGGCCTCGACATCAACACGGGCATGCTTGTCGTTGCTCGGTCGCTCCCGAGCGGCGCTGGACCGCGTATTGACTGGCACGAGGGAAGCGCGCTCGAAATGCCGTTCCCTGACTCCACCTTCGATCTGGTTCTTTGCCAGCTCGGGCTGCAGTTTTTTCCGGATCGATCGAGTGCGCTGCGTGGGATGTTCCGGGTTCTGGTGGCTGACGGCCGACTGGCCTTAAGCGTTTTCAGCGCTATTGAGCATACTCCTGCGGCAAAGGCGCTGGCGGATGCCCTGGATCGGCATCTCGGTCCAGGCGCTTCGGCGACGAAACGGTCCGAGCATTCACTCGCCGACGCGGACGAGCTTTACCGATTGGTGACCGGGGCGGGATTTCGTCAGGTGACCATCCACACGACGACACAGAACATTCGATTCCCCTCGTCAAAGGAATATGTGCGACTACAGCTGGCAGCGACTCCGCAGGCTGGGCTGGTCAGCGGAATGGATGCCGGACAACGGGACGTAGTCATCGCAGCGATCATGGGGGATGTAAGTTCCTCGCTGGCAATCTATTCAACTGGAGGGGAGCTGACATTCCCCCAAGAGGCTCACGTCGTGCTCGCACGCAAATAGTGCAGCTGACGCGGTGGTCGTCGACGTAGGTCAGGACCGCCGCCACCAGGCCGACGATCATCTGCCATCGGGGCCGGCGATGCGCCCGAAGTTGTCGGCCAAGCCGCCATCGCCAAGCCATCGAGCAGACGTCGGACTTAGTTCGCAGTGCGCGCGGCGCGGGCTGCTTTCTTGCTGCCCTTGACCCAGGCCCGCCCGGCGGACTTCACTTTTTGTCTCGGGCAGCGCCGCTTTGCTCAATGTCGTGCTGCGTTTCGGTAGGCGCGCCGGCGCCCGAGAAATCGCACAAGCAAGTTCCGTCTGCTCTTACGCTGGACAAGATCGACGTCGCTGACAAGCTTTGCGCCGCCCTCGCGCCGCTCCAATGTGATCTTGCGGCTATGGAAGGCTTCCAACTCGGCGCGATGCGCTACGCTTATGATGGTGACCTTCGGCAATTCGTGAATGATCATCTCCATCATCTTGTCCTGACTCTTTTCATCGAGTGCTGACGTTGCTTCATCCAGCACGATGATATCGGGGCTGTGCAGCAGAAGACGTGCGAAGGCGAGCCGCTGCTTTTCGCCACCCGACAAGGTTTGGTCCCATGGCGCGTCGTCCTCGATCTTGTCGTTCAGATAATCGAGTCCGACCTTGTTGAGGGCAGCCTTGATCTTACCCAGCGTCCAGCGATCGGCGGCGCCTGGATAGGCGACTGCGCGGCGAAGCGTCCCGGTAGGTACGTAAGGCCTTTGCGGCAGCATGAACAGCCGTCTGTCGGCGCGGATGTTGACGCTGCCGCCACCCCACGGCCACAGACCTGCGATGGCCCGCACCAACGTACTCTTGCCTGAGCCGGATTCGCCGGAAACGAGCACCCGCTCGCCTGGTTCGATCACGACCCTAGTTTCCTTGACCACGGCGGTGCCGTCGTCGAGCGACACGGACAGATTGTTCAGGCTGAGCATCGCATCGCCTGCAGTTTCGCCGCGCTTTATGCGTCCCAGTGTGTTGCTCTGTTCCGCGCGCTCGAGTCCGTCGAGTGACATCATCAGTGAGGCGATGCGCCGTGCGCAGGCGTTCCAATCGGCGAGACGGGGGTAGTTGTCGACCAGCCATCCGAACGCGCCCTGCACGATGGCAAAGGCAGAGGCAGCCTGCATTACCTGTCCAAGTGTCATGCTGCCTTCGAGAAACTTTGGAGCGCAAAGCAAAACGGGCACGACAGGCGCAAACAAACTTGCCCCCTGCGACACCAGCGCTGTGCGCATGTGCTGGCCTGTAAGAAGCGCCCATTGCTTGAGCACATGGGCGAACGTCTTGTCGATGCCGCTACGCTCCTCCTCCTCGCCACCGAGCAATGCTATACTCTCGCCGTTTTCCCGCACCCGCGTCAGCGTGTAGCGGAATTCGGCTTCCGCCTGATTTTTTTCCTCGGAGAGGCGGACGAAGTGGCGGCCAATGACCGCCATCGAGGTGGATGTGATCGCGGCATAGGTTACCGCGGTGATGACGAGAAAGCCGGGAATGGTCACGGTCGAACCTGCGATCGTCAGGGTCAAGGCCCCACCGATCGTCCAGAGCACCACGATGAAGGTCGAGGCCGACAGAAACGCGTTGATGACGCCGGCGATGAAATCGACCGGAGATTCGGTGGCAATCCGCAAATCCTCGGTGATGCGGGCTTCGGGGTTCTGGTGATCGCCGCCGACGAGGTTCAACTGAAAGTAGCGGCCGCTTGCAAGCCAACGCGCGATGACCGCGGTGGCGAGCCAGGAACGCCAGCGGCGCTGAATCGTCATGCGAAGGAAGACTTGCGCAACGACAAGGCTGCCGCTTCCGAGCACGAGCGGCACGAAAACGGCGCTCAGGATATAAACGGTGCGGGCATTGCGTTGCTCAAGGGCGTCGAAAATTGCGCGGTTCCAGACATTGATCCCATACTGGAAGCCGACATTGATGATGATCAGGACCAAGAGCCCGATCGTGAACGGCCATGCGAGCCTATCGCCTCCGCGGCCCCAATAACCGCGCGCGCTGATCCAGAAACGCCTCAGCAAGTATCTCTTGCGTGCCTGCTCGGCCTCCTCAGGAGTGAGCTCTGGATCGGGTTCGATGAAGTCCGGCGGCGGGGCCGCGCCGGCGACCTCAGACGCGACTTCGACAGTCGATTGCTTCTCCTGGCGCGACTTCTCGGCATCGCGCGATTTGGAGATCGATTTCGGCTTGAATTTAGCCTCGGACATACCGGCGATAACGGCTTAAAAATGAGAAGGTTTCATGATGTTCGATCCAATGAGCTTCAGGAGCTAGGTCATCTCAGATCGTGCTCACGGCGGCGGGGGGATTCGATCGCGAGGCCATGGAACGAACATGACGAGCGACCGGAACCCTCGCGCTCCACCTGTGGGTCGACGTAGCTCAGGATCGCCGCCACCAGGCCGACGATCATCTGGAGGCGCGCCGGGGCGATCGTGTCACTGTCCTTGAAGAATGCGAAACGCAAAAACCGCGCTCCCTCGGGAACGCGGCTTTGCCAGATACGCATGGCGCTTCGCTAACGGAACACTTGCGAAACGTACGGGCTCCGGTACGCGAGACCTGATCCGGAGCGCCGGGCGGATGCGATATGCCGCCTCGCATTCCGTTTTACAGGCACATCGTTACCGGGGGGTTATCGAGAGTTTAAGCAAATCTAAATTTGCGGTGTTTCTTTTGCCGGGAAATCAAAAAGCCCTGTCGAGTTCGAGGCTTACTCCGGGGTGCCGCGCAAAAAGTTTATGATGCCGGAAAAATCGGCGCCGGCATGCCCCTGGGCGTTGAACAGCGCGTAAAGCTGGGCGGCCTCGGCGCCCAGCGGCGTCACCGCGCCGACGCTTTGCGCGGCTTCCTGTGACAATTTCAGGTCCTTCAGCATCAATGCTGCGGCAAACCCAGGCCTGTAGCCATTGTTGGCCGGCGATGTCGGCACCGGACCAGGCACCGGGCAGTAGGTGGTCAGCGACCAGCATTGGCCGGAGGAGGTCGAGGCGACGTCGAACAGCGCCTGATGCGACAGACCGAGCTTTTCCGCCAGAACGAAGGCTTCGGCGACGCCGATCATCGAAATGCCTAACATCATGTTGTTGCAGATCTTTGCCGCCTGTCCGGCGCCGTCATCGCCGCAATGGACGATACGGCCGGCCATTGGCTTGAGGACGGGCTCGGCTTTGGCGAAGGCGTCCTTCGAGCCACCGGCCATGAAGGTCAGCGTGCCGGCGGTGGCGCCGCCGGTGCCGCCGGAAACCGGCGCGTCGATCGACAGAAGCTCATGTCTTGCGGCGATCGCGTGGGCCTTTCGCGCCGATTCGACGTCGATGGTCGAGGAATCGATGAGCAGCGCGCCTTTTTTCGCCTTGGGCGCGATGTCTTCGTAGACCGACAGGACGTGCTTGCCGGCCGGCAGCATGGTGATGACCACATCGGCGCCCTTCACCGCGGCAATGGCATTGGCCATGACGACGACGCCATGATCCCTGGCGATGACGAGGTTTTCCGGCATCAGATCGAAGCCGTGCACGGTATGTCCTGCCTTGACGAGGTTGGCGGCCATCGGATTGCCCATGTTGCCGAGGCCGATAAAGGCGATGGTGGTCATCGTTTTTCTCCCGGTTTTGCCAGAGCGGGATGTTCAGGATTGAAGAGATATCCCGCTCTATCTGTTTGTTTAGCCGCATTTCTGCGACGCCAAGTGATTCCACTTGGCTGCAAAATGCTCAGCGGCCGATCAGGGCGCGCGCGATGATGACGCGCATGATTTCGTTGGTGCCTTCGAGGATCTGGTGGACACGCAGGTCGCGGACCAGTTTCTCGATGCCATAATCGTGCAAATAGCCATAACCGCCATGCAGTTGCAGGGCGTCATTGGCGACGTTGAAGCCGATGTCGGTGACGAAGCGCTTGGCCATCGCCGACCATTTCGAGGCATCGGGCGCGTTGCGGTCGAGCTTCGAGGCGGCGGCGTAGAGAAAGATGCGCGCTGCTTGCAGCTCGGTCTCCATGTCGGCGAGCTTGAATTGCAGCGCCTGGAACTGGTTGATCTTGGATCCGAAGGCCTTGCGCTCGGCGGTGTAGGCCAGCGCCTTGTCGAGCGCCGATTGGGCGCCGCCCAGCGAACAGGCGGCGATGTTGAGCCGGCCGCCGTCGAGCCCGGCCATGGCAATGCCGAAGCCGGCGCCTTCGACTGACAGCAGGTTTTGCGCAGGCACCTTGCAGTCCTCGAAGATGACCTGGCGGGTCGACTGCATGTGCCAGCCCATCTTGTGCTCGTTGGCGCCGAAGGACAGGCCGGGCGCATCCTTCGGCACGACGAAGGTGGAAATGCCCTTCGGCCCGTCGGCGCCGGTGCGCGCCATGACGATGTAGATGTCGCTGTCGCCGGCGCCCGAGATGAACTGCTTGACGCCGTTCAGCACATAGTCGCCGCCCTTCACCGCGCGCGTCTTCAGCGCCGCGGCATCCGACCCCGAGCCCGGCTCGGTCAGGCAATAGCTGGCCAGCCATTCCATCGAGGTCAGCTTCGGCAGGAAGCGCTGGCGCTGCTCGTTGCTGCCGAAGCGGTCGATCATCGACGCCACCATGTTGTGGATCGAGATGAAGGACGAAAATGCCGGATCGGCGCGCGAGAGCGCCTCGAAGATCAGCACGGCGTCGAGCCGGCCGAGGGCCGAGCCGCCGACATCGTCGCTGATATAGATGCCGCCAAGGCCGAGCGGGCCCGTCTCGCGGATCACATCTGCCGGAAAATGCTTGTTGCGGTCCCAGTCGAGCGCATTCGGCGCGACCCGGTCGGCGGCGAAGGCCTCGGCCATCTCCTGGATGGCGCGCTGGTCCTCGTTGAGCTCGAACTGGCTGGTGCTCGCATCGACAGCGGCGTCCATAGCGTGCTCCCTGATGTTTCCGGCCTGCTGGCCTGTCGTTTTTGGCTTTGCGCGCCGCTCAATCTAGACCAATGATGCCGCCGCGCAAGCCGACCATCTGTGAAGCGGGTGTGCGCTAATGCGTGTCTGGAGCAAGGCGTGACGACAAATTTCGATGAGCTGCTCAAACGTTTCCATGCCTATCTCGAGACGTTCGATAATGCGCTGGTGCGCGATGCCGTGGCTCGGATCGGCTGGGCCATGCCGGCGCGTCCGCTCGAGCCGCATCCGCTCGCTTGCCTGCGCCAGCTCGACCGAATCGTCGAGCTCGCTGCAGCGAACGCCCAGCCATTGGTGCGGCTGGTCGCCGAGCGTCGCGGGGAGCTGCACTGGGGGCAGACCTACGGCGAGGCGGATTTCGGCAAGACGTTCATCGACAATTACGGGTGGCTGGAAGTATTCGGCACGCGCGGCCATTTCGTCAACGACGAGGTTGCGGCCGGCCTGCTGATCCTCGGGCCTGATATCGTCTACCCCGACCATCATCACGTCGCCGAGGAGATCTACATTCCGCTGACCGGCGGCGCCGAATGGCGCATGGGCGGAGGCGAATTTCGCAGGCGCGAGGCGGGTGAGGTGATCCACCATGCCTCCGACGTCAGCCACGCCATGCGCACCGGCAAGGAGCCGCTGCTGGCGCTCTACATCTGGCGCGGCGGGCCGCTGGCGGCCAAGTCGACGATCACCGGAACGACGACGTGGGGCAGGGACTGATGGCCAAGGCGATCATGCTGCAGGGCACGGGCTCCGATGTCGGCAAGACGGTGCTGGTCGCGGGCCTCTGCCGCGCAGCGAAAAAACGTGGGCTGAAAGTGCGGCCGTTCAAGCCGCAGAACATGTCGAACAACGCAGCCGTCGCCGACATTCCGGGTGCCGGCGGCGGCGAGATCGGCCGCGCCCAATGGCTGCAGGCGATCGCCTGTGGCGCGGCGCCCTCCGTCCACATGAACCCGGTGCTGCTCAAGCCGCAGACCGATACCGGTGCGCAAGTGGTGGTGCAGGGCAAGGTGTTCGGCGAGGCGCGGGCGCGCGACTACCAGGCGCTGAAGGGCCAACTGATGGATGCGGTGCTGGACTCCTGGGCGAAGGTCGGCGAAGGCGCCGATCTCGTCATCGTCGAGGGCGCCGGCTCGCCGGCCGAGATCAATCTCAGGAGCCGCGACATTGCCAATATGGGCTTTGCCACGCGCGCCAACGTGCCGGTGATCCTCGTCGGCGACATCGACCGCGGCGGCGTCATCGCCTCGATCGCCGGCACCCATCTGATCCTGCCGGAAGAGGACCGGCGCATGATCGTCGGCTACCTCATCAACAAGTTCCGCGGCGATGTCTCGCTGTTCGATGACGGCATCAAGGCGATCGAGAGGTTCACCGGCTGGCACTGTTTTGGCGTCGTGCCGTGGCTGAAGGCGGCGGCGCGGTTGCCCTCGGAGGATTCGGTTGTGCTTGAGCGCCTCGCGTCCGGCGAGAAGCGCGCGCTGAAGGTCGCCGTGCCGATGCTTTCGCGTATCGCCAATTTCGACGATCTCGACCCGCTCAAGGCCGAACGCGAAGTCGAGGTGGTCTTCGTGCCGCCCGGCCAGCGCTTGCCGGAGGACTCTGGGCTGGTGGTCATTCCCGGCTCGAAGTCGACGATCGGCGATCTCCTGAGATTTCGCGAGAATGGCTGGGACCGTGATCTTGCCGCCCATCGCAAGCGCGGCGGGCATGTGGTCGGCATCTGCGGCGGCTTTCAGATGCTCGGCCGTATCGTGCGCGACCCCGACGGCATCGAGGGCAGCGTTACCGAGACCGAAGGGCTTGGCCTGCTCGACGTCGAAACGGTGATGGAGCCGGAAAAGACGGTGCGCAATGTCAGCGCGCGCTCGGTGCAATTCGACCTGCCGCTCGAAGGCTACGAGATCCATCTCGGCCGCACCACCGGTCCGGACACGCTGCGTCCATCCGCGGTGATCAACGGCGTTGACGACGGCGCCATCTCGGCCGACGGCAAGGTGTCAGGCACCTATCTGCACGGGCTGTTTTCCGCCGACGCTTTTCGGGCGAAATTCCTGGAAAACCTCGGCGTCAAAGGCGGCGGCATCGACTATCGCGCCGAGGTAGAACGGGCATTGGACGAGGTCGCAGCCGAGCTGGAGATCCACCTCGACTGCGACGCGATTTTTGGCCTCGCCCGTTAGCTGGCGGGCTCGGCGGCCTTCGGCCAGTAGGTGCCGAAGGACCAGACATTGCCCTCCGGATCGCGGCAGATGAACTCGCGGCTGCCATAGTCGCGGTCAGTCAGCTCTTCCAGTATTTCGGCGCCGGCCTTCTTGGCTTTGGCATAGGCGGCATCGGCATCGTCGACGGCAACATAGATCGATCTGCCGCCACCTGGCCCCGGTGCGCCGATTATCTGGCCGAACTTGTCGTCGCGTGCAGTGCCCAGCATGATCATCGAGGAGCCTAAAGTCAGTTCGGCGTGTTGGACGATATCGCCTTCGCCGTAGCGGGCATGAACGACAAAGCCGAAGGCCTCGCCCAGCCAATCGATCATCTTCGCGGCATTGCGGTAGCGCAAGGTGGGATAGAGTCTGGGCGGTTCGACGGACATGGTCATGGCGATTTCCTTCAGTTGGGTTGGTGATAACCCAGTCTGGGCGAAGCCTGTTGCGGCGTCTTGAAGAAATGTTACCTGAGTGTCCTGCAAAGGACCTGGGTGGTTTATGCCTGGGCGGCAAGCGTCGTCGGCGTTTCGCCGGCAAGATCGCGGAATTCGCGAACCAGATGCGCCTGGTCTGCATAGCCGCAATCGGCGGCGATATCGGCCCAATCGGATTGGTCCTGCCTTGAGAGCCCGAGCGCCCGGTTGAAGCGGACGATGCGCGACAGCGTCTTGGGGCCGACGCCGATCGCGTTGGAAAACTTTCCTGCGAGATGCTTGCGGCTCCAGCCTATCCTGTCGGCGAGCGACGACACGCGAATGCGGCCGCCCGAGACGATGATCCGTTCATAGGCCCAGGCGATTTCGGACTGCGTTTCCCGCGCCTCAGTCAGTCGCGCGGCGACGAACGCCTCGACGATGGCAAAGCGTGCGCTCCAGTCGTGCGCATTGCCAAGTCTTTCGCGCAGCGCGATGCCTTCGAGGCCAAGCACATCGTCGAGGCCGACCATGCGGTCGGTCAGTTCGCTCATCGGAAGGCCGAAGAAGCGGCGGGCGCCGAGCGGTGTGAAATTGACCTGTACACAGCAGGCGCCGCCGAAGGACTCGATCACCACCGGACCGGCAAAAAGGCCGGCGGCGAAACTGGCGAAGCGATCATTGTCGCCGGGGTTCTTGCCGAGCCCGATGGCGAAGGGTTCGGCAAAGCTGATAACCAGTGGGACGGTCAGCGACGCATATTCGACGTTGCGGAAATGGCCGGGCATTGTTTCGCGGTAGCCGCAGATGTCGGTGACCGCGCACCGGAGCCGAGGGCCGGGCGCGCGCCGCACCATCTCGAACCGGTCGAGGCCGGGATTTTCATGGCGGCTGCCGTCTTCGCTCTCGGCGGGCATGAGCTTTCCTTCCGCCCATGGAGTCTAACAGACCATCCCTCAAAATCAAAAGCGCCCGGCTTGTGGCCGGGCGCTCCGAGTTGCCTGAGATCTGAGTGCTTAAGCGCCGCGCATCAAGCAGCCACCGGCAAGCACGATATAAGCGATGAGGGCAATCCAAACCGCGGGTATGGGAATGAACGCAAGGACGCCAAAAGCGGCAAGAAGGCCGAGAATGGCGATAACAAGGGATATGATGAAAATAAGCTGCGTAGGCGCACTGAGATTCATGTGTGGCTCCTCCAACATGATTCGTACAACCGCATACTATCAGGCGCGCCGTCACACACCAATCAGCGTGCGCAGCGGGTTCGCCGGGTCAGCCAGCAGCTTGACGGGGAGTGGCCAGAAGGATGCGGCGCTTTCGATCACGAGGGCAATCCCTGGAGACGGATGATAGTTTCCAAATTGTGACGGAGACCACCAATTGTCGATCTTGGCGCCGCCCCTCATCGCCCTGCCGGGCAGGAGAAGGGGCTGGCCGCAGCTTCGGCGCCCTTCCTGCGACGCTGGTGATTGGCGAAACCGGTGACGAGAGCGCCCCTCTCCCCGTCGCTATACGGGGAGAGGATGCCGGCAGGCAGGTGAAGGGCAGCGCCAATGCCCGGAAAAGGATGAGGAGGCGAATTAAAAACCTGAAGCGATTGCCCCGTTCGAACCCAGCCGACCCGTTTGCGCAAGGCCGATTCCGCGCTACCTATGCCAAGCGCGCCGCGACGCGCTTGGCTCTTTTGTTTTATGCATGTCGTTATCTCAAAACCGCTGCGCACTTTTGAGCGACATGCATTTGACGAATCGGAAAGGGACGCTGATGGCATTCGCTTTACTGGACCAGATACGCTTGATCTTCGACGGCGACCCCGGCGTGCGCAAGGTTGCGGACGATCCTGTGCTGTCGGCGGAACTGCTCATGCTGTTTCGTATGATTCTCGCCGACGGCTCGGTCAGCGAGAGCGAAATGGTCGCGCTCAGGCGCATCTGCCGGGAAGCCTTCGGCATTCCGGAAGCCAGCATCGACAGCGTCATCGAATATCTCAACGAGTTCGGCTACGAGACCAACAGCTCGCAAGCCATCGCGCAGTTCCGTGACCTCGACGTCGAGCGGCGCAAGCTGCTTGCCCGCCACATGGCCGAGATCGCCAAGGCCGATTCACAACTTGCCGGGAACGAGATGAAGCTCTTGCGCCGCACGCTCGACCTGCTCGACATCAGCCCTGCCGATGCGGTGAAGCCGCAAACGCAAGCCTGAAGCGGCCCGCCGCTCACCCTTGTTCCTGTAACCGGCGCGCTATTGCCCGGTGCAGGTCCGGAGCGGCAGCGACCAGCGCCTTGGCGGCTTCGGACTGCGGATGGTCGAGAACCTCGCTCGTCCTGCCGCGCTCGACGATCTTGCCGTCGTGCATGACCATCACCGCGTCGGTGATGGCGCGGGCGACGGTCAGATCGTGAGTGATGAAGACGTAGGCGATGCCGAGCTTCTGGTTGAGCTCGGCGAACAGGTCGAGAACCTGGGCGCGGATAGAGACATCGAGGGCCGAGACCGGCTCGTCGGCGACGACCAGTTTGGGACGGGTGATGATAGCGCGGGCGATCGACAGGCGTTGGCGCTGGCCGCCTGAAAATTCGTGGGGATATTTGTCCATGTCGCGTGGGCTGAGGCCGACCTCGTGCAAGGCCTTTGCCACCATCTCGCGCCGCTCGGCATTCGTCGGCTTCTTCTCCAGGACGTGCAGTGGCTCGGCGACCAGCTTTTCGACCTTCAGGCGCGGGTCGAAAGAGCCGTAAGGGTCCTGGAACACCACCTGCATGTCGCGGCGCGCCGGCTTGAGCTCAGCCTCGCTCTTGCCGGTGATGACCTGCCCCCGAAACCGGATCGTTCCCGATGTCGGCCCGTCCAGCGCCAGGACCATGCGGGCAAGCGTGGACTTGCCGCAGCCCGAACGTCCGACCAGAGCCACTGACTGGCCGGGATCAATCGAGAACGAGACATCGTCGACGGCGCGGATCGGGGCCGCCCGCTTCAGCAGCGATTTTCGACGTCCCGGATAGTCCCGCGTCACGCTGTCTACCTGAAGCAGGGGTTTGGCACCCTGGAGCAGGGGGTTGTCCGGGCCGACCTCATGTGTCCTGGCGCGCGCCGGGACATGCATAGAGGCCTGCGCCAGTTGTCGCGTATAGGGATGGAGCTGCTCCGACAAAGTGCGCGCCGTGTCGCCGGCCTCCATCACTTCGCCATGGCGCAGGATGGTGATGCGATCCGCCATCTCGGTCACCACCGCAAGGTCGTGCGAGATCAAGAGCAGGCCCATGCGGTTTTCCGCGACCAGGTCGCGCAACAGGTCGAGGATCTGCGCCTGCAGCACGACGTCGAGCGCCGTCGTCGGCTCGTCGGCGATCAGCAGCTTGGGTTTCAGCGCGCAGGCAATGGCGATGACGACGCGCTGGCGCTGGCCGCCGGAAAGCTCGTGCGGATAGCGTGACAAAGGAAACTGCGCCGCTGGCAGGCCGACCCGGTCGAGCATTTTTCGCGCGTGGTCCTCGGCGTCGGCTCGGCTTGCCCTGGTGTGCCAGCGGATGCCTTCGGCGACTTGCTCGCCAATGGTCTTGACCGGATTCAGTGCCGTCATCGGCTCCTGGAAAACCATGCCGATATCGTCGCCGCGCAGCGCGCACATCTGATCTTCGCTGGCCGCAAGGATGTCGATGCCGTCGAAGATGACACGCCCCGTGGCGCGCGCCGCCCAGGGCAGAAGCTGCATCACCGTCAGCGCCGTTATCGACTTGCCCGAGCCGGATTCGCCGACCAGCCCCATCACCTCGCCGGGCGCGACGGAGAGCTCGACATCCCTCAGGATCGGTGTGTTGCCGATGCTCAGCGACAGTTTCTCGATTTCGAGCAAGCTCATCGCTGCCGCCGCGATTTGGGATCGAGGATGTCGGCAATACCGTCGCCGAGCAGGTTCAGGCCAAGCACGGTGACGACGATCGCCATGCCTGGAAAGATCGCCATCCACGGCGCCGCCACCATGCGGGTCTGCGCATCGAACAGCATCCGCCCCCAACTCGGCATTGGCGGCTGTGTGCCCAGCCCGACATAGGAAAGCCCGGCTTCGGCCAGGATGCCGAGCGCGAACTGGATGGTGCCTTGAACCAGGAGCAATGTGACGATGTTGGGCAGCACATGCTCCAGCGTGATCAGCGTTCTGCCCTTGCCGGCGGCGCGCGCGGCGAGGATGAATTCGCGCGGCCAGATCGCCAGCGCACCAGCCCGGGCGACGCGGGCAAAGACCGGGATGTTGAAGATGCCGATGGCGATGATGGCGTTGAGCGCGCCCGGCCCGAAAATGGCGGTGATCATGATCGCCGAGAGCAGGGCAGGGAAGGCGAAGACGAGATCGTTCAGCCGCATCACCGCTTCGTCGACGATGCCGCCGCGCGCCGCGGCAAAGGCGCCGAGCGGCACGCCGATGCCCATGCCAATGCCGACCGCCACCAACGCCACGGCTATCGAATTGCGCGCGCCGACCATAATCATGGAAAGAATGTCGCGGCCGAAATGGTCGGTGCCGAACCAGTGCGCCGGCGAGGGTGCCTGGGTCTTGTCGGCGATGATCAGCCTGGTGACGTCAAAAGGCGTCCAGAAAAACGAGACGATGGCAATCACTGCCACCAGTGCGGTGATGACGAAGCCGGCGAGAAACGAGCGGTTGGTGAAGGCCTTGGCCAGGATGTCGGCAAAATTTTCTTCCGGGATGTCGAAGCGCAGCGTCATTGGCGGCTTCTCAGGCGCGGATCGACGACCGCATAGGAGAGATCGACAAGCAGGTTGACGGCGATGACGGCGGCGACCAGCAGCATGACGACGCTTTCAACGACGATCAGGTCGCGCTGGGTGATCGCCTGGAACACCAGCCGGCCAAGGCCCGGCAGGTAAAAGACGTTCTCGATGATGATGGTGCCGGCGAGCAGAAAGGCGAATTGCAGGCCGAGAATGGTCAGCACCGGGATCATGGCGTTGCGCAGCGCGTGCCGCCAAAGCACCGCGCGATAGGGCAGGCCCTTGGCGCGGGCGGTGCGGATATAGTCCTCGTTCAGCACTTCGATCAGCGCCGAGCGGGTGACGCGGGCGAGGATCGCCGCTTGCGGCAGGGCGAGCGCGATCGCCGGCAGGAACAGCGATTTCAGTGCTGGCCAGACGCCCGCGCTCCACCCCGGAAAGCCACCCGCCGGCACCAGCCGCAGCCAGACGGCAAACAGGTAGATCAGCATCAGCGCAAACCAGAAGTTCGGCACGGCGACGCCAAGCTGGGCGGCACCCATCGCAATCGTGTCCCCGGCCCGTCCGTGCCGGCCGGCGGAAAACAGCCCGACCGGAATGGCAATGATAGTGGACAGCGCCAGCGCGATCAGCGCCAGCGGCAGGGAGACAACGACGCGCTCGCGGACCAGATCGATGACCGGCACCGAATAGGTGTAGGAACGGCCGAAATCGAGGCTCAGCAAGCCACCGGCCCAGTGCAGATAGCGCGAGGCAAGGGGCGCGTTGAGACCCATCTGGTTGCGCAGCAAATCGACTTGGTCGGCGCTGGCGTTCATGCCAAGCATCAGCCGCGCCGGGTCGCCGGGAATGATCTCCAGCACGGCGAAGACCACCATGGAGGCCAGAACCAGCGTGATGAGGGCGATGGCAAGACGCTTGAGGAGATAGGCGGTCATGGGGGCGGAACGGAAGCGATCGAGCGGTCGGGCTGTCGCGCCGGACCCCCCTCTGTCCTGCCGGACATCTCCCCCTCAAGGGGGGAGATTGGCAGTTTCCATGCCGGCGCTGGCCTTGCAACGCTGATGGTTAGCGAAAGCCGCGATGAGGGCTCGATCTCCCCCCTTGAGGGGGAGATGTCCGGCAGGACAGAGGGGGGTGCGACGGAGTGCAAGTTTCGCCTTTCTGTCAGCTGCCTCACTCCGTCCACTTCACCTTGGTCAGATCGTTGGCCTGGATCGGTGCGTTTTCCCAAAAACCTTCCAGCTTGGCGTCCCAGACGCCGGCTTTCGGCAGTTCGTAGAGGAAGCCGACCACGGCGTCGTCGGCCAGTATCTTCTGCGCCTCGCCGAGCAGCGTCATGCGCTTGGCCTCATCGGAGGTGAGGTTCAGATCGGCGATGATCTTGTCGAAGGTCGGATTGTCGTAGTTGAAGTAATAATCCTTGCGCGAATAGATATCGATGTCGTTGGGCTCGGTGTGGGACACGATGGTCAGGTCATAGTCCTTTTTGGTGAAGACCTGGTCCAGCCACTGCGCCCATTCCACGGGCACGATCTGCAGATCGATGCCGACATCGCGAAGCTGCGACGCGATGATCTCGCCGCCAAGCCGCGCATAGGAAGGCGGCGGCAGTTTCAGCGTCGCCTTGAAGCCGCTCTCCAGGCCGGCTTCCTTCAGCAGTTCCCTGGCCTTGTCGACATTGTGCGGATAGAGGCCGGTGAGGTCGACATAGGCCTTGTTGGCGGGCGACATGTGCGAGCCGATCGGCACGCCAAGGCCGGCCGAGGCGCCGTCGATGATCGCCTTGCGGTCGAGCGCAAACGAAATCGCCTGCCTGACCCGCAGCTTGTCGAACGGCGACTTCTTGTTGTTTATCGAAAGGATGGTCTCACCCTCGGTCGCGCCGATCACCACCTTGAAGCGCGGGTCGCCCTGGATCTGCGCGACGCTGTCGGGATCGAAGAAAGGGAAGGCCTGAACATCGCCGGAAAGCAGCGCCGGCACGGCGGCCGCGGCATCCGTGACGATACGGAATTCGGCTTTGTCGAGAGCAACCGGGGCACCCCAGTAAGTGTCGGATTTGATCAGCGTGATCGATGAGCCTTTGGCCCAGCTCTGGAACTTGAACGGTCCGGTGCCAACAGGCTTTTCCTTGTTGGTGTCGGCTGTCTCAGGCGCGACGATAACCGCGTCGCCCCAGCCCATATTGTAGAGGAAGGAGCTTTGCGGGTTCTTCAGCGTGATCTTGACCGTCGCCGGATCGACCACCTCGACCGTATCGATGGCGGCGAACAGGCCCTTTTGCGCGTTGACGGAGTTGTCGGCACTGGCGCGGTCGAGCGAGAATTTCACGTCGTCGGCGTTGAAATCGGTGCCGTCATGGAATTTCACGCCGGTGTGGAGCTTGAAGGTGTAGGCCTTGCCGTCATCGGAAATGGTCCAGCTGTCGGCGAGATCCGGCAGCACCTCGCCGTTCGAGCCGATGCGGGTCAACCCCTCGAACACGTTGGCGTAAAGCACTTCATCGATCGCCGCCGCGGCACCCGCTGTCGGATCGAGATGCGGGGGTTCGAGCGGAATGCCGATGACCAGATCGGTCCGCGCGGCAAATGCCGATGTTCCGGCGGCCAGAACCAGGCCCGCAGCGGTGAGAATGGTTTTCCATAATTTCATCGTGCAGCTCCCGATATGCTCAAAAAAATGTTCAAAACCCGGTGGATAGAAGCGTGATTTCGCCGAGGAGTAAATTGCGTTTCGTGCTTTCCGGCGGCGCCAGCAGGAATGTTTTTCCGTTAGCCGCCGACTCAAGCAATTGAAGCTTGCCCCGTCGCTGCCGGATTACCGTGCGCTCCTGAGCAGTATGTTCAGCCCGATCGCCATCACCTTGGCGGATTCTACCATGTCTGATATCCCGACCCATTCGTCGGGCCTATGGGCGAGGTCGAGAATGCCCGGGCCATAGGCGATACAGTCATAGATGTGGCCGATGCGGGCAATGTGCTTCTGGTCGTAGGTGCCGGGCGAAATCACGTAGTCGGGCTCGCGGTCGAATATCTCCATGATGCCTTGCGCCACCGCCTTGACCACCGGCGCATCGCGCTCGGTCATCAGCGGCAGCACCTCCATCAGGTCGCGGATTTCGTAGTCGAATTTTTTCCGCTCGCGCTTCAGCCGGTCGAGGATATTGGTCACCTCGCTTTTGACCGTGCCCAAATCCTCTTCGAGCAGGAAGCGGCGGTCGATGGTCAGCCGGCACGAATCGGGCACGTTGGGCGAGGGCAGGCCGGGCCGGAAATCCTCCGTCTGGCCGCCATGGATCGAGTTGATGTTCATGGTCGAGCGCTTTGCGCCGTCGGGCACGACCGGCATGCTTGTCACCTTGCGGTCGAGCGCCGGGAACAGCTCGTCCTCGAAAGCCCCCAGCACGGCGCCCATATGGCGCACCGCATTATCACCGAGGAACGGCATCGAGCCGTGCGCGATCTCGCCCTTGGTTTCGATCTCCGCCCACCACACCCCGCGATGGCCAAGGCAGATGCGATCCTTGTTCAACGGCTCGGGGATTATGACGTGATCGACCTTCGGCTTGGAGAAATAGCCGAGCCTGGCCAGATGGGCGACGCCGCCAAAGCCGCCGGACTCCTCATCGACCGTGCCTGATATTTCGATGGCGCCTGGAAAGTCGGGGAAGACCTCCATGAAGGCTTCGACGGCGATGATCGAGGCGGCCAAGCCCCCCTTCATGTCGCAGGCGCCGCGGCCATAGACCTTGCCGTCCCTGACGATGCCGGCGAAGGGATCGAGGCTCCAGCCGTCGCCGGCTTCGACCACGTCGATATGCGAGTTGAAATGCACGCAGGCGCCGGGCGAGCGGCCATCGAAGCGGGCGACGACATTGACGCGCGGATAGCGGTCAGTGTCGCCGGGCGTGCCTTCGGCGCGGATGAATTCGACTTCGAAACCGCGCTTCTTCAGCCGCGCACCAACGTATTCGGCGCATGGCCGGTAGGCTTCGCCAGGCGGATTGATGGTTGGAAAGCGGATCAGGTCGGCGGTCAGTGCGACCAGGTCGTCGATCCGATCATCGACCGCTTTCAGGAGAAGCTCGTTCATTCGGCGAATTGAGCAGCCAACGATGCGCTTTGGCAAGCCCGTTGGCAGGTCGCGCCTTAGTTGCGTGTCGTTGTAGCAACTATCGCGGGAAATCGTTCAAATTCGCTGCTTTGGATTGGTGAATTCGTCAGAGGTGTGTGGTTACCTCATTCACTTGCCAAAGGAAGAAGAATAGCATGAAGGCAGGCAGGCAAGGGTAATCAAAGGGGTTTGATCGCATGAAAAAGACCGTTCTCATGGCAGCGTTACTGGTAACGATGCTGTTCGGTTCTTCGGTCGAGGGCTGGGCAGCCAAGCTGGTTGCAAGGATCGACGTGTCATCGCAGACGATGACTGTAAGATACGGTCAGGCGGTTTACCGATGGCGCGTATCCACGGCGCGCCAAGGTTATATCACGCCGCGCGGCACCTACCGGCCGCAACGAACGGCACGGATGTGGTATTCGCGCAAATACGACATGTCGCCGATGCCTCATTCGGTATTCTACCGCGGCGGCTATGCCATCCATGGCACGGGCGCGGTGAAGTCTCTCGGGCGCCCGGCGTCGCATGGCTGCGTGCGGCTGCATCCCTCCAATGCCGCCGCCTTCTATTCGATGGTGCGGCAAGCCGGCTTCCGCAACACACGGATCGTCGTGACCAACTAACTGGCTGCACGCTCGCGGCCCTACAAGAACTCGGAGAGGGTGCTTCGTGTGAAGCGACGCCTGCTTTCCGCGCTGAACCAATTCGTCGGTGAAAGTGGGAGCACTATTTACGTGGGCGGGCTTTGGGCAGAATATGAGGGGTGGGAGGAAGCATTCGGAATCCCTGAATAAATGCGCCCGAACGGCTTCCGACCGTTGGTTGCAAGGGAGGAAAATCATGAAACGCATTTTCTCGCTCGCGGCGTGTGCCGCGGCGTTATCGCTCGGCCTATCGAATGCCTACGCACAATCGGGCGGCGTCGATAAGGCGGTCGGCGGCTACAGCTTCGAAGAAGCCGCAAAGGAGGCCCCCGGTACCAAGGACTTCCATTCGGCCGATGGTCACCTCACTTTCGCTATCGTGACACACACTGCCGGCAATGGCTTCTTCGATCCGGTCTACGTCGGCGCCACCGTCGCCGGCAATCTAATCGGCGCCAAGGTCCTGCTGCTCGGCTCGGAATCGCCGACCGACGACCCTGCCCGCGAGATCGAAATCCTGAACCAGATCGTGCAGGACCCGACGATCGACGGGCTGATCATGACAACGCCCCAGGTCGGCGCCTATAACGACATCGTCAAGGCCGCAGAGGCGAAGGGCATACCGATCGCCACGACCAATTCCTTTGACGGCACGATCCTCAACCGCAGCAGCATCGGCCACACCGGCCAGGACGCCTCGGCTGCAGCAATCGCCGGCGAGGCGCTCGTCAAGTGCCTCGCGGACAAGGGTATCGAGAAGGGTTCGATCGTCCTGCCGTCGTCGACCGCAATGGGCAACATCGAGGTGAACAATCGCGTCACTTCGGCTTTCAACGCCATCGTCAAGGGCTTGCAGGATGCCGGCAAGCTTGATGCCTTCAAGGTCGACGCGGGTCCGGAGAACACCGGTATCGACACCAATCCGAACGACCCGGTGAACGGCATCGTGACGCTGTTCGAATCGCGCGGCGACGTCGTTGGCGCGTTCGCCGGCAACAACGTGTTCACGCCGGCGCTTGCCAAGGCCGTTGCTCAGACCGGAATGACCGGCAAGATCTGCGCCTACGGTTTCGACCTCGGCCCGGCCCAGCAGGATGCGATGAAGAGCGGCGATCTGACCGGCGCGCTCGGGCAGCAGCCCTTCTTGCAGGGCTTCTGGCCGGTCATGCAGCTCTATCTGGAGATCGATCGCGGCATCGCGGCGGCCAACCTCGACACACGCGCCCAACTGGTGACGAAAGAGACCGTCGAGGACGTCGGCAAGCGCTTCGAGAACTGAGTCCGCTCGGAACGTCTGAAATCACTGCGGGAGGGCGCAAGCTCTCCCGCAATGCGGCAGCAGGGAAATCGACCAGAAGAGACCATGGCGCTTACCGCGACCACATCGCTCGGCCGTGCGCCGTCCCAGATTGTCGGCGGCTGGGAGGTGGGGCTCGTTGCCTTGCTTTTGCTGCTCTATCTGGGCGGCGCTCTCGTCAATCCCGCGTTCTTCGGGTCAACAGGGGCGTTTCACTCGCTGCTCCGCGACACCTCGCGCGTTGCCATCATCGCAGTCGGCGTGACCTTCGTCATCGTCAACAAGGACCTCGATCTTTCGGTCGGCTCCACCTACGGCCTCGTCGCCGTCGTCTTCGCCAGGCTGTTCGCGCCGAGCTTTCTTGATCTCGGCGTCGTCACGTCGGTGATCCTCTGCCTGCTGCTCGGCACGCTGATCGGGCTGGTCAACGGCGTGCTCGTCACCATCCTGAAGGTGCCGGCGTTCATCGCCACGCTGACCATCCTCTTCATCGGCCGCGGCTTCGTGCTGGCGCTGACCCACGGCCAGTCGATCTACTATCCCGCCAAGGCGAGCGAGCATCCGTTGTTCTTCCACCTCGGCGAGACCAACGTCCTGGGTTTCAACAACCAGATCGTGATCTTCGTTATTGTCGCCGTGATCGGCGCCTATGTGCTCGCCAAGACGCGCTGGGGCTACGAGACCTTCGCCACCGGCGGCAACGAGCAGGCGGCGTCCTATGCCGGCATCGCGACCAACTGGGTGCGCATCCGAGCCTACCTGATCTCCTCGCTCTGCGCGGCGCTTGCCGGTCTGCTGTCGGCGGCCCAGGACAAGGGCGTGACGCCCCTCTACGGCGTCAGCGGTGAGCTGATCGTCATTGCCGCCGTGATCATCGGCGGCGCCTCGATCCTCGGCGGCCGCGGCCGGGTCGCCGGATCCTGCCTTGGCGCCCTGCTGGTGGTGCTGCTCGACAAGGTGTTGCGCGAGGGCTGGCCGATCAAGCGCATCATCAAGATCGGCGACGAGGAGATCACGGTCAACGCCGTCTTCTCGCTGCCGGTCGGCGCGGTGCCGGTGTTCCTCGGGCTGCTGCTCATCGTCGCGGTGCTCATCGAGCCCTATCTGATCCGGCGCCAGGTGGCAGGGCGCCTCTGGGCCTGGCTCCGCGGCCGGCCGCCGCCACCGGCCTACGAGATCGGCAGCATCGCGATCGAGGGGGTGCAGACCAAGGGCGCGATGGCGACCGACATGGCGCTGTCGGCCACCGGGTTCGGCAAGTTCCTCGCCCGGCGCGACGCGCTCGCCGTCATCCTGGCCGTGCTCCTGTGGCTGACCGGCCTCGCGCTCCGGCCGGACTACTGGTGGAACCTGTCCAATAGCTTCGCGATCCTGCTCAACTACACCGAGCTTGCGCTGATCACCATCGGGCTCACCTACGTCATCGCCGCCGGCGATATCGACCTCTCCGTCGGGGCGGTGCTTGCCCTCGCCGGCAGCACCGCCGCCTATTTTCTCAAGGTCCTCGGCGCCGACCCCGTGACCGCCGTGGCGATGGGCCTGCTCGCGGGCATGTGCGCCGGCCTCGTCAACGCGATCGTCACCGTCGGCTTCAAGCTGCCGGCCTTCATCGCCACGCTCGGCATGTTCTACATCGCCCGCGGCCTTGCCGCCTGGTTCGTCGCCGGGCAGCAGCTCACCGGCTGGCCCGAGGGCTACAACCTGCTTGGCCGCAAGGTGAACGACATCCTGCTGCACTACCGCATCTCGCTGCCGGACGGGCTCCTGCGCTCGGTCGCCGAGGTGGTGAGCGTCCAGACCATCTGGATGCTGTTCGTCGCCCTCGTTGCCGGCGTCGTGCTCGCCTACATGCCGCTCGGGCAGAAGGTCTATGCGACCGGCGGCAACATTCGCGCCGCCGCTTATGCCGGGATCAACACCAATCGGGTGCGGTTCCTCGCGCTCATGCTGGCGGCGCTCTGCGCGACAATGGCCGGGATCATCAACGTCGCCTACTTCCGCAGCTTCAACCCGGTGGCTGGCCAGTTCCGCGAGCTCGACGCCATCGCCTCGGTGATCATCGGCGGCGGTTCGATCTTCGGCGGCTACGGCACCGTGATCGGGGCGCTCGCCGGGGCGGCGGTGATCACCCTGATCCGGGCGCTGCTGCAGCTCAACGTCCAGGGCTTCGCCATGCCGCAGCACTGGATCAACGTCTTCATCGGCGGCATCCTGATCGTGGCGGTGCTGATCGACATCTGGGTGCGCCAGGCCAACATCTTCGGCCGCCTGCGGGCGCGCCTCGCGCGGCGCACAAGAACGGCGGAAACCACCCATGCGTGACGCGACCAGGCCTGCACCGATCGTAGAAATGCGGGGCATCGAAAAAGCCTTCGGTGCGGTGCAGGCGCTCCGCAACGTCGACCTCGTGCTCTATCCCGGCGAGATCCTGGGCCTCGTCGGCGACAACTCGGCCGGCAAGTCGACGCTGATGAAGATCCTGACCGGCGCCTACCAGCGCGACGCCGGCGAGATCTTCGTCGCCGGGCAGCCGGTGCACTTCAAGAGCCCGCACGAAAGCCGCGACGCCGGCATCGAGATGATCTACCAGGACTTCGCTCTTTGCGGGAATATGGATGTCGGTCAGAACATCTTTCTTGGGCGTTGGCCGCTCAAGGGCCTTTTCGTCAATCGACGGAAAATGTACGCGGAAGCCGACAGCGTGCTGAAGCGGCTCAAGGTCGACGTGAATTCCGTCTATCAAAAGGTCGAGAGCCTGTCGGGCGGCCGCCAGCAATCTGTGGCGATTGCCCGCGCTATCTCCTTCCAGCCGCGCGTGGTGATCCTCGACGAGCCGACCGCCAATCTCTCGGTGATGGCGACCGAGCGGCTGCTCGAAACGATGCTGGAACTGAAAAAGCAGGGCGTTGCCCAGATCATCATCTCCCACCGCCTCGTTGACATCTTCGCTGTGGGCGACCGCGTGATGGTGCTGAAGCGCGGCGAGAACGTCGGCGATCGCTACGTCAGGAACACCGACGAGCATGAGGTCCTGGAGATCATCGTCTCCGGCACGCGAGAGCACGCACTTACGGCCGATGAGGCAAAGCTTTGACCGATCAGGAACGCCGCAAAAAAACCCGCCTCGGGAGCCGGGCGGGTCGGTGGCGCAAATCAGCACCACGCCAAAATCTATAGCATAACTGCCGTCACAAAGCAATGTTGCGGCTTCCGCTCAGGCGGCTTTGCCGCGCTGTCTCGCCTGTTGACGCTTTCGGCGCCGGCCGCTGATTTCCCACCTTTTGTGGAACCACATCCACTGGCCGGGATCCTCGCGCACCCAACGCTCGACCACGTCGTTGAGCAGCTGGGTGGTGCCATGGACGTCGACACTGCCGCCGGCAGTGCGCGGCAAGGTCAGCTTGTCCTCGATCTCGAGCCGGAAGCGGTTGCCCGGCAGGCGCACGCAGCGCGCCGGATAGACATCGCAGTCATAGTGCCGCGCCAGAGTGCCCAGAACCCGGTTGCTCTCGCATGGGCGGCCGAAGAAGGTCGTTTCGAGCCCGCCCGAGAATTTCTGGTCGACCAGCACACCGATATTGCCGCCTTTCTCCAGGATAGCGGCAAGCGCGAATGAAGCGCCGGTCGAGGAGGGCAGGAGCGATCCCATGGTCGAGCGGCGCGTCGAGAGGATGTAGTCGGCAAGGTAAGGGTTGTTGGGAGGGCGAAACAGCGCCGTGATGTTCATGCCGAAAGTGGCTGCCGCCACCGGAAGCAGCTCGAAATTGCCGAGATGCCCGGTGAAGATGATATGCGGTTTTTGCTCGCCGGCGATCTCGACGAAATGATCGACGCCGCGGACCTCGACGCGGCCCGGTTTCGTCGCTTTCGGGTCGTAATCGAAGAGCGCATCGAGAAAGATGTATTCCGCGGCGAGGCGAGCCATGTTGCCCCACATGTCGGAAGCGATGGCCTGGATCTCGCTGTCGCTCTTCTGGGGATAGGCCTTGCGCAGATTGGCGATGGCGACGTTGTGGCGCCCAACCCAAGGCCCAACGCGGCGGGCGACGCGGTCGGCGAAATTGAGCGCGCTGTCGACCGGCAGCAGGCGCAGCACCCAAATCATCGTCATCGCGGCGCGCGCCAGCAGCCAATAGTTGAACTGGCGCAACCGCCTGCCATGGCGGAACGCCAGGTCCCTGCGGAGCTTCCTGAAGGCGTCGCCGATCATTCCTAGACCAACATCATGGTCTAACCGACGCGCAGGATGATCTTGCCGAACACGTCGCGGCCTTCCATGCGCTTCAGCGCGGCCTCGATGTCGCCGAAGCCGACTTCTGTGTCGATAACCGGAGAAACCAGCCCCGCCGCCATTTTCTGCATGGCGTCCGCCATGTTTTCCATGCGGCAGCCAAAGGAGCCGAGCAGCTTCAGCTGCTGCTGGAACAATTGCATCAGATTGATCTGGGTCGAAACGCCCGAGGTCGAGCCGCAGGTCACCAGGCGACCACCGCGTTTCAGGCACAGCATCGAGGCAGCAAAGGTGTCGGCGCCGACATGCTCGAAGACGACATCGACGCCCTTCTTCTTCGTCAGCTTGCGCACCACGCCTTCGAAACGGTCCTCGCGATAGTTGATGACATGGTCGGCGCCAAGCGCCTTCGCCTTGTCGATCTTATCGTTTGAGCCGACCGTGGTGATCACGGTGCAGCCCATTTTCCTGGCAAGCTGGATCGCGGCGGAACCGATGCCCGAGCCGCCGGCATGGATGAGGATGGTTTCGCCAGCTTGCAGCTTGGCATTATCGAACAGCATGTGCTCGACCGTGCCGAAGGTGACGGGCGCGACGGCCGCGCCGATGTCCGTCACGCCGGGCGGGGCAGGGACCAGCAGGCGCGCCGGTAGGTTTATCTTTTCTTGCGCAAAGCCGTCGAGATGGAAGCCGTGAACGCCCGAAACATGCTCGCAAAGATTGTCGCGGCCTTCGCGGCAGGCGCGGCAAAGCCCGCAGGTGCGCGCGCCATAGATCGACACAAGCTGCCCGGGCACAAGGCTGGAGACGCCGGGGCCGACCGCCTCGACCTCGCCGGAGGCTTCGGCGCCGACGACCAGCGGCAGCTTGCGCTTGGCGAAGGCCATGCCGCGCCAGCCCCAGACGTCGATATGGTTGAGCGCCACGGCCTTGATGCGCAGCGTCACTTCGCCCAGCGCAGGCTGCGCCGGAGGCGGCAGGTCCACCGTTTCAAGGCGGCGGTCCTCGATAAGTTGCAATGCGCGCATTAGGCCTGTCGGTTCTGTTGAGCGGAAAGCGCTCGCTTAGACCGGTTCCCGCGCCATGACAAGGCAGGTGTTCTGGCCGCCGAAGCCGAAGGAGTTCGACAGCACCGTGCCGACCTCGGCGTTGCGCTTCATGTTCGGCACCACGTCGAGCACGATCGCCGGATCGGGATTGTCGTAATTGATGGTCGGCGGAATGACGCTTTCGCGCATGGTCATCAGCGAAAACGCGGCCTCGACGGCGCCGGCCGCCGACAGCGTGTGGCCGATCATCGACTTGTTCGACGAGATCGGCATCGAGCCGATCCGCTCGCCGAACACGGTCGACAGCGACAGATGCTCCATCTTGTCGTTTTCCGGCGTCGAGGTGCCATGGGCGTTGACATAATCGATCTCGTCTTCGCTCAGGCCGGCATCGGCGAGGGCGGCGCGAACCGCAGCGATCGCCGGCGAACCGTCCGGCTTCGAGCGGGTGCGATGGAAATCGTCGGCCTTCTCGCCGCAGCCGCGCAGGATGCCGAGAATGGTCGCGCCGCGAGCCAGTGCGGCCTCCAGCGATTCCAATACCAGCGCGCCAGAACCCTCAGCGAGGACAAAACCGTCCCGGTCCTTGGAGAACGGCTTGGACGCCTTTTCGGGGATGTCGTTATGGGTGGAGAGCGCGGAAAGCAGCGAGAAACGGATCAGCGCCTCGGCGGTCGCCGAACCGTCGGCGCCGATCGACAGCGCCCTGTCGCATTCGCCGCGGCGGATCGCCTCGACGCCGAGCTGGATCGAGGTGGCGCCCGAGGCGCAAGCCGTCGACAGCGTGATCGGCAGGCCGCGCGTCCCAAAACGGTCGGCGAGCCGGTCGGCGATCGAACCGAACTGGGTGGTCTCGAAAACATCGAGTTCTTTCAAGCCGCGCGCCACGCGAAGCAGCCGTTCGGCGCCGATGTCGTGTTTGTCGGAATTGTAGAGCGAAAAGCGCTCGCTCCAGTCGAGTTCGACCGGCGGCGAGGCGAGGAAAAGCGGCCCGCCGAAATCGCCCGAATTAAGGCCGGCTTCGGCCACGGCTTCCTGCGCGGCGGTCTCGGCCAATTCGTAGGTGAGGAGACTGGCGCCCTTGGAGCTCGACGGCAGGAAATCGACCATGCCGGAGATGCGGGTGTTCAGATGGTCGACCGGAAAGCGGGTGATCGGATGGATGCCGGACTTACCCGCTGTGAGCGCTGCCCAATTGTCGGCCTTGCCGACGCCCAGCGACGTCACCACGCCGATGCCGGTGACGGCGACGATCGGCCTGCCCATGTGGTCGTTCAGATTGGCCATGACTGTCCTGGACCTTTAATCGGCGGCGTTGACCAACGCCAAGCCCTCGAATTGGTGATAGCCGATCGCCGTTGCAAGGACGGTCCTGGGAACGCCGTTGAACGGCTTCTCGGTGGCGGCGTCAAAAGCCGGGTAGGCGGCCTTGCGCTCGACAGCCAATGCCGCCAGCGCCACGGCGAAGGGAAACTGCGCTTCCTTCATGTGACCGGTCAGCGTCGAAAAGCCGCGTGCGGCAATCGCCGGATTGGCGCCGAACACCGATTTCTCCGCGGCAGTAGCGGCATGGGCGCCCGAAGCGCCTGAAATCGTCAGCAACTCGCCGTTCGGCAGCGCTGCCTGCCTGAGCAGCGCGGCAATCTCGGCATCGAGCTCGCCCTGCCGGCGTTTGGCGCGTCCGGATACGACCGGGCCGAGTTCGGCATAAATCTTTCGCCCGCGGCTGATCGCGTGTTCGCGCTGTTCCAGGACGAGAAACGCGCCACCGGATCCGGTCACCACGCCGCCGCCTTCGGCGCCTTGCCTCTGCCAGACCGGTTTCCAGGGGCCGCGATGCAGGTAGCCGGCCAGTTCATAGCCAAGCAGCATGTCGGAGTGTTCGGTCTGGAAGGCGCCGCCGACCAGTATGTGCGTCGATTGCCCGGAGCGGATGCGCGCGGCGGCCGTCTCGACGGCGGCGACGCCTGCACCTTCCTCGCCCATGAAGGTGCGCGACGATCCCGTCACCTTGTGGACGATCGAGATGTTGCCGGCGAGCAGGTTGGAAAGCTGCGCCAGAAACAGCGTCGGCCGCAACTCGGTGGTCAGTTTCTCGTTGAGCAGCACGTCGCGGTCGTTGCGGCTTTCCGAAGCGGCGAGAATATCGGCGTCGACCGCCTCGTCGCGCTCGCCGCCGCCGGCAGCCACCACCATGTCCATGGTCGTGCAGAGTTCGTCATTGCCCTTGATGCCCGCGTCGTCCAGCGCCATTCCGGCGGCGTAGGTGCCGAGCCTCTGCCAGGTTTCCATCTGCCGCTGGTCGCCGCGCTTGGCGATCTGCAGGTTCCAGTCGATCTCCGGCAGCGGGTGGACGGTGTAGGGCGAGAAGCGCGCGGCTTCGAGCACGGGTTCCAGGCCCGGCTGGGCAAGTTTGCGCCAATGCGCATCCGGACCTTCTCCCAGCGAAGAGACAAGGCCGATGCCTGATATGACGACGTGGTGAGGGCTCATGGGCGGCTGTTGTGGGTCAGGCTTGAAGACGAACTATTTTAGGCGTTCTTGGCCGCGACCAGGGCGTCGATCTTGGCGCACAGGTTCTTCATGACGAAGTAATCGTCGGTCGAGGCCTTGCCGTCATTGACCTCTTGCGTCCACTTTTCCAGCGGCACCTTGATGCCGAATTCCTTGTCGATGGCAAAGACGATGTCGAGGAAGTCGAGGCTGTCGATGCCGAGGTCGTCGATAGTGTGGCTTTCAGGGGTGATCGTGTCGATATCGATCTCACTGGTGTCGGCGATGATCTTGGCGACTTTGGCGAACGTGGTGGACAAGGGCTTTTCCTTCGGTTGCGGGCGGAATCTGTCCGCATGTGTTTGCGCGCTGTCTAATCGGTTTTTCCGGGCAGGAAAAGGGCCTGATGCGCCGGGCGCAGATGGGGTGGCAGTTCTGTCAGGGCAATAGGTGTTGCGGGAACCTCCCGGCGATGTTCCGCAACCATCCGATCGGATTGTCGTCGGCGCCATCGTTCCAAGCTCAGCGTACATGCCGTAGAACAGCCCTCCGGCCACAATAAACCGCGCTCAAAGGCCTAGGGAGCGCGCAGCTAAGGTTCGGACCGCGAAATCCCATGGTCAACGAAAACGAGGTAAGTTGTCGGGAGCCGCGCCGGTCGTTCGTCCTCTGCACGCAAAGCGCAAGAACCGAATACCTAACCGACAGCCTCATGTAATCACCCGGAGCTTCCAATGACCCCCACCATTACAGCCTTTGAACGGTCGCCCGACCGCGGCAGGGGACAGGCACGTGACATGCGTGTTCGTTGGGCGCTCGAAGAAGTGGATCAACCTTACGACGTTCGTCTTGTTTCGTTCAGCGAGATGAAGAAACCCGCGCATCGTGCGCTTCATCCTTTCGGGCAGATTCCGACCTATGAAGAAGGCGATCTCGCCTTGTTCGAGTCGGGGGCGATCGTGTTCCACATCGCGGAGCGCCATGGTGGCCTGTTGCCAGACGATGCGAATGCCCGGGCGCGCGCGATCACATGGATGTTTGCCGCGGTTAGCACGCTGGAGCCGCCGATCCTTGAACGGGAAACAGCCGTGCTGCTGGAGCGCGACGAGACCTGGCACGAAAAGCGTCTGCCTAGGGTTGAGGATCGCATCCGTAAGCGGCTAGCCGATCTTTCCGCTCACCTGGGCGATGCCGACTGGCTCGATGGTGCGTTCAGCGCCGGCGACCTCATGATGGTGGGGGTCCTGCGCAGGTTGAACGGATCGGGGATACTGGACGAATATCCGAACCTCTCCGCCTATTTAGCCGCGGCGAAGCGCGGCCGGCCTTCAAGCGTGCTTTCGACGCTCAATTGGCGGTTTTCACTGCCGCATCGACCAGCTGACGAGGCCGCTCTGGTCATTTGAGCCTATCGGCGCGGATGTGCAGCTTTAGGCGGTAGATGTGTGTGAGAATGGTCGGAACCGGCATTCCAGTTAGCGTACCAAGCGTTAGATTTTCACCACTGGCGAACGCTTCAACCAGCTCCAGCGCGGATTAGAAGGTGACGCGACCGAGCACGCGCAGGCCGTCGCCTTGCGGCTCGACGATCACGGCTTCGCCTTCGCGCGGCGAGATGCCGGTGAGGGCCATTATGTTTTCCAGATGGGTGACCATGACCACATTGTCGGAGCCGGAATAATTGCGAATCTCGGTCATGACCGCCTCGAGCTGGGCGGCTTTCTCGCTCGGGTCGGTCTTCAGCAGGTCAAGTGGTGCGAACGGTTCGGGCTCCGCTCTGAAAGCGATGCGGGCGGTGTCGAGGCTGCGGCAATAGCGGCTGGACAGCATGCGCTCTATGGGCGCGGCGCGGGCGGCGAACAGCGCGCCGATCTTTCGTGCCTGCTGCTTGCCACGCACCGAGAGGTTGACCTGGGTCGCGCATTTCTCGATGTCGAAACTCGCCGGATCGGTAGTGCCGGTGACCATGGCATGGCGAAGCAGCACCACATGTCCGCCGTCGCGCAACAGCGCCCAGCCGGCTTCAGTCGCATGGACCGCGGCGGGAACGACGAGCAGCAATAGAGCCAGCACAAATCGAAGCATCAGACGTCCTTTTCCGGTCACCGCAGGTGGGTTCCGGTGACCTGATATAGGGACGGCAAAGCCGGCTGAAAGACAAGGCACGACCAATCCCGGCTGTTTGCGAGGACAGAACGCTTCGGAAGGTGGGGGCGATTGCACTGCGATCGCGGCTCGCCTATCAGGAGAAAAATGTCTCCACTCATCGAAACCGTCCTTTTTGTCTTCGGTCTTGTCGCGCTCGGCTATCTCGCCGGGCTCACCGGCTATTTGAAGGCCGAGGCGGGCGAGGCCATCGCCGAATTCGCTGTCGGGGTGGCGATGCCGCTGCTTCTGTTCCGCACCATGGTGAATGCCGATTTCCATGGCGCCGCGCCCTGGTCGTTCTGGGGAGCCTATTTCACAGCGGCGGCAGTCACGTGGGCTGCAGGCCATCTGGTCACCACGCGGGTGTTCGGGCGCGATGCGCGCGCCGGGGTCGTCGGCGGCGTGTCGTCGGCTTTTTCCAATCTCGTCCTGCTCGGCATCCCGTTCGTCCTCGGCACATTCGGGCCAAGTGGATTCGAAGTGCTGTCGCTGCTGATTTCCGTGCATCTGCCGACGATGATCATGGCATCGATCATCCTGTTTGAAATCTTTGGCCGCGGTGACGAGCATGTGCATCCGCTGCGCATCATCCGGCGCTTCTTTCGAAAGATGCTCTCCAATCCGTTGATCATCGGCATCCTGGCCGGGTGGGTGTGGCGTATCGCCGATTTGCCGCTGCCGGCGTTGGCCGTCCGGCTGGTCGACGCGTTGGCCAACATCGCCGGACCGGTCGCGCTGTTTGCAATGGGGCTTGGCCTGTGCCGTTTCGGCATCTCCGGCAACGTGCGGCCTGCGCTGGCGCTATCGGCGCTGAAGCTGCTGCTGATGCCGGCCGTCGCGCTCGGCCTGGTCTGGCTACTTGGGCTGCCGCCGCTGTCGGCGAAGGTGGCGGTGGTGGCGGCCGCGCTGCCATCCGGGGTCAATTCCTACCTGATTGCGACGCAATTCAACACCGGCCAGGCATTGGCATCGAACCAGATGACCATCGCCACCGCCTGCGCCGTCGTCACCACGGCGTTCTGGCTGACGGTGGTCGTCCACGTGTTTGGATAGCAACGTGTTTGGATAGCAATTTGGGCGCAAATCGGCCTCGCCTTGCGCTGGCCCAAACCCTATATGCCATCTTGCGATTGATTGCGGGGCTTGCCCTAGGTAAAGAGCAGTGGCTCCAGGTGTGCCGGCATCGATGCCATTGCGCACGCCCACAAAAGAAATCCAGATACCGGCCCGTCAGCGCGCCGAACGGAGGCTAGACCATGCTTCAGAAAACCAGCCATTTCATGCGCCAGGCCAATCTCATCAACGGCGAGTGGGTGCAGGCCGACAGCGGCCAGACGGTCGATGTCAACAACCCGGCCACCGGCCTCAAGATCGGCACCGTGCCGAAGTCGGGCAAGGTCGAGACGCGCCGCGCCATCGAAGCTGCCGACGCCGCCTTCAAGACATGGCGCAAGACCACCGCGCTCGAGCGTTCGAAGTTGCTGCGCAAGCTGCATGACGCGATGATGGACAATCAGGATGTGCTGGCCGAGCTCTTGACCATCGAGCAGGGCAAGTCGCTGTTCGAATCGAAGGGCGAGATCGGTTCGGCCGCGTCCTACATCCTGTGGTTCGCCGAAGAAGGCCGCCGCACTTATGGCGATGTCGTGCCGTCGCCCTGGGCGGACCGCCGCATCCTGGTGACCAAGGAGCCGGTCGGCGTCATCGCCGCCATCACGCCGTGGAATTTCCCGTCCTCGATGCTGGCCCGCAAGCTCGGCCCGGCGCTTGCAGCCGGCTGCACCGCGGTCGTCAAGCCGGCGTCACAGACGCCTTATTCCGGCCTTGCCTGGGGTGCTCTCGCCGAGGAAGTCGGCTTCCCCAAAGGCGTCATCAACATCCTGACCGGCGCCGCCGGCGAGATCGGCGACGAGATCTGCGCCAACCCGTTGGTCAAGAAGATCACCTTCACCGGCTCGACCGAGGTTGGCAAGATCCTGATCCAGAAATCGTCCGTCACCGTCAAGAAGGTGTCGATGGAGCTCGGCGGCAACGCACCGTTCATCGTCTTCGACGACGCCGACATCGAGCGTGCCGTCGCCGGCGCGATCACCGCCAAATACCGCAATTCCGGCCAGACCTGCGTCTGCACCAACCGCTTCCTGGTTCAGGCTGGCGTCTATGACAAGTTCGTCGAAAAGCTCGCCGCCGCCAGCAACGGGCTGAAGGTCGGTTCCGGCCTCGAGGACGGCGTGCAGCAGGGGCCGCTGATCGACGAGAAAGCGGTCGAAAAAGTCGAGGAACTGATCGCCGATGCCACCGCCAAGGGCGGCAAGGTCGTCGCCGGCGGCAAGCGCCATGCGCTGGGCGGTTCGTTCTTCCAGCCGACGGTGATCGCCGATGCGACGCCGAAGATGCGCTTCATGAAGGAAGAGATCTTTGGCCCGGTAGCACCGGTGTTCAAGTTCGAAACCGAAGAGGAAGCCGTGGCACTCGCCAACGACACCGAATTCGGCCTCGCCTGCTATTTCTACACGGGCGATCTCGGCCGCGCCTTCCGGGTCATGGAAGGGCTAAAATACGGCATGGTCGGGGTCAATGAAGGCCTCATCACCACGCCTGAGGCGCCGTTCGGCGGCGTCAAGGAATCGGGCCTCGGCAAGGAAGGCGGACATCAGGGCATCGAGGATTATCTCGACACCAAATATGTCTGCATCGGCGGCCTCGGCCTCTGATTGGGCAGGGTCTGTTGACCATCAATGGACCCAAGCCGGCCCGAGAGGTCAGGCGGGGATCGATCAACCAACTGGCGTTTCGGGCATGGCGATGAAGGACGGCGAGGTCTTTGGCACGACGCAGACGGGCGAGGCCGTCCGCCGCTTCACCATCCGCGGCGGCGGTCTAACCGCCAACATCATCGGGCTGGGCGCCATCATCCAGGATCTGCGCCTGGCCGGGCACGATGCGCCGCTGGTGCTCGGCTATGACAGTTTCGAGCCTTACGAGACGGACACGGCTTTCTTCGGTGCCATCGTCGGACGCTATGCCAACCGCATCCGCGATGGCCGCTTCACCATCGCCGGACAGCGCTACCAGACCGAGCGCAACTTCCTCGACAAGCACACGCTGCATGGCGGCTCGCAAGGTTTTTCCCACCGGCCATGGGAGGTTTCGCTGCATGGCAGGGATTTTGTCACCCTGACCCTGCATGATCCCGACGGCACGATGGGCTTTCCCGGCGCGCTCGACGTGACCTGCACCTACCGGCTGAAAATCCCCGGCACGCTCAGCGTCGAGATGACCGCCACCTGCGAGGAGCCGACGCTGTGCAACCTCACCCAGCATTCCTATTTCAACCTGGATGACGGCGGCGCCGGCGACATTCTCGACCACCGGCTGATGCTGAACGCCGGCGCCTATCTTCCGGTCGATGGCGACCTGATCCCGACCGGCGTCGTCAAGCCGGTCGACGACACGCCGTTCGATTTCCGCCAGGCGCGGCCGCTGCGCATGGAGAGCGAGGGCAAGCAGCTTGCCTACGACCAGAATTTCTGCCTTGCCGCGACGCGCGGGCCGCTCAGGCAGGCGTCATGGGCGCAGGGCGCGAATTCCGGCGTCGAGATGGAGCTCTGGACCACGGAGCCGGGCGTCCAGCTCTATACCGGCCAGTATCTGGCGCCACCTTCGCCGGGACTCGAAGGACGTCATTACAAGGCTTTTTCGGGCTTCTGCCTGGAGCCGCAGGTCTGGCCGGACGCGCCGAACCGGCCATATTTCCCACAGGCCACGCTATGGCCGGGCCAGATCTATCACCATGTGACGGAATACCGGTTCCGGCTGCCTGGCGCCTGACCCGGAAGCCGGTACCGGATTTTACGGTGCTACCTTCGGCTCGGAAAGGGATCATGTCCGCCGTCTAGGCAGACGGCCTGGCCGAGACAGCAGGTCCGCTCCAAGGAGCAGACGCTCCCAACGGGCCTGACGCCAATCAACGGTGTGGTACCTGCTTCGTCAAATGGCTTGGCCGCCGGACACTTCGATCCGCTGGGCATTCACCCAGCGATTGTCCTCGGATAACAAGCTGGCGATCATTGGCCCGATGTCGTCCGGCATGCCGACGCGGCCGAGTGCAATCATATCTGCGAACACCTTGTTGAGGTCGGGCATGTCGCGGACAGCGCCGCCAAGGAAATCAGTTTCGATCGCGCCCGGCGCCACCGTGTTGACGGCGATGCCGCGGGCGCCCAACTCCTTCGCCATGTAAACGCTGAGCACCTCGACCGCGCCCTTCACTGCCGAGTAGGCGGCGAAGCCCGGATAGGACATCCTGGTGAGGCCCGAGGAGAGGTTCACGATACGGCCGCCGTCCGCGATCAGCGGCAGCAGCTTTTGGGTGAGGAAGAACACCCCCTTGAAGTGGACATTGACCAGCCGGTCGAACTGCGCCTCCGTCGTCTCTGCGATCATTGCCATGTCGCCATGGCCGGCATTGTTCACCAGATGATCGAACGTCTCGCGCTGCCAGGTCTCGCGCAATGCCGCCTGCAGGCGCTCAGTGAAAGAAGCGAAGGTGGCAACGTCACCGGTGTCGAGTTGCAGGGCGACTGCCCTGCGACCCGTTGCCTGAATCTCCGCGACAACGGCCCGAGCGTCTTCACTCCGGCTATGGTAGGTGAGGACAACGTCACCGCCGCGGCGTGCGATGCTGAGTGCGGTGTTGCGCCCGAGCCCGCGGCTGGCGCCAGTAATGAGCGTGATCTTGGTCATGGCCTGCTCCTTTGTTTGCACCACTGCTGTGGCCACGCCGATATCGGCCCAATGGGCAGGCTTTTGTTGCCGGATGCTCGACCGTTTTTGCCTAATCCTCCAAAATGCTTTGCGTGTCGGGCAGCAAAGGAATAGTTTTGGTCCATGACCGCGCTCCTCAATGCCGTCCGCCGCCATGCAGACACCAATGCCGGCCCAGACGGCGTTGCGCATACCCCGATACCGGGTCTCAACACGGTGCGGGCGACGGCGCCTAGCGGTCTGGTCTACGACATCTCCCGACCGCTCGCCTGTCTGGTGGTCCAGGGGAGCAAGCACGTCACGATGGGTACTCAGGGCTTCGCCTTCTCCGCCGGAGATTCGCTGCTGATCACGGCGGACGTGCCGACGGTGAGCCAGATCACCCGCGCCAGCGCCGCTGCTCCCTACTACTCGCTTGTTCTGGAACTCGATCCGGCGGTCATCGCGGAGCTGAGTGAGCAAATAGACGCCCAGCATGTGGCCGACCACGCGCCCGTGCGGGTTGACCCGACTGACGCCGAGGTTGCCGACGCGGCCCTGCGTTTGATGCGGCTGCTCGATCGCCCGGCATCGGTCCCGGTGCTACAGGCCCAGCTTGTGCGCGAGATGCACTATTGGCTGCTGGCCGGGCGGCACGGGTCGGCGATCCGTCGTCTGGGGTGGCCAGACGGCCAAATGCGGCGAGTGGCGCGCGCGGTCGCAGTGCTTCGGGCAGAGTTCGCGCGGTCTTTGCCAGTCGAGCGCCTGGCGGCTGTGGCCGGAATGAGTATGTCGTCATTCCACCAGCACTTTCGCGCAGTAACCTCGCTCTCTCCCTTGCAATTCCAGAAACAGTTGCGCCTGATTGAGGCGAGGCGGCTGATGCTGTCGGAGGGAAAGACTGCGAGCAGCGCAGCGTTCGCGGTCGGCTATGAAAGCGTGTCGCAGTTCACCCGGGAATATGGTCGTCTGTTCGGCCGGACGCCTGTTCGGGATACGAAAGAAGCGAGAGGCAGAAACTTGGCCGCCGCTTGAGGTGCCTTCGGCAGCTTCGCTCGCTACGCGCCGAGCTTGCCGAAGCGAGCGCTGCGCCTGCTCGTCCGCGCCGACAGTTGGCGCGCTGATCTTACCTCATCGACATCAAGTTCGTGGTCTGAGCGGCCTTAACGACGTCGAGCACAGGTTCATGGGCCTCCGGATGACCGATGTCCTTCAGCTGATCGGGCGTCAAATCCGCTAGGGCCCTGCGTCTTGCGACGTTCTCTCGCCACGTCCTGAAGGCAACGATGATTATTGCTACGCTTTTCAGCCTTGACCCAAACAAGCGGCGGCTGGGTGCGCCGCGGCCGGAGCGAGTTTTCGTGTGAGCCATTTTTAGTCTCCCATTTTGAGTTTGCGGGTTGGGAGCGTGCCACGTGGTTTCGGGCTGTTCGGCTGTGCGTGAACAAAAGGGAAAAAGTTCCTTCGCGCTCCGCGGCTCTCGTGTCGAGAACGTCGTTGTCTCGGAGAATCTCGCTACGGAATGATTTCAGCGGAACGGAATTTGGTTACGTCTGTAACAGCGGGAGCGCCGTTGTCGATCGCCGGCGGCGCCCCGGAAAGCGGCCGTGCTGGGCCGTCGCGATGTCTTGAAGCGTGGGCGCAGGAGCACCCGCTTCTGCGCAGGCCGCGGCTGGGATCAGCGGCTCCATTGGAATAGCGCCACACTTGTTACTCCCGCTGTCCGCTCTCCGGTGCCAAACTACCTCATGCCTAACCATGAGCGAAAAGCAGCGAATGAAACCGCGCTTCGGCCAACGAGGCGCGGGGTTTCGCCCAAATCAGGAGGTATCAAAGCCATGACTGCATCAGCCGGAAACGGACGGAAGAGCGGACAGCCTGCCATGCACACACCACCGGTCGTGTCGCCGCAGGCGTGGGAGGCGGCCCGCGAGAATCTGCTCGTGAAGGAAAAGGCCCAGACCCGCGCCCGTGACGCACTGGCCGCCGAGCGCCGGCGGATGCCGTGGATGGCGGTGGAGAAGACGTATGCGTTCGAGGGGCCTGACGGAAAGGTGAGCCTGCTCGACCTGTTCAACGGTCGGCGTCAGCTGATCGTCTACCGCGCCTTCTTCGAGCCGGGAGTGTTCGGCTGGCCCGACCATGCCTGCCGCGGCTGCTCCCTGGTGGCCGACCAGGTCGCCCATGTCGCCCACCTGAACGCCCGTGACACCACCCTCGTCTTCGTCTCGCGTGCGCCGCAGGCGGACATCGCGCGGCTGAAGGCGCGGATGGACTGGGAGATACCGTGGTTCACCATCACCGACAGCTTCGACGCCGATTTCGGCGTGGACGAGTGGCATGGTCACAACGTGTTCATCCGCGACGGCGACCGCGTGTTCCGCGCCTACTTCATCAACAACCGCGGCGACGAACAGATGGGGGGCACCTGGAACTACCTCGACATCACGCCGCTGGGCCGGCAGGAGGTCTGGGAGGACTCGCCCGAAGGCTATCCTCAGACCCCGGCCTACAACTGGTGGAACTGGCACGACAGCTACGGCTCCGACGCAGCGGCCGACAAGAAATGGGTCGAGGTATCGGACGCCGGAGAGGCGGCGTTCCGGGAGGCCAGCACGAAGGCGTGAGCCAGGCCTGTTCGGTGAATCGGGCGGACGGCGACGGCCGGTCTGAGGGCCACCGATCCGCCGCCCGCTCCTGAGTGAGTTCGATTGTGAGTTAAATAGTGCCCGGTCTTCAGCGCGCTTCTGCGGCGGCGACGGCTTGCAGCTACTCAGATCGCTCTGCCGCTATTCATGCGGACTTAACGACCAGAAAAGGGCGTTTGTGGGTGGCCGGTCTCGCTCGAAAGCTCGCGGCGGGAGCAGGGCGGCCGACATGAAAGCCTTGGATTTCATCTATGTCGAATTCACGTATGAAGGCCATCTGCTTGTCGGTTTCCACCCCTTCGACCAGGATTTTATGGCCGCGATTTCGGACCAGCGCAATAATGTCTTGCAGCATTGCCTTGCCTCTGGGGGAGCCGCAATCATGAAGAAACGAGCGGTCAATCTTCACGGTATCGAAATCGATTAGACGAAGCCATGAGAGGCCCGCGAAGCCGGTCCCGAAGTCATCAAGCCATATCCTGATCCCTAGCAGCTTTAGGTCGCTGATGCAGCGAAGAATGTCGGAGTGCATCTCCATCTCGAGCCCTTCGGTGATTTCGAAGGCCAGCCTGCTGCCGGCTACGCCGGTCTCGCTCAAAATGGCCGCAACAGAGGTTGCGAAGCCGGGCGTCTTGAGCTGAATTGGAGAGACGTTGACGCTGACGACACGGACGTGATCGTCCGCCAGAAGCTCAGTGCACACTGTCCTAATTGCCCAGCGCCCGAGCGCCAGGACAGCGCCAGTTCGTTCCGCGACGGGAATGAAGAGGCTCGGCGGAACCGACGTGCCATCCAGCATTTTGAGGCGCATCAGAGCCTCGACGGCTTCAACTCGGCCCGACGCGACATTTTGGATAGGCTGATAGACGAGTGAAACGAGATCCTGGCCGATCGCGATCTTCAGCAAAGCCGCAATATTCTCGCTCTCATCGCTGCTTTGGGGATCGTTTGGATCGAACAGCCACGTACAATTTCGACCGCCTGCTTTTGCCAGATAGAGCGCGCGGTCGGCCTCGTGGATGATTTTTTCCAGCTTGGCGCCGGTCTGGACCCTGGTGAAGGCAGCGCCAACGCTCACCGTTACAACCGAGGTACCGTCTCTCCGGTGCTCGTGGGGAAGCGCGAGGTTCTCCACCGTGCTTCGAATGGCTTCCACAATATCTGCGACCTGTTCTCTTTTCTCCATGCGCGCCAGGACAATGAATTCTTCCCCGCCGTAGCGGCCGATTGAGCCATTGTGCTGCTTAATCATATCGGCAAGGGCATTGGCGACAAGAATCAGGCAGCGGTCACCTTCTTGATGCCCGTAAAAGTCATTGAACCTTTTGAAGAAGTCCACGTCGATGAGGATCGCCACAAAACTGCTGCCAGACCTCTGCCAGTCGCTCCAGTAGTCCCGCAGCTTCTCGTCAATCGCCCGCCGATTCTCCAGACCTGTAAGCGGATCGGTTCTCGACAGGTTCAACAACGCCTGTCCGCGCTCGGTGGCTTCCTTGTGCTGGATTTTGGCTTCGAGGGCATTCAGGAAGACGTTGTAGCGCTCCTCGTTCAGCTTCCAGTTTACGTAAGATGTAAATGTGAAGCATGAGATATAGAAGGTTCCAAATACCATTTTGTAAGTTAATGTGGATGGCACAAAATAGTTTACGATATACAAAATTACCAATATTATAGCAGAAGTTACAATAGACACGTTGAATTTAAATGTGAAAAATAGATTAGCGCTCATCATGAAGATGGTGCCGAAAACCATATAATAAGAGACGCTTTCCTTGTCCGCACCCATAACCGCTGGGCACAACCAGCCAACATAGCCAAAAATGATGGCTCCGGCGCAAGTCACGTCAATCCATTCCGTTCCGACTCCCTGGCGAAGTTGTGCTTCCAAGATCAGGAGCGCAGTCACTCCGACCACGAAGCGTGCCGTGATCGTATAGATTGCCACATCCGGAATCAGCAGCAGATCGGTTGCTGAAAACAGCAGATAGATGGCAACGGCGATCCAAAGCCCCGGCCTGGAATCCATTCTTCGCGTCGCTTGCGATTCCTTTCGGTAGAGCTTGCGGAGTTCGTCGGACCGCGGCTCGTAGCGCGGTTCGAACGGTTCCGCATCGGCTATATCGGCCAATGCGGATGACGCGGAGTCGCTCGTCACCACAAACCCCATTTGAACCGGGCTTTGTATTCCGAACTCATTTTTAGCTTCTGCCCCCACGCCGGCCGACTCCTCAGGCGACAGCGATTGCGGCGCCTCGCAAACAATATGCAGCCGCGCAAATAGGTTTTCGTTAACTCGTATCGGGAATCCGAACCACAAGGCGTTCAAACAGCTAGGATGGTTGGCGGGAAATTAACGACACCGCTAAAATGCCGGGGATGTGCCTTGGCAAAGATAAAATTTTACGCAATATCTAGATAATATCTAACTAGTTGTAATTATGGAGTCTGCGGTGGCAACCATCCTTGATGGCAAAAGTCTGATTACTGCCGAGATGATCGCCGCCAGTCTCCCTCGAAGAAAGCTCGGTCCTCACAGCGAAGCGTTCGAAACCGCCCGCGTAGAGCTGGCACTCATTCTCCACGCGACACACCAGCAAGTCGAGCAACGAAAGGATCCCGCGGAGATCATTCGTCGGCTGATGTCGTACCTCGACGCAACCCGTTCCAAGGTTCATCCGGACGTTTGGCAAGCATTGATACCGGTAGTGCAGAACCACCCGATCTTGGAGTACTTTCTCGAGGATCCGCTCACGCGGTGGTCCCATGACAAGCCCAGAGGTTATTCTGGCGACGCGCAGTTGCTCGACTACATCTATTGTGATCCGCACGTGGCCGAGAGCGTGGCAAGCGCCTCGGAGATCGGCAAGGCGCTCTATAGCCACACCAAGGATGTACCGTCGTGCATCGCGGCACGGGAGCGACGCGATCTTTTAACCCGGTATGTCGATGAGATTGCGGCCAAGAATGGACCGCAAGCCGAGGTCCTGGCGATTGCGGCCGGCCATTTAAGGGAGGCCAATCGCTCAGTCGCCTTGCGAGAGGGCCGTCTCAAGCGCTGGGTTGCGCTCGATCAGGATCCTCAGAGCGTTGGGTTGATCAACCGCGACTTCCAGGGCACCGCGGTCGAGGCCATCGACGGCTCGGTACGAACCGTGCTCACGAGGGGCCACAAGCTTGGCAAGTTCGACTTCATCTACGCCTCTGGCCTCTACGATTACCTTGCGCACAACGTCGCCGTGAAGCTCACGAAGACTTGCCTGCAGATGTTGAAGCCGAACGGGACATTCCTGTTCGCGAACTACGCAGAGGGCAACCCCGACGCCGGCTACCGGGAGACGTTCATGAACTGGGTGCTGCTGCTGCGGTCGGAGGCCGATATGTGGGACATCATCAATGCCAGCGTCGACCGCAACACCGTCGAGGCGCAGGTGTTCTTTGGCGAAAACCGCAACGTCCTATATGGCGTCATCGAAAAGCGCGGATAAACCACGCCTTGGGCTGCAAGGTTGTCGCCCATTGGCGGCAGCCGGTCTGCTTGCGTTTTGATGCTAATCTTCGAACGCTGCCCTTAACGTCTCGAACGGCGCCAGCGCGCCGCGCACCTGGACGACAGCCGCGGCGACGCGATGTGCGCGCAGCACGGCCTCGCTCGGCGCATGGCCGGCCAGGCGGGCGGCGAGATAGGCCCCATTGAAGGAATCGCCGGCGCCGGTCGTGTCGACGGGGGCCGCGACATGCACGGCCGGAACGGGTTGCAGGGTTCCGCTTGCGGCGATCAGTGCCGGCTCCTCGCCATTCTTGACGACGACTTCGCCGACAAGCTTTCCCAATCGTTCGGCGGTAGCTTGCGGCGCGGCGTCGCCGAACAGCATCTGCTCGTCGGGAAAGGTCGGCAGTGCGATGTCGGTGACTGCAAGCGCATCGAGGATCGCGGCCTGCGCTTCCTCGCGCCGGCGCCACAACCGTGGCCGGTAGTTGGGATCGAAGGCGACAAGCGAGCCGGCGGCGCGCGCCTTGGCCACCGCCGCCAGCAGGGACATGCGCGCAGCGTCATCCAGAATTGCCAAAGTGATTCCGGAAAAGTAAACAAGCGACTGATTTTCAAGGCTTTTCGCCAAAGCGGCCGGGTCGGAGGCAAGCTGCCTTGCGGCCGCATCGCCGCGCCAGTAGGTGAAGGAGCGTTCGGCGCCGGTCAACGTGATCGCATAGAGGCCGGGCCGGGCGCCTGCTATGATCGGGCTGGCGCCGATGCCGATGCCATTTTCGCCGAAGAAACCGATCTGGTCGCGCGAGAACGGGTCGTCGCCGAAGGCCGACACATAGGTTGCCGGCCGGTCGCCGCTCAGCGCATGCAGCGCCCACAGTGTGTTGAACGTGTCGCCGGCAAAGCCCATGCGCCAGTTCGGCCCGGCCTGGCCTGAAAGTTCGAGCATGCATTCACCGATCGAGGCGACGCCGTTTCCTGTCATGTATCTCTCTCCGCGTGATTCCGGTGCTGTAGCTTTTTGCGGCCGGCAGCGCCATGCTTGGCGTCAGCGGATTTTGCGCCAGATGTGTTTTCTCAACTGAGCGGCGGGACGCAATCTGCCCAGCGAGACGTTATTTCCGGAAGAGGAAACGGTTTGGCATCGTTATGGCGTTATGTTTTGGCAGGTCTTGGTCTGGCCGCCTTGCTGGCTGGCATTCTTGCCGCCGTCTATCTGACGGCGCCGCAAGCGCCTCGGCTTGCCAGCTCCGAGATTGCGCGCTCGAAAAAGACAGCGCACGGGCTGTTTGTGGCCAGTTTCGAACCGGAGCGGGGCGCTATCCGGCAAGGCGAGCTGCAATCCTGGCTGCTGACCCTCAAGACAGGCGCGGGAACCCCGGTGGAAGGGGCAGCGATCACGATTTCCGGGGGCATGCCGCAGCACAGGCACGGCCTGCCGACCAGCCCGCAGGCGACCGACTACCTGGGCGACGGGTGCTATCGCATCGACGGGGTGAAATTCACGATGAGCGGATTGTGGCAATTGCATTTCGCCATTTCCGCGGCGGCCGGATCCGACACGGTCGTCTTCAATGTGCTGCTGTGAGCGCTGGAGCAAGATGAGCCGATTCTCGCGTCTTCTCGCGCTGCTGGCGATGGCCGTGCTTGCCGGCTGCGGCAAGCCGGAGTTTTCCGATGCCGAAAAGAAGACCATCGCCTCACTGGCACTGTCGGCGCTGCCGCCGCTGAAAACCGACACCACCAACCGCTTCGCCGATGTGCCGGCCGCCGCCGCGCTTGGCTCGACGCTGTTCTTCGACGTCGGGATGAGCGGCGATGGCAAGGTTTCCTGCTCGACCTGCCACAAGATCGACCGGCAGTTCCAGGACGACCTGCCGCAAGCGGTCGGCGTCGGCCGCACCAACCGGCGCACCATGCCGCTGGCCGGCGTCGCGCATGATCCATGGTTCTTCTGGGATGGGCGGCGCGACAGTCTTTGGGCACAGGCGCTGACGCCGCTGGAAAATCCGCTGGAGCAGGCCGGCAATCGCGCCGCCTACGCGCACTATATCAAGGCGCGATTCGGCGAGCGCTATGAGCGCATCTTCGGGCCGCTGCCCGACCTTTCGACCGTGCCGGCCAATGCCAGTCCGCTCGGCAGCGATGCCGAGAAAGCGGCGTGGAACGCCATGTCCGCTGCGCAGGCCGAGGCCGTCAACCGCGTCTTCGCCAATATCGGCAAGGCGATCGCCGCCTTCGAGCGATCGATCGCGCCGCCGCAGACGCGCTTCGACCGGTTCGCCGCCGCCTTGGCTACCGGTATACAGCCGCAAGGCGACGATGCCTTTTCGCCTGAGGAAATCCTCGGGCTGAAACTGTTCATCGGCAAAGCCAGTTGCGTGACATGCCACACCGGGCCGCGCTTCACCGACAGCAGTTTTCACAACACCGGCGTGCCGCCGGTTGCGAATTTGCCGCCGGATCGCGGCCGCATAGATGCGGTACGCCAAGTCGAGGCCGATCCGTTCAACTGTTTCGGCGCCTTTCGCGATGGCGACGCCAGCGCCTGCGGCGAGCTGCGCTTCATGGTCAAGGTCGGACCGGAACTGGTCCGCGCCTACAAGACACCGTCGCTGCGCGGCGCCGCCACCCGGCCGCCTTACATGCATGCCGGGCAGTTCTCGTCGCTTGACGAAGTGGTGGCGCATTATTCGAAGGCGCCGACCAGTGTCGAGGGTGTGTCCGAGGTCCACCCACTGCAGCTTTCGGACCGCGAGCGTGGGGCGGTGGTGGCGTTCCTGAAGACGCTGGCCGAGTGAACGGCTCAGAAAGGCTACTCGGTAGCGATCCTTCGCGCCCCCCTCTGTCCGGCAGGACATCTCCCCCACGAGGGGGGAGATTGGCTGTCACCGCCGCTTTCGGGGGGCGCTGTCCCGCCGACGTTACCGCAACAGCGCGCCTACCGATCCTTCACCGTCTCCATCGCCACGAAGGTCGAGGTCTGGGCGACGTGGGGCAGGGCCGAGATGCGCTCGCCGAGCACACGGCGATAGGCGGCGATGTCCGTGGTGCGGACCTTCAGCAGATAGTCGAAGCTCGACGCCATCATATGGCACTGCTCGATCTCCGGCACCGCCTGCACCGCGCGGTTGAAGGCATCGAGCGCGGCTGAGCGGGTGTCCGACAGTTTCACCTGGACGAAAGCGACATGGCCTTCGCCCATGCGCTCGCGGTCGATGATCGCCTGGTAGCCCCTGATAAAGCCGTCCTTTTCCAGCCGCTTGACCCGCGCCTGCACCGGCGTCTTCGACAGCCCGACTTTTGCCGCGAGTTCCGACATGGAAAGCCGGCCATTGCTGCCTAGCGCCGACAGGATGTTCCTGTCGATGCGGTCCAATTGGTCTTCTGTCATTGAAATTCTGGTCAAATTGGCGGGGATCAGTCATCATGATAGATCAATCGGCCTGCCGTGTCGATTTCTTTGGACCGACTGAGATCAAGGTTTATGTTAGCTTGCGCCATTCGGCCCGGTGACCGCCGGCCCGCTCCCTGATGCTCGCTCTACAGGACCGTCATGCCAGCGCTCGAAGCCATCCGCCAGCAGATCCGTGCCAATTATTTGCCTGATGAAGACGAGGCCGTGAAGCGGCTGGCCGAGGCGACGGGGCTTTCGGGGAAAGACCGAAAGGCGATCTCGGCCCGCGCCGCCGATCTGGTGCGGGCGGTGCGCGGCTCGTCCGATCCACGGCTGATGGAGGTCTTCCTGTCCGCCTATGGCCTCTCCACCAAGGAGGGCGTCGCGCTTATGTGCTTGGCCGAAGCGCTGCTGCGGGTGCCCGACACCGAGACGATGGATGACCTCATCGCCGATAAGATCGCGCCGCATGACTGGTCGGCGCATTCAGGCGAGTCGAGCTCGATCTTCATCAATGCGTCGACCTGGGCGCTGATGCTGACAGGCCGGGTGCTCGACGAAGGCGAGGGCGGCATCGAAGGCACGCTGCGCGCCATGGTGCGCCGGCTGGGCGAGCCGGTCATCCGCAAGGCAGTCGCCGCCGCCATGCGTGAAATGGGCGAGCAGTTCGTGCTCGGCCGCACGATTGCCGAGGCCGTCAAGCGCGGCCGGCCGATGACCCAGAAGGGCTATCTCTATTCTTTCGATATGCTGGGCGAGGCGGCTCGAACAGAGGCCGATGCCTTGCGTTATCTCAAGGCCTATGCCGACGCCATCTCCTCGCTCGATGCCGGCGCCAACGGCCCTGACATCCGCCAGAACCATGGCATCTCGGTCAAGCTTTCGGCGCTGCACCCGCGCTATGAGATAACGCAGAAGGAAAAGATGCTGCCTGTGATGGCCGCGCGGCTTTTATCGCTGGCGCTGGCGGCGCGTCATTCGCGCATGGGCCTCAACGTCGACGCCGAGGAGGCCGATCGCCTCGACCTGTCGCTCGACGTCATCGAACGGGTGCTGGCCGAGCCGGAGCTTGCCGGCTGGAACGGTTTTGGCGTCGTCGTCCAGGCGTATGGTCCGCGCGCAGCCTTCACCATCGACTGGCTCTATGCGCTGGCGAAGAAATACGATCGCACCATCATGGTGCGGCTGGTCAAGGGCGCCTATTGGGATACCGAGATCAAGCGGGCGCAGACGCTCGGGCTCGACGGCTATCCGGTCTTCACCCGCAAGGCCAACACCGATGTGTCCTACTTGGCCTGCGCGAAGAAGCTTTTGTCGATGACCGACCGCATCTATCCGCAATTCGCCACTCACAACGCCCACACCGTCGCCGCCATCCTGTCGATGGCCGGGGATCGTGACTCCTTCGAGTTCCAGCGCCTGCACGGCATGGGCGAAGCGCTGCACGAGACGGTGCGGCGGGCTGAAGGCACGCGCTGCCGCATCTATGCGCCGGTCGGCGCGCATTCCGACCTGCTTGCCTACCTAGTCCGCCGGCTGCTGGAGAACGGCGCTAACTCCTCCTTCGTCCACCAGCTCACCGACGAGGAGGTCGAGCCGGAGGATATTGCCCGCGACCCGCTCGAAACCGTCGAGAAACAGGGTCCCGCCGCCAATCCGGCGATCGCGCGACCATCGGCGATCTTTGGTGCCAGCCGACGCAATTCGAAGGGATTCGACATCACTGATCCGGTGACCCTGGCCGCGATCGACCAGGCGAAGACCGAGTTTTCCGGCCCGGACCGCTGGCACGCCAAGCCGATCACGCGGGCCGCCGGCTACGGCAAGCAGCGTCCGGTGGTCAATCCGGCAAAACCCGACGAGGTGGTCGGCACAGTCAGCGAGGCCAGCGCCAAGCAGGTCGCGACCGCCGTGCGCATCGCGGTGGAGGCGCAGCCGGCATGGGCAAGGCGTGCCGTTGCCGAGCGTGCCGCCATCCTCAACCGCGCCGCCGATCTCTATGAAGCCAACGCCGTCGAATTCTTCGCGCTCGCTATCCGCGAAGCGGGCAAATCGCTGGCCGACGGCGTCGCCGAAGTGCGCGAAGCGGTCGATTTCCTGCGCTATTACGCCGCCGAAGCGGCCAATGCCGAACCGGGCACGGAAGCGCGCGGGGTGATCGCCTGCATCTCGCCGTGGAATTTTCCGCTCGCCATCTTCACCGGCCAGATCGCGGCAGCACTCGTCACCGGCAATTCGGTGATCGCCAAGCCGGCCGAGCAGACGCCGCTGATTGCCTTCCGCGCCGTCGAATTGCTGCGCGAAGCCGGTGTGCCGGAGGATGTCATCCAGCTTTTGCCCGGCGATGGTCCCTCGGTCGGTGGCCCGCTGACCGCCGATCCGCGCATCGCCGGCGTCTGCTTCACCGGCTCGACCGAGGTCGCCAAGCTGATCGAAAAACAGTTGGCCGAGACCGCCGCGCCCGACGCCATGCTGATCGCCGAGACCGGCGGATTGAACGCGATGATCGTCGATTCCACCGCACTTCCCGAACAAGCGGTGCGCGACATCCTTGCCTCGGCCTTCCAGAGTGCCGGCCAGCGCTGCTCGGCGCTGCGCGTGCTCTATGTGCAGAAGGACGTCGAGAAGAAGATGCTGGAGATGCTGAAGGGCGCGATGGAAGCGCTTAGCCTCGGTGACCCCTGGCAGATTTCGACCGATGTCGGCCCGGTCATCGACGATGAGGCACAAAAATCGATCCGCGACTATTGCACTGACATGGGTCTGCAGGGCCGGCTGATCGCCAAGCTCGAAGCGCCGAAGAACGGCCGCTTCGTGGCGCCGCATGTCTTTCGGGTCAAGGGCATCGAGGATATGGAGCGCGAGGTGTTCGGGCCGGTGCTGCATGTCGCGAGCTTTGACGCCGACGACATCGATGCGGTGATCGCCGCGATCAACCGCAAGGGTTATGGCCTGACCTTCGGCCTGCACACCCGCATCGAAGGCCGCGCCCAGCATTTCGTCGACGGCATCCATGCCGGCAATATCTATGTCAACCGCAACCAGATCGGCGCCGTGGTCGGTTCGCAGCCGTTCGGCGGGGAAGGGCTTTCCGGCACCGGCCCGAAGGCCGGCGGGCCGCATTATCTCAGGCGCTTCCGCAAAGGACCGCAGGCGGGCACGCCTGTTCTTGACGGCTGCAAGGTGACGGCGACAGAGCTTGCCGACAATCTGCCAGACCCAGCGCTTGGCGGCTGGTCGACGCGGGCGGACCGCGTTGCCGTGCTGAGGAAGCATCTGCGCGGCAAGGGTGCTGCGGCCATCGGCGCCGCCGCCAGCATCGACTTCGGCCAGGTCGATCTGCCCGGACCGACCGGCGAGGCCAACACGCTGTCGCTGTCGCCGCGTGGCCGTGTGCTCTGCCTGGGACCGGACGCCGACACGCTGCTTGCCCAGGCGATCCAGGCGCTGGCGGCCGGCAATGCCGTGCTCGCCGTCGCACCGGGTGCGCCGGCGGCACTCTCGGCATTGACCGGCAAGGGTCTGCCGCTTGCGGCCATCGACGGCCGTCCGGACCCGGTCGAGGCACGCTCGCTGCGGGTCGACGTCGTCGCCTTTTCGGGCACGCCCGAGGCCACGCGTATCGTGCGGAAAGTCATCGCCGACCGCGCCGGCCCGATCGTGCCGCTGGTCAGCGAAGTGCTCAACCCGGCGGCCTACGCGCATGAACGCGCCGTCTGCGTCGACACCACGGCTGCGGGCGGCAATGCCAGCCTGCTGGCTGCGGCGTAAGATTCCCCAAGGCCCGCTCGCCGCGAAAGTGCCGCGTGTTGACAAGAAGCCACGTCGACTAACAAGTGGGCAACTCGATAGGGGCGAGGCCGAACAGATGCAGCCATCACGGTTTGAGCTTCCGCGTGTCGGCGTGGTCATCACCTGTCACAATTATCGCGACTATGTCGAGGATGCGATCCGCTCGGTCCTGGTGCAGACCTATCAGAAATGGCACTGCGTGATCGTCGACGACGCTTCGACCGACGGCTCGGCCGATCACATCCGCCGGCTGCTCGAAGCGATCGATGACCCGCGCTTCAGCCTGTTGGCGCGTTCGCAAAATGGCGGCCAGCTTGAATCTTTCCGAGATGGTTTTGCCGCGGGCGACGCGCCATTCGTGGCTTTTCTCGATGCCGACGATATCTGGTTGCCGAATTTTCTCGTGGCGCACCTTGCGGCCCATTTGAATGCGATGCGCCCGGCATCGCTGTCCAGTTCCGATGTCTTTCTGGTCGACCGCGATCGCAGCTTGCTGGCTGGCACCTACATTCAATTGCGAAAGCCGCGTTCCAGTCTGGACGGACCTGGCGTCGGCATCATCCCCGGCAAACAGCTTGGCGCGATGGCGCCGGAGATCGGCTATGTTTCGGACCATCCGATCACGTATTTCAAGCCCGGCGCCTATGGCTGGATGTGGGCGCCGACATCGTCGATGGTTTTTCGGCGCGCCGCGCTGGAACCGGTTCTGGCGTTCCCGTTCAAGGCCAGGATAGGGACCGACTATCTCGCGGCGACATGTGCGCATCTGGCGGCCGGCAGCCTGCTCCTGTCGGAATGTCTCGGCCTCTACCGCCTGCACGGGGCCAACGCATCCACCAACATCGCCTACACCGGCGGCAATGTGCAGCAATCGCTGGCATACCGAGCGCATGAGATGGTCATGGCGAATGATATCGTCGACTATGTCGTGGCCAGTGCAGAGCAGCTCGCCGCCGCCAATGGCCGGGGTTTTGTGCCCGGATTCCTGTCGCAGCACGCCAAGCGGTTTGGCAGCCTCGGCGACGATCCGCGTGTCATGCCATTTCTTGGTCGCCGAAGCCGTTTGCGACGGCTGCGCAAGCGCTTCGCCAAGCGCCTGGTTTGGGCGCTGCGACGATTGTTCGGCAAGGCCTGAGAACCGGCAGGCCCGGAAGCTTCACACTTCTTCGGGCGCGCAGCCGAACCTCAGCAGATTGCCATGCGGGTCCCAGACATAGAATTCCTTCATGTTCCACGGGCGAACGGTGAAAGGGCTGAGTTTCTCGACGCCGCGCGCCGAAAATTCGGCATGCAGCGCCGGCACCTCGCCGCCTCTGATGTAGCAGGACGACACTTCCGGCAGCTTGCGGTCGTCGCTCTTCCAGAAGTGAATCTCCATCTCGTTGCGGCGCATGATGAGATAGTCGTCCATCTCGGGCCCGACGATGCCGAAACCGAGCTGGTCGCGGTAGAAATCGCGCGTCGCCTTGATGTCGGGCGAGGGCAGCACGGGAATGCTGCGCGCCGGGTCGGCTGCGGGCAAGGCCATGTCACGCGCCCTCGACGACCGAAAAGCCTTCGAACTGCGGATGGCCGAGATAGTGCACCTTGGTGGTGCCGGTATTGCGGTGCGCCGCGCGGAAATTCTCGGATTTGGTCCAGGCGACGAAATCCTCATGGCTCGCCCATACGGTGTGCGAGGCGAACAGCGTGTAACCTTCGGCCTCGTTGACCGGACCGCGCAGCAGATGAAATTCCTTGAAACCTTTCATCTCCGATAGGCTCGAATCACGGTTCTTCCAGACGTCCTCGAAGGCGTCCTCAGAGCCGTTCTGGACTTTGAATCGGTTCATGGCGATGTACATTGGCTGTCCTTTCGGATTGCGGATTATGATGCTTGGTGGATTGCCTGCAACGATGAGGCGCAGGCTGTTAAAATGGACCGATCCGCGCTTTAAATACCCAACTTGACTTGCCAGTTTCGGTTGGAATGGGAGGGAACGGCGCTTGCTTGCGCACCAGTGTCAAAGCGAATTGATCAAGCTCCGCAGAACCTGAGCTTTCGGCGAGCTGTATTTCGCTGATGCTGCCGTCGGCCATGACAACGAATACGACCCTGGCATTGTTGCGAGCGCTCGCTTGTATCGATTTCGAAACACGGCGGTTGGCGCGGGCAAGCTTCTTCTGAACTTCACCGCTGTAGCGGGATTCTATCGCATTGCCTGCCACTGCCTGCTTCTTGCCCGTGCTGGAAGTCACCGCGTCGCGTTCCTCGCCATCCGCCGCGCCGCGGGCCTCGTTCGTTTCGCCCGCTCCGCCAAGTCCTGCTGTCGCGCTTGGCCTTGGGGTCGGGATCGGCGGCTGTCCGATATCGGTAGGAGGCGCGTCGGTGCTTTCGGCAGGAGCAGCCGGCTCTGCCGGCGATTCAATCTTTGGAGCCTCGCTCTGTTCGTCCAGGTGCGGGGTATCGGCCATCAGTATGTCTGGGGCGGCGGTGGGTTGTTTGGCGACCTGCGGCAAGGGCGCGGGGGGCTGCGCGGCCATCTCCCTGGCGGGCCGGTCGGCAGGCGGCTCGGGCTTGACCTCAGGTTTGGCCGGCTGCGGGTCGGGCACCAAGGTGACGTTCATCGCGCCCGGGACCTGACCATCCAAGGCGCTGCCGACCACGTTGGCGCCGGTTTGATCGGTGCCTTCCATCTGGATTGCGTCCTTGGAATCGAATGTGCCGGCAGGTGTGATGAGAAAAGCTGCCGCCACCGCGGCATGAAACAGGCAGGAGGCGATGATCGCCGCCGTCCATTTGCGGCTCATGGCTGACGGCCGGGCCGGCGCAAGCGGTTCGGTCGGCGCAATCGCCAGTTCGCCATTGGCGTCGGGGAGGGGACTGATTTCCTGCATGGTTCGCAACGAGACCTGCCGCGACCGGTGCGGACTTGTCAAATCAAGATCATTTGCCCTCGGCGGCAACGGTCCGGCCAGCGGCCATGCCACGATGTTCTGTCCGAGTGCGGGCTCCAGCCCCACTGTCTTCTCAGACCCCGAAGGCGATGCCGGTCTTGGTCTCGGTCTTCAGCCTGCGCATGCAAGCATCCGGCTCGATGCCGGTTCCGGCGCATTCGGTCGCGCTGTTGATCAGCACGCGGCTGACCTTGGCGCAGTCGGCGCCGGCAAGATCGAAACGCGTCACCTTGGTCTTGCCCGCCGGCAGGTCCTTGAAATCGAGCACGGTCAGCCGGTCGACGACGCCGGCCTCGTTGAACAGCGCGATCTCGAACGCCGCTTTCGAGAGATCGGCGCCGAGAGTGTTGTTGACCACGAACGTCAAACGGCAGCCCTTTTCGGAGGGTTGTGCGCCGTTGAGTTCAAGCGTGAGACCAGGGGCCGGCGCGGACTCTTGCGCCCACGCCGGACCCATCACAAGCGGCATTGCCAGCACCGAGGTCAGCAGGCGAAGTGATGCCGTCAAGCTTGCCATTGTCGTCAGCCTCCAAATCGCATTGTCGCCGCCAGCTTCAGCGTGACGCCGGGCTCGTAAATTACACTCGTGGCCGATGCATTCAACGGATTGGTGTATTTCACGTCGAACAAATTGTCGGCGCGGAAGTCGACTTTGAAATTGTCGGTCGCCTGATAGCTGGCGAAGGCATTGACCAGCGTGTAGTCCTTGGCCACTGCGTTGCCCTTTGGCTTGCCATTGTACTGCACCTCGCCGCCGACGGTCAGCTTGTCCTCCAGAAAGCGGAAGCCGAGTTGGGCGGTGACCTGGGACGACGGGACGGTGACGAGGTCTGCCCGCTCGCCTTCATAGGAGATGGTGTGGCCATCGATGATCGAGGCCGACAGCCCGGCGAAACCCCAGCTGGCGTCATAGACAGCTTCCATTTCAAAGCCGCGGATCTTGGCTTTTGCGAAGTTCTGGTACTGGAAGCAGATCGGGATGCCGGGGCCGAATGGGCAGCCGCTGGTCGGGTCGAATGCCGATAGCGTTACACCGTCGATGTAGTCGTCGACGTCGTTGTTGAAGTAGGCCGCCTTGAAACGAAACGCGTCGCCGGCTTCGAGGATGTCGTCCTGCTTGTAGTTGACGCCGAATTCGACGGTCTTGCCGGTTTCAGGCTTCAGATCGGGATTGGGGAGAAACGGAAAGCTGACGCCTGCCGGATGATTGCCACTGATGAGGGTTTCCGACAGCGACGGGGAGCGATATCCCTCCGCATAGGTGCCGTAAAATTGCAGTCCCGAAAGACTGGCGGTTTCGAATGGCGAGACGCCGACGGTGATGCGCGGCGACAGCCGGTCGCCGGAGGTTTCGCCGACATCGCTTTCGAGCTTGTAGCTGTCGTAACGCAGCCCGGCGATGACTTCGAGCCAGTCCCATGTGAGCTTGTCCTGGACGTAAGCGCCGGAAACGTTTCGCTTTCCCGAAGGGGTATAGAAACTGGCGCCGCCTGCGGCACCACCCGTCTCGACGTCGTCGCCAACCCAGTCGCCACCGTAGGTCAGCTCGTGCGCAATGCCGGCGGTCTCGAACCGCGAGGTGTTCCAGATGTCGATGCCCGAAGTGCCGATATCGAAGGTCGACATCGAACCCGCCGGCAAGACGATGGGAAGACCGGTGACTGGATCAAACCGGTTTTGCGGGACAAGGCTTGTCATTTCCATGTCGGTCTTGTTGTAGGAGGCGTTGATGTGGAGATCGAGCCAGCTCTTGTCTTCGTCGGTGATGTTGTAGCGGCCCGAGAAGGTGTTCGCTTTCAGGTCGACATCATTCACCGCCGTGCCGCCGCTGACCTCGTTCCACCCGTCGCTCGTGCCATTCCAGCCCAGCTTCAGTTCGCTGTTTTCAGTGGGGCGGATGGTCGTCTTGAGCAGGCCGCTCAAGACATCGAAGCCGGTGCCGTTCACCGTATCGCCGCCGCCATCCTTGTAGTCGTCATAGTCGCGATAGACGATGTTGCCGAGGACATCCCAGTTTTCATTGAAACGGTAAGCACCGGCGGCGCTGGTCGTCCAGCCTTCGCCATTGCTCTCGTAGCGTCCGGTCGCAGACGCCGCCCATGTCTCGCCGCCGCGAAGATAGTCGTCCGCGTCCTTGGTTTCGAACAAGACGACGCCACCAATGGCGCCCGAGCCGTAGGTGTTGGCGACCGGGCCGCGGATCACATCGACGGATTTGATGAGCTCCGGGTCGATGTAGAAGGTCGATTGCGTGCCGTGGTCGGAGCGCTGGAAATTCTGCCGCGCACCGTCGACGATCACCGCGACGCGGCCGAAATCCTGTAAACCACGGATATTGATGCTGGAACTGACGCGCCTTGCATCCGCCTGGACCGCTACACCAGGCACACCAAACAGCATTTCGTTTGGCGTCGTCGCCATGCGGCGTTCCAATTGCTCCTGATCGACATGACTGACCGAAGCCAGGGAATCGATCGCCGTCTCGCCGGTGCGGCTGATGACCAGGATCTGGTCGAGCAGCGTTGCGCCTGCCGGGGCCGGCGCAGCCTCTTCAGGCGTCTGCGCTTGTTCGGGCTGCTGCTGGTCTGTTGCCGGTTGGGCAGCCTGTTGAGCATTGGCTGACGGCGTGAGCAGCGCGATCGCCGCAGCACCCGCCAGCAATGCGGCCATTCCCGTTGCCATAGACCGGCCCTTTGCCATCGATCGATGCGCCGGACCTCGATGCGCCGGACCTGGGCTGCTATTCGCCAGCCCCAGCCGTCCCCAATTCGCCAACCCCATGCCCCAACTCCAAAATACCTGGTTCGATGCTGGCTGGCTTGAAGCTTGCTGGCATTTTTCGTCGTGTCCGGCGTCTTAAATCTTGACTCACTTAGTCCGGTATTGCACTGACTAATAAACATGATTATTCAAGTCAAGAAATGAATCGGCATCTACGCAACGCCTAGCCAGACGCCCGGCACAGGAAAGGGATCGAACCAGATGAACACGCACAATCCCAATGACTTTCGCTATCGCGTCCGCCGTTCCGACGACAATTCGGCTCGTTTCGACCGGGTTCCGTTGACCGTGAGAACCCTGTCCAGCAACACGCTGTTCCAGGGCGAGCACGAGATCGGCATCGAGCATCACGGAGCGCTCTACCGGCTGAAGATCACCCGCCAGGGCAAGCTCATCCTCAACAAGTAGGCAAGAGTAGGTATTTAAGAGATGGACCAGCGCGTAAAACCCGCTCCGCACGAGATCCGGCGGGCGCGGGCAGACAATCCGAAGACGCGCGAGCGCGATCTCGCTGCCCAGCTTGGCATTTCGGAGGCCGAGCTGGTCGCCGCGCATTGCGGCGACGGCGTCGTCCGCGTCGAGCCGCGCGTCAACGATCTTCTGACCGGCCTCGAGGCCGTCGGTGAGGTCATGGCGCTGACGCGCAACGAAAGCGCTGTGCACGAGAAGATCGGCGTCTACGACAAAGTCGTCACCGGCAACCACAATGCCATGGTGCTTGGCGAGAACATCGATCTGCGCATCTTCCCGAAAGTCTGGACGCACGGCTTTGCCGTCGAAAAGCGCGACGGCGGCGATATCAGGCGCAGCCTGCAGTTCTTCGATGCGGCAGGCGAGGCGGTGCACAAGGTGCATCTGCGGCCCGCGTCCAACCTCTATGCCTATCAGAAGCTGGTGGCCGAGCTCGAATCGCCAAACCAGGAGTCGACGGTCGCAATTTCAGACGGCGGATTTGCCGACGAGACCGAGGCTTCCGACGCTTCCGCTGATGTCGACGATCTGCGCGACCGCTGGAGCCGCCTGACTGACGTGCACCAGTTCTTCGGCATGCTGAAGACGCTCAAGCTCGACCGCCGCCAGGCGATGCGCATGGTCGGCCAGGATTACGCCTGGCTGCTCGACAACGATGCCGTCAGCGCCATGTTCCACCATGCCGCCGAGGGCGAGATGCCGATCATGTGCTTTGTCGGCAATCGCGGCTGCATCCAGATCCATTCGGGCCCAATCAAGTCTATCAAGCCGATGGGGCCATGGATCAACGTGCTGGACGAGACCTTCCACCTGCATCTGCGGACCGACCACATCCATGAGGTCTGGGCCGTGCGCAAACCGACCAAGGATGGCCATGTCACGTCTCTCGAAGCCTATGGCGCCGACGGCAAGATGATCATCCAGTTCTTCGGTAAGCGCCATGAAGGTGAAAGCGAGCGCGAGGACTGGCGGATTCTGGCAGAGAACCTGCCGCGCATTCCAAGCCCGACCGCAGCCTGAGGACAACGACAATGGCTCCTTTGCTTAAACGGGCGCGTGTTTTCAGAACGACGCTTGGGGCCGCGATCGGCCTTGTCCTGGCCTTTGCCGCATTGCTGCCGGCCCGTGCCGCCGAAGGCACGGAGGTCTTTGCGGACCCGTCGAAGATAGCGGCCATCGGCGGTTCGATCACCGAGATCGTCTTTGCGCTCGGCGAGCAGGATCGGCTGGTCGCCCGCGATTCGACCAGCCGTTATCCCGAGGCGGCGCTCAAGCTGCCTGATGTCGGCTACATGCGCCAGCTGTCGCCGGAAGGCGTCCTGTCGGTCAATCCGTCAGGCATCCTGGCGCTGCACGGCAGCGGGCCGAAGCAAGCGGTCGACGTGCTGAAGAAAACGAGCATTCCATTCATCGAGGTGCCCGAGCGCTACGACCATGAAGGCATTCTCGAAAAGATCCATATCGTCGGCAAGGCGCTTGGCGTGGACGCCAAGGCCGATGCGCTGGCAGCCGAGATCGATGCCAAGCTGAAGGCCGCCGAAAAGCAGACCGCTTCGATCAAGGAACGCAAGCGCGTCCTGTTCGTGCTGTCGATGCAGGGTGGCAAGATACTCGCATCCGGCAGCGAGACTGCCGCCGACGGCATCATCAAGCTTTCGGGCGGTGTCAACGCGGTTGACGGCTATTCCGGCTACAAGCAATTGTCCGACGAGGCTGTTATCACCGCCAAGCCGGACGTGATCCTGATAATGAACAATGCCGGTCCCGCCGCATCCGATGACGAATTGTTCGCGAACCCGGCCATCTTGTCGACGCCGGCGGGTGCGGCGCGCAAGGTGATCCGCATGGATGGCGGCTATCTGCTCGGCTTCGGGCCGCGCACGGCCGACGTCATCCACGACCTTGCCGCCTCGCTTTATGGCGATCAGGCCGCGGACTGAGCGGGCTTCCAATGGTGGATCAATCGATCGCTGGTGCGGGCACCATGGCGACAGCATCCGACGGCGACCGTTCGGGGCGGGCGCGCATCGTCATTCTGCTTTTATGCCTGGGACTTGCCGTTGCCGTCCTGCTGTCGCTGACATCAGGCGCATCCGATGCCTCCGCCGTCAGCGTCGTCGGCGACTGGCTGTTGGGCGCAGCACCCGGCAATGAGGCGCTGAGCGCCCGCGACCGCCTGATCGTCTACGATATCCGCCTGCCGCGCATCATCCTCGGTGTGCTGATCGGCGCCGCGCTTGCCGTCTCCGGCGCGGTCATGCAAGGGCTGTTCCGCAACCCGCTGGCAGATCCCGGTCTCATCGGGGTTTCGGCTGGGTCGAGCCTCGGCGCGGTGGCCGTCATCGTGCTTGGCGCCACAGTGCTGGCGCCGATAACGTCGGTGCTGGGCACACTCGCTCTGCCGCTGGCGGCGTTCTGCGGCGGGCTGGCGACGACATTGGTGCTCTATCAGGTCGCCACCCGGCAAGGCCAAACCTCGGTTGCCACCATGCTGCTTGCCGGCATCGCGCTGGCTGCCCTTGCCATGGCGCTGACCGGTATCCTGATCTTCATGGCCGACGACCGGCAGTTGCGCGACTTGACTTTTTGGCAACTCGGCTCGCTCGCCGGCGCGACCTGGCAAAAAATCGGCTCAGTCGGGCCGATCATCGTGCTGGCGCTGGCGGCGATGCCGTTCCTGGCGCGGGGCCTCAACGCGCTGGCGCTGGGCGAAGCCACCGCCGGTCATCTCGGCATCCCGGTGCAGCGGCTGAAATACACTGCAATCATCGGCGTTTCGGCGGCGGTCGGGGCATCTGTCGCGGTCAGCGGCGGCATCGGCTTTGTCGGCATCGTGGTGCCGCATCTGTTGCGCTTGGCTATCGGCCCGGACAACCGCTATCTGCTGCCGGCCTCGGCCCTGCTTGGCGCTTGCCTGCTGCTTCTGGCCGATGCTGTCGCGCGCACCATCGTGGCGCCGGCCGAGCTGCCGATCGGCATCGTCACCGCGATCGCCGGCGCTCCGTTCTTCCTCTGGATCCTGCTGCGCAAGCGTGGGGTCATCGACCTGTGAGAGGGTTTTTATGATCGAAGCGCGGGATGTCTCGGTGGCGATCGGTGGTAAGCGTATCGTCGCCAATGTCGATTTCGACATGCGGCCCGGCGAAGTCGCGGCCATCGTCGGCCCCAATGGTTCGGGCAAGACGACCTTCCTGAGGGCGTTGTCCGGTGATCTTGCCTATTCGGGAGAGGTCACCGTCAACGGTCGTGACCTGTCGGCGATGAGGCCGGTCGAGGCCGCGACGATGCGCGCCGTCCTGCCGCAGGCGACGACGTTGTCCTTTCCCTTCACTGTGCGCGAGATCGTCAGGCTCGGCCTGCTCGGCGGGCGCTCGGGCGCGCTTCCCGGTGAGGACGAGCGCCTGCCCGAACGGGCGCTGGCGCGGGTCGATCTCGACGGCTTTGCCGGCCGTTTCTACCAGGAGCTTTCGGGCGGCGAGCAGCAGCGCGTGCAGTTGGCCCGCGTGCTCTGCCAGGTCTGGGCGCCGGTCCTCGACGGCAAACCGCGCTATCTCTTCCTCGACGAGCCGGTTTCCAGCCTCGACATCAAGCACCAATTGATCATCATGAACATCGCTCGCGACTTCGCCAGACGGGGCGGCGGCGTGGTCGCCATCCTGCACGACCTCAATTTGACGGCCATGTATGCCGACCGGATTTTCGTCATGCATCGCGGCCGGCTAGCCGCCACCGGCTCACCGCAGGACGTGCTGAGCGACGATCTGATCGAAAAAGTGTTCGATTGCCGGCTGAGGGTAGGCGTGCTGCCGGCCGGAGACATGCCGTTCGTATTGCCGCAGTCGGTCTGTTGATATTCAGGTGATGCCGGCCTGCAAATGGCGATTTCCTGCGCTTCCGGTACTCACGTACCCAAACGTACGCTCCGTTCCGGTTCTCGGAACCCACCTGTTTGGTCGCTTCGCGCCCGTCTTCGACTCCGGCTCGGCCTGACCTGAATCTCAACAGACCTAGCCAAACCGCGATGCGACCAGAATCAGGCGGCCGGCGCCCTTTGCACCAGCATGTCGATGCCGAGCAGGTGGCGCACATTCGGGCGCGCCGCCACCATGTCGGCGATTGTGTAGCGCTCAAGCACGGCGAAGAAGGCGTTGAGCGCCTCGCGCAGCGCCGAATTCAGCGCGCAACTGTCGACCAGCGGACATTCGGCGGCATCGTTCTCGAAGCATTCGGCCATGGCGAAGCTCTCTTCGGTCACGCGCACGACGTCGAACAGCGTGATGGATTCGGCCGCGCGGCCGAGCCTGACGCCGCCGTTCCTGCCGCGCACCGTCTCGACCAGACCATGCTCGACCAAAGGCTGCAGGATCTTGAAGAGAAAAAGCTCGGACACCGAGTAGGCGGCCGCGATCTCTGGGATGCGGCTCAACCGATCGGTATTCGCGGCGCAATACATCAGGATGCGCATGGCGTAGTTGGTCTGGCGTGTTAGCCGCATTTTGTCCTCACGAAGCATTAGCTCAGGCCTAATATGGCCTATACCTTGGAATAATTCCAGACAAGCATCGCATAATAGGTGAAGATTTTTGTCAAGTTTGCGCACGGGATCGTGCAAAACATGGCCCCGATTGGTCTGGCGCGCATTCGGGTGGGCGGATTACTAAGTTAAGTCCGCGAGATCGACCAGGAGCAGTTCATCCATGTCACAATCAGCACCGACTTTGGCATCCGCCCGGTTCGATGCCGACGCGGACGCCAAGCTTTCGGCGCTTCGGCGCACCAAGTTCGTCGCCACCGCAGCGCTGGCGCTGTGCGTCCTCGTCTTCGCGGCGGCCAAGTCGTTCGAGGGCCACTATCCGTGGCTGGGGTTCGTCGCCGCTTTCGCCGAGGCGGCGACGATTGGCGGGCTGGCCGACTGGTATGCGGTGGTAGCGCTGTTCAGGCGGCCGCTCGGCCTGCCGATCCCGCACACCGCCATCATTCCGGAGAACCAGAACCGCATCGCCGACAATCTCGGCCGCTTCATAGAGGTCAATTTCCTGGCGCCCGAGCCGGTGCGCGAAAAGCTTGCCGAGGTCGACTTTTCCGCGCTCGTCGCCGACTGGCTGGCCGACCCCAACCGCGCCGCCGATCTATCGCATTTCGTCGGCCGGCTGGTGCCGCAGACGCTGGCGGCCGTCAAGCAATCGGGCCTGCGCGGCTTCGTCACCAGCCGCATGCTGGAGCAGATCGAAAAGGTGCCGCTGGCGCCGCTCGCCGCCGAGTTGCTGTCGGCCCTGACCGACGACCGCCGCCACCAAAGGCTGTTCGACGAATTCACCAAGGTCGTCGGCCGCTTTTTGAGCGACGAGCAGGCGCTGGCGAGCATGCGCGAGAAAATCCGCGAGGAACTGCCGTCGCTGTTCAACCTGTTTCGCGCCGACGCCTATCTGCTGAAGAAGATCGTCGCCTCCGCCGGTTCGCTGCTCGACGAGGTGAGGGCCGATCCCGAACACCCGATGCGCGCCGAATTCGACCGTTTTGTCCTGACCTTCGTCGAGCGGCTAAGGACATCCAAGCAATACGCCAAGCGCGCCGAGAAACTGAAGCGCGATTTCCTCGCCAGGCCGGAACTGAAGGCGCTGGCCGGCGACATGTGGGAAAGCCTCAGCCTGTTCATCGAGCAGGACGCCAAGGCGTCGAATTCGATGATTCGCGCCCATCTCGCCAATATGTTCGTCGAAGTCGGCCGCCATCTTGCCGGCGACGCGCAGATCAGAGCCGACATGAACCAGGGGTTCGTCGTGGCGCTGTCTTCCTTCGTCGAAAGCCAGAAGAGCGGCGTCTCGAAATTCATCGCCGATCAGGTCAAGCGCTGGGACCTTGCCCAACTCACCAGGCTGATCGAGATGAACATCGGCAGGGACCTGCAATATATCCGCTTCAACGGCATGGTCATCGGCGGCCTTGCCGGCGTCGCGCTTTATACGGTGGAACGGCTGTTCCTCGTCGGCTGAACCGCGATGTGTTGCGCCTTCGAATGGACCGCGAAGCACCAGTGCCCTATTCTTCTCCTCAGGGCGCTGCATTCGCAACAAGAGGGGAGAACCCACCATGGCAAAGCAACCGGATCCCGGCTCTTTCATGGACATGTTCGGCAGGTTCGGCCGCGACCTGAAGCTGCCGAACGTAGACGTCGAGGCGATCCTCAACCATCATCGCAAGAACCTCGAGGCACTGGAAAAATCAGCCAGGGCAAGTGCCGCCGGCGCGTCGTCGCTATTCTCCCGACAACGCGAGATGCTGCAGGACACGCTGCACGAAATCGCCGACATGGCGCAGAGCTACAGAGCGCCGGGCGATCCTCGGGAGTTGATGGCCAAGCAAGCGGCGTTCGCCAGGAAATCCTTCGAGACCGCATTGAAGAATGCCGGCGAAGTGGCCGAACTGGCAAGGAAATCCGGCACCGAATCGGTCGAGATCCTGCGCGACCGCATCAAGGAGGCGATGGAGGAAATCCGCACCGGCTACGACAAGAAGTAGGCTATTCCCAAGCCAAAGCAGACGGACTTTTCTCCCGCCTATCCGGCTCCTGAAAGTCGTATTGTTGATTCTCGGCCTCGGCGAGGCACAAAGTTTCTCTTGGCCCGGATAGCCTGTTTTGCGGCGCTGGACACAGGCGTTGACGCGATCCGACCGAGGATACCGCAGCGGAACGCGCGGAGCGAATTGACAGAGGCGGCCGGTTCGTGGTCGGGAGGCAGGACAAGTGATCGGGAAAGCAGGCGATCGGGAAAGCAAGAATGACGCAAACACGGCCGAGGACGCCGCCGACCTACGAGCAGCTCAGGATGATGACCGGGCAGGAGCTCGGTGTGTCGGACTGGACGACGGTCGACCAGAGCCGCATCGACCAGTTCGCCGAATGCACGGGCGACCGCCAATGGATCCATGTCGATCCAGAGCGGGCGAAGCGGCAAAGCCCGTTCCGCACCACCATCGCGCATGGTTATCTGACGCTGTCGATCATCGGCGCGCTGGCGCTCGACATGGGCATCGTGCCCGAAAACACGCAAGCCGCCTTCAACTATGGCTTCGACAAGGTGCGGTTCCTGGCGCCGGTCAGGGCCGGCGCGCGCATCAGACTGCGCATCACGCTTTTGTCCGTGGAGGACAAGGGCCCCGGCCAGTATCTGATGAAGGCCGCCAACATCGTCGAGATCGAAGGTGAGCAGAAGCCGGCGCTGACGGCCGAAACGCTCGTCATGCTTTACGAGCGGCGCAAGCGGGGCAGGGCCTGAGGCGAAGCGCCAAGGCCTGCATTTCCGTGATAGCGAAAATCAACGCGACATCGCCTCCTCGAGTGTCCTGAAAATTCTCTCGTCTGCCGACTGCGCGACGTTGAAACGCAGGAAACGGCTGGCAGTTTGAGACAGGCTGAACGCATTGCCGGGCGCCAGCACGATATTGGCCGACAAGGCGCGGCGGGCCATTTCAGCTGCATCCACGCCTTCCGGTAGGCTGCACCACAAGAACATGCCGGCCGGCTGGTCGATCCACGGCGTGATGCCGATCGCCTTCAGCCGCGTGCTTGTCTCAGCCATGGCGCGTGAAAGCCGCGTGCGCAACAAATCCACGTGCTTGCGATAGAGACCGTCCTTCAGCAGCGTCAGCACCAGTTCGGAGGCAAGCCTGCCGCTGCCAAAGGACGTGGCGATCTTGAGGTCGGTCAACCCATCCATCCAGTCGCGTGGAGCCGCGATGAAGCCGCAGCGCACCGACGCCGAAAGCGTTTTTGAGAAGCTGCCGATATGGACGACGCGACCAAGCCCGTCGAACGCCGCCAGTCTGGGCGCGGGGGTGTGTTCGAAGTCGGCAAAGATATCGTCTTCGATGATCGTCAGATCCGATTGGTCGGCGAGCTTGAGCAATCGATGGGCGACGACCGGCGACAGAATTGCACCCGTCGGATTGTGAAGCGCGGAATTGGTGATGTAGAGACGCGGCTGGTGCTCCGTCAGCGCCTGCGCGAACAGCTCGATATCCGGTCCCGACGGCGTATAGGGAACGCCGACCACCTTGGCCCGGTGAGCGCGCAACAGGGCATGGAAGTTGAAATAGCAGGGGTCGTCCACCAGCACCGTGTCGCCCGGCTCGAGCAGGAACCGGCAGAGGAGGTCGATCGCCTGGGTTCCCGATTCCGTCAGCATGATCTGGTCGGGAGACGCCTCGATGCCGTGCCCTGCCATGCGCCGTGCGAGCAGATGACGCAGCGGCGGCAGCCCGAGAGGCGTGCCGTAATCCGTCAGCGTGACATCATCACCTCGTGCCAATGTCCGCAATGCCCGGCGCAATCCAGCCTCCGGCATCCACGATGCAGGCAGCCAGCCGCAGCCGGGTTTGAGCACACCGTCGCCGGCTTCCAGCGACTGGCGCGAAACCCAGAGCGGATCGACGGCACGGTCAAGCCTGGGGCCGATCTCGGCCAGCGACAAGGGAGCCAGCGGTCCGGCGGCATAGAAACCCGAACCTGGACGCGAGCGGATGATGCCTTCCGCCGCAAGACGCTCATAGGCTTCGACCACGGTGGATTTGGAAACCTGCATGGTTTTCGCGAAAGCCCGGATCGAAGGCAATCGTGTTCCCGGTGTCAGGCTGCGCGCGGCGATCCTCTGCCTGATCGTCGCCATGACGCTTTCGACAAGCGTCCCGCTGCCCTCACTTGCCGTCGCCTGCTCATCCATCCGTACTGCTCAACCTACCATGACAGTTTTGCAAAACTGTACCTCATTGTCTCTGGTGGCGCCATGCGTCCGGCCCGATAGAGGCGAGAGCATCAGGAGCGTGCGATGGACAAGACGGCGGGTGGTTGGATCAACGGATTCGTAGGCGTGCTGATTTTCAGCGGATCGCTTCCGGCAACGCGTGTTGCGGTGATGGATTTCGATCCGACCTTCTTAACCGTCGCCCGTGCTGCCACGGCAGGCATACTCGGCCTCGCGCTTCTGCTCATTTTTCGCCAGAAGCGCCCGGAGCGGCAGGATCTGTTGTCGCTGGCCATCGTGGCGCTCGGCGTCGTGGTCGGCTTTCCCTTGCTGACAGCATTGGCGCTCAAGCACATCACCTCGGCCCATTCCATCATCTTCGTCGGCCTGTTGCCGCTGGCGACCGCGATCTTCGGCGTCATTCGCGGCGGCGATCGCCCCAAACCGGCCTTCTGGCTGTTTTCGTGCCTTGGCAGCGCCCTCGTTGCCGGCTTTGCGGTGACGCAAGGCGTCTCGGCCTCGCCGGTAGGCGACATGCTGATGCTGGGCGCAATCATCCTGTGCGGACTGGGCTATGCGGAAGGAGCCACGCTGTCCCGCAAACTTGGTGGCTGGCAGGTGATCTCATGGGCGCTCGTATTGTCGCTGCCGGTCATGCTGGCCCTGACGCTCATCACCATGCCACCGTCGCTCGAACCCGTTGGCAAGGCCGCCTGGATTGGCTTGGCCTATGTCTCGCTGTTCAGCATGCTGATCGGTTTTGTGTTCTGGTATCGCGGACTGGCGCAAGGCGGCATCGCTGCGGTCGGGCAACTGCAACTCCTCCAGCCTTTCTTCGGCCTTGGGCTGGCGGCGGTGCTGCTGCACGAGCAGGTCAGTCCTGCGATGATAGCGGTCACTGCCGCCGTCGTGCTTTGCGTGGTCGGCGCGAAGAAATATGCGAGATAGGCGTCAGCCCTTCTTCCTTCTCCCCTTGGGAGAAGGTGGCCGAGCGAAGCTCGGTCGGATGAGGGGTGCTGGCCGGGTCACTCCATTGAAGACGTAAACGCCTAAAATTCTTCGATATTTCACGCCGCGTTTCTTCCAACACCCCTCACCCGTCTCGGCGCTGCGCGCCGATCCACCTTCTCCCACAACAAGGGCAGAAGGGAGAGCCGACTTGGCTAGAACCTGGTCACTACGCCAATGCCGATGCCTTCGAAGGTGCCCATCGCCATCAAGGCCGCGGGCGCCTCGTCGAGGCTGATCCGCTTGCCGACCAGCAGTTCAGGCTTGAGTTTGCCGTTGCGGATCATCTCCATCATCGCCTGGTAGCGGTAGGCCTGCATGCCGTGGCTGCCGCGGATTTCGAGCTCGAAGGCGATCACCTTGTCCATCGGGATCTGTGGCCTGGCGTGATCGCCGAGCATCAGGCCGACCTGCACATGGCGGCCGCGCCGGCGCAGGTTCGCGATCGAGTTGAACGAGGTGGTGGGGTGGCCAAGCGCGTCCATCGACATATGCGCGCCGCCATTGGTGATCTGCTTGACCGCCTTGACCACATTCGGCGTCTTCGAGGCGTTGATCGTCGCCACGGCGCCGATCTTGCTGGCAAAATCCAGCTTCTCGTCGGTCAGGTCGATGGCGATCACGTTGGCGCCCATGGCGCTGGCGATCATGATCGCCGACAGGCCAACGCCGCCGCAGCCATGCACGGCCACCCATTCGCCGGGCGTCACCCGGCCCTGGTCGACAATGGCGCGGAACGAGGTGACGAAGCGGCAGCCGAGGCTGGCGGCGGTGGCGAATTCCATCTCGTCCGGCAAGCGGACCAGATTGGTGTCGGCATGGTCGATGGCGACATATTCGGCGAACGAGCCCCAGGCGGTGAACCCGGGCTGGGACTGGTGTTCGCAGACCTGATGATTGCCCGAGCTGCACTCGAAACAGTGGCCGCAGCCGACGGCGAATGGCACGGTGACGCGCTCGCCGGCCTTCCAGCGGGTCACTTGGCTACCGGCCGCCACCACGACGCCGGCAAGCTCGTGGCCCGGCACGTGCGGCAGGCTGATGCCGTCGTCATGGCCCATCCAGCCGTGCCAGTCGCTGCGGCAAAGACCGGTCGCCTCGACCTTGATGACGACACCCTCCGACGCCGGCTCCGGATCGGGAACAGTCTGGATCGTCGGCGTTTCACCGAACTTTTCGAAGACAACGGCTTTCATCGGCAATTCCTCATGCTTTTATCCAACTCGCTCTATTCGGCATCGATCTGGTTCTCGGGTGCCGCCTTTTGGAAGGCCGGCAGCGCCATGCAGGCGGCGTGGATGCGTGTGATCGTCGGGTAGGGCGCCAAGTCGACGCCGAAACGGGCGTTGCTGGTGACCTGAGCGACCAGGCAGATGTCGGCCAGCCCCGGCGTGTCGTCGTGGCAGAATGTCCCGGTTTCAGACGAGGAAGCCAGAATTTTTTCAAGTGGCTGGAAGCCTTCGTTCACCCAGTGCCGGAACCAGTTGACGACGTCCTCGTCGCCGGCGCCGAACAGAGTGCGCAATGATGTCAGCACACGCAGATTGTTCACCGGATGGATGTCGCAGGCGATCATCTGCGCCAGCATCCTGACGCGGGCCCGGCCAAGGGCGTCCTGGGGCAAAAGCGGCGGTTCGGGCCAAGTCTCGTTCAGAAATTCGATGATTGCCAGTGATTGCGTCAGCAGCGTGCCGTCGCCCAGGATCAGTGCCGGCACCAGCCCCTGGGGATTGACCGAGAGATAGGCGGGCTCGAGATGCTCGCCGTGCCGAAGATGATGCGGCACGTATTGGTAGGTCAGGCCCTTCATCTCCAGCGCGATCCGCACCCGGTAGGAGGTGGAGGAGCGGTAGTAATTATGAAGGACGAGGTCGCTCATTCCTGCACATTCGGCCGATTTGCCCGACCGGGCAAGGCATGGTGGTCCGGAAATTGCCATCGCCGCCTTTCGGCTAGAGATGGCGATGTACTATTTGCCAATAATCTGGCCATGGTCACTGGGCTATTCTATCCTGCCTGAACCGAAACGAATGCCATGACCGCAGTCAACGATCGCGCCCGGTTTCTGATCATCGACGACCACCCGCTGTTTCGCGAGGCGCTGCACAGCGCTGTGCAAATGGCCTATCCGGACGTCGACACTGTCGAGGCGCGTTCGATCACCGAGGCATTTGAGCTTCTGGCGGATGCCAAGCCCTTCGATCTCGCGCTGCTCGACCTCAGCATGCCGGATGTGCATGGCTTCGACGGGCTGCTGCAGCTTCGGACCCGCTATCCGCGCCTGCCGGTGGTCATCGTTTCGGGGCATGAGGAGCCCAAGATCATTTCCGAGGCGCTGTCCTATGGCGCGGCCGGCTTCATCCCGAAATCGGCGCGCAAGAGCGATCTGGCCGCCGCCATCCGCTCGGTGATGGAAGGTGCGATCTACGTGCCCGAAACCTACGAGGGCCAACCGCCGGACGCCAACAGCACCGACCGCGCCGAAATGGTGCAGCGGCTTGCCAAGCTGACGCCGCAGCAATTGCGGGTGCTGCAGATGCTGCGCCAGGGCTTGCTCAACAAGCAGATCGCCTACGAGCTGCAGGTCGGCGAGACCACGGTCAAGGCACATGTCTCCGAGATCCTGCGCAAGCTCAACGTCTACAGCCGGACGCAAGCCGTCATCGAGGTTTCGAAGCTCGACAGTGCCGAGCTGTTTCGCGGCCAGGCGGGGTTTTGAGAGCCGGCTGCGGTTTTAACTATCGAAAAACGATTTGAGGTCCAGCTCCTGGAAAAAGTTCCATATGCTTATGATGCTGAGTTCTGATTCGTCGGTGCTATGCAATGTTAGGATAATGTTAGTTCCATCATTCGACTTGAACTTCGTTAAGACGAAACGCGTCCCATCCTCCTGCAACTCAATGCCCGTCGATTTCTCCAAATTCGCTCCGGCTCGTCGAATCCTCTTTGAAGAATCTTCGAATTGCTCGAGCATCGATTTGTCACTCGAAAAGGGCTCATCCGGAAGAGACTTGAATTCTTCCCACGAGCCTGAGATGGCCGCCTGCAATACTCTCTCGATTCGGTCTCTTTCGGATGAACTAAGTTCTAAAGTGGCCATTCGTCTTTGCCCCAGAGCTAGGACGGAACACGGTGACAGTGCACCATTTTCTTGTCGCTAGCGGTCTTCTGCCCGTGTCTTTGAGGGATCAAGCCAGCAAATGCGCCAGCAGCGCGCGCAGTTGTGCCGGTTTCAGCGGCTTGCGCATCAGCTCGATGCCGGCCGCGCGGGCGGCTTTGGCAATTTTTTCCGAACCGTCGGCGGTGACGATCAGCGCCGGCACGGCACGGCTGAGATAATCGCGGACCTCGGCGATGGTTGTGGTGCCGAGATCGCCGCCGTCGAGATGCTGGTCGGCTATGACGATGTCCGGCACCCAGTCCGTATCGCCAAGCATGTCGAGCGCATCACCGGTTGAGGTGGCGGGGCGCACCAGGCATTGCCAGCGCTCGAGCAGCGACGTCATCGCCTGTAGCACCTCGATGTCGTTCTCGACCAGCAGCACCTTTGTGCCGAACAGACCGTAGCCGCGCGGCCGCTCCATGTCGGCGGTGTTGACAATGGTATCGGCTGTGGCGCCGATCCCGACCGGAACGTCGATATGGAAAATCGTGCCGTGTCCGACCTTCGACGAAAACGTCACGGGATGGCCGAGTGCGGCGGCGATGCGGCGCACGATGGCCAGGCCCAATCCCAGCCCGCCGCCGGCAAGCCCGGCATCGGTCGGGATCGTGCCGCGGTGGAATTCCTCGAACACGGCCTCGCGCTGGTCGTCGGGAATACCGCAGCCGGTGTCGGCGACATCGATGCGGATCGTGTCGCCGCGATGCCTGGTGCCGACCAGCACGCCGCCGGAGCGGGTGTAGCGCAGCGCGTTGGAAAGGATGTTCTGCAGGATGCGGCGCAGCAAGGTGCGGTCCGAACGCACGACGGCGTTGACCGGCCGGAATTTCAGTGTCAGGCCCTTCATTTCGGCGACCGGCAGGAAATCCGAGCGCAGCGACGAAAACAGCATCTCCAGGCTGACGTCGCCGATATCGGGCTGCACGACACCGGCGTCGAGCTTGGAAATGTCGAGCAGGGTGCGGAGCAGATCCTCCATCGTCTCCAGCGACCGCTCGACCTGCCGGACCAGTTTTTTGCCTTCGTCGCTGGTCTGCACTTCGGCCAGCGCCGAGACGGAGAGATGGGCGGCGTTCAGCGGTTGCAGCACGTCGTGGCTGGCCGCTGCCAGGAACCTGGTCTTGGACAGGTTCGCCAGCTCGGCGTTTTCCTTGGCCGCGCTGAGATCGATGTTGGACTGTTCCAATCTACGCAGTGTCGAGTGCAGTTCCTCGGTGCGCGTACGCACTCGATTCTCGAGCGAAATCGCGGTCTGGAACAGCGAGAACGCGTTGCCCTGCTGTTCCATAGAGCGCTCGACGCGGCTGACGAGGGCTGCGTTGATCTTCTTCAGCTTCTCCAGGTCGTTGATGTTCCTGAGCGGCATAAGAACCTCCTACTCCGCCGCCTGCCGCTCTCCGAAGGCGATGCCGGTGAAAGTCTGGTTCAGATGCATCGACCGGTACTGTTCGCCATAGGTGCCGAAGCCGATGACGTTGTTGACCTTGTAGAGTTCCGAAATCTCTCGAAAGACCTGCCGGTTGCGCGCGTCGAGCCTGCGCAGCACGCAGTCGAAACCGAGGATCATGTCGATGCCGCCAAGCCTTTCCTCGACATCCCTAAGGGCGGCCCGCGTCGATTCGACCATGTTCTTGGGCTGGGCGATGGAAAGGACGACGCCATCGTCGATGGCGCAGAAGAACGACAACGAGCCGTCCGCGTGCATCTTCTGGATCGAGCGGCAGTAAAATTCGCCGCCCACTTTCAACACCACCGGGTGCGAAGCGAAACTCAGCGGCGTCAGCATCTGCGGGATGACGCCGACCGAGGCGGCATATTCCTCGGCGGCATTGGTGGCGTTGAATTCGCGCACGGTGCGGTGATCGGGATCGGATGCGGTCACCACCAGCTTCTCGTCGGTGGGGACGAAATTGTCGGTCTTGAACACGTGGAAAGGAATTTCCGTGGTGATCAGCACGATGATGGCGCTGTCGGAGGCAACCTTGCCGTTCGAGATCAGCCGCGTCGTCTCGAATTTCAGATCATCGCCCGCCGACCCGCCGATCAGCGGAATGTCGTCGAGTCCCCAATGGATGGCGGAGGTCACGGCTTCTTCGGCATAGGACAGCCCGTCGATGAAGCAGAGCGCGAAAGTGGTGTCAGCTCGCTCGTGCCCGACGCGCCCGCGTAACGAACGCCTCAGCGCCTCGACTTCGCCGGTGATCCCGTCCATGCCCGATGAGGACAGATTTTCGACCATGGTGCTGGCTGCCGAAAACGTTGCGGAGGGAAGCAGCATGGCCAGGACCTGGCCGTCCTCCAGGCCTTTGGGCGTAATCTCGCCGGCCGTCGAGCAGCCGGCATAGAGGAGCGCCGGCGCTTGGGCTTTCAGCGCTTCCGAAAGGGCGACTGCCTCGACGAGGCTCTGCGAGAAAAACAGCAGGGCGAAGCCGGCATCGACGGCTGCGGCTTCCACCGCCACCGCCCGGGCGAACGCATCCGCGTCGGGTTCGTCGGTAGTGAGCACCGATAGGCCGCATGCATAGCGCGTGCGTGAACTGGCCAGCGGCTTCCTCCTCCATTCCTCCGACGCGCTTTTTGTGCGCGTCTGGCGCGCCGGCGTCGAGGGCATTGTTGTCTTCAAGCGCCACTTTGGCAATGAGCCAACATGACGGATTTGAATTTTCTGCTATTTTTGACGGCGTCAGCGTTCAGAAACTTCAAATCCAGAACCACACTGGCCAGAACTACACTGGAAGGGAGCGTGATCCATGGACGCCCAGATCAGGAAGCTGTTCGAAAGGTATGAGCAGCTTTTCCGGAAATCCCTCGCAGGCGATGCCGACATGGACGAAGTCGCATCGGTCTACGCCTCCGCCTTCATCGCGGCGTCGCCTGCCGGCGTCATGGTCGGGAACAACGACGACCAGTTCAAGCAGGCTATGGAGCAAGGCTATGCTCATTATCGGGCGATCGGCACGAAGGAAATGCGAATACGGGATGTTCGCATCTCGCCGATAGACGAGCATCATTGCGTTGCCCACGTCGCCTGGATGTCGATCTATGCCCGAAAAGACCGACCGGACGTCACGATAGACTTCGACGTCCACTACCTCGTGCAGAAGCTGGACGGAGAGCCCAAAGTATTTGGCTGGGTGTCAGGCGACGAGCGGGAGGTTCTTAGAAAACACGGCATCGGCTGAATCGGCTTGGCCAGCCCCGGCCGCTGATGGCCGAAGGCGGCATCGCACGGCGATCGTGTTTCGCCTCGTTGAGCCATGCCCTGTCTTTGCATGACCGAAAGTACAATAGGCGGATTTTCGGACGAACTGCATTCTCGCAATCTCGGCATTCCGCGGCACTTTTTCCCCGTGCTTTATGCGGTATAAGAACAGCGGACAGATGGAGGGCTCGGGCAACACCGACGCCAGAACGACCAAGGTAGCACCCAGGGAGGTTTCATGTCGGACGTATCGTTGACGGTCAACGGAAAGCGGGTAAGCGGCGCTGCCGAAGACCGTACGCTTCTGGTTCATTTCTTGAGGGAGAATCTCGGCCTGACCGGGACGCATGTCGGCTGCGACACCTCGCAATGCGGCGCCTGTGTGATCCATGTCGATGGCAAGGCGGTAAAATCCTGCACGATGCTTGCGGTGCAAGCCTCCGGGTCGAACATCTTGACGATTGAAGGATTGGCGGACGGCGCCGACCTGCATCCGGTGCAGGCGGCGTTCAAGGAGCACCATGGCCTGCAGTGCGGTTTCTGCACGCCGGGCATGATCATGGCGGCGACCGACATGATCAACCGTCACCCCGAAGGCCTCGACGAGGCCACGGTGCGCGCCGAGCTCGAAGGCAACATCTGCCGCTGCACCGGCTACCACAACATCGTGAAGGCGATCCTCGCCGCATCGGAGACGATGTCTTCGAAGGGCAAGGCCAAGCAAGCAGCATAAGGGCAGTAAGGGAGTAGGGCAGTAAGGCAGTAGGGAAATTGGCTCAAATCCCTACTGCCTTACTGCCCTACTGCCCTACTCACCTAGTTCAGCAATTCGGGAGGAATTTCTGCGATGGGCATTGAAGGTGTTGGCGCTCGTGTAGCGCGCAAGGAAGACAAGCGGTTCATTACCGGCGCCGGCCGCTATGTCGACGACATGGTGGTTCCCGGCATGAAGCATGCGGCCTTCGTGCGCAGCCCGCATGCGCATGCGCAGATCAAGAAGATCGATGTCAAAAAGGCGAAAGCCATGCCGGGCGTCATCGGTGTGCTGACCGGCAAGGAACTCAAGGCCGACGGCATCGGCAATCTCATCTGCGGCTGGATGATCCATTCCAAGGACGGCTCGCCGATGAAGATGGGGGCGTGGTCGCCGCTGGCCTTCGACAGGGTCCGCTACGTCGGCGACGCGGTGGTGGTCGTGGTCGCCGAAACCAAGGGCCAGGCGCGCGACGCGGCCGAAGCGGTCGATATCACCTATAAGGAATTGAAAGCAGTCGTCGATGCTCCGAAGGCGCTCGAAAGGAGCGCACCACAGATCCATCCGGAAGCCGACGGCAACCTGATTTTCGACTGGGAGCTCGGCGACAGCACGGCGACCAACGCGGCGATCAAGGCCGCTGCCCACGTCACCCGCATGAAGATCGTCAACAACCGGCTGGTGCCCAACGCCATGGAGCCGCGTGCGGCACTAGGCTATTACAACAAGGCCGAGGACCACTACACGTGCTGGACGACCTCGCAGAACCCGCATCTCGCGCGCCTGGTGATGAGCGCCTTCTACAATGTCGCGCCGGAAAACAAGCTGCGCGTCATCGCGCCGGATGTCGGCGGCGGCTTCGGCTCGAAGATCTACATCTATCCGGAAGAAATCATCTGCCTGTGGGCCTCGAAGAAGACCGGCGTGCCGGTCAAATGGGTGGCCGACCGCACCGAGAGTTTTCTCACCGACGCCCATGGCCGTGACCATGTCTCGACAGTGGAAATGGCCTTCGACAAGGACAACAGGATCACCGGACTGAAGGTCGACACCATCGCCAATCTCGGTGCCTACATGTCGCTGTTCTCGTCCTGTGTGCCGACCTATCTCTACGCGACGCTGTTGTCGGGCCAGTACGATATTCCGGCGATCCACGCCAATGTGCGCGCCGTCTACACCAACACCGCGCCGGTCGACGCCTATCGCGGGGCAGGGCGGCCGGAGGCCACCTATCTGCTCGAACGCACCATGGAGACCGCCGCTCGCGAGCTGGGCGTGTCGCCGGCGGAGCTTCGCCGAAAGAACTTCATCACCTCGTTCCCGCACCAGACGCCGGTCATCATGAACTATGACGCCGGTGATTATGCAGCTTCGCTCGACGCTGCGATGGCGGCATCCGACTATGCCGGCTTTGCCGCGCGCAAGGCCGCCGCCGCCAAGAGAGGCAAGCTGCGTGGCATCGGCTTGAGCAACTATATCGAGGCCTGCGGCCTGGCGCCGTCGGCGGCGGTCGGCAGTCTTGGAGCGGGTGTCGGCCTCTGGGAAAGTGCCGAGGTGCGCGTCAATGCCGCCGGCACGATCGAGGTGCTGACCGGCTCGCACAGCCACGGCCAGGGCCACGAGACGACCTTCGCGCAACTGGTCAACCAGCGCTTCGGCGTGCCGATAGACAGCGTCTCGATAGTCCATGGCGATACCGACAAAGTGCAGATGGGCATGGGCACCTATGGTTCGCGCTCGGGCGCCGTCGGCATGTCGGCCGTCGCCAAGGCGCTCGACAAGGTCGAGGCCAAGGCCAAGAAGATCGCCGCGCATCTGCTTGAGGCCGACGAGGGCGACATCGTCATCGAAAACGGCGCGTTGAAGGTCACAGGCACCGATAAGAGCGTGCCGTGGTTCCAGATGGCGCTTGCCGCCTACACGGCCCACAACCTGCCCGGCGGCATGGAGCCGGGGCTGAAGGAGACGTCGTTCTACGATCCGTCGAACTTCACCTTCCCGGCTGGCTGCTATGTCTGCGAGGTGGAGATCGATCCGGAAACCGGCGTGACCGAGATCGTCCAGTTCGTCGCCGCCGACGATTTCGGCAACATCATCAACCCGATGATCGTCGAAGGCCAGGTGCATGGCGGCGTCGCCCAAGGCATCGGCCAGGCCTTGCTGGAAGGCACCCGCTACGACGCCAGCGGGCAGCTTTTGACGGCGAGCTATATGGACTACGCCATGCCGCGCGCCGACGATTTGCCGTCGTTCAAGGTCTCGACCTCGAACACGCCGTGCCCGGGCAATCCGCTCGGCATCAAGGGCTGCGGCGAGGCCGGCGCCATCGGCTCACCGCCGGCGGTGATCAACGCCATCACCGACGCGATCGGCATCACCGATATCGCCATGCCGGCATCGCCGTCCACGGTCTGGGCAGCGATCCGGGCGACGAAACACTGACAAACGAATAGCGAATAGGGAGTAGCGAATAGGAAAGATAGAGCGATGCGTCGGGGTAAAAATCCCTACTCGCTACTTTCTATTCGCTCTTTCCCCGAAGGGAGAAAGACAAATGTACTCAGTCAACTATCACCGCGCCGCCTCCGTCGCCGATGCCGCCAAGCTGCTCAAGAGCGGCGATGCAAAGCTTTTGTCGGGCGGCATGACGTTGATCCCCGCGATGAAGACACGGCTTGCCGCGCCTTCCGACTTGGTCGACCTGTCGCGGATCAAGGACCTGCAAGGCGTCAAGGTGTCGGGCAAGACCGTCACCATCGGCGCGGCCACCACGCATCACGATGTCGCCAGCGACGAAAAGCTGAAGAGGGCGTGTCCGGCGCTCGCCCATATGGCGTCCCGGATCGGCGACCCGGCGGTGCGCTACAAGGGCACGATCGGCGGCTCGATCGCCAACAACGATCCGGCGGCCGACTATCCGGCAGCACTTCTGGCGCTCGACGCCACCATCGTCACCAATAAGCGCGAGATCGCGGCCGGCAAGTTCTTCACGGGCCTGTTCGAGACGGTGCTGAAAGACGGCGAGATCATCACTGCCGTGACCTTCACCGCGCCGGCCAAGGCGGCCTATGAAAAGTTCCGCAATCCGGCCTCGCGCTATGCGATAGTCGGGGTTTTCGTGGCCAAGGGCAAGGACGGCGTCAGGGTCGCCGTCACCGGGGCCGGCGACGACGGCGTCTTCCGTTCGAAGGAAATCGAGGCGGCGCTGACCAAGAGTTTCACGGCCGCCGCCCTCGACGGCATGAAGATTTCGGCGAAGAATTTGATGAGCGACATCCACGCCTCGGCCGATTATCGGGCCAATCTGATCGCGGTGATGGCCAAGCGCGCCGTGGCTGCCGCCAACGGCTGAAGATATCGATTGCCGGCCCTGGGATTGCCAGCTTTGGGAAAGGGGCCTTCGCGGCCCCTTTTTCGTCGCTCTCGGGTCAGATGGCCGGACATGCCAGAGTGTTGCCATCTCGCACTTGCACAACATTCTATTGCACTGCAATATGCCTGGAGGAAATGCGAGCCGGGGCTCGGAGCGCACAGTCATAGTCTGCAGCCCTTTCGCATCATTCAAATGCGAAGGGACCGGCATGACGGATATCTCCGCGACGCAGCTTGTCGTGTCTCGGTCCGCCGCCGACACATCGTCACGAACAAGGCTGGCCTATCTCGACGGATGGCGCGGCCTGTCGATCGCACTGGTGCTGATCGGCCACTTCTTTCCCGTTCCCGGAATCAACCTCGGTGTCATGGGCGTCGAGTTCTTTTTCGTGCTCAGCGGCCGGCTGATGGCCGAGATTCTCTTTATCGAACGCTATCCGCTCAAGGCGTTCTTCAAGCGCCGGTTCTCCCGCATTTATCCGGCGCTGCTGGTTTTCGTCGTCGCTTCGATGGTTGCCTTGTCCGGCACCTTTGTCGCCTTCAAATGGAAGGCGGCGCTGACGGCGCTGACATTCACCTACAATTATGCCGGAATTCTCGTCAGCCGCGCCGGCGCGCTCGACCATATCTGGTCGCTGTGCGTCGAAGAACATGCCTATGTCATCCTGGCGCTGATCAGCTTTGTTGTTTCGGGGCGTGCCCGCGTCGTAGTGCTGCTCAGTGCGCTGTCGGTGCTGGCCATGGCGAACGGCGCGATTTCGTACTGGGTCTTCGGCATGGACTACGAATCCACCTATTGGCGAACCGACGTGCACATCGCCTCGATCCTGCTGTCGGCGGTGATATGCCTGCTCAAGGCCGACGACAGGCTGCCGGCCTTGTTCAAGGGGCCGCATGTCGCGGTTGCGGCGTCCGTCGGGGCGGTTCTTCTGTTCATGGACATGGTGCCGACGCCAATCCACTATCTGATCGCGGTGCCGCTGTTGGCGCTTGCCGTCAATTCGCTCGACTTCAGCGCTCGTTACCTGACCGGATTTTTGTCCTGCTGGCCGATGGCGACGCTGGGGCTGTGGTCGTATTCGCTCTATCTGTGGCAGCAGCCGTTCTACAAATTCGTCTATTCGCAAGGCAGTGCGCCGCTGCTGATGCTGGCCGGGGCGTTCGCTTGCGCCCTGTGCAGTTATTACATCGTCGAAAAGCCGGCTCGCGCTTGGCTGAACCGCAACTGGTAGAACTGTCGCCTCAGCCGGTGATCTGCCTGGAATAGTAGCGCACCGCCTTCTTGCCGCCGTGGATCACCGCGTCGCCGACCTCCACAAAGCCGAGCGCTGCGTGAAAGGCATCCGAAGCCGGGTTGGGCGGCTCAGCATTCACCTCGCAAGTGACGATGGTCTGGCCGGCACGCAGGGCATGGTCGAACAGGTCCTTATAGAGCCTGCGGGCATGGCCGCGGCCACGCGCTTCTCCCGCGACGACGACACGGTCGACATAGACGAAGCGCGGATAGCGCTCGCGAAACCACAGGAAGTTCGGGCTGTCGTAGCGGGCCTGCTGGTCGAAGGTCATGATGAAGGCTTCGAGCGCACCGATGCGACGCGCATAAAACGCCTCGGCGAGCAGGAAGGACAGGCGCTCTGGCTCAAGCCACGACAACTCGGCCGCGTGCTCGTTGTTGAGGGCGAGGACGGCGGGCTCGTCCTGCGGCGAGACTTTTTCGATCGGCAAGCGTGCTCGCGTCACGTGTTTTCTTCCTTCCGGGATCATGCTCTCGCCGCCGCAATCGTCGCCGCCACCAGCGCCGCGTCGGTCACCGTGTTGCGGTACTCGCGGTCGAGGTCGGTGCCGCCCATGCCAACCTGGGGATTGCGGTAGCGCATGGCGCTCGGCACGTCCTTGAGTGCGGCGAAGTGCATTTCCGTCATTCCGGTTTTTTCCCGCACCTCGGCGATATTCCTCGGGTCAAGCCCGCCGCAGCCGAGAATGATGATGCGCTTCCCCGCCTGCCGGACGAGGTCCGCCAGCAGGGCTATGCCTTCCAATGCGGTGTCGCGCTGGCCGCTGGTCAGCACGCGGCCGACCTTGCTGCGGATCAGCGCTTCCAGCGCTTCTGCCGGATCGCGCGTCATGTCGAAGGCACGGTGGCAGGTCACGTTCAAGGACCCTGCCGCCTGTGCCAATTCGCTCATGCGCTTTTCGTCGATGGTGCCGTCGGCGCTCAGGCAGCCGACGACGACACCGGCCACGCCAAGTTCGCGCAGCGCGCGCACATCGGCGAGCATCGAGCTGTATTCGGCATCGCTGTAGAGAAAATCGCCGCCGCGGGGCCGCACGATGACGTGGAATGGGATCGTCGCCAGCTCAAGCGCGGCGCGCACGGTGCCAAAACTCGGCGTGATGCCGCCCTCGACGAGGCTGGCGCACAGCTCGACCCGGTCGGCGCCGGCGGCCTGGGCGGCGAGCAGGCCATCTATGCCTTCGACGCAGATTTCGATCAGCGGCAGGCGAGGGCGTTCGGTGTCGGTCACGGGGGAATCCGTTGCTGATTCAAGACGTGCAGCCCTAGCATCGGGCTCCTTGCCGTGAAAGCCGGAACTATTGGCTCAACGCGCGACAGGTCGTTGCCGTTTGCATTGCCGCCAATTCCTCACTTGACATTCATAACTCTTGAGTTATGTGTAAATTCATAACCAATCAGTTATTGTTTTGCATAGACGGCGCGACATCCGGCTCGGCAGAACGCACTCGCACAAAACACGTTTGAAGGAGACCACCATGCAAGCAAGACTGAAAAACCCTGTGCTTCTCATTCCCGGCGCGCTGCAGGCGCTGCTCGCGCTGGACAAGTCGACGGAAACGGCTGACCTGCCCTATGTGACACGCAAGCTCGTCCATTTGCGCGCCAGCCAGATCAATGGATGCAGCGTCTGTATCGACATGCATGCGCGCGAATTGAAGAAGGCCGGCGAAAAGGACGAACGCGTCTTCACCGTATCCGCCTGGCGGGAGACGCCGTACTTCACAGACGCCGAACGCGCGGCTCTTGCGCTTGCCGAGGCAACAACCCGGCTCTGCGACCAGCCGGACCCGGTGCCGGACGCGATCTGGGACGAGGCCGCCCGGCACTATGACGAGAAGGCGCTTGCCGCCCTGGTCGTCCAGATTGCCCTGATCAACGCCTTCAATCGCCTCAACGCCGCCACCAGACAGATGGTCGGCGCCTGGGGGTGAGCCGGAGCGGCTCGCCGATCTGCGCCGTGGCTGGTTTCGCGGCGGCGCGTCAGATCCGCAAATTGTGCGCGTTCGCGCGCACGAAGTCGATGAAGGCCCGCAGCTTGGGCGGGACGAGGCGGCGGCTGGGATAATAGAGGTGGAGCGGTTCGTAGCTGGGACAGAAAGGCTCCAGCACCTTGACCAGCGCGCCTGAGGCGAGAAGTGGCGCAGCGAGGCCTTCGACGGCGAAGGCAAGGCCAAGCCCTTGCGCGGCGGCGGTAATGCAGAGCGGAAGTGTGTTCACGATCAGGCGTGCGTCCGGCGTGAACTCGATATGGCGTTCATCGACGACGAACTCCCAGGGCGAGATTGCGCGGGTGCGGGTGAAGGCGAAGGCGATGCAGCGGTGGGCGGCGAGGTCGGCCAGCCGCGTCGGCGTGCCGTTCCTCGCCAGATAGTCCGGGCTCCCCAACACGACCGTCTGCAGCGGCCCGCCCAGACGCGCGCCGATCATATCCTTCTCGAGAAGCTCGCCGATCCGCAGACCGGCATCGAAGCCCTGAGCGGCGATATCGACGAAATTGTCGTCGAAGATCACGCTAAGCCGCACTTCCGGGTAAGCGTCCATGAACGGCCCCATCAGCGGCTCGATAAGCAGCGGCGCGGCGATCCACGGCAGGCTCAGGCGCAGCGTGCCGGCGGGGCGATCGCGGGTCTCGCGCAGCGCCGCGCCAGCTGCCCAGATCTCCTCGGCCGCTGGGCGCACGTGGTCGAGGTAGTGGGCGCCGGCTTCGGTCAAACCGACGCTGCGGGTCGTGCGGTTGAGGAGCCGCACCCCCAGACGCTCCTCGAGCCCCTTGACGGCCTCGCCCAACGAGGCCGGAGCGACGCCGAGTTCGGCGGCGGCGCGGGTGAAGCTCTTGACCTGCGCGACCTTCACGAAGGCGACAATCCCGCTGAACTGGTCGAGGCGCATTGTGAGGAAATTCCAAATAGCCTTGTCGAACTATACGGGTTTTTCCGGTGAACAAAAAGCGTCATGTTGGGTCCGACGAAACAGCAAGGAAACAGGACCGATGACCAGGCTTGCTTCGCTTGCCGCCGGCGCTCTCCTGGCGGTGTCTACCGCCCCCGCGAACAGCGGTCCGCAGGAAGACCGCAACATCCAGCTCATCAAGGACTATTACGCTGCTTACGCGACCGGGAATCCGGAGGCGGTCCGGCCCTTCCTCGCGCCCGACATCGTGTGGCGCATTCCCGGCCATCATCCGCTCGCCGGCGACAAGCGCGGGCCGGAGGAAGTGGTCGCCTTCTTCCGTGGCCTGGCCGACGGCAAGTTCAAGGCCGAGCCGATCTTCTTCCAGGCGCAAGGCGATCTCGTCGTCGACATCCATCGCGGCTGGTCGAACGTCGGCTCAGGTCCCGAGGTCGACCAGCTCTACACGCTGATGTTCCGGATCAAGGATGGCAAGATCACTGAAGCACAGAATTTTTTGACCGACATGTACCAGTCGGACGCCTTCTACTGGGCGCACTACCCGCTGAAGCCACTGCCTGGCCGACTGACGGATGATCGCTGAGACGGTGGCTTTCCTCAACTTGCCGCGCTTCTCGCTCCAAACCAAAGGAGACTTGCGATGCTGAAAACCCTGACACTAGCCGCGGCAACCGCCGTCGCGCTCGCCTCCACTGCCTTCGCCGCACAGTGCGTCGAGCGCGTCACTTTCGCCTCGCATGGCGAGCAGATCGTCGGCGACCTCTATCTGCCCGAGGATCTAGACGCGATGGAAGCTCGGCCCGCACTGGTCGTGACCGGCGCCTGGATGACGGTGAAGGAACAGATGTCGGCCCGCTACGCCCGCGAGATGGCCGACCGCGGCTTCGTCGCCTTGACCTTCGATTTTCGCGGTTGGGGCGAAAGCGGCGGCGCACGTCGCCAATACGAGGATCCCAGCGCCAAGATCGCCGATATCGAGGCGGCGGTCGCCTATCTCGCGGCCCGGCCCGAGACCGACAAGGACCGCATCGGCGGGCTCGGCATTTGCGCCAGCTCCGGCTACATGGTCACTGCCGCCGCTAAAAATACGGCGATCAAGTCGGTCGCTCTCGTCGCACCCTGGCTGCACGACGCCGATGTGGCCGAACAGACCTATGGCGGCAAAGACGGCGTCGCCAAGCTTGAAGCCGCGGGCGATGCGGCCGAGGCCGCGTATCGCAGCACCGGCAAACAGGCCTTCCTGCCCGCCGCCAGCCTGACCGACGATCGCGCGATCATGTTCAAGGTGCCTTATTACACCGAGCCCGATCGCGGCATGATCCCGGCCTGGCGCAACGAGACCGATCCGGCCTTCTGGCGAGGGTGGCTGACATTCGATGCGATCCAGGCTGCTCCGCGCCTGCACCAGCCCTTTCTGATGGTGCATAGCGAGGCGGCTGCTATCCCGCAGGGCGCGCACAAATTTTACACGCGGCTGACCAACTCCGAGCCCAAGCGGGAGCTGTGGCTCGACGACGTTACCCAGTTCGACTTCTACGACCGCGCCGCGCCGGTGAAGGCGGCGAGCGACGCTGTCGACGCGCACTTCCGCACCACGCTGGGCAGTGCAGGGAAGGCGGGACAATGAGCCCCGTCAGCCGCCGGCACGTCTTGGCCTCGGCAGTCTTCGTCGCGACGCTTGCCGCCACCCGTGCGCCGGCCTTGAGCACTACGCGGTCCGCAGCTGCGCTGACGGTCAAAGACAGGATCGCCATTGCCGAGGCAGTGGCGGGGATCGGCCTATATGCCGATTTGCGCGAATGGAACCAGGTCAAATCGTATTTCGCGGCCCGCGTCACGACCGACTATACGAGCCTTTTCGGTGGCGAGGTCGCGACCAGCGACCGCGACGCGCTGATTGCCCAGTGGCAAGACCTGCTGCCGGGCTTCGACGCTACCCAGCACCTCATCACCAACATCGTTGTCGAAGGCGCGGGCAACGATGCCGTTGCGCGCAGCCATGTTCGCGCGACCCACTGGATCGACACCCGGTTCTGGACGGTCGGCGCCAGCTATCTCCACCGACTGGTGCGGACACCAGAAGGCTGGCGCGTCAGCGCCATCTCCATCCGCCGCTTGTACGAAGAGGGGAACCGCGCCGTTCTGGCCGCCGCGGCGGATCGGGTGAACGCGGCGGCGAATTGAGCAGCCGATTCGAGGTTGCTCGGAGCGTCATCAATGGGAATATTGATCGACATGTCGGGGTAGGCTTGGCGCATGCGGTATCAGTGCCGCGAACTGCGGAGGCAAGACATGACCCTTTCACCGCAGGAGATTTCGGATCGGCTTGAGATCGAACAGCTGCTTGTTCGTTATTGCTACGCCGTGGACGATCGCGACTGGGAAGCCTATCGGAACGTATTCACACCCGATGCCGTGCTTGACGACACTGTGACAGGCGGAATCAGGAGCGGCGTGGATGAGCATGTTGCTTTCATGAAAGGCGCCCTGTCGAAGATATTGATCTCGCAGCATGCCATTTCGACAATTCTTCTTGAAGTCCGAGGGGACGAGGCCAGCGCGCGCGTGCATTGTTCATGCCCAATGGTGGTCGACCTCGGCGACGGCAAAAGGCAGGTCTTCTTCCAGGGGCTCTGGTATCGCGACCGCGTCGTGCGCACGCCCGAGGGCTGGCGCATCAGTGAACTCGTCGAGGAAGGGTATTGGACTCACAATTTGCCGGAGGGGTTCACCTTCTGACCTCAGTGACGCCCTCTGAGGGGTCCGCCACGGACGCTGTGTTCAGAAATGCCAGCTACTGGCGCAACACCGTGTTTTTGGTGCCTTCTTCGACCTGATCGATAACCAGCAGCTTCACCGGATCGGCGCCGACATTGGTGGCCTGATGCCACTGCCCGATCATTTCGATGATGAAATCGCCTGACTTGTATGTGTTGCTCTTGCCGGTCTCGACATTGGTGACTTGAAGCGTTCCGCCTTGGACATAGGCATAACGGGGAAACGGGTGCTTGTGGACCGGCAAGGTCGCGCCCGGCGCTATCTCAAAGGACGAAACCAGAACCTGCACGTTTTTCTGCGGCAGTGTTATCGGCTGGCCGGATGCGGTTTGCGTGCGTGACGCAAGTGGAGACACGACAACCGGCGTCCCGCTGCTGTCCAGCGCTTGAGCGGCATTCGCAAATAGCGCGGCCGCGAGCAGCAGCGTCGTCGATACCAGGATTTTTCGCATGATTCCTCCCAAGCCCAGCTTCACCATCGCGCAGCAAATATCCGCGCGCAAGCGTCTCCTTTCGGGAGGCTTAGCCGCCTCTCCTGAACATGCCTGGCGTCATGCCATGCGCAACCCGAAACGTGCGGGAAAGATGGCTCTGGTCGGCGAACCCTGCCGCAATAGCGGCTTCGGCGAGGCCGAGCCCCTGTTCGATCAAGGTGCTGGCGCGACGCCGTCTCCGGTCGCGGATATAGGCTGCGGGCGTCAGGCCGATCAGCTTCTTGAAATCCCGGATGACCTGGAACCGGGTGACGCGCGCGGCGTCGGCAAGCCGCTGCAGGTCGAGTTGCGAGCCAAGCTCGCTTTCAACAAGGTTCTGGTAGAGCGAGAACCGCTGTCGCGATCCCGAGCTTTCGACCTCCTCTGCCAGCCCGTCCCAATCGCCATGCCGAACGATGAGATGCCTCAAGGCGACGAGCAGCGACGCCTCGGCCTGCGTCGCGTCCTGAGACGTCGAGCCTTCATGCGCCGCCGCCAACGCTGCTGCGAGACCGCCGTCCTCGATGATCGCGTGCGAGAAAACCGGAGCGCCATCCCAGCCCAACTCGCGGGCGACCGCCGTCATCAGCGGAACCGAGGGATAAAAGGTCCGGTAGGCCCAGCCTTCATCCGCGCCTTGTTCCCCGTCATGCCACTCCTCGGGATTGACGACGGCAATAGTGCCTGCCGGAGCGACAACGCTGTGGCGTCCGATGCGAATGCGTTCGCAGCCGGAAGTAATCAGCGCGATCACATAGGTCGGATGCGTGTGCAACTCGTAACGATGCTTCGTGAAGCGCGCCTTGAACAGGCCAAGGTCAGGGAAGCAGGGATGACGCCAGTATTTACTGGTTTCGTTCGCGTGCACGTTTTTGTCCCTGCTGCGGTCAATCTGGTTCAAGACGCCTCTTGCGCGACCTTCTAATCTATCCCGGACCAAACCGCCCTTTGCCGGCGTAGAAGGAGAGCATCGTGCTGCACAATGACCCCATCGCCGCCTTGACGCCAGAGGTCGTAGCCTGGCGCCGCCACATCCATTCCAATCCAGAACTCGGATTCAACGAGCACGAAACGGCACGCTTCGTCGCTGAGAAACTGCGCGCCTTCGGCTTTGACGAGGTTCATGAGGGGATCGGCGGCACCGGGGTTGTCGGCGTCCTGCGCGGCGGCACCGGCGCACGCGCCATCGGTCTTCGCGCCGAGTTGGACGCGCTTCCGGTCCTGGAGAAGACCGGCTTGCCCTATGCCTCCAGAAATGCGGGCGTGATGCACGCCTGTGGCCATGACGGCCACACAGCCATGCTGCTCGGCGCCGCCAGACTGCTCAGCCAATTCCGCGCCTTCGACGGCACCGTCTATTTCGTCTTCCAGCCAGCCGAGGAAAACGAAGGCGGCAGCATGCGCATGATCGAGGACGGCCTGTTCGAGCGCTTTCCGGTCGAGGCGATGTATGCCGTCCACAACTGGCCGGGCGTCAGGCTAGGCACGATCGCGGCTCGCGTTGGACCTCAGATGGCGGCGGTCGACAATTTCGAGCTGACTTTCGAAGGTCTTGGCGCACATGCCGCCATGCCACAGCTCGGCGACGACCCGATCCTGGCCGCGGGCGCGTTCGTCCAGGCCGTTCAGCGCATCGTCAGCCGCTCGGTCGACCCGCAAAGCGCGCTGGTCGTCAGCCTGACACAGATCCATGGCGGCAATGTCGGCAACATCGTGCCGGGCAGGGTCTGGCTGCAAGGCACTTGCCGGTTTTTCGAACCCGATCATTCCGATCACTGCGAGAAGCTGATCGACGAGATCGCCCGGGGCATTGCCGCGGCCCATTCGCTCAAGGCCACGCTCGATTACAAGAAGGGCTATCCGCCGCTCATCAACACCGCCCACGCGACAGCTCGCGCCGTCAAGGCGGCCGCCGCAACCGTCGGGAGGGATAACGTCTCGACCGAGTTCAGCCCGAGCCTGGGCTGCGAGGATTTCGCCTTCATGATCCGCGAGGCCGGCGGCTGCTACGTGTGGATCGGCGCCGGCGATGTCGGCCCCGGCGAGGGCCTGCACGGCGATCGCTATGTCTTCAACGACGAAATCGTGCCGACTGTGATGCGCTATTACGTCAATCTGGTTGAGCAAACGCTTGCCGTCTCGTGAACCGTCAGAGGGGAATTGATGGTCCAGCGAGAACTGCCGATCTGAACGCGCTTCGTCGTCAGCGCGCCAACCCGGCGCATTTCACCCGGCCGTGGCCTCGAGTTGCTCTACGGGAACGGGACTTCCGAGCGCCGCCTGCGCCGTATCGGCCTGGATTTCGTCGACATGCGCCATCACCAGAATAACTCCTTGAACAAGGTTGGGCTCACCCGGTTTTTTGGCGAGTGTCTGGAGAAGCCCACCAGCAAAGCCGCCGCAGGCTCCTCCGACGAGAGTCAGGCCAGCCGCCGCTCCGACAGGATCAATGCCGGTGGTTCCAAAAGTCCACAGGCCGATTAACAGACCAGCTGCCGCGCCAAGGGCGGCACCGCCCGGACCGCGCAGGACAGCGCCGATTTCGTCGTCGTAGGGTCCGATGACGCTGATCTGTTCGTGAGAAACTCCTGCCGCCTGAAGCGCGGCAACGGCACGCGCTGCCTGGTCGCGGGAATCGAAGAGTCTGCTGATTGTTCTCATTTGACGCTGCCCATAACATAGTCGCCCGCCGCTCGTTTAGAAGCGGCGGGCGTCTCCTCCCTCTCGTTCAGGTCACTGAATGATTTTGACGATCTTGCGTGTGCCTGGATCAACGACAACGGTCCGATTGTCCACGACAACGTACCGGTATTCGACGTCGGGAACTTCATGAAGCTCGACCGTATCGGGTAGCGTTGAGCCGATATTGAGTTCCACCCCGGGGAGCTCCACCGATGCGAGCGGCTGCTTTTCCACATATTCCCTAATGACGGTCTCCTGCTCAGGCGCGATGATCACGTCCTGAGCGGCCGCGGCGCCTACACCTGCCAGTAGCAGAAATCCGGCGGCTGCAGTGGAAAGACGCATTTTCATGGTTGCCTCCTTATGTGAGCTCTCTTGGCATCATTCTTCGCGCTAGACTCCCTCAAACATGAGACCGCTGCAAACGTTCCTTGGCTGGGCTTCGGTCCGATCCGTGAGGCCCTGCCGTTGGACTTAAGTCTGATCTGCTGCGCGCAATGGGGCCGGATGTCGAGCGGTCCGGAACCGCGATTGCCCGGACTCGTTCGGCGCAAATTTACGGGACGAGTTCATGGAGAGGGGTGGCCGCCACCCTCATTCGGCAGCCCGCTTCCGACCGACATTTCTCACCCGTGTCAAACTCGCCAGGAGAAAGGAAATGGCCGACGAGAAAAGCAACCAAGACTTCCTCGACCGCAGGCGCCTGTCGGTCGACGAGTACTACGAGGTGGAACATTTCGCGCGAGAAAATGGCGTTTCGCCGAGCCAAGTCAGTAGGCTGATCAAAAAGAACGGTAACGATCGGATGACGCTCACTCAAGCGGTGAGAGCATTGCGCGACCAGAAGTGAAAAATACGCCGCACCTTCCGCCGCGATTGGCGATCAGGCGTTGCACCATCTGTGCCGGGGAGATCGAAAGCATCGGAACTGGCGCTTCATGGCTTTGCTGCCTCGCTCAACGAGGGCAGTGGAGCTTATGCGAAAAAACCGCCGGGTGTGGTTTCCGTCCAGTCTGTAAAGCCCTAAGTTCCCTAGGGATTGATCAGTTGCAGATCAAAGATGGCGTCGCTTAGCGTCGTTCGACAACAGATTGGCCGGTTCTCTCGAATCGCGCCGCTGGCGCGACGCGCCGCCGACTGGGCCGTTGGGGATATGGCGCCATACAGAGCGACAGGACTGATCGATCGATGGAACGCACTGTCGCTGGCCACTCAGTTTCTGCTCGCGGGCGGACTATTCTCGCTGTCGGCGATGATCGTGGTGGGAATTTCCGTGACAAGCCAGATAGAAGCCGCGGTCACCCGGAACTCGGCTTCTGCGACAGCTCTCTACGTCGACAGCGTTATCGCGCCGCTGCTCCCCGACATGCGCAGGAGCGAAGTGCTGGAGGAGAGCGTTGCTCATGCGCTGGATGAAACGCTGGGGCAAGGCGCGCTCGGCAAAAGGCTCCAATCCTTCAAGCTCTGGCGCCGCGACGGAACCATCCTCTATTCGACCAACAAAGATTTGGTCGGGAAGCGCTTTCCACCCAGCGACAATCTCCGGGCCGCATTCGCAGGCGACATGGTCGCTGAATTCGACAAACTCGATGACCTGGATAGCCAGGCTGAGCGGGACAGCGGCTTGCATCTTCTTGAAATCTATAATCCGGTACTTCAGCCGTGGTCGGGCGAAGTCGTGGCTGTTTTGGAATTTTATGAGATCGCCACCGATTTTGAAACGAACCTCCGGCAGGCACTCGTCCGAACCTGGCTCGATGTCGCTGCCGTCACCGCAATTTTTTTCCTCGGGCTTTCGGCGATCGTCTTTCGCGGCAGCCGCACGATTCGTTCCCAGAGCCGGTCATTGAAGCAGCGCATTGCCGAACTTTCCGATCTGCTTGCTCAAAACCGGATGTTGAGATTGCGGGTGCAGCGTGCTTCGCAGCGCGCCACGGCGCTTAACGAACGTTACCTCAGGCGGATCGGCGCGGACCTGCATGACGGGCCGGCGCAACTGGTTGCCCTCGCTGCACTGGGCATTGACAGTCCCGTGCTTGCCGATCCCGCCACGCCGGCTGCGGCGCGTGCACGCGAATTGCAGGCCATCAAGGCCAATTTGGACGACGCGATGCGAGAAATCAGGAACGTCAGCAAGGGCCTTGTGCTGCCGCATGTCGAGAATGCCGAGCTGACCGAAATACTCGAGCTTGCCGTGCGAGCGCACGAAGAGCGGACCGGCGTCAAAGTGATGCTGTCCATGACCGGGGGGCACACATCCTTGTCGCCAGCGGCCAAGATCTGCCTCTTTCGCTTCATCCAGGAGGCGCTGAACAACGGTTTCCGCCACGCCGGAGGTGCCGGCCAATCGGTCGCGAAACATTTCGACGGGGAGCGCGTTTTTATCGAGGTTTCCGATACCGGCCCCGGTTTTGACCCGAAGATCGTCCACCCTGAAGGGCTGGGGCTCGTCGGGTTGCGTGAGCGGGTAGAAAGCCTCGGTGGCCAGTTTGCCGTAACATCTTCACAAAATGGCACGATGGTGAAAATGGTTCTCAATACAGTTGAAATGGGACAGGCGTGATGCCAGCAGCCATAAAACTCGCCGTCATCGATGACCACCCGCTGTTCAGGGAAGGCGTCGTGCGCACTCTCGAGCAGATCGGCGGCTTCGAGATTATTGCGCAAGGCAGCAGCAGAGATGACGCCCTGCGGATATCGGAAGACCAGCAGCTCGATATTCTCCTGATGGACATCTCGGTGCCTGGAGGGGGCCTGAGTGCGATCGAGCCGGCTCTGCAGCGACACCCGGATCTGAAAATTGTGATGCTGACGGTTTCGGAGGAGAACCAGGACGTCGTGACCGCCTTGCAGAGCGGGGCACGAGGCTATGTCCTGAAGGGTGTCGGGTCGAGAACCCTGGCCGCCATACTGCGCACGGTGGCGCTAGGCGAAAGATATGTTTGCCCGCAATTGTCGGCGCGTGTGCTGGTCGACTTGTCTACCCGATCAACCACGACGGCGAAAGCCGACGTGCTGGCCGAACTCACCAGTCGCGAAAGAGAGATCCTGACGCTCGTTGCCGCGGGATTGAGCAACAAACGGATCGGTCTTCAGCTGAACCTGCACGAGAAAACCATAAAGCACCACATGACGCGCATTCTTTCCAAGCTCAACGTGAGCAACCGGACCGAAGCTGCGATGACGTTGCGCGACGCCACCGAGCGTCAGCATTCGCCTGTTCCCCATTCTGCCTGAAGCAAATGGGGCCTTGCGGCCCGTGAACTGGTCATCACTCGATCATGGCGAGCAGTCTTGCCCGATCGGAGTTCGTTGCCTGCCGCCGAATGATGGTGCGGCCCATGGCATCCCGCATTTCATAATGGCGACCGTCGATGCGCTCGCTGAGCCCGTTGGAATGCACCACACCCACACTTGGCCCGTGCACTTCGATCCGGTCTCCAGTGGCCGCATTGATATATAGTTTTGGCTTGTTGCCGGGGTTTACCGCGGTGACCGCATCTTCGGGGGGATTGTCTTTCGGTGATTTTGATTTGCCCTTGCCCGCGCCGTTGGAGTTTGAATTCCCGGGGGTTCCAGAATTTCCAGCGTTCCCAGAATTTCCAGCGTTCCCAGAATTTCCAGCATTCCCGGAGTTTCCGGCGTTTCCAGAATTTCCAGCGTTTCCGGAATTCCCGTTGCCACCATTCTGTGCCCAGGCGACCTGCGGGCTGAGCGTCAGGGATAGGCGGTCTTGTCCCACACGGTAGGGGCTCATGACGAGAACCAAGGTCGATGCAGCGAGGCAAATGGCGACGCGAAGCCTTCGTCGCCGCACGACAGGCGTCATCAATAAATTTGCCAATGTCACGTTAGAAATATCCTCTAACCGTTACGGTCTGCGCTGCATTATGCCTATTGTTTCCGAGCCAATCCTCTGTGCGCTGCACCGACTTGTCACGCTTCCGCCATCACAAGGCGATGTCAAGGCCCACCGGTCTCAGGGGAGAAACCGGTGGGTCTCGCTAGCGCAGGAAGGGACTCATTGCTGCGCAAGCGTGTTGCCTTCATCGATCGGGTCCCATCAGCCGATAATAAGCCCAACGGCTGCAACCCCGAACACCAAGCCAAATACCGGGAAAAGCAGCCAACGTGCCTGCTGAATGCTGTGGTCCATTGCAGCCTCCTGTCAGGGGGGTCGGCATCGCAACGACGCCTGCCGGAGCCCGGTTCCTGAAACTCCCCTATTGGGGGCTTTTGCGATAGCAGCCCCGGACCAAAGCACTGCCTGTGCCAGCCCATGGTCTGCCAGCCGGTAGACTGAAGTCCTGCCCGGGGTTGATGAAGGCACCGTCGAGGGATGATCGATGAGGGTTCGGCCGGAAGGGTCCTCGACACGCAAAATGCCCCGCCCGCTTGAACAGCGGGGTGTATTGGCGACGTAAATGGCTGTCGCCGTCCGATGAGACTGCTCTCTAATTTCAATCGATGGATGGTGGGAGGGTCCGCCGCGGGTGCGGCGGACCCCTGTACGCCGAACAGGGGTGTTAGGTCAGAATGAGGACGATCTTGAGCGTATCCGGATCGACGATGACGATTCGGCCATCAGCCAACACGAAATACTCGTAGGATTCGTAAGCCGGGACGATCTCGACGATTCGCGGTGGCAGACGATGCAATCTGATCTTCTGCCGCGGGACCTCGATGCCCACGGAAATGTCAAAATCGACGTCGGAAACCGGTTCGACCTTCTCCTCCTTCAGGACCTGGGTAATCTCCGTTTTCTGTTCAACGGTCACATTCTCGATCGAGCCGGTCGAAGTCTCATCCTGCTGAGTGGAGGTCTTGCCTTGGGTTTGCTGCTCGGTGGTGGTACCGGCCTCGCCCTGGGACTGCTGCTCGGTCTGGACCTTGGCCTTGTCCTGCGCCTGTTGATCGGTTGTGGCGCCAGCCTCGCCTTGGGTCTGCTGCTCGGTCTGGACCTTGCCCTTGTCCTGCGCCTGTTGCTCGGTGGTTGCGCCGGCCTTGCCTTCAGCCTGATCCTCGGGCTTGACCTTCATCTTGTCTTGCGCCTGCTGGTCGGTGGTTGCGCCGGCCTTGCCCTGAGCCTGCTCATCGGTCTGGATCTTCGCCTTGCCTTGAGCCTGCTCCTCGGTGGCGGTACCGGTCTCGCCCTGGGTCTGTTTACCCGTCGTCGAACCACTAGGGCAATCGGCCGAGCCGGGTGCGCAACTGGTGCCGGCGCCCGATTGGCTTTCGGCCGGCTGCTGTTCCTGAGCGAGTGCTGCTCCACAGCCAACGCCGATGGCCAGCATACTGGTGATCAGAACTTTTTTCATGAGATAATCTCCGTCGAAAAGTCTGTCCCTTCAGGGGGGAAACCACCTCCAAGAAATTTTGTTCCAGGCGAATTGACCGGGCGGAAGCGGTGTACGCGTTCCTTCGTCGGGAGGAATTCCATAGCGCCAACCTCCGAACATGAGCCTGCGGTTTTTTCCTTTGAGGATGGAACACTGTCCTGCGACGAAAGTTTAAACGCCAGCAGCATCGTATTGTCCCCTCATACAAATGCTGCGAGATCGGTGGCCCCGATCAGCCCGCGTCCTCTCCCGGAGGGCGCGGGCTTTCTGCTGTTGCCAGGGCCGTTACGGCGCCCGAGCTTGCCAGCGCGCTCCTCGAGGACGTGTCTATGCCCTTGAACCGGCGTGACGGCGTGACGACGAAGAACCTAGTGAAAGATGGCCGGCGCCGCAGGGGCGGGGGAAGGTGGCGTTGCCTAGGTTGGCGCCAGCCAAGCGGCGTTGGGGTTCGCCACGAAGAAAGAGTAGCAAAATTCGCCGGATTGATTATAGCGCGATCGCGGAAGTTCGCCGGGTCTATCCATAGCAGGTGCACCTCGATGCTTCCGATACCGTCCCGCGGTGGGCATCAGGGGCTCCGGCCGCGTACATCAGGCGCAGAACGCCCGTGCTGCTCCAATATGCCGTGATGTTTGCGGTGACTGTCCGGTGAGTCGTGGCCGGTCTCAGATAGGTCGATAGCTGACGAGCTGGCGGCTCGGCTGTAATGCCGGGCGAGTTTCGTGTTTTGCGACGGCTATATTAGACTGGATTAAATTGCGGTTGACCATACTTCGCCGCTTTGTCAAGACTAGCCCGGTTTCACGGTTTTTGTCTTTGATAAAAGGCGGCGAAATAGTAAGGTGTCCTGTAACATTCGCTTTAGGGAACTGAGCCTCAACTTTCGTTTAAGGAGAGATCATGAACAAGATCATGTCGGGTTTGCTAGCGGCCGCGTTATCGGTATCGTTCGCGACCACCATAGCAGTGCCTGCTGACGCAGCTCAGGTATTCCTGCCGCAAGCGCCGTCCGTTTCGACTGATGTGCAGACGGTTGACCATAATCCGTGGGGGAAGCGCCACAACCGCAAAAACCGCAAATTTTCGCGCCACGATGGCTCCCACTGGAACGGCCATCGCGGTTATCGTGAGTACCGTCGCGGCCATCGCCGTCATGGCGACTACTGGTTCCCGCTGGCTGCCTTCGCCGCCGGCGCGGTGATCGGCAGTGCGATCATCAACAACAACCAGAACCGTGTTAATCGTGGCGACGCCCATGTCGAGTGGTGTTACGACCGGTACCGCAGTTACCGCGCGTCCGACAATACGTTCCAGCCCAACTACGGACCTCGACAGCAGTGCAATTCGCCCTACTGATTCGGCGAGCTGAGATGTTGACAGAGCCCGTGCCGGCGACGGCGCGGGCTTTTTATGCCGACTGACCGCATCACCGCACCCCGCTTCGGCGAGGAGGCTGCCATTTCCTGATAGCTTCAATGGGTATGCGTGGAATTTGGCTCCCCGGGCCGGATTCGAACCAGCGACCAACCGGTTAACAGCCGGTTGCTCTACCACTGAGCTACCGGGGAACAGACGCTCTCATGTGAGTGGCGCAGCCTATAGCAAACCCGTTTCGGCTTTGCAAAGAAGCATTTCGTATTTTTCGGCGCTTTTTCGCGCGACGACTTCTCGCAATCATGTGCGCGCGTCCTCATATGAGCCGTCTGACGGGCTGCGCGCAACCGAAAAGGTGGTTGCGGCATTCGTCAGCTGGTGCTTTTACTTTGCCCGAACGGACCACCAACCAGACATGAGCGCAGCAAGCCACAACCATCCACCGGCACGGAAAATATCGGTCTTCGGCCGTCAATTCACCATGCCGCGCTCGCGCGGCCTCAGGATTGCGATCGGCGTCGTGCTGATCTTCGGCGGCATTCTCGGCTTCCTGCCGATCCTGGGCTTCTGGATGATTCCGATCGGATTGCTGGTGCTCTCCTACGAGTTTGCCTTGGTGCGCCGCCATCGGCGCCGGCTCGTCGTGTGGTGGGAGCGGCGGCGGCGGCCGAACTGACGACGTGGCAAGCCTCTGTGAGGGGGGGCGTCTTTCCAGCCCGACTCGACCCGGCTAATGCCCGGAGCGCTTTCCCGGCCCTCGCAATTCTCCTTCAGAATGGCGAAGCCTTTTGCTTACCCGACGTAAGTCCAGGCCCTGGGCTTCTCTTTGCCATATTCGATACTTAACGGTTAGCTAATGTATTAATTGCAGCATGCGTGTCGACGATTCGACACGTGGCATCATGGCCCAGAGGAAACCGTCCGGAATGCACCATGGCCGCTTGACGGCATTTTCGCCGCAACCTATTGGAACCGGGTGGAACGCCGGGAGCAATGAGGCCTCGTGGCGGAGTGGTTACGCAGAGGACTGCAAATCCTTGCACCCCGGTTCGATTCCGGGCGAGGCCTCCAATTGCCCAAGCTCCCGCGCACCAGCGCCAGGGGGCTCGAGTTCCGGTCGAAATGAGCCGCGGTCCCGGCGCGGCGAGCAGATTGGTTTTGGGCAGATTGGTTGGGACATGAGCGCTGATTTTGCCGAACGCCGGGTGAAAATGGTCGATGGCCAGATCCGCACCACCGACGTGACCAGCGCGCCGCTGCTCGACGCAATGCTCGTCGTGCCGCGCGAGGCCTTTGTCGCCCCCGGCCAGCGCGATCTAGCCTATATCGACGAGGACATCCGCATTGCCAATGGAGTGGATGGCCCACGCTATCTCATGGAGCCTTCGCCGCTGGCCAAGCTGATGCAATTGGCCGAGATCGATCCTGGCGATTCGGTGCTCGATGTCGGCTGCGGCACCGGCTATGCGACGGCGATCCTGTCGCGGCTGGCAAAGTCGGTCGTCGCGCTGGAAAGCGATCCGGCATTGGCCGAGACCGCCATGTTGACGCTTTCGGCGCTGGGCTGCGACAACGTCAGCGTGGTCAAGGGATCGCTGCCGGAAGGCCATGCCGCGGAGGCGCCCTACGATGTTATTTTCATCGGCGGCAGTGTGGAGAAAGTGCCGGATTCGCTGCTCGACCAGCTTGCGGAAGGCGGCCGTCTCGTCGCCGTCGAAGGGCAGGGGAATTCGGGTGTGGCCCGATTATTCTTTAAGACAGGGGGGGTTGTAACCGGAAGAGGCGCATTTAATGCGGCAATTAAGCCACTACCTGGGTTTGAACGTATCCGTGCGTTTGAGTTCTGAATGATTTTGGCTTGCAGCAGAGGCGTTGTCATGTTCGCTTGCGCTTGAACAATCGTTGCTGATCCGCATGACTGGGGTACTCTTGGGGGCTGACAGCAGGGAACCTGAAACACACCGCGCCGGCTGCTCGAATGAGAGAAGCCGGCGCGGTGCGGTTCCCATGCAAAACGAATGAGGGAATAACGTGCCGTCTTTACGCAAGAGTCTTTTTGCCGCCGTCCTTGTTTCCGCGACCGCGCTTTCTCCGGTGGCCGCCTCGGCGGAAACCATCCTTGGTGCACTTTCAAAGGCCTACCAGAACAATTCCTCGCTCAATTCGGCTCGTGCCGGCGTCCGCGTCACCGACGAGGGCGTCGCCATCGCCAAGTCGGGGTGGCGCCCGACCATCACCGGCTCCGCGAGCATCGACTACTCCAGCAGCCATTTCAATGCCCGCGGCAATGTACCCGGCGTGAACCAAAGCACGCGTTTGACCACGGGTAACTTTGGCGTCCAGATCGACCAGACCCTGTTCGACGGCTTTCAGACCAAGAACAATGTCGCCGCCGCTGAATCGCGAGTCCGCGCCTCGGTCGAGAGCCTGCGCAACACCGAAGAGAATATCTTGTTCAACGCGGCAAGCGCCTACATGGACGTGATTCGCGATCGGCAAGTGGCGGTGCTGACGGAGCAGAACCTGCAATTCCTGACCGAGCAGGCGCGCGCGGCGCGCTCGCGCTTCGAAGTCGGCGAAGGCACCCGCACCGACGTCGCGCAGGCCGATGCCGAGCGCTCGTCCGCCGTGGCGGAACTGGCCGCCGCCCGCGCCCAGGCGCTGGCAAGCGCTGCGACCTATCGCCAGATCGTCGGCGATGAGCCAGGCAGGCTCAGGGCCGCTTCGCCGCTGTCGAAGCTGTTGCCGTCGAACCTCGACGCGGCAATCGCGATTGCATCCATTGAGCACCCCGCCATCCTCGCCACCCAGCATCTGGTCGACGCGGCGGCATTTTCGGTGAAATCGGCCGAAGGCGCGCTGCTGCCGCAGCTCTCGGCCTCCGCCGGCGTTTCCAGCGCCTATCAAAACACCGTGCCGCGCTTCGATCCCGGGCAGGGGCGGGATGGCACAACCAATTCGGCCAGCATCGGCGCCACGCTGACTATACCGATCTATTCGGGCGGCCGGAACTCGGCGACGGTGCGCCAGAATAAGGAATCACTCAGCCAGGCGCGGATCGAGGTCGATGTCAGCCGCGACACCGTGCGGCAAGCCGTGACCTCGGCGTGGACGCAATACACTGCCGCCCAGCAAACCGTGGTGGCCAACAGGCAGGTGATCGCCGCCGCGCAGCTTGCCTTGAGCGGCGTCATCGAGGAGCGCAATGTCGGCCAGCGCACCACGCTCGACGTTCTCAATGCCCAAGCCACCCTGATCACCGCCAAGATCAACCAAGCCAGTTCCGAACGCGATTTGGTGGTGGCGAGCTATGCCATTCTCTCGGCGGTCGGTCGCCTTTCGGTCGATCGCCTCGCCCTTCAGGTGACGAAATACAGACCTGAAGAACATTATAATGCGGTCAAGGACAAGTGGATCGGCCTGCGCACGCCAGACGGCCGCTAATCGTTCCACCAGTTTCAAATCTCGTCCAGTTTCAAAATATTAGAGCCCGTGCCTTCAAAAGAATGCGCGGGCTCTAATCTGTTGAAATCCAACACACCCTCAGATTGGGGATTCTCGTAAGGCGATCCGTCGGTTACGCTGTTGCCATGATTCGAATCCGGCTTGGCCGGACTGGAAATCTGCAACGAGTCACAAGGGCGGCGGATGTGACGATGGCGACGGCAAGCAGCGTGCAACGCGAACCTTCCATGGAAGAGATACTGGCTTCCATCAGGAGGATCATCGAGGACAATGATACCGGTCGCAAGCAGCCGGAGGAAGAGAACGACCTGCTGCAGGATTTGGCGTCGGTGACTGTGCCGGCACCGGCGGCAGGCGGGACGCCGCCGGAGGTGGGTGCGTTTCGCGCCGAATTGCGTCCGGGATTTGACGCCAGAAGGCCGGCCCCGCTGGCCGAGGTGCAGAGGCCTCCGTCGGCCGCCGAGCCCGTCGTCGCGCGCATGGAGCCGCCGGTGCGTTCCGATCCGTCTCCGCTCAAAGCTCCCGTGACGCTTGCCGGGGTCGCTGGCGAGCCGGCCCCGGCCGCCAAGCCGGATGCGACGGCAACGGTTGCGGAAACGACCGACAGCATCGTTGCCGACTGGCGGCGTGAGATCGCCGCAGTCGGCGAAGCGATGACCGCGGCCAAGCCGGACAGGGCTGAAGTGCGACTGGCGCCGGATGCCGAACCGAAGGCCGAGGTTTTCGAGGACGCGGCCGAACCTGCTTTCGAGCCGGCTCCGCCGCAAAGCGGATTGGCGCGCCCGGCGACAAACGAGGCATCGTCGGCTCGTCCGGCGATCCTTTCCGAACATACGGGCCGGCAGGTCGCCGCCGCCTTCGGCGAGCTTTCCGATGCGTTCGCCAGCCGCAGCAAGAAAACCTTCGACGAGATGGCCGAAGAGATGCTCAGGCCCATGCTGCAAGACTGGCTGGACAACAATCTGCCGACGCTGGTCGAGCGGCTGGTGCGCGAGGAAATCGAACGCGTGGCGCGCGGCGCGCAGTAACAATTCCGACAGCGGATGAAACCACCACCACTGCGGCGGCGGTTTCGTTGGCCTGGGAGCTCAACCGCTCTCAACCGATGTGGCAAAGGCGATCAGGTTTCCGTCGGGATCTGCCACGATGAAGGTGCGGGCGCTCCACGGTTCGGTCCGCAACGTCTGATGAAAGCTGGCCCCAGCCGCCTGGTACTCCAGGAACAGCGGCTTGATGGCGTCGACCGCGATGGTTGCCGACAGCAAGTTCTCTCTTGCTCTTAAGCCGTTGTCGAACAGAGGCTTGTCGACATGGCGCAGATCCAACCGCGTGCCGTCGCGAAAGACCTGGGCATAGAAGGGCGGTTCGCCATAGGTGAAGCGTGTCGTGAAGCCGAGCTTCTGTTCATAGAACGCCCGGGCGGCAGCGATGTCGCAGACAAAAAGCTGCGGCTCGGCCAAGGCAAGGAAGGGTTTTTCGGCATCGGATGTCGTGCTGTCGGTCATGGTTTGAAGGCCTTTCTTCAGCGCCTGCCAGCTTTCGAAACCAGCCTTCTTGGCAACCAGCTCCTGGGCGTCGGCAAGCTTGAAACTGTGATCCAGGATCTGGCGATCGGTCAGATGGCGGAAACGCGGCAGTATCGACCCGATCGCGGCCGCGACGGGATAGTGCCGCTCGCGATGCCAGCGCAGGTGGAGCTTGGCCTGCTTCCTGAAGTTTTCGAAATTCGACATGTTCGAAATTCGGCTAGGGCGCGGTGAGGGTTAAGGTGTCGTAGGCGGACAATGCCCCTCCGGCGGGAAGCCGATGCGCCCTACAGCAGCGTTGGCAAGGTATTGCGGTTCGCGATCGCCGGTCAAGAGGCGTGGCTGCATGGAGGATCGCTTATGCGAATTGCCTCGAACTATGAGGCCCCTATCTATTGGCCATGCCATCTGCGGCTGGTTGACTTGCCAACTGCCTTCCGATTTACACCAAACCCAACAATCCCGACAGCTCGGACGCCTTTCCATGCTCGAAAAAACCTACGACGCCAAAACCGTCGAGCCGAAGATCGCTAAAATCTGGGAAGAGGCCGACGCGTTTCGTGCCGGCGCAGGGGCCGAGGAGGGTGCCGAAGCCTTCACCATCGTCATCCCGCCGCCGAACGTCACCGGCTCGCTGCATATGGGCCACGCGCTCAACAACACGCTGCAGGACATATTGGTGCGCTTCGAGCGCATGCGCGGCAAGAACGTGCTGTGGCAGCCGGGCATGGACCATGCCGGCATCGCCACGCAGATGGTGGTCGAGCGCCGACTCATGGAGAAGCAGATCCACCGCCGCGACCTGACGCGCGATGAGTTCATCGAGAAAGTATGGGAGTGGAAGGCCGAATCCGGCGGCGCGATCCTCAACCAGCTGAAGCGGCTGGGGGCGTCGGCCGACTGGAGCAGAGAGCGCTTCACCATGGACGAGGGCCTGTCCAAGGCGGTGCTCGAAGTGTTCGTGACGCTCTACAAGGAAGGGCTGATCTACAAGGACAAGCGGCTTGTGAACTGGGACCCGAAGCTGCTGACAGCGATTTCCGATCTTGAGGTCGAGCAGCAGGAGGTCAACGGCAACCTCTGGCACTTCCGCTACCCGGTCGAAGGCGAGATCTTCGATCCGGAAAATCCAAAAACCTTCATCACCGTGGCGACGACGCGCCCCGAGACGATGCTGGGCGATACGGCGGTCGCGGTGCATCCGGACGACGAGCGTTTTCGGCACCTGGTTGGCAAAAACCTCGTCCTGCCGATCGTCGGCCGCAAGATCCCGGTGGTGGCGGACGAATATTCCGATCCGGAAAAGGGCAGCGGCGCGGTCAAGATCACGCCGGCGCATGATTTCAACGACTTCGAGGTCGGCAAGCGCCACAGGCTGCCGGCGATCAACATCCTCACCGTCGAGGCGGCGGTGACCCTCACGGACAATGAAGATTTTCTCGCCGGGCTTGAAGTTACCCCCGAGCGCGAGTCCGTCTGGGATGAGCTCAACGGCCTCGATCGTTTCGCCGCGCGCAAAAGGGTCGTCGAGTTGATGGAGGCGGGCGGTTTCCTCGAAAAGGTCGAGCCGCACCGCCATGCCGTGCCGCATGGCGATCGCGGCGGCGTGCCGATCGAACCGTTCCTGACCGACCAGTGGTACGTCAATGCGGCCGAACTCGCCAAGCCGGCGATCGCGTCCGTGCGCGAAGGCCGCACCAAGATCATACCCGGCAGTTGGGAGAAGACTTACTTCCAGTGGATGGAAAACATTGAACCCTGGTGCATCTCGCGCCAACTCTGGTGGGGGCACCAGATCCCGGCCTGGTACGGGCCGGACGGGCGTGTCTTCGTCGAGAAGACCGAAGAGGAGGCGCTCGCAGCCGCCGTCGAATATTATCTGGCGCTGGAAGGGCCATGGAAGGCCTGGGTCGAGGACAAGCTCGAGAACTTCAAGCCGGGCGAGATACTGACCCGCGACGAGGACGTGCTCGACACATGGTTCTCTTCGGCGCTGTGGCCGTTCTCGACGCTTGGCTGGCCGGAAAAGACGCCGGAACTGAAGACCTACTATCAGACCGACGTGCTGGTGACCGGTTTCGACCTGATCTTCTTCTGGGTCGCTCGCATGATGATGATGGGCCTGCATTTCATGGACGAGGAGCCGTTCCATACCGTCTATATGCACGCGCTAGTGCGCGACAAGAACGGGCAGAAGATGTCGAAGTCGAAAGGCAACGTCATCGACCCGCTCGATCTCATCGACGAATACGGCGCTGACGCCCTGCGCTTCACGCTGACGGTGATGGCGGCGCAAGGACGCGACGTGAAGCTCGATCCGGCTCGCATCGCCGGCTACCGCAACTTCGGCACCAAGCTGTGGAACGCGACGCGTTTTGCCGAGATGAATGACGTCGCAAGGAACGACGATTTCTGGCTGAACGACGCCAAGCTGGCGGTCAACCGCTGGATCCTGACCGAACTGACGCGCGCCGCGCGCGAAATCACCGATGGCATCACCTCATACCGCTTCAACGAGGCGGCGGGTGCGGCCTATCGCTTCGTCTGGAACCTGTTCTGCGACTGGTATCTGGAACTGCTGAAGCCGGTGTTCATGGGCACTGACGAGGCTGCCAAGGCCGAGAGCCGGGCCTGCGTCGCCTTCGTGCTCGATGAGATCTATAAGCTGCTGCATCCGATGATGCCGTTCATGACCGAAGAACTGTGGGCTGAGACATCAGGCGAGGGCAAGGAACGGCCGTCGCTGCTTTGCCATGCCGCCTGGCCGTCGCCCGACTTCGAGGATGAGGCAGCGGCCGCCGACATCAACTGGCTGGTCGATCTCGTCTCAGGTATCCGCTCCGTGCGCTCGGAGATGAACGTGCCGCCGGCCGCGATCGCGCCGCTGATGGTGATCGGCGCCAATGCCACGACCCGCGAAAGGCTTGAGCGCCAGGCATCGGCCATCAAGCGGCTGGCGCGGGTCGGCGACATCTCGCTGGTCGATACGGCGCCCAGGGGCTCCGCCCAGATCGTGCTCAACGAGGCGACCATCTGCCTGCCGCTCGGCAGCCTGATCGACCTTACCGCCGAGGCGGCGCGGCTGCAGAAGGAACTGGTCAAGGTGACCGAGGAGATCGCCCGCCTGCACAAGAAGCTGTCCAACGAGAAATTCGTCGCCAACGCGCCGGAAGATGTCGTGGAAGCCGAGCGCGAAAAACTCGCCGAGTATCGCGAGGCGCAAGAAAAGCTTTCGGTGGCGCTGACGCGGGTGCGCGAGGCCGGTTAACCTATCTTTGGTGTTTGAGCATCGGACTGTCGGGCATCGAATCGTTCCAAAACCGGCGTTCCGTTTTTGGGTCCGATGCTCTGGATTCCCGAGTCTCCGAACCCGCTTTTCGGATGGGCTTCCTGCCACGAAAATAGGCATTCCGCAGCGTAAATCCTGACGTAAACGGAATGTTTTGGCCCTATTGTTGCCGTAATGTAACAATGGGGCTTATTTTTGCAAAACGGGCTGTTTTTGGGGGCTTATTTTTGCAAAACGGGCTGTTTTTGCGTCGTTTCATGCGATTTTTCTCAATTTTTTCGTCGATTTGCAACCCAATAGGCCGTTTTCCGGCTCTGCGGTGAAGCTGTCACTTTGTCTAAAATGCGGTCGTCGCAGGCGTACGTGTACGCATCGAGAATTCGTTGTTGCGCCGTTAACCTGAATTGGTTCTAGCTTGACCCCACTAATGTTCGGGGAGGAGTTTCATGAACAATTTGCGTCTGAAAGCGCTGCTGGGGGCGGGGTGCTTTTCGCTATTGATTTCGGGCGTTGCGAATGCCGGCGGCTTCGACCGCGGCGGTGTCAACATCGACCAGTTATTTGATGCCGCACCGTATTCGTTCGATGCCGGCATCACCTATGTTTCGCCGCAGCGCACACTGAAGAATGTGCAGCGCCTGGATGGCTCGGGAATGTCGACGTCGGAAATAGACGTTGGTGGCGACTACGCGGTGCCGCGCGTCGGCTTCAAGGCCAACATCTTCGAACCACTGGATTGTCTTGCGACGTATACGGAACCGTACGGTGCGGAGGCAGACTTCGGAATGAACAACGCCTATTCGCCAACAGCGGTCAAATACTACGTCAAAACAAATGATTTCGGCCTTACCTGCTCCTACAAGGTAAATCTCGGCAAGGGCGCCATCCGGTTCATCGGCGGCGTCTCCTACCAGGAGGTCGATGCGTTTCTGTCCCGCCAGACACTGTTGGCCTTCGGCAATACCGGGCTCGGAAAATTCAAGCTTTCCGATGAGGCATGGGGGTGGCGCGTGGGCACCGCCTATGAAATTCCCGAGATCGCCTTGCGCGCAAGCCTGATATACTCTTCGAGCTACAAATATGATGGACTGTCGGGAACCGTCGACTCGACCGGTTTTAGGGGCGCCTTTCCAGCGGATCTGATTCCAGGCTCTACCGGGGTGTTTCCTGTCTCCGCCTCGGCCGAGATACCCCAAGCTGTGGAACTCAAGCTGCAGAGCGGCATAGCTCCTGGCTGGCTGGCCTTTGGCTCTATCCGCTGGCAAGAATGGAGCAGGCTTGGCATCATTCCCATCAATGGCGTGCGTAGTCCTGTGACCGGTGCTCCGTCGCCCGTTTCCTTCGACCTGCTGTATCGCGATGGCTGGACGGTCACGGGCGGCATAGCTCACAAGTTCACCGACCAATTGTCGGGCGCGGTTTCGCTGACCTGGGATCGTGGAACCTCGACGACCTCCGGCTATCAGTCGGACACCTGGTCCGTGGCCAGCGGCATCTCTTACTCGCCCAACGACAAGATCGAAGTCAGACTTGGTGGCTCGATCGGTGTTCTGACCGGTGGGTCGTCTACCTTCACCGGTGTTGGCGACACGGCAAATGCCATTACCTACACCTACGGCGACGATCTCCTCCTTGCAGGCTCAGCTTCGGTTAAGGTCAAGTTCTAAGTATAAGTTTTCTATAGCAAAAGAGCCGGGGAAATGCCCGGCTTTTTTTGTTTGAGTGGCCTTCCCGACATCCAAGCGGCGTCGCAAATACGCCGCGTTCCTATGCCTCCTGCTATTGTGACGTTTTGGCAACAGTTTCTGGGCAACCCTCGCGCCGCAAGGGCGCCCGGGGACATTGCCCATTTCCCGCCATAAACCCGGCGCACCTCGGATTTGTCTCGGGACACGTGCCAACAGGCTCGGCAATGGGGCAGGGCCGCATCGCCCGCGGCAAGGACGAGTATGGACGACAGAGTCATCTCCAAGGCCAAGCTGCCCAGCCGCCATGTGACCGTCGGTCCGGCGCGTGCGCCGCACCGCTCCTATCTCTATGCGATGGGGTTGTCGGCGGCCGAGATTGCGCAGCCGCTGGTCGGCGTCGCGAGCTGCTGGAATGAGGCGGCCCCCTGCAACATCTCGCTGATGCGCCAGGCGCAGGTGGTCAAGAAGGGCGTCGCCGCGGCTAACGGCACGCCGCGCGAATTCTGCACCATCACCGTCACCGACGGCATCGCCATGGGCCATCAGGGCATGAAATCGTCGCTGGTATCGCGCGAGGTCATCGCCGATTCGGTGGAACTCACCATGCGCGGCCATTGCTACGACGCTCTGGTCGGCCTTGCCGGCTGCGACAAGTCGCTGCCCGGCATGATGATGGCCATGGTGCGGCTCAACGTGCCGTCGATCTTCATCTATGGCGGCTCGATCCTGCCCGGTTCCTACAAGGGCCGGCAAATCACTATCCAGGACGTGTTCGAGGCCGTCGGCCAGCACTCGGTCGGCACCATCGATGACGCCGAACTCCTCGAAATCGAACAGGCCGCTTGTCCGTCGGCCGGCTCTTGCGGTGCCCAATTCACCGCCAACACCATGGCCACCGTCGCCGAGGCCATCGGCCTGGCGCTGCCCTATTCCTGCGGGGCGCCGGCGCCCTACGAGATGCGCGACCGCTTCAATTTTGCCTCCGGCGAAAAGATCATGGAGCTGATCGCAAAGAATATCCGCCCGCGCGACATCGTCACGCTGAAGGCGCTGGAGAATGCGGCAACTGTGGTTTCGGCCACCGGCGGCTCGACCAACGCAGCGCTGCATTTGCCGGCGATCGCGCATGAGGCGGGGATTAAGTTCGACCTCTTCGACGTGGCCAGGATCTTCGAGAAGACGCCCTACATCGCCGACCTGAAGCCGGGTGGCAAATATGTAGCCAAGGACATGTTCGAGGCCGGCGGTATTCCGCTCTTGATGAAGACGTTGCTCGACCACGGCTATCTGCATGGCGACTGCCTGACGGTGACCGGCCGCACTTTAGCCGAAAATATGGAGCATGTAGCCTGGAATGATAGCCAGGATGTGGTCCGTCCCGCCAACCGACCAATCACCCAAACGGGTGGTGTCGTGGGCTTGAAGGGAAACCTTGCCCCCGAAGGCGCGATCGTGAAGGTCGCGGGCATGTCGGAGCTGAAATTCTCTGGTCCGGCGCGCTGCTTCGATTCGGAAGAGGAATGTTTCCAGGCGGTTACGGATCGCAGCTACAGCGAGGGCGAGGTTCTCGTCATCCGCTACGAGGGGCCGCGCGGCGGTCCGGGCATGCGGGAAATGCTATCGACGACGGCTGCTCTCTATGGCCAGGGCATGGGCGGCAAGGTGGCTCTCATCACCGATGGACGCTTTTCGGGCGCGACACGCGGTTTCTGCATCGGCCATGTCGGGCCGGAAGCTGCCGTGGGTGGTCCGATCGGGCTGCTCAGGGATGGCGATTTGATCTCGATCGACGCGGTGAACGGCACGATCGAGGTTGATCTGTCCGATACCGAATTGGCGGCAAGGGCAAAGGCATGGAAGGCGCGCGCGACCGACTATCAGTCGGGCGCGATCTGGAAATATGCACAAACGGTTGGGCCAGCCCGCGACGGCGCGGTCACCCATCCCGGTGGTGCGAAAGAAACACATTGTTATGCGGATATCTGAGTTGCTGAGGTCGTCTGTCTTTTCGGCACTGGTCGCGATCGCCACTTTTGGCGCGACCTTGGGCGCCGCGGGCCAGGCCGTGGCCTTCGATGATAAGGTGTTCGACGACAAGACCGGCGTGAAGCCGCAGTCGAGCCCGTGGGCGGTGTTCCAGTTCGGCTTCTCTGCCTACAAGAACGGCCGCAAGGAGCAGGCCGCGGAAGCTTACAAATACGCGGCCGAAAATGGCCAGATCGGCGCCACCTGGAAGCTTGCGCGCATGTATGCCGAGGGTGACGGCGTGGAGCGCGACGATTACGCGGCATTCAAGTTCTTCTCAGAGATCGTTGACCAGGACGTTGAGCCCGGCTCGCCGGAAGAGAGCTATGTATCGGATGCGCTCGTGGCGCTCGGCGATTATTTGAGGAAGGGCATCCCCGGCAGCCCCATCACAGAGAACGAGGTGGCGGCCCAGGAATATTACATGCGTGCCGCCGCCAACTACCGCAACCCGAATGCGCAGTTCGAGATGGGCCAGATCTTTCTGAACGGCAAGGGCGGCGTCAAGGCCAGCATCAAGCAGGCCGGACGCTGGTTCCAGCTCGCTGCGGAAAAGGGCCATGCCGGTGCGCAGGCGACGCTCGGCAACCTGCTCTTCCAGAGCGGCAAGATCGTTCGGGGACTGGCAATGATGACCGCGGCACTTGAACGGGCCTCACCTTCCGACCAGCCATGGATACGCGGCATGCAGGAAGAGGCGTTCGCTGCGGCGGGCGAGGCCGACCGCCGTACTGCGATTTCGCTGGCCGATGACATCCTCACCAAGGGCGGCAGCGACCAATAGGATTGGCGCTCGCTGAGGACTGAACTGGAACTCTTTAGAGTGGCGAATTCAGCTTTCGAAGCTTTGCGCCGCCCCTCATCCGCCTGCCGGCAGCTTCTCCCCGTATAGTGACGGGGAGAAGGGCGCTTGCTGCAGCCTTGGCGCACTTTCTGCAATGCTGGTGATTGGCGAAATCAGTGATGACAGCGTCTTTCTCCCCGTCACTATACGGGGAGAAATGCCCGGCAGGGCAATGAGGGGCGGCGCCGGCCGCGTAAAAATCAGTTCTCGATGGGCTCCGCCGGCACCGGGCTTGGCGCCGGTGTCGAGATTGGCGTGGCGTGCGGACGCGGCGTCGTATTTTCCGGACAATCGTCCCGAATCTTTGTCCACGACGTGTTGTTGAGAACCATGTCGCAACGGGCGAGGTGGCTCTGGCCGGAAAGCGTCAGGCAGGCGACCTGGCCGATCTGGAATGATTTTCCGTTGGCCAGGCATTCCGCGTCGGCAAAAGCCGGGTTCGCCGCGAGGGCGAGCGCCGCAGCACATGGGCAAAGCGCAAACCTGATCGTCATCCTGAATCCCAGCCGAACCCGAATTGCAGCGGAACCCCGGATTGTGGCGATATGACGGTCTATCGGCCGGGAATCCGGGCGATCCGAACCTCGAAATGATCAGATTGGCGCAAAAGCCAGCTCGACGGCCACCGGCACGTGGTCGGAGGGTTTTTCCCAGGCGCGCACGTGCTTTTCGATCGAGGCTGAGGAAAAGCGGTTGGCGGCTTCGGGCGAAAGCAGCAAGTGATCGATCCGGATGCCGTTGTTCTTCTGCCACGCGCCGGCCTGATAGTCCCAGAATGTGTAGGTGTCCGGCGCGTCGGTGACCGCGCGCACGGCTTCGGTGAAGCCGAGATTCTTCAGCCGCCGGAACGCCTGCCTCGTCTGCGGCTGGAACAGCGCATCGCCCAGCCAGTTCTCCGGGAATTTCGCGTCGATGAATTCGGGGATGACATTGTAGTCCCCGGCCAGCACCAGCGCCTCTTCGAGCGAGAGCCGTTCCTCGGCCCAGCGCTCCAGCCGCGCCATCCAGGACAGTTTGTAGGAGAACTTGTTCTCGTCATCGATTGGGTTGCCGTTCGGCAAATAGAGCGAGGCAACGCGCAACGCGCCCTTGTCGGTTGAGAACACGCCCTCGATGAAACGCGCCTGCTCGTCGGCATCGTCGCCAGGCAGGCCTCTGATAACCTCGTCGAAGCGCAGCTTCGACAGGATGGCGACACCGTTAAAGCCCTTTTGGCCATGGGTTTCGACGTTGTAGCCAAGCGCCTCGATCTCGGCGCGCGGAAACTGCTCGTCGACCGTCTTGATCTCCTGCAGGCAGGCGATATCAGGCGCGCTCTCCGTCAGCCAATGGGTCAGATTGCCGATGCGGGCCCGAACGCCGTTGATGTTCCAGGTGACGATTTTCATGGCGGCCTCATTGCTGTTCCGGCGGATGACGTTCGACGAGGCCGATCGTATTGCCTGCCGGGTCCTTTAGGAAGGCCATCCATTCGCTTTCCCCCGCCGGCCCGAACAGGCCTTCGGTATCGCGATAGACGAGCATCGGCGGCGCAGTGAAGGGGACACCGGCGGCTTTTGCCGAGGCGTGGAAATCGTCGAGGTCTGATATATCGAGATAGACGGTGCCGGCCGGCAGGCCATCGGTGAACAGCAGCCGCACGTCGCCGGCCATGATGAAGGCGATGCCGGGCGGATCGAAGCGCACGTGGACCGCCATGCCGAGCACGTCGTGCCAGAACGCCAGCGTTGCATCGAGATCGCGTCCGGCTGAAAGCGCGACCTGACGGACCGCGCCGATGGCAGGCATTTCTAAATACTGAAGCTGGTGCCGCAGCCGCACGAGGCGACCGCATTCGGGTTCCTGATCTGGAACGACTGACCCATCAGATCGTCGACGAAATCGATCACCGAGCCGCCCATATAGACCAGCGAGAGGTCGTCGATCAGCACGGTGGCGCCGCCTTTCTCAATCGCGACGTCGTCATCGTTGCGCGTATCGACCAGATCGAACTTGTAGGAAAAGCCGGAGCAGCCGCCGCCCTCGACCGAAACGCGCAGCGCCTTCTTGCCGGCTTCGCCAGATACAATCTTGGCGATCCGCCTGGCGGCGGCGTCGGTCATCTCGACTTTCATGGCAGTCTTGGCATCAGCGCCCATGGGCGTCACCTTGCTTTCGGTTTCACATGATAGGTATGAAGCGCGAGTGGGCAAGTCAACTGCGGTATCGGCGATGACCAACGAGTTGGGCGACATCGGGTTCGGCTATCGGCCGCGCGCAGCCTATGCCTGCGATCCGGCGAAGTCGCGCGGGCGCCTGTTCGACGAGGTGGAGAGCCCGACCCGCACGCCGTTCCAGCGCGACCGCGACCGCATCATCCATTCGACGGCGTTCCGCCGGCTAAAGCACAAGACGCAGGTGTTCGTCGCGCATGAGGGTGACCATTACCGCACCCGGCTGACCCATTCGATCGAGGTCGCGCAGATTGCGCGCGCCTTGGCGCGGGCGCTGCGCGGCGATGAGGATCTGGCCGAGGCGGTGGCGCTGGTGCACGATTTCGGCCACACGCCCTTCGGCCACACCGGCGAGGACGCGCTGAACGAGAAGATGGCCGGATGGGGCGGCTTCGACCACAATGCGCAATCGCTGCGCGTGGTGACGCGGCTGGAGAGCCGCTACGCCGAGTTCGACGGGCTTAACCTTACCTGGGAAACGCTGGAGGGATTGGTCAAGCACAACGGACCGCTGACCGACGCCAGGGGAAAGGGCCTGAAGGGGCCGGTGCCGCAAGCGATCCGCGACTATTCGGAGTTGCACGACCTCGAACTCGACCGCTTCGCCGGCATCGAGGCGCAATGCGCGGCGATCGCCGACGACATCGCCTACAACACCCATGACATCGACGACGGCCTGAGATCAGGCCTCCTGACACTGGACATGCTGGAAAAGATCTCTTTGCCGGGATCGATCCTCGAAGGCGTGCGCCAGCGCTATCCGGCGCTGGACGATGTGAGGACAGGGCACGAACTGATGCGACGGCAGATCACGATGATGGTCGAGGATGTCATCGTGTCGACAACCGCGAACCTTGCGCGCATCAAGCCGGAGAGCGCCGACGCGGTGAGGGCGGCAGGCGAGACGATGGTGACCTTTTCCGCCGAAATGGCCGCGTCGGAAAAGGAATTGAAGGCCTTTCTCTACAAGCATCTCTACCGGCACAGAGAGGTCATGCGCGTGCGCACCGAGGCCGAGCAGATCGTCAAGGACCTGTTCGAGGTCTATTTCGCCGATCCGCGCGCCATGCCCGATGGCTGGCGCGAAGGGCTCGACCGGGCCGACGATCGCATCAAGGCGCGCAGCGTTGCCGATTTCCTGGCGGGCATGACGGATACCTACGCTTTGAAAGAACACCGCCGTTTGTTTGACCATACGCCTGAATTGAGCTAGGGCGGGCTCGATTTTGCCGGCCAATGAGCCGGATCCCTGCAAAGCCGCCAGAGCCACACCAATGAACATCTTCGCCGATTTCAACGCGCGAATCACCAGAGCTGTCGAAGCGCTTGATTTGAAAGACAAGGACGGCGGTACGCTGGACCTATCGCGCATCGCCGTCGAGCCGCCGCGCGACGCCAGCCATGGCGACTTGGCGACCAATGCGGCAATGGTGCTGGCCAAGCCGACCGGCCAGTCGCCACGTGCTCTGGCTGAAAGGTTGGCGCAGGCGCTGCGCGCCGACACCGACATTGCCGCCGCCGAAATTGCCGGTCCGGGCTTCGTCAACCTCAGGCTGAAGGATGCGTTCTGGCAGGTGCATCTGACCGCGCTGCTCGGCGAAGGCCGCAACTACGGCCGCTCGACGGTTGGCGGCGGCAGGAAGGCCAATGTCGAATATGTCTCGGCCAACCCGACCGGACCGATGCATGTCGGCCATTGCCGCGGCGCCGTGGTTGGTGATGCGCTCGCCAATCTGATGGCTTTCGCCGGTTATGACGTGACCAAGGAGTATGTCATCAACGACGCTGGTTCGCAGATCGACGTGCTTGGCCGCTCGGTCATGCTGCGCTACCGCGAGGCGCTTGGCGACGAGATCGGCGAGATTCCGGCCGGGCTTTATCCGGGCGATTATCTTGTACCGGTCGGCCAGGCTCTGGCAGGCGAATTTGGCCGCTCCTTGTTGCAGATGCCGGACGAGGAAGCGCTTGCCATCGTCAAGGACAGGACGATCGATGCGATGATGGCGATGATCCGTGAGGATCTGGCGCTGCTCAACGTGCATCACGACGTCTTTTTCTCGGAGCGCACGCTGCATGCGGACAACGCCCGGAAAATCCGCTCGGCGATCAACGACCTGACGCTCAAGGGCCATATCTACAAAGGCAAGCTGCCGCCACCCAAGGGCGAGAAGCCGGACGATTGGGAGGATCGCGAGCAGACGCTGTTCCGCTCGACAGCGGTCGGCGACGACATGGACCGGGCGCTCGTCAAGTCTGACGGCACCTTCACCTATTTCGCGGCGGACGTCGCCTATTTGAAGGACAAGGTCGATCGCGGTTTCGTCGAGTTGATCTATGTGCTCGGCGCAGATCATGGCGGCTATGTGAAGCGCCTGGAAGCGCTCGCCCGGGCGATCGCCGGCGACGAGGTGAAACTTACCGTGCTGCTTTGCCAGCTGGTGAGGCTTTTTCGCGAAGGCGAGCCAGTGCGCATGTCGAAGCGGTCGGGTGAATTCGTGACGCTGCGCGAAGTGGTGGAGGAAGTCGGCCGCGATCCGATCCGCTTCATGATGCTCTACCGCAAGAACGATGCGCCGCTCGATTTCGACTTCGCCAAGGTGACCGAGCAATCGAAGGACAATCCGGTGTTCTACGTGCAGTACGCCTCGGCGCGCTGCCATTCGGTGTTCCGGCAAGCGAGCGAGCAGTTGGGCGAGGCCAATTTCGACCGCAGTCGGCTGGCCGCCGCCACCGCCTTGCTGACCGACGAAGGCGAGATCGGCCTGATCAGGAAGCTTGCGGAATATCCGCGGCTGATCGAATCCGCGGCCCTTGCGCTCGAGCCGCACCGGCTGGCATTCTACCTCTACGATCTCGCCTCCAGCTTCCACGGACATTGGAACCGCGGCACCGAAAATCCGGACTTACGTTTTGTTAAGGTTAACGACCGACAATTGACGCATGCCAGACTAGGGCTGGTGCAGGCTGTTTCGGACGTTTTGACGTCCGGCCTGACGCTGATCGGAGCCGATGCGCCCACCGAAATGCGTTAGGTTTGACTAAAAAACCTGTCACCTTTTGCCCACATTGCGCTGGTAAGGGCCAACCCTACGCGACGTCCATGGCGTCCGAATGAGTGCGAGTTCGGGAACAATAATGGCAGACAGAACCCAGCTGAGAGCAGCCGCCCAAAACGATATCGCCGACGATGATCCCTTCGCGGAACTGACCAGGATCATGGGGTTCGACCCGCGCCAGCCGGTCAAGCCGAAGGCGGCTCCCGTCACCCAGCCGGTGGACGACGGCGATTTCGACATCGACCTCGAGAAGGAGTTGATGGGCGAATTCGGCGCCGACGATAATGACAGCGCCGCCGAGGTTCGCGAGCCGGTTTTCGATGCCACTGACGCGGTGGACGACGAGCTTGGGGACGACGAGCTTGCCGCGTCGCTCGAACAGGATTTCCTGCTGGACGACGAAGCGGCGGATGAGGCTGCCCATGCCGTTGCTGCCGACGACATGCGTTCTGGTGTTGCCGAAGCATCCGCGCCGGCTGTTGAAGCTGCTTTCGATGACGATTTCGACGATGCACTCGCCAGCTCGCTCGAAGATGTGTCGCCATTCGAAGACGATTTGGCGATGGACGACAAGATTGGGGACGTCGAGCTCGGGGACGACGAGCTTACCGCCTCGCTCGAACCGGATTTCCTGCTCGACGACGATGCAACGGACGAGGCTGAACAGAATACTGCCGCCGTTTCCGCGCCGGTCGAACCCGCCTTCGATGAAGAATTCGACAACGCTGTCGCAAGCTCGCTCGAAGACGAGCTGATGCTGGACGAGCACGTGCCGATGGAGCAGGCGGCCGTTGCCGAAGTCTCCACACCGGCCGCCGAACCCGCCTTCGACGATGAGTTCGACAATGCCGTCGCAAGCTCGCTCGAAGACGAGCTGACGCTCGACGAATATGTTCCGACGGAGCACGCCGCCGCTGCCGAAGCCGCCGAAATCTCCGCGCCGGCCGCCGAGCCCGCCTTCGACGACGAATTCGACAATGCCGTCGCAAGCTCGCTCGAAGACGAGTTGATGCTCGACGAACATATGCCGTTAGAGCAGGCCGCTGTTGAAACTCCTGCTGCGCCTGTTCGAGCCGTTTCGGAAGAGTCCGAGGAGGACTTTGCCGGCCATTTCGACGACGCCATGGCCGATGTCGATATGGATTTCGACGTTCGCACGGATGAACCAGTCGAAATTGACGCGCCCGAAATTGACGGACCGGAGGCTATCGCCGCCAAGGACGAGCCGTCCGCCACGACCCTGGAAGACGCGTTCGACGCCGATTTCGATTTGAGTTTCGAGGACGCGCTTGCCGAGAAAGCCGAAGAGCCGGTTGCGCCGGCCTCCGGCGTTGCAGCCCAGCCGACGGCGCCAACCGCTATCGCTGATGAGCGGAGCCTCGAAGACGAGTTGAACGCGCTGTTGGGCACCATGAGCACACGGACTGCCCCCGTGGCGGCGTCCGCGGCCAACGAGCCACCCGTGGTTCAGCAGCCTGTGGCCGCAGCTGAAAAGGTCGCCGGCAAACCAACGGATACTGTCGACGAACTGGACTGGAGCCTTGACGAGCAAGACCTTTCGGAGCAGCCGGAGGATGGCGCGGTTCAAGCCGCCGATGCCGATCTCGACACCGTTCTCTTCGATGAGCTCGAGGGCCAGGATTTCGGCGCTGAAGATGCCGCCGGGCCGGCCGATGTCGATTTCGACGAGGATACATTGCATGCTGCCTTCGCCAAGGACATCGGTCTGGATCATGGCGACGACGATAACGTTGCGGCCGCCGCTCACCAGGAAGATCCGGATGATTCGCTCAACTGGATGGCGGCAAGCTCCGCTGCGCCGGCGCCGGCCCGTTCGTGGAGCCGCGTAACGCCGGTCGCACAGTCGCAGCCTGCCTTTGCAGCCCAGCCGACGGCCTCGGCGAGGACCACGGAAGTGGCCTCGGTGAAGACCGCGGAAACGACACCGCCAATGGCTGCGGCCCCCTCCTATCAGGACGACCTGGCCTATCAGGATGAGCCGGCCGAAGACGATGCCGCCAATGCGGCATCTGCGCCAGCGCAAAGCGAACAGTCTTCGGCGTATGACGAGATGCCCGATGTCGAGACGGTCGATGTGCCCGAGCGCGTCGTGGCGCTGGCGGACGACCTCGATATTCCGGACCTCGACTTCAATGAAGACGAACCGGCGGCGCCTGCTTATGACGATCTCGACACCGAGTTCGCCAGCCTTCTCACGGAAATGAATGCCGTGGACGTCGCTGCCGCCCCGGCGCGCAGCGCGGCGTATGACGACGAATCCTACAATGCCGGATTCCAGTCAGGGGCTGGGTTTCAGTCGGGGGCTGGGTTTCAGTCGGGGGCAGGGTTCCAGTCAGGCTATGAGCCCGACCGCGTTGAAACGCGGACCTATGCGGCGAGACCCGCAGAAGCGCCCGTCGGTGCGGCTTATGCCGATGCCGCTAGCGGCTTCGATCTGGGCGACTTGCCCTCCGGCCGGCCGGCTCCGCAGGCCGACGACTTTGGCTTAGACGAACTCGACTACGATCCCGAGCTGGATGAGGCCATGTCGGTTCCAGGCCTGGAGCAGGATACCGCGAGGCCCCGGCGCCGCGGCCTGCTGGTCGCCGCGGTTGTAGGCGCCGTGGCGATCGCCGGCGGTCTCGGCGCCTTCGCGCTGTCTGTCGGTGGCAACGGCGGCAACGACGCGCCGGTCATCGTCAAGGCGGACAACGCACCGATCAAGATCAGGCCTGAAAATCCGGGCGGCACCGTCGTGCCGAACCAGGAAAACAAGGTTTATGACGCCGTGGCCAAGGGTGGCGCGAAGCCTGCCGAACCGGTCCAGGAAAAACTGGTCACCAACGCCGAAGAGCCCGTGGACGTCACGGCCAAGGAGCCGCCGCAGAGCCGTGTGGTCGATCTTTCGCCCGACGACTTCGACGCGGCTGAAGGCGTTGATGCGGCCGGCGGCACGCAAGCGGCCGGCGGCACGCAAGCGGCCGGAAATGCCGACGTCGCCGCCGCGCCGACGCCCAAGTCCGAGGATCGTATTGCCCAGGTTCTGCAAGAGGCTGACAAAGGCATAGACCCCGATGTCGTCGCCGTCGCACCGCGCAAGGTGAGAACCATGGTCGTCAAATCAGATGGCTCACTGGTTGCGCGGGAGGATCCGGCGCCTGCGGTGGCGCAGGTGGCTGCCGTCGACCCTGTCGATCCGGCGCCGCAGCATGTGGCCCCGGCGGGTCAGGCCGGCGAAGCGGAGCAGACCGGCACGGTCCCGCCTGTTGCCGACCAGGCAAGTGGTAACTTACTGGGTGGTGACCAACTGGGTGGCGACCAGACCGAAACCGCTAGGCCGGAAACAGCCGAGCCGGCAGCCGCGCCCAAGGCTGAGGCCGAGGCCCAAACCGGCCAGCCTGCCAATACGCCGGCCACGGTTCCGGTGGCGCCGCAACGTCCGTCCGACCAGCCTGTCGACGTCGTCGGCGAGGTCAAGCCGGACCAGGTTGCGTCCATCAATCCGGCGGCGGCCTCGACCGGCGGTGGCTCGTGGTCGATGCAGATCGCCTCGCAGCCGACTGTCGAAAGCGCCCAGTCCAGCTATGCGGACCTGCAGCGCCGCTACGGCAGCGTGCTGGCTGGCCGCACCGCCAACATCGTCAAGGCCGAGATCGCCGGCAAGGGAACGTTCTACCGCGTCCGGGTGCCGGCGCAGTCGCGCAACGATGCGATCAACCTGTGCACCAGCTACAAGGCTGCCGGCGGCAACTGCTTCGTGTCGCGCTAGCCGTTTCAAATCTCCCGCCCTTGGGCGGAAAGAGCCGGCGCGGTCACAGACCGCGCCGGTTTTTTTATGTGGCCGGTTTTTTTATGTGGAAGGGAGATCTTTGTGGGAAGGGATTCTGGCTCAACCGCATGTGGCTCGATGCGATTCCCTTTGTTCGCGTGAAGCTCTAAACTCCTGTCCATGACCGAATCAAAATCCATGATCCTCGGCTGCGCCGGGAAATCGCTCACACGCGACGAAATCAAATTCTATCGCAATGAATGCCCGTGGGGATTCATCCTGTTTGCGCGCAACATCGGCGAGACCGAGCAGATCCGCGATCTGGTCGCCGCAATGCGCGACTGTATCGAGCGCCCGGACGCCCCGGTGTTCATCGATCAGGAAGGCGGCCGGGTGCAGCGCCTGCGGCCGCCGCTGGCGCCGAACTATCCGGCCGGTGGTGCGCTCGGCGCCTTGTGGCGCAACGACCACGACGCCGGCAACCGCGCCGCCTGGCTGATGGCGCGGCTGCATGCCTTCGATCTCTCGCGCTATGGCATCACAGCCGATTGCCTGCCGGTGCTCGACGTGCCGATCGAGGGCGCCAGCGACGTCATCGGCGCGCGCGCCTATGGCAAGGAGCCTCGTGCCGTCATCGAACTGGGTCGCGCCGCGGCTGAAGGGTTGATGTCGGGCGGCGTGCTGCCGGTCATGAAGCATATTCCGGGGCATGGACGGGCCTTTGCCGACACGCATTTCGAACTGCCGACCGTCGATGCCTCGATGAGCGACTTGCAGCGGCATGATTTCGCCCCGTTCAGGGAGCTCAATCATTTGCCGATGGCGATGACGGCGCATGTCGTCTACAGCGCGATCGACCCGAAGAACCCGGCCACGACGTCCGGCAAGGTCATCGATGAGATCATCCGCGGCGAAATCGGCTTCGACGGGCTGTTGATGAGCGACGACACCTCGATGAAGGCACTTTCTGGGGATTTCCCGACAAAGGCGGCCGCGATCCTTGCGGCGGGCTGCGATCTGGTCCTTCACTGCAACGGCGTTTTCGAGGAGATGGCCGGCATTGCGTCGCGCACAACAGGGCTTGAAGGCACGTCGCTGCGCCGCGCGCAACGGGCGCTGACCTATATCAAGAACCGCGATCGGGCTGATGAGACCGAGATACGCGCCGAATTCGCCACCTATTTCGATGCGGTGGCCTAGACCATGATCCCGAAAAGTGGGAGCCGGTTTTTCGGAACAGATCATGGTCAAACAAGAAGATAGAAGCAAAGGAAAGCGACAGTAGGTGGCGGAAACATTGGACAGTAAGGCCGGCAAGGCCGCACCGATGGACCGTCTGTGGGCCGAGAACGACGATTCGCGGCTGACCGGCGATCCTGCGTTGGTCGTTGACGTCGACGGGTTTGAAGGCCCGCTCGATCTTCTGCTGCATCTTGCCCGCAACCAGAAGGTCGATCTGTCGCGCATCTCGATTCTGGCGCTGGCCGAGCAATATCTGGCCTTCGTCGAGAAGGTGAGGGCGCTCAGGCTGGAGCTTGCCGCCGACTATCTGGTGATGGCGGCGTGGCTGGCGTTTCTCAAGTCGAAGCTTTTGATCCCCAAACAACCTGGAGACGACGGCGAAAGCGGCGAGGAGCTGGCAGCGGTGCTGCAATTCCGGTTGAAGCGGCTGGAAGCGATGCGCGACGCTGCGGCACGCCTGGTCAACCGCAACCGGCTCGGACGCGACGTGTTCGTCCGCGGCATGCCGGAAATGGTCATCGTCGAGAAACGCAACGCCTATTCGGCCTCGCTCTACGATCTGCTGACCGCCTATGCGCAGCAGCGCCAGAAACAGGCGATCACCAATGTGACCATCGCCAGGCGCGGTGTGTGGTCGCTCAAGGACGCGCGCGATATCCTGAACAGGCTGATCGGCTCGCTTCACGATTGGACAGCGCTGGACAGTTTCCTGGTCGAATATCTGACCGGCCCGGATGAGCGGCGTACCGCGATTGCCAGCTCGTTTGCGGCCACGCTGGAACTGGTGCGCGAAGGCAAAATGGAAATGCGGCAAGACGAGGTGTTCGCGCCGCTTTATCTGCGCAGCCGTGCGCAAGGCATCAGGGCAGTCGAGGTGGCATCATGAGTGAACGCGCCAACGCTTCGGTCATTCCGTTCAAGGTCGACGACGAGACCGAAGACGGCATGCTCGGCGAGACTCCGGCAGAAAATCAGGCGCAGAACTTTTCCCAGAATCCTGGCGAGCGGCTGCATATGGCGGAAGCCGTGCGCATGGCCGAGGCGATCGTTTTCGCCAGCGCCGAGCCGGTCAGCGAAAAGCAGCTTGCCGCGCGCCTGCCCGATGGCATCAACATTGCCGCGGCGATGGCCGAACTGCAGCAGATTTATGCGCGGCGCGGCGTCAATCTGGTGCGCGTCTCCGATGCCTGGGCGTTCCGCACTGCTGGCGACCTCGCTTTCCTGATGAGCCGCGACACAGTGCAGCAGAGGAAGCTTTCCCGCGCGGCGCTCGAAGTGCTGGCGATCATCGCCTATCACCAGCCGGTGACGCGCGCCGAGATCGAGGACATCAGAGGCGTCGAGACCTCGAAGGGCACGCTGGACACGCTGATGGAGACCGAATGGGTGAAGATGCGCGGTCGGCGCCGCACGCCCGGCCGTCCCGTCACCTACGGCACCACCGACATTTTCCTCGACCATTTCGCATTGGAGGAGATCCGCGATCTTCCCGGCATGGAGGAATTGAAGGGCGCCGGGCTGCTTTCGGGCCGCATGCCGTCGAATTTCTCCATTCCGCTGCCGCCGGCCGATCCGGATGCGCTGACCGACGACGAGGATCCGCTGACCGACATCGACCTCGAGGAACTCGGCCTGTTGACGCCGCGTGTCGAGGATGATTGACCGCAAACGACGCGCCGAAAGCCGTTGGTTTTCGGGGCTGCGCCGATTGGTAGCGGGCTACGGCGCCGAAAGTGCGTGACTTCGGCCACTCATTTATAAACTCTGTCGCGGTTGTGTTTGAATCCCGGCGCGAAAGCGCATAGATCATCGTCAGAGAAAACATTCGAGAGAGATTGTTATGGGTTCATTTTCGATTTGGCACTGGATGATCGTGCTGGTGATCGTGCTGCTGGTGTTTGGCCGTGGCAAGATACCCGAGCTGATGGGTGACATGGCCAAGGGCATCAAGAGCTTCAAGAAGGGCATGGCCGACGACGATGTTGCCGAGGACAAGCGCACCGTCGAACATCGTGCCGACGAAACCGTTTCGGCGGTGAAGGAAAAGGCCAGCAAGAGCTGAGCCCAAAACCTTAGTCGGAACGTATCGCCATGTTCGACATCGGCTGGACCGAGATGCTGGTGATCGCGATCGTCATGATCGTGGTCGTCGGGCCCAAGGATTTGCCCAACATGCTGCGCACCTTCGGGCGCACGACGACAAAGCTGCGCGGCATGGCAGCCGACTTCCAGAGACAGTTCAACGATGCGTTGAAGGAAGCCGAGCTCGACGACGTCAAGAAGTCGGTCGACTCACTCAGAAGCCTCAATCCGGCCGCCGAGATCAGGAAGCAGCTCAATCCGTTCGAGCAGGCGGCAGCCGATGTCCGTTCAGGCGTCGACGCGGTGATGAAGCCGAAGCCGGCCGTCGACCCGGTCACGCCAAGTGCTTCGACGCAGCAGGATACCGAGCTGAAGAATGGCGCGACGGTGCTGCCGGGCGTCAGTGCCCCGGAAGCGACGCCGGCGGCGCCGATCTTTCCGGTGATGACCGATGAGTCGGTGGTGCCGTCGCCTGTCGGGACGGCGACGCCGGCTGCACCGCAAAAGGCCTCGCCAGCGAAGAAGAAGCCTGAGCCAGCGAAAACGATGCCGGCCTCCAAGGCCGCAGCCAAGCCAGCGGCAGGAGCAAAACCTGCCGTGAAAAAGACCGCAGCTAAAAAGGCCGAGCCGAAGCCTGCACCGGTGAAGAAGCCGACTGCAGCCGCCAAAAAGACGGCGGGAGCCAGCAAGTGAGCGTTTCGGAAAAGGACGAGATCGATAAATCGGCCGCTCCGCTGATGGAGCATCTGATCGAATTGCGCCGGCGGCTGATGTGGTCGATCGGCGGGTTCTTCGTCGCCTTCCTGTTCTGCTTCTTTTTCGCCAAGCAACTGTTCAACCTGTTGGTCGTGCCGTTCAAATGGGCGACCCAATGGGCAGGGCTCGACCCGCACAAGGTTGAGCTGATCTACACGGCGCCGCAGGAATTCTTCTTCACCCAGGTGAAGCTGGCAATGTTCGGCGGCATGGTGATCGCCTTTCCGCTGATCGCCACGCAGATCTACAAATTCATCGCGCCCGGCCTCTACAAGAACGAACGCAACGCTTTCCTGCCGTTCCTGATCGCTTCGCCGATCCTGTTCCTGATGGGCGCGTCGCTGGTCTATTTCTTCTTCACGCCGATGGTGATGTGGTTCTTCCTCGCCATGCAGCAGGCCGGCACTGACGACCAAGTGCAGATTTCGTTGCTGCCGAAAGTGTCGGAATATCTCAGCCTGATCATGACGCTGATCTTTTCCTTCGGCCTGGTGTTCCAGTTGCCGGTGGTGACCAGCCTCATGGCGCGGGTCGGCATGCTGTCGTCGCAGGCGCTGGTCGAAAAGCGCAAATGGGCGATCGTCATCGCCTTCGTCGTCGCGGCTGTGCTGACACCGCCCGACCCGATAAGCCAGATCGGCCTCGCCATCCCAACGATCATTCTCTACGAGGTCTCAATCTGGTCGGCCCGGCTGATCGAGCGTAGCAAGGAACGGGAACGTCTGGCGCGCGAGAAGCAGGAGGCCGCGGAAGAGGTGGCCGAAAAGCCCGCGGACGCACCTTCGACATAGGCTGCTTTAGGCGGGTCAGCATTATCTTCAAAATTTGCGGGACAGCGCCCCCTCTGTCCTGCCGGACATCTCCCCCACAAGGAGGGAGATTGGCAGCTTCGCCGACGGCTCACTTTCTCAACGCTAGAGATTGGCGAAAGCAGCAGTGACGGCCGATCTCCCCACCCGTGGGGGAGATGTCCGGCAGGACAGAGGGGGGCGTGAAGGAACTCGGCCTTGACGTCTTGCATCGATCAAGGATGCGGTTTACGCCCTCTGACCTTACTCAGGACGAACAAACCATGCTCGACATCAAATGGATTCGCGACAACCCGAAGGTCCTCGTCGAGGCGCTCAAGAAGCGCTCGTGGTCCAGCGATGACGCGCAGTCCACGGTCGATGATCTGATCGCCAGGGACGAGGCGCGGCGCGAGCATCTCACCGAGCTGCAGACCAGGCAGGAGCGCCGCAACGCCGCCTCGAAGGAGATCGGCAATGCCATGCGTTCGGGCGACGCCGCCCTTGCCGAAAAACTCAAAGCCGAAGTCGGCGAGATCAAGGCTTTCATCCAGAACGGCGAGGCGCGCGAACGCGAACTCGACAAGGCGCTGAATGACGCATTGGCCGAGCTGCCCAATGTGCCGCTCGACGACGTGCCGGTCGGCAAGAACGAGGACGAGAATGTCGTCAAGCGCATCGTCGGCAAGGTGCCAACGCGTCCGAACTGGGTGAAGGAGCATTTCGAGATCGGCGAAGCGCTCGGCATGATGGATTTCGAGCGGGCGGCGAAGCTGTCCGGCTCGCGCTTCACGGTGCTGAAGGGTGGGCTGGCGCGAATGGAACGCGCGCTCGGCCAATTCATGCTGGATCTGCACACGACCGAGCATGGCTATGAGGAGATCCAGCCGCCGCTGATGGTGAAAGACGAGGTTCTTTTCGGTACGGGGCAACTGCCGAAGTTCGAAGAGGATCTGTTCTTCGCCCCGCGTGGAGACGGCAGGCTTGGCCTCATCCCCACCGCCGAAGTGCCGCTGACAAACCTCGTGCGCGAAGAAATCACAGCGCATGAAAAACTGCCGCTGCGCTATACGGCGCTGACGCCTTGCTTTCGTTCGGAAGCGGGCTCGGCCGGGCGCGACACGCGCGGCATGCTGCGCCAGCACCAGTTCTACAAGGTCGAGTTGGTGTCGATCACCGACCAGGAATCGTCGAGCGCCGAGCACGAGCGGATGACCGAATGCGCCGAGGAAGTGCTGAAGCGGCTCGGCCTGCCGTTCCGCACCATGACGCTGTGCACCGGCGACATGGGCTTTGGCGCGCGCAAGACCTACGACATCGAAGTCTGGCTGCCGGGCCAGAACGCCTATCGCGAGATTTCGTCCTGCTCGGTCTGCGGCGATTTCCAGGCGCGGCGCATGGACGCCCGCTACAAGGACAAGGACGGCAAGGGCAACCGTTTCGTCCACACGCTGAACGGTTCCGGCACCGCCGTCGGTCGCGCTCTCATTGCTGTCATCGAAAACTATCAGAATGAGGATGGCAGCGTAACCATTCCTGAAGCGCTTCGGCCTTACATGGGCGGTCTGGAAAAGATCGAATCGAAATAATGCGTATCCTCCTGACCAATGATGACGGCATCCATGCCGAAGGCCTTGCATCGCTTGAACGCGTCGCCCGCACGCTGTCGGATGATGTCTGGGTGGTGGCGCCGGAGCAGGACCAGTCCGGCTACGCGCATTCGCTGTCGATCTCGGAGCCGCTGCGCCTGCGCAAGATCGGCGAAAAACACTTTGCCGTGCGCGGTACGCCGACCGATTGCGTCATCATGGGCGTGAAGAAGATCCTGCCCGCAGCACCTGACCTGATCCTGTCCGGCGTCAATTCCGGCGCCAACATCGCCGACGACGTCACCTATTCGGGCACCGTCGCCGGCGCCATGGAAGGCGCGCTGCTCGGCGTGCGTTCGATCGCGCTCAGCCAGGCCTATTCCTATGTCGGTGAGGATCGCGTCGTTCCCTACGAGACAACCGAGGCGCTGGCGCCGGCGCTGCTCAAAAAGCTTGTCGCCATGCCGCTGCCGGACGGCGTGCTGCTCAACGTCAATTTTCCGAATTGCGCGCCAGAAGAGGTCGCCGGCACGGTGGTCACCTCGCAAGGCAAGCTCGTCCACAGCCTGTGGGTCGACGAGCGCCGCGACGGCCGCGGACTTCCCTATTATTGGCTGCGCTTCGGCCGCGAGCCGGTCGAGGGCAAGCAAGGCACCGACCTCTATGCCTTGCGCAACCGGCTGGTGTCGGTGACGCCGCTGCAGCTCGATCTCACCGCTCATGAAATCCGAGATCAACTGACCAAGGCGCTCGCATGAACCTGAACCACGGTCCGACGCTCGACGACCGGGAAGGCTTCGCTGCGTTCCTGCTCCGCTTGCGTGGCAAGGGCGTCGTGCCGAAGGCGCTGATCGCCGCTTTTGAGGCGACGCCGCGGCGCGGCTTCCTTTCCGCGCAGTTCCATCCGATCGCCTGGTCGGACCGCATGCTGCCGATCGAATGCGGCGAGGCGATCGAAGGCGCCGACCTGCAAGCCGCGGTGATCGCAGCACTTGCGATCGAGCCGGGCAACCGCGTGCTCGAGATCGGCACCGGGTCGGGCTACTCGGCGGCAGTGATGTCGCGGCTTGCCGCGCGGGTCGTCACCATCGACCGCTACAAGACGCTGGCCGAGCAGGCCAAACAGCGCTTCGAGGCGCTCGGCATCGGCAATGTCATCGTGCGCCAGGCGGACGGCTCCAACGGACTGGCCAATGAAGCGCCGTTCGACCGCATCGTTGCATGGACGGCTTTCGACAGCCTGCCACGCTTCCTGCTCGATCAATTGTCGAGCGGCGGCATCGTCATCGCCCCGATCGGACCCGAGGAGGGCGAGCAGGTGCTCGCCAAGCTGACCAAGGTCGGCAGCCGCTTCGAACGCGAGGACATTGGCCTCGTCCGCCTGCAGCCGATCCTGCGCAGCGTAGCCGCAGTCATCTGATTATCCCGAAGCATCGCGCGCTTGGGGCAGCCAAAGCCTGGTGTTTCGCCATCCTCGGGCGCAGCAAGGAGCGAAGCGACGCAGCGCAGACCCTAGGATCCATGCCGCGCCATGAAGGCGTTGCAACAGTGCAGAATGCTGCTCCGCATTATTCGGCTAAGGTCACGGAATGGATCCTAGGGTCTCCGCGACGGAGCTTCGCTCCTGCTCCGCCCTAGGATGACGAAGCTGAGGGCCTTCGGCCAATTCTTCGTCTCCGACTCGGCTGACCTGAAATCTCAACCCGACCAGGTTCAGCCTTAAATATTTTAAGAAAATTTGCGTCTGATTCTAGAGGTTTAACCGACCGGTAACATTAACGCGCTTTAATCACGGTCAGTCTGTACCGGGTATCTGCGGGTAAATGTGATGCAATTCAGTATTTTGAAGGCAAACGGACGCAACCTGGCGCGCGGTTTCGCCGTCCTTATGGTTGCGGGCACCGCGGCGGGATGCAGTTCCCAGGTCTCGCGGTTCAACAGCGTCGATGACGTCTTCACGTCCTCGACCAACAACCAGCGCACCATCATCGACAAGCAGGATGCCGCCCAGCCTTATCCCGGCGATGCCCCGGTCTCGGCCGCGCCGCTCGACGGCAGCCATACCCAGTCGGTCAGCCGCTCAAGCCTCGAACCGGTTACGACACAGCAATTGCCGCCGGTCAGCCAGGCGCAGCCAGCCCCCGCGTTGGCGCCGGCCCGCACCGCTTTGGCGCCAGCCGCCGTCCCGGTTGACCGGACTTCAACCGGGACCGTGGCAAAGCCGTTCAAGGACGCACAGCCTGACGCTCCGCGCATGGCGACGGCAGGCGGCGAAGCGCGCGCCACCGAGATCATCGTCAGGGATGGCGAGACTATTTCCGGCCTGTCGCGGCGCTACGGCGTGCCCGCCGATGCCCTTATGAAGGTCAATGGGCTGAGCGCGACCAACGGGCTGAAGACCGGCCAGAAGCTCGTCATCCCGGCCTATGCCTATTCGGGCAAGAAACCGGCGCCGAAGCTTGCCGACGCCAAGCCTGCGAACGACACCAAGCGCGATTTGCCGGCCAAGGCGCCGGAGATGGTGGCCGTGCTGCCGCAGCAGCCGAAGCTCAAGGAGGGCAAGTCCGCCGCGCAGATGGATGCATCGGCCGCAGCAAACCAGCCGAAGGACGGAAAAACCGCGCCCAAGGCAGCTGGTGCCGATGGCAGCTACACGGTCCAGCAGGGCGATACGCTGTCGGCGATCGCCAGGAAAACCGGCGTCGGCGTGGCTGCGTTGAAGCAGGCGAACGGCATGCAGGACGGGCTGCTCAAAATCGGCCAGACCCTGAAGGTGCCGGCCGGCGGAACCGCGACGGTTGCCAGCGCCAAGCCGGCAAAGGTCGATCCGGTAACGACAGCCACCACTCCGCCTGCGGCAAAGACCACGCCTTCGGAGACGCTCGCCGCCTACACGCCGCCGAAGAAGGATGCGAAGGTCATCCAGCAGGCCGAGGACGATGACGCGGTGGCGCCCAACGCCACCGGCATCGGCAAGATGCGGTGGCCGGTGCGCGGCCGCGTGATCTCCAGCTTTGGCGGCGGCAAGGACGGTGTCGACATCGCCGTGCCGGAAGGAACCCCGGTCAAGGCGGCCGAGAACGGCGTCGTCATCTATGCCGGCGATGGTCTCAAGGAATTCGGCAATACGGTGCTGGTGCGCCACGAGAACGGATTGGTCACGGTCTATGGCCACGCCCGTTCGATCGAGGTCCAGCGCGGCCAGAAGGTCAAGCGCGGCCAGGAAATCGCGCAGTCCGGCATGAGCGGCACCACCGACTCGCCGAAACTGCATTTCGAAGTCCGCAAGAACTCGGCACCGGTCGATCCTTCGACCTATCTTGAATAAAGAAGTCGATCCTTCGACCTATCTCGAATAGAATTCGACGTATCTCGAATAGAAAAAGAAAAGCGATTGCGAGCCGCCTGACCTCCAGTCCGGCCCGCCGGCTCAGCCCGCTCCGCAAGGGGCGGGCTTTTTCAGTTTTCTGGATGAACGCTAGACCGGTTCAGCTTTTGATAGAATCGCCGAACCGCTCTAAGTATTTGTTTTTACGCAATTCCGGACGGAAAACCGCTGCGCACTTTTCCTGGAATTGCTCTAGTAACGCGGCACAGGGAATTTGACGGGTTGGATGCCTGTTGGCGGCGGTCCGTCAACGCAAGCGCGTCCGACCTGTCAAAATTCTGCGCCGAGGAACTAAATTAATCCTTGAGCGATTTGCCGAGCCGGCCTGCCAGATCCTGGGTGAACTGCCAGGCGACGCGGCCTGAACGGCTACCGCGCGTCGTCGCCCATTCCAGCGCCTCGGCGCGCAGCGTCTCGGGATCGATGGCAAGGCCGTGATGGCTGATATAGCCGTCGATCATGTCGAGATACTCGTCCTGCGAGCATTTGTGGAAGCCGAGCCAGAGGCCGAAGCGATCGGACAGCGAAACTTTTTCCTCGACCGCCTCCGACGGATTGATCGCGGTCGAGCGTTCATTGTCGATCATGTCGCGCGGCAATAGATGTCGCCGGTTCGAGGTGGCATAGAAGATCACATTGGCCGGGCGGCCCTCGACGCCGCCTTCGAGCGCCGCTTTCAGCGATTTGTAGGACGTGTCATCATGGTCGAAGGACAGGTCGTCGCAAAACAGGATAAAGCGGTAAGGTGCTGCCTTCAGCAAATTCATAAGCTTTGGCAGCGTGTCGATGTCTTCGCGATGGATCTCGATGAGCTTGAGCGGCAGGTCCAGCTTTGCCGACGCGTTGACCGCCGCATGCACGGCCTTGACCAGCGAGGACTTGCCCATGCCGCGCGCGCCCCACAACAGCACATTGTTGGCGGCGTAACCGGAAGCGAAGCGCTCGGTGTTGTCGACCAATATGTCGCGGACGCGGTCGACGCCGCGGATCAGGCCGATGTCGACGCGGTTGACCTTGAGCACCGGCTCCAGATTGCCGGGATCGGCCTGCCAGACGAAGCAATCGGCCTTGCCGAGATCGGTTTCCGGCACCGGCGGCGGAGCGAGGCGGACGACCGCCTCGATCAGGCGGTCGAGCTTCTTGTTCAGGGCTTCGATGGTGCTATCGCTCATTTTATCTTTGCACTCAGGAGGGGATGACACGGAACCTAATTTGGTTCCGGCGTTTCGGAACCAGTTCCAACCTTTTGTTAGAACATGATCTTTTCCGAAAACCGGGCGTCGTTTTCGGGATCATGCTCTAACACGGCTCAACCAGCCGGAAAAGCAGCTGAAATGCCTGACCGCAGTTGCATTGGCAACTTTACCGACTATATTCCGGCGAAATTTCACGGGGCCGCCAAATTTCCCCAGGACGGTTTGGCGGCTGTCTTTCAAAATTCAGGAGTACCTAGATGTTCGTGACACCGGCATACGCCCAAGGCGTCGGCGCCTCCCCGGATATGTTCATCAGCATTTTGCCGTTTGTCCTGATTTTCGTGATCATGTATTTTCTGATCATCCGGCCGCAGCGCACGCAGTTGAAGAAGCGCGGCGAGATGCTGGCGGCGGTCCGCCGCGGCGACACGGTCGTCACCGGCGGCGGTTTCGTCGGCAAGGTGACCAAGGTGATCGACGACAATGAACTCGAGATCGATCTCGGCGGTGGCACCAAGGTAACGGCGCTGCGCTCGACGATCGCAGACGTGCGCGTCAAGGGCGAGCCGGTGGCGAACCAGAACGCCAAGAAATAATCGGATGTCGGCGGGACGATCCGCCAGAACGCCCTGACGGACGACGCCGATGACTCTGATCTGCGGTGGCTGTGGCCATCGCAGGGGCTCTTGATGCGCCCAGTCTTCTCGCCGCCAGCCCGCTCGCCCCGTCCAAGGCGCCAACGATCTCGTCGTGCTATTGCCCGCTGGTGCCTTGCCGGCAAGATTGACAATAGTTGAAGAAAGCCCGATGGCAGCACCAAAGTGAACTGCCTTGTGCTCGAGGCGAGCATTTGGCGAACCAGAACGCCAAGAAATAACCCCATTCCAGGCGGAACGATCCGCCAGAACGCCCTGACGGACGACGCCCTATGCTTTATTTCTCGCGCTTCAAGATGATCCTGATCTGGCTGGCCGTGGCCGCCACGGTGATCCTCGCTGCGCCCAATCTTTTCTCTGCCAGCACGCTGGCCCAGCTTCCCAGCTGGGTGCCGAAGCGCCAGATGACGCTCGGCCTCGATCTGCAGGGCGGCTCGCATATCCTGCTCAGGATGGATCCGAATGATCTGATCAAGGATCGGCTGGAGACGACACGCGACGAAATCAGGACGCGGCTGCGCGACGCCAAGATCGGTTACACCGGCCTTTCCGGATCAGGCCGGGCCGTGCAGGTCCGCATCACCGATCCCGGTCAGGTCGAAGCCGCCAAGACGGCGCTGAAGACATTGACCGACCCGGTGGCCGCCGGCCTGTTCAGCGGCGGCTCCGTCCAGGAGATGTCGCTTGATGATTCCGAGCCCGGCCTGCTCAAGTTCGCCGTCACCGATGCCGGCATCAAGTACCGCACGTCGACGGCGTTGGCACAGTCGCTTGAGGTCGTCGAGCGCCGCGTCAACGAACTCGGCACCACCGAGCCGATCGTGCAACGCCAAGGCGAAGACCGCATTCTGGTGCAGGTGCCGGGCCTGCAGGATCCGCAGCGGCTGAAGGACATTCTTGGCCAGACCGCCAAGCTGACCTTCCAGATGGTCGACCAGTCGATGCCGGTGCAGGACGCGCTCAACGGGCGACCGCCGGCGGGATCATCGGTGTTGTATTCGCAGGATGATCCGCCGGTTCCGTATCTGATCGAGAACCGGGTCATCGTTTCGGGCGAAAATCTCACCGATGCGCAGGCGACGTATAATTCCCAGACCAACGAGCCGGTGGTTTCGTTCACCTTCGATTCCAAGGGAGCGGCGCGCTTCGGCCAGGCGACCTCGCAGAATGTCGGCAAGCTGTTTGCCATTATCCTCGACAATCAGGTGATTTCGGCGCCGCAGATCCGCGAACCGATCCTTGGCGGCAGCGGCCAAATCTCGGGCAATTTTACCGCCGAGAGCGCCAACGACCTCGCCGTGCTGTTGCGTGCCGGCGCGCTGCCGGCGACGCTGACGGTGATCGAAGAGCGCACGGTAGGTCCTGGGCTCGGCGAAGATTCCATTCACGCCGGCAAGGTCGCCGGCGTGGTCGGGTCGATTCTCGTCGTCGCCTTCATGTTCGTCGCCTACGGCTTCCTCGGCTTCCTCGCCAACCTTGCGCTGGCGGTGCATGTGGCGATGATCATCGGGCTGCTGTCGCTTCTGGGCGCGACGCTGACCTTGCCGGGCATTGCCGGTATCGTGCTGACCATCGGCATGGCGGTCGATTCCAACGTTCTCATCTACGAGCGCATCCGCGAGGAGCGAAGAGCCGGCCGCTCGGTCATCCAGGCGATCGACACCGGTTTCACCAAGGCTCTGGCGACCATCGTCGATTCCAACGTCACAGCGCTGATCGCGACCGTGGTGCTGTTCTGGATCGGCACGGGGCCGGTGAAGGGTTTTGCCATATCCTTCGCCATCGGCATTCTGACTACCGTCTTCACCGCCTTCACCTTCACCCGGTTGCTGGTGTCGATCTGGCTTCGCCGGGCGCGGCCGAAGGACTTGCCGCGGGCGCCGGTGACCTTCATTCCGCCCGGTACGAGAATTCCGTTCATGGGCATCCGCCGCTGGACGTTCGCTCTGTCGAGCCTGCTATCGGTGCTGTCGGTCGTGCTGTTCATGACCGTCGACATCAATTACGGCATCGACTTCAAGGGCGGTTCGCTGATCGAGGTGCAGGCCAAGGATGGCACCGCCGATCTTGCCGATATCCGCGGCAGGCTGACGGAACTCAACATCGGCGAAGTGCAGGTCCAGCAATTCGGCGAGCCGAACGACGTTTTGATCCGCGTCGGCACACAGGATGGCGGCGAGAATGCCGAGCAGACCGTCATCGACAAGGTGCGCGGCGAGCTGCAGGACCAGTATGATTTCCGCCGCGTCGAAGTGGTGGGGCCGACGGTTTCCGGCGAGCTCGCCAAGCAAGGCACGATCGCTATGCTGGTCGCGCTGCTTGGCATCCTGGCCTATGTGTGGTTCCGCTTCGAATGGCAGTTCGCGGTCGGCGCCATCATCGCGACGGTGCACGACATCGTCATGACCATCGGCTTCTTCGTCATCACCGGGCTCGAATTCAACCAATCGTCGCTGGCGGCGATCCTGACCATCATCGGCTATTCGCTGAACGACACGATCGTCGTCTATGACCGTGTTCGCGAGGATCTCAGGAAATACAAGAAGATGCCGCTGCCGGAATTGTTGAACAACGCCATCAACGAGACGCTGTCGAGAACGACGCTGACCGCGGTGACGACGATCCTGGCGCTTCTGGCGCTGGTCCTGTTCGGTGGCGAGGTGATCCGTTCGTTCACGCTGGCGATGCTGTTCGGCGTCGTCTTCGGAACCTATTCGTCGATCTTTATCGCCGCTCCGTTGCTCATCCTGTTCAAGCTGCGGCCACAGGCCGCGGCGGCCGATGAGGAGAAGCGGGTGAGCGGCGGCAAAGCCGTGGCAACCTGACGATTGCTGCGCCCGTGGCAAAAGGCATCGTCATCCGCGAAGCGCATTTCCCTGGCCGCGCGCCGATCGAGGCCTACGGCAATGGCGGGTTCCGTTTCGCCGACATGTCGCATCGCGGCTCGCTGCTGTGCCTGCCGTCGGGCATCTACGGTTGGGAGCCGGCCGACCCCCTGGCGCTGACGGCGGCGGATTTCGCCAAGCTGCTCAACGAGGCTGACAAGGTCGAGATCCTGCTGGTCGGCGCCGGCAAGGATCTCAAGCCGTTGCCGGCAGCGCTGCGTGCCGCGCTGAAGACGGCGGGCATTACGGCCGATCCGATGTCGACCGGCGCTGCCGTGCGGACCTACAATGTTCTTCTGGCGGAAAACCGTGCGGTGGCCGCCGCACTGATCGCCGTCGAGTGACGTGAGCGAAAACGCCAAAATCGTCATGGAAACGGTGCGAGCCGCCGACCATGACCGCTATGTTTCCGCGCTCTATGCGCCTGAGGACAAGCGTGACGCGCTGTTTTCGCTCTATGCCTTCAATGCCGAGATATCTGGCATCCGCGACCGTATCCGCGAGGCGCTGCCGGGCGAGGTGCGGCTGCAATGGTGGCGCGATGTCATCGCAGCCGAGGACGACGGGGCAGGTATCGGTCACCCAGTCGCGGACGCGTTAAAGGCGACGATTTCCGCCCACCGTCTGCCGAAACTTGCCTTCGATAATATGCTCGAAGCCCGCATCTTCGATCTCTATGACGACCCTATGCCGTCTCGCATCGATCTGGAAGGCTATTGCGGCGAGACCGCAGCGGCGCTCATCCAGCTTGCGGCGATGGTGCTTGACCCCGCCCAAGCGCCGCGGTTTTCCGAACTTGCGGGCAGGGCAGGCTGCGCACAGGCGATGACCGGCCTGTTGCTGCTGCTGCCGCAGCACCGCAAGCGCGGGCAATGCTTTGTCCCGGCCGACATTCTGGCCGCGGCAGGGTCGTCGCCCGAGGAGTTCGTTGCGGGCGATGGTGGGCTGGGGGCGGAACGCGCTGTGGCGGCGATGATCGCGCTGGCGCGGGAACATCTTGCGGCATTCGAAGGCGGCGCGTCGGCTTTGCCGGTTTCGCTGCGCCCGGCATTTCTGCCGCTGGCTCTCTCGCGCGCCTATCTCAGCAAGATGGAAAGTTCTCGTCATTCGCTTCTGAGCGGCGCGACACGGCTTTCGGCCTGGCGCCGGCATTGGCTGCTGTTGCGCTGCGCGACGCGAGGCTGGCCGGACGCCTGAAGGCTGACACGAACTCCGTAACTGCTATTCCGCCGCTTCCGCCCGCGACGGCAGCCCCAGCCATTCGCGGCAGTCGGCCAGCGCGCGCGATGTCACCGCACGCCGCTTGGCGACGGTCTTGTCCTTGCCGCGCAGGCGCTTTCCCTCTGACTTCGGTGCTTCCACCGGTGGGAACAGGCCGAAATTGACATTCATCGGCTGGAAGGAGCGTTTTCCCGGCTCGTCGTCGGAGACGATGTGACCGCCGGTGATGTGGTTGAGCAGGGCGCCAAAGGCTGTGGTCAACGGTGGCAGCGCCGGTGCGTGGCCCAACCGTTCGGCGGCGGCAAAGCGACCGGCAAGCAGGCCGATGGCCGCACTTTCGACATAGCCTTCGCAACCGGTGATCTGGCCGGCGAAGCGCAGGCCGGGCCGCGATTTCAGCTGCAGCGAATGGTCAAGCAGCGTCGGCGAATTGATATAGGTGTTGCGGTGCAGGCCGCCGAGGCGGGCGAATTCGGCGTTCTCCAGGCCCGGGATAGTGCGGAACACGCGCACCTGCTCGGCGTGCTTCAGCTTGGTCTGGAAGCCGACCATGTTGTAGAGCGTGCCCAGCGCATTGTCCTGGCGAAGCTGCACGACGGCATAGGCCTTCACCGACGGATTGTGCGCATTAGTCAGCCCCATCGGCTTCATCGGCCCATGGCGCAGCGTCTCGACGCCGCGCTCGGCCATGATCTCGATCGGCAGGCAGCCGTCGAAATAGGGCGTGCCTTCCCATTGCTTGAATTCGGTCTTTTGGCCCTCCAGAAGCGCCCCTACGAAGGCGAGATATTGCTCCTTGTCCATCGGACAGTTGATGTAATCCTTGCCGGTGCCGCCGGGTCCGACCTTGTCGTAGCGTGACTGGAACCAGCAAATGTCCATGTCGATCGTGTCGAAATGGACGATCGGCGCGATGGCATCGAAGAAGGCGAGCGCATCCGCGCCGGTCACTTCCGCGATCGATTGGGCGAGCCCAGGTGCGGTCAGCGGGCCGGTGGCGATGATCGCCTGGTCCCAGTCCGCAGGCGGCAGACCGGGCACTTCCTCGCGCTGGATGGTGATGAGCGGGTGCGCTTCGAGCTTGTTGGTCACCGCTTCGGAAAATCCGTCGCGGTCGACGGCAAGCGCGCCACCGGCCGGCACCTGGTTTGCATCGCCGGCGCTCATGATCAGCGATCCGGCCAGCCGCATTTCGGCATGCAGCAGGCCGACGGCGTTGGTCTGCGCATCGTCGGAACGGAAGGAATTGGAACAGACCAGCTCGGCCAGCCCATCCGTCTTATGTGCATCGGTGCCGCGGACGGGACGCATTTCATGCAGGACAACGGAAACGCCGGCTTCGGCCGCCTGCCAAGCGGCTTCGGAGCCGGCGAGACCTCCGCCGATGACGTGAATGGGATTTTTGCTCATGAGCGCCGAAATAGTCGCTTGTAGCTGCGATTGCAATTGCGCGAGTTCGCCGCGCTGTTGGCGCCAAGTGCTGCAATCGTCTACTGTCGGAGAATGGACGGGAGTCTCGGGATCTTTGCCAGAGTGATCTTTCTGATAGCCGTCATCGCCACGAGCGGATCAGCGGCCGCCGGCGAACTGGCCGCGACGGCTTCCAAGCGGATCCCCATATGCCATGGCTATAGTTGCAACTATCGCACGATGCTGGCGCTTGGCCCCGGTGACAGCGCGCGTTTCCGCTCCATCCTGCGTGCGGGCGCGGGTTCGCCCCAAGCCGAGCGTTCCGCTGTCAAGAAAGCTGTCCGCTATTTCGAGCAGCGCATTTTCCGGGCTACCGGCGTTCGCGATCTGCCGCAGTCGGAATTCGGTGCATCGCGCATCAGGGGCCAGATGGATTGTGTCGACGAATCGACCAATACGCATGCGCTGCTGGTCTACCTTGCCGAGCGAAAATTGCTCAGGTTTCACAAGGTCGAGGACAATGCCTCGCGAGGCCTGTTTGTCGACGGGCGCTATCCCCATTGGACGGCGGTGATCAGCGACCGCGGAGGCACCGAATGGGTGGTGGATTCCTGGTATGCGGCGATGGGCGGCGCGCCCGACATTTTTCCGCTGAGCCAGTGGAAGAAACGGGGCGTGCTGGAAAGCGGTGCGCTGGACTGATGACGGGGGACGTCCCGCCAAAACGGCTCCCAGAGTGAATCGACCCTGAAAACAACAACACCCGCCGGGGGAGGAGGTCCGGCGGGTGTCGTTTTGCTGGCCGATCCTCGGGAGGAGGTGAAGATCGACCGTATTCGTCATCGCCGGGGAGGAGGTCGGCTTTGACGAAATTCCTTTCGCCTGATGAAAGGGGGCGAAACCCTTGGGGACGAAACTCGTTTCGCCCTGGGAAACAGCGCCCGCCGCGGGAGGAGGTGCGGCGGGCGCCGTTTTTGTGGTCAACCCTCGGGAGGAGGTGAAGGCTGACCGTATTCGTCAGGGTCGGGGAGGAGGTCGACCCTGGCGAAATTCCTTGATTAGATCGCCTTGCGGGCGATGATCTTGATCTCGTCGCGGACGATACCGAGATCATGCAGCTGGCGGTTCGAAAGGCGACCCAGCTCGGTAACCGTCGAGCGATAAACGCGCCAGTTACGATAGTTGCGGATCAGGTTCATTGTCGTTCTCTTTTCAAGTCAAACTGGTTCGGACCATTTGCGGTCCGAAGAGGATTAGACCGCCTTGCGAGCGACGTAGTGGATGTCGCTGCGGCTGATGCCGAGGTCGGTCAGTTCGCGGTTGCTCAGGCGGCTCAGCTCGGAAACGGTGTCCCGGTAGCGGCGCCAGTTGCGGTAGTTGCGGATCAGGTTCATGGTATTTCTCGTTTCGTCTTTCTTTCGGATCATTCCGTCTTTGTGTACGCCCTGAAGATAGGTGGGGTCATATCGATTTAAAAGCGCTATTGGTGCATGGCAGCAATGCAAATTGTGCAATGCACCATCACGCGGCGCTCACGTGTTCGACATAGATAAGCCGGAATCGGAAAATGTCGTGGCGTCAACGATTTGGCCGGGTCGGCTGAAAAAAAGACCAAGCTGGGGGAGAAAGGTATGGCGAGCTATTCGTCACGCGTCAGGGCCGATATCGCACGATGGCTGCAGGCCGGCCTGATCGATGCCCCGACAGCCGACGCGCTGACGCGCGACGTCGAAGCCAATCAACGGAGATCGCTGAGCTTCGGTTCGATCCTGGCTATGATGGCGGCGCTGCTGTTTGGCGCGGCCGTCCTGATCTTCGTCGCTGCCAATTGGGAAGTCATCCCGCGGCTGGCGCGGGTGGCGGCGCTCTTTGCGATCATCATCGCCGGCTATGTCGGCGGCGCGGTGCTGAAGACACGCGACCATGCTGCGATCGGCGAGGCGCTTTGGATCGTCGCCGCGGCGGCATTCGGCGGATCGATCGCGCTGATCGGCCAGATGTATCATTTGTCTGGCGACGAGGCATCGGCCTTGATCACCTGGGGCGCAGGCACGGCCTTGGCGGCGGTTGCGCTGCGCTCGAACCCGCTGACCGTTGCTGCTGTCGGCATCGCCGATGCCTGGCTGTTCCTGAGAGGGCTCGACTATTTCGGGCGCACGGAATTTCCGCACCTCTTCGTCGTCATGGCGATCGTGCTGTTCGCCATTTCGTTTTGGACGCGCAGCCAGGCGGCGCGGCACCTGATCATCCTGTCGGTCATCTTCTATCTCGTGCTGATGGTAATGGAATACGAAACGCTGCTGGTCGCTGTCCCGCTCGTCGTCGTGTCGGCGCTGCTTTTCGCGGCTGCGATCTTCGCCGCGGGGTCCGTCGACAGGATCGTGCAACTTAGCGGCCGGCCGCCCCTGCACGCGCTGATTGGATTTCTCACCGGCCTGGCGATGATTCAGTTCGAACTGGCCGACGATAACAACAACAGCGGCTTTGCCATCGCCTCGGCCATTGCGCTTGCCGGCATTGTCGCTGCAATCATGTTGGGCGGCCGCGAAAGCAGAGGTCTGCGCTGGATCGCCTATGCCGGTTTCGCCTTCGAACTCGCCATCATCTATGTTGTGATGTTGCAGTCGATGCTCGACACGGCAGGCTTCTTTCTTGCGGCAGCAGTGCTTCTCGGCATCCTTGCCCTTGTCATCATCCGCATTGAAAAGCGCATGAGGTCCCCAAGCGTGGAAGGAGCGGCGGCATGATGACCGGTAAAAAACTGATCATTTCGGCGGTGGTGCTGGCGCTCGTCCAGATCGGTTTCCTGAGCTGGATCATCGCCGGCCGGGCTGCGATCCTGCGCGACGGCAGGCAAGTGCTGCTGAGGGTCGAACCGATCGATCCGCGCGATCTCCTGCGCGGCGACTATATTTTGCTCGACTACCAGATTTCGCGCATACCGACGCAACTGATCGGCAACATTCCGGCCGGCAAGCTGACGAGTGACGACACGTCGATCGTGGTCAGGCTGAAGCAGGGCGCCGACGGCTATTGGGGTGCGACCTCGGCCTGGTTCGGCCAGGCACCTGCGCCGGCAGCATCGGACGAAGCCGACATCGTCGGACACGTATCCGCAGGCTGGGATCTCAGCCCGGAAGCAACGGCGATCGCGCCGGACTATCGCATCCAGCGCTTCTATCTGCCCGAAGGCGAGGGGATGGCGATCCAGAACGACATGCGGGTGCGGCCATTCGGCGTCCGTGTTGCAATCGCAGCCAATGGCACGGCGCAGATCAAGGCGCTGATGGACGGCGACAAGACGCTGTTCGAGGAACCGCTTTATTAGAATTGAAAAGCGTGGCCGGCTCGGACAGCATCAAACATGACAATTATCCTGACGACACGACAAGACATAAATCTCAGCTCTGTTTTCCGCGTCGCCTGGAAGAAAGACAGGGTGCAAATCAGCGATAACGCCTTGCAGCGCATCGCAGAGTGTCGCGCGTCGTTCCTGCGTCTCATTGTAACCGACCCTGTACCGGTCATCTATGGCGTGACCACCGCCATGGGAGAACTGGCGAGCCGGCAGCTCGAACTAGGGGAGCGGGGTCGCCATGCACGCATCAAGGCGTTCGCAGCCGCCACCTCGTTCGGCGAGCCTTTACCAGATCGCGTGGTGAGGGCGATCGTGCTTGCCCGGCTGGCGAATTTCCTCGAAGGAAACGCCGCGACCACACCGCGCATGGCGCTCGCCGTCGCCGCGATGCTGGACGGCGGACCGATGCCCATGGTGCCATCATCCGGCCAGGGCGGCGCCGGTGAAATCCTCGCGCTCTATCCGCTGTTTGCAGAGCTTTCGACACGCTTCGACCTGGAGGTCAAGGAACGGGGCTCCCTGATCAATGGCTCGCCTTGCGCTGCCGCACTTGTGGCCGATGCGGCCTTGGCGGCTCGCCGCCGCATTCGCCTTGCCGAAAGAGTCTTTGCGCTTTCGATCGAAGCGTTTCGCGCACCGCTCGAACATTACGACCCGGCGCTCGACGCGCTTTGGGGCGATGAACACGAAGCAGTGGCGCTGCGGGGATTGAGGGCGTTTCTTGCCGGTGCCGGCACCGGGCGCCGTAATTATCAGGCGCCGGTCAGTTACCGCATCGTCCCTCGCATCCTCGGACACGCGCATCGCGCGCTGGCATCGGCAGAGCGTGCGGCCACCGTGTCGCTCGCTTCGATCTCGGACAACCCTGTCTACATCCCGCCTGACGACGGGCATCCGCTCGGGCGTTGCATCAGCACGGGCGGTTATCACAATGCCATGGCAACTCCCGCCCTGGATGATCTGGCGGCGATATGGGCCGATATCTGCCTCTTGTGCGACCGACACGCCTCGAAGCTTCTTAACGGCAAGGTGTCGCTCCTACCCGATCTGCTTTTGACGGGGCGGGACTGGAGCGACAGCGACGGTCACGGCAATGTCGGCTATGTGCCGATGGCGATCACGGGTTATCTGGAGCAGGCGAAACTTTCGGCCCAGCGCACCTTCATCCCGGGAACGGAATCGGCCGGCGCCGGCCAGGACGATGTCGCGACGACGGTCTTCCTCGCATGGACGAAGGAAGCACGCGCCGGCCGCTGCCTCGATGCCGCGATGGCGATGCTGGCTGTGATCGCCTCGCAGGCACTGCATGTCACCGAGCGCGTGGCGCCTCCGGCGCTTCAGTCGTTCGTCGCGGATATCAGGAGCATCGTGCCCCCGGTCGGCGAGGATCGCGTGCTGGGACCCGAGCTTGCGAATTTGACCGAATGGTTCACGCGCCAGGTCTTTGAGGAGTAGGCTCCCATAGTGGTGCGGATGAAGGGACTCGAACCCCCACGCCTTTCGGCACTGGAACCTAAATCCAGGGCGTCTACCAATTCCGCCACATCCGCATTGCCCGGCCAATCCCATGTAGCCATCATTCTGTCAATGTCGCGGTCAAAATAGGGGCCGTTGGCCGGCGCATGATCCCGAAATCGAATGCGATTTTCGGAAAGGATCACGCGCCAAAATCAAGGTGCTACAGCGTCCTTTGCGCGTCCAAGAGGACGCGCGGCGCTGTAGATGCGAAGATGGTTGAAAATTAGCCGCGCCTGTGACAAAAGGCGTGTCGAATGTGACGGGATGCGACGATCCGCTTCTGCAGAATGTGATAAGAAGTAGGAAAAACAAAGACTTATTCACATTTTGGAGCGTATTTCTGGAGGATTTGAGCCGCTTTGGGCGGACAGATCGCCAAGTCCCGCACCAAAAGCCATTCTCGGCAAGATCATACCGGCAGGTTGTAAACGGCAGGAGCCGTTTGGCGGCCTCATTGGTGAAAACAAAGGTTCTATGATGCAGGTCACCGAAACGCTCAACTCCGGTCTCAAGCGCGAGATCAAGATCACCGTGCCGGCCGGTGACATGGAAGCCAAGCTAATGGCGCGGCTTTCCGATGCCAGGAACAAGGTCCGCATCAACGGCTTCCGTCCCGGCAAGGTGCCGGTGCAGCACTTGCGCAAGGTCTACGGCAAGTCGTTCATGGCCGAAGTGGTCAACGAGATCCTCAACGATTCGACCCGTTCGGTCATAACCGGGCGCGGCGAAAAGGCTGCCATGCAGCCCGAAGTGATCATGACCGAGGACGAGAAAGAGGCCGAGAAGATCCTGGCCGGCGGCGCCGACTTCGAGTTCCGGCTGAATTACGAGATCATTCCGCCGATCGAGATCAAGGATTTCTCCGACATCAAGGTGACGCGTCAGGTGTTCGACGTGCCTGACACCGAAATCGACGAGCAGGTCCAGCGTGTCGCCGAATCGGCGCGCAGCTACGAGCCGAAGACCGGCAAGGCCGCCGAAGGCGACCGCGTGACGATCGACTATGTCGGCAAGATTGACGGCGAAGCCTTCAGCGGCGGCGCCGGCACGGACCAGCCGCTGGTGCTCGGCTCCAAGGAATTCATTCCCGGCTTCGAGGATCAGCTCATCGGCAGCAAGGCCGGCGACGAGACGCAGGTCACGGTCACGTTCCCGGAAAACTACCAGGCGGCGCATCTCGCCGGCAAGGAAGCGACCTTCGAGGTCACCGTCAAGGAAGTGTCACAGCCAGGTGCGTTGGAGATCAACGACGAAACGGCCAAGAATCTCGGCCTGGAGTCGCTGGAGCGCCTGCGTGAAGTGGTGCGCACCCAGATCGAGAACCAGTTCGGCTCGATGACGCGCCAGAAGATCAAGCGCCAACTGCTCGACCAGCTCGATGCCGCCTACTCGTTCGAGGCGCCGTCGAAGCTCGTCGAGGCCGAGTTCAACAACATCTGGAACCAGGTCAACCGCGATCTGGAAACCGCCGGCCGCACCTTCGCCGACGAGGAGACCACGGAAGAAGAGGCGCGCACCGAATATATGCGGCTTGCCGAGCGCCGTGTGCGTCTCGGCCTGGTTCTCGCCGAAATCGGCGAGAAGGCCGGCGTCACCGTGTCGGACGACGAATTGCAGCGCGGCCTGTTCGAGCAGGTGCGCCGCTATCCGGCCGCCCAGCAGCAGGAAGCCTTCGAATTCTACCGCAGCAATCCCGAAGCGCTGAACACGCTGCGCGCACCGCTGTTCGAGGAGAAGGTGGTCGACCATCTGCTCGGCCAGATCTCCGTCACCGACGTCAAGGTCAGCAAGGAAGAGCTGATGGCCGACGACGAGGACACCGAGACGGCCAAGGCGAAGCCGGCGAAGAAAACCGCCGCGAAGAAGGCTGACGCCAAGCAGGCCGACGATGCGGAAGAGCCGAAGAAAAAGGCCGCGCCGAAGAAAAAGGCTGCCAAGGACGCCGAATAACACCGCGTTCTGCGGATGGTGAAAGGCCGCCCTCGAGGCGGCCTTTTTCGTTGCTGTCGATGCCGCAAGGCCGCAACCGTCACCGCCACCGCCCTAAAGCGCTTCATCGTTTCACGGAAACGCCGAACCGCTCTATCTCTTTGTTTTTGCGCAATTCCGGACGGAAAACCGTTTCACACTTTTCCTGGAATTGCTCTAATCGCGAGGCAATTGAGTGACGAGGATCCGCATCACGGTCACCCGTTCGGGCAGTTCAACGAGAAACTCTTCGTCGCGCGGCAGGTGATGGATCTTGCGCGGGTCGCCGCCGGTGAAGCTCGCCATGGCGTCGACGTCTGGCCAGTATGAGATCGTCACGAACTCCGTTTCTTCTTCGCGATCTTCGCGAAACAACTGCACGCCAAGCGCCTTCTCCTGAAGCGGCGGAATGCCTTCGCGGCGCAGATATGGCTCGTAGGCGTCTGCCAGATCGCGGCGCGTCCTTCCCCGCCAGATCCGGGCAATTGTGGCGTTGTCGTTCATGAAGTGCTCCTCTGTGCGGGCGATTAATGCAGGACCTCGCCGAGAAACCCTCGCACCAAGGGCAGGGCGGCCTCGAAATGGGTTTCCAGCAGCCAATGCCCGGCGTCGTTCAGCAAATGCAGTTCGGCCTCGGGGAGATCGCGCAGATAGGCGCGCGCCGCCGGCTCGGGCATGTATTCGTCCTTCGGCCCCCAAAGGATCATTGCCGGTGGCCGCTGTTCGCGCAGGTATTCCTGGTAACGAGGGAACCAGTCGAGGTTAGCCTTGAGCTTCTCCATCAGTCCGACCGAAAGCGCACGGCGCACCGGCGTATCCATCAGCGGCCAATGCAATTTCCACATATCGGGCGGCACACGTCGGGCGACGTCGTCATCGACTTCGCCGACGAACTCGGCGCGAAAGCCGTTCTCGCTCACCGCTTCTTCCAGCGGCGCGCGGTTCTCTGGTGAAGGATCCCGCCAGAAGCGTCGGATCGTTTCGTATTTGGGGCCAAGCGCATCCGCGTAGATGTCGCCGTTCTGGATGATGAGGGCCCTGATCCGCGATGGATGCGCTATTGCGTGGCGCAGGCCGATCTGAGAGCCATAGTCGTGCAGCCACAGCGCGTAGTTGCCGAGCCCCAGCGCGTCGGTGAACCGCTCCAGGAAAGTCGCGTAGGCGTCGAAATCATAGCCGAACCGTGCCGGATCTGGGGTCCCACTGTAGCCAAAGCCGGGGAAGTCCGGCGCGACAGTCCGCCACCGATCGGCGAGCGCCGGCATCAGCCGGCGATATTGGAAGGATGAGCAGGGATAGCCGTGCGGAAGCAACAACACCGGCGCGGCTTCAGGGCCTGCCTCTCTGTAGAAGACCGTCTCGCCGTCGATCGTGAGGGTGCCGTGGCGCACCTCCAGGACGCTGCTGTCGTTCATGGACGCTTCTCTGATCTTTGATCTTGCTGACGCTGAACCGTAGCTGGTCTAACGCCTTTGGCCGGGATGCGTTCCGGCTGTGCGCCGATCGAGTTGCCTCATTGCTTCGGCGGCAATCTTGCTGGTCGGCTTCTTCTATCTGCCAGCCAGATTCTGTGGTATGTAGATGCCGCAATTCCATACGCCAGAAGCGGATATTCCGCTCTGTCGTGCAAAGGGGCGCATGCCGTGTCGGCACGCGCAGATCGTCCAAGGCAGATTTGGCGATCGGGGAGGAAATGCCATGCGCGCAATCGCGTTTTTCGCCGCCGTGTCCGCTGCGACGTTCATCACGAACCAATCCCAGGCACAAGATGCCGCCGCGGGCGAGAAGGTCTTCACCAAGTGCAAGGTCTGTCACGTCGTGGACAAGGACCAGAACAAGGTCGGTCCGTCATTGAGTGGCGTCATCGGCCGAACGGCCGGCACGCATCCGGGGTTCAAATATTCCAAAGCCATGACCGAGGCCGGCAAATCCGGCGTCAAATGGGATGAAGCCACGCTGACGAATTATCTTCGCGATCCCAAAGCCATGATCAAAGGCGGGAAGATGGCGTTTCCCGGCCTCAAGAAGGACGAGGATCTTGCCAACGTCATCGCCTATCTGAAGCAATTCTCCAAATGACCCGGTTCTTCCGCCAGGAAGTAACCTGGCTCTTCCGCCGGCCGATGCGCCGGCCAGATTGCCTGCCTCCATCGGTGGTCGCCTGAAATGTCGGCTCGGGAAAGCGGCCTCGAGGATACCGGGATCCAGATCTCTGAAGCGACGGTCAGTGATTTCTTCGCGCTTCTGAAACCACGCGTCATGGCGCTTGCTGTTTTTACCGCTTTCGTTGGTCTGATGGTGGCGCCCGGGGTGATGAATCCGGTCATTGCCGTCATTGCAATCGGTGCAATTGCGGTTGGGGCAGGAGCGGCCGGGGCTCTCAACATGTGGTACGATGCCGATATTGATGCGTTGATGTCGCGCACGTCAAAACGGCCGATCCCATCAGGCCGGGTCACGCCAGGCGAAGCTCTCGGCTTCGGTCTGGTGCTTTCCGTACTTTCGGTCATTACGCTCGGCGTGCTGGTGGGATGGCTTGCCGCGGCGCTGCTGGCCTTCACCATTTTCTTCTACGTCGTCGTCTATACGATGTGGCTGAAACGCTCGACGCCGCAGAATATCGTCATAGGCGGCGCCGCGGGTGCTCTTCCTCCTGTCATCGGGTGGGCGGCGGCCACTGGCGCGGTCGGGATTGAAAGCCTCATCCTGTTTCTGATCATTTTCCTCTGGACGCCGCCGCATTTCTGGGCGCTCGCGCTGTTCAAGATCGGCGACTATGCAGCGGCCGGCATCCCCATGATGCCGAACGTGGCCGGCCAGGCTTCGACCAGAAAACAGATCTTCGGCTATTCGCTGATCCTGGCACCAATCGGCGTGCTGCCTTGGGCTCTTGGATTCGCGAGCGGATTCTACGGGATTGTTTCGGCCGCATTGGGCGCAGGCTTCATCTGGCATGCGTGGAAGCTGCTGGTCGACAAAAGGCGGGTTGAAGGGTGGGAGATGAAACGCGCAAAGGCGCTGTTTGCCTATTCGATTTTCTATCTTTTCGCGATCTTTGCCGTGCTGCTTGCCGACACCATCGTATTGCGTGCCGTCATATCAGCCGGAAATTGACGGTATGCCTGTCTCGTGGCTCAAGTGAATCCTGATGTTCTCGGATTGCTTGCCAGATTGAGACAGTCAGTCGGCGATTGCCGAACGAGGTGTGCCTGAACCTGCTCGAACCTCACGTTGGAACTGCACAGAATCCCAGCAACAGCAGAATAACTATGCCAAGGCCGAGTATGAGAACGGTCTTTCCATCCATGACCTTCACCCTGCAACCCACTTTGGAGAATATCGGAGAAAGGCCGTTAGAGCTAGCCTGATCACTGGAGCCGCGCTGTTCTGACAAAGGGCGACAAACGCCATGCAAGAGAGTATGTTGATCATGGTGCAGGTCGCGGTTTTGCGTGGCCAGTCACGCTGAACGACGGCACCGTGAACCGCGACCTTACCGGACCTGGTCTGGAGGAATGGTCATGGCAAGTTTTCATGTGATTGCAGGCGCCAGCGAGACGCTGGAACACACCAGAATTCGAAAGATTGGCGTTTCCGACCTTTTCGACGCGCTCAGGCGTGGCGTCGACGATTTCATGGTCAAACCGTCGCATATCGTTTTCCTCTGCCTGATCTATCCGCTGGTCGGCGTCGTGCTCGCTGTCTGGACATCGGGCAACAATGCGCTGCCGCTGTTGTTTCCGCTGGTGTCAGGTTTTGCGCTGATCGGTCCATTCGCGGCGCTCGGCCTCTATGAGATCAGCCGGCGACGCGAGGCCGGGCTGGACGCCTCCTGGAGCCACGCTTTCGAGGTCAGGAATTCTCCGGCGTTGCCGGCCATCGCAGCGGTCGGCATCATGCTGCTTGCGATCTTCATCGCCTGGCTTTTGACCGCCCAGGCATTTTACCAGACCCTCTTCGGCCCGGCCCCGCCGGAATCGCTGTCCGGCTTCATCAGTGAAATATTCGCCACCGGACGTGGCTGGACGCTGGTTATCCTTGGGCACGCTATCGGTTTCGTCTTCGCCGCGGTCGTGTTGTGCACCACAGTCGTCGCGTTCCCGTTGTTGCTCGACCGCGACGTCGGCGCCTACGAAGCCATCCACACCTCGGTGCGCGTGGTCCTGGCGAACCCGATCGTGATGGCTGTCTGGGGACTGATTGTCGCCGTCGCCCTGATCATAGGCTCGCTGCCGGTGTTCGCCGGGCTGGCGGTCGTGCTGCCGATCCTCGGTCACGCCACCTGGCACGTCTATCGCAAAGTTGTGGAATCGCCGGCTTCCACCAAGCCGGCGAGCTGAAAATCCTGGCCTGCCGTACCGGCGAGCGCGCCGGCACGGCGGGCCAGAGCTTTTTAGTAAGCCGGGTAGCTAAAGCGGGCCTGGCGAGCGTCGCTGGTCAGGTTGCGGAAATCCTTGCCGCTGACATGCACCAGCGTCCTGTGGTCGCCGCCCTCGAAATAGATGTCGTCGGCCTTGCCGAGGCTTTCATCGAGAATCACCGGCACATCGTAGGCCCCGCCGATCGGCGGGACGGCGCCGGTGTCGCAATCCTCGAAGAGCGAAACCACCTCGTCTTCGGAGGCCAGGCCGATACGCTGGTCCATGACGTCCTGCAACGTGCCGAGCTCGATCCTGTGGGTGCTGGGGACCACGGCCAGCGCATAGCCGCCGTCGTGGTGAACGACCACCGATTTGGCCATTATGCTGCCGGGCACATGCGCCGCTATCGCCGACTGCCTGCTTGTCGACGTGCGGTGGTGCTCGACGGTTTCATAGGAAATTCCTTTCCCGTCGATAAAGTCCTTCAGTCTGTTTGCGATCGTCATCCTGAGCCTCCCTTGCTGGAGTTCGCGACGCATGTGGAAACGAGGGCAATCATTCTGCTTCTGTCGTTTCCCGTATCAACGAAAATGGGCCAGCTGTCGATTGTTTCAAGGCAAAGGGGAGTGGACCGCAAATAGCGCTCCCAACTCTTTAGGGGAGACGCTGTCGACAAACCCTGTGCCCGGATTGCGCGTCAGGGCTCGGCCCCAAAAAACACCATCCGGGTGAGAAGCGTGTAATCCGATTCGAAGACCATCATTGCCACGAACACCAGCACCAGTATCGGCGGCAATATGATCGCATATGTCAGCGCCAGCCGTTCCCAGGCCATGTGCATGAAGACGGCGACGATCAGCCCGGCCTTGAGCATCATGAAGATCAGGATCAGCGACCATCTGAGATAGCCCTGGAGGCCGACATAATCGACCAGATAGGAGCAGGCGCTGAGGATGAACAGCCATGCCCAGACCACCAGATAGAGCTTAATCGGGTGCTCCTGGTGAACCTCCGCCGGGGCGATGCCAGTCGCTGCCGGATCATGCGCTTGAGCTCCGTGCAGCGTGTGTTGCCCCAGGCCGTTTGCGGTTGCTTCAGCCATATCTGCCTCTCACCAAAGCCATGTCTGCCTCTCACCAAAGATAGAAGAATGCGAAAATGAACACCCAGACCAGGTCGACGAAATGCCAGTAGAGCCCCATGATCTCGACGTTCTCATAGCTGCCCCTGCGGCTGGTGAAGAACCCGGGCCGTCCCGTGTCGTAATCTCCGCGCCAGACCTTTCGCGCCACGATGATCAGGAAGATCACCCCGAACGTCACATGGGTGCCGTGGAAGCCGGTGATCATGAAGAAGGATGATCCGAACTGTGCCGCCCCCCACGGGTTGCCCCAGGGCCGTACCCCTTCGCTGATCAGCTTGGTCCATTCGAAAGCCTGCATGCCGACGAAGGTCGCGCCGAGTGCTGCTGTCAGAAGCATGAGGATCGCGGTTTTGCGGCGGTCGCGGCGATAGCCGAAATTCACCGCCATCGCCATCGTTCCGCTGCTCGAGATCAGCACGAAGGTCATGATGGCGATAAGGATCAGCGGAACATTCGAGCCGCCAATATGAAGGGCAAAAACCTCGCTCGGATTGGGCCACGGCACCCGGGTAGACATGCGCGCGGTCATGTAGGAGAGCAGGAAGCAGCCGAAGACGAAGGTGTCGCTGAGTAGGAAGATCCACATCATGGCCTTGCCCCAGGACACGTTCTTGAACGCGCGCTGATCCGACGACCAGTCGGCGGCGACGCCTTGCAAGCCCGCCGGCCGCGGCTGTGTTTGGCCGATATGCGTCACTGTCGTCTCTGCCATCCGCCCGGCCCTCCTAGGTCAGCAACTGTCGGCAAATCTCGATAAAGGTCGCGGCCCAGCCGGCCAGAAGCGCGAAGATGGCGAGCCAGACGAAAAGCAGGAAATGCCAGTACATGGCGCATAGTTCGACGCTGAGGCGAAGCCGCTCCGGCCGGGCTCCGTTCCAGGCGCCGGCAGTTGTTCTGCTCAAGGCGACCAGCCCTCCCAGTATGTGCAGGCCATGCATCCCGGTTATCAGGTAGAAAAAACTGTTGGCCGGATTGGCGGTCAGCAAGTAGCCGTCGGCGGTCAGTTCCCGCCATGCCACAAGCTGTCCGATCAGGAAGGCAAGCGCGGTGAGCCCAGCCGTGACGAGGCCGAGCCTGACCGTGTCGATTTGGCCCCGGCGCGCGGCGACCGCGGCGCATTGCAGCGCGATGCTGCTCAGGACCAGCACGCCGGTGTTGAACCAGAGCACGTGCGGTAGCGGCAGCGCCTGCCAGTCCGACAGCGCCATGCGCATGAAATAAGCGCTGGTGAAAAGCGCAAACAGGCAGCCGACGACGGCGAGGAAGACGCCGAGGCCGATCTTGGCGGTCGGCAGCGCCGATCCTTCCGGGCCGATAATATCCCCGATCACGCCTTGCTCGAGCCATGGCTTGGCCATCAGCCGCTGGTGGGAAAGCCACCATCCGGCAAAGCCGACGATCACGAGGAGGAAGACCAGAATGACGCTCATGCCGGCTCTCTTGAGGATCCGAAGGAGCCCGGCATGTTTTGCGGTATAAAATCCTCCTTGGCGCCCGGCACGCTGTAGTCATAGGCCCAGCGATAGACGATCGGCAGTTCCTTGCCGAAATTGCCATGGGCGGGCGGTGTTTGCGGCGTCTGCCATTCGAGCGTCGTGGCGCGCCATGGATTGCCGCCGGCCTCCCGGCCATGGCGGATGCTCCAGATCAGATTGAACAGGAACACCATCTGGGCGAAGCCGACCATGAATGCCATGATGCTGATGAACGAGTTCAGGTGGTGGGCCGATTCCGTCATGACAGTCATGTCGGTCAGCTCGTTGTAGCGCCGCGGCACGCCCATCAGGCCGATGTAGTGCATGGGAAAGAAAATCAGGTAGGCGCCGAGGAAGGTGACCCAGAAATGGAACTGGCCCATTGCCTCGTTCAGCATCCGGCCAGTGACCTTCGGGTACCAGTGATAGATCGCCCCGAAGATCACGAGAATCGGGGCGACGCCCATGACCATATGGAAGTGGGCAACGACGAACATCGTGTCCGACAGCGGAACATCGACGACGACGTTGCCGAGAAACAATCCGGTCAGTCCGCCATTGACGAAGGTGACGATGAAGGCCAGGGCAAAAAGCATCGGTATGGTGAGGTGGATGTCGCCGCGCCACAGCGTTAGCACCCAATTGTAGACCTTGATCGCGGTCGGGACGGCAATGATCAACGTCGTGGTGGCGAAGAAGAAGCCGAAATAGGGATGCATGCCGCTGACATACATGTGATGCGCCCAGACCACGAAGCTCAGCGCGCCGATGCCGACGATGGCCCAGACCATCATCCGGTAGCCGAAGATGTTCTTGCGCGCATGAGTGCTGATCAGGTCGGATACGATGCCGAAGGCCGGCAGCGCCACGATGTAGACCTCGGGGTGGCCGAAGAACCAGAACAGATGCTGGAACAGGATCGGGCTGCCGCCGCCGTGCTGCAACTGTTCGCCCATCTCGACGATCGCCGGCATGAAGAAGCTGGTGCCGAGCGCGCGGTCGAACAACATCATCACGCAGGCGACAAACAGCGCCGGGAAGGCGAGCAGCGCCATGACGGTCGCGGTGAAGATACCCCAGACAGTCAGAGGCAGGCGCATCAGCGTCATGCCGCGCGTGCGGCCCTGCAGCACCGTCACGACATAGTTCAAGCCGCCCATCGTGAAGCCGATGATGAACAGGATCAGCGAGATGAGCATCAGCATGATGCCCCAGTCCTGGCCGCCTGGTGTGCCGGTCATGATCGCCTGCGGCGGGTAGAGCGTCCAGCCGGCACCCGTCGGTCCGCCGGGCGCAAAGAAGCTCGACACCAAAACCAGCACGGCGAGCAGGTAGATCCAGTAGCTCAGCATGTTGACATAGGGAAAGACCATGTCGCGAGCGCCGACCATCAGTGGGATCAGGTAGTTGCCGAAGCCACCCAGGAAGAGTGCCGTGAGCAGGTAGATCACCATGATCATGCCGTGCATGGTGATGAACTGGTAGTAGGCTTCCGGGGTGATGAAGTCGAACGTGCCGGGGAAGCCGAGCTGCAGCCGCATCAGCCAGGACAGCACCAGCGCCACCAGGCCGATTGCCGTCGCCGTCGCCGAATACTGGATGGCAATGATCTTGGCGTCCTGCGAGAAGACGTATTTCGTCCACCAGCTGTGCGGATGGTAGAGTTCCATTTCCGCGACTTCGGCCGGCGGTACCGCATCTGCAGGTGTGATATCGACCATAGGAACACCTCCGTGCCCTTTTCGGCCAGGCTCGATAGTTTCGAGCCCTGCCGCAATTTCAACCCACGTCGCCGTCTCTCACGGCGTCTACTCTGCCGAGCCCACCTGCTGGGGGGCCGACAATTGCGCAAAAGTCTGCTGTTCGCCGAGCCACGCCGTATAATCTTCCTGCGTGTCGACCATGACCACACCATGCATCAAAGGATGCCCCTGGCCGCAAAGTTCGGCGCACAGGACCTGGAAGGTTCCGGTCTTGGTCGGGGTGAACCAGAAATAGGTGACCGAGCCCGGGATCATGTCCATCTTGGCGCGGAATTCAGGGACATAGAAATCGTGGAGCACGTCGATCGAGCGAAGCAGCATCTTGACCGGCTTGCCAACCGGCAGATGCAGATCGGCAGCTTCGACCACGACATCGTCTTGGCCATTGGGGTCGCTGGCGATGACGCCCAGCGGATTTTCAGCGCTGACGTTGCGGGTGTCGGATGTGCCGAGCTTGCCGTCCTTGCCGGGCAGGCGAAAACTCCATTGCCATTGTTGGCCGACGACTTCGACCTCGGTTGCGTCGCTTGGGACGTTGACGAACTGGTTCCAGACGAACAGGCCCGGAACCAGCATGGCCGTGACCCCGATTGCGGTGACGATCGTCAGCCACCATTCGAGCCGCTTGTCCTCGGGTTTGTATGCCGCCTGATTGCCTTCCCGATGACGGAAGCGGAAGACGCAATAGGCCATGAATAGGACGACGGCGGCGAAGACGACGCCGGTGATCCAAAAGGTGATGATGATGGTGTTGTCGATATAGTCCCAGTTCGAGGCAATCGGCGTCCACCACCATGGGCTCAGGAAGTGGAACAACACTGAGCCCACAACTACCAAAACGAGTACAAGCGCGATGGCCATATCCCGTTTCCTCCCGGCACTCCAAGGGCGCGAAGCCGTCCCAGGAAATGCCGAGTGCATCATAGCTCGATTTCCGGTCGAAATTCTAGTGCGGTCTTCCGGTCAGCCGAAAAGGCAATGGCGATGATGTGGATAAACCTAAGAAGAAGAGGGCTGCGGCGAAGAAAAAACCTGCTGAGAGCGCCGAACAACACGGCATTCCGCCGAATTGTGAAAGGACGCCCTCAATGCGGCCTTTTTCGTTGTGATCTTAGAGCGACGTGCGGCCACTTGGACGCACAAAGTACACTCTGAACTCTTATTTCTACGCATCCTGTTGTCCGAGAATCGATTCCGATTTTCGGGCGGATGCGGTAGCGACAGATTCGCGCCCAACCAGTGGTGGCGGCTGGCGATACGAGGTTTTGATCATTATCTGCGCTGTGCTGCAAAGTGCAGGGTTGGAGGCATCGTTGAAGCTATTCGTCGGTATTGGAGGCGCGGTCGCCACAGCGTTCCTCCTCGTCTCGGTCTGCGGCATCGCCCAGGCCGACAGCGTTCTTGACAACTGGCGGTTCGACACCGGCAGCGGTGGTCTGGTCACGGCCTCGCTGCATGCCACCAACAAACTCATCACCGGCGGCGGTGCCTTGAGCTACAGCCCGGTCCTGACCATTGCCTGCCGGGCGAATGGTGAGCCGCGCTGGAGCGAATGGCTGCAGTTGAACCACGCCGTTTCCGCCAGCCGGACCATCACCGTGTCGGTTACCGTCGACAAGGCCAGCAAGGTCAACGAAAGCTGGTCGGTCGGCCCGCGGGGCCGCACGCTGGTTCGGGATGGTGCCGACGGTATCAGGCGTTTGGTTTCCGCAGACCGACTCCTGCTGTCCTGGCGGTTCGGGCTGCTGTCGGGGCGAGGCGAGGCCGATTTCGACCTTGCCGGGTTCAGCGAGGCCGTCGGCCAGATCGCCGGCACCTGCAACACCGAGTTGCCGTGATCGGATCAGCAGCGCTCGCCTTGACCGCTAAGAGATCCAGTGAGTTATTCCAGCGCAAACGTCTCGAACGCACCCGCGCAGCCAGCGGTGCGCCGGATCGGCATCGAGCCGCGGGTGCCACAAAAGTGAAACCGCGATTTCCGGCAAGGGAACCGGCAGAGGGAAACAGAACATTCCGTCGCGCAGGTTTCCCGAATAGCGTTCGGGAACGCTGGCGATCAGGTCCGAGGCACGCGCCAGGGCCAGAGCTTCCGAAAAGCCGCCGACGACCGTCACGATCTCCCGTTTCAACCCTAACGGCTCAAGGGCATCGTCGATCGGTCCCCTGTCGAGCCCGCGACGGGAGACGAGGATGTGCCGGCCGGCTGCATAGCGGGCAGGGGTGATCGTGATCTCGCACAATGGATGCCCCACCCGCACGACACCGACGAAACGATCACGGAACAGCGCTTGCGCGCGCACCTCCGGTCCCGTGGCCTTTCCGACGACGCCGGTTTCGAGGTCTACGCTGCCGTCGCGCAGGGGCGTGCTGTCCTTGTCCGGCTTCAGCACAAAACGCAGCCGCACGCCCGGTGCTTGTTCGCCTACGCGCGCAATGAGATCCGGTCCGAAATTCTCGACAAAGCCATCCCTGTTTCTAAGGGTGAAGGTTCGCACGAGCCGTTTCAGGTCGAGCGTCTCAACAGGACGCAGAACGGATTCGGCGTCCTGCACAAGCTGACCGACGCGCTCGCGGAGCTCGATGGCCCGGGGCGTGGGAACGAGGCCGCGTCCAGCCCTGACCAACAGCGGATCGCCGGTCGTCTCACGCAATCGCGCCAGCGCCCGGCTCATCGCCGACGGACTCAGCCGCAACCTCTTGGCGGCGCGCGCAACGCTGCCTTCGGCAAGCAACACATCAAGGGTGACAAGCAGATTGAGATCGGGATGCGACATCAACGGATCGTAGCAGCCCGGCACGATATAACATAGCGTGAAACGCAATGATTAAGTGCGAATGATGCATCTTCCGCCATGTCTAGCAAAGGACTACGTGTCTGCCAGCTCCGTTTCGGGAGTCGCCAGAAAACGGAGCTCATGTTGAAGCCAATCGATGCAGGACGGGCAGTCGCCGGAGATACGGGACGGGGACCTTCGGTTCGGTGGGCGCTCGCCAGCCTCTCGCTGTCCATGTTGCTGTCCTCACTCGGCATCAGCATCGCCAACGTTGCCTTGCCGACGTTGGCGCAGGCGTTCAACGCCTCGTTCCAGGAAGTCCAGTGGATTGTGCTGGCTTATCTCCTCGCCATCACCACCACGATCGTCAGCGTCGGACGGCTCGGCGACCTCATCGGCCGCCGGCGGCTGCTGCTGGCCGGGCTCTTCCTGTTCACAGTGGCCTCGGTCCTGTGTGGCGTTGCGCCGACGCTCTGGCTGCTGATTGCCGCCCGGGCGGCGCAGGGAGTAGGGGCGGCCATCATGATGGCCCTGACCATGGCTTTTGTCGGTGAGACGGTTCCGAAGGCCAAGACCGGCAGCGCCATGGGGCTGCTCGGAACGATGTCTGCGATCGGCACCGCTCTCGGTCCATCGCTCGGCGGCCTTCTGATTGCCGGAGCCGGTTGGCGGGCGATCTTCCTGGTCAACGTGCCGCTGGGTTTGCTGGCTTTTGTTCTCGCCTATCGCTATCTGCCGGCTGATCGCCGGGGGCCGAAGACTGATCGGACCGGCTTCGACGTTGTGGGCACGCTGCTGCTTGCCTTGGCGCTTGGCGCCTATGCGCTCGCGATGACGGTCGGGCGTGGCAGTTTTGGTCCGCTCAACATGGCCCTATTGGTGGCAGCCGTTTTCGGAGCCGGCTTCTTTGTGCTTGTGGAGGCAAGAGTGGCGTCGCCTTTGATCCGATTGGCCGCATTCGGCGATGCGATGCTGAGTGCGAGCCTCGCCATGAGCGCGCTCGTTGCGACGGTGATGATGGCGACGCTGGTGGTCGGGCCGTTCTATCTGTCTCGTGCGCTCGGGCTCGACGCGGCTCTTGTTGGGATCGTCATGTCGGTCGGTCCGCTTGTCGCCGCGCTGACCGGTGTGCCAGCTGGCCGTATAGCGGACCGTTTTGGCGCTGCGCGCATGACCATCATTGGGCTCATCGCGATAGCGGCCGGTTGCTTCATTCTGTCCATGATGCCGGCAACGCTCCCTGGCTACATCGCCCCGATTGCAATCATCACAACAGGCTATGCGCTGTTCCAAACGGCCAACAACACCGCCGTCATGTCGGATATCCGCCCGGACCAGCGGGGCGTCATTTCCGGATTGCTCAATTTGTCGCGCAACCTCGGGCTCATTACCGGCGCATCAGTCATGGGCGCCGTGTTCGCATTTGCCTCAGTGACGTCCGACATCACGACGGCGCGCCCGGAGGCCGTTGCCGCCGGTATGCGGATCACGTTCGCGGTCGCGACGATACTGATCGTCGTCGCGCTCGCGATCGCGGTTGGAAGCCGTGCTCTAGCGGCACGCGCTTCGATGTCTGGCGTGTCATGACACCGTAGTCCGAACGCAAACCGGATGCTTTCGACGAGATGCCGGGTGCATGTTCAGATCGGGCGTCAGATCAGCAGCAGGCCCTTCCCGTCATTACAATTGTTCTTACTCGTCAAAGCCGCTTGGATCGTCCGGCAAATCTGCGTCCTAGCCTGCGACTTGGTGCAGGCCTGCCTGAAACTCGGTAAGAGCCGCCTGCACGTGACTTGAAAAGGGCTTCTCTGTTTCGTCGGCGTGCCAGTTCTCTAGCGCAACTTTCCAGATGGCCGCGCCTATCTCTGCTACGGCGCGCGAAAACGAGGGCCGGATACCCCGCTGCTGTAGAGCCAGATCGATTGCGGAAGCGAGCTTATGCAGCTTCATCAGTTCCCGCTCCTGCAGGTCGCCATGCGTGAATATCAGACGCTGGCGCAGCTTTACGATAGCGCGGTGGCCGTCGATGAAGGGAGCGACCGATTCAAAGGCGCGAGCCACCATTGTCAGTGGATGCACGCCGGCGCGGGCTCTCGCTATTTCGTTTGCTATCGTGACCTGGTGATCACCGGCTCGCCAGAACATGACTTCTCGCTTGTCGGTGAAGTAGCGGTAGAACGTCCGCTCCGTTAGCCCGGCTTCCGCAGCAATCTCTGGAACAGTCGTTGCAGCGTAGCCCTGCTGCCTGAAAAGACTGTATGCGGCGGCCTCGAACCGCTCGCGCGCATTTTCTGCCCTCTTGACCATTCCAAACCCTTCTCAGTTTTGTGAACATACGACAATTGTCAGGCTCTGACAATGATGCTAAAGATTGTCAGAGCCTGCCAATGTGGCACGAGTGCTAGGGCTCGTACGCTTGGTCAATGCGGCGGCGAACACGCACAACGGTCCGACCTTCGGCGCAAAGTTCGCAAGCACAATCACGGCTCCAACTTGGAAGCGCGAAGAGGGATGCCCGATAATGGAAGACGAACGGTCCGAGACTACACAAACCTGCGGCGTCACGCGTCGCGTTGTGCTCGCTAGCGGAGCTGGGGCTGCCGCTGCGAGCATCTTGCCACTCGAGCAACGAGCCCAAGCACAACAGCAGTTCGCGCGTGCCGAAACCGGCCAAACGGTTCAAGTCTCGGCGAACGTGAACGGCCGACCGGTGATTCTTGAGATCGATTCCCGCGCTTCTCTCCTCGATTTGCTGCGTGAGCGGCGAGAGCTGACCGGGACCAAGAAGGGCTGCGATCACGGACAGTGTGGGGCTTGCACGGTTCATCTGGATGGCCGGCCTGTCTCGTCCTGTCTCACGCTGGCGGCCAAGATCGATGGACGGCAGGTCACCACGATCGAGGGCCTCGCTGAAGGCGCGGACCTTCACCCAATGCAGCAGGCCTTCATAGACAATGATGCGCTTCAATGTGGGTATTGCACGCCGGGACAGATCATGTCCGCGGTCGCCTGCGTGACTGGAGGGCATGCGACCAGTCCAGATGCAATCCGCGAGTTCATGAGTGGGAACATCTGTCGATGCGGCGCCTATGTCGGGATTCTCGCGGCCGTCCAGCAAGCAGCCAAGGTCATGGAGGGCTGACGGATGAGGGCGTTGAGCTACACCGTTGCCCCCTCTGCCGAAGCCGCCGTGGCACGTTTTGCGGCGGCCCAAGGATCGGCGCGATATATCGCCGGTGGCACCAACCTGTACGACCTGATGAAGCTCGGGATTGAGCACCCGGCTCATCTGATCGACGTCAGCCGAATCGACGGCATGGACGCGATCGAAACAGACGGCGACATTCTGCGCTTCGGTGGTCGCGCTCTGATGACCGATGTAGCCTACACGCCGGTCGTGCGCGACCAGTATCCCGTGCTTTCTGAAAGTCTGCTCAAGGCTGCGTCACAGCAGTTGCGGAACATGGCCACGGTGGGCGGCAACCTTCTGCAACGCACCCGCTGCATGTACTTTCGCAACGGTGCGGGATCGACCTCGATGGTTGGCGTTTATCCTTGCAACAAGCGCGAGCCTGGCTCCGGTTGCTCGGCCATCGGCGGGCTCGATCGCACTCATGCCGTTCTTGGCACAAGTGAGGCTTGCACCGCGGTGGCGCCTGGCGACTGGCCGGTCGCACTGATGGCGATGGACGCGACGATCGAGATGCTCGGGCCTGAGGGTCCGCGTAACCTTCCGATTGCTGAATTCTACCGTCTCCCAGGTGATACGCCCCACCGCGAGTTCAATCTTCATCCGGGCGAACTGGTGACGGCGATCACCGTCCGGAAAACGCCTGCCGGCCGCGCATCGACCTATCATAAAATCCGCGACCGCGAGAGTTATGCCTTCGCATTGGCCTCCGCTGCGGTGGCACTCGAGATGGATGGCGCCACCGTCCGCACCGCCCGCATTGCGCTCGGCGGTGTCGCGACCACACCTTGGCGATCCCGCGCCGCCGAAGCGATTGTTGCTGGTTCACCACTCACACCTGAACTTGCTCTTCGGGCCGGAAGGGCGGCTTTCGCCGACGCCCGAGGCGGTCAGCACAATGCATTCAAGATCGAACTCGGCGCGAGAGTTATCGCCGATGCGCTGATCATCGCCGCTGAAAGGAGGGCGTAATGCCTACGCAAGCCTTCTCGGAAATTGCACGTGTCGATGCGAGAGACAAAGTTCTCGGCCGGGCGCAGTACGGTGCCGACGTTAAGCTGCCCGGAATGCTATATGCCATGCTGGTGCCTGCGACTATTGCGAAAGGCAAGGTAAGTGCCCTCGATGTAGCGCCTGCCATGGAAACGCCCGGTGTTGTCCAAGTGCTGGGCATAGGAGATTTCCCGGCACTTCGTGCAGAGATATCGTATCGGGGCCAGCCCATTGCGCTGGTAGTTGCCGAGACCGTCGAAGCGGCGATCGAAGGCGCCGAAGCGGTGACGGCGGTTTACGAGACGGCGCCCTATATTCCGTTGATGACAAGCCCTGGTGCGCAACGCGTAGATGCCGAGGGATTCAACGCAGGCGACGTCGATCGGGCATTCCAAAACGCAGCGACAATCGTCGAGGGCATCTTCGAGACGCCAACCCAGCATCACAATGCCATGGAGTTGTTTGGCACCGTTGCGGAATGGACTGATGGACGACTGACGGTATACGAGGGATGTCAAAATCTTGACGCCGTCAAGGCGGCGCTAATGAAAGCATTTGAGCTTTCACCCGATCAGATCGCAGTGAAATCAGAACAAGTCGGTGGTGGGTTCGGGCAAAAATCTCCTCCAAAAATACAGACGTTCCTGGTCGCACACGCGGCACGGTTGATACGGCGCCCGGTAAAGCTGGTGACGCCTCGCGGGCAACTCTTTCATATAGCCAACTATCGGCCGCGCAGTGTCCACAGCATCCGTCTTGCTGCCAACGCGGAAGGACGTCTGCAGGCCATCATTTACGACGTGGTGCAAGAAAACATTCCGGATGGCGGCTTTCGCTCGACCGGCTACCACGAAGATATCGCCCGCTTGTATGCGATCGAGAACTTTCGGGCGACTGCAGGCGACATCCACATCGATCGTCAGATGCCGCGTCACACAAGGGGCACGCATCCCTTTCCGGCCGGCTTTGCATTGGAAAGCGTGATCGATGAGATGGCCTACAAGCTTGGCAAGGACCCCGTTGAGCTTCGTCTTGAACACGAGGCTAAGAACGACATCATCGCTGGCCAACCTCTATCGCCGCACTTTCTGAACGACTGCCTGAGAGAGGGGGCCAGCCGCTTCGGCTGGAGCAGGCGTCTTCCTGAACCGGGATCTATGCGACTGGCCGACGGGACGTTGGTCGGCCTTGGAGTGGCGTGCGGCATCTTCGGTGCGTCGATGTCTGCGAGCGAGGCAACGCTCAGGGTCAGGGCCGATGGCACAACACGCATGATCAGCTCCGGACACGAGATGGGCCAAGGAATACTGACTGCGATTGCTAATGTCATCATCCAGGGTCTCGACATCAACCCCGACCGTCTGGAAGTTCTGCTCGGCGACACTACGTTGGGCCCACAGCTCGCCACGGTCGGCGAGCGCGGGACGGCCAGCTGTGTCCCGACGGCCGCAAAGGCGGTGGAGGCTCTACGCGCCAGGTTTGCCGAACTTGCCGGGGCCAATCCGCCAGCCGGCAATTTGCACCAACAGCTCGCGCGCCTGAAGCGCCCCTATATCGAGGTCAAGGTTTCAGAGCTGGCGCCAGGTCAAGACGCGTCGGCCATCGAGGCCTACCGCACCGGCGGCCGTGCAGGCGCAGGGCCCGATTACCCCGGCTTCACGTCCATGAGCTATATCGCGCAGTTCGTGGAGATTCACATCGACGCGACGACCCGGCGGATCCGCATGCCGCGCGCGGTCAGCATCGCGGACGTAGGGCGGGTCGTAAGCCCGAGGACCGCGAAGGGACAGATGTACGGCGGTGTCGTCTGGGGGTTCAGCACAGCGCTTCGGGAAGAGTCGGAAGTCGATCCGCGCTTTGCCGGTTACCTCAATGACGATCTCGCCGACTACGTGATGGCGGTGAACGCCGATATCAGTGAGGTGGATGTCGGGCTGATAGATAAGCCTGATCCCAGGATCAACTCGGTCGGTGTGAAAGGAATGGGCGAGTTGGTGATGCTCGGAACAGCGCCTGCAATCGCTAATGCCATCTATCACGCAACAGGCAAACGCATACGAAAACTGCCGATACGCATAGACGACGTGCTCTGACGAAGGAGAGCCGTCGAGCACTTGTTTTAACCCAACTCGCAATCCGTCTAGTTACCTTGGAGGCAAATATGCCCGCTTTGCAGATACCCTATATCCGAAACTTTGCACCTCATATTCTGAGTGTCTTGCGCATTTTTGCAGCAGGATCATTCTTCACCCATGGCACCATGAAGCTTTTCAGCTGGCCTGCACCCTTTGAATATCCTCTCAACCCGTTGCTGCTCACGGCCGGAGTTCTCGAAGTGGTTGGCGGCCTTCTATTAGTATTTGGCCTCTTCGCCCGCCCGGTTGCCTTCCTGCTTTCGGGATCCATGGCCTTCGCATACTTCATCGCGCACAGCTCGAATGGTTTCTTCCCGGTACTCAATCACGGCGAAGCAGCGATGCTGTATTGCTTCCTGTTTCTCTACATTTCCGCCGCCGGGCCGGGTGTCTGGAGCTTGGATGCGCTCCGGGAGCGCAAGGCTGGAACGACTTCGTCCCGCCTGGAGACGGCGACGTGATGTGATTGGCGCGTGGTCGGCCTACAGCCATTCAATGGAGAGCGTCTATGGAGAGTCGAGATTTCGATCGAAGAGCCAGTGCTGGCCACATGCGGGATGAGGTGCTGGGAACGGACGGGCGCGGTGTAGCAATCGCAGTGGTTCGGGCCTCGATGATCGCTCTCGCATTCACCATGCTCGGCTCCATATCGCTGCTGATCTCCTCCGGCGTTCACGCCCAGTCGTCTCGCTCAGTGGGCTCCCCGACATCGTGCGTAATGCCCGCGGCCACCCCCATCGAGATTGCTTCGGGGCTCAACATACCCTGGTCCGCCGTGCGCGTCGGCGGCGAGGTGCTCGTCAGTCAGCGTGGTACTGGGGAGATCGTGGCGTTTCGGCTTGGCGAAACGCTACGGTCAGTCGGCACCGTGCCCGACGTCGTAGCCCGAGGCGATGGCGGGATGCTTGGACTTGCGGTGCTCACAGAGAGCGCGAACGTCTGGCTCTACGCTTACCACAGCACGATTTCGGGCAATCGCATCGTGCGGATGGCGTACAGCGAAGGCGCGCTCGGTGAAGTGCAAGCCGTCCTTGACGGATTGCCCGGAGGGCGCGGTCACAACGGCGGGCGCATCGAGTTTGGTCCTGACGGGATGCTCTATGCAACGGTGGGCGAGACGAGAAATCCCAACCTCTCGCAGGATCCAAACTCACTTGCTGGCAAGATCCTCCGCATGACGCCTACCGGCGGCGTCCCAACGGATAACCCTGTGAGAGGCTCTCTCGTCTACTCCCTTGGACACCGCAATTCTCAAGGACTGGCGTGGGATGACAGGGGACAGCTGTGGGCGACCGATTTTGGGGATGATGGATGGGACGAACTCAACCGCGTTGAGCCGGGGGGAAATTACGGGTGGCCGGTCATCGAAGGCAGGGGAGGCAACCCCGCTTACATAGACCCTGTCATGCAGTGGCATACGCAGGAAATGGGTCCAAGCGGGCTTGCCTACGTTGACGGCACCTTCTTCGTTGCAGGTCTGACAGGGCAGCGGCTGTGGTCGGTGACAATTGACGCCGCGGGCAATCCCGAAGCAACGGCACACTACGCCGGCGAGTTTGGGCGTGTTCGTCATGTACTCGAGGGAAACGACGGCAACCTGTGGTTCCTGACGAACGGGCGACGTGGCGACCCCGATGGGCAGGTTCTTTCGGTCCCGCTCGGGAGCCTGGCCGCGCCCGAATGCTCACGCGCATCGGCTGCCGGTGGCCGGGGTGGAGTTCCCGCAACAGTCCCATGAACCTCGCCAAACACAAGAGGGAGATGTCAATTGGCCCGGAACCTTCGTGCCTTAGCGGCCATCGCTTCGCTCTGCCTGCCAATATCGCTCGCGGTCGCCCAGCCAGTGAGTCAGCAATGCGTGAACAGCGAGGTAGCCGAGAGGGAAGTCCTCGAGCTAGATTCCATGCGCATCGACGCATTGCTTCGCAACGACGTGGGGTTTCTGGAAGAGATCACTGCCGACGACTATTCTCACGTCGAAAGCTCTGGTGGCGCTCGCAACAAATCGCAATTCATCGCAGGCCGTAGGGGTGAACGCGCGCTGTTTTCCACCTTCGTCATCGACGAAAACAAAGCGATGATCTACTGCAATGTCGCCGTTGTCGTTGGACGTTATCACAATGCGTACAGAACAAGCGGGGGATCTTCCGTAGTGAAGAGAGCCCGGCACCTTCGCGTATACGTTCATGAAAATGGGCAATGGAGGAATGTGGCGCATCAAGCGACCGAAATCGGCAGGGCCGATTGATCGAAATGTCTTCCGATTCAAGATGGCTGGCGGGAAGCGTGCAGCTATGGCGCGTCGGCGGTCGGTTTCTGATGGAAGCGTTCTCTTCAAGCGGATTGCCGAGGTTATCGGGCGCCGCCTAGGTCGAGCTGTCGAGCTGTCGAGTCGCGGGCTGGCGAGCTCTTCCGCTGGTTCGCCATCATGGCAGGCGCGAACATGGTGAAGCCAGCGCCGGACGCTTCCGACGAGAAGCCGATGCATATTTCAAATCGGGCGTCAGATCAGCAGGAGGCCCTTCATGCTGGCATGACCCTTCTTGCCGATGATGATGTGATCATGGACGGCGATGCCGAGCGGTTTGGCCGTCTCGATGACCAGCTTGGTCATCTCGATGTCGGCGCGCGACGGCGTCGGGTCGCCTGACGGATGATTATGCGCCAGAATGATTGCCGTGGCGGAGAGTTCGAGCGCGCGTTTGACCACTTCACGCGGATAGACCGGCGTGTGGTCGACGGTGCCGACCTGCTGCACCTCGTCGGCGATCAGCGCGTTCTTCTTGTCGAGAAACAGGATTCGGAACTGCTCGCGCTCCTCGAAGGCCATGACTGACCGGCAGTATCCGAGAACCTGCGTCCAGGACGACAAGACCTCGCGGCCTTTGATCTCGCTACGTGCCGCGCGTTGGGCGGTCGCGGCAACGACCTTTAGGTCGAGTGCCACCGCCGGGCCGATGCCCCCGACCTCCTCAAGTCGCGCGACAGGCGCGCCAAGCACCTCGGCCAGCGTGCCGAAGCGCGCCAGCAGCGCCTTGGCGACGGGCTTGGTGTCGGCGCGGGGGATCAGGCGAAAGAGCAGGAGTTCCAGCAATTCGTAGTCGGGGAGGGCGTCGGAACCCGCGGCCGCGAACCGTTGGCGCAAGCGGTCGCGATGACCGAGATAATGCGGCTTTTCGACCGACCTGGCTTTCGCGAGCGATTTTGTCGGTCTCTCGGGAAAGAAACCCCGCTCGTCGTCGTCGCTGGTTTTCCCCATAGCCGCCCGTATCCAGCATTTTTGCCGGGCAGATGCCCCGCCCGACTTGACACTATGCTGGCAAGCCCGGGCGGTCGAGGTTTTTTGGCGACAGCGTGAAGATCTCGCATCCGGTCTCGGTGACGCCGATCGTGTGCTCGTACTGCGCCGACAGCGAGCGGTCGCGCGTCACCGCCGTCCAGCCGTCCGACAGCACTTTTACGTGCGGCCGGCCGAGATTGATCATTGGTTCGACGGTGAAGATCATGCCCGGCCGCATCTCGACGCCCTCGCTGGCGTTGCCATAGTGCAGGATGTTCGGGGCATCGTGAAAGAGCTGGCCGACGCCGTGGCCGCAGAAATCGCGCACCACCGAGCAGCGCTCGCCTTCGGCATAGGTTTGGATGGCGGCGCCGATGGCGCCGGTGCGGGCGCCGGGCTTGATCGCGGTGATGCCGCGCATCAGGCATTCATGCGTGACCTCGAGCAGGCGCTCGGCGGCGCGCTTGATCGTGCCCACCGGATACATGCGCGAGGAATCGCCATGCCAGCCGTCGAGGATGTAGGTGACATCGATGTTGACGATGTCGCCGTCCTTCAACGGCTTGTTGTCGGGAATGCCATGGCAGACGACGTGGTTGATCGAGGTGCAGGACGACTTCGTGTAGCCGCGATAGTTGAGCGTCGCCGGCAATGCGCCGTGATCCATGCCGAACTCGAAGACGAAGCGGTCGATGGTTTCGGTGGTGATGCCCGGCGCGACGATCGACACCAGCTCGTCGAGGCAGCGCGCGGTGAGGTCGCAGGCCTTGCGCATGCCGGCAAAGCCTTCTTCGCCATAGAGGCGGATCTGGCCGGTGTTTCTGAGCGGTGCCGTGGCGGCGTCGAGATAGGTGACCATTGTGTCCGTCTTGCCGGAAGAAAGGGCTTCTAATGAGCCTGTGAGAAAAGTCTCTCAGATTTGGCACCGGACGGCGCCAGGTTCAAGGACGAACTGCCGACGACGGGCACAAGCCGGCGAAATTCATGCGTTGCGGCTTCACCTTGTGCCTGTCCAGGGTGTTCGTCCGCACTGACGACATATTTCTGAGCAAGAAGCGTGGCCCGAGCAAGAAGCCGGTCAAGGCAACCTTTTTGCAACGAGCGGCGTTGCTGCGGGAACGCTGCTCGGGAGAGACACGAATGGACAGATTGCAATTCGAGGTGCCGGTGCGCATCACGACCGCGCCTGGCCTGCCGGTCGAGGAAATATACAGCGTCGAACAGGCGCTGGATTTCCTGCAAGGCTGGCCGGTTCGCCGGCAGGGCCCGGTCTATCAGGCTGCGTTCAATGCCTGCTTCGGCGCCACGGTCGACCTCGTCGACACCGAGGAGGCTTGCCGGGCGTTCATGGCGTTCTGCCGGGTGAGCCGCCTCCTGGCCAGGGATATGATGGTTCCGGGCAAGCGTTCTGGCGAGGCGAGGGGGCTGAGGGCTTAAAGCGCGTCGCGTTCGAACGGGCTCATGCGACGCGCTTTAAGCTCTTGTTTTTATGCATGTCGTTATCGCAAAACCGCTGCGCATTTTTGCGCGACATGCATTAGCGCCAGCTGGGCTCCAGGTTCTTGAGGAACCGTTCGAAGATCGGGTCGAACCGGTCCGGCGAATCCCAGAACGGCGCGTGGCCGGAATTGCTGATCAGGTGTTTCTTGCCTTCCCAGAGGTTGGAGAAGGCAATCGTATCGACGAAGTCGGTGTTGACGAACGGCTCGTCGGCGCCGTTGAGCACCGCGATCGGCGGTGTCTTGCCGGCGACGATCGCGCTCTGGTCCTTGCCTTCGCCAGCCGCGAATTTGCCGAGCATCAGTCTGCGCGCGCGGCCATCGGTGCGCGCGACGGCATTGCGGAGCAGCTGGTCATAGGGCTCGCCGCAGGTTGAATGCGCATAAGCGTCGATATCTTCTTCGGTGAGGGTCTCCTTGCCGGCCAGGCCCATATGCGGGCTGGGCTTGAAGCCATTGTTGAGATCGGCGCCGGCGACCGGCGGCGTGCCGGTGATCATCAGACCGAGCATGCCGGGATAGCGGTCGATCATCTCCAACCCGATATGACCGCCCAGCGACCAGCCGAAGACCGCTGCCTTTTCAATGCCAAGCCTGTTCAACACCTCGGTCATTGCGTCGGCGTAACCTGGCATCGAGTAGCTGCGATGCGGATCGACCGCGTCGCAGGACTCGCCATGACCGGGAAGATCGACCGCGATCAGATGGTAGGTTGCGCCGATCCTGCCGTTGAATTGATTGCGGAAGACGGCGCCTGACGACGAATTGCCGTGGATCATCAGCACCGGCATGCCGGTGCCGGCGCTTTCGCGCACGGCGAGCGTGCCGTGACTGGTTTCGATCTTCTTGATCGTGGTCGCCATCCCTGTCTCCATTCGCCTGTCTCCGTTTCGATTGATTGCCGCAGCCCCCCGGCGAACTGCCTGGAAATGCATCACATGGCCTCACGCGTTCAACAGAGCGGGCAAATTTGTCCGCCTACGCATGAAAATATCTTTTCAAATTGACCCGCCTGTGCATAATTTGTCAATCATCCAACCATCGTCACGACAATAACAGGGGAACAGGATCAATGATGACCAAGTCGATGAAACGCCATTTCAGGCATATGCTGATCGGAACGTCGCTCGGCGTGATGCTGGCCACAGCACCGGCATTCGCCGATGTCGTCAAGATCGGCCTGCTTGCGCCGCTGACCGGCCCGGCGGCGGCCGACGGCCAGGAATTCCAGCGTGGCGCGCAGATGGCGATCGACGAGGCAAACAGCGCCGGCGGCGTCGACGGCCATACGTTCGAACTGGTCGTGGGCGACGTGAAGGACCAGTCGGCTGCGAACGTCACCAGCGCGGTCGAGCGCCTGCTCGGCGACCAGGATGTGCATTTCATGCTGACCGGCTATGCCAGCCTGACCAATTTCGAGATCGACAACATGGCCGAGGCGGAGATGCCTTACATGCTTGCGGCCACATCGCAGCAGACCAAGGATATCATCGCGCCCGATCCGGCGAAATACGCCTGCTGCTGGTCGCTGACCCCGTCCTTCGACGCCTACAACACCGACGTCACGGTTTTTGTCGAGAAGCTGGCGGCCGAAGGCAAGATCACGCTGCCGACCAAGAAGGTCGCCATCATCTCGTCCGACAATGCCTATTCGAAGACCATCTCCGAAGGCATGAAGAAGACCTTCAAGGAGAAGGGCTGGACCATCACCGTCGATGAGCTCGTGCCCTTCGGCGAGGTGACCGATTGGCGTTCGATCCTGGCCAAGGTGCGCAAGGACGTGCCAGACGTTGTCATCAACACCGACTATCTGCCCGGCAATTCGGCCTCGTTCCTCAACCAGTTCCTGGAGCAGCCGACCAAGAGTCTGGTGTTCCTGCAATATGCGCCGAGCGTTCCGGAATTCGTCGAGCTGACGAAGGAAAAGTCGAGCGGCGTGATCTATAACCTTCTTGGCGGCGCGCTGACCACGCCGAAGAACCCGCGCGCCGACGAAGTGGCCGGCAAGTTCAAGGCCAAATACGGCGTCGAGAGCGGCACATACGGCGTCGGTCTGTACGAGATGGTCAATGTCTATTTCGACGCGCTGAAAAAGGCCGGCGACCCGAGCGACCATGCCGCGATCATGAAGGCGCTGTCCGAGACCGACAAGCAGGTCGCCGAGGGCCGCCTGAAATTCGATCCGGCGACGCATCTTGCCATGCAGGGCGACGACTACATCCCGATCACCTTCTTCCAGATCTGGGACGGCAAGCGCGCCCTGATCTCGCCCGCCAAATACGCGACCGGCGAGTTCCAGTCGCAGCCCTGGATGAAATAGCGGCATGCCGCTGCTTGAAGTCGAAGGCGTATCGAAGGCGTTCGGCTCGCTCAAGGCGGTCGATGATGTTTCATTCGCCGTCGAGGCCGGAGAAATCTTCGGCGTCGCCGGGCCGAACGGCAGTGGCAAGAGCACGCTGTTCAACGTCATCACCGGCATACCGTTCGGCCCCGACAAGGGCCGGATACGGTTTGACGGCATGGAGATCCAGGGCAAGACAGGCAATGCCATTGCACAGCTCGGCCTTCTCAGGACCTTCCAGCGCGAGACCAGCTTCGACGGGCTGACCGTGTTCGAGAACGCGCTGATCGGCGCAAGCTATGGCAAGCCCGGGCGAGGGGCGGCCGAGGCGCGGACCCGCGCCGCCGAGGCGCTGGAGTTCGTCGGCCTTTCGTCGGCCACGTTCGGACGGCTCGCCGGCGAATTGTCGGTGTTCGACCGCAAGTGCCTGATGCTCGCAACGGCAATCGCCACGGAACCACGCATGCTTTTGCTCGACGAGCCGGCATCGAGCCTGACCAAGCCGGAGATCGAGACGTCGATCGGTTTGATCAGGCGCACCGCCGCGCGCGGCATCACCGTGGTGCTGATCGAGCATGTGCTGACCTTCCTGATGAGCCTGTCGCAACATCTGCTCGTGCTGAATCAGGGCCGTGTGCTTGCCGCGGGCGACCCCAAGAGCGTGATCGCCGACCATCGCGTGGTAGAGGCCTATCTCGGGACAAGGAGATCGGCGGCGTGAGCGAGAGCCCGATCCTGAGTGTCGAGGCGGTGACCGCCGGCTATGGCCGTGTGACCGTTCTGCATGAGATCACGCTCGAGGCTGGCCGGTTCGGCAATGTCGGTCTGTTCGGGCCGAACGGTCACGGCAAGACGACGCTGCTCAGGACCATTTCCGGCTTGGTCGCGCCGAAACGCGGCCGCGTCGTCTTCGACGGCAAGGACATCACTGGCTTGAGCGCGCGCGCCATCGTCGCCACCGGTCTCATCCACGTGCCGCAGGGCAACAAGCTGTTCCCGGATCTGACGATCGGCGACTGCATGGCGCTTGGCGCCTATTCGCCGCGCGCACGGCCGCACGAGGCCGTGAACCGCGAAAAGGTGGTGAAGCTGTTCCCGAAGCTCGCCGAACGGTGGCGGCAAAGGGTGCGCACGCTTTCCGGCGGCGAGCGCCAGATGGTGTCGATCGGCACGGCGCTGATGAGCCATCCGCGTCTGCTGATCCTCGACGAGCCGACGCTTGGACTGGCGCCGAAGATCAAGGACGAGCTCTGCACCGCCGTCATGGATATCTCGAAGGGCGGCGTGCCGCTCGTCGTCGTGGAGCAGGACATCGAGTTCCTGCTCGAACTCAGCCGGCAGCTCTTCCTCGTCGATCACGGAGCGGTCAAGACCGAGATCCGGCCGGGCGAGAGCATCGAGCACAGCGAAATCATGGCGATGTATTTCGGGCATTGAAGGCAGGATCGGACAGGGTTCGGGCATGAGCATGTTTTCGGATATCTTCTTTGGCGGCCTGTTCCAGGGCTCGCTCTACGCGATGATGGCGGTCGGGCTGGCCCTCGTCTGGACGACGATCGGTGTGTTCAACTTCAGCCATGGCGTGTTCATGATGCTGGGCGCCTATTTTGCCTGGCAGCTCGTCGCCTTCGGCCTGCCGGTGGTGATCGCCTTCCCGCTCGCCGTCATCGTCATGGCTGGCGCCGGCTGGATCCTGCAGGCCTCGGTGGTGCGGCCGCTGATCGGCCGTCCCAACATCGTGCTGGTCGTCGTCATCACCACACTGGCCGCCGGCTCGCTGATGGAGAACGGCGCACTGACGGTCTGGGGTCCGCGCTCCAAGCAGCTTCCGAGCCTGATCGAGGGCAACACCACCATCGCCGGTGTCGGTGTGTCGCTGCACCAGATCGCGATCATTGTCATCACGCCGCTGATCCTTGCGGCGCTGTGGTCGTTCCTCAACCGCACCCGGCTCGGCCTAGCGCTCAGGGCGGTCGCGCAGAACGAGGATGCGAGCCAGCTCGTCGGCCTCAACGTCACGGCGCTTTACGGCCTTGCCTTCGCCATCGCCGCTTCGCTGGCCGGGCTGGCCGGGATCTTCATGGGCGGCTACCGCTTCATGAACCCGTCGATGGGTGCCGACCCGCTGCTCAAGGCACTGATCGTGGTGGTTTTCGGCGGTATTTCAAGCATTTCAGGACCGATCTTCGCTGCCTACCTGATCGGATTCTTCGAGGCGGCGAGCAACTACTATTTCGGCCTCTACTGGACGCCGGCACTGCTTTTCCTCGTGCTCATCGCGACGCTCATGGTGCGCCCGGAGGGTATTTTCGCCACCCGTTCCAGGGGGCTCGCATGACGCTCCTCGACATCGCCATCCCGTCTGCTCCCGGCCGTGTGACCTGGAACCGCGAGGCGATCGGCTTCGTGGCGGGGTTCCTGCTGCTTGCCCTGTTGCCGCTCGTCTTCGGCGACAGCTACAGCCGGCATGTGCTGATCATGATCTTCATCTACGCCATCGTCGCCTCGAACTGGGACCTCAGCCTCGGCTATGGCGGCGTCTTCAATTTCGGCCACCTGGCATTGTTTGGCATCGGCGTCTATGCCTACAGCCTGCTCGCCAAGCAGGCCGGCATCGATCCGTGGATCGCGCTTGTGGCGAGCGGCGTGATCGCCACCGTGGCGGCCGTGCTGGTGACCATTCCGATCCTGCGGCTCAAGGGCATCTATATCATCCTGGTCACCTTCGGCTTCGCACAGCTCGTCATGCAGGTCATCATCAGCCAGTCGGACCTGACGGGCGGCACGCAAGGTCTGGTGCGGGTGCCCGGCCTCTATCTTTTCGACCACAACATGATCCGCGACGGCAAGATCGGCTATTTCTACATTGCGCTGACACTTCTGGTGCTCAGCACGCTGTTTTTGCGGCTGTTCGTGCGCTCTCGAGCCGGCGCCAGCATCGTGGCGCTGCGCGACAATGAGGAATACGCCATCAGCCGCGGCGTCTCGCTGGTCCGGCAGCGCATGGTGACGCTGGCGGCAAGCGCCTTCTTCACCGGAATTGCCGGGGCCTTCTATGCCGCCTACCAGCGCAATGCCTCGATCGACGTGTTCGGCATGAGCCTGGCGACCATCATCCTGTCGATGGTGCTGCTCGGCGGAACGAGCACGATCTACGGAGCGATCATCGCGTCCTTCGTGCTCACCGTCTTTTCCGAGGCGATGGCCGATTTCGGCGCATGGCGGCTGATGATCTCGGCGCTGCTCATCATCGTCATCATGCTGGTCTACCCAAGCGGCCTGGTCGGCATGATCCGCGCCGCATGGACGGTGGTGGCCGACCGCATCAAGGTGCGCTGATATTCAGGTGAGGCCGGCCTGCAAATGGCGGCTTCCTGCGCTTCCGGTGCTCACGTACCCAAAAGTACGCTGCGCTCCGGTTCTCGGAACCCACCATTTTCGACTCGGCCTGACCTGAATCTCAACACACCTTAACCAACTCGAGTCTAGCGGACGCCGCACCAGTCGATGACGGAGGCGGCGATGACCTTGGCGGTCTCCACCACCGAATCGATCTCGACATATTCGTCGGCGCCATGAAAACCGTCGCCGGACGGACCGAAGATGACGCCGTCGACGCCTGCGCCGGCATAGTGCGCGGCGTCGCATACGGCGACGAAGCCCTTCACCTCAGGCTTCTTGCCGATGCCAGCCTTGTTGGCGACGAGCGACCGGACCAGCGGATGATCCGGCGAGGTGTTCATCGGCGGGAAGTACAGGCCGCCCAGCTCCCACTGGATGGTCGGCGGGTTTTCACGCAGCCAGGCGTCGGTGGCGGCGAAATGATGCACGAAAGTCTCGAAATCGCGGCGATAATCGGCTGAATTCTCATCAGGCAGGAATTTCATATCGAGATCGAGGACCGCCACGTCCGGAATGATCGCCGGGTTGGTCATCACCGTCGGCAGGCCGTTCTCGCTAAGTCCGGTGCCGCCATGCATCACCCCGATATTGATCGTGTTCATGCCGAGCGGCAGCAGCGGATGGGATCTGGCCCGCGTGCGGTCAAGCTCGTATTGGCGCACGGCCGTGATGAAGCGCGCCGCGATCTCAATGGCGTTGACGCCGGGCTCCAGCCGGTCCTTGTCGTGGCGCTGCGGATAGATTTCATTGTAGCGGAGCGCCGAATGCGCGTTGCGGCCGCGTATCGTCACCCGCGCCCATTCGAGCCCGCCCTCGACCGGCAGCACATCGCCCCAGGTCGGTTCGGCGACCAGCACCGCCTTGGCGAGCTTGCCCCTGGCGACCGCATCCATGGCGCCGAAGCCGCCGGCTTCCTCGTCGACAACCGTGTGGATCGCCAGCCGGCCCTGGAGCTTGATGCCGGCCTTGCGGATGGCGTGCGCGGCCGCGATGCAAGCCGCGACGCCGCCCTTCATGTCGACCGCCCCGCGGCCATAGAGGCGCCCGTTCGTGATATCGCCGCCAAACGGATCGACCGACCAGTTCTTCATTTCGCCGACCGGCACGACATCGATATGGCCGCACAGGATCAGGCTGCGCTCCTCATCGCCGGCCCATTCGCCGACCAGATTGGGGCGCCCCGGCAGCGCGTCCCATTGTTCGGTCGAAAAGCCGTCCGCCTTGAGGATCGGCTCCAGCAGCGCCTGCACGTCGGCCTCGCGGTTCAGGCCTCGTTTGGCCTCGAATTTGGGATTCACCGAAGGAATCCGCACCATTTCGCTGGTCAGTCCGATCACCCAGTCGCGATCCTTGTCGATCTCGGCTTGCGCGGCGGCGACGGCCGCATCCCTGTCCACCATATCGATGTCCTTTCGTGCCTCTGCGGCGTTCGTGATTGTCTCTTGGCGTTGCGGGTAGCGGACCAATCAGCCGCCCAATGCTGCGCCGATAATGCCGGCCCTGGTCATGTCGATTTGGGTTTGCCCCTGACGAACGGCGCTGCCCATTTGGCCGGGTCCCCGGCGACTGTCCTGCGGTCACCCGGCCCGGTGAAATCCGAGGCGTCGAGCGTTACGCCATTGGCGCGGCGGATCCCTTCGATGTCCTCGATGCGCTTGCGCACCGTCTGGCCTTCGCTCTCCAGCGCATGGGCAAACACGGTCTCCATCTGGACGACGGCCGTCGCCAGCGTGTCGAACGGCGAGTTGGCCTCAATTGCCGCGATCAGCGTCAGATCGGCGTGTTCGGAGATCGGCGACAGCCAAGGATCGGTGAAGAGCAGAATGCCCATGCCCCGCTCGCGCGCCTGACGGGCGAAGCTCACCACGTCGGACTGGTAGCGGCGATAGTCGAAAACGACGAGCAGGTCGCGCTTGCCGAGATCGATCAGCAGATCGAAATCCGTCGGCGCCAGTGCGCCGATATCGTGCACGCCGGGACGGAACTGCACGAGATAGCCCGCGAGCATCGAGGCGATGTGGCGGCTGAAGCGTCCGCCGAGCAGCACGACCTGGCCCTTGCAGTCGAGCAGCATCCTGGCGGCGCGGCCGTAGCTCTGCGAAGGAACCGCCGTGCGCGTTCGCTCCAGGCTGTCGGAAACCGAATGGAAGTAGTCGTTGACCGTGCCTTCGCTCGAATTGGCAGGCCGCTTCGCCTCCATCATCAGCAAAGGAGAGTGCAGGCGGGATTCGATTTCCGCCAGAAGCTTGGCCTGGAAGGCGGCAAAGCCGCCATAGCCAAGCTTGACCATGAGGCGCATGACCGTCGGATCGCTGACGCCCGCTGCCTTTGCCAGGCGCGAGGCAGTCCCGAGGCCGGACATCGGATAGTCGGCAAGGAGGACCTGCACGATCTTGGCTTCGGCGGATGTGAGGACCAGGGTGGTATGCGCCAACTCTTCGCGGATCGACACCGGACCTCTCCCTTTCCCGTGTTCAGCCGATGATAGAGAAATTACAAATTCTGGTATCAATGTCAATTTTTGGAATGGTTTCTACAAAGACCGTTGGGTGCGTTATTGGTATGACTAAGTGGCTCTGTGCCACCCGCTCACGAATCGGCTATGGCTCCGGCATGCAGGAAACGTCTCTTTACATGCCGGTGAAGCGGTTTCTTGAGAGCCTGGAATTCACCGTCAAAGGCGAAGTTGGCGGCTGCGATGTCGTGGGACTGCGCGACGGCGAACCGCCCGTGGTCGTCATCTGTGAATTGAAACTGCAATTCAACCTCGAACTCGTACTTCAAGGTGTCGATCGTGCTGCGTCGTGCGACGAGGTCTGGCTCGCGGCGAGGATGTCGGCCCGCGGCAAAGGCCGGGAGCACGATCGCCGGTTCCGCGCACTCTGCCGGCGGCTCGGTTTCGGCCTTCTGGGGGTTGGTTCCGCCGGCAACGTTGAATTGCTGCTCAGCCCGGCAGCCTTGCCGCCCCGGCGAGATCCGAGGCGAAGATCGCGCCTGGTGGACGAGCATCAGCGCCGGCGCGGCGACCCTGTCGTCGGCGGCGGCTCGCGAACGCCGATAATGACCGCTTACCGGCAGGATGCGCTGGCCTGCGCCGCTGCCATGGTGGACGGCCCGAAGCGCCCGCGCGACCTGAAAACCATTTCGCCGCGCGCCGCCAATATCCTGCTTCACAATGTCTATGGCTGGTTCGCCAGGGCCGAGCGCGGGGTGTATGCGCTTACGGACGTTGGCCGTGCTGCGTTACAGCGCTGGCCCCAACCGGCACCGTGACGAGGCGGCGCCGAGTCGTTTGAGCGGCTTGCCGCGGCAGGGGAGACAACGAACCTATCCCGAACTCAAACGCGGCAATGGGCACCGTCGCCAGCATGACATCGCAAACTGCGATCGCCCGGGGCAAGATTGTTCAAACAAATAGTCCAAACTGGCTATGAGGCGGCCAGCGTCGCCTCGTTGTGACTGCCCGCCAGAGCGCAAAAATCGAGCAGATGCGTCAGCAGGAGACAGTGATTGCAGCAGTCAGAAACAACAAATGTTGATATTTGCGTTACCAAGCGCGTCGAACGGATCGGTACGCCTAGGAACAAAAAAGGAATATTTTGATAGTTTATCAAGACTGTCTACGGATTGTTTCCACGAAATCGACATTGGCAGGAGCGCGCACTTTGTGCGGTGAAATCCGGGCTGCGACACTCGATGCAATACCAAAAATCTCAAAAATTCTATCAGAGGGGTGCGGGTATTTGATTTGGCGCTAATATACGCCGTCTAGTAGGCAGGCACCGCGGGGCGCTAAGAAAAAAAGGAATATAAATGGCACTTCATTTCGCAGCAGGTGGGTCCGCCACAGAAGTCGCAAGCGCCGGTTTCAATCTGGTTGACGTTCAATACATTGACCAGGTCAACGAGCTGCCGGATGGCACGAAGGCTATGGTCTGGCTCAACGAGGGCGAGGGCGTAACCCAGTCCTTTATCGACAAAGTCACCCCCTTCCTTGGCAATCCGAAGGTATTTGGGTTTTTTCTCGTCGACGAGCCGGATCCCACCGGCCAATACCACACACAGGTAGACGCTGAGGACTTGAAAGCCGAATCCGACTGGATCCACTCTCGTATGCCAGAAGCCAAGACCTTCATCACCGCGATGGACATGGGGTCTGCCGAAAACCCGGATTTTTCCAACACCTACAACTATGACAACACGCATATCGATCTGTTTGGAATAAGCGCTTATCCGGTGCGCACGGGCACAGACACGGTCGACTACGACATGATCGACAGAACCGTGGCTGCAGCGGTGGAGTCGGGCATCCCGACCAGCCAGATCGTTCCGATCCATCAGACCTTTGGCGGCGGCAATTGGACGACCAACACGGGCGGCAAATACGTCATGCCGACGGCGGATCAGCTGCAGACGATGATGGACCACTGGGACGAACTGGTTCCGTCGCCCGAATTCGACTTTGCCTATGCCTGGGGTTCGCAGGAAGGCGACGTCGCACTTGAGAGCTCCCCGGAACTGCAAGCCGTTTTCCGGGAACACAATCTCAGCACCGCTGGGACCGCCGCTTCCGACGTCACCACGACCGACGACAGCTCTACCGTGATTGCCCCTGCCGACGCCACCATCAGCGACGACAGCTCTACTGCGGCCGCGGCTTCCGACGCCACCACGAGCGACGACAGCTCTACTGTGGCCGCCGCTTCCGACATCCCCACGAGCGACGACAGCTCTACTGTGACTGTCCCTGCCGACGCCACCACTAGCGACGAGAGCTCTACAGCGGCCGCCGCTTCCGACATCACCACGAGCGACGAGAGCTCTACTGCGGCCGCCGCTTCCGACACCACCGCTAGCGACGACAGCTCTACTGTGACTGTCCCTGCCGACGCCACCATCCGCGACAGCTCTACTGCGGCCGCCGCTTCCGACACCACCGCTAGCGACGACAGCTCTACTGTGACCGCCGCTTCCGACACCACCACGAGCGACAGCAGCTCCACTGCGGCTGTCCCTTCGGACGTCACCACCGGCGATGACGGCAGCGACACCTCCCATGTCGCCGGCGACAAGGCAGGCAGCAGTGTCGACCGGGTGTTGGCCGCCCTTTCTAGCGGCTCGGAGTCTCTCGCCGGTCCACACGATAAAACGGCCGGCAACGGGTTCGCCCACACCGTCCAGGGCGATGAAAATGTCGGCGCCAACGCCAGCAAGGGCGGCGCCGCCGAGATCATGTCCGGCCGCGGGGGCAATGACGCCTTCGACTTCAGCTGGCTCCAGGAAAAGCTCCAGGACAAGCTGCAGGACAAGCCTCACTTCGACCAGGCCTTCCTTGACGGGCTCAAGTCGGGAGGGCTTTCCGACGCTTCGTCTGCCGGTACGGCTGCGCATGATCGGTCCGACCATGTCAGCTACGACAGTTCAACCGGGTCGCTCTCTTTGGACAGCGACGGGAAGGGAGACGCAGCTCAAACGCAGCTCGCCAGCCATTTCCCATGGCAGCATCATTCGCTGTGACCTGACGGAGCTACGCACAGGAAACTAGATCAGGCCCGGCCTTTGTTCACCTCGAAGAACATTGGCCGGGCCGCTCTCGTGCCGGCCATCGAGCAACTCCCGGACATCCTGCGGCGAAATACAGGTTATGCTGGCGTCGCGGGCAAGTTCTCTGCAACTCATGAGTCATGGTGTCTTCTCGATCATGTGCGCATTCATCGGGTTAGTCTCTCGACCCGTCTCAATGACGGCTTTGGCAAGCGCTTCGCCCTCGTGGATCGGCTCGGGATGATAGAACAGCAGGACAGCCTCCTCGCTAGGTAACACGCCAGCGGGGCAGGTCTGTTCAATCGCCATACGGACCAGTTTGAGGGCGGCCCGGGCATTGCAGATGTTATCTTGGCCGTTCATGCTTCCTCGCAGAGATGGACTGTCTCAGCGTCAACCGTGAAGGCGAGGCCCTGTTCCATCAAAGTCTAACGACTGGGAAAGCGCATTGGAAAGCACGTGCGGTAACAGTTGATTCAACCGTTGCTGGTATTTAGAGGAGTGTGGAAGCGGCTCCGACAGTGAGGCGGGGTGCTGAATTGCCGGAGCCGCCTGCGCAATCCGGTTGGGTTTGACCGCGCCGTCCTATTCTGGGACAGCGCGGTCAACGATTCGTTAAAATGGGAACTAATTAAGCGCATGCTAATTGAATCGCAGTTTTGCGAGTCAATGCATGCGTTTGATGTTTGTGCCGCCACTAATGCCGACTTTGGTGGAGAAGCCTCCCGAAAGCGGCGTGTGGCTACATGAGCTCAAGTTCGACGGCTACCGGTCGCAAATGATCGTTGACGAAAGCGGAACGCGCATTTTCACCCGCCGTGGCTTGGACTGGACGGCGAAATACCGCGACCTGGCCGCCGCATCGAAGTCGCTCGATGCGGACAGCGCCATCATCGACGGTGAGATCATCGGGCTCAATGATGCCGGCCTGTCGGATTTCGCAGCTTTGCGCAAGGCCATCACGCGGCGCCAGCACGATCTTTATTTTGTTGCCTTTGATCTGCTGCACCTCAACGGGCACGACCTGCGCGACATGGCGCTGCAGGAGCGCCGCGACATCCTTGCCGGCATCATCCCGCCAAACATCCACATCCAGTTCAGCCAGGCGCTTCCGGGCGACGCCAATGCGATCTATCGCCTGATCGACCAGGCCGGCCTTGAGGGAATGGTGTCCAAGCGTCGAGACAGCAAGTATCGCAGCGGCCCTTCGACCAACTGGCTGATGACAAAATGCTACACCGTCGGGGAATTCGAGCTGCTCGGCGTCGAGCGTGAGGCTGGAAAGCCGGCATTCGCCCTGATGGCCGAGCCAGGCACCCGGAAATATGTCGGCAGCGCCTCTGTCAGCGTCAATCGCGAGATGCGGGAGCGGCTGTGGCAGCGCGTCCAGGAACATGCCGGGCCACCGCCCAAAGATATGCCAAAGCGGCCGTCAACACAGTGGGTTAAGCCGGGGATCAAAGCCCGGGTGAAGCACTTGCGCGGCGAGGAAGACCTAAGGCACGCTTCGCTGCAGGATTTCTGGGACGATGACAAATGCCGGAATTCATGATCCTGCTTAGCACAAAATTCAAGCCATCTCTAATATGGGTCGTGGGTAAGTTTGAAATCCAAAAGCCGCGAGTAGATCTCATCCGGCGGGATTGAACTTGTCCCTCGGGGTGCGAAGAAGCACGTCCATCTGAATCTGCGATAGGCCTCGAACTCCAAACGGGGAATGATCGTTCGATAGAACGTCATTAGTCGTTCGCATATATGGTATCGATCATCAGGCGAGGTCTGGACACGCTCTCTGGGGATAAACAACTCCGCTTCCTGGGTTTCATTCAAGTAAGCGGGGCGCGGCAGCCTGACGAAATAGCCGTCTTTAGTCATCCTGACGTCGTTGGAATCGATCGGGTGGCAATCCTTGTTTCCGCAGCAGTCATAGTAAAGAACGGGATCAGTCTTGCCCGTATACCAATCATGGGCATCTGCATCGCCGGGCAACACAAGCCACGCCAATGCAATGTGTCCTAGCTGTCTCATGGAACTAGCCCCTCACCATTTTGCGTATAGCATATTAGTGAGAGCTTCGACATCCAGGCGCTGATTGACAGGCTCGGCCGTGACCAGGGCTCGATGCATGACGACCTAGCCGGGCTCTTTGTCTGGTCAAATTGCAAGGCTGCCGGCCGTGACCGCCGGCAGGTGTTCTTCACATGCATTCCTGATTACGAAGGCCAGCAGCGGGCGCGCAATCGCGATTGGAAGCCAACTTTCGAACGAGGGGGCTGAAAGTGGCCGGCGCCACTGTGGGGGGCGTTGGGGTAGATTGCCTGTAGGGCGCCGGCCGGGCGGATTGGGGTCCGCCGTTGGAAAGTACCGACCTTGGCGACTCATGTAACTTCCGTGATCGCGGAAGACCTACGCGCTGCCGTCTGTTTCGCTTTCTCGGCTGCATTGTCGTCGCGATGTGGGCGGGCGGCAATCCTCATGCAATGAGATGGTATACCCCCCAACGCCGGCCGGATTGCGGCGGGCGTTTTGCGACCGAAGGGAGCGAGGACGAGAAGTTGCTTATAGGCGGGATGGCGACTTCATACAGAATGATGAACAGAGATAAATCCTGCTTCCGCATCCTTGGCCGTGTGTTCGGTGAACCGCGGCGCCATCCGCGGTATGCGACATGGGACGATCCCCAGATAATTTGATCTATCGCAAATTTGCAGAAGATTTAGCCCGCTGCCTCACGGTGGCGGGTTTTTTTCGATGAGGAACCTTACGCCGCGGCGTCCGTTGAGCCCCACCAAAAGGGGAGATCACAATGGCCGACGACCCAAACGAAGCCGCAACACCGACGGAGACGCAGCGCGAAGCTCAGGAAGCCTTGGAGAAGCAAGTTGCGCAGCTGAAGCGCGAGATCAACAAGATCAATCGGACGCTCGCGGAGCGCGCTGAAGAGGTGGTCGAGGAAGCCACTGGTTGGTATGAGGGCGCGGCCGATAGCGTGTCTCGGACAACGCAAGCACTTCGCAATAGGGCGTCTACTGCTTCCGGTGTCGTTCAAGAAAATCCTGGCACGGTATCGTCAGCCTTCATGCTGGGCGCGGCTGTAGGCTTGCTGTTGGGCCTTGTTCTTGTGGCTGGCGGCCAGCGCCGGGACCGCTGGATCTAATCACGCTCAAATGAGGGCCACAGCCCGCTGCCTCCGGTGGTGGCGGGCTTTTTTTGCTGGGGCGGTCAGTTCGTCGCGATTAACGTTCTCTGCGATTTCCAAAACTGAGTGTCGCTCGCGTCTTTAGTAGCCGCCACCGCCAGTACCGCCGGCACTGCCACTATTGCTCCCGCTCGATGTAGACGCGGTTGGCGGTGCGGGTGGAGCCGCGCCGCGTGGTGCTGTCATGCAGGCAGTCAAAAGTAATACCGAAAACAGGACGAAAAGGCGCATATCGATAACCTCCTTTGGTAGGGTGTTCTCTATCGACAACGTCTCAGGTCCACCATTATTCCGCGAAGTCTGATCGGAATGCCCGCTGCCTCAGGTGGCGGGCTTTTCAAATATGTGCCAGGCAGGAAATTCTTTCCAATCTCTACGGAAAACCCATTGCCATGGGTCCAGCAGCATTCGAGTTCCGAGAGGCCGGGCCGAAGAAGCCTTACTGAACGAGGTAATTTTTGACTATGGTCATCAAGCAGACCAGTGAAACAATTCCAGCGATCGCTGCTTGAGCGCGCCCAACCTGGATGATCATCTCCTCCGTCCAGCCGGCCTCTTTGAAACCCCTGAAATGGTCCTCGAATTTGGCCCGACCGTAGCGGGTAAAAAAAGACCCTGATGAGCAGGAATATCGTGCAAACCACGCTTGAGTCAGAAGGCTCGTCATAATTCCGGAGGACAAAGGTACACACCACGCCGGCCGAAAAGCAGGCTATCGAAAAGAAAAAACCGATATCCTGTGGCCATCTTCTGTTGGCGGGTCGGGTTGTCATCGGCGCGCTTGCGCTTCCTCACGGTCGCGGGCTTTTTTCACGGCGAGGCGGCCGGAATCGGCGGATGTTCCGATATAAACGAAGATTGGGCCACCATGTAGGCCGCACCTCCTGCGAAGCAAAGAATAGAGGCAAAGACCAAGATTAGGCCAACGGCCATCCACCGATTTGATACCTCTAGGTAAGCTCGCTCCATGCCTTGGTCTCTCTCGCTTTTGTCCACAAATCTCGAAGACAGAAAGGCGGTCGGCCAGGCGAGGGCTGCCAGGACCACGCCGACGGTCCAAGCCATGACTGACCAGACAACGGAACTCAGCAGGTCAAGCTTATAGAGCTCGGCCACTTGGCTTAGAACGGCGACCGACGCGCCGGCATTGATCAACATCGCTGCGCCGATAGCGCTCTTCGCATACTCCTGCGAAATCTCCCGGTAGTCGGCCATTCGAGTGCCCCTCCCATGTCGCGGCCATGTCGCGCGGACCTGCCGATAGTGGCAGGGAACCCTTGGAAAGCAACAAGGCGGATTCCGGCTCACGCCGAATCTGTTCGCTGAAATTCGCGGGGGTTTATTCGGTGGATATTCGATGAAATCGGGCCGAAGAGGCTTAAAGTGCTTGATTTGTCTGGTACGCCCAAGGGGAATCGAACCCCTGTTACCGCCGTGAAAGGGCGGTGTCCTGACCGCTAGACGATGGGCGCGCTCAGATGTGAGCGCTTATAGTTGCGTTGCACCAAACCGGCAACCCGTCTGCCGCCGCCTGCGACAACTTTTTTCAGTGGCCGCAAAACCACGCCTTTTCGGCGATTTAGCCGGCTCTACGCGCCATCCCATGCCGTCCTCGGACGGCACACTGCGGATGTTACACAAACGGGAGGGAGAACCAGCTTACCGCCGGCGGCGGCAGCGCCAGTTCCAGTCGCGCTCGGGGCCGACGTCGATGTGAACGGATTCGGTATGGCAGTAGGTGCCGACGCCGCCGCGCCCGGGCATGTTGCGGATATAGCTAGCCAGTTGCGCTTTCGAGACGCCTGGAACCTGGATGTCGGCGGCGGCGCAATACATGTGCAGCGAATTCTTGGCGCCGTTGGCGCGGCGGTTGCGGGCCGGGTCGCGGTAGCCGGAGGTGACGATCATCTTCTTGCCGTAGTGACCCTCGATCGTCTTCAGCACGCGGACCAGCGAAGGCTTCAGGCAAGCAACATCGACATTCTCGGTCTGCTTCAAAAGGCCGTTGGGTGCCAACCGGGCAAGGCCGGCGGCGGATGCCACCTGATAGGCGCCGCCTTCATCCTCGTTCAAATCGACGTCGCTCTCGTCGTCGAGGCCGGATTTGCGCTTGATCTCGAAGAGTGCGGTCTTGCGTACGCCAGGCAGCGCGTCGTCGGTGAAATGGCTGGTATCGCCGATCGAAGCCAGTTGCGCCGGCTTTACAGCCGCTTTGGCCGAGGCCAAAGTGATGGTCGGTTTTGCCGCTTCCGCCTTGGGCTGAGCGGTCGCCGGTTGCTCGCCCGACCTGTTGTTGGCCTGCGGAGCAGGTGCCGCCGAGGCGGGCGTGGCGCTGAACAAAGAGGCGAGGAACCCCTTCTTCTTCGGCGCATAGGCCTGCGGCTGCGGCTGCGGCTCTCCAGCGGTCACATAGACCGGATTGTTCATCGCCGGCGCGGAGGCCTCGGCCTTGGACTTCGGCGCGGCCGTGCCGGCATCGGCTGTTTGTGTCTTCTGCGTAGCAGCGTCGACCTGCTCAACCGTCTGCGCGGACTGTTCCTGTGGCTGCGGCGTCTGGCCCGCAGTCGCTTCGGCACCCGCAGGAGCCGTGACTGGGAAGCCGGCATCGGACTTGGCGCCCTCCTGGGTGCCCGGCTTCGCCATCGGCACATAAGCGACCTGCTCGGGAAGGCTTGCATCGCCCTCGGCGGTCATCGTCATCTGTGAAGTCGTGATCTGCGACGACGAATCGGCGGCGACCTGTTGCGTGCCGGAGGCGGTGCTGATGTCCGTAGCCGAGGCGTTGTACCCCGGCATGCCGACCGACAGGGACGGGTCGCCGGCCGAGGTGCAGGACGCCAGGAGCACGGAGAAAAGCGCGGCGGCAATGGCGCGGCGTTCTCCCTTCGCGAGGCGCGATCCTGCTGATTTCAAAACAAAATTCCCCCTCGATGTCCGGCCGGTACGGCATTGGCGCGGCGTCGCAACGTCTCGCCGAAATAATTCCTTGTCCCCGAACGGAAACGAGACCTGTGTCAAATCCGCAAGCCCCAGAGTATTTCGACGGCTAGAGAGGAATCGGGGCTAGTTAAGGGTTGACGACACCATTTCGTCCTCTTTTACCGGCGCGTCAACTCACCACACATTACAGAAGGTTACACACGCACCTTGACATAGGTGCCTGGCGCGTCGCCCAGGGTTTTCATGCGCTTGCCGGGTTTGCGGGCCGGCACGCGGGTGTTGTCCCTGGCCTCGATCCAGCGTTGCCAGTGCGGCCACCAGGAGCCGGGATGGTCGGTGGCGTTGGCGACCCACTGGTCGAAGTCGCCCGCCGGCTTGCCGCCGGTCCAGTAGTGATACTTCTGCGCCGCCGGCGGATTGACGACGCCGGCGATGTGGCCAGAGCCGGCCATGACGTAGTCGACCTCTCCGCCGAAATATTTCGAGCCGAGGAAAACCGAAAGCGCCGGCGCGATGTGATCTTCCTTCGAGGCGAGGTTGTAGACCGGGATGGTGACGTCCTTCAGCGACACAACGCGGCCCGCCAGCTCCATCATGCCTTGCGAAAGTCTGTTCTCGAGATAGCAATTGCGCAGGTAGAAGGAATGGTTGGCCGCGCCCATGCGGGTCGAATCGGCGTTCCAGTAGAGCAGGTCGAAGGGCAGCGGATCCTTGCCGCGCATGTAGTTGTTGACGACATAGGGCCAGATCAGGTCGCCTGAGCGCAGCATGTTGAAGGCGGTCGCCATCTTGGTGCCGTCGAGATAGCCTTTCTCGTTCATCGCCTTTTCGACGGCCGCGACCTGCTCCTCGTCGACGAACACTTTCAGGTCGCCGGCATAGGTGAAATCGACCTGGGTGGTGAAGAAGGTGGCGGATTTGATGCGGTGGTCGCCTTCCTGCGCCATCAGCGCCAGGGCCGCCGCCATAAGCGTGCCGCCGACGCAATAGCCGACGGCGTTGACGTCCTTCTCACCGGTGGCCTTCTCGATCGTGTCCAGACCGTATTGCAGGCCTTCTCGGATATAGGCCTCCCAGCTCTTGGTGCCGTGCCGCTCGTCAGGATTGATCCAGGAGATGACGAAAACGGTGTGGCCTTGCTCGACCGCCCAGCGGATGAAGGATTTTTGCGGGTTGAGATCGAGAATGTAGAATTTGTTGATCCATGGCGGGCAGATCAGCAGCGGCCGCTTGAGCACGGTCTCGGTCGCCGGATCGTATTGCAGGATCTCGGCGACATCGCTGCGACCCACCACCTTGCCGGGTGTCGTGGCCAGGTTCTTGCCGATCTCGAAGGGCGAATAATCGGCCTGCCTCAGTTTCAGGTCGCCCTTGCCGGCTGCAATGTCCTCGGCCAGCATCCTCATGCCGCGCACTAGGTTTTCGCCATTCGAGGCGATTGTCTCGCGAAACAGTTCCGGGTTGGTCAGGATGAAATTCGACGGCGAGATGGCGTTGGCCACCTGCTTGACGTAGAAGCTGGCCTTGTGGCGGGTGTGCTCGTCCAGGCCATCGGCGTGCTCGACCAGCTCGGACGCCCAGCGCGAGGTGACGAGATAAGCCTGCTTGAGAAAATCGAAGAAAGCGTTGCGGCCCCATTCGGGGTCCTGGAAACGCTTGTCGCCGCGCTCGGGCTTGACCGCGTCGTCGGCATCTTCGCTGCCGGCGCTGATGCGCTGGATGGAGTTGGCCCAGACGGTCATATAGCCGGAGAACAGCCGCGTCTGCGCCTCCAGCGCGCGCTGCGGGTCGGAAAGCCAGTATTCGCTGAGCTTGGAGAAGGTTTTCACCATGTCGACGAACGGCTCGGCGACATGGTCGCGCACCTCGCCTTTTTCCCGCGGCTCGGCCCATGCGGAAGCCGCCTTGCCGGCCTGCTCGATCATGCGCGCCATGTTCAAGGCGAAGCGTTCCGGGTCCTTCACCAGATATTGCTCGACGGTCGAAGGCCGGTCATCTTCCGCTTTGCCCGAATCGGGTGTTTTGGACATGGTTGGCGGGGTTCCTCCCGAAGCGTTTTCTTGACATATTATCATGGGACATCCGACAGGGTCCAATGCGCTCTACCTCGGCTGCCTAAGGAAACAATATGACGATTAATATTGGCGAAACCGGTTTTTCTGGCACTGGTCGTTTTTGCCGCATGGGCGCGGCGGTCGTTTTGCTGGCGATCGCCGGCTGTTCGAGCACCAACATCGAAGGCGCCACGCCGGTCTCGGCTACCGACGGGCCGAAGGATACCGGCACCTATCCGAACCTGAATATTCCGCCGAAGGTGGCGGCGGAGCAGTTCACCGACGCGGAAAAGAACGCCAAGCTCGCCCAGTTGAAGGCCGACGAGCAGACCCAAGGCTCGAAAGGCGGCGCTGTCAGGGTGACGAACCCGGCGACGCTGAACGCGCTGGCAAAGCAGCACGGCGCCGATGCACTGAAGCAGATCGAAGCCAAATGCGATCCCGCCCTCGACCCTACCTGCAAATAGGGTTATATCGCGCGACCGAAAACCACCTCTGGAATTGACCCACCTCTGGAATTGATATGGAAGAATTTCACAAGGTCCGCCGGCTTCCGCCCTATGTCTTCGAGCAGGTCAACCGGCTGAAGGCCAGTGCCCGCTCGCGCGGCGCCGACATCATCGACCTTGGCATGGGCAATCCGGACCTGCCGACGCCCAAGGCCATCGTCGACAAATTGTGCGAGGTCGTGCGCGATCCGCGCACGCATCGTTATTCGTCGTCGCGCGGCATTCCCGGCCTGCGCCGCGCCCAGGCCAGTTACTATGCCCGCCGTTTCGGCGTGAAACTCGACCCGGACACGCAAGTGGTGGCGACGCTGGGCTCGAAGGAAGGTTTTGCCAATATGGCGCAGGCGATCACCGCGCCCGGCGACGTGATCCTGTGCCCTAATCCGACCTATCCGATCCACGCTTTCGGTTTCATCATGTCGGGCGGCGTCATCCGCTCGTTGCAAGTGGAGCCGGACGATGGCTTCATTCCGGCGCTGGAGCGCGGCATCCGCCATTCGATCCCGAAGCCGCTGGCGTTGATCCTCAATTACCCGTCGAACCCGACGGCGCAGGTCGCCTCGCTCGATTTCTACAAGGACGTGGTGGCCTTCGCCAAGAAGAACGACATCATCATCCTGTCGGACCTTGCCTATTCGGAAATCTATTTCGACGGCAATCCGCCGCCCTCGGTGCTGCAGGTGCCGGGTGCGATCGACGTGGCGGTCGAGTTCACCTCGATGTCGAAGACCTTTTCCATGCCGGGCTGGCGCATGGGTTTTGCCGTGGGCAACGAGCGGCTGATCTCGGCGCTGACCAGGGTCAAGTCCTACCTCGACTATGGCGCCTTCACGCCGATCCAGGTGGCGGCCGCGCACGCGCTCAACGGCGACGGCGCCGATATCGCCGAAGTGCGTGATATCTACCACAAGCGCCGCGACGTCATGGTCGACGCCTTCAGCCGCGCCGGCTGGACTGTTCCCGCGCCGGCGGCGTCGATGTTTGCCTGGGCGCCGATACCGGAGCCGTTCAAGCATCTCGGCTCGCTCGAGTTCTCCAAGCTTCTGATCGAGCACGCCGACGTGGCGGTGGCGCCTGGCGTCGGCTTCGGCGAGCACGGCGACGACCATGTGCGCATCGCGCTGGTCGAGAACGAGCACCGGATCCGGCAGGCGGCGCGCAACATCAAGCGTTTCCTGGCGTCCAGCGCCAAGCAGCCCAACAATGTGGTGCCGCTCGCCGCGCATCGTTGAGTTGCCCGATATCACATCGACCAAATCCTTGAGGGGCGTCGCCGGACATGGCTGAAGCGTTGCGTGTTGGAATTGCCGGTCTCGGCACCGTCGGCGCGTCGGTGGCGCGTGTGCTGCGCGACAAGGCGGCGGAACTGACGCGGCAATGCGGCCGCGAGGTCGTTGTGGCAGCCGTTTCGGCCCGCGATCGCAAACGCGACCGCGGCGTCGATCTTGGCGCGGCCAAGTGGTTCGACGATCCGGTAGGAATGGCGCAGACCGCCGACATCGATGTCTTCGTCGAGCTGATCGGCGGCGACGAGGGGCCGTCGCGCTCTTCCGTGAAAGCGGCGCTTGAAGCCGGCCGCCACGTCGTCACCGCCAATAAGGCGCTGCTCGCCAAGCATGGCGTGGCGCTGGCCGAGATCGCTGAGAAGAAGGGCGTGCTGCTCAATTACGAGGCGGCGGTGGCGGGCGGCATTCCAGTCATCAAGACGATGCGCGAGGCGATGGCCGGCAATTCGGTAACCCGTGTCTTCGGCATCCTCAACGGCACCTGCAACTATATCCTGACCCGCATGGAAGCCGAGGGCCTGTCGTTCGACGCCTGCCTGAAGGACGCGCAGCGGCTGGGCTATGCCGAGGCCGACCCGACCTTCGACATCGAGGGCCACGACACCGCGCACAAGCTGTCGATCCTGACCAGCCTTGCCTTCGGCACGAGGATTGCCGCCAACGACATCTACATGGAAGGCATTTCCAACATCAGCCAGGCCGACATCCGCGCGGCAGGCGATCTCGGCTACCGGATAAAACTGCTCGGCGTCGCCCAGCGCACGGAAAGCGGTATCGAACAGCGCGTGCACCCGACCATGGTGCCGACAGCCTCGGTCATCGCGCAGGTGCACGGCGTCACCAATGCGGTGGCCATCGAAACCGACATCCTTGGCGAGCTTTTGCTCTCCGGTCCCGGTGCCGGCGGCAACGCCACCGCATCGGCAGTGGTTGGCGACATCGCCGACATCGCCAAGAGCCGGCCCGGTTTCCAGCACGGTCCGGTTTTCGGCCTGCCCGCGAAGGAATTGAGACCTTACAAGAAGGCGCAGATGCGCAGCCACGCAGGCGGCTATTTCATCCGGCTGACGGTGCATGACCGCATCGGCGTCTTTGCCGCCATCGCCAAGCGGATGGCCGACAACGACATTTCGCTGGAATCGATCGTGCAGCACGCCGCTGGACCGGATACCGCCTTGCAGAAGACGGTCATCCTCGTCACCCACGAGACGACAGAAGCTGCGGTGCGCAAGGCCGTCGAAGGCATAACCAAGGACGACCATCTGACCGACAAGCCTCAAGTCATTCGCATCGAGCGGGCAGAGTAGAGATTTACGCTTTCCTTTCAATCGATTGATATCGTTGTGTTTTCAAAAAAGACCCGCTCAGGTCTTGCTGTTGTCATGGAGCTTTGACACAACCAGCGCGCCTCTGGCGGGAGGCAATGTACCAACGAGGATTGTCCACCGATGAATGTTGCCCAGAACATCGTCGCCGGCCTTGACCGGATACTCACCATGGAACTGGTGCGTGTCACCGAACGCGCCGCGGTTGCGGCGGCCAGGCTGCGCGGACGCGGCGACGAAAAGGCCGCCGACCAGGCCGCAGTCGACGCGATGCGCGAGGAACTCAACCGTCTCGCCATCAACGGCACGGTGGTGATCGGCGAGGGCGAGCGCGACGAGGCCCCGATGCTCTACATCGGCGAAGAGGTCGGCTCCGGCAAAGGCCCGGCGGTCGATATCGCCCTCGATCCGCTCGAAGGCACGACGATCTGCGCCAAGAACCTGCCCAATGCGCTGGCCGTCATTGCCATTGCGGAAAAGGGCAGCCTCCTGTTCGCGCCCGACGTCTATATGGACAAGATCGCCGTTGGCCCGGGATATGCGGACGGTGTCATCGACATCGATGCCTCGCCGGCCGAAAACATCGCGAGCCTGGCCAGGGCCAAGGGCGTGGCGGTGTCGGAGATCACCGCCTGCATCCTCGACCGGCCGCGCCATGGCGCGCTGATCGAAGCGGTGCGCGCCACGGGCGCTGCGATCCGGCTGATCGGCGATGGTGACGTCGCCGGCGTCATCCATACCACCGATCCGGATGAAACCGGCATCGACATCTATCTCGGCACCGGCGGCGCGCCGGAGGGCGTTCTGGCAGCGGCAGCGTTGCGCTGCACCGGCGGCCAGATTCTGGGAAGGCTGATCCTCGACACGCCGCAAAAGGTGGAGCGCGCAGCCAAGATGGGCATTTCCGACCCGAAGCGGGTTTATCGCACACAAGACATGGCGCGCGGCGATGTGCTGTTCGCCGCAACCGGCGTGACCGACGGCAACATGCTGGCCGGCGTCAAGTTCGGCCGCAATTCCATCACCACGCATACGATCGTGCTGCGCTCGTCGTCACGAACCGTGCGCGAGATCAAAGCAAGGCACCAGGATCTGGAAAAGTTTTGATTCCCGACTCGGCTAGCCGTCGCATATTGTGAGAAATGACAATCCGCAGACGGCGCGTCGCATGACGGGCGAAAACCGTATCTTCCTCGATGTAAGGCAGTCGGCCACTGGTGTTTCCTGGGAACACCGGCTGACCGAGCGGCAGGACATGACCGCGCTTGCCATAGCGCAGGGCTATGGCGTGCCGGACATCGTCGCGCGCGTCCTTGCCGGACGCGGCGTGACCGCCGAGCAGACCGAGCGGTTCCTTGATCCGACCATCCGCGACCTTTTGCCGAACCCGGCGTCGCTGACCGACATGGACAAGGCCGCCGCCCGGATCGCCGCGGCAATCGTTGCCAGGGAAAGAGTGGCGATCTTCGGCGATTACGATGTCGATGGCGCGGCCTCCTCGGCGCTGCTCAAGCGGTTTCTCACACATTTCTCGGTGCCATCGGAGATCTACATACCGGACCGCATCTTCGAGGGGTACGGCCCCAATCCGGAGGCCATGCGCGAACTCGTCTCGCGCGGCGCGACGCTGATCGTTACCGTCGATTGCGGCACCAATAGCGCCGTTTCCATCGACGCGGCGAAGGCTGCCGGCGCCGATGTCGTGGTGCTCGACCATCACCAGCTAGGCGGCCCGTTGCCGGCGGCGGTAGCGGTTGTCAATCCCAATCGCGAGGACGACCTTTCGGGGCAGGGCCATCTTTGTGCCGCCGGCGTCGTCTTCCTGGCTCTGGTGCAGACGGCGAAGATCCTGCGCGACCGGCTGCCGGATGCCGCACCGCCGGACCTGCTTGGCTTGCTCGACCTCGTGGCGCTGGCGACCGTTTGCGACGTGGTGCCGCTGACCGGCGTCAACCGCGCTTTCGTGGTCAAAGGGCTGCAGATGGCACGCCAGCAAAGGAACGAAGGACTGGCGGCGCTGGCGCGGGTCTCGCGCATCGGCGAGCCGGTCAGCACCTTCCATCTGGCCTATCTGATCGGCCCGCGCATCAATGCCGGCGGGCGCATCGGCGATGCAGCGCTCGGCAGCCGCCTGCTCGCCACCGACGATCCCGTCGAGGCCCGCACCATTGCGGAGACGCTGGACCGGCTCAATCAGGAACGGCAGCAGATGGAGCTGGAAATGCTGGCCGCGGCACGCGTGGAGGCCGATGCCGAGCTTGCCGGCGGCAATGGGCCGGCCATCGTCGTCACCGCCAGCTCCAATTGGCATCCGGGCATCGTCGGCCTGCTGGCCTCGCGGCTCAAGGACTATGCGCGCCGGCCCGCTTTCGCCATCGCCTTCAACGCCAACGGCGTCGGCACGGGTTCAGGCCGTTCGGTGTCGGGCTTCGACCTTGGCCGGCTAGTGCGCGAGGCGGCCATTGCCGGGCTGATCGTCAAAGGCGGCGGCCATGGCATGGCGGCCGGCATCACGGTGGAGCGGGCGAAACTTGGCGCGCTCAGGGCCTTCTTCGAGGAACGAGCGGCGGCCGACGTGTTCCGGCTGCAAGGCGAGGAAAGCCTGGCGATCGACGGTGCGCTGGCCGCCGAGGGCGCGACGCTCGGCCTGCTCGATGCACTGGAGAAAGCCGGCCCGTTCGGCGCCGGGCATGTCGCACCGGTCTTCGCGCTGCCGCGCCATCGCCTTGCCGATGCAAGGCCGGTCGGCACCAATCACATCCGCGCCGAGTTGCAGTCGGAAAGCGGCGGCCGCATCCAGGCGATCGCCTTTCGCGCCGTCGATACGGCGCTCGGCGAATTCTTGTTCAAGAACAGGGGCAAGCCGGTGCATGTCGCCGGTTCGCTGTCGGGCAATCACTGGAACGGCAACCGCACGGTGCAGTTCCGCATCGTCGATGCCGCACGCGCCTGAGATTCGCCTTCAGTTTGGGATCGCGGTTTAGGCCAAAACCGTCTGCAGCCGGGCCAGCTCGCTGATCTGTGCCATCGTAACCTGATAGCCGATGCGGATCGCCTCGTCGGCGCGGTGGAATTCGGTCAGGCCGATATGGCTGAGCTTAGGCTGCAGCGACATATCGGGCGGGTCGCCGGCAAGTCGCGCACGCGAAATACGGTCCTGGATGATGTTGAAGGCCTCGACCATGACGCCGGTGATGCCGAGCCGTGTTTGGTACTGGTGCGCTGCGTCGAACAGGCCGGGCCTTGGCGCATCCTTTTCGACGACCAGTTCGCCGGCGCTGTGCTTGATGACGGCGGCGCGGCCGAACAGATCGTAGTGAAGGTTCACCGCGACCACGAGCGGCTGCTCGTAGGCGCGGCATACCGAGACCGGAACCGGATTGACCAGCGCGCCGTCGACCAGCACGCGGCCGTTGCAAGTGACCGGTTCGAACACACCGGGCAGTGCATAGGAGGCGCGCATGGCGGTGATCAGCGAGCCGCCCGACAGCCAGATTTCATGGCCGGTGCGGATCTCCGAGGTGACGCAGACGAAAGGCTTGGGCAGATCCTCGAACCGGATGCCGGCCATATGCTCGCGCAGCCGTGCGTCGAGCTTCATGCCGCCGAACAGGCCGCTGCCGCGCAGATTGAGATCGAGAAGACCAAAAATGCGCCGCTTGGTCAGGCTTCTGGCGAATTCTTCCAGCTCATCCAGCTTGCCGGCAAGATAGCAGCCGCCGACCAGCGCGCCGATCGAGGTTCCGGCGATCATCGACACTTCGATGCCGGCTTCGTCAAGCGCGCGCAGCACGCCGATATGAGCCCAGCCGCGCGCGCAGCCGCCGCCCAATGCCAGCGAAATGCCTGTTTTCTTGGCGGGGTTCGTTTCGGATGCGCCGGCGGACGATGACAGGCCATTGGCCTCTCGAACGTCCAGTCGGTTGCGCGATGACGCCCATTCGAGCATCACAATCTCCCTTGTCCGACTGCCAACATAGAGGCTGGCAGTATCGAAATCATGAATATACGTGGTTGCAGGCCGGCGAATGGTTCATTTGGATGGTTCACGGGGCTTTCGATACATTTCTTCCGCGTCGAACAGCGGCTTGCTGCCGTCGCTGGCAAGCGTCCCCTTGCCGTCGATCAGTCCCACCGTCCGATAGAAGCAAGAACGCCGGCCGGTGTGGCAGGTTGCGTCGTGGCCCATCACTTTGACGCGCAACCATATGGCATCCTGGTCACAATCCGTGAGCATCTCGACGACGGTCTGGACGTTCCCGGACGTTTCGCCCTTCTTCCACAGAGCGCTGCGCGAGCGCGACCAGTAATGAGCGATGCCGGTTTCCAGCGTCAGCGCCAGCGCTTCGGTGTTCATATGGGCGACCATCAGCAGCATTCCGTCTTCGGCATCCGTAACGACGACGGTGACGAGGCCGCTGGCATCGAAGCGCGGCGAAAAGACCGTGCTTTCTTCCAGTGCCTTCTTGTCTGATGGAGCTTTCGGAAATTCCACTGCCGACATCGCCGGTCCTTGTTCAGAGCCTCGCCCATTCCGATAGGATCGGAATGGGCGAGGCTCTGTCTTGTTGTTTGGCCATGATCCTGTCCGAGAACCGGTTCCCACTTTTCGGGATCATGGCTAGCGACCGCGGGGGTCTTCAGCCCCTGCCGCCACGCACCATGGTGACGAAACGGACCTGTTCCTCGGGCGTGTCCTTGAAGACACCGGTGAAGGTCGAGGTCAGCGTAGTGGAGCCCTCCTTGCGGATGCCGCGCATGGCCATGCACATATGCTCGGCTTCGAGCATGACGGCGACGCCGCGCGGATTGAGCACATCCTGGATGACGCCGGCAATCTGTGCGGTCATTGCTTCCTGGGTCTGCAGGCGCTGGGCGAAGATATCGACGACGCGCGCGATCTTGGACAGGCCGACAACCTTGCCGTCCGGCAAATAGCCGACATGCGCCTTGCCGATGATCGGCACCATGTGGTGCTCGCAATGCGAATGGAACGTTATATCCTTGACGAGGACAAGGTCGTCATAGCCGGCGACTTCCTCGAAGGTGCGGCCGAGTTCCTCGGCCGGGCACTTGTCGTAGCCGCCGAACATTTCGCGATAGGCCTTCACCACACGCTTTGGCGTGTCGACGAGGCCCTCCCGGTCCGGATTGTCGCCGGCCCAGCGCAACAGCGTGCGAACCGCGGCCTCGGCTTCGGCTTCGCTCGGCCGGTCGGTGACCGGCTTTTCCAGATAGGCGGAGGGGGGCATGAATTTCTTGATGACGGCATCCATAAAGGCGTCTCCCGTAGTTCCTCTCTCAGGAGGAACGAGTTGAACGGACCACGACCTTTCGGGTGTTAGAAACGTGCCCAGTTTCCAGCCCGTAAGCGGCGTGAACATGTTTGGGCAAAAACGAAGGCCTTGGATTACCTTGTCGATGCCCGAATACCACCATTATATATGATCGTGTCGAGCGAAAGGAAGACCGTCAGCGGCAATCGCTGTTCGCTCGGCGGCGACGGATTGGAAAAATATGATCGACGATGTCTACAATGCGAAAATTCTGGGATTTGCCGGGAATATCGCGCGGATCGGCCGGCTCGACCATCCCGACGCAACCGCGCGCGCGCATTCCAAGCTGTGCGGCTCGACCGTGACCGTCGATCTGAAGATGGATGACGGCGTTGTCACCGATTTCGCCCATGACGTCAAAGCCTGCGCGCTTGGCCAGGCGTCGTCCTCGATCATGGCGCAGCATGTCGTCGGCGCCAGCGCGGATGAATTGCGCAGCGTTCGCGAGACGATGCTGAAGATGCTGAAGGAAAACGGCGCGCCGCCGGAAGGCCGCTTCGCCGACCTGAGATATCTCGAACCGGTGCGCGACTATAAGGCCCGCCATGCCTCGACCATGCTTACCTTCGATGCCGTGGTCGACGCGATCGGCCAGATCGAGAAAAAGCGCGCCGAACAGGCAGCCTAAATACCTTCCAGAGAACGCTTGCTTTCGGCAAATTCGACCCGGACCCATTCGGCGAACGCCGCAGCCGGTTCGGATAGGTTGCGTAGGCTCCTGGCAACCAGCCAATAGGCGCCGCAAACTATGTCGGTGCCGAATGGCTTGATCAACGCACCGGTCGCCAGTTCCTCCTTGGCCAGCAGAAGGTCAGCCAGCGCCACGCCGTGCCCCAGCACGGCGGCCTGCTTCGACAGCGACGCGTCCGCCAGCAACGGGCCACGCTCCGGCATCTCATCCGCGGCTACGCCTGCTGCCTCGAACCAGCGAGCCCAGCTCTGCCGATTTTCTTCATGCAGCAAGGTGTAGCGCCGCAGGTCGGCCGGGCTTTCCAGTGCCGGACCGGCCGCGGAAAGAGCCGGCGACAGCACAGGCGAATAGATGACCGAAGCAAGGCATTCCGCCTCGCTGCGCGGCCATGACGTGCTGTGGGCGCTGAAGCGCAGAGCGAGTTCGGCCTGATCGCTGCGGAACTCGATCAGGCGCGGGTCGACGTCGAGGGAAATGTCGATATCCGGCCGCAGCTCGCGAAATCGATTGAGCCGCGGCACAAGCCAGGATGCGGCAAGCGAAGGCTCGACGCTGACGCAGACCACGGATTGGGCCGGCGTCGCCATCATTTCCGAAAGCAGCCCATCGATTGCGTCGAAACTTCTGACGAGTTGATCGAGCAAGCGCCGGCCGGTGTCGGTAAGCTCGACGCGGCGATGGTGGCGCACGAACAAGGGCTGGCGCAGGAACAGCTCGAGTTCGCGGATCTGACGGCTGATCGCCGCTTGGGAGACAAAGAGCTCGTCGGCCGCCCGGCTGAAGCTCAGGTGCCTGCCTGCCGCTTCGAAACTCCTCAACGCAGTCAGGGGAAGGCGGCCGCGCTTCATTTGCATAATCTCAAGTTATCCGAAGTGAAAACTATACTCGTTTGAGGACGAAGGCCAGCAGGGGTCAAATCGACACTCAAAGGAGATGCGGCCATGATCCAGTTTCTGAGCATTTTTGGCGATGTCATCCGGGTCGCGACATTTCAAGCGCGTGGCGCGAGGCCGCCATATGCCGGACGCTGCGAAGAGAGCGCGGCTGCTCGCTGCATATCTTGGCCGATCGGTATCCCGCCCGCCGTCCAAGCGCCTGAGGCGGACAACAGGGCGGTGATCAGAAGGGGATTGCGTTCTCTGGTCGAAGTCCACATCTATCGTGCAAGGAAACGCGATGCGGAGAATGCGGTGCGCGACCAACATGGGCATGCGCATGTCGCCAGGTCGCTCCAGCGCGGGCGCAACTGGTCCGGCCCGTGGCGCAAGACGCCCGGCCGCCTGCTGGGCACATCGCTCGTGCGCTTTTACCAACTGACGCTGTCCGGTTTTGTCGGCAATTCGTGCCGGCACCTGCCAACCTGCTCCGAATACGCGCATGAAGCGATCGCCCGCCACGGCCTGTGGGCGGGTGGCTGGATGGGGCTTTTCAGGGTGCTGCGCTGCGGACCGTTCGGCACGCATGGTATCGACCGGGTGCCGGAAGTGCTGGAAGACCGTTATGTCTGGTTCACGCCCTGGCGGTATTGGCGGATCGGAAAAAAGCGTGACCCGGAAGACTGATGGCGGTAGGGGCGTGGGCAATCGGGCAGATCTTTACGATTTGCTAAGCTTGACCGCATCTTGCGCATTTAAGACAAAATCGAGACAAGACGCCTCGCTAAGCCGCTCCTGACCTGCCTCAGGAGAGATTGCCAAATGCGCCAGATAGACCGCCGTCCATTCGTCTTCGCCTTGGTTCTCTATCTTCTGGCCTGGTTTTTGGGCTTTCCGATCCGCGCTCAATCCGAGCCGCAGAACGACGTTGAATGCACGCTGATCCTGGATGCTGCAAGCGGCGAAACGCTGTATCGGCAAGGGGTTTGCGACCAGCGCTTCAGTCCCGCCTCGACTTTCAAGGTCCCATTGTCGCTGATCGGCTATGATGCGGGAATCCTAATCGACGAGCACACGCCGGCATGGGACTACAAGCCGGAGTTCAATGCGGTGAAGCGGGACCAGAAAACCGTCGACCCGACGATCTGGGAGAAGGACTCGGTGCTGTGGTTTTCGCGGGAAATCACCCGCCGGCTCGGCAGCGAGCGCTTTGCCGGCTACGTGTCGAAATTCGACTACGGCAACACGGATGTTTCTGGCAACGCCGGCAAGAATGATAGCCTCACCCGGTCCTGGGTGAATTCTTCCCTCAAGATTTCGCCGGTCGAACAGGTGAATTTCCTGCGTCGGCTGCTTGACCGCAACCTGCCGGTTTCGGACAAGGCCTTCGCGATGACCAAGGCGATCTTGCCGACCTTCCAGGCAGGTGGCTGGACGGTGCAGGGCAAGACCGGGAGCACAAGGCTTCGCAACGACGCCGACAAGGTGAGGGATGACCGCTCGCTTGGCTGGTTTGTCGGCTGGGCGCAAAAGGATGGCCGCAAGATCGTCTTTGCCCGCCTTGTGGTCGACACGAAACGATCGGACACGCCCAAGGGCCCTCAGACGCGTGCGATGTTCCTGAAAGAGCTGCCGAATCTCATCAAACAAGACTAAGTGATCCACCACCCGCCTTTACGACGCGGGAATCTGCCCATAAAAGACTGCCGCCGGACGCATCCGGCTTTTACTTTTATGCATGTGGTCGCCCCAAAACCGCTACGCACTTTTGGGCGACATGCATTTCACCACCCGCGCTCGTTTGCGGGACTGGATAGGAGAACTCTATGCTGAATTCCGTTTCCCTGACATTTCCCGATGGCTCCGTCCGCGACTATGAAGCCGCGATGACCGGCGCCGGCCTGGCGGAATCGATCTCGAAGTCGCTGGCCAAGAAGGCCGTTGCCTACGCGATCGATGGCGTCGTGCGCGATCTTTCCGACCCGCTCGGCAAGTCCGGCAAGATCGAGATCATCACCCGCGAAGACCCGCGCGCGCTGGAGCTTATCCGCCACGACGCAGCACACGTGCTGGCCGAGGCCGTGCAGGAATTGTGGCCGGGTACGCAGGTGACCATCGGTCCGGTGATCGAGAACGGGTTCTACTACGACTTTGCCCGCAACGAGCCGTTCACGCCCGACGATTTCCCGGTGATCGAGAAGAAGATGCGCGAGATCATCGCGCGCAACAAGTCGTTCACCAAAGAGGTGTGGTCGCGCGAGAAGGCGAAGAAAATCTTTGCCGACAAGGGCGAGCGCTACAAGCTCGAGCTGATCGACGCCGTCCCCGAAGATCAGGATCTCAAGATCTATGCGCAGGGCGACTGGTTCGACCTTTGCCGCGGCCCGCATATGGCCTCGACCGGCCAGATCGGCAACGCCTTCAAGCTGATGAAGGTGGCCGGCGCGTACTGGCGCGGCGATAGCAACAACCCGATGCTAACGCGCATCTACGGCACGGCCTGGGCCGATCAGGCGCAGCTCGACGCCTATCAGACCATGCTGGAGGAAGCCGAAAAGCGCGATCACCGGAAGCTCGGCCGCGAGATGGACCTGTTCCATTTCCAGGAAGAGGGGCCGGGCGTCGTCTTCTGGCACGCCAAGGGCTGGAGGATGTTCCAGAACCTGGTCAACTACATGCGCCGCCGCCTCGACGAGCAGGGCTATCAGGAGGTCAACGCGCCGCAGGTTCTCGACAAGAGCCTGTGGGAGACGTCGGGCCACTGGGGCTGGTACCGGGACAATATGTTCAAGGTGACGGTTGCCGGCGACGACACCGACGACGACCGGGTGTTTGCGCTGAAGCCGATGAACTGCCCCGGCCACGTCCAAATCTTCAAGCATGGGCTGAAGTCCTACCGCGATCTGCCGGTAAAACTTGCGGAATTCGGCAACGTGCATCGCTATGAGCCGTCCGGCGCGCTGCACGGGCTGATGCGCGTGCGCGGCTTTACCCAAGACGATGCCCACATCTTCTGCACCGAGGAACAGCTCGCCGACGAGTGCATCAAGATCAACGACCTGATCCTGTCGACCTATGCCGATTTCGGCTTCGACGAAATCACCGTCAAGCTGGCGACCCGCCCCGAAAAACGGGTCGGCACCGACGCGATGTGGGATCATGCCGAGGGCGTGCTGCAGGACGTGCTCGACAAGATCGCGGCGCGGTCGGGCAACCGGATCAAGACGGGCGTCAATCCGGGCGAGGGCACGTTCTACGGGCCGAAGTTCGAATATGTGCTGAAGGACGCCATCGGCCGCGACTGGCAATGCGGCACCACGCAGGTTGATTTCAACCTGCCGGAACGGTTCGGCGCCTTCTACATCGGGTCGGATTCGGAAAAGAAGCAGCCGGTGATGGTGCATCGCGCCATCTGCGGCTCGATGGAGCGCTTCCTCGGCATCCTGATCGAGAATTATTCGGGTCATTTCCCGCTGTGGTTCGCGCCGCTGCAGGTGGTGGTGGCGACGATCACCTCAGATGCCGATGATTACGCGCAAAAGGTCGTCGCGCAGCTGAAGGCGGCCGGACTGTTGGCGGAAGCCGATCTTCGCAACGAGAAGATCAACTACAAGGTCCGCGAGCACAGCCTGGCCAAGGTTCCGGTTATCCTCGTCTGCGGCAAGCGCGAGGCGGAGGAGGAGACGGTCAACATCCGCCGGCTCGGCTCGCGCGACCAGGAATCGCTTGGCCTTGGGCAGGCGGTGGCAATGCTTGCCGAAGAGGCGGTGACGCCCGACCGCAAGCGCAAACGGGCGGCCTAGACCTGGCTCTAATGGCGCATCCCTGTCGGTAGTGAGCTGGCGAAGCTCACGCCGACAGGGTTGACGTAGCAGACGCTTCGTATTTGGCATTTCGAGAAGGCGAGAATTCCGTCGCCGTTGATGGCTACTTTCTTTGATCTGAGCGCTGACCGAGGCAATCGGCACTTGATATGCAAAGAGATGTGCACATATTGTGCAGACAAGTGTCATCACAAGCGCCGGAGAAGACCGATGACAATCGCTCAGAATACGCAGGCCGCCATGGTGTCGGGCTTCGTGGAGAGCCTTCAGGAACCTCGCACACCTTACATTTCACCAAAACGCTTTTCAAAAGCGCTTGGTGTCCAGGTGACGAACCTGGCCGATCTGACGGGTGTTCACCGAAACACGCTTCGCAATCCGGCCTCTGAGCGACTGCAAAGCCGGATGCGCGAAATGATCAAGGCGATCACGGCCGCGGCGACGCTCACCGGAGATATTAGCAAAGCAATTTACTGGTATCGAAACGAGCCGATCGCCGAATACGATCACAAGACCGCAGCCGAATTGGTGGCCGAAGGGCATTTTGAAGCAGTGTTGAGCTATCTCCGCGACTTGGAAAACGGCGCGCGCGGATGAATCTCGTCCGCATTGGGCCGGACGAGGTCTTCCATCGCTACCTGACGCCGAGATGGGCATATGTTCCGGTAAGCGGCGCCGGTGCGGCGATTGACGGAGGTAGGTTCAATCGACCCGGGATCGAAGCGCTTTATCTCTCGCGCGCGCCGCAGACGGCTCTCGATGAATATCGCCAGGGAGCTTCAATTACTCCGCCAGCGACACTAGCGGCCTACAAGGTCACGTTGGATCAGGTTGTAGATTTGTCGACGGGGTATGATCCCCTCATCTGGGGTCCCGAATGGGCGGAATGGGATTGTAAATGGCGTCTTATCGCGCGTATCGACAAGAGGACGCCGCCATCGTGGAAACTCTCCGACATACTGATCACGGCCGGTTGCCGCGGCCTGCTTTTTCCTTCGCTTCAGCATGCGGGAGGCACCAATCTCGTCATATTCAGCGCCAATCTGACGGCCGACGACAAGGTAGATGTGCATGATCCAGATGGTCGGTTGCCGCGCGATCAGTCGTCGTGGCAATGATGGCTTCATGGCGGTTGGGCGATCCCCCGCCATTTTCACATGCCCGCCATTTCACATGCTTGTCACGCCAGCCTTGTAACGAGCACTCATGCTCAAGCTGAAGATGCGCGAAAGACCGTTTCCCGAGCTTTCCTATGCCAGTCCGCATCAGCCGGCATTGACGCGCTGGTTCATCCATTCCATCGAAGGCCTGTCCGGCCGCGATCGTTTCGCGGCGCTCTATGATTTTTGGCGCCGCCATGTGGTGCCGACCGACGAGCGCGTGTTCAGCCGCATGCTGGAACTGATCGACGTCCGGGTGCGGACCGCCGGCCAATGGCCGCCGGCAAACCTGCCCGGCACGCCGTTGGTGATCGTCGCCAATCATCCGTTCGGCATCGGCGATGGCATTGCGGTGCTCTCGCTGGCCGAGCAGCTTCAGCGCCCGTTCCGTGTCATGATCCACAAGGATCTGCTCAAGATCCGCGAGATGGAGCCCTATTCGCTGCCGATCGACTTTTCCGAGACCAAGGACGCGCTGAAGAACAACATGGCGGTGCGCCATGAGGCGGTGCGGTTGCTGAAGGAGGGCGTCATCATCGTCGTCTTCCCCGCGGGCGGCGTCGCCACCGCGCCGAAAGGTTTTGGCCGGGCGCGCGATCTGCCATGGAAAATGTTTCCGGCCCGTCTTGTCCAGGATGCCAAGGCCTCGGTCATTCCGATGCATTTTTCCGGTCAGAACGGCCGGCTGTTCCATCTGGTCAGCGGTCCGATGAACATGGCCGAGCGGGACGGGCGCGTGGCGAAGTTCGTCGGCAAGGCTTCGCTGACGCTACGTACTTCGCTGCTCATCCACGAATTCGCGCGGCTGTCCGGCAAGTCAATCGACGTGCGCGTCGGCGACGTGCTGGGATGGGACGAACTGGAGCCGCTGCGCGACCGCAAGGCTTTGCTCGACCGCCTCCATCGTGGCGTTTTCGATCTGGCGCCCACCGAATCGCGCGGCCGCGGCCAGTTCCTGCCGCGACGCATGCGCAAGGCGGCCTGATCGGCAAACCATGCGGCGGACCCTAAACTTGGACGGCAGTGTCCGGGCCGTTCAGTCTGCGCCTTCTTGGGGATCGATCGCCGAGGCTTCCGTGGCGAGAACCTCGATTTCCTGGTTCTGCCCGGCCACGACCGTAAAATCCTTCTGGTAGATGCGGTCGCGGTTCTTGGCGATGATGGTGTAGTCGCCCTCGGCAAGCACCATCGAAGCAAAGGCGCCGACGGTTTCCTTGATCGGATCGCCGGATTCGTTGAGCAACGACCAGGAGGTGTCGGCAATCGCCTCTCCACCCGGCTCGCGTACCAGCTTCATGGTCATCTCCGCCGCACGATGCTCGACGGCCGCTTCGGTCAGCTTGCCGGCCTCGACGCGGATGTCGGAGCGGATGACCGCATTCACCGAGCCATAGGTCGAGACGACGTGGTAGACGCCCGCGTTCAGCCGCACGACGCTGTTCGGCTCGACGTCGGGTATGATCAGGGCGCGATCGTGATTGGCTTCGGCCTGGCCCTCATAGATCGAAAAGCGCAGTTTCTTCGGCGGTATGCGCACCCCGCCCGACAGCACGGCATCGAGCTTGAGTCCGCCGGCATCGAGCACGAGGCTTTCGCGCTTGGCGTCCTTGCCGACGGTGATGCGCTTGGTGGCGCCAGCCCGGCCGTAGGAGGCATGAACCAGATAGCTGCCGGGCTGGAGCTGGAACACCGCGCTGCCGCCATGGGCGGAGGCGACCATCGGCAGCTTGCCGTCTCCGGTGGGCTCAGGCTTGAAGACGCGCCAGACGATGCCGCGTGTGATGTCGGCGCCCTTGTCGGTCAATTGCGCCGACAGCGTGATCGCCCCGCCGCTCCCCAATGCCAGCGATGTCTCGCTTTTCGGAGGTGCATAGCTCGAAATTCCGGGAAGCTTCAGATCGCCGAGGCCGTCCACATCCTGCGCGACGGCAAGCGAAACCGGCACCATCAACAGTGCGGCAGCGAGCCAGATCGGGAAAAGACGCAATGTCCCCTCAAACATGCCTTGCGTTGAAGCCCAAGGCGGTGGCAATTTCAAGGCTTAAGAGTCCGATCAGCTTCTGCTAGAGAGCTCTTTGTCCGGCGCGCCGCGCCAATGCCCGAGCCGCCCGATGTCCCGATGGTGCGCTTCAGCTCAAATTCCACCAGGAGACTAGCGCCCATGGCGTCGCCGATCATCGACTTTCTGCTGACCCGAAATTCCGCACCGATCCCGGAATTGAAGGAACCTGCGCCCAGCGACGCTGACATCTCGACGATGATTGCCGCTGCCTCGCGGGTGCCGGACCACGGCCGCCTCGAGCCTTGGCGCTTCATCCTCTACCGGGGCGAGGCACGCGTCGAGATCGGCAAGAAGCTGGCAGCACTTGCCGAACAGCGCGAAGGACCGCTGCCGGAAGGCCGCCGCAACCAGGAACTGGCGCGTTTTTCACGCGCGCCGCTGGTGATCGGCGTGGTGTCGAGCCCGAAGGACAACCCAAAAATCCCGCAATGGGAAATGTTCCTGTCCGGCGGCATGGCGGCGATGAACCTCATGATATCAGCTAATGCGCTGGGCTATGGCACCAACATGATCAGCAATTGGTATTCCGATGTGCCGGAGGGCAGGGCGATCCTAGGGCTGGCGCCGCACGAGCGCGTCGTCGGCTTCGTCCATGTCGGCTCCTATCAAGGGCCGGCGCCGGAGCGGCCGCGGCCTGATCCGGCAAAACTCTATGCCGATTATGCCGGGCCTTGGGTCGGCTGAATGTTTTACGAGCCGTCAAAAGGTCACGGGCTGCCGCATGACCCGTCCAAGGCGATCGTGGCGCCACGGCCGATCGGCTGGATCTCGACGGTGAACAAGGCCGGCAAGCTCAACCTCGCTCCTTATTCCTTCTTCAATGCTTTTTCGACGCGACCCTTCATCGTCTGGTTTTCGTCCGAAGGCGAGAAGGACAGCGCCACCTTCGCCGAAGAGACAGGCGAGTTCGTCGCCAATCTCGTCAGCCGTGATCTCGCGGAAAAAATGGTCCGCACGGCGGTCGATGCGCCGCGCGGCGTCAGCGAATTCGACTATGCCGATCTCGCCATGGCGCCGTCGCGTCTTGTTGCGCCGCCCCGCGTGGCGGCGGCGCCGGCGGCGCTTGAATGCCGGGTGACGGAGATCCTGCGGCCAAAGGCGCTGGATGGAACGGCGACGAGCGCCGTCATCGTTGCCGGCGAAGTCGTCGGCGTGCATATCGACGACGCATTCCTGAACGACGGCATTTTCGATATCGTCAAGGCGGGCAATGTCGGCCGCCTCGGCTACATGGACTATGCCAGCGTCAGCGAGATATTCCCGATGCGCCGGCCTCGCTGGGGAAAAGATTAGGGCTGGGGAAAGACTAAACGGAGATTCCCGCCGCCTTGGCGCGTGCCAGAAGCCGCTCGGCCAGCTTGAGATGCGGCCGGTCGTACATCTTGCCGTCGATGCCGACCACGCCGGGATTTCCAGCCGCTTCGAATGCGGCAATGATCGCCATGGAGTGTTTCACCGCCTCGGTCGACGGCGTGAAGGCGGCGTTGATGACCGGCACTTGTGCCGGATGGATCGCCATCTTGCCGGTGAAGCCGTCGCGCTCTGCCTTGGCGCATTCCGCCTGGAAGCCGGCCATGTCGCGAAAATCCGGGAAAACCGTGTCGATCGCCGCGACTTCCGCAGCACTAGCGGCAAGGATGGTCATGGTGCGGGCGAAACGGAACACATCGGTGTAGCGGCCGTTCTCGTCGCGCGCCGTGCGCGCACCGATCGCGGCCGATAGATCTTCCGCGCCCCAGGTGATGCCGGCAAGCCGCGCACTTGCCTTGGCGTAGGTCGCAGCCGTCAGCACGCCGGCGGCTGTTTCGGTGATGATCGGCAGGATTTTTATCGCACTGTCGGGCAGTCCGCTTTCGGCCTCGTGCACCCTGAGCTTGGCCGAGAGATGCTGGACATCCTGTCCGCTGTTCGACTTCGGCAGCATGATGCCGTCGGGCTTTGCCGGAACCAGTGCCGCCAGATCGTCATCGGTCAGGCCGGTCGAGAGATCGTTGATGCGCACATAGATCGCGGATTTGGTTCGATGCCTGTGTTCGGTGATGAAGCGTGCTGCGGTGTCGCGCCCCAGAGCCTTGTTTTGGGGCGCGACCGAATCCTCTAGATCGACGATGACCACGTCGGCGCCGGCGCCAAACGCCTTGTCCAGTTTTTTTTCCGAATCGCCGGGAACGAAGAGCAACGAGCGCATCGGTCAGGCCGCTTTCTTCATCATCATCGCCTGTCTTGTGCATTTGGCGACGAGCACGTCGTTCTGGTTATAGGCGCGGTGCTCGAACTCGACGATGCCGCGGTCCGGCTTCGACTTGGAGTCGCGCACCGACACCACCGTGGTCTCGACGCGGATGGTGTCGCCGTGGAACACCGGATGCGGAAACACCGTCTCCTTCATACCGAGATTGGCGATGGTGGTGCCGACGGTGATGTCGTTCACCGAAATCCCGATCATCAGGCCGAGCGTGAACAGCGAATTGACCAGCGGCTTGCCCCATTCGCTCTTAGCAGCGAAGTCGAAATCGATGTGCAGCGGCTGCGGATTCAGCGTCATTACCGAAAACAGCATATTGTCGCTTTCGGTAACGGTTTTACGCAGCGTGTGCCGGAAGACATGGCCGACGACGAACTCTTCCAGATAAAGCCCGGCCATGGTCGATCTCCTTCGTTCTTCAAGGGTTGATAGGCGCTGCATACCGCGCTCGCAAGCCAGTTAACAAACATGGTGAACCGTTCGTAAACCATTTCTGCCTACGGTCTTCCCTGGGGCGGGAACGGACTCGGGCCAGGGGCGTAGCGGACGGCATGGTTGTTTCGCATTTCCTGAAATGGATCTACACGGCAAGGGTCTCGGAGCGCGCTGCGGCAGCAAGTGCTCTGGCCCGCGCCTACATCAATGCCGATCTGCCTTTCGAGGACCGCTGCGCGGCGGAGGCCGCGCTGACCCTGCTGCTCGACGATGCCTCGTCCAAAGTGCGGCTGGCGATTGCGGAAGCGCTGTCGATGAGCCATCACGCGCCGCTGCAGATCATCAGCGCGCTGGCGTCCGATCAGCCGGAGGTCGCGAGCCTGGTGCTGGCGCGTTCGCCGCTTCTTACCGACGCCGACCTGATCGACCGCATCGCCGGCGGCCGGAAGGCGACGCAGAAACTGATCGCGGATCGTCCGCGCGTGTCCATGGCGGTCGCCGCGGCGATTGCCGAAATCGGCGAGCCGGAAGCCTGCGCCACGCTGCTCGCCAACAGTGGCGCCGACATCGCTTCGCTCAGCTTCCGCCGTATCGCGCAACGCCATGGCCATCTGCCTATGGTACGCGAGGCGCTGATATCGGATGCGCGGCTGCCTGCCGACTGCCGGCATGTGCTCCTGGTTAAGCTCGGAGAAACCCTAAAAGGATCTCCACTTGTCGTGGCTCTTATGGGCGCAGCCAGGGCCGAGCGCGTCATGCGCGATGCCTGCGTCAAGGCTTCCGTGACGCTGATCGAAGGCACCCGCCACGAAGAACATGCGGCGCTCATCGAGCATCTGCGCCTGCGCGGCGACCTGACCGCAAGCTTCATCATTCGCACCATCGCGCATGGCAAGGTCGATTTCTTCGGTTCGGCGCTGGTCGCGCTCAGCCAGCAATCCGAACAACGGGTGAGGGCGCTTCTGGCCGGCGGGCACGACGTGGCGCTGCAGGCGCTGTTCCGCAGTGCCGGCCTTGCCGCGATCACGCACGCGATCATTCTGCGTGCGCTGAAGATCTGGCGCGAGGTTGCCAATGGCAAGCGCCTGGCCGGCGTCCAGGAAGTCAGTTGGCTGATGCTGAAGGAACTCGGCGGGCAGTCCGCCGAAGGCGATCTCGCCGGACTGGTCAAATCGATCCATCTCGATGCGCTGCGCGAAAATGCGCGCGGCCATGCGCTGGCGATAGCGGCGGCTTAGACCCTATCCTTCGCGAAGAAATCCGGAAAATCCTCGATCGCCGCGGCGATGATGCGCAATGAGGCCGCTATCTGCAGCATGTCGGCCGCCTCGCTTCGCTCGGCGATGCCAGCCGCATATTGCCGCGCGACAGTGATGGTCGCCGTTTGCGGCTCGCCGGCTCGCCGGAAAAGCAGTTCGCGCGCCAGTCCTCGCAGGAAACTAGTGATCGAAAGCGCGGGTTCGGCGGGAATCGCTGAACTTTGCTGCGCATTGCGCAGCCGCAGGATCTCGATGCCAACCGTGACTGCGGCTATGCTGCCGCCGAGAACGGCGTCGCCTTTGCTGCCGGTGCGCTGCATGAGCGGCATCAACTGGTTGACCCGGTCGTAGGCGAGGCTTTCGAAGGCCTCGCGTCTCGGCACGCGCTCATGCAGGCAGAGGCGCGCCAGATCTTCCCGCATGGCTCGCACGATACGGCCGACGGTGACCCACGGATCGGCGGGCAGTACCGTGAGGAAGACGCCGATCGCCAGAAGAATGCCGACCAAGATCGATGCCGAACCGGCGAAAAACGGTCCGGGGTCGTAGGTCATGGCCTGATGTGGGCTGAGGAAGGCAAGGAAATTGATGGCGAAGGCGGTTGCCACGCCGACATAGCGCGGATTGGCCATCGCCAGCGCCGCGGGAACCAGGATCGGCACGACGAAGAGCGTGAACCAGCCGAAGCCGGGCAGAGCGGGGAGCGCGACCTGACCGACGAGAAATGCGAAGGGCAGGGCCAGCAACGTCCCCTTGAAGAAGCCCCAGGCCGATTGCACGGGATCGGGGCGCGCGGCAAACAGGCTGGAGACGACGGCGACAAGGATGACCGTGCCCGCCGCTTCGGACCATTTTGTCGTCAGCCAGAAAGCGGCGACCAGCAGTGTCGCAAGTGCCGCGCGCACGGCGTTTCGCCACGCCGCATGGTAGTCGCGGTGCACGACCAGCGCCGGCTGCCTGCGTTCACGCGTAAGGCGCGGGGCCGGCGCTCGTAAGGCGTCCAGGCCGCGCAGCACTTGCTTCAGGGCCTCCGCGAAATCGGCGGCGATGGTGAGGCGGGTGACTGCGCCTGCCCTGTCATCGCCTTTTGCGGCGGGCATGTCGGGCATCCGCCGTGCTTCGGCAACGATCGCGTCGAGCCGCGCTATCCAGGGTGCTGTGTCGTCCAGCGCACCCGGTTTTTCTGCCAATTCGCCGACGAAAACCTTCAGCTCGGTGCGCACGGGTATGAGGACTGCGTTTTTCGGTGCGGCATGGGCATACAGAGCGCGCGCCGCCGACAGCGCCGACAAAAGCTGGCCGATAGTGCGGCGGACCGGATAGGCGCGCGTCGCGAAGCTCGGCGCTTCCAGCCTCGCATAGGCGCGCATTTCACCCAGCGTCTGGGCGTCTGCGACCAGCTTTCGGTGCAGGTTGGCAAGGGTTGCCGCATCGCTGTCGGAGAACGCGCCGCCAGCATAGACGGCAAGGTCGAGGATGCAGCGCTTCAGCCTGCCGATGATGGCGTCAGCCGCCAGTTTCGGCAGGATCAGCCGGCTGGTCAGTGCGGCGCAGACGATGCCAAGCACGATCTCCCCACAGCGCGCCACGGCGAGATCGACGACGAGATGTGGCTGGCCGAAAGCCGGCAGGCCGATGATCATCGCCGTGTAGCCGGCAAGCGCAGCGCCATAGGCTTCCGGGTTGCGCAGCAGCGACGAGACGAGGGTACAAAGGCCGATCCAGACGGCAAGCACCGTGACGAGCAGCCAGAGGTTGGCGCCAAAGACCGTGGTGGTGCCGATCGCCGCCAGCGCGCCGGCCAGTGTGCCGAGCAGCCGGTAAAAACCTTTCGCCAGCACCATGCCGGCGACCGGCTGGGTAACGATGAACACCGTCATCATCGCCCATTGCGGGTGGTCGAGCTTGAGCGCGTAGGCGGCGAGAAGTGCGATCAGCCCGGCCGAAACCGTGCGCAGAGCGAAAATCCAATCCGAGTGCGTCGGTCGCGTGACGCCGGCGAACCTCGCGGCAAGATCGCTGCGCAGCCGGTCCCAGGTCACACGCTCATCTCCGCATTCGACGCGAGCGAGTTAGCTCAGATATCCAGCACTTCCGTCTCGGCGAACTCCGCGCGTTCCTGGATGAAGCGGAAGCGGGCTTCCGGCTTGGTGCCCATCAATGCGTCGACCGCATCCTTGGTTGCGGCCTCGGCGTCGATCACATCGACCCTGAGCAGCGTGCGCTTCCTCGGGTCCATGGTGGTTTCCTTGAGCTGGGCGGCCATCATTTCGCCCAGCCCCTTGAAGCGGCCGATCTCGACCTTGCCGCGCCCGGTGAATTCGGTGCGCAGAAGTTCGTCCTTGTGCGCATCGTCGCGGGCATAGGCGACCTTGCCGCCTTGCCGGATCGAGTAGAGCGGCGGCACCGCCAGATAGAGATGGCCGCCGTGGACCAAGCTCGGCATCTCCTGATAGAAGAAGGTGATCAGCAGCGAAGCGATGTGGGCGCCGTCGACGTCGGCGTCGGTCATGATGATGACCCGGTCGTAGCGCAGATCCGCGTCGCGGTACTTCGAGCGCGTGCCGCAGCCAAGCGCCTGGATCAGGTCCGAAATCTGCTGGTTGCCGGCCAGCTTGTCGTAGCCGGCGCTGGCGACGTTGAGGATCTTTCCACGCAGCGGCAGCACCGCCTGGCTGGCGCGGTCGCGCGCCTGTTTTGCCGAGCCGCCGGCCGAATCGCCCTCGACGATGAAGAGTTCGGCGCCGGCAGCGGCATTCTGCGTGCAGTCGGCGAGCTTGCCGGGCAGGCGCAGCTTGCGCACCGCGCTCTTGCGCGAGACTTCCTTTTCCTGCCGGCGGCGCACCCGTTCGTCGGCACGCGCGATCACCCATTCGAGCAGTTTTGAGGCTTCCTGCGGGTTGTCGGCTAGCCAGTGATCGAAGGGGTCTCGGATAGCGGTCTCGACGATCCTGATCGCCTCGATCGTCGCCAGCCTGTCCTTGGTCTGGCCGACGAATTCCGGCTCGCGGATGAACACCGACAGCATGCCCGCCGCCGAGATCATGACGTCTTCCGAGGTGACGATCGAAGCGCGCTTGTTGCCGACCAGATCCGCGTAGGCGCGCAAGCCTCGCGTCAAGACGTTACGGAAGCCGGCCTCGTGCGTGCCGCCTTCGCCGGTCGGAATGGTGTTGCAGTAGGAATTGAGGAATCCATCGCCGCCGAACCAGGTCACCGCCCATTCGAGCGAGCCGTGGCCGCCTTGCCTGTCGCTCTTGCCGGCGAAGATTTCGCGGGTGACCTGGAATTCGTCGCCGAGCGACGCTTTTAGATAGTCCTTTAGGCCACCGGGAAAATGGAACTCGGCCTTGGCCGGCGTCGTGTCCTTCTCCTTGATCAGCGAGGGGTCGCAGGTCCAGCGGATCTCGACGCCGCCGAACAGATAGGCCTTCGAGCGCGTCATGCGGTAGAGCCGCGCCGGCTCGAAAGCAGCACCCTTGCCGAAGATCTGCTCGTCGGGATGGAAGCGGATCTTGGTGCCGCGGCGGTTATGCACCTCTCCGAGCTGCTCGAGACCGGTCACCGGAACGCCGCGTGAAAAACGCTGGCGATAGAGCTGGCGGCCGCGTGCGACCTCGACCTCGAGATGGTCCGACAGCGCGTTGACGACGGAGACGCCGACGCCGTGCAGGCCGCCTGAGGTCTCGTAGACCTTCGAGTCGAACTTGCCACCCGAATGCAGCGTCGTCATGATGACTTCGAGCGCCGGCTTCTTGAATTTCGGATGCGGATCGACCGGAATGCCGCGGCCATTGTCGGTCACGGCCAGATATCCGTCGGCTGAAAGCTCGACATCGATGAAAGTCGCGTGGCCGGCTACCGCCTCGTCCATCGAATTGTCGATGACCTCGGCGAACAGATGGTGCATCGCCTTGTCGTCGGTGCCGCCGATATACATGCCGGGCCGCCGCCGCACCGGCTCCAGCCCTTCGAGAACCTCGATGTCGGCGGCACTGTAGCTCTCGCTGCCGTCGCGGGATGCCGGGCGCTTCGCCGCCTGCACCAGCGGGTCGGCCGGGCGCGCGGTGGCGCGAACCGGTTGCGGCTGCTTGTCCATAGTGCCGAAAAGATCGTTATTGTCGTCCATGCTGGTCCTGGATTCCGATGCTGCGAATCACCACCCGATACTGCCACGCTTTTTGCGGGCAGGCGACGGAGGTTCCTGTTACGTTCGAGGATTGAGCCTCTTACCGCAAAACCATTCGACAACCAAGCGGCGGAAATGCGTCGAGCGCATCGACGCTTTGTAAACCTTTTCCGAAGGTTGCATCGGAAGGTTGGCTGAAAACGGTATCCGCGGACTGCCGCCGACCTAGAATGCAGCGGAACTCTCAAGAGGCTGTCGCTTACGCATGTTGGATTACAGTTCGCTCCTGCTCGCGGCGGCGCTGTCGGGCATGTGCCTCAGCATCACCATGTTTGCGATATGGTTCGCCGCGCCGCAGGCCCGCTTCGTCCTGACGGTGGCTTGCGGCATTCTCGTGCTCGTCGCGCATGTGGTCTTGTTCTGGCATTATGCCAGGCATCCCAGCCCCTGGCTTTGCCAGATTGTGCTTGCGCTTCTCAGCCTGGGCTTTCTGATCATCTGCCTGTCGGCCATGCAGTATCTCGGCGTGCGCGACTACAGGCGCGCCATCCTGCCGACCTTGGCTGCGATGGCTGTTTGCGCAGGCGCGACGTATTTCGGCCTCGACGGTGTCGGTTTCATCGTCACCTACGCGACGGTAACGGCGCTGCTCTCGCTTATTGGGGTGATGTTCTGGATCAAGGGCGGTGGTCACGATCGCCGGATTCTGCTGGTCGTTTCGTTCCTGAGCGGCATCTGTGCGCTATCCTTCGTACTTTGCGGCGCGGTCCTGCTGGTCAAGGGCCAATGGATGCTCGGCGTTGCGCCCGACAATTGGGCCGAACGGTTGAACTCCGTCGTGGCGGTCGCCTGCATGACCGGGCTCGGGGCACTGACGCTCTCCCTGCACCATTTACAGGCGCAGATCGAATTGAAGGCCGAGACCATGACCGACCCATTGACCGGGCTGATGAACCGGCGGGCGTTGACAGCATTCTACGGCGAGCGGGTCTTCGGTCCGTTCATGTCCGTGGCCATGTTCGACCTCGACCACTTCAAGAGAACCAACGATGTATTCGGTCATCCGGTCGGCGATCAGGTTCTGTGCCGCTTCGCCGCTGTCATCAGGAAATACGCCAGGACCGGCGTCGACGCCTTCCGGCTGGGCGGCGAGGAATTCGTGCTGGTCATGTCGCGGATGACGGAAGAGAAGGCTTACGACATTGCGAGCAAGATCAGCGTCGCCTTCGGCGCGGAAGTCGTAGCCACCCAGCTTGGTCCGTTGCGCAGCACGGTCAGCGGCGGCATCGGCTTCGGCGGGACCGGCGGCACCAGTCTCGACGATGTGTTGGCGGAAGCCGACGCCGCACTCTATGCGGCAAAGCGCGCCGGGCGAAATCGCGTCATCTCCCACAACAAGGCGAGCAAGGCCGACGCGCCGGCCTTGCGTTCTGCCTGATTGAGGCTTCTATCTTCTTGTTAGACCATGATCTTGTCCGAAGACCGGATTCCACTTTTTGCTGCGCTGACCTTCGGTTCGGGATCATGGTCTACTCCGCCGCGCCCAGATATTCCGACAGCGGCGGGCAGGAGCAGACGAGGTTGCGGTCGCCGGCGACATTGTCGATGCGCGACACCGGCGGCCAGTATTTGGCTGATGTGTCGGCATCGCCGGCCGGATAGGCCGCCTCCAGGCGCGAATAGGGATGGGTCCACTGGCCGGCCAGCGCCTCGGCGGCGGTATGCGGGGCATTGACCAGCGGATTGTCGGCCAGGGGCCATTCGCCTTTGGCCACCTTGGCCGCCTCGCCCGATATCGCGATCATCGCATCGCAGAACCGATCGAGTTCCTGCTTGGGCTCGGATTCGGTCGGCTCGACCATCAGCGTGCCGGCGACCGGAAACGACATGGTCGGCGCATGGAAGCCATAGTCGATCAGCCGCTTGGCGATATCGTCAACGCTGATGCCGGAGCTCTCCTTGAGTACGCGGGTGTCGAGGATGCACTCATGGGCGATGCGATCGTGCCTGCCCTTGTAGAGGAGCGGGAAGTGCGGGGCGAGCCGCGTCGCGACGTAGTTGGCGGAAACGATCGCCGTCTCGGTCGCCTGCTTCAGGCCGGAGGCGCCCATCATGCGGATATACATCCAGGTGATCGGCAGGATGGAAGCGCTGCCGAAGGGTGCGGCCGACACGGCATGCGCCGAGCCTTCGGTGCCATGGCCCGGCAGATAGGGCTTGAGGTGCGCCCTTACGCCGATCGGGCCGACGCCTGGGCCACCGCCGCCATGCGGGATGCAGAAGGTCTTGTGCAGGTTCATGTGACAGACATCGGCGCCGATGTCGCCGGGGCGAGCGAGGCCGACCAAGGCGTTGAGGTTGGCGCCGTCGAAATAGACCTGTGCGCCATGCTCATGGATGAGGGCGCAGAGATGGCGCGCGCCTTCCTCGTATACGCCATGCGTCGAGGGATAGGTGAACATCAGCGCCGCGAGATTCTTGGAATGCTCATTGGCCTTGGCACTCATATCGTCCATGTCGATATTACCGTCCTCGGTGCAGCGCACGACGACAACGCTCATGCCGGCCATCGCCGCACTCGCCGGATTGGTGCCATGCGCGGAGGACGGGATCAGGCAGACGGTGCGATGGCCTTCGCCGCGCGAGCGGTGATAGGCGCGAATGGCGAGCAATCCGGCATACTCTCCCTGGCTGCCGGCATTGGGCTGCAGGCTGACCGCATCGAAGCCGGTGATCTCCGACAGCCAGCCTTCCAGTTCGCCGACCATAGCGCGGTAGCCTGCCGAATGGCTGGCCGGCGCGAACGGATGCAGGTTGGCGACGCTTGGCCAGCTCACCGGCATCATCTCGGCGGCGGCGTTGAGCTTCATCGTGCAGGAGCCGAGTGGGATCATGGCGCGGTCGAGCGCCAGGTCCTTGTCGGCCAGCCGGCGCAGGAAGCGCATCATTTCGGTTTCCGAACGGTTGTCGTGGAAGACGGGCTGCGTGAGAAACTCCTTGCCGCGCGGCTGTCCGGGCATGGTGCTGCCGGCAGCGGCGCCCGCCCTGGCGCCAAACAGCGCCGCGATCGCGTCAAGATCGCCATCGGTCGAGGTCTCATCGAAGCTGATGCCGATGTGGTCGGCGTCGATGACCCGCAGCAGTCGGCCGGTCTTTTCAGCGGCGGCGGCGATCGCGTCGGCTCCGCCCTTCACTTCCACCGTCACCGTGTCGAAGCGGCTTGCGCCAAGCACCGAAACGCCTGATGCCTTGAGGCCGGCTGCCAAGCGGTTGGCCAATGCATGAATTCGGCCGGCAATCGCCTGCAGCCCGGCAGGGCCGTGCCAGATCGCATAGGCCGTCGCCATGTTGGCGAGCAGCGCCTGCGCGGTACAGATGTTGGAGGTCGCCTTGTCGCGGCGGATATGCTGTTCGCGCGTCTGCAAGGCGAGACGATAGCCGGCGCGGCCTTTGCTGTCGGTCGACTGCCCGACGAGGCGGCCGGGCATCAGCCGCGTCAGCCTGTCTGAAACGGCGCAATAGGCGGCGTGCGGTCCGCCAAAGCCCATCGGCACGCCGAAGCGCTGCATCGGGCCGACAGCGATGTCGGCGCCAAGCCTAGCCGGCGCGTCGGTCAGCGTCAGCCCGAGCGGATCGGCAATGAAGACGACCAGCGCGCCGGTGGCACGGGCTTTTTCGATTGCCACCTTATGGTCGCCATAGACGCCAAACGTATCAGGCCAGGAGACGAGCAAGGCGGCTGTGTTGTCGTCGATCGTGTCGCCGTCGACCTCGATGCCGAGCGGCTCGGCGCGGGTGCGCACGACGTCGAGCGTCTGCGGATGCGGCGTGCCGGCCAGCGCCACCTTGGTCCGCTTGTCGCGGTGATGGCGCAACGCAATGCCGACCGCCTCGGCTACCGCCGTCGCCTCGTCGAGCAGCGACGCCGACGCTACCGGCAGGCCGGTCAGCTCAGTGACCAGGGTCTGGAAATTGAACAGCATTTCGAGCCGTCCCTGGCTGATTTCGGCCTGGTAGGGCGTGTAAGCCGTATACCAGGCCGGGTTCTCGAACAGATTGCGCTGGATGACCGGCGGCACGTGGACGCCGTGGTAGCCGGCGCCGATAAAGCTCTTCAGAACTGTATTTTTTGCCATTGTCGCTGAAAGCTCGGCCAGCGCCTCCGCTTCGCTCGCCGGTGCGGGCAAGGCCAGCGGCCGGTCGAGCCGGATCGATTTCGGCACAGCCTGGCTGATCAGGGTCTCGACTGAGGGAACGCCGATCGTCGCCAGCATGGCTCTGACATCATTGAGGCCGGGGCCGATATGGCGGGCCGAGAAGGGGTAAGATGCTGCAGTCATCTTCTTGATCCTGCTATCAACCAATATGGGCTTTGTAGGCGGCCTCATCCAGGAGGCCTTCGAGCTGGCTTTCATCGGCCAGCTTCATCTTCCACAGCCAGCCGTCGCTGGTCGCCGCGGAATTTACCAGGGACGGATCAGACGAGAGCGAGGTGTTTGCCTCGGTGATCTCGCCGTCGACCGGTGCATAGACGTCCGATGCCGCCTTGACGGATTCGACCACGACGGCGGTATCGCCCTTGGCCAGCTTTTTCCCAAGCTCCGGCAATTCGACGAAGACGAGATCGCCGAGTTGCTCCTGTGCGTAGTCGGTGATGCCAACGGTGGCGACACCGCCTTCGACGCGGAGCCATTCGTGATCTTCGGTGAAATAGGTTTTTGCCATGAGAAGATTCATCCTTTGCGATAGCGATGCGGCGTGAAGGGCAGCGGATTGATATCGATCGGGATTTTCGTCCCGCGAACGTCGGCGAAGAGTGGGCTTGTCGATGAAGCCAACGGCGTTTCGACGTAACCCATGGCGACGGGAAAACCTGCCGAAGGGCCAAAGCCGCCGGAGGTGACATGTCCGACCGGTTTCCCAACCGCATTGAAAAGCGACGCTCCAGCCCGCACAGGCTGTCGACCTTGCGGTTTCAGGCCGACGCGTTTTTGCGCCGGGCCGCGCTCCAGGATCGCACGCAAGGCGTCGGCACCGATGAAAGTGCCAGAGGCGCGAACTTCCTTCGGAATCGCCCACATCAGCCCGGCGCTGGCCGGGTCGATCTCCGGTGTGATGTCCAGCCCGTGCAGGCACAGGCCTGCTTCGAGCCGCAGGCTGTCACGGGCGGCCAACCCAACCCACATCACGCGCTCGTCCTCGAGCAGCCTGGCGACGAGATTTCGCGCGTCGGCTTTCGGCAGGCCGATCTCGAAACCGTCTTCGCCAGTGTAGCCCGACCGGCTCATGAACCAGTTTTCGCGGGGCTCAAAGCCATGCATGAACAGCAGCGATCCGGTCTCGATGCCGGCGCGGGACAGGGCGGCCCAGGCTTCGGGCCCCTGGATCGCCAGGAAGACGCGGTCGAGTGCGTCCACCTTGGCATCAAAAACCCCCTTTGTTTCAGAATCCAGGGCAAGTGCGCGCAGGTGCTTGTCGTCGGCTTCGGCATTGCCGGCATTGGCGACAACCATGAAGCGTTGCTGGCCGAGCCTGGTGACGATCAGATCGTCGATGATGCCGGCCGCTTCGTTGAGAAAGAACGTGTATTTGGACTGGGAAATCTCAAGCGCGCCGGCGTCGAACGGGCAGGCACGATTGAGCAGTGCCTCAGCGCCCGGCCCACTGATCTCGAACAGCTTCATGTGCGAGATGTCGAACAGGCCGGCATGCTCGCGGGTCTGAAGGTGCTCCTTCATCACGCCGGCCGGATAGGTCAGCGGCATCGACCAGCCGGCGAACGCGCCAAAGCGAGCACCGGCGGCCACGTGAAGGTCTTCGAGGGGAAGGTGTTTGATGTCGCCCGTCATGTCGTCTCCAGAGTCGCACGCAATCGGCCGCGAATGGCGGCCAGTCCGTGCCCCTCTGTCTGAAGCCTGAGAGACTCGCGCCCCGTAACTCTGTCGGCAGCGCTTACACCTTCGGCGCGGGGGCAAGCCCCGACTTTCCAGAGTGTCTTTCCCGTCTACGGTTCTTTTGCCTGAGAGATTTCGGGCGATTTCCCCTTCGGCGGCAGCTCTCGCTGCTCTCTCCCGCAAACAGGTAGGACTCAATTTGAGCCCTCGACTCGTCATCCATAGCCTGTGGACGACACCTTGTCACCTGCCAGCGACACCTTACTGACAAGTCTTCGCTAACGACCTCGCCGGAAATCCATCCGGCGCTCGGGGCGCTGGGCGACAAGGTCACTTAGACGGCTGCACCCCGGCCAGGACCCTCGAACTGTCGCAAAACTATTGCTTGGCAGGCTCCGGCTTGACGCTGGTGTCGAACCGCGACATCCATTTGAAACTGCCGAACCAGTAGCGGCGCACGCCGGTGATGGTGCCATCTGCGGTACGCGCGTCAATCCAGTTGTTGACGTATTGGATCAGGCGGATATCGTCCGGCCGCATCGCAAACGCCTCCGGCGTCCGCAACAGCGGGCCACCCACCATTGTCAACTTCGCGTCATAGAGCCTGGCGGCCATCTGCGGCGTTGGCGATGTGGCGACCATCGCCTGTGCCTCGCCGCCGATGACCGCGGCGAAAACATCTGATGTATTGTCGAAGGAGAGGATGGTCGCCTTGGGGAATGCTTCCTTCGCGGCGGCTTCATCCGTGGAATTGGATAGCACGGCGATCTTGTATCCCGGCGCGGCCACCGCCTTTCCCGGCTTTTTGCCGAGGCTGGCGATCGTCGCCACCATGCGAATATCGGCAGCGCCTGTCTGGTCGGAGAATACCACTTCGCGCGCACGTTCCGGAGTGCTGGCGTAGCCCGCCGCAATCATGTCGAAATCGCCCTTGAGCAGCCGTGCCTTGAGATCGTTCCAAGGCACTTCGACCAGCTTCAGGTCGACGCCAAGGTCGGACGCAAGCGCGCTGGTCAGGTCGACATCGTAGCCTGCGAATTTGCCGTCGGCTTTCTTGAGGATCCATGGTGGATTGAGCGCCACACCGACCGTCAGCGTCTTCTGGTCGATGATGTGCTTGAGACTGTCGTCCGCCCAGGCGGATGGCGCCGCCAACGCCAGCCAGGCGGAAAGCGCAAGTGCAATCGTGGCGATCATTTTTGAGTGCATGATAGATCCCGCTGCAACCGCCTGGTTGTCAGATTTACACGAGGATGCCATTCTGTCGATAGCGGATCGGGTTGGAGAATTGCAATGTCGGCACGGATGGCGATCAGCGGCTCGATGGTGTTCCTGGCCTGCACCCTGGGCAATCCGGCGAAGCTCTCGCTGCTGCCCGACACCGCGCAGGCGGCAGGCGCCAGACGCGTGGTCTGCTCCAGTGTGAACCACCGTTATTCCTACTGCGGTGTCGACACTCGGCGCGGCGTGCAATTGACCTCTCAGCTTTCGAAGTCGCGCTGCGTTCAAGGCAGAAGCTGGGATTATGACCGCGGCGGCATTTGGGTCGATGATGGCTGCTCGGCGGAATTCCTGGTCGCCGGCTCCGGCCGCAACCCTTCTGCCGGCGACCTGGCCGCGGCTATAATCGTCGGCGGCGTGGTTGGCGCCATTCTCGACAACAACAACTCGCATCGCCACCATTCCGACAGTTATTACCCGAAGCCGCGCCATCGCCGTGACGACCAATGGATCGATCCGACGCCGCAATTCGACAATCAGGGCAATCCGAATTTCGACACCCACGGCAACTATCAGGGCCCGCACGGACTGGGCAAGCTTGTCACCCCCGATGACAATCCGGACTTGAATCCGGCCCTGCGCAGCGATGGCGATGACAGTTACTGAGCATCGCGCCTACTTTCCTTTGAACATGATCTTTTTCCAAAAACCGGTTCCCACTTTTTGCTGCGCTGACCTTCGGTTCGGGATCATGCTCTGCGGTCAAATGCCGCCGTACCAGTCGTAGCCATTGTCCTCCCAATAACCGCCCTTGCCGCCGCCGATAGTGGCGAAACCGTCGACCAGTTCGATCTTGCGGAGATATTTCGGCATCTTGTAGCCGATCTGGCGCTCGACGCGGACACGCAACGGCGCGCCGTTCTCGACCGGCAGCGGCTTGCCGTTCAAGCCATAGGCTAGGATCGTCTGCTGGTGACGGGCATCGACCAGGTCGATCGAGCCGTAATATTTGATGTCGCCGGACAGGCTGCGGTCGATCGTGTCGAGGCAATGGAACATGACGTAGCGCGCCTGCGGCTTGACCACCGCCTGATCAAGCACCAGCGACAGCGGCGTGCCGGTCCATTTGGCGATGCAACTCCAGCCTTCGACGCAGTCGTGGCGGGTGATCTGGGTGCGGCTCGGCATGTTCATTAGCTGCTCGCGGGTCAGCGACAGCGGCTTTTCGACAAGGCCGGAAACCTCGAGCCGCCAGTCGGCGAAATTGTTGGCGAGCAGGCCCTTGTAGACATCGTCGTCCGGCGCGGTGACGCCGTTCGGCCGCTGCGGCTGGCGGATGTCGGCTTCGGTGAATTCCGGCGCCAGCGAATCGCCGGCAAGCAGGCGTTGCGCGCGCCAGGTCAGGCCGTTGGCGCCTTCGAGGAAGCTGCGCAGGCCGTCGCCGACGCGAAGCTGGCTGTCGAAGGCGTCACAACCCGAGAGCATGATACCGGAGACGCCGAGGCTGGCCGAGGTCAGGAATTTTCTGCGGCTGATCACAAACTTCGCCATCTCACGCACTCCTCTGAGGCGTCTTGCTGCCATGCGCCGGCGGGTCGGTTCGGTACCAGCCGGTGATGATGGAACGCAGCTCGTTGATCGGGCCGGCGGCGAAGATCATCAGGATATGGATGATGAAGAAGGCGACGAGCAGCAGCATCACGATGAAATGGATCGTCCGCGCCGTCTGCCTGCCGCCAAGCAGATCGTTGAGGAACGGCAGCACCGCGTTCATGCTCGGCGACATGGCAAGGCCGGTGATGATCATCAGCGGCAGCAGCACGAACATGACGCCGCCATAGGCCATCTTCTGCAGCGTGTTGTATTCGCGTCTGTGACGGAACTTGAACCTGGCATGATCGGCGATGTCTCGCGGCAAACGCCTGAGATCGTCGATGCGCGGGGCAAGATCGCGGCGCAGATGGCCGTTGATGAGGCTGGCGACCAGCCACACGACCAGCGTCGTGGTTAGTATCCAGGCGAAGAAGAAATGGACGACGCGGGCGGTGCCGAGGTCGTAATAGGAGGGGATCGTCGCCCAAGACGGGAAAGCCCGGGACGTCTCCCGACCCGCCGGTCCCGACCAGCCGAGCACACCGGTCGTATCGAAGCGCTTGCCGAAGATTTCGGTGTAGCCGCGCGGGCCGTTTGCGGTGTTCTCGGCGCCGATGGCAAAGATGGTGTTGTCATAGGCGAATCCCGACTCCTTGCCGATATAGAGCTGGGGGCGGGCGTTGAAGATCTGCAGGCCGGAAAGCAGCATGAAGAACAGCGAGATGGCCCAGAGCCAATGCGTCAGCCGCGTCCAGCGCGACTGCCGGTAGATCAGCGTTGCATCCTTCGGCGCGGCAGTATCTGGCTCGATGGCGGATTGGCTCCTGGCAACCGATTCCATTTTTTCGCGTCTCCCGGCCGCTCAGTCGGCCTTTCCGATCGTTCTCCCCTCCCAATACGTTGCCAGCCAAAGCGATGTTTCATCCGATCACGGAATTATTACGAGCTACCCGATACTACTGGCTTCCAAGACTGACGGCGAGGTTGACCGCTGCTGCGACGATCACTGTATTGAAAAAGAACGACACGATCGAATGCAAAAGCACGATGCGACGCATATGCGTGGTCGAGACAGTGGTATCGGAGGTCTGTGAGGTCATGCCGACGGTGGTCGAGAAATAGAGGAAATCCCAGCCGTCCGGCCGCTCCTTACCGGTAAATACGAGGCCGCCGACGGGCTTTTTCTGCTTCGCTTTGCTGCCGGGGTCGGTCTCTTCATCGTTCAGCCAATAAACATGTGCGTAGTGCAGCGCCGTCATGGCGTGGATGGTGAACCAGCCGAGCGGGATCGACACCAGCGCGAAGGTGAGTTCGACAGGATGTGGGCTGCCCCCTCGATTGATCAACTGGAACAACGAGACGATGGCGACGGCGACGACAATCAGCGTCACGGCAAAGATGACCAGCACCGGCTGGTCGGTGGCGCGGGCATTCTTGCTCAGATAGCGGCCGGTGAGCAGCGGCATCTGGGCGACGACGATGACGGTGTAGGCGGCGAAGAACGCATTGGCGCCGATCGAATAGGCGATGGGTGCGCGCAAAACCAACGCGATCGCCAGTGCCACTACACCGATGCAGGCCGACACCGCGAACTGCATGTGGCGATGCAGTGGTTTCTTCAGCGGCGTCTCGGTCGTCATGGCCCGGCCCCTGATGGCGGTCCGTCTTACCGCCGCTCGTCTTTTAGGACTCGGACATTATAGCACTTTTGCCTGTGCGCATGATGCCGAAGATCGATTCCCGGTTTTGCTGCGCTGACGTCCGGTTCGAGGTCGAAGCGCTAACCCAGTGCGGCGGATTTCAGCGCACGCCGCAAGATGCGGTCGAGCTCGCCGAGAAACCGCGAGCGGTCCTGCGGCGCGAAACTGGCATTGTAGCCCTTGCTCTCGCCGGTCTCGCGCAGATGCTGCTTGAGGTCGCGCATCGCCACCGCCATGCCGATCGTTTCCGGCGTGAACGGGCGCCCGGTCGGCCCAAGCACATGGGCGCCGAGCGCCACCGTGCGGGCGGCAAGCGGGATGTCTGATGTCACCACGATGTCGTTGGGCTTGGCATTGTCGACGATCCAGTCGTCCGCCGCGTCGGCGCCCTTGGACACGACGACGTTGCGGACCATCGGATCACGCGACGGGCGCAGGCCGCCATTGGAGACGAAGGTGACGACGACGCCATGGCGCTCGGCGACTTTCTCGACCTCGGCCTTCACCGGACAGGCATCAGCATCGACATAAATGGCGGGGCGCGTCAAATTCAAGGTCTATTGCCCCGGCAACGAAATACTGCCTTCTGGAACGGTGGCGTTTGCCAACAACACCAGTTGATCGGCCTCGGCTTCCGTTGGTTGCTCTGCCTTAATTGCTGTTTCGAGCGTCGCGTAGTTCTGGTTGGACGGGATACGCCGAAACTCAGTTAGCGCCGCGAATGTCAGTGGATTTTCAATCTTGGCAATGGATTTAATAGTGTCAGCTCTTGAGGCAACGGTATCCAATTTTCTCATGTCTACCTTATAAGTATCAAGCTGCTTAAAAAGCTCGTCACTTTTAAGCACCCCTTGAAAGTCGTTCGACGAAAAGAGTTTTCTTAACGTGTCTTCTTCTTTTCCGCATGCGCCGGTGACGACGCTATAAGCGCTAACAGCCATATATTTGCTTAGCCGCTCCAAATACCCGACGCCATCAGCCTCCATCGCTTCACGAAACATTTTGTGAACATCTGATGCGCGTTCGGTTTTGGTGTCGCAAAATCGGTCGTGGATAACAGAGGCGCGTCTGTAGTTTCCAACAAACGGTGAGCCAGCGAATGACCATAGTGGCGCCGGAATAGATGCTCCATCAATATTTGTGCCTTTGGGAACGCTCCATATCTTTCCGGCTTTGTCGGTAAAAGAAGCGTCTGAGAGTAGCATCATAATGCGGTGCTGATTTTGAGGATCTGTTGTCCACCGAAATTCAAAAGAGCCCTGAAACGATTGAGAGAGCGCTTGAAGAGTAGAAATGAAAGTTAAAATGCCGACGACGAGAACAACTTTTCTGACCATGGTGGCATGACCTCAAATCATCAAACCCAAATTTTATCATATTCTAATTGAAGGCGCAGACCAGCGTCTCGCGGGCACAATCGGTCTTTTCCTTGGGCAGTCCATTGTCGACTTTCGGATGCAGTTTTTCGGCGTTTTTATCTGCCCCTTTCTTTTCGAAACCAGGTCGCGGACCGGTCGATCAGCGGCTTGTGGTTCTCGTCAGTAAACCACCACGCTCCTGATGCTCTTGCCCTCATGCATCAGGTCAAAACCCTTGTTGATGTCCTCCAGCTTCAGCGTGTGGGTGATCATCGGGTCGATCTCGATCTTGCCGTCCATGTACCAGTCGACGATCTTCGGCACGTCGGTGCGGCCGCGCGCGCCGCCAAAGGCGGTGCCCATCCAGGTGCGGCCGGTGACGAGCTGGAACGGCCGCGTCGAGATCTCCTGGCCGGCGCCGGCAACGCCAATGACGACCGACTTGCCCCAGCCGCGGTGCGATGCCTCAAGCGCCTGCCGCATCACCTTGGTGCTGCCCGTGCAGTCGAACGTATAGTCGGCACCGCCGATCTGGTCGGCACCGCGCTTGGTCATGTTGACGAGGTAGGGCACGATATCGCCATCGATCTCCTTCGGATTGACGAAATGCGTCATGCCGAATTTCTCGCCCCATTCCTTCTTGTCGTTGTTCAGGTCGACGCCGATGATCATGTCGGCACCAGCGAGACGTAGTCCCTGGATGACGTTGAGGCCGATGCCGCCGAGGCCGAAGACGGCGGCCGTGGCGCCGATCTCGACCTTGGCCGTGTGGATCACCGCGCCGATGCCAGTGGTGACGCCGCAGCCGATGTAGCAGATCTTGTCGAAGGGGGCGTCGGGATTGACCTTGGCCACCGCGATCTCGGGCAGCACGGTGAAGTTGGAGAAGGTCGAGCAGCCCATATAGTGGAAGATCTTGTCCTTGCCGATCGAGAAGCGCGACGAGCCGTCAGGCATCAGGCCTTGCCCCTGCGTGGCGCGGATCGCGGTGCACAGATTGGTCTTTCTGGATAGGCAGGACGGGCATTGCCGGCATTCCGGCGTGTAGAGCGGGATGACGTGGTCGCCCTTCTTGACCGAGGTGACGCCTTTGCCGACATCGACGACGATTCCTGCACCCTCATGGCCGAGGATCGCCGGAAAAATGCCTTCGGGATCGGCGCCCGACAGCGTGAACTCGTCGGTGTGGCAGATGCCGGTCGCCTTGATCTCGACCAGCACCTCGCCCGCGCGCGGGCCGTCGAGGTCGACCTCCAGGATCTCCAGCGGCTTTCCGGCGGCGACAGCGACAGCGGCACGGGTTTTCATCGGGAATCTCCTCTCAGGGCAAATCTGCAATCGGGGCCGAGCATTAGCGTATCTGCAGGTTCTGGACTATGGGACGAATTGACAGTTCATAGCCGGGTTTGGTCGTCACTAGGCGACTTGCGCCCGGGATATGCGCCAACTTGCCTTGATCAGCCGGGGCCTTGACCGGCTGGGCGAAGCCCATAAAAGAAAGGCAGCCGAGGGAACAAAACCCGCATGTTCACAAAAATCCTGGTCGCCAATCGTGGCGAGATCGCCTGCCGCGTCATTAAGACGGCGCGCAAGATGGGCATCGCAACCGTGGCGGTCTATTCGGACGCCGATCGCGACGCCGTGCATGTCGAGATGGCCGACGAAGCGGTGCATATCGGGCCTTCGCCGGCCTCGCAGAGCTATCTGGTGCCGGAGAAGATCATCGCCGCCTGCAAGGCGACGGGTGCTGAAGCCGTGCATCCCGGCTACGGATTTCTGTCCGAACGCGCATCGTTCTGTGAGGCGCTGGAGAAGGAGGGCATCGTCTTCATCGGCCCAAAACCCAGAGCGATCAGGGCGATGGGCGACAAGATCGAATCGAAGAAATTCGCCGACGCTGCAAACGTGTCGACCGTGCCCGGCTGGCTTGGCGTCATCGAGAATGCCGGCCATGCCGAGAAAATAGCCGGTGAGATCGGCTATCCCGTGATGATCAAGGCCTCGGCCGGCGGCGGCGGCAAGGGCATGCGCATCGCCTGGAGCAAGGCCGAGGTGCGCGACGGGTTCGACCGGGCGCGTTCGGAGGCCAAAAGCTCGTTTGGCGACGACCGCGTCTTCATCGAGAAGTTCGTGGTCGATCCGCGCCACATCGAGATCCAGGTGCTGGCCGACGCGCATGGCAATGCGCTTTATCTCGGCGAGCGCGAATGCTCGATCCAGCGCCGCAACCAGAAGATCGTCGAAGAGGCGCCTTCGCCTTTCCTCGACGCCAAGACCCGGAAAGCCATGGGCGAGCAGTCGGTGGCGCTGGCCAGGGCGGTCGACTACCAGAGCGCCGGCACGGTGGAGTTCATCGTCGACAGCGAAAAGAACTTCTATTTCCTTGAAATGAATACGCGATTGCAAGTCGAGCACCCGGTGACCGAGCTCGTCACCGGCATCGATCTGGTCGAGCAGATGATCCGCATAGCTGCCGGCGAAAAACTCGCTATCAAGCAAAGTGACGTCAAGCTGAACGGCTGGGCGGTGGAAAGCCGGCTCTATGCCGAGGACCCATATCGCAATTTCCTGCCGTCGATCGGCCGGCTGACGAGATACCGGCCGCCGAAAGAGGGACAGTTCGGCGAAATCGTCATCCGCAACGATACCGGCGTCACCGAAGGGTCGGAAATCTCGATGTTCTATGACCCGATGGTCGCCAAGCTGTGCACCTGGGCGCCGACGCGGCTCGCCGCGATCGACGCCATGTCGGAAGCGCTGGACAGCTTCGTCGTCGACGGCATCGAGCACAACATACCGTTCCTGGCAGCACTCATGCAGCATCCGCGCTGGCGGGAAGGGCTGATATCGACCGCCTTCATATCAGAGGAATATCCTGACGGGTTCGCGCCGATCGTGCCTGATAGCGAGGAGAAAGCCGTACTCGCGTCGATTGTCACCGCGGTCGAACTGCTGCGCCGCGACCGGCTCGACCGACTGGGCGGGCGGCTGGCGCCGCATTCGGGTGCCCTGAAACGCGACTGGGTGGTCAAGATCGGCGAGGATTACCTTTCGGCTTCTGTCCTCGAAGGCATGACTTCCATTCCGATGGAACTCGATCTGTCGATCGACGGCGGCAAGGCGCTGACGGTGATATCAGACTGGCGGCCGGGCGACCTAATCTGGCGCGGCACGGTCGGCGACCGAAGAATCGCGGCGCAGATCAGGCCGGTACTGAATGGGTTTCGCATCGCCTGGAAAGGCATGTCGGTCACCGCACGCGCCATGCTGCCGCGCACCGCCGAGCTCGAAAGGCTGATGCCGGAAAAAGTGGCGCCGGACACGTCGAAGATGCTGCTCTGCCCGATGCCCGGCCTCGTCGTGTCGATCGCGGTTGCCGAGGGGCAGGAGGTCAAGGCCGGCGAGACGCTGGCCGTGGTCGAGGCGATGAAGATGGAAAACGTGCTGCGCGCCGAGCGCGATCTTACCGTGTCGAAACTCAAGGCGAAGCCGGGCGACAGTCTCGCGGTCGATGCGGTGATCATGGAATTCGCGTGAGGCTGAAAATAAAAACCCGCCTCGGCGGCGGGTCGTTGGCGCAAATCAGCACCATGCATATATTCCTAGCATAGATGCCGTCACAAAGCAATGATCGCGAACTTGCAAGGCTCGATTGGCAATTGCTGGACTTGCATCGTCCGGTGCCGGACAATGCAATTTCATCGACTGAGTCCTTTCAAGCGGCGCTAAAAAATCATGGCGAATGAGACACTTCCACGCGACCCTTTGCGGCGCGAGGCTTTTATGAAGGCGTCGCGGCCGGAAGTGCCGGCGCGGCCGTTCATCCATCTGCGCGTGCATTCGGCCTATTCGCTGCTCGAAGGCGCCTTGCAGCTCAGCACGGTTGTCGGCCATGCGGTCAAGGATGAGGCTCCGGCCATCGCCGTCACCGACACCAATAATCTGTTCGGAGCGCTCGAATTCGCGCAGAAAGCGGTGAAGGAGGGCATCCAGCCGATCATCGGCTGCCAGACCACACTCGCCTTTTCCGGCGAAGCCAGCGACAGCCAGCGCGACCGCAGGCGGCAAGGCCCGGAGATGCGGCCGGTGGTTTTGATCGCGGCGACCGAGGCCGGCTACAGCAATCTGGTCAGGCTGGTCAGCCGGGTCTATCTCGAAACGCCGCCCGGCGAGGCGGTGCATCTGACGACCGAAATGCTGCAAGGCCATTGCGACGGTCTGATCTGTCTCAGCGGCGGGCCGCGCGGTCCGATCGGCAACGCCTTGAAAGAGGACCGCCGCGATCTCGCCGAGACACGGCTTTTGACGCTCAAGGCGCTGTTCGGCGACCGGCTCTATGTCGAGCTGGAACGGGTTTCCGGCTATGACCGGGCGATCGAGCAATCGTCCGTCGATCTCGCCTATATCAATGACCTGCCGCTGGTCGCCACCAACGAGGCGTTTTTCTCCTCGCGCGACGACTATGAGGCGCATGACGCGCTGATCGCCATCGCCGAAGGCTCGGTCGTCGCCGTCGACAATCGCCGCCGCCTGTCGCCCGACAATTTTCTGAGAAGCCAGGCTGACATGGCGAGGCTGTTCGCCGATCTGCCCGAAGCGATCGACAACACGGTCGAGATCGCGCTGCGCTGCTCTTATTATCCCAAGACCCGCAACCCGATCCTGCCGCGCTTTGCCGGCGGCGATGTCGCCGACGCCGATGCGGCGGTGAAGGCGGAGGCGCAGGAGCTTGCCAGACAGGCGCATGAAGGACTGGAGGCGCGGATCGCCGCGCACGGACTGGCGCCTGGCTACACGGTCGAACAATATCGCGAACGGCTGGAATTCGAGCTCGGCATCATCGAGAAGATGAAGTTCCCCGGCTACTTCCTGATCGTCGCCGACTTCATCAAATGGGCGAAGGCGCAAGGCATTCCGGTCGGGCCGGGCCGCGGTTCGGGCGCCGGCTCGCTGGTCGCGTATTCGACGACCATCACCGACATCGATCCGCTGCGCTTCTCGCTGCTGTTCGAGCGCTTCCTCAATCCCGACCGGGTGTCGATGCCCGACTTCGACATCGATTTCTGCCAGGACCGGCGCGAGGAAGTCATCCGCTACGTCCAGCAGAAATACGGCCGCGACCAGGTCGGCCAGATCATCACCTTCGGCACGCTGCAGGCCCGCGCGGTGCTGCGCGATGTCGGCCGCGTGCTGCAGATGCCCTATGGCCAGGTCGACAAGCTCTCCAAGATGGTGCCGTCGAACCCGGCCAATCCAGTCAAGCTCGCCGACGCCATCGCCAACGAGCCGCGCTTTGCCGAAGAGGCAGAGCGCGAGCCGATCGTGCAGACGCTGCTCGACATGGCGCAGAAGCTGGAAGGGCTCTACCGCCACGCCTCGACGCACGCCGCCGGCATCGTCATCGGCGACCGGCCGCTGTGGGAGCTGGTGCCGATGTACCGCGACCCGCGCTCCGACATGCCGGTCACCCAGTTCAACATGAAGTATGTCGAGCAGGCCGGGCTGGTGAAATTCGACTTCCTCGGCCTGAAGACGCTGACGGTGCTGGAGACCGCGGTCAGGCTGATCCGCCGCCGCGGCATCGAGATCGATCTCGCCCACATTCCGCTCGACGACCCCGACACCTACGCGATGCTGTCGCGCGGCGAAGTGGTCGGCGTGTTCCAGGTGGAAAGTGCCGGCATGCGCAAGGCGCTGATCGGCATGCGGCCCGACTGTATCGAGGACATCATCGCGCTGGTCGCGCTTTACCGGCCGGGGCCGATGGAGAACATCCCGACCTACAACGCCAGAAAGCATGGCGAGGAGGAGATGGCGTCGATCCACCCGAAGATCGACCATCTGGTGAAGGAGACGCAAGGCGTCATCGTCTACCAGGAACAGGTTATGCAGATCGCGCAGGAGCTCTCCGGCTATTCGCTGGGCGAAGCCGATTTGCTGCGCCGCGCTATGGGCAAGAAGATCCGCGCCGAGATGGACAAGCAGCGCGAGCGCTTCGTCTCGGGCGCGGTCGAGCGCGGCGTCGGCAAGCCGCAAGCCGACTTCATTTTCGACCTGCTGGCAAAGTTCGCCGACTACGGTTTCAACAAATCGCATGCCGCCGCCTACGCGGTCGTCTCCTACCAGACGGCCTATCTGAAGGCGCACTACCCGGTTGAGTTCCTGGCCGCGTCGATGACACTCGACATGGGCAACACCGACAAGCTCGCCGATTTCCGCCAGGATGCGCTGCGCCTCGGCATCGACGTCGTGGCGCCCTCGGTGATGTCAAGCTTCCGGGCTTTCGAAGTCGGCGAGAACCGGATCTTCTATTCGCTGGCCGCGCTCAAGGGCGTCGGCGACGCGGCGGTCGAGCATATCGTCGCCATGCGCGGCGAAAAACCGTTCAAGAACCTCGCCGATTTCTGCGAAAGGGTCGATCCGAAGATCGTCGGCAAGCGCGTCTTTGAAAGCCTGATCATGGCTGGCGCTCTCGACTGTTTCGGCCACGACCGCGCCGCGATGATGGCGGGCGTCGAGCGGATGATGGGGCTGGCGTCGCTGGCGCAGCAGAATGCAATGTCGGGCCAGCACGACATTTTCGGCGCCTCGCTCGGCGCGCAGTCGCAGGCGCTCAACCTGCCGGCGACCGACCCATGGCTTGCCGCCGACCGCCTACACCGTGAATTTCAGGTGGTCGGCTTCTATCTCTCCGCCCATCCGCTGGATGAATACAAGGCGGCGCTGCAGAAGATGCGGGTGCAGACCTGGGCCGAGTTCTCGGCCGCCGTCAAACGCGGTGCTGCCGCCGGGCGGCTTGCCGGCACCGTCACCACCAAGCAGGAGCGCAAGACGCGCACTGGCAACAAGATGGGCGTCGTGCAGTTTTCCGACACGTCAGGCCAGTATGAAGCAGTGCTGTTTTCCGAAGGTCTGGCGCAGTATCGCGACCTGCTCGAGCCCGGCCGTTCGGTGGTGATCACAGTTTCGGCCGAGGACAGGCCCGAAGGCGTCAACCTGCGCATCCAGACCGTGCAGTCGCTGGAGGACGAGGCAAGCCGCATCCAGAAGGCCTTGCGCATCTTTGTCAGGAATGACCGACCGGCGTCGGCGATTCAATCGCAGCTTACCCAGCGCGGCGACAGTCAGGTGAGCATTATCGTTATCAAGGACGAGGCGCAGGGCGAGGTCGAGATCGAGCTGCCCAACCGTTACCGTGTCTCGCCGCAGATCGCGTCGGCGATGCGCGCGGTGCCGGGCGTGGTGGAAGTGGAACTGGTGTGACCTAACGGGATTAGCACGGTTCCGTTTATTTCGACCGTATCTCGTCGGTCAGCGCCGGCACGCCCAGTGCCGTCATTGCCCGGTGGTAACGCCGCTGGTATTGTGAGCTCGGCGGCCTGGCTCTTTTGGCGGCCGGGGGGAGTGCGTCATGGACGAGCGGACAGCCGCTGCCGAACTCCAGAAGATGGTGAATGGGTTCCAGGTATCTCAGGCGATATGCGTCGCCGCCACGCTTGGCATCGCAGACCATCTCAAGGACGGAAAACGCACCAGCGGCGAACTTGCCGCGTTGACCAATGCCCATCCGCAGGCGCTCTACCGGCTGTTGCGCGCCCTTGCGTCGGTCGGCGTGTTCCATGAAGCGGAAGACCGGCTCTTCTCACTGACCCCGGTTGGCAGCGCGTTGCGATCCGATGTTCAGCATTCGGTCGCGCCGTGGGCTATCCTGGCCGGACGGCCCTATTTCCATCAGGCATGGAGCGATCTGCTGCACAGTGTCAGCACCGGCGAAAACGCCTTTCGCCATGCTCATGGCAAGGGCGTTTGGGAATATCGGGCGGAGCATCCGGAAGAGTCCGTCATCTTCGACCGGGCGATGACGGCCATGTCGCGTGGCGTCGCCGCCGCGGTGATCGCGGCCTATGACTTCCGGCCGTTCTCTGTCGTCATGGATGTCGCGGGCGGGCAGGGCGCGCTGCTTGCCGAAATCCTCTGCCGCAATCCCGGCCAGCGCGGCATTCTTTTCGATCAGCCGCAGGTCGTGGCAAAGGCCGGCCCGGTCTTTGACGCCGCGGGCGTGGCCGATCGTTGCGATATCGTTGCCGGCGATTTCTTCGTCTCGGTGCCCGAGGGCGCCGATGCGATTGTGCTTAAATGGATCTTGCATGACTGGGACGACGACACAAACATCCGCATCCTGAAAACCTGCCGCCGGGCAATGCGCCCAGAAGGCAAGCTGCTGGTGCTCGAGAGCATTCTGGCGCCGCCCAACGAGGGCGCCGGCGCAAAATTCGGCGATCTGAACATGCTGGTCATGCCGGGCGGGCAAGAGCGCACGGCGGAAGAATTCAGGGTGCTGCTTGCGGCGTCGGATTTCCGGGTCGCGAATATTGTTGAAGCCGGACCTCGCATCAGCATCATCGAGGCGGAACCGGTCTGAATTGCTTTCCGGGTCTGAAACTCTCCGGATGTTCTCAACCCGGCGGCTTATCCCTGCTCTGCCCACTGGACGGCTGTTGCAGCGAACGTTATCGCAGTTGCCATGAAGGCGGCAGACAAGGACGGAGCGCGGGAGTTATCAGCCTTGGCGCGGCTGCGCGATACGTTGCGCAAGCTTTATCACGGGCGCACACCTGCGGCTTTCCGGTTTCAACTGGCGGCGATCATCATCGACCTTGCCATCATCGCCTTCTTCATCGCCACACCGGTGATCCAGGAGTCGTCCTCGTTCCTCTGGCTTGATTATTCTGTCGCAGCACTTGTCGCCGCCGACATGATTGCCAGGCTGCTAGCCTCCAATGACATGCTGCGCCTGCTGAAACAGCCGGCGTCGTGGATCGACGCCTTCATCCTGCTGACGTTGCTGATGCCTTCGGCGCTGGCCAATCTGGGTTTCCTGCGCATCCTGCGGCTGTGGTCGCTGTCGCGCAGCGGCGCGCTGTGGCGGTATTTCGAGATGCGCGGCCTCAAAAAATGGCGCGAGGCAAGCCACGCGGTCATCAATCTCCTGACATTCCTGTTTGTCGTCACCGGCTTCGTCTACACCTTCTTCTTCCGCACCGGGGCCGGTCTCGAAGGCTATGTCGACGCGCTTTATTTCACCGTCGCGACGGTGACAACGACCGGTTTCGGCGACATCGTGCTGCCGGGGATAGCCGGCAAGCTCACCGCGATTGTCACCATGATCATCGGCATATCGCTGTTCGTCAGGCTGGCGCAGGCGCTCTTCCGCCCCGCCAAGGTCTTCTTCCCGTGCCCGCAATGCGGCCTTCAGCGGCACGAGCCCGACGCCGTCCACTGCAAGGCCTGCGGGCATCTTCTCAAGATACCCGATGACGGTATTTGAGCTCCGACGGAACTATGATACCGCGATCTCAGCCGGTTTCGTCGCTTTCCGTTGCAGATTGAGCAGATTGCCCATCAGGATCAGCAAGGCGCCGCCGGCGGTGAAAGCGTCGATCTGCTCGTGGTAAAGCAGCCAGCCGATCAGCGCCGACAGCGGCACGCGCAAAAAGTCCATCGGCGAGATGACGGTCGCGTCGGCATAGGCGAGCGCGCGGGCCATGCAGAAATGCGACGACATGCCGGTGAAGGCGATCAGCAGGATCCACGGCCACAGTTCAAGCGGCGGATTGCGCCATTCGTAGAGCGCCGGGACAAGGCCGAGCACCGACTGGATAAGCAGCATCCAGAAGATGATGCGCACGACGCTGTCCGTCCGCGTCAGCGACTTGACCAGAACCACGGATATGCCGAAGCAGACGGCGGCGCCCAGCACGACGACATGTCCCGGATCGACGGAGCCCGCTCCCGGACGCACGATGATCATCACGCCGATCAGCCCCAGCATGATCGCCGCAACCTTGGGCCGGCTTAGCCTTTCACCGAGGAAGCCGACCGCCAGGATGGCCGTCCAGATCGGCGTCGTGAATTCGATGGAGATCAGCACGGCCAGCGGGATCAGCGTCAAGGCGTAAAGCCACGCCGCCTGGCCGATAAAATGGACGACGTTGCGGACGATATTGGCCAAGGGCCGTTTGGTGCGCATTGCCGCAAAACCGCCTGATATCATCACCAGCGGCAGGAGGATGAAAAAGCCGATGACCGAGCGCAGCTCCAACACCTGGAAGACGTTGAGCTCGGCCGTCGCGGCACGGCCGGCGACCGACATCGCCAGAAACGATGCGATCGACAGCGCCATCCAGAATGCGGCCTTGGGTATCGATGGTGAGGGTGCCATGCGCGCTATGTCGCAAGCCGGGACTTTCACTGCAACCGCTAGTCGACGCATTCGGCTGGGCCAGAAGCGACGTGTTGCAAAACAGTCATGTTGAAGGCGGAACCTGCCGAAGTGGCGGGCGTTGATTCGTAGTGTTTACCTGCCTAGCAGGGAGTGCCTTGTTTCCGATCTCAACGAGGAGAGATCCGATGAAATCATTCGCACGATTTGCACTCGCCGGCTGCCTGGCGGCAGCGGCTGGCGCAGCTCACGCCGACGAAGCCGATTTCCTCCGCGCGTTCCAGGGGAATTTCGCTGGCAAGGGGACCGTCAAGGTAACCACCGATGCGCCGACGGTGAACGTCTCCTGCCGCTTCAATTCCGACGCGACATCGAGTTCATTGTCGCTGGACGGCACCTGCCGCGGTCTGGTCGTGGTGACGCGCGCCATCAGTGCCGATCTCAAGTCCAGCGGGACGAAGTACACCGGCACCTATGTCGGATCCCGCACGGGGCCGGCGCAGCTCAGCGGCCGGCGCTCGGGCAATGCCATCAATCTCGGCATCCGCTGGGCGAAGGAGGTCAACGGCGATCGCACGGCGCAAATGACGGTCGAGAAGAGCGGCGAGGACGGCATGCGGCTGACCGTTATCGACGTCGACCCGAAAACCGGTGAGCGCGTGATGACCAGCCGGATCGATTTGAGGCGCATCTGAAGGCCGCTCTATCTTCTTGTTTGAGCATGGTCTTTTCCGAGCCGAAGGTTCGGCATCATGCTCAGTCCTCTATCGGCTCGGGCGGGTGGGCGCTGCGGCCCTTGCCGAAGGTGTAGCCGGTCTCAACGGCCTTGCGGCCGAATTTGTCGCGCAGCGTGTCGATGGCGCCTTCGGCCATGGCGCGCTTGCGTGACTGGATATCGACGAGGTCGGGCGGATCGGCCTTTTCGTCATTCGAGAGGTCGCTGACGCCGATGCCAAGCAGCCGGTATCTTGTGCCATCCGTTTCCTTGCGCAGCAGCTCGAGCCCGGTCGAAAAAATGCGGTCGGCCAGCCGTGTCGGGTCGCCGAGCTGGCGGTTGCGCGTGCGGGTCTTGAAATCCTGGGTCTTCAACTTCAGCACGACGGTGCGCCCGGCAATGCCGGATTTCTTCAGCCGACCCGAGACCTTTTCCGACAGCGCCCTCAGCACCGAAACCAATTCATCCAGCGACGCGATGTCTGTGTCGAAGGTGGTCTCCGCCGAGACGCTTTTCGCATCCTGGTCGGGATGGACGCGGCGATCGTCCTCGCCGCGCGAAAGGTGGTAGAGCCGGTCGCCCATCACGCCATAGCGGCGCATCAGGTCGCCGCGCTCCATGCGCTGCAACTGGCCGATCATGCGGATGCCGTCCCGTTCAAGCGTGGCGGCGAAGGCTTTCCCCACGCCCCAGATCAGCGTCACCGGCTGCTCGGCGAGAAAGCCGGCCGCCTCGGCCTCGCCGATCACCGAAAAGCCGCGCGGCTTGCGAAAATCCGACGCCACCTTGGCCAGGAACTTGCAGTAGGAAAGGCCTGATGAAACGGTGATGCCGATCTCCTTCTCCACACCAAGCGCGAAGCGTGCCAGCACCACCGCCGGCGGCAAGCCATGCAGGCGCTCGGTGCCGGCAAGGTCCAGAAACGCTTCGTCGATGGAGATCGGCTCGACCAGCGGCGTCAGCGCCTGCATCATGGCGCGCACCTCGCGGCCGACGCGTACATATTTTTCCATGTCCGGCGGGAGGACGACCGCTTCCGGGCAGGCTTCAAGCGCCTTGAACATCGGCATTGCCGAGCGCACCCCGTGGATGCGGGCGATGTAGCAAGCGGTGGAGACGACGCCGCGCTTGCCGCCGCCGATGATCAACGGCCGGTCCTTCAGCGTCGGGTTGTCACGCTTTTCGACCGCCGCGTAAAACGCATCGCAATCGATATGGGCAAGATGCAGCCGGTAGAGCTCCGGATGGCGAGCAAGCCGCGGGCTGCCGCAGCGATCGCAGCGCCGTGCCTCGCTGCGCTGGAAGGTCAGGCAGTCGCGGCAAAAACCGTGATCGGGATTGTTGACAGAAGCCGCCATCGCTGCGAACATAAAGAGAACAAATGCAATGGTACGTCAGGACGGACGCCACGACAAGGCGGTGGGCCGGGAGAGAGCTCATGAATACGACCATAGCGCCGCTGGTGCCCGAGCTTTGGGCGGATTTCGAAGATCTTTTCGGTAAGCAAGGCGCCTGTTACGGCTGCTGGTGCACACATTTCCGGCTGTCGCCGGCAGCTCGCCGCGCCAGCAACCGGGAGCGCAACAAGGACCACATCAAGGCGCGGATCGAGGCTGGGCCGCCGCCTGGCCTGCTGGCGTTCGAGGATGGCAAGGCGGTTGGCTGGATGCAGATCGGCCCGCGCGCCGACGTGCCCGAATGGAACAATAAGGGCAGGGGGTCGGCGCCGGTCGATCCCGCCGATGCCGCGGATCCGGGCGTCTGGGCAATTTCGTGCTTCTTCATCCGCGTTAAAGCGCGCGGCAGGGGCGTCACCCATCGCCTGGTCGAAGGCGGCATCGAGTTTGCCCGACAGAATGGCGCGCGGCTGGTCGAGGCGTGTCCGATCGACCTGTCGAAGGACTCGCGTTCGATCGGCCTGTTCGTCGGCTCGTCGCGGGTCTTCGAGAAAGCCGGCTTCGAGAGGCTGGTCGAGCGCAAGGCAGGCCGGCCGCTGATGCGATTGGTGCTTTAGCCAGTGCTGCTGTGCGCGCCGCTGTCGCTGTTCTCGCTCGGCGGCGCCCGAATTATCGTGGCCTGCCTGCAATCGGACGGTTGACGTTCAGCAGGAATAAATCCGCCTGCGGCCCGTTCCTCCTCGGATTTTTCCATGGAGGCTATCGATGTTCCATTTTCCCCAGACCTCTCGCTCGATCCGGTTTCTCTGTCGGCCGGAAGACCATGGCGTCATCGCCCCGCCAGTGGCGGCCAAGACGGTCCTGCCGGACTGGTTCCGCAAATTGCCGGCGGTCGATTCGCAGCATGCGTCGGCCAACAACAACGGTCTGACCGTCAAGCGCTGCATGCCGTTTCTCGATGCGATGACAACCGGCTGGATCCTGCCGCTCGCGGCAACCGTCCGCCTTGAGATCAAGAATGGCGGCCGCACCGTCGATGCCGGCTGGGAGTTCGACAGGACTATGGTGAGCAATCATGGCGCCCATCAGGTCGCCGGCAACCCGAAGGAGCCGGGCCCGCCGTGCAAGTTTCACAATTATTGGTCGGTACGTACCCCGCCGGGCTGGAGTTCCTTGTTCCTGCCGCCGCTTAACAGGCCGGCTCAGCCTTTCGAATGCGTCGCCGGTATCGTCGATACCGACACTTATGCAGCCGACATCCATTTTCCATTCTTCGCGACTGCGCCTGATGGACTCTACGTCATTGAAAAGGGCACGCCGCTCGTCCAGGTCATACCGGTCCGCCGCGAAGGTGCGGCGCTCAAGGCGGAGATCCGGGCGGAGACCGGAGCCGAGGCGACGGAACGCGAAACGGTCTATCGCAACACGATTGCGAGCGAAGGCTGGTATCGCAAATGGGCCCGCGCGGCCCGCTAACTTTTTCCCGGAGAAGAATGCGAAACGGGGGCCGCTCGGCCCCCGTTTCTTTGTGGATCGATAGAGCGGCGGACTTTCAAGTCGAAGCGTACCGCCGCTCTATCTCTAGGGCCCGATGCTCTAGCGGGACCGCCAGTGGCGCGGCCCGCGATCCGAACTATTCGAGCTCGAATTGGAGGAGCTGTTCGACGATGAGTTCGAATTCGAGTTGCTCGACGAATTGGAGCTGGAATTCGACGAACTGTTGGACGACGAGTTCGAACTCGAATTGCTCGACGAGTTGGAGCTCGAATTTGACGAACTGTTGCCCGCGACGATGAAGGCACCGTCGCTTTGGCTGGTCATTGCGGCCGGCGGACGCTCGGTTTCCAGGGGCGCCGCGGGATACTCCTTCGCCTGCGCCGCGTTGCTTGCGAGCGCTGCCATTCCTGCGACCAGGGTCGACTTGAGTTTCCAGTGTCTTGTCATGGTAGTTACTCCTCTTTGAGACTGGACCGGCAGTTGCGGTCCGGCGGAGTAACGGGCGATTGCCGGGTTTATTCCATTCAGAGAGAGCCGGCGCGTTGCAGCTTCACTTACGGGTCCTTCTGACGGACCTCGGTCAGCGCTTGAATTTCCTCCTCGGCTGACATCGGAGTGCCTGCTTCGATCGCCGAAAGATAAGCGTCGAGGGCTTCGGCCGACGAGGCCGGGGCATAGCCTCCGGCGTCACCCGGCGCCACGACCGCGAAGCTGACGCGCCATTCGTCGCCGGAACGGCAGGCGACCGACATCACCGTGGAGCGGTCCTGCGAATCGACCTCGAATTCGCGACACAAATCCTGCGAATCGTTGCGGAAGGTGGCGATAGCCCGGAACCGATCGCTGATCCCGGCGAGCTTGATTTCCTTCCCGGATTCGACCGTTTCAAGGGCTTGGCCGAGGGCTGGCCTGATGACGCCGGCAACCCACAGCCCGCCCTGTGCGCGTTCGTTGGTGCCTGCAGCCCAATACCCGGCGAGCGCGCCGACGACGGCCGCGAGAGAGGCGGCAATTGGCAGCAGCCATTGGGATCTGGATGGAGGTCCCGCCATACGCCCGCCGCCGAATGGCAATACCGATGCCGCCTTCTCGCTGGCACGCTTGGCCTCGACCATTTGCTCGACGGCCGCGACAAGCTTTTCGGGAACCGGCTCATCGAGCAGCGGCTTCAGCGCGGCCTGCGCCTGCGCTCTGGTTTCGATGAACATACCGACCCTGGTAACCAGACGGTCGTCGATCTCCATCGCCTGCTCGATCCTGGCGACAGTCTCCGGATCAAGCTCACCATCGGCGAACCGCATCAGGATCTCGTCCGAAAAAGTCTCTTCGGTCATTTCGTAGCCCCTTTTGTGACCGCAGAACGGGTGGGCGCCGTGGATATTCCAGTAGCCTCCGCCAGATTCTTCCTCGCCCGGGCCAGCCGGCTCATCACCGTCCCGATCGGCACGGCAAGGATTTCGGCGGCTTCCTTGTAGGAAAGCTCTTCGACGCAGACCAGAAGCAGCACGTCGCGCTGGTCGCCGGGGAGCTCGCCGATGGCTTGCGCGACGCTGCTCAGTGCCAGCCGCGCTTCCATCTCGCGCTCACCGGAAACGCCGGCAATGTCATGGCGCTCGTCGATATCGTCCTGCGGGCCGGCGACCTTGCGCTTGCGGATGTCATCGATCCACAGATTTCGCAGAATTCTGAACATCCACGCGTCGAAGCGCGTCCCCTGCTCGAAGCTCTGCTCGTTGGCGAGCGCCCGTTCGCAGGCTCGCTGAACCAGATCGTCCGCCATGTCGCGGGACCGGCAGAGCGCAATCGCGAACCGGCGCAGATTGGGGAGAAAAGCGACAAGCTGATCTTGGACGCGGTCGGTTTTTTCCGGCATGTTGCTCCAGGGTCTGGAATAAAGCGGCCCCGCGCCCGTTCCTCGCAAAGCTAGCTTATTGCCGGATAGGTCCGCTAGCCTCGCGATTGTTGAAAATCGGCAAACGGCCGGAAGGGAAACTATGGACGCCACCTCATGGCTGAGACCAAAGGCTCTGCTGCCGTTCTGGGTAGCTGTCGCGTTGCTGGTCGATCCCCAAGCGCCGAGCGGCCAGATGGCGCCCGCAGAGTTCGGACCAAGATCGGCGTTCGCCGATGATGATGGTGGTGGTGATGACGGTGGCGGCGACGATGGTGGCGGTGGTGATGACGGCGGTCGATCCGGCCCGTCGTCTGGTGGGTCGGGAACGGCTCCCCGGCGGTCGACCGGACCTAATCTGTTTCGCTCGCTGACGGATCGGTTTCTTCCGCGGCCGCCAAGACGAGGCGGCGGCAGGCGCGCGCAACGGTCGGCCGTCCCTTTGCCGTCCCGGGCGCCGGACCAGATCGTCGCGACCGGGCTGAGTTCGGCTGAGATCGGTCGGCTTCAGGCAACGGGCTTCACCGTCCTGGACCGCGCCGACATCCAGCTTCTGGGAACGGAGCTGGTCCGGCTGCGCATACCACCCAATACGCCGCTGGAGGCTGCGCGCGAGCTTGTCATCGACGCCGGTCCGCAGTCGACAGCAGATTTCGTGCATTACTACCGGCCCGGACAAGAAGCCGAATGTGCCGGACCCCACTGCGCCGCCGCGGGCCTGATCGGCTGGCCGGCCGATATCGGCCTTCCCGCCGGCTGCGGTGGCAATGTCACGATCGGGCTCATCGACACGGCGATCAATCCTACGCATGCCGCCTTCGCCAAAGGCCGGGTCGAAGTTCTTCGCCTGTCCGACGACGGCCTTCCCGAGTCCGGCCGCCAGCACGGCACCGCCGTCGCGGCCCTGCTCGTCGGCGGCGTCGACAGCCGTGCCCCGGGCCTCCTGCCGCACGCCAGGCTCATCGCGGTCGATGCGTTTCACCGGGGCGATCGCCAGGATGACCGCTCGGACGTCTATGATCTTCTTCGCGCGCTCGATCTTCTTTCCGTGCGCGGGGTGCAGGTGACGAATATGAGCCTGTCGGGCCCTGCGAATGCGCTTCTAGAGCAGTTTGTTCGAAGGCTTGCCGACCGCGGCATGGTGATCGTCGCCGCCGCCGGCAATGGAGGTCCCAGGGCCGGACCTGCCTATCCGGCGGCCTACGCGGAAGTGATCGCGGTGACGGCGGTGGACCGCAGGAAACGTCCCTACAGGCGTGCCGGCCGTGGCGAGCATATCGACCTGGCCGCCCCCGGCGTCGCGGTGTGGACGGCCGCTTCGGTCAGCGGCGCACGGCCGAAGACCGGCACCTCCTTCGCGGCGCCGTTTGTTACCGCCGCAGCGGCGTTGATGAAATCGGCAAACAGCAACGCCACCGCAGCCGACATTCACGACGCGCTCGGCAAGTCGGCGGAAGATCTCGGCACGCCGGGCAAGGACGCCGTCTTCGGCTGGGGCCTGCTTAATGCCCGCGCCGCTTGCGTCCTCACGCCGAAGAAGGCGACGTGAAGCTCCTCAATCCAACGCCTGGGAGGGATTGCGCCTCGCCCGTTTCGGCTTACGGTTGCGGTTGGAGTTTTCTACTACAAGAATAGCAACGGAGATTCTGCGTGACCCGTGTTCTGCCGGCCGTCTTCGTTCTCGCGCTTAGCGCGCCCGCTTTCGCCCAGGCCGTCGATGGCGAGGGTGCGAAGCAGCTTTCCGAAAATCTGTCGCGCTACGTCGGTAGCCAGGCGATCGACAAAGGCGTCCTGAAGGTCTCGGTGGAAGGTGATGCATACAAGATCGCCTTCGACTTCAAGGCGCTTGCCGGAATGCTGCCGAAGCAGGATTTGCTGAAGTTCGATTTTGCGCCCTATGTCCTGCTGGCCAAACCGCGCAGCGACGCGACATGGGATATCTCGGGGGATTTCACGACGAGAGCTTCCTTCGAGATCAACGGACCGCAGGGGCCACAGAGCACGCAGTTCTCGGTCGAAGGCGGCAAGTTTGCCGGGGTCTATGATCCCGAGCTGGCAACTTTCGCCAGTGCTACGACATTGATGACCGGTATGACCATGATCTCACGGGATGCCGTGCAACACATGGAAATAAGGACCGGCGCGGGTACGGCCTCCATGAACGCAACCAAGGCCGCGAATGGCGGTGTCGATTTCACCATGACACAGACGATGGCCGGCTTTGTTGAAGCGATCGACGTTGACGACCCAAAAAGCGGGCTGAAATTCCCGCTTACGATCAAATCGCCAGAATTGTCGGTGAATGCGACCGGCAAAGGCTTGAGGACAAAGCCGTTTCTCGATCTGCTGGCATTTGCCGTCGCCAATGAAGACGAGGCCAAGCTGAAGGCCAACCAGGCGCAGCTCAAATCCCTTTTGCTCGCCGCGCTGCCGCTGTGGGAGCGGATCGACGGAAACTACGGGTTCAAGGATTTCACTGTCGAGAGCCCGGTGGGGCATTTCGGTGCGACGGAGCTGGGCACTAGCTTCGGGTCCGACGGCATCGCCCAGAACGGAGCGATCAACTATTCGATCAAGGCGGCGGGATTGACGATCCCTCAGCATCTTGTGCCCGGCTGGAGCACAGCGCTGTTGCCCACCGACATCGATCTGAATTTCGGCGGCGCCAACATCGATCTCGACAGCATGGCGAAAAAGGCGATCGAAGCCTTTGATCTCAATCAGAATCCTCCGCTGGCGGCCGGCTTCGGCGAAACGCTGACCGCCGATTTCATGGCCAAAGCGCCGAAGATGGTCATCGGCCACAGCACGGTGAAGAACCGCGACGTGGAAATTGCACTGGAAGGCGAGATGACGTTCCCCGGCATGAAGCCCGAGGCAAATGTGACGATCGATATAGCCGGCTACGACAAGATCGTGGAAAGCCTGCAGGCGGCGGCGAAGTCGGAGCCGGAAGCCGCGCAGTATTTCCCGGTAGTGCTGGCGATCAAAGGGTTTGGCAAGACGCTGCCGGACGGCCGGTTGGAATGGATCATTAACACCAAGGCCGACGGTTCGGTGATGGTCAACGGCGCCATGCTGAAGCCGGCCGATCCGGTTGCTAATGATGAAGCAGACGAGAGCGAAGAAGAAACGACGCCGTAGGCGCTTTCGCGAGCCCCGGCTAAGCGGTTCTGCCGGGGCGCTTGGAAACGCAGTCGTCGGCGGCCAGTTCCTCGATCTGCCGCGCTGCTTCGGGATCGTCGCTCATATGGAATGCTCATGATTGTCGTCGCCAAGCGGCAGCGCCCGCAACGCCTTGCCGACGGAAGCCGGCGGCGTGCCGGTTTCCTCCGCGAACCGCATGAGGGTCGGCTCGTGGGCGAGGATGAACTGCAGCACGCCGGCCAAAAATCCCGGCTCGCCGGCTGCCTGGCGGATGGAATGCGCCTCGATGCCGGTGATCGCCAGGAAGCGGGGCAGAAGTTCGGGATCGGCGGCGACGAAGCCCAAAGCCTTCACGGCAATGGTTTCCGCTTCCTCGCGCATTGACGCTGCGTTTGCCATCGCTACCTTCTTGCGCGGTGGAATGAGTCTCTTTTTGGCAGTAATCGCAAGCGTCGCCGGCGGCAAGCCGTCTACCTCGGCAAAGCGGTGCTCGAGGCGAAATCCGAAGCTTTTCCGGCAGCCGGTTTCCGTTTCGTCAATTATATTGCCGTAGAGTCGAGCAGGGTTTGATGCGTGCCGGCGAGGGCGCATGGCGGCATCCTTCGAGCGGAAGGCAGGCCGGAACGGGAATTTGATGCCTAAGAAGGTCATGATCGTCGAGGACAATGAGCTCAACATGAAGCTCTTTCGGGACCTCATCGAAGCGAGCGGTTACGAGACGGTACGCACGCGCAACGGTCTGGAAGCGCTGGATCTGGCGCGACTGCACAAGCCGGATCTCATTTTGATGGACATCCAACTGCCCGAAGTGTCGGGATTGGAAGTGACCAAATGGCTGAAGGAGGACGACGACCTTCATGTCATTCCGGTCATTGCCGTCACTGCATTCGCGATGAAGGGCGATGAGGAGCGCATCCGCCAGGGGGGGTGCGAGGCCTATATTTCCAAGCCGATCTCGGTGCCGCGTTTCATCGAAACCATCAAATCCTACCTGGGCGATGCCTGATGCGCCTTTCCAGCCGAGCCGGAGCTTTGTGAGATGACTGCACGGATCCTCGTCGTCGACGACATCCCTGCCAATGTGAGGCTGCTCGAGGTCCGGCTGCTTGCCGAATATTTCGAGGTGCTGACCGCCACCAACGGGCTGGACGCGATCGAGACCTGCGAAAACGGCAAGGTCGATGTCGTTCTGCTCGACGTGATGATGCCCGATATGGACGGGTTCGAGGTCTGCCGGCGGCTGAAGAGCGATCCGGCGACGTCGCACATACCCGTCGTCATGATCACCGCGCTCGACCAGGTTTCGGACCGGGTGCGCGGCCTCGAGGCCGGCGCCGACGATTTTCTGACCAAGCCGGTCAATGATCTGCAATTGATGACGCGCGTCAAAAGCCTGGTCAGGCTGAAGACGTTGACCGACGAGCTGCGCCTGCGCGCCTCGACCACGCGCAACATCGGCATCGAGGAGCTGTTGAGCCGCAACTTCGCTTCCGCAGACACAACGCCGAAAGTTCTGCTGATCGACGAGCGCAAATCTTCCTTCGAGCGCATCCAGAAAATGCTGCGCGGCAGCGCCGACCTCGACATTGCCACCGATCCGCATGCCGGTTTCTTCCAGGCCGCCGAGACGCCCTATGAATGCGTGATGATCTCGACGGCCTTTGCCGATTTCGATCCGCTCAGGCTCTGCTCGCAACTGCGTTCGCTCGATCGCACCCGTTTCCTGCCGATCATCCTTCTGGCGCAGGAGGGTGAGGAAGAGCGCATCATCCGCGGCCTCGAACTCGGCATCAACGACTATCTGATGCGGCCGATCGACCAGCAGGAGCTGACCGCTCGGCTGCGCACGCAAGTGCGCCGCAAGCGCTACAACGACCAGCTCCGCGCCAGCGTCACCCAAACCATTGAGATGGCGGTGACCGACGCCCTGACCGGATTGCACAATCGCCGTTACCTCGACAGCCATCTGCAGACATTGTTCGATCGTGCCGTGGCGCGGCGGCGGCCGCTGTCGGTGATGATCACCGATCTCGACCGCTTCAAGACCATCAACGACGCGCACGGCCATGACGGCGGCGACGAGGTGCTGCGCGAATTCGCGCGGCGGCTGCGCAAGAATGTGCGCGGCATCGATCTCGCCTGCCGCTTCGGTGGCGAGGAATTCGTCGTGGTGATGCCGGACACAGACGGCGCGGTCGCCGAAAAGGTCGCAGAGCGCATTCGCGCCGAAATCGCCCAGATGCCGTTTGCCGTCGGCCATGACGGCAAGACGATCGAGGTTACCGTCAGTGTCGGCGTCTCTTCGGTGCTGAAGGGATTGGACTCGGTAGCCGGGCTGATGAAACGCGCCGACCTCGCGCTCTACGAAGCCAAGAGCGCCGGCCGCAATCGCGTCGTCGCCAAGGCGGCGTAGCGCCGATTATCCAGTCGGTGCGACAGGGTTACGAATTTACCTTAACGCAAGCGATTCGCAGCGCTTGGTTAAGAAATTGTTGATTTTCGTAAGCTGTTGCGCAAATGTGCAGACCAATGACGGAACCGGCGCGAGGGTAGTTGCCGGGTCGATCCGAAGAATACCCCATGATTCTCAGGTCCGCCGCATCTCCTGGGTCCGTGGGGTCGGCCGGCCGGCGCTGGCACATAGTGGCCTCCTCGTACCGCTGCCAAACGCCGACCGGCCCCCTCTTTCCGAAAAGACATCGAGACTCTGCGCTAAGCCTTGGAAATATTGGACTTTTCGAAGCCTTGAAACAAAAACGCCGCCCACAGGGGCGGCGTTTTGGCTTTAGAGCAAGAAACCAGATTACTTGATCTTTGTTTCCTTGAACTCGACATGCTTCTTGGCGACAGGATCGTATTTGCGGAACGACAGCTTGTCCGTCTTGGTGCGGCTGTTCTTGCTGGTCACGTAGAAGAAACCGGTGTCGGCGGTCGACAGAAGCTTGATCTTGATGTTTGCGGCTTTGGCCATGTTGTTCGTCCGTTATGTTCGTGGAGTTCTAGCCGCTGGAGCACGGGGAAACACCCGGACGCGGGAAACTTGGCGCGACACATAAAGAACGCGCCCGGAAAGTCAACCCCGCGAGAGCGCCTCTTCCTTCTCCCCTTGTGGGAGAAGGTGGATTGGCGCGCAGCGCCAAGACGGTTGAGGGGTGCTGGACGGAGTGCCGGCAGCGCCAAGCTGGAGCACCCCTCATCCGACCGAGCTTCGCTCGGCCACCTTCTCCCACAAGGGGAGAAGGGAAGGCCGCGGTCCGTTTCTATGCGTCTTCCCTAACCGGCGGAGCCACCTTCTTCCAGTCTCCCGTGGCGTTCCACCAGCGGTTCGGGTTGGAGCGGTCGTCCAACCCCTTGGAACGGCTGGCAAGGATCGGCTGAATGCGGATCACCGGCTCCTGATAGCTGTGGACCTGGAAAATCGCTTCGACAATGCGGGCGGCCAACGCCTGGTCGTCGGGCAGCTCGAACGACACTTCCACCGTACCCGGCCGTCTGCGTAATTCCGTTTCGGCGCCGGCGGCCGCGCCTTCGAGCGGCCGGTAACGCTCGATGCCGTGCGCCGACTGGTATGCATTGCTGTCGTATTTTCCCATGGTGAGCGGCGCGATCGCGACCACCGCTTCCATGATGCGGTCGACATCGGAGGCCGGCGATTGAAAGGTCACAAGCAGCAGCAATTCCATCCGTACCGATGTCGTTTCAAACCCGGAGTCGATCATGACGGCATCCTCAATTCGTGGCGTGTTGCTGACAATCTATCCGGGTGCTGCTGACACGGTTATGTCAGCAGCCTAGCGCGACACGAGGCATCGATCGGTCTTTCTAAAGGATTTTTCGGACGAGCCTGGCGCCGACCAGCGCGATATAGAAGGCGAAGAACATGCCGAGCGCCCAGCCGAAGCCGGAGGGGCCGAAAATATCCATGCCGATTCCGATCGCCTGTGGGCCAAGCACCATGCCGACGCCGTAGCAAAGCACGAAGGCGGCGTTGGCGGAGGCCAGTTCGTGACCGGAAAGCTGCGAGCCGAGATGGGCCAGGCCGATCGTGTACATCGCCGCGACGACGCCGCCCCAGACGAACAGAAGGGCAGCCATCAGGTGCCAGTTCTGCGCAAAGTGGGGCATGAAGATGGTGCCGGCAAGCCCGATGGTTGCACAAGCCAGAAGCAGGTAACGGCGGTCGCTGACACGGTCGCTGATCATGCCGAGCGGGATCTGCAACAGCACGTTGCCGAGACCGATCATGGTGAGCAGGAGGGCGGCGTCGGCCTCGGAGTAGCCGATGCGGCTGCCATAGATCGGGAACAGCGCAAAGCCGCCGGTCTCGACCGCGCCGAACACCAGCACCGCTGCGGTCGCCGTCGGCACCAGCCAGATATAGCGCAGGAAGTTGCTGGTCTCGCCATTGGAAACGATCGTCGGGCTCTCGTTGCGTGCGGCCAGGACTGGGATGGCGGCCAGCGTCACCAGCGCCATGATGACGCCGAAGGGCAGGAAGCCGGTGCTGCCGAGATGGGCAAAAAGCCACGGCCCGGCGGCAAAGCCGAGCGACAATACCGTGGCGTAGATGCCGAGGACCAGGCCGCGCCGGTGCGGCGGCGCCGATGTGCTGATCCAGAATTCCGACAGGATGAACAGCACCGTCAGCGCGATATGCAGCAGGATGCGCAGCGGGAACCACATCCAGAAGTCCGGCGCGAAATGGAAGCCGACAAAGGCCAGCACTCCCGTGGCGATCATGGCCAGCATCGTCCAGGCGACGCCGAATCGCATGGCGAGCGGGGTGGCGAGCGGTGCGCCAGCGATCGAGGCGAACCCGGCGACAGCGGTGTTGAAGCCGATCATCGACGCCGAATGGCCGCGCGTTTCGAGGATGACGCTGAGCAGCGGCATGCCGAGGCCGATGGCAATGCCGACGACGCTGATCGACGAGATCGCCGCGATCATCGGCAGCCAATGTACGCGTTCTTCGACCTCTTGCTGGGTATCGACCGTCATGGATTTGAATGCTCTATGCTTTACAGAATTTCGCGGGCGAAGCGATTGCGGACAAGCCGGTAGAACGGGACGGAACCACCGGGGCGCAGCAGCGGATCATCGACGAGCCGCTTTTCCAGCTCCTCCAGGATAGCCCTGGTGATGTCGGGAATATCGGCCTGTCTGGCCTTGGCGAGCGGCAGCCAGACCAGTTCCTCCAACTCGTTGGTCGGACCGCCGTCCGGCAGCTCCACGGCGACATCTTCGCGCCAGGCGCTGAAGAAGCGCGTATCGAAGCGCCGCACCCTGTTTGGCGGGGTGATGGCACGCGCGATGAAACGCAGCTCTGCCAGCGACGGTTTTACGCCGTGCTCGGCAAAACCCTGCCAATCGCGCCTGCTCGTCGCGAAGGCGCCTTTCCGACCGATCAGCAGGCCGGCCTCCTCATAGGTCTCGCGGATTGCGGACAGCGCGATGGCGCGGGCGCGGGCCGGGCTGATGCGGCCAACGCCGGCGGTCAGCCTCGCCTGTTCCTCAGGGTGCAGCGCGGTGGCAACGGGAATTCGGCTGTCGGCCGGATCGGTACGGCCGCCGGGAAAGACGAATTTCCCCGGCATGAAGGCGTGACGGGCGTGGCGCCGGCCCATCAGCACCAGGAACTCGCCGCCCTTGCGGTCGAGCAGTATCAACGTCGCGGCATCGCGCGGACGTATAGGCTTGGCGTCGAGCGCGATCCGCTCGACCTTGTCGACTTCCACCCTGGTCATACCGTCCATGCGCACGACCTAGCGGAATCTTCTCCGATGCGAAAGTGGCGTCCAGCCATGCCGATTGCGCCAGCCTCGGTTTCAAGCCTCGGGATGCGACTCGATCAGATCTTCTTCCCCGCCGAAGCCATGCATATAGAACGCCCATTGCAGGCCGATGACGGCGCCCTTGACCGGCTGCAGCAAGATGACCGCCATGAGGATGGTCAGCGGCACCCAGATGGCGATGTGCTGCCAGGTGGACAAGGTGGAGGTCGCTTCGACGCCCATGAAGGCGCCGAGCACGATGTGGCCGACGATGACCACCACCAGATAGGCCGGCAGGTCGTCGGCGCGGTGGTGATGAAGCTCCTCGCCGCAATGATCGCACTTGTCGACGGTCTTGACGAAGGCGCGAAACAGCTTTCCCTCGCCGCAATGCGGGCAACGGCCAAGCGCGCCGCGCTTCATCGCCGTCCATAGCGGGCGGGCGATCCGGCCCGAGTGATGTTCGCCGCCGAAAACCTGTTGGTTCATTTTCAGATCGCTTGGCATTACCGTCTCCTGCCGCGTGAGCCTGGACGCGATTGCGAGGCGCGGGCGCGGCCTTTGGTCTTGTGAAACGACCGTTTGGAGCCGGGCAGCGGCTTTGGGTCGGTCAGCATCTCGAAACGCATCGCGCCGGCCATAGGCGCCACCTCGATCAGGCGAACCTCGACGCGGTCGGCAAGCTGATAGCCCTTGCCGGTGCGTTCTCCGAAAAGCGATCGGGCAGTTTCGTCGTAGATATAGTAATCGCCGTCCAGACTTGACACCGGGATGAAACCATCTGCGCCATACTGCGGCAATTGGACAAATAGTCCCGATTTGGTGACGCCCGAAATGCGTGCATCGAAACGCTCGTCGACACGCTCGGCCAGATAGGCGGCGATCAGCCGGTCGACCGTGTCACGCTCGGCGGCCATGGCACGGCGCTCGGTGGCCGAGATCAGCGCAGAAACCTCTTCCAGCCGCTCCGCCTCGTCCTGCGTCAGTCCGCCCGCGCCGAAGCCGAGCGCGGCAATCAGCCCACGGTGCACGATCAGGTCGGCATATCTGCGGATCGGCGAGGTGAAATGCGCGTAGCGCTTCAGATTGAGGCCGAAATGGCCGATGTTGCTGGGCGAATATTCGGCCTGCATCTGCGTGCGCAGCACCACCTCGTTGACCAGCCCCTCATGGTCGGCGCCGCGGACGCGATCCAGGATGCCGTTGAACTGATTCGGCCGCATCTGCGCACCGCGCGCCAACGACAGGCCTAGCGTCTGCAGGAACTCACGCAGCGATTCCTGCTTGGCGAGCGAAGGCGCGTCATGGATGCGGTAGACCAGCGCCTGTCGTTTCGCCTCCAGCGTCTCGGCGGCCGCGACATTGGCCTGGATCATGAATTCTTCGATCAGCTTGTGCGCGTCGAGCCGCTCCGGCACGACGACCCGGTCGACGGTGCCGTCCTCCTTGAGCAGAATTTTCCGCTCCGGCAATTCAAGCTCGAGCGGCTGGCGCGTGTCACGGCCGCGCTTCACGACGGCGTAGGCATTCCAGAGCGGCTTCAGCACTGTGTCGAGGATCGGGCCGGTCTTGTCGTCCCGCGCGCCGTCGATTGCGGCCTGCGCTTGGGGGTAGGCGAGTTTCGCCACCGATTTCATGATGATGCGGTGGAACGAATGCCTGAGCTTGCGGCCATCGGCCGAGAAAGTCATGCGGACCGCCAGCGCCGGGCGGTCCTGACCTTCGCGCAGCGAACAAAGGTCGTTCGAGATGCGTTCCGGCAGCATCGGCACGACGCGATCCGGGAAATAGACCGAATTGCCGCGCTTCAGCGCCTCGCGATCGAGCGCAGTGCCATAGCGGATATAGGCGGCGACATCTGCAATCGCCACGGTGACGACCACGCCACCAGGGTTCTTCTCATCCGTGTCCGGCGTGGCGAATACCGCGTCGTCATGGTCCTTGGCGTCGGCCGGATCGATGGTAGCCAGTGGCAAGTCGCGCCAGTCCTCGCGGTCGGCCAGCGTCGCCGGTTTGACCGCCTCTGCCTCGGCGATGACGTCTGCCGGGAAAATATGTGGAATGTCGTGCGCGTGAATGGCGATCATCGAGACCGCCTTTTCGCTGGTCAGCGAACCCAGCACCGCCAGCACCTTGGCTCTGGGCAGCCCGTAGCGGGAGGCCCGCGCCGGCTCGACCTCGACCAGATCGCCGTTCTTGGCGCCGTTCTGGAATTCCTTGTCGACGACCAGCTCCGGCTGGCGTCTTTCGACAGGCTCGATGCGAAAGGTACCGTCCTGCAGCACGCGGAAGACGCCGAGAACTGCATCGGTGCGCTTCTCGAAGATCTTCATCACCCGCCCGGTATAGGCAGGGCCCGTCGCGTCATCGGTTGGAAAGGTCTTGGCTAGCACGCGGTCGCCGATGCCCGGTGTCGGGCCGCCGCCGCCACGCGACACGCGGATCGCTATGACAGGAGGCTCGCCATTGCCCACGGCTTCGGTCGGGTGCGCCAGCAGCACGCCGTCGGCGTCGCGGCCAAAGATGTCGAGCACGGCGACATGGGGCAGGGCGCCGACACGGGCCAGCCGCTTGCGCTCCTTGGTCAGCAGGCCCTCATCCTGCAGGTCGCGCAAAATGTCCTTCAGCCAGATACGGTCCTCGCCGCGCAGCGCAAACGCCTTGGCGATGTCGCGTTTGCCGGAGCGATCCGGATTTTCGGCGATGTAGCGCAGGATCTCGTCACGGGACGGCCGGTAGTTATCCCTGACCTTGGCCCTCGTGTCGGCGGTGCGCAGATCGCCATGGCTTCTTCCGGATACCCTGCGCGCCACGATGCCCTATCCCTTTTTCTTGGCCACTTTCTTGGCCGCTGGTTTTTTGGCTGCCGCAGGCTTTTTGGCAGGTGCGGCCGCTTTGCGGAAGGGCTTTCTGCCGCCATTGCCACCCTTGGCTTCCTTCTCGGCAATCAGCGCCACCGCATCCTCGACCGTCACCGACTGCGGGTCCTTGCCCTTCGGTAGCGTCGCATTGACCTTGCCGAAATTAACATAGGGCCCGTATTTGCCGTCACGCACGACGATCTTGCCGCCGCCCGCCGGATGCTCGCCAAGTTCCTTCAAGGCGGCGGGCGTGCCGCCATTGCGGCCGCCGGGGCCCTTCAACTTCTTCTCGGCGATCACCGACACGGCGCGGTTGAGGCCGATCGAGAACACGTCCTCGATGTTGTCGAGATTGGCGTAGGTGCCGTCATGCAGCACGAACGGACCGTAGCGCCCCAGTCCGGCCGAGATCATCTTGCCGGATTCCGGATGCTTGCCGACATCGCGCGGCAGCGACAGCAAGGCGAGGGCCTTTTCGTGGTCGATGGAATCGACCGTCCAGCCTTTGGGCAGGCTGGAGCGCTTGGCTTCTTTGCCGTCGCCGCGCTGGATATAGGGGCCGAAACGACCGCTACGCAGCGTAATTTCCTCCGCCGTGTAGGGGTCCTTGCCCAGCACCTTGGTGCCGTCCTCGCCATTGGCGTTTTCGCCATTGGGGTTGGCGGCGTCGCCGAGCTGGCGGGTGAAGGAGCACTCGGGATAGTTGGAGCAGCCGACGAAGGCGCCGAACTTGCCGAGCTTCAGCGACAGGTTGCCGGTGCCGCATTTCGGGCAGATGCGCGGATTGGAACCGTCTTCCCGCGTTGGGAAGACCAGCGGCGCCAGTTCCTCGTTGAGCGCGTCGAGCACGTCGGTGACGCGCAATTCCTTGATGTCGGCGACGGCGCCCGAAAAATCCTTCCAGAAATCGCGCAGCACATCCTTCCAGGCGAGCTTGCCGTCGGAAATCTCGTCGAGCTTTTCCTCGAGTGAGGCGGTGAAGTCATATTCGACATAGCGCTCGAAGAAGCTTTCGAGGAAGGCCGACAGCAGCCGACCCTTGGCCTGCGGCAACAGCTTGCGCTTGTCCATGCTGACGTAGTCGCGATCCTCGAGCGTCTTCAGGATCGCCGTGTAGGTCGACGGCCGGCCGATGCCGAGTTCTTCCAGCTTCTTGATCAGCGAGGCTTCCGAATAGCGCGGCGGTGGCTCGGTGGTGTGCTGGGTGGCGTTGATCGCCTCGCGGTCGAGCTGTTCGCCAGCACGGATCTCGGGCAGACGGCGGTCTTCCTCGTCTTCCGAATCCTCGTCCTTCTGGTCGGTATAGGCGGCAATGAAGCCGTCGAAGCGAACGACCGAACCGATGGCGCGGAGTTCCGCGGTGCGAGCGCCGTTGACTGCCTCGATCTCGGCCGTGGTGCGCTCGATCTCGGCCGGCTGCATCTGGCTGGCGATGGCACGTTTCCACACTATCTCGTAGAGCCGTGCCTGGTCGGCATCGAGATATTGTCTGACAGAAGCGGGGGTGCGCATGAAATCGGTCGGGCGGATCGCTTCGTGCGCTTCCTGGGCGTTCTTGGCCTTGGTCGTGTATTGGCGCGGCTTCTCGGGCAGGTATTTTGGGCCGAACTCCTTGGCGATCGCATCGCGCGCAGCTGATATCGCCTCGGGCGCCATCTGCACGCCGTCGGTTCGCATATAGGTGATCAGGCCGGTGGTCTCGCCGCCGATGTCCATGCCTTCATAGAGCCGCTGCGCCACCTGCATGGTGCGGCTTGCCGAAAAACCGAGACGCGAGGAGGCAGCCTGCTGCAGCGTCGAGGTGGTGAAGGGCGGACCTGGATTGCGCTTGGTCGGCTTGGCTTCGACCGATAGCGCCTTGAAGGTCGCACCTTCCAGCATCGCCTTGATGTCATCGGCCTGCGCCTTGTTCGAAATGTCGAGCTTTTGCAGCTTCTTGCGGTCGAAGGCGGTCAGCCGCGCCTCGAAGTTTTCCTTGCGCGGTGTGCCGAGGAGAGCTGATACCTGCCAGTACTCCTCGCGGATGAAGCGCTCGATCTCCAATTCGCGGTCGCAGACGAGGCGCAACGCCACCGACTGCACGCGGCCAGCGGAACGGGCGCCCGGCAGCTTGCGCCACAGGACAGGCGACAGCGTGAAGCCGACGAGATAGTCGAGCGCGCGGCGGGCGAGATAGGCGTCGACCAGCGGCGCATCGATCTGGCGCGGATTGGCCATCGCTTCCAGCACCGATGACTTGGTGATGGCGTTGAAGACGACGCGGCTGACCGGCTTGTCCTTCAGCGCGCGCTTCTGCTTCAGCACTTCCAGAACATGCCAGGAAATGGCTTCGCCCTCGCGATCCGGGTCGGTGGCGAGGATCAGGCCGTCGGCGTCCTTGACCGCCTTGGCGATGTCGGCAAGACGTTTGCTCGAGGCGGTATCGACAGCCCAGGACATGGCAAAGTCCTCGTCCGGACGCACCGAGCCATCCTTGGCCGGCAGATCGCGGACGTGGCCGAACGAGGCCAGGACCTTGTAGTTCTTTCCGAGGTACTTGTTGATTGTCTTCGCTTTGGCCGGCGATTCGACGACGACGACGTCCATGAGGTCTCATATCAGCTGTGGTGCGGCAGAAGAATTCCGCTGCGCGCGACGAAATCTCGTACAATTGTCGCTCACATGGCCGGGCTTTTGCATCCGGTCAAGGGGAAGCGCCCAAAATGCAGTCCTGCATTGAGTGCACAACCCAAGAGCGAGTCATGTGATATCCGCAATCTCGGATAAGGGAGCGGGCTGCCTATCGTTGGACAAGCCGGCAATGAATCCGGGAGAACGGGACAAAATCTTCCGCGGATATAAGAGAAACATCGATCATGCGCCAGCCCCAGCCGGAGAGACACCGGCATGATGCTCGGTCGGGCGGGCGATACTGGCGCCGCGAGTGGGCTGGAATGCCTAGCAGGACAGTGCAAGAAGCTGGCCGCCGGAAGGCCTGCAGGGATACGCGGCAGCAAGCGATTCCCCGCCGGTCAAGGCGGGGATATCGGTCCGAGCTTAGTCGGCCTTGGCTATATACCAGACGCCGCCGACGCCGTCGCCGGTTACATCGCCGGCCTTCTTGTCCTTGATGAACGTGTAGAGCGGCTTGCCCTCGTAGGCCCACATCTTGGTGCCGTCGGTGCGCTCGACGATTGTCCATTCGCCCTCGGCCTTGGCGTCGGCCTCAGCCTTCAGCGGCGGCCAGTTGGTGGCACATTTGTCGTAGCAGTTCGACTTGCCCGTCTCGTCCTTGTCGTAGGTATAAAGGGTCATGCCGTTGGCATCGGTGTAGATCGTGGTGCCGCCGACATCGGCTTCTTTCCACGCTCCAGCTGCGTATGAGGCGGCGGTGCCGAGCAAAAGCACCGCCAGCCCAACTGTGATCGATTTCATGAGGTTCTCCCTGATATGATCGAGAAGCGCGCGGAAAGTCGCGGCCCCGTTGCATCAACGCGCTTAGCGTATCGTTTCTTCCTCGATGCAGGGCGGCAACTTGCCACGCAATGGTGATTGGCGGACAAGCCCGTGCGCCGCTATATCGGCGCCGATACAGTTGGAGTTTCGGGAATGGCATTGGATATCGGCTATGTCAGCGCGGTCGGGGCGGGGGCGATCTCGTTCCTGTCGCCTTGCGTGCTGCCGCTGGTGCCGCCCTATCTCTGCTACATGGCCGGTGTGTCGGTCGATGATTTCCGCGGCAATGCCGGCGTCACGGCCAAGGCCGACGCACGCAGCGCGCTGCTTTATGCTTCGATCGCCTTCGTTCTCGGCTTCTCGACCGTCTTCGTGGCGTTGGGCGCCGGCGCCTCGACCATCGGCCGGCTGCTGCGCGTCTGGCAGGAGCCGCTGGCGATGGCCGCTGGCGTGCTGATCATCCTGATGGGGTTGAACTTCCTCGGCATATTGCGCATCCCGCTGCTGTCGCGTGAGGCGCGCTTCCAGTCGCAGGGCAAGCCGGCCAGTATCGTTGCCGCCTATGTCATGGGACTTGCCTTCGCCTTCGGCTGGACACCCTGCATCGGACCGGTGCTGGGACCAATCCTGACGCTGGCCGGCGGCCGCGAGACGGTGGGCGAGGGCGCGGCTCTGCTTGCCGCCTATTCGCTCGGCCTCGGCATCCCGTTCCTGATTGCGGCGCTGTTTTCCGGCGCCTTCATGCGTTTTCTCTCGAAGTTCCGCGTCCATCTCGGCCGGGTCGAAAAAGCGATGGGCGCGCTGCTGGTCGTCGCCGGCGTCTTTTTCCTGACGGGCGGCGTGCAGGCCATGTCTTATTGGCTGCTGGAGAATTTCCCGGTGCTGGGGCAACTGGGATAGGGCTCTTGAGCTGTGGACCCGCTGATTAAGAGTCAGCTGCTCTACCATCTCACCGGAATTTAACCGCATTGGTGCAGCATGGCGCCAATGCTAGATATGCCTTGATTCCCAACCCTTTTCATATGGTTGCCATTCCATGAGCCAGAGAACCTGCCTGTCCGTCATCCTCGCCGCCGGCGAAGGCACGCGCATGAAAAGCGCAGTGCCAAAGGTGCTGCACCCGATCGCCGGCCTGCCGATGGTCGCCCATGTCGTCAAGGCTGCTGAAGCCGCAGGCAGCGGTGATCTGGCTCTGGTGATCGGCCATGGCGCGGAAGAGATGCGCAAGGCCACGCAAAAGTTCGCGCCGAAGGCGGAGACTTTCGTCCAGGACAAGCGGCTCGGCACAGCGCATGCCGTTCTGGCTGCTCGCGACGCGATATCAAAGGGTTACGACGACATCCTGGTGATGTTCGGCGACACGCCACTGATCGACCCAGTGGTGCTGACCGCTGCGCGCCTGAAGCTGGCAGAAGGCGCTGCCGTCGTTGTGGTAGGCTTCCGCACGTCAAATCCTTCCGGCTATGGCCGGCTGATCGAAAAGGGCGGCAAGCTTATCGCCATCCGCGAGGAAAAGGACTGCACCGACGAGGAGAAGAAAATCACCTTCTGCAATGGCGGGCTGATGGCGGTTGCGGGCAAGCATGCGCTGCAGCTGCTTGATCAAGTCGGCAGCAACAACGCCAAGGGCGAGTATTATCTCACCGACATCGTCGAGATCGCCGGCGGACAGGGTTTTGACGTCGTCGCCACCGAAGCCAGCTTCGAAAACGCGCTCGGCATCAACAACCGCGCTGAACTTGCCGCGGCCGAAAGCATCTGGCAGACGCGCCGGCGGCGCGAGGCCATGCTCTCCGGCGTCACATTGATCGCGCCGGAAACCGTGTTCTTTTCGCACGATACCGAGATCGGCGCGGACACGATTGTCGAACCCAATGTCTGGTTCGGGCCGGGCGTGACGATCGCCACGGGCGCCAAGATCCATGCTTTCAGCCATATCGAAGGCGCCACGATCGCCTCGAACTGCGATGTCGGTCCGTATGCGCGGCTGCGGCCGGGCGCCGATCTCCGGCAAAAAGCCAAGGTCGGCAATTTCTGCGAGGTCAAAGGGGCGACGATCGAGGAAGGCGCCAAGGTCAACCACCTGACCTATATCGGCGATGCCCGCGTCGGCGCCGGCGCCAATATCGGCGCTGGAACCATCACCTGCAACTATGACGGCTATTCGAAGTTCTTCACCGACATCGGCGAGGGCGCCTTCATCGGCTCGAACTCCTCGCTGGTGGCGCCTGTTACAATCGGCAAGGGCGGCTACATCGCTTCGGGCAGCGTGATCACCGAAAACGTGCCCGACGATGCGCTGGCCTTCGGCCGCGCCCGCCAGAGGACGCTGGCCGGCAAGGGCAAGGAATTGCGCGAGCGTTTTGCTTCGGCCGCGGCGGCCCGGAAAAAAGCCTAGCCGCCACGACTGCATCATGTCTTTGACGGATTTCAGGAACCGCAGAGCGCGATAGGATGCCCGTACGGAGAAACCGAGCGATCGCGGTAACCGGATTGCAAGTGCGCCCTGTCATGGTGCATCTGTGCAAGAACAGTTCCGGCTGATACGGAACGAAACGCAATGTGATTTTCGCGGCAGCCCGGCCAACCCTAAATGGCGCTGGGTTTTACGCCGGAATCGGGGGCAAACGTCTATGTGCGGTATTGTCGGAATTGTCAGTCACTCGCCGGTCGCGCCACTCATCGTCGATGCGCTGAAAAGGCTCGAATATCGCGGCTACGATTCCGCCGGCGTCGCCACAATCGAGCATGGCAAGCTTGGGCGCCGCCGCGCCGAGGGCAAGCTGATCAATCTCGAACGCCGGTTGAAGGACGAACCGCTCGACGGCATGATCGGCATCGGCCACACGCGCTGGGCAACGCATGGCGTGCCGAACGAAACCAACGCGCATCCGCATTTTTCCGACGGCGTCGCCATCGTCCACAATGGCATCATCGAGAATTTCGCCGAGTTGCGCGACGAGCTGATGCGCGACGGCTACACATTTTCATCGCAGACGGACACCGAGGTCGTCGCCCATCTGGTGGCGCGCGAACTGGCCAAGGGCCTGAAGCCGATCGAGGCCGCGCACCAGGCGCTGAAGCGGCTGGAAGGCGCCTTTGCGCTAGCCATCATGTTCAAGGGCGATGAGGACCTCATCGTCGGCGCCCGCAACGGCCCACCGCTGGCCGTCGGCCATGGCGATGGCGAGATGTTCCTGGGCTCCGACGCCATCGCGCTTGCCCCCTTCACCAACTCGATCACCTATCTCGAGGACGGCGACTGGGCGGTTGTGCGCCGCAACGAGGTCGCCATCTTCGATATGGAGGGCAACAAGGTCGACCGTAAGCGCCAGCAGTCGCTCAGCACCAGTTTCATGGTCGATAAAGGCAATCGGCGCCATTTCATGGAGAAGGAAATCCATGAACAGCCCGAAGTGATCTCGCACACGCTGGCGCATTATGTGGATTTCGTCGGTGGCGTCTCGAAGCCGCTCGACCTGCCTTTCGATTTCGCCAAAATCGACCGGTTGGCGATTTCGGCCTGCGGCACCGCCTATCTGGCCGGCCTGATCAGCAAATATTGGTTCGAGCGGTATGCGAGGCTGCCGGTCGACATCGATGTCGCCTCGGAATTCCGCTATCGTGAAATGCCGCTGTCGAAGACAGACGCCGCCTTCTTCATCTCGCAATCGGGCGAGACCGCCGACACGCTGGCCTCGCTGCGCTATTGCCGCAAGGCCGGGATGAAGATCGGCGCGGTCGTCAATGTCCGAGAATCGACGATGGCGCGTGAATCCGACGTTATCCTGCCAACGCTGGCCGGGCCGGAGATCGGCGTCGCCTCGACCAAGGCCTTCACCTGTCAATTGTCGGTGCTGGCGTCGCTTGCCGTGCGGGCGGGCGTGGCGCGCGGAACGATCTCGCGGGAGCAGGAAACGACGCTGGTCCGCCAACTGTCGGAAGCGCCGCGCTATGCCAATCAGGTCCTGAAGCTCGATGGGCAGATCGAAAAGGTCGCGCGCGACCTTTCTCACTACAAAAACGTGCTCTATCTCGGCCGCGATACCAATTTTCCGCTGGCCATGGAAGGCGCGCTGAAGCTCAAGGAAATCTCCTATATCCATGCCGAGGGCTATGCCGCCGGCGAACTGAAGCACGGGCCGATCGCATTGATCGACGAGAACATGCCGGTGATCGTCATTGCCCCGCATGACCGCATCTTTGAAAAGACCGCATCAAACATGCAGGAAGTGGCGGCGCGCGGCGGCAAGATCATCCTGATCACCGACAGCAAGGGTGCCGCACACGCCACGGTGAAGACGATGGAGACGATCGTGCTGCCGGACGTGCCGGAAATCATCTCGCCGATCATCTACGCGCTGCCGATCCAGATGCTGGCCTATTTCACCGCGGTGTTCATGGGCACCGACGTCGACCAGCCGCGTAATCTGGCGAAATCGGTGACTGTGGAGTAAGGCGTGGTTTAAAAATTTCGCAGTTCCAAAGCCGAATGCGGTTCACTAATGTTGCGCCGCAATCAGTGCTGCGGTGAACCATGTCCGATGCTCCCAAGACCTCAGGCATGACCCGGTTGCGGAATTATTTCCTGACAGGCTTTGTCGTCTGCGCGCCGCTGGCGATCACCGCCTACATTGCCTGGTCCTTCATCGGCTGGGTCGATTCCTGGGTGAAACCCTACATTCCGGCGCGCTACAACCCCGATAGCTATCTGCCGGCTCCGGTTCCGGGATTCGGCCTGATCGTCGCCCTGATCCTGATCACCCTAATCGGTTTCCTGACCGCCAATATCGTTGGCCGCGCCATCGTCTTGTTCGGCGAGCGGCTGCTCGGCCGCATGCCGCTGGTGCGCGGCGTCTACGGCTCGCTGAAGCAGATCTTCGAGACCGTGCTGTCGAACAAGGGAAACATGTTCCGCCAGGTCGGGCTGGTCGAATACCCGCGCAAGGGCGTCTGGTCGCTGGTCTTCGTCGCCAGCGAGAAAGAAACCGAGATCAACCAGAAGCTCGACCAGGAAGGCAACCCGCTGATCGCGGTGTTCATGCCGTGCACGCCCAACCCGACCACCGGCTTCCTGATGTATGTGCCGAAATCCGATGTCGTGCTGCTCGACATGACGATCGAGGACGGCGCCAAGCTGATCGTCTCGGCCGGGCTGGTGGCGCCGGAGGTCAAGACGAAAATGGTGACGCTGAACGGCAAGCCGATCGGCGTTCAGATCGCCAATCCACCGGCGGGTGCTGGGCCTCAGCCGGCGCGCAAGAGCCGCACCGCCTCGTCGCGGCCGAACAAATAGAGCAGCATGCGAAGGGCGGCGCCGCGTTCGGATTGCAGCTCGGGATCGCGCGACAGGATCAGCCGTGCGTCGTCGCGGGCGGCTTCGAGCAGGTCGGCATGCGCCTCGATGCGCGCCACCTGGAAGCCCGGCGTGCCGGACTGGCGGGTGCCGAGCAACTCGCCTTCGCCACGCAGCTTCAGGTCTTCCTCGGCGATGCGGAAGCCGTCCTCGGTCTCGCGCATCACCGACAGCCGGCGCGTTGCCGTTTCACCGAGCGGATCCTTGTAGAGCAGCACGCAGGACGACGGTTTTTCGCCGCGCCCGACCCGGCCGCGCAACTGGTGCAGCTGGGCGAGGCCGAAGCGCTCGGCATGCTCGATGACCATGATCGTCGCGTCCGGCACATCGACGCCGACCTCGATGACCGTGGTGGCGATCAGGATGCGTGTCTCGCCGGCCTTGAAGGCGCGCATCGCCTCGTCCTTGTCGGCGCCCTTCATGCGCCCGTGCACCAGGCCGATCCGGTCTCCGAACAGGGGCTTCAGCGAGGCAAAACGGTCCTCCGCCGACATTAGCTTGATCTCTTCAGATTCCTCGACCAACGGACAGATCCAGTAGATCTTCTGGCCGTCGGTGACGGCGTCGCGCATGCGCCCGACCAGTTCGTCGAGCCGCTCGAGCGGCAGGGTGACGGTGCGGATCGGCTGGCGCCCGGCCGGCTTTTCGGTCAGCTTCGAAACATCCATGTCGCCGAAAGCGGTCAGCACCAGCGTGCGCGGAATCGGCGTCGCCGTCATCACCAGCATGTCGGGCGCATCGCCCTTGGCGGTGATGGCCAGCCGCTGATGGACACCGAAACGATGCTGTTCGTCGATGACGGCGAGGACGAGGTCGTGGAACGTCACCGTTTCCTGGAACAGCGCGTGAGTGCCGACGACGATGTTGATCTCGCCATTGGCCAGACCGGCCAGCGTGTCGGTGCGCTCGCGGCCCTTTTCGCGGCCGGTGAGGATGGCAATGCGCAAGCCGGCTTGTTCCGCCAAAGGTGTAATCGTCGCAAGATGCTGGCGCGCCAGGATTTCGGTCGGCGCCATCAATGCCGCCTGGCCGCCTGCCTCGACGGCGCGCCCCATGGCGAGCAGCGCGACAACCGTCTTGCCGGAGCCGACATCGCCCTGCAGCAGGCGCAGCATGCGTTCGGGATCACCGAGATCGCCGTTGATTTCGGCAAGCGCGATTTCCTGCGAGGTGGTCAGCGAATAGGGAAGGGCGGCGCGCAGCTTTTCGACGATGCGGCCGTCACCGACCAATGGTCGTCCGGACAAGCGGCGGACTTTTGCCCGCACCAGCGCTAGCGACACCTGGCCTGCCAGAAACTCGTCATAGGCGAGACGCCGCCAGGCCGCGCCGTCGACGGACACGTCGATCGGGTCGGCGGGATTGTGGATGCGGGCGAGCGCATCGCCGAAGGCAGGAAAGGTCTGGCGGCGCAGAAACTCGCCATCCTGCCATTCCGGCAGCACCGGCAAGCGAGCGAGCGCCTGGCCGATTGCCCGGCGCAGCACTTTTCCCGAGAGCCCGGCGGTGAGCGGATAGACCGGCTCGACCAGCGGCAGGTTTTCCGCTTCGCTGGCCAGCGCGATGTGGTCGGGGTGAACCATGGTCGGGCGGCCGTTGAACCATTCCATTCGACCCGAGACCACGACATGCTCGCCTTCCGGCATAGCTTTTTCGAGATAGGCGGCGTGCGCATGGAAGAAGGTCAACGCGATCTCGCCAGTGTCGTCATGGGCGTAGACCCGGTACGGCACCGATCTGTTGCCGCGCGGCGGCGGCTGGTGGCGGTCGATGCGCACATCAAGGGTGACGATCGCGCCTTCGGCCGAGCCGGCGATACCCGGCCGGTTGCGGCGGTCGATTACCGTGTGGGGCAGCACGAACAAAAGATCGCCGGCGCGCGCCGCACGATCGCCGAGATCGGCCGGCACGACTTTCTCGATCAGTGCGCCGACCTTCGGCCCGACGCCGGCAAGCGAGGTGATCGGGACAAACAGCGGATCGAGGAGGGAAGGTCTCATTTGCGCTGCGCCAACTTGGACTTTGTTGGGGCCGAGTTCCTTCGCGCCCCCCTCTGTCCTGCCGGACATCTCCCCCACAAGTGGGGAGATTGGCAGCTTCGCCGCCGTGCCTCTTCTTCACCGTTGGCGATTGGCGAAAGCGGAAGAACAGTCCGATCTCCCCCCTCGTGGGGGAGATGTCCGGCAGGACAGAGGGGGGCGCGAAGGAATGCAATCATTACAAGTTGATTGTCAGGCGTCTTACACTGCCTTGCAAGGCTGACACCGCCCTCTATCCACGCTATATGCGCCGCTTCAGGCAAGGAAGCAGGACAATGACCGGAACGAGACGATCAAGCGAGGGGCTCGACGCCCGCCGCCGCAAGCTTCTGTTTCGCTCTTGGCATCGCGGCATGCGCGAGATGGACCTCATTCTCGGCAGTTTCGCAGACGAGGAGATCGGCGTCTTGACCGGCGACGAACTCGACCAATATGAAAGGCTCCTCGACGTTCCCGATACCGAATTCCTGCCCGTGATCACCGGCGAGCGCCCGGTTCCCGCAAATATCGACTGTGCCGTCCTGCAAAAGATCCTGGCGTCGCGCCAGGCGATGACATTCTGAATACGTGATTTCATGAGCTTGATCCCCACCATCGGCCTGCCGAAAGGCCGCGCCGGCCAGTTCATCGTCGACGGTGTCGCCGATGGTTACGAAGCCTTTGCGCTGGTGCAGGCCGCGCACGAGATTGCGCCCGACAAGCCGGTGCTGTTCGTGGCGCGCGACGGCCAGCGCCTGCCTTCGATCATCGAGGCGCTTTCATTCGCAGCGCCAGGCCTGCCCGTGCTCGAGCTGCCGGCCTGGGATTGTCTGCCTTACGACCGCGTCTCGCCCGGAGCGGATGCTGCCGCGCGGCGTCTGGACGCGCTCACCGCGATGATCGCGCTGGTGAAAAAACCGCACCGCGCCGTCATCCTGACCACCGCCAATGCGCTGCTGCAGCGCATTCCGCCGGCAAGCCTCGTCGAGGCACAGACATTTCACGCAAAACCCGGCAACCAGATTGACATGAATGGGCTAGTGTCGCGGCTGGAGATATCAGGCTTCGAGCGGGTGCCTACAGTGCGCGGCGTTGGCGAGTTTGCCGTGCGCGGCGGCATTCTGGACCTGTTCGCACCGGGCTGGACGGAAGCGCTGCGCCTCGATTTCTTCGGCGATACGCTGGAATCGATCCGCGTCTTCGACGCCGCCACGCAGCGCACCATTGGCCAACGCAAGTCGATGGCGCTGCAGGCGATGAGTGAAGTGGCGCTGACGCCGGAGACCATCAGCCGTTTCCGCCGCAGCTACATCGAAGCCTTTGGCGCGCCCTCGCGCGACGATGGGCTCTATGCTGCGGTCAGCGAGGGACGGCGTTTCGCCGGCATGGAGCACTGGCTGCCGTTCTTCTACGAGCGGCTGGAGACGGTGTTCGACTATCTGCCGGACACGCCTGTTGTGTTCGACCATCTGGCGCATGAGGCGCTGACTGAGCGCCATGCGCTGATCCTCGACCATTACGAGGCGCGCAGGAAGCAGGCCGACAGTGCGCTGAAGGATGCCGTGCCGTACAAGCCGGTGCCGCCCGACCTGCTTTATTTGTCGCCCGAAAACCTCATCGCCTCGCTTGGCCCGCGCGAAGCGATCGACTTCACGCCGTTCGATGCGCCCGACGCCGGCGCGAGGAAAATCTTCCATGCCGGCTCGCGGCATGGCCGCAGCTTCGTCGAGGAACGCGCCGACCCCAACGTCAACGTCTTCGACGTCGTCGTAAAACACATTGCCGATGAGCGGGCCGCCCGCCGCCGCGTCGTCATCGCCGGCTGGACCGAAGGTTCGCTCGACCGGCTTGGCCAGATCCTGGCTGAACATCATCTCGGCAATCTCAAGCCGGTCGCCACGCTGGCCGAGGCGGAAAAGCTCGAGACGGGGCAGGCGGCACTTGCCGTGCTGCCGCTCGAATCCGGCTTCGAGACCGAGAAACTGGTCGTCGTCGCCGAGCAGGACATTCTGGGCGACCGGCTGATCCGCCGCTCGAAGCGCAAGAAGCGTCCTTCCGACTTCATCGCCGAGGCCTCGGCGTTGTCCTCCGGCGATATCGTCGTCCATACCGACCACGGCATTGGCCGCTTCATCGGGCTGCGCACCATCGAGGCGGTTGGTGCGCCGCATGATTGCCTCGAGATCCATTATGCCGGCGACGACCGGCTGTTCCTGCCGGTGGAGAACATCGAGCTTCTGTCGCGCTATGGCTCGGATTCGGCCGAAGCGACGTTGGACAAGCTTGGCGGCGGCGCCTGGCAGTCGCGCAAGGCGCGGCTGAAGAAACGCCTGCTCGACATGGCCGGACAGTTGATCCGCATTGCCGCCGAGCGGCAGATGCGCGCCGCTCCTTCGCTGGTGCCGGCAGATGGTCTCTATGGCGAATTCTCCGCGCGTTTCCCCTACGAGGAAACCGACGACCAGCAGACGGCGATCGATTCGGTCATGGGCGATCTGGGCGCGGGAAAGCCGATGGACCGGCTGATCTGCGGCGACGTCGGCTTCGGCAAGACCGAAGTCGCCCTTCGTGCCGCCTTCATCGCGGCGATGGAAGGGTTTCAGGTCGCGGTGGTGGTGCCGACGACGCTGTTGTCACGCCAGCATTTCAAGACCTTTTCGCAGCGCTTTTCCGGCCTGCCGATCCGCGTCGCCCAGGCATCGCGCCTGGTCGGAGCCAAGGATCTGGCCGAGGCCAAGAAGGGTATCGCCGAAGGCACGGTCGACATCGTCGTCGGCACCCATGCGCTGCTCGGCTCGTCGATCTCGTTCAAGAATCTCGGCCTCCTAATCATTGACGAGGAGCAGCATTTTGGCGTCAAGCACAAGGAACGGCTGAAGGATTTGAAGAGCGACGTGCATGTGCTGACACTGTCGGCGACGCCGATCCCGCGCACGCTGCAACTGGCGTTGACCGGGGTGCGCGAACTGTCGCTGATCGCCACGCCGCCGGTCGACCGCCTGGCGGTGCGCACCTTCATCTCGCCCTTCGACCCGCTGGTCATCCGCGAGACCCTGCTCAGGGAACGCTACCGAGGTGGTCATTCCTTTTATGTCGTGCCGCGCATCAGCGATTTGGCTGAAATCCATGATTTCCTTCGGGAATCTGTGCCCGAGCTGAAAGTGGCCGTCGCTCACGGCCAGATGCCGCCCGGCGAGCTCGACGACATCATGAACGCCTTCTACGACGGCCAGTACGACGTGCTGCTGTCGACAACCATTGTCGAATCCGGCCTCGATATCCCGACCGCCAACACGCTGATCGTGCATCGCGCCGACATGTTCGGCCTGTCGCAGCTCTATCAGTTGCGCGGCCGCGTCGGCCGCTCGAAGGTGCGCGCCTACGCGCTGTTCACACTGCCGGCCAACCGCAAGCTGACCGACACCGCCGAACGCCGGCTGAAGGTGCTGCAGTCGCTCGACACGCTGGGCGCCGGTTTCCAGCTCGCCAGCCACGATCTCGATATCAGAGGCGCCGGCAATCTTCTCGGCGAAGAGCAATCCGGCCACATCAAGGAGGTCGGCTTCGAACTCTACCAGCAGATGCTGGAGGAGGCGGTCGCCGAGGTGAAGGATTCCGGCGAGGTGCAGGATGGCGGTTGGTCGCCGCAGATCGCCGTCGGCACGGCGGTGATGATCCCGGAGAGCTATGTTCCGGATTTGCAGCTGCGGCTGGCGCTCTATCGCCGCCTCGGCGATCTCGAAAACACCGAGGAGATCGATGCCTTCGGCGCCGAGCTGATCGACCGCTTCGGCCCGCTGCCGGAGGAGGTGAAGCATCTCTTGAAGATCGTCTTCATCAAGGCGCTCTGCCGCAAGGCCAATGTCGAAAAGCTCGATGCCGGGCCAAAGGGGGTCGTCATACATTTCCGCAAGCGCGAGTTTTCCAATCCTGTCGGGCTGGTCACGTTCATCGGCGAGCAGGGCTCGCTGGCCAAGATACGGCCGGATCACAGCGTCGTTTTCGTCCGCGACTGGCCAACACCTGAAAAGCGGCTGGCTGGGTCTGCGGTCGTCATGACGCAATTGGCCCGGCTGGTGGAGAAGGCTGCGTAGCAAGGCGTTGCTGGTGCTTTGGCCGATGACTACGCCGGCCGTTTCGCCGCTTCACGTCATTCGCCACACGTCCAAATCCGGTCTAGAATAGGAAATCGGCTTCGTGTATGGAGCCGCGATCCCCATATTGGGGTGAAATGGCGGGCGATAGCACCCGCTGGAAAGAACGTTGGGTGCAACGATGACGAAATGGTCGCCGAATTCGTGGAGAGCAAAGCCGATCCAGCAGGTTCCTGCCTATCCGGATCTTGCCGCGCTGAAGAACACGGAAGCCCAGCTCGCCACCTTTCCGCCGCTGGTTTTTGCAGGTGAGGCACGCAAGCTGAAGAAGCAGCTTGCGACCGTCGCTGCCGGTGACGCATTCCTTCTGCAGGGCGGCGATTGCGCCGAGAGCTTTGCCGAGCATGGCGCGGACAACATCCGCGACTTCTTCCGCGTCTTCCTGCAGATGTCCGTGGTGCTGACTTTCGCCGGCGCGCAGCCGGTGGTGAAGGTCGGTCGTGTCGCTGGCCAGTTCGCCAAGCCGCGCTCGTCCGACAACGAGACCAAGGGTGGCGTGACGCTGCCCAGCTATCGCGGCGACATCATCAACGGCATCGAGTTCGACGCCAAGTCGCGCATTCCCGATCCTGCACGCCAGGAGATGGCCTACCGCCAGTCGGCGGCGACGCTCAACCTGTTGCGCGCCTTCGCCCAGGGCGGCTACGCCAGCCTGGAAAATGTGCATCAATGGATGCTGGGCTTCGTGTCCGACAGCCCTCAGGGCGAGAAATACGAGTCGCTCGCCAACCGCATCACCGAGACGATGGACTTCATGAAGGCTGTCGGCATCACCTCGGACACCAATTACGCGCTGCGCGAGACCGATTTCTACACCAGTCACGAGGCGCTGCTGCTCGGCTATGAGGAGGCGCTGACCCGTGTCGATTCGACCTCAGGCGATTGGTACGCAACCTCCGGCCATATGATCTGGATCGGCGATCGCACCCGCCAGCCCGATCATGCCCATGTCGAATACTGCCGCGGCATCAAGAACCCGCTGGGCCTGAAATGCGGCCCGTCGCTGACGCCGGACGGCCTGTTGCAGCTCATCGACTTGCTCAATCCGGAGAACGAGCCCGGCCGGCTGACGCTGATCGCGCGCTTCGGCTCCGACAAGGTCGCCGACCACCTGCCGAAACTGGTGCGCGCAGTGAAGAAGGAAGGCCGCAGCGTGGTGTGGTCGTCGGACCCGATGCATGGCAACACCATCGAGGCCGCCGGCTACAAAACGCGGCCGTTCGACCGCATCCTGAAGGAAGTACAGACCTTCTTCGAGGTGCATCGCGCCGAAGGCACGCATCCGGGCGGCATCCATATCGAGATGACCGGCAAGAATGTCACCGAATGCACAGGTGGCGCCCGCGCCATCACCGCCGAAGAGCTGCAGGATCGCTACCACACCCATTGCGACCCGCGCCTCAACGCCGACCAGGCGATCGAGCTGGCATTCCTGGTCTCGGATCTGCTCAAAAAGAGCCACCCGGTGCAGCACAAGCAGGCCGCGAACGGCTGATTTCAGCGGCGTCGAAATTGACGATCCCACGAAGCGCCGGAGAAATCCGGCGCTTTTGATTCAGCCAGCGGCGGCATTGTGCTGATCTCCCGAATTCCGCATTGAATTCCATTCGCCTTGCGACAATCTGATTGCAAAATGCAATCGGTTATGCACCTTGCGCAAGGAACAGAACGGAGGCGCCGATGGCCCAAACCGGTCAGCGCCCGCGCTCCCAACCGCTTTGTACAAACCGTGCTGTGCGGAACATGCCCGCCGAATGTCGCATTTGCTTGGGCACAGTCGCTGCAAAACTGGAATCCTGACAACGATGCCGATGCCATGGATGGCGATTGGGATGGCGATTTCGTTGGAGGCCGAGATGGATGACAATCACAGCGGATCATGCCTGTGCGGAGCCGTGCGCTTCAGGACGCGGGGTCCGCTGCGCGGTGTCGTCTATTGCCATTGTTCACAGTGCCGGAAGCAGACCGGGCATTTCGTTGCCGCAACCGCTGCCAAGGACGCCGACATCGATATCGAAGGGAAGGATGCGCTCGCCTGGTATGGTGCTTCCGATGTGGCCAAGCGCGGGTTCTGCAGGACCTGCGGTTCGCTGCTGTTCTGGAAGCATGGCGAACTGGACTCAATTTCGATCATGGCCGGCTCCTTCGACAGGCCATCCGGCCTTTCCGGCCAAAGCCATATCTTTGTCCGCGACAAGGGAGATTATTATTCGATCGACGATACGCTGCCGCAGTTCGAAAGGTCGGCCCCGTCGATCAAGGTCGCCGACGAATGATTTTTGCAGCAATCGCCTTATTCCCTTGATCCGGCCGTTGCGCTATCCCCTGCCGGTGATTCGGAAAAGGTTTGGCATGCAGCGGCTGATCGATGCTTTCTTCAATTCAGTGCGGGCGTTTCGCAAATTGGCTTCCAGCGAAAAAGCCTTCCAGCAGGAGCTGATGCTGCTCGTGCTGGCGCTGCCGCTCGGCTGGTTTGTTTCAGTGTCGTGGCGCGGCTATGCGCTGCTGATCGGCGCGGTGCTGCTTCTGATCATGGTCGAAGTGCTGAACACCGGCATCGAGGCGGCATGCGATGCATTCAGCCGGGAATTCAACGTCGATATCCAGCTCGCCAAGGACTGCGGTTCGTTGGCGGTGCTGATTTCGGTGGTGATCGTTGCCGGCGTTTGGGGCATCGCCATCATCGAGCGAATCTTGGGGCTACCGATCTAGTATCTCACCTCTTATATGACGGTCACCAAAGGAGACCGTCATGGGTGAAGGTGCCGATTTTCTACTGCTCGAGCGGGCAGGCCTGCCGGACGATCTGCGCTGGCTGACCGAAAAATATCCGCGAGAGGTCTGGCAGGCGCACTCCAACATTCACGGCATCGCCACTATGTGGCTGCAGCGGCACGACATGTTCCGCGAGCTCGGCGGCATGCTGACCAACGGTATCGGCGACTATCGCGAGGGCAGGCTGACGGCGCCGGAGTTTGCGCGCTGGTTCGCGCCGCGCCTCAACCATTTTCTCGGCCATCTCGACGGCCACCACAATGTCGAGGACCATCATTATTTTCCGGTCTTCGCCAAGGCGGAGACAAGGCTGAAACGCGGCTTCGAGATTCTCGATGCCGATCATCACACGATCCATGAGGGGCTGGAGCGCAATGCCGAGACGGCGAACGCCTTCATCCGCACGCTTCAGGACAGCGAGGACAAGCAGCGCTTCGCCGCCGATGCCTATGCCGACGAGAACAGCCGGCTGATCGCCATGCTAACCCGGCATCTTGCCGATGAGGAAGATTTGATCATTCCGCTGATCCTGGATCGCGGCGACCGCGCGCTCGGCATCGACTGATCCTTACATTTCCTTGGCGCGCTCCTTGCCGGCAACTTGGTGGGCAACGAACCAGGCAAGGATCGCCACGCCCAGGCCAATTGCCAGGGCGATCAGCAATCGCTCGTGACGGGCCAGCGCCTGGCCGACGATGCGCTCGGCGCCCAATCCGAAAACATAGCCGAGGGCGGCGAACAATGCGGCCCAGATGATTGATGAAATGGCGTTGAGGATGACAAAGCGCGCCACGCCAATGCCGGACAATCCGGCGGCGATGCCGCCGACCAGGCGCAGGCCGTAGATAAAGCGGTTCGACAGCACGAAAATGTCGGGATGGCTGGAGACGAGACGATAGGCGTGACTGAAGCCTGGCCGACCCCTCAATTTAATCACGAGCGGATGGTCGGCGAAGCTTCGGCCGAGGGTGAAAAAGAACATGTCGCCGACAAAGGCGCCGAAGGCAGCCGCGAGAAAGGCCTGCCACAGGACGAAGACATGCTGATGCGCGAAAAAACCGCCAAGGAGGGCGGCACTTTCGCCCTCCGCGATACAGCCCAGAAAGACGGCAATCAGCCCATATTGCTCGATGAGATTATGAATGGCATCCGTCATGGAGGCGTCCGCTGCTTCGACAGAATCTCGTCGATCCGCTTCACCTGTTCGGCCAGTTGCGCAATCTCGTCGCGCATGCCGACGATCTGGCTGTGGCGCAGTTCGTCCAGCTTCTCATGCAGCGCCATGATCTCGATCTCGGCCTTGAGATTGACCTCGTAGTCGTGGGCGGCGTCGATCCGATCGCGCTCGGTCTGGCGGTTCTGCGCCATCATGATCACCGGCGCCTGCAGGGCCGCGACCATGGAAAGCACAAGGTTGAGGAAGATGAAGGGGTAGGGGTCAAAGGCGTCGCGCGTCAAAAGCCAGACATTGCCTGCCGTCCACAGGATCAGGAAGGCAATGAATGTCAGGATGAAGGACCACGAGCCGCCGATCCGGGCGATGGTGTCGGCGAGGCGGTCGCCAAACGTCTGGTGAAAGGCGACAGCCTTGTTGGTGTCCTTCGAGATCGTGGTGCGCTCGAGCGTTGATTGCAGCACCCGGTTTTCAAGTGCGCTGAGGCCGTCCGGCTTTCGCTTCAGCCAGCGGTTTGCCAGTTCCTCGATCGTCTTGTTCATCGTCGCCTCCGTCGTCAGCGATAGAGGTAGAGGCTACTGGTTCGCACGGGAAGTGGTAGATTGACGCGATAAGGTGAGGAAACAATGATGGATTTTCAGAAAATCCGCGCCCGCGCGGCCAAACGCAAGGGCGGGGAAGCGGCGCTGGCATCGCTGCTGGGGCCTATGCCCGACAATGCCGCGGTGGCTGACGTTGCCGACGACCGCATCCTTTCGATCATGGCCGAGCGTGTTTTCGCGGCCGGATTCGTTTGGCGCGTCATCGAGCAGAAATGGCCTGGTTTCGAAGAAGCGTTCCTCCGCTTCGAGCCGAAGCGGCTGCTGTTCCAGCCCGATGATTTCTGGCACGACCTGACAGCCGACGAGCGCATCGTGCGCAATCCGCAGAAGATCAAATCCGTTCGGGACAACGCGGCCTTTGTCGAGAGGGTGTCGAAGGAGCATGGCGGCTTCGGCAAATTCCTCGCCGAATGGCCGGCCGATGATCAGGTCGGGCTGATGGCCTATCTCGGCAAGCATGGCAGCCGGCTCGGCGGCCACACCGGCCAGTATTTTCTGAGATGGCTGGACTGGGACGCCTTCATCGTCTCGGCCGACATGGCGGCGGCGCTGCGCGACGCCGGCCTGGACATCGCCGAAACCCCGACCTCGAAGAGGGATCTCGACAAGATCCAGAACCAGATCAATGCCTGGGCGGCGCAAACCGGGCTGCCGCGCCGGCATATTTCGCGCATTCTGGCGATGTCGATCGGCGAGAACCACTCGCCGGAGGCACTGCGCGAATATATGGGCGAATAGGACACGATCCGTCATTCGGTCTGACACGAATGACATATGTCGTTCGATCTAGGGTGGTCCAAATGAACGCCATTGCCCGGCGAATTCTGTCGCGCTAAGTCAGCAGGCATGACCGACAACACCGCTCCCGACATATTGCGCATCGCCGTCGCCCAGCTCAATCCGACGGTTGGCGACGTCGCCGGCAATCTCGCCAAGGCGCGCGAGGCGAGGGCGGATGCCGCTCGCCAGGGCGCAGACCTCGTGCTGTTCACCGAGCTTTTCCTCGCCGGCTATCCACCCGAGGACCTGGTGCTGAAGCCTGCATTCCTGAAGGCCTGCGAACGAGCGGCGAAGGATTTTTCTGGCGATACCGCCGATGGCGGGCCGGGCGTCATCATCGGCACGCCGCTGAAGCGCAAGAGCGGCACGCACAATTCGATCATCGTTGCCGATGGCGGCAAGATCCTTGCCGAGCGCTACAAGCTGGATCTGCCGAACTACGGCGAATTCGACGAGAAGCGCGTCTTCCAGGCTGGCCCTGAAATCCAGGGACCGGTCAATTTCCGCGGCGTGCGCCTGGGGATTCCGATCTGCGAAGACATATGGGGCGATGTCGGCATCTGCGAGACGCTGGCCGAAAGCGGTGCGGAAATCCTGCTGGTGCCGAATGGCTCGCCCTATTATCGCGGCAAGGTCGACGTTCGCCACCAGATCGTCATTCGCCAGGTCATCGAATGCGGATTGCCGATCATCTATGCCAACCAGCTTGGCGGCCAGGACGAGCTGATCTTCGACGGTGCGTCGTTTGCCATAGGTTCTGATAAGACGCTGGCCTTCCAGATGAGCCAGTTCGAGGAGACGGTCAACGTCACCACCTGGAAGCGAAACCGCGCCGCCGCAGGCTCGCAGAATGGAAATCATTCCGAGGGCTGGGTCTGCTCCGAAGGGCCAATGTCGAAAATCCCGGAAAAGGAGGAGGCCGATTACCGCGCCTGCATGCTGGGCCTACGCGATTACGTCAACAAGAACGGTTTCAAGAATGTGGTGCTAGGCCTTTCCGGCGGCATCGATTCGGCGATCTGCGCCGCACTTGCCGTCGATGCGCTCGGCGAGGAACGGCTGCGCGCCGTGATGATGCCTTACCGCTACACTTCGAAGGACTCGCTCAAGGACGCTGAAGATTGCGCCCGTGCGCTTGGGTGCCGCTACGATATCGTGCCGATCTTCGAGCCGGTCGAGGGATTCCTGCATACGCTGACGCAGCTTTTCGAGGGCACCAAGGAAGGCATCACCGAGGAAAACCTGCAGAGCCGCGCGCGCGGCACCATTTTGATGGCGATCTCCAACAAGTTCGGCTCAATGGTGGTCACCACCGGCAACAAAAGCGAGATGTCGGTTGGCTACGCCACGCTCTATGGCGACATGAATGGCGGCTTCAACCCGATCAAGGACCTCTACAAGATGCAGGTCTATGCGCTGTCGCGCTGGCGCAATACGCACGTGCCGCCTGGCGCGCTGGGCCCTTCCGGCGAGGTGATCCCGAGCAACATCATCGACAAGGCGCCGTCGGCGGAACTGCGCGAGAACCAGACGGACCAGGATTCGCTGCCGCCCTATCCGGTGCTGGACGACATCTTGGAGTGTCTGGTCGAGAACGAGATGGGTGTCGACGAGATCGTTGCCCGCGGCCACGACCGGGCGACGGTGACGCGCGTCGAGCATCTGCTCTACATCGCCGAATATAAGCGCCGGCAGGCAGCGCCCGGCGTGAAGATCACCAAAAAGAATTTCGGCCGCGACCGCCGTTATCCCATCACCAACCGGTTCAGGGATGGCGGATAGGCGCCGTTTCTCGCCCCTGTGAAATGGCTGGGGCCGGATGCTCAATGGGATAGCCATGCCTGATTGTGAAATCAGCTTCGACGTGTCGCGGATCGACTTCCGGGCGACCTCCGACCTGTTGATGGCAAGCTACTGGGGCAGCGGGCGCAGCGACGAAGTTCACCGCCGCGCCTTTGCCAACTCGCTTTGCGTCGGTGCTTATGCCGACGGCAAGCAGATCGGCTTTGGCCGGGCGATCACCGACCGCACGGTGTTTGCCTATCTGGCCGATATCATCATCTGGCCGGAATATCGCGGGCGAGGCATCGGCACGCGGCTTGTCCAGGCGCTTATCGATCATCCGGATTGCAAGACAGTCACCCATTGGAGCCTGTCGACGAATGATGCCCATGCGGTCTACGAGAAGCTTGGTTTCAGGCCGTCCACCGATGGCCGCTATATGCGTCTCGACCGCATTTCGACCGCCTGAACGAGGAAATTGCACAACCCGCGATTGTTGCAAAAACGTCTCACTGGTTGGACCAGATGCGCTTTCGGTCGCTCGCTGGCTTGGCGTGGCGGTGAGGCATCTCTATAAACGCCTTTCCGCGATTCCTACGCATCGGCCCGAAAATCGGCATCGATTTTCGGAAAGCACGATGCGCAGATTCAAAGTTAGAGCGTACTTTGTGCGTCCGAATGGACGCATGTCGCTCTAACGGGAGGACCGAATGGCAGGATTTGACATCGTTATGCGAGGCCGCGAAGCCTAGGTCTCAGAAGGCGCGCCAGAAGGTTTTCACCTTCACGCCCAAGCCCATCTGACATCAGGCGTTCGTCGATGCCGGTCGCCGCCCGTCTTCGGGCGAGCCGCCAAATATGCCGAACCTCCGCATTCCCGGGCGCTAATTCGCCCAACGCGGGTTTTTTCAATTTTCGACCTTACCGGGACCGGGCTCGCTTGCGCCCGAATGACATCATGGCTCGTTTTCAGATAGATTTGCGCGCGGGCGCCTTTCGCAGCGTCCTTGGCTTCACGCTTAGCCATTGGCGGCGCCAGCCGTGGCGGCTTACGCTCATCATGGGCACGTTCCTGCTGTCGACCTTGGCCGACGTGCTGACGCCGCTCTATTCGGGCCGGCTGGTCGACGCCGTTGCCAGCAGCGCTGCGGCCGACGATGTCGCGTGGAATGCGGCGATGGCGGCGTTTTCCATGCTGGTGGCTCTGGCGCTCACCGGTGTCGTGCTGCGCAACCTCGCCTTCATGGCCATCGTGGAGCTGACCCTGAAGATGATGGCGGATATCGCCGCCGACGCCTTCCACCGCGTCCAGCGCTTCTCCACCGACTGGCATGCCAACAGCTTCGCCGGGTCGACCGTGCGCAAGATAACGCGCGGCATGTGGGCGCTCGATCTGCTCAACGACACGATCCTGATCGCGCTGCTGCCGTCCGTCGTCATGCTTGTCGGCTCGACGCTGCTGCTCGGCTGGTTCTGGCCGCTGATGGGTGCCGTAGTCGCTGCAGGCTCGGTGCTGTTCATCGCGGTGACGGCGCTGCTGTCGCTTGGCTATGTCGCGCCTGCGGCAAGGCTTGCCAACGCATGGGACACGCGCCTTGGCGGCTCGCTGGCCGATGCGGTGAGCTGCAATGCGGTGGTCAAGGGCTTTGGCGCCGAGGAACGTGAGGAAACGCGCCTTGCCAAGGTGGTTGCCAGATGGCGCGCTCGCACGCGCCGCACCTGGGTGCGCGGCACCGTCAACGGCACCACGCAAGGGGCGATGCTGCTGCTTCTGAGAACCGCGGTGATCGGATTTTCGCTGCTTTTGTGGGCGTGGGGGCAGGCGAGCGCCGGCGATGTCACCTTCGTGCTGACCTCGTTCTTCGTGCTGCAAGGCTATTTGCGCGACATCGGCACGCATATCCGCAATTTGCAGCGCTCGATCAACGACATGGAGGAACTGGTCGACTTCCAGTCCGAGCCGCTCGGCATCGAGGATGTGCCCGGCGCCAAGCCGATCCGCATCACCGACGGCCGCATCAGCTTCGACGATGTCACCTTCCACTATGGCAGCCACCGCCTGCCGCTCTATCGCGACTTTTCGGTGGACATCGCGCCTGGCGAGCGCGTCGGGCTGGTCGGCCATTCGGGCTCGGGCAAGACGACCTTCGTCAAGCTGATCCAGCGCCTTTACGACGTGAACGCGGGAAGCATCCTGATCGACGGCCAGGATATTGCCGGGGTGGCGCAGGCGTCGCTGCGCGGGCAGATCGCCATCGTCCAGCAGGAGCCCATCCTGTTCCACCGGTCGCTGGCCGAAAACATCGCCTATGCCCGGCCGAGCGCCACGCAAGCCGAGATCGAGCACGCCGCGCGGCTGGCCAGCGCGCACGACTTCATCGTCGATCTGCCCAAAGGCTATGGCACGCTGGTCGGCGAGCGCGGCGTGAAACTATCGGGCGGCGAGCGCCAGCGCGTGGCGATCGCGCGCGCTTTCCTCGCCGATGCGCGGATCCTCATCCTGGACGAGGCGACGTCGAGCCTCGATTCGGAATCGGAGGTGCTGATCCAACAGGCGATGGAGCGCTTGATGGTCGGCCGCACGACGCTGGTCATCGCGCACCGGCTTTCAACGGTGCGGGCGCTGGACAGGCTTCTGGTGTTCGATCGCGGCCGCATCGTCGAAGAGGGTTCGCATGACCAGTTGATCCGGCTGCAGGGTGGCATCTACCGCCGGCTGTTCGAGCGCCAGGCGCTCGAATTGACCAAGGGGCTGGTGATCTGACGGGTTACAGCGCCGCGCGCGTGTTAATGGACGCGCGGCGCTGCCGCCTTTTCATCGCCTTCGTCATGTTCTATGTCTGCCGCCAGGCGCGGGGGCGTGTCTTGTCAATACGAAAACCATCCGGTACGCCCCGCCCATGACAGTCACCGTCCGTTTCGCCCCATCACCGACCGGCCGCATTCATATCGGCAATGCGCGCACCGCGCTGTTCAACTGGCTGTTCGCCATGAACAACAAGGGCCGCTTCATCCAGCGTTTCGACGACACCGACGTCGCGCGCTCGACGCAGGAATTCTCCGACGCCATCCTCTACGACCTGCATTGGCTGGGCATCTTTCCGGACGCCACGGAATACCAGTCACGGCGCTTCGAGATCTACGATGCGATGGTGGAGAAATTGAAGGCGGCGCGCCTTCTCTATGCCTGCTACGAAACCCCGGAAGAACTCGATCTCAGGCGCAAGGTGCGCCGCACGCGCGGCCTGCCGCCGGTCTATGGTCGGGAGGCGCTGACGCTGACGCCTGAGCAGGTCGCCGAATACCAGGCAGATGGCCGCCGGCCGCACTGGCGCTTTCTCCTGCCCAATTTCACCAGTGATCCCTTAGCGCCGGAGCGCACCGAAATCCACTGGAACGATCTGGTGCGCGGCGAGGAAACCGTCGATCTTGCCTCGCTTTCCGATCCGGTTCTGCTGCGCGAGGACGGCACCTATCTTTACACGCTGCCTTCAGTGGTCGACGACATCGAAATGTCAGTCAGCCACGTGATCCGCGGCGACGACCACGTCACCAATACCGGCGTGCAAATCGCCCTGTTCCACGCGCTTGGTGCCGAGCCGCCGGTGTTCGGCCACCATAATCTCTTGACCACCGCATCGGGCGAGGGCCTGTCGAAGCGGAGCGGCGCGCTCTCGATCGAGAGCCTGCGCGAGACCGGCATCGAGCCGATGGCCGTCGCCTCGCTGGCCGTGCTTGTCGGCACCTCGGAAAATGTCGTGGCGGTGCCTGACATGGCCGAGCTTGCCCGGCGCTTCGATCCGGCCGCGACGTCGAAATCTGCCGCCAAGTTCGATCCGGACGAGCTCTTCGTGCTCAATCGCACACTGCTGCACCATATGCCGTTTTCCGAGGCGCGTGACCGACTGATCGTGCTCGGCATCTCCGGCGAACAGGCCGAGCCCTTCTGGCTGGCGGTGCGCGGCAATCTCGACAGGCTGGCCGATGCAGCGATCTGGTGGCGCACACTTCGCGACGGCCCGCAGGAGCAGCCGGACTTTTCCGATATCGACCGCGATTTCCTTCGCCAGGCGTTCGATCTTTTGCCGGAAGATCCCTGGAACGGGTCGGTCTGGAAGGAGTGGACGGGCAGGATCAGGGAAGCGACCGGCCGCAAGGGCAAGGCGCTGTTCATGCCGCTCAGGCTGGCGCTTACTGGACAGCCTTCAGGGCCGGAGCTTGCAGACCTGTTGCCGCTGCTGGGTCGGGAAGGAACGCTGGCCCGACGGCCCTGACCTTGCGCCGTTCCGGCGGCAGCAAGGTCGTCGGCGAGGGTTTGACGGCGAGGCGCTTGATGGCTTCGCGATCGAGCCCGCCTTCGACATTGGCCAAAGTCTCCGGGTCGGCGCCTGGATCGGGTCTGGCGGCAGGCACCGGAACGGACGGCGTGGTCTCCACGTCGGCCTCGGACTGCTCCGGGCTTGGCGGATTGCCGGCGATGATCTCGAAATTCCGCGAGGCGTTGCAGCCGCAGGCCGACGGCCGCGATGTTTCGGGCTGCTTGTAGAGATAGGCGGTCGGCAGTTCGCTGTAGGGCCTGCCGGTTATCGAGGACGTCATCGAGGCCGAATCGTCGCCAATGCCGCGCGTATAGAACACCTGCATCTCGGTGCCGGGGCAGCTCGAATCGCAGTTCTTCTGGTCGCGCTCGAAATCGCCCAGCGAGGCGGCGTTCGACATCGGGAAGAAATAGCCGTCGCAGGTGCGCACGCACATTGTGCGGAATTCGCCGCCAAGACGTGGCAGGTCCATGCCGTCTGGCCGATTGATCATGGCGCGGATACCGCGTTGTTCATCGGGATCGCTCGGCTCATCCAGCGCATCGGGCTGACTTCTGGCGTCGCCCAAAAGCCGATCGAGCAGATTTCCTTTGCCGTTTTCACGGTTCGCTTCGGGGACAGGCACACGCTTCGAAGGCACGGCGCTATCATGACAGCCATTGGCGTCGAGCGAGGCCAGTATGCGTGCTCGATCACGTCGCGAGCCGCCGCCGGCGAGCTGCGCGCGCTTGACCTGCAGGGCATCGAGATTGGCGTTCATGCGGTCGAGCGTGGCCTCGAGTGCAGCGCATGCGTTGCGATTGCGGCCGACCAGCGAAAAGCCGCAGCCGGCGCTGTCGAACTGGCGGCTTGCCTTTGAAATCTGCTCGCGCTGCCGCACGATCGCGTCGTCGTACTTCCTGAGCAGGGCCGGCTTGCCACCGCCGCCACGCGCAGCGGCCGCGAGATCGGTCTCCAACTGGCGGCAAACACGGGAGGCGGCATGCGGCTCGGTGACGGCAAAGCTTGATAACGTCAAGGCACCGAGCAGTACGGCGGCACGCGTCAGATTCCACCCTCCGCCCGTCATTCGCCGTGAACTCCGTTTAACAGGCCGTCGCGAAAGCTACCGCTTTGCGGTTGTATATTTAGCTTACCGCGAAAGCCCGCTTTAGCCCAGATTTACGACCGCCTGCGCCTTGTGGGCGGCTTCGACCACGGCGAGTGCCGTCATATTGACGACGCCGCGCGACGTCACCGACGGTGTCAATATATGCGCCGGTCTGTCGGTACCGAGCAGGATCGGCCCGACATGCAGCGCGTCCATCATCGTGCGCAGCGCGGTAAGCGTGATGTTCGCCGAATCGAGATTGGGGAACACCAGCAGATTGGCTTCGCCCTTCAGCCGCGAATGCGGATAGACGCGCTGGCGCAGCTCCTCCGACAGAGCCGAATCGGCATGCATCTCGCCGTCGCATTGCAGGTCGGGCGCGATGCGCGCCAGGATCGCCGCTGCCTGCCGCATCTTGAGCGCGCTCGGCGAATCGCGCGAGCCGAAATCCGAATGCGACAGCAGGGCGGCCTTGGGCTCGATGCCGAAGCGCTGGATTTCTTCCGCCGCCAGCACCGTCATCTCGGCGATTTCCTCGGCCGTCGGATCGACGGTGACATGGGTGTCGGTGAGGAAAATGATGCCGCGCTGCGAGATCAGCATGGAAAGCGTCGACAGGTCGTGATCCCTGATACCGGCGCGCGGGCCAATGATCAGGGTGACATTGCGCAGATGCCGCTCGAAACGTCCTTCCAGGCCGCAGACCATGGCGTCGGCGTCGCCACGCTTGAGGGCAAGTGCTGCGATCACCGTGTTGTCGGTGCGCACCATGGTGCGCGCGGCTTCCGTCGTCACGCCGCGCCGGCCGGCGAGCTCGATCAAAAGGTCGACATAGTGGCGATAACGCGGATCGTCCTCGGGATTGATCAGGCCGAAGTCGACGCCCGGCTTGATGCGCAGCCCGTAGCGTTTCAGCCTGACCTCGATGACATGCGGGCGGCCGATCAGGATTGGCTCGGCGATGCCTTCTTCCAGCACCACTTGCGCGGCTCGCAGCACGCGCTCGTCCTCGCCGTCGGCATAGATGACGCGCTTGGCGTTCGACGTCTTGGCCATCGTGAACACCGGCTTCATGACCAGGCCGGAGCGGAAGACGAAGCGATTCAGCGTGTCGATATAGACCGTCATGTCGGTGATCGGCCGTGTGGCGACGCCGGTGTCGCAGGCGGCCTTGGCCACCGCCGGAGCGATGCGCAGGATCAGCCGCGGATCGAAGGGCGAGGGGATCAGGAAATCGGGCCCGAAGATCGGCGTTTCGCCGGAATAGGCGCGGGCGGCGACATCGGACGGCTCTTCGCGGGCAAGGGCTGCGATCGCCCGCACCGCGGCCATCTTCATCTCTTCGTTGATGGCGCTGGCGCCGCAGTCCAGCGCGCCACGGAATATATAAGGAAAGCAGAGTACGTTGTTGACTTGATTGGGGAAATCGGAGCGGCCGGTGCAGATCATCGCATCGGGTCGTGCAGCTCGTGCCACTTCCGGCATGATCTCGGGATTGGGATTGGCCAGCGCCAGGATCAACGGTTTTGGCGCCATATGCTGGAGCAATTCCGGTTTCAGCACGCCGGCGGCCGAAAGACCGAGGAATACGTCGGCGCCCGGCAGCACATCGGCTAGCGTGCGCGCCTCGGTATCTTTCACGTAGGGGTCTTTCCAGCGGTCCATCTCGTCGACGCGGCCCTTGTAAGCGACGCCGAAACGGTCGGTGACCCAGATGTTTTCGACGCGCGCGCCGAGCAAAACCAGCAAGTTGAGGCAGGCAAGGGCAGCTGCCCCGGCGCCGGAGGTGACGATCTTGATGTCGGAGATCGTCTTGCCGGCAAATTCCAGCCCATTGAGCACGGCGGCGGCGACGATGATCGCGGTGCCGTGCTGGTCGTCATGGAAGACCGGTATGGCCATGCGGGCCTTCAGCCGTTCCTCGACCTCGAAGCATTCGGGCGCCTTTATGTCCTCGAGGTTGATGCCGCCGAAGGTCGGCTCCAGCGCCGAGATCGTCTCGACCATACGCTCGATGTCAGGCGCGTCGATCTCGATGTCGAAGACGTCGATGCCGGCGAACTTCTTGAACAGCACCGCCTTGCCTTCCATCACCGGCTTGGAGGCGAGCGGACCGATATTGCCGAGACCGAGCACCGCCGAACCGTTGGAAACGACGCCAACCAGATTAGCCCGCGCCGTGTAGTCGGCGGCGGTTGCTGGATTGTCGCGGATTTCCAGACAGGGCGCCGCGACGCCCGGCGAATAGGCAAGCGCCAGGTCGCGCTGGTTGCCGAGCGGCTTGGTTGCCTGGATTTCAAGCTTTCCAGGCCGTGGATGCTTGTGAAAATAGAGGGCGGCTTCGTCGAGGTCCGACCGGGCTGCTTTTTTGCTTTCGCCTTCCATACGGGCCTCCCTGCGATCCTGCCTTGACGCCCTTTTAGCATGCAGCGTTGGTTTTTCACGATGCCAAATGACGCAACCGCCAATTAGGCGGAAGAATCATCAAAAACTCATCTATGTCAGATTGTTGCAATGAAATTCTCACCTGCTTTGTCGCGGCCGGCGCGGCTGTCATCGAGCGCCTCGCGCGGCCGGGTGGTTCCGATCGCGGGCGATCAACTCACGTCTCGATGGCCCTCAAGCAGTTTCCAGACGCTATCGACAATGCTCGGCCGTGGTCGCCGTTTCGCGATCACGGCAAGTGGCCACGCGGGCAGCGATACGCCGGTGATCGGTGCATAGCGGACGCCCCGAAACAAAAGGCGCTGTGTCGATCGTGGAAGCAGGGCAGCGCCCAAGCCGGCGGACACGAGCGAGAGCATGGTTAGTGCCCGCGTCGCCTCCTGGACGATCCGAACGTCGAGGCCAGCCTTGGTGAAGGTGTCCATGATGCGGGCATGGAGCGCCGGGCCTTGTGCAGCCGGAAACATGATGAGCCCATGGCGGGCGATGTCCGCCAGCGTCACCCCTTGTGTCTGCCGGTCATCAGGCAGAACGGCGATAAGATATTCAGCAGGATAGTCATGGATGTCGAGACGTTCGTCGGACCCGAGCGGTGGATGCACGAAACCGACGTCGATCTCACTGCGCGACAACGCCGCAATCTGCTCATTGGTGGACGCCTCGATGAGCTTTGGACGGATGTCCGGATATTTCTCGCGAAGCCGAGACAGGAGATGCGGCAGATGCTCGTAGAGAGCCGCCGAAACGAAGCCGACCCTGATCTCGCCAGCTTCGCCGTCATGCGCTGCGCGGGCGATGTGAAGCGCCGAATCGGCGTGCCGCACGGATGCCCGAGCCTCGTCTACGAAGGCCGAGCCTGCGCGCGTCAGGGTTAGGCGGCGGTTGGCTCGCTCGAACAGCTTGACGCCGAGTTCCTTCTCCAGACGCCCGATCGATTGACTAAGCGGAGGCTGCGCCATGGCCAGCCGCAGGGCTGCACGCCCCATATGCAATTCCTCCGCAACAGCGAGGAAATGTCGCAAATGCCGAAGTTCCATATCTTGATGATATCAAAAATCATTGAACACGTCATCGATAGGATATCGAATAGCTGACAGTCTTTCCGGAACGCAATTGCGACCGGAGATATCATGATGTCCCACTTTACCGTCCTCCCCCTCGTGTTCACAGCAGCCATGATGGCCGCCGCTCCAGCATCGGCAGGAGAGCCGGATCTCGTCCGGGTCGACAGGTTCGTCGAACTTCGGACGGGCGAGCGCCTCTTCGTCCGGGAGGTGCGCCGTCCTGGCGCAGCGTCCGAAGCCAACTCCGCCGTCCTCCTCATCCATGGCGCACGCGTGCCCGGCGTTGCGTCCTTCGATCTGCCCGTTGCGGGCGGATCGCTTGCCGCCGACCTCGCGGCTGACGGGCATCTTGTCTATGTCCTGGATATTCGCGGCTACGGCGCATCGAGCCGCCCTGCGGCCATGAACAGGCCGCCCGACCAGTCCGCTCCTCTGATCCGCACCGAAGACGTCGTGGCGGATATTTCCGCAACGGTCGACGCCATCGCCAAATGGAGCGACGTTTCAAGGGTCAGCCTCGTCGGCTGGGCCACCGGCGGGCATTGGGCCGGCGCCTATGCCAGCCGGTTTCCGCAGACGGTTGATCGGCTCGTCCTCTACAACACCCTGTATGGAGGCTCAGACCGGCATCCCACCCTTGGTACCGGCTCGCCGCTTGAAAATCCCGACCGGCCTGGGACGTTTAGTATCCAATCGTTCGGCGGTTATCGGCTGAATACACGTGCGACCCTATTCAACGCCTGGGACGACAGCATCCCGGTCGCGGACAAGGCTCAGTGGCGCGATCCCGCGGTGACGGCAGCCTATGGTGATGCGGCACTCGCCTCCGACGAGACGGCGTCGACGCGCCAGCCGCCGAGTTTCCGGTCACCGAGCGGCGCCATGGCCGACAGCTTCGAACTCGCGTTCGATCGCCGGCAATGGCCGGCGGCGGCACTCACCATGCCAGTGCTCGTCATCCGCGCCGGACGAGACTTCTGGAGCCGGCCGGAGGATGCGAAGACAATCGTCGACGAAGCACCAAAAGCGGAACGTCTCGACATCCCGGACGCCACCCACTTCGTCCATCTCGACCGCGAGGCCGCAGGACGCGGTGTGTTCCTCGACGCTGTGAAGCGGTTTCTCGGTCGGTCGGAGGGATGAACCATGAAGGGTCGTTCATGTGTCCTGCGGGAGCAGCAGCCGCACCAACAGTGTCATACTGGCCGCTCCCTGCGCCGCGCGATCAGAACGCGCTGACATAGGCGCCGCCGTCGACCGGTATGTTCTGCCCGGTCAGGTAGCCGGCATGGACCGAGCACAGGAAGGCGCAGATCTGGCCGAATTCCTCTGGCGTGCCGAGCCGCTTGGCCGGAACGTTGGCTGCTGCCTCGGTCTTGCGCGCGGCGGCGGCAGCCGGATCTTCGGGAGTGCCGGCTTCGTGCGGGGGGCGCAGCCGGTCGGTGTCGATCTTGCCCGGCAGCATGTTGTTGATCGTCACATTGCGGTCGATCACCGTCCGCGCCACGCCGGCAAGGAACGACGTCAGGCCGGCGCGTGCGCCGGACGACAGATCGAGGCCCGGAATGGGAACATAGACCGACAGCGAGGTGATGTTGACGATGCGGCCGAAGCCGCGCTCGGCCATGCCGTCGATCACAGCCTGAACCAGTTCGACCGGGGTCACCATGTTCTGGGTGACGCCTTCGAGAATCTTTTCGCGGTCGAGCTCGCGGAAATCGCGAAACGGCGGTCCGCCATTGTTGTTGACGAGGATATCGGGATCGGGGCAGGCGGCAAGCAGCGCCTTCTGCACCTCGCGCTTCGACACGTCGCCGACGATCTCGGTCACCTTGACGCCAAATCTTTCGCGCAGTTCGGCGGCGGTCTTTGCCAGTTGGTCGGCGTTGCGCCCATTGACGACCAGATCACAGCCGGCCTCGGCCAGCGCCATGGCGCAGCCCCGCCCAAGGCCCTTGCCCGAAGCACAGACGATGGCCTTTTTTCCGCGTATACCGAGATCCATGGCGATTTCTCCTCTGATTTGCGCGGCAAACTAGCCCTTTGGCTGGACCAATCGCAACCGTCATACGGTTGTTGCATGAATCGGGGCATAGCCAACGCGAAAGCAACGGTGAGAATCCCATGCCTGGCGCAGAGCCCCGCACTTTCCGCAGCATGTTCATCTCCGACGTCCATCTCGGATCGAAGGCTGCTAAGGCCGAGTTCCTGATCGATTTCCTGCGCCATCACGACGCCGATATCATCTATCTCGTCGGCGATATCGTCGACGGCTGGCGGCTGAGACGGAGCTGGCACTGGCCACAGAGCCACAATGACGTCGTCCAGAAATTGCTGCGCAAGGCACGCAAGGGCGCCAGCATCACCTACATCGCCGGCAATCACGACGAGTTCGCGCGCCAGTTCCAGGGCGTGCATTTCGGCGGCATCGTCGTCGCCGATCGCGCCACCCACGAGACCGCCGACGGCAAACGTTTTCTTGTCATCCATGGCGACCAGTTCGATACCGTCGTCCACAATGCGCGCTGGCTCGCCTATCTCGGCGACTACGCCTATGACGGGGCCATGCTCGTCAACCGCGTGGTGACGCGGCTTCGCCAACTGCTTGGCCTGCCTTACTGGTCGTTTTCGTCCTGGGCCAAGGTCAACGTCAAAAAGGCGGTGAATTTCATCGGATCGTTCCAGACCATGCTGACCGAGGAAGCGCGCCGTTCGCATGTCGACGGCGTGATCTGCGGTCACATCCACCACGCCGCGATCGAAAACTACGAGGATGTGCAGTATATCAACACCGGCGACTGGGTGGAGAGCTGCACCGCGGTGGTCGAACATTTCGACGGCCAGATGGAGATCCTGCACTGGGCGCACGTCCTGCCGGAGGCGCCGGTCGGCAGCGAGCTGCTGGTGCCGATCGACATCAAGGGCAGGGCGGTCCAGGCGGCCTGACCAACCCGACCTCAACTCCCTCTAATCGATTAGTCCACGCGGTTCCGCCGACTTTTTCAGCATGTTATGAGATTGCGTGCGCTGCAGGCCGACTCAGCCCAACGGAGCGCCGACGGATTGCCCGCTGATGTCCTCCCTGCCGCCGCTTTCACCTGAACAGCTCGTCAAGCCGCGTCATTTCGAACTGCGCATGGGCCTGATTTTCTTCACGCTTTTCGTGCCGCTGGGGACGCATTTGCCATATTTCCCGCTGTGGCTGCAGGCGGAAGGTTTTGATGCCGAACAGATAGCGGTCATTCTCGCAGCACCAATGTTCCTGCGCGTGGTGACGACGCCATTGCTGACGGCACTGGCAGACAGGGCGAGCGACCGCGCCCACGTCTATGTCGCGCTGATGGCCGCATCGCTGGCGCTGTCCGCGGGTTATTTCCTGACGCCGACCTACGCCATCGTGCTCGCCGTCTCGCTGGCGCTCGCTGTCGTCTGGACGCCGCATTCGCCGATCGCCGATTCGCTGGCGCTGTCGGGGGTGCGCCGCTTCGGCTCCAACTACGCAAGCATGCGCAAATGGGGATCGATCTCCTATCTGTGCGCAAATCTTGCGGGCGGTTTCATCCTGTCGCGGACCGGCGCCCAGGCTGTTCCGATGATCATTTTCGTGGCGTTTGGCGCTGCACTTGTCGTCGGACTGATCGCGCCGCGGCTCGGCCGCCCCCGCCGTGCTTCGCCGCTTTCGGCGACCGACATTCAGCAATCGGCACCAAAACTCCTCAACGCCTATTTCCTGTATTTCTCCATCGGCGTCGGCGTCATCACCGCCAGCCACGCATTTCTCTACGGCTTCGTGTCGATCTACTGGAAATCGATCGGCATCGGCGATCAGGTTGTCGGGCTGCTTTGGGGTTGGGGTGTGGTGGCCGAGATCGGCATGTTCATGATCTTCACCCGGGTTTTCGGCTCCTTCTCGGTCGTGTCGATCATGGTGATGGCCGGAATAGGCGCGATCGTGCGCTGGATTGCCTTCCCCTTGGTCTGGCCGCTCGGCCTTGGGGTTGCCGGATTTTTCGCAGTCCAGACGCTGCACGCGGTTTCCGTGGCACTGGTCCTGATCGGCTTGCAAAAAATGATCGGCGAGACGGTCGCGGAGGAACGCACCGGGGCCGCTCAAGGCATCGCCTATTTCTCCAACGGCTTTTTCACGGCCGTGGTGACGCTCATGTCCGGCCCTCTCTATGACCGCTTCGGCGTGGATGGGTTTTTTGCCATGATCCCGATCGCTCTGATCGGCTTGGCGCTGATCGGATTTGCAGCGCGTTCAGCCCCACAGCGCCGTATCGGGCGGTGACACCAGCGAACCTTGGTAGACGAGACCGGGAACACGGTCGCGGGCAAGCAGCAGCGGACCGTCGAGATCGACGAAATCGGCATCCTGCGCCAACAGCACGGCCGGCGCCATGGCAAGCGACGTGCCGACCATGCAGCCGACCATGACGCCAAAACCCAGTTCACGGGCGCGGTCGCGAAGGACGAGGGCTGCGGTCAGGCCGCCAGACTTGTCGAGCTTGATGTTGACGGCATCGTACAGGCCGACAAGCGAGGCAAGGCCCTCTGCCTCATGCACGCTTTCATCGGCGCAGATCGGCACCGGATGCGCGATGTGGCGAAGGATGCCGTCACGGCCCGCAGGCAGCGGCTGTTCGATCAGCGCGATGCCGTGCTCGGCGGCAAAGGCCAGGTTTGCAATGACATTGTCGTCCGTCCAGCCCTCATTGGCGTCCAGTATGATGCGGCTCGCCGGTGCTGCCTCTCTTACTGCGCGGATACGGGCCATATCGTTGTCGCCGCCGATCTTGACCTTGAGCAGCGGCCGCGCGGCATTGGCGCGGGCCTGCGCCGCCATCGCTTCGGGCTCGCCGAGCGACAGCGTGTAGGCCGTCTCGATCGCCCTCGGCGGAGCCGCCCAGATGCTGGAGGCGACCGGCTTGCCTGTGATCTTCGCCTCCAGGTCCCACAGCGCGCAGTCGATGGCGTTGCGCGCCGCACCTGCCGGCATGGCGTCGAGCAGCGCGGCCCGGCTGATGTCGCCTTCAATCTGCTCCCGTATCGCCTCGATTGCATCGCGAACACCGTCCATGGTCTCGCCGTAGCGCCTGTAGGGGACGCATTCGCCGCGCCCGCTATGCTCGGCTTGGCTGATCGTGCAAGCGATCACCTCGGCCTCGGTCTTCGAGCCGCGCGAAATGGTGAAGGTTCCGGCGATGGGAAAGCGCTCGGACTCGACCGAAATGACACGCGCCATATTTTTCTGCTCCGGCTGTGCGACAACGAGCTTGTCGGCAAATCGACAGGTGGGTTCCGTCAGGTTAAACAGATTGGCCCGTCAGGCTAAACAGGACGCCATGTTGACCATCCGCAAACGCTTCGCAAGCGGCAAGACCGCCAGGGAGGCCGACCATCAGCCGCGCGTCGCGGTCGGTGAGGAGGGCGGCGTTCTGGGCTGCGCCTTCTCCGGAAACTGGACGACGCGCACCGTGACGCTGGTCGACGCCGATATGCGCAAGATTGAGAAGCGCAGCGGTTTCCAGACGCTAGCGCTCGACCTCTCGCATATCGAGAAGATGGATACCGCCGGGGCCTGGCTGATCGACCGCCTGGTCAGCGCGTTCGAAAAGAAAGGCGTCGAGATCAGGCTGGAAGGGCAAAGCGAGATCGCCTCGATCCTGCTCGGCGCCGTTGGCGACGCAGTTCGGCGCGAGCCCGATTCCGGCGGCGCAAAGCCGCCCAACATCATCATTCGCGCGCTCGAGGCGGTTGGCCGGCGCGTCTATGAAATGCGCGACGATTTCCTGTCCTCGATGAACATATTGGGCGCCACTATACGCGGCTCGCAGATGAAGCTCGGCCGCGGCCATGCGGTCAATCCGGCGGCGATCTTCAACCAGATCGATCGCATGGGCGTCGGCGCCATCCCGGTGGTCGTGCTGATGTCGGCCATCGTCGGCGCGATCGTCGCCCAGCAAGGCGCCTACCAGCTCAGCTATTTCGGCGCCGATATCTTCGTCGTCGATCTGGTCGGCGTGCTGATCCTGCGCGAACTCGGCGTGCTGATGACCGCGATCATGATCGCCGGCCGTTCGGGCAGCGCCATCACGGCTGAAATCGGCTCGATGAAAATGCGCGAGGAGGTCGACGCGCTGAAGGTCATCGGGCTCAATCCGATCGGGGTGCTGGTGTTTCCGCGGCTGGTCGCGCTGGTGATCGCGCTGCCTTGCCTGACGATCATCGCCAATTTCGCCGCACTTGGCGGCGGCATTGCGGCGGCGTGGCTCTATTCCGACATCGCACCGGCCGCGTTCATCGACCGGTTGCGCGTCGCTATCGATCTCAGCACCATCTTTGCCGGGCTGATCAAGGCGCCGTTCATGGCCATGATCATCGGCACGATCGCGTCGGTCGAAGGCATGAAGGTTGGCGGCAGCGCCGAATCGCTGGGACAGCACGTGACCGCTTCGGTGGTGAAGTCGATCTTCGTGGTCATCATCCTCGATGGGCTTTTCGCCATGTTCTACGCGGCGATCGAGTTCTGACATGGCGACGCAAGGCAGCACAAAGGCGACTGGGGTTGCGGAAGGGGCCAGCGAAGATGAGATCGTGCTTTCCGCGCACGACATCACCGTATCCTTCGGCGACAAGGTCATTCTCGACAGATTGTCGCTCGATATCAGGCGCGGCGAGATCCTCGGCTTTGTCGGCGCCTCCGGCGCCGGCAAGTCGGTTCTCCTGCGCACCATCCTTGGCCTGGTGCACAAACAGTCGGGAACGATCAAGCTGTTCGGCGTCGATGTCGAAAAGGCGAGCGAGAGGGAGCGTCTTCGCATCGACATGCGCCTTGGCGTCCTCTTTCAGCACGGCGCGCTGTTTTCGGCGCTCACGGTTCTTGAGAACGTGCAGGTGCCGATGCGCGAATATCTCGATCTGCCCAGAAAGCTGATGGACGAGCTGGCGATGCTCAAGGTCGAACTGGTCGGGTTGCCGCCGGATGCGGCGCAGAAATTCCCGTCCGAGCTTTCCGGCGGCATGATCAAGCGTGCGGCGCTGGCGCGCGCGCTGGCGCTCGACCCTGACATCGTGTTCCTCGACGAACCGACATCCGGCCTCGATCCGATCAGCGCGGCTGAGTTCGACGAACTGGTCGTCAAGCTGCGCGATACTATGGATCTGACCGTATACATGGTCACGCACGATCTCGACACGCTGTTCACCGCTTGTGACCGGGTGGCCGTGCTCGGCAACAAGAAAGTGCTGGTCGAAGGCACGATCGACGACATGCTCAGAAGCGAGGAACCCTGGGTGAAATCCTATTTCCGCGGAAAACGTGCGCGGCAACTTGATCTTGCGGCGCGCGCATAGCCATAAGTGGGTAAATGGAAACCAGAGCCAACTACGTCATTGTCGGCATTTTCACGCTAGCCGCGATCCTGGCGGCATTCGCGTTCGTCTATTGGACGGCCGCGATTGGCGACAGGGGTGAGACGGCGATGCTGCGGGTGCGCATTCCGGGATCGGCTTCCGGCCTCGGTCGCGGCAGTTTCGTGCTGTTCAACGGCGTCAGGGTTGGGGATGTCAGGCGCGTCTATATCGACGTCGACAATCCGACCGCCGCCATCGCCGACACCGAAATAGACCGCATGACGCCGATCACCAAATCGACTCAGGCCGATATCGGCCTTGCCGGCCTCACCGGCCAGGCCAATATCGAACTCAAGGGCGCCGACCCCAAGGAAGCGAAGCTTCTCGACCAGGCGGAAGCGGAGGGCAAGGTCGCCGAGATCGTCGCCAATCCGTCGGCGGTCACCAACCTGTTGCAGACGGCGCAGAACATCTTCACCCGCGCCGATACGGTTCTCACCCAGCTCGAAGGCTTTACCAAGGACGTTCGCGGGCCGCTGACGCAGACGGTCAACAACGTGCAGACCTTCTCCGATGCGCTGGCCAAGAATTCCGACGGCATCGACAAATTCCTCGCCAGCGTTAGTTCGCTATCGGACGAGTTGAGAGGGGTCTCAGGCAAGCTCGACGGCACGTTGAAGGCGGCGGAAGGGCTGCTCAACGCCGTCGACAAGGACCAGATCAAGAGCATCGTCGCCAATGTCGATACGGTGACCACGAATCTGAAGGAAACCTCGAAGCAGTTCGACAGGGTCGTCAGGAATGTCGACACCGCGGTGGGATCGATCAACGATTTCGCCCAAAGAACGCAAGGCACGCTGGCCAAGGTCGACGGCGTTCTCGACGGCATTGATCCGGCACAGGTTCGCACCGCGCTGGCCAACATTCAGAAGGCCAGCGAAAACGCCAACGAGGCTGCCGCCGACATCGCCAAGGTGACCAACAAATTCGCCAACCGCGCCGACGATATCGACCAGACGATCAAGGACGCGCAGCAGCTCGCGGAGCGCCTCAACGACGCTTCGGTGCGCGTCGACGGCATCCTCGCCAAAGTCGATACATTGCTCGGCTCGGGCCAGGCCGACGGGATGATAGCCGATGCCAGGAATACGCTGAGATCGTTCAAGCAGGTCGCCGACACGCTGAACGCCCGCCTCGGCACCATCACCGACAATCTGGCGCGATTCTCAGGTCAGGGCCTGCAGAATGTCGAAGCGCTGGTCCAGGACAGCCGCCGTTCGATCACCCGCATCGAAGAGGCGGTGACGGATCTCAGCCGCAACCCGCAGCGGATCCTGTCAGGCGGCGAAGGCGAGGTCCGGCAATTCGACGGCAGGGTGCGGCGTTGACTTCGGCTTTCGCCCGCCCCAAGAACAGCAGGCAAGTGCGCTACGGATGCGGATTGCTCATACGATTCGGGGACAACGGGGATCGCGTGTGAAGTCGGTCGTGCTTAAATTGGGCGGGGTCAAATCGGGCGGGCTCAAAGCGGGAGTGGCACTGCTTACGCTTTCGCTAGCCAGTTGCGCGTTTTTGCCGGGCGGCGGGCCGGCGCCCCTGGACACATTCGAACTGTCGGCACCGCCGCTCGATGCGCGCGGCCACAGCCGCCGCCAGATTCTCATCGCCCAGCCTTCCGCGCTCAAGGCGCTGGACAGCCAGAACATCGTCATCAAGCCGACCGTGCGTTCGATCCAGTACCTCAAGGGCGCGCAATGGGCCGATCGGCTGCCGCTGATCGTGCAGGCGCGGTTGGCCGAGACATTCCAGCGCTCGGGCAGCTTCGCCGGTGTCGGCAAGCCGGGCGAGGGGCTGGCGATCGACTACCAGGTGATCGTCGAGGTCCGTGCCTTCGAAGTCCGGGTCGACGGCGGCGAGCATGCCGAGGTCGACCTGTTCGTGCGGATACTGAACGACCGCAATGGCGAGGTACGCGCCTCAAAGAGCTTTACCGCGAGCGCGCCCGTCTCGGGCAGCGGCAATCAGGCCTATGTCGGCGCGCTCGACGCTGCGTTCGGCGACGCCGCCAAGGACATCGTTCGCTGGACCGATTCGGTGATCTGACACAGCCAGGGACGCCGGGCGCAGCTACTTGGCGGCGGCATGATGGTCAACAGGTTCCTTTGATTGCGACCACCGTGCGAAAACTCGGTAGTCGACGACAGTCGGTTTCGGGTGGTTTCCCGACATCCATGTGGCCGCTAAGATAGAGCAATGCGTGAACCGGATTTCCAATTGGACGGGTGGTGCCTGGATGATGGCGAGGAATATCGTCAGGCGTCGCCGGACACATTCTGGATACCCGATTCGCATGAACGAGAAGGATTGCAACCGGGAGATCACGCGAAACTGATCTTTCGAATTTCGGTCGATGATGAGAATGAACCCGTCGCCGTAGAGCGCATGTGGGTGCTGGTGCGCGAGCGGATCGACGGAGCCTACTTGGGGGTCCTCAATAACGATCCGTATGCAGTTGCTCAGAATGATGAGCTTTGGAGTGGGATTGAGTTACCGTTTTCCGCCCGTCATGTGATCGATATTCGCGAGCGTGGCGAGGAAACCATTGCCTTGGCCGCACAAACACCGAAGAAGCGTTGGCCTCAAACGTGATCGCGGTCTCATGTCTGCAACGGGTCCGATAGCAGTCGCCAACATGAAGGTCTGCGGCCCCGGTTCCAAAAAATCCTAACTTGTTGTCGGATCGGTCAAGCCGCGTTCGTCCTTGGCATGGATCGACACTCCAACCATAGGGATAGATGATATGCCCAGTACCGTACGCCTGCACCGCGTTCTGGCAACCAGCCCAGAAAAAGTCTATCGCGCATTCCTTGAGGCGGACGCGCTCGCGAAATGGCTACCGCCCAACGGCTTTACCTGCACGGTCTATCATCTGGAACCCAAAGTCGGCGGCACATTCAAAATGTCGTTTCGCAACTTCACAACGGACAAAAGCCACGCGTTTGGCGGTGAATATGTCGAGCTCGTTCCTGGCGAACGCCTGCGCTATACGGACAAGTTCGACGATCCTAACTTGCCCGGTGAGATGCAGGTGACAGTGATCTTGAAGAAAGTATCGGTCGGCACGGAGCTGGATATCACGCAGGCAGGTGTTCCGGACGTCATTCCAGCTGAGGCTTGTTATCTCGGTTGGCAGGAGTCGCTGCGAAACCTGGCAAGGCTCGTCGAGCCGGAGATCAATCAATAGAGCATCATCCCGAGGACGTCGGCACTGCATAAAAAAGGCGGGAACATCTCCCGCCTTTCTTGTTTCGTTTATCGCCTGATCAATGCAGGCGGCCGCTTGCATGCGCCAGCATCGTGTAAACCTTGCCGGTGTCCGACGTCAGGTAGGTCTGCGCCATCATGTTGTCGCGGTCGTTGCGCGACACGTCCTTGAGCAGCTTTTCGAAATCATCGCAGTAACGGTCGACGGCGGCACGGAACTCCGCCTCCATCTGATATTTGCGGCGGATCTCATCGAAAGTCTGCTGGCCCTTCAGCGTGTAGAGACGCCGCGTGAACACGTCACGCTCGCCGCGCCGGTAGCGGTTCCACAACTCGATCGAGGCATCGTGATCGATGGCGCGGGCGATGTCGACGGAAAGCGAGTTGAGTGACTCCACGACATGAAGCGGCGAGCGCTGGGCAGGGGCCGAGCGTGGCGCTTCCGACGGCGCGGGCTTGGCGGCCTCTTCGCGCGACGCCCCAGTTAAGAGATCGCGCACCCAGCCGCCTTGCGGCGTACGGCCATTGGGGTCGCGCTGGCGCTGCGCCGTCTCAGCCGGGCGTTCCAGGTCGAGCGTGCCGCGCAGTGCGGTGTCACCCGATGGCGCCTGCGGGGCACGAGGTTCCGGTTGCGGGGCCGGAGGACGGCGCTGCGGTTCAGCGGCGCGCGCGGCAGGCGCTTGCGGTGCCGGACGCAGGTTGCGCGGCTCCGAGGTGTCGGTGCTGCGGCCCGATTTCGCAACGATATCCGAGAGTTCCTTCAGCGCGTTGATCTGCTCGGAAACGGCGCGGCGGATGGCCGTGGTCGATTCCTTTGCCTCTTCCGGCATCTCGATGACGCCCTTCTTGAGCTCGGCGCGGGTGAGGTCGAGCTCGCTCTTGATCGAGCCGGCCGTGCGCCGCATCTCCTCAGTCGCGTCGGCGAAGCGCTTCGTTGCCGAATCGACGACGTCGGAAATGGCGGCACGGATCTTGTCCGCCGACTCCAGCGTCTTGCCTTCGGCGTTCTGCAACGTCTGGCCGACCAGCGTCTCGAACGAGCGCATGACCTTTTCGAGATCCTCCGACTTCTTGACCAGGCCGACGGCGAGGTCCTCCAGCGACGACTGTCTCTCGAGTGTGTGTTCGAGGTTGCTCTGGGCCGAACTCAACAGGTCCGAAGCACTGGACAATAGACGGCTGTGCTCGTCGAACTTGGTGGCGATCGAGGCGACCTCGCGCAAGGTGGAAGACGACAATTCGGTAAGCCGCGTCGTGTTCGAATCGACCAGGCGCGCCGAGCTGGCGAAGGTCTGCGCGGCTTTTTCCGTTGTCGCCGCAAAGCTTTGCGTGCTGCCGGTCAGGCGTTCGTCGACCTGGCCGAGATTGGCCGCCGCCTGCTCGATCAGCTGACCGAGCTGCGAGCTCGAGGTGCTCATGCGGCCGATGAGATCGGCGACACTGTCGGCGAGCGTCGAGCGTGCGCCTTCGACGGCCGACAATGTTTCGGCGGTGCGGCTGGCGAGCGCGTCGACCAAGGCGGCGTTTTCGCTGCGCAACTTCTCGGTCGCGCGCTCGGTAACCTCCTCCATGCTCTTTTGCAGTTCCGAGCCGCCCTGGGCGAAACGCTCGACCAGCGGCCGTGCCGTTTCGTCGAGGATTTTCGAGATCTCGGCCGAACGTGCCGCAAGCATGGTGTTGAGCTCGCGGGTGTTGGTGCCGATGGTCTTCGCCGCGTCGTTGGTGCTCTGGCCGATATGCTGGCCGACCGCGGTGAAGGTTTCGGCAATCGCGTTGGCGCGCGAAATGAGTTGCGCCTCGGCAGTCGAAACCTGCTCGTTGAGCTTCTGGCCGATCGTCTCGGTGGTGTAGACGAGACGGTTTTCGACGCCGGCAACCTGCTCCTCGACACGAGCCGCCGCCGCTGCTGCGCTGGATGCCAGGCGCTCGTCGGCGCCGGCCAGCGCCTGCTCGATTTCGCGGGCGTGGACGGCAAGTTCCTGACCGGTCAGCCTCGCACGTTCGGCAACCCGCTGCTCGGTGCTGGCAAATGCCCCGACGATGTTCTCGGTATGCTCTCCGATCGTCGACGAGCTGTCGGCGATGCGGGACACCAGACGGTGATCCGCCTCGTCGAAGATACGGCCGATCTCGGATGCGCGGGCCGACAGCGCTTCCGAACCTTCGGCAATGCGCGACATCAGCTGCTGGTCGGCAGCATCGAAAATGCGGCCAAGGTCGGATGCCCGCGCCGCGAGCGCTTCGGCCGATTCGCCGATGCGCACGCCGAGCCGTTCGTCGGCGCCTTCGAAATTGCGCAAGATGTCGCCGGCGCGCGCGGCCAACGACTGCGCCGTTTCGACCGCGCGGGCCACGAGCTTCTGGTCCGCCGCATCGAATGTGCCGGCGATCTCGCTGGCACGGGCTGCCAACTGATCGGCCGTTTCCTGGGCGCGCGCCAGCAAGGAGTTCGATGTATCGTCGACACGGGCCATGATGGTGCTCGATGTGTCCTCGGCGCGGGCAATGAGCGCGCTCGACGTATCCTCGGCACGTGCGGCGAGGCGGCGATCCGCCTCCTCGAAGGTGCGGGCGATATCCTCCGCCCTGGCGAGCAAGGCCGCCGAGGTCTGCTCGGCACGTTCGGCGATCTTGCGATCGGCGTCGCTGAACGCAGCACCCGCCTGCTCATGCAGCGCGCTGGTGACTTCCATGACCTTTTCACGCAGCGCTCCCGCAACGAAGACGGCGCTCTTTTCGAGCACGTTGCGGACGTTGTCGACACCGGTCGACAACGCACGCTCCATGGTTCCGGCGCGCTCCTCGATGATGCCGGTCTGCCGGCTGAACGCCTGCTCGATTTTTTCGACGTCGGCGGCGATTGCCGCGGAAATATCGGTGCTCCTGGCGGCGATCTGGTCGATATGGCCGGACAGCGAACGGTCGACATCCTTGCGGGTGTCGGCGAGCTTGGAGAGATCGTCCTCCAGCGCACGGGTCAGCGCGTCGCGGCCTTCGGCCAGCTTGCCGACATGGCCGGCGATGATGTCGTCTACGTCGCTGCGGCTCGCTGCAATCTTCTGCAGGTCTGCTTCCAGCGCACGTCTGAGGATGTCGCGGCCTTCGGCCAGTTTCTCGACCTGGCCGGCAACCAGCCCGTCGATGCTCGACCGGCTTTCCGCCAGCTTGGCGAGATCGTCTTCGAGCGCCTTGGAGAGGATCGAGCGGTCCTGGATCAGCTTCTCGGCATGGCTGTTTACAAGACCGTTGACGCTGCCGAGATCGGCCTCCAGGGCCCGCGTGAACTGTGCACGATTGTCGGTCAGTTGCTGGGACTGATCGGCGACGACACCCTTGATCGTATTGAGGTCTGCTTCCAGCGCACGTCTAAGGATGTCGCGGCCCTCGGATAGCTTCTCGACCTGGCCGGCAACCAACCCGTCGATGCTCGACCGGCTTTCCGCCAGCTTCGCGAGATCGTCTTCGAGCGCCTTGGACAGGGTCGAGCGGTTTTCCGCCAGCTTTTCGGACTGACTTGATATGACGTCCTTGATCGTATTGAGATCGGCTTCCAGCGCACGTCTGAGGATGTCGCGACCTTCGGCTAGCTTCTCGACCTGGCCGGCAACCAGCCCGTCGATGCTCGACCGGCTTTCCGCCAGCTTGGCGAGATCGTCTTCGAGCGCCTTGGACAGGGTCGAGCGATCTTCCGCCAGCTTTTCGGACTGGCCTGATATGACGTCCTTGATCGTGTTGAGATCGGATTCCAGCGCGCGCTTGAGGATGTCGCGGCCCTCGGCCAACTTCTCAACCTGGCCGGTAACCAGACCATCGATGCTCGACCGGCTTTCGGCCAGTTTCGCGAGGTCGTCCTCGAGCGCCTTCGACAGGGTTGAACGATCCTCGGCGAGCCTGTTCATGTGATCGGAGATAAGGCCATTCACGCTCTGCAGGTCGGTTTCCAACGCCCTTGAGAGCTGACCACGGTCTTCCGCCAGCTTTTCCGACTGGCTTGATATGACGTCCTTGATCGTGTTGAGATCGGATTCAAGCGCGCGCTTGAGGATGTCGCGGCCTTCGGCCAGCTTCTCGACCTGGCCGGCGACCAGGCCGTCGATGCTCGACCGGCTGTCCGCCAATTTGGCGAGGTCAGCCTCGAGCGTCTGCGAAAGCAGGCTGCGATCGTCGGCGAGCCTGCCCGAATGTTGCTCGATCAGGCCCCTGATGCCGGACAGGTCGTTTTCAAGCGAACGCGAAAGCTCGGTGCGGTCTTCCGCCAGTTTGGCGGAATGGTTCTCGATGAGACCCTTGATGCCGACGATGTCGCTTTCCAGCGCCTTGGCGAGGATGGCGCGACCTTCGGCGATCTTCTCGACCTGACCGGCGACCAGGCCGTCGATGCTGGCGCGGCTGTCGGCCAGCTTGCCGAGATCGGCCTCGAGAGCGCGTGAAAGAATGCTGCGGCCTTCGGCCAGCTTGCCAACATGGCCGGCAACCATTTCGTCAATGATCGTGCGGGCTTGTACAAGTTTTCCGGAGTCTTCGTTCAAGGCCTGTGAAAGCCTGTTACGGCCCTCTTCGAGGCTTTCGAGATGGCTGCCGAGCGAAGCATCGATGGTGGCCCGCGACTCGTTGACCTTGCGCAGATCCTCTTCGAGCGCGCGCGAGATCAGGCTGCGACCTTCGGCAAGCTTCTGCACCTGATCGGTGACAGCCGCGTCGATGCCGGCGCGGCTTTCGGCGAATTTCGCCAGATCGGCCTGCATTGCCGCCGCCATGCGTTCGCGGCTTTCGGAAAGCTTGCGGCTGTGGTTCTCGACGGCTTCCTCGATGCCGACGCGGGCATCGGCAAGCCGCTGGATATCGGCATCAAAGGAGCGTGACACCACATGACGGGCCGCTTCCATGCGCCCGGCGAAATCGCCGGCGCGTGCTTCAAGCATGGACGAGGTCGACGAAACGATATCGGCCATGTCGGCGCCGATCTGGGTCTTGCCCTGATCGATCATCGCCGACAGCGTCTCCTTGCTTTCCTGGAAGGTGTGGGCGATTTCGCGCGCGCGCTCGACCAGGGTCTCGTTGATCTGGCGTGCGCGGGCCTCGAGCGCGGCGTTGAGCTTCTGGGTGCCGGTGTCCAGCGCTTCGGCGCGGGTCTGGAACTCACTAATCAGCGTCTGGCCGCGTTCGGCCAGCGTCCGCTCAATGCCGTTAAGGCTGGCTTCAAATTCGGAGTTGAGCGTGCGCGCGGCGCCGCCGAGCAGCGACACCATGCCGGAGGTCCGATCGTCGAGCAGATCGGTCAGCGACCGGGTGAGGCCGTCGGTCGTGTCCGTCAGCTTGGCGATGCGCATATCGAGAAGGCTGGCGAAGGCTTCGCCGGAGGTCGACAGCCGGTCCGTGATCGATTCGAGCCGGCCTTCGACCGAATCGAAGATCGACATCGAGCTCTGGTTGATCCTGTCGATCAGCGTGTCGCCGGAATTGGTGATGGTCATCGACAGGTTCGTCGAGGCGTTGAGAATGCTGTCGCGAATGATGTCGCTGGCAGCCCCGATTTCGTCCTTCAGCGTCTCATGCGCGCCGGTGATCGAGGCGCGCACGCGTTCGGCGTGGGTGACCACCGCTTCGCGCTCGCTGCCCAGCCCGTCGACAAGCGAACGGATGCGGGATTCATTCTCCGAGTAGGAGCGTTCGATCTGGTTGACTTCGCTGTGGACCAGGGTTTCGAGTTCGACGGCTCGCGCAAGCGTGCGCTCGATGCCTTCACCCATGGCCGCCACCTCGCGGCGAACGGCCTGCCCGATCATCATGACACGATCCTGGGCGATATTTTCCGGCTCGGTCAGGCGGAAGGCCACTTCCGTCATCGACTGAGCGGCAATGCGCATTTCCTGGGCGCGGCGAATCATGGCTGCAAACGCCCAGAACAGGAGGACGGGTAGGATCGCAGCGACCGCCAGGCCGATCAGTTCAGGACGGGCGAAAAACTGGTCGGGCGTGCGGATTTGCCAGATGCCAGGTCCAAACAGCAGATTGGCCAGCGCACCGGCGCCCGCGATCCAGGCGAGCGAAACGAGCGCAACGACCCAGTAGATCGTGTTCGAGGCACGCCGATTGAGGGTGTGCAGCAGCGTTTTGTAATCTTTTTGAAGAGGGTCATTGGCTGGTGTGAAACCGGCCGGCTGCTGGCTATTGCGCGTTTCCACAGGGCGCAGTTCAGCCATCTTGGCCTTTGCCGCGGGCTTTGCTTTCTGGTCTTGGGCTTTCTGGTCCTGGTTGGCGGCAGGCTCCGCCTTCTGGCTCTGGTTGGCGAAAGGCTCGGCATTCTGGCCTTGGTTGGCGACAGGCTCGGCATTCTGGTTACGGCCTTCGCGTGCCAACTCGTCGGCAGCCTGCGATATCTGCGCTTCCAGGTCTTCCATCGACGCCGCGATGTCGAGGTCGCCGCCGGCATCCCCGCTCAGGTCGATATCAAGCGCTTTTTCGAGTTCCCTGGCTACGTCGCTATCGAGCGTTCTTGTCGTCGTTGTTTTCTTCGCCATGCCTTCGCTACCCTGTACAAGCTGCCGCGGGACTTATTGATTCTGCTTGTCGTGTCCCACGCAAGAGGCTGAAAATGGACCTGTCGTATCGTAATGACACACCGGGGTAAAGAAAACATGCATTCGGCGCGATACGTAAAACTTTAAATATAAGGTTAACAGAACTGTGATTCCGGCGCCGTTATCGCAACATTTTTCCGGGCCAATCATTAACCCGCCGTCCACAGGATGCGCCTATTTTTTTCGGCAGTCGAACAATGGAGTTGCAGATTCATGCGTGGCGAAAACGGCGTTGCCTTCTCGATGCCCGGCGGCGACGTATCGGGAACGGCCGGGTCGCGGCCGGTGGACCTGGCGCATCTCGCGCGCCAGACGATGGGCGACCGCAGCCTCGAGCAGGAGGTGCTGGCGCTGTTCGTGCAGCAGGCGCTGTCCGTTCGCGACAAGATCGTCGATGCCGATGTGAGGCAACGACTGCTTCTGGCGCACGGGCTGAAAGGCTCGGCCCGCGGCGTCGGCGCCTTCGCCATTGCCGATTGCGCCGGCGCGATCGAACTTCAGCCTGAAGATACCAATACCCTCAAGCGGCTTGGCTCGCTGATCGAAGAAGTTCGCGATTTCGTCGCCGCCATCAGCCGTTAAACCCATTTCCGAAAAAAACGGCATAGAGCGCCGCTTTTGCGCGGCAGTTGACTTGTCTGCCGGAGTGATTATCTCGGCTGAGACTCCCTTCAGGTGACAAATGACCAAGCTGACCTTCATCGCCCATGACGGCACACATTTTGACGTGGATGCCGAAAACGGCTCGACCGTCATGGAAAACGCGATCCGCAACGCCGTGCCGGGGATAGAGGCCGAATGTGGTGGCGCCTGCGCCTGCGCGACCTGCCATGTCTATGTCGACGAGGCATGGACGGCGGAGGTCGGCGAGCCGGAAGCCATGGAAGAGGACATGCTGGACTTCGCCTACGACGTCCAGCCGAACTCGCGGCTCTCCTGTCAGATCAAGGTGCGCGACGCACTCGACGGCCTGGTTGTGCGCGTGCCCGCCCGCCAAGGCTGAGGCGTGAAGGCTGAAGCGGGGTTTATCGCCGATTTTTCCGGCCCCGGCTTGGCAGCGGGCCAATGGTCATGCAGTGTCGGCCGTTCTCTACAGCGCCGTGCGTCCGCTCGGACGCGCAAAGGGCGCTGTAGCACTGTGATTGGCGCATGATCCCCACCGAAAATCGATTTCGGTTTTCGAGGCCCTGCGCATCGAAGGCGCATTCATGACCGATATCACCAGGACGGACGTATTGATTGTCGGGGCGGGGCCTGTCGGCTTGTTCGCCGTGTTCGAGCTCGGCCTCTTCGATATGAAATGCCATCTGATCGACATACTTGACCGGCCCGGCGGGCAATGCGCCGAACTCTATCCGGAAAAGCCGATCTACGACATTCCCGGCTGGCCATCGATCTCGGCGCAGGGCTTGGTCGACAAGCTGCTTGAGCAGATCGCGCCGTTCAAGCCCGACTACACCTTTAACCGCATGGTCTCAAGCCTCGAAAAGCTCGAGGACGGCAGCTTTCGCGTCGTCACCGACGAGAACGAGGTGTTTGAAGCCAAGGTTGTGGTTATCGCCGCCGGCGGCGGCTCCTTCCAGCCGAAGCGGCCGCCGATCCCGGGCATCGAGCTTTACGAAGGCAAGAGCGTCTTCTACTCGGTTCGCCGGATGGAGGAATTCCGCTGCCACGACCTCGTCATCGTCGGTGGCGGCGATTCGGCGCTCGATTGGACGCTGAACCTGCAGCCGGTGGCCAAGAGCGTGACGCTGGTCCACCGGCGGCCGGAATTCCGCGCGGCGCCCGACAGCGTCAACAAGATGTACGCCATGCAAGAAATGAAGGAACTGGATTTCCAGGTCGGGCAGGTGACGGGACTGACCGGCACGGACGGCCAGCTTTCCTCCGCGACCATCAAGGGACCGGACGGTGACACCGAGGTGCCGTGCACGCGGATGCTGCCGTTTTTCGGCCTGACCATGAAGCTCGGACCGATCGCCGAGTGGGGCCTCAATCTTCATGAGAACATGATCCCGGTCGACACCGAGAAATTCCAGACGTCGGTACCGGGCATCTTTGCCGTCGGCGACATCAACTGGTATCCCGGCAAGCTGAAGCTGATCCTATCGGGCTTCCATGAGGTCGCCCTGATGGCGCAGGCAGCCAAGCGCATCGTCAGCCCCGGCGAGCGCATCGTATTCCAGTATACGACCTCGTCGACCAGCCTGCAGAAGAAGCTCGGCGTCGCCGGCTAGTGGTGAAAGCCTGACGCTTGGTACCCGACGCGTAGGGCAGCTCAGGGTGGAAAGCGGTCGCTCGGCCAATTCCTTTTCCTAGAGCGGAATGCGCCAACCCGTCATTTATTCCTGACGTAATCCTAAGTCGCTCGCAAAGTTCGGCTTTGCGAGCTTTTCAGGGCCTGCAATGGGGCCAGCCTCGGACATCGCCGCCGATTTCGGCGAGCGGCAGCAATGGGTCGTGAGCTGCCGGAGCCGACATCATCCCGCGGCCCAACAATGTCAGCGCTAGATCTTTTCGATGAGGGTGACGACTGGCAGGCTCTCGAAATGCTTGTCACAAGTCAGGAGCGTCGCGTCATGCGCCCGAGCGGTTGCGAAAATGATCGCATCTGCGGTCGCCAATTTGTGCTTCCGGCAGGCTTCAGCGGCCGCTAGGGCGATTTCCGTGTCAAGCGGGGCCACCGTGCAGACCTGCGTAAAGGCGATGGTCTGATCGGCTTTGTCTTCGCCTACTTCGCGAGTGAGCCATTTTGCGAGTTCCAACTGCACCATGGTCGGAACGAGCCAGTCGGCTTGCTCGGGCAGATGCTCGGCCACCTGCTCTCCCGTTGGAGAGCCTATCAGCCATTCGATCCAAGCCGAGGTATCGACGAGCACCATCACAAACGGTCCGACCGGTCGCGATATTCCGTCGCCGAAGCGCCCTTCGCCAGCCCCTTCAGCGCTTCCCGCTTCGGCACAGGGACGAGTAGCACGCCCGTTCCCTTCGGGATGAAGGCAAAGGTCAAACCCGCTTCCCAATGCTGGGCGGTCCGGATCGCCTTGGGGATCGATATCTGGAACTTCGAGGACAGGGTTGCAGTCTCCGGCATTATCATACCCTTACTTAATCGATGCGCCAAACGTAAGACGCAATGAGGGCCAGTGCAAGGAGCTTACGGCAGCCGTCTGGCCTCGGTACATTATTGAGACATCACGGATATACGGTAGCCCGGCTTGGGGATGTCAAATGCAGACGTGGGGCACGCAGGAGAAAAGTGAGACGGCGCCTCTATCGGCGCCGTGGCCGCTTCGCTGACAGGCCGGAAATCGGACCCTCTGAATTGGGCTGTGGACCTCGTTAGGGCAACGGGGCTTCGAATCCCGCCAGGCGGGTCGCCGGCCGGCATGCGTTTCGCATAACAGCGGCGTGGCAATAGCAGGCGATGCCTGATGTGTCGAGGCGAAGGCCCTGCCAGTGCCTAAATCGTTACCATCTGACCTGAGCTAACCCGGCAGCCGGCCGTTCTCGATGCGCTCCATGCGATAGCGCAGCAGTCGCAAGATGCGACTTTCGAAATTGATGGTTTCGACGCGATCGAATTGCACCTGGGCCCGGTCGTGCTTGGCAAGAATAGCGGCAGCGATTTCCGCGGCCTTGGTCTTGGCCTCCTGGCAATTTTTCCGCGGGTAGGTCGCCTTCAGCGCATCCTCGAGTTCGCGGGCATGGTTCTTGGCGATTTCGACATGGCGGTCCTCATGGCGCTTGATGTCGGCCGACAACGTGTCCCAGAAAAGCCTTACGCCCGCATCGGCCTTGCCCGAGCGGCGCCATTCGGGAAGGATCACCTTGACCTTGACGGTGACGTTGGCGTCGGCAATCCGGCAGGAATTCGATTTTTCCGCGTAGCTGACGCGGGTGGTGAACGCCATCTGTGTGGCGCCTGGATGCCGCATCCCCGTGCTTTTCACCTGGGGCCCGAGTTTCGTAAGCTGGGTTCCGATATCATCGAGCGTTCTGCCGCCGATGCTGAAGTAGCTATATGTCTTTACCAAGCTCGCTGTGCCCGCCGGCAAGGCGGAAAAAGCGAGCATCAGGGCGCAAAGCAGGGATCGTTTCATCATGTTGCCTCTTTGCCCACCTTGCGTTACGGCCGTTGCCGGCGCAACGGAATTGATCTTTGGCGGATCATACATGGTTGATGGACAATGACGACAGGGCGATGGCAGCTGGCGCATGGGCGCCATCTCGACCTTGGCAGCAAGTCCGTGGTCGTCGGTATCCTCAATGTCACGCCGGACAGTTTTTCCGACGGAGGGCTGTTCGTTGCGCCCGAACAGGCGATGGCGCAGGCGCGCCGCATGATGGAAGAGGGAGCCTCGGTCATTGATGTCGGTGGGGAATCGACACGCCCCGGCGCATCTCCGGTAACCATCGAGGAAGAGCAGGCCCGCGTGCTGCCCGTCATCGAGGCGCTGGCCAGGCTTGGCACGGCGCTGATTTCGGTCGACACCTATCGCGAGGACACCGCCAGGCTTGCCGTCGCCGCCGGCGCCCACATCGTCAACGATGTCTGGGGTCTGCAGCGCGAGCCCGGCATCGCGCGCATCGCGGCCGAGACCGGCGCCGGGCTTATCATCATGCACACCGGGCGTGACCGGCAAAAACTGCCCGACGTGATCGAGGATCAGCTTTTCTTCCTCAGGAAATCGTTGGAAATCGCCCGGCGAAGCGGCGTTGCCGACGACCAAATCGTGCTCGATCCGGGATTTGGCTTCGCCAAGGAAACAGCGGAGGAAAATCTCGATCTGATGGCACGGTTTTCCGAACTCGATGCCTTGGGCTTTCCGCTGATGGCGGGCACATCGCGAAAGCGCTTCATCGGCGCTGTCACCGGCCGCGACGCCTCGGCCAGGGGTGCCGGAACAGCGGCGACGAGCGTCATCCTGAGACTCAAGGGCGCGCAGCTTTTTCGCGTCCACGATGTCGCAATCAATGTGGATGCGCTGGCGCTTGCGGATGCTATGCTGGCGCGTGAAACCACCGCATAGGCTCGAAAATCGGAATCGATTTTCGAGCCTATGCGTAGATTTAAAGCGTTAGAGCGTCGTTTTGTGCATCCAAGTGGACGCGCCTCGCTCTAATCGAGCGGGACGCTGAGCGATGTATGTCATCCGCATGAAGAACTGCGCCTTTTTCGCCCGGCACGGCGTGCTGGATGAGGAGGAGACACTCGGCCAGCGCTTCTATGTCGACGCTGCGCTCACCGTCGAACCCGGCCGCGCGCTGGTCGATGATTCCATCGAGGATACCGTCCACTATGGTATCGCCTTCGGGGTGATCGAAAGGATCATAACCGGGGAGAGGCGTTTTCTGATAGAAGCGCTGGCGTTGGAGGTGGCCCGGGCGCTGACGGCCCGGTTTCCCCAGATCAAAAAGGCCGAGATCACTGTGCGCAAGCCGAACGCGCCGGTGCCCGGCGTGCTCGATCATGTCGAGGTGACCGTTGTCTGGCCCGAATAACACGGTTTACCTCAGCCTTGGCGGCAATCTCGGCGACCCGGCAAGGTCGATGGGCGCGGCGCTGCGCATGCTGGACGCCGACGAGAACGCGCGCCTCGTCGTCGTCTCCTCGCTTTACCGCACGCCACCTTGGGGCAAGCTCGACCAGCCGGATTTTCTCAATGTGGCTGCCGAAATTTCGACTGCTCTCGCACCACATGCATTGCTCGATCTCTGCCTCGACGTCGAGCGCAGACTGAAGCGGGTGCGCGAGGAGCGCTGGGGTCCACGCCTGATCGACATCGACATTCTGGTGTTCGGCGATCGGATCATCCACGAAACCGGGCTGGAAGTGCCGCATCCGCGCATGCTGGAGCGCGCCTTCGTTCTGGCACCGCTGGCCGAGATCGCGCCCGGCCTCACCGTCGGCGGCAGAAGCGTACAGGAGCGGCTTGCCGCTCTCGACAGCGCCGGCATCGAGCAATTGCCGTCTGGTCGGGATTGGTGGCGGGCCTAAGCATCGGACGCAAGACCGGTAGCCACTTTTGGGTCCGACGCACTGAGCTCAGCCGGAAAATCCGCCCCCGTCGAGGAAGACCTGTTCTTCCGGCGTCGTCTCGCGGCCAAGCATTCTGTTTCGATGCGGAAAGCGGCCGAAGCGCTGAATGATCTCCAGGTGCTCGACCGCATATTTCAGGTTGGATTGGGCTTTGGCGGTAAAGAGGTCCATCGATTTGAGCTGGTCGGCGAGATGCTCCGAATGCTCATACGGCAAATAGAGGAAGGCGCGCAGGTCTTCGTCGAGCGCCAGATCCTGGCCGGCGGCGATCGCCTTTTCGGCGAAATGCCTTGCCAGCGGGTCGGTGGCATACATATGGCCGGTGCCACGAAAGCAGTTTCGCGGGAATTGGTCGAGCAGGATCATCAGCGCCAGTGAGCCTTCGGCATGCTCCGACCAGTCGTCACATTCACGCCGTGCGGCAGCGTAATGCAGATCGAGAAACCGGTTGCGGAACTCTGCGTCGAAGGCGTCATGCTTCTCGAACCATGCATCCGTCCCGGCGTCACGCCAGAATTTGGTGACGGAAAGCGCGCGCTCGTCCAGTTCGGTCATCTATTTGCTCCACGTGTTTAGTCCGCAGGCTCGGATTTATGCAGAACGTCGGCGGTCTCTTCATTAAGCGCCTGACCGGTGCGGCGCGGCTGGCTGAGCGGGGTCGGAATGGGCGTGCCGATATTGCCCTTGAGGAAGCGCGCTCCGGCGCGAACGCCTTCGGCAAGCTGCAACTCGAAACGGGCGGCGTCGCGGTGGCGGACATCCTCGATCACCTCGGCGACTTCCGCCGGGTCGACGCCCAGCGCCTCCAGTGTAGAGCCGCCGAAGACAAGCGCTGATTCGAAGGTTTCGCGAATTTGGAAATCGACGCCGGCACGTATCAACTGCAGTGCGGTTCCGCGGTCGAAGGCGCGTGCCAGCACGGTCAGCAGGGGAAACTCCGCCTTGATGAGCTCTGCGATGCGGACGGCGACGTCGGGCTTGTCCACGCAGATCAACACGGCGCGCGCGCGGCCGGCGCCTGCGGCGCGCAGAATGTCGAGCCGCGTGCCGTCGCCATAATAGACCTTGAAACCGAAATCGGCCGCCGCCTGGATCATTTCGACCTCATTGTCGATGATCGACACATCGATCCCGCGCAACAGCAGCGGCTGGCTGGCGATCTGGCCGAAGCGGCCGAAGCCGATGATCAGCACGCTGCCGGTAAGGCCGTCGGCGATGTCGACGCCTTCGAGCGACTGCTCGTCGCGCGGCGTCAAATACCGTAATGCCAGGGTGGCCAGCGGTGTCAGCACCATGGAGATGATGACGATCGCCGTCAGGGTCGCATTGGCCTGGCTGTCGATGATGCCGACGGTCGCGGCGGCGGAATAGAGAACGAAGGCGAATTCGCCGCCTTGCGCCATGAAGACGGCACGCTCGATCGCTTCCCGGTGACCAGCCTTGAGGATGCGGGCGACGAGATAGATGCCTATCGCCTTTATCACCATGTAGGCGACGACGTAGACGGCGACGAGCCGCCAGTTCTCGACGACCACTTGCAGGTTGAGCGACATGCCGACCGCAAGGAAGAACAGCCCGAGCAGCACGCCGCGGAACGGTTCGATGTCGGCCTCGAGCTGATGGCGGAAGGTGGATTCCGACAAAAGCACGCCGGCCAGGAAAGCGCCCATCGCCATCGATAGGCCGCTGAGCTGCATGGCAAGCGCCGACCCCAGAACAACCAGAAGGGCGGCTGCGGTCATCACCTCGCGGGCGCGGGCATCCGCCAGGACGCGGAAGAACGGATTGAGGAGGAAACGCCCGGCCAGCACCAGCCCGAGGATGGCCGCAAGGCCGATGCCCACCTCCGTCAGCCGCTGGGTCAAGCTCATATCGGCGCCGCCCGGTGCCAGGAAGGCGATCAGGGCCAGCAGCGGCACGATCGCCAGGTCCTCGAGTAGCAGGATAGAGACGATGCGCTGGCCTTTGGGCACGGCGATCTCACCACGTTCTTCCAGGAGCTGCATGACGATCGCCGTCGAGGTCAGCACGAAGCCGGCGCCGGCGACGAAGGATTGCGCGATCGGAAAACCTCCCGCCAGTCCGACGCCGGTCAGCAACAGCGCGCAGACGCCGACCTGCAGCGCGCCGAGACCAAATATCTCCCGGCGCAGGCCCCACAGCCGCGACGGCTGCATCTCCAGCCCGATGATGAACAGGAACATGACGACGCCGAGCTCGGCGACGTGAAGAATGGCTTCCGATTCGGAAAAGATGCCGATGCCGAACGGGCCGATGACCACGCCGGCCGCCAGATAGCCAAGGATGGAACCAAGCCCCATGCGCTTGAAGATCGGCACGGCGACAACACCTGCGGCGAGCAGCGCCACCACGTGGATCAGATCGCTGCCCGCTGCTTCTGCCGCCATGCCTGCCGTTCCGTTCTTTTTAAGGACCGCTGCACGCGCTGCGGCATCGAGCGGCCAAGATAGGGGCTTCGGCGGAAATCGAACAGTCCGAATCCGGAAACCGGTGCGGCAGTGTTGCAGGCGCGCTCCACAAGTTTATGCGCCGGCCGCGTTGCTTGTTTCGGCAATCGGGCGCTAAGGACGCCCGGCTTCGGCCAGTGGAGGGCGAGCGACGATCAAGTCGCGGCCCTTTTTGAGGGAGACTGACATGAAGACGTTTTTGCTTGTTGCCGTCGGCATCGCGGCACTTGCCGGCTCGGCCTGTTCGAAGGCACCTGAATGCACGACCGAAATGCTGACTAAGAAGGCTCAGGACATGACTGCTGCCCTTCAGGAGGCAATTACCAAGGATCCGGCCAAGGCAGCCGATCTCACCGCCAAGGTCCAGGCGATCACGACCAAGTTTCAAGGCACTACGACGGCCGACGAGGCCTGCAAGGCCTACGATGAGCTGACCACTGCCATCAAGAGCTGAGCATCGATTTGAGTTTTGCAAAAAGCGGTGGCCGTGGCTGCCGCTTTTTTGCAGCCAGAGTAGGGCATCGCACGGCCTGCCGGTGCAAATAGCCGCTCAGTTCGGCGCGATGGAGCCGACTTCGAGCGTATCGACCCGCTTCAGCTTCATGCCGATGACTGGCACCAATTGCTTGTCGACGCGCACCGCGACCGTCACCGTCATCGAATTGTCGTTGGGGACAAGAGCCTGCATGACGCCGCGCAGCTGGTTGCGGTTGATGGTGAAGACGACTTTGTTGGCGCTGACCACGTTGCCGCCGACGATGTCGAGACCGGAACCGGCGGCACCGCCCATGAAGCTGCCCTTATAGCCTTCGCGGCCCTTGTGCTGGATTGTCGCCGACATCTGCTGGGTGAACATGCCGACCCGGCAACCGCCGTCGAGCGACATGCCGATCTTGCCGTCAGGTGTCGAGCCGGTGAAGCTGCAGGTGAATTTCGTCCCCTTGTACTTGCCGGCGACGATTTCTCCCGGGCCGACCCATTTGCCTTCCACCGATTGAAAGAACTGCTTGTCCGGTTCTGCTGCAAAGGTCTTTTCGACCAGGCCGGCAGTAGTTGAAACCACGACTGCCAGGGGCAGGACGCTAGACAAGATCACGCTTTTCATCGACGACACCCGGCAACAAAGAGACTGGTTTGGAACCCGTCCGACCATGGACAAGATTGGTTAATGCTTCGTCACCGCTAGCGCGTGACCCGAAAATCAGAATCGATTTGCGTTGGGGATCATCCGCAGAATCAAAGCGCTACAACGTCCTTTGCGCGTCCAAAAGGACGCAGCGCTGTAGGCAATTGTCACGTATCGGAAGCGGACGTTTCCTTCTGCTTTTTTGTCGCAAACGATGTCAGGGCGGACAGGAAATCACCCATGCCGGGCCGTCTCGTGGCGCTGAAGGGCAGGGGCCTCGCGGTTTCCATCGCCGCAATGCCGATGCGTGCGGTCATCATGCCGTTGACGACGCCTTCGCCAAGTTTTGCCGAGAGCCGGGCAGCGAGGCCATGGCCGACGATCTGCTGCACGAAACTGTCGCCAACGGCGATCGAGCCGGTCACCGCCAGATGGGCGAGAACGCTGCGCGCCAGCCGGAAGAACCCCAGCGTGCCCGGCCGGCCGCCATAAAGTTCCGACAGGCGGCGAATCAGCCGGCCTGCTTCGAACACGACATAGGCGACGTCGACCAGGGCGCGAGGGCTGACCGCCGTCACCAGCGACACACGCTTTGCCGCTTCGAGGATCATAACCTTGGCGCGCGCATCGAGCGGGCCGAGGATCTCGGTCTCGGCCAGGCGCACCAGATTGCCACCGTCGATGATCTCGTCGCGCAGCTCAGCCAGCGCGCGTCTGCCTGCCGCGGTTTCGGGCTTGGCCGCGACAAAGGCCGAGAGTTCGTCGACCACTGCACGAGCGGCTTTCGGGTCGTCGCGGGCGATGGCATCGAGTGCCCGCTTCTGAAGTTTTTCAACCTCGGCGAGGCGGGCGATCGCCAGGAATTCGCGGACAAGGATGACCAGAAGCGCCAGCACCGCGATCACGGCCATCCCGGCGGCCAGCCAGCCCAGCCATTCGGCGCGCGCGAACAGATCGCGAATCAGCTGGTCGGTCCAAAGTCCGACAGCCAGCGAAACCAGAACGCCCAATGCGCCGAAGAACAGGCTGCCGAACAACGAACGCTTCCGCGTCGCGATCGCTGGCGGCGGTTCGGCGACGACGATGTCGGGCTCGTCGAAGACGTCGATCTCGGCCGGCACGACGACCCCGCCATCCGTCTTCACCGCGCGTGGCTTTCGCGCTGACGGGGCGTCGGGCTGGCGCAAGGATGCCTGTTCCTCCCTCGGCGCGGCTTCCGGCTCGATGCGAAATGCCGCCGGCTTGCGGGGCGCGGTCATGCCAGATGATCTCCGATCAAGAACTGCAGGGCGCGGTCGAGCCTGATATGCGGCAGCGACAGCGTGACGCCTTCAGCGGTGCGTTCGAGCTTTGGCGGGCGAAAGCGCACAAAGCGGATCGCCGGGTCGTCGTTGCCCTGCCGATGGCCTAGTCCAGAGACATCGAACACTGCATCAATTTTTTCCGGTAAGTCGCCGGGAAATATGGCTGTTTCGGTCTTTCCATCAAATGCTTCGCCGTTGATCCTTTCACCCTTCAACGGTATGCCGATGATGACCGGCAGTGTTTCACGGCCTTGCTTGACCGTGCCCTCCCGGGTCGCGCGCACGGCCGCCAGGGCGACCACGTCGACATCGGCGCCGGTGAAATTTGCCCGCGCCACGGCACGGTCGGCAAGCCGCCGCACGATCGCCTGCAGCCGGTCGTGGCTTTCGTGATGCAGATGGTCCGCCTTCGTCGCCGCCACCAATATGCGGTCGATGCGCCTTGAAAAAAAGTCTGTCAGGAAATTGCCGCGGCCGGGGCGGAAACAGGCGAGGATTTCGGTCACCGCGCGTTCGAGATCGGCCATCGCGCCGGGGCCTGCGTTCAAGGCCTGCAGGGCGTCGATCAGCACGATCTGGCGGTCAAGGCGCGTGATGTGCTCCCGAAAGAACGGCTTTACGACATGCGTCTTGTAGGCCTCGTAGCGGCGCTCCATCATCGCCTGCAGCGACCCCGAACGCGCCCGCCGCTCGCTCAGGTCCGGCAAGGGCGCGAAGGTCAGCGCCGGTGAGCCCTCAAGATCGCCGGGCATCAGGAAACGGCCGGGTGGCAAGGTCGAAAGCGCCCGCTCGTCGAGCTTGCATGCCTTGAGATAGGCGGCGAAGCTCTCGGCGAGGCGGCGCGCCGTCATTTCGTCGGCGTCCGCCTTCGGGTCGACTGCGGCGGAGAGCGCGCGCCATTCCTGCGAAAGGTCGACGCGCACCGGCAGCACGGCCATCTCGAAGGCTTCGCGTGAGAAATCGCCGTAGGATTTGCCGAGCAGCGGCAGGTCGAGCAGCCATTCTCCGGGATAGTCGACGATATCGACCGACACTCTGCCTGATGAAAACATGCGGCTCCAGCCGGAGGCCGATTCATATTCGATGGTGAGCCTCAGTTCGGAAATGGCACGTGTCGAATCCGGCCAGAGGCGGTCGTTGACGAGGGCCGCGATATGATCCTCGTACTGGAATCGCGGTACCGCATCATCCGGTTGCTCTTCGAGGAAGGCACGGGCGATGCGTCCCGATTTCTGCGCGGCGAATAGCGGCAAGCGCCCGCCATGGAGCAAATTGTGGACAAAGGCCGAGATGAACACCGTCTTGCCGGCGCGAGAAAGGCCGGTAACGCCGAGGCGCAGCGACGGCGAAAAAAGCCCTGTAGCGCGCCCCGACAGCGTATCCAGGGCAATCTTCGCCTCGTCGGTGAAAGTGGTCAGCGATGATGCCAAATCGGTTCTCTCGGGGCTTCGGTACGCTCCGATATAGACGCTGCCACCTGGATTTGAAACGGCGTCAGAGATCAACCGGCGTCAAGAAGGCTTCGAGATAGCCGGTGCCTTGCGCGGCGTCGGCAAGACTGCCTGGAAAACGGACGACCGCAAGGCCGGCGGTCGGGAAGCCGTGGTTTAGCATTCCCTTCGCAGCCTCTTCGCCGTCGCCCGAAAGCGCGATAGTGAGATCTTCCGTCATCGGGTTGTGGCCGATGACGAGCAGCGAGCCTGGCCCGCCATTGCCGCGGATGATGTTGAGATAGAAGGCGGCATCCTCGCTGTAGAGCGCGTCCAGGAACAGGACCCGGCCGGTATCGGTGTGACCGGCAAGGCCTTCCAGCGTCTGCAGCGCTCGCTTTGCTTTGGAGCAAAGCGTGAGGTCCGGAATGTAGTTGCGGGCCCGCATGACCGCACCCATCGTTTCGGCGTCGGCGAGGCCGGATGCGTCGAGCGGACGATCGAAATCGCGCATGCCCGGCAGGGCCCATCCAGCCTTCGCATGCCTCAACAGATAAAGCTTGCTCACCGGCCCCTCGCTTGTGCCTAACACCGAAACTCGTCAAAAGGCGCTGCAGGATTAGCCATGAGAAAGCTCTCTTGCACAATGGCTGATACCCTTCAAACCCAACGAATCATAAACGAATTCGGCCGCGCCCTTCATGCGAATGATGCGGCCAGTGCCGTTTTGCCCGACATTAACAATTGCGTGAAACTGTCGTCGATTACGCTTGTGCAGCATTCGCTCCGCGAATATATAGGCGCCAAAATTGGGGCAGTTTGGGTGAGTCGAATGAACGACATCGTTACCGCCGATTACGTACCCTCCGAAGACGAGCCGTTCATGAACGAGCGGCAGAAATCCTACTTTCGCCTGAAGCTCGTCACCTGGAAGAACGACATATTGCGCGAAGCGCGCGAAACCCTCGAAATCCTGCAGCAGGAAAACGCCAACCACCCCGATCTCGCCGATCGCGCCTCTTCGGAAACCGACCGCGCCATCGAACTTCGCGCTCGCGATCGCCAGCGAAAACTCATTTCAAAGATCGATTCCGCGCTCCAGCGCATTGATGAAGGCACTTACGGCTATTGTGAGGAAACCGGCGAGCCCATCGCGCTGAAGCGGCTCGATGCGCGTCCGATCGCGACCTTGTCGATCGAGGCGCAGGAGCGCCACGAGCGCCGCGAGAAGGTCTACCGCGACGACTGAAGCACAGGCGAGGCGTCTAAAAAGCGGTCAATAGCGAACTTTGTCATGGCCGGTCTCCGGCCATTTTTGTTGGCTATTCGCTGGGCCGGTTCCTGGCCGGTTACCGTTTCTGGCTGGAGAGCTCGCCGAGAAGCTTCGTCATCTCGTCATCGAGAGACGGCGGAACCTTTGCCGCCGGCTTACTCTCCGGCTTGGCGGGCTGTGGCTCGTCAAGCGAGACCTCGAGTTCCCTCATCAACGTATCGTCGATAGAATCCTGCCTTGCCGGGGAATCCTGTCTTGCCGGCGATGGCGCGTGTCGAACGGCATTGGCGTTCGCCGATCCGTAGGCGGGCAGCGGCGTGATGGTCGCCGACTGATGGCTTTGCGCTGCTGGCTTCGGCGCCTGCGCCGTCTGATAGGGCCGGACAGGCGTTGGGGCCGCGCTTACCGGCTGCGGAGGCGGTGCTTGCCTCACTGGCGCAGGAGCGGGTTGAGGGGCTGGCGGCCGCGGTGCCAGCTGATGGCCGCCGCCATCTCCGGTCAGTGCAGGACGGCGCAGCGCCGACAGCCTGATGTCGCGTTCGACGACGACGTCGGTCGGACCTCCGATCAGCAGCAGGTGCTCGATATCGTCGCGGCGCACCAGCACCAACCGGCGGTGACTGTCGACAGCGGTGGCGTCCATGACGGCCAATCGTGTCTTGCGGTTCCTGCCGCCGGCGACGAATGTTCCGAAGGTCAGATTGCGGATCAGCTTGATGACAAGGAGAATGATGACCAAAAGGACAAGCGCGACAAGCGTCCACAGGATCGCCGCGGCATAACCAGGACCCGCCACGCTATCCAGCCACTGCAGCATTGGTGCCCCCAATCGTCTTTCGAAGAAGACGCGACACTAAACTGTTGCGGCAGGCCACTGCAAGTTGCCTTTCATGCTTCGTGAACAGCTTGAAACACCACACTGGATTTTCAGCAAGTTGCTGGTGTGACGAATCCGAAAATTCGCCTGGCGCTGCAGCAAGGTGACGCGAATTTCGAATTCACCACACCGGGCGCCGAACGGCCTCATTTTTAGCGGACATTTGCCGCCAAGGCCTTTTCCGGACCTTGAGAATGTGATTCAACCGGGCAGGGGCAAGTACCGGAATTCACGAGCAGGGGGCACATGGCCAAGGAAGCGCGCGGCGATTTCTATCCGGTACCGATCGTCGACCAGAACACGCGACCGGGTGCGGTAACCCGGCTCATCATCTTCATCGTTGTCTTGACGGGCGCCGCGATCGTCTTCGGCCTTTTCCGCGAGCGTCTTGGCGATCCATTCCTGCTTGGAATGCTTGGTGTGCTGGCGATGATCGGCGTCGGCTTCCTGTTCGCCACCGCCATCGGCTTCGTGCAGATCACACCGCGCTCGACGAGCGACGAGCTGTCGAAAGCCTTCGTCGATTCAATGTCGCAAGGTCTTCTCGTCACCGACACCAAAGGGCGTGTCGTTTACGCCAATCGGGCCTATGCCGACATGACGGGCGCGGCGTCGGCGGCGGATCTCAAGACGGTCGAAGGGTTGCTGTCCGATGTTCCCGAGGCCTCGGTGACCATATACCGGCTCGCCTCCGGCCTGCGCGACGGCCAGCCCGGCGACGGGGAGTTTCGGCTTGCTCAATCCATTCGACCCGGCGCCGAGCCGGGCGCGCGCTGGTATCGCGCCCGCGCCCGCGCCTTCAGCGTCCCGGGCCAGCGGCTGCCTTTGCTCGCCTGGCAACTCGCCGACATCTCGGAAGAACGGGCCGAGCAGGAGCGGTTCTTCCTCGACCTGCAAAAGGCTATCGACCATCTCGACCATGCGCCGGCCGGCTTCTTTTCGGCCGACCAGGAAGGGCGCGTCACTTACATCAATGCCACGCTTGCGGAGTGGCTGGGCATCGACCTGACGAGCTTCACGCCCGGTGCCGTCACGCTTCCGGAGATCGTCGCCGGCGACGGCATGGCGCTGGTCCGCTCGGTCAAGGCCGATCCCGGCACCACGCGCAACGCGGTCATCGATCTCGATCTGACGACAGTGAAGGGCGAGGCGCTGCCCGTGCGTTTCATGCATCGGGTGTCGGCCAGCCGCGAGGGCGTCAACGGTCCGACGCGCACCATCGTGCTCAACCGGACGCAAGGCGAGGACGCTTCCGCCGATCTTCGCGCCTCGGAGATCCGCTTCACCCGCTTCTTCAATTCGACGCCGATGGCAATAGCGGCTGTCGACAACGGCGGGCGCATCTTGCGCACCAACGCGCCTTTCCTGTCGCTGTTTTCCTCGGTCGTCGATGGGGACGCGGTCGATCGGCGCGTGCGGCTGGACACGGTGATCCATGAGCGCGACCGGCCCGCCTTTGCCGTGGCGTTTGAAAAGGCGCGACAACGGCAGGCCGACATCGAACCGATCGATACGCTGCTGCCCGGCAATGAGGAGCGGCACATGCGCTTCTACGTCAACGCGGTTGCCGACGGCACCAGCGAGGGCGCCGAAGAATCGGCCATCGTCTACGCCGTCGAAACCACCGAGCAGAAGGCGCTCGAGGGCCAGATGGCGCAAAGCCAGAAGATGCAGGCGGTCGGCCAGCTTGCCGGCGGCATTGCCCACGACTTCAACAATGTGCTGACCGCCATCATCATGGCGTCGGACCTTTTGTTGACCAACCACCGCCCGTCGGACCCGTCCTTCCCGGACATCATGAACATCAAGCAGAATGCCAACCGGGCGGCGTCGCTGGTGCGGCAGCTTCTGGCCTTCTCACGCAAGCAGACGCTGCGGCCGGAGGTGCTCAACCTGACCGATGTGCTTGCCGATCTCCGGATGCTGCTGGCCCGCCTGGTCGGCAACGACATCAAGCTGAAGGTCGATCATGGCCGCGACCTGTGGCCGGTGAAGGTCGATATCGGGCAGTTCGAGCAGGTGGTGGTCAATCTGGCGGTCAATGCGCGCGATGCGATGCCGGCCGGCGGCGACCTCACCGTGCGCACCCGGAACGTGACCACCGAGGAGAGCAGGAGCCTTTCCTACCGAGAGCTTGCGCCGGCCGACTATGTCGTGGTCGAAGTCGAAGACACCGGCAGCGGCATCGCCCCCGAAGTGCTCAAGAAGATTTTCGAACCTTTCTTCACCACCAAGGAGGTCGGCAAGGGCACCGGCCTCGGCCTGTCCATGGTCTACGGCATCATCAAGCAGACGGGCGGCTTCATCTTCTGCGATTCCGAAGTCGGCAAGGGATCCGTGTTCCGCATCTTCTTGCCGCGCTACATTGCAGAGGCGAGAAAGGCAGGCGAACCCGGCGAGGCGCCGGCTGCGCCGGCAAAGATCGCCGACGCAGCCAAGGATTTGTCGGGCTCGGCCACGGTGCTGCTCGTCGAGGACGAGGATGCCGTGCGCATGGGCGGCATGCGAGCGTTGACGTCGCGCGGCTACACTGTCCACGAAGCGTCCTCGGGCGTCGAGGCGCTGGAAGTCTTCGAGGCGCTTGGCGGCAAGGTCGACATCGTCGTTTCCGACGTGGTGATGCCTGAAATGGACGGGCCGACGCTGCTTGGCGAATTGCGCAAGCGGCAACCGGACATCAAATTCGTCTTCGTTTCTGGCTACGCCGAGGATGCGTTCGCCAAAAACCTGCCGGCAGACGCGCATTTCGGTTTCCTGCCGAAGCCGTTTTCGCTCAAGCAACTGGCCACAATCGTGAAGGATGTGCTTGAATCTTAGGGTTTGCTAATCTCGCACTTGCGTAATGACGCGAGGCTGCCATGATTGCGGGTGAAACGGACGGCGGGTTTTGGGGAGCATGCCGTGACGCCGCACAACGAGGCAGGCAAGGGTGATTACGCCGCAACAGTGCTGTTGCCAGGCGATCCGCAGCGCGCCGAATGGATGGCGGAAACCTTTCTGGAGGCGCCGCGCTGCGTCAACCGTCGCAGGGAGGCCCTCGGCTTTACCGGCCTGTTTCGCGGTAAGCCCGTCAGCATCCAGGCAACGGGCATCGGTGTCCCGTCATTCCTGATCTACGTGCATGAGCTGCTCGATTTCTACGGCGTCAGGACGCTGATCCGCACCGGTACCTGTGGCGCTCTGACCGCCGGGCTGAAACTGCGCAGCCTGGTGATCTCGCAGTCGGTACGAGGTGAGAGTGCAGAGAGCGGTCAGGTTTTCGGGCTCTACAACGATGTTGCCGCCCCCGATCCGGCACTATTCGTCCGCGCCTTGGCCAAGGCTGCCGAACTCGACATCGAGCATCAGGCCGGGCTGACGGCCTGCAGCGACATATTCTATCATCCCCAGGGACGGACCCGCTTTGCCGAGGTGCAGGCTGAAGGCGCGCTCGCGGTGGATATGGAGACCAGCGCGCTCTATCGCATCGCGGCGCATTTCGGCGCCCGGGCGCTGTCATTGCTGACCGTCGTCGACAATGTGGTGACCGGCGAGCAAACCGACTATTCCGAGCGCCAGGCGCTTTTCACTGACATGACCCGGCTGGCGCTCGATGTTGCAGCCGACAGCTAAGCTGCTTGCCGCTTAGGCGTCGTGTGTTCTTCGATGCCTGGCCGATGGCCTTTCAGATAGAGAGCACAGGTCGTGCGCAACATCGACGCGAAGTTCGGAATCTGGCCGTTGATCTCGATAGCCTCGTCATAGAGCTTCGAGATGAATTTCGGGGTCGTCAGACCCTGGCTGTCGGCGATCTCGTCGAGCAAAGCCCAGAACGTCGCCTCGAGCTGGATGCTGGTCGAGTGCCCGTCGATACGGATCGATCGGTTGATCTGTCGATAGCCCTCCGGATCCTGCCCGGCAAAAACCCTGCACATCGGTTACCTCCCTTCTTGTTGGCTTTGGCCATTCTTGTTGATTTTTGGGCGCAATCAGCAGTGATTCGCGCCTTTGAGCAGTGCCTATCGTGACCAATTATCTTCAGCTGGAAAGCGGAAAACAGCAATCGGACTTTCGTCCTTAAGCAGTATGCCACGCGGTCGTTAGATTAGCGCGTGGTAATCGGCTGCCACCATCTTTGCCGAAACGCGCGCATAATCATTCCGACGCGCATATGGCGCTGCTGCAAGGGAGTGTCATTTGGCGAAGGCAATCCACACCATGATCCGGGTTCTGGAAGAGGCCCGGTCCGTCGATTTCTACTGGAAAGCCTTTGGGATGGATGTCGCCGAACGGCTCGATTTCGATACTTTCACGCTCGTCTATCTGAGCAATGCCGAGGCGGAGCTCGAGCTCGAGCTCACCGTCAACAAGGGCCGTGAAGAGCCTTATGCGCTCGGTGACGGCTACGGCCATCTCGCGGTTTCGGTCATCGATCTGGACAGCGAACACGACCGGCTTGGCGCGCTTGGCCTGAACCCGAAAAAGATCGTCGAGTTCAACCGCGACGGAGCGCTGCTCGCGCGCTTCTTCTTCATCGAGGATCCCGACGGCTACAAGATCGAGGTCCTGCAGCGTCGGGGCCGGTTCAAATAGGAGACATCGCGGCCGCGCCGACCTGCGCGGCGCCAGCCACGGCACCTTCACGGTGCAAATAGCAAGCAAGGGAGGAAGAAATGGTCACGATTTACGAAAGCAAGCCCGGGCTGTCGCGCCGCGAGCTGCTGAAACGCGGCGGTGTCGGCGCATTGCTGGTCATTTCAGGCAGCGCCGTCATCAGCCCGCAACATGCCTGGGGCCTTGAGACATCGGCGCTCAAGCCTGAAACCCTGGCGACCCTGATCCAGATGGCGCGCGACATCTACCCGCACGATCAAGTGCCTGACAAGTATTACGCAATCGCCGTCAAGGCCCACGATGAGCAGGCCGGCAAAGATCCGGCCCACAAGGATCTCATCGAAAAGGGCATCGCTGATCTCGACTTGAAGTCTGGCAAGGACGGCTACACCGGCCTCGGCTGGGAGGAGCAGCGCGTTGCTGTGCTGAGAGAGATCGAGGACACGCCGTTCTTCCAGACGGTCCGCGGCGGACTTGTCGTCGGCCTCTACAACCAGAAGGAGGTCTGGCCGATTTTTGGCTACGAAGGCGAGTCCTACTCCAAGGGCGGCTACATGGCGCGCGGTTTCGACGACATCGAGTGGCTCTGAGCCCTCTCGTCGCAACCGCACACAACAGACATCGTGGGAGGAAACCATGGCAGCACCATTTGATCTTAAGAACGATGGCGTGGTCGTCATCATCGGCTCGGGCGCCGGCGGCGGCACGCTCGGCAACGAGCTCGCCCAGAAGGGCATCGATGTCGTCATCCTGGAGGCGGGCGGCCGCCACGAATACGAGGATTTCATCAACGACGAGTGGGATTCATTCGCTCAGCTCGCCTGGACGGACAAGCGCACGACCTCGGGCGACTGGCGGGTGGCGAAGGATTTTCCAAACTTGCCGGCCTGGATCGTCAAGTCGGTCGGCGGTTCGACCACGCACTGGGCAGGCGCCTCGCTGCGCTTACAGGAGCACGAATTCAAGACGCTCTCGACCTACGGAAAGCTGGATGGCGCCAACCTGCTCGACTGGCCGATCACGCTTGCCGATCTTGAACCCTACTACGCAAAGGCCGAAGACAAGCTCGGCGTGACACTCACCAACAACATCCCAGGCCTTCCCGGCAACAACAACTTCAAGGTGATGAAGGCCGGCGCCGACAAGCTCGGCTACAAGGAGTGCCACACCGGCCGGATGGCGATCAACTCCGAGCCGCGCGACGACCGCAATGCTTGCCAGCAGACCGGCTTCTGCTTCCAGGGCTGCAAATGGGGCGCCAAGTGGTCGACTCTGTATACCGAAATCCCGAAGGGCGAGGCGACCGGCCATCTCGAGGTCAGGCCAAATGCCATGGCTATCAAGATCAACCACGATGCGTCAGGCAAGGTGACCGGCGTCGTCTATGCCGACAAGGATGGCAAGCTTCAGGAACAGAAGGCCCGCATCGTCGCCGTCGCCGGAAATTCGATCGAGAGCCCACGGCTGCTGCTCAATTCAGCATCGAGCCAGTTTCCCGACGGCCTTGCCAATTCGTCGGGACAGGTCGGCAAGAACTACATGCGCCACACCACGGGCTCGGTCTACGGCATCTTCGACAAGCCGGTGCATATGTATCGCGGCACCACCATGGCCGGTATCATTCGCGACGAGGCCCGCAACGATCCCTCGCGCGGCTTCGTTGGCGGCTACGAGCTCGAGACGCTGTCGCTCGGCCTGCCGTTCATGGCCGCCTTCCTCGATCCCGGCGGCTGGGGGCGTTCCTTCACCACGGCGCTCGACCACTACGACCATATGGCCGGCATGTGGATCGTCGGCGAAGACATGCCACGCGAGGAAAACCGCATCACTCTGCATGCCGATATCAAGGACGAGCACGGCATGCCGGTGGCGGATGTCCATTTTGACGACCATGCCAACGACACCGCGATGCGCAACCACGCCTACAAACAGGGCTCGGCGCTGTACGCGGCGGTCGGGGCGACGCGGACCTTCCCGACGCCGCCCTATCCGTCGACCCACAATCTCGGCACCAACCGGATGAGCGAAAAGGCGGCCGACGGGGTCGTCAACAAGCATGGCCAGGCGCACGACATCAAGAACCTGTTCGTGTCGGACGGCAGCCAGTTCACCACCGGCGGTGCTGAAAATCCGACATTGACGATCGTGTCGCTGGCGATCCGTCAGGCCGATTATATCGCTGAACAGATGTCGGCTAAGAGCATCTAGCCGTAGCCCTCCCGGCTGCCTGCTGGCGCGGAGCCTCGCACGGTTCCGCGCCTCTTTTTGTCGGCGCCAGAGCTACGCGCCGACCGGCCTGCCATCCTTGCGGCGGATGGCGACCACTGCGGGCCGCGGCGGCTGGCCGTCCTTGAAGTCGGGCCACAGCGTCGCGGCCTTGTCGAGCGTCTCGGCGTCCTCGGCCGGGTGCTGGACCGACAGGAACAGCGTCGTGCCATCTGGCGTGAAGCAGGGGCCGGTCGCCTCGGCACCCTGTGGGCAGGTGAAAAGCAGTTTTGGCAGGCCGCGCGCCGGACCTTCGGTGTCGATGCCGTAGACACCGTCCGGCAGATCGAAGTCGTTGGCGCCATCGGTCCCGACCCAGAGCCGCCCGGCCGGGTCGAAGGTGATGTTGTCGGGGCATACGAACCAGCCATCCTCCGACGTGTCGGCATGGAAGGTCGCGCCGACCGCGGCCTCCTTGGGATTGCCGCATAGCACGAACAGGTCCCATTCGTATTTTTCGGCCGTATGGTCGGCCTCGGCACCACGGCCGCCGGGCGGGATCAGCTCGACGATATGGCCCCAGAGGTTTTCCGGCCGCGTGTTCGCCGGGTTGACCTTCGACTGGTCGCGTTTCTTGTTCTTGGTCATCACCGCATAGACGCGGCCGGTGACTGGATTGGTCTCGATGTCTTCGGGGCGGTCCATCGGCGTAGCGCCCAGCGCATCGGCGGCCAGCCGTGTTTTCAGCAGCACCTCGGCCTGATTGGCAAAGCCGTTTTCGGCTGTGAGCTTGCTCTGGCCGTGGACGAGCGGCAGCCAGGTCATCGTGCCGTCGGCATCGAAACGCGCCACCGACAGCGCGCCGTCATCGAGGAGGTCCTTGCCGGAGGCCGGGTTCGCCGGATCGTAGGCCTTGTTCGAGACGAAGCGATACATGTATTCGAAATAGTCGTCGTCGCCCATGTAGACGGCAACGCGGCCGTCCTTGTTGACGACGACGGTGGAGGCTTCGTGCGACATGCGGCCGAGTGCGGTGCGCTTTACCGGCTTCGAAGTCGGCTCATAGGGATCGATCTCGACCACCCAATCGAAACGGTTTGCCTCGTTCGGTTCCTTGTCGAGGTTGAACCGGTCATGGAAACGGGCGCGACCATAGAAGTCGGAGCCGTCGAAAGCGTAGCGATCGAGGATGTCGGCAATGGGTGTCTTTTTCGGATCGCCACCGAAAATATCGGAGACGCCTTCCTCGCATGTCAGCACGGTGCCCCATGGGGTGACACCGCCGCCGCAATTGTAGCTGGTGCCAAGAACCTTGGTGCCGGTTGCATCCGCCGAGGTTTTCATCAGCGCGTGGCCGGCGGCGGGACCGGATACGGTCATTTCGGTGTTGGCCGTGATGCGGCGGTTGAGCGGGCTGTCCTCGACCGTCGCCCACTTGCCGTCTTTCAGGACAATCTCGACGATCGAATGGCCCATCGCGGCCATGCCGAGATCGACCTGTTCCTTGGTCATCGCCTTGCCGGCATCGTCCTCGGTCATGCCGGGAAACATCACATTGGGAGAAATGTACTCGTTGTTGACGCAGAGCAGGCCGTGGTCGGAATTGACCGAGCCTTTCGGCAGCGGCATGAAGGCGATGTAGTCGCAATTGTAGCCGAAGCGCTTCTCCTGCTCGTCGGCGGCGACCTTGTTGCCATCGAAATCCGGCAGGCCGGTTGCGAGCGCGTCGCCCCAGCGTGCCACGATCGTGGTCTCGTACCCTTCGGCGGCGGCATGGGTCTTATCGTAGACGCGCTTCAGCTCGGGAAAGCCCAGTGTCGAGAGCGCGGCAGCTGCATGCGTTTCGCCGGCAAACAGCGAGCCGACGAAACTGCCGCCGGCAATCAACGCGCCGGATGCAAGACCGCCCTTCAGCAGACCACGGCGTGAGACGCGGGCGGCAATGACGTCGCGAATGACAGGGGAGGGTGATGACGGGGAGTTGGCCATGATGTCTGCCTCTCTGGGTGGATGGTGACGGCGCAGCGCTGCTATGCTGCTTCGGCAACACCCGGATGACATGAGAGGAAATACTTCTTGGTAACGGGTCGGCGGCCCCGAGCCGTCGCTCAACGCTTCGTGCAGGTCGAGGCGGTGAAGGCGCCGTCAGGCTGCTTCATGATGATGTCGAAGGATGGGCTGGTTTGGCCGTCCAGGGTGGCTTGCGTAAGCGAGATCGAGTTGCCGCCGGTCGTGTAGCCGCCCAACGGGCCCAGCCAGGTGATCTCGCCGTTTGCATTCATCTGATAATTGTAAGCCTGCGGAGCGGTCCCGAAGGTCACCGGGCCGCTATAGACGTTTCCTTTGATGGTGATATCGCCAAGGCTAAGGAACATGCCAAGCAGATAGACTTCGCAGTGATAGGTGCCGTCGGGCAATTTGCCGTCGGTGAAGTCGGCGTGTGCGCCGCCGGTGGCCGCAGCCAGGAGCACTATGCTGAAAATACGGGAAATCCTGGGGGCCATGACGTCGCTCTTTTGAAGATCGAACTTGCCCCATTTTCCTGCAGCGCTGCAACGGTTCGCAATCGTCGATGTGTCGTTGCTCAAAAAAAGTGCATTAGTTGGCATGTGAGCAAAATTTAGGCGGCGGCGGGTCATTTTTTCTCAAGCAGAACCCCGGCGGCGGCGCTCATCTTTGGCGGCTAATATATTAACCGGCTGATAGAGCTAGGAAATCTCAGCCCGGTCAATTTTGCTCCCGCGGTTGGCACAGCCGTTGCATGGTCTGTTTGCGATGCGATCAACCAGCTTGGGAGTTTGAAATATGTGGGGCAGTTTCTCGACAATAACAAAAATGTTTTCGGCAGGCGTGGTCACGGCCGGCCTGCTGATGAGCGTCCCCGCCAGAGCGGCTGACGACACGATCAAGGTGGGCATTCTCCATTCGCTGTCGGGGACCATGGCGATTTCGGAGACGACGCTGAAGGACGCCATGCTGATGCTCATCGAAGAGCAGAATGCAAAGGGCGGCCTGCTTGGCAAGAAACTCGAAGCGGTCGTCGTCGATCCGGCTTCCAACTGGCCGCTGTTCGCCGAAAAGGCGCGCGAGCTGATCTCCAAGGACAAGGTCGCGGCGGTGTTCGGTTGCTGGACGTCAGTGTCGCGCAAGTCGGTGCTGCCGGTGTTCAGCGAGCTCGACAACATCCTGTTCTATCCCGTCCAGTATGAGGGCGAGGAGAGTGAGCGCAACGTGTTCTACACCGGTGCGGCGCCGAACCAGCAGGCCATTCCGGCCGTCGACTACCTGATGAGCGAGGATGGCGGTTCGGTGAAGCGCTGGGTGCTTGAAGGCACCGACTACGTCTATCCGCGCACCACCAACAAGATCCTCGAAGCCTATCTGAAGGCCAAGGGCGTCGCCGCCGAAGACATCATGGTCAACTACACGCCGTTCGGCTTCTCCGATTGGCAGACCGAGGTCTCGGCGATCAAGAAGTTCGGCTCGGCCGGCAAGAAGACCGCCGTCGTCTCGACCGTCAATGGCGACGCCAACGTGCCGTTCTACAAGGAACTCGGCAACCAGGGCATCAAGGCCGAGGATATCCCGGTCATGGCCTTCTCGGTCGGCGAGGAAGAGCTTGCCGGTCTCGACACCACGCCGCTCGTCGGCCATCTCGCCGCCTGGAATTACTTCCAGAGCATCGACACGCCGGAGAATGCGAAGTTCATTGCCGACTGGCACAAGTTCATCAAGAACGACAAGCGCACCACCAACGACCCGATGGAAGCCCACTATGTCGGCTTCAACATGTGGGTGAAGGCTGTCGAGAAGGCCGGCACCACTGATCCTGACAAAGTCATCGACGCCGTGGTCGGCGTCTCGGTGCCGAACCTGACCGGTGGTTATTCGACCATGATGCCGAACCACCACATCACCAAGCCGGTGCTGATCGGCGAAATCCAGGCCGACGGCCAGTTCGAGACCGTCTCGCAGACGCCCGGCCTGGTGATGGGCGACGAGTGGTCCGACTACCTGCCTGATTCCAAGGACCTGATCTCCGATTGGCGCGCGCCTCTGTCCTGCGGCAACTTCAATGTCGCTACCGGCAAGTGCGGCGGCAAGGGAACCAACTGATCCTCCCGGGTCTGACGGTCGTGGATTTCTCCACGACCTAGACCGCGAAGCGTCCGGGCGAGCTCCTCCTCTCCTCGAGTCCGCCCGGACGCGAATTTCAACCCTTCGAGAGCCTCCAGAAACCGATGACCTTCATCCGCGCAATTGGGCTGACGCTGCTGCTCCTCCTGGGGATGCTGTCGCCGTCGAATGCTGCCGAAGCGGATCTGCGTGCCATCATCGCCAAATTCGCCACTGCCTCGAATTTTTCGGCGATCGAAGCTGTCGTGCGCGAGCTCGCGGCCACCGGTGATACCGCCGTCGAGCGCCCGCTTGGCGCGCTTGCGGAGGGCGATCTTTACGTCCGCAAGACCGATTCGCAGGTTTTCATCGGTAAGGAAGGTGGCGGTAGCGTTGAGCTGCTCGACCCGCTGAGCGGTGAAAAGTCCGGCGATGCGGCCAAGGGCGAGATCACCAAGATCAAGGTCAACAATACGCTGCGCCGCGCCGTCCGCGATGCTTTGGGCACGCTGACGCTTGGCGCGAAAGACCCGGCTGCGCGCATCGCTGCCGCTGACACCATGTTCAAGACGCCCGATGCCACAAATATCGAGCCACTCGATGCCGCAATCGCCAGCGAAACCGTGGCAAGCGTCAAAGCGCTGCTCGAACAGGCCCGCGCCGCATCCGTTCTGGTGTCGGACAGGCCGGAGGCCGACAAGCTGGCGGCGATCGCCCTGATCGGCGCGCGCGGCGACCGCGACGCGCTGTCCCTGCTCACCTCCGTCGAGGCCAATTCCGAGGGCGCGGTCAAGGACGCGGCGACGGCGGCGATCGCCAACATCAATTCGACGCTGGCGCTGTGGGATGCTGGCCAGAACATCTGGTACGGCATTTCGCTGGGGTCGGTGCTGCTGCTGGCAGCGATTGGCCTTGCCATCACCTTCGGCGTCATGGGTGTCATCAACATGGCGCATGGCGAAATGGTGATGCTCGGCGCCTACACGACCTTTGTCGTGCAGGAAGTGATCCGCAATTCCTTTCCCGGCCTGTTCGACTGGTCGCTGGCCATCGCACTGCCGCTCGCCTTCCTCGTCGCGGCGCTCGTCGGCCTTGCCATCGAACGCGGCGTCATCCGTTTCCTCTACGGCCGGCCGCTGGAGACGCTGCTGGCGACATGGGGCGTTTCGCTGATCCTGCAGCAGGCCGTGCGCACCATCTTCGGGCCGACGAACCAGGAGGTCGGCAATCCGTCATGGATGTCCGGATCATTCGATATCGGCCAGCTTGCCGTGACCTGGAACCGGCTCTGGATACTGGTATTCTCGCTCGGCGTGTTCGCGGTGCTGCTCTATGTGATGAAGCGCACGCCCTGGGGTCTGCAGATGCGCGCCGTCACCGCCAACCGCCGCATGGCCGCGTCGATGGGCATCAGGACGCCATGGGTTGACGCGCTGACCTTTGCATTGGGGTCCGGCATAGCTGGCATTGCCGGCGTCGCGCTCAGCCAGATCGACAATGTCTCGCCCAATCTCGGCCGCGGCTACATCATCGACAGCTTCATGGTCGTCGTCTTCGGCGGCGTCGGCAATCTCTGGGGCACGCTGGTCGGCGCCTTCTCGCTCGGCATCGTCAACAAGTTCCTCGAACCATATGCCGGTGCAGTCCTTGGCAAGATCGTCGTCCTGGTCCTCATCATCCTGTTCATCCAGAAACGCCCGCGCGGCCTGTTCGCGCTGAAGGGCAGATCGGTGGAAGCATGATCACGGGACGCTTCTTCGCTGCTGGCGCCGACCGCCGCATCGCCATCACGATCTTCATCCTGCTGACGGTCGCCATCGTCGTGCCGCTGCTCAATCTTGCGGTCTCGCCGACAAGTGCGTTCTACGTGCCGTCCTATATCGTCGCGCTTACCGGGAAATATCTCTGCTACGCGCTGCTCGCCTTGGCGCTCGATCTCGTCTGGGGCTATTGCGGCATCCTCTCGCTCGGCCACGGCGCCTTCTTCGCGCTCGGCGGCTATGCGATGGGCATGTATCTGATGCGCCAGATCGGCTCGCGCGGCGTCTACGGCAATCCGCTGCTGCCGGATTTCATGGTGTTCCTGAACTACAAGGAATTGCCATGGTTCTGGTACGGTTTCGACCATTTCTGGTTTGCCGCGATCATGGTGCTTGCGGTGCCCGGCCTGCTCGCCTTCGTCTTCGGCTGGTTCGCCTTCCGCAGCCGCGTCACCGGCGTCTATCTGTCGATCATCACCCAGGCGATGACCTATGCGCTGCTGCTTGCGTTTTTCCGCAACGACATGGGTTTCGGCGGCAACAACGGCCTGACCGATTTCAAGGATATTCTGGGCTTCAACGTGCAGGCCGATGCAACACGCTCGGCATTGTTCGCGGCCAGCGCCGTCACGCTCGCGCTCGCCGTCTACGTCACCTGGGCAATCGTCGGTTCAAAATACGGCAAGCTGCTGATGGCGGTGCGCGACGCCGAGAGCCGCACGCGCTTTCTCGGCTGGCGGGCGGAGAACGTCAAACTGTTCGCCTTCACCGTGTCAGCTGTCATGGCCGGCATTGCCGGTGCGCTCTACGTGCCGCAGGTCGGCATCATCAATCCGGGCGAGTTCGAACCGTCCAATTCGATCGAGGTCGTAGTGTGGGCGGCCGTCGGCGGGCGCGGCACCATCGTCGGGCCGATCATCGGCGCACTCGTGGTCAATGCCGGCAAATCCTGGTTCACCGGCGTGCTGCCGGAGTTCTGGCTGTTTGCGCTGGGCGGACTGTTTGTCGCCGTCACGCTGTTCCTGCCCAAGGGCATTATCGGCATGTGGGATTCCTGGCGCGGCAATGCCAAGGCGCTGCGCGCGGCCTCGATCGCCGAGGAAGCCGGCACCGATCCTGACGTCCCGGCGCCGCCGAAGATCGTTCGCAGTGCCGCGAGAACGCCTGGCGACTGGTCTGCATCCAGCCCCGAACCGCAGCCGGCGGAGTGAGCGATGTCGAAGAGCAACACCATCCTCTATCTCGACGGCGTCTCGGTTTCCTTCGACGGCTTTCGCGCCATCAACAATTTGTCGCTGGTGCTCGACAAGGGCGAAATGCGCGCGATCATCGGTCCCAACGGTGCCGGCAAAACCACGATGATGGACATCGTCACCGGCAAGACGCGGCCCGACGCGGGCGAGGTCTATTTCGACGGCGAGGTCGACCTGACGAAACATGACGAGGCCGAGATCGCCATGATGGGCATCGGCAGGAAATTCCAGAAGCCGACCGTCTTCGAAAGCCATACGATCGAGGAGAACCTGATGCTGGCGCTGAAAGGCCCACGCTCGATCTTCCCGGCACTGTTCCATCGCCGCTCGGCCGCGGAAGTGCGGCAGATCGACGACATCCTCGGCATCATCCGGCTTGGCGACAAGCGCGACGAAATCGCCGCCAATCTCAGCCATGGACAAAAGCAATGGCTCGAGATCGGCATGCTGCTGGCGCAGGATCCGAAGCTGCTGCTGGTCGACGAACCGGTCGCCGGCATGACCGACGCCGAGACCGAGGAGACCGCGCGGCTGCTCAAGGATATCGCGCGCGACCATTCGGTCATCGTCGTCGAGCACGACATGCATTTCGTGCGCGAGCTCGGCGTCAAGGTCACTTGCCTGCACGAAGGCTCGGTCCTTTCCGAAGGCTCGCTCGATTTCGTTTCGGCCGACGAGCGTGTCGTCGAAGTCTACCTGGGGAGATGATCATGGTCTGGCGCGTTCCGTTTCATCATTTCGACCTTTCGTTCTTCAGGCGTTGGAGAAAGCGCTGACCATGCTCGAAGTCTCCAACGCCACGCTTCACTACGGTGCCGCCCAGGCGCTGCGCGGCGTCTCGCTCAAGGCCGGCGCTGGCAAGATCACCTGCGTGCTCGGCCGCAACGGCGTCGGCAAAACCAGTTTGATGAGATCGATCGTCGGCCACCACCGGCTGACGAGCGGAAGTGTTGCCTTCGAGGGGAAGGCGCTCGACCGGAGCGCGGCGTATGATCGCGCCCGGTCGGGCATCGCATTCGTGCCGCAGGGCAGGGAGATCTTCCCGCTGCTCACTGTGCGGGAAAACCTCGAATCGGGCTTTGCGCCATTGAAGCGCGCCGATCGCAACATTCCCGGCCACATCTTCGAATTGTTCCCGGTGCTGAAGCAGATGCTCGGCCGCCGGGGCGGTGACCTTTCCGGCGGCCAGCAGCAGCAGCTTGCCATCGGCAGGGCGCTGGTGATGCGGCCGAAGCTGCTGGTGCTCGATGAGCCGACCGAAGGTATCCAGCCGTCGATCATCAAGGATATCGGCCGCGCCATCCGCTATCTGCGCGACCAGGCAGGCATCGCCGTGCTGCTGGTCGAACAGTACCTCGATTTCTGCCGTGAACTGGCGGACGAGGTCAACATCATGGATCGCGGCTTGATCGTCCACACCGGCCCGGCCGAGGATCTCGACCGCGCGGACGTCCGCAAGTTCCTGACCGTCTAGTTGCAAACCTCCAGGATTAGCCGAAACATCTCTCCCGTCGTCATCCTAGGGCGAAGCAAGGAGCGAAGCGACGCGGCGCAGACCCCAGGATCCATACCGCGCCGTCGGTCAAAGAATGCAGCGGTCAAGAACAGAAGCCGTTTTTCCGGCGCACACCATCCTGGATTCTGTGCCGTTGTGACGCTCGGAAGTTTCGGCATGGATCCTTGGGTCTTCGCTCCGCTTCGCGTCGCTACGCCCAAGGATGACGAAATCACAAAGGCCTACGAGATTTTCTTCAATCACATCGTTTGCAACTCTAGCGCGCCGAAGATTGCATGCTAGGCTTTACTTGGCCTTGTTGAGTCGGCCGCTTTCCGTATCAGTCTCGTTGACAGATCAAGGTGAGGCGCGGGCTCAGCTGGCATGTTCCATGCAAGCAACCCTCTTCCTGCGATCTGATCGTTGTTCAATGCATTTTGGGGCACTTGGGCCCGGGACAGCCGATGGAACGTTATGTCGAGGACTACCAGAAACGACGGCTCACCGAGCGCGTTGACATCATGACCGCCATCAACATTCTGAGATCGCAGGGATATGATCACGACGAGCTGATTGCGGAGATCACCAAGGTCTTTTACGTCGATCTCGATGCCTACAACGAGGTCGTCATGGCGGCATAAGAGCTGGCGGAGGGGCGGCTGCCCGTGCCGCCAAGCGGCTAGCTCGCGCGTCGGAAGGTTGAGGCCGCGACGCGGTTGCGACCGCCGCGCTTGGCAGCATAGAGCGCCTTGTCGGCGGCGCTGAGCACCTTGTCGAAGCTCATGCCGTCCTTGCTGCCGAAAGCGTATCCGGCGCTGACGGTGCATGTCAGGTGACGGGTTTCGGTCTCGATGACACGCGCGGCGAAGGCGGTGCGTATACGCTCGGCGGTGAACTCCACCGCTTCGGGCAGGGTGCGCTTCAGAACCAGCGCGAATTCCTCTCCGCCCATGCGCGCGGCGACATCGGTCGGGCGAAGGTTCTCGACGAGTTCCTTGGCGAACACCTTCAGCACCTGATCGCCCGTGGCGTGGCCGAATTCGTCATTGATGGCCTTGAAGCCGTCGAGGTCGAACACGACCACCGCCGTGAAGGCCCCAATTGGGGCGCCGCCATTGAGATCGAACAGGGCGCGGCGATTGAGCAGGCCGGTCAGCGGATCGGTCAGCGCATCCAAACGGTGATGTCGGGCCAGACGGCCCTGGTTGAGCGCCAGCGAAAGGGCACCGATGCCGGTCATGCTGGCGATGACAATGACGAGGCTCAGATCTTCGGCCCAGTTGCTCGGCGCATGTCCGAGGACAAGCTTCCCATCCCACGCAAGAGCCACGGCGCACAGCACAAAGGAAACGCCGGTGGCCGAGTAGAGCACGGCGAGGCCGATGATCGGGACAGGGGCTTCGGTGCGCCCGATCCAGTACTGATAGGCCGTTGCAAACAGAAGCAAGGCGGCAAGGAGATTTTCGAACATGAAGCCGAGCCCGTCATATCCGAGCGCCATCGGCGGCAGCGCCAGGGCAAGCGTGATGCAGCTGCCGAGAACCGTCAGCGGGATCGGCGATCGGCCTGACCTGAACTGGTAGGCGGCACCCAGCATGGTCGAGAACCCTACAAGGAGCAGCGCGAACGTCGCAATGCCGAGTATGCGTCCCGGCGCCTCGATATAATCCTGGTAGATAAAAACATCGCCGACGACCAACAAAGCGCTGATCGCCCATGTCAGCAGAAACTTTTCGGTTCGTGCTGTCAGCCAGATGCCGAACAACGTCAGGCTCAGGCAGGCGGCGGAAAAACCGACAGCCAGCAGAAGTGAGTGGTAGTCAAGTGACATGCCCTAACCCGCGGCTGCCCTAGCTCCGCGGATTCATGCAGCAAGGAGGTATCGATAAGGTTACGATGGTGGTGAAGATGTCACAATCGAGGCCGTCAGCCTGTGACGCGCTTCATCAGCGCCATGGCGCCGAACGGCGCACGGACCTTGCCTTCGGTGATGAAGTAGACGAACACATCGCGCGGCTTTACCGGTGCGTCGATCGACGGATCGGCGCGCGATAGGTCGGCCGGCACCTTGCCTCCCGCCCAGGTTTTTGCGCGCGCCGCCCATTCGTCGAGCGCCTTTGGCGTGTAGCAGTCGGGATTGTCGTCGCTGCCGGTCTGCAACCGGGCATAGATGAAATCGCCGGTGACATCGGCGATCCCAGGATATTTGGCGTGGTCGGCGTAGACGATCGCGACCTTGTATTTGCGCAGCAGCGCGGCGAATTCCGGCACGATGAAGCTGTCGTTGCGCACCTCCACCGCATGGCGCAGGGCCACGCCGTCCTGCTTTTCAGGCAAAAGCTTGAGGAAGGCCTCGAAATCGTCCGGGTCGAATTTTTTGGTTGGCGCGAATTGCCACAGGATCGGCCCGAGTTTGTCGCCGAGCGCGGCGACGCCCGACCCCAGGAAGCGCATCATGGACTCGCCGGCCTCGCCGAGCACACGGCGGTTGGTGACGAAGCGGTTGCCTTTCAGTGAATAGACGAAGCCATCCGGCGCCTCACCAGCCCATTTGACGAAGGTCGGCTCCTTGAAGCTCGAATAATAGGTGCCGTTGACCTCGATGCTCGGCACCTGCCGGGTTGCGTAGTGGAGCTGCTTCGCCTTGGACAGCTTGTCCGGATAAAAGGACGTGTCCCACGGCTCGAAGGTCCAGCCGCCCATGCCGGCGCGGATTTTTCCTGATTGGGTCATTGTCGTCCTCCCGAGTTTTGAAATGGATCAGGCCGTAGCGATCGTTTCGACAGTCTTCGCCATGTCGACGATCGTCCATCCTGGCCGGTATGGATTGGGCCGACGACCCGTTTCGTGAAAGCCATACTCTTTGTAGAGCGCGATGTTCCGTTCCATCCTGGCGTTGGTGTAGAGCCGCACCTCGGGCAAGCCCTGCAGCCGTGTCTGTTCGTCCGCGTGATTGAGCAGCGAGATGCCGAAACCCTTGCCTTGGGAGGCAGGCGCGACGGCGACGGAGAAGATCATTGCGTGATCTGCATGCCGTTCGAGAACCAGCAGTCCGGCCGTCTCATCATCGCTTTCCAGCAACCAGACTTCGCCGCGTTCGATCCGCGGCGCATAGTCCTCTGTCACCGGGATCGGCGGCGCGCCCAGCAACGCAGTGTAGGGCGCGTAGGCAGCGGTGTTCAGTTCAACGACAGCATCAAGATCACCGGCAAGCGCTCTTCTGATCTTCATTTGAAGGTTCTTCCAAACGCCGCCAGCCAGTCCTCATTCACTCCGCCGCCTCGCGCTTGCCTCCGGGGCGCCGTTCCAGCAATTCCCGCAGGAACTGGCCGGTGTAGCTGCGCTTCTCGCGGACGATGTCCTCCGGCGTGCCGGATGCCACCAGCTCGCCACCGCCGTCGCCGCCTTCGGGGCCTAGATCGAGCACCCAGTCGGCGGTCTTGATCACCTCGAGATTGTGCTCGATGACGACCACGGTGTTGCCCTGGTCGACCAGCTCGTGCAGCACTTCGAGCAGCTTGGCGACGTCGTGGAAATGCAGGCCGGTGGTCGGCTCGTCGAGGATGTAGAGCGTCTTTCCGGTCGCCTTGCGCGACAGTTCCTTGGCGAGCTTGATGCGCTGCGCCTCGCCGCCTGACAGGGTCGTCGCCTGTTGGCCGACATGGATGTAGCCGAGGCCGACCTGTTTTAGCGTCTCCAGCTTGTCGCGCACTCCCGGCACGGCGGCGAAGAAATCGACGCCCTCCTCGACCGTCATGTCGAGCACGTCGGCAATCGACTTGCCCTTGAATAAGACGTCGAGCGTCTCTCTGTTATAGCGCTTGCCATGGCAGACGTCGCAGGTGACATAGACATCCGGCAGGAAATGCATCTCGATCTTGATGACGCCGTCGCCCTGGCAGGCCTCGCAGCGGCCGCCCTTGACGTTGAACGAGAAGCGGCCGGGCTGATAGCCACGCGCCTTGGACTCCGGCAGGCCGGCGAACCAGTCGCGGATTGGCGTGAAGGCGCCGGTGTAGGTGGCGGGGTTGGAGCGCGGCGTCCGTCCGATCGGCGATTGGTCGATATCGATGACCTTGTCGAGGAATTCGAGGCCCTCGATGCGGTCGTGCTCGGCCGGATGCTCGCGCGAGCCCATGATGCGGCGAGACGCCGCCTTGAACAGGGTCTCGATCAGGAAGGTCGATTTGCCGCCGCCGGAGACGCCGGTGACGGCGGTGAAGGTGCCGAGTGGGATTTCGGCGGTGACGTTCTTCAGATTGTTGCCGCGCGCGCCGACAATCTTCAGGCGCCGGCTCTTCTTGGCCTCGCGCCGCACGGCCGGCACCGCCACTTCGAGCTCGCCCGACAGATATTTACCGGTGATCGAGGCGGGGCTTGCCATGATCTGCTGCGGCGTTCCCTGGGCGATGATGTGGCCGCCATGGATGCCGGCGGCCGGGCCGATATCGACGACATAGTCGGCATGCAGGATGGCGTCTTCGTCATGCTCGACGACGATCACCGTGTTGCCGATGTCGCGCAGATGCTTCAGCGTGTCGAGGAGCCGCGCATTGTCGCGCTGATGCAGGCCGATCGACGGCTCGTCCAGCACGTAGAGCACGCCGGTAAGGCCGGAGCCGATCTGCGAGGCCAGCCGAATGCGCTGGCTCTCGCCGCCCGACAGCGTGCCGGAATTACGCGACAGCGTCAGATAGTCGAGCCCGACATCGTTGAGGAAGCGCAGCCGCTCGCGGATCTCCTTGAGCACGCGCACCGCGATCTCGTTCTGCTTGTCGCTGAGCGAGGCGGGTAGCTCGGTGAACCAATGGTCGGCCTTGCGGATCGACAGCTCGGTAATCTCGCCGATGTGCTTTCCGGCGATCTTCACCGCAAGCGATTCCGGCTTCAGCCGGTAGCCGCGGCAGGCCGGGCAAGGCGTGGCCGACATGAAGCGCTCGATCTCCTCGCGCATCCAGGCGGATTCGGTTTCCTTCCAGCGCCGCTCCAGATTGGGAATGACACCTTCGAAGGTCTTGGTCGTCTTGTAGGAGCGCAGGCCATCATCATACTGGAAGGTGACCTCGCGCTCGCCGGTGCCATGCAGGATGGCTTGCTTTGCCTCTTCGGTCAGATCCCTGAACTTGTCGCCGAGCTTGAAGCCATAGGCCTTGCCCAGCGCCTCGAGCGTCTGCACGTAATAGGGCGAGGTCGATTTCGCCCACGGGCTGACGGCACCGGCGCGCAGGGACAGATTGTCGTCGGGCACGATCAGGCTGGCGTCGATCGCACGCTGGCTGCCGAGGCCGTCGCAGGTCGGGCAGGCTCCGAACGGGTTGTTGAAGGAGAACAGCCTCGGCTCGATCTCGGGAATGGTGAAGCCGGATACCGGGCAAGCGAATTTTTCCGAGAACAGGATGCGCTCATGCGTCTCGTTCTTCGACTTGTTGACCGAATCCTCGCCGGTCTGGCTGGCATCGAGCGGCCGGTCGGCGAATTCGGCGACCGCCAGCCCGTCGGCGAGCTTCAGCGCGGTTTCAATGGAATCCGCAAGCCGCGTCGCCAGGTCGCCGCGCACGACGATGCGATCGACGACGACGTCGAGGTCATGTTTGTACTTCTTGTCCAGCGCCGGCACGTCGGCAATTTCGTAGAACACGCCGTCGACCTTGACGCGCTGGAAGCCCTTCTTCTGTAGCTCCAGCAGTTCCTTGCGGTACTCGCCTTTGCGGCCGCGCACCATCGGCGCCAGGATGAATAGGCGCGTGCCTTCCTCGACCGCCAGCACGCGGTCGACCATCTGCGACACCGTCTGGCTTTCGATCGGCAGGCCGGTGGCGGGCGAATAGGGAATGCCAACGCGCGCGAACAGCAGCCGCATGTAGTCGTAGATCTCGGTGACGGTGCCGACCGTCGAACGCGGGTTCTTCGACGTGGTCTTCTGCTCGATTGAGATGGCCGGCGACAGGCCGTCGATCTGGTCGACATCCGGCTTCTGCATCATTTCGAGGAATTGCCTGGCATAGGCTGACAGGCTCTCGACGTAGCGGCGCTGGCCCTCGGCATAGATGGTGTCGAAGGCGAGCGACGACTTGCCGGACCCCGACAGGCCGGTCATGACGATCAGGCTGTCACGCGGCAGGTCGAGATCGACATTCTTCAGATTGTGTTCGCGCGCCCCGCGAATGGAAAGATATTTATGGTCGGCCATCGCCGGTCGCCGCCTCAGATCTGGAATCTCATGGGATGGCGGGTTGTCCCGGCCATCCCCTATGTAGGTAATTTCGTCACCTTTTCGAGAGACGCCACAACTCTCGACCAAAGCCTTTAACCGTCTTTCGCGCAGGCGAGCAAGCGGAAAGAACAAAGACCGAACACGCTCCTGACAAAAGCGCCCATGAAACCAGCTTCACAAACCGCCGTATCATGATGGATTTAAAGTTCCACGCGTTTGCTAGCTCACGAACGCAGCACGGCCGATGCCGCGCTGCTCAAAACTGCAGCGGATTTCCGATTTGCCGTATAAGCGATCACATTTTTTGTAATCGGCTATCCAACTGTTGACGTCTCAGCCTCAGAGAGTCAGACTCCAAACGTCACCGAAGCCGGCCGTCTTTCGATGGCCTCGCCACCCCAAGGTGGCCTGCTAGACGTCGCAGGCTTTTGCGATATGTGCTTCGGACGACACTGGTCGCAATGGACAGAAGAGGAGAGCAGAAGGAATGACTCCACCGGACAGTCCCTTGAGGCTCCACGTGTCGGTGGAGCCGCGGCAGGCATAAGTGCCAGGGCCAGGCGTTTGCGCCGCCCGACAAACCGTGACCTGTCGATCCTTATAAAAATCAGAGACCACTAGTCGGATCAGCGGCTGAACACCGCGAAGCATCCGAAATCGAACGCCGGCAGTATATTCCCGGCAAGTTGGATTTTAAATCCAAGAAAGCCCCGACCGTTTTGCTGAAGCAACGGCGGGGCTATTCGTTTCAGATGACCGCAAGCGCACGGGCTGCCCTTGTGGCAGCGATGAAGGCAGATGGCCTATCGCCGGGAGGGCTTGATCGAGCCGGCGCCGACATCGAAGGTTAAGCTGCCGGAAATCCTGACATCGGTATCGCCGATCTTGAAATGACCGTTGCCGGGCACGGCATCGTCGGGCTCGGGAGCCGGCTTGGCGATGCGATAGTCGTCGGCCACGCCGGGCAGCGTGCCTTTGTGCGAAGGCGTTGAATTGTCTTCGGCGAACGCCGTGCTGGAGGTCATCGCCGCGGCAGCGATGCCGACGACAAGCCTGTTCAAACGCATGCGTGAATCTTTATCGACCATCGGACGACCATATCGCCGCACATGGCCCGAAGCCAGACCGGTGGCGATCAAACTTGCCGAACGGCTTGGCTGTTGTCTCTCATGGTGTTCGGCTACCCCTTCACGCCGCCTGTTTGCGCGTATCGAAAACATGATCGACAAGGCCCCATGTCTTTGCCTCCGCGGCGGTCATGAAATAATCGCGGTCGAGCGTGCGTTCGACCTCCTCGTAAGTGCGGCCGCAGTGATGCGCATAGAGTTCGGTCATGCGCTTCTTGGTGCGCAGGATGCCTTCGGCGTGACGCTGGATATCGGAAGCCTGACCCTGAAAGCCACCCAGCGGCTGGTGCAGCACGATGCTGGTGTTGGGCAGCGCGATGCGCCGTCCCGGCGTGCCCGCCATCAGCAGGAACGAGGCCATCGAGGCGGCAAAACCCATGCAGACGGTGGATACCGGGCTGCGGATATACTGCATCGTGTCGTAGATGGCGAAGCCGCTGGTCACCACGCCGCCCGGCGAATTGATGTAGAGGGATATCTCCTTGTCGGGATTGTCGGATTCCAGCGAAAGGAGCTGAGCACAGACCAGTGCCGACACATTGTCGTCGATCGGGCCGTTGATGAAGACGATGCGCTCTCGCAGCAGCCGCGAAAAAATGTCGAAGGCGCGTTCGCCGCGGCTCGACTGCTCGATCACCATTGGCACCAAATTGGCAAAACCGCTCATCGCTTTTCTCCGTTGTGTGGCTCAGGCCGCGCGCAGGAACAGGCGAGGCGTGTTTGCGGCAACTGTCTGTTTGGTGCTGTGTGCGTTGAGCGAAAGCCGGCAACCGCCGCCCACCATCGCAACCGCAGATGTAGCTACCCGCGCAAATCCATCGTGGACGATGCGCAGATGCGTGCCGCCCGACACGGTGCGGTCGAGCGTGAAGGTGACAATGCTATCCATTGGGCTATCCAGCGGGCCGGCGAGCGGATCCGCTGCATTGCCAGGCTCCGGCCGCTCCCGCCAGGAGTAGCGCAGCAGGCGTTCAGGCTCGGCGTCGAGGACTTCGCACTCGATCGGTGCGTCCGGCTTGGCAAAGGCAAAGCGGCTGCCGATCTCGGGCTTGATGTCGTTCGGCATCATCCAGGCCGCGAGCAGGTCCGGCACCGTCAGCGCCCGCCACACTTTTTCCGGCGGGTCTGGAAGCTCGCACTCGAACTCGATCGAGTCCGTCGCGTCCGAATGCTGTTTTGCCGTCATTGATCCATATCCTTCAAAACCGCCTTGAGCCGTTCGATACGCTCGGGCCAGAAAGCACGGTAGCGCTCGATCCAGCCGAGCAGTGGGTCAAGCCCTTGCGGATCGGCGCGATAATAGGCGTTGCGGCCGGCCCGCCGTTCGACCACCAGGCCGGCGCCGCGCAATACCGCGAGATGCTGCGACACGGCCGGTTGCGACACGGTCATGCCGCCGCGCAGTTCCGACACCGTCATCTCGCCTGCGGCGAGCCGTTCGTAGACAGCACGGCGCGTCGGGTCGGAAAGCGCTCGAAAAATCTCTGCTTCGATCATGATAAGAAGCATAAGTCTACACTTATCGATTTGGCAAGCGATCTTTTCGCGCCCATATGAAATGGCGCGACGAACCCCATCGATTGCTGACATTCCTTGACACTGGGGGTCGATGAGCCTAGAACGAAAAGAGAACAAAAACCTTGTGGGAAAAGGCAGCCGTGGCAGGCGGCGATTGTCCGCAGCCTATAAGGTGAGCGACAGAAATTTTGTTTCGGATGAGCGCGGAGAAGTATCATGGCGGGTAGCGTCAACAAGGTCATTCTGGTGGGCAATCTCGGGGCGGACCCGGAAATCCGCCGTTTGAATTCGGGTGAGCCGGTCGTCAACATCCGCATCGCCACGTCGGAAAGCTGGCGCGACAAGACGTCCGGCGAGCGCAAGGAAAAGACCGAGTGGCACAACGTCGTCATCTTCAACGACCAGCTCGCCAAGGTCGCCGAGCAGTATCTGAAGAAGGGTGCGAAGGTTTATGTCGAGGGCCAGTTGCAGACGCGCAAATGGCAGGACCAGACTGGTAATGACCGCTACACCACCGAAATCGTGCTGCAGAAATTCCGCGGCGAGCTGCAGATGCTCGACGCACGCGGGCAGGGCGAGGGCGGTCAGGTCGGTAGCTACGCCGGTGGCGGCAGCAGCCGCGGCTCCGATTTCGGGCAGTCCGGCCCGGGCGAGAGTTTCAATCGCGGCGGCGGTGGCGGCAACAAGGGTGGTGGCGGCGGTTCGTCGCGCGAACTGGACGACGAAATCCCGTTCTGATCCCTCGGAGCGAACGGCTCTGCCACAACGCTAGCTACTTGAGGCCACGCTTTGGCGTCCCGAAATCTCTCCTGGGTTTTCGGGACGTTGTGCGTTTGAGTAGTGCGCGGTGAAAGGACTTATCAGGTGAAAGCACGGGTCAAATGGGTCGAGGACCGCACTTTCGTCGGCGAGTCCGGCAGCGGTCACAAGGTGGTGCTGGGGACCGCGTTCGGACCGGACGGCAAGACGCCGGGGCCGAGCCCGATGGAACTGGTTCTGCTCGGCACCGGCGGCTGCTCGGCCTATGATGTGGTCCACATCCTCGAAAAGGGGCGCGAGGCGGTCGAAGACTGCGTGGTCGAACTCGACGCCGACCGGGCGGAGGCCGATCCCAGAGTATTCACGCGCATCCATATGCATTTCGTCGTCAAAGGCCGGGCGCTCTCACCCGACAAGGTGAGGCGGGCGATCAACCTTTCGATCGAAAAATACTGCTCGGCTTCGGCGATGGTAGCCAAGACCGCCGAGATCACCCACGACTTCGAAGTTATTGATACGACGGCGAAATAGATAGCGTCGCCCCCGCGAGCTGGACGACGAAGCCCGTATGACAAATCCCGCGTTCAGGGACCGTTTGTTTCTTCGGACGCGGCTCGGGTTCCCTGATGGAATACCAATCGCCAGTGCCCATCGGTGCGTTTCCATATGGAACTGCGCAGTGATGGAATAGCTTTTTCTTTCTTGGGCCTTAGCCGGTAAGTCAAAAGCACCACCTCAGGCGCCAATTGAACTGTTCTGACGTCGGTCATTTCCAGCTCATCATCCGGTGCCGGTTCGGCTTTCGACGCAGGAAGCGCTGCCAGAATCGATCTCTTGTCATATTCATTGCCGGATTTTCCGAACTCGATCATGTCGTCGTCGAGCACGGTTTCAAGAAAATCCGGGTCATAGCGGGTCGGCGCTCGCAATAAGGCGAGCTCCAGCTCGACAATCTTGGGATCGGTTACCGGATCTGACATCATGCTGCCATCAGCGCCTTGATGCCGTCGGCGACGAACTGCACGGCAAGCGCCGCCAGGATGACGCCTAGCAGCCGCGTCAGGATGGAGCGGCCGGTCTGGCCGAGGATACGGTCGATGCGCTCGGCCAGCACGAAAACCAGATAGGTGATGACAAGGCAGATCGCGATGATGCCGACAAGGGCTGCCTGCGCGCCAAAACCTGGAAATGAGCCGGACAGCAGGACGGTCGCTGAAATCGCGCCCGGACCGGCGATCAGCGGGATCGCCAGCGGGAAGGCGGCGATGTTGTGGATCATATCCTTGGTGATGGCGACATCGCCGATCTTCTCCTTGCGGTCCTGCCGGCGCTCGAACACCATTTCGAAGGCGATGAAAAACAGCAGAAAGCCGCCGGCGACGCGGAAGGCCGGCAGCGTGATGCCGAACACCGACAGGATCGATGCGCCAGCGATTGCGAACAGCGCCATCACCAGGAAGCCGATGATCGAGGCGCGCACGGAAACCTGGTTGCGCTCCTCGCGGTTCATGCCGCGGGTCACCGCGAGGAAGAGTGGTGCCAGGCCAGGCGGGTCGATGGTCACGAGAATGGTGACGAAGGCGTTGAACAGGCTGTCGAAGCTCGGCATCTCTGACCCTCCCCGCCGGGCCGTGCCCGAATACTGGCATTGCCCCAATATTGGCATTGCCCAATCTTGGCATTGCCCAATCTTGGCATTGGTAGAGCAAAGCAGGGTCAGTGGAAACCGTTTGAGCGGCGGGAGTTCGGCAACCTTGATGGGGCAGGGTGAGCCTAGCCGGCCGCTCCGCAATAGGCCTCGATGCGATAGCCATCCGGGTCGACGACAAAGGCGGCGTAATAGTTTTCGCCATAGCTGGCGCGCAGGCCAGGTGCCCCATTGTCACTGCCGCCCGCACGCAAGGCGGCCGCATGGAAAGCGTCGACGCTGCTCCGCGTCGGCGCCGCAAAGCAGAAATGCAGGCCGGACTCGCCGTCGGCCGAAACCGGGCGCTGAGCCTCGTTCACCCACAGCGACACCGCCTCCGCACCATAGCCGAGCGAGCCCGGCGACTGGCTGAGACAGGTATAGCCAAGCGGCTTCAGCGCGGCATCATAAAAACGCTTCGAGGCGTCGGTATCGCGGACGCCGATCGAGACATGATCCAGCATCTTTTTCTCCTTTTTTTACAATATGTTGGGCCGTCAGTTTCCAGTTGTGCGCCGCGCCAGGAACTCGACTTCGAGCCGCCAGGTCGCGCCGTCGTCCTGCGAGCGTTCGCCCAGCCAGCGGAATGAATTTTCGGTAATGCGGGAAAAACTCCAGCGCACCGAGGCGCCGGTGCCGTCTGCGCCTTGCTGGACGATGGTGTCGCCCTCGGCGCGGCCGAGCTGACGGCTGTAATATTGGGTGCGCGGATCGCTCCAGAAGATGTGCCAGGCGTCGACGCCGGGGTCATAGACGCGCAGTGTCGTGCCATAGAAGGTCCATTTGCCGAGGGAATTCTGTGCGCCAGTGTTCCGCGCGGGCAGGATCCATACGTCCTGGATTGCGCGGCCCTCGAGCACCCAGCCGAAATGCACCTCGCCGCGCCCTGTCAGCACCTGGCCGTCTTCGAGATGGCGCGTGGCATCGAATGTCCAGGGGCCGACGAAGCGGCCGTAAAGGTTCAGTTTTTCCGCCAAGTCCCCCGCAGGCCCCTCGCTGTGCAAGGCTTCGGCAAAGGAAGATGAATTGAGCATGATTTCGACCTCATCTTGGCAGGAGCCCCGTCTTGTCAGCAGCCCCATCTTGTCAGGAGATTGGGAAGAATAGGCGGCAGCAGGGTTCTGTGCTTGGGAAAAATTGCTATCTTTCGAGCCATGACGACAAGCGCGCATACACTGGCGTCTGGGCGAGGCTGGCAGGTGTCGGACGTGATCTGCACCGCCGGCGCAGCTGATCGCCCGTTCGAGGAAGAGCATCGCAAGTTCTGCGTCGCCGTGGTGACCAGCGGCACCTTCCGCTACCGAGCGCAACAGGGAACAGCGATGCTGGCGCCGGGCGCGCTTCTGCTCGGCAACCCCGGCACATGCTATGAATGCGGACACGAGCATGGCGCTGGCGACCGTTGCCTCTCCTTCCATTTCGAGCCGGCCTATATGGAACAGATCGTCGCCGGCATGCCGGATGCAAAGAAGCTGAATTTCAAGATGCCGCGCCTGCCGCCCTTGCCGGCGCTGGCAGCGCTGCTTGCCGAGGCGGAAGCCGCGCGCGAGATGGCCGACATCGAAGCGTTCGAGGAACTCGCCCTGCGCATTGCCGGCGCGGCCGTCGCCTCCGGCGTCACGCCTGCTGCCCGGGTGCCGAGCCGCCGCGACCAGAAACGTGTCGCAGAGGCGGTACGGCGCATCGAAAAGGACGCCGAAAGGCCGATCTCGCTTGCCGAGCTTGCAAGCGAGACGGCGACCAGTCCCTACCATTTCCTGCGCAGCTTCCGGCACGTGGCGGGCGTGACGCCCTACCAGTTCCTGCTGAAGACCCGGCTGCACAGGGCGGCGGTGCGGCTGCGCATGTCGGACGAGGCGATCTCGACGATCGCCTTCGAGGCGGGGTTCAACGATTTGTCGACCTTCAACCGCCGTTTCCGGCGCGTGATGGGGGAGGCGCCTGGCGCCTACCGGCTCCGGCAGCGAGGTAATAAAGCGCCGAGCACATCTGCCGTTCCGGCGTTGTGAAGCAAAATTGGCCTGACAATGAGCTTTGCGCCGGTCGCCACGAAATGCGCCTCGGCCATATCGTCGCAATCGGTGATATCCTTTTGAAATCACCACAAAAATCGCCACTGGAAAACTGCCGCGGACATTGGAGTTTCGGCCCGGCTTCCTATATAAGCACCGAGTGATTCCTGATTAGATTGTGACCTGATTTGACCGACCAGAAGACACCGCGCGGCGCCGACGGCGGCCCCACCGGCATCGAGCCGATATCCATCATCGAGGAGATGCAGCGCTCCTATCTCGATTACGCCATGAGCGTGATCGTCAGCCGTGCGCTGCCGGACGTGCGCGACGGGTTGAAGCCGGTGCATCGCCGCATCCTCTACGCCGCCCATGAGAGCGGCTACCACTGGAACCGCAAATATGTGAAATCGGCCCGCCCGGTCGCCGACGTGATGGGTAAATACCATCCGCATGGCGACGCCTCGATCTACGACGCCTTGGTGCGCATGGCGCAAGACTGGTCGCTGCGCGTGCCGCTGATCGACGGGCAAGGCAATTTCGGCTCGATCGACGGCGATCCGCCGGCGGCGATGCGTTATACTGAATCGCGGCTGACCAAGGTCGCGCATGAGTTGCTGGAAGACATCGACAAGGACACCGTCGATTTCCAGGACACTTATGATGCGTCCGGCAGCGAACCGAAAGTTCTGCCGGCGCGCTTCCCGAACCTGTTGGTCAATGGCTCCGGCGGCATTGCCGTCGGCATGGCCACCAACATCCCGCCGCACAATCTGGGCGAGGTCTGCAACGGCGCCATTGCCCTCATCGACAATCCGGCAATCGACCTGCCGGCGCTGATGGAGATCATTCCGGGGCCGGATTTCCCGACCGGCGGCATCGTGCTTGGCCGCTCCGGCATCTACAGCGCCTATTCGACCGGCCGCGGCTCCATCGTCATGCGCGGCCGCGTCAATATTGAGCAACGCGGCAATGACCGTGAATCGATCATCATCACCGAGGTTCCCTATCAGGTGAACAAGTCGTCGATGATCGAGAAGATGGCCGAGCTTGTGCGCGACAAGCGCATCGAGGGCATTTCCGACATCCGCGACGAAAGCGACCGCCAAGGCTACCGCGTCGTCATCGAACTGAAGCGCGACGCGGTCGCCGACGTCATCCTCAACCAGCTCTACCGTTTCACGCCGCTGCAGACGTCGTTCGGCGCCAATATGGTGGCGCTGAACGGCGGCAAGCCGGAATTGCTGACGCTAACCGACATGCTGAAGGCGTTCGTCGCCTTCCGCGAGGATGTGATCAGCCGGCGCACGAAATTCCTGCTGCGCAAGGCGCGCGACCGCGCCCATGTGCTGGTCGGCCTTGCCATTGCTGTCGCCAACATCGACGAGGTCATCAAGCTGATCCGCAGCGCTCCGGACCCGCAGACGGCGCGCGAGCAGTTGATGGAGCGGCGCTGGCCCTCGGGCGACGTCGAATCGCTGATCCTGCTGATCGACGATCCGCGCCACCGCATCAACGAGGACGGCACCTACAATCTGTCCGAGGAACAGGCCCGCGCCATCCTCGAACTGCGCCTGCAGCGCCTGACCGCGCTCGGCCGCGACGAAATCGCCGACGAGTTGAACACGATCGGCGACGAGATCAAGGATTACCTGGACATCCTGTCGTCCCGCGCCCGCATTCAGCAGATCGTCAAGGACGAGCTTGCCGCCGTGCGCGACGAGTTCGGCACGCCGCGCCGCACCGAGCTCTCCGAGGGCGGGGCGGATATGGAAGACGAGGACCTGATCCAGCGCGAGGACATGGTCGTGACGGTCAGCCATTCCGGCTACATCAAGCGCGTGCCGCTGTCGCTCTATCGGGCGCAGCGTCGCGGCGGCAAGGGCCGTTCCGGCATGTCGACCAAGGAAGAGGATTTCGTCACCCGGCTGTTCGTCGCCAACACGCACACGCCGGTGCTGTTCTTCTCTTCGCGTGGCATCGTCTACAAGGAAAAGGTCTGGCGCCTGCCGATCGGCAACCCGCAGTCGCGCGGCAAGGCGCTGATCAACATGCTGCCGCTGGAGCAGGGCGAACGCATCACCACCATCATGCCGCTGCCCGAGGACGAGACCAGCTGGGGCGAGCTCGACGTGATGTTCGCCACCACGCGCGGCACGGTGCGCCGCAACAAGTTGTCGGACTTCGTCCAGGTCAACCGCAACGGCAAGATCGCCATGAAGCTGGAAGAGGAAGGCGACGAGATTCTCGGCGTCGAGACCTGCACAGACAATGACGACGTGCTTTTGACCGCAAGCTCCGGCCAGTGCATCCGCTTCTCGGTCAGCGACGTGCGCGTCTTCCAGAGCCGCAACTCGGTCGGCGTGCGCGGCATCGCCATGGCTCCCACCGACCGGGTGATCTCGATGGCGGTGATCGAACATGTCGAGGCGCCGCCGGCCGAGCGCGCCGCTTATCTCAAGCGGGTGGTGGCCGAACGGCGGCTCGCCGCCGGCATTGCGGCCGGCGAGGACGAAGACATCCAGCTTACCAATGAAGAGGTTGGCGAGGAGACGGAGCTTTCCGACGAGCGCTACGAATTCCTCAAGGCACATGAGCAGTTCGTGCTGACGGTGACGGAATATGGCTACGGCAAGCGTTCGTCTTCCTATGATTTCCGCCTTACAGGGCGCGGCGGCAAGGGCATTCGCGCCACCGACGTGTCGAAAGCGGCCGAGATCGGTCGCCTGGTGGCGACCTTCCCGGTCGGCAACGACGACCAGATCATGCTTGTCTCGGACGGCGGCACCGTCATCCGCGTGCCGGTCAACGGCATTCGTTTCGCCAGCCGCGCCACCAAGGGCGTGACCATCTTCAACACGGCCGACGGCGAGAAGGTCGTTTCGGTGGAGCGGATATCGGAACCGCAATCGGACGAGGAAGCCGAAGAGAGTGTTGAGGGCAACGCCAGCCCGGATGCCGGTGCTGACCCGGACAACAGCGGCGAGTAGGCCTTGATGGGGAAATGCCGGCCCGATGGGCCGGCGCCGTCAACAAATAACGGCCGGTTCAGAAGTGGCGATAAGGCTTGCGGATACCGAAGCCTTCGAACCGTTTGGTATTGGCCTTGGCGCGGACACGCCCTGCTTCCTGATGCAACCCGAATACGGTGGCAATCAGCATGGCGACGGTCATTGCGGCGGCGAGCATGTAGATCAGCATGTGCGTGTTCTCCTGCGCCTAACAACGTTTAAATGGGGTTTTGGTTTCATCTTCTGAAGCTGCAACCTAGTGAACGCTGCGTGAAGCCTCTGTGATCGGCCCGTTCATCTGTCGTTCATTTCGGTCAAAAGGTTCACTCAAAGCGCATCGCGATTAACGTGGCCCAGGCGATGCGCATTTGAGTCCCTGTTTGGGTGCATGTCGTTGTCCCAAAACCGCTGCGCACTTTGGGCGACATGCATTGGCGGCTCGCTGATCGGATTGCCTTTGCGAGAGAGGCTCGCTAGAAGCACCTGCCATGACCGAACGCATCGCCCTTTATGCCGGCTCCTTCGACCCGCTGACCAACGGCCATCTCGACGTGCTGAAGGCGTCGCTGGCCGTGGCGGACACCGTCTATGCGGCGATCGGCATTCATCCCGGCAAGAAGCCGCTGTTTTCCTTCGAGGAACGGGTCGGCCTCATCGAAGCGGCGACGAAGGCCGAATTCGGCCGTGACGGCGCCCGCATCAAGGTCGTCGACTTCGACGGGCTGGTCATCGACGCGGCCAGGAAGCATGGCGCCTCGATCATGATCCGTGGCCTGCGCGACGGCACCGATCTCGACTATGAGATGCAGATGGCCGGCATGAACGAGACCATGGCGCCGGAATTGCAGACGGTTTTTCTACCCGCCAGCCCTTCGGTGCGAACCATTACCGCCACACTTGTCCGTCAGATAGCCTCGATGGGAGGCGACATCCGCCCCTTCGTGCCAGCGGCTGTGGCCGGCGCGCTCACTGCCAAATTCGCGAAATAATGCATGTCGCCCAAAAGTCGAACCCGGTTTCGGGACATCGACATGCATGAAACAAAGGTTTTCGGAGAAAGATCCATGCAGCTCAAAAGGCTCGCTACTTGCTTTGTCGTTCTTTTCGGCCTCGTGGCTGCATCTGTTTCGGCCTTCGCCGCCGATCCGGAAAACACCATGATCATCACGCTGAAGGGCGGCGACGTGACCATCGCACTCAGGCCTGATCTCGCGCCGAAGCATGTCGAGCAGATCAAGAAGCTGGTGCGCCAGGGCGCTTACGACAACGTCGCTTTCCACCGCGTCATCGACGGCTTCATGGCACAGACCGGCGACGTGAAATTCGGCAACATGAAGAACGGCTTCAACGCCGATGCTGTCGGTACCGGCGGTTCCGATCTTCCCGACCTGCCGGCTGAATTCTCGACATCCGAGCGCTACGTGCGCGGCGTCGTCGGAATGGCCCGCTCGCAGGACCCGGATTCCGCCAATTCGCAGTTCTTCATCATGTTTGCGCCGGCACCGCCGCTCGATGGCCAGTACACCATCGTCGGGAATGTCGAGAAAGGCATGGAGTTGGTGGACCAGATAAAGAAAGGCGACGAGGCGCAGAACGGGGTTGTCACCGGTCCAGATCGCATGATCAAGGTGCGCATCGCCGCCGACGGCAAGTAAACCCATTAGTTTCAAAGGATATTCTGACATGGCCGAGATCAAGGACCGCGAGAACGCGCTCATCATGGAAACGACCAAGGGCAAGGTCGTCATCGAACTGTTTCCCGATCTGGCGCCCGGCCATGTCGGCCGTATCAAGGAACTGGCGCGCGAAGGCGCTTATGACGGCGTGGTGTTCCATCGCGTCATCGACGGCTTCATGGCGCAGACCGGCGATGTGAAATTCGGCAATTCCAGCAAGCCCTCTTTCGCGCCCGCCCGTGCCGGCACGGGCGGCTCCGACAAGCCCGACCTGAAGGCCGAGTTCTCCAACGCCAACCATGGCCGCGGCACCTGCTCGATGGCGCGCTCGCAGAACCCGAACTCGGCCAACTCGCAGTTCTTCATCTGCTTCGACGATGCCGCCTTCCTCAATCGCCAATACACGGTCTGGGGCCAGGTCATCGAAGGCATGGACAATGTCGACAAGATCAAGCGCGGCGAGCCGGTGCCGGATCCCGACAAGATCGTGTCGCTGAAGGTCGCGGCCGACGTGAAATGATCTACCGGGCTGTCGCGGCTATCACTCTGATGCTTGTCGCGGCGGCCACTTCGGCGCTGGCGACGGAATCGATCGTTGCAGCGCTGAAGGCGACGCGGCATCGATCGATGTCCTGATGGGAAACACCGCCGCGATCGCAGTCGCGCGCGTGTGGCTGGATGCCGGCGGCAAGACATGGACCACCGACGGTCAGCCGGGATCGACGAAAGTGATCGTCGGACAGGCATTCGAGGACGACCAGCACATGGCGATCGATCTCACCGACGAGGGTATCAGCTCGATTGTCGCCAAACTGCGACTGGTCAAGGCCCGCGAACAGTCCAATTTCGCAATGGGCGGCACGCTGAGCATCGACGGTGTTGGCGCCTGGGCGGTGACCTGCCCGGAACCTTGAGGCGGGATTTTCTTGCGCGTCGACCTTTTCGACTTTGATCTGCCGGAGGAGCGCATCGCGCTTCGACCGGCAGAACCGCGCGACAGCGCCAAAATGCTGGTTGTCAGGCCGGGTGAGGGGCTTGAGAACCGGACGGTGCGCGAGCTACCGACCCTGCTCGAGGCCGGTGATGTGCTGGTCTTCAACGACACCAAGGTCATTCCGGCGCAGTTGAAAGGCATCAGGCGGCGCGGCGAAGCGGCGGCGCAAGTCGAAGCCACGCTGCACATGCGGGTGGCTCCCGACCGCTGGCTGGCTTTCATGCGGCCGGGCAAGCGCATCGCCGTTAGCGACCGCATCCATTTCGGCCATGACACCAATTCCTGCTTTCTCGGCCAGCTCGATGCCACGGTGATCGAGAAGGGCGAGGCCGGCGAGGCGTTGCTTGGCTTTGACCTGTCAGGTCCATTCCTCGACGAGGCGCTGCATGCCGTCGGCCACATTCCGTTGCCGCCCTACATCGCCTCGAAGCGCGATGACGACGAGCACGACCGCAGCGACTACCAGACCATCTATGCCAGGGAGGAGGGCGCCGTGGCGGCACCCACGGCCGGCCTGCATTTCACGCCGGAGCTTTTCGCCGCGCTCGATGCCAAAGGCGTCGAGCGGCGCTTCGTCACCCTGCATGTCGGCGCCGGCACGTTCCTGCCGGTGAAAGTCGACGACACCGCCGATCACAAGATGCATGCCGAGATCGGCTCGGTCAGCCCGGAAACCGCCGAGGCGCTGAACGCGGCAAAGGCGCGTGGCGGGCGCATCATCGCCGTCGGCACGACGTCGCTGCGCCTGCTTGAAAGCGCTGCGCGGGAGGACGGCCGGCTCGCCGCGTGGTCCGGCCCGACGGACATCTTCATCACGCCCGGCTACCGTTTCAAGGCCGCCGACATGCTGATGACCAATTTCCATCTGCCGCGCTCGACGCTGTTCATGCTGGTTTCGGCGTTTTGCGGTCTGGAAACGATGCGTGCGGCCTATGCGCATGCGATCGAGAACCGCTACAGGTTTTATTCCTACGGAGACGCAAGTCTGCTGTTCAAGGAGGAGAACGATGGACGCGCGTCCGGTATACACAAGGAATTCAATGACTAAGGCGTTTACCTTCGAGGTGCTGGCGACCGACGGCAAAGCGCGGCGCGGCGCGATCACCATGCCGCGCGGAGAAATCCGCACGCCCGCCTTCATGCCGGTCGGCACCGGCGGCACGGTCAAGACCATGTATATGGATCAGGTGCGTGGCGTCGGCTCGGACATCATCCTGGGCAACACCTATCATCTGATGCTGCGGCCCGGCGCCGAACGTGTGGCGCGGCTTGGCGGCCTGCATGAATTCGCCCGCTGGCCGCATCCGATCCTGACCGACAGCGGCGGCTTCCAGGTTATGTCGCTGTCGAAGCTGAGGAAACTCACCGAGAAGGGCGTCACCTTCCGCTCGCACATCGACGGCGCCGCCTATGAGATGTCGCCCGAGCGCTCGATCGAGATCCAGGGACTGCTCGATTCCGACATCCAGATGCAGCTCGACGAATGCACAGCGCTGCCGGCCATGGAGAAAGAGATCGAGCGGGCCATGGAGCTGTCGCTGCGCTGGGCCGAGCGTTGCAAGACGGCATTCGGCGATCAGCAGGGCAAGGCGATGTTCGGCATCGTCCAGGGCGGCGACATACCGGCCTTGCGGCTGCGCTCGTCGCAGGCGCTGAAAGCGATGGACCTCAAGGGCTATGCGATAGGCGGGCTGGCCGTCGGCGAGCCGCAAGCGGTGATGCTCGAAATGCTCGAAATCACCTGCCCGGAGCTGCCGGCGGACAGGCCGCGCTATCTGATGGGTGTCGGCACGCCTGACGACATCTTGAAATCGGTGGCGCGCGGCATCGACATGTTCGATTGCGTGATGCCGACGCGCGCCGGCCGTCATGGCCTCGCCTATACACGGCGCGGCAAGGTCAATCTGCGCAACGCTCGCCATGCCGACGATCCGCGCCCGCTGGACGAGGAGAGCGACTGCCCGGCCGCCAGAGATTATTCGCGCGCCTATCTGCACCATCTGGTCCGCTCGCAAGAGGCGTTGGGGGCGATGCTGCTGACCTGGAACAATCTTTCCTACTACCAGAAGCTGATGCAGGACATTCGTGCCGCCATCGAGGCCGGCGCCTTCGAGGCTCGGGCGGTGGAAATTTCTGAGGGCTGGGCAAGGGGCGATATTCCAGCCCGCTAAAGCCTGTCCGGGAACTGTTTTGAAACGACTGACGAATAAGCATTGCCGGCATGGCATTGGGCGGGGACCAAGAACCTGTTCGTCTCGGGACAAGCTTCAGCTTCAGAAGTGACGGCGCGGACGAACGGCGTTGCCGAACCTTGCGCCTCTTCTTTCATGTCGGTCCGGCGATGGATGGCCAAGCCATCGCTTGCGATTTTTGCGATCGTTGTGGCTGGCCTTGTTCTGCGGTTGCTGGGCGCACGCGGCGATCTCTGGCTGGACGAGATCTGGAGTTTTTCTCTCATCGAGCCGCTCACCTCGATCAACCAGATCTTCTGGCGCGTAAATCACGACAACAATCATTTCCTCAATTCGGCCTATCTGTATCTGATCGGCCCTGATACTTCGCCGCTGCTCCAACGAGGCCTGTCCATCGCGTTCGGCGCCAGCACGATTGTTGCAGCTGCAGCAGTGCCACGCGGGCGATGGGCGATGATTTCCACAAGTCTGCTGTTTGCAGTGAGCTATCCGATGGTCCACTACGGCTCGGAAGCGCGCGGCTACGCCGGGCTGGTGCTGTTCACGCTCCTTTCTGTGGTTTTTCTGGAACGCTGGCTCGACAAAAGAGGTTCATCGGTCATCGCTTTGGCCGCGGCGATCCTGCTGGGCCTGCTGTCTCACCTCACGATGATCGAAATGGTGCCGGTCCTTGTAGCCTGGACCACATGGGTCACTTGGCTGCGCACGGAAAGGATTGGCCGCACACTCGCTGACGTCGGTTTGACTTTCACGCCTGCCGTCCTTGCGGTGCTGCCGTTGGCCATCTGCGTGGTCGTCGGCGCCCAGCTGTCCGGCTTCGTCGTCGGGGGTGTTTCGCCTTTCTCGTTCCAGGCGTTCGCAAAGGGATATGGCGGGGTGATCAGATATCTGCTGGGCCTGCCGTCCTGGATTGGCGATTGGACCTGCATCGCTGCTGCCTGCGGCATGGTCTGCATCTCTGCCGGCATATCGCGTGATCGTCGGGCCAGTCTCTACGTCATCGGAATTGTGGGATTGCCTGCCCTCATGTGCGCAGCGAATCTGCCCAATCTCCAGATCCCACGCTATTTCATCGTCAGTGGAACGTTGTTGCTGCTTTGGACTGGCGAGATGCTCGGTCGCGGCTTCGATGCGGGCGGGTTCAAAAGATATCTGGCGGCAGGAGCGCTCGCGGTCATGATGAGCGGCAGCATATCGTCGCTGCTGCAGTTCTACGAATATGGCCGCGGTTCCTATGCCTTGATCGTGGGGCAGATGACGCAAAACGGTGCCACCACCTATGCCAGCAACCACGACTTCCGGACTGCGATGGTCGTCGACTACTTTGCAGCGCGGACAGGCCGTCAGGCTTGGTTCGTCCCGAAAGACGAACTGTGCATTCGACGTCCCGCTTGGCTGATCATGGAGGGTGATCCTGACATACAATCGAAACGGGTCGAACCCGCGTCGGCTTGCGCACTTGCCTATGAGCGAATTGATGCGTCAAGGAACTGGGGCCTATCAGGGCTGAGCTGGACGCTTTACCGGCGGCGCGATTGATCAGACCGTCGCGGCTCGGGCACGCGCTCAGGTGCTCAGCGAAGTGGAAGCGCGCAGGCTGCAGCTGGTGATGCGAAAGCTGCCGTCGGGCTGTTGCGTGTAGACGGCCGTGTAATCCTTGCCATCCGGCCCGACGATAACATACGGTCGGCGGCGCTTCACGGTTTCAGCAGCCGCGAACATTCGCCGTCCGGCCGCAGTTAAGCTTCTTCCTTTAAATCGGGTTCTGCCTGAGCGCCGTCCTGATGCTTGAAAGCCGCGCGGCAGTCTGCCACAAGGGCCGCCTATGCGCATGACCCCAAAAATCGGAATCGATTTTCGGAAAGGATCATGCGCAATCAAAGTGCTACAGCGTCCTTTGCGCGTTCTGAAGGACGCGCGGCGCTGTAGGCGCAAGCTTGAGCAGGACCGGTCAATGAAGGCATTTTTCGTGCAGATAAAGTGCGATCTGGGCAAGGCCTATGACGTTGCCAGCGCTTTGGCCGATGCCGAGATCGCTTCGGAAATCTACTCGACAGCCGGCAACTACGATCTGCTCGCCAAATTCTACGTCGACGACGAGGAAGACATCGGCCATTTCGTCAACGAGAAGGTGCAGATTCTTCCAGGCATCAAGGACACGTTCACGGTCGTCACCTTTCGCGCGTTCTGAGCAGCGCCTGCCGCCTGCCTGGACATAAGGCAAAGCCTGATCGCAGCCATATTGGTGCTGCCCTAATTTTAGGCAGCCACCACATACTGATCGCCCGCATCCTCCAAATCGCCGATTGCGCTTGATTTTCTCCGGTGACGCCAGTGAAATGGCCTCACAGGGGAGTATGCGATTGGCAGCGTTCGACGAAATGCTTCCGGAAATCTCCGGATTGAGAAAACCGTATTCGGCTTACGATCGCTGGCTGAAGGAGCAGGATCCGGCCAGGCTTACTGAAAAGATGCAGGACGCCGAACGCGTCTTTCGCAAGACCGGAATCACCTTTGCCGTCTATGGCGAGCAGGAAGCCTCCGAACGCCTGATTCCCTTCGATATCGTTCCGCGCATCATATCCGGCAATGAATGGCGACGGCTGACGCAAGGCATCGAGCAGCGCGTCCAGGCGCTGAACGCCTTCCTCGACGATATCTACCACCGCCAGGAGATCTTGCGCGCCGGGCGCGTCCCCAAGGAATTGATCGCCAAGAACGAGGCGTTCCTGCCGGAGATGATCGGAGTGCGGCCGCCGGCGGGCGTCTACACCCATATCATCGGCGTCGATATCGTGCGCATCAGCGAGAACGAGTTCTACGTGCTGGAGGACAATGCGCGCACGCCGTCCGGCGTCTCCTACATGCTGGAGAACCGCGAGACGATGATGCAGCTCTTTCCCGAGCTGTTCCAGCAGATCAAGGTACGGCCGGTGGAAAACTATCCGCAGCTCTTGCGCCAATCGCTGGCAGCGGTGCGGCCGCAAAGCACCAAGGGCGCGCCGACCATCGCCGTGCTGACGCCTGGCAGCTTCAACTCCGCCTATTTCGAGCATGCCTTCCTTGCCGATCAGATGGGCGTGCAGCTTGTCGAGGGACAGGATCTGCGCGTCGTCGACGGCCATGTCGCGATGCGCACGACCGAAGGCTACAAGCAGATCGACGTGCTTTATCGAAGGGTCGATGATTCTTTCCTCGATCCGCTGACGTTTCGGGCGGACTCGGCACTTGGCGTGCCGGGCATCATGGATGTCTACCGCGCCGGCAACATCACCATCGCCAATGCGCCGGGAACCGGCATCGCCGACGACAAGGCGATCTATTCCTACATGCCCGAGATCGTCGAATTCTACACCGGCCGCAAGGCGATCCTCGGCAACATCCCGACCTGGCGCTGCTCGGAGCCGGACAGCCTGAAATATGTGCTCGAACACATCCATGAACTGGTGGTGAAGGAAGTTCACGGGTCCGGCGGCTACGGCATGCTGGTGGGGCCGGCGGCGACCAAGAAGGAATGCGAGGATTTTTCCAAGAAACTCGCGGCAAAACCGTCGAACTACATCGCCCAGCCGACACTGGCGCTGTCGACCTGTCCGATCCTGACCGACAAAGGACTGGCGCCGCGCCATGTCGATCTCAGGCCCTATGTGCTGGTTTCCGACCGCATCCAGATCGTGCCGGGCGGGCTGACGCGCGTGGCGCTCAAGGAAGGCTCGCTGGTGGTCAACTCATCGCAGGGCGGCGGCACCAAGGATACGTGGGTGCTCGATGATTAATTTTCACTTGAAGGTTTTTTGATGCTTTTAGGCCGCACCGCCAACGGGCTCTACTGGATGAACCGCTATATCGAGCGGGCGGAAAACATGGCGCGGCTGGTCGATGCCGGGCTGCGCATGGCGCTGACCCGCACCCAGAATGCCTCCGAAGAGTGGAATTCGGTGCTGCTCAGCGCCGGCTCGGATGCTGCCTTCACGCAGAAATATTCCGACTATACCGCCGCCAACGTCGCCGATTTCCTGCTGCGCGACACATCGAACCCGTCGAGCACGATGGCGTCGATCGAGACGGCCCGCAACAATGCCCGCATGGTGCGCACTGCGCTGACGCGCGAAACCTGGGAAAGCATCAACGAAGCCTGGATGTCGCTTAAGCGGATGCTGGCCAGGCCGATCGACGAGCGCGACCTGCCCAGTGTGCTCGACGCGATCAAGCGCGAGACGGCCCTGATCCGCGGCTCGTTCTACGGCACCATGCTGCGCAATGAGATCTTCGATTTCTCGCAGCTCGGCACCTATGTCGAACGCGCCGACAACACGGCACGCATCCTGGATGTGAAATACTACGTGCTGTTGCCGTCGATCTCGTGGGTCGGCTCCACGCTCGACAATTACCAGTGGGAATCGATCCTGCGCTCGGTGTCGGCGCATCGCTCCTATCGCTGGGTCTACGAGGCCGACTACAAGCCGAGCAACATCGCCGACTATCTGATCCTCAACGTTCGCATGCCGCGCTCGCTGACCTTCTGCTATCGTTTCCTGACGGAGCATCTCAGATTCCTGGGCGACGATTATGGCGAGCGCCATGCCTGTCATGCGACAGCCGGCAAGACCCAGGCCATGCTGGCGGCCGGCTCGATCAAGGACATATTCGACGCCGGCCTGCATGAATTCCTGGCGAATTTCATCCGCGACAACATCAGGCTCGGCGACGAGATCGCGCAGGACTATCGATTCTATTGAGGAAGCCATGCGGCTGAAGATCACCCACCGGACCGAATACCGCTACGATGCGCCGGTGCATTATCTGCTGCAGCGGCTGCGGCTGCTTCCGGTCAGCGGATCGACGCAGACCGTCTTGTCCTGGTCGCTGAAGATCGAAGGGGCTCGCGAGGAAGTGCGCTTCAGCGACCATTTCGGCAACGACACGCGACTGTTGAGCGTCGAAGGCGAGCGCGATTTCATCACCGTCGAGGCATCAGGCGAGGTGGTGACACGCGACACATCGGGCGTCTCCGGGCCACACCAGGGCTTCGCGCCGCTCTGGCTGTTTGGCCATGAAACGCCGTTGACCACGATCGGCAGCGGCATTCGCGAACTCGCGGCGTCGGTCGGCGAGGGGACCGATATCGAAAGGTTGCACCGGCTGATGGCCGTGATCGGCGAGCGTGTCGCCTATACGCCAGGCACCACCAACGCGACGACCCCGGCCGAGGACGCGCTGGCGCTCAAGACCGGCGTCTGCCAGGACCACAGCCACATCTTTGCCGCCGCCGCGCGCGCCATGGGGTTTCCGGCCCGCTACGTCAGCGGCTATCTGATGATGGATGCTGCGGTCGAGCAGGCGGCAAGCCATGCCTGGGCCGAGGCGCATGTTGCGGGCCTGGGCTGGGTCGCGTTCGACGTCGCCAACGGCATTTCGCCCGACGAACGCTATGTAAAGGTGGCGACCGGCCGTGACTACCGCGACGCCACGCCCGTATCGGGAATTCGGCTGGGACAAGCGGAAGAACAGCTTGCGGTCACCGTCACGGTGGAGCAGTAATCCCCGGCAAGATTGCTGCCAAAGAGATTCGATGACCTATTGCGTCGGCTTGAAGATCGATCGCGGGCTCGTGTTCATGTCGGACACGCGCACCAATGCCGGCATGGATTCGATCTCGACCTTCAAGAAGATGCATGTCTGGGAGGAGCCAGGCGAGCGCGTCATCGTGCTGATGTCGGCCGGCAATCTGGCGACGACGCAGGCGGTCGTCAGCCTGCTCGACGAGCGCACCAAGGCAGTTGGTGATCGCCACGCGACACTGCTCGAAACGCCCTCCATGTACCAGACGGTGCGGATGGTCGGTGATACCGTCAAGGAAGTCATCGCCAGTTCGTCACCAACCGGCGACAGGGCGGATTCCTATTTCAATGCCTCCTTCATCCTCGGCGGCCAGATCAAGGGCAGCGCGCCGCGGCTGTTCATGATCTATCCGGAAGGCAATTTCATCGAATCGACCGACGACACGCCGTTTTTCCAGATCGGCGAGACCAAATACGGCAAGCCGATCATCATCCGCGCCTATGAAAAGACGATGAGTTTCGCCGAGACGGTGAAGCTACTGTTGGTCTCGTTCGACTCGACGCTGAAATCGAACCTGTCGGTCGGTCTGCCGCTCGACCTGCTATTCTACGAAAAGGACGCCTACAAGGTCAGCCTGAAGAAGCGGATAGCCCAGGACGATCAATACTACCGCACCATCTCAGACGGCTGGTCGAACGCGCTGAAGACTGCCTTTGCGAGCTTGCCTGATTTTCCCGAATAGACGGCCCGTCTTTCCGGAGGTGCGATGAACAACGACGATTTCCGGCAATGGTCGAGGCGCGCTGCGGATTGGGGCGCCGACTATCGCAACTCGCTGCGCGAAAGACCGGTGCGGCCGCTGGTCGAGCCGGGTGGCATTTTCAAGAGCGTAGAGACTTCGCCGCCTGAAGCGGCGGAGCCGATGGATGAGATCTTCGCCGACTTCGAGCAAAAGATCCTGCCGGGCATGACGCATTGGCAGCATCCGCGCTTCTTCGCCTATTTCCCGGCCAACGCCGCACCGGTTTCGGTGGTGGCCGAATATCTGGTCTCGGTGATGGCCGCGCAATGCATGCTCTGGCAGACCTCGCCGGCAGCGACCGAGCTCGAGACGCGCGTCGTCGACTGGATGCGTCAGGCGCTTGGTCTGCCGGAAGGGTTTTCCGGCGTCATGCAGGATTCGGCATCGTCGGCGACGCTCGCCGCCGTATTGACCATGCGCGAGCGCGCGCTCGACTGGCAGGGCAACGAGAAGGGCCTGCAAGGCCAGCCGACATTGCGCGTCTATTCTTCCGACCAGGTTCATACCTCCATCGACCGGGCGATCTGGGTATCGGGCATCGGCGAGGACAACCTCGTGCGCATTCCGGTTGCCGGCCGCTTTCGCGCCATGGATGTCGCAGCCCTGGAAGAGGCGATCGTCGCCGACCGGGAGGCGGGCATGCTGCCGGCCGGCATCATTGCCTGTGTGGGCGGCACCAGCACCGGCGGCACCGATGATATCGCCGGCGTCGCCGCGGTGGCAAAGCGGCAGGGGCTCTATGTGCATGTCGATGCCGCCTGGGCCGGTTCGGCGATGATATGTCCGGAATACCGGCATTTCTGGGCGGGCGTGGAGCACGCGGATTCTATCGTCTTCAACCCGCACAAATGGCTGGGTGCGCAATTCGACTGCTCGGTCCAGTTTATCCGCCGGCCGGAAGACCTGGTGCGGACGCTCGCCATCAAGCCGGATTACCTGAAGACGCACGGGCGCGACGGCATCATCAACTATTCCGAATGGTCGGTGCCGCTCGGGCGGCGCTTTCGCGCACTGAAACTATGGTTCCTGCTACGCGCCCACGGGCTGGAAAATCTCCGGAGCATGATCCGCAACCATGTCGCCTGGAGCGAAGGCCTTGCCGAGCGGCTGGCCGGGGAACCGGATTTCGAGATCGTCACGGAACCGATGCTGTCGTTGTTCTCGTTCCGGCATCTGGCTGCGGCGGGAATCGATTCGGACGAACACAATCTGCGGCTGGTCAACGCGATCAACAACGATGGCCGCATCTACCTGACCCAGACACGGGTGGGCGGACAGGTGGCGATCCGCTTTCAGGTTGGCCAGTTCGATACGACGGCGGCGGATGTCGACACCGCTTTCGAAGTCGTCACCGAAATCGCCCGCGGTCTGGGTTGAATTGAATTGGTCGGCAAAGTTGCGCCGAGGTTTGTCTTTGGACGCATGTGATTTCGTTAGCCGGCTTATGCCTTTTCATCGCTTTCGTTTTCCTCTATAGACAAGAAAAACGAAAACGGGAGCTTCCCCCAATGTACCTGTCGCCGCGTCATTCCGAAATCATCCAGATGGCCAAGGACCATGGCCGCGTGCTGGTCGACGATCTGGCAACGCATTTCAACGTGACGCCGCAGACCATCCGCAAGGATCTCAACGATCTCTGCGACCAGCGGCTGCTGTCGCGCATTCATGGCGGGGCGCTGTTCCCGTCCGGCATCGAAAACATGGAATATGAAGCGCGGCGCAAGATCGCCGCCGACGAGAAGGAGGCGATCGGTCGCGCCGCAGCCAGGCTGATCCCGGACAATGCCTCGCTGTTCATCAATATCGGCACGACGACGGAGTCGGTCAGCAAGGCGCTTCTTGATCACAGCGGCCTGATGGTCATCACCAATAACATCAATGTTGCCAACAGGATGCGTATATATCCTTCGATCGAGGTGGTGATCGCCGGCGGCGTCGTGCGTGGTTCCGACGGCGGCGTGGTCGGCGAGGCGGCGGTCGATTTCATCAGGCAGTTCAAGGTCGACTACGCGGTGATCGGCGCCTCGGCGATCGACCATGACGGTGCGCTGCTCGATTTCGATTTTCGTGAAGTGAAGGTGGCGCAGGCGATCATCGCCAATGCAAGGCATGTCATACTCGTCTCCGACCAGACCAAATTCGAGCGGACGGCGCCGGTCCGGATCGGCCACCTGTCGCAGGTCAACACCTTCATCACCGATCGCTGCGACATCCCGTCGGTGCGCAAAATCTGCCAGGAGGCAGAGGTTCAACTGATCGAAACGTCGCTCTCCTAAGGGTGCCGTTGCGGCAATTGTCGCCGTTTATATTTCGTTTGACATTCGTTCTCATTTCGAAATAATCCCGTCACGGTTTCGTAAAAACCTAAAAATGCTGCAATGCGAAATCCGGGAGGACTTTTGTGGACGCACCCCCGATCCATGACATTTTCGTCATCGGTGGCGGTATCAACGGCTGCGGCATTGCCCGCGATGCGGTTGGGCGCGGCTTTTCGGTCTTCCTTGCCGAAATGAACGATCTGGCCAGCGGAACCTCCTCCGGCTCGACCAAACTGATCCATGGCGGCTTGCGCTACCTCGAGTTCTACGAGTTCCGCCTGGTGCGCGAGGCGCTGATGGAGCGCGAGATTCTGTGGAGGAACGCGCCGCACATCATCTGGCCGATGCGCTTCGTGCTGCCCTATGCCAAGGGTCTGCGCCCGGCCTGGCTGATCAGGCTCGGCCTTTTCCTTTACGACCACATTGGCGGACGCAAGTTGCTGCCGGCGACCAAGACGCTGGACATGGCAAGGGACCCGGCCGGCAAGCCGCTGAAGCCGTTGTTTCGAAAGGCCTTCGAGTATTCCGACGGCTGGGTCAACGATGCGCGGCTGGTGGCGTTGAACGCCCGCGACGCCGCCGACCGCGGCGCAACGATCCGAACCCGCACGAAAGTCGTCGGCGCACGCCGTGAAGGCGCGCTTTGGACGGTCAGGCTGGAAAATGCGCAGACCGGGGACACCGAGGAGGTCAAGGCGCGGCTTTTAGTCAACGCCGCCGGCCCATGGGTCGACCATGTGCTGTCCGCCACGGTCGGCTTGAACGACGTGCACAATGTCCGGCTGGTACAGGGCAGTCATATCGTCATCGGCAAGAAGTTCGACGATCCGCGCGCCTATTTCTTTCAGAACAAGGACGGCCGCATTATTTTCGCGATTCCCTACGAGGAAGAGTTCACGCTGATCGGCACCACCGACCAGGACTATCCTGGCGACCCGCATGACGTGAAGATCAGCGACGCAGAGATCGATTACCTCTGTGCTGCGGCGAGCGAATATTTCGCGAAACCGGTCAAGCGTTCGGACATCGTCTGGACTTATTCCGCCGTGCGCCCGCTTTATGACGACGGCGCCTCCAAGGCGCAGGAAGCGACCCGCGACTATGTGCTGAAGGCCGACGGCGGCGAGGGCACGGCACCGATCGTCAACACTTTTGGCGGCAAGATCACCACTTATCGCCGACTGTCGGAATCGATGCTCGAGAAAATCGAGGGTTTTCTCGGCAAGCGCGGCAAGCCGTGGACGGCAAACGCGCCGCTTCCGGGCGGCGATTTCCCGGCGAGCGGCTTCGATGCCGAAGTGGCGAAACTGAAAACGGCCTATCCGTTCCTCGACGCGCGCCTGGCGCGCCGCCTGACCCGGCTTTACGGGACTCGCGCAAGGATGCTGCTGGGCCTCGCGAGATCGAATGCCGACCTTGGCCGGAACTTCGGCGCCGATCTCTACGAGGCCGAGGTGCGGTACCTCGTTCAAAATGAATGGGCGATGACGGCCGAAGATGTATTGTGGCGCAGGACCAAGCGCGGCCTGCATCTGGGCCGCGAGCAGGCGGCAGCGCTCGACGAATTCATGCGCGGGATAAGCCGGCGCCATGTCGCGGCTGCCGAATAGTGGGGTCTGACTGATGCAGAAAGCCTGGGAGGAGGCATCATGCTGGAACTGAGAAACGTGACGAAGACGGTCGGCGCGACGGAGCATATACGCGACGTGTCCCTGACGCTTCAGCACGGCTCGCTCAACGTCCTTCTCGGACCGACGCTCTCCGGCAAGACCAGCCTGATGCGGCTGATGGCCGGCCTTGATGTTCCGACATCCGGTTCGGTCTGGTTCGACGGCAAGGATGTCACCGGTATCCCGGTGCAGAAGCGCAACGTCGCCATGGTCTACCAGCAGTTCATCAACTATCCGGCGATGACCGTTTACGAGAACATCGCCTCGCCGCTGAGGGTGGCCGGGACCGAGCGGGCAAAGATCGACAAGGAGGTGCGCAATGCTGCAGCCCTGCTCAAGCTGACGCCCTTTCTCGACCGCACGCCGCTCAGCCTCTCGGGCGGCCAGCAGCAGCGCACCGCGCTGGCGCGCGCCATCGTCAAGAACGCCAGCCTCGTGCTGCTCGACGAGCCGCTCGCCAATCTCGATTACAAGCTGCGCGAGGAGCTGCGTGCGGAATTGCCGAAAATCTTCGCGGCGAGCGGCACCATCTTCGTCTACGCCACGACGGAGCCGCACGAAGCTTTGCTGCTCGGCGGCAACACGGCGACGCTTTCCGAAGGCCGCATCACTCAGTTCGGCCCCACGATCGACGTCTTTCGCAGGCCGAACGACCTCGTCACGGCCAAGACTTTCGCGGATCCGCCGCTCAACACGATTGTGCTGAAGAAGAGCGGCTCGAGCTTCCTTCTTGATGGTGGGGTGAACCTCCCGGTGCCGGCTGAGCTCGCCGGTATTGCCGATACGAGTTACACGATCGGCTTCCAGCCCCACCATCTCTCTCTTACTCGGCCGAGCGCGTCAGCGGTTCCGGTGAGAGCCAAGGTCTCGGTCACCGAGATCACCGGTTCGGAGAGCTTTGTGCATCTCGACTTCGCCGATGTCCGCTGGGTGATGCTGGAGCACGGCATCCTGGTGTTTGAGCCGGACCAGACCATCGAGGTGTTCATCGATCCGCGGCACATCATGGTTTTCGACGCGAACGGCCGCTCGGCCGCGCCGCCACAGATGCTGGCGGCTTGAGGGAGGAGGGCACATGGCGCGCATCGACTGCAACCACATCCGCCACGCCTACGGGCCGCATCCGAAGTCGGACAAGGACTATGCGCTGAAGGAGGTGCATCACGCTTTCGAGGATGGCGGCGCCTATGCGCTGCTGGGGCCGTCGGGCTGCGGCAAGACCACGCTGCTCAACATCATTTCCGGGCTGTTGTACCCGTCGCATGGCGAGCTTCTGTTCGACGGCAAGGATGTGACCAATCTGTCGACGCAGGAGCGCAACATCGCGCAGGTGTTCCAGTTCCCGGTCATCTACGACACCATGACCGTCTACGACAATCTGGCCTTCCCGCTGCGCAACCGCGGCGTTCCGGAACCCGACGTCGATCGCAAGGTGCGCGAGACGCTGGAAATGACGGGATTGGCCGACATGGCCCGGAGAAAGGCGAGGGGGCTGACTGCCGACCAGAAACAGAAGATCTCGCTCGGGCGCGGGCTGGTGCGTTCCGATGTCAACGCGATCCTGTTCGACGAGCCGCTGACCGTCATCGACCCGCATATGAAGTGGGTGCTGCGCTCGCAGCTGAAGCAGCTGCACAGGCGCTTTGGTTTCACCATGGTGTATGTCACGCACGACCAGACCGAGGCGCTCACCTTCGCCGAGAACGTCGTCGTCATGTATGAGGGCGAGATCGTGCAGATCGGCTCTCCGGCCGAATTGTTCGAGCGCCCCAAGCATACATTCGTCGGCTATTTCATCGGCTCGCCGGGCATGAACGTCATGCCGGTCGCGGTCGAAGGCAGGAGCGCGCGGCTCGGCAGCCAGACGATCGAATTGCCGGGCGCGCCCAAGGCTGGAACCACAGGCGTGATCGAACTCGGCATCCGCCCCGAATATGTCAGGCTTGGCGCTACCGGCATGCCGGTTTCAATCCGGAAGGTCGAGGATATCGGCCGCCACAAGGTGGTGCGCGCCAGTTTCGAAGGCCGCGACATCGCGGCGATCGTCGGCGAGGATGAGGACATTCCCGCCGATCCGAAGATCGCTTTCGATCCGGCCGGCATCAACATCTATGCCGATTCCTGGCGCGTCGAGATGGGAGGCTGAGCATGGAAAGGACCTGGAACAACAAGGCCTGGTTCATGGTGCTGCCGGTGCTCTTGCTGGTGGCTTTCTCGGCGATCATCCCGCTGATGACGGTCGTGAATTATTCGGTGCAGGACACTTTCGGCAACAACGTCTTCTTCTGGGCGGGGTCGGAATGGTTCGAGGAAATCCTGCATTCCGACCGTTTTTGGGAAGCGATGGCCCGCAACCTGGCCTTCTCGGCCATCATCCTGATCATCGAGATTCCGCTCGGCATCTTCATTGCGCTCAACATGCCGAAGAAGGGCTGGGGCGTTCCGGTTTGCCTGGTGCTGATGGCGCTGCCGCTGCTCATCCCGTGGAACGTCGTCGGCACGATCTGGCAGGTGTTCGGCCGCGTCGACATCGGCCTGCTCGGATATTCGCTGCGGGCGCTCGGCTTCAACTACAACTATGTCAACGACCCGTTCGACGCCTGGATCACAGTCATCGTCATGGATGTCTGGCATTGGACGAGCCTCGTCGTCCTGCTCTGCTACGCAGGGCTGGTCTCGATCCCCGACGCCTATTACCAGGCGGCGAAGATCGACGGGGCGTCGCGCTGGGCGATCTTCCGCTACATCCAGCTGCCGAAGATGAACCGTGTGCTGCTGATCGCGGTCCTGCTGCGCTTCATGGACAGTTTCATGATCTACACCGAACCGTTCGTCGTCACCGGCGGCGGGCCCGGCAACACCACCACTTTCCTGTCGATCGATCTGGTGAAGCTGGCCATCGGCGAGTTCAACCTCGGTGAGGCGGCGGCCATGTCGATCGTCTATTTCCTGATTGTCATGCTCCTGTCCTGGGTGTTCTACACCGTCATGACAGCCTACGATGCGGAGCAGTGAGATGGCGCGCCTCGAGGAAACCACGGCCAACGAACGAACGCTCATGCGGCAAACCCCCGCCACAGCGGAAGCGCAGACGGCGAACGCCGCGCTGGCCCGCAAGATGCGGCGGCGGGGCGAGGAGTCGCGGTTCTGGTGGCTGGTGCCGACGATCTACATCATCTTCCTGATGCTGCCGATCTACTGGCTGGTCAACATGAGCTTCAAGACCAACCAGGAGATCCTCGGCGCCTTCTCGCTTTGGCCGAGAAACCCGACGCTTGCCAATTATGCGGTCATTTTCAATGATCCGTCCTGGTACAGGGGCTACATCAACTCGATCATCTATGTGGTTATGAACACGGTGATTTCCGTCGCCGTGGCGCTTCCGGCGGCCTATGCCTTCTCGCGCTACCGCTTCCTCGGCGACAAGCACCTGTTCTTCTGGCTGCTCACCAACCGCATGGCGCCGCCGGCGGTGTTCGCGCTGCCGTTCTTCCAGCTCTATTCGGCTTTCGGCCTGATCGACACCCACATCGCCGTGGCGCTGGCGCATTGCCTGTTCAACGTGCCGCTGGCGGTCTGGATCCTCGAAGGCTTCATGTCGGGCGTGCCGAAGGAAATCGATGAGACCGCCTATATCGACGGCTATTCCTTCCCGCGCTTCTTCCTCAGGATATTCATGCCGCTGATCGCGAGCGGCGTTGGCGTCGCGGCCTTCTTCTGCTTCATGTTCTCGTGGGTGGAACTGCTGATCGCGCGGACGCTGACCACGACCGCCGCAAAACCGATTGCCGCGATCATGACGCGCACGGTTTCGGCCTCGGGCCTCGACTGGGGCGTGCTGGCCGCAGCCGGCGTGCTCACCATCATACCGGGCGCGCTCGTCATCTGGTTCGTGCGAAATTATATCGCGAAGGGCTTTGCCCTGGGGAGGGTGTGATTATGAGCTTCTCCTGGATGGCCTGGACCTGGCCGACCGCCGCCTTCTTTGGCACCATCTTCCTGCTGCTCTGCGGCATGGCGGTCTGGGAATATGCCTCGCCGGGCGGCAATCCGCGCATCGGCGTCTTGCGCTTCGAGACGACGCGCGGCGACCGTCTCTTCCTATCGCTGCTTGGCAGCGCCTTTATCCATCTCGCTTGGCTGGGTCTTGTCGGACCCAACCTGTGGTGGGCTCTCGCTCTCTCCGTGGTCTACGCCATCGGCGTGTTCCGCTACGTATAGAGGGGGAAACTGTTGGGGCGGCCGCGTGCCGGCGGCCGCTTCGATCGCACTTGAAACTGAAACAGTGGAGGAAACACATGAGACGGCAATTTTTGACATCAACGACTGCGCTTGTCCTGCTCTGGGGAGCAGGCCAGGCCTACGCCGGGATGGATGAAGCCAAGACCTTCCTCGATACCGAAATCAAGGACTTGTCGACGCTCGATCGCGGCGCCCAGGAAGCCGAGATGCAATGGTTCATCGATGCCGCGAAGCCTTTCGCGGGCATGGATATCAAGGTCGTCTCCGAACCGATTGCAACTCACGACTACGAAGCGAAGGTACTGGCCCCGGCCTTCACGGCCATCACCGGCATCAAGATCACACATGACGAGATCGGCGAGGGTGATGTCATTGAAAAGCTGCAGACCCAGATGCAGTCAGGTGAGAACATCTACGACGCCTACGTCAACGACTCCGACCTGATCGGCACCCACTGGCGCTACCAGCAGGTGCGCAGCCTGACCAAGTGGATGGCGAATGAGGGCAAGGATGTCACCAACCCCAACCTCGACCTCGCCGACTTCATCGGCACCAAGTTCACGACCGCTCCGGACGGCGACCTCTACCAGCTGCCCGACCAGCAGTTCGCAAACCTCTACTGGTTCCGCTACGACTGGTTCAACGACGAGAAGAACAAGGCGGACTTCAAGGCGAAGTACGGCTACGACCTCGGCGTGCCGGTCAATTGGTCTGCCTATGAGGACATCGCCGAATTCTTCACCGGCCGCGAGATCGACGGCAAGAAGGTCTACGGCCATATGGACTACGGCAAGAAGGATCCGTCGCTCGGCTGGCGCTTCACCGACGCATGGCTGTCGATGGCCGGCAATGGCGACAAGGGCCTGCCAAACGGTCTTCCGGTCGACGAATGGGGCATCAAGGTCAACGAGAAGTCGCAGCCTGTCGGCTCGTGCGTCGCGCGCGGCGGCGACACCAACGGCCCGGCTGCCGTGTATTCGATCCAGAAGTACCTGGATTGGCTGAAGGCCTATGCGCCGCCGGAAGCCCAGGGCATGACGTTCGGCGAATCCGGCCCCGTCCCGTCGCAGGGCACGGTCGCGCAGCAGATGTTCACCTACACTGCCTTCACCGCCTCCTTCGTCAAGGACGGGCTGCCGGTCGTGAACGCGGACGGTACGCCGAAATGGCGCTTCGCTCCGTCGCCGCATGGCGTGTACTGGAAGGAAGGCATGAAGCTCGGCTACCAGGATGTGGGTTCCTGGACGCTCCTCAAGTCGACGCCTGACGACCGCGCCAAGGCAGCCTGGCTCTACGCGCAGTTCGTCACCTCGAAGACAGTCGACGTTAAGAAAGCCCATGTCGGCCTGACGCTGATCCGCGAGAGCACGATCCAGCACAAGAGCTTCACGGACCGCGCCCCGAAGCTCGGCGGCCTGATCGAGTTCTACCGCTCGCCGGCCCGCGTCCAGTGGTCGCCGACGGGTACGAACGTCCCTGACTATCCGAAGCTGGCACAGCTTTGGTGGCAGGCGATCGGCGACGCCTCGTCGGGTGCCAAAACTCCGCAGGAGGCGATGGACTCGCTCTGCGCCGAGCAGGAAGAGGTGCTTGAGCGCCTCGAGCGCGCCGGCGTGCAGGGCGACATCGGACCGAAGCTCGCCGAGGAAAAGACCCTCGAAGAGTGGAACGCCGATGCCGTCGCCAAGGGCAATCTCGCGCCGCAGCTGAAGATCGAGCCGGAGAAGGACAAGGCGCAGACCATCAACTACGACGAGCTGGTCAAGAGCTGGAGCAATTAAGCATCGATCCGGGCGTTCGCGCCCGCATCGCAACAATCGGGGGAGGCGGCATCTTGCCGTCTCCCCTGTTTGCGCCGAGGGAGTAGGCCAAGGGAATGGGAATGAGCAGCTTTATCCTTGCAATCGACCAGGGAACGACATCGAGCCGGGCGATCCTGTTCGACCGTGAGATGAAGGTGGTGGGCAGCGGGCAGAAAGAATTCACCCAGCATTATCCGGCTTCCGGCTGGGTCGAGCACGATCCCGAGGAAATCTGGTCGAGCGTCGTTGCTACGGTGAAGGCTGCGCTGAAGAGCGCCGGCCGCGATGCGTCGGATGTCGCGGCAATCGGCATCACCAATCAGCGCGAGACCGTCGTCATCTGGGACAGGGCGACCGGCAAGCCGATCCACAACGCGATTGTCTGGCAGGACCGCCGCACCGCACCTCTGTGCCAGAAATTGAAGAAGCAGGGGCTGGAGAAGAAATTCACCAGAAAGACTGGCCTGCTGCTCGATCCCTATTTCTCCGGCACCAAGATCGCCTGGATGCTGGACAAGGTGAAGGGCGCCAGAAAACGCGCCGAGAAGGGCGAATTGCTGGCCGGAACCATCGACAGCTTTCTGATCTGGCGGCTGACCGCCGGCAAGGTTCACGCCACCGATGCCACCAATGCCTCGCGCACGCTGGTCTACAACATCGAAAAGAATGCCTGGGACGACGAGCTTTTGGCCATTCTCGGCATACCGGGAAAAATGCTGCCGCAGGTGAAGGATTGCGCCGACGACTATGGAATCACAGAGAAAAGCCTGTTCGGCGCGGAGATAAAAATCCTCGGCGTGGCTGGCGACCAACATGCGGCGGCCATCGGCCAGGCCTGTTTCGAGCCGGGCATGATGAAATCCACTTATGGCACCGGCTGCTTCGCGCTGCTCAACACCGGCAGCGACCTGGTGCGCTCGAAAAACCGGTTGTTGACGACCATTGCCTACAGGCTGAACGGCAAGACCACTTATGCGCTGGAAGGGTCGATCTTCATCGCCGGTGCGGCCGTGCAGTGGCTGCGCGACGGCATCAAGATGATCGGCAAGGCCGAGCAGAGCGGCGTGTTGGCCGCGAGCGCCGATCCTACGCAGAACGTGTATCTGGTACCTGCTTTTGTCGGGCTTGGCGCGCCGCATTGGGATGCCGACGCACGCGGCGCCATTTTCGGGCTGACCCGCAATTCAGGCCCGGCGGAATTTGCCCGTGCCGCACTGGAATCCGTTGCGTTCCAGACCCGCGACCTGCTCGACGCGATGCGCAAGGACTGGAAGGGCGCGTCAGCGAAGACCGTTCTCAGGGTCGATGGCGGCATGGTGGCGTCCGACTGGACGATGCAGCGGCTGGCCGACATCCTCGATGCGCCGGTAGACCGCCCGACGATCCTGGAGACGACCGCGCTCGGCGCGGCATGGCTGGCCGGCTCGAAGGCGGGCGTCTGGCCGAAGGCGAAGGAATTCGCCAAGAGCTGGGCGCTTGAGCGGCGGTTCAAGCCGGAGATGGAGGCATCGACCCGTGCCGCCAAGCTCGCCGGCTGGAAGGATGCCATTCGTAGAACGTTGAGTGTGCGTTAGTTCGCGGGCGGAATGAAAAGCCCGCGCCGTTTCCCGGCGCAGGCTCTTCAACAACCCTTACTCAACTCTGCCCGGGCTTTATCAATAGGGCGAATAGCACTGCTGACGCGGGCCGTTGTAAGGCTGGAACGTATTGTCATATGCTCGGTAGGATCTGTAGCGGTTATAGCACCACTCTGTGTGGGAATCGCCCCGATAGACGCGGCGGTTCTGGTTGTTGATGATCGCGCCGGTGATCAGCGCGCCAGTGGCGAAGGCAGCCAGCGGGAACCAGTAGTCGCCGTGGCGGCGATAGCCGCGACGGTAACTACGATAGCCGCGATGGCCGCGCCAATACCTGCCGTCGTCACGCGCGAAACTACGACGAAAATCGCGGCGGGAAAAATCGCGATCGCGGTTGAAACTACGCCTCCACCGCCTGTGGTCGACAGTCTGGACATCCGACGAAACGTTCTGACCAAGCGGCACGTAGGTGGGCTGGGCGTTGACGGGCACGATCTCCGCTACAGCGAATGACGCTGACAACGCGGTCGCCAGCAGGCCCGACATGATCCTGTTCATGATCTTCTCCTTGAAAGCGTCGTCCCTTGTAGCGACAAAAACGGGCAGGCTGCGCAATTGTTCCCGCGAAAATGGCAAGGCGCTGATTTGTAATGCGTCTCAGCTTTCTGCGGGACAGCCAGTCCGGCCTTGCCGAGGCGGTTTGCGAGGCGTCACGAGACCGCGAAAACTCCGGCTTGCGCAGCCTCTTTTTCCGGTTGACCGGTCGAGACACTCTCCCTATGTTCCGCGCAATTTCGAGGGCGGCATTCTGAGCCCGCGGGAGCGCGTAGCTCAGCCGGTAGAGCAACTGACTTTTAATCAGTAGGTCCAGGGTTCGAATCCCTGCGCGCTCACCATTGTTCACAGATCAGCGCAGGATCGCGTCGAGCTTGCAGTAAGGTCTCGGGCGCATAGGCCAGATGCCTAATTAGGTTCCCGCCAGGGTACGAATTCGGCTGCTTTCAGATGCTAGGCGCTGCACAACCGGCTGCACATTTTCCTTGTAGGTGATGCATTTGTCATAAACCTTGTTTGCCACTCGCTCTTGCCCAATTCGCTCCCATTCTGGCGTCCAAGGCGTACGCCAGTCAAAATGCTGGGAGATCAGAAGCTCCCTGTCGAAACACTGCGGATCCCGGTCTAGTATTTGGCGTGCTTCATCTGCTAACGGCGTATAGGCTTTGACCGCAGCCATCTTTCTGGCGCGAGCAACTGGGTCCAATTGAACTTCCACTTCAACGGCTCCCGCCACGTCGGGGACCGCCGCTGAGCAAAGTTGCTTGCGTCCTCCATTCGTCGTTTTCATGAGCGTGTTGAGGACACTGCCAAAGGCATATGCCAGATCGTGCATCGGATTGTAGCCGTCGACCGCATCCGAAACGATCTGAACGCCCTGCGCACCTGCCAGATCGATGCTGATTCTCGTCAGCACATCGACAAAGAAATCGCTGTTCCCAGCCAACAGCGCATCGTACCAAACGGTGTCCGGAATATCGCCAAAGACCGCACCAGGCGTCGCGCCAGCGGCTTCCACCACGTCGCGTGAGTATTGGGTTCGCGCGGCATGGCGTCCGCCTGAACCATCGGTCAAAAGGTAAATCCGCGGCTTCTTGAGCTCGAGCCAGTGGTGAATTCTAAGCTCGTGCCCTGGATGCGCGAGGATCAGCACATGTTGCAATTTCTCAGGCACGGGAACGGCTCCAATTTAAGTTTCGGCATGTAGCCGCGTTCGCGATTATAGCCGAACTTACCTCACGTCAAAAAAGTCGCAGCAAAGGTCGACATGGGTAGCAGCACCGTGTCATTTGCAGAAACTTGTTTGGTCAGCGGCTTCAAACTAAGAACGCTGCCTAGCACCTGTTATCCTCGTCGCCAATTGCAGACATTGCGGAACAGGCAAGGAGGCAGCCATTGCGGATTCTCATTACCAACCTGTCAGTGTCGCAAAACAGCGGCTCTGAATCCGTTGTTGAATTGCTGGCCGACGGACTTCGCAGCGCGGGCCATCAAACGATGCTGCTGGCTCCAACACTTGGCGATATGGCCGACAGAATGCGGAGGCGCGGTCATCATATAGTGGACCGAATTGCGGAGATCGTCGAAAAACCTGACGTGATTCACGCCCAGCACCTGACGCCGTGCCTGACCGCGCTGGCGAGGTTTCCAGATGTGCCAGCCGTATTTTCCTGCCACAGCGCTTTCTTCGAGGTTGAAGCCCCAATGCTTCATCCTCAGATACGCCACTGGATCGCGGTCGACGAAGCATGCAAGGCAAAATGCTTGTCGCGGGGCGTGCCGGCAGACAAATTAGACCTCATCTTCAACGCGGTTGACCTTCAACGTTTCAAGCAGCGCCTGCCGCTACCATCGAGGCCGGCGAGGGGTCTGCTGCTGACCAAGAATTTCGAACACCAGCAGGCGGTGCGTGAAGCCTGCGCGAAAAGCGACATTCGACTGGATGAGTTGGGGCCTGCCACAGGCCGGTATTCACATCAACTCGAAAAAGACTTGCTCGAATACGATATCGTCTTTGCAACAGCCCGCATGGCCATCGAAGCTGCAGCCGTGGGATGTTCTGTTGTGGTCTGCGACGCACGCGGTTTCGCCGGCTTGCTCAACACCGGAAACATGGAGGCGTGGCGGCGAATGAACCTTGGCGTAGGCCTTCTGGCGAAGCCGATTACGGTCGAAAATCTGATCGAGGCGATCTCGAAGTTCGATGCTGGCGACGCCGCAGAGGTTTCCGCTTACTTTCGCAAGGTGGCGGGCGCTGCATACTTCATCGAAGAGCATCTTCGTATCTACAATCTGGCTATGCAGACGAATGCGGGCACGACCGCCGACGAACGATCACTCGCCACTGCATCCTGGATCGAAGAAATCGGCGTTTCACATCCGCTTCGCAGATGGTTCCACATCGTCAAAGAGATGCATGGCTGGCCAGATTCGCCTGAGCAGGCCGTGCAGCTCGCCCTGCTGAGATCAAATACAAAAGCCCTGGAGAACCTGGAGAACAATGTCACGTCGTTGATGGACCTTGGCGAACAGGTCAATTCGATCAAACTTGACACGGCCCAAATTCATCTGGTCTCCGACGCGTCCTCTTCTCTCATTGGTGCGGCCGAAAGCAATCAGACCATGTTGCTTCGAATTGACCACGAGCTGACACTCCTTTCGGATTTTGCAAGCGAGCTAAAACGGCTATACAACGGCTTGGTCCCTCTGTTCGTCCGAAAGATGACTCTCAAAGCGCGTCGGCGAGTTTGAAGATGTCTAACGGCGCTCGCGGCTACTCAATTTGTACCTCACCAAGATCTGGCAGCAATTTTCTGTGCCAGAATCTAAGCAGCACCGGCATGCTTGGGCACCCGCTCGAATATTTCAATTGGAGGGGTCGTCGATACTTCGACGATCCAAACTTCCCTGAAGATGTCGTTGGGCAGGTTAAGAAAATTCTGACCATGGGCGCCACTCCCAACCGTATCTATGGTCTGAAAATATTCGCTCACCAGTATGATTGGATTTCAAGAGAAATAGACTGGTGCGACGCCCTTCCGAGTCTTCGGTTTATCTATCTTTCAAGGCGAGACCTTCTTGGTCAGGCGATATCCTGGGCGAAAGCGCTCCAGACCGGTCAGTACCGATCGACCCAACCGGCGGGTCAAACGGCCGCTTTCGATGCCGAATTGATTCAGAGGCAACTTGATGCGCTGGTCCGGGAAAGGGCGCGTTGGGAGATGTTCTTTGCCCGAACGGGGGTTGACCCTCTAAGGCTCGAATACGAGTTGATAGTGGAGAACCCAATGGACGCAGTCCGCCAAGTCGCCGATATGATGGGCGTGAAGCTGCAACGCAGTCCGGATTCCAGCAAGGTCGCGATCCAGAAACAGCGAGATTCAATTAGTCTCGAATGGGCCGATCGTTTCAGGATTGAGCGCGGCAACCCAAATATCCTGGACATTGTATAGACCCCTGCATGCGGCCTCGCGGTCGGCTATGCGATCACCATCGCAGGTGTAACCGAACGAAGATCATCATGGCACTTGAAGGCAACGCCGCCTTTGTGGACACCGCCTGTGATGTGACCGTGGCAGGGGGCGCGGTGGTCCACGCCGCGCATGTCTTCAAGAACATGCCGCCCCTAGCAGCCTAACCGGGCGCCGCCTGTGCCATTCGCGAGTCTCGACGCTGTAGGAACTCGCTGATTGATCGCTCAACTACGAGATGGAAAGTAATCCCGGCTCCAGTCGCCACAGCGATCGCGCAAATGAGCGCGATCGACGGAGGAAGTTCTGGGTACACCTTTGAGAGCAGCTTGTTGGCTCCGACGAGCGTTGGATAGTGAACCAGGTACAAGGAGTAGGACGCCGCGCCCAACAGCAGCAATGGCTTTGGCCATGAAGTTGGCGATTTCAGATCCATGCTACAAAGACCGACAATGATCACCATGCTGGAGACGGCGTAGCACAAATGGCGGGCGACCTCGCCGAGATGCTGTTCGGCAACGGCACAAGCAGCAAAGAGGCACACTCCAGCCGCCGCGATAGCGACGCCAGGGCGAAGGTTTAAGCCCCTCGATAGGAACGCGGCCGCCATACCCATGGCGAAATGAGCAGGATATGGCGCGAAAATGAAGGAGTTCGCGTCGGGAAAGGCCATGGCGCACAACAGCCAGCCAGCCATTAAAACGATCCCCGTTATCGGCGCGAATATCAAGATGCCGAACAGGATGTAGAAAAGCATCTCGTAGCAAAGTGTCCACGCGACGCCGAGTATCTGCCCGTCTGGATTGGGAAATAACAAGATCGCGCGGAGCACAGACGGTAACTCCAATTCGCGGCCATTTCCCGCTTCCGGCATCACAGCAAAAATCGCAATCACACAGGCCAGAGCCACCCAATAGGTCGGATAGATTCTGCGCGAACGCTTCATCGCATAGCTTGCGAGTCTGGGCTTGTTCCCGATGTCGCGGCTGTGCACCCACCAAATGATGAACCCTGACAGGACGAAAAAGAAGTCGACCCCTGCCTTGCCAAAGAGCAGCGCGCCATTAGTGATAGGCGCGCCGAAATATTTGGTGACGGCGAGTTCCGAATGCAGCAGAACAACCAAGAGCGCCGCGGCTCCGCGTCCCACCTGAATGCTGTCAAGTCGCATTTTCTTGAGCCCCCCGATGCCCTTTTGGGGGCACGATAAGCGCTGGCAGCGCCAGACAGTCAAACCGCAATTTCCGCACCCTGCCCAATTGACGATTGTGCCCGACGTCTATCCTGCCGGCAACCATAGGAGGTTTTCGGCATGGCAAAGGGCAAGGCACAGGATCTGTTTCGTTCGAAGGCGGCGACCGGGATTTGCAGGTAAAGATTGATCTGCCGCGACAAACGCGACCGGCAGTAGCCGGATGGGGCCAGCATCGGGGCAGGTTCCCACAAAAAAAGTGCGGCGAGTCATCCGGAAAACCTCGATCACACCAGCGAGACATTGCCGCCGGCGTGGCGCTCCAGCCGGCCGGCAAGGTCGAGTTCCAGCAGCACCATGAAAACCTGGGCGGGATGCAGGCCGGTGTGGCGGATGATCTCGTCGATCGCCACCGGCGTCGGGCCGAGGGCTTCGATGACGCGGGCGCGGTCGTCCTCGCCGGGCGGTGGCGTTGCCGAAAAGTCGGGCGGCTCCCCAAGCGGCGCCGTCCTTGGTGCCGGTGCGCCGACCAGCGGCGCGATCGCACTGGTAACGTCCGATGCCTCGGTGACCAGGGTGGCGCCGTCCTTGAGCAGAGCGTTGGTGCCGGCGGCGCGCGGATCGAGCGGCGAGCCGGGGACGGCGAAGACCAGCCGGCCCATCTCGCCGGCAAGCCGGGCGCTGATCAGCGAGCCGGAGCGTTGCGCCGCCTCGACCACGACCAGCCCCAATGCTGCGCCGGCGACAAGGCGGTTGCGGCGCGGAAAATCTTGGGCACGCGGCTGCCAGCCGAACGGCATTTCCGAAATGATGGCGCCGCCGCGCGCGGCAATCTCCTCACACAAGCCGGCATTCTCGGGCGGGTAGGGCAGGTCGAGGCCGCCGGCAAGCACACCGATCGTGCCGGTCGCAAGGCTGCCCTGATGTGCTGCCGTGTCGATGCCGCGCGCCAGGCCGGAGACGATGCCGTAGCCGTCGCGGCCGAGTTCGGCGGCGAGCGTCCGCGCCATCTTGATGCCGGCCAGCGAGGCGTTGCGGGCGCCGACGATGGCGATTGCCGGCAGCCGGAACACCGCGCCTTCGCCCTTGACCGCGAGCAGCGGCGGCGGATGGTCCATGCTTTTCATCAGCGGCGGGTAGTCGGCCTCGCCGATGCCGACGAAGCGGGCGCCGGCCCGCCGTGCTGTCTCCAGTTCCGCCTCGGCCTCGGCAATCGGAGGGATGCGGACGATCTTTCTGGCGCCGCCCGAAATCATCAGCTCGGGTAGCATCTCAAGCGCCGTCTCGGCCGAGCCGAAGCGGTTGATCAGGTCGCGAAACGTGGCTGGGCCGACATTCGGCGTGCGGATCAAACGAAGCCAGCTCAACCGCTGCCGGTCGCTGAGCCGCGGCCCGGCGGCGCGCTGGTTCATCCCTTGGTCCCGATCTTGCCCTCGGTGCCGGCCAGCAGCCGGGCAATGTTGGCCCGGTGTTTTATGATGACGATCAGGCTCATCAGCGCGAACAGCCCGGCAATCTGCGGCGTGCTGACGACATAGAGCGCGATCGGCACGACGACTGCTGCCGTCAGCGCCGCCAGCGAGGAGAAACGGAACAGGAAGGCAACGGCCAGCCAGACGACGGCGAAGATCAGCGCCACTTGCCAAGCAAGACCGATCAGCACGCCGAGATAGGTGGCGACACCCTTGCCGCCCTTGAAGCCGAGCCAGACCGGAAAGAGATGACCGAGGAAGGCGCCGAGGCCGGCCCAAGGGCCGAGCTCCGGCGCATAGCGACCGGCGATCAGCACGGCCGCCGTGCCTTTCAGCGCGTCGAGCAGCAGCGTGGCGGCGGCCAGGCCCTTATTGCCGGTGCGCAGCACATTGGTAGCGCCGATATTACCGGAGCCGATGTTGCGGACGTCACCAAGGCCGGCGGCGCGGGTGATCAGAAGCCCAAACGGGATCGAGCCGAGCAGATAGCCGAACACCAGCGCCAAGACGATGTCGTAAGCCATTGTTCCCCCGAACTCCAACTGCCGGCTTTAGGGAGTGTTGAGATTCAGGTCAGGCCGAGCCGAGAATGGTGGTTTCCGAGAACCGGAACGCAGCGTACTTTTGGGTACGTGAGTACCGGAAGCACAGGAAACCACCGTTCGCAGGCCGGCATCACCTGAATATCGACACTTCCTAGGCTGAAAACACTGTGCGGCCCGCCACCATCGTTTGCAAGACCTTGCCCTGCAGCCGCGCGCCTTCGAAACAGGTGTTTTTCGAGCGCGAACGGATGCCGCTTTCGCTGACGATCCACGGTTCGTCGAGATCGACCAGCGCAAGATCTGCGACCGCGCCAGGTTTCAGCGTACCGCCGGGCAGGCCGAACAATCTTGCCGGTGCGGTGGACAACGTCTCGACCAATCTGAGCAGCGTCACGTCGCCATTGTGATAGAGCCGCAGCGCCGCGCCTAGCAGCGTCTCCAGCCCGATGGCGCCGGCTGCGGCATCGGCGAAGGGCAGGCGCTTGGTGTCGACGTCCTGCGGGTCATGCGAGGAGACGATTAGATCGATCGTGCCATCCTTGACCGCCTCGATCATCGCCAGCCGGTCTTCCTCGGCGCGCAGCGGCGGCGTCAGCCGGAAGAAGGTGCGGTATTCGCCGACATCGTTCTCGTTGAGCGACAGGTTGTGGATTGAGACGCCTGATGTGACATTCGCGCCGTCGGCTTTCGCCCGCGTTACCGCGTTTGCCGCCATCGCCGTCGAAATCTTGGCCGCGTGATAGGCGCCGCCGGTCAGCCGCGCCAACGCCAGATCGCGCTCCAGCGGAATGGACTCGGCCTCGCGCGGGATGCCGGCAAGGCCGAGCCAGCTGGCATAGAGGCCTTCATTCATGACGCCGGACGAAGCGAGGTCGGCGTCTTGGGTTTCATGGGCGATCACGCCGCCGAAATCGCGCGCGTAAGTCAGCGCGCGGCGCATCACCAGCGCGCTTGATATGGTGTGCCGTCCGTCGGTGAAGGCGACCGCGCCGGCCTCGCGCAGCAGGCCGAATTCAGTCATCTCGCGGCCTTCGAGGCCCTTGGTGATCGCCGCCGCCGGAAAGATGTTGACGATCGCCGTATCCTTGGCGGTGCGCAGCACGAATTCGACCAGCGCGACATTGTCGATCACCGGGTCGGTGTCGGGCATCATGACGATGGAAGTGACGCCGCCGGCTGCCGCCGCCACGCTGGCCGAGGCGATGGTTTCGCGGTGTTCGCCGCCGGGCTCGCCGATGAAGACGCGCGCATCGATCAGGCCGGGGATAACAGCCTTGCCGGCGCAGTCGATGACGGCAGCATCCTGCGGAGCGGCCTGGTTCAAGGCCGCCTTGCCGGCAGCGACGATCTTGCGGCCCTCGACAATGACCGTGCCGACCTCATCGATGCCGCGCGACGGATCGACGATGCGAGCCCGGCTGAAGACCGTCGTGCTCATCATGCAACCTCGCGATTGCGGCGAGGATCGAGCAGCGCTTCCATCACCGCCATGCGCACGGCAACGCCCATTTCCACCTGTTCCTGGATGACGCTCTGCGGACCGTCAGCGATTTCCGAGGCGATCTCGACGCCGCGGTTCATCGGGCCGGGATGCATGACCAGAGCGCCGTCCTTGGCCGCCTTCAGCTTCTCGGCATCGAGGCCGAAATAGCGGAAATATTCCCGCACCGAAGGCACGAAGGCGCCTTCCATCCGCTCGCGCTGCAGGCGCAGCATCATCACCACATCCGCATCCTTGAGCCCTTCGGCCATCGAACGGGTGACGATCACGCCCATTTTCTCGATGCCGGCGGGCAGAAGCGTCGACGGTGCCACGACGCGGACCTGGGCACCGAGCGCGTTGAGCAGCATGATGTTGGAGCGCGCCACGCGCGAATGCAGGATGTCGCCGCAGATCGCCACGATCAGCTTCGACAGCGGACCCCTGGCGCGGCGGATGGTCAGCGCGTCGAGCAGCGCCTGCGTCGGATGCTCATGGGCGCCGTCGCCGGCATTGATCACCGAGCAGCCGACTTTCTGCGCCAGCAGCGCCGCAGCACCGGCCGACTGGTGGCGGATGATCAATATGTCGGGGCGCATGGCATTCAGCGTCATCGCCGTGTCGATCAACGTCTCGCCCTTCTTCACCGAAGAACTGGCCACCGACATGTTCATGACGTCGGCGCCGAGCCGTTTTCCCGCCAGCTCGAACGACGATTGCGTGCGGGTCGACGCTTCGTAGAAAAGGTTGATCTGGGTGCGGCCGCGCAGCGTCGAGGTCTTCTTCTCCGATTGCCGCGAGATCGCGACCGCTCGGTCCGCCCGGTCCAGCAAAAGCTCGATGTCGGCGGGGGAAAGATCGCGGATGCCCAGAAGATGGCGGTGGGGATAGAGCGGCAGGGACGAAGCGTCAGTCATCTCAAGGCGCTGCTATAGGGTGGAGGACCTTTGGCTGCAAGCACCAGCTTTGGATTGGGGCCTTTCTCCCCGGTATTTTCGTCGCGCGCGTTGCGCGGCTTGGGCTATATCTAGCTGATGGCTTCGGATTCGTGGCCTTGTGATGATAAGGCCTTTCTGCCGATAGAAGGATTGGGCGTGACCGACGACGTGACGAACCAGCCACCGCCGCTGGCAGGCGGTAACGCCTGGCGGGGCGATCCGTTGCTGATCCAGCTTGCCGAGCGTTTTTCCGATCCGGTGCGCAAGGATCTCGATGGGCTCGGCCGTTTCGTTCTGACGCAGGAGGCGCAGGAGCTGGCCCGCCTCGCCAATGTCGAGACGCCGAAGCTCAGGACCCATGACCGCCAGGGCCGACGCATCGACCTGGTCGAGTTCCATCCTGCCTATCATGCGCTGATGCGCCGGTCGGTGGCGAACGGGCTGCATTCGTCGGTCTGGGAAAATGGCGATGCCGAGATCGGCCGCCGTCATCAGGTGCGCGCCGCCCGTTTCTACCTGACGGCCGAGCTCGAAACCGGGCATCTCTGTCCCATCACCATGACCAGCGCATCGCTGGCAGCGCTGATGGCAAGCCCGAAGCTGTTTCGCGAATGGGCGCCGCGCGTGACGACACGCAAATACGATCAGAGCCAGAAGCCGCCGGTCGAAAAGGCCGGGCTGACGCTCGGCATGGGCATGACCGAGAAGCAAGGCGGCACCGACGTCCGCGCCAACGTCACCCGGGCCGAGCGCGCCGGCAGCGGCTTCTATCGGCTGACTGGCCACAAATGGTTCATGTCGGCGCCGATGTCGGACGCATTCCTGGTGCTTGGACAGGCGCCGGAAGGGCTTTCGTGCTTTCTCGTTCCCCGCATTCTCGGCGATGGTTCGGGCAATGGCTTTCGCTTCCAGCGGCTGAAGGACAAGCTCGGCAACCGCTCCAACGCCTCGTCGGAAGTGGAGTTCGTCAACGCCATCGGCGAGATGATCGGCGAGCCTGGGGCGGGCGTGAAGACGATCATGGACATGGTGACGCTGACGCGGCTCGACTGCGCGATCGCCTCGTCGGCGATCATGCGTGCCGGGCTGGCCGAGGCCGTCCACCACGCCCGTCACCGCCAGGTGTTTGGAACCAATCTGATCGAGCAACCGCTGATGCAGCGCGTGCTGGCCGACATGGCGCTCGACGTCGCCGCCGCCACCGCGCTGTCGTTCAGGCTGGCGCGCTCCTTCGACGAGGCGGCCGGTGATCGTGGCGAGGCGGCCTTCGCGCGCGCCATGACGCCGGTCGTCAAATACTGGGTCTGCAAGATCGCGCCGCCGCTGCTCTACGAGGCGATGGAGTGCCTCGGCGGTAACGGCTATGTCGAGGAGGGACCACTTGCCCGCTACTATCGTGAAGCTCCGGTCAACGCGATCTGGGAGGGATCCGGCAACGTCATGGCGCTCGACGTGCTGCGCGTGCTGGGGCGCGCACCCGGCCTGTTCGAGGACGTGCTTGCCGGCATCGATCGCGATCTCGGCGCCGGCGGACGCGGCACCGTCGGTGTGCTCAAGGCGGCAATGCAGGTCGCGGCAACCGATGAGGGCTCGGCTCGTCTGCTCACCGAACAACTGGCACTGTCGGCGGCAGCGGCGGAGCTTCGCAGGCTGGGGGCAGGGCGGATCGCCGACGCCTTCGTCGAGACGCGCCTCGCCGGCCAGTGGCGCAACACCTATGGCATGCTCGATTCGCGCCATGACGCGCGCATGATCATCGACACGCTCTATCCGCCGGTCACCTGAGAAGGCTTCGGGACGGATTTTCCTCGTCGATCGCCGCTCTGTGGAAAGCCGTTAACCTTAACAAATGGTTTCCATTGCGGTCGCAAGCCGCAAAGCCCACTGTCCTGTTTACTGAAGCAGGAACGCCATGCGGCACATATTGAGCTCCTTTCTGGCCTTGCACTGGGCGGTCGTTTTCGCCCTGCTGGCGTTCATCTGCATCGACGGAAATCGCGGTGTTGCTGCAGCGCTTGGCGTGCTCGGCGTTGCCGTCCAGGACACCCGCTTCGTCGACCTCGAAAATGCCATCGTGGTGGCGCCGCTTGCCGTGGCGCTGCTTGTCGTCGCGGTGCTGTTCTGCTGGGCTTTTGTCGAGACTCTAATCAGCGTCCCGACAAATCCGGACGCCACCGACAGCGTTGTGCGGGTCGCCTTCATCTCCGCTTCCGGCGTGCTGTCGCTGATCGTGGTCGGCGGCGCCGCGCAAGGCATCAACGGGCTGTTCATGGTCGTCGCGGTGCAGCTGGCGGCATTGCTGGCTTCCTATGTCGCCATGCTCGCAGAGCGGCGGTCGGCTTTTGCCGCAGCGGATCCGGGCACCGGCGAAATCCGTGCCGCAGCGCATGTGATGGCGAAGGCGGCGGCGCACAACTCGGCGCTTTCGCGCATTTCCGGCCGGCCGGACACAAACTTGAGGCCGGACACGAACTTGAGGGATGGCCGCTGATGCGCACCTTGTTCGCGCTATGGGCGGCACCGCTCGCTCTGTTCTGGGGCTGGTTCTTCCTGTCGCTCAACGACATCAATTTCGGCTATGTCATGCTGAGCCGCCAATTGCATGACCTGGTTTTCCAGCTCTATGGGGAAATGCTTGGCATTGATCCGGCGCTCATTCCCGGCATGGTGGCAAAGGCCTGCATCCTCGACAGTCTGCTGCTGATGGCGTTTTGGGCGTTTCGCCGCCGCCGGGTGATCGGTGGCTGGATCAGGATAATGCGCGACCGTTATTTCGACCAGGCATCGACGCCGAGCGCCTGAAGCCGGTCGAGAACGCCCTGCAGGATAAACGCTGCCGCGGCCGAATCGATCTTGCCGGCGCGTTTGCGGCGCGAAAAATCCATCTCGATCAATGTCCGCTCAGCCGCCACCGTCGACAGTCGCTCGTCCCATAAAACGAAGGGCAGGTCAGTCATACCAGCCATGTTGCGGGCGAAGGCGCGGGATTTCTGGGCACGCGGACCTTCTGACCCGTCCATGTTGATCGGCAGGCCGAGCACCACGGCGCCGACATTCTCTTTCTGCAGCAAGGCGAGCAGCACAGCTGCATCCAGCGAGAATTTCCTGCGCATGATGACGGGGCGCGGATGGGCGAAGGCAAAGCCCCGGTCGGAAACCGCCACGCCAATGGTCTTGTCGCCGAGGTCGAGCCCGGCCAGCGTCTTGCCGCCGCTGAGCCGCGCCGGCAACTCTTCGATGGTGATGATGCTCAACGGCTTTCCTTGGATTACACGTCGCAAAGGACGCTGTGGGACTTTAATTTTAGTGCCGGCGTTCTATCCTTTGCCGAAGCAAAAATCGAGGAAAGCATTCATGAAACTGACCTGGTACGGACATTCCGCATTTTGCGTCGAAACCGCCGACGCGAAAATCCTCATCGATCCCTATCTGGTCGGCAATCCGTCATGGACGGGCGGCTGGGAAGGACCGGCGGAAGGGGTCACGCATGTCCTTTTGACCCACGGCCATAGCGACCACATCAGCGGTGCGCTGGAAGTGCTTGGGAAAAGCGGCGCCATGCTGGTCGCCAATTTCGAGGTTTGCATGTATCTGGTCGGCCAGGGCGCCAGCGACAAGAAGATCAATCCCGGCAATATCGGCGGCACCGTGGATTGCGGCGGTTTCACCACCACCTTCGTCCAGGCGCTCCATTCATCCTCGTTTCCGGGCGACAATGGCCAGAACACCTACCTCGGCAATCCGGGCGGGCTCGTTCTGCATTTCCCGGAAGATAAGACGCTCTATCATATGGGCGACACCGACATCTTTTCCGACATGGCACTGATCAATGAATTGCACGAGCCGAAGATCGGTATCGTGCCGGTCGGCGATCGCTTTACCATGGGTGGCGCGGTAGCAGCCCTTGCCTGCCGGCGCTTCTTTCAGTTCGAGACTGTCATCCCCAGTCACTTCGGCACGTTCCCGATCATCGACCAGACCGCCGAAAAGTTCGTAGCAGGGATGGATGGATCGGACGTGAAAGTGGCATTGCCGAAGATCGGCGAGACGATTAGCTTGTAGAAGACGCTAGGTATAAGGCGCCAAAATGGAGTGAAAACATGGTTTTGAGGGGCTTTCTTTTCATTTCTATTTCTGTGGCTTCCCCAGCGTCCGCCGCGGAGGACTTCATTGAAGGCGTCTATCTCCAGTCCGAGGATCTTTGTGCGCAGGCCAGGAAGGACACACTGCAGTCGCTGATCGACGCCGGCAACATTGTGCTCTCGGCGCGTGGCCTGCAAAGCGTCGAATACGATTGCGAGTTCCTTCAGATCACCAAGGCGACGCTCTCGCCGAGCTGGGCGGTGACAGCCATATGCCAGGAGCCCGGCCACGTCTTTCCGGACGTTCTCTCCGTAACGCAAATGAACGCGAAGCAGATCGATCTGGTTTCGGTCCGACCCGCGGACGACGAAAGCGAGGGGGGCAGCAACAGCGGCAGCTATTTCCTCTGCGACGGTGTGGCCCTGCCATAGACCTTACTGGCCCGGTTCTCGGCACGATGCATGTTGCGCGGCACGCGCCGCGCCGCTATAGCGCGGACTGGTTTTCCTGAGGCACAAACAAATATGTCCGTTGATCTTCAGACTGTGAAGCGCGTCGCGCGTCTCGCCCGCATTGCGGTGAGCGAGGAGGATGCCGAGCGCATGACCGGTGAGTTGAATGCCATTCTGGGCTTTGTCGAGCAGCTGAACGAGGTCGACATGTCCGGCGTCGAGCCGATGACTTCGGTGACCCCGATGGAGATGAAGAAGCGCCAGGACGTCGTCGCCGACGGCAGCAAGGCGGCCGACATTGTCGCCAACGCGCCGGCGACCGAAGAGAATTTCTTCCTGGTGCCGAAGGTCGTGGAGTAGCGGCAGATGGCAATCGAGATCGCCATCGAGACGCCGCTGCAGGACGATGTGCGCGGGTTGGTCGAGGAACTCAACGCCACGCTGCTCGAACTGACACCGCCGGAGCACTGTTACCACATGACCGTCGAGCAGATGGCCGACAACGACACGACTGTCTTCATCGCCCGTGACAACGGCCTTGCCATCGGGTGCGGCGCGCTCAAGCGCCACGATGGCACCATCGGCGAGGTCAAGCGCATGTACACGCGGCCTTCGCATCGTGGACAGAAGATCGGCGCCAAGATCGTCGGGCGGGTCGAGGCGCTGGCGCGCAATGAAGGATTGAAGCGTCTGGTGCTGGAGACAGGCGATCGCCATCCGGCTGCGTGGACCGTTTATGAACGCGCCGGATTTTCGCGCTGCGGCCCGGTGCTGGACTATCCCGATACCGAGTGGTCGGTGTTTTACGAAAAGAGCCTTGCCTGATGAGCGACCTGACGCAACTCACGATTTCGCAAGCCCGCGCCAAGCTGCGCGCCAAGGAAATCACCGCAGCCGAGATCACCGAAGCTTACCTGTCGGCGATCGAGCGGGCCAATCCGGCGCTCAACGCCTATGTCGTGGTCACCGACGACAAGGCGCGCGACATGGCCAAGGCCTCGGACGCGAAGCTGGCGAAGGGCGAGGGCGGGTCGCTCGAAGGCATTCCGCTCGGGATCAAGGACCTGTTCGGCACCGAAGGCATTCACACCCAGGCCTGCAGCCATGTGCTGGATGGGTTCAAGCCGCACTACGAATCGACCGTCACCGCCAATCTGTGGGCCGACGGCGCCGTGATGCTCGGCAAGCTCAACATGGACGAGTTCGCCATGGGCTCGTCCAACGAGACCTCCTATTACGGCCCCGTGGTCAATCCGTGGCGGCGTTCGCGGCTCGATACGGTGGTGATGCCGACCACGCATCAGGGCGATGGCGGTTTCGTCTCGGCCGGCGGCACCAGGACCGCGCGCACGCTGGACAACGCCCAGCTGGTGCCGGGCGGTTCGTCAGGCGGCTCGGCCTCGGCTGTCTCCGCGTTTCTATGTGCCGGCGCCACGGCCACGGACACCGGCGGCTCGATCCGCCAGCCCGCCGCCTTCACCGGCACGGTCGGCATCAAGCCGACCTACGGCCGCTGCTCGCGCTGGGGCATCGTCGCCTTCGCTTCGTCGCTCGACCAGGCCGGACCGATCGCCCGCGATGTGCGTGATGCCGCGATCCTCTTGAAATCCATGGCCTCGGTCGATCCGAAGGACACCACCTCGGTCGACCGGCCGGTGCCGGATTACGAGGCGGCGATCGGCAAGCCGATCAAGGGCATGAACATCGGCATCCCCAGGGAATACCGCGTCGACGGCATGCCCGAGGAGATCGAGGCGCTGTGGCAGAAGGGTATTGCCTGGCTGAAAGATGCCGGCGCCGAGATCGTCGACATTTCGCTCCCGCATACGAAATATGCGCTGCCGGCCTATTACATCGTTGCGCCTGCCGAAGCCTCGTCGAACCTCGCCCGCTATGACGGCGTCCGCTACGGGTTGCGGGTGCCGGGCAAGGACATCGTCGACATGTACGAGAGGACCCGCGCCGCCGGCTTCGGCCGCGAGGTCAAGCGCCGCATCATGATCGGCACTTATGTGCTCTCCGCCGGCTACTACGATGCCTACTATCTGCAGGCGCAGAAGGTGCGGAACCTCATCAAGCGGGATTTCGAAAATGCATTCGCGGCGGGCGTCGACGTCATCCTGACGCCGGCGACGCCGTCGGCGGCTTTTGGCATCGCCGACGAGGACATGGCCGCCGACCCAGTCAAAATGTACCTCAATGACATCTTTACGGTGACGGTGAACATGGCCGGACTGCCGGGCATCGCCGTGCCCGCAGGGCTTGACGCCAAGGGCCTGCCGCTCGGCCTGCAGCTCATCGGCCGGCCCTTCGATGAGGAAACCTTGTTCCAGACCGCCCACGTCATCGAACAGGCGGCGGGTACGTTCCAGCCGGAAAAGTGGTGGTAGTGTCGTCCCTTAGGCATCGCATTTGAATGATGCGGGGCGCTTTGGTCCTGGTTTATGCATGTCGTTACTCTAAAAGCGCCACGTGCTTATGGAGCGGTATGCATTAGAGCGACGTGCGTCCACTTGGACGCACAAAGTACGCTCTAGCACGTTGAATCTGCGCATCGTGCTTTCCGAGAATCGATTCCGATTTGGGCCGATGTGGGGGTGAGGGATGTTCTTCTATCTTTCCAAATTGCTCTGGTTCTTTGTCCAGCCGTTGAATTTTGCAATCTTCCTGTTGCTGGCGGGGCTGGTGGCGGCGATGTTCGGACGGCGACGATGGACCACCGCCGGCACCGTCCTTGCCGTTCTCATTCTTGCGCTTTCGACATGGACGGAGCTCGGCGCAATAATGATCAGTCCGCTGGAAGATCGCTTCCCCAAGCCGCCGCTGCCGGAAAAGGTTGATGGTATCATTGTGCTGGGCGGCGGTCTGGAGAGCCCCATCAATGCCGTGCGTGGCGGCTATGAAATCAATGGCGCTGGCGACCGGATCGTCGAGGCGGCCGTACTGGCACGGCGTTTTCCGACTGCGAAAATCGTCATCTCCGGCGGCACCGTTGAGATGATGACCGCAGGTGAGGGCGATGCGGACACAGGCCCGCGCCTGCTCACTGCGCTTGGCGTGACGGCCGATCGGCTGGTCCTCGAGAACAAATCCCGCAACACCTACGAGAACGCAATCTTCACCAGGGAATTGGTGACGCCGAAACCGGGCGAGACCTGGCTGCTGGTGACCTCTGCCTTCCACATGCCGCGGGCCACGGCGCTGTTCGACAAAGCAGGTTTTCCGACCGTTGCGTGGCCGGTCGACTACATGACCTCCGGTAAGGAAAACATAGCCACGCTTCCCCCTTACAACGGGTTGGAGGTCACCACCACGGCGGTCCGTGAATGGATAGGGCTCGTCACCTATTGGCTGTCGGGCCGCATCGATCGGCTTTTCCCCGGACCGGGTGTCGGCTCGGGCGGCTGACCGATCACGGCTTGCCGCGCCGCCGAGAAGAACTGGCGACGTACCAGAACCGCCAGCAACAACAGCGTCGACAGCACGAACACCCTTGGATCGACGAACCAGCCGAGATAGCCGATCGAGAAGAACACACCGCGCATGCCGGAATTGAAGTGTTTTCCGGCCAGCATGTTCATGCGCGCCGCCCGCCATACCGCCGTCTCGCTGACCGGGTTGCGTGAGGCTTCGCCATGCGGGATCGGCACCGCGCCGATCAGAATCGAGCAGTAGTTGAACAGCCGGTAGGCCCAGCCGAACTTGAAGAAGGAATAGGCCAGGATCAGCACCAATCCGAACACCTTCATCTGAAAGGCGGAGCGGGATGATGTCGCGCCGAGCGGCAGGTTGCTCAGCACCGAAACAACCTGATCGGAGGCACCGAGCAGGGCGAAACAGCCGCCGATCGCAATCAGCGAGCTGGAGGCGAAAAAGGCGGTTCCCTGTTGAAGACCTGCCATGATGGCGGTGTCGACAATGCGAATCTCGCGTTCGGCCATGGTCCGCATCCAGGCTTCACGCTGCACGTTCATCGCCGTCGTCAGCGACATGCGGCTGACCAGCTTTCCGTCGGAGGCGAGCGTATGCAGCACCCATACGAAAAGGAAGAAGGCCAGCGCCACGAGGTCTGCCGTCGACAAATGGAAGGAATCGCCCATGCGACCCTTTTACCACAAGCGGTGGTGCCGCTTCGATGGCGGAACGCAACGATGTCGCTGCCGGAGCAAACAAGGTCGGCAGGTGCAGCGCCGCGATCTTCGAAAGAGCGGAAACATCACAGGAATTCCTATATGTAAATTCCAATAGGAGAGAGCGGCGCGTGTTCCTTTCGGTTTTCGACCTGTTCAAGATCGGTATTGGACCATCGAGTTCGCACACGATGGGACCGATGACGGCTGCGCGGCGTTTCCTCGACGAGATCGCGGGAGATGACTGGCCGCGCCCGGCCGGCGCCCGGGTCGACCGCATCGCCGCCAGCCTGCACGGCTCGCTCGCCTATACCGGCATCGGCCATGGTTCCGACCGTGCCGTCGTGCTCGGCCTTGCCGGCCAGACGCCCCAGACGGTGGACCCCGATCAGGCGGATGGAATCGTCGCCAGCATCGCTGCCGAGAAGCGGATTTCACCGCCCGGCCATCCCTCCTACCGCTTCGACCCGGCAACGGATCTGGTGCTGGATCGCAAGACGCCGCTTTCCGGCCATGCCAACGGCATGGCTTTCTCCGCCTATGATGCCGACGACCGGCTGCTGCTCAAGCGTATCTATTATTCGATCGGCGGCGGCTTCGTGGTTTCGGAGGAGGAGCTGCAGCGTATGAAGGCGAAGGGCTCGGTGACGACGGAAGGCAAGAAGGTTCCATACCCCTTCAAGAATGCCGTCGAGATGCTGTCGATGGCGGCGAAAAGCGGCCTTTCCATCGCCGACATGAAGCGCGTCAACGAAGAGACGCAGATGTCGCGCGAGGAGCTCGACGCCGGTCTTGACGGCATCTGGAGCGCCATGAAGAGCTGCATCGAACGCGGCCTGTCGCAGGACGGCATCATGCCGGGCGGACTGAAGGTGCGCCGACGCGCGCGGCAATTGCATGACAAGCTGCAAGAGCAGTGGCGGCAGAACCGGCCCAACCCGCTGCTCGCGAATGACTGGCTGTCGATCTATGCCATGGCGGTGAACGAGGAGAACGCCGCCGGCGGGCGCGTCGTCACCGCGCCGACCAATGGTGCTGCAGGCACGCTGCCCGCGGTGCTGCGCTACTGGCTGCATTTCCATCCCGAGGCCGACCAACCAAGTATCCGCGATTTCCTGCTGACCGCGGCGGCGATCGGCGGCATCATCAAGACCAACGCTTCGATCTCAGGCGCCGAAGTCGGCTGCCAGGGCGAGGTCGGTTCGGCCTCGGCGATGGCGGCGGCGGGGCTGTGCGCCGTCATGGGCGGCACGCCGGAGCAGGTCGAGAACGCCGCCGAGATCGCGCTCGAACATCATCTCGGCATGACCTGCGATCCGGTTGGCGGACTGGTGCAGGTGCCTTGCATCGAGCGCAATGCGCTCGGTGCCGTCAAGGCGGTGACTGCCGCGTCGCTGGCCATCAAGGGCGACGGCGTTCATTTCGTGCCGCTTGATGCCGCGATCGAGACCATGCGCCAGACCGGCCTCGACATGAACGAGAAATACAAGGAAACCAGCCTCGGCGGACTGGCCGTCAATATCGTGGAGTGCTGAGCCAACCTTGCACCATGGATTGGCACTGTGGAGAAAGTCGACCAGGCCGTTGACGCCTTCGCGCGCAGGACTAAACCTTAATCCATGTCTCTCAATATCATAAAGCTCTGTGTCGGCTGCGACAGCGTCGAAGATCTCGAAGAGTGGATCGCCTTCCGCCTCGACGAACGGCGGCGCGCCGGCGAGCCGGCCGAGCATTACCACACCACACGCATGATGCCGACGCGCGGCGCCGAGGTCACCGATGGCGGTTCCCTCTACTGGGTGATCAAGGGCAATGTGCAGTGCCGCCAGTTGATCACCGAAATCCGCCCTTTCACCGATGATGACGGCATTGGCCGCTGTCACCTGATGCTCGATCCTGTGGTCGTGCGCACCGACTGGCAGCCGCGCCGGGCCTTTCAAGGCTGGCGCTACCTGAAACCGTCGGACGCACCGGCCGATCTCGGTAAGGGCAAAGCGGGGCTGGTCGAGATGCCGCCGAAACTCAGGCGCGAGCTTGCCGATCTCGGCCTTCTCTAGGAAGGCCCAAATTCAAAGCTGCCGCTGGCCCTCCAGGTCGCCTCATCTGGGCTTGCAAGCTGTGCGACAACGCCACATCTTGAATGTCATGAGCGACAAGAAGCAGCCCGTGCCCGCCAAGGCCAATCCTGCGCCGGTCGAGCCCCAATCGAGCACCGGCGAGATCGACGCCTTTATCCGTCAGGCAAAAACGCTCGCAGCATCCGCGACCGGTTCTGGCAGGCTCATTCTGTCACTCGACGCGACGATGAGCCGTCAGCCGACCTGGGATCTCGCCTGTGCGCTGCAGGGCGAGATGTTCGACGCGGTCGGCAAGGCCGGAGCGCTCAAGGTTCAACTGGTCTATTTTCGGGGCCTTGGCGAGTGCCGCTCATCCGCATTCGTCAGCGATACGGAGGCGCTGAAACAGTTGATGACGAGGATCGATTGCCGCAGCGGACACACCCAGATCGGCAAGGTCCTCGCCCATACGCTGAAACAGACTGCTGCGGCCAAGGTCAACGCGTTGGTCTATATCGGCGATGCGATGGAAGAAAATATAGACGATCTGGCGGAAAAGGCCGGCAGCCTGGGCCTGCACGGCGTTCCTGTCTTCGTCTTTCAGGAGGGCCATGATTCCGGCGCAGAAAAGGCGTTCAAGGAAATTGCGCGGCTGTCCAAAGGAGCTTGGTTCCGATTTGATCGACGGGCTGGCGCAACCTTGGCCAGCCTGCTCTCGGCGGTCGCCGTGTTTGCGACCGGCGGGCTGAAGGCACTCGAGGCCAGGGGCAGGGCGGAAGACCGGCTGATGATCGAGCATCTGCGGGGCGGCAGGAAATGATGGGCGCGATTATCGCATTCGTGGCGTTGCTTTTGGTGCTGCTCGGCGTGGTCACGGTCTTTCTCCGCGCCGACCCTGCCAAACTCGCCAGCGGAATGAGGACGCTTGGGCCCGTCCTGTTGGCGCTGATCGGCGTCGCCGTGCTCCTGGTCGGACGCGAAGGCATCGGCGGCTTGATCCTGTCGGCGGCGCTCGCCTGGTATGGCTCCATGCGGATGAAGCGGCCGACGGCGAAACTGGAGCCGGGCAAGCATTCGACGGTGCGTACCGCGGCACTTGAGATGGAGCTTGATCACGATACCGGCAGTCTGGAGGGGCTGGTGCTTGCCGGCCGGCATGAAGGCAAGATGCTCGGCACCATGAGCCTTGCGGAATTGCAGCAGCTTTATCGCGAACTCCCCGGCGACCCGGAGAGCCGCCAGCTGCTAGAGACGTATCTTGACGGCAGATTTCCCATCTGGCGCAAAGACGCGGAGGCGAATGGTGGCGAAGGGCTGGGTGTTTCGCCAGGTTCGGGCGCCATGACTAAGGAGGAGGCCTACAAGATCCTTGGTCTTGAAGCGGGGGCCGCCGCGGCGGATGTCCGCAAGGCGCACCGCCGCCTGATGCAGCGCCTGCACCCCGATATCGGCGGCACGTCTTTTCTGGCGGCGCGGATCAATGAAGCCAAGGACGTCTTGCTCTCCAATCACAACTAGTTCTCCTTCGACGCAGAATTTTTCCGGGAGATGTTTTCGACGCCGTCTACTGCTGGACGGCGTAGCACTCGATTTTCTTTTTCTTCAGGGCGTTGCAGGCTTTCCAGGCGGCAGTCTTCGAACCAAAGCCGAACCGGGCGCGGTAGTAGGTGACGCCGTCCTTTTCGAAGGCGACGGTGAAACCTGTGGCATCGGCGAGGATCGAAGGCGCCTGCTTGCTAGTCTCGTCCAGGAGAGCCTGAGCTTCGGACTGTTTTGGCGAAGAGGCGACCTGGACTGCCCAGCCGGACGGCACCGATGCCGTGTTGACGGGGTCGACCGCCGCGGGTTCGGCGTAGGCTGCTGCGACCCGTGCGGTCGCCACATCGTCCGCCGTGGCCACGGCCACTGTCTTGACCTTCCTGGTCTCAACGACGGGGGTGGTTTCTTCGACGACCGGCTCGCTTTCCTCAACAAGGGAGGCAATGACGTCGTCGTCCGGCCTGCTGTCCGGCGTCGGCGCATCGCGCTTGGGCAGGAACACTTTTGCCAGCGCGGTGATCGGATTGCCGCCGCCTGCCTTGGCGATCAGCATGCCGCTGCCGCGCGACGACGCCTTCGGCATGTAGGTGTTGATCAATTCGGCCATCTGGTTGTCGCGGCTGCCGCCGGATTTCCCGCCTATGATCACCGCGACGATGCGGCGATCGCCGTCGTCGACCGAGGAGACGAGATTGTAGCCGGAGGCGCGGGTGTAACCCGTCTTGATGCCGTCGACGCCCTTGATGCGCCCAAGCAGGCGGTTATGGCCGTTGATGCGCTTGCGGCCGTAGAGAAAGGAACGTTGCGCGAAATAGCCGTAGTACTGGGGAAAGTGCTCCCGTAGCGCAATGCCGAGCACCGCCATGTCGCGCGCGGTCGTGAATTGACCGGGATTTGGCAAGCCGTGGGCGTTGCGGAAAACGGTCCCCTTCATGCCCAGTGCACGCGCCTTGGCTGTCATCATGTGGGCGAAATTGGCTTCGTTGCCGCCGAGAAGCTCGCCGAGCGCCGTTGCCGAGTCGTTTGCCGACTTGGTCACCATCGACAGGATCGCGGTCTCGACCGTGATCGCGCCGCCCGGCCTGACGCCGAGTTTCGTCGGCGGTTCGGCAGCAGCATTGGCCGAGAAGACGACCCGGGAGTTCTTGCTGATCTTGCCCTTCGCCATGGCCTCGAAGGCCAGGTAAAGCGTCATCATCTTGGTGAGCGAGGCGGGATAGCGCCGACCATCGGCATTCGAAGAATAAAGCACCTTGCCGGTCTTGGCGTCGATGACAATGGCCGCCGACCTCGCCGCCATGGACGAAGCAGCGTCGGCGACGACGAATGTCATCGCCAAAGCGAGGATCATGATCGTTTTCAAAGAGGATTTGGAGAGAATGCCCGACAACGCCTGACGCACCGATGGTTCCTTTGGATTTTTTGTTGCTCTGGAGGCGGCAAAGGTTCCTGCCTCACTTCCAGCCAAGCTATCGCGGTCAGCGTTACCAATCCGTTTATGGTAACCGCCGCGTTCACCATTTTCTTCGGGTTTGAGCTTCTCTTTATTCGAATTTTAGCCACCGCTAGTGCCTGGGCCAGTGACCGGGCTCGATGTGCCGGGCCGGCGTGCTGGCGTCGCACTCCGCGAACATTGACTTTTTGTGCATTGCACAATACATTACTTGCATTGCACAACGCGGCCCGGACAGGGCGCGTCCGCCGTTCAAGGGCAACCCTCAAGGGAGCGTGAAATGAGCCAGACCTATGAAGATTTCAGCAAATACGGCAAGGAATTTGCCGACACCGGTTTGAAGAGCTTCGCATCCCTTTCCAAGGGTGCGCAGGCCATCGCCACCGAGGCGGGCGAGTATACCAAGAAGAGCTTCGAAGCCGGCAGTGCCGCAGCTGAGAAACTTTTGTCGGCCAAGTCGCTGGAGAAGGCGATCGAGATCCAGTCTGATTTTGCCAAGCAGTCCTACGAATCCTTCGTCACCGAAGCGACGAAGATCGGCGATCTCTATGCCGAGCTCGCCAAAGAAGCCTACAAGCCGTTCGAATCAATCGTCGCAAAAGCGAAATAATCTCGCTATAGAATGTGAAGACGGCCCTCGGGCCTGCAAGACAGACCCGGTCGCGAACGCGCGGCCGGGTTTTTTCATGTCAATTTGAGATCAGGGGCTCTGTCGCCTTCACGATTTCGAAAATCGGCCAAGTTTGGCCACCTAGCCATATTGTCAGCTAAACAGAAGGGCTTAAAATCGTCCATCGAACACCTACATGTCGAACTCGCTCGGGGATTCGAAAAAGGCAGGACTACGTGACTACAGGTTTGACTGCCACAGGAGATGTGGTGCGTATGCAAAACGGCAGCGACGGCAACGAGGCCGGTCGCGGCACGGCTGTTATCACACGCACTAAAACCAAGACCAAGAAGCCTAGCCTTTATCGGGTCCTCATTCTCAACGACGACTACACGCCCATGGAATTCGTGGTTCACGTGCTGGAGCGTTTTTTCCAGAAGGACCGTGAAGCCGCCACACGCATCATGCTACATGTTCACAATCATGGAGTGGGCGAGTGCGGGGTCTATACATTCGAGGTGGCCGAGACCAAAGTGTCTCAGGTCATGGATTTCGCCCGACAGAATCAGCATCCGCTGCAATGCGTGATGGAGAAGAAGTGAGGTAACATGCCGGCTTTCTCCCAAGGCCTGGAAAAGGCGCTTCACCAGGCGCTGACGCTCGCCAATGAGCGGCACCACGAATACGCAACCCTTGAACATTTGCTGCTCGCCCTCATCGACGATACCGAGGCGGCCGCGGTCATGCGCGCCTGCAACGTCGATCTCGACGAGCTGAAGCATACGGTTCTCACCTATATCGACACCGAGCTCGACAATCTCGTCACCGGTTACGACGAGGACTCCAAGCCAACGGCCGGTTTCCAGCGCGTCATCCAGCGCGCGGTGATCCATGTTCAGTCGTCCGGCCGCGAGGAAGTGTCCGGCGCTAACGTGCTCGTTGCCATCTTCGCCGAGCGCGAGAGCCATGCCGCCTATTTCCTGCAGGAACAGCAGATGACCCGCTATGACGCGGTCAACTACATCTCGCACGGCATCGCCAAGCGCCCCGGCGCATCCGAGACGCGGTCGCCGCGCGGCGCCGACGACGAGCAGGGCGGCCAGAACGGCGCCGAGCCGCAAGAGGACGGCGGCAAGAAAAAGCAGCAGCAGGACGCGCTGACCGCCTATTGCGTCAACCTGAACAACAAGGCCAAGGCCGGCAAGATCGATCCGCTGATCGGCCGCGAGTCCGAGATCAACCGCACCATCCAGGTGCTGTGCCGCCGCTCCAAGAACAATCCGCTCTATGTCGGCGACCCCGGCGTCGGCAAGACGGCGATCGCCGAAGGCCTTGCCAAGCGCATCGTCGAGGGCGACGTGCCGGAAGTGTTGCACAACGCCACCATCTTCGCGCTCGACATGGGAACATTGCTGGCCGGCACGCGCTATCGCGGCGATTTCGAGGAGCGGCTGAAGCAGGTCGTCAAGGAACTCGAGGATTATCCGGGCGCGGTCCTGTTCATCGATGAGATCCACACGGTGATCGGGGCAGGGGCGACGTCAGGTGGCGCCATGGATGCGTCGAATCTGTTGAAGCCGGCGCTGTCGTCCGGCGCGATCCGCTGCATCGGCTCGACCACCTACAAGGAGTTCCGCCAGTTCTTCGAGAAGGATCGCGCCCTGGTGCGGCGCTTCCAGAAGATCGACGTCAACGAGCCGACCATCGAGGACGCCATCGAGATCATGAAGGGTCTGAAGCCGTATTTCGAGGAGTTCCACAAGGTTCGCTACACGGCTGAGGCGATCAAGGCTTCGGTCGAATTGTCGGCGCGCTATATCAACGACCGCAAGCTGCCGGACAAGGCGATCGACGTGATCGACGAGACCGGCGCCTCACAAATGCTGGTGCCGGAGGCCAAGCGCAAGAAGACGATCGGCATCAAGGAGATCGAAGCGACGATCGCCACCATCGCCCGCATTCCGCCGAAGACGGTTTCCGCCGACGACGAGAAGGTGCTGGCCGGTCTCGACATCGAGCTGAAGCGCGTCGTCTACGGTCAGGATACCGCGATCACGGCGTTGACCTCGGCGATCAAGCTGGCGCGGGCGGGCCTGCGCGAGCCGGAGAAGCCGATCGGCTCCTATCTGTTCTCGGGACCGACCGGCGTCGGCAAGACCGAAGTGGCAAAGCAGCTCGCCGCTTCGCTCGGTGTCGAGCTGATCCGCTTCGACATGTCGGAATACATGGAACGCCACACCGTCTCGCGACTGATCGGCGCGCCTCCCGGCTATGTCGGCTTCGATCAGGGCGGCCTGTTGACCGACGGCGTCGACCAGCATCCGCATTGCGTGCTGTTGCTGGATGAGGTCGAGAAGGCGCATCCGGACCTGTTCAACATCCTGTTGCAGGTCATGGACCATGGCAAGCTGACCGACCACAACGGCAAGCAGATCGACTTCCGCAATGTCATCTTGATCATGACCACCAATGCGGGCGCCTCGGATGCGCAGCGCGCGGCGATCGGTTTCGGCTCGACCAAGCGCGAAGGCGACGACGTCGAAGCGATCAATCGGCTGTTCACGCCGGAGTTCCGCAACCGTCTCGATGCGATCATCCCGTTCGGCTCGCTGCCGGTTCCGGTCATCCACCAGGTGGTGCAGAAGTTCGTCATGCAGCTTGAGGCCCAGCTTTCCGAGCGTGGCGTCACTTTCGACCTGTCGCAGGAGGCGATCGCCTGGCTGGCCGAGAAGGGCTATGACGAGCGCATGGGAGCGCGGCCGCTCGGCCGGGTCATCCAGGAGCACATCAAGAAGCCGTTGGCCGACGAGGTGCTGTTCGGCAAGCTCAAGAAGGGCGGCACGGTGCGTGTCACCGTCGAGAAGAAGGAGACCGGCGAGACCGGCCTGAAGCTCGAGTCGCTCGCCGACGAGGCGCCGGTCAAGCCGAAGAAGGAAGAACCGGACGACACGCCGAAGCCCAAGAAGGCTGCCGCCAAGAAGCCCGTCGCGAAAAAGGCGATAGCGCAGAAGGCGGAGCCTAAGAGCAAGGATGGCAGTAAGCGCAGCCTGGTGCCGCAACTGCCCCGCAAGGCGTGATGGCCCTGAAAGCTGAAAAAAGCCCCGGAAACGGGGCTTTTTTGTTGGATAAAGAGTGGCCGAAGGCATTGTGCGCGCCGCCCGGCTTCAGTTTCCCAGCGCCGTCCGTATCTTGCCAGCGTTCTCAGCCAACACTTCCGGTTTCTCCATCTGCCCGCTATGTGGCTTCAAGGGGATGCCCTCGAAGCGTGGAATGACATGGACATGGAGGTGAAAGACGGTCTGGCCTGAAGCAGGCTCGTTGAACTGCATGATGGTGACGCCATCGGCATCGAAGGCCTTTTTCACTGCCCGCGCAACTTTCTGGACATTTGCGAAGAGCGGGCCGAACACTGCCGGGTCCGCGTCAAGCAGGTTGCGCGACTGCGCCTTCGGCACAACCAGTGTATGACCCGGCCCCTGCGGCATTACATCCATGAAGGCGACAACTGCGTCATCTTCATAGACGCGATGCGACGGAATTTCACCGAGCAGGATTTTCGCGAAGATATTGTTGCTGTCGTAGGTGGGGTCGGCCATGGCGTGCGCTCCCGATTGTGCCTTGCTCTACCGCATCGACCCGAAAATCGGAATCGATTTTCGGAAAGTACGATGAGGAGGTTCAAAGTGTTAGAGCGTACTTTGTGCGTCCAATTGGACGCACGTCGCTCTAATCGTCCGCCAGATCCTTGCGGAACGGAGTGTGTTCTTCGAGATAGTCGCCCATCCGCTCGACCTCGCGCCGCTCGCGTCTGAGATAGTCGGCGACCGCATTGCGCAAGCCGGGATGCGCGATGTAATGCGCCGAATGCATGGTCACCGGCCTATAGCCGCGCGCCAGCTTGTGCTCGCCTTGCGCGCCCGCCTCGACCACTTTCAGCTTACGGTCGATCGCGAAGTCGATCGCCTGATGATAACAGACCTCGAAATGCAGGAAAGGATGGTCTTCGATGCAGCCCCAGTTGCGCCCGTAGAGCGCATCGGAACCGATGAAATTGATGGCGCCGGCAATGTAGCGCCCATTGCGCTTGGCCATCACCAGCAGGATGTCGTCGGCCATGCGCTCGCCGATCATCGAGAAGAACTCGCGGCTGAGATAGGGCCGCCCCCATTTCCTGCTGCCGGTATCCATGTAGAAGGCAAAGAAGTCGTCCCAGACCCTTTCGGTCAGGTCCTTGCCGGTCAGCCAGTCGATCGAGATGCCGTGAGCGAGCGCCTCGCGCCGCTCCTTCTTCAACGCCTTGCGCTTGCGCGATGCCAGAGTGGCGAGAAAATCGTCGTAGGTCGAAAAACCTTCATTGAAGAAGTGGAACTGCTGGTCGGTGCGGTGCAGGAAGCCCGCCGCTTCCAACGCCCCAACATCTTTTTCCTGCGCGAAGGTCACGTGCGCGGAAGACACGCCGAGCTTTTCCGTCACCGCCTTCAGGCCTGCTGCCAAGCCGGCTTTCACTGCGCAACTGTCCTCGCCCTTGTTGACCAGCAGGCGAGGGCCGGTGACCGGCGTGAACGGCACGGCGCATTGCAGTTTTGGATAATAGCGCCCGCCGGCGCGCTCAAACGCGTCCGACCAGCCGTGGTCGAAAACATATTCGCCCTGGCTGTGCGATTTCAGGTAGCAGGGAACGGCACCGAGCAGTTTTCCCTGCGCTGTCTCCAGCCTGAGATGATGGCCCTGCCAGCCGGTGCGCCGCACGGCGCAGCCGGAATCCTCGAGTGCACTCAGAAAAGCGAATGAAACGAGTGGGTTGTAGCCGTTTTCTGTATCGCTGCGGGTGGTGCCGCCGAGGCCATCCCATTCCGCGCAGGTAAAGGCTCCGATGCCGGAGGCAACCCGGATCGCATACTCTCCATTCGCCGTTTGCCCGTCGCCTTCATCGCCTTGATCCATTGGGCTTATTTAAGCTCCATGCCGGTCCATGCAAGCCCGGTTCAAGCGACCTGTATAAGATCGGGTTCGAATCCTTCGAACGTCATCTGATCGGCATATCTGAAGGTCAGGTCGACCGCCGGTTGGTCGAGCACGGTCCAGGTGATTACCGGCATTTTGAGCCTTTCGCGCACGAAGGAGACGAACCGGTTCGGCAGGTCGCCGGCGGCATAGGAGGTGAAGGCGATGTCATGCGCCAGCATGGCGAAATGCGCCTCGATCAGGGGTGTGTCTTTGCCATAGGCGGTCAGCCCGCCCGGAATGCCGGGCGCGTGTTTCGGGAAATCGCGGATCAGCCAGTGGTCGAACGACATGATTGCCGCCTTGCCCTTGTAGCGCTTGAGCATCTTGCCGACGCTTTCCACCAGGCCTTCGTCATGGCCGGGGGCCCCTTTCAGCTCGACGACCATCGGCACACGACCATCGACCAGGTCGAGTGCCTGCTGCAGGGTCGGCAGATGGTCTGATGTGCCGCCGATCTTGAGCGCCGTCATTTCCGCTGCCGTGCGCTGCCAGACGAAACCGTCCTGGCCGGTCAGCCGCTTCAGATCACGGTCATGGATGATGACCGGGATGCGGTCAGACGACAGATGCACGTCGCATTCGATCGCATAGCCGCGTTCGGCTGCCGCGGCGAAGGCGGAGAGAGTGTTCTCCCAGCGCGTCTTGTTCATGTCGTGGAGGCCGCGATGGGCCACGGGTCGGGCGGTCAGCCAGGAAAGGTCGGTCATGTCTGGCTCATTCGACTTCGAAAATGGCTTCGATTTCCACTGCGGCATTAAGCGGCAGGGAGGCGGCGCCGACGGCGGAGCGGGCATGTTTGCCGTGATCGCCAAGCACTGCAACCAGAAAATCCGAGGCGCCGTTGGCAACCAGATGCTGCTCTACAAAATCGGGCGCCGAGGCGACGAAGACGGTGATCTTCACCAGGCGGCGGATTCTCTCGAGATCGCCAAGTGCTGCCTTGGCCTGCGCCAATATGTTGATCGCGCAGTATTTTGCCGCTTCCTTGCCAGTTGCGGTGTCGACATCGCGGCCGAGCAGTCCGCTCGCCTGCACCTTGCCGTCCTTGAGCGGCAGCTGTCCGGCGGTGAACAGCAGATTGCCTGACCTGCAAAAGGGCACGTAGTTGGCGGCGGGCGCGGCGGCGATCGGAAGCGTCACGCCGAGGTCGCTCAGCCGCTTTTCGATTGTTTCATTCATGGTATTTCCCTATTGCTTGATGACGGCGCGCAGGTCGGGCCGAAATTGCTATTTTTGCCTCGCTTCCGCCACGACTTTTTTTAAGCTGGACCATCTTTCCCTGCGGCCTGCCATCAGGCGCGATGATCGGAGCTCCTCATGCGCGCAACACGTCTCGCATTCCATGCAGTCCTGCTGCCAGCGGTGTTCTCGATGGCGCCGGCTTTTGCGGTGCCGGCACTGCAGGCGCATCGCGCGGTTTATGATCTGAGCCTGGACAAGGCTTCCGACCGCTCGGGCATCACCGGCATTTCCGGCCGCATGGTCTATGAGTTCAACGGCTCGCCTTGCGAAGGCTACACGGTGAAGTTTCGCTTCGTCACCCAGATTGCCACCAACGACAACACAACAAAGCTGACCGACCAGCAGACGACCACTTTCGAGGACGCCGAAGGCAAGACTTTCTCGTTCGTGACAAAATCCTTCGTCGACCAGAACCTTGACAAGGAGGTCAAGGGCACGGCGACGAAGGAGACGAAGGGCCTCAAGGTCGACATCGACAAGCCGGAGAAGAACAGCCTCGAACTGGCCGCCACCCAGTTTCCGACCCAGCATCTGGTCGAGCTGATCGACAAGGCCGAAAAAGGCGAAAATTTCTACGAAACCAATCTGTTCGACGGCTCGGAAGATGCAGACAAGGTGATGACCACCACCGTCGTCGTCGGCAAGAAAGCTGATGCCGACAAGACCGATCCGGAAGCGCCGGCACTGGCGAAACTCGCCACCGACAAATACTGGCCAGTCGACATCGCCTATTTCGATGGCACCGACAAGACAGGCGAGGAGGTGCCGGAGTACCGGATCAGCTTCAAGCTGCATGAGAACGGCATCACGCGCGACCTCGTCATGGACTACGGCGAGTTCTCGATGACCGGCAAGCTGGTCAATCTGTCGTTGTTCGATCAGTCGAAGGCCTGTCCGCCGAAATAGGGCTTTCAGCTTAACCACGCCACAAAGCGGCGGCGGCGAATGACTTGAACACGCCGCAATTGCATCTCAACCTCTACGCCGACGGGTCGATCGGGGGGATGGGTTGAACAGAATCGATGTGTTCGTGGCGCCGAGGCCCAATCCGGCGCTGATCAGGATCATGACTGTCGTCAACCGGCTTGTCATGCTGCACGGCATTCCCGGATTTCGCGACCTGTTGCCGTTCAACCGCCTGGCCGGATTGCGCGGCGTCGCCAATGTCCGCCATATCGACTTTCCCGACGACGACCGGCAGCGGCTGAAGGCCTGTTGCGGGCCAGGCAAGGCGACGTTCATCACGCCCAATCATCCGGAATTCTTTACCGACTGGATGATCGACAAGGAGGTCGTCTCGCAGGTCAGTCCGCTCGCGGCATCCTGGGCCACGCATGGCGTCGTCAACGGCCTCGGCCGGATCATGCAGAAATTCTGGCTGGCCAACAATCTGATCGCCCAGATTCCCGGCAACAGTGGGGCTGCCAAGGAACACTCGATCGCCTGGGCGCTGAAAGGGCATGGTGTGCTCTTGCATCCCGAAGGCGGCGTCGGCTGGCATGCCGATGTTGTCGGTCCGCTTCTCCCGGGCGCGGTCGAGATGGGATTCGAAGCGCTCAAGCGCGCTCGCGCCACCGATCAGGATTCTAGGGTTTGGATCGCGCCGGTTGTCTGGAAGCTCGCCTTCACCAAGAATGTCGAGCCGGCTCTGGCGCAGGAATGCGCCTATGTCGAGAAGAGCCTGAAGATCGAGCGCCGTGCCGGCGATACGCTGCCGGAGCGCGTCCACCACATCTATGCGACGCTGCTGTCGCGCGATGAGATTGCCTGCGGCATGGCGCCCGACGAGCGGGCTTCGTATGCCGCGCGTCAAAAGCAACTGCTGCTCGAGCTGAGCCGGCGTCTGGGGGAGGGTATTTCGGTCGATCCCGGCGCCAACGAGGCTGCCGAGCTTTTGCGCCGGTCGCGCCGCTGGCTGCGGGAAAACACCGGTGACGCCGAACGGCAAAAGCAGGTCCGGGCGCTGGCGGACACGATCCAGCGTCTCCAACGCGTTGGGAAGTGGGCCTCAGCCAACCCGCGCATCACGCAAGAGGAGATCGCCGAGCATCTGAAGCGTATCCGCAATGATTATTGCAAAGGCACGCTGCGCGACACGGTCAACCGCTTCGTGCCGCAACCGGCCGGGCCGCGCTGCGCTCATATCCGGGTGCCGGAGCCGTTGGGATTGCACGCCTATCCTGGCTCGATCGAAGATGCGCTTGCAGAGTTGCACAGCCGCATGCAGGAGGCCGTCACCAGGACCGTAGCCGAACTCGAAGCCGCCGGCGGCTTCATTTTCTATCCGAATCCCTTCTATCATCACTAGCATTGGATCTTGGCTCCATTTGAGCTGGCTCCGCTGGACGGCGCAAGATGAAGGAGTGCGGCGAGCCTCATGGCGGTCTATGTCGACGCGGCGATCTGGAAATGGGTCGGCCACCGCTGGTGTCACCTGCTGGCCGACGACACCGACGAGTTGCACCGTTTTGCAGCACAGCTCGGCGTCAAGCGTTCGTCCTATCAGGGACCGCCGAAGACATCGGCGCCGCATTATGACATAACCGGCTTCGAACGCGACCGCGCGGTACGGCTAGGCGCCCTCGAATGCAGCCGCGAGGAGATCGTTGCTGTTTTCCGGCGTGTTCGCGTGCCGAAGGGGAAGATACGACCATGACGCTGACGGTATTTCTGGCTTACTGCGCCGCGATCACATTTGCCGCCGCCACGCCTGGCCCCGCGGTATTCACGGTTATCGCCAACGGCGTCTCGCGTGGGTTCGTTCGCGCTTTCCTGGCTGGTCTCGGCATCGCCGCCGGCGACGCGGTGCTGGTGACTTTGGCGCTGCTCGGTCTCGTGGCACTGGCACAGACCTTCGAATGGGTTTTTCTCATCCTGAAATATGCGGGTGCTGCCTATCTGATGTTTCTTGGCATCAGGATGTGGCGATCGGCTTCGGCGGGATCGAGCGGACTGCAGGCAACGCAGGCAAGATTGTCTCGATCGTTTTTCCTCGGCATCTCCATTGCTCTGGGCAATCCCAAGGCGATCCTGTTCCACGCCTCGATTATGCCGCTGATCCTCGATCTCAACACGATGAGCCTCGCTGAGGGGCTGCTCGTGGTTGCGGTCGTGATCGGCGTCAACATTATCACCATGGGCGTCTATGCGGTGCTTGCCGGGCAGGCTTCGAGCTGGTTCAAAACGCCGAGGCGGATGCGCTTGATGAACAGGTTTGCTGGCGGCGCCATGATCGGCACCGGTGCGCTGATCGCCGCACGCTGAGCCGCAAGACACCGCAGCGCTTGCGTTTGTCGCGCATCCCCTCTATATGCGCGCTCATTCCACACACGGACTTTGGTGTCTGCCCGGGAGAAATCCGGCTGAAACCTCCGGTGGCGTTCGAGGACAAAGTCCAGAAATGCCTGTGTCCGTGGAGGCTAACCGGAAAGGATACTCGAGAATGGCTCTGCCTGATTTCAGCATGCGTCAGCTTTTGGAAGCTGGCATTCACTTCGGCCACCAGACCCACCGCTGGAACCCGAAGATGGCGCCCTATATCTATGGCGCCCGCAACAACATCCACATCATCGACCTCTCACAGACGGTGCCGCTGCTGCACCAGGCGCTGAAGCAGGTTTCCGACACCGTCGCCAAGGGTGGCCGCGTGCTGTTCGTCGGCACCAAGCGTCAGGCGTCCGACATCGTCGCCGACGCCGCGCAGCGCTCGGCCCAGTACTATGTCAATTCCCGCTGGCTCGGCGGCATGATGACCAACTGGAAGACGATCTCGAATTCCATCCAGCGCTTGCGCAAGCTCGACGAGATGCTGGCAGGCGAGGCCCAAGGGCTCACCAAGAAGGAGCGCCTCAACCTCGATCGCGAGCGCGAGAAGCTCGACAAGGCGCTGGGCGGCATCAAGGACATGGGCTCGACGCCCGACCTGATGTTCGTGATCGACACCAACAAGGAAGCGATCGCCATCCTCGAGGCCAAGCGTCTCGGCATCCCGGTCGTCGCCATCATCGATTCCAACTGCGACCCGGACAAGATCGATTTCCCGATTCCGGGCAATGACGACGCTGCCCGCGCCATCCAGCTCTATTGCGATCTGATCGCCAAGGCTGCAATCGACGGCATCGCCCGCCAGCAGGGCGCGCTCGGCGTCGATGTCGGCGCTTTGGCCGAGGCTCCGGTCGAGCCGGCACTCGAGCCGACGCCGGCCGCCGAGACACCGGCTGCCCAGACACCGGAAGCGTAACAGCGAAGGCCGGTTTCGGCCTTCATCTTTCTCATATTTTGGCGCGCTGAGCGCTGGCGCCAGGCGCATCATCGAGGACCGGTGGTGCGTCGGTGCATTTTAAAACAAAGAGGCGACAATGAGCATTTCGGCTGCACAGGTCAAAGAACTCCGCGACTTGACCGGCGCGGGCATGATGGATTGCAAGGCGGCGTTGAACGAGACCAACGGCAACATGGAAGAGGCCGTCGACTGGCTGCGCAAGAAGGGCATCTCCAAGGCCGACAAGAAGGCCGGCCGTACCGCGGCCGAGGGTCTCATCGGCGTCGATTCCGGTATCCGCGAGGCGGCAGTCGTCGAGGTCAATTCCGAGACGGACTTCGTTGCCCGCAACGCCGCCTTCCAGGAGATCGTCGCCAAGGTTGCCAAGGTCGCGCTCGCCTATGGCGGCAAGACCGAGGCCGTCGCAGCCGCGCCGTATCCGGGTTCGGACAAGTCGGTCACCGAGACCATCAAGGACGCTGTCGGCACGATCGGCGAGAATCTTGGTTTCCGCCGTTCGGCCAAGCTCACCGTCGAACACGGCGCTGTTGCGACCTACGTCCACAATGCGGTTGCCGACGGCCTTGGCAAGCTCGGCGTGCTGGTCGCCATCGAAACAACAGGCAACGCGCAGGCAGCCAACGCCTTTGCCCGCCAAGTCGCCATGCATGTCGCCGCCACCAACCCAATGGCGCTGACGACGGAACAGCTCGATCCGGCCGCGGTCGAGCGCGAGAAGGCGATCTTCGCCGACCAGGCGCGCCAGTCCGGCAAGCCGGAAGCGATCATCGAGAAGATGGTCGAGGGCCGTCTGCGCAAGTTCTACGAAGAGGTCGTGCTGCTCAAGCAGGCTTTTGTGCTCAATCCCGACATCACCGTCGAGAAGGCGCTGACGGATGCCGAAAAGGAAATCGGCGCACCGGCCAAGATCACTGCCTATCTGCGCTTCGCGCTCGGCGAGGGCATCGAGAAGGAAGAGACCGATTTCGCGGCGGAAGTCGCGGCAGCGGTCAAGAAGTAAACCGCACTCTATCTTTCTGAAAAGACTTTACGGCCGGGTGTCCGCGAGGATGCCCGGCCGATTTCTTGCGCGGTGTCGATGAAGGCCCTGAGCTTCGGCGCCATCGCCGCCCGGCGTGGAAAATAGAGGAACAGCCCCGGTTCATCGATCGAGGTGTCGCGCAGGACTTCTACCAGCCGGCCGGCCTCTACGTCAGCCCGGACAAGCGGCTCGAACAGATAGGCGAGGCCGATGCCGGCCAGCGCCATATCTCGCGCCGAAAGCGGATCGGTGAGGACGACGCTGCCGCGCGTCTCGACGCTGATATCCTTGCCCTGGTCGTTCAGGTCCCAGCGGTAGAGAGCACGCGATCGCAGCAGCCTGTATCCGATGCAGTTGTGCGCCGAGAGATCGGCCAGCGTCCGTGGCTGTCCATGACGGCCGACATAGGCCGGAGAGGCGACGACGATGGTGCGGAAAGGCTGGGTCAGCCGCACCGTCACCATGTCCTCGGCGATCATCTCGCCAAGCCGGATGCCAGCGTCGAAACCTTCGCCGACGATGTCGCTCAAGCGTTCGTCGGTGACGATCTCCACCGTCACGTCGGGATAACGCTCCGCCATTGCCGACAGGATGGGCATCAGGGCCAGAGGCAGCGCAATGCGCGGCGCGTTGATCCTGAGCAGCCCGCTCGCTCTGCCTTTGACCGAGCGGATACGCTCCATCCGGTCCGCGATGTCTTCCAGCGCCGGCTCCGCTGCCGCGACAAGCGCCTCGCCGGCCTCAGTCAGAGCGACACTGCGCGTGGTGCGGGCAAACAGCGGTTGGCCGATCCGCTCCTCCACCAGCCGCACCGCATGGCTGACTGCCGACGGACTCATGCCGAGTTCGGCGGCGGCCAAGGCAAAGCCGCCGCGCCGCGCCACAGCGACGACGACAGGAAGATGGCTGAGCAGGTCTCGATCCATTCATGAACAATATCGCATAGTCCATCCTAATAATGCAAACTCATCAATCGGGCAGAGGAGGCGCATCTAGGCTGCATTGAACACCAATTCTGTAAGCAGCAAGGAGACGACCAATGACCATGTCCTATTACACGCTCGGCAACAGCGGGCTGCGTGTCACCCGACTCGCGTTCGGCACTATGACCTTCGGCACGGAATGGGGCTGGGGCACCGAAAAGGAAACGGCCCGCGCGATGGTCGATGCCTATGTCGAGGCAGGCGGCAATTTCTTCGATACGGCCGACGCCTACACCGGAGGCACATCCGAAACCTGGCTTGGCGAATTCATCGCCGAGCGTGGGCTGCGCGACAAGGCGGTGATCAGCACCAAATTCAGCATGAACCTCGAAGAAGGCAATCCGAATGCCGGAGGCAACGGCCGCAAGAACATCATCCGCGCGGTCGAAGGCTCGTTGAAGCGCCTCGGCACCGATTATATCGATCTCTACATCCTGCATGCCTGGGACAGGCTGACGCCTCCGGAGGAGGTGATGCGGACGCTGGATGATCTGGTCCGCGCCGGAAAGATCCGCCATGTCGGCCTGTCGGACGTGCCGGCGTGGTACGCAAGCCGGGCCCAGTCGGTTGCCGAGCATCGCGGCTATGAACCGGTTTCGGCGCTTCAGCTCGAATATTCGCTGGCGGAGCGCAACATCGAACATGAGTTCGTGCCATTCGGCACGCGCTACGGTGCGGGTATAATGGTCTGGAGCCCGTTGGCCAGCGGTCTGCTCAGCGGGAAATATCGTTCCGATACAGTGAATGAGGCAGGCGGCAGGCTGGAGACGATGCGCGGCTCGACCAATCCTGGGTTTCAGAAATTCAACGATCGCAACTGGGAGATCGTCGCCGAGCTGGAAAAGGTCGCAAGTCAGCTCGGCCGCAGCATGGCTCAGGTCGCCTTGAACTGCGCCGCGACCCAGCCCGGCATTGCGTCGGTGATCATCGGTGCGACGAAGCTGGATCAACTCAAGGACAATCTCGGCGCGCTCGATTTCGACATTCCGCAGGAGCTTCGGGCACGGCTCGATGCGGTGAGCCGACCAATCACACCCTTTCCGTATTCGTTCTTCGGCTCGGAAATACAGGGCGGCCTTACGGGAGGCCAGGCGGTCGGCGATAAGCCGGCTGGCTATCTGCCGGATCTGCTCATGCAAGGTGCTTTTGCTGGCGTAAGCTAAGAGGGGAAGAGAGTTTTCCGGCTCGGGCGCCGCGTGACATCGCGGCGCCCTTCGTGTATCGGAACGCCAATGTTTCGGGGCAGCGCCTGCGCGGGGAAGCCGCCCCAGACGCGTCACACGCATAATGATGAGGACCAGATGACGGTGAAGCCCCTCTATCGACGTGTCTTGCTGAAAGCTTCGGGCGAAGCGCTGATGGGTGAACAGCATTTCGGCATCGACGTATCGGTGGTCGATCGCATCGCTGCCGACATCGCCGAGGCCCGCGCCCTGGGCATCGAGGTCGGCGTCGTCATCGGCGGCGGCAACATCTTTCGCGGCGTGGCGGTTGCGTCCAAGGGCGGTGACCGGGTCACCGGCGACCACATGGGCATGCTCGCCACCGTCATCAACTCGCTGGCGCTGCGCACTTCGCTGAACAAGATCGGCGTCGACGCAGTGGTGCTGTCGGCAATCGCCATGCCAGAGCTTTGCGAGAGCTTTTCGCAGCGCCAGGCGACCGCCTACATGAACCAGGGCAAGGTCGTCATTTTTGCCGGCGGCACCGGCAATCCGTTCTTCACCACCGATTCGGCCGCGGCGCTTCGCGCGGCGGAAATCGGCGCCGATGCGCTGTTCAAGGGCACGCAGGTCGACGGCGTCTATTCGGCCGATCCCAAGAAGGACCCGAATGCTACACGCTTCGAGCGCATCAGCCATGGCGAAGTCATAAAACGCGGTCTTTCGATCATGGATACAGCCGCGATTGCACTTGCGCGCGAAAACAACATTCCGATAATCGTCTATTCGATCCACGAGAAGGGTGGTTTCGGTGATATTCTGAGGGGCGGCGGCCGTTGCACGGTCGTCGCGGACGACTGATCGGGAGCACTATCCCGAACCGAGGGTCCGCGTAAGCGAAAAGCGGGAGCCGGTTTCGGATTGAGGCTCGAACACGGGGTTATCCCTGAACAGTGAACCCGGGCTAACGGGTCGAGGAGACGATGATGAGTGGCGAATACGATGATCTCAAACGGCGTATGGACGGGGCGATCGCTGCGTTCAAGCACGATCTGGCTTCGCTGCGGACCGGCCGCGCCTCGAGCAACCTGCTCGACGCAATCCAGGTGCAGGCCTATGGCACCACCATGCCTATCAACCAGGTGGCGAACGTGTCGGTGCCGGAGCCGCGCATGATTTCGGTTTCGGTCTGGGACAAGTCGATGGTCGGCGCGGTCGATCGCGCCATCCGCGAATCCAATCTCGGCTTCAATCCGATCGTCGACGGCACCAATCTTAGAATTCCGCTGCCCGAGCTCAACGAGCAGCGCCGCAAGGAGCTGGTCAAGATCTCGCATGGTTATGCCGAGAATGCCCGCATCGCCGTGCGCCACGTGCGCCGGGACGGCATGGAGTTTCTCAAAAAGGCGGAAAAGGACGGCGATATCAGCGAGGACGATCAGCGCAAGCGGTCCGACCAGGTCCAGAAGCTCACCGACGAGATGATCGGCACCATCGACCATCTGCTTTCCGATAAGGAAGCCGAAATCATGCAGGTTTAAGGGTCCGACCCGAAAGCGAAACTATGACAAGCCCCGCGCATGTCGCGATCATCATGGACGGAAACGGACGCTGGGCCAAAGCGCGCGGCATGCCGCGGCTTGCCGGGCATCGTGCCGGCGTCGAGGCGCTGCGCAACACGGTGCGCGCCGCTCCTGGCCTCGGCATCTCCTTCCTGACCGTCTACGCTTTCTCGTCGGAAAACTGGTCGCGACCGAAGTCCGAAGTCAGCGACCTGATGGGCCTCTTGAAAATCTTCATCCGCCGCGATCTCGCCGAACTGCACCAGAGCGGCGTGCGGGTCAGGATCATCGGCGACAGGGCAGGGTTGCAGCCTGATATCAGGACCCTGCTTGAAGAGGCCGAAACGCTGACCATGCGCAACGAGGCGCTGACCCTGGTCATCGCCTTCAACTATGGCGGGCGTGACGAGATCGTGCGCACGGCGCGCAAGCTTGCCTCGGCGGTGGCGCGCGGCGAGCTCGACAGCGAGGCGATCACGGCCGAATCCTTTGCCGGCTCTCTCGATACCCAGGGTATTCCGGACCCTGAACTGGTCATCCGCACCAGCGGCGAACTCAGGCTGTCGAATTTTCTTCTGTGGCAGGCGGCCTATAGCGAGCTCGTCTTCCTGCCTTGCTACTGGCCCGATTTCAGCCGCGAGCATTTGGCCGACGCATTGCGCGATTTCGCTGGCCGCGAGCGCCGTTTCGGCGGGCTTGGCTCTCAAGACGTCGCCGTGACGGCCAAGGGATGAGCAACCTCCAGCTTCGTGTTATTTCCGCCATCGTGCTTGCCGTCGTCACGCTTGGTCTGACCTGGCTCGGCGGACTGCCTTTCCGGTTGCTTTGCGCCGCCATGTCGATCCTGATCTTCTATGAATGGACGCGAATGTGCCGCCCGGTCGCCGCCACGGGTCTTGGTCTTCTGCCGGATGCGCTGCTTCTGGTCTTCGTCGTCGCCTTGGTTGCCGGCCTGCCTGCGTCCTGGCTGCTGCTTCTTGGAGCAGTGATGGTCGTTGTCACCGTGGTCGTGGGTTCGATGCGCCAAACGGGACAGTGGGACCCGTCAGGCCTTGCCTATGCCGCCATTTCTGGCCTGTCGCTTGCTCTTTTGCGCGACGGCGATCATCCCGGCCTCGTCGCCATTCTTTTCCTGTTCGCGGTGGTTTGGGCGACCGACATATCAGCCTATTTCGTCGGCCGCGCTGTCGGCGGCCCGAAACTGGCGCCGTCGATCTCGCCCGGCAAGACGCAGAGCGGGGCACTCGGCGGCGCGGTCGGCGGCGTGGTTGCCGGACTGCTTTTGGCCGCCGCGGCCGGAGCCGGCAATCTCGCAGTGCTTGGCGTCGTTGCGCTCGTGCTTTCGATCGTCGCCCAGGCCGGCGACCTTTTCGAATCATGGGTGAAGCGCCGCCACGACCGCAAGGATTCGGGCACGCTGATACCTGGCCATGGCGGTGTCATGGACCGGGTCGACGGGCTTGTCGCGGCGGCCTTCGCCCTGTACGTCATCGGCTGGATTTCGGCGACCGCCGACCATCCGGCGCAGGGGCTGTTTCCAGCTTGATCGGCATTGTGTCTTGACTTGCGCAGGATGCGCCATGGATTCGCCTGGATTGATGTCACAGTCGCGGTACGCCCGTGCTGCGGACGAGTTTTGAGGACATGAGTTGAACGAGATTCTTCACGCGGTTTTCAGCACGGAGGGCTTTTTCCTCGGCACGCTGGTGCCTTTCCTGTTCGTGCTGACCGTGGTCGTGTTCGTCCACGAGATGGGCCATTACCTCGTCGGCCGCTGGTGCGGCATCGGCGTAAAGGCCTTTTCGATTGGCTTCGGCCCGGAACTCTTCGGCTTCAATGACAGCCATGGCACACGCTGGAAACTCTGCGCCATTCCGCTTGGCGGCTATGTCAAATTCGTCGGCGACATGAATGCCACATCGAGCCAGCCCAGCTCGGAGGAGCTCGAATCGCTGACCACTGCCGAACGCAAGATTGCCTTTCACACGCAGCCGGTCTGGAAGCGCGCGGCGACTGTGGTGGCCGGCCCGCTGTTCAATTTCCTGCTGACGATTGCCGTCTTTGCGGTGCTGTTTTCCGCCTATGGCCGCCCTGTGATGGAGCCAATGGTGGCTGAAGTCACCGCCGGCAGTCCGGCCGCCAGGGCTGGCATCCTGCCCGGTGACCGATTCGTCAGCGTCAACGGCAGCAAGGTCCAGACGTTCTCCGACGTCCAGCGCCTGGTTTCGGGCCGCGGCGGCGATGCTATCACCTTCGTCATGCTGCGCGACGGCAAGGAGATCACCGCCACGGCGACGCCGGAGCTGATGGAGCAGCAAGATGGGCTGGGCAACAAGGTCAAAGTGGCCGTGATCGGCGTCGTCAACAATCAGGAATTCGGCCAACCCAGGCTAGTCACTTACAACCCGATCGAAGCGGTAGGGGCGGCGGTCGAGGAGACGGGATACATCATTCAGCGCACCGGTCAGTTCCTGCAGCGTTTCGTCGTCGGGCGCGAAGACAAATGCCAGCTGGGCGGCCCAATCAAGATCGCAAAGATGTCGGGGCAGGCGGCGAAATTGGGCTTCGACTGGCTTGTGCAACTTGTCGCGCTGCTGTCGGTCGGCATCGGCATTCTCAACCTTTTGCCGATTCCCCCCCTCGACGGCGGCCATCTCTTATTCTACGGCGTGGAGGCCGTCATTCGGCGACCGGTGTCGGAGCGGATGATGGAGATGGGCTATAGGGCTGGCTTCATGCTCGTGTTGGGCTTCATGGGGTTCGTTTTCTGGAACGATCTGTTTGGGTGCTGAAATCATGAAGAAATTTGGCTTCGGCACAGCCAACGTTGAGACGCCGTTTACCATGCGTGGGGATATGCGTGACGCGAAAGCCACGCAACAGGGTTAAGTAAATACAAATTAACCAGGAGCCTTGCGTGTAGGGAAAATCCGGTTAATACGGTAGGGGAAATTACCGCACGTCCGGTTTTCTCGCCGTGGGGACTTCGAGAAAAGGTACAAAAGCCCGATGAAGGCAGCATCCAAGTTTTTGAGCGCCGCGTCCGCGGTGGCCCTGTCCGCCGCTCTGGTCGTGCCAGGTGCGCTCGCAGTGCAATTCGTTGCCACATCGGCGGCCGAGGCCGCTGTTGTCTCAAGAGTTGAAGTCAGCGGCAATCAGCGTGTCGACGCCGACACGATCCGCAACTACATCACAATCAAGCCCGGCAAGGCCTTTTCCAGCGCCGATATCGACGATGCGGTCAAGGCGCTGTTCGGCACCGGGCTGTTCTCGGACGTCCAGATCAACCAGGTCGGTTCGTCGCTGGTCGTCAAGGTTTCCGAATATCAGGTCGTGAACCAGGTGCTGTTCCAAGGCAACAAGAAGCTCAAGGACAACGCCCTTGCGGCCGCGGTTCAGTTGAAGCCGCGCGGAACATTCTCGCAGCAGGCGCTCGATGCCGATGTCGAGGCGGTCAAGGCCGCCTACAGGCGTATCGGTCGCGACGACGCCGCCGTGACCACCCAGATCATGGATCTCGGCGACAACCGCGTGAACGTGGTCTTCAACATCAACGAAGGCGGCCGCACGCAGATCGCCGCGGTCAATTTCGTCGGTAACAGCGCCTATTCAAGCCGTCGCCTGTCCGACGTCATCTCGACCAAGCGCTCGACCTTCCTCTCGTTCGTGCTGCGCGACGACGTCTATGACGACGACAAGCTGCGCGCCGATCAGGAGCTGCTGCGCCGTTTCTATTACAATCACGGCTATGCCGATTTCCAGGTGGTTTCCGCGGTCGGCGAACTCGACGAGACCACCAACAAATATACGGTGACCATCACCGTGCAGGAGGGCGATCGCTACACATTCGGCGACGTCAGCGTCGAGAGCACGATTCCCGAGGTCGACGGTGCGTCGCTGCAGTCGGTGGTCGAGACCCACAAGGGCGATGTCTACAACGCCAAGAACGTTGAAGACACCATCATCGCGCTGACCGAGAAGGTTGCCGGTTCCGGCTATGCCTTCGCTCAGGTGACGCCGCGCGGCGACCGCAATTTCGAGAACCACACCATTTCGGTGGTCTATACGATCGACCAAGGCACCAAGGCCTATGTCGAACGCATCGAGATTCGCGGCAACGACCGGACACGCGACTATGTCATTCGTCGCGAATTCGACGTCAGTGAGGGCGATGCCTTCAACCAGGTTCTCATCCAGCGCGCGAAGAAGCGGCTGGAAGCGCTCGATTACTTTGAAAAAGTCGAGGTTTCCACCGTGCCCGGCTCTGAGCCAGACCAAGTGGTGCTCGTGGTCGACGTGGTCGAGAAATCGACCGGCGAGTTCTCGGTTGGGGCCGGCTATTCGACCGGCGGCGACACGTCAGGCCCATCCATCGAAGGCTCGATCACCGAGCGCAACTTCCTCGGACGCGGCCAGTTCATCAAGTTGTCGGCGGGCGGCGGCAAGAATTCGCGCGACTACAGCTTCTCCTTCACCGAACCCTATTTCCTTGGGCGGCGTATCGCTGCCGGTTTCGATGTCTTCAACCGGACCAGGAACTACGACGAATACGAGAGCGAGACGATAGGCGCGACAGTGCGCTTCGGCCTGCCGATCACCGACAACATCTCGACGCAGCTTGCGTATAATATCTCGCAGGAGAAGTATAAGCTCGATGACGACTGCGATGTTGACAATGATGGCGAGCCCGACGCCGGCTGCGACGTCTCTGAGGCAATCTTTGAAGGTATTCAGGAAAGCCCGTGGCTCAAGTCGTCGGTCAGTCTCGGCCTGGTCTACAACACCATCGACGACATGAAGAACCCGCATGAGGGCATCTACGCCAATGTCACCACGGAGGTGGCCGGGCTCGGCGGTGACGCCAAGTTCGTCAAGGTGACGGCGCGTGGCAGCGTCTACCAGACATTGTCGGAGCAGCTTGATCTGGTCGGCTTGGTTTCGGGCGGGGCAGGCCACGTCCAAGGCTTCGGCGGCGGCGATCTGCGCATCTTCGATCATTTCCAGAGCAGTGACCGCATGATCCGCGGCTTTGCCTATGGCGGCATCGGCCCCGTCGACTCGGACGGATTTGATGACCATCTCGGCGGCACCACCTATTTCAACGCCTCGGCGGAAGCCCAGTTCCCAATGCCGGTCATTCCGGAGAGCTTCGGCCTGCGCGGCGCGGTCTTCGCCGATGCGGCAACGCTCTATGGCAGCAAGGTCAGTGCTGATTTGGTCGATCAATCGACAACCGACATGCAGTGGCGCGCCTCGGTCGGCGTTGGTCTGATGTGGGCGTCGCCGTTCGGCCCGATCCGCATCGACTATGCGATCCCGGTCCTCAAGGAAGACACCGACGACGTGCAGGAATTCAACTTCGGCATATCGACCCGCTTCTGATCGGCGGCAACGATGTTTCCGGGCCGTTGGGGCCCGGAAGAGAGTGATCCGACACTACAGCGCCGCGCGTCCTCTTGGACGCGCAAAGAACGCTGTAGCACTTTGATTTTGCGCATGATCCCCAGCGAAAATCGATTCCGATTTTCCGGGTCATGCGCTAGCTGGATATAGCTTCTGGAATGACCGATCCGGTGTTCTTCGCGCCCTCACGCCGGTACACGGCTGGCGAAGTCGCGAATCTGACCGGCTCGGTGCTTGTCGATACCGGCCTTTCCGATATATCGATCGAAGCCTTGGCACCGGCAAGCGAAGGCGGTGAGCACGCCCTTGTCTTCGTCGACGGCAGACGCAACTTCGCGCTGATGCAATCGCTGCGGGCGGCGGCGGTCCTCTGTCCCGCCGAATTTGCCGGCAAGGCGCCGGCGGGCATCGCGGTTCTGGTCCATCCGCGCCCGCAACAGGCTTTCGCGATGGTCGGACGGCTTCTTTTCCCGGCTGCCGCTACACCGGCGCCGATGACCGGCGAAACCGGTATCTCACCGCATGCCCATATCGATCCTTCGGCGCACATTGAGGCCGGCGCGATCATCGAGGCCGGCGCGATCATCGGCCCCCGCGCTTCTATCGGCAGCGGATCCGTCATTGCTCCTCATGCCGTTATCGGTCCCTCCTGCCAGTTCGGCCGCGATGGCTATGTCGGTCCGGGCGCCAGCATCCAATACGCCCTGATCGGCAACCGCGTCATCATCCATGGCGGCGCCCGCATCGGTCAGGACGGTTTTGGGTTCGTGGCCGGCGCCAAGGGCCCGGAGCGCGTCCCGCAAATCGGCCGGGTCGTTATCCAGGACGATGTCGAGATCGGCTCGAACACCACGGTCGATCGTGGCGCCATGTCCGACACGATCATCGGCCAAGGCACCAAGATCGACAATCTGGTGCAGATCGCCCACAACGTTCGCATCGGCCGCAACTGCATAATCGCCGGTCTTTCGGGTATTTCCGGTTCCGTAACGGTGGGCGACAACGTCACCATGGGTGGCGGTGTCGGCCTTGCGGATCACCTGACCATAGGGACAGGGGCCAAGCTTGCCGCAAGAAGCGGGTTCATGAGCAACGTCCCTGCGGGCGAGATTTGGGGAGGGTATCCGGCACAGCCGATGGCGGAAGCCATGCGGGAGATCGCGGCCCTGCGAAGACTGGCCAGGGCGCGCAAATCCGGCGACGGAGGGAATAGCTGAGATGGTGGCGGCGACGACGCTCGAGGCGGTCGACATATTGGGGCTGATGAAGCTCCTGCCGCATCGCTATCCGTTCCTGATGATCGACCGCATTATCGACATCGATGGCGACGAGTCCGCTATCGGCATCAAGAACGTGACCATAAACGAGCCGCATTTTCAGGGTCATTTCCCGGACCAGCCGGTTATGCCCGGCGTGCTGATCGTCGAGGCGATGGCGCAGACGGCCGGCGCCATCTGCATCCGCAGCCTTGGCACCGAAAAACCGTCGCTGGTCTATTTCCTGACCATCGACAACGCCAAATTCCGCAAACCGGTCGTTCCCGGCGACCAGTTGAAGATCCATGTGAAGAAAATCAAGAAACGCGGCAACCTTCTCAAATTCGCCTGCGAGGCTCTGGTCGACGGCGTCAAGGCCGCGGAAGCCGAGATCTCGGCGATGATGGTTACGAGCGACTGACGATCGAATGCTTATGAAAATCCAGACAGTGATCCATCCATCTTCGGTCATCGAGGCAGGCGCTAAAATCGGCGAAGGCGTCCGCATCGGGCCGTTCTGCCACATCAGCGCCGACGCAGTGATCGGCGACCGCGTCGAACTGGTCAGCCATATCTCGGTGATGGGCGCGACCACCATCGGCGCGTCGACCAAGGTCTATCCGATGGCGACACTGGGCGCGCCGCCGCAGAACACCAAGCACAAGGGCGGCCGCACCACGCTGGTCATCGGTGAGAACTGCACGATCCGCGAAGGCGTGACCATGCATCTCGGCACCGATTCCAGCCGCGGCGAGACGACAATCGGCGACAATGGCAACTTCCTTGCCTACGCCCACATCGCCCATGACTGCATCGTCGGCAAGAACGCCACCTTTGCCAATCAGGCGACGTTGGGCGGCCATTGCGAGATCGGCGACAACGTCTATATCGGTGGCCTCACCGCCGTTCATCAGTTTGTCCGCGTCGGCGACAACGCCTTTCTCGGCGGTTGCTCGGCAATCGTCGGCGATGTCATTCCCTACGCCATCGCCGTCGGCAATCGCGCCAAACTTCGCGGCCTCAACATCATCGGCCTGAAGCGCGCCGGCCTGCCGCGCTCCGAGATCCATACGCTGCGCAAGGCCTACAGGACAATCTTCGATCGCTCCCGAACCGTCGGCGAAAACGTCGAGTTCGCCAAGGCGGAATTCGCCTCCTCACCGACCGCCATGAAAATCATCGATTTCATCGCCAGTCGCGGCAAGCGGCACTATGCCGTCCCGTCGCTCAGGGGTGGCGACGGCGACGATGCAGATGACGAAAATTGAGGCCACCCGGACGGGCCTTGATCTCGCGCCAGATGCCAGGGTCGGCATCATCGCCGGCGGCGGCAGTTTGCCGGTCGAAGTTGCGATTAGCCTGGCCGGACAAGGCTACCCGCCCGTCATTATCCTGATCGAGGGCGAAGTCGACCGCAAGTCCGACCTCAGCGGCTACGAGCATGAGAGCCTCGCTCTGGAAGACATCGGTTCGCTGGCTTCGTTACTGAGGCGTCGACGGATCAGCCATCTCGTCCTTGCCGGCGAGATCAGGCGCCGGCCGAGACTGATCGACATGCGCCCGAGCCTCGGCTTGCTGGCTGTGGTGCCGTCGGTGGTCATAGCGCTTGCCCGTGGTGACGACGGTCTGTTGAAGGTTTTGACGCGGGCTCTGGAGGCGCGTGGGGTCAAGGTCGTCGGCGCCCATGAGATCGTGCCGGAGCTGGTCGCGGCCGAAGGGACGCTGACCAAGGCAGCGCCGCGCAAATCCGACTGGCGCGACATCGAAGCGGCACATGCGGCGGCAAAGGCCATCGGTGCGCTGGATATCGGCCAGGCAGCTGTCGCGATCGGCGGCCGCGCCATCGCGCTGGAGGGCGTCGAGGGCACCGATGGATTGCTTGATCGAACAAGGCAGTTGCGCGGCCATGGCAGACTTGCCGGCAGAACGCGCGGCGTCCTGGTCAAATGCGCCAAGCCCGGCCAGGAGTTGCGCGCGGACCTGCCCTCCATCGGCCCACAGACGATCGAGGCGGCGCATGCCGCCGGACTTGCCGGCATTGCCGTCGAAGCCGGCCGCTCGCTGGTTCTGGAAGGCCCCACCGTCGTCGCACGCGCCAATGCGCTCGGCCTGTTCGTGATTGGCCTGCCCGCTGCGGAGCCGGCGCATGGCGACTGACAAACCGCTGAAGATCGCCATCGTTGCCGGCGAGGAATCCGGCGATCTGCTTGGTGCCGACATCGTAGAGGCGCTCAAGCGCGCGACCGGCCGCGAGGTCCGGCTCGTCGGCATCGGCGGCCGCCATTTGCAGGCGCTCGGCCTCACGCCGCTCTTCGACGGCGGCGAGATCGCGCTGATGGGCTTGAGCGCCATCCTGCGCGACCTGCCGCGCCTGATGCGGCGGATCAGCCAGACGGCCAGCGCGGTCGCCGGTGGAAAGCCCGACTGTCTCATCACCATCGACAGCCCGGATTTTTCGCTGCGCGTGGCCAAGAAGGTTCGCGCCGCCGATCCGACGATCCCGATCGTCCACTATGTCTGCCCGAGCGTCTGGGCGTGGCGACCGGGCAGGGCGGTGGCGATGAAACCGTATGTCGATCACATCCTCTGCATCCTGCCTTTCGAAGTGAAGGAGCTCGCACGCCTCGGCGGTCCGCCCGGCACCTATGTCGGCCATCGCCTCACACATGATCCGGGCGTGCTCGGCGCTGCCAAGGCGCAAAGCCTGCCGCGCGATCTGTCCGACGATCGTGTGAAGACACTGCTTGTGCTGCCCGGCTCGCGTCGCGGCGAGGTGCGACGGCTGGTCGGCCCATTCGGCAAGACGATCTCGATCCTGCGCGCGCGCGGACACCGCTTGCGCCTGCTGTTGCCGACGGTGCCGCATGTCGCCGACCTGGTCAGGGCTTCGGTCGCAAGTTGGGACGAGAAGCCGGAGATCATCCTTGATCCCGAGCGCAAATGGCAGGCCTTCGGCAAGGCCGATGCGGCGCTGATCGCATCGGGAACGGTGTCGCTGGAGTTGGCGCTGTCGGGTGTGCCGATGATCTCCTGCTACCGGCTCGATCCGGTCATGCGGATGGCCCAGCGCCTGATCACCGTATGGAGCGCCGCCTTGCCAAATCTCATCGCCGACCGTCCGGTCCTGCCGGAAAACTACAACGAATATGTGCGGCCGCATTATCTGGCGCGGCAGTTGGAGGCGCTGTTTTCCGACACCCCCTATCGCGCATGGCAGAAGGACGGTTTTGCCGAGGTGGCCAGACGCATGGCCGTCGACAGACCTTCGGGCGACATCGCAGCGGGGGTCGTGATGAAGTACATCAAGGGGTGAGTAGTGATTAGTGAGTAGTAAAGAAAATTCCTATTTACTACTCACTACTCACTTTTTCTTTTCACCGCTTCGCAATCGGCACGTAGTCGCGTTCCGGCGCACCTGTATAGAGCTGGCGCGGGCGGCCGATCTTCTGGTGCGGATCCTCGATCATCTCTTTCCACTGCGCGATCCAGCCGACGGTGCGGGCGACTGCGAACAGCACCGTGAACATGGTGGTGGGGAAGCCCAGCGCCTTCAGCGTGATGCCGGAATAGAAATCGACGTTCGGATAGAGCTTCTTCTCAATGAAATAGGAGTCGGTCAGCGCGATCTTTTCCAGCTCCATGGCGATGTCGAGCAGCGGATCGTCCTTGATGCCGAGTTCGCCCAGAACCTCATGTGCCGTCTTCTGCATGATCTTGGCACGCGGATCGTAGTTCTTGTAGACGCGGTGGCCGAAACCCATCAGCCGGAACGGGTCGTTCTTGTCCTTGGCGCGGGCGATGAATTCCGGGATGTGGTCGACATGGCCGATCTCGCCCAGCATGTTCAAGGCCGCCTCGTTGGCGCCGCCATGGGCCGGTCCCCACAGGCAGGCGATGCCGGCTGCGATGCAGGCAAACGGATTGGCGCCCGACGAGCCGGCGAGGCGGACGGTCGATGTCGAGGCGTTCTGCTCGTGATCGGCGTGCAGGATAAAGATGCGCTCCATCGCACGGGCCAGCACCGGGTTGATCTTGTATTCCTCGCACGGCACGGCAAAGCACATATGCAGGAAGTTGGCCGCGAAATTCAGCTCGTTCTTCGGGTAAATGAAGGGCTGGCCGATGTGATATTTGTAGGCCATCGCCGCGATCGTCGGCATTTTCGCGATCAGCCGCATCGATGCGACCATGCGCTGATACGGGTCCGAGATGTCGGTGGAATCGTGATAGAAGGCCGACAGCGCGCCGACCACGCCGCACATCACCGCCATCGGATGCGCGTCGCGGCGAAAGCCGGTGAAGAAGCGCGACATCTGCTCATGCACCATGGTGTGGCGCGTCACCCGGTAGTCGAAATCGTCCTTCTGCGCCTTGGTCGGCAATTCGCCGTAGAGCAAGAGATAGCAGACTTCGAGGAAGTCGCCATGCTCGGCCAGCTGGTCGATGGGATAGCCGCGATGCAAAAGGATGCCGGCATCGCCGTCGATGAAAGTGATTTCCGACTCGCAGCTTGCCGTCGACGTGAATCCGGGATCGTAGGTGAAGGCCCCGGTGGTGCTGTAAAGCGAGCCGATATCGATGACATCAGGTCCGACCGAGCCGCTTCGCACCTTGAGTTCGTGAGTTTTGCCGCCGAACTCAAGTTTTGCAGTCGACACCTGGGTTTTGCCGCCAAATTCCATTTTTGTCGCAGCTTCGGACATTGCAAACTCCTTTTGGTTTTCTCATGCCGGCAAAGGCGAAATATCTGCAACGCAACACGTCGAAAGGATCGGAGTCCGCGCGTTTGCGCCCGCAATTGGATTTGCGTGCCAAATTGGGCCAAGACCTAATGTTGCACTGCGAAACCCACCTTTCAATGCCAATCTTCTTGGGCCAGTTTTGCTAATCGATTTGATCCGCGACGCGCGCCAGGCTTTCCTCGCGGCCAAGCACGGCAAGCACGTCGAACACGCCGGGCGAGGTGCTCTTTCCGGTGAGCGCGGCACGCAAAGGTTGGGCCACGGCGCCGAGCTTATGGCCGCCGGCCAGCGCATATTCCCGGATCGCTGCTTCCGCCGCTTCGGCCGTCCAATCGCCTGAAATCGTCTTCAGCGCCACGTGCGCGCCCCGCAGGATCTCGCGCGCCCCACCGCCGAGCAATGCAGCCGCCTTCTCATCGATCGGCAGCGGCCGCTCGGCGAACAGGAAGGCGGCACCGTCGGCCAGCTCGACCAGCGTCTTGGCGCGCTCCTTCAGGCCTGGCAGGGCGGCAAGCAACTGCGCCTTGCGCGTGTCGTCGAGACGCGCGGCGATCGCCGGGCCGCCTTCCAGATAGGGCAAAGTGGCGATGAAGATATCGAGCAATTCGGCGTCGTTCATGCGGCGCATGTGCACGCCGTTCAGCGCCTCGAGCTTGGCGAAGTCGAAGCGGGCGGCTCCCTTGTTGACGTCGCCGATGTCGAACCACGCAATCATGTCGGCGATCGACATGATCTCGTCGTCGCCGTGGCTCCAGCCGAGCCGCGCCAGGTAGTTGAGCAGTGCCTCGGGCAGATAGCCCATGGCACGATAGGCTTCGACGCCGAGGGCGCCGTGCCGCTTCGACAGCTTGGCGCCGTCGGCGCCATGGATCAGCGGGATATGCGACATCGCCGGCACGTCCCAGCCCATGGCTCGATAGATCATCATCTGGCGGGCGGCATTGGTCAGATGGTCGTCGCCGCGGATGATGTGGGTGATGCCCATGTCATGGTCGTCGACGACGACGGCATGCATATAGGTCGGATTGCCGTCCGAGCGCAGGATGATGAAATCGTCGAGATCCTTGTTGGGAAAGCGGACATCGCCCTGCACGAGGTCATGCACCACCGTCTCGCCGTCGGCCGGCGCCTTGATGCGGATCGCGCCCTTGGCGCCGGCCGGCGCCTCCGACGGGTCGCGATCGCGCCAGCGGCCGTCATAGCGGGGAGGCAGCCCCTTGGCCCGCGCGCTCTCACGCATCGCCTCCAGCTCAGCCGGCGTCGCATAGCAGTAATAGGCCTTGCCGAGGCGCACCAGCTCCTCGGCGACAGCGCGGTGGCGCGGCGCGCGCTCGAACTGCGATACCGGCTCGCCGTCCCAGGTGAGGCCGAGCCAGGAGAGCCCGTCGAGAATGGCGGCGGTTGCCGCATCGGTCGAACGCCCACGATCGGTGTCTTCAATGCGCAGCAGCATCTTGCCGCCGGTGTGTTTCGAATACAGCCAGTTGAACAGCGCCGTCCGGGCCCCGCCAATATGCAGGAAGCCGGTGGGCGAGGGGGCAAAACGGGTGACGACCTTGTCGGACATGGAACTCTCGGGCAAGCGCAGGAAACCGATGTGGTTGCGCGGACTTTCGCGCGTCGCGCGTTCATGTAGCATAGGAGGTCAAGGGCGCAAGGGGCAGACCCGATGGCTGGACCAGGCCGCGGCGTGGACGAGAGCGAGGGCGCGATCGCGAGCGTCAGCGAACGATCGCTGTTTGCCGACGTTTCTCCCGTCGAGCCGCTACCCGTTTCGCTGCCTGCGCCGCACCCCGGCATCCAGCCTCTCTCGCCGGACCGCTCCGCGCCAATACCGGCGCCAATACCGGCTCCTGTCGTTCATTTCCGCCGTCTTTCACTATCCGCTATCCGCAACAGCGTGGTTTCGGCGGCGGGCATGGAGCTCGACCGCGGCGTCGCCTTCCTGCTGGTGCCGGTTTTCCTGGCATCCGGAGTGATCGTCTATTTCTCGCTTGCCGTGGAACCGGACTTTCCGCAGCCCATTGCCGTGGTGGTCCTCACAGCATTGTGCGCAGCGGTCACGCGGTCATGGCGCAAAACACATTTGTGTTTCATGGCAGCGTTGCTGTGCGCGCTCGGTGTGCTCGCCGCCAAGGTTGAAACCTGGCGCGCGGGAACGCAGATGCTCGGTTCGGTAATCCAGACCCAACTCACCGGCCGCGTCGTCAGGCTCGACCAGATGGCGAACGGCCGGATCAGGCTGACCCTCGACGTGATATCGACCGCCCGGCCGACACTGCGTTATGCACCGGAACGTGTCAGGGTTTCGGCACGCAAAATTCCCGCTGAGATGACCGCAGGCTCGGTGGCAACCGGCTATGCAAGGCTTTTGCCTCCGACTGGCCCGGTTCGGCCCGACAGCTATGACTTCTCCTTTGACAGCTATTTCGCCGGTATCGGCGCCAGTGGCTTTTTCCTCGGCAATCCGAAGATCGTCGCTTCCGAAGATGCACCGTTAGCAGCGCGCCTTTCTTCGTCGATCGAAAAGGCGCGTGAAACCATCGCCGACCATATCAGGGACAGCATCGGTGGCGCCGAGGGGGAGATTGCCGCTGCGCTGATCGTCGGCGTGCGTGCCGGCATCCCCGAAGAGATCAACGAATCGATGCGGCGCACCGGCATCTACCACATCATCTCCATTTCCGGCCTGCACATGGCGCTTGTCGCCGGCACCATCATGGGATTGCTGCGCGGCGCCTTTGCGCTGTTTCCCGATTTTTCGTCGCGCCGGCCGGTCAAAAAATATGCGGCTGCAGCCGCACTCCTTTCCATCGCTGCCTATCTCATTTTTTCCGGCATCGTGGTCGCGGCTGAGCGCAGCTTCATCATGCTGGCGGTAATGCTTGTCGCCGTGCTGTTCGACCGGGCTGCGCTCACCATGCGCAATCTTACGATTTCAGCCATCGCCGTCATCGTCGTGTCGCCGCACGAGGTGGTCGGCCCAAGCTTCCAGATGTCCTTCGCCGCGACCGCGGCTCTCGTGGGCGCCTATGCCGGCTGGTCCGACTATCGTGCCGACAAGGCCACGGCGCCGCCACAACGACGGTCACCGGCCGCTTTCGTCACGCGGAAGCTCGTCGCTGGAACAGGCACCATCGCCATGACCTCCATCATTGCCGGGAGCGCCACCGCGCTCTTCGCCATCTGGCACTTCCAGCGCGTCTCGCCGCTCAGTCTGTTTGCCAATCTGGCCGTCATGCCGATCGTCACGGTCGTCATGTTCCTGGCGGTCGTCAGCGCCTTGGCAATGCCTTTCGGCTTCGACGGACCTTTCCTCGACATGATGGGCAAGGGGCTGACGGCCATGATTGCAATATCGGGATGGATCTCCGAACGTTCGCCGGTCGATGCAGTCGGGCTGATTTCGTTGCAGTCGGTTCTGCTGGTGACGGTCGCCCTGGTCATCGCCACGATGGCGACGACATGGTTGCGGCTTGCGGCACTTCCCTTTGCGCTTGCCGGCCTGCTGACGATTTCCGAGACGCGAACCCCCGACGTGCTGATCTCGGAGGATGCGCATCTGGTGGCGCTGCCGATCGGCGGCGGCGAACTTGCCGTCAACCGGGTGCGCTCGAACGAATTCACCACCGACAACTGGAAACATGCGCTGACTTCAGCGACCATTGTCGAGCCGGAGACGTTCGAAAAAGGAGACGTGCGGTTCGACATCGCCGACCCGGCCGACCTGCCGCCGGGAGCGCCTTTCTATTGCACTGCCGGCCTGTGCCTCGCCCGGCATCCATCCGGCGCGATCATCGCGCTCGCCGACGACCGCAAAATCGCGCGGCCAGCCTGTGCCTTTGCGGACTTGATCGTCATCGACGATGCCACGGCCTATTATAATCCCTGCCGCAACCCGCTGGTCCTCGTCGTGACCAAACGGCAGCTCGCTCGCATGGGCAGTGCCGCCGTCTTTTTCGATCCGCTATCGGCGACGACGCGCGCAGAAATCCGTTTTGCCGTCAAACAGCCATATAGGCCTTGGCATGAGCAGCGGAGATTTTCGCGCGAGGCGAGGGGCCTGCCGCCATACCGTAAGCCTGAGAAACCCAAGAAAGCTGCCGTTCAGTAACGTCGGATCAATCCGACGAGCTTGCCTTGCACCTTGACCCGGTCCGGCCCGAAGATGCGCGTCTCATAGGCCGGGTTGGCGGCTTCCAGGGCGATCGAGGCGCCCTTGCGGCGGAACCGCTTCAGCGTCGCTTCCTCCTCGTCGACCAGGGCGACAATGATCTCGCCAGGCTGGGCGGTGTCGGCGTTGCGAATGATGACCGTGTCGCCGTCGAAGATGCCGGCCTCGATCATCGAATCACCCTTGACCTCCAGCGCGTAGTGCGCGCCGCCTGTGATCATGTCCGGTGGCACCGAGATCGAATGCGTCTGGTGCTGGATGGCATCGATCGGCACACCGGCAGCGATGCGGCCCATCACCGGGATGGAGACAGTGGCAATGACGTCGTCGTCATTGCCGGCCGCAGGCATGCGTGACGGCGCCGGCTTGATCTGTCGGCCGAGGCTGCCCTGCCCAAGGCTGCCCTGAATGACGCTCGGCGAAAATTTGCGCGCCGCATTGAGGCCGGGCGCGATCGAATCGGGCAGGCGCAGCACTTCCAGCGCGCGGGCGCGGTTGGGCAGCCGGCGAATGAAGCCGCGTTCCTCCAGCGCCGTGATCAACCGATGGATTCCCGATTTGGACGCGAGATCGAGCGCTTCCTTCATCTCGTCAAACGAGGGCGGAATGCCGCTTTCCTTCAGCCGCTCGTGGATGAACATCAGCAGCTCATGTTGTTTGCGTGTCAGCATCGCGACCCCCGACAGAATCAGAAAAACAAACCCAGAACAAACACTATCTGTTCCAGTTGTGTTCCGCAACTGTTTAAAGTTTAATGAATGCGTTGACGTTTTGTTCAGCGTAGCATCAGCACGCTGCAGGCGGCGCCTGTCGCGGCGGGGGGAGCGAATGGCTCGCGCACGATCAGCCCGTTGGCGTCGGCCAGCATTCTGAGCATCGAGGAATCCTGGATGCCGAACGGCGTCGCCTTGAGCGTGCCGGCGTCTTCCTTCACCACGGCGCGTACATAGTCCTGCCTGATATCGTTGGCCGCCATGGCGGCACCGAGCCGCGCCTGACGCATGTCCTGCCGGTAGGCGCGTCCGCCAAGCCGCGCAAGCAGCGGCTTCAGGAAGAGCTGCGTGCAGACCAGGCTCGCCACCGGATTGCCGGGCAGGCCGATGCAGCGGATGTCGCCCAGCCGGCCGAACATCAGCGGCTTGCCGGGCCGCATGGCGATCTTCCAGAAATCGAGCGTCATGCCTTCGCCGGTCAGCACGTCGTGGACGAGGTCGTGGTCGCCGACCGAGGCGCCGCCCAGCGTGACGATGACGTCAGCCCCTGCGTTAACCGCCTTTTTCACCAGCGCGGCAATCGCCTCTTTGCGGTCGGGGGCGATGCCGAGGTCGAGCGCGCTGGCGCCGACCGAGCGGGCCGCGGCAGCGACGCCATAGGCGTTGGACGAGATGATCTGGTCCGGGCCAAGGTCGCTGCCTGGCGGCAGCAATTCGTCGCCGGTGGCGATGATGGCGACCAGCGGCCGTTTCACCACGCTGACCTGCGGATGGTTGGCCGACGCCGCCAGCGACAACGCCGCCGGATCAAGCAGGCGGCCTTTCTCCAGCAGAACGTCGCCCTTCGAGAAATCGAGCCCGAGGCGGCGGATGTTGCGGCCTTCAACCGTCGACGCGGTCACTTCGATGCTGCCGCCGCCGAGGTCGCGGACATTCTCCTGGATGACGATGGTGTCAGCGCCTGCGGGAAGCGGCGCGCCGGTGAAGATGCGCACGGCCTGCGCCGGGCCGACTGTTCCGGCAAAGCCGCGTCCGGCCGGCGCCATGCCGATCACCGCAAGTGTTGCCGGCGCGGAGGCGACATCCTCGGCCCGCACGGCATAGCCGTCCATGGCGGACGCGTTGAAGGGCGGCTGGGTGCGGAGCGCCGTGAGCGGGTCCGCCAGTATCCGGTCGGCGGCGTCCATCAGGGTGACGCTTTCAGCTTGCAAGGGCGCAGCATCTTCAAGCAGGCGCTCGAGCGCGTCGGCAACCGGAAGCAGCGCCATTATTGGCCTGCCCCTTGGGCGCCTACTTTGTAGACGCCGGATTTGCCGCCGGTCTTTTCCACCAGCCTGATGCCGGAGATCACCATGGCGCGGTCGACCGCCTTAGCCATGTCGTAGATGGTCAGGCAAGCGACCGAGACGGCGGTCAGCGCCTCCATCTCGACGCCGGTCTTGCCGGTGACGCGGGCCAGCGCCGTGACCTTCAGGCCAGGCAGCGTCGCGTCCGGTTCGATGTCGACGGATATCTTGGTCAACAGCAGCGGGTGACAGAGCGGGATCAGCTCATGCGTCCTCTTGGCCGCCATGATGCCGGCGATGCGCGCCGTGCCCAGCACGTCGCCTTTCTTGGCATCGCCGTCGAGGATCATCTTCAGCGTTTCTGGCCGCATCGAGACAAGACCTTCGGCGATCGCCGTGCGGGTCGTTTCCGCCTTGTCGCCGACATCGACCATATTGGCTTCGCCTTTCGCGCCAAGATGGGTGAGGGCAGCCGTCATCGTCAGACGGCCTTAGAACGACGTGCGTCCGTTTGGACGCACATAGCACGCTCTAACACTTTGGATTTATGCATCGTGCTCTCCGAAAATCGATTCCGATTTTCGGGCCGATGCATGAGCCGGCGCCTTGCCCGTCAAAAGCAGGTGCGTTGCGGCGGCCACGTCCTGTTGCCGCATCAGGCTCTCGCCGACGAGGAAGGTGCCGATGTCGCTTTTTTCCAGCCTGCGGCAATCTTCGTGCGAGAAAATACCGCTCTCGCTGACCAGCAGGCGGTCGGCCGGCACCATCGTCGCGAGCCGCTCCGAAGTATCGAGACTGGTTTCGAACGTCCGGAGGTTGCGGTTGTTGATGCCGATCAGCCGTGACGACAGTTTCAGCGCGCGTTCCGTCTCGGCTTCGTCATGCACCTCGACCAGCGCGTCCATGCCGAGCTCGAAAGCCGTCATTTCGAGCTCCCTGGCCACGGCGTCATCGACGCTCGCCATGATGATCAGGATGGCGTCAGCGCCCCACGCACGGGCTTCGAACACCTGATAAGGCTCGAACAGAAAATCCTTGCGCAAGGCGGGCAATGTCACGGCACTGCGCGCATCGGTGAGGAATTCAGGCGCGCCCTGGAAGGACGGCGCGTCGGTCAGCACCGAGAGGCAGGCGGCGCCACCTTTCGCATAGGCCCTGGCCAGTGCCGGCGGATCGAAATCGGCTCGGATCAGGCCCTTGGAAGGGCTCGCCTTCTTGATCTCGGCGATCAGCGCGAAGCTGCCGGATTTGCGCCTGGCTTCAAGGGCCGAGAGAAAGCCGCGCGGCGCATCGGTGTCCTTCGCCCGCGCCTTGATCTCGGCAAGCGGCACGCGCGCCTTCGCCGCCGCGATCTCGTCGCGCTTGTAGGCTTCGATCTTGCGCAGGATATCAGACACGGCTCTATCCGTTCGAAATCTCGACCAGCCGGTCGAGCACTTGCAGCGCCCGGCCGCTGTCGATGGCTTGCGCCGCCGTCGCCATGCCGTCGGCAAGCATCGTCGCCTTGCCAGCCACCACCAGTCCGGCGCCGGCGTTCATCAGCACCGTATCACGAAAGGCGCCGGCGGCGCCGCCCAGCATGTCGCGTAGCGCCTGGGCGTTATAGGCGGCGTCGCCGCCGCGCAACTCGTCCTTGGTGTGCCGCTTCAGCCCGACTGCTTCCGGGGTTAGCGTAAAGCTGCGGATCTCACCGCCGACTAGCTCGGCCACTTGGGTTTCGCCAGTGGTGGTGATTTCGTCATAGCCGTCGCCATGGGCGACCCAGGCGTGTTCGGCGCCCAATGCCTTCAGCGTCTCGGCCACCGGCATGATCCATTCCGGCAAAAAGACGCCAACCATCTGCCTGCTGACACCAGCCGGATTGGAGAGCGGGCCAAGCAGGTTGAAGATGGTGCGGGTGCCGAGCTCGACGCGGGTCGGGCCGACATGCTTCATCGCCGGATGATGCGCCGGCGCGAACATGAAGCCGACGCCTGCATCGTGGATGCAGCGGCTGATCGTTTCCGGCGGGATATCGATCTTGACGCCGAGCGCGGTCAGCACGTCGGCGGCGCCGGTCTGCGAGGACAGTCCGCGATTGCCGTGCTTAGCCACCGGCACGCCACAAGCGGCGACGACGAAGGCGGAAGCGGTCGAGATGTTGACGCTGTGCGAATTGTCGCCGCCGGTGCCGACGATGTCGATGGCGTCAGCGGGCGCATCGACACGCAGCATCTTGGCGCGCATCGTGGCGACGGCGCCGGAAATCTCGCTCACCGTCTCGCCGCGCACCCGCAGCGCCATCAGGAAGCCGCCGATCTGGCCGGGCGTAGCGTCGCCCGACATGATGATGTCGAAGGCCTCGCGCGCCTCCTCGAAGGAAAGGGCGGTGCCTGCGGCGACCTTTGCGATATGGGTCTTGAGCGCGCTCATCTGGTCAGGGCTTGGGCAACGGCTGTCTGATCGATACGAACGTCGTATTGCGTCTGCAACTGCGCCACCAACTGGTCGAGCAGGTCGTCGGACATGCCGGATGTGAAGGATTTCTGCGCGTCGTCCGGCACCGAGCTGGCGTCGGCTCCGGCAGGCTCGAAGACTTCGGCAATCTTGAACAGGATCTGTCCGTCGCCGGTGGGCGAGGGGATCAACCCGGTCCCGCCTTCGCCTTCGCCGAACATCGCTGCCGCCCCTTCCTTGCCGAAATCGACGTCGTCCGCCTCGCGCTTGACGCCGCGCTTGGTCTGCTTCTCGAGCTTGAGCTCGCTTGCGATTACATCGAGCGTGGTGCCGGCCTTGAGACGCTTTTCGAGTTCGACCGCTTTTGCGGTGAGCCGCTTGGTCGTTTCCGCCGCCGTCCAGTCGGCCACTACCTTCTGGTGGACTTCATCCAGCGTGCGGTCGCGGGCCGGCGTGATCGAATCCACCTCGTAGAACACGAAGCCGTTGCCGGCGGTGGTGAGGTCGGGATTCTCGGTGCCGGGTTCGGCGTCGAACACCGCCTTGATGAGATCCGGCGATTCCGGCAGGTCGTTGACGATGGTGCCGTCCGGTCTCTGGCCGGTGCGATCGATCGCATCGATAGTGACGACCTTCAGCTTCAGTTTTTCGGCAGCTTGCGTAAGCGTGCTGCCCGAAGCGCGCATGTCTTCGTAGTTGTCATGCACGTCCAGCAGAATGCGGCTTGCCTCGCTCAACGCCAGATCCTTGCGGATCTCGGCGGACACTTCGGCCAGCGGCTTCACCACTTCGGGCTTGATGTCGGTGACGCGCAGCAGCACCGCACCAAAGGCGCCTTGAACGACCGGGCTGATCTCGTTGGCGTTGAGCGCGAAGGCGGCGTCGGCCACCGCCTTGTCGGCAATCTTGTCCTTGGGCAGCGTGCCAAGCAGCGTGTCGGCTTGCGTCTTGCCTTCGGCGGCAACGATCTTGTCGAAGGTCGCGCCGGTCTTGAGTGAATCGAGCGCGGCCTTGGCGGCATCAGGCGTCTTGAACACGAGCTGTTCGATGGTGCGCGTTTCCGGCGTGGTGTAGCGCCCCTTGTTCTTGTTGTAGTCGTCGCTGACCTGTTGGTCGGTCACGGCACTCAGATCCATAATGTCTTGCGGCTCGAGCCTGACATAGGAGAATTTGCGGTATTCAGGTGCCGCATAGGTCTTCTTGTTTTCCTCGAAATAGGTCGAAAGCACGCTGTCGGACGGCGCTTCAATCGGCTCGACCAGCGATTTCGGTAAAGTCAGGTAGTCGATGGTGCGGTCTTCGCCACGATAGAGCGCGACCGCCTTCAAGAAGGTATCCGGGGTCTTGAGACCGTCCGAAACCGCCTCGACGATCTGCTGGCGCACAGCCACCTGGGCGCGATTCCTGAGATAGTCTTCAGGCCGCATGCCGACCTGTTGCAGTATGTATTCGAAAGTCCTTCTGTCGAAGGTGCCGCCGGGGCCCTTGAAGGCCGGGTCCTCATGCGTGAGTTGGGCCAGGCGGTCCTTGGACAGCCCAAGCCCGAGCTTGCGGGCCTGCTCATCGAGCACTGCACCCGACACGAGTTGCGCCAGCACCTGGTTGTCCAGGCCGAGCGCCGTCGCCTGCTCGCGGCTGATGCGCTGGCCGAATTGCTGCGACATCACGCTGATCTGGCGATCATAGGCGAGACGATACTCGTTGATCGATACTTTGGTGCCTCCGGCCGTGATAACCGCGTCGTGGCCTGCAAAACCACCCAGAAGCTGTCCCGAAATGCCCCAGACGGCGAAGCTCAACACCAACAATATCAGCAGCGCCTTCGCCACCCAGGTCCCTGCCGCGCTTCTCAAGATACCAAGCATGTCACTTCCGATTTTTTGCGCATTTTCGCATGCGCCGAGTCTGAAACAAGCGCAATAGCGTCCTTCCGGCCCACTGTCGATTGCTTTGTGGGCTGAGTTTGGTAGTGAGGACGCAGCCGAATGTTGCCCGGAGAAACAAATCCCATGACGCCAGGAATCCGCCCGCTGGTCGCAGGCAACTGGAAAATGAACGGCACCAGCGCCTCGCTCAACGAACTCAGGATGATCGGCAACGGCTTCATGAGTGGGCTCGATGCGGAGACCGAAGCGCTGGTCTGCGTTCCGGCGACGCTGCTTGCGCACGCCGCAGAGATTTTGTCGCGCACGCCGGTCCGGGCCGGCGGCGAGGATTGCCACACCAAGGAGAGCGGCGCCCATACCGGCTGCATTTCGGCCGAGATGCTGAAAGATGCGGGCGCCAGCCACGTCATCGTCGGTCATTCCGAACGCCGCGCCGATAACAACGAGGACGACGCGATCGTTCAGGCCAAGGCGTCCGCTGCGTGGCGGGCCGGGCTGGTGACCATCATCTGCATCGGCGAGACGAGAGCCGAACGCGAAGCTGGCGCTACACTCGACGTGCTGTCGCGCCAGATCGCCGGCTCGGTGCCGCCCAACGCCACGGCGTCGAATACCGTCATCGCCTACGAGCCGGTATGGGCGATCGGCACGGGGCTGACGCCGACCGCCGCCGACGTTACGGAGGCGCATGCGCATATTCGCGAAAAACTGTCGGAAAAGCTTGGCAGTGCAGCGGCGAAGATGCGTATCCTCTATGGCGGCTCGGTCAAGCCGTCGAACGCCGTCGAACTGCTTGGCGTGAAAAATGTCGACGGCGCGCTGGTCGGCGGCGCCAGTCTGAAGGCGGCGGACTTTCTCGGCATCGCCGAAGCCTATCGAAATATCTCGTAGCAGCCAGATCCTGTCGGGCACCTCGGATAGGCCATGCCGCAGCGGAAATCGTTGCAAAGGGCGCATTGCTTCCCATATTCCGGCCACGGGCTTGGAAATGCCGTCAAAGCATTGTATTGAGCCGCCTCCAAATCACCGGTCGTATCCACGGCCGCGCAAGGCTTTGCCAGGATAAACTATGGAAACCGTACTAATCGTCGTCCACCTCATGGTCGTGCTCGCTCTTGTCGGTGTGGTGCTGCTGCAGCGCTCCGAAGGCGGCGGCCTCGGCATCGGCGGCGGATCGGGCTTCATGACCGCGCGCGGCGCCGCCAACGCGCTGACGCGGGCGACGGCGATCCTGGCCGCGGCTTTCTTCGCCACCTCGCTGACGCTGTCGATCATCGCCCGTTACGGCGAGAAGCCGATCGATATTCTCGATCGCGTGCCGGCGGCGAACGGCGCGGGTGGTGGCGTGCTCAACCAGTTGCCTGGCACCACGGCGCCGACGCCACCTTCGAGCAACACGGCACCAACGCCGCCTTCCGGCAATGATGCCGCAGCCCCGGCTCCCGCTGCGCCGCCTGCAGCGGGCTCGACCACACCGCCGGCCACAAACGGCGTCACCCTGCCAGTAACGCCGCAGGTCCCAAACCAGTAATCGGCAGGCGTCCGGCGCCGCGATCTGTTGTTGTTTGAACACAGTCGCGGCAAATGCCGCACGATCACGACGATTCGACCGGGCACGGCACGACAGGGCGCTTGAGGCGTCTCCGCTTAATCGATTATAGATTGCGCGCGGCACTTTCGGGGTCCTTGGGGGACGCCGGGCGGCGCCGTGGGCAACAAGCATTGAACGATCGGATCTTCGCCATGCAGCTTCGCAGCTTCATTTTAGCCGGCCTTTGTGCCGTGCTCAGCCTTGGTGCGCCCGCTTACGCGGCCATGCCGGCGGGCAATTCGGCCTCTAAAGCCGCAGTGACAACTGACGTCGTCAACGTCGCCGCCAAAAGCGATACGGCGCAACTAAGACTCCTCAAGAAGAAGAAAAAACCGACCTCGGACGATCTTGCCCAGATCAGCAAGCTCGAAGCCAAGATCGCGGCCGACAAGGAGGCCGCTCGAGCCAAGGCGGTCGAAGCCAGGAAGCTGGCGATGCGCGAGGCGGCCAAAGCCAAGGCCGACGCGGAACGGCAGGCGTTTCTTGCCAAGAAGGGCCTTGCCAAGAAAGATAAGCCTGCCCAGTTGGCCGACGCCAAGCCGGCTAAGAAGAAGATCATCGAACCGGTTCAACCCATCGCACCGATCCAGTCGGCCGAACTAGGTTCCGCCGAGGCCATGAACGTCGCGCTGGTCCGCAACAACGGCGAATTGCGCAGCGAGCCGGTCGGACAGAAGCCGCAGAACGTCGGACTCTTTGCCGGCCTGTTCGGCGGCACCGCCTCGTCCTCTTCAATGTCGCTGCTCCCCGAGACGCGCGCTCTTGACGCCGCACTCGCCAGGAAGGAAGCCAAGAAACAGTTCACGGTAAAGCCGGAGTTCGTGCCGCAGAGCGTGGAGTTCACCGGCTACAATCCCGGCACCATCGTCATCGATACAAGCGCGCGCCGCCTCTATCTCGTCGAGTCCTCGTCGACGGCCCGCCGCTACGCCATCGCCGTCGGCCGTGACGGCCTGCAGTTCAAGGGCACGGTCGCGGTCGGCGATAAGCAGGAATGGCCGCGCTGGATCCCGACGCTCGACATGCAGAAGCGCGAACCGAAGAATTATGGCCGGTACAAGGACGGCATGCCCGGCGGCGGCGACAATCCGCTCGGCGCGCGCGCCATCTATCTCTACGAAGGCAAGAAGGACACGCATCTGCGCATTCACGGCACCATCGCGCCGCAGTCGATCGGAACGAGCGCCTCCAATGGCTGCTTCCGCATGATCAACGAGCACGTCATGGACCTTTACCGCAGGGTGAAAGTCGGCACCAAGGTCGTCATCATCTGACGTTTTTAACCATACTGCCGAAAGGGCCGGCCTCGCCGGCCCTTTTGTTTTGCTCATCCATCGCCACAGCGCCTTCTTGGGGAAAAGCCTTCGCGGCGGTTTTTTCTCTGGCGGAATCAATTCGGCCGCGTTAAGCGATGACTCCCATGGCGCGATATGTATTCATCACAGGCGGCGTGGTCTCCTCACTCGGAAAAGGCATCGCTGCAGCGGCCCTTGGGGCTCTCTTGCAGGCGCGAGGCTATCGCGCACGCATAAAGAAGCTTGATCCCTATCTCAATGTCGATCCCGGCACGATGTCGCCATACCAGCATGGCGAGGTCTTCGTGACCGATGACGGCGCCGAGACCGATCTCGATCTTGGCCATTATGAGCGCTTCACCGGTCGTTCGGCCAACCAGCAGGACAACATCACAACCGGCCGCATCTACAAGAACATCATCGAGCGGGAGCGGCGCGGCGACTATCTCGGCGCCACGGTGCAGGTCATTCCGCACGTTACCGACGAGATCAAGAATTTCGTCCTCAACGGCAATGACGATTACGACTTCGTCCTGTGCGAGATCGGTGGCACCGTCGGCGACATCGAGGCGATGCCGTTCCTGGAGGCGATCCGCCAGCTCGGCAACGACCTGCCGCGCAACAACGCCGTCTATGTGCATCTGACGCTTATGCCCTACATCCCGACGGCGGGCGAATTGAAGACCAAGCCGACCCAGCATTCGGTCAAGGAATTGCGCGGCATCGGCATCGCGCCCGACATCCTGCTGGTCCGCGCCGACCGTCCCATCCCTAGGGAAGAGCGCCGTAAACTGTCGCTGTTCTGCAACGTGCGCGAAAGTGCGGTCATCCAGGCACTCGACGTGCCGCACATCTACGACGTGCCGATGGCCTATCACAATGAAGGGTTGGATTCGGAAGTGCTGGCCGCTTTCGGCATAGATCCGGCGCCGAAGCCGCGTATGGAGCCCTGGCAAGCGGTGTCGAAGCGCATCCACAATCCGGAAGGCGAGGTGACCATCGCCGTCGTCGGCAAATACACCGGTCTCAAGGACGCTTACAAATCGCTGATCGAGGCGCTGTCGCATGGCGGTCTTGCCAACCGCGTCAAGGTCAAGCTCGACTGGATCGAGAGCGAAATATTCGAGAAGGAAGATCCTGCGCCGTGGCTGGAGAAGGTCCATGGCATTCTGGTCCCCGGCGGCTTTGGCGAGCGCGGCGCGGAAGGCAAGATCTTGGCGGCGAAGTTCGCCCGCGAGCGAAAAGTGCCGTATTTCGGCATCTGCTTCGGCATGCAGATGGCCTGCATCGAGGCAGCGCGTTCGCTGGCCGGCGTCGAGCATGCCTCGTCGACCGAATTCGGCCCGACCGAGGAACCGGTCGTCGGCCTGATGACCGAATGGCTGAAAGGCAACATGCTGGAGAAGCGCAGGGAAACCGGCGACCTCGGCGGCACCATGCGGCTCGGCGCCTATCAGGCGGACCTCGCCAAGGGCTCGAAAATCGCCGACATCTATGGTGACACGCAGATTTCCGAGCGTCACCGCCACCGCTATGAGGTCAATGTCGACTACAAGGAGCGGCTCGAGGATTGCGGCCTGGTCTTTGCCGGCATGTCGCCGGACGGCGTCCTGCCGGAGACGGTCGAATATCCAGACCATCCCTGGTTCATCGGCGTGCAGTACCACCCCGAACTAAAAAGCCGGCCACTCGACCCGCATCCACTGTTTGCCAGCTTCATCGAAGCGGCAGTGGAACAGTCGCGATTGGTCTAGGCCTGCCGCCCGGCTGCCGTGCAAACCTATGTCGCTCTGCTTTACAGCATCGTCCTGGGCGAGGGACGCCGGGTCGTCATGTCCGATCTCAGGGCTATGGCGCAAGGCCTGGGGCTGAGCAACCCGCGCACGCTGGTGGCGACCGGCAATCTGGTCTTCGAGGCGCAAGAAACGGAAATTGCAGTGCTGGAAGGGCGGCTCGAAGCAGCGTTCGAGGCAACCTTCGGCCGCCATGTCGATATCATCGTGCGCTGCGCAAATGACTGGTTGATGCTTGCGGCCGGCAATCCGTTTCCCGCCGAATCGGCTGCCGCCGCGGACCAGGTGGCGGTGCGCGTAATGCGCAAGCCCGTTCCGGCGGAAGCCGTCGCGGCGCTGGACGCCTATGTCGGCAAGGATGAAAAGATGCGGGCGGTCAGCGGCGACATCTGGGTCGTCTTTTCCCGCGAAACGCCAAGTTCGCGATTGCTTGCGGCGGCAAGCCATAAACGTCTCGGTGTCGGCACGTCGCGCAACTGGAACACAGTCCGCAAATTGGCGGAGATGGTTGGCGGATAGGCGCTTTCCCTTCTCCCCTTGTGGGAGAAGGTGTCGCCGAAGGCGACGGATGAGGGGTGTTCCAGGGAACGCCAACGTCTCACTCCGCTGGAACACCCCTCAACCGTCTCGGCGCTGCGCGCCGATCCACCTTCTCCCACAAGGGGAGAAGGCAGAAACCGCTCAGGCCTTTGCCATCCTGGCCCTGGCGCCCAGTGCCATCGTACGCAGCACGTAATAGATGGCGCCGGCGATGGCCACGCCGAAGAACCAGCCATAGACGCCCCACCACGACGGCAGCCAGTTGGTGAAGTTCGGCAGGACCGAGGAGAAGATCGCGCCGATACCGGCGGCGACGAAGGCGTTGACGTGCCAGCCGCCCTGGAAGCGGAACTCGCCGTCTTCCCTGTAGAGGGCCTCAACGTCGACCTCGCCCTTCCGGATCAGGTAATAGTCGACCATCATGACACCGAAGATCGGCCCCATCGTCGCACCGATGATGTTGACGAAGGAAGCGGCGCTGCCTTCCCATGGCGCGAAGGGATAGAGCACCAGCGCGATCAACGCCGCGATATAGCCGCCCTTCTTGAAGTCGATCTGCCGTGGAAAGACGTTGGAAAAATCGAATGCCGGCGACACGAAGTTTGCCACCACGTTGATGCCGAGCGTCGCCACGGCGAAGGTCAAGGCGGCGAGCGCCGCCAGGAACCAGCTGTCGAACTTGGCCGATATCTGGTCTGGATGCAGCAGCACCTCGCCATAGACGTCGAAGGCGGCAATCGTGGTGACGCCGGCGACCAGCGAGAACAGGATAAGGTTGACAGGCAGGCCCCAGATATTGCCCTTGCGCAGCGACGCCTTGTCCGGCGCATAGCGGGCGAAATCGCAGAAGTTGAGATAGAGCGCCGAGAAATAGGTCACCCAGATCGCCGCCACCGCGAACAGCGAGGTCCATGAGCCCGGCGTGCCGGGCACGCCAGCGTCCTTGGTCTTGTCGAGCAGCACGTCCATCGGGATGTCGCTGGTGAAGGCAAAAGTCCCGGATTTGACGCAGAGATAGATCGCCAGGATCAGCATCATCACCCATACCGCCGGTCCGGCCCAGTCCTGGAAGCGGCGCACCGTTTCCATGCCTTTCTGGATGATCAGCAGCTGCAGTGCCCAGATCACCGCGAAGCAGATCACCTCCAGGCCCGTGTGCCCGAGGAAATGCGTGTTCTGGTTGAAATCGGCGAACCACTGCGATCGGATCAGCAACGCCACGATCGCGCCGGACGCGGCCGCCGTCTGCGCGCCGTACCAGAAGCAGGCGACGATGGCGCGCACCAGCGCTGGTATGTTGGCGCCCCAGATGCCGAAGGATGCGCGGGCAAGCACGGGGTAGGGCACTCCGGTCTTCACGCCGGCATAGCCGACCATGTTCATCAGCACGTAGATGATCAGCGAACCGATGCCGATGGCGATGATGAAGTTGACGAAGCCACCGCAGAACAGGAACAGGCTTGCCGCCAGATAGTAGCCCCAGAGACTGTGGACGTCCGACGTCCAGACGTTGAAGATCGAGAACGGTCCCCAGTTTCGAACCTTCGCCGGAGCGAGATCTTCGTTGTATAGGTCGGGTGATGCGCCTTGTATGGTCATTGCGATGTCCTCCCCTTGGTTGCCGCGCGCCTCCACGCGTTGACTACGCAGGTTAAGCCTGACGCTGGAGAACCGGCAACCGATTGATTTGCCGGCTTTGACCTTAAAGATATTCAATGAGAATCGCGCTTATCGGCGCTGCGCAACGGTTCGTCGCATGTTTGTCATGTTTGGTGATTCGATTTCGGTCGAACGATGTGAGAGACTTCATTTTAGCCCGACCTCTTTTTTCACCGGGCTCTGTTTGCCGGAATCCAAATGGCCAGCCGTGAGTTTAAAGGTTCGATCAAGCACATAGCGATCGACCGGGAGGAAACGATGGATCGCCTGCAATTCTTTACGCCTGTGCGGATTTCGCGCGGGCAGGAAAGCCCTGTCGAAGAAATTTATAGCGTAGCCGAAGCGATGGGGTTCTTGCGTAAATGGCCAATAGGCCGTCGGGGGCCAGTCTACCAATGCGCGGTGAATTGCTGCTCCGCGGCTCTGGCGGGCCGGATGTCGGCAGAGCAAGCAAGGAAGGCCTTTGCCGGCTTCGCCCGCATCACGCGCTTGCTCGACGACGACATGGCGCTGCCGATGGGCGGCGAAAATATTGATAGCGTGCATGCGCTAAGGCGATGAACCTTCATATTTGCGCCCCGCCGTGAACGTGGCCTACGGCAAAGTCACAGCGCCTCAACCGAGGCAGCGAACAGGTAGCCAGCGCCCCGCTCGGTGACAACGAGCTTCGGCTCGCTCGGGTTGACCTCGAGCTTGCGGCGCAGTCGCAGTATTTGCACGTCGATACTGCGGTCAAACACCTCTTCGTCGTGAATCCTGCTGGCAGCGAGAAGCTGCTCGCGGCTCAGGATCTGCTGCGGCGATTGCAGGAACGCTGCCAGCAGGTTGAACTCCCCCGCGGTCAGCGGCGTTGTTTCGCCCGCGGGCGATTTCAGGCGCCGCATCCGCATGTCGAGCTCCCAGCCGGCAAAGCGGTAGCGTTTGTGCTTCTTGCCCCGCGAATTCTGGCGCGTTGACCCCGATCGCCGCAGCACGGCGCGAACGCGCGCAAGCAGTTCCCTGAGGCTGAAGGGCTTGGTGATGTAGTCGTCGGCTCCGAGTTCCAATCCAACGACGCGATCCACTTCGTCGCGCCTGTGGCCGGTGATAATGATGATGGGAGCTTCCGGCGGACTGCCGAGTTGCCGCATGATTTCAAACCCGTCCTCATCGGCAAGCCGCATGTCGAGGATCATCAGGTCTACCGGTCTTTCATTGAGGACACGCGACATGGACCGGCTGTCGGTGACAGCGCTGACCCTGAAGTTCTCGCTCTCCAGGTAATTGGTGAGCATTTCGCGGATTTCGGGGTCGTCATCGACGACAAGAATATGCTTCGGCGTCACTGCCTGTTCGATTCTGCCTTTCGACTGCTCTTTGTAGCGAGTGTTCTGTTCGACTGACATCTCAGACCGTCCGCACGTATGGAACCCATGACCGAGCCGTTGCTTTATTAGACTTACCGTTGATTTTCGGCGATTTGTTGGTAAGCGCCGATGATCTTCGTGATCGGATACCACAGGCTCACTCGATGGCGCATGAGCAGATTGGTAAGGTTCGTGCGGGGCTTTTTGTTCCGCTTTGCCTGGCAGCGGCGGCACCATTTGCGTTGGCCTTGGTTAATCAGCCGGCCCCTCCGATCGGCGAGCCGATTGCTCCGATAGTGGGCATTGGTCCTTCCGACCAGGCGAAGGTCGCACTTGGCGAGAGCCTGTTCAACGATGTCCGGCTGTCACATGACGATGTCATCGCCTGCAGCGGCTGCCACAGGCTCGATCTCAGCGGCGACGACGGCAGGGCTCGTTCCACGGCGGCGGATGGCGAGCCGCTCGACTTCAACACGCCGACGGTCTTCAACGCAACGCTCGATTTCCGGCTGAACTGGCGTGGCAATTTCCGCACTCTCGAGGAGCAGAACGAGGCAGCCTTGCTCGATGACAGGCTGATGAACACGAGCTGGGAGGAATTGCTGCCGAAATTGCGCTCCGATCCGGACTATTCGCAGCGATTCGCAGACGTCTACGGCGCCGCCCCCGGCCAGGCGGAAGTGCTCGACGCCCTAGCCATCTTTCAACGCTCGCTGATCACGCCCAACGCCCGTTTCGACCGCTATCTCAAGGGCGAGCGCGGCGCCATCACGGCGGACGAGGAACATGGCTATCAGCTGTTCAAGGCGTATGGCTGCATCGCTTGCCATCAAGGCGCCAATGTAGGAGGCAATTTGTTTCAGAAGTTCGGCATCTTCCAGGATCCCTTCGCCGGCCAGAAGACCTTGAGCCAGGCGGATCTCGGCCGTTTCGCCATTACAGGTGCCGAGAGCGACCGCCATGTGTTCCGCGTTCCCAGCCTGCGCAACGTCGCGGTGACGGCGCCGTATTTTCACGACGGCCGTACCGCATCGCTTGGACAGGCAGTGAGGATCATGGCGCGGAACCAGCTCGGCAGGGAGATCGACCAGCGCGATGCCGATCTTATCGTCGAATTCCTCGGGACGCTGACGGGCGAGTATCGCGGCCAGCCGTTGACCAGCGCAGCCGATCGTCTGCAGCAATGAAGTCGCTACGCGTCCTGGCGCCGGTCGTCGCCTGCCTGCTCATCGTCCTGACCTATTTCCTGGTGCAGGGCGCGGCTCCTGATGCCGCGCGCCACGAACGCACGCTCGATGCTCTCAGGACCGTCATCCTCTATAACGCCGCCCTCCAGCGCGATGTGTTGCGGGCACGCACGGGACTGCTGCGCAGCTACGATCCGCTTGTGCGGTCGATCGAGAACCTGAACGCTGCGACGCAGACGCTGCCAGCCGCCCGGGACATCGCCAGCGGCGGAGTTCGGGCGGAGATCGACCGGGGGATCGCCGATGTCGCCGCCGCGGTGCGCGACGAGGAAACGCTTGTCGAGGCGTTCAAGTCGGACAACGCGCTGCTGCAGAACTCGCTGAACTATTTCAACTACATGAGCGGTCGGCTTACGAGCGAGGGTGACGGCCTTCGAGCGGTCGAGATCGGAGCCCTGATGATCACAATGTCGCGGTTCATCAGCGATCCCCAACCGGAGGCGGCAAGGGCAGTGACCGCTGCGCTCGACCGGCTGGCCAAGCCGTCCGTCGATGCCGTGCAGCCAAGCGACGTCCACTCGCTCGTCTCCCACGGCCGGCTTATCGTCACCAGGCTTCCGGCGGTCGACGACCTCGTCGCCCGCCTACAGACTGCGCCAACGAGCGAACTGGCCCGCGCGCTGCAGGACCTTTATCTCGATGCGCATGGGCGCGCTGCGGCGCGGGCCGCGCGGTTTCAGACGCTGCTCTACATCGCCGCGTTGGTTCTCGTGTGCTATGTGGTCTATCTGTTCGCCCGGCTGCGCCACAATGCGCGGATCCTGCGCGAGCGGCTGGAATTCGAGGGTCTGATCGCCTCGATCTCCACCCAGTTCATCAATCTGCCGCGCGACCGCATCCGGGCCGGCATCAGCAAGGGCCTCGCGCGCCTGGTGGAACATGCCGGGCTCGACGGCGCCCAGATTATCGTCAGCCGCACACAAGATGCGGAATCTTCCGGAGGCTACTTCTATCGCCGTCCGAGCGGGAACACGCCGGCCCGCCTGTCGAAAGACATGATCGAGCTCGCTTCACGCTGGACGCTGGCGGGCCACGAGCGGCAAGGCTGCATCGACGTTCCCCGCGTCGGCGAGCTTCCTGAAGGGCGGGAGAAGGCATGCCTGCAGGCGCACCAGTTTCAATCCTGGCTGTGCATACCGATGTCGCATGCCGGCGAGCGGCTAGGTTTTCTGGCTCTCGATACCGTCACGCACGAAAAGCGTTGGACCGACGACGACATCGCCCTGCTGCGCACCGCCGCCGAGATTTTCGCCAATGCCATCGCGCGCGAGCACAATGAACGTGAACGCGAGGCGCTGCAGGCGCGGCTCAACCAGTCGCAGCGGCTGGAAGCAATCGGAATACTCGCCGGTGGCATAGCGCACGAGTTCAACAACATCCTCGGCGCCGTCCTCGGCTATGGCGAGATGGCGCTGGCGGTGCTGCTGAAGGAGTCTCGCGCGCGGCGCTACGTCCAGCAGATCATGAAGGCCGGCCGGCGGGCGCAGGACGTCACGGAGCAGATCCTTGCCTTCGGCCGTCGCCGCGAGCGGCAGCACCACGCGCTGCGGGCGCAGCCCGTGGTTGCGGAGGCGGTCGACCTGCTGCGCGCCTCGTTCCCGGCCACACTTTCAGTGGAGACGCATCTTGCAGGCGCGGATGCCGCGATGATGGGCGATCCGACCGAACTTCAGCAGGTGGTGATGAACCTCGGCACCAACGCGGCGCAGGCGATGAACAACCGCGGCGTATTGGAGGTCGCTCTCAACACGACGGAACTCGTGGAGGCGCGGATGCTTTCGCACGGAAACCTGCCGGCCGGCCGCCATCTCCGCCTCGCCGTCAGGGACAACGGCAGCGGCATGGATCAGGCGACGCTCGAGCGTATTTTCGAGCCGTTCTTCACGACCAAGCCGGCGGGGCAAGGCACCGGGCTCGGCCTGTCGACGGTGCACGGCATCGTCGCGGCGCATAGAGGCGCGGTGGACGTGAAGAGCCAACTTGGCGAAGGCACGATCTTCGAGGTCTATTTTCCGCAGATCGAATCCGCTGCGACCGATGCGGACGAGGACGAGGGTGAGGGCGCCGAGGTTCCGATCCAGCATGGCAATGGCGAGACGATCCTGGTCGTGGACGACGACACGCCGCTGATGCAACTTGCCGAGGAGATGCTCGCCGCGCTTGGCTACGAGCCCGTCGGGTTCGACCGAAGCCCTGCGGCTCTCAATGCATTCCGCACCGATCCGGAGCGCTTCGACCTGGTGCTGACGGACGAGGTCATGCCTGACATGACAGGCATCGAGTTCTCCGGCCAGTTGCATGAGATCCGGTCGGACCTTCCAATTGTCCTGATGACCGGTTACGGCCGCCCGCTCCGATCGCGTCAACTGACGGCAGCCGGCATAAGCGAAGTCATCAAGAAGCCGCTGCTGCCGGCCGCCATTGCAAAATGCCTCGCCCGCCATCTGCATTCAGGCTGATCAGGGTCGGGTGGGTTTCTTCGTTACAGACGTAACCAAAAGTCCCCCTGGCTGAAATCAACCCGTAGCCGGGCTGTTCGATGTTTCTCCTACGCCCAAACTATGATCCCTGAAAAATGGAAACCGGTTTTCGGAAAAGATCATGGTCTCGTCGGCGTCAAATGGCAGCAAACCGGAGAAGCTGATGATACGACGGGCTCTCATCGGAATTGCCGCCCTTGGGCTGGGCGCAGTGCTCACAGTCGCGATGCTCGACCGAAATGGGCTGGGTTCGGCGACAGCGGCCGACTCGATCGAGCACGGTCGATACCTGGTGAAAATTGGCGGCTGTAACGACTGCCACACGCCAGGGTACTTGAAGAAGGCCGGCAACGTCCCCGAGGATCGATGGCTGATCGGCGGCTCTCTCGGCTTCAATGGGCCGTGGGGCACGACTTATCCAACCAATCTTCGCTACCTTTTGCGCACCATGGACGAGGACGACTGGGTACAGTTAGCGCGTACAATCGAGACGCGCCCCCCTATGCCGTGGTTCAACCTGCGTGCCATGACCGAGGCCGACCTGCGCGCCATACACCGATATGTGCTTTCGCTGCCGGCAGACGATACGCCGGTTCCAGACTATGTGCCGCCCGATCGTCCGCCGAAGACACCGCACATTGTGTTAGTACCGCAGGCTCCGAAGTCATAGGCGCATCCTAAGGCCCGGCGGAGGGTTCTCCGCCTCTGCGCTACGTCAGACACGGCCGCGTGTTTCAGTCGTAACGCAATTCCCGATTCCGGAAATCACCTTGTAGCACTGATCTCCGATCGTGACGGTCCAGCTCAGGCGGCCATATGGCAGCCGAGGGCCAGATAATCGGGAGTCAAATCCAGATAATCATGGAGTCAAATGATGTACAATCTGCTTGCCGAACACGCGCCGAAGATCGATCGCGATCAGAGCACCACGGATCCGCGTCCCTATGCCTTGGGTTACACGGAGGGTGAATTCAAGCGCCTGGAGCTGCAGGGAGCGCTCATTCACGACCTTACGGAGCATGTCCTGCGCAGCGCGGGGATAGGACCGGGCATGCGCATGCTCGACATCGGGTGCGGCGTCGGCGACGTCTCCTTGCTGGCCGGGAAGCTGGTCGGACCGACCGGAAGGGTGCTCGGCGTCGATCGCTCGGCAGAGGCTGTAGACATTGCCGAGCGGCGCGCCACCGAATCCGGCCAGTGTTACTGGACACGCTTCACTGTGGGCGAGCTTGATAAATTCTCGCCCGACGAGACCTTCGATGCGGTGATCGGCAGGCTGGTCCTGATGTATCTGCCCGACCCGGCTGCAACCCTGCGCAGGCTTGCCGGGTTTGTTCGGCCGGGCGGCCTCATCGCCTTCCAGGAAATGGCGATGCCGCTCGCCCGCAGTTTTCCAGAGGCGCCGCTGTTCAGCAAATGCCGCGGCTGGATCATCGAGACGATCGAGCGGGCGGGTTTCGAGGTCGACATGGGTGGCAGGCTGCCCATGGTCTTCGCCGGCGCAGGGCTGCCTGCGCCGCAGCTGAATTCCGCCGGCCTCGCCGGCAGCGGGCCTGACTCGCCGATCTACGACTATATCGCGGGCACCTTGCGTAGCCTGCTGCCGATGGCCGAGGCCGTCGGTGCCGCGACCGCTGCCGAAATGAAGGTCGACACGCTCGCCGAGCGACTGCGCAACGAGGCTGTCGAACAGCAGATGTGCATCATGCTGCCGCCCTTTGTCGGCGCATGGACAAATACGCCGGGATAACGAACCAAAGAGAGATATCGGATGCTCGACGCTGCCATCAGCGAGCGCGCGGCGCATCTCGTCGACCCTCGCAATGTCGAGACGCTCGACATGCTGGGCCCTGTGGTCCAGTTTCTTACAGCGCCGCGCGACGGCGAGCCTTGCGTCATGCGCGGCACCATCCCGCCGGGTGTTACCGTGCCGCTGCACAGCCACGCCGACCCGGAGACCTTCATCCAGATTTCCGGCGAGATCGAAGGGCTTTCGCAGTCGCCGAAAGGCTTCGTCTGGGTATCGATCCGGCCGGGCGACATTTTCCATGTGCCGGGCGGGGCGAAGCACGCCTTTCGAAACCTGTCGACTGAGGCGGCCGTGATGATCCTCGTCAGCACGTCAAGGATAGGCCGGTTCTTCCGGGAAGTCGGAAAGCCGACCGCCGGGGAAAGCAGGCATTCGGATCCTCCCTCAGCCGAAGCGGTCCAGCATTTCCTGAAGACTGCCGCGGCATACGGCTACTGGAACGCGACGCCGGAAGAGAATGCGAGTGTAGGTCTTTCACTGACGTGATTTGAACAGCATCGGCAAAGCCCTCTCCACGGCAGTACGAGGAGTCGCTGGGTCGGGGTGGGTCCGATCTACCGAAGCGGTGAATTGCTGCTCCGCGGCCTGGCGGGCTCGGCGGATCACGGACCTGATTCGAGGAAAGCCCGGGCAAACCCGGGTTGCGCCGCTTCTATCGTTCCATCGGGTAGCTTCAAAAGCCGGTCGATTGCGATGCCATAGAGCCGCAGCCGGTCGTCGAGCAGCCGCGCCGCTTCGTCGATATTGCCCTGCTCGGCCTTCAGCAAGGCGCGGTGCATCACATCCCGAAAGATCAGCCGCAGCTGCAAAAACATCTCGGCAAAAGCTTCCGGGTCGGGCACGTCGAAGATGCCTTCCTCGCTCCCTTTCCCGAGCAGGTCGGTGATTATCGGCATGGCCAATTCCCTGGCCGCCTGGTCGACCCGATGGAAGAGGGCAAGGTTCTCGGGCCGGAACAGGACGAAAAATGTCTTGCGCAGTTGCGGAGCAAGCTCGACGTTCAGCCGTCGCGAGCCGGCAAAGAGCGCATTGAGCCGGCCAAGCCCATCAAGTGACGGATCGTTGAGCACGGGTTGCAACTCGGTGAAACTGTCGCGCGCGAGACGTGCGGCGAGTGCCTCTAGCAGCGCCTCTTTCGACGCGAAATAGTGGTAGAACGCGCCCTTCGACAGGCCGGCTTCGCGGATGATGTCGTTCACCGTCGTGCTGTCATAGCCTTGCTCGAAGAAAAGCCGCTGGGCGCAGTCGAGGAGCTCGGCGGATCGTATCTCCGGCTGCTTTATCACTCGGGGCAAAATCGATCCTCGCAAAGTGCAGGTGAAGCAAGAGGAGCACGAACCGTATCTTTATGCAACTTTTATAGACCGACGGTCGGTCTAGTGCTATGTCTGCTATCGCCCTACGTTCGGATTCGATGATGGAGGGAGAGTTTCTTGCGACGGCTACGCTGGACTGTTGGCATCGTTTTTGTCGCGGCGGCTGCCGCTGTCGGCGCTTGGTATCTGTGGCAGCCGGCCAAGGTTTCGGTCGTGACGCCACAACGCGGCGACGCGGCGGAAATCGTTTACGCGAGTGGCTCCGTCGAGCCGCAAACCTGGGCCAAGGTCACTCCCGTGGTCCGCGAGAGGATCGTCGAGCAATGTAATTGCGAGGGGTCGAGGGTTGCACAAGGCGACGTGCTCGCCAAGCTCGACGACAGCGAAGCCCGGGCCGTGCTTGGCGAGCTCGAAGCGCGCCAGGCGCTTGCCCAGGAAGAGCTTCGGCGGCTGACGGTGCTTGCTGAAAGGCGTGCGGCGAGCCAGCAGGCGCTCGATCGTGCGCAGAGCGAGCTCGGCCAGATCGAGGCGCTGGTTGCCGGACAGAAAGCGCGACTCGACACCTACGTCTTACGTGCGCCGAGCGCCGGTGTCGTGCTCAGGCAGGACGGCGAGGTGGGTGAAGTCGCCGAGCTCGGCACGGTGTTGTTCTGGGTCGGCGAGCCCAAGCCACTCCTGGTGGTCGCCGAGGTCAACGAGGAGGACATACCCCGGGTCGAGGTCGGCCAGCGCGCGCTGCTTAAATCCGATGCGTTTCTCAGGCAGAACCTGGAAGCGGTGGTCGACAGCATCACGCCCAAGGGCGATCCGGTGACGAAGACCTATCGCGTCCGTTTCCGCCTGCCGGACGACACGCCGCTTCGTATAGGCATGTCGACCGACGTGAACATCGTCATCCGCGTTGCGAAAAATGCCCTGTTGATCCCGTCCGCTGCGATGGATGGGAACAAGGTGTTCGTAGTCGAAGGCGACAAGGCCTCGCGGCGTGAAATCCGAACGGGCATTCGCGGCACCAATGGCGTCGAGGTTCTGTCGGGTGCCGACGGGAAGGTTGGTGTCGACGAGAAGGCTCGCGTCATCTCGCCCTATCCCGCCGATCTGGCCGATGGAGGGCGCGTAAGCATCACCGCCGCTCAGGAGAGATAAAGCTACGATGCCGCTCATCTTCGACATCGCCATCACGCATATCGCCGGCCGCGGTCGCCAGACGCTGGTTGCCGTGATCGGCGTTGCGGTCGGTGTCGGATTCTCCATCGCCATGGCGGCGCTGATGCAGGGCGGGCAGGACGATTTCGTCAGGCAGCTCGTCGACACGATGCCGCATGTCGACATCACCGACGAGCAGCGCACCGCTCGCCGACAGCCAGCCGAGGATGCCTTCGCGACAGTTGCGATCTCCGGGCTCAGGCCGCGCGACGATCGCCGCGGCATCATCAATCCGACCGCCGCATTCCTGGCTCGAGAGCTGGCTTCCCGGCCGGTTCGCGGCAAGCCTCAAAGCGCAAGGGGTGATCCGCTATTCCAGCCGCGAAGTGGGCGCGGCGATCATTGGGATCGAACCGGAGCGCGAGTCCGGCGTGTCGCCGATCGTCGGAGACTTCGTCGAAGGCAGCTTTTCGGCACTTGCCGCGGGCGGCAATAACGTGCTCATCGGCGACACGATGGCGAGCCGACTCGGCGCCGGGTTCGGCGACACGATAACGGCGGTCTCCTCCGAAGGGCTGACGCGCAACTTCAAGATCGCTGGCCTGTTCCACACCGGCACCACCGCGCGCGACGAAGGTGAGGCCTATGTGCTGCTGAAGAACGCGCAGATCCTCTCCGCGCGGCCGAACGCCATCAACGAGATCCGCATCAAGCTCGACGATCCCAACCGCGCTCCGGCGGTGGCGCACCGTGCCGAGGCCGAACTGGGCTACAAAGCCGTGGCGTGGCAGGAGGCGAATGAATCGATCCTCTAAGCGCTCGTCGTGCGCAACGTCATCATGTACACCGTCGTCGGCGCGATCATGCTGGTCGCTGGCTTCGGCATCTACAACATCATCTCCACGATCACACATGAGAAGGCGCGCGATATCGCCATCATGAAATCGCTTGGCTTCCCGGAGTCCGACATGCGCCGGCTCTTTCTGCTGGAAGGCGTGGCCATCGGTGCTGCCGGCTCCGTGCTCGGCGCGCTGCTCGGCTTCTCCATGACCTATGCGCTGTCGCTGGTGCGCTTCGAGATCGCCGCGACCGGCCAGGAGATGACCCGGCTACCGATCGCCTGGAGCTTGATGCACTACGTCATCGCGTCGGCTTTCGCGCTGGGCTCGGCGGCAGTGGCCGGCTACCTGCCGGCGCGCCGTGCGGCGCGCCTGAACCCTGTCGAGATCATCAGAGGCGCGTCATGAGCGCACTCATCGAGGCCGAGAAACTGACGCGCGTGTTGCCTGAGACGGTTCCCGTCACGCTGGTCAAGGACATCACGCTCGCGATCGACGAGAGAGAATTCGTCGCCGTCACCGGTCCCTCCGGCTCCGGCAAATCCTCATTGCTCTATCTGCTCGGGCTGCTCGACCGGCCGACCGCTGGGACGTTGAGAATAGGCGGCCGCGACACCGAGCCGATGAATGAAAGGGAGCGCGCGCGGACCAGGCTTTCGATGTTGGGCTTCGTGTTCCAGTTTCATTTTCTGCTGCCGGAGTTCACGGCGCGCGAAAATGTCGAAATCCCAATGCGCAAGCTGGGCCGACTGGCGCGGCCCGAGATGCGCGAACGGGCAGGGGAGCTGCTTTCATCCCTCGGGCTCGGCGAGCATCTCGACAAGCGGCCTGACCAGCTCTCTGGCGGCCAGCGTCAGCGGGTCGCGGTGGCGCGCTCGCTCGCCAACGACCCGCCGCTTATCCTGGCCGATGAGCCGACGGGGAGCCTCGACAGCAAGAGCTCCGAGCAGGTTTTTGCAATCCTGGAGAATCTGGTGCGCGAGCGCGGCAAGACCGTCGTGGCGGTTACGCATGATCTCGACATGGCGGCGCGCATGGATCGCCGCATTCACATCGTGGACGGGAAGATCGGCTGATCAGCTTCTTCGGTTGCCGGGGCCATGGGGCAGGGCGCGTTTGATGCGATCGAGGGCATCTTTTCCGACAGCTTCGGCGCCGGCGTCAGCGAAGGATCGTCACGACACCGCCTTTCTTGCCCGCTCGAATATGGGAATGACGTTGTTGTTGTTCGATGGTCGCTCGCCGTTACCCATCACCCGGTCGAGGTCGCCGCGCTTGCGAAGGCGGGCCGCATCCAGAAGCATGCTGCCGGCCCAGCGATAGACATTGTTGTCGCGGACCATCTCACGCATGGGTCGCATGCGCTCGCGCTGTTCCTCCGGCGTCATGGTCAGCGCCTGCAGCAGCACCTCGCTCGTCATAGCCGTATCGTACGGATTGACGATCAATGCCTCCAGAAGCTCGCGCGAAGCGCCGGCAAAGGTGCTGAGCAACAACACACCCTGTTCGTCGTCGCGCGCTGCCACGAATTCCTTGGCCACCAAGTTCATGCCGTCATGCAGGCTGGTGACCATGCATATGTCGGCGGCGCGATAGATCTCGTAGACCTGTTCCTGCGCGTGATGTTTGTCTATCATCAGGACAGGACTGTAATCCTCGCTGCCGTAGCGCTGGTTGATATCTTCGACATAGCGACGGCATTCATCATGGAGTTGCCTGTAAGCCGGGAGCGTGCCCCGGCTGGGTGCCGCGATCTGAAGCAGAACCAGTTTCCCGACCCATTCGGGATGTCTCGTGAACAATTCTTCCAGCGCCCGGAAACGGTCGAGAATGCCCTTCGTGTAGTCGAGACGTTCGACGCCGACGCACAGTTTGACATCCGCTTTCAGTCCGAACCTCTCGCGCAGGCGGGTGCGGCATTCTTCGACCTCGGGCAGTTTCGCCAAAAGTTCGGCCGGCCATTCTATGGAGATGGGATAGGCGTGCACCAGCGTCGTCTGTCCGCCGTAGGAGATCGCCGCATCGGCCCGTTCTATACGGCTTTCCAGGAAGCGATCGACGCTTTCGGCGAAATTATTGGCATGGAACTGGGTATGAAAGCCGATGATGGAGCTGCCGAGCAGGCCTTCCAGGACCCGTTCACGCCAAGGGCAGATGCTGTACACTTCCGGGTTGGGCCACGGGATATGCCAGAAAGTGATGACGATCGCCTCGGGCAGGCGCTCGCGGATCATGCGCGGCAAGAGCGCGAAATGGTAGTCCTGGACCAGCACAATCGGCCGCGCGTTGCGCGCTTCGGCAACCACCGTATCAGCGAACTTCCGGTTGACGGACTCATAGGCCTCCCAATCCGACGCGCGGAAAATCGGGCGGGTGAAGGCGATATGGCAAAGCGGCCACAGACCTTCATTGGCGAAGCCCAGATAGTAGCCCTTGTATTCTTGCTCTGTCAGCCAGACCCTGCGCAGCGCGTAGGACGGATTGCCAGGCGGCACCTCAACCCGGTCGTTCTTGTCGACCACGAGACGGTCCGCTGTTCCGCCGCCGTAGGCGATCCAGGTGCCGGCACAGGCGCGGGTGATCGGCTCGAGCGCGGAAACCAGCCCGCTGGCCGGTACCAAGAGCTCGACGCCATCATCCCCGATGTTGTGGATGTAGGGCTCGCGGTTGGATACCACGATCACCTGCGTTTCCGGCAGATCGTCGGCCAGAATCTTGCGCAAGGTGTCGGGCGACCATGTGATCAGCGCTGCATCGACCGCGTGTCCGTTCTTTTCAAACTCTCGCAGCACTTTGCGAGCCGCTTCCGAAGCCACGTCCTCGCCTGAAGCGTATGCGACAGCTGGCGTGTGGCTGTGGCGTCGTTGGAATGCCGAGAATACCACGGCAGCAGCGGAAAGGCCGAGGCTTGCAAGGATCAGAAGCAAGAGAACCTCTATGCCATAGTCTGACATTGGAACAGCGTTTTCCCTTTGGCCGGTCGGTGGCCATTTTTCTTTGTTTTTCGAAGCCGGCCACTGGTGACATGCCGCTGTGCGCCGGCATGATTTGCAACGCACGGATGGGCCATCGGTTCCGGTAGTTGGAGCGAGGCGGCAATTCGATATGCAAAGCCAAACTAGGTCCGAACGATGAGCGGCACCAAGCCCTCGTGCCGGTCGGCGAGATAGGCGACGACCCTATCGCCGACGCGCTGAAATGTCAGATCCACCGCCCTTGCGCCAACGCCCAGATGCCTCAGCGTGAGCATGTCGATACCAATCGGCAGCCTGGGCCGGGTGACGTGGATTTCGCCCTTCCAGCCGTCGATCTCCAGGCCGAGACAGGCCTGCATCAGCATGAAGGCAGACCCGGCCGACCACGCCTGCGGCAAGCAGGCGACGGGATAGGCGATCGGCGCTTCGCCCGGCGCGCGGGTAAAACCGCAGAACAGTTCGGGCAACCGCATGTTGAAATGGACCGCCGATTCGAAGGTGCTGCTCATCAGCCGGACCACGCTTTCACGCTCGCCAAAGCGTGCCAGACCGGCGCCGCACATGGCGGTGTCATGTGGCCAGATCGAACCGTTGTGGTACGACATCGGGTTGAAGAACACAGCATCGTCGGCGAGCGTCCTCAGCCCCCAACCCGAATGGAAGGACGCCGAAAGCAGCTGGTCGGCGACCATCTGCGCCCGCATCGGCTCGGGGAGCCCGACATAGAGAAGATGCCCGACATTAGACGTCCGCACCTTGCAGGGCTCGCCGGCGCCGTCGATCGCCAAGGCATAGAAGCCGAGATCGTCCAGCCAGAAATGGCGTTCCACGGAGGTGCGCATCGCCTCGGCGCGGCTGTCCCAATGATCGGCCCTGTCGTCCTCGCCGCGGCGACGGGCGAGCGCCGCCAGCCCCCGGAACGCGGCAAAGACATAGCCTTGCACCTCCACCAGGGCGATCGGTCCCTTTGGTATTCGGCCATCTGCATGGAAGACGGAATCGATACTGTCCTTCCATCCCTGGTTGGTGAGGCCGGACGCGGCGGCACGCTGATAGGTAACGAAGCCGGTCGGCCGGCTTGCGTCCTCGGTCCATTCAGCCGCCGCGCAGAGCGACGGCCACAGGCTGTCGACAAACGCCATGTCTCCGGTGCGGTCCGCATAGGCGCAGGCGAGATGGATGTAGAGCGGCGTCGTGTCGACACCGCCATAGTAGCGGCCGAAGGGGAGCTCCCTCAGTGCCGCCATTTCACCTTTGCGGGTCTCGTGCATGATCTTACCCGGCTGCGAGTCGCTGAACGGCGATGTTTCCGTCGCCTGGTGCTGGGCAAGGAAGGCCAGCACGCCTCGCGCCAAGCCCGGGTTAAGCCACAGCATCTGCAACGCGGAGATCACGCCGTCGCGGCCGAACGCCGTCGAAAACCAAGGAATGCCCGCATAGGGGTAGGGTCCGGTCGTAAGCTCGGTGGTCAGCAGCGCCACATCCGCGCGGGCGCGCGCGACCCAATCGTTGAAGACGCGCCCGGAACTATGCACCGTGGCACCATGGCGGCGCTTGGCCCGCATGCCGAAGCGAGCCCGGGCCGCGGCGGCGCGGTAGCGATCGCGGTTCGGCGTTTCCGCGACCTCGGGACCAACCTCGACATACAGCACCTTGCTGCTGCGCCTCGTCACGGCAATCAGGAAATCCGCATGGTCGGCCGCCAGATGGTCCGGCGCCTGCGAGAACGATATCGCCGACATCCGCGCCAGCCCGTCCAATCCGTCGTAGCGAAGCAGGACGGAGGTCGCATCCGTCTCGGCAGCATGGGCCATACCGCGCTTTAGCCTTGTCGAGCCGCGCACTTCGAACATGTCGCGGAAATCGGCGGCAAAGTGCAGCGAAACGCGGATGGTGGAGTGTTCCTGGCTGTAATTGGAAAGGGTGATGCGTTCAAACAGCCGGTCCTGCCAAAGCAGGCGGACACGTTCGATATGGATCGCGCCCTGCGGAATGTCTCGGCCGCGGACGCTCTGCATCGGCAGATTAGTCAGGTTGGAGGTGAAGAGCACATTGTCCTGACTGAGCGACGCGCCGAGCAGCGACGTTTGCCGGCCGCCGACTGTCAGCCGGAATTCGGAAAGCACTCGCGTGTCGTCACGGAAGAAACCGTCGCCGGCGCCGCGGATATCGCCGTAAGCGTCGGCCACGGCAAAACAATCGCCTTGCTTGAGGGCGAACAGCCGGTGCGGCTCCCGCGGTGCGGTGGCGTCCAGGGAGGCAAGTGCCACCGCGGGATCAAGCTTGCGCTCGTCGAGTTGGGTCATTCGCTATACATCTCTCTCGTTCGCTCTGCGCCCCCGAGGTAACGCCGCTTACGACGCCCTTGCTTCGGCCGAGGCACCGATCAGGCGCGCATAGGCGGAAACATAGTCGCGGGTCATTCTTTTAGCGGAAAACCGCCTTTCGAAGACAGCCCGCACCTCCCGCCTGTCGAGCCGCAGCATGCCGGGCACAGACGCGACCGCGTCCTCCATGGAATCCACGATAAAACCGGTCACGCCCTGATCGACGATCTCCGGCATGGCGCCGCAGTTCCAGGCGATCACCGGAGTGCCGCAGGCCATCGCCTCTATTACGGCGAGACCGAACGGCTCGGGCCAGTCGATCGGGAATATGAGGCCTGCTGCCTTGCCCAGGAACTCCGCCTTCTGGTCCTCCTCGATCTCGCCGACATAGTCGACACGGTCACCGTCGACCAGCGGCTCGACCATCTTGCGGAAATAGGCGCGGTCGTCATCGCCGACCTTTGCCGCAAGCTTCAGTTTCAGCCCCGAGCGCAGCGCGACCTCGATGGCACGATCCGGACGTTTGTCGCGCGACATCCGGCCAAGGAAGGCGAGGTACGGCTTCCCTGGGCTCGTTTCGAAAACCGGTTTGTAGATCTCGGTCGGCAGCCCGTGGTGGATCGTCGCCAACCAGTTCGCGTTGGCGAGCCCCGTTCTTTGGCTACGGGAAACGGAGATCATCGGAAAGCGTGGAAAACGCTCATAGGCCGGCGCCAAATCGACATAGTCGAGCCGGCCATGCGGCGTCGTCACCGTCCGCTCGGGCATGTGCTCGAAGAAGGAAAAGTGCAGAAAATGGCTGAGGTGAAAGTGAATAATATCAAATTCTTGAGCTTGTTTCCTCACCTTGGAAAGCATCGAAAGATGCGCGGCTGTGTCGGATTTCAGCGGGCGCGGGTCAAGACGCAGCGCTCGCTCGCGACACGGTACCAATTTTGCCGACGTCCTTGTATCGCCACTGGCGAACAAGGTTACGTCATGGCCAAGCTCGACCAATCCTTCGGTCAGATAGGAGACAATGCGCTCCGTACCTCCATAGAGCCGGGGCGGCACGGATTCATGGAGCGGCGCCACATGGGCTATTCTCATAGTCTGGCGTTTCCCTCAAAGATCATCGCTGAAGTCGAAATGCATCAGCCCCCCGAACGTTCCCGCAACGGCAAGAAGTCGGGCGATGACTGGCGATTCACTCAGCTGGTCCGCAGCCATTTATCAAGGCCGTGGGCATTTTTGCCGGGAACCAATTGGCTGGCCGTGAATTTAACTAGGTTCGATCGAACGCATCGCGATCGACCGGGAGGAACAAATGGATCGCCTACAATTCTTTTCGCCTGTGCGGATTTCGCACGGGCAGGGACAGCCTGTGGAGGACATTGAGGGCGTTAATGAAGCGATGGCGTTTTTGCGGAAATGGCCGAGAGGACGGCGCGGGCCGGTGTATCAATGCGCGCTGAACTGCTGCGCTGCGGCTCTGGCAGGTCAGATGTCTGCCGAGGAAGCAAGAAAGGCTTTTGCGGGCTTTGCCCGGATCACCCGGTTGCTGGATGACGACATGACGCTGCCGATAGGCAGCGAAAAGATGGACAGCGTATACACGCCGAGGCGATAGACGCCCGCCCACTTTTCTTCAATCTAGCGCTGTGTCGGAGCCGGCGTGCCTGTCGGGACGCTATATCCACCTTCTAAATCGAATGCCGGCTTCATCGAATGCGCGCACCATTTGAGCTTCCAGGGCGCGCTTCTCCCGTCTCGCGGGATTCCTCAGTTTAAGAGAGTGGAATTCCACATAGGCGGCATATAGATCACGATGGGTCCCAGCCCTGATCAAATCATCAAGAATTTCGTACTCTGCCCCTTCGACGTCGAGCTTGAGAACGATCACATCATATAGCTTACGCTTTGTCCGAATCATCTGTGAGAGCGAAAACGTTTCGACGAGGTCCGGCGCAAATCGCTGCGATTGATACAGGCTTCCGTTGTGGTCCAAGACTAGCGAGCAACTTTGGTGGGTGGCCTCCGACCGTTCTGGAGGGGGGCCAAACAATTCAGCGTAGCCATCTTTCACGCTTGCCGCCTTTGCGACAATCTCCATAGTCAAATTTTCTGCGCGCAAAGCATTAAGCTGAGCAAGGCAATTCTTGTTGGGTTCGATCAAAACGTAATCGTATCTATCGGGCGTGTAGTATGCAGAAAAGTATCTAAACCCTTGGCCTATATTTGAGCCGCAATCGATAAACAATCCGCGACTTCGCTTTGTCAAATTGAGATGGGACAATGCCTGCCTTGCATCAGACGCAACGCGAGGGCGAAGCCCTTGCGATCTAAGCGGCTCGGTCAGCGACAGGGCCGACAACTGGAGGAGTCGACCAGGTCCCTCGGTTCGTAAGACCTCTAAGGATTGCTTGATCTTTCCCATGACCCCTCATTGCCAATAGCACTGCCGGCTCCGTTGCGGCCTAGCATCCTCAGTTTTTAAGAACCCGCTTGCTGCTTTGCCCGCGGAACTGACGTCTACCGGATTCTCTCCAAGCTCAGACACGCATCGCCTTGTGCGGGAGAAGGGCAGGTCCACTCATCTTCAATTTCTAGCCATTGAGATATGAACTCTCATCCTACGAATGAATGACAGGCCATACACGTTTCGCCGAAACACTGCGCAACGAAACCAGCGCGGTTCCTTTGGCCTGCTGCTGGTTCAGGGGAACCGGCACTTTAAGCTAATCTTGCCGTTTCCTGGAGCTCCACGGGCTGAGGGTAGCCTGCTTTGCAAGACATGAGGGGAATCGACTATGCCGAAATGGCCTAGAATGGTTTTGGGGACGGTCCGCGCCAGAGCATCCACGCTCGCCAAAGAGACAGGCTTCAGGTGCAGTTTGTCCACCTGTCTCTGTTGGCGACCGCTGGCCCTCGCGCGATCTCGTTTCCCGCCAGCTCTTCAGGTCACAAAGAATGCGCCTGCCGTAACCGAGAGACCTGGAGAAAGGGTGGCGAACTGTGTTTGAGCTGCGCCGCCGATGCCGTCGCTGTCGAAGGAGAGCGCTCCAGTTGAACTGTTGTAGATAACATGGTCGGAGCTATCATCCGCGGCCTTACCCGCAAAGAAAGCGTCGGATGTGAGCGTGCCCAACTTGAGCCCGGCAAAAATCGCGTCGTCGAGGTGGATCTTGTTCTGGGACGAATTGAAGTCGGTAATCCTGTCGACATTGCCGTTACCAAGGGCGCTATTGAAGACGAAAATGTCGTTGCCGCCAAAGCCGCTCAACTTGTCGGCACCGCCGCCGCCGTTGATGACGTTGGCGCCGGCATTGCCCTGGATGGTTTGGGCCAACTCGTTGCCGGTCAGGTTGATTGCCGTGGTACCGGCGTCGTTCGTGGTGCCAAGGACTTCAATCGACGAGCCGGCTGAAAGCGCATAGCTCACAGAGGTCCACACCCTGTCTTGACCCTGGCCAGCGGACTCGATCACCCTATCGCCGGCATGGTCGACATAGTAATCGTCGTTGCCGCCAAAGCCGCTCAACTTGTCAGCACCGCCGCCGCCGTTGATGACGTTGGCGCCGGCATTGGCCTGGATGGTCTGGGCCAATTCGTTGCCGGTGAGGTTGATCGCCGTGGTACCGGCGTCCTTCGTGGTGCCAAGGACTTCAATCGACGAGCCGGCTGAGAGCGCATAGTCCACAGCGGTCCACACCCTGTCTTGACCTTGGCCAGAGGACTCGACCACCTTATCGCCGGCACTGTCGAGATAGTAATCATCATTGCCGCCATGGCCGGCCATTGTGTGGGCACCGGTTGCCCGAAGAACATCGGCTCCGCTGGTGCCGTCGAGTTTATCGGTAGCCGGAGGTGGGGTGTCGGTAGGAGGTGGGTTGTCGGTAGGAGGCGGGTTGTTGGTTGGAGGCGGGGTGGTCGTGCTGGTGTTGTGTTGCAGGAAAAAGGATTGCATTGACGAAGTGTTGCCAAGCGAGGTTTCGCCGTTCTGCGAGGCCCATTTATAGGCCATGTCAAAGGCAGGATTGGGAACCAGCCTTTCCCAGTGGTCCATCATGGTCTGCATCTGAGACGTGGTGGGCATGACATACGACCCGCCCGTATTGGTCGCCCAGCCGCCGCCGCCAAACGCCTGATAGACCGGAATGATCGCGCTCTGCGGGATGCCTGCTTCCAACGCCGCAGCCACGGCTCTATCAATGTAGTTGAAGTCCACCGCAGTTGTGCGCACCGGATAAGGGTTTATTCCATAATAATCGATGCCAGTGTTGGCAGGATTGTAGGTATTGGAATAGTCCGAATCTGCGAACGACCCCATGTCCATCAGGGTGATAAAAGTCTTGGCGCCCGGAAAATGGGAATGGATCCAGTCGGATTCCGCCTTCAGGTTGGCAGCGCTCACCTGGGTATGGTACTTGCCGGTGGGATCAGGCTCATCAGTCAGGAAAAATCCAAGAACCTTCGGATTGCCGATGAGAGGCGTTACCTTGTCGATAAAGGACTGGGTTACCCCGTTGCTCTCGCCGAGCCAGATCAGGGCCTTCGAGCCTTCCGGCAACGCGTTGACCGATGACGCGTATTGAAGATCAACCAGGTTGAAACCAGCGGCCTTGGCCTGGGCGGCTGACGCGCCCCAAGTGTAGTGCATTGTGGCCATGCGAATATCCTCGTCTGATTCGACAGCCCCCGTTCCCCTGCCTACTCGACGGCCCATATTAGCGCCTAATCAATTAGCGACATGCCATTGATAGAATCATTGATCTTCGACGGAGCTGTCATGTGATTTGACTGACGGTCCGCGCCAGAGCATTCACGCTCGCCAAAGAGACAGGCTTCAAGGTGCAGTTTGTCCACCTGTCTCTGTAGGTGACCGCGGGCCCTGGCGCGGTCTCGTTTGCCGCTAGCTCCTTCAGGTCACAAAGAATGAGGCTGCGTTAAGCGACAGATCGGGTGAGAGAGTGGCGAACTGTGTTTGAGACGCACCGCCGATCCCGTCACTGTCGAAGGAGAGCGCTCCAGTCGAACTGTTGTAGATGATGTGGTCGGCGCTATCATCCGCGGCGCTACCCGCAAAGAAAGCGTCGGATGTGAGCGTGCCCAACTTGAGCCCGGCAAAAATCGCGTCGTCGAGGTGGATCTTGTTCTGGGACGGATTGAAGTCGGTAATCCTGTCGACATTGCCGTCACCAAGGGCGCTATTGAAGACAAAAATGTCGTTGCCGCCAAAGCCGCTCAACTTATCGGCACCGCCGCCGCCGTTGATGACGTTGGCGCCGGCATTGCCCTGGATGGTTTGGGCCAATTCGTTGCCGGTCAGGTTGATTGCCGTGGTGCCGGCGTCCTTCGTGGTGCCGAGGACTTCAATCGAAGAGCCGGCTGAGAGCGCATAGCTCACAGAGGTCCACACCCTGTCTTGACCTTGGCCAGAGGACTCGACCACCTCGTCGCCGGCATTGTCGGCATAGTAATCGTCGTTGCCGCCAAAGCCGTTCAACTTGTCAGCACCGCCGCCGCCGTTGATGACGTTGGCGCCGGCATTGCCCTGGATGGTTTGGGTCAATTCGTTGCCGGTGAGGTTGATCGCCGTGGTGCCGGCGTCCTCAGTGGTGCCAAGGACTTCAATCGACGAGCCGGCTGAGAGCGCATAGTCCACAGCGGTCCACACCCTGTCTTGACCTTGGCCAGCGGACTCGATCACCCTATCGCCGGCATTGTCGACATAGTAATCGTCGTTGCCGCCATCAGGCACGGGAGTAGGAGTAGGCGTAGCAAGGTCGGGCACGGGGGTAGGCGTGGGTGTAGCAACGTCAGGCACGGGGGTAGGCGTAGGCGTAGCAACGTCAGGCACGGGGGTAGGCGTAGCAAGGTTGTGTTCCCGGAAAACAGCCTGCAGCTCCGGTGAGCTCTCAAGCGCGGTATCGCCTTCCTGTGAACCCCAGGCGTAGGCAAAGTCAAAGGCAGGATTGGGAACCAGCTGTTCCCAGTGGTCCATCATGGTCTCCAACTGATCCGTCGTCGGCATGACATATTTGCCGCCCGTGTTGGTCGTATAATTGCCGCCGCCAAAGGTCTGGTAGACCGGAACGATCGCGCTGGTCGGGATGCCCGACTCCACCGCTGCAGCCACGGTTCTGTCGATCATGTCGTAATCGACCGTTTCTGTGCCGGTGCGCACTGGGTACGGGTCTATTCCGAACAGATCGATATGCGTGTTGTCATAGTTGTAGGTGTTGGAAAAATCCGGATCGGCGGCAGACCCCATGTCCATCGCGGTGATGAAGGTCTTGGCTTCTGGCATACGAGAGTGGATCCAGTCGGATTCGGCTTTCAGATCCTCAGCGTCTACCTGTGTGTGGTATTGGCCGGTGGGATCCGGCTCGTCGACGAGAAAAAACCCAAATACCTTCGGATTGCCAAGGAAGGGGGTGACTTTGTCGATAAAGGACTGAGTTACGCCCTCGCCCTCGTTGAGCCAGACCAAGCCCTTCGTGCCATCCGGCAGCTCGTTGACCTGATCAACGTATTGAACGTCAACCAGATTGAAGCCGGCGCTTGCGACTTCGGTGGCGGATCCACCCGCTGCAAAATGAAGTGCCATTTATATTCCTTTTTCTTAGCGCCCCGCGGTGCCTGCCTACTAGATGGCGTATATTAGCAACAAATCAAATACCCGCACCCTTCTGATAGATTCGTTGATCGCCGACAGGATTGCCGCACGGAGGCAAAAATTATACTTATGACAGCCGACCTGTTTGAGATCAAGAAACGCGTTTTTTCATCGCATCCTCTAAACGCCTATTAAGATAAATTATATTTTCAGCGAATTGACCTTGGTAAATATTTACGTGAACTCGCCTTCAAAGATACTTTGCTACGAGTGGCGTGGCTTTTAATGTGATTTGGATGGCGCCGAAGCTGGCAGGTCATGATGGTGCCTTGGCGGTGCTGACCCCGCTGAAGTGGCGTGGCAAAAATCGGATTTTTGACTGCCGACAACTAGAGGCCATAAATAGAACGGCAGGCAGAATAGCTCTTCTGCACAATATGCGCACTTGCCTGCGAGCAAATCCGATCACGTTAAGCTAGGTTCTGGGCCGGGCCATGTCCTCTGCTGTCGCAACCAAACTTGTTGTGGACACAGTGGGCGGGTGCTCGCTTACAACCGATAAAACTAAGGTTGCCGACATCGGAGTAGTCGAGTTTGGCTTAGCTGCCAGTCGCGGGAAGGCAGCCAAGACGGATGTGACTGAGATGCGGCTCAACCAGCATACCTAGGCACCGGCCCAGACGGAGGTCTAACAACCGACGGCTGTCGGAAGCGCAGTATTCGGTTGCCCGCCCATGGGCGAATGTGCCCGCAGGATTCCTCAACTTCCACGCGTAAATGACCCCGCCACCCCCTCATTGCGCAGGAGGATATGCGCGTCAAGACGGCCCGCCATACGGCCTCGGTACCACACCTGTGCAGGTCCTTGGTGCGGATTGTCGCGCCAAGCCGGGAGACCTAACGGCCTGAAGCTCGCAACACCTTGATCCAAATGCGGTTTGCCTCATTCAAACAGACGAGGACAGTAGGCAAGCCTGCCCTTACCGTGACTTGGCATCTTACGCGCAGAAGAAGCGAAACCAAGATCATGAAGGCAGAAGCAAAAGCCGGCCACTTCCCGCGATTGGGAGACGGCGCATGGTCGGGAGAGGCAGGATGAACCCGCATCTCATGTGCGTGGGAGGCGAGGATCACGCCTTAAGAATTCCGTTCCTGATGTCGCTGCGCGAAAGGGGTTTTCGGGTCACTGCCGTCTCCAGTGGTGCTGAAGCCGCGTTTTTGCGACATGGCATTCCGCATCGCAGCTATGGTTTCGACCGATTTGCCAGCAGTAGCGGGGGATGGGGGGCCATCAGAGCGATTCGAAAATTAATGTCGGAACTGCGACCGGACATTGTCCAAAGTTTCGACACCAAGCCGAACCTGCTGACGCCGCTTGCGGCGCGCGGGAAGGTTCCAGTGATCCGCACGATCAATGGTCTGGGCTGGACATTCTCGTCGCTGGAGCCACGGGCTCTGGCCCTACGTCCAATCTTTTGCGGACTGCAATGGCTCTCGTCCTTCTGGACGGCTGCGACGGTCTTCCAAAATCAGGACGATCAGGCTTTCTTTGAGCGCTACCGACTAATCCGACGCGGCAGCGGGCGGCTGATCCGCAGTTCTGGAATCGACGTCGATGCGTTCGCCATGGCAAGGCACCTTGCCCCGTCGGCGATGAAAATGCGCGAAGAGTTTGGGCTCCAGTCCGCCGAAGTCGTAATTTTCGTTGGCCGGCTGACCCGCCAGAAGGGCATCCCGACACTCCTCAAAGCAGTTCCACGCATCCTGTCAAAAAGGCCTGATGCACGTTTCGTGCTTGTCGGCCCATGGGAATCTGAGGGGCCCTTTGCCGTCGATAAATCGGATATCGATCAATATGCACCCCATGTCATAGCCTTGGGTCCACGACGCGATGTTCCAGCCCTTCTTGGCATGGCCGATCTGTTCGCCTTTCCGACGCAATATCGGGAAGGGATTCCGCGCGTCTTGCTCGAGGCAGGACTGGCGGGATTGCCTATCGTCGCCTCAAGGATGCCTGGCTGCAATGACGTGGTTGAGGACGGATGGAACGGCTATCTCGTCCCACCGCACGATGCTGATGGGCTTGCGTCTCGAATAATAGACATCTTGTCCGACCGCGGCCGTGGAAAGGTCATGGGCGGTCGTTCCGTCGAACTCGTCCGGGAGCAGTTCGCGCTGCCGCGGGTGGTCGATCAGTATTGCGATCTGTACAAAAATGTCCTTAGCGCCGAATCCCACGGCGGTCTTGCTCGACCGGCGTCCCCGGTCTTGCTCAAAGAAAATGCCGCAAACCGCGAATTGGGTGGAGCGCCCCGATGATCCGGAGCGCGTTGCTGGCCGCCGGCATTTCGATGGGCTATGCGGCGCAGATCAGTGTTCCGGGACTGCACCTCGGATATACCGAATTGTTCCTATCGCTCTGGATCATGCTGTCGATCGGGCGCGTAGTCGTCGGTGGTCGCCTGGAGGCGACGCCGGCCCTGTTCCGTCTTGTGACCTTCTGGCTGATCATGACGTTTGCTCAGGGGGTCGGGGCCCTTGTCGGTTTGCTGACCACGACGGTTCTGGACCTCTCGGGGCCGATTCACGACACAATGGCCTACCTGCTGTTGGCCAGCGTCACCTGCCTGGCCGCTGCGGAGCCCGACGCTGGTCGCCATCTGCGCCGCACTGCCTGGTGGGCGATCGGGATAGTGAGTGCATGCTTTACCTTTCAGCTGGCACTTGGGTGGGGTTGGATCCACCAATCCGGTGTCAATCCCTGGTTCTGGAATCGCTTCACCGGCTGGTCCGAGAATCCGAACCAACTCGCGATCTATTGTGCACTTTTTGGCCCCCTGGCCTTACATCTTGCGACGACCACAAGCAGTCCATGGGGAAGGTTGTTTGGGTTCAGCAGCCTTGTACTGACCGTCTATGTCGGAAGGCTGACAAGGAGTGATGCGTATCTTCTTACAAGCGTCCTGACCTGCCTGATATTTCTAGGGCTGCGGGTTCGGACATGGCTCACGACCGGTGACAAGGTCGGCGTTTCCCGGCAAGTCGCCGTGCTCTTGATGATCGGCTTCCTCCCCCTGGCGATGTCGATGACGCCTTACGTGCTCAAGGACATGAGCAGCGTCGAAAATTTCGCGAAGAGCCTCAGCAAGGGGGGGGGCGGCGAGGAGACCGCCTCAACCGCTACACTTCGCGTCAGGCTCTGGGGTGATGCAGTCTACAAGGGCGTGACGTCAGCGTCACTTGGCCTCGGTCCCGGCCCGCATGTGGCCCGCCCCTCCGTCTACTATCGGCAGTTTCTGCCCGAACCTTTCGAGGCCCACAACACGGTACTCGATCTGTACACTCAAGGTGGTCTGATTGCGATCCTGGCCCTGTTTTGGATCGTCGGCTCGGCCGCCATGTCAGCATGGCGTGCGAAGCTCGACGCGCTTTTTGCGCTGGTGGTGGCGATCATGATTTACGGGTTTCCGCACCTGATCATCCGCCACCCGATCGTTTGGTTTGGGCTGACCCTCTGTCTCGTTGCCGGAACGCCGCGAGCAGCTTCGGTATCTTCTAGAAAAACATCCACGGACTTGGGGTGACGGGATGTGTGGGATCACCGGAATTCTTCTTGCAACCGATGCGGCCAGTGCGAAGCCGCTGAGGGCAATAGCGCAAATGACGACAGCCCTTCGTCATCGTGGGCCTGATGGCTACGGCTTCTGGCGAGATCGGGAAGCCGGCGTTGCCTTCGGCCACAGGCGTTTGGCCATCGTCGACTTGTCGGAAGCAGGACACCAGCCGATGCATTCGGCAACTGGCCGATATGCCATCACCTTTAACGGCGAAATATACAATTTCCACGACCTGCGCCGCGAACTTGAAGGCGCGGGCCATCGTTTCCGCAGCACCTGCGATACCGAGGTCTTGCTGTGCGCGATTGAGAGTTGGGGGCTCGATGCCGCACTCAAGCGCTTCGCCGGCATGTTCGCCTTTGGATTGTGGGACAGGGAGACCAGGACCCTTCATCTCGCCCGCGATCGAATGGGCAAGAAGCCGCTTTACGTTGCTTCAACACGCGACGCGCTCGTTTTTGCCTCCGAGTTGAAGGCGATCAACTGCTTTCCAGGTTTCTGTCAGGAACTCGATCTCGATGTCGCCACGACGATGCTGTCGAGGGGATGGGTACCGGATGACAAGTGCATCTGGCGAGGCGTATTCAAGCTGCCGCCTGGTTCGGTACTGTCCGTAACGGCCGCAAATTTTACCGAGGCGCGCAGTGCCGCGTCGCTTTCGGATCGCATCCGGTACTGGTGGTCGCTGGCCGACACCGCCACGAAGGGTAGGGCGGACCCGATTGTCGGCACCGATGAAGAACTGACGAATGAGCTCGATGTCCTGCTTCGACTTGCCGTTCGGGAGCGCATGATCGCTGACGTCCCGCTGGGAGCCTTCCTGTCGGGGGGGATAGACAGTTCAGCCGTTGTTGCCCTGATGCAAGCGCAGTCGGAGAAGCCGGTGCGCACATTCACCATAGCATTCGGAGAGTGCGGGTTCGATGAGGCTCCGCACGCTGCGGCGGTCGCCCGACATCTGGGCACCGACCATACCGAACTCCACCTTTCCAGCGCGGCCGCGCAGGAGGTCATTCCAGAACTGCCGCAAATTTGGGACGAACCGTTCGGCGACGAATCGCAGATACCAACTCTGCTCGTGGCGAGGCTCGCTCGCCAGCACGTTACGGTGGCTCTGACGGGCGACGGCGGCGACGAATGCTTCGCCGGCTACGCTCGCCACCTTATGGCGGCTCGAGCTAGACGACTGCATACGCTGCCGTCGCCGCTGCGTCAGACGCTTGCTGCAGGTGTTGGATTGCTTGCTCGTGCAGCCCGTCACGATCTCGTCGGTAAGCTGCCGCTTTCGGTGCATGCCCGGCACGCGCTGCGGAGCGACCGGTTGGATCGCCTGGCTCGGCTGCTCGCAGCGGCAGATGAGAACGAATTATATCAGCGGCTCAGTGGATCATCGACCGAGAACCTCACCCATCAGAAAACACCCGTATCGGTTCAGGGCGAACCTCCGTTTGATGATCTGCTGTCCCGTCTCTTGTACGATGACATGGTCGGCTACCTGCCTGGCGACATAATGGTGAAGCTGGATCGCGCCAGCATGGCCGCCGGCCTCGAGGGACGATGCCCGCTTCTCGACCATCGCGTTGTCGACTTCGCCTGGCGCCTACCGGCGGACGTAATGGTGCGCCACGGCAAAGGCAAGTGGCTCCTTCGTCAGTTGCTGCATCGGTATGTTCCCGAGCGGCTGATCGATCGTCCGAAGCAAGGTTTCGATGTTCCCATAGCAGTCTGGCTGAGAGGTCCGCTGCGCATCTGGGCCAGCGATGTTCTCACCGACATGCGCCTCTCCGGAGACGGGATATTCGACTTTGCAAAGGTCGAGGCGTGCTGGCGAGATCACTTGGATGGAAGGCAGGATCATTCTCGTGATTTGTGGGCGGCGTTGATGTTCCAGGCTTGGCGCAACGAGGCCCGTAGGGCACCGGCGCCAGCAACGAACCTGCGTCGCGTGTTCGAACTGGCAGGAGTGTAAGATGGAAGGTTCCATAGTCAGCCGCAAGCAACTTCCGCGCGCCACTGAGATGCACGTTGCCGCGCACGAGACCAGGCCGCGCATGAGGCGCCCGCTGCGTGAGCCGATGGACACGCAGGCCCCGATCCATCAGCTACTCACGACCATCGCGAGGAGAAAATGGTTCCTGCTCGCCATGGTAGCCCTGGGCGGTGTTTTGGCCGGGCTTGCGGGTTTGGCAGTTCCCGTCGGGTATGAGGCGAGCACGCAAGTTATTCTCGATGCTCCGAGCAGGAACGGGCCCGCCGGCGCGGAGCCCGCCTCGGAGATGCTGGATGCCAGCATTGACGACAATATAACCATGCTGTTGTCGCAAGGAAATCTGCGACGCGTGATGGCAGCGCTGCGCAAGACGGAGGCTGGCAGCACTGCTGAACAAGGTGATGCCGGAACTGGAAATTCTCGTCCCAACCCCGCTCGTGGCGACCGGCCGAATTTGCGCTCATTTGCAGACGGTCTGTTGGGCGGAATTTTGCCGCAGAGCAAGCCGGACGCTGCGGATGCGGCTGAACTAAAGGCGTTGCGGAAGGGCATGAGGGTTGGCCAGGAGCTGCGATCGAGAGTCATCAGCATAGGCTTTACCGATCCGGATCCGGCGCGAGCCGCAATGGTAGCTAATACATTCGCCCAATCGTACATCGACGATCTCGCAAAGAGACGTCAGGCAGCGGACAGAGTGGAACTCACCTCGATAGTCGCTGCCCTGCCAGGTGTGCAACGCGATCTGGCAGCAGCGACCGATCGCCTGGAAAAGTATCGGCTGAGTCATGGTGCAATCGACCAAGGTGCTGCGGACAACGCCGCTAAGGAGACGGCTGAACTCAGCCAGCAGATTTCCTTGTCGAAAGCAGATCTCTCCGCCACGGAATCTCGCCTTCGACGTATTCAGGAACTGCAAAAGGGGGGGGCATCGGTCGCCTCGCTCGCTCAAGCCATCGGATCGCCGGTGTTGGCCGAATTGGCGGCTCGCCAGGCCAATGACGCGGCAGATAAAAATCTGCGCGATGCGATCAATCGCGAGATCGAACAAGCCACCGCTCGGATCGCAGCGGAGGCCAGCATCTACCGTGCCCAAATTGCAGCTCTGGAAAGCCGCAAGGATGTGCTCGATGCGGTTGTGGCCGATACCGCGGGCCGGCTGTCCGGGCTGCGTGCGCTGGAGCCGCAGGTCAGTATCTTGACGCAACGATACAACCAGCTTCTGACCCAACAACAGGAATTGATACGGCGCATCGCAACTCCCTCGGCCGGAGTGTCGGTCCTTTCGGCGGCATGGCCGCCGACGAATCCAAAGACCCTGTCGCCGATTTTCCTTATTCCACCCGGTATGGTTGTGTTTGGGCTTCTTGGCGGCGTCTTCGTTGTTATTCGCAACCGCCTCGATCAGACCTTGCGCGGCGAGGCCGAAACTGAAGCAGCGCTCGGGGTTCCATGCTTGGGGCTGATACCACAAGCTCCCACGATGCACGCCAAGCGGCTGAAGCAGCTGGTTTTAGCGCAGCAGAGGTCCAGATACAGCCGCGCCGTGACGTCCCTGCTTATCGCCGCGGCGCCTAAGCAAGCGGGGGATCGCTCGTCGCACGTCATTCTCGTAACGTCCAGCGTCCAGGATGATGGCAAGACCGAGCTTGCATGGAGCCTGGCCTTGGCAGCCACCCGACTGGGGGGACGAGTGCTTTTCCTCGATCTTGACCGTACGGGCGCCCGCCTCACGAACGAATTCCTGGACGAATTCAAGGCTCTCAAGCCTCACTTTTTCTTCGGAGACTATGTGAGTGAACGCTGTGCCTTGCGCGATGCAATCGCGGGAATGCCTGAAATCGGAATCGACTTCATGGCTCTCGCACCCTCGGAGGATCTGCTGGCATTGCTTTCCACGGCCGACAGTTCCCTGTTCACGGATGAGCTGCACTCGATCTACAGCGTCGTCATCATAAATGGACCGGTGGGACTTGGAGGACCGGAGGCCGGGCTTCTGACTGGCTGGGCTGATGCGGTTCTTTTCGCCGTTCGCTGGGGCAGGACGCGACGCAGCATGGCGCGTGGGGTTTTGGAAACGCTTGCGAGCGATGCGTCGGTTTCGGTCCCTGTGGGGAGCGTTCTCACGCAGGTTAATCTCAAGAAGCATGCCAGTTACCAGTTCGGGGACAGTGCTGATCTTTTGCTTGAGGAACCATCATGAGCGTCACAAGCGGACGTCGAAGCAACGACGGTCGCGGAAATCGCGCGGGTATTGCCACGATCGGATTGGACCCATGATCATTGAACTCTTCGGACCGCCTGGATCCGGCAAGAGAACGTTCGCTCACGCCCTTGCCCGGCGACTGCGCGGGGAGGGGTACCAGGTCACGGTCGCCCTCAGTCACCGGCCTCGCGAGAGGGGATCGAGCGTCGATCTCGGAATCTTCCTGGCAATTTTCAGGATCATATCGGCAATATTTTCAACATCAAAAATCCTGCTTTCTCCAAGAGGCAGGATCAAGGATCTTTCAACGTCCCTTTCCATAATAAGAATGATGCCGCCAAAAAAACGAATATGGCGAGCTCGGCTCTGGCAGCACATTTTGAAGCTTTCGCGCCGCTGGGATGAGGCGAAGCAATCCAGAGATGTGGTCATATTCGATCAGGGCTACGTCCAGGCGATCGCGTCGCTGGCAATGTTCAATGGAACCGCAGACAGGGCCGCCCTCGCAAAGGCGCTCAGCCTCGCGCCCGCGGCTGATTTCACGCTCAGAGTTGTTGCGCCACGCGCGATCGTGGAGACACGCTTGCAGCAGCGGATGGAGCATGAAGCGCCTGCGGAACGAATTTTCGAGGCAGACTTTGACACAAACATGCGCGCTTTTGGGGTGTTTCAAAGCATAAATGAAATCCTTGTCGCGTCCGACCGAAAAGTCATTCCGATCCGAACTCTCGACGATCAGTCGTCGTTAGAAGGCATTCAATGTGTCGAGCGGAAGATAATCTCGAAAATTGTGGAAGCCGGAGGTGGACCTGCGGCCAAAGCCAGCCAAGACCACGAGACATTCGACGCTGACCCAAGCGACATCGACGATTGTAATCCTGTGAAGACCGCACGAACCTCTGTGGCCTCTCTTGCCGCGGTGGATATAGTTTTGTCTCACAAGAAAGACATGGGCCGGAGCCTCGGCTACGCCAGTATTTTCGCTCTGATGATCTATATCGGCGGTGCTGGGTTGACCAGCTTGGCGCAGTTGTTGATTGCCCGCCTGGTCGGTTCCACCAGCTATGGCATCTATTCCTATGTCCTGGCCTGGACCTCCGTGCTCGGCTATCTTGCAACGCTTGGTTTCAATATTTCCTTACTGCGCTTCGTGTCCACCTATAGGGCAAACGGGCGGCTTGACCTCGCACATGGTGTAGTCAGGTTCGCTCTGCAAAGATCGCTGGCGGCGGCGACACTGTTCGGCATGATCGGCGCCGTTCTGATCTTTTTCTTTTCAGATCCCTCCCACAAGGAACTTGAAATCAGCCAGCTCCTTGGCATGGCCGCGGTCCCCTTGGTCACCGCTTCCGCATTGGGCGCAGCACTTATCCGTGCCTTCGGCGGTGGTGTCTCAGCCCTTTTGCCGGAACGCATCGTGCGCGACGGCCTGTTGTTGATGTTGCTGGGAGTCGCGGCCTTTTCCGGATCATGGACCCTCAACGCACCCTTGGTGATGCAGGCGGTGCTGGCAAGTTCGGGCATCACGGTCGGACTGGTGTTCATCATGGTGGCAAAATTTCAGCCGCCTGGGTTGCGGCACACTCAACCCAGCGACGCGTCGCAAGAGTGGTGGGCGGCGGTTCCACCAATCATGCTCATGGCTGGGCTCGATATTTTCATCAGTCGGGCTGGGGTTATGGTGCTCGGCTGGACAGGTCATATTCGAGACGCAGGAATCTTCGCCTTGGGACTGAACGTCGCGTTGCTTGTGAGTCTTGCCCTCGTGGCCGTCGGCGTGATGTTTTCGCCGGCAGCGGCTGCCCTTCATACCCGAGGCGATCGGAAGGGTCTGCAGCAGTTGTTTTCACGAGCCGCCATACTTTCCGCCGCCGGCGCCATAGCGATGGCTATCCCGCTGGTTGTGATTGTTAAACCTCTCATGAACTGGTTCGGTGACGATTTCAGCACAGGAGCACCCATCGCGCGGGTACTGATCTTCGGGTATGTCTTTGTCGCGCTGTGCGGGCCCCAGCTGAATCTCTTGACCATGACCGGAAACGAATGGGCAGCAGCAGCAGCCATGATCGTTGGCGCGACTGCCGGCATCATAGGCTGTGCGGCAGGAATCGAGCTTTACGGTCCGCTGGGCGCCGCAGTAGGCTTGGCGCTTGCATTGGCCGTTTGGAACGTGGTTATGGCAATCTATATCAGCAAACGACTGAAGATCATGCCTGCGCTGATCTTTGCGCTAGCGTCGTTCAGAGCAAGCGCAGTCGACGGCCGGCAACGGTATTGGTTCATGCGCTGATCGCGCGAGAGTATCGCCACCAACGGATTCGACCCCATGATCATTGAGATCTTCGGACCGCCCGGATCTGGCAAGACAACGTTTGCTCACGATCTTGCCCGGCGACTGCGCAGGGAAGGATACCACGCCGAGGTTGTCCTCAGTTACCAGCCTAGCACCAGGGAAGGAAGGGTCGATCTGGGAATCTTCCTGTTCATTTCCAGAATTCTGGCTGCGGTATTTTCAACTTCAAAAATATTGCTTTCTCCGAGAGGAAGAAGCAATCTTTCGACATCCCTTTTCCATGATCAGAATTCTTCCGCCAAAAAAAAAGAATGTGGCGCGCCAGTCGCCGATTTCACGCTCCGAGTTGTGGTGCCACAAACGATCGTGGAGACACGCTTGCTGCAGCGGATGGAGCATGAACCGCCTGCAGAGCGAATTTTCGAGGCAGATCTCGATACGAACCTTCGCGCTTTTGGGGTGTTTCAAACGATAAATGACATTCTCGTGCAATCGAACCGAAAAATAATTCCAATCGAAACGCTCAGCAACCAATCATCGTTAGAGAGCATTCAGTCAGTCGAGCAGAAAATAATTTCGAAGATCTTGCAGACCGGAGGTGGACCTACGGCCAAACGCGGCCAAGGCCATGAAAGGCTCGACGCTGACGCAAGCGATATTGACCATCGCAGCGATCCGAAGTCCACCCGAGTCTCCGCGGCCTCCACCGCTCCAGCGGATATAGTTTTGCCCTACAACGAAGACATGGGTCGGAGCTTTGGCTACGCTAGCATCTTCGCTCTTTTGATCTATATTGGTGGTGCGGGGTTGACCAGCTTGGGCGCAGCTGTTGATTGCGCTGTAGCCAGGTTTGCTCTGCAAAGATCCCTGGCGGCGGCGACACTGTTCGGCATGATCCGCCGCTTTGACCTTTTTCTTTTCAGATACTGCTCGCAAGGAACTTGAAATCAGTCAAATTCTTGGCATGGCAGCAGTGCAACTGTTGGCCCCCGAGCGTCAGCGGCGGGGTCTCTAACGGGACAACACGTTCAAACCGAATTCGAAGGGCAACTTACTGGAACAGTTCCAAATTCCGGTTGCCTGAATCCTGTTGGATGCCGGCGCCCGGATCCCGAAAAGCGCAAACCGGCTTTCAGGAAAGATCATGGCAAAATAACAAGTTTAGAGTTCCATCCCGATTCTATCGGGATGGAACAGGCTTCAGGCGGCGGCCCTTATGGCAAGACCGAAATGCGCCCCAGAAGAGCCACCAGTTCCGCCTGACGTCTCGTCTCTGTCTTGGCGAAAAGCGAGGCAAGCTGTGAGCGGATCGTTGTGCGGCTGAGGCGCCAACTGCGGGCGATCTCCAACGGCGCATCGCCCTGAGCCAAGCGCAACGCCAAGTGTGTTTCTGCGCTCGTCAAGCCAAACATCCTTTGCAGTGTCTGAGGATTTGGTCCCGATCTGTTCTCACGGTCCAGCAATGCCACGATGCTGGTTCCGTCAGGAGCGATAAGTCCGTTCTCTTTCAGTATCACCGGCCTGTCGCCTCTGCTGCGGATCACCACCCAAGACAGTGAGCCCGGCAGGAAATGAGCCGGAACATTTGCGATCAGCCGCCTTAGAGCTATCGAAAGCCCACCGGCTGTTTCAGCCGCTTCGCCCTGGCGCTCCAGCGTGGTTTGAGCGGCTGCGTTCCATTCGATTACTTTTCTTTCGCGGTTCAGCACGAGATAGCCACAGCCGATGCGATCAAGCATGCCGGTGATGGATTCCAGGCTGCGTCTCCTTGGTTCGTCGACCCCTGCGTCCGCACGATCTGCTGCACGCGCTGAAGGATAAGCATATGAGGGCCGCGCCATCTTCGCCTCAGCGTTATACTTGGCGCCCATCGCAATGTATCGGTTGCCCGCAACAGCATCACTGTGTCTATCGATCAGAGTCATTTTTCCAACCTTCCCCAAGGTTCACTATCCCGAAACAAATTGTCCGGGATTTACAAACAAACTTTTATGTATAGGGCTCACAAAAATGGGCCCTATCTAACTTAAAATTCGATATATTCTGAGGAGTTCTGACCAAGTCATGCTCCCCCGCCCTGATAAAATGCGCGCTGTGATAGTGGTATGGCAATCCGGCAGTCGTACTAGGTTGTACGTTTTTTGCTCTAGTCTCGACGGCCTAGTTAAAAGGTTGTAGCCTATGCCTATGAACTCGCATTCTCGCAGGTGGAATTCGGACCCGTCAGCCAGATTGCTAACTCATATTGCGTCCGCATCGGTACTATTCGCCACACTGATATTCGAAACAAAAGCGTCAGTATACATTGGGGAAGGCTCGAGTTTTCTAGAGTTTATTCCAGCTATTATTATCATTTCCTATCTTGAAGACCGCGCGCCCGCGCTTGCCGCGACGATCCTGATGGTGGCAGCCGGCCTATGGGCACGGGGTACCCTGCATGGTCAGATCTCCAGCGAAGATTGGGCGCGCGCCATCCTGCTTCTGGTTTCGGGCGGGGTGATTGCCATGACGTTCCATCGGCTGCGCCAGGACTTGCGTGAGCTGCTGGAAATCGCCGAGGTCAGGCTCTCCGCCGTCGAAGCAACCGAGAGCCGCTACCGTTGGGCCTTCGAACGTGCTGCCATGGGATTTGCAAACACCAACGAGGATGGTGAGCTGCTGCAATCCAACAGACGTCTTTGTGAGATGACAGGTTACAAGGAGGAGGAGCTTGCCCATTTGCGGCTCAGGACACTCGTTCATCCGGCCGACCGCGATGCCTTGGCGCAGTTGTTGGCGGGCCTGGGTAACGACAGTGCTTCGTTCGCTTCGGAGGTTCGTCTGACACGAAAGGACGGCACGGCATTCTGGGCTCGGCTAACCCTGTCTTCGTCCATGCCCGATGGGGTGCTCTTAGAGAGCATCTTCGTGGTGGTCGACGATATTTCGGAACGGCGGGCTGCACACGAAGCGCTTCGGGCTCAGAAGGAGTGGCTAGATCTCGCTTTGTCTGCTGGACGCCTGGCCACGTGGCGGATCGATCTTAAAGACGGGATCGTCACCGGCTCGGGCACGTTCTGGGACATTCTCGGGCTGCCCCCAGCGGCTAGCCGCCGCCTCGAGGACCTGACGGCCGTCATTCATCCGGCGGACTGGCCAAAGCTGTTGGCATCAAGAAAGCTCGCATCGGTCACGAACTACGACGTCGAGATTCGCGTCCGACGACCGGACGGCCATATCCGCTGGGTTGCCTTACGCGGAAGGGAAGAGAAATACGATGATCGTCTACAGCGGCTTGGAGTGGCCGCCGACCTGACTGAGCGACGACAAACCACACTGCTGCGCGCCGCGGCAAAGAAGCGGGAGCGCATTATGCTGGAACAACGTCACAGATTCAGCAACCTGTTCCCAGTGATCACGGCGCTCGTGAACATGGTCGATGTTCCCGAAAACAATGTCGCCAAGTACAAGGAGACGCTCATCGACCGGATTCGTGCGCTCGAAGCAACGCATCTGCTGCTGTCACGCAACGGCAATGCGTCGGGGATGCTCCACGATCTCGTTGTCCAGGAGTTGCAGCCGTATATGGGGACACGCGACATATCGATCAGCGGTCCCTCCGTGGTGATATCAGGCGGCGCCGCCGAGAGCTTTGCAATGATTGTTCACGAGCTGACGACCAATTCCTTGAAACATGGAGCGCTTGGCGATCCAAAAGGCCGGATCGAAGTAAATTGGACGTTCGCATCGGAAGATGCGGGCAGTGACATCGTGTTCAATTGGGTGGAATCGGGGCGGCGGCGGACTTCAAGCGTTGTCCGTCATGGTTTTGGTTCCATGATAATCGGGGTGGATGGGGCGCCGCTTGTCGGTCACTCCCCCAAGCTGGAAATATCGGATCGCGGGCTCCGATATTCGCTACGGCTGTCACGCAAGGAAATCGGCCCCTAACGCATCCGCTCAAACATCGGCCCAAAAATCGAAATCGATTTTTGGAAAGCACGATGCGTAGAGCGTCCTTTGCGGCCCAAAAGGAAGCGCGGCGCTCTAATTGATATTGTTGATATTGCTCGTAAGCCAGGTCTTCAGCATCACGGCAGCTTCGGTCCGATTGCGTACGCCAAGCTCACGCAGAACCGCAGCGGCATGGATTTTCGTCGTCGCTTCCGCGATTTCCAGATCGCGCGCGATTTCCTTGTTCGAATACCCTTCCGCCATCAGCTTGAGGACTTCCTTTTGCCTCGAGGTCAGCCTGCCCAGATTGCCGCTGGTGGTACGTCGATGTGGGATCTGCTCAGGGGGCGTAGGTGCGTGAGTTGCTTGCGCTGCACCCGGGCGTGAAAGAAGTGCAGGGACGTAGATGCGGCCCGAGAGAATTTCGTTGACGGCCATAACGACCTCCTCGTCTCTCTGCGACTTAACGATATAGCCGTGAAGTCCGATCGAAAGAGCCGTCAGTATCTCCGAGCGTGAATCGTTCCCGGAAACGATCGCAAATCGTGTATCCGGATAAGCCGACAGAATGCCGCTGAGCACTTCCTGATTGAACAATCCCGGCATGTTCAGGTCCAGGATCGCAAGATCAACGGACGCCTGTTCCGCCAGCAGACTAAGTACGGCATCGAAACACGACGCCTCAAATATCTCTACACCTGGAATGCCTGCGGTCAGTGCCAACCGCAAGCCACGACGATACAAGCCGTGATCGTCGGCGATGACGATTCGATACATTTGAACTACCCCAACGAAACCTGGAATGATTGAACGGTGATGGCCTTAAAGTCTGGCCAACCACTCGTCGATTCACCCAGTCAACACCCGCAGTGCCCCAACACCGCAAGCGTCATTTGCTAATATAATCCTAAATAACGGAAACGCTCCTCTTATTTTTGAACCCTGCGAACGGAATCGGCTGACCTGTCGAATATCCGTTCTCAACCTCCAAGACCCGCGTCCCAACAGCTCGCTTCGATGCCACCACCACGCAATTGCCGGGTTGCCGTAGATCGTTCCGGCAATTGGTGGATATTTGGCTCATTGCAAGCACTCATTCGGGTTTGCCGGTCTCACGGCCACAAGCCGATCGGCCAAGAACTGACCGCTGAAGCGTGCTCCGAACCTGCCTCTGCGACAGCATGCCAGCCTTCATCGATCAGTGCGGTCATTGAATACCAGAATGTCTGAATCGCTACCATTCGAATGCACGACGACATCCCCCCCGACGGCCTCATACCATCAAGCTGCAAATATCCGGGTCAAGGTCGGCGGGAAGGCTCACCGGCTTTTAAGAGAACAAGAAAGCAACTTTCCGGATGCTGCGGCCGTGACAACAGCGCTGAGTTCGAGTGAACGTGGGAGGATCAGATGAAAGCAGTGATTCAATGTGGTGGAATGGGGACACGTCTTCGCCCCTTCACATCGGTCTTGCCGAAGCCGCTCATGCCGATTGGTGCCCGGCCGGTTCTCGAGATGCTTCTGAAATGGCTGCGACGCAATGGCATCCAAGAAGTCTACATCACAACCGGGTATCTCGGCCATTTGATCCGCACCGTGTGCGGAGATGGCTCGCAGTGGAACCTGAAAATTCGATACACGCAAGAAATGGAGCCGCTTGGCACCATCGGACCGCTTTCTTTGATCAGAGATGAGCTGACAGAGCCGTTCATAGTTCTCAACGGGGATGTCCTCACGGATCTAAGTCTCAGTCGATTTGTGGCAGCCCACCGCAAGCACAACGATCCGGTGACGATCGCCACAGCCTGCCGCCTGATCAAGATGGACTTCGGCGTCATCGATGAAGTCGACAATAGGGTGCAGATCTTTCGCGAGAAGCCGACGCTTTCGCACCTGGTCAGCATGGGAATCTACTGCATGAACCCAGACGTTCTGCAGTTTATTCCATCTGGCATTCCCTTCGGGTTTGACGACCTGATGCTGCAGATGATGCAGAACGGCACCACCGTCCACGTGTACAAGCATGATGGTCTCTGGCTCGATATCGGGCGCGTCGACGATTTCCAGAACGCGCAAGCCATTTCCTGGGAAGACCAGTCCGCCTCGATCGAGGTCACTGCCACGGCCGCATGACGAGATCACGAAGCCGATCCCACAGTCTAACAGTCTAGGAGGTTATGATGCTCTTGGTCAGTGCCCCAATTTTGGGTGTGCCGGAGAAGACAGCTTTGTCCAAGGTCATCGATAGCGGCTGGCTGACCATGGGAGAGCAGGTGAAAGCCTTTGAAGAGGCTTTTGCCAGTATGCATGGTGCGCAGGATTGCGTCGCGGTCAGTTCTTGCACTGCGGCGCTTCATCTCATTCTACATGCTCTCGGTATCGGACCAGGCGATGAAGTGCTGGTCCCGTCCATGACCTTCGTGGCGACCGCAAACGCGGTTCTCTACGTCGGTGCCACTCCGGTCTTTGTCGACATCGAGTCGGCCGACGTGCCGCTGATGTCGATCGTCGAAGCTGAAGCAAAATGCACTGCGCGCACTAAGGCGGTCATTCTCGTACATTTCGCCGGCTACCTCGCCAATCGGGAAGAATGGCAGAAGTTCGCCCGCGCCCGAGGACTGCAGATCATCGAGGATGCCGCGCATGCGCCCGGCTTGAAGGAAGTGGGTACATTTGGTGCCGCGGCGGCCTTCAGCTTCTATGGCAACAAGAACATGACCACGGCGGAAGGTGGGGCTGTGATTGCCCGAGACCCCAAGCTGCTTGAGACAATCCGCCAGGCCCGTGGGCACGGCATGACCACCGGGACACATCAGAGGCTGAACAGTCGCACGCCGCAGTATGATGTCACCATGCTCGGATTCAACTATCGCATGGATGAAATGCGCGCTGCAATCGGACTGGTCCAGCTGCAGAATTTGCAGGAATGGAATGAGATCAGGCGTATCCTGGTCATGCTATACCGGCGTCTCATCGCAAAACACTGCCCAGCCGTGACAGTCCCGTTCCACGAGCCGCGGACGTCGGCCTATCATATCATGCCTGTCCTTTTGCCGCGCTACGCTGACAGGCAAGACGTCATCGACGAATTGCGCAAGCAAGGAATACAAACGACCATCCACTATCCGCCGGTGCACCAGATGACGCTCTATCGCGAGCTTTTTCCCGGCACCCATTTGCCGCGGACAGAGGACTTTGCCCAGCGTGAGCTCACGCTGCCACTTCATCCCCAGATCACTGCGCCTGTGGTCGAGTCAGTGGCGACCGCTCTTGCCGCTGCGGTCAACAGCTGCGCCCAAGCAGGAACAGCAGCATGAATGCCTTGGATTTATCCATCCATCGACCTGTTGTCCCAAGCGCCGCCCATGGGCTTGCGAGACGAGCAATGGATCTCACCATCGCTACCGCAGCCGCCATAGTGTTCGCTCCGCTGATGCTGGTGATCGCTCTGGCGCTCTTGCTGGAAGGCGGCCGGCCTATCTTCTTTGCGCAGACCCGCGTGGGTGCCGGTGGGCGGCCATTCCGCATGTACAAGTTCCGCAAATTCGCCGTGCGATGCGATCCCGGTGGCCTGGCGCTGACCATGGCCGGAGACAGCCGCATGACGACAGTGGGGCGGTTTCTCGCCCTCACCAAGTTCGACGAGTTCCCGCAACTGTGGAATGTCTTCAGAGGCGAGATGGCTATCGTCGGACCGCGACCGGAGAGCCTTGTCTTCGCCGATTGTTTCCGCGGCGGCTTTGAGGCTGTTCTAAAATACAAACCGGGCTTGTTGGGTCCGGCCCAGGTTCTCTTCCGGCATGAAGCCCATTTTTATCCGCGATCCGAGGATCCGCTCCTTTTCTACCGTGAGGTCCTGTTTCCTGCCAAGGCCAGGCTTGACCTCGCCTATTATCCGCAGCGCACGGTCACCTCTGACATCATCTGGATGGCGCGCGGCTTTCTGGCGGTCCTCGGCCTGGCCTCGTCGCCGCCGATCAGCCCGGTCTCGCCGCCAATCGGCATGTGAGAGCAGTTTGGCATTGGCCGCGCTCTGTTGGATTTGCGAGGTCGCCGCATCACGTCATAGGGGGAACGCTTAGTCATGAGCTACAGGGGTAGGAAAGTTCTGGTCACGGGTGCTGATGGGTTCATCGGGTCGCATCTCACCGAAGCGCTCGTTCGCAGTGGGGCGGATGTCACGGCGCTGGCTCTCTACAATTCCTTCGACAGTCATGGTTGGCTCGATGATTTGCCGGCCACCATTCGAAGCCAGTTGAACCTCGTCCGCGGCGACGTCCGCGACAGCGCGTTCCTGAATCGGATCGTGCGCGGCCAGGCCGTCGTGTTTCATCTCGCCGCGCTTATCGCGATTCCATATTCATACGCGGCCGCCCAGTCTTATGTGGACACCAATATCCTGGGCACGGTGAACGTCCTCGAAGCGGCGCGCCAATGGGAGACAGAGCGTGTGGTGCACACCTCGACCAGCGAGGTCTATGGCACCGCACAGACCATGCCTATCCGCGAATCCCACCCGCTGCAGGGCCAGTCACCATATTCGGCATCCAAGATCGGCGCGGACATGATGGCAGAGTCCTACGCCAGGTCGTTCGACGTCCCCGTCGTGATTATGCGGCCGTTCAATACCTACGGCCCACGCCAGAGTGAGCGGGCTATCGTGCCGACCATCATACGGCAGGCCCTCGACAAAAATTGCCCGGCGATCATGGTCGGGGACACAAGCCCGATCCGCGACCTCACTTTCGTGGAAGACACGGCGGCGGCGTTCCTGACCGCAGGTTCGGCCGAACTCGAATTTGGCCATGCCTACAATGCCGGGAGCCAGCGCGCTGCGACGATCTCGGACGTATTGGATCTGGTGCTCGAGTTGAGTGGCTCCAAAAAGCCGGTCCATCGCGACGAACGCCGCCTGCGGCCGCAGAATTCCGAGGTCCGTGCCCTGCTGGCCGATTCTTCGCTCCTCGAAGGCAAGACTGGATGGCGGGCGCAGACCAGCCTGCGCGATGGATTGGAGCGAACCATCGGATGGTGGGAGGCGCGCCTCAGCGAAGGCCGCGTACGACACGAAATGGGTTATATGACATGACTTTTCACCCGCGTGTGTTGGCTGCGTTGTTGATTGCCGCGGGCATGTCGTTGGGTCTGTCCACGGTCGGAAGCCGGCAAAGCAGCGAGCAGACACAATTTGCCGCGCCGGTGATGATGGATCTGCCGGATTATTTGCGCCCAGCGACGGATCCGGCGTTTGGGACCAGTTTCACGCGCATCACCAAGCCGGGAGTGCTTGGTAATGGGCTTGCATGCGAGAAGAACTATTGCACCCATCGGTATTCGAGTGCCCAAGCCTGGAATTCAGACCAGAGCCTTCTTGTCATCACCAACGGCTGTAGCGGCGGCATGTGCTTCTTGGACGGGCGCACATACGCGCCGCTGTTCCGTCGCGCTCGATCTATTGAATGCGAATGGCACCCTCAAAACGCCGATCTGATGATCTGCGTTCAGGGCCGGCAAGTGTCGACCTGGGCGCCACGGACCAATCGCGAAGACGTCCTGTTCGCTTCGACTGAATACCATGATTTCCATTTCGGGCCGGGCAAGGGCAATCCAAGCCGTGACGGTGATCGCATAGCGGTGCGCGCGGTGCGTGAGGATGGCGAGACGGTGGTCTTTGCCTACGATCTCAAGCAGCGGCGGAAATTCCCGGACATCGATCTTGGGCATCTTGGCGGAACCAATGGTGCCTGCTCGATTTCTCCGCTCGGAGCCAACATTCTATGCCTCCAGGAGATAGTCAGCGGCATCCAACAGGCCTTCATTTTCAGTGTCGAGGGCACTTTGCTCCAGAAATGGACGGAACATCATCGGCCCGGCCACGGCGACATGACAGTCGATGAGGACGGCAGCGAAGTCTATGTCGGCATCAGCAAGTCCGATCCGGACAAATATCACGTGATCAAGCGAAGGCTGTCCGACGGCAAGGTCACCCCACTTATGAAATACGGCGAAGCCATGCATGCATCCCTGCGTGCGCTGGACAGGTCTGGCTGGGTGTTCCTGACCTATGGCGGCGATCCGGATGAGGTGTCAGCCCGTCCAGACATGGCGCCATATGCACAGGAAGTGATCGCGCTGCGCATCGACGGCAGTGGTGAGATTCGACGCATCGCACAAACGAGAAGCACTCAGTTAGACTATCGAAGCGAAACTCATGCCTCGCCGTCGCCTGACGGCTCACAAGTAGTCTGGTCGAGCAACTGGGGCGTGCCCGGCGGTCCCGTCTACGACTTCGTCTCCCGTGTCGATTGGCCGGAAGAGCCGACGTTGAACCGGAAGGAGATTGTCACCAATGGTCTTCACTAATCGAATCCTTCTTGCCGCGCTTGGTATACTGGCTGTCATCGATATGGCCACCGCAGCGGAGACGCGGGTTGCATATCGACTGTCCGCCGGCGATACCGTCGAGATAGGAATTGCCTCTATCCCGGAACGAACGCAGCGTGCCGTGGTTCAAATGGACGGCACGATCGCGCTTCCCGAAGTCGGGATGGTTTCGGTCGGCGGCCTCACTCCGGCCGAATTGCAGACGCGGATGGAGACGATCTTGCCAACCAAGATATTCCACCAGCGTCTGCCTGATGGGCGAGAGCAAATGATCGTCATCAAGCCGAGCGACGTCACCGCCGTCATCGCAGACTATCGCCCGATCTACGTGACCGGCGACGTGCTCACTCCCGGACAGCAGGCCTATCGACCGCTCATGACCGTGCGGCAGGCGATTGCCGTGTCTGGCGGTTTCAGCCTTCTGCGGTCACGGACAAACCAGGCTGGCCCAGATCCGGTGGATTTGCGGCGCGACTATGAATCGGCTTGGGGGGAGTACACCAGAGACTACTTTCATAGCGCCCGTCTGCGCGCCGAACTTCAGAACCAGGCGAATTTCGACATGAAGCCACCACAAGGGTCACCCTTGTCGGCCGCTTTCGTCTCGGCAATCGCCCAGGCCGAAGCGGAAGGGCTCAAGATTTCCCTGGACAACTTCCAGCAGGAGCAAAGCTACCTCGAAAAAAGCGCCAAGGACGCTGCGGCGCAGATCGCGGTCCTGCTCAAGCGCGAGCAGGTCGAAGCCGATGCAGTGAAGGCGGACGAGGACGATCTGGCGCGAGTGACGAAGGTATATAAAGCAGGCAATCTGACCAACGACAGGCTCGCCGACGTGCGGCGCGGTGTGATTCTCTCTTCCAGCCGGGCGCTCGAAACGTCGGTCGAACTCATGAGAGCGCGACGCCAGCAGGATGATTTTGTCAGACAGCACGAACGCAACGGCAACCAGAGAAGAATTGGTCTTCTGACCGAACTGAAGGACACCAACGTGCGTCTTGCCGACATCACCGCAAGACTTCGCGCCGCCAGCCAGAAATTGCAGCCCACGGGGGCGTCCGCCCAGCCGCTGCCAGTTGCCGGCGAAACCATTCAGGCTCAGGTCACGATCATCCGCAAGGTCGGTGAGGAATGGCGTAAACAGCCGGCCGGAGAAGATACCGAGGTATCACCGGGCGACACGATAGAGGTAAGGTTCAGCAGCGGTCTCGAGAGCGTAGCGATCCAATAGACCAATTCCAGGAAAAGTGTGAAGCGGTTTTCCGTCCGGAATTGCGCAAAAACAAAGAGATAGAGCGGTTCGGCGTTTCCGTGAAACGATGAACCGCTCTAAACCGGCTGTACCTTGGTCCTGTCGGAATTGCCGTCTGCGTTACTGTCTGAAAGCTCTGGATACCTGGTCCGTGAAGGGTTTCAGCAGATAGGACCAGACATTGCGCTCGTCGGTGCTTATGTGAACTTCGGCCGGCATGCCGGGTTTGAGTATTTTCGCTTCCGTCAGGCAGGTCGCCGCATTTTCGACGTTGATGCGCGCCGAAAAGTACGAAAGCTGACGTTGCTGATCTTTAATCAGATCTGCAGAGATGCGGTTGACCGAGCCTTGGCAAACAGGTGTCGTCCCTGCATCGAACGCCGGAAAGCGGATTGAAACCCGCTGTCCAGGACGTACGTCATCTATACGCTCTGGAGAAACGAGCGCATCCACCACCAGGTTGTCGGTATCGGGCACAATCATCATAAGCACTTCCCCGGGGGCAATCACGCCTCCGACGGTGTGGATCGAGGATTCCTGTACGGTTCCAGTCTGTGGGGCGCGGATATCTGTCCTGGCGAGCTCGTCTTCCGCCACTACCTTGCGCTCATTGAGCTCGGTCTGCTTGGCTTCCGTTTCGCGAAGTTCGCTCGTTACCTCGCTCCGCATTTGCTCGTCGAGCTGAAGCACCTGAAGGTCGGTCTCACTGATGCGAGCTTGGACCTCCGCGATTGCCGCGACGAGGCGTCCTGACTCGCCGCGAGTCCGGCTCTTCTCCAAGCTGACAGTGCTCAGCCTCTCCTTGGAGACCAACTTCTTTGCGTAGAGAGATTCGACGTCAGCAAGGTTCTGCGTCAGCAGATCCAGCGACTCGTCCATTGCCGCCTGCTGTGCTTTGAGGCCATCGATCTGACGCTCCAATTGCTTCGAGCGACTTTGCAATTGTGCCTTCTGGCCAGCCAACGCCGCAGCACGGCTTTCGAACACGGCGCGTTCGCCACGGACAAGTGCCGCCAGTTGCGGGTCGCCCATCTGGGCCCGAACACTGGGTGGGAGTTGCATTTCCGGCAGGCCCTGCCGCTCGGCCTCCAGTCGCGCCAGACGAATGGTGGCGCGATCCAGATCCTCGCTGACTATCTGCAGGTTTGCTCGTGTCAACGTGTCGTTCAGCCTGACCAAGACGTCGCCGGCACGCACATGGTCCCCGTCCTGGGCGAAGATGCCGCCGACAGTGCCGCCGGTTTGATGTTGGACTTTCTTTATGTTGCTTTCGACCACCACGGTGGCGGGCGCAATCACCGCGCCGGCAATCTTGGTCAACCCTAGCCAGAGCCCTCCACCGAAGATCAACAGGCAGGTGGTCGCCAGGCCCAGTAGCAGATTGGCCCTGATGCCATCCGGCTCTTCGGTTGGATTCGTCGGGATCAGTTCGCTTTCGCTACCGACCGCGGCATATGATGACACGGTCCCGGTAGAGCAATATCTCACATATGCCTGCCTGCACCTTTCCACGGCGGAACGACAATATGCGGCCAGACCCAAGAGCAGATTGGTCCGGATGCCATTCGGCTCTGGCTTTGCCCCAACCGATGGGCTTTCGCCCCCGACCGCAGCATATGACGACGTGGTCATGTTAGGCACTAATACCTCACGCATGGCCGCTTGCACCTTGCTGCAGCGGGACGACAGTATTTGGCCGCGGGAAGGGCCGGATGACATTTGCCAGAACGTCTTCGCGCGAGCCAAATGAATGGAGCATGCCATTCGACAAGACGAGTACCTGATCGATGTTGACGAGAGCCGACGGACGATGCGCCACAACGATTGCGATGCCACCGCGTTCGCGCACCGCCAGGATTGCCCCGGCCAGGGCAACATCGCCGTCGGCATCCAGATTGGAATTTGGCTCGTCGAGAACGACAAGGAATGGATCACCATAAAGCGCTCTGGCGAGCCCGACGAGCTGCCTCTGCCCAGCTGACAGGGCCGCTCCGCCTTCACCGATGCGCGTTTGAAAACCTTCCGGCAGTCGCATGATCATCTTGTCCACGCCCGCAGCCTTGGCGGCTGCCAGCACGCCTTTTGCGTCGCTCTTGCCGCCGAATCTCGAAATGTTGTCTGCGATCGTTCCGTCGAACAGCTCAACGTCCTGCGGCAGGTAGCCGATATGAGTGCCGAGCAGCTCCGAATTCCATTGATCGAGCGCGGCGCCGTCCAACCTTACCGTTCCGCGGAGCGGCTTCCATGCCCCGACCAAAGCACGCACGAGCGTCGTCTTGCCAGAACCGCTCGGGCCGACGATCGCCAACCCCGCGCCCCTCGACAAGCGAAAGCTTACATTGACGAGCGTTGGTCTCTGCAGACTTGGTGGCGCGACCGTCAGTTCCTCGACCGCAAGCTGTGTCTGTGGGCGCGGCAGTTCCATAGGGTCTTTCTGGCTGCCGAAAGCATCCAGTGCTGCCGCCAGGTCGGAATAGCTTCGGCGGGTGGCCAGAAACCCTCTCCAGTTTGCGATCGCCACATCGACCGGCGCCAATGAGCGGCCCAGCAATATGGACGACGCGATGATGACGCCGGGCGAAGCCTCGCCGCCGATCACAAGGTAGGCACCAAGCCCCAGCACGGACGATTGCAGGGCCATGCGGAGTGTTTTCGACAATGAACTCGCTGCGCCGACGACATCGGAGAGCTGTTCCTGGTTCTTGAGGTAAAGATGGCTGATCTCATTCCAGCGCCGACCAAGCTGGGCTGAAAGGCCCATCGCCTGAACAACCTCCGCGTTGCGGCGGCCGGAATCGGCAAGAAGCCGCTGTGCCACGAGCGTTTCAGACGCTCGCGCGGCGGGTTTGCGGGCAACGACTTCCGCGACGACCGTCAAAAGCACGACAGCAGCCGCGCCGAGGGTTGCCAACACACCAAGCGAAGGGTGCAGTAGATAGATGACCACCATATAAAACGGTATCCAGGGAGCGTCGAAGACGACTGTCGGTCCCAGCCCGGAAAGAAAGCCGCGCAACTGGTCCAGATCACGAAGTGGCTGCACACGGTTCGCATCCTGCCCAGCAGTAAGCGGCAGGGAAAGCGAGGCAGCGAACGCCTTTTGCTGCAGATCTCTGTGCAGGCGGCTGCCGATGCGGACCAACAGGCGAAGCCTGACGAAATCGAGGAGTCCATAGACCGCGTAGAGGCCCAGCATCCCGATCGTAAATCCGACGAGAGTGGGAATGCTCTGCGAAGGCAGCACGCGATCGTAGATCTGGAGCATGTAGACGGAGCCGGTCAAGGCGAGAATGTTTATCACCGCCGAGAAAACCCCGACGCCAATCAATCCGTGCATTGAGCCGAACATGGCGGAACGTAGATCGGGCGAGCGCCCTTGCGTTGGCTTCATGATCTGCGATCTTTCGTGCGAAATTGCCGCGCGAACGTGTTGGTCCTGTCGATGATGGGTAAACCCTCTTGCCTTGCGGGAAGCGGCTGCTTTCCGTTAGCTACTGAAACATTACGTTTTGCTTACGTATGTGCCTTTTGATTAAAATGTAGCAAAATCGTGACGCTGGACCGAGAATTCGGGAATTGGCTCTGCAAGGCTGGGGATAACTGGGGTGAGAAACCGGATATTCCCAATGATGAGACAATATTCCCAACCAAGCGACAGATGAGAAGCCCGTGATCACCCTTTGTTACATCATGTCTTCAAAGCCCATGGCGATGAGTGTTTTTCGATTCGCCCCTCGAAAATTTAATGAATTTGAGATACACTTAACTGGTGCGCAATTGTCGGACACTGGCGCCGGCAAAGTCAGGAAGGCGGGTCTGTCGTGAGCGAGGAGATCAGTGTCGCCGATGCCTACAGCAAAGGCCGTACCAACTTCATGGGGCTGGAGTTGCTCATCGCGCCCGGTGCGCTCGTTCCCCGACCGGAGACGGAGTTGCTCGGCACGACCGCTCTCGACGTTCTCAGTCAAATGAACCTGCCGGCACCGCGCGTTATCGACATGTGCTGCGGGGCCGGCAATCTGGCGTGCGCCATCGCGCACTACGCCCCCACCGCGCGTGTCTGGGCAAGCGATCTCACCGATGGATGCGTCGACGTCGCGCGCCGCAACGTCGCTCATCACGGCATGGCGGATCGCGTGTCAGTGCTTCAGGGCGACTTGTTCAGTGCCTTCTCAGGCTTGGAGCTTGACGGCACGATCGACATGATCGTCTGCAACCCGCCTTACATTTCGGAAAAGCGGCTCGAGGGCGACCGCGCGCATCTGACCGAGCTCGAGCCGCGTGAAGCGTTTGCCGCTGGCCCCTATGGCCTGAGCATCCATATGCGCGTGATCAAGGACGCGCCGCGTTACTTGCGGCGCGGAGGCATCCTGCTCTTCGAGGTAGGCCTCGGCCAGGACCGGCAGGTCATGAGCCTGCTGGAGCGTTCCAAGGCCTACGAAACCATCCGTGCGGTCACGAACGAAGCCGGCGAGGGCAGGGTGGTTGTGGGACATACCACGCCGCAAGCGTGAGCCATGCCGCAACTGCGGCAGGCTCGGTTGCGCTGTCGGCGGAGCGCAGAACAGCGCTGCGCAAGATGTCGGCAATCAGTTTTTCTTGCGGAGAACGTACTGCGCAATTCCTTGAATGGAATCGAGGTTCTCCGGCAGGAGCTCGCTGTCTTCGACGGTGATGCCGAAGGTCTCCTCGATAAAGCCGATAACCTCGAGTACCCCTGTCGAGTCGACGATGCCTTGATCGAGAAGGGACGTGTCGCTCTCCAGAGCATCCGCGTCGGCAATGTAGAAATTCGACGCCAGGAAAGCGCGAATCTGATCCCTGCAGGTTTCGGCCCTATCCTTGGTAGACAACATTGAATTCTCCTCCGATACAAAAGATGAATGCTGATCAATTTCATCCAGAAACCGCCTCATGACAGGGCCGTTTTTTTGAGTTTGCCCGTGTCTGTCATCGGTAGGCTGGGTACGATCACGATGGACTTCGGAACCATGAAGTTCTCCAACCGTCTCTGACATTCTTTCTGCAACTGCCTTTCGTCGATGTTTCTTCCTTGCTCCATCACGACAAACGCCTTGACCGCTTGCCCGAGAAGCTCGTCCGGAACGCCGATGACCGCGGCTTCCCGTACACCGGCAATATCCAACAGCGCGTTTTCCACCTCCTTCGGCGCCACTTTCTCTCCTCGCGATTTTATGATCTCGTCGCCGCGACCGATGAAGTAGAGGTATCCCTCCGCGTCCATCCGGCAGTAGTCGCCGGTGTACAAGACCTGCTCGCCCGGCAACGGGCCGGGTTTGAGTTTTCTGGCCGTGGCTTCCGGCTTGCCCCAATAGCCCTTCATCACCGTCGCTCCGCGGATGACGAGTTGGCCAACGACATCAGGGCCGACCGGCCTGTCATGCTCGTCGACAATCCACATTTCCGTGTTCGGAATGGCGACCCCGACGCTCAATGGCTTTCGCTCAAGGTCTTCCGGCGGCAGATAGGTGCAGCGCTTGCATTCGGTGAGGCCATACATCGAATAGATGCGCGCATCCGGAAACAGGTCCTGCAGCATGAGAATGTGCTTGAGCGGCAGGGCGGCCGCAGTGTTCGTTACATAGCGAATGCTCGAAAAATCATGATCTTTTACTGACTTGAGGTCCGAGAGCGCGGCGAAGATGGTCGGCACGCCGGGAAAACCTGTCACCCTCTCTTCCTTGATCAACCCGAGGATCTGCGCCGGGAAAGCAAACGAGCGTTCAAGCACCAACCTGGCGCCGGTGCGAAACGCCATGATCATCTGGTACAGGCCGTAATCGAAGGCGAGAGGCAGGACGTTGAGGATCACCTCGTCTTCGCAGAGATCCAGGTATGAAGCGATCGAAGTGCATGCGGCTGTCATGTTCCTGTGCGTCAGCATCACGCCCTTGGGTTCACCTGTCGACCCCGACGTGTAGATGATGGCAGCGAGATCTATATCGATGCATCGGCGCGCCGGCGGTGCGCTGCCGCCGGCGGCGACCGCAGTGTCCCAGCGCACGGCATGCGGCAATCCTGTTAGCTCGGCGTCGACAATCGGACCGGAGACGATCACCCGGCGCAATGACGGGCAGTTGCGTGCCGGTTCGCTGAAGATCGAGTGCAGGTGCCTGTCCGTTATCAGTGCCGTCGGTCGGCAATCGTTGAGCAGATAATCAAGCTTGTCGCTTTTGGTGAGCGGGTTGACGATGCACACAACGGCATTCGCCTTGAGCACCGCCCAAAAGGCGATGACTGTCTCGACGGTGTTGTCGGCGAAGATCATCACGCGATTGCCTCGTGCGACCCCAGCCGCGGCCAGATGTTGGGCGATCGCGTTGGAGCGCGCTTCGAGATCGCCATAGGTGACACGTTGTCCGCCGCACACCAGCGCCACCTTCTCACCGACCCGGCTGGCGGCGTGGGTGAGGTAGTCATGCAGCAGAGGCACGGCGCCATGCATCATGCCAGCACCTCTTCGCGATGCTCGCGGTCAACGTCGACGGTGAGGTCGACCCTGCGAGCTCCACCGGGACGGCTTACGACAAACTGCTGGTGAAGGAGCTGGGTCGACAGCACGCCGACCAGCGCCATGTTGTCGGAGTTGGAGAGATCGCCGTCGCCCGCCCTGGCTCGACACTTGTCCAGCAGCCGCGTGACCGACTTCGGATCGAAAACGTTCGCCTCGCGCAGCGCCGTCTCCGAAAGCGCTTCGCGGACATAGGCCGGAGCATCATCGGCGACGAAGCAAAGCGCATTGGGCGCCCGGTAAGGCTGCTTCTTGCGGGCCACGATTTCCGGCGGCACGATCGGTTCCGCCACCCGCTTCAACACGTGCTTTTCGTCGAGGACGCGCAGCTTGTAGTCAGCAGGAAGCGAATTCGCCAGCGTCACAAGTTCATCGTCCAGGAACGGGAAGCGCCCCTCGACGGAGTGGGCCATGAGCATCCTGTCCCCTTGCGAGGAAAGCAGGTATCCCGACATCAGCGTCTGGATCTCGATATACTGGTCCTGCGCGAGAGAGCCCCATCGCGAAAACTCCGCGGGCAGGCGGGCGATCAGCTCGGGCACGGCATTGCGGCGCTCGGACTCTGCGCGCATGTCGGCGGAGAACAATCTCTTGATGGCGCTGGTGGTGCGCCAGCGTGTGTCATGCGCAAAGCCCGGCGTGTCATAGGCCTGGATATCGCGCCCGAAGAACTGGCGCGCCATTGCTTGCTGATGCACCGGCGAGCGGCTGAGATAGGGATACAGGCGCTCCAGCAGCCGTGAGCGTCGCGTCGATGCGGGCTGGCGTCCCCAGAAACGGCGGACCTTGCCTTCGCGGAACAGGTCGTAGCCGGCGAACATTTCGTCGGCTCCTTCGCCGGTCAGCACGACCTTGATGCCGTGTTCTCGCACCAGCCTCGAGAGCAGGAACAGCGGCGCAGGCGCGGTCCTCAGGATTGGACGCTCGGTGTGGTAGATCACCTCAGGAAAGACCTCAGCGATGTCGCTGCGCGAAACCACCACCTCATGGTGCTCGCTCCCGGTCGCGCCGGCGACCAGGCGCTGGAAGCGGGTCTCGTCATACTCCGCGTCGGCAAAACGCAGGGAGAAGGTCTGGAACCGTTCGCCGGCGTAGCGCCTTCCCAGCGCGGCGACCAGCGAGCTGTCGAGCCCGCCCGACAGATAGCAGCCGACCGGCACGTCGGCCTGCACGATCCTAAGCGCCGTCGCCGCCTCAAGGGCGCCGCGCACCTCGTCCACCGCGTCGTCGAGCGAGCCGGTGAATTCGCCACGGCGAGGATCGGAAATTTCGGGATAGCAAGGCTTCCAGAAGGCCCGCTCGCGAACGGTGTCGCTGTCGTAAATGCGGACATGTCCCGGGGTGAGTTCGCTGATCCCCTGAAATACGCCTTGCGGCGGCACGACTGTCCAAAGCGTGAAAGTCTGGTCGATGCCGGTTGGATCGAAGGCACGGGATATATTCACGTCGGCCGCGAAAATGGCTTTCACTTCGCTGGCAAAGTAAACCCGGCCCCCATGCTCGCAGAAATGCAACGGGCAGATGCCAAACCGATCGCGCGACAACACGAGACGACCCGCCACAGAGTCCCAGATTGCGACCGCCCATTGCCCATTCATCCGCGCGAAGGCGGCCTCGCCCCACGCGCGATAGGCATGGACGATGACCTCTGTGTCGCTATGGGTGCGGAAGCGGTGGCCGAGGGCGGTCAACTTTTCACGCAGCTCGAGGTAGTTGAAAATCTCGCCGTTGAAGACGATCCAAATCGTGTCGCCTGTGTCGGCGAGCGGCTGCTGGCCGCTCGAAAGATCGACGACAGACAGACGGGCATGCGCCAAACCCGCGCGTTTGTCGCGGTAAAGGCCGCGTTCGTCCGGACCGCGATGCGCGAGCGCGCCCACCATGCGCATCAGCGCTTCGCGCGAAGGGGGCGCCGCGGCGCCGCTCAGCGACACGATTCCGGCGATACCGCACATCGGTTAGTCCTCGCCCACTGCAGCGGACAGCAAGGGCCGTGCATGAAGATAGCGTGCGGCACGCCGTTTGCTGTCGATGTCCTTGAAGACTTTCTCGACCTGGGCCGCGGTAAGGCCGGCAGCTGCCGCGACCTCATCGGCAGAAATTCCGTGGTTCAAACCGTAGAGGCACAGATCCATCAGATGATAAGGCAGGGCGAAATAGAATTCCTCCTGACTCTGTGCCATGGAGAAGGTGTCGGTGGTTGGCGGCCGCCGCCGGATCTCTTCATCCACCCCAAGGTATTCAGCCAGCTGGTAGACCTGGGTCTTGTAAAGATGGACGATCGGCATCAGATCGGCAGTCCCGTCGCCCTGCTTGACGAAAAAGCCTTGGTCATGCTCCAGGCGGTTTGGCGTACCTGCCACAGCATAGTTGAGGCGGTCCGCATGGTAGTACTCGGTCATTTTGCGCAGGCGCTGCTTGTAGTTGGTTGCAGCGACGATCTGCAGATAGGCTGCCGGCGACAGACGCACCGTATCTGTCTTGCCCTCGGGGTCCTGAACCGTGAGGCGCGTGATGTTGAGACCGTTGCTCTCGAGAACCGACGCGAGCACCAGCTTGCATTTCCAGCCGTCGCCATATTGGGGAACGACGGTCTGGATCGCTTCGATCTGTCGACGATAGGCGCCGACGGCCTCAAGGGCCGGTGCTATGTCTTCCAGGATCGTATCGATGCCGAGCTGGGCTGCGACGCTGCGGCCAAGCCTTAGCGAATCGCCGGAGGAATGGCGCTCCGGCATAAATATCCCCAGGACTTTGTCTTTCCCGAACGCTCGTGCGCATAAGGATGCGACAACGGAGCTGTCGATACCCCCGGAGAGGCCGACAACCACGCCACGACGCCGCAGCGTGCCAAAAACCTGCTCGCGCAGGATTTGGACGATGCGATAGACTTCCATGCGAGCATCGAGCACCAGCGTGCCCATGCTGAATTCTGAAATCACGTCGATGGTCTGTACTCCCGATTGCGAACCTCGGTTGAAGAATAGGTTTGCTCCACCGCCTTCTCGATGAGCGGGCGGTTGATGACGAGATGGGGCTCTGTGATCATATCGAAGTGACTGCCAACGACCGGAATCACATCCAGATGCGCGAAAGCGCCATCCCACCCTATGGCCAGAGGCATTTTGGGCCGAGCGCAGCGGAAGAGGGTTGCGGTGATCGGCAGCGTCCGTCTGGGTATCGCCAACCATCGGTAGAAGGCTCGTCCCCGCAACTGCCCCTGCAGTTCCAGTTTGGTTCTGAAGCTCGTCGCGTTGAACTCATCCCGGGCGTAGCGATCGAGGATGCGGGCGAGCTGCGCCTCGAAGCCAGTTTTGACAGCGATCTTTGCAAGGAAGCGGCACGCCATCCGGTCAGCGGTTACGCGGTTGGTGCGGATCCGATCGAATGTGCGGGTAACCATCTCCCAATAGGTGCTGCGCTCGCCGAGGAGGCTCGTGTCGAGGATTCCCAGGAACTTCACAGTTCGCCCCGCGGCCAGCAAACGTTCCGCAACCTCGAACGCGACGGCGCCGCCGAGCGAATGGCCGAGAAGGCGCACATGGCCCGTGGGCTGGGCGCGGCAGATCTGCTCGACCGCGGAGTCGGCCATGTCGGCGACGGTGTTTTGTCCGCGCAATATCATAGCCAGCGTAGGGTACTTGATGGGGGTCACTCGTGCGACCTTGCTCATCGAGGATGCAAAGGCAGCAAAGCTCGGGCCATAGCCAACGGATCCAGGGAGCAGAAAAAGAATAGGAGGATCGTACTTCTGCGCGCGCGCGTGCAGGTCGCCTGCCTGTGCCGACACGACTGCCTTGACCATTTCGTCCACGCTCATCCCGACCGTGAAGCCCTGGAGACCGAGTTCCTGCCCGATGGCGCTTTCTATTTCCATGACGCATTGCAGCAGCTTCAGCGAATCTCCGCCTGCCTCATCCCAGCGTCCAGCGGCGACGCGCGTGTCGAGGGTGTTATTCCATCCATGCTGCACTATCTGATGGACGTTCAGTTCGCTTCCTGCATCGGGGGGCTGCGGGGCCAGCGCGGTCTTCCTGGCTGAAATATCCATTTCCGCAAGCGTCGCCATATCGGCCTTCCCACTCGGCAGGCGCGGAATCGCATCTATCGTGTGCAGTCGCACGGGACGCAGGGGCGGCGGCAGCTTCGTTCTGACTAGCTGGCGAAGCTCGTCCGAAAAGGCCGCGCCCGGCGGGCGCTGAGGAACGGCGAATGCGACAAGCTCATTTGCCGCGGTCACGATTGCCACGGCATCCTCCACGGAAGACGCGCAACGCAACACCCGCTCGAGCTCGGCAGGCTCGATGCGTCGACCATTGATCTTTACCTGGCGCCCCTTGCGGCCGACGATCCGCAGCAAGCCATGACTGTCAAGTTGGACGAGGTCACCCGTCGCGAAGATCCGAAGATCCGGGTCATCCGGATCCGATTCCGCCGGCACGACGGCGCCGTTCTCCCAATGGCCAAGCAGGACATACGGGCCTCTTATCATGAGCTCTCCGCTCTTACCCGGCTGAACGCGGCGCCCCTTTTCGTCGACTATCGCGAAGGTGATTCCTGGGAGCAGCCAGCCAACCGGAACCGAGGCGCCTTCCTCCGGCCAGTCTTGCGGCAAGAACCATTGCGACCCTGTGGTCTCGGTTGACGAGTAACCGATCTGGATGAGGCAAGTGCTCGAAACGGTTTTGCGCAGCAGGGCGATATCGGCCCATGACACCTTCTCCCCCCCGATCCGGGCCACTCTGAGCGAGCGGAAGGCGTCAGCTGGTTTGTCTGCCATGAGTGCGCGAAGCAACGCCGGCACCAGATAGGTGACGGTCACGCCTTCGGATTCCACTAGGCGCCGGACCGCGCGCAAGCCAACGACGCCCACCTCGACGAGATGCAAGGTCGCACCGGTGAGAAGGGCGGCGAGAACCTCCCGGCAGCCGGCGATCGTGGCTGGTCCGGTCAAGGGCAGGAAAACATCGTCCGAATTGATGTGGCATGCGTCGACATATTGCTGGACCCGCAAAAGCAGGCTGCGCTGGCTGTTGACGATGCCTTTGGGATGGCCGGTGCTGCCTGAAGTGTAGAGCACGATCGCGGGCGCGTCGACCGAGACGGAACAGGACTGGGGTATCGGCTGGACTTGCGGCGGGATGCTGGCGGTCGCATCGATCCAGTGGACATCGTGAGCCAAACCGACAGCGCGACCATTGCCGTCGCCTATAACCGCTGAAAGCCGCGCCGCAACGACAATGTCATTGGTTCGCGTGTCGGGGTCTCTCGCGTTGAGTGGCACCGAAGGCCGCCCAATCGCCATGCTCGCCAGCATGGCCACAGGATACCAGGCCGAGTTGGCCTGAAGGATCCCGATCGCCTGCCCGTTGGGAACGACGGCCGCAATTCGGTGGGACAGCATCTCGACGGCCTGGAAAAGCTGGGAATACGTCAAACGGGTGGTGCCGTCGCTGATCGCGAGCTTGTCGGGATATTGGCTGGTGATGCTTCTCAGGTGGTCGAAGACGGCAACATTCGCAAAATCGGCGCCCATCCGTTGATAAGGGTGCAGTACAGGACCGCCCTGATCAAGTGCGTATTCCGGGACGTTTGACCATTTACGGGTGCCCGCTGGCTGACAATCCGCCCGTAGATCCAGACGCGCCTTTTCTGATCCCAAATATGCCGGAGACATGAGCTGCCCACGCTAAGATTAAGGTCACTTATCGCCCCCGGCCGAAATCTTTTCATCGATCATTCTGATGAAGCCGCGATCTTCGCCAAATGGCCGCGTTTGCGCCCTTTGGCTGTCATTCCTTGCTGCGAAGGCGTCGCGCCGAGGGAAGGACCGCGCCTGGCGTACCGACCAGCGCAACCGGTATTGGCTCCGTGGTGTTCACGGTTCTGGCGATATCGGTAAATCTGCGCGCTATAGCGAGGAGCAAAAAGACCAGTGGTTTGCGCTTACTCGGCTCTCTGGTCAGCTTTTTGGGCTTTTCTTGATTTATTCGGTGCTTTTCTCGGGCCATGCCCGCCGGTGTCGGAGTCTCCGTCGGAGACAAAGCAGTATGCAAAGATATGGCCCCGATTCTCGTCGGTTACTCGGATCCAATCCTTTTCCCACGTTCGCAGGGTAACATGTCGATCTGTCGACATGGCGGCGGCTTTGAAAGGGCTCGGCGCGTTGACGATACGCGTCGAGATCACGTCATCGCCCTCCATTTGTTCGACGAGGTACGTCTGCATGAAGGTCTCCCCAGCCACCACAACCTGAACGTCGGCCAGACAGTTCGGTTGCAGCGTAGCAAAGAGATTTTTGACAAGTGTGACGAACCGACGAGCCCGCTGCTCGGCCGTTCCGAGAACGGCTCTTCAAATCGCCTCAAAATCTGTCTGCGAAGCGCGCAGACCGTAAACCTGAGCAAAGCTAGCGCTGGATCGACCAAGCGGCGCGCAGGTCGTCGGCTTGGGCGGTCCTGACGCCGCAAGCGGTCAGGGCGCATTTGGTTGCGGTTACGAGCGCAGCATTGTCCCTGGCGGTTGTGCCGTCGGCGAGAGAAAAATTGTTCTCGAAGCCGACGCGGACATGGCCGCCCAGCAGCGCACCGGCCGCAACGCAGGCGGTTTCTTCCCGACCGAAGGCGCAGACCATCCAGTGCGCAAAGCGCGGACGATCATGCGCAAGGAAGGGAAGCAGGTCGGCCGGCCGCGAAACCTGTCCTGGCGTGTAGCGGCCGAGCACATAGAGCACCGGGATGTCGTCGAAAGGCACCAGTCCCCGCTGCTGCATGGCGGCCAGGGCCGCCGCCTCTTCGGGCGCGTAGAGGACCATCTGAGGGGCGATCCGCTCGCTCTTCAACCACCGTAGGAACTCCGCGAAAGCGGTCTCATGGGCGGCGTCTGGCACCAGCTCGCGCAGCGCCAGCGAAACCGCCTCGGGGCGAGTAGCGCGCACCACCGCCATCTGCTCGGCCGGTTGGTATTGGCCGACCGCTTCGCTGGTGATCTGGATGATCAACCGCTCGCCCACCGCATCACGTATCGCTTTCGTCGTCTCGCGATAGGCGTGCGCGTCGAGCAAATGGCCGCCGTCGCGATCGCGGACATGGGCATGAATCATGGCGGCGCCCGCCTCGAGGCAGGCGGCGGCGGTCCGAGCCAATTCCCGGGGGCCGATCGGCAGGGCAGGGTGGTCTCTCTTGCCACGCCGTCCACCATTCGGCGCAACGGCGATCGCAGTGGGCGCTATGAGTCCGGGGCCAGTCATGCCCCTATCGACAGTCATAGATGCAGTCCAATTGTTTCACCATTGCACGCTCTGTAACATATGTTGCATGATGGTTCGCTCCAAATCGTGCCACCGTCAATCGAGGAAAGCATGACACACATCCTGCATCGCCAGATCCATGCGACCCTGCCCGTCGCGGCTGGCGGCAAGGGTATCGAACTCTTCGACCGCGATGGCCGCGCCTATATCGACGCGTCGGGCGGCGCGGCGGTTTCCTGCCTCGGCCACGGCCATCCCGACGTGACGGCTGCGCTTCACGCACAGGCCGACAAGCTCGCTTATGCCCATACCAGCTTCTTCACCAATGAGCCGGCCGAGGCATTGGCCGACAAACTCGTCGCCGGCGCGCCGCAAGGCATAAGCCACGTCTATTTCGTGTCTGGCGGCTCCGAGGCGGTGGAGGCGGCGCTCAAGATGGCACGGCAGTTTTTCGTCGAGAAAGGCAGGCCCGAGCGGCGGAACGTCATCGCCCGCCGTCAGAGCTATCACGGCAACACGCTTGGCGCCCTCGCTGCCGGGGGCAATGAGTGGCGCCGCGCCCAATTCCGCCCGTTGCTGATCGACACGCATCATATCGACCCATGCTATGCCTACCGCTACCAGAATGCCGGTGAGAGCGAGCAGGCTTACGGCCTGCGCGCCGCCCAGGCGCTCGAGGACAAAATTCTCGAACTCGGTCCAGACACTGTCATGGCCTTCGTCGCAGAACCTGTCGTCGGCGCGACAGCAGGGGCGGTGCCCGCCGTTCCCGGCTATTTCAGGCGCATCCGCGAAGTCTGTGACCGCTATGGTGTGCTCCTCATCCTCGACGAGGTGATGTGCGGCATGGGCCGCACCGGCACGCTGCACGCCTGTGAGCAGGACAGCGTCACGCCAGACCTGATGACAATCGCCAAAGGCCTCGGCGGAGGCTACCAGCCCATTGGCGCGGTGCTGCTTTCGCGCCGCATCTTCGAGGCTTTCGCCGAAGGCTCCGGCTTCTTCCAGCACGGCCACACCTATATGTGCCACCCGATGGCGTGCGCGGCAGCGCTTGCCGTCCAGGAAGTCATCGAGCGGGACAGGTTGCTCGACAACGTCAAGGCGATGGGCGCCGATCTCGCCCGGCGCCTCGGCGAGCGCTTTTCCAACCACGCCCACGTCGGCGACATCCGCGGCCGTGGCCTCTTCATGGGGCTTGAGCTGGTCGAAGACCGTTCGTCGAAGGAGCCGTTCGATCCGAACCGCAAATTAAATGCTCGCGTCAAGCGCGAGGCGATGGCGCGCGGCCTGCTCGTCTATCCCGCGGGAGGCACGATCGACGGCCTGCGCGGCGATCATGTGCTGCTTGCGCCGCCCTTCATCATAGACGCCGCAGCAATCGACGCGGTTGTCGAACGGCTCGGCGACGCGATAGACGCTGCGTTGGCATAGCGCCAGCGCTCCTCATTCCGGCAGATAGGCCCCGAACGCCTGTAACTCCAGTTCTGTCTCCCTGACACGAGCCGCGGCGGCCGTCCCGCTGCGCGCCAGCATCGTTGCAGCCAGCGCTTCCACGATAGCCATAGCTGCGGTCACCGACGGGAAGAAGGAGGGGCTGTCGGTAGAGAAACGCAAGGTAACGTCGGCATGCCGCGCGATCGGAGCAGCCATGCTGTCGGCGATCGCGACAATCGGGACGCTGTGTCGTTGTGCAGCCTCCACCACTGGCCCGAGTTCACGCGAATAAGGCAAAAAGCCGATCGCGACGACCGCGTCCCTCTTTCCGAGCGCTGCGAGTTCCGCCTCGATCGCACCGCCGTCGCCGCCGAGCAGCGTGATCTCGCGCCGAAACATCCGGCAGAGATAGACGAGCGCGTGGGCAGGCGCACGGCAGCTTCGGAACCCGGCGACGCGTATGTGCTGCGCATTCTCCAGTATCACGCAAGCCCTTGCGATTTCTTCGCTGCCGTTGAACGATTCGGCCGCCGCCAGATTGGCCACCGTCGTCCTCAGCGATTCCGCGAAGATCGCCTCCGACCCGCGCTTGACAAGCGCATCGGCCCTCGCCGCGAAAGGCGCCTTGCCGAAGCGCAACCGGTCCTCGAACGGCTTGCGCAGCGCCGCCCAGTCGCCAAAGCCTAGCCGCCGCGCCAGCCGCACGAAGGTCGTCGGTGTCACCTCTGATCGCGAGGCCAGCACCCGCATGGAAACCAGCGCCACCTCATCGGGATGATCGACCAGGAATCGCGCCGCCTTGCGCAGTTCTGAGCTCAGTTCGGGGAGTTCGGATAGTATGCGTGCCAGAAGCGCGTCGAAACCCATCTCCCGCTTATCCATTGTAACAAGCATTTCCCTTGATTGATAAAGCGCAACAATCGTAGCATGCATTGACGTGCCCTGACACTAAAACACCGGACGGCCGCGACGGCACGCAAAGTACCAAGGGAGAACCAGATGAAACATGCCCGGACTGCACGCCTCGGAGCGCAGATCGCCGCCTTGTCGGCCGCGCTGCTGTTTTCGGCCAGCGCAATGGCGCAGCAGAATTTCGTTACCATCGGGACCGGTGGCGTCACCGGCGTCTACTATGCCGCCGGCGGCGCTATCTGCCGCCTGCTCAACAAGGATCGCAAGACACACGGCATCCGCTGCTCGGTCGAATCGACCGGCGGATCGGCATTCAACGTGAACACGATCAAGGAAGGCGAACTCGACTTCGGCATGGCGCAGTCCGACGTCCAGTACAACGCTTTCAAAGGCCAGGAATCATTCAAGGACGGTGGCGCTCATACCGATCTGCGCGCGGTTTTCTCGATCCATCCGGAGCCGTTCACGGTCCTGGCGCATCCGAATGCCGGCGTGACGAAATTCGAGGACTTCAAGGGCAAACGCTTCAACGTCGGCAATCCCGGTTCCGGAACGCGCTCTTCCATGGAACGCCTGCTCGGTGCGATGGGCTGGACGTTGGCTGACTTTTCGCTCGCATCGGAGTTGAAGGCTGACGAGCACGGCCCGGCGCTCTGCGACGGCAAGATCGACGGGTTTTTCTACGGCGTCGGTCATCCCTCCGCGAACATCCAGGATCCGACGACCACCTGCGCCGCCAAGCTGGTGCCGTTGACTGGAGAAGTCGTGGACAAGCTCGTCGCCGAGAATCCCTACTACGCCAAGGCGATCATTCCGGGTGGTCTTTACGCAAACAATCCCGATGATACCGGGACTTTCGGTGTGCTCGCCACGCTGGTCACTTCGGCCAAGGTTCCCGACGAGAGCGTCTATCAATTGACCAGGGCGGTGTTCGAAAACTTCGACGAGTTCAAGTCGCTGCATCCGGCTTTCGCCAATCTCGAGCCGGCCAAGATGGTGTCGGAAGGAAATTCCGCGCCGCTGCATCCGGGCGCTGAAAAATATTTCAAGGAGAAGGGCTGGCTGAAGTAGGCTTCGTGACCTGACGAAAGTCCGGCGGGTTCAGGGCCCGCCGGGCCATCCGCAACAGGAGGCGTCATGAGCGAAGTCAAGGAACAACCGGCCGGCGTCGATCTCGGTGAGCTCGAACAGCTTGTCGCGGAGGCCGATACCGGTGGCAGGCATCCCAGCGGAATAGTCGCTCGCATCCTGCTCTGGGTTGCAGTTGCGTGGTCGCTTTTCCAGCTCTGGTACGCTTCGCCTTTGCCGTTCGTGTTCGGCTTCGGCATCCTCAATGACACCGAAGCGCGCGCCATCCATCTCGGCTTTGCGCTGTTCTTGACCTTCCTCGCCTATCCGGCGCTGAGATCCTCGCCCCGCGATCGCGTGCCAGTGCTCGACTGGGTGCTGGCCGTGGTGGGCGGATTCGCCGGCGCCTACCTCTTTCTCTTTTACGTCCAGCTTTCCGGACGGCCGGGGCAGCCGACCACGCTCGATCTCGTCACCGGCACCGTTGGCATCCTGTTGCTCCTCGAGGCGACGCGCCGCGCGCTCGGCCTTCCGATGGTGGTCGTGGCGTGTGTCTTCATCTTCTACACCTTTGCCGGCCAGTACATGCCGGACGTGATCCAGCATCGCGGCGCTTCGCTCAATAAGTTTCTAAACCATCAATGGCTGACCACCGAAGGCGTCTTCGGAATCGCGCTTGGCGTGTCGACGAGCTTCGTCTTTCTCTTCGTCCTGTTCGGCACGCTTTTGGAGAAGGCAGGCGCCGGCAACTGGATGATGCAGATCTCCATCGCGCTGCTCGGCCATTTGCGCGGTGGTCCGGCAAAGGTCGCCGTGGTCTCATCGGCCCTCAACGGCGTAGTGTCCGGCTCGTCCGTCTCCAATGTGGTGTCGGGCGGCATCTTCACCATCCCGCTGATGAAGCGCACCGGCCTTTCCGGTGTCAAGGCGGGCGCCATCGAGGCCGCGGCCTCGATCAACGGCCAGATTATGCCGCCGGTCATGGGTGCGGCCGCCTTCCTGATGGTCGAGTACGTTGGCATTCCCTATTCGGAGATCGTCAAGCACGCGCTGTTGCCGGCGGTTTTTTCCTACATAGCACTGCTCTACATGGTTCACCTCGAAGCGATAAAGATGGACCTGAAGACGATCCCGCAGCGTCCGACGCCGGCAAGAGAACGAATGCTGCGGATGGGGCTGGGACTGTCGGGCAGCATTCTCGCCGTCTGTATCGTCTATTACGGCATTGTTGCTATCCAGGCTGTCTTGGGCGGGACCGCGCCGCCGGTGCTCGCAGTCGCTGGCGTGGCTCTCTACGTCGCCTCCGTCTGGTATTCCTCCCGCTATCCGGATCTCGCGCTCGACGACCCGAACGCGCCGATCCTGGAACTGCCGCGCGCCTGGGACGTCACGCGGACCGGGCTCGATTTCCTGATCCCGATCGCCGTGCTTCTGTGGTGCCTGATGGTCGAGCAGATGTCGCCTGGCCTCTCGGCATTCTGGGCAACGGTCTCGATCCTCGGTATTGTCGCCACCCGCAAGCCGCTGATGGCGGTATTTCGTAAAGAAAACCTCGTCGCCTCGGTGCGTGCTGCCTGGGACGACCTGATCGACGGGCTGGCGCTCGGCGCCCGCAACATGATCGGCATCGGTATCGCCACGGCCACCGCCGGCATCGTCGTCGGCACGATCACGCTGACCGGTCTCGGCCTGATGATGACGGAGCTCGTCGAGTTAATCTCCGGCGGCAACGTCATCCTGATGCTGATCCTCATCGCAGCGATCAGCCTTGTGCTCGGCATGGGTATCCCGACCACCGCAAACTACATCCTGGTCGCCACGCTGATGGCGCCGGTCGTGGTCGATCTCGGTGCGCAGGCCGGATTGCCAATCCCGTTGATCGCTGTCCACCTGTTCGTCTTTTACTTCGGTATCATGGCGGATATCACTCCGCCCGTCGGGCTGGCGGCCTTCGCGGCGGCGGCGATTTCCAAGGAAGATCCGATCGCCACCGGTTTCCAGGGCGCGCTCTATTCGCTGCGTACCGCGATCCTGCCCTTCGTCTTCATCTTCAACCCGGCGATCCTGCTGATCGGAGTCGACACCTGGCCTCAAACGATCTGGGTGGCGACGGTCTCATTGATCGCCATCCTGCTTTTTTCGGCCGCGACCATGAACTGGTTCGTGACGAAAAGCCGTCTGTGGGAAAGTGCCGCCCTGCTTCTCATCTGCTTCACGCTGTTTCGGCCGGACTGGTGGCTCAACCAGGTGTCGCCGCCTTACGAGGAATTGCCGGCGAGCGAGTTCCTGTCGGCAGTCGGGCAGGCGCCGGCCGACGGCCGCATCAATTTCGTCGTCGAGGGTGTCGACCTCATGGGCGAAGATGTACGCAAGACCGTCAACGTGCCGCTCGGCGAGCCGGGCGAGCCGCTGGAGCGGCTGCGCGGCATCGGTCTTACCATCACGCAAGCGGGCGACGCGCTGATGATCAGCAATGTCGATTTCGGATCCTACGCCAAGCGCATCGGGCTGGATGTCGGATATGACGTGGTGGCGGTGCTCAGAAAGGCCGACCAGCCGTCGAGCCTCATTCCAATCGGCCTGGCGCTTGCTGCGACCGCCGGCGTTGCGGCTCTGCAGTTTGCGCGAGCCCGCAAGCAGGCGGAGGTAGGCGGGGCGACTGGCTAAGTCTGGAACGGTTGACAACAGCTGGCGGCAGGCGCCGGGAAAAACCTCAGTCGGCGGTCAGGACAACCTTGACGCTCTGCGAGCGGTCGGCGGCCAGGCGAAACGCGTCGCGTGCCGAGGAAAGGGGGCGTTCCGCGGTCACCAGCTTCAGGACGTCTATGTCGCCGCCGACGATGAGATCGACCGCCTGGTTGAATTCTGCGCCGAAGCGGAACGTGCCCTTCAGGTCGATTTCCTTGGCCATCAGCGCATTGGCCGCCACCGGGATCTGACCACCCGGAAGATTGCCGACCTGAACGACCGTGCCGCCGCGCCGGACGCTGGCGATCGCCGCCGCGAGGCCCGCTGCGGTGCCTGAGATCTCGAACGCGACATCGATCGCCTTGTCGGCCGCGAGCGCCTTGAGTTCCTCGTCGCCGCCAGACAGGTCGATCGTCCTGTTTGCTCCAAGTTTGCTGGCGAAGGCAAGCGGCGCCTCTGCTATGTCGACGACGGTGAGATCGTCACACCCCTTGAGCCTGGCGGCGAGCATGGTCAAAAGCCCGATGGGGCCGGCGCCGAACAGGATGACGTTGCGGCCGGCGATGTCGCCGGCCCGCGCCACTGCGTGCAGGCTGACGGCGAGCGGTTCGGCGAGTGCCGCCGCCTGGTAGGCGACATCAGGCGGGACCTTGATGCATTGCGCGGGTGTGGCGTCGAACACGCTGGCAAAACCGCCCTGCATGTGCGGCGTTTTCGACGCCGAGCCCATGAAATAGATGTTTTCGCAGAGATTGGCGCGGCCCTCCGCGCATCGCGCGCATTGTCCGCACCAGCGCGACGGGTTGACCGCCACGCGATCGCCGACGGCAAGTCCTGACGCGTCCGCGTTGATTTCCACGATCTCTCCGGCGACCTCGTGGCCGAGCACGAGCGGCGATGTGACGACAAAATCGCCGGTCCGCGCATGCCGGAAATAGTGCAGGTCGGAACCGCAGATGCCGCCTGCGCCGAAGCGCACGCGCACCATTCCCGGTGCGAGGGGGCAGAGCGGGTGCTCGACGACCCGCAGATCCTCAGGGCCGAACAGCGTCGCAGCGACTGCGCTATCGATCATCGGATCAGTCCCATTTGCGTCGGTAGCCACAGCGTGATGGCGGGGATGAAGGTGATCAGGATCAGCGCAACGATCAACGGAACGAGCCAGGGCAGAATTGCCATGGTCGTGCGCTCGACCGACAGCTTGGCGACCCGCGAGAGGACGAACAGCACCATGCCGAGCGGCGGATGGAGGAGACCAATCATCAGATTAAGCGTCATGATCAGGCCGAAATGCACCGGGTTGATGCCGTACACGGCGGCCACCGGCAACAGGATGGGCACGAGAATGGTGATCGCCGCGATCGTATCGAGGAAGCAGCCGACCACCAACATCAGGACGTTCACCAGGATGAGGAAGACCCACTTGTTGTCGGTCAGCGCGAAGATGAAGGTCGAGAATAGCTGTGCCGCTTGGCTGACGGTGAGCAGCCAGGCGAATATCGAGGCGGCCGTGACGATGAAGAGCACGGAGGCCGTCGTCTCGATCGTGTCGAAGCTGGCCTTTGCCAGCGTGCGCAGCGTCATCGTGCGGTAGCGCACCAACCCGAGGAAAAGCGACCAGATCACGGCGGCCATCGCCGCCTCGGTCGGCGTGAACCAGCCCATCGTCATGCCGCCGATCAGGATTACCGGCGTCATCAGCGCCATGACCGCGGAGAAATTGAAATACCAGTCGGCCGCAATCAGCACCAGCAGCGCGATGCCGACCGCGACATTGATGGACAGGCCAAGCTGCACCAGCAGATAGCAGGCGAGCGGGAAGGCAGCCACCACCAGCACCTCGCCGGCAGCTTCGGCGAGCCGTCCAAGCTCGAACGACGTGTCGGAGCCCCAGCCGCGCCTGTAAGCGAAGATGGCGACCGTCACCATCATCAGCACGGTCATCACCACACCGGGCAAGATGCCGGCCATGAACAGCGCGCCGATCGAGACATTCGCCATCATGCCGTAGATGACGAAGGGCAGCGACGGCGGGAAGATCGGCCCGAGCGTGGCCGATGCTGCGGTGACCCCGACGGCCGCCTCGATCGGATAGCCGTGATCCTTCATCGCCTTGATCTCGATCGTGCCGATGCCGGCGGCGTCGGCGAGCGCGGTGCCCGACATGCCAGAAAAGATCACCGATCCGATGATGTTGACCTGCGCCAGGCCGCCCTTCATCCAGCCGACCAGGGCAAGGGCGAAGGCGTAGATGCGCCCGGTGACGCCCGCAATATTCATGAGATTGCCGGCAAGGATGAAGAAGGGAACGGCGAGCAGCGGAAAGCTCTCCACCCCGGCAATCATGCGCTGGGCCGCAATGATGTCGGGCGCGACGCCATAGAGCACGAGGTAGAGCACCGAGGCAGTCGCCATCGACACGGCTACCGGCACGCCAATCAGCATTAGGACAAGAAAGCCTCCGACCAAAAGCAGCATCGCTCAGTCTCCCGCCGTTTCGAACGCACCCGGGCGCTCAAGAACCGAATAGCCGCGCCTGTAGTTGCCGACAAAGACCTGGATCGAGCGCACGAACATCAGCGCGAAGCCTGCCAGGACGGCGTAGAAGAACCAGCGGCGCGGCAGGTTGACGGTGACCATGCGTTCGTGCGCCACGATCGAGACGTAGCGCCACATCAGCCAGGTTCCGTAGGCGAAGAAGACGACACGAATGACGTCGACAGCGAGTGCCAGCCAGCGGCCGACACGCTCCGGCAGGTAATGGTAGAGTACATCGACATGGATGTGACGCGAGACGCGCACGCACATGGCGGCGCCGAGAAAAACGACGACGACCAGCGCGTTGATGGCGATCTCCTCGGTCCAGGCAAGGCTGTTGTTCAGCGCATAGCGGGTGAAGAACTGCAGGAAGACACAGACGACCATGCCCCAGAACACGGCGAGCGTGATCCAGTCCTCGATGCCGTGGTCCGACAGGTCAATGTGTACCGGCACCTCCTCGAAAGCGTGGGCGATCTCTTCGACAGTGATCTCGGCATGGTGTTCCTCGGCCATTGGCGCGGGCTCCCGAAGCTGGTGAGTCGTCAAGGGTTGGAAAGGCCGTCCGGCGCAACGTGGGGCCGGACGGGCGGGCAGGTTAAAGCGGCGAATCCGGTTGCCGCTCTATCCCCTTGTCTGAGCACCTGATTTTCCCGATACTCTACTTGATCGCGCGGATCGCTTCCCAATCGGCCTTGTTGTAGCCAAACTCCTCGAACGTGACCTTCTCAAGCACATTCTTCTCAAAATCGGCACGGTCGATGTCGGTCACGGTGATGCCGCGATCCTTGAACACCTGCACCAGTTCCTTTTCGCGCGCGACGATCTTTGCCGTGGCACGGGCGGCCGCCTCCTGCATCACCTCCGTGAAGATCTGCTTGTCCTCGTCGGAAAGCGAGGCCCAGCGCGACTGCGATACGATCGTGTTGAGGTGATCGACGATGTGTCCGGTGAGCACGATGTGCTTCTGCACCTCGTAGAATTTCTTCGCCTCGATGGTGGTCAGCGGGTTCTCCTGAGCCTCGACTGTGCCGTTCTGCAGGGCCAGATACACCTCGGCGAAAGCGATCGGCGCGGTGTTGGCGCCGCAGGCACGCGGCATGGCGAGATAGGCCGGCACGTCGGGGACGCGCATCTTCAGACCTTGCATGTCGGCGCATTTGGCGATCGGCCGGTTTGAGGTGGTCTGCCGGGTGCCATAATAGGTGGTGGCCGTTATGTGATGGCCGGACTTTTCCTCGTAGCCCTTGGTCAACGCCTTGTAGACGTCGCTTTTGGTGTATTTCAGCAGATGGTCGGCGTCGCGGAAGATGTAGGGGAAATAGGTGACGCCGATCGGCGGATATTCGCGCGCCGCGAAGCTCGACCCGGAGATGATGATATCGACCGTGCCGAGCGTCAGGCCCTGGTTTATGTCTGCTTCCTTGCCGAGCTGCGAGGCCGGATAGACGTCGACGGTGTAGCGGCCCTGAGTGCGCTTCTTAATCTCCTCCGCTGCCCACACGGACTCGGTATGGAAGGGCTCCGACGTCTCATACACGTGGGCCCATTTCAGAGCTGTCTGCGCCGAGGCCGAAGCCAAAGGCATAGCGATCGCTGCGATCGCACCGAGTAGAACTGCGTATTTTCTCAGCATTGTGTTCCTCCCTGAGGTTGGATTTGACTGCTCCGACCGGATCTCCCCCCGGCCGACTGCTAGATATTTTAGTTGAGCATCGGATTTCCCAAAACCGATTCCTGCTTTTGGGTCCGATGCTCTATTCCGCGACCTCCCTGGCCACGGATTTCTCACCGAAATTGCGTGAGAATCTCAGTTGCGACTGACGCAGATGTTCCTGCATGGCGGCCTTCGCCCGTTCGGGCTCGCGCGCCGCGATCGCGTCCCGCACCGCGCGATGCTCCTCCGCGGCGGCCCGCCAGGAATCCCTGTTCTCGAAATAACTCGACAGGCGTTCGAAATATGGGTTCATGCGCTGGTCGAAAAGCTCGCCGATGCAGCGCACCAGGACGGCGTTTCCGAGAATGCCCGCCACCATCGTATGGAACTCGCGGTCGAGCGCGATCGTCGTCTTGGTCGGGTGAGGTATGTCCTCCATCCGGCGCAACACGTCGTCCATATGTTCGATGTCGATCGGCCGAACATGGAGGGCGGCTTCGGCGGCGATCGCCCCTTCGATGAACTCGCGTGCCCGCAACAGCTCGAACGGGCCTTCATCCATCTCTGCAGTCAAAACCTCGGCACGCGGCCGGTCGGTGACGTAGATGCCGGAGCCGACGCGAATGCGTATGCGCCCCTCGACCTCGAGCGCGATCAGCGCTTCACGGACGGTCGGGCGGGAGATGCCAAGCTGATCGGCCAGTTCGCGCTCAGTCGGCAGGCGATCGCCGACTACGAACTCGCCCGCGTCGATCAGTTGCCTGAGCTGATCGGCGATCTGTCGGTAAAGTCGACGCGGTTCAACGGCCTGGATCGGCATTCTCACCCAGTTCTACTTCAACAGAATCATCGGGCTGGTCCCGGATCGGTAAATTGGTCTGACCTATTAATCGAAGGTGCCGCGAAAAAAGCGGAGAGTCAAGCAGCAGAGAACGCCCATGGAACTCATTCTCCGTGACTTTCTTGGAAACGACGGATCGGCCATGGCTGGACGGCAACTCTTGACCTTCCAGCAACTGGAAGGCTTATCGAATGGTTTCGCCGCCAGCACCATCTCCGGGAGTTTCTAGGGGAAGGGCCTGCGACGCGGCGCGTTCAAGGGGGCGGACGAAACAGTCCGTCGCTCTAAGGTCAGTGGAGAGAAAACCGACAGGAGTTCTGCAGTGTTCGTACAGCCCGTCGACTACTTTCTTGCAGTCTGGTTCGTTCTAGCGGCCCTCAGCACGGCTTACGTGGCGTGGGATCAGTTCCGCAACAATCCCGAGCCCGTGGTAATGAAATGGGGCTTCATCCTGGTCACGCTCTATATGGGGCCGCTGGGGTTGCTGATTTACGTGCTGGCCGACAAGGAGCCTCGGCCGGGCGAACACGAGGCGTTCACCAAGCCGCTCTGGAAGCAAGGCGTCGGCTCGACGATCCACTGCGTCGCCGGAGACGCCACCGGCATCATCCTCGCGGCAGCAATCACCGCCGCTCTCGGGCTGCCGATGTGGATCGACCTCATCGTTGAGTATGTTGCCGGGTTCGCGTTCGGCCTGTTTATCTTCCAGTCGCTGTTCATGAAATCGATGATGGGCGGCACCTATTGGGAGAATGTCCGCAAGAGCTTCATGCCAGAGTTCATCAGCATGAATTTCATGATGGCGGGCATGGCGCCGGTCATGAGCTTCCTGATGATGGGCAGCGACATGCGGGCCATGGAACCGACCGAGCTCCTGTTCTGGGGCGTGATGTCGTTTGGCGTGATTGTTGGATTCATCACTGCATATCCTGCCAACGTATGGATGGTGGCCCGTGGCCTGAAGCATGGGCTGATGACCGAACGCAAACCGGAATTCGACAAGGCGAGGGAAGGCAGGCGCGAGCACGCGCATAGCGGCGCGGAAGCCGGGGTAGCGGGGCACCGTCACCACGAGGAAAAGCGCGAGCCTGAACCGACGGGAGATCGACCAAGCCACAGCGCTCACGCGCGCGTTGACGAACACGCTAACCCTGGACATGGCGGCGCGGGCGGCAATCCAGGGGTTGGCCATCATGGATCCGGCCACAGATCGACGCATGGGGGAGCGGGCATCGCTGCCTTTGCGAGGATCGGCCGTCATCCGCTTCATCCTATGCTCGTGCCGCTTCCGATCGGATTTTTCATGGCGGCACTGCTTGCCGACATCGCCTATTGGCTTACGGCTTCGCCGGCAACGGCGAGCGCAGCCACATGGCTGATTGCCGGCGGCGTCGTGACCGTCGCTGCTACCGCGGGTCTGGCCGACTTTTTGGCAAACGCCGAGATTCGCGCGCTCTACCACGCACGCTATCATCTCGTCGGAAACGTCGCGGTTCTGGCGATAGGAGCAGCCAGCCTGTGGTTGCGAAATTCAGTGGGTGAGGCCGATACCGTGCTGCCTTGGGGTCTCTCAATGTCCGCAGCAGTCGTCGCCCTGTTGGCATTCACGGGGTGGCATGGAGGCGAGATGGTCTTTGGCCACGGCGTCGGCATGCAGGCGCATCAGCATGAAGCTGGGCACAGGGTCCGTCGGCAGGGATCTCGATCCGGCCACGGCTCAGCCCATGGCAATGGGGGAGGCGGGTCGCGTGGTCCGCATGGCGGTCACGGGATGGAACCGGATGCAACCGTCCCGCAACTCGCGGCCTTCGGCGGCGTGTCCGTGCTTGCGCTGGCGCTCGGCATGATCGCTCCGGCCAATTGGGTAAACCTCACCCTCAGCGCGCGAGACGTCGGCGGCGCTATCATGCCGCCGGGTATGGTTATGGACCGCGACACGCCGGCTGCAGCGATGCTCGACATGGCCGCCGTGCATCCTCGCCTGGTCACGGCCAGTCATGGCCTGGAGGTACGCGGCGACCGGGAACTGCAAGCCAGGATGGAGAACGGGGTGAAGGTGTTCGACCTTGAAACGTCGGTCATCCGCTGGGCGATCCTGCCTGACGTGAAAGTCGATGCCTATGCGATCAACGGTCAGGTTCCGGGCCCGCGGCTGCATATCCGGCAAGGCGACCGCGTGCGCATCAACGTCACGAACCGCCTGCCGGAGAGCACGACCCTGCACTGGCATGGATTGATCCTGCCGAACGAAATGGATGGCCCGGCCGAGATCACGCAGGAGCCCATCCCGCCCGGCGGCAGCTACCGATATGAATTCACGGCGGGCCAATCAGGGACCTACTTCTATCACTCGCATGACCATGTCGATCGCCAGCAGGCGCTCGGACTCTACGGCGCGCTCATCATCGATCCTGCCAATCCCCAGGACGAGATTGCGGCAGACCACGACTATGTTATTCAGCTTCAGGAATGGCTGATGCGGGAGGGCCTGACCTTTCCGTCGATGCCGATGGACGGTGGGCAGCCGAATTATTTCACGATCAACGGCCGCGCCTATCCTTCGACGGACACGATCAGGATGAAGGTCGGCGAAACTCTGAAGGTACGCTTCATCGGCACCAATAATGGGTTTATCCACCCGATGCACATCCACGGCGGTCCATTCGAAGTTGTCGCCCGCGACGGCGAGACGATCCCGGAGTCGGCGCGTTTCCTTGCCGACACAGTCAACGTCGGACCAGGGCAACGCTACGATGTCGTCTGGCAGGCACGTCGGCCCGGAAAATGGCTGATCCACTGCCATATCGGGCACCATACGACCAACAACAATGTCGAAGAGAAGGGCGGTGGCGGACTGATGGTCGTGATCGATGTGCAATCCTGAAGCCCTTCCGCAAAGCGAAAACATAGATGGATGTGTTTGCCGTATACGGCGGCCTATTTGCTGTTGCCTTCGCCGCGGCGACCATCCTTCCGGCGCAGTCGGAGGCCGCCCTTGCAGGGCTCCTCGCCACGGGTTCCTTCTCGCCCGCAGTGCTGGTTGGTGTCGCCAGCATAGGCAACGTCCTGGGCTCGGCGGTGAACTGGGGGCTTGGTCGAGGGATCGAACGCTTCCGGGACAGGCCATGGTTTCCGCTGCGTCCTGCGATGCTCAACCGCGCAACGAACTGGTATCGCCGTTACGGTAGATGGTCGCTCCTGTTAAGCTGGATGCCGATCATCGGCGACCCGCTGACCGTGGTCGCTGGGGTCTTGCGCGAGCCGCTATGGAGCTTTGTCGCAATCGTCGCCCTCGCGAAGGTTTCGCGTTATCTGGTCGTCGCCGGGGCGGTGCTGAACCTGATGTAAAACCGGAATCGCGGACATCGCAGCGCCGCTTTTTGCGCGGGCCATAAACAGGCCATACAAAAATGTATGAAAAATGTGGTGGCACATGGCGGCTTCGAGCAATACCGTCCTTACAACAACCTTCACTTTTGGTTGCACTGCAGCAAACTGGTCGAGGGCGGCCTTGACAAATCAGCCGAACAATTGTCGGAAGGGTTGATGAGGACTCTTGGTCGATTCACGATCCTAGGAAACGCACCGCTCCGAGCAATGCTGGCGGTTTTGTTCCTGGTCATGTCGGCTCTTCAGCCTGGTCTGTTCGCCACAGCCAATGCCACGGGTTTTCACGCCGGGGTGCATCTCCAGGCCGAGACAGCCGCACACGATATGGGCGATCACGGCGCCACGGCGGACGACGCGGACACATCGGAGCATCATCACGGCGCCAAGCAATCCGCCGACAAGAGCTGTGAAGCCCATTGCGCGCCGGCAAATGCCGTGCCGGTCGACTGCCCTGACTTGGAGCATGTTGTCTCCCGTTGCTTTGCGCCCGTCGTTGCCGTCACTTTGCCGCTTGGCGAATACACAGCGCTCATAAGGCCCCCCAAACATCTGAACTGACGCGCCCTTTCGGGGCGTTCGCGCGCAGCGTCGGGAATCCGTTCCCGCGCGGCCAAACGCATACGTCATGTTTCAGGTCTACAATGAAAATCGCAAGCTCCGCGATGCTCGCATCGCTGTTAGTTACCGGATGTGCGGCAACCACGCCGCCGGACATCCTTCCCGCCTTCAATCCGGCCGATCCCGCAATGGGCGTCCGTGATGTGCACTACCACCCGGTCGTCGTCGACTATCGCCACCGGGAGCCAGTCGATCCGCGGAATTGGCGGCGTCTCAATCAAGAACGTTCTCCCGTGAACCCGGGAGCCGGATCATGACGCGCCGGTTCCTGACCATAGCTGCAGTGGTGACCATTCCGCTGATCGCAGCCGGATGCACGACCAGCGGGGTCCTTGATGGCATCTCGGCCCCGATGGCCGGCTTCACGACAGTTGCGGCGCGTGCCGAGTCCGTGACCGGCAAGAAAACCGTATGGGTGCAATCCAGCGAGGAAGCGCGGACGGCTTCAGAGCGCGTGAAGCGCCTCGTCCAGAAGAAGACAATCGGCCCGGACACCGCGGTGCAGGTCGCCTTGCTCAACAACAAGGGCCTGCAGGCCGCCTACGCCGAGATCGGTTTGTCGGCGGCCGACATGTGGCAGGAGACGATGCTCGTCAATCCGACGATCTCCGTCGGCATGATCGGTGTCGATCCCGTGCGGACGATTGAAGGAGCGGTGGTCAGCAACATCCTTGCGCTGGCGACCCACAAGCGGCGCGTCGCAGTCGCGGATGCACGTTTCCGTCAGGCCCAGCTCCGCGCCGGCGAAGAAACGCTACGACTGGCTGCGGATACGCGGCGGGCCTGGATCAATGCTGTCTCGGCCTGGGAGAGCGTTTCCTATCTGAACAAGGCGCAAGCCGCCGCCGACTCTGCCTCCGAACTCGCTCAAAAACTTGGAGAGACGGGTGCCTTCACAAAGACCGGCCAAGCCCGCGAACACGTCTTTTATGCCGAGATCACCGGTCAGGCGGCGGAAGCGCGGCTCGCTGCCCGGACTGCCAAGGAAGAGCTCACCCGGCTGATGGGTCTATGGGGACCGGACGTCGATTACTCGGTCCCCAACATGCTTCCAGCCCTGCCCAAAGGGGCCAAGGCCAAACGCGCGATCGAGGCTGAGGCGCTAAAAAATCGCGTCGATCTCGAGATCGCGAAACTTGAGCTGGAGGCGCTGGCGAAATCCTACGGTCTGACCGAGGCGACGCGCTACGTCAGCGACCTGGAACTACTTTCCGGCGTCGAGGTGGAACGCGAGGAGTCGGAGGAGGGCGGAACGGAGACGAGTGTCTCACCCACTCTCGAGCTCGAGCTCGTCATTCCGATTTTCGATACCGGCAAGGCACGCATGCGCAAGGCCGAGCTTGCCTACATGCAAGCCGCAAACCGGTTCGCGGAAAAGGCGGTCAACATCCGGTCGGAGGCGAGATCCGCCTATGACGCCTACCGTTCGACCTACGACATTGCCCGGCACTATCGGAACAATGTTGTGCCGCTGCGAACAAAGATCGAGGCGGAGTCGGTCCTCACCTACAACGGCATGATCACCAACACGTTCGAGCTGCTGGCGGACACACGCGCGAAAATCAGCTCGATCATGCTTTCCCTCAACGCCAAGCGCAATTTCTGGCTGGCCGATGTCAATCTCGGAACCGCCATCCACGGCGGCGGCGCGAGCGCGTCCGGGGGCGGCGACGCACCGGCGGCGGCCGAAGCAGGCGCCGAAGGCCACTGAATTCAAGGAGAAGAAAAATGCTTTCAAGACGTCAGTTGTTAGGCGCGGGAGCCCTGCTCGCCGGCGCCACTGCATGGACCAAAACGTCCGCGATGGGGCTGCCCGACGCACCAATCATGGAGTCCCCTGATATGCAGCCTCCGATCTTCCCGACGAGCGGACCGGACTACCAGCCGGTCGTGACGCTCAACGGCTGGACCCTTCCGCATCGCATGAACAGCGGCGTGAAGGAGTTCCACCTCGTGGCCGAGCCGGTCGAGCGCGAGATGTCGCCCGGCATGACTGCCTATCTCTGGGGCTACAACGGTCAATCTCCCGGCCCGACCATAGAGGCGGTTGAGGGCGACCGAGTCCGCATCTTCGTAACAAACAAGCTGCCGGAGCATACGACGATCCATTGGCACGGCATGATCCTGCCCAACGGCATGGACGGCGTGACCGGTCTTACCCAGCCCGGGATCCCGCCCGGCAAGACCTTCGTCTACGAGTTCGACCTCGTGAAGAGCGGCACATTCATGTACCACCCGCACGCCGACGAAATGGTCCAGATGGCGATGGGCATGATGGGCTTCTTCGTCATTCATCCCAAAGACCCGAAATTCATGCGCGTGGACCGCGATTTCGTGTTCCTGCTGAACGCCTTCGATATCGAACCGGGGTCGTACGTCCCGCGCATCATGGAGATGACGGATTTCAATCTCTGGGGTTGGAATAGCCGCGTCTTTCCGGGGATCAGTCATCTTCCTGTGGCGAAAAACGACCGGGTCAGGGTTCGCGTGGGCAACCTGACCATGACCAATCATCCGATCCACATGCATGGTTACGACTTCGAGGTGACCTGCACCGATGGCGGCTGGGTCCGGCCGGAGGCGCGGTGGCCGGAGGTGTCGATCGACATTCCCGTCGGCGCCATGCGGGCATATGAGTTCGAAGCCAAATACGAGGGCGACTGGGCAATCCATTGCCATAAGTCGCACCACACAATGAACGCCATGGGCCACGACGTGCCCACGTTCATCGGCGTCGACAACTCGAAAGTCACCGACAAGATCCGCCGGGTCCAGCCAGAATACATGGCCATGGGTGACCGCGGCATGGCCGACATGGGCGAGATGGAGATGCCACTTCCCGACAACACGATTCCGATGATGACCGGCTGGGGCCAATTCGGCGCCATCGAGATGGGCGGCATGTTCTCAGTTGTGAAGGTTCGCGAGGGCCTGGCCTCGAACGATTACGCCGATCCGGGATGGTACCAGCATCCGGAGGGAACCGTGGCTTACGAGTGGAAGGGGGATGTCCCCGCTCCGACGAAATCAGGCGACGCAAAAACGATGGCCCCGGCAGCGCACGGCGGTCACGGCAAACAGGGATGAGAAACCGAAACCCCTCAACCTCAACAATGAGAGAAAGTGCAGCATGAAACGTATAATCGCAGCGGCCGTTTTGATGGCGGTCAGTTCGGGAGCAGCTCTTGCCGGTGGAACCCATGCCGGAGGCCATGGCGACAAAGCCGCCACAATGCCGATCGGCAGCCCTGGCGAGGCTAGCAAGGCAAAACGGACCATCAACATCTCGATGTCGGAGAAGGACGACGGAAAAATGTTGTTCCAACCGGCCGTCCTCAAGGTGAAGAAGGGCGAGACCGTTCGCCTGAAATTCATCAACAAGGGCCAAATCGATCACGAGTTCGTCATGGACGTCCACGACGGAATTATGGAGCACAAGGCGCTGATGGAGAAATTCCCCGAGATGGAGCACGCCGATCCCAACGCGATCCGGCTGGCGCCCGGCGCCAGAGGCGAGATCATCTGGACGTTCGCCAATGCCGGCGAATTCGGCTTCGCCTGCCTGGTCCCGGGCCACTACGATTCCGGCATGAAGGGCGACATCACCGTCGCCAACTGACTGCTAAACCGCAAAGGAAGCTAATCATGACACTATTGGTAAAGGCTCTCTCGGCACTCGCGCTCGTGCTCGCCATCGGCGGGAGCGCGCTTGCGCAGGAATACGTGAAGGGCGAAGTCATCAAGGTCGACGCCAAACAGAAGAAGCTGACGATCAAGCACGAGCCGCTGACCAATCTCGACATGCCTGCGATGACGATGGTGTTCGTCGTCGCCGAGCAGGGCCTGCTCGAGAAGGTCAAAACCGGTCAGGCGATCGAGTTCACAGCCGACCGCGTCAACGGACGCATCACGGTCACCGGCATCAAGTGATCCGGGACTGGTGCCGCGGGTTGAAAAATCCGCGGCGCCGGAGGTTTTCGCAAGCGATCCGGCGCGACAGTTTGCAAGGTGATGAGTTCCAAGGCGCTTTTCGCCTGGGACCGTGTTGTCGATTCAGTGCACGGATGTTGAGACGTCAGACCCCAGTACCTGGCCGGTGGAAAGGCCGCGTCGCCGACTAAGGGCACCAGGCTGAAAAACCCGCCGTCAAAACCTCACTGAGACATCGCTTCGGACGCCATCGCGGGCAGAAGCAAACTGGCCAAAAGGTCATCAACGCTTGGCGCACCAAGCCAGATGAGAGATTAGCATTATGAAAATTCTCTTAGTCGAAGACGACGAACAAATCAGCCGTTACATCGAAAATGGACTGAGCTCTTCCGGCCATGTGGTTGATGTCCTGACAGACGGGCGCGATGCTTTGCTTGTCGGACTGCGCGAACCCTATGACGTCGCCATTGTGGATCGGATGCTGCCTGGCCTCGATGGCTTGTCGCTCGTGCGGGGTCTTCGAGGCGCCGGCGGAAAGGTGCCAGTGATTTTCCTGACGGCAGTGGGCGGTGTCAACGATCGAGTTGAGGGATTGGAGGCAGGTGCGGACGATTACTTGATCAAGCCTTTTGCATTCTCCGAACTCCTGGCTCGGGTCAATGCTCTGCAAAGGCGCCCTCCGATCACCGCCGAAAAGGCAAAGCTGAAGGTGGCTGATCTGGAACTGGATCTCTTCAGCCGCCTCGCCACCCGCGGCGGAACGACGATCGAATTGCTCCCTCGGGAGTTCGCGCTGCTTGAACTCCTGATGCGTAACGAGGGCCGCATACTGACGAAGACCATGCTCCTTGAGCGGATCTGGAACTTCAACTTCGACCCACAAAGCACCGTGGTGGAAACCCATATTAGCCGACTGCGGGCGAAGATCGACAAACCATTTGATGTTCCGCTCCTGCGTAACACACGCAATACCGGCTACACCATTCATGGCCAACGCTAGTATCGCCAGAAGTACGTCGATCCGCCTTGCCGCGTTCTACATCTCCCTGTTTCTGCTTTCGTTCCTCGGAGCCAATTTCGTCGCTTACAACATGGTCGCCGCCTATCTTTACGAGCGGCTGGATTCCAATGTGACGGAGCGGTTCCGGGAGATTTCTTTCGCCTATGACGCGAACGGTGTCGATGGTGCTGCCGCCATGATCCGAAGCCATGGCCCGGCAATCAGGGGACAGGAGACGCTTTACACACTGAAGGATTCCGGCGGCGACTTCCTGGCTGGCAACATTGATATTTCCGACGTCCCGCCGGGATTTTCTACGCGCGCACCGACAAGCCACGAGGCGGCGCTCAACAACTACCGGCTCTACCGGAAGAACCTGGACGGCTACGACCTAACCGTCGGCGTAAGCTATGACGACACTGATCGCTTGCGCGGCATCGCGCTTGTCAGCTTCGGATGGGGAACGGCGATCGTACTTGCGGGAGGGCTCGGCGCGGGCGCGGTGTTGGCCTTCCGCACACGGCGGCGTATTGCTGGACTGTCGCGCGCTATGAAAGCCGTCGGCGCTGGCGAACTCGCTACCCGCCTGCCACTCTCCTTGCGCGGCGATGACATCGACATACTGGCAGCTGAGATAAATGTCGCGCTTGCACAGCTACAGGCCAACGTCGCGGCGATGACGCAGGTAACGACGGACATCGCGCACGATCTCAAGACGCCGATCGGTCGGCTGTTTCTAACGCTTGAGGCCGCTTCCGAAAGCAAAGACCAAACGGCCATCAGATCGCTCATCGAAAAAGCTATGGGCGAAGTTTCGCATATAGCCGGCACGTTCGAGGGCTTGCTGCGCATCTCGCAAATCGAGTCCGGCGCACGCCGTTCGCGATTTGCGCAGGTGAACGTTTCGGAGTTGGTCGCCGAAATCTACGATATCTATAGCCACATCGTCGAGGACGCCGAGCGTTCGCTGGTTCTGTCCAGTGACAGCCGAAACACGGCCTCATTCATATGGGGCGATGCCGATCTGCTGAAGCAGATGTGCGTAAATCTTATCGTCAATGCAATGCGCCATACACAACGAGGAGCCCGGATTGCGATCGGTGTCACGACGCAGGCGAATCGCTGCGCAATCGTCGTCAGCGACAACGGACCGGGCATCCCGGCGGCGGAGCGGCTGAAAGTGTTCAAGCGCTTCTATCGCCTGGAAAAGAACAGGACCACCGAAGGGACAGGGCTCGGCCTAAGTCTGGTCAAGGCCATATCGGATATGCACGGCGCGACGATTTCCCTGGGCGACAACAGGCCCGGCTTAATCGTGGAAACAGAGTTCCCGCGTAAACTATGAAAGCGTTTGAGGTTAGTCACGTGGACGGATGGTTCATATCGCCTGTGACGAAACTACAAATATTCAATAGTGGTTCTACCCATCGCTCGGTGACGCTGCGACCACATCACGACTGATGACAGCATTGCGGGTGAGAGCAGCATCATGAGGCGTTGCTTGTGTAGGCGACGACCATCCCCGAGGGGGTGGTGGAGAGTCGGTTTCCTTGGTGCGGTGTGCTGTGCTGTACAGGCTTGGTTGAGGAAGCAGTCGAGTGGACAAACCAGCCGGCGCACTGCCGGCTGGTTTGTCCTGCACTGGCTCCGCTGGGAGGATGCGGAGCTGCGGTGTTGAGCCGGCTACCGGCCCGCCCAGCTGGCGCGCTGGCGGGGGCTCCCGACCTGCCACGATGAGGGGCTCACAGCTTCGACCCGATTGTAGGCGGAACTGGAATTCTCGATATCGCCATTGTCGAGCACTTGGGAAGATACGTCGGGCTTGGATGCCGATTTCGTGGTTTCGCCCGTCGATCCATGGCCGTGCAAGACCCCGTCGATGCGGGGGCTTGTTGCGTTTCTGCCGCTGTTGGCGACACTGGCCGTGGTCATTGCCGCGAAGACTATCAATGCATATCCGATGGTGTGTTTCATGGTTCAGTCCTTTTGTCGAAAGCGAGCGTTCGAACGCTCAGCAACCACAGACTACCGGGTCGAATTCACGGGCACCTTCCCTCGGATTTACATTTTTGTGATTCTCATGCGTAGCCGCGGCTGAAACCGAAATCGGGAAGATCAGTTTTGAAGATGTTGAACGGCTGTCTCAGTTTCTCTTACGCCGATGCATCGGCTATCCAATGCGGCTTCAAAGGGAAAGAGCGCGTTCAACCAGGCGGGAGCGCGCTGGCGCAGGAATATGTGAAGGGCGAAGTCATCAAGGTCGACGCCGAACAGAAGAAGCTGACGATCAAGCACGAGCCGCTGACCAATCTCGACATGCCTGCGATGACGATGGTGTTCGTTGTCGCGGAGCAAGGCCTGCTCGGCAAAGTCAAAACCGGTCAGGCGATCGAGTTCACAGCCGACCGCGTCAACGGATGCATCACGGTCACCGGCATCAAGTAATCCGGGACAGGCACCGCGGGTTGAAAAATCAACCCGCGGCGCTGTGCTGTCGAAAATGCCATGAGTACGGAAGTCAGGAGGAAGGGGCCGCGCAGAAAATCCTCCAGAGATTTTCTTTCCAGTCATCATGTGCGGAGCGGTTCAGAGACATCTCTATGGGATATTTTCGCACACCTACGCTCACATATGCCGGATAATTACAGCGAACGCGTGCATGATGCCTGCCGGTATCTTCGTACCTGATGACGCCGTTCGCGTCCGTCTCGACGAGGCCAATAGCGACGTCAAAGTCATAATCCCCATATGGCGAGACACTGTTGTCCATGACGCTGAGCTGGACCGAGGTGGCATCTGGAAAACTGGCGGTGTAAAAGACCAGTTGCTCCGCCGCCATCGAGGGCGTAGCCACCAACACGCCGGCAAACAATGCAATGGCGCGCATTTCCTCCTCCCGAGGATCCAGAGCGAGACTATCACCTCTCGCGTCAATATTCTAATTACTGTTCCGGGCAGTGGGTCGAGGCATTCCGATGCGCGTTGCGTTGCATGTCTCCTCCCATCCGTTACCTCCAGTCAGGACCATCAATGGCAAATCCTCCGCGCCGACCGACAAATCCAATGGCTGCCGCCGAAGCCGCCTTCAAGCCAGTCAAGAAGCCGGCCCCACCGGTTCGCGAAGCCGCAGTTGCTCCAAGTGTCAGAGAGCTTGTTTCAATCAGGATTGATCGAGCTGTCCTGGATTATTTCCAGGGGGATGGACCTGGCTGGCAGGACCGTATTAACGACGCTTTACGGGCCATGGTCGAGAAGCGGATCGCCGCCGAGGACGATCGGTCAGACGACATCACCTAACGAAAATTTGAGCGCCTGGTGATCTTTTCTTGGAATGCAGTATATGCCATGGAAGCCTGTGAAGATCTGGATCATATTCCCGCGTCTGCTTTCGTTTCTGGCCGTCGTGAGCCTTCTCACCGCGCCGATGGTGACACCGTCCGCTGCGCTGACGATGGTTGTCGATCCCGCGGCGACGATGGCGGATATGGCATCCATGCCGGACAGCATGCCCAACTGTCCCGACGAGAGTCAGCCGGCACCTGATTGCCAGAAATCCTGTCCCCTCATGGCCTTGTGCGTCGCCAAGTGCTTTCCGAGCGCTTCGACGGCCGCAGCAATCATGCTGGCCCGGTTATCTCAGGCTGACCTGCTCGCGCCTGGCAACAGAGACGGGCGCGATCTCCCGACTTCTCCGCCGCCGCCAAGACCCCCACGAACCTAAGTTCATCGGCGGCTCCATCGGAGCCGTTTGTCGCCGCGTGGCTGACGGCCCGTGGCTTTGGCATGAGCCTGGCCACGAACTTGCCGTGCATTCCGTGCGGCTGAAAGGATGAACTTGGGGAAACTGACAATGAACTTTTGCAATGCGAAGCACGTTGCAGCCGCGACGCTGATCGGTCTTGCTCTCGGCAGTGCCAATTCGAAGGCATGGGCTGGGATCGACGATTACGAGTTTCAGCTCGTTCAAAGCGCGATCAAGACGGGCGATGCCGCGATTGTCGCCGTCCGTCTCGTCGACAAGCGGTCCGGCAAGGTGGTGCCCGACGCTGTGATCTTTACCCAGCGCATCGACATGGCACCGGACGGTATGGAGGCGATGACCGCGCCCGTCGAGGCGCTGCCGTCCGAAGAGCCCGGCATCTATCGGTTCAAGACCAACCTCATCATGGCAGGAGGCTGGCGCCTTTCGATCGCCGCGAAAATCCAGGGCGAGGCCGAAACAGTCGAGAGCCGTTTGGAATTCAAGGCTACCCAATGAGCAGGCTCGGCTCATTCGTGGCGCTTGCCGTATTGGCGGGCGCGGGCGCCGGCGGATACTGGGCGGGCCAGCGCGATCTGTCCGTCCCGGCGGTGGTGCAAATGATCAGCGCCAACATCGCAAGCGCGCTCGGAGCGGAACAGACCCCGACGGTTGTCGGCTCGTCTGCCTCCGATCCAGTCCTCTACTATCGTCATCCTGACGGCAATCCAGTCTATTCGTCGACACCGAAGCAAACCCCGGATGGTCGGGATTTCGTGGCGGTGCTGGCGAGCGAAGACGTGAGCTTCGAGGCGCGTCCCAAGGACGAGGCGAAGGGGGCCGAAGCGACGGCGCCGGGCGAGCGGAAAATCCTCTACTACCGCAATCCGATGGGCCTGCCGGATACATCGCCGACGCCAAAGAAGGATTCCATGGGGATGGCCTACATCCCGGTCTTCGAAGGCGAAGCGAAGGACGGCGCGACCGTCAAGCTATCGACCGGAAAACTGCAGCGAACGGGTGTGAAGACGGTACCCGCCACCAGAGGCGCAATCGTACGGCCGGTCCGCATTCCCGGCACCGTCACGTTCGATGAGCGCCGCGTAAGCGTCGTCTCGATTCGCACCGAGGCGTTCCTCGAAAAAGTGGCCGACATCACTACGGGAGAAACAATCAAAAAAGGGCGGCCCCTCGTCAGTTTCTATGCCAAGGAAATAGCTGCCGCGGGCGCGCTCTATGCCGCCGATCTAAGGAGCGGCTCGAGCAAGGCAACCGCCAGCGGCAGCTTGCAGCGGTTGACGAACCTTGGCGTTCCCGCCGAAGCAATCGTCGAAATCGAGAAAACCCGGAAGGTGCCGATCTCGGTGACGCTTGTAGCGCCACGCAATGGCGTTGTGTTGGAACGCAGGGCCGTCGACGGCATGATGGCCGAAGCCGGGGAAACGCTGTTTCGGATCGCCGACGCCTCGACGGTCTGGGTGATGGCTGACGTGCCAGAATACGAGCTGAGCTCTGTTCGCGTCGGAGACAAGGCGACTGTGCGCATCCGCAGCTTGTCGGGCAAGGTCTTCGAAGGCAAGGTCGGCCTGATCTATCCGGAAATCCAGGGCCAGACTCGGACCGCGAGGATTCGCATCGAACTCGCAAATCCCAACGGGCTGTTGCTTGCCAACATGTATGCCGATGTGGAGATCGCGACGGGCGGCAACGATCCTGCCGTAACCGTGCCCGACAGCGCCGTCATCGACACGGGCGATCGACAGGTCGTTATTGTCGACAAAGGCGAAGGCAGCTTCGAGCCGCGCGACGTGAAGGTCGGCATGCGGGGCGAGGGCATGGCCGAGATCACGCAGGGCATTACCGAAGGCGAAAAGGTCGTCGTATCTGCGAACTTCCTGATCGATGCCGAAAGCAACCTCAAGGCGGCGCTCAGCGCACTGACGCCCGCGGAGGCGCAGCCATGATCGCCAACCTCATTGCTTGGTCGACGCGCAACCTGGTTCTTGTCTTCTTCGCCAGCGCGCTCGCGGTCGGGGCAGGCGTCTACGCTGTCAAGACCTTGCCGCTCGATGCCATACCCGACCTGTCGGATGTGCAAGTTATCGTCTTCACAGACTATCCGGGCCAGGCTCCGCAAGTTGTCGAGGACCAGGTCACTTATCCGCTGACGACTTCGATGCTGACCGTGCCGCGATCGAAGGTGGTCCGCGGTTTCTCGTTCTTCGGAGTGTCCTTCGTCTATGTGATTTTCGAGGACGGCACCGATCTCTACTGGGCTCGAAGCCGCGTGCTCGAATACCTGAACGCGGCCGCCAGCCGGCTACCCGACGGCGTTGCCCCAACGCTCGGACCCGACGCGACAGGCGTCGGCTGGGTCTATCAGTATGCCGTCGTCGCCAAGGAACTGTCGCTCGCCGAACTCCGATCCCTTCAGGACTGGGTCGTTCGTTTTGCGGCCTCGAAAGCCGAAGGCGTTTCGGAGGTCGCGAGCTTCGGAGGCTTCGTCAAGCAGTATTCGATCGTCGTCGATCCGGTGCGGATGCGCGCTCAAGGCGTAACGCTCGCGGAAGTCGGCGAAGCGGTGCGCACCAGCAACATGGATACCGGCGGGCGAACGGTCGAGATCTCCGAGTTCGAGTTCATGGTGCGCGGGCGCGGCTATCTGAAGAACGTGGCCGACATAGAGAGCATCGTGCTCAAGACCGTGGGCGGCGTGCCGCTCCGGCTTGGCGACGTGGCCAAGGTCGAAATCGTGCCGGACGAACGGCGCGGTATTGCCGAACTCAACGGGGAGGGCGAGGTTGCAAGCGGCATCGTGCTTCAACGGGTCGGCGCGAATGCTCTGACCGTCATCGAGAATGCCAAGGAGAGCCTCCGCGAGATCGAAAAGAGCCTACCAGGCAACGCCAAGATCATCCCCGTCTACGACAGGTCGGAACTCATCAACTCCGCGATCAAGACGCTGAGGTCGACATTGGTGGAGGAGAGCATCGTGGTCGCTCTCGTCACCATCGTCTTCTTGCTTCACGTCAGAAGCGCGCTGGTGGCGATCATCATGCTGCCGGTCGGCATCCTAATGGCCTTCGCCGCGATGAAGCTGCTCGGCCTCGGTTCGAACATTATGAGCCTCGGTGGCATGGCCATCGCCATCGGCGCGATGATCGATGCGGCCATCGTAATGATCGAAAACGCCCACAAGCACCTCGAACGCGCGCCACCGGGCAAGCCCCGCATCGAAGTGCTGGTCAACGCCGCAGCAGAAGTCGGACCCGCGCTATTCTTCAGCCTGCTGATCATCACCGTCTCATTCCTTCCGATCTTCACGCTTGAAAGCCAGGAAGGCCGGCTGTTCGGGCCGCTGGCTTTCACGAAAACCTTCGCTATGGCAGCGGCAGCGCTGCTTTCGGTCACGCTCGTGCCCGCTCTGATGGTCATCTTTGTCCGCGGCCGGATCATCCCGGAACATCGCAACCCGCTCAACAGGCTGCTAATCGGTCTCTATCGGCCGATCATTGCCGGGGTGCTGAAGGCGAAGACCTTCACTATCCTGCTCGCCGTCGTGGCTCTTGCCGTGACGGTCTGGCCGGCGCGCCAGCTCGGCAGCGAGTTCATGCCGAACCTCGATGAGGGGACGCTGATGTACATGCCGACCACCTTGCCGGGAGTTTCGGTCACCAAGGCGGCCGAATTGATGCAGATGCAAAACCGGATCATAAAGTCCTTTCCGGAAGTCGATTCCGTCTTCGGCAAGGCTGGCCGGGCTCAGACCGCGACCGACCCCGCGCCGACCGAGATGTTCGAGACGATCATCAACCTCAAACCGAAATCGCAATGGCGGCCCGGGGTCACTTCGGAAAGCCTGAAGACCGAGATGGACGCAGCACTGCAGTTTCCGGGCGTGTCGAATGCCTGGACGATGCCGATCCGCGCCCGTATCGACATGCTGTCCACGGGCATACGCACGCCAGTCGGAGTCAAGGTCTACGGGACCGAACTCGGTGAAATGGAAAACGTTGCTCGGCAGATCGAGGCGGTGCTGCGGGCGGTGCCCGGCACGTCGAGCGCCTATGCCGAGCGGGTGATAGGCGGCTACTATCTCGACATCGTGCCGGACCGAGCCACCCTTGGGCGCTACGGCCTCTCGGTCGGCGATGTTCAGGATGTGATCTCAGTGGCGCTTGGCGCGAAGGTCATTACGTCCACTGTCGAGGGCCGTGAACGTTATGGCGTTGCGATCCGCTATCCACGCGCTCTCAGAAGCGATCCCGGCGCGATCGCCCGGGACGTGCAGATTGCGCTGCCCGGCGGTGGCTCTGTGCCGCTCGGCGAGGTCGCCAAGGTCGAACTCACGCGCGGCGCGACCTCGATCCGCACCGAGAACGGCCAACTCGCCGTCTACATCTTCGTCGACATCGCTGGCCGCGACCTTGGCGGCTATGTCAACGAGGCTCAAGCCGCAGTCGCCGCCGAAGTGAAGCTACCACCCGGTTATTCCGTCGCCTGGAGCGGGCAGTTCGAATATCTCGAGCGGGCCCAGGCGCGGCTGAAGATTGTCGTGCCGCTGACGCTGGCGCTGATTTTCCTGCTGCTCTACCTCAATTTCCGCACGCTGACCGAGACGCTGATCGTCATGCTATCGCTGCCCTTTGCGATCGTCGGCGGCATCTGGATGATGTGGTGGCTGGGCTTCAACATGTCGGTTGCGGTCGCCGTCGGTTTCATTGCGCTCGCGGGCGTGGCGGCCGAAACGGGCGTCATCATGCTGATCTATCTCGACAAGGCGTGGACGGATACGAGGGTCAGATGTGCGGCCCAGAAGCGTGGTTTGACAAGCACGGATCTAAACGAGGCGATCATGTTCGGCGCCGTCGAGCGGGTGCGACCGAAGATGATGACAGTCGTCGCCATCATGGCGGGCTTGTTGCCGATCTTGTGGAGCACGGGAACCGGATCGGAAGTCATGCAGCGCATCGCCGTCCCTATGATCGGCGGCATGATTTCCTCAACGATCCTGACGCTCGTCGTGATTCCGGCCGTCTACGGCATCGTTAAGGGCTGGCGGTTGCCGAGGCGGAGTGTCGTTGAAGAACCGCTGGTAGCGGCTCCGACTAGATTGGCCGCGGAATAGGAGGAGCAAAAAAGTATCAGATGATGTCGGGCGGCATGTGGGGATGCATCATGCCGGCAGCACACCGTCGCCGGCGGGCAAGCTCCCGATAAAACGCCTCCGGCGTAACGGCGATCTCCGACGCAACATGATGCCAGCGTCCCTTGGGTGGCAAGACGCCGCCGTTGCATGCCATCCAGGCGCTGACTCTCGCCGCGACGGATTTCAGGGATAGTATCTCTGCCCGCGTCCGCGTCCGGTGGACCTCGCCTGCCAAGTGTCGCAGCAGTGCGGAGGTCAGCGCGCGATCGCTTTCGAGCACCGCCTTGGCCTTGGTGATTGGCACGGCGCGCACCGTCGATTCCTCGGTTGCCAAGGCGTCGCAATGATATCGATCCGCAAACAGCGAAGCCTCGGCCAGGATCGAAGCCGAGCCGGCACGCTGCAACGTCAGCTGGAACCCGTCGGGAAGTGCTCGGACAAGGCGCAGTTCTCCCGCGGTGACCAGGAAGAGCGACAGCACCGGGTCGTCCATACGAAACAGGACGCTGCCGGCAGGGAGAGAATGCTCGCGTTCCGCGAGTTCGAGGAATCGCGCGAAGAGGAGTTCCGACATGATCACAATCATGTTTCAGTTTTTGCGGCCGTGTCAAACGTCGCAAACACGAAACGCTGGAGATCGCTCGATGAACCGCATCCCCATTGCCGTGCTGTTTCTTCTGCTGACTTTTCTTGCTGCCCCTCACGGGCTGGCGCAGCAGCATGGCGACATCAACCATCACAAGGCCGTTGCAGGAAAAGACCCAACCACCTCGTCTTATTCCGGGATGGAGAAACGCCGCGTGAAGGCGCTCTCGGACGAGCAGATTTCCGACCTTATGGCGGGGCGAGGGATGGGTCTGGCATTGGCGGCCGAACTCAATTCCTATCCGGGTCCGTCACATGTCCTCGATCTCCGTGATGCTCTTGATCTCAGCGACGAACAGGCCTCGTGGACCAAGGCCCTGCTGGATCAGATGAAGGCAGAAACCATCCCGCTCGGAAGACGAATCATCGAGGAAGAAACCGAACTGGACCGCTTGTTTTCCGAACGAAAGATAACGTCGACGCACCTCGTTGAAATGACAAAAACCATCGCCGACGTGCAAGGCGCGCTACGAGCAGCGCACCTGCGCTATCATCTCGATATGGCCGAGTTGCTCACCTCTGAGCAGATCGGCCGGTACTCGCAGCTTCGCGGATACTCTGGCCGGGTCGATTGAACAGGGTTACGCACGCAACTTTGGCTTCATCAGCGGACGCTATTGCGCGACCGCACCTTCCAGGTAGCCGATTATCGCGGCGCGCTGGGCGGCGTTGGGAACGCCCACTGTCATCGACGTGCCTGGCACCCTCTGGCGCGGTGCTGCAAGGAAGCTATCGAGCGACTGGCTGTCCCAAACGATCCCTGATTCCCGCATAGCGGCCGAATAGCGGGCACCCTCGACGCTGCCAGACGTGCGGCCGATAACGCCCGACAGATGCGGGCCGACCCTGTTCTGGCCCGGCTCGAGGCTGTGGCAGGTGCCGCAGCGCTGCCGGAACAGCCGCTCGCCGTCTGCCTGCTGCGCGGAAGCGGCGCTCGGTAACAGCAGGCCGCCGGCGACCAAGAGCGCAGCCAGCGACCTACGCGCTCGCGTGACAGACGTCTGCAGGGATGCAGTCGCTGCTCCGGCGGAAATGTGGGTGCGTGTCGTGGCATGTGAATGGTTCATCGGATGACCTTTGCGGAACGTTCGGGGAGGGGCTTTGCTGGTAACCGGAGGCTTCCGGCAAGGCCAGCCGCTCACCAGCGAGAGCGGCGGCTGGGTCGAGGAGGCGCGGGGAGGATGCAGGTCGTGACTTGTCCTTCGCTGCGACAGCGATGATCTAATTATGGCGCGGCAGCGCGGGAGTTCCGATCGCGGGACGGTTTCGGGATCGCAGTCCGGTCGGGGGTTTCGTCTCAGGCACGGGCGCCGGGGCAAGCTGCTTGGCCATGTCGATCAGCGGCAGCCTGATAATCGCGCGAAGGCCCTCGCTCCGGTTCTCCAGCACGATGTCGCCGCCATGGTGACGGGCGATGGCGCGGGCGATTGACAGGCCGAGCCCGACGCCGCCGGTCTCCCGGTTGCGCGACTGCTCCAGGCGGAAGAAGGGGGCGAACACCTGTTCCATGTCGCCTTGCGGAATGCCGGGTCCGGCGTCCTCGACGACGATGTCCAGACTGTCGTCACTCCTGACCAGGCTCACCTTGGCCTGCTCGCCGTAGCGGACGGCATTTTCGACGAGGTTGCGGATCGCCCGGCGCAGGGAGTCCGGCCGGCAGCGATACAGCACCTTGGGCCCGTCATTGACGGTGACGTTTTGGCCCAGCTCCGCGAGATCGTCGCAGAGGCTGCCGACCAGTGCTGAAAGGTCGACGGTGCGCGTCGCCTCTACCGCGGCGTCCTCACGCGCGAAGGCGAGCGCCGCTTCCGTCATCGTCTGGATTTCCTCGATGGTCTTCAGCATCTTTTCCTGGAGTTCGTGATCCTGGACAAACTCCGCGCGCAGCCGCAGCGAGGTCAGCGGCGTGCGCAGGTCGTGGCTGATCGCCGCAAGCATCCGCGTGCGGTCCTCGACGAAGCGCTGCAGGCGCTCCTGCATGCGGTTGAACGCCTCGGCGGTCTGGCGGATGTCGTCGGGTCCTGATTCTGGCAGCCGCGGCACGGCCTCGCCACGACCGAACAGTTCGGCGGCATTGGCGAGCCGTCGCAGCGGACGCGCGATTGCCTGCGCCCCGAAAATCGCGATGGCGGACAGGATGAGCGCGGTGAGCGCCAGCGATATCGCCGATTGCGTCGTCCAGAAGGCGTTCGGCATTGCCTTGGCGTAGGCGGCATTCAGCCAGGTGCTGTCGTCGAGACGAACCGAAAGGCCCATGCCGTTTGGGGCGGCGTCCATATAAAGAAACTTGGCCGGCCGCGAGAAGGGCCTGCCATTGCCGGACAAATCCAACATGCGCGGCGGCACGGAACGATCGGCGGCATCGACTGCGTTCGAGGCCTGTCCGTTCATGTAGGCGGCATATTTGCCGGCAATCCCGGGCAGCGGCTTGGCGAGCTGGGTAAATGCCTCCTGTTGCCAAGCGAGGGGATTGCTCGGTCCGTCGTCCGAGGTCCAGAAACGCGTATAGGCCGTGCCGCTGACGTTGAGGATGTCGGGCCGAAGCGATGGCGGCGTGGTGTCAAGCAGAAGCGCCAGCGAGGAGGTGCGGCTGACGAACTCGCCCTTGGCCGCCGCGTGCAGGGCCTGGCCGCGCTCGTCCCACGAGATCAGGAACGTGATCGCCTGCGACAGGGCGAGCGCAAGCAGCACCAGCATGAGGAAGCGGGCCGCCAGGCTGCGTCTCCACAACAGCATCATGCCTGGGCCACCTCGGCGGTGAAGCAGTAGCCGCCGCCCCAGTGCGTCTTGATCAGCATCGGACTCTTCGGATCCGCCTCGATCTTCTTGCGCAGCCGGCTCACCTGGTTATCGACGGCCCTGTCAAACCCGTCGGCGGTGCGCCCGACCGTGAGGTCGAGCAACTGATCCCGGCTAAGCACGATTCCGACATGCTCGATGAAGGCGGTGAGAAGGCGGAATTCAGCCGTGCTGAGCGCGACTGCCACGCCGTCGAGACCGACCAGCTCGCGGCGGCCGACATTCAGCGTCCAGCGGTCGAACCGAAGCGCGTTCGACTTGAGGCGGCCGCGCTGCGGCGGCAGGCTGTGGACGCGCCTGAGCACAGCCTTGATCCGCGCCAGCAGTTCCCGCGGGTTGAACGGCTTGGTCAGGTAGTCGTCGGCCCCGATCTCGAGGCCCACGATCCGGTCGATCTCCTCGGCCATGGCGGTGAGGAAGATGATCGGAACGTCGACCGTCCCGCGCACGTGCCGGCAGGCGGCGATGCCGTCCTCGCCAGGCATCATGACGTCGAGCACGATGAGATCGGGCAGGCTGCGGTCGAGCAGCCGCTTGAGCGCGGCCGTGCTGTCGGCGACGCTGACGCGGTAACCCTGCTGGGTGAGGTATTTCCCGACGAGGTCGCGGATGTCCCTGTGGTCGTCGACGACCGCGATGTGCTGCGCCACTTCCATGCAATGCTCCAAAGCCGCCGCCAAATAGTCGGCCAGTATCGACGATATCTAGTTTGCGTCTACACGGATGATCACCTTCCGCACCATGGCGGCAATCTCGCGCGGCATCAACAAACCGTGAGAAGTGTAACGAAGTGTATCAGAACGCTTCGCCTGCGACAGCTTGCGATGAACTGACGGTCATCGGGACAAGGTTCTGCGACAGGTCCTGGCTAATTTGGCCTCGTCGCTAGCCGGGACTTCCGGTCTCTGCCGCCAGGCCATGCCGCGCGGCATCCGGACGGCGGTCCTCGCCAGCCTTTGATCGAAAGGATTGCACAATGGCCAGATTGATCGTCAACGGCACGCCACGTGACATCGAGGTCGATCCGGACACGCCGCTGCTATGGGTGATCCGCGAGCAGATCGGGCTTACCGGAACGAAGTACGGTTGCGGGGTTGCCGCTTGCGGCGCCTGCACCGTCCATATAGACGGCGCCGCCACGCGCTCGTGCGTGCTTCCGGTGAGCGCGGTCGAGCCGGACCAGCAAATCACCACCATCGAGGGGCTTTCGCCGGATAGTTCGCATCCGGTCCAGCAGGCGTGGCTGGCGCTCGACGTGCCGCAATGCGGCTACTGCCAGGCCGGCATGATCATGGCTGTGGCGGGTCTGCTCATGCAGAACCCGAACCCCACGGACGAAGACATCAACGCCGAGATCACCAATATCTGCCGCTGCGGCACCTACAACCGGGTGCGCGCCGCGATCAAGCTGGCCGCCAATGGCGGTGAAGCCACGCAACGCGGTTGAGGAGAATATCCATGAACGCCATAATTTCCATCTCCCGCCGCAGCTTCATCGTTGGCGTGGCCTCCACGGCTGGCGGCCTGTCCCTCGGGTTCAACGTGCCGTTCATCAAGCCTGCACTTGCCGAGGGCGCCGAGACGGCGCCGGAGATCAACGCCTGGGTGGTGATCAGGCCCGACGACACGGTGATCATCCGCATCGCCCGCTCCGAGATGGGGCAGGGGACTCTGACCGGCCTGGCGCAACTCGTCGCCGAGGAGCTGAATTGCGACTGGTCCAAGGTCACGACCGAATATCCGTCGCCGGCCCAGAATCTCGCGCGCGACCGCGTATGGGGCAATTTCTCGACCGGTGGCAGCCGAGGCATCCGCGAATCGCACGAATATGTGCGCATTGGTGGCGCCATCGCGCGCGAGATGCTGATTGCCGCTGCGGCCGCCGAATGGGGCGTGCCGGCCAGCGAATGCACCGCAAGGATGGGCATGGTCACGCATGCGGCATCGGATCGCGCCACCTTTTATGGACAGTTGGCCGCCGCCGCTGCGCGGATGACGCCGCCCGCCAATGTCACGCTGAAGGACCCGAAGGATTGGACCATAGCCGGCAAGCCGCTGCCGCGGCTTGATACGGCCGATAAGCTCAACGGCAGCCAGGTCTACGGCACTGACCTCAAGCTGCCGAACATGCTCAACGCGGCAATCCGGGCCTGCCCGTATTTCGGCGGCAAGGTGGAGAGCTTCGACGCGGCGGCGGTGGCTGAAATGCCCGGCGTGCGCACCGTCGTTCAGGTCGACGAGACCGCTGTTGCTGTTGTAGCCGACACGTGGTGGCGGGCGAAGACCGCTCTCGATGCCTTGCCGGTCGTCTGGGACGAAGGTCCCAACCGGCAGGTCACCAGCGCCTCGATCGCGGCGATGCTCGAAGAAGGCCTCGGCGCAAATGACGCCTTCATTGGCGCCGAGCAAGGTGACGCTGGAGCCGCCCTGTCCGCTGGCGGCCGAACGGTCACGGCGACTTATGCCTATCCCTATCAGAACCACGCAACCATGGAGCCGATGAACGCGACGGCGCTCTACACGCCGGAGCGCTGCGAGGTTTGGGTGCCGACCCAGAATGGCGAGGCGAGCCTTGCCGCAGCGGCCGAGGCCGCCGGCCTGCCGGTGCAGCAATGCGAGGTGCATAAGATCCATCTCGGCGGCGGCTTCGGCCGGCGCGGCAACTTCCAGGACTATGTGCGCCAAGCGGTCAGCATTGCCAAGCAGGTGCCGGGAGCACCCGTAAAGCTCATCTGGTCGCGTGAAGAGGACATGCTGCACGGCGCCTATCATCCGACGACGCGGTGCCGACTGACGGGCGCGCTCGACGCGGACGGCAACCTGACCGCTCTGCACATGCGTATATCCGGCCAGTCGATCCTTGCGGCGGTGCGGCCGGAAGGCATGCAGAACGGCATGGACCCGGTCGTCTTCCAGGGCCTCGTCCTCAGTGGCACGGAAGGCACACTGGGCTACACGGTGGACAATCTGCGGATCGACCATGCCATGCGCAACCCGCCGATCCCGCCGGGCTTCTGGCGTGGCGTGAACCTCAACCAGAATGCGCTCTACGTCGAGTGTTTCATGGACGAACTCGCCCATGCGGCCGGCGTCGACCCGCTCGCCTTCCGCCGCAAGCTGATGGCCAAGCATCCGAAGCACCTCGCCGTGCTGGAGGCGGTTGCCGAGCGGATCGGCTGGGACACCCCGCCAGCCGCCGGCGTTCACCGCGGCCTGGCGCAGATCATGGGTTTCGGTAGTTATGTCGCGGCGGCAGCGGAGGTTTCGGTCACCGACGGGCAGCTCAGGATCCATCGCATCGTGGCGGCCACCGATCCGGGTCATGTCGTCAATCCCGCACAAGTGGAGCGGCAGGTCGAGGGCTCCTTCGTCTATGGCCTTTCCGCCTGCATCTACGGCGAATGCACCGTCAATGGCGGCCGCATGGAGCAGGAGAACTTCGACAGCTACGAGGTCATGCGCATGGCCGAAATGCCTGATGTGGAGACGATCATCGTGCCGTCCGGCGGCTTCTGGGGCGGCGTCGGCGAGCCGACCATCGCGGTCGCCGCGCCGGCCGTCCTCAATGCCATCTTCGCCGCCACCGGAAAGCGCATCCGCACGCTGCCGCTGAAAAACCATGACCTCGCATGACATGATGCGCCCAAAGAACAGGCGCGGACGATCGTTCGCGCCCGTCCTGGTTGCGGCGCTCGCGGCCAGCGCGCCGGCATGGGCCGGCGCAGCGCCTGGTGCGGCGGCGTGCACCGGCTGTCACGGGCCGGCGGCGCTTGGCTCAGCCATCCCCTCGCTCGACGGCCACGCGGCGGACGACATCGTCGCCCAGATGCAAGCCTTCCGTTCCGGTGAGCGCAAGGCGACGGTCATGGACCGCATCGCTAGGGGATATACCGAGGAAGAGACGCGCGCCATCGCCGAATGGCTCGCCAAACCCGAGGCGGCACGCCATGCCCAGCCGTAGAGCCTTGATCGGCGGCGCGGCGGCCAGCGTCGCCGCGGCGGTCCTTGCTGCGCCGCAGGTACGCGCACAGGCGCAGCCCAGCGTGGTCGTGGTCGGCGGCGGCTTTGCCGGGGCAAGCTGCGCCCGCGCACTGAAGCAGCTGGATCGCGACCTTGCCGTGACGCTGATCGAGCCGGAGACAGCCTATCTGGCCTGCCCGTTCAGCAATGCCGTGCTTGCAGGGCTGCGCGGTATCGAGGCGCAGACCTTCGGCTATGACCGGTTCGGCGACATCGGGTTCATCCGCAAGCGCGCTGTCGCCGTCGATGCCGAGCGCCGGCGCGTTCGGCTGGATGACGGAACTGACATCGGCTACGTCAGGCTGGTGCTGGCGCCCGGCGTAGACCTGCGCTTCGACGCGCTGCCGGGCTACGACGAGGCGGCGGCGGAGATCATGCCGCATGCCTGGAAGGCGGGGCCGCAGACGTTGCTGCTGCGCGACCAGCTCGCGGCGATGCCGGACGGTGGGGTGGTCATTCTCTCCGCGCCAGCCAATCCGTTCCGCTGCCCGCCCGGTCCCTACGAGCGAGCAAGCCTCATCGCGCATTACCTCAAGACCAGCAAGCCACGCTCGAAGCTGATCATCCTCGACGCCAAGGACGCCTTTTCGAAGCAGCGGCTGTTCGAAGCCGCCTGGCGAGAGCTCTATCCCGGCCTGATTGAATGGGTGCCGCTGTCCTCGGGCGGCAGGGTGACGGAAGTCGACCCGGTGACAAGGACGCTGGTGACCGAGTTCGGCAGCCACAAGGCCGATATCGCCAACGTCATCCCACCACAACGTGCGGGCAGGATCGCGCAGTCGGCCGGTGTCGCGGATCAGACGGGCTGGTGCCCGATCGACCCGGTCACCTTCGAGTCCCGCCTGCAGCCAGCGATCCACGTCATCGGCGACGCGGCGATCGGTGGGGCGATGCCGAAATCCGCCTTCAGCGCCAACGCCCAGGCAAAAGCCTGCGCTGCGGCGGTCGCCGCGCTGGTCAGGGAGCGGCAGCCGGCGCAGCCGAAGCTCATCAACACCTGCTACAGCCTGATCGCGCCCGGCTACGGCATTTCGATCGCAGGCGTCTACCAGCCGCGCGACGGCCTGCTTGCCGAGGTGGAGGGTGCGGGCGGCACCAGCCCGCTTGAAGCGCCGTCCTCTGTCCGCGAACTGGAAGCGGCCTATGCGGAGGACTGGTTCCGGACGATCACCAGCGAAGTGTTCGGATGATGAGGACGGCTTGCCTCGCTGTTGCGGGATTGCTGCTTGCGGCCTCGTCTGGTGCCTGCGAGGAGGCGGGATCTTACGTCGTGACCGGCGATGCGATCATGGAGCCTCTGGTCGGCGGCAAGGGTGATCCGGCGCGCGGCGCCGCGCTGATCTCGGACCGGCAGCGCAGCCTCTGCACGCTCTGCCACAGCGGGCCGTTCCCCGATGCGCATCTGCACGGCACGCTGGCGCCCGACCTGACCGGCGTCGGGGCAAGGCTTTTGGAAGGCCAGATCCGGCTGCGCGTGGTCGACATGAAACGGCTCGTGCCGAATACGATCATGCCTTCCTACTACCGGATCGCGGAAGAGGAAGGCCGGCGCGTCGCCACCGCCTGGCGCAGCAAGCCGATCCTGACCGGCGCCGACATCGAGGATATCGTCGCCTATCTCACGACGCTGAAGGGGTGATTATGCGCGAAGACCCGCTTCGAGTTCACGGAGGCTTGGTCGGACGGCGGCAGTTTCTTCGGGCCGGCATGACCGGCCTTCTGGTGATCAGCCTGCCGCGCTGGGCCGTTGCCCGTCCGAGCCTCGATGAAGCGATCCGTACCTTCACCGGGGGAGCCGACGTTCTCGACGGCCGCGTCCGGCTCGACCTGCCGCCTTTGGTCGAAAACGGCAATGCGGTCGGGATCACGGTCGCCGCCGAGAGCCCGATGACCGCGGACGATCATGTCCGGCGCATCGCGGTCTTCAACGAGAAGAACCCGGAGGCGAATGTCGCGGTTTTCCGTCTCGGGCCGCGCTCGGGCCGCGCCACCGTCTCGACGAGGATCCGGCTCGCGACCTCCCAGGTGGTGGTCGCGGTCGCTGAGATGAGCGACGGCAGCTTCTGGTCAAGCCGTGCAAGCGCGATCGTCACGCTGGCCGCTTGTATCGAGGATCTCTCATAATGGCGCGCGCACTCGTCAACGTGCCGAAAGCGGCCAGGCAGGGCGAGGTCGTCGAGATCCGAGCGATGATCGCGCATCCGATGGAGACCGGCTACCGTGTCGGCCCAAACGGCATCAACATCCCACGCGACATCATCCGCCGTTTTGCCTGTACCTACAACGGCGAGGAGGTGTTTTCGGCCGATCTCTTTCCAGCGGTATCGGCCAATCCGTTCATCGCCTTCACGCTCGTCGCCACGACGAGCGGCACGATCGACTTCACCTGGACGGACGATGCCGGAAAGACTCAAACGGCATCGGCCGAAATCACGGTGGGCTGATGCGTGCCCTCTGGGGCCTGGTGGGGATCATCGCGGCGGTCGTCTGCAGCATGGCTATCGCTGCCGGCATCGAAGGCAGCGCAAAGCGCTCCGGCTTCGACTTCATGACGCCGGAGACGCAGGCGCTGCAAGCCGACGACATGAGCAACCCCGGTATGCTGTGGGTGCTGCAGGGCGAGCAGCTCTGGCAGCAGTCGGAGGGTAGGGCGGATGTCGCCTGCGCCGGCTGCCATGGCGATGCCAGTCAGACTATGCGCGGCGTTGCCACGCGCTACCCGGCCTTTGACGAGGCGACGGGACGGCCGATCGACCTTGCCGGGCGCATCAATTCCTGCCGCGGGGAGCGGCAGCAGGCCGAGCCGCTGACGCCGGAATCTGACGCGTTGCTCGCCCTGACGGCCTATGTGACGCATCAGTCGCGCGGCATGCCAATCACACCGGCGATCGACGCCCGGCTGGCGCCGTTTCGCGACAACGGTCGGCGTCTGTTCCAGAGCCGTATCGGCCAGCTCGATCTTTCCTGCGCCTCCTGCCACGACGACAATTGGGGCAAACGGCTCGGCGGCAGTGTCATGCCGCAGGCGCATCCGACCGGCTATCCGCTCTACCGGCTGGAGTGGCAGACGGTCGGTTCGCTGCAGCGGCGCCTGCGCAACTGCATGATCGGGGTCAGGGCGGAGCCCTTCGCCTTTGGCGCACCGGAACTCGTTGACCTTGAGCTCCATCTGATGGAGCGGGCCCGTGGCTTGCGGGTCGAGACGCCGGCGGTCCGGCCATGATGCCGGCCAACGGCCGGTCTTCATCTGTCGCCGACGGACGGTTGATCGCAACACGGCGCGCGCGGGTCTGGCAGGGCCTTGCTAACCTCGCAGATGTCGTCGATATGGAGCTTGATGAGTTCACCGAAGGTTTGGCGAAAAGCGCAGTATCGTGGCGCACGCTCGTGTGTACTTGACACAAGCTAACGATTTAAAGTTAAACAAAAACGATGACGTATCAAGCACATAGACTGGCTATTGCGCCGATGATGGATTGGACGGACCGGCACTGCCGGTTCTTTCATCGTCAGTTGACACGCCGGGCGCTGCTTTACACCGAGATGGTCGTGGCCGACGCGGTCATCCAGGGCGCGCGCGAGCGCTTACTCGGCTTCGACGATACCGAGCATCCAGTCGCGTTGCAGCTCGGCGGCTCCGATCCGCAGAAGCTTGCCGAGGCGGCGCGCATCGGCGAAGCCTTCGGCTATGACGAGATCAATCTCAATGTCGGCTGCCCGTCCGATCGCGTCCAGTCGGGCACGTTCGGTGCCTGCCTGATGAAGGCACCAGTTCTTGTCGCTGACTGCATTGCGGCGATGAAGGTTTCCGTCAGTATCCCCGTCACAGTCAAATGCCGGATCGGCGTCGACGAGCAGGATCCTGAGCCGGCGCTCGACGCGCTGGCGGACGGCGTTTTCGCGGCCGGCGCCGACGCGCTGTGGGTGCATGCCCGGAAAGCGTGGCTGGAAGGGCTGAGCCCGAAGGAAAACCGCGACGTCCCGCCGCTCGACTACAGCAGGGTCTATCGGCTGAAAGCCAGAAAACAAAACAAATTCATTGGCATCAATGGCGGTATTCAATCTCTTGAAGAAGCGCTTGACCACATTGATCACGTCGACGGCGCCATGCTCGGCCGCACCGCGTATCACACGCCGGGTATTCTGGCAGGCGTCGATGCCGCGTTTTACGGCGACAAACCCGACGCGCTCGATTTTGTCGCGCTGATCGATGCCATGGCGGACTATGCGGCGCGCCATATCGAGCGGGGCGGGCGGCTTGGTCATGTCACCCGTCACATGGTCGGCTTGTTCCACGGTCTGCCTGGCGCGCGCCGCTACCGGCAGATCCTTTCCACTGACGCGACAAGGCCCGGCGCTGGACCGGATGTTCTGAAGGCGGCTTTCGCTGCAGTCGATTTCGGCAGGGCGGATGTGGAAGCAGCCTGACTGTTCAGTCGAGCAAGATCATGCGGCGCGTCTACGCAGTCCGTTCAGCAATCCAGAGGACCGTCGATAGCTGAGGCAAGTCGGGCTAAGCAGCGCGCGCCCGCTCGCCGTCCGGCATTTCTTCTCTGATCCCGCGTGCTGCGCTCCGGACGCGAAGGGCGTCGCGCTTCGGCGGCGATTTGAACAGTCGGGCATATTCGCGCGTGAATTGCGAGATGCTCTCGTAGCCCACCTCGAACCCAGAGCTGCTTGCCGAGAGGCCTTCATCCACCATGAGGCGGCGCGCTTCGACCAGGCGAAGCCGCTTCTGGTACTGTCCCGGTGTCAGCGATGTCATCTGTTTGAAATGCTTGTGAAAGGCGGTGAGGCTCATTGCAGCTGCCGCCGCCAGGCGTTCGGCGGACACGCGCGATCGGTACTCCGCTCTCAGGATCGCGATGGCCGCGGCGAGGCGGCTCGCGTGGCTTTCTGGATCCGCAAGTGCCCGCAAGGCGACGCCGTGCGGCCCCGACAGAAGCCAATAGTGCAGCTCATGCATGATTCCGTCGCGCAGGAGCGGTATCGCATCGGGCCGGTCCAGCAGCCTCATCAGCCGCGATGCGCAGTCCAGCGCCGCGGCTTCGGTGTCTTCGGCGAACAAGGTGCGTGTCTCGGACGGGCGTAGCGGGCGGACGCTGCCCAGTTGCGCCGTCAGCTCGCGCAGGATCGTCATCTCGAGCTCGACCGCTACGGCCAGATAGGGTTCGCTCCGGCTCGCCTGCACGATCCGCCCGACGACCGGCATGTCCGCGCTCACGATCACAGACTGCCCGGCGGAAAAGACCTGCTGCTCCCTTCCTACGGTCATGCGCTTGGCGCCCTGTAGGACCAGGCACACCAGGGGTCGATAGACTGAATGAAGATCGCCGGAAGGGGACTCGATGTACATCATCTTGAGACCCGGCACAGGCGTCACCGCCAAGCCATCGCTGTTGGCATGTCGACTGGCATAAGCCTGAGCGGCCTGTTTGAGCGAGTCCATGTGATCTCTCTCCTGTAGCGTGGCTCGATACCTAGCATGCGCGCGCGCAAACGTCACATGGGCTGCAGAATCGAGCAAGTTTTGCGCATGGGTTGGCAAGCCCCTGGCCGGCCCGCGCGGTATGTAACGTCCCGACAAAAGCAAGTTCGCTACAAGGAAAGGAACTCCCAATGTCTGGACAGAACGAGGTCCCGAGACGAGCCGTGCTGGCGGTGGTCGCCATGGCTCCAGTAGCACTCGCGGTCGGGGCCGCCCGCGCGCAAACGACCGGTCAGGCGCCGGCGTCGCGCGGCAAGGTCGCCCTGGTGACCGGCTCTTCTCGGGGCATCGGCGCAGCGACGGCCAGGCGCCTCGCTCGTGACGGCTATGCCGTCACCGTGAATTGCGAAAAGAACCGCGATCTCGCGGCCGGCGTAGTCCGGGAGATCGAGGCAACTGGCGGGCGCGCCATCTGGGTGCAGGCCGACGTCAGCGATCCCAGTGCAGTGCAACGCCTGTTCGAGGAAAACGAGCGCGCGTTCGGCGGCGTCGACGTTGTCGTGAGCAATGCCGGCATCATGCGGCTTGCGCCTTTCCGCGACATGACCGACGCCGATTTCAGCCGGATGGTCGACGTCAACCAGAAGGGCAGTTTCTACGTGCTGCGCGAGGCGGCGCGGCGCGTGCGCGACGGCGGCCGGATCATCGCGCTGTCCTCGAGCATCACTCAGCTGCGCAGCCCGACCTACGGAGCTTACGCCGCCACCAAGGCCGCGCAGGAACTCTACGCGAACATACTCGCCAAGGAACTTGAAGGCCGCATGATCTCGGTGAACGCCATGGCACCAGGCCTTGTGAACACAACCCTCTTCACCGACGGCAAGACCCCCGAGCAGATCGTCGGCTTCGCCGCTCGCACGCCACACAAGCGGCTAGGCGAGCCTTCCGACATTGCCGATGCGATCGCGGCGCTCTGCAGCGGGGACGGCGCCTGGATCAACGGACAGACGGTATTTGCAAACGGTGGCGTCGTTTGATCCCGAGCAGCTGGAATACATGGAGCACAGAACGATGAAAACGACGGGAAACACGATCCTCATCACCGGCGGCGGATCCGGTATTGGGAGGGAACTGGCGCTGCGCTTCAATGCGCTTGGAAACACTGTGATCGTCGCCGGACGGCGCGAGGAGGCGCTCGAGCGGACGATTGCCGGGCGTGAAGGCATGCACGCGATGGTCGGCGATGTCGAAGATTCGGAAGCAATCACAGCATTTGCCAAGCGCGTAGTCGCCGAACACCCGGCACTCAACATGCTCATCAACAATGCCGGTATCATGCGCCGCGAAGATCTGACCAGGACCCGCGATCTGCGCGACGCGGAGGAGACGATCGTCACCAACTTGTTCGGGCCGATCCGGCTCATCAACGCGCTAATCGACCACCTGGCGGCCCGGCAAAACGCCGTGATCGTCAACGTCTCGTCAGGCCTGGCCTTTGTGCCGCTGAGTGGCACGCCGACCTACAATGCCACCAAAGCGGCGATCCATTCCTATACGGTGTCGTTGCGCGAGCAACTCAAGGGCAAGGTCGAAGTGATCGAGCTTGCGCCGCCCGCGGTTCGCACTGAACTGACGCCCGGCCAGTCGACCCGCGAGGAGTATATGCCGCTCGATGCGTTCATTGACGAGGCGATGGCGTTGTTCAGTCGGCAGCCGACGCCGAAAGAGATCCTGGTGGAGCGAGTAGGCTTCCTGCGCTGGGCGGAACGGGACGGCCGGTTTGATCAGGCAGTCGAGATGCTCAACGCTCACTGAGCGGCGCCGAAGCAGCCCGACTGTTCAATCGCGCAAGATCATGCGGTCGCCGCGCACGTCAAAACCGGACAGCGAGCTGATGAAATTCATGCCGAGCAGGCTCTGGCCGAGCATGCCGGGCGCGGCAATCATGACCGGCATGTCCTTGCGCACGATCCCGCCGATCGCCAATTCGTCGGTTCTCACGGCGGCGGCGTGCGCCATGCCATTGGCGGTAGAAACCGGTATGGTGAAATTGAGAACGGCTGGATTGAACCCAGCCGCTTGCGCGTCCTGCGCGGTCAGCACGGTGCTGGTTGCGCCGGTATCGACCACGGCCCGGACCGGCGTGCCGTTGATCATGATGCGCGCTTCGAAATGGCCATTGCCGGCCTTGTCCAGGGTCACGGTGGCGTGGCCGTCTTCCAGGCCCAATGCCAGTGGACTGCCGGGAACAACGCCGGCCGTTACCCGGCTGGCGACATCCTGCAACTCATAACGGTACTGATAGCCAGCGATCAATGCGAGCACGATGACGACCCAGGTGCCGAGATTGCGGGCCATGGCCCCCAAGGGCCTGCCTGATCTGAGCAGGCCGGCGCCGATGAGCGCGACCAATGCGCCAAGCCAGATCAGCCGGCTGAAATCGTAATTCTCGACGCCGAATGTGCTGCCGGCGGAATCGTTGAGCATGAGCAGGACCACGCCGGCCCCGATCACGATCATCAAAGTCCAGAAAAACCGGTTCATATATGGCTCACGAGAGGGCGTCGCGTTCGCGCGCGAGGCGGGTGCGGCGCGTTTCCCGACGCGGTCTGCGTTCAACCATCTCCAGTCGGGCCGGCAGCTCGGCCATGACGCTGCGGCGGACTTCAGGGGTCATCTCGATCCAGGCGCCGATTTCCTCGCGCGTGCGGCCGCAACCGAAGCAGAAGCCGGTTTTCATATCGATCGAACAGACCAGGATGCATGGGGATTCGATGGCCGTCATGATATTCTCTTGTCTCGCTTCCACATGGTGTAACGGCAAGGCCAATGCAAGCCCTCCGGAATGCGCCGCCGGCAACCGCTTTCGCGTCAATGCTGGCAGTTGTGCCTACGAAGCAAGGCGGCTATGCCGCTCACCAACTCCAGGGAATGATCACCAACGACATGACCAGCGCGCTGCCCTTCGACGATTTTCGCAATCTTCTGGCGACCCTGCCGCCGGCCGACGCGGCGGCCGAAGCCCGTGTCCGTGCGTTGTTTGCCAAGGCCGACAAACCCAAAGGTTCGCTCGGCCGCGTCGAGGACATCGCCGCGTGGCTCGCCGCCTGGAGCGGCCGTGCGCCGCCGGCGGTGAATAGGCCGTTGGTGGCGATCTTCGCCGGCAATCATGGCGTCGCCCGGCACGGCATTTCGCCGCGGCCTGTCGCTGCCACGGCGAACGCGGTCGAGCTTTGCGCGGCGGGCGGTGCTGCGGTCAACCAGATATGCATTGCCAACGATCTGGGGCTGAAAGTGTTCGATCTTGCGCTGCACATTCCGACCGCCGACATCACCGAGGATGCAGCACTTGACGAGCGCGGCTGCGCCGCCACCATGGCCTTCGGCATGGAGGCGATCGCCGGCGGCACCGATCTGCTTTGCCTTGGCGACCTCGGCGTCGGCAATTCCACCATAGCAGCGGCTTTGTTTGCGGCACTGTTCGGCGGCAAGGGTGCCGATTGGGTCGGATCCGGATCGGGTGCCGATGCGGCGATGCAGGCGCGCAAGGCTGAGGTGGTCGATGCGGCGCTAGTCCTCCACGGTACAAGTCTCAGGGACCCGCTCGAAGCGTTGCGCCGGGTTGGCGGCCGCGAATTCGCGGCGATCGCCGGCGCCATCCTCGCCGCCCGGATGCAGAAGATCCCGGTGCTGCTCGATGGATTGGCGGCGACAGCCGCCGCCGCGACGCTGCATGCTGCCAACCCCGCCGCGCTCGACCATTGCCTTCTTGCCAGTCTGTCGCCAGAGCCAGCGCACGCTCGGGCCGCCGGACGGCTCGGCCTTCGCCCGCTGCTTGATCTCGGCGTGAGCCACGGCGAGGGGGCAGGGGTGGCCCTTGCCGCGGGTCTGGTCAAGGCAGCCGCGCTCACCAGTTCGGGCATGGCGGCGGCGGTTCGTTAGGCGACTAGCGCCGCCGGGCGGCAACCGCCTTGGTCGGCAGTGCCGGCAATTCCTCCATTACCCGACTCAGCGGGAAGATGGCGATGGCCTCGGTGCCTTCACGCAGTTTGGAATGGAGTTCGAACTCGCCGCCATGCAATGCGAGCAGGCTCTGGACGATCGGCAGGCCGAGCCCGGTGCCCTGTTCGGCGCTCTTGATGGCGATCGAGCCCTGGCCGAAGGCGGACAGCACGACCGGAATCTCGTCTGCCGGTATACCAGGCCCATTGTCCCTAACGGAGAGGTATTGACCGCCGCCCGCCGTCCAACCGACACGCACGCGGACTTCGCCGCCAGTCCCGGTGAACTTGATGGCGTTCGACAAAAGATTGAGCGCGATCTGTCGCACCGCGCGTTCGTCGGCGAACAGGCGCGGCAAGGCGCTTTCGAAATCCTGGACGATACGGATGTCCTTATTGCGCGCCTTCAGCTCCATCATGTGACAGCAATCCTCGACGACGGAGAGGAGCATCATCGGCTCCTCGTTGAGCTGGTAGCGGCCCGCCTCGATGCGCGAGAGGTCAAGGATTTCGTTGATCAGATCGAGCAGATGCTGGCCAGAGTCGTGTACGTCACGAGCATAGTCGCGATAGGTCGGATTGCTCATCGGTCCGAGCACCTCGTTCGCCATTACCTCGGAGAAACCGAGAATGGCGTTGAGCGGCGTCCGCAGCTCGTGGCTCATCGAGGCCAAAAACCGCGACTTAGCCAGATTGGCGTCTTCCGCCCGTCGCCGCGCTTCGTCCGACATCGATTTCGCCGTGTCCAATTCGGCGATAAGCGCGTCTTTTTCGGAGCGGAACGAGAGCAACATCAAGGACGAGCGATTGAGTTGGCGCGCCACATAGACGAAGAAGGGCAGCGAGACGATTAGCAAACCGGCCATGATCAGCTCGACCGGAATCCACTGCCTCGCACCGGCATAGGCATAGACCGCCACCGGAACGGCAAAGGTCGACAGCAGCGCACCGCGCAGCGATGACGCAGTAATCGCGGTCGCCGCCATGGCAAGCAGCAGCACCACCGCCTTGATCAGCTGGAACTGATCTACCTGGCAAGCGTCGCAACCGAGCCAGGCGAACCAGGCCCAGCCCAGGCCGCAAAGGAAGTGGCCGATCAGGAAATCACTGTGCGTTTGCAGCGGGTTGAGTTCGGCAGCTTCCGTTTGGTCGACGCGCCTCGCCATGAACACGACGATGGTGTAGCAGATGAGCGTAAAAAGCGCCCAAACGCCAATTTCGTTACCCACCCCAGCAAACAGACCCGTCGCAGCGGTCGCCAGGACGAGAATCGGAACGATGGTCGCGCTGCCTATCATCGCACGGGCGTGGAGTTTTAAGAGCTCGCGGTCGAAATCAAGATTTCCGACCTGCTGCGAAAGACGGTCGCGCGTCTTGCGCACCGCGCGCGCCACATCGCTGTTGCGGTGGGGTTTCCTGCGGTCCACAATAAACTTGTCCGCTGTGGTCGAGCGTTGCGAGGGCATGGAGACTTCAATTTATGCGGGCAGCGGTTTCAAATTGTTAAGCTACGTTCGAATGATTAACCAACGGTTTGCCATATGAGCCGTTCGTGGTCGTGGCGGCCGCCACAGCGATACGTGCCGCCGCGGCCGCGAAGCCTTTGGCGCCGGCTGGTGGACTACGCACTGGCCGTCATCGTCCTCGGTCTGCTGATCCTTCTGGCAGCGCGCCTTGACCCGATCGAGACGCGCAAGGCGGAGGGTGCCGCCGTCGTCAATGACGGCGATACGATCACGCTTGGTACCGACCGCATCCGCATGCGTGGCATTGACGCGCCCGAATATTCGCAAATCTGCCGCAGGGACGGCGCCGACTATGCCTGCGGCAAGCTGGCGCGGCAGTCGCTGGTGAGGCTGATATCAGGCAAACCCGTCTCCTGCACCGGCTGGCAGCGCGATCGCTACGGCCGGCTGCTCGGCGATTGCAAGGCCGGCGGCAAGGATCTCAACCGCGCCCAGGTCGAGGCCGGCTGGGCGGTTGCCTATGGCGATTTTGAAACCGACGAAGCCGCCGCTCGTTCCGGCAAGGCCGGCATCTGGGCCGGCACTTTCGACGAGCCGCACAATTGGCGCGAGAGCCATGGTCACGAGGTTGTCGAAAGAAAGCACGGTAGTTTGGCTTCGATCGGCGATGCCTTGCGAGAAATTTTTCGCTTCTGGTGAGCAGCAACGTATAATTTGTCGGATCAACCCGGAGGATGGATGGAATGAAACTCTTCGACGGCGGCCGCGCTCCCAATCCACGGCGGGTACGCGTCTTCCTCGCCGAAAAGGGTATTCAGGTTCCGCTGGTGCCCGTCGATATGGGCGCGATGGAGCACAAAGAGCAGACGATCAGCTCGCGCAACCCGCTGCAGCGCCTGCCGGTGCTCGAACTCGACGACGGCACCGTCATCACCGAATCCGTAGCCATCTGCCGCTACTTCGAGGAACTCCATCCGGAACCGGCTCTGTTCGGGCGCGGCGCGCTTGGCAAGGCGCTGGTCGAGATGTGGCAAAGACGCATGGAGCTCAACCTGCTCGGTTGCGTCGCCGCCGCGTTCCGGCACATCCATCCGGCGATGAAGGAATGGGAAGTTCCGCAGATTCCCGAATGGGGCGAGGCCAACAAGCCGAAAGCCATCGAATTCCTGAAAATCCTCGATGAGGAACTGGCGAACAGGGAATTCATCGCCGGCGAAACCTATTCGATCGCCGACATCACCGGGTTGATCGCTATCGACTTCATGAAGCCGGCGCGCATCAGGGTGCCGGAGGAGTGCAGCAATGTATTGCGCTGGCATCAGGCAGTCTCCAGCCGGCCGAGCGCCGCCGCCTGACAATGAGTCCCGGAGAATGAGCGAGGAGCTGGAAAACTTCGCGGCGACGGTACGCGCCTGCCGTATCTGCGTCGAAAACCCGATCGGCCGGCCGTTGCCGCACGAGCCGCGCCCGGTGCTCAGGCCGTCGTCGAGCGCCCGCATCCTGATTGCCAGCCAGGCACCGGGTACCAAGGTGCATGTCACCGGCATGCCGTTCACCGACGCCTCCGGCGATCGATTGCGAAATTGGCTGGGCGTCAGCAGCGAAGAATTCTACGACACGACAAAGTTCGCCATCGTGCCGATGGGTTTTTGCTTTCCCGGCCAGGATGCCAAGGGTAGTGACCTGCCGCCGCGCCGCGAATGCGCACCGGCCTGGCGCGCGCCACTGATGGCACTGATGCCCCAGGTCGACGTGGTGCTGACGATCGGCCTCTATGCGCAATCGTGGCACATGGGCGCCGCGCGTCGTCCGTCGCTGACGGAGACGGTGATGGATTGGCGCACCATCTGGGATGCGCCCGGCAACCCGAAAGTGCTGCCGTTGCCGCATCCGTCGTGGCGCAACACCGGCTGGCTGAAGCGCAATCCGTGGTTTGAAATGGATTTGCTGCCATTTCTGAGATCGGAAATCCGCTATCGCCTCGGTTGAGGCGACAGCAAGAAATCACTCGCTTTTCTGCCATTTGGCAGAATTTCTTTCTTGTGAATGGCCTAAATAAGAAGGACTATAGCCAATCTATTCCTAATCTATTCCCGTGGGAGCACCCAATGGACCGCCTTGACAGAAAAATCCTCCGCCTCTTGCAGGAGGACGCAACGCTCGCGGTCGCCGATGTCGCCAAGAAAGTCGGGCTGTCGACCACGCCCTGCTGGCGGCGCATCCAGAAGCTCGAGGAGGAAGGCGTCATCAAGCGGCGCGTCGCCATTCTCGATCATGAAAAGGTCAATGTGCGCGTCACCGTGTTCGTGTCGATCCGCACCAATTCGCACAGCCATGAATGGCTGCGGCGCTTTTCGGAGGTCATCCAGGAATTTCCGGAAGTGGTCGAGTTCTACCGCATGAGCGGCGACGTCGACTATCTCTTGCGGGTGGTGGTGCCCGATATCGCGGCTTACGACGCCTTCTACAAGCGGCTGATCGCCAAGATCGAGATCCGCGACGTGTCGTCGTCGTTTGCCATGGAGCAGATCAAGTACACGACCGAAATGCCGCTGGACTATATGGTGCTGGACAAGGAATCGGGCGCGAACGCTGCCTGAGGAAATTTTCCTTAGTTCTTCTTTTTGTTTAGGAAACTCCAGGGCGAGTTTACTGGCAGCGTGATGGTGTCAGGCACCTTATCGACGCCCATCACCTCCGCCTTGCGCACGGTGTAGCCAGACTGGATGACGCTGGCGCCGTCGAGGATGAAGAGCTGACTTTTCTCCATGCCCGGCTCCAATGCGCCGGTCACGGAAACGGGCTGGTAGGCCTCAGATATCCTGTACGGCTGGGCGGGCGTGACGAGGACGATCTGATTAGGCGGCGGCGTCGGCATGTGGCTGCACGCACCCGTCCACGGCACCAGCAGGAACTGGTAGACGAGATCGCCCTCGCGATCGACCGGCAGCGCATAGCCCGCCAGTTGGACGGTCTTGTCCTGCAGATTGAGAGATAGCGTCTCGCCATGATCAGGCATTTTTGCCGCGATAATCGGCAATCCGACACTTTCGGCAGCGGGCTGGGTCGCCGGGCGCAGATCCTTCCAGAATATGTGCGTGGTTTCGCCGGAAGCGCTGCCCGCCGCGATGGAAATCAGCACGGCCGCCAGCGCCGCTGTCGATTTGAGACGATTGCTCATCATGTGCTCTCCATTTGACAGGAGTTAAGCTGCCGTCGCCGACAGCGTCAACGTTCAAGCCGCATCACATGGCGGCGCGAGCCGGCCATGCCGATCTCGTGGAATCCGCGGGCCACGAACATGTCTCGAAAGCCCATGAAACGGTAACTCGGCGACGCCTGGTCGACCGGATAGGCCTCGATCGTCCTGGCGCCTTTGGCGAAGGCGTGATCGATGGCCGCGTCGAGCAGTGCGGTTGCCAGCCCACGGCTGCGCAATGCCCTCGGCACATAGAAACAGACGATCGACCAGATGCCCGTCTCGCTGTCGTCCTGCTGAGGCGACAGTTTGCGGTAGGTTTCGCGTGGTGCCACCGAGCACCAACCTATGGTCTTGCCTTCCGCATGAGCGACAATGCCGACCGGTGTGCCGGCCGCGATGAGCGCCATCATCGCCCGTTTCCTCTCATCGTTGGACACATGCTCGCGGTTTTCGAGATGGCGCCAGGCCATGCACCAGCAGTATTTTGGTGCGCCATGCTGCTCGAACAGGTTCTCGAAATCGGCGCGCGTCGAACGCGTCACCTCCGCAAAGCGAATCTCGGTCCGATCAAACTTTTCTGGCGGCGAGCCGCTCGAGCGTTTTGGCATCGGAAAGTTCCCTTGCAGCATCCTTGCCGATCCAGCGTGCCGTCTTGTCGGTCGAGGCAGCCAGCTTTTGTGCCAGCGCAAGGGCAGGGCCGTGCAAATTCGTCGATCGTTTGCCGATCGAACGAAGCGCCCAGTTCACCGCCTTCTTCACGAAATTACGGCCGTCGGTGGCATGCGCTTCAATGGTCGGCAGGAAGTCGATAAAGGTCGCCTTTGGTTCCTTCTTCCGGTGGACCACCGACCAGGCCATCATGGCAAATGCCGTGCGTCGAACGAATTCCCGTTCGTCGGCCGCGAACTCCTCTATCAGCTCCCTCCAGCAATCCGTGTCGACAAAGAGATCGGAGACGCCGTCGACGATATCCCATGAGTCGAAGGTCGCCGCCCATCGTCTTGCATCCGCGGCAGAAAACCGCTTCGGGTCGGCCGTGACGGAAGCGATGAACTGCGCTTCCATGATGCCGGTCTGCCATAGCTCGAAGGCACGTTCATGGTTGCGCTTGATTTTCTTGGCAATCTGCCTCTGCACGCCGTGCGAGATACCGAGCGCACGTTCGATCTTGATGCCGTAGCGCAGCATGCCAAGGCGATTCTCCTCCGAGCCGATCGAGCGCAGATGGGCGACAATTTCCTCGGCGCTGGACTGAGGCGACAGCTCGGCCACGACAAAGCCTATTTTTCCAATCGCGCCAGCAGCGAAGACGTATCCCAGCGCTTGCCGCCCATCCCCTGCACATCCTTATAGAACTGATCGATAAGTGCCGTCACCGGCAGCTTGGCGCCGTTGCGGTCGGCCTCCGCCAGGCAGATGCCGAGATCCTTGCGCATCCAGTCGACAGCGAAGCCGAAATCATACTTGCCGGCATTCATCGTCTTGTGGCGGTTCTCCATCTGCCACGAGCCGGCCGCGCCCTTGGAAATCACCTCGATGACCTTTTCGATGTCGAGTCCGGCTTTTTTGCCGAAATGGATACCCTCGGCCAGCCCTTGGACAAGACCGGCGATGCATATCTGGTTGATCATCTTGGTGAGCTGACCGGAGCCGGCCGGGCCCATTAGCCCGACCATGCGGGCATAGGCATCGATGACGGGCTTTGCTTTATCGAAGGCTTTCTGCTCGCCGCCGACCATAACCGTCAGCACGCCGTTTTCGGCGCCGGCCTGACCGCCGGAAACCGGTGCGTCGAGGAACGAGAACCCGCGCAGTTGCGCCTTCTCCGCCAGTTCGCGCGCGACTTCAGCCGACGCTGTGGTGTTGTCGATGAAGATGGCTCCCGTCTTCATCGTCTGGAACGCACCCTCGGCCCCGATTGTCACCGCACGCAGGTCGTCGTCATTGCCGACACAGGAAAAGACAAAATCCTTGCCGTCGGCGGCTTCGGCCGGCGTGTTGGCGACACTGCCGCCATGCTGGGCAACCCATTGCTCGGCCTTTGCTTTGGTGCGGTTGTAGACGGTAACGTCGTGGCCGCCCTTGTTCCTGAGATGCCCGGCCATTGGATAGCCCATGACGCCAAGACCGAGAAATGCCACCGATGCCATGTTTTTCGAATCCCTTATAAGCCTGCTTCCGGCCTTCTTAGCGGATCAGGCAGAGCTATGGGAGTCAGCGGTGCAGATGTATCGTGATGCGCCGTTCTATCCACTCGACCGCGTGGCGCAGTATCTCGACAATGATCAGATAGATGATCGCCGCCCAGACATAGGACTGGAAGTCGAAAGTGCGCGAATAGGTGAGTTTCGTGATGCCCATCAGATCATAGACGGTGATGATCGCGACAATCGCCGAGCCCTTGATCATCAGGATGATCTCGTTGCCGTAGGGTCGCAGCGCCACGATCAGTGCTTGCGGCAGTATGACCTTCCACATCGTCTGCAATTTGTGCAGGCCGAGCGAGGAGGCGCCCTCCCACTGGCCCCTGGGCACGCTTTGGATCGCGCCGCGCAGGATTTCCGCCTGATAGGCGGCAGTGTTGAGCGAGAAGGCGAAGATTGCGCAGTTGAACGCCTCGCGGAAAAAACCCCAGAGGCCGACCATCTCGAGTTGCGGCCTGAAGGAGCCTACGCCGTAATAGACAAGGAAGGTCTGGGCCAGCAGCGGCGTGCCGCGGAAGAAATAGACATAGGCATAGGCAAGACCTGAAAGAACCCGGTTCTTCGACATGCGGGCATAGGCGATCGGCACCGACAGGATCGCACCGAGCACGATCGAGACGGCGACAAGCAGCAGAGTGACGCCAAGTCCCGATACATAGCCGGGCGCGTATTTCGCGAAAAGCTCGCCGTTCCAGGCGAGAATGAGGTAGGCGGCGATCCCGGCGAGAAAAGCGATCCACAGACAGACCAGCGCGTAGCCGAGAATACGTTGCCGGGACCAGCCGCGTGGCAGAGCCGGCGGTCGGTCGATGGCGGCTACGCTCATCGCTGCACCTGCTGGCGGCTGACCGCACGTTCGATCGCGTTTATGCCGAAGGACGATATGATGGCGAGGAGCAGATAGATGAGGGCGGCGACACCGAAAAACAGGAAGGCGTGCTTGGTGACGCGGGCGGCGACGCCCGCTTGCCGCAATATGTCGGTAAGACCTATGGCGGACACCAGGGCCGTGTCCTTGAGCAGGATGAGCCACAGATTGGCAAGGCCCGGTAGCGCGATACGGATAAGCTGAGGTAGCACCACAAGTCGCATCGTCTGCCAGCCCGACAGGCCAACAGAATAGCCGCCCTCATACTGTCCCTTCGGGATGGCGCGGAATGCGGAGAGGAAGACCTCGCTGGCGTAGGACGAGAAGACGACGCCGAGCGCGATCATGCCGGAAACAAAAGCGTTCACTTCGACCGCGGCGGTCGGGTCATACAGGCGCATCACTTGCTGAATGCCGATTTGCGCGCCGTAAAAGATGATGAACAGCGTCAGCAGCTCGGGCAATCCGCGAAAGATCGTGGTGTAGATGTTGCCGGCCAGCCGCAGCGACGGCTCGTCGGATTGCTTGGCCAGTGCGACCAGAAAGCCGATCACCAGACCGACAGGCAGGGTCGCGGCTGCAAGCGAAACGGTGATGAAAACGCCATAGGCAATGTCGTCGAGCCAGCCTTCGGGGCCCCAACTGAGCAGCGTCCAAACGCTTTGCATCCGCCTGCCTGTTCTCCTTTATGGGCTCTTTGAGAGCAGCGCGGCGTCACCCCTCGTGCGCCGCCCCTTGTGCGAACGGCGGGACATTTCCGCCGTTCGCTATCAGATCCATAAGGATCAGGACTCGCCGCCGTAGACGTCGTACTTGAAGTACTTGTCGTTGATTTCCTTGTACTTTCCGTTGGCGCGGATGGCGTCGATCGCCGCATTGAACTGGTTGACCAACTCGGTCTCGCCCTTACGCACCGCGATGCCGGCGCCCGGACCATGGATCTTGATGTCAGGCGCGATCGCGCCGATCACCTTGCAGCAGGCGCCCTCCGGCGTGGCAAGCCAGCCTTCGAGAACAGTGATATCGTCGTTGACCGCATCAACGCGGCCATTGGCGAGATCGAGCTGGTATTCCTGCGCGGTTGGGTAAGGCTTGATCGTGCTGTCGGTATAGGTTGCGGTCGAATAGTTGAAATGCGTGGTCGAACCCTGCACGCCAATGGTCTTGCCGGCCAGGTCCTCCTTGGTCACGCCCTTGATGTCGCTGTCCTTGGGCGCGACGATTGCCGGTGGCGTGTTGTAGTATTTGTGGGTGAAGTCGACCTTCTCGGCACGCTCCGGGGTGATCGACATCGATGCGACGATAGCATCGAATTTGCCAGCTTGGAGCGCCGGGATGATGCCGTCCCAATCCTGCGCGACGAATGTGCACTTCACCTTCATCTCGTCGCAGAGTGCCTTGGCGATGTCGATGTCGAAGCCCACGAGCTGGCCGTCGGCGGTCAGGTTGTTGAACGGAGGGTAAGCGCCTTCAGTGCCGATCCTCAAAGTCTTTTCCTGAGCCTGGGCAACGCCCAGCGTCAGCAGCGCGGCCGATGCGGCGAGCGCTATACGCAATGCAATACGCATGATGGTCCTCTCTGTATGTCCCGGCCGTCGTTCCAAACGGCTCTGTGGGCGGTGCTTTTGACCGCCCGCTGGCGCGATACTCCCACTCTTTCCCCAAAAAAAGCAACTGCAAAAACCGTTGCTTCCGGGATTTGCATTCGTGGATAATGATGACGTTGGGGCAGGCCTAATAGCGGCGAAATAGGGCCCCTTCGCAAATGCCCTCAGCGCTTCAAGCCTGTCGTGCGCTCTATGAAGTCGGCTATCGATTTCGTGTCGTCGAGATCGAAGACAGGCAGGCTTTCGCCCGCTATGGCGAAGTCGGCGGCGATGGCGACGATATGCGAATCATTTGCCGAAAGCGGTGCCCGGTCCTTAGCCTCCAGCCGCCGTGTTTCGATCTTGCTGTGCGCCTCGCGCTTGTAGCCTTCGACCAGCACGATGTCGGAGGTGCCGAGCCGCGACAGGATCGTGTCCAGCGTCGGCTCGTCCTCGCCGCGCAATTCATGCATCAGGGCCCAGCGCCTGTCCGACACAATGGCGACTTCCGTGGCTCCGGCCTGCCGATGGCGAAAGCTGTCCGCTCCCGGCTTGTCGATGTCGAAATCATGATGGGCGTGTTTTACCGTCGAGACTTTCCAGCCACGCCGGACAAGTTCGGCGACCAGCTTTTCGGTCAGCGTCGTCTTGCCGGAATTCTTCCAGCCCGTGATGCCGAAGACGCGTCTCATCATGGCCTCATGGTCTGCAACAGACGTTCGGCTTCGGCAAGGTCGTCGGGCGTATTGATGTTGAAGAAAGGATCAATCTCGTGCCCACCGGAGTTCCACATCGGAAATTCGACATCGACAAAGCCGTGCCGCTCGATGAAGGCGAAAACCCGCCTATTGTCTTCATTGACCAGGAAACGTCGCAACGCGTCGTGCAGACCAAGCGGCCAGAGCGCGAACGTCGGATGCCGCTTGCCACCCGAACTGGCGACAGCGATCGCGCCGGGACGTTCCTTGACCACCGCGGCCAGCCGCCCGACCACATCCTCGGGAAAGAACGGCGTGTCGCCAGTGACAGTGACGACCACACTGCAAGCCATGGACGCCCACTCGAGGCCGGCAAGGATGCCGGCAAGCGGCCCCGCGTAACCCTCGACCGTATCGGCAAGCACCGGCAGTCCGAACTTGGCAAAGCGTGTCGGATCGCCGTTGGCGCTCAGCGCCAGCGGTCCGACTTGCGGGGCAAGGCGCGCGACGACATGGTCGAGCACGCGGCGGCCTCCCAGCGCAAGCAAGCTTTTGTCGCCACCACCCATTCGCCGCGACTGGCCACCGGCCAGAATGATCCCTGCAATATCTCGGTTCATCGTCTGCTGTCTTCTCGCCGGCCCCAATCGTCAGGTTCCAGCGACCCTCGGGGCTCGTCTATATGCCGTCCGGCGCCATATCAGGTCCAGCGCTTTCGGCGGCTGTCTTTCGCCGGCCGACGATCCGTTCGCGGTAAAGTGTGTAGAGGCCGGAGCCGACGATGACGGTGGCGCCGAGTATCATCGGCAGGTCGGGGACGTCACCGAAGATGAACAGGCCAAGCAGGATCGACCAGAGCAGGGCTGTGTAGCGGAACGGCGCGACGAACGAGATGTCGCCCACCCGCATCGCCATGATGATAAACTGGTAACCGATGACCACGAGCACTGCCGCAAGCGCTAGCAGCGCCGTGCTTTTTCCCGTCATCGGTGTCCACCCACCCATTGGCGGAAGCAGTGCCGCGCCCAGCACTGTCATGGCAAGTGCTGTGGCGGTCGACACCAGCAATGTCGGAACGGCCTGCGGTATTCGCGTGGTGGCGAGATCACGCACCGCGCAACAGGCGACGCAGGCCAGCGCCAGCAGCGAATAGATGCTGAACCCCTCGAGGCCGGGCCGCACAATGATCAGCACGCCGGCAAAGCCGACGGCGATGGCCAGCCAGCGCCGCCAGCCGACGCCTTCATTGAACACAAGTGCTGCGCCCATCGTCACCGCAAGCGGCAGCGCCTGCAGCACGGCCGAGACGTTGGCAATTGGCAGATGGGCAAGAGCAATGAGAAACGACACGGTAGCACCGGCTTCGCCGGCGACACGCACCGCAACCATCGGCTGCAACATCGAGCCGGGCAGGGCAAGCGCACCGCGTTGCCAGGCAAGCAGGCCTATAAAAAGCGAAGCGAAGGCGCCGCGGATCAGCATGACCTGCGCCATGTTCATGGATTCCGACGAGAATTTGCTGATCGCGTCGTTGAGGGTGAAGCCACTCATGGCCACCATCATGAACAACGCGCCGCGCAGGTTTGGCGAAAGAGGCAAGGGCGTTACCGGTTGTGGTTCTGCATCAAGCCTCTAGCAGCCGGCTGCAAAACAGCAACGTCAAAGGGCTAGTCCACAGCCGTTCCATGGCCCGTTACATCCTCCTCGCAAGAGCGGCAGGATTTATTTCGGCGGTGTGAGCGAGAAGATCAGCCGCCGGTGACGCTCATGTGCCGCGACACCGATGGACGGTTGGTGCGGCGGTCGATGATGAAATCATGGCCCTTCGGCTTGCGGCCAATGGCTTCATCGATGGCGTCGGCGACCAGTTCATTGCCTTCGGAGGCACGCAACGGCGCGCGCAGGTCGGCGGCATCTTCCTGGCCGAGGCACATATAGAGCGTGCCGGTGCAGGTCAGCCGGACGCGGTTGCAGCTTTCGCAGAAATTATGCGTCATCGGCGTGATGAAGCCGAGCTTGCCACCAGTCTCGGCGACGTGGACGTAGCGGGCCGGACCACCGGTCTTGTAAGGAATGTCGGTCAGCGTGAACTGCCGCTCCAGTGCTGCGCGCAGCAGCGACAGCGGCAGATACTGGTCGGTGCGGTCGGCATCGATTTCACCCATCGGCATGGTTTCGATGACCGTCAACTCCATGCCGCGGCCGTGCGCCCAGCGCAGCATTTCCGGCAGCTCGGCGTCATTGAAATCCTTCAGCGCCACCGCATTGAGCTTTACCTTCAGCCCCGCCGCCTGCGCAGCGTCGATGCCATCCATGACCTTGTCGAGATTGCCCCAGCGGGTGATCTGGCGGAATTTTTCCGGGTCCAGCGTATCCAGCGAGACATTGATGCGCTTGACCCCGCAATCGGCGAGCTCAGCGGCAAAGCGGGAAAGCTGCGAGCCATTGGTGGTCAGCGTCAGTTCTTCCAGCGCACCACTTTCGAGATGACGCGCAATCTGGCGCACGAGATGCATGATGTTCTTGCGCACCAGCGGCTCGCCGCCGGTAAGACGCAGTTTCCTCACACCCTTCTCGATGAAAACCGTGCACAGCCGGTCGAGCTCTTCCAGCGACAGCAGATCCTTCTTGGGAAGGAACACCATATCTTCGGCCATGCAATAGGTGCAGCGGAAATCGCAGCGGTCGGTGACCGACACGCGCAGGTAGCTGATCGTGCGACCAAAAGGATCGATCATGTCCATGCTCGTGCGTTTCCCGTGGCTGCGAACGGCATCGTTATATATGGCTATGTGATACGATCCAACCTGCTATTCAAGATAAGAGGTCTCGATCTTTGGTAACATCGCGCCGCCGACAGATTGCGTCGGAAGTTTCGAAGCGGCCTTTTCCCGTTGCGTGAAGCGGCGTAGGGAAAGGACAGATGATGCGGAATCTATCACCATGACGGCGCCGAAGGAACTGAGGGTCTCGAAGGACCGCAAGCTGCTTACCGTGACCTTCCCTGACCATCAGCCGTTCGAATTGCCGGCGGAGTTTCTGCGTGTTGTCTCGCCATCGGCCGAAGTGCAGGGCCATTCGCCCGAACAGCGCGTGACCGTTCCCGGCAAGCGCAATGTTGCGATCCTGAAGATCGAGCCGGTCGGCAACTATGCCGTCCGCATCACCTTCGACGACTTCCACGATACCGGCATCTTCACCTGGAATTACCTGCATACGCTGGGCCATGAGAAGGAGGCACGCTGGGCCGCCTATCTCGCCGAGTTGGAAGACAAGGGGCTAAGCCGCGATCGTTGAATGGTTCCCGCACGACGCCCTGGTCAACGCAGGATCGCCAGTATCTCGCCGGTGTCGTGATAAAACGGCGTGCCTTCGATCAACCGGTCATCCTTGAAGCATAAACCTCTTTCAGGTCCAGCCAAATGCCATTCGCAACCAGTGCATAGTGAAACAAGAAAGATACGGTTTTCGGAGGAACTAATGCATTACACACTTTATGCTGCGCCAGGCTCATGCTCTTTTGCGCCTCACATCGTCATGGAGGAGATTGGAAGACCATATTCGCTAGCGTTGATGTCTCCCGGCCATCCCGAAACCAAAACCGACGAATTCCGTCGATTCAATCCGAAAGGGCGAATCCCTGTTCTCATTGCCGAGAATTTCACTCTCACTGAAGCGCCGGCAATTTTGTTGCACCTGGGCCTGACGAACCCAGACACGGGCCTCCTGGGAGCGGAGGCAGCAAATGTCGTCCGTTCCATCGAATGGTTTAACTGGCTATCCAGTGCGGTTCACGCGGTCGCCGTCCGAATGATCTGGCGCGCCGACTTTTTCTTACCGGATGAAACGATGTACGCACCGTTGGTTGAAAGAGGAAAGGAGCATTTGGCCTCCGCATTTGCTCTTATAGATACCAAGATGAAGGACCGAGTTTGGGCAATAGGAGAGTGCTACTCAATCGTTGATCCATATTTGCTCGTATTCTATCGGTGGGGAAATCGTATGGCCATTGATATGCAAAATACTTATCCAGCTTGGACCACTCATACTCGTCGACTGGAGGAACGTGCGGCTGTGCAACGAGCTATAGCGCAAGAAGGAATATCCCTCTGGGAGTAGCTGTTGCATTGCCGAATCCAAAGATTGGCAAGGCCACCGATCAATACTCGCTCGTGCTTTAATCTGGTAGCGTTGTTTATCGGGAAACCAACGCTATGGCCTCGATAGGGCAAGGACTGCGGCTCATGCACGACAATCTCGGCATGAAATGCGCTAGCAAGCGTGTCGAGGCTCGCCGGCCCTGATTGCAGGAAGCGCATTTCAACCTCGAACATGTTTTCAAGAAGTTCCATGGCGGTGCGTCGCCGATCGAGTGGTTTATCCATTTCGGTCTCCGTGATCAGTATCGTACGGTTGACGCGACTTGCCCCTTATATCGTTGGTTCGACACCCGTTTCCAGACAACCGAAAAGACGTGCAGCACGTGTCGTCAAAACGTCACGGATATGGAGTAGCGGCGGCGGATACTCGGAGACGAAAACATGCCCGTTATCACCACGGTCGAACAGCTCGAAGCGCTCTATGGCCTGCCCGGCGAGACCTCGCTGGTCAAGGAACTCGACCATGTGATCCCTGAATACGCTGCCTTCATCGAAGCCTCGCCCTTTGTCGCGCTCGCGACCAGCGGGCCGGAAGGGCTGGATTGCTCACCGCGCGGCGATCTCGCCGGCTTTGTTCGCATCCACGATCCGAAAACCCTGATGATGCCGGACCGGCGCGGCAACAACCGTGCCGATTCGCTGAAAAACATCATTCGCGATCCGCGCGTCGGCCTGTTGTTCCTGGTCCCAGGCTCCGGCACGACGCTGCGCGTCAACGGCCGCGCCCATATCACCACCGACGCCGCGCTCTGCGCCTCGTTCAGCGTCGACGGCAAGCCGGCACGCTCAGTCACGGTCATCGATGTCGATTCGGTTTATTTCCAGTGCGCCCGCGCGATTGTCCGGTCGGAACTGTGGAACCCGGCGAGGCATGTCGATCCGAAATCGCTGCCGACACCTGGAACAATCCTGGAAATCACCAGCCGGAAAGGCATCGACGGCGAGGCCTACGACAAAGAGTGGCCGGAGCGCGCGAAAAAGTCGATGTGGTGAGCGGATCGCTACCGGCCCCGTCACGCTTCCTTGAGAACGTCGGCAATCTTGCGCATCTGCTCGCCGATCATGTCGCATTGCTCCGGCGTCGACTGGCTCATCGCTTTCTCGATCAGCGCCATATGGACCTTCAGCGCCTGCATCAGAAGTTCCGTGCCGGCTTCGGTCAAGGTAAGCCGCAGCACCCGCTTGTCCTTCTGGTCACCTTCGCGGCGCAGCAGGCCGCGTGTCTCGAGTTGCGGCAAAAGCATGGTGATGTTGGAACGGCCGACCAGCAGCCGGCGGGCGAGATCATGCTGCGACATGCCGGGATGGCGGTAAAGGTTCATCAGCACGTCGAGTTGCGCCGGCTTGAGGTCCAGCGGCGCGAGCTTCACCGCCAGCGTGCGCTCCAGCACATGGCAAGCGCGCGCCACCGCGACCCAGTTGCGAAAACGCGGGTTGTCCCAGGGTAGCTCTTGTTTAATGTTCATGTTTGAACTATTATGTTCATGCTTGAACGAATGGATGGATCGCCACTATGGCATCATTTGGATTGAAGGTCATCCGGGGCGTGTTTGCCGCTGCCGAACACGTGGCTCCCCGCCTTACCGGGCGTGCGGCGTTCGAACTGTTCTGCCGCACGCCGAACGCCAAGATCCTCAGCGACGGCGAGCGACGCGCCGTCGACCGCGCCGCCGGCTTCATGGCCGAGGCGCGCCATCATCGGCTGAAGACCAAAAACGGGTGCGTCATGGCGCATGAATTCAGGCCAGAGCCGGGCAGGCGGGCCGTCGGCACCGTGCTCGTCATCCATGGCTGGCGTTCGCGCACCGAATATATGCGCACGCTGATCGAAGGCTATCGTGACGCCGGTTACAAGGTTGTCTCGCTCGACCTGCCGGGGCACGGCCAGTCGCAGGGCCGCCGACTCACACTGGTCAGTGCTGTTGAAGCCGCACGGCTGACCGGCGAATGGTTCGGCCCGTTCGTGGCGGTCGTCGGCCATTCCTTCGGCGGCGCCGTCGCCGCCAATGCCGTCGTCGGTTCGGTCAAGAACATTCCGCCGCTGGCGGCCGAGCGGCTGGTGCTGATCGCGGCCCCGAGCTCGCTGCCGGCGATCTTCAACGATTTCAGCCGCATGCTGAGTGTCGGCCCACGCTCGCAGGCCGCCATGGCGGACCGGGTCGAACGCATCGCCGGCCGGCCGCTGCACGAATTCGTCGGCGACCGCCAGCTTGCCCGCACGCCAGTGCCAACGCTGGTCATCCATGCGCCGGACGACCGCGAAGTGTCCGCCGACCATGCGAGGCTCTATGCCGGCGCCGGCGACCACGTCACGCTCTACTGGGCGGACGGGCTCGGCCATCGCCGCATTCTCGCCGACAAGGACGTGGTCGAGCGCGCGATCGGCTTCGTTGCCGAACACCGAGAACCGTCGCTGCTGCATTGACCTGAATATCTCGTTTCTCCGTACCGGATCGAGAGTTCGGTCCCCATCGCGGTCGGGCATTGTCACGCTGCGCCCGTGCCGGCCATCGCCTTCCACGCGGCCATAGCCCCGGCCACCGTCGCCAGAAGGGCGGCGCGCGATGCGCCGTCGCGCGCCTGGATCGACATGCCGTGCTGCACGGTCGCATAGAAGGTCGCGGCAGTACTACTGTCGAAGTCCTGGGGCAATTCGCCTTCCGCCACGCCACGTTCCAGCCGTCTGAGCAAGGCTGCGCGGTTTTCGGCGCGGCGGCGGCGCAGGTCATCGCAGATGGCGCCGCGGCTTGAGTCCTGGTGCAGCGCGCCGAGCGCGATCAGGCAGCCTTGCGGACGATCGGTCTGCGAATAGGCCTTGGCCGTCTGGCGCAGAAAACGCTCGACCGCCTGGCGCGCCGTCGGCGCCTTTTCCAGTGCGGACCAGATGTCGGTCCCTTCGACCTGCGTGTAGAGCTCGACCGCTTCGAGGAAGAGCGCTTCCTTGCTGCCGAAGGCGGCGTAGAGGCTTGGCGAGTTGATGCCCATCGCCGCGGTCAGGTCGCTCATCGATGCGCCCTCATAGCCCTTGGCCCAAAACACCTCCATTGCGCGCCGGAGCGCAGCGGTTCGATCGAAGGTGCGGGGGCGGCCTCGTTCCGTCATGGCATCCTTTCTGTGTTGATTGATACATAAATCTGTTGACGCATCCGGGCAAGGCTGGCAGACATTTATGTATCGATCATTACATAAAAGGAGTAAACGAATGTCTTCCATCGGCTTGAATGGCAAGGCCGCGCTCGTCACCGGCGGCAGCCGCGGCATCGGTGCAGCGATTGCGCGAAGGCTCGCGGCCGACGGCGCCAGCGTCGCGCTCACTTACGTGAATGGCGAGGAGCAGGCCCGTGCGGTCGTGGGAGAAATCGAGGCAGCCGGCGGTCGCGCCATTGCCATCAAAGCCGACAATCGCGACGCTGCCGCAATCCAAGCGGCGGTCGGCGAGACAGTGAAGGCTTTCGGGCGGCTCGACATCCTCGTCAACAGCGCCGGCATCTGGCGCGCCGCGCCGATCGATGAATTGCCGCTTGCCGACTTCGATGAAACCATGGAGGTCAATGTCAGAGCCCCGTTTGTGGCGTCGAAGGCGGCAGCAGTGCATATGGGCGAGGGCGGCAGGATCATCTCCATCGGCAGCAATCTGGCCGAGCGTGTCACCGACACCAGCCTCAGCGCCTACTCGGCCAGCAAGGCGGCATTGGTCGGCCTGACCAAGGCATTGGCGCGTGACCTCGGTTCGCGCGGCATTACCGCCAACGTCGTTCATCCGGGCTCGACCGACACCGATATGAACCCGGCCAGCGGCCCGCACGCCGAGCACCAGCGGCAGAAGATGGCGACGCCTCGCTTCGGCAAGGCTGAAGAGATCGCCGGCATGGTCGCCTGGCTGGCAGGTCCCGAAGGGCGCTTCGTGACAGGCGCCGCACTGACTATCGACGGCGGCGCCAACGCCTGACCCGTGCGCCAATTCCCGGAACCGGAGCGGAACCAATTCGCTCCGGTAGCCATGGCGTCGTGAAACTGTTCTGCAACAGACCTTCCCAAAATTTATGGAAGCTTAACGAAATCGGTATGAATCGGTATAGTCGCGTCTTACACCCGTCATACGGTGGGCAAGACCGTCAAGCGTGCGGAACGGGAACCGGTTGCAGCCGGAGCGGGTGATCCATGAAATTTCTCGGAAACAAAGCAACCGTGATGCCGCTTGCGGCGATCGCGGCAATGCTTGCCTTCGGCATGCCGCAGGCAGACGCCCAAGGGTTTTTCGAGAGGCTTTTCGGCGGCGGCATCCGGCACACACCGCAAGGTGATTTTCCCCCGCCGCCGTCGAGGCAGAAGTCACTATTTAAGCCAAACGCAAAGGCGCCGGTCGTTTCCCGAAGCGCAGGCAACAAGCGCAGCGGCGGAGGGGGCGGTGCCGCCCAAATCAGCAGCCCGTCCTATTACACCTACAAGAGCGATCCACTGGTGCGCGTCGACTTCTCGATGCTGGTGGTAACGCCGGGGCCGGCAATGCCACAGGATGCCGCCTTCCAGCCGTCTTTCGCCACTCCATCTTCAGTCACTGGCGCCGCCTTCCGCGAAGCGATCGCCGGCCTTGGTGACTACGAACTCTATGCCGAAAAAGACATCGCCAAGGCGCTTGTTGCCTATTACTCGGCCAATCCTGATTTTATCTGGGTAACGGGAGCCAGTGCTAACAGCCGCGCGCAGGATGCGGTGCGGGTGCTTGGCGAGGCGGCGAGCTATGGCCTCACACCTGCCGACTACACGGTAGAAGTGCCCGCGGCTAGCGCGTCGACCAGCGATGCCGATGCGCGGCTAAAGGAGCTGGTCCGCTTCGAGATGGCACTGTCGGCGCGCGTCCTGCGCTACGTTCATGACGCGCAAAGCGGTCGCGTCGACCCCAATCGCATGACCGGATATTATGATTTTCCGACCAAGCCGATCGACATGGAAGGCGTGCTGAAAACGCTGGCACGCACCCAACAAGCGCGCACCTATCTCGAATCACGGCATCCGCAGAACGTGGAATATCAGGCGCTGCGCGTCGAACTGGAATCGCTTCAGGCCAGCGCCGAAGACGAGATCGTCGTCGATCCCAAGCTGCTGCTGAAGCCAAGCGAGACCAGCCCCGAACTGCCGAAGCTTCTGGCGAAGATCGCGCGCAACCTCGACGACGAGATGGGCGGCGCCTATGGCGAGATATTGGCCCGGCTCGCCACGAGCGAAGTCTATGACTTGGAACTGGTGCCGGTTATCAAGGCGGTGCAGAAGAAGGCCGGCATGAAGGGCGACGGCGTCATCGGTCCGCGCACCGTGGCGGCGCTGGCCGGAACGTCCAAGGTCGACAAGATCCAGAAGGTAAAGGTCGCGCTGGAAGAGTTGCGTTGGCTGCCATCCGATCTCGGCAGTCCGCGCGTCTTCATCAACCAGCCGGCTTTCACGGCGAGCTACATCGAAAATGGCGAGGAGAAGCTGAAGACCCGCGCCGTCATCGGCAAGACCACCAATCAGACATCCTTCTTCTACGATCAGGTAGAGCAGGTCGACTTCCATCCTTATTGGGGCGTGCCGCAGTCGATCCTCGTCAACGAGATGCTGCCCCGGCTGCGCCGGGATCCCGGCTATCTCGACCGCGCCGGCTACGAAGTGGTCAATGCGCGCGGCAAGCGCATTCCCTCCTCCTCGGTCAACTGGGGCGCCTATGGCGCGAAGATACCTTATGGCGTGCGCCAGCTGCCGAGCGAGGCCAACGCGCTGGGCGAGCTGAAGATACTGTTCCCCAACAAGCACGCAATCTACATGCACGACACGCCGCAAAAGTCGTTTTTCCAGCGTGACATGCGCGCACTCAGCCATGGCTGCGTTCGCCTGCAGGATCCGCGTGGCATGGCGGCTGCCGTGCTTGGCACCTCGGTCGACTATATCGCGGAGAAGCTGAAGCACGGACATTCGACCGAAAAGGTGGGGCGCACGATCCCGGTCTATGTCGCCTATTTCACCGCCTGGCCTGATATGTCCGGCAATGTCGAATACTTCCATGACGTCTACGACCGCGACACGCGGCTGCAGCAGGCGCTGGACATCACGGAAGCGGTGCGCTCGCCGGCAAGCTGAGACTAGAGCGGTTCATCGTTTCACGGAAACGCCGAACCGCTCTATCTCTTTGTTTCTGCGCAATTCCGGACGGAAAACCGTTTCACACTTTTCCTGGAATTGCTCTAAGCCTTGGTCGATCCGTCCTAAGGTTGGGAGAGCGGGCGTCGGAAGCCGGCTTCGCGCCCGGCGATCAGCCAGTAGACCAGACCGGCGACAAGGCCGGCGGCGGCGATGATGCCGATATCGGCCCAGCGCTCGGGGCGGATGTCCTCCGGCGCGCTGGGCCAGATCAAGGCGAAGCCGGCAGCCGCTGCTGCGGCGCCGAAGACCATATGCAGCAGGAAATTGCGCAGCGAAAACAATTCGGCGATCAGCGCGAAGATCAGCGTCTGCAGGCCGGTCAGCACGATCGTCAGGAAATAGATGAACATGCCGAGCGGCGGCACGACCAGCGCCGCGATCGGGGTGACCCCCATGAAATCGAAGTACGCCGGCGCATCGGGCAGCGAACTCAATGCACCATAGATCGTGGCCACAGCGATCAGCCCGACCAGCACCGCAACGAAATAGCCGGCGAGCATCATCAGAACGCGTTTCGCCACATGCTTTACCGTCGCCATGCCCACCCCCGTGCGGCTCAATGATAGCGCTGCAATCAGCCATCAAAGGCGCATCGGCGCAAGGGGACACCGAAAAGCGTGCAGGAACTCGCCCCCGCTCTTGGTAAGCTACGGCGCTGCCAGTCTCCGAGGGATGCCACCAAGCTGCGCACGTATTTGCCTAGAGGAAAGTGCAGCGATCTATTTCGGCTCGGCGGTCACGGGGTCATAGGTGATTTCGACTTTCGCCTTGTCGGTCGTGTAATAGGTAACGGTGTAGGCGCCGCTGTCCCAGTTGACCTCGTCGACGTAACGAAAGTCGTCGCGCTGCTCGACCTTGGCGATTATTTCCGACAGTTTCCTGGCATTCTGGGGCGGCAGCGGGCTTTCGTCCGCGGCAAATGCCGATCCGCCGACAAGCAGCACGGCGGCCGCCAAAACAAATCTGGACATGGCTTTCCCTCACACTTCGACGAGTAGAAACTCGCGGCCATGCAAGTTTGTTCCGGGGTTCTGGATGCACACTCGCGAATCGCGCCGATGCATCGCGTTGTTGTTGCTCACGTTACGGCGTCTGCAGCGCTCATCCCTCCTCGGGGAAGAGATGGGCCAAGGCCGTGTCGAACGCGAGTTCCAGAGCGTCACCCGGTTGAAAGATCTTGTCTTCATTGAAGGCCGCAATGAGCTCGCGATCGTCGCGAAGCGTCAGGTCCACAACCGTCTCGCTGCCCAACCGCTCGGCATGTGCCACGACGCCATGCAGCATGCCTTTTCCAGGTTGCACCGCCCGGAGGTGCTGCGGACGGATGCCCAGGATGGCCTTACCGTCTTTCCGGAAGGGGCGTCTTCTGGTCGCCACCCTGATCGGCTCCAGGGATCGGTTGCCTACCGTTGCCGCTTCGCCATCAAGGTCGAGAACGTCGACTTTCAGGAAATTCATCGACGGGGCTCCCAGAAAGCCGGCTACGAACCTGTTGGCCGGCTCGTGATAGAGTTCCATCGGCGCTCCGATCTGCATGACTTGACCGTCCTTCAGGACGACGATCCTGTCGGCCAGCGTCATCGCCTCGACCTGGTCGTGGGTGACATAGATCATCGTTGTGCCCAGTTGCTTGCGCAGCCGGCCGATTTCCATGCGCATGTCCATGCGCAGCGCGGCGTCGAGATTGGAGAGCGGCTCGTCAAACAGGAATACGGCCGGTTTGCGCGTGATCGCGCGCCCGATAGCGACTCGCTGGCGCTGGCCGCCCGAAAGCTGACTTGGGCGGCGGTCGAGCAAATGTTCCATTTGCAGGATGCGTGCGGCCTCGGCGACCTTCTGCTCCTTTTCCTGCTTGGAAGCGCCCGCGATCGTAAGACCGAACGCAATATTCTCGCGCACGGTCATGTGCGGAAAGATGGCATAGCTCTGGAATACCATCGCGACACCGCGTTCCTTGGGTTGGAGCTCGTTGACCACCCGGCCTCCGATCTCGAGGATGCCTTCGGTCATGTCCTCGAGCCCGGCGATCACGCGCAGCAAGGTGGACTTCCCACAGCCGGACGGTCCGACAAAGACGACGAACTCGCCATCGTTGATGTGGATATCGACGCCTTTGATGACGTCGACGCGGCCATAGGATTTCTTGATGCCCTTGAGCGAGACCTCAGCCATGAGCGATGGCTCCCGTTTCCTGATTCATGTGTCGCAATTCGGGGTCACCGGTCGTTTTTTCGTCCTTGAGGAAATAGCCGTGCCAGTGCTTGCCGTCATGGGCATACACGCTGTCCCAGACCCGCTGTCTTTGAGCGCGACAACCATGTATTCAGCCCTTCACGCCGGTAGAGGCGATCGATGCGATGAAGGCGCGCTGTAGGAAGAGATAGAAAATCAGCACCGGGACGGTGATAAGGGTGAGATAGGCCATGACCTCGCCCCAGGCGACGTTGAGTTGAAAGAAGTAGCCGAGACCGACCATGACCGGGCGATAGTTTTCCTGCTGCACCACGATGAGCGGCCAGAGATATTGGTTGTACATGACGAGGAACTTCAGGATGGCGGCAGTCGCCAGAACCGGTCCTGAAAGCGGCATGACAATGCGATAGTAGACCTGCCACCAGCTCGCGCCCTCCACCCGGCCCGCCTCGATCAGCTCGCCCGGCAGCCCTTTGAAATATTGCACGAACAGGAAGATCGTCAGCCCGTCGGCGATCCAGGGGATGATCTGCACCCGGTAGGTGTTCAGCCAGCCCCATTGCAGCCCATCGAGTCCGATCCAGGGCAGTTTCGAGACCAGGAGCAGGAGCGGGATAGCGATGGTCTCGAAAGGGATAATCAGCGTCGCGATGACGATCGAGAGCACCACATCGCGCCCCTTCCACCGCAGGAAAGCGAAGGAGAATGCGGCCAGCGAGCAGATCAGCAACGAGAGAAGGACGGTCGCCCCGGTGACCAGAACCGAGTTCAAGACGAACAGGCTGACCGGCGCCCGCCGGAACGCTCCGAAATAGTTGTCGAGGCTGATGTCCCCGACGGGCAGGAAGGCACGCAGGCTGGAGGTGTCCGCGAGGAGCTGATTGTCGGGCTTGAAGCTCGAGTTGATCATGAACACGAGCGGAAAGATGAAGATCAGCGCGATCAGGCACAGCACCAGATAGCGGACGAAGAGCCTCAGGCCGTAATTGTCGGGATTAAAAGCCATCTTAACGCTCCCGAGTCAGCCAGCGCTGGATGAGTGAGATCGCGAGCACGATCGCGAACAGGATGACCGAGATGGTCGAGCCGCCCGAGATGTCCTGCTTGCCATAACCGCGCTCGACCGCCTGGAAGACGAGGGTTTGGGTGCTGTCTCGCGGACCGCCATTGGTCATCACGTCGATCTGGGCGAAGAGCGCGAAGCCCTGCATGGTGATCACGACAAGGACGAGCACGGCGGTGTTGCGCAGGCCCGGCCAGGTGACATAGCGGAAGGTCTGCCATTTCGAAGCCCCTTCGATGGCGGCGGCCTCGTAGAGCGTGGGGCTGATCGTCTGCAGCCCGGCCAGCCAGATGACCATATGGAAGCCGACGGCCTGCCAGATCGACATGGCCATGATCGCGGGCAGCGCAGTCGAGGGATCGCCCAGCCAGTCGACGGGCTGGAGAAGACCGAAGCTGAGGCCCTGGAGAATGCTGTTCAACAGCCCGTTCTGGCCGTCATAGATGAACCGCCAGAGAAGCGAGACCACGACGATGGAGACCACCACCGGCATGAAGTAGATGGTCCTGAATATGCTGATGCCCCTGAGCTTCTGGTTGATCAGCAAAGCAAGCATCAGCGCGAGGCCGCCCTGCACCGGCGCCACGACCAGAACGAACAGGAAGGTGTTTACCAGCGCCTTCATGAACACAACGTCTCTGGCGATGACGACCATGACGTTCTCGCCGGACTGCCAGCGAAACCACTCACGCATGCCGCGATATTGGGGATAGTCGTCGCTACGGGTGATCGCACGCAGGCGGGGGTACTGGATTTCGCCGGCCTCGTCTCGGACCACTTCGCCAGCCTCGTCGCGCTCTGGCTCGAGGGTCACCACCGCAAAGCCCAGGAGCTGACGATAGTTTTCCAACCCGACGAACTGGGTGGGGTTCGGTGACAGCAGCCGCTGATTTGTCAATGAGAGACCGATCGCGAAGAAAAACGGCAGGACGATGAATGTGAAGATGAGTGCGAAGCCCGGCAGGGCGAATGTCCAGCCCGTCCGGTTCGACAGGGTTAGTTTCGACGCCATTTGCGATATCCGCCCAGGAAGCCAGAAAGCGTGGAGTCCGCGGCCGGCGAGGACCCCGGCGCGACAGAACTACCGATGGCCGTAGCCGCCGTTGCTTTCGATGTCGGCGTCGATCTCGTCGACCGCCGCATCAAGCGTGTCGGCCACATCGGCACCATTGGCGATGTCGGCCAGTGCCTTGGTGAAGACCTTGGCTTGGACCACGTAGCCCGGGGTCACCGGGCGCACCAGAGCTTGTGCTTTAGAGAGGTCGAAGAACATCGCGAGCGGGCCGCCATCCTTGTAGTTCTTTGTCATCTGTGCCGCCGAGGGCGTGGGCGGGATCAGGCCGATGCCGTCGGAGAAGGCGGCCAGATATTTGTCCTGCGCGGCGAACTTGATGAACTCGGCAGCACCTTCCGGATGCTTGGACTTGGCCGAGACGCCGAACTGCCATGAGCCCGCGCCGATCTTGTTGCCCGCGCCGAAGTCGGGTGCTGGAAGAAAGACAACGTCGTCCACGGCCGCCATCGTCGCCACCGCGCGCCAATTGCCGTTCCACTGGAAGGCGAACTTGCCGTCGATGAAGCCGGTCTGCTGATCGGCGGGGTCCTCACTGGTGCCAGGCGCATAGCCTCCGGTGAACAGCGATTGCCACCACTTGCCAAAGGCCTGTGCAGCCTCGCCGTTGAGCGCGCCTTCCGCGGTCCGGTAGGTCGAACGGTCGACGATGTCCCCACCGAAGCTTTGCAGAAACGGTGAGAAGGCATAGGAATACCACTCGGCTTGGTCGTTCATGCCGAGATCGAGGGCAAATTCATACTTGCCGGAGGCTTTGGCGGCATCGAGCGCGGCCATGAATTCCTCGCTCGACCAGGGCTTGTCGACGGTCGGGGTGCGCAGGCCCAACTCGTCCAGTGTCGATTGGCGTGCAAAAAGCGCCACCGCCGCGTCCCACAGACCGACCGAATAAAGCTTGCCGTTCCACACACCTTTGGTGCCGGGCAGGAAGTCGGCGAATTCGCTCTCGTCGATCGGCAGTGGCTGCAGATAGCCGGCCCAGGCCCAATTGGGCATGATGGGCCCATCCACATCCAGGATGTCGGGCAGGTTGCCTGCCAGCGCCGCCGCCGCGACGGAATCGTTATAGCTCTTCTCTGGGAAGCTCTCGATACTCACCGTCCAGTCGGACTGGCTGGTGTTGAAGTCTGAGATGATCTGGTTGAGGGTTCGCGACTCCACCTCGTTGCCGGCGCCGTGATACCACATGGTCAACTTCGTCTGCGCCAGCGCGGGCACACACAGACAAGTCGACGCGATCATCACACCGGCGAGGTGTTTTGTCAGTTTCATCGGTTGTTCCTCCCTTTTGACTTAAGGACGCTGGCTGGATCCAAGGTCATCCCTGAGGCCGCCAGGACAGCGGGCCGGGAAGCCAGCGCTCAGTTTCGGGTCGGCCGCTACGGGCCCTTGATGGGGTCCAGCAATGTTCGCGGAAGCCGGACGCATTTGCAATTGCGCAGTTTCACCTAGTCGGAGCAGGAGGTCGACGGCGATTCCCCTCGTCAGTTCCCGGGGTACCACTATTGAGATAGCAGCTCACCTAGGACGATTTCGTCGTCCGTCAACTTTCTCCCGGCCGCGTTCAGGCGAGCGGAGTTAAATCGTTGCGGCAAATCGCGAAGGCACTCATCGCCGTGGCATCGCCAGCGCGCGGGACGGGACATGGATAGCGGTTCAAGTGACAGACATCTTGCGGCGAACGTCTGAGGTGCCCGCCACACGCTCGGCCCTTGCCGACAATGAGGTGAAGCCTAACGAGGATGAGGGCGTGATCATGGCCGCGCTGCGACGAGCGCGAACGCCGGTCCGAGGGATGGCGAGGCCCCCGACCGGTCGAGCCGAACGGGGAGGGGATGGCTTTGGGGGGGCCCCTGATCCGCGCGTCTTTGCCGACAGCACGCCGGACAGCAGAAGCGGCAATGAACTAAACCGTCAATGGTGACGCATGGCCATAGCCGAGGTGTTTGGGGATGGCGTGGAACTTTTGCTGGGTCATGGCTTAGTCCTCCTTGGCGGCACCGACGATCCACCGACCGGTCGTCTCGTCGAACAAGCTCTGGTGCAGGGCGCTGAGGCCGGCCTGAAAGACCTCGTAGGCGCTGGCCGTGCCGAAGCGGGTGACGAAGCCGCCGCGGTCGATGACGACGATGTCGTCGGTGCTGGCATCGGCGATCTGCCGGTAGTCGGCGGTGTTGGTGTCGGTCATGGCTTGGTCCCCCTCGTTGTGGGTGGTGTCGTCATCCTCGACCTGGTCGCTGACGGCATCGGTGAGCATCTCTCGTTCGAGGTAGGCCTGTTGCCAGCGGAGCCCCGACGGCTGGTTTTAGGGGCAGGCCCAGTCGACAGCCGGGGAGGTAACGCACAAATACCCACCGCCCGCTTCAGTAGAAGTGCATGGCCTGCGGTCTCCCACTGCACTGATCGGCCCCGACGATGTGGTGTGCGACCTGACGTGGAGCGCCCCGCGCCAAGCCCTGAGGCCGGTTCGTGGGGTCCGCCGCCCTATCACGCAGCGCGTCGTTGAGCGAGGTGGAAACCCGAACGGGCTCGACGAGGCTCGACGGCGGTCACGATGCTGTGGTGGTGATCGCAGTAGACGCGGTCCGGCGAAGTTGGCCCAGCGCAAAAACGATAGCCGCCGGGTACTGACGGGTCTTCGCTCACCGGGAAGCGGCACTGATAGACGCCTAGCTGAATGAGGGGGACGTCTCTCGAAGTTAGTCTGATATTTTCAGGCATGGTGGTTTTCAGGTTCCTAGTTAATAGCCATCGCCGCCTGACGGCCGCAGTGCGACCCCGCCGGGGCAAGCTTCTCTCGTTTTGGAGGGCTATAGACCAGCATATGGTGTTGGTCGCAGCGTCAATGAAGGCCGAGGCCCTGATTTCGGAACCCAATTATTGCGACTTAAGGCCACACTTGGTGCCGCTGGCAGCGCGAAGGCACCCGGCGGGCGATGTTGTCGTCCCACTGATCGCTCGGCCCCCGGGTTAATCGACAGGCAGGGTGAGGGGCAGCTTGTGGGCCCCAACGCGCTGCGCGCTTTTGGTTTTCAGGCCTCAACCGGCCAACCCTAGGAGGGCGAGCTGCGGGCGGATACTTTTTGTCAGCAGACAATGTGGTCGCGTCCCAGAGCACCTCTCCGAACCGCTGCGCCAGTGCTATGGTGTGCGGGCATGATCAGAAAGCAGGGGATATGAGGCATGCCCGAAATCACCCGCCGTACGCTTCTTGCGTTCACCGCCGTAGCCTCGGTCGTTGAGCCGGCGTTTGCTGAAGGGAAATGTACCTCGCGCGAATTGCAGGCGCTGATTGGAGCCCATGAGGCCGCTTATGTCGCGCTCCACAGGGTTGTTCATCGAGCGGGCAGCAATAGTCACGACCGCAAGAGGGCAGACCGGATTGAACAGGAAGCGTTACTGGCCATCTGCTCCTATCCTGCGATCAGCCGAGGCGACCGCCGAGCCAAGGCCGAGTACCTGTTAGCCACTGAGACACGGGGCGAACTCGATCTGGAAGAGCACATGCAGGCTATCCTGCACTCGATGATGCAAAGCTGATTGCGGCTCGTATTTGCGGGAGATAACCTGATCGCGAGCGCCATCGGATGCAGCAGATGGAGTTTCGCGGTGACCTTTGACAAAACCACGGCATCGGAGAACCTCCGCTATCATGCTTTTACCAGCTTGAATCGGATTTCATAGCGGTAGAACGAGACGTTCGGCACAACCGCCAGCGCCCAGCGCAGTTTCTTGTCGTCTTCCAAAGCTATGATAGCGCCCTCAACCGTCTGGTAAGGCTCGGCGATCTGCTCCTTCACATAACCCATGTAGCGAAGCACCTGACCCACCACGACATCGCTCGCTCTTCCGCGCTTCAATTCCACAACGAGCAGACGCTTCTTGTCCTTGCTGATGGCGAGAATGTCGATTGGTCCGGCGTCAGTCAAATATTGCTGGCCGACCTTTTCGCCGTCCTCCTCGAAGATAGCGAAAATCTTGGCGAGTTCGGTCTGGTCCCAGTTTACGACGAGGAACGCCTCAAGATGCTTTTCCATCGCGAAAGCGACGGGGTCTTCGATGGTGGGGTCGGCTGAGATGATCGCCAAGGGTGGCGGCGCGATCTTGAGGAACGTCTCGATCTCCGGGCCATGGACCGATACATTGGAGATGGTGCCTATGGAGCCGGTGGAACTCTGCAGTGCTTCGCTCATCGCCGCGCGCTCGATCGCGATGTCGAGCCAATTCACCTTGCGGCGGTGGGGCAGATTGTCGCCCGGAGCGTAGTAATAGCCGCCCGTCACCTCGCCGACGCGGTAGGAACCAGCACCATCGGGGCAGAGGACAATATCGCCTGCGTTGATACCCTTTCCGATGGTCCAGAGCGCACCGCAGGCAAGGCCCGCCGTGACCTTGGATTTGCCGGGATGGCCGGCAAGGTAGACGGGAATAAACGCCTTGTTGAAGGCACGCCACTCGTCGGGGAGTTTTTTTGAGAGGTCTTCGTTAATCCCAAAATCCGCGCCGATGAAGCCTCCCGCGAAGCACTCGGCCGCGAACGCACTCTTCTTACCCAGCATGATGCGGTAATAGCTTTTCATACCAACCGAACCTCGCTTGTCGGCAGCGCCAGCATCATGCCCTAATATCTGGATTCTCTTATAAGATTATGGTGGGCGATGCAGGGATTGAACCTGCGACCCCACCCGTGTGAAGGGTGTGCTCTCCCGCTGAGCTAATCGCCCGCTCGTTGCCCGAAGGCCAAGCGCGCCGCGATATAAGGGAGGCAGGCCGGGGAAGTCAAGGCGATGTGCTGGCGTTCCGACGAAGGCCGAATGCAACCCATCGGGACCCGCCCGGTCGCCGTCGCGCTCAGTGCCCCGCAGCAGCAATCAGACGTTCGGCCAGGCCAAGCGTCAGCGCATCGAAATGCGAGATCACCGCCGACGGTTCGAAGTCGCGCACATGGCGGTCGGTATAGCCGAAATCGACCGCCACCACGGGAATGCCGGCGGCTTTCGCCGTATCGATGTCGGTCTGCGAATCACCCACCATCAGCGCACGGTGCGGATTGCCGCCGGCCAGCGCGATGGTTTCGGTGAGATGGCGCGGGTCGGGCTTGCGAAACGCAAACGTGTCCTGACCGCAAATCGCTGCGAAATGCTTCGCCAGGCCGAGCGCCTCGATCAGCGCCACCGAGTTGGCTTCGTATTTGTTCGTGCAGACGGCCAAGAGATAACCGGCTGCCTCGAATCGGGCGATCGTCTCGACGACGCCGGGGTAGGGGCGTGATTTGCCCGGGATGTTGTCGGTGTAATGATCGAGAAACAGTTTCAGCAACCGATCATGCTCCTGGCTTTCCAGCGATCTCTGCTGCGCGGCATGCGCGCGCTCGATCATCACCCGTCCGCCATGGCCGACGAAGCGCCGGAAGCCGACCTCGTCGACGGCTGCGAGTTCGCTGGCGGCAAGGCTGTGGTTGAGGCTGTCGAGCAGGTCCGGCGCTGTGTCGATCAGCGTCCCGTCGAGGTCGAACACGATGATCGGTCGGGTCATGGCCTGTCCTGTGGCGATTGCTTCGTTGGCAGGCGATAGCCGCTGCGATCCATTCAGGCAAGCCGGCTCGGTCAATCCACAGCCAAGGTCTTTGACCGGACTTGCAAAAATGCTAGGAGCGCCGAAACAAATTTTTGGGGCGCGACACGCAGCATGGATGCGAGGCAACTGAAGGTCGAAGCAGCGCGGGCAGCACTTGCCCATGTGAGCGACGGCATGCGGCTTGGCATCGGCACCGGCTCGACGGCGGAAGAGTTCGTGCGGCTGCTCGCCGAAAAGGTCGCCACCGGCCTCACTATTGTCGGCGTGCCGACCTCGGAGCGGACCGCCATCCTTTGCCGCGAGCTTGGCGTGCCGCTGTCGACGCTGGAGGAAACGCCCGAACTCGACCTCACCATCGATGGCGCTGACGAGATCGATCCGGCGCTGACATTGATCAAGGGCGGCGGCGGTGCGCTGCTGCGCGAAAAGATCGTGGCGGCGGCTTCCGCCCGCATGATCGTCATTGCCGACCGTTCGAAGATGGTCGAGACGCTCGGCCGTTTTCCACTGCCCATCGAGGTCAACCAATTCGGCCTGCGTGCCACGGAAATCGCGGTCGCCGCGGCGGCCGGAAGGCTCGGCCTTTCCGGTCCCGTCACATTGAGGATGACGGGGCGCCAGCCTTTTGTTACAGACGGCGGCCATTTTATCCTCGATGCATCTTTTGGCCGCATTCCGGATACAAGAGCGCTTTCGAATGCTCTTCATGCCATTCCGGGTGTGGTCGAGCATGGTCTTTTCATCGGGCTGGCATCAACGGCTATCATCGCGGGCGACGGCATCCAAACCGTCCATGCCGCCCGAAAACCAGGGAGTTCTATCGATCATGATGTTGCATAACCGGGTTCGCCGTTTTTCTGCCATTCTGGCAGCTTCAGCCGTCTTTGCGTTTTCATCGCCGGCGTTCTCGCAGGACGTCACCGACGGGCATCTGAAGGCGGCGCGCGCTGCGGTCGCGGCTATCCATGCGACGGACCCGTTCGACAACATCCTGCCGCAGGCCGCCGCCGCGCTTCAGCAGCAGCTTATCCAAAAGAACCCGGACATGCAGGAACTGATCGGCAGGACCGTCAGCGAAAAGGCGATGGCGCTGGCCTCGCGCCGCGCCGATCTCGAGAAGGAAGCCGCCATGGCCTATGCCAAGGTGTTTTCCGAAAAAGAGCTTACCGAAATCGCCACTTTCTACAATTCCGATTCCGGCAAGAAGCTGCTCGACAGCGGCCCGGCCGTGACGCGTGAATTGCTCAAGGCCGCCGAGATCTGGCAGAACGGCGTCGCTCGCGATCTCGCCCAGCAGGTCGGCGAAACGCTGGCCGCGGCAGCGAAGGCGACGGCACCGGCAAATGCCGCGGCTCCTGCTGATGGTACGCAGCCGGAAGCACCGAAGAACTGAGCATATTTTTCCGGGCGGCGTTATCGCTGCCGGACCGGAAAGCCCGGCCTCCGTTGCGCATCCGACAGTATGCGTGGCGTAGTGGCCCGGGCTTTTCTTTTGATGGTTTGCAGCCTACCTGTCTCAGACATTTTTGAAGGCAAGGAGCCGCACCATGGCCGGTTACGACTACGATCTTTTCGTCATCGGCGGCGGCTCCGGCGGGGTGAGGGCGGCCCGCGTGGCGGCGGCACTCGGCAAGCGTGTCGGCATTGCCGAGGAATACCGCTATGGCGGCACCTGCGTCATTCGCGGCTGCGTGCCGAAGAAGCTCTATGTCTATGCCTCCCAGTTTCCCGAACACTTTGCCGACGCCGCCGGTTATGGCTGGACCGTGCCGCAGGCGAGCTTCGACTGGCAAACACTGGTTGCCAACAAGGATCGCGAGATCAGCCGGCTGGAGGCTATCTACAGGAAAAATGTCCAAGGCGCTGGCGGCGAGACGTTTCAGTCGCGCGCCATGCTGGTCGATCCGCATGTGGTGCATCTTCTCGGCGAGGACCGCACAGTCACCGCCGACCAGATTCTCATCGCCACCGGCGGTCGCCCGGCGCCGCACCCCGCTCTGCCCGGCCACGAGCACTGCATCTTTTCCAACGAGGCCTTCGACCTGAAGGAATTGCCGAAGGCGATCATGATCGAAGGCGGCGGCTATATTGCCGTCGAGTTCGCCAACATCTTTCACGGCCTTGGCGTCGACACGACGCTGGTCTATCGCGGCAAGGAAATCCTCTCCCGCTTCGACATGGATCTGCGGCGCATGCTGCACGAGACGATGGAAAAGAAGGGGATAAGGATCCTCTGCCATGCTGTATCCGAATGGGTGAGGAAGCGCCCGGACGGACGGCTAGACGCCGTCGTCACTGGGGGCGAGGTGCTGACGATCGATCAGGTCATGCTCGCCATCGGGCGTCTGCCCAACACCGAGAACATGGGTCTGGAAGGTGTCGGCATTGAATTGTCGAAGACCGGCGCGATCCATGTCGACACATACTCCCGCACCAATATCGACAACATCTGGGCGATCGGCGACGTCACCAACCGCGTGCAATTGACGCCAGTAGCGATCCACGAGGCGATGTGTTTCGTCGAGACCGTCTTCAAGGGCAACCCGACCGCGCCCGACCATGATACGATCGCCACCGCTGTCTTTTCGCAGCCCGAGATCGGTACGGTCGGCCTGTCGGAAGACGAGGCCATAAAGCGTTTTTCCGACATCGAGGTCTACCGTGCCACCTTCCGGCCGATGCGGCATACATTGTCCGGCCGCGACGAAAAGATGCTGGTGAAGCTGGTGGTCGACGGCGCCTCGAAAAGAGTGCTCGGCGCCCATATCCTCGGACCGGATGCAGGCGAAATGGCGCAGCTTCTCGGCATTCCGCTGAAGGCCGGGCTGACCAAGGATGACTTCGACCGCACGATGGCCGTGCATCCGACCGCGGCGGAAGAACTCGTCACCATGTACAAGCCGACCTACCAGGTGAAGGACGGCGAGCGCGTCTGACGCGACAAGAATCCATCGCGGCAGCGAGATTGCCGCGATGGAAGCGCGAGGGTTGTTACAGCAACGTGCCGCGCAGGATCACCAGCGCCACCGAAAAATAGATCACCAATCCGGTGACATCGACAAGCGTGGCGACGAACGGGGCCGACGCGCTGGCCGGATCGAAGCCGATCCGTTTCAGGGCGAACGGCAGCATCGATCCCGACAGCGAGCCGAAGGTGACGATCCCGACCAGTGCCGCGCCGACGGTTGCGGCGATCAGTTGCCAGTGCGGGCCGTAATCATAGAGGCCCAGATACTGCCACAGCGTGATGCGGCAGACGCCGACGACGCCGAGGATCGATCCAAGCACCAGTCCGGCCGGTAGTTCGCGCAGGGCCACCCGCCACCAGTCCCCAAGACCGATTTCGCGCAGTGCCAGCGCTCGGATGACCAGCGAGGTCGCCTGCGAGCCGGAATTGCCGCCTGAACTCATGATCAGCGGGATGAACAGGGTCAGCACAACAGCCTTCTCCAACTCGCCTTCATAGCTCTGCATGGCATTGGCCGTCAGCATCTCGCTGATGAACAGCGCGCACAACCAGCCGGCGCGTTTCTGGATCATGGCGAGAAAACTCATCTTCATGTAGGGCTCTTCCAGAGCCTCCATGCCGCCGAAACGATGGACGTCCTGCGTCGTCTCTTCGATCATCGTGTCGATGATGTCGTCGACAGTGACGATGCCGAGTATCTTCCCGTTCTCGACGACCGGGACAGCGAGCAGGTCATACTTGGAAATGAGGTGCGCAACCTTTTCGCGGTCGGTCAGCGGCGAAACGGTCACCGGCAAGCGATCCGGCGCGATCGCTATGATCGGATCTTCCGGCTCGCCGGTGATCAGCCGGCGCAGGCTGGTCGAGCGCACGAGGACATGCGTCCGCGGGTCGACGATATAGATCGCGTAGACGGTCTCGCGGGTCCGCTCCACCTTGCGGATATGGTCCAGCGTACGGCCCACGGTCCAGTCCGAGGGCACGCTGACATATTCCGTCGTCATAATGGAGGCGGCGCTGCCTTCGGGATAGCCAAGAATCGTTAGCAGCGTCGCGCGCAACGGCGGCGCGAGGCCACCGAGCAGCTCGCTACGTGCCGGCTCCGCCAGATCGCGCGATATGTCGGCGGCGCGGTCGACCGACATGGCGGCGAGGAGTCTGCCTGCCTTGACACGAGGCAGCGCCTCGACGAGCTCGGACGCGCCATCAAGGTCGGGCTGGTCGAAGATCTCGACCAGCCGCTCGAAGGGTACTTCACAGAGCAGCTCCGTCGCTGTTTCGCGCGGCTCCCAGTTCAGTGTTTCGACAATGTCGGCGACATGATCGTTTGCGAGGATACGGGCGATCGCGCTGGCATCGCCGCCCGCTACGGGGGAAGATTCGTTCATGGCTCACTCCTTGCCGCCCGGCAGGACGTGAACCGGTCAGGTCACGTTCAGGCGGACGGCGGTTGCGTTCGACTGTGACTGTCGCCAGGCATGGCGCGGTGACCTTTCTGCTCGCGGGTCAAGGCATGACCCGAAAATCGAATGCGCAAATCAAAAGTGCTACAGCGTCATTTGCGCGTCCAAAAGAATGAGCGGCGCTGTAGGTTGAAATTCTGCAAGCCGGCGCAACATAGGCGGGCGCCTGGCCGAGTCAATCGCAATGGCGGCTGAAAACGGCTGCGGACGGGTCAGATCGCAAGACTGTGATCGCTGTCGGATGCGCTGCGGCGGTGCAGGACCCGACAATGGGCAGCAATCGTCATGCCGCCGCTATTTCTGCCTCATGCGGCGAGGGAAGCGCAGCCATTTTTCTTCGACCGGCCTTGGGTGCGCGAGGATGGTGGTGAGCTCGACCGGCAGGCTCGGCGCCAGCGGCTTCTTGGTCGCGACACCGTCCGCGATGGTGACGATGCTGTGGTAGAATTCGGCGCCTGAAAGCGCTCTTGGCGGCACGGCCTCGTGCATGATTGAGATCACCGTGACGTCTGGACAATTGTCTTTGATCGCCTGATGGAAAGCGATCTTCCCTTCGGGATCGAGCGCGCCGGTCGCTTCGTCGAGGAACAGCAGCCCCGGCTGCTGCAGGACGATACGGGCGACAACCAGCTTCTGTTTCTGGCCGCCCGAAAGCACCTGGTCCCAGTTCATTCCCTCGCGGCTTTCATCGGCCATGTGTTCGATGAAATCGCCAAGGCCCGCTCTGTGCAGAGCCGACGCAACGTGCGCGTCGGTGTGATCGTGCTCAGAGCCGGGCAGGCAGACCAGTTGCTTCAGCGAGACCTGCTGCAGCTTGACTTCCTGGGCGGCATAGAAACTTTCGACCCCTTCCGGGAAGACGATGCTACCGCGGCCATAGGGCCACAAGCCGTTGATCGCCTTGATCAACGATGTCTTGCCGCAGCCTGACTCGCCCTTCAGGAACGTCCACTCGCCGCGTCGGAAGCGCAAATTCGCGGCGCTCAGGAAGGGCGAGGCGTCCTCGCCCTGATGGGTCAGCTCCAGCTTCTGGATGGTCAAGCCGAAAACCGGGTTTTGGCGGTCGTAGCGGAAATCGGAGCAGCCGGTGAGACTGTAGAATTCCTGCGGATGCTGGACGTTTTCGATTGCGTTGGCGAGTTCGGTCACGCGTTGGCTGTTGGCCCGCAGCGCCGCGATGGAAGGCATGACATGGATGAACCACGAGCATTGACTGATCAGCGAGTTGACCATCTCGGAGCCGGTTATGTAGCCCTTGAGGTCGAAACGGTTGTGGATGTAGGGCACGAGGCCCGGCCCATAGGCGACAATGCGGGCGCCGATGAAATTGTAGATCAGCTCGAACGAACGGTAGCCGGTGTTGACGATGTTCAGCCGCGCCCAGGTGCGGTCAATGTCGACATAAAGCCGGTCGTGCATCGTCTTTTGCACATTTTCGCCCTGTGACGCGGCGACGTGGAAACTGCGGCGCAGGAACGTGGTCAGCTCGCCGCGATAACTGCCTTCGGACTGCTGCATCCTGATATTGAGCCGTTCCAGCAGTCTGCCAACCTTCACCGCGATCCAGGTGTTCAGCGGCACGTAGATGGCGACCGCCAGGAAAGCCAGGACCGCGCTGCCATAGCTGCCGAGGAACTCAAGCCCTTTCACCTCCACCGAGGTTTCAAGCAGTTTCTGGCCGACGAAATAAAGCGATGTGGCGACAGCCATGACCCCAATGGCGAGGCCGATGGCTCCGCCGGTCATGTCCTTGATCGATTCCTGGACGCGCTGGTCGATGTTGTCAGGAGCGGTGGCGCCGGAGGACCCATGCTGGGCATGGAAATGCGTATGGTTGGTGTCGAGAAGCGCTTCGTTGAAACGGCTGTCCAGCCAGCCGCGCCACTTGCGATGAAGCGTCGCGGAAACAAAGGTGCGGATGCCGGTAAAGCCCGCGTCCTTGAGCACGACCAGAAGGATGAGCATGCCGGCGTTGGTGAGCAGCGATGCGAGCGGCGTCGTGTTCGCGGCATCGTGGTAAAAGGCGATCGAGTTGACCAGTTCCCCGGATGCTTCGGCGAACCAGACGCCGGCCTTGCTGGAGAGCGCGGTGAACAGCGCGATGACCAGCGTTAGAGTCCAGGCCTCCACCCAGCGGTCCGAGAACCAGTAGGCTCGCATCAGTCCCCAGAAGCTGCGCATCGAGGAAACCGGTGTCAGGAGCGGCGGCCTTGCGGCACCGCGGAGCCATTTTTCCGATATTGAATGTCGCTCTGGTCTACCGACCCGAATCACTATCCGCCCAAACCTCTTTTAGTTTTGTTACAGACAGTAACACCAATTGATCATTTTCCATTATCTTTTCTCGACCCGCGGGCGATTGACCCACTCGCCGTTGCCATCAAGCAACAGAATCCAAGACCGCAATGTCATACGGTCTCGTTCCCGAAGGCGTATTGTCCCTATAATTTCAATGGCTTGTCGGCCCACATATGCGAGCGCGGGTACCTTCCCTTAGGGAAGCCCTTCACACAGTTTTGTGAAAAGTCGATCAGCCGATTTTATGCTGCGAAAGACGGATGCCCGCAAAAACGTGCCGTCTTCTGTTGCCATGTCGACTTGGCGGCGGCCGAAAAAGTGACCGGAAATGGCGCTGGCTGAAACGCTGCTGCAGCGATGTCGCCACGCTCGCCCATGGAAACAGCCGGAGCTAGGGGCCATTTCCTGCAGGTCAGTCAGCCAAGGGATTGACCCGCACCAGCAGCAACGGCCACGGACTTTTCGTCAGCAATGCCAAGGTGACGGTGTATTCAGCTCGCCTTCTCCAGCTCACCCCGCGCCTTGGCCGCGGCAACCTCGCGAATGGCGTTGGTGAGCGTATCGGCGTCCTGCGCGCCCATCACCGCATACTTGCCCTCGAGCAGGAAGCACGGCACGCCCGTGATGCCCATGTGCGAAGCGGTGGCGATTTCGGTACGCACCGCCTCGACATCGGCGTCCGTCGGCAAAAGCGTCTCGACCACGGATGCGTCCATGCCGGCCTCGCGGGCGGCGTTGATCAGCACGAGATGATCGCCGAGATTGGCGCCTTCCTCGAAATTCAACTGGAACAGACGTCGCACCAGCCGGTTCTGCATGGCCTCGCCGGCGGCACCAGCCCAGCGGATGACGCGGTGCGCGTCCAGCGTGTTGGGCGCGACCTTGATGGCGGCGAACGCGAAGTTGATCCCTTCGGCTTCCCCCAGTGGCTCGATGCGGGCGTGGATCTCGCGGATGCGTTCGTCGCTGCCGAACTTGGCCACCATATATTCGCGGCGATCCTTGCCTTCGGGTGGGATGGTCGGGTCGAGCTGGAACGGCCGCCAGCGTATATGCACGTCGACATCGTTTGCAGCAGCGATCGCCTTGTCGAGCCGCTTCTGGCCAATGAAGCACCACGGGCAGACGACATCGGACACGACGTCGACGGTGATGGAGTTCAGTTCGCTCATCATGATCTCCTGTCAGGAGGGGAAGCTTTTCTTTTGGGCATGACCTCATCCGGAGGTCGGCAAGCAAAACCGGGGGTCTAGTTTTCGCTGACGCGGACCTTCGGTTCGGATTGTGTTCAGTTCGCCTTGCGCCACCACGTCGGCAGTCGATAGCCTGATATGGGCGTCTTTTCAGGATGTTCCAGGTAGCTCCAGTAGGCAAGCCATTGCTGCGTGTTGTGCTGCATCGGAACCATGTAGTTGCCGGAGATCAGCAACCTGTCGAGAACCCGGACGGCGGCAACATAATCTTCGCGGCTGCGGGCGTCGAGCATCGCCTCAAGTGCGGCATCTATCGCCGGATCGGCGACGCCGGCGAGGTTGAATGACCCTTCGGCATTGGCGGCAGCGGATCCCCAGCGCCCGACCTGCTCGATGCCGGGCGACAGCGAGTTCTCGAAGCCGCTGGTGCCGATCAGCACCTCGAAATCGAAACGTTGCTTGCGCGACTGGATCTGGTCGCCGTCAAGGCTGCGGATGGTGACATCGATACCGATCTTCGCCAGCGTGCGCTGGTAGATGGCGGCAAGGCGCTCCTCGTTCTGCGAGGCGGTCAGGATCTCGAAGCCGAAGGGTTTCCCCTCTGGATCGAGCATCGCTCCATCCTGCAAGGTATAGCCGGCGCCCTTCAATATATCGAAGGCGGCCTTCAGCACCTTGCGGTCCTGGCCCGAGCCGTCGGCGACGGGTGGCCGCCAGGTGCCGTCCATGACATCCGCCGGCACACGGCCCGGGTAGGGTGCCAGAAGCGCCTTTTCCCTATCGTCGGCCGGATGGCCGAGCGCGGAAAGCTCGGAATTCTGCCAATAGCTCATGGTGCGCATATACTTGCCGCCGAACAGGTTCTTGTTGGCCCATTCGAAGTCGTAGAGCATGCCGAGCGCGCGTCGAACGACCGGACTGGAAAACTTCGGCAGCCGTGTGTTGAACAGGAACCCCGTCACCACTGGCGGGATGCCGGTGTCGAACGTTTCGGCGATCACATCGCCCTTGTGGAAGGCCGGGAAGTTGAGATCGCGCTCGCGCTTGACCGGATCGCTGTCGTCATCGATGGCGCAGATGCCTTTCTTGAAAGCTTCCAGCTTGGCGTTGGCGTTGAGGAAATATTCGATAGTGATCTGGTCGTAATTATCGAAACCGCGCTTGGTGGGAATGTCCTTGCCCCAATAATTTGGGTTGCGCTTGAACACGATACGCTGGCCGGGCGCCACTTGCGTCACGGTGTACGGGCCACTGCCGATCACAGGTTTCAGCGTGGTCCTGTCGAAGGTTTTCTTGTCGAAAGCGTGCTTCGGCAGAATTGGCGTCACCGCGATAATCAACGGAGTCTCGCGGTTGGCCTTGTCGTTGAATGTAAACCGCACGCTGCGGTCGCCGGTTTTTTCGAGTTTGGCGACCATGCTCATACGGGCGCTGTAAGGTGGCCGGCCTTTCTCGGTAAACACGTCGTAAGTGAAAAGCACGTCTTCCGCAGTCACCGGTTGGCCATCCGACCACTTGGCCCTTGGATCGAGGTGGAATTCGATGCTCTTGCGCTCTGGATCCATGTCGGCAGTGTCGGCAAGCAGGCCGTAAAGACTGAAGGCTTCATCGTCATTGCGCTGCATCAGCGGCTCGAAGACGAGATTACCGAAGATCTTATCCATCATTCCGCGCGCCGTCGTGCGCAGGCTTTTCAAGATGAACGGGTTGAGATTGTCGAAGCTGCCGACGACGCAATAGGTGATGCTGCCGCCCTTGGGCGCATCGGGATTGACGTAGTTGAAATGCGTATAGTCGGCCGGCAGCGCCGGCTCGCCTTGCATGGCGATCGCGTGTTTCGGCTCCGACAGAGCTGGCTGAAGCGAAAGGGTGATAGACGAGATCGCGGCGATCAGCCAAACAAGAACGCGGCCCATGACCGTCTCCTTACTGGTCGGCTTGATGATTCGGAGCGCACCCTAACATGAGCCGGCCACCTCCCGGCCAATCGCGAGTTCAAGAATTGCAGTATCGGGCTGGATTCGGCACCGCTTGCGGTGTAACACGCCGTCCGAGTCATTCTGTTGCCTCATTTTGGCAACAGGTAGCTGGACCACACGGCGCGAAGAAGCCGGTCCTGGGATCATTTGAGAGGAAGTTCACGATATGACGAGCCTAAACAGCAACGCGTACCGCCTGTCGGTCCTGGCCGCTGGCGTGGTCGGCTTTTTGGGCGCACAACTTCCTGCTGCTTTTGCGCAGCAGCAACAGCAGATTCCGCAGGGCTGGTTCAAAGCCTGCACCAAGCAGGAAGACGTCGACATCTGCAATGTCCAAAACATCACGACTGCCGGCAACGGCCAGCTCGTCACCGGCGTCAGCCTGATCGAGTTGAAGGGCAAGGTAAACCGCAAGGTGTTTCAGGTGACGGTTCCGACCGGTCGCCTGGTTCCTCCCGGCATTGGCCTTCAGATCGATACCGGGAAGGCGCAGAAGCTCGATTATGTGATCTGCTTCCCCGACCGCTGCGTGGCGGAGGTGCCGCTGACCGACCAGCTCGTCGCCTCCTTCAAGAAGGGTTCGAACCTGACGCTGACATCGGTCAATTTCCAGAACCAGCCGAACCCGATCAAGATCGCGCTGACCGGCTTCAGCGGCGCCTTCGACGGGCCGCCGCTGCAGCAGTCGGATATCGAGGATCGGCAGAAGAAGCTTCAGGATTTTGTTGCCAAGAACAACCAGGACTTCGCCAAGAAGCTCAAGGAAGAGCAGGACAAGGCGAAGACCGCCAACTGATCGCGCCAAGCGAACAAGAAAAAGCGGGGTCATGCCCCGCTTTTTTCGTTCCGGCCGGCCATTTTCCTGATCCCAGTCAGGCCCGCAATCTCGTCATGTCAATGTCTTGACTGGCGTCTCGGCGCGTAGCGCCCGTCCGGCCTCTTGTCGAACATCTCGCCTATCTGCGGATGCCGCACCGGTTCGCCAGACTGATCCTCGAGCAGGTTCTGCTCAGACACATAGGCGATGTATTCCGTTTCCGAATTCTCGGCGAGCAAATGGTAGAAGGGCTGGTCCTTGCGCGGCCGCACATCCGCGGGGATCGCCTCGTACCATTCGTCGGTGTTGGCGAACTGAGGATCGACATCGAAAATGATGCCGCGGAACGGAAACAGCCGGTGGCGAACCACCTGTCCGATCGAGAATTTGGCTGTCTTCATCGTACTCACCACTAAGTCCCGGAAGTGCCGTGCGGCCTTGGAATGCGCAGACTCCCCCAAGACTTTAAATTTACGCATTACGCTACAAAAATCGAGCCCGACTTTAGGGCTGATACCTGGCTCTATTTGGCGCAGACGCCGCGTCAATTCAATGCCAAAGCGCTTGACGCGCCGTCAAGCTGCGGGCTAGCCCATGCGAGGGGCGCGCTACCGCCGGACTTGTTTCCTTAAGCCGTCGGCGAGCGCCGCAAAACCACTGCCGGGCAGCAAGCCCTCGCGCATGAAAAAGGCGCGTAGCGGCGCGAAGCCGCCGAGCACGCCGAGGCCGGCACTACGCGCCATCTGGGCCGGCAGCATGTCCGATAGTAGCGACTTGTTGAGCAGGTTGACCGCGCTGCTGCGTGCCACAATGTCGGGCCGACGCCTGAAATCATAAGCTGCGAGTGACTTGACGGTGCCTGGATCGGTCCTGTTTTCGCAAGCAATCCCAATGAGATCGTCGATATCCCTGATACCAAGGTTGAGACCTTGCGCGCCAATCGGCGGAAACACATGAGCTGCTTCGCCGACAAGTGCCACCCGGTTACGTGCGAAGCACCGGGGCGTCACGCCCGAAAGCGGGTAGATCTGCCGGCCGGGTTCGACAGTCACCCGGCCCAGCATCGATTGCATCCGCAATTCGACCCGAGTCGAAAGCGTCGCGTCGTCCAGTTCGGCGAGTTCCTTCGCCGTTTCCGGTTCTGCCACCCAGACAAGGCTGGACCGGTTGCCGGGCAGGGGAACTTGGGTGAACGGGCCGGTTTCGGTGTGGAATTCGGTCGAGGTGAAAGCGTGGTCGCTGCGGTGGCCGAAATTGAGAACCAGCGCCGCCTGCGGGTAGGACCGGGCGGATGTCGAGATGCCGGCAGCCGCGCGGGCCGGCGACAGACGCCCGTCGGCAGCGACCGCCAGCGATGCTGCGATCTCACTGCCGTCAGACAGGACCGCATGGGCATGATCGGCGTCGAGGCGCCAGGTCTCCACCATCAATTTTCGCCATTCGATGCCGGAATGCGCGGCAACGGCCCCGGCAAGGGCAGGGTTGAGCGCGCTGTTGGGTAGGTTCAGCCCGAACTGCTCCTCGCCGATTTCGCTGGCGCGAAAAGTGACCACCGGGCTGCGGATCAGCCGGCTGGTTGCATCGACGATGCGCATCACCTTCAGCGCTGCGGCCTGGGATCTCACGTCGTCGAGGACGCCCAACCGTTCAAGCATTTTCAGGGCCGGGTTCATCAAGGCCGTCGTTCGGCCGTCTTGGCCATTTGCCTCAGGTCCGACGAGCGTCACGGGAAAGCCGGCGTCTGCGAAGCCAAGCGCCGCGATCAGCCCTGCCGGGCCGCTGCCGGCAACCAGTATCCGTGCTGTCTCCCGATGGTCCAAATTCGGCTTCCCGGTTGCGATGCGAGGCGGTCGGTCCGACCTGACGAGCATATAGGTCAGATCATGCGGCTTGATCAACGCGGCGATTCGGCCCATTCGATTGCCATGACCGGCCAAGACCATGATTTCAGCCATCTCGACCGCGTCGGCCGTGCCGCGGCGAGCATCTCGCGCAATCCTCGCCTGGTGGTGACCATCGTGTTGGGCGCAGGCGTTCTCCTCGCCTGGCTGCTTCTTGGCGCCATGGCGATACGCGGCGCCGAAAGCCGGGCTCCCGGCATCGATGCACCCGGCGACACGATGCTCAGATATCTGCCGGAGCTGCCGCTGCCGGATTTTCTCGAGCGCTTCTTTACCCTTTGTCTTGCACCCGCGCCGCTCGACGGAGGCGTCGGCGCGCAGGCCGGAGCGCTCATCGTCATGTGGTTCCTGATGGCGGTCGCCACCATGCTGCCCTCGGCGGCGCCGATGATCCGCACCTATTGCGAGATCGCCAATACAGCACGAATCAAGGGCGAACCGGTCGTCCATCCGCTGGTCCTGGTCGCCGGTTACCTCTGCGTGTGGTTGGCTGCGTCGGCCATGTTTGCGGCGCTGACGCTCGCCGTCCACACCTTCACTTCATCTGCGCAGATGCTCGATCCAGTGGTCGGAGCGACCGGAGCCGTCGCGCTTTTGGTTGCCGGCCTTTACCAGTTCAGCGGCCTGAAGGAAGCCTGCCTGACAAAGTGCAAAAACCCGTTCTCGATCCTGTTTTCCAACTGGAGCGCTAGGCCCGGCCGCATTTTCCGGCTCGGCATGGAGCAGGGCGTCTGGTGCCTCGGCTGCTGCTGGGCGCTGATGCTGGTGATGTTCGCCGTCGGTGTGATGAACGTATTCTGGATGGCGCTGATCGGTCTGTTCACCTTGATCGAAAAACAGACGGCGGGCCGGCTGCCAACCCGGGTCGCCGGTGCGATACTGCTTGTCTGGGCAACCGCCCTGCTAGTAGTCTCGGCATAAGGGGAGAGAATTCGATGGCAGATCAAAGCTGGGCAATGAAAGGAGAGCTGGTGCTCTCCTGCAATTGCACGGTTTTTTGCCCTTGCGTGCTATCTCTCGGCAATCATCCGCCGACCGAGGGCTATTGTCAGACCTGGGCAGGGTTCCGCATCGATGCCGGCCATTTCGGCGAGGTCGACCTGTCCGGTCTCAACCTTGGGCTGGTCATGGAAATCCCCGGCTATATGAGCCGCGGCAACTGGACGGCCGGACTGTTCATCGACAAGCGCGCCTCGGTCTATGCGGTCAAGGCATTGACGAAAATTTTCACCGGCAAGGCCGGCGGAACCACCTCACTGCTCTCCATCTTGGTCGGAAAGTTCCTCGGCGTCGAGCAGGCGCCGATCACTTATGAGACGCGCGACAGGACGCGGGTCTTCCAGATACCGAAAATCATCGATGGGGCGGTGACGCCGATTGCCGGCAAGGACCGCGACAAGGATACGGTGATCAGCAATTCGGAGTACTGGATCGCACCGGAAATCATCGTGGCCAGGTCCGACAAGAGCAAGATGCGGGCCTTCGGCCGCAACTGGAATTTTGCCGGCCGCTCGGCCGAAATCTGCAAGCTGGACTGGCGGGGCCCGTGAGTAAAAAAATAACGGCCAGGAAAATCACGGACAGGATTCCAAGGCCGAAAAAGAAAGTCACGTGGCCGCAGGCACGCGCGTTTTCGGTCCACCTGCTGACCGCGTCGGGGTCGTTCCTGGCATTCCTGTCGCTGGTGGCTGCGAGCGAGCAGCGCTGGACAGCGATGTTCTGGTGGCTGGGACTGGCGCTATTCGTCGACGGTATCGACGGGCCGATCGCCAGGAAACTCGAGGTCAAGGAAATCCTGCCGACGTGGTCGGGCGAACTCCTCGACAACATCATCGACTACGTGACCTACGTGCTGATACCGGCCTTCGCGCTTTATCAGCGTGGCTTCATGGGCGAGGGCCTGTCGTTCCTGTCGGCGGCGATCATCGTGGTATCGAGCGCGATCTACTATGCCGACACCGGCATGAAGACGAAGGAAAATTTTTTCAAGGGGTTTCCGGTGGTCTGGAACATGGTGGTGTTCACGCTGTTCGTCATCGATCCGGGACAATGGGTTTCCTTCGCCGTGGTCGTGGTGGCCGGCATCCTGACCTTCATGCCGATCTATTTCATCCACCCGGTGCGGGTGGTGCGGCTGCGCCCGATCAACCTTGGCATGACGCTGCTATGGTGCGCTTTCGGAGCGCTGGCCCTGGCGCAGGCGGCTCTTGCCGCCTTCTACGACCAGATCGGCGTTTTGGGCGAGCAGGTGAGTGTCTTTACAAAGATCGGCATCACGGTCACCGGGCTTTACCTCGCTTGCATCGGCGGTATCATGCAGCTCTTTCCAAATCTCGGCGCAAAGCCGGATGACAAGAAAGCCTGATCCCCAAGAGCGCCTGATCCCGAGAGAGCCAGAAAATGTCCAAAGCGATCCGTATCCACGTCAATGGCGGTCCGGAGGTTCTGACCTATGAGGACGCCGAACCGGGCCAACCCGGCTCGGGGCAAATCCTGGTCAGACACACGGCGATCGGCCTCAATTTCATCGACGTCTATCATCGCTCCGGCCTTTATCCTCCGCCAGGCGGTTTCCCGCTTATACCCGGCAGCGAGGCGGCCGGATTGGTGTTGGAAGTGGGCGCGGATATCGACTGGCTGAAGCCGGGCGATCGCATCGCCTACGCCGTGACGACTGGCGCCTATGCCGAGCAGCGCGTGATCGCCGCCGACCGCGTCGTGAAGGTGCCGGACGGCATCAGCGACGAACAGGCGGCCGCCATGATGCTGAAAGGGATGACGGCGGAGTATCTGCTGCGCCGTACCTTCAAGGTGAAAGCGGGCGACACGATCCTGTTTCACGCGGCGGCCGGCGGTGTCGGGCTGATCCTCGGCCAATGGGCAAAGCATCTTGGCGCAACCGTGATCGGCACCGCCAGCTCTACCGACAAGATCGAGCTCGCCAAGGCGCATGGCTTCGACCATGTCATCAACTACCGCGAGCAGGATTTCGTCGCCGGCGTCCTCGCCATCACCGGCGGCAAGAAGTGCGACGTCGTCTATGATTCGGTCGGCAACGACACCTTTCCTGCCTCGCTCGATTGCCTGAAGCCGCTCGGCATGTTCGCCAGCTTCGGTCAATCGTCAGGCCCGGTCCCGCCGTTCAGCATGTCGTTGCTGGCGCAGAAAGGTTCGCTGTTCGCAACCCGTCCGACGCTGTTCGTCTACAACGCCAAACGCGAAGACCTGGAAGCATCCGCCGCCGCGTTGTTCGAAATCGTGCTCAGCGGTGCGGTCAAGATCAAGATCAACCAGCGCTACGCGCTTAGGGATGCCGGCAGGGCGCATTCCGACCTTGAAGGTCGCAGGACGACCGGAACAACCATTCTTATCCCATGAGCCTACGCATGGTGCTTTTCCGAAAATCGATTTCGATTTTCGGGCCGATGCGCTAGGTTTCCGCTGAAATTCTTGAAGCTCTTTCAAGACGGGTGCCGCTTTGCGACGACAGCAGGCCGCGCATACCATGCCTGCGGGAACACAGAACATATCTGGCAAACCAGATGGGAGGCACTGTGAGTGCAAATCAGGACGGCGCAACCCTGCTTGAGGTTCGTGGCCTAACCAAGACGTTCGGCACGCTGACAGCGTGCGACCATGTCGATCTCAACGTCGCGAAAGGCGAAATCCACGCGCTGCTCGGCGAGAACGGCGCCGGCAAGTCGACGCTCGTAAAAATGCTGTTCGGAACACTGGAGCCCAATTCGGGCGAGATTTTCTGGAACGGTCAGGCGGTCACGATCACTAATCCCGGCTTTGCGAAGAAGCTTGGCATCGGCATGGTGTTCCAGCATTTTTCGCTGTTCGAGGCACTGACGGCGGCCGAGAACATCGCCCTGTCATTGGACGACGGTTCGCCGATCAGCACGATTGCCGCGAAGGCGAGGGCGCTTTCCTACAGCTACGGCCTGCCGCTCGACCCGCAATCGCTGGTCGGCGACCTGTCTGTCGGTGAGCGCCAGCGTATCGAGATCATCCGCTGCCTTCTGCAGACGCCGCAGCTCATCATCCTCGACGAGCCGACTTCGGTGCTGACGCCGCAGGAAGCCGACAAACTGTTCGAGACGCTCGAACGGCTGCGCTCGGAAGGAAAGTCCATCCTCTACATTTCGCACCGCCTTGAAGAGGTCAAGCGCATCTGCGACCGCGCCACCGTGCTGCGCCACGGCAAGGTGGTTGGCCATTGCAACCCGCGCAAGGAAACCGCAGCATCACTGGCGCGCATGATGGTCGGCAACGACGTGCAGGCCGTGGTGCGCGCGCCGGCCCAGGGTATCGAGACCGCGCAGCCGCTGCTTGAAATCCGCGCGCTCAGCCGCAAGCCGGCAACGCCGTTCTCGATCCCGCTCAGGAACATCAACTTGACGGTGCGCGCCGGCGAAGTGATCGGCATTGCAGGCGTCGCCGGCAACGGCCAGGGCGAGTTCTTCGAATCCGTTTCCGGCGAGGTGCCGCAGCAGGATGCCGCTTCGGTGCGCATCCGCGGCAAGGATGCCGGCGGCCTCAGCATCACCGGCAGGCGGTTGATGGGCGCTGCCTTCGTGCCGGAAGAGCGGCTCGGCCACGGTGCGGCGCCGCGAATGAAGCTCTCGGAAAACCTGCTTCTGTCGCGCCATGCCACCGATGGAAAGGTGTTTGTCGGCGCCGGTGGAATGGTCAAAAGCGATGCAATCTATGCCGCTGCCCAGCGCATCATCAAAGCGATGGATGTGCGCAAGAGCGCTCCGGATCCAGAGGCGGCAGCGCTTTCAGGCGGCAATCTGCAGAAATTCATCGTCGGCCGCGAACTCGACCGCAGGCCAAGCGTGATGGTCGTCAATCAGCCGACGTGGGGCGTCGACGCCGGTGCTGCCGCCCACATTCGCCAGACGCTGATCGAACTGGCGCGCAGCGGCTCGGCAGTGCTGGTCATCAGCCAGGATCTCGACGAATTGTTCGAAATATCCGACGCGATCGCGGTGATGCACAATGGCGAATTGTCGAAGCCTTTGCCGATCGCTGAGGCCACGTTCGAAAAGATAGGACTGCTGATGGGCGGGGCCGAGCCCGGCCACGCCGAACACGCTCTGGAGACGTCATGATGCGCCTCGAACTCGTCAAACGGCCACAGCGCTCGATGCTGTTCTCGGCGCTGTCGCCCTTCATTGCATTCGTGTTGACGATCATTGCCGGCGCCATCTTGTTCGCGCTGCTTGGCGTCAATCCTTTGAAGGCGTTCCAAATTTACTTCATCGAGCCGATCAGTCAGGTCTGGCAGCTGCATGAGCTGGCGATCAAGGCGGCACCGCTCATTCTGATCGGGGTCGGCCTGTCGGTCTGCTACAGGGCCAATATCTGGAACATCGGCGCGGAAGGCCAATTCATCCTGGGCGGCATCGTCGGCTCGAGCATTCCGGTGCTGTTTCCGCAGTTTGAAGGCCCGCTGGTGCTGCCGCTGATGCTGCTGTTCGGCATGATCGGCGGCGCCGCCTACGCCGCCATTCCGGCTCTGCTCAAAGCGCGCTTCAACACCAACGAGATCCTGACCAGCCTGATGCTGGTCTATGTCGCGCAGCTGTTTCTCGACTGGCTGGTGCGTGGTCCCTGGCGCGATCCTAAGGGTTTCAACTTCCCGCAGACGATACAGTTCAACGACTCGGCCATCTTGCCGGAATTGATGCCGGCCTCCGGCCGCGCCAATTGGGGTTTTGTCTTTGCGCTGGTCGCGGCGGTGCTGGTCTGGATCCTGATGAGCCGCATGCTGAAAGGCTTCGAGGTCCGCGTGCTCGGCTCAAGTCCCAGGGCAGGGCGCTTCGCTGGCTTCGGCATCAACCGGATGGTGTTCTTCGCCTTCATGTTGTCAGGTGCGCTGGCCGGACTTGCCGGCATCTCGGAAGTCTCCGGCGCCATCGGCCAGTTGCAGCCGGTCATTTCGCCCGGCTACGGCTTCACCGCCATCATCGTGGCGTTCCTCGGCCGGCTCAATCCACTAGGCATCGTCGCGGCGGGCCTGGTGCTGGCGCTGACCTATCTCGGCGGCGAGGCGGTGCAAAGCGCGCTCGGCATCTCCGACAAGGTGGCGCGCGTGTTCCAGGGCATGCTCCTGTTCTTCGTGCTCGGCTGCGACACGCTCATTCACTACCGCATTCGTCTGATTGGCTTTGCCGCGCCGAAGCTTGAATCCGCACCGAAGCTGGAGGAGGCCCGCTGATGGACATCACCGTCAACATTCTTTTGACCATCGCAACCGCGGCGACGCCTTTGCTGATCGCGGCGATCGGCGAGCTGGTGGTCGAACGTTCCGGCGTGCTCAATCTCGGTGTCGAAGGCATGATGATCATGGGGGCGGTCGGCGGTTTCGGCGCCGGCTATCTCACCGGATCGCCGTGGATCGGGTTGTTGGCGGCGATCGCCTTGGGTGCGGTGTTTTCGCTGCTGTTCGCCGTCATGACGCTGTCGCTGGCCACCAACCAGGTGGCGACCGGTCTGTCGCTGACATTGCTCGGCCTCGGCCTTTCCGGCATGATGGGCACCAGCTTTGTCGGCCAGCCCGGCGCGAGGCTGCCAAACCTCGACATTCCCGGCCTGACAGCGATCCCGGTCATCGGCAGGTTGTTGTTCGGCCAGGACCCGATCTTCTACATCTCGATCGCATTGACCGCCGCCGTCATGTGGTTCCTGTTCAAGACCCGCACCGGACTCACGCTGCGCTCGATCGGCGACAGCCACACATCGGCCCATGCACTTGGCATCCAAGTCATCCGCTACCGCTATCTCTCAGTGATCTTCGGCGGCGCCTGTGCAGGCCTTGCCGGGGGCCACCTGTCGTTGGTCTATACGCCGCAATGGGTAGAGAACATGACCGCCGGGCGCGGCTGGATCGCGCTGGCGCTGGTCGTGTTCGCATCATGGCGGCCATGGCGGGTGCTGGCCGGCGCCTATATCTTCGGCGCGGTATGGATCGGCCAGCTTCATGCACAGGCTTTTGGCATTCCGGTTCCCTCACAACTGCTTTCTTCGTTGCCCTATCTGGCAACCATCGTGGTTCTCGTTCTAATCTCGCGCAACAAGCGTTTGACGATGATGAACACACCGGCTTCCTTGGGGCAGCCATTCGTTCCGGATCGTTGAATAATAAAAGACAGCCGGGAAGCTCCAAGGCTTAACTCAGAGAGGTAACACGATGAAAAAACTGCTTATTGCGCTGATGGCCACGGCGGCAGCATTGTCGCTGGCGGCGACCGCCGAAGCGCAGGAAAAGCTGAAAGCCTGTTGGGTCTATACCGGCCCGATCGGTGATTTCGGCTATTCGTACCAGCATGACCAGGGCCGCCTGGACGTAGAGAAGGCACTCGGCGACAAGGTCGAGACCGCATACCTGGAGAACGTCTCCGAGGGTCCCGATGCCGATCGTGCTTTCGAGCGCCTGGCGCGCGAAGGATGCAAGATCATCTTCGGCACTTCCTTCGGCTTCATGGACCCCGAAGTGAAGGTCGCCAAGAAATTCCCCGACGTTAAGTTCGAGCACGCGACCGGCTACAAGACGTCGGACAATCTCGGCATCTACAATGCGCGCTTCTACGAAGGCCGCTACATCCTCGGCCAGATCGCCGCCAAGCAATCGAAGTCGGGCGTCGCCGGCTACATCGTTTCGTTCCCGATCCCCGAAGTGGTGATGGGCATCAATTCCTTCATGCTTGGCGCCCAGTCGGTCAACCCGGACTTCAAGGCGAAGATCGTCTGGGTCAATTCATGGTTCGATCCGGGCAAGGAAGCCGATGCCGCCAAGGCTCTGTTCGACCAGGGTGCCGACATCATCGTCCAGCACACCGACTCGACCGCTGCCCTGCAAGTCGCCGAAGAGCGCGGCCTGCAGGGGTTCGGCCAGTCTTCGGACATGATCAAGTTTGCCCCCAAGGCGCAGTTGACCTCGATCGTCGACGATTGGGGACCCTATTATATCAGCCGGGTGAAGGCCGTGCTCGACGGCACATGGAAGCCCGGCAACGTCTGGCTGGGCATCAAGGACGGCGCCGTTAAAATGGCCGCTTACACCAACATGCCCGATGAGGTGAAGGCGATGGCGCAAGCCACCGAGAAGAAGATCGTCGAGGGCTGGAACCCCTTCACCGGGCCGATTGCCAAGCAGGACGGCACGCCATGGCTCAAGGACGGCGAAGTCGCCGACGACGCTACGCTGCTCGGCATGAACTTCTACGTCAAAGGCGTCGATGACAAGCTGCCGCAGTAAGCGCAAGCACTGGGGAGGGCGCCTTCGGGCGTCCTCTTTTCATGCGCAGAGTTTCGAAGGTTAACCTGCCCGACTGCGAGTCCCACTCACGAAAGTTCAGCGGGCGATTATCGTATGGACGCCCGCGGGCAGCCTGATGCGATCCGATGTGGGAGCGAGCGCCGGGCGCCCTTCCGTCGTGATCTGCCATATCTCGACGGCGCCGCCAAGGGGCGCTTCGTCATTGCGGTAACGGTTCACGCCGACGAAGAGCTTTTGTCCCGTGCGATCAAAAGCGAGTCCTTGCGGCAGCACACCTTCGAGCGGCCATTCGCCGTGCGGTGACAGCCGTCCTGTTTCAGTGTCCAGCTGATAGAGGCTGAGCGACGCGTGCTCCGTCCAGTCGCGCGAGCCGTCTGGCTTGCCGGTGCCGCGAAGGTTGGACGTGACAAGAAAGCGGCCGTCGGGGCTGAAGGCGATCGTCTCGGCGCCCCAGCCACCAAGCGCGATGTGAGGCACGGTGTGCCTTGCCGCGTCGCCCGTCGCGCCGACATCGGCAAGCCGGACTGTGGTGAGAATGCCCTCCTGAACGCCATAGAAGCCAGTTGTATCGATTCCCCATTGAACATCGGAGGTGATGTAGTAGCGGCCGTCGGGCGAAAAGCGGCCGATAAAGGGGAACTTGTTCGTCTGGACGCGATTGCCCCAGGGACGAATAGCAGAAACCGCCCCGTCCTTTCCGCGCAGCACCTCATAGAAGGCAACCTGACCACGGTCGACGAGATTGACCCCGATATACCGGCCGCTTGGATGCCACTGCACCCAGGTCGCCTTCAATGGAATGAAACCCGTTGACGGCTCAAGATCGAGACCGAAGCTGGATACGGGCCCGAACCGACCCTCCCTGACCGGTACGAAAGTGAGTTCGTGTTCGGCGTCGACAGTAATCGCCGCGATAAGATCGCCTGCAGGATTGAGATGAATCGCCTGGGGCTGGATTCCGATCCTCACGCTGTCGACCGCCGACGAGTGGCCCCCATCGAGCCGGAGCGATCTGATCGTGTCGCCTTGCTGCAACTCGTCGAGGCGGGTCGCCCGTTCGGGCCGTTGACGGAAAGTTTCGGCGACGAAAACGAACCGGCCATCCAGGGAGACGTCTAGTGCTCCGGGCGGCCCATAGGTTGAATTCGAAACCTCCATCATCGCGACAGAGCGAGACCGCTCCGTCGGCGAGGTGATGATGGACAGCGTATCCAGATAGTGAGGGTCTGGAGGCCCGAGCTCGCCCGTCTCGTAGACGGTCGGCACCATATCGAGATCCGACAACACGAAGACGGCCCCTCCGTGACCTTCGGCCGGCTGAGCACTTGAGAGGCTCGGCATCAGGAATAGAACGATAGCAGCGAGAGAACAGCGTCGCATCCATGTCTCCATATCTATTGGAAGGCGCCTATCTTCCGGGTTCGCTTTCAGTCGTCCAATCGATATTTGACATCTCAATATTCCCTTCAGTAATAAACTGTCGGAGGCCCAGTGTGAATCTAGCTGCCGTCGATCTGAACCTGCTTGTCGCCTTCGACGCCCTCCTCAGTGAAGGGAGCGTGAGCGCGGCGGCAGCCCGCATCGGGCTCAGCCAGCCTGCGATGAGCAAGCGCCTCGCCCATCTGCGTCGGCTTTTCGCCGATGATCTCTTCGTTCGTCATGCCGATGGCGTGCGGCCGACCGAAAAGGCGCTCGATCTCGCCGATCCGATCCGGGCCGCGCTACGCCAGATCCAGGATGCGTTGGGAGGATTCGGCCAGTTCTCGCCGGAGCGATCGGGTCGCATCTTCAGGATCGCGACCACCGATCACATCGCGGCGACTTTGATGCCCAGACTGATGCCGGTGCTTCGTTCAGCGGCGCCTAGAGTTTCGATCGTCTTGCGCAGCTTACATCGCCAGGAGATCGTTGATTGTCTCGAGAAGGGCTCGATAGACCTTGCGATCACCATCCTGCCCGATGCGCCGACGACGATCAAACGTGCATCGCTCTTCCACGTGAACTGGATATCGATCGTCTCGGCCGAGCATCCTGAGATCCGCGACGCGCTGACGCTCGAGCTCTTTCTGAAGTATCCGCACTTGCTGGTCACTCATGTCGGCGATCTGAAGGGCTACATCGATCGTCTGCTGGACGACCGCGGCCTGAAGCGGACCGTTGCAATGAGCCTGCCTTATGCGCTCGCCGTGCCGGCGATCATCGCCGAGACGGACATGATCTGCACCTTGTCGGCAAACGTGATCCGGCTTACGAATTGGCCGCGCGTGCGCTCTTTTCCGCTGCCCTTCGACTATTTCGGTTATCAGGAAACTCTGCTGTGGCATCGGAGGAACGACAGCGATCCCGGTCACGCCTGGCTCAGGCGGATGCTTATCCGTGTAAGCGAAACGGTCACGTCCTAGAGCCCTTTGTGTTTGGTCGAACCAAAACCGCGCTCTAACTCTTTATTTTAACGCATTTTGTCGGACGCCAAACGAAGACGTTTGGCTGCAAAATGCTCTAGCAGGAGAGGTCTTCACCCCGCCCAGCTATCAAACCGCCGAGCCATAGAGATCGTAGGCGTCGGCGCGGTCGATCTTGACGGTGACGATGTCGCCGGCGCGCAACGGGCGCCGCGACTGGATATGCACCGAGCCGTCGATTTCGGGCGCGTCGTATTTGGTGCGGCCCTTGGCCGAGGTGCCATGCGCCTCGTCAACCAGGACAGGCAGGCGCTTGCCGACCTTCCTGGCGAGCTGCGTCGCCGAGATCTTCTGCTGGCGCTGCATAAAGCGGTGCCAACGCGCTTCCTTGATCTCCTGCGGCACCTGTTCGAGGCCGAGGTCGTTGGAGCGGGCGCCTCGGACCGGCTCGTATTTGAAACAGCCGGCGCGGTCGATCTTGGCTTCGTCCAGCCAGTCGAGCAGCATCTCGAAATCGTCGTCCGTCTCGCCGGGGAAGCCGACGATGAAGGTGGAGCGGATGGCCAGATCCGGACAGATTTCGCGCCAGCCGCGAATGCGGTCGATAGTCTTTTCGCCATGGGCGGGACGGCGCATGTTCTTCAGCACCTGCGGCGAGGCGTGCTGGAACGGGATGTCCAAATAGGGAAGGATCTTTCCTTCGGCCATCAGCGGGATGACATCGGCGACATGCGGGTAGGGGTAGACATAGTGCATGCGCACCCAGATGCCGAGCTTGCCGAGTTCCTCTGACAGATCGAGGAACTTTGCCCGCACTTCACGATCGCCGAACATGCTGGTCTGGTATTTGATGTCGATGCCATAGGCGCTGGTGTCCTGCGAAATGACCAGGATCTCCTTGACGCCGGCCTTGGCCAATTTCTCGGCTTCGCGCAACACGTCGGCCGCCGGCCGCGAGACGAGATCGCCGCGCAGCGCGGGGATGATGCAGAAGGTGCAGCGATTGTTGCAGCCTTCCGAAATCTTGAGATAGGCATAGTGGCGCGGCGTGAGCTTGACGCCTTGCGGCGGCAAAAGGTCGACATAGGGATCGTGGCTCGGGGGCGCAGCCTCATGCACGGCAGCCATCACGCTCTCGTAGGCCTGCGGACCGGTGATGGCGAGAACGTTGGGGTGTTTTTCGCGGATGACGTCCGGTTCGGCGCCGAGGCAACCGGTGACGATGACCCTGCCATTCTCCGATAGGGCGGAGCCGATGGCATTGAGCGATTCATCGCGAGCCGAATCGAGGAAGCCGCAGGTGTTGACGACGACCAGATCGGCGCCGTCATGCTTGCGCGCGATCTCATAGCCTTCGGCGCGCAGGCGCGTGATGATGCGCTCCGAATCCACAAGGGCTTTCGGGCATCCAAGGCTGACGAAACTGACGCGAGGGGCAGACATAAAGGTTTTCCGGCTTTTCAGGATTGGCGGCGCAGTACCACACTTATTGCGGCATTGGTATGGGCCCGCGGCAACCGCGACGAAACGCACGATGAATGTATCGGTGCCGACGACGGAAACGGCGGGACAGGCGGCGTCAGCTCACCGCATTGTTCACATGCGGCCAGACTTCCAGCGCGCCTCGATAGACCATGTCGAGCGCGACATACAGAATGATCAGCAGGCCGATATAGGCAATCCAGCGGTGGCGGTGCAGCAGCTTGGCGATAAAGGTCGCGGCCAGACCCATCAGCGCGATCGAGAGAACGAGGCCGATGATCAGCACGGAGAAATGATCGCGCGCCGCACCAGCGACCGCCAGCACATTGTCGAGCGACATCGACACGTCGGCGACGACGATCTGCAGTGCGGCCTGGCCCAGCGTCTTGCGCGGTGACTTGCCAGCCACGGCATCGTCCTTGTCGAGATCGGCATTCGACAGCGCCTCGGTCGCTTCCAGCTCGTCGGCATGGGAGGTGCGCAGTTCGCGCCACATCTTCCAGCAAACCCACAACAGCAGGATGCCGCCGGCCAGCAGCAGACCGACGATCAAGAGCAGTTGAACGGTTACTGCTGCAAAACATATGCGCAGCACGGTCGCTGCCAGCACGCCGATGAGGATGGCCTTCTTGCGCTGCTCGGCCGGCAGGCCGGCCGCGGCAAGGCCGATGACGATGGCGTTATCGCCTGCAAGTACGAGGTCGATGGCGATAACCTGGAGCAGGGCGGAGAAGCCTGCGGCGGTAAAAATTTCCATCAACTGGAAGTTCCTTGCTTGTTCGCCGATCGTCGGCGCCGAGTATTCGGACGCCTAACGTGTATGGTTCCCGCGCGTCAAGAGATCGCTTGAGGACAACGCCGGCAAACCGCCTGATCGCGGTGGAAATCGCCGGCAGCCGGTGAAAGCTGCCAAGATCGAGACATACTGGCGCATGACCCGGAATCGGGAAAGGATCATACGCCGATCCAGTGTTGGAGTGTCCATTGCGCGTCCAGTTGGACGCGCAACGCTCTAATTGTAGAGGTTGTATTCAGACCAATCGGTTTCCGGAATCTCCTCGCCGATCCGATAGCGAAAATCCAGAACCTGCATGTGGTCCGGCGCCGTCCGGCATTTGAATTTCAGCCGGTACCATTGTCCCTTGCTGCGAAAGGCAGCCCCAGGACTTGTGATTGCGTCGGTCTCCATTTCGGGCGTCGCAAAAGCGTAGGCGACCACGCGATCGGCTTTGTATTTGTGGTCATCACGGGTGATCCGGTCGAGCACTTCAGCATCGCATCGCTGTTCGAGCCGGGTTTGCGGGTCGAGCTTCAACAAGCCGGTGCGCAATGCGCTATCCATCGCGTTAGCCGGCAACGCCAGCGCCACCAACGCCAGAACCGTAAGACAGAGCTTCTTCATGGGCGGGAGGAGCATCATATTTGGGCGGAGAAATCAACCGCGTGCCGTTCCGAGCCAGGGTTATGAATGATGAAGACGCCGTGAACGGGGTTTGACACCGGGCGAATTTTCGGTCCCGTGCAATCGTCACATCTGCACGGACATTCCGCCGTCAACGGTCAGCACATGGCCATTGACGAAGGATGCCGCATCGCTGGCCAGGAACAGGGCGGCGCCAGCGATTTCCTCCGGCCGTCCCCAGCGTTGCAGCGGAACCCGCTGGCTGGCGAAGGAAAGCATGTCGGGATCTTCCGCCAACGCGGCATTGGTCTCGGTCGCGAACATCCCCGGGGCAATGGCGTTGCTGGTTACCCCATGCGCGCCGTATTCGACGGCCATGCTGCGCATCAGGCCGGTCAGCCCCTGCTTGGCGGCGGGATAGACGGCATCGCCGGGACGTGCCAACTTGCCGACGATCGAGGTAACGGCGATCAGCCGGCCATGCCCCTGCGCTTTCATGATTTCCGCCGCATCCCGCGCCAACGAGATCGCCGAAAGCAGATCCGTGCGGATCAGATCAAGGATATCGTCGTCGCCGAACGCGGCGAGCGGCCTCCTGTCGCGGGCGCCGACATTGTTGACGAGGATATCGAGCCGGCCGCGGGTCCTGCGGATATCCGCGATCACGGTGCGGCCGGCCGCCACGTCCGCTATGTCGAAGGCCGCCGCCTGAGCACTGCCGCCGCCCGTTGCGATGGCGGCGACGGCGCCGTCGAGCACCGTGGCCGTACGTCCGGTCACAACCACATGGGCTCCCGCTTCGGCAAAGGCGCGCGCGATCTCGAAGCCGAGCCCGCGCCCGCCTCCGGTGACGAGCGCCACACGGCCAGCCAAGGAAAATCTGTCGAAAATGCTCATGCCAAGCGATCCTCCGCAGGCATAGGAACGGTAAGCCGATCCCAGGTGGTAAATGGCGGGCCAAGCCCGACGATCGAGCACTATGTCTACGCTACGGCACTCTCCAGTGAATTTTTCCATTCGGCGGATGGCTGCGCAAGTGTCTTGAACGCGGCCGCGCAGAGCGCTCGAAAAAATCCCTTAGACACGACAGCCGCCGGACTTGACCTTTCGTCGCCCACTTTCCCGACTCTGTTGGCGGTTGTCGTGACCGGCTCCACCGCTTAGAGTTCGCCGAGAGGGGCAATCATATGAATACGCAGAGTCGGTCTTCATCTTTGGCCGCGAAGACGCCGCAGGCGTTCGTCCGCACGCTGGGATGAAATGCGGTGAAGATACAAATGCATGCCCGCATTTTTACCGACAGTGTCAGCTTCATGGACATTTCCATGTTCCGTGTGGAAGGCATGCAGGTAACGATTACGCCTGGCTGGAAGTATAAACCTTGCGACGTCGCGGTGATGTATGGGCTTGCCAATCCGCCCCGACGCTCCCAGCAGGGGCGTCTCAGGAACGCCATCTATCGGGAACACAACGGACCCATCGTCGTCATCGAAAGCTCGCTGATCGGCCGGAGTTTCAATCAGCGCCTGCCCGGTTGGCTCGCGGCGTTGCGCCGTCGGCCGCTGCGCCCGCGACAAGTTCACCCGTACTACCGCGTGGCTGTAGGCGGAGCGTTGGGCGACGACGCCGATTTTTGTGCAGAAAACAGCCCGCCGGATCGATGGGAAAGGGTGCAGGCCGAATTCGGGATCAAGCTGACGCCCTACCGAACCGAGGGAGATTACATACTCCTGGTTGGACAGGTGCCCAAGGATGCCTCGCTACGGGGCATCGACATGGTGAGGTGGCTACACGAGACCGCGGCGGCGATCAGGAAGATCAGCGATCGCTCAATCCTGATCCGGCTGCACCCCAGCACGCGATGGCGCGATCAGGAAGCCATTGTCCATGCTTGCTCGACCGTGCCCGAGGTCACCATCTCGCGCGGCAGGCGGCCGTTCGCTGACGAGGTGGCAAATGCGTGGGTGTGCGTAACCTTGTCATCCGGTGCCGCAATCGATGCGTTGATCGCGGGCGTCCCGCCGATATGTCTATCTCCGGCGAGCCTCGCATACCGCCTTTGTTCCAACAGTCTCGATGATATCGAGCATCCGAAGAAACCGGAGCGCGAGCAGTTCATGCGCGACCTCTGTTACAGTCAGTGGACGCCGCGTGAGATGTCCGACGGAACCGCATGGAGACATATTTTTCCAGCGGTCGAACGAGAGATGGCGCGAACCGGCGGTGATTCCGGCGAGCATGGTGCAGGGCGTTCCCGGGTCATTTGGGCGGTACAGGCCGACCACCAGGGCCATCATCGACCAGAGACTGTCCTGTCGGCGTCGGAGAAGCAACGTTGGGCGAGGTCGCTTGCGCTTTGGACAGTCGCCGCCCGTATTCTCCCAGGCAAGCGAAAGAGATATCTGCATAGGCGGGCCACGGCCCTATTCATGCTCGGCCGCTACGGCGAGGCCGAGTTGGTGTTCGAGGAGCTTCGCAGCCGCAATCCAGATTTTTCAGGCGGACATGAAGGAGCAGCCCGTTCGGCAGAGAAACTGGACCACTGGGGTATCGCGGCGGAGGCCTGGGCGGCGGCAAGCAGGCTCGCGCCTGGCCGCAAGGCACTCGCCGGACATGCCGCAGCCCTGCTCAAACTTGGAAGGCTGGCGGAAGCCGAAGCGGCTTTTGGCCAGCTGTGCGAACGTTTTCCGGCGGAAATCGCCGGATATCGGGGCCTGGAGCGGATCGCTTCCGAACGCGGCGACTGGCCACTCGCACTGCAAATGCAGGATGTCATATGGAAGACATTGAGCGACCCTGACGCTATGCGGCGCAAAGTTCTGTTGCTTGTGCGGCTGCAGCGAATTGCCGAGGCTAAGGAGATCGTCAAGGAGTTGGAAGCGGGGAGCTCGCCACTTGCTTATCTGCTTGCCTCGATGCCACTTCTGGAAGCCACGCACGACTGGGCCACCATGAGCCAGCTTTTAGGCACGAACGAAGCGCTGCTCCTCGGGAATTGGCAGCTGCTGCATTCCTATTTAGGCGTTCTGGGAAGGCTCGGCCGGGCAGATGAGGCACTGGACGTGCTTGACCGCAGCCGCGCGGGTAAGGAGGCAGCCCGCAAGAAGCTTCGGATCAACTGCCTTATACAAGCGCATCGGTACTTTGAGGCCGGTGAATGCTTGCGTCAGATTTGGGAGCACGGGAGTATCGACGAGTTCTCGCCTGAAATCCTGTCGGCTATGGTGAGTGCAGCCTGGGAGGTCGGCGGGGCTGGTCTCGCGAACGTCGTTTTGGATCGCGTAGACGCGGAAGCTCCCCATACCGTAGCGGGGGAATTGCTGAGGCTGTCTGCAATTTTTCAGCGTACGAGACTGCGCTCCCTTAATTGTCTGGTTTCCTCATCTGAAAGCGCCTTCGATCAGGGGCCTCACATTGAGCAACTGGTTCGGGATCATCTCGCGCAAAGCCCGGGATCGGTGGGGGCTGAAAGTCGACGAGATGCAGTTCGCGACATCTGCGGGATTTTTGTCCGGCTTCGTTCTGGGCATACGGACTTCTTCCCAGATCCCTCCTTCGTCCTGAATGAAGCGCTTGAAGTTGCAACGTGCATTGCTGAGGCATTCGATGAACTGAAGCCTCTTTCGCTGATCAGGTTGGGCGATGGGGAAGGGTGCATGCTTCCCTACAGAACCGAACTGGAGGTGTTTCGCGAGACGGACAGGGAAGCGACCCAGCAGACCTGGTGGGGGCGCGCTGCCCAAGTGGATGACGCGCTGGAGTGGCAGCTGAAAGAAGCGATACGTTCCGCCGATGTCGTTGGGCTTCCTGATCTCGATCGCACTAGTCGCGGTATTTTGAGCAACTCTCTGGAGGCGTTGGGAGACGGCGGCAGAAATGCCCGCGGCCTCCTTGCATCGATCGATTTTGCTGCCGGAAACACCAGCAAGCAAGCCGTGCTGACCTCCTGCCATATCCACCAATCCCTATCCTTCTGGGGAATTTGGGACCTGCTCCTCCCCAGGCTTGGAGTCGTGTCCCTGATCACATGTCATGCCAAGCTCGGCGGCGTTCTGGCGCAGCGACATGGGATAACTATCGAGACGGTCCACCTGGTTCCGCCAGAACACAAATACGCCGCAGGCTTCGCCAGCATAGCCGGCGATGCGCACTATCCACACGCCTTCACAAGGCTGAGGGATCGATTGTCGGGACAGCTGCGCGGTCGTGTTTTTCTCATTTCAGCCGGCATGCTGGGTAAAATCTACTGCATGTGGATCAGGCAAGCGGGGGGTATTGCCATCGACATCGGAAGTGCGGCGGATTTCTGGTGCGGATACGACACGCGCAGCGTCGCGGATATCGTGACCTACAGGAGTCCTGCCGGTGTGGCTGAACAGGTCCGGGATCTAGCGTCGGGGCATTCCCGATTCGCGCGGTTGCTGCCGCTTGATACCTCGGCAAAGTTGTTGCTTGGAAATCCCGCTTGAGCGAGGCATCTCCCGAACTTGCCGTGGTGGTCCTTTCCGTTGGTGCACCGGTGGAATTGAAGACGGCAGTGGACTCGCTGCTGGCGCAACCAATTCCGATCGAGATTGTCGTCGTCAACTCAGGCGGTGGCGATCCCCGCTCCGTTCTTTCGAGTGAAGCCTCCGGTATCGGCGTCATTTCCACCCCGCAACTGCTGTGGCCAGGGGCCGCGCGAAACGTTGGCATCAGATCCACTCGCGCACCCTGGGTCGCATTTCTCGCCTCCGATCTCGTCGCCAGTCCGGGCTGGGCGGCCAACCGGCTCCTGCTTCACAAGAAAGGCCGCAACTCCGTAGCCTCGGCCGTGGTCAACAGCCATCCGCGAAACCTCTATGCATGGGCAAGCCATCTCTCGGTTTTGGTTCGCCGGATGCCCGGTGTGCCCAAGAGGAAGGCGCTCCGCTACGGCGCAAGCTATGCCCGAACGCTCTTCGAAAAATATGGCGGGTTCCGGGAGGACCTTCGGGTCGGCGAGGATACGGAGTTCCACCGCCGGATGAAGCGTGCCGATCGTCCGGTCTGGGCCCCTTCGGTTCAGGCATCGCACCTGAACCCAACCAGCTTCCGGCAGATGATCCAGGATCAGCTTGCCCGTGGCAAGCGCGCCGCAATCCACTGGCCTGCGCTCGACGAGAGCTCGCTGCTGAGGCGAGGCTTCAGCCGGTTCATGCTCATCGCGCCGCTTTCTTTCAGATCGGTTCGAGGGCTGGATCGCCTGTTCGTTGTCGCATCATGGCCGCTCGTCCTGGCGTGCACCTTCGCCTACGAGCGCGGCGTCGACAGAGGTAAGCGCGAATTGGCGCGGGCGGACGGAGCAGGGGCCGCGCGCGTGACGGTAGTGGCAATCCTCGACCGGGATGACTGGCAAGCGAACACGGATATCATGGTGGTTGTCGATCCGACCTACAGGCATCTCACCTGGATTCCCCGTGATCTTTGGGTACCCAGCCTCAACGATCGCATCAATGCGGCATTTGCGACCGGTGGCGGCGATCTTCTCCTGAAAGCGGTTCGAGAACTGGGGTTTCGAGCTGAGAGCCTGCTGTGTGTCAGGCGCGCCGCGACCGAGGCTGCGCTCGAGGCGGTCAGCGTCACTGTGCCAGTGAGCGAACCTCTCGACTTCTGGTATCCCTTGCATCCTACGCGCCCGATCGAGGAGGGACGCAAGGCCATCTCGTTCCGCCCCCCAGAAGAGCTTCTTTCAGGCGAGCGACTTCACCAGTGGATGGGGGCCCGGAGCATGATCAATCGCAGCGGGTCGGACCTGTTGCGGCTGGATCGTCAGCAGTTGTTGCTGAGAGCTCTGCTCGCAGCCGACTTTGATTTCCAGCGTGTGCTTCGGGACCCGAGCTTATACCGGACTTCCGGAAAGAATCCCCTGGCGGCACTGTCCAGGGTGAGGCCTGATTGGTACTTTTCCACTCTCGGTCCCCTCAAAGATGCGACGACTGATGGAAAGGCTGTTCTCGTAAAGGGGTAAACATCCCTGGTGCGAGACTCAAGATGGCGCGAGCCGAGCGCGGGCGTCGCGGGCCTCAGCTTACGACCGCTTCCGTGGTCATGACGGCTATTCCACGATCTCTTGGTGGAATACTCGACAATTGCCCAGTTCCGCCTGACGTCGCAACCATGCGAGGCAGAGCTTGATTGAGAACGACAACAGGGGTTGAAGCACGCCACCATCGCAATAGATTTCGGGACCGAAGAAGTACGATGCCTGCGAAAGTGTTCCTCACAGGAGAGGCGCGTGACGCCCGACGACAACACACCCGTCCTTTCCGGGGCGCCCATCCTTTCCGGGGCGCCCATCCTTTCCGGGGCGCCCGTGCTTTCCGGGGCAATCGGGGAATACCGCGAGTTTAATCCTCCGGCCGCACTCGAAGGGCATTTCCAGTGTGTCTGGTCCAATACATTGCGACCGGACGCGGGGAGCTTATCGGCCGTGGTTCCCGACGGCTGCGTCGACATCACCTGGATCGACGGCGATCTGGTCGTAGCAGGCCCCGACGTGGCCGTTGCCCTCTCTACGCTGACACCCGGCTCTACTGTGATCGGCGCCCGCTTCCGACCGGGTGCGGCAAGCCGATGGCTCGGCCCGCCGATGTCGGAGATCGTTGGCGGCCGGGTGGCGCTCAGCCACTTCTTGGGAGCGCTGGCGCGCGAAATCGCCCAGAGAATTGGCGATGCACCCTCCACGGCGGAGCGGGTGCGGGCGATGCAAGCGGCACTCTCCAGGATTGCGCCCGACGTCGAGCCGCCGCCTCCGGACATGGGATTTGTCTTCAACGCGCTGAAAACGGAATCCGCCGGTCCGGGCATGGCGGTGATCCTCGACCGGCTCGACGTCAGCCCGCGAACACTTCGCCGCCGCTGCCAGGAGGCTTTCGGCTATGGCCCGAAGACGCTCGACCGCATTCTCCGCTTCCAGCGGTTTCTGGGCCTGGTGCGGCAGTCGGCTGAGCCGCGCCTAGCCGATCTTGCGTTCGAGGCGGGTTATTCCGACCAGGCGCATCTGACGCGCGAGGTGCGGCGCCTGTCGGGCTTCTCGCCCGCGACGGTTCTGCGACAGCTCGGCGCCTGAGCTGGCCGTTTCGTTCAATACGCCGCCGCCAGTTCCGCCTAGTCTGCCTTCATTGGAAAGGAGGCAGATATGACCATCTACAAATCCCGCATCATCACCGTGTCCATCGACCGGGATTGGCGTGAAGTCTATGACTTCGCCTCCATCCCGGAGAATTTCCAGCGCTGGGCGGCAGGCCTCGGCAGACGCTTCGAGAGATCGGGCGAGGAATGGGCGGCGGAGGACCCCGACGGCCGGCCCATCCGCATCCGCTTCTCCCGACCCAATGAATTCGGTGTCCTCGATCACATCGTCTTTGCCGAGGACAAGGAAACCCGCAATGCGGTGCGTGTGGTTCCCAATGGGACCGGCGCGGAGGTCATGTTCGTGCTCTTGAGGACGCCGGACATGACGGAGGAGATCTTCGCTGCCGACGCCGACGCCGTACAGCGCGACCTCAACACCCTCGAGGCAATGCTCGAACGCTGAGCTTCCAAAGACCGCGAAAGGAGAAGATCATGGCCAAATCCAGCAACGACAAGCGCATCGACTATGTCGAGTTTTCCGTCGGCGACATCCCGCGTTCCCGCGACTTCTATGGCAAGGCCTTCGGCTGGTCCTTCAAGGACTACGGGCCGAGCTATTGCGAGTTCAACGACGGCCGCCTGACCGGCGGCTTCGCCCTCGGTGGCCAGAGCAAAGCGGCGGGCGGGCCGCTGGTGATCCTCTATGCCGACAAGCTCGACGAGACCCAGCGCCGCGTCGAGGAGGCCGGCGGGAAGATCGTCAAGCCCGCCTATTCCTTCCCGGGCGGCCGCCGCTTCCACTTCTCCGATCCGGACGGCTACGAGCTGGCGGTGTGGTCGGAGAAGTGAAGAGGTGGAGAGGGACGCCGGGCCCAGGTCCGGCGCCCCCATCAATTTTCCTTCTGCATGTCCGGCACCTCCGACGAAGGCACGACCATTTCTCCTACTGCGACTCATGCCGTTGGAAAAAATTAAGGACAAGCTAAAGTAGCGCTCAGCGAGAAAGCAATGCGCTGTTCAGGTCCTGTTAGTCGGCGCCTATGCCTAGAAAATAGCCAATCGCAATGCGCCTTGGGTGGCTAGTAGCTTGTGCTTTTCGAAGATCGCTAGCTTCTGCGGATAAGTGATCCGGACCTTGGCGTTGCACCCGTCGCATCTGATGTGCGCGATTGTTCTTAGCGCAGAGCCCTTCCTTACAGTCGGATGCGAGCAATCCGGACAAGCGAATGTGAGCGAAACATCAGACAAGTTTTCGGCTAAACCCATTTCCATCTCCCTCGCCAGCGCTCTGGCGACACCATTCAAAGCCGCCGCATGTGAAACTGATATGAAGGCGCTCACATAGTGACCGAAGAAGTTCGCTGCCCCGCAATCTGCGAGCCTCGCTTCGAAAGTACCAGACCGATTTCGGCCCCAACTCGGGCGAGTCTCAATTTGCAATTTAGATGTCAATCCGATTGCAATTTAGATGCCAATCCGATGGTGCCAAAACGGGACGAGGCATGCCGAGAAACTTAGGAGACCGAGCGCCTCTTCGAAAGGGTTGGACGGGCCACCAAGGATCCGATTGCGCGGCTGGCTACCGCTGCGCTGACCCCTCGTCAAAGGGGCAAGCGCTGCTGTTTAAGCGATGTAACAATTATTGTCCGATTGCGTGGCGTTCGCATCGTATAAGGCTGGCCTGAGGACCATCGCATACCGCACCGCGCATGACGGAACCGACACGAACGACAATACGGCAAAGACTGTATGCCTTGTTGATCGCCGGCCTGGGCGGGCTGGCCGCATCGGCAATCTCGTTTTCGATGACGCTCTACGAAGCTGCCCATCCGCCAAAGGTGCCTGTTGTGCAAGCAGGCCAGCAGATCGATACCGGTCGCTGGTTTGTGACCTTACTAACGGCACGTGTCGGAACAGTGCCCCCGACAGGCGTTCCCCCATCACAGCCGGTGCAGCTTCTGATGGTGGATCTGGATGTAGTGAACCGTTCCGCCACTCCCAACAACGTGCTCTACCGCGTCGTCACACTCGGCGCGCCGGCGCTAAAGCTGCCGATGCCAACGGCTTTTCTCGATCGCGACAAGTATCTGGCGGGATATTTCAACCCCAACATGCCGGAACGCACGACGATGGCTTGGGAATGGCCGGCCGGTGTGCCCGTGCCGGACAAGGTGACGATCACCGTCACCGGCCAGATCTACAAGCTGCGCGACAATCTTTACGGCGCAAGCGGGTGGTACGACCGCGATCCCGTTGCGACGGTCGATCTGCCGGTGGAGAAGGCGCCATGATGCGCATGGTACGTTCGGCGCTTGCGCTGCTGTTCGCTGCCGCCGTGCTCTACGGCATGCAGCACACGCGTCCGCTTTACAGCGACATTACCTCGCCGATCGTCTCTTCGGGCGGCATGAACAAGCGTGTGGAGGCTAGCGCGTTCGCGCTTTCGCTGGACAGCGCCAGGGTGGCGCGTGTTCTAAATGTCGAGACCTTCGGGAAGTCAAAGACCTACACGAGTTCCGGCGTATGGGTTGTGGTGGAAGGCGAGGCCGAGGCGAAATTCGCGACCTTGGGCCTCACATCGGGCGAGTGGCTGAGCAGCAGCGGCGTCCGTTATGTCCTGACCGACCGGGTGCCGGCGACGATCGAAATGATGCCAGGCGATGCCTACCATCCCGGCCTGCCACGCCGTGTCCTTCTGATGTTCGAAGTGCCGGAGGATGCCGTCGCCGGCGGGACCGTGGTGGTCGCACGCACAAAATTGTTGCCGCTCGACGATGAGATCCGTATCGCCACGAACGTTTCCGACAAAGACATCGAGCCTGCGATCACCGTCCGCCGCAACCAGGAAGGACCGCCATGGACAGTTCTCCCGCAAAGGTGATGTCAACGCGGCGAGGCTACTGGCTGAGCATGATGGCGCTGGTGGTTGCGCTGCCTGCCGCGCTGGCCGCGCAGACGTGGGGAAGCATCAAGGACTGGCGCTCCCAACATTTGCGTCAGCCGGTATCTGGAACCTTGGAGCAACCGATCGACTATGCCGGCGCAAGCTGGACCGTGACGCGCCTCACCAGGCTGGCAGGCAGCGAGGGAAGCGCCGTCGTCCTTGCGGAATTCGAGGCTCTCGCTGCTGACCCGAAAGCGCTCGGCGCCGTCCCATGCCAGGTGCGGCTTTCCGATGAAAGTGGTCGCGAATGGCAGCCAACCTTGTTTGCCGATCCGGTGGTCAGGAAGCAATATCCGGACGCCCAGCAACGGTCCCTGTGTGGTGGCAGCGCGTTTGCGGCGACGGAGCCCGGCAAGCCGGCCCGGATGGCTGCCAGCTTTTCGATTCCACCTGCAGCGAGCAGCCTCACGCTGTCGATCGCCCTCTATTCGGCGCTGCCAAATTATCTCAGCGTCAGCGAACCGCGGACCTGACGCCACTCGCTTCGCCAGCCGTGGCGACCGCGGTCTCGAGCACGGCTGCAAGCAGCGCGACCCGGACCGCGTCGAGCAGGATTCCCCCGTCGAGATCGCTTGGGCTGCCGATGAACAGGCTGATGGTATCGGCGAAGATCTGCCAGGTTGCGAGATCATGCGCTCCGATCAGCCTTGTCAGGCCATACCACATCCAGGCGCCGACCCAGGAGATCGCCTGATAGGCGATGACGAAGGTGACAAGCGTGGCAAGGCCGGCACTGAGCGTCAACTTGAGGCAAGTCCAGACCGGCGAGTAGCGGCTGCGGTAGCCGCCAACGAAATGGGTCGCGAAATCCTTCAGCCACCTCTGCCAGGAGGTCGTGCGCAATGGCGCAGGACCGGGAGCGGGCGCGGAAAGTTCATAGCCGTTGATGATCGCGGCCATCACCAGCCAGACAATCGGCAGCAACGCGAAAAAGAAAAGATTCTGAAGCTGCTCTCCGAAGGGAAGCGGTCGGAATTCCGCGGGAACGAATTGGTCGGCCGCAGCCGCCGAAGTTACTGGCGCAAGCAAATCGAGGCTGAGCTGTTGCAGCGCCGCGCCTGCGCCGAGCCAACGGATGAACTGGTCTTTCCATTCGCCGAGCGCGTAGAGACCGATGAAGACCCAAGTTGCGTCCGTCGCCACGATCAGCAGCCGCCAGTAGGGGTGAGAGGCGCGCGCATTCAGTCGCTTGGCGGCAAAACGCACCAGCCAGCAAATGACGATCGACAGTACCACGCCGCTTGACTGAAGAATGGCGAAGATGTCGACGCTCTTGCCGAGTTCGGCTTGGGCCAGCGCCATGCGCGAATATTCGCGAACCGTATCGCCAAGGAAACCCCAGGCAGCATAATAGGCAAAGAACGGCAGGATCGCGGCTGCGGTAATCGCCAGGATCGGCTCGCGTTTTGTTAGGTCCGCTTCCTTTTTCGCTTTTTGTCTCAGCGCCGCCACCGCCGGCATATGCGGCCGGAGCACCACGAACATCATCACCAGTACCATCAGCTTGGCGAGAATCACCAGCGACAGCATGACCATTCCGCCCAGCGGGAATTGGAGACCGATCGTCACGGCGCCCTGTAGCAACAGATCACGAGCGATCATACCGAGGCAGCCGACAAGCAATAGCTGCGGCCAGCACCGGACAAGAAACCGCGCGGTTAACGCCAGCGGCCGGAATATGTCGTCAATCGTCGTGGTCATCGCGTCAGGTGGCTTTCGCGCTCCGCTCGTGGACTTTTCAATACGTCGTTTCGCCAGACGGTCCGCATCCATTCCTGCAGACCGTTGCGATCAAATTCAAACCCACGGGTTTGGATTTGATCGAAGGTAACGCAAGTTTACCTGATACGCCTTTCCGGCTTGACCGGTGGGCCTGTGAACCAAGATCCGGAGGTTCCCAGCTTTGGAGAATAGCGGCCAAGATGACCGTCTTTCAGCCAAATCGGCAGCACCTGGTGACAGCATTTCTTCAAAAGCCCGTACTTTTGCAGGGTTTGTGCACTTAGGGCCGGGTTGTATTGGCGGAGGGAGTGGTCGTCGAAGAGCCACATCGGGCGCCGATGTCGGCAGGGTGAAGTGCTAGTCGGTCAGGTTAGTAAAATCGTGGCGGCGCGCGCGAACATGTGCCAGCAAATTCGTTTCATTGACGACGCCGGACTGAAAGAGAGTGAGCGTGGTCGAGGCCAGAATCTGACCGTCTATCGAGGTGCTGTACCATTTAGCGTCGGCGGCTATCTGGTCGACCACCCTCTGGCAGATCGCCCGATCTTCAGGTCTCAGGAACTGGCTTTGCGGTGCTCGTAGCATCTCGACGCCTTTAAAAGTGGAGTTACTGTGTCTCCCACGCGACACAATGCGTGGTCGCGGACAATGGACCGTAGACGCATTCCGACAGAAAATTGCCATTCATTTGAGTGGTGCACGCGGGGCCTTAGTCAAGATGTCGCTAAATGCGAGACAACGCGCTTCGCTCAAGCGGGGACGGCCCAGCGGCTTGGTTGCGGGGGGGACTGGCAGCTGGAGGCCGCTGGGCCTGACCAGCGAGCCTTAAGATACTCGCCTGGCTGGCGAATACATGCGCTCAAGCTAATGGAATCGAAACGTGCGAACGAACTATGTGGCGATAATTCCGCTGTGTAGAAGCCACAAGGTGCCCCGCAATGGGTCCATACATCTGGAACCGCAATTGCACGGTGTGGGGAATGGGGTGGAGGCCCGTCGCTTCGCAAATGTAGCGGCGGGTCTTCTACATACCGGTCGCGTCCCAGCCTACGCACTCCCGTCCGTTTCGTGGCAGCATCCGGATGGCCGGCGCCGCTTGGGGGGCGTGGGGTAAGAACGCTTGGCGGGCGCCGGCCAGGCGGTTGGAGTCCGCCGCCGTTGAATAGTACCGAACTCGGCAATTCAAATAATTCTAATTCCATGATCGGGGAATGTCAGCGATCGACGACGCTCAGTCCTTTGCATCGTCATCGTCTTGCAGAGAGCCTTCGTTTTCATCTGCCGGCCTTTCTAACCCGGCCAGTTGCCGGTCGGCCATTTCTTTAGCGAGGCCCACCAAGGCATCGACCTCTTGCATCTGGTCCACGTGACCGCCATTGGCGACGCGTTTCCGGATCCTCTTCAGTTGGTCAGAGGTTCGTCGTAACATCTCGGCGATAGACGGCTTCTCGGCCACGCCTGCATCTCCTGCACCCCAACCCTTGAGACGCGCAAGCGTTCCGGCCCGAAACTTTTTACGGCAAAAGTCGACATTCAATCGACCCGCTTTTAATCCGGGTCATGAAGTCCGCGCAATCCGCGGCGCAAGTTCGAGGGGCCCGGCAGCCCTATTGGGGGGGACCATCAGCAGGCCGCCGGGCCTTGACCACCAGCGAGCTTAAGAGGAGGCGCTGTGCTGGCTGAGCAAAACCTGCGCTCAAGACAACGGAGTAGCATCATTCGAACGAACACTTTCGTCCATCTGGATCTCGTTGTTTTTGATGCAGGCCTCGCCGCCGGCAGGTGAGGGGCGGGCGCCGCTGACTTCTTAGTCGCCCCCCCGGGGACCGCCGAACTTGACGCCGGCTGCTTCGAAAGCGGAAAGGATCGCCACGACCTCTGGCATGTACGCACCACCTAAAATGCCGTGTCTTGCGGGCAGAGTTTACGTCTGCCCGCCTAAGTCCTTGGATGCGAGCCCGGCCTTTTTGAGCGAACCGAGGAAGAAATCGACGTCCTCTGGTCGAATGATCCGCCTCGCAACCTCCTGCCGGAGGTTCTTGATCAAACCTGGCGCGTGTTCTTCAAGCCAGACACGTTCGCGCCGGGCGTCCGCCTCATATCCGCCCTCGCCGAAAATCGCGGCCGCGATGGTGTGAAAGTTGGCATTGCCGGGAAACGTGGTTTTCCTGATCCACATGGCCGCCTGCGGATAATCGCCGCGAAAATAGGCGCAAAGGGCAAGCGCGGTCTCGTAATAGGCTAAGGGACCCGGGTTGCGCGTGTGAGCTTCCGCGACCAGCGGGCAGCCGTCGTCCCAGCCTCCTGAAAGCGCCAGCCGATATCCGTACTCGCCCATCAGTTCGGTGTCGTTGGGGTTGATGTCCAAGGCACGCTTGCCCACTAGCAGCGCCGCCTCGATCTCTTTGCTGAAATAGAGCGCGAACATTTCCGCCTGCAGGCCGCGGATATTGAGCGGGTCCAGTTCCACGGCCCGCCTGGCCGCGGCAAGAGCGCGAGCGACCGAGGCCGAAGTCGCGGCTTCGTCGGAAGGAAAGAGGAATCGAATCTCGTCGATATAGGCCTGCGACAGCAGACCCCAGGCCGTGGCGTAGCCCGGGAAGCGCTCAACGGCCTTCTCCAGGCACGCACGCACCGCTGGAAGTGCCCTTTGATCGAGCTTTGCGCGGTAAGCGTAGAAGGAAAGCGTGCAGGAATAGGCAGCCCAATCGTCGGGAGGATTCAAGACGTTGAGCGAGGCGTCCGCCTGAAAAATCACGCCGTATGTCTGGGCCAGGCTCGTCGCCACTTTCTGTGCGATACTGGCCTCGGTCTCGATAAGCGCGGCGACTTTCGTCTCTCCATCATAACTGTCCGCCCACAGGACCGAGCCGTCGGCGCGGTTGATAAACCTGATCCGAAGCCGGAACGCATCGGCCGACAGGTGGACGCTTCCCGCAAGAACAAAGCGCGACGGCGCGACCGAGTTTTCGGGAGATTGGACGACGATGACGTCCTTGAACTTAGAGAGTTGCCCGACAATTTCCTGCGTCAATCCGCTCGCAATCGCCCTGGAGGCTTCCGTTCCTGAAAGATCCTCAAACGTCTCGACCAACAGTCGCGGAATCTCGGGCGAAGTCGGGCGAACGCCGCTCCTCGCCAATCCCAGTGCCAGAACAGCCAATACCGCGACGGTAGCCGCAAGAACCACCGTCAGCCATGATGCCTTCATCCATCGAGCAGGGGTCGGGACTTTTTCTGCCCACTCAACCGGCAAGGCCGGCTCAATGATCTCGGCGGGCGATCGCACCGAGAACGTTGGAACGTAACCGCCTTTCGGGATCGTGATGAGAATTGGATCGGCGTGTCCGGCAGTCAGGTAGTAACGTTCGAGCCCGCGCCGGAGGTGGCCAGCCTCGATCCGGACAATTGGATCCGTCTGCGGGTCGAAGGACATATCGCGGCCGAACACTTCGACAGCGATCGAATAGGCCTTGATGCGATCACCGCGACCCTCCAACGTCTCTTCCACCACATGGCTGAGGAAGCGGCGCTCGCGACCGGTTGCATCGAAGTCCGCACTGTTGAGGATCAGGGCAAGCTGGGCACGACAATCCTCTGGGGCGAGCCAATGCTCCCTCCCTGCGGCTGGTTCCGCCCGAATCACCTTGGTTCCCTCACCTGACGTTCTGGGAGGATTTACTCCCAGTTATATTTTCTTTTTTCGCCGGTTACCTCTCGTCGCGTAATCTATATGCGCGAGCCAGTTCTTGCAATACTCCTAATAGTCTGAACGGATAACGTCCGGATGACGGCGACGATTTGTGCAGTGCAGCGGCGGACGACAACGGATCAATAGTCAGGCGGCCTCACCGGCAAGCGCAATTTGAATTTGCGATTTTATAGGGCTTGGTGCCCACCGCGCTCGCTATGGTTGTTCAGAAATTACCCTGTTGCCCACGTAACTTACATTCCGCAGCCACCTCCATGCGCTAGGCTACGGTGGTCCAGGGAAAACACGAATCTGCGCCATGAGGATGGACGACGAACCGGCTGATAGACAAAGAGCGGTCTCGGCGGCGGTACGTCGGTTCCCGCAGTTTGAATTGGCGATCCATCGGCTGATGGACCGAAGTGAGGGCTTTCAGGATATGTGCGAGGAACTTGCTGAGGCGGAACTCGCACTGTCGAGGATCGACAAGATCCCGCCGGCATTGCGCGAGTCCAGACGAGCCGAATGGCAGGAACTGGTGGATCGGTTGGTTGGGGAAGTCGGAGCCGTGCTGCACGCGGACGCTGCCCGCAAATCGCGTGTCATTCCTTGGCCACCACGGTGAGAGGCAAGAACTATTCGGGGGCTGACTTGGAATTTCTGTCTGGCAAGCGATCTCTACAAACTATGGCAGCCTTGCTCCCGGCCCTGCTTGTCGTCACCGTCGCGTCAGCCCAGGACGACACGCAGGAGCTCGCCAAGAAGTTATCCAATCCGATCGCCTCGCTGATCAGCGTGCCGATCCAGTTCAACTACGACAGCGGCTATGGCCCGAACGATGGTGACAAAGCCTATGTCAACGTGCAGCCGGTCATCCCGATCACGCTCAACGACAACTGGAACCTGATATCGCGCACCATCTTGCCGATTGCCTGGCAGCACGACATTGCAGGACCATCCGGCGACCAGTCCGGGCTCGGCGACATAAGCCAAAGCCTGTTCTTCTCGCCTTCCCAACCCACGGCGAGCGGGATCATCTGGGGTGTCGGCCCGGTGTTTCTGTTGCCCACTGCGACTGATCCGTTGCTTGGCGGGGAAAAATGGGGGGCGGGACCGACCGGCGTCGTCTTGAAGCAATTCGATGGCTGGACGGTCGGTATGCTGGCCAACCATATCTGGTCATTTGCAGGCGACAGCGAGCGCAGCGATATAAATTCCACATTCCTGCAGCCTTTCGTCTCTTACACGACGAAGGACGCCTGGACGTTCACACTCAATACCGAGAGTGCCTACAATTGGGAAACGCATCAATGGTCGGTCCCGATAAACGTCCAGGTCTCGAAGCTGGTTGTGATCGATAAGCAGCCAATCAGCCTCTTCGCCGGTGTGCGATATTGGGCGGCAAGCCCCGATAGCGGACCCGACGGCTTCGGATTCCGCACCGGAATTAGCCTGCTGTTCCCGAAGTAGAGCCAAGAACAAATGACCCGCTGTCGACATGAAAGACGATCGGAATCCGATATCCATTGGCTGAGCAGCGCGAATGCATATACGGTCGCATCGGGACATGAAGTGAAAGACGGAAATAGAGGGGACTTTATATGGGAATGATCCGAGCTCTCGTGTTGGCCTCGGCGGGAACAGCGGCAGCGCTGGGTGCGGTGCCGGCGATCGCCGCTGACGCTGCGACGCAACTTCCTGAAACCGCACCCGCGCCTGCTGAAGCCGCGCCAGTCTGGACCTTCACCGCAGAGCCCTATTTCTGGATGGCAGGCATGAAGGGCAGGGTCGGCGTCAGAGACCTGTCGCCGGTAGATATCGATGTCGATTTCAGCCAGATTTTCGACCACATCGATTGGTCTCCCCCACCGATCATGCTTGCCGGTGAGGCGCGCAATGGCCGCTACGCTCTCTTCACTGACGTCATCTACCTGGGACTCGAGGCCGATGGCACGTCGGCCGGCCCGTTGGCTCTTTCGGCCGAGGTGGACATGAACACGGTGGTGTGGACCTTCGGCGGCTCCTATCGGGTCGTCGACAATGGCACCGCAACCTTGGACGTTTTGGCCGGCGGACGGCTCTGGTACCTGGATACGGATTTGACTGTTACTGGCCCTCTCGGCGTAAGGGAGGCCAGCGGCAGCAAGACTTGGGTCGACCCCATTGTTGGTGTGGCCGGCGATGTTGCTCTCGGTAATGGATTCGGACTCCATGGCGAGGCGGATGTCGGTGGCTTCGGCCTTGGCGCCGACATCGATTGGCAAGTGCAGGGCACCCTTCAATACCGGTACAGTGATTCGGTCACGCTGGAAGCGGGCTATCGCTACCTTGCCGTAGACTACGAGGACGACGGATTTGTGTTTGACATTGCAATGCAGGGACCAATCATCGGCGCCAGATTTCGGTTCTGATTGGATTTGAGCCTGGGATTATTTCGAAACGGGAGAAGAGTTTGGGAAACTGTTTCGTGAGTCTGTCCAAAGTCAGGCGTATCAGCAACGTTTTGTTGGCGTCGGCGTTGGTTGGCCTGCTGTGGGGGTGCGCGTCCCGTCCGACGAATGTGCTGCTGCCCGTGGCCGATACCTCGCCTTCCTCCAGCAAGGTGGAGATGCTGGTCGCAACGACACGCAGTCGTTCCTCCAATCCGGCACAAATGTATACGGGCGAGCGCGGACTGGCCCCCTCGTTCGCGGAAATTACGGTTTCGATCCCTCCGGCATCGGTCCGCAAGGTTGGAGAGGTCGCATGGCCCAAGAAGCTGCCATCAAACCCGGCGACTGATTTCGCCGTCGTGCAGGCCCAAGAATTGACGCTCCAGACAGCGAAGGGGTGGCTTAGCGCCTCCGTCAAGAAGAGCCCGGATCACAGTGTCCTCGTCTTTATTCACGGATTCAACAATCGCTTTGAAGACTCGGTCTATCGCTTTGCGCAGATCGCGAAGGATACGGACACGCAGAGCGTCCCGATCCTGGTCACATGGCCCTCCCGAGGCAGTGCGCTGGCGTATGGCTACGATCGTGAAAGCACCAACTACACGCGAAACGCGCTCGAACTGCTGTTCCAGTATCTTGCACGCGATCCCGAAATCAAGGAAGTTTCGATCCTCGCCCATTCGATGGGCAACTGGCTTGCGTTGGAAGGCTTGCGCCAGATGGCCATCCGCAATGGCGGCCTTCCGGCGAAGTTCAAAAACGTCATGCTGGCCGCGCCAGACGTCGACGTCGATGTTTTTCGTACTCAGATTGCCGACATGGGCAAACAGCACCCGCAGTTCACCCTCTTTGTCTCGCAGGACGATCGCGCGCTCAAAGTTTCGCGACGGGTCTGGGGCGATATCCCCCGGCTCGGATCGATTGATCCGGAACAAGCTCCATACAAGGAAGAACTCGCCAGCAACAACATAACCGTCATCGATCTGACGAAAGTCAAATCCGGCGATCGTTTGCATCACGGCAAGTTCGCCTCGTCACCGCAGGTCGTGCAACTAATCGGCGCGCGAATGGCCGGCGGCCAGACGTTGACCGACAACAGAGTAGGCCTGGGCGACACGATCATTCACGCAACGACCGGTGTGGCGGCAGCGGCGGGCAGCGCGGCAGGGTTGGTGATTGCAGCACCTGTTGCAGCGGTCGATCAAAACAGCAGAGAAAATTTAGGCAATCACATCGGCGCCTTGACGGGCTCCCAGACCAGCCAGAAATCGAGCGCTGGTGACAAGAATTGCGCCCTGCCAGCACCATCCGCGAAGAAGTGCAAGTCATAGTGCTTTGAAGGGGCACCCCCAGATCTATGTCGCCGGATGGCAAAACTGGGAGACAACGCGATGAAACTCAGTCGACGCTATTCTATTTCTCGGCGCTAGCTCTTGGGGGTCCATCACTTGGCTCCAGAAGCGCGCAGGCTGCTGAAACCCTACACCTGGCTTTCCGATGGTTGGATAACTACCGCGTCCTTCACACCTATTTCGTGAACACCAAGAGCCCGGAGTACAAGGCGCCTTGGAACCAACTCGCCCGGTCCGCGCGTCTGCACCCCGACGCCATAAATGCACGGATTCCAGGACACCGGCGCGAATGCTCAGAATGGGTCAATGTTGCTGAAAAAGTCCGCGACTAAGCCAAGCCAAGTGGGACGCTTGCCGCAACCGCGCCCAGCGGAACCATGGTGCTCCGCGTCACCCAAGACATACACCGCGCCCGGTGCCCGACTAAGCGTCGGGTGGAACAGAATTGCCAATTCTGTTTCAAACGCCAACCTTGCGTTCCGGACCCAAGAAAGGCAACTGAGTGGTCAGAGCGGAGTCACTGCGTGAGGCACTTGTGGCCCATTGCCATTGCCTTGTAAGTCCCCTTCAGATCGACGACAAAGGCTCCCTTGGTTTCCGGAAACACGGTCATTTTATATTTCTTCGCTACGTCGCGCTTGAACTTCGGGTCGTCTGTCAAGATGTAGCCGCCAGAGTATCCGCCCTTGAGTTCGCCGCTCGTGCTAGTGGCCACACCACGATAGAGATGGCCGTCAATGGAGACGAAGATGTCCGACTTGGTCCCGTTCTGAAGGCCGATATCCTCTTTGGTGAACACGCCAAGATAGCCGACCTCCCGATTTGCGGTAACGCCCATTTGCACCGAACTTGGGCCATCTGAGTGCACGATCAAGCAATCACCGCGGGTTTGATTGGCATAGACGGTCCAGCCCTCGACGTCGTCCCCGTATCGGACAAGCACATCGCTGGCCTTGGGAAGGGGGTTTTGATCTTGTGCGTAGGCTGCCATCGCAGTCGAAAGTGCTACTGACGTTGCCGCGATGCGTGTCATGTATTTTCGCATTGCTATTCCCCTTGTGTGCAGGCTGAATTGTTCTTTGGCTACGGGCACCATTTGCTCCAGAGGCTGCTGTCCTCTTGCGGGGCGATGGGATATGACGGCTGTGAGTGACCTTGGCCGATCGGCTCACGTCAGGGAACGTAACTAACTGTAACCTACGGGCTAGTACTGGCCCAGCGCACTGCGGACCGTTCAGTCCTTGATGCCATCGATAAATGGCGGTTGGCACGCATACGAACGCCGCCTAACATCTTGCCGTCCGACCATGTTCGTCAGAACGTCCGCAACGACGGCATGATGTCCGGTTTGCCCCGAGTTCGGATGACGTGGACAGGACCGCGCAGCTCTATGGCGTGTACCTCACGCCTCCAAGGGGGCCTTGCTCTTTTTCAGGGTTTGGTTTGCCTGATGAGCAGCGGCCGCAGTCTCCCCGCCACTCTCGACGTGAACGGTGGGAACCGCGATCTTGATACCGTTTTCCGCGAATGCCGCCTTGATCATCATGAAGGCGCGCCGCTTGATGCCGAATTGGGTCCCCGGCTTCGTCGTCAACTTTATCCTCAGAACAATCGCGTAGTCCCCGAAATTGTCGATGCCTTGCATCTTGAGCGGCTCGATCGTGTCGGCCGCAAATTCAGGATCGGCTGCCAGTTCCTGGCCTATCTTCTTGATGAGCTTGCGCGCCAGGTCCACGTCGGAATCATAGGTCACACCGATCGTGATCTTGTCGATCACCCAGTCCCTGCTCATGTTCTGGACCGCCCCGAGCTCACCGAACGGGACGGTATAGATGGGGCCGCGATGATGACGCAGACGCACCGAACGCAGGCTGAAGGATTCGACCGTGCCTTTGTAGCTGCCGCTCTGGATGTATTCACCGACCCGGAAGGCGTCGTCCATCATGTAGAACACGCCGCTCAGCACGTCCTTGACCAGGGTCTGCGAGCCGAAGCCGATGGCGATGCCGAAGATGCCGGCGCCGGCAATCAGCGGGAGTATCTGCACGCCGAGCCCAGCGAGGATCGTCAGCGCGGTGACCGCGGCAAGGAACACTGCAAGCGCGTTGCGGAAGATCGGCAGCAGCGTGCGCAGGCGGCCGCTGCGTGCGATCTCGTCGGCGCTGCTCCCATCCGCCGGCGCGAGGTTCATGCGGTATTCGATCAAGGCCTTCGACAGTTGCCAGAGCAGGTCGGCGATCAGCAAAATGATGATGCCGTTGAGCAGCCCGGTTATCAGGAAGCCGTCAGTTTCGCTGCCGGCGAGGCTCGCGGCCCTGATCCGCCAGATATAGGCGAGCCATGCGACCGCCGCGGCAATGACCGCCGCCCTGGCGCCCCTGACAATGAGCACGTTGAGTACGACGCCCATCGCGCCGCTGCGCTTCGACCTGCCGGCGAGGGCCTCTGCCGCGGCGCCAACCCCGCGCAAGGCTGTCGGCAGCACCAGGGCGAAAATCCCAAGCCACAGGACGCCGAGCAGGCCGGCGACCCAAGCCCCCCAGAGCACGATCAGGAACAAGGTGAGAAACGATTGCTTGACCAGAGAGCCTCGCCCGTCGGGCCGTTGCCAGACGACCTCGATTGCGGTCGCCAGAATGCCAAGCCCGAACAGGAAGGCGACGAGCTCTGCAACCTCAGGAGAGAAGCCCAGGCCAGGCATGAGGCTGGCGATCGCCCAGCCGAACAACAGGAACCCGGCCACAAGGCTGACTCGCCAACGCCAGAAACGGGTCGAAGCCTCGCTTTCGAAAAGCGGAGTCGGCCTGTCCGAGGGGGCGCTCGTCGCACCGCCGAACGCAAAGAGCAATCGGGCTGCCGCGCGAACGACACGGAACGCGATGAACGCAAGAAGCAGGGTCAGAATGATCCTGCGGAGAAAGGGTGGCCATCCCAATGCCAAGAACGAACCGGCGCTGGCGAGCGCAAAAGTCAGCAGGGCGACAGTCTCCAAGAGGATCGCTTGTCCGGCGTCTTCCTGAGCAACCGCGCTCCTCGTCCTGGCGAGCGCTCGTCGGACCGCCCACTCGCCTCCGAATCCGACCGCGATCAAGACCGCCAAGATGCCCATAACCAGCCCTGGCCCGCCGGAGTTCACGTCACGCGAGACAATTTCGGCGGCGCGCGACAGTTCTTCCGGGAGGCGCGGGATCGCGGCGCCGAGCGCACCGATACGGGCACGAATACCCGCCTCCAGGCTCAAGATGTCCTCGGAAATGGACAGGCCGGGCTCGTCCGTGGCCGCTGGAATCTTTCGCTCGAGCCATGCCCTTAGTTCCGGATCGGACAAAAGCTCGAGGAACTGCTTTGCCTTTTCGGGCGGAAGATCGGGGGAAGGCTGTTGAGCTAGCGAAGTTCCCTGCAAGAGCGCTAGCAAGAGCACGACGACAACTGGCAAGAACCCGAGCCGTAGCTTGTTCTTCATGAGCGCCTCGAGTTTCGAATGCCGCAGCTGCACATATTGGCTCCTCGCCCTTTTATGGGCAGCTGTTCTGGCTGCATGCTACGTCTCCGGGGAAGGGTGGCTGCAAGCTAAGGGCGCAGTCAAAATCCATCGGACTCTTTGTGCCGCTAAAAAACGGACCACGAGTCCCAGAATCGGCGTCCACCGTTGGATTGTCGCTCACAATAGTCGCCCCATTTTGCTGCCCAACGCCAATTATGGTGTTCGCCGCTTACGGTCACAAGCAGAGATTATCGGTTGGCATCACAGCCCTTGCGAACGGTCGTCTCGCTTTGGGCGGCTACGATCAATTCACATAGATGACGACGTAACGGCCGCCATAGGGCTGGTAGTATGTCCCGCCGCACTGCCAAACCGTAGCTCCGTTGATGCTGGTCTGAGAGCAGGCGGGGGGGAGCGCCGCCACGTATATCGTCGAGCGGCGGACGACCCGGCGCGTTGTGCGCCGCGCAACGCCGGCGACGCTGCCGGGCGTAAGCGGCCTGCCGACGCGCGCTTCCGCGCTGGAAACGATCGAACCTGCCGGAATGAAGTAACCGCCCATCAGGCTATCGGTTATAAGAAACGCCATCATAACAGCGGCGACGAAGAGATGATTACGGATGCACCGCGCGTTCATTTGCTGCCCTCCAGTACAAGTTCGCCAACTTCGTCGGAGTCTATCCGCTCCAGCTTTTTCGCGTCGGCCGGAGGCTTGAACGAAAACAGCTCGGCGTCGACCTCACCGGCTTTCCAGTTGCTGAACCGCAACGAATATTGCGGCGCGCCCGTCACCCATTTGGTGGTGACCACATATTTGACAGGCAGTTTCTGGTCGCCTTTGCTGATCCAGATCTGCCAGTCCACGGCGTCATTGCGAAACGCCAGTTGATCGCATTCGACGCCGCCGACAAAAGCGTCGCCGACCAGTCTCCCCGACGTAACGCCTTCGGTCAAAACGGCATAAGGATCGGTGACTAGAAAATCGGCGCCCGCAACGTCGAGCCCGGTAGACACCCTGAATTCCTCGACCGCCTCATCAATCGACGCGCCAGGACTGTCCAACTGCGCATAGACGTTCATGCCCTTGCCGTGGACAGAGATTACCTTGCCGTCAAAGGTGAGTTCCACGTCGGCAAAAGGGCCTTTGCGGGTCATGTGGAAGCCGTCGCCGCGGGACGCCTGGACGGAGCCGGAAGCGCTGTACTGCAACTTCTGGCCGGCCAGGTCGACGATCTCATGATCGGTGTCATAGTCGACCGTGAACGCCTGTAAGCTTTTGAGATGGTTTGTCATGGCCACAAGAATACCGTCGGCATCGGCGTCGATGACGTTCTGACTCCACGACGGCGAAACGGAAAGTGCCAGCCCGATTGAGATTGCCGCTATTCCGATAGATCGCGGCCGCGATCTAAGGTGCGACTTCAAGATTGCCTGGTTCATGTTTCATCTCCAATCCAGTGCTCGGCGATTCTTATTCGGGAGCGTGATCCGGGTTCGCTTCAGCCCAACAGCGTAGGTCCGCCATCAAACTGATCGGTTGGCTACAATCATCGACGCCGAAAAGTTTGAGGCGATCGGATTCGACAGTTCTTGGCCAGTTCTCTACTGCTTATCAATTTTCGGATCGCAAAATTCGGCATGCGGAAGGCGTCGCTGAATATGCCTGCTCCCTGCCAGGAGGTTTGCCGTTTGCTGCCATAGTGCCATCACCTATGCGCTAGAATGCGCATAGTCTTTTTGATGGTGCCAGTATCACTATGTAAGTTACGTAGGCGGACTGTTGCTGGCGAAGCTGTATCCGCCCCATGGCCGAGGATCGACACGCTTGTGGCAGGCGGTCCCCAACAACCCGCAACGCCTTCCCGACCCAACCAAGCTATTGCGCGATATCGCCACCGGGGCTGGGCCTACCCTGCGGCTCATTGTCGTGTCGAGCTAGACCGTATCCTTGACAGCCCCGCTTTCGATGCAACCGAGCGGATTCTGCCCGTAGGTTACCGTTAATTACCTTCCGCCCCGGGCGGCAATAGGCAAATCTCACGAAAGACGATTTTGCCGAAGGCATGTTTGATGATGGCGCTCCCGAGGGGCGCTGACCTGGAGGAGACATCAAACTATGACCAATCTTGCCTACGCCGCGCAGCGCTACCTGTTGTCCATCCTCCTGTTACTGGGGGTCGCAGCCTCTGCCACCGCGCAGAATGCCGATCAGCTTCCGTCTTGGAATGACGGAAAGGCCAAGCAGTCCATCGTCGCCTTCGTCGAACGTGTAACTGCGGAAGGCGCGGCAGACTTCGTGCCCGAAGCAGAGCGCGTCGCCGTCTTCGACAATGACGGCACGCTGTGGGGCGAGCAACCGCTGTACTTCCAGCTCCTGTTCGCACTCGATCGGGTCAAGGCAATGGCGCCGCAGCATCCGGAATGGAAGGACAAGGAGCCCTTTGCCTCGTTACTGAAGGGGGACATCAAGACTGCGCTTGCCGGTGGCGAGCCGGCTATCGTGGACATCGTCATGACCACGCATTCCGGCATGACCACCGACGAATTCGACCAGATCGTCCGCGACTGGGTTGCCAGCGCCAAGCACCCGAAGACCGGCCGGCTTTGTACGGAAATGGTCTACCAGCCGATGCTGGAGCTGTTGAGCTACCTTCGCGCCAACGGTTTCAAGACTTTCATCGTCTCCGGCGGCGGCATCGATTTCATGCGCCCATGGACGGAGAAGGTCTATGGCATACCGCCCGAGCAGGTCGTCGGCAGCAGCGGCAAGACCAAGTTCGAGATGCGCGACGGAACGCCGGTGCTCATGCGATTGCCGGAAATCAACTTCATCGACGACAAGGCCGGCAAGCCCGTCGGCATCCACCATCACATCGGCCGGCGGCCCATCGCCGCCTTCGGCAATTCCGACGGCGATCTGCAGATGCTGCAATGGACCTGTTCCGGTCCCGGACCGCACTTCTGTCTCTATGTGCACCACACCGACGCGGATCGCGAATGGGCCTACGACAGGGATTCTTCCATCGGTCGCCTGGACAAGGGTCTCGACGAAGCCGGAATCATGAGCTGGACAATTGTTGATATGAAAGCCGACTGGAACAAGGTGTTCGCGTCGGAGCCTTGATGCTTATCGCGGCCTGAAGCGCTGCATTCGAAGAGGAAGCGACACGAAGCCATGACAAGCCTTGCCGAATGGCCAACACGTGGCAGGGCGAAATCCCGTGGCGGAATGTCTGCGAGGAACCGCCGCGTTGCACGCAGAACGTGACAAATATTGCCAAAAAGGCCCGGCGCAAAGCCTGCCCGGACAAAGACAGACAGGGAGGATCGAAGCATGACGGGCAATGACTTGTTGAAGGTCGGTGCGGCGGCGCTGACGCTGCTGCTTGCCGGGTTTGGTTCGGCGCACCCTGTCCTTGCACAAGAACAGGTCGCGGCGGCTTCGGGCGATGCGACGACTTCGCCGGAGCCGCTGAGCGCCGACGAGATGGAGGTGCTGGTGGCGCGGATTGCGCTCTACCCGGACGAGCTGATCGCCGTGATCACCGCGGCTGCGCTCTATCCGCTGCAGATCATCGAGGCGGCGCGCTTCCTCGACCGTTACGAGAAGGACAAGAGCCTGAAACCCAAGGAGAGCTGGGACGGTTCCGTGGTGTCGCTGCTCAACTATCCCGACATTGTGAAGATGATGAGCGACGACCTCGAATGGACGCAGACGCTCGGCGATGCCATCGCCTACCAGCAGAAGGACGTGCTGGTTGCCATCCAGCAGCTGCGCGACGAGGCGGTCGCCAAGGGCGTCATCAAGACCGACGACAAGATCCAGGTGGTCAAGGCGAACGACAACATCGTCATCAAGTCGGCGAGCCCCGAAGTGATCTACGTCCCGCAATATCCGCCGCAGATGTTTTATGAGCCGGATTACGTGTGGGAACCGATCCGCTATTATCCCGATCCTTACCCATACTATGTGTACCCGGGGGCGACATTCTTCGCCGGGGCGGTGACCGGCGCCATCTGGGCCGCCGCCGTCGACTGGGATGATTGGGGCGTGTGGGGTGGCCGCTGGAACGGCAACGACATCAACATCGATTGCAACAACTGCTTCAACAACCGCGACTTCAACGGCAATATCAACATCAACGACGTCGACTGGAAGAATGTCGATCGCAGCAAGATCAAGATCGACCGCGATCAGTTGAACAAGTTCGACCAGAACAACATCAAGAACAGGATCGAGAAGAATGGCGACAACGCCATCCGCGACCGCGCCCGCGACATCAAGAAGAACGACAGCCTCGCGAACAGGGCGCCGGGCAAGACGGCGGGAACGAGAGACATCCGCAAGAGCACGCTGGACGGGCTGAAGGCGAAGCCCGCCAACGTCACCCGCCCCGCCAAGCCCGCCAACATCCAAAAACCTGCGGCCAGGCCTACCGCCAATCGCCCGGCGGCGAAGCCGGCCAAGGTGAACCGTCCGGCTGGCAAGCCAAAACCTGCGGCACGGGTCGACAACCGGCCGAAGAAACCGTCGGGTCTTGGCAACGTCGATCGCGGCAAGGCGACCAAGGTCAGCTCCAACCGTGGCCACAAGTCGATGGGCGGCGGCCAGCGCGGCGGTGGCGGCCACAAGCAGATCAAGCGCGGCGGCGGCGGACGCCGGCGTTAACGGAACGGGAGGACAGGATTATGACACAGATGTTCAGCACCACCCGTCACACGGGAGTTTTGCATACGATCCTTCTCCGCTCAGTCTGTGCCGTGGTGCTTGCAGCCGGCATCGCTGTCTCGCAGCCGGCATCCGCGCAGGAGGCGCCGCAAGCGCCGGAGATCACTGCGTTTGCGGCCGCCGCCGAGCCGCCCGTCTTCGACACGCCGGAAGCGGCTGTCGAGGCGTTCAAGAAGGCGCTGGACGACGCCGGCAACGGTGCGGTTGCGGCCCTTCTCGGCCTCGATGCGGAAAAGCTGAAGGCCGACGAGAACTCGGACGAGACGCTGGTGGCGATCAAGGAGGGTGTGGCCAAGCAGCTTGTCCTCGGTGGCGAGGGCGACCGCCGCACGCTGCAGATCGGCGACAAGCTGTGGCCGCTGCCATTTCCGCTCGTCAAGGGCGAGGACGGCAAGTGGGCTTTCGACACCTATGCCGGGCTCGAAGAGATCGTGAACCGGTATGTCGGCGAGAACGAGCTCACCGCGATCGAGACGATGCGCGCCTATGTCGACGGGCAGGAGGACTATGCATCGCAGGACCGCGACGGGGATGGCGTGGAAGAGTTCGCGCAGAAACTGATAAGCTCTGAAGGCGCGACCGACGGGCTCTACTGGCCGACCGACGACATCAACGGCGAGAGTCCGGCCGGTGACGCCGTTAGTGAGGCCGAGCTCGAGGACGCGGCCAAGGGCGAAGGCTATTTCGGCTACAAGTACAAGGTCCTGACCGGCCAGGGCGACCATATCGCCGGCGGTGCCTACGACTACGTCATAAACGGCAACATGATCGCCGGCTTCGGCCTCATCGCCTGGCCTGCCAAATACGGCGAAACCGGCGTGAAAACCTTCGCCGTCAACCAGCACGGCGTGGTCTATGAGACCGACCTCGGCCCAACCACCGAGCAGATCGTCAAAAACATCGACCGCTTCAACCCGGACGATACCTGGCAGGTTGTGGCCGACTGAGAGAAAAGCGTTTTAGTGAAGAACACGCTGCAGAGGTCTCGTTGCGGTTTGCCCGTTCGGAGAACGTGGTGTTCTTCCTTGGCTCATGGAGGAAAGCCGGACTCACCTCAAGGACCGACTCTTGCGCCGGCCGAGCGAATTCTGCCCGTAGGTTACCGTTAATTACCTTCCGCCCGGAGCGGCAATAGGCAAACCTCACGAAGGGCGCCCGTCAAAGATATGTGGCAAGAGCGCCTCCAAATGGGAGGTCACGATGAGCGAAGACAAGATCAACCGCACCGTCCTACCGATTCCGTCGCGGCCGCGAACGGGCCTCATCACCTACGACGCCAAGGATCCCGACACCAAATTTCCGCCGATCGAGCAATTGCGGCCGCCCAAGGGCGCGCCCAATGTCATTGTAATCTTGATCGATGATGCTGGGTTTGGCGCGTCGAGCGCTTTTGGTGGCCCCTGCAACACACCGAACGCTGAGCGCCTCGCGAAGCGCGGCCTGAAATACAATCGCTTCCATACGACAGCTCTTTGCTCGCCGACGCGCCAGGCGCTGCTCACGGGTCGCAACCATCACTCGGTCGGCATGGGCTGCATAACGGAAGCCGCAACCGGCTCACCGGGCTATTCCTCGGTTCTGCCGAACACCATGGCTCCCGTCGCGAAGACGCTGAAGCTGAACGGCTACGCGACCGCACAGTTCGGTAAATGCCACGAGGTCCCTGTCTGGGAGACCAGCCCGGCCGGGCCGTTCACCGCATGGCCGACCGGCGGCGGCGGCTTTGAATATTTCTACGGATTCATCGGCGGCGAGGCGCACCAGTGGTATCCGTCGCTCTATGAAGGGACGATGCCGGTCGAAGTGAAGAAGACGCCCGAAGAGGGCTATCACTTCATGGAGGATATGACCGACAAGGCGATCGGGTGGATCAGCCAGCAGAGCGCGCTGATGCCCGACAAGCCCTTCTTCATCTACTTCGCGCCAGGCGCTACCCACGCGCCGCATCATGTGCCGAAGGAATGGGCCGACAAATACAAGGGCAAGTTCGACAAGGGCTGGGACGAACTGCGCAAGGAGACCTTCGCGCGCCAGAAGAAGCTGGGTGTCATCCCCGAGGACTGCGAACTGACCGCTCGGCACGAACAGATTCCTTCCTGGGACAGCATGGACGAGAAAATGAAGCCCGTCCTGCGGCGCCAGATGGAGGTCTATGCCGGTTTCCTCGAATATGCCGACCAACATGTTGGACGGCTCTTCGATACGCTCGACCAACTCAAGATCGCCGACGATACGCTGATCTACTACATCATCGGCGACAACGGCGCATCGGCGGAAGGCACGCTGATCGGCGCCTACAATGAGATGGCTAACTTCAACGGCCTCGCGGCGCTCGAGACGCCGGAATTCCTGATGGAGCGGCTCGACAAACTGGGCGGGCCGGAATCCTACAACCACTTCGCGGTCGGCTGGGCGCATGCGATGAACACGCCCTATCAGTGGACCAAGCAGGTCGCCTCGCATTGGGGCGGCACGCGCAACGGCACGATCGTGAGCTGGCCGAATGGCATCAAGGCCAAGGGCGAGGTTCGCTCGCAATTCCATCACGTGATCGATGTCGCGCCGACCATCCTCGAGGCAGCCGGGCTGCCGCACCCGACCTTCGTTGAGGGCGTGCAGCAGGCGCCGATCGAAGGCGTCAGCATGGTCTATTCGATGAACGACGCGAAGGCCGCCGAGCGCCACGAGACGCAGTATTTCGAGATGTTCGGCAATCGCGGCATCTATCACAAAGGCTGGACGGCGGTGACGCGGCACAAGACGCCGTGGATCCTGGTCGGGGAAGACATCCCGGCGTGGGACGACGATACCTGGGAACTCTACGACACGAACGAAGACTGGAGCCAGGCGAAGAACCTCGCCAAGAAGATGCCGGACAAGCTGCGCGACCTGCAACGGCTCTGGCTGATCGAGGCGACGCGCTACAACGTGCTGCCGCTCGACGACCGCACAGCAGAGCGCTTCAACCCCGACCTCGCTGGCCGCCCGGTGCTGATCCGCGGCAACACCCAGATCCTGTTCGGCGGGATGGGGCGGTTGTCGGAGAATTCCGTCATCAGCATCAAGAACAAGTCGCACTCGGTGTCGGCCGAGATCGACGTGCCCGAAGGCGGCGCCGAGGGAGTCATCGTTGCCCAGGGCGGCAATATTGGCGGTTGGTCGCTCTACGTGAAGGGCGGTAAGCTGAAATATTGCTACAACCTGATCGGCGTGAAGCACTTCTTCGCCGAATCGAAGGAGAAGATCCCCGAAGGCTCGCACCAGGTCCGCATGGAGTTCGCCTATGCTGGCGGCGGCCTCGGCAAGGGCGGCGTGGTCACGCTCTTCGTCGACGGCAAGCAGGTCGGCGAAGGCAAGGTCGAGGCGACCGCGGCGATGGTGTTCTCCGCCGATGACGGCACCGATGTCGGCTGCGATACCGGCGCGCCGGTCTCGCCCGATTACGGGCCGCAGGACAACGAGTTCAACGGCACCGTCCGCGGTATCCAGCTCGCGATCGGGGACGATGCCAATCACCCCGACCACCAGGTCTCGCCCGAAGAAGCGCTTCGCGTCGCGATGGCGCGGCAGTAAGGGGCGTCGTCTTACGGACGGGCGGCGCCGGCAACGGCGTCGCCCGTTCTAGGCAAGCGTCTTCGCAAAGAGGGAATGAGCACGAATGGCAATCGAAGACATTCTGCAACGTTTTTGGGAAGACCTCGTCGCAAGGCCGAGTGGGCCCCTGGCGCTCAGGTTCCTTCTTCAGCCGGTGATGGCGACTTTGTTCGGGATACGTGACGGCATCAAGGACGCGCGCGACGGGCGCTCGCCTTATTTCTGGACCGTCCTGTCAAAGCCTGACGAGCGCCGCGCGCGCCTTGTCGAAGGGGTTAGATCGACGGGCAAGGTTATGGTGCTCGCCGTGATCCTGGATGCCGTCTATCAAATCATGCAACTCGGCACCTTCTATCCGTTTGAAGCTGTGGTCGTGGCGATTGTTCTCGCCTTCGTTCCCTATCTCCTGATCCGGGGCCCGGCGGCGCGCATCGCGCGCTGGTGGAGCAGCGCTCGTCTCGGACCAAAATCGTGAATGATCAAAAGCGTTGGGGCCAATCTCGTACGCTGAAACAATGTCGATGAATAGGGATTCAAGGGGATCAGAATGGTGAGCCAGCCCGCGGATGAGAACCCGCCAAGATTTGAAGTCCATGTGACATCGGATAGTCATTTCTCTTGGCTGCGTACGCGTCTCAGCGTCGAGCGCACGCTGATGTCTTGGGTGCGAACGTCCGTCTCGCTTATCGGCTTCGGCTTCACGATCGTCCAGTTCTTCGAGCGTTTTCAGGACATGCAAGGCGTCGCCCCGGCGCTGCGCCCGCAGTCGCCGCGCGTTCTCGGCCTTGCGCTCATCCTCGCCGGCGTGGGTGCGCTTGCTGTCTCGCTGTGGCAATACCGATCGCTACTTCGTTATCTGTGGAGCAAACAGTTCGCTCCGCTCGCCGGAGTGGACGAGGACCCGCACAAGACGCCGCTCTTTGCCGTCACGATCGTTCTGTTGCTCATCGGCATTTTCACTTTCATCGCCGTGCTGTTCCGGTTGGTCTGAAGCCAAGGATGGCGCAGCATCCGAGCGGCAATACGAAAACATAGGGAGGAGACGAAAATGGCAGACAAGAAACCGAACGTTCTCATCATCTGGGGCGACGACATCGGCCAGTTCAATGTCAGCGCCTACAACCAGGGCATGATGGGCTACAAGACGCCCAACATCGACAGCATCGCCAAGGAGGGAGCGCTGTTCACCGACTGGTATGGGCAGCAGAGCTGCACCGCAGGTCGTGCGGCATTTATCACCGGGCAGTCGCCCATCCGCTCCGGCCTCACCAAGGTCGGCCTGCCGGGAGCGCCCGAGGGCATGAAGAAGGAAGATCCGACGATCGCCGGCCTGCTCAAGAACCACGGCTACATGACCGGGCAGTTCGGCAAGAACCACCTCGGCGACCGTGACGAGATGTTGCCTTCGAACCACGGTTTCGACGAGTTCTTCGGCAACCTCTACCACCTGAATGCAGAGGAAGAGCCGGAAAACCCCGACTATCCGAAGGAATCGGAGTTTCCGAATTTCAAGAAGAACTTTGGTCCGCGCGGCGTCATTCACAGCTTCGCCGACGGCCGCCTCACAGACACGGGTCCGCTGACCAAGAAACGCATGGAGACCTTCGACGAAGAGGTATCCGCCAAGGCGATCGACTTTATGGAGCGCGCCAAAAAAGCGGACAAGCCGTTCTTCCTCTGGTGGAATTCCACCAAGATGCATATCTTCACGCACCTCAAGAAGGAGGTGCAGGGAAGGACGGGGCTCGGCATCTATGCCGATGGCATGGTCGAGCACGACCGTCAGGTCGGCGAGATGCTGGCCAAGCTCAAGGAACTGGGTCTCGATGAGAACACCATTGTAATGTACTCCACCGACAACGGCTCGGAGTCCTTCTCCTGGCCCGACGGTGGCACGACGATGTTCCGGGGTGAAAAGAACACCAATTGGGAAGGCGGCTATCGGGTGCCGTGCGCCATTCGCTGGCCCGGCGTGATCGAACCCGGCACGGTCATCAACGATGTCGGTTCGCATGAGGACATGCTCACGACCATCCTGGCCGCGGCTGGCGAGCCTGACGTCAAGGAGAAACTCCTGAAAGGTCACAAGGCCATGGACCGGGACTACAAGGTCCACCTCGACGGCTACAACCTCATGCCCGCATTGAAGGGCGAGGCCAAATGGCCGCGCAAGGAGTTCATCTATTGGACCGATGACGGCAGCGTCGCCGCCCTGCGTTACGGCAACTGGAAGGCTACCTTCCTGCGGCAAGACGCGCACGGCCTGCACGTTTGGCAGGAGCCCTTCGTGGCGCTGCGTGCACCGATGTTGACCAATCTACGGATGGACCCCTTTGAACTCGCGCATCAGATCGGCATGGACTATGGCCGCTGGTTCGCCGAGCACATGTTTATGATCGCACCCGCGGGCGCCTTCGTGGGACAATGGCTGCAGAGTTTCCGCGAGTTCCCGCCGCGCCAGAAGCCAGGAAGCTTCAATCTCGACCATGTGATGGAAGCGGTGACCGCCACAGGCGGAGGCGGACACTAGCGCCGTTGGCCGGGCGGCGGGCATCCCGCCACCCGGCATTGACTGCCGAGCGATTAGGACTGACAAAAATATACTTGCGAGAACGCGATGAAGGAGTGGCTAACCGCCATGACAGAGCGCCATGGCGTTGCCTATGATCGCCTTCGGTAGCTGGGACGACACAAAAGGTGCTATGTTGTGAATGACTCTGTTGATCTGACCACGCGCGACCGACACATCGGCGTGCCGCCTTTCGAAGGCATGCTGTGGATCCCCGGTGGCACTTTTTTGATGGGCTCGGACGCGCATTACCCGGAAGAGGCGCCGGCGCACCGCGTCAAGGTGGGTGGCTTCTGGATGGATCGCCATACCGTAACCAACCGCGAGTTCGAGCGTTTCGTAGCAGAGACCAGCTATGTGACGCTGGCTGAACGTCCGGCAGATCCCGCAGACTACCCCGGAGCGATACCGGAACTCCTGGTGCCGTCGTCCTCCATGTTCAAGAAGCCGGCTCAGAAGGTCGACATACGGAACTCCTACAACTGGTGGGTATATGTAGGCGGCGCCAATTGGCGCCATCCGCGCGGCCCAGCGAGCTCCATCAAGAAGCTGGGCGACCACCCAGTGGTCCATGTTGCGTTCGAGGATGCCGAAGCCTATGCGAAATGGGCGGGCAAGGAGCTGCCGACCGAAGCCGAATGGGAGTTCGCAGCCCGCGGTGGACTCGACGGCGCCGAATATGTCTGGGGTGACGAACTGACGCCAGGTGGCAAGCACCTGGCCAACACCTGGCAAGGCGAGTTTCCCTACGAAAATCGCAACGAGGATGGCTACGAGTGGACGGCTCCGGTCGGTTCGTTCCCGGCCAACGGTTACGGGCTCCACGATATGGCGGGAAATGTCTGGCAGTGGACTACGGACTGGTATCAGGAGCACTCGCGGATCGACAGCCCGTGCTGTACGATCGACAATCCGCGGGGTGGCCAGCGCGAAGCCAGCTTTGACCCCCACACCCCTGAGATCACGATCCCACGCAAGGTAACCAAGGGCGGCTCTTTTCTATGTGCACCCAATTACTGTCGGCGGTATCGGCCTGCAGCGCGCATGTCGCAGCCGGTTGATACTTCGACCTGCCATCTCGGCTTGCGCTGCATCGTTCGTTCACGCTCGGGGGAGTGATGGAACAGGCATTTGCCGTCGTTACCGGGTATGCCGTCCTGCTTATCGATGCAATCGCCCTCATTGCAATCGTATACGGAACAATCGAGGCATTCCTCGGCGCGCTTCGAACGATGTTAGTCCCTTCGGGAGCAACCGAGGGACGCGTTGTCTGGCTGCGCTATGCACGCTGGCTGGTTGCCGGCCTAACCTTCCAGCTCGCGGCCGATATTATTGAAACTTCGATTGCACCGGGCTGGGATGACATTGGACGACTGGCGGCAATTGCCGTGATCCGAACGTTCCTTAACTACTTCCTCGAGCGGGATTTGGTCGAGGTGCGGACATCTCAGCCAATCTGACAGGAGCTATTGCAAGGCAAGGAGAATCTGGATGCTGAGATGCGGAATCTGTATCCACCCTGGTCGCGATTGTCATTCTAGCTCTAGAAAAGCAGTCCCTTCAGTCCTGCCAAGATTTCCGCCATGGGTAGCGCCAGGAACACGACCGGGACGAACGGGAGCAGCAATGCGATGCCGAGCATCGCGATGCTTTTGAGGTCGATCGGGACCAAGCGCAGCGCGTAGACATTTGCGACGATCGCGTACAAATCGGTAGTCGCCGAGAAGTCTGGCTTCTCGAGCGCGGACTTATCGACAGGTCTGTCGCGCCCAAGCCATTTCTCTTCGAATGCCGCCCCGACCTGGGTGGCAAGAGCGCCGTATTCGAATGAGCCGCGCTGCAACGCCCTCATCAGCATCGGCGTAAAAAAGAATAATGGCGCGGCGAACAAGGCGCCGACCACCACCAGGAGACCGGCACTGAAGATCGTGTGGTCTCTCGGCAGCGCCCCGTCGACAAAGACAATATTCGCCGAACGGCCCGCAACGATCGCGGCAAGCGCCATCGCTAAGAGGGAAAATGCCCGCAGAGAATATCCCAGCACGGCAAGGCCCGCTGCGCCATCCGGATGGGATGCCAAGAGGCGGAGGTCGAGCCGGGCGATCCGCCACAGAAGATGCGCCCACAGAGCAAGCCTCCACGTCCAGCCAAGGAGCAAGGTCAGGAGCAAAGGAAGACTCACCAGCACGTGCCACCAGCCGGCTGGCGAGAAGGCAGGCGCGGAGCCGCCGGTCTTGTGCCAAATCGGAATCTGATCGAACGGCAGCGAAAAAACCGCCGCAGACATGAGGAGATAGGCCAGAGCGATTGCGATAATTTCTGCGGCGCGCGAATTGAGCTGCGCTCGGGTCGATGCGACGGCAGCGTCATATGTCCCACGGTCCCGATTGGTTACAAGCCCGGCGTCAGCAAAGTGCCGTACGATCGCATTGAGTCTTGGTGCGCACAGCGCTTCGGCCAAGACGAGTAGTGGTGCGGCGATCAGGTACCGCGCGTGCATACCCGCATCCCAAAGGAGCGGCGTAATTCCGCCGGTGTGCATAGTCACATTTTGAATGCCGGCTAAAACGAGAAGGGGCGCCCAGCCTACCGCACCGACGATCATCGCCCGGCGGCCAACATTCAGTTGACTACCCCTGACGAGGCCCAGACGTCGCTGGAGCCCGACAGGCGGACCATTCTCAAACAGTACTTCGTTTGCGTGCAGAGCTTCGTTCATTTGCATGCGCACATCTGCTCCCGATCCCGACAGCTCGGCTCATCAGCATCGAGATGTTCCCGGTTGGCTTTACGGCTCCAGGGGAATTAGTTCATCGATCCCAGCGAGAGTTTAAGCTGATCTGATTTCCGTTCGTCCAATTCCTGGTCCGATCGACCTTCTCCCGCGATCTCATCGGCTCGGAAGGCGCAGGGAGAGGCCGCCGGACGGTTCCTTCGGCCTCCCTTCCCGCGGTCAACGTCAGTCGACGGCGAAGGCCGCTGCCGCCAGCTTCTCCAGATCGAGGTACTGGCCCTTTTCGACAGTGACGCCGACGAACAGGATACTGCCTCCCTTGAACTCCCCCGGGGTCTTGTAGTCTTCGCTGACCGCATCGCCGCTGTCCCGTCCGACGCAGAGCCCATCCCCCGACAGAGTGAACTTGCCGGGTTGGGTACGCATGTCACCCTGCGCCTCGATCTTCTCATTGACATAGAGCGTCGTCTTGCCGAGCGACTCCCCGTGCTTGCCGGCTTTGTCGCGGATGAACTCCATTCCGAGCGTGTACTTGCCCGGCTTGAGCTCGCTCTCCGACACGAACGCCTGCTCCGGCTTGATGCCGAGGAAATTGTAGACGTAGTGGAGCTTCCTGTCCTTGACGAAGAGCGCATGGCCGCCGAAGCGCGAGCCGTGGGCGAAGATGACGCCAGAACAATCCTTGTCGACGATCTCGACGTCGGCGACGATCTTGTAGGATCGGCCACGGACGTTGACAGCGACACCCTCCGGCACCGGCGACGTCCCGGTATAGTAGATGTAGCGCTCGCGCGGAGGTTCCTCCGTCGGCCGCTCGACGTTGAGCAACTCAGTGGCGCTGCGGTCGTCGAGCGGAAGCACCTTGTTCTTCTCGGCCTCGTCGAACCAGGTTTCAATGAGCGCCTTGAGTTTCTCGGGATGCTTCTTTGCAAGGTTGGTCGATTCGGAGCGGTCCGCGTCGACGTGGTAGAGTTCCCATTCGTCCTTGTCGAAATGACCCTTGCCGGTCAGTGGCACGTGAAGGGCAGCGGCCTTCCAGCCGTCCTCCCACATGCCGCGGGTCCCGAGCATGGCGTAGTACTGGCGTTTTTTCGTCGTCTTGCCGTCGGGCTCGGCGCTGAAGCTGTAGCGCATCGAGACGCCGGAGAGCGGGTACTGCTCGACGCCCCGGTAGGTCTTGGGCATCTCCAGTCCGCAAACGTCTAGGATTGTCGGTACGATATCGGTCGAGTGGTGATACTGGTTGCGCACCTCTCCCTTGGCTTTGATGCCCTTCGGCCAGGAGATCACCATCGGGCAGCAGGTGCCGCCGGCATATTCCGAGTAGCGCTTGAACATCTGGAATGGAGTCGACGTTGCTGCTGCCCAACCTGTCGGATAATGGCCATATGTGTCGGTGCTGCCCAGCACCTTGAGATACTTGAGGTTCTCCGACAACTCGTCTGGATAGCCGTTGAAGAACTTGTTTTCATTGACCGAGCCACTTGGGCTGCCTTCGCCCGAGGCGCCATTGTCGGAGCAGTAGAAGACGATCGTGTTCTCCAGCTGGCCGCTCTGCTCGAGATAGTCGATCAGCCTGCCGACCTGCGCGTCCGTGTATTCCGAGAAACCGGCATAGACTTCCATCATGCGGGCGAACAGCTTCTTCTCCTCGGCATTGAGCGAGTCCCACGGGCGCACGGCGTCGCCCGGATTGGCCACGTCGGCCGGCAGCGGGTTGATCGGCGTGAGCTTGGTGTCCTTGGGTAAAAGGCCCTTCGCGATCATGCGCGGCAGCACCCATTCCCGATAGGCCTCGTAGCCTTCGTCGAACTTGCCCTTGTATTTGTCGATGTACTCCTCGGGCGCATGGTGCGGCGCGTGGTTGGCGCCGGGGCAGAGCCACATGAACCACGGCTTCGACGGGTTCGAGGCCTTCTGGTCGCGGATCATATGCAATGCGTGGTCGACCAGATCCTTGGACAGGTGATAGCCGTCTTCGGGTCCATAGGGTTGGTCGATGAACTTGTTGTCCTCGATGAGGTCAGGGTACCACTGGTTGGTTTCGCCGCCGATGAAGCCGTAGTAGCGGTCGAAGCCCTTCTGCAACGGCCATTCGGAGCGACTCGCGCCGGACGCGATATCCTGCTCAGGCACGTTGTGGTTCTTGCCCAGCCAATAGGTGCTCCAGCCGGCATCCTGAAGGACCTGGCCGATCGTCGCGCATTCCGCCGGGAGGCGGCCGCTCCACCCTGGAAAGCCCTGCGCTCCTTCCGTGATGCAGGAGCATCCGTTGAGGTGGTGGTTGCGCCCAGTTAGGAATGTCGAGCGGGTCGGCGAGCAGAGCGCCGTCGTGTGCCACTGCGAATACATCAGGCCGTTGTCGGCAAGCTTCTGGAGCGTCGGCATGTTGATGCCGCCTCCAAAGGGCGACCAAGCCGCGAGACCGGTGTCGTCGTAGAGGACGATTAGAACATTCGGGGAACCTTCCGGCGCCCTGGGCAGCGTGAATGGCCCCCAATCCGGTTTGGAATCACGAACATCGAGCTTGATGACGCCGTTGAATGGTTTCTTGGTCATGATCTTCTCCCGTTGTCAGTCGGTTGTAATCCCGCCCAGATCTTTGCCTCCGCGTCAGAGCGCTCGGAGCAGCACCGCGAAGAATGCGAAGAGCCCGTCGACGAGGCCGCGGCAATGCCGCGCGCCAGCGCTTGTCGTACGAATGATCGTCTACTGCTTGTCATGCTGCTTCTCCCGCCTAAGGGGCAAATTAGCTATTGGACTACCGCGTCACGATCCGCGGGGCGTCTTGGGTTCGCACATGCCTGCAGCAACCGATGCGTAGATCGCCTCGTAGTCATCGACCATGCGGGACGCACTGAAGCACTCCTCGAACCTGCGCCTGACCTGGCGCCGGTCGAGCCCGCCAACCTGGCGATCTCGATCGCGCGGGGGTGCTAAGGGATGCATCGCTTCGGACACTGCCATTACTCCAAATACCAAGCGCCGTCTGATGATCGCCGCTTCCTATTCACCACCCTGTGCGGCCTGTACGGCCCTCTGCTGGGCAAGCGAAATCACGTTGGCCGCGGCCGCGGCGGCCTGTTTCTCGTCGCTGCCGACCTGGACCGTCGGCTGGGCAAAATTGATGCCGTTTTCCGCGAAGGCCTGCTGGATCATGGTGTAGGCGCTTCGCCTGACGACGGACTGGTGACCGGGCTTGGCCATGAAGGCGAAGCTCAGTTCCATGCCGAAGTCGCCGAACTGCTCGACACCCTTCATCTTCACGGTCTCGATGATCTGCGGCGCCAGTTCGGGGTCCTGGAGCAGCTCCGCCCCGATGACGTTCAGCAGCTTCTTCACCTTTTTGACATCCGTGTCGAACGGCACGCGGATCAGGAACTTGTCGATGACCCAGTCGCGGCTCATGTTCTGCACCGCGCCGAGGTCCCCGAACGGAACCGTGAACACCGGGCCGCGGTGATGGCGCAGCTTGACCGAGCGCAGGCTGAAGGATTCGACGGTTCCCTTGTAGCTGCCGCTCTGGATGTACTCGCCGACCCGGAACGCATCGTCGAGCATGAAGAAGACGCCGCTCAACACATCCTTGACCAGGGTCTGCGAGCCGAAACCGATGGCAACCCCGAATATACCTGCGCCGGCGATGAGCGGCGCAATGTGCACGCCAAGCCCCGACAGCACCGTGAGAACAGCCACGACGCCGACCAGGACGGCAAGCATGTTGCGGAAGATCGGCAGCAAGGTCCTCAGCCGGCTTCGCCGTGCCACCTCGTCAGCGCTGACTGTATCGTCGACCGCGGCCAGTTCCAGTGTCCGGCCGATATGGGCCTTCGCCAACTGCCAGATGAGGTCGGCGACCAGCAGGATAACGACACCATGCAGCAGGCCGCGCACGATCCGGGGTATGGCGGTGTTACCTTCGGCCAACACGCTTGGGTTCAGGCTCCATACCAGGCCTAGCCACAAAACCGCCAGCAGGATCACCAGCGAACGAACCCCTCGAACGATCAGCACGGTCCGGATCGGACTGGCTGAGGTCAGACCATCTCGCCCCTCCGCGAGCTTCAGCGCTGCCTGACCGGCAATGGACAATGCTCTCGGCAGCAACAGGGCATAGATGCTGAGCCACAAAAGGCCGGTGAGGCCGGCGACCCAAAACCCCCACAGGACAACCAGGTAAATAGTGAGCAGCCACTCCTTGGGGCTTATGCCCTGTGTCGTGGCCGAACGGCCCGGACGACGCCAGACCATTTCGACGGCCAGGACCAGCAGTCCGATCCCCAGCAAATAGGTGATCAAGCTTTTCACGTCCTGCGAGAAGCCCAAGGCAGGAAGCAGGCTGACGGTCGCCTCGCCGGCCATCAGATAGCCGGCGAAGATCGCCACCCGCCGGTACCAGAAATGCGCTTCGGCATCGCTCGCCTGGATCAGCCTGAGGGGTGTTCCCTGTTCTGCCGAAACGGCTCCAGCGGTCGGGGCGAGCAGTATTCTGGCGAGTGCCATCACCGCGCGGACAACGATGAAGGCGACCAAATACGTCATGACAGCGAGGCGCAGCAGCGCCGGCCATTCGAACGCCAGGAAAACCCCGGCGCTGACGAGGGTGAACACAACAAGCGGCGCAAGTTCCGACAGCCAATTAACGGCGCCGCGCTCTTCACGCTCGGCTGCCGTGGCGGATTGCTTCACTCCACCTATCGCGCGCCTGAACAGCCATTCCGCCCCGAAGCCCAATGCGAGCAGCGACCCGAAAAGAAGAAGGACCGTCGCGAATCCGTGGTTGTTGATCTCCGTCCTTACGATCTGGACGGCCTTCGCGGCCTCGCCCGGGATGCGCGGAAACGCGCTGCGCATTGCCGTGAGATGATGGCGAATGGTGCTTTCCCACACGGTGATCTGCGAGGCGGCCCGCGCGCCCGGACTTTCCGCCGCCGGTGGCGCGGCTACGGCCTCCAGCCGCGCGCGGATATCGGGATCATCAAGCATCCTGATGAACGTCTGAAATTTTTCATCGGCCGCCGAAACCGTCGAGTTTTGCTGCGCCTGCGCCATCGAGGCGCTGCTCATTGCTGCCAACCACACCAACGCCAGCGCCGCCATGAAGCATGCCGCCAAAAATGGCGACTTTACCCGGGATGTCCTGATCGCTCTCATGTCGCTCTCCCGCTTGAGGTTACCGCGGGGAGGGCAGTGGGGGAATGTAAGTTACGTGGTCGGCTGGGTAAGGCAGCTATGTCGATCAAAAGATCGCCGGTTCTGTGCGATCCGATCTACCACGTGATTGCCAGGGACGTTTCTGGCGAAGCAGGAAGCAAGATCGAGGATGATCGCGAGCCTGCCTAGCTGCACAAAAATGCGCTCGATCTGGTGAAGAACAGCCGAGAACAGGTTCGGTGAGGATACCTGCTTCGACGGACGTCGAGCTACTTGCGTGGCTTGCTGAAAAAGCGGGGTTCACATCGAGGACTGACTTTCGAATTCTCCAATACAGTAAGTTACCTTCCGCGCAGAGAGGCTATGTCTCAACGTCACCTGAGCGCGACAAGTCGGAAGGTGACGAGGATGAGAACTCCGTCGCATTCGATCTCAGTCCCGACGCGAGGACGGAAGCACTTCTTGCTGGTCGATGAAAAGAAGGCCACTGCTGCAAAACCGCGTTTCCAGCGTTCCGCAAATCTTCAGCCACGCAAGCCGCATGGTCAGCCACGATGGGCCGGAATCGTGCGCGTCGGCCGCATGGCGGAATGGCCGACCTGGACGCCTCCGGCCGGCGGCGCTCTGGCGGAGGGAGAGGACCTGAAATCCAACCTTCTCCACGGATCCGCGATCACCTTCGTAGTCGGGGTGTTCGGCTGATGCTGTTCAGTCGACCTGTTCAATCTGCGGACCTGGGTCAACCGGCGGAGCCGGCGTGCAATCTTGCCCCTTGCATTCCTCGACAGGGTCGTCGGCTGGTGGGAGGCAGTTTTGCCCCTCGCAATGAACTGGCGGCTGCTCAGGCGCTGCTTCGCCGTTTGGCGGAACAGGCTGATCCTCTGCGCGAACGGCCGGCATTGCCAAGGCGATCAAGGCCGTGCAAAAAAGCGCCGTCCGAAGCAAATTCATTTCCGCCTCCTCGACTGACATCGGGCGGCACAGTACACTTTCGTACTGTGGCCGACATCCTGTCAGCTGCCAACGACGTTAACAGCGTGTTTATGCCATCGTCCAGATGTTCTTCGGCCAGCCTGATTGGCCCGATGCCCCGTGGGGCCATATCGACAAGCTGACCTGGCACCAGGCTGTCACGCGGAGTTATTGGGTCATGTATCGAGTTTTCATTGTTTGCTTCCTGTTGTGTGGGCGGCTGAAGACTTGCTGCCCGATACGTGTCTGGGCTTAATTGCGTACGAACCGCAATTGTTGAAACACTGTCCTTGTATCGCGGCAGCCTCTTAGTTACTCCTATCTGAACCGAGCTGGATTTGTGGGCCATGCGTGTGTCGGCAGCCACGGTAAAACGCCAGACGATAAGGGCACGGCCTTCGTTGCCTCGATTGTGAAAGGCATTGAACCGCAGGATCAGATCGAAGCTATGCTGGCATCGCAGATGGCTGCGGTGCGTATGGCGACAATGACGTTCGCCCGCCGCCTTGCTCACTGCGAAACTATCCCGCAGCAAGACAGCGCCGAACGTGCTTTCAACAAGCTCACCAGGACATTCGCGGCCCAGGTGGAAGCCCTAAAGAAATACCGCACGGGCGGCCAGCAGCACGTCACGGTGAAGCACGTCACGGTGAACGAAGGCGGCCAAGCTATTGTCGGCAACGTCTCGCATGGGGGCAGGGTGACGGAAAAAAATAACGTCAACCTCATGAACCTAGCGCCTCGGTGTCATGCTCGATCGAAGCGGACAGGTTGCCAGTGTCGGCCGCCAGCGGTGAGGGGCAGCGTAGTCTGTCGCATGCATGGTGCGGGCGGTGGCGCACCTGAAGGCAAGCGGAACGGCAACTATCGCAACGGAGGCAGGACCAAACGCACAATGGCAGCCTTGGCGGTTGTCCAGGCAATGGCGCGGATATGTCGGCAGACGATCGATGATCTACCGGATTAACTGGGAACTAGTCGCGATGCTACTCGCCGGTTGCGAAGGAGCGCTGTCCTTCATCATGAGGGGGATGTGAACGTCCGGCTCTTCTGCAGGACGTCGTTGCCGATCGCCCCGCAATCGCAGCGGCCGGCGAAGCAGGCCGAAGTGCACTTGTCACTGGCTAGGGAACGATATCGGCCCCCATGTGTTAGAAATCCATGGACACTTTGGAATCCCAGGGCCACGGGACAGTGGTCGACATTTTGACATCGGAAGTTGCCAATGCCAGGCAGCGCATCCACCGGACCGAGCTCGCGCTTCAACGCACTGAAGAAATGCTGGCCGAGAACCTCGCGCTGCGCAACAGGCTACGAACTGCGGTCGAGGCCGCAGACCGCTTGGTGAAGATCGATCCCCCCAGCTTTGAAGGACGTCGCGCGGGTTGAACTGGGCCGGCGTTTCATTCGTCGCGACCTTCAGGCCACCGGCGCCACCACTCTCGCTCCAGAACTGTGCCAACCACATCAACGTCTGGGCTGCACGCTCGCGAACAGCCGGAACCAACGGCGACCACGAGCGGTTTACCAATCGAAGGGACCGCAATGGAATCGGAATAATGGAACTTTTAGATATGGAACTGGCGCGAGCCCGACAGCGGCTTAATCGGGCCGAGCGCTCCCTTGAACGTGCGAACGAGATGCTGGATGATGACTGCGGTGTCGGCATCAATATCGCGCTGTGCAGCAGGATACGGGCTGCGCAACAGCGCGTAATTGAGGCCAGATCGCGGTTGACGAAGATCGATCCCACCAGCGCTGACGGAGTTCGCACGGGTTGAACCATCCGGCCCGTCGACATGAAGGGCAGCCGGGGGGTATGGTCTCCCCTCCGATCAGCCCGCGACCTCTCCCTGGGGGCGCGGGCGTTTTTCGCGCTAGGTGCGACTAGGTTCTGGTACCTCGTCGAGGAGATTCGGACCATTGCTCACAGGCATCTGGCCGTCGGGAGTAAGCTTGTCCACCGCGTCGGGCAGTTCTCTTGTGAGCCGGTCGAGAAGTTCGTCGCGGGACAATCCGGTTTGCTCAGCGAGATCGCTCAACGTTTGCGGGTCGATCGCTTTCTCGAGCTGGTCGCGCTGAACGGGGCGATTTGATCCTGTACCGACCCAAGAATCAACTTGATCACCCGCCCCCGCATTCCGGAGGCGGTCCAGGATATCGCCGAGCCCGCCGGGGGAGCCAGCGCTTTTGGGATCTGTCGAGTTCCTACCGGCGATTAACTCGCCGATCTTGTCCCTGTTCTTGTAGGCAAGCAGGCCAAGCAAGGCTATGGCGACTTTTCCTATGTCAAGGCTCATTTCGGATCTCCTTCCATGAAGAAGGGACAAGGCATGCGGCTTTGAAAGGTTCCACTGTATTGCTACTGGGCTGATTTACCGTTCGGTGAGCCGAGCGATTGCGGCTTCGCGGTCGGCTTCTGGCGGGACTCCAGCACGCGCGCCCCGCGCAGACTGATGGACGATCCGTGATGCCAATCGTCTCGATCGGTTCGCGCGCTTGAGCTTGCGCCAATCCTCCCAACGAGGAACTCGACGGGTTCTCCGATCGTTGAATGCCTTTGATCGAGCCGCCGTCATGCCGTCCACCTCGATACGCAAAACGGAATACGATCCGGAGCGCAAAGTCCTTTCGGTGTGGTTCGTGGCCAGCGGTAAATGCTACCAATTTGAGGAAGTGCCGCCGGATACCTTCGCCGCGTTCAAAGCCGCCTTTGCCAAGGGCCGCTATTTCAACGACCACATCCGCAATCACTTCCGGTATCGTGTGGTTGCGACCGGCGATGATGCCGGATGACGTCCTATGGACCACGCCCGTCATTCAGGCTGGTGGCGACGCTATGAGGTGGTAGAAGACTCGTCCGACGACCCCGGCAAACGATCGCGAATGGCTTCCTCGGTTCGCTTTGCGGTCGATTCCAGAACTTTGCCGACCTTGCCTGCTAGCGTTTCGGCATCTCCACCCGAGCCTTGCCGGTCGGCCTCTTCCTTGACCGTTTCGTAGGCCTCGGCGGCAACTTGCTTTGCTTGCTCCAGGCCCGTTTCGAGAACCTCCTCCGCACTGTCGCGAATTTTGTCGCGGTAGGCGCCAAGTTGCTCGTCCTCTGTGGCTGTGTGGGGCAGCATCACCCCGATAGCAGTGCCCAGCGCAAGGCCGACTGCGGCGATAGCCAGCGGTTCGCGCTCGAAGAGGTCCTGTGCCGATTGGCGCGTCCGAGCCGCTATCTCGCTGGCGCTTGAGCCGAGCTGGCCGGCGGTTGTTGTCATCCTCTCCTTGGCACCCGTCACAGCATTTGTTGCAGCTTCGGCCGCGCCGCTTGCAGCTGATGTAACCGAACCGGCGGTATCGGAGATCATCGCCCCGATTCCGGACCCTTCGTTGCCCTGGCTGAATTCATCGCCGCGCAGGTCGGAGAAAGCGTCAGGAGCCGTTCCTGTCCGATAAGCGGCGGCAGCTGAACTAGACGCTGACGTGCCGTTGCCGAGCATCAGCCAGGCCAGGCCGGCTCCAATCAACGTCAGCGGCAACGGGTTGTCCCTGACTTGCGACTTGAGGTTGCCAAGCATGGCGGATCCTTCGCCGGCGAACATTCCGGTAAATTCGTCGATCAATTGACCCGGTGTCATCTTGCTGCGGATCGAATCGGCGGTGTCTGCTACTTTCGCCCGGGCGATGTCGGCATCGCGTTCAAGCTCGGCTGCGGATTTGTCGCTCATCTGATTTGATCCTTGATCACGCGCGCGTCGCGCTTGAGTTGGTCTTGTGTGCGATCGGGCGTCAGCTCGGAAGGAGCCATGCTTTTCGTGCCAGAGCGCAAGAGAATGATTCCCAGTATCGCGACGACGATCCCGACCAGCAGCGAGGACCATCCCGCTCCCAAGCCGGCACTCGCCAGGGCGATTACGAGTGCTTGCAAAAGCACTATCAAGGCCGCGAGAAGGCATATCGCGCCGCCCAGAACCTCGGCGGCGCCTGCGCCGGCCTTGCTAATTTTTTCCGAAATTTCGGCCCGCAACAGCCTACTTTCGGTTTGAAGCAGGGTTGTGACCTGCTGTGCCAGATCGCTGACGAGGGTTGCGAGGCCGCGACTTTCCTGATTGTTGGTCATGGGTTCTGCTCCAGGCTTGCGCCAGCCCAGTCGTCGCCGGCCAAGTCGTCGCCGGCCAAGTCATCGCCGGCCCTGTCGTCTCTTGGCTGGTTGAAACGGGGCGGCGTCGCTTCAGATGCGTCTGCCGACCGCGTTCCGTTCTCATCCGAGTTCGAAACCGTTTCTGAACCCCCGCCTGTTTGCGATCGTGTCTGTGTTTCGGTCGGGGCAGTGGGCGGCGAGCTCTTGATAAACCGTCCCAGCGCCAAGCCTGCCAATACTGAACCGGCGATCAGCGCCCCTGAGTTTTCGCGGCCGAACGACCGCATCTCGCCAAGAACATCTTCGAATGGTTTGTCCTTCAACGAGGATGAAAGGCGTTCAAGTCCGCCGGCGGCATCAAGGGTGAGCTTCGAAGCGGTCCGTTGATCATTATTGGCCAGATGCTCGCTTGCCGCTCGCAACGCTCCGCTAAAAGCTTTTAGGTTGGAGCTGATATCGCGCTGTGTTCCCTCGGCCTTGTTGAATAATTCCTGCTTCGCTTCCGAAGCGTAATCGCCCGCCTTCCTGGTGAGTTCATCGCGAGCGTCATGTAGCGCCTCTGTCGCGGTCTGCGTTTCCTGCTGGAACCGTTCGGACAGTTCGCTTTTGGCTGTTTCGAAATCGGCCGGCTTACGGCCCTGATCGTCTTCGCGCTGCATGGTATCTCCTAATGGAATCCGAGGAAGGAGAGGATCGCAAGCACGACAACGACAAGGCCGATGAGATAAATGACACTGTTCATGGTGGCAATCTCCTCCACTGCCTAACGAACTTGCCTGCGGCAAACAGGTTCCATCACTTCAAGCTAAATTAGCAACATCGCACTAACCGGTGAGCTTGGTGAACTTTCTTTGGGAAGTTCGCACACGCGGTGTGCCAAGACGCGGACCCAGGCGGCCGTGCGGACATTGGTCCGCGCCTCTGCGCATGTGCTTCAAGCGCTTATGGTCAGGCTAGTATAATGAAGCACCACGCCTAGCTCGCATTAAGATCAAAGCGCACCGGAAGGTTGTAGTCTATTGCACGGTCAGCAATCATGTTCGCTAGGTCGGAATCAGAGATCGAACATGCCGGAACAATCTGTTTGAGCGCCTTAACGGCGAGCCCCGTCGATATGAAACTATGGCGCCGCCTCCGAATATTTACATACTGTTCGATGAGGTTTTCGAGGTCACGCATGTGCAATCCTTCTTGGTCGTCATCTGTGCCTATTGAACCAAGCAGTAATCGATCCGGAGCGAGGGCTCATTCACATTGTTTAATTGGCAAGAAATCTTGATGCCGCATTGGCGCGCTGGCGCGTCCCGGCCGAGGCGGTCACCGCGGTTCATGAAAGAGATTTAGGTAGGTCGCATCAAAGTCGGCCAGCAACGCCAATCGCTGGAAATCCAGGATAACAATCCTCCTGTCTTTCCAGCTAAGCAGGTCGTTCGCTCGAAGTTCCTGTAGCGTCCGATTCACGTGAACTGCTGATAACCCAAGCACGTCGCCCAATTCCGCTTGCGTCAGTGGAATCGCGAACGTCTGGTCAGAGGCCAATCCAACTATTTCTAAGCGGACATACAACTCGCAAATTACATGTGCGAGATGCTGTTTGGCGGAGCGACGCCCGAGGCAGGTTATCCAAGTTCGTTGGATCGAGGCATCGATAGTGGTTGAAAGCCAGAGCATCCGGGTGAGATGTGGACTTTCACCCATTGCTGCGAGCAGGTCTTTGTGTCGAATGAAAACTACATCGCACGAGCCCAGGGCGCTCACGCTGTGATCCATCACTTTTAGCAGTAAACTATGCAGATCGACAAAGTCTCCCGGCACGTGAATTGCCGTTATTTGACGCTTATCCCGAATAGCCTGGTTTCGAACTGCGAAACCATTCGCGACAAGACAGCTTTCGGCCGGGCGGGAACCCTCCCTGACGACCTCTTCATCGGGTCTGAAAGTTACCGGCCGGACCGGAAGAGCCTCAATAAGCGCGATCTCGTCTGGCGGCAGGGTGTCGCGGCGGTCGAGCATGCGAACCAAGAGGTCTTTGCCGAACATCGCGGCCCCTTTTGACTAGATCAGGAATTGAGTTCCAGCGACTCGTGCCTCGGCTGGTCGTGCCAGATGACCTGCCGCAGGTCCCGAGCATCTACAACTTTGCCGCCTCTCGAACCCAGATAGAAATGATCGCTCTCATGCTCGACCTCTTCGCTATGTAGCTTGCCTGTAATGGGCGGCCCTAGTTGTGAAAGGTTGGTCATTGTTCGAGAATCGTTCTTTTTTTGAGTCACGGCGTTCCGAGCCTCCCAGCCTCCCGACACAGGGTCTCGCGACCATTACCGTGCTTGCCAAAAGGTCGCGGATCCTGCGGTATTGAGAGGCCGAACTTAGTGGCGAAATAGCAGAACTCATATTTTTCGTCACCCGCGACGCGTTTCCGCCCCAGAACCTCTATTGCACTTGTCGTCGGCCATTTTGATTTCCTCCCTGGCTGGCCTTCAGATCAAGCGCAACGCGGATCAGCAACATTTGTTGCCGCCTTCCATTAGAATCACGTTATGTTCCGTCTAGCTAATATATACCGCCGACCCAGACTCGATCAGGTGGGCAAACCTGTGAGTGCCGCGCCGGCCGGCTCAAGTTCATTCCGCCGATGCCTACCTGGTAGCCAAGCCGCCCCAAGGTGACGACTGGATTCACGAGGCCAAGTTCGACAGCTACCGCTCGCAGATCGTTATGAGCCGCAAGTTTTGAGTTGCGTCTGCACGAGTAATTGCCTGGGGTGAGTTCGGGTAATTAGCCATGTGCAGGGTCCGCGATGTCGCCCAGCTTCAACTGTCAGGAGGCGATGGAGCCTGGCTTTCAAGCGATGGTCGATTGCATGCTAGAGGCCGGCTGGACGCGCCGAGAGAGGCGCAGCTCGCGATCGCCCATGCCATAATCCGCGCCGGCCGGCCGCGCTAAGTTAAAACGCAGTCAGCCGACTGCCGCGAATGGCCGACATGCTGGAGAGCTGGCGTATTCTCATTGGTCGCTCGAACAAGCCATTGAGGGTCGTGGGCAGGGCAGTGTTGCTATTAAATCAACTCGTCGCATGGGAATGGCGTAGTGTTTCTGCAGTCGGCGGATGTTTATTTGTGAGCGCAGGTCTGCACCTGCATCCTTTGGCGCTATTACACGTTTGCCCCGCGAAGAAGATGCTCCGGGCCGGCAGAATGTCGAAGAAAACAACCGACGACGCTTACGAAAACCAAGTGCAACTTGAGCGGCGGGCCGAACGGGAGGGCCGCGGACGCAATGCCGAATGGCCGTCACAGATTCCCAGCCGTGGCTGGAAAGACGTGCTGTGGCGGGTCTTTGCTGAAGTAAAGGAGGACCGTGTTATGCTGATCGCGGCCGGGGCCGCATTCTATCTGCTCCTTGCCCTCTTTCCCGCGCTCGCCGCGTTCGTGTCCATCTACGGTTTTGTCGCCGATCCTCAGACCATCGCTGAGCACATTTCGTTCCTTGGCGGCGTACTTCCTTCGGGCGGTTTGGACGTTATCAGATCACAGCTTAGGTCCTTGGCCGCCCAGGACACTGGCGCGCTCAGCTTCGGCTTCATCTTCGGCCTTGCCGTCGCACTGTGGAGCGCCAGCAACGGCATCAAGACGCTATTCGAAGCCATGAACATCGCCTACGAGGAGAGTGAAAAGCGCGGCTTTATCCATCTGAATCTCCTGGCCTTGGGCTTCACACTTGGCGCCATCCTCATCGGTGTTGGGTTTATCGTCTCGGTGGGGATCGTGCCGGCCATGCTTGCGCTGCTGAACCTCGGCGGCTGGACCGAAGCCCTTGTGCGGATCTTTCGGTGGCCGATGATGCTGATCATGGTCGGCCTCGGGCTTATGCTGATCTATCGCTACGGCCCCAGCCGCGAAAGGGCAAAGTGGCAATGGGCAACATGGGGCGCCTTCCTCGCGGCTGTGGTCTGGATCGCAGTCTCGATAGGATTCTCCTATTACCTTGAAAACTTCGCCGACTACAACGCGACGTATGGAGCCCTGGGGGCAGTCATCGGCTTGATGATGTGGACCTGGATCTCCGTGATTGTCCTGATTGTGGGCGCGGAGCTGAATGCCGAGATGGAGCATCAGACCGCCAAGGACACCACCACAGGTGCGCAGCAGCCGATGGGTGCGCGAGGTGCCACGGTCGCCGACACGCTGGGCGGATCGGCCGATGCCGCCGACCAGCAGTCGCGTTCGGGCGAGCACAACACTTAGCGCGCAGATCACTTGGAATCTCCGCGCAACTTCGCTTGGCGCAATCACTGACATCAGCATTGGCGACGAGTTTGCAAGGACGGCTCATCACGGGCTATGGCAAGTCAGATCGCGAGCGTATGAATACCTTCAGGCGCAGTCCCCATCCTGCTCAGACCCCGCGGATGGCAAGCGCGACATCGGCGGAGAACGGCGGCACATCAAGCTTCAGCCAGCCGTCCGAATTCGCTTGCCATTCCGCTGTTTGCCTGCCGGCGTTGGTATCCCAGGCGATGACGCGATAGGTGCCGCGAGCCAACCCGGGCAGCTCCAAGGCGGCCGGAACCGGCACAGCGCCGGCACGAAGCATACCGTTTCGCCCGATCGTGTCGCGGCGAACCAGCCAGACCACTGCCTGGGAATCGTCGCCGCAGGCGACAGCCGCGCCGTCGGGACCGGAAACCCGCATCTGGTCGCCGAGATGGGCACGCCGGAACGAAACCCAGTCGATCAAAGGCAGGAAATCGGCCAGCGAACGCTGCGCCCGCCGCATGCCGGGGGTGAGCACGTGCGGGGTGCGGTTCGGCCACCGCATGCCGCCACCGGCGCCCCCCGCCGCCAGGTGAGCCCATTGCAAATGGCGGAAATATTCATCGTCGAAAGGTTCGGGGAGCGTGATCTTCTTGTCCTTGAACGAGTGGATCGGGCCGTGCTCGGAATCGAGAAAAGGGCGGCCGTCACGGATTTCGCCAAGCGCCTTTCCCACGATCCGCGCCATGCCGAGCGCCGGCGCTACCGTGTCGCTGGGGTCGTCGATTGTGCCCTCCTCGTAGAGATGGAGAGAGGCGAAGTCGAGGTCTGGGTGGCGGAAGATCGGCCCCGGCAACGGCATGTGGGGCCGCCAGCGAAGCTCAGGTCCGAACAGCGAGACGGTCTGCGGGTGAGAGCGGCCGTAAAGTGACGTTTCCAGCCGGCGCACAAAATCGCTGAGATCATGGATGAAGGCGCCGAATCCATCCGCGTTGCCCTGAGACTGCTCGGGATGGATCTCGTTCCAGAGGTCCCATGCGAAGAGGGCTCCGCTGCCGCTCCATCTGCGAACCACGAATTCCAGCCGGGCCTTGATCGCGCGGCGCGTCTCGGCGCAGATCAGGAATCGCGACGGGTGGTCCAGCACGCCTCCGTTATTGCGGTTGTAGGGGTGGTGGCGCCAGTGGAGCCACTGCCAGAACGTATCAAAGGGGGTGAGCAGGATTCTTAAGCCCTGTCTTTCGCAAAGACGAAAGAGGTCGTCCCACAATTGCACCATAGCCGGCACGAAGCGGCCCTGCGGCTTCTCGAAGTAGCGGTGGCGAACCTGGGCATATTCCAGCATCAGCCTGAGGCAGGTGACACCGCTTTCCTTCAGCCAACGGAGATGGCTTTCCACGCCGGCCATATCGGCGCGCCGGAACAGGCCATTGAGTTCGGGCCAGCTTACCGCATCGTTCTGCCCAATCGGCGTCCATGACTGGCCGTTCTCGGTGACGAAATAGGAACCGGCCACCTTGATCCAAGGCAGGCCCGCAGCCGATCTCGGCGCAGAGTCTTCCACTTCGCCGACCAGCGGTATCGCCAATCTAATATCGTTCAAGGCATGCTCGAATTTCGTCCGCAGAGCAGTATAACTGCCGCGATGGCAAAATGTTTCGCCGGGCAGCGGATGTTCTCCGTACAGCAACTCCGGACTGCAGACTGGAGAGACGCCCTCCTCGGCAGGAGCTCCGACGCCGCCCCCTCATAACCGCGCGCGCCGTAGCGTATCGCAATGTCGACTCCGTCCCAGATGATCGTCGGTCTGTCACCAGAGAAGTTGCAGGCCGCAGAACGCACGCCAGGTGCAGATCGTCGTGTCAGAACCCTCGCCGCCGACGTGACGAAGGAGGCGGAAATTGCATGGCTGTTCGACGAAGTCGGGGCTTTCGATCGTCTCATCTCGACGGCCGGAACACCGCCGCGGGGCGATCCCATTGATCGTACCGACACGGATGTACTGCGCCGCTTCGTCGACAAAGAGCAGGAATGCCAAGTTGGGCGGGTCGCCCGCCGAACCAGAAATATCTCAGCCGAAGGGGAACCTCACGCTCGCAGGCAAGTTCGGTACGCGATGTGGGGGAGATTGCGCCATCTCATCGGTTTTATCGTTGTCGTGCTTGCGATCTTCTCCTTCCTCGCATTCCATTGGGAGGGACTATGCAGCGCGACGACGATCAACGAGGCTCGGCTTCAGAGCCCCAGTCTGTCATCCTGAGGTCGCCCTGCTCACCGGCAACACCTGGACTCCGCCCCGCTCGCGTTCGCTTGGTCAACATTCGACGCTTGCACCCGTACCACTCAGAGGCGACGTGATGGCGGCCCGAATGAAATTGTGGTGGGGGTCGAAACTGGCAATGGTCGATCGCCTAGCAATAGCCGATGGCCTAGTGGGAGCTCTGGCGCGAGCCTTGGCCGACGGGTCGCACGTATGAGCAACGAGCCGGCACGTCCGCCAGGCGAATGCCCGTCCGCGTTTGCCAGCTTCTTCATGGCTGGCTTCGAATGTTCATCGCATCGGCGCGGCGACGGAGTGCGCCTTGATTTGATTCGCGCGACCGCACACGATAAACACGCTCTCGCCGACTATCGCAGTTGTGCTGCCCTTGGGCTTCATACGATCCGCGACGGCTTGCGCTGGCACCTGATTGAAACTGCGCCCGGAGTCTTCGACTGGTCGGGTTGGATCTCAATGATCGAAGCAGCCCACGCGGCGGGGGTGCAGGTCGTCTGGGATATCTTCCACTATGGCTCACCAGATCACGTAGACCAAGGCGCCCCAGATTTTATAGAGGCCTATGTTCGCTTCGCCGCTGAAGCTGTCCGGGTCCACCGCTCCGTCACGGGAGTAGCTCCCCTGGTGTGCCCGATCAATGAGATCTCATTTTTCGCATGGGCGATAGAGGTCGGCTATTTCCCACGCGTGGGGCCGAAGAAGCGGGGATGGTTCAAGCGACAGCTGGTGAGGGCAGCGGTTGCCGGCGCCAAGGCGATGCGCGATGCCGAACCTGATTGCCGGTTCATATGGGCTGAACCGCTAATCCATGTGGCGCCCCGCGACCGTAGTCGTGCCGAGCAGCGGCGCGCGGAAAATGTTCGTCAGGGCCAGTTTGAAGCCTATGACATGCTGACGGGACGTGCCGAGCCCGAATTGGGCGGCAGCGACGACTGTGTCGACGTCATCGGACTTAACTTTTATCCGCACAATCAATGGTACTTTCACGGGCCAACGATACCGATGGGCCACCACGAATATCGGGCGCTTTCCGACATGTTGGTTGAAGTCGCAGAGCGCTACAGAAAGCCCATGTTCATCGCCGAGACAGGCGCTGAAGGATCAGGCCGGCCGGCATGGCTCCATTATGTTTGCGATGAGGTCCGTGACGCAATGAGCCGTGATGCCCCGGTTCAGGGTATATGTCTGTACCCGGTGACCGCGTATCCCGGCTGGGACAATTCGCGCCACGCGGAAGTCGGCTTGTTCTCCACGATTCATGCCGACGGTTCGCGCAGTCTTCGCCAGCCGGTTGCCGATGAATTGGCTCGCCAGCGCAGATTGTTCGCGGCAGGTGTTTCGTAGCGGTCGCAGAAGGAGCGGGCCACGTCAGTAGGTGGGGAACTGCTCCGAATGTTGGCCGAGCGTCGTCCGCTGCGTAAGCATCTGCACGGTGCCGTTTGCCGGCAGGCTCTGTTGAATGCGCGCAAACGTCGCCAAAGCCTGACCGACAACCTGATCCATATTGTAGTAGCGGTACGTGGCCAGGCGCCCGACGAACCACACGTCCGGGCACGCCGCTGCCAGTGCTTCATAGCGTTTGTACAGCGCCTCGTTTTCCGCCCGCGGCACCGGGTAATAGGGATCGCCGATATCGGTTGGATATTCGTAAGTCAGGCTGGTCTTCGGGCTCTGCTGACCGGTCAGATGCTTGTACTCGGTAATGCGGGTATAGTTTTCCGTCTGCGGATAATTGACAACGGCGACCGGCTGAAACTGCTCGCAATCAAGCGTCACGTGCTCGAACCGCAGTGACCGATAAGGCAGACGACCAAGGCTCCAATCGAAATATTCATCAATCGGCCCGGTGTAGATCAGCCGCTGAAAGGGGATCGTGTCGCGAATTTCGCGATAGTCGGTCTGCAGCATGATCTTGATCCTCGGGTTGTCCAGCATGCGCTGGAACATGCGAGTATACCCGCCAGCCGGCATATTCTGGAAAGTGTCGCCAAAGTAGCGATCATCGCGGTTGGTTCGGGTAGGAACCCGCGCAGTCACGGACTTGCTTAGTTGGGCCGGATCGATGCCCCACTGCTTCCTTGTGTAGCCGCGAAAGAATTTTTCGTAGAGTTCCCTGCCAACGGTGCTCACAACCACGTCTTCGGCGGTCCGGACCTCCTCGACCGTTTCTCGCCGGGATGCGAAGAACTCCTCCAACTGCTCGGGCGTCAATTCAAGACCGTACAGGCGATTGATCGTGTCGAGGTTGATCGGTATCGGCAGCAGTTTTCCGTCGACCGAAGACAGTACGCGATGTTCGTAAGGCCTCCATTCGGTGAACTGCGAGAGGTGGTCGATGATCGATCGGGCGTTGGTGTGGAATATATGCGGCCCATAGCGGTGGACCAGAATCCCCGCTTCATCGTAACAGTCATAAGCGTTGCCGCCGATGTGATTTCGCCGGTCGATGAGCAGGACGCTTTCCTGCCGTTGCGATGCGATGCGTTCGGCGAGCACGCTGCCAGCGAAGCCGGCGCCGACAATCAACCAATCGAACATGGTCAGGCTCCCCGGCGCAAAGGCACAATGCTTTTCATTGCATAGGCGCGCTGAATATGGGCAGCCATTGCGTCCCACGTTCGTTCCCAGGACATGTTAGCGAGGTAGGCATCGACTTCCTTCAACAGGAAATTCCGGGGACGTGACAGAAGGCACCGAAGCTTGGTTTCGATGTCTTCGGCGTCAACAATGTCGACCAGGCCTTCGGCACCATAGGTGCGCACGACGTCCACAATCGCCGTGGAGACCACCGGCAGTCCGGCGGCCAGGAACTCAGGAGTTTTGGTCGGGCTGATATAGCGTGTCGCCTCATTGAGCGCGAAGGGCATCCAGCCGGCGCTCCAGTGCCTGAGATAGCCAGGCAGGTCGGCGTAGGGCTTGGCACCCAGCCAATGCAAGTTACTTGCGCGCGGCAGGCTTAGCGGGTCGATCTTGACCACCGGGCCGAGCATGACGAAATGCACTTCGGGCATTGCCGCAGCCGCCTGTGCGATCATTTCAACGTCGAGCCGTTCGTCGATCACGCCGAAGAAGCCCACTCTCGGGTGAGGTATGTCTGCCTGGTCTACAGGGTCATCGCCGGGCTCTCTTGCTTTGTGAAAATGCGCAACGTCGATGCTGCTTGGGAAGGGAAAGATCGACTTATGGAGGCTTCGCTTGGCCTCGTACAGACTCTGCCCGCCCGTGAACACGACATCAGCGCGCTGGAACAGCGCTTTTTCCATCTGCGTCAACTCTGCCGGTGCGTTCTTGAAGGCGGAGAGTTCATCCATGCAGTCGTAGACGCATACATCGCAGGCTATATGGTCACTGAAACGCAGCGCCATGGGCGTGTAGTACCATATAGTCAGCCGGTCATGCGGAGTTGAGTTGACGATCTGGTCGACGAATCTGCGCTGGATAGCGTCCGCCTTTGTTGCGGAAATGCCGGCCGGAAGAACCGGGGTTACGATTGTGATCATTGCAGATCGAGCGTTCACCCGCATCGAAGGATAGCGTATTTCCTCGTAGATCGGCTCCTCAAAGTAAATTAGCTGCTGCTGTTTTGAGGCGCGCGTCAGAATATGCTGCGGGCGTTGGTGTACGAAATCCCACCTGAGGTGAGAAAAGCAAAGTATAATAGACGATTTTATGGGGGTAATTGATTTATTTTTTTTGCCACCCGCTATTTTCATGTAACAAGCCTCTTTAGTTATAGCCTGTAATTCTCCAGATTAACATATGTTAATCGAAGCACGCTCCTGATGAAGCCTTCATCCGCACATCTAACTTTCATTTGAGTAAGTTGTTCCACGGATTTTGATTGGCTGTAGCCGCCGAGCCGGCCACTTGCGTAATTGTTCGAAGAGAAGCGGCGCTGCTACCAACACCTGAAGAACATGTCGCCTCGGCCAAGGCGGAGGCCCTTGCAGCTTCAGATCTCGCCAAATGTGGCGCATTGCCACAGAACGGCTGAAATCCGCTCAATCGTTCAACCACCATTCATGAGCGCAGGTATAAGAGTTAATGAGCCGCGCATGATTCGTTTTGGTCGCCACAGATGGCCGAAGAGGGCAGCCACCGTGAGAGAGCCGCAAGGAATGAAGTTCAACTTTGAAACCAACGTCTTTCCGTTGTTTCACCCGCAGTCCGTGGATGATCTGAAGGATCCCTGTCCGGTGTTCGACGGCGCGCTTTGGCACGTCTTCGGTTCCAGCGGCACTGTCACGACCGAGAGCTGGAATATACTACATGCCACGGCTCCGGACCTTTATGGGCCGTGGACCGAGCATGAGGCGCTCGACTTGGCGGTAACTGGATCGGGCATAGCGGCGCCCGGCGTCATTCATGAATGCGGCGTCTTCCATATGTTTATCCAGACCGAATTCATGAAGTCGGGGGGACGTTGCGAGCATGCGGTTTCCAATGATGGCTTCAACTGGGTGGTGCTGAATCCGGCGATATTGTCCCTGCCGGACACCGATGAGGACGGTATCTACGATCCCCATCCGGCGATTATCGGCGGGAAGCGCTACATCGTCTATTCAGGCATGCCTAAATTCACCAGGGTGCCGCAGCCTGACGTCTATCTGGCGCGCAGCCAATCCGATTCCTGGTTCGGGCCATGGAAACGTCTCGGCAAGATATTGGACCATCTCGACGTTCCCCATCACAATGCGCGCGAGCATCCGGACTACGAATGGGGGATCGAGGGCGCCCAACTGGTCGAATTGCCCGACGGTCGCGTGCTTCTCAACGCCACCTGCTTCCTTCCCGACGTTCCGCGCGGAAGTCGTCAGCGCGTATTCTTCGCCATCGCCGACGACGTCCAGGGTCCCTACGTGTCGGTCGGCCCTGTGCTTGATCCTGGTGAGCCTGGGGAGAACGGCCATTCGACGGTGATGATCGAGGGCGGGAAACTGACTTTGTTCTACCAGAGCAGACGTGAGGCAACGAACCATCGCTGGCGTTTCGGACTGGCTAGGTGCGACCTGGATCAGCAAGTCCTTTCACGAGTCGCCTAACAGGGACGACCAGCCCACTTCAGATAATCATCTTTGTAATCGGGTTGCTGCCGCGTGCCGAGCGATCCTCAATCAATCCAGATCGGTCGACTTAGCCGAACGTCGCAGAGACTACGAGGCCGGCGGTTGGACAGGATTTGACGCCGAGGCGGAAGACTATACTCCCGACGAGATCGAGCGGGATCGGGCTCGTGACCTCAACCGCCTCTGATCGAGGAACCCCGCTGCCCGAAAGGTAGCGGGGAATTCTCACTCTCTTCATAGCCCGCTTTGAGCGTTGCGCGAAATCGCGCCCAGTGTAAAGGCGCTGCGCCATCCAGCCTTCGCTAGTCCCTTCGCTGGTGAGACTCTGCCTTGCTCTGCGCAGTGTCGATGGTCCCTCTGAGAAGCTGCACTGGGCATCAACAGCAATTCGGCCAAGTCGAATGCGACAGTATCAGATTCCGCGGAACCAAGGAGGTAGCGGGGCATTTCTGCCTACCGGTGCTTTAATGGAGGCGACCATGGGTTTCTTCAGCAAACTGCTCAAGAGTTTCAAAACAGCAAACCCTGCGAAATCGAGCAGCGGAAACATGCAGAAAGACACCGGCGCCGGGCCCGCTTTGGCGGCGCATTCCAAGGATGCCAAAGCAAGTGGGAAGGCTGGGCAGAACGCATCGGCAGCGACCAAGAAGAGGTGAGACGCCCTGGCTTTCAAAGCGTAGCGTCATCAAAGTGGATGAAGTCCGCCGACTCCATCGAGCCGTCGTCGCAAACAAGCCAGCCGCTTGGTTGGCCTTCATTATCGATGTTTGGCCAATGCCGCGTCACGAACCCAACCGGACTGCCTCCAGCAAATTGCACTCATCGGTTACTAATGTTTCGGAAAACCGCGACAATCGTCACAGCTAAGACTTCCACATCCCGGCTAAAAAGGTCGATTTATTCATCTGCGCAAACCTGATCAAAGACGCGTTCACAAACAGCCAGATCGTGAGGGCTGAGGCAGGTGCGATTGAAACGCGGGCGCGGCATTTGAAAGCCTTCGAGAGCCCCGCTGCACGTGCAAAAGAAAGCGGGCTTTCACACCCAGACCGAGGAGAGCGGCAGTCCGGTCCTCGTGCAAGAAACGCCGGTCGTTGAGTGTTTGTTCCCGGTTGGGGACCAAGCTATCGAGCGATCGGAACTATCGGTCTGTGGCGGCGTTGCGATGGCAGTAAAATTATGCTGACCAACGGAGACAGACATGACCGACTCCAAGGAACGTCTGACGCAGTGGCTTCGCGACGCTCACGCCATGGAAGAACAGGCCGAGACGATGTTGAGCGGCCAAATCGAGCGTCTCGAAAACTATCCCGAGCTACGCGACCGGATGACGCTGCACCTCGAAGAAACGAGGCAACAGGCAAACCGTCTCGAACAATGCCTCGATCGCATGGGGGAAGGATCATCAACGCTTAAAGACGCCGGCGGTAAGCTAATCGCCATGGGACAGAGCATCAGCGGCCTGTTCGCAGGCGACGAGGTGATGAAAGGATCGCTGGCCAGCTACACATTCGAGCATATGGAGATCGCAAGCTACAAAATGCTCATCGCCGCAGCCGGCGAGGTCGGCGATTCCGAGACCCAAAGCGCGTGCAAGGCAAACCTGCGCGAGGAAGAGGCGATGGCTGAATGGCTGGAAAGCAAACTCGGCACCGTCACCAGTGAATTCCTCAGACGCGAGGAGCGGGATTCCGATGCCGCGAAACGGTGACGTAGGCGGACATTCTGATTGATTGCTGCCTACAGAAACCGCTCCCCTTCGGCGCGGTGCTCGAAACAGAACCAGTGCGGCGTCTGCCTCGGCCTGGCGAAGTAGCGGTGCGACGCCGCCGCGGTGAGGATCGTCCAATTGCCGGCACCCAACTGCTGCGTGAATGGCAGGGCGTAGAGCAGACCGTGACGGTCCTTGCTGATGGCTACGAATGGCAAGGCAGGCCTTACCAGTCGCTGTCCTCAGTCGCGCGCGCGATCACCGGCACGCGCTGGAACGGCTGGCTGTTTTTCGGCCTGAAGAACCATTGCAGCAAGGCGAGGGGCCGGTCATGAACATGGCGGGCCCGAAGACCATCGTCCGCAAGCTGCGCTGCGCGGTCTACACCCGCAAGTCCAGCGAGGAGGGGCTCGACATGGAGTTCAACTCGCTCGATGCGCAGCGCGAGGCCTGTGAGGCCTTTGTGGCCAGCCAGAAGGCCCTTGGTTGGGTTCTGGTGCCCGATCACTACGATGATGGCGGGATCTCTGGTGCGACGCTGGAACGCCCTGCCTTGAAGCGCCTGCTGACCGACATGGACGTGGGCCTGGTCGACGTGGTCGTGGTCTATAAGATCGACCGCCTGTCACGCTCGCTCATGGACTTCTCGCGGCTGGTCGAAGCCTTTGATGCCAACGACGTCACCTTCGTCTCGGTGACCCAGAGCTTTAACACCACCACCTCAATGGGTAGGTTGACGCTCAACATCCTCCTCTCCTTCGCGCAGTTCGAACGCGAGGTGATTGGCGAGCGCATTCGTGACAAGTTCGCCGCATCGCGAAAGCGTGGCATGTGGATGGGCGGCTGGGCGCCGCTCGGCTACGACATCAAGGACCGCAAGCTGGTCATCAACGAGGCTGAGGCGGCAAATGTCCGCATGGTGTTCGAGCGGTTTATCTCGACCGGCTCGGCAACAACCCTTTCCAGGATTTTGACGGCCGAAGGGATTTTAACCCGTCGCGGCCGTCCATTGGACAAGGGCGTAATCTACAAGCTGCTCAACAACCCTGTCTATGTCGGCGAAGCCGTGCACAAGGGTGCCTCCTATGCTGGTGAACACCAGGCCATCATCAGCCGCGGCCTCTGGGCCAAGGTGCAGGCTATCCTGTCAGATGGATCGAGGAAACGCGCAGCCAACACTCGCGCGCAGACACCGGCGCTGCTGAAGGGTCTTCTATTTGGGCCGACGGGATGTGCGATGTCGCCAACCCATACGCGCAAGGCAGGCAAGCTCTACCGCTACTATGTTAGCCAATCGGTGCTAAAGCACGGTACTGGCGCATGCCCAGTTGGGCGCCTGCCAGCGGCCGAGGTCGAGGCAGCCGTCATTGATCAGTTGCGCGTCCTCCTCCGTGCTCCCGAGATCATCATCGCCACCTGGAAAGCAGGGCGCGAACACGATGCCGAGATCAGTGAAGACGAGGTGAGGGCGGCGCTGCTCGGACTCGATCCGCTCTGGAATGAACTCTTCCCCGCCGAGCAGGCACGCATCGTCCGGTTGCTGGTCGAACGCGTGGACGTGACAATGGACAGCCTTTCCATCCGCCTGCGCACCGAGGGATTGGTCGGTCTTGCGGCCGATCTCGCTCAACGTCAAAATGTCCCGAGCGCAACATGATAACCAACAGCGACACCGGCAGCGACACCAACATCATCACCGTCCAAGTTCCGCTGACGCTTCGCAAGCGGGGAGGGCGCAAGCTGATCGTCGCGCCGGTCGGCCAGGAGCGTTGGGCCTCTGCTCGGCCACGCGTCGACAATACACTCGTCAAGGCGATCGCACGCGCCTATCGCTGGCAGCAGATGCTGAAGCAGGGCGCCTACGCGAGCGCGGAGGATATCGCCAAGGTAGAGAAAATCAGCGCCTCATATGTCAATCGTCTCTTGCAACTGACGCTGCTTTCTCCGGCAATCGTCGAGACGGTCCTCGACGGGCACCAACCAGCCACGATGACCACCGCTGATCTACTTCAACCGGTACCGGCGCAATGGCACGCACAACGGGCGCTGCTATGTTAGGTCCGCTTTGCGCCCCATATCGGCCGTTGAGGTGACCGTTGCTACTGCCTGAAAGCAGACATTGTTGCGACCATTCTGGACGTCGCGGTTGCGGCATAACCGACGTTCGCGCGAGAAATGGAGCCAAGCGGTCAATACGTTGGGATTCAGTTCGCCGCGCCGACCCGCTTGCGCTCCCGGGTTTCCAGCAGCTTCGTCAGCCAGTCTGGATCCATCTCCGGCACGGAGGAGAGAAGCAGTTCGGTATACGGAGCATGCGGCGGCGTCAGGATTTCGGTCTTGAGCCCCTGCTCGACGACTTTGCCTTGATGCATGACGACAATTTCGTCGGCGATTGCCCTCACCGTCGCGATGTCGTGCGTGATGAAAATGTAGCTGACTCCGAATTCTTGTTGCAGCCGCATAAGAAGCTTCAGGATCTCTTCCTGTACGATCTGGTCGAGGGCTGAGGTCACCTCGTCGCAGATGATGAGCTCCGGATTAGCAGCCAGCGCCCGGGCAATGCAGATGCGCTGCTTCTGACCGCCCGAGAGTTCGCTCGGCAGACGATCGAGGAAGCTTTCGTCCATCTCGATCATGTGCATGAGTTCGCCAACCCGGCGGTCGCACGCCCCCCCTTTGAGGCCGAGATAGAACTCGAGTGGCCGGGAGATGACTTCCTCGACGGTCTGACGCGGATTGAGCGCGTTGTCAGGCATCTGGTAGATCATCTGAATGCGGCGCAGAATGTCTTTGGGCCTCTCTTTCAGTGTTCTTGACAGACGATGCCCCGCAAATGAGATCGAGCCCGAGACCGGCGGCAGCAGGCCGGTGATGACGCGGGCGAGCGTTGATTTACCGGAACCAGATTCACCAACGACCGCTACCGTCCGTCCGCGCGGCACCTTGATCGATACATCCTGCAGAACCTTGACTTTCCCTGCGTAGGCGGCGGTGATGTTATCGATCGTGAGCAGATGGTCCGCGGCCGGCACTTCGGGTTTGGCTAGCTTTCGCACCGCCCAGAGCGTCCTCGTATAGTCTTCGGCCGGCGCGGCAAGCATCTGGCGTGTTTCGGCCTCCTCCACAGTACGGCCATGGCGCAGAACCATGATCCGGTCCGCCATCTGCGCAACCACGGCCAGATCATGCGTGACGTAGATCGCGGCAGTGTTGAATTCTTCGACAATCTGGCGGATCGAGGCGAGGACCTCGACCTGTGTGGTCACATCGAGCGCCGTCGTCGGCTCGTCGAAGATGATCAGGTCGGGCCGGCAGGCCATAGCCATCGCCGTCATAGCCCGCTGCAACTGTCCTCCGGAGACCTGGTGAGGATAGCGGAAGCCGATGGTCTCCGGATCCGGCAGGTGAAGACGCCGGTAAAGTTTGATGGCATCCCGATTCGCTGCCTCGCGACTGGCGATCCCGTGCGCCACGACCGTTTCGACGGTCTGATCGAGGAGCCGATGGGCCGGGTTGAAGGAAGCGGCCGCGCTTTGCGCGACATAGGCGATGCGCGAGCCTCGGAGCCGCCGCCGTGCGGTTTCCGTCATGGCGAGGAGGTCGACCCCGTCGAACAGGATGGATCCTTGCGTGATCCGGCAGCCTGGCTTGGCATATCCCATCGCGGCAAGCCCAATGGTGGACTTTCCGGCGCCGGACTCGCCAATGAGGCCGAGAACCTCACCGCGGTTTAGCGAGAGATCCACACCGCGAACGATCGGATGCCAGCGCTCGTCGGAAAACCCTTCGACGTGAAGGTTGCGAACGCTGAGGAGTTTCGTGCCCTTTTCGCGTTGGCCAGAATTCTTACTTTTCATCGCGCAACCCGCTTGTCGCATGCAAGAACCAGTCGACAACGAAATTCACCGAGACCGTGAGAAGGGCAATGGCGCCTGCCGGCAAGAGCGGAGTGATGTCGCCATAGGTGATGAGGGTAGCGTTTTCCCGCACCATCGAGCCCCAGTCGGCAGTCGGCGGCTGGATGCCGACGCCGAGAAAGGAGAGCGCGGCGATGGTGAGGAAAACGAAACAGAAGCGCAGGCCGAATTCCGCGATCAGCGGCGGCAGTACGTTGGGCAGGATCTCCTTGGTCAGAATCCATCTCGGCCCTTCGCCACGCAGTTGCGCGGCTTCGACATATTCCATGACGGCAACATTCAGCCCGACCGCGCGCGCCAGCCGGAATACGCGGGTCGAATCGAGCAGGGCGATGATGAGGATCAGGCTGGTGACCGACGAACCGAAGATGGATAGCAACATCAGCGCGAAGATGAGGCTCGGGATCGACATCAGCACATCTACCGCGCGCGACAGAATCTGGTCGAGCCACCCCCGGTACATCGCGGCCAGCAAACCGAGCGTGACGCCGACCGCGAAGGACAGAAGCGTAGTCGCGAAGGCGATGCCGATCGTATTGCGCGCGCCATAGATCAGCCGGGTGAGCACGTCGCGACCGAGTTGGTCGGTCCCGACGATGAACTCCTGGCTCCAAGGCGCGAAAGCCTCGGTGAAAACCTGCGTTTCTCCGTACGGCGCTATCCAGGGCGCTAACAGCGCGACGAAGACATAGCCAAGGATGACCACGATGCCGAACCAAGCGCTGAATGGAGCCTTTTTGAGTGCGGTTTTTATCCGGGAGGCGCGTGTGCGCCTCTGTCTCGGAACCGCCACGGCATGTTCGGTGCTGGTCATCGCGGATGCAAAAGCCTCGGATTGGTGGCGATGGAAATGATGTCGGCGGTCAGGTTGAGCAGGATGTAGGTTGCTGCGAAGATTAGGGCGCAGGCTTGCACGACCGGAACATCCCTGGACTTCACCGCATCGACCATCAATTGGCCGATGCCGGGATAGACGAACACCACCTCGACGACGACCACGCCTACGATGAGATAAGCGAGGTTGAACGCAATTACCGTGACGATAGGCGCCCAGGCATTGGGCAGGGCGTGTCTGAGAACGGTTGCCATCGGCGACATTCCCTTGAGCCGCGCCATGTCGATATAGGGGCTTGCCAGCATGTTGATAATCGCAACGCGCGTCATACGCATCATATGGGCAACAATCACCAGCGTGAGGGTGATGGACGGCAACGCTGCGCGCCAGACGTGCTCCCAGAACGGCGTTCGGTCGCTGATGTTCGCCAGTGTCGGAAATTTGGGAACCAGGTTCAGGACCCAGTTGATCGAAGCCGCGAGCCACTCGGGCAGGGATTGTGCGAATTCGGTTCCAATGAACGTGTCGCGCGAGATGATGAGATAGGCCAGCATATAGGCGACGAAGAATTCGGGGAATGAAATCGTCGTCAGCGTCACCGTGTTCACCACACGGTCGAACCAGCTGTTGCGGTAGAGAGCGGCGAGAATGCCGAGTCCCAGCGCGAGTGGAACCGCTATAAGGGCAGTCATCACGGCGAGGAACATCGTGTTGTAGAGCCGGGGCGCAATGATCTCGGCGACCGTGCGCCGGTAGCCGGTGCGGCTTGCGAAGGAAGAGCCGAAATCCCCCTGCACGATCTGTCCGACCCAGGCGAAATAGCGCTCAACCGGCGGACGATCGATGCCGATCTCGCGCTGGAATGCGGCGACCGTCTCGGGCGTCGCGGATTGCCCAAGCATAGCCTTGGCGAAATCGCCCGGAAGCATGGCAATCGCCGAAAAGATGATGATGGTGACGATGAACAGCGTGATCAGGCCGAGGCCCAGGCGCTGCAGAACCGTCCTAACGACCGGATTCATGGGCGGTGCCTTCGAGCGTTTCCCCTGAAAAGAGCGAACCGCCTGCGCCGCGGGCGGCCTCGCCTGGCGAACGTCACGCGTTGGCTACCCACCAGCGCTCTGCCATCTTCAGTCCGTCATTCTCCCAGTTCGGCGCCAGCTCGCCGTGCGCCAGTTTCTTGGACTTGGCGCTTACAAAATTGTTGAAGACCAGGACGATGGCGCCGCCGTCATCATGCGTCAACTGCTGCATTTCGGCATACATCGCGGAGCGCTTGGCCTCGTCGGTCTCCGCGCGTGCCTGGATCAGCAGTTCGTTGAAGCGGGCATTTTTCCAGAACGTCTCGTTCCAGCTGGAATCCGCCGAGTAGGCCTGCGTGAACATCCAGTCGGCCGTTGCACGACCGCTCCAATAGGAGGCGCACCACGGTTTCTTGAGCCAGACATTGTCCCAATAGGCGTCCTCGGCCTCGCGCACCACATTGACATCGATGCCGCATTGGGCCGCCGTCTCGCGGATGAGGGCGGCCGCGTCCACGGCGCCGGCGAAGGCGGCGTCGGCGACGGAAAGGTCGACCTTGAGATTTTCCATTCCCGCTTTTTTCAGATGGAAGCGCGCCTTTTCCGGATCGAACTTGTGCTGCGGCTCCGGATTGATGGCGAACTTTATCGCCGGTGCGATCGGGTTGTCATTTCCGACAGTTGCATGGCCAAGGAAAATCTTCTGCGCGATTTCCTCGCGATCGATGGCCCATTTCAACGCCATGCGCACATCGGGGTTGTCGAATGGCGCAACCGTCACGTTCATAGGCAGCGTGTAGTGGCCGTAGCCGGTCACCTCGAGGATCTCGATATTCGGCTTGCGCTTCAGCATGCCGAGCGTTTTCAGGTCGGCGCGGCCGATATAATCAACCTCGCCGGTTGACAGCGCGGCCATACGCGCGGCGAGGTCCGTGATGGCGATAAACTCGACCTCGTCCAAATAGGGTTTGCCGTTCTTAAAGTAATTGGGGTTGCGCTTGAGCTTCGCCGAGACGCCTGGCTGGAAGTTCTCAAGCACGAAGGCGCCGGTCCGGACGCCCGATTCCCAGTCCGCCTTTCCGTCCTTGGCAGGCATGACGACAAGGTGATAGTCGCTCATGATGTAGGGAAAGTCTGCATTCCCGCTGTTTAGTGTGAAAACGATCGTTTCCGGGCCGTCTGCCTTGATGTTGGTCACCGATTCGAGCAGCGACTTCGCCGCCGATTTGGTGTCGGCCCCCATATGATATTGCATAGAGGCGACCACGTCGTCCGCCGTGATCGTCTTGCCGTTGTGGAAGGTCGCACCTTTGCGCAGCTTGAAGACCCATGTTGTCGCGTCGTCCGAGGTCTCGAAGGTCTCGGCAAGGTCCGGCTGGATGCTGCCTTTCGCGTCGACCTCGGTCAGGCTGTTGGACATGGCACCCGAAAAGGCGGTTTGCGTGAACGTATCGGGATAGCCGGCCGGATCGATCGAATCCGTCGTCGCGCCATGCGCCATGCCGAGCTTGGCGAAGCCGCCCTGCTTCGGTGCGGCCCGCGCCACGCTCACGAAGAGCATATCGGCGGCGACGACCGTCAGGCCTGCCGCCAGCCCTAGATGGATGAAATCACGGCGCGAAACCTTGCCGCGGCCGATCAGGTTTTGCGCTAAGCGCAGTTTATATTCAGATTCCGACACTGCTTCCTCCCATTGCGGATTTCCCGCATTCTTGTTGTTGGCATTTATCGAGCAGATCTGGTGGATTCAGCCGATTTGCCTCCTTTCGATTTTTCCGGCGGTTTGACGCAAATTTCACGCCGTTACATAGATTTCACCAGCTTCCACCGTGACCGGGAATGTTCGGGCACGCACGCCCGGGTCGACCAGAGCGGCACCGGTCTTTATGTCGAATTCCCACCCGTGCCAGGCGCAGCGCACGATTTCGTTCTCGCGGTGATAGATGAATTGCGCTTGGTCGACCGGTGCCGTGGTTCCGCATTGCGGTCCCTCGCAAAGCGGAGCGCCGCGGTGCGGACAAACGTTCAGCAAGGCATGGAATGAATCTCCGATGCGGAAAACCCCGACTGAAAGGCTGCGGATTTTGGCGATGTACGGAGTTCCGGTCTCGATTTCGTCGACGCGGCAAATGTATGTCTTCTCAGCCATGGTTTGCTCCCGTCACGCGGCATTCGCCGCTTGCGTGCGGGGAATGCGTTTATAGACCTCGAGCGCATTCAATCCCATGATCTTGCTTTTCCAGGCGGGCGGGATGTGCAGCGTGTTGGCATCGTCATAATCCCAATGCGGGTAGTCGGAGGCGAACATCAGCGTGTTCTCGCCGTCCATTGCTTCGAGAGTGGACCAGAGATGCTGAATGTTCGCGGGCTGCTCCAGTGGTTGCGTGGAGAAGCGAATATTGCGCCGGCAATACTCGGAGGGCAGCATCTTCAGCCACGGCGTTTCCTTGCGCAGAGCTTTGTAGTCTGCGTCCAGTCGCCACAATACCGACGGAACCCAAGCCACTCCGCACTCGATGAGCACGAAATATAGATCCGGCCATTTCTCGAAAACGCCATGCGCGATCATGCTTGCAACATGCGACAAGGCCGACATGTGAAGAATTGCGTGCGTCTCCCAGAAAAAGGTCGTCGGAGCCGGCGCGACCGCGTTCCAGTTTATGCCGCCATGACCGCCCAGATGAATTGCAAATGGCAGCCCGACTTCGGCGCAGGCCTCGAAAATGGGGTGGTAAAAGGGATCGCCGTACGGTTTGACCGAGCCTTGGGAGGCTAGAACCTGGACCATACGGGGGTGGTTGCCGAGGCGGCGAATCTCGGCTGCTGCGAGCTTCGGATCCTGCGGCGCGACGATGATCGAACCCATGAAGCGGCTGTCTTTGGGAAGCCACTCGGCGATTTGGTAGTCGTTATAGGCGCTGACCAGCGCGCTAGCGTAATATGGGTTTGCTAGCGTGGAAGCCTCTATCGGCTCGTCGCCGGTGAGGATGGCGGCCCCGATATTATATTTGTCGAGGTGCTTTTCCTTCATGATGAGATAATTGTCGGCTTCGGTCTCGGGCCTGACATCCTTGCGGGAAAAGTCCTGCGGGTGAAACCAGGGACGGTGCCCGTGCGGGAAGGCGCCTCTCGGACCAGTTTTTTCGCCTTCCATGAACATGTCTTTCCAGACGCCGGAAAGATAGGGCTCGAGCACCGTCGCGCTCGACCAGTAATTGTGACAATCGCAATCGACTATGAACACCCTATCCAACTCCCTGGCGTGGTAGGCCGGCTAACCTAGCCGGCTTCTTCAACGGCAGCTTCCGCCTTGGGCATTATTTGATCAAGCTTGTGATTTGGGCTAATACGATCGGGTTTTTCGATTGGGAGGCGACATGCAGCTGGATCACATCGAGACCTTTCTCGACATCATGGAGTCGCGAAATTTTAACCGCACTGCGGATCGTTTGGGCGTAACGCAGTCAACAGTGAGCACCCGCATCAAGAACCTGGAGCAGGCCATCGGTTCGGAGCTCTTCCTGCGAGGACGAGCCGGCGCCGAGCCGACCGCGGCGGGGCGGCGTTTTGATGCTTATGCGCGCGCCATGCTGTCGACATGGTCTCAGGCCCGCCATGACGTGCGGGCATTTAACCGGTTCGAAGGCACCTTGCGCGTCGCTGCCCAGGTCGGGATGACGCGCTCGATATTGCCAGGTTGGGTGGAGACGTTGTTCCAAGTGCTGCCGAAATCGTCAATTCACGTAGAATCCGACTATTCGCCGCAGATGATTTCCGATTTGAGCTTGGGAAACCTCGATATTGCTGTGGTCTACGCGCCCAGATACCTCCCTGAAATCGCCTACGATCCTCTGATGGTCGAAGAATATGTGATGGTGTCTACTGCGGCCAGTATCCTGTCGGAGGTCAATCCGGACACGTACATCCGGCCAGGCTACACGGTCGCGCTTGAAAAAGCCCACGCCGAGGCGCTGCCGCAATTGGCGATAGGCCGTCTTTCGATGGGCTCGGAAACGCTCGCCGAAGCGATGCTGCGGCGCATGGGTGGCACTTGCTATATGCGCAGTGACGACGCTCGGCGGTATACCGCCGAGCGGCCATCTTTTGTGGTAGAGGGTGCGCCCGCGCTTCAGCAGCCGGTTCACACCGCTATTTTGGCGCGCCGCAAGCATGAGCCGATCATCCGCAGAGGGATTCGCGCGCTCCATCTGGCTGTTATGTCCATGGAAAGTTAGATCGAAATACCCGATTGTAAAGCCGACATCTGCCACTTTTTTGAAAGTATCCCGGCTGCCATTCTGGCCGAGGCAAACCAGAGTCAAATGATGAACGCGCACATTTCCACCGCTTCGGGCCACATGTTCAGCTTCAGTGCAGGCCAATATCTGATACTGCACCTGACGATCGACGGCGCCACGGTAACGAGATCCTACTCGGTTTCCTCGCCGCCGACCCGACCGCTCGACCTGCAGATCACGGTGAAGCGGGTGAAGGGCGGGCTTGTTTCCAACTGGCTTCACGACAATCTCCGGCCGGGCCACGACATTGAAATCGAAGGGCCGGTCGGACGTTTCAACTTCGACGATCTACCATGCGAGAAGCCGCTTTTCCTTTCCGGCGGCAGCGGCATCACTCCCGTTATGTCGATGCTGCGGGCGCTAACCGACCGGGCATCTGGCCATGACATCCGTTTCATTCACTGCGCTCGGACGGCGGACGACATCGCCTTCCGCGCCGAGTTGGAGGCGCTCGCCGCGCGATTCTCCAATGTCAATGTAAGCTTCATCTGCAGCCAGGAAGGTTCGGTGTGGCAGGGCCCTAAGGGTCGCATCGACGGCCCCATGCTCTTGCGGCTGGCTCCGGACCTTCACCAGCGCACGTCTTACGTTTGCGGCCCCGAGCCGTTTATGCAGACGGTTCGGACCTGTGTCGCGGAGATCGGCATCGCACCCTCGCAGTACCACGAGGAAAGCTTCGGCGGCGCCGTGGGTAATTCCATGCCTCTGCAATCGGCTGTCGCTGGCGTTAAGCGCGTCCGCTTCGCCCGGTCCGGCGCAGAGCATCTTTGTGCGCCCGAAGAGACCCTGCTCGATGCGGCGCGCAATTGCGGGCTCCACATTCCCACCGCATGCCAGCAGGGTATTTGCGGAACTTGCCGGACGGTCAAGCTTTCGGGTGAAGTCGCGATGGACGACCTTGGAGGGCTCAGCCTTGAAGAGAAGGCGGCCGGTTATGTGTTGGCCTGCTGCAGCCGGCCGCAAGGCACTGTTTGCCTCGATCTCTGAATCTCATTGCGAATCCTGATGGAAAGCCCGGGTGCTCGCGCACGAGCCGGTTGTGCCTTGCCTCGCGCCAGGCCTGTCCAGCGGCGGGCGGTCCAGCAGCTCAGGCCACGGCATCGCCGACACACGGAACCGAGGTTCGGTTCGGCAATTAAAGGAGGGCGAACTGGTTTTGCGGAGGTTTGAGGTGAACGGGTTTTTGAATGTGGGGCTTTCGACGGCCGTGACGGGCACGGTCGTAAGCTTTGTGACGGCGGCGGTTCTAGCCCTTCTGGCCAAAGCCGAAGGCAAATCCGCACTGCAGCCGACCAACGCCACCAGCCACTGGCTGCACGGCGATAAGGCCGGTGCGGTCAGGAAAGCCGACCTCGCACACACTGCGGTGGGCTTCGGCACCCACCATGCCTCGGCCATGTTCTGGGCCGCTCCGTTCGAGGCTTGGCTCGCCCGAAACCCTCAGCGGTCGCCGCTGCTGATGCTGCGCGATGCCTCGGCAGTGGCCATGATTGCAGCCGTCGTGGATTATCTCGTCGTACCGAAGCGGCTCACCCCAGGCTGGGAGACCGTGCTTTCGAAGCGCTCGATCGCCGCCACGTATGTCGCGCTTGCTCTGGGCTTGGCTGCCGGCGGACTGATCGCGCAGGCGATGCGGAAGACGGATTGATCGGATTCCAAGACTGGCGAGAGACCGCCGATGGTATTCCGCTTTTCGCCTGGCAGGCAGGGCTCAACCGGCACCGGCAATCGCCAGAGCCCACCGACTCGGTCCAGATGTTCGGTGCTGGTTCGCACTCCAGCTCTGTCCCTTACCCAATGAGCCGACGAATGTGGCCAGCTCACCGCTGGGGCGTTAAAGTTGATCCAGATGATGCATGAGTTTCAAAAGGAACGAGTACAAGACCTGTTCGGGGTCATCAGCTTGCTCGCTGAGCACCGTTATGCCCGCCAATGGCCAGCACGGCCTTCTACACCGGGTTAGGGTCCGGCATAAGGTCCGCATTGGTTCAGCTTAGGACCGAGCCTGCGCCGAGCTGAATGTCTGCTCACTTACATCTCAGATTAGAAGCTGCCTGACCGCTTTCGGCCCAAACAGGACGGTGATTGCTTGGCGCTGAGCGTAGGCAATAGCGCACGGCGCCATTTCACCGTCACAGGCTGGGATTGCCCAAGAGGGCCATGGGATCCGTATCGCCTAGCGAATGATCTGCTAAACTTCGCATAATCCCGATATCACGAAACAATTGAAATTGTTCGCCTCTAAACCTGAGAACTAAAAGTGCGAGGTTGACAGCTTTGGAGAATATCGGCCGAGAGAACGATCATTCGACGGAAACATCCGGCGGCGCGGTTGCAAGCTTTGCCTGAAAAGCCCGCAGTTGCGCGGGGTTTCGACCCTGCTAGATCAAGGCGGAGAATGTTGGGGCAGGGTGCATCTGGCGGAGGGAGTGGGATTCGAACCCACGGTGGGCTTGCACCCACGCCGGTTTTCAAGACCGGTGCCTTAAACCGCTCGGCCATCCCTCCGTCGTGATTTTTCAATCACTTGGATGCTCGTCTTAATCTCAACTGTACCTGTTGGTACTGCTGCGCCGCCCGAAGACCGTTCTCGCTTCATTGCTCTAGTGCGCCCGACGAAGTCCTGTCAACCGGCCATAACCCGTTCCTGCCAACGGCAGAGCATGGATGCTCGACGGCGGGACTGAAGCAGGACGAACAGCACTCTGCACCGAAGGTCGAAAGGCCGTGGTTTTTCACAGCGATCGCCGGGGCGGTTTGTGCCACAATCTCGCCCGGTTCCGACCACAATCGGTTAATACGGTGATAAGCAATTCCGGTGCACAAGGGATTGCGAATCAAGGTGGCGCTGGCATTTGTCGAGGGGTTTTTAGCTCTGCCGACAGTCAAGTTGCGGTGCCTTTGTTGAGAGGGGACAATCGAAACATGCAGAGCACGGCGCGCCCGCATCTCCGTCGCGCTTGCGCTTTCACGTTGTTTGCCCTGTCGGCTGCCTTGCTGGCGGCTTGCGCCGCGCCACCACAGCCGAAGGCGATGGTCAACAAGAAGCCTCGCTCCAAGGAATATTTTGCCGAATCCGAATATGGCGTAAAGGCCAGTCCGCGCGTTACCTTCAAGAAGTCTGGCTTGCAGCGTGGCGGCGGACGCGACCAGTTGGGCAAGCCCTATCAGGTGCGAGGCAAGTGGTATTATCCGAAGGAAGATAAGCGCTACGCTAAGGTGGGCCTCGCCTCCTGGTATGGCGACGCCTTCCACGGCCGGCTGACCGCCAACGGCGAAGTCTATGACATGACGCATCTGACCGGCGCGCATCCGACCATGCCGTTGCCGAGCTATGCGCGAGTCACCAATATGAAGACCGGCAGTTCGGTCATCGTGCGCGTCAACGACCGCGGACCCTACCATGACGGGCGCATCATCGATGTGTCGAAACGTGCCGCCGAAATGCTCGACTATGCAAACATCGGCACGGCAAAGGTGAAGGTCGAATATGTCGGCCGTGCGCCGCTTGACGGCAGTGACGATCAGTATCTGATGGCCTCCTACAGTCCCGGCAACAGGGCGCCGGATCCGTCGGACGGCTTGCCGACCGGTGTCATGATCGCCATGAATGGACCATCGCCGAGCACAGCGCTGGGCGCCGCCGCGGCTGCATTTCCCGGCCAGTTGACGAATTCCGCATCGGCACAGGCTGTCATGTCGGCGCAGACGCCGGCCGCTGGCAATGTGACGCTGCCCGATTTCGGGCCGATCGTGCCGGAACGCCCGGAAATCAATTTGCCGGCGCAATCGCCGTTCACCGTGGCGTCGCTGTCTTATGCAGACGAGCGCGTGCAGCGTGCCACCAATGTCTTTGCCGCGCTGGATGGCGCCGGCATGTCGCCCGCCGAAATCCTTCAATCGTGGAAGCGGCAAGCGCCTTCGGCCGGTTCGCCCGCGGATTATATCGCGGCGGGTTCGTTTGAGGATGCCGCCGAGGCGCAGCGTGTGGCAACCCAGCTTTCCGGCTTCGGCAAGGCTGAGATCCAGCGCTCCGAATTCGAAGGCAAGGACTGGTATTCGGTCAATCTCTATCCGGACGGCCATGGCAGCCTGGACGAGATGCTGCAGGCGGCATGGTCGCATGGCGCGCCGGACGCGCTCGTGGTTCGGAACTGACCGGCAAACCTGAAGTTTGCCCAGTTGTCCGTGGCGCGGTTGATTGGCCGGGACAAAGCCTGATAGCTTGTAGAGCTTGCCCAAATGCCGGCTGACAGGTCGAACCTCTCATGAAATCTCGCTTCGCCGCGCCTGTCGCCGGGCTCCTGGGTTTTGGCCTCCTGCTGCTCTCGCTGGCCCCGGCCGCGGCGCAGCTTTTCGAGACCAAGGCTACTCAGGCCTTCATGATCGATGCCGAAACCGGAACGGTGCTGTTTTCCAAGGATGCCGACAAGCCGATGCCGCCGGCGTCACTGGCCAAGCTGATGACGATGGAGGTGGTTTTCAACGCCATCAAGTCGGGGCGCGTGACGCTCGACGACACATTCGCGGTGAGTGAGAACGCATGGCGCACGGGCGGCGCGCCATCCGGAACGTCGACAATGTTTGCCAAGCTCAAATCGACGATCCGGCTTGAAGACCTGATTCAGGGCGTGACGGTCCAGGCAGCCAATGACGGCTGTATCATCATCGCCGAAGGCTTCGCCGGATCCGAGGCGAATTTCGCGACTGAGATGACCGACCGCGCAAGGCAGATTGGCCTCGCGAAATCGACATTCGTCAATTCGACCGGTCTGCCGGCCGACGGCCAGCAAACGACGGTTCGGGAGCTCGCGCTTCTGGCCCTGCATATCTGGCGCGAGTACCCGGATCTCTATCGCTACTACGGCCAGAAGGATTTCACCTGGAACAAGATCATCCAGAGGAACCGCAATCCGCTGCTGGCGATGGATATCGGCGCGGACGGCTTGGCTGTCGGCATGAGCGAGGCATCCGGCTTCGGCATCGTTGGCTCGGTCAGCCACAATGGCGCCCGCATCATCGCGGCGATGAGCGGACTGAAAAGCGACCGCGAGCGCGCCGAGGAAGCGCGGAAGCTGCTCGACTGGGGCGTTCGCGCCTTCCAGAAGACGGAGATTTTCGCCAAGGACGAAGTGGTCGGCGAAGCCCAGGTTTTCGGCGGTGCGAAATCCGGCGTGGCGCTGAAGGCAAAAGGGCCGGTGAATATCTTCCTGCCCATCGCCAACCGCGACAAGCTGACCGCCAAGATCGTCTATGACGGACCGGTTGCAGCGCCCGTGGAGGAGGGGCAGCCGGTGGGTGCACTGCGGGTCTGGATCGGTGATACGCTGAGCCAGGAGACGCCGCTTTTCGCGGCCGAATCGGTTGGCGTTGGCTCGCTGCCGCGGCGCGCGCTCGACGCCGTCAAGGAACTGGCCGTCGGCTGGCTGCGTTAGCACCGTTGCGGTGGACCTTTTTTCTGACCGGGACTATTACGGTTCCCGCAGTATGGAAGAAGGCTTTTTGATTGGTGCACGGATTTTTCATCACCTTCGAAGGCGGAGAGGGGGCAGGCAAGTCGACGCAGATCGAGCGGCTGGCCAGCAAGATGCGCGCCAAGAAATACGATGTCCTTGTCACGCGTGAGCCGGGCGGCTCGCCCGGCGCGGAGGCGGTCAGGCATGTCCTGCTTTCCGGCGCTGCCGAACCGTTCGGCCCCAGGATGGAGGCGCTGCTTTTCGCCGCCGCGCGCTCCGACCATGTCGAGCAGGTCATTCGGCCGGCGGTCGAACGCGGCTCGATCGTGCTTTGTGATCGCTTCATAGACTCCTCGCGCGTCTACCAGGGCGTCACCGGCGGCCTCGATCCGGCGTTCATGGGCGCGCTGGAAAAGGTCGCCATCAACGGCATGGTGCCCGACATGACGCTGATCTTCGATATCGACCCGGCCGAAGGATTGCGGCGCGCCACGGCACGGCGGGGCACCGATGCCGGCGCCGACCGCTTCGAAAAGGAAACGCTTGATATCCATCAGCGCCGCCGCGAAGCCTTTCTGGCGATCGCCGCGGCAGAGCCCGAGCGCTGCATCGTCGTCGACGCGTCCGCCGACCCCGACACGGTGGAGAATGTCGTCACCGCTGCCGTGTTCGCGGCTCTGGAGACGATGACGCCGGCGCACAGGAAGCAGGCGTCGCCAGGATGATTTTCGAACGGATCGCACCAGAACAGCACGACACGCTCGACGGCGTGCCGGAGCCGTCCGAGACCCCGCGTCTGGTCGGACATGGCCAGGCGGCGAACATGCTGGCCGCCGCCTATCGCTCCGGGAAGCTGCCGCATGCACTGATCTTTGTCGGACCGGTCGGCATCGGCAAGGCGACGCTTGCCTTCCATCTGGCGCATCATCTGCTGAAGCATCCCGCATTCGAACAGGCGCCGGACGTTCTCGCCGTTCCTGATCCGGCGTCATCGCTGTTTCGCCAGATCGCCACCGGCGCACATCCTTCGGTGCTCCATCTGACCCGCCCGCCGAACGACAAGACGAAAAGCTTCAAGACGGTCGTCACCGTCGACGAGATCCGCAAGGTCAGCCGCTTCCTGTCGCTGACCTCGCATGACGGCAGCTACAGGGTGGTGATCGTCGATCCGGCCGACGACATGAATGTCAATGCGGCCAATGCCTTGTTGAAGAACCTTGAAGAACCACCGGCACGCACACTGTTCATCCTCATCGTCCATGCACCGGGCAGCCTGCTGCCGACGATCCGCTCGCGCTGCCAGATGGTGCGGCTGGCGCCGCTCGATGCCGAGAGCCTGATGGCGGTTCTGGAGAACGTCGAGCCACCGCCGCCGGACGAACCCGCGGCGCGCGCGGCATTGGCCAAGCGGGCAGGGGGCAGCGCGCGCACCGCAATCCTGTTGACGCAGTATGGCGGGCTGGAAATCGCCGAGACGCTCGACGCCCTGGCGACAGCGAGGAAGAGCGATGTTGCCGGCGCCTATCGCCTCGCGGAGGCGGTCGCCGGTCGCGACCAGGCGATCCAGTTCGATATCTTCAATCGCCGTGCGCTCGACCTGCTCTCGACCGGCGCAAGCCAGGCCGCGCTGGCGGGCGATCTGGCGCGGGCGAAAACACTGTCGGATACTTGGCACGAGGCTTTGAACGCTATATCTGAGACCGACACCTACAATCTCGACAAGAAGCAGCACGCCTTGACCATGATCGACCGCCTGAATTCTGCAATGCGAATGTGACGGCCCATCGGGATGGCAATCGCCGTTTCGATGCGATATCTCACCGCTACATCTTCATTCAGACATTCATGACGGTTAATTCATGTCACGCGACACATTCTACATTACCACCGCGATTTCCTATCCCAATGGCAAGCCGCATATAGGCCATGCCTACGAATTGATCGCCACCGACGCACTCGCCCGCTTTCAGCGGCTCGACGGCAAGCAAGTCTTCTTCCTCACCGGCACCGACGAGCACGGCATCAAGATGCTGCAGACGGCGAAGCGGGAAGGCATTCCCGCGCGTGAACTGGCCGACCGCAACGCGGCCGATTTCCAGCGCATGGCAATCGCGCTCAATGCCTCCAACGACGATTTCATCCGCACTACCGAAGAACGTCACTATGCGGCCTCGCAGGCGATCTGGAAGGCGATGGCTGCCAATGGCGACATCTACAAGGGCGGCTATGCCGGTTGGTATTCGGTGCGCGACGAAGCCTACTACGGCGAGGAGGAGACCGAAGTCCGCGCCGACAATGTCCGCTACGGACCGCAGGGAACCCCGGTCGAATGGGTCGAGGAAGAGAGCTATTTCTTCCGCCTGTCGGCCTATCAGGACAAGCTCATCACGCTCTACGAAAGCCAACCCGATTTCATCGGCCCGGCCGAGCGGCGCAACGAAGTGATGAGCTTCGTCAAGTCAGGATTGAAGGATCTGTCGATCTCGCGCACCACCTTCGACTGGGGCGTGCCGGTGCCGGGTGACGAGAAGCATGTGATGTATGTCTGGGTCGACGCTCTGACAAATTACATTACCGGTGTCGGTTATCCAAATGAAAATGCTGACAATTGGCGCTTCTGGCCTGCCGATGCACACATCATCGGCAAGGACATCGTGCGCTTCCACGCAGTCTATTGGCCTGCCTTCCTGATGTCGGCCGGAATCCCCTTGCCGAAGCGCGTCTTCGGTCACGGCTTCCTGTTCAACCGCGGCGAGAAGATGTCGAAATCGGTAGGCAACGTCATCGACCCGTTCGCGATGGTCGAGCATTATGGCCTCGACCAGGTGCGCTATTTCTTCCTGCGTGAGGTGCCGTTCGGCCAGGACGGCAGCTATAGCCACGAGGCCATCGTCAACCGCACCAATGCCGACCTCGCCAATGGCCTTGGCAATCTGGCGCAGCGCTCGCTGTCGATGATCGCCAAGAACTGCGGCGGCGTAGTGCCGAAGCGCAGCGATCTGGCGGAGGCCGACAGGGCGATCCTCGACCAGGCGGTGGAGGCGCTTGCTACTGCACGCAAGACGATGGCGGAGCAGGGCATCCATCTAGCGCTTGCGGCGATCTTCGGCGTGGTGGCGGAGGCCGATCGCTACTTCGCCTCGCAGGAACCCTGGGCGCTCAGAAAGACCGATCCGGCGCGTATGGAAACGGTGCTGTGGACGACCGCAGAAATCATCCGACGCGTGGCGCTGCTCTGCCAGCCCTTCATTCCGGGATCGGCCGCTAAGCTGCTCGACCTGCTGGCTGTGCCGGCGGACAGCCGCGATTTCGTGCATGTCCACGCGGACTATGCGCTGGCATCAGGGGTTGCTTTGCCCGCGCCGGAAGGCGTGTTTCCACGTTACGTCGAGCAAACGGATGCAAGCGCCTAATGCTGGTCGACAGTCACTGCCATCTCGACTTTCCGGATTTCGCAGAGGAGCGGGCGGCCATCGTCGCCCGCGCCCTTGCCGCTGGAATCGGTCGCATGGTGACGATCTCGACACGTGTGAAGAAATTCCAACAAGTGCTTGAAATCGCTGAATCTTTCGACGAAATCTATTGCTCTGTTGGCACCCATCCGCACAATGCCGCCGAAGAGCTGGACGTGTCGGCCGAGGATCTTGTCCGGCTATCCGCTCATCCAAAAGTGGTAGCGATCGGCGAGGCCGGGCTCGACTATTTCTACGATCACGCGCCGCGCGATGCGCAGGCGCAGGGTTTTCGCATCCATATCGCTGCCGCGCGCGAGACTGGCCTGCCGCTGGTCATCCATTCGCGTGACGCCGACAGCGACATGGCCGATATCCTCGAGGACGAAACAGGGAAGGGCGCCTTCCCCTTCATCCTGCACTGTTTTTCGTCCGGGCGCAGGCTGGCCGAAGTCGGCGTGGCGCTCGGCGGCTACGTTTCCTTTTCCGGCATCCTGACCTTCAAGAATTCGGCCGAGCTGCGCGCCATCGCTGCCGACGTGCCACACGACCGACTGCTGGTCGAAACCGACGCGCCATATCTTGCGCCGATACCCTTTCGCGGCAAGCGCAACGAGCCTGCGTATGTGGCGCATACAGCCAAGGTGCTGGCCGAAACGATCGGTGTCAGCGAGGCCGAAATCGCTGCCGTCACCACGGACAATTTCTTCCGGCTGTTCGAGAAGATGCCGCGCCCAAGTGCGCTGAGCGCCTGACGCATGAGCGACCGGCTGCGCCTCACAATTCTCGGCTGCGGCTCATCGCCGGGCACGCCGCGCATCACTGGCGACTGGGGCAATTGCGACCCAGCCAATCCGAGGAACCGGCGCATGCGCACCGCAGCGCTCGTCGAGCGGATCGCCGCGAACGGCGACAGAACCACAGTCGTCATCGACACCGGGCCGGATTTCCGCGAGCAGATGCTGCTGGCATCGGTCAGGCGCATCGATGCGGTCGTCTATACGCATCCGCATGCCGACCATATCCACGGCATCGACGATTTGCGTGGCTTCGTGCTCGAGCAGCGTCATCTCATCGATATCCACGCTGACCAGCCCACCATGCTGCGGTTAAGGGAAGCGTTCGGCTACTGTTTCGAAACACCGCTGGGCAGTTCCTATCCGCCCATTGTCGAGCCCCATATCATCGACCACGCCAGGCCGGTCGTAATCGAGGGCGAGGGGGGTACCCTCACCCTCGAGCCGCTGCCGCAGATCCATGGCGACATCATATCGCTTGGTTTTCGCATAGGTGGGCTCGCCTATTGCCCCGATATCAGTGATTTCCCGGACACCACGGCCGAGCGTCTGGGTGGGCTGGACGTGCTGGTCATCGACGCGCTGCAATACAGGACGCATCCGAGCCATCTGTCGCTCGGCCAGGCACTCGGCTGGATCGAAAAACTGGCGCCGAAAAAGGCCGTGCTGACGCATATGCATGTGCCGCTTGACTACGCCACGGTGGTGGCCGAGACGCCTGATAACGTCGAGCCGGCCTATGATGGCATGACGATCGAAATCGCTTTTGAATCAGTGTAATAGGCTCGGTTCTTCATGGCTGGCAGCATTGAGCGTGTGACCAAGGCAGCGGCTGATGCCGGTCTTGACATCGAGATCAGGCGCATGGGCGCCTCGACACGCACGGCCGAGGAAGCCGCCGCGCAATGCGGCTGCACGGTTGCCCAGATCGTCAAATCATTGATTTTCCAGGGAGAAGCCAGTGGCAGACTTTTTCTCTTCCTGGTTTCCGGCGTCAACCAGCTCGATCTCACCAAGGCAGCCGCGCTGACTGGCGAGCCGCTGAAGCGCGCCGACCCGCGGCAGATCCGCGACGAGACCGGCTTTGCCATTGGCGGCGTAGCGCCGATCGGCCATCTGATTGCGATCCCGGCGTTCGCCGATGAGACGCTGCTAGGTTTCGATCGCGTATGGGCCGCAGCCGGCGCGCACGACGCCGTGTTCGCAGCCGAGCCACACGCAATGGTCAAGGCAGCACAGGCTGTCGTAGCGACGCTGGCAGTCTGAGGTCCGGCACACCTGATATCGCAGCTATTCGGCGGCGACCGCGGTGTGCGCAGGCGGCAACATGATGTCGGGCGCAGCCGGCGCGAACAACATCTTTACGAAGCTGCGGAAGGCGAGAATCTGGCGTTCGAGGACGCGGGGGTCGCCGAGCCCCCGCGACATGATGATGCCGCCATCGATCACACAGGAGAACATGATGGCGACGTCGTCGAGGTCCATGTCCTTGTGGGCTGGATAAACGCTCGCGATCTCATTCAGCGCGTCGCGAAACCGCCCGTTCCAGGAGCGTACGGCGCTGGCAGCGATTTCGCGAACGCTGCGGTCGAAGAGGCGCTCCTGATAGGTGAACGTCGCAATCAGGCAGCCGGGGTGGCCGTTCGGCAGGTCACCCATCAATTCGGCGAGCAGCTTGAGCGTGATCAGGAAGGACTGCAACGGATCATCGGACAATTGCCGGCCGCGGTGAAACACATCGTCGAAGATGCGGTCGTTCTCCTCGACGTAGCGCAGCATCAAGGCGCGGGCGAGTTCGTTCTTGTCCTTGAAATGATAGAAGAAGCCGCTCTTGGTGATGCCGGCTTCGGCGATCACCTCCTCGATGGAAGTCGCGCCGAACCCCTTGGCGAGCACCGATGCCTCGGCGATCTCCAGAATGCGTTCGCGCGTTTCCGCACCCTTGCGCATGACCGAATGCCCTCAAATTTACTGTACCGGCGGTATGGTTTTCACACCCGCCAACTTCGGCACCGATAGCAATACGACCGACCCAGAACGGCTATCCGTCTGTAATTGCTGCGGTTCCCGCTTCGGTGGAGTACCGGACCACGAGCCTTCTACCGCACCGGTGGCACGTGCTGTTAAAACTTGGCTATTCCGAAACCGGCCGCAACCAAGGCGGCACGGTGTTATCTTACCACTGGAGACAAACATGGCCAAGTACCGCCAGAATCTGCCGCAACTCGCCAACAGAACATTCTTGAGCGATGGCGGCATGGAGACGACCCTCATCTTTCACGAAGGCCTCGACCTTCCGCATTTTGCTTCATTCACGCTGATGGCAACGCCTGAAGGCCGGCAGAAGCTCAAGGAATATTACGTCCGCTATCTGACCATTGCGCGCAGAGGCGGGACCGGGTTCATCCTCGACACGCCGACGTGGCGGGCCAACCCCGATTGGGGAACGTTGCTCGGCTACGGGCCGGAAGCGTTGCGGGCCGTCAACGAGAGCTCCATCGAGCTTCTTCTCGACCTGCGCAAGGAGTTCGAGACTGCCGAGACGCCTTGCGTCATCAGCGGCGCGATCGGGCCGCGCGGCGACGGCTACAAAGCTGGTAATATGGACGCCAACGAGGCGGAAGCCTATCATGCGGCGCAAATCGAGAGTTTCGCGCGGACCGAGGCCGACATGGTGGCGGCCTATACGCTCACCAATTTCCACGAGGCGATCGGCGTGGCGCGGGCGGCCAAGGCGCATGCGATGCCCTGTATGATCTCGTTCACCGTTGAGACCGACGGGAAGCTGGTGACCGGCATGACGCTCGGCGAGGCGATCGATAGGGTTGACGACGCCACGGACGGTGCGCCGGCCTACTATATGATCAACTGCGCACATCCGACGCATTTCATGCAGGCGCTGAAAAAGGGCGAGCGCTGGCTCGATCGCGTCTATGGCGTGAAGGCGAACGCTTCGGCCAAAAGCCATGCCGAACTGGACGAATCGGAGACGCTCGACGCGGGCGACCCGGACGACCTCGGGCGGCGCTACAGCGGGCTGAGAACCTCGTTTCCGACCATGCGCATCCTGGGCGGCTGCTGCGGCACCGACCACCGGCACATCGCAGCAATCTGCGAAGCCTGCGTGCCGCAGGCGGCGTAGGAGACTCTACCAGCCGCAGTTCCGCTGAGTTCCGAGGAACAAGGAACTGCGGCTGGACCGAAAGGCAACGCAATCAAAACCGCACATCAGTTCCATAATCTATCTTATGCGACTTTCTGATGTGGCAGCCTATAGAGATAGAGCAGCCTATAGAGATAGAGATAGAGATGAAGCGCAGCCGACCGGGCAATCGACTATTCCGACGCGGCGGGCTTGAGATCATGGAGGGCAGCACGTCCCTGCGCGGTTGCGCCCTGGCGGAACAACCCTCATCGATACGTGTTAGACCTTGAGACCGGCAATTGTGAAAGGGTGGAATTCAGATGTCCAACAAGTCTGAGCAGCCAGTCGCCAAGGCACAGATGATGATATGCAAGCCCGTCGCAGAGGTCTTTCGATCACTGATCGATCCGAGGATCACATCTCATTTCTGGTTTTCCAAGGGTGCCGCACCGTTGCAAGTGGGCGAAAGGGTCAGATGGGATTGGGAGATGTATGGCGTGCATACAATCGCCGTCGTAAAGGCTATCGACCCGGACGAGCGAATCCTGATCGAGTGGAACGGGCCTGAAAATCCGAGTTTCGTCGAATGGACATTTAGATCGATAGAAGACGGTCAGACCTTCGTCACGGTCAGAAACTGGGGCTTTTCTGGCGGCGCGGAGGAAGCGATAAATTCCACCGAAGGATTCACAAACCTGTTAGCAGCCATGAAGTTCTACCTTGAGCATGGCATTGAGCCCAATCTCGTCCTAGATCATGCACCGAACGCTCGCGTTATCTGAGAGGCAACCGTTCGCTTCGATTCAGTCGACTGACTCAATCTCGCATTCGGACGACCCCATCCTGCACCTCTCAACACCGAAATTTTCAGCTAAGACCATCACAAAATGACCGCCTCGCCTCCCTTTCTCGGCTTTCCCGATCGCCTCGCCGATGGCCGCATGCCTCGTGCGGTGATCTTCGGAGCCGGTCACGGCAGCACTTATCCCGGCAAGGACAGCAGCGGCTATGCCTTGGCCGCCGACGCCATTCGCGCTGCGAGCCAAGACGATGCCGAGCTCGTCGAGCACTGGGATTTCGACCTCGGCGGCCCGCTGTTCGACGGCAAGCCGGTCTGCTGCATCGACGCCAGCGACATCCCGACCGCTATGCATGACAATGCCGGCAACCGGGCCCGGATCGAGGCGAAGACGCGCGAGGTCCTGGCATTGCCCGCCGTACCAATCCTGCTCGGCGGCGACGATTCCGTACCCATTCCCTTTCTCGCCGGCTTTGCGGATCACGGGCCGATCTGGATCCTGCAGATCGACGCCCATATCGACTGGCGCGACGAGTTGCATGGCGAACGCCACGGCTATTCGAACCCGATGCGCCGGGCGAGCGAGATGCCGCATGTCGCCGGCATCGTGCAGGTCGGCATCCGTGGCGTCGGCAGCGCACGCCTCACTGACATCGAAGCGGCGCGGCGCTATGGCAGCCGCTTCGTGACCGCCCGCGAGGTTCACGCCCAGGGCGTCGAAGCCGCACTCCAGCATATTCCGGAAGGAGTACGGGTCGTCGTCACCCTCGACTGCGACGGCCTCGACCCCGGCATCATGCCGGGCGTGGCGGCGCGTACGCCCGGCGGCCTCACCTATACGCAGGTGATCGACCTGATCGCGGGCCTCGGCAGGCGGGCCAAGATCGCAGGATTCGACCTTGTCGAGCTCTATCCTCCGGCCGACATTGACGGCCTGTCGGCGCTGACCGCCGCGCGCCTTCTCGTCAATGTGATCGGCACCATTGTTAGGCAGGTTTGAAACCTGGATTCCTCTCGTAGCTTCAACGCCCCCTCGCCGCCCATGGACGCGCCGACGGGGTTCGTTGTAAACATTCCGACCGCTTGTTTTGGAGGAGACGCAGCATGGACCGATTCACCGGCGGTTGCTTGTGCGGCAACGTCCGAATTGTGGCGTCGGGACTCCCATACCGGGTCGGCATTTGTCATTGTCTCGACTGCCGCAAGCATCATGGGGCCCTTTTTCACGCTTCCGCGGTGTTCCCCCAGGATGCGGTAACGATCGATGGCGAAACACGCGACTACGCCGGGCGGTTTTTCTGCCCCCGCTGCGGCTCGACCATTTTCGGGCGCACCGCAGACGAAATCGAAGTGAACCTGGGATCCCTGGATGCCCCCGACCAGCTGATGCCAACATACGAAAGCTGGATCATCCGTCGCGAATCCTGGTTGCCACCGTTTCCGCTCAAGAGACGATATGAGCGCGATCGTGACGCCACGGGTCGCTTTGAGGAGTAGGTCGCACGCACGAACGGTGCGAGTGGCCGTTTGGGAGGGTCACGCCGGCGCGTCACTCCGGAAGACCGGCCTTGCGGTAACCTTCAACGAAATGCTCAAGCGTCGCAGCGTCCCGGAATGGCTCCGTCGTGGCCCAGTGGCGGGTTGTGAAATGCGGGTTGCCGACGAGAAACAGCTCGACCTCTGCGCGCGCCTCGTCGAGTCGGCCGAGTTGGGCAAGGCTTGCCGCCAGGAAACGGCGTGAGCTTGTACGATAGGTCTCATCCCTGCGCAGTGTGTCGACAGCGGCTTCGTACTCGCGCGCAGCATATTGCGCCTGGCCGAGCGTCAGATAGTACCAACTTGCCGGAAACGGGTTCAGCCGGAACGCCTTGCGAATGTGCTCAAGCCCCTCCTCGACCCGCCCGGCCAAGACCGCGATGTCGGATAATACCGCCCAGGCATCGGCCTCGTTCGGGTCGAGCTCGATCGCCTTGGCGAATTCCGCATCGGCCTCGGCGAAGCCGCGCTCATAGGCAAGCAGGTAAGCCAAAACCCAGCGGCAGCCGGCATCGTTGGGGTCGATCGCCACCGCTTTGCGCGCCAGTTCCAAAGCAACGCTACGGGATGTTTCGGTTGGTCCGCCAGAATGCACCCATCCCATCCAGTGATTCATGGCAAGCCAGCGATAGGCCTCGGCATATTCCGGATCGAGCGAAATCGCGCGGGTGAGCATCAGATGCGCTTCCTGCGCCGTCTGCGGCGAATCATCCATCAGCTTGCGCGCCCGCACGCACAGATCGTAAGCCTCGAGATTTTTGGGTCGATTGCGCGGCGGCGGTGCACGCAGCCGGCCGAGCAACGCCTCCACGATCTTGCCGGTGACCTCGTCCTGAACGGCAAAGACGTCTTCCAGGCTGCGATCGAAGCGTTCCGCCCACAGATGATCGCCACTCTCCGCGTCGACCAGCTGTGCGTTGACACGCACACGCCCCGCGGCGTGTCTTGCGCTACCCTCCAGCAGGTAGCGCACGCCAAGATCCTGTGCGATATCGCGCACGTCCGTCGCCTTTCCTTTGTAGGCAAAGACAGAGTTGCGTGCGATGACAAACAGGCCGGAGACCCTGGACAGGTCGGTGATCAGGTCTTCGGTCAAACCATCCGTGAAGGATTCCTGCTCGGGATCGTTGCTGATGTTAACAAAGGGCAGCACCGCTATCGATGGTTTGCCGGGCAGCGGCAAAGGTTTTCGCTTCGCGCCACCGAGCTGTTCGATGACCCCCGTGAACCGGTAGCCGACGCGCGGAACCGTGGAGATCCATTCACCGCCGTCGGTGGCCGGACCAAGCAGCTTCCTCAGTTGCGCGATCTGGACGGTGAGGTTGCCTTCCTCGACGGCAGTGCCCGGCCACGCCGCGTCCATCAACTCGGCCTTCTCAAGTATTTCGCCGGGCCGTCCGACGAGCGCCGCAAGCAGCTTCAACCCGCGGTAGCCAACGGCAACGGGGACATCGTTCCGAAGGAGTGTTCCCGCACCTGGATCAAGCACGAACGGACCAAAGGCAAAGCGCGATCCTTGCATACAGCGCATCTATAGCCGATTTGGAAGTTTTGAGAACTATTTGGGAGAGCTTAATTACGGCGCTGTTTGTATCCTGCAGAATTCAACCTCTTTCAGGTCGAGGGTCCCGGACCCTCAAACCATATGGAGGTTGCCATGAACGATACCCTTGCATCGGCGCCGCATCAGGCATCGCGGCCGGAAACGCCCGTGAGGCCGGCGGAAGTGTCGCGTCGGCACCTGACGACCCTGCGAAGCATTATCGCGACCTGGCGCGAGCGGACACGCTTTCGCTGGGAACTTAAGCAAATGTCGAAGGACAATCCCCACTTGATCGACGATATCGGTCTGACGAGACAGCAGGTCGAGGAAGAGATCGCCAAGCTGCCCTTCTGGCAACGATAAGGCGAATGCTGCAAAGACACCGGATCGCCAGTTTCCGCGTGCCGCAGTGGTTCGCCGGCGCGTCTCTAAATCGCTTTGACAGCTCGCTAGGAGATACGGCCTCGTCACAAATCTGCATTCAGCGCTTCATATAGCTCGACGATGACCAAATGCTGCCTCCTTATCATCGACCTGCTGAATGAGTATCTCGACCTGTGGGAAGCAGATAAAGCCGATCGACTGGTTCAGAATACCAACCGGCTGGTGGCCGCTTTCAGGAGTTTACAGCTCCCGGTGATCTGGGTGCGGCAGGAGTTCCGTTCGGATCTCAGCGACGCATTTCTTGAGATGCGCGACAAACGCATCGCCGTTACAATTCAGGGCACGAGAGGTGCCCTGCTTCACGCTGAGCTCGATTGGCAGCCAAGCGATGCGACGATAGTCAAGAAGCGCTACAGCGCGTTCTTCAAGACGGGACTTGACGAGCTACTGGCTGAATTTGGCGCCGGTGAACTGGTTTTATGCGGCGTCAATACACACGCCTGTATCCGTGTGGCTGCGGTGGACGCCTACGAGATTTCCGAGTGGTCTTGGCCGAGGAATGCATCGGCTCCTACGACGCAGAGCACGCGCGCGTCTCCCTGGATTACATGAACGGCAAGATCGCCAAAATAGCGACTGTTTCAGAGATCGTTGAAGCTCTCAGTGCGACCTAGTGAACGTCTGAAAGGCACCGCAACTTGCCACCAGACGGTCATGTCTCGAGTCACGGAGGTAGCTTCCCTGTTTCGGATGTAACCGAATTCCCCTCCCCGTGAAATTGTCCGGTAGTCCGCTGCTCCGATCATCGCGCTCCGGAAGTCAGGAGGATCGGATGGACAGTTACTTCGCTACCGAGCGCCACGATCAGATTCGGGATCGGGCACGGGCCTTTGCGGAGGCCGAGATCCGGCCCCGTATACCTGCCATGGAAGCCTCGCGGTCTGTAGACCATGATCTATCTTGGCTGATCGCCCGCCAGGGCTGGATCGGCATCACCATTGGCAAAGAATTTGGCGGCTTGGGTCTCGGGCATCTGGCCAAGACCATCGTCATCGAGGAAATCTCGCGCGTCAGCGGCGCCATGGGAGCGATGGTGCAGGCCTCGCAGCTAGGCGTCGCGAAAATTCTCCATTTCGGCAACGAAGCCCAGAAGCGGAAATGGCTTCCGGCCATAGCCAAGGGGGAATGTCTGCCGACCATTGCCGTAACCGAACACGAGTCCGGCAGCCACGTGCTCGGCATGGCATCGAACGCCGAGCGCGACGGGGACGCCTATATCCTCAACGGCCACAAGACGTATGTCGGCAATAGCCATGTCGGCGATCTGCATGGGGTGATCGTCCGAACCGGAGGCGGCTCGAAGGGTCTGTCCGCGTTCCTCGTAGAGGCGGATCGCCCCGGCTTCTCACGCGCTGCACTGAAGCCAGCGATGGGCCTGCACGGCTTCGGTTTTGGGGAACTTGTCTTCGACAACTGCCGGGTCCCCGCTGAAAACCTGCTCGGCAAGGAGGGCGACGGCCTGGCTGTGGCCTATTCTTCCAGCATCCTCTACGGAAGGCCCAACCTGACCGCCGTCGCGCTCGGAATCCACCATGCGCTTGTCGAGGAGACCGTGGCATTTGCCGCGCAGCAGCACCGTTACGGCAGCCCTCTTTGCGAACTTCCCACCATCAAGCAGAAACTCGGCCAGATGCAGTCGCGGCTGATGACCGCCCGGCTCGCCGCCTATCACGCCGTGCATATGCTGGACCGTGCCCTGCCTTGTGACGCTGAACTGATAAATGCCAAGCTGATCAACGTGGAGCACGCCTTGGATTCGGCCCGCAACGCCATGGAAGTGCATGCCGCTTGTGGATTGTTCGCCGACCGGCCCATCGAAAGGTTGTTGCGGGATGCGCACCACATCTTCGCGCCGGCGGGCACTTCTGACGTGCAGCTCCTCAGGTTGGCAGAGTTCGCCCTGGGCACATCGAAGACACAGTGGTCACAGCGGCTTGCTTCGTCGGCTGGATCGCAGGCCCACCATGAATGCCCAGTGTCCTACCAGCACTCTCCACCTTCGCGCGATGCAGCCACGAGCGATAGGCTCGTATCAGCCTAACCTTTTCTCGATTGCCATGCCTTCTACCCTCCCCGGCGCTCCCAACTGAGGTCGATGCGCGATCAGGTGATTGTCCCGCGTGAAAGAACCCCGGACTCGTGCGATCGACCAAGCCGAGCAGCGTCATATTTTCCCACAGAGCCGTCCATGAGACCGCCAGCAGGCGGCTGCCAACGGCCGACGAGCCATTGGCATATATCGTGTGGTCCGAGGCCGGACCCACCCGCACCGCGCATGGTCAGAATTCAATATCGCCGAAATCACCACCGCCATCGGAGCCGGCATCGTCTGCTTGGTCGGCTTGCTCTGGCTGTGGTGCCGGCGGTTCGGCTGCCTGCGCTTCGCCGCTTTCGCCAAACATGCCTGCGATCGCGTTGCCGAGAAGCACGCCGCCCGCCACACCCATCGCAGTCTGCGCGGCTCCGGCGAGGAAACCGCCGCCTGCCCCCTGCCGATCATTGCCAGAAAGCGGCTGCTCCGGTGCAGCGGCAGCGGTGCGCCCGACCCGCGGCACCGAACCCGAGCGCCTGGCGCCGCTGCCTCCGAAGAGGCCGCCAAGCAATCCGCCGCCGGCAGATTGCTGTGCCTGTTGTTCCAGTTCCTCGATGCGCGACTGTGCCGCGTTCAGGGCCTGCTCTTGCACGACGATTGTTTGCGCCATGTAGTATGGCGCGCCAGGCTGTCGGGCAATCTGATCGTTGATGAAGCGTTCCGCTTCGGCATCGCGCGGCGGCGTCTGTCGCTCGACATTCGCAAGTTTCTCAAAAAGATTGCCAATCGCCTGCTGGTCGTTCCTGTTCATGGGAAGCAACTCCGGTCATTTGCGCGCGCCGCGTCCAGGACATTCTCGCGGCGCGCTCTACGTCCCTATTTATGCATGTCGCTGCTTCAAAACCGCTGCCGCGACATGCATTTGATTTGACGCAGCTATTCGCGCTCGCCGGTGAAGTTCAGCAGCAACTGGAAGATGTTGATGAAGTTCAGATAGAGCGAGAATGCACCGAAGACGGCTAGCTTCTGCTGCGATTCCGCACCAAAATTCTCCGCAAACTGCTCCTTGATCGTCTGCGTATCCCAGGCGGTGAGACCGATGAAGACGGCGATGCCGATCACCGAAATGGCGAACTGGAGCGCAGTCGAGCCGAGAAAGATGTTGACGATGCTGGCAATCACCACGCCGATCAGGCCCATGATCAGGAAGGACGAGAACTGGGTCAGGTCGCGTTTGGTCGTGTAGCCGTAAAGGCTGGTGGCGCCGAACATGGTGGCGGCGATGAAGAAGGTGCGCGCGATGCTCGTGCCGGTGAAGACCAGGAACACGGAGGCCAGAGACAGGCCCATCACCGCACAGAATGCCCAAAACATCGCTTGGGCGCCGGCCGCCGACATCGTCTGCATCTTGAACGAGAACAGCAGCACGAAGGCGAGCGGCGCCAACATCACCACCCACTTCAGCGGAGTGGAAAATATCGGGACGTAGAGGGCTGGCGTAGACGCCACTATGAAGGCGATCACGCCCGTAACGACGAGGCCGACTCCCATGTAGTTGTAGACGCGCAGCATGTGCTTGCGCAGGCCTTCGTCGAAGACGGCCCCGGTTTGGGCTCCGACGCCCGTGCGGTATCCTAGATTGGGGGTATTCATGCGAGTTCTCCTTGGTGAGGGTCAGTAAAGCGTTTTGGCGAGCGTCTCGGCGGTGCGATCGAGATCGCGGATACCGCTTCGGGCGACGACCGCGTAGGCGACTTCGCCGATCTGGAAATAGGCCGAGGAAATTTCGCCAGAGGGGGCGGCGGTCGGCTTGACCACGTCGAACGTTCCGGGCCTGATCGCGAAGAGCGAGACCAGTCCCAGGTCCCTTGTTTCGACAGCCATCTCGACGCTCGGGCCGAACCGCGACGGATAAATCTGGACGTCACGAACCTTCCAGTCCTTTGGCAGCGACGGCATGACGATCGCCGTGGCGGCGCGGATTTCGTCCGCATCGTAGTCAGGCGCTTCAGGCTGGGATGACATGGCCTCGCGCATGATTGTCGTCCCATGTGCCCGGATCGCCTCCTCCAGATAGGCGGGCGGCTGTGTCGAGGCGACGACCTTCGTCACCGATATCGGCCCGACGATGCCGTTCGCCAACCAGCCCGCGGTCAGCAGGACTGCGACTGCCGCAGCCCGGCGCAACGTGCCTAACACGCGACCCCGGGCCAGCCCGCGTTCCAGCCGCCGCGCCGCGTCGGCCGTTGCCGGCCGCGCCATGCCCTTGGATCCGGCAAGTGCCACGCGCAGTTCGTCGCGCGTCCTGAGGTCGGACATCACGCGAGCGGCGGCCTCCGGACGGGCGGAAAGAAATGCCTCGACCTCGATGCGGCGGGCAACGTCCAGCTGGTCGTCGACATAGGCGTCGAGATCGGCATCGGTCACCGGGTCGCGCAGTTCGTTCATCGCAGACATCACGGGCCTCCCACGATCCTGAGGTGGCTTTTCACACGCGCCGGCAATTTGTCCTCCATCTCACGGAGCGCCGCCCGCGCCCGGCCGATGCGCGACATCAGCGTTCCCAACGGCACGCCGCTGGCCTCGGCCGCCTGGCTGTAGGTAAGTCCCTCGATGGCGACGAGATGCAGCGCCGAGCGCTGCTCTTCCGGCAATTTGAAAAAGGCTTCGCGCACCTGCGCCAAGCGGACGGAATGCTCCTGGGGAGCCTGCATACTGGCGTCGGCAAGATACCCGGCCTGCTCGACGCGCGCCGCTTCAGACTTGCGGGACCGCAAGCCGTCAATGAAAGCGTTGTGGACGATCGACAGCAGCCATGCGCGCAGGTTTCCGCCGGATCGGAAGGTGCCGCGCCGCTCATAGGCGCGCACCAGCGCGTCATGCACCAGATCCTCTGCCTCGGCGCTGTCGCGCGTTAGCGAACGCGCGTAGCGCCGCAGGGAACCAAGCTGTCCTATGATATCGAAGCGTGGCATCGACCCTCTCATGTCCTGTTTACGGAGCATGGCAGGTTTTTAATCCCGCTCTTTGAATTTTTTGCGATCCGGGAAGGTCAGACATAACGGTGCAATGCCTCACCATCGCGCGTGCGGCTTCTTTGTCCGCGACCGAGCGGCCCTCCCCTCAGCCGCCACAATTCGCCGTGCGGCTTAGCGGCGCCGGGGATTTCGATGTTTACACGTGAATTAATTTGTGACGCGGAAAATCGCGAAGGTGTCATCTTTTTCGGGGCACTTGCGAGTTATAGGCAGGAAACATTCACCGCCGAATCTTCCCTTCGCCGACGGTCCTTTGGGCCCGCTTTGTTCCACGAATTATCGACCCGATATGACAAGCCCCGACACGACAGGTAATGCGCCAACCCAGCGGGATACCCGCATCGATGTCTTCCGCGCGCTAGCGCTACTGACGATCTTCGTCAACCATGTGCCCGGGACGGTCTTCGAGTATTTCACGCACAAGAATTTCGGCTTTTCCGATTCGGCCGAAGCCTTCGTGCTGATTTCTGGTATCGCTGTCGGGCTCGCCTACGGACAGAAGTTCCGGCCGGGAAACCGGTTGCTCATCACCCTGAAGGCCTGGCGGCGCGCGGGTGTCCTCTATGTCACCCACGTCATGACCACCGTGGCGACGCTGGCGATCTTCTCGGCAGCTGCACTGCATTTCTCGCGGCCCGATCTTTTGAAGCTAATCAACATCCAGATGATCATCGAGGACACGCCGGAAGCGCTGCTCGGCATCGCCGCGCTCGGGCATCAGATCGGCTACAACAACATTCTTTCCATGTATGCCGTGGTGCTTCTGATGATGCCGCTTTTCCTGTGGATCGGCACGTTCAGCCTGCGGCTGATGCTCGCTGCGTCCGCTGCCCTCTGGCTCATCGCCGGCATTTTCCAGATCGCGCCTTCGAATTTTCCCGGCGACGGCTTCTGGTTCCTGAACCCGCTCTCCTGGCAATTTCTGTTTGTCATCGGGATCGCCGGCATGCTGCATGTCAAGCGCGGCGGCGAAATCCGCTTCAACTGGATGATGACGAGCGCGGCCGTCGGGTATCTGGTCGGCGCGCTGATTTGGGTGCGGCTGCCGCTGTGGGGCATCGAGACGGCCTCCGGCCTGCCTACCGTGCTGACCGGTTTCGATAAGACATTCCTGTCGCTGTCGCGGCTCATGCACATTCTGGCGATCGCCTATCTGATCGTGACGCTCCCGGCGCTTTCCAACCTGGCGAGGACCAGGCCCGGACACCCGCTCGCGGTTCTCGGCAAGCATTCGCTGCCGGTCTTCATCGCCGGAACGATCCTCGCCATGATTGCGCAGGTCATGAAGGTCGTCAGCCCAGGCGGGTTGCTCTACGACACGATCCTGATCACGACAGGCATCGCGCTGCAGTTCGGCTTCGCCTACTACCTCGAATGGTTGCCGCGGATCGGTTGGGGTGCCAAGAAGCAGCAACCTGCCGCTGCCTTGCCGTCTGCTGCCCTCAAGCCAGCGTGATAGAACGGCGCGACGCGCCGTGCCATCAAGGCCTTTCGCCGGGTGCGAGCCTCTCCTCGAGGCACGCTATGGATTTCTATGTCCAGTCCCGGTTGGCGGTTTTCAACTTGGCGCAAATGAAAACCGCTGGCGCAGCACGGCCGATTTGCGTATCACTCCGCCGCCAACGGAACCGCGCCGATGTTTGAAGATCTTCAGCCTGCCCCAGCCGACAAGATCCTTGCTTTGATTGGCCTCTATCGCGCCGATCCCCGCCCCGACAAGGTCGACCTCGGCGTCGGCGTCTACAAGGATCGCGATGGCAAGACGCCGGTGATGCGCGCCGTGCGCGAAGCCGAAAAGCGATTGCTGCAGAGCCAGGATACCAAGACCTATCTCGGCCTTGCCGGCGATACCGGCTTCAACACGGCGATGGCGAGGCTGGTCTTTGGCCCTGCGGCCGAGCTTACACGCATACGTGCGGCGCAGGCGCCCGGCGGCTCAGGCGCGCTGCGGCTGGTGGCTGAGCTGCTCAAGAGGACGCGATCGGACGCAACGATCTGGCTGTCGGACCCGACATGGCCGAACCACATGCCGGTGATGCGCGCCGCCGGCTTGCAGATACGCGAATATCCCTATTTCGACGCTGCCTCAGGTGCTGTTTGCTTCGCCGACATGATGAGCGCGCTGGCGACCGCCAAGAGCGGCGACGTAGTGCTGCTGCATGGTTGCTGCCACAATCCGACAGGCGCCAATCTGGACATCGCGCAGTGGGCTGAAATAGCCGACCTTGTCGTCGAGCGCGGCCTGCTGCCGTTTGTCGACATTGCTTATCAGGGCTTTGGCGAAGGCCTGGACGCAGACGCCGCCGGCTTGCGCCTGCTGGCTGAAAAAGTTCCGGAGATGGTCGTTGCCTCGAGCTGCTCGAAAAACTTTGCCGTGTATCGCGACCGTGTCGGCGCGGCGATGATCCTGGCTAAAGACGGCGCGCAGGCGGATGTGGCAATGAGCCAGATGCTGTCGGCGGCGCGCGCCATGTACTCGATGCCGCCGGACCATGGCGCGGCCGCGGTGCGCACTGTGCTTGAAGACGCCACGCTGCGCGCCGACTGGGAAGCGGAGCTAGAGGAGATGCGCCTGCGCATGCTGCGGCTTCGGGTGCAGTTCGCCGAAGCGCTGCGGCGGCAGTCCAATTCCGATCGCTTCGATTTCGTCGCCAGCCATCGCGGCATGTTTTCCCGGCTTGGCCTGTCCGAAGCGCAGGTCGAGCGGCTGCGCGCCGAGCACGGCGTCTATATGGTCGGTGACAGCCGCATCAATGTCGCCGGCCTGCCGGAAGACGGTATGGACGCGCTCGCCAAGGCGATCGTCTCCGTGCTCGACTGAGGCGTTGAGCAGCGCTGTGGACAATCGCCCCTCGCCGTCCGACGGCGTTGGCTACACGGTCGGACGCAGGCTAGCATCCGGCCGATGAAACCCTCGAAGGACATTTCCCGGCTGATTGAGATCATGGCGGCGCTGCGGGCCCCGGAAACCGGCTGTCCGTGGGACATCGAGCAGGATTTCTCGACCATCGCGCCTTACACGATCGAGGAAGCCTACGAGGTGGCGGACGCCATCGCGCGCGGCGACCTGGACGATCTGCGCGACGAGCTCGGCGACCTTCTGCTGCAGGTCGTCTACCACGCGCAGATTGCCGAGGAGGCTGGTGAATTCGCTTTTGGCGACGTGGTCCAGGCCATCACCACGAAAATGATCCGCCGCCACCCGCATGTCTTCGGCGATGAGAAGGCGCGCAGCGCCGGCATGGCCAAGGGTATGTGGGAAAAGATCAAGGCCGAGGAGAAGGCTGAGAAACGCAGCGCCCGCCTCGCCCGCGGGCACGATCCGGAGGATCACGGCAAGGGTTTTCTGGACAGCGTGCCGGTCGCCCTGCCCGCTTTGACCCGGGCGCTCAAGCTGCAGGAGAAAGCTGCCCGCGTCGGCTTCGACTGGAGCGAGGCCACGCCGATCCTCGACAAGATAGAGGAAGAGATCGGCGAGTTGCGCGAGGCCCTTGCCAAGGGCGATACGGCTTCGATCAAGGACGAGTTCGGCGACATGCTGTTTGCCGTCGTCAATCTCGGGCGTCATCTCAAGGTCGATTCCGAAGCGGCGCTCAGCGGCACCAACGAGAAATTCCGGTCGCGGTTCCACTACGTCGAGCAAGCGCTGGAAGCGTCCGGAAACACGCTGGAAAAGGCCTCGCTCGACGAGATGGAGGCGTTTTGGCAGCAAGCCAAGAGCGCGAAGTAACAGCGACTATCCGTTGTTTTTACGGTGCAATCGGCTTTCTATCTCTTCATGCGCGCTTTGCGTCGCCTTGAGCGCGACGGTCACGCCGCCATCTTCATTGTCGGTGCGCGAGACGACGTCGCCATTGCGGTAGAGCCAGTCGACGAGCCCGAGCTGCTCAGGCTTGAGCGTGATGGTCAGCGTTTCCAGTTCGCCTGAAACTCTTGTCTCAATGATCGCCTTCAGCACATCGATGCCCTCGCCGGTGGCGGCCGATATGGCAATCGGCGGCGTCTTGTCGCCATCGGCGCCATCGGCAAGAAGCCGAGCCCGGTTGCCTTCGTCGAGCAGGTCGATCTTGTTCCACACTTCGATGACGCGCTTGCTGTCGCCGGCATCGACGCCGAGATCGGCAAGGATCCGCTCGACATCCTCGGCCTGGGCGGCCGTGTCGGGGTCCGAAATATCGCGCAGATGGATGACGAGATCGGCCTCGACCACCTCTTCCAGCGTGGCCCGGAAGGCCGCGATCAGATGCGTCGGCAGGTCCGAAATGAAACCGACCGTGTCCGAAAGGATGACCGGCGTGCCGTGCGGCAGCCGCACCCGACGCAGTGTCGGGTCGAGCGTGGCAAACAACATGTCCTCGGCCAGCACCCCTGCTCCGGTCAGTTTGTTGAACAGCGTCGACTTGCCGGCATTGGTGTAGCCGACGATCGCCACCACCGGGAAAGGCACCTTCTTGCGCTTGGCGCGGTGCAGGTCACGGGTGCGCCGCACTGTTTCCAGCTCGAGCTTCAGCTTCTTGATCTTGTCCTGCAGGGCGCGGCGATCCGATTCGATCTGCGTTTCGCCAGGGCCGCCGAGAAAGCCAGCGCCGCCGCGCTGGCGCTCGAGGTGAGTCCAGCTTCGCACGAGTCGGCCCTTCTGATAGTTGAGGTGCGCAAGATCAACCTGCAGCGTGCCTTCCTTGGTCCGCGCGCGCTCGCCGAAAATCTCCAGGATCAGCCCGGTGCGATCCAGCACTTTGGCGTTCAACTCTTTTTCCAGATTGCGCTGCTGCACCGGCGTCAGCGGATGGTCGACAATGACCAGTTCGGCATGGCCCTGTTTGACGATCTCGGCGAACTCCGCGACCTTGCCGCTGCCGAGCAAGGTCGCCGGGCGCGGATCGTTGACGGTCACCACCGCGGTATGGATCGGGTCGAGGTCAATGGCTTGGGCAAGGCCAACCGCCTCGTTGTGGCGGGCCTCGGCGGAACGCGTCAAGCGCGGACGATTCGTGTCTTCGTCGCTGCGCGGCTGGCGGGTAAGCACAGGCACGATGACCACAGCCCGGGTCGGGCCTTCGGCTTCCGTCCCCGGCTGATATGCTGATTTTTCGCGAACGCTGCGGTCCGCGTCTTTCTTACGTGCCAATCAGGCGCCCTGGCTTTCCTCACCATCGAACATCTGAACCGGCTGGCTCGGCATGATCGTGGAAATGGCGTGCTTGTAGACGAGCTGGGAATGGCCGTCTCGACGCAGCAGAACACAGAAATTGTCGAACGAAGTGACCACACCGGTCAGCTTCACGCCGTTGATGAGAAAGATGGTGAGTGGGTTTTTGCTTTTGCGAACTGAATTCAGGAACAGGTCCTGAAGATTTTGCGATCGTTCCGCATTGTTCTTGTCTTTCGCCGATCCCCTTCGGTTTGCAAGCCAATGCGCCAAATTACCCGGCACGTGTCAAGCACGCAAACACCATCTTGCCGTCAATAACGACAAGCAGAACGAGATATATTGATGTTCATTCCACCTGTGCGGTTATCAGGCTGGACTTTTTTCCGCAACGTCAAAAAAGGCTTGCCGCAAGGAAAGTGTTATCGAGCCCGGATGGCCGTTGGCGACGGGAGCACCGTCGATCGCCACGATCGGCATGGCGATCGTGGTCGCGGAGCTGATGAAAACCTCACGCGCGGCTTTGGCTTCGGCGACCGAAAAGCCCCGCTCCTCGATCTTCAGGCCGAGCTTGGCGGCCACCTCGAACAGCGTGGTGCGGGTGATGCCGCGCAGGATGCCGTGCTCGGCCGGACGCGTCACCAGCACGCCATCCCTGGTGATGATCCAGGCATTCGACGATCCACCTTCCTTGACGGTGCCGTCGGCATCGACGAACCAGGCCTCCTGGGCGCCGGCTTCCTTAGCCTTCTGCTTGGCCAGCACATTTGGCAACAGGCCGACCGACTTGATATCGACCCGGTCCCAACGATTCTCCGGCACGGTGATAACCTTGATTCCGCTTTCGGCCCTCTTCGCTGCAGCAGCGGGGTCGGCTTTCCTGGCGGTCACCACCAGCGACGGCTTCGTGCCCGCCGCCGGGAAAATAAAGTCACGGCTGGCGACGCCACGCGTCACCTGAAGATAGACCAGGCCATCGGTGACATGGTTGCGGCGAACCACCTCGCGCATGATAATCGGCAACACGCCCCGCGTGACCGGCCAGTCGATCGACAATTCGGTCAGCGAGCGGTTCAGCCGTCCGAGATGGCGAGGCATATCGACGATGAAGCCGCGCGCTACCTCGCAGACCTCGTAGACACCATCGGCGAACTGATAGCCACGGTCCTCGATATGCACGAAAGCGTCGGCGTGAGCGACGTAGCGCCCGTTCACATAGGCAATGCGCGGCATGAGGTCACCCCTGGAGAAGTCAGCGCATGGGTCATGCGCAAAAATCAAAATGCTACAGCGTCCTTTGCGCATCCCAAAAGACGCGCGGCGCTTTCTTATGCGATTCCGCCAGCGCCGTAACCGATAATTGCGTAGGCCACCATTGGATTGGCTATCAGACGCCCAGCGACTTCAGCTTGCGGTGAAGCGCCGAGCGCTCCATGCCGATGAACTCGGCCGTTTTCGAGATGTTGCCGCCAAAACGGTTGATCTGGGCGATCAGATAATCCTTTTCGAACTGTTCGCGCGCCTCACGCAGCGGCAGCGCCATGATGTGCTGATCGGATTGGTTTGGCGTGCGCGGCATGACATCGCCGATCTCGGCAGGCAAGAGGTCGGCGGTGATCGGCGCATCGATATCGTCGCCGCGCGCCAGGATCATCAGCCGCTCGACATTGTTGCGCAACTGGCGGACGTTGCCCGGCCAGTTGTGCGCCTGCAGTACCGCCAGCGCGTCGTCGCCGATGCGCCGCGGCCGGATGCCGGCCTGGCGGGCGATCTGCTTCATGAAATTGTCGACCAAATAGGGAATGTCCTCCCGCCGTTCGGCCAGTCCCGGTACCATCACCGGAACCACCGCCAGGCGGTGATATAGATCCTCCCGGAAACGACCGTCGGCGATCATCGCCTCCAGGTTCTGCGAGGTCGATGAAATGATTCGGACATCGACCTTGACCCGTTTGGTGCCCCCTACCCGCTCGAACTGCTGTTCGACCAGCACGCGCAGGATCTTGTTTTGCGTTTCGCGCGGCATGTCGGCCACTTCGTCAATGTAGAGAATGCCGCGATGGGCTTCCTCAAGCGCGCCGACCTTGCGTTCGACACCGTTTGATTCGGTGCCGAACAGCTCGACTTCCATGCGTTCGGGCGTGATGTTGGCAGCGCTCAGCGTGACGAACGGTGCCCCCTTGCGCGCCGACAGTGTGTGGATGGCGCGTGCCGCGAGTTCCTTGCCCGACCCGGACGGGCCGATGATCATGACGCGGCTGTTGGTCGGCGCGACGCGTTCGATGGTCTGACGCAACTGGCTCATCGCCGACGACATGCCGATCAGGTCGAAGGTTTCGCCGCTGCGCAGCTTGAGATCCGAAACCTCGCGTCTCAGCTTCGAGGTTTCAATCGCACGTTCGGCGATAAGGATCAGCCTGTCGGCCTTGAACGGCTTCTCGATGAAGTCATAGGCGCCGCGACGTATGGCCGAGACCGCCGTTTCGATGTTGCCGTGGCCCGAGATCATCACCACGGGCAGGCTCGGATGCATTGTCTTGATCTCGTCCAGCAGCGCCAGTCCGTCCAGACGTGAGCCCTGCAGCCAGATGTCGAGGAAAATCAGCCTCGGCGCCCGGTCGGCGATCGCCGCCAGGGCGCTGTCGGCATCGAATGCCGTGCGGGTTTCGTGACCTTCGTCGCTCAGGATACCGGCGACAAGTTCGCGGATGTCTTCCTCGTCATCGACGATGAGAATGTCAGACGCCATTACCGACCTTTTCAGTTTCTCTTTCGTGTTCCGTCCTGCCTTCGCCGCTCGACGGCACGGTGGCGGCAAGCGGCAGGATGATGCTGATCATCGCGCCTCGCCCGCCGTGGAAATCCACCGGCGCGTCATGCAGTTCGAGCCGGCCGCCATGGTCTTCCACTATCTTCTTGACGATAGCGAGGCCAAGCCCCGTGCCCTTCTCGCGTGTCGTCATGTAAGGCTCGAGCAATCGCTGACGATTCTCGCGCGGCAAGCCCTTGCCATTGTCGATGACGTCAATGCGAATCGCGCCATTCTGGCGCCCGGCTTGAATCCGGATTATGCCGTGCGAGCGGTCCTTTTGATCAAGTCCGTCGATCGCCTCGGCTGCGTTCTTGATAATATTGCCAAAAGCCTGCGCCATCAGGCGGCTGTCGAAAGTGCCCTTGAGCGGTTCGTTGCCGAATACGCGCTCGAAGGTGATATCGGCGCGGCTCACTTCGACGAGGAACGAGGCTTCGCGCAACGACTCGCGCAAGTCGAGGGCCTTCATTTCGGGCTTGGGCATGCGTGCGAAAGCGGAGAACTCGTCGACCATGCGGCCGATATCCTCCACCTGCCTGATGATCGTGTCGGTGCACTGATCGAAAACCTCGCGGTCTTCGGTGATGACTTTGCCGTAACGGCGCTTGATGCGCTCGGCGGAAAGCTGGATCGGTGTCAGCGGGTTCTTGATCTCGTGGGCGATGCGCCGCGCCACATCCGCCCATGCCGAGGAACGCTGCGCCTGGACCAGATCGGTGATGTCGTCGACCGTCACGACATAGGATTTCTCCTCCGAACCGTCGTCGCCGGCCTCGACCGTGATCTGCACGTTGAAGGTCCGCTCCGTGCCGGCGCGATAGAAGGTCACCTGCTCGCGGTGGACAGGCTTTCCCGACTTGCGGCCGATCTCGAAGACGCGGCCGACATGCGGCAGCACGGCGGAGAGATTTTGCCCGAGTGCGGCAGTGGCGGAAATGGCCAGCATCGTTTCGGCCGATCGGTTGACGATGGTGACGATACCATAGGGATCGACGCCGATGACGCCGGCGGTGACGCCGGCAAGCACGGCTTCCGAAAAACGCCGCCGCTCGTCGATCAAATCTTTGGCGGACAGAATCTCGTTACGCTGCGATTTCAGTTCCAGCAGCATCTTGTTGAAGGTGTCGCCGAGCGAGGCGACGTCGCCGTCGGAGGGCCGAACGGGCACGGCAACGTCGAGATTGCCGGTCGCAACCTCGTCGGCCGCGCCGATGAGCTGGCGGATGGGCCGCACCAGGCGATCAGCCACGGCAATGCCGGTCCAGATGGCGGACAGAATGATGATCAGCGTCAGCGACAGGTAGGGAAGTGCGAAGGCCACCTGCGAGGTGCGGCGATTGGCTTCCAGACCGCGATATTCGTCGGTGTTGGACCTGACAATCTGTCGTGCCTTGATCACCTCGGGATCGACGAGGCGGATGGTGTAGAGATAAAGCCCTTCGATCTCGCGCAGCTTGACGATGGCGCCCATGATGTTGCGCGTCTTCGGCTCGATCAGCACCGGCCTGCCGTCGGCGGCACTGCTCATGGCGCCTTCCGGCGGCTCCGGCATGGCGAAATCGGCGTCGGTCTTGGCGCTCATGACGAATGAACCGTCTGGCTTGACCAGCGCGGCATGGGCCAGCGAGCGTCCGACGGCTTCCTTGTTCATGAGGTCGAGGAAGCCGGTTCTATCGAGGCCATAGAGCGTGCGGGAGGCGTCGAGATCGTAGGCCATCGACAGGGTCGTTCCCTGGAGATTGCGCGCGTTCTCCTGCACATAGGCATCGGCGATCGACAGCGACGAATTGACGATCGTCTTGGTGCGGATCTCGAACCAGCGATCAAGACCAATGTCGAGTGTGATCGACGCGATGATCGCCACCATGATGGCGGGAATCGCGGCGACTAGCGCGAACATCGCGACGATCCGTACATGCAGCCGCGACGCCGCCTTGCCGCGCCGGCGCGCCATCAAAATGCGATGCACTTCGCGACCGACCAGCGCAATCAGAAACACGATGAACGCCGCGTTGAGGGCGATGAGCGCCAGCGTCGTCCTCTCGTCCGGCGTGATCGGCGTGGCGCCGACGAGAATGGCGAAGGAGATCGCCGCCGTAACCAGCGCACCGGCAACGGCCACCACACCGGGCAGCGCAAGCAGCCGGCGCCCATCCCTTGTGCCGGGTTCGCTGAAAAGCGGTTCGCTCAGTGTCGGTGCCTGTGAAGCCATGTCGCCGTCTAGAGCCAGTGATTGCGTCGGATGTATGCAACGCATTGTGGCGATTATGCAACAAGTGTGACCTGGACGGAAATGTTTCGGCGATCGATCCCCCGGAAAAAGGCGTCGCTCTATTCGCATCGGCCCGAAAATCGAGATCGATTTTCGGAAGGCACGACGCGAAACTCAAAGCGTTATAGCGAACGTTTGTACGCCCGCGTGGAACGTGCGTCGCTCTAAGCCTGCCTGGTTGATTTGTAGACGTTGACGCCGAGTTCGCGAATTTTCTTGCGCAGCGTGTTGCGGTTGAGGCCCAGGAGCTCCGCAGCCTTGATCTGATTGCCGCGGGTTGCCGTCATCGAGGCCAGCACCAGCGGATATTCGACCTCGGAGAGAATGCGCTGATAGAGGCCGGCAGGCGGCAAATCGCCGGCGAATGACGCAAAATACCGCTGCAGGAAATGTTCCACCGCCTGGCCGATGGACAGGTCGTCGGGAATGAGGTTGCCGCCACCGGGAACGACCGGCCTCTCGCCGGTCTTCAGTTCCGCCTCGATGATCTCGGCGGAAATCTCATCCTGCGAATAGAGCGCGGCCAGTCTGCGGACAAGATTTTCGAGCTCGCGCACGTTGCCGGGCCACGGATAGCGCTTCATCAGCTCGATGCCGCCGGTGGAAATGCGCTTGGTCTGCAGGCCTTCGCTGGCGCCGAGCTTGAAGAAGTGCCGCACGAGATCCGGAACGTCCTCGGACCGCTCGCGCAGCGCCGGCAGCCTTAACGGCACGACGTTCAGGCGATAGAAGAGATCCTCACGGAAAAGCCCCTGATTGATCAGCGTGCGCAGATCCTTGTTGGTAGCGGCGACGATGCGCACGTCGGTCTTGATCGGCGTGCGGCCGCCGACGGTGGTGTATTCGCCCTGCTGCAGGACGCGCAGCAGACGCGTCTGCGCTTCCATCGGCATGTCGCCGATCTCGTCGAGGAAGAGCGTGCCGCCTTCGGCCTGCTCGAAACGGCCGGTGGAGCGGTTTTGGGCCCCGGTGAAGGCGCCCTTCTCGTGCCCGAAGAGTTCCGATTCGATCAGGTCGCGCGGGATCGCCGCCATGTTGATCGCGACGAAGGGACCGCCGCGACGACGGCCGTATTCGTGCAGCGCGCGCGCCACCAGCTCCTTGCCGGTGCCCGACTCGCCTGAAATCATCACCGTCAGGTCGGTCTGCATCATGCGCGCCAGCATGCGATAGATATCCTGCATGGCGGCCGAACGGCCGACCAGCGGCATCGTTTCCGGCGGCTCGTCCGCCCGCGCATCTATCTTCGGCCGTCGGGGCTCGGAAAGCGCCCGGTTGACGATGTTGAGAAGCTCGGTCAGGTCGAACGGTTTCGGCAGATATTCGTAGGCGCCGGTCTCGGAGGCGCGAATCGCGGTCATGAACGTGTTCTGGGCGCTCATGACGATGACGGGCAGTTCCGGCCGCGCCTTCTTGATGCGCGGCAGCATATCGAAGGCGTTCTCGTCCGGCATGACCACGTCAGTGATGACGAGATCGCCCTCGCCCGCCGCCACCCAACGCCACAGCGTCGAGGCGTTGGAGGTCACGCGCACCTCATGACCGACGCGCGAAAGCGCCTGGTTGAGGACCGTGCGGATGGCCGCATCGTCGTCGGCGACGAGAATATTGCCGCGAACCGTCATTTGCGGTCTCCTTCGCCATCATCGTCTGTGCCGAACGGCGTTTCTTTCCAGGCTGGCATCAGAATGCGGAAAGTGGTTCCGCGCGGCGTCGAATCGCATTCGATGATGCCGCCATGCTCGCCGACTATTTTCGCGACCAGCGCAAGACCAAGCCCCGACCCGTTCGGCTTGGTGGTGATGAAGGGATCGAACAGGATCGGCAGGATATCTTCGGAAACGCCGGAGCCATTGTCGCGCACGCAGAATTCGAGCGGCAGCGACACGCGGCCTTGCGATCCCGGAACGGAGACACGTATGCCCGGCCGGAACGCGGTCGACAGGGTGATCTCGCCTTGCGGATCGCCGCCAATGGCCTCGGCAGCATTCTTGACCAGGTTGAGGAACACCTGGATGAGCTGATCACGATTGGCAAAAACCGGAGGCAATGATGGATCATAATCCTCCAATATCTTGATCCGCTTGGCAAAACCGTTCTTGGCAATCGCCTTCACATGGTCGAGCACGACATGAATATTGACCGGATAGCGGTCGATCGGTCGCTCGTCGGAAAACACCTCCATGCGATCGACCAGCGAGACGATGCGGTCGGTCTCGTCGGTGATCAGCCGGGTCAGCGCGCGATCTTCATCGGAAGCAGACAGTTCGAGCAGCTGGGCAGCACCCCGTATGCCGGATAGCGGGTTCTTGATCTCGTGGGCAAGCATCGCGGCCAAGCCGGTCACCGAGCGTGCCGCGCCGCGATGCGTCATCTGCCGATCGATCTTGTCGGCCATCGATCGCTCCTGGAACATCACCACGACGGAACCCGGAAATTCCGACACCGGGGCGACATAGAGATCGACAACTTTCTCAATGCCAAGGCGCGGCGACGACACATCGACCCGATATTCGTTGACGGGTGCCCGGCGCTCGCGCACCTGGTCGACAAGCGTCAGCAACGGGCTGCCGAAGGGAATGAGCTTGGGTAGTGTGTTACGGGCGAGCATGGTCGCGCTCGAGCGGAAGAAGTCCTCGGCATCGGCATTGGCGAAGGTGATGAACCCTTCCGCATCGACCATGATCACCGGGCGGCGGATGGTGTTGAGCACGATGTGGGCAGCGTCCGCCATATCCGTGCTCTGTGTAACGGTGGCATTCATGCCGCGCCCCGCAGGTTCATCGCCTCGGGAGCGTGTGAAAGCACCTCGCGCAACGCGGCAATGACGCGGACGGGCTCGAAGGAGGTGAGGATGGCCTTTCGCTGCTCATCAGCGACGCCAGCGGCGTGGCGGTCGAGATACCAGCCAAGATGCTTGCGCGCCTGGCGCACGCCGCTTTCGGTGCCGTAGAGCGTCAGCATGTCCTCGTAGTGGGCAACGACATAGTCGGCCAACACTTCAGGGCTTTCAGGCACGCCGGGCGGTGCCTTCTTTGCCGCGGCTGTCGCGATGCTGCCTGCCGTCCACGGCGCGCCATAATGCGCGCGGCCGATCATCACCGCGTCGGCGCCCGACTGGTCGAGGATCATTGCTGCCTCGGCCAGCGAGCCGACATCGCCATTGGCAACGACCGGTATCGACACAGCCTGCTTTACGCGTGCGATGGCGCGCCAGTCGGCCTTGCCTTGGTAGAACTGGCAGCGCGTGCGGCCATGCACTGTCACCATCTTGACGCCCGCCTGCTCAGCGCGGCGCGCCAGCATCGGCGCGTTGAGCGCGCTTTCGTCCCAGCCGAGCCGCATCTTGACCGTGACCGGCACCTCGACCGCGCCGACCACCGCCTCGATCAACGACAAAGCGTGATCGAGATCGCGCATCAGCGCCGAACCGGCATAGCCGCCCGTCACCTTCTTGGCCGGGCAGCCCATATTGATGTCGATGATGTCGGCGCCCTCGCCCGCGGCTATGCGGGCGCCCTCGGCCATGTGCGCCGCCTCACGACCGGCAAGCTGCACCATGTGAACAGGCAGCCCGGAATGACGGATGCGCAAGCCGCAACCGGCCCTGCCTTTGGCAAGCTCGCCGCTCGCCACCATCTCCGACACGACCAACCCGGCGCCGTGCGCATAGGCACGCTGCCGGAACGGCTCATCTGATATACCCGACATGGGCGCGAGGAAGGCGCGATTGCGGATTCTCACACTTCCCACGTCCAGCGGCGAAGCCAATTTGGTCAGGTCGAGCATGCACAAAAACCAAGCATTTTTAATTGCTGCACATTCTCTAGCCAGAATGATAGCGAAGTGCAACGCGCAATGACGTCGCATTAAGGCGCATTTAGGAAAATGCCGGCCTTCAGCCCCTACCGCGCCCAAGCGCCGTGCTTCTTTGGGAAGGACGCCTTGGGCACTTTGCATCTGCGCATGATCTCTTCCGAAAAGCGATTCCACTTTTCGGGATCATGCGCTAAGCGTCTCGGCATGACAGATGCAAGCGAAAAGCAAGCCTCGGCGGCGGACAACAAAGTTGCAGTCGTTATTGTCGCTGCCGGCCGCGGCGCGCGCGCGGGTCAGGCCGACGGACCAAAGCAATACCAAAGGATCGGTGGCCGTGCCGTCATCGCGCGCACACTGGACGTGTTTTTGGCGCATCCGAGAATCGGTCCCGTCGTCGTCGCCATCCATGCCGACGACAGCGCGCTTTTTCGCACCGCCGCCGGAGCCAACGCCGATCGGGTCGTCACGGTAACGGGTGGCGCGTCCAGGCAAGACTCCGTTCGGCTCGGGCTGCTTGCGCTGAGAGGCCAGGCGCCGGGCCAGGTTCTGGTCCATGATGCCGTTCGCCCGTTCGTCGACGCGGAATTGATAGATCGTACGATCGCCGCCATCGGCGAGCGCCAGGCAGCGCTGCCTGCCCTACCAGTCGCCGACACGCTGAAACGTGAATCGGCCGGCATGATCGGCGAGACGGTTTCCAGGAACGGGCTTCATGCAGCCCAGACGCCGCAAGGCTTTCCGTTCTGGCCGATCCTGGCCGCCCACGAAAAGGCCCATCATCTCGGCAAGGCGGACTTCACCGACGATGCCGCGATCGCCGAGTGGGCACATATTCCGGTGAAAATCGTTCCGGGCTCGCCGGATAATGTCAAACTCACCTGGGCAAGAGATATTTCGATGGCGGATCAGCGGCTTTCCGGCGAACGGCCGCGCTTTCCAGACATCCGCACCGGCAATGGCTACGACGTTCATGCGTTCGAGCCCGGTGACCATGTCATCCTGTGCGGCGTCTCCATCCCGCACGACAAGAAACTGTCCGGCCATTCGGACGCCGACGTCGGCCTGCACGCCTTGACCGACGCGCTGCTCGCCACCTGCGGCGCCGGTGACATCGGCACGCATTTCCCGCCATCGGATCCGCAGTGGAAAGGCGCTGCCTCGCGGATCTTCGTCGAACATGCGGCGAGACTGGTGCGCGCGCGCGGCGGGCGCATCGCCAATGCCGACATAACGCTGATCTGCGAGGCGCCACGGGTCGGCCCGCATCGCGAAGCAATGACAGAAACCCTTTCGGCAATGCTGGGAATTTCCCGGAACCGTGTCTCGATCAAGGCGACAACCAACGAAAAGCTCGGCTTTGTCGGCCGCGAGGAAGGGATAGCCGCCATCGCGACCGCCAGTGTCGTGTTTCCAGGGGATGTCCCCGAATGAGCAACAACGACCTCGCAGATGCCCTGCTTCAAGCCTGCCAGCAGCGCGACATCATGCTGGCGACGGCCGAGAGCTGCACCGGCGGCATGATCATCGCCGCTCTGACCGACATCGCCGGGTCTTCCACGGTGGTCGACCGGGGTTTCATCACCTATTCCAACGAGGCCAAGACGGAGATGCTCGGCGTTTCCGCCGCCACGCTTGAGGCGCATGGCGCGGTCTCGCGGGAAACGGCGATCGAGATGGCGCAGGGCGCCCTGACCCGTTCGCGCGCCGGACTGACCCTCGCCGTCACCGGCATTACCGGTCCAGGCGGCGGCTCGACGGAAAAGCCCGTCGGCCTGGTCTGGTTCGGTGTCGCCTTGACTGGTCGGCCGGTCGTCAGCGAATGTCAGTTGTTCACCGACAAAGGCCGCAATTTCATCCGCCAGGCGACGGTCAAGCATGCGCTTGAACTGGGCTTGCGCGCACTCGCTGCGGATCAGGCTGCTGGCGCTGGCCCATAGATGACGTCGGCGCGCTTCTCGAACGCCTCGGAGAACATGCGGAAGGCGCGATCGAACATCGTTCCCATCACCGCGCCCAGAATACGGCTCTTGAATTCGTAGTCGATGAAGAAGCAGACGTTGCAACCGCCGTCGGCCGGCTCGAAACGCCAGGCATTGCTCAAATATTTGAACGGACCGTCGATGTATTTTACGTCGATGGCGTTCTCGTCAGGCTTTAGCAGCACCTGCGTGGTGAAAGTCTCGCGGATCGCCTTGTAGCCGATGCTCATGTCGGCGATGAGCAGTGTGCGGCCGTTGCGTTCCTTGCGCGAGCGAACCGTCAGCGCCTCGCAAAGCGGCAGGAATTGTGGATAGGATTCGACATCGGCAACCAGAGCAAACATCTGCTCCGGCGTATGGGAAACGCGACGATGGGCTTCGAATTGCGGCATGAAACCAGTGTGTTAGGCGGACTTTCTGAGAAACGCTTCGCGCGCCGCGCGCAGCCTGGCGAAATCGTCGCCGGCATGGTGCGACGAGCGCGTCAGCGGGCTTGACGCCACCAGCAGGAAGCCCTTGGTCTTGCCGATGGTCTCGAAGGACTTGAATTCCTCCGGCGTGACGAAGCGGATAACCGGATGGTGCTTCTTCGACGGCTGCAGGTACTGGCCGATGGTCATGAAGTCGACATTGGCCGAACGCAGATCGTCCATCAGCTGCAGGATCTCGTTCCGCTCCTCGCCAAGGCCAACCATGATGCCGGATTTGGTGAAGATCGACGGATCGAGCTCCTTGACCCGCTGCAACAGCCTGATCGAATGGAAATAGCGGGCGCCCGGCCGGACCGTCAGATAGTTCGACGGCACGGTCTCCAGATTATGGTTGAAAACGTCGGGCTTCGCCGCCACCACGATCTCCAGCGCGCCTTCCTTGCGCAGGAAGTCGGGCGTCAGGATTTCGATCGTCGTCGACGGCGTTGCCGCCCTGATGGCGCGGATGACCTCGGCAAAGTGCTGAGCTCCGCCGTCGGCGAGATCGTCGCGGTCGACTGAGGTGATGACGACATGGGTCAGGCCCATTTGCTTGACGGCGTGTGCGACACGGGCCGGTTCATCGGGATCGAGCGCGGTCGGTATACCGGTAGCCACGTTGCAGAAGGCGCAGGCGCGCGTGCAGATTTCGCCCATGATCATGAAGGTGGCGTGCTTCTTTTCCCAGCATTCGCCGATATTGGGGCAGCCGGCCTCTTCGCACACCGTCACCAGCTTGTGCGACTTCACGATCTCGCGCGTCTCGGCATAGCCTTTCGACATCGGCGCCTTGACGCGGATCCAGTCGGGCTTGCGCAGCACGTCCTGGTCGGGCTTGTGCGCCTTTTCAGGATGCCGCAGGCGCGGCGCATTGGCGATCGTGTCGAGGACGGTGACCATCTGAAATCCGGTTCGTTGGCGATCGCCTGTCCGACGTTCGCTTTTCACAAGTCATCTAAGACTTTTCGCTGCAAAGAAAAAGGCCGCGGCGGCGCATGCCGCCACAGCCGCGTTCGCATGGCAAGAGTTCAGCAACTAACGGCGCACCATGCGCCCTACCCAGATCAGCAGGCAGGCACCGATGAAGCCGGTGATCAGATAGGCGATCCAGCCGGCGCCGAAGGCGCCGATGTTGAGCGCCTGCAGGATGGCATTCAGCACGATCGCGCCAACGATGCCAAGAATGATGTTCATCAGGATGCCGGTGTTGCTCTTCATGAACATCTCGGCAAGCCATCCTGCCAAACCGCCGATGATGATCGCTGCTACCCAGCCCACGCCGTTCACGTCCATATGCCCTATCCTTGTGTGATGAATGCATCCGGAAACGAATTACCTTGCCGTCGAGTTCCTTGGCTCTCGCGTGTTGAGCCTCAAGCGGCCGATTTATCATGCGTTCAGCGCGCGGCCATAGGCGTCTAGGACGCTTTCCTTCATCATCTCCGACAGCGTTGGGTGCGGGAAAATCGTGTGCATCAATTCTTCTTCGGTGGTCTCCAGGTTCATCGCCACGACAAAACCCTGGATCAGCTCAGTCACTTCGGCGCCGACCATATGCGCGCCAAGCAGCTGCCCGGTCTTCTTGTCGAAGATGGTCTTCACGAAACCCTGGTCCTCGCCGAGCGCAATCGCCTTGCCGTTGGCGGCGAACTGGAAACGGCCGACGCGGATGTCCTTGCCCTCGGTCTTCGCTTTCGCTTCGGTCAAGCCGACGGAGGCTACCTGCGGGTTGCAATAGGTGCAGCCCGGAATCTTCAGCTTGTCAGTGGCGTGCACTCCTGGAATATTGGCGATCTTTTCCACGCAGACCACACCTTCATGTTCGGCCTTGTGGGCGAGCATGGGCGGGCCGGCGACATCGCCGATCGCATAGATGCCGGGCAAATTGGTCTTGCCGTAGCCGTCGACGACGACGCAGCCGCGCTCGGTCTTCACGCCGAGCGCTTCGAGGCCGAGATTCTCGATGTTGCCCTGCACGCCGACGGCCGAGATCATCCGATCCGCGGTGATCTTCTCGACCTTGCCGTCCTTCATTTCGACATGCGCGGTAACCGAGTTCGCGCCCTTCTCGACCTTGGTCACCTTGGCTTCGAGAATGATCTTCATGCCTTGCTTCTCGAACTGCTTCTGCGCGAATTTCGAGACCTCGGCGTCTTCGACCGGCATTACCGCCGGCAGCAGCTCGACCACCGTCACCTCGGCGCCCATGGTGCGGTAGAACGAAGCGAACTCGATGCCGATCGCGCCCGAACCCATCACCAGCAGCGACTTCGGCATCTCCTTCGGCACCATCGCCTCGAAATAGGTCCAGATCAGTTTGCCGTCAGGCTCGATGCCGGGCAGCGCACGCGGCCTGGCGCCGGTGGCAAGAATGATGTGCTTTGCGGTGTAGGTGCCCTCGCCCTTGACGGCCTTGGGCGCCGGCGGCTGCGGCTCCATCGGCTTCTTGGAGGATTTCGAAACAACAACCTCACCGGGCCTGGAGAGCTTGGCTTCGCCCCAGATGACGTCGACCTTGTTCTTCTTCATCAGGAAGGCGACGCCACCGTTCAGCCGCAGCGAGACCTTCCGCGAGCGGTCGACAACGGCAGCGGTGTCGACGCTGACCTTGCCGTCGATCTTCAATCCATAGTCCTTCAGATGATCGGAATAATGCATGATCTCGGCCGAGCGCAGCAGCGCCTTGGTCGGGATGCAGCCCCAGTTAAGGCAGATGCCGCCGAGATGCTCGCGCTCGACGATCGCCGTCTTGAAGCCGAGCTGGGCGGAACGCACCGCCGTGACGTAGCCGCCGGGGCCGGAGCCGATGATGATGACGTCGTAATTCTCAGCCATTTTGTGGTCCTTATTGAAGCGAGGCTTCACCGAAAGCAGGCTTCGGTATCGAAATTGGCTCGTACCTCAGTATTAAAGGCGCGAAAGCTGGCTCATGCATCAGTATCAAAAGGGCGTCGGAAACCCAGAGCCCCAGAAATGCGTAACCTGCGAGAAGCCGACTTCGGCGGCCCTGCCAATGCACAGCCAACCAAATGCCAATGATCAGAAATGCATTGACTATCATGTCGCTAACATCACGCGCACCAGCGGTGCCAGCGCCTCGCCGATGTTTCGTGTGTTTTCGGCATCGAGATGCACGCCGTCGAGCGGCGTAGTCGTCGCCACCATGCCGGCATCGAAGAAGCCGCAGCCGGCCTCGTCGGCAAGGGCGGAATATTGTGGTGCCAGCCGCTTCGAGGCTTCATCGCCGCCGGCGAACATTTCCTTGAATTCGGCGTTTTCCGTACGGCTGACCGCGGGCGGCGCAACGATCAGGATCTGCGGCGCCGGCCAGTCGAACGGGTAGTCGTGCCCGCGTACGATATCGATCAGGCGCTCGATGCCTTGCTTGGCGGCGACCGGATTGCCGTGGATCCACGGCTTCATGTCGTTGGCGCCGAGCATGATGATGATCAGGTCGATCGGCGCATGCGTCATCAGGATCGTCGGCAGCACTCTTGCGCCGTTACGGTCGGCGCCGGCCAGATGATCGTCGAAAGCCGTTGTGCGGCCGTTCAAGCCTTCAGCGATGACCTCGATACCGCCTCCCAACGTCGCCTGCAGCACGCTCGGCCAACGGTCCTCGAGCGGGTGGCGATCCAGGCTTGCCGCATCATAGCCCCAGGTCAGCGAGTCGCCGTAGCAAAGGACTGTTTTCATGCGTTTGCCCCGCTCCTGCCAAATCCTGCGTGTGCGCGCTTTACCCGCCAGCCCACGAACAGCCACTGGACCAACACCGTGGCGAGGCCCGGCAGGACGAGGCCGGCGACAATGGGAAGATCGCTCGACCACTGGCTCTTTCCGGATGGCTGGGAGAAAGTCCAGGTAATCAGGCCAACCCCGACGAGCACAAAAAACGCAACCGCGATAAGCGACGTCAGGTTTATCGCGCTTTGCGGGTTCGACATAAACTGCGCGATGAAGAGGGCGACCGTCACGAGGATGGTGACGAGAGCCGAGATCATGAACACAAGGATGTACTCTACGTCGGCATCAGTGGCGACGGCGAGCCCCTGCGCCACCAATCCGCCGGCCAAACCGGAAAGGATGAAGGCAAAAAGGCTGGTGAAGAATTTCCGCACCGCCTTCTTCCTTTCTAGACCAGCATGCCCATCGGGTTTTCGATCATGCGCTTGAAGGCGACGAGCAGTTCGGCGCCGAGCGCACCGTCGACGGCGCGGTGATCTGTCGACAGCGTCACCGACATGATGGTGGCGATCTTGATCTCGCCGCTCCTGACCACCGCGCGCTCCTCGCCGGCGCCGACCGCCAGGATCGTCGCATGCGGCGGGTTGATGACGGCGGCAAAGTCCTTGATGCCGAACATGCCGAGATTAGACACTGCCGTGGTGCCGCCCTGATATTCTTCCGGCTTCAGCTTGCGGCTGCGGGCACGGCTGGCAAGGTCCTTCATCTCATTGGAAATGACTGACAGGGTCTTTTCGTCGGCACGCCGGATGATCGGCGTGATCAGGCCGCCGGGGATCGAGACCGCGACACCGACATCGGCATGCTTGTGCTTGACCATGGCGCTCTCGGTCCATGAGGCATTGGCATCCGGCACCGCCATCAGCGCCATCGCCATCGCTTTGATGACCATGTCGTTGACCGACAGCTTGTAGGCCGGCACCTCACCCTTGTCGGTCTTCTTCACCGGGGCAGCCGCATTGATCTGCGTGCGCAGCGCCAGAAGCGCATCGAGCTCGCAGTCGAGCGTCAGGTAGAAATGCGGGATGGTGGTCGTGGCCTCGACCAGCCGGCGCGCGATGGTCTTGCGCATGTTGTCGTGCGGAACAAGCTCGTAGGAGCCTTCGGCGAACAGTTTCAGCACCTGGTCGTCCGACATTGGCTTGGCTGCGACAGCTGGAGCCGGAGCGCCGGCGGGCGCCGCTTTTGCAGCGGGCGCCTTGGCGCTGCCGCTGGAAATAGCTGCATCGACATCGGCCTTGACCACGCGGCCATGCGGGCCGGAACCGGTCACCGCTGAGACGTCGACGCCGGCTTCCAGGGCGATGCGACGGGCCAGCGGCGAGGCGAAGGTGCGGCCGTCCGGCGATTGGCTGATCTCCCCCCTTGTGGGGGAGATGCCAAGTGGCGACAAAGAGGGCAGGCCAGAGGGGGGCGCTTTGCTCCCTACGGCTGGAGGGACAGCGCCCCCCTCTGTCGACTTCGTCGACATCTCCCCCACGGGTGGGGAGATTGGCGCCTTGTCCTGCTTGGCCTCGGCCTTTGCCGGCGCAGCGCCGTCACCGCTCTTCGCGGCGGCCGCCGCATCCTCGCCTTCGACGGCGAGCACGGCGATCAGCGCGTTGACCTTGACACCTTCGGTGCCGGCCGGGACGACCAGCTTGGCGACCGTGCCGTCGTCGACGGCCTCGACTTCCATCGTCGCCTTGTCGGTCTCGATCTCGGCGATCACGTCGCCCGGCGAAACCTTGTCGCCCTCCTTGACGAGCCATTTGGACAGATTGCCCTCTTCCATCGTGGGCGAGAGGGCAGGCATGGTGATGTTGATCGGCATTTTGTCCTCCCGCCCTGCTCAGCGATATGTGACGGCTTTGACCGCCTCGACGACCTCGCCGACATTGGGCAGCGCCAGCTTTTCGAGGTTGGCCGCATAGGGCATTGGCACGTCCTTGCCGGCAATGGTGATAACAGGCGCGTCGAGGAAATCGAAGGCGCGCTGCGACACCTGGTTGGCGATGTGGTCGCCGACCGAGTTCTGCGGAAATCCTTCCTCCACCACCACCAGACGGTTGGTCTTCTTGACCGAAGCGATAATGGTATCGAAATCGAGTGGACGGATGGTCCTGAGGTCGATGATCTCGGCATCGATGCCCATGCCGCGCAATTCGGCCTCGGCCTTGATCGCATAGGTCATGCCAATGCCGAAGGAGACGATGGTGACATCCTTCCCCCTCTTATGGATGCGCGCCTTGCCGATCGGCAGCACGAAATCGTCCATCTTCGGCACGTCGAAGGAGTGACCATAGAGGATTTCGTTTTCGAGGAAGATGATCGGGTTCGGATCGCGGATCGCGGCCTTCAGCAACCCCTTGGCGTCGGCGGCGGTGTAGGGCATCACCACCTTCAGACCGGGAATGTGGCTGTACCAGGCGGCATAGCACTGCGAATGCTGGGCGGCGACGCGGGCAGCCGCGCCGTTCGGCCCGCGGAAGACGATGGGCGCGCCCATCTGGCCACCGGACATGTAGAGCGTCTTGGCGGCGGAGTTGATGATCTGGTCGATCGCCTGCATGGCGAAGTTGAAGGTCATGAACTCCACGATGGGTTTCAGGCCGGCCATCGCCGCGCCGACGCCGACGCCGGCAAAACCGTGCTCGGTGATCGGCGTGTCGACGACGCGACGCGGCCCGAACTCCTGCAGCAGCCCTTGCGTGACCTTGTAGGCACCCTGGTACTCGGCGACCTCCTCGCCCATGACGAAGACGTCGCCATCGCGGCGCATCTCTTCGGCCATCGCGTCACGCAACGCCTCGCGCACAGTGGTCGAGACCATTTCCGTGCCGGCCGGGATGTCCGGATCTGCGGCAATTTCGGTTCTCGGCGCGGCGGCGACAGGTGCTGCCGCCTCGCTTTTGGCCGCAGTAGGCGCTGGCGCGGCTGTTTCAGCCTTGGCAGGTTCTTCTTCGCCGACGCCTTCGCCTGCCTTGTCGATGTCTTCGCCATCAACGGCGAGCACAGCGATCAGCGCGTTGACCTTGACACCTTCGGTGCCGGCTGGAACCACGATCTTGGCAAGCGTGCCTTCGTCGACGGCCTCGATTTCCATCGTCGCCTTGTCGGTTTCGATCTCGGCGATGACGTCACCGGCGACGACCTTGTCGCCCTCGTTCTTCAACCATTTGGAAACATTGCCCTCTTCCATGGTCGGCGAGAGAGCGGGCATGAGAATTTCGATCGGCATGTCCTTGCCCTCTCTTACAGCACGATGTCGGTCCAGAGCTCGGACGGATCCGGCTCTGCGTCATTCTGGGCAAATTCGGCGGCGTCGGCGACGATATCGCGAACCTCCTTGTCGACGGCCTTGAGCTCGTCCTCATCGGCCCACTTCTTCTCGATCAGGCGCGCCTTGACCTGCTCGATCGGGTCACGCTCGGAGCGCATCTTCTGCACTTCTTCCTTGGAGCGGTACTTTGCCGGATCGGACATCGAGTGACCGCGGTAGCGGTAGGTCTGCATTTCGAGGATCAGCGGCCCCTTGCCGGCGCGGCACCATTCGGTGGCGAGATCGCCGGCTGCCTTGACCGCGCGGACGTCCATGCCATCGACCTGGATGCCGGGGATCTTGAAGGAGGCGCCGCGGTGCGAAAAATCCGTCTCGGCCGATGAACGCGATACCGAGGTGCCCATTGCGTAGCGGTTGTTCTCGATGATGTAGATCACCGGCAGCTTCCACAGCGAGGCCATGTTGAAGCTTTCATAGACCTGGCCCTGATTGGCGGCGCCGTCGCCGAAATAGGTCAGCGTCACATTGTTGTTGCCGCGATAGCGGTTGGCGAAGGCGAGGCCGGTGCCGAGCGAAACCTGCGCGCCGACAATGCCGTGGCCGCCGTAAAAATGCTTCTCCTTGGAGAACATGTGCATGGAGCCGCCCTTGCCCCGGGACAAGCCGCCGCGGCGCCCGGTCAATTCGGCCATGACGCCGCGCGGCGACAGTTCCATCGCTAGCATGTGGCCGTGATCGCGGTAGGCGGTGATCATCTGGTCGCCATCGACCAGCGCCATCTTCATGCCGGTGACGACTGCTTCCTGGCCGATATAGAGATGGCAGAAGCCGCCGATGAAGCCCATGCCGTAGAGCTGGCCGGCCTTTTCCTCGAAGCGGCGAATGAGCAGCATGCGCCGGTAGGCGTCAAGCTCCTCTTGCTTGGTGAAGTCGATAGGCTTGGGGGCTGAAAGCCCCGCCGATTTGCCGTCGGATCTGGATTTGGATTTGGCAGGCGCTTTTCTCGCGGCGGTGGCCATGCATCACTCCCTGTTGGCGTCTCTTGCGGACACTGAGGGAGATCAGTTCTCCCCACCGATTTTGGGGAGGCTAACACGCGAGAAGGCGTTTCGCCATGCCGAAAATGCATGGCTGACATGCGTCTAAGCGATTAAAATCATTGAAAATATTGCCGATTAACTGACATATGGTTATCTTGCCGTAGCCGGTAACATGATGGTGATTTCGTCGGCGTGGGACATATTGAGCGCCTTGCGCGCCTGCTCGTCAAGCATGTCCTTCTCCAGCGTGCCCTGATGCATGAGCTGAACGCGCCGCTGCAGGTCGAGCCGGCGCGCCTTGACGGCATCGAGCTTACCTTGCAGGTCGACGGTTTCGGCTTCCAACCGGTACTTGGAATAGATGCCGAATTCGCCGTGATAGGCGTGGAATCCGAAATAGGCCAGGAACGCCACGCAGAGCGAGGGGATGATCAGCCGACCGGTATTTCTCTGCTTGTGCTGACGTGTCCACATGATCCAAATCCCTTAGAGCGCCGCGCGTCCTCTTGGACGAGCAAAGGACGCTCTAACGCTCTGCGACCTAGCCTCCTTTCTCGCCCAATTGTGCTTAATGGACGGTTACGGACGGCCGGATTTGGCGGTGTAAAGCAAAAAGGGCGGAGAATGCCCCGCCCTTTCATTCCGGATATTTTCGGCTGGCTCAGCCTTTGACGATCGACTTGCCGGCATAGAGCGCCTGCTTGCCGAGTTCTTCCTCGATGCGGATGAGCTGGTTGTACTTGGCCATGCGATCAGAGCGCGACAGCGAACCTGTCTTGATCTGCCCGCAATTGGTGGCAACCGCGAGATCGGCGATGGTCGAATCTTCGGTTTCGCCCGAGCGATGCGACATGACAGCGGTGTAGCCGGCCTTGTGCGCGGTCTCGACGGCGTCAAGCGTCTCGGTCAGTGAGCCGATCTGGTTGACCTTGACCAGGATCGAATTGGCGACGCCCATGCGAATGCCGTCGCGTAGCCGCGCCGTGTTGGTGACGAACAGATCGTCGCCGACCAGCTGGGTCTTCTTGCCGATGAGGTCGGTCAGCGTTTTCCAGCCGTCCCAGTCGTCCTCGGCCAGCCCGTCCTCGATGGTGATGATCGGATAGTCGGCGGCGAGCTTGGCCAGATATTTGGCCTGGGTCTTCGGATCGCGGGTCTTCTTCTCGCCTTCATAGACGTAGTTGCCGTCCTTGAAGAATTCGGTGGCGGCGCAATCGAGACCGAGCGCAACCTCTTCGCCCGGCTTGAAGCCAGCCTGCTCGATCGATTCCATGATGAAATCGAGCGCAGCGGGCGCGCTCTTCAGGTTAGGAGCGAAGCCGCCCTCGTCGCCGACATTGGTATTATGGCCGGCGTCCTTCAGCCGTTTCCTCAGCGTGTGGAAGATTTCCGAGCCCCAGCGCACGCCGTCACGCAGTGTCGGCGCACCGATCGGCAGGATCATGAACTCCTGGAAGTCGATCGGGTTGTCGGCGTGGGCGCCGCCGTTGATGATGTTCATCATCGGCACCGGAAGCACATGCGCCTTGGTGCCGCCGACATAGCGGTAGAGCGGCAGGCCAGCCGCTTCCGCCGCAGCCTTCGCCACTGCCAGCGACACGCCGAGGATGGCGTTGGCGCCGAGCCGGCTCTTGTTGGGCGTGCCGTCGAGCTCGATCATGGTCTGGTCGATGTGAATGTGGTTCTCGGCTTCCATGCCGCCAATCGCCTCGAACAGCTCGCCATTGACGGCCTCTACCGCCCGCAGGACGCCCTTGCCGAGGTAGCGGGCGCCGCCGTCGCGCAGCTCGACCGCCTCATGCGCGCCGGTCGATGCGCCGGAGGGCACCGCAGCGCGGCCCATCGAGCCGTCTTCGAGCACGACGTCGACCTCGACGGTCGGGTTTCCGCGGCTGTCCAGGATTTCACGCCCGACAATGTCGATGATGGCGGTCATAGCGATGTCCCCGATTTGATCTGACGAAGCGTCGCGCACGTCTTAGCCAAAGTGCCGCAAAACGCAATCGGGGCGTCCGCAAATATTGCCGCCACATCCGCCATGCCGGTTCACGAAGCAAAAATTGCTGTCATCATAAGTCTTGGCGGCATGCGACTTTCTGGTTATGCTCGCACTTGCGCGGGGCGAAACAGGAGGAGTTTCGCCATGTCTCAGTTGAGCGGCATTGTGAGTTTGTTCCTGATCGCGGCGGCGTTTCTGACGTCGTGTGACACTCAGCAGCCTCAACAAGGCGCGGTAGAGTTGTCGACCCTTCAAGCGGCGGAGTAGATATCCTGCAGAAAAGGCCCTCGGTTCAACCGAGGGCCTTTTGATTCCGGCAGATCAAGGTCAGTGCCAATAAGGCTCGACCTTGTAGTAGCTGTATGAAGCATCACGCGCGGCCTCGCCGTCGGCGCCCGTCAGTTCGTTGATCGAATAGGCGGGAGCAGCCTTCAGTTGCTCCTTGGTGAACGGCACGACGTAGCCGCCCTTGTTCTCGTCATAGTCGAGGGTCGCCCACGGAATGGCGTGATACTTCTCGCCGATGCCGAGAAATCCGCCAAAGCCGATCACGGCAAACATGATTCCATTCGACAACTTGTCGAGCATGACATCCTCGATGTCGCCGATATGCGTGCCTTCCGTGTTGTAGACTGATGTGCCGATGACCCGCGAGGCAGCGATGGCTTCTGTGTGTCCTGTCTGGGTTGTCATTTATGTACTCCTCGTTGTCGTTGACGCTATGCTTGACAATGAGGGGCGCGAATGAAGGTTCCAGACTTTTCGACGCTAGTCGGTCACTCAGCCAAGATGAAGGTGACCTTCATGTTGACGCGGTAGGCGGAGATCTTGCCGTCCTCGACGACGACCTTCTGGTCCTGGATCCAGGCGCCTTCGACGTTCTTCAAAGTCTTTGCAGCGCGCGCAATTCCCAGTTCGATAGCGTCCTGAAAGCTCTTCTTCGACGATGACGTGATTTCGGTGACACGGGCGACGGGCATGGCTTCCTCCTCCAAGGTACTCGGTTGCCTGGACAGCGTACAACCGGCACCTGTTGACCACAAGTTTAGAGGGAGGCGGGACTTAGGACCCTGGGCATGCTCAGCTCTTGGCGACGCGGTCGAATGCCATCAGCCTTTCAAGCAGGGCCGGGAGATCCTTCAGCGGCACCATGTTGGGGCCATCGGAGGGGGCGTTGTCGGGATCCTGATGGGTCTCGATGAAAACGCCGGCGACACCGACCGCAACCGCGGCGCGCGCCAGCGTCTCGACGAAGCGCCGATCGCCGCCCGTGGAGCCGCCCTGCCCGCCCGGCTGCTGCACGGAATGCGTGGCGTCGAAAATCACCGGTGCGCCGATCTCGGCCATGATCGGCAGGGCGCGCATATCGGACACCAGCGTGTTGTAGCCGAAGGATGCGCCGCGCTCGGTGACCAGCACGTTGGGGTTGCCGGAACCGGTGATCTTGGCGACGACGTTCTTCATGTCCCACGGCGCGAGGAACTGGCCCTTCTTCACATTGACGACCTTGCCGGTTCTTGCCGCCGCGATCAGCAGATCGGTCTGGCGGCTGAGAAAAGCCGGAATCTGCAAGATATCGACATGCGGCGCCACGACCGCGCACTGTTCCTCGGTGTGGATATCGGTCAGGATCGGCAGCGAAAACGCCTTGCGCAAATCGTCGAAGACCGGCAGCGCCGCATCGAGCCCGGCGCCGCGCGTGCCGCCAAGCGAGGTGCGGTTGGCCTTGTCATAGCTAGTCTTGTAGACGAGACCCAGCCCCAGCTTCTCAGTCAGTTCCTTCAGCGCGCCAGCCATGTCGAAGGCGTGCTGGCGTGATTCAAGCTGGCACGGGCCGGCAATCAGCGACAGCGGCGCGGTGTTGCCGAAGACGACATTGCCGACGGTTACGGACGAATTGGGCTTGCTCATGCGATCTCCCGGAAGATGAAGGCCGCACCCTGTCCGGGTGCCGGCCGCACGACAATATCATTGCCGCGTATGTCGTGTTCGACGGAACCGGCTGCAAGCAGCTTTGCGACCGTGTCTGCGCGGCGAACTGAAAAGACTACCGCCGCGAAGCGGAGTTCCGATGGCGCGCCGGCAAGTATGCCGAAGCGCGCTTCGAAAGCGACGGGGTCAAGCAGGGTCAAGGTCGCGTTCGGCAGGCCAAACGCGGTGCTCCCCTGTCCGGCCGTGGGACTGCGCGCTGCGATTGAGATCAATCGGTGCTGTTCGGATGGCTGGTCGCTGACCGCCACGACTTCGATGATGCCGGTTGCGCCATTGGGGTGGATCTGCAACGCGGTGCGATCCACTTTCGGCGCATTGATCCGCTCGCAGGCGAACAGGAATGCGTCCTTCGCCCCGGCACCGGAGGCGAAGGCCAGTTTGAACGATGCCGTGTCGCTCCTTCCCGCTGCGTCGGCGAAGGCGCGCGAAAAGCTCAGCATGTCTCCGGCCGACAGGCCGGCTTCGACATAGCGCATATGATCTGCGTCCGCATTTTCGGTGCCTAGGACAAGGGCGGAAAATCCCTCATTGCCGCGCTTGTCGCGATAGGCGCGATCGCGCGCGACGAAGACGTTGCCGTCCGCGATCGCTTCCGCCGCAGCTTGCCCGTTCCCCACCGCCAGCGGCTCGAGATAGGTGCTGTCTTCAAGGAAGACGCAGCAGTTTTCCGTTCCGAAAGGATGGATGCCGGTCGGCGCCACGACAAATCCAAGCGAAACCAGCCGCGCCCGCGCCACGTCGAGGCTCGCGGTCGGCAGCACAAGATGGTCGAGCGAATGAGGGCCGGCTGGCATCGTTTCGGTCATGCCGGCGCGGTGTGCATCATTCCGGAAGTTGGTTCAAGAGCCTCGTCTCCGCAAGGAGCCAGGTGGCCGATCGCGCGGCGTCAGTACGCGAGCCCCTGGAACACTTGCCGCTGCCGGAAATCAACCTACGTGATCCAAATGAGAAAGATGCTGTTCATAGCGGCAGCGGTCGTCGCGATGGCTATTATTGCCATACTGGTCTGGAGTGCGCCGAAGCAGCCCGGCGCAGATCTGACCGAACCGACCGCCGCTCAGACGGAGTAAGCGAAGCACGTTGCTCTTCGGTCGATTTCTTTTCAGGACGCCGCCACAACATCCGCCGAATATCGCAGTTCACGCAGCGGTTTGACCTGGCTGGTCGTCTCGCCATAGAGCGGATGCGCCTTGTAGGCGGCCAGAGCGGCCTCATCCTCGAATTCAGCATAAACGACCACGTCGATTTCGTCCGAAAGCGGGTCGACCTTGGTGTTGAGCGCCACCTCGAAAAGACGGGAATGTGGGATATTGCCCAGCGCCAGCAAGCCCGTGCGTACGGCCTCGACATCCTCTTTGTGCCGCGCGCTGAAGAAAACGATATGCCGGATCAACCCAGCCTCCTCGATCGATGTGCAAGCGTGTTTTGTGTGGGCAAAACGGTCGCGTCAACCGGCAACGATGTCGCGGCGACAACGCGTTGAGCGGGAAAGAAACCTACACCAGGCTGGTGATGTAGCGCACGATGCGCGTTATCTCCCTGACCGTGGTGTCGAGATAGCGGCCCTGATTGTAGATTCCGTCCCAGATCAGGAAGAACGTGGCGGAGCAGATGACGATAACGTAACGCATGGCTACAACTACTGCATCTGGGTGGTTGCAACCATAGTGATTCCGGCGTTGATCAACGCCCTCCCCCAAAATCTGTCCATTGATCCGTGTTCGCTTGCCCCTTGCCTCTTGAAGTTCCCTTTGATGAGATGAAAGATTGCTGCGGGGATTCATCAGGAAGCGGCGTTCGCGCCCTGGCGAATGAACTGCGAGTGTGGAAACTGGCCATTGTTGCGCCGGCTCCGCAGAAGTTCGGGGGGCGTGATATGGCTCACAAGGAAGACACCGACGTTGCGTGGGGCGACGCGGTCAGGCTGGACGAATTCAATTTCGCCGATACCGTCAAGGGCCTGCCGGCCAAGGCGCGCATGGTATTGTCGGCGGCGATGAACCTGCCGCGTGGCTCGCTCAAGGTGAGGATGCCGGACGGCCGCGCCGTCCTCGTCGGCGGCAAGGCGCCGGGTCCGGACGCCGAACTAGTGCTCAAAAACTGGCGCTTGCCCGGCCGCGCCTTCACCGGTGGCACCATCGGCATCGCCGAATCCTACATCGACGGCGATTGGGACAGTCCCGATGTAACCAGTTTCCTGGAACTGTTCGTGGTCAATTCGGAAATCGGAGAGCGCATCGCCGGCGGCGCCAACTGGCTCATCAACGCCGTCCAGCGTGTCCGCCACTGGTTCAATCAAAACACCCGCACCGGCTCGAAGCGCAACATTTCGGCGCACTACGATCTCGGCAACGCCTTCTACAAGGAATGGCTGGATCCGAGCATGACCTATTCGTCGGCGCTCTATGCGGCTGGCGCCAACGATCTGGAAAGCGCGCAAGCCGCCAAGTATCGCGCGCTGGCCAAGGACACGGGCATCGGCGCGAAAGACCATGTGCTGGAAATCGGTTGCGGCTGGGGTGGCTTTGCCGAATTCGCCGCGCGCGAGATCGGCTGCCGCATCACCGGGCTGACCATCAGCCGCGAGCAGCATGATTTCGCCAGAGCGCGCGTCCAGAAAGCTGGACTTGCCGACAAGGTCGATATCAAGCTGCAAGACTACCGCGACGAAACCGGATCCTACGACCGCATAGCCTCGATCGAGATGTTCGAGGCGGTCGGCGAAAAATACTGGCCCGTGTTTTTCGGCAAGATGAAGGATTGCCTGCGGCCTGGCGGTACCGCCGGCCTGCAGATCATCACAATCAACGAGAAGGCCTACGACACCTATCGCGCGCGGCCGGATTTTATCCAGCGTTACGTGTTCCCAGGCGGCATGCTGCCAACGCCGTCGATCCTGAAAACGCTCGGCAACGATCATGGCCTCGCTCATCTTCGCGAGCGCATTTTCCCGGACGATTATGCCCGCACACTCGCCGAATGGCGCCACCGCTTCTGGGCGTCCTGGGAAAAGATCGTCCCGCTTGGTTTCGACGACCGCTTCAAGAAGCTCTGGGAGTTTTACCTGCACTATTGCGAAGCCGGCTTCCGCGCCAGCTACATCGATGTCCGCCAGGTGGTTTACAAGGCTTAGGTCAGTTCGGGACATCATCATCGCTGATTTTGCAGCCATGCAATAATCTGGCTGCCGTGAAAAAGTCCGATCCCGACGCATGATGCGGCTGCAAGAATCGGAATCACATCATGCGCAAACGGACGATCTTCCTCGTCGCTCTTCTTGTCGCTGCGGGCGGCATCTGGCTCAACAACAGCTCGCTGCTGTCGAACCGTCCGGCCGGCACCCCGACCGTGCTTGCCCATCGCGGCCTTGCCCAGGATTTCGACCGCAAGGACCTTGGTCCCGACACCTGCACGGCCGAACGCATGCTGCCGCCACGCCATCCTTTCCTTGAAAACACGATCCCCTCGATGGAAGCCGCCTTCGCGTTTGGCGCGGACGCGCTCGAACTCGACGTTCACCCGACCACGGACGGCAAGTTCGCCGTCTTCCACGACTGGACGCTGGATTGCCGCACTGAAGGCAAGGGAGAAACGCGCGCCCATGCCATGTCCGAGTTGAAGGCGCTCGATGTCGGCTATGGCTATACGGCTGATGGCGGCAAGACCTTTCCGTTTCGCGGCAAGGGGATCGGCATGATGCCGTCGCTGGACGAGGTGCTGCAGCACTTCCCGAACCGCCGTTTCAACATCAACATCAAAAGCAACGACCCCAAGGAAGGCGAGACGTTGGCCTCCTGGCTCGCCACGCTGAAGCCAACCGACCGCGCCGGCTTGACTGTGTATGGCGGCGACAGGCCGATCGCGGCGGTCAAGACGGCGCTGCCAGACATGCATACGCTGAGCCGTGCATCGCTGACCCGATGCATCCTGCGCTATGCGGCGCTCGGCTGGAGCGGCTACGTTCCGGAGGCGTGCCGGCAGGGGACCCTGCTCATCCCGATCAATGTCGCCCAATGGCTGTGGGGCTGGCCCGACCGTTTTCTGGATCGCATGGACAGCGTCGACACCCGCGTCTACCTGCTCGGCCCCTATGCCGGCGGCGGCTTTTCGCAAGGGCTCGACGAGCCCGAACTGATCGACCAGTTGCCGGACGGCTATTCCGGCGGCATTTCCACGGACGCGCTGGATCTGGTCATGCCCGTGATCAAGCGGCGTTTCGCACCGCCAGCTTGAAGCGCCAAACCCTACGCCGCTGTAGGCGTGGGTTTGAGTTAGCGCGCAAAAGCTTTGTCTTCAGAGAGTGATGCGGTACTTGGCAAACCCTGCTTCGCCTTCGCCTGCCGGTTCGATCTTCAGCGACTTCACCTGCGCAATAAAATCCTTCGCCTTGGCGCCGGTCTCGAACACGACGCTGGTTCCGGGCAGCGGTGCAAATGACCAGTTGGCGTCCGCCGACGGGTTGATCGTGCCTTGGCTGATGAGGTAGCGCACGATCACGTCGCGGTTGGTATCCGGCGCCTCATAGATGATCTTCGATGCATTGATCTCCGGGAAATTGCCGCCACCACCGGCGCGGTAATTGTTGGTCGCGACGACGAATTTCCGCATGGGATCAATTGGTTCTCCGTCAAACTTCAGGTCGACGATGCGATTCGATCCAGCATTCACCAGACCGCCCTTGGAATCATATTTCGGCGGCTGTGACAGATCGATCCGGTAGGTGACGCCGTCGATCACGTCGAAATTGTAGGACGGGAAATCGGTGTTGATGAGCGCCTGGTCGGGCTTATCAGGCTCGATCCTGTTGAAGATACCGGCCGACATTTCCAGCCAATCCTTCACTTCAGCCCCGGTGATTTCCACGGCGCGGACGGTGTTTGGATAGAGATAGAGATCAGCCACGTTCTTGATAGCGATGTCGCCCACGGGAACGTCGGTATAGTAGTCGGCGCCATTACGCCCGCCGGCCTTGAACGGCGCCGCCGCCGACAGCAGCGGCACGTCCTTCCACTGCGTATTTTTGAGGATATCCCTGAGATACCAGGCCTGCGCCTGGCTGACGATCTGCACCGACGGATCGTCGGCGACCAGCGCGAAATAGGAATAGAGCGGCGCCGAGGTTTTCCCGACCGGCCGGCGCACATAGGCAAGCGTCGCCTCGTGATCTTCTTTCAGCGCATCGACGATGCGCTGGTCGTCAGCGACCGTCGGCTTGTTCGCCTTCTCGACCCGCTCGTAGATCGGCCGTGCCTCGGAGGTCGCCGAGACGACCCGCCATTTCGACCCGTCGCGCTCCAGCAACAAGTCGATCAGACCCATATGCGAGCCCCAGAAGCCGCCCATGACGGCAGGCTTGCCCTGCAGCGTGCCCTTTTCAGTATCGACGGCCTCGAGCGCCTGAAAGTCCTTCTTGCCGGGAAAGACGAGATGCTGGTGGCCGGTGAACACTGCGTCGATGCCCTCGACGCCAGCGACGAAGAACGAGGCGTTTTCCATCATGTCGCCCTGCTTCACGTCGATGCCGGAATGTGAGAGCGCAATAATGATGTCGGCGCCCTCCTCCTTCATCTGCGGCACCCACGCCTTGGCCGCCTCGACAATGTCGCGCGTCTTGACGTTGCCCTCGAGATTCTTCAGGTCCCAGACCATGATCTGCGGCGGCACGAAGCCGATGACGCCGATCCTGAGAGGCTGCTCGGCGCCGGACCCGTCCCTGATCTTCTTGTCGAGGATGACGTAAGGCTTGAGATAGAGCTTGTCGTCCCGCGGGTTCGCAGCGAGTTCGGTGCCGCGGATCAGGTTGGCGCAGACGAACGGAAAATTGGCGCCCGCCAGCACCTTGTCCATGAACGGCAGGCCGTAATTGAATTCGTGGTTGCCGAGCGTCGAGCATTCATAGCCGAGCAGGTTCATGCCCTTCATGACCGGATGCAGGTCGCCATCCTTCATCCCCCGCTCGTAGGCAATATAGTCGCCCATCGGGTTGCCCTGCAGAAGGTCGCCATTGTCGATCAGCATCGCATTGGTGGCTTCCTTGCGCACCGCATCGATCAGCGAAGCGGTGCGTGATAGTCCCATCGTGTCGTTCTCTTTGTCGGCGTAGTAATCGTAAGGCAGGACATTCACATGGATGTCGGTCGTCTCCATGACCCTGAGATGCGCCTGATTCCCCTGAGCGCGAGCGGAGAACGGGTGAAGCATGATCAGCGCTCCGGTGGCGGCGGCGCTGGCAAGGAACCCGCGACGGGAGACGGGTTGAAGCAGTTCGAGCATTGCTTTGTTTTCTCCTGTTCGACGGCATGTCGGGCTTCGGCAACATGCCTGCCTTCAACGGCGTGCCAAGCCCTGCCCGAAGCAAAGCTTCGCGCCGAAATCCGGTCGAGTCCATCAGGAACAGATGACGTGCCGATGAATGCGCGCGGGCGGAGACGTCAGTTCCTGTCGTCGTCGCCTTGGGTGATTAGCCGCGCGCTGCGCTGACCTGTCACGTAGATCCATAGCCAGCTCAGTGAAACCGCAAGCCGGTTACGGAAGCCGATCAGGAAGTAGATGTGCGCGAGGCCCCACAGCCACCAGGCCGGCCGGCCGGTGAGCTTGATCCAGCCGAAATCGATCGCGGCGGCGCGCTTGCCGATCGTGGCCAGATCGCCGTCATGCTTGTAGTGGAACGGCCGCGGGGTTGCGTCGCCGGCAAGCCGGGCCTTGATCGTCGCGGCGACATGCCGGCCTTGCTGTTTGGCGGCAGGTGCGACGCCGGGCACCATGCGGCCATCCGGCCGCAGGACATGTGCAGCGTCACCGACGATGAACATCTCCGGGCTGCCCGGCACGGTCAGGTCGGGCTCAACGAGCACCCTGCCAGCCCGGTCCGCCGCCGCCCCCAGCCATTCGGCGGCCGGCGAAGCGGCGACCCCGGCTGCCCACAGGATCGTCCTGGCCGGCAAGTGCGTATCACCGAAAACCACGCCCTCGGCATCGCAGCGCGTGACGGGCCGGCCGAGTTCGACCGTCACGCCGAGCCGCTCGAGCGCCTTGCTGGCGTAATCGGAGAGTTCCGGGGCGAAATTGGGAAGGACGCGGTCGCCGGCCTCGATCAGCACCACGCGCGTCTGCCGCGTGTCGATGTTGCGGAACTCGCCGCGCAGCGTGTCGTGCGCCAGTTCGACAATAGTGCCGGCCAGTTCCACGCCGGTCGGCCCGCCACCGACGATCGCCAGCGTAAGCAGCGCCTGGCGCTTGGCGAGATCGGTTTCCCGCTCGGCCTGCTCGAAGGCGAGCAGAATGCGCCGTCGAATGGTGGTGGCGTCCTCCAGCGTCTTCAGCCCCGGTGCGAAAGGCTCCCATTCGTCATGGCCGAAATAGGCGTGGCGGGCGCCGGTGGCCAGCAGCAACGTGTCGTAGGCGACCGCATTGCCATCATCGAGCAGCACGCGTTTGCCGGCGCGGTCGACACCGCTGACGGTGGCGAGCAGCGTCGTCACGTCCTTGCGCTTGCGCAGGAGATGGCGGATCGGCCAGGCGACTTCCGAGGTCGCCAGCGCCGTGGTCGCCACCTGGTAGAGCAGCGGCTGGAAGAGATGGTGGTTGCGCTTGTCGATCATGGTGATGCGCACCGGCGCACCGTCAAGCGCGCGGGTGAATTCGAGCCCGCCAAAGCCTGCCCCGACGACAACGACGTGATGGCTGGATTCATTCATCTCATTCACTCCGGAGAGCAATTTCGCCAAGGCTGATGTAGATAGTTTTGTGCACTGCAACAACATCCAACTTTGCCGACTGCCCGCCCTAAGATGTCGCGAACGTACCTGCCCCCATCCTGCCGGCGGGTATAATTTCATCGAAACAGACGACGGGAGTGGAACTTGGATAGCGATCATGACGACGGTCCGGCGCACTATTCCTCGCCGCCTTGCTTCATGCACGAGCTCGACCCGGAATTCCGGGCGCCCCTATCCGACTGGACCGACGTGAAACGATGGCGCAAGGCCGAGCGCGAGCGGCTGATTGCAGCCCGCCTCTCTGTCTCGGCTGACGTGCGGACGGCAATGTCGCAGCGCATCGGCGAAAGCCTCGACGCGGTGATCGGTGCCATCGACGGCCGCATGGTCAGCCTCTATTGGCCGTTCCGCGGCGAGCCGGATCTGCGGCCATGGATGGCGTCCATCAATGAGCGCGGCGGCCGTACCGCACTGCCTATTGTCATCGAGAAAGGCCGGCCGCTTATCTTTCGCGCCTACGCACCGGGCGACCGGCTCGAAAAAGGCGTCTGGAATATCCCGATCCCGGCTGAAGGCGATCCGGTGCTGCCCGACATCGTCATTTCGCCGATCGTCGGCATCGATCCAGGACAGTATCGGCTGGGCTATGGTGGCGGTTTCTTCGACCGGACGCTGGCGACGATGCCGTTCAAGCCGCTGGTCATCGGTGTCGGTTATGAGTTGCAGCGCATCGCCACCATCTACCCGCAACCGCATGACGTACCGATGGACCGGGTGGTGACAGAGGCCTTCGAGGCCTAAGCCATCTCCGGCTTCATCCCCACGGCCGTTCGGTCGACGATCTCGCGCAAGGCGAAGGACGAATTGATCTTCGTCACATGCGGCATCGCCGACAGCCACTCCTTGTGGATGCGCTCATAGTCGACGAGGTCCTTCGCCGCGATGCGCAGTATATAATCGTATTCGCCTGACATGAGGTGGCAGGACAGAACATTCGGGCAGCGCTTTATCGCCGCCTCGAAATCCGACAGTGTTTTCTCGAATTGCCCCGATAGCGATATATGCACGATCGCCGTCATCTGGTGGCCAAGAGCGGCATTGGAAAGCCGGGCGTGATAGCCGCGGATGGTTCCGGATTTCTCCAGATTGTCCAGCCGCCGCGAGCAGGCCGACTGCGACAGGCCGACCTTCTCGGCAAGCGCCGCGTTGGGTATCCGCCCATCCTTCTGCAATGTCTCGAGTATGGCGATATCGATCCTGTCGAGCGGCATTTTTCGGGATTCCTGCGACAATCCATCTATTTTGCGCAACGATTATCGAACCACACCCTCTTGCGCAAGCGCATTCGCAAACACCTACGGGACGATTCGTGGTTCACTATCTCTGGACAGGGAACATGCCCCAAAGGGCTGAATCAGGAGGAGAAGAAGATGCGCGTCGGCTGCCCCCGGGAAATCAAGAACCACGAATACCGCGTCGGCCTGACGCCGGGCTCGGTCCGCGAATATGTCGCGCATGGCCACGAAGTGCTGGTCGAGACCGGTGCCGGCGCCGGCATCGGCGCCGACGACAACGCCTATCGCGCCGCCGGCGCCACCATCGCCAAGACGGCCGCCGACGTGTTCGCCAAGTCCGACATGATCGTCAAGGTCAAAGAACCTCAGCCCAATGAATGGGCTCAGCTCCGTGACGGCCAGATACTCTACACCTATCTCCATCTCGCTCCAGATCCGGAGCAGACCAAGGGCCTGCTGGCCTCGGGCGTGACGGCCATCGCCTACGAGACCGTCACCGACGACCGCGGCGGCCTGCCGCTGCTGGCGCCGATGTCGGAAGTTGCCGGCCGCCTGTCGATCCAGGCCGGCGCTACCGCGCTGCAGAAGGCCAATGGCGGCCGCGGCGTGCTGCTCGGCGGCGTGCCCGGCGTGCTGCCCGGCAAGGTCACTGTGCTCGGCGGCGGCGTCGTCGGCCTGCATGCCGCCCGGATGGCGGCAGGGCTTGGCGCCGACGTCACCATCATCGACCGTTCGATCCCGCGCCTGCGCCAGCTCGACGATATCTTCGGCGGCCGCGTCCACACTCGCTACTCGACCGTCGAGGCGCTGGAAGAGGAATGTTTTTCGGCTGACATCGTCGTCGGGGCCGTGCTGATCCCGGGTGCCGCCGCGCCGAAACTCGTTTCGCGCGAAATGCTGTCGGGCATGAAGAAAGGTTCCGTGCTGGTCGACGTCGCCATCGACCAGGGCGGCTGCTTCGAGACCTCGCACGCCACAACCCATGCCGAGCCGACCTATGAGGTCGACGGCGTCATTCACTATTGCGTCGCCAACATGCCGGGCGCGGTGCCGGTCACCTCGGCCCATGCGCTCAACAACGCGACTCTGCATTATGGCCTGCAGCTCGCCGACAAGGGCCTGAAGGCGCTGGTCGACGATCATCATTTGCGCAACGGCCTGAATGTCCACAAGGGCAAGATCACCAACCGCGCGGTGGCCGAAGCACTCGGCTACGATCTGGTCGAGCCGAAGGCCGTTCTCGCCGCCTGAACCCGCCCCTGATTCCTTCCCCACAGAGCCGCCGACGCCCGTCGGCGGCTCTGTTTTTCCACAAGCAGATTTCACGGTTTGCGATTAGCTGACCGGTTTTGCTCGGCTTGCTTGCAATCTGCTCCTCCTGTGACTTTTTTGCTACAGCGGCCAGCATGGGCCGCTGCTAGAGACGTGCTGGGTTTCAAAGGGGTTAGGGGCAATGATCAGCAAAAGATTCGCAAAATCTGTTCTTCTTGGCGCGGTTTCGGTGCTGGCGTTCGGATCGGTTTCTCATGCCGCCGACGCGGTTGTGCCGGTCGTCGAGACGTCCGGCTTCAACTGGAGTGGCATCTATGTCGGCTTTGGGGTTGGCGCCGGCGCCAATGTCCACGAGCTCAGCAGCGATTTCCTTCCTGGCTTCTCGTTGAACGGCATTGGTGGTGAAGGCGTGTACGGTGAACTGACCATCGGCTACGACTACATGGTGTCGCCGCGCTTCCTGATCGGCGGACTTTTGGATGCCCATGTCGGCAACATTGAAACCACGCTCGATGTTGCTGGATTGGATGCTTCGGTCCGCGAGACCTACGGTTTCGACGCTGGTTTGCGGGTTGGCTACCTCTTCACGCCGAACACTTTGGGCTATGTGCTCGGCGGCTATTCCTGGCAGAAGTACAAGCTCGACACGAACGCAGGTTTTGACTTCGATTGGGACCAGAGCGGCTACTTTGTCGGAGCTGGCGTTGAAACGGCCATCAACAGCAACTGGACCATCAAGTCAGAATATCGCTATACCCGCTTCGGTACTCAGAACATTCTTTCCGAGTTCGATATACCGGACGGCGTTCTCGACACGGACACGTCGCGGCATACGTTCCAGGTTGCGGCCAACTATCGCTTTGGCGCCCAGAATGGCGGTGTCGCCTCTTTTGAGGCCCCTGCCTACAACTGGACTGGCTTCTACGTCGGCGGTGCCGCCGGCGCGGGTGCGTCGGTGCATCAGATCGAAGTTCCGCCGCTTGGTGGCCTGGAGTTCAACGGGCTCGGTGGCGAAGGTGTGTTCGGCGAATTGAACGTCGGGTACGACCATGACTTCGGCAGCTGGGTCGCAGGCGTCATGGTTGATGCCCGCTACTCCGGCATGACTTCAGAGCTGAAGCTCCCGGGCGGATCCATTAATCTGGATACTGATTACGGTTTCGATGTGCTTGGCCGCGTCGGTATGAAAGTCAACGAATCAACCCTGGCCTATGTGCTCGGCGGCTACAGCTGGCAGCACTTCGATCTGAATGCGTCCTCACCCATCGGTGATATCCTCGATTGGGACTCCAGCGGCTTCTCAGTTGGTGGCGGTCTGGAAACGGCTATGTCCAGCAACGTGACCGTCGGCCTCGAATACCGCTATTCGCAGTTCTCCAAGAAGGATTTTTCGTCGGATATTGGGGCGCCGGATGACAGCCTCACCTCCACGCCTTCGTTCCACACCGTCCGTATCGGTGCGAAGTACAAGTTCAACTAAAACCGTCCAGACAACAGTCAAAGCCCGTCGGTCGTTCCGGCGGGCTTTTTCTTTGGGCGAGAGAATGCGGGCAACAAAAAAGCGGAGCCAAAGCCCCGCTTCCTCGGATGTCGAGACTTCCCGCCGGTTCATCCGCGGTCGGCAAATCGATCGACAATGCTTTTCTAACGCGACATTGCGACAGGCGTACGACAGATGAATACCGCCCGGATCGTCACGCGCGCTCGATCCGGCACTGGTAGCAATTGTTGCGCGCCGAGCGGACATGCACATAGGCGATGTCGTCGCGCTCGAACAAAGTCTCTGCCCGCGCCGCGATAGCGCCCGTCGGGATGACGCCGCCACTGCCATAGACGATGCGGTCGTCCTTGCCGTAGCCGCGGACGATGTAGTCGGTGCTTTCGAGCATTTCGGGAAGCGCCTCGGCTTCGGCAGCGCGCTCGCATTCCTCGGCGTGTAGAAAGATCGGCCCTGTCTCGGCATAGGGCTGCAATTCCGGGAATGGCCGGTAGGCCAGGATGAGATAGGCGTCGCCGGCGGCCACGTTGTTCAGGCAGTGGCGGCAAGGCACGCCATCACCGTCGGACATTTTCCGCTCTGGTGTGAGGCCGTAGGCGTCCGGCCCGCCGCGCTGCAAGGCTCTGACATCTTCCGTGGGCAAGGCTTTGAACTGGATGGTCATGGCGAAATCTCCCGTGTCGTCGACCAGAAATTACGCCGCTTCGCCAGCGCTTCCCACCCGATTCCTGCCGAGTCTATCAGTCCATCAGGGCGTCGAGACCACGCACCAGCCCGGTGATCTCCTGTACACGCCGGATGGCGAGCAGCGTGCCGGCCACGTAAGGAGCGGCGGACGAGCCGGCGTCGTGACGAATAGTCAGCCGCTCGTCGGGCAGGCCGAACAACGCCTCGCAGGACAGGATGTAGGAAGGCAGGCGAAGCGCATGCACCTGCACCCCCTCGCCCGCACCGACCGCCGCGCCGCGCGTTCCAGGCACACCGGAGACCTCCGAGACCGGCCGCGCGGTCGAAGCCTTGCGGACATCGGCCAGCGCCTCCGCAAGCTCGCGCGCGGTGCCGGACGGCGCGTCGGGCTTCTTGGCGCTGGCATAGTCGATGACCTCGACATCCGGCACATATTTCGCCGCCATTAGAGCAAACCGCTTCATCAGCGTGGCGGTGATCGAAAAATTGCCGGCTGCAATAACGCCGACACGATTGGCGCGTGCTGCAGCATCGATCTCGGCAAAATCGGCCGCACCCAACCCCGACGTGCCGATCACAACGTGCCGTCCTTTCTCGATGGCCAGCAGCGCATGGTCCTTCACTACATGCGGCTTGGTGTAGTCGACCAGCACGTCGGACGGCACCTCCAGCGCCTCGGCCAGCGAGGCGGAAACGGTGATGCCGTTGGCCGGGATGCCAACCAGCAGGCCGGAATCCTGCCCCGCGCCGCTGCGTGACACGGCCCCGGCCAGCGCCATGTCGCCTTGCGCCCCGATCGCCGGAACCAGCGCCTTGCCGACCCAGCCGGTCGCACCGGCCATCACCACACGTATCGCCATCGTTTTGGTCCTTTCGCGCCATCACATTGGGCTTGAACGACCAGCGATATGGAAAGAACCCGGCTCATTCAAGCCGGGCTCTCTTTTGACTGTTTTGACTGTTGATCCAGACGGAGAATAGGATTCGGCAGGCGTCGAGTATCTGACTTACTACCTTATGAAGTCGTCGAAGCGGCGGAGCGTCACCCGGCGATTGCGCCAATTCTCGTTCTGCGTTTGCACGAGCAGGAATTCCTCGCCGTAACCGACGGTTTCGAGCGCATAACCCGGCACGTCGAATTCGCGCACCAGGGTGCGCTTCAGCGAGGCGGCGCGCTGTTCGGACAGGATTTGGTTCGACTGGAAGGAGCCGACCGCGTCGGTATGGCCCTCGATCAAAACACGGGCACCAGGGTCGCGCCGCAAGATGCGCTGAAGCGCATCGGCGATGTTTTCGATCTTGCCGTATTGCGAGCTGGAAATGGCCGCTGAGCCAAAGGCGAAATTGATCGACTGGATATCGATCGAGCGGGCCATGCGCCGCAGGTCCGGCCGCCTCTTGAATTCGCGGATGGTGACGCGCTGGTTCGGGCGCAGCTTAACTCGGGGCGCCGCCTCGAGTTGGCGCTCGATCGTTGCCGCCGAAGGCGTGGTCGCCTGGGCGGCGGCTACGGTCGGCACGGCGAGCGCGGCAATCAGCGCGGCGGCAAATGTGCGTCGGGTCAGCATGTCTTTTCTCCTTCGGCCTCAGCCGCATTGATGGTGCCGGCAAGATGGCAAAGACAAGCTGAAGCTTTGATGAACAATAAGTTCAGGTTGCGGAGAAAATCATGGCCGCATGACGCTGGCCGAGCGCTCGGCTAAGGACATTGGATGCACGATCTCCTTCTTTTGCGCCACCGGCGCAAAGCCGAGTTTCTGGTAGAGCGGCAGTGCCGCAGGATGATCGAGCGTGCAGGTCTGCACCGTTACCCGCTTCGGCCCATGCGACCAGGCGGCGGCGATCGCCGCACCCAGGAACCAGCGGCCTATGCCTTGGCCTGTCGCATGCTCCATCATGCCGAAATAGGCGAGTTCCACTTCCTCCGGCAAATGCGGCTTGAGGTCGAAAAAGCCGGCCGGTGCGCCGTCGAGATAGAGCACCCTGATGTCGCGGTCCTCGCGGTGGATGCCGGCAGACAGCTCCTCGTCGCTCAGCCTCAGCACGTTGACCCAGTGCCATTTGCGACCCACCCGGTCCATCAGATAGCGGTAGAAATGCAGTGGAATGTCCTTGGTCTTCAGCAATGCGATCTGACGGTTGTACGGCACTGGCGGCGAATAGGCCGGCGGCACATGCATTTCGAGAAACGTCACCGTGACCTCGATGTCTTCCAGCGCTCCGTTCTTCATCACCGTCAGTCCTTGCCCGTCACCACGGGCGTATCGGAAAGCCCACCCCATTCCGTCCATGAACCGTCGTAGAGCCTGTTGTCGGTATGGCCAAGCGTCTCGAGCGCCAGCGTGATCGCCGCCGCCGTAATGCCAGAACCGCAAGAGGTGACGACCGGCTTCGACAGGTCGATGCCGGCGTCCTCGATCACCTTGCGCAAGCGGTCTTTCGGCAGCAGTTCGCCGTTTTCAGCAAGCGCCGAAAACGGCACATTGTGCGCGCCGGGCATATGGCCTGAGCGGATGCCGGCGCGAGGTTCAGGCTCGGTACCGGCAAACCGGCCGGCAGATCGGGCGTCGGCGATCTGGTTTTCCCCCGTCCCAACGATCCGGCGCATGTCGGCAAGGCTGGCGACGCGAGCGGCATCGAAATCGGCGTGAAAAACGCAAGGCGCGATCTTCGTCGGCTCCGCCGTGACCGGCCGTCCCGCCGCTTTCCAGCGGTCGAAGCCGCCGTCCAATATATAGACCTGGAACACACCCATGACGCGGAACATCCACCACGCGCGCGGCGCCGAGAAGAAGCCCGGACCATCATAGACGACGATGGTGTCGTCGGCCGAGATACCCATCGCACCGACATATTGCGCGAAATGCTGCGGCGACGGCAGCGTGTGCGGCAGTGGGGAATCGGGATCCGAGATCGCATCCTGATCAAGGAACCGCGCACCCGGAATGTGCGCTGCGTCATATTCGGCGCGCGCGTCACGTTTCTGCGCCGGCAGATACCAGGACGCGTCGACGATGGTCAGGCCAGGCTCGCCGAGGCGCTTCTGCAGCCAGTCCGCGTCGACGGTGAAAGGGCTGTCTTCGGCCATTCTTCTTCTCCTGTCCCGCCTCTGGCAATCTATATATCAAGCCGCGGGCATCGGGCCAAAGCGTATGCGGAAGCGCCGGTTTTCGCGACCCTTCTTCTCGATTTTGCCGAGATGGATCTCGCCGACTTCTCCAGTGCTCCTCACATGGGTGCCGCCGCAAGGCTGGCTGTCGATCGAGGCGTTTTCGCCGATGCAGACCAGGCGGATCTTGCCCGTGCCGACGGGTGGCCGAACATTCTTGGATTTCACCAGTCCCGGATTGGCCGCCAGTTCCTCGTCGGTGATCAGCCGGGTGAATACCGGGTGGTCGGCCCGCACCAGTTCCATCAGCCTGGCCGTCACGTCTTCCTTGGTGAAGCCGGCATCGGGAATATCGAAGTCGACACGGCTGTCGTCCTCGGAAACCGAGGCACCGGTGATCGGGAACGGGCAGACGACGGTGAGCAAATGGCAGGCTGTGTGCATGCGCATCAGCAGATGCCGCCTCTCCCAATCGAGGGCGAGCTTTATCGACTCGCCGATCTCAAGCGCCGCCCGCTCAGGCGGCGGCACGTGGATGATCTCGTCCTTGGTCTCGCCGGTGATGGTGGCGGCAACAGTTATCAGGCTGCCGTCGGCGCGTTCGAGAGTGCCCGTATCGCCCGGCTGCCCGCCCGACGTGGCATAGAAGATCGTCCGGTCCAGAATGATGCCGCCACGGTCGTTGACGGCGACAACCACGGCATCAGCCGTCCTGAGATAGGCGTCGCCACGAAACAGGGCATCCGTCCTGTAAGCCATCACGCAACCTTTTCGAAGGGCACCGAAATTGTGCTTCGCTGTTCCATCCAGCCCGGCACCGGCAGTTTCTTTTGGCGCAGGAATTCCGGGTTGAACAATTTCGACTGATAGCGCGTGCCGTAGTCGCAAAGCACGGTCACGATGGTGTGGCCGGGACCCATTTCGCGCGCCAGCCGGATCGCGCCGGCAATGTTGATGCCTGTCGAGCCGCCGACGCACAGGCCTTCCTCCTGGATCAGGTCGAAGACGATCGGCAGCGCGTCCTCATCTGGAATCTGGAAGGAGAAATCCGGCGTGAACCCCTCCAGATTGGCGGTGATCCGCCCCTGCCCGATGCCTTCGGTGATCGAGCTGCCTTCGGATTTCAACTCACCGCTGGTGTAGAAACTGTAGAGCGCCGCACCCAGCGGATCGGCGAGCGCGATCTTGACGTCCTTGCTCCTGGCCTTCAACCCAAAGGCGACGCCGGCCAGCGTTCCGCCGGAGCCGACCGCCGAGACGAAACCGTCGACCTTGCCGCCGGTCTGGGCCCAGATTTCTTCCGCCGTGGTGCGGGTATGGCCGTCACGGTTGGCAACGTTGTCGAACTGATTGGCCCAGATCGCGCCGTTCGGCTCGGACCTGGCCATCTGCTCGGCCAGACGGCCCGACAGTTTCACGTAATTGTTGGGATTCTTGTAGGGAACGGCAGGCACCTCGATCAGCTCGGCGCCGAGCAATTTGATCGTGTCCTTCTTCTCCTGGCTTTGCGTCTCGGGGATGACGATCACGGTGCGGTAGCCAAGCGCCTTGGCGACCAGCGTCAATCCGATGCCGGTGTTGCCGGCCGTCCCCTCGACGATGACCCCGCCCGGCCTCAAGAGCCCGCGCTGCTCGGCGTCGCGGATGATGAACAGCGCGGCGCGGTCCTTGACCGACTGGCCCGGATTCATGAATTCGGCCTTGCCCAGGATCTCGCAGCCGGTTTCTTCCGAAGCTTTGTTGAGGCGGATCAGAGGCGTGTTACCGATCGCTTCGATCACAGAACGGGGCATGGAGATTCCTTTATGCTTGCGGCGGAACCCTAGAAACCCGAAGCTTCGGTTTCAAGGCAAGAATTTGCCTGGTCCAGCGGCATTTCTGGGCTGCAATTCCTAAAACAGATGTCGCGTTCCAGCATTCGTTCGAAGCTTTCGCTGAAAAGCGCTCTTTTCATTCGATTTCTTCATCGCTAGAGCACAGGCTAAGAAAAAGTCGCAGGGCATAGCATGACTCTCTATCGGGCCAACCCGAAGCACGGCGTCGCCTGGATCACGGGCGGCAGCAGCGGCATCGGCCGTTCACTGGCCAAGGACCTTGCGGCTCAGGGCTATACCGTCGCGGTGACGGCGCTCGACGACGAACCGATCGACACGCTTGTCGTCGAGACGGCGCAGATGCCGGGCCGTGTCACGGCCTATCCCTGCGACGTCACCGACGAGAAGCGCATGGCAAAGACAGTCGCGGCGATCGAGAAGGATCTCGGCCCGATCGTCTTGGCCGTCTTCAATGCCGGGAACTATATTGCGACCGCCGGCGAAGATCTCACCGTCCGCGGGTTTCGCCAATCCTTCGATGTCAATTACTTCGGCATCATCAACGGCCTGGTGCCGGTCATCGAACGCATGCGTGTCCGCGCGCGCGGTCATGTCGTGCTGGTCGGTTCGGTCACCGCCTATTTCGGCTGGCCGACCACGGCCGCCTATGGCGGCACCAAGGCGGCGATCAATATTCTGGCTGAATCGCTGAAATACGACTTTGATAAGATGAACGTGCGCATCCAGGTGATGAATCCGGGCTTCGTCGACACGCCGCTGACCGAGAAGAATTTGCTGCCGATGCCCGGGCTGATGCCCGTCAATCGCGCTTCGCGCCGCATGGCGCGCGGCATCAAATCCGGCGGCTTCGAAGTAACCTTCCCGCGCCGCTTGAGCTGGGGCCTGAAGCTGCTCAGCATCCTGCCGAGACCACTCTGCCGGTGGGTCATCAGCACCGCGACCCGCTGGAAGGCACGTCCGCTGAATTTCGACCGCAAGCCGCCGAGCGAATAAGCCGGCCATCAAAGTTGGCGGTCCAGCCGCCGGCAGGATGCCCGTTGCGTGTTTGCATTTTGCGGCCATAGGTTGAAAATTGTTACGTGGAGTCTGCAATGGGGCGACGGATCGTGCTTGCGGTACTGGGTCTCGCCGTCATTCTTGTCCTGGCCTTCATGCTTGGCCCACGCGTGCAAGCCGACACGACGATCCGCTTCGATCCTTCCGTGATCGGCGATGACCCGCAAGCCTATCTGGCACGCAACGAGGCTGCCGTACCGGGCATCTACGACGGGCTGGAGAAGGAGATCATCTGGGCCAACCCGATGGTTCATGCCAGGACGCCGCTCGCGATCGTGTACATCCATGGCTTTTCGGCATCGAAGGGCGAGGTTCGTCCACTGCCCGACGAGGTGGCCGACGAGTTGGACGCCAATCTTTACTACACCCGCCTCACCGGCCACGGACAGGGCGGTGCTGCAATGGCCGAAGGCAGCGTCAACGCCTGGATCAACGACTATGAGGAAGCGCTCGCCATCGGCCGGGCGATCGGCGACAAGGTGATCGTCATCGCTACCTCGACCGGCGGCTCGCTGGCGGCCTGGGCTGCGACCCAGCCGGGCGCACCGGGCGGGGTGGCGGCCATCGCGTTCATCTCGCCGAATTTCGGCGTCAAGGCTTCCGGCGCCGAACTCCTGACCATGCCGTGGGGCCGAGCGATCGCCGAGCTGGTCGCCGGCAAGGAACGCAGCTTCGTGCCACGCAATGCGCTGCACGAAAAATTCTGGACCTACCGCTATCCGATCGCCGCGACCCTGCCGATGGTGGCGCTGACCGAGCTTGCCTATGGCGCGCCGGTGGAGAAGGCGACGATCCCTGCCCTGTTCATCTTTTCGGATTCGGACAGGATCGTGCGGCCCGACCGCACCCGCGAAATTGCCGGGCGCTGGGGCGCCGCGCACGAATTGGTGCCGGTCGACGATACCGGCGATCGGGACAACCACGTCATTGCAGGTGACGCGCTGTCGCCAGCAACGACGGCTTTCCTCGCGCAGCGCATTGTCGTGTGGGTAGAGGCGGTGGTGAAGTAGGTCTCAGGCGAAAAAGGCGACCGAAGCATCGCTCCGATCGCCTTTTTCAATTGTGAGCAGCCGAGCCCCGATAGGCTCGGCCGGATGCAACTATCTGATTACGCAGCCCGCGCCGCTGGCCGCTTGCCGCCGAAGCGGCGCTTGTTGTTGCCCTTGAAGGGCTTGGCGCCTTCCGGCTTGCGCTCGCCGGCAAAGGCCGGCTTGTCGCCGAAGCGCTTCTTGCCGCTGTTCTGGCCGCCTGGCCGCCTGCCGTCGCGACGACCATTGCGGTCGTTGGCCGGCTCGAAATGGCGCTCGTTCTTTTCGGCGGGATTGCGCTGCGGATCGGGGCTGCCGAGATGGTCGGCAACGATCGGCAGCTTGGTGCGGATGATGCGCTCGACCTGGCGCAGCTTGCTGTTCTCGGAGGGATCGCAAAGCGTGATGGCGATGCCGTCCATGCCGTTACGGCCGGTACGGCCGATACGGTGGACATAGCTCTCCGCCTCGTCCGGCAGGTCGAAATTCACCACGTGGCTGATACCAGGCACGTCGATGCCGCGCGCCGCGATATCGGTCGCCACAAGAATGCGCACCGAACCCTCGCGGAAATCGTTCAGCGCCTTCTGGCGGGCGTTCTGCGACTTGTTGCCGTGGATGACGGCGGCCTTGAAGCCGTCGCGCTCAAGGTCCTTGGTCACCCTGTCGGCGCCATGCTTGGTGCGCGAAAAGATGATGACGGACTTCATTGCCTCGTCGGCGAGCATCGTCGACAGCACCTGGCGCTTCTGCTTGGTGCGGGCAAAGACGACGCCCTGCACGATCTCGGCTGCCGCGGTGCTGTGAGGCGCCACTTCGACGCGGATCGGGTTCTTCAGCAGGCCCTTGGCCAGTTCGGCGATTTCGGCCGGCATGGTGGCCGAGAACAGCACCGTCTGACGGTCGGGCGCGGTCGCCCTGGCGATGCGCTTGACGTCGTTGATGAAGCCCATGTCGAGCATGCGGTCACCCTCGTCCAGCACCAGCCATTTGGTGTCGGCAAGCACGAGATCGCCCTCACGCACTAGGTCGGTCAGCCGGCCGGGCGTGGCAATCAAAATGTCGACGCCGGGAGCAATCTTTTTTACCTGGCTGAAGCGCGAGACGCCGCCAAGCACGAGTGCTGTCGAGACATGCGCGCCCTTGGCGAGCAGCTTGATCATCTCTTCGATCTGCACGGCAAGCTCACGCGTCGGCGCCAGGATCAGCGCGCGAGCGGTCTTCGGCCGGCGCTTGGTGCCGAGCGCGATGATCTTCGACAGGATCGGCAGCGCGAACGCCGCGGTCTTGCCCGAACCGGTCTGGGCGATGCCGAAAATGTCACGGCCTTCCAGCTGCGGCGGGATCGCCTGGGCCTGGATCGGCTTCGGCTCGGTGAAGCCGGCGCCATGGGTGGCCTTGAGCAGCGCGCCGGTGATTCCAAGTGCTGCGAAACCCGAAAGTTCCCCAGTGTTCGTACCGGTCAAATTGTTTTCACCGGTCAAAGTGTTTTCGTTGGTCAAAATATTCTTCTTTCACGCGGCTCGTGGCCGCAAACATCGATGGCGGCAGGGCGCAACCTGCCGTCGAAAAAACTGTCATGAAACGACAAGGCGGCGGACACTATCGTCCGCACGGCTGCGCTGTCGTGCCCGCAGGCATCATGCCACGGGGCTTTTTCGCCGCCTTGCCGATATGTCGGAAAGAGGGAAAACAGACGCAACCAGTCTCATTCGTCGAGAAGGCCGGATACTCCCGGCCCAAGCGCCTATGTCGCCGCATATGGCCCAGTTCGCCGCGGAATGCAAGGGGTGCCATGTTGCGGCGCAGCAAATCGACGGCAAAAGCCGCGCTTGCGCTCCCCTGCCTGCATGATTACCACAAATCAGCTTCCGTATTGGGGATCGACCGATGAAGGACGTGCTGAAGGAACTCGAGCGCCGCCGCGACATGGCACGCATGGGCGGCGGTCAGGCCCGGATCGACGCACAGCACAAGAAGGGCAAGCTCACCGCGCGAGAACGCATCGACGTCTTTCTCGACGAGGGCTCGTTCGAGGAGTTCGACATGTATGTCGAGCATCGCTCGACCGATTTCGGCATGGAGAAGACCAAGATCGCCGGCGACGGCGTCGTCACCGGCTGGGGTACCGTCAACGGCCGCCCGGTCTATGTCTTCGCCAAGGATTTTACCGTGTTCGGCGGCTCGCTGTCCGAGGCCCACGCCGAAAAGGTGGTCAAGGTGCAGGAGATGGCGCTGCGCAACCGCGCACCGATCATCGGCCTCTACGACGCCGGCGGCGCCCGCATCCAGGAAGGCGTGGCAGCACTTGGCGGCTATGCCGAGATCTTCCAGCGCAATGTGCTCGCCTCCGGCGTCATCCCGCAGATTTCACTGATCATGGGCCCTTGCGCCGGCGGCGACGTTTATTCGCCGGCCATAACCGACTTCATCTTCATGGTGCGCGACACCTCCTACATGTTCGTCACCGGGCCGGACGTGGTGAAGACCGTCACCAACGAGACAGTCACCGCCGAGAGCCTCGGCGGCGCCTCCGTCCACACGACGAAGTCCTCGATCGCCGATGGCGCCTATGACAATGACGTCGAGGCGTTGCTGCAGATGCGCCGGCTGGTCGATCTGCTGCCTGCCTCCAACACGGCTGATATCCCCGAGATCGAATGCTATCAGTCGGTCACCGATCACGATCTGTCGCTCGACCGGCTGATCCCCGACAACGCCAATAAACCCTACGACATCAAGGAGTTGATACTTAAAGTTGCCGACGAGGGTGATTTCTTCGAGATCCAGCAGAGTTTTGCAAAAAACATCGTCACCGGTTTCGGGCGCGTCGAAGGCCGCACGGTCGGCTTCGTCGCCAACCAGCCGATGGTGCTGGCCGGCGTGCTCGATTCGGACGCCAGCCGCAAGGCGGCGCGGTTCGTTCGCTTCTGCGACTGTTTCTCGATTCCGATCGTCACCTTCGTCGACGTTCCGGGCTTTCTGCCCGGCACCGCGCAGGAATATGGCGGGCTGATCAAGCATGGCGCCAAGCTTTTGTTCGCCTATGCCGAGGCGACCGTTCCGAAGATCACCGTCATCACCCGAAAGGCCTATGGCGGCGCGTATGACGTGATGGCGTCAAAGCATCTGCGCGGCGACATGAACTATGCCTGGCCGACGGCGCAGATCGCAGTGATGGGCGCCAGAGGCGCCGTTGAGATCATCTATCGCAAGGACATCGGCGATGCGGAGAAGATCGCAGCGCATACAAAGGCTTACGAGGATCGCTTCCTGTCGCCCTTCGTCGCCGCCGAGCGCGGCTATGTCGACGAGGTGATCATGCCGCATTCGACCCGTCGCCGCATTGCACGCGCGCTCCGCATGCTGCGCAACAAGGATATGCAGAACCCTTGGAAGAAGCACGACAACATTCCGCTGTGACGGCGCTGACAGCGCGAAAGCGGCCAAAAGCTCACTCCGCTTCCGCCGCGCCAAATCCTGCTCCCATGGTGGCACGGACAGCGCCCGCCCAAGGTGTCGCGTGGTTGTCGATGCGCATCTGAAAAATGAAATAGGTCGGCGAGCAGAAGCCGATACCTTTCACCTTACCGATACCAGGCGTGTCTGGTGGCAGCGACTGGCACATATAGTCCTCGCGGCAGAAATGATCGGCCGAGCAAGCCGGCCGGTTGCCGCGATTGACCGCGCCGCCGAGGCACTGGTCGAAATTGTTGGTCGCCACGCAAGTGTCGAATTTCTTGCCGCCGACCAGCCCGCAGATCTCGTTCGGCATCGGCTTGCCCGTTTTGAAGCCAGCAAAGGCACGATCCTTGTCGTCGCAGCCGCGATAGGCGATGCCGGCCGGCACGCCGATCTTCGGCGGCCGGCAAGTGTAGGCGGTGCGCGAAATGTCGGTCGCAAAGGCCGCAAACTGGCCTGATATGCTGTAGCGATCGTTGAACGGCTGCGCCGGGTTGCTGGCGATCGAGCCGGTCAGGCAGGGGTGGCCGGAGAACATCTTGTCGCTGTCCTTAGGCAACAGGCATTGCGCCAGTTTGGTCCGCACGCCCGACGCACTCGCCAGCGGCGTGCAGACAGTGCCGCCGCCGCATTGCCAAGTCATGCCGAAACGGGCCGCTTCCTCCGGCATCAGGCACGGCATCGCCATTGCGGCCGGCGCATACGCGACCTCGCCGGCGTCCTTCCATGTGGCCGGCGGCGCGAAGGACAATGGGCGGAAGCGGTTCGGCTCCCTGCCCTCGGCAGTCGCGCGCAGCCAGGCCTCGCGCCGCGGCCTTTCGGCATGAAGATGAGGCGAGATGCCGACCTCGATGCGGTTCAGCGGCGACGTCGTCTTGTCGTCGAGACCGATGAAATGGAAACCGGCGGTCGAACCCGCCTGGTGGCACCCCTGACAGGCGCCATTGTCGAGCCGCTCGACCAGCGCTTCCGGCGTGCGCACCAGCTTCAGCGCGGAATAATCGAACCCGACAAAATCCGCGGGCTGGAATAATGGCGTAAACGGGTGGTTGGCCTGCCTTGCGCTGCCGAAGGTCGACCATGAGATAACTTTTTTCGCCAGGAACTCATCCGGGATTTCGTAGACGCCGAGATCGACCGCCGCGAGATTGGCGCTGATATAGTCGGCGAGTTTTGCTTTCAGCGCGGCGTCTTCCGAGAGCAGCGCCACATCCGGCGTGTTTTCCAGCGGCCTCTCGCTGACCGCCGCGCCGTCGATGCCGAAAATCCGCATGAGATAGGCGGCCTGCCCGCCGAATTCGGTCTCCTGGCCGGAGGGAAAGCGCACCACCTGGGCGTTGAGCTCGAGCTGCTTGAAACTCAGCCCGCCCTTCTCCAGCGGCCCGCCGATGAGCCAGCCGGTATCGACGGTCTCGTCGAGCTGTGGCGTCCAGCGTCCGGCAACGCCGACGCAGCCGCCATCTGCGTCTGGCGCGGCGCTGTAAATGGCATTGAAGTTGAACGGCAGGCGCGAGGCCAGAACCTTGCCGTTCTTCTTGAAGCTGTAGGCGAGGCGATAAATGAAACGCACCTCGCCGCAACTCCCGTCGTCGCGCGCTTCGGTGAAATCGCGCCGGTCGATCCTATTGACGACACCGACCAGCCTGAAGCGCGCGGCGCCGGTCTTCAGCCAGCGCATGTCCATGATGCGGCCGACATTGCCGTCGGTGACTTCGTAGAGCGGCCGCCCGCCAGCCTTCATCTCGGCCCGCAGCGCGGCGACATCGCTGGCAACTGTTTCGACGATCTGATGATAGGCAGCCGCCTTGTCATAGAGCGTCTTCAGGTTGCCCTTGCCATCGACGCCGAAAATGCCGGCGAACCCAAAACCCTTGGCGTCGAGGGCGGCGAGCATGGCCGGATCGTCGATGATTGTCACCGGACTTTCGGCACGCGCGGTGTGCGCTAGGAAGAGGTTGGCGAAAATCACAGCGATCAAGGCGAGCTGGCGGTTCATTCAGCGGTCATCCCGTTGCGATTGTCGGCAAGCTCGCGCAGCACCGGCAGCAGCGCCAGCGGCAGGTCTTCGGCGATCAGCCCAGGTCCGAAACGGCTGCCGGCCTCGGCATGGATCCAGACCGCTGCGCAGGCGGCTTCGAAAGCCGGCATGCCTTGCGCCAGAAAGCCGGCGATGATGCCCGACAGCACGTCGCCCGAACCGGCGGTAGCCAACCATGGCGCGCCATTGCCGTTGATCGCGGCGCTGCCATCGGGCGCCGCGATCACGGTGTCCGCGCCCTTGTAGATGACGATGGCGCCGGCGCGCTCGGCGGCACTGCGTGCCCTGGCCGGCTTCGACAGATTCCTGTCTCCGGCGATGTCCGGAAACAGCTTGGCGAATTCGCCCTCATGCGGCGTCAGCACGAGCGCCGGCGCGTTCGAACGACGGGCGGCTTCGAACAAAGCGTTCGGCGCATCGCGAAACGAAGTAATACCATCGGCATCGAGCACCAGCCCGTCGACCCTGCCGTCTGGCCGCTGCCCGGTGGCCAACACGCCGAGGGCAAAATCACGTGTTTTTTCGCCGACGCCAAATCCGGGTCCGAGGACGAAAGCCGACGGCCGGCGGCGGCCGATGAATTCCTGTACGTCCGCAATGCTGTCACTCTTGTGCAGCATGATCGAGGTCAGATGCGCGGCGTTAACCTGCATGGCGTTCGCCGGCGACAGCACGGTCACAGCCCCTGCCCCGCTTCTGGCCGCGGCAAGCGCCGACAGCCGTGCGGCGCCCGTTGCCGACGGCCCGCCGGAAAAGACGCCGACATGGCCGCGCCTGTATTTATGGGCGTCGACGGCTGGAACAGGGAAATTCCCGATCCAAAGCGGCGGTGTGTTCTCGAAGGTCCGCGGTTCAAGCTGCGCAATGATCCCGTCGCCGATGCCGATGTCGGCAAGCACCAGGTCGCCGCACATCTCGCGCCCGGGCAACAGCAGATGGCCGGGCTTTTTCCGCGCGAACGTCACCGTGATCCGGGCGCGGAATGCCTGGCCGAGACTCTGGCCGCTCTCGCCTGACACGCCTGAGGGCAGATCGACCGCGACGACTGGAAGGCTCAGTTCTGTCGCAACCTCGACCGCCCTGGCCGCATCGCCGGACAGCGGCTTGGACAGCCCTGCCCCATAAAGCGCATCGACCACGATCGAGCCTGTCTCGGCAACAAACTCCGATAGCGGCCGAGGCCTGACCGGACACTCCGAAGCAGCGAGCGCCGCATCGCTGCCGGCTTTGGGCGAGCCGGACGCCCACACGGCTACGTCGACTGCGCTGTCCCTCAGAATGCGGGCGACGACATATCCGTCGCCGCCGTTGTTGCCGGGACCGCACAGGACGTGGACCCGTCTGGCAACTGGAAAATGGGCGAGCACCACGGCAGAGACCGCGGCACCTGCGTTGCGCATAAGGTCGATGCCGGCCAATGGGCCGGTGGCGATCGCCAGCCGGTCGGCCTCGGTCATCTCGGCCGGAGACAAAAGTTCGTTATTCATGGAGTGCCGACACGCATTGGCTCAAGCCCAATCACCTTGTGTTCAAAACCCCGGTCCTGTGTTCAAAGATCGTCCAGTTTTCGGTTCGAAGCAAACGGGTGCCGAGATGGCGCAATCTGTAAGCACATCGTTGGGGACAATGGCGTCGCCGAAACACAAATGCCTGCAAAGTGCGCTATATGCTCAATTATTGTGCGGACGGGAGCGCTGACAATGTGTAGGTTCCCAGTATCCATGGCGCATCCAACGCAGCGAATGACGCGAAATCACATCCTGACGCGGCATGGCACCGAAATCGCGTGATACCGCTTCGAATCCCCTCAAATTGGCACAGTTCGTGCTTGAAGGAGGCGCAAGCGGGGCTCACAACCCGTCTTTTTTGGCAGTGGAGGCCACTTTTTACATGAAAAAGATCGAAGCGATCATCAAGCCGTTCAAGCTAGACGAAGTGAAGGAAGCGCTTCAGGAGGCCGGGCTGCAAGGCATCACCGTTACGGAGGCCAAGGGTTTCGGCCGCCAGAAGGGCCATACCGAGCTCTATCGCGGCGCCGAATATGTCGTGGATTTTCTGCCCAAGGTGAAAATCGAGGTCGTGCTCGGCGACGACGCAGTCGAAGGCGCGATCGAAGCTATTCGCAAGGCGGCCCAGACCGGCCGCATCGGCGACGGCAAGATCTTCGTCTCCAACATCGAGGAAGTCGTGCGCATCCGCACCGGCGAAACAGGGATGGACGCGGTCTGAGGTTTCTGATTTCAGATCATCTCCTCGAAACGTCATCAGACAGGGAAACATGACATGACGACAGCCAAAGACATCATGAAGCAGATCAAGGACAACGACGTGAAATTCGTTGACCTGCGCTTCACAGATCCGAAGGGCAAGCTGCAGCACGTGACGATGGATGTCGTTGAGGTCGAGGAAGACATGTTTGCCGACGGCGTCATGTTCGACGGATCCTCCATCGCCGGCTGGAAGGCGATCAACGAGTCCGACATGGTGCTGATGCCCGACACCGAGACGGTGCATATGGACCCGTTCTTCGCACAGTCGACCATGGTCATCCTGTGCGACATCCTCGATCCGATTTCCGGAGAGTCCTACAACCGCGACCCGCGCGGCACCGCCAAGAAGGCCGAAGCCTACATGAAGGCGGAAGGCATCGGCGATCAGATCTTCGTCGGCCCGGAAGCCGAGTTCTTCGTCTTCGACGACGTCAAGTACAAGGCCGACCCGTACAACACCGGCTTCAAGCTCGACTCCACCGAATTGCCGTCCAACGACGACACCGACTATGAGACCGGCAACCTCGGTCACCGTCCGCGTATCAAGGGCGGCTATTTCCCGGTGCCGCCGATCGATTCGGCACAGGACATGCGCTCGGAGATGCTGACCGTGCTCGCCGAAATGGGCGTGCGCGTCGAAAAGCATCACCACGAAGTCGCAGCTGCCCAGCACGAGCTCGGCATCAAGTTCGACACGCTGGTCCGCAACGCCGACAAGATGCTGATCTACAAGTATGTCGTGCACCAGGTCGCCAACGCCTACGGCAAGACGGCCACCTTCATGCCGAAGCCGGTCTTCGGCGACAACGGCTCGGGCATGCACGTCCACCAGTCGATCTGGAAGGGCGGCAAGCCGACCTTCGCGGGCAATGAATATGCCGGCCTCTCGGAGAGCTGCCTGTTTTACATCGGCGGCATCATCAAGCACGCCAAGGCCATCAATGCCTTCACCAACCCGCTTACCAACTCCTACAAGCGCCTGGTGCCCGGCTATGAAGCGCCGGTGCTGCTCGCCTATTCGGCTCGCAACCGCTCTGCCTCCTGCCGCATTCCATTCGGCTCATCGCCGAAGGCCAAGCGCGTCGAGGTCCGCTTTCCCGATCCGGGCGCGAACCCCTACCTCGCCTTTGCCGCCATGCTGATGGCCGGCCTCGACGGCATCAAGAACAAGATCCATCCCGGCCAGCCGATGGACAAGGATCTCTATGACCTGCCGCCGAAGGAACTGAAGAAGATCCCGACCGTCTGCGGCTCTCTGCGCGAAGCGCTGCAGAACCTCGATAAGGACCGCGGCTTCCTGAAGGCCGGCGGCGTGTTCGACGACGACCAGATCGACAGCTATATCGAGCTCAAGATGGCCGAAGTGATGCGCTTCGAAATGACCCCGCATCCGGTCGAGTATGACATGTATTATTCGGTCTGACCGACCGTTAAGAGACAAGAAAAAAACCCCGGCGGAGACGCCGGGGTTTTTTCTTGTCATCTGTCGTAGGAGCCAATCGAGATATGGCCGTGCGGATAGAAGTCGGTAAGTCGGATAGGCAGAAAACAATGCGAGGTTTTCATAGTACGGCAACAGGAACGTTATATTAGTGCTCTTTAACGCGACCTATTTATCGTCGATCGCTAATGCATCATACTAAGGCGGTGGCTTATCAAGCGGAGGGGGCGATGCAAATCCATTTTCTCGATGTAGGTCAAAGCCAGTATGGCGACTGCATATTGATTCAGGCGAACAGCAGAACCATCCTTATCGACGGTGCTCACAAGGGCGACTTCACAGGATCCTCTGGGCACCTTTCCATCCCCGCGCAGCTCCGTGAATTGATGGACCAGCCGGAAGGACCGCTCGAACTTTCTCTGCTCATCCTGACGCACTGTCATTCCGATCACATCGGGTGCCTGCCGGAAATGGTTGAGCGGGAGGTCATCGCGCCCAAGGTCGCTCTGGTTGCCGATGAGTTTGCTGGATATGGACTCGCGCTCGGCAGCGATGCATCCGATCGCCTGCGGTTTCGTGTCCTGGCCAGCCTTCAGGAAGAGCCTCTGGCTCCCGGATTGAGCGATGCAACCGTACAGGCGTTCATATCCGACGCCGCTTCCCAGCGTGATCTGTACATCGAGATGATTGAAACATTGGAGCAGCGCGGGACGAGAGTCGTTCGCTACCGCGGTCTCGACGATCCGGAGATTTCTGATCTTGAAGAGCAGTTCCGCAATATCGGTCTGAAGGTTCTCGGACCGTCAGCGGAACAAGTTGTCCTGTGCGCGGAAACCATCGCGCAATTCGATCGTGACGCTGTCGACGCAATTGCCAGCCTGCGGGCCGGCGATCTCGACGACGTGGCCATCTACCGGACACTTACCGACGGCAATCCGACACCGGACGTCATTCTTCCCGATGCCGTCCTCGACTTTCTCGACAGACCTGGCGCAGGCGCCGCCAAGAATAACCAGAGCATTGTCATCTCCGTGGGAAAAGGAGCCAATCGTTGCTTGCTCACCGGCGACATGCAGTTCGCCGAGGCCGAGGTCGAAGGCCTTGAAAATGAAATGGCGGCTCTTTTGGACCATGTGGTCGAAGCGGGACCGTATGCGTTCATCAAGCTGCCGCACCATGCCTCCTACAACGCTTTCGAGGAGCATGTGCTGTCGCGATTCCCCGACACCCGATTCTTTGGTATGTCGACCGGCCGCAACGGAGCGGCGCATCCAAATCCAAAGGTGCTGCGGCTGCTTCGCAATTCAAGCAATCCGCTCATCTGGGCCAGAACGGACAAGAACGGCCAGTTCACGGTCGACGTTTCCCGGGGACAGGTAAGGATCAGCATAACAGAGGGCGAATTGAGCGATCCACAGCCCAAACCGCGTGACGAATTGGTCCTCGAGCCCGCAACGGCCGTCTCAACGGTGACAATGCCGGCTGGGCCACCACCGGCCTCGCTTGGCGGAAATCCAATTTCCGGGATGGCCGCGTCTCAGCTTCCGGCCGATGCAATTTTGGAGATCACGGCGAAGATCCCGGCACTGCTGAAGCGGGTAACCATCACGGTAGACATCGAGCAAAACACAGTTGGTGCGGTTTCTGCCTCCGACGATACGAAGCGCTATCTGGGAAATCGCCGTGTCCTGCCCAGGCTGTTGTTCTTGACTGATCCTCAAGGGCTGCGGCGCAAGATCGGCGATGCAGGTTATGACACGGCGAGGACCATGATCGAGGAAGGCGGCAGTACGCTTGTCGAAGCCACGGGCGAGGAAGCTACCTTCACCAAGATCAGGAATAGCGCGACGGGAGTGAAGGGTGTTGTAATCCTCGGCGACTACAATGTCGTGCCCGCGCTGATCTACGACGTTCTGCCTCCAGACCTGAGGGACAGAGTCTCGGCGAATTCGGATCCTGACCGCTTTGTCGTCTGGAGCGACCAACGATATGGCGATGTCGACGGAGACGGTCTCGGGGAATTGCCAGTGTCGCGAATTCCCGACTGTTCGAGCGCGGCGTTCCTGCTGGGTTGCCTCACGGCCGAAGACAACCGCACCACACCGATCAAGTTCGCGTCGCGGAATGCCGAGCGACCGTTTGCGGATAACGTGTTCCGTAGGCTTGGCGGACGGGGTCAAATGTTGGTCAGCGGCCCGGACGACTTCGGAAACGTTCGGACCGGGCACTTCGATGCGCGGCAGCTCTATTTCATGCTACACGGTTCCGACACCGACGGAACCCGGTTTTGGGGCGAAGACGATGGAGGAGCGGTCGAGGCGGTGAACCTCACCAATCTTGCCGGCGCCATCAAGGCCCATGGAGCCACCGTGCTCACCGGCTGTTGCTGGGGCGCGCTGACGGTGCAGGAGATCGCGACACGGGCAAGCGATCACTGGGCGGTCACGCCGAGGACCGTCGCTTCGTCGTTGGCATTGCGTTTTTTGGAGCTCGGAGCGCTCGCCTATGTCGGTTGCACCGGTGCCCACTATTCGCCGTTGGACGGTCAGCTGAATTTTTTCGGGGAGCCCATCCACCGCAGCTTCTGGATGGCCTTCGCAGCTGGGGCTGCGCCGGCGCACGCTTTGTTTCAAGCCAAGCAGGCCTATATAAGGGATATGCCTCACGGCCGTGTAACTGCCCCGGAATGGGCGATCGAGTATAAAATCCTGAGGCAATTCACTTGCTTGGGACTGGGATGGTAGTCCAAGCGGTGGTAGTGTCGGATTAGAAAGGTGGCTGTCATGGCGAAGAGTCCCAAGACAATTGCAGAAGAAAATATGAAGGGTTGGACGGCGATCGATGAGATTCCGATCGACTCTACGTCGCTTCCCAAGGTCGACGGGGTTGGAGCGGACCTTGACCATCTGAAAGTAAAATACTTCGGCCAGGGAAAACCGCGCGGGTCGGATGCCGGGGCGGGCCGCGTCCGAGACCCCAATGAATCCGATGATGCGGCGTTGGTGGTTATGGAACGTCAGGGCGAGCACGATTTCGCCCCCGGCCGGAAGACTGTAATTGTGCGCGGTAACAAGGTAGTCGGCACGCAGGGCTGAAGCTTCAGACCCACTATCTTTAGCTTCAGCCCGCTATCGTTGCGAACAATCTCGATGCTCGACTGTCTTTAGTTGCGGCGAGTCAAAGACATCATCCGCCACATCACGGCGCAGACGCTGGCGTCTACGCCGTGCGGAATGCTCAGGCTGCGGCCTTCTTCTCTGCCGTGCTCACGGAGGCGATCGTCTTCAGGATCTGGGAAGCGATCTGGTAGGGGTCGCCCTGCGAGTTCGGGCGGCGATCCTCGAGATAACCCTTATAGCCGTTGTTGATGAACGAATGCGGCACTCGGATCGAGGCGCCGCGGTCAGCGATGCCATAGCTGAACCTGTTCCATGGCGCGGTCTCATGCTTGCCGGTCAAACGCTTGTCGTTGTCCGGGCCATAGACGGCGATGTGGTCCATCAGGTTTTTGTCGAAGGCGGCCATCAGCGCCTCGAAATAGGCCTTGCCGCCGACTTCGCGCATATGGGCGGTCGAGAAGTTGGCGTGCATGCCGGAACCGTTCCAGTCGGTGTCGCCGAGCGGCTTGCAGTGATATTCGATGTCGATGCCGTATTTCTCGGTGAGGCGCTGCATCAGGTAGCGGGCCATCCACATCTGGTCGGCGGCCTTCTTGGAGCCCTTGCCGAAAATCTGGAATTCCCACTGGCCCTTGGCGACCTCGGCGTTGATGCCTTCATGGTTGATGCCGGCGGCAAGGCAGAGGTCGAGATGCTCCTCGACGATCTGCCTGGCGACGCTGCCGACATTGCTGTAGCCGACGCCGGTGTAGTACGGGCCTTGCGGCGCCGGGTAGCCGCTTTCGGGGAAGCCGAGCGGGCGGCCGTCCTTGTAGAAGAAGTATTCCTGCTCGAAGCCGAACCAGGCTCCCTCGTCATCGAGGATGGTGGCGCGCTTGTTGGATGCATGCGGCGTCACGCCGTCCGGCATCATGACTTCGCACATGACGAGCACGCCATTGGTGCGCGCGGGATCCGGATAGATGGCGACCGGCTTCAGCACGCAGTCGGACGAGTGGCCCTCGGCCTGCATGGTCGAGGAACCGTCGAAGCCCCACAGCGGAAGCTGGTCGAGCGTCGGGAACTCGGCATATTCCTTGATCTGCGTCTTTCCGCGAAGGTTGGGAACCGGGGTGTATCCATCGAGCCAAATGTACTCGAGCTTGTATTTCGTCATTCTAGCCTCTCGTTGCTTGATCACCGAACCTTGGACGGCGCTGGCGTGCCAGCCACCCTGCAGCCGACCTGCCGGACTATTAAAAAGCAATTCGTGTGCCATTTTCACCGGCAAAGGATGCGACAAAACTGACGCCGCATCCCGACAAATTCGTTGCGTCGTCATCGCAATGCGTCCGGATCAATCACAAGCATATTTTGTATAAATAATAGGCAGTTGCTGATCTTTTTATAATCATATTGCCTAACTGGATTGCAGAACCTATCTTCGGGTAAGGTTGAATCGGCAAGGCTCTGCAGAAGAAAGGAGACCGACAATGGAAATCACTCCTACCCGTCAGTCGGCCAAAATCCTGATGTTCCCGGTGGCAGCGCGCGCTTCTGCCTCAAATTTAAGCGGAAAGGCTAAGTTCGCGGCAGAACTTGCTTCATTGCGCAACCGTACGGATTTCGGAAGCGGCTGGTATCACGAAGCGGCCATCAAGGAAGAGAAACAGGAGCGGAAGAGCTAAAGGCCCTTCCTTCCGCCCCGCTTCCGACGAATTGAAAAGCCCGGCGCGATCACTCGCGCCGGGCTTTTCATTTTCGCCGTCAGGCCAGGATCAGGTCTTGGCGTGCAAGTTCGTTCCCAGCGTATCCTTGACGAAGATCATACCGACGATCAGCGACATCGCCGCGATCACCACCGGATACCAGAGGCCGTAATAGATGTCACCCTTGTAGGCGCTGAGCGCGAACACCGTTGCTGGCAGCAGGCCCCCGAACCAGCCATTGCCGATGTGATAGGGCAACGACATGCCGGTATAGCGGATGCGTGTCGGGAACATCTCGACCAGGATCGCGGCGATCGGTCCGTAGACCATGGTCACGTAAAGGACCAGGATGAACAGGATGCCGATGACCTTTGCCCAGCTGACCTGTTCAGGGTCGGCAAACATCGCAAAGGCGCCTGCTTCCGGGACGTTGTAGACGGTGATCTCGGGCGCTCCCGCCGCAGCCTCATCGGCCGTCAGCAGCTTGTCCTTGATCGCCTGGTCGACCGCAACCGTCGTCTTGTCGCCGGCACGGATTGCGGCGGCGTCGAGCTTCAGTTCCGGGTTGGCCGCGACGAAGGCGTCAAGCTTCTGGTCGGCGACCTTGGCTGCAGCACGCTTGAGCGGGTAGCCGCCGTCCTGCAACGCAATGTTGATTGCCTTCTTGAAGGCGGCGTCGCTTGAAGTTGCCTTGTCTGCGGCTGCCACGGCATCATAGGACGCCACCGTTTCGGCGCCGATCTTGACACTGGCCGCGGTCGCCGGAGCCGCTGTCGTGACAATGTCATAGGGCACGGAGCTCTTGGCGAGGAAGTCCGTCGCAATATCGCACGACGTGAGAGGCTTGCGCGTTCCAGTCGGATTGAACTGGAACTTGCAGTCGCCAGGCGCAGCGGTAATCGTGGCACGGGTGTTTTGCTGCGCAGTGGCGAGCGCCGGATTGGCTGCCCAGGTCAGCGCCTTGAACAGCGGAAATGTGGTGACGATCGCCAGCGCCAGGCCCGCCATGATGATCGGCTTGCGGCCAATTTTGTCGGAGAGCCAGCCGAACACGACGAAGAAGATCGTGCCGAGCGCCAACGCGATGGCGATCATGATGTTGACCGACTGGCCGTCGACCTTGAGCACGTTCTGCAGGAAGAACAGTGCGTAGAACTGCCCGTTGTACCAAACCACGGCCTGGCCAGCAGTAAGGCCGAGAAGCGCCAAAATGGCGATCTTGGCATTTTTCCATTGGCCGAACGCTTCCGTCAGTGGCGCCTTGGAGCCCTTACCTTCATCCTTCATCCGCTGGAATGTCGGCGATTCGGCAAGCGACAGGCGTATCCAGACCGAAATGCCCAGCAGGACCGCAGAGACCAGGAACGGTATGCGCCAGCCCCAGGCCGCGAAGTCTTCCTTGCTCAGCGAATTCTGCACGATCAGGATGACGATCAGCGACAGGAACAGGCCGAGCGTGGCTGTCGTCTGGATCCACGACGTGTAGAAGCCACGACGATCGTCGGGAGCGTGCTCGGCGACGTAGGTCGCAGCACCGCCATACTCGCCACCCAGCGCCAGGCCTTGCAGCATGCGCAGTGCAACCAGGATGATCGGCGCCGCGATGCCCCAACTGGCTGCGCCAGGAAGTATGCCGACCAGGAAGGTCGACAGACCCATGATCAGGATGGTAACGAGAAAGGTGTATTTACGGCCGACGAGATCGCCGATGCGGCCAAACACCAGCGCCCCGAATGGGCGCACGAGGAAGCCCGCGGCGAAAGCCAGCAGCGTGAAGATGTTGCGCGTTGTTTCGGGATATTGCGTGAAGAACGCGGCGCCGATCGCGGCCGCCAAAGTGCCGTAGAGATAAAAATCATACCATTCGAAAACGGTGCCGAGTGAGGAAGCGAAGATGACTTTCTTCTCTTCCCGCGTCATGCCGCGGCTTGCTCTGCCGGCGGTCGCTGCCATTACCATGAATTCGTCCTCCCGTGATATCTCGCTGTGCTTGATGCTGCGCGGTGTCGTGCCTCTGGACACGGAACTCGCGCAGCTACCGCCGCAAGAAATGACAGAAAGCGCCGCCCAGAGGCAGGCCGTCTTTGGGATTATGACTTTGGTCCAATATGCAACGCGGGCGGCGATTGCGGTCAGGCTTTGAGTGCCTCGATCAGGCCGACGGCGGCCATCATGTCGCGCTTGCGGGCCGAGCGGCGGGCGACAGCTTCCGCGTCATGGCCCCAGTGCTCGGCCTGCCAGTCCTCGTCGACATGGCCGGCAGTCCAGGCGGCGTCGCCGTCGATCTCGCCGAAATCGACGGCCAGAGCCAGCAGAGCCGATCCCGTCAGCGACGTCATGACGTGGATGGCCGCCAGCCGTAATGGATCGGCGCGCTGGGCAAGATGGACACCGAGCACCGCGATGCTCTCGCGCGGCTGCTCGACATGAATCACCCCTTCGGCGAGGTGAAACCGGGCGCCAAGCGCGCTCCGCGCCCAGTCGATGATGGGATCCCAATGTTCGTTCTGCCGGTCGACCAGCCCTTGTGGAGCGTCGGCGCGATAGCAGAGCAGATCGGACGAGGCGAAGCGCAGGATGTCCTCCAGCACCGCTTGCGGGTCGCTGGCGACGCCGTCGATGGCCGTATTGACCAGACGCATGACCGGCATCGTCACCGGGTCGATAGTCTCACCTTGCGCAGCGAACTCGTCGGCGACCAGAGCGGCCGCTTTTTCGGTCGGCAGGACCAGCAGCGCCTTGCCCGGCGTGCGGACCGGCTTGCCATCGAGATGAACGGCAAAACCATCTTCGGCCGGTGCGACCGAAACGGCTTTGTAGAAGCGTTTCGGCAAGTGCGTCTTCATCTGGATTTGGGCACGGCGCACCGGATCCGGATCGGAAAGCTGCTTTCCCGCTTCGAGGTCGTTGAGGATATCGCGCATGCCGGAGCCTTTCATCCGGGGATCTGTTTTCGGGCTGGCCGGTTCACGATGATCAGGCCGGCTGCGATGAGGCCGAGTGCCAGGAAAATACGAACGCTCAGCGGCTCGTTCAAGAAGATGGCGCCGCACAGAACGCCGAACACCGGCGACAGGAAGGTGAAGCTCGAGAGACCCGATGCCGGATAGCGCCTGATCAGCCAGAACCACAGCACATAGGTGAACGCAACGATGTAGACCGCCTGGAAAAGCAGGGCCAAGGTCGGCAAGGCGGCGAAGTCGCGGACGGGCGGCCCGGCGAAAGGCAGCACCAAGGCGCCTACCACGGCAGCGCCGGCCAGTTGGTAGAGCAGCAATTTTTCGGCGCTCGTTTCCGCCAATTTCGTCCGCTTGATGACGATGTAGGTCAAGGCCCAGAGAATGCCGGCGCCGAGACTGAGCAGATCACCGGTCAGTGTCGAACCATTGTCGGCGCTCAGCTGGTCGGAGAACACCGCTACCAATCCGGCGAAAGCGAGCAGAAGGCCGACGAGCCGGCGCACGGTGATGCGTTCGCCTAGCAGGAAATGCCCGCCGACCAGCACCCAGAACGGCATGGTATTGACCAGCAAGGTGTTGCGCGCGACGGTCGTCTGTTCGAGCCCGACATAGAGAAACAGGAACTCGAGACCAAAAAGCGCGCCTGCCAGAATACCGGCGACAAGCGTTCCGTCGCGGGTAAAAAGCACAATGCCGCGCCAGCGGCACCAGATGAGAACGCATAGCCCGCCAATGACCGACCGTGCGATCGACAGGAAAACGGGATCGTAGCCGGCATAGGAGATCTTGGCGGCGACATAGTTCAGCCCCCAGGAAAAGGTCAGCCCGACCATGATGGCGGCGGCCGCCATGTCGACCGTGTCGCGGCGGTCGAGCGTATCCGTGGCGATACCCACAGGCCCTAGTCCTCTGCGCTTGCGTCGTCGAAGCCGATCAGGTTCCAGCTCTGGCGCATATGCGGCGGCATCGGTGCGGTGACGTCGATAAAACCCTTGTCGGGATGCGGGATGACGATGCGGCGCGCGTGCAGATGCAAGCGGTTCTGCATGCCGCCGGGAAAATCCCAATTGGTGTCGGCCTCGAAATATTTGGGGTCACCGATGATCGGGCAGCCGATGTGAGCGGCATGGACGCGAAGCTGATGGGTGCGGCCGGTATAGGGCTCCATCTCCAGCCAGGTCATCGTCTGCGCCGCCTGCTCGATAATACGGTAGTAAGACACCGCATGGTCGGCGCCCTTTTCGCCATGTTTGGCGACGCGCACGCGGTCGCCGTCCGGCGTCGGCTCCTTGATCAGCCAGGTCGAGATCTTGTCCTCGCGCTTCGGCGGCACGCCCTTGACCAGCGCCCAATAGGTCTTCTTGGTCTCACGCGCCCGGAACGCCTCGGCGAGCTTCATGGCGGCGAGCCTGGTGCGGGCGACGACCAGCACGCCTGACGTGTCGCGGTCGAGCCGATGCACCAGGCGTGGTTTCTCGCCCTTCTGGCTGCGCCAGGCTTCCAGCATGTCGTCGACATTGCGGGTGACGCCCGAGCCACCCTGAACGGCAAGGCCGGCCGGCTTGTTGAAGACGAAGACTTTCGGATCTTCATGGATCAGCATCTTGGCCAGGACGTCGGCGTCGCCCTGGTTGCGGATCGAGTGACCAGTGAGCGCGCTTTCACCCTTCTTGTCCACTTCGAGCGGCGGGATGCGGACCATCTGGCCGGGCTCGACGCGGGTATCGGCCTTCACCCTGCCGCCATCGACACGGATCTGGCCGGAACGCAGCAGTTTTTGCAGATGGCCGAAGCCAAGGCCCGGAAAATGGGTCTTGAACCAGCGGTCGAGCCGCATGCCCGCCTCGCCGGCCTCCACCGTGATCTGTTCAACGCCTGCCATTGTCTCGTTTTACCCGTTTCTAGCGCATGACCTGAAATCGATTTTCGGAAAGGGTCGTGCGCAAAATCAAAATGCTACAGCGTCCTTGCGCGTCCTAAGGGACGCGAGGTGCTGCAAGCGGGGGCAATAGCATTAAGGCAGGCTTCTTGCGAGCCAAAGACCCAGAAACAGGGCAATGATCGCGCCAATGAGGCTGGCAAGGGCATATCCGAACGCCGGCAGCGTCGCGCCACGCTCCCACAGCGTCGCAAAATCGAGCGAAAAGGCGGAGAAAGTGGTGAAGCCGCCGAGGATGCCGGTGGCAACGAACAGCCGAAGCTCGTTCGATCCGCCGTAGCGCCGCGCCAGGGTCGTGATGAACAGGCCCATGGCAAAGGAGCCGACGATGTTGATCGCCATCGTGCCCCAGGGAAAACTCGGGCCGACAAGACGCAGCGCAACGAAATTGGCGACGTGGCGCAGCCCCGCACCAATAGCGCCGCCCGCGGCAACAAGCAGGAGATTAATCATCGCCGTCTACTGCCCCTACAGGGCGGCCTCGGTCAATCCCTGCTGCTCAGCGTGCGGCGCCGTCCCGAGCGGAAAACCGTGCGAGGCTACTTTTTCCGCTCGCCGCGCAGCTTCGCCCAATAGTCGAGCCGTTTCCTGATATCGCGTTCAAAGCCGCGCTCGGGCGGATCATAGAATGTGTGGCGGCCCATCTTTTCCGGAAAATAATCCTGTCCGGAAAAAGCGTCCGGCTCGTCGTGGTCATAACGGTAGCCTGCGCCGTAATCTTCTTCCTTCATCAGCTTGGTCGGCGCGTTGAGGATGTGTTTGGGCGGCAGCAGCGAGCCGAACTCCTTCGCCGCCTGTGTGGCGGCCGTGAAGGCGGTGTAGACGGCGTTGGATTTGGGCGCGCTGGCGAGATAGACGGCAGCCTCGGCGAAGGCGAGCTCCCCCTCTGGCGAGCCCAGATAGTCGTAGGCATCCTTGGCGGCATTGGCGATGACCAGCGCCTGCGGGTCGGCCAGCCCGATATCCTCCATCGCCATGCGCACCAGCCGGCGGCCGAGATAGAGCGGATCCTCACCGGCGTCGAACATGCGGGCGAGATAATAGAGGGCGGCGTCCGGGTCGGAGCCGCGCACCGATTTGTGCAGCGCCGAAATCAGATTGTAGTGGCCGTCCTGGCCCTTGTCGTAGATCGGCGCGCGGCGCTGGACGATGCGCTGCAGGCCCTCGGCGCCGAACACCTCGCTTGACTTGGCGGCGCGCCAGACCTCTTCGGCCAGCGTCAGCGCCGCGCGACCATCGCCATCGCTCATGCGGACGAGCATCGCCCTCGCCTCGTCGTCGAGCGGCAGCTCCCTGCCCTCGGTCTCCTCCGCCCGCGCCAGCAGCTTGGCGATGCTGTCCTCACCGAGCGAATGGAAGACCAGCACGCGGGCGCGGGACAACAGCGCGGCATTCAGCTCGAAGGACGGGTTCTCGGTGGTGGCGCCAACCAGCACGACAGTGCCATCTTCCATCACAGGCAGAAAACTGTCCTGCTGGGCGCGGTTGAAGCGATGGATCTCGTCGACGAAAAGCAGCGTCTGACGGCCATTGGTGCGACGCAGCTTCGCCGTCTCGAACACTTTTTTCAAATCGGCGACGCCGGAAAACACCGCCGATATCTGCTCGAAGGCAAGGCTGGTTTCGCCGGCAAGCAACCGCGCGACGGTAGTCTTGCCCGTCCCCGGCGGCCCCCAGAAGATCATCGAGCCGAGCGAGCCTGAGCCGATGAGCCGCGTCAGTGCGCCGTCAGGCCCGGTCAGATGCTCCTGGCCAACGACCTCGGCAAGGTTCTTCGGGCGCAGTCGGTCGGCCAGCGGCCTGCCGGGCGGCGCTTTTTCCGGTTCATCGACACTGAACAGATCGGCCATGCACTTCTTTTCGTTGGAGCGCGATCTCGTCCGAAGGATCGAGTTCGGGCTTAGTAACGCAACACCTGGCGCAGTATCTGCCCGCCGCGCTCGACGGTAAAGCGCCACCAGCGAGTCTCCTGCATGGATGCCTGTTCCAGGGTCGCTGCGGTATCGATGGTCAAGCCATTGACCTCGCGAACGATGTCGCCCGGCTGGAAGCCGAAGCCGGCTGCGGGTGAGCCACGATTGATGTCGATCACGGTAACGCCCTTGGCATCCGTGCGCATGCCTAGCCGCTGAGCGAGCCGAGGCGACAGTTCAGCAACCTTGGCACCGGAAAACGGGCTGCGGCCGCGCAGCGTCACTTCCGCAAGTTTTGCACCTTCCGGAGCGCGCTGCAGCGCGATGTCCATCGTCGCTTGCTGGCCTTTGCTCAGCACGGCGAAGCTGGCACTGGTGCCGATCGACAGCGTCGCCATCCGGTAATCCAGCGCCTCGATACTCTCGACCGGCGTGCCGTTGAGCGACAACACGACGTCACCGGCCTTGAGCCCCGCCGTGGCCGCCGGCCCTGCTGCTTCGACAGACGAGACCAGCGCGCCGGTCGAGGTCTCCATGCCGAGCGATTCGGCGATCTGCGGCGTCACGCGCTCGAATTCGGCGCCGATATAGGGCCGCTCGAAGAAGTCGCGCCCGGCCTTGGCCGCATCGGCAAAAGCGCGAACCATGTTGGAAGGAATAGCAAAGCCGATGCCGATCGAGCCGCCGCTACGGCTGTAGATCGCCGTGTTGATGCCGACGAGCTGGCCGCCCATGTTGATCAGCGCGCCGCCGGAGTTGCCGGGATTGATCGCGGCGTCGGTCTGGATGAAGAAGCTGGAATCGGAAACGCCGATGTGGCTGCGGGCAAGCGCCGAAACAATGCCGCTGGTTGTGGTCTGGCCGACACCGAAGGGATTGCCGATGGCCAGCAACAGGTCGCCAACCTCGAGCGCATCGGAATCACCGATGGCGACGACCGGAAATGGCTTGTCGGCGGAGATCTTGAGCACAGCGAGGTCAAGCGTCTCGTCCTTGAGCAGCACCTTGCTGTCGAATTCACGCCCGTCCGCGGTAGCGACCTTGACCTGATCGGCATCCTTGATGACGTGGAAATTGGTGACCACTATGCCCGTCGGATCGACCAGCACGCCGGAGCCGAGCGAGGACTGCGCACGCGGCTGCGAACGGCCGAAGAACTCTTCGAAGAACGGATCGCCGTCGAAGGGCGATCTCATCTTGGCCGTTTGCGAGGCATAGACATTGACCACGGCCGGCGCCGTCTGCTTGACCAGCGGCGCGAAGGACAGTTGCACCTCCTCGCGGCCGAATGGCACGCGCTTGTCTGGACCGGAGGTGGCATTTTCGCCTTCGGCGCCGCGCAGCAGGTCGGTCAGCACATCGGACAGGCCGGGATCGGCTTTGGTGTCCTGCGCCAGCGCCTGCCTGGCCGCCGGCACGACTGCCAGCGCCATCAAGGCGCAGAGTAGAACAAGGGACAGCCGTTTTACGTGCATTCCGAATCCTCCGGGTCGGGCGCCATTGTCCCGACGATTGTGCAAAATGAAAGGCTAAGGCGCTGAAATCCGATTATTTTGGGCGGAAAGGCATGAGCTGAGCCAAGAAGTCGCAGCAAATGCTCCTTGCCGCTTCCGGAATGCGAAAAGGGGCCCGCAGGCCCCTTAAACTCACTCAGGAGAAACCGAAGCTTATGCAGCTGCGGCTTCCTCGTCGGTGCCTTCGGCCTCGATGCGGGCACGGTCGCCGGCGCCTTTGGCCGAGGTGTCGCGATCGACGAACTCGATGACCGCCATGGCGGCATTGTCACCGTGGCGGAAGCCCGCCTTCATGATGCGCAGATAACCGCCGTTGCGGGTGGCGTAGCGCGGCGCGATCGTGTCGAACAGACGCTTGACGACGCCTTCATTGCCGATCTGGGCAATCACCTGACGGCGGGCATGCAGATCACCGCGCTTGCCGAGCGTCACCAGCTTCTCGACGATCGGACGCAGATCCTTCGCCTTCGGCAATGTGGTGAGGATCTGCTCATGCTCGATGAGCGATACGGCAAGGTTGGCAAACATCGATTTGCGATGGCTTATGCTGCGGGCGAACCGGCGGCCTTTAAATCCGTGGCGCATGGCTCTTCTCCTTCATTCCGGGTTCAAGAGGCCACAGCCTCAGTTGGTTAGCCGCATGATCTTGCCCGAAAAGTCTGCAACTTTTCGGGATCATGCTCAATATTGATCTTCGTAACGCTTGGCGAGGTCTTCGATGTTTTCCGGCGGCCAATCCGGCACTTCCATGCCGAGGTGCAGGCCCATCGCCGCCAAGACTTCCTTGATCTCGTTCAGCGACTTGCGGCCGAAGTTCGGGGTGCGCAGCATCTCGGCTTCGGTCTTCTGGATCAGGTCGCCGATATAGACGATGTTGTCGTTCTTCAGGCAGTTGGCCGAACGCACCGAAAGCTCGAGCTCGTCGACCTTCTTGAGCAGCGCCGGGTTGAAGGCAAGCTCGGTCACCTGCTCGGCGGCGACTTCCTTCTGCGGCTCGTCGAAATTGACGAACAGGCCAAGCTGATCCTGCAGGATGCGAGCGGCGAAAGCCACCGCGTCCTCGCCCGAGATCGAACCGTCGGTGTCGATCGTCATGGTCAGCTTGTCATAGTCGAGAACCTGGCCCTCGCGGGTGTTCTCGACCTTGTAGGAAACCTTCTTGACCGGCGAGTAGAGGCTGTCGACCGGGATGAGGCCGATCGGCGCGTCTTCGGCGCGATTGCGGTCGGCCGGAACGTAGCCCTTGCCGGTATCGACGGTGAACTCCATGCGGATTTCAGCGCCTTCGTCCAGCGTGCAGATGACGTGGTCGGGGTTGAGGATCTCGACGTCGCCGACCGTCTGGATGTCGCCGGCGAGAACGGCGCCCGGTCCCTGCTTGCGCACGACCATGCGCTTGGGGCCGTCGCCTTCCATGCGGATGGCGATTTCCTTGATGTTCAAGACGATGTCGGTCACGTCCTCGCGCACGCCGGCGATGGACGAGAATTCATGCAGAACGCCGTCGATCTGCACGGCGGTCACAGCCGCGCCACGCAACGAAGACAGAAGCACGCGACGCAGCGCATTGCCGAGGGTAAGACCAAAGCCGCGCTCGAGCGGCTCGGCGACCAGCGTGGTCAGCGTCTTCTTCTTCGACGAAAACTCGATCTTGTTCGGCTTGATCAGTTCCTGCCAATTTTTCTGGATCATAATACTTTCCTTCCGTTGACCCGCCACCATCCAATCGTGGCGGGCGACCTGGAATGCCGTGGAGGAACGCAACTGGGCGTTCGCGCGGCGTTCGGTAATTTCCTAAAGCGCGTCGCGCTTTAGGTCTCTGTTTTTATGCATGTCGTTGCCCCAAAACCGCTGCGCACTTTTGGGCGACATGCTTTAGACGCGGCGCTTCTTGCGCGGGCGGCAGCCATTGTGCGGGATCGGCGTCACATCACGGATCGAGGTGATGGTGAAGCCGGCTGCCTGCAGCGCGCGCAGCGCCGATTCACGACCGGAGCCGGGTCCGCAGACCTCGACCTCGAGCATGCGCATGCCGTGTTCCTGGGCCTTCTTGGCGACGTCTTCGGCAGCCATCTGGGCAGCGAACGGCGTCGACTTGCGAGACCCCTTGAAGCCCTGGGCTCCCGCCGACGACCAGGCAATCGAATTGCCCTGCGCGTCGGTGATGGTGATCATCGTGTTGTTGAAGGTCGAGTTGACGTGGGCAACGCCCGACGAGATATTCTTGCGTTCGCGACGGCGAACACGTGTGGCTTCCTTGGCCATGATGGTCCTTTCAGTTGATCTCTACACCGCCGTAATGCCAGCGGCTCCACCTTGCTAAGGGAGTAGGGGAATAGGGCAGTAGGGAGTATGTCTGGCCGCAGACGAACCGCGCCGCATTACATACTGCCTTACTGCCCTACTCCCATATTCCCCTAAATTACTTCTTCTTGCCGGCGATCGACTTGGCCGGGCCCTTGCGGGTGCGCGCATTGGTGTGCGTGCGCTGGCCGCGAACCGGCAGCGAGCGGCGATGACGCAGGCCGCGATAGCAGCCGAGGTCCATGAGCCGCTTGATGTTCATCGACACTTCGCGGCGCAGATCGCCCTCGACCTGATAGTCGCGGTCGATCGTCTCGCGGATCTGCAGCACTTCCGCGTCGGTCAGCTGGTTGACGCGGCGCTCGGCCGGGATGCCGACCTTGTCGACGATCTCCTGGGCGAAGTTCTTGCCAATGCCGTGAATGTACTGAAGCGCAATGACGACGCGCTTGTTGGTCGGAATGTTAACGCCAGCTATACGAGCCATGTTCTTCTCTTCTCCATGTGGGCCGGACAAGCCGGCGCTATCAAAGTTGCCCCGCGTCCGGTGGAGGCCGGCCCATGCGGGAGTTTCCAGTTCAAAGCGGCTGCCTTGCCCTTGCGGGCAAGCAAGCCTCATGCCTGATAGGAAGACGGGCCGCCATACCCCAGCGAGCCGCTCCAGTCAAGCGTAATCGTTTATTTTCCGTTTGCCGCCCCTTGGGTCGCGGCCGCGAGCACCACTTCGATCTGTTGCGTCACCGCATCAATGTCGGCCATTCCGTCGACACCTCTCAGCTTGCCCTTGGCATAGTAGTAGCCGATCAGCGGCGACGTTTTCTTGTAGTACTCCCTCAGGCGCTCTTCGAACACCGCCGGATTGTCGTCTTTGCGTACCGGCAGACCCGCGGCCTTGGCCTGTTCGGCGCGCTTGCCGATTCGACCAACCAGTGCCTTGTCGTCGACGACGAGTTCGATGACAGCGTCGAGCGTGAGGCCGCGATCCGAGAGCATCGATTCAACCGCGTCCGCTTGCACCAAGGTTCGCGGGTATCCGTCAAGGATGAATCCCCCGGCGCAATCGGCCTGATCGATCCGCTCGGCCACGATGGCGTTGACGATGGCGTCGGAGACCAGTTCGCCCGCGTCCATCACCGCCTTGGCGCGTTTGCCGACATCGGTGCCGGCCTGGACAGCAGCGCGCAGCATATCGCCCGTGGAGAGTTGGGGTATGCCGTATTTTTCTACCAGTCTTTGTGCTTGCGTCCCCTTGCCCGCCCCTGGCGGTCCAAGCAATATCAACCTCATCTGGCCTTTTTCCCCCCGCGCAGCTTCGACTTCTTGATCAGGCCCTCATACTGATGCGCGATCAGGTGACCCTGAATCTGCGCCACCGTATCGAGCGTTACACTGACCACGATCAGAAGCGATGTGCCACCGAGGTAGAATGGTACGCCAGTCGCTGAAATCAGGAACTCGGGCAGCAAACACACCAGCACCAGATAGATGGCGCCGACGACGGTGATGCGGGTGAGAACATAGTCGATGTAATCGGCCGTGCGCTCGCCCGGACGGTAGCCCGGAATGAAACCCGAATGCTTCTTGAGCTGGTCGGCGGTGTCCTTCGGGTTGAAGACGATCGCCGTATAGAAGAAGGCGAAAAACACGATCATCGCCGCATAGAACGCCATGTAGAGCGGCTGGCCATGGCCGAGTGCCGCGAGCACGGTGCTGGCCCAGGCTGGCATGTTGGTGGTCTGCGAGAAGCCTGCGACCGTCGCCGGCAGCAACAGCAGCGAAGAGGCGAAGATCGGCGGAATGACGCCGGCCGTGTTGAGCTTGAGCGGCAGGTGCGAGGTGTCGCCCTGGAACATGCGGTTGCCGACCTGGCGCTTCGGATACTGGATCAGCAAGCGCCGCTGGGCGCGCTCGAAGAACACGATCAGCGCGATGACGACGACGGCGAGAACGATGATCGCCAGGATCAGGCCAGTCGACAGCGCGCCGGTGCGGCCAAGTTCCAGCGTGCCGGAGATGGCTTGCGGCAGGCCGGCGACGATGCCGGAAAAGATGATCAGCGAAATGCCGTTGCCGATGCCGCGGGCAGTGATCTGCTCGCCGAGCCACATCAGGAACATGGTGCCGCCAACCAGCGTGATGACCGTCGAGACGCGGAAGAACATGCCCGGATCGCTGACGATGCCGTTGCCGCCTTCCAGTCCGACTGAAATGCCATAGGCCTGGACCAGCGCCAAAAGCACGGTGCCGTAGCGCGTGTACTGGTTGATGACCTTGCGGCCCTGCTCGCCTTCCTTCTTCAGCGCTTCCAGCGACGGGATGACGGAGGTCATCAGCTGCATGATGATGGAAGCGGAGATATAGGGCATGATGCCGAGGGCAAAGATCGCCATGCGCTCCACGGCGCCGCCGGCGAACATGTTGAACATGCCGAGCACGCCCTTGCTCTGCGACGAGAAGGCCTGGGCGAAAGCGTCGGGATTGATGCCGGGCAGCGGGATATAGGTGCCGAGGCGGTAGACGAGCAGCGCACCGATGGTGAACCAGATGCGCTTCTTCAGATCCTCCGCCTTGGCGAAGGCCGAGAAATTCAGATTCGAGGCTAGTTGTTCAGCAGCCGAAGCCATGCCTGATTCTCCGCTTGGTCACGCTCGATGGCCCGCAACTCAGGCGGCGCGTGTCACCGAAGCTCACGAGATAAGCTCCGGACTGCAAACATGCAAGCGGCCGCGTTGACGCGGCCGCCATATTGGTCGGATCAAAGCGCAATCAAAAGCGAAACGTATCCCACTCTTGCCGATCGCGCTTCAAATCGACGTTACTCGGCGGCTGCCTTTTCCGGCAGCTTCACCGAACCGCCGGCCTTTTCGATCTTCTCGATGGCAGCCTTGGAGGCGCCGGCCACGTCGAAGGCGAGTTTCGACTTGATGTCGCCGTCGGAGAGGATGCGCACGCCGTCCTTGACGCGGCGAATGACGCCGGCAGCGACCAGCGCTTCGGCCGTCACAGTCGTCTTGGCGTCGAGCTTCTTGGCGTCGAGCGCGGCCTGGATGCGGGCCAGCGACACGACAGTGAAGCTCTTGGCGAAGATGTTGTTGAAGCCACGCTTCGGCAGACGCCGGTAGAGCGGCATCTGGCCGCCCTCGAAGCCGTTGATGGCGACGCCGGAGCGCGCCTTCTGACCCTTGACGCCGCGACCGGCGGTCTTGCCCGAGCCGGAACCGATGCCGCGGCCGAGACGCTTCTTGGAATGCGTCGCGCCGTCCTTGTCACGCAGATCGTTGAGTTTCATCTGAGTTCTCCTGCGCTCTGGCTCAGCCCTCGTCCACGACGCGGACGAGATGCTGGACGGCAGCGATCATGCCGCGCACGGAGGGGGTGTCCTCCAGCGTGCGCTGCTTGTGCATCTTGTTGAGGCCGAGGCCGACCAGCGTCGCGCGCTGCTCCTTCGGCCGGCGGATCGGCGAACCGATCTGCTCGACGGTGATGGTCTTGGTTGCTTTCTTGGCCATGGTCAAAATCCCTGGTCAGATCGACTATTCTTCGGCCGCAACGGCGGTGCCGCGGCGGGCCTGAAGGGTCGAATACTTGATGCCGCGCGCAGCGGCCACATCTTTGGGATGCATCTGGCTCTTCAGCGCGTCGAAGGTGGCGCGAACCATGTTGTACGGGTTCGACGAACCCATCGACTTGGCAACCACGTCATGCATGCCTAGCGTCTCGAAGACGGCGCGCATCGGCCCGCCGGCGATGATGCCGGTACCCTGCTTGGCAGCGCGCAGCAGAACGCGTCCGGCTCCCCAACGTCCCTCGACGTCGTGGTGCAGCGTACGGCCCGAGCGCAGCGGCACGAAGATCATGTCGCGCTTGGCCGATTCGGTCGCCTTGCGGATCGCCTCAGGCACTTCGCGCGCCTTGCCATGACCGAAGCCGACGCGGCCCTTCTGGTCGCCGACGACGACGAGTGCTGCAAAGCCGAAGCGCCGGCCGCCCTTGACGACCTTGGCGACGCGGTTGATGTGGACGAGCTTGTCCACCATGCCGTCGTCGCGCTCTTCGCGATCACGGCCGCGGCCGCCATCCCTACGTTCCTGTGCCATATCCTGTTCCTTGTTTTTTTCCGGAAGCACGGTTGATGATGATATCCGGTTCCCTCTGTGGGGTTGCCGGGGGCGAAACTTTTTAGAAGCTCAAGCCGCCTTCACGGGCAGCCTCGGCCAGTGCCTTGACGCGGCCGTGATAGATGTACGGTCCGCGGTCGAAGACAACTTCCTTGACGCCGGCCTTCGAAGCGCGCTCGGCAATCAACTTGCCGATTGCCACAGCGGCGGCAGTGTCGGCACCGGTCTTGAGCGAACCCTTGAGGTCCTTCTCCAGCGTCGAGGCGGCAGCGATGGTGTGGCCCTTGGCGTCGTCGATGACCTGCACGTAGATGTTCTTCGACGTGCGGTGGACCGACAGGCGCGGACGCTCGCCTGCGACCTTCTTGATCTGGCGGCGGACGCGCTGAGCGCGGCGTTGGGTGGATTCTTTCGAGCCCATGATATCAGTTCCTTGCCTTCAAAAAACGGGGGCAACCCTGTGCGGTAGGACAAGCCTCCCGCGACCGCTCCCCGCGGCGTTGAAATTACTTCTTCTTGCCTTCCTTGCGGACGATCTTCTCGCCAGCGTAACGAACGCCCTTGCCCTTGTACGGCTCGGGACCGCGATATTCGCGGATCTCGGCAGCAACCTGGCCGACCTTCTGCTTGTCGATGCCGGTCACGGTGATTTCCGTCGGCTTCGGCACGGTGATCGTGATGTCCTGCGGCGTTTCGTAGACGACGTCATGGCTGAAGCCGAGCGCAAGCTGCAGGTTCTTGCCCTGCATGGCGGCGCGATAGCCGACGCCGGTGATCTCGAGCTTCTTTTCGAAACCGTCCTTGACGCCCTGCAGGATGTTGACGATCTGCGTGCGCGACATACCCCATTTGGAGCGGGCGGTCTTGGTCTGGTCGCGCGGCTGGACAGCGATCTCGCTGCCTTCCATCTTGACCAGCACTTCGTCGTTCACCACGAACTTCAGCTCACCCTTGGGGCCCTTCGCCGTGACGGTCTGGCCGTCAACGGTCGCGGTCACGCCCTGCGGCAGCGAAACGGGTTTCTTTCCAATACGAGACATTTTGTTGTCCTCGTCACTTCTCTTGTTTCAGGTCTCTATTTTCGAGCGAGATCTTGCCCGAAAACCGGTAACCACTTTTCGGGATCTCGCTGCCAGATCAGAAGATCTGGCAGAGGATTTCCCCGCCGACATTCTGTTCACGCGCTTCGTGGTCGGCCATCACGCCCTTCGGCGTCGAAAGGATGGCGATGCCGAGGCCGTTGGCGACGTGCGGGATCGACTTCGCCGAAACGTAGACGCGACGGCCCGGCTTCGAGACGCGGGCGATTTCGCGCACGACCGGCGCACCGTCGAAATACTTCAGCTCGATCTCGATTTCGGACTTGCCGTTGTCGAAGTCGGTCTGGCTGTAGTCGCGGATATAGCCTTCCGCCTTCAGCACGTCGAGGACGCGGGTACGCAGGCGCGAAGCCGGCGTCGAAACGCTCGACTTCTTGCGGCCATAGGCGTTGCGGATGCGGGTCAGCATATCGCCGAGAGGATCGCTCAATGACATGTTATGTCCTCCTTACCAGCTCGACTTGACCAGGCCCGGGATCTGGCCGTTATTGCCGAGATCCCGAAGCGCGATGCGCGATACTTTGAGCTTGCGATAGTAGGCACGCGGACGTCCGGTGACTTCGCAGCGGTTGCGGATGCGGATCTTGGCCGAGTTGCGCGGCAGTGCCGCAAGCTTCAGCTGAGCGCGGAAGCGCTCTTCCATCGGCTTGGACTGATCCATGATGATCGCCTTGAGGGCCTTACGCTTGGCAGCGTACTGGTCCACAAGCTTGCGGCGCCTGTTGTTCTTCTCGACTGAGCTGGTCTTTGCCATTTCAGATTTTTTCCTTTTCTCGCTGCCGTTACTGGCGGAAGGGGAAGTTGAAGGCCTTGAGCAATGCCCTGGCTTCGTCGTCCGTCTTCGCAGTCGTACAAACGATGACGTCCATGCCCCAGATCTGATCAACCTTGTCGTAGTTGATCTCCGGGAACACGATGTGTTCCTTGATGCCCATGGCATAGTTGCCACGGCCATCGAAGCTCTTCGGATTGAGCCCGCGGAAGTCGCGGACGCGCGGCAGCGCGATGTTCACGAGGCGGTCGAGGAACTCGTACATGCGTTCCTTGCGCAGCGTGACCTTGGCGCCGATCGGCATCTTTTCGCGGACCTTGAAGCCGGCGATCGAATTGCGGGCGTGGGTGACGACGGCCTTCTGGCCGGCGATCATCGCAAGATCTTCCGCAGCGATCGAAGGCTTCTTCGAATCGCCGGTGGCTTCGCCGACGCCCATGTTCAGCACGATCTTGTCGATGCGCGGAACCTGCATCTCGTTCTCGTAGCCGAACTGCTCCTGCAGCGCCTTGCGAATGGTCTCGTTGTAGACCTGCTTGAGGCGCGGCGTGTTCTGAGCAGTCGCCTGCTTGGTTTGAGACTTAGCCATTGATGACTTCTCCCGAGCGCTTGGCGACGCGCACCTTCTTGCCGTCCTTCTGGAAGATGAAACCGACGCGGGTCGGCTTGCCATCCTTGGGGTCGGCCAGCGCGATGTTCGACAGCTGGATCGGCGCTTCCTTGGTGATGATCCCGCCCTCTTGGGACTGGGACTGCTTCTGGTGACGACGGATCATGTTGACGCCGCGCACCAGCGCGGTGTCTTCCTTCGGCTGTACCGAGAGGACTTCGCCCGAACGGCCCTTGTCCTTGCCGGCCAGCACGACGACCTTGTCGCCTTTTCTAATCTTCTGCATTGGTCCGGCTCCTTACAGCACTTCAGGCGCGAGCGAGATGATCTTCATGTGGTTCTTGGCGCGGAGTTCGCGCGGAACCGGTCCGAAGATACGCGTGCCGATTGGCTCTTTCTTGTTGTCGACGAGAACGGCCGCGTTCTTGTCGAAACGGATCACGCTGCCGTCCGGGCGGCGGATGTCCTTGGCCGTGCGAACCACGACCGCCTTCATCACATCGCCCTTCTTGACGCGGCCGCGCGGGATGGCTTCCTTGATCGACACCACGATGATGTCGCCCACGGAAGCGTATTTCCGCTTCGAGCCGCCCAGCACCTTGATGCACATGACACGACGAGCGCCGGAATTATCCGCGACGTCGAGGTTTGTTTGCATCTGAATCATGACTGGCCGCCTTCTTCTCTTCTAACGGGACGGGCTCAAAGCCCCTCCCCGGTCTGTCCAAAATTCGTTGTTTACGCCTGGTCCGAAGACACTACGGTCCAGCGCTTGTCCTTGGAAATCGGCTTCGATTCCTGGATGAACACCTGATCGCCGACCTTGTGGGCGTTGTTCTCGTCGTGCGCCTTGTACTTCTTGGTCATGCGCACGGTCTTCTTCATCACGGGATGCGTGAAGCGCCGTTCGACCTTGACGACAACCGTCTTCTCGTTCTTGTCGCTGACGACGGTGCCCTGCAGAATGCGCTTTGGCATGGTTTTCGTCCTTAAGCCTTCTTAGCCGCGGATTTTTCCGCAGCGATGGTCTTGATACGCGCAATGTCCTTACGGACCTGCCTCACGCGAGCGGTCTTCTCGAGCTGGCCGGTGGCCTTCTGGAAGCGCAGGTTGAACTGCTCCTTCTTCAGGCTGGCCAGATCGTCGGTCAGCTGGTCCTGGGTCTTGGTCCGGATGTCTTCGGCTTTCATGATCAGCCCGTCCTTATTCTGCGATGCGCTGTACGAAGCGCGTCCTGACCGAGAGCTTGGCCGCGCCGAGACGCAGCGCCTCACGGGCGGTTTCCTCATTGACGCCGTCGATCTCGAACATGATACGGCCGGGCTTGACGCGCGCCGCCCAGTAATCGACCGCGCCCTTGCCCTTGCCCATGCGGACTTCGGTCGGCTTCGACGTCACCGGCACGTCCGGAAAGATACGGATCCAGACGCGGCCGGCGCGCTTCATCTCACGAGTGATCGCGCGGCGGGCCGCCTCGATCTCGCGCGCGGTGACGCGGTTCGGCTCAAGCGCCTTCAGCCCGAAACCGCCGAAATCCAGATTGGTGCCACCCTTGGCGGCACCATGGATACGACCCTTGAACTGCTTGCGGAACTTTGTGCGCTTTGGCTGCAGCATCGTTCTAACTCCAAATTCTCAACTGTCTCAGGCGTTTTCGCGACGGCGACCGCGTTCGCGCTCACCACCACCGCCATGCGCATGATCGCCCTCGGTCGCGCGGCGCTCCGAAGCCATCGGGTCGTGCTCGAGGATTTCGCCCTTGAACACCCAGACCTTGACGCCGCAGATGCCGTAGGCGGTGTGCGCCTCGGCCGTGCCGTAGTCGACGTCGGCGCGCAGCGTATGCAGCGGCACGCGACCTTCGCGGTACCATTCCATGCGCGCGATCTCGGCGCCGCCGAGACGGCCTGCGCAGTTGATGCGGATGCCTTCGGCACCGAGGCGCATCGCAGACTGCACGGCGCGCTTCATGGCGCGGCGGAACGCAATGCGGCGCTCGAGCTGCTGGGCGATCGACTGGGCGACCAGCGTCGCGTCAATCTCGGGCTTGCGCACCTCGACGATGTTCAAATGCGTCTCAGACTTCGTCATCTCCATCAGCTTCTTGCGAAGCTTTTCGATGTCGGCGCCCTTCTTGCCGATGATCAGGCCCGGACGCGCCGCATGGATGGTGACGCGGCACTTCTTGTGCGGACGCTCGATCACGACCTTCGAAATCGCAGCCTGCTTGAGTTCCTTCTCAAGGTACTTGCGGATCTTGATGTCCTCATGCAGCAGCTTGCCGTACTCGCCGGTGTTCGCGAACCAGCGCGAATCCCAGGTGCGGTTGATGCCGAGACGCAGACCGATCGGATTGACTTTCTGGCCCATTATGCGGCCTCCCCTTTTTCTTCGACTTCACGAACGACGATCGTGAGGTGCGAGAACGGCTTCTCGATACGGCTGGCGCGACCACGGCCACGGGCATGGAACCGCTTCATGACGATCGACTTGCCGACATAGGCTTCCGCCACGATCAGCGCATCGACGTCGAGGTCGTGGTTGTTTTCCGCGTTGGCGATCGCCGATTCCAGCGTCTTCTTGACCGTGCCGGAAATCCGCTTGGCCGAGAATTCGAGATCGGAAAGCGCTGTCGCGACCTTCTTGCCGCGGATCAGCGCGGCAACGAGGTTCAGCTTCTGCGGGCTGATACGGATCGTGCGCAACACGGCGCGCGCTTCGTTGTCAGCAAGCCTGCGCGGAGCTTTGGCCTTGCCCATGATTATTTCCTCTTCGCCTTCTTATCCGCGCCATGACCGTAATAGGTCCGGGTCGGAGCGAATTCACCGAACTTGTGGCCGACCATGTCCTCGTTCACCGAAACGGGAACGTGCTTCTGGCCGTTGTAGACACCGAAGGTGAAGCCGACGAACTGCGGCAGGATGGTGGAGCGACGGCTCCACATCTTGATCACCTCATTGCGACCACCTTCACGAACCTTGTCCACCTTCTTGAGAAGGTAGCCGTCAATGAAGGGGCCTTTCCAAATCGAACGAGTCACTTGGCGTTACCTCTTCTTAGCTCTTGCGCTGATGGCGCGAGCGCAGGATGAACTTGTCGGTCGCCTTATTGGACCGCGTCTTCTTGCCCTTGGTCGGCTTGCCCCAAGGCGAAACCGGATGGCGGCCACCCGAGGTGCGGCCTTCGCCGCCGCCATGCGGATGGTCGACCGGGTTCATGGTCACGCCGCGGTTGTGCGGACGTTTTCCCCGCCACACCGTGCGACCTGCCTTGCCGTCATTGATGTTGCCGTGGTCCGGGTTGGACACGGCGCCGACAGTGGCCATGCACGAGCCGTGGACGACACGCTGCTCACCCGAATTCAGGCGCAGGATCGCCATGCCCTGGTCACGGCCGACGAGCTGGGCATAACCGCCAGCCGAACGGGCAACCTGGGCGCCCTTGCCCGGCTTCAGCTCGATGTTGTGGACGATCGTGCCGACCGGCATCGAGGCCAGCGGCATCGCATTGCCCGGCTTCACGTCGACCGCTTCGCCGGCCACGATCTTGTCGCCGGCAGCAAGGCGCTGCGGAGCGATGATGTAGGACAGCTCGCCATCGTCATACTTGATCAGCGCGATGAAGGCGCTGCGGTTCGGATCGTATTCGATACGCTCGACCGTGCCGACAACGTCGAACTTGCGGCGCTTGAAGTCGATGATGCGGTACGTGCGCTTGTGACCGCCGCCGATGAAGCGGGCCGTAATGCGGCCGTAATTGTTGCGGCCGCCCGACTTGGTCAGGCCTTCGGTCAGGCCCTTGACGGGCTTGCCCTTATAGAGGCCCGAGCGATCGACGATGACCAGCTGGCGGGTGCTCGGCGTTATCGGGTTGAATTTTTTCAGTGCCATGTTTGTTGTCCTCGCGGTCTTGCTCAGAGACCCGTCGCGACGTCGATCGACTGGCCGTCGGCCAGCGTCACAATCGCCTTCTTGACGTCGCTCTGGCGGCCGATCGTGCCGCGGAAGCGCTTGATCTTGCCCTTGCGGACAAGCGTGTTCACGGCCATCACCTTGACGCCGAACAGCGCTTCGACGGCGGCCTTGATTTCCGGCTTCGACGCCTTCTTGGCGACGTTGAAGACGACCTGGTTCTGCTCGGAAGCCATGGTCGACTTTTCGGTGATCGCCGGCGAGACGATCACGTCGTAGTGACGAAGGTCGGTCATTTGAAGCGCTCCTCGAGAGCCTCGACGGCGGCCTTCGAGAGGACCAGCGTGCCGCGGCGCAGAATGTCGTAGACGTTGATGCCCTGGATGGGCAGCACGTCGATGTTCGGGATGTTCGTCGCCGCCAGCTTGAAGTTCTTATCGAGCTCGGCGCCGCCGATCAGCAGGGCGTTGGACAGGCCCAGCGTCGCGAAATTCGCGATCAGCGCCTTGGTCTTGGCCTCAGTCATCATCAACTCGTCGATAATGATGAGCGATGCGCTCTTGGCCTTGGCCGAAAGAGCATGCTTGAGGCCCAGCGCACGCACCTTCTTCGGCAAATCGTGCTCGTGGCTGCGGACGACCGGACCGTGGGCCTTGCCGCCGCCGCGGAACTGCGGAGCGCGTGCCGAATGGTGGCGGGCGCGGCCCGTACCCTTCTGCTTGTACATCTTGGCGCCGGTCCGAGCGATCTCGGCGCGACCCTTGGTCTTGTGCGTGCCCTGCTGCTTCTTGGCAAGCTGCCAGCGCACGACGCGCTGCAGAATGTCCTCGCGCGGATCAAGGCCGAAAATCTCCTCGGAGAGTTTCACCTTGCCGGCGTCTTTGCCGCCAAGCGTTGTGATCTTGAGGTCCATTATTCCGCTCCCTCTGTGGCCGGGGCATCTACTGTGGCCGGGGCATCGTTCTTGGCGCCATCATTGATCGCAATGGCGCGGATTGCGGCGGGCTTCGGCGCATTGGCCGGCAGCGCAACCTTGGCCGCGTCGCGGACCAGGATCCAGGCACCCTTCGAACCGGGAACCGCGCCGCGGATCAGGATCAGACCGCGATCGGCATCGGTCGAGACGACCTCGACATTCTGCGTTGTGACGCGGGTGTCACCCATGTGGCCAGCCATATGCTTGCCCTTGAACACCTTGCCCGGATCCTGGCGCTGGCCGGTCGAGCCGTGCGTACGGTGCGAGACCGAGTTGCCGTGGGTCGCGCGGCCACCGCCCATGTGGTGCCGCTTGATAACGCCCTGGAAACCCTTGCCGATCGTGGTTCCCGTCACATCGACCTTCTGGCCGGCGACGAAATGATCGACGGTGATCTCGGCGCCGACATCGATCATGTTGTCGGCGGAGACACGGAATTCGGCAACCTTGGCCTTCGGCTCGACGGAAGCGGTCGCGAAATGGCCGCGCATCGCCTTCGACGTGTTCTTCACCTTGGCAAGGCCAACGCCGAGCTGGACGGCGGTATAGCCGTTCTTCTCCTGCGTGCGCTGCGCCACGACCTGGCAGTTCTCCATCTGGAGAACAGTGACGGGAACATGTTCCCCGGCATCGTTGTAGATGCGGGTCATTCCCACCTTCTTTGCAATCACACCTGAACGCATCGGTTCAATTCCTTTAGAGTTCCCTGTCGGGGCTGTCGCCCCTCCACGCCTCTTGTTCCTTCAGAGTTCCGGGTCGCCCCGCCCCTCTGGTTCCTTAGAGCTTGATCTCGACGTCGACACCGGCGGCAAGATCGAGCTTCATCAAAGCGTCGACCGTCTGCGGGGTCGGGTCAACGATATCGAGCAGACGCTTGTGCGTGCGCATCTCGAACTGCTCGCGGCTCTTCTTGTCGACGTGAGGCGACCGGTTGACCGTGAACTTTTCGATCCGCGTCGGCAGCGGAATGGGGCCGCGGACGTTGGCGCCGGTGCGCTTGGCCGTCGACACGATTTCCCGCGTCGAGGCGTCAAGCACCCGGTGATCAAACGCCTTCAGGCGGATGCGGATATTCTGTCCGTTCATGCGTCACTTCCTTGTTCTGGCGCGGCGCGGGCAGCGCCCGCGACAGATCGGTTTAAGTCCAAATTACTCTTTGATGGTGACGACGATGCCGGCACCGACGGTGCGGCCGCCTTCACGGATGGCGAAGCGCAGCTTCTCTTCCATGGCGATCGGCACGATCAGCTCGACATCGACCGTGATGTTGTCGCCGGGCATCACCATCTCGGTGCCTTCCGGCAGCGACACGATGCCGGTCACGTCGGTCGTGCGGAAATAGAACTGCGGACGGTAGTTGGTGAAGAACGGCGTGTGACGGCCACCTTCATCCTTGGTCAGGATGTAGGCTTCGGCCACGAACTTCTTGTGCGGCTTGACCGTGCCCGGCTTGGCCAGAACCTGGCCGCGCTCGACACCTTCACGGTCGACACCGCGCAGCAGCGCGCCGATGTTGTCGCCGGCCTGGCCCTGGTCGAGCAGCTTGCGGAACATCTCGACGCCCGTGCAGGTCGTCTTGGTCGTCGGACGGATGCCGATGATCTCCAGCTCCTCGCCGACCTTGACCACGCCGCGCTCGACGCGACCGGTCACAACCGTGCCGCGGCCCGAGATCGAGAACACGTCCTCGATCGGCATCAGGAACGGCTTGTCCAGCGGACGAACCGGCGTCGGGATGTAGTCGTCGACCGCAGCCATCAATTCGCGGATCGCGTCCTCGCCGATCTTCTTGTCGGAATCTTCCAGAGCCGCAAGCGCCGAGCCCTTGACGATCGGAATGTCGTCGCCGGGGAACTCGTTCTTGGTCAACAGCTCACGCACCTCGAGCTCGACCAGCTCGAGCAGCTCGGCGTCGTCGACTTGGTCGACCTTGTTCAAAAACACCACGATCGACGGCACGCCGACCTGACGGGCCAGCAGAATGTGCTCGCGGGTCTGCGGCATCGGGCCGTCGGCGGCCGACACAACCAGGATCGCGCCGTCCATCTGCGCAGCGCCGGTGATCATGTTCTTCACATAGTCGGCGTGGCCGGGGCAGTCGACATGGGCGTAGTGGCGGGCAGCCGTCTCGTATTCGACATGCGCCGTCGAGATGGTGATGCCGCGCGCCTTCTCCTCGGGTGCCGCATCAATCTGGTCGTAGCGCTTGTATTCGCCAAAATACTTGGTGATCGCCGCCGTCAACGACGTCTTGCCATGATCGACGTGGCCAATCGTGCCAATGTTCACATGAGGCTTTGTACGCTCGAATTTACCTTTTGCCATGTGATGTCTCCATTCCTGCTCGCCCGTGCGGGCTTTGAATTAAGTTAGCGCTGCAACCCGCCCGGGTTACGCGTATTTCTTCTGGACTTCCTGAGCGACCGCGGTCGGCACCGGCTCGTAGTGATCGAACTGCATCGTGTAGGCCGCGCGGCCCTGGCTCATCGAGCGCAAATTGTCGACGTATTTGAACATGTTGGCGAGCGGCACCATCGCGTTGATAACCACCGCCACACCACGGGCTTCCTGGCCCTGGATCTGGCCGCGACGGCCGTTCAAATCGCCGATGACGCTGCCGACATAATCTTCCGGCGTCACCACTTCGACCTTCATGATCGGCTCGAGCAACTGCACGCCAAGCCTGGGCGCCGCTTCACGGAAGCAGGCACGGCCAGCGATTTCGAAGGCCAGAACGCTGGAGTCGACGTCGTGGTAAGCACCGTCGATCAGCGTCGCCTTGACGCCGATCATCGGGAAGCCCGCGAACGGACCCGAGGTCATGACGCTGTTGATGCCCTTTTCGACGCCGGGGATGTATTCCTTCGGCACAGCGCCGCCGACGATCTTGGTTTCGAACTGGAATTCGCTGCTTTCCGGATTCGGCTCGAAGAGGATCTTGACGCGGGCGAACTGACCGGTACCGCCGGTCTGCTTCTTGTGCGTGTAGTCCTGTTCTTGGCTGCGGGTAATCGTCTCGCGATAGGCCACCTGCGGCGCGCCGACATTGGCCTCGACCTTGAACTCGCGACGCATGCGGTCGACGATGATGTCGAGGTGAAGTTCGCCCATGCCGGAAATGATCGTCTGGCCGCTTTCCTCGTCGGTCTTGACGCGGAAGGACGGATCCTCGGCGGCCAGGCGGTGAAGGGCGAGGCCCATCTTTTCCTGGTCGTTCTTGGTCTTCGGCTCAATAGCGATCTGGATGACCGGATCGGGGAATTCCATGCGCTCGAGGATGACCGGATGCAGCGGATCACTGAGCGTGTCGCCCGTGGTCGTGTCCTTGAGACCAGCCAGTGCGACGATATCACCAGCAAAAGCCTCTTCGACGTCGGCGCGCGAGTTCGCATGCATCTGCAGCATGCGGCCGATGCGCTCTTTCTTGCCCTTGACCGTGTTGTCGACCGAGATGCCCTTGGTGAGCTTGCCCGAATAGATGCGGGCAAAGGTGAGCGAACCGACGAACGGGTCGTTCATGATCTTGAAGGCGAGCATCGACAACGGCTCGTTGTCGTCGGCATGACGCTCGATCTCGGCATCGGTCTTGGCGTCGACGCCCTTGATGGCCGGAACATCGGCCGGCGACGGCAGATATTCGACGACGGCATCGAGCAGCGGCTGCACGCCTTTGTTCTTGAAGGCCGAGCCACAGAACATCGGATAGAACTTCACCGCGATGGTGCCCTTGCGGATCAGCGCGCGGATCTCGTCATTGCTCGGCATCTTGCCTTCGAGGTAATTCTCAAGCGCCGTCTCGTCCATTTCGACGGCAGCCTCGATCATCTTCTCGCGGTATTCTTCCGCACGAGCCTTGAGGTCATCCGGGATCTCGACGACGTCCCAGGCAGCGCCCAGCGTTTCGTCACGCCAGACCAGCGCGTTCATCTCGACGAGGTCGACGACACCCTTGAACTCGGTCTCGGCACCGATCGGCAGCTGCATGACGACGGCATGCGCGCCGAGGCGCGAGCCGATCATCTCGACCGAACGGTAAAAATCGGCGCCGATCTTGTCCATCTTGTTGCAGAAGATCATGCGCGGCACGCGGTACTTGTCGGCCTGGCGCCAGACGGTCTCCGTCTGCGGCTCGACACCGGCATTGGCGTCGAGCAGCGCGATTGCGCCGTCGAGCACGCGCAGCGAACGCTCGACCTCGATGGTGAAGTCGACGTGGCCGGGGGTGTCGATGATATTGAAGCGATGCATCTTGCCGTCACGAGCCTTCCAGAAGGTCGTGGTCGCGGCAGACGTGATGGTGATGCCGCGCTCCTGCTCCTGCTCCATCCAATCCATGGTGGCAGCGCCGTCATGGACTTCGCCGATCTTGTGCGACTTGCCCGTGTAATAGAGGACGCGCTCGGTGGTCGTCGTCTTGCCGGCGTCGATATGCGCCATGATACCGAAATTGCGGTAGTCTTCGATTTTATATTCGCGGGCCATGGGAGGTGCCTCTTCAGTCTCGTTCGCGCTTTACCAGCGGTAGTGCGCGAAGGCGCGGTTGGCTTCTGCCATTTTGTGGGTGTCTTCACGCTTCTTGACGGCGGTGCCGCGGTTGTTGGCCGCGTCCATCAGCTCGCCGGAGAGGCGGTCGACCATAGTGGTCTCGTTGCGGTTGCGGGCCGCAGCGATCAGCCAGCGGATGGCCAGCGCCTGACGGCGCTCGGGGCGCACGTCGACCGGAACCTGGTAGGTGGCACCACCGACGCGGCGCGAACGCACTTCCACATGCGGCGCGACATTGTCGAGCGCCTGATGGAAGACGGTGACCGGCTCCTGCTTGGTCTTGGACTGGACCTGGTCGAGCGCACCGTAGACGATGGTCTCGGCAACCGACTTCTTGCCGTCATACATGACGGCATTCATGAACTTGGTGACGATCAGATCACCGAACTTCGGGTCCGGGTTGATCTCACGCTTTTCTGCACTGTGACGACGGGACATTTTTTCTCTGCCTCAATTCTGCGTGGTGGCCTGGATCCCGGATCGCCGCCTGGCGCCGTCCGGAATGACCTTGGCTACGCTTCGGTCACTTCGGACGCTTGGCGCCGTACTTCGAACGGCGCTGCTTGCGGTTCTTCACACCCTGCGTGTCGAGCACGCCGCGGATGATATGGTAGCGGACGCCCGGAAGATCCTTGACGCGGCCGCCGCGGATCATCACCACCGAGTGTTCCTGAAGGTTGTGGCCTTCGCCGGGGATGTAGCCGATCACTTCAAAACCATTGGTCAGGCGGATCTTGGCGACCTTGCGCAGCGCCGAGTTCGGCTTCTTCGGCGTCGTTGTGTAGACGCGCGTGCAGACGCCCCGCTTCTGCGGGTTCTGCTGCATGGCCGGGACCTTGTTGCGCTTCACCGGCGCAATGCGCGGCTTGCGGATCAGCTGGTTGACGGTAGGCATTAAACCCTCTTGTCTCTCAATTCCGTGTCTCGCCCGGTCAGGGCCGCTCAAAGCGTCATTTCCATACGCAAATTCGGGCCACAAACCGCGCCTCGCGGTCTTGCCCGAACAAATGGCAGAGGAAGCGGAAGCCGCTTCATGCACGCCGGAAATGTCTTTTCGCTCGTAAAACGAACCCTGTTTGAGGCAAACTCCAAAGCGTGTCGCTTCGGAAGGGAGAGCCTCACATCGGTTCTGACTGGCCGGCTTCTACTCGCAAGCCTGTTGCCCGTCAACCCCGGAGCGCCAAATATTACACTGAAACCAAGGCTTGGCAGCCATGCGAAAGGCGCATGTAATTTTCTTTCGTCATTTTGCAAGAGGAAGGAAGAAAGTGACCGGCTTTCGGCTGTTGCGCGGCCATGCTTCATGCGAAAAAGGCGGCATGAACAGCGCAAATCCCCTCGCCCGGAGGAATCAGCCCGTGAACGACAATGATGAGCGCCCGGTCACCATCATCACCGGCCGGGCATGGAAAAGGAAGGGCGGCAAGCCGGAAGGCGTCCACCTCATGCTGGTCGCGCCCGACGACGATTCGGCGGTGCGCCGGGCGCTCGAATCGCTCTCGGCCGAAGGTTACGCCGAGGCGGAGCTCGACCAGATCGGCGACCTGGACGGCGTGCCCGACGAAGAGCCGCACCTGTCGGCCTATCAGGGCGCGCTCGAAGGCGAAGTGTCGATCGTCACCTTCGACGTTCCGGCCTGAAGCAGGGCCAGTCTGAAGCAGGGCCAGTCTGAACGAGAGGCAATGGCGCTGTACCTGCCCTCGCCTGGGACCGTCATGTCCGACTCTGCCGAGACTTGCCCGGCATCGGTTCTCTGCTAAGAACCATTCGCTGCTGACAGCCAAGCGCATCCAATCCGCGGAGTCTCCCATGTCCTCGAACAGCAACCCCATCAAGCTCGGCATCGTCGGGGTGGGAAAGATCGTCCGCGACCAGCACCTGCCGGCCTTGGCAAAGGACCAGGCCTATCGCCTTGCCGCCGCCGCCAGCCGGCACGGCAAGGTGGAAGACATCCCGAATTTTCCAACCATCGAGGCGATGCTCGACGCGGTGCCGGAGCTCGATGCCGTATCGCTCTGCATGCCGCCGCAGTTCCGCTATGATGCCGCACGGACGGCACTCGAAGCGAAAAAACATGTCTTCCTGGAAAAGCCGCCTGGCGCCACGGTCAGCGAGGTCGAGGATCTGAAGGCGCTAGCGGTCGCGAACGGCGTCTCGCTGTTCGCCAGCTGGCATTCGCGCTATGCGCCGGCGGTGGAAGCCGCGCGCGATTTCCTCGGCTCGACCCAGATCAGATCGGCTGCCATCAACTGGAAGGAAGACGTGCGCCGCTGGCACCCGAACCAGGACTGGATCTGGGCCCCAGGCGGCTTCGGTGTGTTCGATCCCGGCATCAACGCGCTGTCGATCGCGACCCACATATTGCCGGCAATGTTCATCACCTCGGCAATTCTCGATTTTCCTGAAAACCGCGCAGCCCCGATCGCCGCGCATATCGCCTTCCGCACCTCTGATGGATTGCCGGTGACGATGGAGCTCGACTGGCGCCAGACCGGTCCGCAAAGCTGGGACATCCTGGCCGAGACGGACAAGGGCGCGATGGTGCTTTCGGGCGGCGGGTCAAAACTCGCGGTCGACGGCCGCATCGTTCACGACGAGCCGGAAGCGGAATATCCGATGCTCTACAGGCGCTTCGCCGAGATCGTGCGCGCCGGCCTCTCCGATGTCGATCTCGCCCCGCTGCAGCATGTCGCCGACGCCTTCATGCTCGGCAAGCGCAATGTGGTCGAGGCGTTCTTCGACTGAAGCTGTAAGGAGCGACGATCGCTCCAGTCCTGACCATCTCGCAAACGTCGCGCTGCCCCTCATCTGGCTGCCGCCATCTTCTCCCCGTGAACGGGGAGAAGGACGCCGTCATCAAAGATTTCGCCAATCTCCGGCGTTGCAGAACGAGCTCGAAGGCTGCAGCCAGCTTCTTCTCCCCGTTTTACGGGGAGAAATGCCCGGCAGGGCAATGAGGGGCGGCGCCGGATGATCGAAATAAGTTGCACATTCGACGACGCTTACTGCCATTCCGTCACCACCGAGGTAAGTTTCCAACTTCAACGCATCAAACAAAAAAGCCGCCGGGTTGTCCCGACGGCTTTGTTGCCTGAGATCTGTGCCGCCGCGCTTACTGCGCGGCGTTGACCATGTCGGTCAACATCGGTTCGGCGACCTCGGCGCCTGACGCCTTGCGGCGCTCGTCGATGATCAACTCGTCGCGCGAGGTGGCGATGCGCCGGATCTGGCTCATCGTGCCGCCGGTGCCGGCCGGGATCAGCCGGCCGACGATGACGTTTTCCTTCAGCCCCTGCAGCATGTCGGTCTTGCCGGCAACCGCCGCTTCGGTCAGCACCCTGGTCGTCTCCTGGAAGGAGGCGGCCGAGATGAAGGACGGCGTCTGCAGCGAGGCCTTGGTGATGCCCAAGAGCACCGGCTGGCCTTCGGCCGGCTTCTTGCCGTCCTCGACCAGGCGCTCGTTGACCTCTTCCAGCTCGATCACGTCGACGTGGTCGCCCGGAATGTAGGTCGAGTCGCCCTGGACGGTGATCTCGACCTTCTGCAGCATCTGGCGAACGATCACCTCGATGTGCTTGTCGTTGATCGACACGCCCTGCAGGCGGTAGACCTCCTGGATCTCGTTGACGAGGTAGGACGCAAGCGCCTCCACGCCCTTGATCGCCAGGATGTCGTGCGGCGCCGGATTGCCGTCGAGGATGTAGTCGCCCTTCTCGATGACGTCGCCGTCCTGGAGATGGAACGGCTTGCCCTTCGGGATCAGGTATTCGACCGGCTCAAGCGTCGAGTCATGTGGCTCGATGATGATGCGGCGCTTGTTCTTGTAGTCGCGGCCGAAGCGGATCGTGCCGTCGATCTCGGCGATGATGGCGTGATCCTTCGGACGGCGTGCCTCGAACAGTTCGGCAACACGCGGCAGACCGCCGGTGATGTCCTTGGTCTTGGCGCTTTCCATCGGGATACGCGCCAGCACGTCGCCGGGGCGAACCTGCGCACCCGGCTCGACCGAAAGAATGGCCTCGACCGAGAGCAGGAAGCGGGCGTCGCCGCCCTTCGACAGTTTGCCGACCTTGCCCTTGGCATCCTGGACGACGATCGCCGGCTTGAGGTCGTTGCCGCGTGGCGTCGAACGCCAGTCGATGACCTCGCGCTTGGTGATGCCGGTCGATTCGTCGGCCGTCTCCTGAACGGAAATGCCGTCGACCAGATCCTCGAACGCCACCTTGCCCTCGATCTCGGTGAGGATCGGGCGGGTATAGGGATCCCACTCGGCAACGCGCTGGCCGCGCTTCACCTTGTCGCCATCGTCCACGAAGATGCGCGAACCATAGGTGAGGCGGTGCGTGGCACGCTCCTTGCCGGCTTCGTCGAGGATCAGCACCGCCATGTTGCGGCCCATGACCATCTGCTGGCCGTCGGAGTTGCGCACCACGTTGCGGTTGCGGATCTCGACCTTGCCCTCATAGGAGGCTTCAAGGAACGAGCTATCCACCACCTGCGCGGTACCGCCCATGTGGAAGGTACGCATGGTGAGCTGGGTGCCCGGCTCGCCGATCGACTGCGCGGCGATGACGCCGACAGCCTCGCCCTGGTTGACCGGGGTACCGCGGGCCAGATCGCGTCCGTAGCAGACCGCGCAGACACCGACCCTGACGTCGCAGGTCAGCGCCGAGCGGATGCGGACCGACTGGACGCCGGCCTTTTCGATCTCTTCGACGTCGCGTTCGTCCATCAGCGTTCCGGCCTTGACCAGAACCTCACCCGTGACCGGATGAGTGATGTCGTCGAGCGACGTGCGGCCGAGAACGCGCTGGCCGACGGAGGCGACGACCTGGCCGGCATCGACGATCGGCTGCATGGTGAGGCCCTTGTCGGTGCCGCAGTCGACGGAGTTGACGATGCAGTCCTGCGCCACGTCGACCAGACGACGGGTGAGGTAACCCGAGTTCGCCGTCTTCAAGGCTGTGTCGGCCAGACCCTTGCGGGCGCCGTGGGTCGAGTTGAAGTACTCGAGCACGGTCAGGCCTTCCTTGAAGTTCGAGATGATCGGCGTCTCGATGATTTCACCGCTAGGCTTTGCCATCAGGCCGCGCATACCGGCAAGCTGGCGCATCTGGGTGGGCGAGCCGCGCGCACCGGAGTGCGACATCATGTAGATCGAGTTCATCGGCTTTTGACGGCCATTGTCCTCGAACTCGACCGCCTTGATGCGGGCCATCATCTCGTCGGCAACCTTTTCCGAGCACTTGGCCCAGGCGTCGACGACCTTGTTGTACTTCTCGCCCTGCGTGATCAGACCGTCATTGTACTGCTGCTCGTATTCCTTGGCCAAAGCCTCGGTGTCGGAAACCAGCTTGATCTTGGCATCCGGGATCAGCATGTCGTCCTTGCCGAACGAAATGCCGGCGCGGCAGGCGTGGCTGAAGCCGAGGGCCATGATGCGGTCGCAGAAAATGACCGTCTCCTTCTGACCGCAATGGCGGTAGACGGTGTCGATCATCTTGGAGATGTTCTTCTTGGTCATCTCCTGGTTGGCGGTCTCGTAAGGCACGTTGACATTCTTCGGCAGCAGCTCGCCGATGATCATGCGGCCAGGCGTGGTGTCATGGATCTTCGACACGACTTTGCCTTCGGCATCGACCGTGCGGAAGCGGCCCTTGATCTTGGAATGCAACGTCACCGCCTTGGTCTCGAGCGCATGCTGGAGTTCGCCCATGTCGGCAAACACCATGCCCTCGCCCGGCTCGTTCTGATTGACGATCGAGAGATAGTAGAGACCTAGAACCATGTCCTGCGACGGCACGATGATCGGCGCGCCGGAAGCCGGGTGCAGGATGTTGTTGGTCGACATCATCAGCACGCGGGCTTCAAGCTGTGCTTCCAGCGACAGCGGCACGTGAACCGCCATCTGGTCGCCGTCGAAGTCGGCGTTGAAGGCCGTGCAGACCAGCGGGTGAAGCTGGATCGCCTTGCCTTCGATCAGGATCGGCTCGAATGCCTGGATGCCGAGGCGGTGCAGCGTCGGCGCGCGGTTCAACAGCACCGGATGCTCGCGGATGACCTCGTCGAGGATATCCCAGACCTCCGGGCGCTCCTTCTCGACCAGCTTCTTCGCCTGCTTGACGGTCGAGGAATAACCCTTGGCGTCGAGACGGGCGTAGATGAAGGGCTTGAACAGTTCGAGCGCCATCTTCTTCGGCAGGCCGCACTGGTGCAGCTTGAGCTCCGGGCCGGTCACGATGACCGAGCGGCCGGAATAGTCGACGCGCTTGCCGAGCAGGTTCTGGCGGAACCGGCCCTGCTTGCCCTTGAGCATGTCGGACAGCGACTTCAGCGGGCGCTTGTTGGCGCCGGTGATGACGCGGCCGCGACGGCCGTTGTCGAACAGCGCGTCGACGGCTTCCTGCAGCATGCGCTTTTCATTGCGCACGATGATGCCGGGGGCGCGCAGCTCGATCAGCCGCTTCAGGCGGTTGTTGCGGTTGATGACGCGGCGATAGAGATCGTTGAGATCGGACGTGGCGAAACGGCCGCCGTCCAGCGGGACCAGCGGGCGCAGGTCCGGCGGGATCACCGGAACCACCTTCATGATCATCCATTCCGGACGGTTGCCGGACTCCATGAAGTTCTCGACGACCTTGAGCCGCTTCAGATACTTCTTCTGCTTCAGCTCGGACGTGGTCGAAGCCAGCTCCGAACGCAGGTCGCCGGCGATCTTCTCCAGGTCCATGCCGGCCAGAAGGTCGTGGATGGCCTCGGCGCCGATCATGGCGGTGAAGCTATCCTCGCCATATTCGTCGACGGCCATCATGTACTCTTCCTCGCTGAGGAGCTGGTGCTCCTTCAGCGCGGTGAGGCCAGGCTCGGTGACGATATAGTTCTCGAAGTAGAGAACGCGCTCAATATCCTTCAGCGTCATGTCGAGCAGCGTGCCGATACGCGACGGCAGCGACTTCAGGAACCAGATATGGGCGACGGGCGCGGCCAGCTCGATATGGCCCATGCGCTCGCGACGGACGCGCGACAGCGTGACTTCGACGCCGCACTTCTCGCAGATAACGCCCTTGTACTTCATGCGCTTGTACTTGCCGCACAGGCATTCGTAGTCCTTGATCGGACCAAAAATGCGCGCGCAGAACAGGCCGTCGCGCTCCGGCTTGAAGGTGCGGTAGTTGATGGTCTCCGGCTTCTTGATCTCGCCGAACGACCAGGACAGAATCTTCTCAGGGCTGGCGAGCGAGATCCGGATGGAATCGAACACCTGCGCAGGCGCCTGGGGATTGAAGAGATTCATGACCTCTTGGTTCATGCCGTTCTCCTTTTCGGGGTCCTCGAAAACCCCTTGCATCTAGCGCGGGCCAAACGCCCGCCGACTTGTCGGCCATCAGCCGAGAATTTGGTGCGTCCGGTCGCGGGAGCCTCTCCCGCGACCGGACGTCTTGCTCACTCGGCCGCGTCGGGCAGCCGGACCGGGTTGTCGTCCAGCTTGGTGTTCTCCAGCTCGACATTGAGGCCCAGAGACCGCATTTCCTTGACGAGAACGTTGAAGCTCTCGGGAATGCCGGCCTCGAACGTGTCGTCGCCTCTGACGATCGCCTCGTAGACCTTGGTGCGGCCGGCGACGTCATCCGACTTCACCGTCAGCATCTCCTGCAGCGTGTAGGCGGCGCCGTACGCTTCGAGCGCCCAGACCTCCATCTCGCCGAAGCGCTGGCCACCGAACTGCGCCTTGCCGCCCAGCGGCTGCTGGGTAACGAGCGAGTACGGCCCGATCGAACGCGCGTGGATCTTGTCGTCCACAAGATGGTGAAGCTTGAGCATATATATGTAGCCCATCGTCACTTTGCGATCGAACGGCTCGCCGGTGCGTCCGTCATAGAGCTGCGACTGACCGCTGGTGTGCAGGCCCGCCTGTTCCAGCATGATGTTGATGTCGGCCTCGTGCGCACCGTCGAACACCGGTGTCGCGATGGAGACGCCGCGACGCATCTGCTCGCTGAGGCGAACGATGCTCTCGTCGTCGTATTCGCGGATCGGCTCGTTGCGGTCGTTGGCCGGCATGAAGCTCTCGAGCGTCTTGCGCAGCGGCTTGATGTCGCCGGCCGTCTTATAGGCGTCGATCAGATCGCCGATCTTCCTGCCCATTCCGGCGCAAGCCCAGCCCAGATGCGTCTCCAGGATCTGGCCGACATTCATGCGGCTCGGCACACCCAGCGGGTTGAGCACGATATCGGCATGCGTGCCGTCCTCGAGGAACGGCATGTCCTCGACCGGAACGATCCGCGACACGACACCCTTGTTGCCGTGCCGGCCGGCCATCTTGTCGCCGGGTTGCATCTTGCGCTTCACGGCCACGAAGACCTTGACCATCTTCATGACGCCGGGAGGCATCTCGTCGCCGCGCTGTACCTTCTCGACCTTGTCCATGAAGCGCTGTTCGAGCGCCTTCTTGGAATCGTCGTACTGGCCACGCAGGGCTTCCAGTTCGCTCTGGAGCTTTTCGTTCTCCACCGCAAACTGCCACCACTGCGAACGCGGATACTCGTCGAGCGAGTCCTTCGACAGTTTCGAGCCCTTCTTGAAGCCCTTCGGCCCGGCAATCGCTTCCTTGCCGACAAGAACGTCGGAAAGGCGCGAATAGACGTTGCGGTCGAGGATCGCCTGCTCGTCGTCGCGATCCTTGGCGAGGCGTTCGATCTCCTCGCGTTCGATCGCCATGGCGCGCTCGTCCTTCTCCACACCGTGGCGGTTGAAGACGCGCACTTCGACGACGGTGCCGAAGGTTCCAGGCGGCATGCGCATGGAAGTGTCACGCACGTCCGATGCCTTTTCACCGAAGATGGCGCGCAGAAGCTTTTCTTCCGGCGTCATCGGGCTTTCGCCCTTCGGCGTGATCTTGCCGACCAGGATGTCGCCCGGCTGCACTTCCGCACCGATATAGACGATGCCGGCCTCATCGAGGTTCTTCAGCGCTTCTTCCGAGACGTTGGGAATGTCGCGCGTGATTTCCTCCGGCCCGAGCTTGGTGTCGCGCGCCATGACCTCGAACTCCTCGATGTGGATCGAGGTGAAGACGTCGTCGGCGACGATGCGCTCGGACAAGAGGATCGAGTCCTCATAGTTGTAGCCATTCCACGGCATGAACGCGACCAGCACGTTGCGGCCGAGCGCCAGATCGCCGAGCTCGGTCGACGGACCGTCGGCGATGATGTCGCCCTTGTTGACCCGGTCACCCATACGCACCAGCGGGCGCTGGTTGATGCAGGTGTTCTGGTTCGAACGCTGGAACTTCATCAGCCGGTAGATGTCGACGCCCGACTTGCCGGGATCGAGATCTTCCGTAGCGCGGATGACGATACGCGTCGCGTCCACCTGGTCGACGATGCCGCCGCGGCGGGCGCCGATGGCGGCGCCCGAGTCACGGGCGACGATCGGCTCCATGCCGGTGCCGACAAACGGCGCTTCGGCGCGCACCAGCGGCACGGCCTGACGCTGCATGTTCGAGCCCATCAGAGCGCGGTTGGCGTCGTCGTTCTCGAGGAACGGGATCAGGGCCGCGGCCACCGACACCATCTGCTTCGGCGACACGTCCATCAGATCGACGTTTTCGCGCGGCGCCATCATCACTTCGCCGGCGTTGCGGCAAATGACGAATTCGTCGACGAAACCACCATTCTTGTCGAGCTCGGCATTGGCCTGCGCAACGTGATGCTTGGCCTCTTCCATCGCCGACAGGTAGACGACCTCATTGGTCAGCTTGCCGTTGACGATCTTGCGGTACGGGCTCTCGATGAAGCCGTACTTGTTGACGCGCGCAAAGGTGGCCAGCGAGTTGATCAGACCGATGTTCGGGCCTTCCGGCGTCTCGATCGGGCAGATGCGGCCGTAATGCGTCGGGTGCACGTCGCGCACCTCGAAGCCGGCGCGCTCGCGGGTCAGACCACCGGGTCCAAGCGCCGAGAGACGGCGCTTGTGGGTGATCTCCGACAGCGGGTTGGTCTGGTCCATGAACTGCGACAGCTGCGAGGAACCGAAGAACTCGCGCACGGCGGCAGCCGCCGGCTTGGCGTTGATCAGATCCTGCGGCATCACCGTGTCGATCTCGATCGAGGACATACGTTCCTTGATCGCGCGCTCCATGCGCAGCAGGCCGACACGGTACTGGTTCTCCATCAGCTCGCCGACCGAGCGCACGCGGCGATTGCCGAGATTGTCGATGTCGTCGATCTCGCCCTTACCGTCGCGCAGTTCGACCAGCGTCCTGACCACGGCCAGGATATCGTCCTTGCGCAGCACGCGCACGGTATCCTCGGCCTTGAGCTCGAGGCGCATGTTCATCTTGACGCGGCCGACGGCCGACAGGTCATAGCGCTCGCTGTCGAAGAACAGCGAGTTGAACATGGCTTCGGCGGTTTCGAGCGTCGGCGGCTCGCCGGGGCGCATGACACGGTAGATGTCGAACAGCGCGTCCTGGCGGCTCTCGTTCTTGTCGACGTTGAGCGTGTTGCGGATATAGGCGCCGACATTGACGTGGTCGATGTCGAGAACCTTGATCTCGTCATCGCCGGCGCTGAGAAGCACCTTCAGCGTCTTTTCGTCGATCTCGTCGCCGGCTTCGAGGAAAATCTCGCCGGTCGCATAGTTGACGATGTCCTCGGCAAGGTAGTTGCCGAGCAGATCCTCGTCGGTTGCCTTGATCGCCTTGAGACCCTTTTCGCCGAGCGCCCTGGCCTGGCGGGCAGTGATCTTCTTGCCTGCCTCGACGACGACCTCGTTGGTGTCTGCATCGACCAGGTCGCCAACGGCCTTGAGGCCGCGGAAACGCTCGACGTTGAACGGGATGCGCCAGTGGTCGCCGGCGCGCTTGTAGGTGATCTTGTTGTAGAAGGTCGACAGGATCTCCTCGCCGTCCATGCCGAGCGCCATCAACAGCGACGACACCGGAATCTTGCGGCGGCGATCGATGCGGGCGTGCACGACGTCCTTCGAGTCGAACTCGATGTCGAGCCACGAGCCGCGATAGGGGATGACGCGCGCGGCAAACAGCAGCTTGCCGGACGAATGCGACTTGCCCTTGTCATGGTCGAAGAAGACGCCCGGCGAACGGTGCATCTGCGAGACGATGACACGCTCGGTGCCGTTGACGATGAAGGTGCCGTTCAAGGTCATGAGCGGCATGTCGCCCATGTAGACGTCCTGCTCCTTGATGTCCTTGATCGACTTGGCGCCGGTATCCTCATCGATATCGAACACGATGAGGCGCAGCGTCACCTTGAGTGGCGCGGCATAGGTCAGGTCGCGCTGACGGCATTCGTCAACGTCGAATTTCGGTCCTTCGAACTCGTACTTCACGAATTCCAGCATCGAGGAGCCGGAAAAGTCGGAGATCGGGAAGACCGACCTGAAAACCGCCTGCAGTCCCTCGTCAGGACGCCCGCCCTTGGGCTCCTCTACCATCAGGAACTGGTCATAGGATGCCTTCTGAACCTCGATCAGGTTCGGCATCTCCGCAACTTCCGGTATCTTTCCGAAGAATTTGCGTACGCGTCTGCGGCCATTGAAAGTTTGTGTCTGGGCCATCGTCGCTCCTTAGCTCGATTCTCGGGGCGAGCCTCGCCGCGGCTCGCCTTGCATTCTCGGCCACCTCGGCGGCGGCCTTCAATTTGTTCACCCGCCACCTGTCGGTGGCCGGCCAAAACGGGAGAAAACCCGTTTCCTGAAGGCCGGTTTACGGCCCTCAGGAAAGAGGTTTTCGTACTCTTCGCGTTACGCAGCCTCCCTTCGCGCCAAGGGAGTGGCGGACGGCGCGAAGCCGCCCGCCGATATCAAACGCTTACTTCAGTTCGACCTTGGCGCCGGCTGCTTCCAGCTGGGCCTTGAACTTGTCCGCGTCGGCCTTGGAAACAGCTTCCTTGACCGGCTTCGGAGCCGCCTCGACCAGGTCCTTGGCTTCCTTGAGGCCAAGACCGGTGATGGCGCGAACTTCCTTGATGACGTTGATCTTCTGAGCGCCCGCCTCGGTGAGGACGACGTCGAATTCCGTCTTTTCCTCGACCGGAGCAGCTGCGGCCGCAGCACCGCCAGCGGCGGCAACCGCCACCGGAGCAGCTGCGGAAACGCCCCACTTTTCTTCCAGAAGCTTCGACAGCTCGGCCGCCTCAAGGACGGTCAGCTTCGAAAGGTCGTCTACGATCTTTGCCAGATCAGCCATTGCAATATTCCTTCATAAGGTTCGAACGTGTGTTTGTGATAGCGAGGAACGGCCTCATGCCGCCTCGTCCTTCCGGGCGTAAGCGCCGATGACACGCGCGACCGAAGCCGCAGGCGCATTGACGATCTGGGCGATCCGGGTTGCCGGCGTGGCGATCATGCCAACCAGCCTGCCGCGCAGCTCATCGAGCGACGGAAGTGTGGCGAGTGCCTTCACACCGTCGGCGTTGAGCGAGGTGGTGCCCATTGCGCCACCGAGAATGACGAGCTTGTCATTTCCCTTGGCGAAATCGGACGCGACCTTCGGCGCCGCAATCGGATCCTCCGAATAGGCGATCAGCGTCTGTCCCTTGAACAGGTCGATGATCGATGCGGAGTCCGTGCCCTGAAGAGCGATTTTGGCGAGACGGTTCTTCGCGACTTTGACGGTGCCACCGGCGACACGCATTTTCGACCGAAGGTCGTTCATTTGCGCGACGGTAATACCGGCGTAGTGGGCCACGACGACTGAACCAGCGCCCGAAAACGCTTCATTCAGGCCCGTGACGAGTTCGCGTTTTTCCGCTCTGTCCACTGCCTATCTCCAGTTGACCCCTGCCCTTTTCACGAGGACAGGCGTCGGGTTGCCTTTTGCCGGCCGGGCCATCCAGTAACGGATCTCCCGAACGACGCTCGAGGATCCTGCCCCCTTTCGCCACACCAGCCGGCAAGCCGAATGGTGCGCAGACAAAAGGCAAACACGGTTCGAACCTTTCATTGGAGCAGTCGCTCCGTTGTCCGGTCTTCACCCGTCTCATGCAGGCCCACATGAATTAAGGCCCCCCTTGAACTAAGGCTTGGGGCCGCCCGCAATCTCGGACAGGATGTCCGGAAGCCTTCCGACTTCCGGTACCGGGCCGCCAAGATAAATCGGAGGCCCGGAATTCTGCTTGCGGATCGGCCCTTTAGCGACCGATCCAAATAGGTCGTATCAGGACGCTGCCAGCGTCGAGACGTCGAGCTTGAGGCCCGGGCCCATCGTCGAGGTGACCGACACCTTCTTGACGTAGTTGCCCTTGGCGCCAGCCGGCTTCGCCTTGTTCACTGCGTCGGCGAACGCGCGGACGTTCTCTTCCAGCGCCTTGATGTCGAACGAGATCTTGCCGACGCCGCCATGCACGATGCCGGCCTTCTCGACGCGGAACTCGACGGCGCCGCCCTTCGACGCCTTGACGGCGGCGGTGACGTCAGTGGTGACGGTGCCGACCTTCGGGTTCGGCATCATGCCGCGCGGGCCGAGCACCTTGCCCAGGCGGCCGACCAGCGGCATCATGTCCGGCGTGGCGATGCAGCGATCGAAGTCGATCGTGCCCTTCTGGACGATGTCGACCAGATCCTCGGCGCCAACGATATCGGCGCCGGCCGCCTTGGCTTCCTCGGCCTTGTCACCACGCGCGAAAACGGCGACGCGGACGGTACGGCCGGTGCCGTTCGGCAAATTGACCACGCCACGGACCATCTGGTCGGCATGGCGCGGGTCAACACCCAGGTTCATCGCGACTTCAACGGTCTCGTCGAACTTCACCGAGGACCGGTCCTTGAGCAGCTTCAGCGCATCACCCAAGGCATAGGCCTTGTTGGGATCGATGCCTTCGCGGGTCTTCGATACACGCTTTGCAATCTTTGCCATGATCTCAGCCCACCACTTCCAGACCCATCGAGCGAGCGGAGCCCTCGACCATGCGCATGGCCCCCTCGATATCGGTTGCGTTCAGATCCTTCATCTTCTGCTCGGCGATGGCGCGCACCTTGTCGCGGCCGATCGTGCCGGCCTTGACCTTGCCCGGCTCCTTCGAGCCCGACTTCAGGTTTGCGGCCTTCTTCAGGAAGTAGCTCACCGGCGGCGTCTTCATGACGAAGGTGAACGACTTGTCCTGGTAATAGGTGATCACGACCGGAACCGGCGATCCCTTTTCCATTTCCTGGGTCTGCGCGTTGAACGCCTTGCAGAACTCCATGATGTTGATGCCGCGCTGACCAAGCGCCGGTCCGATCGGGGGCGACGGCGTAGCCGAACCCGCGGAAACCTGGAGCTTGAGCTGGCCTGCAATTTTCTTAGCCATCTCTTTCCTGCCTTCATCTCATGCCGGCCCCACTATGTGGGCAACACCGGCGGTTGCAGTCTGGTGGTGCGGTTCCCGTGGCCGGCTAAAGCCGCATTCGCCTCCCACCTGTGTTGGCCGCGATTTCCACGCCGCCTCCCCTCACCGCCGAATGGGCGACAAGGATTTCGGATCAGCCCTTTTCGACCTGTCCGAATTCGAGATCGACCGGCACGGCGCGCCCGAAGATCGAAACTTCCACCTTGAGCCGCGCCCGCTCCTCGTCCACTTCCTGGACGAAACCGTTGAACGATGCGAACGGACCGTCCGAGACGCGGATCGCCTCGCCGATCTCGAAAGTGACCGACGGCTTCGGCCGCTCGACGCCTTCCTGCACCTGGTTCAGGATGCGCTGGGCCTCGGCCTCGGTGATCGGCACCGGCTTCGAGTCACCCAGGAAGCCGGTGACCTTCGGCGTGTTCTTCACGAGCGAGAACACCGCGTCGGTCAGGTTGGCCTTCAAGAGCACATAGCCCGGGAAGAACTTGCGCTCGGCATCGACCTTGCGGCCGCGGCGGATCTCGACGACCTTCTCGGTCGGCACGACGATCTGCTCGATGTCAGCGGACAGGCCTTTCTGCTTGGCCTTGTTCTCGATGTCCTCGGCGACCTTTTTTTCAAAGTTCGAATAGGCGTGGACGATGTACCACCGCGCAGTCATCTTAAGACTTCTCCGTAATCGCCGGACTTAGCGTCCAATGCCCAGAATCTGCTCGACCGCGAGGCCCATGAGCTGATCGGCGGTAAAGAAAAAGATCATCGCGATCACAGCGAACGCCAGGACCATCACCGTCGAAATCATCGTTTCGCGCCGCGACGGCCAAGTCACCTTGGCGGTCTCCGAGCGAACCTGCTGGAGAAAGACGAAAGGATTTGTGGTTTTCGAAGCCATGTGCCGCCTGTCTTCGAGACCCGTTGACCGGATCTCCTGGATGATCCCGCTGGCCGGGATGTGCCGCCTGAGCCTGTGTTCACGCCGAATCAGCGCAATCATTTCGCCCATGCAAATCGGACGCGTAAAGCCGGCTTCCCAGCTCCACGCGTCGCGTGTCTGTTTCGTCTACATAAAACCGATTCTTGATCCACGCAAGTGGCAAGTGTCCGCTTTATGACCAAACGCCGCCTCGGAACCATCCAGTCGTCCCGTCCCGGCTATGGCCTCTTATGCCCCAAGAGAGGCTATATGGCAAGTCACCGCGCGATTTTCAAAGGGCCGATGCGTGAAGACCAGACAATTTTCATGAAATGGCCATTTCGAAAAATGGCACGGGCAGCAGGGCTCGAACCTACGACCTGCGGTTTTGGAGACCGCCGCTCTACCAACTGAGCTATGCCCGTATCGTGCGCATGTCGGCGCAGCAGGCGCTTCCTAAAAGCTTCCGCGCGCGCTGTAAAGAGCGGTCTGATCTGATCGTCCCATTCCTGCCTGCTTTCAGCATCAGGTCGGAAATCTTCGTGCCAAATCGGGATCATCCGCCCGACGGCGGCCTGTACGGTCCGCCAGGCACGCCCCAGCCCCAGGCCGGCATCGGTTCGGTCTCGGGATCGCAGGTCTCGCCAAGGTTGGAGTTCATCTTCGCCAGCCGCGATCCCCATTCGACATAGGCCATGAAAGCCGAGCGGAATTCCGGATCGTCGGGCAGCCCGACCTCGTCGGCAGCGTCAGCGAGAAGATTGATCCAGCGGCGGCGCTGTTCCTCGCTCAGGTGCTTGCCGAGATGGTGCATCACCATCTCGCGGTGGCCGCCATGCTCTTCGCTGTAGGTCTTCGGTCCACCAAAGACCTCGCCGATGAAGGCGGCGACATGCGCGGGATGGTCCGGCGACATGTTTTTGAACACCGGGCCGACGATGGAATCCCTAGACACCTTGTCGTAGAAGGTTTGGGTCAGGCGATTCAGCGCTTCGGTGCCGCCGGCCCATTCGAACAATGTCGGGATATTTTGGCTCATTCTCGATCCTCGACCGGCCAGAGCGTCACTTGCTTCGGACGATAGCGGAACTATCGAACGTTGCTCAACCTGCCTCGATGGCCAGCTTGGGCCGGCTGCATGCCTGCGCCTTACAACTTGACGGGCGCGTCAGCCTGAACCTCGGACGTCGGAACCACGCGACAATTCTCCGGCATTGGCGCCGATTTGCAGATGGTCGGACCGGTAAATTCGTCAACCGATTCAAGCCCGGTCGTCAGCCCGACTTTCAACATCATGTCGGGTTCGAGCTGCCGATCACGAGAAGCCGGCACCGACCGGATCGCCACCAGCAGACCGGGTCCGACCGCCATGTCCTTGAGATAGGTTTTGACCTGCTGCTCCGACCCCGTGGAATCCACGGTCAATTGCGCACGAGGGCCGACAAGGCGCCTGACACCACCGGCAAGCATGATCGGACAGGCCGCCCCACACGCCCCGCTGGCATCGATCGTGAGCCCGACATAGACGCCATCTTCGGCGGTGCAATCCGCCTTGTCCGGCTCGCATCCAATGAAGTCCGTCCGCGCAACCGCCACGTCGAGCTTGCGTTCTCGGATCAGCCTTCCGGCGGCCAGAGCGCCAAGCACGTCACCTCCCGGCGAGTTGATCACCACGGGCAATCGCCGACCACCGATCTTGTCCAGCAGTTGGCGCAGCCGTTCCGGCGTCTGAGCGCTAATCGTGCCTTCCGCGGAGATCCATTCGGGACAATTGGGATCGCAGAGAAAACTTCTGCCTCGAACCAGAACGAAGCGCATATCGCCAACATCGGCCTGCTGCACGGTTTTGGGTTCGACCGACGCGGCGGGAGCGGGCTTGGCGTACGCCACCACATCGCCGGCCGGCGCCGGTATTTCCCTGCAGTTCGCGGCCACCGGATCGGTATTGCACAGGGTTGCCGTGGTCAGCAGGTCGACGGCATCCAGGCTGGTGACGAGCTTCGTCTGCAGCATGTCGTAGGGAGCCAGTTGCTGGATGGTGCTGGCCGGCGTGTTCTTCATCGTCTCGAGCACGCCTTGGCCGACGCCCATTTCCTTCAGATAGGCCGCCAGTCTTTTCTCCACCGACTTGCTCATCTCGTAGGTCTTGTAGCTGCCGGCGTTTTTGCGGCCGACGATCTTCTTGCTGAGGACCTTCTTCTTGCCCCTCACCACGCGATAGGTGGTCCGGTACTGCAATTTCGTCCGGATGTAAGTCGTGGTGATCTGATGGACGCCGAGATAGGCCCATTGCCCGACCACGCGCCTGATGCCGCCGGCAAACATCAGCGGACAAGCGGAATTGCAGATGGCGCCGCTGGCATAGGCATTGCCGAAATAGCGAGCGCCGCCCTTGCCGTCGTTTTCTTTGCAGTCCTTGGCTTCGGGCTGGCAACCGGTGAACCGGGTTTTGCCGACCGCGATATCGAGTTTGCTCTTGCGGAGCAGCCGGCCAAGCGCCAGCGCCGCTTCGACGTTGCCGCCGGGAGAGTCCACGACAACAGGCAGTTTTCGGCCGCCGAGTGCTTTGAGCGTGCGTTTGAACAGGGCCGGCGTGCCGGCTTCTATCGAGCCTTCAGCCGATATCCATTCCGGGCAGATCGGTTCGCAACCAGGCGCGCTGCTGCGGACGACGACAAACCGCATCGTCGGGCCAAGATCCGGCGCAGATTTTTTTGTATTCGCCGCGAAGGCAGCGTGTCCCATGACAAGGAACGACGCCAGGCAGATCACCCCCAGCGTCCACCATGTCTGGCCATTCAAACGGTGCCATGGAACCATTTGGGCAAGCCCCCGCTATGCAACCTATACTAGTTGAGGTTTGGACGCTTGCAATAGTGTTTGGAGCGACTGCGCAGGTGCATATCGGCGGTGCCCCAGAAAGCAAAAAGGGCAGCCCGAGGACTGCCCTTTCGCATTCGATCTGACCGGCAGTGCCGGTGTCGATTACTCTTTGATGGTGACGACGATGCCGGCACCGACGGTGCGGCCGCCTTCACGGATGGCGAAGCGCAGCTTCTCTTCCATGGCGATCGGCACGATCAGCTCGACATCGACCGTGATGTTGTCGCCGGGCATCACCATCTCGGTGCCTTCCGGCAGCGACACGATGCCGGTCACGTCGGTCGTGCGGAAATAGAACTGCGGCCGGTAGTTGGTGAAGAACGGCGTGTGACGGCCACCTTCGTCCTTGGTCAGGATGTAGGCTTCGGCCACGAACTTCTTGTGCGGCTTGACCGTGCCCGGCTTGGCCAGAACCTGGCCGCGCTCGACACCTTCACGGTCGACACCGCGCAGCAGCGCGCCGATGTTGTCGCCGGCCTGGCCCTGGTCGAGCAGCTTGCGGAACATCTCGACGCCGGTGCAGGTCGTCTTGGTCGTCGGACGGATGCCGATGATCTCCAGCTCCTCGCCGACCTTGACCACGCCGCGCTCGACGCGACCGGTCACAACCGTGCCGCGGCCCGAGATCGAGAACACGTCCTCGATCGGCATCAGGAACGGCTTGTCGAGCGGACGAACCGGCGTCGGGATGTAGTCGTCGACCGCAGCCATCAATTCGCGGATCGCGTCCTCGCCGATCTTCTTGTCGGAATCTTCCAGAGCCGCAAGCGCCGAACCCTTGACGATCGGAATGTCGTCGCCGGGGAACTCGTTCTTGGTCAACAGCTCACGCACCTCGAGCTCGACCAGCTCGAGCAGCTCGGCGTCGTCGACCTGGTCGACCTTGTTCAAAAACACCACGATCGACGGCACGCCGACCTGACGGGCCAGCAGAATGTGCTCGCGGGTCTGCGGCATCGGGCCGTCAGCGGCCGACACAACCAGGATCGCGCCGTCCATCTGCGCAGCGCCGGTGATCATGTTCTTCACATAGTCGGCGTGGCCGGGGCAGTCGACATGGGCGTAGTGGCGGGCAGCCGTCTCGTATTCGACATGCGCCGTCGAGATGGTGATGCCGCGCGCCTTCTCCTCAGGCGCCGCATCAATCTGGTCGTAGCGCTTGTATTCGCCAAAATACTTAGTGATCGCCGCCGTCAACGACGTCTTGCCATGATCGACGTGGCCAATCGTGCCAATGTTCACATGAGGCTTTGTACGCTCGAATTTACCTTTTGCCATAGTCTCTTTCCTTGGACGGCCTGGACCTTCAGTTCAGTCGAATGCGGGGCGATTAGCGACTACGGCCGAAAAACACAAGTGCCTTGTGGCCGAACGCATTTTCACTCGATCCCGAACCCATGATCCGATTTCAGGGATGTGACGCCGATATGGGAATGAGGCGACGCAAATGTAAGACGGACACCACCGCGGCCAGTCGCGACACAAACTCTTAATGAAAACGGGGGCAAGATAACGCCCGGGCACCTTGCGGCGCGGGCAAACGGGCACCATGCGGATAGCCGACTTCACGGCAGGAAAAAACCTGCAACGTCTTATCTATCTCGCCGTCTGCGGCTTGATATTTGCCTATCTCTGCGTGCTTGTCATTGCGGTATTGATTGGCGATTGGCTGTTCGACGCGAACGGACAGCCAATCGCCACCGATTTCCTGGCATTTTGGGGCGCTGGCAAGTTTGTTCTGCAAGGCCACGCAGCCGATGCCTATAACTTGGAAATGCACAAGAGCATCTCGTCCGCTGAAAGCGGCGCCGTTTTCAATGGCTATTATTCCTGGCAATATCCTCCAACTTTCCTGCTGGTGACCGCAGCATTGGCGCTGGTGTCTTATCCCGCCGCGTTGGTTTCATGGATGGCATTCGGGATAACGTTCTATGCCTTTGCCATACGGCTGATCGGGGAGACACGCCTTGCGGTTCTGGCAGCCATGGCCTGGCCTCCCGTGCTTTGGAACACAGCGGTCGGGCAAAACGGCTTCGTCACCGCCGCCCTGCTTGGCGCAGCTATCGCATCGATTGAAAAACGCCCGGCGCTCGCCGGCCTCTTCTTCGGTCTGCTTACCTACAAGCCGCAGTTCGGTCTAATCATACCCGTTGCCCTCATCGCTGGAGGCTATTGGCGGGTCATCGGATGGGCCACCATTTCCGCCACTGCAATGGCCGTGCTTTCCATCGCCGTTTTCGGCACGCAGATCTGGTCCGACTTCTTTGACACCGCCGCCAAGATAAACGGGATGATCCTCGTCGACGGCAGGGCCGATTTTTCAAAGCTTCAAAGCCTCTATGGCTTTGTCCGCGCGCTTGGCGGAAGCTTGACGACCGCATGGGTCGCGCAGGGTTTTCTCATCGCAGCCCTGAGCGCCGGCAACATCTGGATATGGCTTCAAAAAGGAGCTTTCCATGTCAAGGCAGCAGCTCTCGCGACGGCGACGATCCTCGGCTCGCCGTACGCGTTCATCTACGATTTCGTAGCCCTCGCCGTTCCGCTGGTGTTTCTGGGGAAAACAGGCTTTTCGGCGAAAGAGAGCGCCGTCGTGATCGCTGCAGGCATTCTGGTCGGCTGCGGTCCCTCGCAATACGCTCCCACCGCGTTCTTCTCGGCGCTGCTCGTGCTCAGCCTGGTGATCGGCCGTGCATTGCAGGTCTATGCCGTCCCGATACGTCCGGCGGTTTCGCGGGCCGGAATGGCCCGCGCGAACTGAAGCAAATCCTGCTCCCTTGCCCGTTGGCGCCCATTGCCGCCATTAACCAGGTCTGATTTCCTGATCCAATGCATTTCATTCCGATCGCCATCCGCGGCCCGCTGTTCATGATCCTCTCGACCGGGTCCTATGTCGTCAACGACACGATGATGAAGCTGGCGACGGTGGGGCTGCCACCCTATGAGGTGCTGTTTCTGCGCGGGACGGCGGCGACGCTGTGGGGCATCCCGTTGCTGTTTGCGCTGGGCTACGCCAAGCAGATCCCGCTGATCCTCGAAAGAAGAGTGTTGCGGAGAAACCTGTTCGAGCTGGCGGCAATCCTTTGCTACGTGGTGGCGCTCGCCAACATGCAGATCGCCGATTCGACCGCCTTGGGGCAGATCACTCCTCTGCTTATGCTGATTGGCTCCTCTGTCCTGTTCCGCGAACGGATCGGAGGGTTGCGCATGGCGCTGATCGGGCTCGGCTTCATCGGAGCGGTGATGGTGGCGCAGCCGACCATGCAGGGTATCTCGGTCTACGCTTTGCTGGCGCTCGGCAACGCGGCATTCGCCGCCGCGCGCGATCTCGCCGGGCGGCGGGTCGCCGCCGATGTGCCTGGAATGATCGTGGCTATTTCCGCGGTGGTGGTGGTGCTGGTCGGCTCAGGCGTCGCGCATTTGGTGTCGGAGCGTTGGGTGATGCCCGAGACGCATCATCTGCTGCTGATGGCCGGGGCCGGATTGTTCCTGATCTTCGGCCACTTCTTCATCTTCATGGCCTATCGCGTCGGGCCAACCGGCGTGGTGGCGCCGTTCTATTACTGCTTCACCGTCTGGGCAGTCATTTCGGGTCTGGTGGTGTTCCAGCAATTCCCGAACGCGCTGGCGATCAGCGGCATCCTTCTGGTGGTGGCCAGCGGGCTGACCATCGTGTCGCTCGACGAGCGCCGGCGCCGGCTGACCGTGGTCGCCTAATTCAAGCAGTGGTCACCGCTAAAATGGAGAAGAGACTGTGACAAGCCAGGAGAATGCCGGCAACCGCATGCTTGCCGGGAAGTGCCTGTGTGGCGCCGTGCAATACGCGGTGGCCGACGAGTTCATCTACGCTGCGAATTGCCACTGCTCGAACTGCCGGCGCACCACCGGTTCCGCCTTCAAGCCGTTTGCCGGCATCGAGCGTGAGAGGCTGAGCCTGACCAAAGGCGAGGACAATCTCCTGATCTTCGGCGAGGAGACCGTCCATGACACCCATTGCAAGACCTGCGGCTCATTGCTCTATTCGGTCGTCCGCGACGGCGCTTTCGTGCACGTCGCCATGGGAACCCTCGTCGACGAGCCGGCTATCCGCCCGACGCATCACATCTTTGTCGGCTCCAAGGCGAAGTGGTTTGCAATCACCGACGACCTGCCCCAATTCGAAGAGCATGTGGTGAACGCCGAAGGTGCTGACGGACAGCCGGCACAGACCGGCAGCTAGAGAATTATCCTCGGCTCGATAAGCGAGCGCTTGGACATGAAGTGAAAGAGATTGCGCGGTGTTCGGGGATAGATGATCCGGCCATCGCGCAAGGCTCCCGGATCGCCGAAAACATGCAGCGTCGAGGGATCATCGGCATCGCCTTCAGGAATGCCTCCCCATTTTTGCGGATCGTAGTAATCGACGAGAAATCCATAGTCGTAGCGGCAAAACCGCATCGCCTTGGCCAACGCCGCCGGCGACAGGTCCGAAGGGCTGATTTTCCTGCCGCCGACCTGCAGCCGTGGCAGGTCGAATACCCGTCCGCTTACAGAGGATAGAAACGCCTTCACTCTGTCCATCTGCTCGAATTTGAAGACATGTTCGAAGAGGAACAGGCTGCAGCCGGTAAAATAGCGCGGCGACGCCACGTGGAACTGGATCTCCCAGGAGCAGGCGCAGTATTTCTCGATGTTGAAAATGAACGTATCGAAGTCCGGATCGACCGGAATGCCGAGCCTTTCAAGCTTCTCCCTGTCCACCTCCGGTCTGGTCAGAACCCGAGTGTCGGAGATCCTGCTGGAATAGGCGGAGAGAAGCCGCTCCAGGGGATCGCGGACGATCGTGAACCGGCCCTTGTGTCCGTCATATGTGGGAAAGAAAGGGTCGACGTAGTTTGTCGCCAAATGGCCGTGAACGTCATTGTCGGGGTCGAACCCGGAGAGCGAGCCTTCCTTTCCGTCGAGCGCCATAAGCGCATATTTGACGCTGCTGCTGCCACTCTTCGGGATGGGATAATAGGTGATCGCGAGTTCTTTTATTTCAATCGCCATTGCCGACTGCGCCCGACATCGCCCATCCCGCCCAAATCCGTGCCGGAAATTCCCTATCAGAGTTGCCCGCTTGCCTCTAGCCAGGAACAAGCGGGCCGCAGCCCGGTATCCTGCCTTAGGCGACAAGTGCAAAAGCGCCGAACGTTAGAAACGCTCAACCAAATTATCGTTTCGTTTTCGCATTCTCTGTCAAAGAAACTATAGTGATCGCGTTTGCCAGATTTGTTGCGGGGATTTTCTGTGGCATTGCCGCCGGACTGGATGCCCAACGTTCCGATGAAGCGGGTCATTTGCCATTGGACGGCAGGCTTGCATTCGGCAGGCGAGACCGACAAGGACGCCTATCATATCCTGGTCGAGGGGAATGGTGGCCTCGTCAGGGGCCGGCCTTCCATCACGCTCAATTCCGGCAGGGTGAAATCGGGATACGCAGCTCACACCCTCAACTGCAACAGCGGCTCGATCGGGGTTTCTCTCTGCTGCATGGCCGGGGCGGAAGAAAGACCATTCAATGCCGGCCAATACCCGATGACGAGGACGCAGTGGGATGCGCTGATCGTTGTCGTCGCCGCGCTTTGCAAATACTATCGCATCAAGGTCACGCCCAAAACGGTTCTTTCGCACGCCGAGGTCGAGCGCAATCTCGGCATCGAGCAACGCGGAAAATGGGATGTTAGCCGCCTGCCCTTTGACCCGACGGTCGTCGGCGCGAGGGCTTGCGGCGACCGGCTGCGCCAGCAGGTCATGGCAGCGATGGGGTCGATGCCCGACCTGCCCGTCAGAAGCGGCCGTGACGCGGCTCTCGAGACTGCCTTCAGGCGTCTGCTCGATGAATTGTGGCCAATCCTGGCCAGAGGGCTCGAAGCTGGCTTCAACACGCTGGTCCGAGAAATCCTCAAAAGGATCAGGTAGGACGTTTCAGCGCCCGCGCCGCACCGTCGCACGGGTAATTGGACGAGAAGTCGCGGCTTCCCAGAGCGGAAAGCCGCGATATCGGATGGACCGAAAGCGGCCGGCCAGAACACGTCAGGCGGCCCGCCGAGGCCGCCTTACCTGTCGGCCTTTAATCTCTAAAGAGCCCGGTTCCCGGTGAACTGGTGATAGGCCCACAGAACGACCACCGATCCCAGCACGGCGACGATCAGGCTGTAGATGTTGAGGCCGGTAACGCCTGACGCGCCAAAGGCGCTGAAGATCAGGCCGCCGACAACAGCGCCGACGATCCCGAGTATGATATCAAGAACAAGGCCCTGCCCGCTCTTGTTGACGATCTTGCTGCCTATAAAGCCGGCGATGACGCCAAGGATGATCCAGCTTAATATTGACATTTTCCTCTCCATTCCCCGCAGCCGATTACTTCCACATTATTAAGCAAAGCTCAAGCCAACTTGAAATTCATGATTACGGAAAGCTCAACCAGCTTGAAATTCGACCCGAATGGGTCATTGTGGAGATGGGACGGGCAACATTGACATGGAGATCCACAATGGGACTGTTTGACAATGCCGTTCCCGGCGGTAACGTCGCCAAGCCGCTGATGATCGCGCTCGGTGTGCTGCTGGTTGGAAAAATGCTGAGCGGTGGAAGTTCCGCCCAGACCGATCCGGCCCAAAGCCCCGCCCCCGTGCCGCCTGATACAACCGCATCCGCCGACGGTGGCTTGCTCGGCGGACTGGGCGGCCTGCTCGATAAGCTGAAAGACGCCGGCCACGGCAATGCCGCCGATTCGTGGGTCGGCACCGGGCAGAACCAGCCCATCCAGGCCAATGATCTGGGCAATGCGTTGGGCCCGCAGGTCATTCGCGAGATCGCGCAAAGGACAGGGCTGAACGAGCAGGACTTGCTCAAGCAATTGTCCGCGGCTTTGCCGGGTCTCGTCGACCAAATGACGCCGAACGGACAGGTGCCGCAACAGAATCAGCTCGCGTCGATATTCAGCAAATTCAGCAGCTAGGTCGCCGCGCCCCTTGGACGCGCTACGAAGCTCCAACACCTTGAATTTCAATTGCGGACGGTCCCGTCCGCAAAGCGTTTCAACCTTGCGCTGACCTTTGGTTCTGGATCATGCGCGAAGCCCGACGGAGCAGCGAATGGAAATCTGGAGCGGGTAGCGGGAATCGAACCCGCATATTCAGCTTGGAAGGCTGCTGCTCTACCACTGAGCTATACCCGCGCCTTTCAGTTAGGCATCGGCCGAAAACCGCTATGCACTTTTCGATCCGATGCTTCCGCGTTTCAGGGCTTCCGGGCCGGCAGTGGTGGAGAGGGTTGGATTTGAACCAACGTAGGCATAGCCAACGGATTTACAGTCCGTCCCCTTTAACCACTCGGGCACCTCTCCAGTCTGCCGCCGGAGCCATGCAACGAGGCATCGACGCGTCGCAACCGCCGTAGCAGCCCTTCGCGAAGCGCCTTATGGCGGCAGCGCCCAAAACTGTCAACCGCAACATCCCGGCAAAACGCGCTGAATTTGATGCCTCGCCCGACAAGCAGGTTCTGCGGCTGTATCCATACGCAGACGACACGGCTATAGAACCGGCCATGAGCAACGACAACAAGCCCAAGACCCCAAAAGACACCCACTACGCCAAGCTGCGCCGTGCGCATCGAGACGAGAAGAGCGGCGGCGCGCCGACGTTCAGGCCGCGCCAGCCGGTGCCGCCGGGAGAGACCGTCGCGAACGGCCTGGTGAGGCTCTACGGCCTGCATACGGTGCGGGCGGCACTCGACAATCCGAGCCGGCGGATCAGGAAGATGCTGGTGACGCGCAATGCCGCCGAGCGGCTGGCGATCGCCAACCTCGCCGCCTTGCCCTTCGAGGCAGAGCTGGTCGAACCGAAGGACATCGACAAGGTCACCGGCTCCGATGCCGTTCATCAAGGCGTGTTGATCGAGGCCGAGCCGCTAAAACCCAAGCGCCTCGACGCGCTCGGCGATACGACGCTGGTGCTGGTGCTCGACCAGGTCACCGACCCGCACAATGTCGGTGCGATCTTGCGCTCGGCAGTCGCCTTCGGCGCCGGCGCGCTGATCACCACGGCGCGCCACAGCCCGCATGAATCCGGCGTGCTGGCGAAATCGGCCTCCGGCGCGCTGGAGCATATCGACCAGATCGAGGTGAAGAACCTCGCCGACGCGCTCGGCCAGTTGCACGAGGCCGGCTTCCAGACCATCGGCCTCGATTCGGACGGGCCGGCGGAACTCGAAAAGAGTTTTTCGGGAGAAAAGATCGCATTGGTGCTGGGCGCCGAAGGCAAGGGCCTGCGCCAGAAGACGCGCGAGACGGTGACGACGCTCGCCCGGCTCGACATGCCCGGCGCCATCCGCTCGCTCAACGTGTCGAATGCTGCGGCGGTGAGCCTTTATGCGGCGAGGAAGTTTTTAGGGCAGTAAGGGAATAGGGCAATAAGGCAGTATGTTTCGCTCAGAGTGGATCCACCCTACTGCCCTACTGCCCTACTGCCCTACTGCCCTACTGCCCTACTGCCCTACTGCCCTACTGCCCTACTGCCCTACTGCCCTACTGCCCTACTGCCCTACTGCCCTACTGCCCTACTGCCCTACTGCCCTACTGCCCTAACCCATGCCCCGCCATCCTCTCCAGCGCCTTGACCAGCGCCGAGTGATCCTCCTTGGCGCCGCCATTGGCCGCGCAGGAGTTGAACAATTGCTGTGTGGTAGAGGTGTTGGGTAGCGCGACGCCGAGCGCCTTCGCGCCTTCAAGAGCGAGATTAAGATCCTTCTGGTGCAGTTCGATGCGAAAGCCCGGCGCGAAGCTGCGCTTGATCATCCGCTCACCATGCACTTCGAGGATGCGCGAGGCGGCCAGTCCGCCCATTAGCGCCTGCCGGACCTTGGCCGGGTCGGCACCGGCTTTTGAAGCGAAAACAAGGGCTTCGGCGACCGCTTCAATGGTCAGCGCGACGACGATCTGGTTGGCGACCTTGGTGGTCTGGCCGACGCCGTTAGGCCCGACCAGCGTGATGTTCTTGCCCATCTTCCCGAACACCGGCCTGGCGCGCTCGAAGGCCTTTTCGTCGCCACCGACCATTATGGTCAGCGATGCGGCCTTGGCGCCGACCTCGCCGCCGGACACCGGCGCGTCGAGATAGTCGCAGCCAAGCGCATTGATTTTTCTGGCGAATTCCTTCGTTTCGATCGGCGAGATCGAGCTCATATCGATGACCAGCTTGCCGCCGGACAGACCCGAGGCGACGCCGTTGTTGCCGAACAGCACATCGGCCACCTCAGGCGTGTCGGGAACCATGGTGAGGATGATGTCGGCCGTTTTCGCCACGACGTCATGGCCGGAGACGGTCTTCAGACCCTTGGCGACGAGATCGGCCGGTGGCTTGGATCGGTGGTCGCTGGCGACGACGGTGTAGCCAGCGTCGAGCAGATGCCCCGCCATCGGCGCGCCCATGATGCCGAGGCCGATGAAACCGATGGTTTCCATTCATTTTCTCCGTCGTGTTTGCTTGTTAAGGCCGCGTTCCTTCGCGCCCCCCTCTGGCCTGCCGGCCATCTCCCCCACGGGTGGGGAGATTGGATGTCACCGCCGCCTTCGCCAATCTCCAAGGTTGCAGGAGTGAGTGAGGCGCCGAAACTGCCGATCTCCCCACCCGTGGGGAGATGGCCGGCAGGCCAGAGGGGGGCGCGAAGGGACTCGACTTCAATCGCGACTTCCTGCACCTACGCCGCCGCACTACCCTGCCCGGCCAAGTTCCGGAACCATCCGAGTCCGGCTTCCGTCCCCGCCTTCGGCTTGTACTCCGCCCCGATCCAGCCGGAATAACCAATGCGGTCGATGTGGTTGTACAGAAAGGGAAAATTGATCTCGCCCGTCCCCGGCTCATGACGGCCGGGATTGTCCGCAAGCTGGATATGCGCGATGCGGCCGAGGTTTGCCTCGATGGTGCGGGCGAGATCCCCCTCCATGATCTGCATGTGATAGATGTCGTATTGCAGGAACAGGTTCTTCGAGCCGACGCGGTCGATGAGCGCCAAGGCCTGATCCGAATAATTCAGGAAGAAGCCTGGAATATCGAGCGTGTTGATCGGCTCGATCAGAAGCCTGATGCCGGCCTGCTCCAGCTTCTCCGCTGCGAAAGCCAGGTTCTCGGCAAAGACATCTTCCAGCACGCTCCGTTCGACGCCCCGCGGCGCGATGCCGGCAAGGCAGTTGACCTGTTCGCAACCCAGCGCATGCGCGTAGGTGATCGCCTTGGCGACGCCTTGCCGGAACTCGGGAACGCGATCCGGCAACACGGCGATGCCGCGCTCGCCCTTGGCCCAATCGCCGGCCGGCAGGTTGAACAGCACCTGGGTCAGGCCGTTCTTCCTGAGCCTCGCGGCAACCACCTCCGGCGCATGGTCATAAGGACCGATATATTCGACGCCTTTGAAGCCGGCGCGGGCGGCGGCATCGAAGCGGTCGAGGAAATCGTGCTCGCCAAAGAGCATCGAGAGATTGGCTGAAAAACGCGGCATTCTCTTCTCCCATTCAGTCGAGCATCACGATCGCGGTCGGCGCGTCTTTGTGATGTTCGGCAAGCTCCTCGAACTCGGTGATCTTGTCGATTTCGGTGCCCATCGAAATGTTGGTGACGCGCTCGAGGATGAATTCGAGCACGACGGGAACCTGGTGCTCCTTCATCAGGCGCTGTGCCTGATCGAAGGCGCCGGCGAATTCCTCCGGCCTGCGCACCCGGACCGCCTTGCAGCCCATGGCCTCGGCGACCGCAACGTGATCGACGCCGTAGCCAGCCTCGGGATCGTCTTTCCGGTTGACGTTCTCGAAGGCGAGACTGACCTCGAAATCCATCGAAAAGCCGCGCTGCGCCTGGCGGATCAGGCCGAGATAGGCATTGTTCACCACGACGTGGATATAGGGCAATTTGTGCTGCGCGCCGGCCGCCAATTCCTCGATCATGAACTGGAAATCATAGTCGCCGGACAGCGCCACGATGTTGCGCTGCGGATCGGCGGCGCGGACGCCAAGCGCTGCCGGCAGCGTCCAGCCAAGCGGGCCGGCCTGGCCGCAATTGATCCAGTTGCGCGGCTTGTAGACATGCAGGAACTGCGCGCCGGCGATCTGCGAAAGCCCGATCGTGGTGACATAGGTGGTATCGCGGCCGAATGCCTTGTTCATCTCCTCATAGACGCGCTGCGGCTTCAGCGGCACCTGGTCGAAATGCGTCTTGCGCTTCATCGTCTTCTTGCGACCCTGGCATTCCCTGACCCAGCCCGACCAGTCGCGCAGTTTCTCTGCCGTCTTCCACTCGGTGGCGACGTCGAGCAGCATTTTGAGCGCCGCGCCCGCATCCGACACGACACCGAGATCCGGCGCGAAGACGCGGCCTATCTGAGTGGGCTCGATGTCGACATGGATGAATTTTTTGCCTCTGGTGTAGACGTCGACAGAGCCGGTGTGGCGGTTGGCCCAGCGGTTGCCGATGCCGAAGACGAAATCGGCTTCGAGCATCGTCGCATTGCCGTAGCGATGCGACGTCTGCAGGCCGCACATGCCGGCCATCAGCCGGTGGTCGTCGGGGATCGCGCCCCAGCCCATCAGCGTCGGGATCACGGGCACGCCAGTAACTTCGGCGAACTCGATCAGCAGGTCCGAAGCGTCAGCGTTGATGATGCCGCCACCGGCGACGATCAGCGGTCTTTCGGCCGCGTTGAGCATCGCCAACGCCTTCTCCGCCTGGCTGCGCGACATTGCCGGCTTGAACGGCACCAGCGGCTCATAGGCATCGACATCGAACTCGATCTCGGCCAGTTGCACATCGACCGGCAGATCGATCAGCACCGGCCCCGGCCGCGATGAGCGCATCAAGTGAAACGCCTTCTGCAGCGCCATCGGCACGAGATAGGGTTCCATGACGGTGACCGCCCATTTGGCGACGGGTGCTGCGATCGCAGCTATGTCGACGGCCTGGAAATCCTCCTTGTTGAGACGCGCCCGCGGCGCCTGGCCGGTGATGCAGAGTATGGGAATAGAATCAGCCGCGGCCGAATAGAGGCCGGTGATCATGTCGGTGCCGGCCGGACCCGAAGTGCCGACGCACAGGCCGATATTGCCTGATTTGGCGCGGGTAAAGCCTTCGGCCATGTGCGACGCCGCCTCGACATGGCGCGCGAGGATGTGGCGGATCGTGCCCCTCGCCTTCAGCGCCGAATAGAACGGGTTTATCGCAGCACCCGGTACGCCGAAGGCGCAGGAAATACCTTCCTTTTCCAAAACGAGAACCGCTGCGTCGACCGCGCGCATCCTGGCCATTTCAGCCTCCACGGAATTTGTTGATGGCTGAGAATGCCAGTGGGCCGACTATTTTTCAATTTTTTCAGAATATTTTTTCATTTCTAGAAAACAGCTACTATACTCTGATTTAATTATGTTTTCCGTTTTCCATGGATTCGGCGGATGCGAATCGTGAAAAACTTTTTCATTGCGCATTTCGCGAAATCGGCAAGAATGCCGTCATGGAAACCACCGAAAAACGCCAGCGCGGACGCCCGCGCGCCTTCCACGGTCCGTCCGAGGCCGCTTCGGTGCAGTCGCTCGATCGGGCGTTGCGCATCCTGGCCATCGTCGCCGACGGCAGCGGCTTGTCGCTGAGCGAGATCGCCGCGCAGAGCGGCCTCGCCGCGTCTACCGCCTACCGCATGCTGACGACGCTGGAAAACCACGGCATGGTCGAGTTCGACAGCACCGACCAACTCTGGTCGATCGGCGTCGAGACTTATCGCATGGGCGCGGCCTTCCTGCGCCGCCGCAAGCTGGTCGACCGCGCCCGCACTGTCATGCAGGAACTGATGGAGAAGACCGGCGAGACCGCCAATCTCGGCGTCGCCGAGGATGATTGCGTCGTCTTCGTCAGCCAGGTCGAGACGCATCAGGCGATCCGCGCTTTCTTCCGGCCGGGCACGCGCAGCTCCTTCCATGCGTCGGGCATCGGCAAGGCGGTGCTGGCGCATCTCGAGCCGGAGCGCGTCGGCGCCATCTTACGCCGGGCGGGGCTGGAGCGCTTCACCGAAAAGACGCTGTCCGACATCTCGGCGCTGGCGCGCGATCTGGTGACGATCAAGCTGCGCGGCTGGTCGGTCGACGACGAGGAGCGGCATCCCGGCATGCGCTGCGTGGCCGCCGCCATCTTCAACGAGTTCGGCGAGCCGATCGGCGGCGTTTCGGTTTCGGGACCGACAGTGCGGGTGACGCCGGAGCGGCTGGCTGAGATCGGCCCGCTCGTGCACGAAGCCGCAACGGAAATAACCAGGATGATTGGTGGTCTGCCGCCCCCTTCTTCACCAAGCCGCGCCGCCGGACCGGGTTCACTCTTCGAGATTGGCGCTGCGCGCTCACCTTGACAGCCGCCCGGCTACGGCCAAGTTTGCGTCCACCTTCCGCCAGCCGACGCCCGAAAGACGCATGAGCCTCCAATCCGTCAAAGCCTTCTTCGCCGAATATGCCCCCGACATCGAGGTGATCGAAACGCCGACAAGCTCGGCGACCGTCGCGCTCGCGGCCGAGGCGCACGGCGTCGAGCCGGGGCAGATCGCCAAGACCATCTGCCTGCGCGTCGGTGACCGGGTCATGCTGGTCGTCGCCCGCGGCGACGCGCGCATCGACAATCGCAAATCGCGCGATGCATTCGGCGGCAAGCCGCGCATGCTCGATGCCGAGCAGGTGGCCGAAATCACTGGCCATCCGATTGGCGGCGTCTGCCCCTTCGGCCTCGCCTCGCCGTTGCCGGTCTATTGCGACGTATCGCTGCGCGCCTACGATCAGGTCGTGCCAGCGGCCGGCGCAACCAATGCAGCGGTGAAAATAGGCGTCGAGCGCATGGCAGCGCTGACCGGCGCCGAATGGTGCGACATCTGTCAGGATGAGCTAGGCTCCGGGCACCGCGCTCTTGGTCGATAGGTCGTAGAAATCGAGCAGCATCGCCAACCCAACTCCGCATGCGGTGAAGATGAGGCCGGCGATGAAGATGCGGGTGGCGCGTTCATAGACGCGTCGCTGTAGAGACGTTGTGTCGAGCAGCAACCGCAGCGCTCGTATCTGCAAGGCAATGCCTATCAAAATCGGCACGACTGCTGCCAGGTGATAGATTTCCCAAGGGAGCGGGTTGGCGGCCCAATGCGTGATGAAGCCCAGCGAGAAAGCCAGTAGAATGCCGACGGTGGTGATCGTGCCGTTGCGGAAATCCGTCTCAATCTGCTCTTCCTTGGGTTCGTGCTCGTCCAAGCGCGCCTCTCCCTCTGGTGCCTTCACCGCCAGACTAAGCTGTCGAAAAATCCCTGTACATCCCTCGCTGGAACCGGTTGCGGTGCCGGGTTCAATTTTGCAACCCAGAGAGCTGAAAAAAGGGGCGGTGGGTGCCCCTTTTTCCCTTGCCTGAAACGGTTCACCTCCCCTCAAAGCCGGCAGCGGTGACGGTAGCCGTCGTAGCCGACATAGGTGTCGGAGTACGGATCGTAGCTCTGATAGCGGTTGAGGCAGCGCCGGACGTGCCACGAGCCGCCGTGTTCCTCAATATAGACGGTGCGAGGCTGGGCGAGCGCGGTGCCGAGCAGGAAGCCGCCGACGCCGGCGGCAATACCGATGCCAAGGTGCTTGTTATGATGCTTGTGATGGGCGGCCGAAGGCTGAACGGTGCCGGCCAGCATGGCGCCAGCGACAGTGGTGGCGATGAGGCCGGAAACGATGGTGTGCTTGAACATGACGATCTCCTTGCTGCGTTGGAGAGGCGATCCATCCGCCTCTTGACCATCAGTCGTTGCAGCAAGGAAAAAGGTTCGATGATTTTTTGGATTTTTTTCGAACGAGGAAAATCGACCAGTCTGACAAGGTTCGCAGTCAGTATGCAATCATGACCGGTAGGCGGCGCCGGTCGACACCCCGGCGAGGAGGCCTCAGCCCATGCCGGTGATATGACGCAGCCAGAAGGCGAGCGCGATGAAGCCGATGATAGTGGTGACGCCGGTCCAATCGACATTGGCGCTCTTCAAATTCTTGACGAGCTTCACCAAGAGAATCCAGGCCACGACGACGACCAGGGCAATGACGACAAATCTGATCATGCGGCACCCTCGCCTATCCGATTGCACCTTCGATCAATATAGGAAGCGAATTGGCCGTTTTCAGGAGGCCCGCGCCGGCCGCTCCGGCGGGTTCGCCGGCAACCGAAAACAGAGTTTTGTCTTTACTGGCGCAACAAATATGCTAACCGGAGCGCCGTGCCCTTGTAGCTCAGCTGGTAGAGCAGCGGTTTTGTAAACCGAAGGTCGGCGGTTCGATTCCGTCCGGGGGCACCAGAAACTCGAATAAACAAAATAAAATCAACGGCCTTGGTTTGGGATCATCCCAGATCGTTTGTCCGGGGGAACCTACGGGGGAACCAACCCCGCATCGTATTCGGTTCATGGTCGGAACGCTACCAGTGCCAGTTCGGACAAACCACAATTGAGCCGAAGCAGGCTGTTGTCGCGATGGTGCTGGATGGCAAAAAGGATTTCGTCTTACCCGACGCTGTCAAAATAGAGGCGGAAGGAAGCCAATATAACTTCCGGCGATTGCCTTCCGAACAATTCTCGGAAGCCACGATCGAAATCTCGGGTTGCCATAACGGTCACCTTCAGCTTTGAACGCAACTCGTCGGATAACTAAGCTGGATTGAACGTATCGCGCTCATCGAAAGCCACGAACAGGCCCAGGGCAGCAGCTACTTCGAGGATAGCTTCGGTTAAATCGTCGTTGGATGCGACCAAACCAGGTGCATCCTGCCGAACTTGGTTCAATGCTGCTTTGACCGAAACGGTGTCCCCATGGCCGGCCCTGTTGAGGACTGCGGCAATCGCCTGATCTAGAACTGGACCGACCCTATGGACGATTCTCATCCACCTTCCCCCCCGGGAACGTAAGAAGGTAATGATAGCGTGTCTGGGGCTGCGATGCAACCGACGCGGGAAATCGCACCGAATTGGGTCTGGCGCGGGCAGATGGCGGGCCTTGGCCGGTCGCGGCGGAACTCATTGCTCTGGAAGAAACTTGCGAGCCCGTTTCCCGAACCGATCAAAATCGCCGGCACCTGAAAGCGGCCAAACGAGGTTAACAGTAGGTCCAACGCTCGGGTACAAAGCGGTGCACGGGCTTAACTGCTTCAGAGGAAGAGGCCCTTTCTATCCGATTGATTTCTGGTCAAATTCTGGTGGAACGCTCAAGTTGGATTTGGGCCTTATCGCGGTCCGGGGCACCAGCAAGCGCCTCTTGTGAGAACGTCTTAAGGCGGTCGATATCTGCTCATCCCCGATTTCCACAGGTTGGGACCGTAGCATATCAGTTCCAACGCTTATATTCCCTAGTGGAAACCATAGGAGTCTCTGTTGGAGCAGAAACGCACGATCGCCCCCTTTATTGGTGGCATGTATGGCAGCCTTGTTGCCCTCGCGTTGGCGTTCGGTTTCCGCTTCCTGATAATTCCCGATCCTGATCCAACCTCGCAAACAACGATAATCCTTTCAGGACTGGCCTTTTCGATTTGTTTCAGCCTGACTTTCCTTCGCGAGCATCGACGCCAGATCGCTGCCGCCAGAAAATTTCTAAGCCGTCCAAGATCGTATCAGGACTGATCCCCGCGGTCTGCAACGCAAAGCCCGGGCCATCAGGCCATCAGGCCATCAGGCCATCAGAAAAATTCAGTAAAATCGAACCAACTGATGCAACAGGGCGATGGGTACCGCTCGCATCCTGCTACCGGGCATTTAAAGCCATTCGATTAAAATGCCCCTGTGTATATTAGCAATCGCTCAATTTAGCGCGCCGACAATGACCGGGCGGCGGGTAAAATCAAATGGGTGATGTCATGCGAAGCGACTTCGCCGCTGCGCGCGAGCTCTTGGAGTGCGCCCAAAACCGGCTCTGCGGCATGGATGAAACGAGCCAACGCGTCAGCGAGGCGCTGGATTCCCTGATCGAGGAAATAGCCATCGCGGAATTCCGCAAGGCGCCACTGACCGTCGTGCCGTTTCCGCGCGCACGGCCCAAGCATGCTCGGTAAAATTGCCGATCGGCTCTATGGCACACTTACGACTTGACCAGACGCGCCCGTCTTGGTGAACGTGTTCTTCACCCTGACTGACTTGTAGACGTAGGCGACCCAAATTCCGGTCAGGGCTAAAGACACTATAGGCGCTATCAGCGCATTTCCGGCAAGCACCTGGCTCACCGGAATGCCAAGAACCGCTGAAATCCAAGCCGTGTCCAGAATAAATACGATTGGTATTACAAACCACTGGTACAGGAATAGCTGCTTGAAGCGGTAACTCCGCCGCAGCATCGTAACGAGCACAACCACCTGGAACACCACAAACGCCAGCAAGAGGGCAACCTCGCCATAGACCGCCAAAGTGCCATTCGGGAGCGCCATGAGCTGTCGGTAGCCTTCACTCGATGAACCCAAAGACACGAGTGTGCGTAGCGGCGAGAAAGCCTGAAGGATCGCAAGCAGCATTAGCCAACCTCCAAACCCCACGAGGCTCGCTGGATTCTGCGAAGGTTTGGTCGCAGACTGCACAGCGACAAAGACAGGCACCCCAATCAGCAAAAACAGTATTGCCCAGTGCCAGAACGAAAAACCCATTTCCCCTCCATGCAATGCAGCCTTGAGTTGTATCATCTCCTATCATGTATTCAAGGTAGTGCCTAGGTTCTTCTCAACCCTTGCGGTCAAACCGCGATCGCCGCCACCAGAATGCGGTTCTGCCTTCGTATCGCCACGCGCAGTTCTGCAATCCTGGCCTTGTCGCGCTTCACGAACTCGATGAACATCATGTTCATGTTGTTGAAGACCAGCTCGCCCAAGGCCTGCCCGTCGATATCGCGGCGCACCAGGTCGACCGCCTGCAGTCTCGCGATCAGCGCGCGGATCTGTTCGGTCAGAGCCCGGTCGAGCGCGGTATAGGCCTGGCCGAACGGGCTGTCGGGCAGTTGCGTCGAGATCGCCATCGCCTGCCGCCACATCTCCTTGCTGAGATAGTGCAGCGAGTGTTCGATGTAGATGCCGAGCAGCGTGTCGAGCGCGTCGCCGACATTGGCCGGTGGATTGGCGACGACGCCCTGCCCGGCATTGAGCACCTCGTTGACCTCCATCGAAACGATGGCGCCCAGGATATCGCCCTTGTTCTGGTAGTAATTGTAGATCGTGCCGACCGACACTTCGGCCTGCGCCGCGATCGTCTCGATCTTGGCGCCTTCATAGCCGGTGTCACGGAAAAGCGCCGCCGCCGCCTCGATGATACGACGGTGCCGGTCCGCCTTTTGCCTTGCCCGCAATCCACTCATATCGGCTATTTGCCATAAAAACAGAATTGACTCAATTTTAGAATTGGTTCAATTTTTTGCCAGAAGCCAAAAAGGCAAGGGAGAACACTCGATGTCCATCAATCCAAAGACCCCAAATCCGACGACCAGGAATCCGCTTTCCGTTCTGAAGAGCCATCTCCACGCCGCGTGTGCTGCGACAGCGCTGCTGCTGGCGACGGGCGGTCTCGCTCAGGCTGCGGATCTGAACGCCTTGATCTGGTGCGATCACGCCGACCCGGCGCTGCTGCAGCCCTTTGAGGAGGCCAATGGCGTCAAGGTCAATGTCAAGGAATTCGAGGGCACCGGCGCCGGCATGGCGATTGTCGAACAGTCGCAGCCCGGCGACTGGGATGTGATGGTGATCGACAGCATCGACATACCGCGCGGCGTCGAAAAGGGCCTGTTCGAGCCTCTGCCGGAAGACAAGCTGCCCTTCGCCGACCTCTTCCCGCAGGTGAAGATGGACAGCTCCACCGTGGTCGACGGCAAGCGCTACGGCATCACCGAAAAATTCGGCTACAACACGATCGGCTATAACAAGACCAAGGTGGATCCGGCCGACATGCAGTCGATGGCTGCGCTGACCGGCGACAAGTACAAGGGCAAGATCGCCATCTATGACTATTACCTGCCGGTCATCGGCATGGCAGCACTGGCGATCGGCAAGAAGACCGCCGAGCTGACCGAAGCCGACCTTCCTGCTATCAAGGAAGAGCTGCTCAAGATGAAAGCCAATGCCAAGCTGGTCGGCGAGGTGACCGCCAGCCAGACGGCGCTGGCGACCGGCGAGGTCGACATACTGGTCGGCGGTGGCGAGTGGGTGACGGCCGGACTGGCCAAGGAGAACCCTGCCCTCGACTTCTCGATTCCGAAAGAAGGTGCTGTACTGTGGTCGCAGTCGCTGGCGATGTTCAAGGATTCCAAAAACAAGGACATGGCGCTGAAATTCATCCAGTACATCATGAGCCCTGAAGGCCAGGCGCGGCTTGCCACCTCCGCCTGCTATTGGGGCATGCCGGCGAATGCCAAGGCGGCGCTGAGTGACGAGCAGAAGAAGATCCTGCGCTTCGACGAGCAGCCGGATTTCCTCGCCCGCGCCCAGCCCTACCCGGCGCCGAACGCCGATCTCGACAAGAAGATGCAGGACGTCTGGACCGAAATGCTGCAGGCGCAGTGACCGGTCGCCGGTCGTGAGCGCTGCCACAAACAGCGGGCGTGCCCTGCCCCGGGCGGGCTGTGCCCTGCCCTGGGCGCTGGTCACGCCGGCGCTCGGCTGGACGCTGCTATTCTTCGTGCTGCCCTTCATCGCCATGGGGTTTTCCAGCCTGACGGCGCATGACGGCGGTGGCTTTACGCTCGCCAACTACAGCCAGTTCTTTGCCAATCCGGCCTATTGGCAGGCGATGGTGAACTCGCTGCAGGTCACCGCCATCGTCACAGTGGTTTCGGTGCTGCTCGCCTATCCCTTCGCCTGGATCCTGGCCGAGCAGGTGCCGGAACGCTGGCAGCGGCTGGCGCTGATGCTGGCGGTGCTGCCGTTCTGGACCTCCTATGTCGTGCGCTCCTACTCCTGGCTGCTGGTGCTGGCGCAGAACGGCGTGATCAACCGCGCGTTGACCGGCTCCGGCCTGTTCACGGAACCGGTGCAACTCGCCAACACACGGCTGGCCACGGTCATCGGCTTCGTGCATTTCTTCGTCATGCTTTTGACGTTGACGATCTTCGCCAATCTGAAGCAGCTCAGCCCGAGCTACCGCAAGGCCGCCGCCGATCTCGGTGCCGGGCCGGTGCGCACATTCCTGCACATTATCCTGCCGCTGACGCTCCCCGGCATCATGGTCGGCGCCTTCCTCACCTTCGTGCTGTGCATCGGCGACTACATCACGCCGCAGATCCTCGGCGGCAACAACGAGCTTTTGATGCCGCAGCTTGTGATGATGCAGATCGGCCGGCGTGGCGACTTTCCGCTCGCCTCGGCGCTGTCGATCATCCTGATGGCGGTCGTCACTGTCGCCTATCTCGCCTGCGCCCGCTGGCTGAAGATCGAGCGGGCCTGAGATGCGCGCTCTCATCCGCATCGTCTCCGGTCTCTATGCCGTCGCCATCTATGGCTTCATCTTCCTGCCGGTGGTCGTGCTGGTGCTGTTTTCGCTGCAGGCGACTTCGTTTCCAATCCCGCCCTTCACCGGGCCGTCGCTGCGCTGGTACGATGCCGTGCTCGCCGACAAACGGCTGACCTCGGCGCTGGTCAATTCGCTTCTAGTGGCGGCCATCTCCTCAGCTGCCGCCGTCACGCTGGGTTTCCTTTCTGCCTGGGGCTTTGCACGTTTCGCCTTGCCCGGCTCGGCCCTGCTACGTGGGCTGATCACGCTGCCGTTGACAGTGAGCTATCTTATCATCGGCATGGGACTGCTGGTGCTGTTCAACTGGGCCGGCGTGCCAAAATCGCTGCTTGCAGCCGGCATCGGCCATGTCGTGATCAACCTGCCGCTGTGCTTTGCCATCATCTACAGTCAGATGGGCGACCACCAGATCAACATCGAGCGCGCCGCGCGTGACCTCGGCGCGCCCGAATGGAAGGTGCTGCTGCTGATCACCGTGCCTGTCATGGCGCCGGCGATCTTCGCCGGGTTTTTCCTGTCGATGACCTTCTCCTGGGACGAGTTCGTGATCTCCTTCCTGCTGACGCGCTTCGACACCACGCTGCCCGTCGAGATCTGGAACCTCCTCCGCTCAGGCCTCAATCCCAAGACCAACGCCGTCGGCTCGCTGGTCTTCGCCGTCTCAATCGTGCTGGTGGTATTGTTCGAACTGATGCTGTTGCGGAGGAAGCCGGCATGACCGCGCCATTGGTCGATATAAGCTCTGTTTCGCATCGCTTCGGCCAGCACACCGTGCTGAAGAACGTGTCGCTGCAAATCGAGCCGGGCAGCTACACCATCCTGCTCGGGCCGTCGGGCTCGGGCAAGACGACGCTGCTCTCCATTCTCGGCGGTTTCGTCACGCCGAGCGAAGGCAAGGTGCTGATCCGCGGCGAGGACTGCACCACCGTGCCGCCGGCGAAGCGTCCGACGACCACGGTGTTTCAGGACTATGCGCTGTTTCCGCATATGAGCGTCGGCGGCAATGTCGGCTTCGGCCTGCGCATGCAAGGCGTCGATGCCGCGACACGTGCCGCGCGGGCGCGCGAGGCGTTGGCGCTGGTCGGGCTGGCCGCCGCCTTCGACAAGAAGCCGCACCAATTGTCGGGCGGCCAGCGGCAGCGCGTCGCATTGGCGCGAGCGCTGGTGATCGAGCCGGCGGTGCTGCTGCTCGATGAGCCGCTCGGCGCGCTCGATCTCAAGCTGCGCCGGCAGATGCAGGACGAGCTGAAAGCAATCCAGAAACGCGTCGGCACCGCCTTCATCCATGTCACCCATGACCAGGAAGAAGCGATGGCGCTGGCCGACCACTGCGTGGTGATGAACGACGGGCGCATCGAGGACGAAGGGCCGCCCGAGCGCGTCTATGCGCGGCCGGCGACGCGGTTTTCCGCGACCTTCATGGGCGAAAGCACGCTGATATCGGGAACGGTGACGAAGGCGAAGGACGGAACAACCACTGTCGCGACGCAGACTGGATCGTTCTCGCTGCCCGGCACAGCGTTAGCCGGGACGGCCGTCGCCCTTGCCATCCGTCCGGAGCATCTCGTTCTCGGCGCGGCCAGCGGCGCTATAAGGCTCGGCACAGCCAAGGTGAGCGACGTTGTGTTTCAAGGCAGCTTCAAGCGCGTGCTTGCCGTCTCCGAGAAAGACCCGGCGCTGCACTTCATCGCCAGGGTTCCCGCCGCTGCGGCCGTCCGGCCGGGCGACATCGTTGCGGTTTCGTGCGACGCTGGCCACATCATCCTTCTGGCGGGTTGAGCCATGGGCACGCTTCCGGTCATCGACGCTCCGAATTGGTATGAAACCATCCGCATGGGCGATGGCGTGACGCTGATCCACGAGCCGTGGATCAAGCCGTTCTTCCGCTGCAACATCTGGCATGTGCGTGGTCGCGACCGCGACCTGCTGTTCGACACCGGCCTCGGCCATTTCAGCCTGCGGCGCCATGTGCCGCTGGTGACGGAACGAAAACTCACCTGCGTGGCCAGCCACACGCATTTCGATCATATCGGCTGCCATCACGAATTTCCGGACCGCTGCGTGCATCCGGCCGAGGCAGAAATCCTCGCCGACCCGCGCAATGAATGGACGGTCGCCGACCGCTACGCGACCGACGCAATGTTCGACGGCCTGCCGCAGGGCTGGGATACGGCGCGCTACCGGATCCTGCCGGCGCCGGCCAATCGCTTGCTCGGGCAAGGCGACATCATCGATCTCGGCGACCGTGCCTTCGAGGTGATCCACACGCCGGGCCATTCGCCCGGCGGCATCGCGCTCTACGAGAAGAAGACTGGCATCCTGCTTTCCGGCGACATCATCTATGACGGCCCGCTGATCGACGATGTCTATCATTCAGCCGTCGACGACTATGTCGAGACGCTGTTACGGATGCGCGAGCTCGATATCGCGGTCGTGCATGGCGGCCATTTCCCGAGCTTCGGCAAGGTGCGCTATCGCCAGCTTATCGAGGAGTATCTCGCACAAAAGCGGCAGGCCGGCTGCCATCTGCTGCAGGCGCGATAGGCACCGGCCTCACGTATCGCGGGAGGTGCATGGCGAATTCACAGCGCCCTTTGCGGGCACGGCGTGCCGGCGGCATCGCCGCAGCGTGAAGCCGTGGGTTGGGGTCTCAAACTCGTCTCTTCGGACTGGCGCACCAGTTGGGCAAAGGCAAGAGCAAAACTTCCCAGCATCAGGACGATGATGATCAGGCGTGTTACCGGCAATAGATTGATCCGACTGGCTGGCCCCCACGCCGCCCATCCACTGCCGGCTAACATGATCGATCCGGCTTTACGAGAGTTTAATCCCCGTCTTAACCATCACATTCGCTTGTCACTCGACACGATGCGCGAGCGCCTGGCCGGCGCGCTTCCCGGCACTGTGTAGAACTCAGCACATGCCTGCCTTTGCAGATTTGCCCGCCCATGCTAACCCGGCGCTGGCGCGGCCCCAGCAACCGGTCGCCATTGGGGAGCCATGAGCAAAGCCGCCAACCGTTTCGCCTTCGTCTCGTCCGGCGCCGCCGACGCCAATGCGGCGCTGGAAAGCCTGTCGGCGCGCTATGGCCAGGCATCCATCGAGGATGCCGAGATTGTCGTCGCCCTGGGTGGCGACGGCTTCCTGTTGCAGACCTTGCGCGACACGATGAGCACAGGAAAAAAGGTCTACGGCATGAACCGTGGCACCATCGGCTTCCTGATGAACGAATACCGCGCCAGCGGTTTGACGGGGCGCATCGCGGCGGCCGTTGCCGAAACGATCCGTCCGCTGGAGATGCAGGCGGTGACGGCAGAGGGCGAAACGATTTCGGCCTTGGCGATCAATGAGGTTGCGCTGTGGCGCCAATCCTACCAGACGGCCAAGATCCGTATCACCGTGGACGAGCAAGTGCGGCTGGAGGAATTGAACTGTGACGGTGTGATGATCGCGACGCCGGCCGGCTCGACCGCCTACAATCTGTCCGCGCACGGGCCGATCCTGCCGCTCGACGCACCGCTGCTGGCGCTGACCCCGGTCAGTCCGTTCCGCCCGCGCCGCTGGCGCGGCGCGCTGCTCTCCAACAAGGCGATCGTGCGCTTTGAAATTCTGGAGCCGGAAAAACGGCCGGTGAATGCCGCCGCCGACCACACCGAGGTCAAGGCGGTGACCACGGTCACGGTCAGGGAATCACCGACGGCGACCGCGACGCTGCTGTTCGATCCCAACCATTCGTGGAACGAGCGCATTCTCGCCGAACAGTTCCGTTACTGAGCCGGTACAGCGACCGACAGCTCGATTAAGCATCGCGATTAAGGTTACGACTTCACAATCATGCCGTTCTCCGCCCGTTTCTGTTGACAAATCGTGGGCTTGCGCCTACCTGCAATACCAATCTTGCAGGCGCGCGGCGCTTGCCGCGACTGCTTATGTTGCGCCCCCGAACCAGCCAAAGACAGCCAAACTTGTCCTCAGACGCCCAGATCGCTCAAGAAGCGTTGACCTTCGCAGACCTCGGCCTGTCGCCGAAGGTCCTTTCCGCAGTCACCGATGCCGGCTACACCGAGCCGACGCCGATCCAGGCGGGCGCCATCCCGCATGCCTTGCTCGGCAAGGATATTTTGGGCATCGCCCAGACCGGCACCGGCAAGACGGCTTCGTTCGTGCTGCCGATGCTGACCCGCCTCGAAAAAGGCCGGGCACGCGCCCGCATGCCGCGCACACTGATCCTCGAGCCAACGCGCGAGCTTGCCGCGCAGGTCGAAGAAAATTTCATCAGATACGGCAAGAACCACAAGCTCAATATCGCGCTGTTGATCGGCGGCGTGTCCTTCGACGAGCAGGACAAGAAGCTGGAGCGCGGCGCCGACGTGCTGATCGCGACGCCCGGCCGCCTGCTCGACCATCGCGAGCGCGGAAAGCTTCTGCTCAACGGCGTCGAGATCCTCGTCATCGACGAGGCCGACCGCATGCTCGACATGGGCTTCATTCCCGACATCGAGCGCATCTGCGAAATGATCCCGTTCACGAGGCAGACGCTGTTCTTCTCGGCGACGATGCCGCCTGAGATCACCAAGCTCACCGAGAAATTCCTGCACGCCCCGGTGCGCGTCGAGGTTTCGAAGGCCGCGTCGGCCGCCACCAATATCATCCAGCGGCTGGTGAAATCCGGTTCGAAACCCTGGGATAAGCGCGAGACGCTGCGCAATCTGATAAAGGCCGAGGACGCCGAGCTGAAGAACGCCATCATCTTCTGCAACCGTAAGGTCGAGGTTTCGGAGCTTTTCCGGTCGCTGCTGAAATATGATTTCGACGCCGGCGCGCTGCATGGCGACATGGACCAGCGCGCGCGCATGCAGATGCTGGCCAATTTCCGTGACGGCAAACTGCGCTACCTCGTTGCTTCGGACGTTGCCGCGCGCGGCCTCGACATTCCCGATGTCAGCCACGTCTTCAATTACGACGTGCCGATCCATGCCGAGGACTATGTCCACCGTATCGGCCGCACCGGCCGCGCCGGACGCTCGGGCAAATCCTTCACCATCGCCACCAAGTCCGACACGAAATACATCGACGCGATCGAACGGCTGATCGGCAACAAGATCGAGTGGCATGACGGCGATCTGTCGACGGTCGTCGCCAGCGAGGGTGGAGAGGACGATGCTCCCCGCCGTGGCCGCGGCGCGCCGCGCCGTGCCGGTCGTAAGGACGACGACCGCAAGGACAGGGGCGAACGCAAACCGCGCGAACGCCACGCCAGGCAAAGCGAAGATGCAGCACCGGATACGACGGGCGAGCCAGTGATGGCCGAGACCGCAGTCACCGATGCCGGTGAGCGGCGCGCGCGCAAGGAAGCGATCCGCTCGGAAAATACCGAGCGCCAAGCTTCCCCCGAGCGCCAAGCCTCCCCCGAACGCCAAGCTTCATCCGAACGCAAGGCTTCGCCCGATCGCAATCGCAACGAACAGCGTGCGCCGGAACGTGGCGACACCAGGCCGCAGCGCGACGGCAACCGCCCTGCCCGCAATCGCCAGGAAGACAATGATGCGACCGTCGGCTTCGGCGACGATATGCCCGCCTTCATGCGCATCGTGGCCAAGGTCTGATCACAGCAGAAATTCTCAAATGCCAACGAAAACGGCCCTTTGCGGGGCCGTTTTCATGTCTGATATTTGCTTTGTTCAGGTTGGCGGCGCGAAAGCTGGATCTCAGCGTGTCGGTTCTAGTCCTAGGCGGGGTCGAGGCCGCCATGACCACGAGGCCGTCGACCGCGCCGCGTTGTCTTGTCTGATCCGGTGGCTACAGATTTTTAAATTCCAGGCGGGACGGCAACATATCCAGAAACGTGCGAACTTTGGCTGAAGATGATCTGCCTTCCGGCCACACGGCGTGCATCGGCACCGGCACCGGCTCGAAGTCGCTTAAAACCACCTCTAGGCGGCCATCATCCACCAAATGCCTTATCTGCCAAAGGGGCGAGTAGCCCAAACCCAATCCGTGAACTGCGGCCGCATAGATCGGTGCCATCAAATTGGATCGAAAACTGCCAGCCACTTTCAACGCCCGAGGTTTCCCCTCGATCTGAAACATCCATTCGCCTGGACGCTGGTCGGAGGTTCGAACAATGCAACTGTGCTTGCTCAGTTCAAAGGGATGCGTTGGTCGGCCACGGCGTTCAAAGTAGGAAGGCGAGCCGAACACGACGCGCCGCAACGCGCCCAAGCGTCTGGCTCGCAAGCTGGAATCCGGCAAATTGCCGATCCGTATTGCCAGATCGAGGCCCTCGGCATCAAGGTCGACAAATCCGTCGGCGAGCTGGAGGTCAACCTCGACCTGAGGATGCATCTGCATGTAGTCGGCGATGACAGGTATTACGAAATCCGGGCCGAACAGAACTGGCGCGCCCACGCGCAAGATGCCCGATGGTTCCGATCGTTGGTTGGCGGCTTGGAGTCTTGCGTCGTTTATTTCGTCGATGGCGGGTTTGATGCGGTGGAAAAACGCCGCCCCAGCTTCGCTTGGTGTCGAACGGCGCGTCGTTCTCTGTACAAGCTCGACCCCGACGGATTCCTCCAGCGTCGCCAAAGACCGGCTGATCGATTGCAGTGAGCGGTTCAGCCGGCGTGCGGCGGCCGTCAAACTTCCGTGCTCGACGACTGCCATGAAAGCTTCAAAATCGACTATCCGGCTCATGACATCTCCGTTTCTCTCGAAAATCGAGAGAAACTATCGCAAAGCCAAATAATTGTAACGCTGTTCGCGACGTTTTATTTCCCTGAAAGAAATCCCGAAAGGGCAGGTTTCATCGAAGGGAATTGTCATGCGAGCACCCGATCCAACCGTCCTGGTCGTGGGCGCAACAGGCCGATTTGCCGGATTTGTCGTGCCTGAACTTATCCGCCGCAATGCCACTGTTCGAGCACTCATTCGCGACCCTGCGAACGCCGAAAAGGCCCGGAGGCTCGGGGCATCCGAGGTCGTGACCGGCAATTTGCGCAACCCTCAGAGCCTCGGAAATGCCGTCGAGGGCGTCGACGGCGTCTTCCACATCGGACCGGCCTTTGCCCCCGACGAAGCAGCCATGGGTGTTGCCATGGTCGAGGCTGCTGGACGAGCGGGCGTTCAAAAATTCGTCTTCTCGTCGGTGATCCAGCCGACCAATACGAGGCTAAAAAACCATGCGAGCAAGGTGCCGGTCGAAGATGCTCTCTACTCGACGAACATGGAATACACCATTTTGCATCCTGCCAATTTCATGCAGAACATCGCAGCAGCCTGGCCGTCCATCGTTAGGGACGGCGTTTTCTCGGAACCGTTTCCAAAGACAGCAAAGCTGGCGCGTGTCGATTACCGCGATGTCGCCGAAGTGGCAGCGATCGCATTGACCGAAGCGCGGTTGTCTTATGCGACGCTTGAACTGTGCGCGGACGGTATGCATAGCCGGGAAGAGATCGTTTCAATGATGAGTGAGGAACTTGGCCGGTCCATTTCTGCTGGCGAGCCGACCTTTGGTGAGTGGGCGGCGAATACCCGTCTTCCCTACGATGACCGCCAATTGCAGCTGCTGGCTAAAGTCCATGAACACTACGCCAAATATGGTCTCGGCGGAAACAGCCTGACGTTGCGCTGCGCCTTGGGCCGCGAGCCGCGTTCGCTACGAAGCTTTATCCGAGAACTAGCCTTGCAAACGGCACAGGTCGCCTGATCGCGCCCACAAACATTTTCTGACTAGGAGATTTCCATGCAAGCATCACCGCACAAGACGTTGAAGCTAAGAAAACTGCCGCCTTCCTACAGTGCAGTGGTTATGCCGTTCGTTCTTTCAATCCTCATGACCTGCATCATCTCGGCGGTTTCGACGGCGATCGGCACCGGCTGGACGAACGGTTTCGTAGCGACCTGGTCATACGCATGGGGCGTATCATGGCTTGTTGCGTTTCCGAGCCTGCTGATTGTCCTTCCGATCGTGCGCCGGATCGTTGCGGCAATTGTCGATCAGTCGGTCCGACCCTGAAAACGAAGCGACAGGCACCGACGTTTCGTCGGTTCAGCAAAAGCAAACAAGAACGGCCCCTTGCGGGGCCGTTCTCATGTTCAATGCCGTCTTCTTATCTGTCTTGCTCAGGTGAGCGGTGAAAGTTGTATCTCGACACGGCGGTTCTGGGCACGGCCGTCGGCCGTCGCATTGGAAGCGATTGGACGCGTCTTGCCGAAGCCGGTGACGGCGAAGCGGCGGGAATCGACGCCCTGCCCGGACAGATAGTTGGCGACCGCCAAAGCGCGGCGCTGCGACAGGTCGAAATTGTGTTGGTCGCCACCGGTCGAATCGGTGTGGCCGAACACGTCGACCGTGGTCTGCCGGAACTTGTTCAGCACAAGTGCGACTGAATTCAACACCTGATAGAAGCCGGGCTTCACCGCATCCTGGTCGACGTTGAAGGTGATGTCGGACGGCATGTTGAGGATGATCTGGTTGCCGGTGCGGGTGACGCTGACGCCGGAGCCCTGAAGCTGCCGGCGCAGTTCGGCCTCGTTCTGATCCATGGTGGCGCCGATGGCGCCGCCGGCGAGCGCGCCGACGCCAGCGCCGATCAGCGCATTACGGCGATCGTTGCCGCCGGCAAGCAGGCCGAGCCCCGCACCCGCCAGCGCGCCGATGCCGGCGCCGGCCGCAGTGTTGGAAACCTTCTGCTCTCCGGTATACGGATCGGTGGTGGTGCAGGCGCTCACGAGTACAGCCGTCGCCACGGCGACGAGCACAGTCTTTTTCATTGGGTAGTCCCTCTCCAGTCCGCGGTCCCACCGACGGCACGCCGCATCAGCCCTTCCGTCGCATCGACCCGAAAATCATCGATTTCGGAAGGCACGATGCATAGATTCAAAGTCTTAGAGCGTACTTTGTGCGTCCAAGTGGAGGCACGTCGCTCTAATGTCTTGTAACATGAAATGCGGCGAAAAATGGAACGGGAACGCGGCTGGCTATGGCTTTTCCCGGTCAAATTCCACTGCCGCGATATTGCGCAATTTTGATTGGCTGCCAGAAACTATCGGCTACCAGAGATTCTTGCCGTCGATGACGACGATCTCGACCTGATCGAGGTCGAAATCGTCGAACAGCCGCGAGTTCACGCTGATCTTCGGATTGTCGAAATCCGGCTTGCCGGTCGACCAGTCCGGCGTTTCGGTAAAGGTGCCGCAGCCGCAGGTGGCGCAGAAACCGTGTTTGATCGTTTTCGACCCCCACTGGTAGAATGAGACATTCTTGAGTGGGCTGGTGAGCTTGAATTGCGACGGGGTGTAGTAGGCCCATAACGAGCCGCGCTTCGAGCAGAAGGAACAGGTGCATTGCGTCACGGTCTGCGGCGCTTGCGAGACCTCGAATGTCGTCGCCCTGCAGTGGCAGCTTGCCTTTATGGTCATGAACGCCTTCCTCCCGATTGCCTGCCGCCCGCGCGGCAAGGCAACATAAAGAGACGCTTCTGACAACCGTCTGCAGCAGACTCGCTTGCCTGCGTCAGACGCGTGGCGCCTAAAAGGACGACGGCGGCACGAACAGGCAGATGGTCTTTCCGTCGTTGGCGCCGGCGACCGAGCACCAGTGATATTCGCCATCGGGCGAATTCTTGATCCGTGTGTCGCTGTAGGCCACGACCTCGCCTGTCCCCTTGATGACGTAGCCCTCCGGACGCTCGCTGATCGAGGTCTGCGAGACCGCGCGGCAATCATAACCCGAGCAACAGGAGAATGGGTAACTCCAGCCTTGCGGCTTCGCCGCGGTCGGCTTGGCGTCGTGCGCCAAAGCGGACGCTGCAAATGTGATGGTGGCGGCCGTCAGAGCCACCACCGCGATGATTGAATTCAGGAGGCGGCGCGCCGTGTTGACGGCTGAGGCCGGTCGGGTTGTGAAAGCAGGCATGGGCGCAGTTCCTATCAACGAGTTCAAGCGTTTCGCTTGCCCGTTCCCGGAACGTGTCTTCCCAGTGGCCGGATCGTCAGGTCGCAGATACGCCGCGTCCGGCCATAAATGCTTTTTTCCCCCCAGCCTTTGAATGCTGGGCTGATTCCTTTGTTGGCGCAAGAAAATTGCGGTGCAAGCCGAGCGCCGACATCTGCAGCCGGAACCAGACTGCCGGGGTCGACGAGAGTGATTTCATCGACCCCGGCAGACGGGATCGCAGATAACGAGATTCAGCTCGCAGTGGTTCCGGGCTAGGCGCCGGCAGGCCGGCAGCATCAACCCCCGAAGTAGAAGTCGTTGTAAAAAATTCGATGAAAAAACAACGCTATAAAGCGACCGCTCAATTAGAGTGAGAGCCTGTTACTCTAGCGTGATGTTGCTGCTGCTTTGGTGCGTAGGCGCTTCAGTCGATATCGGCCACCACTTCGCCGGCGCCGCCCTCGATGCGCTGCGACAGCGAGGCCTCCATGAAATCGTCGAGATCGCCGTCCAGCACGCTCGACGGGCTTGTGCTCTCGACGCCGGTGCGCAGATCCTTCACCAATTGATAGGGCTGCAGAACGTAGGAGCGGATCTGGTGGCCCCAGCCGATATCGCTCTTCGACGCTTCGGTGGCGTTCGCCACCGCCTCGCGCTTCTTCAGCTCTTCCTCGTAGAGCCGCGAGCGCAACATCTCCCAGGCCTTCGCCTTGTTCTTGTGCTGGGAGCGCTCGGCCTGGCAGGCGACCGCGATGCCGGTGGCGAGATGGGTGATGCGGACCGCCGAATCGGTGGTGTTGACGTGCTGGCCGCCCGATCCGGACGAACGATAGGTGTCGATGCGAACATCCGATTCGGAAACGTCGATCTCGATCGTATCGTCGATCACGGGATAGACCCAGACGCTGGCGAACGACGTGTGGCGGCGCGCATTGCTGTCATAGGGCGAAATACGCACGAGACGGTGGACACCGGATTCCGTCTTCAGCCAACCATAGGCATTGTGGCCCTTGATCAGCAGCGTGGCGGACTTGATGCCCGCCTCTTCGCCGTCATGCACTTCCAGCACCTCGACCTTGAAGCGGCGCCGCTCGGCCCAACGCGTGTACATGCGCAGAAGCATCGAGGCCCAGTCCTGGCTTTCGGTGCCGCCGGCGCCGGCATGGACCTCGAGATAGCTGTCGTTGGCGTCCGCCTCGCCCGAAAGCAGCGTCTCGATCTGGCGCGCCTTTGCCTCGCCGCGCATCGAGCGGATCGCCGCTTCCGCCTCGGCGACGACGCTCTCGTCGCCCTCTTCCTCGCCAAGCTCGATCAGGCCGATATTGTCTTCCAGCGCCTGGGTGAGGCCTTTGACTGCGGCGATGCCGTCCTCGAGGCCCTGGCGCTCACGCATCAGCTTCTGCGCCTCCAGCGGCTCGTTCCAGAGGCTCGAATCCTCGGCACGCACGTTCAGGTATTCAAGCCGCTTTATGGCCTGATCCCAGTCAAAGATGCCTCCTCAGCAGGGTAATCGCCTGCCTGATTTCGTCGACAATGTTCTGCGTTTCCGCGCGCATGGCTGGCTGTTCTGTCCTGTGTTGAAATGGTGCCCTATTGCTTAAACAGAGCTTGCGTTGGCGCGATACATAGGGACGGCACCGCCGCCTGTAAAGCGAAATGGGCCGGCTCGAAAGCCGGCCCAGAATGCCATATCCTATGTCAATAGAGCCCGCCGCCGCCGGACTGGATGGCTTGGTTGGCCTGTGGCGACAGCGAACCGCCGGAGGCGTTGGAGCCGTCCGCATCCATGCCGATTACCCAGTAGCTGTCGGCGGGGCCGGTGCCCGGCTTGAAGGCTTCGATAAAGGCGCCAGCGTCGCCTGGGTTGGCGCGCATGCCGGTCTTGCGATTGATGGCGATCAGCTTCATGCCTTCGGGGACCTTGAAATCGACATTGGGCGTGCCGTCCAGCGCCACGCGCATGACGTCCTTGAAGATCGGCGCGGCGAGGCCGCCGCCAGTCGCGCCCTTGCCAAGACCTTTCGGCTGATCGTAGCCCATGTAAAGCCCGACAACGAGATTGGGCGTGTAGCCGATGAACCAGGTATCCTTCTCGTCGTTTGTCGTTCCGGTCTTGCCGGCGATGTGGCGGCCGAGTTCGGCGACGGTGGCGCCGGTGCCGCGCTCGACGACGCCCTCCATCATCGAGGTGATCTGATAGGCGGTCATCGGATCGAGCACCTGCTCGGAATTGTCGACCAGTTCCGGCTCAGGCTGGTTCTGCCATTCGGCGGCGTTGCAATTTTCGCAGCCGCGTTCGTCCTGTCTGTACACCGTCTTGCCGTAGCGATCCTGGATGCGGTCGATCAGCGTCGGCTTGATCGACTTGCCGCCGTTGGCCATGATCGAATAAGCCGACACCATGCGCATCACGGTGGTCTCGCCCGAACCCAGCGCCATCGGCAGGTACGGCGCCAGACGGTCATAGACGCCGAAGCGCTCGGCATATTCCGCGACCAGCTTCATGCCCATGTCGTTGGCCAGGCGCACAGTCATCAGATTGCGCGACCTCTCGATGCCGGACCGCAAGGTCGCCGGGCCAGCTGTCCTTCCATCGTAGTTCTTCGGCGTCCAGGTCGTGTTGCCGCTCTTGATGGTGATCGGGCCGTCCATGATCACCGAAGCCGGCGTATAGCCATTGTCGAGGGCGGCCGAATAGACGATCGGCTTGAACGACGAACCCGGCTGCCGCATGGCCTGCGTGGCACGGTTGAATTCGGATTGCGCGTAGGAGAACCCGCCGACCATGGCCAGAACACGGCCGGTATGCGGATCCATGGCGATCAAGCCGCCTTCCACTTCGGGGGCCTGGCGCAGGATATAGGCTCCGTCCGTACCCTCTTTCTTCTGCACGAAGATGACGTCGCCCGGCTTCAGCACATCCGCCGGCGACTTGGCCTTGACGGTCTTGCCGTCGACTACATGACGCATGGCGAAGCTCATGTCCTCGCGGCTGACGGTGCCTTCGATGCGATCCTTGACGAGTTCGCCCGAGATCTGCCGCGTCGGCCGAAGGCCGATGGACAGGCCGCTCTCCGAGCTGTCGAGCACGACGGCGAGCGACCATTCGGGCACGTCGTCAAGTCCCTTGACTTCGCTCAAAGGCACGCCCCAGTCGCCGGATACGCTGATGGTCTTCACCGGCCCGCGATAGCCGCGCAGCGTGTCGAACTTCATCAGGCCGTTCTGCATGGCTTTGCGGGCGATGAGCTGCATCTTGGGATCGAGCGTTGTACGGACCGACAGGCCGCCCTCGTAGAGCGCATTCTCGCCGTAGCGCGCGCTGATCTGGCGACGCACTTCCTCGGTGAAGTATTCGCCGGCGAACAGATAGGTGCCGGAGCGGCGTGGCTTGACGCCGAGCGGCTCGGCCTTGGCCTTGGCGCCTTCCTCGGGCGTGACGTAGCCGTTGCCGACCATCTGGTCGATGACCCAGTTGCGGCGCTCGATGGCGCGGTCGGCATATTTGAACGGGTGATAGTTGGAGGGGCCCTTCGGCAAAGCCGCCAGGTAGGCCGCCTCCGCCACGGTGAGTTCATTCACCGCCTTGTCGAAATAGGTGAGTGCTGCGCCGGCGACGCCGTAGGCGCCAAGTCCGAAGAAAATCTCGTTAAGGTAGAGCTCGAGAATGCGATCCTTCGAATAGGCCTGCTCGATGCGGAAGGCGAGGATCATCTCCTTGATCTTGCGCTCGTAGGTCTGGTCCGAGGACAACAGGAAGTTTTTCGCCACCTGCTGGGTGATCGTCGAGGCGCCGACTTGGCGCTTGCCCGAGCCGAAATTCTGCAGATTGACCATGATTGCGCGGCCAAGGCCGGTCATATCGATGCCGGGATGATTGTAGAAATTCTTGTCCTCGGCAGACAGGAAGGCCGCCTTGACACGATCCGGCACCGCCTGGATCGGCAAATACAGGCGGCGCTCGCGCGCATATTCGGCCATCAGCGCACCATCGGACGCATGGATGCGGGTCGTCACCGGCGGTTCATACTTAGCCAGGACCTCGTAGTCGGGCAGATCCTTCGACAAATGGCTGATATAGATCGCCACGCCCGCCGCGACCAAAAGGGCCAGCGCCGTGCCGATGCCGAAGAAATAGCCAATGAGACGAATCATGCCCGCTCCAGTCCTTGGTTCGGGAATCTCCTAAACGAAGCCGCCTTTCGCGCAAGCTTTCGAGATGATCCCGACCAGTAATCGAAAACCCATGTCGCCACCATGTGGGGAAAATGCGGCAGCACGGAATTTCGGTCTCGAATCGGGGAAATAAGTACGGGGTGTTGTTGTCGTGCAACGCTGCCTCTGGTTGTGGGCGACGGCTGGCATCTCAGCCTCCGGTTCCTGCTCCGACCCTGGCTGAAGCGAACAGGGCGATGGCATTGGTTATGCTCTGGGCCGCCTTGCCGCGCCAATCGGCACTGAGCAGTTGCGCCTCATCCTTGGCGTTCGACAGATAGCCGAGCTCGACCAGCACGGAGGGGACATCCGGCGCCTTCAACACCTTGAAGCTCGCCGAACGCTGCGGATTGTTGATGAGGCCGACGCTGGTGGAAAGCTGGCCGACCAAAGTCTGGGCGAAACTCATCGAGAAACTATGCGTCTCGCGTCGAATCAGGTCGATCAGAATGTCGGTCACTTCCTTGTTATCGTCCTTGATCTCCATGCCGGCGAATTGGTCGGAAAGGTTTTCACGGTCGGCGAGCGCCTGCGCTTCGGGATCGGAAGCCTTATCGGAAACCGTGTAGACGGTTGCGCCGCGAAGGCCCTTGACCCTGATCGTGTCAGCGTGGATCGAAATGAGCAGATCGGCCTCGTGCTGGCGAGCAATGCGCACGCGGTCGTCCAGCCGCAGGAATTGATCCGTCTCGCGCGTCATGAACACGTCGTACTTGCCGACTGCGGCAAGTCTGGCCCGCAATTCGGTGGCGAAGGCGAGCGTGACGTTCTTCTCGACCGTGCCGTTCAGACCCTCGGCGCCGCCGTCGATGCCGCCATGACCTGGATCGATGACGACGGTGAAGCGATGACCTGGATTGGAGATCGGCCCGGTGCCGACCCTGCCGCCCTTGTCGGGGGAGATCGTCGAACCGGTGGTCAGCGCCTGGTTGGCAAGGGCGGCGTCGAACTCCCGCGCGGACGCCGCCGACATGTCGATGGCGATGCGGTAGCCGTTGCCGTCTTCATTCTTGAGCACGTCGAGCCTGTCGACGGCGAACGGGCCCTTGCCGGTGAGAATCAGCCGCGACACTCCCTCGCCGAGATCGCCGTAGCGCACCCCCCTGACCAGGCCGCGCGCCTTCACATCCTTGGCATTGATGGCAAATTTCGTGCTTGGCAGGTCGACGACCAGACGGTGGGGGCCACGCAGCAGGAACCATTTGACGTCGGGCTCGCGGTCGAAATTCATGACGATGCGCATCTTGGTGGCGTCACCCGCCATTTTATAGCTCGTCGCGGTGAGCGGCGCGTCGCCAGCAAAGGAAACAGGCGAAGAAGCCAGGCAAGCGACAACCAGCAACAGCAGACAAGCGGCGTGGAAGAGACCGTCTCTGGCAAGACCGCCCTTGTGCGTGAAGACTGCCAGTCCCATCTCTTTCCAGTCGCTCCGGTTTGGCGCCAGGCGCCCAATCTTACTTGTCGGAGTGTCGGCGTCTTGTCGAAATGCCGGCTAGGCCGCGAACTCGATTAACGATTGGTATCCAGAGAAGGTTAACCAAGCCTTTTCATCCAAAGGCTTAAAGCCGTGCTTCCGTTGCGGAACCGCTTTTTGCCGGCATCCGAAATCGGGGTTGCCTTCCAACCCGCCAAATCATAAAAGCGATGGTGGATCACTGCAATCCTGGAACCGTCCTTCTCCGCAGCTTCCCGCTACAGGTCAGATGAACGACGGCTCCTTTCGCTTCAGGCGAAAAAGGTATCAGGTGATCGCGACGAATTTCGCAGGTGTGAGCCCGTGGCGGGGGAAACGCCTGCGTGAGGAAAACGGCCGGGATTGTCCCGCGCCGGCTCTGTACGAGCAAACAAGCTGGTCCGGTTTTCCCGGGCTTTGGTTCAAAAAGGTTCTGCTGGTTACGATGGCTTCAAGCGCAATCATGGAAAGGTCCGCAGCAAACCGCGCCATTATGGCTGCGGGCGGCACCGCCATGGCGCTAAGGCAGCGGCCGGCGGACATTCAATTGCCCGGCACCCATGTTCATCCACACTCACAGCGGCGGGCTTTGCCCCGCAAGCTGCGGCTGACGGCTGCCGGGGGGAAACGAAATAATGCCCAACAAGATGCTGATAGACGCCTCCCACCCGGAGGAAACACGCGTTGTCGTCGTTCGCGGTAACCGTATTGAAGAATTCGACTTTGAATCCCAGGACAAGAAGCAGCTCAAAGGAAATATCTACCTCGCCCGCGTAACCCGCGTCGAACCCTCGCTTCAGGCAGCCTTTGTCGAATATGGCGGCAACCGTCACGGTTTCCTCGCCTTCAGTGAAATTCATCCCGACTACTACCAGATTCCGGTAGCCGACCGTCAGGCGCTGCTGCGCGCGGAAGCGCAGGAGGCTGAAGACGAGGACGATGAGGACGGCGAAGGCGACGACCGCCAGAGCCGCGATCGCGGCCGGCGCGGGCGCCGGCGCGGTGGCAAGAGCCGCGACCGAGGCGAGCACAAGCGTGATGCAGGTGCGGCCGATTCCGACGATTCTGTCGATTCCCCCGTTTCTGCCGATTCCAGCGAGAACGGCTCCAATGAGAGCGGCGAAGATGCGGGCGCGGAGAGCGTCGATGCCGTTTCCGAAAATGTGGATACGGCGCCCGAGACTTCGGAATATCGCGAGGTCGCCAGTCATGAGGCGAGTCGTGATGAGACGAGTCATGATGAGACTGGGCCTTCGGAAGGCGGACCCAATTCCATTGCCGCCAGCATCGAAGCGGATGTGATTTCCGAAGCCATGCCCCGGGCGGAGACGACCGGAGAAGCCACGTCCACCGACAATGATCGCGGCATGCTGGAAGAGGTGCATTCCTCGCATTCGGACGACCATGAGGTCGAATCGGTCGGCGCCGAGGATGCGCTGGAAGAAGCGCGCAATCGCCGCAAGCCGGTGCGCCGGCAGTACAAGATCCAGGAAGTGATCAAGCGCCGGCAGATCCTTCTGGTGCAGGTCGTGAAGGAAGAGCGCGGCAACAAGGGCGCGGCGCTCACCACCTATCTGTCGCTTGCCGGCCGCTATTCGGTGCTGATGCCGAACACGGCGCGCGGCGGCGGCATCTCGCGCAAGATCACCAATGCACAGGACCGCAAGCGACTAAAGGAGGTCGTCGCCGATCTCGAAGTGCCGCAGGGCATGGGCGTCATCCTGCGCACGGCCGGCGAAAGCCGCACCAAGGCCGAGATCAAGCGCGACTACGAATATCTGATGCGGCTTTGGGAAAACGTCCGCAATCTGACGCTGCAGTCCACGGCCCCTGCCCTGGTCTACGAGGAAGGCAGCCTGATCAAGCGCTCGGTGCGCGACCTCTACAACAAGGACATCGACGAGATCCAGGTCTCCGGCGAAGAGGGCTATCGCGAGGCCAAGGACTTCATGCGCATGCTGATGCCGAGCCACGCCAAAGTCGTGCAGCCGTTCCGCGACACGACGCCGATCTTCGTGCGCAATGGCATCGAAGCGCAGCTCGACCGCATGCTGCAGCCGCAGGTGACGCTGAAGAGCGGCGGCTACATCATCATCAACCAGACCGAAGCGCTGGTCGCCATTGACGTCAATTCGGGCCGCTCGACCAAGGAGCACTCGATCGAGGACACGGCGCTTCACACCAATCTGGAAGCGGCCGAGGAAGTCGCACGGCAGCTGAGGCTGCGCGATCTCGCCGGCCTGATCGTCATCGACTTCATCGACATGGAGGAGAACCGCAACAACCGCTCCGTCGAGAAGCGGCTGAAGGATCACCTCAAGAACGATCGCGCCCGCATCCAGGTCGGCCGCATCTCGCATTTCGGCCTGATGGAGATGTCGCGCCAGCGCATCCGTGCCAGCGTGCTGGAATCGACGATGAAGCCGTGTCCGCATTGCGGCGGCACCGGCCATGTCAGGTCCGATTCGTCTGTCGCGCTGATGGTGGTGCGGGCGATCGAGGAATTCCTGCTCAAGGATTCGCGCAGCCACATCACGGTGCGGACGCCGGCGGCGACCGCGCTCTATGTGCTCAACCACAAGCGCGGCACGCTTGTGGAGCTCGAAAGCCGCTTCGGCCTGACCATCACCGTCGAGGCCGACGACGCGGTCGGCGCCCAGCACTATGCGATCTTCCGCGGCGCGCTGGCGGAAAAGCCTGAAGGCTTCGTCGAGGTGCGCACCTTGCCCGCCTATGTCGAGCCGGAAGAGCCCGCGGACGAAATCGTCATCGAGGAGGATGAGGACGAGGCTGTTGCACCGGCCGAGCAACCGCGCCAGGCCCAGCAGCCGCAGCAGCCAAGGCTCGCCGAGGATGGCGAAGGCCGCGACCGCAAGCGTCGCAAGCGCCGCAGACGGCGCGGCGGCAAGGATCGCGACCGCGAGCATGGCGCCCCCGTGGAAGGCGCGTCCCTCTCGGCCACTGCCGATGGCGTCTCCGAAGCCTCAAACGATGAAGGCGCCGAAGCAGACCAAGAGGCGCAGGTCGGCGTTACCGAGGCGGTGGACGCGTCGGATGACGGCCAGGGCAAGAAGCGCCGGCGTGGCAAGCGCGGCGGCAAGCGCAATCGCCGTGAAGACGGCGAAGGCGAGGTCGATGCAGGCACTGCCGAGGCGGCTGACAGTCCCGAAGGCGACGTCTTGGAGTCCGTCTCCAGCGAGCCGGTAGCAGCAACGCCGGTCGAAGAGCCTGCGGACCTTGCTCCGGCCAACGACGACACGCCGAGCGCCGAGAAGCCGAAGAAGCCGCGCCGCGCCGCCAAGCCGAAGAAGGCTGCAGCAGACGCCGTCGCCGAGACACCGGTTGCCGAGCCGGAAGCCTCCGCCGAGGCTCCGGCGCCTGTTTCGGAGGAAACAGCCGTGGCCGCCATCGACGAAAAGCCGAAGGCCCGCCCATCGCGACGCAAGCCGGCACCGGTTGATGCTCCGGTTGAGCCGATCGTGTCCTCGACTGTTGCCGACGAGGCAAAGACCGAGGACAAGCCGAAGCGTGCCGGCTGGTGGCAGAAGAAAGGTTTTTTCTAAGCCTTTCAGTTGCTTAGACTGATCTTCTGACAAAAAAATCCCGCGCCATCCAAAGACGGCGCGGGATTTTTCTTGCCTGAGATCCCAACGCTATGGCGCGAAGATCGACCAGTTCATCATTTTCGCCAGCCTTTCCAGCGCTATCGATCCCAGCCTGGAATTGCCGTTGGCGTTGAGGCCGGGCGACCAGACGGCGAGCGACGCCACACCAGGAACGACCCCCAATATGCCGCCGCCTACGCCGCTCTTGCCCGGGATGCCGACGCGAAAGGCGAAATCGCCGGAGCCGTCATAATGACCGCAAGTCAGCATCATCGCGCCAATGCGGCGCGCGCGCTCGGCCGACACCACGGAATGGCCGGTCGCCGGGTTCTTGCCGCCATTGGCGAGGAAGCGGCCGGCCAAAGCCAGTTGCCGGCAGCTCATGGCGATGGCGCAATGGTGGAAATAGACGCCCAGCGCCAGGTCCGGCGCGTGGTTGAGATTGCCGAAGGATTTCATGTAGTTGGCAAGCGCCAAATTGCGAAAACCGGTGGCGCGTTCCGAAGCCGCGACTTCGCGGTCGATGATGATGGTCTCGTCGTCGGCCAGGAACTGGATGAAGCGCAGGATCTCGCCGATCGCCTCGCGCGGCTGGTGGCCGGCGAGCAGAATGTCGGAAATGACGATGGCGCCGGCATTGATGAACGGATTGCGCGGAATGCCGTTCTCATGCTCGAGCTGGACGATCGAGTTGAACGGGTTGCCCGAAGGCTCGCGCCCGACACGCTGCCACAGCGCGTCGCCGACATTGCCGAGCGCCAATGTCAGCGTGAACACCTTCGAAATGCTCTGGATTGAAAACGGCTCATCGGCGTCGCCCGCCATCAGCACGCGACCGTCATTGGTCACGGCGGCAATGCCGAACTTCTTCGGATCGACCTTGCCGAGTTGCGGAATGTAGGTCGCGACATCGCCGCGATCCGTGCGCTCCGCCATTTCGGCGGCAACTTCGGTCAAAGCTTGTTCGAGGTCCGGCATTCGCGCTACTTCAGCCAGCGTTCGATGCGCGCCATCGCCTCGACCATCTCGTCGTGGCTGCCGGCATAGGAAAAGCGCATGGTTCGATGGCCTTGCAGCGGATCGAAATCGCGGCCGGGCGTAGCCGCAACATGCGCCTCGGCCAGCATCCTGCGCGCGAAGGCCATGCTGTCGTTGGTGTGCCTGGTGACATCGCAGAAGGCGTAGAAGGCGCCATCCATCGGTGCCGCCAGCGCAAAGCCGAGTTCGGGCAGGCGTTTCATCAAAAGCTCGCGATTCCAGGCGTAGCGCGCCTTCACCGCTTCCAATTCCCCAGTCGCCTTGAATGCCTCGATCGCGGCGATCTGCGACAGTTCCGGCGGCGAGATGTAAAGACTCTGGGCGATGCGCTCGACCGGCCGCACCAATTGTTCCGGCAGCACCATCCAGCCGATGCGCCAACCGGTCATGCAGTAATATTTCGAGAAGGAATTGATCACCGTCACGTCAGGGCCGTAGGCAAGCGCCGTGGTGTCCGGCGCAGCATAAGCCAGCCGGTGATAGATCTCGTCGGAGATCACGGCAATGCCGAGCTCTTCCGCCGTCGTCACCAGAGCCGACAGCTCGTCGGCGGGGATAATCGCGCCGGTCGGATTGGCCGGGCTGGCGAACAACACGCCCTTCAGCTTCTTTTCGCGATGCGCGGCCTTCAGGTGTTCAGCGTGGAGATAGGCATCACCGTCGAGCTCGATCTCGACGATCTCGATGCCGAGCGCGGCCATGATGTTGCGATAGGCCGGATAGCCGGGTGCGGCGATGGCGACACGATCACCTGGATCGAACATCGCCAGAAAGGCCAGGTTGAAGGCGGCCGACGATCCGGTGGTGACGGCGATCCGGCCGGGCGAGACGTCAAACCCGTAGTGGTCCGCATAGTGCTGCGCGATTGCCTCGCGCAGGCCCGCAAGACCCAATGCGTCGGTGTAGCCGATACGCCCCATCTTCAATGCGTTCGCCGCCGCTTCCCTGACCCCGGCCGGCGCCGGGTCGGACGGCTGGCCAACGGCCATGGAAACAACCGGAACGCCCTTAGCCTTCAGCCGATTCGCTTCCGCCAGAATGTCCATGGCGTGGAACGGCTCGACTTCGCCGCGACGCGAAAGCGATACAACCATTTGACCTCATTCCTTGTCGGCCCTTGGGTCGGCCCTGGGTCGGTCTTGGGACGGCACTTACCGGCTGCCGGCGCCGAGCTTTGGCGTCCCGCGCCGCACAAATGCCCGATTGATGTGAGGATCACAAGTTCAGTAAAGTTTCAGTGCCGACTTTTCATCCTCCGCCCGCTCGTCTACCAGTGGACCTGCCATGTTGAATCGACCCAAATCGACGATTGCCAGGGCAGCGCGCGTCTTCGCGACGCTTTCGCTTGCCGCGACGGTCGCCGTGACCAGCACGGTCAGCGCCTTCGCGCAAAACGTGCCGGTGGTGCGCGATGCCGAGATCGAGGCGCTGGTGCGTGACTATGCGCGGCCGATCTTCAGGGCGGCGGGCCTGCCGGAAGACGGCGTCGACATCGTGCTGGTCAACGACCAGAGTTTCAACGCTTTCGTTGCCGGGTCTCGTCTGTTCATCAACACCGGGGCCCTGATGTCGGCGGAGACGCCCAACGAGATCATCGGCGTCATCGCCCATGAGGCCGGCCACATTGCCGGCGGGCACCAGCAGAAATTGCGCAACCAGCTCGAACGCGCCAAGACGATGGCCATCATCGCGACGCTGCTTGGCGCCGGTGCCGTCGTCGCCGGCGCCACCACCAAAAGCCGGGGCCTCGCCGGCGCCGGCATGGGGGTTGCGGCTGGCGGCGGCGAGATGGCGCAGCGCAGCATCCTCGCCTATCAGCGCACCGAGGAGATGACCGCCGACCGCTCGGCGATAACCTATCTCAATGCCACCGGCCAGTCCGGCATGGGCATGCTGAAAACCTTCGACCGCTTCCAGAGCGCGCTCTCGCTGTCGGGGGCGCAGGTCGATCCCTACCGGATCAGCCATCCGCTGCCGCGGGAACGCATCGCCAATCTCGAAGTGCTGGTCAAGCAGAGCCCCTATGTCGACAAGGTCGATCCGCCGGCACTGCAGCAGCGGCACGACATGATGCGCATCAAGATCGCCGCCTACATGGAAGGCCAGGCCGCCGCATCGCGGCTGATGCGCAAGAACCCGGGCAGCCTCGCCTCGCAATATGGCGACGCGCAGACGGCCTATCTCTATGGCAATCTGGCCAAAGCGCTTGCCAAGACCAACGCACTGATCAAGGCACAGCCCAAAAACCCCTATTTCCAGGAATTGCGTGGCGACGTCCTGATGAAGGCGAACAAGCCGAGGGACGCGGCGGAAGCCTATGCCAAGGCGGTCAGCCTCGATCCAGCCAGATCCGGGCTGCTGCCGGTCTCCTACGGCCAGGCGCTGATGGCCGTCGGCACGCCCGATTCCCTGGAGAAAGCGGTGGTGCAGATCAACAAAGGCCTCGGGCGCGACCGGGAAAACGCGGTCGGGTATCGCTATCTGGCGCAGGCCTATGGCGAGCTCGGCAAAATCCCGGCCGCCGACCTTGCGACCGCCGAAGGCCATTTCTATTCCGGCGCCTATAAGGATGCCAAGATCTTCGCAATGCGCGCGCAGATGAAAATGAAGCGCGGCGAGCCGGGCTGGATCCGCGCGCAGGACATCATAAACTACGCACCATCAGGCAAGAAAAAGTGAACCTTCCGGCCGTGCGCGGCGACATATAGTCGGACCAATTGGGCCGGAAACCAGGCAAGAGGATCGAGGACCATGAACAAGGCAATTCTGCTGGGCACCACGGGAGTGGCGGTCGCTCTCGCCATGCTGGGTTTCGGGTTCGTGACCGGAAGTCCGCAGGCGGCAAAGGCCGATGCCGCGCAGATCGCCCAGGCGGCGTCCGCCGACACCAAGATCGACAGGGCCGAAGTCGAGGGCATCATCCGCGATTACCTCTTGAAGAACCCGGAAGTGCTGCTGGAGGCACAGCAAGCGCTCGAGGCCAAGCAGAAGGAGGCGCAGCAGGTTGCCAGCCTCAGCGTCATCAAAAATGCCAAGGACCAGATCTTCAATTCGACCTTCGACGGCGTCGTCGGCAATCCGAACGGCAAGGTCACCATCGTCGAGTTCTACGATTACAATTGCGGCTACTGCAAACGCGCCATGGAGGACATGCAGGCGCTGACGACAGCCGATCCGGACCTGCGCTTCGTGCTCAAGGAGTTCCCGATCCTCGGCCCGGATTCGCAGAAGGCGAGCGTCGTCTCGATGGCCTTCCACCTGATGATGCCGGAGAAATACGGCGAGTTCCACAACGCGCTGCTCGGCGGCCAGGGACGCGCCACCGAGGCGGCGGCCCTCAAGGTAGCGCTTTCGCTCGGCGCCGACGAAGCGGCGCTGCGCGAGAAGATGAAGGACCCGTCGATCGCCGAGGCCCTCTCCAAGACCTATGACCTTGCCAACAAGCTGGCCATCACCGGAACGCCCTCCTATGTGGTCGGCAACGAGGTGGTATTCGGGGCGCTCGGGCAGGAAGTGCTGGCGGAGAAGATCGAGGCGGCCAAGGCCGCACTCTGATCGACCGCTGGTTTTCGGCGCAAGCCGTTTTTTTCCACCTGTTGTGGACAGCGAAAGAACCCACTTGCGCTCTTTTCGCAGGCGTCTAAGCCCAGTATAGAGGCCCGGTGCGCCGGCTAATGCGGGCGGCGGGAAAGGTCGGCATTTTGAAAACGGTTTTCGTCCTGAACGGTCCCAACCTCAACGCGCTCGGCAAGCGCGAGCCAGGCATCTATGGCGGCAAGACGCTTGCGGCGATCGCTGACGATTGCAAGCAGGCGGGTGCGGCGCTTGGGCTCGAGATCGATTTCCGTCAGTCGAACCATGAGGGCGACCTCGTCGACTGGATACAGGAAGCCGCCGACAAGGCTGTCGGCATCGTCATCAATCCGGGCGCCTACAGCCACACCTCGATCGCCATTCACGACGCCATCCGCTCCGTCGCGCCATTGCCCGTCGCCGAAGTTCATCTTTCCAACATCCATGCGCGGGAATCATTTCGCCACGTCTCCATGGTCTCGCCGGTCGCCGTCGGCATGATCTGCGGGTTCGGGCCGCTCGGCTACACGCTGGCGCTGCAGGCGCTGGCCGCACGCCTATGACCGGCCAACAAACAGAAGGCTCGAAAATGTCGATAAAGAAGAACGGTGTTGACCAGCAGCTTATCCGCGATCTGGCGGGCATACTGAACGACACCAACCTCACCGAGATCGAGGTCGAGTTGGGCGACTTGAAGGTGCGCGTGTCGCGCCAGGCGCCGGCCGTCCATGCGGTCGCCGCACCGCAGCCCGCCTATGCGCCGCCGACAGCGCAGCCGGCGGCCGCAACCACCGCGGCAGCGGCCGAGATTTCCAAGAATGCGGTGGCCTCACCCATGGTCGGCACCGCCTATCTGGCGCCATCGCCCGACGCCAAGGCGTTCATCGAGGTCGGCCAGCAGGTCAAGGAAGGCCAGACGCTGCTGATCATCGAGGCGATGAAGACGATGAACCAGATCCCCTCACCCCGTGCCGGCACGGTGACGGCGATCCTGTTCGAGGATGCGCAGCCGGTCGAATATGGCATGCCGCTCGTCGTGATCGAGTAGAGCCGGGAACAGCCGAAAAATGTTCCAGAAAATCCTCATCGCCAATCGCGGCGAAATCGCTCTGAGGGTGCTGCGCGCCTGCAAGGAGCTCGGCATCCAGACAGTGGTGGTGCATTCGACCGCCGATGCCGATGCCATGCATGTGCGGCTCGCCGACGAGAGCGTCTGCATCGGCCCGCCGCCGTCGCGCGACAGCTATCTCAACATCCACCAGATCGTCGCGGCCTGCGAGATCACCGGCGCCGACGCTGTGCATCCGGGCTATGGCTTCCTGTCGGAGAATGCCAAATTCGCCGATATCCTCGCCGCGCACAACATCACCTTCATCGGCCCGTCCGGCGATCACATCCGCATCATGGGCGACAAGATCGAGGCCAAGCGCACCGCAAAGCGTCTTGGCATTCCGGTGGTGCCCGGCTCCGACGGCGCGGTCACCGAGGAAAAGGAAGCCAAACGCATCGCCGCAGAGATCGGCTATCCCGTGATCATCAAAGCGTCGGCCGGCGGCGGCGGACGCGGCATGAAGGTGGCGCGCAGCGAAGCCGATCTTGTGGTCGCGCTGCAGACGGCGCGCTCGGAAGCCGGAGCCGCCTTTGGCGACGACGCCGTCTACATCGAGAAATATCTCGAAAAGCCGCGCCACATCGAGGTGCAGGTGTTCGGCGACGGTGCTGGCCGCGGCGTGCATTTCGGCGAACGCGACTGCTCGCTGCAGCGGCGCCACCAGAAGGTTTGGGAAGAGGCACCCTCACCGGCGCTCAATGCCGAGGAGCGCGCTCATATCGGCGGCGTCTGCGCCAAGGCTATCGCCGATCTCGGCTACTCCGGCGCCGGCACGATCGAATTCCTCTACGAGAACGGCGAATTCTACTTCATCGAGATGAACACGCGCCTGCAGGTCGAGCATCCGGTAACGGAAGCGATCACCGGCATCGACCTCGTGCACGAGCAGATCCGCGTCGCCTCGGGCGGCGGGCTTTCGGTGAGGCAGGAGGACATCAAGTTCAACGGCCATGCCATCGAATGCCGCATCAATGCCGAGGATCCGCGCACCTTCACCCCTTCGCCCGGCACGATCACCCATTTCCACACGCCGGGCGGCCTCGGCATCCGTGTCGATTCCGGCGTCTATTCCGGCTACAAGATCCCGCCCTACTACGACAGCCTGATCGGCAAGCTGATCGTGCACGGCCGCAACCGTGTCGAATGCATGATGCGGCTGCGGCGGGCGCTCGACGAATTCGTCGTCGACGGCATCAAGACGACGCTGCCGCTGTTTCGTGATCTCGTCGGCAATGCCGATATCGCCAATGGCGAGTATGACATCCACTGGCTGGAAAAATATCTGGCCAAAGAGGATTAGGTCGTGAACTTATAGAATATAATGATGCGATGACCCGTCCCTACGCGCCAGGCTATCGCATCCCGACCGACCTGTTGCTCAAGGCCTACGCCTCGGGCGTCTTCCCGATGGCCGAAAGCGCCACAGATCCCGAAGTGTTCTGGGTACGGCCGGAGACGCGCGGCATCATCCCGCTCGATGGTTTTCACGCGCCCAAAAGCCTGAGGAAAGCGATCCGGAAAAACCTGTTCGACATCCGTTTCGATTTCGACTTCGAAGCGACCATCGATGGCTGCGCCGAAAGGCGCGAGGAACGCCGGTCGACCTGGATCAATGCGCCGATCCGTGAGGCCTATGTCGAACTTCATCGGATGGGCCATTGCCATTCGGTCGAAGCCTGGCGCGAGGGTCGGCTGGTCGGCGGCCTTTACGGCGTCTCGCTCGGCCGGGTGTTCTTCGGCGAAAGCATGTTCGCCAGGGAAACGGACGCGTCGAAGGTCTGCCTGGTGCGCCTGGTCGAGCGCCTGAAGCAACGGCACTTTGCGCTGCTCGACACGCAGTTCACCACCGAGCACCTCAAACGCTTCGGCGCGGTCGACGTGCCAAGGGGCAGATACGAAAAGATGCTGGCTGACGCGCTGAAGGGCGAAGCGGTCTTCTTTCCCTGACGATCCGTCTTTCCCTGACGACCCGTCCAATCAGTCTTTTGCCGCAACTTCGAGCGGCGTCTGTGCGTGGAACATCATCTTCCAGCCGTTGACGCGATGGACATAGCCGGTGCTGACCAGCGCCGCATAAGGCTCGCCATTCTCGCGAGTGGCGTGGGCCTCATAGGTCAGCATGACAATGTCGCTACCCGGCTCGATGATGCCCTTGAGGTCGATGTCGAGATCGCGCCAGCGGTTCGGGTCCGTCGCGGTTTCGGCCAGATCGGCGTTGCTCATCGCCTGCGCCATCTGTGGGAACGCCACCAGGCATTCGGTGTCGGCATTGGCTTTGAAATAGGCTGCGTCGCCGGTCCAGAACCCTTTTTCGAGTTCGAGAAGCTCGCCTTTGTTGGCCATCATCGGAACGTCCTCCGCACGTGCCCTAACGCGCGGCGGGCAGGGCAAGTTCCGAAAGGACGCAGCGCTCTAGTTGGTCTTGGCCGCGTCGGGTGCCGGCACATCCGACTTCTGCTTGCAGCCCTTCAGCCAGACGTCGTAGACGGCGTGCTCGACGGCATTGAGGCCGGGACTTTCGGCAAACATCCAGCCTGTGAAGATGCGGCGGATCTTGCGATCCAGCGTGATCTCGTCGACCTCGACGAAGGAATCGGTCTTCGGCTCTTCGGTTTGCGGCCGCGAATAGCAGATGCGCGGCGTCACCTGCAAAGCACCGAACTGCACCGTCTCGTCAATATAGACGTCGAAGGTGATGATGCGGCCGGTGATCTTGTCTATGCCGGCGAATTCGGCGACGGGATTGGTGATGCGTTGTGGTGCCGCCGGTGCCGCCGGCGCCACTGTCGCATCCGGGTCCACAGTCGCATCCGGTTCCATTGGCGCATCCGGGTCCACTGGCGCCTCAAATTCCGTCGGCGCCCCCGGGTCCACTGGCGCCTCAAATTCCGTCGGCGCCCCCGGGTCCACTGGCGCCTCCAGCGTCTGAGCGGCGGCGATGCTAAAAGCCGCAAAAGCGGTGGCGGCCACCGTCAGTCCGCCTATCGAGATTCGGCTGAAAATGCTCATGCAAGGATCCGGTGGTTTGCGCCCGGGGTGATTCTGTCGCGCCCAAGGCTAGTCACTGCTGTCAGATCGACAAGCAGCTAAACGCCAATTGTGGCGATAAAGGACCGATCTCCACCTTGACGAGCGGTTACGAACCCGGCGTCCAGGCGTCGTAATCGCCTGTCACCTGCGGGCGGTGCTGATTGGTGAGCACCGAGCCCTTGGGGCGATAGGCGGCGGCGCTTCCGGTGAGGTTCGGCTGATGCGGCTTCTGCCAGTCGCGTGGCTTGTAGTTTTCGCTCGGCGGCGCGACATCGACGCGGTGATGCATCCAGCCATGCCAGCCGGGCGGAATCATCGAGGCTTCCGAATAGTCGCGATAGATGACCCAGCGGCGGGTACGGCCTTCCGAATCGACGCCACCCTCGTAGTAGATGTTGCCAGCCTCGTCCTGCCCGACCTTCTTGCCGTGGCGCCAGGTGTGGAAGCGCGTTCCCAGCGTCTGGCTATTCCACCAGGTGAAAAACTGCAGAAGGAAAGTTTTCATCCAAATCCTCGCGGCGGGCGCCCGTTGCCTGCTTATGGCGTCAGGTCATCGCGAAGGCAAGACTTTTGCCTGAGGTGCCGTACAAATGGTTGTCAGAAGACCGACGTCCGTTACCGATGCGGACGCATACGGGACAGTCGATGTTTAAGGGCTTGCCATCAATGCTCGACTGAAGGCAGTGGTGACCATACTGATCAGTTCCGTATGGATTTCGCGCCGTGTGCGGCCTCCGCCATCCATACAAATCGGATCACCAACCTTTTCAGCTTCGGCGAGCTCAGGCGCACCAGGTTTGCATTCGGCAAACATGCTGTAATGGCTCGCATCTCCGATTGTGGAATAAGTGGCATTTGGGATGGCTTTTGCAACTTTAGCGGCCTGCGCGGTCAGAGGGATTTTCCCTGGTTGACCTAGATTTATGAGTTCGACAGGAATTGAGATCTGCGAAAAGCTGTTGAATTCGAAGACATCAACGGGTGCAGGATCAATCGCCATTGCAAATCTGATACGCGTATCTTCATTGTTGCGGCCGGCCGATGTCAAATCCATGGCGTGAAGATCAACGCCGCTTTGCCTGACCCATCCACAAAGAGAAGGGTTGAGCGCGTCCGTATCGCAATAGCCCGCCAAGCGTTTTGCATCGATGCGGGCACCAGCTATCGCCAAGGCTGTGCTTCCGCCCATGGAAAGCCCGAGAGTACCTACCTTGTCATGTTCGAGGTGCTCTTCGAAAAAAGGGGCTTTGTCCATCGCATTCAAGGTCTCGGTGATATCCGCAGGTCTCAGCCAAAGCTTCATCGTTTCCACCGCGGATCGGTTTGCGCCTGTATTTCCGGGATGGGTAGGGGCCGCCACAACGAACCCCTGCTTCGCCAATGGCATCGCAATCCAGCTCAAGGCTTGCGCGTTTCCTGCCAGGCCAGCGCCGTGGGATAGCAATATGAGAGGAAATTTTCCATCCGAGATTGGGGCATCGAGCATGGCAGGCGTTCCCACAAAAAACATGCTCTCCCCAAGCATAATCGGTTTGCCACCCGAAGATGCCGGGTACCAAACGGTCACGTCGAGATCGACCCCGCGCTCTTTGGAGAGAGCCGCAATCTGACGCACACCGACATTGTCGCTGGCGACGGCTGGCTGTTGCACCACCAATGTCGAAGACGCGACGGTCCAAAGCATAGCCAAGACATTCATCAAGCACTTCATTGTTTTCCTCTTGCGCTCGTCATCATCGTCACGCTGTCAATTCTCGTACCGGAGTTCGGATAGTTGCCGATAAGAATGAGCTTCAGCGTTCAGGCCCCAAGATTGACCGGAATCCAGGCTGGCTCGCCCTCGAACGCGATCTTGGACGTCCGAGATCGTGATCAAGGTCGTTTCGCGCGATGAATTCAGCCCCTAGGTGCAGGATTACGAGGCGACAGGTGCCCCGTTTTGCGTTTCGGGCGCCGCAGACGTTTCGCCACCGATCCGGCGATAGGCGCTGGGTGTCATGCCCGTGACGCGCAGGAACTCGCGGTTGAAGTTCGACTTCGTGCCAAAACCCGATTCCAGCATGACGACTGTCACCGGATCGCGTGTCGAGACCAGCCGTCGCTGCGCATCGCTGACCCGGTATTCATTTACGACTTGGGAAACGTTGCGGCCATGAACCCGGTTAATCGCCCCGGAAATCTGTCGCGCAGGTATTCCGGCGCGCCGTGCCACACGGTCCAGCGTCAGGTCCGGATCGCGATAAAGATGCTGTTCAGCCATCAGTGCATCAATCCGGCGTATAACGACCTCGTCCGCCACGGAAAGATCCTCGCTGACCGGCGAAGCGTAAGAGAGTGAAGGCTGTGGCTCGAAGGTGGCGAATGCGAGACCCTCCTCTGTAGCTTTGAATTCCATTTCAGGGCGAGTGTCGTCCGCGACCGTTGCGGCGTAACCGGCGACCGCCAGCCACAGAACGCTCGCAGCGGTCAGGATCATTTGGGCCTGCTGCCCATCACCAAAAGAGAGATCAAGCGATACCGTTGCATCGACAAAGGCGGTGATAATGAGAAGAAGCGCGACCGCGACGAGCGCCTTGTGCGCGGTCCACTCGTCACTAAGACGCACAGCCGCAAGTGCACTCGGGCCCTGCCGCGCAACTCGCAAGAGCGCGAGGCCGTATCCGAGTTCGATCACGAAAAGAACAATGTCGATTGGTGCACGCCAGAAGGCGACGAGAACCGCGACGAGGCACGCCGGCATTAAATGCGGCCACAGGTCTGAGGGTTTCGCTAGGTTCTTGCGACGAAGCTGATCGAAGGCGGCGAAGGAAAGCGCGGGCAGGACAGCGGCGAGGATTGGCTGGATGAAGCGTGCCGGATACCAACCGACGTTCCAGTTCAATCCTGACACAGTCGCCTGAATTGCGAAGGCGGCCACGAGCAGCGGAAAGAGCCCGAGCCTTCCTTGTCCCCGCCGGATCATCCGCACGAGGATAAGGAGCAGAACAAGCGAAATGACGAACGGGAGCGGTATCGAAGGCATGTATAACCATTACCACGTAAGAGGCTTCTTCATCGCGCCGAGGGTGATGGTGGACGCCCCTAAATTTTAGACGAAGGTTTGTCGCGTGAACCCGCCGAAGAAGCCGAAGGTTCGCAACCAACCGGGCAATTCGTTGCGCATCTCATCGAGAACGACGCTTATAGCGATTTCGCGCCTGCCGGACGCATGCTTGCCAAGTTTGTTTCGTCTCCCTAAAGCTCTGCGCGCCCCGTGCGGGTACATGGTTGACCGGTCTTGAGGGAGATGAAGCTTGGCTCCGTACGCATCCGACCCCGAGCTGCGGATCAGTGCCAGCTCCATTCGCCTGCGCAAGGGCGGCGTGCCGATCGTCTGCCTCACCGCCTATACCTATCCCGTCGCGCGCCTGCTCGACGATCATGTCGACCTGATTCTGGTGGGCGACAGCGTCGCCATGGTCCTGCATGGCCACAAGACCACGCTGGGCGCCTCGCTTGAGATGATGATCGCCCATGGACAAGCGGTGATGCGGGGTTCAGCCAGGGCCTGCGTGGTGGTCGACATGCCGGCCGGCAGCTATGAGGCAACGCCGGCGCAGGCAATCGCCTCGGCTCGGCGGGTCGTTGGCGAAACCGGTTGCCAGGCGGTCAAGCTGGAGGGCGGCATCACAGTTGCCCGGCAGATTGCGGCGATCGTCGCTGCCGGCATTCCGGTCATGGGACATATCGGCTTGCAGCCGCAATCGGTGGAAAGCGACGGCGGCTACAGGATCAAGGGCCGGACCGAGGAGAATGTGGCCGCCCTTTATCGCGACGCGGACGCGGTCGAGAAGGCCGGCGCGTTTTCGGTGGTCATCGAAGGCACCGTCGAGACCGTCGCTGCCGACATCACCCGGCACATTTCCATTCCAACCATCGGCATCGGCGCCAGCGGCGACTGCGACGGCCAGATCCTGGTCATCGACGACATGGTCGGCCTGACCGTCGATCGCGTGCCGAAATTCGTCAAGCAATATGCCGACCTGCGCAGCGTCATATCGCATGCGGCAGCCAGCTATGCAGCGGAGGTGCGAAGCCGGACTTTTCCGGGCCCAGACCACGTCTTTTCCGCTGCAGCCGACAAGAACAAAGCATGAGCACGCCTCTCGTTGTCGACAGCGTCGCCGCCCTTCGCGCGCAGATCCGCGACTGGCGCCGCGATGGCCTCAGCGTTGCCATGGTGCCGACCATGGGGGCGCTGCATGACGGCCATATCTCGCTGGTGGAGATCGCGCTCGAAAAGGCCTATCGCTGCGTTGTCTCGATCTTCGTCAACCCGACGCAGTTCGCGCCGAGCGAAGACCTCGACAAATATCCGCGCCAACTCGCCCGCGATCTCGACCGGCTGGCCGAGGCCGGCGCACAACTCGTCTTCACCCCTGACGTTGCAGAGATGTATCCGGCCGGCTTCGCCACGAGGATCTCGGTCGGTGGGCCGGCCGCCGGGCTGGAATCGGATTTCCGGCCGACCTTCTTCGACGGCGTCGCGACGGTCGTGGCTAAGCTCTTCCTGCAGGCGTTGCCCGACTGCGCGGTCTTCGGTGAAAAGGACTACCAGCAGCTTTGCGTCGTCAGGCAGCTCTGCCGCGACCTCGATCTGCCGGTGGACATCGTCGGCGCGCCAACGGTACGCGACGCGCATGGCCTCGCCATGTCATCACGCAACGCCTATCTCGGCGAAGACGAGCTCGAAGTGGCGCGCCGGCTCAACGTCATCTTGCGCCGGGCGGCGGCGGCACTTGCGGCCGGCAGTGACGAAGGCAGCGCGACCGCCGAGGCCAGCCGCGCCCTCGTCAAGGCTGGCTTCGACAAAGTCGACTATGTCGCGGCGCGCGAGAGCCTGACGCTCGCCCCGTGGCGACGAGACCGTGACGGACGCCTGCTCGCAGCCGCCTGGCTGGGCAAAACCCGGCTGATCGACAATGTGGAAGTTCCCTCCGCCTAGGCCAATCAGGCGACCTTGAGATCCTTCAACGCCTTCTCGTAGACATCTTTGATCGGCTTGGATACGTCTTCGGCGGCTTTCGTCGCCGCCGCCTGAAACTCCTTGCCCTGCTCGACGGTCTTTTCCACCTGCTTGCGCAAGAAGGCAGTCTGCAGTTCGATGAACTCGGAGGGCGATTTCACGGCAACCAGGGCTTCGAGGTGAGAAAAGCTGGCCTCAGCATTTGCGCGCAGCGCAGCGATCGTCTTCAGCGACAGCTCATTGCTAGCTGTCTTGGCTGTTTCGATGGATGACTCGAGAGCCTTCTGGGTCGCCTCGGCGCCGGTCGCCAATTTCGATAAGGCTTCTTTCGACTGCTCGACGCCCTTTTCGGCGACAGCGCGGAACTGATCGGTTACCTCGGTCGGGACTTCTGCGTTCTCGATGATTTCAGCAGTTTTATCGGCGGTCTTGGTCATAGTTTCCATCCTTTGCAGTGGGCGGCCTTTTAGAAAAAGCCGTCTCGTTCATTTAGGAACCTGACGTTACGGCATCTGCAGTGCATTGCAATATTTTTGTGCGCTGCACCATGCCTTTTTTGCCTCAGCGTTAGCCCCTGCTGAATTCTTACCTGCGGGCGTTTTTTGCGGACGGCAGCTGAGAAAGTATTCAGGCAAGAATCGCAGAACAGTGGCCCGCTTCAAGCGCGCCTGTCCGACACACGGTTCGGCCCGGCGATGTGGGGGACTTGAGCCGTAACAGATGCCACGGCGGAATATCGGGTGTGACACCGTTGCCACGCTTTTCTGGGACAAAGATGCATGGCTGATTCCCAAAATCCGCAGCATCAGGCCGGCTCCGTTACAATTCGGCCAAAATCATGGTGCGGTCCTGCGCGCTCCAGGAGCGCTGCATCATGCTCGGCTGGAAAGAGAACGATTTCTGGCGCGGATCCTCAATCTTGATACCAGCATTTGTCGAGCGGCTGCTCCCCTATCTGTTCGCGCTTGCATTGATCTGCATCGCGGTCGCCTTCCGGCCGCTGCTGCCTGTCGATGAAACGCGATATCTCAGCGTCACCTGGGAGATGTATCTGAGCGGAAAGATCTTCGTTCCGACGATGAATTTCGCGCCCTATCTGCAAAAGCCGCCGCTGCTGTTCTGGCTTATCGATCTGGTCTGGGACATTTTTGGCGTAAGCCGGGTTGCCGCGATGCTCGTTATCTTCGTTGCCTCGTCGCTCGTCATCTGGCTGACGACTCGTCTGGCAAAAACCCTCTTTCCCGGACGCGACGACATCGCAGGCCGTGTCCCCTGGCTGGTCGCGGGAAGCATCGTCTTCGTCATTTATTCGACCCTGATCCTGTTCGACATGCTGCTGACGGTCTTCGTGCTTGCCGCGCTTTTGTCGTTGCTTGCCTTTGCCAGGAGCGGCAACCGCTGGCACGCCGTGCTGGCGGGATTATTCATCGGGCTGGGTGTCTTGACGAAAGGTCCGGTGGTGCTCATCCATGTCGGCGCCCCCATCCTGCTCTATCCATTCTGGCGCGATCGGCAGGCCGGACTGGCGACGCCGAAATTCTTCGCTGGGGTAGGCCTGGCAATTCTCGCCGCATTGATCCCGGTGGCGATGTGGCTAGTGCCGGCGACCATCCTGACCAAAGGCAACTTCGTCTACGACCTTGTCTGGAACCAGTCGGCAGGGCGTGTCACCGGCAATCTGCACAACTCCCATCACCGGCCGTTCTATTTCTACGTCGTGCTGATGCCGATCATGCTCATACCGTGGATCTTCATACCCGAAATATGGCGGCTGAGGCTGGGCGCCCGGATACGTGGCCTGATCGACACGAGATCGCCAGACCTGCGCGCGCTGCGCCTGCTGTCGTTCTCGTTCGTCGCGGTTTTACTGGTCTTCAGCGCGATATCCGGCAAGCAGCCTCACTATGTGGTGCCGATCCTGCCATTTGCGACCATCCTGTTCGGGTATTTCATGGCGGAGATCCCACTAGCGAGGCTCAGAAACTCGGCCTTCATCCTGCTTGCCATTTTCGGCATCGGCCATGCCGTAGCATCAGCGACCGTTTTCAAACGTGACGATCTCATGCCGCTGGCCAACTTTATCGACGAGCGAAAGAATGCGGATTGGGCTGTCGCCTTCGACTACCAGGACGAGGTCGGCTTCCTTGCCCGATTGCAGAAGCCGTTCGAAAGCACCGACAATCCCGAGGAATGGCTTCGTTCCCATCCTGGCGGCTATGTCATCGACAAATCCAAGGACCCTGGGACATCGGAGCAAATCGCTTTCCGCGTTCGCGTCGAACGAGGCTATCTTGTCGTCCTCAAGGGCCAACACTGACGGCGTGGCTGCCCGCAATCGACCGGCGCTGCCCATGAAACGCAACTGACTGCGACGTGTCCGGCAGACAAGTCTAGCCGATCGTCTTCTCGAAAATCAGCGCCGGCAGTCCTGAGCCACCGCCGCAGTCGGCGGTGTTGCCGGCGGGCAAAAACCCTTGCGAGCGGTAGAAGGCGACGGCCGGAGCGTTTGCCTCTTCCACTTCGACACGCAGCGTCCGCGCCTCCGGAAAGCTGGCCTCAACCTCTTCCAGCAGCGCCTGGCCGATCCCTTCCCGCTGGCAGGCCGGATGCACGTAGAGCTGGTTCAGCATGACGATCTTCGCATCCTTGGTGGTTGCAGCGAAAGCCATGCCGCCGATGCGCTTGCCGTCGTCCGCGACCAGGAATTCGGAGTTCGGCCGTGTCAGCCGCGCCTTGAGCGAGGCGATCGAATGCCATTCATCAGTGATCTCGGTGACTTTGGCAGCACCATAGATGCTGTCGTAAGTGGCATGCCACGTTTCGACCAGCAACGCGCGGACCGCGGCAAGATCGCGCTCGCCAGCGGTGCGAACGAACATCATCCTATTCGATCCCGAGCTTGGCCTTGACTAGGTCGTTGACCGCTTGCGGGTTGGCCTTGCCGCCTGTCGCCTTCATCACCTGGCCGACGAACCAGCCGGCCATGGTCGGCTTGGCGCGCGCCTGCTCGACCTTGTCGGGATTGGCCGATATCACCTCGTCGACCGCCTTTTCGATGGCGCCGGTGTCGGTGACCTGCTTCATGCCGCGGCTTTCGACCAGCTGGCGCGGATCGCCGCCCTCGTTCCAGACGACCTCGAACAGATCCTTGGCGATCTTGCCGGAGATGGTGCCCTCCTTGATCAGGTCGATGACCGCGCCGAGCTGATCAGGCGAAACCGGAGCATTTTCAATACCCTTGCCGGCCTTGTTCAACGCACCCAGCAGATCATTGATGACCCAGTTGGCGGCGAGCTTGCCATCGCGACCAGCGGCCACCTTCTCGAAATAGTCGGCAACCGCCTTTTCCGATACCAGGATCGAGGCGTCGTAGGTCGACAGGCCGAGCGAGGAGATCAGCCGTGCCTTCTTGGCGTCGGGCAGTTCAGGCAGGTCCTTTGCCAGCGCATCAACATAGGCCTGGTCGAATTCCAGCGGCAGAAGGTCGGGATCCGGGAAATAGCGGTAGTCGTGCGCTTCTTCCTTGGAACGCATCGAGCGCGTCTCGCCCTTGTTGGGGTCGAACAGCCGCGTTTCCTGGTCGATCTTGCCGCCATCCTCCAGAATGGCGATCTGGCGGCGCGCCTCGTAGTCGATGGCCTGGCCGATGAAGCGGATCGAGTTGACGTTCTTGATCTCGCAGCGCGTGCCGAATTCGCCGCCGGGCCGGCGCACCGAGACGTTGACGTCGGCGCGCAGCGAGCCTTCGTCCATATTGCCGTCGCAAGTGCCGAGATAGCGCACGATGGTGCGCAGCTTGGTGACATAGGCCTTGGCCTCGTCGGCGGAGCGCATATCGGGCTTGGAGACGATCTCCATCAGCGCCACGCCGGAGCGGTTGAGATCAACGTAAGACATCGTCGCATGCTGGTCGTGCATCGACTTGCCGGCGTCCTGCTCCAGGTGCAGGCGCTCTATGCCGACCTCGATATTCTCGAACTCGCCCTGCCGGTCCGGACCGACGGAGACGATCACCTTGCCCTCGCCAACGATCGGCTGTTTGAACTGCGAGATCTGGTAGCCCTGCGGCAGGTCGGGATAAAAATAGTTTTTCCGGTCGAAGACCGATTTGTGGTTGATCTCGGCCTTCAGCCCCAGGCCGGTGCGGATCGCCTGCTTGACGCATTCCTCGTTGATAACCGGCAGCATGCCCGGCATCGCCGCATCGACGAGGCTGACATTGGCGTTCGGCGGCGCGCCGAAAGCCGTCGAGGCGCCGGAGAACAGCTTTGCCTGCGAAGTCACCTGCGCGTGGACCTCGAGGCCGATGATGATTTCCCAGTCGCCGGTGGCGCCTGATATCAAGCGTTTGGCTTCTGGCGTGCGGGTGTCGATGAGGGTCATAGTGGCCTGCGAACTTTCGGTGGCGGATTCACATCTGAACGTGAATTCCGCCACGCCGGACGTGAAAGTCATTCGCTAGTGCAAACCACGAAAAGAGACAAGCGCAAAGCCGAAGCTGGCGCTTTCGCACCGAGTCTCGCCGCCGCCGTCGCTCTCGCCGCATTCAGGCCGTCGCGATGTAGGCCCTGATCTCGGCTGCCTCGCGCTCGACATCCTCGATGCGCCGCTTGACCACGTCGCCTATGGACACGATGCCGTCGAGCAGGCCGTCCTTTTCCACCGGCAGATGGCGGAAACGGCCACTGGTCATGATCTCCATGACCTCGTTGACGGTGTGGTTCTCATTGCAAATCTTCACCTTGGGCGTCATCGCCGAACGCACCGCGATGTCCAGTGCGGCGGCTCCTTCCCTGGCGAGGACCCGCACGACGTCGCGCTCGGAAAGAATGCCGACGATCTTGTGATCGCCATTGGTGATGACCAGCGCACCGATCCTGTGCTCGGCCAGGATGCGAATGGCCTCGCTCAGCTTTTCGTTCGGCCCGAGCGTCAACACGTCATGGCCTTTCTGCTCGAGAATTGCCTTAACAGTCATGGCGTCCTCCTCTGTTTTACTTGCCGGTTCCTGCCCTGACCGGCTTTCCTCCTGCGCATGACCCCGAAAATCGGCCTCGATTTTCGGAAAAGATCATGCGCCAAATCAAAGTTTCTACAGCGTCCTTTGCGCGTCCAAGAGGACGCGCGGCGCTGTAGTGAACATCGTGCGCCGCGATCGATTGCATTTCAAGTGCGGCGTCTTAATGCGCATCGCATGTCGTTGTCCCAAAACCGCTGCGCACCCTCGGTTCAAGACCGAGGGCATGCTTTTGGGCGACATGCTTCAGGCCATGGACTCATCCGCCTGCTGCCGCCGATCGAAAACGCGCAGGCCGAAGAAGCCGGCGACAAAACCGCCAATATGGGCCTCCCAGGCGATCTGGCTGTCGATGCCGGGCGCGAAGGCAACGAGGCCGGTGATGAGATTGATCACCATCCAGATGGCGAGAAAAGTCATAACGCCGCGCGAGCGGAACACCGCCGCCATGGGCATTGGCGCGCCGGCGAAGGCGGCTTTGCCGGACGAGCGGTCGGTGCGGAAGCCAAAGCGGGCGGCGGCCCCCATCATGCCGGAAATCGCTCCCGATGCGCCGACCAGCGGCGCCTGGCCGAGCGGATGCATGGCCCAGAACAGCACCACCGCCGCCAGCCCCGTCGCCGCGAAGAACAGACTGAAACGAAGCGCGCCGAATCGATTCGCCAGTGGCGAGCCGAAAGCCGCCAGCCACACCATGTTGATGGCTAGATGAGCGAAGCCGCCATGCAGGAAGGCATAGGTGAAGGGGCTCGAAAACGCGTAGAAATCGAGGTCGAAGCGACCGGAATAGCGGATCGGGATGAAGGCAGTCCGGATCAGCAGCGAGAAATCCTGGTCGTCGGTGAGCCAATAGAACCGGATCAGGTGAACGGCGACGCAGATGCCGATCACCGCCAGCACAACGGGTGGCATGTTGAATACCGGCTCGCGGCCGATAGGTCTGCCCTCGCCCTGTTCGATTTCCGATGGGCTTGCTGGTTCGCTCATATGCCTTGCACTCAGTCGCTCGCCTTCGCGAGCATGTAGATCACGGTCACCCGATTCACAAAGGGCGAATCGCCGCGAATCGCTTGGGCGCGAATCAAAAAGAAGCCGTCCAAGGTTGCCCTTGAACGGCTGGTCGAGCCCCCACGCTCCCCAAAACTCTTGACTGAAGTGCTGCCGATCGCTGCGAAACGACCGCTTCTGGAGTGGTTTTAGCGTGCCACGGGCTTGGGTGGGGCGCAACGTAAACCACTTGTTAACCTTAACGACCCCGACCCGTGAACAAGTGTTAACGATGCTGGCACGCATCCTGCTCCGCAACGCATGTAGGTCCTCGGAGGGCGCCCTTCTGTTCACCGATGGGACATCAGACGACAGATTGCGCGGAGCAGCATAGCATGAACCAGAACGGATCGATCACGCTGTTCCATTATTGGAACCGGTTGCGTGACGGGCGCCCTGCCCCGAAGCGTTCGGAAGTCGAGCCAGCCGACATCAAGTCGCTGCTGGCCGACACATTCATCCTGGAAAAGGATACACGCGGCGAGGCGGTGTTCCGGCTCGCCGGCACAAGACTTTGCGCGGTCTATGGCCGTGAGCTCAAGGGGTTTTCCTTCCCGTCGCTGTGGCGGGAGAAGGACCAGCGGCTTGTCTCAAAACTGATCCATGGGGTCTTCGACCAGAAATCCGTGGTGCTCATCACTTATGAAGGTTTCAGCCGCGGCGACCGTTCCAACAAGTTCGAGCTGCTCGCTCTGCCGCTCGACGGCGGCGTCGAAAACCCGCGCTGCCTCGGTGTGATAAGCGCCGCTGAAAAACCCTTCTGGCTGGGCGCGGATCCGATCACCGACGCCTTGATCGATTCGATCCGCATCGTCGATCCGGAGAAGGAACCGATATTCCCCAAGAACCGGCCGGCCATCGACGTCCCCTCGCTTGTCCCGTTGGATCTCGATCCGCCCCAGACGATTTCGGCGCTCGGCCAGGCGCGCCGCATCCGCCATCTGGTCGTGTTCGACGGCGGGCGCGAGGAATAATCGCGAACGCTAAAGTAACGGTGCCAGGCTTTCCCCTTTGTTAACCTGCTTTGCTGTAGTTTTCCGCTGAAGTTCCTCGCATCAACGCGCGGAATGCCAGACGGGGTGTAGGCAGTCATGAGGTCAGCGGCGGTCGACACCGCGCCGTCCCAAGCTGAAAGGCGTAACTTTCAGCGCGTCCGCGTGAAGATCTATGGGCGCTTCATGCTGGAGGATCGCACCGAACATCCGTGCCAGGTGGTCGACATGTCGCCGGGCAATGTTGCGCTTCGCACGGAGCGCATCGGCATGCCGGGCGAGAAGGTCATCGCCTATATCGATCACATCGGCCGCATCGAAGGCGTCGTCACTCGTATCTTGCAGGATGGTTTCGCGATGACGGTCATCGCGTCGGAACGCAAGAAGGACAAGCTTGCCGCGCAATTGACCTGGCTTGCCAACAAGCATGAGCTCGATCTGCCGGAAGACCGCCGTCACGAACGCGTGGCGCCGCGCAATCCGACCAGCGTGCTTCAGCTCGCCGACGGGCGCCAGTACCAGTGCCGCATCATCGACCTGTCGCTTTCGGGCGCCGCGGTCGAGATCAACGTCAAGCCGGCAATCGGCATCCAGGTCATGCTGGGCACGATGCGCGGCCAGGTCGTGCGCCATTTCGAGGACGGCGTCGCCATCGAGTTCGCCGTCGTCCAGCGGCCCGAAACGCTCGATTCCGAATTCAACGCATCCGGCACCTGACAAACAACAACATATTATCGCAATCAGACCGGCCCATTCGGCCGGTTTTTTCGTTGTTCCGCACCGGCCGACGCGACTTGCCAACCGATGCCGCGCCAAGGCGTCGCGCCGTGCCGATGCAGCTCCGCGAAAATGCCTCAACAATTTTATACTGAAATGATTCAAATTTTACGTTTATTCTACAGGCGTTTTACTTAATATCTACTTCGAGCCTTTGCGTCGAATAAATCCAATCGTGTCATTGTCTCCTCAAACGGGGAGACTGGACGATGAAGAAGACGAGGGGCAAGCTGTTGCTCTTGGCAATGGCGATGCAGCTTACCGCCTGGGGAACGGCGTACGCAGCGGGACCAGCCTTCATGCACACTGGCAGCCGCACCACACAGCCGGTCGGCCATTACGAGTTCTGCCAGAAGATTCCGCAGGAATGCAATGAGCGCACGCCTAAGCAGGCACCGGTCGAGCTGACACGCAAGCTGTGGGCGAAAATCGTGAGCATCAACAATTCGGTCAACACCAGGATCACGCCGCGCACCGACATGGAACTGTGGGGCAAGGAAGAAGTCTGGTCCTATCCCAACAGCGGCTTCGGCGACTGCGAGGACTATGCGCTGGAAAAGCGCCGCGCGTTGATGAACATCGGCATACCGGCCGGCGACCTGCTGATGACGGTTGCGCGCCAGCCGAACGGAGACGGCCATGCGGTGCTGACCGTGCGCACCAGCCTTGGAGAGTTCATCCTCGACAATCTGGAGACCAGGGTGCTGTCCTGGACCAACACCGACTACACCTACCTGAAGCGCCAATCGAGCCAGAATTCGGGCGCTTGGGTAACGATCAACGACGGCCGCTCCGACGCGGTCGCCAGCGTCCGCTAAGGACGCCAATGCATGTCGCCCAAAGTGCGCAGCGGTTTTGGGATAACGACATGCATAAAACAGAGGTTAAGCGCGTCGCATGAATGCGACGCGCTTAAGGAGAAAACCCGGTCGAGTCCCCACCCTCCCCGTCCCCAACGACCGGGTTTTAGGAGCCGGCCCCGTCCCCGGGCCGGCTCCACCTTTCGGGGGAGACCGGAGGAAGCCCCGATAGGAGAACTCGACTTGAGCGTCGCCAAATTTTGACGTATTGAAAGAATTGTGGAGACGTTCTCTAGTTCGTCTGGGAGCCGTCATTGGTGACTGTATGGATGCCGATCTCAAATTCGGCATCTACCGCTGTAATACTGCGGAGTGGCACTCTTACGGGTGCCGTCTAGTGCGAGGGCTATCCCTCCTGAATAAGGGGCAATCGCTTACAGGTTGCTGCACATCCGCTTCATGTTGATGAAGCAAAAGGATGTGTCAAATGAACAATTCAAACAAACTAACAAAACTCCGAACCGTGCAGGCCAAGAAGCAAAATTGGCGATGCTTCTACTGCGGTTTTCAGATGTGGGATGGAGACCCGACGCTGTTTTCAGAGCGTTATCATCTCCCTGTAAGATCGCTCAACCGCTTCCGCTGCACCGCGGAACATCTGAAACCCCGGATGGACGGCGGCGAGGACAGACCAGAGAACCTTGTTGCGGCGTGCAAGTTTTGCAATCAAACCCGGCATCGAATGGGTAAAGTGCTATCGCCGGCCACGTACCAGCGGCACGTCCGAAAGCGAATAACGGCCTGGAAATGGCATCCGCTCGCGTGTCACCACTTGTTGAAATGATGCAGCGTCAGACGATCCATCGGAAGGCCACGGCCGCTACGGACGTCGGAACAGAGCCAGAAACTCTTGGCTAGAGCCAGCTTTCCAAGGGCAATTGACCGATGCAGTATGAACCATCAATTCAACCTCCGGATCGCTGCGATGTTGGAAATCCCGGAAGATCGATGCGAGCGCCACCGCCTGTTCAAGGCCATCGACGACGCGTTCAAGGCGGGCGACTTCGAGGCCCTCGGTGTGGCCCTAGGCGGCTCACCCTGCTGGTTCGACGAGCAGATGCCTTTTGAACTCGGCCTTGGGCATCCACTGGAATATGCGATCTATTGGAGCCCCACTGCTTTCATCTCGACCTTACTGGATGCGGGCTCGGACCCGAACTATCACCACCATGGCGGTTTTCCGGCAATCATTGCGGCACTGTCCACCGACCGGGCTGACAGACTGGAAATCGTCCGAATCCTGATCGATGGTGGCGCAGACCTCAACATGCGGGGCGTAAACGACTGGACGCCGCTTCACTATGCGGTCGCCATCCGTAGCGTCGATGCCATCCGCCTGCTGTTGGCGGCGGGCGCCAACCCATCGCTCGAAACCCGCATCGACGACTATACGACAGCCCTCGAGGACGCCGACAATGCCGGCTTTGAAGCCGGCGCTTCGTTTTTGCGCGATGCGATGATCAGGCGCGGCCCCAATGGACGGTGAGTTGGGCGACGATGCCGGTGAACCATATAGCCGAAGGCTGGCCTCAGGCCTTCTTCAGTCCCGCCTTGAAGCATTTGCCGTTGGCCACATAATGCGCGGCCGAAGCGCGCAGCCCGGCAACCGCAGCATCGTCCAGCGCTCGCACCAAACGAGCGGGCGAGCCGATAATCAGCGAATTGTCGGGGAATTCCTTGCCCTCAGTGACCAGCGCGCCGGCGCCGACCAGCGAATTCTTGCCGATTTTCGCGCCGTTCAGCACGATGGCGCCCATGCCGATCAGGCTGTTGTCGCCGATCGTGCAGCCATGCAACAAGGCGCGGTGGCCGATCGTGCAGCCTTGCCCGATGGTCAGGGGAAAACCGACATCGGTGTGCATGACCGTGTGTTCCTGCACATTGGTGTCGGCGCCGATGACGATCGGCTCGTTGTCGCCGCGGATGACGACGCCGAACCAGAAGCCGGCGTTGCGGCCGACCCTGATATCGCCGATCAGGGTGGCGTCGGGCGCGATCCAGTTGCTGTCCGCGTCCTCGAAGCCGGGGGCCTTTCCGTCGATCGCATAGAGCGGCATTTTTCGCCTCCGAATCGTCTCACACTAAGCTTTGCATGTCGTCATCGCAAAACCGCTGCACACCCTTGGGTCAAGCCCAGGGGCATGCTTTTGCGCGACATGCACTAAACGTTCGCAGAGCCTAAAAGCGTGCCGGCCCGGGATGCAATATATCGATCAGCGCTATGCCCAAAGCCAACGCCCAGATCGTCGCAGTGCAGCCGCAGGAGATCAGCGCCAGTGCCGAAATGCGGCCTTCCCGCCAGGCGTCCAGGGCGTCGTTGGCAAACATCAGGGGCCCGGCGCATGCCGTCGCGACCAACGAGCGCAGCATATGCTTTGGCGACACATAAGGCTCGACGAAGGCAAGCCGGCGGCCTGATACCAGCTCCATTGCCGATCCAACCAGGCCGCACGCCGTCAGCCCAACCATAAAACCGAAGAGAGTGTGTTCGACCGGACCCATCTTTACCTTCCATTTACCATGAAATCGCACAGTCGTGTCGACAGGCGCGTTGCAAGAGCCGTGCCGCGCCACATGTGCCGCTTGAGGACACCCAAAGGGGAACACCCAAGGGGACATCTTGGGACAGGCGGCCGATACAGGGGATCGCGATGAAGCAGGCAGCCACCGCCAACGGCCCGCAACTCACCGTCGTCGATTCCAAGCTGATGAGGCGGGTGTTCTACGTGTTCGCGGCGCTGGCAGTGCTTTCGGTGGCGATCAGCCTTGGCGGCAAATGGTTCGGCCGCTCGATCGCCATGGCCGGATACACCGACGACACGACAACCCACGAGGTCGTGATCGGCAACAACGTCATCGCCGTGCCGGCCAATGTCGTCCGCTTCGACCAGGCCCGGCGCGACGGCATCGCCTCGCGCCTCGACCTCTATCTGCGCTATCCCGAGATGGACGGCTACAGCGAGGCTGCCCGGGACGATTTCAACAACACCGGATCGAGCAAGAACATCATTTTCCTGTCGCTCGAACGGCAGATAATGTCGCGCGACATGAGCGGCCGCTTCACGCCGATCTACAGCGCCCTGATCGCCCAACCCGGCACGCCCGGCCCGGGCGGCACCACACTCTACGGCTTCACCGAAAAATCAGGCTATCTCAACGAGGTGCTGGCGGTCGGCAACCGCCGGGGCAAGGACCCGTTCGTGGCCCGCTGCCTGAGCGGCCCAAGTGCTGCGCAATCGCTGGCGCCCTGCGAACGCGACATCCTGGTCGGCGACAAGCTCAGCCTCACCTACCGTTTTCCCAAAGACTTTCTGGCGGACTGGCAGGTGCTCGATGCAGCCATCGCCGCCGAGGCCACGCGTTTCCTGAGGACCGGACGCTAACGCGTTGTGTCTGAAAGGAATTTATGCGACGCGCTTTGGTGGAAAATCGCAAACGGCGGAGATTGGCAAAAACCCCTCTCCGCCCAGGGATGACGAACCCGGGGTGCCTGCCGCCAACCGCAAACTCCCGGCTCAGGCCAGGTCGATGTCGAGGATCGCCATCGAGAAATTATAGTCGCCGTCGTCCTCGTCCTTGAAGACGATGCCGAGGAATTCGTCGCCGACATAGACCTCGGCCGAATCGTCCTTGCGCGGCCGCGCCTTCACTTCAAGCTTGGGGTTCTGGAAGACGCGCTTGAAATAGGCGTCCAGCTTTCTGATTTCGTCCGGCTTCAACAGTCTTCTCCGATCGTCGGTCTTGCTCGTTTGAGCGCGCTTCTGGCACGTCGACAATGGCGATGTAAAGGCGAGCCGACCGGATATGCGAGAACCGACAGGCGGCAGAGCCGGCAAACGGAGTTCGGTTGCCCGCCCTGCGGACTTGAAATCAGATATCGAAGCTGACGACGTGGTCCATCGTCTGCGACGGCAAAAGCTGATCCATCTGCCGCGAAGGCTGGTCGCAGCCGGTCTCGCCGACGACGCGGGCCGGCACGCCGGCAACCGTCTTGTTGTGCGGCACCGGCGACAGCACCACCGAGCCCGCCGCGATCTTCGAGCAATGGCCGACTTCGATATTGCCGAGGATCTTGGCGCCGGCGCCGATCAGCACGCCGTAGCGGATCTTGGGATGGCGGTCGCCGCCGGCCTTGCCGGTGCCGCCCAGCGTCACGCCGTGCAAGATCGACACGTCGTCCTCGATCACCGCCGTCTGGCCGACGACGAGGCCGGTGGCGTGGTCGAGGAAGATGCCTTTGCCGATGCGAGCGGCCGGGTTGATGTCGGTCTGGAACACCGAGGACGACCGGCTCTGCAGGTAGAGCGCGAAGTCCTGACGGCCTTGATTCCACAGCCAATGCGCCAGCCGGTGGGTCTGGATGGCGTGAAAACCCTTGAAATAGAGCACCGGCATGATGAAGCGGTCGCAGGCCGGATCACGGTCGTAATAGGCCTGGATGTCGACACGCACCGTCGACGCCCAGTCCTTGTCGTCGGCTGCCATCGCCTTGAATGTCTGGCGGATGAGATCGGAACCGATATCCTGATGGGCGAGCCGCTCGGCCAGCCGATGGATGACCGCTTCCTCCAGGCTTTCCTGGTTGAGGATGGTCGAATAGAGGAATGCCGCCAGCAGCGGATCGCGGTTGACCGCCTCCATCGCCTCGTCGCGGATCGAGCGCCAGATCGGGTCGATCGGCTTCACCATGGTGCGGCGGGCAATCGTAACGCTGTTCATCAATGATCTCCGGCCATCTACTGGCTCAGGCTTGGCAGCTTGCCTATTCTCCGGCCGCACATATAAGCCAGATCATAGCACGGTTGAACTCAATTTTCCTTAGTGCTTTGTCAAATGGATTTGGTTCACGGAAATTCAAGCGGCCATGGAAAACGAACCCTTGATCGAAGCGCCGCTGAAGCGCGAGCTTTCCGCGCTCTACCGGGCCGAAGGCCGCCACTATCACAGCCTTGCCCATATCGTGGCGATGCTGGCGCTGGCCGGGCACTATCGGGCATCCCTGCACGACCCCGAGGCGGTCGAGGCGGCGATCTGGTTCCACGATGCCATCTATGACAGCCGAGCCAAGGACAACGAAGCCAAAAGTGCCGCCCTTGCCGAGAAAAAGCTCTCCGGCCGCACGGATGCGCAGCGCCTCGGCCGCATCACGGCGATGATCATCGCCACCGCCACGCATGAATTGCCGCGCTTTAGCGACGAGAATGCCGCCCGCGACGCAGCGCTGTTCCTCGACATGGACCTGGCGATCCTGGGTGCGACGCCTGATGCCTTCGACGCCTATGAACAGGCGGTTCGCCGCGAATATGGCTGGGTGGAAGAGCCGATGTGGCGTGCCGGCCGCAGTGCTGTGCTGAAGAGTTTCCTCGCCCGTCCGCATATTTTTCACACCGAGGAATTCCGGCAGCGGTTCGAGGCTCAGGCTCGGCAAAACATGGCGCGCTCGCTCAAGGCGCTTGGGGCGTGAGCGCTGCCGCGGTGCGGAACCGTTGATTCTGGCGGGACAGCGCCCCCCTCTGTCCTGCCGGACATCTCCCCCACGAGGGGGGAGATTCGCTGTCACCACCGCTGTCGCTAATCGCTACCGCCGCAGGAGTGAGCGGAGCGCCTAAGCTGCCGATCTCCCCCCTTGTGGGGGAGATGTCCGGCAGGACAGAGGGGGGCGCGAAGGATCACTACAGATCGGCTTTGTGCTCACAGCGGATTTTCGGCATAGAACTCCAGCACCCGCTGCTTGAAAGTCTTGTCGCCGACGGCCAGCATGTGGTCGCGGCCCTCGATGTGAAAAGCCTTGGCGTTCGGCATCAAGGCGGCCAGTTCGTCGGGCGAACCGCCGATGTCGTCCTTGGTGCCGACGGCAATCAATGTCGGCTGGGCAATGCGCGCAATGTCGGCCTCGGCCAGCAATTCCCGCGAGGTGGCAATGCAGGCGGCCAGCGCGCGGCGGTCGCTGCGGGTCTGGTCGGCGAAGGCGCGAAACGAACGGCCGCGCGGATGGCTGGTGGTATCGGGATCTTCGGCCAGAAGGGCGGCGGCGATCGGATCCCAATCGCCGACGCCGTCGATCATGCCGATGCCGAGACCGCCGAAGACCAGCGTCGCCACCTTGTCAGGGTCGGAAAGCGCCAGGAACGCCGACACCCGCGCACCCATCGAATAACCCATGACATGGGCGCGTTCGACGCCGAGATGATTCAGCAACGCTGCCCCATCGGAAGCCATTTTTGCGGGCGTGTAATCGGCCTCTTCATAGCTCTTCGACGAGGCACCATGGCCGCGATTGTCGAAGGCGATGGCGCGGTAGCCGGCATCGTTCAGCGCCTTGAACCAACCGGGCGACACCCAATTGACGTAGTGGGTCGAGGCAAAGCCATGGATCATGAGCACCGGATCGCCCTGCCCCGATGCCGGCTGGCGATCGAGGAAGGCGAGGTCAAAACCGTCATGGGAGAAAAACTGCATCTGCGACGGATCCTGCGCGTTCAGTTGTGCGCAGTGCCGATTGCCGGGTGGCGCAACAAATCGCCGTCCTCGATGCCGCCCCTCGCGGCGGTGCCCGCCTTGAGCTCGAGCACGAAGCGAACCGGCTCGCCGGGCGAGATCATCGCTTCGGATTGCGGCTCGCCTTGCTTGATCGCCCGGACCTTGCCGTCCTGACCGACGAAGATCAGGTCGAGTGGCATCGGCGTGTTCTTCATCCAGAAGCTGACATCCCGAGGCTCCTCGAACACGAACAGCATGCCATGGTCGTCGGCCATCTCCTCGCGAAACATCAGGCCGGCCTCGCGCTCGGCGGAGGTGTCGGCGATTTCGATCGAGAAAGAGCGTTCGCCGCCTTTCGTCACCGCGACCAGCGGCTGCGGGTCGACGGCAAGGATCATCGCCCGACTGTCCGCCAAAGCCGGTTGCTGCGAATGGAAGAAAGCGCCTGTGGCGACGACAAAGGCGATCGCTGCGCAAACGACGCCCGTTGTCAGCCAGTTCCTGTGGGTCATTCGAAATCCTCGGCCGGACATCGTCCTAGACCATGATCCCAAAAAGTGGAACCCGGTTTTTGCTGCGCTGACCTGCAGTTCGGAAAAGATCATGGTCAAGCAAAAAGCACCAGGTCGCATCCCGATTCGATCGGGACGGGACCTTAGTGCGAGACCGGCAAGGTACCCATATCCGGGTGAATTTCGGCAGCCATAAGGCCTTTGTCGCCGCGCCCGAAGCGGACCAGCACGACCTGCCCCGGCCTGAGCTCGGTAATGCCGTAGCGGCGCAGCGTCTCCATATGGACGAAAATGTCCTCGGTGCCTTCGCCCCGGGTCAGGAAACCGAACCCCTTGGTGCGGTTGAACCATTTCACCAGCGCCCGCTCGAGGCCGCTTTCCGGCGTCACCGAGACGTGGGTGCGCTGATCCTGCATTTCCGCGGGATGGACCGCCGTGGTGACATCCATGGAGAGCACACGGAACGCCTGCAATCCGCGCTCACCATGCTTGACGAGGCAGACGACGCGCGCGCCTTCCAAGGCGGTCTGGAAACCGTCCTTTCGAAGACATGTCACATGGAGGAGAATATCGCCGGAAGAGCCGTCATCGGGAAGAATGAAACCGTAACCCTTGGCCACATCGAACCATTTGATGGCGCCCGCAACCTCGACAAGATCAGCGGCATCGCCGCTTTCGTCCCTTCGCAAGGCGTCGTTACCGGTTCCGTCCCGCCCCATGAAAGAGGCCTTTTCCCCCATAAGAACGCCCCCCTTTTTCCAAGAATACCGCAACTGATTCTTGATGTTAGATTAACACTGCCGCTTCCGGTCTGTGCAAGACCTGACGTGCCTTTTTTCACGGTTGATTTGCAGGAATACCGGATTTGTTGTTTGCCGGCGCGGCCGGCTATCGGCAATTGCCCTTTGGCCGGGTGGCCCCTATGTTCCGCCGCAACGCAACATTTCGAGGAAAATCACATGCGCTACCTGCACACCATGGTCCGTGTCGCCGACATCGATGCATCGCTCGATTTCTACTGCAACAAGCTTGGCCTCAAGGAAGTGCGCCGCCACGAAAACGAACAGGGGCGCTTCACGCTGATCTTCCTCGCCGCTTCCGAAGACGAGCAAAGCGGCATCGCCGAAAAGGCGCCGCTGATCGAGCTCACCTACAATTGGGATCCTGAAGACTACAAGGGCGGTCGCAATTTCGGCCACCTCGCCTACGAGGTCGACGACATCTACGCCACCTGCCAGCAACTGATGGACAACGGCGTCACCATCAACCGGCCGCCGCGCGACGGCAACATGGCCTTCATCAAATCGCCGGACGGCATCTCGATCGAGCTTTTGCAGAAAGGCCCCGCAAAGGCCAAGGCCGAGCCCTGGGCGTCGATGGCGAACACAGGAAGCTGGTAGCCAATCACAAGATCGAGAGCGGGTACGACCTAGCTGAGATTTTATGGCGTTTCTCAAGATCGCGCCTATCTGTCCGGCCATCGCGCCTGCTTCCGAAATTGGCGCATCCAAAAGATGCGCGCTTGCTTCAGGAGAAATCCATTCATGCCGACCAGCCATGTCGATGTCGCTACCGGACATGCGAGCCGCTATCTGCAGCAGCTCTGCAAGCACTGGGCGCACAAGTTTCCCGTCGAGTTCGATCCGAACCACGGGACAATCGATCTCACGCTAGGCCACACGGTTCTGGACGCCGATGCGGCAGCGCTCCACATCACGGTAGCTGCTGACGAGGCCGGCTCGCTGGAGCGCCTGGAAACGGTCGTCGCCGATCACATCAAACGCTTCGCTTTCCGCGAAGAGCTGGCGTTCGATTGGAAGAGGGCTTCGGCAGCGTAGGCGACCACGTTCAGCCACTTCTCCCAGCCAACTCCAGCAGCGCCAGCACCGTGCGCCAGTTGCGCGCGGTGGCGGGCACTTTCAGCGTGCGCGGGATGAGATTGGCAAACACCGATTTGCCGAGACCTTCCGGTGCATGCAGATAAAGCACGTCGCCCCTGATCTCGAACCGTTCGGGACCCGTGCACTTCTCCGAAAGACGGGCCGTCTCCTCAGGTGTCGGCGCGCGCTCCAGCGCATAGGCGTGAAGTTTCGTCGGCTCCCCGGCGACCTCCGGGTAGGGATTTTCCGCCGCCAGCCGCTCGAACCAACCGAGATCGCGCACCATAATGCGCGAATAAAATCCCCATTTCTTCTCGAAGGCCGCTTCAAGCTGTCTGCTCAGAGTGGCGGCATCACCCTTTGCCGAGCGAAACACGACGTTGCCGCTCTGCACATAGGTGGCGACGTCGCGAAAGCCGAGCTCCTCGAAGAACGACCGGAGTTCGGCCATCCTGACGATGCGGTTGCCGCCGACATTGATGCCGGAAAACAACACTACGAAGATTTTCGCTTGGGCACTCATATTCGGGGCACTCATATTCGGGCGCTCATATGATGAAGCCAGCCAGCGTCTCGTTGTCGGTGATGTCCTGATACTGGACGCCCTCGGCCTCGAAATTCGCGTTGAGCAGCTCGAAATTGCGGCGGTCCTTGGTTTCGATGCCGATCAGCACCGAACCGAAATTGCGCGCCGATTTTTTCAGATATTCGAAGCGGGCGATGTCGTCGTCAGGTCCGAGCAATTCGAGGAAATCGCGCAGCGCGCCCGGGCGCTGCGGAAAGCGGATGATGAAGTACTTCTTCAGCCCCTCGAAACGCAGCGCCCTTTCCTTCACATCCGGCAGCCGCTCGAAGTCGAAATTCCCGCCCGAAACCACCGCCACGATAGTCTTGCCCCTGATCTCCTTTTTCGAGAAATCCTTGAGCGCGTCGATCGCCAGTGCGCCGGCTGGCTCCAGCACCACGCCTTCGACGTTCAGCATCTCGATCATGGTCGCGCAGAGCCGGTTTTCCGGGATCAGCCGCACGGCCTCAGTGGCAAATTCCCTGAGATGCCGCAACGGTTCACGGCCGATCTCGGCCACCGCCGCGCCATCGACGAAATTGTCGACCTTGGCGAGCTTGATGCGCTTTCCGGCGGTGAGGCTCTCGCGCAGGCTCGGCGCGCCGGCCGGCTCGCAGAAGACGAAGCGCGTGTCGCGGCGCTGATCGGCGAAATAATGCGTGACGCCCGCGGCCAGACCGCCGCCGCCGACCGGCAGCATGACAATGTCCGGCATGCGGGCGCCCGGCATCTGGCCTGATATCTCGTAGGCGACGGTCGCCTGCCCCTCGATGATGTCCTTATGATCGAACGGCGGCACCATGTGCGCGCCTGAGTTTTCGGTGAACTCCAACGCGGCGCGGTAGCAGTCATCGAAAAAGTCACCGACCAGCCTGATCTCGACGAATTCGCCACCGAACAGCCGCGTCTTGTCGATCTTCTGCTGCGGCGTCGTCACCGGCATGAACACCACACCCTTTTTGCCGAAATGGCGGCAGACGAAGGCAAAGCCCTGCGCATGGTTGCCGGCGGAAGCGCAAACGAACAGCTCGGCATCGTTGCCGGCGTCGAGCGCCTTGCGGAAGAAATTGAAGGCGCCCCTGATCTTGTAGGAGCGCACCGGCGACAGGTCCTCGCGCTTCAGCAGCACGCGCGCTCCGGTCTTCTTCGACAGATAGTCGTTTTCCTGCAGCGGCGTCTCCGGGAAAATCTGGCGGATCGCGGCAGCGGCAGCAGCGACGCGGGAGGAAAAACTGGTCATGGCAAGATCACCCCGGGTCGCATGTCGGCTATCGGTAGCGTGCATTTGGTTTGCCGCCACGCGGTGGTCGCAAACCTAGCACACAGCGCGTGCGTTTGATCCCAGCCTATTGCATATCCAATCCCGCGAAGCCATTGTCCGGCCGGTTCATGCGCCCCGTCACGGGGTATTCCCAGAATCCTTGCAAGCACTTGGAGGCGTTTGTTCATGCCCGTCGCATCGGTTGCCCTGAAAACCATGTCGCTGCCGGAATTCGGCGAGCCGACGGTGATGCCGCTCGTTGCGCGCACCACCTACGAGGCACGCATCGGGGCACTGGTGGCGCGCGGCAGCAAGGCCGGCTTCGACGCTTTCGTCGTGTATGGCGACCGCGAGCACGCGGCCAATGTCGCCTATCTCACGGGCTACGATCCGCGTTTCGAGGAAACGCTGCTGGTCATCGTTCCCGACAAACAGCCGAAACTCCTCGTCGGCAACGAGGGCTGGGGCTATGCCGAGATCTGCGATGGACCTTACGAACGTGTCCTCTACCAGACGTTCTCGCTGCCGGCGCAGCCCCGCGACCGCTCGCCGGCGCTCCTCGACATCTTTGCCGACTGCGGCCTGAAAGCCGGCCAGCGCATCGGCGCCATTGGCTGGAAACCGTTCGGTCCCGGCGACGCCGGTTTTGGTGAAACAACTCTCGATCTGCCCTCCTTCATCGCCGACACGCTGCGCACGCTTGCCGGCGACAAGCACACAGTGGTGAATGCGGCGAACCTTTTGATGAACCCGGCAGACGGCCTGCGCGCGATCAATGAGGCCGACCAGCTCGCGTCCTTCGAATTCGCCGCGACCTATTCGTCGCAAGGCCTGCGCAACGTTCTGCAAGGCATCGAACCCGGCATGACCGAGTTGCAGGCGGCGCGGCTGATGGGCATCAACGGCCTGCCGCAATGCTGCCACCTCATGCTGTCGGCCGGCAAGCGCGCGCCCTATGGCCTGCCAAGCCCCCGCCTCGACGTCATCAAGCGCGGCGATCCGGTCACCATGGCCTATGGCCTCCACGGTTCGCTCAATGCCCGCGCCGGTTTCCTGGTCGAGGACGCAACCGAGCTTCCGCCCGACATAAGCGACTACGTCGAAAGACTGGTCGCGCCCTATTTCGCTGCCGTCGTCGACTGGTACGAGACCGTCGGCATCGGCGTCAGCGGCGGCGCCCTGTGGAAAGCCGTGCATGACCGCATCGGCGATCCGTTCTTCGGCGTCTCGCTCAATCCCGGCCACCTCGTCCACATCGACGAATGGATGCATTCGCCGATCTTCGCCGGCTCCGACATCACGCTGAAGTCGGGCATGGCGCTGCAGGTCGACATCATTCCGGCAACCGGGACGGATTATTTCACCACCAATATCGAGGACGGCATCGCGCTGGCCGACCAGGCCCTGCGCGAGGAAATCGCCGCGCGTCACCCCGAAGCCTGGCGCCGCATCGAGGCGCGGCGCGCCTTCATGACGGAAGTGCTCGGCATCCGTCTCAGGCCGGAGGTGCTGCCCTTCTCCAACATCCCGGCCTTCCTGCCGCCGTTCTGGCTTTCGCGCAACAGTGCGATGGCCGTCGCCAGCCGCTGAGCGCATTTCGGCCGGACATGACTTACTTCTGCCGCACTTCGACTGTCCGGGAGGGTTCGCGGAGGTTGGATAGGCCTTTCGGCCGGAGTGGAATTTCAGAGTTGAAGAAGATTTGTATCATTGCGCTTGCCTTGCTTGTTGCCGGCTGCGGCGGCCGGCAAACCGAGGAACTGCTCGGCAGCGCCATTGTGTCCGCGCCGGTGACGGAAATTGCCGGCAACCACTCGATCTTCATCGCCACGACGCGCAAGCGCTCCGACGACCCCAGCAAGGTCTTCGACCGCGAGCGCTCGGCCACGCTGAACTATGCCCGCCTCAACGTCACCGTGCCGGGAAGCCACGAAACCGGCCAAATCGAGCGGCGCTCGCGCGGCAAGTCGAACGACCCGGCCAAATACTTCATGGCCTCCGAGGTCGTCGGCTACGACACCGCGCCGAAATTCTCCAGCGCGCTCAGCGCCGACATCGCCGCACGCGGCGGCCGCGTCATGGTCTTCGTCCATGGCTACAACACCGGCTTCGACGCCGCAGTCTACCGCGTCACCCAGATCGCCCATGATTCCGGTTATCCGGGCACACCGGTGCTGTTTTCCTGGGCGTCGGGCGCCAAGACGAGGGACTATGTCTACGACCGCGAAAGCGCCAGTGCTGCCCGCGATCAGTTGGAAGTGACGCTGAGGATGCTCGCGCAGACCGGCGCGCGGCGCATCGACATCGTCGCCCATTCGCTGGGAACCTGGGTCACCATGGAAGCGCTGCGCCAGCTCGCCATCAATGGCGACCGCGATCTCGGCGGCAAGCTCGGCGATGTGGTACTGGCATCGCCCGACATCGATGTCGACGTGTTCAAGAGCCAGATGCGCCGCTATGGCAAGCCGAACAAACCTTTCATCCTGCTCCTGTCCGACGACGACCGGGCGCTGCGGCTCTCCGGCCTTATCGCCGGCTCGCGGCCACGCGTCGGCGACTACAAGGACGCGGCCGACCTCGCCGACTATGGCGTCAGCGTCGTCGATCTCTCCAGCGTCAAGGGATCGGATCGCTTTAACCACACCAAATTCGCCGACAACCCCGAACTGGTGAAGATGATCGGCCAGCGGCTGCGCGAGGACGACGGATTTGCCAGCGACCGCGAGGTGACCGACCGCATCCATCTGCTCGGACAGTGAGGTGCGTTCCACGCCCTGTTCCGCAGGCTTTCGTGATACACGATTGCGCCACCATCGGATCGCTTTCAACTGGACCAGGCCGGCCTCTGGCTCTATCGAAACCAAAGACGTCATACGGTTGACGTCCCTTCGGGAGCCTGCGTGACCGTGCGTTCGAAGATTTTTCTCGTCGTTGCGCTGGCGCTCGCTGTTACCGGCTGCGCCGGCCGGAAGACACACGACCTTCTCAACACGACGGCTGTGACGGTGCCTGCCTCCGACATCGCGGCCACGCATGAGATCTTCGTCGCCACCACCCGCGAGAAAGCCACGAAAGATCCGCGGCAGGTGTTCGATGGCAATCGCTCGCTGACCACCAGCTTTGCCCGGGTCGAGGTAACGGTTCCGAAGGTCCATCAGCTTGGCGCAATCGAGCGCGTCAAAGGCTCCGCAAACAGCAATCCAGCGAAGGATTTCACCGCAACGAATGTCGCCTTCTATGAAGGCGCCCCGCAATTCGCCAAGGCGGTCGGCGCCGACATCGCCATGCGCGGCGACCGCGCGCTGGTTTTCGTGCATGGCTTCAACAACGGTTTCGACGACGGCGTCTACCGGTTGACGCAGATTGCGCACGATACGAAATATCCCGGCACGCCGGTGCTGTTCTCATGGGCGTCGAGCGGCAAGACCACGGGCTATATCTACGACAAGGAAAGCGCCAACGCCGCGCGCGACGATCTCGAAGAGACGCTGCGCATGCTGGCCAAGACGAAGGTCAAGAGCATCGACATCATCGCCCATTCGATGGGCACCTGGGTGACGATGGAGGCGCTGCGCCAGCTTGCCATCACCGGCGACCGCGATCTCAGCGACAAGCTTGGCTATGTCATCCTTGCCTCACCCGATATCGATGTCGATGTCTTCAAGAAGCAGATGATCCGCTACGGCAAGCCCGACAAGCCGTTCGCCATCCTGCTTTCGGGCGACGATCGCGCCCTCAGACTCTCCTCGCTGATCTCCGGCGATAAGCCGCGCGTCGGCGACTATGGCGATGCGGCCGACCTCGCCAGCTATGGCGTTTCGGTGGTCGACCTCACCAAGACCAAAGGCGGCGACCGCCTGAACCACGCCAAATTCGCCGACAACCCGTTTTTGGTGCAGTTGCTCGGCGACCGGCTGCGCGCGCCGGCCGGCCTGGCATCGGAAGAAGCCAATCCGGCGCAGCCGATCGACAATCTCGGCCAAGGCATCGGCAAGGCCGTCGGCTCCGTCGCCGAGATCGTCATCACCACCCCGTTCAGGGTGCTGACCATCGCCACCGGCGGATGAGCGGCGGCTGAGCTAGTTCGGAATATAAGTAGCGATCCTTCGCGCCCCCCTCTGTCCTGCCGGACATCTCCCCCACTTGGGGGGAGATTGGCAGCTTCGGCGCTCCGCTCATTCCTACGACGGTGAAGATTGGCGAAAGCCGAGGTGACGTCCAATCTCCCCCCTCGTGGGGGAGATGTCCGGCAGGACAGAGGGGGGCGCTGTCCCGCCGGCATCAAAGGTTCTACACCGCAGCAACCCTAAACGAACAGATCAACCTTCTGGAACGTCGTCACGTCGATCAGGCCGACATCGGAAATCCTCAGTTCCGGGATGACGACCAGCGCCAGCAGCGAGTGCTGCATGTAGGCGTTGTTCAGCGAACAGCCCATCTTGCGCATCGCCTCGGTGAGCATGTCGGCCTTGACTGCCACGATTTCGGCGCGCTCGTCCGACATCAGCCCGGCGATCGGCATTTCGACCAGTGCCAGTTCCTTGCCCTTGGAGAACAGCACGACTCCACCGCCGACCTCGCCCAGCCGGTTGACCGCCAGTGCCATGTCCTGCTTGGAGGTGCCGACGACGATGATGTGGTGCGCATCATGCGCCACGCTGGAGGCCATGGCGCAGTCGGCCATATAGCCGAAGCCGGAGACGAAGGCATTGGTGACGCCGCCGGTGCCCCGGTGGCGCTCGACCACCGCGATCTGGCAAACGTCGTTGCGACGGTCCATGGCGACCAGCCCGTCCTCCACCGGAAGATCGGCCTCGAGAGCCCGCGTCGGCGCCTGGTTCTCGATCACGCCGATGACCCGCACCCGCACCTCGTTGGCGCCCATGGGCGCCACGATGTCGAAATCCCCCGGTTTGAGCTTCTTGCCGAGCTTGACGGTGTTCTTCGCCGTCTTCGGATAGTCATAGGCCGGAATGTCGATTTCGAGCTTGCCGCCCTTGGCCAGCCTGACGCCGCGGCCATAGACCTCGTCGATGGTCATCGCGGCCAGATCGGAGACGATCAGCAGATCGGCGAGCCGCCCCGGCGCGATCGAGCCCAACTCGCGCTCCAGCTTGAAATGCTGGGCGGTGTTGAGCGTCGCCATCTGGATCGCCGTCACCGGCTTCAACCCCTGGCTGATGGCGTGCCGGACCACCCGGTCCATATGGCCTTCATGGACAAGCGTGCCGGAATGGCTGTCGTCGGTGCACAGGATGAAGTTGCGCGGGTCGAGCCCGCTCTCCGTCACCGCCTTGATCTGCGAGGCGACGTCGTACCAGGCGGAGCCCAGCCTCAGCATCGCCTTCATGCCCTGGCGGACGCGGGCGATCGCGTCCTCGGCGCGCGTGCCTTCATGGTCGTCCTCGGGTCCGCCGGCGACATAGCCGTGGAACGGCAGGCCGAGATCGCGCGAGGCGTAATGGCCGCCGACGGTCTTGCCCGCCCTCACCGTCGCGGCGATCTCGCCCGACATCACCGGATCGTTGGCCGCGACACCGGGAAAATTCATCACCTCGCCAAGCCCGATGACGTTTTCCCAGGTCATCGCCTCGGTGACATCGGCGACCGTCAACTCGGCGCCGGCATGCTCCAGCCCCGGTGCGGAGGGCACGCAGGACGGCATCTGCACATGCACGTTGATCGGCATGGCGACGGCCTCGTCATGCATCAGCCGCACGCCCGGCAGGCCGAGCACGTTGGCGATTTCATGCGGGTCGATGAACATCGAGGTGGTGCCATGCGGGATAACCGCGCGGCAGAACTCCGTCACCGTCACCATGCCGCTCTCGACATGCATGTGCGCGTCGCAAAGGCCCGGCACCAGATAGCGCCCGCCGGCGTCGACCACCTTGGTGCCCTGCCCGATAGCGTGACCGGCATTCGGCCCGCAATAGGCGAACCGGCCGCCGGCAATGGCAATGTCGGTGCCGGCGATGATCTCGCCGGAGTGAACGTTGACCCAGCGCCCATTGCGGATGACGAGATCGGCGGGCCGCCTGCCCATCGCCACGTCGACCAGATGCGTCGACACCTCGGCCCAGGGTTTTGGTTTCGTCGCACGCGCGGTCTTCGCCATGAAGGGACTCCTGTTTTCCCGACTGTGCCAAGCCGCGCGGATTTTGACCAGCGAGATCAGCGGATTGCTTGAGCGCTCCTCGGCCTTCACATCGATCGTGATTCTCGCGTTTCGTTGCGAGGTCGCGATTCGTTGCTTTGTGACGGCAGTTATGCTATCGGCATGGTGCTGATTTGCGCCAACGACCCGCCGCCGAGGCGGGTTTTTTGTTTCGGCGCCGGCCGTTAAGTATCCTCCCGCTGTTCCCTGTCGCGGCAGTTGAGAAGGTCGACCAGATCGTCGGCCTCTTCGATGGGCATGTCGATCAAGGGGACGCCCACCTCGACAACCGGCAGGCCAGTGAACACATCAATGATGTCCCAGGTGCCTTCAGGTGTCTTCTCAATGTCGTAGCGTTGAGCCATGGGGGTGGAGCATGGATAGAGGAGAAGATTTAGCGCGTTTTACCCGGTCACCGCTCGTTTGGCCTACGGCATTGCGGAAATGATTCCCGTCCAGTCTGATCAAGCGCCTCAAGTAATGGGGCAAGAGTGCTGGGCAGCCGGAGGTCGACAGCCAGATTTAGCACGTCGTGTAAATGCCGGCGATTATCTTCGGAACGGATCAATTGCCGTACGGCCTTGGCAACAGACTTCCCTCGTCCTGTGTCAAACTCTGCCATGTTCGGGGTTCCAGTAACTTTAGTCCGAAACTCAGCCGCTGCGAAATAGTTCCAGCGATCTTGTTTGAATCTCTGTGGGTGGTTGGAGCTGGCTCGGTGACGGCAGCTATGTGGGCGCGGTGCTGATTGCGCCAACGGCCCGCCGTCAAGGCGGGTTTTTTGTACCAGGTTTCAGCGATGGCAGAAGATGGCTTGACGGCCTTTGGCTGGCGTCTGAAAAGGACTGGCCTGCGGACGTGGCGGAATTGGTAGACGCAAGGGACTTAAAATCCCTCAGCTACGGCTATCCGGGTTCGATTCCCGGCGTCCGCACCAGATTGTATTTATGGCTTCGCGAGCCGGCAGTGCCCGGACCGTTTGGAATGTGATGGCGGCCGGCCTGTTGTGAGCGACATCGCGCGCCGACCAGCGAATTTCTCATTGAACGGCCCGCGGCTGGCGACCCCAACTGGGCTGGTCGGAGGCAAACAAGAGCCAGCCTGGCTCTATGTCACCAAACTGACACCTGTCCCGGTGCAGTTTCCGAATACGCGACCACATTTCGCTGATCGGGGGCAAAGACTGGAACCGCCAATCAACACGAGACCGAGTGTCGCGTGGGTCGCGGCATCGTCCATTGCGACAGCCATCATCGTTGCGTTGGCCGCCTGGTATTTCTACGGCAGCCGGGCAATGCCGGGCTCTGGGCCGGCTTCTGTACTGGTCTCCGGGCCGGTTACTGGCGGTTCACTGCAAATAATGGGTTCCGAAACGATGCGGCCGGTCGTCACGGTCTGCGCCGAGGCATTCATGGCCGACAATCCCGAGGCCGACATCATCGTGCGCGGCGGCGGCTCCGGCGACGGTATGGCAGCGCTGCTCCACGGCATGATCGATATCGGCATGATCTCACGGCCACTGTCGCCGAAGGAGATTGGGTTCGCAACCGCGAAAGGTATCGATCTGACGCAGTTCGAGCTGGCGCTGGACGGCGTTGCTATCGTCGTGCACCGAACCAACCCGCTGCGCGAAATCGATGTCGATCAGCTCCGCGCCATCTGGTCCGGAGATTTATCGCAATGGCGGGAGCTCAGCGGCGGCCCCGGCGAGATCCAACCACTTGCCCGCGCCAAAGGGTCTGGAACCGAGGAGGTGTTCGCCGAGCGGGTATTGAAAGGACAAAGGGAGGGTGTGGCAAAGGAATTGCCAACAAACGAGGCCATTGTCGCCGAGGTCTCCGCGCAGCCGAATGCTATCGGATACACCGGCCTCGGAGCGCTCCGCAATGCCTCGGACCTCGTCCATGTCCTGGCCATACGCAGCCAATTTTCCTCGGTCTTGCCGAGCGCCGATACGGTGTGGTCAGGCAGCTACCCGCTGACACGCGCCTTGCTTTTGATCAATCCGGGGACGCCGTCGGGACTTGCCGCCTCGTTCATCGCGTACTGCACCGGCCCCGCCGGACAGGCCTTGGTGAAGCGCGCCGGCTATGTCGAGATCGCGGCGGGCGAGCCATGAGCGCGCGCCGGGTCGTCGGTTTGGCGGTCGGCGTGCTCGCCTGGGCATTCTCCATGCCGGCGCTCGCCGAGCCGCGGGTCGAGGATTTCCGCGTACGCAAGCTCGTCGTCGGCACGATGCGGGTGCCACCCTTTGCATCGCGCGGCGATGATGGCGTATGGAGCGGCCTGAGCATCGAGCTCTGGCAAAAAGTGGCCTCGCAATTGAACCTTGGCTATGAATTCCGCGAGTTCGACTATGATCCCGATGCCATGGTCCAGGCCTTGCAGACCCGCCAAATCGATCTGGTGGTCGCCGCCATGCCGGTCACGACGGACGGTGAGGCGCGCTTCGATTTCTCGCATGCCTACTTCGCCGCGGGCGTTGGTGTCGCGGTGCGCAGCGAGCCAACCGCCGGTATCCTGGCGACCCTGCGCAGGCTGTTTACCTGGCAGTTGCTTGTTCCAATCGGCGGCCTCGTGGGTCTACTGCTGCTTGTCGGCACGTCGTTGTGGCTGATCGAGCGACGCCGCAATCCCGGCCATTTCGATCCCCGCATGATGCAGGGCATTGGCGATGGCATCTGGTGGGCCGCCGTGACGATGACGACGACCGGCTATGGCGACAAGACGCCGATCACCTGGCGCGGCCGCGCCATCGCTCTTGTCTGGATGTTCACCAGCATTTTCTGCATCGCCACCTTTTCGGCGACGCTCGCCTCGTCTCTGGTCGTTGGCCGGCTTAAGAGCAGCGTTGACGGTCCCGAAGACTTGCCGCGAGCCCGTGTGGGAACAGTGGCGGGTACAGCCGGCGAGTTGTGGACTAAGGCGCAGGGCCTGAAGGTGCAGACCTACCCTTTCCTGATCCAGGCCAGCAAGGCGCTCAAGCGCGGTGAAGTGGAGGCGCTGGTGGTGGAGCGCGCCATCCTTGGACACATGATCCAGGAATACCAGTGGAACGACTTGCTTATCCTGCCGCAAACCCTGGCGGTCCGCGACTACGCGATCGCCATTCCAAGCGGCAGCCCGCTCATGGAGGACATCAACCGCGCCGTGCTGACGGTGACCCATCATCCCGATTGGAAAGAGCTCGTGCATCGCTACGTCGGCCAAAGCGAACCCTGAATTCGGAATGACCGAGGGGTCCCGGCCGACCGAAGCCGGCGATGCGATGCGGGTTTCTCTCCTACACGGATTTCTCTCGCCGATAAATTCGCCCGCCGCCTCGTGCCGTGGATTTGGACCGCGAAGAGACCGTCGCTCTGTTTCAGATGCGGCCGGCAGCGACAAGCACGGCCCTGTAGCGGCGCGCAAACCTGCTCGACGGGCGGCTCAGATAGCCGGACGCCGCAATATCCCAGCACGCGCCCAGTTCACGATCGAAAGCCGGCGGCTCGAATTGCTGCAGGCCGCTGCGGGGATAGATCGTGAACTCGCCGAACACCGGCTCTCCGCCGTCTTCGTAGAAATCGACTCGCATCATGTCGAATTCGCCGCCCAGTATCTCGGCAGCCTCGACCATGCGCGAAAAGCTTTGCGGCCGGGCAATTTCCAGCGACGCGTCGATGCCGCCCTGGACGACTGCCAGCCGGCGCCAGTCGCGATCGAAAAGTGCCGTCTTCCGCACCGTCGAGCGGAAAGACGTGACCACGACAAAGGCGACACGGCCGGCAATCACGTTGAACTTGTAGTCGATGGGCTGATAGTCATGATCCTTGCCGATCAGCGTCTCGACGAAAACCTGCGGCTTGATGTGGGCATAGCCGCGCTCCAGCTTGCGGCTGCCATAGGTCTCGGCGAGGTGCCTGGACATCTCGGCAATGATCGCGTCCCGATCGGCGGTTGCGGGGTCCGGAACGACGGCATTCATGTTGCAGCCGTGATTGCATTTGACGATGTATGGAATCGTCAATTCGTCGAAGGGGATTTCGCGCGGGTCGTCGCCGCGCCACAGCACCGCCGGGACAAGCAGCCAGGGAAGCCGATCCCGGACGAATTCCTTGGCTTTCAGCTTGTCGAGCACAATCGCAAACCGCGGATCGTCGTCGAAAATCTTGCGCCAATGGATCTTTTCCGTGAAGGTCGCCGGGGCAGCAAAACTGGGCAGATGCCGCATCCTTTCGGAGAAACGCTGGGTCAGGCGCCGGTAGCTGACCAGCAGCGCGACATTCAGGACCAGCAGCAGCGCCATCGCGCCAACCCGCTTCAGCGAACCCAGCTTTCCGGCGCTCATGTTTGCCGCGCCCCTTCGCTGCACCCAGATTCCGGCACGGGTCAGGCCCGGATCAGGTTCAGCTTCAGATGCTGGATCAGGATGATCGTCTTGGCATCGATAATGCGGCCGTCGTAAATGCCGGCCAAAGCCTCATCGAGCGGCATTTCCAGAACCTCGATGTCCTCGCCTTCTTCCGGCGCGCCGCCGCCGTCCGAGATGCGGTCGGCGGGCGAGTAGCGCGCGATGAAGAACCAAAGCCGCTCGGTCACGCTGCCAGGGCTCATATAGGGCGCAAACAGCCGTTCAACGTCCTTCAGCCGGTAGCCCAGTTCCTCTTCCGCCTCCTTGCGGATGCAGGTTTCCGGATCGTGTTCATCGAGCAGGCCGGCGCAGGCCTCGATCAGCGGCTCGCGGTGGCCGGTGACGTAGGCCGGGTAGCGGAACTGCCGCACGAGCAGAACCGTCGAGCGCTCGGGATCGTAAGGCAGGATCACCGCCCCGTCGCCGCGATCGTAGGTCTGGCGGATCTGCGTCTCCCATTGCCCGTCACGCCGGCGATAATCGAGGACGGTCTTTTTCAGGACGGCCCAGTCGTCGGAAAGGATTTCCTCCGAACGGATGCGAATGCGATCTTCCATGACGGACTCCGTGCTGTCGGTGGCGAGGACTACAGCGCCGCGCGTCCTCTTGGACGCGCAAAGGACGCTGTAGCACTTTTGATCTGCGCATGATCCTTTCCGAAAATCGGAATTGATTTTCGGGGTCATGCGCTAACCGCGAACCGGCCTTTGCGCAATCCCGGCAGCCATTGGTCCAGAGGTGCGCTTCACCGCCTCGTGTATGGCGCAGGCGCAATCCACTGCCTAAATAGCGGCAGCCCCTCCCCGGAGTTTTTTGATGACCACATCCCTTTTCCAGCCGATCACGCTTGACGGCCTCACCTTTCCCAACCGCATCGCGGTGGCGCCGATGTGCCAGTATTCCGCCGATGACGGGTCCGCCAGCGACTGGCACCTGTACCACTGGATGAACCTGGCGATGTCCGGCGCCGGCATGGTCACCGTCGAGATGACCGACGTCGAGCGGCGCGGCCGCATCTCGCATGGCTGCCTCGGCCTTTATTCCGACGACAACGAGGCAGCCGCCCGGCGCGCGCTGGATGCCGCCAAGCGCGTCGCCGCCCCCGGCACCAGGTTCGGCACGCAGCTTGCCCATGCAGGCCGCAAGGCTTCCAACCAGAAACCGTGGGAAGGCGGCGGACCGCTGAAGGCCGATCAGGACCCGTGGCCGATCGTGTCTGCCTCGGCAATAGCTTACGACACGGGCTGGCAGGTGCCGCGGGCGCTGGAGGATGAGGAGATCCTGCACATCATCGAACGCTTCACTGATGCGGCAAGGCGGGCCGAACGTGCCGGTTTCGACTTCATCGAATTGCACGCAGCCCATGGCTATCTGATCTTCCAGTTCCTGTCGCCGCTTTCCAACCAGCGCACCGACCGCTGGGGCGGCTCGCTGGAAAACCGCATGCGTTTTGTCGTCGAGATCGCAAAGGCGGTGAGAAAAGCCGTCCCCAAGCTGATGCTTGGGGCGCGTCTGTCGGTCAAGGAGTGGGTCGATGGCGGCTTCGATGTCGAGGACGCGATCGAAGTGGTCAAGGCGCTGAAGGCGGAGGGCGTCGCTTATCTCTGCTGCTCGAGCGGCGGCAATTCGCCGCTGCAGAAGCTGCCGACAGGCCCGGGCTACCAGGTGCACCTGGCGGAAGCCGTGCGCAAGGGCGCTGGCATCCCGACGCGGGCCGTCGGCCTGATCGACGATCCGAAGCAGGCCGAGGCGATCGTCGCCGAAGGCCGTGCCGACATGGTGGCTCTGGCCCGCGCCTTCCTGGCCGACCCGCGCTGGGCGTGGCGCGCCGCGGCCACATTCGGCGAGAAGATCCACCCGGCGCCGCAGCTTGCCCGCTCGGTGACGACGATGCGGCACTGGATGAAGGCGGCGGGCTGACCGTCCCGTTTCCACTGGCTGCGGCCCCAATGACCGCGGCCCCATTAATCGCGGCACTTGAGACCTTTGCGCCGAGGCGTTGCAACCAAATCGGTCGCTCCGCGTTGCCGGCGATGATGGACAACAAGCCTTTTGAAAAGCCGGTCGTGGTCGAGCTTGGCCATGTCGGCAAATACCGTGAGATCCGTAGCACCCAGGAAGCAGCGGAGTGCCTGATGACGGTCTGGCCACTCAATCGTGGTCCTCGGCATCGCGATGCTCTCGACACTTGCCTAAAAGTGCTGGAGGGTTATCGTTCGACAGCGGATGCGCGCCGGGCATTGGTCGAGGCCGCGAAGGAATCGGACGTGCTGGTTCCCGACGAGAGATTGTCCGACGGCAAGCTGCCCGAACGCAAACTGCCCGAAGACAAACTGCATTGAGCAGACGGAGCTTTTTCCACCGGAGGATTTCATGGCGAAGCTGACCTACAAGATCGTCGAACATGACGGGGGCTGGGCCTACAAGGTCGGCGCGACATTCTCGGAAACGTTTCCTACTCACGAGGACGCGCTGCGCGCCGCCGAGATCGCTTCGGCCGAACAGCAGGTCGCCGGCACCACGGACGGCATCCAGTACGAGGACGCCGACGGCAAATGGCACGACGAGCTCGCCGATGGCCGGGACCGGCCGCAAACCGAAGTTTCCGATTAGGCTGGCGTCGTTGCTGATGGCTTCTCGCACCTCCGGTTTTGGGAGCTGGGGCTTGGCAAGTTATTCTCTTGCTCCGATCCCGGACATGACGAATCTCAGTCCCGTTGGGAACGCTCACGATCAGGTGCGACGAAGAAGAGCGCTTGCCACGCAGCCGCTTTACAGGGCGGTCTGGTAGCGCTACCGTTTAATCATCGCGCGTGACCAGGGAGGAGCTTGGGAGCTGCCGCGGGCCAGTTAGGAAAGCGGTTTCCTTCGAAGACGTCGCAGGAAGCATTCGGGAGGAAATCGATGGCGTCTGTCGCGATTGGCGATGTCTACAAATCATTTGGAACCGTCGAGATTCTCCACGGCGTCAGCGTGGATATAGACGATGGCGAGTTCGTCACGCTGGTCGGACCGTCGGGCTGCGGAAAATCAACGCTTCTCAGGATGATTGCCGGCCTGGAAAAGATTTCGCGCGGCCAGATCGCGATTGGCGAGCGTGTCGTCAACAACGTTGCGCCAAAAGAACGCGACGTCGCCATGGTCTTCCAGAACTACGCGCTCTACCCGCACATGACCGTCGCAGAGAACATGGCGTTCTCGCTCATGCTCAAGGGCGTCGCGAAAGCCGAGAGTAGTGCTAGCGTCCAGCGCGCCGCCGAAATCCTGGGACTGGTGCCGTTGCTGGCACGCTATCCCCGGCAGCTTTCCGGCGGCCAGCGCCAGCGCGTCGCCATGGGCCGGGCGATCGTGCGCGATCCGGCGGTCTTCCTGTTCGACGAGCCGCTGTCCAATCTCGACGCCAAGCTCAGGGTGCAGATGCGCGCCGAGATCAAGGAATTGCACCAGCGCCTGAAGACCACGACCGTCTATGTCACCCATGACCAGATCGAGGCCATGACCATGGCCGACAAGATCGTGGTCATGCATGACGGCATCGTCGAGCAGATCGGGCCGCCGTTGGAACTCTACGACCGGCCGGATAATATCTTTGTCGCCAGTTTTATCGGCTCGCCCGCCATGAACATGCTGCGGGGCGAAATCACAACCGATGGCGGCTCACCGTCGTTTCGCGGCTCCGGCGGGATTTCAGTCCCATTGGCCACAGCACTGTCCATCGGCAGTGGCGAGCCGGTGGTGCTGGGAATACGGCCCGAGCATTTGCGGCTGTCCGACGACAGGGGCATTCCGGTGACGGTCGCGGTGGTCGAGCCGACAGGGTCCGAATTGCAGCTCATCGGCCGGACGGCTGGCGGCGAAGAGATCGTCGCGAATTTCCGGGAGCGCCACTCCTTCGCGCCGGGCGAGACCATACGCCTCACGGCCGAGCCCGGCCTAATGCATCTCTTCCACGGCGAGACCGGAAAGCGATTCAAGACGCGCAGCGAACAGTAAGAACCACGGCAACGAATATCAGGAGGAAACGAGCATGAAATTCACCAGACGTGACGTGATCCGCACGACCGCCGGCGTGGCGGCGGGAGCCTTGGGAAGCCGGTTCGTCGGCTCTTCCGCCTTTGCCCAGGAGGGGTTGACGTACAAGCCCGAAGACGGCGCGAAGCTGCGGATGCTGCGTTGGTCGCCCTTCGTGCAGGGCGATGAGGATCAATGGCTGGCCAACACCAAGCGGTTCACCGAGGCGACAGGCGTCGAGGTTCGCGTCGACAAGGAAAGCTGGGAGGACATTCGCCCCAAGGCGGCGGTCGCCGCCAATGTCGGCTCCGGTCCAGATCTCATGTTGGTCTGGTTCGACGACCCGCACCAGTACCCCGACAAGCTGCACGACGTCACGGAACTGGGTGAGTATCTGGGCTCGAAATACGGCGGCTGGCACGACGGGCCAAAGCAATATGCGACGCGGGAGGGAAAATTCCTCGGCCTGCCTCTGGCAACCATCGGCAATGCCATCGTCTACCGGGAAAGCTGGGTGAAGGAGGCTGGCTTCTCGGAGTTTCCGAAGGACACCGCAGGCTTCCTCGAGCTTTGCAAGGCCTTGCAGGCGAAGGGACATCCGGCCGGCTTCACGCACGGCCATGGCGTTGGCGACGGCAACAACTACGCTCACTGGCTGCTGTGGAGCCACGGCGGCCAGATGGTCGACGAGAGCGGAAAGGTGGCGATCAACAGCCCCGAGACCCTCAAGGCGATCGAATACGCGCAGGAACTCTACAAGACATTCATCCCCGGCACCGAAAGCTGGCTCGACGTGAACAACAACCGCGCCTTCCTGGCCGGCGAACTGGGCGTCATCGCCAATGGCATTTCCGTGTATAACACGGCCAAGACCAACAAGGACAATGATCCGAAACTGGCTGAAATCGCCAAGGACATGCGCACGACCAGCCTGCCGATCGGTCCGGTCGGAAAATCGGTCGAGTTGTTCCAGGTGACCACGGCCGTGATCTTCGACTACACACCCTACCCCAACGCGGCCAAAGCCTATCTGCAGTTCATGTTCGAGGAGCAGCAGATGGCGGAGTGGATCACCTCCTCGGCCGGCTATTGCTGCCAGACGCTCAAAGCCTTCGACAACAATCCGGTGTGGACGGCCGACCCGAACAATGCCGCTTACGCCAAGGCCTCGGCGACGCTGCGTCCCAATGGCTATGCCGGGCCGCTCGGCTATGCCTCGGCGGCGACCATGGCCGACTATGTCCTGGTGGACATGTTCGCCAAGGCCGTGACGGGCCAGGCGACGGCCCAGGAGGCGATGGAAGAGGCGGAGAAGCGCGCAAACCGGTACTATCGCGTTTGATCACAGCCGAGCCGGGCAGCCGCAACCGCGCTGCCCGGTCTGGTTCCTGAAATCGCGTGGCGGCCACTCAGGCCACCATGCCACCAGACCTTATGAGGAGCCGTCCCATGGCCGTGTCGTCCGCTGCCGTTCAGCCGCGTCCGTCGATCCTGTCGCGGAGCCTGTCGCTCTTGGCCGACAGCCGGAACGCGCTTGGCTTCGGCTTCATGCTGCCGGCGGCAGCGCTGCTGCTGGTCTTCCTGACCTATCCGCTCGGGCTCGGCGTCTGGCTCGGCTTCACCGATGCCCGCATCGGCCGCCCCGGTATCTTCATAGGCACCGAAAACTATCAATATCTGTGGGATGACGCCGTCTTCTGGCTCTCCGTCTTCAACACCTTGCTCTACACGATAAGCGCCTCGATCCTGAAGTTCGTGCTCGGCCTCTGGCTGGCGCTTATCCTCAATCAAAATCTTCCCTTCAAATCGTTCTTCCGCGCCATCGTGCTGTTGCCGTGGGTGGTGCCGACGGTGCTGTCGGCCATCGCCTTCTGGTGGATCTACGATTCGCAGTTCTCCATCCTGTCCTGGGCGCTTATGGAAATGGGCCTGATCGACCATCGCATCAATTTCCTCGGCGACCCGGAGAACGCGCGCGCTTCGGTTATCGCGGCCAATGTCTGGCGCGGCATTCCGTTCGTCGCCATCACGCTGCTTGCCGGCCTGCAGACGATTCCCCAGTCGCTTTACGAGGCCGCCACGCTCGATGGCGCCAGCCGCTGGCAATTGTTCCGCTTTGTGACGCTGCCGCTGCTGACGCCGATCATCGCCATCACCATGACGTTTTCGGTGCTGTTCACCTTCACCGATTTCCAGCTGATCTATGTGCTGACCCGTGGCGGACCGGTGAATGCCACCCATCTGATGGCGACACTGTCCTTTCAACGCGGCATTTCGGGGGGCCAGCTTGGCGAGGGCGCCGCGATTGCGGTCGCCATGATCCCGTTCCTGCTGGCGGCGATCCTGTTCAGCTATTTCGGCTTGCAACGCCGCAAATGGCAGCAGGGCGGCGGAGACTGACATGGCCACGACCAAGAAGACGAAACGTCCGGAACTCGACGAAGGCGGCATGGGCTACCTTCAGAGCCTGCCGCGGCGCGTGGTGACGGTCTATCTGCCGTTGCTGGTGTTCGTGATCGTGCTGCTGTTCCCGTTCTACTGGATGACGATCACTGCGGTTAAGCCCAATCTCGAGATGACCGACTACGCCAATTTCAACCCGTTCTGGGTTGTGCATCCGACCTTGGAGCACATCCGCTATCTTTTGTTCGACACGTCCTATCCGGGCTGGCTGCTCAACACGATCATCATCTCCACCGCCGCCACATTCCTGTCGCTGCTGGCTGCGGTGTTCGCTGCCTATGCGATCGAGCGGCTGAGGTTTTCAGGGGCGCGGCAGGTCGGCCTCGCGGTCTTCCTCGCCTATCTCGTGCCGCCCTCGATCCTGTTCATCCCGCTGTCGGTGATGGTGTTCAACCTTGGGCTTTACGACACGCCCTTCGCGCTCATCCTCACCTACCCGACCTTCTTGGTGCCCTTCTGCACGTGGCTGCTGATGGGCTACTTCCGCTCCATCCCGTTCGAACTGGAAGAATGCGCGCTCATTGACGGGGCGAGCCGGTGGCAGATCCTCACCAAGATCGTGCTGCCGCTGTCGGTGCCCGGACTGATTTCGGCCGGGATATTCGCATTCACCCTGTCATGGAACGAATTCATCTACGCCCTGACGTTCATCCAGTCGTCCGAAAACAAGACTGTGCCGGTCGGGGTGCTCACGGAGCTTGTCCGCTCCGACGTCTATGAGTGGGGAGCGCTGATGGCCGGAGCGCTGATCGGCTCCCTGCCGGTGGTCGTGCTCTATTCGTTCTTTGTCGAGCATTACGTTTCGTCGATGACTGGCGCGGTGAAGGAATAGCGCGCTGCCTCGGTCCCGGCGGCCGCGGATGCCCGTTGAAGAGCATCCTGCCGGCCGGTCCGGTCGCGGGCTGATTATTTGCCGCAGTACTGATCGTTGACGTTCATTCGGGCGTTGGCGTCGGGTCCTGGCGAGTTCGAGGCGCAAGGTCCAACCGGGCCGGGGTTGCCCTGGATGTTCAGACCCGAGGCGTCGCCATTGATGCTGCCGGTGGCGCTGGGATCAGCGGTCATCCGCTCTTCGTTGGTGGGAGCCGGGTTCGTGGGGGCTGGGCTATTGGATAAAACATCCGACGATTGCGCCATTGCGGACGTGGCGAGGCCAATCGTGAAGACCGAGGCTGCGAGAATTTTGGTAAGCATAAAGAGACTACTCCATTCCATGTGGTTGCAGATGTCGACTTCGTGCGACCGCTAAAGAATCCATCAGCCGGCTCGAAGTTCCGATAAAAAGGTCGTTAAGCCGCGCAAGCTTCGACACCTTTTTGTGACCAGTGCGTGAAGAGGTTTGGGATGCTTCGGCAGTTTTGAGCAACGCGAGATCGGCGAAGTGCCCGCCTGTCGAGATCAGCCTGCGAACGCGCGCTCAAGGGAGATGGCACAGGTGGATCCGTCGTTCGGACGGCATTGCCGCCGGCCATCCGCCGCGCTATCTCAGGCGACCCTCTCTACCTGAGGCGATCCTGTCTGCCTCAGGTGACCTTTTGCCGGAGCCTCCCATGCCCGAAATCGTCACCGCCGCCATGCTCGTCATCGGCGACGAGATTCTGTCCGGCCGCACCAAGGACAAGAATATCGGCCACCTCGCCGATATCATGACGGCGATCGGCATCGACCTGAAGGAGGTGCGCATCGTTCCCGACGAGGAAGACGAGATCATCGCCGCGGTGAACGCCGTGCGTGCCCGCTACACCTATGTCTTCACGACCGGCGGCATCGGCCCCACGCATGACGACATCACCGCGGATTCGATCGCCAAGGCCTTCGGCGTGCCCTGCGAATACGACGCCAAAGCCTATGCCATGCTGGAAGCGAGCTACGCCGCGCGCGGCATCGAATACACCGAGGCGCGCAAGCGCATGGCGCGGATGCCGCGCGGTGCCGACCATATCGACAATCCTGTGTCCATCGCGCCGGGCTTTCGTATCGGCAACGTCCATGTCATGGCCGGCGTGCCGTCGATTTTCCAGGCCATGCTCGACAATGTAGTGCCGACGCTGAAGGCCGGCACCATTATGCTGTCGGCCACGGTGCACTGCCCGTTCGGCGAAGGGCTGGTCGGCGGACCGCTGGGCGACATCCAGAAGGCGCATCCGGATACGATCATCGGGTCCTACCCGAAATATGGCGACGGCAAATTCTGGACTGAGCTGGTCGTCCGCGCCCGCAGCCAGGAAGCGCTGGAGGCCGCCCGCGCCGACGTCGAGGCAATGGTCGCAGGCCTCGCCAGCGCGGCCAGTTGAGCTAAAGCGCGTGGTCTGAAAGGAATCCATGCGACGCGCTTTAGGTTCTTGCTTCATGCATGTCGCTGTCCCAAACCGCTGCGGACTTTGGGCGACACGCATCAGGCCGGAACCAAGCATGGTACTGTAACGTTTCTCGCGGGCGAGTTTCGATCGCCGTAAAATGAGGGATTACCATGCGATTCAAGACCATCGTCGCCATACTGCAGAACGAACAGGACGCGGAGCGCGTGCTCGAATGTGCCATTCCGCTTGCCGACAAGTTCGAGAGCCATCTCATCGGCATTCATGCCGAAGCGCTTCCCGTCCCCTACACCTCGGCCACCGGTTTTCCCGACACCGAGTTCCTGCAGGTTTCAGCCGACATGAACAAGGACCGCGCTGAAAAATTGCGAGCGGTTTTCCTCAGGCATATCGAGGATTCCGGCCTGTCCTTCGAGTGGCGCAGCCTTGAAAGCTTTTCCGGAGACAGCGCGCTGACCGGCATTCCAACCGTTCGCACCGCCGACCTGATCATCGCCGCGCAGCGCGAGTCGGGCGGCGATCCGAGCGCCGACGTCGATACGCTGGTCTACGACGCCGGCAGGCCGGTGCTGGTGGTGCCGCATTCGGGCCCGCTCGTCACCAGCTTCAAGCATGTGCTGCTCGCCTGGAACGGCAGCAAGGAAGCCGCACGCGCCGCTTTCGACGCCCTGCCCTTCATCATCGAGGCAGAGAAGACGGATATTGTCGTCATCGACCCGCCGGATACGCTCGACGCTGCCCCCGAGGCGGCCGGCGCCGAAATCGCCGCCGCCCTGTCCAGACATGGCGCCACGGTCAGCGTCTCGGTGCTGCAATCGGGCGGCCACTCGGTCGACGACGTGATCCAGACCAGGATCGCCGAAACCGGCGCTGACCTGCTCGTGCTTGGCGCCTACAGCCATTCCTGGCTGCGCCAGCTTCTGTTCGGCGGGGTCACGCGCACAGTGCTGCGCACGGTGCCGGTGGCAGCCTTCCTGTCGCGGTAGAAGCGTAGATCAAGAACTCTGCCGCGCGGCGAAATACGCCCCGACATGGTCAACGACGGTGGAAGTCAGGTCATCGGGCGCATGAGGGCTGCGCCGCAACGCCACGTCATAGTAGCCAATCGACGGAAGGCCTTGCTCAGGCCCAAACGGCACCAGTTCTCCCGATAAGGTTGCAATCGGCAACGGCGCGACTGCCAGCCCCGCCACCACCAGCGCAAGCTGGCCCGCGAGATTCTCACTTGTACAAGCGATCTGATAAGAGATGCCGGCTGCGTCGAGCGCGTCGATGGCTGACTTCCGCCAAATGCAACTCGCTGGACCTGCGGCGACCTCCAGCGGACGACGGAGATGGGCGGTTCCATACGCAAGGCCTGCCCACACAAGCCGATCTCTATGGATGGCCGTGTCGGGCGATCCAGTTCGACCCGTCGCGCCAGCTGTCACCAGTGCGACATCCAGTTCGCCCTCATCCAGCATCCGCGACATTGTGCTGCTTGTGCGACACGTCACGCTAATCTCCACCAACGGATAGGCCGCTGTATAGCTGGCGAGAACCGAGGGAAGGAACGCAACTGCATATTCATCCGTCATTCCCAGCCGCACGGCGCGTCCGTGCGACAGGCGATTGAATCGCACTATCGCCTCTTCGGCGATTCCAAGCGCGCGCCGCGCATAGGTCAGAAGCGCTTCACCTGCTGGCGTCAACATTATCGAGCGCCCTTGATGCACAAAGATTGGCTGTCTGATCTGCGTTTCAAGCCGTTTCATTTGCATGCTGATGGCAGATGGCGTCCGGTGCACTGTTCGGGCAGCACCGACGAAGCTGCCTGTGTCGACAACCGCCATCAGAGTACGCAGGAGCGAGTTGTCCAGCCCCAACAGAACGCCCGAATCCGGCCCAAAGCGTGCGTGGTTCGGCATGAGTGGCAAGCCCCAATTCGCCAATTTCGTTGATGTCGAGTGTAAGTCCTTTTCGTTTGTCGGAGCAATCAGCCTTGGCCAAACTGAGTAAAACCAATTGCACAGCCGGCATGGTGACCGGCTAGCTGCGTCTGGGCATGGGCAAATACACCGCTTGAGGAACCCACTCAATGAACACGGCGCTAGATCTTGCCTACCGTGCAGCACGAGCCTGGATCGACGGATTGGATGAACGTTCGGTGGCTGCAACGGCCAGTCTTATGGATCTCAAACGGTCTTTTGCCGGCCCACTGCCATACGAAGGCAGCAGTGCAGAGGAAGTGGTTCAAGCACTTGCCAGGGATGCCGGCCCCGGGATGCATGGCAGCGCAGGCGGACGCTTCTTTGCCTGGGTGATTGGCGGCGGCCTGGAATCCGCACTGGCGGCCGACTGGCTGGTAACCACCTGGGATCAGAACGCGACCGTCTATGCCTCCAGTCCGGCCTCCGCCGTGATCGAGGAAACAGCCGGCGAATGGATCAAGGAGTTGCTCGACCTGCCGCGAGACGCCTCTTTTGCGTTCACCAGCGGTTGCCAAATGGCGCATATGACCAGCCTAGCGGCTGCACGCGCGGCGCTGCTGAGGCGCGTCGGCTGGAACGTGGAAGAGGACGGGCTGGTTGGCGCGCCCGGGATCAGGGTGCTGACGAGCGACCAGCGACACGTCACCGTAGACCGCGCGGTGCGCTTTCTGGGGATCGGCCGCAAGGCTATTGATCAGTTGAAAACGGACGGGGATGGACGCGTCTCTCCTGCGGTTCTCGACGGCGCGCTTTCCGACAGTTCCACACCGACCATGCTGGTGCTGAATGCTGCCGACTTGAACATCGGCGCCTGTGACGCGTTCAGGGAGTTGATATCGATGGCGCATTCAGCCGGCGCCTGGGTTCACATCGACGGTGCCTTCGGCCTGTTCGCACGCGCCAGCCGAACGTACCGCCACCTGCTGGACGGCGTGGAACTGGCGGATAGCTGGGCGACCGACGGCCACAAATGGCTGAACGTTCCTTTCGATTGCGGTATCGCCATCGTCGCGGACCGGGAAGCACATCGCACTGCCATGACATCGAGCGCATCCTATGTCGCGCCAACCACAATTGCGCGGGACCAGGCAGACTGGAACCCGGAATACTCTCGCCGCGCGCGTGGCGTTCCCGTCTATGCTGCCCTCAAGCAACTCGGCCGCAGCGGCATGGAAGCTTTGGTTGATCGCTGCTGCGCGTATTGCGCCAACATCGTCGAGGGGATCGGCGAACTACCGGGCGCCGAGATCCTTGCGAGGCCAACGCTCAATCAAGGCCTGCTCAGGTTCGCTCGGCCTGGCGCTTCACCTGCGGAAAATGATGCTTTTACCGACGAAACGATTCAAAAAATCAATGCCACTGGCGAAGCCTTCTTCTCCGGCACGACCTGGCGCAATCACCGCGCCATGCGCGTCAGCGTGGTTAACTGGCGCACCAGCGAGCAAGATGTGAAGCGGGCGATCGCGGCCGCGACTTCTGTGCTGACGCCGGAAGTGGCTGCGCCGATCGGACTGGAGGTTGCGCCACTTGCCAACACCTAGGCTTTCCAGTTAATTCCGCGCGCATTCCCTCAAGTGTCTGCGCGCGTTTTTCGCGCGCTGCGGAGTGCGCAAAAAATGTCCCTTCCCGAAAAGGCCTTTCCAGTCTCGTGGGATCAGTTCCACCGCGATGCGCGTGCGCTCGCCTGGCGGCTTGCCGGCGCCAACAAAGGCCAATGGAAGGCGATCGTCTGCATCACACGCGGCGGCCTGGTTCCGGCCGCCATCATCTCGCGTGAACTCGGCATCCGGGTCATCGAGACGGTTTGCGTCGCCTCCTATCACGACTACGCCAGCCAGGGGCAGCTGCAGGTGCTGAAGGAGGTCACGCCGGCGCTGCTCGCCGATGACGGCGCCGGCGTGCTGATCATCGACGACCTCACAGACACCGGCAAGACCGCAGGCATCGTGCGCGCCATGATGCCCAAGGCGCATTTCGCCACCGTCTATGCCAAGCCGAAAGGCAGGCCGCTGGTCGACACCTTCGTCACCGAGGTCAGCCAGGACACCTGGATCTATTTTCCGTGGGACATGGGCTTCACCTACCAGAAGCCGATCGCCGACGACCACGTCGGCTGATTCGCGGCCTTTTCTCCTGGAACAGCCAAGCGAGCACTTCTTGCCGGCGACCACTTCTTGAAAGCATGCCGCGGCGCACGATATTTCCTGAATCGACGCCTCTTGGCGTGGTTAACCAGTGCGTATGAGGTTTTTTACTTTTATTGCCCATGATTAGCCGTAAGATTCACGAGACGGCAGATGATTCTGGAGGCTGGGGCAAGCTTCTCCGATGTTGACGACGCCAGCAACGCACAACCATTTGGCCGAAAGGGTCCAGCGGCTCTTCGGCACAGCGCCGTGCCGCCTGCAGGTTGCAGCACTGCCCTGGCGCGATACCAAGCATGGCATCGAGATCATGCTGATCACCAGCCGCGATACCGGCCGCTGGGTGCTTCCCAAGGGCTGGCCTGAGGCGAAGGAACTGCTTTGCGAAGCGGCGGCACGCGAGGCCGGCGAGGAAGCCGGACTGCGCGGCACGATCTCCCACCACGAAGCCGGCCGCTACTTCTATGCCAAGGCATTGGCTTCAGGCGAGGAAGTGCCTTGCGAAGTTTTGGTGTTTCCGCTGCAGGTCGACAAGATCGCCGACCGGTGGAAGGAAAAGCGCTCGCGCACCCGCAAATGGGTCAGCCCCGCCGAGGCGGTGCGCATGGTCAACGAGCCGGACCTTTGCCAGATCATCGCCTATTTCTGTGCCGACCCGCACCAATTCTCCTGAGCAAGACGTAGGCGCGCCGGCCGCGCATCGCGCGGGTAAAAATCGAAACCCTCCGCGTCACTTTCTATCCCCGTTATCCACATGTGTGACACACAAGATGTTGGGGTCATAAAAGCTACGCAAACGAATCCTTGACGGCGCAAAACGAGTCGCCTTTTATAGGCCATGCGCTCCTGTTGAGAGCGCGACCGGAAAGTTCTGAGCCCGGTCTTTTTCCCGGATTATGTGCGTTTTGGCCGCATTTCCGCCTGGTTACGAGGCTGGCGGAAGCGTTGCGATTGTGGGGTCTTTGGGGGCGAAAGGGAAAAATGTCGGACTGGAATAAATTGTCTGTTAACACTATATTTAGTGTTTGCAGGTAGGTTCGACGCTAGATAGTGTGAAGCTCCCTCGATTGAGGGAGTCGCAAAAAAGTTTCAGTCTTGAGGGATCCGCAGGGTTCGTCGGCGCGTTGGACGGCTACTTCGCAAGGAGTTCGACCAGCAGGGCGGGCGGAGGCTGTGAAAAGGAGCCGGCCGTTTTTCGAACGCCGGCAGACGGCGGACATGCGCGTTTCAGAAAGGGGCAGAAATCCCCTGGGAAAAGCGCTATATGTAGACACAAAGGATAGGACCAATGCGCATCGAGCGTCGTTTCACCAAGCAGGGGCAGTCGGCTTATGCGGAGATCGAATTCCGCAAGGCGCTTTCGGAGATCAAGAATCCGGATGGCTCGGTGGTGTTCCGCTTGGACAATATCGATGTGCCGGCGCAGTTCAGCCAGGTTGCCGCCGACATCCTGGCGCAGAAATATTTCCGCAAGGCCGGCGTGCCCGCGCGGCTGAAGAAGGTCGAGGAGAATGACGTCCCCTCCTTCCTGTGGCGCTCCGTCGCCGACGAGGCCGAACTGGCAAAGCTGCCCGAAGCCGAGCGCTACGGCTCCGAGATCGACGCCCGCCAGGTCTTCGACCGCCTCGCCGGCACCTGGACCTATTGGGGCTGGAAGGGCGGCTACTTCAAATCGGAGGAGGACGCGCGCGCCTTCCGCGACGAGCTCGCCTATATGCTGGCCACCCAGCGCGTCGCGCCGAACTCGCCGCAATGGTTCAACACCGGCCTGCACTGGGCCTACGGCATCGACGGTCCGAGCCAGGGTCATTTCTATGTCGACCCGTTCACCGGCAAGCTGACCAAGTCGAAGTCTTCCTACGAGCATCCGCAGCCGCATGCCTGCTTCATCCAGGGCGTGCAGGACGATCTCGTCAACGAAGGCGGCATCATGGACCTGTGGGTGCGTGAAGCGCGCCTGTTCAAATACGGCTCCGGCACCGGCTCCAACTTCTCGTTCCTGCGCGGCGAAGGCGAAAAGCTGTCCGGCGGCGGCCGTTCGTCCGGCCTGATGAGCTTCCTCAAGATCGGCGATCGCGCCGCGGGCGCCATCAAGTCGGGCGGCACGACGCGCCGCGCCGCAAAGATGGTCATCGTCGATGCCGACCATCCCGATATCGAGGAGTTCATCGACTGGAAGGTCAATGAGGAGCAGAAGGTCGCCTCGCTGGTCACCGGCTCCAAGATCGTGAAGAAGCACCTCGAAGCGATCATGAAGGCCTGCATCAACTGCGAAGGCCAGGACGACGATTGCTTCGATCCTGCGATCAACACAGCGCTGAAGCGCGAGATCAAGCTGGCCAAGAAGGACGGCGTGCCGGAGAACTACATCTACCGCGTCATCCAGTTCGCCAAGCAGGGCTACACCTCGATGTCGTTCAAGACCTACGACACCGACTGGGATTCGGATGCCTACCTCACCGTTTCGGGCCAGAACTCCAACAATTCGGTCTCGCTGAAGGACGATTTCCTGCGCGCCGTCGAAGAGGACGCCGACTGGCACCTCACCGCACGCAAGGACGGCAAGGTGCTGAAGACGCTGAAGGCCAGGGATCTGTGGGAAAAGATCGGCTATGCCGCCTGGGCATCGGCCGATCCGGGCCTCCACTTCAACACGACGATGAATGACTGGCACACCTGCGCCTCGGCCGGTGCGATCCGGGCGTCCAACCCGTGCTCGGAATACATGTTCCTCGACGACACCGCCTGCAACCTGGCCTCGATCAACCTGCTGCCCTACCGCAACGCCGACGGCACCATCGACATATCAGCCTACGAGCACACGGTTCGGCTGTGGACCATGGTGCTGGAAATCTCGGTGATGATGGCGCAGTTCCCGTCGAAGGAGATCGCCAAGCTCTCCTACGAATACCGCACGCTCGGCCTCGGCTACGCCAATATCGGCGGCCTGCTGATGACCTCGGGCATTCCCTATGATTCCGACGAGGGCCGCGCCATCTGCGCAGCACTCACGGCAATCATGACCGGCACGGCCTATGCCACCTCGGCCGAAATGGCCGCAGAGCTCGGCGCCTTCCCCGACTATGACCGTAATGCGCAGAACATGCTGCGCGTCATGCGCAATCATCGCCGTGCTGCCTATGGCGACAAAGACGGCTACGAGAAGCTCGCCGTCAACCCGGTGCCGCTGGTCGCCTCCGACCTGAAGCAGCCGGAGCTTGCCGCCCATGCCAAGGCTGCCTGGGACCGCGCCATCGAGCTCGGCGAAGAGCATGGCTACCGCAATGCGCAAGCGACCGTGATCGCGCCGACCGGCACGATCGGCCTGGTCATGGATTGCGACACCACCGGCATCGAGCCCGACTTCGCGCTGGTGAAGTTCAAGAAGCTGGCCGGCGGCGGCTATTTCAAGATCATCAACCGTGCCGTCCCTGAAGCGTTGCGCACGCTTGGCTATTCGGAAAGCCAGATCGCCGAGATCGAAGCCTATGCGGTCGGCCACGGCAATCTCAACCAGGCGCCTGCCGTCAACCCCGGCTCGCTCAAGGCAAAGGGTTTTACCGACGACAAGATCGCAGCACTTAACGCAGCGTTGAAATCGGCCTTCGACATCAAGTTCGTCTTCAACCAGTGGACGCTGGGTGCGGACTGGGTGAAGGAGACGTTTGGCTTCATCGACGAGCAGCTCAACGATTTCTCGTTCGAGATGCTGCCGGCGCTTGGCTTCTCGAAGAAGGACATCGAGGCCGCCAACATCCATGTCTGCGGTGCGATGACGCTGGAAGGCGCGCCGTTCCTGAAGGCAGAACATTTGCCCGTGTTCGACTGCGCCAGCCCATGCGGCAAGATCGGCAAGCGCTCGCTGTCGATCAACAGCCACATCCAGATGATGGCGGCGGCCCAGCCCTTCATCTCCGGCGCCATTTCCAAGACCATCAACATGCCGAACGACGCGACGGTGGAAGACGCCAAGGGCGCTTACATGCTGTCGTGGAAGCTGGCGCTGAAGGCCAATGCGCTCTATCGCGACGGCTCGAAGCTCTCCCAGCCGCTCAATGCCTCGCTGCTTGCCGACGTCGAAGACGACGAGGACGATGCCGTCGAGCAGCTGATCGCGGCACCGGCGGCGGCACGCGCGGCACAGATCACCGAGCGGATCGTCGAGCGCATCATCGAGCGCGTCTCGCGCGAGCAGGAGAAGCTGCCGTCTCGCCGCAAGGGCTACACGCAGAAGGCCAAGATCGGCGGCAACACCATCTTCCTGCGCACCGGCGAATATGACGATGGCCGTCTCGGCGAGATCTTCATCGACATGAACAAGGAGGGCGCGACCCTGCGCGGCCTTCTCAACAATTTCGCCATCGCCATCTCGCTCGGCCTGCAATATGGCGTGCCGCTCGACGAATATGTCCACGCCTTCACCTTCACCAAGTTCGAGCCGGCCGGCATGGTGCAGGGCAACGACGCCATCAAGAGCGCGACGTCGATCCTCGACTACGTGTTCCGCGAGCTCGCCATCTCCTATCTCGGCCGCAACGACCTCGCCCATGTCGACCAGTCGGACTTCTCCAACACCGCACTTGGCCGCGGCATCAGCGAAGGCAAGACCGACGCCGTTTCCAAGGGCCTGACCCGCGGTGCCTCGCCGGTGAAACTGGTGTCGAGGGTGAGCGGCAACGATCCGAAGGGCTTTGCCGGTTCGGGCTCGTCCGGCCGCTCCGCGCCGACGGCGTTCTCCGGCTCCAACGTGCTGGCGCTGAAGCCGGCCAGCGACGAAGCCACCGCCTACAAGCGCGACTACGAGGAGCGGGCAAAGGAGCTGATCGAGGACATCGCCTTCGAGGAGGCAGCGGGCGCTGCTGCCGAGGCTTCAGACGCCACGGCGGCACTATTCACCGACGCCGCAGCGAACGAAGCAGCCGAGGCGAAGAAGCTAGCCGCCGACCGCCGCGCCAAATCGCTGCTCCAGGGCTACACCGGCAATTCCTGCTCCGAATGCCAGAATTTCACCATGGTGCGGAACGGGACGTGCGAGAAGTGCGACACTTGTGGGGCTACGAGCGGGTGTAGCTGAGGAAAGATGCAGCGCTAAAACGCAACATGATCGGCCCGGTCGCAAGATCGGGCCGAAATCCGTTTAGCGTCGTGATCAGGCGCATCTCTTCCTTCTCCCCTTGTGGGAGAAGGTGGCCGAGCGAAGCTCGGTCGGATGAGGGGTGCTCCAGCTTGGCATCAGCGCCGAGTTTCTTCCAACACCCCTCTTCCGTCTTGGCGCTGCGCGCCGATCCACCTTCTCCCACAGGAAGGCAAGACCGCGCTACCGCCACGGCTGCAAACTCTCATCGCGGACATAAGCCATGATGGTGTCGCAGACGGCGTTCAAATCCCGCAGCACGTCGTCGTTCCAGAAACGCAGCACACGAAAGCCCCTCACCTTCAATTCGGCTGCTCGCTCCCGGTCATAGTTCGAATCCGCATGCTGGCTGCCGTCGATCTCGATGATCAGCCTGGCCTCGGCGCAAATGAAATCGGCGATGAATTTGCCGACAGGAACCTGACGCCGGAATTTGATGCGATCGAGCCTGCGCCCGCGCAGCTCGTGCCACAGGCGGTCCTCCGCCTCCGTTGGCTCGCGGCGCATCGAGCGGGCGAAACGACGTTTGATCGGAGCGACGGACTGATGCGGCATGGGGCGAAGATTACCCAGCCTTGGCGCTCCGTCCAGCACCATCGTCACGCAAATCGCTGACATTTAAGATTGGCCGAAGCGCGGAATGCCAACGCTCTCCCTTCTCCCCTTGTGGGAGAAGGTGGATCGGCGCGTAGCGCCGAGACGGATGAGGGGTGTTGGACGGAGTGCCGTCGGTGCCAAGCTGGAACACCCCTCATCCGTCCCCTTCGGCGACACCTTCTCCCACAGGGGGAGAAGGAAAGAGCTGCCCCTCAGTTCACGGCGCTGATATTGCCCAAGCGTAAAAACAGCGTTTCGCCGGAGGAATCATCGACGCCGTCATTGTCGGTGGCGACGAAGATGTCGCCGTTCTTGTCGATGGTGAAACCTTCGACCTTGTCGACGACATAGCCGTTGGTGGCTGATTTCAGGTCGCCGATGATGTCGCGCACCAGCGTCTTTTCTATCAACGGCAGTTCGCCACCGAGCTCGGCCGGTTTGAAGGCGTCGAGCGCCACCGAATAGACGCGCTTCACCTTGGCTAGGTCGCCGATCTGGTTGTCGCGTTCGAGGATGTAGAGCTTGCCTTCATGCGCGGCGATCTCCGACAGGCCCATCCAGCCAGCTTCGGTCGCTTCGAGCGGATAGCGCACCGCCGACCATTCCTTGGCCTTCGGCTTGTAGGCCAAAAGCTTGACCTGGCCCTTAGGATCGTCGGTCCATTCGCGCTGCACTGCCATCACCAGCGTCAGCTCGTCGCCTTCGCCGATGGTCGTGATGCCTTCGAGACCGAAGCGGGTCTGGTGGGCGAGCAATTCCATCGGGAAGCCGATTTCCTGCTTGATCTCGCCCTTGTCGTTGACGCGCAGGATGGCGTGCGGGACGAGCTTTGCCGGATCGCCTTCATTGGCCAGCCAGAAGCCGCCTTCACCGTCGGCGACAATACCTTCGATGTCGAGCTTCTGCGCAGGATGGCCGCCACGCGTGACGATGGTCTTGCCGGTGATCAGCGCCGGGGTCTGCGTGGCGTCGATCTCGAAGATCGAGGGCGCGTTGGCGTAGAACGAGTCCGAGGCCGCGAACAGCTTGCCGGCGGCATCGCCGGCCGCGAGCGCCGAAAGCGCACCCCAGCCGAGCGGCGTGCCGTCTGCCGTGAGCTTTGCCGTGATCATCGGGTAAGTGGCGGGACCCTCGGAGCGCTCGTAGATCATGACGTGCGAGCGGGCGAGCCCGTCCTCGACCAGGTCGGCCTCGTTGGCGGTGACCAGCAGATTGCGCGATGGGATCGCGACCAGGCCTTCTGGAGCGATACCGGAGGGCAGGATCTGGGCAAACTGAGGCTCAGCACCGGTGTCCTTGTAGACGCCGACAACAGAGCCACGCTCCGAAGCGACGAAAATCAGCCTGTCTTCGCCGAAGGTGCCGGTCTCGAGACCTTCCGGCTCGATGCCCTTCTTGTTCCGGGCGTCGGGATAATGACCGGCATTGGCAACCTCATACTCGAAGGACGGGCCGGATTCGTGGAGAACCTCGCCCTTCTTGCTGAAGATTGTGAAGCCGCGCGAGCCGCCCTTGTAGTCGCCTTCGTTGGCGACGACGAGACGGTCATTGTCGAGCCATTTCACGGCATCGGGTTCGCGCGCGACGTTTTCCATTTTGCCATCGAAGGACAAGGCGCCGTTCTTCTTGGTGTCGATCTTGTCCAGCGTGACCGAGCCTGCGGAGAAATGCGTGACGATCGCGCCGGTTTCGGCGTTGACGATGGCGATGTGGTTGTTTTCCTGCAGCGTGACCGCTATCTCGCCAGCCTCGTTGAAGGCGACGAATTCCGGCTCCGGATCTTCCGCCGCGACTCCGGCGATGCCCGCCAGGTTCACGGTCTTCATCGTCGCGCAATCAGGCTGGCCTTCGGCAAGCGTGAAAATCTTGAGGTCGCCCGCCGGCATCTGCGGTATTTGTCCGTCGTTCACCTCCTCGTCGCGCTCGTTCTCGATGGCGATGGCGAGGAACTTGCCGTCCTTGTTCAGCGCCAGCGAGTCCGGCTGGCCGCCGAGGTCGCAGGTGCTTTCGATCGCCTTGGAGGCAAGGTCGATGACCGTAAGGTTGCCCGAAGGCTTGGCTTTGCTCTCCGACGTGTTGATGCCGGCCAGCACCTTGCCGCCGATCACCACAACCGAGGTCGGCTCGCCGTCGATCTTGACGATGCCGCCGGCCTTGGGCGCCTTGGGGTCAGTGATGTCGATGAAACCGACCGCACCGAGCGGGCTGTCGGAATAGACCAGCGTCATGCCGTCTTCGGAGGCCGCGATGATCTCGGACGAAGTCGGCGTGGCCTTCTCGACGTCCGCCGGGAGGTTTCCGGCGACTGCGAAGCTCGCGACCCGGTTGAACATCATGTCGGCATGGGCCGGCAGCGAAACGGAGGCAGCAAGCGCTGCCGTCAGGACGAAAAGCGCGGAATGGCGGGGCACGGGTGGCGTCTCCTGTTCGGATGGAAGCCACCTGCTTTGGAGGAGCGACATTTCAATGCGATGACGGATCCATGACAATTCCGCGACAGGCGGTCAGGGTCCGTCGATACTCACGTCGGGCTGGCCTGCAAATGCGGTCTCTGCGACTGCCTACTCCGCCTCGGCCACCATCTGCCGCCCGCCAACCCAGTTCCGCCAGGCTCTCTCGTCACCGTGGAAGACGTTGAGGTCGATGCGGCCCCTCACGCCGTGCGACAGGCCGGAGCCGGAATACTGCCAGAACACCCATTTGCGGCCGGGATAGACCTTTGACGGGTGCTGTGCGACCGCGCGCAGCCAGAACGGATAGTCGGGGAAAGCGCCACGCAGATTGTCGCGGTAGAAATCGGGTGCGGTGTAGATGATGGGCCGCTGGCCGTAGTGGCGTTCCAGCTTGTCCATGAACACCTGCATCTTCTCCAGCACCTTTTGCCGCGACGGCCGCCGCTTGCAGCTGGATTCGCCGTTCCACTCGACATCGATCACCGGCGGCAAGGCGCCCTCGACCCTCGGCACGTTGCGGATGAACCAGTCGGCCTGCTCGCCTGCCGTGCGGCACCAATAGAAGAAGTGATAGGCGCCGCGCTTGAGGCCGGCAGCGTCGGCATTGCGCCAGTTCTTCCTGAACATCGGGTCGAGATGATCGCCGCCGTCGGTCGCCTTGATGTAGGCGAAGTTCGCGCCCTGCGCGCGCAGCTTGTCCCAGTTCACGTTGCCCTGCCAGCGTGAAACGTCGACGCCGTGAACGGCGAGGTGCCTGGGCGAGGCCCTGCCGAAATTGATCGGCTTGGCGTCACGAAAACGATAGCGCTGGACCGGCTCGGCGAGGATCGGTGCTGCCCGCGCCAGCCGCTTCGGCGCCACCAGGGCAATTGGCTCGGCGGGTGGTTCAATGCTTTCCACAGGCTCTGGAGGAGCCAGCGCCACGGCTTGGTCCATCGCCTCTTCCTGAGCGAAGGCGGGTGCGGCATCGGCGGCACCGACCGACGCGACCGGCGCGGGCGGCCTCACAACCGAGCTGGTCGTCTCGCTGGACGGCACTTGCAGCGCGTCGACGCTGGACGTCGACGTGCAGCCGGCAAGGCACAGCGCTGCGATCGAGAAGATAACGACGCCTGATAACCGCATCTGGACCTGTACGCAAAACACAACAGACCGATGGCAAGACAGCGCCGCCGGACAAACCAGTCCAGATTACTAACGAGAAATTACCAACAAAGTTTGAATCAAATTGTTAGGGGCTTCTTCATCGAAGCGTCCGCGGGACAGCGCGAAAGACCGCTGACCCTGTCAGGCACTGTTGCCTAGCTGCACAGCCATAGCTTGTGGCAGGTCTCGGCCACCATGTGAGCCGGCGGCACAAAGCGATCGGGGTTGACCGGCGCATCATCCTCCGCCCGACGAACCTTTTCTTCAAGCAGCGTGCGAAGCGCCGCTGGCTGCACGCGATCGCGTTCCATCACGAGCTTGATCATCGGATCGCTCAAAAGCTCATCCAGGGTGTTGATTCTGTCGTTCATCCATCGCCTCCTCGACCGCCGACCCGCAACCAATAGATAGGTGGCAATGATGGCTCGCCAATGACGCTTTGCCGGCTATCTCGTGTCCCGGATGAAAAAAATTGGGCACGCACCCTTGCCTTCTCCCCTTGTGAGGGCTTTGCACGGGGAGCGAAGTGGATTTCGGTGGTCAGTGAGGGCCTTTTTGAAGGCCGGCAGAGCGGTTTTCCGCGGCCCTTGCGGGGCCTTTGTCGGTTTAGGCAGCCATCCTGCCGGATTGTGGACGCACTCCTCCCTCATGTCCGCCTCTCATCGGGTGGATAGAGGACGCCAATCATGGTGCGCAGATTGTAAGCGCAGGCGGCCAGTATGCACTGCGTGCGGTTGGTGGCGAGGTTGAAGAAGCGCAGGCGTCGCATGCCGTAACGCTCCTTGAACACGGCGAAAGGCCGCTCCACTGCCGCCCGCACCTTGGCGATCAGCCGGTTGCGCAGCTTGTGGCGCGGCGGCAACTCGGGGTGATGCTTGTTGGGCCGCCGCATCAGCCGGTCCTTAATGTTGGCGGCGGCGAGCCGGGCATGGCGGGCGTGGGTGTAATAGGCTTGATCGCCATAGGCCGCCTTCTCGTCGCCGCAGATCAACTGGTCGGCCGGCTCGGTGTCGGTGACCGAGGCGTCGCTCGCCTCGACACGCCGGATCAAGGTGTGCTCCTGGTCGACGCCGATGTGCATCTTGTAGCCGAAGGTGCTCTTCTTGCCCTTCTTGCCCCAACGCGCATCCTTGTCGGCCGACGGCTTGACCGGACCTTGGTGGCCCTTTTTCGGCTGCTTGGGCGGACGGCCACGAGCCTGCAGGAACGTGGCATCGACCAAGGTGCCGCGCTTGACGATCAGGCCCTTCTCCTCCAGCTGACGGTTGATCTCCTCAAAGACCTTGTCGATCAGTCGCTCACGCGTCAGCTCCTCGCGGAAGCGCCACAGTGTCGAATGGTCGGGCGTGCGGTCCGAAAGGCTGAAACCGGCAAAGCGGCGGAACGACAATCGGTCCCGGATCTGCGCCTCAAGCGCCGGATCGCTCAGCCCATGCCACATGCCCAGCAAAAGACAGCGCACCAGCGGTTCCGCCGGATAGCTGGTGTTGCCCGAGCCAGGACCGCTGCGCTGACCCAGCAATGTTCGGATCGGCGCCCAGTCCAGTTCCTTCGATACTAGGTCGAAAATCGTCTCATCCGACGCCGCCAGACCGTCCGCCAGACTCAACTGACCCAAAACACGATCCGCCATCCCGAATCTCCCTGCTCCAACCTTCACCACAGAATCACCGTTCGGCTTCTGTGCAAAGGTCTCCTTGTGGGAGAAGGTGGCCTCGCGAAGCGAGGTCGGATGAGGGGTGTTCCAGCTTGGCACCGACAGCGCTCCGGCCAGCACCCCTCAACCGTCTTGGCGCTGCGCGCCAATCCACCTTCTCCCACAAGGGGAGAAGGTTAAGCGGGCGGCGGGGCGCCTTCATATTGCGGCAGGCCGTCGTCGAGCTGCACCCAGGGCTGCTTCGAGGCGGTCCACATATGCATCTGCGGCTTGAATATCGAGGGATCGTCGAGCGAGCCTGACGTGACGCCGATGATGCCGGCGGAATCGCGGCGGGAAAACAGCGTCGTGCCGCAGCCCGGGCAAAAGCCGCGCTTGAGATCGGGCGAGGAATTCACCAATGCCACCGGTCCTTCTGTCGTCACGTCGTCGATGCGGAACAGCACGCGGGCGTTGAAGGCCGCGCCCAGCGCCTTCTGGCAAAGCCGGCAATGGCAGACGCGCTCGTTGATCGGCGCCGCATCAGTGCGGTAGCGCACGGCCCCGCACAGGCAGCCGCCTTGATATTTCGCCATTGCCTGAGCCCCTCTTTCCTAGGATTGACGGCAAGGTAGCTGCCGGCATAGCAGCGTCAATTGAAAAGCTTTGATGGCGCCATCTCTTGGCGTGATGCGACCGACGAGACTCGTGGTGCGGTTTCAGCAGCCGCTCTGCTGTTCTGGTCAGGCGTAACGCGCAACGAGCGTCGCCGGCCATCTCGCGGGAGACAGCAGGCAAGCGATTGTCAGGCGATCAGTTCGTTTCGCTGACGATCTCGTCCCAGGTCTTGACCTTGGTCTCGCCATTGAGGAAGGGCAGCGCGGCGGCCACCAGTTCCGGCGCGAAGAACACGTCGTAGTGGGTGCGGTTCGGCAGGATGGCCAGGCGGTTCTGTGACAGGTTCTCGCGCATCCAGCCGGCGTCCTTCAGTCCGCCGCCGAGCATCTGATAGAACTTGATCTCGTGCTCTGGCCGGTACATGTCGCTGTCGCCGAAAGCCAGCATGACGGGCATCTTCAGCTTCGGGACGTCGGTGGAATAATCGTAGTCCTTGCGCATATAGGCGCCGAGCTGATCGAGCAGCTTCGGGAAATCCTGCGGATGCGGCGCGACCGCCACGTAGGATTTGTACATCGGCGTCTCCTTCATCATGTCGGCCATCGCCGCGCCAACCTGCGCCTGCTGGCCGCGCATCTCGGGATAGAAACCGTCGGCGGCATAGCCGGTCGAGACCAGGACCAGCCGGCGCACTGCCTCGGGATGCTGGACGGCCATGCGGAAGGCGACGCCGCCGCCCAGCGAATAACCCATGACATCGACCTGCTCATAGCCGAGCGCCTTGACGATCGCCGCCATGTCGTCGCCCATCGCTTCCAAGCTCAATGGCCGGTCGCCGAGCGCGGTGCGGCCGTGGCCATGCAGGTCGACGCCGATGACGGCGCGGTTTTCGGCAAGCTTCGGCAGGATCGGCGCGAACATATCGGTCGTGCCGAGACCACCATGCAGCAGAAGCAGCGGCTCACCCTTGCCGTAGACGGCGTAATAGTAGTTCAGGCCGTTGATCGGCAGCAGGCCGGATTTCGCCGGGTGCGGCATTGCTCTCGTTTCAGCGGTCATGGCGGGCTTTGCCTCCTCGGCCATGGTGGGGCCGGCGCGGCGAAGAGCGCTGCGGCCGAGGCGAAAATGGCGAAAAACATCGATCTGGACATGTCGGTCTCCTTGCGTCCGCTGATATCAAAGCCGTTTGGCCAGTTCTTCGAGCTGGTCGGCGCACTGGCCCCAACCCTCGTGAAAGCCCATCTTCTCGTGCTCTTCGCGGTCAGTGACGGACCAATGCGCAACCCGGGCGATGTAGCGGGTCTTGCCCTCGCCCTCATCCTCGAAGGTCAGCACGACCGTCATGAACGGTTTTTCGGACGGCTCCCACGCCTTCGTATAGGCGTCGGTGAGAACGATCTTCTTGCCCGGCACGACTTCGAGGAAGATGCCGGGATTCGGGAATTCATTGCCGTCGGGACCCGCCATGACAACTAGGCTGGAGCCGCCGGTGCGCACATCCATTTCGGCGCGCGGCGTCGTCCACGGCTTTGGCGCGAACCATTGCGTCACGAGCTTCGGCTCGGTCCAGCAGCGGTAAACGTTCTCGCGCGGCGCATCGATGATGCGGGCAAGAACCAGTTCACGGTCCGAGCTGGGGGCGATATCGAGCTTGGTGGTCATGATGGTCTCCTCACTGCTTGCAAAAGAGTTGGCTTGAATGCCGGTTTCCGTCTCAAGGACGAGCGGGCAACGCGCAGCCCGACACGGGTCTCGCGAAAAACTTCGCCAGGCCGACTCCGGCGAACGCCGAATGAGAGCTTAGTGGCGCTTGGCTTGCACCAGATAGGCGTCGATGTCGGTCTCGCCGAGCCACTTCGCCGCTTCCAGCCGGTGCAGGCCTTCGACCAGGATATGGCGCTTGCCGTCATGGCGCACCTGGATCGGGGTCTTCATGCCGTTTTCCAGAATGTCCTCGGCCAGATGCCGGACGGTTTCGGGATGCAGTGTCTTCTTGCGCGCGGTCGGCACGTAGATGTCGTCCACCCTGACCTTTTGCACTCTCAGCATGTCGGCTCCTGTGGCGGAAAAGGCCGCCCTTTGTGAGATAATCTGTTTGGCAGGCAAGGCCAAGGCCGGCTGTGAGCTATCGCTGGCCCGATCGTTTCCAATTGACGGTTGGCCGCCAGATGGTCGAAATGACGCGTTCGACCCTTCACAGGCGTTCATGACCAAGCTTCCTACCGAATTCCCCGATTTCGGACTGACGCCCCACCAGCGCCGGCAAGCCGTGCGCGGCCACTATTACGAGTGGCCGGGGATGGATGGCGAACACGGCGAGATCTGGTGCTACAGTGATCGTTTTTCATACCGCCGGAGCGAGATGGTGGTGCTGCATGTCAGCTCGACGGCGTCCAGCTGCAGCATGTCGATCGTCCGCGACGGCGGCACCGAAACTAAAATGTTCGACAAGGCTGGGATCGCGGCGCGCTGGCAGGATACACCCGACCAATGTTCGGTCGTGGGCTGCGGCTGGGATGCGTCGTTTGAATTCCGCGTCGGCGACGACTGGCCGTCCGGAGCCTACCGCGTCACGCTGACGGCGGACGGCCGCGACGGCAAGCCGATCCGCTGCCACCATCTTTTCATCGTCGGCCCGCAGCCCGGCAAGAAACGCGGTCGTGTGCTGCAGGTTGCAGCCACCGGCACCTGGCTTGCCTACAACACGTGGGGCGGCTCCAATCATTACGAAGGCATCACCGGTCCGAACCGCGACCAGTATGCCTCAATGGTGTCGACGCAGCGGCCATGGTGCCGCGGCTTTGTCGTTCTGCCGAAGGAGGCGCCACGTGTGCCGCTCGAGGTCGCCGTGCCGCCCAAAACCGTGCCGCGCTATCCGCATATGGAATGGGCCTTCGCCACCGGCCATTCGAAGAAATATGCCTCGTCCGGCTGGGCAAGCTATGACAGCCACTTCTTTCGATTTGCCGAGCGCGCCGGCTATGCCGCCGACCTTGCCAGCCAGCACGAACTGCATTTCTCGCCCGAAATCCTCGACGGCTATGACTGCGTCGTCTTCGTCGGACATGACGAATACTGGACCTGGGAGATGCGCGACGCGGTCGACGCCTACGTCGAGCGCGGCGGCCATGCGGCGCGCTTCGCCGGCAATTTCATGTGGCAGACGCGGCTGGAGGACGAGGGCCGCCGGCAGGTCTGCTACAAATACCGCGCCCGCGCCGAGGATCCGGCCTATCGGAGCGGCGACGTGACCCGCGCCACCAATTCCTGGGAAGCACCTGAGATTGGCCGGCCGGGTGCCGCGACCTTCGGGCTCAATGCGACGAGGGGCCTCTATGCCGGCTGGGGCGGTTGCGCGCCGCGCGGCGTGCGCGGCTTTCCGATCTACCGGCCGGAGCACTGGGCGTTCGCCGGCACAGGCATCTACTATGGCGACCTGCTCGGCGCCGACAGCCATGTCTATGGCTATGAGGTCGACGGGCTCGATCACGAAATCCGCGGCGGCCTGCCCTACCCCACGCCCGACAGCGGCGCACCCGATGGGCTGCAAATTCTCGCCGTCGGCATGGCCAGCCAGGTCGAGGAGAGCACCGACATTGCGTTCGAGGACCAGTTTCTCGGCGATGCCGACGGCCGCTTTTCCGCCGAGACGCTGTTCGGCGACGCGAGTGACGCCAATCTCGACAAGGTCAAACACAGCAACGGCATGATCGTCAATTTCCCGCGCGGCAAGGGCGAGGTATTCCACGCCGGAAGCTGCGAATGGGTCGCCGGCCTGCTAAGGCAGGACGCGATGGTCGAGCGCGTCACCAAAAATGTTCTCGACCGCTATCTTGGAAAGTCCTGACATGCTGAAATCCCAGAGCCCTGCCCCGGGCACCGAAACGCGCCCGCCGTCGTATCTGTTCTATTTGTCCAACCTGCGCCGGCCGCTGGTTGATCGCGCCGAAGGCATTTACATCTGGACGCAGGACGGCCGCCGTTTCATCGACGGATCGAGCGGACCGATGGTCGCCAATATCGGTCATTCCAACCGCAACGTGCTCGACGCGATGAAGCGGCAGATGGACCGCGCCACCTTCGCCTACCGGCTGCATTTCGAAAACGAGCCGGCCGAGGAGTTCGCGCGGCTATTGGCGACCAAACTCCCCGAAGGGATGGACCGCATCTTTTTCGTCTCGGGCGGCTCGGAAGCGACGGAATCTTGTATCAAGCTTGCCCGGCAATGGGCTGTCGCCACCGGCCAGCCCAAGCGCTGGAAAGTGATCACGCGCTTTCCCTCCTATCATGGCGGCACGCTTGGTTCGCTGTCCGTCACCGGCGACGATGCGCTGGCCGAAACTTTCGCCCCGATGATGCAGGTCATGCCAACCGTGCCGGCACCGGCCGCATGGCGCGATCGTGACAATCTCTCGCTGGAACAGCGCGGCATCCGCTACGCAGACATGCTGGAGGAGAAAATCCTGGCCGAGGGACCGGAAAGCGTCCTCGCCTTCATCATGGAGCCGGTCGGCGGCGCTGCCACCGCGGCGCTGGTGGCGCCGGACAGCTATTATCCGCGCATCCGCGAAATCTGCGACCGCTACGGCATCCTGCTCATCCATGACGAAGTGATGAGCGGTGCGGGCCGCACTGGAAAATTCCTCGGCGGTGACCACTGGAATTGCAAGCCCGACATTGTCGCGCTGTCGAAGGGGCTGGGCTCTGGCTACGCGCCGCTCGGCGCGCTGGCGGCACCGATGCGGCTGGTGCAGCCGGTGCTCGCATCAGGCGGCTTCCAGCATGGCCATACCTATGCCGGCAATCCGCTCGCCTGCGCCGCCGGGCTCGCTGTGCTTGGCGAGATGGATCGTCTCGGCCTGATCGCCAATGCGGCTGACATGGGCGACCTTTTGATGGGCGAGTTGAAGGGGTTGGCCAAGCGCTTTCCGTTCATCGCCGATGTGCGTGGCAAGGGCCTGCTCCTAGGTGCCGAGATGGTCGCCGACCCCGATACGCTGAGGCCGATCGCGCCGGCGAAGAAGGCCACCCAGCGCCTGCTCGATCTCGCCTATGAGCGCGGCCTGATCATCTATGGCCGAAAGGTCAAGGGCGGCGTCGACGGCGACAATTTCATGGTGGCGCCGCCGATGATCGTCACCAGGGAACAGATCGGCGAGATCATCGCCATCATTGGCGACTCCCTGCAGGTGCTGGCCGGCGAGCTCGACCTGCCGGTCGAAGGCTGAAAAATGGCGCCGCGAAAAGTCATCATCACCTGCGCCATCACCGGGTCGGTGCACACGCCGTCAATGTCGCCGCATCTGCCGGTGACGCCGGACCAGATCGCCGCAGACGCAATCGCAGCCGCCGAAGCCGGTGCCTCGATCCTGCATCTTCACGCCCGCGACCCGAAGGACGGGCGGCCAACGGCCGATCCCGATGTGTTCATGCAGTTCCTGCCGCGTATCAAGCAGGCGACCGATGCGGTGATCAACATCACCACCGGCGGCTCCTCGCTGATGACGCTCGACCAGCGTCTGGCCGCACCGCTCAGGGCAGAGCCCGAAATGTGCTCGCTCAACATGGGCTCGATGAATTTCGCGCTGTTCCCGATGCTCGACCGGCCAAGAGAGTGGCAGCACGAGTGGGAGCCCAAGCTGCTGGAGGCAACCCGCGACACGATCTTCAAGAACACCTTTGCCGACATGGAGACCGTGCTCGAAAGACTTGGAAAGGGCTGCGGCACACGTTTCGAATTCGAATGCTACGATGTCGGCCATCTCTATTCGCTGGCGCATTTTCGCGACCGGGGGCTGGTGTCGGGACCCATGTTCATCCAGTTCGTGTTCGGCATACTGGGCGGCATCGGCGCCGACCCCGACAATCTGGTGCATATGAAGCGCATCGCCGACAAACTGTTCGGCGACAGCTACCAGTTTTCGGTGCTGGCTGCCGGACGCCACCAGATGCCGATGATCTCGATTGCGGCGGCGATGGGCGGCAATGTTCGCGTCGGGCTGGAGGACAGCCTCTACGACGGCCGCCAGCTGGCAAAATCCAATGCCGACCAGGTGCGGCGTATCCGCAGCGTGCTCGACGGGCTGTCGCTGGACGTCGCCACGCCCACTGAGGCGCGCGAGATGCTGGCGCTCAAGGGTGGCGATAGGGTAGCGTTCTGAGATGGTTGCTTTCACTCCCCTCTTGCCGCCTCGCTTGTCGTGACAATTGCCAATCCAGCCTCCAAAAACATCATCATCCGGCCCGGCACCGTCGAGGACGTTGAAACCATCCATGCCGCGATCCTGCGGCTTGGCGCCCATATCGGCGCGCCCGAGGAAATCACTTCTACGGCCGAAGACCTCCGCACCTATGGGTTTGGCGAAAAACCTGCCTTCTCGACGCTGATTGCGGAGGTCGGCGGCGAGTTCGCCGGCCTGTGCCTGCATTTCCCGATCTTCTCGACCTGGATGGGGCGGCCCGGCGTCTATGTGCAGGACCTCTATGTCGAAGACCGGTTTCGCGGCCGCAAGATCGGTGAACGTCTTCTGCGGCGTGCCGCGGCGCAATGCCGGAAGGACGGCGGCGCCTACCTCAGACTGTCCGTCGACACCGACAATGAAACCGCCAAGGCCTTCTACGAAAGGCTAGGCATTGCCTGGTCGAGCTACGAGCAGGTGCAGAAGATCGTCGGCGACGCGTTCTACGCCTTCGCCGATACGCCCGAGGATGAGGAGCCAAGATGAAAGCCTTCTATGCCGAAGAACAGAAGCACCACGCCAGCGCATTCGCGCCTTTGCGCCCGAAGCACTTGTGGTGGCGCTCGGCCTCGACGCCTTCGAGGGCGATCCGTTCGGCGGGCTATCGGTGACGACACCGGGCTTCTCGCGCATCGGCGAGGCCATCGCCGGGCTCGGCCTGCCGACGGTCATCGTGCAGGAAGGCGGCTATCTCTGCGACGAACTCGGCGACAACCTTACTGCGTTCCTCACCGGCTTCGGTGGCGGCAGGAAGCGGTGATATCAGCCGAATGTCGCGTCAGCATCGCTCCTGTCGCAGCATGGCGATGACACGGTGCACGCTCTCCAGCGTCTCTTCGATCTCGGCCGCCGTATTGTAGTGAGCGATGCCGATGCGCACGACGCCCTGCTCGGCCGGGATGCCGAGCTGGTGGACGATCTCCCAAGCATAGTTGTGGCCGGACCACAGGAAGATGTTTTCCGCATTCATCTGCCGCACGATCGTTTCCGGCACGATACCGTCGACGGTGAAAGAGACCGTCGGCACGCGCTCTCCGACACGCGCCGGATCGGTGATGCCGTGGACGACCAGGCCTGAAATAGCCGAAAGCCCGTCGATCAACCTTTGAGTCAACGGGTTTTCGTAAGCTATTGATGCTTCGAACGCCTTGGCGATCCTGGCGCGGCGTGAACTGCCGTCGCCTGCTGCAATTCCCAGCTCTGCAAAGTAATCGACCGCGGCCGTCAGTCCGGCCATCAGCTCGATCTGCGGCGTGCCGAGTTCGAACCGTTCCGGCAGGGCGTCGGACGAACAGCGGCATTTGTACGGTTTCAGGGCATCGATGACATCCAGCCTGCCCCACAATATTCCCACATGCGGGCCGAAGAATTTATAGGCCGAGCAGATCAGGAAATCGCAGCCGAGATCCCTGACGTCGATCAGGCCGTGCGGCGCGAACTGCACGGCGTCGACATAGACCAGCGCACCGGTCTGCTTGGCAATGCCGGTCAGCGCCTTCACCCGGTTGATCGAGCCGGTCAGATTGCTGGCATAATTCAAGGCGACCAGTCGCGTCCTGTCGGTGAGCAATGCGGCAAGCGCCGCCTCCTCGATCTGCCAACTCTGCTCGTCGAAAGCCAGCCAGCGCACGACAAGACCAACGTCTTCAGCCAGCTGCAGCCACGGCGATACGTTGCCCTCGTGATCCATGCGGGTGAGGATGATCTCGTCGCCCGGTTTCATCGTGCGGCCGAGCGTGCGCGACATGTGATAGGTCAGCGTCGTCATGTTGGCGCCGATGATGATTTCCTGCAGGCTTGCAGCCCCCAGGAAATCGGCCATCGCCGCATGGGCGTCGTCGACAACCTGTTGCGCCGCGATCGTGGTTTCGAAGAAGCCGCCGAGATTGGCGTTGGTGGTCAGCAGGCAGCGCGACACCGCGTCGGCAACCGCTTGCGGCACCTGCGTGCCAGCAGGGTTGTCGAGATAGATGCGGCGACGGCCCTTATCGGTCAGCGACAGTGCCGGAAATTTCTCACGCACGACCTCGATTGGAAAATTCACTTTTTTCTCCCCCTATTGTAATTATTGGGTAATCACACTTTACAGAGCCGGAAGTCTGCTCACGGACACGGGTTACCGACACGCTGGTGGATTGCATCGACCGCCTTCTGCATGTCCTCGGTCCAGACGACATCGGCGGAAGACAGCGCCATTTCGAGCTGGGAAAGGGTCGTCGCGCCGATGATGCTCGAGGCGACGAAAGGCCGGCTCGTGACATAGGCGTTGGCAAACAAAGCCGGCTCCATGCCGAAAGAGCGCGCCAGCTCGTTGTACTCAAGTTGCGCTTCCGCGGCGTTCGGGGCCTCGTAGCGCTGGCCGCGATTGAAAAGCTGCGAGCGCGAGCCCAGCGGCCGTGCGCCATGATCGTATTTGCCGGTCAGGTAGCCTTGTCCCAGCGGCGAATAGGCGAGCAGGGAAACCTGTTCGCGCTCGCAGACTTCGGCGAGATTCACCTCGAAGCTGCGGTTGACGAAATTATAGGCGTTCTGCAGCGACACCAGGCGCGGACCGGCGCCCTTGTCGGCTTCGGCGACGAACCGCATGACGCCCCAGGAACTTTCGTTCGACAGGCCGAAATGGCGGATTTTTCCTGCCTTCACCAATTCGTCGAAGACGGCGAGCGTCTCCGCGATCGGCGTCTCGCCGGCCGGCGCGCCAACGGAATCGGCCCGTGGCGCCACGGCGCCGATACGGTTCGGGTTGGCACCCCACGGCACGTCCCGTTCCGGCCAATGGATCTGATAGAGATCGAGATAGTCGGTGTTGAGCCTGGTCAGCGATTTTTCGACGGCATCGAAAATGTCGGCGCGCACCAGCTTCGACGGGCGCCCGCCGCGGAACCATGCATTGGCGGTGCGGCCAACCACTTTCGAGGCGAGAATCACTTGATCGCGGTTGCCCCGAGCTTTCATCCAGCTGCCGATGATCTTCTCGGTCCAGCCTTGCGTCTCCGCCTTGGGCGGGATCGGGTAAAGCTCGGCAGTGTCGATGAAGTTGACGCCGCGCGAAAAGGCCAGATCCATCTGGGCGTGGCCGTTCACTTCGGTGTTCTGCTGGCCCCAGGTCATCGATCCCAAGCAAATCTGGGAAACAAGAAGATCGGTCCGACCGAGGCGGCGTTTGTGCATGGAATTTTTCTCCGTCGGGAAAGCATTGCGCGACTGCGCGGGAGGAAGCCGCAGCATATAGGAAGGCGCGGGCTGTCTCCAAGCCCACCGCCAATCGACCGGCGACTTTTCCGTGAAATCCAGCCAAATGCGGCAGCCAACAAAAAGCCGGACTGCATTCTCATGCAGTCCGGAATTTCGCCAGGAATGGCGAGGAAAAACCGGCCCTGTGCCAGCGTTCAGCTATACGGTTAGCCCGCGCCGGAAGTTTCACCGGTCAAGTCGATTGTGATAAAAAAGCCTGCGCAGCATGGCTGCCATGCAAATGCTGCACTGCACAATTGTCATGATTTGCCTATATTGCGACTCGGGGAGGACCAACCAGGGGCTTGAATCATGGGTTTCCTCACTGAAATGTTCGCCCGTCCGCGTCCGCAGGAACGTCTGCGCTACCGCGCGGCTCTGGCGCTGCTTCATTCGATGAGCAATGCCGACCGTGCGGATATCGGCATCAAACCAGCCGACTTCCCGCGCGTCGCCCGCGAAATGTCCTCACACTAGCCAGATCGTACGATATCCCGGCTCGACCGGGATATCTCCTCGCCATTCTTCAACGCGATCCCATGAAAATCGCTTTGCTCAGCGGCACGCCATTGTGGCGCAGGATGTCGTAGGCGGTGGTCAGGTGGAAATAGAAATTGGGCATGGCGAGATGCAGCAGATACTCCATGCCGGCCATCGAGAATTCGCGCTGGCCAAGCTTCAGCTCGATCATTCTGTCATCGGAGCCATCGAATTCGGCAGCGGAGAACGTCGCCAGAAGATCGAGGGTCTTGGTGATACGCGCCTGGAGATCGGCAAAGCTCGCCTCGGTGTCCTCGTATTTGGGCACCTCGCGGCCGGCGAGCCGCGATGGAGCGCCCTTGGCGTGGTCGGTGGCGATCTGCACCTGTCTCGTCAGCGCGTACATGTCCGGCGCCAGCCTCGACGTCAAAAACACCTGCGGATCGATCTTCCGGTCGAGCGCATTCTGCTCGGCGATGCTCAGCACGTTGGATAGCGCCTTCAACCTGGCCGAAAACACCGGCACAGACGCTTCGTACATCGATATGGTCACGTGAATCTCCTATCCGGCGGGAACGCCGACGGCGGGACGTAGCGCCTTCGCAGCCGATTCTTCAAGCGTCACCACGTCGCCGCAATCGGTATGATAGGATTTCCCATCTGGTGGAGATTCCCGATGAGAAGCGCCCTTTTCGCAGCGACCGCTTTTTTCTCCCTGGCCGTGACAGGCCAGCCAGTGCTCGCCGCCGAAGCGCCCTATGTCGATGACAGGTCGGACGCCGAAGCGGTCATCCGCTCGCTCTACAGTGCCATCAACCGGCAAGAATTCGCGCGCGCCTGGGACTATTTCGGCGACACCAAGCCGGCCAAGGATTTCGACGCGTTCGTCAAGGGCTATGACGGCACCGAAAGGGTCGACGTCAAAACCGGCGCCGTATCGGACGACGGTGCGGCCGGCAGCATCTATTACAATGTTCCGGTTGCCATCCGGGCGACGGCCAAGGACGGCAGCGAAAATATCTTTGCCGGTTGCTACACGTTGCGGCAGGTCAATGCCCAGATCCAGGAGCCGCCATTTCGCCCGATCTTCATCGACAAGGGCGCGCTGAAGCCGTCGAAGGCCAATTTCGAGGACGCGGTGCCGGAAAGCTGCGGCGACGGACCACCGCCGCCGAAGAAGGATGCGGCGCTGGAGCAGGCCAAGAAGGCGTTTGCGGCGACCTATGGCGAACAATGCGACAAGGAAATGCCTGGCGGCGAGCCTTTGGGAGAGCCGGATGCCTACTCCCTCCGCTACAAGGATGCCGGCGCCGAGGCCGACGAGCCAGAACGCGAGACGCGGCTATTCCGCTTCTTCTGCTCGATGGCTGCCTACAATGAGAGTGCCGTCTACTACATCGCGGATGATGTATCCGGTGTCCGGCAGTTGCAGTTCGCCTCGCCGGAGCTCGATATCCACTATGAGAACAACGATAGCGAGGGTAAGGTCGAGGCGATCAACGTCATCGGCTTCGAGACCGACGACCAGCTGGTCAATTCCGCATATGACGACGCCACCAAGACGATCTCGTCCCTCAACAAGTGGCGCGGCGTCGGTGACGCCTCGTCAGCCGGGACCTATCTGTTTCGCAACGGCAATTTCTCGCTGGTGCAGTACGATGTCGACGCCTCCTATGACGGCGAGATCAACCCGCAGACGGTGGTGGACTACAACACCGCGCCTTAAGGGGCCTTCGACAGCATCCAGTTGAGCGTGCCGCGCCAGTCGGTCATGCGGATCGGCGTGCCGTGCGTGCCGGTCTCGAAGCGGACAAAGCGGGCCGGATAAGTTTTCGATTTGGCCAGTATCGAACGGAAGAAGGCTTCCTGTTTCTCGACTGGAAACACCGGGTCCTTGCTGCCCTGGCCAAAGAAAACCGGAACGCGGCGCTTGAAGGCGGGGCTGGAGAAGAAAGTTTCATCCCACAGCGAGCCGAGCAGCAGCAACCCGTCGATGCGGCCGCCCATATCCTTGCGGGCGGCCAGCTTCCAGCACAATGTGCCGCCCATCGAGCCGCAGGCAACGAAGATTTTCGCGGCCGGCGACTGTTCGGCATAGTGGCCGATCAGCGCGGCGATTTGGGCAGCACCCGTGTCGCCGAAATCGGAGAAATCCGGGCTGAGATAGAGGCCGCCATTGCCGGCCATCAGGTTCTTGATGCGGTTGAAATTGCCACCGAAGGTGAAGTCGTCGACGCCCTGCTTGCGGCTGCCGCCCTGCCCGTGCAGGTAAAGCAAGATGATCGAGGCGCCTTGCGTGCGGCCGACGGCGACGTGGCGGACAGTGCCGGCGTCGGTCTTCAGCAGCAGATCCTGCTGCACCTTGCGCACACTGGTGTCGACATACTGCGCCTGCGCGCGGCGCTCCGGTATTTCGTCGCGGGCGTTGATATCGCGCAGTTCACGATAGTCGATGACCGTATAGGCGCCGTTGTTTGCGGACGAGAGGATGGCCGGATAAGCGAACAGATCGTCCTTGAAGGGCTTCAATTCGATGGCATCGGCGTAAGCGGCGAAGGAAAACAAGAAAAACATCGAAATCAGCAGGGCGCAGGCCCCCCTCTGGCCTGCCGGCCATCTCCCCCTCAAGGGGGGAGATTGAATATCGCGCCAGCTTTCGCCAATCGTCGGCCTTATAAAGTGAGGGCCGGCATCGACGCTGCCAATCTCCCCCCTTGAGGGGGAGATGGCCGGCAGGCCAGAGGGGGGTAGGACGGTACGAATAGCCATGCCCCCAGGCATGCGTTTTTCGGCTTCGGTTTGTCAATCCTGCAGCACGCCGCCGGCACCTTCCAGAGCCTCGCGGGTGTCGACATCGATGGACGCCCCCTTGCCGATCTCGACATCGACGACATCAAGCCCCTCGGCCTCGACCAGATGGCGTGCGCCGGTATCGCCTTCGAGATGAGCGATCGCCGCAAACAGCGAGCGCGGCAACAGCACCGGATTGCCGCGCTTTCCCTCATGCGAGGCGCGCACGACCGATCGGCCCTCGGACTTGCGGAATGCGTCGATCAGCCTGTCGAGGTCGGCCGACGAAACGCCCGGCATGTCGCCGAGAACGATCATGGCGCCGGCGGCGTCGCCGCTGACCCGCGCGATGCCGACCTTCAGCGATGAAGACAGGCCGTCAGCGAAATCCGGATTGTCGGCGAAGGTCACGTCGAGGCCCGACAATACCGTCCGCACCCGCTCGCGCTGATGGCCGGTAACGACGATTGTATCAGAGGCTTTCGAGTCGAGCGCGCGCTCGGCGGTGCGGCGCACCAGCGGCTTGCCGTCGAACAGCGCCAGCAGCTTGTTCGGGCCGCCCATTCGGCTGGAGCGGCCAGCGGCCAGCAGCACGACATCGACCTTCAATTCGGCCCTGGCCGGCAGCGGCTCGCGCGGCTGCGGCCGCGTCGGGATCTCCATCAACAAACCGCCGACACCCATGCCGGCAATATCGTTGGCCGTCACGTCGATGCCGGCAATCAACCGGTCGAGAACCCAGTCGAAGCCGTTCTCCTTGGGACTGCGGGCGCAGCCAGGCGCACCGATAATGCGCTTGCCGCCAAGTGTGCCGAGCACCAGCAGATTGCCGGGATCGACCGGCATGCCGGCGCGGATGACGGTCCCGCCGGCCCTCTCGATCGCCGCCGGGACGACGTCGCCAAAATCGCTCATCGCCGAGGCGCCGAAGATCACCACCATGTCGTTGTCGCGCGCCAGCGAGGCCGCAGCTTCCGCAACGGGGCCAATTTCGTGCGGCGTGCGGCGCTCCGCCGTCAGCCGGCCGCCCGAGCGCGCCAGGCGGGCTTCGGTGACACGCAACGTTTTGTCGAGCACGCTCGGCTTGATGCCGGGCAACACCGTCTGGATGACGCCGACACGCACCGGCTGATAGGCATTGACGGCAAAGATCTCGCTGCCGGCGCAGATTTTTGTCACGGCATCGACCAAGACCGAGGCAACGGCAAAGGGAATGATCTTCACCGTCGCGACCATCTGGCCCTTTTCGACCGGCGCGTGCTGCGCCAAGGTGGCGATGGTGATGGTCGGATCGACGGCGTTGATGGCGTCGATCATCGCCGCATCGACGGTGAAGATGCCGGCCGCTTGAGCATGGAGGTTGACCCGGCCGGTTGCGGCGGGCTTAGCCTCGATGTTGCGGTGGATCATGCTTTCGGCGATTTTTTCGGCGGCAGCGTCCTCGCTTAAATCGTCGGGAGCAAGAACAGCCGCGACAACCTCCGAAATCCCTGCTGCCCTGAGCAAAGACACATCGTCGGCGCTCAGCTTGTGCGCCTTGCGGAAGCGCCGTTCTCCGGCCGTGGTGGCATGCGCCAGCACCGCACCCTCGGCCGTGTCGATCGGGATCGGGCCGAATTTCACGCCACCGCATCCTTGGCTTCGAGGCCACGCGAGCGAAAGGCGTGGATCGCCTGTGCCAGCACCGCTACCGCGATCTCGGCCGGGCTCGCGGCGCCGATGTCCAAGCCGATCGGCGCGTGGATGCGGGCGATCTGGTCGGCGGTCGCGCCCAATGCCAGCAGGCGTTCGACGCGCTTAGCATGGGTCTTGCGGCTGCCGAGCGCCCCGACATAGAAGCAGTTGGCGTCGAGCGCCGCCTTCAGAGCGAAGTCATCGATCTTCGGATCATGGGTGACGGCGGCCAGCGCCGTATAGCTGTCGAGCGGCTGGCGTTTCAGGATGTCCTCCGGCCATTCGGCATGCAGCGCCACATCGGGAAAGCGGTCTGCTGTGGCAAAGGCCGTGCGCGGATCGACGATCTCGACGGGATAGCCGGCGATCTTGGCCATCGGTGCCAGTGCCTGGCTGATATGAACGGCGCCGATCACCAACAGGCGCGGCTGCGGCAGATAGGCATTGAGGAAGAAGGTTCGTCCTTCCGCCTCGACCGACCCGGAATTGCCTGATCGAAACGCCTTGGCAATTGCAGCGCCCAATTCGCCGGCAACCTGATCGCCTTCGCGCACGATGCGATCGCGGCCGTCACCGAGATCGGTGACCAGGATCGCCGCGCGGCGGGCGCGGCGTTCGGCGTTCAGCGTCTTTAAGGCGAATGGATCCATCAAAAGATCTCTTGTTTGAGCATGATCTTGTCCGAAAACCGGTTCCCACTTTTCGCTGACGCGGACCTTCGGTTCGGGATCATGCTTCTAACCCAACCGCTCGACATAGACCTTGATGCGCCCACCACAGGACAGGCCGACCTGCCAAGCGGTTTCGTCGGCGACGCCGAACTCCAGCATCTTAGCCTGGCCGCTGTCGATGACGTCGACCGCCTCGGTCACCACCGCGCCTTCGACGCAGCCGCCAGAGACGGAGCCGTGGAAATTGCCGTCCGCGTCGATGACAAGATGGCTGCCGACCGGACGCGGCGCCGAGCCCCAGGTCTCGACCACAGTGGCAATGGCGACATGCTTGCCGTCCTTCATCCAGCCTTCCGCGATGATCAGCGGATCGCGTGCCTCGTCGAGATAAATACTGCTTTCCATCACCGTTTCTCCCGGAGAAAACATATGGCTATGCGGCGCTTCTCGCGCCACCCTCAATCCATCGGCGTGGGTCGACGGAGCGCGCCGACTTCTTGTCCAGCGACGCGCAGAGGTCGGCGAGCGCATCGAGATTGTGCACCGAGCGGAACTCGTCGACATGCGGCAGCATCGCCTTGACGCCACGGGCGCGGGCCTCGAAGCCGTCAAAGCGCAGCAGCGGGTTCAACCAGATCAGCCGCCGGCAGGATTTGTGCAGACGCTCCATCTCCTCCGACAGGCCGGCAACGTCGTCGCGCTCCAGCCCATCGGTGATCAGGAGAACGACAGCGCCCTGCCCCAGCACACGCCGCGACCACAGCCGGTTGAATTCGGCCAGCGTATCGCCGATGCGGGTGCCGCCCGACCAGTCCTTCACCGTCGCCGAGCAATCGGCGAGTGCCGCGTCGGGATCGCGATGGCGCATCTGCCGCGTCAGATTTGTCAGCCTGGTGCCGAAAACGAAAGCGTGCACGCGCCGGCGCTTTTCGGTCAGCGCATGCAGGAAATGCAGGAAGATGCGCGTGTACTGGCTCATCGAACCGGAAATATCGGCAAGCACGACCAGCGGCGGGTGAACCTCGCGCGGTGACCGGAATTTCGGCAGGATCAGTTCGCCGCCAGTGCGCGCGGCCGAGCGCATCATGGCGCGCGGATCGATGCGGCGGCCATGCGCATTGGATTTGAAGCGCCGTGTCCTGACCATGTCGAAGGGCAGCCGCAACTCGGCGATCGCCTTCTTGGCGTCAGTCATCTCGGCGGCGTTCATCTGGGCAAAATCCTTGCCCCTCAGCACCTCGTTGCCGGAAAAGGTGAAGCGGGCGTCGACCTCGATCTCGGGGATTTCCTGCACCGGCTGGTTCTTCTGATGACCCTCGAACATCGCCTGGCTGACGCGGTTTTCCGCGGCGCGCGGCTTCTGCTTCTCTCTAATGTCGGGCGCCACCGGCGAAAACATCGCCAGCATCTTTTCGATCAGCTCGTGCGATTTCCAGAACAGCCGGAACGTCTCGTCGAAGGTGGGGTGATCCTCATGCCGCGAGACCAGAACGGCATGCAGCGTCCAGTAGAAATCGTCGCGGGAACCGATGCCGGCGGCCAGCACCGCCTCGATCGCGTCTTTGACCGAGGCCGGGCCGACCTGCATGCCGGCCTTGCGCAAGGTGCGGGCGAAATAGACGATGTTGTCGGCGATCCGCCCGTCCGGCGTGGCCTCTTTCGGTTCGGGACGCGACGTTGCCATCGCCCTACTCCGCCGCCGAAAGCTCGGCCTTCACCTCGTTGAGGATGCGCCGGCCTTCGCCCTGCTCGATACGGGCAATGTCGTCCTGGTATTTCAGCAGCACGCCGATCGTGTCGGAAACGGTTTCCGGATCGAGCGCCACCTTGTCGAGTTCGGTCAGCGCGCCGGCCCAGTCGATGGTCTCGGCGACACCCGGCACCTTGAACAGCTCAATCTGGCGCAGCTTCTGGATGAACGAAACCACCTCCGCCGACAGCCGGCTGTTGGCCTGCGGCACTTTTCTGCGCACGATCTCCAATTCGCGCTCGGCATTGGGATAATCGACCCAGTGATAGAGGCAACGCCGCTTCAGCGCGTCGTGGATCTCGCGGGTGCGGTTGGTGGTGATGATGACGATCGGCGACTCCTCCGCCTTGATCGTGCCGAGTTCGGGCACTGTCACCTGAAAGTCGGAGAGGATCTCGAGCAGGAATGCCTCGAAGGCCTCGTCGGTGCGGTCTAGCTCGTCGATCAGGAAGACCGGAGCGGCGCCCGCCTTGCCGGTCAGTGCGTCGAGCACCGGGCGGCGGATCAGGTATTTTTCGGAAAAGACGTTGCGCTCCATGTCGGAGCGATCGACCTTGCCGGCCGCCTCCTCCATGCGGATCTCGATCATCTGCGCGGCGTAGTTCCACTCGTAGACGGCCGACGAGACATCGAGGCCTTCATAGCATTGAAGGCGGATCAGCCGGCGGCCGAGCGCTTGCGCCAGCACCTTGGCGATCTCGGTCTTGCCGACGCCGGCCTCGCCTTCGAGGAACAGCGGCCGCTTCATGCGCAGCGATAAAAACAGCACGGTCGCCAACGACCGATCCGCCACATAGTCCGCGCCGGTCAGGAGATCGAGCGTCTCGTCGATCGTCCGCGGCGCGGGACGCGGTTTCAACTCGGCCATGCTCTCTCCGTGAGTGCAACCATACCCGTCACAGAACGTGGTAGTCGCGGTCGTGATAGATCAGCGGCCGCAAATTATCGCCGATGCGCAGGCCTGTCACCTTGCCAAAAAGCACACGGTGGGTGGCCAGATCCTTGATGTCGATCAGTTCGCAGTCGAACACGGCAAGCGCGCCCTTCAACGTCGGCGCACCGGTCGAGATCACGTCCCACTCGCCCAGCGCGAAACGTTCCTCGACCGGCAGGCCTGTGAGACCGGAAAAGCCGACCGCCAACGCCTCCTGGTGCGAAGCCAGCGTGTTCAAGGCGAACTTGCCGTTCCTGACGAACGGCTCGTTCTTGGGATTTTCGCTATTGAGACAAACCAGGATGGTCGGCGGCGTGTCCGAGACCGAACAGGCCGCAATGACCGTCGCACCGCGCCTGCCACTGGGGCCATCGGTGGTGACCACATGGACGTGGCCGGCAAAATGGCTCATCGCGTCGCGATAGGCCTGCGGCCCTATGTCGTTCTTTTTCAGCACCGGCGATTTCCATTGGTTTGGAGCGAGGTGAACCCAACCGTTATATATGGCGGCATATTGCATGCCACAAGCGAAGTGGTTGACATGCATCCTGAATTTCGCGTGTTGCGTGGAAGCTAGCCAGCCTTTAGGTCTTGGCAGGAAGTGGCGCCGGCAAACACGCGACCGGCGCGGAGGAATTCTTCGCCCGCATGCGACCCAGGACAACGACAATAGCGGTGCTGGGCTGGCTGTCTCTCGCCGGCAATGCGAACGCTGAGACGCTGCTGGTCGGCGTTGCAGCACCGCTATCCGGACCGTCGGCGATCCTCGGCAAGCAGATCGAGGCCGGCGCCGGCCTGGCGGCAGAGGCGAACGGTGTCCAGCTCAAGATGGTCGACGACGGCTGCACGGCAGATGGCGGGGCTGCCGCAGCCAGGGAATTCGCCGCGGCGAAAGTCAGCGTGGTCGTCGGCTTCCTCTGCACCGAGGCGATCGAGGCGGCGCTGCCCATCCTGAAGGAGGCCAACATACCGGTCATCACCGTCGGCGTGCGCACCGAAAGCCTGACCGACCGGCGCGCCAAGACCGGCTGGCCAGTCTTTCGTCTCGGACCGCGCGGCGACGACGAGCGCAACGCCGTCGCCTCCATCCTCACTCGCCAATGGCAGAACGAGCTGTTCGCCATCGTCGACGACGGCACGATCTATGGCCGCGAAATCGCCGAGACGCTTCGGGCGGCAGCCGAACAGGCGGCGCTGAAGCCAGTGTTCGTCGACACGTTCCGGCCGCAGCTCGATAACCAGATCGGACTGATCGGGCGGCTGAGGAAAGCCGGCGCAACGCACGTCTTCGCCGGCGGCGACGGCAGCGACGTCGCCATCATGGGCCGCGACGCCGGCCAGCTCGATGCCGGCATCATTTTTGCCGGAGGCGAAACACTGCGCACACTGCCCGGCGACGTGCCTTATGCCCAGGGCACGCTGATGATCGCGCCGCCCGAATGGGCCGATGTCGCCGACCCCAAGGTGCTGGAGGCGTTTGCCGCCCGAGAGATCGTGTCGGACGGCTACACGCTGCCGGCCTATGCGGCGGTCGAGATCGCCAAGGCGGCCTCGGCGCTGGCGGAAACCTCCAGCAAGCCCCTGGCCGATGCGCTTACCGCGCATGACTTCAGCACAGCGATCGGGCCCGTCCGCTTTGACGGCAAGGGCGACTTGACCGAGAACCTCTATCGGGTCTTCCGTTTCAACGGCGTCCGGTTCGTGCCGATCGAGGACCAATGATGTTTCGTACAGGGCCGCGCAATCTCATCACCGATGTCGCCGGCCTGCGTGTCGGTAACGCTTCCGATGCGAGGCTGAAATCCGGGGTGACCACCGTCGTCTGCGACGAACCGGCGGTGGCCGGCGTGCAGATCCTTGGCGGGGCGCCCGGCACCCGCGAGACCGACTTGCTCGAGCCGCACAATTCGATCGAGGCGATCCATGCCGTGGTGCTTTCGGGCGGCTCGGCGTTCGGTCTCGATGCCGCCTCCGGCGTGCAGGCGGCGTTGCGCGAAAGAGGCATCGGCGTGGAGGTCGGCGGCTTTCGCGTGCCGATCGTGCCGGCGGCGATCCTGTTCGACCTGCGCAATGGCGGCGACAAGGACTGGGGGCGCTATCCGCCCTATCGCGATCTCGGCTATGAGGCGGCACAGACAGTCGGCAGCGACTTTCCGCTCGGCACGGTCGGCGCGGGCACCGGTGCATTGAGTGCCGGCCTCAAGGGCGGCCTTGGATCAGCCTCGACGGTGCTCGACAGCGGCGTCACCATCGGCGCGCTCGCCGCCGTCAACCCGACCGGCTCGGTGACAATCGCCCGTGGCAGGCATTTCTGGGCCGCACCCTTCGAGATCGGCGACGAGTTCGGCGGGCTTGGCTATCCCTCGCCGATGCCGGAGGACGCGAAACGGATCCTGCTGAAGTTTCGCGACAAGCATGTTGGGACACGGACGGCGGTCGGCGGCAACACGACCATCGCCGTCATCGCCACGGATGCCGTTCTCACCAAGGCTGCCGCCAAACGCCTGGCGATATCAGCGCATGATGGCTTCGTCCACGCCATTTGGCCGACACACACGCCGGCCGACGGGGATCTGGTTTTCGCGCTGGCGACCGGCAAGAGCGGCATCGAGCTGGCGCCCAACGACGCCATCGACCTCTACGCAGCGGCCGGCGCCACCATGGCGCGTGCCATCAGCCGCGGCGTCTTTGCCGCGACGCCTGCCAAAGGCGACCTGTTTCCGGTCTGGTCGTCGCGCTGAATGCGCGCTGCCGTAATCAAATGGGCCGTAATCAAATGGCCCGTGATCAGGTGGGGTCGGATTTTTCTTCCTCGAAGGTGACCGCGACATCCGAATTTGCCGACAGCCGCACTTTCTGACCCTCAATCTCGGCAACGAGACTGAGCGGAATGAAGTGATGATGGCCCCTATGAGCGCCCTCGCCGCTGTCACGCTTGGTCAGCTTGATTCTTTGTCCCTCAACTTTGTCGACGGTGCCGACATGGACGCCGTCGGCGCCGATCACTTCCATGTGTTGGCGAATCTTGGCTGCATCGGTCATGGTGGGGTCTCCATTTGAAGCTGCCGACAATAACAAATGACGGCACGATTGGATGCATCGGCGTTGCGGTTTCAGACCGCACGACGTCTTGACCGCGTCGTGATAGTGATGGATCGACCTTGGCTGCCGGGAGTAACACCATGCGAATTCTTGTTCTGTTTGCCGTTTCCCTCCTTGCCCAGTTTACGACTTCGCTCGCCGCGCATGCCGGCGACGTCGCCGAGCTTGAAATCCTCGGCTTCACCGGGGATGGCGGCGTCTTCGCCTTCGAGGAATATGGCGTCCAGGACGGATCAGGATTCCCCTATGCCAATCGCTATTACATCAACACCGCGGACGACAGTTTTCTGAAGGGCACGCCGATCAGGGTGCGGCTTGACGACGAGAACGCAACGCCCGAAGCGGCGCGCCTTGCCGCCCGGCAGAAAGGCGAAGCCATCATCAAGCAGTCGGAATTGACCGCGAACCGCGGCATCACCGCCGGCTTCAACCCGGTGACCGAACTTTCGGCCGATCCGTTCCGCATGGTGGTCAACCCGCGGCCGATCTTCTCGCCGGTCGACGATCCGCTCGAGTTCCGGCTCGACGAGATCGGCATGAACGACACCGAAACCTGCCAGAGCCTGGGCGAGATCAACGGCTTTCGCCTGCTGCGCATCGAGGCGAAAGACGGCGGCAAGACCGAGCTTCTGCACGAGGACAAGTCGATCCCCAAAAGCAGAGGCTGCCCGAACGGCTACCGCATTGGTGCGGTGCAGACATTTTCGTTGCAAGGCCTCAGCGCCTACGCCGTGCTGATTGCGGTGCGCCAATATGGCTTCGAAGGGCCGGACTATCGCTGGATCGCGGTGACCGGCCGGCTGTGACGCCGCTCCCCGTCATACGCAACCGCGTCCGGGATCGCATCCGCAAGGCGGCCTTGCCATCGCCGGGCGCCGCGGCCTGTGGCGCCCTGCTGTGGGCCGCAGCGATGGGCGCCAGCGCGCTTGTCAATCTGCTGCTGGACGACTGGGAGACCCCGGCAAAGATCCGCTTCGTCTCGTTGCTCTATGCGGCAGGCGGTGCGCTCGCCTTTCCGGTTGGCCTGTTCCTGGCGCGGCTCGTCTCGCTCGGACGGCATTGGCAAGTCGCCTTGGCGGCCGCGTTTGTCTGTCTTCTCGTCGCGACGATCGGCTTCACTGGCGGGCTCTTTGCGCTGCACTACCGTTCCTACTATGCCCAGTGGCATGAACCGGCACTGACCATCGCCTGGTCCATCCAGTTCGTGCACACTGTGGCGACGGCGTTCTATCAATTCATCGTTCTGGGCATCCGGCTTTATTTTCCGCTCGGTTTCATAGCGCTCGCTCTCGCCAGCATCTGGTTTGCGCGGCAGCAGCGTTGAGCATTTTGTCAGCCTCTGTTAGGACGCGGTCGAACGCCCTCGCAAGTCAGGACTGACCGATGATCCCTCGCTACTCCCGGCCGGAAATGGTGGCCATCTGGTCGCCCGAAACCCGGTTCCGCATCTGGTTCGAGATCGAGGCCCACGCTTGCGACGCATTGGCCGAGCTCGGCGTGATCCCGAAGGAGGCCGCCAAGACCATCTGGGAAAAGGGCGGGGCGGCGAAGTTCGACGTCGAGGCCATCGATGAGATCGAGCGCGTCACCAAGCACGACGTCATCGCCTTCCTCACCCATCTCAGCGAATTCGTCGGGCCGGATGCCCGCTTCATCCATCAGGGCATGACCTCCTCGGACGTTCTCGACACCTGCTTTGCCGTGCAGCTCAGTCGCGCCAGCGACATCCTTTTGGCCGACATCGACGCGCTGCTGGCGGCGCTCAAGCGTCGCGCCTTCGAACACAAGGATACCGTCACCATCGGCCGCAGCCACGGTATCCATGCCGAGCCGACCACCTTCGGCGTCAAGCTGGCGCAGGCCTATGCTGAATTCTCGCGCTGCCGCGAGCGGCTGGTGCACGCGCGTGAAGACATTGCGACATGCGCCATATCAGGTGCTGTCGGCACCTTCGCCAATATCGACCCCTATGTCGAAGAGCATGTGGCGAAGAAACTCGGATTGAAGCCGGAGCCGGTGTCGACGCAGGTGATCCCGCGCGACCGTCATGCGATGTTCTTCGCGACGCTGGGTGTCATCGCCTCGTCGATCGAACGGCTGGCGACAGAAATCCGCCATCTGCAGCGCACCGAGGTGCTGGAGGCGGAAGAGTATTTTTCGCCCGGACAGAAAGGCTCGTCGGCGATGCCGCACAAGCGCAACCCCGTGCTGACCGAAAACCTCACCGGGCTTGCCCGCATGGTGCGTTCCTTCGCGCTGCCGGCGATGGAGAACGTGGCGCTCTGGCACGAGCGCGACATTTCGCATTCGTCGGTCGAGCGCATGATCGGCCCGGATGCGACGGTGACGCTCGATTTCGCGCTGTCGCGGCTGACCAGTGTCATCGACAGATTGCTCGTCTATCCCGACAACATGCTGAAGAACATGAACAAGTTCCGCGGCCTCGTGCATTCGCAGCGCGTGCTGCTGGCGCTGACCCAGGCGGGCGTCAGCCGTGAGGATGCCTACCGGCTGGTGCAGCGTAACGCCATGAAGGTTTGGGAGCAAGGCGCTGATTTCCTTGAAGAACTTCTCGCCGACAAGGAGGTCACCGCAGTCTTGCCCGAAGCCGAGATCCGTGAAAAATTCGACCTTGGCTATCATACCAAGCATGTCGACACGATCTTCAAGCGGGTGTTCGGAGAAGCGTGATGATTTCGGCGGCTGGAGAATTCGATTTTCTCGCCCTGCCGGGGCGCGGTAATTCCGGGCCAGATCACTGGATGTCGCATTGGTGCCGGGCACTCCCCAATTCGAGCCGCGTGCTGCAGGCCGAATGGGACAGGCCGAGCCCCGAGGACTGGATTGGCCGGGTGGACGCCGCGATTGCCGCAGCACCTCGGCGCGTGGTGCTGCTTGCACACTCGCTGGCGGTGGCGACGGCGGTGAAATGGGCAGCCGGCGCCAGCGAAAGCCAGCTCAACAAGGTTGCGGGCGCGTTGCTGGTTGCCGCAACCAATGTCGAGGACCCTGATCCGTCCTTCGACCTTGTTCGTCCCTTTGCGCCGATGCCGTTGAAACGCTTGCCTTTCCCGACCCTGGTGGTGGCCAGCCGCACCGATCCGCGCGTCACCTTCGACCAGGCGACGGCCTTCGCCGCGGCCTGGGGCGCGGACCTCGCCGATGCCGGCGATCTCGGCCATATGGGAAACGAGACCCGCCTCGGCCTTTGGCCGGCGGGCCTGCTCATGCTCGGTCGCTTGTTGGAAAAAGCCCGGCTCTAACAGGCTTCCAAAACGCTCAAGCCTTGCCTGGAACGGTCCTGATCACCGTTCCCCATGGGTCCTCACGGGTCGTTGCGTCAGTCACATTGTCTGAACGCATTTCCACCCAGGCTAGACCGGACCGAGAAGGATCGCGTCGGCCGGCACCGGCACTCTGCCACGCATTGGCGCCGATATGGTGGTGGTAGCCGCCTGACGACAAGAACACCGCCGCGCTGCCATATTTCGCCACTGTGTCGAAGCCGAATTCCTGATGCCACCAGGCTTCGGCGTCTTCCGGCCTGCCGACGCGCAGATGGACATGTCCGATGATGCTGTTGTCCGGCGCACCCTGCCAGCCGGCATCGCCGGCCGCACTTCGGCAACGACAGAGGAGATGTTCAGCCGTTCGGTCGCCATCGCTATCTTGTCGCCATTCCATTTCCAGTCCTCACGGCGGCGGTCGGCATAGATCTCGATGCCATTGCCTTCAGGGTCGGTCAGGTAAAGCGCCTCGCTGACCAGATGGTCGGAAGCGCCCTCGATGCCGATCTTGTTGGCGATGGCGTGGTTGATCCAACGGCCGAGATCGGCCCGGCTGGGCAGCAGGAAGGCAGTGTGGAAGAGGCCGGCACTGCGCGGATCGTCGGGCTTCGCCACTGCATCCGCCTCGATGTCGAGCAAGGGACGATTGGCAGCGCCCAGCGTAATCGTGCCGCCTGCGCGGCTCAGCTCCTGCAGGCCGACGACGTTGCGATAATAGGCAGCGAGATTTTCGGCATCGCGCGCCCGCAACCCGACGCGGGCAACGCTGACCGGGGTCGTGGCGGCAAAAGGCAGTTCGCTCATCAAACTCTCCGTTTGGGCGGCCGTCGACGAGATTCCCAAAGCCAGGAGCCCGGCGCCACCTACCATTGTACGTCGTGTCAGTTCCAAAATCCTGTTTCTCATTTACACGGCTGTTTCTTTCTCGACGACAGATCGTCGATCGCGATCGTTCACACAAGATGGCAAGAAGCGAACATGGTGTTCACCATTTTGATCGCCAGGCCGGCTCGACACGGTTGCGCGAAGCAACGGTGCTCGCTACATGCGCGCCATGAAAGTCAGAGATGCAGATATTCTCATCGTGCCGGGGTATACCAATTCCGGTCCCGACCATTGGCAGAGCCGCTGGCAATCGAAATTGTCGACGGCACGCCGCGTCGAGCAGGCAGAATGGTCGAAGCCAGTGCGCCAGGACTGGACGGCGAGCGTGGCGAAGGCGGTTAACGAGGCCGAGCGGCCGGTCGTCATCGTCGCGCATTCGCTTGGGGTCGCGGCCGCAATCCAGGCAATGCCGCAGTTCCAGCGCCCGGTCGCCGGAGCCTTCTTCGTGGCGCCGCCCGACGTCGCCAATCCCAAGATAAAGCCCAGGCACCTGATGACCTTCGGCCCCTACCCGCGCGAACCGCTGGCATTCCCTTCGGTGGTGATCGCCAGCCGCAACGACCCGTTCTGCGCGTTCGGCGTCGCCGAGGACATTGCCGGCGCCTGGGGCTCGCTGTTCATCGACGCCGGCGATGCCGGACATCTCAATGCGGATTCCGGTTTCGGGCCGTGGCCCGAAGGATCGATGACTTTTGCGAAATTCCTGACGGATCTTTAGGACCCGATCGAGTCCCTTACGCTCTTCAGCAGGGTTTTTGCTCCCAGACCGATCAGCGCATGCTCGGAGCCCATGGCCAGCAACCGATAGCCCATCGACACCACACGGCCGGCGATTGCCGGCTCGACGACGTAGATCGCGGCATGCTTGCCGGCTTTGCGTGTCCGCTCGGCGATCGAGGCGACGGTCTCCATCATGCTTTCGAGCGTCGAGTTGACGGTGGCGCCGTTCGACCAGGCAATCGAGAAATCCGATGGGCCGAGGAAGATGCCGTCGATACCCGGCGTGTCGAGGATGCCGTCGAGCGCATCGAGGGCGGCGCGCGTCTCGACCATCGCGAAAGCCATGGTGCGCTCGTTGCTTTCGCGCAGCCAGTCGGCGTAGTCCCCCTTGCCGTGACGCGGAAAGGCATAGGTTGGACCCCAGGAGCGCTCGCCGAGCGGCGGGTATTTCATAGCGGCGGCAAACAGCTTGGCGTCCGCCACAGAATTCACCATCGGCGCAATTACCGCCTCAGCGCCGAAATCGAGTGCGCGGCTGGCCATGTCGAAGCGGCCGACCGGAATGCGCACCAGCGCCGGTTTGTTGGCGGCCAGCACCGGCCCAAGGCCGCGCAGCACACTGTCCTCGTGATGCCCGCCATGCTGCATGTCGAGCGTGACGGCATCGAAACCCTGTCGGGCAAGAATCTCGACCGTAAGGGCATCAGGCACGCCGGACCATGCGGTGCACAACGTTTCATCGGCCGCAAGGCGTGACTTCAGGGACATAGGCGGTTTCCTCTTTGGTTGCAGCAATTCAGCCGGAAATGGCTGCAAAGGCAAAGAAAAACCGCCCGGTCCACCCGGGCGGTCGATTGGTCCAGCAGGTCGATTTGGCTCAGAGAGAGATCAGGTGTTCTTGATCTGTTCAATCGCCTGCGCCATCAGATCGTCCATGGTGCGGCGAATCTGGTGGTCCGACTGGTCGACCCCGGCTTCGTCGAAATCCTTGCGGATCTTGCGGAAAACGTCGTGATCGCCAGCCTCCTCGATGTCGGCGACCACGACCTGCTTGGCATAGGCTTCGGCATCGGGTCCGGACTTGCCCAACTTTTCGGCGGCCCACAGGCCGAGCGCCTTGTTGCGGCGCGCCGAAGCCTTGAACCGAAGCTCCTCGTCGAATGCGAATTTGCGCTCGAAACCCTCTTCGCGGTCTTTCATATCGATCATGGCATCCCTCCGGTCAAATCCGATTCGCTGGCGGTTGAATATGTGTTGCCGAAGCACAAACCAAAAGGCCGCGGGCCGGTCAATATGCTACATCACTTGCTGCGCTGCGGCATTTCATTCCGGAAAGCGGTTGATTGAAAGGATTTGCCGATTGAGCAAACAGTGCGATTGGGATAGACACCGGCATTGAACCCTACCGTTGCCGCACTAATTTAGGCAGACGGACAGGAACTGGTCGTTTGCCGCCTGCCCGGAAATCCAGAGAAAAATCAGATGAAAAATCGCCGCCGCATTTATGAAGGCAAGGCCAAGATCCTCTATGAGGGACCTGAGCCGGGAACGCTGATCCAGTTCTTCAAGGATGACGCGACCGCTTTCAACAAGAAGAAGCACGAAATCGTCGATGGCAAGGGCGTGCTCAACAACCGCATTTCCGAGCATATCTTCAACCATCTCAACCGGATGGGCATTCCGACCCACTTCATCCGCCGGCTCAACATGCGCGAGCAGCTGATCAAGGAAGTCGAGATCATTCCGCTCGAGGTGGTCGTCCGCAACGTCGCCGCCGGTTCGCTGGCCAAGCGTCTCGGCATCGAGGAAGGCACGGTGCTGCCGCGCTCGATCATCGAATTCTATTACAAGGCCGACGCGCTCGACGATCCGATGGTGTCTGAAGAGCACATCACCGCTTTCGGTTGGGCGAGCCCTCAGGAGATCGACGACGTCATGGCGCTGGCCATCCGCGTCAACGACTTCCTCTCCGGCTTGTTCATGGGCGTCGGCATCCAACTCGTCGACTTCAAGATCGAGTGCGGCCGCCTGTTCGAAGGCGACATGATGCGCATCGTCGTTGCTGACGAGATCTCGCCGGACTCGTGCCGTCTGTGGGACGTGGCGACGCAGGACAAGCTCGACAAGGATCGTTTCCGCCGCGACATGGGCGGATTGGTCGAAGCCTATCAGGAAGTCGCCCGCCGCCTCGGCATCATGAACGAGAACGAGCCGCCGCGTCCCGCCGGACCAGTGCTCGTCGCCTCGACCGATGGCGTCAAAGGCAAGCCCCACTGAGATTTTTGCCGCTCAACACTTTGAACAGGAGCATGTCCAGCGTGATCAAGGCCCGCATTACCGTCACTCTCAAGAACGGCGTGCTCGACCCGCAAGGCAAGGCGATCGAACATGCGCTGTCCGGGATGGGCTTTGACGGCGTCGGCCAGGTGCGGCAGGGCAAGGTCTTCGACGTCGAGCTTTCGGAGAGCGACAAGGCCAAGGCCGAGGCCGATCTCAAGGCGATGTGCGACAAGCTTCTGGCGAATACGGTGATTGAGAACTATAGTGTGGCCATTACCTGAGGTTGTGCCGGAGGGCAGATGACCGAGATTGATGGAAGCTTGATATTTGAAGTCCTCAAGTCCATTCAGTCGCGGCTGGACAGGATGGATTTGACGCTCGGGGAGGTAAAGTCCGAGCTCGGCTCTATCCGCGGCCACCTCATCGCCACCGAGGGTGACGTGAAGAACATCTATGGCGTGCTGGCTCGCCAGGACGAGCGCCTGGAACATATTGAACGTCGCCTAGACCTGCGCGAACTTGCCGAAGCCCAGAGGCCTTACGAACCAAAATGAAATCAGCCGTCGTCCTCCTGCCTGGCCTCAACCGCGACCGCGACATGATTGCGGCGCTGACCAAGATTTCGGGAACGCCACCGGTCACGGTTTGGCAGACCGACACCGAAATCCCCGATGTCGACCTGATCACCATCCCCGGCGGCTTTTCCTTCGGCGATTATCTGCGCTGCGGTGCCATCGCCGCGCGCATGCCTGTGATGCGGGCGGTGGCTGAAAAAGCAGCCAAGGGCGTCATGGTCATCGGCGTCTGCAACGGCTTCCAGATCCTGGTCGAGGCCGGCCTTTTGCCGGGCGCCTTGATGCGCAACACGTCGCTGAAATTCGTCTGCCGGCAAGTCAAGCTGCAGATCGCCAACGCCAACACCATGTTCACCCGCCGCTATCAGCCGGGCCAGATCATCCGCTCGCCGGTGGCGCATCACGACGGCAATTATTTTGCCGACGACGAGACGCTTCGCAGGCTCGAAGGCGAAGGCCAGGTCGTTTTTCGCTATGCCGAAGGCACCAATCCCAACGGCTCGATCAACGACATTGCCGGCATCATCAACGGCCAGGGCAATGTGCTCGGCCTGATGCCGCATCCCGAGAACCTGATCGAAGCGGCACATGGCGGCAGCGACGGCCGGGCACTATTCGAAAGTGCCCTCGGCATCGCCGCTTGATATCTCCAGCATTCATCCTTTTCCCGAACTCGAAATAGGGCGCCGCATGAGCCTGAGACAGACGATCGCCCGCCTCGCTCTCGTCGCCACCGCCGGCCTTGTGCTCGCCTCCTGCCAATCGAAGCCGAAGAACGCGCCGGCACCTTCGGGCAAGAGCGCGTCGCTGCTTGCCATGGAACAGGTGGCGATCGCCGCCCACAAATGCTGGATCGCCAACAAGGATCCTGCCTTCAAGCCCTATCAGATGGCCAACGAGCTGAATTCGTTCACCGGCACGCCGCGCTTCCTGCTAGTCCCGGTCAAACACTATGGCGGAAAGCCGTTGCTGGTCGTGCAGGCGCAAGGCAATTCACGCCGCATCGACGTCTACGGTCCGCTGATGGACGAGCCGCTCGGTGCACGCATCGGCTCGGACATCGCGCGCTGGCAGACAGGCAACCCGGCCTGCGGTACGGCGGCGTAGCGTCATGGCCCGCTTGCTGCAGATAGCGGGTCTGGTCATAGGTCTGGCCGGGCTTGTCCTGCAAATCTGCATAACCGTTCCGGCGTCGATGGAAGCCGGCCGCAGTTTTGTTGGCTCGCTGGTCTTCTATTTCAGCTTCTTCACCATCCTGACCAATATCGGCGCCGTGCTCGTGCATGTTTCGCTGCTGTCACCCGGTGGCTACGCCTGGTTCCCAGCCTTTGCCGGGCCGCGGACACGGGCCGGCGTAGCGGTTGCCATAACGCTGGTCTTCATCGTCTATGCCACGGTCCTGGCGCAGCTTTGGCAGCCGCAGGGCCTGTTCCTGCTCTGCGATGTCCTGCTGCACTATGTGACGCCGGTGCTGTTCGTGCTGTGGTGGCTTGTGGCAGGCGCCGATGGCTCGACGCGGTGGCGCGACATCTCCTGGTGGATGATCTATCCGGTCGCCTATTTGGCCTATGCACTGGCGCGGGCGCCGATATCGGGCGAAGTGCCCTACCCGTTCCTCGATGTCGCCAAGAACGGCGCGGCCAGCGTCGCCGTCTCGGCGCTCGGCATCACCGGGCTTTTTCTCGCGCTGTGCGTAGTCGCCGTGCTTGCCGACCACGGCATCTCACGGATGAGGAGCCCTGGCGTCCATCAAGGTACGAAAAGGGCTTCCTGAGACCTTCTTTTCAGTCCCAGAACGGCCGCAGACCCTCACGGTGGGCATCGCAGCGCGAGACGCCGATATCCTTGAGCTGATCGTCGGTCATCTCCAGCAATATCAGCCGGCTGCGCCGGCGATCGACTATGGTGTCGATCCACTTGAAAAGCGACCTGACCACGCGGACGAGACGATTGACATAGGTCCTCCGACCTGATGGCCGCGCAGTCCGTAACTCAGCTCCTGCATAGTGAATTGTGCCGATTGTATCCATTGCTCTTCCGCCAATATCTGCGATTGTACCCTTTTTGCCAGACGCTTCATATGTATTGACTCATATTTCGGCGCAATATAGAAAATTGTTACCATGACAAGTTGGCTTCCAGATCTCACCACAGGCACCGGCCCGCTCTATCAGCGGTTGGCGGATTCCATTGAAACGGACATTGATCGGGGCGTGATCGATGCAGGGACAAAACTGCCGCCGCAACGGGATCTGGCATACGATATCGGCACGACCGTCGGCACCGTCGGCAGGGCCTATCAGCTGCTGCGGGAGCGCGGATTGGTCAGCGGCGAAGTTGGGCGCGGAACCTATGTCCTGACGCAGCGCCTGGATGTCGCGAAGCCGGATTTCCTGGAACCTGTCGAGCAAGGCACGCGCTACTACTTCGATGCGCCTCGCGACAAACTGCGCCTCGACAGCACGGCCGCGCCCGACACTGGCCAGGGCGCCATTGTCGCCGATGTGCTTTCGCGCACAACGCAGGACTATCCGCACGAGATTTCAAGCTACACGCGCGATTTCCCGGACCGCTGGTTTGAGGCAGGCAGAAGCTGGCTGTCGCGCAATTCCTTTCGCCCGACCGCGGATACCATAGTTCCGACGCTCGGCACCCATGCCGCGGTGATGGCAGCGATTGCGGGGCTCACCACTCCCGGCGACTATGTTGTCTTCGAGCACCTCACCTACTCGCAGATTTCCCGCAGCGCCGGCCTGATCGGGCGCCGGACCGCACTGGTGGCGGCGGACGACGAAGGCATCGATCCCGATGATTTCGAGCGCGTCTGTGCGCAAAAACATCCGAAAATAATGTTCCTGATGCCGACGGCCAAGAACCCGACATTGGTGACGCTGTCGGCAACGCGCCGCGAGGCCATCGCGCGCGTCGCCCGTCAATACAATGTCGTCCTGATTGAGGATGATCTCTATGGCGGCATGACAGACGACCCAACACCATTGCTCGCCGAATATGCGCCGGAACGGACAATCGTTGCCGGCGGCCTGTCGAAATCGGTCGCGGCGGGTGTTCGTAGCGGCTGGCTAGCCTGCCCGCCGGCCTATCGCCACCGCATCAGGGTCGCCCACAAGATGATGACCGGCGGCCTCGCCTTCCTGCTGGCAGAGGTGGGCAGCCGGCTGGTGCTGTCCGGCCAGGCCAGCGAGATGCGCAAACGCAGCATTGCCGAAATCAGCGCGCGCATAGGGATCGTTCGCGAGACACTCGACGGCTTCGACTTCAAGGCGTTGGATAACGTGCCGTTCGTTTGGCTCACTTTGCCCGATCCATGGCTTTCCGGCACCTTCAAGCAAGCCTGCCTCGAGCATGGCGTGCTGATCGACGATGAGGACGAGTTCAAGGCGGGGCGCTCCGAACAGGTTTTCCATGGCGTCCGCTTTGGCGTGTCACAGCCCGAACGGCGAGAGGACTTAGCGCATGGTCTCGCGGTGATCAGGCGGCTTCTGGACGAAGGCCGTGCCGGCTACGACAGTTTCTCCTGAACCGGCTTGAAACAGGCGGGTCGAGTGGCGATCTTTCGCTACTTGCTGCCCCTGTGGCTATTCATCGTTTTCGTCGCTTGATGGGGTGTATCGGCTGCAAAGCTTGCGATAAGACGGGACTCGATCCCAAGGATATAAATTTCCGCCCATGACCATTTCCAATTCCGCCCCGATCACTCCGGAACTTATTGCCGCGCACGGGCTGAAGCCCGACGAATATCAGCGCATCCTCGACCTGGTCGGTCGCGAACCGAGCTTCACCGAGCTTGGCATCTTCTCGGCGATGTGGAACGAGCACTGCTCCTACAAATCCTCGAAGAAGTGGCTGCGCACGCTGCCCACCACCGGGCCGCGGGTCATCCAGGGTCCGGGCGAAAATGCCGGTGTGGTCGATATCGGCGACGGCGACTGCGTCGTCTTCAAGATGGAGAGCCACAACCACCCCTCCTATATCGAACCCTATCAGGGGGCGGCGACCGGCGTCGGCGGCATCCTGCGCGATGTCTTCACCATGGGCGCGCGGCCGATCGCGGCGATGAACGCGCTGCGCTTCGGTGCGCCGGACCATCCCAAGACCAAACATCTGGTTGCCGGTGTCGTTTCCGGTGTCGGCGGTTACGGCAATTCCTTCGGCGTGCCGACAGTCGGCGGCGAGGTCAATTTCGACGCGCGCTACAATGGCAATATCCTGGTCAACGCCTTCGCGGCGGGGCTCGCCAAGACCGATGCCATCTTCCTGTCGGAAGCCAAGGGCGTCGGCCTCCCGGTCGTCTATCTCGGCGCCAAGACCGGCCGCGATGGTGTCGGCGGCGCGACCATGGCCTCGGCCGAGTTCGACGACAAGATCGACGAGAAGCGGCCCACCGTTCAGGTCGGTGACCCCTTCACTGAAAAATGCCTGCTCGAAGCCTGCCTCGAGCTGATGGCGTCCGGCGCCGTCATCGCCATCCAGGACATGGGGGCCGCCGGCCTCACCTGCTCGGCGGTCGAAATGGGCGCCAAGGGCGACCTCGGCATCGAGCTCGACCTCGACAAGGTGCCGGTGCGCGAGGAGCGCATGAGCGCCTATGAGATGATGCTGTCGGAGAGCCAGGAGCGCATGCTGATGGTGCTGCGCCCCGAAAAGGAAAAGGAAGCCGAGGCGATCTTCCACAAATGGGGCCTCGACTTCGCCATTGTCGGCAAGACCACCGACGATCTGCGCTTTCGCGTGCTGCACCAGGGCGATGAGGTCGCCAATCTGCCGATCAAGGACCTTGGCGACCAGGCGCCGGAATATGACCGTCCCTGGACCGAGCCGAAGAAGCCGGCGCCCCTGGCAGCCAGCGATGCACCACAAGCGGATGTCGCCGAGGCTTTGCTGAAACTGCTCAGCGGACCCGACCTGTCCTCGCGCCGCTGGGTATGGGAACAATACGACACGCTGATCCAGGGCAATTCGCTGCAGCTTCCGGGCGGCGATGCCGGCGTGGTGCGTGTCGACGGTCATCCGACCAAGGCGCTCGCCTTCTCCTCCGACGTGACGCCGCGCTATTGCGAGGCCGACCCTTACGAGGGCGGCAAGCAGGCGGTGGCCGAATGCTGGCGCAACCTTACCGCCACCGGCGCCCTGCCGCTTGCCGCGACCGACAACCTGAATTTCGGCAATCCGGAACGGCCCGAGATCATGGGCCAATTGGTCGGCGCCGTGAAAGGCATCGGCGACGCCTGCCGCGCGCTCGGCTTTCCGATCGTCTCCGGCAATGTCTCGCTCTACAACGAAACCAACGGGCAAGGCATCTTGCCGACGCCGACCATCGGCGGCGTTGGGCTGATCGCCGACTGGTCCAAAATGACGCGGATCGGCTTTGCCGCCGAGGGCCAGATGATCCTACTGGTCGGCGCGCCGTCCATGTGGGGAACGCATCTTGCCCAATCGGCCTATATGCGCGACATCCATGGCCGCACCGACGGCCCGCCGCCGCCGGTCGACCTCGACCATGAAAAGCGCGTCGGCGACCATGTACGCGCCCTGATCGCCTCCGGCGTCGTTACCGCAGCACACGATGTCTCCGACGGCGGCATTGCGGTCGCGCTGGCTGAGATGGCGATGGCGTCCGGTATCGGCGCGACCGTCCCCGGCCTGGTCGGGACCGATCCGATCCCGGTCTGGTTCGGCGAGGATCAAGGCCGCTACCTCTTGACGCTGTCGATCGATCCGCAGAGCAAGGAATGGGACGCTATTCGCGAAGAGCAGAGCAAGCTCGGTATCTTCACGCCGTGGATCGGCTCGACCGGCGGTAGTGACCTGAAACTCGGCGAGGCACGGGCGATCCCTGTCGGTGAATTGACCGCTGCCCACGAATCCTGGTTTCCTCGCTTCATGGCAAATGAGGTCGTGGACCCGTGATATGATCGAGTGGGGCCGTTTCGGTGTGGTTCATCCGCCATTTCGATCATATCTATGAGATCACGACCTGAACAAGGAATCCTCGCATGGCAATGGACGCGCACGACATCGAACGGCTGATCAAGGAAGGCATTCCGGACGCCAAGGTGACGATTCGCGACCTGGCTGGCGACGGCGACCACTATGCGGCCGAGGTGGTGGCCGAGAGCTTTCGCGGAAAAAGCCGCGTCCAGCAGCATCAGATGGTCTATGACGCACTGAAGGGCAATATGGGCGGCGTGCTGCACGCGCTCGCCCTGCAGACCAGCGTGCCGGACTGAACCAAGCGCGCGCGGCAAGAAGCCTTTTTCTCATGGTCAAAGCAAGCGACAGCAAGTCGGTTGCGGTCGATGCCTATGCCTCCTTCGCGAAGCGCTACGATGCGCTCGCACCGAGCAAGCCGCACAACGCCCTTTATGAACGTCCGGCCTCGTTCGAATTGCTGGGGGAGGTTACCGGACTGGACATATTGGACGCGGGTTGCGGCTCCGGCATCTGCTCGGAAAAACTGGCTCGCTCAGGTGCGCGGGTAAGTGCCTTCGACATCACGCCGGAAATGCTGGCCTTGGCGCGCGAGCGCTGCGCGGGACTGGATGTCGATATCCGGCTCGGCGATCTTGAAAAGCCTCTCGACTGGCTCGCAGACGGCAGTTTCGACCGTATAATTTGCTCGCTGGCGCTTGATTATGTCGAACGGCTGACGCCGGTATTCGCCGAGTTTCATCGCGTTGCCAGGCCTGGAGGCAAATTGGTTTTCTCGATGGGCCACCCGATGCGCGACTGGCAGGACGAGCGCACGCACGGAGCGAAAACCTATTTTGAAACCAACCGCTGGGGTATGCATTGGGGCGGCTTTGGTGAGCCCAACCCCTATGTCGAGTCCTATCGCAGACCGCTCAGTGATATCCTCAATGGCCTTACCGGCGCAGGCTGGACGCTCGACCGTTTCGTCGAGCCGCTTCCGGTGCCGGAGATGGAAGCGGTCGATCCCAGGCATTTTGCCGAACTGAGTATGGCGCCGGCATTCATATGCGTGCGCGCATACAAATAAATGTGCCGTCACCTTTTCGCTGAGACGGCAATGATCGGCCCTGCCGGATAGCTTCCGCCGACGATCATCCTCTCGCCATTCGACAGCGCCGAGACTACGCCGTCGAGGAAAAGCGCGTTGGGGCAATCTAGCTCGTCGCGGAACAGGCGTGCAAAGCTGCCGAGACTGACTTGCGAGCGTGAGATCGCCAGCACCATCGTGTTTTCATCACGCACGCCGACGCCGTTCCGAATGTGACGCGACGTGCCGTTCGCCTCGAAGCGTGGATGAGGCCGGCCGTCGATCACCAGCATCGGGCCGGACTGCGTGGCGAACGCCACGTCCGGCTTTGCGGCGGCACAGGCGTTCGTTTCCATGATCGCCGCCTTGCCGTCCTTGCGGATCAGGAACACGCCGTTTGGCTTCAGGAAGAAATTGCCTTCGCCATCAGCGAGGTTGAGCGGCGCCACCTCGTGACCATTTTCGACGAGAAGGCCGACCGGCGTCAGATTCTCATGATACATGCCGGCATTCATGGCGAGCAGCGCCGGCCTGCCCTCGCCCGACATCGACTTGTCGAACTTTTCCAGCGAACCGAAGGCCCTGCCGTCGTCGCCGGCGTGGAAGACAGCGACGTCGTAGCTGCGAAGATCGATCTCGCAGACGATGTAGCGAACCGCCTCGAAGCTAAAATCCCGGCATGGTCCGGGCAGTTCGCCGCCGACGGTGACAGGCGGGTGCTCCGACGGCCAAAACCACCAGATCAGGGCCAGTGCGACAAGCAGAACACCAATCAGGATCGCCGCGCTATGTCGCCTTTTCATCGCTTCCCGGGGAAATAGCTGGCCGATGCTCTTGGCCCAATATCAAGCCATCCTTTGCGCCATTTGCGTGACGAGGCGGCAAACGTCTTGTTTCAGGCAACCTATGGGTTTATTTGAAAGGATATGTTTCGAGCCCGACTCCCGCGGGCATGAAAGGATTCTCTATGAGCAGTATCAACGACTACATCGACAGCGAAGTGAAGGGCAACGACGTCGTCCTTTTCATGAAGGGCACGCCCGGTTTCCCGCAATGCGGATTTTCCGGTCAAGTCGTGCAGATCCTCGACTACATCGGGGCCGACTACAAGGGCGTGGACGTGCTGACCTCGGCCGATCTGCGGCAAGGTATCAAGGAATACTCCAACTGGCCGACCATCCCTCAGCTCTACGTCAAGGGTGAGTTCGTTGGCGGCTGCGACATTATTCGCGAGATGTTCCAGGCGGGCGAGCTACAGACGTTTCTCGTCGAAAAGGGCGTGAGCGTCAAAGGCGCCGCCTGAATTCTGTTTGCGCATGATCCTTTCCGAAAATCGATTCCGATTTTCGGGGTCATGCGCTAAACGCCGGGCCAGCCCCCACCTCGGTAAACTGACTACCTCCCCGCTATCGGGGCACAAGACGAATGAATGCGCCGGCGCGCCGGCGCTTTTTCGTTTGAAGATCGGACTTTGCCGTGGATCAGCATGCACAAGCGCCGCAACAGGCAAGCACCTTGCCTATTCCGCGCTGGGAATTCATCGCACTGTGCGCGGCATTGATGGCGCTCAACTCGCTGGCCATCGACATCATGCTGCCGGCGCTGCAGCAAATCGGCGCCTCGCTGGGCGTGGAGAATGAAAACCACCGCCAATATGTGATTGCCGCCTATATTCTGGGCTTTGGCGGCGGGCAGCTTTTCTTCGGACCGATCTCGGACCGTTTTGGACGCCGTGCTCCACTCGTCGTCGGACTGGTGATCTACGTCGCGGCGGCTGCGGCGGCGGCAGTCGCGCCGACATTCGCCACCCTTATCCTGTGCAGGGTGGTGCAAGGCATCGGCGCCGCGGCCACACGCGTCATCGCCGTCTCGATCGTGCGCGACACGTTCGACGGCCGGCGCATGGCCGAAGTCATGTCGCTGATCTTCATGGTGTTCATGGCCATTCCGGTGGTGGCTCCCGGCATCGGCCAGTTCATCATGCTGTTCGCGACCTGGCACGTGATCTTCATCACCATGGCGGCCGGGGCGCTGATCGTATCGGCGTGGGCAATGCTGCGCCTGCCCGAAACGCTCCATCCCGAACACCGCAGGCCGCTGACGGTCTCATCCATCCTTGGCGGCTTCCGCATCGTGCTGACCAATCGCATGGCACTTTGCTATGCGTTTGCCAGCACTTTTGCCTTCGGCGCGATGTTCGGCTTCATCAATTCGGCGCAGCAGATTTATGTCGGCGTCTTCGGCGTCGGCGAGATGTTCCCGGTGATTTTCGCAGGGATAGCCGGCGTGCTCGCCTTTTCGAACTATCTGAATTCGCGCCTTGTCGGCCGAATCGGCATGCGCCGCCTGTCGCAGAGCGCGCTGCTCCTGTTTCTGGCCATCAGCCTCGCCTGGCTGATCGTTTCCATCCAAATGAAGATGCCGCTCTGGCTTTTCATTACCTTCTTTGCCTGCGCGATGGTCCCGTTCGGCGCTCTCGGCGCGAATTTCAACGCGCTCGCCATGGAGCCGCTCGGCCAATTGGCCGGCACGGCATCGTCCATTCTGGGTTTCATGCAGACCTTCCTCGGCGGCCTGCTCGGCACGCTGATCGGCCAAGCCTTCAACGGCACGGTGACGCCCTTGGCCGCCGGATTCTGCAGCGTGTCGCTTGGCGCATTGGTGATGGTGCTGATTGCCGAGCGCGGCAAATTCTTCCAGCCGCAAAACCCGCCGGTTTAGGCTCGAAACCCAATTGTGGTTGTCAATCGCGCCGTTAAATGGATATCTCAGGTGGCTACCTGGATTTCGGTCTTCACGGAATTGGCAATGAAGCACTGTTCATGCGCCGAGTGGTGCAGTTTCGCTTCTGTCGCGGCGGTTGGCGTTTCCCCGGCGTAGACAATGGTCGGATTGAGGTCAACGCGGCTGACTACCAATCGTCCGTCCACCTTCTCCATCATGCCGACCGCCTTGTCGGTATAGCTCTCCACGACGATCCCCCGGGGCGCCGCGATCGAGAGAAAGGTCAACATGTGGCAGCTGGAAATCGCCGCGATGTAAGCCTCCTCTGGATCGACGTTGGCTTCCACTGAATAAGGAAGCGGAACGATATGCGGCGAAGCGGATGCCAGCACCACCTGGCCTCCGTCGAAGCGCCAGATGTGCGCGCGGCTGTAGCGCTTGTCGGTGAATACCGCTCCTTCTCGCTCCCAGTGCACTTCGACGGTCATTTTCATGATTGATCCTTTGTCGGAACGGAAAGAAGTCTTGCAGTCGTCTGGGTCAGATGGCAGCGAAGATGCTGCGCCGCAGCGTCGAAATCGCGCCTCGCACAAGCGGCAACGATCGCCGCGTGTTCCTCGAAGAAATCAATTCGCTCCTGGGCGCCACGCTCTTGGTGAAGGGTTGCCCGCCGGGATTCTCGTCGAAGGTCTCCGATGGTCTTAAGCAATCGAGAATTCGTGCAACCGCTGTACAGGGCTAGGTGAAACTGTTGGTCGAGCTCCAGAATCCGTGACGGATCGTACTCCGCGAACAGCTCGTCATTGAGCCTCTCAGCCTTACGCAAAGCGGAAGGCTGAAGCCCCGGCACCGACTGCTCCAAGGCAGCGACCTCCAAAATAGACCGAACTTCGCAAAGTTCAGTCGCCTCCCGTACTGAGAGGATCGCTACCGCCAGGCTTCGATCGGGACGCCGCACGGCCAAGCCACTCCCGAGTAACCGGTCCAAGGCCTGCCGGACGGGCTGGCGGCTGACCCCGAAACGCTCCGCGATCGATTCCTGCTTGAGAACGGAGCCCGGTGCCAATTCACCTGACTCAATCTCGTCTTTGAGTTCGCTAAAGATCGACTTTGGATCCATGGATCCAAAGTACGATGCCCCGGCGAAGTTGGTCAAGCCCTATTCACAATAGTCCTCCTGGGATTGCGGCGTCCCGCCCTTCTGCCTCGGCTCAAGAAACGAAATGACCAAGGGCCGTTGCGCCGATGCACTAATGCACATTGCCGGACGCGCTTTAGGATGCACGCCCACTCGCCGCTGTGAAGCGAGGGAACAGCGTGCGCCCTGCGATCGCTCCACCCATGCTGTCCGAAACGGGCAGTGGCAGAGCCTTGTCGAGAGCATCGAGGACGGAAGCCACGAAGGCCCGGTTGAGGGCGCCATCATTCCCGAGACGGGAGTAAGTGGCGCGAGGCTTGCCGATAAGTGTGCCGTTTCGGCGAATTGAGAACTGCAGCGTCAGGGTCATGCCCGCGGTTCCGGGCGGTGGCTCCCAACAGGCGAAGATCGCGGAGAACATCTCGTTTATGGTGTCGATGGGAGCGGAACTGCGACATGCGCGTTCCTGCGATCTTGCCTCGTTCGGGCCGGCAACCAAGGCGACGACAACGGCCAGTGCGCCAATTGCGGGCCGAGGTTTCATATCGGATCTCCGGTTTCGCGCGAACAAATATAATTAACGAGCTTCGCATGAACCCTTTCAGACGCGACGCGCTTTTAGTGGCGCACCATCCCGGCGTCGACATTCAACGTCTGGCCGGTGATCCAGCGCGCGTCATCGGAGGCCAGGAACGACACCACATCGGCGATATGTTCCGGCTGCCCTTTGCCTTTCATCGCCTGCAGCATCTCGACGAAGCCGAACGCCTCGTTGTGCGGGCTGGCCTTGACGCCATCGCTCTCGATCAGGCCCGGCGTCACCGCGTTGGCGGTGATGTTGTATTTGCCGAGTTCTGTGGCCATCGCCCTGGTGAAGCCTATGACGCCGCCCTTGGCCGCGACATAGGCTGCCATGTTCGGCGTGCCAGCAAAGAAAGTGTTGGAGGCGATGCTTATCACCCGGCCGGCCTTGCCCGCTGCACGCATCTGGTCCGTTCCTGCGCGGCTGACGATGAAGGTGCCGGTCAGATTGACGTCGATGATCTTGCGCCAATGGTCGAGATCGACATCGTCCCAGGCGACGAACGGCACGATGCTGGCATTGTTGACCAGAATATCGATGCCCCCGGTCAGCGCCTGGATCTCGGCGAAGAGCGCCTTGACGGATGCAGGGTCGGAGATGTCGGCGGCAATCGCCTTCGCTTTTCCGCCGATCGACGCGGCCGCCGTTTCGGCGCCTTTCGCGTTGATGTCGCTGACGATGACCGTCGCGCCATCGGCGGCCAAGCGCGCGGCGATAGCCTTTCCGATGCCTTGCGCGGCCCCGGTAACCAGGGCCGTCTTTCCCGCCAGTCGTTCAGTCATGACAACGCTCCCTCAATTTGTGATCTGGTGATTTTCTGGTTCATGTGTCGGCGTCGATAACGGCCAGCGCCGCGTCGATGCCTTTGCCGACCGCGAGTTTCTGGCCCAAGGAATTCATCGCGCCGCCAAGTGCCGTCAGCGCCGCGACCGCATAGATCGGCTGGGCGGTCGGGCCCATATGGCCGATGCGTGTCAGCTTGCCCAATGTTTCGCCGCGGCCAGATGAAAACACCACGCCGTAACGAGCGCGCGCGGCCTGGCGAACCGCCGTCTCGTCGATGCCTTCTGGCGTCCGGACGGCGGTCGTGGTCGGCGACGCGATATTGTCGCTTGCGGCCCAGATCGACAGGCCCATGGCAGCGACACCCGCCCGCATGGCCTTGGCGGTGAGCGCGTGACGCGCCCACACCGCCTCCGCTCCCTCGTTGAGGTAGAGGTCGAGCGCGACGTCGAGCCCGTTCATCTCCGCGACGGACGGCGTGAACGGAAACGGCTTGTCCTTCGACCACGCATGCTCCCAATCGACGATGCTGAGCATCGACGCGCTCGGCGCCAGCGGGTTTGCCTTCATCTTGGTCCAGGCCCGCTCGCTGACGCCCATCATCGTGAGGCCGGGAGGCGCACCCAGGCATTTGTTCGGGCCAGTGACATAGATATCGGCCTTGCATTCCTCTGGATGCGTCCTCATGCCGCCGAAGGACGAAACGGCATCGACGATCAGATAGGCGCCGTGCGTCGAAACCAGCGCGCCGATCGCGTCGATCGGATTGATAGTGCCGGACGGCGTGTCGTGGTGGCAGACGGAAACGACGGTGATTTCCGGATGCGCTTCCAGCATTGCCGCAACCGCCTGCGGGTCGATCGCCTCGTTGTAGGGCACCTCGATTTCGATGAGATGCGGCGAATAGCGCTTCGCCCAATAGCCAAACCCCTTGCCGTAGACACCGGAAGCAAGGTTGAGCACGACGTCGTCCGGCGTGATCAGGGAGGCTGCGGCCGCCTCCAGGCCAAGCACCGGCTCGCCATGAAGAATGACCGGCTTATTCGACAGCCGCATCGCCTTCTGCGCCTTGTCGACCACACGCTCGTAAAAGAGTTGGAACGCCGGGTCGTAATCGTAGAGCACCGTGCGGCCGAGGCCGCGCAGCACGTCGGGATAGGCGTTCACCGGCCCCGCTGTGAGCGTGATGACAGGTTCGGCGTGTTCGAAATAGCGCATGATCTTGTCTCCGGTCGGTGGCGATCAGCCGTAGAATTGCGTGCCGGTCCGATAGGTTTTGAAGTTCTCCATGTCGTGCGAATACATCAGCTCGGCGCCATAATCCTCGGCCAGCTTCTTCACCTTGCGCATCGAGTTGACACCCGCCACCGGGTCGATGTGGAAGGCCGCCTGGCACAGCGTTTCAAGGCTCTTCTGCGTGTAGGCCGCATCGATGGTGAACATGATCGGCTTGCGCTTGGGAAACTCGACCAGCAGGCTGTAATGGCCGATCGAATGACCCGGCGTCGAGATCAGCTTGACGCCCCTGGCAAGCTCGACGTCGCCCTCTATGCCTTCGAAGATCGAGTTGGCCCGAGTCGTGCCCTCCAGCAATTGCGCAGTCGCGCCACGCGCTTCGGCGGCCTCCGCCGAAAAGCTCAGATCGGAATAGCCGAGATGCTCGAAAGGCTGGGGATTGCAGGCTTGCGGCACCTCGGTCCGGTGGCAGATCTTCTTGGCATGCGGAAAATACTTGTTGCCGCCGCAATGGTCGAAATGGAAATGCGAGTTGACGACGACGTCGATATCCTTCGGCTCGAGGCCGAGCAGCGCCAGGGCGCCGGGAATGGTCTGGTGCTTTTCCTGGATCGGCTTTTCGAAAGGCAGCACCTTCATCACGTGATCGTAGTCGTAGCCGGTGTCGATGAGGAACCGGCCCTCGGCATGCTCGATCAGGATCGAGTAGACGGGAAAGCGGACTTCGCCACCGGGGCCGCGATTCCAGAACACGTGATAGCCGTCGAGAACGAGCGAGCCGCCATCGAGCAGGTAGACCTTGGTATCCGACATTTTTGTCTCCTCTTTTGGCGCGGGTCCCGTCCGCGCGTGAATCTGTGATCAGCGCGCGCCGCGCTCGTATGGAATGCCGAGCGCCGCCGGCAGGCTGGCCCGCCGGCCAAACAGCACCAGCATGACCATCACCGCAAGGAACGGCAGCATCTGGATGACGTCGGTCGGTATGTTGATGCCGGCCACCTGCATGGCCGTCGTCAGCGACAGGCAGACGCCGAACAGCAAGGCGCCGAACAGCACCCAGACCGGCCGGCCGCGCGCCAGCATGGCCAGCACTATGCCGAGAAAGCCCGCGCCATTGGTGATGAAAGGAATGAACAGGCCGGCCCCGACATTGGCAAGATAGGCGCCGCCAAGCCCGGCCAGCGCTCCGGTCGTCAGCACGGCGACGGTGCGGGTTCGCACGACGTCGATGCCGGCAACGTCAAGGGCTGCCGGCTTGTCGCCGGCAGCCTGCAGGTTGAGGCCGAGCTGCGTGCGCCGGTAGATGTAGCCCATGGCGAAAACCAGCGCGACCGCCAGATAGACGATGAGATGCTGCCTGAACAGCGCCGGCCCGATGACCGGAATGTCCGACAGCAACGGAATGACCGTCACGTCCACCGCCGGCAAGCGGGGATAGCTGCGCGAGAACTGGAAATGGTGGAGCAGTGCCGTCAGGCCCTCAAGCCCCAGGGTCAGCGCGATGCCGATGACGATCTGGTTCAGCCCGATGCGCACGCAAAGCAGCGCCATGACCAGCGCCACCGCGACACCGCCGCCGGCGCCAGTGAGAAAGCCCAGCCACAGCGACCCGGAATAAAAGGCGCCGACGAAACCGAGATAGGCGCCGGCCAGCATCATGCCCTCGATGCCGATGTTGAGCACCCCGGCCTTTTCCGACATCTGTTCGCCGAGGCCGGCCAGCAGCAGAGGGATCGCCGCGGTGACCGCGCCGAACAAAAGCGCGCTGAGAAAGACTTCGCTGAACAGCCCGGTCATGGCTTCAGGCCTTTCGCGACTGGTTATAGCGGTGATCAATGTATTCGGCGAGCGCGAGCACGATCAGCACGATGGAGACGAGCACCAGCGTGAAATGGTTGGGCACGCCGAGCCGGCGGGCCGCGCTCTCGCCGCCGATCGACAGCACCGAAAGCAGGAACACGAAACCGATCGCGGCAAAGCCGTTCATGCGGGCGAGGAACACGACGGGGATGACAGCCAGCCCGTAAGCGGGGTTCCAGTCCGCGCGCACATTGCCCTGGACGCCGAGGATATCGACAGCGCCGGCAAGACCGGCCAGCCCGGCCGAAATGGCGAAGACGGCAATGGTGAGCTTCGGCACGCCGAGCCCCGCATGGATGGCCGCGCGTGGGTTAGCCCCGACGATCCTCAACTTCAGGCCGAAGGCCGTGCGCGTCATCACCAGATGCACGGTGATGATCGCCACCAGTCCCAGAAGCAATCCGCTTGTGATGGTCGTGTCGAACAGGCGCGGCAGCCGGTCCTCGACCGGCAAGGTGCGGGTCTGCGGCACGGTTGTGCCCGGATCGCGAAACATCAGCTTGACCAGCACGTTGGCAAGCGAGGTGCCCAGAAACGTCATCATCAGCGTGGTGATGATCTCGTTGACGCCCTGATAGGCGCGCAGCAGCGCCGGCACCAGGGACCAGATCATCGCGACCAACATGGCGATGACGAACGAGCAGATCAGCGCCAGCCAGGCCGGCATGACCTCCACGAGAACCGGAGCGCTGGCCGCCGCCGTTACCGCGCCGAGCAGGAACTGGCCATCACCGCCGAGATTCCACATGCCGGCGCGAAAAGCCACGATCAGGCCGGCGGCAAGAAACAGCAGCGGCGCCATGCGCGTCAGCGTCTGTTGGATGCCGAGCGGCGATAAAAGCCCTCTCTTGAGGACAAAGCCATAATAGGCAAGCGGGTCGACGCCGACGGCAAGCAGGATGCAGCCGGCGATGATCAACGCGGCCAGGATCGGGCCGAGGGTCATCAGCAGCCGATGCTGGATGTCGCGGCGCGTCGCCACCGCGGCCGTGGCATCGAGGGCGGTTGCGCCGGCAGCTGGTGCGGTGTCGATGCTCATGCGGCAAGCCCGATCATCAAGCGACCGACCTTGGTGCGGGCGTCGTCGGCATTCTCGACGGTGCCGACGAGCGACCCGTTCGAGATGACGGCGATGCGGTCGCACATGCTGAGCAACTCTTCGAGATCGGTGGAGATGAGGAGCACGGCAAGGCCGCGAGCCGCCGTATCGCGGATTCGCTGGCGCGAAGCCAATGTGTTGGCGAGATCGAGCCCATAGGTTGGCTTGTTGAAGATCACCACTTTTGCGCCTTCGGCGAGTTCGCGCGCCAGCAGCACCTTCTGGATATTGCCGCCAGAGAGCCGAGCGACCGGCGTCTTCAGGCTTGGCGTGCGCACGTCATATTCGCGGACCAGTTGGGCCGCGCGCTTGTCGATTTCGGCGCGCTGCTCGACGCCTCTGCGCCAGAAGGGCGCCGCGCCAACCTGCTTCAGGAAGAAATTGATCGAGACCGGGAAGGTCCCGACCGTGCCCTCGCCGAGCCGGTCGTCGGTCAGGTAACGCAGGCCTCTCTGGCGGCGTTCGCCGACGCTCAGCGCCTCGATGGGCTCTCCCTGCAGCCGCACCGAACCGCCCACCGTCGCACGCTGGCCGGCCAACGCCTCCGCCAATTGCTTCTGGCCATTGCCGTCGATACCGGCGATGCCCAGCAGCTCGCCTGGACGGATATCGAACGAAATCGACGACAGGCCCGGTGCATCGTCTGTCGGCGCAACGCCGAGATCATGGACCTGAAGCAGCGGAGCCGCTTCGGCGCGGACGGTGCGAATAGGACGCTCGGCCTCTTCCGGGTCGTCCTTCTGCTTGCCGAACATCAATTCCACGATCTCGGAGATGATCGCCTGCTCGCCCAGCGCGCGAAACCGCTCGGGAGGAATCTCGCCGACCTTGCGGCCGAGTTTCAGCACCGAGATGCGATCGCCGAAGGCCGCCGCTTCCTTGAGCTTGTGGGTGATGAAGACGATCGCCAACCCCTGCTCGACCAAGCGGCGCATCAGTGCGCCCAGCTCATCGATACCCTTCGGCGTCAGCATCGAGGTCGACTCGTCGAGGATCAGAAGCCGGCTGTTGCGCACCATGGCGCGCAGGATCTCGACCTGCTGCTGCTCACCGAGCGAAAGCTCGGACACCTTGGCATGCAGCTTTACCGTGATGCCGAGCGTTCTGGTGATCTCGGCGACGCGCGCTTCCAATTCTTCGGTCTTGGGGCGCTGCCACCACGGTCCGCCGAGCAACAGGTTTTCCGCGACTGTCAGCGTCGGCACCAGCATCATGTGCTGGAATACGGTTCCGATGCCAAGCGCCAGTGCATGGCGGGGCGAAGTGATCGCGGTCGGCTCGCCGTCGACCAATATGCGCCCCTCGTCCGGCTGCTGCAGACCCGACAGCATGCCTATCACAGTGGATTTTCCGGCGCCGTTTTCGCCGAGAAGCACATGCACTTCACCTGGACGGATCTCCAGATCGACGCTGTCGTTGGCGACGACGCCGGGGAACCGTTTGGTGACGCCTTCAAGCGCGACGATATCGCGCTTAGCGACCGACAATGAGGAAGCACTGCTCATAAAAGCCAAGGCCTTGAAAATATGAAATGGGTCCGGAGGGGCGAACGGATCGCCCCTCCGGCAGCCTGCTGTTAATCGCCTTACTGGGCGACGCTGGTCATCAGCGCCCTGACGGCGGCTGCATCATAGACCGGATCGACCTTGGTCTTGCCGGAAATGACGTCTTCGCGCAGCGCCTGGATCTCAGCCCAAATATTGTCCGGGATCGCAGCGGTCTTCAGAAGCTTGACGGAATCGTCCTTGAGGCCGATCGAGTAGCTCTTCGTGCCGAACGTGTCGGCCTTCAGGTCTGCGATCATCGCCGCATAGACCGGCTCGATGTTCCAGACCACCGACGACAGCAGGAAACCTTTGTCGATGGGCGTCTTGTCGCCGATGACATCGATGAAATAGACCTTGCCGCCATCCCCGGCCTTGGTCGTCTCGACCGCCTGCAGCATGCCGAAGCTCGAGCCGTTGCCCTGGCCGAAGATGATGTCGGCGCCCGATGCGATCACGCTTTCGGTGACGCGCTTGCCGCCGGCCGCATCGCTGTAGGCGGCAGGTCCGATCACAGCATAGGTAACCTTGACGTCCGGGCTCTCGGCCTTCACGCCCTGCGCAAACGCTGCCGACTGCGAGTTCCACGACGGAGGCTCGCCGGACACGACGATGCCGACCGACTTGGAGCGCGACATCTTGGCGGCGAGACGGCCGGCAAGATACGAACCCTCATGACCGCTCAGCGTGTAGTCGGCGACGAGGCCCTTCTCCAGACCGGTCGGTGTGTCGACGATCGCCACCGGCACCTTGGTTTCCTTGGCGATTTCGGGAGCCGAGGTGTTGTAGCCGCTGGCATGAGCGATCAGCAGGCTGGCGCCGTCAGCCGCCAATTCGCGCAGTGTCGGCCGCACGTCGCCATAGCCGAGCCCCTGCGCCACGACTATCTCGACACCGGCAGCTTTCGCCGCCGCCTTGGCAGCGTCGATACCTTGCTGGTTCCAGCCATAATCGGTGCCTTCTTCCGGCGTCAGGATGGCAATGGACTTGACCTCGGCGGCAAGTGCGTTGCCGAGCAAGAGGCCGCTCAATATAACAGCGCTTACGCTGCTCTTCAAAAACTTAGACATGTTACCCTCTCTGTTCGGTTGACCCAAGATATTCTTATTGTTATTGCGCAAAAGCGAGGTAGACTGCCTGAACAATTATATCAGGAGTTCAAGCAAGGTGGTTGTGCGATATGTCCTTCCGATAACGCTGGCGTTCACCTCGTTCGCCAACGCGGTTGAATTGCGGCACATCACTGTGCGGACCGGCACCGACGGGCTCGATCCCGTGCCGCTGACGATCTCGAATGCGGGGCGCGAGGCGCTTTCCTGCAACGCCGACTTCGCCCACTGGTATTCGGCCACGATCGCCACCGCGGCGCCTGGCAAGAGCGCACGTGTCGAGCTGTGGTTCGATCCAAAGACCGGGACGTTTGCGATTCACAACGACAAGCGCGAAAACCTGCCTGTCGAGCGGCTGTGGTGCGGCCTGGCCGGCCACGCCTACACCAGCCGCGTGCAGATCGCGCTCGACCGGGCCAGTGCCGCAAAGGGGCAAGTAGCCGTGACATGCGGCAGCGCGGACGGCAGGCTGGCCTGCCGGTAGACGCTGACTGTTTGCCACTTCAGACACCGCCGGAACCTTCACTCTGCCGCCAGGAATTTGTCGGTAAAGACGTCGTCTGCCGACAGCGCCGTTTTGAGCACGCCCTGATCCGTCAGCGTCTTCAAGGTCTCTTCCCACTGGGCCTTCGTCATCCAGCCGAGACCGTGTTCCTTCGTCGCCGGGCTGTTGAACGTCGAGGCGATGTCGGCCTTGAGCTGGGCCAGCAGGACATCTTTCTTTTCCGCGTAGCCCGGAACGGCCTTGGCGGTGATCTCGGCGGCTTCTTCCGGATGGGCCGCGACATAGTCGAAAGCTTCCCTGTAGGCCTTCACGAAACGGCGCACGACATCAGGCTTGTCCTTGATCGTCGCTTCAGAGGTGAACAACCCCGAGCCATAGGCTTTCCAGCCATGATCGGCGCCGAGCATGATGCTCAGCGACCCCGGGCCGCCGGCCTTGGCTTCGAGTTCGGGCACTTCGGCGTCGAGATAGCCGACCACTGTCTGCACACGCCCGAGCAGTAGGTAGCTTTCGTAAGGCGGCGAGACGCTGTTGAGCGTCATGTCCTTCTCGCTCATGCCGTTGGCGGCCAGGAAGCCCCTGAAGAAGATGTAGGTGGATCCTGCCGGGTGGATGCCGATGGTCAGGCCCTTGAGGTCGGAAGGCTTGGTCAGCTTGAGCGTCTTGGCGAGCGAGATGATGCCCAGCGGCGACTGCTGGTTGACCGCCGCCAGCGCCACGACGGGAACATTCTGCGACCTTGCCACGGCAAGCGTGGGAAGATCGCCGAAGCCGAATTCAGCGTTGCCGTTACCCACCAGGCGCATGGCGTCTGGCGAGCCGGAGCCCTTGCGGACCTCGCTCACATCGATGTCGTTCTTGGCGAAAAAGCCCTTGTCCTTGCCGACAAAGAACATGGCGTGATTGCCGCGCACGACCCAATCGAGCTGAACGTTGACCTTATCCGCCGCCAGCGCCGCGTTCGAGAAGCCAAGCGCGCCGACAAACGCCGCAAAGGTGGCTGCCTTGATAAGAGAGCGTCTCAGCATGTTTGTTCCCTTCTTTGATCTTGGTTGTTCGAGAAGCCTAGGCCTGGCTGAATTTCGGCGCCCACGGCACCACGATGCGTTCGAGAATTTCGGCTGCGTAGTAGAAGGCGATGCCGAGCACGGAAACGAGCAGCAGCGCCGCAAAGACCAAGGGCGTGTCGAGTTGGGTCGACGCGAACTGGATGACGTAGCCGAGCCCGTCCGAGGCTCCGGCAAATTCGCCGACGATCGCGCCGATCACACTCAGGGTTGCCGCGATCTTGGTCCCGGCCATCAGGCTCGGAAGCGAGTGGGGAACGCGGATCCTGAACAGGATCTGGGTCGGGCTGGCACCGACCGAATTCATCAGCGACAGAAGCGACCGGTCGACCGATTGCATGCCCGCCAGCATCGACAGCGTCACCGGGAAGAAGGCGATGACCAGGATCAGACCTATCTTGGGTGCAAGCCCGTAGCCGAACCAGAGGATGAAGATCGGCGCCAGCGCAACTTTCGGCACGTTCTGGAACAACACGACGAGCGGGTATAGAGCGCGGCCCAGCCAGTCGAAACGCACGATGACGAGAGCAAGCGCAATGCCGACTATGACCGAGACAAGAAAGCCAAACAGGATTTCGCCCGCCGTGACCACCGTCGCCTGCATGAGAGTGCCCCATTGCGCGACCAGCGATTTCGCAATCTCGGATGGGGCAGGAACGATAAAGGAGGAAATGGAGAATATCCGCACCGCGGCTTCCCACAACACGATCGTCACCAGCAAAAGGATGACCGCCGGAAGCCAGCTGCTTGTCGCCGCGTTCCAGCCGGAAACCGGCTGTGGCTGGGAGAGGTTCATGAGAGGTTGCTCGCTCACGTCGCGTCTCCTGGCTCATGACTGGATCGCAGCATGGTCCGAAGCTGAAGCACCAGCCTGACGAATTCGGGGACTTCGGTCACGGAAGTGTCGCGCGGATAAGGCAGCGGAATGTCCAGGCTCTGGGTAATGCGCCCTGGGTTGATTCCCAGCACATGAACCTGGCGCGATAACTGAATGGCTTCGTCGATCGAATGCGTCACCAGGACGATCGTCTTGCCGGTCCGCTGCCATATCTCCAGCAGCGACTGGCCCATCGAATCGCGCGTGATCGCGTCAAGCGCGCCAAACGGCTCGTCCATCAGCAAGACCGCCGGATCGAGCGCCAAAGCCCGGGCGATGGCCACCCGCTGACGCATGCCGCCAGACAGTTCGTTTGGGCGCTTGTGGGCGGCATCGCCAAGCCCGACCAGTTCCAGCATCTCCTGCCCACGCGCTCGCAGCGCCGCGCGCGACATCGACTTGTCGGCGATACCGAGCAGCATCGAGGCATTGTCGACGGCGTTTTTCCACGGCAGCAGATTGGCGTCCTGGAAGACGAGACCGATCATCCGTTTGCGCGCCGCCTCGCCTGGTGAAACGCCGGCGACCGAGACGCTGCCGCTGCTCGGACTGACCAGCCCAGCCAGCACTTTGAGCAATGTGCTCTTGCCGCAACCCGAAGGGCCGATGAGGGATACGAACGAACCTTTCGGAACCGAAAGGTCAATATCCCTAAGGATCAGCTGCCGGTTCTGATCGGTGCCCATGACCACCGAAACGCCCTTGGCGGAAATCAAGTCGTCGTGGCGGATGTGGGTCGATCTGCCACCGGCGGGTCGAATGGTTTCAACCTGCATGGCTTGTCGTCCCACGCACGTTCGTTGCTTGAACATCCGCCTTCACGGCGATGTTCCCGACCCCATGCGCACAAGCGGCCAACCGGCAGAACTTCCCAACCCGGCTGCGCGCAACTTGTGCCATTGCCTACTCCCGGCCTTCGAGGATGCGGCGCACGGCGACCAGCTTGCGCGCCCGTTCGCCTTGCAGCGCCTTAATCTGCTCGGGCGTGTAGGAGAACATGCCCTCGCCCGACTTGATGCCGAACTTCGATGCGCCGGTCTTCTCCAGAACCATCGGCGCGACATCATCACGATTGGAAAGATCGGCGTTGAGGAACGACGAGACGGATTTGTAGATATCGAGGCCGGCCATATCGAGCAGCGCCATTGGCCCGATAACGGCGATCTTGTAGCCGATGCCCCAGGAGACGCAGGTATCGAGATCCTCCGGCTCGATGACGCCGCGCTCAACCAGGTCGACAGCCTCGCGCAGCAGCGCGTAAAGCACGCGATTTTCGACGAAGCCGGGAACGTCTTTCTTCACGACCACCGGCAACAGGCCGATCGAGCGGATCAGCTCGCGTATGGTCGCCACGGTTTCAGGCGCGGTCTTCTCGCCGCCGATCACCTCGATCATCGGAATGATGTGCGGCGGGTTCGACCAGTGCATGCCGACCATCCGTTGGGGATGGGAGATATGGGCCTGCAGCTTGGTGATCGGAATGCCTGAGGTGTCCGAGGCGACGATCACCGAAGAACCGATCAACGGGTCGATAGCGCGATAGGTCTCGGCCTTGATGTCGATATTCTCAGGCACGTTCTCAATGACCAGCTCCGCACCATCGACAGCCTCGGCGAGGGTGCGGACGAACCGCACCGTGCCCGCGCCCGCAGTCGGCCCCTTGATGTCGAGCCGGTCCAGAACCCCGCCGGCCAAATCGAGCATGCCGCGGGCGCGTTCGACCGCAACTTCGGAAACATCATACGCCGCCACGTCGAGCCCGCCGCGCGAAAGCCGCGCGGCGATGCCCGGACCCATCGTTCCCAATCCGATGAGGGCGGCGCGCTTGATCATCATGCGGCCTTTGCGGGGGCCGCGGCGGTCGCCGCTTTGAAGGCTGGACGAGCGGCGATTGCGGCCACCCAGCGCTCCAGATTCGGCAGCGACGGCCGGTCGATCTTGAAGTCGATGCAGCGCTTCAGGATCGGCGCGCAGGCGATGTCGGCAATGGTCAGCTTGCCCAGCGCCAGGAAATCCTTGCCGGCCAGATGCCCGTCAATGATCTTGAGTTGCGCCACAAGGTCCTTCACCTGTTCCTTATATTCGGCGGTCTGCTCTTCGGGCGTCAGCTTCGCACCCTTGAAGGCGGCCAGATAACCGGGATTGACCGCCGCCAGCAGAAAATCCATCCAGCGCTCGACCTCGGTCTTTTCGGCAGGGGTGGCGCCGTTCAGCAGTTCGCCGCCGGATGCCGCGAGATAGCGCAGGATGGTGTTGGACTCCCAGATCACGATGTCGCCGTCGACCAGCGTTGGGACTTTGGACGTCGGGTTGAGTGCCTTGTATTCGGCCGTCTGGGTGTTTTCGAATTGGCGGCCGTAATCCTCGCGCTTATATGGCGCACCAAGCTCTTCGAGCATGAAGAGCACCTTTTGAACGTTGCCCGATGTCTGGCGTCCCAAAAGCTTGTACATGTCGTCTCCTCGATTGTGTCGTGGCCTATTTGCCGGCCGGCAGCGGCTTGTAGACGATGGCATCCATTTCGATCTTGGTGTTGATGACCGCCTTTGCCTCGACGGTCGTGCGTGCCAGCACCGCGTCACCGATCCCTTCGAGGAACGCCTTGTTGTAGCGGCCGAAGTCGCGCGTATCCTCGAGATAGGTGGTGATCCGCACGACATCGGAGAGCGTTGCACCCTCGTCGGCAATGACGCGCGCGATGGTCTTCAGCGTCGCCAGCGTCTCTTCCTCGATCGTGCCGCTGATCATGTTGTTGTTCTCGTCCTTCGGCACCTGGCCGGAGACGAAAATGAAATCGCCGGCACGCACCGCCGGATGAAACGGCAGGTTCGGATTCTTCTTGCCGATGGCGTAGTGGCTGGCGGATTTTCGCGTGCTGTCGCTCAACCTATCCCCCTAGAGAACGCTGGTTTCGATGATATCGACGCCACGGATACGGTCGATCAGGTAGACGATGCCGCGGTCGTCGATGGTGACGTCGTTGGAAGAGGAACGCTCGGCGCCTTCAGGCGCATCGGGCATGAAATGGCCGACCTCCTTGGGTGCGAACGGGTCGGCGATGTCGACCAGCCGCAGCCCCTGCGCGAACCATGCAAACGGAATGATGGTGCCCTTGAACCGTTCGGAAGGCTGATGGCAGCCGGTCATCGGCGGTTGCGGTGCGCCGTCCGGGTCGAGGCCGGGCACCTGGAAGGTCGCGATCGGCAGCGGATTCGTCTCGTCGGTGATGTCATAGATCCAGGTGAAAGCCGGCGGCGAAGGCCGGAGCTTGGCGACATCCTCGTCCGCCACCACCATGATGTTGCGGCCCTTGAGCGGCTGCGGGATCGGCAGGCACGTATGCGTGGGATGCGGAAAACTTGGGCTCGAATTGATATGCGAGACAAGCTTCGGCTTCGAAATGTCGGAAATGTCGAGGATGAACAGGCCGTGATGCCAGTAGCTGACATAGAGCCGGTCGCCCATGCGCAGCGGATGGTGGCAGCGTGGCGTGACGTAGTCATGCCACGGATACTCTTCACCGCCGCCGGTCCACTGGCCTGGTATCCACCAGCGCCCGACCTCGACCGGGCTCGCCGGATCGATCAGGTCGAGGATCATCACGATGTTGCCGACATAGCCGTCGGCGGTCGGCGAGATATAGGCATAGCGGCCGTCATAGTCGTAGCGATGCACGCCATGACCGCCGGTTATCCACTTCGAGATCAGCTTCGGCTCTGCCGGTCGGCTCGTGTCGTAAAGCGCCAGGCCGCCACCGAAATCGGCCGGGCCCGCATCGCCGAAGCGCTCGTGGTTGATGATCATCAGACCGTCCTGGGCGCGCACCTTGTGCGAGTGCCAACCCGGCGGAACGTCGATCGTCGCGATTTTCTTCGGATTGCGCGGATCGGAAATATCGACCAGCGTCGTGCCGCTCGGCGGACGCATGTGGCCGATATAGAGAATGTTGCGGTCGACCCAGACCTGACCACCGCCCGGACAGTCGATATGGCCGATCAGCTTTGTGTTGAACGCCGAAACCAAATGCATACGCCCTTGCTGCTGAAACGTCTTTTTCGGTGTCCGCGCCACTATGGCGGCGCGGACAGGTTTCCGCTGCAAAAGCTAGACGATGCGGAGTAGATCGCCGGCCTGGTTGCGGCCCCAGCGCTTGTAGAGGAGCAGCGCCTTCTGGGTCGGCGCATCGGTCGCGCCGAAGAAGATGACCGGCTCGGACGAGGAGCCATTGACGTGCTCGACCCAGGAACCACCCGGTATGGCGATCGTGTCGAACTGGTTCCAGTCGTAGCGCTTGCCGTCGATGATTGAATGGCCATTGCCGCGGAACGGCGCCAACAGCAGGCTGGCGGTCTCGCGCTGCGGCAGCGTCTTTTCGCCCGGCCGCAACATCTGGACGTAGAAGTTGATCGTGTGGAAGACCGGGCCGCCGGTGGTGGGGTCGACATAGTCGATGACGATACCTTCGTGCGGATCGCCGTCCCAATCCTTGTGGGCTTCTAGGATCGCTTCCATCTTCTCCCAGCGATAGACATACATCGGCGACGACAGGCCGCCGCCGCGTTTGTGGTCGACGAAGCGCGGCATCAGGCCGCCCTCCCCATAGATGCGTTGCGAATAATCGCTCGGGAAACGGGCGGTCTGCACCTTCTTCTCGACTTCCTTGCCGTCGACCATCTCGGTGTATTTGTGGTCGAAATGCACGGCGTGCAGTGTCTCGACCAGCGGCAGGTCGAGAACCGAAAGGTTGACCGCCTGCTCGCCGCCGACAGTGCCGTGATTGTGCCAGGCATCATTGGGTGTCAGCACCATGTCGCCGGGGCCGAAAACCACATCCTCGCCTTCGACGCCGGTAAAGTTGCCCTTGCCGGTCAGGCCAAAACGTATGGCGCTCGGCGAGTGCTTGTGCGGCGGCATGATCTCGTCTGGATCATTCAGGCGATAGGCGGTGTACATCGTGCTGACCGATGCGCGCTTGGGCGCAAGACCGGGATTGACCAGGATCAGCGAGCGGCGCTCGCTATCGTCCATGGTGACCAGTTCGGCGGCGCGCTGCAGCAGCGGCTCGATGTCGGCATAGGACCAGACGAAGGGTATCGCCTTCGACGTCGCCATGAGCTGCTTAATCTCGTCGTGATCGACGCCTTCCGATGTCGCCCAGAACGGAAACATGTTCTTTTCGTAGAGGGCGTCATACAGGCCCTTCAGCGCGGCCTTCTTGTTGGTGACGGCAAGGTCTGCTGGTTGCGCCATGGACATGTCTGACACCTCTCTTCGCGAAGAAAATGCATTTAACCAACTCAACCGTATTCGGATTGGTTTTGCTCGACAATCCCAAAACTGAGAATTTTTTAAGTTTTTGGTTGAGTGCTTTTCTGAAAGGCAAATGCCACGAAAAGCGGCAGAAAAACTCGGAAATGCGCGAGAAAACGGATAATCGAGCAGATGCAGATCAAACTACCGCGACCGCAGCAATTGCTCGGCAGCCCAACCAATTCGAATTTTTCTTTCAACCAAAGGATTTTGGTTGAACACCGGGTGCCGCCAATCAGGCCGCCATGGCTTGTTCAGCACGGCTGCGGATCAGGTCCGAGGCCTTTTCGGCGATCATGATGACCGCCGCATTGATGTTCCCGCAGATGAGGTCCGGCATCACGGAAGCATCCACTGCGCGAAGACCGGCAACACCGCGCACCCGCAGTTCGGGATCGACCACCGACCCGGCGTCGACACCCATGCGACAGGTGCCGCCGGGATGGTGCACGGTGATCGAGGTCTTGCGAATATGCTCGTCGATCTCGTCGTCGCTCTGGCATTGCGGCCCCGGAAAGAATTCCGAGGCGATAAACGGCGTCATCGACGGTTGCGCAGCGAGGTTGCGCGCCACGCGGAAGCCGGCGCGGAGCGACTGCCAGTCACGCGGTGAGGACAGGAAATTCTGGTGGATCAGCGGCGCGGCCAACGGGTCGCTCGACGCCAGCTTCACGCTCCCCCTGCTCTCCGGCTGGACGGCGACGATGCGCGTCGCAAAACCATCGGCGAAGGGCGCCTTGAATGGTGCCATGTAGGGCCATGCGGCAAGCGGTGCAGCCGTGAAAAGCAGTTGGACGTCCGGCAATGGCCGACTTGCATCGCTTTTCAGGAATGCCACGACCCCGCCAGGCACATCGCCAGAAAAGCCCTTGCCGGTGAGATAGGTCTTGACGAAATCCAGCCCGATACGATCGGCCCGCATCATCTTGAGGAATGGTCCCGGCTGCTTGCGCCGATACATCAAAATGACTGAAACGTGGTCCTGCAGGTTCTTGCCGACCTCCGGACGGTCGACTTTCGCCTCGATACCATGCGCGGCGAGCTCGCCACTATCGCCGATCCCCGACAGCATCAGCAGTTGAGGCGTATTGATGACACCACCGGCAAGCAGGACCTCACGCCGTGCCAAAACCTGGTGGCTCGCGCCGCCTCTGGCGTAGGCGATGCCGGTCGCGCGCCCATCCTTCAGCAGGATCCTCGTCGCCATCGCGCCGGTCAGCACCTTGAGATTGCTGCGGCGCATGGCGGGACGCAGATAGGCCGACGCGGTCGAACAGCGGCGACCGTTTGCGATCGTCATCTGCAGTCGGCCAAAACCCTCCTGCACGGCGCCATTATAGTCGTCGGTCTGAGGATATCCCGCATCCCGGCTGGCTGTGGCGAAGGCATCTATCAGCTCGTCCTTGTAGCGGCAGAACTGGGTATTCAGCGGTCCGCTGCCGCCGCGATAGTCGCTCTCGCCCTTTTCCCAGCGCTCCTGCTTCTTGAAATAGGGCAGCACCTTGTCGAACGACCAATCGGTGAGGCCGCTGGCCGCCCAGCGATCATAGTCGCCACGATTGCCGCGCACATAGGCCATGGCATTGGTGGAGGAGGAGCCGCCGATGACCTTGCCGCGGGCGCATTCGACCTTGCGTCCGCCGACATTGGCCTCGGGCTCGCAGAAATACATCCAGTCGTGACGGCGCTCGGTCAGAATCTTGCCCCAGCCAAGCGGGATATGGATCATCGGATCGCGATCCCAGTCCCCGGCTTCCAAGAGCAGCACGGAAACATCCGGATCTTCGCTCAAGCGGTTTGCAAGCACGCAGCCGGCCGACCCGGCTCCGACAATGACATAGTCAAATGTTTCCCCAAACGGCATGCACGGTCCTCGGGAGAAGGACGGCCCCACCGAGATGTGAGCCGTCAAAGAAACAACTGCGGCACTCAACCATCGCGCAACTGGTGTTGTCAACCACTGGGCGCAGATGTAGATTGGTTGAGTTGGTTGAGTGCCGTGTTCATCGATTCCGCGTCACAAGATGATGTCAGGACGTTGAGTCGGCGGCTGCCGATCAGACAGGAGATTTGGTTTTGAACGCATTCGAGCCGCAGATCGTATCATCGGATCTCGACGACATCATTGCAGCGGTCCGCCGGTTGCAACAGGGTGGCGGCAAGTTGCCTTCCGAGCGTGACCTTGCCGAACATCTGAATGTGAAGCGTCACCAGCTTCGCAAGGCGCTCGAATTGCTGCGTCAATCAGGCGATTTGAAACCGGCGCGCGCCCGGCGTGCGCCAACCGCCCTGCCCCGATATGGCGAGGAGCTTGTCAGGGTAACCAATCCGATCGAGGTTTTGGAATTGCGCCTGCTGATGGAGCCGGGCCTCGCCCGGCTGGCATCGCTGCGCGCTTCGTCATTCGAGACGGCCCGGATCATCGATGCGGCAACCACGCCGGAGAATGCCTCGTCGGGCGCAGTCGATTTCGCGTTTCATCTCGCCATCGTTGCAGCCGCTCGCAACCATCTTGCCGCTGAATTCTACAAGATGCTGCGCCAGGTCGGGGTCGATGCGCGGGTGAAGATCGCACGCACCGCGGCACCCACCTGCCCCAAGCGGATCGCCGAGCGCGACGGCGAACATCGTCTGATTGCCGAAGCGATCTCGAAACGCGACCCGGAAGCGGCCGAAGCGGCCATGCGCGCGCATTTGCTGTCCGTGCAAAGACAGATCACCGAACGATCGAATGCCGGCGCCTTTGCCGCATAAGCGTGTTTTCCTATTAGCCAGACAGCCTGCGCGGGGACTTCAAAAGTGAAACGTCATTTCGACGTGCTGGTCGTCGGCGCGGGATCGGCCGGCTCGGTGGTGGCCAGCCGGCTGAGCGAGGACCGATCATGCCAGGTCGGCCTGATCGAGGCCGGGGTGATGCCGTCCGATCCCGATATCGCCGACCCGCTGAAATGGACGATGCTGCAAGGCCGCGCTTACGACTGGGCCTATCGGACAGTGCCGCAACCCTTTACCGCAAACCGCGTGCACGAATGGCCACGCGGAAAGATCGTCGGCGGTTCGAGCTGCCTGCATGCCATGGCCTATGTGCGTGGTCATCCCGATGATTTCGAACCCTGGGCGGCTGCCGGCGGCGAGCGCTGGTCCTTTTCGGGCTTGTTGCCGGGCTTGGTCCGCAGTGAAGCTTTCACCGCCTTCGATGCGCCGTCGCGCGGCCGCAGCGGACCGCTGGATGTCTATTTGCCGGATGCAGAGGTCAGCCCCGTCGTCCGCGCCTATATGGCCGCCGGACGGGCCATGGGAATCTCCGCCTTGACCGATCACAACAGCGGCGAGCTGGCCGGCACCAGCCCCAATTCGCTGAACATCCGCGCCGGCCGGCGCCTGAGCGTCGCCGATGCCTATCTGCCGCCGGAGGTCAGGGCACGACCGCACCTTGCCTTGCTCACCGCCCACGAGGTCGAGCACCTCCTGCTGGAGGGCCAGCGGGCCACGGGTGTGGCTGTCGTGCGTGACGGAGAGACCACGACGGTCTCCGCCGACAGGATCGTTCTTTGCGCCGGCGCGGTGTCGTCGCCGCTCATCCTCATGCGGTCGGGCATTGGCGATGCGGATACGCTGACGCAAGCGGGGATACGCTGCCTCGCCGACCGAAGCGATGTCGGCCGCAATTTGCAGGACCATCTGCTGGTTCTTGGAAATGTCTACAGCACCAAAAAACCGCTGCCGCCGTCGCGCCTGCAGCACTCGGAATCGCTGATGTACCTGCATGGCAGCGATATTACTCGTTCGACGGGAAGCCCCGATATCGTGCTCGCCTGTGTCGTTGCCCCATCAGCCGCAGACGGCCTGAGTGCCCCGCCCTATGGCTCGGCTTTCACGATTCTATGCGGCGTCACCCATCCGACCAGCCGTGGGCGCATCGCACCGAGCGGGCCGGGCCGGGCCGATGCACCCATCATCGACCCGCATTATCTCGAAACCGAACACGACCGGGCGGTTTTCAGGACGGCCCTGAAGACGGCGCGCACCATTGGTCATCATCCAGCGCTCGACGAATGGCGCGACGTGGAAGTCCTGCCGGGATCGCCGGTGCGGTCGGACGCCGATCTTGACGCTTTCATCGCGAGCGCCGCTTCCACACATCATCATCCTGCCGGCACGTGCAGGATGGGCGGGGATGCCGACGCCGTCGTCGACCCGGATTTGCGGCTGAACGGCTTCGACAACGTCTTCATCGTCGACGCGTCAGTGATGCCGACGATCCCGAGCGGGCCGATCAACGCCGCCGTAGTCGCAATCGCGGAAACCTGGGCGACAGCCTCGGCTAGCGCGTGACCCTAAAAGTCGGAATCACATCGAGCGCAATGCGGGCTAATCGAGATCGGCCGGGCGTGGCCTGAACCGGATCGATGCCGGACGGCCTATTCCGCCCAGAGCTCGCGGCGCAGTTCGTGCCAGCTTTCCTTGTCCGGCGCGACAAGAAGGCCGCCTCCGACATGCGAAGGCAGATAGGCGCTGCCGTCGAAACGCGCCGCGTAACCACCTGCCTCGGCATGAATCAGCACACCGGCCAGATGATCCCACGGCATCAGCTTGTTGTAGACGACGAAGTGGGCGTGGCCGCTCGCCAGCAGGCGGTATTCGTGCGCCGCGCAGCGATAGCCGAACTGCGACAGGGATTTCGTCTGGTTGCGCGCCAGCCGTGACCGTTCCGGCTCGGGCATGTATTGCCAGGAAACCGCACCGGTCATTTGCGAGATCGGTGCAGGCTCGGCGACATGCACCTTCTCCAGAGTGCCATGCGCATGCCGTATGTGGCTGCCGGCACCCTTGGCGCCGATCAGCCAGTCCTTGCCAACGGGATCGTGAATGATGCCGGCGACGGTCTCGCCCTTCACCACGACGCCGAGCATGACGCCGAACAGCGGCACGCCGGAGGCGAAGTTGAAGGTGCCGTCGACCGGATCGATGACGAAGGCGAGATCGGCGTCGCCGAGACCCTGGAGCAGCGCCGGATCGTCGGAGCATGCCTCTTCGCCGACGATCATCGCCTGGGGGTAACGCTCACGCAGCCTGACGGTGATGAGCCGCTCGGCATTCACGTCGGCCTCCGTCACCAGGTCGGCTGCCGAGGTTTTTTGGCGAACCTCGCCCTCATCCAGCCGACGAAAACGCGGCATGATCTCGGCAATGGCGGCGTCGGACAGAAGGGTGGCAAGCCAGTCGATCGCGGTATCGTCAAATGTCATCGGGAATGTCTTGCCTTGTGGTGTGGGTCTCGTTGAGGGCGGCGAAATCGAACAGCTTTCTGTCGAGCAGATGCGAGGGCCGCACATTGGTCATGGCGTGGATCATCGTGTCCTTGCGGCCGGGCATGCGCTTTTCCAGGCCGTCGAGCATCGCCTTCATCGCATTGCGCTGCAAGCCATCCTGGCTCCCGCATAGATCGCACGGGATGATCGGGAATTTCATGGCGCTGGCGAATTTTTCGAGATCGGCCTCGGCACAATAGGCAAGCGGCCGCAGCACCATGACGTCGCCGTCGTCGTTGAGCAGTTTTGGCGGCATGGCGGCGAGGCGCCCACCATGGAATAGGTTCATGAAAAAGGTTTCAAGTATGTCCTCGCGGTGATGCCCGAGCACCAGCGCCGAGCAACCCTCCTCCCGCGCGATGCGGTAGAGATGGCCGCGCCTGAGCCGCGAGCACAGCGAACAGTAGGTGCTGCCCTCGGGAAGCTTGTCGGTCACCACCGAATAAGTGTCCTGATATTCGATGCGGTGCGGGATGGCGTATTTATTGAGATAGTCGGGCAATATGTGTTTGGGAAAATTGGGCTGGCCCTGGTCTAGATTGCAGGCCAACAGCTCGACCGGCAGCAGCCCGCGCCATTTGAGGTCGAGCAGCAAAGCGAGCAGGCCATAGGAATCCTTGCCGCCCGACAAGGCAACCAGCCAGCGATCGCCTGGCCTCACCATCGAAAAATCGTCGATCGCCTGACGGGCGAGACGCAGCAGCCGTTTGCGCAGCTTGTTGAACTCGACGGAGGACGGCACATCGGCAAACAGCGGATGAAAGCCGCCTGCGGCATCGGCGATCGGTTCGAGTGTCTTGGCATCAGGCAGCATGTTCATGGCGCGTCGGCCCCAAAGGTCCTTGTTGCTGCCCGGATTAGCGCATCGGCCCGAAAATCGAAATCGATTTTCGGATGCCCAAAAGAAAAGGCCGCCTCGAGGGGCGGCCTTCGATGCTGTTGCAGATGAAGAAATCGATCAGCGCGAATAGAATTCGACGACCAGGTTCGGTTCCATCTGCACGGCGAATGGAACATCCGACAGGCCGGGGATGCGCCCGAAGGTCGCGGTCATCTTGTTGTGGTCGACCTCGATGTAATCAGGCACGTCGCGCTCGGCCAGGCCTACCGATTCCAGGACGATCACCAGCTGCTTCGACTTTTCGCGCACTTCGATGACGTCGCCCGGCTTGCAGCGGTACGAGCCGATGTTGACGCGCTTGCCGTTGACATTGATGTGGCCGTGATTGACGAACTGGCGGGCGGCAAAAATGGTCGGCACGAACTTGGCGCGGTAGACGACCGCGTCGAGACGCGATTCGAGCAGGCCGATCAGGTTCTCCGAGGTGTCGCCCTTGCGACGATCCGCCTCTTCATAGACCTTGCGGAACTGCTTTTCCGAAACGTCGCCGTAGTGACCCTTCAGCTTCTGCTTGGCACGCAGCTGCAGGCCGAAATCGGAAAGCTTGCCCTTGCGGCGCTGGCCATGCTGGCCGGGACCGTATTCGCGCTTGTTGACCGGGGATTTCGGGCGGCCCCAGATGTTTTCGCCGAGACGGCGGTCGATCTTGTATTTCGCAGATTCGCGCTTGCTCATCGCATTCCCTTTCAAAACAGTACACCCGGAACCTCATGGTCCGGGTGAAGGAAACGCGCCCTCCTCTGGCCCCCGTTTTCGAGACCTGACAGGGTTTTCCCACGCAACGCGGCGGAAAACCCACGGGACACGTCATTTTACACAAGACCCGGGAAATAGAGCGCTTCCCAAACGTCTTGCGCACATAAAGAAACCACCGGGCATTGCGGCCCGGTGTTGATGGGCTGATTAAACGGAGATTTAACCGGTGTCAAGCTTGCGGCTGGCGCCGGTGATGGCGAGTGGATACGACCCAAGGGCCGCGGCTCGGCCGCGGCTGTCAAACCATGGAACCGGAACCGACCTCCCTGCCTGGTGCGGACGAGCGGCTAGTGCTTCGCTTTCTTCTCCGGCAGGCCCTTACGTTTGGTCTCGGCAAATTCCTCGAGCTGTTTTTCGCTCATGGATTTGTACATTCCCTTCGAAGGGCCTTTGAGCTCGCTCTTCTTGGTCTCGCCACGCTTGGCGGACAATGCCGCGCCGGCAGCTTTCTGCTGGGACTTTGATGTGGCTGGCATGATCGTTTCTCCTGTTGCCAATGGGAGAAAACGTATCGGTCGGGATGATGTTCCTAAATATCAGGAAATCGCCAGCCCAAACCCCTGCATCAGGCGGCGAGTCGGGAAATCAACCCTCTTTGAGGTGAAGACAGCAAGATCGGCGCCTTCCGGCAGCGCGTCGCCGCGATTCCTGCCCTCGATGTCAACGAGCAGCGAGAGCGCCCGTCGCGCGATCGCTTCAGCTGGATCGAGCCAATCAACCGGCCAAGGTGCCGTCTTGCGCATGCGGTTGGCCAGAAAGGGATAATGGGTGCAGGCAAGCACGACGATGTCGGTCCGCAGTCCATCATGATCGACGAAGCACGGTGCGATCTCAGCACGCACGGCCTCTTCGTCGACAAAGCCCTCGCGCATATAGACCTCGGCCAGTCCCGCCAGGCCGTCGCTGCCAACCAGGCGGACATGGCATTTCTGGGCCCATTTGCTGATTAGGTCGCGCGTATACTGGCGCTTGACGGTGCCGGGCGTCGCCAGCACCGAAACAAGTCCGGAGCGCGTGCGTTCCGCCGCCGGCTTGATCGCCGGCACCGTGCCGACGAAAGGATGGCCGGGAAATCGTTCGCGCAGCGCATCGATGACCAGCGTCGAGGCGGTGTTGCAGGCGATGACCGAAATAGCTGGCGAAAAACGGGCGAGCAGCCTGCCGAACAGCTCCAGTACATGTGCCCTCAGCGCCGGTTCCTCCCAAGCCCCATAAGGGAAAGCCGCGTCGTCGGCGACATAGACGAAGCGGCGGTCGGGCATCAGCACGCGCGCTTCGCGCAGCACCGTCAGGCCGCCGATGCCGGAATCGAACATCAGGATTGGACGGGCGTTTGAAGGGTTGGTCATTGTCATTGATTAGGAGAAAGGACTGGGATTACGAGAAAAGACTGGGACTCAGAGGGAAGGCTGGGACCACGGCAGGAAGATGGTCGCACATCCGAGGGTCCATCATTTTGAAATGATGGACCCCACCAAATAACATTCGGTTACCAGTGGTAGGCCCAACGATTTGTTCCTAGTCGTTGTCTTCCGCCTTGGCGGCGCGTGCCGCGGCTGCCGGAAGCCGTCTTGGATCATCACCCGGCGATCCGTCGCCGCGCGGCATGGCCGGCGAAAACCTGTCCAGCGATGATATTATGCCGCGCAGCACCTTGAGCTCCTGCTCGGCGAAGCCGGCACGCGTCAGCACCGCGCGCAGATTGTCGACCATCTTCGGCTTCTTCGGCGCCGGACGGAAATAGCCGCGCGCCTCGAGCGCGCCTTCCAGATACGCGAACAGGCCGTGCAACTGTTCCTTGGTCGCCGGCATCATGTCAGGGCTGGAAAAATTGGTTTTCGTCTCATCTTCCAAGCCCGACTTCATCCATTCATAGGACATCAGCAGGGCCGCCTGGGCAATGTTGAGCGAAGAGAAGGCGGGATCGACCGGGAAGGTGACGATCTCGTCGGCGAGGCCGACCTCGTCATTGTAGAGCCCGAACCGCTCGCGGCCGAACAGGATGCCGGTGCGCTGCCCGGCTTGCTGGCGCGCTCTCAGCGCCCTGCCCGCCTCGACCGGTCCGCGCACCGGCTTGAAATTATCACGCGCGCGCGCCGTGGTGGCGAAGACGAAGTTCAGGTCGGCAACCGCCGAGGCCAGATCGTCAAAGACCGTGACGGCATCGATGACATGGTCGGCGCGGCTCGCGGCAGCGCGCGCCTTCTCGCTTGGCCAGCCGTCGCGCGGATTCACGAGGCGCAGTTCGGCAAGGCCAAAATTCGCCATGGCGCGCGCGACCATGCCGATATTCTCGCCGAGCTGCGGCTCGACGAGGATGATCGCCGGGCCTGCGGCAGGAGGGATGTCGTTGCTGGCTTGCATGATGTCAATGAACTGCTGTTTGCGGCATTTCAGCGTCCCCTGCCATATCCGGCCGCGAAAATGAAGCTTTCGTGGAGAACGCCCAAATGCCACGGTCGAGCCCGCCAGCGCGGATCGCCGTTTGCGCGGCCAAAAATGCTTTGATATACGGGCCGCATCCCCGGCCGAAAGCCATGCGGGCAAGGCCGTTCCGATCCCCAACAATGAGGCATTCTTTCCATGGCGAAGATCAAGGTGGCGAACCCGGTCGTCGAACTCGACGGCGACGAGATGACCCGCATCATCTGGCAGTTCATCAAGGATAAGCTGATCCACCCCTATCTCGACCTCAAGCTTGAATATTACGACCTCAGCGTCGAGCACCGCGACGCCACCAACGACCAGGTGACCATCGATTCGGCCAATGCCATCAAGAAACATGGCGTTGGCGTGAAATGCGCAACGATCACGCCCGACGAGCAGCGCGTCGAGGAATTCAAGCTGAAGAAGATGTGGAAGTCGCCGAACGGCACGATCCGCAACATCCTCGGCGGCACCATCTTTCGCGAGCCGATCATCATGAAGAACGTGCCGCGGCTGGTACCCGGCTGGACCAAGCCGATCATCGTCGGCCGTCATGCCTTCGGCGACCAGTACCGCGCCACCGACTTCCGCTTTCCCGGCAAGGGCAAGCTGACGATCAAGTTTGTCGGCGAGGACGGCAAGGTGATCGAGCATGAGGTGTTCGATGCGCCGGCCGCCGGCGTCGCCATGGCCATGTACAATCTCGACGAGTCGATCCGGGAATTTGCCCGCGCCTCGCTGAATTACGGCCTGCTGCGCAATTATCCGGTCTATCTCTCGACCAAGAACACCATCCTCAAGGCCTATGACGGCCGCTTCAAGGACATTTTCCAGGAAGTCTACGAGGCTGAGTTCGAAGCCGAATTCAAGGCGAAAAAGATCTGGTACGAGCACCGGCTGATCGACGACATGGTCGCCTCCAGCCTGAAATGGTCGGGCGGCTATGTCTGGGCCTGCAAGAACTACGATGGCGACGTGCAGTCGGACACGGTGGCGCAAGGTTTTGGGTCGCTCGGCCTGATGACCTCGGTGCTGATGACGCCGGACGGCAAGACGGTGGAGGCGGAGGCTGCGCATGGCACCGTCACCCGTCACTATCGCCAGCATCAGAAGGGCGAGGAAACCTCGACCAATTCGATCGCCTCGATCTTCGCCTGGACGCGCGGCCTCACCCATCGCGCCAAGCTCGACGACAATGCCGAGCTGAAGCGTTTTGCCGAGACGCTGGAAAGGGTCTGCATCCAGACCGTCGAGGCCGGCTTCATGACCAAGGATCTGTCGCTGCTGATCGGTCCCGACCAGCCATGGCTTTCGACCACCGGCTTCCTCGACAAGATCGACGAGAATCTGCAGAAGGCAATGGCCTGACGGCCAAACGAGATGAACAAGCCCGTCGTCTACGGGGCGGACTACAGCGTCTATGTGCGCATCGTCCGCCTCGTGCTCGAGGAAAAGGGCATCGACTATGAGCTTGTGCCGGTCGATGTCTTCGCGGCGGACGGTATTCCCCGCTGGTATTTCGGCCATCACCCGTTCGGTCGCATCCCTGCCTTCGAGCATGACGGGTTTCGGCTTTGCGAGACCAGCGCAATTGCCTGCTATGTCGACGAGGCTTTCGACGGACCGGCGCTGCAACCGCAAGAGGCGCGCAGTCGGGCGACCATGAACCAGATCATCGGCATGCTCGACGCCTATGCCTATCGGGCTATGGTCTGGGATGTCGCCGTCGAGCGGCTGGAGAAGACAACACCCGACGAAGCCCTGATCGCCGACGGGCTTTTAAAGGCCCGCACGACTTTGCAGGCGCTCTCCTCCCTGAAAGCCCCGGGACCATGGCTGATGGGAAGCGAACTGACGCTGGCCGACCTGCATGCGGCGCCGATCATCGGCTATTTCATCAGGGTCGCCGAAGGGCGGAACCTGCTCGCCGAGTTTGCCGATGTCCAGGCCTGGTGGGTTCGCATCGCCGAGCGCCCGAGTTTTGCCCGTACTGAAAAGGCCGGGTGAGGCGAAGCGGTCTCCGAATGGCAGCTGCTCATTCGGGAAGATAGATTTCCGCCTTCATGAAAGTCTTCGCACGACCTATGATCAGCACGCGATCTCCAGCCAGGTCGCACAGCAAATGCCCGCCGCGCCGCGAGCATTGGAATGCCGACAGATGCGTCTTGCCGAGTTTTTCAGACCAGTAAGGCACCAGTGTCGCATGAGTGGAGCCAGTCACCGGGTCCTCGGGAATGCCCGCCCCAGGCACGAAATAACGCGAGACGAAATCATGGGCTCGCCCAGGCGCCGTAATGACCAGGCCAAGAGGATGAAGGGTTCCGATCCTCAGCAGATCGGGAACGAATGACCGTACGGAAGCCTCGTCGGCAAGCTCGACAAACAGGTTTTCGAAATTGCGGAAGCTCGCAACCGGACGCAGGGGAAATATCTCTTGCAGCGCCAGCGTTAACTTCCCTCCGAGCGGCTGCGGCGGAAAACACGGCAGATCGAGCTGGTAGGTACCTTCCCGCTGGGAAACTCGTAACTCACCCACCCGCGTGGCAAAGGCCATGTCGCCAGGCACATTGTGTTCCGCGGTCAATACATGGGCGGTCGCAAGAGTAGCATGGCCACAGAAGTCGACTTCATGAACCGGCGTGAACCAGCGCAAATCCCAACTCTCGCCATTCGGCCGCGCAAACGCGGTTTCAGCAAGATTGTTCTCGTTTGCGATGGCCTGCATCACATCGTCCGATAGCCAGTCCGCCAAAATGAGAACGGCAGCAGGGTTGCCCTGGAAAGCCCGTTCGGCAAAGGCGTCGACTTGATACATGGTCAACGTTGCCACATCATCCCCGCTGCCACCTCGGCCTCGCCTGACTGGTGCAGGATTCACGCAGCTTCCAGCGCCGCCTTCACCGCAGCAATCGCTTCCTCGGCTTTCGAGGCATCCGGGCCGCCGGCCTGGGCCATGTCAGGCCGACCGCCGCCGCCCTGCCCGCCCAAGGCAGCGGATGCCACACGCACCAGATCGACGGCGCTGAAGCGAGCGGTCAGATCGTCGGTGACACCGACCACGACGCTCGCCTTGTTGTCCTCGCCGGCGCCAACAAAGACGACGATGCCGGAGCCGAGCGACTTCTTGCCGGCATCGGCCAACGGCTTCAAATCTTTTGGCGAGACGCCGGACACCGCCTTGCCAAGGAAACCGACACCGGCAATGGTTTCGTTTTCCGCAGGCACACCGGATGGCGAGCGGTCGCCCAGCGCCAGCTTCTTGCGCGCCTCGGTCAGTTCCTTTTCGAGCTTCTTGCGCTCATCGAGCAGCGCCTCGACGCGGGCCGGCACGTCGGCCGGCGAAATCTTCAGCGTGGCAGCGACCGCCTTCAGCCGTTTGTCCTGCTCGTCGAGATGCTTTCTGGCCGCCTCTCCGGTCAACGCCTCGATACGGCGCACGCCGGCGGCGACAGCGCTGTCCGACACGACGCGCACCAGACCGATATCGCCGGTCGCCCTGACATGCGTGCCGCCGCAGAGCTCGACCGAATAGGGTCGGTTGGCCTTGGCGCCATGCAAGCCCGTTCCCATCGAAACGACGCGCACTTCGTCGCCATACTTCTCGCCGAACAGCGCCATGGCGCCCTCGGCGATGGCGTCGTCGACCGACATAAGGCGCGTCGACACCGGGCTGTTCTGCACGACGATCTCGTTGGCCATGCGCTCGACCTCTTCGAGCTCGTCCGGCGAAATCGGCTTGTTGTGCGAGATGTCGAAGCGCAGACGCTCGGGCGCGACCAGCGAGCCCTTCTGCGCGACATGAGTGCCGAGCACCTCGCGCAGCGCCTCATGGATCAGATGCGTCGCGGAATGGTTCGCGCGCAGCCTGGAGCGGCGCGCATGGTCGACCTTCAGCTCGACGGTTCCGCCCGTGTTGACCGTGCCGCTGATCACCTTGCCGAGATGCACGAAAAGCCCATCGGCCTTCTTCTGCGTATCGGAGATCTCGATCGAGAACCCTTCGCCTAAAATGAGGCCGGTGTCGCCCATCTGGCCGCCGGATTCGCCATAGAACGGCGTCTGGTTGACGACCACGGCAACGGCGTCGCCCTTGGCCGCGCTGTCAACGGTCTTGCCGTCCCTGACCAGCGCCTGGATGAGGCCTTCCGCCTGCTCGGTCTCGTAACCGAGGAACTCGGTGGCGCCGTTCTTCTCGCGCACCGGGAACCACACCGTTTCGGTCGCGGCCTCGCCGGAGCCAGCCCAGCTCTTGCGCGCCTCGGCCTTCTGCTGCTCCATCGCATTGGTGAAGCCGGCAAGATCGACCGAGATGTTGCGCTGACGCAGCGCGTCCTGCGTCAGATCGAGCGGAAAGCCATAGGTGTCGTAGAGCTTGAAGGCTGTCTCGCCATCCAGCATGTCGCCGGCGCCCAGTCTTTCCGTCGCCTCCGAAAGCAGGCCCAGGCCGCGCACCAGCGTCTTGCGGAAACGCGTTTCCTCAAGCTTCAGCGTCTCGGTGATCATCTGTTCGCCGCGCACCAGTTCCGGGTAGGCCTGGCCCATCTCGCGCACCAGCGCCGGCACCAGGCGCCACATCAGCGGATCGCGGGCACCGAGCAACTGTGCATGGCGCATGGCGCGGCGCATGATGCGACGAAGCACATAGCCGCGGCCTTCATTGGACGGCAGCACGCCGTCGGCCACCAGGAAGCAAGACGAACGCAAATGATCGGCGATGACGCGGAACGATCCGACGGTGTCCGCATCCGGACCGCGGCCGAGCGCGGACGACGCAGCGTCGACCAGGTGACGGAACAGGTCGGTCTCGAAGACGCTCTCCACCCCTTGCAGAATGGAGGCCATGCGCTCCAGGCCCATGCCGGTGTCGATCGACGGGCGCGGCAGGTCGATGCGCTCGTCCTTCGTCACCTGTTCATACTGCATGAACACCAGGTTCCAGAATTCGAGAAAACGGTCGCCGTCCTCCTCGGGGCTGCCGGGAGGCCCGCCCCAGATGTGCTCGCCACGGTCGATGAAGATCTCCGAGCACGGCCCACAAGGTCCGGTGTCGCCCATCGCCCAAAAATTGTCCGAGGTCGGAATGCGGATGATGCGATCGTCGGAAAAGCCGGCGATCTTCTTCCAGAAGGCGGCGGCCTCGTCATCGGTGTGATAGACGGTGACCAGCAGCTTGTCCTGCTTCAGCCCGAACTCCTTGGTGATCAGGTTCCAGGCAAGCTCGATAGCGCGTTCCTTGAAATAGTCGCCGAACGAGAAATTGCCGAGCATCTCGAAGAAGGTCAGGTGGCGGGCGGTGTAGCCGACATTGTCGAGGTCATTGTGCTTGCCGCCGGCGCGCACACTCTTCTGAGCCGTCGTGGCACGCGAATAAGGTCGCTTTTCCAGGCCTGTGAAGACGTTCTTGAACTGCACCATGCCGGCATTGGTGAACATCAGCGTCGGATCGTTGCGCGGCACCAGCGGGCTCGACGCGACGACCTCGTGACCCTCCTTGCGGAAATAGTCGAGGAATGTCGACCGGATCTCGTTAACGCCACTCATGAATAATACTGCCTTTTAACTTTTAGAGAGAGCCGTCGGCCCGGCCGACGGCAAATGGACATGGCCTTTTAGCCGCCGCGTTGCACCCTGTCCAGAAACACGGAATTGGGCCAATTTGCAGGGCTTGTCGGTCATCTCGGCGCCGCCGCTGAAACGCAAACCGCCGGCGCTAGGCCGGCGGTTCGAAACGCAACAATACAGAACTCGATTACATGAGCTGCAGGTGATGAGCGGGAATTATGGCCAAACTCCGGCCACCACCGAAGCCTCACATCGCGCCGGCTTCATCCTCGAAACCATCGTCGCCGCCTTCGGAACCACCATTCTCGAGGAATTTCTCCGCGATCAGCCCGGCATTCTGCCGCAGCGCCAATTCGATCTCGCGCGCCGTGTCGGGATTGTCGCGCAGGAACAATTTGGCGTTCTCACGGCCCTGGCCGAGACGCTGCGAATTGTAGGAGAACCAGGCGCCCGACTTCTCGACCACGCCGGCTTTGACGCCAAGGTCGACCAGCTCGCCAGTCTTGGACACGCCCTCGCCATACATGATGTCGAATTCGACCACCTTGAAGGGCGGCGCCAGCTTGTTCTTGACGACCTTGACGCGGGTCTGGTTGCCGACGACCTCGTCGCGGTCTTTGACCGAGCCGATGCGGCGAATGTCGAGGCGGACCGAAGCATAGAATTTCAGCGCGTTGCCGCCGGTCGTGGTCTCGGGCGAACCGAACATGACGCCGATCTTCATGCGGATCTGGTTGATGAAGATGACCATGGTGTTGGAGCGCGAGATCGAGGCGGTCAGCTTGCGCAGCGCCTGGCTCATCAGCCGGGCCTGCAGGCCCGGCAGCGAATCGCCCATCTCGCCCTCAATTTCGGCGCGCGGCGTCAGCGCCGCGACCGAATCGACCACCAGCACGTCGATGGCGCCGGAACGCACCAGCGTGTCGCAGATCTCCAGCGCCTGCTCGCCGGTATCGGGCTGCGAGATCAGGAGGTTCTCGAGATCGACGCCGAGCTTGCGGGCATAGACCGGATCGAGCGCATGCTCAGCATCGACGAAGGCGCAGATGCCGCCCTTCTTCTGGGCCTCGGCCACCGTGTGCAGCGCCAGCGTCGTCTTGCCCGAGCTTTCCGGCCCGTAGATCTCGACGATGCGGCCGCGCGGCAGACCGCCGACGCCAAGCGCGATGTCGAGGCCAAGCGAGCCGGTCGGCACGGTTTCGATCTCGACGACCTGCTCGTTTGCGCCGAGCCGCATGATCGAGCCCTTGCCGAAGGCACGCTCGATTTGCGACAGCGCCGCATCCAGAGCCTTTGATTTGTCCACTGCTTTGTCCTCTACAAGCCGCAAAGAATTCTGAGCCATGATACATCACCCCTTGGTCGTCAATGAAGGCCGGACAATCCGTAATCCTTATTAATTTGTACCTTTTTTGTTCTCATTTGGCAAGGGGATACAACCCATTGAAAAACAAAAAGTATCCGCATTTGTTCTTTTTTTGTTTCGCGCTTTCACGCCAAGATGTATTCCGCGTCTCCCGCAGGATCGTGCCGGCATCTTCCGAATCGCGCCTCCGGTTGCCGGGTTCCGCCGGACAACCTAGTCTTCACCTGGCAACAGCAATGGTCTCCTCGCCGGCATGATGAAGTCGCCGACAATCCTGGCCGTAGGCGGCGCCTATATAGATCGGCGCGGCCAGGTTTCGGGCACTTTCGTGCCGGCGGCGTCGAATCCCGGCACGATGCGCGAGGCTGTCGGCGGCGCCGTCTTCAATGCGCTGCGCAGCGCCGTGCGCCGCGGCGTTTCCGGCTCGCTGCTTTCGGTGCGCGGCGGCGATGTTCTGGCCGATACGGTCTCGCGCGCCATCCATGCTGCCGGCATTGCCGATCTGTCCGCGGTGTTCCTCGATCGCGCGACGCCGAGCAACACGATGCTGGTCGACGGCGACGGTGCGCTGATCGTCGGCCTTGCCGACATGGCGCTCTACGATCTGGCGCTTGCCAAGCAGATCCGCCGCGCCAAGGTGCGCGAGGCGATCAGCACTGCCGATGCGATCCTGTGCGACGCAAACCTGCCATCGGCAGCACTTGAGCGGCTGGTGGCGCTTGCCGCCGGCAAGCCGGTTTTCGCCCTTGCCGTCTCACCGGCCAAGGCGGCGCGACTCGCGCCAATGCTCGGCAGTCTGGCGCTGGTCTTCATGAACCGGCGCGAGGCCATCGCACTCGCCGATGTCGATACCGGCGCCGCGGAGCAAGACGTCGTCGACGGCCTGAGGCGCGCGGACCTCAAAGGCGGCGTGGTGACGGCGGATGACGGTCGGGTGCTGGGCTTCGACGAGGTCGGCGCCTTCTCGATCCTGCCGCCAGCCCCAGGAAAGGTGTCGGACAGCGCCGGCGACGCGCTGGCGGGTGCAACGGTGGCTGCCCTGCTCAACGGCCTGACACTACGTGCGGCGCTACGCGAAGGCGTTGCCGTGGCGATGCTTGCCAGCGAGGGTATGGGGCGTGCGCCGGCTTTTACGGCGGCGAGTTTTGCTGAGGCGCTGACCCTTGTGCCCGAGGCGCAGGACTTGGCATGAGGTGATGACCAGCGGGGAGGCAAGCCTACTTGCCGGCCCGCAGCCCCGCCTCATAGGCCCGGCGTGCCCAGACCGCCATCTCATCCGGATCATCGAAGGCACTGTCAGGGATGCTCCAGTATGGCATGGACACGAGTTTGCCATGCCTCGAGCCGGTATAGGTCCATTGCCGACAGCCGGCCGCTTCGAATTCCGGCGCGCTTTCCGCGTCGGCCTTCAGCAAAAGTTCACCGCGAAGGACGATCGCGACGATGACCCGGTCGAAGTAGATGCCCTTGCCGCCGAACAGCTTGCGGATGCTGACCGGGCCGAGGCCTTCGAAAAGTTCGGCAATGCGTTCATTGTCCATGCGTCGATCATGTCACCCGGATTTCTCCTTGTCATCGCCGCAACCAGCACCATCCTGACAAGTTGAGACCAATTTCGTCGGAGTTTTTTCATGCCGCTTCTGCTCAAAGGGTCCTGCCGGTGCAACGCTGTCCGTTTCGAGGTGGAAAGCCACACGCCGGTGCCGTTCATGCTGTGCTACTGCTCGATCTGCCGCAAGCAGCAGGGCGGCGGTGGCTTTGCCATCAATCTCGGCGCCGATTTCGACACGTTGAAAATCAAGGGCAAACGCAATCTTGGCGTCTACCAGGCGGAGATCGAGGACGACGAGCATCCGCAATGCGAGGTTTCAACGGGCGAGCGGAATTTCTGCCGGAAATGCGGATCGGCACTGTGGCTCTACGATCCGACCTGGCCGGAACTGGTCCATCCCTTCGCTTCGGCGATCGACACAGACCTGCCGAAACCACCTGAAAAGGTGCATCTCATGCTGAAATACAAGGCGAACTGGGTCGAACCTGACGTCGGCAAGGGCGACAAGGTGTTCGACGTCTACCCGGAAGAGTCGATCGCCGACTGGCACAAACGAACAAAAATGTGGGTGGAGTGAGGAGCCCGATCAGGCCGAAGCGCGTGCCTCGGCCAGTGCCTTCAGATCGGCCGGCTTGAGCTCAACCGATTCGCCGCAACCGCAGGCCGAACTCTGGTTCGGGTTGCGGAAGGTGAAGCCGGTGCGCAGCGTCGTCTGCTCGAAATCCATCTCGGTGCCGAACAGGAAAAGCGCTGCCTCAGGCGCGACATAGACATGGGCGCCGTCGCGCTCGATATGATCGTCCTTGGTGTTCGGCTCGGTCACCAGGTCGACCGTATACTCCATGCCGGCGCAGCCGCCCTTCTTGATGCCGAGACGAATGCCATGCGCATTCTCACGGGTTGCGACGATCTCGCGCACCCGGTCAGCAGCCTTTTCGGTCATCGTGATGACGGCGAAGCGTCCCATCTTCTTCTTTCTCCATTGCGTGCAGGTTCAAGGCCTGCCGAATGATTCCTCACCTAAAATGGTGAAATTTTCTGCCCGGCGCAAGTATGCCCATTAATACCAGCCCACCGCCACCTGGGCCTCTTCCGACATGCGATCGGGCGACCAGGGCGGATCGAAGGTCATTTTGACCTCGACGCCGGAAACGCCTTCGACGGCGCCGACGGCATTTTCCACCCAGCCGGGCATTTCGCCGGCCACCGGGCAGCCCGGCGCGGTCAGCGTCATGTCGATCTTGACCGAGCGGTCGTCCTCGATGTCGATTTTGTAGACGAGGCCAAGCTCGTAGATGTCGGCCGGGATTTCCGGATCGTAGACTGTCTTGAGCGCCGAGACGATGTCGTCGGTCAGCCGCGCCAACTCGTCGGCGGGAATGGCCGAGGCGGAAACCAGACCGTTGGCAGTCGTTTCCGAAGTGGTCTCAGCGGCGCGGCCTGCATCATCCATGATCGTCACCCGAAGAACTTTCGCGCTTTTTCGAGCGCATCTGCCAAAGCGTCGACTTCGGCCTTGGTATTATACATGCCGAACGACGCCCTGCATGTGGAGGTTACGCCGAAACGTTTCAACAGCGGCTGGGCGCAATGCGTGCCGGCGCGGACGGCAACGCCTTGCCTATCGATTACCATCGACACGTCGTGGGCATGAATGCCCTGAAGCTCGAAGGAGATGATGGCGCCCTTATCGGGCGCATCGCCGAAGATGCGCAGCGAGTTGATGGCCCGCAGCCGCTGATGGGCATAATCCTTCAAATCGGCCTCGTGCGCGGCAATGCGCTCGCGGCCGATCTTTTCCATGTATTCCAGCGCAGCGCCCAGCCCGATCGCCTGCACGATCGGCGGCGTGCCGGCCTCGAAGCGGTGCGGCGGATCGTTGTAGGTGACGATGTCTTGCGTCACCTCCTCGATCATCTCGCCGCCGCCCATGAATGGGCGCATGCGTTCCAGCATGTCCTTCTTGCCATAGAGCACGCCGATGCCCGAGGGCCCGTAGACTTTGTGGCCGGTGAAGACGAAGAAATCGCAGTCGAGATCCTGGACGTCGATCGGCATATGCACGGCGCTCTGGCTGCCGTCGACCAGCACCGGAATGCCGCGCGCGTGCGCGATACGGACGATCTCCTTGATCGGCGTCACCGTGCCCAACGCATTCGACATGTGCGTGATGGCGACGAGCTTGGTGCGATCGGTCAGCCGCTTCTCGAACTCTTCGATATGGAAGACGCCGAGATCATCGACCGGCACCCAGACAAGCTTGGCACCCTGCCGCTCGCGGATGAAATGCCACGGCACGATGTTGGAATGGTGCTCCATGATCGAAAGGACTATTTCGTCGCCCTCGCCGATATTGGGCATGCCATAGCCGTAGGCGACAGTGTTGATCGCCGCGGTCGTGTTGGAAGTGAAGACGATGTTGTCGGTACTTGGCGCGTTGAGGAAACGGCGAACCGTCTCGCGCGCTTTCTCATAGGCATCGGTCGCGGCATTCGACAGGAAATGCAGCCCGCGATGGACGTTGGCGTATTCCTGGGAATAAGCGTGCTGGATGGTGTCGAGCACGATCTGCGGCTTCTGTGCCGAAGCGCCATTGTCGAGATAGACCAGCGGTTTGCCGTAGACTTCCCGCGACAGGATCGGGAAGTCGAGGCGGATCGCCTCGACGTCGTAGGGGATGTTTTCGACTTTCTGGTCCATCACAAGCTCTCTCGAGGCATCGCCTCATTCCGTCCAGCACCCCTCACCCACTTCACCCGTGCGTCGCGAACCAGCCGTCGAGCCTCGTTTCCAGCGCCTCGACAATCGCCTCGTCGTCCAGTTCCTCGATCACCTCGGCGACGAACGCCTTCACCAACAGGCCACGGGCCGACTTCTCGTCGATACCGCGCGCCATCAGGTAGAACAGATGGCTGTGGTCGATCTCGGTGACGGTCGCGCCATGGCCGCAGACGACGTCGTCGGCGAAGATCTCGAGCTCCGGCTTGGTCGAGAACTCGCCGTCGTCCGACAGAAGCAGCGTGTTGCAGGCCATCTTGGCGTTGGTCTTCTGCGCATATTGGTGGACGTTGATGCGCCCCTGGAAGACGCCGCGCGCTCTTCCCGTCACCACGTTGCGGATCACTTCCGTGGAAGCCGTGTGCGGCACGGCATGGTCGAGCACCATGGTCACGTCCGTATGGGTGTCGCCAGCCAGGAGATTAATACCGCGCAGCGTGAAGTCGGCACCTTCGCCGGTCGTTCTGACCACGACCTCCTGGCGCACCAGTTTGCCGCCGGCATTCATCACGAACAGCGTCAGCTTCGCATTCTTGCCAAGATGCGCCTTGAACTGGGCAAGATGCGTGGCCGTATCCGGCTGCTCCTGCACGATCAGCCACGTCACGTCGGCGCCCTCGTCAAGCAGAAGCTGGCTGACCGAACTGACCAGTGCGGCGCCCTCGCCCGTCTGGCGCTCGACGATGACAGCCTTGGCGCCGGCACCGACGCGGACGGCCAGGCGCACATGCGTCTGGCCGCCGGCCTGCAGGTTCTGCAACTCGACTGGCTTGTCCAGTTCGGCGCCATCGGCGATGTCGACAAAATAGCCGTCGGCGACAAAGGCTGTGTTCAGTGCGCCGATGGCATCGTCGGTGCCGTAGGGATCGAGCCCAGGTGCGATGCTGCCGTCGGTTAATTTCTCCGACAGGCGCTGGACGATAACGCCGTCGATGACAGGCACTTTCGCGCTCGACACGCCGTTCAGCACCGTCAAAATGACGGAGCCCTCAACGATCGGCGCAATGGCTTTCGCGGCGGCTGCCGGATCGAAGTCCGGCACTGCATTCAGCAGACGGCGCAGGTCGGTGTAATGCCAGGATTCGATGCGCCGCGTCGGCAGTCCGCTCTTGATCGCCTCGATGGCGTCGTCGCGCTTCAGCATCACCGTGCCGTCGCCGGGCAGCAGCGACAGCCGGTCGCTGAAGGCGTCGATCAGCGCTGTTTCGGCCGGCGTTCGCTGGGGTGTCGTGTGTATATTCATCAGTTTCGCCTTGTTTGGCTTGCCTTCTGGGCCTTCTGGCATCTCACGCGGCTTGGCCGATCACGCCGGCATAGCCATTGGCTTCGAGGTCGAGCGCCAGCGACTTGTCGCCGGACTTGACCACCTGGCCTCTGTACAGCACGTGCACACTATCCGGCACGATGTACTGAAGCAGGCGCTGGTAGTGGGTGATGATGACGATGGCGCGGTCTGGCGCGCGCAACGCATTGACGCCTTCCGAGACGATCTTCAGCGCATCGATGTCGAGGCCGGAATCAGTCTCGTCGAGCACGCACAGTTTTGGCTCCAGAAGCTTCATCTGCAGGATCTCGGCGCGCTTCTTCTCGCCGCCGGAAAAGCCGACATTGAGCGGCCGTTTCAGCATTGCCATGTCCATGTCGAGCAAGGCGGCCGCGTCCTTCACGCGCTTCAGGAATTCGGGGATCTTCAGCGGCTCCTCGCCGCGCGCCTTGCGCTGCTCGTTCATCGCCACTTTCAGGAATTCCATCGTCGCAACGCCCGGTATCTCCATCGGATACTGAAAGGCGAGGAAGATGCCTGCGGTGGCACGCTCGGCCGGGTCCATTTCGAGGATCGACTGGCCGTTGTAGAGGATTTCGCCTTCGGTCACTTCATAATCCTCGCGACCGGCGAGGATGTAGGACAGCGTCGATTTTCCTGAGCCGTTAGGGCCCATAATGGCGGCGACCTCACCGGCTTTCACCGTCAGGTTCAAGCCGCGGATGATCTCGGTGCCGTCATCGACGATGCGGGCATGCAGGTTTCTGATCTCAAGCATTTTTTCTTTTCCTGAAAATTTTTATCCGGTCAGCCGACCGAGCCCTCTAAGCTAATCCCAATCAGCTTCTGCGCCTCGACCGCGAACTCCATCGGCAGTTGCTGGATGACGTCCTTGACGAAGCCGTTGACGATCAGCGCGATCGCCTCTTCTTCCGGAATGCCGCGCTGCATGACGTAGAATTTCTGGTCCTCGGAAATCTTCGAGGTGGTCGCCTCATGCTCGAACTGCGCCGTCGCGTTCTTGGCTTCCATGTAGGGCACGGTATGCGCGCCGCACTGGTCGCCGATCAGCAGCGAGTCGCAATTGGTGAAGTTGCGGGCGTTGGTCGCCTTGCGGTGCGCCGAGACCTGCCCGCGATAGGTGTTCTGCGAGAAGCCGGCGGCAATGCCCTTGGAGATGATACGGCTCGACGTGTTCTTGCCGAGATGGATCATCTTGGTGCCGCTATCGACCTGCTGGTAGCCGTTCGACACAGCGATCGAATAGAACTCGCCGCTGGAATCGTCGCCGCGCAAGATGCAGCTCGGATATTTCCAGGTGATCGCCGAGCCGGTCTCGACCTGCGTCCACGAAATCTTCGAGCGATCGCCACGGCAGTCGCCACGCTTGGTGACGAAATTGTAGATGCCGCCCTTGCCCTCGGCATCGCCGGGGTACCAGTTCTGCACCGTCGAGTATTTGATCTCGGCATCGTCGAGCGCGATCAGTTCGACCACGGCGGCGTGAAGCTGGTTCTCGTCGCGCTGCGGCGCGGTGCAGCCTTCGAGATAGGAGACGTATGCCCCCTCCTCGGCGATGATCAGCGTGCGCTCGAACTGGCCGGTGTTCTTCTCGTTCATGCGGAAATAGGTCGACAGTTCCATCGGGCAGCGGACGCCCTTGGGCACGAAGACGAACGAGCCGTCGGTGAATACCGCCGAATTCAGCGTCGCGTAGAAATTGTCGGAGGTCGGCACGACCGAACCGAGGTATTTCTTCACCAACTCCGGATGCTCGCGGATCGCTTCCGAGATCGAACAGAAGATGACGCCGGCCTGTGCCAGCTCCTTCTTGAAGGTGGTGACGACGGAAACCGAATCGAACACGGCATCGACGGCGACGCGACCAGACTTGTAGACATTGTCGCTGGCTTCCTCGAATTCCGACACATCGGTTTTCTGCACGCCGGCGAGGATTTCCTGTTCCTTCAGCGGGATACCGAGCTTTTCATAGACCCTCAACAGTTCGGGATCGACGTCACTCAGCGAGGTCGGTCCCGGCGTGCTCTTGGGCGCCGCATAGTAGTAGAGGTCCTGGAAATCGATCTTCGGATAATGGACGCGCGCCCACTTCGGCTCGTCCAGCGTCACCCAGCGCCGATAGGCTTCCAGACGCCATTCCAGCATCCAGGACGGCTCGTCCTTCTTCGCTGAAATGAAGCGGATAATATCTTCGCTCAGGCCCTTTGGGGCCTTGTCCATCGCGATTTCGGTCTGGAATCCGTATTTATACTGGTCGACGTCGATCTTTCGGACCCGATCGATCGTGTCCTGCACAGCAGGCATATGCGTTCTCCATCCACGCCGGGGTCAAGGCCCGGCAGTTTTCAAACTATGGCACCGCGAAACGAGTACCCCGAGGGCAACCCCTAAGCGGCGTAAGTTCCATATAGTGCGTCCCTGCCGGAAATTCACCCGGCCACCATGAAACGCACAGCTCTACCAGGCCGGAAGGCCTGCATCATTCTGCCGCACTCAGGCGGCTTTTTCCCTGCCCCCGCGGCGCGAGGCAATATCTGCCAGCGCGGCACGGAACAGTTCGATGTCCTCGGCGCTCGTTGCGTGGCCGATGGACACGCGCAAAGCGCCAAGGCTGTCACTGTGCCCCATGGCCTTCAGAACATGGCTCGGGCCGACTTTGCCCGACGAACAGGCCGACCCGGCCGACAGCGCCACGCCGGCCAGGTCGAAGGCGATCTGCGCCGTCTCAGCCTTGATGCCCGCAATAGCGAAGAATGTCGTATTGGCAAGCCTCGGCGCGCCGGTTCCGAAGATTTCCGCATCCGGCACCAGCGTTTTTACGATGGCCTCGATCTCGTCGCGATGGCGAGCGACGGCGTCGATGCTCTTCAATCCGATCATGGCCTCCCGCGCCGCCGCGCCAAAACCGACGATCGCGGCCGGGTTTTCGGTGCCGCCGCGATGACCCTTTTCCTGGCCGCCGCCCGTGATCAAGGGCCTCGGCATCATCAGGTCCGAAGCGGCGACGACGGCGCCAACGCCCTTGGGACCGCCGATCTTGTGCGAAGACAGAATCAAGTAATCGGCGTAACCCGCTGACATATCGAGCGGAATGCGACCGGCCGCCTGCACGGCGTCGACGACCAGGATGCCGCCCGCCGCCTTGACGATTTCGGCGATGCGGTCGACGGGCTGGATGACGCCGGTCTCGTTGTTGGCGGCATGGAGCGCCACCAGCGGCAGGCCGTCTGCCTTGTCGTGCGCGGCAAGTGCCGCCGCCAATGCGTCCCACCTGACGACGCCGTTGCCCTGAACGCCGATGCGCGTCACCTGGGCTGCCGGGAAACGCCCGCCATTCAGCACGCAAGGATGGTCGGCCTCGCAGACGTAGAGCCGGCTCATGCGGATAGTGCCGCGCCCCATCTGCCAATCCGGCGTCAGCAACGTCGAGGCGGCTTCCGTCGCACCGGAGGTGAACACGACATGCTCGGCCCTGGCGTTGACCAGTGCTGCCACATCGCGCCTCGCATTCTCGATCAGCCGCCGTGCGGCGCGCCCCTCGGCATGGACCGAAGACGGGTTGGCGGCGGCATCGAGGGCGGCAATCATTGCCGCACGCGCCGCGGCAAGCAGCGGCGCACTGGCATTATAGTCGAGATAGGCGCGTCTTCCGGTCATTTTCGTTTCGATTGGTCCCTTCAAGAGCCATTCCGCGAGGATAGCGCGTTATTTCCTTGAAATTGCAAGGCAAGCCGTCCTATTTACGCGACTTGCGGCGCGGGTGGCCGAGCCACGATTTTTTTGGCCACCCAGTTTTGAACAATTCTAAACTAGCTTCTAAGAAGACGCTCGCCCTGCGTCAAGGCCAGAGGAAGAGTTGTTCCGGGCGCCGCGCATTCTTATGCCATGTGGAGTATTTTATGCCTGAGGTCATTTTTACCGGTCCGGCCGGCCGCCTGGAGGGTCGCTACCAGCCTTCCAAGGAAAAGAGCGCGCCGATTGCCATCGTCCTGCATCCGCACCCCCAGTTCGGCGGCACGATGAACAACAAGATCGTCTACGACCTCTTCTACATGTTCCAGAAGCGGGATTTCACCACGCTTCGCTTCAATTTTCGCGGCATTGGCCGCAGCCAGGGCGAATTCGACCATGGCACCGGCGAATTGTCGGATGCGGCCGCGGCACTTGACTGGGTGCAGTCGCTGCACCCGGATTCCAAGAGCTGCTGGGTCGCCGGCTATTCGTTCGGCTCATGGATCGGCATGCAGCTTCTGATGCGCCGGCCGGAGATCGAAGGCTTCATCTCGATCGCGCCGCAGCCCAACACCTATGATTTCTCGTTCCTGGCGCCCTGCCCGTCGTCTGGCCTCATCATCCATGGCGACGCCGACAAGGTGGCGCCGCCAAAGGACGTGCAAGGACTGGTCGACAAGCTGCACACGCAAAAGGGCATCACCATCACCCAGAAGACCTTGCCCGGCGCCAACCATTTCTTCTCCAACGATGCGGACCTCCTGCTCCAGGAATGCGCGGACTATCTCGATCGCCGGCTGGCCGGTGAATTGTCCGACCCGCGGCCGAAACGGCTGAGATAGCAGCGATGTACCAGCCCCCTCATTTCCAGGAAACGCGGCAGGACGTGCTGCACGGGCTGATCCGGGCGCATCCACTTGGCCTGCTGATCTCAAATGGAGCCGAGGGGCCGGTCGCCAACGCGATCCCGTTCCTGCTCGACGCCGATGTGCCGCCGAACGGCAGGCTGCGCGCGCATCTGGCGAGAGCCAATCCGCAATGGCGGCTGCTGGCCGACAGCCCGGCATCGCCGGTGCTGGTCGTCTTCCAGGGCACAGACGCCTATGTGACGCCGTCCTGGTATGAAACCAAGCGCGAGACCGGCAAGGTCGTGCCGACCTGGAACTACGCCATTGTCCAGGTGCGCGGCATCGTAACGGTGATCGAGGACCAGGACTGGCTGGCCCAGCAGATTTCCGATTTGACGGTTTCACAGGAAGGCGCTCGCGAAGCACCTTGGGCGGTGACCGACGCGCCAACCACCTTCATCCAGTCGCAGATCAAGGGCATTGTCGGGCTGGAAATCGAGATCACTGACATCCAAGGCAAGTGGAAGGTCAGCCAGAACCGGCCGATCGCCGACCGTAGCGGTGTTGCCGAAGGGCTCGAGAGCGAGAGCCCGAACTCGCCCGACATGGTCCGGCTGGTACGATCCTACGGCGGGCTGGATAGCAAGTAGTATCCGTCAGGGATTGGCTGCTGCCAGGACAGGCGTCGGTGTCGACCCGGCCGGCTTGCGCCACGCCGCGCTGAGCCTGAACGTCTTCTTGCGGATCGGCAGTCCCGCCGCGGTTTGGCGGAAGATGAAGCCGAGCCGAGCAAAGACCAGCGCCGTAACGACGGTGCAAGCCATGCCGAGGCCGAAGCCCGCTATCGTATCGCTCGGATAGTGTGCACCGACCGCAATCCGCGTCGCCGCTACCCAGACGGTGATGGGCAAAACAACGTATTTCCCCCATGCCGGGGAAAGAAGGATCACCACGGCCGCAAGCATGCCCACATTCGTTGCATGGCCGGACGGAAAACTGGCGAAATACGGGTCGAACTCGAATGGGCGGAACGAGAATAACCCCATGTCCAGGACTGGTCGGCTGCGACCGAAGACGTGCTTCAAGACCGTCACCGTCAGCCCCGACAAACCGGCCGCGCTCAGCACGAAGAAGGCGAAGCAGGTCCAGTTGTATGCAACCATGCGCCAACGCCTTGAAAGAGCTTGCCAGTCCAGCAGATTGGCCGGCACGAACAGCATCAGGGGCGGGATAAGATACCAGCCGCCCAAGCCGAAAATGGTAAAGCCGTTGGCGACCGCGACAAACCCGTTCGGCCAGCGGGCTCGCCAGCTGACGGCAATGCCATCCAGGAAAACCATGCTGGCAGCGGTCAGAAGCAGATAGGCGACTGCCAAGGTCAGCCACGGCACCCTGGAATAATTGGCCGGCCGCCTCGCGAATCGGGAACGAGCGATCGCTATCGTTTTCTTGAGATTGCCCACCGACCGAGCCGGCAGCTTCGAAGCAGCTCAAGAACCTGAGCGCTGCGACTAATGCTCATGCCAAACCACTGAAGTCAGTTGATGATCCGGTATAGACCAAGCGACATTGTCTCCCCCGATGAATAGTTTACCCCGTCGATCCGGGCGACGCGGTTCGCCGACCTGCCCTGCCCTGCCAGCAGGCCTTCCAGCCGCTGTTCTTCGCCGACCGGTGCCAGCGCCAGCGCGCAGGCAGGATCGGCAAGCAGATGTTGCGCAGCACCATCGACATTGGTCAATATCGTTTTTGTGCCCACCAGAAATACCAGGCTCGGTTCGTGATACCCGGCCGAGGCAAGCACCGTCGTCTCGCAGGGCCGGTTGGTGCGAACCGCAGCTTCGATCTCGCGGCTCATCCAAATAGGCTTCAACGACGGCGCAATGACACCGAACAGCAAAGCGTAGGTGGTACCGGCGCAAATCGCGATTCCCCCAATACGGCCGAGCCGCACTTGCAGTCGGCGCGAGAAGCCGAGATAGCCGGCTCCGAGCGCAGCAAGGGCAGCAGGAATGCTCCACCATGAGAAGGTGCCGGCAAAATACAGCGGCGCGGCAATGCAAAGCACGGCAAGGCCCGTTGTGACCAAGGCGAGGCCAAAGGCAGTCGCCCACCACAACCAGGTCTGCCAGCGCTGGAGCGGCGCGTTCGCGTCCTGCGGCTTCAATGTCAAAAGCCAACCGACCATGAGCGCCATGCCGGGATAGGCCGGCAGGACATAGTGCGGCAATTTTGTCGGGATCAGCTCGAACAGCAGCCAGAACGGAATGTACCAGGCGAGGCAGAAACGGAGCCGGGGATCATCGCGCAGGCGATTGAGGGCCTGGAGCCCGGCACCGACCGCGATCAGGCCGAAGGGCCACATGAATAGCGAATAGGTCAAGACATAGAAGCCGGGCGGCAGGCCATGCGATTCCTCGCCCTGCGCCACCTTGCCGAGCATATCTTTGCCGACTGCCTGCTGCAGGAAAGCGCCGCCACTTTTCCAGGTGATCAGGACGAGCCAGGGCAGGATGATCAGCAACACGAGAGCCAAGCCGCGCCCCGCTTTCAGCTTCGACAGCCAGCGCCAGTCCCGCTCGAACGCAACCAGCACGGCAACCGTCAGTGCCGACAACAATGGCGCGATCGGCCCTTTAATAAGGATTGCGCCGCCTTGGGCTACCCAGAAGATCCATGGCAGGTGGCTGCCGACGACTTCGTTCCGTCGCGACGACGTATAGATCTGCGCCAGCGCGCCTTGCGCTATCACGCAGCAGGCCAAAAGCATCGCGTCGGTCTTGGCGTCACGGCCCTCGAAAGCCGTCGCGAAGATCGCAGCCACGACGAGGCCGCCGGCCAGACCGGCGCTGGCGCCGAAAAGATTGGCCCCTGTCCAGGCCGTCGCCACAACGGCAATGGCGATGCCCAGCGCCGAGACCAGTCGATACACCCAGATCGGCGCCTCGGCGCCCTCGCCGCTCAGCGCGACGGCTGCCGATTGCAACCAGTAGATGCCGATCGGCTTCTGGTAGCGTGAGCGTTCCTGGAAGCGAATGTCGACATAGTCGCCGGTCTCGGCCATCTGTTTGGTGGCCTGGACGAAGCGCGGCTCATCGCGGTCGAGCGGCGGCATGGCCGCCAGTCCCGAAATCGTCATCAGCAGGCTGAACAGGAAGAGAAAAAGATAGTTCCTGCTCGCCACGTCAGCCCCTTCGGTTTGCTTCTCACGGAGGCCAGTCGCTCAGTCGACCTTCGTCATCGCCGCCTTGCGCTCATTGGCAATCAGCCAGAGATTGCGAACATAGATGAACATGCCCATGGATTGACCGGCGATGAACACCGGATCCTGCCGCTGGATGGCATAGATCAGCAGCAGGCTGCCGCCGAACAGCGAAAAGAACCAGAAAGCGATCGGCACGACGCTGCGCTTGGCTTTTTCCGATGCGATCCACTGCACGACGAAGCGCATCGAAAAAAAGAACTGAGCGACGAAGCCGAGCAGAACCCACGCATCGAATTGCTTGACGAAGACCTCGTGAAGCCAGATCGCCAATTCCTGAAGCACGTTAGCCATGCCTGATTTCCTCTGTTTTTGGCATTCTCCGGCGCCTGCGGCGCAGCCACCAGACACCGGCGAGATCAAGCACCCCTTGCAGGCCGCGATCGAAAATTCCGTAATTCGACTTACCGTGGCGGCGAGAGCGGTCGACGACGTCGCAATGCACGACGCGATACCCCTCCTGGATGACGAGCGCCGGAACAAAGCGGTGCGTGCCGTCGAAGAACGGCAATTTCCTGAGGATACCGGTATGGATCGCCTTCAGGCCGCAGCCCGTATCGCGGGTCTCGTCATGCAGGATGGCCTTTCTCAGCCAGTTGGCAAAACGGGACGCCAGTTGTTTGATCTTGCTGTCACGGCGCTTCAGGCGCTCTCCTTGCGCAACACCGAAATCGGGACCGGCCTGCCGCAGGACGTCGACCAGCACCGGAATGTATTTGGGATCGTTCTGGCCGTCGCCGTCGATCGTAGCGACGATATCGCCGCGGGCCGCCCATGCGCCCGAACGCACAGAGAGCGACTGGCCGGCGGATTTCTCATGCCGGAGGTGGCGAAGCGGAAACGGCCGAAGTACTGCCTGGGCGGCAAGGACCGAAGCGGTTTCGTCGGTCGAGCCATCGTTGACGACGATCACCTCGAAGTCGCGCCCGGCCATCGCCGCCCCGATCTCATCGAGCAGAAGCGGCAGGTTCGCCGCCTCGTTCCGGCAAGGAATGATGATGGATATCTCCGGCATATCGCGTCGGGCTCTGTCACAGGATATGGCATTCGATTCGATGCCGTGCGGTGCCGTTCCAGCGGGGTAAGTGCTGTAAGAACCCGCTGGCGCGGCGCCTCATTACGCCAGCCCAAACGATGAAGCAAGCATCCGCACGCCATCCGCGCGGGCCGCAAAACCGGATTCCCCTTTTGCTGATCGCGCTTGGATGCTAAACGCCCGCCTTCACGCATACCACGCCCGATCCGCTTCGGTTGGGCGCTTTCGGGAAAGAAAAGATGTCCGCCTTCAAATCCGATTTCCTGCGCATAATGAGCGAGCGCGGTTTCATCCACCAGATTTCGGATGATGCCGGCCTCGACCAGCTTTTCGCCAAGGAGACGGTGAGCGCTTATATCGGCTTCGATGCGACCGCCAAGAGCCTGCATGCCGGGTCGCTGATCCAGATCATGATGCTGCACTGGCTGCAGCAGACCGGTCACCGGCCGATCGCGCTGATGGGCGGCGGGACCTCGATGATCGGCGATCCGTCGTTCAAGGACGAGGCACGCAAGCTTCTGACGCCGCAGGACATTGAGGACAATCTGGCCGGTATCCGCCGCAATTTCATGCCCTACCTCAAATTCAGCGGTGGTCCGAACGACGCCATCATGGTCAACAACGCCGATTGGCTGATGGAAATCAACTACGTCAACTTCCTGCGCGATGTCGGCCGGCACTTCTCCGTCAACCGCATGCTGGCCTTCGATTCGGTCAAGCTCAGGCTCGAGCGCGAGCAATCACTGTCGTTCCTCGAATTCAACTACATGATCCTGCAGGCCTATGACTTCGTCGAGCTCTACAAGCGTCTCGGCTGCCGGCTGCAGATGGGTGGTTCCGACCAGTGGGGCAACATCGTCAACGGCATCGATCTCGGTCATCGCATGGAGGGCGCGCAGCTTTACGCGCTGACCACGCCCCTGCTCACCACCTCATCCGGCGCCAAGATGGGCAAGTCGGCTTCAGGCGCTGTCTGGCTCGATGCCGAAATGCTGTCGCCATACGAATTCTGGCAATACTGGCGCAACACCGAGGACGCCGATGTCGGCCGCTTTCTCAAGCTCTACACGACGTTGCCTCTGGACGAGGTCGCGCGTTTGGAACGGCTTGGCGGCTCCGAAATCAACGAGGCGAAGAAGATCCTAGCGACTGAAGTCTGTACGCTGCTGCACGGCCGTGCCGCCGCAGAGCAAGCGGAAGAGACGGCGCGCAAAACGTTCGAGGAAGGTGTTACCGCCGACACGCTGCCGACTGTCGAAGTGGGCAGGGCCGATCTGGAAAGTGGCGTCGGCATATTGTCGCTGTTCGTCATCGCCGGACTTGCCGCGTCCAACGGCGAGGCGCGGCGACACATCCAGGGCGGCGCCGTGCGCCTCAACGACCAGCCGGTGTCCGACGATCGCAAGGTGGTGACGCTTCAGGATCTTGGCCCGGAAGAGGTCGTAAAGCTGTCGCTCGGCAAGAAAAAACACGTTCTGGTGCGGCCGGTCTGACCAAAGCCTGATCCACTCCGATAGAATCGGGATGGGGCTCCGTTAGCTATGACCTTTTCCGAAAAACCGGTTTCTTGCTGCGCTGACCTTCGGTTCGGGATCACGGCCTAAGTAAAACTTAATCAGGTGGCTACTGAGAATGGCCGAGATGGGTGAATATTGCCATTCGTCTCATCGATCGGAACGAGCAGGTAGCACCACTTGCGGACGCTTCAGGGCGATGCACCGAACGTCTTGTTCGGGGCCGAAGGCTGCCAGTCCGCTTTGTGCAGCCAAGGTGGAAAAGCAGATATTCGCCTGGATGAGGCGGCCGCCGAATCTCACCCAAGTCGGACGGGCTGGAAGAAAAGGGCCCGAGAAGCGATAGAGAGAGGGCGGGGGCACTCGTTCAACGAGCGCTGCTAATTCGGAATGGGCAGCGATTGACGCTTCGCCTCATCCGAGGCCGGCTTTGCGAAGTCCTTCGATATAGATTGCCCGGTCCTCCGGATGGACGAGCGGATGGTGCTTCTCAACCAATTGGGCTCGCTCGCGAAGGAGTCGCTGTCCTACGCTTCGACTTCACGGGCTTGGGATCGAGCGAGGGCGAATTCGCCCCGACGAATTTCTCCTCGAATGTCGCTGACCTCCGTTCGACCGTCGACTATCTGCGTAATCATTACCGAGCACCGTCCTTGCTGATCGGCTATTCGATCGGAGGGTACGGCAGTCCCTGGCGATGGCCAAGGATGTTCCCGAGGTGCGCCATCGCCACGATCGGCGCGCCCGCCGATGCCGTTCATGTATTGAAGAATTTCGGAACGAGCCTCAAGGAGATCGAAGGGAGAGGAAGCGGACATTTGAATGTAGGCTCGATCAATCCATGTTGATCCGCGGACCTGTCGCCCCGTTCAGCAATCGCTTCAAGTGGAAGCTCGCAAGCTGGTCCTCTGCGCGCCTGCCTACTTCAGCAGCGAACGAGGTGACCGCACTAGGGTCGCCGGCTTCCAGCTTGGCGAAGGCGGCGAGGTAATCCTTTGTCGCGAGGTCGTCGCATTGCTCAGGCCGCAGTGGCTCGAAAGCGCGCAGCGACTCCGTTCGTCCTCTCAACACGAGGTCACCCACCGGCCGCCCTCGGAAATTCACAACTTGCCTCGCGACGCTCTCGCTCACGCAAATACGGGTGCCTAGTTGCTTGTTGGCGGCTTCCAGCCGCGCCGCGATGTTGATGGTGTCGCCATAGGCGGAGTAGTCGAAGAAGCGGGCGCCGCCGAAATTGCCGACGATCGCCGGCCCGGCGTGGACGCCGATGCGGGTGGGGCCGAGCGCCACGCCCCTGGCGCGCCAGCCGGCGCGGAAGTCTTCCGAAAAGTCGTCGAGGTCAAGCGCGCTGGCGACCGCGCGGGCGGCATGGTCGGGCTGCTCGCCCGGCGCGCCGAAGAGTACATGCAGTGCGTCCCCGACGATCTTGGCCACCGTGCCCTCGTGGTGGAAAACGATTTCGGTCATGCCGGCGAGGTACGCGTTGAGGAGTTCGCCCAGTACCGCCGGGTCGAGCGTTTCCGCCAGCGCAGTGAAGCCGGCGATGTCAGTGAAGAGCGACGCCACCTCGCGTCGCTGCCCGGCAAGCTCGCCAGCGTCGCCGGCGAGCCGCTCGGCGAGGTTGGGCGAGAAGTAGCGCGACAGCGAGGCGTGCGCGCGCTCGGCCGCCACCTGCCTGCCCCGCGCGTCGCGCAGAAGGGAAAGGTGCCTCAGCGTCTTGGCGATAGTCGTCTCGAGGTCGGCGAAATCGATCGGCTTCATCAGGAAATCGAAGGCCCCGCGGTTCATTGCGGTCCGGATGTTGGCCATGTCGCCATAGGCCGACAAGATGATGGTCGACAGCCGCTCCTCGGCGTCCTGGAGCTTCGCAAGAAGCGACAGCCCGTCCATGCGCGGCATGTTGATGTCGGTAACGACCATTTCGATGTCGGGATTGGCGGCGATCAGGTCGAGCGCCTCGACGCCGTCGCGGGCGAAGATAAAGCTCACGGCGCCGTCGCGGATTTGGTGGCGGAATTTCTGCAGGACCAGCGGCTCCAGGTCCGGCTCGTCGTCGACGACCAGGATCAGCGCCGTCATGCCGCGAGCCCGACGCGAACGTCGATCTCGCCGCGTAGCGCGACGAAATCGAGCGGCTTCGTCAATAGTGCCTCGGCGCCGTTTTCCAGCGCCTTCCTATTGGTCTCTGCGTCGCCATAGGCGGTGATCATGATCACGGGCACATCGGGACGCAACGCCCTCGCTTTCGGCAGAAGCTCCAGGCCGCTCATGCCCGGCATGTTGATATCCGACAGGATGAGGATGAGCGAGGCGCTGTCCGCTGCCTCGATTACGTTGAGCGCCTGCGGCGCCGAAAGCGCGAAGGCCATGGCGAAGCGTCCTACCCTAAGATCGCGCCGGAACTGCTGTCTGAACAGCACCTCCACATCAGGCTCGTCGTCCACGACCAGGATGAGCAGACTCAAGCGTTGCCTCCTGCTTTGGCGAGCGTCGCGGCCCCGCGCGGCAAGACGATGCGGAATTCGGTGAAGGCGCCCGGCTCGGTGTCGACCTCTATGGTGCCTGCGTGCTGTTTCACGACGATGTCGTGGCTCAAGGACAGGCCGAGCCCCGTACCCTCGCCCGCCGGCTTGGTGGTGAAGAACGGGTTGAACATCTTTTCCTTCACCTCCGGCGGGATGCCGGTGCCGTTGTCGCGGATCCTGATCTCGACCGCATCGCCCAGGCTTTTCGTCGATGCCGCCAACACCGGCTCGTAACCCGTTTCGCCTTCAGCCGCCCGCCGTTTCGTCGTCGCGTAAAAGCCGTTGGAGATCAGGTTCAACAGCACGCGGGTGATCTCCTGCGGAAAGAGATCGACCTCGCCGGCGCCTGGATCGAAATTCCTTTCCAACATGATGTTGAAGCCTTTCCCCTCGGCGCGGGCGCCATGATAGGCGAGGTTCAAGCTCTCCTCCACGACGGCATTGATGTCGACCGGCCGGTGCTCGCCCGAGCCCGAGCGCGAGTGGAGCAGCATGTTCCTGACGATCGAGTCGGCGCGCTTGCCGTGCTGTACCACCTTGTCGAGATTGCCCTTCAGCATGTCCGACAACTCATCGATCTCCGCGCGGATCTTGTCGTCAATCGCCGCGCCTTGCAGCGCCTCGCGCAACTCCACGACCAGGTCGCCGGACAGCGAGGAAAAATTGTTGACGAAGTTGAGCGGGTTCTTGATCTCGTGAGCTATACCCGCGGTCAGCTGGCCGAGCGAGGCGAGCTTTTCGGTCTGCACGAGCCGATCCTGGGCCTTGCGCAGGTCGTCCAGCGAGCGCGACAGTTCCTCAGTGCGCGCCTGCACCTGATCGAACAGCCTGACGTTCTCGATCGCGATCACGGCTTGGTCGGCGAACGTCTGCACAAGTTCGCCTTGGCGCGAAGTGAATGAATTCGGCTCCATCTTCCCGAGGAAGAACACGCCCTCGACCTTGCCTTCTCTGAGCATCGGAACACCCATCAGCGCCCTTGTGTCGGTGATTGCCCGGAATTCCTGCAGATTGAAATCCGCATCCTCCTCCACGTCGGGTATGTACTCGATACTACCCGAGAGGGCTACGCGTCCCGAAAGCCACCGGCGGTCGATTGCGATCGGATGATCCATCATCCAATCGGTTTTTCTTTCGGAGATAGTGGCGCGGCCACGCAGCATGTTGCCGTAACGAAGGAAGATTCCGCCATAGCTTGCTCCGCACAGCTTGGCGGCCGATTCGACCAGAGCGTTCAACACGGTGGGCAGGTCGAAAGCCGCGCGGCTGATCACCTTCAGCACATCCGCCGTCGCCGTCTGCTGCCTCAGCGCCTCGCTGACATCTGCGGTACGTGCCTGCACCTCGTCGAACAGGCGCACATTCTGGATGGCGATCACCGCCTGGTCGGCGAAGGTTTTGACCAGTTCGATTTCCCTCTCGTTAAAGGGCCGCACCTCGGTGCGGATCATGGCAAAGGTGCCAAGGAGTTCGCCTTCACGAAGCAGCGGCACTGCAAGGACGGTGCTCATGCCGCCGACCGCGGCAATCGCCGAATGTGTATATTCGGGGTCCACGGTGACATCTTCGATCTGGATGACGCGCAGTTCTTCGGCAGCGCGCCCCACAGCCGATCCGCGGCCGGGTTCCGTCTGGTGCGTTTCGCCATACTCCCTGAAGCCCGGGGGAAATCCGGTGATGGCCGCATATTCGAACCTGCCATCGATAATTCGTTCGAGGCAACCCTTGTCCGCGCGACACAGCCGGACTGCCGATTCCACGAGAGTGTCCAGCACCGTCTGCAGGTCGAAGGCGGATGCGCTGATGACTTTCAGCACATCTGCGGTCGCCGTCTGCTGCTGGAGCGACTCGCTGAGCTCCGCCGTGCGCGCCTGGACCTCATCAAACAGGCGGACATTCTCGATGGCGATCACGGCCTGGTCGGCGAAGGTCTTCAGAAGTTCGACTTGCTTGGCGGCAAGAAAGCCCGTCTCAGCACGCCCGACTGCTATGCAACCGATGGGCAGGCCGTCACGCAGCACCGGCACGGCGACAACGCTGCGCAGGCCCGAGAAAGCCGCCGCGGCGCGATGCGTGAACTCACTATCCAAGGTGAGGTCCGGGATCTGCGCCACCTCAAGATAGAGAATCGCCCGTTCGGCGGCACTGCCGCGAGTAGGTGCCACGGGAAAGGTGTTGCGTACGATCTCAACGCTTTCTTCGGTGATGCCGTGATGCGCGACGAAATGCAGAAGCTGGCCATCATATCTGTAGACAAAGCAGAACTGCGCTTCGCACAGACGGGCGGCACTTTGCGCGATCATGTTGAACACCGGCTGCACATCAGTGGGCGAGCGGCTGATGACGCCAAGCACATCGCTGGTCGCCGTCTGGTACTCTAGCGCCTCGGTGGCCTCCCGCGTCCGCTGCTGCACTTCCTCGAACAGGCGGACGTTCTCGATCGCGATGACGGCCTGGTCGGCGAAAGTCTGAACGAGTTCGATCTGGCGCTCGGAAAACGGGCCTGGCTTTGCACGCGCCATCGAGAAGACACCAATCGGGATCCCTTCGCGCAACAACGGCACCGATAATCCAGCTGCGAACTTTCCTATTTTTGGCACATCTGGAGTACCATACTCCAAGTCCAGGGTCACGTCGGGGACATGAACGACCACCCTTTCCAATGCGGCGCGACCAACCCAGGAATCCCGGCCAACCCGATTGGGATGGGCTTCCTCATGGGCTCTCAACTCAGGCGAGTCCCCATGCGAAGCGGATATGCGGTAAACGTCGCCGTCGAGCATATATATGCCACCCAGTTCGGCCCCGCATAACTTCACCGCGGATTCTATCAGCGTCTGAAGCACCGCCTTGAGATCGAATGTCGAGGCACTGATAACCTTGAGCACGTCCGCCGTCGCGGTCTGCTGAGCAAGCGCTTCGGTCAGTTCGGCCGTCCGCGCCTGCACCTCTTCGAACAGCCTGGCGTTCTCGATCGCGATCACCGCCTGGTCGGCGAAGGTCGTGATCAGTTCGATCTGGCGGTCCGAGAAGGGCACCGTGCGCCTGCGCGCCGCCGCGATGACGCCGATCGGATCGCCATCGCGCAACAGCGGTACGCCAAGAAAGGTGCGCGCGTCGCTCAGCTTGATCCATTCCGAGCGCGTATAGGCCGGGTCGGCGGTCGCGTCCGGGATATGCACCGTTCGCCGCTCCAATGCCGTGCGTCCGGTGGTCGTGCCGCGGTCGAGGCTGACCGGATTGGCGCGCCAGTAGTCGATCTGCGCGGCGTCCGCCGGGTGCGCCGCCACCAGATGATATTTCCCGTCATCCTTGCGCATGTAGACATAGGCATAGTCCGCCTCGCAGAGGTGGCCGGCGGTCGTTACGATGGTGTCGAGGACCGGCTGCGCCTGCGCCGGCGAGCGGCTGATCACGCCGAGCACGTCGGAAGTGGCGGTCTGGTATTCTAGGCTTTCCTGCAGATCCCTCGTCCGCGCCTGAACCTCCTCGAACAGCCGAACGTTGGAAATGGCGATGACGGCCTGGTCTGCGAAAGTCTTGAGCAGCGCGATCTGCTTGTCGGTGAAGGGCCGCATCTCGATGCGCCGGATCATCAGCGCTCCGACCGCCTCCCCGTCACGCAGCAGTGGGATCGCAAGGATGGTGCGGAAGCCGAGCCGGTGGGCCATTGCCCTACCAGTCGCAAAGTCTACACCCGCCTCGGTCAGGTCATGAACATGGACCGGTGCCCGGTCGAGCACCGCGCGACCGGTGACCACGTCACGGGCGACAGGCAGCCCGGCGTCGTCGACCGGAATTGGCCCATGATGCGCCCCGACCGCCAAACGATCGCCCTGCCGCAGATAGATTGTCGCGTCATGGGCATCGCAGAGACGCGCGGCGCTTTCAGCGACGGCGTCGAGAACCGGTTGGATGTCGGTGGGCGACGCCGCGATGACGCGCAGGATGGAGCCCGTCGCGGTCTCGCGCTCCAGGGCCTCGGTCACTTCGCGATTGCGCGCCTGCACCTCGTCGAACAGGCGCACGTTCTCGATCGCGATGACCGCCTGGTCGGCGAAACTCTCCACAAGTTCGATCTGGCGTTGTGAGAACGGCCCCACGGTTCGTCTCGCCATGCCGAAGACACCGATCACCTCTTGGCCTCGCTTGAGGGGGACCGAAAGGGCCGCGCGGAAATCGCCCATGGTAGCCGCTTCCGGCCTTTTGTATTCCATATCCTTGGACACGTCGGGCACATGAACGGTTGCCCCTTCGAGGGCGGCTCGACCTTGAAATGTCCCACGCCCGATCGGGTGTGGATGGCTCTTCTCATAAGCGCGAAGTTCATCGGTCCAACCGGTCCCGGTCATGACCCGTAGCCAATCGCCATCGCGCAGTGAGATCGCGCCCATATCACCGCCGGCCAGGCGGATCGCCGAATCGAGTAGCGTCTGCAGTACGGGTTCAAGGTCGAAGGCCGACCGGCTGATTACCTTGAGCACGTCGGCCGTCGCGGTCTGCTGAGCCAGCGCTTCGCTGAGTTCGGCCGTCCGCGCCTGCACTTCTTCGAACAGCCGCACGTTCGAGATGGCCATCACGGCCTGGTCGGCGAAGGTCTTCAGAAGCTCAATCTGCCTGTCGCTGAACGGTCTCACCTCTCTTCGCCGCAGGCTAATCGCACCGATCGCTCTTCCATCGCCCACGAGAGGTGTCGCCAGAATGGTGCGAAAGCCGTACTGAATGGCCATTTCCCGGCCTGCCGCGAATTCGGCCCCGGCTTCGGATAGGTCTTCGACCTGCACGGTCCTCGCATCGATCACCGATCGCGCCATTACCCGGTCGCGCTCCAGCGGCCACGGCGCCTCGTCGACCGCAATCGGGCCCGAATGCGCACCGAGATGGAGCATATTGTCCTTCTTGAGCCGGATGATCACGTCGTAGGCGTCGCAAAGACGGGCGGCGCTCGCCGCCACAGCGTCGAGGACCGGCTTGATATCGGTCGGCGACGAGGCGATGACGCGAAGCAGCTCGCCGGTCGCCGTCTCGCGTTCGAGGGCTTCGTTGAGCTCGAACGTGAGAAGCTCAATCCTAGCTTCGAGTTGGCCGTGTGATTCCCGCATGTGCAGGTTCTAGCCCTCGGTCGCACCGCTGCCCACTAAGTTGAGACACGAACCATAGGCAGAATAAAGCTAAAAATACTAGGTCACCGACGGTCGATCGATTCGTCCCCCATTCGCAGCGAGGAAGATCGGTAGCCCGACTCTCGACGTTTTTTTTCCACCGATAGAGCGGTTCGCCAGAAATCAGAACCTTTAGGTGGCACTTCCTGCTGAGGGCCTGCGTGGGCTTGATCGCGACCTTCCTGTATCTACGAGCAATGTCAGGTGTTGGCGCAACGGCGATGTTCAGGGTGGTCGCAACGTCTGCATCGGGCCGCAGCAAACATCACCTCAACGGCCGACATGGGGCGCGAGTTCGCCGTCTACTGACTAATCCGGCGGCTAGGATCGGCGGCGCAAACCGGTTCTGTTCGGGCTTGAGCTTGCCGTTCACAATACCTGCGCCATAACGGTTGTGTGGGAATGGATTTTCGCAAATCCGTCGATGAAGCGATCGATGGGGTAGGTCTGCTGGCCGGCCTGACCGGGCGATACAGCCAGTCGCCGGCGCTGGTGGTCAGAGAGCGTCCTCGGTTCGGGCTCGCGATCGGAACCCGGTCGAGATCGTCTCTGAACGGAAGACGGCCCCGTTGCCGCTGATGATCTGAGATGAACAAACACCCGAAACGGAGCCGGGGTACCGATCGACCGAGTCGACAAAAGCGCCGCGATCGGCCGAGGGAGACGGACAACAAGCGCCTTGCCGATCAGATTCGCAAGTTTCTCCGTAAGCACTATGCGAGCAAATATCGAGTGCGGTAAACAGTGGTCGCTCGACTTGGAACAAGAAGGGGAGATCGTCATGGCAGAGAGCATTGCCCAGAAAACCTGTACACCTTGCCGCGGCGGCATACCGCCGCTGACCGAGAAGGAAGCCAGCGGATATCTTTCCCAGACGCCCGGCTGGAATCTTCTGGAGGCCGGACACCTGATACGCCGCAAATTTAAGTTTGCGGATTTCCGGGAAGCACTCACCTTCGTCGACGGGGTCGGCCGGTTGGCGGAAGAGGAAGGGCACCATCCGGAAATCTGCTTCGGCTGGGGCTACGCGGAAATCTCGCTGCAGACCCATAAGATCAGAGGCCTGCACGAGAACGATTTCATCATGGCAGCGAAGATCAATCAGCTAGCTGGTCTGTAAGCGCCGCCCTTGCTCAGCGCAGGCCGAGCTGCGTGTCGCACTTTGCTATCGAAATCTGGAACCGCTGCCGATAGACGGTTCCAGATTATCCCCATGCCCCAAAGAAACCACGTGGTCTGCTGAAACCCAAGCCCTCCCAAATCGTTGTGGTGTTAAACGGAGGACCGACTATGCGCAATTTCCTGATCAATACGGTCCTTGCCTTGGCAATGGGCATTTCGGGCTTGCCGCTGATTACCGGCTCCACCGCGGCACAAGAATTCGAGTTCAGCATCGGCCGCGATGGCCCGCAACTGCGCACGCGCGAACGTTGCGATCCTTACGAAGACGATGACTGCTACGAAGATCGTTATGTCGAGCAGCGGGTCGTTCGTCGCGGCTGCACGGAAGGCCAAGCGCTCGACAAGGCCGAGCGGATAGGTGTCCGACGGGCACGCATCGTCTCGGCGGGTCGTCGCACCATCGAAGTGCGCGGTCGGTCGCGCGATGGTGAGCGCGTCTATCTGACTTTCGGCCGCGAGCGCGGCTGCCCCGTCTATTGACGCAAGTCAGTGCGAGCCGATGACCACGGCGATAGGTGCCGAGTGTGCGGGCGGAGTAAGACCGTCCAGGGCTAGGCTGTGGGACCGCCAGAAGTTGGACTACCCCTTGGGGCAACTCCCGCTAGCGCGAACGCCCGCTTTGGAGAGGTGCCGGGAACGTCCGGTCATGTGTAGGGTTTCGGATGCCGGCCCAAGCGAAAGCCTGTCCTCCGGCAGGGGGCCGGCGTCGGAAAGCCTCCAGGGAAGGAAACCGCGACCTCAATATGTATGCCGGCAATGTCTGCTTACGGAAAGTGGCAAAGCTGGCCTCGACGGCCGACATTGGGCGCAAAGCTGCCATTCCTTACGTGCGCGGAAACCGTCGTCTATTCAGCCGGGGCGAGCTAGAGTCCGCTTTGGGTCAAGACTCGGTCGCTTGAAGTGATTGCGGTTTGACCTCACCGATACTCGAAGATCGACCTGAAAATTCCGGGCGCGATCACCGACAGCGGATTGACGTCCAGTTTCGGTTTGTTGGCATCGCCTCTGAGCCGGTAGGTCACGCCGATCAGGCCGCGATCGCGGCCATTGCCGAGCAGCGCGCCGAAAAGCGGCAGTTCGCCGAAGATGCGATTGAGGCCATAGACCGGCATGAACGTGCCGGTCATGTCCATGTTGTTGTTCCGGTCGTAGAGCGTGCCCTGGAAGGTGGTGCCGATGCGTGGACCGCGTAGCACGCCATTGGCCAGCTTGAGATAGCCGGCGCCCTTCTCGATCTCGGAAAAGCCGCGCTCGAACTTCACTCTCGACGTGTCGATATTGGCTTTGACGGCTTCGTTGAGGCTGCGGCTGTCGCCCGCCGGCGTCGTCGATACGAGCGAGGCGAGTTTCGGCTCGTTGACCACGAAGAAGTTGCTCGAATCGACCTGGCCCTTCATCGGCCCATCGCTTGCCCCGGCGAGCGCCAGCGTGATCGAACCGCCCTCCATATGCTCGTAGATGTTGAGGAACCGCAGGATGGCGCCGGCATCGGCCGACGTCATGTTGAGGGCGCGCCTGCCGGCGCCGGTCGTATTGCTGATGCTTATGGCAGCACCCGAACTTGCCCTCGCGCTCACCTTGAGCCCGTTCACCCTGGAGCCGGCGGCGCTGTAATCGAGCTTCAGGTTCGACAGTGTCTCGTTGTGAAAGCCGGTCAGGGAATTGACATCGGCGCTGACGGAAATTGCGTCGGAGCCCGTGGCCTTGGTCGCGGTGTCGACATCGGACGTGAATTGCTTGATCAGCGAGCGCGCGTCCAGCGCGTTGCCGCTGATGTCGATAGCGTAGCCCTTGCCCGATCGTTTCACCGACACGGCAACATCGTCCCCTCGGTTCAACGTGACCTTGCTGAACCGCGCCGAGGACAGGGCGCCGTTGACCAGCACCACGCCGCCGTCGATCGAAAAAGTCTTTCCATCCAGGTCGAAGTCGGACAGCGCCGTGGTGTCGCCGGACTTGGTCATGGCAAATGTGACCTTGGCTGGAATGCCGGGTCCCTTGCTCCAGCCTGCCCACGGAATGTCCAGCCTGGCATTGGTCAGGTCCGCCGAAACAGTCTGGTTGCTGCCGCCGCTCTTGTCGATCGCAACCTTGATGGTTCCGGAAAGCAGCGTCGACAGGCCAGGCATGGCCGTTGCGCGCATCTTGTCGTCGAGCACCAGCGCCACTTTCCGGCTGCGGGGCGGTCCGGCATTGTTGAGCGGCTCGATCAGGTCGAGCTCGGCCGGAATGCCGTTCAGCAGCGCCTTGGCGGAGATCACGGCCCGATTGGGCTCGACGGTGATCGAACCGTTGGCCTCCGTCACCGCCTGGCCTTCGAACGGCTTGGCCAGAGACAGGTCCTTGTAGTCGAGCGCAACCAGCCAATCGAGCTTCGAGGTGTCGACGCCGGACTGCAGCGGAATGTCCGCTCTCACGTGGCCGGTCACCGTGCCGGACAGGTCGTCCGGCAGCAGGCCGACATGGCGCATGGCGTTGATCGGCTCGTAGGAGGCGAGCTCGGCGATTGCAGACGCCTCGCCGGCGACGTCGATGTCGAGCGCGCCGATCACCGGCGGGCGGTTTGCCGCCTTGACCGTCATCGTGCCGTTGCTCGCCGCCACCGTGCGGCCGCTGACCATGTAGACGTTGCCCGAGGAGAGCGCGACGTCGACGTCGTTGCCGTGGAATTCAACAACGCCGACGGCATCGCGTATAGGCGGAATGTGACCGGCCGTGTCGAAGCGCGCTCCTTCGATCTGGAAACGGCCGAACACTTCATCGGCAGATAGCGGAATCCCGTTGCCCAGGCGCCCCGGCACGACCTGGAACTGCAGGCTGGCGTCAACGACGCGGCCGCCGAACAGGTTCTTCAGCACCCAAAGGCGGGCGTTTCGCGCGGAAAACCAGGGCCACAACTGCTTGACATGCGAGACCGGCATATCGTGGACGTTGAACGCGACAGATATGCCCGGCACCTTTCCCTCGACGAACTCGACCGACGCTGTGCCCAGCGCCTCGCTGGCTCCCCCGGACCTGATCCCGATCTGCTCGGCCACGAGCTTATGGCTCCTGGTCTGGTAGACGCCGGCGACGCGGGCGATGAAATCGAGCGCAGGTTCAGATGATTCCAAAGGCGCCAGCGTCGAGCGGTCGCTGGTCAGATCGTAGCGGTAGGATGGCTCCTCGCCCGCCGTTCCAGTTGCCGGCTTCGGCCCGACCGAACCGGCGAAATCGAATGTCGAGCGACCGGTCTTCACCTGCAGCCTGTCCACCTGGACCTTGTTGGCGCCGGCGACAAGTGTCGCATTGAGATCGACATCGGCTGGAAGCATCCCCGCACGCGGGCCGAGATCGAGCACGGAACCGGCGAGCGATAGCGAGGCCGTCAGTCGCGACGCGTTCTCGCCGGATCCTTCCGATCCCGCCAGCTTCAAGGCAATCGTGCCCAGCTTCCCGCCGGGCGCTGCCGCGGCCTGGCCGGCCTCCGCTATCTCGACGCTCGCATCCAATGCCGTCACGAGCCGCGTCGTCGTATCGCGGGTGGCTGTGGCAGCGACGGTGAGCGCCCTGCCGTCGACATCCGCGTCGGATGAAAACTCCATGCCGCCCGGCCCCGACTGCGCAACGGTGGCGTCGGTGATCCTGACCAGTTTGACCGCGCCGGCCTCAGGCAGAACGAGGTCGACATTGCTGAGGTCGATCTGGCGCATCGAATCCACCTGCACTGTGTCGAGCGCGTGGTTGAGGTTGGCAAAAACCGCATCGGATAGTCTTTCCGGATCGATGAGGCCATCTTCATTGCGCAGCGCCGCCGTCCAATCGCCAGCCGTCGGGATCGCGGCCATCATGATGCGCGCGTCGGAAATCCTGGCGCTGGTGAGCCGCACCTCGCCCGAAAACAGCGGTATCAGCCTTATGCCGAAACGGACACGCCCGGCGTCGGCCATCGGCTTGCCGTCGGCGGTCTTGAGGCTGACATCGCTGACCTGCAGCGCGATGAAGCTCGATCCGTCGAGCGTGAGACCGGCCGGCCCGACCGCAACATCGACGTCGACGCCGGCCAATTTCTCGATGGCCATTTCCGCCTCGGTCCGCAGCCGCTCGGTGCCGAAACCGGAAATGCCGATCGCATACACAGCGACAGCGGCCAGCAGCACGAGGGCCACAAGGCCGGCAAACAGCCGCGCAAGAACACGAACGCCGCGGCCGATCGACGCTTGGCCGAGCGGCGGCACGCGGCACGCGGACGGGAAAGTCTCCAGGTCGGTGATCTCATCACGCCTGAATCTGATCTTCTCGTGCTGCGGCTGCTCCTGATCCACGCAATTTTCCGTTGAACGAACTCGACCGGTGGACGAATCCCGGTTTGACATTATATCGATGCGGCTTGGCGCGTAACCACAAACAAGGGCATCGATATGGCTGATCTCGACGTCGGCGAGCTTGCGCCGCAATTCGAACTTCCCCGAGACGGCGGCGGGTCACTCAGCCTTGCGACATTGCTGGGAAAGCCGGTCGTACTTTACTTCTATCCGCAGGATGACACCACGGGCTGCACCAATGAGGCGATCGGCTTTTCGCAGTTGAAGCCGGAATTCGAAAAGCTCGGTGCCGTCGTGATCGGCCTTTCGCCGGACAGCGTCCGAAAACACGACAAATTCAAATCGAAATACGGCCTTGCCGTCGATCTTGTCGCCGACGAGGAGCGCAAGGTGATCGAAGCCTATCATCTGTGGGTCGAGAAGAAGCTTTATGGCCGCCGCTATATGGGCGTCGAGCGTGCAACGTTCCTGATCGGCAGCGACGGACGAATTGCCAGGATCTGGCGGAACGTTCGCGTCAAGGGCCACGCCGAGGCGGTGCTGGAGGCGGTGCGGGCGCTTTGACGCAGACGCCGACGGCAGCCAACGTGAGGCGTGAGGCGCGCAAAATCTGCGCCTCACGGCAATTCGGACACAACACATGGGTGTAAGGCGTTGCGGGCAAGCAACCGACCGTTAACCTTAATGATGTGTAATCAGGCTTGTCGTTTGGTGTCGTAACGAAAGCTTGGTCCCGTGAACGTAGCCAGTCAGTCAACGGTCTTTGGCAGGCGCAAGGAGCCCCACACGGTCATTATCGCCCGGGGCAACGAGATAAGGCATTTTACCATACGGCCATGGGTTGCCGCATTTTGCGGCTCCGCGCTGGCAGCGATGGCCATAGGCTATCTGCTGGCGACCTCCTACCTCGTGCTGCGCGACGACCTGATCGGCGCGACCACGGCGCGGCAGGCGCGCATGCAGCAGGCCTATGAGGACCGCATCTCCGCGCTACGCGCCCAGGTCGACCGGATCACCAGTCGCCAGCTTCTCGACCAGCAGCTCATGGAAACCAAGGTTGGCGAACTGCTGGAGCGACAGACCCAGCTCAGCCTGCGCCATGGCCGCCTCGGCCCGATCCTCGAACGCACCGGGAGCGACGTCGGAGCGCCACCTGCGTCCGCAAAGCCGGACAAACGCGCCGGCGGGACCGACGCCCAGCCGCAGGCCTATTCGGTTGCCAGCGTCGGCGCCAGTCTTGGCGGTGGCGACACCAGGCCGTTCTCCTTATGGTCGACCCGCTCCGATCCGCTGCCGAGCGACACGGCGGCCGATCGTGCCGACAGACTGTTCGTGTCGATCAACGAGTCGCTCAAGGCCATAGAGAGCCAGCAGCTCACCCGCATCACCGCGCTTGCCGACAACGCCTACAGAAACGCCGATGCGATTTCACAGGCGCTTGAGGCGGCTGGCCTGCCGGTCGACAGCGATTTCGGCAAGAGCGATGCCGGCGGTCCGCTGATACCGCTCGACAGTTCGATGATGTTCGACAGCAAGGTAAGAGAACTTGACGAGGCGCTGGACGCGCTCGACCGCCTGAAGACCGAGGCGCGACGGCTGCCGCTCGCCAATCCTGCCCCCGGCCGTTCGGTCACCAGCCCATTCGGCGTGCGCACCGACCCGCTCCTCGGCACCGCCGCGCTGCATTCGGGGATGGATTTCAGAGCGCCGACCGGAATGCCCGCCAAGGTCACGGCGCCCGGTGTCGTCGTCAAGGCCGGCTGGAACGGCGGCTATGGCCGCATGGTCGAGGTCGACCATGGCAATGGCTTTGCGACGCGCTATGGGCATCTCAGCAAAATCAGCGTGACCGTCGGCGAGAGGCTCAACGCCGGCGACGTCATCGGCAAGACCGGCAGCAGCGGCCGCTCAACCGGCCCGCATCTGCATTACGAGATCCGCCACAATGGCGAAGCCATCGACCCGCTGCGCTTCCTGAGGGTCGGCAAGAAGGTCGCACAGTACCTCTGATCTAATTCCCTGGCATTAGTTGCAGCCTATAGGTTGTACCTGCTTTTTGGGGCTGGCGGGACAGCACCCCCTCTGTCCTGCCCTCTTTGTCAAAAATTGGCATCTCCCCCACATGGGGAGATCGGCGGTCGTCCCGGCTTTCGCCAGTCTCCAACGTTTCATGAATGAGCACCGCGCCGAAGCTGCCAATCTCCCTCCTTGTGGGGAGGATGTCCGGCAGGACAGAGGGGGGCACTAAGGAACGCTACATAACCGGGATCGCGCGCAAAATTATTTTTGAATTCCATTTGACTGAATAAATATTCGGTGCGAACCTTATGTTTCCTAAGGGCGCAAGACATGGCACTGCGGGGGACCAATCAGGAATTCGGGCGGCCTTACAACAGGCGCATCGTCCTCGAATCCATCCGCCTCCACGGCCCGATCGCCCGCGGCGACATTGCTCGGCGGGTCGGGCTCACCGTGCAAACGGTGTCGACCATCGTTCGCGAGTTGGAAGAACATGGCTACGTTCTGTCCATGCGCGAAGAGCCGCGGGGGCGCGGGCTGCCTCCGGCGACCCTGCGGATCAACCCGGAGGGCGGCTACGCCGTCGGCATCCACGTTACGCCCCTCGGCATCAATGCGGCGCTGATCAATTTGAGCGGTGACGTGATCGAGAGCACCTACCGCGAGGCTCCCAGCGCAACGCCCGACCATGCCTTCGATCTGATCGGCGCGATGGTGCTTGAATTGACCGGATTGCGGCCTGGCGGTCGCGTTCTCGGCATCGGCATGGCGCTGCCCGGCCCTTTCGGCGTCGAATCGATGAGCTTTATCGGCCCGACGACGATGACCGGCTGGAAGGACGTGGCGCTTCGGGAACGGCTGGAGGCCTCGACCGGCCTGCCCGCGTTTTTCGAGACCGACATGGCGGCCGCGGCAATGGGCGAGCGCCTGTACGGCCTCGGAGCGGGATATTCCGAATACTACTATCTCTATTTCGGTGTCGGTCTTGGCGGCGTCATGGTGCATGACGGAAGCGCCTTGCGCGGCGCCTGGGGAAATGCCGGCGAAATCGGACACATCCCTGTCGTGCCGGTTGGCGAGCCGTGCCCCTGCGGCAATCGCGGCTGCCTCGAACGATACCTCTCGCTCGAGGCGCTGCGGCGCCGGAACATCAGCGACGCCGATTGGGTTGATGAAGTCGGGCCGATCTTCCGCAACGCCCTCACCATCATCGAGAACCTGTTCGATCCCGAAACCATCATCCTCGGCGGACTTGCGTCCACCGATTTGCTTGAACGGCTGGCTGGTTCGGTTGCGAACCTTCCCAACTCGGTCTCGGCGCGAACGGATCGCACGACGCCCCGTGTCACCGTCGCACGCGGCGGCCAGCATGCGGTGTTGCGCGGGGCCGCAGCACTTGCTGTCTCAGGAGTGCTTTCGCCGCGCTTCGGCCAGATATTCACCGCCGAGCGCGAACGCGGGCGAGATATCCTGCAAGGCAAGGGGATCGCGGCATGAGCGGAGCTCAGCCTGGCATGATCGGAGCTCAGCCTGGCATGAGCGAACCCCTGCTGGTGCTCGACAACGTCACCAAGAACTATGGCGCCATCGAAGCGCTCAAGGGCATCAGCTTCTCGATCGGCAAGGGCGAGGTGGTGGCGCTTCTGGGCGACAACGGCGCCGGCAAATCGACACTGGTCAAGATCATCGCCGGCGGGCTGGAGCCGACCTCCGGCCGCATGCTGTTCGAGGGAAAGGAATTCCTCGCCAAATCTCCCGCCGAGGCCAAGGCCGCGGGGATCGAGACCGTCTACCAGGACCTCTCGCTTTGCACCAATGTCGACGTGGTCGCCAATTTCTTCATGGGCCGCGAGATCACCAGGAAATTTCTTGGCGTTCCCGTGCTCGACGAACCCGCCATGGAGCAAGTGGTCAAGAAGGCGCTGGCCAGCGCCGGCACGCGCATCCCCTCGCTCAGGACCAAAGTCGAGCATCTCTCGGGCGGTCAGCGACAGGCTATCGAGCTCAACCGATTCGTGCATTTTGGCGGCAAGCTCGTGCTTCTCGACGAGCCGTTCGCAGCACTCGGTGTCGAGCAGACGCGGCGCGGTCTCGACATGATCCGCCAGGTGGCGAGCCAGGGTATCGGCATCGTCATCATCACCCATATCATGCAGCAGGCCTTTCAGGTCGCCGACCGGATCGTTGTGATCCGGCAAGGTGTCGTGGCCGGCGATGTCGCGCGCAACAAAACAAGTCCCGACGCGGTGATCAATATGATCACCGGAGAGACGCTTGCCGGTGCCGGACCGGCTGGCTGAGGGACAAAATGAGGGGTCCGGCGCAAAAGGAGCGAACGACATGAAGAAAATACTTCTTGCTGTCTTCGGTATCCTGGCACTGGCCTTTGCCACGCTCACGCCGGCATTCGCCCAGTCCAAGGGCACCGTCTACTATATGGTGCCGACGTTGCTCGATGAATTCCAGACCGGCTCGGTGAGCGCTCTGGAATTGTTCCTGAAGCAGGTCGGCTACGAGATGAAAACGCTGAACGCCGATAACAAGACCGACGCTCAGCAATCGCAGATGAACGACGTCATCGCGCTCAAGCCGTCGGCGATCATTCTCGCCGCCGTCGATTTCAATGCGTTGAAGCCGTCCATCGAGGCCGCCCGCGCCGCCGGCATCCCGGTGGTCGAATTCGACCGCCAGATCACCTCGACACCGTCCGACTTCACGTCGGTGGCGGGAACGGTCGAGATCGGCTACGTCGCCGCCGACCAGGCCGAGAAGCTCTTGAAGGCGAAGAACGGCTCGGTGAAGGGGAAAATCCTCCAGGTGCTCGGCGATCCTGGCGATCCCTACACGCTCGATATCCAGAAGGGTTTCGAGGAGAAGATGAAGGCATTTCCGGACGTCAAGATCATCTCGGTTCCGGCCATGCAATGGGAAGCCAGCAATGCCGGCACCATCGTTGCCGACCAGATGCTCGCCAACCCGGATATCGACCTGATCTTCAGCCACGCCGCGCATCTCTCGGTCGCGGCCGTCGCCTCGCTCGAGGCCGCCGGCAAGAAACCGGGCGACGTTATGCTGATGAGCTCGAACGGTGCGCCGGTCGGCCTCGACCTGATCCGCAAGGGCTGGCTCAATGTCGAAGTCGAGCAGCCGCTCTACGCTCAGGCCGCCGCCGTCGCCATGTTCATGGACAAGGTCGTCAACAAACAGGAGATCAAGCCGGGAGAGTACGAAGTGCTCGGCCTGAAGTCGACCGTGACCAAAGAAGCCTGGGGGCCGAACATCAAGATCCCCGGCGCTGCGATCACCAAGGAAAATGTCGATAACCCGGCCTTCTGGGGCAATATGAAACCGCCCTCGGACACGGTGAAGCCGGTCGAATAGCAAGGTCCCCTGGGGCTTCGGGCCAACCTGGCCCGGAGCCTAACCGCTGCAGCCCGGCACGTCAGAACGAACGTGCAGGGACGCTGCAGCAATTTTCAATCCGCGCACGATCCCGGAAAAATCGAATCGGTTTTCGGGGTCATGCGCTAGCCGGATCAGCACATGAATCCCCGCACGCGCCACGCCCTCGAGTTCGCCCTCGACAACCTCGTCTGGTTCATGCTGGTCTTCGTGCTGGTGGTCTTCTCCATTTTCATTCCGAACTATTTCCAGCTCGGCATCTTCGCCAACATCATAGAGGCGTCGAGCGTGCTTGGTGTCATGTCGATCGGCCTGGCGCTGGTCATCATCACCGGACACATGGACCTGTCGGTCGAATCCGTGGCGGCGCTCGGCGCCATGGCGGTCGGCATCCTGTTCTGCTCGGCCGGTATCGGCCTTGGCGTTCAATTGCACCCGGAATGGCTAATGGTTCCAGTTTCGCTGCTGCTTGCCCTGGTTGTCGGCGGCATCATCGGCGTCATCAACGGCTACTTGGTCGTGAAGGTGAAGATGAGTGCTTTCATCATCACGCTCGCGTCCTACATCTGGGTGCGCGGCCTTGTGCTGGTCATTTCCGGCGGCCGCTCCGCACAGGATCTTGCGCCGGCGATCCGCTGGTTCGGCATTCAGCGGCTCCTTGGCCTGCCGCTCACCGCCTGGATCGCCATTTCGTGTTTCGTAGTCTTCTCGCTGATCATGGCCAAGACACCCTTCGGCAGACATCTCGTCATGATCGGCGGCAACGAGACCGCAACCTTCCGCGCCGGCATCCGTGTGAACCGCAACCTCGTTGTTGCCTTTGTTCTCGCTGGCGCCATAGCCGGCCTTGCCGGCTGGCTGCTGGCGATCCGCACCTCCGGCGCCACCGCCAATCTGGGCGTCGGCCTGCTGTTCAACGCCTTCGCCGCCGTCGTCATCGGCGGTGTCAGTCTGAAGGGTGGCGTCGGCACCCTGCCCGGCGTCTATGCCGGTGTGCTTTTGCTGTCGGCCATCAACACGGCGATCAACCTCATGGGCCTGCCGGCCAACTTCACCCAAGTGATCCACGGCATGCTCGTGCTCGCCGCCGTGCTGCTCGACGCATTCAAGCAAACCATTCGCCAGAGGCTGGCATGACTGGCCGTCTCGAAAACAGGGTCGCGCTGATCGTCGGCAGTGCGCGCGGCATCGGCAAGGGCATCGCACAACGCTTTGCCGAAGAGGGCGCAAAGCTGGTCCTGGCCGATACCGAGGTTGAGGCCGGGCAAGCGACCGCGGACGAGCTCGGCGCCGCCTTCATTTGTACCGACATCTCGCAGATAGCCGATGCAGAGGCCGCCGTGGCGCTGGCCCTCGACCGTCACGGCCGTCTCGACATCCTGGTCCAGAATGCCGGAATCTACCCCTGGCAGCTCATCGAGAACACCAGTCCGGACGACTGGGACCGGGTCATGGCCGTCAATCTGCGCGGCACCTTCAATGCCACTCTTGCCGCGCTGGCGCCGATGAAGGCGCAGCGCTTCGGGCGCATGCTCTACACCTCATCGATTACCGGCCCGCACGTCACCAGCCCCGGTCACGGCCACTACGCCGCCAGCAAGGCCGGCATCAACGGCTTCATCCGTTCGGCGGCGCTGGAATTCTCCGGCTACGGCGTCACTGTCAACGGCGTTGAGCCCGGCAACATCCTCACCGAAGCAATCCAGATGCATCGCGGCGCGGCCTATATCAAGAACATGCAGGATTCCATTCCACTCGGCCGGCTCGGCAGCCCGCGCGACGTGGCCAACGCCTTCCTGTTCCTGGCCTCGGACGATGCCAGCTACATCACCGGCACGACCATCATCGTGGATGGGGGGCAATTGCTGCCCGAGGGCAAGGATTTTCGGCTCCTTCCGCCGTGATCCTCGATTTCGGTGACGGTTTTTCCTGCGGCCGGCAACAACAGCCGATCATCCGGCACTTGCCATGATTTGCCTCAAGGCAAGGACGCGGCCGGCCGCGACGACGACCCGGATCTACTCGGCCTGTCTACACCATTCCCTACCAGGTCCTCGAACCCGATCTGGCGTTCATCGTCGATGGCCCCGCAGGTGCCTGCGGCTACCTCCTTGGCGCAGCCGACACAAATTCCTTCAATGCCAGCATGGCCGCAAAAGTGGTATCCCAACCTTTAAGCGCGCGTGGCCGACCCCTGGACCCGACAGCTCCCGCTGGCGCGGCAGCGATTGGCTGCGGCACAAATCCATCATCCCAATTTCGCCGTACCGCAAGCGCTGGCCGCCTATCCCTCGCAAGGCCATATCGACCTGTTGCCGCAGGCGCGCGGAAAAGTCATCGGCAGGCGAGCGATGGTCTTTCTCGATCAGCGCCTTGCCGCCTGCGGCTCAACCGGGCTTTGCCTTGAAGTCATGCGGCGGAATATTGACGCGCTGAACTTCTACAAGGCTGTCGGGTTCAGGGCTGGGGCCTCGCCAGACGTTCCGCGGCGCCGACGAAGCAAGGCCGCGCCAATGCACGAGGTTCGCTACCAAAACTTTAACATCGGTTTACCCGAAGTTGGTACAGCAACGCTGGTTTCATCCGTTCAAGCAAAGAGACTGCCCTTGCCGCAACACCACAGCTCTCCTTTGGTCCGGAAACGCGGTGGACGGGACTCCGATGGCGGGAGCCGCGCTTGAGCGTAATTCGCGCCTTTGAGGGTGCCGATCTTCCTGCAGTCGCGGGCATGTTTCAACGCGTGCTGCGCAAAGAACGGACCGAAGCGCCGGCCGCGCTCATCGAATATATGAGACGGTTTTATCTGGAGGCGCCGGGTTGCGGAGGCGATCTGCGGTCGCTTGTCCATGTCAACGACGCCGGCCGCGTCTCTGGGTTTGTCGGCGTTCACGTATTGCCGATGCAGTTCAACGGCCGACAATTACGAGCCGCCATTTGCAGCTCGCTCATGGTCGAGGATCATGAGCGCGACCCGATGGCCGGCGCTCGCTTGTTGAAAGCTTATTTGGATGGTCCGCAGGACATCTCCTTCAGCGAGACGGCCAATGATATCTCCACGAAGTTGTGGACCCGGCTGCGCGGCGTGGTCCTGCCGCAATACAGCCTTGACTGGGTACGCGTAATGCGGCCGTCGACCTTTGTGCTCGGCCTTTCCGCCAGTCGCATGAAGCTTGTCCGAATGCTCAGTCCGTTTGCCCACGCCCTCGACCGATTTTATTGCAGACGAATGAAGTCGAGCGAACGACGCTGGTCCGGTGTGGCGGCGGACGGGGCAGGCCACGGAGCCTTTCGGATGTCCGAAATCGACAGTCACACATTTGCCAAGCTGATCGAACCGTTGACCGCCCAGTTCGCCCTGCGCCCGGCTTGGGCGGAAGGCCTACTCGATCATATCCTGACCGATGCGGCACAAAAGACGGATCTGGGCGAGCTTGTCTACGTTTCCGTGACATCGCCAGTCGGCACCAATGTCGGCGCATTCGCCTATCACGCACGGACGGGTGAAATCGGTCGCGTGCTGCAGATCCTCGCCCTCCCCGGCCAGGCGGGTCCCGTCATCGACTGCCTGATCGATCATGCCACCGCGCGCGGCATCAGCGGCCTGCGCGGACGCATTCAACCTGCACTTCTGGAAGCAATGCTTGGGCGACGCATAGCTTTCCTGACCGTTGCCTCGACCGTGGTGCATTCACGCGATCCCGAGCTTTTGGATGCCATGAAGAACTCACAAGCTTTCCTGAACGGGCTTGCGGGCGAGCAGTGGAGCCAGTTGATCGGCGGCCGCTTCACCTGAAGCGCTCGCCGTGGCCGGGTTGGAGAGGCAGGTCAGGTACCGACTTCCTCCACCTCATCAACGAGTTGCGGGCGCAGGTGCAGATAGCGCGTGGCTTTTCGCTTGGCGGTGATGTCTGCCCAGACGCGTTCCACTTGTGAGGCGTCTAGTCCCGCCGCCTGCCCCACCACTTCGGCCGCCACGCCTTTGTTGAGGCCGCAAAGGCAAATATCCATGCGGTCATAGGGAAGCGAGAAGTAGAACTCCTCCTGCGTCTGCGCCAGCGAGTAGGTATCGGTGGTAGGCGGCCGGTTGCGGATTTCGTCGGGAACGCCGAGATAGGCCGCCAGCGCATAGACCTGCGTTTTATAGAGATGTGCGATCGGCTTGACGTCGGCCGCGCCGTCACCGTTCTTGACGAAGAATCCCTGATCGTATTCCAGCCTGTTCGGCGTTCCAAGAACGGCGAAGTTCAGCCGATCGGCATGATAGTATTCGATCTGCTTGCGGGTGCGCTGTTTCATGTTGGTGGCAGCGACGATCCCGAGATAGACCGGCAGCGGCATTCTTATTTTCGTCTGCTTGCCTTTGGGGTCCTGCACCACCAGCGAGGAAATATTGTAGCCCTCGCTCTCGAGCGCGTTCGCGATCACGATCTTCGAGGCCCAGCCTTCGCCGTATTCCGGGACCAATTCGCGGATGAAGGCGTCGCGACGCTGGTAGCAGCCCATGGCGCGCAGGGTCGGTCCGATATCCTCCACAATAGCCTCGACACCGAACGTGTCGGCGACAAGGCGGCCGAGCCGCAGACTTTCCGGATCGGAATCGTTTTCCGGCATGAACAGGCACAATACATTCTGAGGCCCGACGGCGCGCGCTGCCAACGCCACCGAAACGCTTGAATCGATCCCGCCCGAAAGACCGAGCGTGAGGCCCCGCTTGCGAATACCGCGCAACTGCTGGCGCAAAGCGGTCACGATCCTGTCCGTTTCGGCGCCGGGGTCGATAGCCAGAGCCTGCGCCAGAATGGCCTGCGCGTCCTCGCTGGGGCGAACACTCATTGCGCGGCCTCCATCATCTCTGCAGCAAGCCGGCGGCTGACCTTGCCCGTATCCGTCTTTGGCAATTCCGCGCGGAATTCTACGAGCTTGGGAACCATGAAATCCTCGAGATGACGTGCGCAGTGGCGCATGACATCCTTTTCGCTGAGCGTCGGGTCCGAGCGGATGACAAGTGCGCCGATCGCATGCCCGAGCACCGGATCCGCCACACCGACGACAACGGCCTCCGCGATGCCCGGATGAGCGTGAAGCACGGCCTCCACTTCCTTCGGGGCCACCTTCTCTCCCCGCGTCTTTATGATGTCGTCCTTGCGCCCGACGAAATAGAGAAAGCCGTCCTCATCGGTCCTGAACAGATCGCCGGTGTAGAGAACCTTCTCCCAGGGGTTCGGGCCAGGCCGCAGGGTCCGTTCGGTTGCAGCTTCGTTGCGCCAGTAACCCTGCATGACATGCGGCCCGCGAATGACCAACTCACCCGCAACGCCCGATGGCACTCGCTGCCCGTCCTCGTCGACGACGAAGGCTTCGGTGTTCGGAATGGCTATTCCGACCGATCCCGGCCGGCGATCGAGCTCCTCGGGCGGCAGATAGGTGCAGCGCTTGCACTCCGTCAGGCCATACATCGAATACAGCCTGACACCGGGAAAAAGGAAGCGCAGACGTTCTATGTGCGCCTGCGGCAACGCCGCCGCCGTATTCGAAATATAGCGAAGGCTGGGCAGGAAACCCGGCGTCAGGTCACGCATCTGCAGGATCATCGCTGCCATCGTGGGCACGAGCGGAAGACCGGTGACGCCCTCCTCGCGGATACGTTCAAAGACCGCTTGAGGAAAAGCGAAGGACTTTTCGAGCACGAGCGTGGCGCCGAGCCTGACAGCCATCAGCAACTGATAGAGGCCATAATCGAAGGCGAGCGGAAGAACATTCAAAATGATGTCGTCTGGCGCGTTGCGCAGATAGTTGGTGATGGAGTCCGCGGCCGCGTCGCTATTGCGGTGCGACATCATCACGCCCTTGGGCCGGCCCGTTGAGCCCGAGGTGTAGATGAGCATGGCCAGATCGACGTCGATGCCGCCGTGGTCGATCTCACTGGCTTCGAGCGTGAGGCAGTCGGCCAGGGATGTCGCACCTGCCGGGTATTGGTTATCGGCACCAGCGGTGGAAGCCACGAAGATGCCGGTCTTGCCGCTCGATCCGCACGCCTCCGCGACAACGGGCATCAGTTTTGCTTGCGTGAGGATCGCCGCAGGGTCGCAATCAGCGATGATGTAGGCAAGCTTTTCGGCCTTGGTGGATGCGTTGATCGGACTGAACGTCGCCCCTGCCTTGAGGACCGCGAAAATCGAAACCGCGGCCTCCCAGCAATTGTCCATGAAGATCAGGACCCGGTCGTTGCGCCTGACGCCGTTCGCGAAAAGGGCGGCGGCCAGGCGGCTCGAAAGATCGTCCAGTTCTTCGTAGCGCAGCCTTTTGTCCTTGGTGATCAATGCCGTTTTGGCGGGATGGGCAGCGGCCTTGGCGGCCAGGAGATGTTCGATCCGCATGGACGCTCCTCGCTGACTGCACCTACGCTGCCAGCGCTTCTGCTCTCGCCTTGATGAAGGACGAGAGGCGTTCAATCGAATCCAGATTGGCCGGCACAACGTCGGAATCGACCATCGCTATGCCGAAATCGTCTTCGATGAATGCCACCAATTCCAGCACGGCGGTCGAGTCGATGATGTCGTTCTCGATCAGCGAGTCCGTATCTGCAAGCTGGAATGATTTGTCGCCGAACAAGAAGTTGTCGACGATAAACGTTCTGACCTTGTCCTTGATTGTAACCATTTTACTTCCTTCCCTCTCAAGCTGCTCGTGCTGCGCCGACCTCTTGGCCGGTGAAATTCTTCTGCCACAGCTGCGTCGACAAAATGCCGACAAAGGCCGCGTTGTCGCGAAACCCGGATACTGGCTGAGTGCGGCATTTCTCATGGAGGCTCGCCACCGCCTTGAAGTTGAACAGTCCGCCGGCAGCGATGCTCGCTTCGCTCAAGCAGTCGCGTACATAATCCAGTTCTCCGGCTCCAACAAAGGAGCTTGCGTCCGGGGCTCGGTAAGGTTGTTTGGTGCGCTCCCGGATCGCCGTCGGAAGCAGCTGCTTGGCTGCCTTGCGCAGTATGTGCTTTTCCAACAATCCCTTCAGCTTCATCTCCGGCGGTAGTCTTGCCGCGAATTCCACCAAACGAGGATCGAGGAAAGGGAAACGTCCTTCGATACCATGCGCCATGGCCATGCGATCGCCTTGGCTGGAGAGGATATAACCCGGCAGAAGGAAGCGGGTTTCGAGATATTGTGCCTGATGCAGTGGATGCCACAGCGAAAATGCTTGCGGCAACCGGCTGACTAGGTCCTCGGCCGCGTCATAGCCCTTCAAGGCCGCACGCAGGTCACCGGAAAAGAAGATCTTCGCCGCAGCCGTGGTCTTGAAGCGCGGCCGATGCGAGAATAGCGGATCGTTGAGGGCAGTGTTGCTGGTGCCAAAGAATGCGGACAGGTACTCCACAGATTGCTGTTGCAGACCCGGCAGATAGGGATAAAGCCTGCGGAACAGCTGTGGCCTTATGCGCGATGCCGGCTGACGTCCGCAGAATCGGCGAACACGCGCTTCCTTAAAGACATCGTAGCCTGCGAAGACCTCGTCGGCGCCCTCGCCGGTCAGCACGACCTTCAGGCCAGCCTGGCGGACCAGGCTGGACAGCTGGTAGAGAGGCGCCGGGGCCGTGCGGATGATCGGCCGCTCGGCAAAGCGGATGACTTCCGGAAAGACACGAGCGATATCGCCGGGACGGCAGGCGATGGCTCGATGATGGGTGCCAAGTGCAGAAGCCATCTCGGTCTGGAAGGCGCTTTCGTCGTGCTCGGTGCTGTCGAACGTTACGGAAAATGTCTGCAGCCTCCGAGGAGTCATGCCGGCGGCAAGTGCCGAAACAAGGGATGAATCGAGCCCGCCCGAAAGATAGGAGCCGACCGGCACGTCGGCCCGCATGCGAAGTCTCACCGCATCGGTCAAAAGGGCCTGCAGTTCCTCGGCCGCGTCGTCCTCGTTCGTGACTTTCGACGGCTGGTCCCGATGCGGATAGTCCAGGTGCCAATAGCGTTTGACCGTGACTTGACCCTGTGTCGCGATCATCACGCTTGCCGGCTCCAGCTCGTGGATATTGTGGAAAGCCGTGCGCGGAGCAATCGGCGCCCAAAGCGTAAATATCTGATCGAGTGCAAGCGGATCGATTTCGGCCGAGACGCCGGGGACCTTCAGCAGGGCTTTGATCTCCGAGGCGAAGTAAAGCACTCCGTCCTTGCTCGTGTAGAACAGCGGCCGAACACCCATTCGGTCTCGTGCAAGCACCATGCGCCGATGCCTGTTATCCCATATCGCGAAGGCGAAATCACCGTTCAGGAGAGGCAGGCAGTCCTCGCCCATCTCGTCATACAGCTGCAGGATGACCTCTGTGTCGCTCGACGTGCGGAAGCGTCGGCCCTTGGCTATCAGCCCTTCGCGCAATTCCACGTAGTTGAAAATCTCGCCGTTGAACGCAATCGTCAAATTGCCTGACACGTCGGACATCGGTTGCTGGCCATCACCGATCCCGATCACGGACAGCCGCGCATGCCCGAGTCCAGCGTCGGGTGCTACAAATTTCCCTTGCTCATCCGGCCCGCGATGGGCGATCGCAGCTGTCATGCGCGCAAGCAAAGCTTCCGCATCCCGGATCGAACCGAAATAGCCCCCGAATCCGCACATTGCTACAACTCATATATCAGTAAGGCGCGAGACGTAACCTCAATAATTTCCTCAAGCGTTAACCGGATAATCTCGGGTATCACATGGTTAACAACAATTAAAAACAAAGGTACTTTTTTATATTTTATTGTTTCGTCATACAGAGAAGTATATTTCAATGCTAAACGCAACTTTTGTTCGAGCAAGGGCGGCGCAGTCGATCCGCTCTGGTGAAATCTTGGACGCGTTGATATTCGAATTGACCGGCGGAGATGTCCGCAGGGAAAGGAGGGGTATTTCCGCCGGCTCAACTGGAACCTGGAAGAGTCATTTGGGTTCCCAGTGCTGCCTGACGCCATCCGGCCCTGATCTGTTCCCGTTTAGCCCGCAACAACCCTGAGATCGTGTTTGGTAGCCGGTCCCCGTGATACCATTCGGCCGCATGGCCTGTGTTCTATCGCCTTGACCGACTGGGCGCGCCGCATGGCTTCTAGGCATCGTTGACAGATGGCGTGCCATTAGGAACGACACCAAGACGCTGGGCGATCTACGGCATTGCAACCGCGGGTCGCATTTTTCCAAATAGAGCCGCAAACATGTTGGGATGGCGAGTAAAACAACTGATAGTTTCCACTGTGCTGGCCGTTGGCCTGGGCACTTCTTACTCAACTGCGTTCGATTTGGATGCGGTCGAGCGTCTCAGGTCCAAGCCCACATGCGCAGACTGCGACCTATCGGGCGCCAGCATAACGGGGAGCTATCTGCCGGGCGCGATCCTGACCAATGCGAACCTGACGGGCGCCGACCTCAAAGAAGCAAACATGAATGGTGCGGACCTTAGCGGTGCGAATCTCTCCGGCGCGGAACTATCTGGCGCCAGCCTAAATTACGCGAACTTGTCTGGCGCGAATCTGTCGAATGCGAACCTATCGAAGGCGAGCCTTTCTGGCGCAAACCTGTCAAATGCGAGCCTGTCAGGAGCGGTCTTGATTGGCGCAAGCCTAAGGGGCGCGCGCCTTGCGCAAGCTCAGCTGGCGGGCGCAAACCTGGAGGGAGCAAACTTGCATTTGGTGCTAAACTTAGATGCGGCGCTGCTTGTGGACGCGAAACTTTGCAACACAACAATGCCGGACGGCCGCATAGATAACAGAGGCTGCTAGGTGTTTAGTCCCGGCATTTGAGGGAGAGCGGGTGCCGTTTTGGATTTGCCTCCGAGTTCAATGAACCCGGAGGTGACTTCTGGGCGGAAGTTATTGATTTTATGGTGGGCGATGACGGGCTCGAACCGCCGACATCTTCGGTGTAAACGAAGCGCTCTACCAACTGAGCTAATCGCCCGCTCCGGGCCGGACCTTTAAGCAGTTAGGGCAAGCTTCGCAAGGCCAAATGAGCGCACAATGCCCTTGCCGCTGATCGGATTCGGCAAGAAAATCCTGCCTGTCAAAAAACCTTCTCCTGTTTGCTGTTATGCTGTCCTGCTCCGCTTGACACCCGGCGGCTTACCCCTTATCCACCGCCCCAACGACGAACACGGCTGACACGTGCTCGTCTTACGCGGGTGTAGCTCAGTTGGTTAGAGTGCCGGCCTGTCACGCCGGAGGTCGCGGGTTCGAGCCCCGTCACTCGCGCCATTCTTTTTTGAATGGCTCAAGTCCTTTCGTACAAAAAGTTTCAGCTTTCAGTTTCCTGAGAGTTTCAACTTTTTGTATTCGTTGCGTCACAAGCCGGCCATATGCGTTTGAGCATTGGATTTTCCCAAATCCGGTTCCCACTTTTGGGCCCGGTTCCCACTTTGGGTCGATGCTTTAACGGAGAAGAAGCCTTGGACGCCCTGAAATCGCTCATCGAATCGCGCCGCTTCGACCTCGCGATCATGGTCCTGATCCTGATCAACGCCGTCACGCTCGGCCTCGAGACCTCGCCCGACGCGATTGCTGCTTTTGGCCCTCTCCTGACGGCCATCGACCTCGCGATCCTCGGCGTCTTCGTGCTTGAACTCGCAATCCGGGTGATCGTCTACAGGACGCATTTCTTCCGCGATCCGTGGCGCATCTTCGACCTCCTCGTCGTCGGTTTCGCGCTTATCCCCGCGACCGGTTCGCTCTCCGTGCTGAGAGCGCTGCGCATCCTGCGGGTCCTGCGCCTGATCAGCATCGTTCCGTCGCTGCGCCGTGTGGTCACCGGCTTCATCACCGCCCTGCCCGGCATGGGCTCGATCATGCTGTTGCTCGGACTGGTGTTCTACGTCTTTGCGGTGATGGCGACGAAGCTCTACGGCTCGTCCTTTCCCGAGTTGTTCGGCGGCATACCGGAGTCGCTCTTCACGCTTTTCCAGGTCATGACTCTCGAAGGCTGGTCGGACGGCGTGGTACGCCCGGTCATGGAGGTCTATCCGACCGCCTGGCTGTTCTTCATCCCGTTCATCATCGCGACCTCGTTCACCGTGCTCAATCTGTTCATCGGCGTGATCGTTTCGGCGATGGAGGCCGAGCACGAGGCGGTAGAATCGGCCGACAGGGCAACGCTGCATAGCGATCAGGCCACCATCCTCGCGGAGATCCAGGCGCTGCGGGCAGAGGTCCGGGAATTGTCGGGCGTTCGCGGCTAACTAGCTGCCGCAGACCCAGCAGCAATTTAGGCGGCTTTCAAACTCAGCCGTGAAAGAGCCTGCCGCTCCATTTGCGAAGCGGCAGGGTCCCCCAGACTACCCCCCGGACTGCCGGGGCAAGGTTGGCCCCGGTATTGTTGTCCATGCAATTGCGGCGCCAGACCCAGTGACCCATTACGGGACAACTATGCCAATGGCACAAGACAGGTTTGCTGATTCACATTAACTGTGGCTAATATGTCACCCGTGGTCGGAACGGAACAAAGTTGAGAGCGCCGGTGAGGCTGCGCGGCCTCAACCCTTAGCCAGCAACGCCTCGACCTCCTGCAACGTCGGCATCGACGGTGCGGTGCCGGGCCGGGTGACTGAAATTCCCGCGACGGCGCAAGCGAAGCGGACTGCTTGAAGCGGCTCCACCCCTCTCGCAAGTGCTGCGGCCAGGCCGCCGTTGAAGGCATCGCCCGCGCCGGTGGTCTCGACCACAGGGCCGGCGTTGACCACGGGAACATGGTCGGAACGGCTGGCCGTGTGCAGCAGCGCGCCTTTTTCGCCAAGCGTGATGATCACCGCACCGACGCCCTTGCCGAGCAGGCTTTCGGCGGCGCGGCGGGCATCGTCGAGGGAGGAAACCTTGATGCCGGTCAATTCCTCGGCTTCGGTCTCGTTGGGTGTGACATAATCGCAGAGCGTATAGATGCGCTCAGGCAGGCTCGCCGCCGGCGCCGGGTTGAGGATGGTCGTCACCCCTGCCCCGCGCGCGATCTCCAGCGCCCGCAGCGCCGCCTCGATCGGCTGCTCGAGCTGGGTGACGAAGACGCCGGCCGAGCGGATCAGGCCGGCGTTAGCCGCGATGTCGTCGGGCGAAATCAGCATGGCGGCACCGGGGCTGACGATGATGGCGTTGTTGCCGGTCGCCTCCTCGACGAAGATATAGGCCGCACCCGTATAACTCTGCGGCGTGTCGATGACGGCGCTCCTCACGCCGGCCTGCGCCCAGGTCTGCCTGGCCATATCGGCAAAGGGATCGACACCGAGGCGCGTCAAGAAGGTGACGTCGGCGCCAAGACGGCCGGCCGCAACCGCCTGGTTCGACCCCTTGCCGCCCGGGCCAAGCGTGAAGGATGTGCCAAGGATCGTCTCGCCCATGCGCGGCTGGCGGCTGGCGCGGTAGGCAGTGTCGGCGACGAAGACGCCCAATATGACGACAGGCTTGCCTGGCATCTCCCTACTCCGCGTTCGGCGGAACAACGCCCTTGCGGAACGCAAAACAGCCATAGAAGCGGCGCTCGCCGGTCTGGATGACGCAATAGGCCTTCTTGGCGCGTTCGTAGAAGGCGTAACGCTCGACCGAGATCATCGGCCATGGCTTGCCCTCGGCAGCGTCGATCTCCCTTTGCACTTCCTGTTGCACGGTGGGGATTTCGTCCGGCTTGCCGACGATCTCCATGCGGGCGGCCGCATCGTCGACGAAATTGTCCAACGGATAGAGCGACAGCACCGCCTTGACCACGTCCGCCGCCGGCGCGTCGATGCGCAGCAATCGGCCAAGCACGGTCTGGCACGCCACCGAATCGGAGGGGAAGTTGGTGTCGGCGATGATCAAATCGTCGCCATGGCCCATCGCCCGCAGCGCCTGGAGCACGTCGGCATTGAGCAGCGGATTGATCCCTTTGAGCATGGCATTCCTCCCGAACGGGCTTTTTTTGATGTGAAGTTAGAGACGACGGCCGGTCTCTGAGTCGAAGAGATGGACCTGGTCGAGCCGTGGTTTCAGGTGCAGCGTGTCGCCCGGCTTGAAGTCGTGGCGCTCACGGAACAGCGCCACCATCTCGCCTTCACCGAAACGCAGGAAGACCAGCGTTTCAGAACCGGTGGGCTCGACCACGGAAATCTTTGCCGGCACGCCGTCGGGTTGGATTTCGAGATGCTCGGGCCGCACGCCGTAGACGACGTTGCGACCATCCTCCACCTTACTGTTCGCGGCAATCGGGAACGGCGTCCCGGCAATCTCGACGACGGGCTTGTCGCCTTTGCGCACCACGCCCTTGAGCAGGTTCATCGACGGCGAGCCGATGAAGCCGGCGACGAACAGATTGGCCGGTCGGTCGAACAGTTCCAGCGGCGCGCCGACCTGCTCGATGCGGCCGTCGCGCATCACGACGATCTTGTCGGCCATGGTCATGGCCTCGATCTGGTCGTGCGTGACATAGATGGTGGTGGTCTTCAGCCGCTGGTGCAGTTCCTTGATCTCGGTGCGCATCTGCACGCGCAGCTTTGCGTCGAGGTTAGACAGCGGCTCGTCGAACAGGAATACCTGCGGGTTGCGCACGATGGCGCGGCCCATGGCGACACGCTGGCGCTGGCCGCCCGAGAGCTGGCGCGGATAGCGCTTGAGGTACGGATTGAGGTCGAGAATATCGGCTGCGCGCTTGACCCGCTCGGCGACCACCGCCGGGTCGGTCTTCCGCAGCTTCAGCGCAAAGGCCATGTTCTGCTCGACCGTTTTGTGCGGATAGAGCGCGTAATTCTGGAACACCATGGCGATGTCGCGCTTGGCCGGCGGCAGATGGTTGACGACGCGGTCGCCGATGGCGATCGTGCCGCCTGAAACGGTTTCCAGCCCCGCCACCATCCTGAGCAGCGTGGACTTGCCGCACCCTGAAGGACCGACCAGCACCACGAACTGCCCGTCGGCGATGTCGACGCTGACGTCGTGCAGGACCTTGACGGTTCCGAACGCCTTGGCCACATTGCTGATCGCGACTTGAGCCATGGGCCCCCCTTTCGTTGCGGTGAAGCTAAACAACGCAAACGGCTAGGGCAAGTCAGTCTTTTATAGATAAAAAACTCCATTCTCGTTGACACGGCACTTGGTTGTGAGAATAGTGAAAGGGCTCGGGTTATGACCCTGTTCCGGGCGCGCCGGCACGTTAGTCCGGACCACGGAAATCGGAGCGTCGCGGAAGGAAACTTGGGCCGCTATTTCTATGAGTCGCTGTTGTTGGGGAACACGTCCAGCGCTCCAAACATCTGAACGATCACCATTGAAATTCTGGGAGGAATAAAATGAAAGTCAGCCTTTACAACCAATTTATGCGCGCGGGAGCCACTCGCCGCGATGTCCTCAAGGGTGCGGCCAGCATGGCCGCGATCGCAGCGGCATCCGGCGCCGGGCTTGGCGCGCTGACGCGACCGGCCTCCGCAGCAAGCGAGCTGCGCGCGCAGATCCTGCAAATCCCCGGTGTCGGCAAGGGCCAGCCGACAGATGCCGACTTCCAGCAGGTCGGCGAGCTTTGCCTGGAGGCGACCAAGTCCAACGTCAAGGAAGGCGAGTTCGCCGGCGTCGAGCTCACCTTCATGGGGCTCAACAACCAGAACCTGCACAATGTGCTGTTTCGCGGCTTCCTGAAGCCGTGGGAGACCTATACCGGCGCCAAAATCAACTGGATCGACCTGGCGCAGGCGGACTACAACGCCCGCCTGCAGCAGTCGATCGCCACCGGCACCGTCGATTTCGACATCATCGAAATGGGCGCGCCGTTCGAAGGCGATGTCTGCGGCAAGGGCCTGACCTCCGAAATGCCGGACTGGGTCAAGGACCAGATCGACATGAAGGACGTCGTGGCCTATTTGCAGCCGCCGGTCGGCACCTGGGACGGCAAGCAGTATCGCGTGACCGTCGACGGCGACGCGCATAACTTCAACTACCGCACCGACGTGTTCGCCGATGCCGACCTCGCCAAGGCGTGGAAAGATGGCGGCGGCGAAGGTGAATGGGGCGTGCCGAAGACCTGGCAGCAGGTGCAGGCCGTGACCAAATTCCTCAAGGGCAAGCAGTTCCAGGGCCAGGACGTCTTTGGCTATCTCGACGCGCCCAAGGCGTGGGGCGGTTTTGGCTTCTACTTCCTTGGCAGCCGCGCCAGCGCCTATGCCAAGCATCCCGACGACAAGGCCTGGCTGTTCGACGCCGACACGATGAAGCCGCGCATCAACAATCCGGCCTGGGTGCGGGCGATCCAGGACGTGATCGACGCGCTTCCGTCGGAACCCGCCGACCAGATCAACGCCGACCCGAACACCACCGCCTTCCAGCAGTTCCTGGCCGGCACCGGTTCGATGGTCACCTGGTGGGGCGACGTCGGCTCCAACGTCAAGACCAACGACTCGTCGGTCGTCGGCGATGTCACCGGCTTCTCGATCCTGCCGGGCTCGGACGACGTCTACAATTCCAAGACCGGCCAGTGGGACAAGCTGGCCAGCGGCCCGAACTATGCGCCGAACTGCGCCTATCTCGGCTGGGGTGTCTATGTCATGGCCCGCGTCGATAGCGACGAAAAGAAGAAGAAGGCGGCCTGGTCTGCCGCGGCCCATCTCGGCGGCAAGGATCTGTCGCTCTGGTGCGCGGCATATCCGTCCGGCTTCCAGCCCTACCGCAACTCGCATTTCGACATTCCGGAATGGGTGGCGGCCGGTTACGACGAGGCGTTCATCACCTCGTATCTCAAGTCGGAAGCCGACAGCTACAACCATCCGAACGCCGCGATCGAACCGCGCATCCCCGGCATCTTCCAATATTACAGCGCCGCCGAGGACATTCTGGCCAACACGTTCGCCGGAAAGATGAAGGCGCAGGAAGGCGCCGACGCCATCGCAGCCGCATGGGAGAAGCTGACCGACCAGATCGGCCGCGAAAACCAGGTCAAGCTCTACAAAGCCTCGCTCGGCATGTAGGCTGAGATTGTGGTGAACCGTGGTCCGGCGACGCGAAGCCGCCGGACCGCACCTAGACCGGCTAACCGGTCATTAAAGCATTCAGTGAACGGACGAGACGCGTGGCTGACCAGACCTTGCCCACGAATGCGTGGCCGGCAAACGCCGCTCCATCCGATCTGATATCGCCGGGCCGCAAGCGGCTCGGCCGGGTCTTGATGGCCGCTGCGACGCTCGGCCTTCTGGCGGTGATCGCAGTTCAGATCCTCTACAAGACAGAGGTCGACACCGTCGGCTTCGAGACCTGGCGGCCGGTCGTCTATGCCTATGTGCTGTGGGGTGTTGCGCTCGGCATCGGCCAGGTGCTGACACGCGGCGAAGACGGCCAGCGCGCGCTGTTCCTGCTGCCGGCGCTGCTGTTCACCATCGCCATGGTGATCTTCCCGACACTGTTCGGCTTCTACATCGCGCTCACCGACTGGAACCTCAGTTCCTTCTCCGGCCGGAAGTTCAACGGGCTCGACAATTTCTGGCAGATGCTGGCCGACCCCTACTACCGCAACGCGCTGTTCAACATGGTGCTCTACGTGCTCGCGGTGCTGGTCGAATATGTCATCGCCTTCGGCCTCGCACTGCTTCTCAACGCACAGATCCGGGCGCGCAAATTCTTCCGCGTCGTCTTCCTCATGCCGTTGATGCTGTCGCCGGTCGCAGTGTCGTGGATGATCGGCAAGTCGCTGATGGAGTACCGGTTCGGGCCAGCCGCAGCGCTGGCGCGCCAACTCGGCTGGGAAAATCCCGCCTTCTTCTCCAACCCGATCACCGCCCGCATCTCGATCATGGTGCTGGATGCCTGGACGTTCATCCCGTTCATGATGATCATGCTGCTCGCCGGCCTGCAGGCGATGTCACGCGAGGTGCTGGAGGCGGCCAGGGTAGACGGCGCCAATGCCTGGCAGACCTTCTGGCAAGTCACCTTCCCGCTGATGCTGCCGGTGTCGGTGACGGCAATCATCCTGCGCATCATCTTCAAGCTGAAGCTTGCCGACATCATCATCACCGTCACCTCGGGCGGCCCGGGTGGTGCAACCGATTCCGTCTCAAGCTTCATCTATCGCGAGTATCGCGACCGCTCGAATGTCGGCTACGGCACCATGCTGGCAATGGCCTACCTCATCATCATCATCGTGTTCGTGACGTGGCTGTTGAAATTCGCCAACCGCTTCGTGCGCAACGTCAATTGATTGGGGCGGCAACATGAGCGTTCAGACCACCGAGTATGCCGCTTCCGAAATCCGCTCGCCGGCGAGCTTTTTCGCGAACCGCGTCTTCATCTATGGCGCGCTGGTGTTCTGGGCATTCATCTGCCTGTTTCCGATCTACTGGACGATAACCACCTCGTTCAAGACGGCCGTCGACGTCACCCAGGGCCATCTCATCCCCTTCGTCGACTTCCGGCCGGACTGGAAGGGCTGGCGCTCGCTCGGCCTGTCACCGGATTCGATCTTTCGGACGTCGACGGTACGCGACGAGTTCATCAAGCGCTTCATGAATTCGGTCATCACCTCGGTCGGCGCGTCGAGCCTCGCCATTGTCATCGGCAGCCTCGCCGCCTACGGCCTGACCCGCTACCGCTATCACTTCGCCTGGTTCAAGAATGAGGACATCTCCTTCTTCTTCCTGTCGCAGCTGATTCTGCCGCCAGTGGTGCTCGCCTTGCCCTTTCTCGTGCTGTACCGGGAAGTCGGCATGCTCGACACGCGCATCGGGCTGATCCTGCTCTACACGCTGATGGTGCTGCCGATCGTCATCTGGATCATGCGCGACCAGTTCAACTCGATCCCTGTCGAGCTGGAGGAAGCAGCCCTCGTCGACGGCCTATCGATCTGGGGCGCCTTCTTCCGCATCGTCATGCCGATCGCGCTGCCGGGCATGGTCGCCGCCTTCATCCTGGCGATGGTGCTGTGCTGGAACGAGTATTTCTTCGCCGCCCTGCTGACCTCGACCGACGCCAAGACCATTCCCGTGATGGTGGCGAGCCAGACCGGCTCGCAAGGCATCAACTGGTGGTCGATGGCGGCGCTGGCCACCGCCGCGATCACGCCGCTTGCCGTCATCGGCATCGCGCTGGAGCGCTATCTGATCATGGGTATGACCGCGGGCGCGGTGAAATAGACACCTGTCTTCCCTTCTCCCCTTGTGGGAGAAGGTGGATTGGCGCGTAGCGCCAAGACGGATGAGGGGTGTTGGAAGAAATGCGGCGCGCAAATGTCGAGGAATTTAAAGTGCTTACGTCTTCGAGGTAGCGATCCTTCCAGCACCCCTCATCCGACCGAGCTTCGCTCGGCCACCTTCTCCCACAAGGGGAGAAGGAAGAACCGCGCTAGGCCGTCAACATCGCCCTCAAATGATCGAGGATCATCGCGACGCCCTTTTGCCCCAGCTCCATCGAGGCGTCGGCAGCAGTCGCCGTGTACCATCCCGTATTGTCGGCGAAGTGGCTGGCGTCCACCGCTTCCGGGCACAGCGCCAGCATCAGCGACGTCTCGCCAATGCCGGCATGGTCGAACGGATATTGACCGTTCATCGCCGCCGGCATGAGCGGATGCACCTGCACCCAGTTGAAAAAATTGGCGCCTTCGGCATGTTCGGCATAATAGCCGGCCATCGCCTCGGAGCCCCACCAGCCCTCGCCGCGTTCCTTCTCGAGGAAGCGAAAGATCGCCTGGCGGCCGGCGGTCTTGAAGGCGAGATCGGTCGGCATGCCGGCGGCAAAGTTCTCGGTCTGGTGGTGGATGATGGCGTGGATATTGCGAAAACCGATGCGCAGCAGACTATAGAACAGCTCTTCGCCGAACGGCGCCAGCACACTGCCGCCGACCTGAACCGACCCATTGCCCTCCGGCCCCGCCACCGCGTAGCTCGCCGCGCCGTAGTAGAAGGGCGGCAGGATGACGATGTCGGCTTCCTTTTCGAATAGATCCAGCATCTTGGCGACCGCCAGCGTGTCCATGCCGACGGCCATGTGCTCGCCATGGTATTCGAGCACGCCGAGCGGGAGCACGACCGGCCAGTTCTCGGCGATCGCCTTGCGGATCTGGTGCGGCAGCATCAGCTCGTAGCGCATGAGCGCTTACTCCATGTTGGCGTGGTGGGCGCGCTTCGCCGCCCCTGGTCGCCGGCCATTCTGAGCCGGGACAGGCAAGGTGAAATCGGCAAGTCTTGCGGCGCTACCCTCGCCCATTCTGAACAGGTTTTTGTCGGCATTGGTCATCACGGTTCCACCAATTTGCCGGGACCCCAAACCTGCCTGAACGTTTTGGGCACGTTTCCTCCGAACAGCTTGTTTTTGCTCATGCTATCACCGTGAAATTCCGTGTCCAACGGCCCGAAGTGCTTTTGAAGTACCATAGGCGTGATAGTGTCATGGCAATTGCGTAAGTGAGGAAATAGCAGGACATGAAGACACGGCATTTCGACCGCATCGGCAACGGCGGCATCAGTTTCACGGAGCTCGGCTTCGGCACGGCGCCGCTCGGCAACCTCTATCGCGTCGTCTCCGACGACGATGCCAATGCCACGCTGGAAGCGGCATGGCAGGTCGGCTGCCGCTACTACGATACCGCGCCGCTCTACGGGCTCGGCCTGTCGGAAACGCGGCTCAATCCGTTCCTGCGTTCGAAAAAGCGCGACGACTATGTGCTGTCGACCAAGGTCGGCCGCATCATGCGCGCCTGCCCGCCGGAGCAGCGCACCGGCATCGGCAAATTCTTCGACACGCCGTCGCGCCGCGAGGTCTACGATTACAGCTATGATGGCGTCATGCGCTCCTTCGAAGCGTCGCTCGAACGTCTGGGCGTCGATCGCATCGACATCCTTTTCGTGCATGACGTCGACGTCTTCACCCATGGCAGCAAGGAGGCCTCGGACCAACGCATCGAGGAGTTCATGCGCTCGGGCTATTACGGGCTGCTGGCCCTGCGCGACCAGGGCGTTATCAGGGCGTTCGGCGGCGGCATCAACGAATGGCCGGTTGCCCAGACACTTGCCGAACGTGGCGACTTCGACCTTTTCCTGCTTGCCGGGCGTTATACGCTGCTGGAGCAGGAAGCGCTGCAATCCTTCCTGCCGCTATGCCAGAAGCGCGGCATCGGCATCGTTCTCGGCGGGCCGTATAACTCCGGCATCCTGGCAACCGGGCCGAAGCCCGGCGCCTACTACAATTATTCCGAGGCGCCGCAGGACATTCTCGACCGCGTCACGCGCATCGAGGCCGTCTGCAAACGCCACGGCGTGCGCCTGATCGAGGCGGCACTGCAATTTCCGCTGCTGCACCCTTCGGTCGCGTCGGTGATCCCCGGCGGCCAGCGGCCGAGCGAGGTCGAAAGCAACCGCTCGCTGCTGGACGCGAAGCTGCCTTCGGCACTCTGGGCCGACCTCAAGAAGGAAGGGCTGATGCGCGCCGATGCGCCGACGGCATAAAGCCGCCTGCTTTCATCGGCTCGACACCTGCGGCCTCGCTTGGGTACAAGCGGCAATCCCTGACTGCATTCAATCTTGAACGCTTGCGCCTGCCGAACCGCGCTTGTGCAGGCGGGCGAAATAGATGCGCCTGCCCGACACGGATCCGAACAGCTCTTTCCCGACTAGCGTGCCGGTTTGGCTGCTGAGTTCGTAGTCTGCTTGCCGCAAGATCTCTACTAATGCCGGATCGGGCTGGTTTTCGTCCAGCCACATCAACACCGCAGGGTCCTGGAATAGCTCTTTCAGCTCCGGAACTTCGGGATTGAGCAGCACGAGGTCGCCCTCAGCAAGACGGAAATTTCCGACCCAAGAGGAATTGCCGAGGATCGTGCGCACCGGCCCGGTGGCCTGCAGGTCGTGATAGAGCTCTTTGAAGTCCAGCCTTGCGGTGCGAGATTTGCCTTCCCCGCCCATCAGTTGCGCATACCAAGTGAACGGTGTCACAAGCAGAGCTGTAACGACAGCCAAGGCGATCACGAAGCGCTGAACCTCTCGGCCGAACTCGCCCAGCTTTTCCATGCGTGCGGCAAGATAGAGCGGCAGCAGGAAAAGAACCGGCAGCAGCCAGCGGTTGCGCAACGACGTGCTGCCGCTTGCCAGCACCAGCAGCAGCACAGCAAGAGGGCCTATCAGCAATGCACGCTCAAGCAGCTTGTCCCGCGGTGCATTGAAGGCGTCCTGCCGTCGGGGGAAACTCCGTTTCCAAACGAAGCCGAGGACGTAGATGACTAGAGTCACGATGCTGAATGACGCGGTGGCATATATGATTTTGAACAACCCCTCGCCGCGGATGCCGATCATTCCGTCGTCATCATCGGCTATGCCAAACTTGGATATACGGGCGAAAATTGCGTCCGAATGGTAGTAGCTCCAAACTGTCGTCGGGGTCAGAACAAGCACGAAGACCGCCATGCTGAGCAGTATCCATGGTGAAACCAGCGTTGGTCGATAGGCGCGCACAGTCATCGCCGCCGGGAGCAGCGCTCCCAGCATGAGGACATCATTGAACTTGGCGAGCGTGGCCAGTGCGGCCGCCAGGCCGAAGCTCGCATAGGCCAGCGGCGTCCGGACATGGACGAGATGGGCGAAGGCGAGCAGCGTGACCGCGCAAAAGGCGAAGGCGGCTACCGAATGCGTCAAGCTGTGTTGCGCTTCCCAAAATAGCAGCGGCACCGTCATTAGTCCGAACATAGCGGCGGCGGCAGTGACCTGCTTATAGCCAAGCTTGCGCATCGCAGCATGGCTGGCGGCAAAGCCGACGAAAAGCAGGACATATCTGACGAGCTTGAGGCTGACGATGCTCGTCCCGAACCCTTGGCTTATTGTCCAGGCAATCCAGTTGTAGAGCGGTGGCTGCGAACCACCATAGCCGGCGGCGAGATGCGGCAGATAGATCAGTTGCTCGGCATCGTCGATGTTCACGCCGTTGCCGGCCCAAAGGCCAAGGAGCGACAGCGTCGCGGTTTGGAAGGCGAAATAAAGAGCGACGACGAGCACCGCGACGTAAAGCCGGCCGACCTTGTCGTCGGCAAGCCAATCAATCAGTTCTTCTACCTTCTGCAAGATGTGGTCGTCCCTTCGTGCCGAAGGAACGGCGTTACACGACTGGGGAGCAGAGGACAATTGGTGGCCGGGTTGCCCCAAAGCGCGTCGCGTTCGAACGGATTCATGCGACGCGCTTTAAACCCTTGTTTCTATGCATATCGTTATCGCAAAACCGCTGCGCACTTTTGCGCGACATGCATTAGGCGTCGGCACGATACTCCCATTGCCGGCTCCGGAACCATTCACCTTTGGTCCGACACTTTAATCGGACGCAAAAGAAAAGCCGGGCATGCCCGGCTTTTCTGATCTCTGAAAAGGGTAAGAAGGCGCTTAGTTTACTGCGTCCTTGAGGCCCTTGCCGGCCGAAAACTTCGGCACGGTGCGCGCCGGAATCTTCACTTCCGCACCGGTCTGCGGGTTGCGGCCGGTCGACGCGGCGCGTTTTGACACGGTGAAATTTCCGAAGCCGACAAGCCGGACATCGCCGCCCTTCTTCAGTTCGCCGGTGATCACGGAAAACACCGCATCAACCGCCGACTGCGCGTCACCCTTCGAAATACTCGCGGCATCGGCGACAGCGGACACCAGTTCGTTCTTGTTCATAAAAATTCCCTTCCATGAGAAAACCGGAACGTACGACTCATCCGGCAGGAAACGGACTTTAGAAAGAAGCGCTTCCGCAACCAAGTCGAAAAGCGCGAAAAAAATCAAAAAAAGCCCGGAATTCCGGGGTTTTTCACATGAAAAAGCCGGGCTCAAGGCCCGGCTCTCTGTTTGTGCATTGCAACTTTAGCAAGAGCTAATGAGCCAGCGACTTGCTGGCGTCGTCTCCGGCATCCACCGCAGCCGGCGCATTGACCGGCTCGACCCACTCGATCGGCTCCGGCATACGCACCAGCGCATGGCGCAACACTTCGCCGACCCGCGCGACCGGAATGATCTCCATGCCGTTCTTCACGTTGTCCGGAATCTCCGCCAGATCCTTGGCGTTGTCTTCCGGGATCAGCACCTTTTTGATGCCGCCGCGAAGTGCTGCAAGCAGCTTCTCCTTGAGCCCGCCGATCGGCAGCACCCTGCCGCGCAGCGTGATCTCGCCGGTCATCGCCACATCGGCCCTGACTGGGATGCCAGTCAGCACCGAGACGATCGCCGTCGCCATCGCCACACCCGCCGACGGTCCGTCCTTGGGCGTTGCGCCCTCGGGCACGTGGACGTGGATGTCGCGCTTGTCGAACAGCGGCGGCTCGACGCCGAAATCGATAGCCCGCGAGCGGACATAGGAGGCCGCCGCCGAGATCGATTCCTTCATCACGTCGCGCAGATTGCCGGTCACCGTCATGCGGCCCTTGCCGGGCATCATGACGCCTTCGATCGTCAGCAACTCGCCGCCGACTTCCGTCCAGGCGAGCCCGGTGACGACGCCGACCTGATCGTCGGCCTCGACCTGACCGAAGCGGAAGCGCGGGACACCAAGATAATCGGCAAGATTGTCTGCCGTGATGTCGACCGTCTTCTTCTTCGTCTTCAGGATCTCGGTCACTGCCTTGCGGCCGAGCTTCATCAGCTCGCGCTCCAGGCTCCTGACGCCCGCTTCACGGGTGTAGGTCTGGATGATGCCGCGGATCGCGTCCTCGCCGACGGAGAACTCCTTCGGCTGCAGCGCGTGATCGCGGATCACCTTCGGCATCAGGTGACGCTTTGCGATCTCAATCTTCTCGTCCTCGGTGTAGCCGGCGATACGGATGATCTCCATGCGGTCCATCAAGGGCGCAGGGATGTTCAACGTGTTCGCCGTCGTCACGAACATCACGCTCGACAGGTCGTATTCAACCTCGAGGTAGTGGTCCATAAACGTCGAGTTCTGCTCGGGATCGAGCACCTCGAGCAAAGCCGATGATGGATCGCCGCGGAAATCCTGGCCCATCTTGTCGATCTCGTCGAGCAGGAAGAGCGGGTTGGACTTCTTCGCCTTCTTCATCGACTGGATGACCTTGCCGGGCATCGAGCCGATATAGGTGCGCCGGTGACCGCGGATTTCGGCCTCGTCGCGCACGCCGCCCAGCGCCATGCGGATGAACTCGCGGCCGGTCGCCTTGGCGATCGACTTGCCGAGTGAGGTCTTGCCAACGCCGGGAGGTCCGACGAGGCACAGGATCGGCCCCTTCAGCTTTTTCTGGCGGCTCTGCACGGCGAGATATTCGACGATGCGGTCCTTGACCTTGTCGAGGCCGAAATGGTCGGTGTCGAGCACGTTCTGCGCGAAGGCCAGATCCTGCTTGACCTTGGAGTTCTTGCCCCACGGTATCGACAGGATCCAGTCGAGATAGTTGCGCACGACGGTCGATTCAGCCGACATCGGCGACATCGTCCGCAGCTTCTTCAGTTCGGCTTCCGCCTTTTCGCGGGCCTCCTTGGAGAGCTTGGTCTTCTTGATGCGCGCCTCGATCTCGGCGGCCTCGTCGCGGCCGTCCTCACCCTCGCCGAGCTCCTTCTGGATCGCCTTCATCTGCTCGTTGAGGTAGTATTCGCGCTGCGTCTTCTCCATCTGGCGCTTGACGCGCGAACGGATGCGCTTCTCGACCTGCAGGACGGAGATTTCGGCTTCCATGAAGCCCATCGCCTTTTCCAGCCGCTCCTTGACCGAAAGCGTGGCCAGCATCTCCTGCTTCTCGGGAATCTTGATGGCAAGATGCGAGGCAACCGTATCGGCGAGCTTGGAATAGTCGTCGATCTGGCTGGCGGCACCCACCACTTCTGGCGAGATCTTCTTGTTCAGCTTGACGTAGTTCTCGAAGTCGGTGACGACTGAACGGGCCAGCGCCTCGACCTCGACCTCTTCCTCCTCCGGTTCGACCAGCGCCGCGGCGCGTGCCTCGTGGAAGTCGGGACGGTCGGTGAACGAAACGATTTTCGCGCGCGTCGCGCCTTCGACCAGCACCTTCACGGTGCCGTCCGGCAGCTTCAGCAATTGCAGCACATTGGCGAGCGTGCCGATGTCGAAGATCGCATCGGACTCGGGATCGTCATCGGCGGCATTCATCTGGGTCGCAAGCAGGATCTGCTTTTCCTGACCCATCACCTCTTCCAGCGCCTTGATCGACTTTTCACGCCCGACGAAGAGCGGAACGATCATGTGCGGGAACACCACGATGTCGCGCAGTGGGAGGACTGCGAAGACGCCGTCGCTGGGAGCCTTGGATATTTTGGCCATTGTCCAACCTTTCATGTCGCGGCTTCCAATCGGCCAACCGCGAATCTCATACTAACGACCGAGGATCGTTCCGCCTACCACCGTTTGTGACGGGAGTTTTACAGCACAGAATTCGGCACCCCGGCCTTCCTCAGTTAGTTGGAGGCACGGGGGGCAAAGATCAAGGGTCAACACGCAACCGTTCATCCAATCTGTCACAATCCGTTCATCACAAGTCGGCCCGTCCGCAACAGCAAAACGGCGCCTCGCGGCGCCGTTTCAAAAAAATCCATTGTGCAGGCTCACGTCAGGCGCTGACGTTGCCCTTCTTTTCCTTCTGCTCGGAATAGATGTAGAGCGGCCTGGCGTTGCCGGACACCACCTCTTCCGAGATAACCACTTCGCGCACACCTTCCAGCGCCGGCAGCTCGAACATCGTATCGAGCAGGATCGCTTCCATGATCGAGCGCAGGCCGCGCGCGCCGGTCTTGCGTTCGATGGCGCGCTTGGCGATCGCCGAGAGCGCATTCTCGTGGAAGGTCAGGTCGACATTCTCCATTTCGAACAGCCGCTGGTACTGCTTGACCAGCGCGTTCTTCGGCTCGGTCAGGATCTGGATCAGCGCCGGCTCGTCGAGGTCCTCCAGCGTCGCCAGGACCGGCAGACGGCCGACGAACTCGGGAATGAGGCCAAACTTCAACAGATCCTCAGGCTCGACCAGGCGGAAAACGTCGCCGGTGCGGCGATCCTCGGGCGAAGCGACGGTGGCGCCGAAGCCGATCGAGGTCTTGCGGCCGCGATCCGAGATGATCTTGTCCAGGCCGGCGAAGGCGCCACCGCAGATGAACAGGATGTTGGCGGTGTCGACCTGCAGGAACTCCTGCTGCGGATGCTTCCTGCCGCCCTGCGGCGGCACGGAGGCGACCGTGCCTTCCATGATCTTCAACAGCGCCTGCTGGACGCCCTCGCCCGACACGTCGCGGGTGATCGAAGGATTGTCCGACTTGCGCGAGATCTTGTCGATCTCGTCGATGTAGACGATGCCGCGCTGGGCGCGCTCGACATTGTAGTCGGCCGACTGCAAGAGCTTCAGGATGATGTTCTCGACATCCTCGCCGACATAGCCCGCCTCGGTCAGCGTCGTCGCATCGGCCATGGTGAAGGGAACGTCGATGATGCGGGCCAGCGTCTGCGCAAGCAGCGTCTTGCCGCAACCGGTCGGGCCGATCAGCAAAATGTTGGACTTCGCCAACTCGACGTCGTTGTTCTTGCCGGCATGCGCGAGGCGCTTGTAGTGGTTGTGGACGGCCACCGACAGCACGCGCTTGGCGTAGGGCTGACCGATGACGTAGTCGTCGAGAACCTTGAGGATCTCCTGCGGGGTCGGCACGCCCTCGCGGGACTTCACCATCGAGGTCTTGTTCTCCTCGCGGATGATGTCCATGCAGAGCTCGACGCATTCGTCGCAGATGAACACCGTCGGGCCGGCGATCAGCTTGCGCACTTCGTGCTGGCTTTTGCCGCAAAACGAGCAATAAAGCGTGTTCTTGGAATCACCGCCGTTGCTGCCGACCTTGCTCATTTTCATGTCCTTTCATAGCCGCCCGCCGATGGTCTGGTTGAAAGGGCGCATATATTCAATCTATCGCGGGAAATCGCCGCCGCCAGTGTCCCGGCTCCCGCAACGCATTCCATACGAAACACATATCAGAAAACGTCGCAATGATTCGCATCAACCCCGCACAAAGCTAAGCCGTCGAAAATCAACATAGGCTTAACGTAGGCAATTGCTCCCGTCGAGGGAACAGCCAATTGTGGCCGAAATGCCGCAAGCGGCATCAAAAGCGTGTTTTCCCGCCATCCAACTGCCACCGGGCTTATGTGGCAACACCTTCGACCGGCTCACGCGACGAAATGACCTTGTCGATGAGGCCGAAATCCTTCGCCTCGTCGGCGGTCATGAAGTGGTCGCGGTCGAGCGTCTTTTCAATCTCGTCGTAGCTCTTGCCGGTGTGCTTGACATAGACCTCGTTGAGGCGACGCTTCAGCTTGATGATGTCCTGGGCGTGGCGCTCGATATCGGAAGCCTGGCCCTGGAAGCCACCGGAAGGCTGGTGGACCATGATGCGGGCGTTCGGCGTGGCGAAGCGCATGCCCTTCTCGCCTGCGGTGAGAAGCAGCGAGCCCATCGAGGCGGCCTGGCCGATGCACAGCGTCGCCACCGCCGGCTTGATGAACTGCATGGTGTCGTAGATCGCCATGCCCGAGGTGACGACGCCGCCTGGCGAATTGATGTAGAGGTTGATTTCCTTCTTCGGATTCTCCGCCTCGAGGAACAGGAGCTGCGCGCAGACCAGCGTCGCCATGCCATCCTCGACCGGACCGGTGATGAAAATGATGCGCTCTTTCAGGAGCCGCGAGAAAATGTCGTAGGCCCGCTCGCCGCGATTGGTCTGTTCGACCACCATCGGAACGAGGTTCATGTAGGTTTCGACGGGGTTCTTCATGGACTATCCCTTATTGAGGATGGGATTCCGGCGCCGGGAGATTAGAAAGTCGGGCAGAATCGGTTCTGGATCGTTGTCCTGTAAATAGGATGTCGGCTCACCCTAGCGCAAGGCCGCCCCTCCTAGCCATCCGGTTAAGTCGAATCAAGCTTTCTGCACAGGATTCGCCCGAAGCTGCGCGGTCAGCCTTCTGCTGCTCTTGAAGCGGCGCTGCCGTGTAGCACTTTCTTAACCGCATCGCTTAAGGAAATATCTCGAAACTGCTTTCCCGCGATACGGCTTCCCCTACAATTCAACGTTGAGCTTGCGCTGAAGGTTCAACAGGGAGTGCCATGATCAGGAAAACTGCTTCCTTGGGCATCGCCGGCGTTGCCGTTCTCGGCATGCTGTCTGAAACGGCAGCCGGCGGACGCGCGGTCGAATGCTACGAGCAGGTCAACAGGCCGGCCGTCTACGATACCGTCTATGAAAACGTGGTCAGCCCCGGCGGCCAAGTGATCGACTACGACCCGCCGATTTATGGCACGGTTGAGCGCGTCGAGCAGATCGCACCGCCCCGCGTCACATACGAGGTCGTGCCAGCCATCACCCGCACCGTCTACCACAAGGTCAAGATCGATGATGGCGGCCATGCGTGGGAATGGCGCATCATCCACGGCCGCAAGGTGCTGTGCAAGATCTGGCGCAAGGCCCGTTACGCGCGCGTCGCCGAAACAGTGGTCGTTGAACCCGAGCGCACCCGACGGGTTGTCCTCCCAGCCGAATATGAGAGCGTTGCCCGTGAAGTGCTGGTGCGACCGGAGCGGCGGCGCATCACTGAGATCGCGCCATCATACCAGAAGGTGGCGCGCCGCGTGATGGTGCAGGAAGGCTCGACCAGTTGGCGGCAGGTGCATATTCCAAAGCATTGCAGGTATTAGCTCAGGCCACCTCCGCCCTTAGCCATGTCTTCAAGCCCGCGATATCGCCGTCGCCGACGGCCGCCGCTACGCGCCTGCCGACCGCTGCGCCGAATTTGTAACCGTGGCCGGAGCAGGCCGAGACAACAAGGCATTTCCCCTTCTCATGCGCCAGGAACTTCTCGTCGGCGGTGAATGTGTAAGCGCAGGTGACGACTTCAGTCACCTCATACTCATCGATGCGGGCGATCGGCGGCGAAAACAGGTTGCGGATCGCTTCGCCCTCGCCCGCCACTGGCCGCCGGTTCCAGTCGGCGTCGCTGGTCGGCACCCTGTGCAGCCCTGAGCCGAATTTCATGCCGGCCCCGCCGGAGGGCGGGATCACGTAGCCGTCGACAGCACCACCGACATCGAGGATGACCGGGGCCTCCTGCCACGCCGCTTTCAAGTCCGCCGGCGGTTCGACATAGGCGAGCGCGTTGCGCCAGGTCTTCAGTTCGCCGTCCAGTTCCGGAAACAGCTTCAGCACCCAGGCGCCTGATGTGACGACGATGCGGTCGGCCTGCATCGTCTCGCCGCTTTCAAGCACGATGTGACCGGCCTCAGCGTCGATCTTCGTCACCTTGCTGTTTTCGTAGACGTTGGCGCCGTTGGCCCGCAGCCATTTGGCGAGTCCCGCCGCGATCTTGCGGCAATGCAGTACGCCGCCCTCCGGCGAGAAGAAAGCGTAGCGAAAACTTCCGCTCTCGAGGAACGGCCAGCGCGCAACGGCCTCGCCCGGCTCGATCATATCGAAGGCAAAATCGCCGGCCGCCAGGCCGTCGCGCATCTGCTCGGCGTCATCACCCTCGTCGCGCGAAATGCAGATGAAGCCGCGCGGATCGAGATGGTTTTCGCCGAGATCAACCCACATCTCGTCCCAGGCCTCATAGGCTTCGGTGATCAGCCGGCCATAGCCCGCCGCTGCACCATAAGCGCGGCGGATGATGCGGTGATGATCGCCCGAGGCGGCAAGCGGATTGGGAATCGCTCCCTGCTCGACGATCGTGACCCGGTGCCCGGCCTTGACCAACGACCACGCCGTCGAAAGCCCTGCGATGCCTGCGCCAACCACGATCACATTCATCAAGTCAGTCTTTCCGCAGCCGTGTCGGCTGGCTCAACGCGCTTTTGTGCATGTCGTTGTCCCAAAACCGCTTCACACTTTTGGGCGACATGCATCGAACTATCGGGCGCCCAACATACGGTCTGGCATCAAGCTGGCAAGCCTTGGAGCGCCGCGCGTCGTTCGACGCGCAAAGGACGCTCCAAGACTTTGAATCTGCGCATGATCCCCAGCGAAAACCGATTCCGGTTTTCGGGCTCATGCGCTAATGGTCTGCTATGACCGACTTGACGCCGCCTCCCTACCTTGCCTTCGATCCAGCCACCCGCCGTGTGCGGATGGATCCGCACGAGCCGGCTTTTTTCCAGAACCCATACGAGGCCTATGCCTTCATGCATGGCGCATCGAACGCCTTCTTCTGGGAGGAGTTCGGCTTTTGGTGCTTCGGCGGCTTCGACGACGTCAACCGGTTGTTGCGCGACCGCCGCTTCGGCCGCCAGAACCCGGCCGGCATTCCCGACAGCCGGGGCACCGGCCAGGACCGCTCGCATCTCAGCGCCTTCGACGGCATCGAGGCCAATTCGATGCTGGAGCTGGAACCGCCCGTTCACACCAAGCTCAGAACGCTGGTCAACCGCGCCTTCGTCTCGCGCCAGGTCGAGCGGCTTCGGCCGCGCGTCGAGGCGCTCGCCAACGAGTTGATCGACCGTTTCGAACCGGATCAGGTCGATCTGCTGCCGGCTTTCGCGTCGCCTTTGCCGATCACCATCATTGCCGAGATGCTCGGCGTGCCGGTCGAGATGGGGCCGCAACTGCTCGACTGGTCGCATCAGATGGTCGCCATGTACATGCATGGCCGCACACGCGAAACGGAAGAGACAGCCAATCGCGCCGCGCGCCATTTTTCCGATTTCCTGCGCAGCTATGTCGCGGAACGGCGGAAGAAACCCGGCGACGATCTGTTGTCGCTGCTGATCTCGGCGCAAGACGATGGCCAAAAACTCTCGGAGGACGAGCTGGTGTCCTCCGCCATCCTGCTGCTCAACGCCGGCCAAGAGGCAACCGTCCACCAGACCGGCAACGCGGTGCGCTCGATCCTTGCGCAGGGCGGCGACCCGCGCCGCTTCTTCATTTCTACGGAAGCGACCGCCGCGACCGTCGAGGAATGCCCGCGCTTCGACGCGCCGCTGCACATGTTCACGCGTTATGCCTATGAAGAGATCGAGGTCGCTCCGGGCATTCTCGTGCGGCCGGGCGAGACGATCGGCCTGCTGCTCGGCATGGCCAATCACGATCCCCTGGCCTTTGCCGAACCCGCTGCTTTCCGGCCCGGCCGTGCCGACCAGAAGAACGTCTCGTTCGGCGCCGGCATCCATTTCTGCATCGGCGCGCCGCTCGCCCGGCTCGAATTGCAGGTGTCGCTGAAAACCCTGTTCGACCGGCTACCGCGGCTCTATCTCGCCGAACAGCCGCGCTTCCGCGACACCTATCATTTTCACGGGCTGGAAGCGCTCGTGGTGACCTTTTGAAAGCCCGACCCGAGGCCCAGGCCACATGACTGAAAAATTGACCTTCGCTTTTCTGCAGGAGCCGCCCTTCTGCTTCACCGACGCTTCCGGGGAAGTCGCTGGTTGCGACACGGAGCTTGCGCGGAAGGTTTGCCAGACCCTTGGGTTAAAGGCCTTTTCGCCTGTCGAAACCGAGTTCGCCAGATTGCTTCCAGGATTGACCAGTGGCGAGTGGAACATGACCACCGGCCTATTCATCTCGGACGAACGCAAGAAACCCGTCGACTTCACGCGACCGATCTGGGTGTTGCAGGACGGGTTGCTCGTCGCGAAAGGCAATCCGCGCGAATTCAAGGGCTATCGATCCATCGCCGAAGATGAGGCGGCGTTGATCGCCGTCATATCGGGCCAGATCCAACATCAGACAGCCTTGCAAAATGGCGTTCCACCCGAGCGGATAAGAATTTTCGCCACGCAAGCGGGCGCGGCCGATGCTGTCGCTGCCGGTGTCGTGCATGCCTATGCCAGTGTCGCCATGGCGCATCGGGGCTACCTGGCTCAGCGTCCCGACGCGCCTCTTGCGGTCATCGACGTTCCGGCAGCCGAAAAAGAGCCGGCCGCCGGCGCTTTCGCTCTCGCTAAGGGCGACGCGGCGCTCCGCCGGCGCATCGATTCATGCCTGGAAGATTTGCTGGGAACTTCCTGGCACAGGGACATGATGAGCGGATACGGATTTTCCGATACCGACATCGATTGCCTTCTGAGCCCAACGCTCTAAAGGCGGATCACATACTCCTTGCGCGTCGTTTCAAGCACTTCCCAGCTGCCCCTAAAGCCCGGCCTGAGCACGAAACTGTCGCCGGCCCTGACGGTGCGCGCCTCGCCGCCCTCCTCGGCGATCACTGAAACGCCCGACAGGATGTGGCAGAATTCCCACTCGTCATACTCGATGCGCCATTTGCCCGGCGTCGCCTCCCAGATGCCGGCATAGAGCCCGCCGTCGCGTTCCTCGACATTCCAGGTGCGAAACTTCGGATCGCCCGAGATTAGGCGACCCGGCGCCGGCGCGCCAAGTTCCGGTTCGACGCTGTCGACATTGACGGAGAGAAATTTCGGCGCGGTCATGGAAACTCCTTCCAGCGGGGATCAAACCTTGGCGAGAGCCTGTTCCAGATCGGCGACGATGTCGTTGACATCCTCGATGCCGACGGAGAGCCTGACCGTATCCGGCCCAGCGCCCGCCGTAACTTTCTGCTCGTCCGACAATTGCCGATGCGTGGTCGATGCCGGGTGGATGACCAGCGACTTGGTGTCGCCGACATTGGCAAGGTGCGAGAACAGTTCGAGCGCCTCGACGAATTTGATGCCCGCCGCATAGCCGCCCTTCAGGCCGAAGGTGAACACCGCACCGGCGCCAAGCGGCGAGTACTTCTTCTGCAGCGCGTTGTTCTTGTCGCTGGGCAGGCCGGGATAGGACACCCAGGCGATCTTCGGGTGGTTGGACAGCCAGGCGGCGACAGTAACCGCATTGTCGCAATGGCGCTGCATCCTGAGCGGCAGGGTTTCCAGGCCCGTCAGGATCAGGAACGCATTGAAGGGTGAGATCGCCGGGCCCATGTCGCGCAGGCCAAGCACGCGCGCGGCGATGGCGAAAGCGAAATTGCCGAAGGTTTCGTGCAGGACGAGGCCGCCATATTCGGGGCGCGGCTCCGACAGCATCGGATATTTGCCGGATTTCGACCAGTCGAAGGTGCCGCCGTCGACAATGGCGCCACCGATGGAATTGCCATGGCCGCCGATGAACTTGGTCAGCGAATGCACGACGATGTCGGCGCCATGCTCGATCGGCCGTACCAGATAGGGCGAGGCCAGCGTGTTGTCGACGATCAGCGGCAGGCCATGTTTGCGAGCGATGTCGCCGATCTTCTCGATGTCGACGAAGACACCGCCTGGATTGGCCAGGCTCTCGATGAAGATCGCCTTGGTCTTGTCGTCGATCTGGCTTTCGAAGGTCGAGATGTCGTTGGTGTCGGCCCAGCGCACCTGCCAGCCGAAATTCTTGAAGGCATGGCCGAACTGGTTGATCGAGCCGCCGTAAAGCCTTGTCGCGGCAACGAAATTGTCGCCGGGCTGCATCAGATTGTGGAAGACGAGCACCTGCGCGGCATGACCCGACGCCACGGCCAGCCCTGCCGTGCCGCCTTCGAGCGCCGCGATACGCTCTTCCAGCACCGCCTGGGTCGGGTTCATGATGCGGGTGTAGATGTTGCCGAAGGCTTTTAGCCCGAAAAGCGAGGCGGCATGGTCGGCATCGTCGAAGACAAAGGAGGTCGTCTGGTAGATCGGCGTGGCACGCGCGCCGGTCGCCGGATCGGGCTTGGCACCGGCATGGACGGCGAGCGTGTTGAAACCGGGCGTGCGGGTCATCGAATACCTCCCTTTGAACCTTCTGAAAATCGCCGGGCATTCTTGGCGAAGCCCGGTCACGAATGCAAAGAAGAAAATGCCCTTCGACGCACGTTCTGTGATCGAGGCGCGAGAAAATGTTCCGATTACCGGAATAAATTTCCGTCTCGAGCCTGATCCAACCCGATAGGATCGGGATGGGGCTCTATCTTTCTTGTTTGACCATGATCTTTTCCGAAAGCCGGTTTCCACTTTTCGGGATCATGGTCTACTTCTGGCGAACGCCGAAGCTCTGGAATCCCGGCCGCATCAGCGGCTTCTTCGACGACAGCACGCCGGAGTTGACGCCGGTCCAGCCGATTTCACCCGACAGCTTGCCATACTCGATCTTGGGGCAGCGGTTCATCACCACGTTGATGCCGGCGGCCTCGGCGCGCGCGGCCGCCACGTCATGGCGCACGCCGAGCTGCATCCAGACGACTTTCGGCAACGGATCGAGCCGCAGGACCTCGTCGACGACGCCCGGCACTGCCGCGGAAGCGCGAAAGATGTCGACCATGTCGACGGGCTCGGGGAGATCGGCGAGCCTAGCATAGACCGTTCGGCCGAGGATTTCCTTGCCGGCCTGTCCCGGGTTGATCGGAAACACCGAAAACCCTTTGGCGAGCAGATATTTCAGCACGAAGTAGCTCGGCCGCACATCATTGGCGGACGCGCCGACCATGGCGATGGTCTTCACCGAATTGAGGATGCCGGCGATATAGGCATTGTCGTAGGCGTCGTGGTTCATGCCTCGTCCTCATACAGAGCTTCGGCGAGAAAACCATCCGGATCGTTGCAGAAACTGCGCATCATCCGAAAATGGTCGGTATCGCTGAAATCGGTCGGGTCGAGGCCGAACCGGCTGATGCGGAACAGCCGCGCGCCGGGACAGGCCATCAGCAGCGGCGAATGCGTCGCCATGATCACTTGCGCCGTGCCGGATTGGTCCATCCGCCGCAGCATCTTGAGAAGCTCGATCTGGCGCGTCGGCGAGAGCGCGCTTTCGGGCTCGTCGAGGATGTAGATGCCTTGCCGGCGGCAGCGCTCCTCGAAGAAACGGATGAAGCCCTCGCCATGCGACCAGGACAGGAAATCGGGCGGAGGTGGCTTGAACGGATCTTCGAGTGCCGCCTGATCGAGATAACGGGCGACGGAGTAAAAGGATTCAGCGCGAAAGAACCAGCCGGCGGTGACTTTCGGCAGCCAGTGACCGCGCAGCGTCTTAGCCAGTGCGGCGCCGCTCGTATCGATGGCAGCTGAATGGTCGATGGGCATGTAGCCCTTGCCGCCGCCGGCCTCGTCGTATCCGGCCAGCGCGCCGATCGCCTCGAGCAGCGTGGATTTGCCGGTGCCGTTCTCGCCGACGATGATGGTGATCGGCGTGGTGAATTCGAGCTCGAAATCGTGGCTGCGGAAGATCGGCAGGTTCCAGGGGTATTTTTCCCAATCTGCGACCCGCGCCGGCTCTATGAGGATGCGCTTGAGATAGGGAGCCTTCAGCCGCGTCAGTTGCTTGCGGGGAGCCATGCGGCAGCGATCAGTCCGGCAGCGAGATCGTTCCGTCTTCCGCGATCGGAAAAGCCGGATTGTGCGCCACTTCCCAGACATGCCCTTCCGAGTCGGCGAAATAGCCATACCAGCCGCCCCAGAAGGCGCGGCCGGCCGGCTTGACGATACGACCGCCGGCCTTCTCGGCCATCGCAAGCACGTCGTCGACTTCCGTGTCGGAGCGGGTGTTGTAGGCGAGATAGACCGCCGACGGCGCCGTGCCGAAGGTGATGCCCGAATCCTCTTCGGCGCTTTCACGCGGAAACAGGCCGAGAATGACGCCGCCCATCTGGAAGAAGGCGACGCCGTCGGTGATTCCGGCATGGCGGGTCAGGCCCATCGCCTCGTAGAAGCGCGTGGCGCGCTCGAGATCGTCGACGGCGATGGTGATGATTGAGATGCGGGGTTCCATCTCTAATCGTCCGTCCATTCCGGCTTGCGCTTGCCGATGAAGGCGCCAATGCCCTCTTCCGCGTCGCGTGCCAGCATGTTTTCGACCATGACGCGGCCGGTATAGGCATAGGCCTCGGCCAGCCCCATCTCGGCCTGCGCGTAGAACGCCTCCTTGCCGGTCTTCACGACCAAAGACGATTTGGCAGCAATGGTTTGCGCGTATTTGGTGACAATCTGGTTCAGATATTCGCGCGGCACCACGCGATTAACCAGGCCGAATTCCTTGGCCGTCGCCGCATCGATGGTCTCGCCGGTCAAAAGCATCTCCATCGCGTGCTTGCGCGAGACGTTGCGCGACAGCGCCACCATCGGCGTCGAGCAGAACAGGCCGATATTGACGCCGGGCGTGCAGAAGGTCGCCTCATGCGAGGCGATGGCGAGATCGCAGCTCGCGACCAGTTGCGCCCCGGCTGCCGTCGCCAGACCATCGACCTCGGCGATCACCGGCCTGGGATGGCGCACGATCGCCTGCATCAGTTCCGCGCAAGCGGAAAATGTCTCCTCGAAGAATGCCTTGCCGCGATCGGCATCAGTGCGGCGCGCGGTCATTTCCTTGAGGTCGTGTCCGGCGCAGAACACTTTTCCGGCCGCTGCCAGGATAATGACGCGGACGGATCTGTCTAATTTCGCGCGGTCGAGCTCCGCCGTCAGCGCCGCCATCACCGCCAGCGACAGCGCATTGGCCGGCGGATTGGCAAGCGTGAGGCGCAGCACGCCCTTGTCCAGTCTCGCGACAACAGGACCTTCGGCAACGGCCGGCTTGATGGCGACGATTTCGGCCATGTTCTCCAACCTCTTCATTGGCCAGCGGCATCGGATTCGTGGGCCATGAAACAAAAGAACTAGCACGCTGCCGATTGAAGAACAGCCTTGAGACGTGTTTTCTCAAACCCGACAATTGGCCCAGGCGTCCACCTGACCCCGTGCCGGCTCCATATAGGAAACCGCTTATGCCCGTCCAAGACAATCTCAAACCGGTGCTGACGGCGGCTGAAATCAATGCGCTGATGGCAACCGTCTACCCACAGCTCAACGACCAGTTCACCTTCTACGAGGCGATCGACGTGTTTCCGGGCGGCTGCACGGTGCGGCTCAATGCCGACGAGCGGCATTTGCGCCCCGGCGGAACCGTGTCCGGCCCGTCGCTGTTCACGCTGGCCGACATAGGCGGCTATGTCTGCGTGCTTTCGCATGCCGGGCCAGATGCGCTTTCGGTCACCACCAACCTCAACATCAATTTTGTCCGCAAGGCCGAGGCCGGGCCGATCGACGGCCATTGCCGCATCCTAAAGCTGGGCAAGAGCCTGATGGTGTTCGATATCGACATCGTCGCCGGACCGGAAGGACACACGGTAGCACACGCGACGGGGACCTATTCGATTCCGCCGACGCGGGCGCCTTCTTGACAATTGAATTTCCAGTTGATGTGTATATATGTGCGCATAAGTGAACTTTGCTGGAACGTGACAGCCGCAAGATCGTGAAGCGTCTCAAGGACGATGGTTTCGAACTGATTTCCGTACGCGGCTCGCATCACAAATTCCGAAGGGGCGAGATCGTGTTGATCGTTCCGCATCCCGAGAAGGATCTGCCAACCGGCACCGCTCGCGCGATCGCCAAGCAGGCAGGCTGGATAAAGACGAGCTGAAGTGCCCTGGAGATTGCAATGAAGAACTATTTCGCACTGGTCGACAAAGATCCCGACAGCGCATTCGGCATCCGCTTTCCGGACATTCCCGGCTGCTTTTCGGCTGCGGACGCGGCAGAAGACATCGTGCCCAAAGCCGTTGAAGCCTTGCAATTGTGGGCAGAGGATATGCCCGTTCCGGAGCCGTCCAACCACGAAGCGATTGTCGCGCTTCCCGACATACGCAACGCGCTCGCCGAAGGAGCCTATCTGGTCTCGGTGCCGCTCATCGACAATGACAGCGCCGTCGTCAGGGCAAACGTGACTTTCGAGCGCGGCGTTTTGCGGGCGATCGACATCGCAGCGCGCGAACGCGGCATAACGCGATCTGCGTTCCTCTCCAGCGCGGCCCGCAAGGAAATCGAGGCAAAGCACTAAGGCCGGATTCGGCACCGCAGGTAACACTAAATCGATGTGGTAAAATAATACCTCTCATTCAATCCTTTGTTTTTGCCTGATTTTCTGCGCCACTCGTCTTTAAATTCGCCTTGACGTGATGCCCTCCCCTCGCCTATAAGCCCTCACGAAGCAGCGGCCCGCAAAGGCCGCCGTTTTGTTATTGGCGGCGGGCAAGCGCTCGGCGCCAATCCAAGCAACAAGAAACGCCTTCCCTTGTCATTCGTGAATAAGGGACGGTCCGAACCGAAAGCAACAAATCCATGACAACCTTTTCGCAGAAGCCTGCGGATGTGGTGAAGAAGTGGGTGCTGATCGACGCCGAGGGTCTCGTCGTCGGCCGTCTCGCCACTGTCATCGCCAATCATCTTCGCGGCAAACACAAGCCCACCTTCACCCCGCATGTCGACGACGGCGACAACGTCATCGTCATCAATGCCGACAAGGTGGTGTTCACCGGCAAGAAATTCACCGACAAGGTTTATTACTGGCACACCGGCCACCCCGGCGGCATCAAGGAGCGCACCGCGCGCCAGCTGCTCGAGGGCCGCTTCCCCGAGCGTGTCGTCGAGAAGGCCGTCGAACGCATGATCCCGCGTGGCCCGCTCGGCCGTCGCCAGATGAAGAATCTCCGCGTCTATGCAGGCACGGAACATCCGCATGTCGCCCAGCAGCCCGTCACGCTCGACGTGGCCAAGCTGAACGCCAAGAACAAGAAGGTTTCGTAAAATGGCTGAGCTTTCCTCGCTCGCAGAACTCGGAACTGCCACCGGCAACACCAACACGCAGCCGGCTGCACCCGTCCATGTCCAGAAGCTCGACAAGTCGGGCCGCGCCTATGCCACCGGCAAGCGCAAGAACGCCATCGCGCGCGTCTGGGTGAAGCCCGGCTCCGGCAAGATCGTCGTCAACGACAAGGTGTTCGCCGAATATTTCGCGCGCCCGGTCCTGCAGATGATCCTCAACCAGCCGATCATCGCCGCCAACCGCGCCGGCCAGTACGACATCGTCGCCACAGTCATCGGCGGCGGGCTTTCCGGCCAGGCCGGCGCCGTGCGCCACGGCATCTCCAAGGCGCTGACCTACTACGAGCCGGCGCTGCGCGCCGTGCTCAAGAAGGGCGGCTTCCTGACCCGCGACAGCCGCGTCGTCGAGCGCAAGAAGTACGGCAAGGCGAAGGCCCGCCGCTCCTTCCAGTTCTCGAAGCGCTAAGCGCTGCGCAGCTTCAGACATTCGAAAGGGCCGCCTCCGGGTGGCCTTTTCTTTGGCGATTACTAACCTGGCCCAAATTCAAGGCCGATCAGCCGGTATTTTGATGAAGTCGATGAACGCCCGCAACGGCGCCGGCACGAGACGCCGGCCGGGATAATAGAGAAACGGCCCGGAGAAGCTCTGCCACCAAGATTCGAGGACGGGTTCAAGCGCACCGCTCTCGAAGTAAGGGCGAAGCCAATCCTCGAAAAGGCTGACAATGCCGGTGCCGGCGATGGCCGCATCGACAGCGAGATCGGCCGCTCCGCCCAAGGTCACGAGAAGCGGCCCCGTCGGATCGACCCGCACCACCTCGCCGTCGCGTTCGAACTCCCACGGCGGCAGCGCACCGCTGGCGAAGCGGCCACGCAGGCAGGCGTGACCGAGCAGGTCGCGCGGGTGTTGCGGCCGGCCATGGCGATCAAGGTAGGTAGGGCTGGCGGCGGTGGCGAAGCGCTGCACCCGCGGTCCGATCGGCACCGCGATCATGTCTTGTTCCAACCGCTCGTCGTAACGGATGCCGGCGTCGCAGCCGGCCGCCAGCACGTCGACAAAGCTCTCCTCGGCGATCACCTCAAGCCGGATGCCGGGATACGCGGCGAGGAAACGAGGGACGATACCGGGCAGCACCAGCCGCGCCGCGCTGACCGGCACGTTGAGGCGCAATGTACCTGCCGGCCGATCGCGGAAGCCGTTGACAACGTCAAGTGCTGTCTCGACCTCGGTCAAGGCTGGGCCGAGCCGGGCCAGCAAGCTCGCACCCGCTTCAGTCAGGACGACGCTGCGGGTCGTCCTGTTGAGCAGCCTGACACCGAGCTGCGTCTCGAGGCGGCGCACCGCCTCGCTCAAGCCCGACGCACTGCCGCCGCTGGCACGGGCGCCATCGCGAAAGCCCTTGGCCCGCGCCACAGCTACGAAAGCGTTCAGATCTCCGAGATCGATCTTCATTGTTCGACATTCCGTACAGCCCGTGCGGAGTGTGCCCAATTATCGTGAGATCGGATAGCGCCTATCTCAGCCTTATCTTGAACGGAGATAGACCATGTCCAGCATCGACAAGTCAGGCACATTCACTCTCGGCGACCGCACCGTGAAGCGGCTCGGCTACGGCGCCATGCAGCTCGCAGGACCCGGCGTGTTCGGTCCGCCCAAGGATCACGACGCAGCCTTGGCAGTGCTGCGCGAAGCCGTTGCGCGCGGGGTGAACCACATCGACACCAGCGACTTTTATGGCCCGCACGTCACCAACCTACTCATCCGTGAGGCGCTCGCGCCCTATTCCGACAACCTGACGATCGTCACCAAGATCGGTGCGCGGCGCAGCGCGGATGGCTCGTGGCTTCCGGCCTTCTCGCCCGAAGCGCTGACGGAGGCGGTGCACGACAATCTGCGCAATCTCGGGCTCGACGTGCTGGATGTGGTCAACCTCAGGATCATGTTCGACGCGCATGGCCCCGCCGAAGGGTCGATCGAGGCGCCGCTCACTATGCTGGCCGAGCTGCAGCGACAGGGCCTGGTGCGTCATATCGGGCTAAGCAATGTCACGTCAGCACAGATCGAAGAGGCGCGGCGGATCGCCAAGATCGTTTGCGTGCAGAACCAATACAATCTGGCCTACAGGGGCGACGATGTCTTGATCGATGAACTTGCTCGTGACGGCATCGCGTACGTGCCGTTCTTTCCGCTCGGCGGCTTCAACCCGCTGCAGTCGTCTACCCTATCCGGCGTCGCTCAGCGCCTGGGCGCCACGCCGATGCAGGTCGCGCTCGCTTGGCTGCTCCGTCGCGCGCCGAATATTCTTTTGATTCCAGGCACCTCGTCGGTCGCGCATCTCAGGGAGAATCTCGCCGCAGCCGAACTCGATCTACCAGAGGACGCCGTGAGCGAGCTGGACGGCGTGGCGATGGCTGCCTGACGGCGGGCTGGTGACCATCCAAGCGGCTCCTTGCCCGCTTCGATCCAGTCTAGTTGATGCTAGCGGTGTTCGCCGACTCCGCTGACCGCGCCTCATCGGGATAAGGCACGCGGTAGCCATTCGCCGCCAGCCAGTCTATCGCCGCTTTCGGCTCGTCGGTCTGGATGATGGTGGCGCCGCGCTCGGCCCAGAAGCCGTACGTCTCGCGCGGCAGGCTGGCGAGCACCGCCAACTCGTCGCCGCGACCGCCGGCAAGGAAGCCGCCCGGCTTGTTGACGATGGCGTAGGTGTTGGCCCAGATGTGCCAGTCGCCCCTTATCGCCGCCGCCCGCATGCGGGGGCTGAACAGCGGACCGCCGGTGTCGGTCAGCGTCTCCGACCCCGCGCGCCAGTTGATCATCTCGACCGCGCGCGGCGAAAAGATCCCGCTGACCTTCTCGGCGAAGCGGGCGTCACGAACCGCGTCGTCGGCAATGATCGGCATGAACTGGAAACCACTGCCGATCGCGCCCATGGCGGCCTTGACCGTGGTGATCCGGGCCGGGTTCCACAAGTTTTCCTTGACGATCACCTGCTCGGCCATGCCCAGGTCGCGCGCGACCGCGATCATGCCGGCCAGGCTGTCGACATCGAGCTTGTTGTCGATGTTGATGAGGATCCTGTCCCTTGTCGCCATCAGCATCTCCCGCAGCGTCGAGACCGGCTCATCGGTGACGGCGCCGGTGCCTTCGATCACCAGCCTGCAGGTTTTGAGCTCGGCCAGCGTGCGCTTCACCACCTCGCCCCTGCAATTCGTCGTGCGGTCGAGCCAGCTGTCATGCATGACGACGAACTGGCCGTCCTTCGAGCGCCTGACGTCGACCTCGACGATTTCGGCACCAAGCGCGATCGATGCCTCGACGGCGGCGATCGAGTTCTCCGCATAGAGCGTCTTGCGGGCCTGCATGCTGCCGGCGCGGTGTGCCGCCACCATGACGTGGTCGCGCCACTGGTTGGCGTGTTCGAAACGGTCGAGAATCTGTCTGGCGCGTGTTTCGCCTGCCGATGCCGGGCCTGTGAAGAGCGCCAAGGCAACGGAAAGCAGAAGGTTCAGCCAGGTCGTTCGCATGAGAATCGCTCCGTACCGGATGGAGACCCGGTTAAGCGACTCACGTGACAGCCCAGTGAACGAAGCCGGCTTCGCAAATGCCGGAAAGTCAGGTCAATGCCGGTTGAAACGGCCGTTCTGCGACCTCGAATCATAACGGCAATCAGCAGGTCGCTGCCAATCAGCTTGCCGAGATCGATGCCGCCGCTGTCGCGGTCGGTGTGGCCGACACCGTCCGACGATGGGACGGTTGGCTACTTTCGGTTGCATTCGTGCTTAGCTGGACAATTCCCGGGCCAGCCATGTGGGCTCACCTGGCAAGCAAGAATTTGTGACTGGCTCGAATGACCATGGTCCCCGGAAGGGGTCGCATTTCTGAGAATTATGTCCAATAAGGTTGCGCCTCGACGCACAGGAGATCGCTTCATGCCGAACAGCAACATCGACCACGCCTTCACCGCCCGGGCCAGGACGGGCGCGTCCTTCGAGCCGACCTATGCCGGCGCGCTGTCGTTCATGCGACGCAAATACACGAAGGACGTGAAAGGCGCGGACGCAGTGGTGTGGGGCATCCCTTTCGACGCAGCCGTCACCAACCGGCCGGGCGCGCGCTTCGGGCCGCAGGCGATTCGCCGCGCCTCGACCATCCTCGACAACGATCCGCAATATCCGTTTTCGCGCGATCTGTTCGAACATCTCGCCGTGGTCGATTATGGCGATTGCCTCCTCGACAGCGGCAATCACCAGAAGACGCCAGGAACGATCGAGCGTGAGGCGGCGAAAATCCTGAAATCCGGCGCCTTCCTGCTATCGCTCGGCGGCGACCATTTTGTCACCTGGCCGCTGCTCAAGGCGCATGCCGCCATCCACGGACCGCTGGCCCTGGTGCAGTTCGACGCCCACCAGGACACCTGGCCGGACGATGGCAAGCGCATCGATCACGGCTCCTTCGTCGGCCGTGCGGTCAAGGAGGGCATTATCGACCCCGACCGTTCGATCCAGATCGGCATCCGCACCCATGCGCCTGATACCTTCGGCATCAAGATCCTGTATGGCCACGAAGTCGAGGAAATGCGCGCGTCCGATATCGCCTATGCCATCGTCGACCGCACTGGCGGCAAGAAGGCCTATGTCACCTTCGATATCGATTGCCTGGACCCGGCCTTCGCGCCCGGCACCGGCACACCGGTCGCCGGCGGGCCGTCCTCGGCAAAAATCCTGTCGGTGCTGCGCCAGATCAATCAGGTCGATATCGTCGGCGCCGACGTCGTGGAGGTTGCGCCGGCCTATGATCACGCCGATATAACGGCAATTGCGGGGTCGACGGTGGCCATGCACTATCTCGGGCTCCTGGCGGAACGAAAAGCCCGGCTCGAAGAGCTGAACAGCGGCAATCACGTCGTTGCCGCGTTGAACCAGGCAAGCGGCATATAACTTTGAGTTTGAAATATCAGGGAATTCAGGCAGGCAATGAAACCGAAAATCTTCATCGACGGCGAGCACGGCACCACCGGTCTCCAGATCAGGGCGCTGCTTGCCGAGCGCGGCGACCTGGAGATCATCTCCATTCCGACCGAGCGCCGCAAGGAAACGGCAGCTAGAGCCGAGTTCCTCAACGCTGCCGATGTCGCGATCCTGTGCCTGCCAGACGCAGCCGCGAAAGAAAGCGTGTCGCTGATCACCAACGACACCACAAGGGTCATCGATGCCTCGACCGCGCATCGCGTGGCCGAAGGTTGGGAATACGGTTTCGCCGAAATGGACAAGGAGCAGGCGAAGACAATTGCCAGGGCGAAGCGCGTCGCCAATCCCGGCTGCTGGCCGCAAGGCCCGATCGCGACGCTGAGGCCGCTGGTGGCGGCCGGGCTGTTGCCGCCGGATTTTCCGATCACCGTCAATGGCATTTCGGGCTATTCGGGCGGCGGCCGGCCGATGATCGAGGACTATGTCGCCAAGGGCGAGGATGCGTCGGAATTCCTGCCCTACGGGCTGACCCTCCAGCACAAGCATGTGCCGGAGCTCAGGACCTATGCGAAACTGTCGCATGACCCGATCATGCAGCCGGCGGTCGGCAATTTCGCGCAAGGCATGATCACGGTGGTGCCGCTGCAGCTCGGCGGCCTCGACTATGTGCCGACTGGCGCCGAGCTTCATGCGGCGATCGCCGACCATTTCGCCGCCATCGATGGCGGCGTGGTCGAGGTAGCGCCCTATGAGCAACTGGAGCGCGTGCCGGAGATCGATCCCGAAATCTACAACGGCACCAACCGGATGAAGCTCTATGTCTTCGCCAACGACGACAGGGCCCAGGCGCTGCTGCTCGCCGTGTACGACAATCTCGGCAAGGGCGCCTCGGGTGCTGCCGTGCAGAACATGGATCTGATGCTCGGCCTCAAGCACTGAATGGACGCTCCGGCATTTCCAACACGCTGGAACGTCAATGCGCCAGAACTGATCGCCGAAACCTTCAGCAGCCGCATCTGGAAGGTTTTTCGCGCGGACGGCTCGCCGGCGATCGTCAAGGCCCTCAAACCTTTCGACGACGTCGAAGACGAGTTGCGCGGCGAGCATTTTCTCGCCTGGCGGCGCGGCGAAGGCGCGGTGCGGCTGCTCGGCAACGACGGTCACTGCATGCTGCTCGAATATGCCGGCGAAACCTTGCTGTCACAGGTTCTGGCGGAGCAGGGAGACAATGCCGCCACCGCAATCGCGGCCGAAGTGATGGCAAGACTGTTCTCGCCATCTGACTACCCTGCCCCGCCGGATCTTCAGCCGCTGCGGGCACGGTTTTCCAGTCTGTTCAACAAGGCGAAGACGGATCGCGACGCCGGCAAAAAGAGCCTCTATGTCGAAGCGGCTGCGACCGCGGAACGGCTGTTGGCCGACCCTGTCGACGTGCTGCCGCTGCATGGCGACCTGCATCACGACAACATCATGCACGGGCCGCGTGGCTGGCTGGCAATCGATCCGAAGGGCGTTCTCGGCGATCCCGGCTTTGATGCGGCGAACATGTTCTACAACCCGCTCGACCGCGATGACCTTTGCCGCGATCCCCGGGGCATTGCCCACATGGCCGAGATATTCGCCAGAACGCTCGGCCAGACACCGCTCGCCATTCTGGATCACGCCATCGCCTATGGCTGCCTGTCGGCGTCATGGCACCATGAGGACGGCAACGCGATCGAGGAAAGCCGCGAATTGTCCATTGCCACGGCGATCAGGACGGTGCGGCTCAGCCTCTGATGGCGATCCGGTTGGGCAGCGGATAGGCGCCCTTGGTACCGCGCCAATGCGCTGCTGCAAAACCAAGCAGGACAAGCGCGAAGGCCTGATGCGTCAGCGCCATGTGCAGCGGCACGTGCATCATCAGCGTGCCGATGCCGATCAAGGCCTGCGCCAGCACCAGCAGAAACAGCAGCGTCGCGCGACGCGCATGCGTCGTTTCAGGCAGGCGGCGGTGCGTCGCGATCATGTGCCAAAGTGCTGCTACGAAGATCGTGTAGGCGCCGAGCCGGTGGATGAACTGGACCGTCTTCGGGCTCTCGAAGAAGTTGCGCCATGCCGGCTCTAGGATCAGCAGATCACCGGGGATGAGCTTGCCGTCCATCAGCGGCCAGGTGTTGTAGCTCAGGCCGGCATCGAGCCCGGCGACCAGCCCGCCGAGATAGATCTGGATCAGCGCCAGCAACACCAGAAAGCCGGCCAGACGCTGCGTCGAACGGTCGGCGGCGGGCTCTGAATGAGGCGCGAGCCCGCGAGCCACCACCATGGTCGCGGTGAAGATCAGTGCAGCCAGCGTCAGATGCGTCGCCAGCCGGTACTGGCTGACGGAGACCCGCTCGACCAGCCCGGACGCCACCATCCACCAGCCGATCGCGCCCTGCAGGCCGCCGAGAAGAAGAATCCCGATAAGTTTCGGCCCCAGGCCGCGTTCGATGCGGCGCGTCGCCCAGAAAAACACCAGCGGCACGGCGAAAACCAGGCCGACACCGCGCGCCAGGATCCGGTGCACCCATTCCCACCAGAAGATCGACTTGAACGCTTCGATGCTCATACCCTTGTTGAGCTCGGCATATTGCGGGATCTGCTGGTAACGCTGGAACTCCTCCTGCCATTCGGCGTCGTTGAGTGGCGGGATGATGCCGTGGATCGGCTTCCATTCGGTGATCGACAGGCCGGACTCAGTGAGCCTGGTGGCGCCGCCGACCAGGACCAGGACAAACAGCACCAGAAGCACGACGTAGAGCCAGCCGCGCACCAGCGCCCGGTTGCGCAGGTCGCGGTCGCGGGCCACGAAAGGCGCGGCAGCTGATATGGCAGCCATAGGCTCGTCCCGACAGATTGCAGTCGCGGATTGGTGAACCATCGCCATCCCGCTGGCAAGACCGGACAGCGCGGCACGCCGTCGCGCCGCTTCTTGCGGGTTGCGCGCCTCTTTCGTTGGGCCTAAGCGATAGAGATCAACGGGACCACGAAATGCCCATTCGCCTGAAGAAGCTGATCGGAACATTCCTGCTGGTGGCGCTGGTCATCGTCTATGCGCTGGTCGCATCGATCGTGGCGGTTGCCCAACTGGCAGAATCGGGACCGTGGGCGCATTTCCTGTTCTTCCTGCTCAGCGGCATGCTCTGGGTGCTGCCGGCTATGGGCATCATCAAATGGCTGATCCTGGAGCCGCCGCGGCCGAAGAGTTGAGGCTCCCCGCCGCCGCTAGATGGTGAAAGCCTGACGCTTGCTACCCGACGTGTAGGGCAGCTCAGGGTGGTTTTCTGCCTTCCGTGTCGCCGATCGGAACGCGCAGGCAGCGCTATGAGCGGACATTTCGGGGCGCTCGGTCAAACTCTGGCTACCTATGCTACAACAGACATTTGGCCGTGTGGTTAGCTGGGCAGTTGCCGCATCTTGGCTGTCTGCCCCTTCGCTAGTCTGCACCGTCCGTTCTTGCCCTTTCGATGAATTTGCCCGCGACGGCTTTACCGAGCGCGACGCCTGCCGTGTTGTCCATTTCGTAGTGGATGCCAGCCCAGATGCGGGAATCGCCCGCCTCCTTGCCGACCGCACGAATAAATTCCGCATGGCCGGGGAACAGGTACGCAAGGACCTCGCATCGGGCAGTCGAGAGCGTGGAGTGGTTCGACGGATAACTGGGATGGCCCGGCACCGCAAACAGGGGAGTGATGCTCCGGTCAAGCATGTTGGGCCGCAGGTACCAATACGCGTACTTCCCGTCGTTGCTTGCAATGAAGGCGTCGTAGTGGACCGTTGCAAGCAACGCGTAAGCCCGTGCGGCGCGCGGGGGGTTCGAATCCGTCTTGTCCTCGGACATCCATTTGCTGGCATAGTCATACCAGTCGGTGAACAGGCCGGATGGACTTTGCCAGTAGAACGCTTTGTAGTTGGTTGGAAATTTCCGCTCGAACTGTAGAACTGAATCAACCTCGGCCTTCACCGTCTCCGACGCACAGTCGGGTGGAGCCGGTGGCCTGAATTCATTGGCTGCCTTCAGCAATATCGGCTTCCAGTTCGGCATGGTTGCATTACCCGGTTTGTCTCCGACCCACATGCACGGCCCGGTCGGCACCGTACCGGTCCAAACGGCGTCGGAGCCATCGGCCTTTGCCCGTGCAATCACCTGCTCTGCCACGCGTCGCCCCAATTCCAGGCCGGCGGAAGAGTCGCTTGGGAATTGGACACCGGCAAGGACACGAGACTGCGCCGCTTCTTTCGCCATTGACTGGAACGACGACGCCTCGTCGGGAAAGAAATAGGAAAGAACCGCCGCGGCGGCTCCGGCAGTTGCCGCATGTTCAGAGGGATAGGATGGACTGCGAGGCGTCGGCAGCGCAGTCGGCAGCGTCGTGTCCGCCTCGCTCGGGCGTGGGCGATTGTGGAAATACTTCGACTCCCACGCCGCGATCGTGGCGTCGTGGATCGCCATGGTCATATAGGTGTAGACGCGGTGTGCATTGGGAATCTGCTGGTTTTCGAGAAGGCGGTTATTGACCAGTTCGATCCATCGATAGCCGGGCGATCCGGCATCCCAGAACGTGATCCCGGCGGCAGTCTGCGCATCGTTCTTTGCGACAAGATCGCGGAGCTGCTTCAGTTCAGTTGCGGAATCGTCCGGTGGCGGCGGTACGCGGAGATCCTTTCCTGACGTGATCACCCACGTCTTCCACGTTCCAGCCTCCGGCTCTATCGAATCCGATTGGCCGAAAGCGCAGTTTCCTGACAAAAGGATTACCGCGCACGCCTTGCCTAGGGCTCTGAGCATGTTGGGTCTCCGGTTCCTGACCCCAGCCCAAGTACCTATCAGTTTTGCCGGCTCTCGTCGCGTCATTATTTTAGCGGTATCTAATTATACACAAAGGCGCCCCCAACCAAAGCGAATACAGGCGCGTTTTTGAACGTCGCGACCGAAGGTTGATCGTCATCTTTTCCGCCCGCTGCGGACCCTTACGCCCGCGACGGAAAGGTCAGGCTCGGGTCACGGAGCGACACTTGGATGATAGCGCCGCTCCGCATGGCTTTACAGTTCGATCTGTTCAGAGATCGCCAAAGCGTCATCTACTTCTATGCCGAGGTAGCGCACGGTGCTCTCCAGCTTGGTATGACCGAGCAGCAGCTGAACCGCACGAATGTTGCCGGTCTTCTTGTAGATCAGTGAAGCCTTCGTGCGTCTCATTGAATGCGTTCCGTGTCGCTTTGGTTCGAGCCCAATGCTGGATACCCACTTCTCGACGATCCGCCCGTACTGCCTTGTCGACATATGCGGCTTAACTCGCACGCGACTGGGAAACAGGAACTCGCTTTCGGTGAGGTGGCGACGGGCTATCCATGCACCGACTGCGGCTCTGGTCTGCTCCGTGATCTCGAATTGCACAGGTCGCCCCGGTCTTCCTCTGAACAATCACCGCCCGATCGCGGACGCTGCCGGAAAGGGCTATGTCTCCGACAGTGACGGCCACCAGCTCGCAACCTCGAAGCTTGCTGTCGATGGCGAGATTGAAGAGCGCTAGATCCCGTTCAGCGCCCGACACCTGAAGTCGTGTCCGGATACTCCAGACCTCACGCGGCTTCAGAGGAGGCTTTTGGCCAACGATGTGGCCCCGGTAGCAACTGGGCATGGTCCTTCTCCCATGCCGCCCTCCGCACCGCAGCGCCCGACGCGAGCCGCGAATTGTAGCGGCTAAAGGGCGTTGTCTTCGAGGATTCGATCGCACAAGTTGCCGGATGTCAGCCCGGTCGACGCAGTGCTCGATGGGTAGAGTCGCGCCACTTTCCGACCTCAGCACCTCTAAGCGCGAACGTCTGGTGTGATGCCTGATGCGCGCGCCCGTAAGGCATCTCGCTGTTACATCGCGGTGACAAAAGCACCGCCACGGTGGCGTCAACCGGTTACCAAGGGCAGCAAATATCTCCGGCCTTCTGGGAGTGGCGTGTCAGCGTCCCCAGAGGCTGCGTGGGCGTGTCGCCGGTTGGCTGTTAGCGCGGTGACTGGATCGCTCCACGCCTCGCAAGCGGGATAGCGAAATCTCGTGAAGGCAAGGTCAAGCCGCGTTCCCCGTTCTGAGTCGGCGATGGGCAGCGGCTGGGAGAGATGGATACCATGCACGTTGGACGTCTGGAAGTTGGCGGGGCATGGGCGCAAGGCAGCCCGCGTGCACGTGCCTGGCCGGGCGGTGCAATGACCGCGCAGCGCCGCCTGGCAGCGATCCTGGCTTGCGACGTGGTCGGCTATTCGCGCCTGATGGAGCGCGACGAGCGCGGCACACTCGAGCGGCTCAAGACATACCGCAAGGACCTCCTCGAACCGCTGGTCTCCGAGCATCAGGGCCGGATCGTCAAGCTCACTGGCGACGGCATTCTGTGTGAGTTCGCGAGTGTCGTCAACGCGGTGACCTCGGCGATAGCGATCCAGCAGGCTTTGGCAGAACACGAGGCGGAGACGCCCGAGGAAGAGCGGATACGCTTCCGCATCGGCGTCAATCTCGGCGACGTGGTCTGCGAGGAGGACGGCGATCTCTACGGCGACGGTGTCAACATCGCCGCCCGCCTCGAAAGCATCGCCGATCCCGGCGCCGTGGTCGTCTCGGGCACCGCCTACGACCACCTTCAAGGCAAGCTCGACGGCGGCTTCACGCTGCTCGGCGACCTGCGCCTCAAGAACATCGAGCGGCCTGTGCGCGCCTATCGCGTCGAGACCGACGCCAGCGCCTCGGTGGCTGCACCGCCTCCCCTGCCCACGAAACCCTCGATCGCAGTTCTGCCTTTCACCAACATGAGCGGCGACCCCGACCAGGAATACTTCGCCGACGGGCTGGTGGAGGACATCATCACGGGATTGAGCCGGGTGAACTCGTTCTTCGTGATCGCCCGCAACTCGTCCTTCACCTACAAGGGCCGAGCGGTGGACCTGCGCCAGGTCGGGCGTGAGCTGGGCGTCCGCTACGTGCTCGAAGGTAGCATCCGCAGAGCAGGATCGCGGGTGCGCATCAGCGGGCAGCTGGTGGACGCGATCAGCGGACACCATGTCTGGGCCGACCGCTTCGAGGGCGACGTGAGCGACATCTTCGACCTGCAGGACAAGGTGACCGAGAGCGTCGTCGGCGCAGTCGAGCCGAGCATCCGGCTGGAGGAAATAAAGCAGGCGCGCATGAAGCCGACCGACTACATCGGCGCCTACGACCTCTACCTTCGCGCGCTGCCGCGCTTCTACAGCATGACGCGCGAAGGCTTTGCCGACGTGCGCCGGCTCACCAACGAGGCGCTCAGCATCGACCCAGGCTTCACCCTGGCGAAGGCACTCGGTGCCTATATCCGCAGCCTGTCCGTGAGTCAGTGCTGGCACGAGCCCGACGATTTCCGCGTCGCCGTGCGCATGGCCCGCGAGGTGCTGGCCGACGCGCGAGACGACCCGACAAGCTTGCGTTTCGCCGCGCAGGTGATCGCCTACAGCGCCAAGGATTACGAGACGGCGCTGGACACGATCGAACGGTCCCTGCTCCTCAATCCCAATTCGGCGCAGGGCTATACGGGCAGCGGCTGGGTGAACGCCCATTGCGGCCGCCCCCTCGTCGCGATCGAGCACTTCCACAGGGCAATGCGGCTGAGCCCGGTCGACCCCGAGAAGGGCATCGCGCTCTCCGGCATCGGGATGAGCTACCTGATGCTCGAACGCTACGAGGAAGCGCTGGCTTGGGGAGAACGAGCGCTGCGCGAGATGCCGAATTACGGCTCCTCGCACCGGGTGGTGATCATGGCGCTGGTCAAACTCAATCGGCTGGACGAGGCGCAGGCGGCGGCGCGGCGGCTGATGGAGGCGTTCCCGACCTACACGCTCGGCCTGCAGAGGCAGATCAACCCGTGGCGCGACAAGGTGTTCGCCGAGCGCTACGTCGAGGCGCTGGGTATTGCCGGCGTGCCGGAGTGATCGTCACGTTTGCAAAGATGCCCTCTCCTGCGCGTCACGTCCGGCCAGGCGACGTCCCTTGATCCCGCGTCGCTTCTGGAAGGATAGTTCTCTGGCCGGCTTGTCCGAGGACTGAGCGCGTAGAGCAGCCGTGAACAGCCGGCGAGCTCTCTGTTGGGTTCGCGTCGAACTTCCGGTTTCCAGCCTGACGAGACCTAACGACGGTCCAGACAAATGTCGCCTTCAGGTCACGACGTTCCCTTGACCTGCCATCAGGGATGGTCCGCAAGGGGTCGGTTCTTGCCGTCCACCGGTACCAAGTGTCAGACTTTCACCATTAGATGGTGACGAGCATCTTGCCGGCGTTGGCCAGCGGCGTCGTCACGCCCGACAGCATCGTGCGGATATGGGCAACGCTCTGGTAGCGACCGTTGACCGAAATGCGCGGCAGCGCTTGCAGGAAGCCGGCATGTTCGGCGCGCAGCACGCCGTGGCGGGTCGTCACCGCCGAGGCATAGCCGGCGTCGCGGGCAAAGCCGACTTCGCGGCCGCCGACGGCGCTGGCATAGCCATAGGGATAAGCGAAATGGCGCGGCGCCTCGCCGAGTTCGGCCTGTAATATGCGCCTGACATCGTCAACCTCATGGCGCGCGTCGGCTTCGGAAAGCCGCTTCAGATTGCGATGATTGACCGTATGCGCGCCGATCGTCACCAGCGGATGCCCCGCCATGGCACGGATCTCGTCCCAGTTCATCAACATGCCCTGGCGTGCGTCCAACTCGATACCGTTCGACCGCGCCAATTCGCGCAGCACCGCGCGCTGGTCCTCCTCGCGGACCTCCAGCGTCAGATAGTCGTGCAGGCGGGCAAAGGCCTGGAGTTTCTTGCCTGGGGTCGAGCAGTCGATCGTCACCGGACCGTTCGGCGTTGTCAGGAGCAACCGGTCCCGCGCGCTGACGATGTCCTCGACCACCTCCCACCATAGATCGGCGGCGCCGTTTATCAGCCCCGGAGCGACGTAGATGGCGACCGGCGCACCGTGCTTTTCCAGCACCGGCAGCGCCTCGGTCATGTTGTCGCGGTAGGCGTCGTCGGCGGTGATCGCCGCGAACTGGCCGCCCTTGCCGCCGGCCTTGATGCGCTCGACCGCCTCGTCCAGCGTGACGAATGTATAGCCGTTCGCCTTCATGTCGGCGATCACGGCATCGAGGAACTCAGGCGCAATGTTGAGATGCCGGTTGACGCTGCCAGGCTTTTCCGGCGTGGCGGTGACCCGGTGCAGCATCAGGATGGCGCCGATGCCGCCGACAAACGGCTTGGCCAGCGGGGCAAGACCGGTATAGCGGACGACGTTGAGCGCCAGTTTCCGGATTGCCTCGCCCCCGTCGATCATTCGTTCACCTTTTGCGCCTAGGCTCATCCCAGCAGGGAATGCGCCTACGCGAGCCCCCAATCGCGGTGAATACGCCTTAAAGGATTGAGGTATGGTTGACGCCACCGCGTCATTTGATGGCAATCGGCTCGAAGCAGTGGAGGCGGCGCCGCGCGCGTTGCCGGCGGATCATGTCGGCCTGTCGGTCTCGGTCGCCGATAGTTTAGCATTTGCAGCTTATGCCGAGTTCTGCCGTTCGGCGCTGTTCGCGCCGGCGCAGAGCCCGGCCTGGATCCTGAACTGGGCCAAATATGCCGAGGCGGACAGCGTTTTGGCGACGCTGAGCGCTGAAGGCCGGCCGGTTTTTTCGTTGGCGCTGGAAGTCACCAGCAGCGGTCCATTCCGCGTCGCCCGTTTCATGGGCGGCCGCCATGCCAACGGCAATTTCGCCGCCGCCGACCCGTCTTGGCTGACCAAGACAGACGGCGCGGCAATCCGCTCTATGCTGGCGGCGGTCGCCGAGGCGCGGCCGGACATCGACCTCGTCGCACTGGAGCGGCTGCTGCCAGATCTCGAAGGCATTGCCAATCCGCTTGCCTCGCTGCCCAATTATCCGAGCCCCAACCTGTCGCTGGCCGTGGACTTGGCGGGAGGTTTCGATGCACTGCTGTCCCGCGCGAGCGGCAAGCGCAAGCGCAAGAAGCACCGCTCGCAGACGCGCAAGTTCGAGGCCGTCGGCAGCCACCGCCGGATCGAGGCCCGGACAGCGGACGAGGTGAACAGACTGCTCGATGCGTTTTTCGAGATGAAGGAGTTCCGCTTCCGCAAGATGGGCATCGCCAACGTCTTCGGCGAGCCGGAGGTTCGTGCTTTCTTCCGTGCGTTGTTCGCAGAAGCGCTTTGCGACGACAAGCCGTCGTTCGTGCTGCACGGGCTCGAGGTCGCCGGCAAGCTTCGCGCCGTCACCGGATCGAGCCGCTCGGGAAAACGCCTGATCTGCGAATTCGGGGCGATCGCCGACGACGACCTCGCCCATACCAGCCCCGGAGACTTCCTGTTCTTCGACAACATCGAAGAGGCCTGCGAGAGCGGGTTCGATGTCTATGATTTCTCGGTCGGCGACGAACCCTACAAGCGACTGTGGTGCGATATCGAGACCCAGCATTTCGAGGTCCTGGTCCCGCTGACGTTGAAGGGCCGCGCGCTGGCGCTTATCCTACAGCAAGGCGCGCGCCTGAAAGCCTTCGTCAAGAACAGTCCGACGATCTGGAAGCTGACCAAGGTGCTGCGCCGCAAGACGGCCGGGCACGCAGCACCTGCCGCTGGCGAAGACGACAGCTGATCGCTGCCGGGATTTCGGGGACTTCGGGAAAACTATCGAACCGTCTCAGGCGGCGGAGCGCCGTCCCGGCACCGGCGTCCCTGGCGTCGCATGGCCGACCGGCGTCACCAGCGTCAGGTCGGGATAGCCGCTCTCGATCAACTCGACCGCGGCATGCGTAACCTCGTCGTCCGGCTCCAGCATCGACAGGAAGACCTCGGTGCCCTCGCCGACAAGGCGGCCGATGCCTTGCGCGTCGGTGGGTCCGCATTCGACCACGACCAGATCGTAGGCGGTGGTCAGCGACTGCATGATGATCGGCAGCCGGTCGGCGGCGCGCATTGCGCGGACCGGATCGGCAGTGCCGACGGGAATGACGTGGCAGTCCGAATAGAGATCGGGATGGATCACGTCGCTGAATTGCGCTTCCGAGGCGAGCAGATTGGTGATGCCCGGGAAAAGCCCGCTGTCCAGCATCGGCCGCGAGGCGGCGCCCGAAGCGGTAAGATCGAGCAGGAGCACACGCAGGCCGGCGTCGGAAACCTCTCGCGCCACCAGCACCGCCGAGGCGGCCGCCTCGTCGCCTTCCGGCGACACGAATATGGCGCGTGCAGCACCGCTTGAGATCAGTTTCTCCACCGCCTTGTCGATCTCGACTTCGCCAAGAGTGGGGCGCGCCGGCTCGACGACCTCGCCAGTTGCTGGGGCCGTTGCTTGCACTGCGGCAACCGCTTCCGGCTCTGCCTCCGCTTCCGCCGCCCGGTCCTCGACCTCTTCGATATCGCCTTCTTCGATGTCGGCCGGCTCCTGCCTAGCAACGGGCATCGCGACCTGCTCGATCCGCTCGAAGCGGGCGCCGGCGGCCGGCCGCATGGCGCGACCCGAAAACAGCTCTTGCAGAAGCGTCACGATCGCCATGAGCAGCAACGAGCCGACGAAGGCTGCACCGGCGATCGGCAGGATTTTTGGGAAATAGGGCTCGGACGGCGCCACCGCGCGGGAAAAGACACGCGCATCGACCGGAAGATAGTTGCTGTCCTTGCGCGAGGATGCCTCGCGGTAGCGGGTCAGGTAGGATTCGAGCAACTGGCGCTGGGCGGTCGCTTCGCGCTGCAGCGCGTCCAGTTCGACCTGCTGGTCGCCGGCGCGCGCCGATGCGGCCTTCAGGGTGTTGACGTCGGCGACAAGCTGATTTTCGCGGGCCTGGGCGGTCTGCGCCTGCGTCATCAGCCCTCTCATGATCTTTTCCGCCTCGTTGCGGATCTGGCGATCGAGATCGGCAAGCTGCGACCTCAGCGCCCGGATACGTGGATGATTGTCGAGCAAGGAGGTGGAAAGGTCGGCGATATTGGTCTTGAGCTCGACCTGCCGCTCGCGCAGACGCTGGATGAGTTCGGAAGACAGCACCTCCGGCACCGCATCCAGCGAGCCGCCATTCTGCAGCGCCCTGCGCACGCCGTCGGCAGTCGCTTCCGCCGAGGCGCGATTGGCGCGCACCCGCGACAGTTCGCTGGACAGTTCGGAAAGCTGTTGCGTGGCGAGCACCGAATTGTTGCCGCCCATCAAAAGATCGGACTGGGCGCGGTAGCTTGCCACCTTGCCCTCGGCATCCTTCACCCGCTTTGACAGGTCGGCGATCTCAGGCGCCAGCCAGTCGGTTGCAGCGGAATTCGATTCGGTCTTGGCATTGCCCTGGACGGAGATGTAGGCGTCGGCGATGGCGTTCGGAATTTCGGCGGCAAGCCTGGGGTTTTCCGAGGAGAATTCGATGACGATAACGCGCGATTTTTCAACACGATAGACGTTGAGCTTCTCGCGCATGGTCTTCAGCACGCGTTCTTCCGGCGGAATCTCGTTGGGGTCGCTTTTCAGGCCGGCAATGACGAGCAGACGACTCAACACCGGCATGTCAGCCGCCTCGTCGAACTCGGCAAGCCGCGATAAATTGAGCTTCTGCGCCACCTGCTTGAGGATGTCGGTCGAGGAAATGACCTCGACCTGACTGGTCACGCCTTCCTCATCGAGAATCGGCCTGTCGTCGTTGTTGGTGCCGTCGGGGCGCGTGTAGACGGATTCGCGCGTTTCGATCAAAAGCCGTGTTTCGGCCATGTAATGCGGCGTGGCGAGCCAGGCGAGCGCGAGCGCCAGGCCGGTTACTACAAGCGCCACGACAAGAATGCGCAGCCAGTTCCTCGCCAGGCTTGCGAAGAGCTGCCTAAGATCGACGTCGACATCTGCGGCCGCGGATTGAACGGACATGCATCCTGCTCCGGTACTTAAAGCGCGTCGCGTTTGAACAGGTCAGGTGACGCGCTTTAAGCTATTGTTTTCATGCATGTCGTTGTCCCAAAACCGCTGCGCACTTTTGGGCGACATGCATTGGTCAGGATGCACGGTAAACAACTATGGTAACTCAGCCGTTAATATCGCGGTAAGCATCTGTTAGGTTTTACTCGCAAGCGGCAATAAAAGCATCGAAACCGGTCGTCTTTTGTCGGATGCCGCCGCTTCCGCTGCGCGCCTTTACCGGCCATTAACCCTAACGGGATGATAACGGACCTCGACTCCCAAAGTTTGCCGCGGCGTAACAGCGGCCAGTCGAAGGTACGTGTCCGGTCATGAAAAGCACTGCTTCCCTCTTCCACGCGCTGCTCGCCGTGTCGTTGCTTGCCGGCTGCTCCAGCTACCGGCCGGCGCCGGCCGCCTTTCATAAAATGCTCGATCAGCCCTATCGCCTCGGCGCCGGCGACCGGGTCCGCGTCACCGTGTTCGAGCAGGAAGGATTGACCAACGTCTACAGCGTCGACCAATCCGGCTACCTGTCGATCCCGCTCGTCGGCGCCGTGCCGGCGCGCGGCCACACCGCACAGCAGCTCGAAGGCGAGATCGCCGACAAATTGCGCCAGGGTTATTTGCGCGATCCGGACGTTTCGGTCGAGATAGACCGCTACCGGCCGATCTTCATCATGGGCGAAGTCGGTGCCGCGGGCCAATACTCCTATGTTCCCGGCCTGACCGTGCAAAAGGCGATCGCCATCGCCGGCGGTTTCAGCCCGCGCGCCAACCAGGAAAGCGTCGACATCACCCGCGACATCAACGGCAAGGTCATGACCGGTCGCGTGGCCACCTCCGACCCGCTTCTGCCCGGTGACACGGTCTACGTTCGCGAACGCCTGTTCTAGACCACGTGGCGGACACACTCAGGATCGTCCACTGCTTTCGCTCACCTGTCGGAGGGATTTTTCGTCATGTGCGCGACCTGACCGAGGCGCAGGTCGCCGCCGGGCATTTGGTCGGCATCGTCTGCGATTCGACGACGGGCGGCGATTTCGAGGAACACCTGTTCGAACAGATGAAAGGCAGAATGGCGCTCGGCATCCATCGCACGCCGATGCAGCGGCATGTCGGGCCGGGCGACCTCGCCTCGGCCTGGCGCACCTTTGGGATTATCAAGGAATTGCGGCCGGACGTGCTTCATGGGCACGGCGCCAAGGGTGGCGCCTATGCCCGCCTGTTCGGCTCATTGTTGCGGGTATCAAGGTCTCGCGTAGCCCGCGTTTATTCGCCCCATGGCGGCTCTCTTCACTATGACGAGACCACCGTCGCGGGGAAGCTGTTCTTCGCGCTCGAACGGTTCATGGCGCGCTTCACCGACTATCTTCTGTTTGTCTCCGACTATGAAAGACAGACTTATCGCAGGAAGGTCGGCGAGCCGCCCACACCGAACAACCTTGTCCACAACGGCTTGCGCGCCGCCGAGTTCGAGCCGGTGCGGACCGAGCAGAATGCGGCCGATGTCCTCTATATCGGCATGATGCGCGACCTCAAGGGACCGGACATCTTCATCGATGCGCTGGTTCTTGCCGGAACGCGGCTTGGCCGCCCGTTGAAAGCGGTGATGGTCGGCGACGGTGACGACCTGCCGCGCTACCATGCGCAAGTGAAGCGGCTCGGGCTCGAAGGCCATATACGCTTCCTGCCGCCGATGCCGGCGCGCAAAGCCTTCGCGCTGGCCGAACTGGTTGTCGTTCCCTCGCGCGCGGAAGCCATGCCCTATATCGTGCTGGAGACGCTCGCCGCCGGCAAATCGATGATCGCCACCGCCGTCGGCGGCATCCCGGAAATCCTTGGCGCCGGTTCCCCTGCCCTGATCCGGCCCGACCCGCGCGAGCTCGGCGACAAGATGAGCGCGGCGCTGGCCGACCCCAAAGCCTATGGCGCTTTGATGCCCGACACCGCCGACCTCAAGGCGCGATTCGGCGCCGACGTGATGGCCGCCGCGATCGAGACGGCCTATTTCGCCGCGCTCAAGCGTTAGCTCCAAAAAGGCGCTAGCCCCAAAAGCTTCTCCAAAGCCACCTGTTGTTTGAAGGGTTTCTTAGCTCTCTTTTGCTATTCACCTGAGGGAAGCTTTGCGGATGCACCCATGAACGAGATCGATCCCGCTCGCCGCTTTTCGATAGACGCGGTGCGCAAATTCGACGGCCCGGCGAATGGCGATAGCCTTGGCGGGATGAACGACGTCGCCCGTCAGGTCGCGTCGCAATACAGGCGCGATACCATGTCGCCGATCATGGTCAGCGGCGTCTTGCGACTGGTCGAATTCGCGCTGCTGTTCCTGTCGGGTCTCTGCGTCTATTTCTACTATGTCGGCTTCTTCAGCCATCTCGCCTGGCAATATCCGCTGACGATCGCCGCCGCCTCGTTCCTTGCCGTGGTGCTGCTCGACGTCACCGACTGCTACCAGATCGTCTCGCTGATGCGCCCGATCGCCAATTTCGGCCGTCTCCTGCTGGTCTGGGCGGGGACATTCGCCTTGATGGCGCTCACGGCATTCGTCATGAAAACGTCGGAAGACTATTCGCGCCTGTTTTTCGGCACCTGGTTCGTCGTCGGCTTCTTGCTGATCTTCGGGCTCAGGCTGCTGATGTCGAAGCTTATCCGGCGCTGGGCGCGCGACGGGCGCATGGAGCGCCGCGCCGTCATTGTCGGTGGCGGCACGGCGGCGGAAGTCCTGATCCGCTCCGTCGAAAGGCAGCCCTACAACGACATCCGCATCTGCGGCATCTTCGACGACCGCGGCGACAAGCGCTCGCCACCCATCGTCGCCGGCTACCCGAAGCTTGGCACCGTTTCCGAGCTCATCGAGTTCGCCCGCATCGCCCGCATCGACATGCTGATCGTGTCGCTGCCGCTGACCGCCGAATCGCGCGTCCTGCAGCTTTTGAAGAAGCTGTGGGTGCTGCCGGTCGATATCCGGCTCTCGGCGCATTCGAACGCGCTGCAGTTCCGGCCGCGCGCCTATTCCTACATCGGCTCCGTGCCGATGCTCGATATCTTCGACAAGCCGATCAACGACTGGGATTCGGTCGCCAAGCGCGCCTTCGACATCGTCTTCTCGATCATCGGCATCATCGTGTTCTCGCCGGTCATGCTGGTGACCGCGATCGCCATCAAGCTCGACAGCAAGGGACCGGTGCTGTTCCACCAGAAGCGGCATGGCTTCAACAACGAGATCGTCGAGGTCTACAAGTTCCGTTCGATGTACACGGACAAGGCGGATCCGACGGCCAAGCAGACGGTGACCAAGAACGACCCGCGCGTCACTCGCGTCGGCCGTTTCATCCGCAAGACCTCGATCGACGAGCTGCCGCAGTTCTTCAATTCGCTTTTCGGTTCGCTGTCGCTGGTGGGGCCGCGCCCGCACGCCATTGCCGCCCAGTCGCACAACCTTCTCTACAATGAGGTGGTCGACGGCTATTTCGCACGCCACAAGGTCAAGCCCGGCGTCACCGGCTGGGCGCAGATCAATGGCTGGCGCGGCGAGATGGACACTAACGAGAAGATCCGCATGCGGACGGAGTACGACCTGTATTATATCGAGAACTGGTCGCTGCTGTTCGACCTGAGGATCCTGTTCCTGACACCGATCCGGCTGCTCAACACGGAAAATGCTTATTGAGCGCCGTCACGCATGAACTGCCGCCGGCCGCAGTCAATGCCAAGCTGATTGCGCTGATTGCGTCGGGCGCGGTTTTCCTAGGCGTCTTCCTGTCCGGCTTCGTCATTGCCGAGCCTGCCCCATACGACATCTACATGGCCGGGCTGATCGTGGTGTGGGCCTTGTTCGGCCTGCGCATATCGCGCGCGGCAGCGCCGCTGCTGGTGCTGCTGGTGATCATGAACATTGGCGGCATGATCTCGATGACCCAGATGTCGGATATTACCGGCGCCCCGCTCTATCTCTCAGTGTCGCTGTTCCTTGCCTTCACCGCGGTGTTCGTCGCCTCGGTGACATCGGTCCAGCCCAGTCTCTACCGGTCGATCTTCCTGGCCTATGTGATATCGGCGGCGCTGACCTCGCTGCTCGGCATAGCAGGCTATTTCCATGCCTTCCCAGGGGCGGAGATATTCACCAAATACGACCGCGCCACCGGCGCCTTCCAGGATCCGAACGTGTTCGGGCCGTTCCTGGTGCTTCCCGGCATCTATCTGCTCTATCTCATGCTGACGGGTCCCGTCTCACGCATGCCCTTGCTGGCAGTGCCGCTGCTGATTATCACGGCCGGCATTTTCTTCTCCTTCTCGCGTGGCGCCTGGGGCATGTTCGGCGTTTCGGCGATCCTGCTCACCGGCGCTCTGTTCCTGCAGAGCGCCAGCGGCAAGTTCCGGCTGCGCGTCGTCGTCATGACCATCGCCGCCATCTCGCTGCTGGTGATGGCGATGCTCGTCATCCTGCAGCTGCCGGGCGTTTCCGAAATGTTTTCCAGCCGCGCCCAACTGGAGCAGAGCTACGACACCGCCCGCCTCGGCCGTTTCGCCCGCTACACGATCGGTTTCCAGATGGCGCTGGAGCATCCGCTCGGCATCGGCCCGCTCGTCTTCGGCACGATTTTCGGCGAGGACACGCACGACATCTGGCTGAAGATGCTGATGGACTATGGCTGGCTGGGCTTCGTATCGTTTCTGGCGCTGACCTGCTGGACGATAGCGGCCGGCTTCCGCATTCTCCTGCGCGACAGGCCGTGGCAGCCCTATCTTCTGTGTGCCTATGTCGCCTTCATCGGCAATATCGGGCTGGGCACCTTCATCGACATCGACCACTGGCGCCATGTCTATCTGCTGCTCGGCCTGATCTGGGGTGCCATCGCGCTCGAATACCGCCACCAGCGGCAGTTGCGGCCGGTGGAGCTGCCTGTGCCAGCGGCTGGGGCATGATCGATTTCTGGGGACAAGTCTAAGTTTTGAAATGGTCGGAGTGGCCGGATTCGAACCGACGACCCGAACCTCCAAATCGAGGTCGGGAACCTGACCTTCAGCGCAAGAGCATTCGGGAGTGCGCTCGCGTAAGGTAATTCACCACATTTGGCGGCACCCGCAGATGCTTTTTCGTGTTATGATGGGCTTACAACGCGCGTAATCTCGACCTCGGCAATATGGCAGAGGTCGAAAGCTATTGCCTTGGCACAGGAAGCTTTCGCCCCAGCACTTGATCGCCTCCGAAACGCTGGGTGTGCTGCTTTCCCTGACTGACCCCGGGGCGAGGAGGTTGTCCATGTCCACGAGTAGTGTTGACCGCCCGCTGCAGCCGGGCGACCGGGCACCGAATGTTGTGCTCAATGCGATCTCACGCGAAGGCAAGATCGCGCTCGATGATTTTCGAGGCCGGAGCCCGTTGTTGATCGGTTTGTTCCGAGGCCTGCACTGTCCGTTCTGCCGGCGCCATGTCGCGGCGATGGCGCAACTCAAGCCGGCCCTGCGTGAGAAAGGCGTCGAATGCCTGGCTGTGGTCAATACGCCGGTCGAGCGGGCGCGGCTCTATTTCCGTTACCACCCGGCACCCGATCTTCTCGCCGCATCCGACCCGGAGCGAGCCTCGCACCGTGCTTTCGGCTTGCGCGAGGTCGGGATGGACACGGTTATGGCGATACCGTTCCATCTCCCGGGCGAGTTGCCCGAGCCTATGAACGTCATGGCAATGAATGAATTTCTTAACAAGAAGGAAGGATATGAGATTACGGAAGTCGATCAGCAGGCGATGGCTTCCAGCCAGGCGCAGCTTGTCGGTCAGTTCCTAATCGACCGGGCGGGCATCGTACGCTGGAACTTCACTGAAGTTCTGGAGGATGGCCTCAACACCTTCAGAGCGCTGAATCCCGAGGAATTGATGTCGGCAGCTTCCCAAGTTGCACATTAATAGGCTGGGCTGCTGAAAACTCGCTCGACGGCCACCGTCCTGTGGTGATTCTTTGGATTTAACAATCATCGAAATGCTCAGCGCAGGAGGCTAAGGTCTGCCCGTGGGCTTCGTAGCGATTTCGATTCAACGGTCTGCGGACCGCCCCGACGCTAGAGTGAGCAAGCCGCATAGGCGGGGCGACGTCCGCTCCTTGCCGCAATCACGTCGTTCCGACAGGCGCGCATACGGCAAGTTTCCACCCTAAGCGGTAGTTTAGCATCAGGGGGACGGTCGAAAGTTGCCAAGCCCGCCGCCCGGCGGGCCCGCGCGGGCCCCATGCGGAGAATTTTTTCTTGCCGGCGAAAAATCGGTCGAGGAGTTTTTCCCTACTGCCCATGGAAAAATCGAAGCGCATAGGCGGCCGGCGCAGACCGGACGCACGAACAACGCGGCGACCGTGGCCGAGGGCGCAACGAAGCCGGAAAGCGCGCTGGCATTCGTCCTGCGAACCTTGCCGACGCAAGTCATTGCGCATTGGATTCCGGCGTCGCGGCAGGTGCTCGATGATGTGCCGCAGCTTCGCGACATAATCGACGGCTTCGCTATGGCCTAGCGCTCGCTGAAGAAGCGCAGTTGCTCAACGGCGACGGCACCGGCAGCAACCTCAACGGCCTTGTCACGAACGCCACGGCCTTCGCGGCGCCGTTCACCATCGCCGATCCGACGATGCTCGACACGATCGGCCTCGCGATCCTGCAGAACGCGCTGGCCGACTTCCCGGCGGACGGCATCGTCATGCATCCGTCGGACTGGATGCGACTCCGGCTTTTGAAGGATGGTGATGGCCGGTACATCTTGGGCGATCCACAAGCTGTTGTGCAGCCCGCTCTGTTCGGCTTGCCTGTCGTGCCGACGCAAGCGATGGCCGTCGATAAGTTCTTGGTCGGCAGCTACCAGCAGGCAGGCACCTTGTACGATCGCTGGGCCGCGCGCGTTGAGGTCAGCACCGAGCATGCTGATTTCTTTGTGCGCAACCTAGTCGCCATCTTGGCCGAGGAGCGGATCGGTCTTGCCGTCAAGCAGCCGACAGCGCTGACCTATGGCGACTTCGGCAACGTGGCCTGACGACGATATCGGCGCGCGCAATCTGTAGATGATCCCGTCAGCTATCATCGAGCCGTAGGTATCTAATGCTTGATGCCTCAGTCGACTGGTGCGAGTGATAGCGAGCGATGGTCCCAAAACCAAGTCGAATGCGATTAACGCCCGAGCTGGTCGCGAGAGTCCTCAGTGTGGACGAATCTCTGCCGCCGCCCTTTACTGCGCCGTCCGACGCAGACCATGATGACACTGTCCGGGCTATACTTGCCGCCGCACCGTCGGCTGATGAGGTCTGGATCTTTGCCTATGGATCACTGATGTGGAACCCGGCCTGTGATTTCGTGGAGCAGCGGGTAGGCTTTGTGCCCGGGTGGCACCGCTCCTTCTGCCTCGGTTGGGACCGGTGGTTTCGAGGATCAGACAGGCGACCCGCACTCATGTTGTCGCTCGACCGTGGCGGGCGGTGCAAGGGCGCGGTCTATCGCCTGCCACCGAATGCTATCGAGGCCAATCTCGGCAGGCTCTTTCGTCGTGAGATACGAGCCAAGCCGTCCGCTCATTCGCCGCGTTGGGTGAATGTTCGCACCGATAAAGGAGCGCTCCACGCGATCACCTTTGTGATTAACCGGAGCAGCGAGCGCTATGTCCGCGGGCTGTCGCTGGAACAGATCGCCGATGCGCTCGCGGTCGCGTGCGGTCCGTGGGGTTCCATGGCCGACTATCTCCACAGCACTGTAAGTCACCTTGAAGATTTGGGGATTCATGACAAGCAGCTGTGGCGTTTGCAGGAGTTGGTAGCCAAACGCATTGAAGCGACAGCCGCCGCGAATCCTCCGCGTCCTCAGTGAACAGGAGTCAGACCGTGACCCACCCTAGGCGGTAGTTTCGCCTCCCCGCTGGTTCAGGGGGCGGGGTGCAAACTTCCCAAGGCCGCGCGGCGCCGGGCCGGTGCGGGCGGCATGCGGAGAATTTTTTTTCTGTCCTATAAAAAACGAGGCTGGGCTTCCGGGCATTTTAGGGACTCCATAGATGGAAAAATGAGCGCACAGCCGATCAAACGCGGGCGCCCGCCGCATGAGCCGACTCGAGCAAGGCGGTTGGCAGTCGAGGTGCTCGCCGGTTCCGCCGTCCCGATCGCACAGATCTGCAATGCGCTCGATATCCCGCGATCGACGCTCTATCGGCACTATCGGCCTGAACTTCGCCGAGGCGCCGCGCGCGTCGAGGCCGAGCTGATCCGCAATCTGCTGCGCATTGCCGGCGGCAATGACGGCGCAGCGTTGAAAGCGATCATGTTCAGCCTGCAAAGCCGATTTGGCTGGTCGCAATATGCGCCGCCGCCGAGCGCGCCGGATGCCGCCGGCAAATGACGAAAGGACAGCGCGCCCATGGTCGCCGCCATGGCCGATCCCGAATGCAATTGCTCCCTAAACAAGAGCAAGACGTGAATGGGAAGTTCACCGTTTCGCTCACGAACGAAACGGCAATCGAGAGCGCCAGCCGCCGAGCGCTACAGCCAAAAAGGGGAAGTCGGCAGCCCATCTTTCAATGGGCATTGCCTGAACCCGCCGACCCTGCGGGATTGCCAATGGCCCCCGCGATTCGGAGCTTTGCCCAAGGAGGCCGTCCCGTCTAGCAACGGGCGCGTGTATCCGCGCCGCCCAGGCGGCCATTACCGCCGCCGCAGCGCGCGGCCGGCTATTTCCAGAACTCGCGCACCTGTTCGGCGGTGATGCTGGCGAGCAAGTTCCTTCCGCCGACGACCACGGCATGGCTGAAACGAAACTGATCGCGGATCGGCTCGTGGTCCGGATTGAGCGCATCCATGGTGTCGACAAAATCCAGCGTCGCCCTCGTCGCATGCGCCCACAGATCGCCTATGAAAAGGCGGAAGCGATCCGGGTGCGGAACCGGCCCGATGAGCTTCTGGCCAACGTCCGTCATTTGCCACGCAAGGCCGCCGGTGCTGGGATGGCTCCCTGCATTCGAATAGAACCCGAAACTCTGCTTGAGGTCGAACTTCGCTGGTCCGCGCAGCTTCTCAAGCTCCCGACCGACTAAGCCGAAGTTGAATTTGTCGTGGCGCTCCTTGCCCACGCAATCGAGCCACGGTTGCGCGCGAGAAGGCTGATAGCGGAAATATTCGATCAGCTGATGGCATTCCACTAGATCGCGAACCTGATGGCCCGCCGCCGACCAGAAGCCGGCCAAGGCAATTGGCCAGCGGCACCGCAGTCGTTGATCATGCGAACGGCAAGTTCGATGACGACGAAAGTGGCGCGCTCGTCATTCCAGCTTCCTCCGCGAACAACATCCTCGATCAACCTGACGCATCCGAATGTGCCGGCACGGTAGGCGTCGCCAAGATTGCCATTCTGGATCAATGGCCGGTGCTGCGCCTCGACCCCGCTTACATTGAAAAGCATGTGCCCTTGCCCTTGCCGGCAGCGAATCGCTGCCGGGCACATTGTACGCCGCCGATCGTCGGCCCGTTCACGGCGCGACTCAGGCCGCGCAATTCGGGCCGGCAATTGTCGCGGGGAACGGAATCTGCGGCCGGCATGGCCCCAGACTGGCACGGCCCCCAGAAAAGGAAAAGGCCCCAGAAAGGCCCCAATTTTACTTTTCGCGTCGTCGCTAGTTTCCCCGGATTTCAAATAAGCCTTAGTCTTCAAAGGCTTATTTGGTCGGAGTGGCCGGATTCGAACCGACGACCCCTTGACCCCCAGTCAAGTGCGCTACCGGGCTGCGCTACACTCCGGACCGGTCGCGATGTATCGTGATAACCCGGTTCGGGTCAACCGAATTCGGCGGCCGTCACGCCGATGCCCGGCGCGATGGATTTGAAGTTCCTGCTCTGTTGCATGTCGTCAGCACTCAGGAACTTCAAATCCAGAATCACGCTCGTTTGCTCGTATGGTTTGATGCTCTGGCGTCGCTGCTATGAGACGGGTCGACTGTCCGCGGATTGTGTCAGCACGGGTGTATTGACCAGCGCGTTTTCCGGAAGCCTAAGCGCAGAGGCTATTCGTCGAAGCTTCGATGGATCGGCATTCTTGCCGTTCTCGATGTCCGCGATCTCATCGACCGCCAGGCCGCACGTCAGAGACAGCTCTTCCATGCTGTATCCCCTGGTTTCCCGGATGGTTCTGAGGGCGCTGTGATCAGGCGTAGCTTCGATTGCCGCCAGTTCGGAGAAGGGTTCTTTTTTTGCTATTTGGGACATTGGCAACTCCGTGGTCTGAAAGAGTTTGATCAAATAATGATGTTGCCTGGGACGGCCGCGACAATGCCCGGTCATTAACGATTTGCCAAGCACCAAAGGAACCGTCACGGCAACGTGATGCCGGACCGGCGCGGCCGCGGCATCGGTCTCAGCGGCGCCGGCGCGGGGCGCCGTCCCGATCAGGTTCTTCGACTGGCCGATCGTCGATTTCTTCGACGGCTCTCAGCCCTCGCTCGTTAGGCGCCTGTCGCCGGCACGCCAGTCGTTTTGGAAGGATCGAAACAGCGGCGGGAGCTTGACCCAAGCGCAGAACGCGTCAGCACCTGCCATTCTTTTTGAACCGACGCGTGAACCTTTCCTCTCCGAGCCGCACCAAGACGGTATGGACGCCAAGAAAGGCGCTCCCCAACCGGAAGGACGCCAGGACGGCGATCCTCGATCCAAGAGAAGGAAATGCTCAAATGACCAATATCTCGAACTTCAAGCGCCTGTCGCTCGCCGCTGCCATCGTCGTCTCGGCCTTCAGCTCGATTTCCGTTCCGAGCTCGGCCTTCGCCGACGGCACGCATCCGAGCGGCGGCGGCGCGGTTTGTAAGGGCGCGGGTCATTGCCTGGTGCTGCAGCTCGACTGCAAGGGCACATACACGGATGCCACCGATTCCAACGGCACTGTCTACGGCAAATGCAGCCAGACCGCCCAGGTCAGCCCGAACAACAGGCTCAAGCTCGCGCGCTGATCCACCTCGACGAAAGGGGCGGCTGTCTACGGGATGGCCGCCACTTTCTTTTGCCTCAACGTGCCGATCTCGACGTCGCTCGCGACGTTTTCTGCTGTCGGCTGAGGAGCAGGCTGGCGACGAGGCCGACCACAACCAGCCCGACAGCGGCCGCTGTCGCCGGGTGCTCGCGGGCTGACTTTTCTATCACCCTGCTTTGCCTCCTGATCGCAGGCAGCGCCTCGCTGAAGCGCTCGGCAAGATCCGAATAATAGTCCGACGCTGTGTCACGCCCGTCCTCGTAGTAGGCGCTGCCCCGCCTGGACACGGCTTTCCTCAGCGCCGCCAGTTCCCTGGAGAGGGCCGCGACCTGCTTTTCAAGGTCGATGTGGGAGAGGGTCGAAAATGATACCATGATATGCTTCCTTCCTTTCCGGGAGGAACGCATGATTCCGGAAGCAGTTCCGGTTCTGCCGGCGATCGATCGGCTCTTAGCGCACCTGATCGAGCAGGCGCTTGCACTCCAGAAGGTCGAACAGTGCTTCCTGCAGCAAAGCGCGATTGTCGCGCGAGAGTTTCGACGTGCCCGGCTGCACCGGACCTTCGTCGTCGGTTTTGCCCAGGCCGAAAAAGCGCCGGCTGGGTTTCACCTTGGGCTCGCCGACCAGCATCTCATCATCGGCGCCGCGCGGCTGGGCCGCCGGCGTCAGCGGCACCGCATCGGCCTGCCGGCGTTGCGAGATCGCCTCGACGGCCGCCATGTCGCCATTGCCGATGGCGACCAGGAAGTGGTTGCCGTTCTCGCGCAGCAGCTTCTGCACGCCCTTGATCGTATAGCCCTGGTCGTAGAGCATGTGGCGGATGCCCTTGATCAGTTCGACATCCTGCGGCCGGTAGTAGCGGCGGCCGCCGCCGCGTTTCATCGGCTTGATCTGGTTGAAACGCGTTTCCCAGAAACGCAGCACATGCTGCGGCAGGTCGAGATCTTCTGCGACCTCACTGATGGTGCGGAAAGCATCGGGGCTCTTGTCCATGGGCGAAATCCTCACGCTGGAGCATGATCCCGAAAGGTGGGAATCGGTTTTCGGGCAAGATCATGCTCAACAAAGAACCATTCCGATCCGGCTTGTTCTGCCGAATCGGGCCTTATTTCAGCGGTTTATGAAACAATATTCAAGCCCGGCGTCAAAGGAGGCGGCCGTTTTCAACTAGGCTTTGAAGCGCAGGCGCTATTTGCTGCCCTTGGCCTTGCTGTTCTGATGGGCGCGCAGGATGCGGTTCTTCAGCACATTCGATGATTTGAAGGTCATCACGCGGCGCGGCAGGATTGGCACTTCCTCGCCGGTTTTGGGATTGCGCCCGATGCGCTCGTTCTTGGAGCGGACATGGAACGTCGCGAACGACGACAATTTCACCGTCTCGCCGCGAACGATCGCTTCGCAAATCTCATCCAGAACCGCTTCGACGAGCTCGGCCGATTCAGTACGCGACAAGCCGACCTTGCGATAAACGGCTTCAGCAAGATCGGCGCGCGTAAGTGTCTTTCCCCCCATGCGAACCGTCCCATCAGCTCAAAAATATAAATCGATACAAGCAAAGATAGAGCCTAAGTAATTGATCCGGCAAGGTCAAGGACCGAACCTGTCAGTTCGGCAAACTTACCAGCGAACCAAAACCGCGCCCCAGGTGAAGCCCCCGCCCATCGCCTCGATTAGCACCAGGTCACCCTTCTTGATGCGGCCGTCGGCGACGGCCACCGACAGAGCCAGCGGCACGGAAGCAGCCGAGGTGTTGCCGTGCAGATCGACCGTAACCACCACCTTTTTCTCTGCTATCCCGAGCTTTTTGGCGGAAGCGTCGATAATTCGTTTATTGGCCTGATGCGGCACGAACCAGTCGAGATCTTCAGCGGTGATGCCGGCCTGTGCGAACGTCGCCTCGATGACGTCGGTGATCATGCCGACCGCGTGCTTGAACACCTCGCGGCCCTCCATCCTGAGATGGCCCACCGTTCCGGTGGTCGACGGTCCACCGTCGACGAACAGTTTGTCCTTGTGGGCCCCGTCGGAGCGCAGGCTGGCCGCCAGAACGCCGTGGTCGGCAATACTGCCCGCCCCCTCTCCTGCTTCCAGCACCATCGCGCCGGCGCCGTCGCCGAACAGGACGCAGGTCGAGCGGTCGCTCCAGTCGAGGATGCGCGAGAAGGTTTCCGAGCCGATCACCAGCACGCGTTTTGCCAGGCCGCCGCGGATATAGAGGTCGGCGGTCGTCACCGCGTAGACGAAGCCCGAGCATACCGCCTGCATGTCGAAGGCGAAGCCGTGATGCATGCCGAGCCGGTTCTGGATCTCGACAGCGGTCGCCGGAAAGGTGTTGTTGGGCGTCGACGTCGCCAGCACGATCAAGTCGATATCGGCTGGCGTCAGGCCGGCATTGGCCAGCGCCGCGCGCGCCGCCGCCTCGCCGAGCGAAGCCGTCGTCTCGTCGTCGGCCGCGATATGGCGCTGGCGGATGCCGGTGCGCTGGGCGATCCATTCGTCTGACGTCTCGACCATGCCTTCGAAATCGGCATTCTTCATAATGCGGCGGGGCAGCGCGGCGCCTGTGCCGCGCACGACTGATCTGATCAAGGCTCTTTCCTATTCCTCTGCGTCGGCAACGACGTCGGATTTCCTAGATGTCTGGGCATGCGGATTGCGCGCATGGAACAGGTCGAGGTCGGCTTCGATGCGATCGAGCAGATTGTTGCGCACCATGTCGTAGCCAAGCTCGATCGCCGCCGCGAAGCCGTCCGAATCAGCCCCGCCATGGCTTTTCACCACGATGCCGTTCAGCCCCAGGAAAACACCGCCATTGGAGCGGCCGACATCCATCTTTTCGCGCAGGCGATCGAAGGCGCCCTTGGCGAATATATAGCCGATCCTGGCCATCAGCGTCCGGTTCATCGCGGCGCGCAGGTAACCGGCGATCTGTCGTACCGTTCCTTCCGCCGTCTTCAGCGCGATGTTGCCGGCAAATCCTTCGGTGACGACCACGTCGACCGTGCCCTTGCCGATGTCGTCGCCCTCGACGAAGCCATGGTAGTTCATCGAGGCCATGTTGGCTTCGCGCAACATGCGGCCCGCCTCCTTGACCTCTTCCTGGCCCTTGATCTCCTCGACGCCGACATTGAGCAGGCCGACGCTCGGCCGTTCGATGCCGAAAACCGAGCGCGCCATGCCGGTGCCCAGAATGGCAAAATCAACCAGTTGATGCGCATCCGCGCCGATGGTGGCGCCGACGTCCAGCACCACGCTTTCGCCGCGCAATGTCGGCCAGAGCGCCGCGATCGCCGGGCGGTCGATGGTCGCCATGGTGCGAAGGCAGAACCTCGACATCGCCATCAACGCGCCGGTGTTGCCGGCCGAGATGCAGGCGTCGGCGGTGCCTGCCTTGACCGCCTCGACGGCTTTCCACATCGACGACTTCCAGCGACCATGGCGCAGCGCCTGGCTCGGCTTGTCGTCCATCCTGACCGCTATCTCGCAATGGATGAACTCGCTCACTTCCGCCAGCTTGGGGAATTTTGCGAGCTCGGGGCGCACCGCCTCCTCGCGACCATAGATGACGAAACGGATGTCGGGACGCCGGGTCGCGACCGTCATGAGCGCAGGGATGACCACGCTTGGTCCGTGATCGCCGCCCATGGCATCGATGGAAATCCTGATCACGCGGTATTCATCTCACAGTTTGCTTGAGCGAGCGCCTGGCGCTGGCAACGGTTTGGGGCTCGCGAAGGTTCGGCGAAAATAGCGTTTTTGGGCTGCCGCACAACCGGCTTTCTCCGATTGGGTCGGCTTTTCAGGATTTTCCCAGCAGGGAACGCAGCTTTTGCTGGAATTCGCTTTCCTCAGTCCCGGCATCGTCGGCAGCCTCCATCGAAACGCCTTGCTTGCGCGGATAGGGATCGATCGCCAGTCCAAAGAACTGTTCGGCAAGCGCTCCGACATCAATCGTATTGCCGGAAAATGTCTCCGGGCTGTCCGGCCCTTCGGCATCGAGCAGTATCTCGCCGCCGCCCTCGAAACCCTGCCGCCCGAGCTTGGACTGCTCCGGCAGAAACAACCCGTCGACCGCCTCGTCGATATGCGCCGTGACCGGGTCGAGGGTGACGATGCAGGCCTGGGTGATGTCGGCCTCGACGCGGCCGCTGACCTTGACGCCGTTGCGCTTCCATGGCGTCACTAGGAGTTCGGCGCGGTAGTTCTCGACCGAGAGCAGCTCGTGCTCGCCCGCCAGCGCGGCGCGTTGCGCGGCGTCGGCCTCGATCACCACCGGCAGCCCCTTTTGCGGCAGCCGGGCGACATTGGCCAGGAAGGACACAGGGCTCTGGGAATCGGCGTGTTTCATCTTTTCCTTAGATAGTCTTGGGGACGGGGAATGCCACCGTGCCGGAAACAATCGATTCGGTCGGCTGTTCCGCGAGTCGCCTGGAGACATCGGCGACGTAGCCGGCCAGATCCGTTGCTTGCGGCCAGGCGCCGGCATCGGGCCTGACATTGCGGGCAAGGGCAATAGAAAGTGCGTCGTGGTCATTTCGCTCCAGCGCATCGTCATAAGCGGCGGTGCGGCCGTAGAACATCTTCGCCAGTTTCTTCATGCGCTTCGGCACACCGACGTCGCCGACGCCCAGTTCCCGCAGCGAATGCTCGACATCCATGAAGAACTCGTCGATCAGCACCTGCGCGACCTCCCCGGCAACGCCGCCCTCGCCGCGCAGCCGGTGCTGAAACAGGAACATGTGCAGCGACAGCATCTCGAAGCGGCCAAGCGGCGTGTCCGGTACATTCCAGTCGGAATAAAACACGGTTTGCCGCGCCGCTGCCACGATTTGTGCGTAAAGCGCCTCGGTGATAGCGCGGTTGGCGTGACGTTCGCGACCAAAAAGGCGCTGGAACATTGAGGGTGGTCTCCCGGGGACCGTTTGTTGAATTGGCCTTGTTGCATCGGCGAGCAAGCTGGTTTACCGGTTTTGCGGCCCAGCGCAAGTTGCGGCCAGCTAATGGAGTTGTAGTTGCGCGCGCTGAAAATCAAGTCGACTTTTCTGCCCAGGCCCGCTTTGTCAAGGTCCGCCGGCGCGATCTCGCTGCTGGTGCTCGCTTCGGCGCTTTCCGCCTGCAACTCGTCGAAGATGATCGGTGATCTCAATCCGAGCGAGACGCTGACGCAGGGCTACGTCATCGACCAGCAGGCGATCGACCTGGTGCCGGTCGGCTCAAGCCGCGAACAGGTGCTTCTGGCGCTCGGCACGCCATCGACGAAGGCGACTTTCGACAACGAGGCCTTCTACTACATCTCACAGACGCGCAAGCGTTACGTCGCCTTCGACAAGCCGAGGCTGGTCGACCAGAAGGTGCTGGCCGTCTATTTCGGCGAGGACGGGCGCGTTACCCAGATCGCCAATTACGGCTTGAAGGACGGCAAGGTGTTCGACTTCATCTCGCGGACCACGCCGACCGGCGGCAAGGATCAGAACTTCCTCAGCCAGATCATCAACGGCGCCAGCAAGCTGGCGCCCGGCCTACCCGGCGGTAGCGGCGGCATGCCCGGCGGCTGATTCCTTTCGGCCTTTCTTCCTCTCTTTTGCTTCCTTGGAAGCAGCAACATCTCAGGCGACCGAAAACCCGCGGGAGCGATCCTGCGGGTTTTCGTTTTGAGGCAGCAGCCATTGTCGCAGGCCACGCGAAACATCCAAAAATGAAAAACCCGCAGGATCGCTCCCGCGGGTTCGGTCTGGATTTCGGCCCTGGGGCTAAGCGGCCTCAGCCGTGCGCGAGCACGGCCAGCAGCAGCAGGGCGACGATGTTGGTGATCTTGATCGCCGGGTTGACTGCCGGGCCGGCGGTGTCCTTGTAAGGATCGCCGACCGTGTCGCCGGTCACCGAGGCCTTGTGCGCCTCGGAGCCCTTGAGGTGCTTGACGCCGTTCTTGTCGGTGAAGCCGTCCTCGAACGATTTTTTCGCGTTGTCCCAGGCGCCGCCGCCAGAGGTCATCGAGATCGCGACGAACAGGCCGTTGACGATGACGCCGAGCAGCGAGGCGCCAAGCGCTGCAAAGGCAGATGCCTTCGAGCCCGAGATCAGCAGCACGCCGAAATAGACGACCAGCGGCGCCAGCACCGGCAGCAGCGACGGAACGATCATTTCCCGGATCGCCGCCTTGGTCAGAAGGTCGACCGCACGCGCATAGTTCGGCTTCGACGTGCCGGCCATGATGCCCGGATCCTCGCGGAACTGCTTGCGCACCTCCTCGACGATGGCGCCTGCCGCGCGGCCGACCGCCGTCATGGCGATGCCGCCGAACAGATAGGGGATTAGGCCGCCGAAGATCAGGCCGGCGACGACGTAAGGATTGGAGAGGTCGAAAGAGACTTCGCCCATGCCCTGGAAGTAAGGATATTTGTCGCCATTGGCGGCAAAGAACTTCAGATCGTTAGAGTAGGCCGCGAACAGCACCAGCGCGCCGAGACCGGCCGAACCGATGGCGTACCCCTTGGTCACCGCCTTGGTGGTGTTGCCGACAGCGTCGAGCGCATCGGTGGATTGGCGCACTTCCTTGGGCAAGCCGGCCATCTCGGCAATGCCGCCGGCATTGTCGGTGACCGGGCCGAAGGCGTCGAGCGCGACGATCATGCCGGCGAGGCCGAGCATCGTGGTGACCGCGATCGCCGTGCCGTAGAGGCCGGCGAGCTGGTAGGTCGATATGATGCCGCCGACGATGACGATCGCCGGAAGCGCCGTCGATTCCAGCGAGACCGCAAGGCCCTGGATGACGTTGGTGCCGTGACCGGTGACCGAAGCCTGGGCAATGGAGTTCACCGGGCGCTTGTCGGTGCCGGTGTAGTATTCGGTGATCACCACGATGAGCCCGGTCACCAGAAGGCCGATCAGGCCGCAGATGAACAGGTTCCTGCCGGTGATGGCCATGCCGGCGACCGTGCCGATCTCGCCCCAGCCCAGTGTTACCGAGGTGGCGACGCCGAGGCCGATAATGGACAGCAGGCCGGTGACGATCAGGCCCTTGTAGAGCGCGCCCATGATCGAGCCGTTGGAGCCGAGCTTGACGAAGAAAGTGCCGACGATGGAAGTCAGGATGCAGGCGCCGCAGATGGCCAGCGGATAGAGCATCGTGGCGCCGAGTACGGCGGTGCCGCCGAAGAAGATTGCGGCGAGTACCATGGTGGCGACCACCGTCACCGCATAGGTCTCGAACAGGTCGGCGGCCATGCCGGCGCAGTCGCCGACATTATCGCCGACGTTGTCGGCGATGGTGGCCGGATTGCGCGGATCGTCTTCGGGAATGCCGGCTTCGACTTTGCCGACGAGATCGCCGCCGACGTCGGCGCCCTTGGTGAAGATGCCGCCGCCGAGACGGGCGAAGATCGAGATCAGCGAGGCGCCGAAGCCGAGCGAAACCAGCGAGTCGATGACGACACGGTCGTTGGGCTGAAGGCCCATGAAATGGGTGAGGATCAGGTAGTAGATCGAGACGCCGAGCAGGGCCAGGCCAGCGACCAGCATGCCGGTGATGGCGCCCGACTTGAAGGCGATCTCGAGGCCGGCAGCGAGGCTGTTGGAAGCCGCCTGCGCGGTGCGCACATTGGCGCGCACCGAGACGTGCATGCCGATGAAGCCAGCGGCGCCCGACAAAACGGCGCCGATCAGGAAGCCGATGGCGGCGGTGATCGAAAGCAGCCACCAGGCGAGCAGCAGGACCACGACACCGACGATGGCGATGGTGGTGTACTGGCGCGCCAGATAGGCCTGGGCGCCTTCGCGGATGGCCGCGGAAATTTCCTGCATGCGTGCATTGCCCTGATCGGCCGCGAGGACCGAACGTGTCGCCCAGATGGCGTAAAGGACTGAAAGCAGACCGCAGGCGATGACAGCTGAAATTATGGTCATTGCCGGATTTTCCTCGATTGATGACCCAAAAGAACCCCTCCCTGGGCCGTTAAGACAGGGAGCGGATTCCGCGCGCGGAATCCGCTCCCTTCGCACCGGCTTATGCGAAACAGGGCAGTGAACGTCAAGATATTGTTCGGTTTTTGCCCGGCTTTCGCCCAAAAGCTATGGGCGGCGACACGCCCGCCGGCGCCGCCGCCCGATTAGATCGATTGAAATCGGCTGGCGGTCGTCAGCCTTTGCGCAGGTCGCCGTCCGGCTGGACGACGGAGATCAGCACCGCCAGCATGGTCATGTACAACATGAAAGTCTTCTGCTGGCCGTTCCAGACGCTGGACAATATGATTTTGCAATCGTCCGCCGCCGCTGGATTTCGGGCGAGACGGGCACCACGCTCGAGGTGACGCTCGATCACCCGGCGCGTTCGGGCGGACACTGAAGCGAACGACCCTCGCCGAGGTGCTACGCTGTCTCTCGCCCCATGCGACGCGCGGTATAGCGCTCGATCGCCGACAGCCCGTCATAGATCAGCACGGCAAGGGCGGCGACGATCAGGCCGCCCTGCAGGATGAAGGCGAGGTTGTTCGACAACAGACCGGCGATGATCACCTCGCCCAGCGTCCTGGCCGCCACGGTCGAGCCGATTGTCGCGGTTGCGAGGCTGATGACCACAGACAGCCGGATGCCGCCGAGAATGATCGGCGCGCTGAGCGGCAGCTCGACCTTGACCAGCCTTTGCCAGCCGGTCATGCCGGCGCCGCGCGCCGCCTCGACCACGTTGACAGGCAGCGTCGTCAGCCCGGTCAGCGCGTTCTCGAAGATCGGCAGCAGGCCGTAGAGAAACAACGCGATCAGCGTCGGCCTCTCGCCGAAGCCGACGGCCGGCACGGCAAGCGCCAGCACCGCCACCGGCGGAAAGGTCTGGCCGATATTGACCAGGCTGCGCGACAGCGGCAGGAATTCGACGCCGGCTGGCCTGGTGACCAGGATGGCGAGCGCCACAGCAAAGATGGTCGCGGCCACGGTGGCGATCAGCACGGTCCTCAGATGCAGCAGCGTCAGCGACAGCAGGCTTCCCTGGTTGTAGATCACTGGCGCGTTGTTCTCGGTAAGCGGCTTCAGCAGCGGTTCGAACCAATCGGGATTGGTCACGAAGGCAATGAGCAACACCACCAGGACAAGCCTGAGCAGCGACGGAAGCCAAGCTTTTAAGCCAGCCTCTTTCATGCCGGCCTCGCCGCGCGCTTCACCAATCCGTCCACCGTCACGCGGCCGAGCGGCTTGCCGTCGGCGCCTTTCACCGGCAGCGCCGGGCGGCCCGACCAGAGGAGCTCAGCCAGCGCATCGCGCTGGCTGGCGTCGCCGGGGATCGCCTCGCCCTCGGCGCTGCCCTTCTCGACCGCGTCGCGCACGCGGCCGAGCGACAGCAGCCTGAACGGTTTTTCGCTGGCGCCGACCAGGCTCTCGACGAAGGCGCTGGCCGGCCTCGCAAGGATCTCGGCGGGCCGGGCATACTGCACCAGCTTGCCGGCATCCATCACCGCGATCTTGTCGCCCATATGCACCGCCTCCTCCATGTCATGGGTGACCAGGATGATGGTGGTGCCGAAGCGCTTCTGGATCGCCAGAAGATCCTCCTGCGCCTTGTTGCGGATGATCGGGTCGAGCGCGCCGAACGGCTCGTCCATCAACAGCACGTTAGGCTCCGCGGCAAGGGCGCGGGCGACGCCGACGCGCTGCTGCTGACCGCCGGAGAGCTCGTGCGGATAACGTGGCCCGAACGCCTGGGGATCGAGCTGGTAGAGCGTCATCAACTCGTCGACACGGGCCTTGATGCGGGCCTTGTCCCAGCCGAGCAGCACCGGCACGGTGGCGATGTTCTGCGCCACCGTGCGATGCGGAAACAGCCCGTGGCCCTGGATGGCGTAGCCGATGCTGCGGCGCAGCTCATAGCCGGGCAGCGAGCGGTTGTCGGCGCCGTCGAGCTTGATCACGCCCGCGGTCGGCTCGACTAGCCGGTTGATCATGCGAAGCAGCGTCGTCTTGCCGGAACCGGAAGTGCCGACGATGACGGCGATGGTGCGCGGCTCGATCACCATCGACACGTCGTCGACCACCGTTGTCGCATCATAGCGCTTGGTAATGCCTTCGATCTCGATCATGCCGGTTGTGCCTCGCGTCTCTTGGTAGAGGTCATCTCGATCACCGCGTCGAGGATGATGGCGGCGGCAAAGGCGAGCGCCACCGTCGGTATGGCGCCGAGCAGCACCAGGTCCATCGCGGTCTGGCCAACGCCCTGGAACACGAACACGCCGAAGCCACCGCCGCCGATCAGCGCGGCAATGGTGGCAAGGCCGATGTTCTGGACCAGAACGATGCGGATGCCGGTGAGGATCACCGGGAAAGCCAGCGGAAATTCGACGCCGAACAGGCGCTGGCGCTCGGTCATGCCCATGCCGCGCGCGGCGTCGTTGGCGGCGCGCGGCACGCCGGCAAGACCGACCACGGTGTTGGCCACCACCGGCAGCAGCGAATAGAGAAACAGGGCGACGAAGGCGGGCGCGGTGCCGATGCCGCGAATGCCGAGGGAAGCCGCGCCGGGCACATGCGTCGCGACCCAGCCGAGCGGCGCGATCAGCAGGCCGAACAGCGCGATCGAGGGAATGGTCTGGATGATGTTCAGCACGTTGAGCACGCCGGCCCGCAATTTCTCGACGCGGTGGCAGAGAATGCCGAGCGGCAGGCCTGCGATCACCGCCGCCGCCAGCGACCCCAGCGCCAGCGTCACATGCTTGGAGCCTTCCGCCCAGAAACTGTCGGCACGGTTGGCATATTCCTTGAGGATCGACAGGCTGTTCCAGCTTCCCGAGACCAGCAGCAGGCCGATCGCCGCTGTCGCGACGACGAGCACGCCGATCCGCGCCCCTGGCGACAGGTTCAGCCTTGTCAGCACATCGGCGAGCAAAAGCGTAAAGGCGAAGATGAGCAGCCAGAAACCCGAGGCCGGTGAGATGCGGGCAAAGGTGTTGCCCTCAGGCGTCAGGAAGCTGCCGGCGACCCCGATCAGCAGCGCCAGTGCTGCAAGCGCGGCCACACTTGCGGCAAGGCGCAGGATCAGCGGTGTCTTCAACAGCGCGATGAGCGCCGCGATAAGCACGATTGCCAGCAGCAGCGGGCCTGTCACCGCAGGCAGAGCGTCGAGGATCGAGCGTGCCTCGCCTGGCACGATGCGGTTGGCGCGGAAGGTGGCGAAGGGCGCCGCGAAAGCAGCATAGGCAACGATCACGGCGATGACCACGCCGAGCTTGTCGAAGCGGATGGTCATGACGTACCTATGCGATGGCGGCGACTTGAGGACCTGACGTCAGGACCGTCGTGCTCCGTCGCGCCCCCCTCTGTCCTGCCGGACATCTCCCCCACTTGGGGGGAGATCGGCAGCTTCATTGCCGCCGATCCATCTTCCCCGTTGGCGATTGGCGAAAGCCGAGCGTGCATCCAATCTCCCCCCGTGTGGGGGAGATGGCCGGCAGGCCAGAGGGGGGCGCCTCGCACCGGCGTCATTTTCCAAACGGGCTGACTACTTCAGAAACCCGTTCTTCTTCAAAAAATCTTCGGCGACGCCCTTGACTGGCTCGCCGCCGACCTGCACGCGGCCGTTCAGTTCCTGCAGGGTGACGAGATCGAGCTTGGCGAAGACCGGCTTCAGCAGCGTCTCGATCTCAGGATGCTCCTTCAGCACCGCCTCGCGGATGATCGGCGCCGGCTGGTAGACCGGCTGCACGCCCTTATCGTCTTCGAGCACGACCAGGCCGGACGACGCGATGCCGCCATCGGTGCCGTAGACCATGGCGGCGTTGGCACCGTTGGTCTGGTTCGCCGCAGCGGCGATGGTCGCCGCCGTATCGCCGCCGGACAGCGTGATCAGCTGGTCCGGCTTCAGGGTGAAGCCATAGGTGGTCTGGAACGCCGGCAGCGCGGCGGCCGAATTGACGAACTCGGCCGAGGCCGCCAGCACCACCTGGCCGCCGCCGGAGACATATTTGCCGAAGTCGGACAGCGTCGCCAGCTTGTTGGTCTCGGAGACATCCTTGCGCAGTGCGATCGCCCAGGTGTTGTTGGCCGGCGACGGCGACAGCCAGACGATCTTGTTGGCATCGTAGTCGAGCTTCTTGGCCGTCTCATAGGCTTTCGCCGCATCCTTCCACACGGGATCGTCGGCCTTTTCGAAGAAGAAGGCGGCGTTGCCGGTGTATTCCGGATAGATGTCGATCTCGCCGGCGGTGATCGCCTTGCGCACCACAGGGGTGCCGCCGAGCTGGATGCGGTCGGTGGTCTGGATGTTGTTGGCGTTCAGCACCAGCTGGATGATGTTGCCGAGCACGCCGCCTTCGGTGTCGATCTTCGACGACACGACCACTTGAGCGCTCGCCGAGGCCGCGGTGATGCCGAGCGCCAGTGCCGCGCCGGCCAGAACCTTGACTGAAAACATTTCACAAATCCCTTGCTGAGAACCGGATTACGGCTGCCGCATATGAGCATGGCTTCAATGCCCCGTCGGGGTACACGGTTTCATAAGAGGGGGGATGGGCGCAATAATTTTGTTCGGATGCGGGTGAATCCGCTGCTGCCTCGTCCCGACAGCGTCATGTCACTACAGCGCCGCGCGTCCGTTTGGACGCGCAAGGACGCTGTAGCACTTTTGATTTTGCGCATGATCCTTTCCGAACCTTCGGTTCGGGGTCATGCGCTGGTCTGCCGCGCGCTCGTCATCTTCAATGCGCCCAGAGCCACGAAGCACAGCACGACGACAGGGAAGATGATCCAGTTGAGCATTTCCCAGCCCCAGGCATTGTAGACCGCACCCGACATCAGCGAAGCAAAGGCGACGGAGCCGAACAGGACGAAGTCGTGAAAACCCTGGACCTTGCCTTTCTCGGACGGCCGATAGCTGTCGGCCACCATGGCGGTGGCGCCGATGAAGCCGAAATTCCAGCCGAGGCCGAGCAGGATCAGCGCCGTCCAGAACTGCCACAGCGCCAAGCCCGACAGCGCCACCACGGCGCAGCCGATCAGCAACACCAGTCCGGCCGCCACGATCCGCTCGGCGCCGAAGCGGTGGATCAGCGACCCGGTGAAGAAGCTCGGCGCAAACATCGCCATGACATGCCAGGAAATACCGAGCGTGGCATCGTCCGTCGACAGGCCGCAGCCGACCATGGCCAGCGGCGCGCCGGTCATGACGAAGCTCATCAGCGCGTAGCTGCCGACGGCACAAAACAGCGCCGCAACGAAACGCGGCCTGGTGACGATCTCGGAGAGCGGCCGCGCGTCGCTGTCGGCGATCTCCACTTTGCCAGTTGCCTTGGCCGGAATGCGCAGCAAAGAGAGAATGGCGGCGCCGACCGCGGCCAGCACCAGGATGGATGCAAACGAGCCGGCAAACATCACCGGCGAGAACAGATCGCGGGTGAAGATGACGATCTGCGGCCCGAGTATGGCGGTGACGACGCCGCCGGCCAGCACGAAGGAGATGGCGCGCGCCTTGAACTCCGGCGTCGCATTGTCGGCGGCAGCGAAACGGAACTGCTGGACGAAGGCACCGCCCACCCCGATCACAGCCAGTCCGAAGGCGAACAGCCAGAAGTTGGGGTGGAACAGCGCCAGTGTGGCGACCAGTCCACCCAGCGCAGTGATAATCGTGCCGGCCATGAAACCGTCGCGCTGGCCGAGCCAGCGGATGATGGCTGCCGCCGGCAGGGAACCGAGCGCCACGCCGACGTTGAAGCCCGTGACCGGCGCCGTCGCCAGCGACTTGTCCGCATCGAGCAGATGTTGTCCGGCCAGCGCACCCAGGGAAATGGCGATAGGCGCGGCCGAGCCGATGATGGCCTGCGAGGCCGCAAGGATGAACGCGGTTCGACGCGCTTCCCTACCAGCCTCGGCGATAGCAATGGCCGTCATGAAGCGTCCTTGCCACGCCCCTCGCCGCGCACCCGGCGCGACACGCGATCGAGCACCGCGTTGACCAGCTTCGGCTCGTCCTCTTCGTAAAACGCCTTGGCGATATCGACATATTCCGAAACGATGACAGCCACCGGCACGTCCTCTCGCTTCATCAGCTCGTAGACCCCGGCGCGCAATATGGCGCGCAGCGTCGAATCGAGCCTGGACAATGGCCAGTCCTCGGTCAGCGCCTGGCGGATGATCGGGTCGATGGTCTTCTGGTTCTCGACGACGCCGGCGAGGATGGCGCGAAACCATTGCGCGTCGGCCTCGCGATAGAGGGCGCCGTCGACCTCCTTGCCGAGCCTGAACGCCTCGTATTCGGCGGTGATCTCGAAGACGCCGCTGCCGGCCACATCCATCTGGTAGAGCGCCTGCACGGCGGCCAGACGGGCAGCACCGCGCTTGTTGGCGTGGCGTGCCGCGGGCTGGCCGGGTGATGCGGGTTCGCTCACGATCGCTCTCCCAACTGTTGCTTGAGGGCAATCATAGTCAGCGCCGCACGCGCGGCAAAGCCGCCCTTGTCGCCTTCCGAGCGTTTGGCCCGCGTCCAGGCCTGTTCGTCATTTTCTGTGGTCAGGATGCCGTTGCCGATGCAGACCGCTTCCTGCACGGACAGGTCCATCAGGGCTCGGCTCGATTCATTGGCGACGATGTCGAAATGATAGGTATCACCACGCACGATGGTGCCGAGGGCGACAAAACCGTCATAGCTTGGCCCGCCTTCGGCGGCGCCGTCGAGCGCGAAAGAAATCACCGCGGGAATCTCGAGCGAGCCCGGAACGGTGACGACATCGTATGTCGCGCCCGCTTCATCGAGCGCGGTTGTCGCGCCTTCGAGCAGCGCGTCGGCAAGATCGTCATGGAAGCGTGCCTCGATGACAAGAAGGTGGGCCTTCTTCTTCGGGCGAATGAACGCTTTGCCGTGTTGGGATGTGCCAGCCATAGATGTCTCCGGGATCGCCGGTGACTTAGGCCGAAGCCGATATGATCGCAAGCAGAAGATTGTTGGAATGTTGCCAGGCGCCCTGCTATTCCTGCCGTGCCGGAGGCAAGTCTTTCGGCCCGACAGACTCAGAGCCCGCCTCCCGAGGGCAAGTAGCCCGCCGATATCTGCGCACCGTGTCGCGCAAACGATCGTTCACCGGCTGCGGCTTGAGAAGAGCATCCACGAAAACCTGGCGGTCCCGATCAGATAGCCCCAAAGGTCGGCATTCAAGCGAAGTCATAGCCGTTCCGTTCTCCTGACGACCATCTACCGCTATCGCTCGGGGTTGCGAAGAAATTTCTAAAGCCCCTCTTTCGCCGCTTCGGCCAAGCGCGCCGCATAGCGGGCCATGGTGTCGATCTCGAGGTTGACCGGGTCGCCGACCTGGCGTTCGCCCCAGGTGGTCACCGTCAGCGAGTGATGGATCAGCAGCACGTCGAAGCGTGTGCCTTCGACCTTGTTGACGGTGAGCGACGTGCCGTCGAGCGCGACGGAGCCTTTCGGGGCGATGAACTTGGCCAGGTCGCGCGGTGCTTCCAGCGTGAAGCGCACGGCGTCGCCTTCCTCCTCGCGCGCCACGATCTCGGCCATGCCGTCGACATGGCCTGACACGATATGGCCGCCGAGTTCGTCACCGATCTTCAGCGCTCGCTCAAGATTGATCCTGGCGCCGGATTTCCAGTCAGCCGCTGTCGTCAGCCGGAGCGCCTCTTCCCAGGCCTCAACCTCGAACCAGCGCGCATTGGCGCCGCTTTCCGGCAGCGCCGTCACGGTCAGGCAGACGCCGCCGCAAGAAATCGAAGCCCCAATGGCGATTGTTTCAGGGTCATAGGCGGTGTCTATACGCAAGCCGACCCCTTCCCTCAGTGGCTTGACGGCAGCGACGGTGCCGACATCGGTGACAATCCCGGTAAACATCAGAAATCCCTTATCCACTCGGCGTAACTGTCTTCGCCGAAACGCATGTCGCGCAATTTGCGAAATCCTGCCGGGATATGGCTGGCGTCGATGGGCGATGCAATGCCGCCCTTGCCAATCGGCTCCGGCCCCTGGAACAGCACGATGCGGTCGACCAGCCCTTCGGCGAGGAAGGCCCTGGCCACCTTGGCGCCGCCCTCGACCAGCACGCTCGCCATGCCGAGCGCGGCCAGGTCCTCGAGCAGCTCCGGCAGCGCAATATCGCCTTCATACGTCTCAGTGCCGATGAAGCGCACGCCGACGCGTTCGAGCGCGGCCCGCCGGTGCGGATCGGCTTCAGCACAGGCGGCGACATAAAGCGGAACCCGGTCGACGCCGGCTACCAGTTTCGACGTCTCCGGCAGCCTGATCTGGCGATCGAGCACGATGCGCGCCGGCGAACGGTTTTCCAGCCCCGGCAACCGCACCGTCAGCGCCGGATCGTCCTCCAGCGCCGTGCCGATGCCGATCAGTATGCCGTCGGCTTCGGCCCGCATCAGATAGACTTCGCGCCGAGCGATGTCGCCGGTGATCGAGACCTGCCCCTCGCCTTCCATGCCGATCTTGCCGTCGCTGGAAAGTGCAAGTTTCAGAATCACTTCCGGACGCTTTTTGAGAGATCGAGTGAGATAGCCGGCCATTTGCTCGGCGGCTTCTGCCACCAGCACCTTTTCGACCACTTCGACACCGGCGGCACGCAGGATCGCATAGCCATTGCCGGACACGCGTGGATCGGGGTCGCTCGCAGCCCCAACCACCCGCGTGACTCCGGCATTGAGCAACGCATTGGCGCAAGGTGGCGTGCGGCCATGGTGGGCGCAGGGCTCCAGGGTGACATAGGCGGTGGCACCGCGGGCCAGCTCGCCGGCCTCGGCCAGAGCTTCCGTTTCGGCATGCGGCCGGCCACCGACAGCAGTGACACCGGTGCCGACGATCATCGGCCCGGTGCCGTCGTCGCGCACGATCAGCGTGCCGACTGAAGGGTTGGTCGAGGTCCGCCCGGCGTTTTTCCGCGACAGCCTGAGTGCCGCCGCCATAAAGCGGCGATCAAGAACCTCTTGTTCGGCTTGACTGCGCCCGGGCCTTGCCATGCTCAGCCGGCGTCCTCTTCCTTGAGCTCGTCACCCTTGAGCTCGTCGCCCTTCAGTTCGCCCAGCACGTCGTGGAAATCCTTGGCCTCGCGGAAATTGCGATAGACCGAGGCGAAGCGCACATAGGCGACGTCGTCGAGCGATTTCAGCGCCTCCATCACCAGGCGGCCGACTTCGCCCGAGGCGACTTCAGTCTCACCCGAGCTTTCGAGCTGGCGCACGATGCCGGTCACCGCGCGGTCGATGCGCTCGGGATCGACATTGCGCTTGCGCACCGCGATCTCGACCGAGCGCAGCAGCTTGTCGCGGTCGAACGGCACCTTGCGTCCGGACTTCTTCACCACCACGAGGTCGCGCAACTGCACGCGCTCGAAGGTGGTGAAGCGACCGCCGCAATCGGGGCAGACGCGCCGCCTGCGGATCGCCGCGCCATCTTCGGCGGGGCGCGAATCCTTCACCTGCGTATCTTCGGACTGGCAGTAGGGACAGCGCATGGAGAGCCTTGTGTTCGCGATTCTCGTGGAGCGAAAGGCTTAGAGGTTTTTGTCGGGATGGCAAAGCACCGGGGATGGCCTCTCGCGCCTCAGAGATAGCGAGGCGCGAGGAAAATTGCCAGCATCATGCCTGACGGCAACGCCGGCCGATTACGGCGCGACATCGCCGGTCGGGAATCCACAGGATACGCCGAGGCTGCGATAGGCCTTGGTGAAGCCGTCCATCGATACGGTTGCGACTGGGTTGTCGGCGAAGACGATATCGAGTGCGCCGGCGCGGCGCATGGCACGCAGCAGCGCCAGACTGATCTCAGTCTTGTTGTTCAACATCCATTTCCCGCCGGCAAGAGCATTGACGGTCGCCTTGACCTTGCCGTTGCTGTCGCCGAACACCGCCGGAATGTTCTCGCCGGTGGGCAAGTCCTTGTTTTTCATGGCGATGACAAGGGTCGGATAGCCATCGGGCGGCAATACATCACCGTTCGAGATGGCGAGCGTGAGAGTGCCGCTGGTGCCGCTCGCGTCGAGAAAGGCGGTCGAGGCGACGCAGGTCTTGCGCAGATCCTCACCGGTATCGATCTCGTCCACGGTGGTGGACCATTTGCCGAAGGTTTCCGTCTTCGGCGCGGACTGTGCCAAGGCGACGGACAGCGGCAAGATGGTCAATGTGGCCAACACGCCAAGCGCGCCAAAGCCAGCGACACGGAAAATCTGCATCATCGTCAGGGCTCCTGTCCGGACTCCGTCCCCGCTGGAACGGTGCTTCTCCTACGGCCGATAAGGGATGACAGTTTGCGTGGGCTCAGCCGAGATATGGATAGAGCGGAAAGCGGTCCGTCAACGCGGCCACCTTCGCCTTCACCGCGGCCTCGACGGCCGCATTGCCCTCGTCGGAATTTGCGGCCTTGAGCCCGTCCAGCACCTCGGCGATCAGCTTGCCGATCTCGCGAAACTCGGCTTGGCCGAAACCGCGCGTGGTGCCGGCCGGCGTGCCGAGCCGCACACCCGAGGTGACAAACGGCTTTTCGGGATCGAAAGGAATGCCGTTCTTGTTGCAGGTGATGTTGGCGCGGCCAAGCGCTGCCTCGGCGCGCTTGCCGGTGGCGTTCTTGGGACGCAGGTCGACCAGCATCAGATGGTTGTCGGTGCCGCCGGAAACGATGTCGAGGCCGGTTTCCTGCAGGCTGGAGGCGAGCGCCTTGGCATTGGCGGCGACGCTCTCGGCATAGAGTCTGAAGCTTGGCTTCAGCGCTTCGCCGAAGGCTACCGCCTTAGCAGCTATGACATGCATCAGCGGACCACCCTGCAGGCCCGGAAACACGGCCGAATTCATCTTCTTGGCGATGTCCTCGTCATTGCACAGGATCATGCCGCCGCGCGGGCCACGCAACGACTTGTGCGTGGTGGTGGTCACCACATGGGCATATGGCAGCGGCGACGGGTGCACGCCACCGGCGACCAGGCCGGCGATATGCGCCATGTCGACCATCAGGTAAGCGCCGATCGAGTCGGCAATCTCGCGAAAGCGCTTCCAGTCCCAGACCCGCGAATAGGCGGTTCCGCCAGCCAGGATCAGCTTCGGCTTCGTCTCATGGGCGGTCTTCTCGATTGCATCCATGTCGAGCAGATGATCGTCCCTGCGCACGCCGTAGGAAACGACCTTGAACCATTTGCCGCTCATGTTGACCGGCGAGCCATGCGTCAGGTGCCCACCGGAATTGAGGTCGAGGCCCATGAAGGTGTCGCCGGGCTGCAGCAGCGCCAGGAACACCGCCTGATTCATCTGGCTGCCGGAATTCGGCTGGACGTTGGCGAAGTTGCAGCCGAAGAGTTTTTTCGCGCGCTCGATGGCCAGTTCCTCGGCCACGTCGACGAATTGGCAGCCGCCATAGTAGCGCTTGCCCGGATAGCCCTCAGCATACTTGTTGGTCATGATCGACCCTTGCGCCTCCAGCACGGCACGGGAGACGATGTTTTCCGAAGCGATCAGCTCGATCTCGTGGCGCTGGCGGCCAAGTTCATTGCGGATCGCGCCGAAAATCTCCGGATCGGCATCGGCAAGCGTGGTTTCGAAGAAGGATTCGAATTTGTTCGACACTGCCGCTGCTGTTGCCATGCTTGAGATCCTTGTCGTCCGGGGGGTCTGCCGCGCCATTAACACAGTTGCTTCCGCCCCGCCACGTTTGAGGCGCGAAATTTGCTGGCCGGATTGCGGCAGCAAGGCGAAGAGCCGGCTATTTTCTCGCCTGACGGCCCTTCAGCAAGGCTTCGGTAAGCGTGATCTCGGTCAACAGCGCCTGCATCGTATGGTCGTTGATCTCACGGCTGCGAAACATGGCGCGCACGGCCGCGCGCTCGGCCTCGATGCCGGCAAGCCTCATTTCGAGCTCGAGCCGTCCGGCTTCGCGGGCCTCGGTGCGGGCTTCATCGGCCTCGTCGGAGGCGGCGATGCGACGCCGATAACCGGCGACGATGCTGTCGGCAGCGGCAAGCCGGGCACCGGGCACCTCGCCTTCGTCCCCGTCTTGTGCCCCCGCGATGCTCTCGATGCGGGCGATCGCCGCCTTGGCCGCGCCGACACGCGCCAGGCGTTCCTCGGCAGCACCGGGATGCTCGCCCGGCTCGACCAGCCCGCGCGCTATCTTCGGCAAGGCAAGGCTGGCGATGACAAGCGAACAGATGATGACGCCCGCGGCGAGGAAGATCACCACATCGCGCGCCGGAAACGGCGAGCCGTCCGGCATGGCGAGCGGCAGCGACAGGATGCCGGCCAGCGTGATGGCGCCGCGCACGCCCGCCACCGAGCCGGCGAGCCGCACGCGCAGGCCGAACGTCTCGGCCTTGCGCTTGCCAAATCGCGCGGCAAGGCGTGCCGCGATGTCACCGATCCAGATCCACAGGAAGCGCAGCGCGATCAGGCATAGGGTAAGGATCAGCACAGTCAGGATCGGCTCGATCAGCCAATGCCGGCTGCTCAGCTCAGGCGGCACATGGCGGATGATGTCGGGAAGCTGCAGGCCGAGCAGGATGAACAGCGCACCGTTGAAGACGAAGGACAGCGTCGTCCACAGCGATATGGTCTGCATGCGCGCCGATACCCCGAGATAGCGGAATATGCCGGACCCACTGGTGAGCACACCGGCGGTGACGGCGGCCAGGATTCCGGACGCACCGGCATGCTCGGCGCCGAGATAGGCAATGAAGGGGATCAGGATCATCACCAGCACCTGTGCCTCGGCCGGCACACCGCCGATGCGGTTAAGCAATTGCAGCGCCTTGGCGGCGGCGAACACCGCCACCACACCGGCCAGGATGCCGGCAGCAACGGCGTAGAGGAAACTCAGCGAAGCGGCGGCGAAGGAAAAGCTGCCGGTCAGCACTGCCGCCACGGCGAAGCGGAACATGACGAGGCCAGACGCGTCGTTGAGCAGCGACTCGCCTTCCAGAATGTGCATCAGCCGCGCCGGAACCACATTCTTGTCGACGATCGAGGACACCGCCACCGCGTCGGTCGGCGACAGCACCGCGGCGAGCGCGAAGGCGACGACCAGCGGGATGCTCGGCACCAGCCAATGCAAGGCATAGCCGAAGCCGACGATTGTGAAGAAGACGAGCCCGATGGCAAGGTCGAGGATCGGGCCGCGCAGCGCCAGCAATTCGCGCTTCGGTGCAGTGACGGCATCGCTGAACAGCAGCGGCGGGATGAACACCAGCAGGAACAGCTCGGGATCGATCTCGATATGGACGCCGCGCACCGGCCAGGCGAGTGCGGCACCTATGGCAATCTGCAGCACCGGCAACGGCACCCGCACCAGCCGGGCCAGCGCACCGGAAACCGCGACGAAGCCGAGCACGACCAGGATGAAGATGGCAACTTGCATAGTGCTATACCGAATGGCGCTTTTCCGGCTACGCGCAAAGCGCGCCCTCCAGCCGGATACAAAAAGGCCGCCCTCAGCGGCGGCCTTTCAGTAAAAAGATCAGTCGCTTAGAGCGCAGAGGTGATCTGCAGCTCGTTGGCTCCATCGAGCCCGTAGATGTCGTCGCGGAACTGCACGACACCAGGCCCCGTCGACCAGGCCGAGATGTAGAGGAAATAGACCGGCACCGGATTGTTGACCTGCACCGGGATGTTCTCGCCACTCTTGATCGCCGCCTCGAAATGCTGACGGTTCCAGCCTGGCGTGTCGCGCAGGATCCAGGTGACGAGATCGCGCACGTTCTGGACGCGCACGCAGCCCGAGGAATCGAAACGCATCATCTTGCCGAACAGGCTCTGCTGCGGCGTGTCGTGCATGTAGACGCCGTCCGGGCTCGGGAAATTGATCTTGACAGAGGCCATTGCATTGCCGGCGCCCGGATCCTGGCGGAAGCGGTATTTCTCCGCGTCGTCGGTCGACCAGTCCACGTTCAGCGGATCGACCTCGCTGCCATCAGGTGCGAACAGACGGATCTTGCTGTCCTTGAGATAGTTGGGGTCCTTCCGCATCAGCGGAATGATGTCCTTGCGCACGATCGAGACCGGCGCGTTCCAGTAGGGATTGACGATGATCTCGTTGATCTTGGAATCGACGATCGGCGTCTGGCGGTCGATCTTGCCGACAACGGCGGTGTGGCGCAGCACGACGCGGTCGTTCTCGACCGCCTCGATCTGGGCGCCCGGGATGTCGACTAGGACATAACGGTTGCCCAGCGTGCCGGCGCGCTCGTGCAGCCGCTGCAGATTGGTCTGCAACTGGCCAAGCCGGACCTGCGCCGAAACATTCATCGCCGCATAGGTATATTGGCCCAGGGTCCCGTCGGAAGGCAGGCCATGGCGCGCCTGGAAGCGCTTGACCGCGGCATCGACATAGGAATCGAAGGCCTCTGACAGGCCGGCGCTCTGCGCCAGGTCGCCCGAAACCATCAAGCGCCTGCGCAACGGCACCACGTCGGGGTCGATGACGCCGAGCTGCAATTTCTTGGTGTCCGGGACCGGCTCCCAGCCGCCCTGCGCGACGATATTCTGATACTGCGCTATCGCCTGCTCGGTAAAGGAAACGGTCTGCGGGCTGACGATCGGCAGCGTCGAGGCCACCTTGCCGCCCTGGCTGGCGCGGGCGTCGAACTGGTCGTCCCAGTTGCCGCGGCCCGAGGATTTCAGGATATCCCCGATCACGTCCTGCGCGCTGGCGCCACTGGCAAGCATCGTCGCTGCCAACGCGGAGGCTCCGGAAAGGAAGAAACGGCGACTGGTTCTCATGTACGCTCCAGACAGTCTTGTAACAAATCTTTTCACCGGGCGATCCCGCCCACTCTAGGGTTGGCATTCTTAACAATTAGCCAACCATGGCCCCTTCGGCTGCGAGAACGCGCCGGGGGCGACGCGCGTTCAGGGAAATGCTTGGCCTTTGCCGCAACATCACCCGCATTCTCGCTTTCACCGGGAATATGGCGGCAACGTGGCCCTGAGCGCGATTTGGATCGGCTCGCCCTCACGAAACGGAAAGACCGGTGCTTTTCGGCCACCGGTCTTTAGATCGCTATCCGACCGCGCCTCTTCGGCGCGGCTTTCCCCTAGAAGTGGCGTATGCCTTACATCCGATAAGCGATGGTATCGTTCCAGAAGCGATCCAGCCGCTGCAGGGCGCGGTTCATCTGCTTGAATTCTTCCGTGTTGATGCCACCGACCTGCTCGATCGAGCCGACATGGCGCTCGTAGAGGCCGCCGACGACTTCCGCCACCTCATTGCCCTTCGGCGTCAGCGAGACCCGCACCGAACGGCGGTCGATGCGCGAGCGCTGGTGGTTGATGAAGCCGAGATCGACCAGCTTCTTCAGATTGTAGGAGACGTTCGAGCCGAGATAGTAGCCGCGCGAGCGCAGCTCGCCGGCGGTCAGCTCCGAATTGCCGATGTTGAAGAGCAGCAGCGCCTGGATGGCGTTGATGTCGGAACGGCCGTTGCGATCGAATTCGTCCTTGATCACGTCAAGCAGACGGCGGTGCAGGCGCTCCACCAGCTGCAGCGATTCCATGTACAGCGAACGGATCGCCTCGCGGCGGTCATCGGATACGTTGGCGGTCTTCGCCGCCGGACGGGAATTGATCATTGTCTTTGCCTCTCGTTTGTCGCCTGGTGATTTTTTGTTTTTCACCTTGATCGCGACACTATCGAATACTCATAAAATTCGACTTAAACGCTAGGGCTAACAAGAGCTTACCGGTAAGAGGTTTCGAAAGAGGCTTAACGAAGGGTCACCCGAACAAGGATGATTAACCTAAAGATATAGCCAATGGTTCCGGGCGGAAATTTGGGCGTCCAATGGGACGCGCGGCGCTATTCTTGTTGAGCATCGGTCCGATGCTCTATTGCCGGGTCTGGCGCTTCTGCATCCAGATCACCACGCGAAAGACGATGTAGAGCAGCGCCACCGCCGCATGCGAGGCGACGATCAGCAGGCGGTGGCCGAAGAGCTCGGGAAAGCCGGCATACATGACGGTCTCGGTCACCGCGCAGATGACCCAGATCACCGGCCCCCAGGAGGCCAGCATCCACAGGCCGGCGGCAGCGAAGGGAAAGAAGACGGCGAGCATCACCGCCGCCACCTGCCAATGCACCGGCATCAGGTCGAAGCGCCACAACGGGCCGGGGTAGAAGCCGATCAGCCTGATCCAGTACAAAATCCCGAACAACAGGCAGTAGCCGGATACGACGCGCTGGAACCAGGCGAAGATGATCTCGATCGTCGAGGGCTGGAGCACGACGCGTCTCGACGTGGCCTCGCTCACAGTTCGAGTTCCCGTTCGCCGAGCGGCGCGAAATAGGCGTCGACATCGGCAGCGCTGATCTTATCGATGCCTGCCGGCCGCCAGAGCGGTGTCGAGCCCTTGTCGATGATGGCGGCGCGAATGCCTTCGTAGAAATCATGGCCGGCAAGCATGCGGTTGAGGATACGGAACTCCATACGCATGCACTCGTCCATCGACAGCGTCAGCCCGGCGCTGATCTCACGCCAGGCGACATGCAGGCTAGTCGGCGAGCGGGTGCGGATCGTCGCCAGCGTCTTGGCCGCGAACGCATCGGTGAGAGCAGCTCGTTCCAGGCTACCGATGACGTCACACAGCGACGGTTGCGCGAAATGGCGGGCGATCGCTTCCAGCGTCGGCCCGTCCGTCTCGCGCCGCGCCGGGATGAAGAAACCGCGCAGCACCGATTCCGGATCGCCGCTCGCCGCCAGCCGATCGAGAAAGCCGGCCTGATCCTCCGCCTTGATCGTATGCGTCGCCAGGCCCGACCACAAAGCATCGCCATAGCGGATGCGGTTTCCGGTCAGGGCCAGATACATGCCGAAGCTGCCGCCAAGGTCCGGCAGGAGATGACTGGCGCCGACATCTGGGAAAAAGCCGATGCCGACTTCCGGCATGGCGAATTGAGCGTTCTCGGTCATCACGCGCTGCGAGCCGTGAAACGAGATGCCGACGCCGCCGCCCATGACGATGCCGTCGATCAGCGCGACATAGGGTTTCTTGAACCGCGCGATGCGGGCGTTCAGCCGGTATTCGTCGGCGAAGAAATCGACCGGCGGCTTTCCCGCCCGGCCGGCCTCGTAGACGTGGAGGATGTCGCCGCCGGCCGAAAACGCCCTGCCCTCGGCCTTGACGACGACGACATCGATTTCATGATCCCGCTCCCAGGCGCGCAGCGCCTTGTCGAGCGCCTTGACCATGCGATGGGTGACGGCATTGAGCGCCTGCGGCCGCGTCAGCGTGACGACGCCAGCCTTGCCCAATCGTTCGAAGCGGATCTCGTCGCCGCCGCCAAAATCCATCGCGATAGAATCCCTCCCCCGCGCCGCCGGGACTGAAGTGCTAAAGCGTGGCGCATGGGTGCGTCAATGCCAACGGTGCAATCCTGCCGCCTTGGTCGCCGCCGGCGCCCGATGCTAGAATTGACTATCTTGATGACGGGCTTTCCAACCGGACGTTGAACCATGCCTGGATTTTTGCGTCTTGCCCTTGTGGCGATCGGCCTGATGGTATGCGCGACTGCCCATCCTGCATCCGCCAATGACGACCTTTATAGCGCGCGGACCATCGTGACCGGCCAAGGCGAGCAGAACCGCCAGATCGGTTTTAAGGCTTGCCTGGATGCGGTTCTGGTCAGGGTCTCCGGCGATCAGCGGCTGCCGAAAAAGCCTGAGATGGCGGCACTGCGCGACAAGGCTGGCAGCTTCGTTGCCGAATTCCGCTACCGCGACCGGATGGAAGGCATTCCGATCCACGACGAACAGGGCACGCATGACCGGCCGCACGATCTTACTTGCCTGTACAAACCCGCCGTGATCGACCCGGTGCTGGCATCGCTCGGCAGCCGGCCGTGGCTTGCCGAGCGGCCGCAGCTGGCGATCTTTCTGGCAACGGAGCGAGGCGCCAGGCATTTCGCGCTGACCGCAGACGATGAGCGCGGCGCACCGATGCGCGAATCATTCGTGAATGCTGCCGACCCGCTGGCGATGCGGATCGCATTTCCCGAGGCGTCACACCTCTCCGAATCCGGGCTTGACGACAAGGCGCTGCACGAGACGGACATGGCGGCTCTGGATAAGGCCGCCAAACAGGTCGGCGCCGACCAGGCGCTTGCCGGTAGCATCGTCTGGAGCGACAAGGAATTGGGCTGGATCGCCGACTGGCGGCTTGCCACGGGCGGCAAGACCTATCACTGGCAGGTGCGCGGCGTCAGTTTCGACGAGGCGTTCCGCGTCGCCATGCGGGGAGCGGCGCAGGTCCTGTCCGGCAACGGTCAGCCATAGGTATACCGATATCCAGGCGATGCCAGCCTGGCACAATCGTGTCGCATTGGTCAGCGGCGGAGGCTCGTGGTAAAAGTCGCCGATCCGGAGTTTTGGCGATGAACAAATTCACCCCAGCAAAGCCTGCCGGCGCGCGCAGCGTCGACGAGATCACCGGCAGCCGCCGTTTGCGCCGCATGCGCAAGGCCGACTGGTCGCGCCGCCTTGTGCAGGAGAACCGGCTCTCCGTCGACGACCTGATCTGGCCGATCTTCGTCGTCGATGGGAAAAATATCCGCGAACCGATCGCCGCCATGCCCGGCGTCTTCCGCCTGTCGCTCGACCTTGCCGTCAAGGAGGCCGAGTTCGCGGCAAAGCTCGGCATTCCGGCGATCGCAACCTTCCCCAATGTCGAGCTCGGCCTGCGCGACCAGACCGGCTCGCACATCCTCGATCCGGAAAACGTCATCAACCGCGCTACGCGCGCCATCAAGCACGCGGTGCCCGAAATCGGCATCATCACCGACGCGGCGCTCGATCCCTTCACCTCGCACGGCCATGACGGCATCTTGCGCGACGGCATCATCGTCAACGATGAGACGGTGGAACAGGTGACGGCGGCGGCCGTCATCCAGGCGGCGGCCGGCGCCGATATCATTGCGCCTTCCGACATGATGGACGGCCGCATCGGCGCCATCCGCGATGCGCTCGACGCCAATGGTTTTCAGGATGTGGCGATCATGTCCTACGCGACGAAATTCGCCTCCGCCTTCTACGGACCCTATCGCGAGGCGGTCGGCACCGCCGGCCTGCTCAAGGGCGACAAGAAGACCTATTATCTCGATCACGCCAATTCCGACGAGGCCGTGCGCGAGGCCGAGCAGGATCTCGCCGAGGGCGCCGACATGCTGATGGTCAAGCCCGGCCTGCCCTATCTCGACATCATTCGCAGGCTGAAGGACGAATTCCGGATGCCGACCTTCGCCTATCAGGTGTCGGGCGAATATTCGATGATCAAGGCGGCTGCCGCCAATGGCTGGATCGACGGCGACAAGGCGATGCTGGAATCGCTTCTCGCCTTCAAGCGCGCCGGCTGCGACGGGATCCTCACCTATTTCGCGCCCGAAGTGGCGGCGATGCTGAAGGGGTAGGCACTCGCAATCATCACCACACGCGACAGCCTTCATCCTATGTTGAAGGCCGAGATCAAACAGTCGGCCGTGCGCATAGCCAGAAGATGACGGTTGCGGCGATGCAGATCGCCTAACTGAATCTGATCTGCAGCCCTTGGAAATCCCTCCGATTCAAGACAATCATCCCACTCTAGCTTTTTGGGAGACTCTGATGGAAAGCCACGAGCCGTTTTTACGCGAGGCAATTGCGCTCTCGAAATCCGCAATGGAACGCGGCGACGAACCGTTTGGCTCGGTGCTGGTGAGGGACGGCGAAGTAATCCTGCGCGCCGAAAACAGCGTCTTCACCGGCCACGATATGACGAACCACGCCGAGATGAACCTGGTTAAACTAGCGGCGCAGCACTACGACGCTGCTTTTCTCGCTGACTGCACGCTCTACACCAGCACCGAGCCGTGCGCGATGTGCTCCGGGGCGATTTACTGGTCGGGCATCGGGCGTATGGTGTTTGCGTGCTCCGAAGCGCGGCTGGGCGAGATCGCTGGGATCGGGTTGAACGTGCCGAGCCGGGCGGTGTTGCAGACCGGCGCGCGCATCGTCACTGTGGTTGGCCCGACGAACCTCGAAGACGAAGCCGCCGAAGTCCACCAGGAATTCTGGCCAAAGCATCTGGGCAAGGCTTAGAGCCTCGGCTCAGGACGCTCTGATTAGAGCGAGAAGATGACGGTTGCGGCGATGCAGATCGCCGAGAAGAAGTTATGCGCGCATCGGTCGTATCGGGTTGCAATGCGCCGCCGGTCTTTGAGCTTGGCGAAGAGGTTCTCGACCTTGTGGCGCTGGCGATAGAGTGCCCTGTCGTAGGGATATGGGACTTTCCGACTTCGGCTCGACGGGATGCTAAGGCTCGATGCCTTTGTTCCACAAAGCCTCGCGAAATGGCGCTGTCATAACCGCGATCCGCAATCAGGGCTTTGGCAGGGCGGCAGGGCATCGAGAACCATGCGTGCCCCTTTGTGGCCGCTCATCTGCCCCCGTAGGCCTGCAGCGCATCCTTCCATTGCAGGCCATGCTTGATGACGTAAACGCATCCTCGAGGCATCGCGGCGCAAGCAACTGCTGCTGCAACCACCCGTCTTGGCTGCGGTCCTGACGCGGCTGGCCCAAACAAGCCGCTCATCGCTCGGCGGAGATTTCAAAATACCGCTTGCAAAATGCAATCAGTATAGCTAAAAGCAACTGCTTGCATTTCACAACTGGTCTCGAGGGAGGTACTCATGTCCAAGCTTCGCGTCAACGCTTTCACCCTGTCAATCGACGGCTATGGCGCCGGTCCCGACCAGGACCTGAAAGAGCCGCTGGGCGTAGGTGGGGAAGCCCTGCACAACTGGATGTTCGGCACCCGGACCTTCCGCAACATGTCTGGCGACGATCGCGGGACCACAGACACGGACGACGGGTTCGTGGCGCGCAGCTTCGAAAATGTCGGGGCGTGGATAATGGGCCGCAACATGTTCGGGCCGATCCGCGGCGAGTGGCCGGATGAAAGCTGGAAAGGCTGGTGGGGAGACAATCCACCCTACCATGTGCCGGTCTTCGTGCTCACCCACCATCCGCGGAATCCCATCGTCATGGCGGGCGGCACGACCTTCTATTTCGTGACCGACGGTATCCACTCAGCGCTGGAAAAGGCGAAAGCAGCGGCTGATGGCAAGGATGTCCGGCTCGGCGGTGGTGTCGCCACGATCCGGCAATATCTCAGGGAAAAGCTCATCGACGACATGCATCTGGCGATATCGCCGATGCTGCTCGGCTCCGGCGAGAACCTTTTTGCCGGCATCGACATGCTCAAGCTCGGCTACCGGTGCAGCGAGCAGGTCGCGACGCCGAATGCCACGCACGTCATCATCAAGCGCGCGTAGTCTCACTGAGGCGCAGCCCTCTGCGCCGCGATCCTTCGCGCCCCCTCTGTCCTGCCGGACATCTCCCCCACACGGGGGGAGATCGGATGTCGCGCCGGCTTTCGCCAATCATCAGCGTTGCAAGATTGGCACCGTCGGCGACGCTGCCAATCTCCCCCCTCGTGGGGGAGATGTCCGGCAGGACAGAGGGGGGCGCGAAGGAATGCCGCCCGTCCGGGTCTTTAGCAGTCCCAGATGATCAATACTTCTCCGGCACGTACAGCTCGCGCGGCAGCACCTGGCGCTCGTATTCGGGATTGAAGACGCGGTCGGGCAGCGTGATCTCTTCGTGCGGCACCTCCTCATAAGGCATCTGCTTGAGGAGATGATCGATGCAGTTCAGCCGCGCCCGCTTCTTGTCGTTACCCTCGACGATGAACCAAGGAGCTTCGGGAATGTTGGTGCGGGCGAACGTTTCTTCCTTGGCCTTGGTGTACTGCTCCCAGCGCACGCGCGACTGCAGGTCCATCGGCGAGAGCTTCCACTGCTTCATCGGATCATGGATGCGCATCTGGAAGCGCATCTGCTGCTCCTCGTCGGTGATGGAGAACCAGTATTTGACCAGCGTGACGCCGGAACGGACGAGCATGCGCTCGAACTCCGGCACGTCGCGGAAGAACTCCTCGACCTGATCCGGTTCGGCAAATCCCATCACCCTTTCGACGCCGGAGCGGTTGTACCATGAGCGGTCGAACAGCACGATCTCGCCGCCTGCCGGCAGATGCGGGACGTAGCGCTGGAAATACCATTGCGATTTCTCGCGCTCGGTCGGTGCCGGCAGTGCTACGACGCGGCAGATGCGCGGATTGAGCCGCTGGGTGATGCGCTTGATGACGCCACCCTTGCCGGCCGAGTCGCGGCCCTCGAAAACCACCACCAGCTTCTTCTTGTGGTAAGCCACCCAGGACTGCAGCTTGATCAATTCGGATTGCAGCGTGATCAGGTCGCGAAAATACTGCATGCGATCCATCGAGGGCGGATGCGCGTTCTTGTAGATCTTGGCGATTTCCAGCGACAGCGCGGGTTCCGACATTTCCAGCTCGTAGTCTTCGTCGAGCGTGTCGGCTAGCTCCGCTTCCAGCCAATCCCTGGCAGGAGAATTCTGTTTTGCTTCGGTCATTTATGCTGCTCCGCGTGCACGCCCGTGTCGGCGTCCGGCCTGCCGGCCGAGATCGAACACCTTGAGCCGACTTGCATACAGGCCGGCAATGACGGTTTTATTGCAGTCGGCTCGTGCGCCGGTCACCCAAATCCGTAAGATGTGATCGATCCGCCCTCCATGGGATGGGCGACAAGCCGCGCGACTTGTCCTACAAATGCCAGGCTCCTTCGGGCAGCCTTCGAAGCACCGCCTTCTCAACGCAATTGCGAGGATCTGACATGGAGTACCGCACTCTCGGCCGTTCCGGGCTGAAGGTTTCGACGCTGACCATGGGCACCATGACCTTTGGCGGCGCCGGCGCGTTTTCGGCGGTCGGAAAGACCGATCTCGACGAGGCGCGCCGGATGATCGACCTCTGCATCGATTCCGGCATCAATCTCATCGACACCGCCAACGTCTATTCGAACGGGCTTTCGGAAGAGATCATCGGCGAAGCGCTCGGCGGCAAACGCAAGGGCGATGTGCTGATCGCCTCCAAGGCGCGCATGCGGATCGGCGATGGCCCCAACGACGAAGGGCTGTCGCGCTACCATCTGATCCGCGAGTGCGAGAAAAGCCTGAAGCGCCTCAGGACCGATGTCATCGACATCTATTTCCTGCACGAATGGGACGGCACGACGCCGCTCGAGGAGACCATCGCCGCGCTCGACACGCTCGTCAGCCAGGGCAAGGTCCGCTATGTCGGCTGTTCCAACTATTCCGGCTGGCAAGTGATGAAGGCACTGGGGATCAGCGATCGCCAGCACCAGCCGCGCTTCGTCACCCAGCAGATCCACTACACGCTGGAAGCGCGCGAAGCCGAATATGAATTGTTGCCGATCTCGGTCGATCAGGGGCTTGGCGTGCTGGTGTGGAGCCCGCTTGCCGGTGGATTGCTGTCCGGCAAATATCACCGCGACCAGGCCACCTCCCGTCAGCTCAGCGGCTGGAAAGAACCGCCGATCCGCGACGAGGACCGGCTGTGGCGGATCGTCGACGTGCTTGCCTATATCGGCAAGAACCATGGCGTGTCGGCAGCACAGGTGGCGCTTGCCTGGCTGCTCGGCCGGCCGGCCGTTAGCTCGCTGGTCATCGGCGGCCGGACCGAAGCGCAGTTCAAGGACAATATCGCCGCCGCCAGCCTGGTTCTGACCAGCGATGAGCGCGCACGCCTGGACGCTGTGAGCAGGCCTCCTGTTCTCTACCCCTATTGGCACCAGCAGTTCACCGCAAAAGACCGGTTCGGTCCGGCCGATCTGGTCCTCGACCGGGATGCTATCTGACAGGGTCCGGATCAGGTCGAAGATCGCCGCGGGCTAGCCCGAGATAAAACGCCAGACCTCGGGATCAGGCTCGATCTGGCCGCTGAGCACGAAATATTTGTAGAGCACGAGCAAGCAGATCGCCTGCTCGGCCCGCTCATCGGCGAACTTGCGGCAATAGGCGTTGGCCGCGGCAACGATGCGTTCGGCCTCAGGCGGATGCTTCTCGAGGTGCTGCACCCGCTCGGCGAGGTCCGAGAAATCCGGTTCGAGCGGCACATAGTGGACACCAGCCACGAGTTCGCTTTCGCCGAACCATGTCTCGTATGTCGGCGGCGGCATCAGGCACAGCGAATTCGAACTCATGATCCATTTGAGGTTGGTCGCCACATCGTTGCCCTCGAGCGAAATGATGTAGCGGTAGCGCCGCTGCTGATCGATGCTCAGATAAGGCTTGCGATATTCCGGCGCTGCCGTCGGTTTGGGCGTGCCGACGTCGCAAAAGGGCAGATCGCGCGCGGCCTCCAGAAGCAAGGTCCGTATCGGATTGTTGAGCTCGCCGCGCCAGACGGCGACCGGAAGCTTGTCCGCGAAGGCAACATCGTCGGCGGGCATGTGGAAGTGGCGGAACTTGTTGAGCTTGAACAGGACCCCGTTCCTGTTGTCGCCGGCGATCGGCCGATCCTTGACGATCGACGGCATCGCAGGCACCTCGATGACGTCGCCGAATTCGAGGTCGATGCGCAAATCGGGATCGAAATAGCGGGTGAATTCCTTCAGGTCGTAGTAATACATGCTCCGGTCTGTCGGCAGCCGGCTGACCGGCACGGCATCGGCGCTCGGCGCGAAAGCGTCCTGCAGCCTGTTGTAATAGTTGAGACGCGCGCGGATCGACCCGTCCGAAAGCCTGGCCCGATCGAGCAGCCCGGCGAGCCTGCGGCGGAACAGCGCCTGCGGCGCGATATCGCGCATGGCATTGCGCGCATAGTAGAATAGCTTCTGTGCGTTTCTTTGAAGCGTGGCCATCGGTCACTTGGTAAAAACAGGTGAGCTTGTTATTTGTACCCCGGTCTCTCCTACACCATTGTGCCAGCCATCTTGCAAGCCCGGAACCGCGTGCAGCCGGCTTGCCGGCTATGTATGGAGCCGATCGGCCTTTGCGGTGTTGTGTTTGCAGCCCAATGCTCCTAGGCAGGGCTAACAACCTTCAGCATTGCGAAAGGAAGAGATATGGCGCGAGCACCGAATTACGGCCAAGAACGCAAGGAACGCGACCGGCAGAAGGCCGCCAAGAAGGCGGAAAAGCAGGCGGCCAAGGTCGCAGCCAAGGAACGTTCGAAGCCCGAGGACGAGACCACCTCCGAGACCGAAACGGAAACTGCAGAGTAAACGGCGTCCGGCCCGCGAGGCGGATCGGATTTGGCCTAGGAATCCCGCTGCGTCTTCAGGCCGGCGCCTTGTCGCTGACGAAAACGTTCACTTCGCGCGCGGCGGCTATGAAGGCGCGCCTCGCGATCATGGCCGGTTTGTCGCCGGCCAACGCATCATGGCAGGCCTGCAGCGCTTCGCGATGCTTTGGACTGCGCTTGCCGGGCCAGTTGTTGAGGAGGTAATCGGAAGCCTCGCGGGCCGTACGCAAGAGCTGAGTGGTTCCCTCCGCGCCCGACTTGACGGTCACGGGTGTTTCAAATCGGTTGTTTTCCATCGCCGCTCTTACGCCATCGGCGCCCGCGAAGCGAGGGCGAAAGTGGTTGCCTCGGCAATCAGGCCGCGACGACGGCAAATCCCCTGGCACGCAGGCCGCGCCGGTCGTTGTGCAGCGATGTCACCAGCCGGTCGCGGCTGCCGACGATATGGGCCGAAAGCCGACGTGCCGCCTCATCGGCTTCGCCAGCCCGCACCGCTGCCAGAATGGCATGGTGCTCGGCCCAGGCGCGGCCGAGTGCCGCCTCGTCGCGCACCTCCAGCCAACGGGCGCGCGACAGGCGCGTCATGGCATCGCGGACCGCCCTGAACAGGAACTCGTTGCCGGACAGGCGTGCCAGCTCGATGTGAAAATCCATGCCGACGCGGTGCCATTCCTCGCGCGGGGTGCCGGCGTCGCAGGAGTTCAGCATCGCCTCGATGATTTCGACGGCGGTCCTGTCCTCCAAGGCACAAGTCAGCCTGACGGCCGCGACCTCGACCGCCTCGCGGTACACGGCGATCTGCTCGAGCTCGGCGAGGTTGATGGGCGACACCGTCCAGCCGCGCCCGTCGCGGCAGACCAGACCTTCCGTTTCGAGCCGCAGTAATGCTGCCCTGACCGGCGTGCGCGACGCGCCGAAGCGGCTTTCGATCCAGCGTTCCGTCAGCCGCTCGCCCGGACCGACCTCGAGGCCGAGGATCATCTCGCGAAGCCCAATTTCAACATTCTGCATCTGCGACATTGCGGTTTCCGATTTCTGGCCGTTTTGCTGGCGATCGGTTCGCCTGCCACCGTTTGCCAATCACGTTTGAGAGGGCCGCATTGACAGCGGTCAAGCTTGCGTCCAAGACGGATACCAACTTGGTATCCCAAGATGGTATCCGCAGCAAGTTTTTCATACAAGCTGGCCGGACAGGACATGACATGCCGCAAGACGCCACCCTCGCCGTGCAAGGCACCCACAACATCCATTGGCGCCGCAATCTCGCCGTGTGCTTTGCTGGCTCGTTCAGCACGCTTGTCGCCATGACGTTGCTGTTGCCTTTCCTGCCGCTCTATGTCGAGCAGCTGGGCGCCGAGGGGCATGCAGCTATCGTGCAGTGGTCCGGCGTCGCCTATGGCGCCACTTTCTTCGCCGCCGCGCTGGTCGCGCCGCTGTGGGGACGGCTGGGCGACCGCTACGGCCGCAAGCTAATGCTGGTGCGCGCCAGTTTCGGCATGGCCATCTGCATGTCGCTGACCGGCATGGTGGAGACTGTCTGGCAGTTGGTGCTGCTACGCCTGCTGATCGGCTTCGCAGGCGGCTATTCCTCGGGCTCGACCATTCTCGTCGCCATGCAGACGCCGAAGGATCGGTCCGGCTGGGCGCTCGGCGTGCTGTCAGCCGGCATCACCGCCGGCGCTCTCGTCGGTCCCCTGCTCGGTGGCGCGCTGCCGCCTTTGATCGGCATCCGCGCCACCTTCCTGCTCGCCGGCGGCGTCATTTTCCTGGCGTTCCTGGCAACGACTTTTCTCATCAAGGAGAATCCTCGCCTGACAGCCGACAAGGCAGCATCGACTGAGAAGCAGAAAGGCGGCTGGTCGCAAATCGAGGACAAGCGCCCCGTCGTCGCCATGCTGGTGACCGGCATGCTGCTGAGTTTCGCCACGATGTCGATCGAGCCGATCATCACGGTCTACGTCCAGCAGCTCATCGAGGACCAAAGCCTGTTAACGCTGATCTCGGGCGTCGTCATGTCGGCGGCAGCACTTGGCGCCATCCTGTCGGCCTCGCGCCTCGGCAAGCTCGCCGACCGCGTCGGCCACTGGAACGTCATCATTGGGGCGCTTGCCGTATCGGCGCTGCTGCTGATCCCGCAAGCCTTCGTCACGCAGGGCTGGCAGCTCGTCGGCCTGCGTTTCCTGATGGGGCTGGCGCTCGGTGGTCTCCTGCCCTGCATCACCAGCGTCATCCGCCACAATGTTCCGGACGGCGTCGGCGGCAATGTGCTCGGCCTATCGATCTCGGCGCAATATGTCGGACAGGTCGCCGGACCACTGCTCGGCGGCTTCGTCGGCGGTCATTTCGGCATGCGCGCGGTGTTTCTCGGCACATCGGTGCTGCTGGCCGGCGGAGCTGCGTATAATTGGCTGGTCCAGTCGCGCCGCGCGCGCGACATGCTGGTGCAGGCCGGCAAGCCGTGACACCGTTTGCGGACTGTCATTACTTTGCGGAGACCAGCGACATGAGCACGGCCGAGCAACCAGCAAGCGGCAGCGGCCGCACCTTCGTTTTCGTCGGCGGCCTGTGCGGCGCGGCCGGCGTGGCGCTGTCCGCCGCGGCGGCGCATCTGGGCGGCGCTTTCGTCGGCATGGTCGCGTCGTTCCTGCTCATGCATGCGCCAGTCTTTCTTGCAATCGGCCTCGTCGGCGCAAACCGGATCCTGCGAATCGCAAGCCTTATTCTTCTCGTGGGGCTTGTATTGTTCTGCGGCGATCTCCTCGCCCGTGACTTCCTCGGCTCGCGGCTTTTCCCGATGTCGGCGCCGATCGGCGGTACCTTGCTCATCGCCGGCTGGCTGGCGATTGCAGCCTCGGCGCTGGTGCGCCCGCGCTCCTGAGACGGCATTCCCTCCCGCCTCAAAGTGCGGCGGTAACAGGCGAACGGCCGGGGCCCGTTTCAGCCAAACGAAGGTCAGTCAGATGTCGGCCAATCCTGCCGGCGTGCGGGCCGGACCGGCAGGTCGCGATCGCGTGCGGCCGGCTTGGTCAGGCGGCGCCGCTCCGGCCGATCTGTGGCCGGCGAGATGCCCCAATAGTTGCGATAGATGTCTTCGAACAGGTGCTTGATCGGATGCATGGCAAGGCTCCCTTTTCCAATTTGAATCGATCCAACCGACAGGTACGAAAAAGCGCTGCCGATCAGCTCCGCTTGCGCTCCACGAGAAAACGCAGGTCGCGGATCCATGGGCCGGCGCTGCCGCGACGTGTCCTGGTCATCGCATTCGAGGTGATGCTCCAGTCGTTGCGGTAGATGTCTTCGAACAGATAATTCACGGGGTGCATGGCACTCTCCTTCCTGAATCGATCCAATCGACGGTTAGCGCAACGTTTGGATCGATTCAAAGATATACCCGCCCGCGCCAATGTCAAGCAAAAATTTGAATCGATCCAACAAAGGTGCTAGGTAGCTGCCTGGAGGCAAAAAGAATGGCGTCATCCACCGAAGGCAATACAAGACCCATCCGGCTGGCCGATATAGCCAAGGCCGCCGGGGTTTCGCATGGCACCGCCTCCAACGTGTTCAGCCGTCCCGAGATCGTGCGCGAGGAAGTCCGCGAACGGGTCAAGGCAGCGGCCGAGGCGATGGGCTATGCGGGTCCGGATCCCAAGGGCCGGCTGCTGCGCGCCGGCAAGGTCAACGCGATCGGCGTCGCAACGACCGAGCCGCTGTCCTATTTCTTCGACGATCCCTTTGCCCGCACGATGATGGCCGGGATTTCCGAGGCATGTGACGCCACCGGCGCCGGTATCGCGCTGGTATCGGCCGGCAATGAGGAGAAACTTGCCTGGAACATCCAGAGCGCGCTGGTCGACGGCTTCATCCTGTTCTGCATCGAGGGAGGTCCGCGCCTCGTCGAGCTGACGCGTGAACGAAAGCTCCCCTTCGTCGCGCTCGAACTCGGCTCGGAGGATGACACGGTCTCGGCGATCGGCGTCGACAATGTCGCCGGCGCCCGCCTGGCAGCGCAGCATCTCGCCGAGCTTGGTCATCGGCGCTTCGCCGTTCTGGCGCTGCCTTTCGCCGACGACAGCACCGGTCTTGTTTCGCCGAGCCAAGTCCGGACGGCCGCCTACACCGGCACACGCGATCGCCTCATCGGCTATTTCGAGGCGCTTTCCCGGTTCGGCGTCGATACCGCCGGGATTCCGGTATACGAGACTGAAAACGACGAAGCCAGCACAAGGGCCGGCCTCGAAACGATCTTCGCCTCGGCAGAGCCGCCGACCGCAATCCTGGCGATGTCGGACCGGATGGCCATGGTCGCGATCGAATGGCTGACCGCGCGGGGCATCGCGGTTCCCGGCGACGTCTCGGTCGTCGGCTTCGACGGCGTGCCTGAAGCCGCACTTTCCGATCCTGCGCTCACCACGATCGCCCAGCCGATCGCCGAGATTGGCCGCCGGGCGGCACGAATGATCCTCGATTTCGACGGCACGGTGCGGCGCGAGACGCTCGGCGTCGAGCTTGTCGTCAGGGCATCTTCCGGACCGCCGCCCAAAACAGCTTGAGCCCGGACGCCTATCGATTGATGCCTGTCGCCATGGCTCGCACCCCGAAGGACGCATGGACTGGCGGCGCCTCGCTGCGGACCGGCTTGCTCTTGCCGGACCGTCCAAGACCCGACAGCCATTCGAGATAATAGGCGAGCGCGAACTGCATGGCGATGCCTGCGGCGATCAGCAAGCTGTCATAGGCAAACCCGCCCGGGTTGATCAGCTTCATCACCTGCGCCGCCATGGCGAGCACCGTGCCGGCGATGAAAACCGGCAGCGATCGTCTGCCCAATATGGCGAGCGGATGGTCGCGGCTGGTGCGGAACAGGTTCGAGACAGAAGGAAACGCCACGATCAGGTAGCTCACCGCCAGGATGTGCAGCAGCCTCGGCAGCGACAGGAACGTCTTGTCGAAGCCGGTCAGCACCACGGGCAGGTTCAGCCACGACACCTGCCCCCATAGCGGGCTGTGCACCCAGACCAATGCCGCCGCGACATAGACCGCCGAGGCGCTGACCAGCCAGCGATTGACCGGAATGGTGCCGCCGCGTCTGATATGCAGCATGCTTGCCAGGCCGATGTTGAAGAGGAACTGCCACGACAGCGGATTGAGGAACCAGAAGCCGGGCTCAGGATAATTCGGCGGGGCGATCTGGTAGATCCCGGCAACCAGCCACAGAGCTCCGGATATCGCGAGCGCCGCCAAAGGCCTGTGGCTGATGAACAGCAGCATGATTGGCGCCATCAGCAGCAGCACCGCATAGACCGGCAGGATGTTGTTGTAGCCGAGCTGATGGCCAAGCGTGGCGATGCCGATCAACGCTTGCGGCGGGTTCCTGATCAATGGCTCGATGTTGATCAGCGTCAGCATGTCCGGCCGCTTCGCGAACACCGCCGCCGCGCAGAAGATGGCCACCACCGCCATCGTCGTGACGATGTGGGCGACATAGAGCACACCGGCGCGGCGCCACAATTTCAGTGTCGCCATGAGCCGGTTTCCGGACTGGAATTTTGAACCGTAGGCGAGCGCGACTGACATGCCGGAGATCAGCACGAAGGCCTCCGCGGCATCCGAAAACCCGAAATTCTTATAGGTCAGGGTTTCGAAAACCGTGCCCGGGACATGGTCGACAAATATGATCAGCAGAGCGAGAGCGCGGAACACATCAATACGCGTATCGCGTTCCGGGATACGCATGACGCGATCCGAGATACGCATATCGCGATCCGGGATACGCGTATCCCGGATTCGCATAGCGCGATCCGGTGAATTTGGCACGGTCATCGATAAAAGGCCTCAAAGCTGGTTGTTCATGCCGGCAATCGATGCGACCGCCGGACGCACCGCTTCGATTCCTCCCGCAGGAGCATATCGGCGAAGAAACGGACTGAAATGCGCCTGGTTCAATCAACTTTGAAGGAGCCCGAAAATATTCCGTTTTGAAGCCGGCAAATGAACAAAACCGTCACGAAATCAAAGGGATGAACTATGGCGGAAAAACCTCCGGAAGATGGCATTTTGCGGCGCGATCTGGCCTTTTTCTACCGGCTCTATCGACCCGTTGATTCGAGCGGCGAATGCCTTTTCCTGCTGCATGGATCCGGGGTCGACGAGACGACGCTGGTGGCGCTGGCGCGGCAAATCTCACCGCGCGCCGTGCTGCTGGCGGTCCGTGGACGCATCGCCCAGGAGGACGGTTTCCGCTGGTTCGCGAGGGTCACGCCGACGCGCTTCGAACAGGAGAGCATCCGCACCGAGGCGGACGCTTTCGCGGGCTTCGTCACCGAGGCCGCGAAGCGCCACGGTCTCGATCTCTCCCGAACGATTTTTCTCGGCTATTCGAACGGCGCCAATCTGGTTTCGAGCGTGATGCTGCTGCATTCCGGCCTCATCGAACGGGCAGCATTGCTGCGCCCGATGCCGGTGCTCGACGACGTTCCACCAGCCGACTTGTCCAAAGCGCGCGTGCTGATCATCGCAGGTGCCGCCGACCTGACCTACGCGCCCTTCGCGCCGGCGTTGGTCGCATTGCTCGAATCACATGGTGCCGAGGTCGAGGCCCGCACCATCGCCTCCGGCCATGAAATCGGCGATCGGGATGCTGAAATCGTCAGGCGATGGCTGGCGGGCCCGGCAATCGCCGTCGCGCAGGCGAACTGATGAGCCGTGGTTTTACGCTCGCCCCATGCGGTTCCAGGCATCCAGCCCGGCGATCTTGTAGGCTTCGGCCAGCGTCGGATAGTTGAACGTGTTGTTGACGAAGAAATCGACGGTGCCACCGAGATTGATCACCGCCTGGCCAATGTGAATGAGTTCGGTCGCGCCCTCGCCGACGATATGCGCGCCGAGCAACCGGCGTGTTTCGATCGAGAACAGAAGCTTCAGGAAGCCGGTGGTCACGCCCATGATATGGCCGCGCGAGGTTTCGCGGAAGCGCGCCACGCCGACCTCATACGCGCCGCCGCTCTCGCGCACCTGCTCCTCGGACTGGCCGACCGTCGAGATTTCCGGCACGGCGTAGATGCCGTAGGGAAAGGTTTCCGGCGGCGGCGGCAAGGGCACGCCGAAGGCATGGCAGGCGGCCACCCTGCCCTGTTCCATAGAGGTGGAGGCGAGGCTCGGAAAGCCGATGACGTCGCCGGCGGCATAGATGTTCGGCACGCTGGTCCGGAAGGTCTGCGGATCGACCTTGATGCGGCCCCGGGAGTCGGACTCGATGCCGACCACGTCCAGGCCGAGCGCGCCGACATTGCCGGTGCGCCCCGCGGCATAGAGCACCATCTCCGAGCGTATGGTGCGGCCGTCGGCAAGCGTCACCTCGGCGTAGTCGGGTTTCGAGGCGATCTCCTTGATCGCACTGCCCAGCCGGATGGTCATGCCGCGGTCGCGCATCTGATGGATGAAGTCGTCGACGATCTCGCGGTCGACGAAATCGAGGATGGTGTTGCGCGGCTCGACCAGCGTCACCGGCACGTCGAGCGCCGAAAAGATCGTCGCGTACTCGACGCCGATGACGCCGGCGCCGATCACCGTGAGCGTGCGCGGCAGGCGCTCGAGCTCCAGCATCTCGTCGCTGTCGAAGATACGGGTCTTGTCGAAGGGCACGTCGCGCGGCCGGTGCGGGCGGGTGCCGACTGCGATCAGCGCATGCGCAAAACCGACTTCGCTATAGTCGCCGGTTTCCGTCGTCAGGCTCGCTCTGTTGGGACCGAGGAATTTGACCCCGGCGCGTGCGCTCTTGACCGTATTGCGCATGAATTGGTGCTGCAGCACCTCGACTTCATGATCGAGTGTCTTGTGCAGGCGCTCGATCAGGTCGCCGACCGAAATGTCCTGCTTGACCCGGTAGCCGCGCCCGTAGAAGCCGCGCTCGCGCCAACCGGAGAGGTTGAGCACAGTTTCCCGCAGCGTCTTCGACGGGATGGTGCCGGTGTGCACGGAAACACCGCCAAGACGCCGGCCCCTGTCGACCACCAGAACGGATTTCCCAAGCTTGGCCGACTGCACCGCGGCACGGCGCCCGGAAGGGCCGCTGCCAATGACCAGCATGTCATAGTCCATGTCGCCCCGTCCCTCGCCCGCCGATATGTTGCGCCGCAGCAAACTAACGCCATCCGCGCGGCAAATTCAACCGATCCAAGCTAAAGCGCTCGCGTTCGAACGGATTCATGCGACGCGCTTTAAGCCCTTGTTTCTATGCATGTCGTTATCGCAAAACCGCTGCGCACTTTTTGCGCGACATGCATTAGGTTCGGCGCTGCTTCCGGTCGCAGGCTGAAAACGGCTCGATCTTGATTCCGTCGCGAGACTTCACCATTTCAACACCAGGCGGCCCGCACCCTATCCCGGGCCTGATTACGAGGAAATGACATGAACGCGCGCGTTCTCGACGGCGAAATCATCACCACCAGGCTCGATGATATCAGGGCCTATGACGGCGTGCGCACGCGGCGCGTCCTCGCCTTCATCATCGACTATTGCATCGTCGCGCTGCTCACCATTCCGTTCGCGATCCTGGTGTTCTTCCTCGGGATCTTGACGCTCGGCCTCGGTTGGATGCTGTTTTCCGTCCTCGTGCCGGCCGTCGCCATCCTCTACATCTGGAACACGCTCGGCAGCACCGACCAGGCCACGACAGGCATGAAGATGATGGGTATCCGGCTCGACCGCCTCGACGGCACCCGCATCGACGGGCTGACGGCCGTGGTGCATTCGGTGCTGTTTTGGGCCGGCAACGTTATCCTGACGCCGCTGGTCCTCCTGGTGTCGCTGTTTGCCGACCGCAAGCGCACGCTGCACGACCTGCTGTTGGGCACGGTGGTCAGCCGCAGTGACCGCTGAGGACAGCTTTCGCGAGTCTCCCGCGAGCGTTTATGTGCAAAGTGAAGGCGTCCGCTCGGCGCGCTTTCACAATCCTGTTGAATTTTTCGCTGCGCGCGCCAAAGGTATGATGATTCGCAGGAGTGTTTCCAAGGTTCGATGACGCAGCATCCAACCCAGTCGCCACAGTTCTTCCTGACCGCGCCGTCGCCGTGCCCGTATCTTGAGGGCCAGTTCGAGCGCAAGGTGTTCACGCATCTGGTCGGCGACAAGGCGTCGGAGATGAACGACCTGTTGACGCAAGGCGGCTTCCGGCGATCGCAGAACATCGCCTACCGGCCGGCCTGCGAGACCTGCCGTGCCTGCGTTTCGGTGCGCATCCTGGCCCAGGAATTCACCGCCAGCCGCAACATGAGGCGGGTGATACAGCACAATTCAGACCTCATCGGCGCCATGCACGACGCGCAACCATCCACCGAGCAGTATTCGCTGTTCCGCAGCTATCTCGATGCCCGCCATCGCCGCGGCGGCATGTCCGACATGACGGTGCTCGACTACGCCATGATGGTCGAGGACACGCATGTCGACACCAAGGTCATCGAGTACCGGCGCCGCGGCCCCGACAGCTTCATCACCGGCAAGGGCCAGGGCGAGCTGATCGCGGTGGCGCTCACCGACAAGATGGCCGACGGCCTGTCGATGGTCTATTCCTATTTCAATCCGGACTTCGAGGATCGCTCGCTCGGCACCTTCATGATCCTCGACCACATCGCCCGCGCCAGGGCGATGGGCTTGCCCCATGTCTATCTCGGCTACTGGGTCAACGGCTCGCGCAAGATGAACTATAAGATGCGCTTCATGCCGCAGGAGCATCTCGGCCCCAAAGGCTGGGAACGCTACGACCACGAAGCGGTTTCGCGCTGATCCGCCCTTCCGCCAATCATCCTTAAAACTGTTCAAGGAGGATGCTGCTGGTTTTCGGCCGCTTGGCTGGAAGGACAGACGCTGGGCCAATTTTGCGCCTGCCTCCACATTCATTGCGAGAATTGCCGCATGTCGTCCCATAACGATCACCAGAAGGGCCTTCTCATCACCGCCATTGGCGGCCTGACGCTGACCGTCGACATTCCACTGATCCGCCTCGCCGACGGCGGCGCATGGACGATCCTCTTGCTGCGCACCGCCACCACCTTGGTCGCGGCGCTGGTCATCTGGGCTGTCTGGCGCTCGCTGAGCCGGAACGCGCCGCAGCTCATCCCCGGCTGGTCGGGGCTGGTTGTCGCCATATGCTACGGGCTGACCTCGGTCACCTTCGTCACCAGCATCTATTACACCACGACCGCCAATCTGGTCTTCATCCTGGCCTTCAACACCGTGTTCGCGGCACTGCTGTCCTGGGTGTTCCTGAAGGAGCGGCCGCGACTGGTCACCGTGGTCGCGATGCTGGTCATGATCCTCGGCGTCGCGATCATCGTCGGCGATTCGATCGGCACCGGGCACCTGTTCGGCGATCTCATGGCGCTGTGCTCGGCTTTCTTCATCGCTCTGGCCATCACCATCTCGCGCGCCAGCGGCAAGGACATGGGGTTCACATCGCTGATCGGCGTGATCCTGCCCCTGGCCGTCGCGGTGTTCATGGTCTCAGGCGAAGGCCTTCAGGTGAACGCGCCGTGGTGGATCATCTTCAACGGCGCCGTCATCATGCCGATCTCGTTCTTCTGCCTCGCCAACGGACCGAAATATGTTTCGGGACCGGAGGTGGCGATGTTCTATCTGCTCGAAACCGTGCTGGCGCCGGTCTGGATGTGGATGATCTTTGCCGAAACGCCGTCGCGCAACAGCCTGATCGGCGGCGCGATCCTCATTGTCACGCTGGTCGCCCATTCGCTATGGCAGCTGCATGAAGGGCGCAGGCGCGCCACCCTCGCGGTCAGTCACCCGGCCTGACTCTTCCTCGCGGCGGCGTGCTCCGCGACGATGTCGATCTGCGGCGGAGCACCTTCCAGGTCGTCCGGCGCTGGAGGGGCAAGCTCGTCGGCCAATTCCACCTCGCGCAGCCATTCGCGCCAGATCGCGACCAGCAATGCCATCAGCACCGGGCCGATGAACAGGCCGAGAAAGCCCATCGTCTTGACGCCGCCGATCAGGCCGAAAAAGGTCGGTAGGAACGGTAGCTTTATCGGGCCGCCGACCAGTTTAGGGCGCAATGTCTTGTCGACGATGAACAGTTCGACGGTCCCCCAGATGAACAGCGCCAACCCAGCCACCGGCGAGCCACTGGCGGCGAGATAGATCGAAACAAGCGTGAAGGACAGCGGTGCGCCACCGGGAATCAGCGCCATGATGCCGGTCAGGGCGCCGAGCGTCACCGGCGACGGCACACCGGCCAGCCAGTAGGCCACGCCCAGGACCACCCCTTCGCCGATGGCGATAATGGTCATGCCGGTCACCGTCGAGGAAATCGTCGCCGGCACGACACGCGAAATCCGCTCCCATCTGGTCGGCAGGATGCGTTCGCCGAGACGGTCGATCTGCCCGGCGAAATGCTCGCCGTCGCGATAGGCAAAGAACAGCGCGATCATCATGAACAGCAGCGCCAGCAGAAGGCCGAAGGCGCTGCCGCCGGCAGCCAGCACGCCGCGGTAGATGCTGCCGATGTTGGCGCCGCTGATCAGCTGGATCAGTTCGCCGATGCCGCCGGGATGGCCGAGATTGCGCGTCCACTGCTCGTTCAGCCACTCGCCCACCACAGGCAGCGTGGCGATCCAGTGCGGCGTTACCGCGCCTTCGCGGTTGGTCTCGATCGCCCAGCCAACCCATTCGCGGACTTCGTTGGTGGCGTAGGCGCCGGCGAGCGCGATCGGCACCACCAGGAAGGTGAGGATGAACAGTATCGCCAACGTCGCGGCGATCGTACGGTTGCCGCCGACACCAGCGAGCAATCGCCGATAGAGCGGCCAGCTGGCAAAGGCGATGACAAGCGCGGCCAGTACCGGGACCAGGAAACCATGAAAGAAATAGACGCCGGCCGCAACGATCAGCACCAGAAGCCAGCGCGCCGCCGACAGCGGCGGAATGACGGCGGATCTGAGCGGCGTCGACAGGCCAAACAGGCGCTGCTGGCCTTCCGGTTTCCGAATCCTAGCTTCCTTCAAATGCCCATTTCTCCCAAACGGCTCATGTAGCGATACTTATGCACTGATATAGTGCAGCAATCGTGACGGCATTCCAAATGTTTGGATATCTCCCCCTCGAGGGGGAGATGGCCGGCAGGCCAGAGGGGGTCGCCGCGCATAAAGCGCCGGCGTCCTCAGTCCACAATAAGAGGTCGCGTCAGGACGTGCCGACCCCCTCTGTCGCCTTCGGCGACATCTCCCCCTCGAGGGGGGAGATTAGCAGCTACCCGAATTTCCCCGTCCTCGGGAATCCCTTCGGCACCATGCGGCCTGCCGAGGCTCGGGCACCGATCCATTCGATCAGCTCTTCACGCGACTTGACGAAGGTGCGGTCGGCCGAATCCTGCCAGGAGAGACCGCTTTCGAGCGTGAAGGTCTTGAGGTCGAGGACGCCGCCATCCTTGTATTTCTGCAGGCGAACGCCCTTGCCGCGGCCCATCTCAGGGATCTCGGCGAGCGGGAAGACCAGCATCTTGCGATTCTCGCCGACGATGGCGAGATGGTCGCCGGCGACCGTCACGCAGCGCTGAGCCTCGTCGGGCGCCTTGACGTTCATCACCTGCTTGCCCTTGCGGGTGTTGGCGACAACCTCTTCTTCCGGCACGATGAAACCGTTGGCGTCATGCGACACCAAGAGCAGCTTGCGCTTGGGATCATGGACGAAGGCGGTGACGATATCCTGGTCGTTGTCCATGTCGACGATGATGCGGATCGGTTCGCCATGGCCGCGCCCACCCGGCAGCCGGTCGGCGCCGATCGTGTAGAACTTGCCGCCGGTGGTGAAGACCAGCACCTTGTCGGTGGTCTGGGCGTGGAAGGCGAGCTTGAGGCTGTCGCCCTCCTTAAAGGTCAGCGTCGAATGGTCGGTCAGATGACCTTTCATCGCCCTGAGCCAGCCCTTTTCCGAAACGACCACGGTGACCGGCTCGCGCTCGATCATGGCATGGGCAATATCGGTCAGGTCATGTTCGGGCGCGTCGGCGAACTGGGTCCGGCGCTTGCCGAGCTCGGTCTCCGGTCCGAATTTCTCGCGGATGCTGGAGACTTCCCATTTGATCGTCGACCACTGCCTGGCGTCGGACGCAAGCAGTGCCTCGATCTGCTTCTTCTCGGTGGTGAGACCGTCGAATTCCTTGCGGATCTCGAACTCCTCGAGCTTGCGCAGGGCGCGCAGCCGCATGTTGAGGATGGCTTCGGCCTGGTTGTCGGTGAGCGACCAGCGCGCCATCATCACTTGCTTGGGCTCGTCCTCCTCGCGGATGATCCTGATCACCTCGTCGATGTTGAGATAGGCGATCAGATAGCCGGCGAGGATCTCCAGCCGCCTTTCGATCTCGCCGAGGCGATGCCTGGAGCGGCGGATCAGCACCTCGCGGCGGTGCTCCAGCCATTCCTTGAGCACGCCCTTCAACGACAACACGTTAGGTATCTTGCCGCGCGACAGGACGTTCATGTTGAGCGGAAAGCGGCTTTCGAGCTCGGTCAGCTTGAACAGCGATTCCATCAGGATGCCGGGATCGACCGAACGGCTCTTCGGCACCAGCACGACGCGGACGTCCTCGGCGCTCTCGTCGCGGATGTCCTCGAGCAGCGGCAATTTGCGCGCCATCAAAAGCTCGGCGATCTTTTCGATCAGCCGCGCCTTCTGGACGCCGTAGGGGATTTCCGTGACGACGATGCTCCAGGTGCCCCTGCCCTGGTCCTCCTGGCTCCATTTCGCCCTGACGCGGAAACCGCCGCGACCGGTTTCGTAGGCTTCGAGGATCGAGGCACGGCTGTCGACGATGATGCCGCCGGTCGGGAAATCCGGACCTTGCACGAAGTCCATCAACGTCGTCACCGGCGCATCGGGATGCTCGATCAGATGCAGCGCGGCGTCACAGAGCTCGGCGGCATTGTGCGGCGGGATCGAGGTCGCCATGCCGACGGCAATGCCGGACGAGCCGTTGGCCAGCAGGTTCGGGAAGGCGCCGGGCAGCACGACCGGCTCCTCGTCCTCCTCATTGTAGGTCGGCCGGTAGTCGACGGCGTCTTCGGTGATGCCGGACAGCAGCTCGGTCGCCACATCGGTCATGCGCGCTTCGGTGTAGCGCATGGCGGCGGCGTTATCGCCGTCGATATTGCCGAAATTGCCCTGGCCGTCGACCAGGGGATAACGCATCGAGAAATCCTGCGCCAGCCGCACCAGCGCGTCGTAGATCGACTGGTCGCCATGCGGATGGAACTTGCCCATCACCTCGCCGACGATGCGGGCGCATTTGGCGAAGCCCTGGTCGGGGTTGAGCCTGAGCAGCCGCATGGCATGCATGATGCGGCGATGGACCGGCTTCAGCCCATCGCGCACATCCGGCAGCGCCCGGTGCATGATGGTCGACAGCGCATAGGCGAGATAGCGCTCTTCCAGCGCTTTCTTCAGATCGACCGGCTCGATGTTGTCGCCACCGCCATCGCCAGGCGGTAAAAGCCTTTTTCCCATGGGCTGGGACTAGCCGAGCGGGTGATTCGCGGCAAGAGGCGCTTGGATGTGAGGCGCCTTCTGCAACACGAACTGAACGCACTCCAGCAACGACCAACATCAATTGGTTACATCCCCCCTCTATGGCAAGCGCGATGGATCGGGGGCGCGATGGATCGAATTTGCCTTTCGCCATGGTTTTCGACCATTGTGCGGGAGAACGCCTTTTTCCCGTCCAGTTCGTCACGGAAGGGTGACGGCGCAAAGAATTGAAAATAATCTCAGGACACGCTCAGGGAACCGCGATGACGATCAGACGCTCGACACTCAACAAGCTCGCTTTTTCGACCTTCCTGCTGACGCTGCCGCTGAACGCGGCCTTCGCGCAGGATGCTGCGGTCGCCGACCGGCTGAAGGCAGCTCTCGCCGCCCAGGGCGTCGACATCTCATGGACCGGGGTGACGGGCGATGCCTCCAGCATGGTGCTGCAAGGCGTCGCCGTCAAACCGGCGGCCGAAAAGGAAGCGCTCAAGCTTGGCGACGTCACGCTTGAAGGCGTGACCGAAGCCAATGGCGGTTATGAAATCGAAACGGTCTCGACTGCGGCGTTCCAGCACAGCGAGGACGGCGTCACGCTCAACCTCAGCCCGTTCATCATCCACGACATGACGGTTCCGGCCGACGGCACCACGGGCCCGCTGGGCTCGCTGATGATGTACAAATCGGCAGAGCTCGACAACATGACTGTCAAGGTTGCCGACAAGACCGCCTTCTCGATGGACGGGCTTGCCATCGAGATCACGCCGCCGGCCGACGGCAAGGCGATGGAATTTTCCGGCACGACGGAGAAGTTCAATGCCGACCTGACGCTGATCGAGGATCCGAAGTCCAAGGACGTGATCAACGCGCTCGGTTACCAGAACATCACCGGAAACCTTGAAATGGCGGGCACCTGGCAGCCTTCGGACGGCAAGATGGAGCTGTCGAAATACGACATCTCCGTCGACAATGCCGGAACGCTCGGCATGACCTTCGGTCTCGGCGGCTACACGCTTGACGTCATCAAATCGCTGCAGGAGGCGCAGAAGAAGATGGCGGCCCAGCCCGAAGGCGCCGACAATTCGGCGCAAGGCATGGCCATGCTCGGCGTCTTGCAGCAGCTTTCGTTCAACAGCGCTTCGATCCGCTTCGACGACGATTCGCTGACCAACAAGGTGCTGGACTATGTCGGCAAGCAGCAAGGCATGTCCGGCAAGGATATCGCTAACCAGGCCAAGGCGATCGTGCCTTTCGGCATGGCACAGCTCAATAATCCGGAATTGACGGCGCAGGTGTCGGCTGCAGTCGGCAAATATCTCGACGATCCGCAGAGCCTCGAAATCTTGGCCGAGCCGCCGGCGGCGGTGCCGTTCGCGCTGATCATGGCAGGCGCCATGTCCAACCCGGTGGATCTGACGAAGACGCTTGGCGTGACGGTCAAGGCGAACGAGGACTGACCGAAGCGGTCCCTTGAAGCGAAAAGCCCGGCGCGATGCCGGGCTTTTTTGTGAATGAACAGAATCGGTTGCGGGAGGTTCTTAAACCTCTTTCTTGGTCACCGCGACGCGCAGCGACAATTCGCGAAGCTGCTGCGGGCTGGCTTCCGCCGGCGCGCTCATCAACAGGTCATAGGCCTGCTGGTTCATCGGGAACATGGTCACTTCGCGCAGGTTCTTGGCGCCGACCAGCAGCATGACGACGCGATCGATGCCGGCCGCCATGCCGCCATGCGGCGGCGCGCCATACTGGAAGGCGCGATAGAGGCCGCCGAAGCGCTCCTCAACCGTCTCGCGATCCAGCCCGACAGTCTCGAACGCCTTGACCATGGTTTCCGGCAAATGGTTGCGGATGCCGCCGGAGGCGATCTCGAAACCATTGCAGACCATGTCATACTGGAACGCCTTGATGCCGAGCAGATCCTCGCCGTTGAGCGCATCGATGCCGCCTTGCGGCATGGAAAACGGATTGTGGGCGAAATCGATCTTTTTCTCGTCTTCGTTCCATTCGAAGAAGGGAAAGTCGACGATCCAGCACAATTCGAAACGGTCGCGGTCGACAAGGTTCAGCTCCTCGCCGGCGCGGGTGCGTGCGGCGCCCGCGAACGAGACGAACTTTTTGGGGTCGCCTGCGACGAAGAAGGCAGCGTCGCCATCGGCAAGGCCGAGTTGCTGGCGGATCGCCTCGGTGCGCCCCTCGCCGATGTTCTTGGCGAGCGGACCGGCGCCCTCGAGCTTTTCACCTTCCTTGCGCCAGAAGATGTAGCCGAGGCCCGGCTGGCCCTCGCCCTGCGCCCAGGAATTCATGCGGTCGCAGAAGGCGCGCGAGCCGCCGGTCTTGGCCGGAATGGCCCAGACTTCGGCCTTCGGGTCGTTGGCGAGGATGTTGGCGAATACCTTGAAACCGGAATCGCGGAAATGATCGGAGACGGCCTGCATCTCGATCGGGTTGCGCAGGTCCGGCTTGTCGGTGCCGTATTTGCGCATGGCGACGTCATAGGCGATGCGCGGAAATTCCTGCGTCACCGGCTTGCCGGCGGCAAAGGCCTCGAACACGCCGCGCATCACCGGCTCCATGGTCGCCAGGATATCGTCCTGCTCGACGAAGCTCATTTCCAGGTCGAGCTGGTAGAACTCGCCCGGCAGGCGGTCGGCGCGCGGGTCCTCGTCGCGGAAGCAGGGCGCGATCTGGAAGTAACGGTCGAAGCCCGACACCATGATCAATTGCTTGTATATCTGCGGCGCCTGCGGCAGCGCGTAGAAAGTGCCGGGATGGATGCGCGACGGCACCAGGAAGTCGCGCGCCCCTTCGGGCGATGAAGCGGTCAGGATCGGTGTCGAGAATTCGGTGAAGCCGACCTCGCCCATGCGCTTGCGCATCTCGGCAATGATTTTCGTGCGCGCCACGATGTTCTTGTGCAGCGTGTCGCGACGCAGGTCGAGGAAGCGGTATTTGAGGCGGATGTCCTCGGGATAGTCCGGCTCGCCGAACACCGGCAGCGGCAATTCCTTGGCCGCCGACAGCACTTCGATCTCGCGCGCGAAAACCTCGATCTCGCCGGTCGGCAAATTGGCGTTGGCGGTCTCTGCCAGACGCGCCTTGACCTCGCCGTCGACGCGGACGACCCATTCGCCGCGCACGGTCTCGGCAATCTTGAAGGCCGGCGAATCCGGATCGGCGACGATCTGGGTCAGGCCATAGTGGTCGCGCAAATCGATGAAGAGGAGGCCGCCATGGTCGCGAACGCGATGCACCCAACCCGACAGGCGAACGGAAGAGCCGACGTCGCTCTTCCTCAACTGGGCACAGGTATGGCTGCGGTAACGATGCATTGTCATTGGTAAGTCCGGATGTTGATTGCGGCCAAGGCATGATGGCCTGGCCCGAAAATTTGCGCGAAAAGCACATGAGAGGCCGCCTTTGTCAAGGCAGACGGCGCTAGGGCAGCATCTCAGGTTGGACTTCGGCTCTCGCCCTACGCGATCATCGCTCGGAATAAGCTGCGATCCAACATCGACCGCCCATGGCGGTCAGCGGGTGAAGCGCGCACTATCGCCAGGCGTAGCAACCCCACACACAACAGGGGGATCGCGACGAAGCCCGCATGATTCCACCATTCGCCGGGACGGTACGTTCGAGGCTGATACGAGCTCATAGATGTGCGTCGCATGCAGATCGCGAAACACACTGACGATCATGCGAGCGTTGATGTGGTTGCCGAGCCCTCGGCCCCTCTGCGATTGCGCGACCGCAACCAGTCCACCCCACGCATATCGGTGATAGGTGCTGTAGGAATTGTGAGCCAAGTAGCCATGCGCGGTTGCCGCGACGGTACCCGTCTTGTCGCCCACCACTACTGTCGTCGCCGGTCCCACCGTTCCGGCCAGCAGCGACCCCGAAAATGGCACTACGCCCGACGCCGCCATGAACGCCTGGATGCGAGCCGTATACTCATCATCCGGCTCGGTCGGCTTGTCTTGATCGAGAAGTCCGTCGGGCAGTCCCTGATCGATAATTGCCTCAGACGCCGCCAGGGCACTTGCCTGGTCGGCCAAGAAAACGTCCCAGGTATCGAAGCGGAAGCCCCCCTTGGCCAATCTCGACTTGAGCTCATCCGCCTTGCTTGCTGGTATCATACGAAAGCCGCAGATGCCGTCGCGATTGAGGATCTTGTCGATCAGCTCCCACCCGAACCGGTCGGGATCATCGCACCCCATAGTGCGCCCGGTCTGGCACGCGCCGGGGGTCACATTGATGAAGTCGACACTCGCCTCAGCCTGAGCTTGCAGGCGTTGCTGAACCTCTGTGCCGAAATAGCCTGACATGGGAAGCCCCCTGTGACGTGCCCGATGGAGTATAGCAAGCACGATAGAATACAGCCAAGCTGGTTCCCGCTGGAACCAGCCCGGCTCCTTCAGGGTATGGCGCGGCGCGCAGGAGATTTTCGGCATCGCCCGTTCCGAAGCGGACTACGCGCCGCGGCTGACGGAAGGCGACTGCTATCTTCTGCTTTGATCGTGATTAGGGTGATCAAGCCGTGTACAATGGCCGTCCATTGATGTGAGGACTACCATGCGCATTCGCACATTGACTGTCCTGATGACACTGCTTGTCGGCACTTGCACATTTGCGCACGCTCAGCAGACAAAGCCGATGTCAATCGAGGTGTTTCCTTTCGAATTGGAGGACAAGAGCGCTGGGGCAGGAATAATCCCCCCGGATGAACACGATAGGCGCTATCTGTCCGAGTCGGCACAAATGGCGAAGGACATGCTCTCCAAGTCTGGGCGTTTTACAGTCGTTGATGTGCCAGCGAGGGATGAGCAGGCGGGTGCGCCGCACGGCTTACGCAACTGCGGGGGCTGTGAAGGCAAAATTGCCAAAGAGCACGGCGCGTCTCTTGCCTTGCTCGGCGTCGTGACGCGCGTCAACCGAACAGAGCATACTATGTTCATTCGCATCCTCGACGCTGAAACCGGGAAAGCTGTTTTGCAAGGCTTTACCGATCTTCGCATGGGTCCGAACTACGCGTGGCCCCGCTCCGTGAGATGGCTGATGACAAACAGAATCCTGCGGTAGGCGGACAGCCACCCCAGTGCGCCGTCGGGAGTGCGAAAGACCGCTCCCAAAGCCAAAATTCTAGTTGAGATACTGATTGCCGGTGCTGGCCCGCTAATCGCCGGGAATTGCCGCTGGCATTGGCGCAGGCGATGGTTCAAGAAGGATCAACGACAGGCCTTCCTTCATGTCCTCCATGCGCCCGCTGATCCCACTCCTTATTGCCGCCGGCATCCTGCTCGGCGGCAATGGACTGCAGAGCACCTTGATCGCGTTGCGCGGCGCGCAGGAGGGGTTTTCGGCCTCGACCATCGGCCTGATGGGCACGTTCTATTTCGCCGGCTTCCTGCTCGGCTGCCTCGCCGTAACCCACATCATGAAGGCCGTCGGCCATGTGCGCGCCTTCTCCGCGCTGGCGGCGATCGCTTCGGCGGGGACATTGCTTTTGGTGCTGGTCGTCGATCCGGTTATGTGGTGCGCAGTGCGCTTTGCCGGCGGGTTCTGCTTCGCCGGCCTGTTCACTATCATGGAAGCCTGGCTCAATTCCGGGGTCGCCAATAGGGACCGCGCTCGGGTGCTGGCCATCTACCGGATGGTCGACATCGGTTCGGTGACAGGCGCACAGTTCCTGATCCCGATCTTCGGCGCCGGCGGTTTTGCAATCTTCGCCATCATGTCGATCATGATCACGCTCTCGCTGGTGCCGGTGTCGCTCGGCGACCGCTCCAACCCGACCCCGCCGGAAGACGTCAGGCTCGACCTGGCCCGCGTCTGGCGGATTTCGCCGCTCGGCTGCTTCGGCTGCATCGCCGTCGGCGTCACCAACAGCGCCTTCCGCACATTGTCGCCGGTCTACGCCGAACAGATCGGCATGTCGGTCACCGACGTCGTCACCTTCGTCAGCGTCGGCATCTTCGGCGGCGCCATCATCCAGTATCCGCTCGGCTATCTGTCCGACCGCTGGGACCGGCGTTCCGTGCTGCTGATGACGACCTGCTGCGCGATGCTCGTATCGCTGGCGCTGGTGTTCTGGGCGCACAGCGACCCGTTCCTCAACTTCGTGATCGTCTTCATCTTCGGCTGCTTCGCCATGCCGCTCTACTCGCTATCGGCGGCGCACTCCAACGACCGTGCCGACAAGGGCGAGTTCGTGCTGATCAACGCGGCACTGATGCTGTTCTATTCCTTCGGCGCCATTGGCGGGCCGTTCGCCGCCTCGACGGCGATGCAGAATTTCGGGCCAAGCGCGCTGTTCGTGTTCACCGCCGTCGTCTACGCCATCTTCGTCGTCGTCATCCTGTACCGGATGCAGGTGCGATCCGGCGTGCCGGCCGGCCATCGCAGCCGTTTCATCGGCCTTTTGCGCACATCGACGGTCTTCGCCCGGCTGGCCAAGCGCAACGATGATTCCGATGGGCCTGGGAAGCAATGATGACGGCCCATATGTCTTGAACCCGGGGCTGCGGCTTGACGAAAGCCCGCGCGGCTGAAATTGAAGGAGACCTTACCCTTTTGCCAAAAGCGATTTGATGCACGTCATTACCACCCAAGAAGAACTCGAGACCGCTGTTGCCGCGTTCGAAAAGTCGGATTTCGTCACCGTCGACACCGAATTCATTCGCGAGACGACCTTTTGGCCGATCCTCTGCCTGATCCAGATGGCGGCGCCCGGCGTGACGGCGCTGATCGATCCGCTGTCACCCGACATCGACCTGAAGCCGTTCTTCAGGCTGATGGCCAACGAGGCCGTCGTCAAAGTCTTCCATGCGGCGCGCCAGGACATCGAAATCATCGTTCATCTCGGCGATCTGGTCCCGCATCCGGTGTTCGACACCCAGGTGGCGGCGATGGTTTGCGGCTTCGGCGACAGCGTCTCCTATGACCAGCTCGTCCAGAAGATAACCGGCGCCCGGCTCGACAAGTCCTCACGTTTCACCGACTGGCGCCACCGGCCGCTTTCCGAGAAGCAGCTCGACTACGCGCTTGCCGACGTCACCCATCTGATCGAGGTCTACCAGCACCTCAGCGCCGAGCTGGTGCGCGAGAACCGCGCCCATTGGCTGAACGAGGAGATGGAAGTTCTTACCGCGCGCGAGACCTACGATCCGCACCCGGAGGACGCCTGGAAACGGCTGAAGATGCGGCTGCGCAAGCCGCAGGAGCTGGCGATCGTGCAAGCGGTGGCCGCATGGCGCGAGCGCGAGGCGCGCGAACGCGACGTGCCGCGCGGCCGGGTGCTCAAGGACGACGCCATCTACGAGGTGGCGCAGCAGGCGCCGCGCGATGCGGCAGCACTCGCCAAGCTGCGCACCACGCCGAAAGGCTGGGAACGCTCGGTGACGGCAACGGCGCTGCTTGGCGCGGTCAACACCGCGCTTGCCTTGCCCAGGGAAGACATGCCGAAGCTGCCGAAGAGTTTTCAGCCGCCCGAAGGCTCCAATGCCGCCGCGGAACTGCTGAAAGTGCTGTTGCGGATCGTCGCTGAAAAGGAGGGCGTCGCTTCGAAGGTGCTGGCCTCCAGCGACGACATCGACCGCATCGCCGCCGAGGGCGAGGCCGCCGACGTGCCGGCCTTGCAAGGCTGGCGGCGCGCCGTGTTCGGCGAGGCCGCGCTCAAACTGGTGCGCGGCGAGATCGCGATCAAGTTCGACAAGCGCAAGATCGCGCTGTTCGATTTGTAGTCTTGAGCCTGTCCGGCCCTAAGCTCAGCGCTGTTTCTGACCGGCCAGATGAAAAACCGCGATGACGATCACCGGCATCGCCAAAAGCGCGAATTTGGTGACGATCAGCGCCGAGGCGAAGGACAGCGAATCCGGATTGGCCGACAGGAAATCTGAGAGCAGGCGGGCCACCGCGAAGTTCTGCGCATAATCGGCAAGCGTGTAGGGCAGCACCAGGACAAGCGCGAACAGCGACTGGAGCTGCGCGGACAGCGCCCGGAAATTCTTCAGCCGCCGCCCCGTGGCCAGGATCAGGCTGACCAGCGTCAGCGACAGCAGCGCCGGGAACAAGAGGTCGAAGGTCAGATAATGCCAGACCAGGATGATCTCGCTGCCGCGCCGGCCGAGCGCCGTCAGCCAGGCCATGCCTTCATCCGGGGTGAAACCGGTCCAGCGCAAATCGAGCGACGGCAGGCCACCGCTCAACTGGCGGAAATACAGGAACTCCATCGCCGTCATGGCGACGAAAACCGCCACGCAGACGAAACAGAGTGCGGCGGCGTGGCGGGACAGCCGCAGCATCATTGCCGTCAGGCTTCGCGCAAGCTGGTCAGGCTCCGCCGGGATAATTCGGGCTTTCGCGGGTAATCGTGACGTCATGGGCGTGGCTTTCACGAAGTCCGGCGTTGGATATGCGTACAAAGGTGGCGCGGTCGCGGAAATCGGCAAGGTCGCGCCCGCCGACATAACCCATAGCGGCTTTCAGGCCGCCCGCAAGCTGGTGCAGCACGCCGGACACAGGTCCTTTGTAGGGCACCTGCCCTTCGATGCCTTCCGGCACCAGTTTCAGCGTGTCACGCACCTCGGCCTGGAAATAGCGGTCGGCTGAGCCGCGGGCCATGGCGCCGACCGAGCCCATGCCGCGATAGGCTTTGAACGAGCGGCCCTGGTGCAGGTAGACCTCGCCTGGGCTCTCGTCGGTGCCGGCCAGCAGCGAGCCGATCATGGCGGCACTGGCGCCGGCGGCGAGCGCCTTGGCGAGATCGCCGGAATATTTGATGCCGCCATCGGCAATGACCGAGACGCCCGATTTCTGCGCCGTCTCGACCGCCGACATGATCGCCGAAAGCTGCGGCACGCCGACGCCGGCGACGATGCGGGTGGTGCAGATGGAACCCGGCCCGATGCCGACCTTGACGGCGTCGGCGCCGGCATCGATCAGCGCCAGCGTGCCTTCTGCGGTGGCGACGTTGCCGGCCAGGATGCGGACCGAATTGGACAGCTTCTTGGCCCGCGTCACCGCATCCAGGACACGTTGCGAGTGGCCATGCGCGGTATCGATCACCAGAAGGTCGACGCCGGCATCGATGAGGCGCTCGGCGCGCTCAAAACCGTCATCGCCGACGCTGGTGGCGGCCGCCGCGCGCAAGCGTCCTTGCACGTCCTTGGTGGCGTGCGGATTGAGCTGCGACTTCTCGATGTCCTTGACGGTGATCAGCCCGACGCAATTGCCGTCGCTGTCGACCACGACCAGCTTCTCGATGCGGTGCTGGTGCAGGAGCCGCTTGGCTTCGTCCTGATCGACGTTCTCCTTGACCGTGATCAGGTTCTCACGGGTCATCAATTCGTAAACTTTCTGGGCCGGATCGGAGGCGAAGCGCACGTCGCGGTTGGTCAGGATGCCGACCAGCCGTCCGACCGTATGCCCGCCAGCGCCGCCATTCTCGACCACGGGAATGCCCGAGATGCTGTAGGTGCGCATCAGGCCCAGCGCATCGGCGAGCGTCGCCTCGGGGCCGATGGTGACGGGGTTCACGACCATGCCGGATTCGAATTTCTTCACTTGCCGCACCTGCTCGGCCTGCTCGGCCGGCGAGAAATTGCGGTGGATGACGCCGATGCCGCCGGCCTGGGCCATGGCGATGGCAAGGCGCGCCTCGGTGACGGTATCCATGGCGGCGGAAAGGATCGGCACGTTCAGGTCGATGTCGCCGGCGATGCGGGTGCGGATATCGGTCTCGCCGGGCATGACTTCGGAATGACCCGGCTGAAGCAGCACGTCGTCAAAGGTCAGCGCCAACGCGCCCGTGGACGTTTCGATAATTTTTGCCATGGCCAGCCCTCGGAATGCATGAAAAGCGCTGGACCGGATGGACAGCGCCGACTCGTCTTCTTCCCTTTCAGGATTGGCGCTGGCTCGTAACACGTCCCGTCGCCGATGAAAAGCCGATTGCTTGTGCACGTATGCGGGCTCGTGACCCTTGCTTTGTGACGGCAACTATGCTAGGAATTTATTCATGGTGCTGATTTGCGCCAGCGACCCGCCGCCGAGGCGGGTTTTTTGTTTCGGCGCCATTCTCCGCAGGGCTCCGGACTGGCACCGCTGCCCTGGTCGCACAAATGTGACGGCAAAGTAAGGCGACAGCCGACCTATGCCGTGGTAACCGCCCTGCCTGCCCACTCCTTTGCCCCCGAGGGACCGGCAAGCAATCGGCGGTGAACATTCAATCCGGACGCGTTCCATGAACCGCACCATTCCGCTTATCCTGGCGGTCGCTCTTTTCATGGAAAACATGGATTCGACCGTGATCGCGACGTCGCTGCCGGCGATCGCCGTCGACCTGCAGACCAGTCCGGTCGCGCTCAAGCTGGCGCTGACCGCCTATCTTGTCTCTCTGGCGGTCTTTATTCCGATCAGCGGCTGGATGGCCGACCGCTTCGGCGCCAAGAACGTGTTTCGCGCGGCAATCGCCGTGTTCATCGTCGGTTCGATCGCTTGCGCCGTATCCAATTCGCTGCCGGCTTTCGTGGTTTCGCGCTTCCTGCAAGGCATTGGCGGCGCCATGATGACGCCGGTGGGACGCCTTGTGCTGGTGCGCGCCACGCCGAAAAGCGAGCTCGTCGCCGAGATGTCCTGGCTGAGCATTCCCGCGTTGGTCGGGCCGCTCGTCGGGCCGCCGGTCGGCGGTTTCATCACCACCTATTTCACCTGGCACTGGATATTCCTGATCAATGTGCCTATCGGGCTGATCGGCATCTGGCTCGCCACCCGCTTCCTGCCGAAAACCGAATCGGCGCAGACGCCGCCGCTCGATTTCGTCGGCTTCGTGCTGAGCGGGCTGGCGGCATCGGGCATCGTGTTCGGCCTGTCGGTGGTCAGCCTGCCCGCCTTGCCGCCGATTGCCGGCTTTCTCACGGTGGCGGTCGGGCTGGTAGCAGCGGTGCTTTACCTCCTGCATGCGCGCCGCGCCAAGAACCCGCTGCTGGCGCTCGATCTGTTCCGCAACCAAGTGTTCCGCTCCTCGGTTCTCGGCGGCGGACTGTTCCGCATCGGCATAGGCGCCGTGCCTTTTCTTTTGCCGCTGATGTTCCAGATCGGCTTCGGGCTGACGCCGTTCCAATCGGGAATGATCACCTTCGTGGCGGCGATCGGCGCCATCGGCATGAAATTTGTCACGGCACTGATCTTCAGGGTCGCCGGGTTCCGCCGTGTGCTGATCTTCGGCTCGCTGATCGCGGCGGCGTCGATTGCCATCAACGGCTTGCTCACGCCGGAGACGCCCTATCTGCTGATCCTCGCCGCCCTGCTCGTCGGCGGCTTCATCCGCTCGATGTTCTTCACCGGCATCAACGCGCTCGCCTATGCCGAGATTTCGACCGCCGACACCAGCAGGGCAACGCCGATCGCCGCGGTGTTCCAGCAACTGTCGATCGCGCTTGGCGTGGCGCTGGCCGGCGGCATCCTGGAAGTGTCGACGACAATCCATGGCGGGCCGCTGACGCTAAGCGACTTCCACATCGCGTTCTTCATCGTCGCCGCCGTGTCGGCGGCTGCATCGCTGTCATTCATGCGGCTGGCGCCGGACGCCGGCAACGCGGTGTCGGGATATGGCGGGCTGACAGCGCCGAAGGCGCTGGAGGTGGGCCCACCGGGGAGTTGAGAACTCCTTCCCTTCTCCCCTTGTGGGAGAAGGTGGATCGGCGCGCAGCGCCGAGACGGTTGAGGGGTGCTGGACGGAATGCGGCGTTGGCGATTTTGCCGATGTATACGAGAGTTTGCGCCAAGCTGGAACACCCCTCATCCGACCTCGCTTCGCGAGGCCACCTTCTCCCACAAGGGGAGAAGGAAAAGCCCCTATCCCTTAAAATCCTTCGCCAGCAGATAAAGCTCCACGGATTCATCCCGCGAGGCCGGCGGCTTGACGTGATGGACCGAGCGGAAATTCTGCTTGAGCCTGGCGAGCAATTCGTTCTCGGCGCCGCCCTGAAAAGTCTTGGCGAGAAAATGACCGCCCGGCTTGAGCACCGACAGCGCGAAATCGGCAGCCACTTCGCACAGATACATGGTGCGGATGTGATCGGTCCGGCGATGGCCGGTGGTCGGCGCCGCCATATCGGACAAAACGATGTCCGGTCGGCCGCCCAGCGTTTCGGCGAGCTTTTCCGGCGCCTGGGGGTCGAGAAAATCCATTAACAGCACCGGCGCGCCGGGCACCGCATCCATTTCGAGATAGTCGATGCCGACGACATGCGGGTGTTCGGCCGTCGATTTCGTGCGCGCGGCGGCGACCTGGCACCAGCCGCCGGGTGCCGCGCCAAGGTCGATGACCTTCATGCCGGGCTTGAGCAGATGGTGCTTGTCGTCGATCTCGATCAGCTTGTAGGCCGCACGCGAGCGGTAGCCGTCGGCCTTGGAGCGTTGGACATAGGGATCGTTGATGTGACGCTGCAGCCAGCGGCGTGACGATTCCTTCAGCCCGCTTTTCTTCTTGATCCGCGTTTTCAGCACGCGAATGCTGGCAGAGCCTGGTTTTTCCGGTTTCTTGGTCATTGCTTGATTTCTTGTTTGAGTTTTCTCGCTCGCCGAGTTGCGGCCGTTTTTCGGCGGCTGCGCGTTTCGTGAACGGCTTCCCCCACTCCGTCGCTGCTTCGCAGCGCCACCTCTCCCCCCTCCGGAGGGAGAGGAAGGGCGCCAGCCTGCATAAGCTCGCGCCCTTCCTCTACCCCGTCGATCGGGGGAGAGGTGTCGAGCGAAGCTCGACGGAGTGGGGGTCGACTGTTCACCTAAGCAATGCTTCCGCTTGGGTCCGAGAAAACCGGTTGCCACTTTTCGCTGACGCGGTCCTTCGGTTCGGGATCATGCTCTGCCACGTCCACTGTTGCGCCAGACACCGTCGTCGGCCATCAATTCGCTCAATATGCCTTCACGCAGGCCGCGGTCGGCAACGCGCAGCCTTTCCGACGGCCATACCGCGCGGATCGCTTCCAGGATGGCGCAGCCGGCCAGCACCAGATCGGCGCGATCGGCGCCGATGCAGGGGTTGGCGACGCGCTGCTGAAAGTCCCAGCCGACCAGTTTTTCGACCATGCGGTCGACGCTGTCGCGGTCCATCCACAGCCCGTCGACCCGGCGGCGGTCGTAGCGGTCCAGGTCGAGGTGGACGCCGGCCAGCGTCGTCACCGTGCCCGAGGTGCCGAGCAGATGGAATTTCGGGCTGGCGAGCACATGGCTCAGCCGGTCGCGTCCGTCAAAGGCGTGCAAGCGCACAGCCACATCCTCGACCATGGCGGCAAAGATCTCGCGGGTGACGGTGCGGCCGCCGAAGCGCTCGGCCAGCGAAACCACGCCGACCGGCAGCGACGTCCACGAGACGATATGGTTGGCGAGCCTCGGCGAGCGGTGGCCGGTGAGATCGATCAGCGCGATTTCCGAGGAGCCGCCGCCGATGTCGAACAGGACGACGCCTTGCGTGTCGCGGTCGACCAGCGAACCGCAGCCCGAAACCGCCAGCCGCGCCTCGGTCTGGCGGTCGATGATCTCGAGCTTCAAACCCGCCTCGCGCTCGACTCGGTCGAGGAATTCGGCGCCGTTCGCGGCCGTGCGGCAGGCTTCGGTGGCGATCAGCCGGGCCTTCCTGATCTTGCGGCTGCGCAATTTGTCGCCGCAGATCTTCAGCGCCTCGACCGCGCGGTCCATCGCCGGCTGGCCGAGCCGACCATTGGCGGTGAGGCCCTCGCCCAGCCGGACGATGCGCGAGAAAGCGTCGATGACGCGGAACTGGCCATGCCGCGTCGGCACCGCCACCAGCAGCCGGCAATTGTTGGTGCCGAGGTCAAGTGCGGCAAACACCGGCAGTTCCTGCACCGGCGGGCGGCGAATGTCCTGCTCCGGCCTGCTCGGCGCAGCCGAGGGCGAAGGCACGACGATCGCCTCGGGCGGACGGCTGGCTGGAGCGCCGGTGGCGGCGGGCGCCGACAGTCCGGCCGCTGCGAGCTGAGCGTCATCGCGCACAAAAACCTTGCGGCCGCGCCGGCGTTTGCGTCGCTTCCTGGTCTTGGCCTTGTGCTGGCCATTCTGATGCTGGGGCGCGTCGCCTGCCTGTCCATGACCGGACCAAGGCTGCACCGGGCGGCCATTGTGCCGGCCGGCGGATGGGCTTGCCTGGCCTGATGGCGGCGGCGTAGCCCTGGACACGCCCACTTCCGGCGCGCCAGCGCCGGTGTCGTGGTCTTCCACTTCAGTTCCTTCCGGCGCCGCGCGAACCGGAGACCGGACGCAGCAGGCGCTGTCATGTGTTCTAAGTTGCCGCCAGACTAGCAGCGCCGGCCCGGATCACCAAGAGCGCAGGGGGCGAATTTTGGGGTGGCATGAAATGCGGCGACGTTGGTGACCCCTTCTCCCCTTGTGGGAGAAGGTGGCCGAGCCCACGGGTCTTGCCTCCGGCAAGCCCGAGGACAGGCTCCTCGGTCGGATGAGGGGTGTTCCAGCTTGGCATCAGCGCCGAGTTTCTTGCAACACCCCTCTTCCGTCTCGGGGCTACGCGCCGATCCACCTTCTCCCACAAGGAGACCTTTGCACAGAAGCCGAACGGTGATTCTGTGGTGAAGGTTGGAGCAGGGAGATTCGGGATGGCGGATCGTGTTTTGGGTCAGTTGAGTCTGGCGGACGGTCTGGCGGCGTCGGATGAGACGATTTTCGACCTAGTATCGAAGGAACTGGACTGGGCGCCGATCCGAACATTGCTGGGTCAGCGCAGCGGTCCTGGCTCGGGCAACACCAGCTATCCGGCGGAACCGCTGGTGCGCTGTCTTTTGCTGGGCATGTGGCATGGGCTGAGCGATCCGGCGCTTGAGGCGCAGATCCGGGACCGATTGTCGTTCCGCCGCTTTGCCGGTTTCAGCCTTTCGGACCGCACGCCCGACCATTCGACACTGTGGCGCTTCCGCGAGGAGCTGACGCGTGAGCGACTGATCGACAAGGTCTTTGAGGAGATCAACCGTCAGCTGGAGGAGAAGGGCCTGATCGTCAAGCGCGGCACCTTGGTCGATGCCACGTTCCTGCAGGCTCGTGGCCGTCCGCCCAAGCAGCCGAAAAAGGGCCACCAAGGTCCGGTCAAGCCGTCGGCCGACAAGGATGCGCGTTGGGGCAAGAAGGGCAAGAAGAGCACCTTCGGCTACAAGATGCACATCGGCGTCGACCAGGAGCACACCTTGATCCGGCGTGTCGAGGCGAGCGACGCCTCGGTCACCGACACCGAGCCGGCCGACCAGTTGATCTGCGGCGACGAGAAGGCGGCCTATGGCGATCAAGCCTATTACACCCACGCCCGCCATGCCCGGCTCGCCGCCGCCAACATTAAGGACCGGCTGATGCGGCGGCCCAACAAGCATCACCCCGAGTTGCCGCCGCGCCACAAGCTGCGCAACCGGCTGATCGCCAAGGTGCGGGCGGCAGTGGAGCGGCCTTTCGCCGTGTTCAAGGAGCGTTACGGCATGCGACGCCTGCGCTTCTTCAACCTCGCCACCAACCGCACGCAGTGCATACTGGCCGCCTGCGCTTACAATCTGCGCACCATGATTGGCGTCCTCTATCCACCCGATGAGAGGCGGACATGAGGGAGGAGTGCGTCCACAATCCGGCAGGATGGCTGCCTAAACCGACAAAGGCCCCGCAAGGGCCGCGGAAAACCGCTCTGCCGGCCTTCAAAAAGGCCCTCACTGACCACCGAAATCCACTTCGCTCCCCGTGCAAAGCCCTCACAAGGGGAGAAGGGAAGAAGAGGCCGCCGCAGCGCGCCTTGCCGGTTGAATAGCCGGCTTCGATAAGGCATTTCTGAAATGGCGGGGATGGAACATTCGGAATCGCGGACAGTTTTCCCGACGCGAACCGAAAAAGGGGCAACGGGGCTGCAACGCATGATCGTCACGTCATGAATTGGAGGCGCTATTTCTGGCCGGTCGTCGGCATTGCGGCGGTCGTCTTCTCGCTGTGGCTGCTGCTGCACGAGCTGCGCGGCATTTCGCTCGACGATGTCTGGGACGGCATCGTCGCCATCCCGGCCCGCGGCTGGGTGCTCGCCGCGCTGAGCTCGGTCATCGCCTATGCGTCGCTGGCCGGCTACGACCACATCGCGCTCCTGCATATCGGCAAGAAGGTTTCTTGGCTGTTCGTCACCCTGTGCTCCTTCACCACCTACGCGCTGTCGCACAATATCGGCGGCTCGGTATTTTCAGGCGCCGTGATCCGCTACCGCGCCTACGGCACAAGGGGCCTGACCGGAAAGGATGTCGGCGTCCTGGTGGCGATCTGCTGGATCACCTTCGTGCTGTCGACGATCCTCGTTTCCGGCCTCGTGCTGGTCTTCGAGCCGGAGATCATCGACCGGTTCTCCGGCGCGCCGCACCATGGCCTGACGATTGCCGCGGGCGTCGCCATGTTGCTGCTGGTGGCGGCCTACATCTTCGGCAGCTGGCTACATCTCAGGCCACTGAAGATCGGCAGCTTCCAGGTTCATTATCCGGCCCTGCCGATCGTCGCGCGGCAATTGCTGATCGGCCCGATCGAGCTTCTGGCAGCGGCGGCGATCATCTTCTTCGCCCTGCCCGTATCAGGCAATCCCGGCTATTTCGTCGTGCTCGGCGTCTTCCTGGTGTCGTTCTCGATCGCGCAGATCTCGCATGCGCCGGGCGGGCTCGGCGTGTTCGAGGTGGTCTTCCTCGCCGGCCTGTCGCACATGGACCCGGTCGGCGTGCTGGCCGCACTCCTGGTGTTTCGGCTGTTCTACCTGATCATCCCGCTGGTGATCGCGCTCAGCGTGGTGCTGTACTTCGAGCATTCGCAGCTCGGGCGGGGTGGGAAGTGAGATGCCGGGCAATCGTTTCAGACGGTGATGCGCGAAGAATGGGGAAGAGGGCCGCAACGCTGAGTGAGGCGCGGCCCCCTGCTGTTCAACGCCGCGACGCCCAGAGGTAACGGCATGGATCCTAGGGTCTCCGCAACGTCGCTTCGCTCCTGCTCCGCCCTAGGATGACGAAGGCGTGTTGGCTTACGGCTAGTCGCAAATGTTGAAAATTAGCACCGGTCGCAAACCAAGCTGACGCTAATGGCAAATCTCCAACCTTGGAGATTGGCCGAAACTACACTCCTTTCGTCATCCTAGGGCGAAGCAGGAGCGAAGCGACGTCGCGCAGACCCTAGGATCCATGCCGTTACAGTGGCCGAAGAACGCAGCGATGCAGTGGCTTCACTGTCTCGTCGAGGAATGTGTAAGGGTAAGGGACGCATCAAAAACCTGACGCGATTGCCCCAAATGAAGCATGGCACAGGCTTGACTATTTTCCGGCGGCGGCTACAAGGCACGCGCGGCGCCATCGCCGCCCTGCCCGCGCGGTTTTCTTCAACCGCGCCTGCTGGGGAATAGGTTAACGGTAGACCCACGGACTCTGACTCCGTTAGTCCTGGTTCGAATCCAGGTTCCCCAGCCAAACAAAATCAAGCACTTAGCTGCCTAAATCGCCAAAAACCATGTTGCTAGCGCTGGAATTGGCAGCAACATAAGCCATTGATTTGTAAGGCTTGGTAATGAGCGGAGGCTGCGAATAGCAACATGGCGACATGAAAAACTCCCGTCGGAGCGGGGTTTTGTCGTTTGCCGGTGCTTCGCCCACCAGCTAGGCCGCAAGTTCGGCGGCCCATTTCGGTGTTAACAAGCAAACCGCCCAAGCCGCGTCATCGATCGGCTTGAGGCTACCCAATATCATCCTGTCTCTATTCGGATCCACGGTTGCGAATGAGCGCACGCCGTAAACATCTCCTAGCTTTCCGGCTTTCGCTCGAGACAGCACCAGCGACGGCATGGGCTGGTCGCGGTGTGTGATCCATGCCCCTAGTTCGAATTGCCAGTCGGCGTCGATGCCGGCAGCGTTTACGTGGAAGTTCATTTGCAAGTCTCCAGGTTGCGGCTCTCACAAAGCCAAGCCGGAAGTGGCACCGGCAGCCGGTGGTGTGAGACGACCTGGAAATCGCCGGCAAGCTTTTAGGTCTCGACCTTGGACATAGCTATGCCACCCCGGCCAAGGTCTGGTCCGCCGCCGCGTCGACCCATGTGACCCTTCCCTCGCCAGAAAGCATGGCGGAGAATCGAAGCTGACGCAAGAGCAATATCTTGTAAGATATTGAAATCATAAGGCATTTTCGCCTTAAAAGTCTAGTCGTGATATGCGAAACCGCCTACTTGCTGATTGTGCTTGTAATTTCGAGGCGGGCCGGGCGTGAGGCTGAAGGGCTAGCGCGGGTCTCCTCACCGAACGTCGACCATTGCCGCCGCGTACTTCGTTCGCATGTTTCGATTACATTAGATTTAGCTAAAATATTAAACAGCCAGTCGAGCGCGCGCCCCGAAGACTCGCTGGTCAGGCCCAGCGCCCTCACCCCCTAACCAAGCCGCTGGGCCGCCCCAGAGCGAAGCGTGCTGTCGCTGTACATTAGCGACCTTCGGAACTGCCTGGCGCTATGCCGCGTTAATCTTCTGAATCGGGAGATAGCTGTGCAAAAAAAGACTATCGAACGAACAGAGCCGACTATGCGATTGCCGCGAAGCATGGCCGCGCGACCGCTGAGGGTGATGAGCTGCCGGCGAGAAAAAAGAAGTCCCTGTTGGCAAGGGATCGGCGATCTGAAAAGTTGACTGAAAATCCGTCGGAAAGCGCGCCAGAACCGAAAGCCAGAACGCGCGGTTAGATTTTTTGAAAGCGGCGCCGACCGCATTCACTTCCCTACTCGTCATGACGAACAGTGTTCGTTCGAATGATGCTATTCCGTTGCCTTGAGCGCAAGTTTTTGGTCAGCCAGCACAGCGCCTCCTCTTAAGCTCGCTGGTGGTCAAGGCCCGCGATGAAACGGCCAATCAAATACTATCTTAAGCGCCACGTGCGCTACGATCCGGACCTGCTGCCCCGCACGGGGCACAGGTACAAGCCAGCCAAACCGGCCCACGATGCCGTATGGCCCAATGTCATCTCGGCAATTGCTATTGCCGGTTTCGTCCTCGCGTTCATCTGGAGCTAAGACGATGCGATCAATGGACACCACGCACACGCTGATCTAGCTCCATCTTCATGCGCACCTTCGTTGCAGCATTGCTACGGCGAAAGGCCGCAAGGCTGCGCTGGTCGCTTGTTAGGCTGGGAAGCCGGTAAGCGCTACCTCCAACAGATCGATGCCGGTCAGCGTTCTAAGCGGCAGCCCTGAGGTTTCTGTCCAATCCTCGGCCCTGGCCATGAATCCAAACGACATGCCGGTTGGCGTCTCGACGTCGAACCAGCCCAAGGGCCGTCTGCGACTATGCTCACGCGGCCGCATCCAGCCCCTGCGCCGGCACATAGTTGAGGATCGGCCCGAGCCAGCGCTCGACCTCGGCTAGTGGCATGGCCTTGCGCCGCGCATAGTCCTCGACCTGGTCGCGTTCGACCTTGGCCACGCCGAAATAATAGCTTTCGGGATGCGACAGGTAGATGCCGGACACCGAGGAGCCCGGCCACATCGCAAAGCTCTCGGTCAGGCTCACGCCCGCATTGCGCTCGCCGTCGAGCAGGCGGAAGAGCGTCGCTTTCTCGGTGTGATCGGGCTGCGCCGGATAGCCGGGCGCCGGGCGGATACCGCGATAGGGTTCGCCGATCAGCTCGTCCGGCGCCAGGTTCTCGGCTGGCGCATAGGCCCAAAAATCCTTGCGCACCTTCTCGTGCATACGCTCGGCGAAGGCTTCGGCGAAACGGTCGGCCAGCGCCTTGACCATGATCGACGAGTAATCGTCGTTCGCTCGCTCGAAGCGCTCGGCGATCGCCACTTCCTCGATGCCGGCGGTGACGATGAAGCCACCGAGATAGTCGGCCTTGCCGCTGTCGGCGGGTGCTACGAAATCCGACAGCGCGACGTTCGCCTTGCCGTCGCGCTTGGTCAGCTGCTGGCGTAGCGTGAAAAAGGTCGCCAGCTCCTGCGAGCGCGCGTCGTCGGTGAACAGCCTGATGTCGTCGCCGACGGCGTTGGCCGGCCAGAAGCCGATCACGCCCTTCGGCGCGAACCATTTTTCCGCGATGATCTTCTTGAGCATCGCCTGGGCGTCTTCGAATAATTGCCGCGCCGCCGGCCCTTGCGCCTCGTCGTCGAGGATTTTGGGATAGCGCCCCTTCAACTCCCAGGTCTGGAAGAACGGCGTCCAGTCGATATAGCGCGCGAGCTCGGCCAGGTCCCAGCCTTCGAAGACTTTCAGGCCGAGGAAGGATGGTTTCGGCGGCTTATAGGCCGACCAGTCGATCCTGTGGGCGTTGGCCCGCGCCTTGGCCAGCGGCAGGCGCTGCTTGTCGGCTTCGCTGCGCGCGTGCGCATCGGCAACCTTTTTGTACTCGGCACGGACGTTGTCGACATAGCCGCCCTTGGTCTCGTTCGACAGCAGCGCCGACACCACGCCGACCGCGCGGCTGGCATCGGTGACGTAGACCGTCTGGCCCCTGGCATAGCGCGGATGGATTTTTACCGCCGTGTGCACACGGCTGGTCGTCGCGCCGCCGATCAACAGCGGAATGTCGAAGCCTTCGCGCTCCATCTCGGCGGCCATGTGCGCCATCTCGTCGAGCGAGGGCGTGATCAGGCCGGACAGGCCGATGATGTCGACCTGTTGCTCGCGCGCCGTCTGCAGGATCTTCGCCGCCGGCACCATGACGCCGAGGTCGATGATCTCGTAATTGTTGCAGGCGAGAACCACGCCGACGATGTTCTTGCCGATGTCGTGGACATCGCCCTTCACTGTCGCCATCAGGATCTTTCCGGCGGTCTGGCGCTCGCCGGTGTCGACGCCGTTGGCGGCGTTCGCCAACTTCTCCGCCTCCATGTGCGGCAGCAGGCCCGCCACCGCCTGCTTCATGACGCGGGCGGACTTCACCACTTGCGGCAGGAACATTTTTCCCGCGCCGAACAGATCGCCGACGACATTCATTCCTGCCATCAGCGGACCTTCGATGACATGCAGCGGGCGCTCGGCGGCAAGTCGCGCTTCGTCCGTGTCCGCGTCGATGAATTCGGTGATGCCGTTGACCAGCGCGTGCGAAATGCGCTGCTCGACCGGCCAGTCGCGCCAGGCGAGATCGCGTTCCTGCGCCTCCTTGCCCGCCGTGCCTTTGAAGCGCTCGGCGAGTTCCAGCATGCGTTCGGTCGCCGTGCCGCCGCCCTTCGGCTGACGGTTGTTGACGACGTCCTCGCAGGCTTCGCGCAGGTCCGGATCGATGGTGTCGTAGACGGCAAGCTGCCCGGCGTTGACGATGCCCATGTCCATGCCGGCCTGGATGGCGTGGTAGAGGAACACGGCATGCATGGCCTCGCGCACCGGCTCATTGCCGCGGAACGAGAAGGAGAGGTTCGACACGCCGCCCGATATGTGGACATGCGGCAGCGTCGCGGTGATCTGCCGTGCGGCTTCGATGAAGTCGACGCCGTAATTGTTGTGCTCGTCGATGCCGGTGGCGATGGCAAAGATGTTCGGATCGAAAACGATGTCCTCGGGCGGGAATCCCGCCTGCTCGGTCAGGAGCTTGTAGGCGCGGGTGCAGATTTCGACCTTGCGCGCCTGGGTGTCGGCCTGGCCGTCCTCGTCGAAAGCCATGACGACCACCGCCGCGCCATACGCGCGGACGAGCTTCGCATGGTGCAGAAAGGCCTCCTCGCCTTCCTTCATCGAAATGGAGTTGACCAGCGGCTTGCCTTGCACGCATTTCAGGCCGGCTTCGATGATCTCCCATTTGGAACTGTCGATCATCACGGGAACGCGGGCTATGTCAGGCTCGGCGGCGATCAGGTTGAGATATTCGACCATCGCCCTCTTCGAATCGATCAGCCCTTCGTCCATGTTGATGTCGATGATCTGCGCGCCGTTGGCGACTTGGTCGCGCGCGACGTCGAGCGCGGCGGCATAGTCGCCGGCCGTGATCAGCTTCCTGAACTTGGCCGAGCCCGTGACATTGGTGCGCTCGCCGACATTGACGAACGGAATTTCGTCGGTCAGCGTGAACGGCTCGAGCCCCGACAGGCGCATCTTCGGTTCGATGACGGGAACAGCGCGCGGCGGGTATTTCTTCACCGCCTGTGCGATGGCGCGGATGTGGTCCGGCGTCGAGCCGCAACAGCCGCCGACGATGTTGACCAATCCGTCGCGCGCGAAATCCTCGATCTGCGCGGCCATGAATTCCGGGCTCTCGTCATAACGGCCGAATTCATTGGGCAGGCCGGCATTGGGATAGGCACAGACAAAGGTGTCGGCGACGCCTGATATTTCGTCCAGATGGGCGCGCATGGCTTTGGCGCCCAGCGCGCAATTGAGGCCTATCGTGAACGGGTTGGCGTGACGGACCGAATGCCAGAAAGCCGTCGGCGTCTGGCCGGACAGCGTGCGGCCGGACAGGTCGGTGATCGTGCCGGAGATCATGACCGGCAGATGCACGTCCTTCTCGATGAAAATCTCGTTGCAGGCGAAGATCGCCGCCTTGGCGTTCAGCGTATCAAAAATGGTCTCGATCAGGATGATGTCGGCGCCGCCGTCGATGAGACCGCGCAGCTGCTCGCCATAGGCGAGGCGCAATTCGTCGAAGGTCACGGCGCGGTAGCCGGGATTGTTGACATCCGGCGACATCGAGGCGGTGCGGTTGGTCGGTCCCAGCGCACCGGCGACGAAGCGACGCTTGCCGTCTTCCTGCTGCGCCCGCACCGCGGCCCTGCGTACCAGCCGTGCACCGTCGCGGTTCAGCGCATAGACCGCGTCCTCCATGCCGTAATCCGCCTGGGCGATGGCGGTCGAGGAGAAGGTGTTGGTCTCGAGGATATCCGCGCCTGATATGGCGTATTGATAGTGAATCTTCTCGATCGCTTGGGGCTGCGTCAGGATCAGCAGATCGTTGTTGCCCTGCTGATGGCATGCGCACTCCGCGAATTTGTCGCCACGGAAGTGGTTCTCGTCGAAGCCGAGGCCCTGGATCTGCGTGCCCATGGCGCCGTCGAGGATGAGGATGCGTTCGCGCGCCGCCGCCGTCAGTGCTGCAAGCACTTCCGAACCGTCGGGCTTGGCCGCGACGGGGCCGAATAAATCATCCAACGATGATGGGTTTTGCGACATATTTCGTCCTCGGGGCGACAGTCGCGCCTAAGTCACATAAAGACATCTTTATGTCAATATACGCTATTCGGCTGCTGCTGTCACCCCTGTCGCTAGGGGTACTGCCTGCCGGCGCTACACCGCCGCCTAACCCGCCTTCGCCACCACTGCCGCTCTTAGCAGCATGCCGAACAGGTCGCGTGGCTCGTCCGGGTCGGCCAGCATGTCGAGTTCCTGGTAGAGGCCGGTTAATCGCAGCTGGTCCCTGACATAGCGCAGCGCCGAGAAATCCTCGATGGCGAAGCCGACCGAATCGAACAGCGTGATCTGGGCCGGGTCGCGCCGGCCTTGTACGACGCCGGTGATGACCTGCCACAGCTCGGTCACGGGATGGTCCGGAGCAAGCTGCTGGATCTCGCCCTCGATGCGGGTCTGCGGCGGGTACTCGACGAAGATGTCGGAGCGCAGCAGGATATCGCGATGCAGTTCAGTCTTCCCTGGACAATCGCCGCCAACCGCATTGATGTGCACGCCCGAGCCGACCATGTTGTCGGTGAGGATGGTGGCGTACTGCTTGTCGGCGGTGACGGTAGTGATGATCTCAGCCCCTTCGACGGCCTCTTCGGTAGAGCGGCAGGCGACCATTTCGAAGCCAAAACCAGCGAGATTGCGGATGCACTTTTCCGTCGCCGAGCGGTCGATGTCGAAGAAGCGCAGCTTGCGCACACCCAGCAAGGCCTTGAAGGCCAGGGCCTGGAATTCCGCCTGGGCGCCATTGCCGATCAGCGCCATGCAGTCAGCGCCGGGTGGCGCCAGATGCTTGGCCGCGAGCGCCGACATCGCCGCGGTGCGCAGCGCGGTCAGGATGGTCATTTCCGACAGCAGCACGGGGTAGCCATTGTGGACGTCGGCCAGCATCCCGAAGGCGGTCACGGTCTGGCGGCCCTCGCGCATGTTCTTGGGGTGGCCGTTGACATATTTGAAGCCGTAGACCTCGCCGTCGCTGGTCGGCATCAGCTCGATGACGCCCTCGGCGCTGTGGGAGGCGACGCGCGGCGACTTGTCGAAGGCCTCCCAGCGGCGGAAATCATCCTCGATGTAGAAGGCGAGCTCGGTGAGGAAACGCTCGACCCCGATCTTCAGCACCAGCTTCATCATGTGGTCGACGCTGACGAAAGGGACGATGTTGAGATTGGGGATCATTTTTGTCCTTGCCCGCATTGCTGCGACGGTCAGTCCTTGCGATGCGCGTTGTGCGCCTTCATCATCGTCGCCAGTGCCGGATCGCTCCGCTCCAGCGTGCCGATCGCGGCATTGGTGTCGTAGAGCCGCTCGTCCTGCCCCATCTTGAACTTGGCCTCGAGCCGTTCGATCGGCAGGTCGAAGCCAAGGATGTGCCGTATGCGCCGCTCCATGCCGCCCGGCCCGAGCTCGCGCATGCGCCAGCGGTCGGCGCGGCCCTTTTCCAGCACGTCGACAAGCCGCAAGAGGTGCCGGGCGGTGGCGTGATCGTCGAGTGGCGCCGGCCGGCCGTGGCAATGGACGACGGCGAAGTTCCAGGTCGGCGCGCTGTCGCGCACCGGGTTGCGCGGATACCAGGACGGCGAGATATAGCCATGCGGCCCGTGGAAGATTGCGATCGTCTCCCGGCCCTCCGCAATCAACGCGCTGTGCGGGTTCTGCCGGGCCAGATGCGACACCAGCGTGCCGTTCGCTCCCCGCTTTCGGTCGAGCACGATAGGCAGATGCGAGGCGACGAGTCCCTCCGGCCCTGACGTCACCACCGTGGCGAAGGCCGCCGCCTCGATCAGGCCGAAGACGTCGTCCTGCGAGAGCGGCGCGAATTCGGGCTTGGTGTACATTATGGGGCTAGTTCCTCGACATGAGTGATCTTGACAGTCGCTGCCGTGCTGGCCATCTCCAACGTTCGGGATTGGCCGAGGCTTCTCCAACTTCGTCATCCCTGGGCGAAGCAGGAGCGGAGCTCCGTCGCGGAGACCCTGGGATCCATGCCGTAATCTTGGCCGAAGGGCGCCGCGGAGCAGAATTCTGCACCGTAGCAGCGCTCTGAAGTCGCGGCATGGATCCTGGGGTCTGCGCCGCGTCGCTTCGCTCCTTGCTCCGCCCCAGGATGACGAAGCGATGGGTGTTTTCAGCCAATCTCCAAGGCTTGCGATCTGCCAACGTAAGCACTATCCGACCTTTCAGAACTTTTGCACTAAGGAACTAGCTTCTCTGCACGCGAACCGCCGGGATCAGGCCTTGCGGCCGCACCAGCAGCACGGCGATGACGCCGGAGAGCACGATGGCGTCGCGATAAGGTGCGACCGCTGCCGGCAGCGTCGCCTGCAGCAGCACTTCGATGATGCCGAGCAGGAAGCCGCCGGCGACCGCGCCCGGCAGGCTGCCCAGCCCACCGACGACCGCGGCGATGAAGGCCTTCAGCACCGGGGTGAACCCCATCAGCGGATCGACGGAAGCGCGCTGCGCCACCCACAGCATCGCCGCCAGCCCGGCCAGCAGGCCGGAGAGCAGGAAGGCGGTGGCGATGATGCGGCTGGCCGGGATGCCCATCAGCCGGACGACATTGAAATCCTCGGCCGCGGCGCGCATCGCCGTGCCGGTCACGGTGCGGCGCAGGAAGAGTTCCAGCGCAATCAGGGCCAATGCCGAGACGACGATGGAGATGCTCGGGCCGACGCCGATGGTGAAATCGCCGAACGAGAAGGCGCCGGTCATCCAGCTGGGCATGGCGACGGCCTGCGGCCGGGCCGAGATGCCGTTCTGGAAGACGACCTTCAGCAGGCTCGAAACGGCGAAGCTGGTCAGAAGCAGGCTGGTGACGCTGGCGCCGCGCATCGGCCGGAAGGCGACGCGTTCCATGGCAACTGCCGCGAGCGCGCCGCAGGACACGGCGACGAGCACCGCCGCCGGAAACGGCAGACCGAAAACCAGCGCGGCAAGCAAGGCATAGCCCGACAGTGTCATCAGCTCGCCATGGGCGAAGTTGATCAGGCCGACGATGGAAAAGACGATCGCCAGCCCCAGTGCCAGCAGCGCATAGACGCCGCCGAGGCTCACCGCATTGATGATCTGCTGCGCGATCATGGTTCAGGCTCCGAGATAGGCTTGGCGGACAAGGTCCGAGGTGGCGAGCTCCTTCGCGGTGCCCGACAGCACCACCTCGCCATTGGCGAGCACGATGGCGCGGTCGGCGATCTCCAGCGCCAGCGCCACGTTCTGCTCGACCAGAAGGATGGTCAGGCCGTTGCGGCGCAATTCGGCGATCAGGTCGAAGACGGTGTCGATCAGCTGCGGGGCAAGGCCAAGCGACGGCTCATCGAGCAGCACCATGCGCGGTTTGCCCATCAATGCGCGGGCGATGGCCAGCATCTGCTGCTCGCCGCCGGAGAGATTGCCGCCCTTGACGCGATGGTAGCGCCGCAGGATCGGAAACAGCTCGAGCATCTCCTCTTCGCGCGCCCTCGCCTCCACCGCCGGCAGGTGCATCGCGCCGCCGAGACGCAGATTGTCGGCCACGGTCAGGCCAGCGAAGATGCGCCGGCCTTCCGGCACCAGCGACACACCCTTGCGGGCGATCGCCTCCGGCGCCAGGCCGGTGATGTCGACGCCGTCGAAGATCACTTTCCCCGATACGACAGGCACCAGCCCGGCGATGGCGCCGAGCGTCGAGCTCTTGCCGGCGCCATTGGCGCCGACCAGCGCGATGATCTCGCCACTGTCGACGGCAAGATCGACGCGGCGCACCGCCTCGACCTCGCCGTAGCGTATTTTCAGGGCTTCGACGCTCAGCATGATGTCACGGCGCCGGCACGTCGGCGGCGTCGGGGATCATGGTCTGGATGTGCTTGCCCTCGCCGCTCTCATAGCGCATCAGCGCCACAGGCCTCAGCGGCATGCGGTCGGTGCCGGCATAGGTGATCTTGCCGGTGATGCCGTCAAAGTCCTTGAGGCCGGCGATGGCATCGCGGATCGCCTTGGGATCATCGGAGCCGGCCGTCTTGACCGCCTGGTCGAGGATCAGCCCGATCTCGTAGCCATTCACCTCATACGTCGATTCCGGCGCGTGGCCGGCATATTTGGCGAAGGCGGCGTTGAAGGCCTCCAGCTTGCTGCCCGGCTCGGCATAGCCGGCCGCCGTGTAGACGACGCCGTCGACCAGCTTGCCCAATCCCTTGATGGTCGGTGTGCCGATGGCATCGGCGCCATAGACCGGAATGGTGACGCCGGCGCCGCGCAATTGCTGGATGAAGGCCGGGAAATCAGGCTCGTAGGCGGCCGTCATGATCAGGTCCGGCTGGTCGGCGAGGCTCTTGATGTTGGTGATCTCGGCAGAAAAGTCCGGCTGGCCCATGGTGAAAGTACCGCGGCCGACGACAGCGCCGCCCTTCTTTTCAAACACCTTGCCGAAATATTCGGGCAGGTTGGCGGTGTAGGTGGAATCCGGCGACGTCAAGAGAAAGACCTTCTTCTTGCCTTCGGCGACGGCGAAGTCGGCGACTGCGGTCGCCTGCACATTGTCGGCCGGATAGGTGCCGAACATGACGTCGCCGACCGCGGCGGTGAGCACCGGGGCGGAGCCGCACAGCGTCAATGTCGGAATGCCGAGCGGCTGGGTGAGCTGGCCGGCCGAGATCGAGGGGTCGGCGTCACACGGCGTGATCATGATCTTGGCGCCGGCGTCGATCAGTTCCTGCGCGACGGTGGCGGTCTGCGCCGTGTCGGAGCGGGTGTCCTTGATGATTAGCTTGACGGTGTATTTGCCTGCGAGACCGCCCTTGGCGTTGAGTTCGTCGAGCGCCATGCGCAGACCGGCAAGTGCCGGCTGGTCGTAGGGAGCAAGGCCGCCGGTCTGCGCGGTCGCGGCGCCAATGATGATCTCCTCGGCGGAAGCCGTGGAAACGATGGCGACGGTCGTGCCGAACACCGCTGCATAGAGGGCGGCGCGTTGAAGGCGATAAAGCTTTGGCATGTCGGTTCTCCTTCTGGATTTGTTATCGTTGGCTATGCGGTTTCACTTGCAGGTGTTTCGTTGGCGGGCGTTTCTTGTCCCGTCTTGGCGCGGGCGGTGCGGCTGCCGAGATAGGCGGCGATGACGGCAGGGTTCTTTTGCACTTCGGCGGGCGTGCCGTCGGCGATGACCCGGCCATGGTCGATGACGACGATGCGTTCGCACAGGTTCATCACCAGCCGCATGTCGTGCTCGATCAGGACGACACCGATGCGCCGCTCGGTGCGGACGGCCGAGAGGATGGAAACCAGCTCGCCAGTTTCGACCGCGTTCATGCCGGCGGCGGGCTCGTCGAGCAGCAGGAAGCGCGGTTTCAGCGCCAGCGCCCGCGCCACCTCCAGCCGGCGGCGCTGGCCATAGGCGAGCCCGGCGGCGGGCTGATCGGCAAATTTCTCCAGGCCCATGCGGGAAAGCTCGCGCATTGCCGCCGCCTCGGCACTGGCAAGATCGGGCTCGACCGAGCGGGCGGCGACCACGACATTTTCCAGTACAGTCATTTGCGGGAAGACGCGGATGTTCTGGAAAGTGCGGGCAACGCCGGAGCGGGCGAAGCGGAAAGCCGAGGCCCGCCTCACCGAACCGCCGATCGACACGCTGCCGGCGCTCGGCTCGACGTCGCCGGCCAGCATGTTGAGCAGCGTCGTCTTGCCGGCGCCGTTCGGGCCGATGATGCCGGTGATGCTATCGGTGTCGAAGGCGAGCGTGACGTCGTCGACGGCGACGACGCCGGCATAGCGCCGCGACAGATGATCGGCGGTGAGCCGGTCGCGCTCGGCATGCAGCAGCGGCGCAGCCGGGATAGTCGCGACTTGGCGGGCGGGCCGGCGCAAAAGGTTCAATTCGCGCTCGCCGAACAGGCCAGTCGGCCGCCGCCAGATGACCAGGATCATGGCGATGGCGAGCACGCCCTGGGTCAGGCCGAACAGCACCGGCAGATGCAGGCCGAACACCTCGCCGCCGCCTTCGAAGCGACGCACCACCTCGATAACGACGATGGTGACGACGACGCCGGCAAAGGCGCCGAGCGAGGAGCTCATGCCACCGACGATCAGCATGGCCAGCAAGGTGAAGCCGAGGTCGAAATAGAAGTCGCGCGGCGAAAAGGCGCCAAGGAACTGCGCCATCATGGCGCCCGCGGCCATGGCGGCGACCGCGCCCACCACCCAAGCGGCCAGCCGCGAGGTGCGCTGATCGACGCCGACGGCGGCGGCACCGCGCTCGTCATTGGCGGCGGCGCGGGTGGCAAGGCCGAAGGCAGTCTCGCGGAACAGCCTCGCCACGACCAGCGCCACCGAAGCGACGCCGATAGCGGTCCACAGACCGACCTCGCGCGGCACGCCGTAAAAGGGCTGGCTGCCGCGGGTGATCTCGCGTCCGGCAACCAGTAGCGTGTAGACGATGATCAGCATGGCGAGCGTGGCGATGGAAGCGCTCGATCCGGACAGCCTGAGCAGAGGCGTGCCGGTCAGCAGGCCGATGACGATCGCAAGGATCAGCACGACGGCGAGCGCGGCGAAGAAGGAGAGTTCATAGCCAGCGAGAAACTGCGGCAGGTCGCGCAACGCGGTGCGCTGCAGCGCCGCCGGCATGGTCAGGATGCCGGTGGCATAGGCGCCGAGACCGACAAAGGCGGCGTGGCCGAAGGAGACGATGCCGCTGTTGCCGGAGAATATCTGCAGCCCGAGCACCGCCGTCAGCATGATCGCGGCATAGGTGACGACGCGCTGCATGGCGGCGCCGCCGAAGAAGAAGACAATGAGCCCCGCCAGCAGCAGCACCGCCACCATGCAAAGCGCATCGGCTGAGGCGTTGCGAAACGCGGCCGGCATCAACGACCGCGCCCTGCCCTCGCTCATCGCCGCCGACGCCATCAGGCGGCCTTGAAGCGGCTGGGCGAAAACGGTGCCAGGATCGGCTGGGCGCCTTCGGTGACCAGTCTTGCCACCGCTTCGCCGACCGCCGGGCCGGTCTTGAAGCCGTGGCCCGAGGAGCCGGCCGAAACGAAAAGTCCGTCGATGCCAGGCATGGCGCCGATCACCGGCAGGTCGTCGGGGCTCATGTCGTAAAGCCCGGCATAGCCGGGGCGGATGCCAAGATCGGCCATCGCCGGCACGCGCGTCGCGAAGGTCTCGAGGATCTCGACCGATTCTGATTCCTCGACGCCTTCCATGTAGTCGTCGGGGTTATCGACGAAACGCGGACGGCCTGCGTGCTCATGACGCAAGCCGGTGCCGCCGCCGGCCCAGGTGCCGGCAAGAATGACGCCGTCATTGTCGGGCCGCGCATAGTTACAGGAGATGTCGTCGCACCAAGCGAAAGGCATGACCTGGCGCGCCTTGCCGGCGGCGTCGAGCACGGCCATCGGGTGGCGCTCGACATGCAGAGGCAGATCGAGGCCGACCGTCGCCAGCAGCCGGCGCGTCCATGGCCCGGCGGCGAGCACCACGGCATCGGCCTTCAGCACCGTTCCATCGGCGAGCGCGACGCCGCTGATGCGGTCGCCCTCTTTCACAAGCCGTTCGACGAGGCTGTTCTGCATGATCCTGGCACCGCGTGCCTTGGCGGCGCGGGCAATTGCATTGGTTGCGCCGAAGGCGTCGGCATAGCCGTACTCGGGCTCCCATAGCGCCAGCGCCACATTGTTCAGCGCAAAGCCGGGCGCGGCATTGGCGAAGGCCTGTGGCGACAGCGTCTCGATCAATGCGCCCTCGCCGCGAATGCGTTCGGCGGCGGCCTTCCAGCTCGCTTCATTGTCGTTGCCGCAGACCCACATCATGCCGATCTCGGTGACGAAGGAGCCCTCGCCTGATATCTCCGGCAAGGACACAAGGATCTCGCGGCCACGAATGGCAAGCTGCGACAGTTCCGGCATCAAATAGAAGGCATGCAGCAGCGCCGAGGACTTGCCGGACGGCCCGCCGGCGGGGTGCGTCTGCTCGACAAGCGTCACCTCGACACCGGACGCGGCCAGATGATAGGTCGCGCTCGATCCAACGATACCCGCGCCGACGACGATGACGTCGCTTCCAGTCCGCATGGCTGTTCCCCACAGTCTCTTGGCTGCTTTCCGACAAAGCTAAGACCAGTCGTCCGGTTATGTCAATATCTCTTCATTGTTGACCGAAATTAAAATCTCTGTAATAAATTCGACACAACGAGGCAGGTAAGCCCAACACCGATTTTGGGGAGGCCAATGTCGATACGCGATGTTCTGATGCGCGGGGATTTTGCGCTGACGCCGTCGGAGGAAAAGATCGTCCGGCTGCTTCTGACCGACTATCCGACCTCCGGCCTCGGCACCGCTTCGTCACTGGCCCGGCGTGCCGGCGTCAGCGACCCGACCGTGGTCAGGCTGGTGGTGAAGCTCGGCTATGATGGCTTTCCGGACTTCCAGGCGAAGCTTCTGGCCGAAGTCGAGGCCAGGCTGCATTCACCCCTGCTTATGATGGAAGCCAAGCGGCCGACAGGCGCGGAAGATAGCGCCATCCTCGCCTATCTCGGCTCGGTCGGTGCTGCGCTCGAGAAATCGGTCAGCCTGACGCCGTTGCAGAGTTACGAGCGCGCCGCCCGTTTGCTGATGGAAGCCAAGGGCGAGGCGGTCATGCTCGGCGGCCGTTTCAGCCGCCATATCGCCAGCATGTTCGCCGGCTACATGCTGCAATTCAGGCCGGGTGTGCGCGACCTCGGCACGTTGTCGGCACAGGCCTTCGACACGCTGGCCGATCTTGGCCGCCGCGACGTGCTGGTCGTTTTCGATTATCGCCGCTACCAGTTCGACGTCATCGACTACACCCGGCAGGCGGCGGCGCGCGACGTGCGCATCGTGCTGTTCACCGATCAATGGCTGTCGCCGATCGCCGATCTCGCCGAGGTCACCATCGTCAGCCCGCTGGAAGTCGCCTCCCCATACGACACGCTGGCGCCGGCGATTGCGCAGATGGAGGCGCTGGTCGCCCATATCGTGTCCACGCTAAGCGATGGCGCCCGCGAACGCATCGAAAAGTTGGAGGAGGTGCGGCATGCGAATGCCGTGACCCTCGACAGTGCCGGCCCCGAAGAAACCGGGACACGCAGGATGCCCGGGCCCAAATCAGCCCAACCTAAATCAGTCCAATCCAAATCAGTGAAGCAGGACCAGAAAGCATGACGCAGGCATTGCCAAAACGAAACGAGCCCTTCCGGGCCGGCGAAACCGCGCTGCTTCTGGTCGACATGCAACGTGTTTGGCTGGAGCCCGGCGCCGATCCGGCGCATCCGGAGCGCGGCCCTGACCACTATTTCTACCGGCAGACGGCGTCGCAGACGATCCCCAACCAGGAACGCCTGCTGGCGGCCGCCCGCGCCAATGGCGTCGAGGTGATCCACACCATCATCCAGAGCTTGACGGAAGACGGCCGCGACTGCTCGCTCGACCACAAGCTGACGCCGATCCATATCGCGCCCAGCCGGCCGGAAGGCCTGCCAGTGTCGTCGCTGGCGCCGGTCGGCGACGAGATCATGCTGCCGAAGACGTCGTCTGGCGTCTTCAACTCGACCAACATCGATTATGTCTTGAAGAACCTCGGCGTGCGTTACCTGATCGTTGCCGGCATCATGACCGACCAGTGCGTCGACATGGCGGTGCGCGACGCCGCCGATCGCGGCTACCTCGTCACCTGCGTGTCTGATGCCTGCGCGGCCGCCACGCAGGAGCGCCATGATGGTGCCCTCAAGGCGTTTGGCGGCTATTGCTGGGTCACTGATACCGCCACCGTCGCCGCGCGCTTCGAAGCCTTGGGAAAAGCTGCATGACATCGACAGTCGAACCGCTCGTTGCCGTCGTCACCACCGATCTCTCCGCCATCACGCGCGGCCGCTCGGTCGTCGAGAGCAAGCTGCAGAAGATCGCCGCCACCGGCGTCGGCTGGCTGCAGGCCAATCTGTCGCTGACGCCGTTCAATTCCATCGTCGATCCCAATCCCTGGGGTTCGTCTGGCGATGTGCGGCTGGTGCCTGATCTCAACGCCCGTTTTCGGACAGCGCTGACCGGATCGACGACGCCGTTCGACATGGTCGCCGGCAACATCGTCGAACTCGACGGCAGCCCGTGGGTGGGTTGCACGCGAACCCTGCTCAGCGATGCGCTGGCGGAGCTGAAGGCAGCAACCGGGCTTTCCGTCATCGCCGCCTTCGAGCATGAGTTCCACATCGCCGATGCCGGCTACGCGCCAGGTCATTCTTTGTCGTTCGCTGCGCTGCGCCGCGCCGACCCCTTTGCTCCCAATTTGATGGCGGCGCTGGAAGAAGCCGGCGTCGCGCCCGAAGTGGTCATCGCCGAGTTCGGCATCGATCAATTCGAGGTGACACACGAGCCAGCTGATGCGCTTGCCGCAGCCGACCGCGCTGTCGCCATCCGCGAGATCACCCGCGAAGTTGCACGCAATGCCGGCTGGCGCGCCAGTTTCACGCCCAAACCCGCTCCCGATGCCGTCGGCAACGGCGTCCACATCCATTTCAGCTTCGTCGACGACGCCGGCAAGCCGGCGACCTACGATCCGACGCGACCAGGCGGTCTTTCCAGCCAGGCCGGTGCCTTCTGTGCCGGCGTGCTGCGCCATCTGCCTGGTATCACCGCCATGACGGCGGCGAGCGTGTCGTCCTACTACCGGCTGAAGCCGCATAGCTGGAGCTCGTCCTACACTTGGCTTGCCGATCGCGACCGCGAGGCATCCTTACGCATCTGCCCGACGGTGACGATCGGCGGGCGCGATCCGGCGCGGCAATACAATATCGAGTACCGGGCCGCCGACGCCACCGGCAATCCCTATCTGTCGCTGGCGGCCATCGTGCGCGCGGGACTGGAAGGGCTGAAGGCCAAGCTGCCGACGCCGCCATTGGTCACCGGCGACCCGACGCTGATGAGTGAGGCGGAGCGCAAGAAGCTTGGTCTCATACGCCTGCCGGAAACCCTGCCGGCGGCGCTCGATGCGCTCACCGCCGACAGCACCGTCACCGGGTGGTTCGCACCGGTCTTCGTCGAGACCTTCGTCGGCCTCAAGCGGCATGAGACCGAGCGCCTTGCCGGTCTCGATCCGGTGGCTGTCTGCGACCTCTACCGGACGCTTTATTGATGGCTGCGCAGCTTGCAACTGAGTGGCCGGCTGCCGTCGACGTGCTCAAAGAAAATGGACGCTCCGATATCGTGCTGTTGTGCGAGCATGCGTCCAATCACATTCCGGCGGAATACGGACAGCTCGGGCTCGATATCAGCCATCTGCAGCGCCACATCGCCTGGGACATCGGCGCCGCCGAAGTGACGCGCCGTCTGTCGGTGCTGCTCGATGCGCCCGCCTTCCTCAGCGGCTATTCACGGCTGCTGATCGACCTCAACCGGCCGCTGGGCACGAGCGGCAGCATTCCTGTCCTGTCTGAAGATACCGACATTCCCGGCAATGTCAGGCTCGACCCGGCGGAGCAGGCCCGGCGCGCCGAAATCATGTTCATGCCTTTCCACGATCGGGTGGCCGCTCATCTCGACCGCCGGGCGAAGGACGGCCGGCCGACGCGGATCGCGACGATCCACAGCTTCACGCCGGTCTTCCTCGGGGTTCCCAGGCCCTGGCATGCCGGCGTGCTTTACGATCGCGCCGGCGATTTCGGCGAAGCGATCCTCGCCGGCCTAGGTGTCGACGGCGCGCTCAATGTCGGGGCGAACGTGCCTTACGTGATCAGCCGCGACGCCGACTACGCGGTGCCCATCCATGGCGACGATCGCGGTATTCCCGCCGTTCTCATAGAGATCCGGCAGGATCTGTTGTCGAGCCGCTCCGGCATCGAGGCGTGGGCGAACCGTCTGGCCGCCGCCTTGCCCGCGCAGCAGAAGGAGAAGGCGTCATGAGCAATCTGCGCGAGCGCGACGCGGCAACCATCGCCCAAATCGGCAAGCTGCGTTTCTCGCCGCTGAGCGTCGTCGGCGGCCAGGGCAATCGGCTGATCGAGGAAGGCGGCCGCTCGCTGCTCGACCTGTCCGGCTCGGCCGGTCCGGCAATCCTCGGTTACGGCCATCCGGCCATCGTCGCCGCGGTCGAAGCGTCGATCCGCGACATGGCGGGCGCCAGTCTCCTGCTCTACCCGAACGAACCAGCAGTTTCGCTGGCCGAGCGGCTGCTGGCGATCACACCGGGCAACGGCGAACGGCGCGTCTGGTTCGGCCATTCCGGGTCGGACGCCAATGACTGCGCCGTGCGCGTTCTGCAGGCCGCGACAGGCCGCTCGCGCTTCATCTCCTTCATCGGCTCCTATCACGGCAATCTCTCCGGCTCGATGGGCATCAGCGGCCATACCGCCATGACCCACACGCTGCCGAGGCCAGGGGTGCTTTTGCTCCCCTACCCCGATCCGTACCGGCCGCAGTTCAGCGCCGAGGCTGTTCTTGCTCTCCTCGACTACCAGTTCGAGACCACCTGCCCGCCGCATCAGGTGGCTGCCGTATTCATCGAGCCACTGATGTCGGATGGTGGGCTGATCGTGCCGCCGCCCGGCTTCCTCAAAGCGTTGCAAGAGCGTTGCCGCAGGCACGGCATCAGAATAGTCGTCGACGAGGTCAAGGTCGGGCTGGCCCGCAGCGGCATGATGCACTGTTTCCAGCACGAAGGACTGACGCCCGATCTGGTCGTGTTCGGCAAGGGTATCGGCGGCGGCCTGCCGCTTTCGGCCGTTGTCGGCCCGAAGGAGATCATGGACCATGCGCCAGCCTTCGCGCTGCAGACCACCGCCGGCAACCCGGTGGCGGCGTCCGCCGGCAACGCCGTGCTGAAAACGATCGACAGCGTAGGCCTGGTCGAGCGCTCGGCGCGCGTCGGCACGCTGTTTACAGATTCGCTGCGGGCGCTCGGCGCAAAACACGAGATCATCGGCGACGTGCGCGGGCGTGGCCTTGCCGTCGGTGTCGATCTGGTCAAGGACCGCAAGACACGCGAGCCGGTCGCGGCGACGACGACGGCCAAGATCATCTATCGCGGCTACGAACTGGGTGCGGCCTTCACCTATGTCGGGCTGAAGGCCAATGTGCTCGAATTCATGCCGCCGCTGACGCTGACCGAGCACGAGGTGGCTGAGGGCGTGGCCATCGTCGACCAGGCGATCGCCGACGTGATGGCAGGCAAGGTCTCCGACGCGGACGTCGCTTCCTTCATGATGTGGTAGGCGGGGGCCAGATGAAGGGCGGCGCCCGCCATTGGGAAAAGCTACCCTACCCACTTCTCGTAGTCGGACACCAAGAGGTGCAGCGGCGCGACATCCTCGTCGATGTCTGCGAAGCGGCCGATCGGTTCGCGGAAGACATTGTCGGTAAGATCGTCGTTGACGGTCGACACCTCGCCGATCAGCACATCCTTGCCCTCGGCCCAGAAGGCGTGCCAGACGCCCGGCAGAAGCGTGACGCTCTGGCCTGGGTCGAGCTTCAGGAGCCCGCCCGCCGGCAGCCTGTGGATGGTTCCGTCGACAGGCACCGATACCTCGGCCTTCGGATCAATGCCGCCATCGCGATCATGCATGAACAGTTCCAGCACCAGCCTGCCGCCACCACGGTTGATGATGTCTTCGGCCTTGATGTTGTGGCGGTGCATCGGCGACAGCTGATCCTTGCGCGAGATCATGATCTTTTCGGCATAGAGCATGCCCATGCCCTTCTTCATGTCCTCATAGCGGCCGTTGCGAACGGTGAACAGGAAGAGGCCGAGTTCGTTGAACTTGCCCTGGCCATAATCGGTGATGTCCCAGCCAAGCCGGGAGGAGAAGATGGCCGACGAATCCTGCCGACGCGCCTTCATCTCTTCCGGCGACCAATAGGCGAAGGGCGGCATGATGTAGCCGAACGAGCGGATGAAGGCATCGGCATCGCGGATGATGTCGTTGACGGTTGAACGTTTCATGATCGTGATCCTTCTTCAGGCGGGCCTACAGCGCATAACCGAACACCGCTCCGGTGTCGACGTAAAGCGCATGCTGGCCTCATGACATCCGGGCCGATCAAGGCCATAAGTCCAGGCAAATCCCCAGGGTGATAATCCATGCGCAGCATAGATGACCTCGATACACCGGCAATCCTGATCGACGCCGCCCGCGCCGAAGCCAACATCGCGCGGGCGCAGGCCCATGCCGACCGGCACGGTCTGAAGCTCAGGCCGCACATCAAGACCCACAAACTGCCTTACTGGGCAAAGAAGCAGATCGCAGCGGGTGCGGTCGGCATCACCTGCCAGAAGATCGGTGAGGCCGAGGTGATGGCCGATGCCGGCCTCACCGACATTTTTCTCCCTTACAACATTCTGGGCAAGGCCAAGCTGGAGCGCCTCAAGGCGCTGCACGGCCGTGTGACGCTGTCGGTGACATCAGACAGCATGGAAACGCTCGGGGGTCTCGCCGCCACCTTCACCGATCCAGGCCAGCCGCTACAGGTGCTGGTGGAATGCGATACCGGCATGGGCCGCTGCGGCGTCCAGTCGGCCAGCGAGGCGGTCGCATTGGCCAGAGAGATCGACAAGGCCAAGGGGCTCGCCTTCGGCGGGCTTATGACCTATCCCGCGGCAGGCCGCGCTGCCGAGGCTGAGGCATGGCTCGCCGATGCACGCCAGGCGCTCGCTGCATCCGGTCTTGCCTGCGAACGCATCTCCAGCGGCGGCACGCCGGATATGTGGCGCTCAAGCGAGGCTTCCGTCGTCACCGAGTACCGCCCCGGCACCTACATCTATCTCGACCGCTACCAGGTCGCCAAAGGCGTCGGAAGCCTCGACGATTGCGCGCTGACGGTGCTGTCGACGGTGGTCAGCCATCCGACGCCGACACGGGCCATCCTCGATGCCGGCAGCAAAGCCTTGTCCAGCGACACACTGGGGCTGCCTGATTTCGGCGAATTGCTCGGCGTTCCGGGCGCCACCGTCACCGGCCTCAGCGAGGAGCACGGCAACATCACGCTTTCCGGCGACGCCAGGCTGCGTATCGGCGAGCGCGTGCGCGTCGTGCCCGACCATTGCTGTGTGGTCACCAACCTGTTCGACGAGGTGCATCTGGTCGACGGAGAACGGGTGCTGGAGACGCTGCCGGTGGCGGCACGCGGCCGCATGAGCTGAGATCGAGGCCGTTCGGACCGAACGACCGTTTGGATCAGGGTTGGACAAGCGGACCCAGCGCAGCCCTCAGCGGATCGAGGGCATCGCCGTACAGTTTCCAGCGCTCGACCGAGGACGAATAGATCGGCTGGCGTACCTGCCAGCGGCTCGGCGTGCGCACCGTGCGCTCGGTTTCGTGGAAACGAAGACACGCATCGTCCCATTCGACGGCAAGGAATCCGATCAATCCGCGGGCTTGGGTCTCGAAATCAGCCACCGTTTTTTCGTAGGGCATGTCATGGATGGCAAGCGGCACGACCTTGGCCCAATGGCGCATCAGGCGATCATATTGCCGGTAATACTGCCCAAGCTTGGTCAGATCGGCATTGTAGCCGTGGGTATCGGAGAAATTGTGCATGAAACAGGACGTGCAATTGTCCATCGGGTCACGCCTGCAGTGGACGATGCGGGCATTCGGCAAAATCAGGCTGATGAAAGCCAGCAGCTCGAAATTATGCGGCATCTTGTCGACGACACACGCCGCCTTGCCGTTGCGCTTGTTGAGATGGTCGAGATATTTCGAGCCAAGCTCCCTCGCCTTCGCCGGTGTGAGCGCCGCCATGGCCTTGGCGAAAATCGCCGGATCAAGCTGGTCGAATCCAAGTTCGCCGGCCAATGAACGGATGGTCGGCAGTTCACCGGCACCATGGATATCGTGATGGCTGGCGCATATTTGCTCGGTCAACGTCGTTCCTGAACGTGGCATACCGACAATGAAGACCGGCCGTTCGGACGGATTGCCGAATTTTGGCCGCGCTTCGAAAAAACCGGCGTCGAAAGTCTCGATGAAACTGTCATAGAGCCGCGTGTGCAGGGCAATGTCGAAATCATTGCCGGAGATTGCCTTGGCCCGGGCGAAATGGTGGATAGCCAGGCGATACTCGCGCTGGTCGTTGAGGATTTTTCCGGCGGCGTGATGCAGGATAACCCGCTCGCGATCGGTGGTCATCGGCAGTTCGAGGCGGCCCCGCACCAAAGCCAGAGCTGGATCGCCCTTGACGGCCCGACGCGCGAGCGCCAGCCCGGACAGCGCCTCGACATTCGCCTTGTCGATGGCGATGGCGCGACCAAAGCATTCGACCGCCTCGGCTTGCCGGCCCATGTCGGTGAGCAACTCGCCCATGCCGACAAGCGCTGTCAGCGACTGGCCGTCGACCGCCAGTGCACGGCGATAGAAACCCTCGGCGATGTCGCCCTCGAGCTGGCTCCGGTAGGATTTGCCGAGATTGCATAAGGCCTCGACAAGCCGCCCGTCGAGCTCGATCGCTTTTTTCAGCTGTTTGCGCGCCTGCTCGATGTTGCCGACCAGGTTGTAGGCGTTGCCGAGATTGTTGCGGAAAATGGCGTTGCCCGGTTCGAGCTTGACCGCACGCTTCATAAAGTCGATGGCCGTCTCAATTCGTTGGGCCTCGATCGCCAGCGTACCCATCAGATTGAGCGCCATGGCATTTTTGGGCTGCCGGCGAAGCACGGTCTGATAGCAGAACTCGGCTTCGCGAAAGCGCTTACGGCGCTGCAGGTCGATACCGCGCTGCAACGTCTCCGGCGCCGACTCGCCGGCGGCCGGGAGAAAGTCCTGGACCATGGCCGGTAGACCGACAGGCTGCCGGCGTGGCAAGAGCGGCATGCTTCACCCCCAATCGCCTGCAACGGCAGTCAGCCTTCAGCAAGAATTCGAAGCAATCAGAATTTGAATGTAACGCCGAGCTGCAGATTGTGGGAATTCAACTTCCCGTCCGAGAATACAGCATCGCCTTCGCGGGAGGAATCGAAGTCGACGGCGGAGACGGCCTTGAACCTGTAGCCGAAATCGAGGTCGATATTCTGCGCCAGCGCGTAAGTGACGCCGGCTCCCACCTGGCCGGCAAAACCCCACCCACCAGATCCGTATCCATATTCGTGACCGCCCCAGGTTGTGTCGGCGGTCACATAGGCGGCGCCGATGCCGCCGCCGACATAGAGCTTGGCATCTCCAAAATGAGCAACGTCGGCCCAGACGTTAGCGAGCAGATAGGTGGCGGACAAATCGCCGTCAGCCGGATACCCGTGAAAGATACCCTCGTCATACGTACTCGCCTTGTATCGCGCATAGGACAGTTCGCCTTCGACGCGGAACACATCGTTGAGCCGCTTACCGACGACGCCGCCGATCACGAAGCCGGTGTCGAAGTCCATCGAAAAGTCATTGTTGTAGGTGTCGGAATGCGTTTTCACGTCATTCGGAAAGCTGGCGCCACCAAACAGTGTGACATACCAGAGATCCTGGGCCGCCGGAACTTCGACCGCCGCGTCGGCGGCATTGGCTGAGTTCCAGCCAAGCGTCAAGGCTATTGCGGAGACACCGGCAAGCAGACGCACTTTCATCGACAAAATCCCCCACGACAATTAACAGGCAAATATAATGCATCACTTCCGGTGCATGGCTTAGCTGTCAACAGTGAAAACGGGGTGGGATCGAGGTTATAGAGATCGCTGTTGCAGCATTGCAACATGCCTACTTCGGCCAGTCACAGACAATGTTGACGGCAGACACGTGGTTGTCGGCGAATTAGAGTGAAATGACGGCCAAGTCAGGCGCCTCTAATGGTGTTTATCGGCCTGCCGGGCCGCAACGCGGCGCATGGAAATGACACGGCGACGTCGGATTTCCGTGCGCATCGCCATCAGATGCAGCGCGAAGAACAGCACGGTAAAACCCAGAGCCATCACCAGCAACGGCCGCAACAGGCTGGGATCGATGGTCGGCCCGCCGAGCCGGAACACCGAAGCCGGCTGATGCAGCGTGTTCCACCAGTCGACCGAGAATTTGATGATCGGGATGTTGATGAAGCCGACCAGGGTGATGATTGCGGCGGCCCAGGCGGCGCGCGCCGCATCGTCGAGTGCCCGCGTCAGCGCGATGATGCCGAGATACATCAGAAACAGCACGAAGACCGAGGTCAGCCGCGCATCCCACACCCACCAGGTGCCCCACATCGGCTTGCCCCAGATCGAACCGGTGATCAGCGCGAGCGCTGTAAAGACGGCGCCGATGGGTGCCGCCGACTTCAGCGCGACATCGGCCAGCGGATGGCGCCATACCAGCGTGCCCAACGCGGAAACCGCCATCAGCGTGAAACACATCATGGCCAGCCAGGCGAAGGGCACATGGATATACATGATGCGCACGGTGATGCCTTGCTGGAAATCCTCCGGCGCCGTGAAGCTCATATAGAGTCCGGCGGTCAGGAGGAGTGTGGCGATGGTCGCCAGCCATGGCACTACCCTGTCGGCCAAACCGACAAAGCGCGTCGGGTTGGCGAAATCCATCCAGCCGCTGAGGCGTGAAGTCAGGTCACTCATGCGGCTTTACATAAACCGGCGACGCGTTTGGGGCAATCGAGCGGTGGTGTCGCAGGCGGGGCTTTCCCTTCTCCCACAGGTGGGAGAAGGGAAAGAACTCAGGCGGCCTCGTCCGTGATGGTCCGGCTGAGGCGGCGGACTTCCTCGTCGTTGAGCAAGCCGCCGGCGCGCAGCAGGCTGGCGAAGCGGCCATTGCGCATCGACAGTTCGGCGAAGCCACCCAGTTCGACCACCTTGCCCTTGTCCATGAACACGACCAGATCGGCATCGCGAACGGTGGTCAGGCGGTGGGCAATGATGAAGGTGGTGCGGCCGCGCCGCAATTCGTCAATCGCTTCCTTGACGCGGTCTTCCGTCTCGACATCGAGCGCGCTGGTCGCTTCGTCGAGCACCAGGATGGGCGAATCCTTCAGCACGGCGCGTGCGATCGCGATACGCTGGCGCTCGCCGCCCGAAAGCTGTCCGCCGCGTTCGCCGACGACCGTGTCATAGCCATTGCTCTTCGACAGGATGAAATCCTGCGCGGCAGCGGCATTGGCGGCAGCGTGGACCTCATCATAGGTCGCCTCGGCGCGCCCGACGCGGATATTGTCCTCGATCGAGCGGTTGAGCAGGCCCGCATCCTGGAACACCGTGGCGATCGAGTGGCGCAGCGACTTGCGGGTCACCGTGCGGGTGTCGATGCCATCGATCAGGATGCGGCCGCTGGACGGCGCAAAGACGCGCTGCAAAAGATTTATGAGCGTGGTCTTGCCTGCGCCCGTCGGACCGACGATGGCCACGGTCTGGCCGGCGTGAACTTCGAACGATACGTCGTTCACGCCCTGGCCCGAATTGGCGAATTCGAAGCTGACGTTTTCAAAACGCACATGACCAGTGACGTTGCCGAGGTCACGCAACCCGTCCGGCTCGGCGGCGTCGGCCGCGGAGTCCTCAAGGCGATAAAATTCCTCGAGCTTGGCCCTGGCTTCCGAAATCTGATTGGCGAAGGCCGACATCTGGTCGAGCCGGGCAATCAGCAGCGTGGCAAAGCCGGTAAAGGCTATGACGTCACCGATACGCAATTGGCCATGCATGACCAGATAGGAGCCGATCAACAGCACGACCATCATCGAAATGGTCGACGACAGGCGATGCAGGGCGTTGGCCAATGCCCACCAGTCAAGCACCGGATATTGGGCATCAAGCAGATTCTTGACATAACGCTTCAAGGCGTCGGTTTCGTGGCCGATGCGATTGTAGCTCTGCAGCACGGCGACATTGCTGACCGAGTCGCTCACATGCGCGAACACCTTGTGAAAGTGCCGCTCCACGGACGCTTGGCCTTCCTTGGTACGACGCATCACCAGCCGCCCGATTCCGACGTAGAGCGCACCCAGCGCCAGCAGGACCATCGACATGCGAATATCCATGCTGATCGCCGTCGGCACCAGCAGAACCAGCGCGACAACAGTGGACAAATGCTGCCTCATGAACTCGAGCCAGAGGCTGAACAAGGTCTCGACCGCGCGCAGAAGCGTATGCAGGGAATTGGAGGTGCCGCGCTGATGATGCCAAGCAAGCGGCATGGTGATCACGCGCTCGAATGACTGGCAAAGGACCTCGCTGCGCCGTGCATGGGCAAAGCGGTCCGCGCCGCGCGCCACCAGAACGAAGGCGACGACGTTGAAGACGCCGATACCGGCCCACACGCCGAGCGTCGAAAAGACCGAGCCGCCGTCCGAAATAGCATCGATCACCCGTCCGAACATGATCGGCTCAAGGATGGCGATAATGGCAAGCGCGATGTTCGCCCCGCAGATAAACGCCACGCGTTTCCTGTCGGCAGCGAGATAACCGAGCGCTCTCCAGTAGATTTGCAGAAGGGACACTTCAGCTACTCCGGCAAATTGTTATTGTGCACTGCATCATTTTCTGACTCGTACCCGTTGACGTGTCGCGAAACAATGCTCGTGTACCCCTTCAGTTCCCAATTCGCGAACAAAAGATGGCGACGCTGCGAAATCTGTCGTGATCACCTAACAGTTTGAGAAAAAAGGTGAAATGTCAGCCTTACGGCAAAATCATGGCAGGCCGCAAGCACTGCCGCAATTTTAATCAGCAAATGGTTATGTATGAGTTTCTAAAGCCTGCATCGGCTTTTCGGAAAGCTTACGCGCGGTAGAATTGCTAGAACATCCTTAAACAACGCGCGTCCCCAAGATGTGTAAAGACGCTCCAAATCCTTGAAACTACGCCGGTATCCTGACGACCACTTCGGCCTTGTCGCCGGCTTTCGGTTCGAAAGACGAAGCCTTCGTCTTTTTACCATCTATCTCAAGAGAGATGGCTTTGACCTTGGCGTCACGGACAACGCGAACCCTGAGCTCGGCCCCAAGCACCTTGAGGGTTGCCGCATAACCCTCCCAATGGCTGGGGAGTTTCGGCTTGAACTGGATGCGCGCTCCCCTGCGCTCAATGCCGAGGATGCCTTCGACCGCCGCGCGATAAAGCCAGCCGGCCGAGCCGGTATACCAGGTCCAGCCGCCGCGGCCGCCCTTGCCTTGCCCGGCATAGACATCGGCGGCGACCACGTAAGGCTCGACGCGGTAATGCTCGGCAGCGGCCTCGTCGAGCGCGTGGTTGACCGGGTTGAGCATCGAGAAACAACGGTAGGCATCATCGGTGCGCCCCATTTCGGCGAGCGCAATGACGAACCATGACGCCGCATGGGTGTACTGGCCACCGTTTTCACGGACACCCGGCGGGTAGCTCTTGATGTAGCCCGGGTCCTTTTCCGTCTTGGAGAAGGGCGGGGTGAAAAGCTTGACGATCTTGAGCTCGTCGTCGACAAGCATCTTCATCGCCTGCTGCATCGCCGTCGTCGACCGCGCTGGATCGCCCTCGCCCGACAGCACACTCCACGACTGGGCAATCGAGTCGATCTTGCACTCCTGTGAACCGCGCGACCCCAGCGGCGTGCCGTCGTCGAAGCTGCCACGACGATACCATTCACCATCCCAGGCCGTGCTTTCCAGCGCTCGCTTCAGCACGTCGGCGTGTTTTGTCCAGGCTTGCGCGCGCTTGGTGTCGCCTTCCGACTTGGCGACAGGCGCAAAGTCGCCCAGCGTCTTCAGCAGGAACCAGCCCAGCCAGACGCTCTCGCCCTTGCCGTGCTCGCCGACACGGTTCATGCCGTCGTTCCAGTCGCCACCGAGGATCAGCGGCAGTCCGGCGGGGCTGCTGCGCTTGATGGCAAGGTCGAGTGCACGCGCGCAATGATCATAGAGTGAAGCGGTCTTCTTCGATATCTCCGGGGTGAAGAAGGCATCATGCTCGCCTTCTTCCAGCGGCGGCCCGTCGATGAAGGGCAATTGTTCCCTGAGGATCGCGGTGTCGCCGGTCACCAGCAAGTAGCGTGCCGTGGCATGGGCGAGCCAGACCACGTCGTCGGAAATCATAGTGCGGACGCCTGCCTCGGTGCGCGGCAGCCACCAGTGCTGCACATCGCCTTCGGGGAATTGCCGCCGCGCCGCGTTGAGTATCTGGTCGCGCGCCAGTTTCGGATCATGGACAAGCAGGGCCAGCGTGTCCTGCAACTGATCACGGAAGCCAAAGGCGCCGCTCGCCTGGTAAAAGGCGGAGCGGGCGCGGATGCGGCAGGCAAGGCTCTGATAGGGCAGCCAGTGGTTGACCATGGCGTCGAGCGCCTTGTCCGGCGTCTCGACCTGGATGGTGTCGAGAAACCCTCGCCACGTGCGTTCATTGTCAGCCAGCCGCTGATCGAAATCTTTGCTGCTATGGTGCTGCACCAGGGCGCTGGCTTCCTTGGCAGAAGCTGCATCGCCGAGCAGCCAGAGCAGCGTCACGTCGCCGCCGGCAGGGATGTCGATGTCGCGCGCAATTGCAGCACAAGGATCATCGCCGGCCTCGACGCGGCCCGATAGGCTGGCGCCGTTGAGCACGGCATGCGGAAGTTCGCTGGTGCCGTGCCGGCCGATGAACTCACCGCGGTCGGCCGTCACCGAATGAGCCGCGCTGTCGGCGGCCAGGAAGGCGACCCGCTCGCTGAAGTCGAGTCCGTAGGGATTTTGCGCCAGCAACGCGCCGGTCTCAGCATCCCTGGACGGAACGATGGTCGCCGCCGTGCGCGAACGATGGCTGCCAAGGACCCATTCCGCATAGGCATAGACGCGCAGGCGCGCCGGCACCGAACCCGAATTCTGGATTCGCAATCGGGAGATTTTCACCGGATCGACAGGATCGACCACATGGGTAAGATCCATCGACAGCGGCCCGCGCGTCGAACGGAAGGTCGAAAAACCCTGCCCGTGCCATGTTTCGTAGGTCATGGCAGGATCGCGCACCACGGCGGCCAACGGCGAGAACGCCCGGCCGCTGGCATGATCGTAAATATAGATGCCCTCGCCGGGCCGGTTGGTGACCGGGTCGTTCGCCCACGGCGTCAGTTGATAATCGCGGCTGTTTCGGCTCCAGGTGAAGGCAGCGCCTTCAGCCGAAACATGGAAACCGAACGAGGTGTTGGAAATGACGTTGATCCAGGGCTGCGGCGTCGTGAGCCGCCCTGCAAGGCGCACGACATAGTGGCGTCCGTCGCCCTCGAAGCCGCCAAAACCGTTCCACTGGCTGAGCCCGCTGCCGTCGGCACTGCCTTCGATCGAGGCTTGGGCAGCCAACGCCTGCGGGGCCGGCGAAGACGGTTCACGAAGCGCTGCTGCATCCGCTGGTTGCAAGGCGTCCCGCGCTTGCAGCGCAGCGGCCTCGGCGCGCTCGATTTGATCGAAGATGGTGCCGTTGCGCGTGTGCAGGACGACGCGGGCGACGGCGAGCAGCGTCTTGTAGGTCGTCTCGTCCATCAGGTCGCGGCGCACCGCGAAGATGTGCTGGCGGGGTCCAAGCTCCTTGCCGCGCAGGCGGCTGTTTTCGCACAGCGTCTCGACCGCCCGTTGCAGGTCCTGGACGTAGGATGAAGCCTGCTCGTTGACGACGACAAAGTCGATCATCATGCCGCGGGCGCGCATATATTCCTGGAAGCGGAGCGCCTGGGCGACGATCTCGAGGTCGGCGACATCGCCGATCCTGACCAGGAAAATCGGAAAATCGCCGGATATGCTGGTCGGCCACAGGCCGGACTGCTTACCGAGCCCGGAAGCGATCGATTCGGCCGGAAGGCGCAGGAACGGATCAGGATAGATCAGATAGCGCGCCAGATTCTGCACATTGGCGGCATCGGCAAGGCTGAGACCGAGATGACGGGTCTGCACCTGCGAGCGGGTCCAGGCGAGCATCGCCTGGCGGGCGAAGGCTTCCGGATGATCGAGCCGCGCAATGGCGTCTTCGAGTTCGGCGCGGTTGGCGCCAACGGCAGTCCAGAAGGTCAGCGAGATCTTCTTGTTGGCCGGCACGCGCACCTGTCGGCGAAGCGCTGCGACTGGATCCAGCGTGAAGCCAGAATGGCCGCCAAGCTTGGCGCCGGGATCGAAGGCGGCAGCCTCGACAATGGTGCGGCCGCGGCCGATGAAGGCGCGCCGGTCGGTTTCGGCCTCGGCGTCGCGCGTCGACCCAGACGGGTCGGTAACGAAATGCGCCAGGGTGACGTCAGGCTCGTCCGTTTCCCGCTTGCGTCTTGTGGCGAAGATCGCCCCGTTATTCGCAGCGATCTCGGTTTCCACGAACATTTTCGAGAAGGCCGGATGCGCGTTATCGGATGCCTCTGAGCCCAGCACCAGTTCGGCAAAGGAGGTCACCTCGATATGCCGGTCGACCGGGCCGTCATTGTAAAGCGTCACCCGCCGGCCTTCGCCGTTTCCTTCCGAGATGACGATGCATTCGACCTCCGAACGCAGTGATCCCACCGATTTGACAAAGCTCGCCTTGTCATCCGAAAAAAGCGTCTGCACCTCTTCGCCGGTGGCACGCTTCGGCTCGGCGGTGGCCGACCACCAGTCGCCGGTGCCGGCGTCGCGCAGGAAGATATAAGAGCCAAGCCGATCCTCGGTCGGGTCCGGCTGCCAGCGCGTGATCGCAAGCTCGCCCCAGCGGCTATAGCCAGAGCCGGTCGCGGTGACCATGACCGAGTAGCGGCCATTGGACATGACGCTGGTCGAACGCAGCGCCTTGAGCGGGTTGAGCACGATGCGCGTATCGGGGCTCTCGACTTCCGTTTCGTCCTTCGACCGTTCGTCGGCCTCGGTCCTGACGGTGGCGGTCGGGATGTCGCGCGGCGCCCTTTCCTGCAGCAGCAACTCGGCCGACTCGATCACCGGATCGCTGTGGAAGCGATCGCGCAGGCGTCCTTCGAAGATGGCGTCGGCAACGGCGGCGATCGACATGCCGGAATGGTGGGCCATGTAGTTCAGCACGACGACATGATCGGTGCCCTCCGGCACGCGCTGCGGCGTGAAATCGACCGCATCGTAGAAGCCGTGCCGGCCAAGGGCGCCGAGCTGCCTCAGCCTGGCCAGGTTCTGCACCGATTCACGCGGGGTGAACTGCGCCGCCAGCACGGTCGCATAAGGCGCAATCACCGTGTTCTGGCCAAGACCTCGCTTCAGGCCGAGCCCAGGCACGCCGAAATTGGTGTACTGGTAAGTCAGCTCGCGGTCGCGGGCGTTGTAGGCCGCTTCCGAAATCCCCCAGGGCACGTTCTTCGAGCGGCCGTACTGGATCTGGCGCTTGATGATAAGCTTGCTGGTCTGGTTGAGGATCGAGCCTTGCGGCTCCTTCATCACCAGCGGCGGCATCAGATACTCGAACATCGAGCCGGACCAGGACATCAGCGCGCCCTTGAACCCGATCTCGACGATCGGCCGGCCGAGGTGGAACCAGTGCTCGGTCGGCAGATCGCCCTTGGCGATGGCGAACAGGCTGGTCAGCCGCGCCTCGGAAGCCAGGAGGTCGTAGCAGCTTTCGTCGAGCTGATGCTCCTCGACCCGGTAGCCGATCGACAGGAGCTTGCGTTCCTTCCGCATGAGGAAGGAGAAATCCATCTCGAAGGCGAAGCGGCGCGTGCGCTCGCGCAACGAAAGAAGCTTGGCCCGCAAGGCTTCGACGGCATTGTCGTCGCTATGCGCGTCATGAACATGCGCCTCGCAGGTGGCTTCCAGCCTTGCCGCCCAGTCGGCGATGGTGTCGCTCTGTGTCGATGCGGCCTCGGTATGGATGGCGATGGCGAGCTTGCGGATCTCGCCGGCCAGAACGGCCAGGTTGATGGTGCGGATCGATGCCATCTCGGGCTGTGCCTTGATCGATTCGACCGCCCGCCGCATGCCGTCGAGGCGATCGGCGAGCCGTTGGCGCAACGGCCGCAACTGACGGCGGTCGTCAGGCAACTCCGCCAGGCTTTCGTCGAGGATCGTCACCGTATCGAGGATGCCTTCGAAATCGCCCTGAAGGTGGACCGCAGGCGCTTCCGCCCATTCGGCGCAGGCTGCTGCCACCGCCACCAGATGGCCGGCGAGATTGCCGCTATCGACGGCGGAAATGTAGAGCGGATAGAGCGGCTTCAGCGTCGTCGTGTCATACCAGTTGAAGAGATGGCCGCGTTCACGCGGCATGCTCTCGATGGTCGACATCGTGGCGTCGATGCGGGTGGTGGCGTCGGACAGGCTTATCCAGCCGAAATCGCGCGCCGAAATCACCGACAGGAGATAAACCCCGATATTGGTCGGCGAGGTGCGGGGCGCAACGACGGGCGCCGGACTTTCCTGGAAATTGTCGGGCGGCAGATTGTGATGCTCGGCCGTCACGAAAGTCTCGAAATAGTGCCATGTGCGCCGCGCGACCGTGCGCAGCGCATGGATGTCGGCCGCCGATATGCGCAAGCGATCCTCGGTTTCGGCCGAGCGGCTGATCCAGAAGGCGAAGGCCGGCGAGCCGATCCAGAACAGCGCGAAGAAGAAAGCGACGAAAGCTCCGGTGGAATCGGCCAGAACGGGAATTGCAAGGCCGACGACGCCGATAATCACCGCGCCATACATCATGCCGTAGTAGGAGCCGAGATCATTGTCGCCGTTCTTGTGCGCCTGCGAGGCCGTGCGCCATTCGAGCAGGTTCTGCCGACTGACGAACAAGCGGTAGAGCGTGCGAATGATAGCGTCGCCCATCATCCAGGCCAGATGCGCCATCAGCACGATCTTCAGAGCCACCAGGGCGGTGCCGAAGACAACATCGCGTGCCAGTGCCGAGAAATGGCCGCGCGGTGTCTGGTCGCCGCTTTTCGGCAGGATGGCGTGGATGATGTCGAACGTTGGCGCCATGAACAATGTGAGGATCAGCAGCGCCTGCCATTGCGCGGCCTGTGTGAAGGGCAGCAGCGTCCAGCCGGCGATCGCCGCCATCACCCAGAAGATCGGCGTCAGCGAGCGGCGCAGATTGTCGACCATCTTCCAGCGCGACAGCGCCGGCACGCCAGAGCGCGGATCGAGAAGAAAGCCCAGAAGCTGCCAGTCGCCGCGTGCCCAACGATGGTGGCGCGATGCGTCGACCGAATAGCGGGTCGGATAGTCCTCGACCAGTTCGACGTCCGTGACCAGCGCCGCGCGGGCCAATGCCCCTTCGAGCAGATCGTGGCTGAGGATGGTGTTTTCGTCGATGCGGCCCTTCAGCGCCGCTTCGAAGGCGTCGACATGATAGAGGCCCTTGCCGGTGAAGGAGCCGTCGCCGAAGACATCCTGGTAGATGTCCGAGACGGCAAAGACGTAAGGATCGAGGCCGCGATTGGCGGAAAAGACCCGCTGGAAGAAGGATGCGTCGTCGCCGCTGGTCAATGATGCGGTGATGCGCGGCTGCAGGATGGTGTAGCCGGCGGTGACAAGGCGCTTTGTGACATCGAAATGCGGGCGGTTGAGCGGATGGCAAAGCTTGCCAACCAAACTGGCGACGGCATCGCGGGTGGTGCGTGTGTCGGCGTCCAACGTCATCACATGGATGACGTTTTCCGGCAACGGCACATCCAGCGGCAGGAAGGTGGTGTCGCTGTCACCGCGCAGCAGAAGATTCAGTTCGTGCAGCTTGCCGCGCTTGCGTTCCCAGCCCATCCAGGCGCCCTGGGATTCATTGTAGAGCCGCCGGCGGTGCAGGACGTAGAAACGCGGCGCGCCTTCGCTGGGATAGCGGGCGTTCAACCGCGCGATCTCGTCGCGAGCATATTGGAGGATCTCAATATCCGCGGCATCGATTTCGGTCTTCGAGTCCGGCCAGTCAGAAAGCAGAGCGAAATGGATTTCGTCCGCCGTGTTGGCCAGGTGATGCACTTCGATGTTGCGGATGTTTTCCTCGACGTCGTCGCGCGAGCCGATCAGCGACGGCACCACCACCAGCGTGCGCGCCTCGGGCGGCATGCCGCGTCTGTAGTCGTAGCCGACGAGGCGCGTTGGCTTGAGGAACAACGATACGACAGTGTTGAAGAAGGCAAGCGCGCCTTCGCTGGCCGGCACGGCAAACAGCGCCAGCATCAAGGCGATCGACGGCACGGACAGGCCGAGATTGGCAAGGGCATTGCCGGAGACGAGCAGAAGCAGGACGGTCAGCGCGAACACCGGCACGACAATGCCCAACCATCCGGTTTTGCGGAACGCCCGTTTGGTCGTGACGCTGACGGTCGGCCGATAGCCGATCGCCTTTTCCAGTTCCAGCCGGCGCGGGCCGACCAGGAAGAACCCGACGTCGGTGTGAGCGGTCGGACCGGTGCCGGAAGTATCGGCGACAGCGGCGTGGCCGGCAAGTTCGATCGCCTTTTCGGCGACGCGGAATTCGGAACGATCGGAGCGGCGCGCCAATTCCTCGATCGCGGTCCGGTACTGGTCGCGCGAGAAGAAATCGAGCGCGGCGAAATCGGTGCGCTCGCGCAGCAAGGTGTCGATGCGGCTGACGCCTTCGAACCAAACCGTCCAGTCGATATCGTTGATGAGTCTGAGGCCGCGGATGATGTTACCGGTGGTTACATTGCCACCAGACAGCGTGCGATGCTCGCTGATGATGATTTCCTCGGCATCGGAGCCGGACTCTTCAAGCTCGCCCTCCAGCCATTCCAGCGCCCTGCCGGCATTCTGCGACCCGTCGCGCAGGCGGTAGAGCAATTGGGTGGCGAAGGTGGTGTCCTGCGCATGGGCTGCGTAGTTCGACAGGATCGCCTGACGGTCGGCGTTGTCGTCGATCGCCAGCACGCGATCGGCAACCTCGTTGGCAATCTGGCGCATCTGCCGGGTACGATTGACCCGGACCGCGATCCGGCGAAGATTTTCGATCAGAACGAAGCGCAGCAGCGATGGCAGAGCCCAAAGTTCGCCGATTTTCAGCGGCTCGACGGACTGAAAGCCTTCGACGATCGCCTTGAACATGGTCGCCGAGACGGAACTGTCCGAATGCGCGACATAGGTCCAGGCCAGCGCAAGCGCGCGCGGCACGCTGGCGCCGTCGGACAGCTTCAGGGTCGGCAACTGCCGATAGAAACGGCGCGGCAGGTCGCGCTTGACCTGGAAGATGGTTTCCTCGACCAGATAGTTGTTGTCGAGCAGCCATTGCGCCGCCGGCGTGATCGTCTCGCCCCTCGCCTGCGCGGCATTGGTCGAGCGGTAGACTTCGAGGATCTTGCTGGCGCTGTCGCGGACGCGTGGCTGGAAATCGAACGGCTCCAGGCCGAACAGATCCTTGACGTCACCCTTGGCGAGGCTTGTACCCAGCGTGCGCAGGCGCTCTTCCGGCAGGAAATTGGAGCGTATCGGCTCTTCTGTGATGGCCGGGAAGCTCGCGCTCGTCTTTTCCATTTGGGTGGGGTTCGTCTGGATATTCATTGAAAATTCCGTATGGGGGACGCATAGCGGCGTCACCGCCACGGCAATGTCCCTAAAACCGATTCAAATGCAATTGGTTGCATCGAAACACGGGCCGAAAGTTTGTTTTCGCACCACAACTTTCAGACGTTCACCCCTTCGCTCCCGTCGGGACTTGATCGACGGAAGGATTCGGGCTTTTTCGTGATGTGGACTTGAGCTTACGATATATTTCGCCGGTGCTGCGATCATGTTTCGAAACAGGCGTTAATCGTTTGCAGCAACGCGATCGATACGGATCACGAACAGCGTCGCCGTTCGGGCAGGCTCTAGGCGCCGTTTCAGAGCGTCCGGCCTGAGCAACAGCGTGTCGCGCCGTCCGATGCGGACAGGCGCCGCGCCGGCAACCGTGATCTCGCCATCAAAACACAGGATGAGGGTCGCATCGGCCACTGAGTGGATGTCCGTCGGGGCCGAAATCACCACGCGCTCGACAGCGTGGGTCATCCGTCCGCGCCGCGTCATGACATTGAGATCAATGATCGGGCCGGCGATCAGCGCCGCTTGCGTCAGCGCATCGGCCGGAAAGGAAAGCGGGGCGGAAGCCTTGGTCACCGTAGCCGCCGGGTGGCCGGCGATATCAAGGATAATCCCCTCGCCTTCCAGCACGGCCAAGGTTCGATCCACTCCGGCAAACCCGGAGAATGGCCCGCCGCTTTCGACGCGCGCCATGGAGACGCGCCAGTCGAAATCGTCGAGCGCAGCACCTGCGGGCGAGACGGCGATTTCCGTCGTCACCCCGCCGCCATTCTTCCACGGCATAGACCGGTATTCGGCTTCCCGGAGGACGTGCAAGGCGCGGCTCAGCCGAGGATGCCTGGCAGGTTGAGTTGGTGCTCCTTGGCGCAGTCGATGGCGAGGTCATAACCGGCATCGGCGTGGCGCATGACGCCGGTCGCCGGGTCGTTCCACAGCACGCGCTCAAGGCGTTTGGCCGCTTCGCGTGTGCCGTCGGCGACGATGACCATGCCGGCATGTTGCGAAAAGCCCATGCCGACGCCGCCGCCATGATGCAGCGACACCCAGGTTGCGCCGGAGGCGGTGTTGAGCAACGCATTGAGCAGCGGCCAGTCGGATACGGCGTCCGAGCCATCCTTCATCGATTCCGTCTCGCGGTTCGGCGAGGCAACCGAGCCGGAATCGAGATGATCGCGGCCAATGACCACCGGCGCCTTGAGCTCGCCCTTCGCCACCATCTCGTTGAAGGCGAGGCCGAGCCGGTGGCGGTCGCCGAGACCGACCCAGCAGATGCGCGCCGGCAGGCCCTGGAACGCGATGCGCTCGCGCGCCATGTCGAGCCAGTTGTGCAGATGGGTGTTGCCAGGTGTCAGCTCGCGGACCTTGGCATCGGTCTTGTAGATGTCCTCGGGATCGCCTGAGAGGGCTGCCCAGCGGAACGGGCCGATGCCGCGGCAAAACAGCGGTCGGATGTAGGCCGGCACGAAACCCGGGAAGGCAAAAGCGTTCTCGAGCCCTTCCTCCTTCGCCACCTGGCGGATATTGTTGCCATAGTCGAGCGTCGGCACGCCGGCGTTCCAGAACGCCACCATCGCCTCGACATGCTCGCGCATCGAAGCGCGCGCCGCCTTCTCGACCGCCTTCGGGTCGCTGGTGCGCTTCTCGCGCCATTCGGCGAGCGACCAGCACTTGGGTAGATAGCCGTTGAGCGGATCATGCGCCGACGTCTGGTCGGTGACCAAGTCGGGGCGCACGCCGCGCCGCACCAGTTCCGGCACGATGTCGGCGGTGTTGCCGACCAGGCCGACTGATTTCGCCTCGCCGGCCCTGGTCCAGCGCTCGATCTTTTCCAGCGCCTCGTCGAGCGTGTCGGCGCGCTCGTCGACATAGCGGGTGCGCAGCCTGAAATCGATGCGGTCGGGATCGCATTCGATCGCCAGGCAGCAAGCGCCTGCCATGACCGCGGCCAGCGGCTGGGCGCCGCCCATGCCGCCGAGGCCGCCGGTCAGGATCCATTTGCCCCTGAGATTGCCGCCATAATGTTGGCGGCCGGCCTCGACGAAGGTCTCGTAGGTGCCCTGCACGATGCCTTGCGTGCCGATGTAAATCCACGAGCCGGCCGTCATCTGGCCGTACATCATCAGGCCCTTCTTATCGAGCTCGTTAAATTTCTCCCAGGTCGCCCAGTGCGGCACGAGGTTCGAATTGGCGATCAGCACGCGAGGCGCATCGGTGTGCGTCCGAAACACGCCGACCGGCTTGCCGGACTGCACCAGGAGCGTCTCGTCATCTCCAAGCGTCTTCAGAGAGGCGACGATGCGATCGAAATCGTTCCAGGTGCGCGCCGCCCGGCCAATGCCGCCATAGACGACCAGTTCGTTGGGGTTTTCGGCGACGTCGGGATCGAGATTGTTCATCAGCATGCGCAACGGCGCTTCCGTCAGCCATGAGCGGGCGTTGAGCTCGCTGCCGCGCGGGCTGCGGACTTCGCGGATGTTGTGGCGAGGATCGGTCATGGCGTCAGTCCCTTTCGAATGAGATGCGGCGTTGCGCGTTCAGCCGTGTGCCCAGACAATCGCGTTTTCGAGGATCTTTTTCAGCGTGACGCGGATCGGCGCGGCAAAATCGGCATCGTAGGATACCGGCCAATTGTCCGGCGCACCCTTGCCCTCGGGCTCGCGCATATAGCCGCGGTTGGAGAGCTCCATCTGCAGCGCATAAACTCCGTTTTGCGGCTGGCCGAAATGGCGTGTGATCCAGCCGCCCTTGAAGCGGCCATTGATGACAAAGGTCTCGCCGGTTTCGGCTAGGATCTGGCCGACCATCGCCTGCAAGGCCGGGTCGGCGCTTTTGCCGTCATTGGTGCCGAGATTGAACACCGGCAGCGTTCCCTCGAACAGGCGTGGCAGCACCGAGCGGATCGAGTGGCAGTCATAGAGGACGACCTTCTGGTGCAAGGCGCGCAGCCTGTTGATCTCGGCCTGCAAGGCGGCATGGTAAGGCACAAAGTATTTTTCGCGGCGCTCGTCGACCTCCGATGGTCCCGGCTCTTCCCCGGCGCGATAGAGCGGATCGCCATCGAAGGTCTCGGTCGGGCAGAGACCTGTCGTCGCCTGGCCGGGATAGAGTGAGGCGCCCGACGGGTCGCGATTGACGTCGATGACGGTGCGCGAGATGGCGGTGTGGACGATGGTCGCGCCGAGGCTTTCGGCGAAATCATAGAGCTTGTCGATCCACCAGTCGGCGTCGCGGCGGCCGAGCCAGGGCGACACCAGCCGGTTCTCAAGACCGGCGAGATCGATGCCGGTGTGCGGGATCGAGACCAGCAGGGGTGCCGTGCCCTGAGTGACTGTGAGCCAGGAGGATGACGTCATGAGAGATCTCCGCGGGTTGGAGTTCTACGGCGCCCCCCTCTGTCCTGCCGGACATCTCCCCCACTTGGGGGGAGATTGGCAGCTTTGGCGCCCCGCTCAACCCTGCAACCTTGGCGATTGGCGAAAGCCGGTGTGACATCCGATCTCCCCCCAAGTGGGGGAGATGTCCGGCAGGACAGAGAGGGGCGCGAAGGATCGCGACCTATCGAGGTGTGCGCTCTCATGACGCAATTCCCGGCAGCGCCACCTTGCCCGCCGCCTTCACTGCCGCGCCGCTGCGCACCATGGCGATGGCCTTTTCCATGTCGGGGTGAAAATGCCGGTCATTGTCGAGATGCGGCACCTCAGCCCTGACCAGCCTGCGCACTGCCTCGAGTGCTGCGCTCGACGCCAGCGGTGCATGAAAATCGCAGCCTTGCGCGGCGGCCAGCAATTCGATGCCGATGACGGCCGTCGCATTCTCGACCATGCCGATCAGCCGGCGCGCGCCGTGTGCTGCCATCGAGACGTGGTCTTCCTGGTTGGCCGAGGTCGGGATCGAATCGACGCTAGCCGGATAGGCCTTCTGCTTGTTTTCCGAGACGAGTGCTGCCGCCGTCACCTGCGGGATCATGAAGCCGGAATTCAAACCGGGCTTCGGCGTCAGGAAAGCCGGCATGCCCGACAGTGCCGGATCGACCAGCATGGCAATGCGACGTTCCGACAGCGAGCCGATCTCGCAGACGGCGAGCGCGATCATGTCGGCGGCGAAGGCCACCGGCTCGGCGTGGAAATTGCCGCCGGAAAGTGCGGTGTCGTCCTCGGCGAAGATCAGCGGATTGTCGGTGACGCCGTTAGCCTCGGTACCCAGCGTCTCGGCGGCCTGGCGCAGCACGCTGAGCGCCGCGCCCATCACCTGCGGTTGGCACCGCAGGCAATACGGGTCCTGCACGCGTTCGTCGCCGACCCGGTGCGATTCACGAATGGCGCTGCCGGCCATCAAATTGCGCAGCGCCTCTGCCGTCTCGATCTGGCCGCGATGCTTTCTCAAGAGATGGATGCGTGGATCGAATGGGGCGTCGGAACCTTTCGCAGCATCGGTCGACAGCGCGCCGGCAACCAGCGCCGATTGATAGAGAACTTCGGCATCGAACAGGGCGGCCAGCGCATAGGCGGTCGAGAACTGCGTGCCGTTGAGCAGCGCCAGGCCTTCCTTGGCGCCGAGCGTCACCGGCTCCAGTCCGTGCGAGACGAAAGCGACCTTGGCCGGGAAGCGGCCATGCGGGGTGAAACACTCGCCGACGCCGATCATGACAGCCGTCATGTGCGACAGCGGCGCGAGGTCGCCTGAGGCGCCGACCGAGCCTTGCGCCGGCACCACCGGAATGACGTCATTGGCGAGCATCGCCTCCAGCAATTCGATGGTGTGCGGCCGCACGCCGGAGGCGCCCTGCGCCAGGCTGGCCAGCTTCAGCGCCATCATCAGCCGGACGATCGCAACCGGCATCGGCTCGCCGACGCCGGCGGCATGCGACAGCACGATGTTGCGTTGAAGGGTCTCGAGGTCGGCGGCGGGAATGCGGACGCTGGCCAATTTGCCGAAACCAGTGTTGATGCCATACACCGGCTCACCCCTGGCGACGATCCGCGCAACCGCTTCGGCGCTGGCCTTGATCTTCGGTCGGCAGGCAGCGTCTAGCTTCGGCACGGCGCCACGATAGATTTCGCGCCAGTCGGCCAGGGTTGTGTTGCCCGGCTTGAGTTTGAGTTGGCTCATTGTCCTCTCCAGATGCGGGCATGCAGCGGGTTGAAGCCCATGCGGTAGACGAGCTCGGCCGGGCGCCCAATATCCCAGATCGCCAGGTCGGCCGATTTTCCGACCTCCAGCGTGCCGGTTTGTCCGAGAAGTCCGAGCGCGCGGGCGGCCTCACGGGTGACACCGGCCAGGCATTCGTCGACGGTCAGGCCAAATAAAGTCGCCGCCATGTTCATGGTCAGCAGCAGCGAAGTCAGTGGCGAGGTGCCGGGATTGCAATCGGTGGCGACCGCCATCCTGACGCCGTGCTGGCGAAACAGACCGATCGGCGGCTTCTTGGTCTCACGTATGAAATAATAGGCGCCGGGCAGGATCGTCGCCACGGTTCCTACCTTCGCCATCGCCGCCGCACCCGCGTCGTCGGTGTATTCGAGGTGGTCGGCCGACAGGGCGCCATAGCGTGCCGCGAGTTCGGCGCCGTGCAGATTGGAAAGCTGGTCGGCATGGAGCTTGACCGGCAGGCCTGCTGCTTTCGCCGCGTCGAACACGCGAGAAATCTGCTCGGGCGAAAAGGCGATGCCTTCGCAAAAGCCGTCGACGGCATCGGCAAAGCCCTCAGCAGCGACCGCCGGCAAAATCTCCTTTGCGACCAGATCGATAAAAGCTTCCTTGTCGCCTTTCGCTTCGGGCGGCAGGGCATGGGCGCCGAGGAAGCTCGTCCTCACCGTTACCGGACGATGTTCGCCCAGGAGCCGCGCGGCGCGCAGCGATTTCTTCTCGTTTTCGAGATCGAGGCCATAGCCCGATTTGATTTCGATGGTGGTGACGCCTTCGGCGATCAGCGCATCGAGGCGCGGCAGCGACTGGGCGACCAGCTCGTCCTCCCTGGCAGCGCGCAGCGCCCTGACCGACGAGACGATGCCGCCGCCTGCCTTGGCGACCTCTTCATATGTAGCGCCGGCCAGCCGCATCTCGAATTCGTTGGCGCGGTTGCCGGCATGGACCAGATGGGTGTGGCAGTCGATCAGGCCGGGCGTGATCCAGCGGCCTTCGCAATCGACAATCTCGGCGCCTTGGAAAAGTGCTGCCGGCATGTCGGCCTCCGGGCCGGCATAGACGATCAGGCCATCGCGTGCTGCGATCGCGCCGTGTTCGACGATGCCCAGTCCGGTAGCACTTTCAACCATGGTCGCCAGACGCGCATTGCGCCAGAGGCGAACCTCCCCTGCCCGGCTTTTGCTCTCTCCAGCCATGATCTTTTCCGTTTCAATCGATGGCGATTATGTATATACATATTGAAAGGCGCTGCAAGTGCTATGATCATACTGCCAAATGGGATTTTGGAGAAAAACGTGACGGCGATCTTTGCAGAACAGGTGCTTCTGCCCGACGGCTGGCATTCCAATGCCCGGATCATCGTCAGTGATGGCCGCATCGCCACGGTCGAGCCGAACACCACATCTCGGCCCGGCGACGAACGCCATGCCATCCTGCTGCCAGGCATGCCGAACCTGCATAGCCACGCCTTTCAGCGCGGCATGGCCGGCCTTGCCGAGCTGCGTGGCCCTTCAGCCGACAGTTTCTGGAGCTGGCGCGAGGTGATGTATCGTTTCGCGCTGTCGATGACGCCGGATCAGGTCGAGGCGGTCGCCGCGCAGCTCTATGTCGAGATGCTGGAGGCCGGCTTGTCGCGCGTCGGCGAGTTTCACTATCTCCACCACGATCGTGACGGCCAGCCCTATGCCAACATCGCCGAAATGGCCGAACGCATCACTTCCGCTGCTGCTGACACCGGCATTGGGCTGACGCTGCTGCCGGTGTTCTATGCGCATTCCTCTTTCGGGGGCGCTACGCCGAATGAAGGCCAGCGGCGATTCATCAACGATGTGAATCGGTTCTCGCGGCTTGTTGAGAAATGCCGCGAATCCGTTCGCGCCTTGAATCAAGGCGTCGTTGGCGTCGCACCACACAGTCTGCGCGCCGTGACACCGGAAGAATTGGAAAACATCGCGGCAATGGTGCCCGGCGGACCGATCCACATCCATATCGCCGAGCAAGTGAAGGAGGTCGAGGACTGCCTTGCCTGGTCGGGGGCGCGACCGGTCGAATGGCTGCTCGCCAACGCCAAGGTCGATGAGCGCTGGTGCCTGATCCATGCCACCCACATGACCGATGTGGAAACGATTGGCATGGCGAAAAGCGGGGCAATCGCCGGTCTCTGCCCAATCACCGAGGCCAATCTCGGCGATGGCACCTTTGCTGCACCCTTATTCAAACGACATGGCGGCCGCTTCGGCATCGGCTCCGATTCCAACGTGCTGATCGGCCTGCCGGACGAATTGCGACAGCTTGAATACTCGCAGCGCCTCGCCCATCACGCCCGCAATGTGCTTGCGGTCGCCGGCGGCTCGACCGGCCGCGCGCTGTTCGATGCAGCGCTCGACGGCGGCAGTGCCGCCCTTGGTGCTGGCCCCTCGCGGATCGCCGCTGGTGCCTCAGCCGATTTCGTCTCGCTCGATGGCAAGCACCCTTCGCTGGCCGGCAAGACGGGCGATGCGGTGCTCGACGCCTGGATCTTCGCCAACGGCGCCAAGGTCGATTGCGCCTGGGTGCATGGCAAGAAACTGGTCAGCGGCGGCAGGCATGCAAGGCGCGATGCCATTGCCGAGCGTTTTCGCAAGGTGATGACGGCGCTTTCGGCATGAGCACAATCGAGGCAGTGGATGTGGACGTCGGCGAGTCTGTCTCGCTGCATCAGCGCATCCTGTCCGACATCAGCGAACGGATCCTGTCCGGCGCCTGGGCGCCCGGCCACCGCATTCCGTTCGAGCACGAGCTGACGGCCGAGTACAAATGTTCGCGCATGACGGTCAACAAGGCGCTGTCGCAGCTTGCCAAGGCCGGGCTGATCGAGCGCCGTCGCCGCTCCGGCAGCTTTGTCCGGCGGCCGCAGTCACAAGCCGCGGTACTGGAAATCCACGATATCAGGATCGAGGTCGAGGCGCTTGGTCTGCCCTATCGCTACGAGCGTGTGGCGCGACATAAAAGGCGCAGCACTACGGAGGATCGCGCGTTGCTGGAGCTCGCTTCCGCCGGACCAGTGCTGGCGCTGGAATGCCAGCATTTCGCCGGCAAGCGGCCGTTCGCCCACGAACAGCGGCTGATCAACCTGGCCGCCGTGGCCGAGGCCGCCGACGAGGAATTTCATGCCATCGCGCCCGGGCCGTGGCTGATTGCCCGCGTGCCGTGGAGTGCCGCCGAGCACCGCATTCGCGCAGTCGCCGCCGACAGGCACATTGCGGCCGCGCTCGACATCGGGCCCGGTGCGCCGTGCCTGGTGGTCGAGCGACGGACATGGAGCGCCGAGCACCCGGTCACCCATGTCCGGTTCACCTATGCGGCCGAGAGCCACGCGCTGGTCGCACGGTTTACGCCTTCGCAGGGGTGAATACCCTCCCCCTTGAGGGGCGGGTCGCGGAGGAAATGCCGCCTGGCGGCATTTTGTGACGCGGGGTGGGGTCGGTGCAACCTCGCCGACCCCACCCCGTCTCGCAATCTCCGCTTCGCTCCGACTACTTCGCCGACCCTCCCCTCAAGGGGGAGGGTAAAGAGCCGCATCTCAGATAGCAGCGGTAACGATGATCTCGACCAGATATTCCGGTCCGGCAAGCTTGGCCTCGCCGGTGGCGCGGGCCGGGGTGTGGCCCTGCGGCACCCACTTGTCCCATTCCGCGTTCATCTCGGCGAACGTGCTCATGTCGGCCAGCCAGATGATCGCCTGCAGGATCTTGGTCTTGTCGGTGCCGGCCTTGGCCAGCAATTCGTCGATGGCCACCAGAATGTCACGTGTCTGGGCGCCGACGTTTCCGCCCGGCTGGCCGACCTGACCGGCCAGATAGACGGTGTTGCCGTGGATGACGATCTGGCTCATGCGCGGGCCTACATCGATGCGACGAATGCTCATGGGACGTTTCCTTCCTTTGTGGGTCGCGCCTCTTTAGAGTCGCGGTTCGCCGGGGGCAAGGTTGCACGAGCGAATCCTCTTGAGCCAACCGCCAAAGAGCACAGGGCAAATTGCCTCGGTCGCCGCAATTCCGCCCGATTGACTTGTTGACTAATGTAATAACATCACATATCCAATCGCCGCCGTACCAGTCGTGCCCCCACGGATCGTCACATGACCAAAACCTGCCTGACCTTCCGCGACCTGACGCTGGGCTACAACAGCCATCCGGCGATCCATCATCTCGACGGCACGATCCGCCGGGGATCGCTGACCGCCGTCGTCGGCGCCAATGGCTCGGGCAAGTCGACCCTGATGAAGGGTATCGTCGGCGTGTTGAAGCCGATGGCCGGCACGGTTGTCCGCGCGCCCGGCGTGCGCGCCGCCTATCTGCCGCAGCAGTCGGAACTCGACCGCTCCTTTCCGGCCAGGGTTGTCGACCTGGTTTCGCTCGGGCTGTGGCCACGGCGCGGGCTGCTCGGCCGCCATACCAAGGAAGATCGCGATTCGGTCAGCCAGGCGCTCATGGCCGTCGGCCTCGGCGGCTTCGAGAAGCGCCCGATCGACACGCTGTCGGGCGGCCAGCTACAGCGCACGCTGTTTGCCCGCGTTCTGCTGCAGGATGCCGACCTCATCCTGCTGGACGAGCCGTTCAACGCCGTCGACACCAAGACGGTCGGCGATCTGATCGCGATGATCAAGCGCTGGCATGGCGAGGAGCGCACCATCATGGTCGTCGTCCACGATCTGGATCTGGTGCGGCAGAATTTCCCCGAGACGCTGCTGCTGGCACGCCAGCCGATCGCCTGGGGCGAGACCAAGGAAACGCTGCGGCCGGAAAACCTGTTGCGCGCGCGCCGCTTCCACGAAGCCTGGGAGGAGAACGCGCCCTGGTGCGAGCCCGACAACCATGAGCACGGTGATCACGCTCACGACCATCAGCACGGTTCCGGGCCGAGGGCGGCATGATGGACACGCTTTACGGTCTTCTCATCGCTCCGTTCGCCGACTTCGCCTTCATGCAGCGCGCGCTTTTCGGGTCGCTGATGCTGTCGCTCGGCGCCTGCCCGGTCGGTGTGTTCCTGATGCTGCGGCGCATGAGCCTTTCCGGCGACGCCATGGCCCACGCTATCCTGCCGGGCGCTGCGGCCGGTTTCCTGTTCTATGGTCTGGAGATCCTGCCGATGACCATCGGCGGCCTGATCGCCGGCATCATCGTCGCACTCGGCGCCGGCGCCGTCTCGCGCTTCACCATCCAGCGCGAGGACGCCTCGATGGCGGCCTTCTACCTGATTTCTCTGGCTATCGGCGTGCTGATGGTGTCGATCCGCGGCTCCAGCGTCGATCTCATGCATGTGCTGTTCGGAACCGTTCTGGCACTCAACAATGAAGCGCTGACACTGATCGGCGGCATCGTCGTGGTCACGCTGGTCAGCCTCGCCATCTTCTGGCGGGCACTGGTCGCCGAATGCCTCGATCCACTGTTCCTGCGCTCAGTCAGCCGGCTGGGCAGCCCGGTGCATTTCATCTTCCTCGGCCTCGTCGTGCTCAATCTTGTCGGCGGCTTCCAGGCGCTCGGCACTTTGCTGTCGGTCGGGCTGATGATGCTGCCTGCAGCCGCCGCCCGCTTCTGGACCATGCGCGTCGAGCCGATGTGCGCGCTGGCGGTGCTGATCGGCTTTGCCTCCTGCGTCGCCGGGCTGCTTCTGTCCTATCACGTGTCGCTGCCTTCCGGCCCGGCGATCATCCTGTCTGCAGGCGTCGTCTATTTCGCCTCGATCCTGTTCGGCACGCGCGGCATCCTGCGCGCCCGTATCATCCATCACCGCCACAGAACCGCCTGATCCCAACAAAGGAGACCCGTCCATGCTGAAATCGATCCGCGCCGCTTTGGCAATGAGCGTTATAACATTAACCGCCTTTGGCGCATCGGCGGCTCTCGCGGAGCCATTGACAGTGGTCGCCAGCTTCACCATCATCGCCGATTTCGCCAAAAATGTCGGCGGCGACCGCATCAATCTGACCACCATCGTCGGGCCGGATGGCGATGCCCATGTCTACGAGCCGAGCCCGGCGGACGCGGTGGCAATGGCTGGGGCGGACGTGGTGCTGGTCAACGGCCTGCATTTCGAAGGCTTTCTGCAGCGCCTGGTCGACGCCAGCGCCACCAAGGCGACAATCGCCGTTCTGACCAAGGACGTCACGCCGATCAACTTCAAACCCGAATTCGCCGATGCCGACGCCGCTGAAGGTGCAGACACCGATCCACATGCCTTCCAGTCGATCGCCAATGCCAAGATCTATGTGAAGAACATCGCCGATGCCTTCTGCACGGCCGACGCTGAGGGTTGCGACAGCTACAAGGCCAATGCCGCCGCATACACAGCGAAGCTTAATGCGGTCGAAGGCGAAGTGAAAGCGGCAATCCAGTCCATACCGGAAGAGAAACGCGTCGTCATCACCTCGCATGACGCCTTCGGCTATTTCGAGAAGGCCTATGGCCTCACCTTCCTGGCCCCCGAAGGGGTGTCGACCGAGTCGGAGCCTTCCGCTGCCGACGTCGCCAAGCTGGTCAGCCAGGTGAAGCAGGACAAGGCGGCGGCGGTCTTCATCGAGAACATCACCAACGCGCGGCTGATCGAGCAGATCGCCAGCGAGACCGGCATCAAGGTTGGCGGCACGCTCTATTCGGACGCGCTGTCGCAACCCGACGGCCCCGCCTCGACCTATATCGACCTGATGCACAACAACATCGCCCAGATCAAAGGCGCGATCCTCGGAAGCTGAGCGGTCGACGCCGTTCGCTCGGTGGGGCTTGCGCACGTGCGGGCAACAAAGTGCTACAGCGTCCTTTGCGCATCCAAAGGACGCACGGCGCCTTAGGTAGCCCGGCTGGATTTCCCGCATGAGAATGTCTATCTGCGCAGGGGAATTTCTTTCTGCGCGGATTGCCGCCCAGGCCTGGGAGCGGCAAGACTCCGCCCCTGGCCAGCAGGCATCGAACATTGCGAGGACGCCATCATGGAATATCGTCAGATCAGCGAGGACTATTCGGTCTCCGGCCAGATCCAACCCGAAGAAGTCGCCGCCATCAAGGCCGCCGGCTTCAAGAGCGTCATCTGCAACAGACCTGATGACGAGCAGCCCGGCCAGCCTTCGGCGGACAGTGTCAAGGCGGCGGTCGAAGCCGCCGGGCTCGCTTTCCGCTACATCCCCGTCATCAGCGGCCAGATCACGCATGAGAATGTCGAGGATCAAGCCGAGGCGCTCGACGAACTCGAAGGCCCGATCTTCGCCTATTGCCGTTCCGGCGCACGCTGCACCAACCTTTATGGGCTGATCCAGCAATCGAAGGGTTAAATCGGCAGCGCGCCGGTTTCCTTCAGCGTTTCGAGCACGATCGCCGTCTTCACATGCTGCACGGATTCGTGCGGCAGAAGCACGCCGTTGACGAATTCCGACAGCGACTTCAGGTCCGGCGTCACCACTTTCAGGATGTAGTCCATCTCGCCGGTCAGCGCGTGCGCCTCCTGCACCTCCGGCAGCCGCGCCACCAATTCGCCGAACCGCTGTGCATTGTCGCGGTTGTGGGTGGCAAGCGTCACCGAGATGACGTTGACCAGCGAGAAGCCGAGCTTGTCGCGGTCGAGCAAAGCCCTGTAGCCCCTGATATAGCCGTCCTCCTCCAGCCTCTGGCGGCGGCGCGAACATTGCGACGCCGACAGGTTCACCCGTTCCGATAGATCGTTGTTGGTCAGCCGCGCGTCGCTCTGCAGTAGAGCCATTATCTTGCGGTCAAACTGATCAACGCGCGCGTTATCCATGAAGTTTCCTTCGATCATGCACAATTCCCGCATAATCTGATCATTTCAAGCGTTTGAATGCAAGCACCATGCACCTGCTCCGCGCTATAATAGCGCCGAAATGGCCTTTCCGGCCACGCCAAGCTTTTTGGAGGACAATGCCATGGGTCCCTTCCCGCACGATGCACCGCCCGCAAAGATCAGCAAGGCCAACCCCGCCGGCACAGACGGCTTCGAATTCGTCGAGTTCGCCCATCCCGAACCGGAAAAGCTCGCCGAGCTTTTTACCCGCATGGGTTACGTGCCGGTGGCCAAGCACCGCAGAAAGAAAATCACCGTCTGGCGGCAGGGCGACATCAACTATGTCGTCAATGCCGAGCCCGGCTCGCATGCGATGAAGTTCGCCGACAAGCACGGCCCCTGCGCGGCCTCTATGGCCTGGCGGGTGGTTGACGCCAGGCATGCCTTCGATCACGCCGTCGCCAAAGGGGCCACGCCTTACGAAGGCACCGACAAGGCGCTCGAGGTGCCGGCCATCGTCGGCATCGGAGGTTCGCTGCTCTATTTCATCGAGGTCTATGGCGAGAAGGGCTCGGCCTATGATGCCGAGTTCAACTGGCTGGGCGCGCGCGACCCGAAGCCGGAAGGCGTCGGCTTCTATTATCTCGACCACCTCACCCACAATGTCTATCGCGGCAACATGGACAAATGGTGGGACTTCTACCGCGACCTGTTCGGCTTCAAGCAGATCCATTTCTTCGACATCGACGGCAAGATCACCGGGCTGGTCAGCCGCGCCATCACCTCGCCCTGCGGCAAGATCCGCATCCCGCTCAACGAATCCAAGGACGAGACCAGCCAGATCGCCGAATATCTGAAGAAGTATAATGGCGAAGGCATCCAGCACATCGCCGTCGGCACGGACGAGATCTACGGCGCCACCGACAGGCTGGCCGCCAGCGGGCTAAAATTCATGCCCGGTCCGCCGGAAACCTATTATGATATGTCCCATGCCCGCGTGCACGGCCATGACGAGCCGATCGAGCGCATGAAAAAGCACGGCATCCTGATCGATGGCGAAGGCGTGGTCGATGGCGGCACGACCAAGATCCTGCTGCAGATCTTTTCAAAAACCGTGATCGGCCCGATCTTCTTCGAATTCATCCAGAGGAAGGGCGACGAAGGTTTTGGCGAAGGCAATTTCCGCGCTTTGTTCGAATCGATCGAGCAGGACCAGATCAAGCGCGGTGTGATCAAGGTGGACGGCAAGGCGGCGTAGCCAGTTCGGCCGAGGGTGCCTTGTGGTTTGATCAGTTATGACCTAAATTCTGGTCATAAGAGGTCTGACCATGAATGTTCCGATGGCAAAAGCAAAGGCCCAACTCTCCGAGTTGGTGAAACGCGCCCAGGCCGGCGAAGAGATCCATCTGACGCGGCATGGAGAGGTGGTGGCGACCTTGAGCGCGCCCGCCCGGGCTGGCGGGAGCAAGGGCCTTTTTGGGGCCCTGAAAGGCCAAATTCGGATATCGGATGATTTTGATGAACTCGGTCCCGAATGGGACGAGTACACTAAATGAGCCACCAATATCTGGTGGATACTCATATTCTGCTTTGGGTACTCAACGCAGACTCACGCCTTTCGGACCACCATCGCGACATCTTTCTTGCGGGCGAGGATGTGGTCGTCAGCGCCGTCTCGGTAGCAGAGATCGCCATCAAGAAATCGCTCGGCAAAGTCACGCTGACAGGCAACATAGTGGAAATCTTGCGATCGAACGGCATTCCGATCCTCAGTGTGAATGAACTACACGCGGCGAGGCTTGAGCATTTGCCGCTCCATCACCGCGATCCTTTCGACCGTCTGCTCATCGCACAGGCTCAAATTGAAGGCCTGACGTTGGTCACAGCGGATCGGCATTTTTCAGCCTATGACGTTGCGTTGGTTTGATCATTCCAGGTTCAACCTCTCGACCTCCGCTTTCCGCAGCTTCAGGTCATAGTCGAGGAAGAACTCGTCGAGTTGCGGCGGCTTCACCGACGTGCCGGACAGCATTGCGTGCACTTGGCCGCGATGATGGATATCGTGGATGAAGAGGTGGGCGAGCAGGTCACCGATGCGCTCCGGTATTCTTCCGTCCTCGCGCCGGTCGGTGATGACGCGGCGATCGAGATCGTCGGCCGATAGACGGTCGCAAAAGGCCATCAGCCGCCGGTCGGCCACAACTTGGGCGGCAAACAGCGCCTGCGCTCGGTCGAAGGGCACGAAATCGTCATGGGCGGCGGCACCCACGCCGCCCTCCTCGAGAAAATCGAGATAGAGATGATCGACCGCCAGAATGTGGTTGAGCGTTGCCTTGATCGATGGGAAGAAGCTGGTTCGCTCGGCCTCGAATTCACCGGGCTGAAGCTGCAACACAGCGCGATAGATCCGGTCGTTCGACCAGAGATTGTTGGCTGCCATGCGGCGGAAATGGTTCAGCAAGTCCATGACTTCACTCCACTGACTGGACCAAGGACACGCCCGCCCACAGAAGCGCAAATCCGGCGAGAACGATCAGCAGCAGCCGGTTCATGCGCCGCCGCATGGCTTGCGTTTCCTGATCCCGCGCCACGTTCGCGTTGGTTACGGTATGGAACATCATCGCGTTGCGCGGAAAGCCGCTGCGGTTGGCCAGGTCGGGAGAGCGTGCTTCGATACGGTAGCTCAATCGGATTGCCTGGATGAAGATCGCCAGCATGACCAGGGCCCAGACACCGCACAGCATATAGAAAGACGTGCCTGTCATTGTCCTAGCTCTCGTATTTCTCGACCTTCTGCTCGATTGCACCAAAAATCGAATGTCCGGTTCTGTCCTTCATTTCGATGCGCACCGTGTCGCCAAAGCGCAGGAATGGCGTTTTCGGCGCGCCAGCCTCGATCGTCTCGAACATCCGCAACTCGGCAATGCAGGAATAGCCGGCGCCGCCCGCCGAGACAGGCTTGCCCGGGCCGCTGTCGAGCTTGTTGGAGACTGTGCCCGAACCGATGATCGTGCCGGCGGCCAGCGGCCGGGTTTTCGCGGCATGTGCGATCAGCGCCGGAAAATCGAAGGTCATGTCCACGCCGGCGTTCGCCCGGCCAAACGGCTTGCTGTTGAGATCGACCAGCAGCGGCAGGCTGACCTTGCCGCCATCCCAGGCATCGCCGAGTTCGTCCGGCGTTACCGCGACCGGCGAAAAGGCCGAGGACGGCTTTGATTGGAAGAAGCCGAAGCCCTTGGCTAGCTCTGGCGCAGTCAGGGAGCGCAGCGTGACGTCGTTGACCAGCATAACCAGCCGGATCGCGGCCCGCGTCTCATCCAGGCTTGCTCCCATTGGGACATCATCGACGATGACGGCGATCTCCCCTTCCATGTCGACGCCAAAAGCCTCGTCGGTCGCCCGGATCGGATCACGTGGCGCTATGAAACTGTCGGAACCACCCTGATAGATCAGCGGATCGGTCCAGAAGCTTGCCGGCATCTCGGCGCCACGCGCCTTCCGCACCAACTCGACATGATTCACATAGGCCGAGCCATCCGCCCATTGATAGGCGCGCGGCAATGGCGAATGGGCGTCATGCTCGTGAAAGCGCGCTGACGGCACCGCATTGTTCTCCAGCGATTCCGCCATGGCGGCCAGATGCGGCGCGATCCGGCTCCAGTCGTCGAGTGCCGCCTGCAGCGTCGGCACCAGAAACGAGGCGTCGGTGAACCGCGTCAGGTCGCGCGAGACGACGACGAGTTTCCCATCGCGCGACCCGTCCTTCAATGTGGCAAGCTTCATGCGGTTTCCTCTCCTGATGCGGCTTTGGTGCCGCCTAACGCCACAACAAGGCCGTCGCGGGCGATCGTCAAGTCACCGGCCCATGTTTTCCTGACAGCGGCGATCCAGTCGGCCTCGCCGATCTCGGGATCGTCGGCCGGAATGAGGTGGTTGAGCACCAGTCGCCCGACCCCGGCGTTGGTCGCGATGCGCCCCGCCTCCCCGGCAAAACTGTGACTGGCGAGCAGATGTTCTCTGAGCCGCGCGCCGTTGCCGGTTTTCGCGACGAGCCGCTCGATGCCTTCTTCCAGCATTGCTTCATGGACGAGGATGTCGGCGCCTTTGGCAAAATCGGCCAATGGCGGAAAGAATGCCGTATCGGCGGAGAACACGACGCATTGTCCGGCATGCTCGAAACGCAGCGCAAAGCAGTCGGTCACCGGCGGGTGGTCGACGCGCAGCGCTGAAACCTTCAGGCCGCGCTCCTCCATCACCCGGCCTTCGCCGAACTCGACGATCGAAACCATGTCGAGAATATCCGGCCGGCCTTCGTCGGCGATGCGTATCTCGATGTCGAATTCCATCGCCTGGCAAAAGCGCTGCCAGTAATGGCCGGTGCCGGGCGGGCCGAACACAGTGAGCGGTGTCGCCAGACCCCCCGTCCAGGCGGTGTGGATCAGCGGACCGAGTTCCAGCACATGGTCGGAATGCAGATGCGTGATGAAGATCAGATCCAGCGTCTTCAGGCTGGTGCCGGCGTCGGCCAGCCCACGCGTCACGCCAAGCCCGCGATCGACGACGATGGTGCGGCCGCCGATCTCCAGCAGCGATGAACTCGGCCACGGCCCGCCCGGCCGGAGCGCCGGGCCGCCTTTCGAGCCCAGCAGCACCAACCGCGTTGGATCAGCGCTCAAGACCAGTCGCCCTCGGGCGTGCCGTTGAAGCGCTTCTTCAGATCGGCCCAGCAGTCGATGTAGTTGTCCTGCCGGGTTTCAACCTCGGCGGCGTAGCGGGTCAGCATCTGCGGGAATCGCGTCTCGAACATGAAGGCCATGGTGTTGTCGAGCTTGACTGGTTTCAGCTCGGCGCGCGAGGCCTTTTCGAAGCCAGACGCGTCGGGCCCGTGGGCCAGCATCAGATTGTGCAGGCTGATGCCGCCGGGAACGAAGCCCTCCTCCTTAGCGTCGTACTGGCCGTGGATCAGGCCCATGAACTCGCTCATGATGTTGCGGTGATACCAGGGCGGGCGGAACGTGTTTTCGGCGACCAGCCAGCGCGGCGGGAAGATGACGAAGTCGATGTTGGCGGTGCCCTCCTCGCCGCTCGGCGCGGTCAGCACCGTGAAGATCGACGGATCGGGATGGTCGAACAGGATCGCGCCGACCGGCGAAAACGTTGCAAGATCATATTTATAGGGCGAATAATTGCCGTGCCACGCCACCACATCCAGCGGCGAATGATCAAGCTCGGTGACATGGAACTGCCCGCACCATTTCACGATCAGCCGGCACGGCGTCTCCTTCTCCTCGAACCAGGCGCAAGGCGTCTTGAAATCGCGCGGATTGGCCAGGCAATTGGCGCCGATCGGGCCACGATCCGGCAGCGTCAGCTTGGCGCCGTAATTCTCGCAGACATAGCCGCGCACTGTTTCATCGACCAGTTCGACCTTGAACACGAGGCCGCGCGGCAGCACCGCGATCTCGCCCGGTCGCAATTCGATGACGCCCATCTCGGTAACGAGGCGTAGGCTGCCGATCTGCGGCACGACCAGCAACTCACCATCGGCGTTGAAGAAATGATCGTCGACCATCGAACGGTTGGCAACATAGACATGGGCGGCCATGCCGGTCTGGCCGAGCACGTCGCCGGCGGTGGTGATGCTGCGCATGCCGGCGATGAAGTCGGTCGGCTCCTTCGGCATCGGCACCGGATTCCAGCGATATTGACCAAGCGCCAACTCGTGATCGCCGACATTCGGCGCGCTCTTCCACAGCGGATAACTCGCCGGCTTGAAGCGGCCGGTGTGCCTGACGCTCGGCCTGATGCGATAGAGCCAGGAGCGCTCGTTGGTGCCGCGCGGCGCGGTGAAGGGCGAGCCGGAAAGCTGCTCGGCGTAGAGGCCGTAGGCCGGTCGCTGCGGCGAATTCCGCCCTTGCGGCAGCGAACCTGGCAGGGTTTCGGTTTCGAAGTCGTTGCCGAACCCCGGCATGTAGGAAAAGGCCATGGTTTCCTCCCGAATCCACAGTGCCAGAGCGGCCTCTGCGCGTCCACGAGGACGCGCGGCAGCTCTGGATTGACCAAACTGGTTTCATTTGTAACCATTGAAAATGTAACCATCAACTGACTTAAGAGATGCGGCGACTGCGAAAATGACAACCAAGCGCGAGATCTCTAACGAACCGGAAATCCTCGAACTTGAAAGCTTCCTGCCCTACCGACTCTATCGCCTTGCCGACGCCGTCAGCCGCGAATTCTCCAGGATTTACAAAGATCGCCACGGCTTGACGCGGCCCGAATGGCGCACGCTGGCCGGGCTCGGACAGCACGGGACCATGACCGCGACAGCGCTCGGTGAGCAGTCGGCCATGCACAAGACCAAGGTTTCGCGCGCCGTCGCCGAGCTTGAACGGCGGCGGTGGCTGACTCGCACACCTGATGAAAAAGACCGCCGGATCGAGCATCTGATGCTGACCAAGGCCGGCCATGCCGCCTATCGCGAAATGGTGCCGCTGGCGAAGGCATTCGAACGGGAATTGCTGGCAAAACTAGGCGCTGGCGAGCGCACCGCGATCACCAACGGACTGGTTGCGCTTAAGAAGGCTCTGGGCAAGGATTAGGTGCTCACCAGTCCATCACCACCTTGCCCGAATTGCCGCTGCGCATCGCATCGAACCCGGTCTGGAAGTCGTCGATGCCGATGCGGTGGGTGATCAACCCGCTGACGTCGAGCGGACCCTGCACCAGCGCGATCATCTTGTACCAGGTCTCGAACATCTCGCGGCCGTAGATGCCCTTGAGATGCAGCATCTTGAAGATGACTTTGTTCCAGTCGATCTCGAAGCCGGTCGGCGCGATGCCCAGAATGGCGATCTTGCCGCCATTGTTCATGGTGTCGATCATGTCGCGGAAGGCGGGTGCGGCGCCCGACATTTCAAGGCCGACGTCAAAACCTTCGGTCATGCCGAGTGCCGGCATGATATCGCGCAGCTTTTCCTTCGATGCGTCGACCACATGCTGGACGCCGAGCTTTTTCGCCAGCGCCAGTCGCACCGGGTTGATGTCGGTGATGACCACTTTTCGCGCGCCGACGCACTGCGCCACCAGCGCACCCATGATGCCGATCGGCCCGGCGCCGGTGACCAGCACGTCCTCGCCGACGAGATCGAAGGACAATGCCGTGTGCACGGCATTGCCCAGAGGATCGAAGATCGCGGCGATCTCATCGGGCACGTCGTCGGGGATCGGCACGACATTGTGCTGAGGGATTGCCAGATACTCGCCGAAGGCGCCCGGCCGGTTGACACCGACGCCGAGTGTGTTGCGGCACAGATGCCCCCTGCCCGCCCGGCAGTTGCGGCAATGGCCGCAGACGATGTGGCCTTCACCCGAAACGCGCTGGCCGACCTTGTACTCGGTCACCGCCGCGCCGAAGTCGGCGACCGTGCCGACGAATTCGTGACCGGTCACCATCGGCACCGGCACGGTCTTTTGCGCCCACTGGTCCCAATTGTAGATGTGGACGTCGGTGCCGCAGATCGCGGTCTTCTTGATTTTAATCAGAACGTCGTTCGGGCCGATTTCCGGCACCGGCACTTCTTCCATCCAGATGCCCGGCTCGGCCTTGGCCTTGACCAGCGCCTTCATCATGTTCGACATTCTTTTGTCCCTTGAATCTATTGATCCGGAAGCGCTTTTCGGTTCCGGCCGTTCAGGAAATCACACCGAGTTCGCGCCCGACCGCGCCGAACGCCTCGACCGCACGGTCGATGTCGGCGCTGGAATGGGCGGCCGACATTTGCGTGCGGATGCGCGCCTGGCCCTTCGGCACTACCGGAAACGAGAAGCCGATGACATAGATGCCGCGCTTCAGCATGCGCGCCGCCATTTCTTGCGCCAGTGTCGCATCGCCCAGCATGACGGGGATGATTGGATGGTCGGCGCCGGCCAGCGTGAAGCCGAGCTTACCCATTTCAGACCGGAAGCGTGCCGCATTGGCATAGAGGCGCTGACGCAGCGCATCGCCATTGCCGATCAGTTCGAAAACCCGGATCGAGGCGCCTGCGATCGCCGGCATCAGCGTGTTGGAAAACAGATAGGGCCGCGAGCGCTGGCGCAGCCAGTCGACCACTTGGCTCTTGCCCGATGTGTAGCCGCCAGATGCGCCGCCCAATGCCTTGCCGAGCGTGCCGGTGATGATGTCCACCCTGCCCTCGACGCCGCAATGCTCGGCCGAGCCGCGGCCGTTCTTGCCGACGAAGCCGACCGCATGGCTGTCGTCGACCATCACCATCGCGTCGTATTTCTCGGCGAGATCGCAAACGCCCTTTAGATTGGCGATGATGCCGTCCATGGAAAATACACCGTCGGTGGCGATCAGCCGAAAACGGCAATCCATTGCCTCCTTCAGCCGCGATTCCAGATCGGCCATGTCGTTGTTGGCGTAGCGGAAGCGCTTCGCCTTTGACAGCCGCACGCCGTCGATGATCGAGGCGTGGTTCAGCGCGTCGGAGATGACCGCATCCTCCTCGCCGAGCAGCGTCTCGAACAAGCCGCCATTGGCATCGAAGCAGGAGCCGTAGAGGATCGTGTCCTCCATGCCGAGGAAGCCAGAAATCGTCGCCTCGAGCTGCTTGTGCTCTTCCTGCGTGCCGCAGATGAAACGCACCGACGCCATGCCATAACCATAGCGGTCGAGTGCCTGCTTGGCCGCATCGCGCAATTCGGCACTATCGGCGAGGCCGAGATAGTTGTTGGCGCAGAAATTCAGCACCTTCTCGCCGCCCACCTCGATCTCGGCCGACTGCGTCGAGGTGATCACCCGCTCGGATTTGTAGAGGCCGGCAGATTTCAGCCCTTGAAGCTCGCTATCGATATGGGAGAGGAATGCCGCGCTCATGACCAGGCCCTGTTGAGATTGAATGGACTGTCGCCCCACGCGGGCGAAAAATCCACCGCAAAAGCGACCGTTTCGGTGACGCGACGGCCAGTGGCCAGAATGCCGCCAACGGCGGATGCTCAAATGCGTGTGCGGCGCGAAAGAACGCGATAACCATTTCGCGAGCTTTCCACCGCTACCGCTATCGCCGCTCTGTCGACTTCCAAAGCTGTTAACATTTTCAAGCCAATGGTTCTCGCACCCAAAAATCTGTCGGCGAGAGGGACCGCCCCAGAAAATGTCGCAGCAACCGGCGCAAACCATTTCGGGCAGGCTCGTCCTGTTGATCAAGGCCGGCTATTGGCTGGCGCTGCTGATCATTGCCGCCATGGTGATGGCCTCCTTCATCCTTCTCCAGCAAATGATGGCTGCCCAACGGCACAACGACACGCTGCTCGACATTGTCGGCATGCAAAAGACGCTGTCGCAACGCATTGTCTTCCTTGCCAACGCGGCAGGTGCTGCTTCGCGTGACCAACAACCGGCTCTGGTCACCGCGTTCAAACAGGCAACGGCGGAGTTCGAGAGGAACTACGACCTTCTGCTCGAGCGGGTCGTCGCCGACCCGGCGTCACCGGCAAGGTTCGATCCAAAATCAGTCGAAAGCGTACTTTTCACCAAGCCGTTTCATCTCGATTACTTCTCGGTCGGGCTCATCGCCAACGGCGAACGACTGGTTTCGGCGTTTGAATCACAATTCGGCATGGCCGACAATGGCGGCTACAAAGGCGGCGGCGAACGCGTCAACCTCGACGCTTCCATCGCCAATGCGACCCTGTCGGGCTATGCGGCACTCGGCCAGCGCATCAGCGCCCATGCCGACGCACGATCGGAAACACTTCTCGATCTCCATCGAACGCTGTTCTACACCACCATCGGCGTCATCGTGCTGGTAGCACTTTTCATCTTCAGGCCGATGTCGAACACCATTCTGCGCAAGACGCACGAACTGATCGATGCCCGCAATTCGATGGCCTTCATCGCCGTGCATGACGGCCTTACCGGCCTGCACAACCGCACCTTCCTGACCGACCATTTCGAAGCGCTGATCAAGGGTGCGCAACGTCGGCGAGAACGGCTTGCGGCGGTCCAGCTCGACCTCGACCGATTCAAGCAGATCAACGATACTCTCGGCCACGCTGCCGGCGACTATGTGCTGGTGGTGACGGCGCAGCGGATGCGCGATTCCTGCCGGGCGTCGGATCTCTGCGTGCGTCTCGGCGGCGACGAGTTCGTGATGATCCTCAATGGTGCCGGCGGCACCGAGGATATCAACATGGTCGCCAGGCGCGTGCTGACGCAGATCAACGAGCCGATCGTTTTTCGGGGCACTACCATCCTTCCGGGCGCCAGCGCCGGCGTAGCCGTCTATCCGGTCGACGCCGACAATGCGCAGGATCTGCTCGTCCATGCCGACCTCGCGCTCCACGCCGCCAAGAAGCAAAGCGGCGGCAGTCTCTCATTCTTCTCCGAGGAGTTGCGGCATGAACTCGATTACCGCAAGCAGCTCGAGCGCGACATCAGGATCGCAATCTCGGAGGAGGCGTTCCAGGTCTACTTCCAGCCGCAGGTTTCGTTGTCGAACGGCACGATCGGCGGCATCGAAGCGCTGGTTCGCTGGAAACATGCCGAGCGCGGTATGATCGCACCGGGCGAGTTCATTCCCGTCGCTGAGAAATGCGGCCTCATGTCCGCGGTCGGCCGCATCGTTATCGCCAAGGCAATCAGCGAGGCGGCCGAGTGGGACCGCGCCGGTGTTGCCTTCGGACGGCTCGCCGTCAACGTGTCCGGCTCCGAACTGCGTGAGCCCGATTTCGACGCGTTTCTCTTCGATACGCTTGAAAAGGCCGGCCTGCCGCCACAAAAACTGTCGCTGGAAATCGTCGAATCCGTCATCCTCGACGACGAGAAGACCGGCATCGCGGCAAAGCTTCGGCATATTCGCGCCGCGGGCGTCCATCTCGAGCTCGACGATTTCGGCACCGGCTACGCGTCGCTCAGCCACGTCAACCCGAACGAGATCGACCGACTGAAGATCGATCGCCGCTTCGTCCAGAACATCAATGAGAACGGCGACAATACCAAGATCGTGAGAGCCATCACCGAACTCGCCCGTGGCCTCGGCATCTCGATTGTCGCCGAGGGCGCCGAAACCGAAGCCGAGCTCGACTCGCTGATGGCGATCGGCTGCGACCAGGTGCAGGGCTATTCCATCGCCTTCCCGATGCCGCAGGACAAGGCACGCGAATGGCTGGTCGCGCGGGCACCGAAGAAAGCCAGGCTGACGGTGCTACGGGGAAGCCTGGCGTAAGGCGCCAACCTTGACAAGCCTCCTCAGAAATGGCCGCTTGTCATGATCGGAAACGGATATTCCGGATGCTGGTGCCGCTTCGCCTTGCCGTGCTGATCGTGCTGTTTTTTGCTCTCCCCGCAGGCGCCGCCGATCGCACCATCTATCTCACCTTCGATGATGGCCCGCTGACCGGCACCAATAACATTCTCGATGTGCTCGAGGCCGAGCAGGTTCCGGCGACGCTCTTTATGGTTGGCATGCATGCGCAGGCGAGCGCGCTCAACAAGGCGCTGGTGCAGCGCGCCAAGAGGATGCCGCTGGTGACGATCGGCAACCACAGCTACAGCCACGCATACAATCACTACCGGCACTTCTATGGGGACACCGAAGGGGTCGTCGCCGACATGCTGCGGGCCAACGCGGCGCTGGGGCTGAAACCGTCGGTCCATGCACGGCTGCCGGGGCGCGACGTGTTCAGGCTGCTCTCGATGTCGAAGAACGACACTTCACTCGGACTGGCCGAAGAGGGCCGTGAGGATCCCGACTATGAGTTCGTCGCCGCGTCTGGCTTCTATCTCTACGGCTGGGATCATGAATGGGTTCACGAAAACAGCGGCAAGCCGGTGCAGACCATCGACCATCTGGTCAGCGAGATCGATCATTTGTTCGGCTACGGCCGCTTCGTCAAGCCCGGCAAGCTGATCCTGCTGATGCATGACGAGATGTTCCAGAACGTGTTCGACGGCAAGGCGAACCTGACGGCCCTGATCAAAGCGCTGAAGCTGCGCCGCTACACCTTCGGCGCGATCTCCGGCTATGACGGCTGAGCAGATTCTCCTCGTTATGATCTAGTATTGCAAGCCGGCTTGCCGGAACGAGGCGGAACATCGTCGTCATCACCGGGAAAAGCCGCCAGCAATTGTCCGAAGCTCGGCATACGCGCCAACCGTTCGTATTCTTCGAATGACAGGATCACGGCCTGCCTGCGGCCATGTCGCATGATGATGGCGGGTTCTCCCGCGACCGCCTGATCGACCAATGCTGAAAGCGTAGCACTGGCATCCTTCAACTGAATTTCGCGCATGGCATTGTCCTAGGCCTGTCCGTTCCTAACCTTCAACATTCGCCCGCAACGCCGCCAGTACCGCAGCAAACTCCGCCAGCCTGTCGTCGGACAGCCCCTTCCGCAGCCGCTTGTCGAAGGCGAACGCGGCGATGCGCAACTTCAGGAACAGCGCCTCGCCGGCCTCGGTCAGCTCGACCTGGTGAACCCGGCGGTTTTCCGGATCGCGGCGCCGGTTCAGCAAGCCTTGCGTCTCCATCGCGTTCAGATGATAGGTCAGTGTCGCGCCCTGGATTCCGATCATGCCAGCGAGCTCGCGCTGGTTGGCCAGTTCGCGCGACTTGATCGACAACAGAGTGACCCAGACCGGCAGCGTGCCGCCCGCCTCGACCAGCGCTGCATCGAAGGCCTGAGCGACCACCTTTGCGGTCCGGGCAAGATTCATCCCGACTGGTGGGCGGTCAAATGGCGTCATGATCCGACACTAGAGCAAGGGAAAGGTCGATGGAACTGGCCCACGTCTTATACATTGACATCTAATCATTTGATATCCAATCTTTGGGGCAGCGGCGGGCACAGGAGGAAAAGCGATCATGCAATATGTCTACATCGTCGTCCTCGGCCTTCACGTCATGGCGGGCGTGTTCTGGGCCGGCACCACCATCGCGGTTGGCCGCGACCCAGATATCCGGGCGGAACGATTCTTCCGGCCGCAAATGGGCGCGGCCGGCATGGTGTTCCTCACCGGCATACTGCTGTGGTATTTCTTCCATGAGGGCGTTTTCGGCTCGATGGAGAAAGTTCTGGCACTGGGCATCGTAACAGCCCTGATTGCCGCCGGCGTTCAGGGCGCGCTCGTCGGCTCCGCCAGCAGACAACTGGCCGGCGCCGACGCCGCGACGCAAACCCATTTGCGCGCAAAGATGACACGAGGCGAACGCATCGCCGGCGGGCTGCTGGTCATCACCGTGTTCTGCATGGCCACCGCCAGGATGTTTTGAGCGGCGCTACCGCGATCCAATCCACGAGATCGTACGGTGCCCGGCTCCAGCCGGCGGCGTGCGCGGCGCGCACCGGGCCTAAGCGGAAGGTGGCTCTCCCTGCGAAGGGTTCGGCTGCGCGCCACCAATCAATCCAGCGATCCTCAGATCCGCAGGCCGAACCGGATGCCGTCATAAATGGCGGCGTGGATGTTGCGCGAGGCGACCGCGTCGCCGATGCGGAAAAGCACGAAACCGCCTTGCGGATTGCGTGCCGGAAAAATGTCGCCACCACTGACCAGCCGCTCGTAGTCGACCGCGCCGCCGTTTTTCGACAGCGGTTTCAGTGCGAGATAGAGATCGTCGAGCGGCAGCGTGCCATGCTCGACCACCACCTGATCGACCCGCCGCTCGCCGCGCCAGCCGTCTGCGAAGTCGGAGACAAGCTCGGCGACCAGTTGATTGCCCTCGCGCCGCACCGAGCGCAGCCGCGTGTTGATGGTGATGGTCACGCCCTTTTCCTGGAAGGCGCGCATATACGGCACGTGGTTCATGCCGCCCATTTCCGGGGCGAAGAAGCGCTCGGGCGAAACAAGCTCCAGCTTCGAACCCGCGGTCGCGATCAGCTCTGCCGCGCCCATGCCCTGATGGCCGCCATTGTCGTCGTAGAGCAGCACGTTTTCGGCCGGCTTGATGCTGCCGGCCATGATGTCCCAACTGGAAGTGACGAGGCTATCGCCTGCCACCAGCGGTGGGTTCTGCGGCAGGCCGCCGGTGGCGACCACCACCACGTCGGGGGACAGCGCCAGCACGTCGTCCTTCTCCGCCCAGGTGTCGTAGCGGATCTCAACGCCGAGCCGGTCGAGCTCGGCCAGCCGCCAGTCGATGATGCCGATCAGCTCCTTGCGGCGCGGGTTCTGTGTCGCCAGCCGCACCTGGCCGCCGGCCTGGCTCGACGCTTCCAGCACCGTCACCTCATGCCCGCGCTCGGCCGCGACACGCGCCGCCTCCAGCCCCCCAGCACCGGCGCCGACGACGATCACCTTCCGCTTTGGTCCCTCGGTTCTCGGGATAATGTGCGGGATATCAGCCTCGCGGCCGGTTGCCGCGTTGTGGATGCACAGCGCCTCGCCGCCCTCATAGATGCGGTCGAGGCAGTAAGTGGCGCCGACGCAGGGCCGGATCTCGTGCTCGCGGCCCTCCATCACCTTTCTGACGATATGCGGATCGGCAATGTGGGCACGGGTCATGCCGACCATGTCGAGCTTGCCGGTAGCGATGGCATGCCGGGCGGTGGCAACGTCGGAAATGCGCGCCGCATGGAAGGTCGGGAATTTTGTTGCCGCCCTGACCTCGCCGGCGAAGTCGAGATGCGGCGAGGCGCGCATGCCGGTCACCGGGATGACCCTGGTCAGCGCGGCATCGGTTTCGATCGAGCCGCGGATGATATTGAGGAAATCGACCTTGCCGGAGCCGGCCAGCCGCCTGGCGATCTCGACGCCCTCCTGTTTCGAAAGGCCTTTTTCGAAATCCTCGTCAGCGACCATGCGGATGCCGACGACGAACTTTTCGCCGACCGCCGACCGCACGGCGTCAAGCACCATGCCGGTGAAGCGCAAGCGGTTGTCGAGCGAGCCGCCGAAATCGTCATCGCGCTGATTGGTGGCCGGCGACCAGAAGCCATCCATCAAATGGCCATAGGCCTCGAACTCGATGCCATCGAGGCCGGCGGCCTGGCAGCGCTGGGCGGCCGCGGCATAGTCGGCAATGATGCGCTCCATGTCCCAGTCCTCGATCGTCTTCGGGAAGGCGCGGTGCGCCGGCTCGCGAACCGGCGAAGCTGAAAGCACCGGCAGCCAATCGGCCTTGTTCCAGCCGGTACGGCGGCCGAGATGGGTGATCTGGATCATCACCTTGCAGTCATGCTCGTGGCAGGCATCGGCGAGTTCAGTGAGCCACGGCACGATGCGGTCGTCATAGACGTGCAGATTGCCGAACGCGGCCGGGCTGTCGCGTGAGACGATCGCCGAACCGGCGGTCATGGTCAGCGCCATGCCGCCCTTGGCCTTTTCGGCATGGTAGAGCCGGTAACGCTCTTTCGGCATGCCGTCCTCGGAATAGGCCGGCTCGTGACTGGTCGACATGACCCGGTTCTTCAACGTCAGATGTTTGAGCTGATAAGGCTGGAGAAGCGGATCGTTAGTGGTCATCGTCTTCCTGCTGTTTCAAATTGTGCTAATGAGCGGAAAATTTTGATTTTACGCCTGTCGTTATCCCAAAACCGCTGCGCAGTTTTGGGCGACATGCAGTAAGGAACCCTCCCATGACCGATACGAAAAACCTTACTCAACTCGGCACCAACGTCGAGGCGCCACAGAGCCCTGAAGCGGCAGTCCTGGAAACCGTGCCGTTTTCGCGCGGCGACGGGCCGCCGGCGATCGTTCGCTTCACCTGTCCGGAATTCACCTCGCTCTGTCCGGTCACCGGCCAGCCCGATTTCGCACATATCGTCATCGACTATGCACCCGACACGCTGCTGGTGGAATCGAAGTCGCTCAAGCTGTTCATGACCTCGTTTCGCAACCATGGCGCCTTCCATGAAGAGTGCACCGTCATGATCGGCCGCCGCATCATCGCCGCAACAAAGCCGTTGTGGTTGCGCATTGGCGGCTATTGGTATCCGCGCGGCGGCATTCCGATCGACGTGTTCTGGCAGACCGGCGCGCCGCCGGAAGGCGCGTGGCTGCCCGACACCGGTGTTGCTCCCTATCGCGGGCGCGGGTGAGTCTGAGTGGCTGAGAAAGACGGGCCTCATCAATTCAGCGGCAGCCGCCGGTAGCGGCCGGGATTGTTCGGGTCGCTGAAATGGCCCATGGGCCCGTGCTCGGCGAAGTGCCCCGCCCAGCGCTTCATCGCGGCTGGGTCGAGTTCGACACCCAGTCCATCGCCCTCCGGCACGCGCACCGTGTTGCCGGTCTGCCGGAAAGGACCATCCTTGATGACATCGCCGATCTGCCAGGCAAACAGCGATTGCGATGCTTCGGTGATCCACGGCGTCGCCGCCACGACATGCAGATAGGCTGACGTCATGATGCCGAGATCGTTCGAGTAGCACCAGAACCCCTTGCCCATCGCCTCACAGGCGGCGATGAATTTCAGGGTTTTCGACAATCCGCCGAGTGCTGCGAAGTTGCAGACGAAGTAATCCGGCGCGCCAAGCGCGACCGCTCGTCTGAGATCGGGAATGTGTGTGGAGAACGGAATGCGCGAATGCTGGCGCAGCGCTGCCATCTCTTCGAAGGTCGCGACCGGATCCTCGTAATTGCGGATGTTGAACGGTTCGATCTCGCGCAGCACCCAGCGCGCGGTGGTCAGCGACCACTGCATGTTGGAATCGAGCTTGATCTGTGCCTTCTCGCCGAGCGCCTCGCGCAACATCCGCACCGTCCGGATCTCAAGCGCGGGATCGCCCATGATCAACTTGCCTTCGAAGATCGTCGAGCCATGCTGCTCGCGCATCCTCAGGCAGTAGTCGACGATCGCTTCGGGCGTCATCTCGCCGCCCGCCCCGTCCTGTGCGGGACGAAAGGCGAAATACTCCGAAAACGGAATGTCCTTGCGGACCGCGCCGCCAAGCAGCTTGTAGAGCGGCATGCCGAACACCTTGCCTCTGATGTCCCACAATGCCAGCTCGACGGCTCCGAACGCCACGGATGCGGCATTCTCGCCGGTGTTGGCGGTGATCTGCCAGGGCGGCACGCAGCGCGCCTCACAGTCGGCGATGTCGAGCGGATCGGCGCCGATCAGCGCCGGCGCGATCTCGGCCTTGATCACTTCGCCGAAATGCCACCAAGGCGCCTCGCCCAGTCCGACCACGCCTTCGTCGGTCTCGACCTCGATGATCGACTTCGAGGCGCCGCCATAAAGCCCGGCCGTCCACCAGAACGGCGCGTCTAGCGGAACGTTGACATGGGTGACGCGAACGTTGGTGATCTTCATCGCTTACCTCTCACTCGCACTGGTATTGGCTGAGCGCCCATTCGCCGGTCACCGACAGAAGGTCCGATATCTTCCAGTCGCCGTCGATCTTCTTGAGTTTCCATTCCAGCCGGTGGGGATTGCCCTCGACAACGAAAGCGACGACGACCTTGGCCTCGTCGCCATTGACAGCTTCGATGGTCTTCAGGCTCCTGTCGATCTCGGCTTTGTCGTACGCCGCATTATCCAGCGCCATATTGGGATCGAGGCATTCGCCCTGCCCCGACTTCCGCAGCGTATCGCTATTGTCGAGCACCGATTTCGCCGGATCGGCGAAGTGGCTGCGCTGGGCCGGATCGAGCTCGAGCCCGACATGCTCGTAAAACGGCTTCACCACCGCCGTTGGCGAACCCGGCTGCACCGGCGCGGCCGCGGCGCTGTCAGTCGGCTGAGACGCGGCCGGCGGAGTTGCAGGTGCCGCATTGTCGGCCGGCGCGTTCGCGGGCGGCGCGCCGAACAGGCCCTGAGCAGCGGCGCTGCTCAACCCCGCCGCCAGCAGGCACACAGTCGCCAGAGCCAGGGCGCGGGCCATGGCATCACTCCGGAGTCTGGCCAGCCAGGCATTCGAGCGCACTCAGCGTCCAGCCGTTGGTCTTCGAGGTGATGTCGGCGATCTTCCACTGGCCGTCGATCTTCTTGAGCGACCAGACCATTTCGCGTTTGGATTCATCACCTTCCGGGAAAAGGTTGAACGTCGCCGTCACCTCGGCGCTATCGCCATCCACTGCTTCAGACAGCTTCAACGTCTTGGCGACCGTCTTCTCGTCGAAATCCTGGGCGTCGAGACCGGGGGCGAAGTCGATGCAAGGCACCTCGTCCGGCTTGTTCTTCTTTGCCTGGTCGTTGAGGTCGAACAGCTTGGTCACCGGCTCGGTGAAGCGGTCGCGGTATTGCGCGTCGGCTTCGAATTTGACCTCGGGCATGTAGAAGAACTTCACCGCGTTGGATGCCGGCCCGGCCAGAGCGGCCGCAGGCGCTGCGATCGAGAGGGCGGCGGCAAGCGCAGTCAGTCTCATCCGATAATCTCCAGGCTTTCGTGGTGGGAACCGTTCAATACCACGAATCCTGCATCCCGGCTTTTTTGCGGCCCATGAATTCCCCTTGAGCGTTAACTCAGGCGCCTGGGGCGTTAACTCAGGCGCCCTGGGGCGTTAACTCAGGCGTCCAGCCAGACGTTCTGGAGATCCATCTCGAAAGTCTGGTGGACAGCGTAATTCTTCACCTTCTTGTTCATGTGGCTGTACAGCTTCTGCCAGAACGGCTGAATGATGACGCCCGAATCCTGCAGGATCTGCTCGACGTCCTTCATGACCTCGCGGCGCTTCTCCACGTCGATGAGTGAGAGGGCCTGCTTGAGCTTGGCGTCGAAATCAGGATTCGAATACGCCGATTCATTCCAGGCCTCGCCGGTGCGATAGCCGAGCGCCAACACCTGAACGCCGAGCGGGCGCATGTACCAGATGGTCATGGAATAGGGGTACTTCGTCCAGTCGTTCCAGAAGGTCGACCCCGGCAGCACCGTGCGTTTCACCTTGATCCCGGCTTCGCGCAGCTGGCCGGCAATCGCGTCGCCGGTATTCTTTTGCCAATCGTCCTCGACGGTGATCAGTTCATGCTCGAAGTCGGCCTGTCCGGCCTCGGCCATCAGCTTCTTGGCGCCCGCCGCGTCGCGCGTCTTTTTGGGCAGCGGGTAGTATTCCGGATGGATCGGGCTGACGTGGTGGTTTTCACCTGGGGTGCCCCGCCCGGCGTAGCCAAGTTGAAGCACGGCATTGTTGTCGACGGCCATTTGCAGGGCATTGCGCACTCGCTGGTCATCGTAGGGCTTGTGCGTGATGTTGGTCCGGGCAACGAGGGTCGTCGCTGTCGCGACCTCCGATTTCTCCAGCCCCATCTTGTCGAGGATGTCGATGAAGTCGGCGGGTGTCTCGAAATTGACGTCGATCTCGCCGGAGTCGAATGCATTCACCGAGGCGTTGAAGTCGGTGCCGTAGTCGATGAATTCGACACTGTCGAGCGGCGCTTCGCCGCCCCACCATTTGCCATTCTCACGACGCTTGACGATTGCGTTCTGGCCGACCGAATAAGACACGAGTTCGAAAGGCCCGGTGCCGATCGGCTTGGCGATTGGATCGGCGCCGTCGGCATCGAATTTGCGATGGACCACGAGCGCCGGATAGTCGGTGAAGTTCGGGATCAGCGAGATATCAGGTTCGTTCAGCTTCAGCTTGACCGTGTTGTCATCGACCTTGGTGATTGCCCCTTCCCTGGCCTTGCCGGTTTTTGCATCGATCAGCGCACCGACGCGCGCGGCCATTGAATTACCGGCGGCTTCCTTCTCGCACCAGCGCGTCAGATTGTAGGCAACGTCATCGGCGTTGAAAGCATCGCCGTTGTTCCAGGTGATGCCCTTGCGCACATGCAGCACATATTCGGTGGCGTCGTCGTTGACGTCCCAGCTCTCGAGCAAGACCGGCTCGAAAGTGAATTCGCGCGTGTAGCGGACAAGCGGCTCCAGCCAGCAGCGCGAAATGTTCGCAAGCTCCACCCAGTCGTAAGTGCGCGGGTCCTTCTGTGCCTTCACCGACATCGAAACGCGCAGCGTCCCGCCCTTCTTCGGCTCTTCGGCCAAGGCCCGCTCAGGCACGGCAAGGCCGATCATGCCATAGGCAAGGGCCGTCGATGCCCCAAAGGCGCTTGCCAGCGCCAGAAATTCGCGCCGGTCCATCCGGCCTGCGCGAACATCCTCACCCATCGCCTCGATCGCATTCGGCACGCGATCACCGTTGCTTCTGAAGAGTGCCATTTTTTCTCCCTGTGGTTCCCGTTGGGTCTTCGCCCGTTGCATCAACTAATGCTGTCCGGCAGCCGCTCCTCGCGCTGCGCGATGAAATCTCTCAAGCCATCGGCGATGCCCTCATCGAGCTTCGGCTCCTCATAATCGGCGAGCATGTTGCGCGCTTTCTCGCGCCCCCGGGTATCGTGGTCCTTTGCCCCTTCGGCCTTCCACTGTTCGAACGAATTGAAGTCCATGATGCTCGGTATGAAGAAGGCAGACTCGAAATGGTCGAGCGTGTGCTGGGTGCCGAGGAAATGGCCCTGCGGCCCGACCTCGCGGATCGCCGCCATCGCCTCCTTGAAATCGTCGAACGGGAGACCGCCAGCATACTTGTACCAGCCGACAAGCTGTTCGCAGTCCGTGGCAAATTTCGAATAGCCGCAGGTCAGGCCGGCCTCGAGCCAGCCGGCGGAGTGCCAGATGTAGTTGGCGCCGGCAAGGATGGCGGCATGCATCAGCATGTTCGCCTCGTAGCCCGCCTGGGCGTCGTTCAGCTTCGACCCGACATGGAATCCGGACGTGCGCCAGGGCAGCCGGTACTTCCGCGCCAGTGCCCCCATCAGATACATCATCTGGGCGGCCTCCGGCGTGCCGCCCATGGGGGCACCAGTCTTCATGTCGACAGTGACCATGAACTGTCCGTAGATCTGCGGCGAACCCGGACGCAGGAGCTGGGTGAAGGCGATGCCTGCCAGCGCTTCCGCATTGACCTGCGCGACCGCTCCCACGGCCGATGCCGAAGTAGAGGCGCCGCAAAGGGCAAAGGGCGCGAGGATCAGCGGCTGGTTGTGGCGCGCATAGACCTTCATCGCGTCCAGCATGGTCGCGTCCCAGACCAACGGCGAGTTGCAGTTGGTGATCGACACCAGCACCGGATTGTCTCGGACATAGTCCTCGCCGAACACGATGCCCGCCATCGCCATCGTGTCTTCGGCGCGATCCTTGGAGGTCACGATGCCCATGAACGGCTTGTCTGAGTGCTTCAGCGCCGAATGGATGATGTGAAGGTGACGCTTCGGCACCGCGATTTCCATCGGCTCGCAGATGATCGAGCTCGACGAGTGAAGCGCCGGGGCCATGTAGGCGAGCTTGTGGAAATTGTTGAGGTCGGCGAGCGTGCCATAACGCCTGACGTTGTCGAGGTCGCGCACGTAAGGCGCCCCGTACATCGGCACGAAGATGGAGTTGTTTCCGCCGACGCGCACCGAACGCTGTGGATTCCTCGCGTTGAGCGTAAACTCCGACTGGACCTTCGATACGAGCTCCATCAGGAGGGCACGGTCGATCCGGACTCTTGTGTCCGAGACATCGGCTCCCGCCGCCTTCCACATTGCAATGGCCTCGTCGTCGCGGAACTCGCATCCCACCTCTTCGAGGATGGAGAGCGACTCCTGGTGGATCAGCTCCACCGCCTCATCCGGGACCATCTGATATACCGGGATCTTACGGACCAGGGTCGGAAACGACGCCATGGGAGTTCCCCGCAGCGCCTTGCGCCCCAGGCGGCCACCCGCTCGACGATTGGCGTGTTCGGTCACTTCAGCGGCCGGTGCGTTCATGGCAACTCCATCCTCCCAGAGCCAGTCAACTTAGCGAGACAAAATACAGCTGTGACGCTGGAAAATCCTGATCTCTTGTATAAGTTCAGCTTATGCGAAGCCTGCGCCACCTGCTGCCGTCCGCCGGCAGCCTGATCGTTTTCGAAGCCGCCGGGCGGCTGTCGAGTTTTACCGCCGCCGGGCGAGAGCTCGGCATGACGCAGGCCGCCGTCTCCTATGCGGTGCGCGGGCTGGAGGAAAAGCTCGGCGCCAAACTCTTCCAGCGGCGCCACCGGCAGGTCAGCCTGACCGAGGCCGGCGAGCGTTTCCACGCCGACGTCTCGCTCGGCCTCTCGCATATCCGCAAGTCGGCCGAGGACCTGCGCCAGCAGGCGACCGGCGGCCATGTTACGCTTGCCGCTTCGACCGCCTTCGGCTCGTTCTGGATGATGCCGCGCCTGCAGCAGTTCCGCGACGAACTGCCGGGCATTGATCTGCGCATCCAGACCGCCGACCGCGATCTCGACATCATCGCCGAGGGCATTCCGCTCGCTGTGCGCGGTGGCGAGCCACGGGAGTGGCCGGACTATCATTGCCTTCCGCTGGCCGACGAGGAAATCTTTCCCGTTGCCGGCGCCAGCTATGTGGCGAAGTTCGGCCTGCCGCAAACCGTCGAGGAATTGGCGTCACACCGCCTCATCCATCTCGAGGAGCCGTTTCGCGAGGCGGCGAGCTGGGAGGAGTGGTTTCACTCCGCTGGGGCCAGCCTGAAGGAGGCCGACGCCGGGCGAGGCTTGCGCATCAACGACTATGCGCTGGTGATCCAGGCGGTCATGGAGGGGCAAGGCATCGCGCTCGGCTGGCGGCATCTGGCCGAGCGACTGCTGGCATCGGGCCTGCTGGTGAGCGCCACCAGCCATGTGATGAGAACCGGCACGCGCTTCCACATCATCTGGCCGAAGAACCGCGAACTCAGCGACAATGCCCGCAAGGTTCGGGACTGGCTGGCCGCGCAGGCGTGAGGCCATCCCAATAGTGCCCGGTCAAACCGTCACGACAATCTTGCCGAATTGCTCGTTCGATTCGAGAAAGCGATGCGCCTCGACGATCTGGTCGAACGGAAAGGTCCTGGAGATTACCGGCTTTAGCGCTCCCGACATCAATCCGTCGAGGATGAACGCCTTGGCAGCCTCCAACTTCGCTGGATCGCCAGTGAGTTCGTGGACGAGATAGCCGCGCAGCGTCAGCGTCTTGGCCAGCACGGCGAACAGCGGGAACGGCGTCGGCTCGCGGCTCAAGCCGCCATATTCGATGAGAATGCCGCCGCGTGCCATCGCCGCCGTCAGCGGCTCGAATATCGGGCCGCCGACCGCGTCGAGCACCACTTGGATGTTGTCCGGGCCGGCGATTTCCTTCAGCCGGGCCTCCAGGTCTTCGTCCGCTGAAGCGATGACGTGGGCTGCGCCGAACTCGAGCAAGGCCTGCTTCTTGGCAGATGTCCGCGTGACCGCGATCGGGGCCGCACCAACGATGTTGGCAATCTGGATCGCTGCAAGTCCGACGCTGCTCGATGCTGCGGTGATGACGACAAAGTCCTCCCTGCCGAGCTTGGCAATGTCGATCAGTGCGCCATAGGCGGTGAGATATTGCATCCAGACGGCTGCCGCCTCTTCCCAGCTGAGCGACGGCGGATGCTTGACCACGAGCTCGGCGGGATATGTGGCAATCTCGCCATAGGCGGGCCAGCAGGCCATCGACAATGGCGGCACGACGCTGACGGCGTCACCTGGCGCAAAACCGTCTACGCCTTCGCCGACCGCTTCGACGACACCCGCTGCCTCAAGGCCAAGACCGGAAGGCAATGGCGGCGTCTGGATATAAGTGCCCGAACGCAGCAGCGCCTCGGCCCGGTTGAGGCCCAATGCCTTGACCCGGATCTGGATCTCGCCCCGACCGGGCGCGGGAATGTCGAGATTCTCGATGCGCAGAACCTCGGGACCACCATGCTCATGAAAACGAACAACACGTGCCATCCGGTCATAACTCCAAAAATATTTGAACCGAATAGGCTATGCCAGCGGCCGCCTGGCAGATAAATTGCTGCCTAGGCAGAACAGTAGAAACTGAGAGTTTTGAATATGGATCGCCTTACGAGCATGGCCGTGTTCGTCAAAACCGTCGATCTGGGCTCGTTCGCGGCGACTGCTGCCGCTCTCGATCTGTCTGGACCGATGGTCGGCAAGCATGTTCGGTTTCTCGAGGAGCGTCTGGGCGTGCGCCTCATCAACCGGACCACTCGCCGCCAGAGCCTGACAGACTTCGGGCGCGCCTATTATGAGCGTTGCCGAATGGTAATCGCTGAAGCCGAGGCCGCGGATGCGCTCGCGGCCGATCAACTTTCCGAACCACGCGGAAAGCTGCGCGTCATCATGCCGGTGCATTTCGGCCGGCGCTGCGTTGCTCCGATCCTGCTGGAACTGGCGCAGCAATATCCCTCGCTCGAACTCGACCTGTCGTTCAGCGACCCCCTCGCCGATCTTGCAGAGGATGGCTGCGATCTTGCCATCCGGACCGGCAATCTGGAAGACCAGGCCGGCGTGATGGCGCGTCGCATCGCGCGACAGCGCATGGTCGTCTGCGCGTCGCCATCCTATCTCGAGATGCACGGGTGGCCACAGCAGATAGGGGATCTCGGCAGCCACCAGGCCATCATCTACCGCCGTTCGGGCCGTGTCGTTCAACCATGGCTGTTTCCGCGCAATGGCCAGCCTGCGCTGGAGGTCATGCCGGTCAGCCGCTTGCGGCTCGACGACCTCGATGCGATCGCCGATGTCGCGGCCGCCGGCATGGGGCTTGCCTGGCTGCCATACTGGCTGGTTCGTGAGCGCATTCAGGCCGGCGCACTTGTCCCGCTGCTGCCGGAACAGCCGGGATTTCTCTACGACGCCTATGCGCTATGGCTGCAGACGCCTCACTTGCCGTTGAAGGTCCGTCTTGCCGTCGATGCGCTGGCGGCAGCACTGCCCAGGCTCATGACATGAAGAGCGCGGTCCGTTCGCGGTCAGCCGCCTGGATTCCTTAATTCTACCCCTCCCGCATCGGCCACGAATCCGCCTATAGTGCCCTTATGCCCATTCGCCAGCTCTCCGAAACGATGATCAATCAGATCGCCGCCGGCGAAGTCATCGAGCGTCCGGCAAGCGTGGTCAAAGAACTGGTCGAAAACGCGCTAGACGCGGGCGCTGCCAGAGTCGAGATCGTCACCGCCGGCGGCGGGCTCAACCTGATCCGCGTCTCCGACGACGGCTCGGGCATCCCGGAAAAGGAATTGGCGCTGGCGATCGCGCGCCATTGCACCTCGAAGCTCGCCGACAACATTCACGATATCCGCTCGCTCGGCTTTCGCGGCGAGGCGCTGCCGTCGATCGGCTCGGTGGCGCGGCTGTCGATCCGCTCGCGCACGGCCAACGGCGACAGCGCCGCGGAGATCGGCATCGAGGGTGGCCGCGTGTCCGCCGTCAAGCCGGCGGCCGCCAATCGCGGCACCACGGTCGAGGTGCGCGACCTGTTCTTCGCCACGCCGGCGCGGCTCAAATTCATGAAGGGCGAGCGCGCCGAAAGCTCGGCGACCAGCGACGTGATCAAGCGCATCGCCATCGCCTTCCCTGCCGTGCGCTTCACGCTGGCCGGTTCCGACCGTTCGACGCTGGAACTGCCGGCGACCGACGACAGCCCGGAAGGCCGGCTGCGCCGCGTTGCGCAAGTGATGGGCGCCGACTTTCCGGAGAATGCCATCGCCATCGACGCCGTGCGCGATGGCGTGCATCTGGCCGGTCACGTCTCGATCCCGTCCTTCAGTCGCGCCAACGCGCTGCAGCAATATGCCTATGTCAATGGCCGGCCGGTGCGCGATAAATTGATTGCCGGCGCCATCCGTGGCGCCTTCGCCGACGTGCTGCCGCGCGATCGCCATGCGGTGACTGTGCTGTTCCTGACGCTCGATCCGGCCATCGTCGACGTCAATGTCCATCCGGCCAAGGCCGATGTCCGGTTCCGCGATCCGGGACTGGTGCGTGGGCTGATCGTCGGCGCCATCCGCGAAGCATTGGCTAATGCCGGCATCCGTGCCGCCACTTCAGGGGCAGCCGGCATGATGGCGGCATTCCGGCCGGGCGCGGCGTCCTACGCCCATCCAGGACCGGCCAACGGCCACCGCAGCTATGAGGCGGCCTACCGTGCCTCCGGCTCTGCCGGTTTCGACCCGGCCCGCTCGCCGCAACGGCCGCTGGACATGGGGTTTGAAAACACCGAATTCAGAAATGGCGGCTTCGGCGAAAACGATCAAGCCGCGTTCGACGCCGGCCCGCTTCACAGCGCCGACGCGCGTGCCGGACAGACTGAGACGGCGGAGACGCTGCTTGGCACGGTGCTGGGTGCCGCACGCGCCCAGGTGCACGAGAACTACATCGTCGCGCAGACCAGGGATTCGCTTGTCATCGTTGACCAGCATGCAGCGCATGAGCGGCTGGTCTACGAGGCGCTGAAGAACGCGCTGCATTCGCGCGCCGTGCCGTCGCAGATGCTGTTGCTGCCGGAGATCGTCGACCTGCCGGAAGAGGATGCCGAGCGGCTCGCCATGCATTCCGAAACGCTGGCCCGCTTCGGCCTCGCCGTCGAGCGCTTCGGCCCGGGTGCGGTCGCCGTGCGCGAGACGCCGTCGATGCTCGGCGAAACCAACGTCCAGCAGCTGGTGCGCGACCTTGCCGACGAGATCGCCGACAACGACACGGTCGATACGCTGAAGGAACGGCTGGACAGGATCGCCGCGACCATGGCCTGCCACGGCTCGGTGCGTTCCGGCCGCCTGCTCAAGCCCGAAGAGATGAACGCGCTGCTGCGCCAGATGGAGGCGACGCCGGGCTCCGGCACCTGCAACCACGGCCGCCCGACCTATATCGAGCTCAAGCTTGCTGATATCGAGCGGCTGTTCGGGAGGCGCTAGCTCAGCGGATGCGACAAGAGCCGCTCTTCAGCGGCTCTTTTGAATCAGGTGAATCTTCCAAACTTTTGAATCAGCGCTTCAAATTCACCACGATGACGCCGCCGAGCGCCAGTGCACCGCCGAGAATGCCAAACAGCGTCGGCACCTCGCCCAGCCAGAAGAAGCCGATCAGCGTGGCCACCGGCGAGACCAGGTAGAGGAAGTTCGAAGCACGCGCCGCCGGCAGCCGGGAAAGTGCGGTTGCCCAGGCGGCGTAGGCGATGAGGCTTGGCACGATGCCGAGAAAGATGACGGCGCTAAGGCCGGCTGTATCCGCGACCGCTGCTTGCGAGAGTGCGTTCGGCAGGAATGGCGCAAGGCAGAGCGCGCCGAGCACCATGTTGGAAGCGGCAATGGTCAGCGGGTGATGGCGGGCAAACAGCGGCTTCTGGACGATGGTGTTGACGGCCGAGCACAGAGCTGAACCCAGCACCAGCAGCGCACCGGTGTTGAAATGCAGGCCCTGCCCCTCGCCCATGGCAATGATGCCGATGCCGGCGAAGGAGATGGCTGTGCCTGCCCAGGCCATGGTTGAGAAGCGTTCGCCGAGCAGCGCCATCGCCATGATGGCGGTGAAGATCGGGCTGACATTGATGATGAAACCGGCCGCGCCGGCCGAAACCGTCAGCTCACCGAAATTGAGCATTGCCGTGTAGAGCGCGACGAAGACGGCGCCGCCGAAGACAAAGCGCCATAACTCGTCGAGCTTTGGCAGCGCCGGCCGCTTGACGGCGAGGAAGATCGCCGCCGGTACCGCCGCGATGGCAAAGCGCAGTGCGCCGAGTTCCAGCGGCCCGAAGGCGGCGAGGCCCGCGCGGATCGCCGGGAAGGCGGACGCCCAACCGACCACCGTCAACGCCACCGCAATGGCTGCAGTGGTGTCCATCCGCTGTGTCGAATTCAACGTTCCGGTACAGGCGCTCATTTCAATTCTCTCGCGTTTCATATGCACAAACACACAAAACGCCTTTCCTGACCGGTTGACAAACCACCAAATCGAGAGTCAGCTGTGACTATGGATCACAGCTCAGACGCGATGCTGCCGCTTGAAACCCTGCGCGCCTTCGACGCCGCGGCGCGGACGGGCAGCTTTTCGGCCGCTGCCGAAAAACTCAACCTCACCCATGGCGCCGTCAGCCGGCAGATCGCCAAGCTCGAGGACTGGCTCGGGCTGAAAGTGTTCGATCGCGGCGCGCGCGGCGTTTCGCTGACGATCGAAGGCAACCGGCTGCATCTGCGAACCACCGAGGCCTTCGCGCTGATATCCAGCAATTCGGACCGCTGGATCGAGCCGCGCGGCACCGCCGTGGTGCGGCTGACCTCGATCCCCTCGGTCAGCGGGCTGTGGCTGATGCCGCGCATGGCGGCGCTGGAAAACAATCCGTCCAAGCTGCGCATCGTGCTCGACGTCGATATCCGCCAGGCGGATCTTGCCGACGAGGGCATCGATCTGTCGATCCGCTGCGGCCGCGGCCGTATCCCCGGCCGCGTCTCGGTGCAGCTTTTCGAGGAACACGTTTTCCCCGTCGCCTCGCCGGACCTCGCCAAGGAGATCCGTCGTGGCGACCCTGCCCGGCTGCTCAAATTCCCGCTGATCAACGATTCGGACGCCTCGGCCTGGCGCGCCTGGTTTGCCGCGCAGGACATCGACTATCGCCCGCGCCCACAGGACCGGCGCTTCGAGGATTACAATCTGGTGCTCGATGCTGCCACCCACGGCCTCGGCATCGCGCTGGCACGGCCACCGATGACCGAGCATCAACTGAAGTCAGGCCGCATCGTCGCCGTCGACGACCGCATGGTCCTCAGTCCGATATCCTACTGGCTCGACCGGCCTATGGGGCGACCGCGCGCCGCCGCTGCCGAGCTTGCCCGGCGCATCGCGCTCCAGGCCGGGCTGGCGGCGGAAAAGATCGAGGATTTCATCCTAGCTGAGCAGTAGGATGCCAGGCATCCACTTTGCCGGCTTGCTCGGCTGATTGTCGTCCGAAACGGAGCCGACTAAACCCAATCTTTGTCTCGCTCCAAGCTTGACCTTGCCGGCAATTTGTGGCGATGACATCGTCATGAACCTTGGCTCCATGTCATGATGAACCGTTTCGAAGGCCCCGGCGGCAAGGAAGCCCGTATCCGCTACCTAGACGGCGACTTCCAGGTGACCAGCCCCGGCGCCTTCGTGCGCTGCGCGGTCACCGGCGAAAGCATCCCGCTCGATGAGCTCAAATACTGGAGCGTCGCCAGGCAGGAGCCTTATGTCAGTGCTGCGGCCTCGCTGCGCCGCGAGATCGAGGCACATCCGGAATTGCGCAGCCGGCGTTAAACCAGCTTCCGGATCGGCTCCAAAGTCACCCCTTCAGCTTGCGCTGCCGCCAGGCATCCAGCGTCTCGTCGATGATGCGTTCGGGCACGTGGTCGGGATCGAACACGGTGTCGATCTCCAGCACATCGAGCTGTCCGAGGAACTCGGCAGGCGCAGCATCGTGGCGCAGCCGGGCGGCGTCCTTGGCGGTGGTGATGAGGGCAAGTCCGGCACCTCGCGCTGTCGTTGCCAGTTCGGCAAGCTCGTCCTCACCATAGAAATGATGGTCTGGAAACGACCGGGTCAGCACGACTTGGCCGCCGGCCTCACGGACCGTGTCGAAGAATTTGTCGGGATGACCGATGCCGGCAAAGGCCAGAAATCGCTTGCCGACCAGCCCCGCCGTCCTGCTTGGCCGTGTACGCGCCTCGAAGATCGGCCGGCCGGCGCGCGCCGCCTGGCGGACGACCGCATCGGCAGCAAGGCCCTCGCCCATCTTCAGCAGCGCGCTGGTGAAAACCAGCTGGTCGACGATACCAGCCCTGAGCGGACCGCCAGGAATGACGCGGCCGTTGCCGACGCCGTAGCGCGCGTCGACGACGACCAGCGCGTAATCGATATGGATGCGCGCGCTCTGGAAGCCGTCATCCATGATCAGGAAATCACAGCCATGCTTTTCCAGCAGAAGACGCGCGCCGGCGGCCCGGTTCGGCGTGACCGCGACCGGCGCGTGCTCGGCCAAAAGCAGCGGCTCGTCGCCGACATGCTTGGCGGCGTCGTGATGCGGATCGACGACATGCGGCTGCGCGAAGGAGCCGCCATGGCCGCGCGACAGGAAGCCGGGATTGAGATGCATGCGCCTGGCCTGTCCGGCGAGCGCGATCGCCACCGGCGTCTTGCCGGTGCCGCCGACGGTAAAGTTGCCGACACACAGCACCGGCGCCTCGACCTTTTCGCGCGCCGCCGAGCGCATGCGGCGGCCGGCAATGAGGGCATAGATCGCGGACAGCGGCGTCAGCGCCAGCGCGCGCCAGTCCGGTTCTTCCCACCAAAAGGGTGGCGCTTCGCTGGCCACCTTAGCGGCCGTTGGCGCCCTTGAGGCGCGACTTGACGACCAACGGCTGAATATAGGGCTCAAGCGACTTCAACGTGAGCGCCAGCGCGCCGCGCATCTCGTCGACGGTCGCCGCACCGGCTGCCATCATTTCGTGGCGAGCCACCTCGTTGCTCAAAAGGAAATTGACGGCGCCGGCCAGCATGTCGCGGTCGCGCACCAACTTGGCGCCGCCGCTGTCGAGCAGGCGCTGATAGGTCTCGCGAAAATTCTGGACATTGCGGCCGGCCAGCACCGCGGTGTCGAGCATGGCCGGCTCCAGCGGATTCTGGCCGCCCTCGGAGGTGAGCGAACGGCCGACGAAGGCAATCTCCGTCAGCCTGAGATAAAGCCCCATCTCGCCGATCGTGTCGCCAAGCAGAATGTCCGTATCGGCGGTGATTCTTTCGCCCTTGCTGCGCCGAGCGACTTTCAGGCCCATGCCGGAAATCTGCGCGGCAAGCGCTTCGGCGCGATCGGGATGGCGCGGCACGACGATCGTCAAAAGACCGTGGTGACGCTTGTGCAGCATCGCGTGAACCTCGGCGGCGACCACTTCCTCGCCGTCATGGGTCGAGATTGCCGCCCAGGTGGGACGGACGCCGATCTGGCGTTTCAGCGTGTACAGCGCCCTTTCATCGGCCGGCGGCGGCGTCGTGTCGACCTTGAGATTGCCGGATACGGTAACCGGCCGGGCGCCAAGCGAGAGGAAGCGCTCGCCGTCGATTTCCGACTGGGCGACGACATGGGCGAGATTCTCGAACAGCGCCTCGGCGATGTTGGCGCGCTTCTTCCAGGATTTGAACGAACGGTCCGACAGCCTGCCATTGACCAGCACTTGCGGCACACGGCGCGCGCCGAGCTCCAGGATGGTCATCGGCCAAATCTCAGATTCGGCAATGATCGCCAGATCCGGCCGCCAATGGTCGAGGAAGCGGCTGACCGCCGGCTTGAGGTCGAGCGGCACATATTGGTGGATGATGCGGTCGCCGAGCCGTTCGTCGGCAACCTGAGCGGAGGTGACAGTGCCCGTCGTCAGCACGATGTTGACGCCGTAGTCGAGGATGCTCTCGACCAGCGGCACGACGGCGATGGTCTCGCCGACGCTCGCCGCATGGATCCAGATCACCGGCCCCTCGGGGCGCTCGCGCCCGGCGATGCCATAGCGCTCGCGCCGGCGAATTCGGTCTTCCTTGCCCCTGGAGGTGCGCCAGGCGACATAGGGCCCGATCAGCGGATAGGCGGCTGCGCCCGCGAAACGATACGCCGTCAGGAAGGTGCGCGCCCAGCGCCCGCTCATTTCGAGCCATCCACGAGGCGATAGGCCTCGGCGGTTGCGGCGTTGAGCGCGGCCGTGACCTCCTGGCGCTTGCGTTCCATTTCGGCCTCATCCGCATTGGCCGGAACGAACACCGGCGTTCCCACGACGATCGACGAGCGGCCGAACGGCAGATTGATCGTGGTCTTGTCCCAGCTGCGCTCCAGCACCTTGCGGCGGCTGGTGGCGATTGCCGCGGGCAGGATCGGCCGGCCCGAGAGCCGCGCCAAGAGAACGATGCCAAGCCCCGCATCGCGCGGCGTGCCATGAGGAATATCAGCGATCATGGCGACGTTCTTGCCGGTGGCGAGCGACTTTTTCAGGGCAATCAGCGCCTTGGCGCCGCCCTTGTCGAGATGCTTCGCGCCTTCGCGTCCGCCCGAGCCGCGCACCGCCTCGATACCGAATTTCTCGATCATCAGCGCGTTGAGCTCAGCATCGGCACTGCGCGATACCATTGCGACCAGCGGCCTTCCCTTGGGGTAGTAGGCAGGGGTCAGAAGATGCTGGCCGTGCCACAGCGCAATGATGCCCGGCTCGAATTGCGAGTAAGCGCCACCCGATATCTGCGCCGATCCGTCGACAACGCGGTTGGTCAGGCGGATCAGACGAACGAACTGCGCAAATAGGCTGGCGATGGCGTTCTTGACAAATCGCGATTGCGCCAGCGGTTCGCGAATCTTGCGCCAGAATGTCCGCGGGGTGCCGCCAGGATGCCTTCTGACTCCAGACCTCGTGGCCGATCCTTTCACCGCTTCATGATCCATCGATTTCAATCGGCAGCCTTGGTGTCGGGGTCGAGCAACCGGTGCAGGTGAACGACGAAATACCGCATATGAGCATTGTCCACGCTGGCCTGGGCCTTGGCCTTCCATGCCGTCTGCGCGGATTGATAGTCCGGATAGATGCCGACGATGTCGAGCGCGTCGAGATCACGGAATTCGGTCCCGCCCAGCGTCTTCAGTTCGCCGCCGAACACCAGGTGCAAAAGCTGCTTCTTTCCGTCTTCCGCGGTCATGTCGGTCCTTCACATATCGTGAGTTTGTGACAGGTCTAGACCAAAGCCGCCGACTTTGAAACCATTGATAACATGTTCAACCGTCCAGCCCTGCGATGATTCCGGAGAGCACGGCGAGCAGTTCGCCGCTGCCGGCAACCAGCGCGCCGTGGTTGATCACTTCGCCGGCATAGCGCGGGGCGCGGCCTTTCTGGTCGAGCAATGCGCCGCCGGCCTCGCGCAAGATGAGGTCCGCCGCTGCGATATCCCAGTCATGTGCGTTGGGTTTGACGAAGGTTGCGTCGAGCCTGCCATTGGCGACCATCGCCAGCCGGTACGCGAGCGAGGGAATATAGGGCACGCGGCTCAGCCGACCCTGCCATTCAGCCGGCATCAGGCCGATCAATGGCTTCGGCCCACCGATTTCGACCATCGCTGCCGGGCGGCGCACGGTAATGCGATGGCCATTCAGGAACGCCCCCTCACCGGGCAGCGCCCAATAGGTCTCCTCCGTGGCCGGACATTCGAGCACACCGGTAAGCGTGCGGCCGTCCTCGACCACCGCGACGCTGACGCACCAGGTGCGAAGACCTTCGAGGAAGCCGCGCGTGCCGTCGATCGGATCGACGACGAAGGTGCGGCGGGCGGCAAGCCTTGCCGGATCGTCGGCCGTCTCCTCCGAGAGCCAGCCATAGTCCGGCCGTGCCGCAAGCAAGGTCTCGCGCAGGTAGGCGTCGGCGGCGTGATCGGCCTCGCTCACGGGCGAAGTGCCGCCCTTCATCCACACTTGCGGGTTGTTGCCGAAATAGCGCATGGCGATGACGCCCGCCTCGCGGGCAGCGTCGCGCAAGACGGCCAAGTCCTCGCGGCCTCCGGCGGAGGTGACTTGGTCAAGCTCCGGCAAGGGTCATGCCTTCGATCAGCAGCGTTGGTGCGGCGGTGCCGAAATTGCGATCGAGATCGCTCGCCGGAACCATGTTGAGGAACATGGTCTTCAAATTCGAGGCGATGGTCACTTCCGCAACAGGATAGGCGAGCTCGCCATTCTCGATCCAGAAGCCGGAAGCACCGCGGCTGTACTCGCCAGTCACCATATCGACGCCCTGGCCGAACACTTCGGTGACGTAAAAACCTGATTTGAGCGACTTGATGAGGTCTTCGGGCGCCCGCTCGCCCGGCTCGATGGCGAGGTTGGTCGACGATGGCGAGACGGAGGAGCCGTTGCGTGAGCCGCGCCCGTTGGTGGTCAGCCCCAATTCCCGCGCGACCGAGGTCGACAGGAACCAGTGGTTCAAAATGCCTTTCTCCACCATGAGCAGTCTTTCGCCCTCGATGCCTTCGCCGTCAAATGGACGCGACGCCTGGCCACGGCGCCGCAGCGGCTCATCGGTGACGGTGATCGCGGCCGCCGCCACCTGCTTGCCCATCATGTCGCGCAGAAAACTGGTCTTGCGCGCGACGGACGCGCCGTTGATGGCGCCGGCGAGATGACCGGCGATGCCGCGAGCGACACGCGGGTCGAACACCACATTGACCGGGCCGGTCACCGCCTTGCGCGCGCCGATGCGCCGCGCCGCGCGTTCGCCGGCCTTGCGGCCGATGTCCTCCGGCGCGTCGAGATCGGAATAATGCTGGCGAGAGGAGAATTCATAATCGCGCTCCATGCCGGTGCCCTCGCCGGCGATGACGCTGGTCGAGCGCGAAAAGCGCGACGCGACATAGTGGCCGACAAAGCCGTGCGAGGTGGCGAGCACCAACCCGCCAAGCCCGGCACTGGCGCCGCTGCCGGCCGAATTAGTAACGCCCTTGACGGCAAGGGCGGCCGCTTCCGCGGCCAGCGCTGCTTCCTTCAACTGGTCGGCCGAAATTTCCGTCGCGTCGAACAGGTCGAGGTCGCGCGGCTTATCGACCAGCAGGGCCGGATCGGCGAGGCCCTGATAGGGATCCTCAGGGGACACTTTGGCCATCGCCACGGCGCGCTCGGCCAGCGCTTTCGGGTCTGAGGCAGCGGTCGCCGAGACGCTCGCCACCCGCTTGCCGACGAAGACGCGCAGCGAGACATCCTCGCTCTCGGACGCGTCGGTCCCCTCGACCTTGCCAAGCCGCACCGACACGCCAGTCGAGCGGCCGCGCACCGCAACCGCGTCTGCGGCGTCGGCTCCGGCCCGTTTGGCCGCTTCGACCAGGGCCGCGACGCGGTCGGTCAATTTCGCTGAGTCCAGCGTATCGGTCATGCGCATAGTCCTGTTTTTCCGCCTGACATAAGTGGCGGCCGCTCCGCACCATCTATTGTTCCGATGTGGCTTGTGCAATGGCAGAAGTGGCAAGCAGGACAGATCGGCCAGCAGACATCGGCTTCAGGCGGCATGACCGTAGAGGTTCCTCAAAGACTGCTTCGCGCCAGGTTGCGACCGGGCGACAGCCCCTTTGATGCCGTGTCTCGATCACATGCGGACGTTCGATTGCGGTAACGCCGCCTATGTCCTTTCTCACGCATGATCGGCATCTGACCGAAACCATTAAATTAGCAATTTCTTGTGTACCTTTGGAACTTTGTAGCTTGCGTTCCATTTTCAACCGCATGCGAGACTCTGTGATCCAAGGCATCAGGACTGCGGTGAATGTGTCGCCGCCACGGTACTCGCTGGTCCTTCCCATCTACAATGAAGAGCAGGTACTGCCTCGACTGATCGAGCGGATCAGCTCGCTGATCTGCCGGTTGGACGGAGAGGCTGAGGCGATCTTCGTCGATGACGGAAGCCTCGATGGAAGCGTCGAATACCTTCGGAACGTGGTCGCCGTCGAGCCGCGCTTCCGGCTGATCGAGCTTTCCCGCAATTTTGGCCACCAAGTCGCGATCACGGCCGGCATGGACGCGGCTGCGGGTGATGCCGTCATCGTCATGGATGCCGACCTGCAAGATCCGCCGGAGGTGGTTCTCGATCTGGTGGCGAAGTGGAAGGAAGGTTTCGAGATCGTCTACGCCCGCCGTGTCAAGCGTGAGGGCGAATCCTGGTTCAAGCGCGTTACGGCGAGTCTCTTCTACCGTCTGCTGGAGAAAATGACGTCGGTCGACATCCCGCGCGACGTCGGCGATTTCCGCCTGGTCGGCCGCAAGGCGCTGGAAACCTTCAAGCAAATGCCCGAACACGACCGTTTCGTCAGGGGAATGTTCGCCTGGATGGGGTTCAAGCAGACGGCGGTGCCTTTCGAACGCCCGGCGCGGACCCTGGGCCAGACCAAATACCCATTCTGGAAGATGATGCACCTTGCCGTTCACGGCATCGTCAGCTTCTCCGAGAAGCCGCTGCGCATGGCTCTGTGGGGCGGATTGGCCATTTCCGCGCTTGCGGCAGTGTTCGGCACTTACGCCATCTTCGCCTGGATTTTTGAAACCGGCATCATTGCCGGCTGGACATCCACCGTGGTGATCGTGTCGCTGCTTTGCGGCATCAATCTTTTCATGACCGGCGTGGTCGGACTTTACGTCGGCGGTATCCACGCCGAGGTGAAACGCCGTCCGCTTTACGTGATCGATCGGGTCACCGGATTCGATAAGGCGATGCGTGCCGCTCCTCTTGGTGAGAGCCGAAGATCGCTTCGAAAACCTAGGAACGGAGCCTCGGCTGATGGCCGAACTCTTCGACAGCTATAAATCAAATTATGGCGAGGCGGTCGCAGGATCCATCCGGTTTTCCGGCCTCAGGCACGACTTCTTTCTGATCGCCAAGGCAGACTTGCTGCGGCGTCTCGTCGTCGAGCGAGGGCTTCGGCAGGGCGGGGCTAATGTGCGAGCGCTGGATATCGGCTGCGGCGTCGGTTCGCTCCATCCTTATCTCGAAGGCGCGTTCGAAAGCCTGGATGGCTGCGACGTCTCGGAGGAATCGATCCTGCGCGCCGGCCGGGACAATCCAGGTGTGACCTATCGCGCGTGCATCACGCTGCGCTTGCCTTATGAGGACGGCGCGTTCGATCTGGCTTTCGCCAGTTGCGTCGTCCATCACGTTCCGCCCGTCTCCTGGCTCGATTTCTTCCGGGAAATGCGGCGCGTCGTGCGGCCGGGCGGCGTCGCCTGCATCATCGAGCACAATCCCTATAATCTGCTGACGCGTCTTGCGGTGTTGCGGTGTCCATTCGACCAGGACGCAGTCCTGCTCAACGCCACTAAAGCAGCGTCCCTGTTTAAGGAGACGGGTTTTCGGGATGTCAGATCTGAGCACTTCCTGCTGCTGCCCTCGGCCAGGCCTTTCGCCAGAAAACTCGAGCGCCTGCTCGCGCCACTGCCACTCGGAGCCCAGTATGCGTGCAGCGCCCATGTCTGAGGGCCGTTCGACCGCCGGTGCCGGGCTGAAGCTGCTGGCGCGCTTCGGGCTGGTCGGCATTGCTGCGACGATCCTTTATGCTGTCCTGGCTACCGTTTTGATCAAATCGGAATGGATCGACGTCACGCCCGTCCAAGCGTCGCTTGCGGCTTACGCCGCGGCCGCTATGTTTTCGTATCTCGCCCATAAATCAGTGACCTTCATGTCGAGCGGCTCGCATCGATCGGAAGCTGCGCGTTTTGTCCTGCTGACGGCGACAGGCTTCGCCATGGCTTACGCGGCGCCGGCGCTTTTGACGGCGAAACTCGGCCTGTCGCCCATCATTGCCATTCTGGTTACGTGCTTGCTTATTCCAGCGATCAATCTTCTCATGCTCGACCGATGGGTTTTTGCGCAGCGAAGACCCGGCCGGCAAGGCGACCGCCCCACCTAATCCGTGTCAACAGCATCCAGCCGGAACGACACCAGCTTAATGGAGCGCTTGTAGATGTTGCTGGCGGCCGGAGTTGGCGGAATGCCGTCGAGATAGTCGAAGGCGATGTCGAGTGTATCGGTCTTGCTGAGAGCTGCCGGTGGAATGACGAACGAGACCGTTCGTGGTTCTTTGCCAGACAGCGTCACCGCCTGCGCCCGAACCCCGTTCACCGAGATCACAACCCTCTGCGTGATCTGTGGTGGCCGAATGACGGCGGCCATTTGCAGCGTGGCAGCCAAGCCGTGACCGAGCGGCGGTATCTCCAGGCGAAGCCGCGAGGTCTCGCCCAGCGAATGGGTGCCGTCGCCTGCCGACCCCGACCAGCCGCAGACCTTTATGCTGGCTGCCCGTTTGGCGCCGTCGCTGCGGAACGATACCGTCTCGCCAAGTGTGTAGCTGCCGATGGCATCGCGGTTGAGGCACGTGGTCGTTTTATCGATGTAATAGGCGCGATAGTCGGCGTTGACGTTCGGATTGAGAGCAAGCGCAAGGATGACGATCTCGGACCCGGCCAGAACCGCCGCGAACGCGTAGCCGCTGAGCCAGGCGGCGCGTCTGTAGGGCACTAGAGTGTCAGACCAGGGCAAGGTAGCCCCCGATCCACGCCACAGTCATGAAATAACAGGTGCCCAGGAAGAGAACCAAAGCCGCTAGGTAAGTCAGCCTCGATGCCGACAACAGGACGACCAGCAACATTGTCAGAGGCGCAAGCCCAATGACGTACCTGACCATCGAGGCCAGGTTGGTGATCAATGGCAGGATGATGCAGAGCGCACAGAACAGCGCAGCGCCATATTGCCTGCGGGCAGCCAGAACCGCCGACAGCGCCAGTCCAGTGATCGCGGCGAGCGCGCTCCACTGCGGCGCCGTGGGCAGCCAGCCGGTGGCCGGAACGGCGGAGAGCCCGTCCCATAAAAAGACGAGTGGATTGCCCGCTACCCGTCCAAATGCGCGCTGGACATGCAAGAACGCAAAGCCGTCCCCGATCGTAAGATAAAGAAACAGGATGTAAGCGAACAAACCGGCAGGTGAGATGAAGATAGCGACGAGCAGATCCGGCCGGCCAAGCACCCAGCGTGGAAAAGACAGCGCCGATCCGCCCTGCTCGCGGTGTTCCCTGAACATTTGAATGACGGTCGCAAACACAACAAGGACCCCGACGAGCCTCGTCGCCGACAGGAGCGCGGATGAGACACCCGCGGCCAGATAGCTGGAGCGTTTGAGCGCCAGAAAAACGCACGAAGTCAGGAGCACGAAAAGAGGTTCGGTCAGGAAAGTCGTGAAGTGGAAGGAGAACGGGCCGCTGAGCAGAAAGGCGCAATACAGCACATAGGCCCGCATGTTCTTCTCCAGCAACGGCCATGCCACCAGACAGGCGGCGTAGCTGCAAACAATGGAGGTGACGGTCGCGACCAGTATCGACTGGAAAGGGAAAACAACCCGGATTGCCGCCACCAGCATCGGATAGAGTGGAAAGAAGCCCCAGCGACCGACATTGCTTTGGTTTTGGATGGGAAAGCGCTCATAACCTAGTTCGCTGATACCAATGTACCAGGCGCAATCCCACCGGCAGAGCGCACGGGCATAAGCCGCGAAACCTGTTTCCTCCGATACCGAAGAAAATGCCGCATAGCGTATGGCCAGCCCGCTGATCACGAACAGCAACGGCACCGCCGCGACGGCTACGGCTATAGAGCGACCGCCGGCGCTCGGACGCGCGACATCTTCGAGCGCCAACTCTGCCTCCACCCATACGAGTGGCTGACGCCACTCTCTCCTCTAAATTAGCGCTGTCGGGGCAAATTCAAGACATGCCTTTCGCCGGCTCAAGATCCGCATTCGCGGATCAGGAGTCCCTCAGCCAAACCAGCATCTCGCCGGGGTCGCGGTTGTCCCAGGCGAAATAGGGAACGGCGGTGACTTTCGTCTCCTCCACCGCCGGCGGTTCGGTGCGATAGAGCCCGTCCTCCCAGTTTTCAAAGGCTTCTTTCTCGGCATCTACCGAGAGCGTTACGACGCCGCCCAAAAGGTTGGGCTCCTCACGCGCCTCGATCTTTGCCGTGCGTGGCAAGGCGATGCGGTGCAACTGGCCGGCATTGTCGGTCTCCTCGACGCAATAGATCAGCGGACCGCGGGCTAGCGCGACGCGGCCGATATCCTGGCGCACCTGCGGGTTGGCGTAGAGCCGGTCGGCCGCCATTTCGAGGCCGAGCTCGACTTGATCGCCCTTGCGCCACTCGCGGCGGATCGCGGCATAGCCGTCGCTGGTTACATCATCCAGATCGACTGCCTCCCCGTTCACCTTGAGCGCCGCCTTGCGGCACCAGGCCGGCAGGCGCAGGTGCAAGGTGAACTCGGTCGGCGCCTCGGGCTCGATCGCGATCGAGACTGCCCCGTCCCAAGGATAGTTGCTGGTCTGGGTCAAGGTCACCGGCCCGCCAGCGATATCGAAACGAGCCGTGCTATTTCCATAGAGGTGGACAGCCAGCGCGTCGTCCGACAGGCTGTAGAAATAGCTGCCGATCGAAGCCACCATGCGCCCGATATTGGGCGGGCAGCACGGGCAGCGATGCCACTTCCAGCGGTTGTGCTTCCCCCGGCTTTCCAGCGGATTCTCGTAGAAGAACAGCGAGCCGTCGAGCGAAAGGCCTGAAATCGAGCCGTTGTAGAGCGCCCTCTCCATCATGTCGGCGTAGCGCGCATTAGGGCCCATGCCGAGCATGCGGCTGGCCCAGAACACCAGCCCGACCGAAGCGCAGGTCTCGGCATAGGCAGTTTCATTGGGCAGATCGTAATCGGCGGTAAAACCCTCATTGTGCGACGATGGGCCGAGGCCGCCGGTGACGTAGAGGTTCTTGGTCATGAGATCGTCCCACAGCCGGTCGAGCGCCACCCGCAGCGTGTCGTCACCATATTCGGTCGCGATATCAGCCATGCCCGAATAGAGATACATCGCCCTGACCGCATGGCCGACGACCTTGTCCTGATCGCGCACCGGCTTGTGCGACTGGCTGTATTCGTAGGTCTTGAAATGATAGGCCTTGGGGTCGGTGCCGCGGGCCCGCGCCTCCTCGTCGAAATAATGCGGCTCAAGACCGCGCTGGTCGATGAAGTATTTTGCGAGGTCCATATACTTCTGCTCGCCGGTGACCCGCGCGAGCTTGACCAGCGCCAGCTCGATCTCCTCGTGGCCGCAATAGCCCTTCTTCTTGCCGGCCTGGGGACCGAACGTCTCGGCGATATGGTCGACATAGCGGCACATGATGTCGAGCAGCTTGCGTTTTCCCGTGGCCTGGTAGTAGGCGACCGCGCCTTCGATCAGATGGCCGGCGCAATAGAGCTCGTGGCAATCGCGCAGATTGGTCCAGCGCAGGCCGGGCTGGATGCGCTGGTACCAGCTGGAGAGATAACCGTCGGGCTGCTGCAGCTTGCCGTACATATCGATGACGGCGTCGATCTTCTTCTCCAGATCGTCATTGCGGCGGCGGTAGAGCGAATAGGCGGCGGTCTCGATGGTCTTGCCCCAATCGCTGTCCCAGAACATCTGGGTCGTCACCGTCGATCCGGTGAACTCGTTGCCGGCGGCGGCGGCCTCGTCCGGCGAGGGTGAGTGGAACGGAATGACGACGCCGGGCGATGGCCGGTCGGGGTCGATCTGTTCCAGCATGCGCGCCTCGACGCAGCGGTCATAGAGGATATCGGCGGTCCTGGTGGCGACGGCATCGACACGGTCGCCCCAGAAGCCTCTGATATCGACCTGTGGCACCGGCAGCGGACGGAAGGCAAGCTTCGGCTTACCCGGATTGGCGGCCGGTTTGGCGGATTGCGATGCGGTCATGATTTACTCCATTCGATAGAGGTCACTTCACGGCCCCTGCCATGAGGCCGCGGATGTAGAAGCGCTGCAGCAGCAGGAAGAGCACCAGGCATGGCACCATCATCACGGTGACGCCCGCCTGCACCGCGCCCCAGTCGATGGCGCCGAAGCGGCCGGACTGAAGCGCCGTCATCATGATCGGCAGCGTGAATTTGGACTGGTCGGTCATCAGCACCAGCGCCGCCAGGAATTCGTTCCAAGCGCCGAGGAACGCGAACAGCGCGATGGTGACGATGCCCGGCCAGACCAGCGGCAGCATCACTTTCAAGAGCATGGTGACATTGTTGGCACCGTCCATGCGGGCGGCTTCCTCGATCTCGCGCGGAACCGCATCGAAAGCGTTGCGCATCATGAAGATCGAGAACGGCAGCTGCAGCGTGACATAGACGCAGACCAGCCCCGTCAGCGTGTTGTGCAGGCCGATCTTGGTCAGCACCAGGAAGATCGGCGTCAGGATCGACTGGAACGGGATCATGATCGTCGACAGGATGAGGACGAAGAGCAGGTTCTTCAGCGGAAAGCGGAAGCGCGAGAAGCCGTAGCCGGCCAGCACGCTGACGATCACCGACAGCACCACCGTCATGACCGAGACATAGATGCTGTTTTGCGCCGGCAGCCACAGGCCGTCGCCGAACGTATTGAGCGTGGCGTAATTCTCGACCGAAAAACCCGTCGTCGGCCAGGGCGGCAGCGGCGGCTGACGCGATTCCTGCGCCGGCTTGAAGGCCGAAAGCACCGTCCAGACGATCGGCGCGAGGAACAGCAATGAGGCGATGATGCCCGTCGCGTGCTCGGCGATCTGCATGCCGATGCGGCGTTTGCGGCTGCGTGCCTGCGCCATCAGTCGACGCCTTCCGGTTGGCGCAGCAGCCGCAGCTGGATCAGGCTGAGCGCGACCAGGATGACCAGCAGGATCATCGACAGGGCGGCGCCGTAGCCGAGCTTGAACGACACGAATGACTGGTTGAAAATCCAGTAGACGGCGGTCAACGTCTGGTTGCGCGGCCCGCCGCGCAGGATGATGTAGAACTGGTCGAAGGCGAGCACCGAGCCGGCAACCGACAGGATCAGCGCCAGCGCCAGGGTGCGGCGCATCAGCGGCAAGGTGATAGCGCGAAACCGCGCCAGCGGCCCTGCCCCATCGATCATCGCCGCCTCCTGCAGATCCGGCGGTATGGATTGCAGGCCGGTCATCAGGATGATCATGGTGAAGCCCGCCACCTTCCAGACGACCATGGCGATGATCGACCAGAACGCCGGCTGGAAGGTCGCCAGCAGATTGACCTTCTTTTCGGTCAGGCCGAGCTCGAAGGCGGCCGGGCTGAACAGGCCGGAATCGACATTCAAGAGCCACGACCAGAGCAGGCTGGCCGAGGCAAAACCGATGACGGCCGGCATGAAGAAGGACGTCCGGTAGAAGCCGGTCATCTGCCGCGGTCTTTCGATGAACAGCGCCAGCGGAAAGGCGACGACGAAGATCGCGATGGTGACGATCACCGTGTAGTAGCCGGTGAAGCGCAGCGCGTTCCAGAACCTGGTATCGCGCAGGATCGCCCAGTAATTGTCGAGGCCAATGAAGGAGTGTGCGCCCATCAGCGGCCAGTTGTGCAGCGACATCCACGCCGTCATGCCGAGCGGGACGATGAAAAAGACGACGACAAGGGCGACGGCCGGCGCGACATAGAGCAGGCCGATCCACTGCCGGCGGCCGGCGCCGACCAGTTTGCGGCGGCGCGCTGGGGCGGAGGTTGCTGCGATGGTGGTCATGGCTCTGCGTCCCCCTCCCCCTCGAGGGGAGGGTCCGGCCGAAGGCCGGGGGTGGGGTCCTGCGTGCAGCGCGCCGACGAAAAAGAACGTCGAGCACTTCGCAGACGACCCCACCCGGACCTGCGGTCCGACCTCCCCTCAAGGGGGAGGTGGGGCTGGCGCTCATCCGCCGGGATGGTTGTAGCGATTAAGGTCATGCCTGTTCTTCCGTTAGCGCTGCGTCCCCCTCCCCCTTGAGGGGAGGGTCCGGCCGAAGGCCGGGGGTGGGGTCCTCTCTGACGCGCGCCGACAGAAAAGAACGTCGAGCACTGCCGCAACGACCCCACCCGGACCTGCGGTCCGACCTCCCCTCGAGGGGGAGGTAGCCGGCGCCTACTGCTGCGGCGCCGAGTCGATGATCGACTGCATGGTTTCCTGCGCGTTGGCGATGGCGCCATCGACGTCTTCGCCGAAGAAGACCTCGTTGACCATCTGGTTCCACGGACCGTTGGCGGAGTTGATCAGATCGTTGAACACCACCGAATAGGGCGTGCGACCCTTGGCCATGGCCTCTGCGGCGACCTTGTAGCGCGGGTCGAGTTCTTTGAGCGCCTCATTGGCGATGTCGCCGCGCACGGGAAGGCTGCCGTATTTCGCCAGGATGGTCTGGCCTTCCAGCGAGTAGGCGAAATCGAGGAACTCCTTCACCACCGCGATCTTCGTGGTGCCCTTGGTGACGACGAAATTGTCGCCGCCGGCAAAGGACGACCAGCCGCCATCCTTGCCCGGCAGGAAGGTGACGCCATAGTCGATATCTGGGTATTGCGTGTTCAGCGCGCCGATGGCGAAGGCGCCGGACGGCGAGATGCCGATATTGCCGCCAGCGAAGGCGGCAAAGAAGTTGGAGCCAGTGTCGGTCTGCGCGCCTGCCGGCACCAGATCCTTCTTGACCATCGAGCGGTAGAGGTCGATCGCGCCGCGCAGCTGCGGGCTGTCGAGCGTCGCCTTCGAGCCGTCCTCGGTGAGGATGTCGCCGCCCGACGCCCAGATCAGCGGCGTGAACGTGAAGATGTTGCAGCCGCCGCAATTGCCGGAGAAATAGAAGCCCTTGATGTCGCCGCCAAGCGCGTTGACCTTCTCGGCATAGGCTTCGATCTCGGCCCAGTTGGTCGGGCCCTTTTCAGGGTCGAGACCGGCCTGCTTGAACAGCTTCTTGTTCCAGATCAGCACCGAGCTATCGGCGGAGAACGGCAGGCCGTAGATGCGGTCCTTGTAGGTGCCGGTTTTGACATGCGCCGGCGACAGGCTGTTGAAATAAGGCAGCGATTTCGCCCAGTCGGTGATGTCTTCCAGCTGGCCGGCGGCAGCGAAGGACGGCGTGTAGATCAGGTCGAGCGAGAGCGCGTCGGGTGCTGTGCCGCCGGCGGCTGCAGCGCCGTATTTCGGGATGATCTCGGCATTGGGAATGATGTCCAGTTTGACCTGGTTCTCATGCCCCTTGTTGAAGGCATCGACGATGCGCGGCATGAAGTTCGAGCCGTCGGCGCGGACCCAGATGTTGGCGGTCTCGGCGGCGGCCGCCGGTAAGGCAAAGATGCTCGCGGCAAGCGCGAACCCGGCAATCATAGTTCTCATGGTTCTCCTCCTCATGGTTCTGATTAGGCCGCGCTCCCAGCACGGCGTCTTAATCTCAGCCGCCCGGCGGACGGCCGCATGACTGACGCACCACCAGCCGGCACGGCAGTTTTCGGATGCCCGGCTCGGCGGGTTCGCCGCCGACGAGCGAAAGAAGCGTAAGACCGGCCTCGCGCCCGAGTGCCGCCAGGTTCATGTCGACGGAGGTCAGCGGCGGGCGGGTTGCCTCGGCCACGATCTGCCAATTGTCGAACCCGATGACGCCGACATCGTCGGGCACATCAAGCCCGCGCTCGCGCAGCGCGTCGATGACGCCGCGCGCGATCTGGTCGTTGCCGCAAAAGACGGCATCGGGTTTTTCGTGCCCACCCTTCGACAGCTTGCCGTCGAAGAGCGTCTTCACCGCCTCGTGACCCCACGCTTCCGACCACGATCCGAGCAATGGTTCCATGACCGGCAAGCCTTTCTCGGTCAGCACGTCACGATAGGCCTGCGCCCGCGAGTGCACCACCGCAAAACTCGCCGGCCCGGTGACATGGGCGATGCGGCGCCTCCCGAGCCGCCAAAAGTGCTCGACCGCCAGGCGCGCGCCGCCCGCGTCGTCAGACACGAAAGCGATGGCGCCGGGATCGGGCTGGGTGAAGGCGTAGATCACGGGAACGCCGAGATTGGACAGGTCGACCGGCAGATGGCGATCGATGCGCTTGCCGGTGGCGATGATGCCGTCGACGCGCTTGTCGAGCATGGCATCGACATGGAGCTGGCCGAGGCGCTGGTCGTCCTCGACATTGCACAGAAACACCGAGACGCCCTTGTCGACCAGCGCATCCGAAATGCCCGACATGACCGGCAGCGAAAAGCGGCCATAGGTGTCGTTGGTGAGCAGCCCGACGGTGAAGGAGCGCCGCCGCAACAGGCTCTGCGCCAGGCTGTTCGGGCGAAAGCCCAGCCGCTGCGCCGTCTCGCGAATCCGCTCGCGCGTCTCGGCCGTCATCCGCCCCTGCCCGTTCAGCGCTTTTGAGGCCGTGGCGACGCTGACGCCGGCGAGCGCTGCCACCTCGCGGAGGGTGACTGGCTTGGTGAAGACTGGCTGAGCGTCGGATGCCATGGTGCGCGGCATATTTCCTTAGTTGGGAAAAGGTTTTCTCTTGTTGGCCTGCGAGGCGCCGATTGGTGAGGTCAGCGGTGCGGGCGGTTTGGGAAAAGGTTTTCTCAGAGGGAGATTAGGGGAAGGATGTGGGGATGGCAAGAGGGATAGATTTGGTTTTGGGCGTGTCTAAGATTTCTGCCAGGTGCCGTGATCTACGACCACTTTGCGCCATTTGCAGACGTCAGCGAGTGCAGCCACTATGGTCCGTGTTCATATCGGACGTTTCCGGTCTGACGCCGCGCGGATCCCTCCCGCCATTGATGCGATCGAGTTCGCAGCCGCCTGGCGGAAGGCGGAAGGTTCTGATCAGCCATTCCTTGCTGCTGCGGTAGGAAGACTTCTTGATTCAGCCGCAAGCCCAAATTGCTGGATTTGGCAGCCCAGGAAGGATAGGCTTGGTTTTTGGTTCAGGCGATGGAACAGAGACTAGCCGCAATTCTGGCTGCCGATATGGCGGGCTACAGTCGGCTAATGGAGGCCGACGAATCCGGCACGCTCGCACGCCTTCGGACCCATCGCATAGAACTGGTCGATCCCGCCATCGCGAAGAACAAGGGCCGGATCATCAAGACCACCGGAGACGGCATGCTCGTTGAGTTCCAGAGCGTGACCGATGCCGTGAAATGCGCCGTGGAAATCCAACAGCGCATGAAACGGCGCAATTCGGACGTGCCGCAAGAACGGCGTATCGAATTCAGGATCGGCATAAATCTCGGCGACATCATTTTCGACGATGACGACATTTTCGGCGACGGCGTCAATATAGCCGCGCGCATCGAGCAACTCGCCGACGTCGGCGGTATCTGCGTGACCGCAGCGGTGGCGACCCAAATTGCCGACCGTCTCGAAATTGCCATGGAGGACCTGGGCGAGAAGACGTTAAAGAACATCAGCCGCCCGGTTCGCCTCTATCGCATTGGGTTTGACAGTGCTGTCCTGCCAGAAGTCGAGGCAAAGCGATCCATTTCGAAACCTTCGATAGTGGTGCTGCCATTCGACAACATGAGCGGCGACCCCGAGCAGGAATTTTTCGCGGACGGTCTGACCGAGGACATCATCACCGAACTGTCCCGCCACCATGAGCTGTTCGTCATCTCGCGCAATTCCAGCTTCGTCTACAAGAACCGCGCCGTGAATGTGCGCGAAGTGGCCGAGAAACTCGACGTCCAATACCTGGTGGAGGGAAGCGTCCGCAAGATCGGCGACAGGGTGCGCGTGACGGTTCAGCTGATCGACACGGCGAATGACGCTCATATCTGGGCAGACAAATATGACCGGAAGCTGGACGACATATTCGCGATTCAGGATGAGGTGACCGCGGCGATCGCAGCCACGCTGCCCGGTCGTGTCGAGGCGGCCCAGCGGGACCAGCTCGCGCGGGCGAAACCTGCAAACATGGCCGCGTATGAATGTGTGCTTGCTGCCAAGGTGCTGCATCACCGAAGCACGATTGCGGATAATGAACGCGCGCAAACCTTGATAGGCAGGGCCGTCGCGCTCGACCCCGATTATGCCCATGCCCATGCCTGGCGGGCCTGCATCCTTGGCCAGGCCTGGGTTCATAACTGGTGCGAAGACAAGGATGGCGTCTGGAACGACATCATGGCAGCGCTGGACAAGGCGCTGGCGCTGGACGACAACGATGCCGATGTCCACCGCATCCTCGCCGCAGTGAACGTGAACAACAATGAGCTGACCACAGCGCGCTACCATCAAGAGCGGGCGCTGGCCCTCAATCCCAATTACGACCTCGTGGTGGTGCAGCAAGGCGAGTTATTGACGTGGCTGGGGAGGCCGGAAGAGGGAATTGAATGGATCCGCAAGGCAATGCAGTTGAACCCGCACCACCCGGAGAGGTTCTGGAGCCATCTGGGAAAGGCGCATTTCGCCGCGCGCCAGTATGGCGAGGCGATCGAAGCTTTCATGCATCTGTCAACCATGGACTCGGTTCAGCACGCTTTCGCCGCTGCCTGCTACGGCTGGCTCGGCGACGAAATCGCGGCCGCGGCGCATCTAGGCAAGATCAGAACGCTCGATCCCCAATTCGACCTCGATTCATTTATCGCCACCCTGCACTATGCCCAGGAGGCTGATGCGCAGCACGTCCGCGAAGGACTGCTGAAAGCCGGTATTGCCCACCTGTAGCCAGCCCGTAACTACGACCAGATCCAATCGGGGACAGGCAAAAAAGCCCCCACCCGATGCGGACCTTGTGGCATGACCGAACGACGGGCGGCGCAGGGTCAGAGGCGGCCGTTCCCTACCAACACGCTCCCACGCCGGTGGTGCTTCACTGCTTAAAACAGTTCTCGCGATGCCATTGCAAAAAATGAGGATGCGGGCGTTCAAACTGTCGGCCCGGTGGAAGTGCGCGGCGAGTCTTGTTTATGAACACCTGCACGCTATCAAGGTCGTTGACCTGCCGCGAGATCAGGATTTCCAAATTATCGGATAGGCTGATCAACCCGCGATCGAACATCCAATGCGCTGTACCAGACAGCGCGATCCCATTGTTGATGACATCGGGCCCGTTCTTTTCGACCGGCCGAATATGGGCGGCTGAAACCTCTGCTCGACCGCCGCCATTTATCAACTTCAGTCCCGTGATCGCGCAGCGCTCGTCATAGGCGCGCAAGACGATGCGACGGAAAATGCGGTCCCGTACAATTCGCGATCCGATGTAGTTTACGCGATCACGGCTCTGCTCGAATTCGAATGGCGCCTGCTCATCCTGAAAACCGGTAGATGTGCCGGTCTCATCAACGCGCGGCAGCAACAACTCGTTCGTGTCCAGGCCTAGATCGATAATGCGGTTGAAATCGGCCGGGCTGAGTGGGCGGACGGCCGATTGGGCGCGACCGGAAATCTGTCCTTCAACGTTGAGCAAGCCTCGCTCAACGAGACCGTCGGTTCCATTAAATGGAACAGGGTTGACGAAATCGAGATAGGTTCCGGGCTCAATCAGAGCGAGATACATATCAGGCGTCACAGGATCGGGAATGATCTGTTGGACTTTGGCTACGGCGTAATAGCCACGGGTATCGTTTACCCTGCTAGGCTCATAGTAAATGATCCAATTGCCGACGCATGCTTTGACGCGGCTTAGGTACGGGCGAGGAAATTGGTACTGCTCTGCGGGACGGTCATTGTAGATCGAATCTGAGCGGTGAATGAAGATCCCGAATCCCATGATCTTCCTGCAATGCGTTCTTTGGGAATATCTGCCTCAGATGTAACACCAATCCGATCTTGGGAACTTAGTCCAGGTCGGAGAAGCTTTTCCCCATGTATCGGTCCTTTGGAGGCGAATAAGGAACCCCCCTAACAAGCGACCGCACTCTTTTCCCAGAGCCTGTCGCAAAAGGCCCGCGCTATCCGTCCTCTGACAAAAGGAGAGCGCAATGAGAAAACTTATCGTCACCGAATTCATCAGCGTCGATGGCATCGCCGAGGTCGAGAAGCTGCCCAGCGTGATCTGGAACGATGAAAATGCAAAGGTTCAAGCAGGACGAGCTTGCGGACAGTGGCGCCATGCTTTTGGGGCGCACGACCTATGAGATCTTCGCCGGCTCATGGCCCGATGAAACCGGAGACTTCGCCGAGCGGTTCAACGCGCTGCCGAAATATGTCGCGTCGACGAGCCTGAAGGGGCTCGACTGGAAACCGGCCGAGCTGCTGAAGGGCGCCTTGCCTGATGCGATCAGGGAGCTGAAGCAAGCAGCGGCGGCAACATCTATGTGCATGGCAGCCTGAGCGTGGCGCAGGAATTGCTGCGCCACGGCATGGTCGACCGCATCAGGCTGCTCAGCTATCCCGGCGCCGTCGGCCAGGGCAAGAGGCTGTTCCCGCCCGGCGAGCAAGTGCCGCTCGAGTTGATTTCGGCCACGCCCTTCAGCAACGGCGTGGTGGCGCTTGAATATGCGCCTGTGATGGGGAAGGCGTGATGAGGGCGAGCGCCGATGACGGCTGATCTCCCCCCTTGAGGGGGAGATGGCCGGCAGGCCAGAGGGGGTCGTCTCGCGTAATGCGCCAACCTCCACTGTCGCAAGGGAGGAGGCCGCGTCCGGTCGAACCGACCCCCTCTGCCCTGCCGGGCATCTCCCCCTCAAGGGGGGAGATCGGCAGCTTCGGCCCGGCTTACAGCGCCCCCTCCCCGCCCGACCCCACCTCCCGCTCAGCCTCAATCAGCATCTCGACAAACCTCGTCACCTTGGGCGGGCGGAAGCGCGCGGCGGGGTAGACCGTGTAGATGCCTCCGGAGGGAGGGCGCCACTCGGGCAGGATGTGGACGAGCCGCCCTGAGGCCAGCTCATCCCGCACCAGGAAATCCGCCGACAGGCCGGCGCCGGCGCGGACGGCCGCCAGCACTGCCGGCGTTGCTTCGATGGCGATCGTGGCCTGCATGCGCATAGGTAGCCGGCTCATTCAAAGCCGTGTCGTCGGTCAAAAGCGAGAATGCCGGTCCACCTCTGCCACGGCGGTCATCCGGTGACCGGCGTGCGGTTGGCGAATCGTCGAGAAGCCTTTCGACAATCGGCGCCGGAACCTTTGTTGTTTTAGAATGTTCTAATGCTTCGGCTGCATTCCGTTTCGCGTGGCCCCCGCGAACCAAAGATGACCGCCGATTGGCAATCGTCTTTGGGAGGGACGTGACATGCCCTTGCGTTTCAACGGTACAGCAACAATTTTCGCTCTGCTCCTGTCTTCAAGCTTGATCCCCGCCGCGGCTCAAATGAGCGCGAAAGAGAAAATAAGCGGGAAGGATTTCGACAACGCTGCCGCCGAGCAGGCCAAGCGATATCTCGAGGAAGGCCGCGAGACATTCCGCTTCGACACCTTCGGCAGCGAGGATTTCTGGGGCGGCAAACTTAAACTCCACGAGGCAATCGCAGGTGAGAAGCTGGGCGGCACGGGGCCCGGCCTGAGCCCACAGAAAGCCCTCGAACTCGGCCTCAAGGTCGATGTGAACGCCATTCCCAAGGATGTGGCCGATGCGCTCAACAAGGGCGCGGTCGACCTCGCAGATCCCGCGAGCACGCTTGTCCTGCTGAGAGCCAATGCCGTTGTCGGGGTGACCGGGTTCTTCGCCGAGGACGGAAAGACGCTGACTTCGGTGGGCATCCAATGCGCGGTGTGCCATTCAACCGTCGATGACGCCTATGCGCCCGGGATCGGACAACGGCTGGACGGCTGGCCCAACCGTGACCTGAATATCGGCGCGATCGTTGCCCTCGCACCTGATCTCACGGCGTTCACCGAGATGCTGCAGATATCCGAAGCGGAGGTGAAGAAGGCGGTTGAGGCGTGGGGTCCCGGGAAGTTCGATGCCGAACTGAACCTCGATGGCAAAGCATTCCGGCCGGACGGCAAGACGGCCGCCACGCTCAATCCGGCGGCATTCGGATTGGCCGGTGTAAACAACCACACATGGACCGGAGCCTGGGGCACGGTGAGCTACTGGAACGCTTATGTGGGCAATCTCGAGATGCACGGGAAAGGCGTGTTTTACGATCCGCGCCTTGATGACGCCGAGAAGTATCCGGTCGCAGCACGAACGAAGCAGGGCCACAAGCAGGACAAGCAGGACCGGATTACGGCCAAGTTGCCGGCGCTCCATTTCTATCAACTTTCGCTGCCGACACCGAAACCGCCGGACGGCGCCTTCGACAGCGCCGCTGCGGAGAAAGGAGAGGTTCTCTTCAACGACAAGGCCAAATGCGGCACTTGCCACGTGCCACCGCTCTTCACGGAACCAGGCTGGAACCTGCATACCGCCGACGAGATAGGGATCGATGATTTCCAGGCGATGCGATCTCCGGACGAGCGCTACCGGACGGCATCGCTGCGAGCCCTTTGGGACATCGAGAAAATTCACAAGGGCGGTTTCTACCACGATGGGCGGTTCGCCACACTCGATGACGTTGTCGAGCACTATGACGGTCATCTGAGCCTTGACCTAACCGATCAGGAAAAGAGTGATCTGATCGAATACCTGAAGTCGATTTGACCCGGCAGGCTTGAGCGAAGACCATCCCTCCAACAACGCGCGTGACATTTCACAGCGCGCTCCCCTCCGCGACTGAACCCGTCCGCTGCTCGGCCGCGACAAGCATCTCAACAAACCTCGTCACCTTGGGCGGGCGGAAGCGCGCGGCGGGATTGACCGTGTAGATGCCGCCGGAGGGCAACCGCCACTCGGGCAGGATCTGGACGAGCCGCCCTGCGGCCAGTTCGTCCCGCACCAGGAAATCCGGCAGCACCGACAGGCCGGCGCCGGCGCGGACGGCGGCCAGCACTGCCGGCGTGGCGTCGATGGCGATCGTTGCCTGCATGCGAACCGCGTGATGTGCGTCGTCGCCGCGCGAAAATTGCCACAGCAGCGGTTCGCGCAGCGCCATGTTGGCGACGAAGGGTGGCCCGGCCAGGTCTTGCGGTTCGGCAGCCGTGAACCGCCCGGCAAACTCGGCGCCGCACACCATGAACTGCCTGAAGGTGCCGATCCGCCGCGCCTGCAGGCTGGAATCGGCCAGCCAGCCAACGCGGATCGCCACGTCCATTCCACCGGACGCCAGGTCGATCGTCTCGTCGCCCAGCGTCAGCTCCACCCGGCAGGCGGGATAGCGCGCGCTGAAGGCGGTGACCACCGGCACCACCGCCGACGTGCCGTAGTCGTTGGGCGCCGCGATCCTGAGCGTGCCGGTCGGCTCGGTGGTGGCTTGCGCGAGCTCGTCGAAGGCATCCTCGGCCTGCTGCAGCACCAGCAGGCAGCGGGCATGGAATGTCCGGCCGGCCTCGGTCGGATGGACCCGCCGCGTCGTGCGGATCAGCAGCGTCGTTCCGACATCGCGCTCCAGCCGCGCCACCTGCTGGCTGACGACCGCCTTGGTGATGCCGAGCCGCTCGGCGGCCCGCGTGAAGGAGCCGGCATCGACCACCGCCGCGAAGTAGGCCAGCCGGTTCAGGTTCATGCGCGGCTCATGGCAAATGCGACCTCATTGTCAGGCGATGGCATACATTACGTCTATTTTGTTGGCCTTCAATACGCATTCCGTCTTTGCCATCTTCCTGAGATCGAGGCTGCGCGGCAGCCGCCCGAAGTCCGCATTCCAAAGCCCCAGGAGACAATCATGTTCACACGGAGAGCCATCATGAAAACCACCCTCGCCGCCGGCGCTGCTGCCGTCTTTGCTCCCGCCGGGCTTGGCCATGCAGCCGGCGGGCTTTCCTGGAAACATTTTCCCGCCGGCGAAAACGGCTTCTTTCGCGCCCCCGTGCTGATCACCGGCGCTTCCGAGGCGCTGCTGATCGACGGCGGTTTCACCTACTCCGACGGCCGAGCCGTGGCCGAGGCGATCAAGGCGACGGGCAAGACGCTCACCACCATCTATGTCAGCCAGTCCGACCCGGACTATCATTTCGGCCTCAAGCCGATCAAGGAGGCTTTCCCGCAGGCACGGGTGATCGCCGCAGCCGAGACGGTGGCCGCCATCAACGGCAGCGTCGACAAGAAGATCGCCGTTTGGGGGCCGCAGCTCAAGGAGAACGGTCCGCAGGCGCTCGCCGATGTCGTCATCCCCGAAGTGTTCGACGGCAAGACGCTCACCGTCGATGGCGAGACAATCGAGATTGTCGATGCGGAAGGCCTCGCCAACCGGCGCTACCTCTCGGTGCCGTCGCTGAATGCGGTGTTCGGCGGGGTGATGATTTTTTCGGGCGTGCATGTCTGGACCGCCGACACGCCGACTGGGGAACAGCGCGCCGCCTGGCTCGCCAATCTCGAAAAGATCGCGGCCGCCAAGCCTGAAATCGTCGTGCCCGGCCACATGACGCCGCAGGCCGCAACGGATCTCTCGGGCGTCGAGCACACCAAGGCCTACCTCATTGCCTTCGAGGAAGAACTGGCCAAAGCCAAGGACGCGGCCGCGCTCAAGGGCGCCATGGAAGCCCGCTTCCCCGGCCTCGGCATGGGCGTCGCGCTCGACATCGGCTCCAAGGTCGCCACCGGCGAGATGAAGTGGGGCTGAGATGGGCAATCTTTCCTTCTCCCCTTGTGGGAGAAGGTGGCCGCGAAGCGGTCGGATGAGGGGTGCTCCAGCTTGGCAAGGACGGCGCTCCGTCCAACACCCCTCATCCGGCTCGACGCTGCGCGCCGATCCACCTTCTCCCACAAGGGGAGAAGGCAAGGGGCGAGGGGCGGCGCAAACTTGGAGTGATTGCCCTTCGCGGTCGTCTCAAACGCCAAGCGCCCTACTCTCTTCCCGGTTCTGGCGGTGTAAGCGGGACCACTATCCTGCTATTGTGCATCGCCTTTGATGATCTGACGAGCGCAAACGTGCCCCTGAAAACCCGACTGACAGAGCGTTTCGCGATCAGGCATCCCATCCTCCTCGCTCCGATGGGCGTGATGGCAGGCGGACGGCTTGCAGCAGCGGTATCGCATGCCGGCGGGCTCGGTCTGATCGGCGGAGGCTACGGCGACGAAGCCTGGCTGGACAAGGAATTTGCCGCCGCAGGCAACGCGCGGGTCGGATGCGGCTTTATCACATGGTCGCTGGCAACCAGGCCGCATCTGCTCGACCGCGTATTGGAGCGGCAACCCGCGGCGCTCATGCTTTCATTCGGCTCGCCTGCGCCCTTCGCCGCACATATCAGAGAAGCGGGAGTGCCTATCATCTGCCAAGTCCAGTCGATGTTGCATGCCCGCGAGGCACTCGACGTCGGCGCAGATGTAATTGTGGCGCAGGGCAAAGAAGCCGGCGGCCACAGCGGTCATCGCTCGACCTTCACACTCGTTCCCGAGATTGCCGATCTTCTCGCGAAACAGTCGCCGGAGACGCTTCTCGTGGCGGCGGGTGGCGTTGGCGACGGTCGAGCGCTTGCCGCGGCATTGATGCTTGGCGCCGACGGCGTGCTTGTCGGCACGCGGTTCATTGCGGCTGCAGAGTCCGCTGCGCCGCGCGGATTCCAGGAGGCTATCATCGCCGCCGATGGCGACAAGACGATCAAGACCACAACCGTCGACATTGCCCGGAATTATCGTTGGCCGACAGACGAATTCGTCGCGCGTGTGTTGAGGAATCGATTTGTCGCCGCCTGGCATGGCCGCGAAGGTCAGTTGGCTGAAGAGGAGACGCTGGCCACCCAGAGCAGCGACTATTGGGACGCTTTTTATGCTGGCGATGCTGAGAACACCGGCGTTTTGATGGGGGAAGTCGCCGGAGTGATCCAAGGCGTCGAGTCGGCTGGACGTGTGATCGAGGACATGGTCGGACAAGCCGAGTGTCTGCTCGCGGACGGGCCGCAACGTATCGTCGATTGACTGCTCAGTTTCTCTTCGACCCTACCTGATTATTTGCAGAAATAACAACATATGAGGTTTCCCGATCCGTCTCGTCGGGCGCGCCGCGCGCCTTTCGAACCGGGTGCGAGCTTGTAGGGCTGAGAATTTGGTGGTCACCCTCAGCCTCGCTGGAGGTTGGCACGGAGGAGGTCCAGGATGCCGCAGATCGCAAACAACGCCGACGCCGACGCCGGACGGCCCGTCCGAAGCAGCGCAAAACTGTTCCTGTGCGGCGACGTGATGCTCGGGCGCGGGATCGACCAGATCCTCGCCAATCCTGGCGATCCGCACCTCTGCGAGCGCTATGTCAAATCGGCGACGACCTATGTCGAGCTTGCCGAACGCATCAATGGCCCGATCCCGAGAAAGGTCGACGATGCGTATGTCTGGGGCGATGCGCTCGCCGAACTGGAGCGCGAAGCGCCCGACGCGCGGATCATCAATCTCGAGACCAGCGTTACCACCAGCCTGTCTTTGGCGCCCAAGGGGATCAATTACAAAATGAACCCCGCCAACATCGGCTGCCTCGCGGCGGCGCGGGTCAGCTGCTGCGTGCTCGCCAACAACCATGTGCTCGACTGGGAAGAGCCTGGCCTCGTCGAGACCCTCGATACGCTGCGGCATGCCGGCCTCGCCTATGCCGGGGCCGGGCTTGACGCGGATGAGGCGGCGGCGCCTGCCGTCATTGAACTGGCGGGCGGCGGCCGCGTGCTCGTCTTCGGCTTCGCGCTCGAGACGAGCGGCGTTCCAGCTTCATGGGCAGCCGGAGCCTACAAGCCAGGGATCAATCTGCTGGCGGATGTCTCTGCCCGGTCGCTCGCGCAGATCGCCCGATCCGTGGAGGCCATAAAACAGCCCGGCGACCTCGCGGTGGCCTCGATCCACTGGGGCGGCAACTGGGGCTACGAAGTCCTCGCGGAAGAACGCGCGCTTGCCCATGCTCTCATCGATGTTGCAGGTTTCGACGTCGTGCATGGGCACTCCTCCCACCATCCCAAGCCGATCGAAATCCATGACGGCCGGCTGATCCTCTATGGATGCGGCGACTTCCTCACCGACTATGAGGGAATTACGGGCTACGAAACCTTTCGCGGTGAACTTGCGCTGATGTACCTGCCGCGGCTCGCCATACCGGACGGCACGCTTGTTTCGCTCGACGTCGTGCCGTTCCAGCTCCGCAAATTCCGGCTAAACCGCGCCTCGCCCGAAGATGCCGCCTGGCTCGCGGCGATGCTTGAGCGTAAGAGCTCGCCTTTCGGCACTCATGTGGCGCTCGATAACCGTCTCACTGTCCTTTGGTGAAGCGCCTGCGGTCAGCAGCCAGCGATACTAATTTTCAAGCCTCTCCGGCCGTCCTCGGCCAAGCGCACCGTCGGCGCGGGCCTGCAGGTAGGCATAGATGTCGTCGATGTAGGGTGCGACGTTGGGGTCGTCGGCGAAGCCCTTCATCACCGAAGGGCCGATGCGCACGCCGTCGCGAACGTTGCGGCGGAAGACCTCGATGGCGGGCAGCCGGTCGACAAGGGCCGAGGCGAACGTCGAGCCCATGCCATCGGGGCCATGGCAGTGATTGCAGCTGCCATGGTAGCGACGGAAGCCGTTGTAGGTTCGCGCGTCGACCTTAGCGCCGACAACTTCGTAGAACTTGCCCGCGGCCAGCTCAGCTTGCGAAGACGCGCCGAAGCCAGCGGCAACGGTAAAGACGACGACAGCCGGGATGAGCCATGGAGACATCGCCAAGGACGCGCGTGCGAAGAGTGACTGACTTCGACTAATCGCCGCTGAGCGCTGTCGCGAGCGCAAGCGAAAATCCAAAATAGTTGGAACCGTGCGGATTTTCGCTGGGTTTGGCGCGCCTCCGCTCGTCCCAAACATTCGCGCCGCTACTCGAAACGTCTCAGTCGAAATTGGCCGGTGACGAGAACGGCCGATTGGCGTCGACAACGAAGATGGCCAGCTCATCGAGATCGCTTGTGCCGGCGTTGAACACCTCCATCGGCGTGTCGGCCCCGTGTCCGACCATCGTCGTGCCGGCTTCGGCATAGGCCACCCCGTGGGGTGTTCTCTGGCCGAGCTTGCCGGCCAGCACATAGAAGGCCTCCGGTCCCGGATGCGTATGGATCTTCGTCTTGACGCCGGGCGCTCCACCGGCGCGGTTGACGCGCAGCAAATACTCGCTTGCGCTGATCGGAGGGACCGGTCCGATCTCGACGACCTTGGTTCCGCCGGTCGTAGAGCCATCCTTCGCTCCAAGCGTGAACAGCCAGACCTTGCCTGCAACCTCCGCCGCAAGCGAGGTCGGGCCCGCAGCGCTTTGGGCCTGCGCCAGCGTTGGGAAATTTTCCAGCCGCCAGTACAACGGTCCGGAGGGCAGTTCCCTCACCTTTTTCTCAACCACCGGCTCGACGGCGAATTTGCCGTCTGCGGGCATTGAGGCTGACGTCGTCAGTCCGAAAGCACACAGTGAGAACATAAGCAGGCCAATACGGCGGGCGCTGAGGGAATGCCGCTTCATGGTTGGTCCTCCTATCGATGCAACGTGCCCCGGATTGCGGTTGGTCGGCGGCTACGATGATGCAGCCAGCGCCGCCGCAACGCGCCTGCCCCCGGATCACTCGACGGCGGTCATCAGTCAACGGCGAGCTTCGGAGAAGAAACCACGATCCCGTCTATCGGATGCGGGCTGACGACAAGCTTACCGCCAACGCGCAATATCTCGACGATCTGGTCCGACTCTCCCAGCTTGCCTGGCACCGAGAGCGCGACCTTCTGATTCTCGGTCAGTGTCGCCACGAAACGCACGGGCAAGCCAGCCTCGCCCTGCGCGATTGTGGTGACCACCCGATAGCCGTCCTCCTCCGGCGTGTAATAGACGACACCAAGAAAGCCGGCGAGATCGATGCTTTCGGCCTTCATGGCTCCAAGCTCGCCGGCATGCGCGGGCATCGCCGCGATGCAAAATGCTGCAAAAGCAATGTACCTGTACATAATGCTGCTCCATCCCGAATTGTCCGGGCCGAACCCGGCTCAAGGTTTCAGCAATAGCGGTCGTGCGCCGTGATAGTCGGCGCACGCAGGCAGAATTCTTGATTAGTCCCCCCGGCTGCATCACTGTGGCGAAGGCTCGCGAGCCGGGAACGGCGCTGAACCCCACTGGTTGTCACAGTTCCGTGTGACCTTTTCTTCTGGGGCGCAAGCATTTCACTGCCCGGTTGCTTGCGCATCCCCTGTTTGGGGGAGATAATCGGAATTTAAGCGATCGCTAAAGTTTGGAGAGGCGAGAGCACCTGTGAGAGCGCGCGGCTTTCCGCGTCGGACGCGCTGTCGACATGCGGGGGGCCGTCGATGGCCAAGGCATTGTCGCATCATGAGCTGTCGAAGCTGATCGGCTCGATCTACGATTGCGCACTCGACCCGGAGCGATGGGAGCACGCGCTTGCCGGGATCAGAGATGCGCTCAACGCCCAGACCGCGGTCCTGCACCTTGACGACCTCACCAACGACCGGCTGCTGATCCTCAGGACCGTGGGAATAGAGCCATACTGGCTGGAGCAACAGGCGAAACATATCCCCGAGATCCATGCTCGGCTGATCGAGGATCTCGCGACATGGCCTTCACTCGAAATGCCGCATGTGGTCTCACGCCATATCCCTCAAACCGCCGTGGAGACCTCCCGATATTTTCAGGAGTGGCTGAAGCCGCAAGGCCTGGTCGACGTCATGTCGTTCTTCCTGATCCACACCCCTACCCGCCTTGCGGGCTTCGCCATTGCCCGGCATAAGCGGCAAGGCATTATCACCGAGCGTGAAATCAAGCTTGGCGGATTGTTGCTGCCGCATGTGCGCCGCTCCGTGATGATCAGCAACATGCTCGACATGGGCACGATCGAGCGCGCACGGGTGGCCGAGGCGCTCGATGCGCTCACATGCGCCGTAGTCCTCACCAATGAACGCGGCGCGATCCTGCACGCCAACCACGCGGCCAAGCACATGCTGCGGAGCGGCGGCCCGGTCCAGGATGTCCGGGGCATTCTGCAAGCGAAGATCCCGTCGGCTTCCAGGGAGCTTCACAGCGCCATCATGCTTGCGGCTCAGGATGATGCGAGCATCGGCAAGACAGGGCTTGCCGTCCTCCTTACCGAACCCGGCCTGCCGCCCGTCTTCGCCCGCGTGCTGCCGATGGCCGGTGGCGATCTGCGCGCCGGCATGGACCCCGCGGCGGTAGCCGCAGTGTTCATCGGCAATGCACCGGACGAGCATGACGCCGCCGACATGCTGGCGACAGCCTTTGGGCTCACGCTCGCCGAAACCCGCGTGCTCGCCAGCCTTCTCGCCGGGCACACCCTGGCCGAGACGGGCGTCAGCCTTCACATTGCCAGCACGACCACGAAGACGCATCTCGACAATATCTTCCAGAAGACCGGGGTCTCCCGCCAGGCCGATCTGATGCGCCTTGTGATGCAGATCGTTCCGCCCGCAGGGCAGCCTGGTCCCTGAACCGCACTCGTTCACCGCTTTGGATACAGGTATCCAACGCCGCGGATCGTCTTGATCAGTTCCGGCTTGGCCGGGTCCTTTTCGAGCCGGCGGCGCAGCCGGGTGATGCGGCTGTCGATGCTGCGGTCGAAGGGCTCGTCGCCCCTGGGCGGCGCCAGATCGAGCAATTCGTCGCGGCCGATGACCTGACCGGCCCGGGTGGCGAAGGCCGCCACCAGATCGAGTTCCATCGGCGTCAGCGGAATGGCCACGCCGTTGGTGTCGACGAGGTTTCTCGCGCGGGCGTCAAACACATAGGTTCCGAAGGCGAAATGCCCGGCCGGCAAAGCGTCGGCATTGTTCAATCCCTTCGGCCTGCGCCTGCGCAACACCGCGGCGATCCTGGCTTCCAGCTCGACCGGTGCAAAGGGCTTTGCCAGATAGTCGTCCGCGCCGACCTCGAGACCCGCCACCTTGTCGAAGACCGAATCGGCGCCGGTCAGCATCAGGATGCCGGTGTCGTGATGCTCGCGCAGCCAGCGGGCCAGGCTAAAGCCGTTCTCGCCCGGCATATTGAGGTCGAGCACGACAAGATCCGCCTTCGCCGCCGCGATCGTCTCGCGCAATTCGGCACCGCCGGATGCCGTGCGCATGCGGTAGCCTTTCGCCTGCAAATAGTCGGCGATCATGAACGCAACGTCGGTCTCGTCGTCCACGACAATGATGTCGGCCATGCGTTCCCCCGCGGCGAGCGACGCTCCAAACCTACAGGGCGCATTAACCCCGGGTCAATCGGGCCCGTCTGCTGCCGACTCCGGGCGAGCTCGACACAATTGAAACAATCCAAGCCGGGAAACCCGGCTCACGGCATCATCGTGAAACATCCCGTGGTTATTTGTCGAAAGACGTCGGGCAGATTGCCGGCAGGCCGGCTTGACAGGCTGGGAGCCGTTCAATCCACTGCCCGCACGGGAACAGCAACCGTCGTGACGGCGCATCCGTCTGTGGAGACCTCGCCGTGCCGACCTCCTCGAAGCTGTCCAGGCATTTCGCGTCGTTGATGGCGGCCTGCGTTTTGCCTCTCGTCGCGCTTGTCGCCGGCATCGGCCTCTACCAGTCCTACGCCCTGCAACAGTCGCTTCTACCCTATGCGCTCATTTTGCTCGGGTTGCTTGCCTCGGTGTTCGCTTTGCATCGAGTGCTTCTGAGAGAGATCGTCGGTCCGGCGATCTCGCTTGTCGACCATGTGCGCTCCGGCGCCGCCGGCGAAACCACCGACAAGCCCGGGGCCGCGATCAAAACCTCGGCGCTTTGGCAGCCCTGGATCGATATGGCTTCGAGCATCTTCGCCGAAAACCGCAGGGCGCTGCGCGAGCTGGCCGATAGTGAGCAGCGCTACCGCAATGTTGTCGAGGCACAGACGGAGTATATCATTCGGGTCGCGCCGGATGGGCGCATGAGCTTTGCCAATGACGCCTACTGCCGTCTTGTCGGCAAGACGCGCGAAGAGTTGCTGAGCCCGGACTGGCACTATTTCAACTCGTTTTCCGCCGATTTCGGCAGCTTCGACGAGATCATCGGTCGCGTCACCCCCGAACGGCCCGTCTGCGAAGTGGAAGAGGCCGGCGCTCTGAGCGATGGCCGCGAGGTCCATATCCATTGGACCGATCGCGGCATCTTCGACGCCAGCGGCAAGCTCATCGAAATACAGTCGATCGGTCGCGATGTTGCCGAGCAGAAACTCGCCCGTCAGGCACTCGAGGCCAGCGAGCAGCGCTACCGCAGCGTGGTCGAGCTGCAGACCGAGTTCGTCGTCCGGATGTCGCCGGAGGGTCATTTGAGCTTCGTCAACGACGCCTATTGCCGGGCGTGCCGGATGACCCGTGAACAGCTTCTCGACCCGTCCTGGTGCGAACTCGATGTGCTGCCGCCCGACGAACGGCGCAGGTTCCTGGACCACCTTGCCCGCCTCACCCCGCAGGCGCCGGATGCCAGCATGGAACTTCTCAATGCGATGCCGGATGGCGTGCGCCGATGGCTCGCCTGGAACGATCATGGCATTTTCGACAGCGACGGGCGCCTTGTCGAAGTGCAGTCCGTCGGCCGCGACATCTCCGACCGCGTCCTGGCCGAGCAAGCCAGAATTGAAGCCGAGAAACTGTTGGCCGAACGGGAGGCGCAGTTTCGCGCCATAGCCGAAGGCGTGCCGCTGCCGATCACCATCTCGGCAATACAAGGCCCCGAAATCCTGTTCGTCAACGAGCCGGCGCGCAGGACGCTCGGCATCGAAGTCGGCCAGACCGGAGCCGAAGCGACGTCGACCTGGGAAGACCTCTCGCAGCGAGACCATCTCCTGCGGCTTTTGCAAAGAGACGGCATCGTCGATGCATTCGAAGCCGGCATGACCAATATGCAAGGCTCAAGAATGGATACGTTGGTTTCGGCGCGGCTGATCACGCAGGCCGGCCGTTCGGCCATGCTTGCCGCCGTCACCGACATTACCCGCCAGCGCGAAGCCGAGGCGGAGATCGCCCGCCAGCGCGAAACGCTGTACCAGTCGGAAAAGCTCTCCGCTCTCGGTTCGCTGCTGGCCGGCGTGGCGCACGAGCTCAACAATCCGCTGTCGGTCGTCATCGGCTACAGTTCGATGCTAAAGGAATTCTCGACGGACAAGGCGACAGTGGGACGCGCCGACAAGATCCACGCGGCGGCCGAGCGATGCTCGCGAATCGTCCGCACCTTTCTGGCGATGGCCCGCAAGAAGCCGCCGACACGGGGCGCCGTCGACATCAATGAAGTCGTGGTCGCTTCGCTGGAGCTCGCCGCCTACAGCCTGCGTTCGGCTGGGGTCGAGATCCGCACCGAGCTGGCGGAACCGCTCCCCAATATCTGGGGTGATAGGGACCAGCTTCATCAGGTCATCACCAACCTGGTGGTCAATGCGCAGCAAGCTCTGCTGCAGGTCCCGCACCCGCGGCGGCTGACCATCGTCACGTCAGGGGAAGGCGATGCCGTCGAGGTGGTTGTCGCTGACAATGGCCCAGGCATGCCGGAGACTGTGCGCGCGCGCGCTTTTGAGCCTTTCTACACGACCAAAATGGCCGGCGAAGGCACCGGGGTCGGGCTGTCTGTCTGCCAGGGCATCGTGACGGCACACGACGGCAGCATAGAGCTGGATTCGACGCAGGGCGGCGGCGCACGGTTCACGGTCCGGCTTCCGAGCGGCAAGGCAGAGACGGCTCCTGCGCCCGAGGCTGCCGGAAGGGCGCCGCCTGCGCCATCGGCGGCACGAATTCTGGTGGTCGACGACGATGCCGACATTGCCTCGATGATCGCCGAGATGCTGCGCCGCGACGGCCACGACGTCACCATTGCCGACGATGCGAATGCCGCCCTCAAGGCTGTGCGCGCGGATGGAATCGATCTGTTGATCAGCGACATACGCATGCCCGGCCTCGACGGCCCCGGCCTCTATCGCGCGCTGGAGCAACTGCGTCCCGGACTCGCCAAACGGCTTCTGTTCGTGACCGGCGACACGCTGGCGCCCGAGATCGATCGTTTCATCGGCGAGACGGGCGCGCCGGTGATCGAGAAACCACTCGATCCGCAGACCTTTCGCAGGCTCGTGATGGAGCGCCTGAGGGCGATGGAGACCAGCGCAATGGAAGAGGCTAAAGCGTGACAAAACAGAAATTGCTCATTGTCGACGACGAAGCGCCCTTGCGCGAGATGCTGTCGGATTACCTGCTCATGCACGGCTTCGACGTTCGATCCGTTCCGGATGGGGCGGGAATGCTGACCGAACTCGATCGCTTTGGCCCCGACCTCGTCATTCTCGACGTCAATCTCGTCGGCGAAAGCGGCTACGACCTCGCCCGCGAAATCGCCAAGGGCAGCCGCGTCGGCATCCTGATGCTGACCGCGGTCGGAGACCTGCCGCATCGGCTCGAAGGTCTTGCCGCCGGCGCCGACGACTATATGGCCAAGCCGTTCGAGCCGCGCGAACTCCTGGCGCGTGTCAGAAGCGTCATCCGGCGCCTGGGCGAGGAAGAACAGACCCCGGAAAATCGCATCCGTTTCGGTGGCTGCATCCTCGATATGGACGGCCGCACGATGGTCGATTTGGATGGCGCCGACGTGCAGTTGACGTCCATGGAATTCGACCTGCTGTGCGTCTTCGCGCGCCATCCCCGGCAGATATTGTCGCGCGACCAGCTGTGCAGGCTGGCCCACAACCGCGACCTCGAGCCGGGCGACCGGAGCATCGACATCCGCATCACCCGACTGCGCAAGAAGTTCGAGAGCGAGCCCGACGCTCCGACCGTTCTGGTGACGGTTCGCGGCGAAGGCTATGTCTACGAGCCTGCCCAGGACGAGGCGCGGCGCCGGTAGATACGGCGCTTCAAAGAGGCTGAGCCGTCCAGCTGTGACGGTTCACAGCTTACGCGATCGGCTTGCGCGCCCGGCGAAATTCCCTTCGCAGGCTTCGAACCGTGTCGCGCGCGACCGGGATGGTCCAGCGCGCGGTCATCGTCGCGATCAGCAGCCCGGCAACCGGATCGATGAAGCGGGCAATGATCGTGCCTTCCCAAATCATGGCTGTTGCGAGCGATGCGGTGATAAGCAGGTTCGACGAAAGCTTGTCCGAGAACAGGCAGATTTGCGCGCGGGCAAGCGTGGAAGCGGCAGCATTGTTGCGGGCTTTCCACCGGCGCAGGATCCAGAAATTGATCGCCGCGTAGGCCCCGTTCAGGCTCATGGCGAGAACAATGCCGGGACCGTGGGGTTCGACGCCGCCGACGGTGATCCGCTGGATGGCGATGCCGGCGACGACTGCCATGGAAAAGCACATGCCGACGGCGGCCAGCCCATTGACGAGCGTCTCGGCCAGGGCTGCTCGCCGCTTGTTCATGCCCAGTTTCTTGCTGCCGCCAGCCACAACCAGGACTGAGACCAGCACCAGCATGTCCATCAGCGTCAGGGCGAGATCGGCACGGATGGTCAGCGACGTGGATGTCGCCGCTGCATATGCGGTCAGCAGCAAGCCCGGGGTGCCCGCCAGCACGGCCAGACGTGCCGTCCGGGCCGCCGTCGCCTCGCCGGTCGGTCGGCCATTGGTTTTTCGCAAAGCTTGCATCGCCAGAAATCTCCTCGTTCTGGCGTCACCAATGGCGCAGGGGTGTTGCGCGGATTTGCCGATTTGCCGGCCTAAGGTTTCCTTTGTGTCGTCGCGCCGGTGCACCAGGCGCAGTGCCCGAGGGATCGCAACAAATGAAACAATTCGGACGGATTTCGGCATTGGTCCGAAACAGTCGGGAGCGAAAAGCCGCGCCATGGAGCGAACCCGACGGGACGGCTCCGCTGAAAAACGAAAAAGGAGATCAAGATGAATCGCTTCAAGACTTACCTAGCTGCTGCCTCAGCAATGGCCTGCGTCGCGGCTCCGGCTAGCGCGGCGGGCCCGGAAGGCTCCAACGGCAAATCGCTGAACGGCCTGGAGAAGAATTCGCTGACCAGTAACTCGCTCACCAGCAATTCGTTGACCAGCAACGGCCTCGGCGTCCTTGCGCTCAACGGCGTGCATGCTGACGGCATCGTTCTGGCGAAGAGTCTCGCTCCGGCCAGCAAGTCTATCGTCGACCCGAATGTCCGCTCCATCATCGACCCAAATATTCGCAGTCTACCGGCTGTCCAGCACGGCAGCGGCTCGGTGATCGATCCTAATTTCGGCAATCTGCCGGCTGTCCAGAAGGGCAACGTCCGGGCATCGACCGCAGGTAAGAAAAGCAGCGGCCTTCCGTCTGGCCAGCACGGCACCGGTAGCGGCGCCGGGACCAACCATGACCGGCCAACCCCTTCGCCGAGGCGTTGATATCCGGCGTCCGTGATCAATGGAACGGATGGCGTTGTGCCGTCCGTTCTCATTGGCTGTGCTTTCATTCGCAAGACATGCCGTCAGGAGCCAACAGTGTCAGCCCACAAAAACCGCCTCGTCCATATCAGCCGCTACGCATTGCTCGCGGTCGCCGTAGCCATTTCCAGCATGGCCGCGGTGCCTTTTGCCAATGCCGGCACCAGGCAAGCGATCGGCTCGATCTCCGTTGTCGGCACAAGGTTCGAGGTGACGATGGAAGATGGTCGCATTGTCGCTCAAGAGGATCTCGTCGGTGCCGTTCTGACGATTGGTGGTGACGGACAGGACCGGATGCCACTGCGCATCGACGCGGTCGAGATCGATCCGAGGAACCCGGATGGCGAGATCATGCTCTACACCATGTCGGCCCGCGACGCGGCAAGCGGTGCATGGCGCAACATCTGCGAGCCGGACATCGAGGGCCGGCGCATGGGCTTTCCGCTCGGCGGCACCTGGACGCAGGATGGTCGCCATTTGCCATCCGACACGGCGTTCAGCATTACCTGCACCGGCGGCGCCCAGGCGAAATGCGTGCGCTTCGGCTATCGCCCCTGGGAAAAGTCACCGGACGGCACTTCGCTCTGGGATCATCATCAAGCATGCACCCGCATGATCCGCGCTGATTATTGCGGCGATGGCGTCGGCCATACCCGCAACGGGACGCCGATCGTCATCTATGATCGCAAGGGCATTCAGCAGGACGAGGCCGCGCCTGATATGTCGTTCGAGGCGGCGTGGAGTGCCGACGGCGCGCTTTGCGTCAGCCACACCAGAATACCCGACGTGCTCACGATGGAGGGTCTGGCGGCGATCTGCCCAGGCGTGCGGCAGCAGCCACAGATAGCGGCGTGCGAAAGCGATGCCGGGGCGCTGATCCTCAACCGTTCGATCGATCCGCGAACGGTTCAGGCCGCAGCGAAATAGTCATAGCGCGGAAGATCTGCTGGGCTTGTCGGAGTGCGGATGTCCCGAATGGTCAAACGCATGCGCTCGTTCGACTGAGGCCATCAAGCATCCGACCTTCCGCGCCACTCCCTCACCCTCCCACCTGCTTGGTGCGCTTGGCCGTTTCGATCTTGGCCCGCGCCTCCACCGCCTTCTCGATCTCGCGCTTCAGCTCGTCCTTGATCGCTACCGTTTCGGCCAGCAAGGCATCGATCTTCATGAAATCGAGCACCCGGTATTTCGACACTGCCGGTCGGATCAGAATGTCGGGTCGGCTCTGCATCAGCTTGGCGGCGATGATCGACTGCATCATCAATTGCGTCGCGCCGAACATCAGGTCGACGGAGGTTGGATGTTTGCGCCCGGCTTCGGTCGGTGCGCCGACCACGTCGACGGCGATGATGATGTCGGCGTCGAGTTCGATCAAGTCGAACGGCACCGGATTGTAGATGCCGCCGTCGATCAGCAGCGTGCCGTCGCGCATCACCGGGCGGAACACCGCGGGAATAGCCGCCGAGGCGGCCAGCGCCGAGTGCAGGTCGCCGTCGTTGAGCACGGCTAGCTTATGGCCGAAGAAATCCGTCGCCGTCACCTTCAGCGGTATGGACAGTTCGGCGAAGGTTTCGGGAATGGCGTCGGGCAGGAATGCCTTGAGAATGCGCTCGACATTGAACTGGCTGACCCGCAGCCCGCCTTGCAGCACCTCGGCGAAGGTGCCGGGCCGCGCCCGCCACATGCGCGTCGCCACCTCGGCGCGGCGGCTGAGGATCGAGCGCGTATAGGCGTGCATGTCCTTGCCTGTCATGCCCGACGCCATGCAGGCGCCCATGATGGCGCCGATCGACGAGCCTGAGATGGCAACCGGTCTTATGCCCAGCTCGTCCAGCGCCTCGATGACATGGATATGCGCCAGACCACGTGCGCCGCCGCCGCCAAAGGCGATGCCGAAGCTCGGGCTCATCCTTTGCCCCCCATTTGGGCTCATTCCTTCTTGGCCTCGCCGAGTTTCGGCCCGACGACCATGATGGCCGGCTCGGCGGAGAGCAGCTTTTTCGCCACCGCCTTGACCTGGTCCAGCGTCACCCCGTTGATAAAGGCGGCGCGCCGCTGCATGTAATCGATGCCGAGCTTGTCGAGCTGCAGTTCGAGCAGCGTCGCGGCAATGGCGCCGGAGGAGTTCAGATTGTTGATTGCATAGGCGCCGATCATGTATTTCTTGGTCGCCGCCAGTTCCGCTTCGGTCGGCCCCTCCTCAGCCATGCGCCTCACCACCTCGCGCACGACAGCCAGCGTCTCCGCCGCCCGGTCCGAGCGGGTCGCAGTGGTGATGGCCAGTGCGTTGGCATGCTGATGATCGACCAGGTCGGAACTGACGCTGTAGGCCAGGCCACGCTTTTCGCGCACCTCGTCGAACAGCCGTGAGGTGAAGGCGCTACCGCCGAGGATCTCGTTCATCAGCACCGCGGCGAAGAAATCCGGCGCACTGCGCTTGACGCCGGGATAGGCCAGTTGCAGCGAAGTCTGCGGCTGGTCGTAATTGACCTCGAGCTGCTGGTTGAGTTTCGGATCCGTATCGGCGACCGCGCTGAGCGCCTGGTGTTCCGGCAGGCCGCCGAAGACCATATCGAGCTTTTTTTTCAACGTCTCGGCATCGATAGCGCCGACCACCGCCACATGCAGCCCGTCGCGGGCGAAATTCGCCTTGTGAAAGGCGATCAGATCCCCCGGTGCGATCGTCGCGATGCTTTGCCTGGTGCCCTGGTCGGGTCGCGCATAGGGATGGGTGCGGTATAATGCTTCCAGCCATTTGCGCTGGGCGACCGTGTCGGGGTCAAGCTCGTTGGCGATGATGCCGGACAGCACTTGCGCGCGGATGCGGTCGATTGGCGCCTGGTCGAAACGCGGCTCTGTGACCGCCAGCCGCAACAGGTCGAACGCCGCGTCCCGCTGCTCGGCCAGCATGCGCATCGAGCCGTAGGTGCCGTCGCGCGCCGCTTCGAAGCTCATCTCGGCGCCGACGTCGTCCAGCTTTATCTGGAAGGCCTCGCTGTCGAGATCGCCGGCGCCCTCGTCGAACAGGCCGCTCATCAGATTGGCGAGACCTTCCTTACCAGCCGGATCCTGCGTCGTGCCGCCGTCGAAGACGAAGCGGATGGCGACGAGCGGCACGGAATAGTCCTCCACCAGCCAGGCAGTGATGCCCTTTGACGAGGTCACCTCCTGGATGCTCATGGCCGCGCGAGCGGAAAGCGCCGGCAGGACGAGGAAGAGCAGGGAGAGAAGTAAAGTGAGTACAGGTGCGACGGCACGCCGGGCCTTACCTTCTCCCCTTGTGGGAGAAGGTGTCGCCGAAGGCGACGGATGAGGGGTGCTGGACGGATCGCAGCGTTGGAGTTTCTTCCAACACCCCTCATCCGTCTTGGCGCTGCGCGCCAATCCACCTTCTCCCACAAGGGGAGAAGGGAAGTCGCCGCTATGCTGTTTCCTCATCATCAAATCAATTCCCTGCCTGTGTCTGCGGCAAGAGATAGCCTGATGTCGAATGGTTGAGATTGAGGTAGCGCGCGGCAACCGCCTTGACTTCGTCGGCGGTGACCTTGCGGATGCGGCCCGGCCATTCCTCGACATCCTTGACGGTGCCGCCGGTGGCGAGCGTCGCGCCGTAGATGTTGGCCATCGAATCCTGCTTGTCGCGGGCGAAGATCATCGAGCGAACGAAACGATCCTTGGCCTTCTCCAACTCGCCTGGTGTGACGCCGTCCTTGGCGATGCGGGCGACCTCGACCTCGACTGCCGCCTGGACGTCGGCCAGCTTGGCGTCGCCGCGCGGCGCGCCATAGACGGTGAAGTTACTGGCATCGAGCATGGTGCCCTGGAAGAAGGCTCCGGCCTCGGCGGCGATGCCTTGCTTGACGACCAGCTGCTGGTGGAGCCGGCTGCGGCTGCCGCCGCCGAGGATCTCCGCCAGCAGGTCCAGCGCTTCCGCTTCGCCCGGCTTTGCAGTGTGATAGGAGGGAACCACCCATTGCGTCGAAAAGTTGGGCACGCTGACGCGCGCGTCAGTGAGCGTCACCGTGCGCCTAGTGTTCTGCTCGGGTTCGACCGGACGGATACGCGGCGGCAGGTCTGGACCACGCGCTATCTTGCCATAGGTCTTTTCGGCCAGCGCCTTGACCACCTCCGGCTCGACATCGCCGGCCACCACCAGCACGGCGTTGTTGGGCGTGTAATATTTGTCGTAGAAAGCCTTGGCGTCGGTGCGGTTCAGCTTCTCCATCTCCTGCATCCAGCCGATCACCGGAATGCGGTAGGGCTGGTTTTGCCAGAGCGTGGCGTCGACCTCCTCGCCGAGCACTGCCTGCGGATTGCTGTCGATGCGCGAGCGGCGTTCCTCGAGGATCACGTCGCGCTCGGTGGCGATGACATCGTCGTTGAGGATGAGGTTGCGCATGCGATCGGCCTCGAAGTCCATCATCTGCTCGAGCGCCTGCGGCACCACCGTCTCGTAAAAGGCGGTGTAGTCATATGAGGTGAAAGCGTTGTTGGAACCGCCGATGGCGGAGACGGCGCGGTCGAACGCGCCGGCGGCATGATTGGTCGTCGCCTTGAACATCAGATGCTCGAAAAAATGGGCGATGCCGGACTTGCCCGGCGGCTCATCCGCGCTGCCGATCTTGTACCACACCATATGAGTGACGATCGGCGCACGGTGATCGGGGATGACGACAATCTCCATGCCGTTGTCGAGCAGGAAATCCGTTACCTTGCCGTCGTCCGGCTTGGTGTCGGCCAGAACCGGGCCGGTCATCACGAGAGCCAGCGCCAAGAGCGTTCCGCGCAGCCATTCAGCCTGAGATGTCATCAATGGCTCCAGGTGTCATGGGGTGGGACGATAGGCGGGGATTGCGAAACAGGCAAAGTGATTTGTTCGTCATTTTCGCGCGCAAAGGCGGCCGAACTCAGGCGGCTTCGATGAAGCGGATGACGGTCTCGCCGTAGTTGCGCTCGTCGACAACCGAAAAGCCCGGCCCTGCCTCGAAGGGCGCCACCGCCGCCTCCTCGACGACGCAGAGCCCGCCGGGCGCGAGCCAGCCGCCAGCCTTGGCCGAGCGCAAGGCACGCTCGCCCAGGCCCTTGCCATAGGGCGGATCGGCGAACACCAGGCCGAACGCGGCCATCGTGCCCGCCTCGCCCAAAGCCGTGGCGTCGCGGCGGAATATCTTGGTGCGCCCGGTCAGGCCGAAGGCCTCGACATTGGTGCGGATCAGGCCGCGCCCTTCGGCCGATTCTTCGATGAAGACGCCGTAAGACGCACCGCGTGACAGCGCCTCGAGGCCGAGCGCGCCGGTGCCGGCGAACAGGTCGAGCACACGGGCCCCGTCCAGCCTATCGGGGAAGCGATGCGCCAGCACGTTGAAGACAGCCTCGCGCGTGCGGTCGGTCGTCGGGCGGATGGCGCTTGAACGGGGCGTCGCCAGCGGACGCCCGCGAAATTCACCGCCGACGATCCGCATTGCCTCCCCTTGATCCCCCAGGGCCACTGCGCGGCCGGTCGCCATCACTCTTGCCGGAATTTGGGCGTTCGCCACGCGGCTTGCCGAACGGCTTTGCGCCTCCGGGTTTTCCACCTCCCGGTCCACTGGCGGGCTTGCCATAGGACGGCTTGAACGAGGCCTTGCGTGCCTTGGTTTCGGCTGCCTTGGCGGCATCGGCCTCCGCCCTGCCTTTGCCGATCGGCCGCGCGCCTGGCGCCATCCAGACATTGGCCTTGCGCTGGCCCGGCGGCTCGATCGGGCGCTGCTCGCGTTCGGACTTCTTCCCGCCGCCCGGTCTGCCGCCAAAGCCGCCTGGCCCGCTACGTTCAGATTTGGGGCCACGCTCACCAAAGCTCTTTTCCGGCCCAAAGCTTCTGCCTGGACTTGTCGACAGCTTGCCCAGCGCCTCGTCGCGGCTGCCTTCGCGGCGCTTGCGGTTCTTGATCAATCCGCCTTCGCCGATCGGACGGCGTTCGCCGTCGCGGGTGAATTTCGGCCGCTCCGGTTCCTCTTCCCGCACCGCTTCACGCCGTACCGGCTTGTTGGAAAACGGCTTGGTGATCTCGGCGTCGAAATTGGCGCCGGACTCCTCGACCAGGCGTTCGCCGAGCTGGTCGCGCAGCACGCGGCCCTTGATCTCCAGCACATGACCCTCGGGCAGGTCGTCGAGCTGGAACGGCCCGTAGGAAATGCGGATCAGCCGTGTCACGTCGAGACCAAGCGAGCCCAGTATGTTCCTGACCTCGCGGTTCTTGCCTTCGCGCAGGCCGAGAGTCAGCCAGGCATTGGTGCCTTGCTCGCGGTCGAGCGTCGCCTCGATGGCGCCGTAGAAGACGCCGTCGACGGCGATGCCTTCGCGCAAGCCGGCGAGCGCACTTTCCTCGACCTTGCCGTGGACGCGCACGCGGTAGCGCCTGAGCCAGCCGGTGGCCGGCAATTCGAGCACGCGCGACAGGCCGCCATCATTGGTAAGCAACAGCAGCCCTTCGGTGTTGATGTCGAGCCGGCCGATGGTCATCAGCCGCGGCAGGTCGGCCGGCAGCACGTCGAAGACGGTCTTGCGGCCCTCGGGATCACGGTTGGTGGTGACCACGCCAGCCGGCTTGTGGAACAGGAACAGCCGGGTGCGCTCGATCGGCGGGATCTCCATGCCGTCGAGATGGATGATATCGCCGGGCATCACATTGAAGGCGGGCGAGGACAGCACCCTTCCATTGACCTTGACGCGGCCGGCTGCGATCAGCTCCTCTGCATCGCGGCGCGAGGCAAGGCCGGCGCGGGCCAGCCGCTTGGCAATGCGCTCGCCAGCCTCTTCCGTCGCCTCGGCGGGACGCGGGCGCGGCTTGAAACCACCGCCTGATGTCCCCTGGGGTCGATCACCGCCGAAATCGCGCTTGGGCCGATCGCCGAAGTCGCGCTTGGGGCGATCACTGAAGTCTCCCTTGGGACGGTCGAAGCGCCTTTCGCCACGCTCGCCTTCGGCAGCCGCCGGCCGGTCGCCGCGCGGCGCGTAGGGCTTGCGCGGACCTTCGCGCTTCTCATAAGGCTTGCCTTCCGGACGCGGCCCTTTGCCGAACGGCCTGTCGCCGCCCTTGAAGTCGTGCGTCGGCCGCTCGCCTTCGGCCGCCATCGGGCGGTCGCCCCGCGGCGCATATGGCTTGCGCGGCCCCTCGCGCTTTTCATAGGGCTTGCCTTCCGGACGCGGCCCTTTGCTGAATGGCCTATCGCCGCTTTTGAAGTCACGCTTTGGCCGCTCGCCATCAGCCGCCATCGGCCGGTCGCCGCGCGGCGCGTAGGGCTTGCGTGGACCCTCGCGCTTTTCATAGGGCTTGCCTTCAGGGCGCGGTCCCTTGCTGAACGGCTTATCGCCGCTTTTGAAGTCGCGCTTCGGCCGCTCGCCGTCAGCCGCCATCGGTCGGTCGCCGCGTGGCGCGTAAGGTTTTTTCGCGCCGAAAGACGGCTTACCGCCTTTGCCGGCAGCGGCGTCACGACCACGCGGGCCCGACGGTTTCGGGCCGTTCTTGCGCGGGCCTTTTTGACCCGGGAATTTCTTGTTTTTGTCGTCCATGTGGCCTTTGCTCGTTTGGGCGGGTAGATAACAGGATCGCGCCTGAGTAGCGAGGAGATAATAGGAATGGAAACCGCTTGAGGCGGCCGGATTTCATGGCGCTGGCGCTGAAAGAGGCCGAAACTGCCGCCTTGCGCGGCGAAGTGCCGGTCGGCGCGGTCATCGCCAGCGGCGATACGGTCGTTGCCAGTGCCGGCAACCGCACCCGCGAGCTTGCCGATCCCACGGCCCATGCCGAAATGCTGGTGATCCGCGAAGCCTGCAGCAAGCTGTCGAGCGAGCGGCTCACCGGCCACGATCTCTATGTGACGCTGGAGCCCTGCGCCATGTGCGCCGGCGCCATTTCCTTCGCCAGGCTGCGCCGGCTCTATTTCGGCGCCGCCGACGAGAAGGGCGGCGCTGTGGTCAACGGCGTCCGCTTCTTCGCCTCACCGACCTGCCACCATGTGCCAGACATCTACCCAGGCATGGCCGAGAGCGACGCGGCGCTGCTTCTGAAGGATTTTTTCAGGGAGCGACGCGAACCGTAGCGGCGCCAGCTTTCCCTAGCAGCTTACCACGGCAGCCAGTCGAACATGCCGCCGCTCTTGTTCTTGGCGGCCGCTTCCTTCTTGAGGCGGCGTTCTTTCTTGTACTCGTCCTCGCCGAGATCGCCCGCAGGCGCGGTGCCGGCAGCGGCGCGGTATTGCACGGGCGGCTCGCTCAGATATTTGCGGGTGTTCGGGTCGCCCTGCTTGCCTTGGGCGAGGCGGCGCTTGACCTCGGCGGCGCGGCCCTTGTCCGAATCCGCCGGAGTCCAGGCCGGCGGATGGCTGGATCCCGACTGCGCCATCGCAGCCTTGATCGCCGTTGGATCCGTCTGGACGTCATCGACGATCTGCGCCTGGTAGTCCGGATCGTCCTGATGGAGCGTGGCGTCGGCGCGCAGGCGAGCACGGCGTTGCTCCGGCGATTCGGGCCAATCGGCGCTCGCCGTCGCGATACTGTCTTGCGGCGGCGGCAGTTCCTTCTGCCCCGGCGCCGGCTTCACCAGCTCGGGACGCGGCTTGTAGTCGATCCTGTCCTTGTTCTTCGGCACGACTGAAAAAGCGCTGGTGAGATCGCCGGCAAGCTGTGCAGCGGCGGGCTTGTCGGTGCCGTAGGTCGGCGAGCCCATGCAGCCGGACAGGGCCAGGCCGGATACGACAAGCGGCGCCAGCAGCGCAACGCGCGCGCAAGTTCTTTCGGTCATGCCAAAAAGTCCCACTCTAGACAGCCTCTCGATCGCACCGGCCAAAAGGTCCGGTCCCCATCGCTTATGCTCTTCCGACGGAAATCCGGCGACAATTTGTCGTCCGGAGTTTCGCGTGTTTACCTCAACCACTCGTTAAGGGCAACGCGCGGGGGCCGATCAGCCGCCCGCCGTGGCATTTGTGCACCGATATGGCGGCTGTGCATGTCGTTATCCCAAAACCGCTCCACACTTTTGGGCGACATGCACCGATATGGCGGCTGTGCATGTCGTTATCCCAAAACCGCTTCACACTTTTGGGCGACATGCATCATATACGACCAAGCGACTTCAACTCGTGCAGCACAGCGGCATCCCGGGCCGAAACATCGGGGAATTCCGCGTCGCTGCCGACATCTGCGGTATAGCGCCATGAGCGCGCGCATTTGACCAGGCCCCGGTCCTCGGCCTTCTCGACCACGACGGCGACGCCCTTGACGTCGTCCAGCGTGAAGGCGCCAGAAGGCGCGCTGCCATGCGCAATGACCAGATCGCTGGTGATCGCCATCTCGGCCATGTCGACATCTGATATCGCCGCTTCGAGCGCCGCATCGTCGAGCGTGACGACCGGCACCGCTTCCAGCGACGAGCCGATGACCTTCTGGGCGCGTGCGATCTCCAGCGCGCCGGTGACGACACGGCGGACCTGCCTGACCTTGCGCCATTTTTCCGCCAGCGCCTCGTTCTTCCAGTCGGCCGGGATTTGCGGAAACTGGTCGAGATGAACCGAGACGGCGTCAGGATGACGGTCGAGCCAGGCTTCCTCCATCGTGAAGGGCAGCATCGGCGCCAGCCATTTCACCAGGCAGTCGAACAGATGGCGCACCACCTGAACGGAGGCCTTGCGCTTCACGCTGGACGGGGCCTCGCAGTAGAGCGCGTCCTTGCGGATGTCGAAATAGAAGGCCGACAGCTCGACCACCATGAAATCGAGCAGCATGCGGGTGATGCGCTTGAACTCGAAAGCGTCGTAGCCCGCGCGCACGACCTCATCGAGTTCGGAGAGCCGGTGCAGCATCAGCCGCTCCAGCTCCGGCATCTTGTCCAGCGGCACTTCCTCGCCATCGTCATGGGCAAGCGTGCCCAGCATCCAGCGGATGGTGTTGCGCAGCTTGCGGTAGGCGTCGATGTTGGTCTGCAGCACATTCTTGCCGAGCCGCTGGTCTTCCCAGTAATCGGTCGTCACCACCCATAGCCGCAGGATATCGGCACCCGACTGCTTGATGACGTCCTGCGGCACCACGGTGTTGCCGAGCGACTTCGACATTTTCCGTCCCTCCTCGTCCATGGTGAAGCCATGGGTGACGACGGTGTCGTAAGGCGCCCTGCCCCTGGTGCCGCAGCTTTCAAGCAGCGAGGAATGGAACCAGCCGCGATGCTGGTCGGAGCCTTCCAGGTAGACGTCGGCCGGCCACTTCAGGTCCGGACGATCCTCGAGCGTAAAGACATGGGTCGAGCCGGAATCGAACCAGACGTCGAGGATGTCCATAACCTGCTGCCATATCGAGGCATCGTGATTGCCAAGGAAACGCTCTTTGGCGCCGGCCGCAAACCAGGCGTCGGCGCCTTCCTTCTCGAAGGCATCCATGATGCGCTGGTTGACGGCCTCGTCGCGCAGGACGTTGCCGTCGGCATCGGCGAAGACGGCGATCGGCACGCCCCAGGCGCGCTGGCGCGACAGCACCCAATCGGGGCGCTCCTCGATCATGGCGCGGATGCGGTTCTGGCCGGCGGCCGGCACGAAGCGGGTGTCGTCGATCGCCTTCAAGGCACGGCTGCGCAGCGTCGTGCCGTCGCCCAGTTCCTTGTCCATATAGACGAACCATTGCGGCGTGTTGCGGAAGATGATCGGCTTCTTCGACCGCCACGAATGCGGGTAGGAATGCTTCAATCGCCCGCGCGCGAACAGCGCGTTGCGCTTGATCAGCTCGTCGATGACCGCCTGGTTGGCATTGCCATTCTTGCCGTTGTCGTCGATGACGCGCGCAGCTCCGCCCTCGCGGTCCGGGCCAAGGCCCGGCGCGTCCTTGGTGAAGAAGCCGGCATCGTCGACGGTGAACGGGATGGCGGTGTCGATGCCGCGCTGGCGCAGGTCCGACGCAGCATCCATCCAGGCGTCGAAGTCTTCGCGGCCATGGCCCGGCGCGGTGTGGACGAAGCCGGTGCCGGCCTCGTCGGTGACATGGTCGCCGGCGAGCATCGGCACGGGGAATTCGTAGCCGCCATTCAAACCTTTGAAGGGATGAGAAAGCGTAAGGATTCCAAGCTCTTCGGCCGAAACGCTACGGAGGCGATTCATCGTCACTTTGGCCTTGAGAGCGGTCTCTTCCGCCAGCGCGTCGGCAAAGATCAGTCTTTCGCCGGACTGCGGGCCGAAAGCGTTCTCTGCCGCCGTCACCTCGTAGAGGCCGTAGTTGATGCGTGGCGAATAGTTGACGGCGCGGTTACCGGGGATCGTCCACGGCGTCGTCGTCCAGATGACAACGTGGGCCTCCAGCAAGTCCAGTGACGTCCCGGTAAGCTCTGGATTTAGTCTTGCGGGCTGCCCATCCGTGACGTTAGTAACTTGCCAGGCAAGGCTGACGACCGGAAACTTCGCCCAGATCGTGTCGCTCTCATAATCCTGGTACTCGACCTCGGCCTCGGCCAGCGCGGTGCGCTCGACCACGCTCCACATCACCGGCTTGGAGCCGCGATAGAGTTGGCCCGACGTGGCGAATTTCAACAGTTCGCCGGCGATACGCGCCTCGGCATGAAACGCCATGGTCGTATAGGGATTGTCGAAATCGCCGACGACGCCGAGCCGCTGGAATTCTGCGCCCTGCACCTTGATCCAGTGCGCGGCGAACTCGCGGCATTCCTTGCGGAACTCGTTGACCGGCACCTCGTCCTTGTTCTTGCCCTTGGCGCGGTACTGCTCCTCGATCTTCCATTCGATCGGCAGGCCGTGGCAATCCCAGCCGGGCACATAGTTCGAGTCATAGCCGCGCATCTGGAACGAGCGGGTGATGACGTCCTTGAGGATCTTGTTCAGCGCGTGGCCGATGTGGATATTGCCGTTGGCGTAGGGCGGCCCGTCATGCAGCACGTATTTTTCGCGGCCGGCGGCGTTTTCGCGCAGCTTGCGGTAAAGGTCCATGTCCTGCCAGCGCTTGACCAGCAACGGCTCCTTCTCGGGCAAGCCGGCGCGCATCGGGAAGTCCGTCTGCGGCAGATAAAGCGTCTTGGAATAGTCGATCGTTTCGACGGCGTCGGTCGTTGGGGTGTCGGTCATTGGTCTGCCATATGCATTGCCCGGCGGCAAAAGAGCCCGGGTGTTGAACTATCATGATCTGGAAAAAGCGCGAGAGGCCGCGCGCAAAATTCCCGGCGGCTCCGGCGGCGGTCAGGCCGCCCGGAACACCGGGCTTGTAATTCGTATCGTCAGCGCGAGAAGGCGCGAAAAGCTCGTCATCGCAGGGCTTTTAACCGAGACAGCCGATATTGAAAAGCCCGAACTCTGATGCTTGCCCTAGGAGCGTGTACCAATTGCGTGGAAGACGAACCGCATCGCCTACGGCATAGTCGCCTGAGCCATGCGGCTGCGCGCAATACACAACCCGCGACATCACATCGAGAAATCAAACCGATAAGTCGTCGACACGCCGATCGTGAACTGGTTGCGGTCGCCGCGCTCCTTGACCAGGCTGGAATCGGCCGCCGGAGCCATCAGGCGCGAATATTCGCCGAACAGGCTGGCCGTCATCGGCTCGGTCACCTTCCAGGTCACCGCGCCACCAAGGCCCGCCGATCTCACCCCGCCGCCCGGATGGTATTCGCTGAGGCCCGAAGCCACGGCTTCCTCGGCATTGACGCCGTAATAGGCGTCGAAATAGTCCGATGAGGCGAACGAAACGCGCGGCCCGCCCGAAATCCTGACCTCCGGCGTCACATCATAAAAGGCGTCGGCGGCGATGTCGGCGACAAAGCCGCTATGGGCGCGAATGCCGTGCCGCAATTCGGCGCGAGCGCGCAACCAGTCAAAAGGATAGAATTCGAAGAAGCCGCCGGCCTCACCGCCCCAGCGCACCGGGTCGAGGCCCTTCAGCTCGTTGGCGTCGCCGCCATCGCGCGAAAACAGAATTTTTCCGGTCAGGCCGGCGCGCAGGCCGCCATCGTCGATCAGCGCCAGCGAGATGTTGTCGTTGCGCGAGGTGAAGCGGGCCGCGGGACCCGCCTTGCCGAGTGAGATGATCGGCGAGGCGCTGAGCAGGTATTTCTTGCTGCCCTCGAAATTCGGCGCGACCATGCCGGTGGCGCCGACCGTCAGATACCAGTCGCCGGACAGCCAGCCCAAGGCGCCCTCGCCTGCTTCGGCGGCACTGGGCGCGCCAAGCATGAAGGTGGCCAAGACCAGCTGAAACACCCTGACAGAACGCATCGTCACTCCATAGGCACGGAACACCGGCAGGAACAACCGGCCTGGCCAAGAGCCATGGCGCCGGTTCAGTAAACTTTGATTTAAATTCGAAACGCTTCCTCGCTTTTTTGGCATGCGTCCGGCGCAAGCTGCTCGCTGGACGGGCAAGGCCTTCGGCGCTACCCTCCAATTGGCAAGATGCCAGGCAACTTCGATGGAGATGGCGGCAATGACCCTGCAAGGCGATGTTCTAAAGGATGCGATTGGGCAGACGCAGGCGAAATGGGGATGGTTCGTCGGGCTCGGCGTGCTGCTGCTGATCCTCGGCGGCATCGCCTTCGGCAATCTGTTCATTGCCACGGTCGCCTCGGTCTACGTCGTCGGCTGGCTGATGCTGATGGCCGGTGTCATCGAGATCATGCATGCCTTCGGTGTGAAGACATGGAGCCGGTTCTTCTATTGGCTGCTCAGCGGTCTTCTCTATGCAGTCGCCGGGTTCTTCGCCTTCTATAATCCGCTGCTGGCCTCGGCGGTGCTGACCTTCCTGCTGGCGGTCGCCCTTCTCGCTTCAGGCGTGCTCAGGGCCTGGGTCGGGTACAAGCACAGACCGGCCAAGGGTTGGGGCTGGCTCGTTGCGGCGGGTGTCATCAGCGCGCTGGCAGGCCTGGTCATCGCCATGGGCTGGCCAGTCAACAGCGTATGGGTGCTGGGACTGTTTCTCGCTATCGACCTGATCTTCCAGGGCTGGGCCTTCATTGCCGTCGGCCTGGCGCTGAAGAAATAGGTTCTTGTTTTAGCATGATCTTGTCCGAAAACCGGTTCCCACTTTTTGGGATCATGCTTTAGAAAGCAATGGCCGCGTCGAGCTCGGAAAGCGGGCTGACGCCGGCCAGCAGCGCCCTCGCCTCCGCTTCGTCGCGTTTCATCTGCGCGACCAGCGCGTCGAGCCCGTCGAACTTCACCTCGGCGCGCAGGAAGCCGAAGAAGGATACCGCGCATATCTCACCGTAGAGGTCGCCGTAAAAATCGAAAACGAAGGTTTCCAGAAGCGGCGTGCCGTTGTCGTCGACGGTCGGGCGGCGGCCGAAGCTGGCAACGCCGTCATGAAGCGTGCCGTCGGCGCGACGGAAGCGGACGGCATAAATCCCTTCCTTCAGAGTGGCTTCCGGCGAAAGCCTCATATTGGCGGTTGGAAAGCCCAGCGTCCGGCCAAGCCGTTGGCCGCCGATCACCTCGCTCTCGACCGTGAAGCGATAACCGAGCAGGCCGGCGGCCTCGGCCACCTCGCCCTCGCCGAGCTGCGCGCGAATGCGGCTCGACGACACCACCTCGGCGCCCTCGTCGCGAAACGCGTCGACCAGCGTGACACCGAAGCCGTGGCGTTCGCCGGCCGCCATCAGATAGGCCGGGCCGCCCTGCCTGTCCTTGCCGAAGTGGAAGTCGAAGCCGGTCACGGCGTGAACGATGCCGAGATTCCTGTCCAGCACGTCGGTCACGAACGCTTCCGCCGACAGCGCGGCGAAGTCGCGCGTGAACGGCTGTTCGACGAGTGCGGCAAAGCCTAGATACGACAGCAGTCGTGCCTTCATCGGCGGCGGCGTCAGCACGAACAGCGGTATATCAGGCCGGAACACCTTTCTCGGATGCGGCTCGAAGGTCAGCACCAGAGCCGGCACGTCGCGCTGGCGGGCCTCGGCAAGCGCGCGCTCGAGCACGGCCTGATGGCCGCGGTGAACGCCGTCGAAATTGCCGATCGCCACCACGCCGCCGCGCAAATGGGCCGGCAGCGGCGAGATTGCAGAAACGCGTTCGAAGGCTTGCGTCATTTCGAGGCTTCCGTCATCGAGCGACCCTACCGCAGTCTCGGAATGACCGCGACCGGCCGGTAGCCGTGCTTTTCCAGAAAGGCAATTAGCCTGGCCGGATCCGGTTGTAGCGGATCGCCATAGTCGCGGGCATGGATGCCGCCCGATACGTAGAGCACGTCGAAGCCGTTGTCGGCAGCACCTTTGATGTCGGTCATCATGCCATCGCCGATGGCCAGCACGTCCGAGCGCTCGATCGGGCGGCCGAGCAGTTCGGCGATCTCTTTCATCGCGACGTCATAGACGGGGGCATAAGGTTTTCCGGCGATCAGCGTGCGCCCGCCGAGCTGGGCATAGTCGCGGGCCAAGGCCCCCGCGCACCATATCATCCGCTCGCCGCGCTCGACCACGATGTCGGGATTGGCGCAGATGAACGGCAGGTTCCTGGCGCGCAACCGCCGCAGAAGTTCGGCGTAGTCTTCCGGCTTCTCCACCTCGTCGTCGAACAACCCGGTGCAGACCACGCCGGACGCCTCGAACTCCTCGACGAGCTCGACATCAAGACCGTCATAGAGCGTGAGATCGCGATCACCGCCGATGTGGAAGATTTTTCGCGGCCCCTCGATGATCAGGTCGCGGGTCACGTCGCCGGACGTGACGACGCGGTCATAGGCGCTTGGGGGAACACCGATCGCATTCATCTGCGCCACCACGTCGGTGCTTCGCCGCGGCGAATTGGTGATCAGCACGATAGGTATTTTCGCCTCGCGCGCAGTGGCCAGCGCCAGAGCCGCGGCCGGAAAATGCCGTTCGCCATTGTGAACCACGCCCCAGACATCGCACAGGATGGCCGAATAGGCTCCCGACAAATCTGCGAGCGAGCCGATGATGTCGGGTGAATCCGCCATACTATTTTTCCCAAGTCATGATCGGCCGCTACCGACGGTCCGTGCGGCAGGCCCGCATTAACCGAAGCGCTTGATCCTGTCACCAGCTTTCGCAACGTTCAGGATTGCCTGGCGATGATCAAGGCAGGCGCACAAAGCATAAAAGCCGCCTCTTTCCAGAGGTTTAGCCCATTGCGGAGTCTTCCCCGGGGTCCAATCGTGGGCAGCACTGCCGCCATCTGCGGCATGGTTAACGAGCTTTAAAAAACTGTGCCGATCTTGGACATATTTTAGCAATCTGAAATTTAACTATTGGTGGCATCGTTCGCCGACAAAGGGTTCTGGCGGGGTTCTGAAGGCAATGTTCCGTAAATTCGGTAGGGACCGGCGTGGCAACTATACGCTCATGACGGCCATCACGATTGTGCCGCTCATGGGGGGCTTGGCGCTCAGCGTCGATTACTCGGAACTGCTCCGCCAGAAGCACGGTACGTTGAACGCCCTTGACGCCGCCGGCCTCGCCACCGCTCAGCACATCGTCGCCGGCGCAAGCGACGCCGACACCGTGGCCTTTGCCAAGACCTTCTTCGAAGCCAATCTTGGTCCCGTCGATCCGGCGAATACGTCGCTTACCGTCACCCTGCCCAACAACAATGCGGGTGGCGGCACGCTGAAGCTGTGCAGCGCCCTGACGTATACGCCTTATTTTCTACCGGCTGCCGCCATGCTGACGGGTGGGAGCGGCACAGCCTTCACGGCTTGCTCGGAAATCCGCCTCAAGAACACGCTGGAAGTAGCCCTTGTGCTCGACAATTCCGGCTCGATGAACAACCTCGGTTCCGGCACCGGCGTGAAGCGAATAGACCTGCTGAAGACTGCCGCCAAGCAGCTTGTCGACACGCTGGCGCTGCAGGCACAGCAGATGAAGCAGGTCAGCAAACCGGTGCAGTTCTCCCTCGTGCCGTTCGCTGCTTCGGTCAATGTCGGCCCCACCCATGACCAAGAAGGCTGGATGGATCAGGACGGCATCTCCCCGATCCAGCACGAGGATTTCGATTGGACGACGATGACCCCCGCCAACAATCCGGACAAATACGCCGAGAAGCTCAACGGCGTCTGGTACAAGCGCGGCACCGGCTGGGGCGACACCCAGGATCAACCACTGACCCGCTTCAGCCTTTACGCCGACATCACGGTCGAGTCCGGCCGCGAAGAAGTGCCTAACACGAAACAGTACATCTGCGACACCTATAACAAAAAAGGCAACTGCAGCAGCGGCCATTGGACCACCCCGGAATACATCTACACCACCAGCCGCTATGCGAGCTGGCAGGGTTGCGTGGAGGCGAGGCCGTACCCGTATAATAACGACGACACGACGCCGACCACCGCCGCGCCTGCCACGCTGTTCGTGCCAATGTTTGCGCCGGACGAAGCTGGCACCCTCTGGCTCGATTTCGACCGAGACGGTGTCAACGACGCGACCTACCTGTCCTATAGCTACGGCAACAACTGGTGGGCCGACTGGCCGTATTACAGCGATAGCCCAACCGCCTCGCAGCGGCAGTCGGACATGCGCAAATATTTCCTGGTGAAGCCTTACGGCTCGAAGTCGGCTGCCGCGGGCGACGGCCCGAATGCGTCCTGCACGACCAACCCGGTCACGACGCTCAAAGACGTAAGCCAGCTTGCCCAGAAAGAGGAGATCAACGACGCCATCGACGCCATGGCACCGAACGGCAACACCAACGTGCCGGAAGGCCTTGCCTGGGGCTGGCGGACGGTGTCGAGCAACGAACCTTTCACGGAAGGCCGACCGAACGCCGAAAAGGGCAACGACAAAGTGGTCATCGTGCTGACCGACGGCGCCAACACCTACAGCGCCGTCAGCGACAGCGACTATGCCAATAACAGGTCGACCTATGCCGCTTACGGTTACACCGGCCTCACATATCCAGGGTCGGGAAGCGTGACGCGCCTGTTCATGAACACAAGCACCGACATCGGCAAGACGACCTTTACTGGCGGCAACTACACGGCCGCGCTGGACGAGCAGATGCAGACCCTTTGCGCCAATGCGAAGAAGTCGAACGTTCTCGTCATGACCGTTGCGCTCGACCTGTCGACCACCGACGCCGGCGACAAGAAAGCGCTCGACGCCCTGAAGGCATGCTCCTCGGACTCGCGCTTCCGCAAGGATCCCACCGATCCGACCAAGCCGGCCAAGCTGTTCTGGAACGCTACCGGGGCGACTCTGTCAGACAATTTCAAGGAAATCGCCAACGAATTGTCGAACCTGCGCATCGTCGGCTGAGGTTACGGGACTGACCGCGCCCTCTTTCACCGGAGATTGGCGAAGCCGAGGGCGACATCCGATCTCCCCCAAGCGGGAGAGATGTCCGGCAGGACAGAGGGGGCGAAGGATCGCTGACCTAACCGTTCTTCCGGCTGACAGTGGGGCTGGCGCAAAGGCTATCGCCACCTTGCCCTTGCGGCGGTCGAACGGACATGGTGAGTGTCCCCACCGCCACCGGAGATGCGCCCGTGCCCGACGCCGCCAACCATCTCGCCTTCGCGCTGGTCTGCCTTGGCATGGTGCTGACGCCTGGCCCGAACATGATCTATTTGATCTCGCGGTCGCTGTCACAGGGGCCGAAGGCCGGCCTGATTTCGCTCGGTGGCGTGGCGCTCGGCTTTGTCTTCTACGTGTTGTCGGCGGCATTCGGCATCACCGCGCTGCTGCTTGCCGTGCCCTACGCCTATGACGTGCTGCGCTTTGCCGGCGCGCTCTACCTCTTGTGGCTTGCCTGGCAAGCAGTGAGGCCAGGCGGACGCTCGCCGTTCCAGGTTCGGGAACTGCCGAAGGACAGGCCGCGCAAACTGTTCGCCATGGGCCTGATGACCAATCTGCTCAACCCGAAAGTGGCGGTGCTTTATCTGTCGCTGCTGCCGCAGTTCATCAGCCCCGGTAAGGGCCACGTGCTGTCGCAGCTTCTGGTGCTCGGCACCACCCAGATCGCGATAAGCCTCACCGTCAACGCGATCATCGCGGTCACCGCCGGCTCGATCGCCGTCTTCCTCGCCGGCCGGCCGCTGTGGCTGGTGATCCAGCGCTGGATGATGGGCACGGTGCTGACCGCGCTGGCCCTGAAGATGGCGACCGACGCGCAGCGTTAACCGGAGCATCGGACCCAAAAGCATGCCCTCGGGCCTGACCCGAGGGTGGATACCGGTTTTGGGAAAATCCGATGCTCAAACAAAAAGATAGAGCGGCGGCACCGCTGCGCTTGCTTACATCGGCCGCCGGTCCTGCTGCACCCGCTCCGGCTCCACCACCCTGCGATAGAGATGCCACGTCGCATGGCCAAGCACGGGCATGACGACGGCGAGCCCGGCAAACAGCGGGATCGAGCCGATGACCAGCAGCACGGCGACCATCAAGCCCCACAGCGCCATCTGCAGCGGGTTAGCCATCACCGCCCGTGCCGAGGTCTCGATTGCCGAGACAGCGCCGACATCGCGGTCAAGCAGCAGCGGAAAGGCGATGACGGTCGTCGCCAGCACGATCACGGCGAAAACGAACCCAGCCGCATTGCCGAGCAGGATCAGCGTCCAGCCTTTGGTCGTCGTCAGCACCTCGCGCACAAAGTCGCCGATCGAGGCCGGCGGCTGATTGCCGAACAGGCTGGTGTAGATCGATTGCGCGGTGAACAGCCAGAGCAGGAACAGTGCCACCAGCATGACGCCGATGACCGCGATCGCGGGCAGCGCCGGCGAGTGACGCACATCGAGCGCGTGCCACCAGGACGTGTCCATGCCGAGTTCGCGGCGGCGACTGATCTCGTAGAGGCCGATTGCGGCGAAGGGTCCAAGCAGGGCGAAGCCGGACATCAGCGGGTAGAGGAGCTGGATGGCATAGGACCCGGATGTCGTCCATTGCGCCAGGATCAATCCGACCACCGGATAGATCAGGCACAGGAACACGTAATGCGATGGCTTTGCCCAGAAATCCTCGACGCCGAGCCGCAGCACATCCATCAGGTCCGCCGTCGTGATGCGGCGCACCGTGGGCTGCACGTGCATTCCGCGCGCGTCCGACATGACATGAAAGCTGGCCATAACCATTCTCCCGTGTGTCGGGGCGGTCACCGCCAGGATGGCCGCCCATAGCTGCCACTTCTCGTACAAGCATAATGATAGTCGATTTAGGGGCGATTGTCGCCAAGTCGATGGTGGCGATGGTAAATCCGGCTAGAGCGGGATGCATTTGGATTGGACGGGGCATCCCGCTTTATCTGTGTTTCAGCCGCATTTGTGCGACGCCAAGTGTAACCACTTGGCTGCAAAATGCTCTAGAGATTTCCGACGCCGCCATCGACGAGCAGTTCCGTGCCGACGACGAAGCTCGACTCATCCGATGCTAGAAACACCGCTGCCTTGGCGAGCTCCCAGGGTTTGCCCATGCGGCCAATCGGCACCAGCGCGCGTATCCGATCGCCCAGCGCCTTCTCTTCCGCTTCGGGCAGACCCAGCTTGCCCAGGGCCGGCGTCTCGGTCGGGCCGGGGCTGAGGCCATTGACGCGAATACCGCGCTCGATCATCTCCCCCGAGAGGGTGCGCGCCAATGACAGGAGACCCGCCTTGCTGGCGGCGTAGGCGCTGCTCTGGGGCAGGCCGATATGGGCACTGACCGAGCCGCACAGAATGATCGACGACGGGTTGGAAAACATCGGCAACAGGGCTTGGATCAGAAAGAACGGCCCCTTCAGATTGGTCTGCATCAGACGGTCGTAGACCGCCTCGTCCCAATCCTGCAGCGGCTGGTGCATCACATCGCCGGCGTTGATGTTGAGTATATCGAGCCGAGGCCAGCGCTGCGCAAGCTCGGCGGCAAGCGCACGCTGATCGGCGAGATTGCCGGCATCATTCCTGATCACCTGCGCCGATCCGCCCAGCTCGCGCTGCGCAGCGTCGAGCCCGGACGGGTTTCTGCCAGTGATTGCCACCGTAGCGCCCTCGGCCAGAAACTGGCGCGCGGTTTCGAGACCGATGCCGCTGGTTGCCCCGGTGATGAGGGCATATTTGCCTTTTAAGCGACCCATGATTTGCCTTCCCAATGAGATGAGAACGGCATTGTCGGCATGATAGTATGCTTTGTATAGTAGGCACCGAATGGGTACTAAAGGAAATAATTTCATGGCACAGGCAAAAGCCATCGAGGTCCCGCCAATCGAAGGCGGAAATGGCGCGACCGATCGTTGCCCGATGATCGATTTCGTCAATCTGGTTTCGGGAAAATGGGCCATTCCCATTCTTTATCGCCTGATCGTCACCGGTTGCCCGATCCGCTTCGGCGAGCTCCAGCGGGCCGTCGCGCCGATTACGCAAAAGGAGCTCACGCGGCAGCTGCGCCTGTTCGAACATCGCGGCCTGGTCTATCGGAGGGTCTATGCCGAGATGCCGCCGCGCGTGGAGTATGAGATAACGCCGCTGGGCAGAACCTTGCGCGGCACGCTGGATTCGCTGGCCGACTGGATGCGTGTCAACGCATCCCACCTGATCACCTGACTTGACGGATTCTCCACCCTGCCCGACCAAGCCACAGCCGGTCACCGCGCGGCGCCACACTTTGGCGCCGCGCGGTGACACGCGTGACAAAACTAGGCAGCGAAGCGTTCGATCACCTCGGCCAATGGGACATGGCCGAGGCAGGCGCCCGAACCAGCGAGCTTTTCGCCATCCTCGATGGCTTGCGCATATCGCACGGCCGGATCGGCTTCGATCCTGCCGCGCAACGCAGCCAGCTTGGGGTAGCTCGTCGCGTCGACGGCCTGGTGGAATTCCGCCCAACGTGCCACGCCAATCAGCGTGGTGTCGGCAAGCGTCAGGCGGTCGTCGACCAGAAAGTCGGTGTCGGCGATCATCGCCTCAAGCCGGTCATGGCGTTCGGTAACGGCCTTGCGGCCGAAGTCGCGCAAGGTCGCCAGCAGGACAGGCTCGGCCGATTCCATTTCATATGCGGCCCAGAGGGGGGTGAAAGCGGCGGTGAAGCCGGTGTTCACGAAAGCCATCAGCTGATGCATCCGGTCGGCTTCCGGCGAGCGAGGGTCGAAGCTGATACGACGTTGCGTGTCGCGGGCTTCGAGCCAAGCGGCAATCGCCATGGTCTCGGTGAGCACCTTGCCTTGGTCCGTGATCAACACCGGCGTTTCCTGACGGCCGTTGATGCTGGCATAGGCGTCGTTCTTCATTTCAGCGAGCATGTCGACGCGGCACAGGCGGTAGGGCTGTCCGACGCGTTCAAAAGCAGCGACAAGCCCCATCGAACTTCCCGCCGGGATGCCGTAAAGGAGGATAGGTTCCATTTCTTTGTCTCTTCCATGATTTAGGGATCACGCTGCGCAGCGAAACTTGACCCTAAACGCTGGTCGCCCCATGTAAATTACGCACTATTCTGTAACCAGGTCCCCGCCATGAAAGATGTCGTCTCACGCTGCCCGATCGAAGAAACCATGCGTGTGCTCAGCGGTCGCTGGCCCACTTTGCTGCTTTACTATCTGAAAGACGGGACCAAGCGCTTCAGCGATCTGAGGCGGGACAACCCGACCGTATCGCACCGCATTCTAGCGCTGGAACTGCGCAAGCTGGAGGAAGCCGGGATTGTGCGGCGAACGGCGCATGCCGGCTATCCGCTACGCGTGGACTACGACCTCACGGCGCCCGGCCTGAAGCTTGTGCCGCTCATCGACGCCCTGGGCGACTGGTGGGAAGTTACCGAGGACGATCGGGCCGGCCGGGTCGGGTCGGCGGCGGAAACGAGGCTAGACACAGCGGCCTAGCCAGTGGTGAAAATCTGACGGCTGGTGCCCGAGGCTGGACAACCGCTTTGGGTCGGATCTGCCGTCCGGGCCGGATACCGGAATGGGCGGGTGGCCAACTGCCGACGCTCTGCGCCTCGACCGCGGTCGGAGCGTGAGGAAGTTCACCTCAAATTGCTCTTCGGAAACAACACGCGATCGGGTTTTGCATTCATTCGCGCCAGCATTTCCTTGATCAGGCGTGTTTTGGTGCGCCCCGCTTCCTTCGGCGGCACGAGGTAACGCACGATGGCCTCGAGCCAGGTGTTTTCACTGACGCGAAAATGAACCACGGGATGCTCCTTCACTTCGAGTTCGTCCACCGGCGTTTGTGACAGGATGTGCTTATAGACCTTCACCTTCTGGCTCATGATGTCGCCGATCTGCTCGTCAACGACCTCTCTCATGGTTTTCGCTACGAATTCCAGATCGCTTTCATAAGCGAGCTGGAACTTGATTTCGTTCCAGACATAGGGAAACAGCGGCCAAGAATAGTTGAAGACCGGCGTGTCAAACACGGTGGAGTTCGGAAACTTGATGACGCGTCCGCTCGGATGATCGGTCCAAAGATGTTCGCCGCCGAATTCCCATAACGTCGTGTCGAGATAGCTGACATCAATGACATCGCCATGGGCATCGCCGATGCGAATGCGGTCGCCAACGCGATACGGCGCCCTGGCCAGAATATAAATCCACGCGATGAAACTGGAGATCGGCATTTGCAGCGCAAAGCCGAGAATCAGTGAAATCAGGCCGAGTGAAACAACCGCAGCATACCAGTTCACAAATAAGACTGAAATGGCCACGAAGACGATGGCGACGACGACGACCAATCGAAAAATACGTTGCAGGTTGAAACGCGAAACACGATTGGGAATTCGGCCAATGAGAAAGACTTCGATAACATTCGCAACGGTCAGCATAACGAAAATGAGAAGGGCGCCCCTGACGTAGTTCAGCACGCGAACGCGCAAAGGCGCGTCAAGCCATTCTAAGCGCCAATTGATCAGGATTTGGATGCCAAAAAGCAGCAAGGCAGCGGCAGCGAAACCAACCGTCCACCAGACGTCTTCCTTGCGAAGGCTGAAGCGGAATTTTTCCTCGGGCTTTTTCGCCTTCTGTTCGATAGTTTTTGGATCAGCAGTCTGTTGCGCGGCCCGTTCGAGTCGGGAAAGGTTCTCCTCTTCCTTGGCCCGCGGTTCCATGGATTCACCTCCCGATGTGGCCATCAACACCCAGCCAGTGCCTTCTCGTTCCTCGACGGCGACATTCGGCAAACGACCAATGTCAGTCGCTGACTGGCTCCTTGCCGGTTCACGAAAGCTGGCCTTCATTCCGGCGGCCCGTCCTTGGTGAAATAGGGCGGCAAGCAGAAGATGCGACGCCGCCACCATATTCGGCAAATGCCTTATAGCCCGATCCGAATTTAAGCTGAGTTTGGTATCAGCAGCTCCCCGATAGCTCACCGGTAGAGATCTCCAGTGTTAATCGAGTGCCCGTTGGTTCAAATCCAACTCGGGGAGCCAGCCTTCATCGGCCGGCGCGTTTCTTGCGTGAGGCGGACTTCGCTCTTCCGGGGGATCATACCGGCGGGTAGGGCCGCGAGGGCGGCGTCGCCAGCGTGAGTAGGTTGTCGTCAGGATCACGCACCTGCGCCAGCGTCGAGTAGTCGCCTGAATGTCGTCCTCAAAGCACGATCCCTAGGCTCTGTAGCCTACGGCGCTCGGCCGCGACATCGTCGACGATAAGGAACATCACGCCCCTGCCGGCGATCTCGAGTCGGTTGAAAGCGCTACCCCGCCCTGGCCAAAGAGATCCCGCTGCACCAGCGTGTCCATCGGCCGGGAATCCGGTCCACGACCGAGCAGCTTCGTATACCAGCCTTCGGCCGCCGCCAATCGTCACTCGTCGCAACTTGCTCAGGTGCTCTTGAGCGTGCCGTTCATCCCTTCCGGATAGAAACCGCCCTTGCTCACTCCGTCCTTGTCGGTGAGGTAGACGATCCGGAGTACCTCCCGCGGCGTTCTGGTGAACGCGATCGCATCGGGCGTCGAAGGAACGATGTTGGCTTTGCCGTCCGCCTGGATACTCTGGTCCTTATCATCCGATCCGTCGATTTTGTCTCGGGCATCGGAGACAGCATTGGCGGCCTTCCAAGCTTCCTCTCCCTTCCGGTATAGCGTAGATCGCGCCATTCCCATGTGGTAGGCCTCGACCGCCAGGATGCCTGCGGCGGCGGCGAGGAAGTCCTTGTTTTTCAGAACTGTCGCAGCACCGGCATAGGCGGTGACGCCGACATCCTCAAACAGCATCCCCCCGAGAACGAAGTTCGTTTCGTTGCCGAAGGGGTCGAAGTCCGCACCGAGACCAGCTGCCTCCGCAACCGCCTTGAACCCTGCATCGAAATCGATCGCCGGCCGGTCGACGGCGTTGGCTCCAAGCGTCTTGCGGTAGAAGCGAACGTGCGCGAGTTCGTTTTCCGCGACTTCCTGCATGAATTCGCCGATGGCCGGCGTCTCGAACGAGACTTGCTTTCCACCAACGACGTCGCCGGGTTTCGAACCGACATCGGCTGCTTCGATGCCCATTCCGGTGGTGCCGCGGAGGTAGTATTCAGCCTCCATGTATTCGAGGTTGAGCGCAAAGCGGAAAATGTCCTCGTCCGAGATGTCTTGTGCCAATACCGGTGAAGGCCGTGCGATTCTGCCGAGTGCCGCTCCGGCACCGAGTACGACAAGTCCCTGAAGCGACTGACGCCGGGATAGGTGAAGTGCGCCCTGCATGGCGGTCTCCTATGTTTGTTGATTCAACCCCGCTGTCAGCACCGCGGCGCCGAATGCATTTGCCTGACGATTAGATGGTCCGGGCCGCCAAAATATTCCCGCGTCCCGCCACAAGAGCTCTGCGAAGAAGCCGGCGTAATCTCGGCGTGGACGGGGTCTAGGTGCGCTCAGTCGCCGCGTTCAACTGATGAGTATCCTTTCGAACCAGGCGGATTGCGAGCCGATCTAAGACTGATTGCGCGAGGCGGTCACAACGGGCGCCAGCGAAGAGAAACGTATCCGTGAACACGGTGGCGAGCTCGTCCCGCAGCGCCTCGCGGAGCAGCCGGCGTGCGCGATAAAGGCGGGTGCTCACTGTCTGAGGCCGCAACGCCAAAAGAAAAGCCGTTTCCTCAATGCTCATTTCCTCGACGTCCCGCATGACAAAGACGATGCGAAAGGGCTCTGGCAAGCCACCGACGGCTCGCTCCAGAAGGCTGCGGATTTCAGCGAGAGCGGCCGCCTCTTCGGGATCAGGCTTGTGGGCGCTGAACGGAGCGACCATGCCTTCGATGGCTTTCACGTCGACGGTGGGCCGCCTTTTCCGGCGGCGTCCCAGCGCCTCATTCAGCGCGATCCGGGTGAGCCAGGTCGACAGCCGCGCCTCCGCGCGGAATTCGGCCAGATGGGTGAAGGCGTGGATATAGGTCTCCTGAAGTACGTCCTCCGCCTCGGTGTCGTCATTCAGGATGGCGCGGGCGACCCGGTGAAGCTGCTGATTGTGACGCTTGATGATTAACCAGAATGCGGCGGGGTCACGCTGTCGCGCGTGTTCAACCAGCCCCGCGTCGTCAAGGTCCTCGATCCTCACTGCCTCGGTGGATCCGGTCGGCTTCATCATAGGCGCTCCAGATGCATCAGCTTACTATGAGATAAGCGTTTTCCGGGTTTTCGGTCTGCAGCCCGGTGGAGACTTGGGACTCTAGCCGACCAGAGGTCTGCTCACCAAGTAAATCGGACCTCCTCCACCGCACGATCATACTGTGAAAGTCCCATCGTGTTTTTCCTTCGGCCACCATTGGCCGAAAGGAAAGCGAGTGGACGATGGGGTTGGGGGCCGTTAGCGGACCGGCACCTTCTGGCTTCGGATCTTCAATAGCGGACTGTCAGGTCGGCGCGAGCCCTTGTCTTAAGCTGGCCCGTTGCTGACCCTCGCCAGCCGGCCATCAACGAGACACAACGGCCCCGAAGCGGACATTGAAGAGAGTGAGGGAAAATTGTTCACCCTTCCCAAGGGTCGCTCCCTTCATCAGTATTCGCCTTCGCTCGATAGGAACGCGTTCAGCCGTTCCAGCACGAGATGCGGGGCTTCGAGCTGAGGCAGGTGGCCGACACTGGGCAGCGTTTCGAACGAGGCCTGCGGGATCAGCGCATGAAGCGCTTTGCCTCGATCCAGCGGGATCCATGGATCGTCCTCGCCCCAGATTATTCTTACCGGGCACCGAATATCCCCGAACACCGGCTCAACCTCGGCGGTATATTTTTCATCGGCTTGCTCGAATTGCCGATAGAAGCTTCCTCGTCCCCCCTCGGAAAGCCACGGCTCGACCAGCGTCTCGAAATCACCGGAATCGATGTCGTTGACGATTGCCCCTTTGATGTAAGCCTCCACGACCGCCTTGTGGATGTGCGGCGGCAGGCCCAGAAAGGCATCCACATGTCGACCGACGTGATCGAAGAACTCCGACCCCCAGGGACGCATCGCGACGACATTCATCAGAACATACCGCTCGAACTCGCAGCCTTGCAGCAAATGCGCCCGTAGCGTCGTCGCTCCACCGAAATCATGGGCAACAACCATAGGCTGCTCGAGTTCCCAATGCGCAAGTATCTCGGCGAATACCTGACCTTGCACATCGAGCGACGTGCGCTGCTCCGCGGCTTTGTCGGATCGCCCGTATCCGGGCATATCGTACCAATGCACACGATACCGCCTTGCAAGCTCCGGAATAATCCGATGCCATGAGAACGAAGACCACGGCCAGCCGTGGGCCAGCACGAGGGCAGGCCCATTACCAAGTCGACCCGTTGCAACAGCGCCCGCAGATGTTTCCACGGTCTCGTCGAGTTTCCACGACATCAAATATTCTCCTCCGTTTTCGACACCGTGCCGCGACTTGATTGCGCGCCGCAAGGCTGCCGGCAAAGACGCTCTGATGACCGAGTATCCAGGCGTGCCCCATGTGCATTCGACGACCCCATAGCTCCGCCCAGGTACGTTGTTCAGAGCGCGCAAACATCGCGCAATTGCCGCCGCCGCGAAGATGATGGGAAAATAATCAATATCGAGACCGGTAAGCCCTTCTCCTACAATGACGCTTGCGTAGAACTCGGCCCGACTGTGGATACGACAAAGCAGCGACAGAAGCGGTACAAGCGGCCGTGAAGGAATTCCTGATTGGAGTATTTCGCATCAACTGATTTCAGACAATCAGCTTGGCGGCAGTCGTCGCGCAGCGGAAACCGAGCTTCCGGGATTGATCTCGGATCTCGTGCGCGCCACGGCACCCGACATCACCGCGATTCGCTTTCCCACCGGCGAGAAGGGCCAGGTGCGCGGCTTCGACGGCGTGCTCGACAGCTCCGTGGCCGCCCGTCCGACAGGGTCAAACTATCTGATCAACCTGACGCTCAACGAGGTCGCCGCAGCATCGGGATGAGCGTCGGCGACGAACCGACCTGGATCGCGCCGAGCGGTTCGAAGCCGTGCCGCTGGTAGAATGATATGTTGCGCGGGTTCGAGGATTCCAAATAGGCCGGCGCGTGATCGCGGTCGCACTGCGCGAGTGCGTACGCCATCAAGGCATCGCCGTGACCTTCGCCTTGATGCGCCGGGTCGACGCCGATCAGGGGCAGGTACCAATGCGGCTCGGTCGGGTGGTACGTGGCCATCTGCTCGAATATGGCCGCGGTTTCAGGGGCGAGAGAGGATTCAACCGTGCTCTCGAGCACGGCGCCAAGCTCTTCCTCGTCGGAATGCACGCCGGGCGGCAGCCACAGCGCCGTCCCGGCGTAGCCGTCGGTGCAAAAGGCGCTTCCGTTAGAGAATGCCCTGCGCCCGAACGCGCGGGCCATTCGCGGCATGGCTGCAAGGTACGGGTGTGCATGCGGCCAGGTCCATCGCGCCATAGGGTCGGCCGCAAATGCCAGCACGATTATCTCGACCGCTGAATCTTCATCGGCTGCGGCCATAACTCTCACCGTCGGCAATTTCACGCTGTCCTCCTGACGTAGGTGGTTCGACGAGGCGCCCGCGCCCGTTCTCAGCCACTCATCGTAACCCGGTTGGAGTGGGAGCGATACCGGTTGCTGTCGGCTCAGCGGTTCTGGAAAAGCTGAAGCGTCCACCTGGTCACCAGCGATGTCCGCTTCTGGAGGACGGCAGGGGCCAGCGGAATGACCGGGATGCGGCGCGAAGCCGTCATTCGTAGCGCGCAGTGGAGGTCACCGATGGGTCAAACCGGTATTCCGTCTCGGTACCACGCGTCGGATTTCACCACCGGCAAGACGAACCGCAGCCACCGAGATTTTTGAGCGCCTGCCCGCCAAAAAGCCATGATCACCGCTATGTCAGCGGACATGACCGTTGCGAAAATTGAAAATTGCCAAGCCCGATCAAACCTTAACAGGCGAATGCTGCTTGGAGCTGCCGGTCTTGCCGCGCTGGCCGGCCTTGCCGCTTGCGCCACTGTCCTGTCCACCGGCGAAGGCGCCGGTGTCTCTGCTTCCGCCGCCGGCACCCTGACCAGCATTCGCGCCTCAGCCGGCCTCGGGCCGCTTGTCCCCGATCCTCAGCTCGAACAGGCAGCCCTGCAGCAGGCCGGCTATATGGCACGAGGCGGCCGCATGACCCACACCACCGGCTGGGGCAAGGGATTTGCCTCGCGCGTCAAGGGCAACGGCATCACCGGTGCGGCCGCCGAAAACATCGCCGAAGGTCGCTTCGATCAGCAGAAGCTGTTCGATATCTGGATGCATTCGGCCGGCCACCGCCGCAACATGCTCGACCCGCGCTTCACCCGCTTCGGTCTGGCCTATGTGCGGGACGGCCGCGACAGCTCTTTGCGCTACTGGAGCCTTGTTCTGGGCAAGTAGGAGGCGTGACCGGCACGTCGACCAGCCGTCAATCCATATGCGCGGCGGGACCGGCGGTCGGACCAGCCTTTGGTTTGCGCAGCAGGAAAACGAACGGTATGGCAAGCAGCGTCATCATCATCAGCAGCTTGAAGTCATTGACGTAAGAGATCATCATCGCTTGGATGTTGACCATGCCATCCATCTGGGAAAGCGCCGTCGGATCGCCGCCCGCCGCTGCCGGCGACGCCGCCCAGAGGTTGGGATTGAACGGATTGATGTAGGCCGAAAGCTCGGCATGGTTGATCTGCGTGTTGCGCACCAGCAGAACCGTCACCACCGACACGCCGATCGATGAGCCAAGATTGCGCACCAGGCTGAACAACGCCGTGGCATCGGTGCGATAGCGCACGTCGAGCGTGGCGAAGGCCACGGTCGACAGCGGCACGAATACCATGCCCATTCCCAGCCCCTGGATGACGCCGGAGCTGAGGATCAGCCAGTTGTCCATCTGCGGCGAGAAGCTGGACATGGTGTGGAGCGACTGCGCGGTCAAAAGGAAGCCGATGACGACCAGGATCCTGGCATCGATCCTGTGCATGATGCGGCCGACCAGGAGCATCGCAACCATCGTGCCGATGCCGCGGGGACCTATGACGACACCGATGGTCATGGTCGGATAGCCGAAGATGGTCGCCAGCATTGGCGGCAGCAGCGACATGCTTGCCAAAATGAGCACGCCCATGACGAAGATGAATGCCAGCCCGGTCACGAAATTGCGGTCGAGGAATATCTTCGGGTCGATGAAGGGGTGCTCCGCCGTCACCGTGTGAATGATGAACAGCCAGAAGCCGGTCAGCGAAAGACCGAGCTCGATCCAGATCTCGACCGAGGAAAACCAGTCGACCTCGCCGCCGCGATCCAGCATCAGCTGCAGCGCTCCGACGCCGAGCGAGAGCATGGCGAAGCCGAAGAAATCGAAGCTGCGTATCCGCCTTGCAACGGCCGGCAAGTAGGCGGCCATGCCAAGGAAGGCGATGATGCCGACCGGCAGGTTGATGAAGAACACCCAGCGCCAGTTGAAATTCTCGGTCAGCCAGCCACCGAGCGTCGGGCCCAGGATCGGCCCCAGCATGATGCCGGCGCCCCAGATGGCCATGGCCTGGCCGTGGCGCTCCTTCGGGTTGATGTCGAGCAGGAAGGTCTGTGACAGCGGCACGATTGCCGCGCCGAACACGCCCTGCATCAACCGGAAGAACACCATGGTCTCCAGGCTCCAGGCGATGCCGCACAGCATGGAGAATATGGTGAAGCCGACCACCGACGTCAGGAACAGTTCCTTGCGGCCAAAGCGGTCGGCCAGCCAGCCGGTCACCGGCGTCATGATCGCCGCGGCAACGATGTAGGAGGTCAGCACCCAGTTGATGTTGTCGGGGGACGCGCCAAGATCGCCGGTCATGGTCGGCAGCGCGACGTTGGCGATCGTGGTGTCGAGCGCCTGCATGATCGTCGCCAGCATGAGCGCCACGGTGATCAGGCCGCGGTGCGGCACTTCGCGAAAGGGTTCTGGCGTGCTCATGATGTGGAACTTCCGGCAGGTAACAAAAAAATGTACACTAGAGCGACGTGCGTCCATTTGGACGCACAAAGTACGCTCTAGTACTTTGAGTCAGCGCATCGTGCTTTGCGAAAATCGATTCCGATTTTCGGGCCGATGCGCGAGGTTTCCGGGCGGCGCGGCCTTCCGTATGGAGAGACCCTCATCGCGGTGGGACGCGACTATCGATGTGGGGGTTACATCGACTGAGCGTCTCGATAAAACGGCGCCTGCCGCCCGGAAACCTGAGGACCGAAACGGGTCTGCGTCGCGTTGTTCAGGCTTCGCTCAGGCCGCAACGCAGCCCGATCCAAACCCTAACCCCTGGTGCATCTCCCGTCGGACCAATCCTGTCAGCTGCGTTCCTCTCCGTGCGCGGCCTGCATTCTACTTGTTGCGTCTCAGACCTCATCGTCCAATGGAACGAGGCGGTCTATTGTGCCTCACTCGCCGTGGCGTGGCCGAAGATGCTGGGAAGCCCGCGGGAAACGCCGGTGTCCACCGTGACGGTCGCGCTCATGCCGGTGCGCAGCGCCATCTTGGCGTCGGCATCGGCCAGTTCCAGGCGCACCGGAATGCGCTGGGTGACTTTGACCCAATTGCCGGTGGCGTTCTGGGCGGGCAACAGCGAGAACTCGGCTCCCGTGCCGGCGCCGATCGCCTTGACGGTGGCCTCGAACGTCTTGCCTGGATAGGTGTCGACCACGATTTCGGCCTTCTGGCCCGGCTTCATGTGGGTGAGCTGCGTTTCCTTGAAATTGGCATCGATCCAGGTGTCGCCGGTCTCGACCAGCGAAAACAGCGGCGTGCCAGAGCCGACATACTGGCCGACCTTGAACGAGGCAGCCTGGCTGACGATGCCGTCAGCCGGCGCCCTGACAGTGGTCTGCGCCAAATCATAGGCAGCCTTGTCGCGCGCGGCGAGCGCCGCCATCACGGTCGGATGCTTATCGGTCTCGATATCGGGATTGCCGCCAAGGCCCGCCTTGGCGCTGAGGATGCCCTGCTCGGCCACGGCCAGTTGCTGCTTGGCTTTGTCGAGATCGTTCCTGGCCTCGTCGAGCGAGGACTTGGCATTGATGCCCTTGCGGGCAAGGTCGGCGGCTCGGTCGTATTGCGACTGCGCGTAGTCGACCTGGCTGGCGTCGGACTTCTCCTGCGCCAGCGCCTGGCTGTAGGCCGCACGCAGCTGCTCGACATTGAGGCGCGCGCCGGCCACCGCCGCGTCGGCCTGGGCCAATGCGATCCGGTAGGGCTCGGGATCGATGGCGAACAGCACGTCGCCCTGCTTGACGGACTGGTTGTCGAAAATATCGACCTGAACGATGCGACCCGCCGTATCGGCGGCTATCGAGACCTTGGCCTGCTGCAGATTGGCGTTTTCGGTTTCCTGGTAGCGGCCGCCGGTCACCCAGACGTAGCTGCCGCCGGCGATCAGTGCCACGGGGAGCGCAAACATCAATAGGAAGCGGCCGACACGGCGCTTCTTCTTCGGCACCACCGGCGCCGGTGCTAGCTGCGGAGCGACCGCCACCGGAGCTGCCGCCGGCTGCGCCGGAGCTTCAACCTCCAGCTTGGTTGCATTCTCATCTACCTTGGCTACCGCGTTCATGCTGCTGCGCCTTCTGCACCTTTGACTTTTTCGCCGGACGCCGTCTCGCCGTCCGCCAGGTTCTTGGCCATTGCCTCCAGACCCTTGATCAGGATGCGGCGATCTTCGAGCGACACGCCGGTAAGCGATTCCTCATAGACTTCGCCAGCAAGGCTCTTGATCTCTGCGTAGGCCTCGCTCGCTTTGGCGGTCGGGAAGATCATGCGGACGCGGCGGTCGGTGGCGTCGGAACGGCGCTCGATCCAGCCGCTCTCCTCCATGCGGTCGACCAGGCGCGACACGCTGATCGGCTCGATCTCGAGAAGCTCGGCGAGCCGCGCTTGCGTGATGCCTTCTTCCTTGGCGACGCGGACCATAAGCCGCCATTGCGCCGAGGAAAGGCCGAGCCCGCTGGCCTTCGCCTCGAAGCGCTTGCGCATCAGGCGCTGCACGTCGTGGATCAAAAAGCCCAATCTATCGATGCCGTCGGAAACCATGAGCGGCATATATTATAAGCGTGCTTACTATTCAAGATGCGGCATTATGCCAGAAGCCGGCAAGTGTGGATGGCAGTCACATCAGGAACGATTGCGAATGAGCATCGTGACCACGAAAAAAGCGCCGACCGAGCTGGTGATGATGCCGATCGGCAGTTCCTGCGGCGGCAGCAGCGTGCGGGCTAGAAGGTCGCTTGCCAGCAACAGCACCGCTCCAAAGAGGGCGCAGCTTGCAATCAGGCGCAGGTGCAACGGGCCGGCCAGGGGCCGGGACAGATGCGGGATCATCAGACCGACGAAACCTATGACGCCTGCCACCGAGACGAGGATCGCCGTCGAGAAAGCAGCGACGAGAAATGTCGTCCTGCGCATCCGCGCAACCGGCACGCCGAGGCTTTCGGCGGCGTTTTCGCCGGCCAGGAAAGCGTCGAGCCGACGGTGGTTCCAAAGTCCGAACACAAGGATGGTGCCTGCGCCCAGAGCAGCCAGTCCGACATTGTCCCACCGCGCCAGCCCGAGCCCGCCCATCGTCCAGAACAGCACCGAGTGGGCGGCGCGCTGGTCACCGGCAAAGACGAGATAGTTGGTCAAGGCGGTGAACATGAACGATACGGCAAGCCCGGCCAATATCAGCCGTTCGGGGCCTTGCCCCCTCACCCGCGAAACCAGCAACAGCACGATGCCGGCGGCCAAAATGCCGCCGGTGAAGGCAGCGACCGGCAACGTCCAGATGCCGAAATGGTCGCCAAAAATGGTGATAACGGAAACCGCGCCGGCCGCGGCACCGGACGACAGGCCGAACAGGAACGGATCGGCGAGGTCGTTGCGCGTTACCGTCTGCAGCAGCGCGCCGATGACGCCCAGCCCGGCGCCGACACAGATGGCCATGATCGTGCGCGGCAGCCTGAGATCGACAACGATTTTGCCGACCGGACCGGGCACGATGTCTCCGTCCAGTCCGGCCGCATGTCCGAGCGCGGCAACCACGTCGCTCAACGCTATGACCGTCGATCCATAGGCGATCGACAGCAGTGCAAGAGTGGCAATCGCCACTGCTCCTGCTATCATTGCCAATTCGAACGCCCTGCGGCGCAAGCTCAGAAAGCTTCCGGGTGCATCGCCCTGGCGATCTTGCCGATCGCCTCGATGTTGGCTGGCCCGGGCGTCAGCTCGGCATAGCGCAGCGCGACGAAGCGCTCATTCCTGACCGCGTCGGTTTCCTTCATCGCCGGATGAACTTTGAGGAAATCGAGCAGTTTCCTGTAGCCGCCACCGTCCTGGTAATCGAGCAGGATCAGGAACTGCGGATTGCGGGAGGCGACCGTTTCCCAATCCGTATTGCCCCAGCTCGTCTGCATGTCGGCCATGATGTTGTCGCCGCCGGCAGCGGCGATCATGGCGCTGGGGATCGCGAACTTGCCTGATGTGAAGGGTTTGTCTTCGCCGGAGTCGTAAAGAAATACGCGCGTTCCCTTGTGGTCGCCAACCTTCGCCGTGATATCGGCGAGTTGCGCTTTCCAGTCCGAAACAAGTTTTTTCGCCTCGGCTTCCTTGTCGAAAATCCTGCCCAGCTTTTCGATGTCGTCGTAGAGCAGGTCCATCGAGGCGGCGGGGCGGTTGTTGTCGAGATGGACGCAGCTTTCCGTCAGCACCAGCGTCTTGATGCCGTGCGGCGCCAGCGTATCGGGCGTCACCTCGCCGCCCGGCTTCATGCCGTAATACCAGCCGGCGAAGAAGAAATCGGGCTCGACCGCGACGAGGTTTTCAAGTGTCGGATATTTCGGCGCGAGTTCCGGGATCGAGCCCTGCTCGGCCTTGAATTCCGGACCGACCTTGTACCATCCGGTGATGCCGGTCAGGCCGAGGATCGACGGTTGCAGCCCCAGCGCGAAGGCCATCTCGGCCATGTTCATATCCTGGATGATGGCGCGCTTCGGCGCGGCGTCGAACGTCAGCGGCGTGCCGCAGCTGTCTACAGTTACCGGGAAAGCAAAGGCGGTCACCGGGAAAGCGAAGGCGGTCTGGGCAAACAGGAGGGAGGCGAAAGACAATGCGAGGCGTTTCACGAATATTGCTCCTTGGTCAAATCGGAATGTGAAGAGGCACGGTTCGGAACGTCGAATACCGTGAGTTCGCGGTCTTCGGTGGGATGGCGCAGCCGAAGCACGTCGACGCCGAAAATCTGGCGGATCAACTGCTTGGTCAGCGCCTCGCGCGGACCGGCAAACGCCTGCAGGCGGGCCTCGTTCATCACCGCGACCCTGGTGGCAAATGGCGTGACCAGCGACAGATCATGAAGCACCGCCACGACGGTCATGCCAAACTGCGACACGAGTTCGAGAAGCTCGCTGCGGGCGCGCGGATCGAGATGATTGGTCGGTTCATCGAGGAACAGGATTTTTGGCTCCTGGGCAACGGCGCGTGCCAGCTGGGCGCGTTGCCGCTCGCCACCCGATAGCGAGCCGATCGTGCGGCCGAGCAGCGGCAGCAGGCCGGTTCTGCGAAGCGCTTCGACGGCGATGTCGCGTTGCTCGCTCCTCCGTCGCAAGCCGGCATGCGGGACGCGGCCAAGCTCGACGTAGTCGATCACGGCAAGCCGCGGATCAGGCTGATCGGTCTGGCCGACGACAGCCATGTGCAGCGCCCGCTCGGCGGCCGAAAACGTCTCCAGCCGGCGTCCGGAAAATCTCACATCTCCCGCGCTTGGCCGCAGGGTGCCACATAGCATGCGCAACAGCGTCGTCTTGCCGGCGCCGTTGGGACCGATGATTGCGAGGCGATCGCCCGCCGCCACCGAAAGGCTGACCGCGCTGACCAGGCATTGGCCATTCGCCGTCGCGCTCAGCTCACGCGCTTCAAGAAGAGGCTGGGAGGCGTCCAACTTACCGTCACTTTCTCAATGGCGACGGAAGGAAGCTGGACGGACCGGCCGACAAGACCGATGTCCACGTCTCCTCCCGGCACACCCCGTCCGGTCAACTCATGCTGATGGCAGGTCTCCTGGCTCGCGGGTCTTTGCGCCATCCTGCCTTCCCAGCCTTGCCGGCCAGTGGCATTTCGGATTTTGCTAACCGCTTACAGTTGCGGGGGCAGCCACGGCCTCGATCCGAAGATCTCACCGTGTTCCCTTTTCACCCCTTGCCTTTCGACTCGGGGACCATCACCCAGGCACCCTAGTTTTCCGCCAATCACAGCGCAATAAATTTCCAGGGTTGAAACAGCCGCTGGAGCGAAGGGTCTTGTCAGAAAGAGCCATACGAATCTCGTTATGTAATAACGTTACCATTTAAAAGACGCCGCTTGCTCCTGTCAAGCTCTTTCGCCCGACGCCTTCGACTTGCCGGCCGCCGTCGCTCGCGATTTGCGCGGTGCGCAATTTCGATCAAACTGCCTCCACCAGGAAGCGGCACCATGACTTTGCCAAATGCGAAGACTGGGCCAAATGCGAAGACTGGGCCAAATGCGAGGAGCCATATGAACCCGACCGAGAAAGCGCTGTGGTTCGTCGAAAGCCATCTGCCGGAATCCGTCTCGCTCGCCGATGTCGCCAAGAGCAGCGGCGTGTCGCGCTTTCACGTGACGCGGGCCTTTGGGGCTGCGACCGGCCGTTCGGTGATGGGCTACATGCGTTCTCGCCGGCTGACCGAAGCGGCGCGCAGGCTCGCCGCCGGCGCACCCGACATCCTCTCGGTCGCGCTCGACGCCGGCTACGCCTCGCATGAGGCCTTCACCCGCGCCTTCCGCGACCAATTCGGCACCACGCCGGAACTGGTGCGCGCGCAAGGCTCGCTCGACAATCTCGCTCTCGTGGAGCCGATCCTGATGGACCAGTCCTTCCTCACCAATCTCGAGCCGCCGCGTTTTGAGACCAGCCGGCCGTTTCTCATCGCCGGTCTCGGCGAACGCTACAGCTGCGAAACCAGCGCCGGCATCCCGATGCAATGGCAGCGGTTCGGCCCGTATATCGGCAATATTCCAGGCGAGATCGGCGACGTCGCCTATGGCGTCTGCGTCAACGGCGACGACACCGGCAATTTCGACTACATCGCCGGCGTCGAGGTGTCCGATTTTTCGGACCTGCCGAGGGAGTTTTCGCGCGTGCGCGTGCCGGCGCAGAAATACGCCGTGTTCGCCCATCGTGACCACATCTCGACCATCCGCCGCACGGTCAACACGATCTGGAACAAATGGCTGCCGGCCTCCGGGCACGAGATCGCCGATGCGCCCGAATTCGAGCGCTACGGCCCCGAATTCGATCCACGCAGCGGCAATGGCGGGCTGGAAATCTGGATACCGGTGAAGGGGTGAAGCGCGGCCAGCCAAGGGCAATTGCTTCAGACAAATGATGCTTCCAGCTTGTGTTGGAGATCATTGTCGAGGCGCGCTCCGCCCGGTTTTTGCCTTCTCCCCTTGTGGGAGAAGGTGTCGCCGAAGGCGACGGATGAGGGGTGCTCCAGCCTGGCGCCGATGGCGTTCCGTCCAGCACCCCTCAACCGTCTCGGCGCTGCGCGCCGATCCACCTTCTCCCACAAGGGGAGAAGGGAAAGACGTTACAGCTCCAGGTTCCAGTTCTGGCCGACCAGATCCTTGCCGAAGGCGTGATGGCGCTCCTCGTCGGCCAGCTTGAATCCTGATGCCTCGTAGATGCGGCGCGCTGAGGTGAGCACGTCGTTGGTCCACAGCGTCAGCGTCTTGTATCCCTTCGCGCGGGCAAAGCCGATGCATTCCTCGACCAGCCGCTTGCCGATGCCGAGACCGCGCGCCGAGGGTTCGACATAGAGCAGGCGCAGCTTCGCCACCGTGTCCGACTGGCGCACGACGAAGACCGAGCCGACGACGTCCCCGTCCCGCTCGGCGATCCAGCTGCGCTCCCATTTCGGATCGAAGGATTTGAGGAAGGCACCGAGGATTTCGGCGACCAGCGCCTCATAGGTTTCGTCCCAGCCATACTCCTGCGCGTAGAGCAGGCCCTGGCGATGGATGATCCAGCCGATGTCGCCGACCTGCAAAGGCCGCAGCATGTAGGGGACCTTGGGCTCCGTACATTCGCCCAGCAGCCGCTGCACCGTCTGCATCGCCTTGACCAGCCTGTCCTGTTCCGGAGCGGAAAGCCGGTCGAGCAAGGCCGCGACCTGATCGTGCGAACCCTGGTTCAGCGGCGCGAAGGCCGTCCTTCCCGCCGGCGTCAGCGCGATCGACGAGCGCCGCGCATCGGCTTCAGTCGCTGCGCGCTCCACCAGGCCGCGCTCCTCGAACTTTTTCAACAACCGGCTGAGATAGCCAGGGTCGAGACCGAGATCGCGCGCAAGATCGGTGGCGGTCAGCCCATCGCGATGCGCCAGTTCGTAGAGCACCCGAGCCTCGGTCAGCGAGAAGGTGCTTTTCAGCCATCCTTCGTCGAGCAAGCCGATCTGACGGGTGTAGAAGCGGTTGAAGCCTCGCACCGCATCGATCCGCTCCTTGCCGGGTTGATGATGAATCGTCATGGCATCCTCCTGCCCGCACACGATCAATCATTTGCTTGACTTAGTCAAGTATCCAGGCATCAGACTCGCCGGATCAACTCCTCGAAGCCATTTGCCAGATGAGAGGCTCCGGCCGAGAACATCTTCACGAGGTTTTTTGGGCGGCCGGGGGTCTTGTTGGCATCCAGCAGCACCGCCCTGCCCTCATGGATGACGAAATCGAACTTGCCGTAGTCAAAACCGAGTTCGCGTCGCAGCTGGCGCATTTCCTGGGGAACAGGCACGGGCTCGCGGCGGATCGTCTCGGACGCCTTGACCAGGGCGTTCGGCGAGACGTAGCGGGTGCAACGTTCGCTCTCTCCGCAAAACACCCAGAACCGCGCCGCGAAACCATCGGGTTCTTTTTCCGGAATGAACTTGTCCACGACCAGATCGTCGCGCCCGAAGACGCCATCCGGAACATCGCCGAGAGATCCGTAGACCTCATAGGGCTGCAGGACTGGCATGTCCGGAAATGGCGGTGGTTTCCTCGCGCGCTGCGCTCGCCGATTGAGGAACCTCTCCGGAATGCCCTGATTGTTGAGATTGCTTTTGACGATGACCGGGCCTGGCCAGGCGTCTCCCTCGTTCACCAACGCTCCGCTGATCCGTCGTTTGGATATGTCGGCCGTCCCGACATTGAGGCAGAATGGGAAACTCCGTGCATAGTCGAGATAGTCTGCGGGCGTTATCGTCGCATCGACATGCAGAACCGCGACGTCGGCGCTGTATGTCTTCGACAGACCTTGCTGAATCCGGACCGAATGGCCGCGCCTTTTCAATTCTCCCAGAACGTCGAAAAGCAAATAGGGACTGCCCCTGCGCAGCAGGATATCGCGCTTGCCAAGGAACTGATCGTGCTCATGCGTTATGACGACGATACGCGCCACAGCTCCCCCCTTGGCTTCCATACCCACTTCCATTATGCGGCTATGGGCAGTTGACGCCAGCCTTTTTAGGTCCGACGGGCACGCATGACCAATCATTGGGACAGTTATCACCGTCACTGGATGCTCCTGGAGGCGCCGCTCCGGCCAACTCCGGAGACAGTTGGCATTGTCGAGCGCGAGCTTGATCTGGACGAAGCCGATGTTCTGCTGCTGGGCGTTACCCCGGAACTGGCCGGCCTCGGCAAGACGATGCTGGCCGTCGACGGATCCGCCGCGATGGTTTCGGGCGTATGGCCGGGCGACAGCGCCTGCCGCAGGGCAACGACCGGGAACTGGCTGGACCTTCCGCTCAGCCGCGCCAGCGTCGGCGCGGTCATAGGCGACGGTTGTCTGACGGTCGTCGATTCCGCACGCGCTCGCCGCGCCCTCCTGGGCGAGGTCGCCAGAGTGCTGAAGCCCGGCAGCCGCGCGGCGATCCGCGTTTTCGCCGGCCCTGAGACGTTCGAGGATTTGCAGGACATCAAGGCCCAAGCCTTGGCCGGCGGAATTGAGAATTTCCATGCGCTCAAATGGCGGATCGCCATGGCGTGTACGACCAGCGATTCCGATCGCGCCATAAATGTGCAGGTGATCCGCGACGCTTTTGACGAGACCTTCCCGGACCGCGCCGTCCTTGCCGCGCGGACAGGATGGAGCATGGCCTCCATCGGCACCATCGACGTCTATGCGGGCTCACAGACGATTTATTGCTTCGCGACGCTGGCCATGCTCATCGATGAGGCGGGCGACTGGTTCGACGAAGTGCGCGTCGTGCCGAGCGGGTCCTATCCGCTGGCGGAACGATGCCCGCTTCTGGTGCTTGGTTCTCCGAGGCACTGAGGAGAAGAGCATAGGCACGTTCCTACGACCCGGACATCTTGAATTTAGTTCATCGGGTGAGCCGATCCAATAGCAAAGATCATCGTGACCGCGCATTTCCGGCTTGTTGGAACTGCGCTGGCCAGTAACACGGGCGGGGAAATGAAGAATTTTTGGGTGACATTACTGTTATTTTTTGCAGTCCAGTCGTGCTTTTTACCTGCCTCAGTCGACGCCGAAGAGCTTCCAACTAAGGTGCCTTTGATAAAATTGGAGTACCCGGGAAAGCCAAAGAACATTCGCATGCTCTATGTGAAAATTCTTTCTTTGGGCAATCGGACAGTCAACCAACCGCTGGTGCTCGATACGGGATCGAGCGGAATGACGATCGATTGCAAATCGGTGCTGCCCGCCGAGACCTGTTCAGACACAGGAATAAAGATTGCGCAGGATCAGCAGATAGACGGGATAATGGTGACCACAGAAGAAGTGGTTATGAACTATGGAACTTACGATGAGTACGGCAACGTTGCCTACGCTCGCGTGAGTTTTGGTTCGCCGGACTCCCCGGTCTCCACCATCACCTCAATCCCATTCCTCATCCGCTACAAAAAAGTCAGGCGGAGTACCGGAGAAATCGTTGGTGGCCCGCTTTGGCCCAAGGGCATTTTCGGTATCTCTCCTGTTGGCGGAAGCGGACCAGACCGGATGATCAAGTCCCCGCTCGCCTATGTGAGCTTTGGGCCCGGCCTGCACAAAGGCTACTACCTCTCTCCGATAGGCACCAAGTGGAAGGCCTGCACGAACGACGACGGCAACTGTCCGCAAGTGGAAGCGCTCCACATCGGCGTGCCGAAAGATGTTAAAAACGACTTCAGGATGCAAAGCTGGAAACAGGCCAATTGGCGATACAATTTTCCCACTCTCGACTCCTGTCTCTCATGGGGATCTGAACCCATTTGCCGGCCAACGCTCTACGACACAGGCAACTCAACGATTATGGTCGTAACCGACGCCTCCAAGCCGCACACGTCATTGAACACCGGCACGAAGGTCTTGGTAAAAACTGACGGCCAGGGGGATTGGAATTTCACGACCACATACAATCGCGAGGTGGAGATCGTTCCTGGGCTCGAGCACAACATTGTCGGCATCCGATATTTCGAGAAGAACAGCCTGCTGCTTGATTTTGAAACTCGGGAGATCGGCTTGCGCCTCGGACACTGACTTCCGAACTGTCCGTAAGATTTCGACCAGATTTCAGGTGGCAACTGAGATTTTCCATAATTGCGTTGCAGGATGGAAAAAATTTCGCGCGGTGGCACCCTCTCTCTCGCCTTGACTCTCGCCGGCCACCGGCTTATCTCACCGCCACGTTAGCACTCGCCATCGGTGAGTGCTAACCAGGTCCGGCGCCGCCGGACGGAGGAACTGTTCTCACCATTCTCATCGAGGAATAAAAAATGGCAAAGTCGAAGTTCCGCCCGCTTCATGACCGCGTGGTCGTACGCCGGGTTGAATCCGAATCCAAGACTGCCGGCGGGATCATCATCCCCGATACGGCGAAGGAAAAGCCGCAGGAAGGCGAGATCATCGCCGTTGGTTCCGGCGCCCGTGACGAAGCCGGCAAGCTCGTCCCGCTGGACGTCAAGGCCGGCGACCGCATCCTGTTCGGCAAGTGGTCGGGCACCGAAGTCAAGCTCAATGGCGAAGACCTTCTGATCATGAAGGAATCCGACATCATGGGCATCATCGGCTGAATATCGGCCTCACCGTCACTTAAATCTTCGGGCTCAATTCAAGCCCCTGCCAGGAGCTAAAAATGGCTGCCAAAGACGTAAAATTTTCCCGTGATGCCCGTGAGCGCATGCTGCGCGGCGTCAACATCCTCGCCGACGCAGTGAAGGTCACGCTCGGCCCCAAGGGCCGCAACGTCGTCATCGACAAGTCGTTCGGCGCACCGCGCATCACCAAGGACGGCGTCACCGTCGCCAAGGAAATCGAGCTTGAAGACAAGTTCGAGAACATGGGCGCGCAGATGGTCCGCGAAGTTGCTTCGAAGACCAACGACATCGCCGGCGACGGCACCACGACCGCGACCGTTCTGGCGCAGTCGATCGTCCAGGAAGGCCACAAGGCGGTTGCCGCCGGCATGAACCCGATGGACCTGAAGCGCGGCATCGACCTCGCCGTTGCCGACGTCGTCGCGACGCTGATCAAGAACGCCAAGAAGATCAAGACCTCGGAAGAAGTTGCTCAGGTCGGCACCATCGCCGGCAATGGCGATGCTTCGGTTGGCTCGATGATCGCCGAAGCGATGCAGAAGGTCGGCAATGAGGGCGTCATCACGGTCGAGGAAGCCAAGACCGCCGAGACCGAACTCGAAGTCGTCGAAGGCATGCAGTTCGACCGCGGCTATCTCTCGCCCTACTTCGTCACCAACGCCGACAAGATGGTCGCGGACCTGGAAGACGCTTACATTCTCCTCCACGAGAAGAAGCTCTCCAACCTGCAGGCCATGCTGCCGATCCTCGAGGCTGTCGTGCAGACCTCGAAGCCGCTGGTCATCATCTCGGAAGACGTCGAAGGCGAGGCTCTGGCCACGCTGGTCGTCAACAAGCTGCGTGGCGGCCTGAAGATCGCCGCCGTCAAGGCGCCGGGCTTCGGTGATCGCCGCAAGGCCATGCTGGAAGACATCGCCATCCTCACCGGTGGCCAGGTCATTTCCGAAGACCTCGGCATCAAGCTCGAGAATGTCGGCCTCAACATGCTCGGCCGCGCCAAGAAGGTGTCGATCTCCAAGGAGAACACCACCATCGTCGACGGCGCCGGCAAGAAGGCCGAGATCCAGGGCCGCGTCGCCCAGATCAAGCAGCAGATCGAGGAGACCACCTCGGATTACGACAAGGAGAAGCTGCAGGAACGTCTCGCCAAGCTGGCGGGCGGCGTTGCCGTCATCCGCGTCGGCGGTGCGACCGAGATCGAAGTCAAGGAAAAGAAGGACCGCGTCGATGACGCCCTCAACGCGACCCGCGCGGCCGTCGAAGAAGGCATCGTTCCCGGCGGTGGCGTCGCACTCCTGCGCGCTTCGCTGAGCATCAAGGCGACCGGCGCCAACTCCGACCAGACCGCGGGCATCGCCATCGTGCGTCGCGCGCTGCAGGCTCCGGCCCGCCAGATCGCGGCCAACGCCGGTGCGGAAGCATCGATCGTTGCCGGCAAGATCCTCGAGAATAAGGGCCCGACGTTCGGCTTCAATGCCCAGACCGGCGAATATGGCGACATGATCGCCATGGGTATCGTCGATCCGGTCAAGGTCGTGCGCACGGCTCTCCAGGATGCGGCCTCGGTCGCCGGCCTGCTGGTCACCACCGAAGCCATGATCGCGGAGGCTCCGAAGAAGGAGTCGGCTGGCGGCGGCATGCCAGGCGGCATGGGCGGCGGCGGCATGGGCGGCATGGGCGGCATGGATTTCTAATCCACGTATCCATCAGCCTTCAGATACGGAAAGGGCGGCCGAGAGGTCGCCCTTTTTGTTGCCATCGGCCGATTATTTCGCCGGAGCGCCCCCCGGCTCAGATGCTACCGTCAATGCGCTGCGACAGCGACCTTCTTGGCCGGCAACGCACTTTCCACCAGCGCGGCGACCTCATCGGCCACCGCCAGCACCGGGGCACGGTCGCGGGTGGCACGCGCGATCACCATCAGCCCTTCCAGCGATGATTCGACAAGCAGCGCCAGAGCGTGGGCGCGGCGCTCGGGCACCCCTGCCCTGACGAAGGCCGCCTGCAGCAAGCCTATCCATTGCTCGAAGGCCGACCGGCATAGTTCGGCCAGCTCCGGCACGTCGGTCGGAGAGTCCAGCACCACAGGCGCGATCGGACAGCCAAGCGTGAACTGGTTGTCCTCCAGCATCCGCGCGACGGACTGATAGATATGGTGGACGGCCACCGCCGGGTCTTTTTCGGCGGCCAGCTCTTCGCCAAGCTTTTGCGTGACCTTTTCGACGCTGTCGCGCGTCACCTCGATGACCAGTTGGTCCTTGCCGCCCGGAAAATGAAAATAGAGCGATCCTCTTGGCGCAGCGGAGGCGCTCAAAATGTCGTTGAGCGAGGTGCCGTGATAGCCGCGCTGCCTCAGCAGCAGCGCCGTCGCCTCGATCATGCGTGTGCGGGTATCGTTCGCCATGTCAACCTCTGTCAGGAGTGAGCATTATAGGCCTTGCGCCGAGTATGACAATCGGTCTATATATTATGTAGATCGGTCTATATACAAAATGAAATATTCAGAGGAGAAAAAGAATGACCATCCGTGAGGCAGAAGCCCAATGGCACGGGTCGTTGAAAGAAGGTTCGGGCCGGCTTCGGCTCGGCAGCGGCGTCTTCGAAGGTGCCTATTCCTTCCCGTCGCGCTTCGAGAACGGTCCCGGCACGAACCCCGAGGAACTGATCGCGGCGGCGCATGCCGGCTGCTTTTCGATGGCGCTGAGCGCCATAGCCGGCAGCGGCGGCCATGTCCCCGCACGGATCCACACCGTCGCCAAGGTGCACCTCGGCATGAGCAAGGCGGGACCGACGATCATCCGCATCGATCTTGAAACGGAAGCCGAAATCCCGGGCCTGGCGCCCGAGGAATTCCAGCGCCTTGCCCAGTCTGCGAAAGCGACATGCCTGGTCTCACGCGCCCTGGCTGGTGTGGCTGACATCAGGCTCAAAGCCGACCTCGTCACGGCCGCCGCTGTGAAAAAATGAAATCAGGAGATACCGAGATGAAACAGGACAGCATCATGGTCATCCATCCAGACGACCAATCCAGACAGACGGCCGAGATCATGCGGCGCTACAACGACGTTTTCCAGCTTCATGATCCATCGACACTCCCGGGCCTGGTGGCAGAGGACTGCGTCATCGAAAATACCGTGCCGGCGCCGGACGGCGCCCGCCATGCCGGCCGGGAGGCGTGCGTGCGCCTGTGGTCGGCGATAGCCAGCGAACCCGGCACCCGCTTCGACATCGAGGAGACCTTCGTCGCCGGTGAACGGGCGACAATCCGCTGGCGTTACTGGCGTGCCGACGGCAACTCCATCCGTGGCATCAATCTGATGCGCGTAGCGGACGGGCTGATCGTCGAGGCGATGGGTTATGTGAAGGGATAGGTTTGGCGCGGCCCCTCATTGCCCTGCCGGGCATTTCTCCCCGTATAGTGACGGGGAGAAAGCTGCCTTCGCGAAAGATTTCGCCAATCTCAAGCGTTAAAGGAAGGATGCCAGGTTGCGGCCAGCCCCTTCTCCCCGTCCTAGACGGGGAGAAGATGCCGGCAGGCAGATGAGGGGCGGCGCCAGCTTCGACGACTGCCCGCGATCCTTACTGTCTACCGGTCCGTCAGTGCCAGTTTTGCGCCGAGCGCGACGAAGGCGCCGGCGAAGGTGCGGCGCAGCCAGGTCAGCACCATCGGCCGCGACACGACATGACTGCGGATCGAGGCGGCGAAGATGCCGTAGCCGACGAAGACGACGAAGGTCAAAAGCATGAAGACGGTGCTGAGCTCCAGCATCCTCGACAGCGCATGCGGTTCGGTGGTGCTGACGAACTGCGGCAGAAAGGCGAAGAAGAAGATCGACAGTTTCGGGTTGAGGATGTTGATGAGGATGCCTGAGGTGATCACCTTGCCGACCGAGCGCGGCGCGACATCCTGCCCGACGTTCAAGCCGCCGCTCTCCTTCAACGTGTTCCACGCCATGTACAGCAGGTAGGCGACGCCCAGATATTTGATCGTCTCAAAGGCGAGTGCGCTGGTGTGCAGCAGCGCCGCCAGCCCGGTGATGGCGGCCGCCATATGCGGAATGATGCCGAGCGTGCAACCGAAAGCAGCGATGATGCTGGCGCGCGCGCCACGCGAAAGCCCGGCGCTCAGCGTATAGAGAACGCCGGTGCCGGGCGAAGCCACGACAATCAGCGACGTCAACAAGAATTCGATGGTCACGGATGGTCTCCCGGCGTTGTCCCTGCCGCCAGCAACGTAGCCAGCGAAACGCGCGGGCACAAGCCAGCCCAGGGTCGGTAGTGTCTCATTTCGAATTTCGGCTCACGACCGTTTTTTGCACTTTGTTCGGAGGACTTCTAAGGCAAGCATTGACCCTGAAGCGACATCGCATTGCGGTCTACAGCGAGTCTGGTTGACTGGCTGCCGCATCGGCGCATAGTCGTCGACTTACGCGATGTCCCCTTTGGGAACAGTCGTATGAGGGGAGGCAAGCCATGGAAGTCGCTGGTGGCGCTCGTGCCGACGTTCACGTCCCGTATATTCTCGTCCATTCCGATCGCGAGATCAGGCGTCTCAGCCATCAGGCGGGCATCATTAACCCGATCACGCGAAGGATCTTGCTGTCTGCGGGCATAAGTGCCGGGATGCGCGTGCTCGACGTCGGCTGTGGCGCGGGCGACGTTACATTCCTGGTTTCCGAGATGGTTGGCAGCGAAGGTCAGGTCATCGGCGCAGATCGGGCTCCAGCGGCTCTTGCGGCGGCGGAGGGGCGCGCGGCGGCGAATCCGATCCAGAATGTCAGCTTCCGTGAAGGCGATCCCGCGGCACTCTCGTTCGACCGACCGTTCGACGCCGTGATCGGCCGCTATGTTCTGATGTTTCAAGCCGATGCGGTGGCCATGCTGCGTGGCGTCGCTCGTCACCTCCGGCCTGGAGGGACAATCGTCTTCCATGAGCCGGATTGGGACGGCTGTCGATCTAGCCCGCCAGCGCCGACCTACGACGACTGCTGTCGATGGATCGTCGAGACGTTCCGGCGCAGCGGTATCGAGACCAATATGGGTATCAAGCTCGATGCGGCTTTCCGCGCAGCTGGATTGACCGCCCCCTCAATGCACTTGGAGGCGGTTGTTGGGGGAACCAAGGGCGGTTTCGACTGGTCACACCAGACCGCTGAACTCATTGTCACAATGCTGCCGGAAATACAGAGCCGGGGAGTTGCGACGGCCGCTGAGGTCGATATCGAAACTTTGGGACAGCGCATGCAGCTCGAAATCGAGGCGGGTAGCGTGATCGTGAGCCGCTCGGAAGTGGGCGCCTGGTCGCGTGCCCCGAACTAGTGACAAGACCTGGAGCAACAGGGTAGCCCGTACCAATCCTTCTCCTGGGTTCTGGGCGGCTGCCTCGCAGGAAAGACCAAGGCGAATGTCCCGCTCCTGGCAACGTGCTTGTTCTCGCAGATGAACCGAACAGCGACTTCCCACCCATCCCGGGCGCTCCCTCGTCTGATCGCTTCCTCAGGCGAACCATGCACTGCTTGCCCGGTATCACCATGATCGGCCTGACCTTCGAACGACCCCTCGCTGCGAAAGAAACCAGTCTGGAACGCTTCTTGACGACGATGCCGTATAAGCTAGAACTTGTCCTTGCGCCGTGACCACCTCCTCCTGAAGCAGGATAACCGTCATGTGTCACAAATCCTTTGGATCGCAGGAGCTGACAAAAGGCGAGGTCGTGGCGCATGCTGTGTCCTTCGCCGCAGCCGTTTTCTCTGCCCGCACGGCTTTCATGATCCTTCGCTCAGGCAGAGAAATGCTTGCGGCAGCCCTCGTGCTCGGACTTTGCGCAACTGCGGCCGCTGACGACGTGCTTTTCGAAAACGTCCGCATCTTCGACGGAAAAGGCGCTGCACTTTCGGCCCCATCCAATGTGCTGGTCGAGGGCAATGTGATCGCGCGGATCTCGACAAGTCCCATCGCGGCCGAAGACGCGCGGCGCATTGCCGGCAACGGGCGAACGCTAATGCCGGGGCTGATCGATGCGCATTGGCACGCAATGCTGATTGCGTCCACGCCGGCAGAGGCGATGGGCGACGTCGGCTTCGCCAATCTTGCGGCCGGCGACGAGGCGACGGATACGCTGATGCGCGGCTTCACCACCGTTCGCGACGTGGGCGGGCCGGCGTTCGGCCTCAAGCGCGCGATAGATCAAGGCATCATAGCGGGACCACGCATCTATCCGTCCGGAGCCATGATCACCGTGACCAGCGGGCATGGGGATTTCCGCCAGCTCAGCGATTTGCCTCGGACGATCGGCGGCTTGTTCACTCCCATGGAGAGGAACGGCGGCAGCATAGTTGTGGACAGCCCCGACGAGGTGCGTTTGCGTGCCCGCGAGCAGTTCATGCAGGGGGCCGCGCTGCTGAAGTTGACAGCGGGCGGCGGAGTGTCGTCGCCCCACAGCCCGCTCGACGTCACCACCTTCACCGAGCCCGAACTGCGGGCCGCCGTTGAAATTGCCGAAAATTGGGGCACCTACGTCGCCGCGCACGCCTTCACCTCGGATGCGATCCGGAAGGCTATCGCGGCTGGCGTTAAGTGCATCGAACACGGCTTCCTCATGGACGAGGCAACCGCCAAGCTGATCGCCGAAAAGGACATTTGGCTGAGCTTGCAGCCGCTTCCCGAATTGATGAGGACAGGCCTCCGGGAGGGTTCGGTCGAGCGAGCCAAGGCCGATGAAGTGTGGCCGGGCATTGGCAGGACCTACGAACTCGCCAAGAAATACAAGATCAAGACGGCATGGGGCACCGATGTCCTGTTCTCCCGCGCGTTGGCGAAGCAGCAGGGGGCAATCCTGGCGTCGCTCGTCCGTTGGTACACGCCTGCCGAAGCGCTCGTCATGGCGACCGGGACAAATGCCGAGCTGCTCGCGCTGTCGGGCCGTCGCAACCCCTATCCGGGGAAACTCGGCGTGATCGAAGAAGGCGCGCTCGCGGACCTCCTGCTCGTCGAAGGCAATCCGCTGGAGAACCTCGACGTGGTGGCCGATCCAGCCAACAACTTCAAAATCATCATGAAAGATGGCCTGATCTACAAAAACGCTACCTAGGCCCGTTACTACAGCGTCGACAGCCCATGCGCCCTGCGCGCCATCAGGCAATCGTCGCCACCGGGCATGCAGGCGCGGCAGACGTCCGGTCGGACCTCGTAGATGCCACAGGCGGTCGACTTCCCGACCTCGCCGGAAAGTGCCGAACAGCGCACGCCGTCGCAGCGCATGCCTGCCTCGTCGGCAGCCACATATTTCTGCGGGATCCGGTCGAGCTGCTCGTCATCCTCGGTCGAAAAGCGCGGCCATTCGGCCGCATAGGAACAGCAGGCGCCGCAGCTCTGGCAATCGAAGAGAGAGGCGGCGCCCTCCTCAAGAGACGAAAAGTCTCCGGTGCTCGCCAAGGCAAGCAGCCCTGACGCAACAGGATTCAGGTCGGCCTTTCGCGGCAAGGGCGCTATTTCTTCTTCCTGGTCTTGCGCGACGCCACGTCCGCCGGCGACTTGAACAGATCGGTCGCGGCCTCGGCGGTAATGTCGGCTTTCGGCGCGGCAGCCGGCTTGGCCAGCTTTGCGGTGGCAGCGGATGCCGCCGGCTGATCCTTGGCGGAGAATTTTATGGCCATATCAATCCTCGTCGGAGAAACGCGATGATGGCGCATTCGGGTTGCGAAGGCGGCCGATCAGCGCCGAGACGGCCGTGATGTTCATTTCCTCGGGCGACCAGTTCCTGGCCTCCTCGATGTGTCGGGGCGCCAGCTCGCGATGCGTGCTGCCGCTATAGGCGGCATCCTGATGGGTGACCCTCTCATGGGTCTTGGCATTTTCGCGGACATACTCGATCAGATAGTTCGGGCATTCGGAGCGGCCACGCACGCCGAGCCTGACCTGGGCATCGCCATGGGCACGCCTGCAGCGCTCGAGCTTTTCGAGCACGCGGCGGACATATTCGACCGGCTTGTCGAGATCTGCCACGACATCGGCGATGGTCGAATCGGCGGCGATCGCCTTTTGCGGGACGCGCTTGGTAGCCATCAGCGTTTGCCCACGCGCTTCGGCGAGGCGGCGAGCGCGGCGGCGGCAGCCATATCGTCGGCTTCCTTTTCCAGGCGCAGTTCGCGCAGCCGCGCGGTCTTGGCTTCCCGGGCCTGGCTGACAGCATCCTGTTCGGAAATGATGCGGTTGAGCGACATGGACTGGGTCTGGGTCTTGCTGAAGATGGATTCGGCCTGGTCGCGGGATTTCTTTGAAGTGGGGGTCAAGGTCTTTCTCCCGGTTCGGAGCGTAATGCCGAAAAATGGCGAGACCGGTGTTTCGACCAGGACCACGCACAAAGCAATACGGCAGTCGGATTCAAATTGCTGGAGCACCCTTAACACGTTCAAGCGAACGCGCAGTGCTCTTTTCGAACTTTTGAAGCGCCCCAAATGCAAAAGGCCAGGCATTGCCTGACCTTCCGCTAGAGCACCGCGCATCCACATGAACGCGCTGGCACTTTCTCATTCTGCGCATGATCCTTTCCGGAAACTGATGTTTCCGGGGTCATGCGTTGAAATTCGCCATTCACCAGTGCCAGTACATCCGTGGTCACCAGCGAGGCTGAATTCCGTTTTAGGCCGCCTTCAACTGATCGGCGGACATCTTGCCCGACTTGTTGTCGCGGACCATCTCGTAGCCGAGCTTCTGGCCCTCAACGATGTCGCGCATTCCGGCGCGCTCTACGGCCGAGATGTGGACAAAAACGTCGGCCGAGCCGTCGTCAGGCTGAATAAAACCAAAACCCTTGGTGGCGTTGAACCATTTAACTGTGCCTGTGCTCATAACGAACCCTTTCCGTGGCAAATATTCGTTCGCCGTCATGCGAATGCACAACAACGTTTGTCTCGATTTTGATGGGGGAAGTTCGTCAAAGGCGCGCCTGAGCACGCGGATAACAAAAGTCAGTCAAACAAATATCGACGAATTTCTTATAGACTTCTTTTGACGCCGTGTCAATTTTTGCTTTCGCCGCCCGGCGGACCGATCGCCGCCAGGTTGGATTAAGCAGGGATTCGATGGCGGATTTGGCGCCGAAACCGGTCGAGCGTCAGCTGTCGAAAAAAATCGCACCATGCCGGGAACCATTTTGGCATCCATGCATTTTGGGTATCGTCAGCAGTTCACGAGAGCAATCTCAGGAAAGGCTGACACAAAGGACGCCTCCCGTGCAATAAAACGCGCGAGGGGCGTTCTTTTATGGCGAGCGGCAATCGCCGCTTAGCGCCGGCGAGCCGGACGGCTCTGGCCATCGCGGACCCGTGGCCTCGGAACCGAAAAACCAGCCGCCCGTTTGCCCAGGACAAAGGCAAATTAAACCCCAGGAGATGCGGCCATGGTGAACAAGGATCAGGTTGCGGGCCTAGCCAAGCAGTTCAAAGGCTCCGTGAAGAAAGCCGCCGGCAAGGCCACCGGCAACAGGCGCGTCCAGGCTGAAGGCTCGGCCGACAAAATCGCCGGCAAATTGCAGAAGGCCTATGGCGACGTGAAGGACAGGGTCAGAAAGGCGCTCTGATCGCTGCGCTGCCGTTTTCAACAGCGATGAGGAAGCGGCTTAAGTAGCGGTTCAGCTTTTGATAAAAGCGCCGAACCGCTCTAAGTGTTTGTTTTTACGCAATTCCGGACGGAAAACCGCTACGCACTTTTCCTGGAATTGCTTTAGGGGGTTTGCTGTCTGCTTCAGTTGCCGCCGTTAGAAGTTCAGGCTCTTCGAGAAAGCGTTGGTGAAGGCGACCTCGCCATGATCGCCGATGGCTTCACCAAGCACCACGTCCATGCTGTCGCTGGTCACCTGCGCCAGCGCGAAGCCGCCCATATAGGCGGCCTTCGGCTTGAACAGATCGACCCCGTCGCGGCGGTAGATCATCGGCACCTCGTGCTGGTGACCGTGCAAGATAGCGACGACATTGTAGCCCTTCAGCGCCGCCAGCAGCGCCTGCCGGTCCGCTTCGCTCCACCAATGCGGCGGGCCAGGACCGTCATCGTCGAAGGTTCCTTTGGCGGCATCCCATCGTTCGATCGAAAAAACATCCCAGCCATAGTGTTGGAAGAGGATGACGGGGCGGCCATCCGCCGCATAGGTCGCCAGATCCTGCTTCAGCCATGGCAGGCTGGAGAGCGCGCCGTGGCCGGTGTCGCCGGCGAAGCGGTGCGTCTGAATGAGATGCAGGCCACCCCAGTCCCAGGAATAGCAGTCGGTATCGACATCGTAGTCGGTCGCCGGCACCGGCGGCTTGAAGAACACGCCCGGGCGGTGGTTGACCTCGACATAGTCGCGCAATTCGCGCCGATACCAGTCGACATGCTGCGGCGGGCCGTTCTGGTCGAGATCATGGTTGCCGAGCCCGACATAGACCGGCATGTGCACGCGATCCGGGCCGACGCCTTGCTGATAGCGCTGGCTGAACTGGAGAAGCTGCGTGCCCTCGCTGGGCTGGGTGATCTGGCCGCCGCCATCGTCGGTCATGTCGCCGCCGACGACGAGGCCGAGCGGCGTGGCGATGCGGCTGCCGGCCGAACGCAAGCCGGTGGCGACGCCGTTGATTTCGGCCGGCCATTCCTTGTCGTCGATGGCGTTCAAGGCGGCGATACTGCGCAGCAAGGCAGCGTCGGTCTTGCCTTCCTGCTGGCAATTGGGGCTCAGCCCGCTGGCCATGCGGCAGGCATGGACATCAGCGATAAACAGGAAGGTGGCGTCGACGGGCGGACTGCGCTGCCCGGTCTGACCGAGCGCCGGTCGCGCAACGGCGCCGGCCGCAGCAAACCCTACCGCCTGCGCCAGGAAGCTGCGCCGGGAGAGTGATCCTGCCGAGATGCGATTCATGGCGCGAAATTCAGCACAGCCGGCGCCTCTTCGTCTAGTTGCCTCGAACAGTATGTCGACACGGTGCCGCAGGTCTGGCATTCCTTCCCGGTGCTGCACTCAACTTACACGGGCAGAGGAGGACGCCATGAAGACTATATCCATCGGCACGACACTCACCATCCTGGCGAGCGCCGCTCATGGTGCCGAGTGCATCGACGCCAAAGCCGCCAAGGCCGGCTTCGTTCTCGAAAGGCCCGGCATCCATAGCGAGTTTCGACCGGCGGCGGGTGGAATGGTGTCGGTTGCCAACGAATACCAATCCCAATCGCCGCAGACACAGTTTCTGTTCGGCGGCCTGATCGAGGTGTTTCGTGACAGCGAGACCGGTCAGCTTGCCATGATCCCGCTTTCCGATCTCAGAAAGCTGTTTCCGCTCAAGGCCGGGGCGAAAAGCAAGACCGTATTCGTTCGCCTCGCACCCGACAAACAGCCGAAGGGCACCGAGACGCTCGAGATCAACGTCAAGGGCAAAGAGACGTTCGGCCTGGGCGACTGCAAATACAACGTGCTCGCCGTCAGGCAGACGATCAAGAACGAGGCCGGCAAGACACAGGATGAATTCACCGCGCTCTACGCGCCCGACCTGCAAGCCGTTCTGGCCAGGCGCTATGACGAGGGCACCAACGCCGAAAGCGTGGTCGGCTACGAGATCATCAAACGGCTACCGAATTAGGCTCCGGCAGGGCAGAGGGCTGACGCCCGGCATCAAACGACCCTGTGCTGCCGCAGCACCCTGCGACGTCGCTTCGCAACTGCTCCGCCCTTGGAGGACGAATCTGGGGAAGCTTCCTGCTCCAGCGCGTTCAGGCAATCGCGCAGCACACCGGAATCCTGCGCCGTCTTGGCCATCGACATGGCGCCGGAATAGGTGGCGGCCGCGAGCGCGGCGAAGCGCTGCGGATCGGTGTCCTGCTCCCTGCCCGCTTGCTGGTCGGCCCTGATCTTGTCAGCGATCGCTTCGCGCCATGCCGAAAAAATGGCGGCAAGAGCAGCGCGAAAATCCGGATCGGCGAGCGACAATTCATGCGCCAGATTGTTGAGCGGGCAGCCGCGCACGAAACCCTGCTGCTCCAGTTCCGTTGCCACGGCCTCGAACACGCTGCGCACGCCCTCGCGCGCCGAGCCAGCCGCCTGCAGCGGCGCGATCCATGTTTCTTCTACGGCTGCCGCCACCCGCTCCTCGATCACCGCCAGCGCAAGCGCCTTCTTGGTCGGGAAATGATGATGCAGCGCGCCGCCAGTGACACCCGCCGCTGCCATCAGGTCACCGAGGCTGGAAGCGTGGTAGCCGCGCGCCTGAAAGGAGGCTTCGGCGACATCGAGCACGCGTTTGCGGAGGCCTTCCGGGTCGTTGGTGCGTTTCCCGGGCCGCACCTTTGGGCGAGCGGTAATCTCTGCTGACATCTCCACACGATAGCAGATTGACAAAACAGGACAACCGGTCTGGTTTAGAACAGGATGAACACCCTGTTTTGGAGATTGCTCGATGAGCCTGCCCCTGAATGCCCCGTCGAAATCCAGCTTCAACGCCTCGCCGATCGTCGAGCTCAGGCAATACACGCTGAAACCTGGCCGGCGCGAGGCGCTGATCAGCATCTTCGACGGTCACCTGATCGAGGGTCAGGAAACGGCAGGGATGACCATCATCGGCCAGTTCCGCGATCTCGACCGGCCTGACATGTTCGTCTGGCTGCGCGGCTTCGACGGCATGGAAGCGCGCAAAAAAGCGCTGACCGCGTTTTACGAGGGACCGGTGTGGGCCGCCTGGCGCGATGCCGCCAACGCCACGATGATTGACTCCGACGACGTGCTGTTGCTGAAACCGGCATGGCCGGGCGCGGGCTTCGACCTGACGGGCTCGCAACGGACAGCCTTGCCGGCTTACGAAAAGCCAAGCAGAGACAACCGCTTGTCGGATATTGTTGTCATTAAGATTCATCATCTGCGGCCCGGCGCCGAAGTCGATTTCGCCAGCCGCTTCGAAACCGACGCCATTCCTGTCTTGGCGGCACTTGGCGCGCGGCCGCTTGCTGCTTTCGTCACCGAGCATGCCGAAAACAGCTTTCCCCGCCTGCCGGTGCGATCAGGCGAAAACGTTTTTATCAGTGCCGCGGGCTTCGACAGTACGGACGCCCATGCAAGCTTTGAAGCGGCGCTTGCCGGTTCTCCGGAGTGGCAGGCATTTCAGTCGGACCAGGCCAGACCGACGGAAACGCTGCGTCTTTCGCCCACCTCACAATCGCTGCTCGGACGGTGACCTGTCGTGAGGCGTCTCACGAAGAGGCCTTCGCGACGCAAATAATACGTTGCCTTCGTTGGACTACCGTTTCGAACGCGTCAGTTTCCGAAGATTGGACTTCAAATTGCCGCCGGCAGCCACGTGGCCTTCAAGCAAGCGGGCCCATGTGGCCACCGCGGCCGAGCGCGTCAGGTTGGTTTGCGCGAATTGCTGCGCCTCCGCGGCTATTTCGGCCTCCATTTTCGGATTGGCACGCAACCATTCGATACGCTCGACCAGGTCGGACATGTTCCGTGCCACCGGGACGTAGTGACGAAACGGCTCGATGTCCCCGAAGAACCACTCATGCCATGGTCGTTCCTGCATCAGCACGACGCGCTTGGTGTGGAACAGCAATTTCAAGCGCCCGCTATAGCCCGCACCTTCGACGTCAATCATGTATCTGTATGTCGCTACCTGCTCCTCCATGGTCTTGAAAGCGCCAGAATATTGCACGGACGCGGAGTCGTAATCAGGCGCGGTGTCATAAGCCTCCAGGAGATCGGGCCGGACCGTCGCAGCCTGGACCGTTGCCTTGCGCGCATCGTTCATGCAGCGCCCTGCCCAAAACGCGCTGTTCTTGCGCGGCTGCCCTTCCGACGCGACTGCCATCGCCGACGTTTTTTGATCGTAGTCGTCGAATTTCGCCTCCGGCCAGCCATTGAAGATGAAATCAGGCGCGGCAATCTCGGCATAACCGCCTGCCGAAGAAAAGCCGAACCGCGTCCGGAAATACCTGGGTCTTTTTGCAAACGGCACATCGGCCAAGTTGACATAGAAAGATGGGATGCTACGAACGCCGAGCGATGCCAGCGCCTCGGCAATAAGGGTCAGGACTTGTATGTGCCTTTGAAGCCAGACGGCGCGGAAACTTGCCTGCAGCCTTCCCTTGCTGAACCGGCAGTACATTTCACCTCGATTAAGCCTATGCACCAAACCCCGCCCCTGTTCGGCGATGCGAACAGGAATGGGTAGGTTCGGGATCACTGCGTCGAGGCCTGCCATTTCAATGATGCTCTTCTGCGAGGTTATGTGCGGATTTTGATCGTAGGTGCCGGTGTGTCAGGCGCGACTTTGGCCAGATCGCTTGCTGACGCCGGCAATCCCGTTCGGGTTGTCGAGGCAAAGCCGCATCCCGGTGGGCACTGCCACACCGAGCGAGACGCGCGGACCGGCATCATGAAGCATGCGTTCGGACCGCATATCTTCCATTCCGACGATATGGATGTCTGGTCGTTCGTTTCACGATTTGCAGAATTCAGGCCTTTTGCGTTGGAGGTGAAGGCCAATGTGGCCGGGCGGCTGTTCTCGCTTCCAATCAATCTAAACACGTTGAACCAATTTTTCGGAAGGCAGTTCACCGCAGAGGACGCGCAGGCGCATATTCGGAATCTTTCGGTACCACTGGACCATGACCCTCGAAATTTCGAAGAGCAAGCAATCTCAAGTATAGGTGAGGCACTTTATAACGCGTTTTTCAAGGGCTATACGCAAAAGCAGTGGGGGCGTCCACCCGACCAGTTGCCAGCCGATATTTTCAAGCGGTTGCCATTACGCTTTACCAAGGACAACAATTACTTCCACCATTCTCGGATCGGAATTCCGCAGGAAGGCTATACCGCCTTGGTGGAAAAGATGCTTCGACATCCGCTCATCACGGTCGAGTATGATACCAAGTTCCGCCGTGACGGCGGCGATCATGAATTTGATCAGGTCTTTTACACGGGCGGACTGGACGCCTTCTTCAATTTCGAATTCGGACGACTTCCCTACAGGTCGCTGCGATTCGAGGATTTTATCGTGACGGGAGATTTTCAGGAAAGCGCAATCGTGACCTATCCCGATCCCGAGGTCCCATACACTCGGATTTCCGAACACAAAAAATTCGCGCGGTGGGAAACACACGAGAAGAGCCTGTGTTCCCGTGAATTCAGCTTCGAATGCGGCGAAAACGACGTTCCATTCTATCCCGTGAATCTGGCAGCCGGATCGGCGTTGCTGGATCGCTACCGGTATGAGGCCACACAACTCCGCAACGTGAGTTTCGTAGGCCGCCTTGCGACGTTCAAATATCTCGATATGGACGTTGCCATTGGACAGGCGAGGCATGCTGCGGCAGTCACAATCGGCTGTCTTACCACCGATCTGCCGGTGCCGGCCTTCTTTCAGCCATAAGAAACCAAGAGAGCTACGCGTCAAAGCTTTCCGCCCTGCGACAGCAAGACAAGTATTTGATGAGCATGCGCTCTGAGGTGAGTCTAGATATGTCGCAAAATCCGTGCTTCTTTTTCGCTGCCGATCAAAATTACTTCCCATACGCTTGCTTGGCCGCGCGCCGTGTGTTGGACGTATCCGGCCCAATCAAGGGCTTTCTTCTTCAGACTGGTGCCGGCGCAAAAGACCTGGAGGTCGGTGAGCGCTTGCTAGGGTCCGCGGTCAGCATCCTTGACGTGTCGAAGTTCATGGAGGCGACGAATTTTGATCCGGGCCATCTGACCTTGGCGACCTATATCAGGCTGTTCGCAGATCAATTGCCTGAGCTCGAGCCCTACGATCGTATCGTCTATGCCGACAGCGACGTGCTCTTCAATCGATCGATAGCCGACCTCACCCACGCGCAACTGCACGCGCCGTTGCTGGCCGCTCACGACGAGCAGAGCTATTTCGACGCGAAGTACCGGAACCACCTGCCGATGAAGCCAGGCGCACCGAAATTCAATGCGGGCGTGCTGGTGTTCAACATGCCGTTGGTGCGGCGAGAGGGATTATTGCAGCGGACTCGGGAACTCTCCTCGCAGCATACCTACGGTCTGGACCAAGGTGCGCTCAACGTTGCCTTTGAAGGCAGATGGCAGACGATGCATCCCTACTGGAACGTCATGACGAATTTCAGCAGTCAGATATCGTTCGGCAAGTCGTTTGCGCGTCACTTCACGCGGGGTAAACCCTGGTCGCAGCACCCAATTGGCGTCGAACCAGAAGTTTTGGCCATCTATCGCCAACTTGCAAAGGATACGCCTTGGGCCGGCCACTTCCCCCGGCAGGCGCGGTTCGTCCTCAAAAGCTTCACCCGAAAGCTCGATGCCATCACTGGATTCCTCATCAATGACGAGAAGCGCAAACGAAGGTCCCGGTTTGACGCCGAACAGGTAAGCGGGGTTTTTGCCGAGCACGCGGACCGGTGCATGATGGCCGCGCAATATCCCGAGTGCGTTGCCGGGATCGCAAGGTAAGACCAAAATCAGCCAGTCGGCCGGCCAGGCGTATGTATCGGTCAGTTTGCCTGAGGTAGATCAGGCGCTGCCTGTGCAGCGTGTCAGTCAGCAATGCTGGGGGGAAGCGAGATCGTGTATTTCGGCGCCCGACTCCTTTTGAGCTTGCGCCACGGCCTTAGCCGGTCTTTCAAGGGGATCGCAGGTGTTTTGTAAGGCGCGGGGACGAGGCCGGCGAGCCCATAGTAGCTGTCAAGAATATTGCTTTGGAGCAGACGCCGTTCCTGGGTAAAGAAGCTGAAATGCGCCACGACCAGATCGCCGAGCACTTTGCCCGGGCGGTTGAGCATTGCCGGCAGTGTAGCCGATAGCCATTCTTCCTCACCGCCGCTACCGTTCTTTGGCGGAATAAAAAGATCACCCAGTTCCACTATGTCGGATCCAAAGAAGCCGATCGCGTTGATCGAAAAGCGCGACAGCCGGATCTCCCGGTCCGGCACGCGGAAATCGCCGAGTCTGTTGGCTTTGACGGCTTCGATGAAGACCGGGTGAAGCGCCATCGGAAAACTAGCGTGGGCCCACGAGAATTCGCATGCCGCCTGACACGTAAGTGGCCCGTCGACCAAGACCCTGGAAAGATACTTGATCAGCGTGTTGCAGATTGCGTTGTTGATGATCAACGGCGCATACCACAGAGCCGACCCCCTTTCGCTTGCTACCCTCTCCATGAATCTAGGGAAGAAGCCATCTTCCAGAAAAACCACATCGTCGTCGAGGCGTAAATAGAAAGCGTCCGGATCGTCGCAGAAGCGAAAGAAGTCGCCGATCGCGTTGTTGCTGCCATCAGCATCAGGAAGCGTTTTTATCCTGCAACGCGTGTCTGTCGCAGCCAGCTGTTGGAGATAGGCACGATCGACCTCGTTGCGGCAATTGTCCCACAAATGCCATTCGTATACTTCAGGGCTCTTCAGTACATAATGGCTGAGCAGGCGGAGATATTTCTCGCGACCGGCCGGTGTCACAACAATCAATTTCACGAATAGGATGTCCTGTCATAGCCGCGCATCGGCTCGGCTGTTGCCTTGCCGTTTTTACTCCCGGCGAGATGATCGATATCGCCGCTTTGCTCAAACCACAGCGGTGGTCACAGTGCCAAGAGAATCGCCGGCATAAATGTCTCCCTGATCGTCGCGCAGGATTTCACGCACCGCTCACAGGGCGCATCGCAGGCACAGCCGAAGATACCATGTTGGCCGAGCGCCATTCAGAAACCTGTTCTCGAAACCATTCAAGGGTCAGCCTAACGCCTTCTTGATAGCTGACCTTCGCTCCCCAGTCTGGAAGAACACGCCTGGCCAGAGTCAGGTCCGGGCATCGATTTGTGGGATCCTGGGGAGCTGGCGGATGATGCTCGACCCGGGAACCTGGAACGAGCGAACAGACGAAGTTTGCGATCTCCAGCACAGACACCTCGCAATCGTTTCCGATATTCAAAGGGCCCCGGTACGATATGTTGTCGCGCCAGAAAAAACGCTCCAAACCGTCGACGATATCCTCGGCATAACCCCAACTGCGGGATTGAAGACCGTCGCCATAGACCGTCAGGATTCCGGTGGTCAGGGCTTGGCTGATAAAATTCGATATAGCGCGACCATCGTCGATACGGGTTCGCGGTCCATATGTGTTGAACAATCTCGCGACACGGATATCGAGTCCGCTGATGCGCTGAGATTCAAACAACAGCGCTTCGGTGCAGCGCTTGCTCTCGTCGTATGACGATCGGGGTCCTATGCAATCCACCGAGCCCCTGTAGCTCTCCGGCTGCGGAGAGACCAAGGGGTCGCCATAGACTTCCGACGTCGAAGTGAAGCAGAAGCGACCACCCGGTTTGAGTAGCGTCAGAAGATTCAGCGCGCCCCCGATGTTGGCCTTGATCGTGCGTACCGGCTCGCGCATGTACCATGATGGAGAAGCAGGCGACGCCAAGTGCATGATTTCATCGAAGCGCTGGTGCGATGCGAAGCTCTCGGCGTCTTGTACTTCCAGGCTCAGTCGCGGATCATTGATATGCTCAATGTTCTGCTGCACTCCGGTCCACAGATTGTCGACGACAACCAACTTTCCCAGGTCGGCGCGCAGCAACAGGCGATCGACCAAATGCGATCCGATGAAGCCGCAGCCTCCAGACACCAACACGCTCCGCGACATGGAGTTTCTCCTCGACATTCGGCCATTCAACAAACAGCCGAACTGTTTTCTCGGAGGACGCCATACACGCATTCAGTCCAAAGCCATAAGTTTTTCCTGCCAGTGCACTTTATCCGCGCCGCGCTAGTTCGGATGAGGGTGTTCGAGTGGATCGCCCGCGTTGGAGTTTCTTCCACATACCTCAACCGTCTCGGCGCCAACGCGCCGATCCACCTTCTCGATAGCGAGAGAAGAAAGAAGATTCTCCTTCAACCGATTTGCATCCTTGCCGCCCGCAATCTCCGCTTGAAGCCATTTGTGCAACGCGATACGCCGGTGCCGAATTCGACAGACCGGAGAGACCAAGTGAGCGCGCCAGAGACCAGAACCGAAACCGACACGTTCGGTCCCATCGAGGTCGCCGCCGACCGCTACTGGGGCGCACAGGCGCAGCGTTCGCTGGGAAATTTCAAAATCGGCTGGGAAAAACAGCCAGCGTCGATCGTTCGCGCGCTCGGCATCGTCAAGCGGGCGGCGGCCGAAACCAATATGGAGCTGAAGCGGCTCGATCCGGCTATCGGCAAAGCGATCATCGAAGCCTCTCAGGAAGTCATCGACGGCAAGCTCAACGATCATTTCCCTCTGGTCGTCTGGCAGACCGGCTCGGGCACGCAATCCAACATGAACGCCAACGAGGTGATCTCCAATCGGGCGATCGAACTGCTGGGCGGCGTCATGGGGTCCAAGAAACCGGTGCATCCCAACGACCACGTCAATATGAGTCAGTCGTCGAACGATACCTATCCGACGGCCATGCACATCGCCTGCGCCGAGCGCATAGTGCACGACCTGTTGCCGGCGCTGAAGCATTTGCATGCGGCGCTCGAAGCCAAGACCAAAGCTTTCGCCCACATCATCAAGATCGGCCGCACGCATACGCAGGACGCGACGCCGCTCACCCTTGGCCAGGAATTCTCAGGCTATGCCGCCCAGGTCGCCTCGTCGATCAAACGCATCGAGATGACGCTGCCCGGCCTCCAGGAACTGGCGCAAGGCGGCACGGCCGTCGGCACCGGTCTCAATGCGCCGATCGGTTTTGCCGAGAAGGTGGCGGCGCGCATCGCTGACATCACCGGCATCGGCTTCGTCACCGCGCCGAATAAGTTCGAGGCGCTGGCGGCCCATGATTCCATGGTGTTCTCGCATGGCGCCATCAACGCCTGCGCCGGCGCCATGTTCAAGATTGCCAACGACATTCGGCTGCTCGGCTCCGGCCCGCGCTCCGGCCTTGGTGAACTGTCGCTGCCGGAAAACGAGCCGGGTTCATCGATCATGCCGGGCAAGGTCAACCCCACCCAGTGCGAGGCGTTGACGCAGGTCTGCATCCAGGTGTTCGGCAACAATGCGGCTGTGACCTTCGCCGGCAGTCAGGGCCATTTCGAGCTCAACGTCTACAACCCGCTGATGGCCTATAATTTCCTGCAGTCGGTGCAGCTGCTCGCCGACGCCTCCATCTCCTTCACCGACAATTGCGTTGTGGGCATTGAGGCGCGGGAAGACAACATCAAGGCCGCCCTCGACCGTTCCCTGATGCTGGTGACAGCGCTGGCGCCGACCATCGGCTACGACAATGCCGCCAAGATCGCCAAGACCGCGCACAAGAAGGGCACAACCTTGCGCGAGGAAGCGCTGGCCACCGGACTGGTCAGCGAAGCCGACTATGACCGCCTGGTGCGGCCGGAGGACATGACGCATCCGGGATGACGGCACGTCATCCGGGATGATCTTGAGCTGATCGCAAAAACGTTACTGCGGTGAACGATCTGTAACCAAATCCGCGTCTTTGGTGAACAGTCGACCTGCTCTATCTGGATGGCACTACAACCCCTTCCGGAGAGAGTCACCATGTCCACCAACACGTCCGTTGCCGGTTCCGGCACCGTTTCCAACGCCTCGGCCACCATCCTGCTTGGCCGCGTCCTGCTTTCAGTCATCTTCGTGCTTTCCGGTTTCGGCAAGCTCACCGCGATCGCCGGCACCGCAGGCTACTTCGGCAGCATGGGCCTGCCGATGCCGACCGTAACGGCTGTTGTCGTCGGCCTGATCGAGCTGCTCGGCGGTCTCGCCATCCTCATCGGTTTCCAGACCCGGATCACCGCCTGGGTGCTGGCAGTCTTCACTGTCGCCACGGCGCTGGTCGCCCACACCGGCTGGGCCGATCAAATGCAGATGATCAGCTTCATGAAGAACCTGGCGATTTCCGGCGGTTTCCTCGTGCTGGCCTCCTCGGGCGCCGGCGCCTATTCGGTCGACGCCAGGCGCGGCTGACGCAAGCTAGTAGCTGTTGCAGCAAGGGGCGCGGAATTTTCCGCGTCCCTTTTTCGTTGTCGATCTACCAGACTGTCGATTGGCCGGGCCCGAGTGGCCTGGCCCGAATTTCTGCTAAGATCGAGGCATCGGGGAGGAACAGGCCAACCGGCCTGGTCGACATCGGAGGTGACCAATGCCACGCAATGCGCTGCTTCTGGCTTCCCGATTGCTGCTCGCCGCGTTATTCGTTCCGTCCGGCTTCCACGCGCTCACCGACATTGCCGGCACATCAGGCTATTTTGCCGGCCTCGGCCTGCCGCTGCCGACACTCGTAGCCTGGGCGACGGGGCTGTTCGAGCTTATCGCCGGACTGCTCATCCTCGTCGGCCTCAAGACGCCGATCGTGGCGCTCCTGCTTGCCGCCTTCTGCATCGCAGCAGGCTTCATCGGCCATTATGGCCAGGGCGGCGACGATCCGACGCTGACCTTCATGCATTCACAGATGCTGATGAAGGACATCGCCCTATCAGGCGGTTTTCTGGCGCTGGCGATGGCAGGCGCAGGGGCCTACTCGATCGACGGGCGGCTACTTGCAAGCCGCGCCTGAGCAAATCCCCCCGGTTTACTTGGTGTCCAGAAAAACGAAGTCTGCGAGACGGCTTACATTGACGGGTACCGACGCAAGAGCGCGATACCCATCTCCCCTACCCCCATATACAGACAAAGCTGCTGTTTCTTAACCGCCATTGCCACCCACTCGTATCCAAAATCGTCTGGAGCCCTAACGTAGTTTCTAAGGTTGCTGTCTATGGCGACGTACACATAGCCATCTGATTGGATCAGTTCTTGTCTCTTCAAGTATGGTAACAGATCGGCCCGACCCAAAATGGGCTTGATCGATCCGCCGATGGTCTGAGCCCTGTCGGAAAGAGCTTGGTCAATACCTCTTGAACATGGCTCGAGCCTTGAAAACAAATCGCTCTTCGACAGCGATTTCATAAATTTGAGAACGTCCGTGCTTGGCTTGAATACAAAGTAATTTATGCGCTCCCCGTTCTGGGGTGTTCTCAACATTCTATGAAAATTGAACGGCGTTCTGACGCCCATCCCTTTGGGATAATGCCGATCCAGATCGAACGTCCCCTTGGCCACGACGGACCGAGTGTAAAGCGTCTGGGCACTGGCGGTGCCCGCTAAGAGGACGAAAATCGCCGCAATCAACAGCTGAAGAACCTGCCTGAAGCTCACGGCGTTCCTTTCTTTCCTCAAACTGTCGCGACGCGACTACGCCGGCGTCTATTTCACCGAACCGCTAGACCCGCCCTCGACCGCCAGCACCAGCCGGCGATTGGTGACCCTCGCCAGTTGCGCCAGGCGCCCGGCAGGCCGCTCGCCGTAAAGATCGGACAAAGAGGCCGGCAGCACCAGCGCAAGCACGCCATTGCCGCGATTCTCCCATTTCAGCCGCGGCATGACGCCCGGCATCGCCGCCGTCAGCACGTAGACGACGCGCATCACCGCGGCCAGTGCGCGGGCGCGCTCGAGATAGCGCGGCGTCGCCAGCCCCCGGATTTCCGGAGCGGCATCGTTGAACAAGCCCTCGTGGCGAAACAGATTGACAAGCGCCAGGAAGGCGCGCCCGGGATGGTCGACGCCGATGAAGGAGGCATGGGCGATGATGTTGAGCGACTGCTTGCCGCGATATTCGGGATGCGCGCGCCAACCGATGTCGGCAAGCAGACAGGCGGCCTGGCGATAGCGCCTCTCGTCGTCGGTCTCGTCGATGCCGAAGGCGGCAAAGGTCTTGCCGGTCCACTCGACAAGCTCATGTGCGTGGGCGACCGAGCGCGAGCGCAGCCGGGCGAGTTCCTCCGAGGCCGAGATCAGCGGATCCGCCTTCTGCTCGGCCTCGTCGAGCAGCGAATAGAGAAAGCCCTCGCGCACGCCCAGCGCCGAAACGATGATCTTGGACGGCTGCATTGCCGCCATGATCTCCTGCAGCACGATGGCGCCATAAGGCAGCAGCGAACGGCGGTTCTTCGAGACGCCTTCGATACCCTTCACCTTCTCGATCTCACCCTTGGCCACCTGCTTGAGGAAGTTCGCGGCGCTTTCGATGCCGATCTCGTAATGGTGCATGACGCTCAGCGGATAGTTGGTCATTTCCATGTGCAGCCGGGCTAGGTTTCGCCAGGTGCCGCCGACCGCATAGAATGGCCTGCCCCGCCCGCCTTTCAGGAGCTTTGCCTTCGCGAGCTCGTCGCGCGCTATCTTTCCGGCCTGGGCCAGTGAGTTCTTCGCCATGTCCTGCAAGCGCAGGCCGCCCAGCGGCAGCGTGATGCCGTCGCCGATCGTCTCGCCGTCGACGTCTACCAGCTCAAGACTGCCACCGCCGAGGTCGCCGGCGATGCCGTCAGCCGGATGGAAGCCGGAAATGACGCCAAGCGCGGAATAATGGGCTTCCTGGCGTCCGCTCAGCACCTGGACCTCGGTCTTGAGCACATCTTCGGCGCGGTGGATGAAATCGGGACCGTTGACCGCCTCGCGGGCAGCCGCGGTCGCCAGCACATACATGTGCTCGGCGCCGGCCTGCTCGGACAGCGCACGGAAACGGCGAAACTCCTCCATCGAGCGCGTCACCGCCTCGGGGTCCAGCTTTCCGGTCGACACGATGCCGCGACCCAGGCCAGCCAGCATCTTTTCGTTGAACAGCGTGGTCGGCGAGCGCGACAGCCCCTCATAGACCACAAGACGGATCGAGTTCGACCCGATGTCGATGATGGACAGCGGTCGGCGGTCCTGAAGCCGGCCCTGGGACGTTGAAATCATCAGCCGGTCGCTGCGCCGTTTTTCTTGCGGCGCTTGAACTGCGCGATGCGCTTGGGCGCATGCGATTTCAGCGCATCACCCCGTCCGGAAAGGCTCGGATTGGTCATGAAATATTCCTGCGCGTTGAACGGTTCCTCGCCCTCCTCAAGCACGGAGCGCCGAGAGGTTCCATCAGCCAATACGTCGAAACTTTGCTGGTTGTCCATGATGTTGCCCAGCATGATCTGGCCGAGCACTTGTTCATGCACCGTTGGATTGGTGATCGGCACCATGGTTTCGACGCGGCGGTCGAGATTGCGCGGCATCAAATCGGCCGATGAGATGTAGACGACCGCCCCGTCCGACGGCAGGCCATGGCCGTTGCCGAAACAGTAGATGCGGCTGTGTTCAAGGAAACGGCCGACGATCGACTTGACCCTTATGTTTTCCGACAGGCCCGGGACCTGAGGCCTCAGGCAGCAGATGCCGCGCACGACGAGATCGATCTCGACGCCGGCGCGGCTGGCGTCATAGAGCGCGTCGATGATGATCGGGTCGACCAGCGAATTCATCTTCATCCAGATGCGGGCCGGCCTGCCCTCCAGCGCATGGGCAATCTCGTCCGAAATGTGCTTGAGGATGCGCTTGCGCAGCGTGAAGGGCGAGATGGCCAGCCGCATCTCCTCGGTCGGCTCGGCGTAGCCGGTGATGAAGTTGAACAGCTGGGCGACATCACGGGCGATCGTCGGATCGGTGGTGAAGAAGGACAAGTCGGTGTAGATGCGCGCGGTGACCGGGTGGTAGTTGCCGGTGCCGAGATGCACGTAGTTGCGCAGCTTGCCGTCCTCGCGCCGCACCACCAGGGACATTTTTGCGTGGGTCTTCAGCTCGAGGAAGCCGAACACGACCTGAACGCCGGCGCGCTCGAGATCGCGGGCCCAGCGGATGTTGGCTTCCTCGTCGAAACGCGCCTTGAGCTCGACCAGCGCCGTCACCGACTTGCCGGCCTCGGCCGCGTCGACCAAGGCGCGCACGATCGGGCTGTCGTTCGAGGTGCGATAGAGCGTCTGCTTGATCGCCACCACTTCCGGATCGGCCATCGCCTGGCGCAGGAACTGCACCACCACATCGAAGGATTCGTAGGGGTGGTGAACGATGATGTCCTTCTCGCGTATAGCAGCGAAACAGTCACCGCCATGCTCGCGGATGCGCTCGGGAAAGCGCGGATTATAGGGCGTGAACTTGAGATCGTCGCGGGCGATGGCGACGATCTCGGAAATCTGGCTGAGCGCCAGCGGACCGGTGAGCACGCTGATGCGGCTCGACGAGACGCCAAGCTCGCCGGCGACGAACTCGCGCAGCTCGGCCGGCATCAGCTTGTCGAATTCGATGCGGATGACCGAGCCGCGGCGGCGGCGCTTCAGCGCCGTCTCGAACAGGCGCACGAGATCCTCGGACTCCTCCTCGACCTCGATGTCACTGTCGCGGATGATGCGGAACGTGCCGGAGCCCTTGACTTCGTAGCCGGGGAACAGCTTGCCGATATAGAGGCCGACCGCCTCTTCCAGTGGAATGAAGCGGACATGACGCTTGCGGTCCGGCAAGCGGATGAAGCGCTTCAGCGCCACCGGCAGACGCAACAGCGCACTCATCTCCTCGCCATTCCTGCGATGGCGCAGTTGCAGGGCCATCGAGAAGCCGAGATTGGGAATGAACGGGAACGGATGCGCCGGGTCGATCGAAAGCGGTGTGAGCACCGGAAAGACCTGCTCCTGGAAATGATCCTCGAGCCAGGTCTTCTCGTCCTTGGTCAGCGCATCGCGGCTGATGCTCTCGATGCCTTCCTTGTCGAGCAGCAGCATCAGCGCGGAAAGGCTATTCTGCTGATCCTCCTGCAGACGCTCGACCTCGCGCAGCAGCTGTTCCAGCTGTTGTTCGGGGGTGCGGCCGTCCGGGCTCTTCAGCGTGATGCCTTCGCGAACCTGGCCGGCGAGACCGGCGACGCGCACCATGAAGAACTCGTCGAGATTGGCGGCGGATATCGACAGGAAGCGGACACGCTCGAGCAGCGGATGATTGGCGTTCAGCGACTCCTCAAGGACGCGGCGGTTGAATTGCAGCCAGGAAAACTCGCGGTTGACGAAGCGGTCCGGGTTGCCGCCCTCTGGGCTCGCCACCTCGACAGTGGTGAATTCGCTCTGCACCGGCTTTAGTTCGTTCATGGTTCCTGCTCGTTTCGCACCCGCTGCCCAGAGCGTCACGCGTCGTTCCGGATGCGCAAAGGACGCTCTACCACTTTTAAGCTACGCATGATCCCCAGCGAAACCGAATTCGATTTTCGCGGCCATGCCTTAACCGGCTTAGCTTATCCTGTGACAGGCTTTTACGACAGTTTGATTTCATCGATCTTGCAAAGAGACAGCTAATGATCCAGATGCAATCCAGGTACAGCGCAGCGCGTCCTTTGGACGCGCAAAGGACGCGGTAGAATTTTGATTTTGCGCATGATCCGAGGTCATGCGGCAAATTTAGGAGACGACGATGGCAGGCGGTTCCATTCCCCATTTCCAGAACGATGCGGGCTATGCGGCGATCGACATCGGCGTCAAGGAATTCATGTGCACCGGCGCCAACCCGCCTTTCGACCATCCGCATGTGTTTCTCGACATGGGCGACGACAATGAAAAGGTCTGCCCCTATTGCTCGACGCTTTATCGCTATTCGCCAAAGCTGAAGGCGACGGAAACGCAGCCTGCGGGATGCCTGTATATCGACCAGGCCGCCTGACGCGCACGTCATCCCTATGGACGACACGCGGTCCGGGCAGGTCGTCATCGCCGGAGCCGGCGTCGCCGGACTGACTGCGGCGCTGGCATTTTCCGAGCGCGGCTATCTGGTGCGGCTGTTTGAGCAGGCGCCGCGCCTCGAAGCGGCCGGCGCCGGCATCCAGCTCTCACCCAACGCGACGCGCATCCTTCGCCAGCTCGGCGTGCTCGACCGGCTGTTGCCGGCGGCGGTGCGGCCGGAGGCGGTCGTGCTCAAGGACGCCGCCACGCTGCGCGAGCTGGCGCGGGTGCCGCTTGGCGAAGCAGCCGAAAGGCGCTGGCAGGCGCCCTATCTCGTCGCTCATCGGGCTGATCTGCAAGAGGCGCTGATGGCGCGCCTTGCCGAACAGCCGGACATCAGTCTCGTCACCGGAGCGCGCGTCGGCGGCGTCGCGGCAGGACCGCACCATACCACGGCAACAGTCGAGATTGCCGGCAAGACCATCGAAGCCGACGGCTTTCTGCTGATCGGTGCCGACGGCGTCTGGTCGGCGATCCGTGCCTTCGGCGGATTTGCCGCCCAAAGCCGGTTTTCGGGCGAGCTTGCCTGGCGCGCGACGGTCAGCGCAGACAGTGTCGCGGGAGAAGCCGTTGCGGCGGTTGGCGCCGCCAATTGCGTGACCGCCTTCCTGCATCCCGGCTTCCACCTCGTCGCCTATCCGGTCAGCAATGGCGCGGCGTTCAATCTGGCCGCCTTCACCAGGGGCGAGATCATCGCCGAGGGCTGGTCGGGCCACGCCGACCCCGAAATCCTCGTCGGCGCCATGCGTGGCACGGCGGCAGCACTGGCCCGGCTTGCCGAGGATGCCGGCCTGTGGACGGCATGGCCGATCCATACTGTTGACCAGGCACAGCCATGGACGACGCCCGCCGGTATCGCGCTGATCGGTGATGCGGCGCATGCGATGACGCCGTTTGCGGCGCAGGGCGCGGCGATGGCGGTCGAGGATGCCGCAACCCTTGCCGGCTTTATCGCCGCCTCGCCCGCCGATCCATGGGGCGCGCTTGCTGCCTGGGAAAAAATGCGGCGGCCGCGCATCGCCAAAGTCGCCCGCCGCGGCGCCGTCAACCGCTTTGCCTGGCACGCTTCCGGGCCGGTGGCGGTCGCGCGCAACCTGTTCCTGAAGCTGCGCTCGCCCGAAAAGCTCGCGGCGGATTTGGACTGGCTCTATGGCTGGCAGGCGCCGGACTCTGGCGATCGGCGATGAAAGCTCGATAGGCTGGCGGGACAGCGCCCCCCTTCTGTCCTGCCGGACATCTCCCCCACTTTGGGGGGAGATCGGCCGTCACCTCGGCTTTCGCCAATCTCCAACGTTGCAGGATGAAGCGCAGCGCCGAAACTGCCAATCTCCCTCCTTGTGGGGGAGATGTCCGGCAGGACAGAGGGGGGCGCGAAGGAATGAGGCGCTTTTGCCCCACTCAGCAATGCCAAGCCGACTGATTGCCCGGAACTCTCAATTGTAAATCCTTATCGATAGGTCCAGCGTGGCCGGCAGCGGATTCCACCAGCCTGTCCGCAGGCCGGCGATACGCAGAGCAGCCGCGGTCCAGGTGTTGCAGCCGACCAGCGCGTTGAAGTGGCCGTTGGCTTCGTAGAAGCGATCGAACCTGGAATAGGCGGCGTTCTCGATCAGGATCGGGCCGTTCGGCCCTTGCTGGAAACTCGCGGCGATGAAGTCGAGCAGCGCCGCAAAACGCTCCTCGGCGATGTCGAAGCCGGCAACGTCGGGGTGCGGCTCGGCAATGTTGCCGGCGACATCGACATGCATCACCGAAGCGTCAAGGGTCAGCGCCTTCATCACCGGCACGGTCTTCAGCTCCGACCAGCTCGGCGTCTCCAGATAGAAGGCGCGGCCGCCCCAGCCGAAGACGATGTAGCGGACCTCGGCCATGTCGGTGGGAATGCCGCCATCGACCAGGAAATGGAAGCGCTTGCGCACATCGTCGTCGACCGGAATGGCGATATCGGTGTGGATCGGATTTTTCAGCACCAGGATGTGCCTGGTGGCGATGGGATCTGCGGCCGCCGCCGGCAAGAGCGGCCGTGGAATGAACGTGCCCAGCATCACGGCGAGCACGATCGCCACCACCGGAATGGCGAGAAAACGCCCAATGAGGGATGGCTTCTTCATGGGCGACGGTCTTGCAATCGGCTCTCGATCGCCGGCTGACAGCTCAGACGCAAAAGAGCCCGGCCGGGTTTCGGCCGGGCTTTTTCGATTTGCGCGAGAGCGATCAGTGCAGGATCTGCGACAGGAACAGTTTTGTACGCTCGTGGCGCGGATGGTCGAAGAACTCGGCCGGCGTATTCTGCTCGACGATCTGGCCCTGATCCATGAAGATCACCCGGTTGGCGACCTTGCGCGCAAAGCCCATCTCGTGGGTGACGCAGAGCATGGTCATGCCCTCTTCGGCGAGGCCGACCATCGTCTCCAGCACTTCCTTGATCATTTCCGGATCGAGCGCCGAGGTCGGCTCGTCGAACAGCATGATGCGCGGGTTCATGCACAGCGAGCGGGCGATGGCCACGCGCTGCTGCTGGCCGCCGGAAAGCTGGCCGGGATATTTGTTGGCCTGTTCCGGGATCTTGACGCGCGTGAGGAAGTGCATGGCGATTTCCTCGGCCTGCTTCTTCGGCGTCTTGCGCACCCAGATCGGCGCCAGCGTGCAGTTTTCCAGGATGGTCAAATGCGGGAACAGATTGAAGTGCTGGAACACCATGCCGACCTCGCGGCGCACCTCGTCGATTTTTTTCAGATCGTTGGTCAATTCCTTGCCGTCGACGAAGATTTTGCCCTTCTGGTGCTCTTCCAGCCGGTTGATGCAGCGGATCATCGTCGATTTGCCGGAGCCCGAAGGGCCGCAAATGACGATCCGCTCGCCGCGCATCACCTTCAGGTTGATGTCCTTCAGGACATGGAATTCGCCGTACCATTTGTGCATGGCGATGATGTCGATGGCGACATCGGTGGTGGAAACCTGCATCTTGGCGGCATTGACCTTGATCTCTTCCGCGCTGACTGCATTTTCTGTGGCCATGGAAGGTTCCCTTTTTTGTTCTTAGCGTTTGTAGCTGGTGTCGAGCCGGCGTTCCGTGAACATCGAATAGCGCGACATGCCGAAACAGAACAGCCAAAAGACGAAGGCAGCGAACACGAGGCCGGACCTGGCCGTCTGCGGCGTTGCCCAGTTGGCGTCGGAAAAATTCTGTTTGACGACGCCGAGCAGGTCGAACATCGAGATAATTGAAACCAGGCTGGTATCCTTGAACATGCCGATGAAGGTGTTGACGATGCCCGGAATGACCAACTTCAGCGCCTGCGGCAGCACGATCAGGCCCATCTTCTGCCAGTAGCCGAGGCCGAGCGAATCCGCCCCCTCATACTGGCCCTTGGGGATCGCCTGCAGGCCGCCGCGCACCACTTCGGCCATATAGGCAGCGGCAAACAGCGACACGCCGATCAGTGCCCTGAGAAACTTGTCGAAGCTGACGCCGGCCGGCAGGAACAGCGGCAGCATGACGCTGGCCATGAACAGGACGGTGATCAGCGGGATGCCGCGCACCGTCTCGATGAAGATGACGCACAGCATCTTGACGATCGGCATCTTCGATCGCCGGCCCAGCGCCAGCACGATGCCGAGCGGCAGCGAAACGGCAATGCCGACGAAGGACAGGCTGAGCGTCACCAGAAGCCCGCCCCACAACGAGGTTTCGACATGCGGCAGGCCGAACACGCCGCCAACCAGCAGGATGAAGGCAAAGATCGGCAGCGCCCCGAAGAACAAAATGGCGTTCAGCCCCTTGCGCGGCACCTTCGGGATCAGCAGCGGCACCAGAAGTGCCACGAACAGGATGGCAACCAGGATCGGCCGCCAGCGCTCATCGATTGGATAGCGGCCGAACATGAACTGGCCGAACTTGGCGTTGACGAAGGCCCAACAGGCGCCGGACCAGCCGTCCGGCTGGATGCCGCCCTGCGCCACCGTGGCGCAAAACGTGCGGTCCGTGCCAGTCCATTGGGCGTTGATGAAGGCCCAGCTGATCAGTTGCGGCAGGATCATCGCGACCAGCACGATGCCGATGATGGTCATGATCGTGTCGCCGGCCGAAGCAATCAGGTTCTTGCGTATCCAGGCGCCCAGGCCGCGCTCGCTTGACGGCGCCGACTGTGCCAGAGCCATTTCGACGCGGACAAAGGAAAGGTCGTGCTCCTGCATGTCCCTACCTCTCCACCAGCGCCATTCTGGCGTTGACCACGTTCATGATCGCCGACGTCAACAGGCTGAGCGCGAGATAGACCACCATCATGATCAGCACGCACTCGATCGCCTGGCCGGTCTGGTTCAGCACCGTGCCGGTCGTCGCCGTCAGGTCGGGGTAGCCGATGGCGATGGCGAGCGAAGAGTTCTTGGTCAGGTTCAGATATTGGCTGGTCAGCGGCGGAATGACGATGCGCATGGCTTGCGGGATGACGACAAGCCGCAGGATCGATCCCGGGCGAAGCCCGAGCGCGCCGGCTGCCTCGGTCTGACCCTTGCTGACGCCCATGATGCCGGCCCGCACGATTTCGGCGATGAAGGCCGCCGTATAGAAGGACAGCGCCAAATAGAGCGACAGGAACTCCGGCTTGACCTGAAAGCCGCCAGTCAGGTTGAAGGTTGATTGCTTTGGATAGTCAAAGCTCAGCGGGAAGCCACTCAGCGCGTAGGCCAGCAACGGCAAGCCGACGATCAGAGCCGCCGATGTCCAGAACACCGGGAACTGCTGGCCGGTCGCCATCTGCCGCTGACGCGCCTTGCGGGCGACAAACCACGCCATGGCAATGCCGAGAAGCAGAGCGACCAGGATCAGCCACGAGCCTTCGCCCCAGACGGGGCGCAAAAAGTAGAAGCCGCGCTGGTTGAGAAAGGAGCCGAATGGCAGGTTGATGCTTTCGCGCGGCGGCGGCAGCACCGAAAGCACGCCTGAATACCAGAAGAAGATGACCAGCAGCGGCGGGATGTTGCGGAAGACCTCGACATAGACCATGCAGATCTTGCGGATCAGCCAGTTGTGCGAAAGCCGGCCGATGCCGAGGATGAAGCCAATGATGGTGGCGGTGATTATGCCGGCGCCGGCAACGATGAGCGTGTTGATGAAGCCGACCACAATCGCGCGGCCATAGGTCGAATCCGACGAATAGGCGATGGCGCTGTCACTGATGTCGAAGCCGGCGCGGCCCCTGAGGAAGCCGAAGCCTGATGCAATGCGCAGGCGCGTCAGATTGTCGATGGTGTTTTGGACGATCCACCAGACCAACGCCACCAGCACGATGACGACCACCGCCTGGAAGAATATGCCGCGGACCTTCGGATCATTGATAAAGGAGCCGCGGCTTGGCTCCTCGCGAAGAATTTCCTGCGATGCCATTCGACCATCCCCTGGAAAGAGAAACCGGAAGGCAGGAAAGCTGCCTTCCGGATCACATTTCGATCAGCGGATCGGCGGAGCGTATTGCAGGCCGCCCTTGGTCCACAACGCGTTGATGCCGCGCGCGATCTTCAGCGGGCTGCCCGAACCGACATTGCGTTCGAACATTTCGCCGTAATTGCCAACTGCCTTAACGATGTTGACGACCCAGTCGTTGGAGACGCCGAGATCGGTGCCGATCTTGGTGTCTGCTTCCTGGCCGAGCACGCGCTTGATCTCGGGATTGTCCGAGGCCTTCATCTCCTCGACATTGGCCTTGGTGATGCCGAGTTCCTCTGCCTGCAATAGCGCGAAATAGGTCCATTTGACGATGTGGTACCACTGGTCGTCGCCCTGGCGCACGGCCGGTCCGAGCGGTTCCTTGGAGATGATCTCGGGCAGCACGACGTGGTCGGCGGGTGCGCCAAGCGTCAGGCGGATGCCGTAAAGGCCGGACTGGTCGGTGGTGTAGACGTCGCAACGGCCGGCGTCATAGGCGGCGTTGACCTCTTCCAGCTTCTCGAAGACGACGGGGTTGTACTCCATCTTGTTCGACTTGAAATAGTCGGCAAGGTTGAGCTCGGTCGTGGTGCCGCTCTGCACGCAGACCGCCGCGCCCGAAAGCTGCAGCGCGGAATTCACGCCCGGCAGCTTCTTGGCGTTGATCATGAAGCCCTGGCCGTCATAGTAGGTGACACCGACGAAGTTCAGCCCAAGTGCCGTATCGCGGTTGATGGTCCAGGTGGTGTTGCGCGACAGGATGTCGATCTCGCCTGACTGTAGCGCGGTGAAGCGTTCCTTGGCGCTGAGCGGCGTGAATTTGACCTTGGTGCCATCGCCAAAAACGGCGGCCGCGACAGCGCGGCAGAAATCCGCATCGATGCCTTGCCAGTCGCCCTTGTCATCCGGCGCCGAGAAGCCGGCCAGACCGGTCGAGACGCCGCATTGGATGAAGCCCTTGGCCTTGACGTCGTCGAGCGTGGCCGCCGACGCGGCCGAAGCCACCAATCCAAGCGCGGCGGCGCCCAGAATGCCGATTGCAATGTGTTTCATAACCCACAGACCCTTTTCTGTTTTTTTCAGGCGAACCTGACTTTTTTTCGGTGTGAATGCAGCTTCCCGTTCCGGCCCATTCCCGGAACCCCGCATCGCAACCAACGCGCTGCCTCCCATTCACGAACTGCATCGAAGGCGATTATTCCTGTGAGGTCAAGGAAAATGACCGAAACCGAAAGAGATTGAAAACCAATTGCCGCAAATGCCCGAATTGCAGACAAACACGCCTGGAAATTAGTCAGCCGTGCGAACAAAGCCGGCAAAATCCGGCCAACGCAAATCGGGGCTGGGGCCTTTGAAATTCGCCTTCGGAAGGCTGCGCATTCCTGAGTTGCCATGGATCAATTGGTATATCCGAAGTCCGCCGCCTGGCGAGCGTCGGGCGGTTGCGCGGCCAATGCCGCCGCACTATGGCTAGCGCTTGATCAGAGGCGAAGCGAATGACAAAAGACGGCAACGAAATGGGCATCAACACACGGCTTGCCCACTCGGGCAACAATCCGCACGACTATTTCGGCTTCGTCAATCCGCCGGTCGTGCATGCCTCGACCGTGCTCTATCCGAATGCGGCGACGATGGCGGCACGCAGCCAGAAATACACCTACGGCACGCGCGGCACACCGACCACCGACGCGCTTGCCAGCGCCATCGACGGGCTGGAAGGCTCGGCCGGCACAATTGTGGTGCCGTCTGGCCTGGCGGCGGTGACGGTGCCGCTGCTAGCCTTCCTGTCGGCGGGCGACCATGTCCTGATCGTCGATTCTGTCTATCATCCGACCCGCAATTTCGCCGACACGATGCTGAAGCGCCTGGGCGTTGACGTCGAGTATTACGATCCGCATGCCGGTGCCGGCATAGCGGCGCTGATCAAGTCCAACACCAGGGTCGTGTTCACCGAATCGCCGGCCTCCAACACTTTCGAGGTGCAGGACATACCGGCCATCGCCAGCGCGGCACACGCCGCCGGCGCAATCGTCATGATGGACAATACCTGGGCGACGCCGCTGTACTTTCGCCCGCTCGACCATGGCGTCGACATCTCGATCCATGCGGCGACGAAATATCCGGCCGGCCATTCCGACGTGCTGCTCGGCACCGCATCGGCCAACAAGGCCTGCTGGAAACAGCTTTGCGAGACGTTCTACACGATGGGCTGCTGCGCCGGGCCGGACGACGTCTATCAGGTGCTGCGCGGCCTGCGCACCATGGGCGTGCGCCTCGACCATCATCAGCGCAGCGCATTTGATATCGCCGGCTGGCTGGAGGGCCAGCCGGGCGTGGCGCGCGTGCTGCATCCCGCTCTCCCCAGCCATCCCGACCATGATCTCTGGAAGCGCGACTTCTGCGGCTCGAGCGGCATTTTTTCGATCGTCCTTGCGGGCGGCGGCCAGAAGCAGCAGCATGCCTTCCTCGACGCGCTCAGGATATTCGGCCTCGGCTATTCCTGGGGCGGCTATGAGAGCCTTGCCGTGCCGGTCTTCCTCGGCGACCGCGTCGTCGCCAAGGGCCCTTATGACGGCCCGCTGGTGCGCCTGCAGATCGGGCTCGAGGACGTCGATGACCTCAAGGCCGATCTTGCGCGCGGTCTCGCCGCGGCGAAGGCGGCATAAGCGGGGAACTGCCGCCGCAGCGGCCCTGCATACGCCGGGTCTCGGCCGCATCAGCAAGATTATTTCCCGAAGCTGTGATTTTCCGGATCGGTTTGGCTTTCAAATCCAACATTCTGGCCTCATTGCGAGGCCATCAGCCGCAAGCGGCACGTCCCAAACCCAGTTTCGCCACCAGAGTTGTCAGTACCATGGCCTTTCGCCTCTTTGTCCCAATACTTGCCGGCGCTACGCTGCGCGAGCGGATCATCGCCTGTATCGGTGCGACGATCGGCATTGCGTTGACCGGCGCGATCAGCGGTCTGGTGCTCGGTAGCGGCCCGCATGTGCCGCTGCTCGTGGCGCCGATGGGTGCCTCGGCCGTGCTTTTGTTCGCGGTGCCGGCGAGCCCGTTGGCGCAACCCTGGTCGATCATTGGCGGCAACACCATATCGGCGCTCGTCGGCGTGCTCGTGGCGTATTTCGTGCATGAGCCCATCCTTGCGATGGGCATTGCGGTGTCATTGGCCATAGCCGCCATGTCGTTCACCCGCTGCCTGCATCCACCAGGTGGGGCTGCCGCCCTGACGGCTGTGATCGGCGGACCGGCCGTCATCGGTGCCGGCTTCCTGTTTCCTTTCGTGCCGGTGGCCTTGAACTCGATCGTGCTCGTCGCGCTCGGATACGGCTTTCACAAGTTGTCGCGACGGACCTATCCACATGTGACGGTGGCCGCGCCAAAAAACAGCCACGGCACCATCGATCCACCCGCTCAGGAGCGTATCGGCTTCCGGCCCGAGGACATCGATGCTGCGCTTGGTACCTTGGAGGAGACATTCGACATCGACCGCAACGATCTCGAACGGCTGCTGCGGCAGGTGGAGTTGCAAGCGATGGTGCGTACGCACCGGACCTTGCTGTGCAGGGACATCATGTCGTGCCATGTAATTTCGGTCGATGAACACGCTCGCGCCGACCAGGCACGTCATTTGCTGCTCGCCCACAACATCCGGACGCTGCCGGTCGTCGATTCGGAGGCCAGGCTTGTTGGCGCCGTCGGACTGCGAGAACTGGCGTGGGCCTCGGATACGGTGAAAAGCGTGACAAAGGCCGTGGCAACCGTCTCGGCGAGCGCGCCTGCCATGGGCCTCCTACCCGTGCTCACCGACGGCCGCAGCCACGCCGTCGTCATCATAGACGACAACAGGCGCATCCTCGGCCTGATCACGCAGACCGATCTGCTGGCCGCAACGGCCCGCACGCAAACTGCAGACAGGCTGCTGGCGGAAGCGGTAGCGTAGTCGCTGCCGGCCGCCGGCTGCCGGAAAATGTCGGGAACCTTTTCCCGGCTAGGCCGTCCAATGTTTCGATCGGAGGATTTGCTTCCGGTCAGGAGATTGGCTTGCGATGAGGAAACCGGTCATGTCGGCTGTCTTGACCGTCATGCCTGCCGCAGCTGGCGAGATGCAGCTTGTCGGCCGCGCGCTGGCACGGGAGGGCGGAGCCTTCCGCACGATTATCAAGATGCACAACCAGCGACTCTATCGTATCGCCCGCAGCGTCGTTCGCAACGACAGCGAGGCTGAAGACATCGTGCAGGAGGCTTATGTCAAGGCCTTTGCCCATCTCGGGGATTTTCGCGGGGAATCCTCGCTCGCCACATGGCTGTCGCGCATCGTCATCAATGAGGCGCTTGGGCGCTTGCGCAAAAGACGGCGAACGGTAGCCATGCCGCAAACTCCACACGCCGAAATCATCAAATTTCCCCTCGATCCCAGCGACGATCCGGAGCGGACGATGGCGCAACGGCAAATCCTCGAGCTTGTCCAACGGGCGACCGATCGGCTTCCCGATGTGTACCGGACAGTGTTCGTGGCGCGGGTGATCGAGGGTCTCAGCATCGAGGAGACCGCCGAACTGCTTGATGTGCGGCCCGAAACCGTCAAGAGCCGCCTGCACCGCGCCCGCGCCCTCGTGCGCAAGGCGCTGGACGATCAGATCGGCCCGGTGCTGCTCAATGCCTTCCCCTTCGCCGGCCGCCGGTGTGAACGGCTGACCGCCGCGTTGATGCAGCGGCTCGGCCTTACAGACTGATTTTTCCCGAATTCCCGGGAACGTTTGCCCCCGCCCGGCATCCAATCATCGTCAACTGAAATGCCCGGAGCCAACCGCATCCGGCGAAGGAGAACGTCATGTTTATTCGATCGACCACCGCACTGGCAGCGCTTTTCCTGCTCAGCGCAGCGCCGTTGGCGCAAGCCGCCGACAAGCCGACCGACCCGCAGATCGCCCACATCGCCTACACAGCCGGCGTGCTTGACGTCGAGGCGGCCAAACAAGCGCTGGAGAAATCGAAGAACAAAGAGGTTGTAGATTTCGCCAAAGATATGGTGCGAGACCATGAAGCCGTAAACAAACAAGCGCTTGACTTGGTCAAGAAGCTCAAACTGACGCCGGAGGACAACGCCACCAGCAAGGCGCTGACCGAGGCGGCGGCCGAGGAACGAGCCAAGCTCGCCAAACTCGACGGCGCCGCCTTCGACAAGGCCTATGTCGCCAACGAGGTCGCCTACCATAAGCAGGTCAACGGCGCGCTCAAAACCCTGCTGATCCCCTCGGCCGAGAATGCCGAACTGAAGAGCCTGCTGGAGACCGGCCTGAAGCTATTCCAGGGCCATGAACAGCATGCCGAACATGTCGCCGGCAAGCTGAAATGAGAACAGCACCGACGGCGTCGAAACGGCATCTGTGGGTTGCTTTGGCGCTAACCATTGGTGCCGCAGCAGCCAAGGCCGACACGATTGAGGTGACGATCGAGAAGCTTGTATTTTCGCCCGCAAGCATCGAGGCGAAGGTCGGCGACACGATCGAGTGGGTCAACAAGGACGTGTTCGCCCACACGGCGACCGTCAAGGGCGGCTGGGAGGCTATGATCCCGCCGAAGAAGGCGGCGAGCCTGACGCTGAAGACGGCGGGTTCGGTCGACTATTTCTGCCGCTTCCATCCCAACATGAAAGGCCATCTGACGGTGGCGTCGCCCTAGCCATGCCAGCGGAGCGCCCTGCGCGCGCAGGGCGGTCCGCTGGCGTCAAGCCGCCTTGTAGCGAGGCGCCGGTTCGCCGGTTTGTGTCGCGGCGAACAGGGTGGCGCGGGCGGCGTCGTAGATTTCCCACAGCGCACGGTCGTGGACTGACGGCAGCGTGATGGCTTCACCCTGATCGAACCCTGCCAGGGCCGCGTCGACCATGTCTTCCGCGGTCATCACCACTGCCGGGTCGAACGCTGAAAGCGGCATGCCGGCGAATTCGTAGAATTCGGTGGCGGTCGCAGCTGGAAGAACGAGCTGCAGCCTGACGCCGGTCCCGGCAAGCTCCTCCTGCAGGCCACGGCTGAAGTTCACCACATAGCCTTTGGTGCCGCTGTAGAGGGAGGTGATCGGCAGCGAGTGCAGCGCCATGACCGAGGCTATATTGATTATCGCCCCGGCGTTGCGCGACAGGAATGCCGGCAGCGCCGCTCGGGTCAGGCGCGTCAGCGCCGTGATGTTGAGCGCGATCGTCGACGCGGCATTCTCGTCGGACGTGTTTATCGTCGATCCAAGCGTTCCGTTGCCGGCGTTGTTCACAAGCAGCGTGATGGCGGGGTTGGTGGCGAGCACCTTCTCGACGCGCGCCAAGCCGTCCTCTTTGGTCAGGTCGGCGCCGATCACCTCGACCTTGGCGCCATAGGCCCGCGACAACTCCGCTGAGAGGGTTTTCAGGCGTTCGGCGCGTCGCGCCACGAGCACAAGATCATAGCCACGGGCAGCGAGGCGGTCGGCATAGACGGCGCCGATGCCGGCGGAGGCGCCGGTAACGACGGCGATCGGCTTGGAAGCTGAGTTCGACATGGTTATCTCCTAAAGTTTAGCACTCAAATGTTGAGTGCTCAACCAACTAACCAAGTCTCTGCCCCATTGCAATGGTTCAGCACTCAACTATTTTGTGAAGATGGGAAAAACGGTCGAATCGTTTGCATCGCTCGAAAGTCGGGACGAGCCCGACGCGGAAGCGCCCGGCATGCCGAACGATTTCGTCTGCATCAATTCGTCGCTGCGTCGTGCGGCGCGGCGGCTTGGCCAGTTGTATGACGTGGCGCTCGTCCCAACCGGGCTGACGTCAACGCAAACCCTTCTGCTCGGCCAGATCGACGGGCTCGGGGCCGTTTATGGCGAGGACGGGCCGACGCTGCAGGTCCTCGCCGCCCGCCTGGCGATCCAGATTTCAGCGCTGACGCACGCGTTGCGGCCGCTTGTGCGCGACGGTCTGGTCGAGGTCCGCCAGGATGCCCACGACCGGCGAACGAAGCATGCCGTGCTGACGCCGCTCGGAAAAGCGCGATACGAGCAGGCATATGTTGTGTGGGTCGAGGCCAACAGACGCGTCGAGGCGATTTTGGGGGCGGCCGCGGCCGAAAAGCTGAGGAGCCTCGCCGACGATGTCGCCTCGCAGGACTTTCTCGACGCCTATGTTTCGGGCGAGAAGCCGGCGAGCGGCACCGAACCGTCGGAACATTAGAGCGCCGCGCGTCGTTTGGGATGCGCCACGGGCCTTAGTCTAGGTCTTTCTTCGACCAGCAACCGCCGCTCGGACGTCGGCGGACAATCTGTGCTAAAGTAACCCTATGAAAGCATGGCTGGAAACGGCAAAGCGCCGGGCGCGCGACATCAAGCTTGATGTCGTCGCCCTGTGGTTCGCAGCGCGCGATCCTCGGGTGCCCTGGTCCGCGAAACTCGTGGCGGGGATGGTGGCCGCCTATGCGCTTTCCCCAATCGACCTGATCCCGGATTTCATCCCGGTGCTCGGCTATCTCGACGACCTGATCATCGTGCCGCTCGGCGTAATCCTGGCGATAAGGCTTATCCCGCCGCCGCTAATGGACGAGTTTCGGGCGCGGGCTGCCGCGCTCGAAAAACACCCGCAAAGCAGGACGGGAATGTTCTTTGTCGTGGCGCTCTGGCTGGCTTTAGCGGCTTTGCTGATCTGGGCGTTCTGGCCCACCCGCGCCAAATAGTCCGATCAGGGCTTCTCCGCAATCGAACGCCTCGAATATCTCCGGAACCGGCTCCAGCGATATGTCCCCTTGTGCCTCACTCACCCGCAGCAGTGCGCGTCCACGAACCGGAATAGCTTGGCTCGCGGCGCGCGATCCAGGCATCGAGCCCTTCGCGCAGATCGGCGGTCGGCGCCATGCGGGCGAACTGTTCGGCCTCAACCATCAACCCTTCCGCGATGGACTGGTTGATGCCGCGCGTAACTGCGGTGAGGATGCTGGCGACCGCCAGCTGTGAATGCCGCAGAATTCGCTGAGCCAGGTCAAGTGCTGCCGGCATCAGGTCGTCGTGTGGAACCACCTGGTTGACGAGGCCGAGTTCGAGTGCGCGCTGCGGCGAAAACGCCTCCCCTGTCAGCAGCAACTCGAGGGCCCGCTTGCGTCCGGCCAGCCTCGGCAGGCGCTGCGTTCCGCCGAACGTCGGCGGCATTGCGAGAACGATTTCGGGTTTGGCGAACGAGGCACGTTCGCTGGCGATGGCGAGCGGCACGGCCTCGGTGATTTCGCAACCTCCGCCGAAGGCAAGACCGTTGACCGCGGCGATGACGGGTTTGCGGAACCCTTCCAGTCTGGCCGTCAATCGCTGCCCACGCATGACGAAGTCGCGCAAGGCGGCATCGGCGCCAAGCGCCACGCTTGCCGAGAATTCGTGGATGTCGCCGCCCGCCGAGAACGCCCGCTCGCCAGCGCCGGTGAGGATGACTGCCCGGATGGAGCCATCGACCTCGATAGCGTCGAGGATGGCCAGCAGGCGGTCGATCAGGGCGTAGTTCAGCGCGTTGAGTTTTTCAGGGCGATTGAGGGTCAGGACGGCAACCCCGTCGCGAACCTCGCTCAGGACAAGTCCGGTCATTTGGCTTCCTTTCCAGCATGCGGTGGCAGGAACAGGAAAGGATCAGGCTCTCGATTGCTTGTATATTCACTAGTCGGTATACATTGCCCCATGCCCCAAGAGCTCAGCCCTACCCGCAAACGTATTGTCGATGCCGCGACGAAGCTGTTCTATGCTGAAGGGATTGGCCGCGTCAGCGTCGATGCCGTCGCCGAAAAGGCAGGCCTCACCAAGCGCACGCTTTACTATCATTTCAAGAGCAAGGACGACCTGATCGCCGCTTATCTCGATGGCCGCGACCAGCCGAATCTGAAGCAGATGGCCGGCTGGTTCGACGCCGCCGAAGGCGGTCCCGATCGCAAGGTCGAGGCGATCTTCACCAATCTGGCACGCGTGGCACGCCATCCCAAATGGAAAGGATGTGGTTTCCTGCGAACGGCCGCGGAGCTCGCCGCCATGCCCGGACACCCGGCGATGAAGGTCGGGTCGCGACACAAGGCGAATTTCGAAAAATGGCTGGCCGGCGAAATGTCAGGCCGCAGCATTTTGGAGCCACAAACCCTGGCGCGCGAAATCGTCCTTCTGATGGATGGCGCGTTCTCGATCATGCTGATCCACCGCAACCCCGACTATATCGAGGCAGCCGGACACGCCGCTGCCATGCTCGTTCGGGCGAGATCCCAAGACAGCGCCTGACGAAGGATTGCTGCCGCGACGATCCGTGCCGGCTAAAACCCAAGCGCCAGCCACGCCGTTCCGGCAAGCAGCGTGACCAGCGTCAGCGGCAGGCCGACCTTGAAGAAGGCGGCGAACGACAGAGTTGTGCCGGAGACCCGCGCGTGCTCCGCGACAATCAGATTGGCGACCGAGCCGAGCAGCGTGAAATTGCCGGCCAGCGTCGAGCTCATCGCGACGATCAGCCAGGCGCGCTCCGGGTTTTCCAGGCCGGGTATGAATGGCCGCAGCGCCAGCACGGCCGGAACGTTGCTCATGATGTTGGACAGCACCGCGGTGAAGCCGGATAGCCGCCAGACATCGTCCAGGCCGAGGTTTTTGGCCGAGGCGATGATGTCAGGGCTGAGCAGCGTCTTCTCGGCGCCGGCGACGACGATGAACAGGCCGGCGAACATGAACAGCAGCGGCCCGTCGATCTCGCGATAGATGCGCGCCGGCTTGATGGCGCGGGTCACCAGAAGAATGGCGCCGCCGATGAGCGCCGCCTTGGCGACCGGCACGTCGGCAAAGAAAGCGATCGCCAGCCCGATGCAGACGACCACCGCCTTCAGCACCTGTCCCGGCAGCATGCGGCCGCGATAGACTTCGGGGCTGAGCTCGGCCTTGCGCGCGAATTCGGCCCGGTAGACGATGCGCACGATGACGATGACGGCGACGAGGCCAAACAGGGCGACGGGCGCCAGGGCCGCCGAGAAGGCCGGATAGGAAATCCCCGACAGCGCGCCTATGACCATGTTCTGGGGATTGCCGGTGATGGTGGCGACGCTGCCGCAATTCGACGCCGTGGCGGTGGCGATCAGATAGGGAATCGGGTTGCGGTTGATGACACGGGTGACGTGGACGACGATCGGCGCCATGACCAGGCAGATCGCGTCGTTGACCAGGAACGCCGACAGAACGCCGGTCAGCAGCGTCACCATCACCAGCAGCATGAATGGCGCGTGCGCATGCTCGATGGCGACGGCGCCGAGTGCGCGGAAAGCGCCCGACACTTTCAGATGCGCCACGACGATCATCATGCCGAGCAGCAGCGTGATGGTGTCGAAATTGATCGCGCGGTAGGCGTCCTCCAGGCTGAGCGCGCCGATGGCAATCATCGCCGCGCCGCCGAGCAACGCGATGCCTGCCCGGTCGAGGCGCAGCCCAGGTACCCTGCCGATGGCGACGCCGGCATAGGTCAGGATCAGGATCAGCAACGCCGCCGCGCCCATCAGTGTCATTCGTGGAAAAGCCCCGTTCAGATCCGCCCTGCCCCGCCATTGGCGAACACGGGCCGCCAACGCCCCCTCCTCACTGCGGACATAGAATGAACGCAGGCACAGGAGGTGCCCGCGACGTCGGCGAATCTTATCTGCGAGGCGTCCGGACGATCGGTGATACCTGAAAAAAGACACGGGTTCACGCGCCATGTCTCAGGTGCGACCTGTTACCTACGTCATGGCGCAGAACCGGCTTGACCCATTGCGTGATTGGCCGCTTCACGCCCTTCGGTGGCGGCCCGGCGCGCACTTGGATCGCGTTTCAGAGCCGCTCGCGGATCGCGGCTGGAATTAATGAAGGCCGAGCCGACATATTTGCGCGTGCCGATCTCGCCCATCTGAGCTGGCGACGATGATGCGCGCCGGCCGGCCGGCCTTCCGAAAGGCGCTGTTTTCAATAACGATAAATGTAAGCCGGCCTCCTGAAGCCGCGTTTGCACTTCACCTCTTCCTTGTATTCATCGCCTTCCCACTTGCGCTCAATCTTGCAATTCCCGCGCCGGAATTCCTCGTTGTAGCTGTAGCGTTCGCGCTCCCTATATCGACGCGTCTGGTGATCATCGTCGTTGTAGCGACCCACCCAGCGCCCATGCCCGCTCTCGTCCTTCCAGGGATCGGCTGCCGCTACGCTGACGCAGCCAGTCATTGCAATGCCGGCGGCCAGGAGGGTTACGAGCATCTTCATACGCAATCTTCCTCTGCAGGTCCCCGCCAAAGGATTGAAACTCCGTTGAACGGCTTTCTTTTCCCTGCGCTGCTCGCAGAGCGGCTCGCCTCCATGCAAGACGTTTTCATCAAGCCCGGAAGAGCATCCCGCCGGGCCCGATATCCGATATCACAATCAGCCGCCATTAGCAGGCGCTGCCGGAGCGGGCGCGGCTGGGGCAGGTGCGGCTGGGGCAGGTGCGGCCGGCTCTGCCGGAGCGGGCGAGGCTGGCGCTTCGACCTTGGGCGCTTCGACCGTAGGCGCTTCAACCCTTGGCGCTTCAACCTTTACGTCGACGTCCTTCCCGGTGCCCCCGCCATTGATATTGATAACGCCAGTGAACAACAGCAGGACCACGATTGCGATGATTGCGAGAACGACGGCGACAGCAGTGCCGGCGCCATTTCCGCCTGAGTTAACAACGGTTGGACCGTTAGCCATGACTACCTCTCCTATCTCTGAATGATCACTGTCGGCAAACGGGACCGGCGGGCACTTCGTTCCTCCGCTGGGCTTTGGTCCGAGATGCGGCAAGACTGAAGTCTTTGGGTCAAAGACAGAGGGCTGAGGGCCGGCAACCAGGACCTTACCACTGCATTGGTATTGGGCCGCCGAGCAAAGTCCCTTCATCGGTGGTTCACCGGGTGCCCGCTGTATGTGCACCATCGGCGGGCACCCGATATGGCGCTCTAACAGCGGAAAGTACTGTGACCCTTATCCAGAGCAGACAGAATGTCGATGAGGTCGCAAGCCGACCCGCAAATGACAATCAAACTCCTAACCCAACAGATTTCTCGGTGGTTGATCTCATTTCGTCGAGCGACGACGAGGTCGCTGCCATTGTCAGGCGAACAGAGCGCCTGGCCCTTGCCGTGATTATAGTAATGGCGATCTTCCTGATCTTTGCACCGGTGGTCTTCATTGCCCTGAGGTATGGGATCTGAGATGTCCCGCTTTAGCCCTTGCCCCAAAAATCCTCGTGATTGACGCTGATGATGGCACTGCCGACGTATTTGCGGGTCCCCGGCCCGGCCATCAGCGCGAATGCCAGTATTTCCATATGGAAACAAAAAAACCCGCCACACAGGAGAGCGACGGGGCGATCAAGCGGTCACCGAGCGCGGGGTGGGTCGGGACTTGCCCGGTGCGCGGATCGTGAAAAATCGTAGGCTGCCGGCTCCGTCGCGTCTACCAACCGGCGGTTGGAAGGATCTGTTTGATTCGGCGGCGCAGCCGCTTACCGTCCCAGCGGCTGTATGGAAGCTGAAAGAAGTTCTTCCTCGTCCACCACTCCGGCCATGTAGTTGGCAATAATTCGGGACGCGAGAACTTCACGTTGTTGTTCCGATTGGCCGTCAACCTTCAAGCGATCGAACACGCGACCAAGCAGCGCCACCTCGGATGAATTGAAAATCCCGACAGCCTCGGCCGTTCGTCGAACGGGCATAAGCAAGCTTCCCCCAAAGCGGCGTATGCAACACAAACAATCAGAAAAAGCGAAATACGGAAGAAAAATCGGGCATCTTTCCCAACAACATTCGGGGCGAGATCAGAACCGCGCCCGGAACATAAGCGGTTGCTTAACAGTTGGATGGGGAGCAGTGGGCCTATCCCCCCATCTAGTCCCCCCGCTGTAGATCGGGAGCTGCAAACCGGTCGGCCCGCGCTCTGAGGAGGAGTGCGGGCTATGACCGGCTGGGATTCCTATCTCGAGGGATTTCCGCGATCGCCACAAGGTGTCAGCGGACGATGATTATGCATCACGCCGGAGCAGGTGTCGAAGGTGATCCACAAGCGCGGCAGCCATCAGGCAACCCTGACCGCGGCCGCCCGCGGGGCAGCCCGCATCTACCGCGCTCCTGGCGGGGGAGCGGCCAAGTGCGCGTGCTTCTGGAAGATACCAATCTTGTCGGGATAGGTAATCCGGATCTCGCGTCCGCATCCCTCACACTTGTAATGGGAAACGACCTGAAACCAGCTGCCGTTCTTGATGACGGTGAAGTTGCACTGCGGGCATTGGAAAGTCAGGCCAACAGAGAATAGGCTGGGAGAGAGGGACATTGCAGCGCCTCGCATTCTGGGTATCTTAAAGGCGGCTTGGTTAGTCCAGCGTCTCGACGACGAAGGATGCGGCAATCAAATCGTCGGCATCGATTCTACCCTTGCCGTCCTCCATGACGGCTGCGACCTTTCGAAAGGTCTTCAGTTCCTTCTCGGTAATCCGTGCGCCGCGCATCCTCTTGTTGAGGTCGGTCACGCGCATTCGGAGTGCCTTGGATGCTCCAATCTCACGGTTCGACACGATGATCACATTCCTCCGTTGCTGGGCTGTCCTCCCAGTCGCTTAGGTTATTCGATGACTTTGATGACCTTGCGTGTGCCTGGATCAACGACAACGGTCCGGTCGTCGACCACCACGTAACTGTATTTGGTCTCGGGAACTTCATGAAGCTCGACCGTATCGGGCAGTGTTGAGCCGATATTGAGCTCTACCCCAGGGATTTTCACCGATGCGAGCGGCTGCTTCTTCACATATTCCTTGATGACGGTCTCCTGCTCAGGCTCGATGATCACGTCCTGAGCGGCAGCAGCGCCGATGCCTGCCAGCAGCAGAAGCCCCGCGACTGCCGTGGAAAGACGCATTCTCATAGCTTTCTCCTTCGTGTGAGATCTCTTGCGCTGGGCGGTATCCTCTTCGCGCCCGGTCCACCCAAACCTGAGGTGGCCGCAAACGTTCCTTGGTTGGGCTTCGGTCTGATCCGAGACAGGACCTAAGTCTCTCCTGCTTCGTGCAATAGGCCGGACATCGCGTCATCGGGAAAGCGATGACCAAGCCACGCCGCGCCCTACGGAGGGGAAGGACGCGGGCTGATCGGGAGGGGACACCGATCTCGCAGCTTGGTTCACAGGAGAAGATGCTGCAGAAGCCGAACGTCCTCCCCGAGCCGGTGTTCCATACGGAAGTCAAAAAGCCCGCCGCACCTTTCGGCACGGCGGGCGATCAGTTGTTCACCAGGCACAGGGTGGGCGGGGGTGGGTGTGCCCGGATCGTAGGAAATCCTACGCGCGCCGGCTGCGTCGCGTCTACCAACCGGCGGTTGGAAGAGTTAACTCGGTTAGCTTGCTTTACCCGGGCCTACCGCCCCAGCGCTTGTTTCGAAGCCGACAAAAGTTCTTCCTCGTCCACCACTCCGGCCATGTAATTGGCAATAATTCGGGACGCGAGCGATTCGCGCTGTTGTTCCGATTGGCCGTCAATCTTCAAACGATTGAACACGCGGCCAAGTAGCGCCAGCTCGGACGGGTTGAAAACACCCGAATCCTCTGCTCTTCCATGAAGCGGCATGACAAACCCCCTTCGCCCAGAGATTTTGTTCGTGCAACATTATTATACACTAAAAAACCGCGCCCCGTTGCAGAATCGCAGACGCGAGAGATGAGCCCTCGCGGAAGATCTGTGACCGGTGAGGGCGACATCACATCAGATCTTCAGCAACCCCGTCGAATTTCTTGAGGCCTTCGCTTGGCGGCTTCTGCTTGTGAAGTCCCTGTTCAGTTGCAGCCGCCTCGAAGGCGGCGAACGCAGCTTGGTGACTGCAATGTCCGGCCAGGCATTCCTCGATCATTCGGATTGCTTCAAGTCGGGACGGCTTGTCCATGGATGGCCATGGTTGCCGAAGCGCTTTCGCAGCGTCGGCTATCGACGCGACCACCATCGGCCTGCGATTCAGGTAGATTGTAATCGGAATGAACGCCGTCATTTTTGTCGCTCACCAGGATTGAAGGCGGTTAAACGCGAAGAGATGGCAGTGGTTGCATCATCGTGAATTCAGAGCGCCGATGCCCGATGCCATCGAGGCTGAACACGCCTTGCTCGGTGCCAACACGCAGGGGCTGGTCGTCCGAAGAGCCTTGGTCGTTTCGGTTCCATGAACGAAGAAGCCCGCGCCCCACGGAGGGGAAGGACGCGGGCTGATCGGAGGGGACAATCCGATCTCGCAGCATTTCTATGCGCACAGGAAATATTGCTGCAGGAGGCGAACGTCTTGCCCGTGCCAGTGTTCCATACGGAGACAAAAAAGCCCGCCGCGCCTTTCGCCAAGGCGGTCGATGAAGGCCTGGATATCAATCCCTATTGGGCCGCACCTAAATTCCAGATGTCCCGATGCAGGCGCCATGTCCCGTCGTCGCCCTTTTTCCAGACGACGATGTACTTGCCCGCTACGGTGGAGAGGGCGCCGTCTTTGCTCGGCACATCGAGCGTAAATGCGCCAACTTCGTAGGCGAGGTTCGCGCTCTCTTCCACTTCCAGCGCCTTCAGGGTGAGATTCTTCATCCCGCCTTTGATCGCGCCCTGCCAGAATTCTTCCACGCCCTTGCGGCCATCGACGCGCTTGCCGTCGGGCGGCAGCACGGCAGCATCCTCGGTATACATTTGACCCACCGCCGCCGCGTTTCCGCTGTTGAAGGCGTCCGTGAATTTCGTCAGCGCCGCTTCGATGTCCTCGCGAGCCGACTGGGCGGCCACAGACAGTGCTGACGAAAGAAGCAGCACAGCAGCAAATGCAAATGACTTAACCAGTCTCATCTCGTCCTCCCTTTGCGTGATATCCACCGGATGAATAGTGCCCATCCCGAGCGCGCCGCCGCGCCCGCGCAATGGCCAGATCATGACTTACATTAGACTTGTCTGATATGATGGCGCAAGCGCCAGACGTTCTCGACAACAGGCCAGAAAGCGACTGCCGTGGAACCTTTCAAAGCCAAATGCCTTGGATCACGTCGCGCGTGCCGTAGACAGCGCCGACTTCTTGCCGGATTTCAATCGATACGACCGGCCAGCGTCGGTTCGATGCCATCATTTCCGCATGGAGCGGAACCCTGTAAACGGATCGGAATGCCATTCTCCCGAAGTCGGGAATATGGTACTTTCTCTTTGAAAATACTGGCGATCCCGACAGGATTCGAACCTGTGACCATCGGCTTAGAAGGCCGGTGCTCTATCCAGCTGAGCTACGGGACCGCTGGGCCGACGCCAAGGCCGGCTGAATTATGCGATGGGCACTTGCCGGTCAATGCGTCCAGGGCGTCCTGCGGTCATAGCGGAAATTCTCCGCATAGGAAATCTGGCGGCGCTTGGTTTCCTTCGGCTCCTCGACACGGAAGGCCAGCCCCTCTTTCTCGGCATAGGCCACCGCCTCTTCCCTGGTGTCGAAGGTGAGCCTGATCTGGCTGCGCATGTCGCCCGACGTGGTGTAGCCCATCAGCGGATCGATTTTCTTGCGCATCTCGGGATCGAATTCCAGCACCCAGTGGCCGGTCTTGGCCTTGCCGGACTGCATCGCGGTTTTGGCTGGGCTGAAAATGCGCGCGGACATGGTCACCTCGTTGCTACGTGCAAGCGGCACCTGCCGCTGTATTCCCGTCATTACTTCGCAATGCAGCCGGCGGCAAGGCCGATGGTTTTTGCGCTCCTGTCGCGGACCTGAACCAAGCAGAATGAGGACTACGCAATCTGCTGTGACGGCGTCGGCTGCAAGGCAGCTTGCCAAGCCCGTTGCACCGTCTTGGCGCGTTCAGCCGCACGGGGCATGCCGCGACCGAACTAAGCCATTGCTATATTTGACAGCTGACGCTATTATCGGTCAAACGAATGAATTCGAGGGAAAAAGTTGGCATGGTCGATGTCGGTATGTGGTTGCGCGATCGGATAAGCCGACGTTCCGTCCTTACAGGAAGTCTTGCTGCCGTGGGCGGCACGGCGATTGCTGCCCGCAGCGCGCTCGGTCAGTCCGCCCAGCATAGCGGTCATGACATAGCGGCGGTGGCCGCCACCGATCCGGCACCTCATCATATGAATGCTCATGGCGCGATGGTCACCGTCGGGGAGGTGGACAACGCCGCCAACGGTTTTGATCCGATCCCGATGCTGACGGACTGGGAGCGAGGGACGGTCTCGGTTCTGCCCGATGGGCGCACGCTCAGGACGTTCGAGGTGACGGCCGTGGACAAGACGATCGAGATCGCACCGGGCGTGTTCTTCCCGGCATGGACGTATAACGGCCGCGTGCCCGGTCCGGCGCTGCGCGCCAAGGAAGGCGAGCGCATTCGCATCGTCTTCAAGAACAACGGCTCGCATCCGCACTCGATGCATTTCCACGGCATCCATGCCGCCCGCATGGATGGAATTCCCGGCGCCGGGCTGGTCGATCCGGGTGGCGAGTTCGTCTACGAATTCGACGCCAGGCCCTTTGGCTGCCATCTGTATCATTGCCACGCCTTGCCGCTGAAGAGGCACATCCACAAGGGCATGTATGGGGCCTTTGTCATCGACCCGGACCCGGATCGCCATCCCGACCATGCCGAGATCGCCCGGTCGCGGCTTCTCGACACGCCCGAGAATGCCGGCTGGCAGGAGCTGGTGATGGTCATGAACGGGTTCGACACCAATTTCGATGAGGAGAACGAATTCTACGCCGCCAACACCATCGCCCACGCCTATGCGAAGACGCCGATCCGCATCGTGCGAGGCAAGCCGGTGCGCATCTATCTGGTCAATGTGGTGGAATTCGATCCCATCAACTCGTTTCATCTGCATGGAAATTTCTTCGACTATTTCGATCAGGGCACGACGCTGACGCCGACCTTGAAAACGGTCGACCTCATCATCCAGTGCCAGGCCCAGCGCGGCATCCTGGAATTCACCTTCGCCGAGCACGAACCGGGCCTCTACATGTTCCACGCGCATCAAAGCGAGTTCACGGAGCTCGGCTGGATGGGCATGTTCGACGTCGTCGAGGCGCTGGCATGAACAAGGTCGTCACCATCGATTCACCGGCAAGGCCGCGCAGCCGCTGGTTGTGGATCGGCCTGCCCCTTGCCGCGCTCGCCATTGCGGTGGCGTGGATCATCGCCGTCAATCCGCTACAAGGATTGTCAAACGGCGCGCCCGCCGTCGAGAAACTGACTTTCGAGCGTGTCGTCCTCGATACATCAGGCCTTCATCTTCTGGTCAGGGCCGGCGGCTCCGAGCCGATGACCATCGCCCAGGTCCAGGTCGACGGCGCCTACTGGCAATTCACCCAGGACCCGCCGGGCACCATCGCGCGTGCTTCCACGGCGTGGATCAATCTGCCTTTCCCGTGGGTTCTGGGTGAAACGCACACGGTCAATCTGGTAACCAACTCAGGCGTCACCTTCGAACATTTGATCGAAGTTGCCGTGCCGACGCCTACCGCCACTGCGGGACAGCTCAAGCTGCAGGGACTGGTCGGCATCATCGTCGGCGTGCTGCCTGTCGCCATTGGCCTCATGTTCTATCCGGCGCTGCGCGGTGTCGGACAGAGCGGCATGAACTTCCTGTTGGCGCTGACCATCGGGTTGCTCGCCTTTCTGCTGGTCGACACGATCGAAGAATCCTTCGAGCTTGTCGGAACCGCAGCCGCTGTGTTCCAGGGGCCGGTCATGGTGGTGCTGGCGGGTCTGGCTAGCTTTCTTGTCCTGATGGCGATCGGGCGGCGGCGCGGCACCCCGACAGGGCTGGCGTTGGCCACCTATATCGCGCTCGGCATCGGTCTTCACAATCTCGGCGAAGGCCTTGCCATCGGCGCTGCCTTCGTGGCCGGCTCGGCAAGCCTCGGAACCTTCCTGGTGCTCGGCTTCGCCCTGCATAATATTACCGAAGGCATCGGCATCGCCGCTCCGATGCTGAAGGAGCGGCCGCCGCTGTGGGCGTTCGCCGGCCTGACCTTGCTCGCCGGTGGGCCTGCGGTTATCGGCATGTGGCTCGGCAGCCTGGCCTATGCGCCGCAATGGTCGGCGCTGGCGCTTGCCATCGGCGCCGGCGCGATCCTGCAGGTCATCGTCGAGGTCGGCGCCTATCTGATGCGCCGCAACCAGAAGGGCATCGATGCCTTCTTCACGCCACCGGTCATGGGCGGCCTGGCGGCCGGCGTCGCCTTCATGTACGCGACGGCCGCTTTCATAAAGGTCTGACCGGACAGGAGCCTGGGTCCTGAGGCAGCGCTGCTGTAAAACCGTTGCGCGCGACTTGGCTGGCTGCAATTCCGGCCCCGCTCGCCGCACGGGTCTGCCGTTTGTTCCGTTTTCGTCTTTTAGGGGTTGCGCAGCCAAGCCCGGAACCCTATAGCCCGCAAGGACTCGGAGTGTAGCGCAGCCTGGTAGCGCATCTGGTTTGGGACCAGAGGGTCGGGAGTTCGAATCTCTCCACTCCGACCATTCATTCAGAGCAAATCATCGGCCATGCTGCCGGCGCACCTGCGCCGGGCAGCATCTGCGACTGGCGAAGCACGGAAGCGAGCGACGGGCAGCCCGGGTTTTCGAGCGTGCCCGCCCTGAGCTCCGAAGCGTCAGCCCTGGATGAACGCCAGGAGATCCGGATTGATGATCTCCGGGTGGGTGGTGCACATTCCGTGCGGCAGGCCCTTGTAGACCTTGAGCGTGCCGTGCTTCACCAGCTTGGCTGCAAGCAGAGCGGAGTCGGCAATCGGCACGATCTGGTCGTCATCGCCGTGCATGATCAGGACAGGCACGTCGATCTTCCTAAGGTCCTCGGTGAAGTCGGTTTCGGAAAAAGCCTCGATACAGTCGTAATGGGCCTTGGCTCCGCCCATCATGCCCTGGCGCCACCAATTGTCGACAGCCCCTTGCGAGACCTTGGCGCCCTCGCGATTAAAGCCGTAGAACGGGCCGGCCGGCACGTCCCTGTAGAACTGGGCGCGGTTGGCCACGAGCGCGGCACGGAAGCCGTCGAATACCTCGATCGGCAGGCCGCCGGGGTTATTGTCGGTCTTGACCATGATCGGCGGCACCGCGCCGATCAGCACCGCCTTGGCGACGCGTCCTTCGCCACCGTAGCGGGCAACGTAACGCGCCACCTCGCCGCCGCCGGTCGAGTGACCGATATGGACGGCGTTCTTGAGATCAAGATGGGCAACCAGGGCCGCGACATCGGCGGCATAGGTGTCCATCTCGTTGCCGGTCGCCGTCTGTGTCGAGCGGCCATGTCCGCGCCGGTCATGCGCGATCACGCGATAGCCCTTGTCGAGGAAGAACAGCATCTGGTTGTCCCAGTCATCGGCGCTGAGCGGCCAGCCGTGATGGAACACGATTGGTTGGCCTGTGCCCCAATCCTTGTAGAAAATCTCGGTGCCGTCCTTGGTGGTGAATGTGCTCATCGTCGTACTCCTTGATGTGGTTGGCCGAATTGGTTGGGCGAAGGTCCGTTCCTCCTGTGGACAAGCTACTGCAATGGGGTCATGGTGAGAATTGGCAAAACAGACATTGGACATGGCAAAACTGACAGATGGTTGCGGCGCGTGATCCGGTCGAAATCGGCCTCGTTGTGTATCCCGGCGTTCAGGAAGCGGCTGTTCTTGGCCTGACCGATCTCTTCCAGCTGGCCAACCGGCTGGCCGCCGAACGGTCGCCGGACGCGCAGAGGCTTCGTGTCAGCCATTGGCTGTGGCAGGAGGCGAGCCAAACGGTCATCCGCACCTTCGACAGCGAGCCCGGCCCCGGCAATGGACCTGCCATGGTCATCTTGCCTCCGACCCTAGGCGATCCGATTCCTCGCGGGGCGGCCGCGCCCTACGCCGACTGGCTCAGGGCCCGCCATGCGGCAGGCGCGACGCTCGGCTCGGTCTGCGCCGGCGCCTTCGTGCTTGCCGAGGCCGGCCTGCTGTCTGGCCGTGCTGCGACCACGCATTGGGCCTATCGCGACGCGCTGGCGATGCGCTTTCCCGACATCGCACTGGATGCCGACAAGCTGGTCATCGATGATGGCGACATCATCACCGCCGGCGGCTACATGGCTTGGACCGATCTCGGCCTAAAACTCGTCGACCGGGTGCTCGGGCCGACCGTCATGATGGACACTGCCCGTTTCATGCTGGTGGATCCGCCGGGACGAGAGCAGCGCTTCTACAGCCCCTTTGCTCCCAGGCTGAACCATGGCGACGAGGCCATCCTCAAAGTGCAGCACTGGCTCCAGGCGAGAGGCGCGCGCGATGTGACGCTTGCCACTATGGCGGAGCATGCGGCCTTGGAGGAGCGGACTTTTTTGCGGCGCTTTCGCAACGCCACCGGCCTCAAGCCGACCGAGTATTGCCAGCACCTGCGCGTCGGCAAGGCGCGTGAGATGCTGGAAGCGACGACCCGATCAATCGACCAGATCGCCTGGGATGTCGGCTATGACGATCCCGGCTCCTTCCGCAAAGTGTTCGCCAGGATAACCGGCCTGGTGCCGGGCGATTACCGCAGGCGTTTTGGCGTGGAACGAGCGGCGCTTGTGGCCGGCGAGCGCTGAGCGGTGGCCCAGCCGTGCTTGCCCCGCGTCGACTGCCGCTGGAGGATGCGTGTGTTTGATGAGGTCTATGATGCCACGACCAACCGCACGATGATGCAGAGGAAGCCCAAGCCGCTGTGGCTGTTGCGGTGGCCGCGCCAGGCGATCGGGCTGAAGCGGAAGTGCGAGGTGAGCCAATGACTGACCGATCAATCACGAGTTGCGACGAATGCGGCAGCATATATTTCGTCGAAAGCAGTGCAATGGCCAGCCTTTGTGCTGAATGCGCGTTTCATCTCTATGGATACCCCGCCTGCGAACATCAGTTCAAAAACAGCCGATGCACAGCCTGCGGGTGGGACGGCTCTCGGTCAAAATATATCGCCGGCGTTATTTCAAGGGAAAGCTCATAGGTGGGAGCGTCGACCCTGTCGCCTTGTCGCGGCATGTGACGCAGACAACCCATGCTTAGAGAGCGCTTTCGATATCGGTCCTCGAAAAATCGTCGCCGATATAAAGCAGGCGGCAGGCATGTTCCTTCGCCACCTCATAGGCGAAGCAGTCACCGAAATTGAGCGCGGCCGGGTGAACGCCCTTACCCCACTTTGCGTAGGCTTCGGCGATGCGACGCGCAGAGGCCGGCGTTACTGCCGCAATTTCGAAACCAAGCCCGTCGATCAGGCCGGACAGCTCTTCGCCGACATTGTGCCGCGCCGCGACGATCAGCGCTTCGGCCACGGTGCCGGCGGAAATCAGAATGTCGTCTTCAGCCTCGAGCGCCGCGATGCAGACATCAGCCTCCGGCTCGTCAAGAACGATCGCCATCAGCGCCGAGGTATCGACCACGATCATTCAGGCAGGCCATCATCACCGTAGAGGAAATCCTGGCTTCGCGCGGCGGATGGCCCGGCCTTCGCCCTCGCGGCGCCGGATGCGCGCATCGCCTCCAGCAGTGCCCGACGGCTTTTCCTGTCCGGCACTGCCTTGACGGGAACCAGGCGCACGGCCGCATGACCGTGACGGGTCAGAATGATTTCGTCGCCTGCCTCGGCACGACGCACCAATTCGGTCAGCTGTCCCTTGGCGTCTGTAACGGATACCTGCATCGCCACTCCTCTATGGGCCATCCTCTGGTCCATATTTGCAGTGAAAATAGACCATTCAACGGTCCATTACAACGGCCAAAGGCAAGCTCGCCGGGAGGAGAACCCCAACCGCCCCGTCTCCCGGCGAGCCTACAACCTGATTTGATACGCAATCAGGACCGGGGTTAGCCGGCAAGGCTGACGTTGCAAGACAGATGCCAATACTGGTTTCCCGAAATGGGACACCGGCTAGCCTGTCGTATCAGATCTCGAACTCGCCCTGCCCCTCATCCATGGCGCTGACGGTTTCGGCGGCGAGCGCCCTCGTGATCGGCGTCTTGCGCTCCAGTGCCGTGCGATCGAGCCGCTCCACCACCCGCATCGCGGTGCCCAGCGAGCGTTCGATGCGGCGCACCAGATATTGCACGACATGTGGCTCGACCTCGACCTGGCGGTCGGCGAACAGTTTGGTGATGACGCCGGCCAGCAAGAGATCGTCGGGCTCGTGGATCTCGACCGTCGCCGCCGCTTTCAGCCGCGAAGCGAGGTCCGGAAGCCTAACGCCCCAGGCGGACGGAAAGCGCCGCGCGGTCAAAAGCAAGGTCGAGCCGGCCCCGCGCACCGCATTGATCAGATGGAACAGCCCCTCTTCATCGACCGCGCCGGCATCGACGTCGTCGATCAGGGCAGGCCGCGCGCCGAGGCTCGCCATGCAGTCGCCGACGCGCCTGACATCGACTGTCACGGCCCCGGCGCGGGCGCGCCAGATCGAGGCCAGATGGGTTTTTCCAGAGCCCGCCGGACCGGCGAGCACGACCACCGGCGACGGCCAGTCCGGCCAGCGATCGACCAGCGCCACCGCCTGGCTGTTGGTGCCGGAGACGACGAGCTCGTCGCGCGAGTAGCCGGTGCCGTGGCCGAGATCGAGCGGCAACTGGCGCGGCGGGTCGATCTTGTTGTCCGGCATCTGGCTCAACTGCGCGGCCCACCGCTCCCGCGGCGACGCGCCGGCAGCGGCGGGACAGGTTCGGTGCTGTGGCCCTTGTAGAGCGGCGATTCCAGATAACGGGCGATGGCAAAACGCACCAGCACGGCAACGGCGGCCGAGGCCGGCACGGCGATCAGCAGGCCGACGAAGCCGAACAGCGCGCCGAAGGCAAACAGCGAAAACATCAGCCACACCGGATGCAGGCCGACGCTTTTTCCCACCAGCCTCGGCTGCAGGATGTTGCCCTCGATGAACTGGCCGACGAAGAACACGCCGGCCACCGCCGCGATCATGGTCCAGTCCGGCCAGAACTGAACGAAGGCAACGCCGACGGCCAGGACCAGCCCGGTCAGCGAGCCGACATAGGGAATGAAGGAGATCAGCCCGGCGAACAGGCCGATCAGGATGCCGAAATTCAGGCCGGTCAACGTCAGGCCGGTGGCGTACATGGCGCCCAGCACCAGGCACAGCGTGCCCTGGCCGCGCACAAAACCGGCGGTGGCAGTGTTGATGTCGTTGGCGATGGCCCTGACGGTCTTGACATAGTCGCGCGGCACCCAGCTGTCGACGATCGCCACCATGCGGTCCCAGTCGAGCAGCATGTAGAAGGCAACGACTGGTGTCACCACGAACAGGCTGACCACCGACACTAGCGCCACGCCGGAACTCCAGATCGATGTGAACACCGTGGTCAGGAGGCCGAAGCCGGAGGTCAGCAGCGAATTCAAGCCTTCGCGCAGGCCATTGGCGTCGACGCCGAATTTCTCTTCCAGCCATCTCGGATCGAAGCTGGTGATCAGGGTCTGCAGCCGGGTCAGGTATTCCGGCAGCTTGCTGGCGAAATCAGCCATCTGCGAGGCCAGCACCGGAACGAGGATGACGAAGGCCAGCACCAGAACGACGATGAAGGCGAACAGGATGACAACCGTCGCCATCAGCCGCGACAGGCCGAGCCGCTGCAGCCGGTCGGCGACCGGGTCGAGGAAGTAGGCGAGGACCATGCCGGCGACGAACGGCAAAAGGATGCCGCTGAAGACATAGAGGAAGACCGCGAGGATGATGGCGCTGATTAGCCAGAAGCGGATTTGGCGGCGAAACACGCCAGACGCGGCGGCATCGGCGGCCGCAGCCTCGGCTGCCGCGTCGATGTCCTGGTCAGGTGTCCGGTGTGGAGCCTTCGCCATAGCCGCTCATATGCCTCAGCCAAGCCACGAGATAGGCCGCGGCCGAAGCCACGGTCAAGACCCCGGACAGCAATATGAGCACCGGCCTGAGCGGGTCGAGATCGAGGGCGAGGGCCAGTTCGCCCAGCACCACCGCCGCCAGCACGATCTGGATGGCGGTGTTGGCCTTGGACACGAACAGCGGCTTCATCTCGACCGGGTGGGCCATGACGGTGGACAAAAGCACGGCGCAGACGATCAGCGCATCGCGCGACACCATGGTGACGACCAGCCACAGCGGCAACTCACCGATGAAGCCCAGCACCACGAACACCGAGACCAGCAGCAATTTGTCGGCCATCGGATCGAGATAGGCGCCAAGCCGCGAAAACTGGTTGAAATGGCGGGCGATGAAGCCGTCGACACCGTCGGAAATGCCGGCGATGAGGAAGCCGGCAAAAGCCCAGTCCCAGTGCGCCTGCAGCATGGCCAGCACCACGCCCGGCACCAGCACGAAACGCATGATCGTGATCATGTTGGGGATGGTCAAACGCATGTCCCGTCGTTTCTGTTTTAATGATACATGATGGAGATAGGACGCTACGGCAAGTGGCGACGCTCTCTCCTCGCTCACCTGCTCCACCCCAGACCGAAAAAACGAACCTAGCGAATGACGATGGCACAGAGATTTACAATCGCCCTGCGTGTCACACTTTGCTATTTGGCCGGAGTAACAGAAAGCCTCCTAGCTTTCGCATCTTTTACAACTCCACACCGCGACGCGTCGATGCATGACCTTTTGATCAGTTTCGTTCTTGCCTTGGTGGTCGGCCTTCTGGCGTCTTGGCCTCTCTGGCTGGTGGCTGCCGCCATGGTGTTCGTTTTCGGGCGCTCAGTCGCTGTAAACCCGGGTGTCTGGACTGTGGTGGCAAGTTTGATCGCCGCCGGTTTCTCCTACGGGGCCCTCCCGAGCGACGAGGTCAGGTCCTTAGCGACCGTCGGCGCCCTCGCCGCTGCGCTGGCGGGCATTTCTTTCTACTGCTGGAGCGTAGGGAGCCCGGTTCGGCCGATCTCCAATTGAACATCGCCATCGCTCGCTTGCCTTGCGAGGCAAAAGCGTTCATGCGAAGAGCCCTCAAGCAAGTGGAAACAGAGATGAGCAGGCGCCAGAAATGAGCAAGCGCAAGAACGGGCTCACTTATGCCGAGGCGGGTGTCGACATCGATGCCGGCAATCTCATGGTCGAGAAGATCAAGCCGCTGGTGCGCGCGACGCGCCGGCCGGGCGCCGATGGCGAGATCGGCGGCTTCGGCGGCCTGTTCGACCTCAAGGCCGCCGGCTTCACGGACCCGGTGCTGGTCGCCGCCAATGACGGCGTCGGCACCAAGCTGAAGATCGCCATCGATGCGGGCAAGCACGACACGATCGGCATCGATCTCGTCGCCATGTGCGTCAACGACATCGTCGTGCAAGGCGCCGAGCCATTGTTCTTCCTCGACTATTTCGCCACCGGCAAGCTCGACCCCGACCAGGGTGCTTCGATTGTCGGCGGCATCGCCGAGGGCTGCCGACAGGCCGGATGCGCGCTGATTGGCGGCGAGACGGCGGAAATGCCCGGCATGTATCACGGCAAGGACTACGACCTTGCCGGCTTTGCTGTGGGCGCGGCCGAACGTGGCCAGCTACTGCCGACAGACGACATCGTCGAGGGCGACGTGCTGTTGGGACTGGCCTCGTCGGGCCTGCATTCGAACGGCTTTTCGCTGGTCCGCCGCATCGTCGCGACAAGCGGCCTTGCGTGGTCCGGTCCGGCGCCCTTCAATGATGAAGCCACGCTGGCCGAGGCGCTGCTCGAGCCGACACGCATCTACGTCAAGTCGATCCTCAAGGCGATCCGCGGCACGCATGGCATCAAGGCGCTGGCCCACATCACCGGCGGCGGCTTTCCTGAAAACATCCCGCGCGTCCTGCCGAAGGATTTTTCGGCCGAGCTCGACCTCGACGCCATCGAGGTGCCACCGGTATTCTCATGGCTGGCGAAAACCGGTGGCGTGGCGCCCGAAGAGATGATGCGCACCTTCAACTGCGGCGTCGGCATGATCCTCGCCGTCGCCTCAGGCCAGGCCGCACAGGTCGCTGCCGTGCTGCAGGAGGCCGGCGAGACTGTGGCGCCGATCGGCCGCATCGTGCCGCGCCGCAACGCCGGCGTCATCTATCGGGGCTCGATCGGCCTATGAGCACGCGCAAACGCACCGTGGTGCTGATTTCGGGACGCGGCTCCAACATGACGGCGCTGATCGCCGCGGCCAGCAACCCGGACTATCCGGCCGAGATCGTCGGCGTCATTTCCGACCGGGCCAATGCCGCCGGTCTAGGCATCCCCGCGGCGCGCGGCATCCCTACCAAGGTGATTTCGCGGGCCGACCATACCAGCAAGGAAGCGCATGACGGAGCGATCGACGCGGCACTTGTCTCGTTCGGCGCCGAGATCGTGACGCTGGCCGGTTACATGCGCATCCTCGGCGCGCGCTTCGTCGAGAAGTGGCTGGGACGGATGATCAACATCCACCCTGCCCTGTTGCCTGCTTTCAAGGGGCTGGATACGCATGCGCGAGCTATCCGCGCGGGCATTCGCATCCATGGTTGCACGGTGCATTTCGTCACGCTCGATATGGATGACGGCCCGATCATCGCCCAGGCTGCCGTGCCGGTGATGGTCGGCGACAATGAGGATACGCTTGCCGCCCGCGTGCTGAAGGCCGAGCACCGGCTTTATCCGCTGGCGCTCGGGCTGGTCGCCGAAGGCAAGGCGCGGATGGAAGGCGGCCGTACCGTGCTTGCCCATTTCGCCGACGATGCCGACAACAGCACCTCGGTGGTGATGGCGCCCGATCCGCTGCGCGAGGAGACCGATCTCGAGCATCTGGCGCGCATCACGCCATGAGAGCCATCCTTGAAGATGGTGGCAAATATTGCTACCATCTTCACAAGGAGACAGTTTGATGGCGACAGTCGAAAAAGTCAGCGTGGCGCTTTCCCCCGAACTGCTGGACATGGTCAAGGGCGCAGTGGCCAGCGGGCAATACGGTTCGGCAAGCGAAGTAATCCGCGAAGCGCTCCGCGAATGGCGCCTTCGCCAGCCCTTGCGCGAGGCGGAAGCGGAGCGGCTGCGGAAAGCCTGGACGGAAGGGCTGGAGAGCGGCCCGTTCGCGCCTTTCGACATCGAGGACATCAAGCTGAAGGCGCACAGCCGGTTCAGCGACGCTGCCAAAAAAACACAGCGGAATGGCTGACATCCTCATTGTCCGCAGCCCGGCCGCCGAAAACGATCTGATCGAAATCTGGTTTGGCATTGCGACGGACATCCCGCTTGCCGCGGATCGCTTTCTGGACGCCATAGCGGCGCGCATCTTGCAATTGGCCAGCTTCCCTGAGTCCGGCCCCAAGAGACCGGACATCGGCGCCGAGGTGAGAGCGCTGACGATCGGCAATTATCTCGTGCTTTATCGCTTGGCAGAACAACGCGTCGAGGTCGTTCGCGTCGTGCATGGCGCGCGCGACGTCTCGGCGCTATTTTGAAAGATCATGGCAACTGCAATTGGCAGCAGCTGGCGGACATCACGCCCTGAGCAGAGGCTGGCATGGCGACAATGAAACAACTCCTTCTTCTGCGTCATGCCAAGTCGAGTTGGGACGATCCTGACCTCATCGACTTCGACCGGCCGCTTTCCGGGCGCGGGCTGAAGGCGGCCCCGCTGATCGGGCGCGAACTGGCCAGGCAGGGCTGGCTGCCCGATGTGGCGCTGGTATCTCCAGCGCTGCGCAGCCGCGACACATGGCGGCTGGTCTCGGCGGAATTGCCGGCGAAAACGCCGGCCAAATTTGTTCAGGCGCTCTACGAGGCCAGTGCGGCAGACGTTCTCGCCAAGGTACGGCAGGCAAATGCTGTAACAAGCACCCTTCTGGTGATTGGCCACAATCCCGGTCTGGAGGAATTCGCGCGCCGGCTTGCCGGCGCCGGATCGGATGCCGCGGCACTCAAAAGGCTTGAAGAAAAATTTCCGACGGCGGCGCTTGCCCGCTTCGTTTTTGACGGCGACTGGGCACGGCTGGCCCTCGACGAGGCGCGGCTGACACACTGCGTTTGGCCGAAGGATCTGCGCTAGCGCATGGCCCGAAAATCGGAATCGATTTTTGCTGCGCTGACTTTCAGTTCGGAAAGGATCATGCGCAAAAATCAAAGCGTCATTTGTGCGTCCCAAAAAGGGCGGCGCTGCTGACGGTGACTCGATATGCAAAAGCAAGAGCGGCGGGCCAAACCCGCCGCTCTTTGAGTTCCGGAGCTTGAGGACTTAGCGGCGTCCCCAGTTGCCCCGGCCAGATTGAGGCGCGACGGACTGATCCGAGCCGGACTGGCGCGTCGCATCGGTGTTGACGGCATTATGCTCGGTCGGGAGCAGCTTGCGGATCGAACCCGTGAGCGTGTTGTCGACATTTCCAACAGGCGCATTGCCAACCGGCGCAGCCGGCTGGTTGACGCCGTCCGAACCATAGTGGTCGCTGCCGGCAAAGGCGCTGCCTGTAGCAATGAGGACGGCAGCGGCGGTAAGAGCAATCTTGGTCATTTTTTCAGGTACTCCAGTATTTCCATGTTTTCAGTGTTGTTGTCCGTCTAGTGGCGTGCCTTGGGAGGATCTCGCGTCGTTCGGACTAGCGTGAGGTGGGTTGGCAGTGCCGCGATTTCCAATCACGAAGATGTTCCGGCTAAGCCCGGAATCGGGTGCTTGAAATCCGCCAAAAGGCTTCCTTCGCCACAATCTTTTGCATTCTTTTCAATTTGTTATGCGAATTTGTCCGCCGCGAGGTGCAGGCATTCGCCGAGCCGGCGTTCACCCGGTCCTGCACGATGCGTCAACAGAAACGAACCGATCGGTTCGATCCCTCCACTGATGCGCAAATGAAATTTCGCAGAGCTACCGGCTTTGCGTTGCCGCCTTAGACGTGCACGTCACCAAAGGAGAGTTCGCCATCGTCGCCAGCAGCCAGGAAGGCAGTGACCAGCAGGCCGGCATAGAGGGCGGCGACCAGCACGACGATGACCACGCCGGGAATGGGCCCCAGGGCAGCGCCGGTGACGGCCTCGCGCACCGAACCGACGAAGCCGATGCGGACACCCTCGGTTAGAAGACTGGGTGTCGACAGTTTGAGGATCCAGGCCATCAGCAGGATCAGCAGCATGTGGATGTAGTTTCGACGCAGACGGCGCGCCAACGCCGCTCGTTGCGAAATGAGGAATTTTGGAGCGCGCAGGCTTTCGCCGACGATCAATAGCCAATCGGACGCAAAATCCGGCTGCGGCGAGAATATCTGCGCGAAATAGTGCCGTTCGAACTGGCGCACGCGGGCCCGGTAAACGTCGAAGAAGCGATATCGCCGCGCTTCTATCCACAGCAGCAACAGGACAAGCAGCATGGCAAAAAGCAGCACGCCGTGGTGCGCGCTAGCCGTCGAAAGCGAGACGGACAGCATCGCCGCGACGACCGTTATCGCCCAATTGCTCGTCCGGTCCAGGCGGTCGCGCCACCCCGTCATGCGTAGAATCTCGGCGCGATGAAAGTGTGACATCGTGGTTACGAGTTCGCCGGGCGAAAGCGTTCTTCCAATGGGGTCCGGCGCTGCCGACACATCTGCCATCACCATGCCTCCACCCGCCACGCAAAAACGGCTGGAGGGATATATCGTTCCGACGCTTCAATTGGCCGAGCGCAGCCAGACCTTGTTGTCGTGAAAAGCCGCACCGCCATAAGGCGCTGGCGCGTCGGCGCCGGTTAGCACATTGATGCCCTCGCCCCGCTCATGGGCGCTGTTCGGCCATATGCCCTCGGCCACTACGACGCCGCGCTTGAGGCCATCGAACAATCTTGCGTGCAGCACGACTTCGCCGCGCGCATTGCCGATCTCGACGCGGTCGCCGTTGGCCAGCCCATAAGCTGCCGCATCGTCCGGATGCAAAAGCAGTTCCGGCCGGCCCTCCTTGGCCTTCGACACCGGCGTCTCCGAAAAAGTCGAGTTGAGGAAATTGCGCGCCGGCGAGGTGGTCAGCCGGAACGGATGCGCCGCGTCCGCCACCTCGATAAGGTCGATGTGGTCGGGAAATTCCGGCAGGCTTGCCACCGGCCCGAACAGGCCCATGCTTTTCGGCGGCCGGTTGGGCGCCGCCTGCCCGGTCCAGTCGGCGCGGAAGCGAAATTTTCCGTCAGCGTGGCCGAAGCCGTTGATAAAATGCGCCGCCTCGAAATCCGGCTGCAAATCGACCCACTTTTCTTCCTTGAGGCTCGAAAAACTGCCCAGGCCGCGCTTGCCCAAGATGATGTCGATATGCTGCTGCTCGGTCATGCCGAAGCCAGGCTTGTCGCCAACGCCCAGCCTTTTGCCGAGTTCCTCGATGACGAAATGGTTGGTGCGCGGCCCTTCCGGGGGGTCGATCAGCTTCGGACCGAGCGTGATGTGCTGGTTGCCGCCGCCCTTGTAGACGTCGTCATGCTCGAGGAACATCGTCGCCGGCAGCACGACATCGGCGAGTTTTGCGGTGTCGGTCATGAACTGCTCATGCACGCAGGAAAACAGGTCGTCGCGTAAAAAACCCTGCTTCACCAGTCGCTGCTCCGGCGCGACATTGACCGGATTGGTGTTCTGGATCAGCAGCGCCGTCACCGGCGGGCCGCCATAGAGCGCATCCTCAGCGCAGGTCAGCACCGGGCCGATGCGCGAATGGTCGAGATGGCGGATCGCGGGATCGCGCATCCGCGTGCCTTCCAGCAGTTCCTGGTTCAGCTTGAAGATGCCCGAATTGGAATGGAACGCGCCGCCGCCCTCATACTGCCAGCAGCCGGTGACCGCGGCGATCGAGGCTGCGGCGTGCATGTTGACCGAGCCGTTGCGCTGGCGCGAGAAGCCGTAGCCGAGGCGGAAGTAGGTTTTCTTCGTCGTGCCGACGAGGCGGGCGAAGGCCTCGATCTCGTCGACCGAAAGACCGGTGATATCAGTCGCCCATTGCGGCGTCCTCGACTGAAGATGCGCTTCCAGGCCGTGCGGGTCGTCGGTGTATTTTTCCAGATAGGCGCGGTCGGCCATGCCGTCACGGAACAGCACATGCATCACCGCGCAGGCCAGCGCGCCATCGGTGCCGGGCCTCAGCACCAGGCCGAGATCGGCCTGCTTCATCGTCGCGTTCTCATAGACGTCGATGACGACGATCTTGGCGCCGCGTTCCTTGCGCGCCTTGATCGCGTGGGTCATGACGTTGACCTGAGTGACCACCGCATTGGTGCCCCAGATCACGACGCAGTCGGACTTGGCCATCTCGCGCGGGTCGGGACCGCGCAACGCGCCGGCACCCATCATCCAGCCGGTCCAGGCCAGATTGGTGCAGATCGAACCGAAGAAGCCTGAATACTTTTTCGCGTGGCGCAGCCGCTCGATGCCGTCGCGCTGCACCAGCCCCATCGTGCCGGCATAGTAATAGGGCCAGACCGTCTCCGAGCCGTATTTTGCCTCGGCCGCGATGAATTTTTCGGCGACGAGGTCGAGTGCCGCCTCCCAGCTCGCTTCCTTCCAAAGGCCCTCGCCCTTGGCGCCGGCACGGATCAGCGGCTTCAGCAAGCGGTCGGGATGATGGACGCGGTCGGCATAGCGGGCGACCTTGGCGCAGATGACGCCGGATGTGTAGCTGTTGGCCTTGGCGCCATGGACGCGGCCGATGCGCTTGCTGTCGAGCAGCTCGACCTCGAGCGCGCAGGTCGACGGGCAATCATGCGGACAGGCCGAATGGCCGATCCTGAGCTTGGCGTGCTGATTCATAGGGTGAGATTAGCGGGTTCGGTGCGTGGCGTGTAGGGCCAGATGGCGCTACTCCGCCGTGCCTTCCTCATACTCCGCCGACATCGACAGCCATTTTTCCTCGTGGGCGGCCAGCGTCTGGGCAAGCTGCGAGCGCTCCTTGGCCAGTTGTGTCGCCGTCGACGGGTCTTTTTCATAGACCGCCGGATTGGCGAGCTCGTCCTCGATCAAGTCGATGCGCTTGCGGATGCGGTCCATCAGCGCTTCGGTGGCGCGGATCTCCTTGGCCAGCGGCTCGAAGGCGGCGCGGCGCGCTGCCGCGTCGCGGCGGCGGTCGGCCTTCGAGGCTTTTTCGGCCTCGCGCTTGCCGCGGCGGTCGCCGGACACACCGGTGACCAGCGTCTTGTAGTCCTCGAGGTCGCCGTCAAAGGGGTTGACCGCACCGTCCTTGACCAGCCACAGCCGGTCGGCCGTCGCCTCCAGCAGATGGCGGTCGTGCGAAATCAGGATGACGGCGCCGGGAAATTCGTTCAGCGCATGGATCAGCGATTCACGGCTGTCGATATCAAGATGGTTGGTCGGTTCGTCGAGGATGAACAGGTTTGGCCCCTCGAAAGCCGACAGACCCATCAGCAGACGCGCCTTCTCGCCACCGGACAGGTCCTTGGCGGCGGTGTTCATCTTCTCGGTGGTCAGGCCGAACTGGGCGACGCGGCCGCGCACCTTCGATTCCGGTGCTTCCGGCATCAGCCGGCGGACATGCTCGTAGGCGTTTTCGTTCGGTCGGAGATCGTCGAGCTGATGCTGGGCGAAGATCGCCACTTTCAGGCCGGGTGCGACCGTCATCGTGCCGGTCTCCTGCTTCAGGCGGCCCGACAGCAATTTGGCAAAGGTCGACTTGCCGTTGCCGTTGGCGCCGAGCAGCGCGATGCGATCGTCGGCATCGATGCGCAGCGTCATCTTCTTCAGGATCGGCTCACCCTCGACATAGCCGACATTCACATTGTTCAGCGCAATGATCGGCGAGGCCACTGTCTTCACCGGCTCGGGGAAGGAGAACGGCCGCACGTTGTCGTTCACAATCGCGGCGATCGGCTTCATCTTCTCCAGCGCCTTGATACGCGACTGCGCTTGTCTCGCCTTAGAGGCCTTGGCCCGGAAGCGCTCGACGAAGGACTCCATGTGCTTGCGCGCGGCTTCCTGCTTGACCCTGCCCTTCTCCTGCAATTCGCGCTGCTCGGTGTACTGGCGCTCGAACTGGTCGTAGCCGCCGCGCCAGAAGGTCAGCTTCTTCTGGTCGAGATGGACGATCGAGTTGACGGCGCGGTTGAGCAGGTCGCGATCATGCGAGATCAGAAGCACGGTGTGCGGGTATTTCGACACGTAGTTTTCCAGCCACAGCGTGCCTTCGAGGTCGAGATAGTTGGTCGGCTCGTCGAGCAGCAGCAGATCGGGCTCGGCAAACAGCACTGCCGCCAGCGCCACGCGCATGCGCCAGCCGCCGGAGAAGGACGAGGCCGGCCGCCGCTGGGCGGCATCGTCGAAGCCGAGGCCGGCGAGGATGGTGGCGGCGCGCGACTCGGCCGAATGCGCGTCGATGTCGGCCAGCCGCATATGGATGTCGGCGATGCGGTGCGGATCGGTCGCGGTCTTTTCCTCTTCGAGCAGCGCGGAGCGTTCAAGGTCGGCCTTGAGCACGATCTCGATCAGCGGCTCCTCGGTGCCGGGCGCTTCCTGCGCCACTTGGCCGATGCGCGTGTTCTTCGGCAGGCTGATCGAGCCGGTCTCGGAGGCGGGGTCGCCGGTGATCGCCTTGAACAAGGTGGTCTTGCCGGTGCCGTTACGGCCGACAAGCCCTGCCTTGCTGCCGGCCGGCAAGGTCAGCGAGGCATGGTCGAGAAGCAGGCGTCCGGCCATGCGGAGCGAAAGGTCGTTAATGATCAGCATGGCCGCGCTTTTGCACGGGACGTCGGCGCTTCGCAAGGCCTTGAGCGCCGGTTGGCCGCATAAGGGCGTGAAAATGGCCGGCGCGGCAGGTTGCTTGATGCCGCGGCCGGCTCGCCGGGCAAGAGGTCACCCGCATTGGGGCGGGAACCTGTTGCGACGACCAAATGATGGCGCCTGGCGACTTCTCGCATCCGAAATTGCGTATTTGTCAGTTAATTGCTGGGGCAAGGCGGTCGTGTTCCGCGATCGCACCATGACGCAAGGGCAAGACTCAGCTATGTCTAGGTGTGCGGCGGACCTGATACCCGCCTGGCCGGCGCCATCTCCTCCCAAGCGGCGCCGGCCATTTTTCCCCAGCGTTCACTGTGCCGGCGGCGTGCCGGGTTGATCACCGCCTGACGTCGATTTGGGTGCAGGGTCGACCTGCGGGTTTTGATCGACGGCGCCAGGGGCCTTCGTCGGCGGGATGTTGTTGTCGCAAGCCGCCACAGCCAAGGCCGCGGCCAAAGCCAGCAGGGTCGGGGCCAGCAAGATCGAGAACTTCTTCATCGCAACCTCCTGTCACCGGGCAAACGAGACGGTGTCGATTTGGTTGCACGCTCAGGCTGAGCTCAGGGCTTTGGAAAGCGGGGGGAACAAAACGCAGCCTCTTCGGTTGGTCCACACCAATGGAGAAAATCATGATCCGTCTGCTCATAGCCGGAGCCGCCGTCTACGTGGCCTACCGCATAGCCAGGGAAATCATTGACGAGGTGCCCGACGACTTCGATCCGCTGTTGCTGCCGCCTCCCGATGACGACAAGTCGCTGCCGCGGCAGTCGGCGGCGATGGGCGTAGAGCCAGAGCGCTAGATCGAGTTCATCGGCTGGTGCGTCTCGGACGCGTCGATCGCAGCTCTCGCGTCGAAACCGTTGCGAACAAAGCAGAAACGATGCTTGATGGGCAATGAACCTCGCTGCCCGTGATTCGACCTTCCGGCCTGCCTATCTCGCGAAGCTGAATGCCGAGCAGTGCCTTGCCGTCGAGCATGGCGATGGCAAGGTCGCCGGGCCGCTGCTGGTGATCGCCGGCGCTGGCTCCGGCAAGACCAGCACGCTGGCGCATCGCGTCGCGCATCTGATCGTCAGGGGTGCTGACCCCAGGCGCATCCTGCTGATGACGTTTTCGCGGCGTGCCGCATCGGAAATGGCCAAGCGGGTCGAGCGCATCGCCGGCGAGGTGCTCGGCCGGGACGCTTCCATCATCACAGATGCGCTAAGCTGGGCCGGCACGTTCCACGGCATCGGCGCCAGGCTGCTGCGCGACTACGCGCTGGAGATCGGCCTCGATCCGGCCTTCACCATCCATGACCGCGAGGATTCGGCCGACCTGATGAATCTTGCCCGGCACGAACTCGGCTTCTCGAAGACGGAAGGCCGTTTTCCGACCAAGGGCACGTGCCTGGCCATCTATTCGCGTTCCGTCAACGCGCAGGCGCCGCTCGGCGAGGTTCTGGGTTCGGTGTTTCCCTGGTGCGCGGGGTGGGCAGAACAGCTTAAGGCGCTGTTCGCCCGATATGTCGAGGCCAAGCAGGCGCAGAACGTGCTCGATTACGACGACCTGCTACTCTACTGGGCGCAGATGGCTGGCGAGCCGGAGATTTCAGCGCATCTGGGTGGACGCTTCGACCATGTGCTGGTCGACGAATACCAGGACACCAACCGGCTGCAGGCCTCGATCCTCACGGCACTTAAGCCGGACGGATCCGGGCTGACGGTGGTCGGCGACGATGCGCAGTCGATCTACTCGTTTCGCGCGGCGGAAGTGCGCAACATCCTCGACTTCCCAAAACAATTCGCGCGGCCGGCCGAGATCGTGATGCTTGAGCGCAACTACCGCTCGACCGAGACCGTCCTGGCCGCAGCCAATGCGGTGATCGGCGAGGCCTCAGAGCGCTTTACCAAGAACCTATGGACGGAGCGCAAATCGGCCGAAAAACCGAAGCTGGTCAACGTTCGCGACGAGGCCGAGCAGGCAAGTTACGTCTGCCAGGCGATCCTGGCCGAGCGCGAGGCCGGCACGGCGCTGAAGGCGCAGGCCGTGCTGTTTCGCGCCTCGCACCACAGCGGGCCGCTGGAGATCGAGCTGACGCGCCGCAACATCCCGTTCGTCAAGTTCGGCGGGCTGAAATTCCTCGACGCCGCCCATGTCAAGGACGTGCTGGCGGTGCTGCGCTTCGCCGAAAACCCGCGCGACCGCGTCGCCGGTTTTCGCGTGCTGCAGCTCCTGCCCGGCATCGGCCCTTCGGCGGCTTCGCAGATCGTCGACACCATGGCGACGTCGCTCGACGAAGCGATGGGGCTGGCGCGCTACCGGCCGCCGCAACGAGCCGCCGACGACTGGCAAGATTTCGTGGCGCTGTTCTCGCAGCTTCGCACGGGATCGGGAAAATGGCCGGCCGATCTCGAACAGGTCAGGCTCTGGTACGAGCCGCATCTCGACCGCATCCACGAGGACGCAACCACGCGCCGAGCCGATATTCTGCAGCTCGAGCAGATCGCCTCGGGCTATGCCTCGCGCGAACGTTTCCTCACCGAGCTGACGCTCGATCCGCCGGACGCTACCAGCGACGAGGCCGGGCCACCGCATCGCGACGAGGACTATTTGATCCTGTCGACCATCCATTCGGCCAAGGGCCAGGAATGGAAGAACGTTTTCGTGCTCAACACCGTCGACGGCTGCATCCCGATCGACCTCGCCGTCGGCTCGAAGGAGGATATCGACGAGGAGCGCCGCCTGCTCTACGTGGCGATGACGCGGGCCAAGGACGGCCTGCACCTGGTCATGCCGCAGCGCTTCTTCGTCCACGGCCAGGCGGCGCGTGGCGATCGCCACGTTTACGCCTCGCGCACCCGCTTCATCCCGGCCTCGATCCTCGGCGCCTTCGAACAGACATCATGGGCGAGCGTCCAGGCCAAGGACGATCCGCGCCGCCAGCCGCAAGTGCGCGTCGACCTTGGCGCCCGCATGCGTGACATGTGGAAATAGGCCGCCTCTTCGGCACGGCACTCATGCCACTCAGCTTGGTGGCGAAAAAGTAAATCCGGCAACATGGAACCTGATGCCGCAATCCGCGTTTCTGGGCGTCCGACTTATCGGAGAGCGGCGTCCGCCGTCACCTCCACCCAATTCGAGAGGCCAGAATGCACGACAGGATGCCCTTCACCCCGGTCGCCGTATCCGTCGGCGCCGGCCATAAGCGCATGATCGCTTCACTCTTCGATATGCATGAGTTCCTGACCGAGTTCCCGCCATCGCGGCGACGCCTTAGCTATGGCGCGGCCGTGAAGGCCTGCGAAGCGGCACGCGCCGGCGATATCTCGCCCGAAGCAGCGCGCGATGCCTTGATCACCTTCGCGGTGACGGCAGGCATTCTCTGGCCATCGACCCAGCCGGTGGTCTCGGTCAAGCCGGTCGCCCGGGGCCAGGGCGGATACGCAGCCTGACGCCTGGCTAGGCCTCTTTGCGACGATGACCCGTCGAGATGCTGTTCATCTTCGACGGGTTTACTTTCAATTCGATCATGATCGATCCGGATCATCCCAAATCAGGCGTAGGCGCGCCCCTCGTCGCTACGCTGGAACAGCGTCAGGTCGAGTGACACCGAAGGCCGGCCCAGAACGGTCAGGATCGTGTGCGCCTGGCCGCGGTGATGGGTCTGGTGGTTGAAGAAATGATCGAGCGCCGGCGCTAGTCTCTGCGATACGGTGCGCATATCGGAGACGGTCATGTAGGAGAAGCGGCCGGACAAAGCCTTGTCGCTCAACGCCCCGACCCAGTCGATGATCCTTTTGTCTTCGGCCTCGCGCGCCAGCCGCAAGCCCGGCAACGCGCGGTGCAGGATCGTGTCGAGCCTGGCTGGCGCGTCGCCCTCGCCGGTAAACCGCCTCATCCAGATGCGGTCGGCGGTCAGAATATGGTTGAGCGTGCCCATCATCGAGCCGAAGAAAGCACCGACATTGCGGTGGAATTCTTCCTCGTCGAGATCGGCCGCGGCATCGTAGATGCGGCTATTGGCCCATTGATTGTAGGCCGCAAACATCATGAAGTGCTGTCTCATCTTTTTCTCCCGACCCGCAAGACCCCGTTCCGGGTGCCTACCGCATCGGCCCAAAAATCGGTACCGTTTTTCGGAAAAAACACGATGCGTAGATTCAAAAGCGCTAGAGCGTACTTTCCAAGTGGACGCACCTCGTTCTAGTAGACCGCAAGGAAGCCGCCGCCAATGACCATTCTGCTCTATGACCTCGTAGGACGCGATGCTGCCCGTCCGTTCAGCCCGCATTGCTGGAAGACGGCGATGGCGCTCGCCCACAAAGGGCTCGACGTCTCAACCGTACCGACACGTTTTCTCGAAGTACCCGCTGTCGAAGGCGGCGTTTCAAAGCTCGTTCCGGTGATCCGCGACGGCCAGAAGGTGGTCGCCGATTCCTTCGCCATCGCGCTCTATCTCGACGAGGCCTATCCTGAGCGGCCGACATTGTTTTCCGGCGACGGCGGCAAGGCGATGGCGCGCTTCATCGAACGCTGGTCGCAACTGACCATCCACCCCTATGTCACCACCGCGGCGATCATGGACCTCCACGCCATGCAGGATGAGGCGAACGCCGCCTATTTCCGCCAGAACCGCGAACAGCGCTTCGGCAAGAGGCTGGAAGAGGTGATGGCCGCCCGCGACGCCGGGCTCGACGCCTTCCGCGCCTCGCTGGAGCCGTTGCGCTCGACGCTCAGCTATCAGCCGTTCATCGGCGGCCAATCACCGCTGTTTGCCGACTACATCGTCTTCGGCGCACTGCAATGGGCACGCATCGCCTCGCCCTATCGGTTGCTCGACGACAGCGATGCGGTGGCGCAGTGGTTCGAGCGCTGCCTCGACCTGTATGATGGCCTCGGCCGCAAGGTGGCGGCGGCTGTATAGGGCAGTAAGGCAGTAGGTATGCGCGTCGCCGTGACTTCCCTACTACCTTACTACCTTACTACCTTACTACCTTACTACCTTACTACCTTACTGCCTTACTGCCTTACTGCCTTACTGCCTTACTGCCTTACTGCCTTACTACCTTACTGCCTTACTACCTTACTGCCTTACTGCCTTACTGCCCTATTCCCCTATTCCCCTACTCCCCTACTCCCTCCCAAAGGCAGCACGACACCATGACGTCAGGCCCGGAATTCCCGGACGATTTTCGCACCCAGCTGGTCGACCTCTTCCGGTGGCGGCGGGACGTCAGGCGATTCAAGCCGACGCCGCTTCCCGAAGGCGCGCTGGAGCGGCTGCTTGACGTCGCCAGCATCGCGCCCTCGGTCGGGCTGAGCCAGCCCTGGCGCTTCGTCATGGTCGAGAGTGCGGAATGCCGTGCCGCCGTCAGGGCCTGCTTTGAGCGCTGCAATGCGGAGGCGCTCGCATCGTTCGGCGGCGAACGCGCCGCACTCTATGCGCGCCTGAAGCTCGCCGGGCTGAACGAGGCGCCTTGCCAGTTCGCGGTTTTCGCCGATCGCGCGACAGAACAGGGGCATGGGCTCGGCCGCCTGACCATGCCCGCGACCATCGAGTATTCGGCGGTGATCGCGATCCATACCTTTTGGCTGGCGGCGCGCGCCGAAGGAATAGGCATGGGATGGGTCTCGATCCTCGATCCGGCCGAGATGGCGACGATCCTCGACGCGCCGCCCGAGTGGACGCTGATCGGCTACTTCTGCGTCGGCTACCCCTGCGAGAACCACAGCGTACCGGAACTGGAACGGGAAGGCTGGGAAGTCCGGCGCGCTTCGACCATCATAACGCGCTGATCGAGCACCTCCCCTTGGCAACAAGCCGGGCGGCTTGTATAGAGCCCGCCACCCTCAATTCCACTTTCATCACAAGGACGACCCCATGGCGCTCGAACGCACCTTTTCCATGATCAAGCCGGACGCGACCCGGCGCAATCTCACCGGCGCCATCACCCAGATTCTTGAAGAAGCCGGCCTGCGCGTCGTCGCCTCGCGTCGGGTGTGGATGAGCCGCCGCGAGGCGGAAGGTTTTTATGCCGTCCACAAGGAGCGGCCGTTCTTCGGCGAGCTGGTCGAGTCCATGTCGTCGGGCCCGACCGTCGTTCAGGTGCTGGAAGGCGAGAACGCCATTGCCAAAAACCGCGACGTGATGGGCGCCACCAACCCGGCCAATGCCGCCGAAGGCACCATCCGCAAGGTGCACGCGCTGTCGATCGGCGAGAATTCGGTACACGGCTCCGACGCGCCGGAAACCGCCGCGCAGGAAATCAAATACTGGTTCTCGGACACCGAAATCGTCGGCTGAGCCCATCACCACATCATATGCAAAAAGGCCGGCGCAATGCTGGCCTTTTTTCGTTGCGGCGATCAGGTCGCCGCATTGAAGCGCAGGATGACGCGGTCGTCCTTGTCGACGATGATGAGCTTGCCGGCGTCGACGTGATATGATGCCGCCTTGGCCAGCGCCTCGAACAGCGCCTTTTCCTCGGCCATGATCTCCGGCGCGCAGGCCTTGAAGGTCGAACCAATGTCGCTGATCTCGATCTTGGCCCCATCCACCTTGGCGGTGGCGAAGTAGACGTTGCAAGGGCCGCTGCCGCCGGCCTTGCCGGCCTCGTCGATCCTGAACGTCGCCTGCGGCTCGGCGATCACACCAATGCCGTCGATATATTCGATCAGCCAGCTCTGCCCGAATACCGGGGCCGATGCCGGTTTTTCGCTCACCATCTTCAGCATGATGGTCTGCGGCGCGTCGCTCAGCGGATCGACCTGGTGGCGCCTATCGGAGATGAACAACAGCCTGTCGTCGACGGTGATGCGCGCCTGCAGCGCATAGGTCATGCCAGGCCGGATCACCTGGGGATCAAAGCTGATCTCGAACTTGATCGGCACCTGGCCGGCCGGCGCGACCTTATGCTCGCCGATGACAGTGGCTGGCGCATCGGCCAGCGAGACATCGGCAAGCTGCACGGAAAGCACGGCGTTGGGCGGCAGCGCGATGCGCTCGCGATACATCACCTCGCCCTTCAGGGTCCTCTCGGCAGCAACGGACAACTCAGGCACCACCAGTATACCAACGACCAGCGGCATGACACCGAAGATGAAGAACTCGGCGATCCTGCCCAGCATGATCCTGCTCCCCATAGCGCACCAAACTGGTTGGAAGGTCCCGCAGGATTGCGGTGGTTCCGTGGCGCCCACACGGACTATTCGCACGGCGGTGCATTCCGGCGGCTTGCGGGCTTGTCGTCGGTCTCTTTTGGCGTGACCGGCAAAATTTTGCTTGAGCCAGGCCTAGGCGATCACGAAGTCGTGTTCCCAAAAAGATGTAACACAGCGAGCCTCGGGACCGAACTGACCAATGCGCGCTTGAGGAACGGCGCGCTCAACAACCCAACCGGAGGTGAAATCATGTCAACAAGATCAACCGTGAGCGCGGCATTTCTGGCCGGCGCCGTTGCCACGGCTCTTGCTTCTTTTGCGACGGCCGCGCCGCTGTCCGAGGCAGAGGTCAAGGCAGCGATGGATGCCGGCAAGGAGAAGTGCTTTGGCGTCGCCCTGAAGGGGCAGAACGACTGCGCAGCAGGACCTGGCACGACCTGCCAAGGCACCTCGACTGTCGATTACCAGGGCAACGCCTGGAAGTTTGTCGATGGCGGCACCTGCACGACGATGGACGTACCCGGCGACCGCAAGGGCTCGCCCACGGAGCTGACCCGCGACATCCCGTCCTAAGCAATGCAACCTGCCCGGAAAGCGGAGACGAAGATGTACGGTCTGGCCATTCACCCAGCGTCGCGCATGTCGAAAACCTCGCGCTTTCCGGCGCACCGGGTCGCTGGCCTTGCCGGCACCAGTTTCAAGCATGAACATCTACCCGCGATCCTCGGCGACGATCCAAAAGACGGTTTCTTCGAGGTCCACGCCGAAAACTACATGGGCGCCGGCGGCCCGCCGCACGATGCGCTGACCAAGATCCGCCGCGACTATGCCGTTTCACTGCACGGGGTGTGCATGTCGATTGGCGGACCGCGGCCGCTCGACAAAGCCCATCTCGGTCGTTTCAAGACGCTCGTCGACCGCTATGAGCCGGCGCTCGTTTCCGAGCATCTCGCCTGGTCGACCCACGACACCACCTATTACAACGACCTGCTTCCCCTGCCCTATACGCCGGCAACGGTTTCGCGCGTGGCGGATCACATCGACGAAGTGCAGGAGGCGATTGGCCGGCCGATCGTGCTCGAGAACCCCTCGACCTACGTGCTTTTCCCGGAATCGACGATGAGCGAGACAGATTTCATCCGCGATCTCGTGCGGCGTACCGGTTGCGGCTTGCTGCTCGACATCAACAACGTCTTCGTTTCGGCCACCAATCACGGCTACTCAGCCCTTTCCTACCTCGCGAGTTTCCCGCTCGATCATGTCGGCGAAATCCATCTGGCCGGGCACGCCGAGCAGGAAGATGACGAGGGCGATCTGCTGCTCATCGACAGCCATGACGGCCCGGTCGCCGACGCGGTCTGGACGCTTTTCGATGTCGTTATCGACCGATGCGGGCCGCTGCCGACGCTGATCGAATGGGACAGCGACATTCCCGATTGGCCGGTGCTCAAGGCGGAAGCCGCCGCCGCCCAAGCGATCCTCGATCGTCATGCCGACAGCCATTGTATATTCGGAAAAGCCCATGCCGCAGGATGAGCTCCAATCGGGCGATCTCGGCCGCCGGTTCGACTATGCCGCGGCATTCACCGCCGGTTTGCTCGATCCTGATTGTGTCCCGCCTGACGCTGTCTCGGGGCCGAACGGGAAGGCTGCGGTCAAGCGATATGCGGTCTACCGCAACAACGTCACGGTCAGCCTGATCGATGCGCTGGCCGCCAGTTTTCCAGCGACGCTGCGCATCACCGGCCCGGACTTCTTTCGCGCGATGGCGCGCTTTCATGTTCGCGAAACGCCGCCCACCTCGCCGCTTCTGTTCGAATACGGCCGCGACTTTCCCGATTTCATCGAGTGCTACGAATACGCGCAATCGATGCCGTGGCTGGCCGATGTGGCGCGCCTGGAGCGGGCTTGGCTCGATGCCTATCATGCCGCTGACGCGGAACCGTTGGCTTCCGGAGCACTGGCGTCGATCCCGCCCGAGCGACTGGCCGATACCGTGTTCGTGCCGCACCCGGCAACGCGCGCCATATGCTCGCGCTATCCGGTCGTGACGATCTTTGCGACAAACCGGAGCGACGGTCCTGTCGGGCGGATCGAGGCGGGCGGCCCTGAAGATGCGCTGGTCACGCGGCCCGGCCTCGAAGTCTATGTTCGCCACCTGCCGCCCGGCGGCGCAGTTTTCTTGGATCGTCTCATGACGGGCGAGCCGCTCGGCGCGGCGGCCGCGGCGGCATTTGCGGAGCGTGCCGAATTCGATCTTTCCGCCAACATTGCCGGACTGCTGCAAGCGGGCGCCTTCACAGCGGCACACCAGGGAGGATGACCATGACGAACCATGGGCAGAACGCCAGCACCGAGCCGCGAGGGATCGCCGCCCCCGTCGAGACGGTGAATAGAGCCCTTCGCACGAGTGCCACGCCGTCGCTGACGCAGCTCGTCCTGCGTTGCGCACTCGCCGTCCCGTTCTGGCGGTCCGGCATCAACAAATGGGACGGTGTTTTGCAGTTGAATGACGTCGCAGTGCTGCTTTTCAGCTCGGAACTCAAGCTGCATCTGCCCGGCGGCCCTTACGATTTTCCTGCACCTGGGCTGGTGGCATTCGTCTCAGGATCTGCTGAAATCCTGCTGCCAATTCTCCTCGTTCTCGGCCTGGCGACACGACTGGCTGCATTCGGGCTGCTGCTGATGACGCTGGTCATACAGCTCACCGTGCCGGACGGCTGGCCGCTGCACATCACCTGGGCGGCGATGGCGCTTGGCATCATGGCGTGGGGACCCGGCCGGATTGCGCTCGATCACTGGATCGGCGCCGACAAGGGCTGATGGGCTTCCACGCCTCTGGCGGTGACGCGAAGCATCAATTTCGTTTCGGCACGGCCTGCTTCCAGCGGCTTGCGGCCTCGTCGTCGGCCTCCTTGGCGTCGACCCAGCCGCCTTGCGAGCCATCGGTATGGTGTTCCTTCTTCCAGAACGGCGCGCGCGATTTCAGGTAATCCATCAGGAAATTTGCCGCCTCGAACGCCGCCTGCCGGTGCGCGGAGGCTGCGACCACCAGCACGATGTTCTCGCCGGGCGCGATCCTGCCATGGCGATGGATGGCGGTGAGGCCCTGCAACGGCCACCGGGCGACCGCCTCGGTGGCGATGCGGCCGATCTCGGCCTCGGCCATGCTGGGATAATGCTCGAGTTCGAGTGCCGCGAGCCTGCCCGCTTCATCGCGGCAGAGACCCGAGAAAGTCACCACGGCGCCGATGTCGGCGCGGCCTTGCGTCATCTTGGCGATCTCGGCGGCGACATCGAAATCCTCCGCCTGGATGCGCACCGTCGGCACCACCGCGCCAAGCATTTCAGCCACCCGTCATCGGCGGGAACAGCGCGATCTCGCGCGCGCCTGATATCTTCTCGCGGTGCTCGACATGTTCCTGGTTGATGGCGACGCGGATCACATCGGGATATTGCAGCGCGTTCTCGTACTCCTCGCCGCGCGATTTCAGCCAGCGCAGCAGGTCGGCCACGGTCTCGATGCTGGCGGGCAATTCGACATCCTCTTCCGGCTTGCCGATGCGCTCGCGCACCCAGGCGAAATAAATGAGCTTCGTCGACATCCTACTCGTCCATGATGTGCTTGAGGCCGGCGCGGAAATAGTCGTAGCCGGTATAAAGCGTGACTAAGGCGGCGATCCACAACAGCACCAGCCCGGTCTGCGTGGTCAGCGGGAAGATCTTGTCGCCGGCAGGTCCCGCCAGCAGGAAGGCGATGGCGACCATCTGGATGGCGGTCTTCCACTTTGCCAGCTGCGTCACCGGCACCGAGACCTTCAGCGCCGCCAGATATTCGCGCAGGCCCGAGACCAGGATCTCGCGGCACAGGATAATGATCGCCGCCCACAGCGACCAGCCGGCGATGCCGGCATGGCTATCGGTGTCGGCCGCCAGCAGCAGCAGGCAAGTGGCGACCAGCAATTTGTCGGCGATCGGATCGAGCATCTTGCCGATATTCGAGGTCTGCTGCCAGGCGCGCGCCAGATAGCCGTCCAAATAGTCGGTGATCGAGGCCAGCAGGAAAATGATCAGCGCCGACCAGCGGGCGAAGTCGCTCGACTTCAGATGCCCTTCGAGAAAAAAACACAGCACAACCAGCGGCACCGCAAGGATGCGGGCGTAGGTGAGCATGTTGGGCAGGTTGAATGCGCGCTGGGCCATATTTTTGGGAACTCTTTCTGCCTGCGTACTCAAATCAGAAGCGAATGTGGGGGGTCAACAGGCGATAGTCGATGGACCAACCGAAAATAGCAATCCATCAACTCTCGTGAAAATGGTTGTAGACCAGCTTCGCCACCTGCTCGGATATACCATCGACCTTGACCAAATCCTCGATCGCGGCGCGGCTAACCGCCTTGGCAGTGCCGAAATGCATGAGCAGCGCGCGCTTGCGGCCGGGGCCGATGCCGCTGATCTCGTCGAGCGGGCTCTTGACCATCTCCTTCTTGCGGCGGGCGCGGTGCGAGCCGATGGCGAAGCGGTGGACCTCGTCCCGCAGCCGCTGGACGAAATAGAGCACTGGATCGCGCACTGGGAGCGAAAACGAATCCCTGCCCCTGACGAAGAAGCGTTCGCGGCCGGCGTCACGGTCCTGTCCCTTGGCGATGCCGATTGCCACGACACGGTCCTCGATGCCGAGATCGGCGAGCACTTTTCGCACCGCCGTCATCTGGCCCTGGCCGCCGTCGATGAGGATGACGTCGGGCCAGGCCGGGAAACCGCCGGTGTCCTCGATGTCGTCCTCCTGTTCACTCGGGACGGCGTCGTCCGCCGGCAGTTCGCTCTGCGGCACATCGCCATGTTCCTTCAGCAGCCGCGAAAAGCGCCGCTCCATCACCTCGCGCATCATGCCGAAATCGTCTCCCGGCGTGATCTCGGTCGAGCGGATGTTGAATTTCCGGTACTGGTTCTTGACGAAGCCTTCCGGCCCGGCGACGACCATGGCGCCGACGGCGTTGGTGCCCATGATGTGCGAGTTGTCGTAGACCTCGATGCGCGCCGGCGGCTTTTTCAGGCCGAAGGTCTCGGCGAAGCCAGTGAGCAGCCGCCCTTGCGTCGAGGTTTCGGCCAGTCGGCGGCCGAGCGCCTCGCGGGCATTCTGCAGTGCGTTGTCAGTCAAATCCTTCTTCTCGCCGCGCTGCGGCACCGAGATCGCCACCTTGCGACCCGCGCGGGTGGAGAGAGCCTCCGCCAGCAATTCCTGGTCCTCGACACCATGCGACAGCAGGATGGCGCGCGGCGTCGGCTTGTCATCATAGAATTGCGCCAGGAACGAGCCCAGCACTTCCGATCCCTCCAGCGCCGGATCGGCCTTGGGGAAATAGGCGCGGTTGCCCCAGTTCTGGCCGGTGCGGAAGAAGAACACCTGGATGCAGACCTGGCCGCCTTCCTGGTGGATGGCGAAGACATCGGCCTCGTCAACGGTCTGCGGGTTGATGCCTTGGTGGCTCTGCACATGCGACAGCGCCGCCAGCCGGTCGCGATAGATGGCGGCCCTCTCGAAATCAAGATTTTCCGAGGCCTGCTGCATGGCGGCGGAGATATCGGTCTTCACCTTCTGGCTGCGGCCGGAGAGGAAGTCCTTCGCCTCGGCGACCAGCCTGGCATAGTCGCCATGCGAGATTTCGCCGGTGCACGGGCCGGCGCAGCGCTTGATCTGGAACAGCAGGCAAGGCCGGGTGCGGTTCTCGTAGAAGGAGTTGGTGCAGCTCCTGAGCAGGAAGGCGCGCTGCAGCGAATTGATGGTGCGGCCGACCGCGCCGGCCGAGGCGAAGGGGCCGAAATAGTCGCCCTTGCGCGAACGCGCGCCGCGATGCTTGTAGATGCCGGGCGAGACATGATCGCCGGTCAGCAGGATATAGGGGAACGACTTGTCGTCCCGCATCAGAACATTGAAGCGCGGCCGCAAGCGCTTGATAAGGTTGGCTTCCAACAGCAGCGCTTCGATCTCGGTGCGGGTGACGACGAATTCCATCGTCGACGTCTCGCGCACCATCCGGCCGATGCGGCTGGTGTGGAAACGGCCTTGCGCGTAATTGGTCACCCGTTTCTTCAGGCTGCGGGCTTTGCCGACGTAGAGCACGTCGCCTGCGGCATTCATCATGCGGTAGACGCCGGGCGCGTTGGGCAGCCGTTTGACCAGTGTCTGGATGACTTCGGCGCCGACCATGCCGTCGGCATCGCCGGCATGCGGCGTCCAATCGATGGTGGTGAAGGCGACATCCGGGCCACTGGGACCGGGAGCTGACGGCTCGACGCTCTCCTCCGTCGCCTCGTCCTCGATGTCGATATCGGGGGGCAGGTCGTCGGCGGCGCTGCCTCGTTTGTGTTTCTGGTCCATGGGACTCATTCGACAATGCCTGTCACATCCGGCGTCTGCCATGCAAGGTGCTGGCCGCCGTCGAGCGCTATCATCTGGCCGGTGACCGAGCGCGCGCCCCAGAGATAGCGGATGGTGGCGCCGAATTCAGGCAATTCCGGGCCGCGCTTCAGGATCAGGCCGTCGACCTGAGCGGCAAAATCGCTGTCGTCCTGGCGTGCGCTCTTCAGCGTCGGGCCGGGGCCGATGGCGTTGACGCGAATACGAGGTCCCAGCGCCTGCGCCATCATCTGCGTCTCTGTCCACAAAGTCGATTTCGACAGCGCATAGGAGAAATAGCGTGGCGTCGGGCGCCAGACGCGCTGGTCGATCATATTGACGATCAGCCCCTCCTGGCCTTCCGGCAGCGCGCGGGCGAACTTTTGCGCCAAAAGTGCCGGCGCCTTCACATGGATGGCGAAGTGACGGTCCCAGGCAAGCCAGTCGAAGTCCTGAACCGTATCGTCCACGAACAGCGAGGCATTGTTGACCAGCAGTGTAACAGGTCCGAGCGCGGCTTCGGCGCGGCCGACCAGGTCGCCGACCGCGGCCATATCGGTCAGGTCGGCGGCGACCACAGCGGCGCGGCCATCCTGGCCAAAATGGCCGCCATTGATCCGCGCGGCCAGCGCTTCCGCCTCGGCCCGCGAGCGGTTGCAATGGATGGCGACGGCAAAACCGTTCGCGGCAAGATCCTCGACGATAGCCTTGCCGATCCGCTTGCCCCCGCCCGTCACCAGTGCCGTTCCAGCGGCCTTGCTCATCCTGTCAATCCTCAATGTCCTCGATTTCAGCCCGACGGCGAAATATGGCCGGCCAAGCGTTAAATGCCGTTCGTACCTTGGGCAGCATTGTGGCAAAGTGGCCGGATCGGTCTTTCGCAACTGGCCGGGGACTCGGCCGCCAGACCGCAATATAGGGTGCTGGACTCCTTGCTCCAAGCCGTGTTCAGCGCGGCATTGCAAAGCCTCCTGACACCATCTGTTGCGCAGATGCAACGTCAAAGTTCGGCCTCATTCGTGCCCGGTAATGACCCAAGTTCAGGTTCGCTTCAGCCGTATTTCGACACGACATTCGGAACCGTTGAGCGCCAGATCCGTTTATCCCCCCGGCGGGTTGAGGGCGCTCGTGAAAAGCAAGCCTGTGCCTGTGGCTTAAGGAGTAAAGAACAATGCAAGCCAATCTTAAATTTGCGCGACCGCTGGCGGTGGCGTTCGGGCTTTTCGCCCTCGGCGGAACCGCCTATGCTGCTGACGTGATCTCGGAAGAGCCGCCGGCACCCGCCCCGATCGCCGAACTTCCCGTCGCGTCTTGGGCTGGTCCCTATGCCGGTGTGAGCGTCGGCTACGGCTTCAGCGGCCATGCCGATGCCACGGATGTCGGCGTCGACGTCGGCACCGATGGATTCGTCGGCGGCGTCTTCGGCGGCTATCAGTGGCAGCAGGAGAACTTCGTGTACGGTGCTGAAGCCGATATCGGCTATAGCGGCATCGAGGGCGACGATGCTGGCATCGAGGCTAAAGGCGGCTTCGAAGGCTCGCTGCGCGCCCGCCTCGGCTACGCCGTCACCCCGGAGATCCTGCTCTACGGCACCGCCGGCGGCGCGCTGAAGAACCAGGAGATCGAAGCCGGTGGCGTCAGCGACGAAAACACCATGCTCGGCTGGACGGCCGGCGTCGGCACCGACATCAAGATCACCGACAATGTGTTCGGCCGTGTCGAGTATCGCTACACCGACTTCGGCGACAAGGACTTCGACGGTGTTGGCAAGGTCAAGTCCAGCGACAACCGCGTCACCTTCGGCGTCGGTATGAAGTTCTAAGTCGTCCAAGCCACGACACGAAAAAGCCGGGCCTCGTGCCCGGCTTTTTTTGTGCCCGGCGCCTGCCTTGCCGCCGATACGTCACCTTGCGTGCGAGGGCATCTTGCCTGTCGACGCAACCACGCATGATCTCGAGGTCAGCGTCGGGCCAGCATTCGGTCGATCAAGACCAGGGCTTCGGCTGCTACGACAAAACCGAGAGCGATCACGACGGCATTTGACATCGCCCCGACCCAGCCATTCGCGGACACATCTATGAACGGGTAAGCGTATTTCCCTTCAGCGGCGCCACGAGCCAGGGCATAGGCTAGGGGATAGAGCGCCCAGAGAAGCGGATCGCGCCACGAGAGCGTCCCCTTTCGCGTGAACAGCAGCCAGAACAATACGACAAGAACAGGGTTGAGCTGATGGAGTAGAAAGTTTGCTTCAGCGGTGGCGCCAGCCAAGGTGCGCAGCCCTTGGAGCAGCAACGCGAAAATCACGCCGACCAAGGCCATGACGGCGGCAACCCCCGCCACCAACCGTGGGTGATCGAAACGCTCCCCGAGGAATGCGGCGGCTCCGAATACAACGGCGACAAGACCGTTGGTCAGGATCGTGAAATATCCCATCAACACCCATAGCGAGCCGAATATCGAGGCGCCACCATTCATCAAGGTGCTGAGTTCAAGCCCAATGCCAGCGCAAGCGGAAAGACAAATGATCAGGGCAAGTAAACGACAGATCAAATCGCCACCCATCGGTCGGCAGCCCCGCTTCAGGCACTCACCCCGGAACGCAGGGTTTCAGCTCCGGGAACTTCTCGTCGAAACGCGCTGCCCAGCGGACCAGCCGGCTGCGGCCCTTTTCCCATTTTCCGGCAAAGCGCAGTGAGAGATAGCCAAGGCAGGCGCGCAGCGCCATCTGGCCGGCGGTGATCTTCTTGGGCAGCTTTGGCGGATTGGCGTTGAGCAGATCGAGCGCGCCGGTTATTTTCGCCCACTGGCGGTCGAGCCAGGGTTGGTACACCATGTCTTCGGGGCGCGTGCGCCGCTCATAGACCATTGACAGCGCGCAGTCGCAGATGCCATCGGCCAGCGCTTCAAGCACTTCCGCCTCAAGGCGCTTGTCGGGATTGCGCGGAAACAGCGCGTTCTTCGACACGCGATTGAGATGCTGGGTAATGGCGCGGCTGTCGTGAATCGAACGACCGTCGTCGAGCACCAGCGTTGGAATCTTGCCGAGCGGGTTGGCGCCGATCAGCTCAGCCGGCTTGTCTTCGGTTTTTACCGGCACGAGATCGACGGCAATGCCGGCATAAAGCGCGGCCATGCGCACCTTTGAACTGTAGGGGGACGTGGCAGCGTAGAGCAGTCTGGGCATGATCGGGTTCCTGTTTGCCAGCGGGCACTGTTGACCGATCAGCTTCCGCCGATCAACGGCCAAAAGCGGGAAAACCAGCCGCCAGCAAGCAGCAGTTGTCTCAACATCGATCTAGACGCGATAAGCAGAGCAGACGTGAGCAGATCTGTCCTTCCGGGCGCAAGGAAATGCCCCACCGGACTTCGCCATAGGGCGAAGTCCTGGGAGCTGCGAAAAGCTGTCTTCCCTCCGCCTCTGTCTGCTCGCCCGAGCACCGAACCAGCGAGCGAGGCGCCTGTCCGGCACCCGCCCTCAACTGTCCTCAGTACTGCCCTCCGTGTGCGAAGAAAGGCGATTTACTTCTTGGCCTTCGCCTTCGCAGGCGCCGCCTTCGGCTTGGCCGCAGGCGCTGCTTTCTTCACGGCTGCGGAAGACTTCGCTGCCGCCGCTTTCTTTGCGGGCGCAGCCTTCTTGGCCGGTGCAGTCTTGGCAGGTGCAGCTTTTTTCACTGCCGGCTTTGCCGCGGCCTTTGCAGCTGGCTTCTTGGCCGGAGCTGCTTTTGCCTTGGCCGGCGCAGCCTTGGCCTTGGCAGGTGCCGCTTTGGCCTTGGCAGGCGCTGCTTTCTTCACTGCCGGTTTTGCCGCGGCTTTCGCGGCCGGCTTCTTGGCCGACGCTGCTTTTGCCTTGGCCGCGGCGGCCTTCGGCTTGGCAGCAGGTGCCGCTTTCTTCACAGCGGTTGCGACTTTCGCCGCCGCTGCTTTTGCCGGTGCTTTCTTTGCTGGTGACTTCTTTGCCGGTGACTTGGATGCCGGCGCTTTGGATGACTGTTTAGCCATGTCATGCCCCTTCCGTTGTGCCGACGGCCATTAGTGACCCGGCGTGCAATGCATATCTGACTCGCGGCTTGCTAGCCAGCGAAGCATCAGCATGAATTTTGCAGTTTAAGTTTTGGTTACAGGCGACACAAGCTCGTGCTGATTTCACAAAATGCCGCTGCTGCTCTTCGACCTTTGCCGAGGGTTTGCGACAGACATTCTGCCCGCTTTACCGGAACCAATCCCGCTACGAAACGCTGAAGGTTAGCAAGCGTTTTTGCTCGTTGATCATCGACCGGCAACACCATGATGCGCTGCTTCATTGATCTCGTCGTCTTGTGCAAACGGACGGTCTACACAAGCGACAAAAGCAAAGCGCGATCCGTTCTGCGTCATGAGCTTGCCTGAGTTCTATGAGGGCAACGGCCTTCGCTCGCATCATCCCTTTTTGCTAAGATTGACAGATTACTCCATGTCGCAGAGTATTCTGCAGTATGCGGGAGAAGCGCAATGTCATTCGCGCAAGATCGAGCAGCGCTGGCCAAGATCAGTGAGACTGAACGCCGGACACCACAGCAGGCCCGATGATGGCTGCCGACGAAATCATCCACCAGAGCGTGCGGCTCAGGATCATGGCGGCGCTGAATTCTCTGGAAAGGCGCGAAGCGCTGGAATTCACCCGATTGAAGGCCATCGTCGATGCGACTGACGGCAATCTCGGCGCGCATATCGATACGCTTGCCAAGGCGGGATATATCGATGTCGAAAAGCTGTTCGTCGGACGCCGGCCGCGAACGCGCGTCAAGGCGACGTCAATTGGACGACGCGCCTTTCGCGGTCACGTCGCGTTCCTTCGCAAAATTCTCGATGAGGCGGAGCAGCCAGTTAAACGCGGTCAGCGCAGGACGCGGCAGCGGCCGTTGTAGACCATCCAGCGGTCGAAGCCCGAGACGCAGAATTCGACATTGTCACCGATCGAGGCAAAGCCCTGCCCTTCCTCGATCAGATACCAGATGGTGCGGGCGTGGCCGTCGGAGAGGCTGACGGTGGCGCCGCAATAACGGCGGCCGATCGGCCAGGTGTCATTGGCCGGGAAATAGCGGTGCTGGTGGATGCGCTGGAAATCGGTGATCTCCACATCGGGCAGATTCGGCACGTGGTGCACCTGGTAGGAGAAGCGGCTGGTGATCTTGTTCAGCACCCAGGCCTCGCCGCAAACGCCGCTGTCTTCGTCGGTATAGACGGCAAGGTCGGCCGCCTTTGCTGCCTGAGTGACAGCGAGGGATGTGCCGAGCGGCGTGCAAAGGGCGATCAGTGCGGCAAGGGCGGATTGGGCGAAGCGAGTCATGGCAGCCTCTTATGGTCGATTTGCGCGCACTGTGCGGATTCGCTTGCGCGCGGTCAAGCGGTTGTAGAGACGATGGTTTCTTAGTTTGAAATTGCCTTCAACCGAGGCAGGCGCGCGAATACCTCTGCCGCCCTATGCCGCCAGCCATTCCAGCGTCCAGTGCGCCGGCTGTTCGACCACGAGAAGCCTATGTAGCGCCGGCAGCAGCGTGCGCAATTCACCTTCCAGCGTGAACGGCGGGTTGACCACCACCATGCCGCTGCCGTCGAGGCTGGGCTCGGCCGATAGCGGCCTGATCTCGAAGCCGATGTCGAGCAGCTTCGGAATGCCCGACTGCACCAGCGCCTTCCGGAAGGCGGCGACCGCCTTGCGGTCCTTGACCGGATACCACAGCGCATAGATGCCGCCCGGCCAGCGCTTGTGCGCTTTGCGCAGCCCCTCGATCAGGCGGGCAAACTCACCCTCCGCCTCAAATGGCGGATCGACCAGCACGAGGCCACGTTTTTCCTTCGGCGGCAGATGCGCGCCGAGCGCCAGCCAGCCGTCGAGCTCGATCACCCGGGTCTGGAAATCGCCTTGGAATAGCGCCCCCAGCTTCGCCGCATCCTGGCGATGCAGTTCGATCGCCGTCAGCCGGTCCTGCTTGCGCATGAGATGACGCGCGATCAGCGGCGAGCCCGGATATTTTTTCACGCCGCCTTCGGGATTGAGCGAACGGACGGCTTCCAGATAAGGCGCCAGGAGTGCTGCCGCCGGCACATCCAATGCGGCATCGACCAGCCGGCCGATGCCGCCTTGCCATTCGCCGGTCTTTTGCGCTTCGGTCGACGACAGGTCGTAGCGGCCGATGCCGGCATGGGTGTCGATGACGCGAAACGCCTTGTCCTTCTGTTTCAGATATTCGACGAGCCGGCTCAGCACGACATGCTTGACGACATCGGCGAAGTTTCCGGCGTGATAGGCGTGGCGATAATTCACGAGCTAATTCGAGCCCCTGCCCCAGCGCGGCGGTGGCGGCTGCGAATTCGGATTTTGCGGCCGGCCGCCGCCGCCGAAACGCAGCGCCAACAGCAATCCGATCAGGCCGGCCGCCATCAGCGAAAACCCGACCGGCCGCGCCCGGCTGTCGATCTCGCCGACGCCGGAGCGCAGCAAGAGGTCCACCGCCCGCATCTCGATGCCCTCGGCGTCGCCGGCGCCAACGGTGAAGATGTAAGGGCCGGGGCTGACTGTCGGGATCAGGCCTGCCTCGTCGCGGAAGATCTTGTCCGGCAGTTGCGGGCTGACCTGGCGCGGATTTTCCGAATGGGTGAATTGCAGCGTCGAGGCGAGCACCGTCCTGCCGCCGGTGGCGGCGGTCAGCGTCAGCACGGTGCGCTGTTGCGAGACGACGATGCGTTCGGTCCTGGCGGTGAGGTCGACCAGCACCCGCACCGGCGCATCGCGAGCGGCCAGCGGCACCGTCACCGGCTTGAACCGGCCCTGGTCGTAGACCCGCCAGGTGCCGATCTCATGGCCGGAGAAATTGGTCATCGCCCAGGGATAGACGACGCCGATGCCGGTGCCGGCGAGCAGGATCAGAAGAAACAGAAAGCGCATGCGCTCAACTACCTAGCCCTCTTGTTGTTTGACCATGATCTTATCCGAAAACCGGTTCCCACTTTTTGCTTCGCTGACCTTCGGTTCGGGATCATGGTCTAGCGCCGTCGCGGGCGCGTTCCATCTCGTCCAGGACCCATGTCGAGGCCGAGATCGAATGTCGTATCGAATTCGGCGGTGCCAAGATAGACAATAGCATCGGCCTCAAGGGTGGGAACCGGTTTTGGGAAAATTCGAATGATCTGAAACCGAACGGAGGATCAGCTCTTCCTCTTCTGGAGGCCCGATTCCAATGCGCGCTTTCCAGTCCCATCGAACAAATGCAAATGTTGCGGCGGGAAAGCGACCGTCACCGTCGGACCGGCCGTAAGCGCAGCCCGATCGAGCGTGAAGACATTGAACGGCAGGCTATGCAGGCCAAGGTGCAGAATGATGCCGAAGCCGGTCGGCTCGATCAGGTCGACCGTCGCCCTCAGGCTGCTCTCCGAGGCCGGCGACATCTCGACATGCTCCGGCCGGATGCCGAGCGTCACCGCCGCGCCTTCCTCGAGTTGATAGGCTGACGACAGCGCAATCAGCGTTCCATCAGGCAGTCGTGCGCCAGCCCTGCTCCCAGTGACCTGGTAGCGTGCCGACAGAAAATTCATGGCCGGCGATCCGATGAAGCCGGCGACGAACAGGTTGGCCGGGCGGTCGTAAAGCTCCAGCGGGCTGCCAACCTGCTGCACCACGCCCTCATGCATGGCGACGATCCGGTCGGCCAGTGTCATCGCCTCGATCTGGTCGTGGGTGACATAGATTGAGGTCGCGCCGAGATCGCGGTGCAGCTTCTTGATCTCTGCCCGCATCTGCTCACGCAAGCGCGCGTCGAGATTGGACAGCGGCTCGTCGAACAGGAATGCCTTGGGCTGTCGCACGATCGCGCGTCCCATCGCCACGCGCTGGCGCTGACCGCCCGACAGTGCCTTCGGCCGCCGCGCAAGCAGCGGCTGCAGCTCAAGCTTCCTGGCCGCATTGCTGACAGCAGCTGTGATCTTCTCGCGGGCGGCCTTCCGGATCCGCAGGCCGTAGCTCATGTTCTCGGCAACGTTCATGTGCGGGTAGAGCGCGTAGGACTGAAACACCATAGCGATGTCGCGGTCCTTAGGTGCCCGCTCATTGACGCGCACGCCGTCGATCCGGATCTCGCCTTCGGTCACCTCCTCGAGCCCGGCGATCATCCGCAGCAGCGTGCTCTTGCCGCAGCCGGACGGACCCACGAGCACCACGAACTCGCCGTTCTCTATCGCCAGATCGACGCCGTGCAGCACGGAGACGATGCCGAAATTCTTGCGAACGTTGCGGATGTCGATCGATGCCATGAAACCTCGCTCAGCCCTTGACCGCGCCGGCCGTCAGGCCCTGGACCAGATAGCGCTGGATGAACAGGAAGAAGAGGCAGGCCGGGATCAGCGCCAGCACGCCGGCCGCCATCATCTGCCCGAAATCGACCGAAAACTTCGACACGAAGGTGAGCAGACCGACCGGAAACGTGGCGGCGCTGTTGCCCGAAATCAGCATCAGCGCGAACAGCAGCTCGCTCCACGCGGCGGTGAACACAAAACCCAGCGTCGCGGCAATGCCCGGCAGCGTCAGCGGCAGGACGATCTGGCGAAATGCCATGAACTGCGTGGCGCCATCGATCTTGGCCGCCTCCTCCAACTCCTTGGGAATGCCGTCGAAGAACGACTGCATCAGGAATGTCGCGAAGGGAATGTTGAAGGCGGTGTAGACGACGACCAGTCCGGTCAGGCTGTTGGTCAGCCCGAGCGGCGAGAGCATCTTGAAGATCGGCGCGACCAGCATCACCAATGGAAACATCTGGGTGAGCAGCATCAGTGCGACCAGCCAGTATTTGCCGCGAAAGGTGAAGCGCGACAGCGCATAGCCAGAGAGGGACGCGAGCAGCGTCACGATCACGGCCGTCGAGCCGGCAACGATCATGCTGTTCCTGAAGAAGATCGGGAATGCGCTGTGGGCCAGCACGAAGCGGAAATGTTCAAAGCTCGTCCGCGACGGCCACATCCGCACGCCCTCCGAATAGAGCAGGTCGTTCGGCGTGACCGATACTTTCAACAACCAGAACAGTGGGAACAGCGCAAAGACCACGTAGCAGAGGATCGCCAGGCGGTGCAGCGCGGTGCCGAAGATCGAATACCTGTTCATGTGGTCATCCCCGATCCGTCAGGCCCTGTCCATCAGGACTTGCCGCAGCATGACGATCAGCATCGAATAGGCGAGCAGCAGGACGAGCAGCACCAGCGCAATGGCCGAGGCATAGCCGAAATCGAGCGCTCTGAAAGCCTGCGTGAAGATGTAGCTCGCGACGATCTGCGTGCGGTCGGCCGGCCCGCCGCTGGTCATGACGATGATCAGGTCGGCGAAATTCGAGATCCAGACGGTGCGCAACAGCACGGTGATCGCGATGGTCGGCGCAAGGAACGGCAAGGTGATCGATGTGAACCGCCTGACCGCACCGGCGCCGTCGATCGCCGCCGCTTCGTAGAGGTCGCGCGGGATGGCCTGGAGCGCGGCCAGCAGCGTGATGGCGAAGAAGGGAATGCCCCACCAGACGTTGGCAATGATTGGTCCCCACATGGCAAGCTGCGGATTTGAAAGGATGTTGGCTGGCTCGCTCATGAGGCCGAGGGCATAAAGCCAATGCGGCAGCGGTCCGATGACGGGATTGAACAGCCACGCCCAATTGAGCCCGGTCAGGAAGGTCGGCACCGCCCAGGGCAGGAACACCAGCGCCTGCGCGATGGCGCGGCCGGCAAACGGCCGGTCGAGCAATAGCGCCAGGATCAGGCCGAACACGAATTGCAGCAAGACGGATGCGCCGGTCCACCACAGCGTGTTGCGCAGCGCCCGATAGAAATTGTCGTCGTCATAAAGGGTGCGAAAATGATCGAGCCCGACATAGCCGCCAGAGAAGGGATTGAGCAAGTGCACGTCGCGGAAGGCGTAGGACAGGCCAAGCACCAGCGGTGCCAGCATGATGGTGACGATCAGAATCAGCGCCGGGGCGGTGTAAAGATATGGCTCGGCGTGGCGCGTGATCCGGTCGACCAGCGACTGGCGGCGCGATTCCGGGAGGCCGGCAGTGGCGTCAAAAACCATCAGCTAACGCTTTCGTTCCAATTGGCCATCGTTCCAATCGACCATGAACGAGACCTATCGGAGCCGCGCGAGATGGGCGGCTCCGATGCTCGCGGTCCGCCGTTTATTTCTTGGCCAGGTATTTCTGTTGCGCCTTGGTCAGATAGTCGGCCCACTGATTGGCCATTTCCTCGGGCGTGATATCGCCGAGCAGTGCCTGCTGACTGGTCTTGATGACCATCGAGTCCTTGAAGAAGGCGAACTCCTCGAGATAGGTCGGCATGACCGTCGGCACCGCATCCTTGTCCTCGAGTTCGGCAAACCAACCCTTGAACTGCTCGCTCGCGTAGAACGGATCCTTTTCGGCCGACTTGTGGACCGGCAGCGCTCCGGTGCGCTTGTTCCACTCGACATTGCCCTCAGGCCCCTCGAGCGTTTCGATCAGCTTCCAGGAGAGGTCCTTGTTCAGGCTTGCCGCCATCATCGACCAACCGGCGTAGCCGATGGTCGGAAACGTCTTGCCGGACGGCCCCTTCGGCATCGTCATGACGCCGTAGTCTTCCGGCTTCATCCGCTCGGCGATTGCGATCAGCGCGTCTGGATCCTGATCGAGCATGGCGCAGGTGCCGGTGTAGAAACCGGCGACGATCTCGTTGAAGCCCCAGTTGACGCTGTCCTTCGGTGCCAATCCCTTCTTGTAGAGATCGACGACCCAGGTCAGCCCCTTGACCCAGCCTTCGCTGTTCATGGTCGAGGTGCCGTCGTCGTTGAAGAATTTGTTGGAGCCGGCCATGGTTGCGCCGAACATCATCCAGCCGTTGAGACCGCCGGGCCCGCCGCGCAGGCAGTAGCCATATTTGCCGGGAAGCTTGGAGACTTTCTCCGACGCCGCCACGAACTCGTCCATCGTCTTGGGCGGTTCGGCGACGCCAGCCTCCTGGAACAGCTTCTTGTTGTAGAACATCGCCCGGAGATAGAAGCCATAGGGCAGCATGTAGGCGGTATTGTTCACGTCGCGGCCGAGCTCTAGCGCGCGATCGGTGAGGCCCGAGGTGTGCTCCCATTTGGCAAGATAGGGTTCGAGGCTCTCGAGAAGGCCGTTGTTGGCATAGAGCGACAGCCACGTGTCCGGCATCTCCATGACGTCGGGGATTTCGCCGGCGGACACCATCGTCGCGAATTTCTGGAACGCTTCGCCCCAGGGCAGCGAGATGACCTCGACCTTCGTGCCCGGGTTGGCAGCCTCGAATTTGGAGACGATCGATTTCAGGGTTTCGGTGCGCTCGGGGCTGGTGATCACCTCCACGAGCTTCAGCGTCGTGTCAGCGAGTGCAGCACCCGACATCAGTACGGTAGCGAATGCCGCGATAAGAAGCTTCTTCATTTTCCGTTCCCTTCTTGTCTGGTTGCTTCAGGTCTTTTCTTCGGAAGCGGCGTCGATCGCCGTTTCCAGGTCACTCCACAGCGCCTCGGTTCCCTCGAGGCCGACATGGAGACGCACGGACCGCGGATGGACGCCGAACGCCATCGCGGAATTGGGTTGGGCCTTCTGCTGCAGCACGACCTCGCCGGGCACGATGAGGCTTTCGTGGCCGCCCCACGACACGCCCAGCTTGAACAGCTTAAGGCGGTCCGCAAACGTCCGGATGTCGATGCCGTCGCGGAAGACAAACGAGAACAGGCCCGACGTGCCGGTGAGCCCCGCGGGAAGCAGGTTGGCCAAACCCGGATGGCAGACCTTCTCGACGATCGGATGATCCTGCAGACGCCGTGCGATTTCGAGGCCGGAGGCCTGATGCGCGCGCATGCGGATCGGCAGTGTGCGCAAGCCACGGATCAAGAGCCAGGCATCGAATGGCGACAGCTTGCCGCCGAGATATGGATAGGCTTCGCCGCGGATGCGGCCGATCAAATCCTTCGAGCCCGCGACCACGCCGGCCACGACATCGCTGTGGCCGCCCAGATACTTGGATGCGGAGTGGACCACAATATCGACGCCGAGCGACAGCGGCCGCTGGAAGACCGGGCTGGCCCAGCTGTTGTCGATGATGGTCGGGATGCCATGGGACTTTGCCAGCGCAGCGAGCGCACCGATGTCATGCGTTTCCATGACCCAGCTGGTCGGGCTTTCCATATAGAACAGCCTGGCGCCAGGCAGGGCGCTTGCGACGGCATCTTCGTCGCGCCCGTCGACATAGGTCACCTCGATGCGCATGCGCGCGAGCAGCGTCCCGAACAGCCGGAACGCGTCCGGGTAGATATGCCTGACTGCGACGATGCGGTCGCCCGGCTCGACGAAACTCAGGACCGCCGACGAGATGGCGGACATGCCGCTTGCGAAACCGATAGCGTCCTCGGCACCTTCCAGTTTTGCGAGCATTTCCTCGAACATGCGCACGGTCGGGTTCAGCCCTCGCGTGTAGGTCGGCCTCACTTTTTCGCCGCGGTATGTCTCGAGCATCTCGTCATAGTTCGGGAAGGTGAAGAGCGAGGTCTGCACGATCGGCGGCACGACGGCATCGAAGGCGTTGCCCTCGTCATGCGCGGCGATCAGCGATGCCTGGTCGAAAAAATCGGGACCGTTCATTTCGACATTTCCTCGATATCCTCTTCCACGATCTCGAGGATCTTCAGCGTTTTTTCGCGCGCCAGCTCCGCGTCCCTGGCGACGATGGCATCGAACAGCTCGCGGTGATGCGGGAACGATCGCCGCGCGAAATCCTGCCGGTCGAAAGGATGGTCCCAGAAGCGCTCGAACGCTTCGCGCATCTGCCCCAGGAGCTGCCGGAAAAGCGGGTTGTGGGTGGCGTCGTAGACAGCCAGGTGAAAGGCCAGGTCTTCCGGGCCCGACGTGCCAGTGGCAAGATGGACGCGCTCCATCTCGATGAGTTTTTGCTCGATCGTCCGCAGATCGTCGGCTGTCCGCCGCCGCGCCGCAACCATGCTTGCCTCGGCCTCGATGCCGCGGCGCACCTCGAGGGTGTGCAAGAGACCGTCACGCAGCTCTGCCGTATTGAGTGACAGCGGCAAATGGATCGTGCCGGCGGATATCGGCTTGAGCAGGTAGGTGCCGCTGCCTTTGCGGGTCTCGGTGACGCCGAGCGCTTCGAAACGCCCCATCGCCTCCCGTATCGTCGAACGCCCGACGGAAAGCGCGGCCATCAATTCGCGTTCGGTCGGAAGCCGGTCACCGCTCTTCAGCGCGGCGCGCTCGACATAGTCGGCCAGCGCCTCCATGACCTGCTTGCCGCGATCCAGCGGCGGGAGCGTGGCGATTGCCACACGCGTGGCAGGTGCCCCGGGCAGTTCGCCGCGCGCTCGCATGGGCACTTAGATCCAAAATTGGTCTGACATCTTAGCAGTTTTGCGCGCGGTCGACCTTTCGTCAAGTGGGCTGGGCGGTGTCTCAGTTGAATTTCGGCTCACGACCCTTCTCTGCCATTCCTGCGGAGAAGTTTAAGCGGAAGCCGTGACCCTAGTCGGTCATTCCCCCCTGCCGAGATGGCATCTCGAAAGCCGACGTTAGAGGCAACTGGCGCTCGTGGGTCGGAGTTCGCATTCGCTAAGGCAAATCGCCGGGTAGGACGGATCTCTAAAGCCCCTTTTCGCCTTTAATCGCTATGAGGCCGCAATAGTCCGGTGTCGCCGCTGTGGCATACCAGGCCGTTTTCTGCCATGCGCCGCACAATGCGGGCTGGAGGTCGGGCGAGCCTTATACCAACGCTCATCAGGCGCACGGCATCCTCGGCGGCTCGCGTCAGCAGCTTGCCGGCATTTTCGATCGCTTCCTCCAGTGAGCACGGCCGTTTGAGAATGCTGGCGAAGGCATCAATGCCGTGCTCGAAGTTGAGCGTCACACCTTTGCCAATCGTTCCGGCGAGTGCAATGACGGGCAGGCCGCGCAGCTTGGCGCGGCGCGCCACCTCGGATGGCACCTTGCCATAGGGCGTTTGGCCATCCAGGCTTCCCTCGGCGGTGATCACCAGGTTCGCGCGATCGATCAACGCGTCGAGGTCAAGATACTGCATCACGATCTCGTAGCGCGGATGGAGCCGGCCCAGAAGAAGGCCGAGCACGGCTGCTCCTAGGCCGCCCGATGCGCCGGCACCCGGAGCGGTGTCAACCTGAATGCCGGTCGCACGCTCGATCGCCTTGGCATGGACTTCCATCGCTGCAGCAAGCTCCTCGACCTGCGCCGGCGTTGCTCCTTTCTGGGGACCGAACACGCGGGCAACACCTTTGGGTCCGAGCAGCACATTGTGCCAGTTGACGGCCGCATCGATCCGCACCTTCGCGAGGCGGGGATCGATGCCCGTCATGTCGATAGAAGCGAGATGCCGGAGCGCGGCCCCGCCTCGCGCGAGCGGGCGGCCGCTATCGTCGAGAAACCGCACGCCGAGCGCCTCGGCCATGCCGGCACCACCGTCATTGACGCCGCTGTCGCCGCAGCCAAGCAGGATTCGCTCGGCACCGGCATCGAGGGCGGCGCCGATGAGCTCGCCGACGCCGAAGCTTGTCGTCAGGCACGGGTCGCGGCGATCCCGTGGAACGAGACGCAGGCCCGCCGCTGCGGCCATTTCTATCACGGCGGTGCGGACTGGCTGACCACCCATGAATCCGATGAAGGAGTCTACCGGGTCCCCCACCGGGCCAGTGACGGATAACCGGTGCAGCGTGCCACCGGTCAGATTGACCAGTGCGTTGGTGAAGCCCTCCCCGCCATCGACCATCGGCGCCTTGAGAATGGTCGCGTCCGGCATCGCCCGTAGAATTCCGGCAGCGATGCACGCCGTCGCTTCATCGGCAGTCAGGCTCTCCTTGAAACCGGAAGGCGCAATCAGGATCGTCATCGACATTTTGGTTTCCTTTCTAAAATAGCAGGCGGAAGTCATGCCTTGGCGGGCATTGTGGAAAGTGTTTCGATCGGCAGGCCAAGGAGCGGCCAGACGAACAAGGAGAAGGCGACGAGCAGAGCGACGAAGAGCGGCAAGAGGAACAGAGCCAGCCGGAGGAGGTCTGCCTGTGTGAAGGTTAGGGTCTCCGCAGAACCGAACAGGAGAACCGGCTTTGCCGAGACCATCAGCGTCTGACAGAAGCCACTGCCGATCGTCGTCACGAAGATTAGGACCGATGGATCGACGCCGAACGCCGAAAGCGGCAAGGCAACCGCTGGGATGAGGACGCTCGCGCGCGCAGTGCGAGACATAATCACGATATGTGCCAGGCTTGAGATCACGGCAGCGATGGCGATGACCATCCATGGGGCTAATGACAGGTGGCCGCCGAGCGCCGCAAGCGTCTGGTCGACGAGGTAGCGTGCGGTGCCGGAGGTGAGCAGCGCCTCGCCGATCAAAAGCGTGGCCGCGAGGAACAGAAGCAGGTTCCACTCGACACCCTTAAGCGCCTCTTTAAGCGAAATCCCCGACACCGGCTTGGAAGCGGCAAGCAAGGCACCGACGAGCGCGATGACGGCAATATTCTGTCCATGCAGCGCGTTCGTCGCCCAAAGCAGGACGGTCGCGCCCATGATTGTCAGCACGGTAGCATCGCTGCATGAATTTGAACGGTGCCTGACCGGTAGCGTGCCGATCGCGGCCCTGCGGTCTTCGGCGGACAGAAACAGAAGTTGGATCAGGCCGCAGGCAAGCAGACTCGTGACGAACCCGAACGGCCCGCCGAGAAGCGCCCAGTGGGCGAAGCCGATGTCTGTGTCGCTGACACGCCTCATGAAATCGGCGGCAATCAGATGTGCGCCAGCTCCGGTCAGCGAAGCACAGGCTGAGAGCAAGATGACGGAGGGAAACAGAAGCGCGAGCCCTCTGGTCACGGATGGTCTGCCGATCGCACTCGAAAGACCGAAGAACACGGGCATGAGGATCGCCGCGCGGGCTGAGGTAGAAGGAATCACGAAGGCGGTCAGCGCAATGACCAGCGTCGCGCCCCAGAACATTCGGGAAACCGTCCTGCAGCGCGTCAGCGCGACGCCTGCCAGGCGCTCGGCGGTACCGCTGCTGCGCATGACCGACGCCATGACGAAAGCGGCAATCAGGAGCCAGATGATTTCGCTGCCGAGCGTGGCAAAGAGGGCCTCTTCGTCGACCGCACCCGAAACAACAAGGGCAAGCGCGCCGGCGAGCGCCACAGGCATGTCGGGCAGGCCGAGCACTACCCAGGCGATCAGGACCCCGGCGAAGACCGAGAGCGACAGTCGGCCTTCAATCGGCAGGCCGTCCAATCCGTAAAGAATGACAAAGGTGCAAGCTTGCAGGGAAAGCAAGCCGATGACCAATCTGGGTGATAGCGGCCGGAACAACCATGCCTGCCGCCCTTCGGCATCGGCGAATGCACCGACTGTGGCCCTCGTCGTGGGAACGCTATGCAGCATGGAAGCACCTTCCATCTCCGGTTGAGATGGCGGGTTAACGGGCCAAGCCGAGGCCTATTCCAGCTCACCTGACACTTTTTTGACAGGTAGATGACGGCGATGAGGTCGAGAACACGGAACCGGTGCTGCCAGAAGATCGACGGCCGGTTAATCCATGAAGGGCAAGCTGAGTTGGCGAACCAGCCCGTTTCCGACCGGGACCGTGCGGTCGACTTCTCAGGCCGATCCATGCCAAAGACGCAGTGTGCGGATCAAGGAGCCGAATGTGATGCCATTGGATGGTGTACGTGCCTTGGTATTCGACGTATTCGGCACTGTCGTCGATTGGCGCAGCGGCGTGGCGCGCGAAGCTGAACCGTTCCTGAAGCGGCATGGAGCCGGAACGGCCATTCCTACCGCTTTCGCGGATGCGTGGCGCCGCCGTTACTCCCCAGCGATGGAGGAGGTGCGCAGCGGCCGACGGCCCTTTACACGGCTCGACGTGCTGCATCGGGAGAATCTGGAAGCTGTTTTGCCAGAATTCGGGATCGACCCGGCGTCGGTGCCGGCGTCCGAGCTGGACGAACTGAACCTGGCATGGCACCGATTGGAGCCATGGCCGGACGCGGTGGCAGGCCTCACACGGCTGAAGGCCCGCTATATCATCGCGCCGCTCTCGAACGGGAACATCGTCCTCATGCTCAACATGGCGAAGCGTAGCCGCATCCCCTGGGATGCGATCCTCGGCGCCGAAGTCGTGCGAGCGTACAAGCCGATGCCGGAAGCCTATCTTCGCACCGCCGACGTCCTGGCAATGAAGCCAAATGAGATCTGTCTTGTGGCCGCTCACAATGGCGACCTTGCAGCGGCTCGGGCATGCGGATTGCGAACAGCCTTTGTCGCGCGTCCGACCGAGCACGGATTAGCGCAGACCACGGACTTGCACCCTGATCAGGCCTGGGACCTGGTGGCCAACGACTTCATTGAATTGGCTGAACGGCTTCAGCTGTAGCGCGTCTCAACGATCAGCAAACCACCCTTTCAGGGTTCTTCCACTTTTGGTCCGATGCTCTTTATTCGGCATCGCGACCCGATTGCTCGGCGATCTGATCCCAGGTTGACGATAGCCAAGGCGGCAGCTTCACGCCTTGCGTTCCCAGCGCCGATCTGAAGTCTGCTGCCAGTAGGTGACCGCGTGGCCGGCTTCCTTCATCGTCTTCCAGTGCATGCGCGCCGCCTCGACCTGGGCCGCATCGTGGCCGTCGAATAGGAACACGGCGCGCTCATAACTGCCAAGCTCCGGCGGCGCCGCGCCGTCGACCAGGAAGCGTATCTGCGCCTCGTTCGGATTGTCCTGGCCGGTGGTCAAAAGGATCGGCTGCTCGGCCAGATGGGATTCGCGGTCCGTCGCGTGCGCCAGGAACGAATCGTCTCTGAATATCCACAGATGCTGGTCCAGCGCGTCGCGCCGCTCCTCGGTGCCGGTCTGCACCACGGCGCGCCAACCGCGATCGACGCTGCGCTCGAGCAGGCCGGGGAGCGCATCCTCCAGCGTCGATTCGGTCAGGTGATAGAATAGGACGTCAGCCATGATTGCGCCTTGAAAGGCCTCACCCCTCGTAATTGTCGCGCATCAGTCGGTCGAGCAGCCTGACGCCGAAGCCGGAGGCCCATGACTGGTTGATCTCGCTGGACGGCGCGCCCATCGCGGTGCCGGCGATGTCGAGATGCGCCCAGGGCGTATCCTTGACGAAGCGCTGCAAGAACTGCGCCGCGATGATGGCGCCGCCGTAGCGGCCGCCGATGTTCTTCATGTCGGCATTTTTCGAATCGATCAGCTTGTCGTATTCGGCGCCGAGCGGCATCCGCCACACTCGTTCCTGCGTCGCCTGCCCGGCGCTCGTCAGCCTGTTCGCCAATTCGTCATCGTTGGAGAACAGCCCGGCATAGTGCTGGCCGAGCGCGACCATGGTGGCGCCGGTCAGCGTCGCCAGATTGACCATGAATTTCGGCTGGAAGCGATCGTTGCAATACCACAGCGCATCGGCCAGAACGAGGCGGCCTTCGGCGTCGGTGTTGAGCACCTCGATGGTCTGACCCGACATCGAGGTGACGATGTCGCCGGGACGCTGCGCGTGGCCGTCGACGGCATTTTCCACTAGCCCGATGATGCCGACGACGTTGGCCTTGGCCTTGCGCGCGGCCAGCGCGTGCATCAGCCCTGTCACGGCGGCCGCGCCGCCCATGTCACCCTTCATGTCCTCCATCCCGGAGGCCGTCTTTATCGAATTACCGCCGGTGTCGAAAGTGACACCCTTGCCGACGAAGGCAACCGGGCTGTCCTTGGCCTTGCCGCCGTTCCATCGCATGACGGCTATGCGGGCGCCACGCGGCGAGCCTTGCGCGACGCCGAGCAGCGCGCCCATGCCGAGCTTCTTCATATCCTTCTCGACCAGGATCTCGACCGTGACGCCGAGCGCTTCCAGTTCGCTGACGCGGGCGGCGAATTCCACCGGCCCGAGTATATTGGCCGGTTCGTTGACCAGGTCGCGCGCCAGGAGCACCCCGTCGATCACCGCCACCTCGTCGGCGAAGGCCCTTTTCGCCGCCGCCGGATCGGTGGTGTGGATGGTCACCTTGACCGGCTTTTTGGGCTCGGCCTTCTTGCCATCGCGCTGGCCGTCATTATTGTCCTTTTTCGTCTTGTACTTGTCGAAGGTATAGCTGCGCAGAAGGATGCCCGCGGCAAGCTGTGCCGCTTGCCTGCCGCCGACGTCAGCATCCGGCAGATCGAGCACGACGGTCACCTCGGTGGCCTTGCGCAAGGATGCAGCGATCGTGCCGCCGAGTTTCAGCCAGGCATGGTCGTCGAGCCCCGAGACCTTGCCGGCGCCGACCGCCACCAGCCGGTCGAGCGATGTGCCCTCCGGCGCCAGCACTTCGACCAGGCTGGCGAACTTGCCGGAAAAGTCGGCCACCGGGAACGCCCGCTCCAGGGTCTTTGCCGGATCGCAAGCCTTTGCCGCATCGCCGAGACCGCCATCGTTGGCCGCCAGCACGAAGACACTGCCCTTTTTGGGCGCTGCGAATTTGGCGAAGGCGATCGAAGGTCTCGAAGTCATCATGTCCTGCTTTCGGGAACGGCGTTGGGTTTTGGGAGAGTGCCTTGACGAAACCCGATACTTGGCCGTTTCCGACTGGAAGCACCACCCTATTTTTCAGTTCATCGCCTCTGCCTGACGATCTGCTGCGCGATTGCCTTGGCCTGAATTCGGGCATTGGCGAAGCAACCGCGAATGCTTGGCCGCATGCCGGTAAACCACAGGCCGGGCAATTTCGGGTCGGTCTCGCCGCCGTTGAAAAGGGGAACGCCCCTGCCGTCGAGGACGCCGAGCTTGCCAACCATGCGTTCGAGCCCGGTGCGGTAGCCGGTCGCCGCGATGACGATATTGGGAGCGATCAGGTTGCCGTTGTCGAGGATGACGCCGTCGCGGGTAAATTCCCTTACCTGCGGCAGTATCACGACCTGACCGGCCTTGATGGCGCGAACGGCGCCGTCGTCGGTGGCGATCGCAGTGTAGTCGTCGGTCAGGCGGCTTGCGCCCCCCGAGGACGCGGGCGGCAGGCCAAACTTCGTCAGGTCGCCGAAAACCAGGCGCTGCGTTGCCGCCATCACCGCATCGGCGAGCCAAACAGGCAATCGCGCCAAGAACGGCGAAAGCCTGTGGACGGCGATCTTGCCGATGCGTTTGGGCAGCAGCGAGGGGCCGTTGCGCGCCGACAGCCAGATAGAGGCGGCGTTCGCCCCCGCCAGATGATTGAGCACGTCGAAGCCCGAATTGCCAGCGCCCACAACCAGCACCTTTTTTCCCGCATAATCCTCGGCTTTGCCAAAATCCGCCGAATGCATGATGCGGCCGGCAAAGTCGTCGGCGCCCTTCCACTGCGGAATGAACGGCTGCCGGTCGCGCCCGGTGGCAACGACGACATGATGCGCCGGCAGGGGCCCGGCACTGGTCTCAACGGTCCATTGATCGCCGTTGAACGCGATCTCCTCGACGGCGACGCCAAGCCGGATCGGCAGATTGTACGCCTGGCTGAAATCGTTCAGGTGGCGGATGACTGCTGTTTTGTGGGGAAAGGCGGGGGTGCCTGCGGGATAGTCGACGCCAGGCAGCGTCGAGAGATCGCGATGCGAATTGAGATGCAACCGTTCGTGCCGCCGGTACCAGGGCTCGGCAAGCCGCCTTTCCTTTTCCAGGACAAGCGTCGGCACGCCGGCCTTTTTCAGCGCATGGGCGGCGGCCAGCCCCGCCGCGCCGGCGCCGATCACGATCGCACCGTGAAAAATCGATTCCTGGCCGGTTTGACCGCGCAATTCTGTTACTTCTGCTTCCATGTCTGTACCCGTCGCGGCCACGGCGGCCATGACCGTGATCGGCGCGACATTTGGTCGTTTTCCGGCATTTGGCAAGACTTTGCCGGAATCAGATCCCATATGGCGGATGGAATCGACGGCGATTCGTCGCGGCACGGCCCCGCTTTCCTGCCGCAACCTGTTGTTAACCATCGATGTTCGCCCTTTCTTATCCATTGCCGCCGACACTCCGGCCACCGGGAATAACGATGTGGGACGGGAAACCAGATCGAACCGCCAAACGGGACCGGTTGTGCAGGCGTCACCGGACGACTACTTTGTCTGGAGGCATGATGCCGTTCGGCAAAATCGAGAAAAGCCTTTATGAAGGTCGTTGAACGCTACATCATGCGTCGCGCGCTGGCGGTGTTCCTGGCAGCGCTTATTTGGACGCTGGCGATCGTGTGGACGACGCAGGTGCTCGCCCGCATCGATCTCGTCACCGACAGCGGCCAGTCGGCGCTGACCTTCTTCGAGGTCGCTGCGCTGATCATTCCGTCGATCATCCCGATCGTCGTGCCCTTCGCCCTGGTGGTCGCCGTCGCTCAGACGCTGAGCGCGATGAATTCCGATTCTGAGCTTGCCGTCTTGAACGCCGCGGGCGCCTCGCGCTGGACCATCGTCAGGCCGATCATGCTGCTGGCGCTGGCGGCCAGCGTCTTGTCGTTCGCCGTCGACAACGGCGTCGATCCGTATGCACGCCAGAAAAACCGCCAGCTGGTGGCGTCGTCGCGTGCCGATCTGTTGTCGCTGATCATCCAGGAAGGCACCTTTCGCAAGATCGACGACGGCCTGTTCCTGCAGATTGGCGAGCGGCTTCCGGACAACCGCCTCGGCGGCATCTTCGTCGCCGATTCGCGCGAAGAAGGCGTTAACCTCATCTACTACGCCAAGACCGGAGCCATCATCGAAAACGGCGACGAGAAGGTGCTGATGATGAACGACGGCGTCATCCATCGCGAAACGCTGACCGGCGATCTTTCGGTCATCCGATTCACCTCCTATGCCTTCGACCTGTCCGCCTTCATGTCGGCCTCATCGGACGTGTTGCTTTTGCCGAAGGACCGGACGACCCAATACCTGCTCAATCCCAGTCCGAACGACAAGGCGTTCCAAAAAAAGCCGAACAGGTATCTGGCCGAGCTCAACCAGCGTTTTTCCGAATGGTCCTATTCACTTGTCTTCGCGCTGATCGCGCTTGCGGTCGCGGGAGATGCGCGATCCCATCGCGAGGCGCGCATCCATCCGCTGATCACGGCCATCGCGATTGCGCTTTTCGTACGTTGGCTTGGTTTCTTTGCCGCCGGTAAAGCCGACAACGTTCCGCAATATGCCTATATGGTCTATGGCGTTCCTATCGTGGCGTCCGCGGTCGCGACATGGTTCATAGTCTCCAACCGGACCATGGAGCTGCCGGTCGCCTGGGCCGACTGGATGACGAATTTCGCCGGTCGCTTCAGTGACGGCTGGAGCGCCATCAAGCTTCGCTTCGCCAGGCGTGGCGCTTCTGGCCAAGGGGCCGGCTAATGGGCTGGACACGCTAATGGGCTGGACCCTGGGTAGATACTTCTTCTTCCGCTACGTGACGATCACCATCTGGTTCTTCATCGGCCTGTTGGCGCTCGTGTTCCTGATCGACTTCACCGAGCTTTCCGGTCGCACGACCGGCTTGCCGGGCTTCACCTACGGGACGGCGTTCGCCATTTCAGCGCTGAGGATGCCGATGATCATGCTGCAGACGGTGCCGTTCGTCGGGCTATTCTCGGCGATGGCGACGCTGGTCTCGCTCAATCGCAGATATGAACTGGTCATCGCGCGTTCCGCCGGCGTATCCGCATGGCAATTCCTGCTGCCGTGCTGCATCGGGGCGCTGCTGTTCGGCGTGTTGTCGGTCGGCGTCATCAATCCGATCGCCGCGCATGCGTTTTCCTGGTCCGAAAAGATCGAAACCCAGCTCCGCTCCGGCAAGTCGAACGCCGTGTCGGCCGACGCCGAGCCCTGGATCCGGCAGAAAACCAGTACCGGCGATACCATCATCGGCGCGCGCGCCATTCTCAATCAGGGCCTCGAGATGGCCGATGCCGTCTTCTTCATCCTCAGCCCGCAAGGCGACATCGTCGAACGCAAGGACGCGGCGCACGCCTTTTTGCGCGATGGCTACTGGGAACTGCAGGACGTCAAGGTTTTCCGGGACGGCAACATCCAATCGGTGGCAAGCGACCGGGTGTCGACCAATCTCAAGCCCGAATTCGTGCAAGAGCGGCTGGCGCGCCCGGAAACCATCCCTTTCTACGATCTGCCCAGCAAGATCGAGGTTGCCCGCTCCTTCGGCCTCAAGGCAAATGCCTTTGCCATGCAGTTTGATTCGCTGGTGGCGCTGCCGTTCCTTCTCGTCGCCATGACGCTGATTGCCGCAACGGTGTCGATGCGATTTGCGAGGATGGGACAATCCGCGACGATGATTCTGGGTGGCGTCCTGGCTGGGTTTCTGCTTTATGTCGTGACGGTGCTGGTCAAGGCATTCGGCGTGGCGGGATTCGTACCCACAGTCGTGGCTGCATGGGTTCCGGTTGTCGTGGCTATGTTCTTCGGGGTGACTTTCTTGCTGTACAAGGAAGACGGCTAGTGAGGGGGGCGGTTTTGCGCATCCATAGGCAGGCCGGTTTGGCGCGCCTCTATGGGGCGAGCGCCTTGGCATGCCTGCTCGCTTGCGTCGTCCCGAATATTCCGGCTTCTGCCCAGGATATCAGCGACATGGCAGCCGACGTCCCCGCCGGCTCGCAAATGCTGCTGGCGGCGGATACGCTGGTCTATGACAACGACAACCAGACAGTAACGGCCGTCGGCGGCGTCCAGATCGACTATGGCGGCAACCGCCTTGTCGCCCAGCGGGTCGAGTACAATCGCAACACCAAGCGCCTCGTCGCCAGCGGCAATGTCGAGGTCATCAACAGCGACGGCACCAAGATCTATTCGCAGCATGTCGACATCACCGACGATTTCGCTGATGGCTTCGTCAACGCGCTGCGTGTCGAAACCGTCGACAAGGCATATTTCGCCGCCGAAAGCGCGGAACGCATGGGCGGCGTGCTGACGACGTTCCACAACGGCGTGTACACGGCCTGCGAGCCATGCGAGGACCAACCAGACAAAGCGCCGACCTGGCGCATCAAAGCCAGAAAGATCATTTGGAACGGCGAGAAGAAGACGGTTCGCTTCGAGAATTCGAATTTCGAGTTCTTCGGCTTTCCGCTTGCCTATCTGCCGGCCTTCGAGATTGCCGACCCTACCGTTAAGCGCAAGAGCGGCTTCCTGATTCCCGGCATTGCCTACAAGAGCGAGCTCGGCGTCGGCGTCAAAGTCCCCTATTATTTCGCGCTCTCACCAACCTACGACCTCACCGTCACCGGCAGCGGCTACACCAAGCAAGGCTTCCTCGGCGAGGCCGAGTGGCGCCAGCGCTTCAACAACGGCCAGTACAGCCTGAAGGTCGCCGGCATCCGGCAAGAGGACCCCGACGAATTCATCGACAGCCACGGCAACAATGTCGATTCAGGTTCGGCCGGCGACCCGAACAAGTTCCGCGGCATGATGGGCACCAAGGGTCAGTTCGCCATCAATCCGCGCTGGGACTTCGGCTGGGATGTCCTGTTGCAGACCGACAAGAACTTCTCGCGCACCTACGCCATCGAAGACTTCAACGAGAGCGTGCACCACTCCTCGATCTACCTGACAGGCCTCAACGGCCGCAACTATTTCGACGTGCGCGCCATGCGCTTCGAGGTCCAGGAAAAGACGCTCCCTGACGATCCGACCGCGCGCGCCGGCAAGCAGCCCTGGGTGCTGCCCTCGCTCGACTACGCCTACATCCCCGACATGGCTGTGGGCGGCGGGCAATTGTCGTTCAATGTCAACGCACAGGCCATCAGCCGTGAAAGGCTGGATAGGATCCTTTCCGATCCGAACAACGCTGCATCCGTCAATAATGTCCGCGGCATCGAGGGCCAGTCGGGCCGCCTCACCACCGAAGCGGAATGGAAGCGCACCTTCACCACCGATGGCGGGCTGCTGCTGACGCCGCTGCTGGCGCTGCGCGGCGACGTCGGTTATGTGAATGCGTCCTCGGCCTCGCTCACCGCCATCAACCAGATGGCGATGAACCCGGAGATAAATGCCAGCGATGACATGCGGACATCACTCGCCCGCTACATGGCGACCGCCGGGCTGGAAATGCGCTGGCCGGTGCTGTTCTCGTCGACCAGCTCCAGCCACATCTTCGAGCCGATGGCGCAGGTGTTCGTGCGTCCGAACGAGCAATATGTCGGTGGCCTCGCTGTCCCCAACGAGGACGCCCAGAGCTTCGTCTTCGACGCCACGACATTGTTCGAGCGTGACAAGTTCTCCGGCTACGATCGCATGGAAGGCGGCACGCGCGCCAATGTCGGGCTGCGCTATTCCGGCGCCTACGACAATGGCTGGAGCACCAACGCGCTGTTCGGCCAATCCTACCAGCTGGGCGGTCGCAACTCCTTCGATTCGCCGGACCTGGTCAATGTTGGAGCCGATTCCGGTCTTGAGACCGAGACCTCCGACTATGTCGGCCTCGTCGGCTTTAATAGCCCCAGCGGAGTTTCCGGCTCGGTCAGCGGCCGTTTCGACGAGCAGAGCCTTGAGGTTCGCCGCGCCGAGGTGAAAGCAGCCTATTCCGGCCTGCCGATTTCGCTCAGCGCCAAATATGCCTTCATCCAGGCGCAGCCGCTCTATGGCTTCACGACCGATCGCCATGAGGTCACGCTCGGCGCCTCGACGCAACTTGCCGAGAACTGGCGTGTCTTCGGCACCGGCACCTACGATCTGGAGCAAAGTGTCCTGGTCAAGGACGGGGTCGGCTTTGCCTATAGTGATTCATGCTTCACCTATTTGATGACGTTCTCAGAATCCCGCGACCTGGAAACCAAGGAAGTGTCGCAGAACATCGGTTTCAACTTGTCGTTCCGCACGCTCGGCGATTTCGGCTCGTCACAAAGCTCCATCGACACCATTCAGTAGCAGACACTAGCTAGTAGCAGACGGCTGGCCAGCAGCAGACGGCCGGAACAGGCGGCCAACGTATCGGCCCGAAAGTCGGAATTGATTTTCGGAAAGCACGATGCGTAGATTCAAAGCGTTTAGAGAGTACCTTGTGCGCCCAAGTGGACGCACGTCGCTCTAACGACATCGTTTCGCCGCATAGGGCAGGCACGGGTTTCAGCTCCCTCATAATGAGATAGAATTGGGCCGGAACCGAGATAGAATTGGGATGCTTTCGATGAGGAAATACCTCTTTTCGGCAGGGTTCGCGCTGCTGGTGGCGGCGACCTCGGCCTCGATCACCATGATGACGCCGCCGGCTTTCGCCAGTCAGATCAAATACGTTGTCAACAACGTACCGATCACCACCGGCGACATCCAGCATCGGGCTGCCTTCCTGCGCCTGCAGCGCAAGAAAGGCGACGCCGCCGACGAGATGATCGATCAGACGCTGCGCGTCGCCGAAGCCAAGCGTCTCGGCATCCGCATCAGCGACGCTCAGGTCGACGCCGCCTATCAGCGCTTTGCCACGACCAACAAGATGCAACTCAAGCAACTCGATGGCGTCATGGCGCAGTCCGGCGTCGGCAAGGAGCATTTCAAGGAGTTCATCCGCTCCCAGATGGCCTGGAATCAGGCGCTGACCGCGCGCCATCGCTCCGAGAGCGGCGGCGGCGCCATGAGCGAGCAGGACGCAGTCAGGCGCATGCTCGACAAGGGCGGCGCCAAGCCGACCGCCATGGAATACATGCTGCAGCAAGTCATCTTCGTCGTGCCGGCGGCCGAGCGCAGCGCTACGCTGTCCAAGCGCAAGCGCGAGGCTGACGCCATGCGCGCCCGCTTCAACGGCTGCAACACCTCGCGCGAATTTGCCAAGGGCCTGATCGACGTCACCGTTCGCGATCTCGGCCGGGTGCTGGCGCCGCAATTGCCGCCGGAATGGGCCGACCAGATCAAAGCCACCAAGGTCGGGGGTGCCACCAGCACGCGCGAGACGGATCGCGGGGTCGAGTTCATCGGCATCTGCTCGTCACGCGAAGTGTCCGACGACAAGGCCGCCCAGATGGTGTTCCAGAGCGAAGGCGCAACCGGCAAGGACGCCGACGAGCTCTCCAAGAAGTACGTCGAGGAGTTGCGGAAGAAAGCCCGCATCGTCGAGCGCTAAGACACCCTGGGCGTGCCAGAGATACAGCTTCCGCTGGCGTTGAGCGTCGGCGATCCGTCCGGCATCGGGCCGGAGATCGCCATTGCCGCCTGGCAGGCGCGCGACAGCGCCGGTGTGCCGCCCTTCTATCTTCTCGCCGATCCGGTGCTGATTGCCGCCCGGGCGCGCCGGCTCGGCGCCGATGTGCCAATCACCGAGACAATGCCAGCCGAAGCGGCGCGCGTCTTTGCAAGCGCCCTGCCCGTCGTGCCGCTTGTCGCCCGCTTCGTCGACGACCCCGGCCGGCCGGACCCAGCCAACGCCGCCGGCATAATCGAGGCGATCGACCGCGCTGTTGACGACTGCCTTGGCGGTCGCGCAGCGGCTGTCGTCACGTGCCCGATCGCCAAGAAGCCGCTCTACGATGCCGGTTTCCGTTTCCCCGGCCATACCGAGTATCTGGCGCATCTGGCGACGCTCCACACCGGCGCCGAAGCGATGCCGGTGATGATGCTTGCCGGTCCCGAGTTGCGCACGGTTCCGGTCACCATCCATATTGCGTTGAGCGAGGTGCCGAAAGCGCTGACGACGGACTTGATCGTTGCGACCGCCCGCATCACCGCCGCCGACCTCGGACATCGTTTCGGCATCGCCAAGCCTCGGCTTGCCATTGCCGGCCTCAATCCGCATGCCGGCGAAGGCGGCGCGATGGGCGCGGAGGACGAGCACATCATCCGCCCGGCGATCGACAGGTTGAGGGCGGAAGGCATCGATGCTTTCGGGCCGCTGCCGGCCGACACGCTGTTCCATGCCCGCGCCCGAACCGGCTACGATGTGGCGCTGTGCATGTACCACGACCAGGCGCTGATCCCGGCCAAGGCGCTGGCTTTCGACGAGGCGGTCAACGTCACGCTCGGCCTGCCCTTCATCCGCACCTCCCCGGATCACGGCACCGCCTTCGATATCGCCGGCAAGGGCATAGCCCGGGCCGACAGCCTGATCGCGGCGCTAAGGCTCGCCCGCAGGCTTGCCGACACCGGGACGAAGGCTGCCATCGCATGAGGCTTTGCACGAGAGCGGTCGCATGAGCATCGACGGGCTGCCGCCGTTGCGCGCGGTGATCGAACGCCATGGGCTGCAGGCGAAAAAGGCGCTTGGCCAGAATTTTCTGCTCGACCTCAATCTGACCGGCAAGATCGCGCGCACCGCCGGCGACCTGACGGACGCCACGGTGATCGAGGTCGGTCCGGGTCCAGGCGGCCTAACCCGGGCGCTGCTTTCCCACGGCGCTGGTCGGGTCATCGCCATCGAGCGCGACGAGCGCTGCCTGGCGGCGCTCGCGGAGGTGTCGGATCACTATCCGGGCCGTTTGGAGATCATTGCCGGCGATGCGCTGAAGACGGATTTTGCAGCGCTTGCCCAAGGGGCGCATGGGGGCAACGGATCTGTGAGGATCGTCGCCAACCTGCCCTACAACATCGGTACCGAGCTTTTGGTGCGCTGGCTGACCGTTGCCGATTGGCCGCCTTTCTACGCATCGATGACGCTGATGTTCCAGCGCGAGGTGGCCGAGCGCATCGTCGCCCGCCCCGGCAGCGATGCCTATGGCCGGTTGGGCGTGCTGGCAGGCTGGCGGACGGAGGCAAAGATCGCTTTCGACGTGCCGCCGCAAGCGTTCACGCCGCCGCCCAAGGTGGTGTCGTCGGTGGTGCATCTGGTGCCGCGGGCAAGTCCCCTGCCCGCCGAGGTCAAGAAGCTCAGCCGCGTCACCGAAGCGGCCTTCGGCCAACGCCGCAAAATGCTGCGCCAGAGCGTCAAGGGCCTCGGCGGCGAAGCCCTGCTCACGCGCGCCGGCATCGATCCGACGCGGCGCGCCGAAACGCTTGATATCGAAGAATTCGTGCGGTTGACCAACGCAGTGTAGCTCTCTTCTCCTCGTTTACGGGGAGAAGGAAGGCGCCTAATCCGTCTTCTCGTCGAGCAGGCCGGAGACGAAATCGAACAGGCCGGGCCGGCGGTCGCGCCTGAGTCGCTCGGCGATGACGATGCCGCGCACTTCGGCGAAGGCACGATCGAGATCGTCGTTGATGATGACGAAATCATATTCCTTCCAGTGCTCGATCTCGTTGCGGGCGTTCTTCAGACGCGTCTCGATCACCGATTCCTGGTCCTCGGCGCGGCGCTTCAGCCGTGCCTTCAATTCCTTCATCGAGGGCGGCAGGATGAAGATGGAAACGATATCGGCGCGCATCTTCTCCTTGAGCTGCTGGGCACCCTGCCAGTCGATGTCGAACAGCATGTCGCGGCCCTGTGCCAGCGCCAGTTCGGCCGGCTCACGCGGCGTCGCGTAGCAATTGCCATGCACTTCGGCCCATTCGAGCAGTTCGTCGGAATCGCGCAGCCGCTCGAACTCACGCATGGTGCGGAAATGATAATGGACGCCCTCGATTTCGCTGCCGCGGCGCGGCCGCGTCGTGACGGAGACCGACAGTTCGAGGCTAGAATCGCTTTCCAGGAGATTGCGCGCAATCGTCGACTTGCCGGCACCGGACGGCGACGACAGCACGAGCATCAGGCCCCGTCGGCGAATACGGGAGCCCAAATCCTTAGCAACCATCGGCTCCTTGGCGACCATCAGGGTTACTCCAGATTCTGGACCTGTTCGCGAAACTGGTCGACGACCGCCTTCAGCTCCAGCCCTATGGCGGTGACCGTAGCGGCGTTCGACTTCGAACACAGCGTATTCGATTCGCGGTTGAATTCCTGCGCCAGAAAATCGAGCTTGCGGCCGATGGCGCCGCCGCCTGCCAGCAGCACCCGGCCGGACGCGACATGCGTCTTCAGCCGGTCGATCTCCTCGCGGATGTCGGCCTTGGTGGCCAGGAACGCCGCTTCCATATGCAACCGGCTGGCGTCGAGATTGGCGGAGGCATCCATCAGCAGCCGGACCTGCTCGGCAATCCGTTCGCGGATCACCGCCGGCTCACGCGACGGATCGGCCTCGGCGCGCAGCGTCAGCGCCTCGATGGCGTCGATATGGCCGGACAGCAACGAGCGCAGTGCGGCGCCCTCGCCCTGGCGTGCCTGCTCCAGCCCGCCCAGCGACACTTCGAGCGCCGAGAGAATCGCGCTGTCGAGTGCCGCCCGCGCCTCTTCGGTTTCGGTGGTTTCGGGGATGTCGAGCACACCGCGTAGCGAAAGCAGCCCGTCGGCTGTCGCCGGCGCTGCGCCGAACTGCTCCTGCAGCCGCTTGGCCAACTCCGCCAGATCCCTCAGGAAGGCCTCGTTGACCACGGGCTGCGCCTGCTGGCCGGCGGCGCGGCCGACGGTCAGCGTTGCTTGGAAATTGCCGCGCGAGAAGCGCTTTTGCACCGTCTGTCTGACGGCCGGCTCCAGTCGCTCAAGGCCCTGCGGCAGCCGCAGCCTGACCTCGGCGCTCTTGCCGTTGACCGACTTGACCTCCCAGGCGATCGACGTGCCGTCATGTTCGGCGACAGCCCGTGCAAAACCGGTCATGCTCTGCAAATTCATGTTGCCCTTGCGACCCCCTGGCGCATGACCCCGGAAGCGATTCCGGCCAGATCATGCGGTTTCAAAATGCTGGAGCGCCTTTTCGCGCCGAATCGGACGCAAGGCGCTCCGGATTAAAAAATCGGCACGTCCCTGCCGTCAAACGAATCGGAGGGACGATCCCGGAACCGTCCGGCGCTACTGCGCCGCTCCCGTATCGCCGTCCACCGGCGCATCGGTCTGACCTTCCACTTTGGCGGCGTCGGCCTTGGCAGCGCCGGCCTTGGCGGCTTCATCGGCAAGCTTCTTCTGGAGAGCCCGGTAGCGGGCGACGTTCTCGTTGTGCTCGGCGAGCGTTGCAGCAAAGACGTGACCGCCGGTGCCGTCGGCGACGAAATAAAGGTCGTCGGTCTTCGACGGGTTGGCCACCGCTTCCAGCGCCGCACGGCCGGGATTGGCGATCGGCGTCGGCGGCAGGCCGTTGATCAGATAAGTGTTGTAGGGCGTCGGCTTCTTGATGTCCGACTGGTAGATCGGGCGGTCGGCGGGTTTGCCCTTGCCGCCGAACAGCCCATAGATAATGGTCGGATCTGACTGCAGCCGCATGCCCTTGGCCAGCCGGTTGAGGAAGACGGCGGCGACCCGTGAACGTTCGTCGCCCTTGCCCGTCTCCTTCTCGACGATCGAAGCCAGGATGACGAAGTCATCGACACTGGCCAGAGGCAGATCGGGAGCGCGCCGCTGCCAGACGTCGTCGACCAGCTTCTTCTGATCCGCCAAAAGCTTGTCGACCATCTGCTGGCGTGTCGCGCCGCGGGTGAAACGCAGCGTGTCGGTAGCAAGGCTGCCCTCGGGTGGAATGGTCGCAGGCATATCGCCGTCGAGCGCTGCCTGATCGGCGATGCGCTGCAGCGCCTGCTCGACGGTTAGCCCCTCGGGGACGGTCAGCGAATACATCACCGACTTGCCGCTCTTCAGCAGCTCCATGATGTCGCGCATGGAGGCCTGCGGCTTGATCTCGTATTCGCCGGCCTTCAGCGCGGCGTCATTGCCAAAGGCACGCACGCCAAGGCGGAAGATGCGCGCGTCGCTGATCAGTCCGCGCCGCTCGAGCTGCTCGGCAATTTCCTGGACGCCGGTGCTCGGTTTGACCAGGAAGGTGTCGGCATTGGCCGACGGGCCGGGCTCGTTGAATTCCTGCTTGCCGAAATACAATGCAAAGCCGGCCGCCAGAACCAACAGCATCACCAAGGAGATGACGAAGTTCATGAACACGACGAACTGGCTGCGCGAAGCGCGCGAGCGCTTGGGCGGCGGTGTGCCGGCTTCAGGCCGTAATGCCTCGCTGGCCGTCTTCGGCACGATCGGACCCGACGGTGCGGACCGTTGCCCGAATTCCCCGTTGTCCGCCGGATTTGTGTTCATGGCGCCCTACCGTTTGATCTTGCAACGAATCCCCTTGGGCAGAGTAGGGGCGAATATGGCAAAATTGACGACACGCGCTGACCGCGCCGGTCGACAGACCGGTCAGCCATTGTAGCGCTGGAAGACCAGCGAGGCGTTGGTGCCGCCGAAGCCGAAGGAATTGGACAGCGCCACGTCGATCTGGCGGGCCCGCGGCTTGTGCGGCACCAGGTCGATCGCCGTTTCGCGCTCCGGGTTGTCGAGATTGATGGTGGCCGGCGCGATGTTGTCGCGAATGGCGAGGATCGAAAAGATCGCCTCGGCGGCGCCCGCCGCACCCAGAAGATGGCCTATCGACGACTTGGTCGACGACATCGATATTTTCGACGCGGCGTTGCCGACCAGCCGTTCGACGGCGCCGAGCTCGATCGTGTCGGCCATGGTCGAGGTGCCGTGCGCGTTGATGTAGTCGACGTCTGCGGGCGTCAGCTTGGCCCGGTTCAGCGCCGCAACCATGCAGCGAAAGGCGCCGTCGCCATCTTCGGCCGGCGCAGTGATGTGATAGGCATCGCCGGTCAGACCGTAACCGGTTACCTCGGCATAGATCTTGGCGCCGCGCGCCTTGGCGTGCTCCAGCTCTTCCAGAATGACGACGCCGGCGCCTTCGCCCATGACGAAGCCGTCGCGGTCGCGATCATAGGGACGCGAAGCCGTCTCCGGAGCGTCGTTGCGGTCGGTGGACAGTGCACGGCAAGCAGCGAAACCGGCGATCGACAGCCGCGTCACCGGCGCTTCGGCACCGCCTGCGACCATTACGTCGGCATCGCCCCACATGATCAGCCGGGCGGCATCGCCGATGGCGTGCGCGCCGGTGGAGCAAGCGGTGACGACGGCGTGGTTGGGGCCTTTCAGCCCATGCCGGATCGAAACCTGGCCGGAGACGAGATTGATGATTTGGCCGGGGATGAAGAACGGGCTGATGCGGCGTGGTCCGCGCTCCTTCAGGATCATCGCGTTCTCGGCGATGCCTTCGATGCCACCGATGCCGGAGCCGATCAGCACGCCGGTGGCGCACTGCTCCTCATGCGTTTTCGGCGTCCACCCCGAATCCTTCAACGCCTCGTCGGCGGCCGCGATCCCGTAAAGGATGAAGTCGCCGATCTTGCGCAGTTCCTTCGGCTCGAGAACGGCCTCGGGATTGAAGGTGGCGTTATCACCGTTGCCGCGCGGAATGACGTGGGCGACCTTGCAGGCAAGATCCTCCACCTCGAACTCGGTGATGCGCTTGGCTGCGCTGCGGCCGGTCAGAAGCTCCTTCCAGCTATGCTCGAAGCCCATGCCGAACGGCGAAAGCAGCCCAAGGCCCGTGACGACGACACGCCTCATCGCAGGTCCTCCTCGGTGATGACTGCAAATAGCGTCAGGCCGAAGCCTTGTCGATGTACTTCACTGCATCGCCAACAGTCAGAATGGTTTCGGCCGCATCGTCGGGAATTTCGACGCCGAACTCTTCTTCGAACGCCATGACAAGTTCGACCGTGTCGAGGCTGTCCGCGCCCAGATCATCGATGAAGCTCGCCTGCTCCGTCACCTTATCGGCATCGACGCCAAGGTGCTCGATAACGATCTTCTTGACGCGCTCTGCGGTGTCACTCATTTGGGCATCCTCGTCTTTTGGTTGTCTGTCTTCGTTAGCGGGCAGAATGCCGCTAATCAAGCTGAAAGATGGTCCTGCCGGAAACGCAACGGCACCGGACCGGTTTTTGCCCGAACCGCCGGGTTGCGGGCCGCATTACACGAAAATCGGCCTGGGTCCAAGGCGAAAAGGCGGGTTTTCCCGCAACTGTCAAATCATCGCCATGCCGCCATTCACGTGGATGGTCTGGCCGGTGACATAGGCAGCTTCGTTGGAAGCAAGGTAGGCGACGGCGGAAGCGACTTCGGCGCTGGTGCCCATGCGCCGTGTCGGGATCGCCGCCATGATCGCCTCTTTCTGCTTGTCGTTGAGCTTGTCGGTCATCGCCGATTCGATGAAGCCCGGGGCGACGCAGTTGACGGTGATGTTGCGGGTGGCGATCTCCTGCGCCAGCGACTTGGAAAAGCCGATCATGCCGGCCTTGGAAGCGCAGTAATTGGTTTGGCCGGGATTGCCGGTGACGCCGACCACCGAGGTGATGTTGATGATGCGGCCGTGCCGGCGCCGCATCATCGGATGGGTGAGCTCGCGGGTCAGCCGGAACACGGCGGTCAGATTGACCTCGATCACGCTATCCCAGTCGGCGTCCGCCATGCGCACGAACAGCCCGTCCTTGGTGATGCCGGCGTTGTTGACGAGAATGTCGACACCTTCGAGATCGGCCTCGGCCTTCTGGCCGAGCGCCTTGACCTCGTCGCGGTTGGAAAGGTTGGCCGGGAACAGCTTGACCCGGTCGCCGAGCTCGGCGGCCAGCGTCTCCAGCTTTTCGACGCGGGTGCCGTGCAGGCCAACGATGGCGCCCTGCGCATGCAGCACCCGGGCGATCGCCTCGCCTATCCCTCCTGATGCGCCTGTGACGAGCGCCTTGCGGCCAGTCAATTCGAACATGTCTTGTCTCCTGATCTAAGAGAACACCCTTCACACGGGTGGGGTCAAATCGTGGCCGGTTATGCGAGCGCCGCCAATGCCGCCTCGACATCCGCCGCCGTGCCGACAGCGCCTGTGGCGATATCGCGGTTGATGCGCCGAGCCAGTCCCGACAGCACCTTGCCTGCGCCCACCTCGTAAAGCGTCGCAACGCCATTCGCGCCGAACCACTCCACCGTCTCGCGCCAGCGCACGCGGCCGGTCACCTGTTCGACCAGGCGGCGGGCGATGGCGTCGGGATCGCTGGACGGGGTGACCGACACGTTGGAGACTACAGGCACGAACGGCGCGTTCTTCGTCACCCCGGCCAGCGCCTCGCGCATGATCTCGGCCGCCGGTGTCATCAGTGCCGAATGGAAAGGCGCAGAAACTTGCAGCATCAGCGCCCGCTTGGCGCCCTTTTCCGTGCACAGCTTCGCCGCCAGTTCAACCGCCGCCCTGGCGCCGGAGATCACCAACTGGCCACCGCCATTGTCGTTGGCGATCTGGCAAACTGAATCTTTGGCCGCTTCAGCGCAGGCGGCTTCGACATCGGCCTGTTCCAGCCCGATGATCGCCGCCATGGCGCCCTCGCCGGCCGGCACTGCCGCTTGCATGGCATTGCCGCGGATACGCAAGAGCCGGGCGGCATCGGCGATCGAGACGAAACCGGCGGCAGCAAGTGCCGAATACTCGCCGAGCGAATGGCCGGCGACATAGGCGACCTTGTCCTTCAGCGAGAAGCCGCGCGATTCCATAGCCCGGATTGCGGCAAGCGACACAGCCATCAGCGCCGGCTGGGCATTGGCGGTCAGCGTCAGCGTCTCTTCCGGCCCTTCCCAGATCAGCTTCGACAGGTTTTCGCCGAGCGCGTCGTCGACCTCTTCGAAGATCTTCCGCGATTCCGGAAAGGCGTCGGCGAGGTCCTTGCCCATGCCGACAGCCTGGCTGCCCTGTCCCGGAAAGGTGAATGCGACGGCCATCTGTGGCTCCTAAGCGGCTGATTTTTCCTGCCTGTGACGCAAGGCAGGCGGGCAAGTCAAGTCCGCCATCAGCCCAACTCAGGCCGCTCCGGCTCGGCATCGCTGGCCGAGTGCCTGTTCCAAAAGGCTTTTTGTCGATCACTCATGATGAAAATCGCTCACGATTCGTTTGCTGGCTCTTCTTATTTCAGCCACAGGCGCTAGCTTTTTGTGACATATCGATGACAGCTCAATGACGCTTTTGTGTATGGTCGGGGGAATTGTAAGTTGGCAAGGACTAGGAAAGGCGCCGGCAAGGCCGCGCCACAGTTTCTGGAAGGCGATCCGGCCACCGGCTATCTGCCGGGCCGGAAATGGCCCGTTATCCGCTATGGCCTCGTCAGCCTGCTCGCTGCCGCCATTCTGGTGTTTGCGGTCGAACTGATCGTGCGCGGCGACTTTGCCGGCACCGTCGCCTTCTTCCTGCAGCCGTTCAAGCCGGGCTGGACCACCATCATCATTTTCGCGTTGATCCTCATCGGTCTCGATGCCGTGCTCGGCCGCAGCCACCAGAGCCTGATGATCGTCGCGCCGCTGACGCTGGCGCTGGCCTTTGTCGGCCATCAGAAATCGCTCTATCTCGGCGATCCGCTCTATCCGACCGATTTCTTGTATTCACGCCAGATCGTGGCGCTGATGCCGCTTCTGGTGCGCGAACGCCCGGGGACCGCCATCGCTATGGCGGTCGGCATCGTTGGCGGCCTATCGCTGCTCGTCTATGGCTGGCGACTATGGCGCCGCCGGGTACCGGCGCTCAGCCGTAAGGGCCGCCTTGCCCGGCTGACATTGACAGTGCCGCTGCTCGCCTTCTTCGTCTCAATCATGGATTACGCGACCTTCTCGTGGACGCGTGACCGGTTGCAGATCATCCCGATCATGTGGGACCAGAAGGAAAACTACGCCTCCAACGGCTTCGCGCTCGCCTTCGCGCTCAACGTGCCGATGGCCCACGTCTCGGCGCCTGCGGGCTATTCCGACAAGTCGATCGCGGCAATCGACAGGCCTGACGTGACGGTCTCCGTACCGGCCGAGAAGCCCGATATCATCATCGTCATGAGCGAATCCTTCTGGGATCCGACCGAGTTGCCCGGCGTCACCATCACGCCCGATCCGATTCCCAATGTGCGGACGCTGCGCTCGGGCTCGATGTTCTCGCCCGAATTCGGCGGCATGACCGCCAATGTCGAGTTCGAGGCGCTGACCGGCTTTTCCAATGCCTTCCTGCCGGCCGGCAGCATCCCTTACCAGCAATATGTCCGCGCGCCGGTGCCGTCGATGGCCACGTTCCTGAAGAGCCAAGGCTATGAGACGCGCGCCATCCATCCGGGCACGAGCTGGTTCTGGAACCGCACGCCGGTCTATGCGGATTTCGGTTTCGACGACTTCAAGTCGGAGGAAAACCTGCCATATCTCGAAAAGCGCGGGCCGCTGGCCTCGGACGCGGCGATGACCGACGAGATCATCCGCGAGGCCGACGCCACCGACGATCCGTTCTTCTTCTTCGCCGTCAGCCTGCAGAACCACGGTCCCTATGAGCCGAATCGCTACTACAATCCGACCCACAAGGTGCAGGCGCCGACCAGCCAATGGGCGAAGGATTCGCTGCTGAGCTTCACAGAGGGAGCATCCGACGCCGACAAGGGCCTCGAGCGCCTTGTCGAATGGGCGAAGAACCGCCAGCGGCCGACGGTCATCGCCTTCTTCGGCGACCATCTGCCGCCGCTCGGTCCGGTCTATGTCGAAACCGGCTTCCTAAAGGACAATGTCGCGCCGCGCAAGGAGTCGCCTGACCAGATGCTGCGGCATCACCAGACGCCGCTGATCGTATGGTCGAACCGCACCGGACCGGCCGCGGAAATGGGCGCGGTAAGCCCCGCCTTCCTGCCCTACCATATCCTGACCACGGCCGGGATCAGCCACCCCTATTACACCGGCTTCCTCGGCCAGATGCGCGAGCATTACCGTGTCGTCGACCGCAATCTGCTGTTGACGCCGGCGGGCGAAGCCACGCCGGACTGGGCGCGCAAGAAGAAAATCGACCCGGCCATTCGCGATTTCCGCCTGCTGCAATACGACATGATGTTCGGCAAGCGCCACGCAGCGCCCGATTTCTTCCCGGAAACGGTGAAGAAGCTGGTCCCGCATACAAGCTAAAGCTGCCGCGCGACATGTCGTCCTTGCAGCGGCGGATTTTCGGCTCGCCCTTGCCATCCAGCCGGATTCCTGTATAGACGCCCGCAATCTGCCGGTCCTTGCTGGGGGCTGAACGGAGGGCCGGAGGTTTTTCGAAACCTTCGTGTGGGGCCAGAAGCGCTTCCGCCTCCCGTGTCTCCGCTCTCGACCGTCTCGTCATGCTCCTTTCTTCCCCGCCTCCTTTAGGGATCGGCGGGTCAGAGAAGTTGCAGAGGCTTTTGCCGCCGGGAACCGGGAGAGAAACGAAGAAAGGCAAAAGAACAATATGGCTCTTTACGAACATGTGTTTCTTGCCCGGCAGGACCTCTCGCAGCAGCAGGTCGATGCGCTTGTCGAACAGTACAAGGGCGTCATCTCAGCTAATGGCGGGTCCGTCGGCCGGGTCGAGAACTGGGGACTGAAGTCCCTCACCTACCGGGTCAACAAGAACCGGAAGGCATACTATACGCTGATGGACATCACCTGCCCGCCGGCCGCGCTCAACGAGATGGAGCGCCAGATGGGCCTGTCCGAAGATGTGCTGCGTTTCCTCACCATCAAGGTCGATGCGCATGAGGAAGGCCCGTCGGCGATGATGCAGAAGCGCGAAGAGCGCTCGGAACGCGGTGGCTTCGGCGACCGTGACCGCGGCCCGCGCTCGTTCGGCGACCGCGATCGCGGCGACCGTGGCGATCGTCCGCCGCGCAGCTTCGGTGGCGACGCCGGTGCAGACCGTGGCCCGCGCCGTCCGCGCGAAGGTGTTGAAGGGGGTGCAGAATAATGGTCGACATCAACCAGATCCCGACCCGGCGCCCGTTCCATCGCCGCCGCAAGACTTGCCCGTTCTCCGGCGCCAACGCGCCCAAGATCGACTACAAGGACGTACGTCTTCTGCAGCGCTACATTTCCGAGCGCGGCAAGATCGTGCCGTCGCGCATCACCGCCGTCAGCCAGAAGAAGCAGCGCGAACTCGCCAAGGCGATCAAGCGCGCCCGCTTCCTTGGCCTGCTGCCCTACGTGGTTCGCTAACACTCTTTCAGCGGGCGGTTCGCCGCCCGCTTTTTCCCACGGCGACGGGCGCCGCGGGGTCTACCATCAAATCCCGGGTTGAGGTGAAGACCTCTAACTGCCGCGACAGGCAGGACAGCGACATTGGCGGCGACGCCCTCTGCTTCCTGACCTGTTCCAGACAATTCGGCGTCGATGCCAGTGATTTTGGCGCCCAAACGAAGGAACAAAACCATGGACGTCATTCTTCTCGAGCGCGTTTCCCGCCTCGGCCAGATGGGCGACACCGTCAAGGTCAAGGATGGATTCGCCCGCAACTTCCTGCTGCCGCAGGGCAAGGCGCTGCGCGCCAACGAAGCCAACAAAAAGAAGTTCGAAGGCCAGCGCGCCCAGCTCGAAGCCCGTAACCTCGAGCGCAAGTCCGAGGCCACGCAGGTTTCGGAAAAGCTCGACGGCAAGAGCTTCATCGCCGTGCGTTCGGCCGGCGAAACCGGCCAGCTCTACGGCTCGGTGTCGACCCGCGACATCGCCGAGTTGCTGACGGCGGAAGGCTTTTCGGTCAACCGCAACCAGATCCTGCTCAACCAGCCGATCAAGACCATCGGTCTTACCAATGTGGCGATCGCGCTGCATCCGGAAGTCGAGGTCACCATCACGCTCAACATCGCCCGCACGGCCGACGAAGCCGAGCGCCAGGCCAAGGGCGAGATGCTGACCACCGCCGAAGCCATCTATGGCGAAGACATCAATGACAATGCGCGCCCTGACAACTTCTTCGACCCCAATGCCGAGTTCGAAGGCGGTGAAGACAACGGCTGATTGCACGTCACAGGGCGTCAGCGCGGCGCTCTAAACAATTTCGTCGGCTTCCAGTTATTTCTGGACCAATGCCCGGGCGCCTCGCCCGGGCATTTTTGTGCCAACAGGAACTTTTCGAAACCCTATATGTTGATGCAGAGTAGGACAGGCTGTCTGACCGAGAGGGGACATTTGGTCATGAATATTCTGCTGAAACGCGTTCTCGACCGCCTGGTGCGCACCGGCAATCTCAAAGTCACCGGACCCAAGGGCTTGTCGGTGATGTTCGGCGACGGCAGCGGCGAGCCGGTGCACATGCACATCAAGACCGCGCATGCCGAGCGCGCCATTACCTTCGATCCGATGCTGGCGGTGCCGGAAGCCTATATGGACGGCGAACTCGACATACTCGAGGGCGGCGTGCTGGGGGTCATGCGCATCGCCTTCCAGAACATGGGTAGCGGCGGCATCGATGCCACCTGGTCGAAAGCGATCGAGGGCCTGCGCCACGCCTTCCGCCGCCTGCAGCAGATCAACACGGCGGCGCGCGCGCGCCGCAACGTGCAGCGCCACTACGATCTGTCGGGCGACCTGTACAGGCTCTTCCTCGACGAGGACATGCAGTATTCCTGCGCCTATTTCGAGCAGCCGGATATGACGCTCGATGAGGCGCAGGCTGCCAAGAAGCGCCACATTGCCGCCAAGCTCAGGCTGAAGGCCGGCCAAACCGTGCTCGACATCGGTTCCGGCTGGGGCGGGCTCGGTCTCTATCTCGCCAAGTCCTTCGACGTGGACGTGCAAGGTGTGACGTTATCGACCGAACAGCATGGCGTCGCCACCGACCGGGCCCATGCGCAAGGTCTGGAAAACCGCGTGCATTTCGAATTGAGGGATTATCGCGAACTCAACGAGCGCTTCGACCGCATCGTATCGGTCGGCATGTTCGAGCATGTCGGCGTCAACCACTACCGCACCTTCTTCGACAAATCGGCGACGCTCTTGAAGCCGGACGGCGTCATGCTGCTGCACACGATCGGCCGCTCCGGTGTGCCGTGGGCAACCAGCGCCTTCATCCGCAAGTATATCTTCCCGGGCGGCTACATCCCTGCGCTATCGGAGGTGATGCCGGCGATCGAGAAGTCGGGCCTCGTCGTCACCGACATCGAAATCCTGCGGCTGCATTATGCCGATACGCTGAAGCACTGGGGCCAGCGCTTCGCTGCCAATCGCGACAAGGCCAAGGCGATTTACGACGAGCGCTTCTGCCGCATGTGGGAGTTCTATCTGGCGGCCTCTGAAGCCGCCTTCCGCTGGCAGGACCTGGTGATCTTCCAGATCCAGATTGCCAAGAAGAACGATACCTTGCCGATGACGCGCGACTACATGGCCAAATGCGAGAAGGCGCTGGACATGCGCGACATGGGGCATCGCCCAAAAGCCCCTGCCGCCAAGCCCGCGCGCCGCCGCAAGGTGGCGGATACGGAATAGACTTCCGGCGATCTCGCCATTGCCGCTTGCCATTGCCGGCCCGCACGCTGAAAAAGGTCTCGCCATCGCCGCGAGACCTTTTTTCATGACCTATCTCATCTATATCGTTGCTGCCCTTGCCGAGATCGCCGGCTGCTTTTCGGCGTGGGCGTGGTGGCGGCTGGAAAAGTCGCCGCTGTGGCTGGCTCCAGGCCTGGCCTCACTCGCTTTGTTCGCATTCCTGCTGGCGCTGGTAGACATCAGTGCGGCGGGCCGCGCCTATGCCGCCTATGGCGGCATTTACATTGCCGCCTCGCTCGGATGGTTGTGGCTGGTGGAAGGCGTGCGTCCCGACCGTTGGGATATTGCCGGGTCCGCGCTCTGCATCGTCGGCGCCTCGGTCATCCTGCTCGCGCCTCGGGGGGCGTGAGCTATGGAACTGCCTATCCCGCTTCGGCAGGGCGTCGAGCGCCTCCTCGAAAAAGTGCCGCTGCCGACATTGAAGCAGGCGGCAAAGACGCTATCGGACCGCTACCGCGCCGAGTTGCGCGACGGCCGCCTGCACATGGCCGAGGAGATGGCGGTCAAGGCCTATCTGGCGACGCGGCTGCCGGCGACCTACGCCGCCGTCCGTGCCAGCCTTGATGCGGTCAGCGAGGCACGGCCCGACTATGCGCCGAAAACCCTGCTCGATGTCGGCGCTGGCCCTGGCACGGTGCTTTGGGCCGCGCTCGATCTCTGGCCCGACCTCGAGCAGGCGGTGCTGATCGAGGCGAGCGCCGCGGTGCGCCGGATCGGCGAGGCGCTTGCCACTGAGGCGATGACGGCCAGGATCGCCTGGCTGGCCGGCGATGTCACCATCGACCTTGCCGACCTCAAGCCGGCCGAGCTGGTCACCTGCGCCTATGTGCTGGACGAGATCGCGCCGGCATCGCTGCCAAAACTCATCGACCGGCTCTGGCACCTGAGCGACGACACGCTGCTGGTCGTCGAGCCGGGCACGCCGGCCGGATGGCAGCGCATACTTGCCGTGCGGCGGCACCTGATCGAGGCGGGCGCGCATGTGCTTGCGCCTTGCCCTCATGAGGCGCCCTGCCCGCTCGCGGCGCCCGACTGGTGCCATTTTTCGCGCCGTGTCGCGCGCTCGCGCCTGCACCGGCTGGCCAAGGACGCCGACGTGCCATGGGAGGACGAGAAATTCATCTATGTCGCCGCCTCCCGCCATCCGGCCGTCCACCCCCCGCAGGCGCGGGTGATAGCACCGCCGAAACCCGGCTCGGGAAAGGTCCTGCTGAAACTTTGCGAAAAGGACGGCAGTGTCGACGAGAAACTGTTCACCAAGCGCGACGGCGAGATGTTCAAGACCGCGCGGCGGCTCGACTGGGGCGACGCGCTGCCGGAGTGATTGGCAGCTATTTTCCTGTTTTGTTCTCTCTAGAGAACGGCTAGGCTCGCCATCTTGATTCGAGTCAATCAAGATTCTTTCCACCGAAAGATCTTGGCTGTGAATCGCGGGCACCAAAGCCGATTGGATGGGGACTGATGCAGATAAGTCATCACCGACTTATCCCGTTCTGATATCGAGAGACCGGGATCGAAACCGGGGACATCATGGCAGAGGCAGCACGAAAATTCGGCGTGGCGGAAACACCGCTATATCGCGAGGCACCGAACAACATCGAGGCCGAGCAGGCGCTGCTCGGCGCGATCCTCGTCAACAACGATGCGTTCTACCGCGTCTCGGACTTCCTGAAATCCGGTCATTTCTACGAGCCGCTGCACAGAAAAATCTTCGAGGTCGCCGCCGAGCTCATTCGCATGGGCAAGGTAGCGACGCCGATCACGCTGAAGACCTTCCTGCCGGCCGACGAGAAGGTCGGGGACATGACGGTTGCGCAATATGTCGTGCGGCTGGCTGTCGAGGCGGTCACCGTCGTCAACGCCGCCGACTACGGCCGCGCCATCTACGATCTCGCCACGCGACGCGCGCTGATCACCGTCGGCGAAGACATGGTCAACATCGCCTATGATGCGCCGGTCGACATGTCGCCGTCCGAGCAGATCGAGGATGCCGAGCGGCGCCTGTTCGAGCTGGCCGAGACCGGCCGCTACGATGGCGGCTTCGAGAGCTTCACCGACGCGGTTAAAACCGCCGTCGACATGGCCAACGCCGCCTATATGCGCGACGGACATCTGTCAGGTGTCGCCACGGGCCTGCGCGATCTCGACCGCCGCATGGGCGGCCTGCAGCCGTCCGATCTGATCATCATCGCCGGCCGCCCCGGCATGGGCAAGACATCGCTCGCCACCAACATGGCCTTCAACATCGCTGAGGCCTATGTGCCGGCGCAACAGGCCGACGGCTCGTTCAAGGCGGCCAATGGCGGTGTCGTCGGTTTCTTCTCGCTCGAAATGTCGTCGGAACAGCTCGCCACCCGCATCATTTCCGAGCAGACCGAAATCCCGTCGTCAAAAATCCGCCGCGGCGAGATCAGCGAGATGGACTTCGAAAAGCTGGTCGCCTGCTCGCAGACCATGCAGAAGATCCCGCTATTCATCGACCAGACCGGCGGCATCTCGATCGCCCAGCTGTCGGCGCGCGCGCGACGGCTGAAGCGCCAGCGCGGCCTCGACGTCATCGTCATCGACTATATCCAGCTGATGCAAGGATCGAGCGCGAAATCCTCGCAGAACCGCGTGCAGGAAATCACCGAGATCACCACTGGCCTGAAGGCGCTGGCCAAAGAACTTGCCGTGCCGATCATCGCGCTGTCGCAGCTGTCGCGCCAAGTCGAAAGCCGCGACGACAAGCGCCCGCAGCTCTCGGATCTGCGCGAATCGGGCTCGATCGAGCAGGATGCCGACGTGGTGATGTTCGTCTACCGCGAGGAATACTATCTGAAGAACCGCGAGCCGAAGCCCGGCACAGACGAATACATCAAATGGGAAAACGAGATGAACGAGATGCGCGGCAAGGCCGAGGTCATCGTTGCCAAGCAGCGCCACGGACCGACCGGATCAGTCAGCCTCGCCTTCCAGGGCGAGTTCACCCGCTTCTCCGACCTCGCCGAGGAGCATCATATTGCGGAGAGGTTTGAGTAGCTTTTGACCGACGTCGCACCAAAGATGCGGGACAGCAGCGCTCTACGGCGCCCCCCTCTGTCCTGCCGGACATCTCCCCCACGAGGGGGGAGATTGGCTGTCATCTACGCCAGCCCTCTTTTCTGCAACGCCGAAAGTTGGCGAAGCCCGAAGCGCAATCCGAGCTCCCCCCTCGTGGGGGAGATGTCCGGCAGGACAGAGGGGGGCGCGAAGGATCACGGCGCTCGCCAATTGGCGGGAAGGTAGCAGTTTGGCCAAATCGCGCATCCAGTTCATCTGCCAGAATTGTGGTTCAGTGCATCAGCGTTGGGCCGGCAAATGCGATGCCTGCGGCGAGTGGAACACGCTGGTCGAGGAAGGCACGTCCGGCGGCATCGGCTCGGGTCCGGCCAACACCCGCAATGCCCGCAAGGGCCGCGCCGTGGTGCTCACGACTTTGTCCGGCGACATCGAGGACGCGCCGCGCATCGTCTCCGGCATCGGCGAGCTCGACCGCGCCACCGGCGGCGGTTTCGTGCGCGGCTCGGCCCTCCTGGTCGGCGGCGATCCCGGCATCGGCAAGTCGACGCTACTCACCCAGGCGGCCGCGGCACTCGCGGCAAAGGGCCACCGCATCGTCTATGTCTCAGGCGAAGAGGCCGTCGCCCAGATCAGGCTGCGCGCGCAGCGGCTCGGCGTCGCCGACACTCCGGTGGAACTCGCGGCCGAAACCAATGTCGAGGACATCCTCGCCACCATCGCCGACGGCAAGCGGCCGGATCTGGTGATTCTGGATTCGATCCAGACCTTGTGGACCGACATGGCCGATTCGGCGCCCGGCACCGTCACCCAGGTGCGCGCCGCCGCCCAGGCGATGATCCGCTATGCGAAATCCACAGGGGCGGCGATCGTGCTCGTCGGCCATGTCACCAAGGAAGGCCAGATCGCGGGCCCTCGCGTCGTCGAGCACATGGTCGACGCCGTGCTCTATTTCGAGGGCGAAGGCGGCCACCACTACCGCATCCTGCGCACGGTCAAGAACCGCTTCGGACCGACCGACGAGATCGGCGTCTTCGAAATGTCTGACATGGGCCTGCGCGAGGTCGCCAATCCGTCCGAGCTTTTTCTCGGCGAACGCCATGCGAAAGCGCCGGGCGCTGCGGTTTTCGCCGGCATGGAGGGAACCCGCCCGGTGCTGGTCGAGATCCAGGCGCTGGTGGCGCCGTCGTCGCTGGGCACGCCACGCCGCGCCGTCGTCGGCTGGGACGGCGCCCGGCTGTCGATGATCCTCGCGGTTCTCGAGGCCCATTGCGGGGTCCGCTTCGGGACCCACGACGTCTATCTCAATGTTGCCGGCGGCTACCGTATCTCGGAGCCGGCCGCCGATCTGGCGGTGGCGGCCGCACTGGTTTCCTCGCTCACCGGTCTTGCCCTTCCGGCCGATTGCGTCTATTTCGGCGAAATCAGCCTTTCGGGCGCCGTAAGGCCGGTTGCGCATGCGCAGCAGCGCCTGAAGGAAGCCGAAAAGCTGGGTTTTGGAAGCGCGGTTCTGCCTTTAGGCAGCGAGGAACTTGCCGGGGGGATAGGGGCCGGCGCTTTCCAGCCCACCGAGCTTGCCGATCTCGTGGCGCGCATAGCCGGCTCACGGCGCAGCCGCGCCGACGAGCAAGAATGACGCGGCTCATGAAGTGGGGCAAAAGACATGCCGATTACGCTGCTTGACGGAATTCTCGTCGGCTTCACCTTGGTCTCGGCGATGCTCGCCATGGTTCGCGGCTTTTCGCGCGAAATCCTCTCGGTCATCTCCTGGATAGTGGCGGCAGCGGCGGCGTTCTTCTTCTACAAACCGGTCCTGCCTTACGTTCAGCCCTATGTCGACAATGAGAAGATTGCCATGGTGGCCGCCGCCGGCATCGTCTTCATCATCGCGCTGATCGTCGTTTCCGTCATCACCATGAAACTCGCCGACTGGATCATCGATTCCAGGATCGGCGCGCTCGACCGCACGCTCGGTTTCCTCTACGGCGCGGCGCGCGGCATTCTGGTCGTTGCGGTGGCCCTGCTGTTCTTCAACTGGCTGGCCGGTCCCAAGGCTCCGGGCTGGGTCGCCAACGCCAAGTCGCGGCCGCTGCTCGAATCGCTCGGCGCCAAGCTCGAAAGCCTGCTGCCCGAGGACCCGGAAAACGCGATCCTCAACAGGCTCAATCCTAGCCAGCCGGCACCCGAGACCGGCGCCGAGACGCCACCGGCGGCGGATGCACCGGCAGCGGACGCGCCGGCAACCGGCGACGATGCTCCGGCGCTCGATGGCAGCGAGACCGACGCGCCACCGGCCGACAATGCACCGGCCAATCCGGCGCCGGCAAACTGACGATCATGTGAAAAGCCGCAAACTCTACGTTGCTCTCGAGCAGTCATCACACTATATAGCGACTTTAGCGGAGCTGAAGATGGCAGACGCAGACGACGTGCTTTCCGCCGAAGCTGACGATCATTTCCACGACGAATGCGGTGTGTTCGGTATTTTTGGCCGGCAGGACGCCGCAGCTATCGTCACACTTGGCCTGCATGCGTTGCAGCATCGCGGCCAGGAAGCGGCCGGTATCGTTTCCTATGACGGTACCCAGTTCCATGTCGAACATCATGTCGGCCTGATCGGCGACACCTTCACCAAGCAGCGCGTCATCGACAGCCTGCAAGGCAATCGCGCGATCGGCCACACGCGCTATGCCACCACCGGTGGCGCCGGCCAGCGCAACATCCAGCCGTTTTTCGCCGAGCTCGCCGATGGCGGCTTCGCCGTCGCCCACAACGGCAACCTCACCAACGCCATGACCGTGCAGCGCGCGCTGCAGAAACAGGGCGCGATCTTCTCGTCGACCTCCGACACCGAGACGCTGCTGCATCTGGTCGCCACCAGCAGGGAACGCGATCTCAACTCGCGCTTCATCGATGCGGTGCGCCAGGTCGAGGGTGCCTTCTCGCTGGTGGCGATGACGGCAAAGAAGATGATCGGCTGCCGCGATCCGCTCGGCATCCGCCCGCTGGTGCTCGGCGATCTCGACGGCGCCTGGATCCTGGCTTCCGAAACCTGCGCGCTCGACATTATCGGTGCGCGTTTCGTGCGCGACCTGAAGCCCGGCGAGATGGTCGTCGTCACCGCCAAGGGCATCGAGAGCCTGTTTCCCTTCGAGCCGCAGAAGACCCGCTTCTGCATCTTCGAATATGTCTATTTCGCTCGTCCGGATTCGTCTGTCGAAGGCCGCAATGTCTATGAGGTGCGCAAGCGCATTGGCGCCGAGCTGGCGCTCGAAAGTCCGGTCGACGCCGATATCGTCGTGCCGGTGCCGGACAGCGGCACTCCGGCGGCGATCGGCTTTTCGCAAGCCGCGGGCATCCCATTCGAGCTCGGCATCATCCGCAATCACTATGTAGGCCGCACCTTCATCCAACCTGGCGATTCGATCCGCCACATGGGTGTCAAGCTCAAGCACAACGCCAACCGCCGCATGATCGAAGGCAAGCGCGTGGTGCTGGTCGACGATTCGATCGTGCGCGGCACCACCAGCCAGAAGATCGTGCAGATGGTGCGCGATGCCGGCGCCAAGGAAGTGCACATGCGCATCGCTTCGCCGCCGACACGCGCCTCCTGCTTCTACGGCGTCGACACGCCGGAGAAGTCGAAGCTGCTGGCGTCGCGCATGTCGGTGGAAGAGATGGCCGAATTTATCCGCGTCGATTCGCTCGGATTCCTGTCGATCGACGGGCTCTACCGCGCTGTCGGCGAGGCCGGCCGCGACAACGAGCAGCCGCAATTCTGCGACGCCTGCTTCACCGGGCAATATCCGACCCGGCTTGCCGACTTCGAAGGTTCGGACAATGTGCGCACGCTGTCGCTCTTGGCGGCGGGCGGGTCGTAGGGTTGCCGGACCACCATTTGCCTTCCCCAGTTTACCCCCCTCTGTCCTGCCGGACATCTCCCCCTCAAGGGGGGAGATCGGCTGAACTATCGACTTTCGCCAATCGCGACGGTCGCAAAACGGGCGCTGAGCCGGATGAGGGCCAATCTCCCCCCTTGAGGGGGAGATGTCCGGCAGGACAGAGGGGGGTGTTTTCACGCCTACTCACGGAGGCTCTCGCATGATCCCCGCCCCTGCCCTCGATCTTTCCGGCCGTGTCGCGGTCGTCACCGGCGCCTCGCGCGGCATCGGCTACTTCATCGCCCTGGAACTTGCCGCTGCCGGAGCGCATGTCATCGCGGTTGCCCGCACCGTCGGCGGACTGGAGGAACTCGACGATCAGATCAAGGCGGCGGGCGGACAAGCCACGCTTGTGCCGCTCGACCTCGCCGACATGGCCGGCATCGACCGGCTGGGCGGTGCCATCCACGAACGCTGGGGCAAGCTCGACGTTCTCGTCGCCAATGCCGGGGTGCTCGGCGTGATCTCGCCGATCGGCCATGTCGAGGCCAAGACCTTCGAGAAGGTGATGACCATCAACGTCACCTCGACATGGCGGCTGATCCGCTCGGTCGACCCGCTGCTCAGACTCTCCGATGCCGGTCGCGCCATCGTGCTTTCCTCCAACGCCGCCCATTCGGCGCGGGCCTTCTGGGCGCCCTATGCGGCGTCGAAGGCGGCGGTCGAGACCATGATGCGTTCCTGGGCGCATGAGACGGAAAACTTGGCCCTCAGGGTCAATGCCGCCGACCCCGGCGCCACCCGCACCGCCATGCGGGCGCAGGCGGTGCCCGGCGAGGATCCGGGAACGCTGCCGCATCCCTCGGAGATCGCCAAACGCATCGTGCCGCTGGCCAGCCCTGCGCTTAGGGAAACCGGGCTGATCTTCCAGGCCAAGCACAACCGTTTTGTCGCCTACCGGCAGCCGGAGTAGACGCACCGCGTATTTTGGCGGAAGAATTGCGCCGCCACCGACGTTGTTGGAATGCCTAGTTTTCGCAAAACGGAGGACCACCATGCGCAGACTGCTTCTCGTCACCGCCGCCGCATCGCTTGCAGCCGTCGGCGTCGCATCCTCACAGGATACGACAATGAGCTTCTTCGTCACCAGCGTCGGCTCGGGCAAGGGCGCCGATCTCGGCGGCCTGGCGGGCGCCGATGCGCATTGCGGGTCGCTGGCTGAAGCCGCCGGCGTGACCGGCAAGACATGGCGCGCCTATCTCTCGACCAGCGACACCGATGCGCGCGATCGCATCGGCAAGGGACCGTGGTTCAACGCCAAGGGCGACAAGATCGCCGACGATGTCGCGTCGCTGCACAGTGATGCCAACGCCATCACCAAGCAGACGGCGCTCGACGAAAAGGGCAACGTGGTCAACGGCCGCGGCGACAAGCCCAACCGGCACGACGTGCTGACCGGCTCCAAGCCCGACGGCACGAAAATCGCCGACCAGACCTGCGGCGACTGGACGCTCAGCGGAGCAGAAGGTGCGGCAATGACGGGCCATCACGATCGCGCCGGTCTCGACGATTCGGCCGCCGCCAAATCGTGGAATTCCTCGCACGCTTCACGCGGCGGCTGCAGTCAGGAGGCGCTGAAGAGCACCGGCGGCGACGGCCTGTTCTACTGCTTTGCCGCGAACTGAGCTGTTCAAACAAACGTCGAACCTCACGCCGTGATGCCGTGGCGAACCACCGCGCCAGCCGCGCTTTCGTCGACCGCGCGGAGTTGATAGGATCGCCCGAATCCCACAACAAACGAGGAATTTCCCATGGCGGCTTCGAGCGTAGCGTTGGTCTGGTATCTGGTGATTGCCGGCCCGCAAGGCGGCATGGTGGTGCTGCCCAGCACGTTCGACACCCGCGAACAATGCACCTCCGCCGTCACCGAATATCAGAAGCAGCCGACGCCGGCCGGCTGGTCGGTGCAGTGCGTGCCGAGCGCCTCGCCCTTCGCCGACGAGGGCGAAAGTGAATAGCCGGCGGCGCGCGTTTCAGCGGCGCGCGCTTACCGTCAGCTCCGGCTTGGCATTGATGGTCTGGAACACCACGCAGTAGCGTTCGGTCAATTTGAGCAGAGTGTCGATGCGCTCTTGTGGCTCGTCGGTGTCGAGGATGAAATTCAGCCGGATGGCGCGGAAGCCGACCGGCGCATCTCTTGCCACACCTAAGGTGCCGCGAAAATCGAGATCGCCTTCGGCCTCCACCGTGGCGGCTCCGAGTTTGAACTCCAGCGCCGTCGCCACCGCCTTAAGCGTCACGCCGGCGCAAGCGACCAGCGCCTCCAACAGCATGTCGCCCGAGCACAGTTCGAGCCCCGAACCGCCGGTAGCCGGATGGAGACCGGCAACGGCCAGCGCCCGGCCCGTCTCAACTTTGCAGGCGATCGACTGGTCGTCGATCGAGCCCCTGGCCCTGAGCGTGACCAGCGCGCTCGACGCGTCGTCGCGATAGGCGTCCTTGAGCGGCGCCTGCATGGCCTTCAGTCCGGTGGCATCCATGTCCAACCCTTTTCGACAGTCATCTTCATCGCTCGTCACGATACTCGAATAGACTCTACGGCCTAAACCTCGATTTCACGACATTTGGATCAGAGTGACAAGCTGTCCGGATATTGGTGCGTCATTAGACCGGGTGCCTTTTCATGCGACCTGGGGCCGCCACGCGATGACGCCATCCGTCCGAGCCCGCTGAGTCTGGCGTCCGGCGCCATTGAGCGCACCAGTTCCCCGGCGGTTGGCGCCTCGCCTCGAGCGAGGTCGTCCGTAGTCTGCCGATCTTCTCTATCACGCCGGAAAGCTGGCGCAGCCGGCCTTCCAGTATTGTCTGGTGCGCGGCCAAGGCCCGGCTCCATGCCCCGGGAGCGCCCTTCAACCGCATCGGCCGGACGGGATACCCGAGCCGCCAGGCCCTGCCCCAACGCTAGCTCGCCGCTGGCGCAGCGCCGCGCAGGGTTCCACCCGTGTAGCGTACGCTGAAACCCTGATCGTCGCGGCCGGCCTGCTGATCATCGGCAACGAACATTTCCTCAAGCGACTGTAGGATGCGGCACCCCCTGCTGACAGTACGGTGTCAGGACAAGGCAGCATAGTCTGGTGACATGACGGGATCCCTAAGCATGCCAGCCACCACCGAAACCGCCGCCGAGCGCACCCTTGGCATCATCCTGGTTTCGGCGTCGGCGGCCGTCTTTGGCCTCACCGGAGTGTTGACCAAGTCGATCCATGCCGACCCGCTGACCATCACGTGCTGGCGCGGCTTCGTCGGCTCGATCCTGATCACCCTCTATGTGCTGTGGCGCCGCCGCCGCTCCGGCAGGCGTGAAAGCCTGCGCCTCGGCTGGCGCGGCTGGCTGCTGGCGATCGAGGGTGCGCTGGCCAGCATCGCCTTCATCTCAGCGTTCAAATTCACCTTCGTCGCCAATGTCGCGATCATCTACGCCACCGCACCCTTCGTCACCGCGCTGCTTGCCTTCGTGCTGGTTCGTGAGCGCTTCCGCCTGCAAACGCTTGCCGCCGCCACCGTATCGCTCGGCGGTGTGGCGATCATGGTGTGGTCCGGCTTCGGCACCGGCAATCTGTTCGGTGACGGGCTGGCGCTACTGATGACGGTCGGCGCCGCGCTCTACATGATCATGGTGCGCGCCTTCCGTGACACGCCTGTGGTGTGGGCCGGTGCGGTATCGGCATTCCTCCTGTTCGTGCTCGGCTGGTTCGTCACCGACCCGCTAGCCGTCTCAACCAGAGACGCAGTGCTGCTCGTCGCCTTCGGCGCGTCTTTCGCGCTGGCCTCGATCCTGTGGACGGAGGGCGCGCGGCTCATTCCAGCGGCCGAATCCGGCCTGCTGGGTTCGGCTGAAGTGCCGTTCGCGATCCTGTTCGCCTTCCTGTTCCTGGCCGAGATCCCGCCGGCCGCCAGCATGATCGGCGGCGCCATCGTGCTCTGCGCGGTGTTCGCCCATGCCGGGCGCGACTGGCAAGCGGCGAGGCAGCGCTCTGCCCGGGAAAGTCTGCCTCTGAAATAAATTTGCAAAATCGTGGAACCATCATCGGGTTCAAGCATTGTTGGGTTTGACGGGCCACCCCCAAGTCCCCCCAAACCCCTCGGCCCGTCTCACCTCCAGCCGACCGCAAGGTCGGCTTTTTCTTTGCAGATCAGCTTGGTGGGCCCGCCAAGGCAAGGCTGTCGCTGAGTAGCGCAGCCAAATCCTGCGCTGGCGGGTCGGCGTCCTCGCGCAGCCGGATCGCGAACTCGGCGATGGGAACCGACGGCAGGCCAAATTCGCGCGGCGCCTCGACGATGCCGGAATGGGCAAAGCGCGCCGTCCGCAGCGTCAGAGCAATGCCGGCGTTCACCGCCGTGCGCAGCCCGGCCAGGCTGGCGCTGCCGGCGGCGATCCGGTAGCGGCGGCCTGTCGTGTCGAGTGCCGCGATCGCCGCGTCACGAAAGCCGCACTGCGGATCGAGCAGCGCCAGCGGCAGCTGGTCCTGGCGTGTGGCCAAGCCTCTTTGCGAACACAGCCACATCATCGGCTCGCGGAGCACGCCGACTTCGTCCGGCGCCGGAGCCTGCCGCATGGCGATCATCAGATCGAGGATGCCGGTTTGCAGCGCGTGCGCCAATTCGGCGGAGCGGCCGACGCGCAGTTCGATCCTGACGCGCGGGTGGCTCGCGGCAAAGGTCCTGAGCAGTTCCGGCAGGCCGCTGTCGGCGAAATCCTGTGTCGTGCCTATGGCCACGCGCCCATCGGCTCGCACGCCCTTGAGAGCCAGCCACGCCTCGCGATGCACAGCAAGAATGCGCCGCGCATGGCCGACCAGATCTTCGCCCGCCGGTGTAAGGCCGCGGCCTCTTCCCTGCGGCACCAGAAGCGGTTCGCCGACAATATCCTCGAGCCGCTGCATCTGCGTGGTCACCGCCGACGCCGAGCGACCAACGATCGATGCCGCCTTAGCAAGCGAGCCGCCGTCGACGAAGGCGAGAAACGTTTTGAGGAGATCGGGGTCGAGCGCCTGCATAATTCAGTTATATCGAACTCTAAATCCAAAACAATTCGATTTTTTTGACGCTGCAGCCGTGACATGGTTTTCCCAGCGGCGCGAGACGCCCCTCAGGAGAAAAGAAATGCCGATCATCAATGTCACCGTCACCGGCAGGCCCGATGCCGCTCTGTCCGCCGCCATCGCCAGGGAGGTGACCGAGCTGACCGCCACGCATCTGCGCAAGGACCCCACCATCACCGCGGTCGCCATATCTTATCTCGACCCGCAGCACTGGTTCGCCGGCGGCAAGTCGCTGGCCGAGCATGGCGCCAACACGTTCTGGCTCGATATCAAGGTGGTCGACGGCACCAACACCAAGCTCGAACTGGAAGCCTATCTCAAGGCGATCTTCGCCGCCTTTGGCCGCTTGCTGGGTGAGATGCACGAAGAAAGCTACGCCTTCGTGCACGAAGTGCCGGCCGCCGCCTATGGCTACGGCGGCAAGACACAGGAATTCCGCTTCATCAGCGGGAGGTTGAAAGCGACGTGAGGGCGCCTATCCCTCCTTGCGGCGAGGGATAGGCGCAGACGTTCGTCTCACGGCTGAAACGGGCAATACCCGCAACGGTGCGTTGATCATGACGCGCAGCAGTTGTCGCCGAGACGGCAAAAGCACGACGCACGAATGTCGACGTCGGCCCGCGACATCGCCAGATCGAGGCGAGGTTGAATGGCGTCGGCCTCTTCGTGCCGGCCAAGCCGATGCAGGGCTTCGACATAGCCGTGCAGGCCCCAGACGTTGTCGGGGTGCCGCGAGATCCGTCTGTAGCCACGATCCATTCCCAGATCCGCCTCATACACCTGCGCCGCTTCTCGGGTGTGGCCCTGTTCGAGGAGTAAGGCCCCAAGTGCGTGCCGCGTCGGCTGCATCCAGCCCCAAGGCTCGTCATAGGGACGGCCGTCGTCCCGCGCCACTGCGGCGCGGAGATGCGCGAAGGCCGCTTCGTGATCGCCCTTCCGATACGCAATCTCGCCTCGAAGCATCTCCGCGGCGACCGCCAGAATGTCGACGTAGCGGTAATTGAAGAACATGCGCGTTTCCGGAACGCGGGCGAACGCCTCCTCGAAGCGGCGCTGCTCCGCTTCGGCCACGGCTGTTTGTCCGAGTGCGGCATGGGCAATGCGCGCCAGACCGCCGTGGTCGCCCGGTAGAGGTCTGGATCGTCGGGAAGCGGTTCGTCCAGGATCTCCTGCCATTTGCCGAACCGCACCAGCACGTGCGCTTTCATGGGCATATAGCCTTCCAGCCAGTAGGCCATCGGCGGCGTTGCCTGTCGCAGCAGCGCTTCCGGGATTGTGGCAAGCATTTCGTTGGCTGCGTCCAGGGCGGGACGGTACTGGCCGAGGAACATCGCCGCATAGAGCTTGAAATGATAGTCGTGACATCGCGAAAGGGTATAGAAGTTGAAGGGACCCTCCCGCTCCAGATACTTGCGGTCGGCTTCGATCGCCCGCTCGTTGGCGACTAGCGCTGCGTGATAGTCGCCGCAGAGAATGTCGATGTGCGAGGGCATGTGCCGCAAATGGCCGGCGTCCGGCACGAGATCGCGAAGAGTATCGGCCGGGCGCAGTGCCTGTTCGGGATGCGGCGACATCTCCATGGCGTGAATATAGAGATGGATGAGGCCGGGGTGCGCGACCTCGCGCTCATCCGATAGGCGTAGGCTTTGTTCCAGTACCGCCACGACTTCGACTGTATCGGCGCCCTCAGCGGGTTCGCCGCTCTCGAGGTTCCACAACTGCCAGGGCGTGCGGTCCATCAACGCCTCAGCGAAGAGCGCGGCGACGTCGGGATCGTCCGGAAACGCTGCGTAGACTTTCCGCATCGCGCCCGCATAGGCGTCGCTCCAGGCGCGCAGGTTTTCGTTATCCGCCACGTGATCCGACTGGTAGCGGCGCTCCAGCCCCCGTATCAGCGCCTTCTCCACCGGTGCCGCACCGTCGGCGAGCGCTAGCGCATCCTCCGTCGCGCGACGCGCCTCGACCAGCGTCTGCTTGAGGTCCTCCTCGTTGAAGTCGGCCCACGGCTTGTTGTAATACGGGCCGAGGGCATAGGCGATGCCCCAATGAGCCATGGCGCAGCCGGGATCACATTCGGCCGCTTTGCGGAAACACTTGACCGCCTCTTCATGGTTGAATGCGTAACGCCAGATGAGGCCGCGGTCGAACCAGACCTGAGCCTCGGACGAGCTTGTCGTCACCGGCCGGCTGTATCGACCGAGGTTATAATAGTCGTGCATCGCACCCCCCAACGGACAAATAGCGGCAACGTATATGCCCTACTCCGGGCAAGCCTGTGTAGGCGTGGTGCCGAATGCGGCGGCAGTATCTGTAGTTGCGCCGGAGTCGGGCACGGCGGGCGGCGAGAAGAAAGGACCTCCGCATTGACGTTGAGCCCACTTCGTCTAGGTTCTCATTGAAGCGGTCGGGAAAGAACCGCGACGTGAGAATCTGTTGGGAGAGACGCGGCATGACCCTGACACTGGCGCTGCTTGCGGGCCTCGTCGCGGCTTGGCTGCTGATCGGTGTGGTGGAAAAATTCCGCCTCGGCCTACGCTTCACCCAGGCGCTGCTCTATGTGCCGTTCAAGCTCGCCTACCGGGTCGTCGATGATCGCATCAGGATCGCCCGCAAAGCAGCTGTTCCGGTCATCTACGTCATTTCGCACCAGTCGCGCTTCGAACCGGCGCTGATGCTGTCGCTGCTGCCGGAAGACACGCTGCATATCCTCGACCAGGCCTCTGCCAAGTCGCCCTGGCTCGAACCATGGCGCGAGCTTGGCCGCACCATCGCCTTCAATGCCGAGCACGTCTTCGTCAGCCGTCGGCTGGTGCGAGTGCTGAAGGGCAAGGGCCGCCTTGCCGTCTATCTGCCGGATGCGGTCGAGCCTGATATCAAGACATTTCGCCTGTTTCGCGCCGTCACCCGCATCGCCATGCAGGCCGACGCCCGCATCGTGCCGATCTTCGTCGCCGGCGCGCGCACTCTGCCGGTATCGCTGACGCCGGCGGACAAGGCGCCGCGGCGCTGGTTTCCCCGCCTGTCGATCAGCGTGCTGGAGCCGATGACCATCACCGAGCTGGTGGCGCGAAACGCTGATCAGTCCTCGAACACCAATGCGCTGTTCGACCGTTTCGCCGAAGCCCGGCTTTTCGGCAGCGATCTTAATCGCGGCCTGTTCCTCGCCATGCGCGACGCCGCCGACCGTGTCGGCGCCTCGCATCCTATCGTCGAAGACGTGATCAGCGGCGCACTGAGCTACAGAAAGCTGTTCATCGGCGCGCGGGTGCTCGGCCGCCGCTTCGAGGCTGTGACGGCGCCGGGCGAAGCGGTTGGACTGCTGCTGCCCAACACCAATGGCGTCGTGCTGTCGCTCATTGGCCTGCTGTCGGCGAGCCGGGTGGCGGCGATGATCAACTATACCGCAGGCCCGGCCAGCGTCACCGCCGCTGTGCGCACGGCGGAGATCCGCACCGTGGTCTCGTCGCGCGCCTTTGTCGACAAGGCCAGCCTCGCAGACATCGTCGCGGCGGTGGAAGGAGGCGGCGCCAAGCTGCTGTGGCTGGAGGATGTGCGCACCAGCGTGACCGTGCTGGACAAGCTCGCCGCCGCCTTGCTGTGGCGCTGGCCGCTGCAGCCGCAGAATGCAGCCAAGCCGGCGGTGATCCTGTTCACCTCCGGCTCGGAAGGCACGCCCAAGGCCGTGGTGCTGTCGCACCGGAACCTTCTCGCCAACGCCATGCAGGCCGAAGCCCGCATCACCATCTCGCCGGCCGATATCCTGCTCAACGTGCTGCCGGTGTTCCACTCGTTCGGATTGACGGGCGGCACCATCCTGCCTCTGGTCACCGGAGTAAAACTGTTCCTCTATCCCTCGCCGCTCCATTACAAACTGATCCCTGAGGTCGCACGCAATGCAAGGCCGACCGTCATGTTCGGCACCGACACGTTCCTCGCCAATTATGCGCGCACCGCCAAGGACGGCGATTTCTCCAGCCTGCGCTTCATTGTCGCCGGCGCCGAGGCGGTGAAACCGGAGACACGCCGCGTTTACCGGGAGCGCTTCCAGGCCGAGATCATCGAGGGTTTCGGCTTGACCGAGGCAGCGCCCGTCGTTGCCGTCAACACAGCCATCCACGGCCGTGACGGCACGGTCGGGCGGCTGTTGCCGGCCATGCGCATGAAACTCGAACCGATCGAGGGCATTAGCGGCGCCGGACGGTTGTGGCTCGATGGGCCAAACCTGATGATGGGCTACATGACATCAGATCGGCCCGGCGAATTGCAGCCGCTCGACGGCTGGCATGATACCGGCGACATCGTTTCGGTCGACCGCGAGGGTTTCCTCACCATTCGCGGCCGGGCCAAGCGCTTTGCCAAAATCGCCGGCGAGATGGTGTCGCTGGGTGCCGTCGAGATGCTGGTGCAGTCGCTATGGCCGGAAGAGCACCATGCCGTGGTGGCGGTGCCGGACAGGCGCCGCGGTGAACGCATCGTGCTGGTCACCACCGCCAATGACGCCAACCCCGACGAATTGCGCAAATTCGGCAAACAGGCAGGTGCCGCCGAACTGATGGTGCCGAACGACATCGTCAAGGTCGAGGAAATCCCGGTGCTGGGTTCGGGCAAGACCGACTATGTCTCGACCCGCAAACTGGCGATCGACCGGCTGGGGCTCAGCGCGGCAGCTTAAGGGCTAGAGGGCCACCACCGACAACAGCAGGATGACGCCGACCGCCATCATCAGCAGGCCCGGCCAATTCTGCGACAGGCCGAGGAAGCCGAGGCCGCGCCGCCGCGGCTCAAGTGTCGGGCCTGGCGTTGCGAGATTTGGCGTCGAGCGATCCGGCGCCGCGCGAACAGGCGCCGGATCACTGAGCCGCCCGCGCCCTAGGGCTGCGCCAGCCATGTACACAACGCCAGCGACAATGAGCAACGCACCGATGAGGACGACAACCATTTCTTCTCCTCGCACTTCTTCAGGTGCCGCGCCTGGCGCAGCAGCTTGAGAGGTCGACGGCGAGGCGTTTCGCGAGGTCGCGCACCTCGCCCGCTGAGACAGAACGGTCAAGATGCCGGCAGGTTCCCGCTAGAGCGGGATGCGTTCAAATTGAACTGGGCATCCCGCTCCGTCTATTTGTTTAGCCGCATTTCTGCGACGCCAAGTGATCCACTTGGCTGCAAAATGCTCCAGATAACCTTCGGAGCGAATTGGCGATACGTCTGTCAGCCGATGTCTGAAGGCGGCACCTTCTCGCCTTCGCGCTTGGCGCGCCTCGAATAGGCGCGGATGCTGAACGGCAGAAAGATCAGATAGCCGGCGACCGACGCCGTCAGCGTGTACCAGGGGTAGGTCATCAACAGCAGTATATAGAGGACGACGCCGAGGATGATCGGCAGCACCCTGTCGCCCGGGACTTTCAGGCTCTTGCCGGAATACACCGGCAGCCGGCTGACCAGCAGGAAGGCAACCAGAATGGTGAAACCGGTGGCAATGAAGGCGGCAGTGCGGGATGGCTCCAGGCCTAGCCGCAGGAAGGACAGATAGAGCGGCAGCATCACCAGCACGGCGCCCGCCGGCGCCGGCACGCCGACGAAATATTCGGTCTGCCAGACCGGCCGGTCCGTGTCCTCGTCAAGCACATTGAAGCGGGCAAGCCGGAGTCCGCAGGCGATGGCGAACAGGAGCGCGGCGATCCAGCCCGGCGAGCCGGCTTGGTCGAGCAGGAAGGCATAGAGCACCAGCGCGGGTGCAACGCCGAAATTGACGATATCGGCCAGCGAATCCATCTGCGCGCCGAATTTGGACGTCGCCTTCAGCATCCGAGCCAGGCGGCCATCGATGCCGTCGAGGAAGGCGGCGAGCAGCACCATCACCACCGCCGGCTCGAAGCGGCCTTCGAAGCCAAAGCGGATGCCGGACAGGCCGGCGCAGATGGCGAGCACGGTGACAAGGTTGGGCAGCACCATGCGCATCGGGATTTCATGGATGCGCGGACCGCCGCTGCCATGTGCCTCGAACTTCTTGAACGGCGCGCCCACGGCTCAGGACACCCGCACGAGCGGCGTTGCGGCAATGCCGCCGAATTCGGCCAGTATGGTTTCACCGCCAACCGCGGTCTGGCCGACGGCGACACGCGGCGTCGCGGTCGACGGCAGGAACACGTCGACGCGCGAGCCGAAGCGGATCAGCCCGAAGCGCTCGCCGATGCCGATCGTGCCGCCGGTCTCGGCCCAGCAGACGATGCGCCGCGCCACCAGGCCGGCGATCTGCACCGCGGCTACCGTGCCGTTGGGGCTATCTATGACCAGCCCGTTGCGCTCGTTGTCGGCACTCGCCTTGTCGAGCGCGGCGTTGAGGAATTGGCCCGGCCGATGCTCGATCCTTGTGATGCGGCCGCGCACAGGGGCGCGGTTCACATGGCAGGAGAAAACATCCATGAACACCGAGATACGGGTCATTTCACCACCGCCGAGGCCAAGTTCGCGCGGCGGCGCGGCCGGGCCGACCGCAGTGATGATGCCGTCGGCCGGACTCACCACCAGCCGGTCGTCGACAGGCGTGACGCGCTCGGGATCGCGGAAGAAATAGACGCACCATGCGGTCAGGATGAGGCAGACCCAGAACAGGATCGAAGAGAAATAGCCGAGGAAAAGCGTCACCGCGGCGAATGCCGCGATGAACGGATAGCCTTCGCGATGGATCGGAACGAACGTTTTCTTGATCGTGTCGACGAGGTCCATGGGTTGGAAACAGCCCTAGTTTCAGGTCCGGCCTCAATAGCGGAAAGCCCCCGTGGCCGCAACGCGGCAATGAGGGCTGGCCGGCTTGGCTAGGTCCCGTCAGCGTTTGTCGACCGCAGGCGTTGGAGGGACCCAATGAGCCTGTCCGAAAAAACCGTGACTGTTGTCGGGGCGACCCGGCCTAGCTCGTCCTTGGAGATACGGTGCCTTTATCGAAGCGGCCGCCGAACGACAGCTGGAGCTAACGAATGCCGTCACAGAAATCAGCAGCCAAACAGGCGCACATCGTCATGAACGGCCTGGCGTTCGGCGAGTCGCCGCGCTGGCATGAAGGCAGGCTTTGGTTTTGCAACTGGGGAACCGGCCAGATCGTCGCCGTCGATGCCGACGGCAGCAGCGAGATCATGCTCACCGTGCCTGCCACCCTGCCCTTTTCGATCGACTGGCTGCCGGACGGGCGCCTGCTCGTCGTCTGCGGGCGTGAAGGGCTGGTGCTGCGGCAAGAAGCAGACGGGACAATGGTCACCCACGCCGATCTGCGACACCTCTCAGAGAGCCCTTGGAACGAGATCGTCGTCGATGGGCGCGGCAACATCTACGTCAATGGCGGCGGGCCGGCGCCGGCTCCCGGCCAGCATTTCGGCCCCGGCACCATCGTGCTGATTGCGCCGGACGGGTCGGTGCGGCAGGTGGCGGACAAGATCGCCTTCGCCAATGGGATGGCGGTGACGCCTGACAACAAGACGCTGATCGTCGCCGAATCCCACGCCAACAGGCTAACCGCCTTCGACATCGCCGCCGATGGCAGCCTTGCCAACCGGCGGCGATGGGCCGACCTCGGCAACGGCTTTCCCGACGGTATCTGTCTCGATGCCGAGGGCGCCATCTGGTATGCCGACGTGCCCAACCGGCACTGCGTGCGCGTGAGAGAAGGCGGCGCAATGCTCGAGAGCGTCGACGCCGATCGCGGCTGCTTTGCCTGCATGCTCGGCGGCGCTGAAGGCAAGACGCTGTTCATCGTCGCCGCCGAATGGCGCGGCTTCGAATACATGATCAGCGATGCCCGCACCGGCCAATTGCTCAGCATCGAGGCTCCGGCACCGGGTGCCGGCTGGCCGTAGAGCCTACACGCCGGGAATCCGCTGATAGTTGGCGATGTCGGCCCTGACGCCGAGCCGGGCTATCGTCTCCTGCGGGTTGAAGGCAATGTGCTCATGCGCGGCCTTGACGATCGGCACCACATTGTCGATGGCTGCCTGGCTTTCCCATTCGACAATGGTCACGAGGTTGAACTCCCCCGGCCCGGAAAATTGCTCGAGCAAGAAATCCTGAACGAAGCCTTTCTGCTGGCGCAACAATTCGTGCGTCATCCTGACCTTGGCGATGATTTCTTCGCGGGCTTCGCTAGGGACGACGAACTTGTCGACCCTGAACACGCTACCACTGCCATGTTGTTGATTTAGCTGTTCCATTTCCGCTCTCCGACCGCAAACAGGCGCACCGTGCCCCTTCGATCGGCGGTCTACGATCTCAACTTAGGTTGAGGTCAAGCGGAAAATTCAACTCATTCTCGACACCTCAATTCACCTCCGAGGGGCGGCGGCGGACGACAACGCCGAACTCATCGCTTTCGCGAGCAATGCGCAGCCGCTCCTCAGCCTCGGTCGCCTCGCGCTGGCGGTCCCACATCGAGGCGTACAGACCGGCCTTGCGCATCAAGGCGGCATGCGTGCCGCGCTCCGCGATCTGGCCATCCTGCAGCACGATGATCTCGTCGGCCGAAATCACCGTCGATAGCCGGTGGGCGATGACGATGGTGGTGCGGCCCTGGCTGACGAGATCGAGTGCTGCCTGGATCTCCTGTTCGGTATGGCTGTCCAGCGCCGAGGTCGCCTCGTCGAGCATCAGGATCGGCGGCGCCTTCAGGATGGTGCGGGCGATCGCCACGCGCTGCTTCTCGCCACCGGACAGTTTCAGCCCACGCTCGCCGACCATCGAACGGTAGCCGTCGGGCAGCCGCTCGATGAACGGCCCGATCTGAGCGAGCTCGGCCGCCTTGCGGACGTCCTCCTCGCTGGCATCGACGCGGCCGTAGCGAATGTTGTAGGCGATGGTGTCGTTGAACAGCACGGTGTCCTGCGGCACCATGCCGATCGCCGCGCGCAGGCTCTCCTGCGTCACATCGCCGATGTCCTGGCCGTCGATCAGTATCTTGCCGCCCTGGATGTCGTAGAAGCGGAACAGGAGCCGCGAAATGGTCGATTTGCCGGCGCCCGACGGCCCGACAATGGCAACCGTTTTTCCTGCGGGCACCTCGAAGCTGATACCTTTCAGGATTTTACGGTTGGGATCGTAGGAAAAGTGCACGTCGCGGAACTCGACCTTGCCGGCGCCGACGGCCAGCGGCTTGGCACCCGGTCTGTCGACGATCTCCTGCGGCACATCGAGCAGATCGAACATCTGCTCGATGTCGGTCAGCCCCTGGCGGATTTCGCGATAGATGAAGCCGATGAAATTGAGCGGCACCGAAAGCTGCACCAGCATGGCGTTGATGAAGACGAAGTCGCCAACCGTCTGCGTGCCGGCCTGCACCTCCAGCGCCGAAAGGCACATCACGACGACCGTGCCTAGACCGAAGATGACGCCCTGGCCGAAGTTCAGCCAGCCGAGCGAGGTCCAGATCCTGGTGGCTGATATCTCGTAGCGCGCCATCGACCGGTCGAAGCGCTCGGCCTCCATGCTCTCGTTGTTGAAATATTTGACCGTCTCGAAATTGAGCAGCGAGTCGATCGCCTTGGTGCTGGCGTCGGTGTCGCTGTCGTTCATGTCGCGGCGAATGACGATGCGCCAATCGCTCGCCCTGATGGTGAACCAGATGTAGAGCCAGACCGTCACCGCCACCACAGCCACGTATTTCCAGCCATAGGTGACGGCGAAGATGCCGGCTGTCAGCGCGAATTCGAGAATGGTCGGCAAGGTGTTGAGCACGGTGAAGCGGACGATCGTCTCGATGCCCTTGGTGCCACGCTCGATGATGCGCGACAGGCCGCCGGTGCGCCGCTCGAGATGGAAGCGCAGCGACAGTTGATGCATATGGATGAAGGTGCGGAAGGCGAGTTGGCGCACCGCATATTGTCCGACTCGGGCAAACAGCGCGTCGCGCAATTGGTTGAAACCGAGCTGTACCAGCCGCACGACATTATAGGCGACGACCAGCATGACCGGCGCCAGCAGGAAGGTCGGCAATGGCGGCACCGACTTGGCGTCGCCGGCCAGCGCATCGGTAGCCCATTTGAAGAAATAGGGACCGGCAACCAGTGTCAGCTTGGCGACGACCAGAAGCACTGTCGCCCATGCCACCCGCGCCCTAAGGTCGGCACGGTCGGCCGGCCACATGTAGGGCCACAGATTGCGCAACGTCCTGAAGGTCGAGCCGGAATCGGCGGAGACGGTTTTTTCGGCCATTTCTATGCCTTTTCGTATTTCTTAGCGGCCAGAGCAGCAGGACTTGACGAGCGCGGCCAGCGATGCAGAAACATCAGCTAGCGCATCGCCGTCGACCTGATAGCGCGAGCGTTGCCGGTCCGGTTCGTAGCGGACGAGCCCAGCGTCGACCAATATCTTCAAGTGCTGGGAGACGGTGGACTGTGCCAGGTCGAGATGGTCGACGACCTCCCGGCAGCAACAGGAGCGGCTGGCCGAAAGATGCCTAAGGATCTCGATCCGCGCCGGGTGCGAAAGCGCGGCGAGCTTCGCGGCCACGGCGCGACTATCGGCGATGCCGCAGGTCTTCTCGATCAGGGGAGTATTCATCGTCTATCGGCGATAAGCGATGAACGAACTTTCCGCAAGAGGTCGGAAAGAAGAAAAGGATTTCTAATCGGCCTTTTTCGGGGCCGTCGTCATCTGGTCGCCCATTGCCTTGAAGTCGGCGGCCTCGCCTTCCTTCGACGTTTCCGGGACCTTGAAGACCTGCCCCGGCCAGATGCGATCGGGATTCCTGATCTGATCCTGATTGGCGAGGTAGATGGTCGAGTAGCGAACACCTTGGCCGTAGACCCGCCGCGAAATCCGCCACAGCGTATCGTGGCGGCGGATGATGACGGCGCTGTCGGCGTGTTCGAGTTTCGGCGCTGCGGTCTCGGGCACTTCAGCCGGGGGCGTCGCAGCCGCGACATCGGCCGGAGCCTCGGCTGCAGGAGCCGCAGGCGTCGTCGCATCAGCGCCCGCAGCCGGCGTGGCGGGGTCGGTTGCAGGCGCGGCCGGCTTCGCCACCGCGGCGACCGACTCGCCCGGCTCGCGCTCGAACGGCACGGCGGCACGGGCCACCACCTTGATCCCGTCGGCATCGAGCGCGTCGACATGGATGGTGTAGGTGCCGACCGGAATGTTGCGCGTCGCCTCGACCAGGAAATTGCCGTCGGGCGATGTCTTCGCGTCGCCGAGCAAGATATCGTTGGCATAGGCGCGTACCTTGCGGCCGGGATCGGCGAGTCCGGCGACGAAGATCTTGCTGCCGTCGATCTCGATCGCTTCGACGACGATCTTTGGCCCTGCGGCTGGCGTTGCGGGTGCGACCGGCACTTCCGGACCGGCGGGGGCGGCATCGACAGTGGCCGGTGCCGCCGGTGCGGCTGGGGCCGGTGCCGCGGCAGCGGGGTCCTCGGCAGCCGGAGCGGCCGCCTTGTCGCCGGCAGGCGATTCAGGCTTCTTCTCGGGTGCAGGAACGGTGAGCAATTCGGAGGGCTTGCCGGGTTCTTCGATCATCGCCAGCACCTGGCCAGCAGGACTCTGGGGGATCGAGACGACGGCTGTCTGCACAGAGGGGGTCACGACATTGCCGGTCATTGACCGCAGCGCGATCGTGTAATCGCCGGGTTTCAGCGGATCGTCGAGAACGATGGCGAAAGCGCCATCGGCGCCGGCGACGGTCGAGCCGAGAACCGTCGAACCGTTGAGGATCTCGACCTTGGCGTTGGGTGCGGCATTGCCGGCGACGACGATAGAGCCTTTGATTTCAACCCGAACGATATCGAAGGTCGGCGCGATCGCATCGGCCGTGGCCGGCGCTGCCGGTGCCATCACATCTGTGGCCGGCGCGGGCGGAGGCGGCCCATCGGTCCCTGGCTCGGCCGGCTTCTGGACCGGCGGCGTCAGCGATACCACTTCCGCCGGTGGCGTGCGATTGAGATACGGATCGAGCGCGCCCGACACATAGGCGGTTCCCGCCGCGGCGACGGAGCCGCCGGCGGCGAACAAAAACGCCTTCAATGGATTAATTGCCATATTTCCCTGCCCTTAGCCACCTAATGCCGGTCTAGCCTGTTTTGCCCATACCGACAAGAAAAACGGGCAGACAACGGGCTGACACGAAAACGGGGCCGGCAAGAAAAAGCCCGCCCCGGGCTTGACCACGAATAAAGACCCAATCACCAATCATCTCATGAACACGATTCGATCCGTTTGCGTCTATTGCGGCTCATCGCCGGGCCGCGATGAGACCTATGCCAAGGCAGGACACCTGCTTGGGCGCTCGATTGCCAAGTCCGGCCTGCGTCTGATCTATGGCGGCGGCACCAGGGGCATCATGGGAGCAGTTGCCGACGGCGCGTTGCGGGCCGGCGGCAAGGTGACGGGCATCATTCCGCGCTTCCTGATCAACAGGGAAGCCACCGAAACCGCGCTTGACCGGCTCGACGAGCTCGTGATCACCGACAATATGCACGAGCGCAAACACACGATGTTCGAGAAATCCGACGCCTTTGTGGCGCTGCCGGGCGGCATCGGCACGGTCGAGGAAATCATCGAGATCATGACCTGGGCGCAGCTCGGCCATCATCGCAAGCCGATCGTCTTCGGCAATGTTGGGGGATTCTGGGACCCGATGCTGGCGCTGCTCGACCATATGATGGCCGAAGGCTTCATCCACACCGCGCAGCGGGTCAAGCCGCTGGTGGTCGACGATCCGGAAGCAATCGTCGCCGCCATCATGGTCGCTGGATCGTCGGTCGATGCGCCGACCGAGGGTGTGCAGTCGGTAATCGACAAGCTTTAGGGGAGTAAGGCAGTAGGGCAGTATGTAGTGAATGCCGCGCTCATGATGAGGCACTCTCCTACTGCCCTACTGCCCTACTGCCCTACTGCCCTACTGCCCTACTGCCCTACTGCCCTACTGCGGTCTTATGTAGCAAAAGCACCAACATTCCCATAGCCGCTACCTAGTGGGTTCCCATAAAATCCGGGGCATGGGACAGCCGCTCGTCCCGGATAACCAGATCAAGCGCGAGGTGATGCTGTTTATGGACCAGGCAAATCGCGGCCCTGGCAAAGAGAAGGGCCGCACAGGCGACAAGGGCATTATCCCCTCAATTTCGGACAAGGCACTGCCTGTCTATTTCCGAAAGTCCATTAACGACCTCAAAGGGCAGATCACCAAAGAGGTAAACCCACTAACCAGTACCTTTGTGGTGGACGTGCTTGTCCAGTCGGTGGCCGGCGAGCCGAAAGGCTACATCGTCACGGACGTTCATGACGCCATTCCGTGCGACGACGCTGCCGAATAGAACGTTGACGAGGAGGAGGTAAACGTGCGGAATAAGCTCTCTAGGGGCAAATTCACAGCAGCGTTTTTCTTACAATGCCTGACGGCGATAGGGGTAGCGTCCGTACAATTGTAACGTGGTTCTTTGTTGGACTGCTACTGATTTTGTGCGCGATTACGATTTGGGATGTATCAGCCAGAAACGCCAAATATGACCAGCGCGCAGATTACAATGCCGCAAACCATGCCAGCGAAACCGAGAGCGCCATAGAGCGCGAGTGTGTCGGCGCTGACGTTTCTGCGATCAGAAAATGCATAGAGGAAAAAGTACGCGCCGAGCAGGAATCCAAACGCTCCGAATATGATCTTTCCGCTCAGCAGGCGATGGCTGATTGGGCGTTCGGCGTCTTGGCGGTTTCCTTTGTAACCCTCCTCGCCACCATTGCCGGCGTTATCTACGTTCGCAACACCTTGCTTGAAACTAGGCGCTTGGGAATTATCGAAACGCGAGCTTATGTCGGCGTAACCGATATATCGATAGAGGGCACCGACACCGCCTCTCCTACAATCATTATCTCGATCAAGAATGCCGGTTCCAGTCCAGCCCACAAGATCGCGATTACCAGCGGCTACAACCTGAATTTTGTTGGCCATGATCCTCGTTCTGATCTCACCAAAGACAGAACGGTGCGCGGCTTTGATATCGGACCTGGACAGGACTTCAATCATCCGGTTTTCATTTTCCACATGGTCTGGAAAATGTCCAAAAGCACCATGGAAAATGGCGCTGGCCGGTTCTTCGTTTATGGCAGAATCGACTATTCCGATGCGTTCGACAACCCGAGAGAAACAGCTTTCAAGTTCGAATATCATCCCGGTCCCAACGGGATCGCCGATGGGAAAACTTTCTCTATAACTAGCGAAGAGAACTACGCTAGTTAGAAAGAATGCGGCCAATACCGCTCGCGCCCACACGGCGCCTAGCTCACGGTCCCCTCCCGTCGTCGGGGCTTGGTGCTTTGCTACATAAGGCCGCCCTACTGCCCTACTGCCCTACTGCCCCCGCAAGTCGGCGACTTGCCCGGCTGGCCCGCCAGATGACATTGCCGACATCGTCGGCGACGAGCAATGCGCCGGTCTGATCAATAGCAACGCCGACCGGACGGCCCATCGCCTTGCCATCATGCCCAATGAAGCCAGTGAGCACATCCTTCGGGGGACCGCTCGGTTTACCACCGCGGAACGGCACGAAGATCACCTTGTAGCCGCTGTGCACGCTTCTGTTCCACGAGCCGTGCTGGCCGACGAAGGCGCCGTTGCCGTAGGCCGGACCGAGCGACGCGCCTTTGGAAAAGGTCAGTCCCAGCGAGGCGGTATGGGAACCCAGGGCATAGTCGGGCTTGACCGCCCTCGCCACGAGATCGGGGCGCTGCGGCTTGACGCGTTTGTCGACGTTCTGTCCGTAGTAGCTGTAAGGCCAGCCGTAGAACGCGCCGTCACGAACCGAGGTCATGTAATCCGGCACGAGATCGTCGCCGATCTCGTCACGCTCGTTCACGGCGACCCAAAGCTCGCCAGTTTCAGGGTTCCAGGAGAGCCCGTTCGGGTTGCGCAGCCCCGACGCGAAGACCCGGGTGCGGCGGGTGGACAAATCCACTTCAAGGACGGCGGCGCGGTTCTTCTCGGCGGCCATGCCGTTTTCTCCAACGTTACTGTTGGAGCCGACGGTGGCATAGAGCTTGCGTCCATCCGGACTTGCGATCACGTCCTTGGTCCAATGATGGTTGAGCTCTCCGGCCGGCAAGTCGATGATCTTTTCCGGCGGCGTGGTGACTCGGGTCTGGCCATTGGAGTAGGGGAAAGCGACGAGCGCGTCGGTATTCGCGACGTAGAGCTTGCCTTTGGACAGCGTCATACCGAAGGGTGAATTGAGGTCTTCCGCGAACGTGGTGCGCACATCCGCAACGCCGTCGCCATTGGTGTCGCGCAGGAGCGTGATGCGGTTGGCGCTTGGGGTCGCGGCGCCGGCCCGCTTCATAGCCAGGTCCATGAAGACCTTTCTAAGGCTGAAGCCTTCATCCTGCTTGGCAGGGGCGTTGGTTTCGGCAACCAGCACGTCGCCGTTCGGAAGCACATGCAGCCAGCGCGGATGGTCAAGGCCGGTGGCGAAGGCGCTCACCGTCAGCCCCGTCGCGGGGGTCGGCATACCACCTTCCTGCCAGCCTTTCGCCTCGGCGATGTTGACGGTCGGGATCAGCGTCGGTCTTGGCTTCGGCAAAGTGGGGTTGGGGCCATAGCCGGTTATTGCCTCCATTTTCTGCGCTGGAAAGCCGGCGCAACTCGCCATGACGGCTCCCAATACCGCTATGAATATGCTTCGTGGGAAGCCGGCATGCATCGGACGTCCTCCGCATGGATTTGCGTCGTGCTCTTTGCGTAAACGCCAGTCAACGACGTATTATTCCAAATTGCCTCCAAACAGCGGCGTTCGTGTGTGCGCCTCGGACCACGGTCAAAGTGTCAAGAAACCGTCACACGAAACCGGGAGCGCCCGTGCTAGGAATCACCGGCCGCTGCGGCCGCGCGGCGTTGTTTTCAAAAAGCTGGCCAAGCGACCATGAACATCGCCCTCAACCCGGAAGGCACCGACCTGTCGCCGTACCTGCCCGACGAGCATGGGTTGTTCTTCATCTATCACTTCACCGCCGAAGGCACGCGAACCAAAGACCCGGCCGCCGCACACTGGACATGGCGCAGCTATCAGCTTTCCGACATGCGTGCCCGCCACGAGATCGCCGCCGATCAGGCTTTGCCGCCGCCGGTGCGCGATGCCTTCCTGTCGGCCGGCCATGGCTGCCATATCGACCTTGAGGGCGACTGGCTCTACGGCGATCTGCCGGACCTGCGCCACGACTATTCGGCGGAAGCGCGTGGGCTCGGCCATTTCCGCTTCGCCTTCAACGACACGATGCTGATCGGCGGCCGCAAGCAACCGCTGCAGTCGGTCGACAACGTCCGTAAGGCGATCGACAACGGCTCGCGCAAGTTCCGCTCTCCGGCCGAACTGATCGAGGCTGTCATGGGCCAGTCGCTCGACGGCATGGCGACGGAACTCGGTGGCCTTGGCGACACGCTCGACGGGATCGAGGATCGCATCGTCTGCGATGCATGGCACAATGAGCGGCAGGCGCTGGTCGATGCACGCCGGCATCTGGTGGTGATCCACCGGCAGATGGCGACGCTGACCAGCCTGTTCCGCCATCTCGACCATTCGCATCGCAACGATTGCCCGACACAATCTACGACATGGCGGCACGGCTTTCGCACCGCGCTCATACATTGCATCATGACGGCGAGCAATTGCAGGCGCGTGCCCGGCTCTTGCAGGACGAGCTGATGGCCAAGCTGACGACGCAGTCGAACCAGTTGCTCTACATGCTGTCGGTGATGACGGCGGTGCTGTTGCCGATGACGATCATCTCAAGCCTGTTCGGCATGAATGTCGGCGGCCTGCCGCTGGTCGACACGCCGATGGGTTTTTGGGTGGCGTCGGCGATATCGCTGGCAGTCGCGGCGGTCGTCTACCTGTTCGTCAGGCGGCTGGGGCGCGGGATGTAGCGGCAACCGTTACAAGGTTGCGCGAAAGTCCTCGACGACAGTGCCGGCGGCGCGCACCTCCGCTTCGTGGTTCGGCTCGCGCCACGTCTCGGCAAGGGCTGCCGCGTACCATTCGCGCATCGCCGGCAGAGCAAGCAATCGCGCCGGATAGGCGGCAGCTGCGCCCTCGAAAGACAGTCCGTAGGACTGAACCCTAAACGCCACCGGGGCAAAGAAGGCGTCAACGGCGGTGAAGCGATCGCCAGCCAGGAACGGTCCGCCGAAGCGGCGCAGCCCATCGTCCCAGAGATCGCCGAGACGGAAGAGGTCGTGCTTCAGCTCATCGGAGATCGGCACCGGCGCGATGCGGACACCGCAGTTCATCGGACAGGAGCCGCGCAAGGCGGTGAAGCTCGAATGCATTTCGGCCGCAGCCGACCGCGCCCAGGCTCGCGCCTTCGCGTCGGCAGGCCAGACGCCGGCGTGGCGCTCGGCCAGATATTCGGCGATGGCGAGCGAATCCCAAACCGCCCAGCCGTCGTCGATCAGGCAAGGTACGCGGCCGCTGGGCGAGAACGGCCGGTAGAGGCTCCAGCTCGATCCGGTCGGAAACGGTGTCAGCCGCTCCTCGAAGGGGACGTCCAATGTCCGCATCAGCACCCAGGGCCGCAGCGACCACGAGGAATAATTCTTGTTTGCTATGTGCAGCAAGTACATCGAAAATCCCCTCGCCCTAACGCACTGCCGGCCGGATCTCGCGGCCTCGGAACATCGACCAGGAGTAGATCGCCAGCGCCGTCCAGATCAGGCCGAAGGCGATGGCCTGGGTGCTGCCGAAGGGTTCGCCGAAAATCAGCACGGCGATCAGGAACACAATGGTCGGCGCGATATACTGCATGATGCCGATGGTGGAGAGACGCAACAGCTTGGCCCCGAAGGCAAACAGCAGCAACGGTATGGCGGTGACCGGGCCGCAGCCGATCAGCAGCGCCGTATCGTCCAGGGAACTGGAGACGAAATGGTCCTGCCCGGTGACGATGAGGAAGATGATGTAGCTGAGCGCCGGCACCGACAGCAACAGCACTTCGAGCAGAAAGCCCTGGCTCGGACCGATTGGCAGCGTCTTGCGGAAGAAGGCATAGGCGGCAAAGGAAAACGCCAGCACCAGTGATACCCAGGGTAGCTTGCCGGCGTCGATCGTCAGCACTGCGACCGCGATCGCCGCCAGCACCACCGCCGCGATCTGCAGCCGGTCGAGCCGTTCGCCGAGCAGCAGCGCGCCGACAACAACGCTGACAAGCGGGTTGATGTAGTAGCCTAGCGCGGTCTCGATGGTACGGTCGACCGCGATAGCCCAGACATAGATGCCCCAGTTGACTGAAATCAGCGCTGCCGTCAGCGCCGCCATCGAAATGATGCGCGGCGAACGGATTGCGGCCTTGAAGTCCACGGTGCGGCCGGCCCAGACCAAAACGGCGGCGGCGATCGGCACCGACCAGACGATGCGGTGCGCAATGACTTCGGCCAGCGGCAGATGCGCGACCGCCTTCATGTAAAAAGGCAGCAACCCCCACAGGAGATAGGCGCCCAGCGCCAGCAGAAAGCCACGCCGGGCCTTTGAGTCTGCTTCGAGCTGAATTGCTTGCGTGGCCATGGCCCAACGCTATGCGCCAGCCGCCGTGCCAAGACCATCGCAAAGTTCTGATGGATCAATGGACTTTCGCTGATGGTTCAATCTTACTCTGCCGCTACCAGCCCGGCCATCTCGCGGTTCTTCATCAGCTTGTAGACGATGGAATCCATCAGCGCCTGGAACGAGGCGTCGATGATGTTTTCGGAAACGCCGACCGTCCACCAGCGGGCGCCGGTGCCGTCATGCGATTCGACCAGCACGCGGGTGATCGCCTCGGTGCCGCCATTGAGGATACGCACCTTGAAGTCCGCAAGCTCGAGGTCGGCGATCTCGTCCTGGAATTTTCCGAGATCCTTGCGCAGCGCGATATCGAGCGCGTTGACCGGGCCGTGCCCTTCCGCCACAGACATTTTTTCCTCGCCGTCGACCAGCACCTTGACGATCGCCTCGGAGACCGTCTTCAGCTGGCCGTTGGCGTCGAAGCGGCGCTCGACCATGCAGCGGAACGAGGTGACGCTGAAGAATTCCGGCAGGCCGTGCAGCATCTTGCGCGCCAGAAGCTCGAAGCTGGCATCGGCGCCTTCATAGGCATAGCCCTCGGCCTCGCGCTCCTTGACCACTGATATCAGCGCGTCGAGCCGGTGGTCGTCCCGGGGCATGTCGATGCCGCGCCGCTTCAGCTCGGCGAGGAAATTGGCCCTGCCGCCCTGGTCCGAGACCATGACGCGGCGGCGGTTGCCGACCGCTTCCGGAGGCACATGCTCGTAGGTGGCCGGCTCCTTGGCCAGCGCCGAGGCATGGATGCCGGCCTTGGTGGCGAAGGCGGAAGCGCCGACATAGGGCGCCTGCGCTTCCGGCGCACGGTTCAGCAATTCGTCAAAGGCGCGGGATAGGCGCGATATCCCAGCCAATGCTTCGGCCGAAATGCCTGTCTCGAAGCGGCTGGAAAAGGCTGGCTTCAGCGCCAGGGTCGGCACAATCGAGATCAGATTGGCGTTGCCGCAGCGCTCGCCGATGCCGTTCAGCGTGCCCTGGATCTGGCGCACGCCGGCCTCGACGGCAGCCAGCGAATTCGCCACCGCCTGGCCAGTGTCGTCATGGGCATGGATGCCGAGATGGTCTCCGGGAATGCCTGAGGCGATGACCTTCTCGGCGATGGCGCGCACTTCCGAGGGCTGCGTGCCGCCGTTGGTGTCACACAGCACCACCCAGCGCGCGCCGGCGTCGTAAGCGGTCCTGGCGCAGGCCAGCGCATAATCGGGATTGGCCTTGAAGCCGTCGAAGAAATGCTCGCAATCGACCAGCGCTTCCTTGCCCGAGGGAACCGCCGCTTCGACCGAGGCCTTGATCGCATCGAGGTTTTCTTCGTTGGTGCAGCCCAGCGCGACGCGGACATGGTAGTCCCAGCTCTTGGCGACAAAGCAGATTGCGTCCGATTTTGACTGAACAAGTGCGGCAAGCCCGGGATCGTTCGAAGCCGACACCCCTGCCCGCTTGGTCATGCCGAAGGCGACGAATTTGGCGCTAGTCGTGCGGTGCTCGGCAAAGAAGGCGGTGTCGGTCGGGTTGGCGCCGGGATAGCCGCCCTCGACATAGTCGATGCCGAACTCGTCGAGCAGCTTGGCGATGGCGATCTTGTCCTCGACGGAAAAGTCGATGCCGGGCGTCTGCTGCCCATCGCGCAGAGTGGTGTCGAAGAGGAACAGTCTTTCTTTTCTCATGGCCGCAAGGTGCTTGTGCACCCCCCTCTGTCCTGCCGGACATCTCCCCCGCAAAGGGGGAGATCAGCAGCTTTGCCGACGGCGCGCTTCCTGCAACGTCGGCGATTGGCGAAAGCGACGGCGACATCTAATCTCCCCCCTTGTGGGGGAGATGCCCGGCAGGGCAGAGGGGGGCGCCGTAGAGCACAAGCAGGCATCATCATTTCCCCACAAACTTGTCCGTCGCCCGGATCAGCCGGTCGAGGATGCCCGGCTCCGAATATGCATGGCCGGCGCCCTCGATCAGGTGGAAATCCGCCTTCGGCCACGCCTTGTGCAGCGCCCACGCATAGCGCGCCGGGCACGGCATGTCATAGCGGCCGTGGATGATGGTGCCGGGGATGTCCTTCAGCTTGAACGCATCGCGCAGCAGCTGCCCTTCCTCCAGCCAGCCGGCATGGACGAAATAGTGGTTCTCGATGCGGGCAAAGGCGACTGCGTAGTCGTCTTCGCCAAACGGGGCGCTGGTTTCAGGCTCGGGCAATAGCGTGATCGTCTCGCCTTCCCACAGGCTCCAGGCGCGGGCCGCCTCGACCTGTGCCTTGCGGTCGCTGCCGACCAGCCGCTTGCGATAGGCGGCCATCATGTCGCCGCGCTCGGCCTCGGGGATCGGCGCCAGGAAGCGTTCCCATTTGTCGGGGAACATTTCCGAGACGCCGAACTGGTAATACCATTCGAGCTCCGCGCGCGTCAGCGTGTAAATGCCGCGCACGACCAATTCGCTGACCCGCTCGGGATGTGTCTCGGCATAGGCCAGCGCCAGCGTCGAGCCCCACGAGCCACCGAACACCAGCCATTTGTCGAAGCCGCACATGTCGCGCAGGCGCTCGATGTCGGCGACCAGATGCCAGGTGGTGTTGGCCTCGAGCGAGGCGTTCGGAGTCGATTTTCCGCAGCCGCGCTGGTCGAACAGGACGACGTCGTAAAGCTTAGGATCGAACAGCCGCCGATGCTTCGGCGAAATGGTGCCGCCCGGTCCGCCATGCAGGAACACAGCCGGCTTGGCGCCTCTGGTGCCGGAACGCTCCCAATAGACCTGATGGCCGTCGCCCACATCGAGCATGCCGGACTCGAAGGCCGCGATCTCGGGATAGAGGTTGCGGAGTTCACTGCTCATAATTTCAGGCCCTGCTGCGGCCAGTTGGCCGTCTCGTGATCCGGATGCTGGAAGGAGATGATCGATTCCTGCCGGGTGTAGTACTCAGGATCCTCGTGGACTGGCGCGTCGAAGATCTTCTCCACCCAGGGCAGCCGCGCGGCGTAATTGACCTGGATCTGCGGTGCGAGGTCGGAACGGTCGTCGAAAGCGCCGATAGCGATCTCGAGCCCGCCGGGCTGCCTGTAGGTCAGCGGCGTGCCGCATCGGGCGCAGAAGCCGCGATCGATATTGACAGACGACTGGAAATAACTCGGCTCCTCACGGACCCATTCGACGCCGTCCTTCGGCACCGTCACCAGCGCGCCGAAGAAGGAACCGAACTGTTTCTGGCACATGCGGCAATGGCAGATGGACGGGCGCCCGAGTGCTCCACGGATACGGAAACGGACGGCGCCGCACTGGCAGCCGCCGGTTCGAACGGTTTCGGTCATGATCTTTCCTCCGGCGGCCATTGTTCGGTGTCGTGGTCGGGATGCTGGTAAGAGACGAGATCGGCAAGATAGGAGGCCGACGAGACGTCGGCCATCGTGTCCTCGCCGGGCAATTCGTGGATGTGATCCACATAGGGGAGTTTTGCTTCGATGCCCCATTGGATGGTCGGCGCGATCTCCTCCGGGTCGTCGAAGGCGGCGATGGCGAGCGCGATGCCGTCGGGCGCCTCGAAGGTCAGCGGCGTGCCGCAATCGGCACAAAAACCGCGCAATGCGGCACTGGACGAGCGGAAGCGTTTGGGCTCACCGCGCGTCCAGTCGAGTTTTGCGTCACGCACGGACACTAGCGGCAGGTAGAAATTGCCGCTCGCCTTCTGGCACATGCGGCAATGGCACACGGAGGCGTCACCCAGAGCGCCTTCGATACGGAAGCGCACGGCGCCGCACTGGCAACCGCCTGTGTAGACCGGTCTGTTGTCGAGGCTCATCGTCGATCACTCCGGGGCATGGCAGACGGCTTCGACATTGTTGCCGTCGGGATCGAAGACAAAGGCGCCATAGTAGTTCGCATGATAGTGCGGACGCAGGCCCGGCGCGCCATTGTCCTTGCCGCCGGCGGCGATGGCGGCTGAGTGGAAGGCATCGACCTCGGCGCGGCTGCGCGCGGTGAAAGCGACGTGCTGGCGGTCCTTCGGCTTGTCCTTGCCGGCATGCAGCCAGAACACCGGCCGGTCGCGGCCATAGCCCCCGACCTTGGCGCCGCCGGTATATTCCTGCGGCACCATGTAGAGGAGTGACGCACCGAGCGGCGCCATCGCCTTGTCGTAAAAGGCCTTGGAGGTGTCAAAATCGGAAACGGTGATGCCGAGATGATCGATCATGGAACTGCCTCCCTCCTATGTTCGTCGGCCGGCATTTCGGCACGGGCCAGACCGGCCTCGATCACGATGTGCTGGCAGACATTGTCGATATCGCGGATGACGTCGTCGTTCCAGAAGCGCAGGATGATCCGGCCCAGCGCCTCAAGCTTAGCTGTTCTCGCAGCGTCGGATGCTGAAGCTTCGGCCCGAGCGTGCTGAGAGCCGTCGAGTTCGACGATCAACTTTTTGGTGGGGCAGGCGAAATCGACGATGTAGCCGGCGATAGGCATCTGGCGCCTGAAGGCTAGTCCCATCAGCCTGTGCGCTCTAATCTCATTCCAAAGCTTCAGCTCGGCGTCGGTCATAGCCCCGCGCATCTTGCGCGCATTGCTGCGGTTGTTGGCGGGTACCGGGAAATGCGTCATCGCAGTGCGCCCCCCTCTGGCCTGCCGGCCATCTCCCCCTCAAGGGGGGAGATCGGCGGCTTCGCCGACAGCGCCCAATCATCAACGTAGGCGATTGGCGAAAGCCGAAGTGACGTCCAATCTCCCCCCTTGAGGGGGAGATGGCCGGCAGGCCAGAGGGGGGCGCTTGGCACCATCCTCATCGCTTGACCTCCCACGTCGTTACGCGTTCGCCGGTGACTGGATCCTTGCCGTCCTTCAACTGAACACCCTGTGCCAGCAAGTCGTCGCGGATGCGATCGGCCTCCGCCCAGTTCTTGGCGGCGATCAGTTCCAGGCGCTTGGCGATCGCCCTGGCGATCTCGCCTTCATCGACCTTGGCCGGCGCGACGTCGAAGCCGAGGAACGACAGCGCCGCCTTCAGCGAAGCGGCAGCATCGTTGCCCGCTGCGCCAGCGTTGCCGCCAGCAGCAGCATTGAAATCCACAGCCTCGCCGGCCAACTGCGTCAGCACCTGGAACGCAGAATAGGTTGCTAGATCGTCCGACAGGGCTTCCACCACGTCCACCGGCAATTGCTTTGCCGCCGCCGGCGCAAGGTCCGCTGCCCGCTTCCATTTGCGCAGCGTGTTTTCCGCCTCCTCCAGCTTGCGCACGGAAAAGTCGATCGGCTCGCGATAATGCGTCATCAGCATCGCCAGCCGCAGCACCTCGCCCGGCCATTTGCGGCCACCAAAGGTCTCCGTCTCCAGCAACTCGTTGATCGAGTGGAAGTTGCCCAGGCTCTTGGACATCTTCTGCCCTTCGACCTGCAGGAAGCCGTTGTGCATCCACACCTTAGCCATCGTTTCGGTGCCGTGGGCGCAGCGCGACTGGGCGATCTCGTTCTCGTGGTGCGGGAAGATCAGGTCGAGCCCGCCGCCATGGATGTCGAAGACCTCGCCGAGATAGGCGGCCGACATCGCCGAGCACTCGATGTGCCAGCCCGGCCGGCCCCTGCCCCACGGGCTGTCCCAGCCCGGTTCTTCCGGCGAGGACAGCTTCCACAGCACGAAATCGCCAGGGTTCTTCTTGTGCGCATCGACGGCGACGCGGGCGCCGGCCTGCTGCTCGTCGAGATTGCGCTTCGACAATTGGCCATAGTCCGGCATCGAGGCCGTGTCGAACAGAACTTCGCCTGCCGCAACATAGGCATGGCCGCGTTCGATCAAGCGTTGAATCAAGGAGATCATGTCGGCCTTGCCGTCGGCGCGCGGCGCGACGAACTCGGTGGCGCGCGGCTCGACCGTCGGCTCCAGGCAGCCGAGCGTCGCCACATCTTTGTGGAACTGGTCGGCGGTCTTTTCGGTGACCCGACGGATCGCCTCGTTCAGCGACAGTTTTCCCGAGGCAATCTCGCCGCCGAAATCACGCAAGGCGCGGGCGTTGATCTTGTCGTCGACATCCGTGATGTTGCGCACATAGGTGACATGCGCTTGCCCGTAGAGATGGCGCAGCAGGCGGAACAGCACGTCGAACACGATCACTGGCCGCGCATTGCCGATATGGGCAAAATCGTAGACCGTCGGGCCGCAGACATACATGCGCACATTGCGCGGATCGATCGGGAAGAAATCCTCCTTGGTCCGCGTCAGCGTGTTGTAGAGGCGCAGGCCCTTCGATGCGTCAGACATTCCGTGCCTTCCGGTCCGATATTCTTGTTCGAGCTGGAGTCTTCCTTGCGCCGAGACGCAAAGCAGGCGCCAGCCTGCTGGCCGGGGCGTTTGTCCACTCTAGAAGGAAGATAGGCGAAAACGTCCGGACCAGCGCGAGGCTAGCCAATAATGCAAATGCCACAAATGGCGAAAGACGTTCTCATGAGCGGCTTTATCGCCTCAGCCAGTGTTGCCGTCAAGTCGCAACTTTCGGCAAAAGAGTCGTTGATTCACAGGTTATGACGCAGTGAAACATTTTATTAAACATGTCGGCACAGTCATGAAACATTCGCCGGCTAGATCACCAGATGTCACGATTTGGTCGGATTCGACCAGCAAACGCGGACACGAAGACGTTACCAGGGAAGAGAAAAATGCCCCGAACCAAGCAGGACTCCAGCAGCGCCAAGCAACCGGCGCTCGCCAACCAATACCGGGCGATCGGCCCGGCCGCGATCGTCGCCGCCCTTCTCCATACCGCGAAGAAGAAAAAGCCGGCGCAGAAGATCACATCGCCGCGCGCTGCCTGATGTGACGTCAGCCGACGCCATGCGCCGGCAATGAGGGTGCCGAAAGGTGCCAGGAAAATAGCAGCTAGAACAAAGTCATCTGCCCGTTGTCCGCGCCGGGCTTCTGGCGCCTGGCCTTCTCGGGCTCCGGTCCCACGACGCCCCTTTCCTGAATCTCCGGTCCGGTGTTGGCGACCTTGTTGACCAGGTCGGAAACCGGGACAACCTCGAAGAAATCGAGCTGTGCCGGTCTGAGCAGGTCGGCCACATCGCGCGGCTCCAGCGTGCGGCAATCCAGCCAGCGGGCGAAATCCTGCGGATTTATCACCACCGGCATCCGGTCGTGTATATGGGCGATGTCGGCATTGGCGTTGACGGTCAGGATGGCGCCGGTGTCCATTTCCGAGCCGCCCGGCTCGGCATAGGTCTCGATCAGCCCGGCGAAGGCGACAAGCCCGCCATGCTTCGGCCGCACCCAATAGGGCTGCCCCCTCTTGCCGCCTGATTGACGCGATTCGTAGAAACCGGAGGCCGGGACCAAAGCGCGGCGATGGCGCATAGCGGTGCGAAACGAGGCCTTTTCCGTTGCTCCCTCCGAGCGGGCGTTGAACAGCAGCGGAAACTCACGCGTGTCCTTCACCCAGGCCGGGATCAGCCCCCAGCGCACCAGCATCGGCTGGCGGTCGGGCAAATTCGAGCCTGGCGCCTTCGGCAAACCGGCGATCGCCATCAGCACCGGCTGCGTCGGCGCGATGTTGTAGCGGGCCGGAAAATCCTCCAGCTCCGCCAGACCGAGAAAAGCGGCGGTCTGGTCCGGCGTGGCGGTCAAGGCAAAGCGTCCGCACATAAGCTAAAAACTCGTTGAGTTGGTCGGATGCGAAGGTGGCGATGGAACCGGCGTTGCGCAACCGCTAATGCTTCTTCTCGCCCGCCGGTCCACAACGGACACAGCAAATGACGATCGGAGATCCATGGACGAGATGCGTAAAATACTCCCGGCTGTCTCAGTCGCCATCGTCCGCGGCGACACCGTGCTGCTGGTCAAACGGGCGCGGCAGCCTTCGCAAGGATTTTACGCGTTTCCAGGCGGCAAGGTCGAGGCCGGCGAAACGCTGGAGGAAGCCGCGCAACGCGAATTGCTGGAAGAAACCGGATTGCAGGCGCACAACTACCGCCTCCTTCGGGAAATCCACATCGATGGCAACAGCGACGGGCACCCGGTCGACTATCTGCTGACGGTGTTCGGCGCCACCTATGCCGGCGGCGAGCCCGTGGCCAGCGACGACGCCGAGACCGCCGCCTTCTATACGCTCAGCGAAATGACGGCGCTGCCGCTTGCCGCTTCGGTGTTTGCCGTTGCCGACGGATTGCTCAGGAACGAAGGGGCATAGCCTCGAAAATCGCCTTGCAGGCGACAGTATGTTTCGCCACAAGGACTTATGATCCGCGCCTCGTTTTTCCTTGCAGCTTGCCTCGCCGCCAGCACGGCGATCGGGCCGCAGCCGGCTCTGGCCGCCGAGTCGCCGTTCGAGCCGGGGCTGATGCGGCTGGCGGAGGTTTTGGGGTCGCTGCATTTTCTGCGTAATCTATGCGGCGAGAAGGGCGACCAGTGGCGGGCCGAGATGGAGAAGCTGATTGCTTCGGAAAACCCGGACCCGGAGCGGCGCGCCCGCTTCATCGCCAGCTTCAACCGCGGCTACCGCTCGTTCGGCAGCACCTACACGCAGTGCACCGCCTCGGCGACCGAAGCCATCAGCCGCTACATGAAGGAAGGCGAGACGCTGTCGCGCGACATCGCCTCGCGCTACGGCAACTGACCTTGACACCTGCCTGCTTGTGTCCGGCCTGCTTGTGTCCGGTGGCATCTTAGTGCAATCCTTGTGTTGCACTTCTGCAACGGTATTAACGAAACGTTACCGCGCGGATGTGGAATTAACTCAAACTGAAGGTTTTCGTCCCGCTCGCCGGCCTAATCGGCTAAGTTTTGAATCGGATCGAGCGCAGGTTTACAAAACGCGACGAGACTTGTCGGAAGCGACCCTAGAAATGTCGTATTTACAAGTACTTACTTAACCTGCGTGTAAAAAAGGACAGCCCAAGCCTGATCCGCATCTGTCGGATCGCCGCTTGAAAAGGGGTGGACATCGCAATGGAACATGGCGTCAACGACATCGACGCGCTGGTCAGGGAAGAAAAGCGCCTGACCGCAGTGGAAAGCCACAGCGAGGCCTGGGCGGAAGGGCTTTCGGCCGGAATCGAGCCGGAAATCATCGCCGAGGCGGCCCTCGAAACCGCCTTCGGCGAAATGCTGCGCGCCAATGGCGAGACCTCAGCCCTTGCCCTGCTCGACCGCATGCGTGAAAAGGTGATAGCCGGGGCCTTCGAACCAGGACGGCTGCGGCACTGAACCGGCATCAGGCTCTTTGACGAGGACGTGCCGCTTGGGCATCATTGCCCCGGGGCACCTGTAAGGGCCTGTGGCACCTGTAAGGGCCTGGGGCTCTTCTAAGGGCCCGGGAATCATGGAGAGGCAGGCGGTGAATTTTTCGATGTCAGGCCAGCCGCGTGGCTTGGCCCTCAGCATCCGGCTCGCTGCTTTTTGCGCCGCGGCTCCGCTCACGCTTTGCCTCGCAAGCAGCCCCGCCTATACGCTGAGTGAAATCAAGCGCGAGGACCTTCCTTCGCCGGTCGCGCCGCCCGCCGATGACGACATGTCGCCGCCCGGAACGACGGTGCCGATGCCCGACCCGCTCGGCACGCCGCCGCCCGCGGCCAGCCAGCCAACGCAGCCCGACGAGCCGGAACAGGTCGAACCAGAGGGACCAACGAACGATGGTGGCATGGCCAATCCGCATGCCGATCCGGATGAACCCTTGCCCGAGGTCGTCTATGATCTCGGCAAGCTGCCGGAGCCGGTCAGGCGCATGCACGATCTGATCGTCGAGGCCTGCAAGAGCGGCGACATCGAAAGGCTCCGGCCACTGATCGGCAAGGGCGACACGATGACTCAATTGTCGCTGAGCGAGATCGAAGGCGACCCGATCACCTTCCTGAAAGGTCTTTCGGGCGACGCGGAAGGCCAAGAGATCCTCGCCATCCTGGAAGAGGTGCTCAATGCCGGCTATGTCCATGTCGATGCCGGCACGCCGCAGGAGCTCTATGTCTGGCCATATTTCTTCGCGCTGCCGCTGGACAAGCTCGACGCCAGGCAGCGGGTCGAGCTTTTCAAGATCGTCACCGCTGGCGACTATGACAGCATGAAGCAGTTCGGCGCCTACATCTTCTACCGCGTCGGCATCACGCCCGCCGGACAGTGGACGTTCTTCGTCGCAGGGGATTGAGCGGCATCACCCTCCCTGCCCACAAGCCCGCCTAGACCGCCAGCGCCTCCGAAAACTCCACCGCTCTGCCCTGGCTGGGGGTGACGATCTCGCCTTCCCACATCACGCGCCGGCCGCGCACGACTGTGCCGACCGGCCAGCCAGTCACTTTCCTTCCGTCATAAGGCGTCCAGCCGGCCTTGGAGCCGGCCTGGGCATTGGTGATGGTTTCGCGGCGCTTCAGATCGACAATCGTGAAATCGGCGTCATAGCCGGCGGCGATGCGGCCTTTCCTGGCCATGCCGAAGATGCGCTGCGGACCGTGGCTGGAGAGGTCGACGAAACGTTGCAACGTCAGCCGGCCGGCATTGATGTGATCCAGCATGATCGGCACCAGTGTCTGCACGCCAGTCATGCCCGACGGCGAGGCCGGATAGGGTTTTGCCTTCTCGGCCAGCGTGTGCGGGGCGTGGTCGGAACCCAGCACATCGACGATACCTTGCACAACGCCGCGCCAGATGCCGTCGCGGTGGCGCACTGCCCGCACCGGTGGGTTCATCTGGATCAGCGTGCCAAGCCGAGCGTAATCATCCGCGCTCAGCGTCAGATGATGCGGCGTCGCCTCGCAGGTCGCGACATCCTTATGCTGTTCGAGGAAAGTGATCTCCTCGGCCGTCGAGATGTGCAGCACATGGATGCGGGCGCGGGCCTGTCGCGCGATGCGCACCAGGCGCTCGGTGCAGCGCAGTGCCGCGATCTCGTCGCGCCACACCGGATGCGAGGATGGGTCGCCGTCGGTGCGTTCGCCGAGCCGCTCGCGCAGTCGGAATTCGTCCTCGGAATGGAAGGCAGCGCGGCGGCGCGTGTTCTTCAGGATCGAGGCAACGCCCTCATCGTCCTCGACCAAAAGGTCGCCGGTGGACGAGCCCATGAAAACTTTTATCCCAGCAGCGCCCGGCAGCCGTTCAAGATCGCCTGCGTCCTCTGCATTCTCGCGGGTGCCGCCGACCCAGAAGGCAAAGTCGCAATGCATTCGGCCGGTGGCGCGCCGCACCTTGTCGGCAAGGGCTGCCTCGCTGGTGGTCAGCGGGTTGGTATTGGGCATCTCGAAGACGGCGGTGACGCCGCCCAGCACCGCTGCCCGCGAGCCGCTCTCCAAATCTTCCTTATGCTCGAGCCCCGGTTCGCGAAAATGCACCTGGCTGTCGACGACGCCCGGCAGGACGTGCAGGCCGCGGCAGTCGATTGTCTCTCCGGCCGACGCCTGGCCGAGGTCACCGATGGCCGCGATGCGCCCACCGGTCACGCCGACGTCGCGCCGACCCTCGCCATCATGGTTGACCACGGTGCCGCCTGTCAGGATGAGGTCGTAGGTCGTGGCCATGCGAATCCGGTCTCTTGCGGGGGGAGTGTGAGCGGCTTACGTAAAGGCCAACCGTTTTGCAAGATCAGGTTCTTTTCCGCCCATGCCCTTTGCCCAGTTGAAAGACCGCGCACTCGTTTCCGTGTCAGGCCCGGATGCCGAGCATTTCCTGCAGAACATCCTCACCACTGACCTCGACACACTGGCTGCTGGCGAGGCAAGGCCGGGGGCGCTTCTAACGCCGCAAGGCAAAATACTGTTCGACTTCCTGATCTCGCGGGCCGGCGAGAATACCTTCCGCCTCGAATGCCGATCTGACATCGCCGACGATTTCATGCGCCGGCTGATGCTCTACAAGTTGCGCGCCAAGGTCGAGATTGCCAAGACCGATCAGGCACTTGTCACTGTTGCGTGGGGAGATGATTCAACCGCTTCACAACTTGATTCAACGCCGATTGCCGATGCACGGTTCCTCGATGTGGCGGTCAGCCGCTTCCATGGCGGCGGTGCAGACGATGGCGACCTTCCCGGATGGCAGGCCTTGCGTATCGCCCATGGCATTGCCGAGAGCGGCAGCGACTACCAGCTCGGCGACGCCTTTCCGCATGATGTGCTGCTCGACGAAACCGGCGGCGTCGGCCTCAGGAAGGGCTGCTATGTCGGCCAAGAGGTGGTCTCGCGCATGCAGCATCGCGGCACCGCCAGACGGCGGGTGTTGATCGTTTCGGCCGAACGCCCCCTGCCCGCTCCTGGCACCGAACTGACAGTTGCCGGGCGGCCGGTCGGCACGCTTGGCTCCACAGCGGGCACGACAGGCCTCGCCATCGCCCGCATCGACCGGGTCAAGGCAGCGCTCGACGCCGGCCAACCGATCATGGCGGATGATGTCCTCGTGTCGCTCACCATCCCCGCCTGGGCGAAGTTCACTTTTCCGCAGGAACCCGTCGGCGCGGAGGGGGCCTGATGGCGGCCGACCGTCCAGGCGCGCCGCCGCGCGCCTGGCAGCGCATGCTGTCAGGCCGGCGGCTCGATCTGCTCGACCCCTCGCCGCTCGACATCGAGATTTCGGACATCGCCCATGGGCTTGCCCGCGTCGCCCGCTGGAACGGCCAGACCAGCGGCGACCACGCCTTTTCCGTGGCCCAGCATTCGCTGCTGGTCGAGGCGCTTTTCGGCGAGCTGGTGCCGGACGCCCCGGCCGACGCGCGGCTGGCGGCTTTGCTGCACGACGCGCCGGAATATGTCATCGGCGATATGATCTCACCGTTCAAATCGGTGATGGGCGGCAGCTACAAGGAGTGCGAACTGAGGCTGCAGCGCGCCATCCACCTGCGCTTTTCGCTGCCGGTCGAACCAGATGCAGAGCTGCGCAAGGAGATCAAGCGCGCCGACCAGATCGCCGCCTATTTCGAGGCGACAATGCTTGCCGGCTTTTCGACCGCCGAGGCGACCGAATTCTTCGGCCGGCCGCGCGGGTTCAATGCCGACCGCTTCGATTTCACCCCGCGTTCGGTGACCTGGGCGCAAGACGCGTTCCTCAAACGGTATGCGACCATCGAGAAATCACGGCGCCAAACGGTGCAGCCCGCCGACTGAAAAACGGTAAATTAACCAGAAGGGATAACAGTGCCGTGTTCGATCACGGTCTGCAGGCACGCCTCATGTCCGTCGCTCATGTCAAGGCTGGTTCGCCCGTCCGCGGACGGAGGGCCGAAGGCGTAGGCCTGCCGCGGATAGAGGACGAACTGCGTAAGCAGAATGATCGTTTTTCGGCCGCCGTCGAGAACATGTCGCATGGCTTGTGCATGTTCGATGCCGACGAGCGCATGATCATCTGCAACGGCAATTATATCAGCATCTTCTGCCTCAACGCCGAGATCGTGCAGCCCGGCATCCGGTTTTTCGACATCCTTCAGCACAGCGTCGACATCGGTGTCGCCTCGCACAGCGCCGAAGAACTCTACGCCATCCGCAAGCCCTACATCGACCGGGCGAAACCCTCGACCTACGAAGAAACGCTGTCGGATGGCCGCATTATCAACATCTCGCACCGGCCGCTGGCTTCGGGTGGCTGGGTTTCGATCTATGAGGACATTACCGAGCAACGGCGTGCCGAGCAGGAGCTGAAGGAGCAGCACCGCCGCTTCGACGCAGCACTGGCCAACATGTCGCAAGGCCTTTTGATGTATGATGCCGACGGCAGGCTGATCGTCCGCAACGAACGTTTCCTGGAACTCTACCACGTGACGCCGGCCGATTTTCCGCTTGGCATGAGCCACCGCGACGCGCTCGAGCAGCTCGCCCGCCTGGGTATCTATGCAGAAATCGATATCGACGGCGAAATCTCGAAAACCGCAGCCTGCCTTCAAGCCGGGGAAATGCGGTCGACCTACCGCCATCTTGCCGATGGCAGGACCCTTTTGGTGGTGCGGCAGCCGATGAGTGGCGGCGGCTGGGTCGCAACGTTCGACGACGTCACCGAGCGCAGGCGCGTCGAAGAGCGCATGACCCACCTTGCGCATCACGACACTCTGACCAACCTGCCCAATCGCTCGATGTTCCGCGAACGGCTCGACCAGGCCTTGGGCGAGGCCACGAACCTGGCGATATTCTCTCTGGACCTCGACCGCTTCAAGGCCGTCAACGACACCTGGGGGCACCCGGCGGGCGACTGGCTGCTGAAATGCGTGGCCGAGCGGCTGCAACGTTGCCTACGCAACGAAACGGATGTGGTCGCTCGTTTCGGAGGCGACGAGTTCGTCATCATCCAGTTCAATCCCAAAGGTGCTGGCGATGCGGAAAAACTGGCAAAACGCATCGTCGACATCATCGGAAAACCCTTTCGCGACAAAAGCCGCGACATGCATGTCGGCATCAGCGTGGGCATCGCCCTTTCCCCCGATGACGGCAGGGATGCGGACACGCTGCTGAAAAACGCCGACATGGCCCTCTACAGGGCGAAAAGCCAAGGACGCAACGTCTATCGCTTCTTCGAGCCCGGCATGGATGCGATGGTGCGGGCACGACGCGCGCTCGAAACCGATCTGGAGGCAGCGCTGCGGCGGCGGGAATTCGAGCTCGATTTCCAACCCATCATGAACATCGCCTCTGGCGAAATCGTCGGCGCCGAAGCCCTGATGCGGTGGCACTCGCCGGCACGCGGCTTGGTGCCGCCAGACGACTTCATCCCAGTCGCCGAAGAGATTGGACTGATCGTGCCGTTGGGAGAATGGGCCCTGAGGAAAGCCTGCACGGTTGCGGCGGGCTGGCCGCATGGGCTGCGTATCGCGGTCAATGTCTCGGCTGTGCAGATCAAAAGCGGCACCTTTGCCCGCAGCGTCATCTCCGCGCTGGCATTTTCCGGCGTGCCGGCCAATCGGCTTGAACTGGAAATCACCGAAACAGTGCTGATGGACGAGAGCGATACAGTGCTCAAGACGCTCAGGCAGTTGCGCGATCTCGGCGTCCGTATCGCGCTGGACGATTTCGGCATCGGGTATTCGTCGCTCGGCTATCTCCGCCGCTTCCCGGTCGACAAGATCAAGATCGACCGCTCCTTTATCCGCGACATCGACAACCGCGACACGGCCGCGATCGTGCGCACGGTCATCGGGCTCGGTGCGCAGCTCGGAACGACCGTCACCGCCGAAGGCGTCGAAACCGAAGCGCAACTCGAGTTCCTGAGAAAGGAAGGCTGTGTCGAGGCCCAAGGTTACCTGATAGGCATACCGTCGAAGTCGGCGGATATCGCTCGCTTGCTGGGGTCGCGCGCGGCGATCAGGCAATCAGGCTGAGTGCGACAGGCCGAGCCAGTCATCAGCTCGACGTCAGACACCCGCCATCAGCGCAATGCTTCGATACATATTTCTCGGCGAGCCCGGAGGTTCCCGCCGGGTCAGAGGTGTCCGCTCAATGCCTCCACCATGTCCTTGTTCGTCGCAACGGGAACGATCTCGAATTCGACCAGATCCGCCCATTCGACGACCCACCGCTGCAGGAGTGTGACGTCATCGGCCTCCACCAGCAGGAAGCAGCGACTCATATCCGCCGCGATCCAGCTGTGGTGCACGAGAAGCGCGTCCGGCACTACAGCGCCGCGCGTCCAATTGGACGCGCAAAGGACGCTGTAGCACTTTGATTTTGCGCATGATCCTTTCCCAAAATCGATTCCGATTTTGGGGGTCATGCGGCCGGCCCTGGTCGCGGAAGCGACGATAGATCTCCTTGCGGTCGCAGCCGCGAAAATCCTCGGTCACGAAAAACAGCATTTTTGTCCCCTACTCGGATTATCGCCCAGGCCGGTCGAGCCGTTCCAGGAACCACTGCGTCAGCCGCACCCAGACTTCGTCCTTTTCGCCAGAGTCCTCCCAGCCGTGGTCGAGGTTGGGATTGTCGTTGACCTCGATGACGAAGACGCCATCGTTGGTCTCCTTGAGGTCGACGCCATAGAGACCGTCGCCAATACACCGCGCCGCCCTCACCGCCGTCTCCACGACATGGGCCGGCGCCTCCTTCAGCGTGAAGGTCTTGATGCCGCCCTGGTCGGGCTTGCCGTTGGCCTTGTGGTTGACGATCTGCCAGTGCTTCTTGGCCATCAGATAGTGCACGGCAAACAGCGGTTGGCCGCCGAGCACGCCGACCCGCCAGTCATATTCGGTCGGAATGAATTTCTGCGCGATCAAAAGGTCAGAATCCTCCAGCCATTCGGTGGCCAGCATCTTCAGCTCCTCGAAGGTCTCGCATTTCTTGACGCCACGCGAAAACGACGAGTCCGGGATCTTCAGCACCAGCGGGAAACCCAGCGTCTGCGCCGCCACCTCAAGGTCGGACGTGCCGGCGATCATCACCGTCGGCGGCACCGGCACCTTGTTGTAGGTCATCAACTCGTTGAGATAGACCTTGTTGGTGCAGCGGATCATCGACAGCGGATCGTCGATGACCGGCATGCCCTCCTGCTGGGCGCGGCGGGCGAAACGGTAGGTATGGTTGGAGATCGAGGTGGTCTCGCGGATGAACAGTGCGTCGTAATTGGCGAGCTTGGCCAGATCCTTCTTGGTAATCGGCTCGATTTCGACGCCCATCTTTTCGGCGATCCTGGCCCAATAGCGCAGCGACGAAATCTCCGACGGCGGCAGTTCCTCATGTGGGTCGACCAGCGTGGCGAAGGTGTAGCGTGCCGGCGTGCGGCCCTTGGTGTCGCGCCATTCGCGGTTGGTGTAGGTCTCAAGGCACTGAAGGAAGCGCTTCTCTTCCTCCTCGGTCATTCTGGCCAGCGGATGGAAGCCGATCTTGCGGATCGACGCCCATTCGGCGCTGTCCGTGACGTGGACCTCCAGCGCCGGCGCTCGGAACCAGTCGAACAGAAGCTTGGCGAAGCGATCCCATATCCTCGACGGGCCGATGCCGAAGAAGATGCAGACCTTTTGCGGAAAGGCGCCGCCCAGATCCTTGCGGCATTTGTTGAGCGCCAATTCCAGCTCCGGCAGTGCGTGCTCGTAGAGCTTGCGCTCGGACAGGTCGATCATCGTCTCAACCGTCGGGATCACCTTGTGGCCGCGCGAGCCGGCGAGCAGCGAGGCATAGTAGCCGCGGCTCTGATAGCCGTAATTGTTCGACAGGTTGATGACCTTCGGCCGCTGGCCGCGAAACAGCGCCGGATGCGCAAGATAATCGCGGTTGGTGATGATCTTGTGCGGTGTCGCCACCTGATCGAGATCGCTCTGCCTGCCGGTAAGGATGACCCAGGTCATTGTCTGTCGCGCTTTCCGAGGGTGATGGCGGCACGCAATCCGTCGCGGCCGAACTGCGCCATGTTCATGAAGATGCCGTAAGGCACGGGAATGTTGGCGGCATCAAGGATGGTTTCCTGTCTCTCGTCCTCGACCCAGGGATCGTGGATCAGGATATGGTCGCCATCGTCGCCGATGGCCAGCACCCAGTGCGGAACCTTCTTGCCGAACATCAGGAAGCCGCTGATCAGGACCAACACCAGTTTTCCTTCTGCGATCGCGGTGCGGATATCGTCGATGGCGAATGGACGGTAATTCACCGGGATGCCGTAACGTTCCGCGCGCCAGCGAAAGTCGACCTGCGCCAGTTCCATGACCCGGCGCTTGTCTTGGCTGCGCACCGACTGCAGGAACAGCGCGCCATGGAAGGATACATATATCTCGGCAGAGAGCCCGCTTTCGTGACCGGCAACGGCGAGACCGAACGGCTCGCAGCCGCCCGGCCCCGACATCATGAAAACAGTCGTCGCCTCACGCCACAAGCGGATCTCCATGACCGGATCGGGCACGAAGCCGGGATCGAAATTGGCCATCGCCATCATCAGGCAGCATGGGCCGCAGGTGAATTCGCAGGTCTGCTGATAGAACGGCACCTTGGTGGCGACCGGAATGTCGCCACGCAAGGTCTTTTCGTAGCGCAGCGCCGTGGCGCCGTCCTCGTAATAGCCCGGTTCGCGGCCGATCTTGCGGTAGCCGCTCTGCTCGTAGATGCGGATGGCTCGGCTGTTGTCCTCGCGCACCTCTAGGCGCAGCATCATGCGGTCGTGCTTGAAGGCGGTCTCTTCCGCCGATGCCAGCAGCATGCGGCCAATGCCGAGCCCGCCGAAAAAAGGGCCGATGGCGATGGAATATAGCCGCGCGACGCCGCTGCCTTTGCGGAACAGCACGACCGCATAGCCGGCGACGCGGCCGTCGTTTTCGGCGACCAGCAGCTCGGCGCTTTCGCGTTCGATCAACTGGCGAAAGGAGCGGCGGGAAATGCGATCGGTCGCAAAAACAGCCTTCTCGATGACGGCGAGGTCATCGACGTCGGACGCGCGGGCCGTGCGAATCTCGGCAGGCATGCGGGCTCAGAAAACCTCGATTGGGTTGTGGAGAAGGCCCTGGTCGAAACGTCGATAACACCAGCCGAAGCGCCAGCATCCGTCAAGCGCTATCGCACCTCGATTCGGGCCGAATTGTGACAGTTTCGGCCCGGCGCATGAGGACACGTGGCCCTGTAGATCAGTGCAAGGGCTTGAACGGGATCGCTGTTTCGACCGTGGGCCAGCTTCGGAAAACAGGCGCGGTTCAGCTGGCCAGCCCGGCCAGAAGCTGGCTGTAGGCGCTCTTCGCCACCGCAGTCATCTGCGCGCGCGGCAGCGAGCCGACGACGGCGCAGCCATAGCCCTTGTCCAGCCAGTAAATCGCCTCGGGGCCGCCTTCTTCCGACCCATAAGTGCCCTTGGCCTTCTCGGCCGATTCAGCCGTGACGAACAGCGAGATGCGCTCGCCCTTGTCGTCTTCATAAAGCAGCATCGCGGCCTTGTTCTCACCTGCAGGCAACAGCCGGCCGCCGACGAGTTGAAATCCTTGCGCCGCCAGATCCGGTGCGACCAGCTTCAGGCCGACCCTATTGGACAGCCAGGTCTGCAGATGATCCTTGTCGCTGGCGGGCACTTCCACCGCATGCCGTTTTTCGGCGGCATAGATGACATGGGCTGCGATCGCCTGCTCTGCGAGTTGGTCCTTGGCCGGGTCTTCCAGACCAAAATGGCCGATGCCTGCGACGTAACCGCCAACACCGCCAATGGCCAGCACCGCGGCTGCGGCGGCCGCAAGCCACCAGCGCGAGCGCGATACTGCCGCCTTGACCGGCGCCTCACCGAACACGACCTTCTGCAACCGCGCCGGCACCGGCTCGTCGAGCACGCCAGCGAAGGCGGCGCGCAGCGCTGCGCGGTCGGCGACATAGCGGGCGCCCCTCGCCTTCATTTCGGGATTGGCATCGAGCCAAGCATCATAAGCCACGTGCTCGTCAACCGGCAACTCGCCATCGAGGGCCATATGGATGTCGCGTTCGGAAAAATCGTGCCGGGTCATTTCTCGACGATCCTTATCGCTCGGCGACGCGCGGCGTCATCCAGCAGCCCGCGCAACTCATCACGGCCGCGCGCGATGCGCGACATCAGCGTGCCGGCCGGCACGCCGAGGATGTTGGCGGCCTCGGCATAGGAAAAGCCTTCGATGGCGACCATGACGAGTGCTGCGCGCCGGTCGGGGCTGATCGCCTGCAATGCGTCGATAATCTCGCGTGACGCGATGCTCTCCACCTGCTCGGCAGGTGCTGCCTGCGCCTCGCCCGCTTCCAGCGGCAGCATCGCTCCCTCGCCGCGCCGGTTCACCTTGCGCATCTGGTCGATGAACAAATGATGCATGATCGTAAACAGCCACCTCCTGGGGCTTTCTCCAGTCTGCCAATTGTCGAGCCGCACAAGCGCCCGTTCGAGACAGTCCTGAACCAGGTCGTCGGCGGAATCGCGGTCGCGCAACAGCGAGCGCGCATAACGGCGCAGACGCGGTATTTCGCCAAGGATTGCTGCCTTCTTTGCGTCCATGACCGCTGGTTCTGAGGTGCCTTGTTCATCCCGATTGAACGCGCCTTCACGGCGCGGCGCAAGTGGCCGGCGCGAAGCGGTCCGCCGCCCCGGTCACCCAAGCAATGCAATAACGCTGGCGCGGACCGGTTTATTCCCGCCAGGGCTGGAGGGTCACCTATCAAGGCACCGTGCGCCATGAATGAGAAGCCTGAGGTTGAAAGCGCACCCTGAAGGATGTATATTCGAAGCTATATATTTGGTATATTCGACTTGGAATATACGTCCGGAGAAATCGAATATGTCACTGTACATCCGCGATAACGAGGTTGACGCCCTTGCTCGTCAGTTACAGTCCGCCATTAAGGCCCCCACGAAGACTGAAGCAGTGCGGATCGCTCTCAAGCGCGAGCTTGAACGAGCGAACTCTGTCCTTCCGCTGAGTGAGCGTATCAAAAAATATCAGGATGCCGCGAGCGCACTTGGTCCCGATGACCCCACCTTCGATATGAAGAAATTCATGGACGAGGCCTGGGGGGAACCCGATGTTTCTTGATGCTTCCGTCATTATTGCGCTGATTTTGAGAGAGGCAGATGCGGATCGTCTGCTGAGAAGGATTGAAGCTGCCGAGACGCTTTATTTCTCGCCGAGTTCCGCGTTTGAAGCGATCCTGGGGATAGCCCGCAGAAAATCTGTAGCTGAAAGCGGCGATCAAGCCGCGACACCGCCTGCTTTGATCGATCAATGCCAAACGATTGTCATTGGCTTCCTGGCCGAACTCAAGGCCGTGGAAGTTCCGCTGGATACCGCCATTCGCGAACTCGCAGTCAAAGCCGCCCGCGACTACGGTCGATATGTCGGCCATCCCGCCAAGCTGAACTTCGGCGACTGCTTCAGCTATGCATGTGCCAAGGCCTACCGGGTACCCCTGCTCTACAAGGGCAATGATTTTTTGCAAACCGATCTGGCCTGAATACTATCCAGGCTCGGATTTGGCCGCCCGTGTCAGCAGCCGCTGGTAGAACAGGCCGATGCCGATCAGCACCGCGCCGAGGCCGATGAAGGACAGCGCCCTCAGCACGCCTTCCAGCTCCGACATGTCGAAGAGGAAGACCTTCAGCACGGCGACCGAGATCAGCGCGGCCGACGCGATGCGCAGCACCTGTGACTTCAGCCAGACACCGGCGGTGAGCAGCGCCACGCCGATGATCAGCCACAGGGCTGAATAGGTGTAGGTCTCGAGCTGGCCGAGGCCGCTCCACAGGCCGATGAACTCGCCCTTGAACAGCCGCCTCACCGACAGCGTCGCATAGACGAAGGCAAGCAGTGCCGCCACCAGCGCCAGCATCGCGGCGTACCATTTTGGCCGCTTGTCTCTGCTATAGAGCGCGAGCCCCCCGGCGGCGACGGCCGGCAAGAGATAGGCAAGGAACAGCAGGTTGAACACCGGGATCCGGCCGGTTGATTCGTCCGTGAACAGCGGGTTCAGCGCCAGGAAATGCTGAACGATGATGAAGGCGAACGAGACCACGCCCGCGGCAAGCGAACCATAGCGCAGCACCGAGCTTGGCGAGCGCATGTCGATGGCGACCAGGATGGCGCCGGCGCCGAGGGCGATCAGCGTGTAGATCGCCTGTTCGGCGAGCGTCGCAGAACCCGTGTCGATGACGCCGTCATGCATGGCGTGGCGCACCAATATGGCAACTGTGAGCAGCGCAAACAGCGCAGCGCCCGCCTCCATGGCGAGGCGCGGGCGGCCATTGGTGGTGCGAGCGAGTTGCCAGGCGGCAAAGCCGAAGGCGAGCGCCGGCACGCCGTATCCCGGCAGCAGCCAGTTGAACACCGGCGTCGTCGACAGGAATTCGGCGCCGACGATTGTCGGATCGAAGGCGACACGGCCGAGCACCGCGATGACAGCGCCAACCGAAATCCAGCCAAGCACCGGATAGGCGCGCCAGCGGGTGGCCAGCGCCGGCACGATGGCCGCAGCACCCAGAAGGATGGTGGTCCAGCCGGACCCAAAGGCCATGTAGACCATCAGCAAGGCGGCGACTGCTGCCCCGCCAAGCGCGAACGAGACGGCCGCAGCGCCCTGCAGCGGCGGCTCCTCGCCCCGCGCGATCCACTCTGCGCCGGCGGCGAAGACCACGACCAGAAGGGCTGCTACCGCCGCGTAGGCAAGATCGCGGTCGAGATTGCCGAAAGTGAACCAGAGCGCCAACAAAATGACCAGCGGTGCGATAACGCCCCATGCCGCCCATGAGGCGGCGCGGATGTGAGCCGATGCTGCAAATCTGCGCGCCGCCCAGAAGCCGGCACCGATGAAGACAAGCCCGAGTGCGATGCCGATCCTGAGCATCAGCGTATCGGATATTGCCGCCGTCAGACCATCGATACCCAGGCCGCCGGAAAGGTCTGAAGCAATCGAGGTTGGCGGAATGATGCCGAGATAGACCAGCACCGTCGCCAGCCCTGCGGCATGCAGAAGTGCCAGCGCCAGCGGCCTATAGAGCGCCACTGCGACCAGGGCTGTGATAAGGGCTGCTCCCGGCAGAGCATCGCTGGCAGCGTATGCCGGGTCAACGAACAGCGCCATTGCCGAAAGGCCGACGAAGAAGCCCGGTGCGATCGACGGCCAGTCGAAGCCCCCCGCGGGTTCAGCTTCGCCACCGCGACGGCCGAGCCAGACGAAGGCAAGCACGGCCAGGGTCACCGCATTGATAAAGAGGATGACAGGCAGGTTGGCGCCCGGCGCATCGGTCATGTAGAGAACGGTCCAGAGGCCGGTGCCGACGAACGCTGCCGCCATCAACAATTTCCAGTCGCGCAGGCGGGCGATGACGCTGGTGGCGGCGAGCACGATCGCGAGATAGCCGAACAGCGCCCAGGGATTGGGCGCCTGCGAAGCGACCAACATCGGCGTCACCACCGCGCCGAGCAGGCCGATGCCGGCCAGCGCCTGGCCGTGGACGAGGGCTGCTGCGATGGTCGCCACGCCGATAGCGCCGAGCAGCGTGAAAGCAAGCGCCGGCCCGATGAAGCCGTAAACGCCATGCGCGGCATAGACCGTGCCGAACAGGATGAAAGCACCGGCCGCCGTCAGGATCGCCGGAATGTAGGCACCGGCGACGCCTTGCACCGGCACCCTGAAGCCGGTACGGCGGATGAACTCGCCGACGGCAACCAGCACCAGCCCGAGCATCGCTGCCATGCTCAGCCGCACGCCGGGACCGAAGATACCCGCCTCAATGGTGTAGCGGATCAGGAACAAGCCACCCAGCGCCAGCGCGATGCCGCCGACCCAGACTGCCCAGCGGGTGCCGAGCGCCGTTTCAATGTCGGGTTTTTGAGCCGCTTTCGCCGTCGCTGCGGCCGGTTGCGCAGGTGCAGATCCAGCCGGCGCCGCTTCGCCCGCAGCCCACGGTCCGGATGCAGTCTCGCCGGCTTCCACCTCTGTGGACGGCTTTCCCTCAGCCTCGCCCGCCGATGGCGGGGCAATGTCGGTCACTGCCGCAACTGCCGCGCCCGCTGGCTTGCTGTCGTTTGCGGCTTGTTCTACCGGCTTGGGCTGCGGCGGGGCCACGTGCGCGCCCGAAAGCACGAGGCTGCGCAGCGCACCAAGCTCGCGCTCGATCAGGCCGATGCGGCTCTGCTGGCGCGAGATAATGACGAACAGCGCGATGATCGCGACTAGGCCGATCAGGCTTTCGAACATGGCGGTTCCCCCAAACCAGGCCAGTAATTACTGACAAATGCGGCGGCCAGACGGCCGGCCGGGTCAGCGCGCCGCCAGATTGGCGGCCGGAAAGATCGAGCATGTTTCGGTGCCGAAAGCCAGCAGCTTGCCGTTGGCATCCTTCAGCGTCGCTTCCGAGACCGCTAGGGTGCGGCCCTTATGCACCACCCTGCCCTCGCACACCACTTCGCCGGTCCTCGGCGTGATCGGCCGTGTCAGGTTCACCTTGAACTCCGCCGTCGTATAGGCCTCGCCCTTGTCGAGCAGCGTCTGCACCGCGCAGGCAAGAGCCGAATCCAGCAGCGTCGCGGCCCAGCCGCCATGCACGCCACCCAGCGGGTTGAGATAGCGCTCGTTCGGCACGCCACGGAACACCGCGCGTCCTTCCGACACTTCGGTCAGGTCGAAACTGAGCTGGAAGGAAATCGGCGGCGCCGGGTATTTGTTGTCGATGATGCGCTGGAGCAATTCCAGGCCGGTGTATTCGAGGATGTCGGCATGCGGAATGGTGCCGAGGCCGAGCGGCGAGACCCGGCCGGGATAGAGCACCACTTCGCTCATCTGGTGATTTCTCCGGCGGCGGATTCTTCGATCAGGGTTTTGCCGGGCGCGAGGTGCTTGCGCAAGGCGGCGAGGAAGCCGGCGCGGGCACCGGGAGCCTCGATGCCGCGCGGCTCGTAGACATGGCGGGTAAAAAAGAAGCCGGTCAGCCGGAAGGCGTCCTCGATCGCCGCCGGATCGGCGCGCAGGCCGGAGCCGCGCTGCAGGAAGGCGGGGAGCACCAGCATCTTGTCGCGCCATGGCGCGCCTGCCGCGCGCGACACCGCACGCCCGGACTTCGGTGAGACATAGGCAAGGTCCTGCCTGGCGCCGGTCGCGGCACACTGGCTGAGATCGAGGCCGAAGCCGAGTTCGTCGAGAATCAGCAACTCGAAACGCGCCACCAGCTCGCCGGCGGCATCCGCATCGTCGAGGTGGGCGATCATCACGGCCAGCGTCTCATAGAGGCCGCCATGGGCGTCGCGCTCGGGCAATAGGCGCAGATGCGCGGCCATGGTCTGCAGCCCATAGATTGCGACGGCGCTGTCGATGAGCCGGGCGGCGTTCATCTCGATCGCCTCGGCCTGGAAGGTGCCAAGATGCTCGTCAAGCCGCGCCCGCCACAACAGATCGACACGGTTGCCGGGCTGCAGAACGGGCTGCTGCTTGCGCGAGCGGCCGCCGCGCACGAGGCCGAGGTGACGGCCATGCGCACGGGTCATGACCTCAAGAATGGCGCTGGTTTCGCCATGCTTGCGGGTGCCGAGAATGATTCCCTCGTCGCGCCATTCCATGAACGGAGCTTGTCACCGCTTCGGTGGCGAAATCAAGTTTTTCAGGCGCTGTGTGGGTGCCCTCCGCGGCGGTCCGCGCGCTGGTGGTCGGCAAGCACTTCATCGATCACACGTCGCGACTTTTCAACTTCGACTGGATTGATGCCTATATGTCCGGCGACCGTGATCAGCGCTTTCCATAACGTCCAGCCACGGCCCCGTGCCCAGGTTGCCTCATCGGCCTGAAGACCCGCGCGAAACACCTCTCGGCTTTTCCCTTCGAAGAGTGTCCACGCAATCGCCAGATCGCATGAGGGATCGCCCACGCCGGAAGTCCCGAAGTCGATCACCGCGCTCAAGTTGCCTTGCCTGACCAACAGGTTTCCCCAACTGACGTCACCGTGGAACCAGACGGGCGCGCCGTGCCATGTCGCGGCAAGCGCTGCTTCCCATACCGCGCTCGCGGCACGTGTGTCGATCTTGCCGGTGAGGACTGCAATGGCTTGCCGGGTTTCACCGTCATAAACGCTCAGTGATCCGCCGCGAAAAAAATTGTGCTGCCCTGGCGCCGGCCCACCGGCGGGATCGATCCGTTGCAGGGCGACAGGAACTGGGCCAGGCTGGCCGCGAACTGCGGCAGGTCGGCAATACGCTCCAGCGTCGCAGTCTCGCCTTCGATCCAGCGGTAGACGGACCAATGCCAGGGATAATTGTCGGCCGGGGCTCCCATCGCCAGCGGAATCGGGACAGGCAGCGGCAGCAGGGGCGCAAGCCGTGGCAGCCAGCGATGTTCCTTTTCCACCTGCAAGGCATAGGCCGCTGCACTCGGCAACCTCACGAGCATGTGGTCTCCAGGATGAAAGGTCCTGTTGTCCCATCCGCCTGACGCAACCGGCCTGACGGCAAGATCCTTCCAGCGGGAAATTGCGTGGCGACCAGCCGGCTCACCAGAGCTGTGTCGATAGTGACTTCTTGCTTGAGCATGATCTTTTCCGAAAACCGGTTCCCACTTTTCGGGAACATGCTCTAATGCGGAAACTCCAGCCCCATCTCGCGATAGCGCTCGGGGTCGTCACCCCAGTTCTCGCGCACCTTGACGAACAGGAAAAGGTGCACCTTCTGTTCGAGGATACCTGATATCTCCATGCGTGCCGCCTGGCCGATGGCACGGATCGTCTCGCCCTTGTGGCCGAGGACGATCTTCTTCTGGCTGTCACGCTCGACATAGATGGTCTGGTCGATGCGCACCGAGCCGTCCTTCTTCTCTTCCCATTTCTCGGTTTCGATGTGGGAAGAATAGGGCAGTTCCTGATGCAGCCTGAGATAGAGCTTTTCGCGGGTGATCTCGGCCGCCAGCTGTCGCATCGGCAGATCGGAGATCTGGTCTTCCGGGTAATACCAGGGGCCGGCAGGCAGGGTTTCCGAGAGATAGTCGAGCAGGTCCTTGCAGCCCGACCCAGTTAGCGCCGAGACCATGAAGGTGCGCTTGAAGGGCACCTTTTCGTTGGCTGCCGCGGACAGGGCCAGCAGCGCCTCGGGCTTGACCCGGTCGACCTTGTTGAGGATCAGCACCATCGGCTGGCGGACATCCTTCAGCCGTTCGAGGATGGCGTCGGCGTCGCCCCTGATGCCGCGCTCGGCGTCGATCAGCAACAGCACGATATCGGCGTCCTTGGCGCCGCCCCAGGCGGTCGTCACCATTGCCGTGTCCAATCGCCGCTTCGGCTTGAAAATGCCCGGCGTGTCGACGAAAACGATCTGTGCGTTGTTGTGGATGGCGATGCCGCGCACGATGGCGCGCGTCGTCTGCACCTTGTGGGTGACGATCGACACCTTGGCGCCGACCAGCTGGTTGACCAGCGTCGATTTTCCCGCATTGGGCGCGCCGATCAGCGCGACGAAGCCGGAGTGTGTGACGGCGGCTTCTGTTGCCGGCGGGACGTCGTCGGTGGCGGTCATGCCGCGCTCCCCTTATTTAGCCAGATGCCTTCGCGCAACAGCAGTGCGGTGGCGGCGGCCTGCTCGGCCTCGCGCTTGGAGCGCCCACTGCCGGTCGCCGGCGGATAGGCGCCGACCTTGACGCTGATGGTGAACAGCGGATCGTGGTCCGGTCCCTCGCGGCTGTCAATTATGTAGACCGGCACGGCGCCTGCCGCCTGATGCGCCCATTCCTGCAGTTCGGTCTTGGCATCGCGGCGGGCGGCACCGATGGCCTGCGAGCGCGGCCGCCAGTATTTGTGGATGAAGGCGCTGGCTGCCTCCAGCCCGCCGTCGAGATAGAGCACGGCGATCAGCGATTCCAGCGCATCGGCGCGTAGATTGACGCGCTTGCGTCCGTCGAGGCCGCGCACGTCCGAGCCGGCACGGATCAGCTCCGGCAGGCCGATCTCCTCGGCGATCTCCGCCAGCGCCTCGGCATTGACCAGCGCATTGAGCCTGAGCGAAAGCTCACCCTCGGCAGCGTCCGGATACGCCGCCAGCAGCATGTCGGCGACGACCAGGCCGAGGACGCGGTCACCCAGGAATTCGAAACGCTCATAGTCGATGCCGGCATGGCTGCTGCGGGCGCTGGCATGGGTCAGCGCACGCTGCAAGCGCTGGTGGTCGGCAAAGGCGTGGCCTGTGCGCTCCATGAGCGCTTTGGCGAGCGCGTCCGCGGTCAACCGTTTTGTCGCGGCCATGATCCTAATTGACGAAATGGAGCAGGCGCGACGCGCGCATCAGCGACGGCCATTTCCAGATTTCGAGCGGGCTGGCGCTGCCACCGATCGAGAAAAAGATGAGGTTGGCGCGGCCGACCAGGTTCTCGTCGGGCACAAAACCGACGGTGAAGCGGCTGTCCGAGGAATTGTCCCTGTTGTCGCCCATCATAAAATAGTGGCCGGGCGGCACGTCGAATTCGCGGGTGTTGTCGCCGATCGAGTTCGGCGTCAGGTCGAGCGTGTCATAGCTGACGCCGTTCGGCAAAGTCTCACGATAGACGTCGACCGGCCCGCTCTCCTCGGTGATGTCGCGATTGTCGATCTGCCCGACCTTCTGGCGCGGCACGCCAACGCCGTTGATGAAGAGCTGGCCGTCCTTGACCTGGATCTTGTCCCCCGGCAGGCCGACGACGCGCTTGATGTAGTCGACGGAGGGGTCCGGCGGGAACTTGAACACCGCCACGTCGCCGCGCTTCGGCTCGGCGCCCCAGATGCGGCCCGAAAAGAGGTCCGGCCCGAACGGCAGCGAATAGCGGGAGAAGCCATAGGACCATTTGGTGACGAAGAGATAGTCGCCTTCGAGCAAGGTCGGCCGCATCGACCCGGACGGGATAGAAAATGGCTGAAAAAGGAGCGTGCGGATGACCAGAGCGAGCAAAAGCGCCTGGACGATGACGCTGACGGTTTCGCCAAGCCCGCCGGATTTCTTCTGGGATTTTTCAGCCACGCTCATGTCGTCCTCGATTATGCGTTGGTTGGTATAGAGTCTCGGCGCGCGCTGGGCAACGTCATGCCGGTGGTCAGATGCAATCAATATGGCGCTTCTTCGACGGGCAACGCCTCGATGATCACTAAGGCTTGAGCAAGCGGAAAGTCGTCGGTGATGGTGAGGTGGATTGCCGCTCTGTGCCCTTCAGGCAGGATTTTGTCCAGTTGCGCCGCCGCCCCGCCGGTCAGTGCCATGGTCGGCTTGCCACTGGCCAGGTTGACGACGCCCATATCGCGCCAGAAAACACCTTGCGCCATACCGGTGCCCAGCGCCTTGGCGCAGGCTTCCTTGGCGGCGAAACGCTTGGCATAGGAGGCGGCGCGGGCGCCGCGACTTTCGGAGCGGGCCTGTTCGACCTCGGTGTAGATGCGCTGAATGAAGCGCTGGCCATGGCGCTCCAGCGATTTTTCGATGCGTCTGATATCGATCAGGTCGCTGCCGATGCCAATGATCATTCGGCAGGAACTTCCCGTCCGGCCGTTCCAGCTCTGTCCGCCAGGCGCATGCGCCGCTGTTCGCGGAAGGTGGCCATGCCCCAGCGCGTGATGCCGTAGAACAAGAGGCCGAAGATCAGGCCAAGCGGCACGGCGCCGACGGTCATCGGTTTCAGCACCGGTCCCCACAATTGCGAAAACGAAAGATTGTGCAGCATCTCGCCGAGATGCGCGGGCGGCCCATGCGCCGGCAGGCGCTCGTGCAGGACCAGCTTGCCGGTCTCCCACGACGCGCCCCACAGCAGCGGGAAGGTCAGCGGATTGCCGACAACCGTGCCGAGCGCTGCCGCGACCAGATTCCCGGCGATTAGCCAAGAGACGGCAAAGGCGATGATGAAGTGAAAGCCGAGCGGAAAGAATGATGCGAACACGCCCGCCGCGACACCGGCGGCCACGGCGTGCGGAGTGGCCTTCAGCCGCAGGATGCGCTTGGAAAAGTATCGCAGCGAACGCGAGAAAGAGCGGCGTGGCCACAGATAGGTACGCACCCGCTCGAGAAAACCATCAGGATTGCGGCGTCGAAAAAGCACTCTGTTCCTGTCCTGATATCCAAAGCTGCCGCTCTGACCATCCCGGGCCGGGCGTGACAGCCACATCTTGCGCTTTGCGGCCGTCGAAAGGCAACAACGACCTTGATATAGCGATACGCCGGCCGCAGAACAACCGGAACTCGTCGGGCGCCCGCTTGCAGCGACCTTGCGGCGCCGGCGTTTCGCCGTTTCGAACACAGTACAATCGCGGCGGATTTGAGGAGGCGAGTTCGGCGCGGAGATCAGCAGCAACCCGCAAGCTATCTACAGCCCATAGTCGCTGACCTCGACGAGGTTGCCGTCCGGGTCGCGGAAATAGACCGACATCATCGGGCCACGGGCGCCGATCCGCTCGACCGGCCCGACTTCGACGGCAACGCCATTGGCCTCCAGACTGGCGCATATCTCGGCGAGCGGACGGGCGGCGACCAGGCAGAAATCTGCGGTGCCCGGAGTCGGCGCTTTCGCCTTGGGCTCGAAGGTGCGCCCTACCTCATGCACGTTGATCTTCTGCGTTCCGAAAAGCAGTGCCGTCGGCAGGTTCGGTGTGTCGAGACGCCTGAACCCGAGCACGCGCTGATAAAAGGCGCAGGTGTCATCGACGGAGCGAACCGTCAGCACGAAATGATCGATGCCGGCGATCACGGCAGCGCCTCCGTTATATGTTGCGGCTGCCCGGCTTGATCGCCGGAATGGCGGCGAGCTCGGGCGGCAGGCTATCGGCTGGATAGGCCGGAACCTCATATTCGGCGAGCGCTATCAACGGCACGCCGACATCGGTCTTGCCGGCCGAGCGGTCGATGATGCAGGCGGCGGCAACGACCTCGGCGCCAAGCGCGCGCAGGCAATCGATGGTCTCGCGGATCGACAGTCCGGTGGTGACGATGTCCTCGACGATGACGACGCGCGAACCCTTGGCGATCTCGAAGCGGCGGAGCCTGAACTCGCCCCCTTCCCGCTCGACCCAGATCGCCGGTGCGCCAAGATGGCGCGAAGTCTCGTAGGCCGGGATCAGCCCGCCGATCGCCGGGCCGACGACATAGTCGATCTTGCCGGACACAGCTGCGCGGATCTTTTCGGCCAGCGCCTTGCACAGGCGCTCGGTCTTGTCGGCATGCATGAAGACCCGTGCCTTCTGCAGGAAGACCGGGCTTCGCAAACCCGACGTCAGGATGAAATGCCCTTCCAAAACGGCACCGGCTTCACGGAAAATGCCCAGCACTTCGTCGGTGTTCATCTCTGCCCTGTCTCCAACACGCTTGTCTCCAGCACGCTAGTGATTTTTAGCCGTTCACGCGCCTTGCATCGCTGACGCTCGAATTGTCCTTGAGCTGCGACAGCAGCCGGTTCAGGTGCTTCAGATCCCAGACTTCGAGATCAATCAGCATTTCAGTGAAATCAGGCGCGGTGCGCACCATCGACAATGTATGGATGTTGGCATCGTTGGATGCAACGACCTGCGCGATGTCGGCCAGCGAGCCCGGCGCGTTGATGGCGGTGACCGAGACGCGCGCCGGAAACCGCTCCTTGGTGCGCTCGTCTATGTCCCAGCGCACGTCGATCCATCGTTCGGGCTGGTCGTCGAAAGCCTGCAGCGCCGGCGACTGGATCGGATAGATCGTGATGCCGGTTCCCGGCTGCACGATGCCGACGATGCGGTCGCCGGGCACAGCACCTTCCGGCGCGAAGCGCACCGGCAGGTCGCCGCGGACGCCACGGATCGGCACGGCGCCGTCCCTTGGCTGGTCCTTATCCTTGCGTGCCGCGCGTCCCGGAATCTGGAACAGCATTCCGGCGGCGTTGCGGATCTTCGACCAGCCCTCCTCGCGCTGCTTGGGCGCGGCCAGCGTGACGCGCTCGTCCTTGTAGTCGGGAAACACCGCTTTCATGACATCGGTGGAAGCAAGTTCGCCGCGGCCGACCGAAGCCAGCACATCCTCGATGTCCTTGCGCGCCAGCCGATGCAGCACCGACTTCAGGCTCTCCTTGGTAAAAGTCTTTCCGGACCGCTCGAAGGCGCGTTCCAGTATGCGGATGCCGAGACCCGAATATTGCTTGCGGATGGCATTCTTGGTGGCGCGGCGGATCGCCGAGCGCGCCTTGCCGGTGACGACGACCGATTCCCACGCCGCCGGCGGCACCTGCGCCTTGGAACGGATGATCTCGACCTCGTCGCCATTCTTCAGCTCGGTCATCAGCGGCATGATGCGGCCGTTTACCTTGGCACCGACGCAGGTGTCGCCAACATCGGTGTGCACGGCGTAGGCGAAATCGATCGGCGTGGCGCCGCGCGGCAGCGCGATCAGCATGCCCTTGGGCGTGAAGCAGAATACCTGGTCCTGGAACAGTTCCAGCTTGGTGTTTTCGAGGAAGTCCTCGGGATTGTCGCCTTCGGCAAGCTGCTCGATGGTGCGCCGCAGCCAGGCATAGGCGTTGGTCTCCTTCGAGATCGCATGGGCGGTGCCGTTCACCTTGCCGCCGCTGTCCTTGTAGATCGAATGCGCGGCAACGCCATATTCGGCGATCTTGTTCATCTGGTAGGTGCGGATCTGCAGCTCGACGCGCTGGCGCGACGGCCCGACGATGGTGGTGTGGATCGAACGGTAGTCGTTCTGCTTCGGCGTCGAGATGTAGTCCTTGAAGCGGCCTGGCACCATCGACCATGTCGTATGGATGGCGCCGAGCGCCCGGTAGCAGTCCTCGACAGTATCGACGACGACGCGAAAGCCGAAAATGTCGGACAGTTGCTCGAAGGACAGCGCCTTGGCTTCCATCTTGCGGAACACCGACCACGGCTTCTTCTGGCGGCTCTTGACCTCGGCCTTGATCGCATATTTCTCGAACAGCGCGGACAGCGCCTTCTCGATCTCGGACAGCACATCCTTGTTGCGCTCGAAGATTTCGGCAAGCCGCGCGGTGACAGCCCGGTAGGCTTCCGGATTGATGAAGCGGAAGGCGATCTCCTCGAGCTCCTCGCGCATGCCTTGCATGCCCATGCGCCCGGCCAGCGGCGCATAGATATCCATCGTTTCCTCGGCGATGCGCAGGCGCTTGGCTTCAGGCACATGGTCGAGCGTGCGCATGTTGTGCAAGCGGTCGGCAAGCTTGACCAGCAGCACGCGAACGTCTTCCGAGATCGCCAGCAAGAGCTTGCGCAGGTTTTCCGCCTGCTCGGCCTTCTTGGAGACGAGGTCGAGTTTCTTCAGCTTGGTCAGGCCTTCGACCAGCTTGCCCATTTCCGGACCGAACAGCTCGTCGATTTCGGCCCTGGTCGCCGTGGTGTCCTCGATCGTGTCGTGCAGCAGCGCAACCGCGATGGTCGCCTCATCCATGTGCATTTCGGTGAGGATGGCGGCGACTTCGAGCGGATGCGAGAAATAAGGGTCGCCGGAGGCACGCTTCTGGTGGCCATGCTTCTGCATGGCGTAGACATAGGCCTTGTTGAGCAGCGCCTCGTTGACGTCAGGCTTGTAGCGCTGGACGCGCTCGACAAGCTCATACTGACGCATCATGGGCGGGATCTCGCAGTGCTGAAATGAATCATGCGCCGCACTGGCGTACGGCGCATGTCATAGATAACCACGAAACCGCCGACGCGAAAGTGTCGGCAGTCGTTGCGAAGATTAATAATCGTCGCTTTTTTCCGGCGGTACCAGACCTTCGATGCCGGCCAGGAGGTCTTCCTCGGTCATGCGGTCGAAGGTGATGTTGTCCTCGGTGTCGTCGGCATCGGTAGCCACAGCGGCGGCACCGGTCTGGTCGGCGATCGCCTCGCCATCGGCTTCCGGCTCATCGACCTCGACATGCTTCTGCAGCGAGTGGATCAGGTCTTCCTTGAGATCGTCGGGCGACAGCGTCTCTTCGGCGATCTCGCGCAGCGCGATGACCGGATTCTTGTCGTTGTCGCGAGGAACGGTGATCTGCGCGCCCTGGCTGATCTGACGGGCACGGTGGCCGGCCAGGAGCACGAGCTCGAAGCGGTTGTCGACCTTGTCGATGCAATCTTCAACGGTTACGCGGGCCATGAGCTGCCCCTTTCATGCCTGGATTTAATGGAAAACAGGCGCGGTCCATAACCTGAACGCCGCCAAAATACAAGCTTTTTGGCAATATCAGTCCGGGGCCAGGTCCGGGTCAAGTCCGGGGCCGGCCAAGGCGTGGTCTGGGCGCGCGTCGCCTGCGACGATACGGCACCGATCACAATTGCTTGCTATGCAGCATCATATCCTTGGATTGCCGTAAAACCGGCGTTATCTCGAATGACGAAGGTCAGCCGGTTATTTCAAGCCGACCGATAGTCACGCGCATTTAGACGGCCGCTTATTTTCGAAAAGGAATATTTTCCATGTTCGACCCTCGTGAAAAAATCGCTCTTTTCATCGACGGAGCCAATCTTTACGCCACGTCGCGCGCGCTCGGCTTCGACATCGACTACCGCAAGCTTTTGTCGAGCTTCCAGAAGCGCGGCTACCTGCTGCGTGCTTACTACTACACCGCGCTGGTCGAGGATCAGGAATATTCCTCGATCCGGCCGCTGATCGACTGGCTCGACTATAACGGCTTCAAGGTGGTGACCAAGCCGGCCAAGGAGTTCACCGACTCGACCGGCCGCCGCAAGATCAAGGGCAATATGGACATCGAGCTGACGGTCGATGCGCTGGAACTTGCCGATGTCGTCGACCACTATGTCATCTTTTCCGGCGACGGCGATTTCCGCACGCTGGTCGAGGCGCTGCAGCGGCGCGGGCGCAAGGTCTCGATCGTCTCCACCATGGCTTCACAGCCGCCGATGATTTCCGACGATCTGCGCCGCCAGGCGGACCATTTCATCGACCTGATGACGCTGAAGAGCGAGGTCGGCCGCGATCCGTCCGAGCGGCCGGTGCGCCGGCCCGAGCCGGCCGAAGTCGACGAGGACGACTATTGACGGCGGCGGTCTTGACCGCTCCCTTGGTCGCATCCCCCGAGCCTGATCGCGACTGCCCGCTCTGCCCGCGGCTGCATGATTTTATCGCGCAATGGCGGCAGCGCGAGCCGTCCTGGTTCAATGCGCCGGTGCCGACCTTCCTGCCGCCGGAGGGCGAGGATGCCGTTGAACTGTTGATCGTCGGACTGGCGCCGGGCCTGCGTGGGGCAAACCGCACCGGGCGTCCCTTCACCGGCGACTACGCCGGCGACCTGCTCTACAACACGCTGATCGCGCACGGCTTTGCGCGCGGTCAATTCAAGGCGCGGCCCGATGACGGGCTGGAGCTTGTCGGCACGGCGATCACCAATGCGGTGCGCTGCGTGCCACCGGACAACAAGCCGGTCGGCGCCGAGATTGCCACCTGCCGGACGTTCCTGGTGCCGACGATCGCGCGGTTTAAAAACCTGCGCGCCGTGCTGGCACTGGGCTCGATCGCGCACCAGTCGACCGTGCGGGCGCTGGGTGGGCGTGTTGCCGCTTATCCCTTCCGCCACGGCGGACAGCAGCAACCCAATGGCGTCACGCTGTTCTCCAGCTATCATTGCTCGCGCTACAACACCAACACCGGCGTGCTGACGGAAACGATGTTCGTCAACGTGTTCAGGGATATAGCCGCGTTTCTGGAGAGATAGATTCGGGCGGTGGCGCAAACAGCTCGGCCAATTTCTCCTGCCCGCCCTGAAGGACATTCAGATCGACATCGCCACTGATGCCGTCGACGCGACCCCTGTCGTGGTACTGCCAATAGATCCAGTCGTCATGACCTGGCCACAGCGCCAGCGAACGAACCCAGTGCGGGCGGCCGACGATCTGACCGGCATAGACCCGCGCAGCCTCGTCGGTCACATAGAGGATCGCTGTCTTGCCGAAAGTTGCCTCGACAGGGCGCAGGAAAGCCGAGAGTTCGACATTCAATTCTTCGGGCGATGGCCGCCGCGGACAATTGCCGACAAATTCTATGTCCACCACCGGCGGCAGCAGCGATTGATCGCGCGGCACGACGGAGATGAAATTGCGCGCCTGATCGGCGCCAGGCCTGCAGAAGGTGAAGAAATGGTAGGCACCGACCGCCAGCCCGGCCGCACGCGCCTCACGCAGATTGGCGGCGAAGGCGTCGTCGACATGGTCGCCGCCCTCGGTCGCCTTGATGACGGCGAAGGCGACATCGTCGGCGGCAACACGGCGCCAGTCGATCTGCCGCTGATGATGGGAAACGTCGATACCTCTGACCGGATATTTGCTTCGGTCCGGAGAAAACGTCTGGAAGTAGAAATAGCCGACGGCCGCGACGACGCACACGAGGATCAGGCTGGCCGCACCCCAAAGAACGATCCGGTTCTTCAAAAGAGTGGTTCCCAGCCTACCCACGCTCCTTCAGCAACCGGCCTTTCTCGCGCGACCAGTCGCGCTGCTTTTCGGTCTCGCGCTTGTCGTGCAGTTTCTTGCCGCGACCAACGGCGAGCAGCACTTTGGCCCGGCCCTGGTCGTTGAAGTAGATTTTTAGCGGCACCAGCGTCATGCCTTCGCGATCGACGCTCTGCGACAGCTTGGCCATCTCGCGTTTGTTGAGCAGCAGCTTGCGGCGCCGGCGTGGCTCGTGGTTGAAGCGGTTGGCCTGCAGATATTCTGGCAAATAGGAGTTGATCAGCCAGATCTCACCGCCCTCGACCGAGGCGTAACTGTCCTGGATGTTGGCCTGGCCCTGGCGCAGCGACTTCACCTCGGTGCCGGTCAGCACCAGGCCGGCCTCGATCGTGTCGAGCACCTCATAGGAAAACCGCGCCTTGCGGTTTTCCGCAACGGTCTTGTTGTTGGGATCGGCTTTTCTGACTTGATTCATGATGCGGAGAGGTGGCGCCTCATCCCTAATTAATCAAGCCGGCGTGCTTCATCGCCGCATCGATCTTTTCGGCGGTCGACTGCTCGACGGTGACCAGCGGCGAACGCAGCACGTTCTCGACCTTGCCGAGCTTCGACAACGCATATTTCGCGCCGGACACGCCCGGTTCAATGAAGATCGCCTTGTGCAGCGGCAGCAGGCGGTCCTGCAAATCCAGCGCCTTGGCGCTGTCGCCGGAAAGCGTCGCCTCCTGGAATTCGGCGCACAGCCTAGGTGCGACATTCGACGTCACCGAGATGCAACCGACGCCGCCATGGGCGTTGAAGCCGAGCGCCGAGGCATCCTCGCCCGAAAGCTGGATGAAATCCTTGCCACAGGTCGCGCGCTGCTCGGAAACCCGCTCGACCTTGCCGGTGGCGTCCTTGACGCCGACGATATTCTTGAAGTCGTGAGCCAACCGGCCCATCGTCTCGGGCATCATGTCGATCACCGAGCGCGGCGGGATGTTGTAGATGATGATTGGCAGGCTGGTCGCCCTGGCGACGGCGGCGAAATGTTCATAGAGGCCGCGCTGCGTCGGCCTGTTGTAATAAGGCGTGACGACCAGTGCCGCGTCGGCGCCCGCCTTCTCGGCATATTGCACCAGGCCAACCGCCTCTTCGGTGTTGTTGGAGCCGGCGCCGGCGACGACCGGAGCGCGGCCTTTGGCCACCTCGATGCACACCTTGACGACGTGGCGGTGCTCGTCATGCGACAGGGTCGGCGACTCGCCTGTCGTGCCGACAGGAACCAAACCGGTCGTGCCTTCGGCGATCTGCCAGGCAACGAGGGCGCGAAAGGCTTTCTCGTCGAAACGGCCGCTCTTTTCGAACGGTGTCACGAGCGCGGTAAGCGAGCCTCTCAGCATGTCGTCCAACTCCTTGGGACTTCTCAGGTTTTGACTTCTCGGGTTTGTCGTGCGCGCCTTCTAGCCGAAAGCGAAGCGGCGCACCATAGTCTCGACACCGTTGCGCGGCAAGCATGGCAGTAGTGCCAGCAAGCGCAATTTGAACGACCTTGGTAGCGCTTTGTTTACGGCCTCTTCATAGCAGCCAACTAGGCTTCAGTTGATCTGTGCCTGTTGGTAATGTGTAGACAGGAAATGATGAAGACCATGCCGACCAGGCAGCCTCATTTTTTTGCGCTGCTTGGCGCAATCCTCCTGCTGATGCCGAGCGGCGTGGCCGCCGGCAAGATCGATGTGCAGGTCACGTCGGCCATTCCGATGCCCCACCTGCAGGGTACGGGCCTGCAGGATACGAGATCCCCATCCGCCAGCGTCGCCAGGCTGAAGAGCGGCCTTGACGCGCTGGCGGCAAACGACGTTGCCGGAGCGCGTCAAGTGCGCGAGGCTCTGCCGGTCAAGTCGCTCGACCGGCACATCCTTGCCTGGGCGATCGCGCTCTATGGCGGCGACAAGGTGCCAAGCGGCGACATCGCCGATGCTGCGAAGATGCTGCCTAACTGGCCGGGCATGATCGCCTTGCGCAAGAACAGCGAGCGCGCGCTCTATCGCGAGAACCCCGCGCCTGAGATCGTGGTGCAGGCATTCGGCGGCAGCCAGCCGCAAACAGTCGAGGGCGTGGTGATCCTCGCCCGCTCGTATGTGTCGCGGGGCGATGTCAAGGCGGCGCGCTCGGTGCTGTCGCCTTTCTGGCGCACCGAAAAGCTGGAAGCCAAGGACGAAGCTGACATCATCCAGGAATTCGGCAAGCTGATCCCCGCAGCCGACCACCGCTTCCGCATGGAGCGCATGTTCTATGCCGACCGGGTCAATTCCGCGCTGCGCGTCGCCGGCCTTGCCGGCGCCCAGCAACTGGCCGACGCCTGGGCGGCGGCGGCCAGGGGCGACAAGAACGCGGCCAAACTGCTGAAGGCCGTGCCCGCCGCGCAGCGTTCGGCCGGCTATTTCTTTGCGCAAGCCCAATATCTGCGCAAGCAAGACAAGCTTTCCGACGCCGTCGCGGTGATGATGAAGGCGCCGACCGACCGCAGCGCGCTGGTCGACCCGGATGCCTGGTGGGCCGAGCGTCGAGTATTGTCGCGCGAACTGGTCGACCAGGGCGACATGAAGACCGCCTACAGGATCGTCGCAGCACATGCCGCCGAAAGTGCCGCCAATGCGGCGGATGCGGAGTTCCATGCCGGCTGGTACGCGCTGCGCGGCCTCAACGACCCCAATACCGCTGCCAAGCATTTCGTGCGGATCGCCGATCTCACTCAGGGGCCGATATCGCTGTCGCGCGCCTATTACTGGCTCGGCCGTGCAGCCGAAGCCGGTGGTCCCGGCAATGCGAAGGATCATTTCATCCGCGCCGCCGCCTATGGCACGACGTTCTACGGCCAGCTCGCCGGCGAGCGCGTCGGCCGGCAGGTGCTCAACATCGCCTATCCCTCGCCTGATACCACCGACCGCCGCAATTTCGCCGGCCGCGAAGCTGTCAGCGCCATCAGGCGGCTGCAGGAGGCGGGCTATGAGCGCTATGCCGACACGCTTTACCGCGACCTCGCCGGACAGTTAAGCAGTCCCGGAGAGCTGGCGCTGCTGGCCATGATGGCGGAAAAGCAGGGCAATCATTTCCTGGCGCTGAAAGTCGGCAAGATCGCCGGCGCGCGCGGCATCGATGTCGGCGCGCTGTCGCATCCGCTCGGCGTCATTCCCGACACCGCCAACATTTCCGGCTCGGGCAAGGCGCTGGCCTATGCGATCGCCCGCCAGGAAAGCGAGTTCAACATCGGCGCCGTCTCCAGCGCCGGCGCGCGCGGGCTGCTGCAGCTCATGCCGGGGACCGCCAGGCAATTGGCAAAGAAGGCCGGAATGATTTTCTCGCAAGCGCGGCTGACCACCGACGCCGGCTATAATGCGACGCTTGGCGCCGCCTTCCTCGGCGAGCAGCTCGGCCGCTTCGACGGCTCCTACGTGCTGACCTTCGCCGGCTACAATGCCGGCCCCAACCGCGCCGCCCAGTGGGTGGCGAAATACGGCGATCCGCGCGGCAAGGACATCGACGCTGTCGTCGACTGGATCGAACGGATTCCCTACACGGAAACAAGAAGTTACGTCCAGCGCGTGATGGAGAATTACGAGGTCTACAAGATGCGTATTTCGGGTAAGTACGACATTGTGGGCGATCTGGTGAACGGGCGGAGTTGAACCGTCTAGCGTTCGAGCGAAGCACCCCCCTCTACCCTGCCGGGCATCTCCCCCTCAAGGGGGGAGATTAGCAGTTTCGCCGACGGCGCCTTTTCTTCCGCGTTGGAGATTGGCGAAAACCGAAGTGACATCCAATCTCCCCCCTTGAGGGGGAGATGTCCGGCAGGACAGAGAGGGGTGCTGTCCCGCCGACGGCTGAGTCGATTTGACCACTCCCGCCCTCGCCTGTAGCAGTCGGGATGATCCGGCAACGGCGAGGAATAGAGTCCAAATGTCGAGCGGTTTTTCCGACTTCTTCTACGCCTCGCCGGACGGGCTGCAACTCCACGCCCGTATCTACGGCGAAGCGAACTCCGCCCATTGGCCGGTCGCCTGCCTGCCCGGCCTCACCCGCAATAGCCGCGACTTTCATGAGTTGGCACTGCACCTGTCGCGACGAGCGAAAAATCCGCGGAAAATCATCGCCTTCGACTATCGCGGGCGCGGGCAATCCGCCTACGACCCCGATATCGGCCACTATAATGTCGGCGTCGAAGCCGGTGATATCCTCGCCGGACTGGCGGCGCTTGATATCGAGGAGGCGGGCTTCATCGGCACGTCACGCGGCGGGCTGATCATCCATGTGCTCGGCGCGATGCGACCGGCCGTCCTGAGGGCCATCGTTCTCAACGATATCGGCCCGGTGGTCGAGGCCGGCGGCCTCGCCCATATCCGCTCCTATCTCGAGCGCGCGCCAAAGCCGAAAACCCATGCCGAGGCGGTCGGCGCCCTGCGCGGCGCGCATGGCAGCGACTTTCCAGCCCTGACTGAGGTGGATTGGGACCGCATGGTATCGGCCCTCTACCGAGAGACGGATGACGGGCTGGTGCCGGATTTCGACCCGAAGCTGGTCGACACGCTGGCGGGTCTCGATCTCACCCAGCCGTTGCCGGCACTGTGGCCGCAGTTCGAGGCGCTGGCGGCGGTGCCCTTGCTCACCATACGTGGCGCCAATTCGAAGCTGCTGTCCACTGAGACGCTCGAACAGATGCGAAAGCGTGTTCCCCATATCGAAACGATCACGGTCGAGGGCCAGGGCCATGCGCCTTTCCTCGAGACCGGCGGCCTGCCCGGCGCCATCGCCGCTTTTCTGGATACGGCCGAACAACACTTCGACTCAAAGTAAAACCTCCAGGATCAATAAGATCACCCTGAGAGTTTTACGCCGGTCCCGACGTGGAAGCGACAGATTGTCGAAGTCGGCGCCGCCCTGTCTTGCCTTCTCCCCTTGTGGGAGAAGGTGGATTGGCGCGCAGCGCCAAGACGGATGAGGGGTGTTGGAAGAAATGAGGCGTTGGCGTTCCCTGGAACACCCCTCATCCGACCGAGCTTCGCTCGGCCACCTTCTCCCACAAGGGGAGAAGGGAGAGCCGCACTTAGGTCAGATCGGCGATATTATTGGGATTTTGCTCTTTTCTTGACGATCTTCGAAGGCTTTTCAGCCGACTTATTCTTCTGCTCATCCATCGCCGAATAAGAAGAAGACAGAGGGCGTTCCGCGTCCGATCCATTGCACCGAGGGGTTTCCAGCACGACGACGCAGCCGTCGAGGTCGTTCGTGGCAAGATGCGCGTAACGCATGGTCATCGACAGCGTCTGGTGGCCAAGCCACATCTGCACGCGCCTGATGTCGATGCCGCCCTGGACGAGACGCGAGGCGCAGGTGTGGCGCAATATGTGCGGCACGACCTGTTCGTCGGCGCCAAGGCCGACTTCGGCCTTCGCATCGTTCCAGATGGCGCGAAATTGCGCCTGGCTGAGCTTGGTGAAAGGACCTTTGGGTCGACGGCCCTCGGTGACCGGCAGCTTGATCACCTCCTTGGTCCGGGCGGTGAGTGGAATGGTGCGGCTGCGGCCGGATTTGGTGATCCAGAAGCTGACGCGATGCTCCTGGATATCGTTCCAGATCAAACCCAGCGCCTCGCCGAGGCGACAACCGGTGTCGACGAGAAAGACCGAAAGCCGGTAAGCGTCCTCGCTGCGCCTCTTTATGGCGGCGAATAGCTGGGCTTCCTCATCCCTCTCGATGAAGCGAATCCGTCCCGCCCGCTCCTTCTGGCGGCGGAACTCGGGCAGGCTGTGGATATCCCCCATCTTGTGAGCCTTGCGCAGCAGTTTGCTGAGGGCAGCCATCTTCCGGTTGATGGTTGCGTTGCTGTTACCGCGCTGGCGCAAGGTGCCGATAAGGTTGTCCAGGGTACTCTGGTCAAAGGCGCTGAAACGCTCTCCGAGGAGAATCTCGTCTATCTCGCCGATGAAGGAGCTGACATTGTATTTATGCCGCCCATCATCCCAAAGTATGTCCCGGTATGCTAAAAAAAGCTCTCCAACCCTGTACGACTTTACTTCTCTTACCTTGTTGTAACTGTATTTTATCTTGGAAACTTGAGAAGAAAAAACCGAAAAATGATCAGAGGGTTCATCCTCTTGAATCGCATCGTTCGTCATCATTCGCCACACCCCCGAATGGATAGATTCAGACCTATCCGCTTGGAAGCGCCCTTTCAAGAGTTTTGATCACGTAGTTGTGATTTCATCCGCCATCAACGGATCCCACGAAATCGCCCCACGGACTCTATTCAGCTACCGTTACCCCCTGTTCCTTCTGTTTGACCCTGTTCCAGTCACGAAACAAAAACAGCCCGGGCGTTGGTGCGCCCGGGCTGGATTTCACTTGTATGCAACCAGCCCTTAGAACGAGCGCTGGAAGCGGAGCATGCCGCCGATGGCGTCGTCGTCGCCATCAGAGATACCAGTCCAGTTGTGGTTCAGGCCATCGGCATCGTCGATGCTGCCTGCATTGACGTAGTCGACTTCGGCCGTGATCGTCAGGCCCGGAACGACATCATAAGCGACGTTGGCTGCGATGCCGAGGTTCTCACCTTCGTCATACGAGACCTGCAGGTTGAACGAGGTCTTCTCGTTGAAGGTGTAGGTGCCACCACCCCAGACTGCCCAGTTGCCATCCCACGGCTTGTAGAAGCCGCGGCCGCCAGCTGCGAAGGCATAGGTCGGGTCCGTCAGGTTGTCATCGGTGCCGTAGCCGCCGATGATGAACAGCGACAGGTTCTCCATCGGGGTGATGTCCAAACGAACCTTGCCGGACACTTCTTCATAGTTGCTGTCATAGGCGATGACACCGGTGATGGCGCCCCAACCCTGCGTCCACTTCACGCCGCCGACGACATGCGGAACGTAGCTGTCGATCGTGCCGACGCCGTAGAAACCATCAACGCCGCCGCCCGAGCCTTCTTCGAGAGAGATCACGGCGGAGAAACCGTTGCCGGCATCGAAGTAGTACTGGACGACGTTGGTGTCGAAGCCGCCGTAGGGAACCAGCGTATCCTGGATGACGTTGCCGGCGTAGCCGATGAACGTATCGAAGGCCGATTCGTCCTTACCGACGCGCAGACCACCGAGCTGAATCCAGGCGAAGTTCAGCGAAGCACCGGTGTTGCCGGCAGGATTGAGGGCACCGACCGCGCCCGCATCACGGTTGTTGTTCTGGAAGTTGAAGCGGGTCTCGGTGTAGGTCTTCAAGGTGCCGAGCTCGGTTTCCTGGCCGGTCCAGGTCTTCAGCGCGAAGCGGGCCTTCTTGTAATAGGTGTCGTTGCTGCCGCCGTCCTCAACATCGGCGGACGTCGCACCGTCGAACGAGCCGACGTCGCCGACGCCGATGTCGTAACGGACATAGCCGCCGATGCGCAGGCAGGTTTCGGTGCCGGGGATGTAGAAGTAGCCAGCGCCGTAGACGTCGCAGATGCGGACGTATTCAGCGGGTTCCGGCTCGGCGACGACGACGGCGTCGGCGGCGCGCGCACCGGAAACTGCGACCAGCGCCGCAGCGGAGCCGAGAAGAAGGCTCTTGATGTTCATTTTCTGACCTCCAGTCAGAATCGAACAAAACAGCGGATCGGCGACGGCTGTTTCTACGGTAGCGAATTGTTATTGCTGCATTTTTCGGAGAATCGTGGGATTTTGCGCCGGTCGTGGAAAACATCCCCGCAGACGTTCTTGGGCGAAGAGCGCGCCAAAAAAGGCGCTGCTAATTAGCTCTTTGACACAGGAAGTTTTGACAGATTGGCCCCCTTTGTCGGTGGCGATCGCACACTCTGGAGATTGGCCGAGGCATTTCTCCCTTCGTCATCCTGGGGCGGAGCAAGGAGCGAAGCGACGCAGCGCAGACCCCAGGATCCATGCCGCGATGTTTACGTGTCGCAACGGTGCAAGCTCTGTTTCAGTTCAGCGCACCCCTTGGCGACTGCACTCGTCGAACGGCCATCCTGAGCCGCTGCATTCTTTGGCTGATGTCATGGCATGGATCCCAGGGTCTTCGCGACGTCGCTTCGCTCCTGCTTCGCCCTGGGATGACGAGGCCGGGAAGGCTTCGAAACCAGGCTTTGCAAGGGAGTCACGAGAAGAATTCGCCGGACTTGCCCTGCGAAGCGCGAGGCGCAAATCAGAATGGCGGAGAGGATGGGATTCGAACCCACGAGAAGCTTTTGACCTCTACTCCCTTAGCAGGGGAGCGCCTTCGACCACTCGGCCACCTCTCCGTTGCGCCGGTGGATAAAGAAAAGCGCCGGCACAATCAACAAGCCTGCGCCATTATCATTGAAAAAACCGGCTTCTGTCGAAACGGCGCTTTCGCGATGCGGCGATTCTGCGGCAATCCGTTGGCCGGCGACTCGGCGCATCGTCGCAATTCCGACGGGCTATCGCCGGAATCGGCCGGATTGCAAGGGCTCGCAAGCGAGGCGATGGTTAACGGGAGCTTTCTGAGTGAGGCCAAATCGTGTCATTTGTGCAACAACGTTTGGGGATAGCACCCGCACAGCCCTTTTGCCGGTACGATGGTGGTTGAACGCCGCCGCCTCATGGGTAATGTCGAGTTCGAAGGAGCGGCGCGGTGCGCATCTTTTTCGGTAGTGGGGATGGGGCAGGGAACGCTGTCCTTCAGCAAAGAATACCCAGACCCGTTTTTTAACTTTTGACTGGAGGTCAGAAAATGAACATCAAGAGCCTTCTTCTCGGCTCCGCTGCGGCGCTGGTCGCAGTTTCCGGTGCGCGCGCCGCCGACGCCGTCGTCGTCGCCGAGCCGGAACCCGCTGAATACGTCCGCATCTGCGACGTCTACGGCGCTGGCTACTTCTACATCCCCGGCACCGAAACCTGCCTGCGCATCGGCGGCTATGTCCGTTACGACATCGGCGTCGGCGACGTCGGTACATTCACTGGTGCGACGTCCGGCGACCACGAGGACGGCGACGAGAACGACACCTATTGGAAGCGTGCTCGCTTCACGCTGAAGACCTGGACCGGCCAGGAGACCGAACTCGGCACCTTGAAGACCTACACCGAGACCCGCTTCAACTTCGGCAACAGCCAAGGCCGCGCCGACTTTGCTGGCTATGACCCAGATGGGAACCCGGACTTCTTCCCCAACGAGGCCGGCAACACAGGCGTTTCGCTGAACTTCGCCTGGATCCAGCTCGGTGGTCTGCGCGTCGGTAAGGACGAATCGGCCTTCGATACGTTCATCGGCTACGCCGGCAACGTCATGAACGATACGCTGGTTCCCTATGGCGGCTTCGACACCAACGTCGTCCAGTACTACTTCGACGCCGGCAACGGCTTCTCCGCCGTCGTCTCGCTCGAAGAAGGCTACGGCCCCTTCACGATCGACAGCTACGTTCCGCATGTCGTCGGCGGCGTGAAGTGGACGCAGGGCTGGGGCGCGATCACCGGCGTCGTTGCTTACGACAGCGCCTACGAAGAGGTGGCCGGCAAGGTTCGCCTCGACATCACGCCGATGGAGAACCTGTCGCTGTTCATCATGGCCGGCTACGGCACGGACGACAACCTCACGGATCCGGACTGGAGATTCCCCGCCGGCGGCCGCGGCATGTACAAGCTGTGGAGCGGCAATTGGGCAGTCTGGGGTGGTGGCACCTACACCATCAACGAGAAGACCTCGTTCAACACCCAGATCTCGTATGACGAGGGCGAAAACCTCGGCGTCGTGGCGAACATCGCCTATGACATCGTCCCCGGCCTGACGATCACGGCGGAAGCCTCCTACTTGCACGCCGGAGAGTTCGGCGAGGCCGGCTTCTCCAACTGGACCGGTGCGGACGACGAGGACAGCTTTGGCGGCCAGCTCCGCTTCCAGCGCTCGTTCTAATCAGCATCGTCTGACTGAACTCGAACCCGGCGGGCAACCGCCGGGTTTTTTCGTATCGGCGTGGCTGTCAAATTGCGTGATGCATGGCGTCGCCAGGCGGAGCAGGAGCGAAGCGACGTCGCGGAGACCCTGGATTCACGCCGTTACATCAGCCGAAGAATGCAGCGGCTCAGAATGAAAGCCGTAGCGATCCTTCGCGCCCCCCTCTGTCCTGCCGGACATCTCCCCCACAAGGAGGGAGATCGGCCGTCATCACCGCTTTCGCCAACGTCCAACGTTGATGAACAGGCTCTGTCAGCGAAGCTGCCGATCTCCCCCCTCGTGGGGGAGATGTCCGGCAGGACAGAGGGGGGCGCTGTCCCTCCAGCGTCTCGAAAGATTCTGCACCGCAGCAGCGCTTGGAGAGAACAGGATAGGCGTTCGCTTCGCTTGGGAGGGAAGAAGGTATAGTGGCATTTAGCTAATCGTTGGGGATTGGCGGCTGAAGGTCGGCTGGCAGCAAACCTATGCGATCCAGAGTCTCGTGCCCCCCCAACGCGGACCGCCTACCTCAAGTCAAATCTCTGCAAGATCGCCCAGCGACTGTATCAGCGGCTGAATTTCGTTTTCATAATTCTTCCAGCGCTTGACGGACGATTTGTAGATCGGTTGACGAACCTGCCAGCGACTGGGCGTGTTGACCGAACCATCCCTATCGAAAAAGCGCAGGCAGGCATCATCCCAAGGCAGCCCGAGATAATCTATGAGGCGGCGCGACTGTGCTTCCTGGTCGTCAACCAGCGTTTCGTAGCGATTCTCGAAGATAAGACCAGGAAAAACCTCGTTCCAATGCCGCATCAGGCGGTCATATTCGCGATAGTACAGGCCTAGTGTTTTCAGGTCGGTGTTGTAGCTGTGCCCCTCGCTGAAGTTCAGGACAAAACAGGAGACGCAATTGTCGATGGCGTCACGACGGCAATGAATGATGCGTGCGTTGGGAAAGAGAAGGCCGATAAGGCCGATCATTTCAAAATTGTGCGGCATCTTGTCCACCACGCGAAGCGCAGCAGGCGCCCGCTCGCTCAGATAGGACAGATGCTCTTCGGCCAGGGTTCTGGACAGGTCTTTCGTGATCGACATGACCGGCTGTTTCAAATTTCCAGCCGATGAGGTTTTGAGGCCGATCGCATTCGCGACCCGCCTTAGTTTGCTAAGCTCCCCCGCTCCATGAACATCGGGATGGCTGGCGCAGATCTGTTCCGTGAGCGTCGTCCCCGAGCGGGGCATGCCAACCACGAACACAGGCACTTCGGAAGGATTTCCATGGCCGGCCCTGGCAGCTAAAAGGTCCGGCGTGAAGGTTTCAATCAATGAGTCGATCCAGCGACGATACAAGTCGATATCGAACTCGTAGCCGGAGGCCTGTTTCGCCTTGTTGAAATGCTCGAATGCATCTCCATAGCGTTTGAGGTCGTTCAGCACCTTGCCGGCGGCGTAATGGAGCTTCTGAGCACCGCCGGGATTAAGCTTCGGATTATCGAGTTCACGAAGGATGGACTGGAGTTCCTCGGGCTCTTCGGTGAACTTTTTCGTCTGTACAAGGTCGTTGTAGGCAGCCGGTATATCGATGCGACGTTCGATTGCTTCTTTCAGATAGGCGGCGGCTTCATCCATGCGCCCCAGGCTGCTGAGCGCGCTGGCCAGACCGGCGCGAACCTTGGGATGATTGCGGTTGATTTTCAGCGCCTTCTCGTAAAGCGGCAATGCCATGTCGGGTTTGTCAAACGCTATGTAAGTGCGCCCCAGTGCACAAAGTGCCTCGATAAGGTCAGGCTGCAGTTTCAAGGCGTACTGCATATGCTTGATTGCCGGCGAATATTCGCTGACCTTCACATAGGCCTCGCCCAGGCTGAGGTGGTAGTAGGCGTTTCTAGGTTCCTCTCCGACTGCGCGTGCGAAATATCGCAAAGCCATCTCGTCGTCAAAGCCCAGGCAGACGGTGCCCAAGATGTACAGGGCGAGGGGATGGTTCGGCGTGCGCGCCAGGACACGAAGACATAAGTCCTGTGCCTCGTCGCGCCGTTTTGCCTGCTGATGGATATACGCCTGTTTCAGCAGCGCGTCGTCGGCCTGCGCACGCGATTGAGCGCTTCCTGTCTGCAGATTCACCATAGGCTTCATTATCGGCGCCTTCGCTTTTGGCGCGGGGCCGGGCTTGAGGTGCTTGGACCAGGCAGGTGGGAGTCGATTGTTCATAATATCTCGCTAGCAAAAAGAGATATCTCGGTAGCAAAAAGAGCGGGGGGAATCCAGCATGGTGGTTGCAGCCAAGGCGGGAGCTTGCGCGGCCAACGGTGCCGCGCTAGCAAGAAGCCCCTTTTTTTCGAGCGAGCCTTTGCCATGCGCCAGCGCCCTCCCCTCACGCCAATCATCAGCGCGCTTCCCTCGACGGTGCCGTTTGTCGGCCCGGAGGCGCAGGAGCGGGACCGCGGCCGCGCGTTTCGCGCCCGCATCGGCGCCAATGAGAGCAGTTTCGGGCCGTCGCCGCGCGTCATCGCCCGCATGGCCGGTGTCGCCCGCGACATGTGGATGTATTGCGACCCCGACAATCACGATTTGAAGGTGGCCGTCGCCGCGCATCTCGGCGTCAGCGCCGAAAACGTGGTTGTCGGCGAAGGCATAGACGGTTTGCTCAGCCTCGTGGCGCGCATGTATGTGGCGCCAGGCGATGCGGTGGTCACCTCGCTCGGCGCCTATCCGACCTTCAACTTCCATATTGCCGGCGTCGGTGGCCGGCTGGTCGCGGTTCCCTACGAGAACGACCGGGAAAGCCTGGACGGCCTATTGGCTACGGTCGCCAAGGAAAACGCGCCGCTGGTCTATTTGTCCAACCCAGACAATCCGATGGGAAGCTGGTGGGAGGCGGCCGAGCTCGTCCGCTTCATCGAAGCCCTGCCAGAAACCACCATGCTGGTGCTCGACGAGGCCTATGGCGAGATGGGCCCGGCCTCGGCGCTGCCGTCGATCGATATCTCCAGGCCGAACGTCATCCGCATGCGTACCTTCTCGAAGGCCTACGGATTGGCCGGCATACGCTGCGGCTATGCGGTGGCGGACGCCCAGGTGATCCGCGATTTCGAGAAGATCCGCAACCATTACGGCGTCAGCCGCATGGCGCAGATCGCCGGCGTCGAGGCGCTTGCCGATCAGGACTATCTCCAAAGCGTGGTGGCGCGGGTCGCTGCCGGCCGCCGGCGCATCGCAGAGATAGCCGAGGCGAACGGCCTGAAGCCGCTGCCCTCGGCGACAAATTTCGTCACCATAGACTGCGGCGGCGACGGCGCCTTCGCGCTAAGTGTGCTGCAGGCGCTGCTGTCGCGTGACGTGTTCATCCGCAAGCCGATGGTGCCGGTGCTCGACCGCTGCATCCGGGTCAGCGTCGGCCTCGACCACGAGCTCGACATCTTTGCCGAGGAGCTGCCCGGTGCGCTGGCGGCGGCGCGGGGGAACTGAGGATCGCAAAGTCGTCGTTTCGGCCTGCCGCTGTTTCCCCCCGTCACCGAGCAGGCACATGACCCGCTTCAAGATGTGCGAAAGCTCGGCGGCTTCGTTGTCGGCCAGGCCAGCCGTCAGCCGGGTGAGATCGCGATCCGCCGCCGACTGAAGCGTGGCCAGCTCCGAGTTTCCCCGCGCGGACAGCGACAGGATGCGCCGACGCCGGTCGCCCGGGTCGGCACGCAGTTCGGTCAGGCCCATGGCGGCGAATTTTCTGAGGATCCGCGTGACATAGGCCGGGTCCAGCCGGAGTTCGCCGGCAATCGAGGACGCCGCCGGCCCAAGATCGAGATGGAATGCCTGCGCAAGAAACCCTGCCTCGCCGCTCGGGTTGGCAGCGCCGACGCCCGCCCGGTGACCCAGCTCGAACAGCACCCGCGCCTCGGTTAGCGTGTAGGTGCTCTGCATCAAGGTCTCGTCGAGCAGCCCGATCAAGCTGGTGTAAAACCGGTTGAAATGGCGGATTTCGGTGACCATCGCATCCCGCACATCCGGCATGTCGGGCTCCTTCTCAGGAAATTCTACACCCAGATCATCACCATATTATTTGACTTAGTCAACCATTCAAAAAAACACGATCCCTATCCTGCAATGCATTCAGATCTTGAATTAATTGAACGTTCGTTTTATTATTGCACCTCTCGATGAGGTGACCATGGCGCGCACGACCGGTTCCGACGGGGAAAAGACCGAAGCAGCGGTCCGCGAGGCGGCGGTCAGCCTGATCGCGCGTCTTGGCTACGAGGCGATGTCGATGCGCCAGCTGGCCGCCGAGGTCGGCGTGCAGGCGGCCGCGCTCTACCGCTATTTCCCGACCAAGGAAGACCTCTTGTTCACGCTGATGCGCGAGCACATGGAAGGGCTGATCGAGGCGTGGGACGCGGCGCGCCCGGCCGCGGCTGATCCGGCGACGCGGCTTGCCGCCTATGTCGAAAACCACATCGCCTTCCACATCGAGCGGCGCCACTCCACCCATGTCTCGAACATGGAGTTGCGCAGCCTGTCGCATGACCGCCTGACGCAGGTCCTGCGCATGCGCACGGCCTATGAAAAGGAGCTGCGCGCCATTCTGCGCGACGGCGCAGAAGCGGGCGTCTTCAGCGTCGAAGACACCGGGCTGACGGCCATGGCGCTGATCCAGATGATGACCGGCGTCATCGTCTGGTTCCGGCCAGGCGAGCGGCTATCGATCTCGGAAGTAACCGCCACATATCTTTCAATGACGATGCGCCTGGTTGGGGCAGCCCATGGCGCGACTACGACCTACGGCGCCGTGCGCGCCTTCGAACGCGCAAGGACGCTGTAGCACTTTGATTTTGCGCATGGTCCTTCCCGAAATCGGAATCGAATTCGATTTCGGGGCCATGCGCCGGGAGGAACGGCATGTACACGCACACACTCAACTTCGGGCTTGACGAAGACATCGAGGCGCTGCGCGACCTGGTGCGGCGCTTCGCCCAGGAAAAGATCGCGCCGATCGCCGCCGAGATCGACCGCTCGAATGAATTTCCGGCGCATCTGTGGGCCGAACTCGGTGGGCTCGGCCTGCTCGGCATCACCGCCGATCCGGATTTCGGCGGCACCGGCATGGGCTATCTCGCCCATGTGGTCGCAATGGAGGAGATTTCGCGTGCCTCGGCCTCGGTCGGCCTCTCCTACGGCGCCCATTCCAACCTCTGCGTCAACCAGATCAATCGTTGGGCGACGCCGGCACAGAAGGAAAAATATCTGCCTACGCTGTGCAGCGGCGAAAAGGTCGGCGCGCTGGCAATGTCGGAATCCGGCGCCGGCTCCGACGTCGTGTCGCTCAAGCTGCGCGCCGAAAAGCGCAACGACCGCTACGTGCTCAACGGCACCAAGATGTGGATCACCAACGGCCCGGATGCCGAGACATTGGTCGTCTATGCCAAGACCGATCCGGAACTCAGTTCGCGCGGGATTACCGCCTTCATCGTCGAAAAGTCGATGGCCGGCTTTTCCGTGGCGCAAAAGCTCGACAAGCTCGGCATGCGCGGCTCGAACACCGGCGAACTGGTTTTTTCGGATGTCGAGGTGCCGTTCGACAATGTGCTGCATGAGGAAGGGCGCGGCGTCGAAGTGCTGATGTCGGGCCTCGATTACGAGCGCACCGTGCTCGCCGGCGGTCCGATCGGGCTGATGGCGGCGTGCCTCGATGTGGCGGTCCCCTACGTGCACGAACGCAAACAGTTCGGGCAGCCCATCGGCGAGTTCCAACTGGTGCAGGGCAAGCTCGCCGACATGTATACGGTGATGAACGCCGCACGCGCCTACGTCTATGCCGTCGCCGCCGCCTGCGACCGCGGCCAGACGAGCCGCAAGGACGCCGCCGCATGCGTGCTGTTCGCCGCCGAGAAGGCGACACAGATGGCGCTCGACGCCATCCAGCTGCTGGGCGGCAACGGCTACATCAACGACTATCCGACCGGCCGGCTTTTGCGCGACGCCAAGCTCTACGAGATCGGCGCCGGCACCAGCGAAATCCGCCGCTGGCTGATCGGGCGGGAAATCATGGCAGAGGGAATATAGTGGCACTATCTTGAAAATTGCCATTTATAGCACAACGTGCCATATATTCGAAATAATGGCACGTTTCTGGAACGAGGCGACAATGGCGAGCGGAACGAGAAAAGCTGGGTTTGACGAAAATCCGCAAACGCAATTCGAGGCCGGATCTCGGAAGGCTCCGCTCCGGGTTCCAGCGAAACGCGAGCGCGTGAAACTTGGCGAAGGCGGACGCTTCGTTATCCCGGCTGCGATGCGCGAGGAAATGGGCGTGAAGCCTGGTGAGGACTTGATCCTTCATGTCGAGAACGGCGAGTTGCGGGTAAGGTCGTGGCTCCAAAATCTGCGGCGCGTCCAGGCGGAATTGTCGGCTTTGAAAAAGCCGGGCGAAAGCGTCGTCGACGAATTTCTCAAGGAGCGGCGCGAAGAACAGCGCCGAAGCGATGAGCGTTTGGACCGGCTTCATGCCGAAGGAACGGCGAGGAAGGGAGCGAAGTGAAACCCTACGTCATGGACAGTTCCGCGGCGCTTGCGATCCTGCTCAACGAGAAAGGCACCGATATCGCCTTGGGTTTCGCGCCGGACGCACAATGCAGTTCGGTCAATGCGGCCGAAATCATCGCCAAGCTGATCGACAGGGGACGCAGCATGGAGGAGGCCGCGGACGACCTCGCCAGCCTCGGCATGCCGGTCGCCGTCTTCGACGAAGCGATGGGCATCGCAGCCGGGCAGCTTCGCGAGCTGACGCGACATCGCGGCTTGTCGTTGGGCGACCGGGCCTGCCTCGCACTGGCAATTTGCGAGAACGCTATTGCCGTCACCGCCGATCGCGACTGGGGCGACCTGGATATCGGCTGCAAGATCGAACTGATCCGGTAACGCCATGACCACCCTCACCTCGCAGATCTCGCCCGCCTCCGACACCTTCCGCGCCAATGCCGAGCGCATGCGGGCGCTGGTCGTTGACATTGCGGAAAAGGCGGCAACCGTCGAGCGTGGCGGCTCGGACGAAGCGCGCGAACGGCACCAGAGCCGCGGCAAGCTTTTGCCGCGCGAGCGCCTATCGCAATTGCTCGACACCGGCTCGCCATTTCTCGAGATCGGCCAGTTCGCGGCGTGGTCGATGTATGGCGAAGACATCTCATCGGCCGGCCTCATCGCCGGCATCGGCCGTGTCGAAGGCACCGAAGTCATGGTCGTCGTCAACGACGCCACGGTGAAGGGCGGCACCTATTATCCGCTGACGGTGAAGAAGCATCTGCGCGCGCAGGAGATCGCGCTCCAAAACAAACTGCCTTGCGTCTATCTGGTCGACAGCGGCGGCGCCAATCTGCCCAACCAGGACGAGGTGTTCCCCGACCGCGACCATTTCGGCCGCATCTTCTACAATCAGGCCAACATGTCGGCTTCAGGCATACCGCAGATCGCCTGCGTCATGGGTTCGTGCACGGCGGGCGGCGCCTATGTGCCGGCGATGTCGGACGAGACGATCATGGTGCGCAACCAGGCGACCATCTTCCTCGGCGGCCCGCCGCTGGTGAAGGCCGCCACCGGCGAGGATGTCAGCGCGGAGGAGTTGGGTGGCGCCGATGTGCACACGCGGCTTTCCGGCGTTGCCGACCACTATGCGCTGGACGACGAGCATGCGCTGGCGATCGCACGCCGCATCGTCAAGAACCTGAATCGAAAGAAGGAGATCGGGCTGGCACTTCGCGATCCGATTCCGCCGCTTCATGCAGCCGATGAGCTCTACGGCATCGTGCCGACGGATCTGCGCCAGCCTTATGACGTGCGCGAAGTGATCGCGCGCATCGTCGACGGCTCCGAGTTCGACGAGTTCAAGCAGAATTACGGCACCACGCTGGTCACTGGCTTTGCCCATCTCAACGGCATGCCGGTCGGCATCATCGCCAACAACGGCGTGCTGTTCTCCGAAAGCGCGCTGAAGGGTGCGCATTTCATCGAGCTGTGCTGCCAGCGCAAGATCCCGCTGATCTTCCTGCAGAACATCACCGGTTTCATGGTGGGGCGAAAATACGAGGCCGGCGGCATCGCCAAGGACGGCGCCAAGCTGGTGATGGCCGTCGCCACGGCCCGCGTGCCGAAGGTGACCATGATCATCGGCGGCTCGTTCGGCGCCGGCAATTACGGCATGTGCGGACGCGCCTATTCGCCGCGCTTCCTGTGGATGTGGCCGAATGCCCGCATTTCGGTAATGGGCGGCGAGCAGGCGGCCACCGTGCTGGCGGTCGTCAAGCGTGAGGGTATCGAGCGCAAAGGCGGGGAATGGAGCGCAGAGGAGGAGGCAAAATTCAAGAAGCCGATCCTGATGAAATACGAGCATGAGGGCCACCCGCTCTATTCGTCAGCCCGCCTCTGGGACGACGGCATAATCGATCCGGCCAAGACGCGGGAGGTGCTGGCGCTCAGCCTTTCCGCCGCGCTCAACGCCGAGATCGAGGAGACAAGGTTCGGCGTGTTCAGGATGTGACGATGAGCGAAAGCGATCAGAGGATTCGCGTTCATATCGGCGACATCACGAAGCTGGCGGTCGATGCCATCGTCAACGCCGCCAACACCTCGCTCTTGGGCGGCGGTGGCGTTGACGGCGCCATTCATCGAGCGGCCGGCCCTGAACTTCTGGCGGAATGCCGAACACTCAGTGGCTGCAAAGTCGGCGACGCTAAGCTCACCAAGGGTTACAGGCTGCCGGCACGCTACATCATCCACACGGTCGGGCCGGTCTGGCAAGGCGGCGGCAAAGGCGAAGCCGAGTTGTTGGCCTCCTGCTATCGCCGGTCGCTCGAACTTGCCGCCGCCAAGGGTTGCCGGACGGTGGCATTTCCGGCGATCTCGACCGGTGTATACCGATATCCAAAGGACCAGGCGACGCAGATCGCCGTTGGCACCGTGCGTGCCTTCATCGGCCAGAACGCGGTTCCGGAAACTGTCATTTTCTGCTGCTTCGACCAGCAAACGGCGGAACTATATCAGCAGGCGTTGCTGCTTGGCGGAGCGTGATCCGCAATAGGTAAGAAAATTCATTCATAGTCTTCAGATTTATTTTCATTCACCGATCTGGCCAGACGAAAGAATCGCGGCTATTGCTCATTCCCAATAACAATGGGGATTGGGCGAAGATGAGACTGCAGTTTTTTCAGAAAACAACTGTGTCGGTACTTGCAGGGTTGCTTATATTGGCGGCGCCTGGCGTTGGCGCAGCTGAGTCGCTGGCGGGAAGCAAAGGCGACAGCCGCTACCCTGTGTATTTCGCGCCCGGCTCAACGGGAGGCTGTCAGAAGGCATACAAGGCCTATGTGGCGACTGGCAGCCATTCGGCCTATGCGTCGACTCCATTTAATTGGGCGACCGAGTTCGTGGTTTGCGCACGTGCGACTGCATCGTCGCAAAAGGCTGCAGAGACGCTGGCCCTGAAGGACTGCCAATCCGCCCGGAAGCAATACAAGGTCACGACCGCGGGAACCTGCGGCATCGCCGCCTCCAAGTAGCAATGCCTGTTGGCTCAGTTCATTCCAAGGGGAAAAATGAGACCGAGATACGTCCAGAGAACAATCACATCGATACTTGCAGGATTTCTTATACTCACGGCACCTGGCATCGGAGCGGCGGAATCGCTGGCGGGAAGCAAAGGCGACACCCGTTTCCACCCGTTTTTGCCGCGGAACGCGAAGGATCCGTGCACCAAGGCTTACAACGCCTATGTAGCGGCCAGCGGCCATTCAGCCTATGCGACCACCCCATATATGCGGGTGACTTCGTTGTACATCATCTGCGGCTCGCGCTTGAATGCACCGTCACAGAAAGCTGCCGAAGATCTGGCATTGAAATCCTGTCAGGCCACCCGCAACAGTTACAAGGTCACGACAGGCGGGGGGTGCGAGGTCGCAGCCTCCAAGTAAGCGGTCCTCGCTTACCGATACTTTGACAATGGCCGGACTGCAAAGCAGGGTGTTGCCACAGCTCGCGTGAAGGAGCATTCGCGCCGTTGGCGGCAAGCTCTGGCTTTGGAGGTCCCATGTTCGCCAAAATCCTGATCGCCAACCGCGGCGAGATCGCCTGCCGGGTGATCCGCACGGCACGCAAGTTGGGCGTGCGTAGCGTTGCCGTCTATTCCGACGCCGACGCCGGGGCCCTGCATGTCGAGATGGCCGACGAAGCTGTGCATATCGGTCCCTCGCCTGTCGGCGAAAGTTATCTGCGCGGCGACAAGATTGTCGCGGCGGCTTTGGCCACCGGCGCGGAAGCCATCCATCCCGGCTACGGTTTTCTGTCGGAAAACCCTGATTTCGTCGACCAGGTGACGGCAGCCGGGCTCGTCTTCATCGGCCCGTCGGCCGCCTCGATCCGCGCCATGGGGCTGAAGGACGCGGCCAAGCGGCTGATGGAGAAGGCCGGGGTGCCGGTGGTGCCCGGCTATCACGGCGAGGCGCAGGAGATCGTGCTGCTCGCCTCCAAGGCACGCGAGATCGGCTATCCCGTTCTGATCAAGGCGCGCGCCGGTGGCGGCGGCAAGGGCATGCGGCGCGTGGAACATCCCGACGACTTTTCCGAGGCGTTGTCGGGTGCGCGGCGCGAGGCCAAGGCCGCTTTCGGCGACGACCGCGTGCTGGTCGAGAAATATGTCGAGAAGCCGCGCCACATCGAGGTCCAGGTGTTCGGCGACATCTTCGGCAATGTCGTGCATCTCTACGAGCGCGACTGCTCGGCGCAGCGCCGCCACCAGAAGGTGATCGAGGAAGCCCCCGCCCCCGGCATGACACCGGCATTGCGCAAGGCGATGACGGAGGCGGCGGTGAAGGCCGCCAAGGCGATCAACTATTCCGGCGCCGGCACGATCGAGTTCATCGTCGACGCCTCGCAAGGGCTGAAGGCCGACCGCTTCTGGTTCATGGAAATGAACACCCGGTTGCAGGTCGAGCATCCCGTCACAGAAATGGTCACCGGAGCCGATTTGGTCGAATGGCAGTTGCGGGTGGCCGCCGGCGAAAAGCTGCCGAAAACGCAGAGCGAGATCACGCTCTCCGGTCACGCCTTCGAGGCGCGCATCTATGCCGAGGACGCGGCAAAGGGTTTTTTGCCGGCGACGGGCACGCTGCATCACCTGAAATTTCCGGATACTGCGCCCGAAGGCGCCAGCATGCGGATCGAGACCGGTGTGCGGGCGGGCGATGTCATCTCGCCCTTCTACGACCCGATGATCGCCAAGTTGGTGGTGCACGGCAAGAACAGGCAGGCGGCGCTCGAAGCCTTGGGCATAGCCCTTTCGCGGACCGAGATCGCCGGCTCGACCGTCAACACCGCCTTTCTCGCGGCTCTTGCCGCTGACGCGGATTTTTCGGCAGGCGATGTCGATACCGGTCTGATCGGCAGGCATCAGCAAGCACTGACCGCAGTCCCGCCGCCGAGCAGCGAGATCGTCGCCGCAGCTGCATTTGCGGCATCCGGGGCCGGGGCTCAGGCGCCGTCCAACGACCCGTGGTCGTCGCTTGCCGGCTATGCGCATTTCCACACTGTTCCGCGGCGCACGCGGCTGCGCTACGGCGAGGACGAGATCGTCGCGCTTGTGTCGGTAATGCGGCCGGACGGGCGCTTCCAAGTGGCACTGGACCCGCCTTATGACAGCGCCAATCCGCTTGATCTTCGCGCCGCCCCTCGCCTCGCCCGCTGGCCAGGCAACGTCACCGTGTTCGAAGGCGCCGTCGGTTACAGCTTCGCGGTGCCGGACCCGTTGGCAAGGGCCGACGAAATCGCCGCCGGTTCAGACAGCCTGCGGGCGCCGATGCCGGGTCTGGTCAAGCTGGTGCGTGCAGCCAAGGGCGAGGTCGTCATCAAAGGCCAGCCGCTGTTGATTCTGGAAGCGATGAAGATGGAGCACACCATTTCCGCTACTCATGACGGGACGATCGCCGAAATCGCTGTCGAGGGCGCGCAGGTCACCGACGGGACGGTGCTGGTTCGCTTTGCCGAGGAAGCCCACGGCTGACCGCTGCCCTTCATCCATAAGGCGACGTCGACGACTCGCGCCACAATCGCATGCCCAATGAAAATGGCCGGGTCAGACCCGGCCATTTTCGTTTACCGAAGGCGACGCCAATTGTTACGGCTGGATCGGCGCGTATTTGCCGTCGTGCCACTGGTTGATGTCGTAGCTGACGTTCTTAAGGTCGCCCTTTTCGTCGAAAATGACTGAGCCGACGACGGTGCTGATCGGCTCGCCGTTCTTCAAAGCTTCGGCAACCTTGGCCGGGTCGTCGCTGCCGGCGCGCTTGATGCCCTCGGCAAAGGCCTGGATCACGGCATAGGAGAACAGCGTGAAGCCCTCGGGCACGAAGCCGCCCGCCTTGATCTTTTCGACGGCCTCTTTGGCTTCGGGCTTCGCCTGCGGATCCGACGGGAAGACGAACATGGTGCCTTCGCCGGCCGGACCGGCAACCTGCCAGAATTCCGGCGTGGCAATCGAGTCCGGCATGATCAACTGATACTTCAGGTTCTGTTCCGCCGACTGGCGCAGGATGAGGCCGGCTTCGGGGTGATAGCCGCCGAAATAGATGACGTCAGCCTTCAGGTCCTTCAGCTTGGTGACAAGCGCCGCGTAGTCCTTTTCACCGGCGTTGATGCCCTCGTAGAGGATCTCGTTGAGACCGTTCTGGTTCATCGTTGCCTTGACGGCGTCGGCAACGCCCTGCCCATAGGCGCTCTTGTCGTGCATGATGACGACGTTCTTGCCGGCATATTTCTTGGCGATCCACGGGCCGATGAAAGCGCCCTGGGCATCGTCGCGCGTATAGAGGCGCATGATCGTCGGCCAGCCGGCTTTCGCCGCCGCGTCGGTCAGCACCGGGTTGGACGAAGCCGGGCTCATCATCAGCGCGCCGGCTTCGGCGTAGACGGCCGAGGCCGGAATGCTCGAGCCCGAGCAGGCATGGCCATCGATGAACTTGACGCCGTTGGCAACGATGCGGTTGGCGACCGAAACCGCCTGTTTCGGATCACACTGGTCATCCTGGACGTCGAGCTTGATCTGGCGGCCGTCGACACCGCCGGCCGCGTTGATCGCGTCGGCGGCGGCTTGCGCGCCCTGCTTGAACTGGTCGCCGATGGTGGCAAGCTGACCGGTCATCGGTCCGACCACCGAAAAGGTGATGTCGTCAGCGAAGGCAATCGGTGCACTCATCATCAGGCCTACTATGGCCGCGCTCAAAATACCCAACTTTTTCATGGTGATATTCCTCCACTCTCGCGCGGCCGCCCCGGCCGCGCCTCTTCCAGAGTGGGCGGGAGAATTTCACCCTTCGCCAAGCCTGTCTAGACGCATCGGCGGCACTCGATTGGGCCTGCAACGTTTCTGTTTGACCATGATCTTTTTCCAAAAACCGGTTTCCACTTTTTGGGATCATGGTCCCGAAAACGCAAAAGCCGCGCCGGCCTTGTTCCGGCCGGTCGCGGCTTTTGTCGATCGAACCATCCCCGAACGCTCCCGCGCCCGAAAACCGCTCGCCTTCCCTGTCCGTCGCGCAGCTTGGCCGTATCCAGCCTGCCGCGTTCTTGTCATTGTTGGTGAGACCGTCTTGCGCGGCCTTGTTCTTGCCGGTCCGGCCGTCTTGCGCGGCCTCGACCTGAAGCGTCCCTGTCGGTGATCTCAATGCTTAATGAACTCAGGGCCCGATGAACTCAGGGCCAACTTAGTGCATCGTCATCCATTCGCGGGCTTCGCGCAGCGCCCTGGCGATCTCGACCTTCGACATGGCGGCCGATAATTCCGAGCGCAGTTCCGCGGCGCGGACCGAGCCCTTGATCGCGGCGATGTTGAACCATTTGTGAGCGGCGACGACATCGGTCTCGCAATCGCGGCCGGTCGCATACATCATGCCCAGTTCGAAAAGAATGTCGGCCTGGGCAGTTGCCCCCATGGCGCCGAAGCCGGCTTCAGGCATTTCAAAACGTGCCATTTCAATCCCCTGTTCTAGCCCCTGTCAGGCTCCCGAGAGCTGCCTCCTTCTGTCCCTTGTTATCTGTTGATAACCCTTGGGGCGGCCGCTCTTTCGATGCTTTCGAGAATGAACCGGAGGCTTGAATCCGTCGTTAAGTGGCGTGCTTAATTTGAGGAAAACAAAGCTAAAACAAGAGGTAAACGCGGGAATTCGTTAAGGATGCAAAGTCAGCAATTTCGCCGGTTTGGGCTAAATTTGACGAAAATTTGCGAGGCGCAAATCAAGACTCCGCTAACCACGGGAGACAAAGCCAGCATACCCGTCGTTTCATTTTTCGCCGACGAGACCGTCTCGGGCGGCCAGAAAATCCTGAAGTCTTCCCCAGCGGCACCGCTTTTGTTTTGCCGGGAGGTGGATTAGCTTACGTTTGCGTAAAGGGCAGACCGGCGGGCGGAACATCCGACCGGAAGCCCACAGGGAGGAAACATGTTTCGCAAAATCAGCATGGCCCTTGCGGCCACATTGATCATGGCCGGCACGGCTTGGGGCGATCCGATCGAAGGCAACTGGAAAACGCAAGCCGGTTCGACTGCCGCCATTGCTGGCGGCGGCGGCGCATTTTCCATCACGCTCAAATCAGGCAAGTTTGCCGGCAAGCGCATCGGTTCGTTCAAGGTGTCCGGCGCCAACAAATATACGGGCACCATAACCGACCCGGAGACCGACAAGACCTATTCAGGCAAGGCCTCGGTCTCAGGCGCCTCGCTCAAGATGAGCGGCTGCGTGCTCGGCGGGCTGATCTGCAGGAGCCAGACCTGGCACAAGCTCTGATCGTTTCCGCTGCCACAAATTTGAAAACGGGGCCGCGAAGGCCCCGTTTTTGCTTTCGCCGTCTGTTTGGGACGGATCGATCGTGCGAGCCGCGCGCCTTCTGCACTTAACAGCAATTTTTGCGCGTCCTTCGTCCGTGTCACCAGCAAGATCGGGGGCAGCAGCAAGACTGCGGCGACGCTCGTGGCCGGCGACGGCGCGGTGGGCGGCGGGCACTCAACAACTCGTCAATGAATTTGAACCGCAGATGAACGCTGGCATCAGAGCCGGTTCAGTCGGGCTCGGGCATTTTCGTGCGTGTTAAGGAGACACCACGCAATGCTCGCTCGCCGCTTCACCATCGTCTGCCTGCTGCTGAGCCTGTTCGGAATGTTGTTCGCCATCCTCGTCGCCGAGGCAGGCCGTCCGGCCCGCTCGCGGGACCAGGCCAATTCCTGCCGGTTCGGTTGCGTGAACCATTTTCGCCCCTGAACCGACAAAGACCTCGAGAGACAAAAGCAAAAGCCATGAACCGCATCGTCGCCAACGCCCTGAAAACCCTTCGACTCCTGCCTCGGGCGGCGCTTATCCTGGCCGTGCTTTCGGCACCGGTTCTGGCCGTGCCCTCGATGCGCGCCGATGCCGGCTCGACGATCGAAGCGCCGGCGTTGAAGAAGAACGGCGTCGGCTTTGTGCTGTTGATCAGCCTGCGGCGTGGTTAGAGCCAATCGACCTTCATCGAAATCCCAATCGACCTTCATCGAAATCACTGAAAAAGAAAAACGATGTTTTGACCGCGTTCAAGGCGGCATACCCCTCCCAACCGCATGGCCAAGCCTCTATATTGGGTCATGGAAAAGCGAATCTATCCCCAAGCCATAGACTCAGTCGTGATGCCGGAGCCGTTTGGCCGACAGAGCTTCAATGATGCCGGAAAGGCCGTCGCGGCCTTGCAGGTCCTTTACGACCGCAACACCAAATTCCTGCGCGATTCGTTTACGGCGCTCGCTGCAGGCGGCGACAACAACAAGCGCTACCGGGCCTTCTATCCCGAGGTCGGCGTCACCACGACTTCGTTCACCCAGATCGACTCGCGGCAGGCATACGGCCATATGCCGACGCCTGGGCATTTCTCGACCACCATCACCCAGCCTGCCCTTTTCGAACGCTATCTCACCGAACAGCTTAGCCTGATCATGCGCAATCACGGCGTTCCAGTCACGGTTTCGGAATCGACGACGCCCATCCCGCTGCATTTCGCGTTCCTGGAAGGCTCCCATGTCGACGGCACCGCAGCCGAGCGCATCAGGCGGCCGATCCGTGACCTGTTCGACGTGCCGGATCTCGACGGCACCGACGACCAGATTGCCAACGGCACGTTCGAAGTGGCGTTAGGCGAAGCCAGGCCACTGGCGGCGTTCACGGCGCAACGCATCGACTATTCGCTGCACCGGATGTCGCACTACACGGCGACCAGTCCCCAGCATTTCCAGAATTTCGTGCTGTTCACCAACTACCAGTTCTATATCGACGAGTTCGTCGCCCGTGCGCATGAGCTGATGGCGAAGGGCGGCGGCGGATATGTCGAATTCGTCGAGCCGGGAAACGTCGTCACCAAGGCTGGGCAAAACGCGCCTGGCGCTGGGGTGGCGCCGCCGCGCCTGCCGCAGATGCCGGCCTATCATCTGAAGAAGCCGAACCATGGCGGCATCACCATGGTCAATATCGGTGTCGGCCCCTCCAACGCCAAGACTATCACCGACCACATTGCGGTGCTCAGGCCGCATGCCTGGGTGATGCTCGGCCATTGCGCCGGCCTGCGCAACACCCAGGCGCTGGGCGACTATGTGCTGGCGCACGCCTATGTGCGGGAAGACCATGTTCTGGACGATGACCTTCCGGTCTGGGTGCCGATCCCGCCGCTGGCTGAAATCCAGGTGGCGCTGCAAGAGGCGGTCGCCGAAGTCACCGGCCTTTCCGGCTACGACCTCAAACGTATCATGCGCACCGGCACCGTCGCCACCATCGACAACCGCAACTGGGAGCTGCGCGACCAGCGTGGGCCGGTGCAGCGGCTGTCGCAGTCACGAGCGATCGCGCTCGACATGGAATCGGCTACGATCGCAGCCAATGGTTTCCGTTTCCGCGTGCCCTACGGCACCCTGCTTTGCGTCTCCGACAAGCCCCTGCATGGCGAATTGAAGCTGCCTGGCATGGCGACCGAGTTCTACAAGCGGCAGGTGGCACAGCATTTGACCATCGGCATCAGGGCGATGGAAAAGCTGGCCGAGATGCCGATGGAACGGTTGCATTCGCGCAAGCTCAGAAGCTTTTCGGAAACGGCGTTCCAGTAGGACCGATCGGCTTCATCGGCCTGAGCATGGCCGGCATGATAACATCGCGGCAGGGCATTTCGTCATCTTGATTGGCTGCATTTCTGCCGATAAGCAAAGTAGATGGCACGCGTTCGAAACATGATGGCGTCGGTGGCATTCGTCGCAATGCTCGGCTGCTCGGTTGCGCTGGTGGCCGGGTTTTTCGGAACGCTGCATCCGGCCTTCGATTCCTTCGCCCATTTCCGCGTCCATCTTGCCGTGCTGATGGCGCTTTGCGCGCTGCCGCTGCTCGTGACTTCATTTCGCCTGCAGGCGGCCACAGCGCTGCTCTTTGCCGTGGCTGCCTTTGCCACCACGTCGAACGCGCTGCCCGTGCCCCGCCTGTGGCCGGTCCAGGCAGCCTACGAAGTTAACCCCGGTGACCAGACGGTCTACCCCGATGACCAGCCGGTCTATCGCCTGCTGCAGATGAACCTGCGGTTCAACAATCCGACGCCGAAGAAAGTGCTGTCGCTGATCGGCCGGACCAATCCGGACGTGATCACTCTCGATGAAGTGTCGGAGATGTGGACGACCGAGCTTGGCTATATTGCCAGCGCCTATCCCTACCGGATCCTCTGCCCCTACCCCAATGGCGTGTTCGGCGTTGCGCTGCTATCCAGACGACCGTTTGCCGCCGGTACGCAACCGCGCTGCGACAGGCGCGGTGCGATGGCCATCGCGACGGTCGATTTCGGCGGAACCGACGTCGACGCAGCCGCCATGCACCTCACCTGGCCATGGCCGCGCAACCAATCACGGCAGATCGGCGGATTGTCGGAGGAACTCGCCTCGCTTGGCGAGACGTCGATCCTGGCATGCGATTGCAACGCAGTGCCGTGGAGTGCCGCCGTCCGGCGCGTCGCGGATCTTGGCAAGCTGACCATGGCGCCTTCGCCGGGGCCGACCTGGCTCTATATCAAGCTGCCGGACTTCCTGCGCTTCGCCGGACTGCCGATCGACCAGGTTTTCAGCAAGGGCGCGGTTCTCGTCCATTCGGTGTCGAGGCTGGAAGGCACAGGCTCCGATCATCTTCCGGTGATGGTGGAATTCTCGCTTAGGCCGGAAGAGAAAAAGCCGGTCGACGAAGATGAAACCGCGACCGCATCCGTGACACAGAACGGCAAGTTTCGAAGCTGAGCGCCTACTGCTTGCGCAGGGCACCAACGAGGTGCTCGACATGGCCGCCGTCGCGATGCTCGCGCGCGTCGAAGGCGTTCTGTTTCGCCTCGTATTCGGCATAGACGTCCTTGATCCGGCGCCTCGCCTCGCGGTGCGTCTTGCTGCACAACCAGTTGTCGGCGAACTCCAATCCAGTGATCGATTTCTCGGTGGCCCGCATCATTGTCCTGGCGATGCGGCCGTGGCTATGCTCGTGGGCACGAACGCCCGCGAAAAACCGCTTCCAGCGCTTCTGAAGCGCCGGCGTCGCGGCTGAGGCCATGCGGGGCAAGGTGTAGGTGAGATCGAGTGTCCCATTGGCCTGCCGCAGATGGCAGACATCACCCTCCCTGCGAACCTCAAGGTCCCAATTTACGGTATAGGCGGTCAGCGCGATGGCGTGTGTCATGAAGCCGTGCCTCTTTGGACCCTTGCGGTCCATGGCCTCGATCAGGGCGGCGCCCGTGGTTCCTGATATGTCGTAGGTCCGGGTCTTGACCAGCACCTTCGTGTCAGCCGATGCCGATGGTGCGAAGCCGCACAAGGCGCCAATCGCTGCAAGGCACGTCAGGATCGCCACGCGCATGGTCATCTCTCCGGGTTAGGAAGGAAGGGAACCACAAGCGCCGCGCCGCTTCAACGTTTTTTAGAGGCCGCAAATGTAGCGGGCCTCACCGACTGACGGTCGAGACCGACGCGGCGATTCTGGCGGACTGCCGTTTGATAAGCTACATGTTCTGGTAGACAGGTCCCTCGCCACCTTGTGGCGGCACCCAGGTTATGTTTCGGTTCGGGTCCTTGATGTCGCAAGTCTTGCAGTGGACGCAGTTCTGCGCGTTGATGACGAAGCGCACGTCCTTCGCCTCGGGATCGGCGGCGGCGTTGCCATCCTTGTCGACCCATTCGTAGACGCTGGCCGGGCAGTAGCGTGTCGAGGGCCCAGCAAAGACATCGTGCTCGGAACGCTGCTGCAGATCCATATCCGCGACCAGCAGGTGGACAGGCTCGTTTTCCTCGTGGTTGGTGTTGGAGAGAAACACCGACGACAGGCGGTCGAAGGTGAGCACGCCGTCCGGCTTCGGATAGACGATCTTCTTATGCTTGGCGGCCGGTTCCAGCGTCGCATAGTCGGCCTTGCCGTGCTTCAGCGTGCCGAAGGGCGAAAAGCCGAACAGCGTGTTCAGCCACATGTCGAGGCCGCCAATGCCGACGCCGACGACGGTGCCGAAGCGCGACCACAATGGCTTGACGTTGCGCACCTTCTTCAAATCCTTGCCGATGTCGGTCGCCCGCCATGCCGCCTCGTAAGAAGCCAGTTCGTCATTGCTGCGACCGGCGCCGATCGCCTCGGCGACATGCTCGGCCGCCAGCATTCCTGAGAGCACGGCATTGTGCGAGCCTTTAATGCGCGGCACGTTGACGAAGCCGGCGGCACACCCGATCAGCGCGCCCCCGGGGAAGGACAGTTTCGGCACCGACTGCCAGCCGCCCTCGGTGATGGCGCGGGCGCCATAGCCCAGCCGCTTGCCGCCCTCGAATGTGCCCTTGATCGCCGGATGGGTCTTGAAGCGCTGGAACTCGTCGAACGGCGACAGATAGGGGTTCTTGTAGTTGAGGTGGACGACGAAGCCGACCGCCACCTGGTTGTCCTCCAGATGGTAGAGGAAGGAGCCGCCGCCGGTCTTCATGTCGAGCGGCCAGCCGAAGGAGTGCTGGACAAGGCCTGGCCGGTGGTTCTCCGGCTTGACCTGCCAGAGCTCCTTGAGGCCGATGCCATATTTGCCGGGCTCGCGACCGTCGGAAAGATGGTATTTGGCGATCAGCTGCTTGGCCAGCGAGCCGCGCGCGCCCTCGCCAATCAGCACGTATTTACCCATCAGCGCCATGCCCGGCGCGAAGCCCGGGCCATGCGTGCCGTCCTTCTCGACGCCCATATCGCCGGTGACAACGCCGGTGACCGCGCCTTCGTCACTGTAAATAAGGTCCACGGCGGCAAAGCCCGGATAGATCTCGACGCCCAGCGCCTCGGCCTTGGTCGCCAGCCAGCGGCAGACATTGCCGAGTGAAACGATGTAGTTGCCGTGGTTGTTCATCAGCGGCGGCATCAGGATGTTGGGCAGACGGAACGAACCGGCGGGGCCGAGGACCAGGAAATGGTCTGCCGTGACCGGTGTCTTGAACGGATGCCCCTCTTCGTCACGCCAGCCCGGCAACAGCCGGTCGATGCCGATCGGATCGACGACGGCGCCGGACAGGATGTGGGCGCCGACTTCGCCGCCCTTTTCCAGGACGACGACGGAAAGCTCGGGATTGACCTGCTTGAGACGGATCGCGGCGGCGAGGCCGGCCGGACCGGCGCCGACGATGACCACGTCGAATTCCATGCTTTCGCGTTCGATATCGCTCATCAACCCCTCACTGCCCAGAGTGCCGCGCGCCCATTGGACGCGCAAAGGACACTCTGGCAACTTTTATTTTCGCATGATCCTTTCCAAAAAGTGATTTCACTTTTTGGGGTCATGCGAGCGCATTTGCGCATCTTGCTGGCTTATCCGCTGCATAGCGCATCAAATCGCGACGCGAAACCGGCGCTGACGTGACAATGCCGATTTCGTCAAAAAGTCGCGCATCGTACTACAAAATCGCGATTTGGGGTCCACCCGAACATCGATCTGGGCCAGGCTCATTTCCAAGGAGAGCCGTCGCCCTCACGTTTTTAATTGTTCGACGGCTTGCTTATCGTCCATACTTCGCGCCATGCGCATATACGGGCCGACTGGCTTTTCATCGACGCGCTTTTTTTCCTCGCCCGGACGGATTTGCCGGGCGCTCGTTTTGGCCCTTTTGCCGCTGGCGCCCATTGGCGCCCATGCCGAGCCGCAAAGGGTCTGGGCGGCCGGAGCCTACTCCTTTTCCGACGAGCTCGGCGGCTTCCGCATCACCAGCGCCTCGGGCGTCGGGACAAAGGAGGACCCGCTTGTCATCACCGAAGAGCTGAATTCGGCAACGCCGGTTACACTGACTATCCGCACGACAAAGCCGATCCAGCCGTTCGGCACCGCGGGCCAATTTGCCAACGGCCTCATGTATATGCGCATCGACGTGCTCAACAACAGCGGCCAGGCCTGGGTCGAGTTCCAGTTCGAGCTCCAGGAGGTGCTCCACCGGCCGAGCGTGTTCGGCGACGGCCTGTCATTCGACCAGCGCAACAAGACGCCTGACAACATCTGGTCGAGCAGCTTTGCCGATTTCGATCGCGACTTCGAACCCTATGACCGGCTGCTGTTCAAGAGCGGCAAGATCGACCCGCTGAAGACAGCAAAATTCGATTACCTGATCACCGACTACACACCGCGCTGGACGTTCTATCTGGTGCAGGATCCCCGTATACCGTCGAGCTGAACTTGCAAATTCCTGCCGCGCGGCCGAATGTGAAGGCATGACTGCCGTTCCCCGAGACAACCGACCTGATATCGCCGACCTTTTGACCTTCTACGCCAGCGCGGGCGTCGATGAAGCGCTCGAAGACGAGCCGGTGAACAGGTTTGCCGAGGCTGCGTCAAGGCCACCTGAGCGGGCGCCAGCGACGGTTACGCCGCCAACTGGTGAAAAAGGCGCCGCACTGCCACGCTCGACCAGCGTCTCACGCGCCGAAATGGGCGAAAGGCAAGCTGCGGCACCGGCGGTGCGCGCGCCGTCGGGCACAGCGACGGTGCCCGACGAAGCGCAAGCGGCATTGGCGCGCCAGTTGGCAATGACGGCCGCAACCCTGGACGAGCTTCGCCAGCACATGGCGGCGTTTGACGGCTGCAATCTCAAGTACACCGCCAAGAACCTGGTGTTCGCCGACGGCAATCCGAATGCCGCTGTCATGCTGGTCGGCGAGGCGCCCGGCCGCGACGAGGACATAGAGGGATTGCCGTTCGTCGGCCGCTCGGGCCGGTTGCTCGACCGGATGCTGGCTGCGATCGGCCTCGACCGCACATCGGCTTACATCGCCAATGTCATCCCCTGGCGGCCGCCGGGCAACCGCACGCCGACACCGCACGAGACCGAGATTTGCCGGCCGTTCATCGAACGGCAGATCGAGCTGGTCAATCCGAAGGTGCTGGTCAACCTTGGCGGCCCCTCGGCAAAGACGCTTCTCAACGCCACCGAGGGGATCCTGCGGCTGCGCGGCAATTGGCGCGTCCACACGACCGCCTCCGGCATTGCCATTCCCGCCATGCCGACCCTTCACCCGGCCTATCTCTTGAGAACCCCCGCGCACAAGAAGCTGGCGTGGCGGGATTTCCTTGAGGTGAAGGCGAAACTGCGGGCGCTGGGTTGACGACCAGCGTTTCCTCGCCCCGCAAAGCCGGGAGAAGCGCCATAACCTGCCAGGTAATTGAAATGCATCCGCTAGCGGCCTAGTCATGCGCTCATGACAGCAACCCAGACCTCCGCCGGCAGCCTCATTCGCGAATGGCGCACGCGCCGGCGCATGAGCCAACTCGATCTCGCCATGGAAGCCGAAATCTCACAGCGGCATCTGAGCTTCGTGGAGAGCGGTCGCGCGGCACCTTCGCGCGACATGGTGCTGCATCTGGCCGAGCAGCTCTCGATCCCGCTGAGGCAGCGCAACCAGCTCCTGCTGGCCGCGGGTTTTGCCCCTAGCTTCAGCGAGCGCTCGCTCACCGATGCCTCGCTGGCGCCGGCGATGGCGGCCGTCGAGATCGTGCTCAAGGGGCACGAGCCCTTCCCAGCGCTCGCTGTCGACCGGCACTGGAACCTGGTGTCGGCGAATGCCGCCATCGGCCCGTTCCTGGCCAATGTCGCCGAGCCCTCCTTGCTGAAGCCCCCGGTCAACGTGCTGCGACTCAGCCTGCACCCGGGTGGCGTCGCGCCGCGCATCGTCAACCTCGCCGAATGGCGCGCGCATCTTCTCGACCGGCTGAAACACCAGAACGACGCCTCAGGCGACCCGGTCCTGGTCGAACTGGAACGCGAGCTTCGGACCTATCCGTCCGGCCTGAACGGCGCACGACCGGTGCCGGTCGAGCCGAACGCGATCGTGCACCCGCTGCGGCTTGCCCATGGCGATGCTGTGCTGTCGTTCATCAGCACGATCACCGTGTTCGGCACGCCGCTCGACGTGACGCTGTCGGAACTGGCGATCGAATCCTTTTTCCCTGCCGATGAGCAGACAAGGACGGTGCTGGTGCGATTGGCGAAGGAGCGGGCCGAGCCGTTCTGATCATCCTTGCGGCGGGGTCGCCTGTCGGGTGCGCGCACGTTCGAGGCCAAGCTGGCGCTCGCGCCAGATGATAAAGATGCCGGCGGCAACGACGATCAGGCCGCCGATGAGCATATGAACCGTCGGGACGTCGCCGAAAGCAAGATAGCCGACGGCTATGCCGAGTATCATAGACGTGTACTCGAAGGGCGCCACGACCGAGGCCTCAGCATGGCGATAGGCTGCCGTCATCAGTATCTGAGCGACCCCGCCGCAAAAGCCTGACACAACCAGAAGGCCTGCCTGCACCGGTGTCAGCGCCTGCCAGCCGAACGGCAGCGAAAGCAACGCCAGGACGCTCGCCGTCACCGAAAACCACAGCACGATGGTTGCCGTCGGCTCGCTCTGGACGAGATTGCGCACCAGCAGCATGGCTACGGCCGAGATCGCGGCCGCGACCAGGGCGGCGATGACGCCGAGCACCTCCTGATCGCCGAGTGCTGCGCCCGAGCTAAGAAGCGTCAGTTCCGGCCATGAGATGACCACCACCCCCACCAGCCCGACCGCAACCGCGCTCCAGCGATAGACGCGGATCGCTTCGCCGAGGAAGATCGAACTGAACACCACCACCAGCAGCGGCTGTGCGTAGTTCAGCGTGATCGCCTCGGGCAGCGGCAGACGCGTCAGCGCGAAAAAGCCGAGGCCCATGGCGCAGACGCCAACAACGCCGCGCGCAATGTGGTTGAGCGGGCGTTTGGTGGAAAATGCGGTGCCAAGCTTTCCCTGGAAGGCCAGGAAGATGATGATAGGAAAGATGGCGAAGAAGGAGCGGAAGAAGACGATCTGGCCCGCCGGCACCGTGCCCGCCGCCTTGATGCAGGACGACATGCCGACAAAGACCGCCACCGACACGATCTTGAGCATGATCCCGGTCAGCGTGTTGTGTCCGCCGGGATGATCTGTAGGGCTCACTTAGCAGTTGCTTCCTGGATCGCTGCCCAGATGCGCGCCGGCGTTGCCGGCATGTCGATGTGCCTGATGCCGTAGGCGCGATACAGCGCATCCGTCACCGCGTTGAGCGCGGCCGGCGTCGCTCCGATCGTGCCGGCCTCGCCGGCCCCCTTGATGCCGAGCGCATTGGTGGTCGATGGCACATTGCGGGTCTCGAAATGGAAGAACGGTAAATCGTCGGCGCGCGGCATGGCGTAATCCATGAAGCTCGCCGTCAACAGCTGCCCGTCCTCGTCATAGACCGTGTTCTCGGTCAGCGCCTGGCCGATGCCCTGGACGACGCCGCCATGCACCTGGCCAGCCAGCAGGATCGGGTTCACGGTGACGCCGAAATCGTCGACGATCGTATAGCGAACAATCTCCGTCGTGCCGGTGTCGGGATCGATCTCGACCTCGCAGATGTGGGTGCCGTTCGGATAGGTGCATTCGTCCTGCACGAACTCGCCAAAGCCTTTGAGATCGTCCGGGTTCTTGGCGGCCTTGGCGACGCTCGAAAAATCGATCGTGCGGTCGGTGCCGACGATTCGGGCGACGCCGTTGGACAATTCGATGTCGCCGGCCGAGGCTTCCAGTTCATCCGCGGCGATGCGCTTGATCTTGTTGGCCAGATCCTCACCCGCGCGAGAAGCTGATACACCGCCAAGAGGGATCGAGCGCGAGCCGCCAGTGCCGCCGCCGGCCTTCAGCTCGTCGGTGTCGCCTTGGCGGACCTGGATCTTGTCGATATCGAGATGAAGCTTTTCCGAGAGGAATTGCGCATAGGCGGTCGCGTGCCCCTGCCCGTTGGTCTGGGTGCCGATCTTCAGCGTCACCGTGCCGTCGCCGTTCAGTTCGACAAAGGCCGGCTCAGAGCCCGGAAAGGCACAAGCCTCGATATAGGTCGCCATGCCGATGCCGCGGATCTTTCCTTCAGCCTTCGACTGCGCCAGCCGTTCCGGGAACGCCTGCCACTCCGCCTGCTCGATGGCGCGATCCATATGGCCTGCGAATTCGCCGGTATCATAAAGGCGGTCGGTCTGGGTGCGATAGGGAAACTGCGCAGGCCGAATGAAATTGCGCCGGCGGATCTCTTCGACGGGAAGGCTGAGATCGTGGGCGCAGGCGTCGACGAGCTTTTCCAGCAGGAATGCCGCTTCCGGCCGGCCGGCGCCGCGATAAGCATCGACCGGGCAGGTATTGGTGTAAAGGCCGGTCACCGAAACATCGAGCGCCTGGATATCGTAGACGCCGGTCGACATGGTGACGCCGATATAGGGGATGAACGGGCCGTATTGCGAGATGTAAGCGCCGATATTGGCGAGGAGATCGACCCTCATGCCGAGGAAGCGGCCGTCCTTGTCCATCGCCATCTCGGCGGTCACGACATTGTCGCGGCCTTGCGCATCGGTGAGGAAATGCTCGGTGCGGTCGCCGGCCCATTTGACCGGGCGGCCAAGACGCTTGGCAGCCTCGAGCACCAGCGGATGCTCGCGATAGACGAAGCTTTTCGGTCCGAAGCCGCCGCCGACATCCGGCGTGATGACGCGCAGCTGGTTCTTCTTGATCTTGAACACATCGGCCAGGATGTACTGCATCGAATGCACGCCCTGCGAGCCCGTGGTCAGCACGAAGCGGTTCTCTTGCGTGCTCCACTCGCCGATCGCCGAGCGCGGCTCCATGTAGTTGCAGACCAGCCGGTTGTTGATGAATTCGATGCGAGTGACATGCGCCGCCCTGGCGAATGCTGCCGCGGTCTTCGCCTTGTCGCCGATGTGGTAGCTGAAGGCGCGGTTGGAGCCGAGTTCCGGCCAGACCAGCGGCGTGCCTTCGTCAAGCGCCGTGGCGGTGCCGGACGCGGCATCCTCGCCATCGTAATCGACTTCGATCAATTCGGCCGCGTCCTGCGCCAGCGCGCGGCTGTCGGCGACGACGAAGGCAATAGCGTCGCCGACATAATTGACCCGGTCGCGGCAAAGGACCGGAATGTCGCGGGTCGGCGCCTTGGTGCCGTCCGGCTGCCTCTGCATGACGCCGGATTTCAGCTTGCCGAGATGAGCAATATCCGCACCAGTCAGCACCAGATGGACGCCAGGTGCCGCCTTGGCCGCCTCGGTCGAACCGATGGTGAAGCTTGCCTTGGCCACCGGCGAGCGCAGGACGTAGCCGTGCAGGAGGCCGGCCGGCTGGATGTCGTCCGTATAGCGACCGAGACCTTTGAGGAAGGCCTGGTCCTCGCGACGCAGCACAGATGCGCCCATGCCGAATTTCGGTGTGACCACGGTCATGGATACCTCGCGATGATGTGGAGAACGAGTGCCTGAAATAGGCATTGCGCCAGTTTTGTCGAGTGACGGTTTCGTGTAAAGAGCGCGGGCTTCAAATTTTTAGACCAGCGGACCCACTTGCCGCTGCGGGAATCGACAGGAAACCCCACCGAATGCGCACTGACACCGGCCAGGTCTTCAAGCTCGAAGACTATCGCCCCAACGACTATCTCATTCCGGAAACCAGCCTGACTTTCCGCCTGTCGCCAGAAGCCACGCGCGTCACCGCCGAACTGACGGTCGAACGCCGCGACGGCGTGGCGGCGTCAGTGCCACTGGTGCTGGATGGCGACGGCCTGACGCTCAGCCGCATCGCAATCGACGGCCGGACACTCGCGCCGATGGATTTTTTTGCCACGCCCGATCAGCTGACGATCACCACGCCGCCCGCAGCACCCCGCTTCCAGCTCCTGATCGAAACCGAGCTGGCGCCGGCACACAACGAAGCCCTGATGGGCCTCTATCGCTCCAGCAACGTCTATTGCACGCAATGCGAGGCCGAGGGCTTTCGGCGCATCACTTATTTTCTCGATCGCCCCGATATCCTGTCCGTCTATACGGTGCGCATCGAGGCGCGGCGCCACGAGGCGCCACTGCTTCTTTCCAACGGCAACCCGGCGGGCAGCGGCGAACTTGCCGACGGCTGGCACTATGCGGTCTGGCACGACCCCTTCCCCAAGCCGTCCTATCTATTCGCACTGGTGGCGGGCGCGCTCGGCAAAGTCGCAGACAGCTTCATCACGCTATCCGGTCGCAAGGTCGATCTCGGCATCTATGTCGAGCCGGGCAAGGAGCGGCTCGCCGGCTACGCCATGGACGCCCTGAAGCGGTCGATGAAATGGGACGAGGAGGCGTTCGGCCGCGAATACGACCTCGACATTTTCAACATCGTCGCGGTGTCCGACTTCAATATGGGCGCGATGGAGAACAAGGGCCTCAACATCTTCAACGACAAATATGTGCTGGCCGACCAGGAGACCGCCACGGATGCCGATTTCGCCAATATCGAGGCGATCATCGCGCACGAGTATTTCCACAATTGGACTGGCAACAGAATCACTTGCCGCGACTGGTTCCAGCTTTGCCTGAAGGAAGGGCTGACGGTTTTTCGCGATCACGAATTCTCGGCCGACCAACGCTCGCGAGCGGTAAAACGCATTGCCGAAGTGCGCACGCTCAGGGCGCATCAGTTTCCCGAAGACCAGGGGCCGCTGGCGCATCCGGTGCGGCCGCGCCGCTACCGCGAGATCAACAATTTCTACACGGCGACGGTCTACGAAAAGGGCTCGGAAGTGGTGCGCATGATCCGCACCATTCTCGGCGCCGAGACGTTCCGGGCCGGCATGGACCTTTATTTCCAGCGCCATGACGGCGAGGCTGCGACGATCGAGGACTTCATCAAGGTGTTCGAGGATGTGTCCGGCCGGGACCTGTCGCAATTTTCGCTCTGGTACCATCAGGCGGGCACGCCCAATCTGACGATCAGTTCGACGCACAATGCGGCAGCCCAGGAATTCACGCTCGAGATCGAGCAGTCGGTGCCGCCGACGCCGTCCGAAAGCCGCAAGCGGCTGATGCACATTCCGCTGGCCTTCAGCCTGGTCGGCGCCGATGGCAAACCGATAGCCTATAACGGCGTCGAGGGAGCTTCCGTCGAGGACGGCGTTATCCACATCCGCAAGCGCCGGCACATGGTGCGCTTCTCGGGCGTTGCCGAGCGCCCGGCTATGTCGCTCAACCGCGGCTTCTCGGCGCCGGTGACGCTTTCCGTCGAGCAGAAGGCCGACGATCAGTTCTTCCTTGCCGGCCATGACGACGATACCTTCTCGCGCTGGCAGGCGTTCAACACGCTTTTGACCGACTCCCTGATATCCGCCTTCCGCCAGGTCCTTGGCGGCAAGCAGCCCAATTTCGCATCACGGCTGACCGATCTTGCCGGCAAGATAGCCGGCGACGAGACACTTGAGCCGGCCTATCGAGCGCTGGCTCTGGCGCTTCCGAGCGAAGCCGATATCGCCCGTGACATCGGCAAGAACATCGACCCCGATGCCATCCTCTCGGCCCGCGAGGCGCTGACGGCCGCGATCGCCGAGACCAACCGCGAGATATTCTCCCGCCTCTACGATCGACTGGCCGACAAGGACGCTTTCAGTCCGGATGCGGCGAGCGCCGGGCGGCGGGCGCTGCGCAACATCCTGCTCGACTATCTCTCGCTGCTGCCGGGAAGCGCGGCGCTTGCGGCCCGGCATTTCCAGTCCGCGACCAATATGACGGACCGCGCCGCTGCATTGACCGTGCTTGCGCTCCGCCACAGCGGTTCGCCCGAGACGGTCAAGGCACTGGCTGACTTTGGAGCGAAATATGCGACCGATCCTCTGGTGATGGACAAGTGGTTCCAGATCCAGGCCAGCGTGCCAGGCCCGCAAACCATTCATGCGGTGCGCGCCCTGACCGGCCACCCGGCCTTCTCTATGGCCAACCCGAACCGGGTGCGCTCGCTTGTCGGCACGTTTTCCAGCGCCAACCAGACCGGCTTCCATCGCGCCGACGGCGAAGGCTACCGGTTTTTCGTCGAAACGGTCTTGCAGGTCGAAAAGCGCAACCCGCAGTTGGCCGCCAGGCTGGCGACGGCACTCAGATCATGGCGCTCGCTCGAACCTGCCCGGCAGGCCAAGGCAAGGGAAGCGCTGCTATCGATTGCCAATGTCGAGAACCTGTCGGCTGATTTGCGGGACATCGTCGAGCGCACTCTTGCGTGATCCCTCCCCCTTGAGGGGAGGTTGGACAGCCGCCGAAGGCGGATGGACGGGTGGGGTCGCTGCGGCAGTGCGCGGCCTCGACCGATCCACCTGCCTCGACCGTTGATTCAAAGATGGAGCGCTTCGCCGACGACTCCTACCGGCCCTACGGGCCACCCGCCCCTCAAGGGGGAGGGAGATCGGCGGCTTTAGCCATTATTTTAGTCGATTTTTAATCTTTTTTCGCCGCGCCTCTGGACAAGGCGAATCACCTTTGATTCTTTAGCTGAAGATTCGGAAGTGCGGCGTCGCCGGATCGTCAAGCAGATTCAAAATCGGGGAGAGCCATTTATGGCGAAGGCGGACGCGTGCGGCGCGCCCGGAGGGACGGCTTTTGAGCGGCGTGAGGCGAGAAGCGATGGTCTCGCCGGCAATGCGCGGCTCATCGCCGAACCCGCCTACCGACGGCTCCTGGCAGCCGAGCCATTGTTGCGCCGATCGATACCGGCCCTGATCATCATTTTCCTGCTCGTCATCGCGGCGCTGCGGTTCCTGTCGCTGATGAACGAGCGCGACGACGTGGAACGCGACGCCAAGGCGATCCTCTCGCTCGCGGCGGGCCAACTGGCCAGTTCGATTAGCGTCGATGCGAAGATGGCGCCGGGCGCGACGCAGGACCTGTTGGAGGGCATTAGCCGTCAGGGCGCCATGGGCCGAAGCCACGTGCTTGCGGTCACTGACGGCGCGCTCAAGATCATTGCCGTGACACCGCTATCGACGCGCTGGGAGGGGCGACCGCTCGACGGCATCGTCCAAGGCGGTCAACCGCTGTTCATGTTCGGCGACCGCGCCGGCGTCATGGAGGTCAGCATCGGCGGTCAGGACTGGTATGCGGCAGTGAGCCTGGCAAGTGGCGGGAAAGGCGCTGCCGCAGCGCTCGTTCCGCAGGAAGCGGTCTTCGACACGTGGCGCAAGACCGTTTCGCTCAACGTCACCCTCTTCGTGCTTACAGCCGGCGTGCTGATCATCATCCTCTACGCTTATTTCGGCCAGGCGGCGCGCGCCCAGGCCGCCGACCGCATCTATCTCGAAGCGCACCAGCGCATCGACATGGCGCTGGTGCGCGGCCGCTGCGGCCTGTGGGACTGGGACATGGTGCGTGGCAAGATGTACTGGTCGCGCTCGATGTACGACATGCTGGGCTACGAGCCCTGCGACACGATGCTGTCGTTCGGCGAGGTCGACGAGATCATCCATCCCGAGGACGGCGACCTGTTCGAGCTTGCCAACAGGATCGTCGCACGCGAGATCGATCACATCGACCAGGTGTTCCGGATGCGCCATGCCGACGGACAATGGGTGTGGATGCGCGCAAGGGCGCAGGTGATCGACCCGGAAGCGCCGGAGATCCAACTGATCGGCATCGCCGTCGACGTCACCGAGCAGCGGCACCTGGCGCTGCGCTCCGAGGCCGCGGATCTTCGTCTGCGAACGGCCATCGAAAACATCAACGAATCCTTCGTGCTCTGGGATTCCGCCCAGCGTCTGATCATGTGCAATTCCAAGTACCAGCAGGATAACGGCCTGTCGGATCGCGACGTGATGCCGGGCGCCTCGCGCGCCGTTCTGGAAGAACGCATGCTTGCCTTCGCTTCGGAGCGCCGGCTTGCCAACACCAACGGGCAGCAAGGCGGCGTGACCTTCGAGCGGCAGCTTGCCGATGGCCGCTGGCTGCAGGTCAATGAGCTCAGAACCAGGGACGGCGGCACCGTCTCGGTCGGCTCCGACATCACCCAGATCAAGCTGCACCAGGAGAAGCTGGTAGACAGCGAGCGCCGGCTGATGGCGACGATCCACGACCTCAGCCTTGCCCGCCGGGCGGAGGAAGAGCGGTCGCGCGAACTGGTCGAGCTCAATCGCGAATACATGAAGGAAACCGAGCGCGCCGAGGCCGCGAACCGGGCCAAATCCGAGTTCCTGGCGAACATGTCGCACGAACTGCGCACGCCGCTCAACGCGATCATCGGCTTCTCGGAGCTGATGGAACAGGCGCTGTTCGGGCCCTTGGGCTCGCCGCGCTACGAGGAATATGCCACCGACATCAACGGCAGCGGCAAATATCTTCTGGGCGTCATCAACGACATCCTCGACATGTCGAAGATCGAGGCCGGCCAATTCTCGATGGATCAGGAGGAAATCGACCTCTGCCCGCTGATGAGGGAAACGGTGCGCGTCATCTCGCTGCAGGCAGCGGAAAAGTCGATCACTGTCGAAACACGCATCCCCGATTCACTGACACTTTTCGCCGACCGCCGGGCAATCAAGCAGATCGTCATAAACCTTCTGTCGAATGCGGTGAAATTCACCGGCCAGGGCGGCCGCATTGCGGTAAGGGCCCGCAACACATCCAGCGCTCTGGTCCTGACGATCGAAGACAATGGCTGCGGCATCCCGAAGGAGGCGCTGAGCAAGCTCGGGCGGCCGTTCGAACAGGTGCAGAACCAGTTTTCCAAGAGCCATGCCGGGTCCGGCCTTGGCCTCGCCATCTCACGCTCGCTGGCCGAGCTTCAGGGCGGCGCCTTGAAAATCCGCTCCACCGAAGGCACCGGCACGATCGTGTCGGTGCGCATTCCGATCAAGAAGTCGACGCAGCCGGTCAGGGCCGCCGCCTGACCCTCAGTTATCGTGAAGCGTTGGAACTTTCGGGAACGCCGGAGGGGACAGCACCCCCGATGCTCTCGCTGAAACAGCCGTTTGGCGTTACGCCCTCATGGTCGCTTCGCACGAAGCAGAAGGTCGAAATCCTTCCTGACCTTTTGCGACGTCTCCTTGAGATGCGCTTCCAGCACACCGAAATCCGGCAGGTCGGTGACCGCCAGGAGCAGATCCGAAAGCCCCGGCGGAACGTCGTCGCGTTCGAACACGCCAGTAAGGCAGAGCCGTATCATCTGGGTCAGCGCCAGATAGAGCGCATAGGCATCGCAAAGCTCCTGCCTGACCTGGGCTTCAGCGAAATCCGGCGCCAGCCTCGACAGGACTTCCGCTGTCCCGATGACCCGGCGGCCGGCTTCGACCTTGCCCGTGATCACCGCCACCTGCGCGATGAATTCGAGGTCGATGAGACCACCCGGGATCAGCTTTATGTCCCAGAGATCGCGCGGCGGCTTCTCCTTCTCGATCATCGCGCGCATCTCGGACGCCTCGGCCATCACCTTGGCGCCGTCGCGCGGCAGGGCAAGCACTGCCGCCACCTCGGCTTCGACCTCGGTGCACAGCGCATGATCGCCACCGATCGCGCGAGCCCTGGACAGCGCCATATGTTCCCATGTCCAGGCGTCCTGGCGCTGGTACTTCTTGAAGGCATCGACATGGGTCGCCACGGGCCCCTTGTTGCCGGACGGCCGCAGGCGAAGGTCGAGCTCGTAGAGAACGCCCTCGGCGGTCGGCGCGGACACGGCCGATATCAGCCGCTGCGTCATCCTGGAGTAATAGTGGGACGGGGCGAGCGGCTTGTCGCCGTCGGATTCTTCGGCATCGGTGTCGTGATCATAGAGCAGGATGAGGTCGACGTCGGAGCCGGCCGTCAGTTCGCGGCTGCCGAGCTTGCCCATGCCGAGCAGCGCAACAGTGCCGCCAGCGACGCGGCCATGGCGCAGCGCGAACTCGGCGATGACCGCCCGCAGCGCCGCGTCGATGGTAAGATCGGCCAGATCGGAAAAGGCACGGCCGGCGCGGACCGGATCGATCGAGCCGGCAAGCAGCCTGACGCCGATCAGGAATTTTTGCTCGGAAGCAAAGATACGCAAGCGGTCGAGCACGTCCTCATAGGCCCTGTCGCCTTCGAGGAAGGCGGCGAGACGCGCCGAGAGATAGGCGCGGTCCGGCAGCTCGGTCAAAAGGGCCGGATCCAGCAGGCCATCGAACACGTGCGGGCGGCGCGTGATGATAGCGGCCAGCCGGGGAGCCGCGCCCATGATCGTCGCCATCAGCTTCAGCAGAGCGGGATTGGACTGGAGCAGCGAGAAAAGCTGGATACCGGCGGGCAGGCCGGCAAGAAACTCATCGAAGCGTATCAACGCCTCGTCCGCCCGGCGCGTCTGGCCGAAGGATTGCAGCAGCGCCGGCGTCAGTTCGGTCAACCGCTCGCGCGCCTCGGCCGACCGGGTGACGCGATAGCGGCCGAAATGCCAGCCGCGGATAACGCGGCAGATGTCGCTCGCCCGCTGGAATCCCAATCTCTGCAGGGTCTGCAACGTGTCGGGATCGTCGACATCGCCGGTAAAGACCAGATTGCCGATGCCCGCCGAAAGCTCGGGCGCGGTCTCGAAAAGCGCTGCGTAGTGGCGTTCGACCTGATGGAGTGCAGCGCGGAACGCCCCGGCAAAGGCCGCCGCATCGGCAAAGCCGAGCATACGCGCAATGCGTTCAAGCCCTTCGTCATCTTCCGGCAGTATATGCATCTGCTCGTCGGCGACCATCTGGATGGCATGCTCGACGCGGCGCAGGAACCAGTATTGCCGGGCGAGCGCGTCGCGCGCATCGGCAGTGATCCAGCCGCGTGCCGCAAGCTGGCCAAGCATCGGCACGGTCTCGCGGCCGCGCAGCTCGGCGAAGCGGCCGCCGGCGATGAGCTGCTGGGTCTGGACGAAGAATTCGATCTCGCGAATGCCGCCGCGGCCGAGCTTGACGTTGTGGCCCTTCACGGCGATCTCGCCGTGGCCCTTGTGGGCGTGGATCTGGCGCTTGATCGAATGAACGTCGGCAATCGCCGCATAGTCCATGTATTTGCGCCAGATGTAGGGCTGGAGGTCCTTCAGGAACGCAGCACCGGCTGCGAGATCGCCGGCCACCGGTCGCGCCTTGATCATGGCGGCGCGCTCCCAGTTCTGGCCGCGCGCCTCGTAGTAGCGCAGTGCCGCCTCGACCGGGATCGCCAACGGCGTCGAACCGGGATCGGGACGAAGCCTGAGGTCGGTGCGGAAGACATAGCCGTGTTCGGTGCGGTCCTGGAGAATGCGGACCAGCCGGCGCGTCAGGCGCGAAAACAGCTCCGTCGCATCGAGCGGATCGACGACGGCAGGCGCCTGCGGGTCGAAGAAAACGACGAGGTCGATGTCGGAGGAGAAGTTCAGCTCATGCGCGCCAAGCTTGCCCATGCCGAGCAGGATCCAACCCGACCGGCGCGCCGGATCCTCGGGGTCCGGCAGTTTGAGCTTGCCTTGTCCGTGCGCGTCGCGAAGCAGGAAGTCGACAGCAGCGCGGGTGCAGGCGTCGGCGAGACTGCTGAGCCGCCGTACCGTGACGGCGGTTTCGGCCTCGCCTGCAAGATCGGCCAGCGCGATCAGGACATGCGCTTCCGCTTTCCATTGCCGCAGCTCCATCATCAGGCTGCTTTCGGAGATGGCTTCCGCCCGCGCGGCCTTGTCGATCGCGGCGCCGATCGAGGCCAGTCGGGTTTCGACGGTCTCCCCGAAAAGTGCATCCAGGATCTGCGGGCGGCGGCGCACTGTGTCGCGCAGAAACGGCGACAGGTCGAACACTGCGGCGAGGAAGTCCTGGACGGCGCCCTTACCGGGCAGGAATTTTGCCAGCCGGGTAAGTCCCTCTTCCTGCGCGGCGGAAGCGATCCCCGACAATTCCTGCCGGGCGCGGCTCTGATCCAGAGGAACGAGCTTTGCCGCCGGCTTCAAGAGCCAGTTGGGCTGTTCCGCAGCCGCCCTCACCGCCATCAGCGATCCTCCCTTTCGGGAAAACTCATAACGACGGACAATCCGGGATCGCCGGGCAGAAGATCAAGTCGTCCGTTGTGGAATGTCATGATTGCCTTGGCGAGGCTAAGGCCCAGGCCGGAACCCGGCTGCGAGCGGCTTTTCTCCAACCGCACGAAACGCTCGGTCGCCCTGGCGCGATCGGCATCGTCGGGGATGCCGTGGCCGTTGTCTGTGACGGAGAGCCTGATTTCCCTGCCGACGCGATCGAGCGCCACGCGGACGGACGGCTTGGCTGTCGAGTCGGTAGAATATTTGATCGCGTTGTCGACGATGTTCGACAGCGCCTGGCCGATCAGCTCGCGATTGCCTTCGACGGCGAAGGCATCCTGCACCGAAGTCTCAAGTGTCACCCCCGCCTCCTCCGCCACCGGCTCGTAGAGCTCGACGACATCGCGCACGGACGCAGCCAGATCGACCCGGCTGGTGCTTTCGGAGGAATAGCCCGCCTCCAGCCTGGAGATCATCAGGATGGCGTTGAAGGTTTTTATCAGCTGGTCGGACTCGGCGATGGTCCCTTCCAGCGCCTGCCGGTAGTCGGCGGCCTTGTACTTACCGGAAAGCGTCGCCTCGGCGCGGTTGCGCAGCCTGGTCAGCGGTGTCTTCAGATCGTGGGCGATGTTGTCGGAGACCTGCTTCAGCCCTTCGTTGAGCGTGGCGATCCTGGCCAGCATGGAATTGAGGTTTTCGGAGAGGCGGTCGAACTCGTCGCCTGCGCCGGTGACCGGCAGCCGGCCGGAAAGATCGCCGCCCATGATGCGGCGGCTCGCCTCCGACACCGAGTCGATACGCTTCAGCGCCGCGCGTCCGACAAAGAACCAGATCAGAAGCCCGCCAAGCCCCATCATGCCCAGCGCCAGCATCAGCGCGCGGCGGATGACGGCGCGGAACCGCTCCGGCTCGCCGAGGTCGCGACCAACCAGCATGATCATCTGGTTCGGCAGGCGCAACACCAGCGCAATGGCGTTATGCCCCTTCTCGCCCTCCACTTGCACTTCGTTCTGGCCGGACTGGGTGTCGTTCGGGTCGGCGACCGGATTGCGTTGCCGCTCGAGCTCGGCCTCGCCGAAGCGCCGGTAGGAAAACGGCTCTGTCGTCCAGCCTTCGGCCTCGAGAACGCCGGGCTCCAGGCTCTGCACGTTTCCGGTCAGGATCTGGCCGTTGGTGTCGGCGATCAAATAGAGATTGGCGCCGGGCTGGCGGGAGCGCTGCTCGACCACGCGGACCAGCAGCGGCAAGCCGCCGCGCTGATAGGCCCGGGCGAGGCCGAGCACCTCGTCGTTGATCGTGTCCTGGGTCTGGCCGGTCAGCATGCGCGCCGACAGCGAGGTCATGTAGAAGACGAGCAGCACCGCGCAGATGGCGAACAGCAGGAGATAGAGCGCCGAAAGCCGCGCTGCCGTCGTCCTCATGATGGCCGGCATGGAAAGAGCCATGCTACCCGCTCTTGAGCATATAGCCGGCGCCACGAACCGTGTGCAGGATCGGCTTGTCGAAGCCCTTCTCGATCTTGCCGCGCAGCCGCGAGACGTGAACGTCGATGACGTTGGTCTGCGGATCGAAATGGTAGTCCCAGACATTCTCCAGCAGCATGGTGCGCGTCACCACCTGGCCGGCATGGCGCATCAGATACTCCAGAAGCCGGAACTCGCGCGGCTGCAGCGTGATCTCGCGCGCCGCGCGCCGCACCGAATGCGAGAGCCTGTCGAGCTCGAGATCGCCAACCCGGTAGACGGTTTCGGCTTCCCTGGCGCTGGCGCGGCGGTTCAGCACCTCGACCCGGGCCAGAAGCTCGGAAAAGGCATAGGGCTTGGTCAGATAGTCGTCGCCGCCGGCGCGCAAGCCGGTGACCCGGTCGTCGACTTCGCCGAGTGCCGACAGGATCAGGACCGGCGTCGTGTTGCCTCTTGATCTCAGACCGGCGATGACCGACAGGCCGTCGCGGCGCGGCAACATGCGGTCGACGACCATCACGTCATAGTCGCCGGAATCCGCGAGCGCGAAGCCGGTTTCGCCGTCGCCGGCGACATGGGCGGTGTGTCCGGCCTCAGTGAAGGCTTTCTGGAGGTAATCGGCCGCTTCGCGATCGTCTTCTATGACGAGAATCTTCATGGGACCGTTATACGCGATTTCGCTGGAAGATTGAGTGGCCGGCATATGCATCGTGGCCTCACCAGAGCGTATCGCGAACAAAGTGATTCAAGGATACGCCGTAAGTCTTTGTTTTGGAATGTCGTTGTCTCAAAGTCACCGGCACCCTCGGATCAAGACCGAGGCGGGCTTTTGGGCGACATGCTTCGTTGTTTGAGCATGTCGTCATGCTCTGTTCGAGCGGCAGCGGGCGATGGGAGCCCGCTGCCGCTGGGGCGGAACACGATGACTGACTGACTAGCGTATTCAAGCCCCGTGCTTTCCCGTGCGGCGGCTCGGGGGTGTTTGAAACCGCCGCATCGGAAAAGTCTGGACGTCAGCCCTTGGCGACGGGCAGCGCGACGAAGCGGTTGCTGTCGTCGCGGGTGATCTGCATCAGCACCGCCTTGCGACCAGACTTCGCCGCGTCGGCCATGGCCTTGGCAACATCGTCGGTGCCATTGACCTCCGTCGAATTGACCGAGGTGATGACGTCGCCGGGCTGGATGCCGCGATCGGCGGCATCGCTGTCGGGGTCGACATCGGTCACCACAAGCCCTTTGCCATCGTCGGATCTGGTGACGGTGAGGCCGAGATCGGCCAGCGTGTCGGCCTTTGGCGGAGCGGAAGGCTGCTGGTCGGCCGAAGCCTCCTTGTCGCTTGAAGGCAGCGTGCCGAGATCGACCTTGACGGTCGCACTCTTGCCGTCACGCCACACCGTGACGTCGACCGGCTTGCCGGGCTGGTAGGCGCCGATCAGGCGGGCGAGCTCCTTCGGCGAAGCGACGTCCTTGCCGTCCACCTGAGTGATGACGTCGCCAGCTGTGATACCGGCCTTCTTGCCGGGACCATCGTTCTGGGCGCTGGAGACGAGCGCGCCCTTATCGGACTTCAGCCCAAGCGATTCGGCGATTTCGGAGGTGACCGGCTGGATCTCGACGCCAAGCCAGCCGCGCTGGACGGTGCCGTCCTTCATCAGATCCTGCACGACAGCCTTTGCCGTCGAGGCAGGAATGTCGAAGGCGATACCGACGCTGCCGCCGGACGGCGAGAAGATCGCGGTGTTGATGCCGACGACCTGGCCGTTGAGGTTGAAGGTCGGGCCGCCCGAATTGCCGCGGTTCACCGAGGCGTCGATCTGGATGAAGTCGTCATAGGGGCCGGCGCCGATATCGCGGCCACGGGCCGAGACGATGCCGGCGGTGACCGTGCCGCCGAGGCCGAACGGATTGCCGACGGCCACGACCCAGTCGCCGACGCGAACCTTGGAATCATCGGCGAAGTCGACATAGGTGAACTTGCCGTCGCCTTCGACCTTGAGCACCGCGAGATCGGTGCGCGGGTCTGTGCCGACCAGCTTGGCGTCGAGTTCCTTGCCGTCATGCATCACCACCGTGAAGGACGAGCCATCTCCGACGACATGGTTGTTGGTGACGAGGTAACCATCATCGGAGATGAAAAAACCGGACCCCTGGGCGACCGGCCGCGGCTGGCGGTTCTGATCACGGCGTCCGAAGCGCCGCATTCCATCCTGGCCCCCCTGATCGCCAAAGCCACGGAACTCCCTGAAGAAGCGGCGCAATTGCGGATCGTCGGGAAGATTGCCGAAGCCGTCGGGCAGGTCGGAGCCGTCGTCGGCGGTCGATTCTATCTTGGCTTTGACGCGTACACTGACGACCGCCGGCGAAACGCGCTCGACCACATCGGCGAAGCTCGGGACCTGCGGCGCCTCGACACGCACGGCCTCGGCCAGGACCGGGGCTGTCACGGTGGCAACCGCGCCGAAGCCTATCGCGCCGGCAATGGCCACTGAAGCTGCGGCAGCCATCAGGCGTTTGCGGGTGCGGGGATATGAACTGGGGGCAATATTCATGGGTCTCGTATCCTCTTCAAGGGATGCGCTTCGGTCGGCATCCTCGGGCAAGAGAAATAGAGGGGCGCACATTACGGCGCCATTTCCGGTGCATGAAACTTTCGTAATGTTTGCGGGGGCCGCCGCCTTCAGTCCCGGTGCAAAATAGTGTCCAGCTCCGCCTGTTCCTCGGCGGTCAACGCATTGGTTGGCGCTGAGCGGCGCGAGCGGGCGCCGAGCACGATGACGGCGCCGCCGGCAAGGAGCAGAAGGATCGGCGTGCCCCAGAGTAAAGCATTGCGCAGGCTGAAGCGCGGTTTCAACAGCACGAACTCGCCGTACCGGGAAACAATATAGTCTATCACCTGCTGGTCGGTGTCGCCGGCGACGAGGCGCTGGCGCACCAGCACGCGCAGATCGCGGGCAAGGTCTGCATCGGATTCATCGATCGACTGGTTCTGGCAAACCATGCAGCGCAGCTCTTCCGAAAGCGTCCGCGCCCGCGTCTCGAGCGCCGGGTCGGCCAGAACCTCGTCGGGCTTCACCGCGAGTGCGGCGCCGGCAAACAACAGCGTCAGCAACAGGATCAGCGAGGCCAGTGAAAATCTTGCGGTCATGGCAGGCTCGCGGAAGGCACTGCGCCGGTCGACTTGCGGCGGCGCGACGGTGCCCCGACGCGCAGGCGCCGGTCCATGAGCGACATCGCAGCACCTGCCATCATGACCAGGCTGCCCCCCCAGATCAGCGTCACCAGCGGCTTCCACCAAAGCCGCACCACGACGGAGCCGTCGGTCCCTTCGTCGCCAAGCGAGAGGTAGAGCTGGCTGAACCCAATCGTCTTGATACCGGACTCGGTCGTCGTCATCTGTCGGACCGGATAGGAGCGCTTGGACGAGGTGATTACGGCGGTTGTGCTTCCATCGGCGTCGAGCAGGGCAAAGCGGCCACGATCCTCGCTGTAATTAGGCCCCTGGGCCGGATAGAGCCCTTCGAAACGCAGCGTGTGGCCGGACAGTTGCACTGTCTCGCCCGCATGCATCGACAATATCTTCTCGGTGCCGAAGCAAAGCGTGCCGACGATGCCGAGCGTCGTCAGCCCGAGGCCGAGATGGGCGAGCGCGGTGCCGAAGACCGAACGCGGCAGGCCGGCGAAGCGCCTGAACATGGTGCCGGGCGCGACAGTGCCAAAGCCGGACTTGACGGCAATATCGGTGAGCGCGCCGCAGATCAGCCAAAAGGCCAGGCCGACGCCAAGTGCTGCGAACACCGACGCGCCGTCGATGAACAAGGCCGTCACCAGCACGGCCAGAAGCGCTGCGGCGAAGGCGACCATCAGGCGCTGGGCGACGGCGAAGATGTCGCCGCGCTTCCAGGCCAGCAGCGGCCCGAACGGGACCACGACCAGAAGCGGCACCATCAGCGGGCCGAATGTCAGGTTGAAGAACGGCGCGCCGACCGAAATCTTGTCGGCTGAAACGGCCTCGACCGCCAGCGGATAAAGCGTGCCGATCAGCACGGTGGCGGTGGCCGTGGTCAGGAACAGATTGTTGAGGACCAGCGCCCCTTCGCGCGAGATTGGATGGAACAGGCCGCCGGCCGTCAGCCTCGACGCGCGAAAGGCGAACAGCGCCAGCGATCCGCCGATGAACAGTGTCAGGATGCAGAGGATGAACACGCCGCGCGTCGGATCGGTGGCGAAGGCGTGGACCGAAGTGAGCACCCCGGAGCGCACCAGGAAGGTGCCGAGCAGCGACAGCGAGAAGGTCAGGATCGCCAGCAGCAGCGTCCAGATCTTCAGGGCCGAGCGCTTCTCCATGACGATCGCCGAGTGGAGCAGCGCCGTGCCCGCCAGCCATGGCATAAAGGAGGCGTTCTCGACCGGATCCCAGAACCAGAAGCCACCCCAGCCAAGTTCGTAATAGGCCCAGTAGGAGCCCATGGCGATGCCGCCTGTCAGGAACATCCAAGCGACTAGCGTCCATGGCCGCACCCAGCGCGCCCAGGACGCGTCGATGCGGCCTTCGATGAGGGCGGCGACCGAGAAGGAAAAGCAGATCGAGAAGCCGACATAGCCGAGATAGAGCAGCGGCGGATGGATGGCGAGACCGAGATCCTGCAGGATCGGATTGAGATCGCGGCCCTCGATCGGCGCCGGATTGAGCCTGGCGAACGGGTTGGACGTCGCCAGGATGAACAGGAAGAAAGTGGCGCCGATCGCCCCTTGCACGGCCAGCACATTGGCTCGAAGCGTCGCAGGAAGATTGCTGCCGAAAGCAGCGACGAGTGCGCCGAAGAAGGTCAGTATCAGCACCCAGAGCAGCATCGAGCCTTCGTGATTGCCCCAGGTGCCGGTGATCTTGTAGATCAGCGGCTGCAGCGAATGCGAGTTGTCCCAGACATTGGCCACCGAAAAATCGGACGTTGCGTAGGCTATCGCCAGCGCCGCGAAGGACAGAGCGGTCAAGGCGAAGCCGGTCACCGCGACCGGACCGCCGACGGCCATCATCTTCTGGTTGTTCATGCGCGCGCCGAACAGCGGTACCAGCGTCTGCACCAAGGCCAGCGCAAACGCCAGGACCAGCGCGAAATGTCCGGTTTCAACCAAGGCTGTTACTCACTCTTGCTCTCCTGCCACACGCCCTTGGCCTTGAGACCGTCGGCCACCTCCTTGGGCATGTAGTTCTCGTCGTGCTTGGCCAACACGCTGTCGGCGACGAAGACGCCGTCCGGGCGAAACGTGCCTTCAGTGATGACGCCCTGCTCCTCGCGGAAAAGGTCGGGAAGAATGCCGGTGTAGGTGACTTTCACCTGCTTCTGATTGTCGGTCACCGAAAAGGCGACAGTGGCCCCCTGGCCGCGCTCGATCGTGCCTTTTTCGACGAGGCCGCCGAGCCTGATACGCTGCCCGGGCTGCAGGCTGGCGGTGGTCAGATCGGCGGGCATGTAGAAGTAGGAGGCCTTCTGGCCGAGCGCGTAGAAGGTCAGACCGGTGGCGGCACCGAGAAAGGCCAACCCTCCGGCGATCACCGACAGTCTTTTCTGCTTGCGCGTCATGTTTTACTCCGTCGCCGTCAGACCAAGCGAGACGGCAAAGGCGGTGAATTTCTTCGCTTCCTCACTATCGGAGCCAAAAACGGCGATACCGCGATTGAGCGCGTCGCGTGCCTGATCGGCCTTGCCCAGCACGACATAGGAACGAATAAGCTGCATCCATCCTTCCGCATCGCGCGGGTTTTGACGAAGTTTTTCATCAAGTCCCGCAACCATGGTGTTGATCATCGCTTCCCTGTCCTGCGGCGACATCGACGAGGCGGCATCGACATCCCCGGCGCCCGGGCCTTTTGCAGGCTCTCCCGAAGCGACGCTCCGCTTGGCGGATTCGGCCAGTGCCTGCTCGACGGCGCCGCGCCAGGCTGAGTCCTGCGGCAAGGCCGCTAGCATTTTCTGCCAGCCAGCTGTCGCCTCCTCAATGCGGCCTTCCTGCGCCATGCCCATCGCCAGATAAAAGCTCGCCTTCGGATTTGCCGGATCGAGCTTCAGCGCCGCCTCGAAAGCGACCTGAGCGTCGGACGAAACAATGCCGCCCGCTGCATTGGCGATCGCCTCGCCGAGGCCTGCCTGGCGGGCGGCGCTGTCACCGTCGAGGCGAATGGCGTTGCGATAGGCCGTCACCGCATCGGCGAAGCGCTGCATGCGCAGATAGATGGGCGCCAGAACGTCCCAACCCCTGCCATCGGACGGATTGGCGGCAAGGTGAGCCTCGGCGCGTGCCACCAGCTCGTCCACCGAACTGTCGGCGGGATTCTTGGCCAGCCGCTCGCTGAGCGGCTGCGACGGCAGATCGGGCGAGCCCAACTGGCTGTACAAGCCCCAACTGACCAGCGGAACCACTAGGACCGCGGCCGTCGCAACCAGCCTGGTCGCCATCGACGGCTGCCGCGCCGCTGCCTTGTCGGCCGGATCGGCCCCGGCCCCGGCATTGTCCAGGCGAAGGATGCGGCGAGCGATTTCGGCACGCGCCTCTTCGGCCTCCGCCGGCTGGATCAGGCCGCGCGCCACGTCTCGGTCAAGCTCCGACAGCTGGTCGCGATAAACTTCAAGGTCATGATCGCTGCTCGCCGAACCATCCTTCGGGCCGCCGGCCAGCGGCAGCAGAACCGCCAGGCTTGCACCCAGCGTGAGAATGGCAGCTATGACCCAGAACAGCATGCTTCTTCCAATAACGGCAGAGCCCTGCCCTGCCAACACAGGCATCCTGCGACGCTTTGACGGCAGGTGCGTCGCATGTCCTTGATTGATGCCAACCGGACCTATCCGGCCGGTCGTTACGTCAGCGGCGTCCAGCTGCCATCGGCGTTGCGGCAAGCGGTTCCGCGCGCGGTGGCGCCGGCGGCGCCGGTAAAGACCGTATGGGTGTATTGCCGGCAGTCCTGCGAGCCGACACGATAGGGCTGGGCGGCAACAACCTCGCCATAATGCGCCGACCGATCGCTCTTCCACGTCACCTTCTGGCCACTCGCCGTGTACTCGAGCGCCTTGTATTCCGCCTCCAGCGCCTTGCGCTTCTCGGAATCCTTCAAGCCGGCACCGATCGATCCGCTGACGAGGCCGCCGCCCATGGCGGAAATGATCGTCGTCGCGATCTTGCCGTCAGTTGGCGGCGTGGCGGCAGGCTGTGGCGCCACCGTGGGGGCCGGGCTGTTGCCCAGCGTCGTGCAGCCGGAAACGGCCAGCAGTGCGGAAACGAGCGCGACGCGAATCTTCATGCCAACAACCGGTTTTCTTGAGTTAGAGCTGGGAGCCGCGCCATCGGGGAAGTCGGTGTGGCCATTAGTGTTGATGTTTGTCCGAAATTTGGCCGCGGCCGACGCTCCGGGACCAATCGACATGCCGCCATATCACGCACCGGCGATCAAGCATCATTGAAGGCTCCGCAATCGAACCACTGCCTTCAACCCGCCCATGCCGGACCGTTCCAGAGCCAGAACGCCTCCATACTCATTGACGAGGTCGGCGACAATGGCAAGTCCAAGCCCGGTCCCCGGCTTGGTCTCGTCGAGCCGCCGTCCGCGCCTCAGCGCCTCGCGCGCCTTGTCTTCGGGAATGCCCGGGCCGTCATCCTCGATACTGATCTCGAACAGATTGACGGCACCCTCCTTGCCGGCGCCACTCGTCTTGTCGGAGATTGGTGCCACCGACACGGCGACCGTGCTCTTTGCCCATTTCATGGCGTTGTCGAGCAAATTGCCAAGCAATTCTTCCAGATCCTCGCGTTCGCCGGCAAAGACGATATCGACTGCCGGCAGCGAAAGCGAGAGAGCTGTCTGCGGGTTGAGTTTTTGCAGCACGCGCACCATGCGCTGGACCAGCGGCGCCACCGGCGTACGGTAGACGACGCTGTCGCGTTGCGCCGCGACGCGGGCGCGCTGCAGATAGTGGTCAACCTGCTTCTGCATCGAGGCGGCCTGCTCGGCTATGAGCTTGCCCTTGGCGCCGCCAAGCGCCCGCCCCTCGTTGATCAGCACCGCCAGCGGCGTCTTCAGCGAATGGGCGAGGTTGCCGACCTGCGTGCGCGAGCGCTCGACGATACGCTTGTTGTTTTCGATCAGCGCGTTGGTCTCGTTGGCAAGCGGCTCGATCTCGGCCGGGAAGCGGCCGTCTAGCCTTTGCGCGGTTCCTTCCCGCACCATGGCGAGAGCGTTCCTGACCCGGCGCAATGGCTGCAGGCCCAGCAGGATGGCGATGGCGTTGATGGCGATCATGCCGACGCCGAACAGGGAAAGATAGGTCAGAAGGCGACGCTGGAAGGCGCCTATCTCCTGCTCGAGCTCGGTCTGGTTGCCCATGACACGGAAGCGCGCCGCGCGATTTTTCGCGTCGAGAACGAATTCGCTCTCGAACACTTCCAGCTCCTCGCCATTGATGCCTTCGGTGGCATAGCTGCGCTGGAAGCTGGCATTGAAGGGAACCTCGGCGACGCTTGGCGACGGGATCGTCTTGGTCATCGAGGAGGAGTGCAGATCGCCGCGCACGCCTTCCGACGCAGGCTCCACCGACCAGTACCAGCCGGAATTCGGCTCCGAGAACCGAAGATCGCCAAGGTCGGGAGCGCCGGTCAGCGAACCGCCTTCGGACACGCCGACCGAGCCGATCAGATTGAACAGATGCGCCGACAGCAAGCTGTCGAAACCGCGCTCGCTCGCCTGGCGATAGAGCGTCGTGATCAGCGTGAAGATGACGACCAGGGTGAGTATCGCCCAGACCGTGGAAAAGGCGATCACCCGGAACGCCAGCGAACGCGGCCAGAACCGCAGCGAAAGCGGCGTTCTTGCAGTCTGTTTGAGCGGTTCCGCCTTACGCCTCCGGCTCACGCATTCGATAGCCCATGCCGCGAACGGTTTCTATCATGTCGATGCCCATCTTCTTGCGAAGCCGCCCGACAAAGACCTCGATTGTGTTGGAATCGCGGTCGAAATCCTGATCGTAAAGATGCTCGACCAGCTCGGTGCGGGACACGACCTCGCCCATATGGTGCATCAAATAGGCAAGCAGGCGGAATTCGTGCGACGTCAGCTTCAGCGGCACGCCGTCGACATCGGCCTTGGAGGCCTTGGTGTCGAGCCGCAACGGCCCGCAGGTCAACTCGGACGACGCATGGCCGGCCGCGCGCCGGATGAGCGCGCGAACCCTGGCCAGCACCTCTTCGATGTGGAACGGCTTGGTGACGTAATCGTCGGCGCCGGCGTCGATGCCGGATACCTTGTCGCTCCAGCGATCACGCGCCGTCAGAATCAGGACCGGCATCTTGCGGCCGCCGCGTCGCCAGCGCTCAACCACACTGATGCCGTCCATCTGCGGCAAGCCGATGTCGAGCACCACGGCGTCATAGGGCTCGGTATCGCCAAGGAAATGCCCTTCCTCACCGTCGAAGGCCCGGTCGACGACATAGCCGGCATCGACCAACGCGTCTGATATCTGCCGGTTGAGATCCTTGTCATCTTCGACGACCAGTACGCGCATGCTGGGATCAACACCTGTTGAAGAATTGGTCAGATATAGGCCGATTCCGGCACGCTGGGAAACGGCGGGTCAATTCTGCGGAACGACGATCTCTGTGCGGCGCGGGCGCTGTCCATCCTTGCCTGGAACCAGCACGACGATGACGCAGACCGGCTGGCCACCGCGCGTCGACTGTGATGCCTTGGCCAGCGTGCCGCCATTCTGCTCGGCGACCTGCTGACCGATCGCGTAGCAGTCGGAGGCAGCCAGGACGACCGGCCGGTTCTGCTCGGGCACGACGACCGGCAGCGCCGTCGCCTGCGATGCGAACAGAGCGGCCGCTGATAGCGCCAATGTCGCGGTTCGGAAGTGGGAACGAAGCGTTTTCATGGTCAGCGTTCTAACGCATCGGTGCTGAACGTGAAATGAACAGTGAACGCCTGCAACACATGCCTATCCCACCCCTGAAACGCGAGACAACCGACCTTATGATTTCGCCGCCCCAACCCGGCAAAATTCATCGAAGCGCCAGTCTAGACTGTGTTGCAGCCATATTGAAAGCGCGTCAGGCGTTTTCTTCCGTCACGGCGCGAAAACGCAGCAGCCCGTGATAGGCCGAAAGGTCCTCGTCGTAACGGCCCTCGGTGAATTCGAGCCTGAGATTGAGTCGGTGATGCTCGTCGAGCGCGAGCGCCGCATCCTGGAGCCGGGCGCTGACCATGTCCATCACATCGAGCATTTCTTTCCTGGCCTCGGACTTCGACCAGAAATGCAGCGTGAAAAGCTGCTCGGCGTCGTTCTCCATGCCCGTTGTCCAGTCGTAGACGCTGGTCCGGCCAAAGGTGACATAGGGAAACGGGACATTTTCCGGGGCATGGTCGAACAGTTTAGCGCCGCCCAATGCCGCTGACAGGAAACCATCACCGTTCAGCGTTTCGAACAAGGCCTTCTGCAGCGCGGCCGCCGGCGCGGTCATCGTCTTCTCCCTCGCCCGTCACGACTGAACAGGCCTTCACCGTCAGCGATTCCTGCTTGCAGCGTAGCCGCGTTGACGTTCTGGCGCCAGATCACGGGACGGTCGGGATTTATCGAAAATCGGCTGCGGTCAGCACGTACATGCTCTTGCCGGTACGGGCATAAGCATTCCTTGCGACGTCATGTATGGGACCGACAGCCGCATCGAAGGCGGCGAGATATGTGGCTTCGGCTGTCGCCGTCCCCGACGGTGCCGTCGAGATGGCATCTGCATCGACAAAGAAAGAAATCTGGGACATGCCGTCATAGCCGACGAAGCGGATCCGTCGGCTCGCTTCGTCGTAGCTGCGGCTTTGGTTTGGAAATGTCAGGCTCATGACTTGACGCCGTTAAGCGGCCCCCGCCTTCTTGACTGCCGCCCGCTTTTTCTTGGGGGCGACGGGATTGAGGGCCTCCGCGGCGCGGTCGGCCTCTTCCTTGGCCAGCCGCAGCGCCCGCAGCCTTGCCGTCTTGATGATCCTGGCCTTGGCTTCCGAAACATATTCGGCCGTTGCCTGGTTTCGCTCCGCGGTTTTCTTCTGCTTTTCCATGAAGCGCGCCTCAGCTTTTTCCATTATATTCTGACTGAATTCCGCCATCGATAAAATCTCCTTCTTGACTGAGATTATGAAAGTGAGTTTCTCATCTAAAATAGGTACTCGGATAGAAAAAATCAATTCCAGGATTATTTTATGCTCATCGAATTCATGGGAATGAAACTGCTAAATAATACTGTCAATAGTTTCCGATAAAGGACTAATATTTTTTGGCACTCCTATCTATCGAGTGCCAAAACGCCTATACAAGGGCGTGGCCGCCTAAGCCGGCCCCAGAAAGAAGTTCCCATGAAATTCCGGCCACTCCACGATCGCGTCGTTATTCGGCGCGCCGAAAGCGATACCAAATCCAAGGGCGGCATCATCATCCCCGACAATGCCAAGGAAAAGCCGCAGGAAGGCGAAGTGATCGCCGTCGGGCCAGGCGCGCGGGACGAAAGCGGCGCGCTGATCGCACTCGATGTCAAGGCCGGCGACCTCATCCTGTTCGGCAAATGGTCGGGAACCGAAGTCAAGATAGACGGTGAGGACCTTCTGATCATGAAGGAGGCCGACATCATGGGCATCATCGACAAGAGCGAGATGGGCATCACCGACAAGATCGTGGCTGCCAAGAAAGCCGCCTGATTGGAGCGCCGCGCGTCCTCTTGGACGCGCAGAAGATGCTCCAAGTTTTTGATTCAGGCGGGTGCTGCCAGCGCCTTGCCACAACCAATTGAACGGGACGAAAAAACATGTCTGCCAAGGAAATCAAATTCTCCACCGATGCGCGTGACCGGATGCTGCGCGGTGTCGAAATCCTCAACAACGCCGTCAAGGTGACGCTCGGCCCCAAGGGCCGTAACGTCATCATCGACAAGGCCTATGGCGCGCCGCGCATTACCAAGGACGGGGTGACGGTGGCCAAGGAAATCGAGCTTGCCGACAAGTTCGAGAACATGGGCGCCCAGATGGTGCGCGAAGTGGCCTCGAAGACCAACGATCTCGCCGGCGACGGCACCACCACCGCCACGGTGCTTGCCGCTTCCATCCTGCGCGAGGGCGCCAAATTCGTTGCCGCGGGCATGAACCCGATGGACCTCAAACGCGGCATCGACCTTGCGGTCACCGCCGTCGTCAAGGAAATCCAGGCACGCGCCAAGAAGGTCAAATCTTCCGGTGAAATCGCGCAGGTCGGCACCATTGCCGCCAATGGCGATGCCACCGTCGGCGCCATGATCGCCAAGGCGATGGACAAGGTCGGCAATGACGGCGTCATCACTGTCGAGGAAGCCAAGACCGCAGAGACCGAACTCGACGTCGTCGAGGGCATGCAGTTCGACCGTGGTTATCTCAGCCCCTATTTCGTCACCAATGCCGAGAAGATGCGCGTCGAGCTGGAGGACCCTTATGTCCTCATCCACGAAAAGAAGCTTGGCAATCTGCAGGCGATGCTGCCGATCCTCGAAGCCGTGGTGCAAAGCGGCAAACCGCTGGTGATCATCTCCGAGGACGTCGAAGGCGAAGCGCTGGCGACGCTGGTCGTCAACAAATTGCGCGGTGGCCTCAAGGTCGCGGCAGTCAAGGCGCCGGGCTTCGGTGATCGCCGCAAGGCGATGCTGGAAGACATCGCCGTGCTCACTGCCGGCCAGATGATCTCGGAAGACCTTGGCATCAAGCTCGAGAACATCACCATCGACATGCTCGGCCGCGCAAAGCGCGTGCTGATCGAGAAGGACACGACGACGATCATCGACGGTGCAGGCGAGAAGGCCACGATTCAGGCGCGTGTCCAGCAGATCAAGGGGCAGATCGAGGAAACCACTTCCGACTACGATAAGGAGAAGCTGCAGGAGCGGCTAGCCAAGCTCGCCGGCGGCGTCGCGGTCATTCGCGTCGGTGGTGCGACCGAGTCCGAGGTCAAGGAAAAGAAGGACCGTATCGACGACGCGCTGAACGCCACGCGCGCGGCGGTGGAAGAAGGGATCGTTCCCGGCGGCGGTGTCGCTCTGCTGCGCGCCAAGGCCGTGCTGAACGGGCTGACCGGAGCCAATGCCGATGTGACGGCGGGCATTTCGATCGTGTCGAGAGCGCTCGAAGCGCCGATCCGCCAGATCGCCGAGAACTCCGGCGTCGAAGGTTCGATCGTTGTCGGCAGGCTCACGGACAGCAAGGATCACAATCAGGGCTTCGATGCCCAGAACGAGATCTATGTCGACATGATCAAGGTCGGCATCGTCGACCCGGCAAAGGTGGTGCGGACCGCGCTCCAGGATGCCGGTTCGATCGCGGCATTGCTGATCACCGCGGAAGCGATGATCACCGACATCCCGGCAAAGGATGCAAGCCCGGCTGGCGGCGGTTACTGACCAACTGCCGGAAATAGGCCCTGCAAGGCCTGGCCCTGAAAGGCCGGGCGACCGATCCCGACATCAACCAGGAGGAACTGTTCCGTGGCCATACAAAGCAGCAAGCCATCTCTCGCGCGTCGATGGGAAGATTACCAGCCGGCCAAATCCACGCTTTTGTGGGCATGCGCGGCAACCTTCGTCGCCACGCTGATCGTCGGTTTCAACTGGGGCGGCTGGGTGACCGGTGGCACCTCGCGCGCGGCGGCGACAACCGCCGGCGACGTGGCGCGCGGCGAGCTGGCCTCGGCGGTCTGCGTCGATCGCTTCAACGCAGCGCCCGATGCGGCCGCCAAGCTTGTAGAGTTCAAGGCCCTGACCGACAGCTACAAGAAGCGGCAGTTCGTTGAGACAGGCGGCTGGGCGACCATGCCCGGAAAAACCTCTCCCGACAGGCTGGGGGCCGCAAGCTGCGCGGTTGCGCTCGCCACCTAAACTCGTCGACCTCTCGAGAAATACGCTCTTCACGAGAGCCTGAAAGAAAGCCGCCGGGGCATCTTCCCCGGCGCGCGGCCCGCCGGCAAGGAGATCGATCCATGATTGCGTTCGTCCCGAAGCCAAATGCCGTAGCGACAATCAAAGCGGTTGAGGAAAGTCGCTTCGATCGCATTCGTAGACTTGCCGCCGACAAGCACAGACAAGCCGATGCCGGCACGATACGCCGCGACCCGAAAAAGACTGCGGACAAGCGCCCCATGTGAGGCGCGTGCTGAACTCATCACGAAGCCGGTGCCGCGCCGCCCTCTTCGGTACGCCGTGCTATGAATTCATCGAGAACGCCTGATGTAGCGGCGGCCGAGGCCGGAGGCCGGAAGTCGGCAAGCAACCGTTTCCAGATACCGGTGGCGCGCTCCGTGGCGGTTCTTGACCCGGCCTGCGTCCAGTTGCCGAAATTCGACCAGTCGGCGACCAGCGGCTCGTAGAATGCGGTGCGGTAGCGCGCCATTGTATGTCCGGCCGAGAAGAAATGCCCGCCCGGCTGCACTTCGGCGATGGCCTCGAAGCCGATCGCATCTTCGTCGCCCGGCGTCGCCGCGCAGAGTTCCGCGACCGTCTGCAGCGCCTCGATATCGGTGATCAGCTTCTCGAAGGAGACGCTCAAGCCGCCTTCGAGCCAGCCAGCCGCGTGGATGCATACCGTCGCGCCAGCAAGCACCGAGCCCCACAGCGCGAACTGCGTCTCGTGGGCTGCCTGCGCGTCCGAAATGTTGGCGGCGCTGCCGCCGCCGGACCGCCAGGGAAGGCCGGTGAAGCGCGCAAGCTGACCGGCGCCGAGCGTCGCCTTGACGTGCTCCGGCGTGCCGAAGGCCGGCGCCCCCGACTTCATGTCGACGTTGGACGAGAAGGAACCATAGACGACCGGCGCGCCTGGCCGCACGATCTGGGCCAGCGTCAGCCCGGCCAGCGCTTCGGCATGCTGCAGCGTCAGCGCGCCGGCCACCGTGATCGGCGCCATGGCGCCGGCCAGGCAGAAGGGCGTGATGATCAACACCTGCCCCGCCTTGGCAAAGTCGATGATGCCTTGCGCCATCGGAATGTCGAGCTGACGCGGCGAATTGGTGTTGATGACGGTGTAGCAATAGGCCCCCGAACGGAATTCGACCTCGGACAGGCCGCGCGCCAGCCGCAGCATCTCGAACCCGTCCTCGACCTGCGGCGTGCCGCGCGCGAAAATGAACGGGAACTTGTCGGACAGCGTCAGCTGAGCCCGGTTGACGGCATAATGGCGCAAACGGTTGTCGATGTCCTGCGGCTCGATGCAAGGCCCCAGCATATGCAGGACGTCGAAATGCTGCACCAGCCGAATGAGATCCTCGAAAGCGGCAAGCGTCCCCGGCCGCCGGCCGCGCTCTAGATCGGTGACGTTCGGCGCGCCGGATCCCGCCAGGAACGTCATCGAGCCGAGCTCGAGCATCAGGTCTCGGGCACGGTCGCCGGCGTGCGCCCGGATCGATTTCGGCGCCGAGGCCAGCGCCGCCGCGACGATGTCGCGGCCGAGGCGCACCATCTGACTGTCCTCGTCGACCAAAGCGCCGGCACGGGCAAGAATGAGACGCGCTTCCGGCAACAGCACCTTGACACCGAGTTCCTCGAGCACGCGCAGCGCCGTGTCGTGGATCGCGGCGAGGTGGTCGGCCGAAAAGACAGGCTGCGGCAGGAACGGGTTCTTCAGCGAACGATAGTCCGGCCGGCGGCTGCTCTCGCTGCCAGCCTCGCCGGTTCGTCCGCGCCTGCGTTCGCGCCTGAGGTTGCGTGCGGCGTCATCGACCATGGCGGATACTCCTCATTGCCGTATTGCCTTGCCCTGGGGATCGTAGGGAGAGGCCGCGATGACGCGCGCCGGCCGTTCGTTAGAGGCGGCAGGATACTTGCACTGTACATATGTGTCTAGTATGGTTGTATGCAGCTCTCCCCCATGCCTATTGTGCGGCCATGATCATGATTGCTCCGCGGGACGAGCCGGCGCCCGGCAACATCAAGGTGACGCGCTGGGACTGGATCAGTCTTGCGCTCCAGACATTGATTTCAGACGGCATCGAAAGCGTGCGCGTGCTGCCGCTCGGCCAGAAGCTCGGCGTTTCGCGCTCAAGCTTCTACTGGTATTTCGATAGCCGTCAGGATCTGCTCGACCAGTTGCTTGCCCATTGGCGGGATACCAACACCAAGGCGATCGTCGAACGCGCGCAGCGGCCCGCCGAAAGCATCATCATCGGTGTCATGAACGTGTTCGAATGCTGGGCGGACGAGCGCCTGTTCGATCCTAGGCTTGACTTCGCCATCCGGGAATGGGCGCGTCGCTCCGATGACGTGCGCCGGGCAATCGACCAGGCCGACAATGACCGCCTGGGCGCGATCCGCGACATGTATCGCCGGCATGGCTATGATGAAGAGGATGCCTTCATCCGCGCCCGGGTGCTCTACTACATGCAGATCGGTTATTATGTGCTTGACCTCAAGGAGCCGGTCGAGGCGAGGGTCAGTCATCTCGCCGCCTACCTGCGCAGTTTCACCGGCCAGGAGCCAAGCGACGCCGACGTGGCGCATTTCATGCGCTTTATCGCGGCGCGGTAATATTGAAAGCGGATGCGCGCCTGCAAAGCGGTGGAGGTGGCCCCTCAAACTCCTATCTAAAAACTGTAACGCGCAAGTCTACCTCGCCCTTGTGAGCGGCGCCAAAATGAACGAATAGTCTTGGTAGGCGCGTCGCCCTGAAATTGCCCCCGTGCAGTTTCTCACTGGGAGGCGTAGCCGCAGCCGGATCCTGGAATGGCCAGTCCTTTGAAACCACGCAAGAGAAGAGGTCCGATTGCCGCAAGACTGCTGGCTGCGGATGCGTGGTTCGATTCCTCGCTCTACGAGATCGGCTTCAAGGCGCGCCGGTTCTGGGAAGCGGCCACCATTTTTTTCCGGCGCTTCCGCGTCTCCGGCTGGCGCCGCGGCATCATCGAACTGTTGAGCGAGGGTTTTACGCTCGGCGCCGGCGGCATCGTCGTCATGCTGGCGCTTGCGCTGCCAGCCTTCCAGGAGACCGCCGGCGACTGGCGGGCCCAGGGTGATTTCGCCGTCACCTTCCTCGATCGCTACGGTAACGAGATCGGCCAGCGCGGCATCATCCAGCGCGATTCGGTGCCGGTCGACGAGATGCCCGACCAGGTCATCAAGGCGGTGCTGGCCACCGAGGATCGGCGTTTCTTCGATCACTACGGCATCGATGCGCTCGGCCTTTCGCGCGCGATCTTCGCAAATGTGCGGGCGAATTCCGTGGTGCAAGGGGGCTCGAGCATCACCCAGCAGCTGGCCAAGAACCTGTTCCTGACCAATGAACGGACATTGGAACGCAAGATCAAGGAAGCCTTCCTGTCGCTGTGGCTCGAGGCCAATCTGTCGAAGAAGGAGATCCTGCAGCTCTATCTCGATCGCGTCTATATGGGCGGCGGCACCTTCGGCATCGAAGCGGCCGCTGATTTCTATTTCGGAAAAAGCGTCAAGGATCTGAACCTCGCCGAAGCAGCGATGCTGGCCGGCCTGTTCAAAGCACCGACCAAATACGCGCCGCACATCAACCTGCCTGCTGCCAGGGCGCGGGCCAATGTGGTGCTGTCCAATCTCGTCGAGGCCGGCTTCATGAGCGAGGGTCAGGTGCTGCAGGCGCGGCTGCATCCGGCCGAGATCGTCGACCGCGGCGAGCAGAAAAGCCCGGATTACTACCTCGACTGGGCATTCGAAGAGGTCAAGAAGATCGCGGCGAAGTCCGGCCAGCATTCGCTGGTCGCTCACACCACTTTCGACGCCAACATCCAGAAGGCGGCGGAAGAATCGATGGAGTTCCATCTCCGCCAGTTCGGCAAGGAATACAACGTCACCGAAGGCGCCATGGTCGTCATCGAAACCAATGGCGCAGTCAGGGCGATCGTCGGCGGCCGCGACTACGGTGCCAGCCAGTTCAACCGCGCCACCAAGGCGCTGCGCCAGAGCGGCTCATCGTTCAAACCCTATATCTATGCAACGGCGATGGAGCACGGCTTCACTCCGGACTCCGTCGTTTCCGGCGGGCCGATCTCCTGGGGCAGTTGGTCGCCTCACAATTACAATGGCGGGTCGGCAGGCAAGGTCACGCTGATCACGGCGATGGCCAAATCGATCAACACCGTGCCGGTGCGGCTGGCCAAAGATTATCTCGGCATCAAGCCGATCAAGGCGATGGCGGAAGCCATGGGCGTCGAATCGCCGCTCGAATCGCACAAGACGATGGTGCTCGGCACTTCGGGCATGACCGTGATGGACCAAGCGACAGGCTATAGCGTCTTCGCCCAGAACGGCTTTGTCGGCTCCCGGCATGGCATCACCCAGCTCGTCACCCATACCGGCGAGATGGTTTACGATTTCGCCAAGGATGCGCCGCCGCCGCATCGTGTGCTGTCGGAACAGGCGCTGAAATATATGAACACCATGCTGGCGGCGGTGCCGGTGATGGGCACGGCGCGGCGCGCTGCCCTTCCCAACATCGTTTCGGCCGGCAAGACCGGCACCACGCAATCTTACCGTGATGCCTGGTATGTCGGCTTCACCGGCAACTACACGGCTGCCGTGTGGCTCGGCAATGACGACTTCACCCCAACCAACAACATGACCGGCGGCTCGCTGCCGGCGATGGTGTGGCAGCGGCTTATGGTCTATGCGCACCAGAATATCGATCTCAAGCCGATCCCCGGTCTCGATCATCCCTTCGTCGACGAAAAAATTGCCGCCAAGGCCGAGGACGCGGAAAAGAAGAACGCCGAGCAGGCAGCGGCGGACGCCGCCGCCGAGCGCCCGCCGGTGCTGTCCAGCCAAACCACGTGGGCGCTCAAGGACATCACGAGGCTGTTCCAGTCGGCGCCCGTCCTCAAGGCACCTGCGACGCCGGAGACCCTGTCGGCGCTTTGACGCCCGCACACGACGGGTCATGCTCGCGCAGGCAATTCCACAGAGGTCCGCTTGCCATGGCCCCCTGCCCCGCGATATCCCCGAGCGGCACTCCTCTTTCCCGCGGCTCCTCATGCTCAAAAACGCATTCCTGACGCTCCTCGCGCTTGCCATAGCCATCGGCGGCGGCGGCGGCGGCGTCTGGCACGCTCTCAAGACGCAGGATGGCATCGGCGCGATCCGGATCGGCCCATGGACGGCGTTTCCCGATATCGGCACGCAGGCGGCGGACCCCTATTCGAAAGCCCGTGTGGCGCGCGAGGGTGTGCTGGCGCTCGGGCAGGCAGAGGGCCTGTCTTTTGTCGCCGAACGCGATTCCGGCGGCGAGCAATTGAAACGTCAATGCGCCTACGAAATCGAAGGCGGATTTCCAACGGCCCGGTTCTGGACCCTCTATGCCGCCGATCAGTCGCTCGGCGTGATCGAGACCGACAAGCCGAGGCTTGCGGCACTTCAATCCTACCAGGTGCTGCGCCAGCCCGACAATTCGGTGGTGATTTCCGTCGGCCACCGCCCCGCGCCCGGCAACTGGCTGCCTTCCGACGGCTCCGGTCGGATGTATTTCGTGCTGACATTCTACGACACGCCGATCGCCAGCAGCACGGGTCTTTCGGATATCACGCTACCGCAGATCCTGAAGGTCGGCTGCAATGCGTAGGCTGCTGCACGCGATCTTGCTCGGCCTGCTTGGCGCCGGTGTCGTGCATATCATCGTGCTGCTGCTCGTCCCGGAATTTTCCGAACGCGATGCCTGGTCGCGTCTGGCCATGGCCTCGGACCTCTATAGGATGACCAGGCTGGACGCAGAGGCCGGCGGCACGCCGGTGGTAAAATCCGTCGATCCACTGTTTTACGCGGCGGCTTGCCGGTTCGATCTGTCCGAAGGGATGGTGCGGATCAAGGCACCCGGAAACGTCCCGTTCTGGTCCGTATCGGTCTATGACCGAAGCGGCCACAACATCTATTCCTTCAACGACCACAGTGCGACCGGAAGAGTGCTGGACAGTATCGTGCTGACGCCGGCGCAGATGATCGAGATCCGCAAGAATCTTCCCGAGGAATTGCAAGGGGCAATCTTCGTCGAGGCGCCCATCGACGAAGGCATGTTCGTCATCCGCTCCTTCGTGCCCGACGACAGCTGGAAGCCGGTCGTGTCACGGTTTCTCGAGCAGAGTTCCTGCGAGCTACAGGATTTCTAAAGGGATCCCGAAACTCAGTGGTGCGGAACAGGCAGCGTCCCTGACGAGCCTGGCATCGAGCCCGGCTTGTCCAGACCGGCGCCTGTCCGGGTCTCGCCCGTCAGTGGCCGTTGCTCATAACGGACGCCGGGGAAAATGATCACCGCCGCCGGTATTCCGGTGTTTCGTTCTGCTCGATTGGTTGCCGCCGTTCGCGGCACGAAAGACAGTACCATGCCCATGGTTCGTGCATTCCTCTCGGTTGCCCCGGAGCACAACGCAACGCCTCCAATCTGATTAAGGACGGCAGTAGGTTAACGGAACGCTAACGGATCGCCGCTAACTTGATCTTTGTTCTTGGGAAATGCGAAACCGACACAGTCCCGGTCGAGCATGGTCCAGATTGTGTCGAGTGTCAGGCGTATCCTTCGTGTCAGCTTCGGATTTCAGGCAAATCGCTATACGGGCTGAATCGGGAAAGGCTGAAAGGCTGTTCCGTGCCGCGGTGTCGGCGTTCTGTTCGCTCACCCGCCCTTCGCGCCGGGAGATCGCACAGCTTGAAGATCTGACGCTTCCACTTTTCGCCAATGTGTCGGTCGAATCGCGCCGCTACGTCGCTGCCGCCCTTTCCGAGTGCGAATATGCGCCCACGGCGCTGGTCCGGCGGCTTTGCGAGGAGCCGGTCGACATCGCCGCCCCGCTGCTCATCCGCTCGCGCGCGCTCAGCAACATCGATCTCATCGCGCTGATCGGGCGGCACGGCCTGCCGCATGCGCGCGCCATTGCGCGCCGCAAGGACCTGAACCCGACCATCGCCCACCTGATCAAGGCGCTTGAAAAGCCGACGCTGGTGAGCGTGCGGCAGCCCGAGACGATCGCCAAGACGGCGCCTGAAAGCGCCGAAGTCGCCGCGCCTGATGCCGACAGGCAGCAGGAGCCCGGCCCCGCCGCCGAAAATGCGCGGCGCCGGCTGCGGTCGATGATGCGTGCCGACGTGGAGAGCGGCGCAACCATCAATCCGTTCACCGGCTCAGAAACCTATGTCAAACTGCGCGAGACGGCGCTAACCGGGAACGCCGCATTTTTCCAGACAGCACTGGCCGACGCGCTCGAAATCGGTTTTTCAACGGCGCGGTCGCTCACCGCGAACCAGAATTACACATCGTTGCTAGCCGCCCTGCGCGCGCTCGATCTCGGGGAAGATAGGGCGTTCCTGATCACCGTCGCCGTCTACCCCACAGAGTTTCCGCATCCGCAGGCCATCCGCATTTTCCTCGACCGGTACCGCCTGCTGCATCGCGACGCAGCGCTGGACAGGGTTCGCGGCTGGAAGGCCGAGGCACTGTCGAAGGCCATTCGCAGTACCGGGCCCGTCGCGACAAACGCCGACATCCGCAAGGCGGACAGCGACAATGCTGCCATCAGCCTTAAGGCGCGTCGCGTCTGAAGGGATTCATGCGACGCGCGTTAAGTTTTTTGTTTTTATGCATGTCGTTATCCCAAAACCGCTGCGCACTTTTGGGCGACATACATCAAGGCGCGGCGCGTCTGAAGAGATTCAAGCGAACGCTTTAAGCCTTTGTCTTTCATGCATATCGTTAGAGCGACTTGACGGAAATAAGCTCCTCGACGGGAACAGCGCCGGCCTCGATCTCGACCACCCAGATGTCGGGATCGAATTTTTTCTCCCTTTCCAGTCGTGCGTCAAAGACGGCGGCATCGTCGCCGGCGCCGAGCAAACCGAAGAAACGGTCGTCGGGTCTGGCCGAATCGTAGCTCGTCTGCGGCGCCGGTCCAAACAAGGCAACCTCGCCCTGGCGGCCACGTGCCAGCACGAAGACCGCGCCGGCCTCGGTCGCGCCGCGCTTGACCACGGCGGCGAAGCCCCCGGCGCTGAAAACCCGGCGCAACAGGGCAGACACCCACAGATCGGTGGTTACGCGCATGGCAGGATTCTGGACGACATCGCACGGTACTTAGAGCAAAGGTCCGAAAACCGAAATCGGTTTTTGCCCATCGGGTTGGCGAACGGCTCGACCGTCAGGCGTCGACTGTCAGTTGGTCAGGCCGATCTCGCGCATCTTGACGTAGACGACCTCGTCGGGCTCGCCGGTCTCCGGCAACCCGAACAGCGACTGGAACTCCTTGATCGCTGCTTTGGTGCGTGCCCCGACCACGCCATCGAGCTGCATGTCGTCATTGCCAAATGCCTTCAAACCGGCCTGGATCTTGATAATGCGAGCGTCGGGTGCCTGCGCCGACGCATCCGCCGGCGCCGAAGCGGAAACGGGAATCGCAGCCATGTCGTGCGGGCGGGGAACCGGATGCGGCACGACCGTCGAGGCGGTTGGCGTGGCGCCTAGTTGATCGAGCAGAACGCTGTCGATCTCGCCGGAAGCGTTGAGCCCGACCTTCTGCTGATAGGCTTGTATGGCGTTGCGCGTGTTGGGGCCGGAAATGCCGTCGACCGTGCCGGAATAGAAATCCAGATCCTTCAAGATTCCCTGGACCTGCTCGACGACCGGATCGCTCTTGATCGGTGCCGGAGCCGGGCCCGGCCGCACGATGTTGATGGTGGTCTCTGGCTCGTCGGCGTCTGCGCGAGGAAAGCCCTCTATGCTCCTGGTCGCGAAAAACGCGCCGGCATGAGGAAAAGGCTGATACCACAGTGCATTCGCCGAGACGTAGAACAGCGTCACCAGGAAGGCGGTCGAACCGCCGACCAGAATCGGATTGCGCGAGATCAGGCTGCCGACGGCGACCGCGCCACCCTGGAAGGCATTGCCGCGGCGCTTGACCGCCTTAGGCTGTTTTGCGGAGCGAGCCATGCCTGTCCCCTTTTGTCTCCGCCTTGGCCGCAGGCATCGGCAGCACGCCGGGCTTGTCCGTCGAACGTCCCTTCGGTCCGTTCACCGGCAAGCTGATCGTTACTGTGGTACCCTCGCCCGGCATGCTTTCGATCGACATCGTGCCGTCGTGCAGCGCCACCAGGCCTTTCACCAGCGACAGGCCGAGCCCGGTTCCCTCGAAGCGGCGCGTATAGTCGTTCTGGATCTGCATGAATGGCTTGCCGAGATTGGCAAAGTCTTCCTCGGCGATGCCAATGCCGGTGTCCCTGACCCAGAAATGCAGTCGCGAGCCGATCCGCTTGGCGCCGACGATGACATCGCCGCCATCGGGCGTGAACTTGATGGCATTGGAGACGAGATTGATGAGTATCTGCTGCACGGCACGACGGTCAGCGTTTATCTCGCCGGCATCCGGTGCGATCTGAGCCTGCAGATCGATGTTCTTAGCCTCGGCCTGCAGCCGCATCATGGACTGGCACATTTCGACCGCTTCCACGAACCGGAACGGTTCCGGCTCGGCCGCGTAGGTGCCCGATTCGATCCTGGACACGTCGAGTATCGAGGTGACGACGGCAAGCAAATGCTGGCCGGACTCCTTGACCAAGCCGACATATTCCTTCTGGCGCGGATCCTTGAAGATGCCGAACATCTCATGCAGCAGCATGTCGGAGAAACCGATGATGGCGTTCAACGGCGTGCGAAGCTCGTGGCTGACGACCGCCAGAAACCGTCCCTTCGCCACTTCGGCAGACGCGGCCGCCTCGTTCGCAGCGGCAAGCTCTTCGCGCAATCCGGCGACTTCGTCGTTTTCGCGCAAGACGAGCGTGAAGACGTCCTGCTGCTCTTTCGCCCGCATCAGCTCAAGGGAAAACGGCCGGTAATTGTCCGCCGTCGGGCCGTTGCCGTTTTGCGGCAGTCGGACGCGAAGATCGAGCCGGCGCGCCGGCGCGCCATCGCGCATGTCGGCCAGCGCGCTGAGGTATGCGACACGATCGGACAGATGGATACGATCGAACAGACCGGTACCGAACAGCAGCTCCGGCTGCAGCTTCAGGATCGTGCGCGCTTTTGCCGACGCATCCAGAATCTCGCCATGCCTGCCGACCCGCAGGACAACGGCGTCGATAATGTTCTCGAGCCGTTCGTCGGTCGCCGGATCGAGCTGCGCGCTGGCCGGATTGCCAAGTGCTGCGATACGCGGAATGAAAGTGAGCGCCCAGGCCAGCGGCAGCAACCAATGCCACGCCGCGATTTCTGCCGCGCCGAACGGGAAGACAGAACCGACAAAAGGCTGCAGCGCGATAGCGACAAATGCGGATACGGCACCCCACAATGCAGCGCGACGAGATGCGCCGATCCACCAGGCTTCGAACGGCAGCGCCACGACAAGCATGGCGACCGGAGAGGCCAGACCGCCCGCCGCGGCAATGACACCGGCAAGGGCAAGACTGCCCATAGCCAGGGCGACCTGGCAGGCGAACGCCATCTTACCCGATGCCGCCACCAGCAAAGCGGCAAACCAGCAAAGGCCGAAAGTCACAAAGATCGCAGCCATGGTCACGGCCGCGCCCATGCCCGAGGTGACCAGCGTGACTGCTGCACCTGCGGCGAAGAACGGAGCGGCCAGCATGACACCGATAAACCGGCGCTGGCACCGACGATCGTTCTGTCCGAGGATGGACGGATGAACCATACGTTCGCAACCGGCTGACATCGCGCCGGGCAACTCAACGTATCTGGTCCCGATCGAACTCAACTCAACGCACTCGCACCCGGTCGTGAACAGCCCTGCTTCGCAGGTTGCTTTTGTTGATCTGAAACTCGCATCCAGCGTTTAAGGAATGGATAAGGCGTGACCGACCAATGCCCGGCCTGAGGCAAATATTGGGAGACCGTCGCAGCAAAATCTGGGCAATTGCAGCCATAGTAAATGGAGCGTTATCCGAGCGGATCGTCCTTCTGCCTCTGACAGTCGCCGCCGGCACGCCACACTTCTGGGAAATATCGATAGCAAACAGCCAGATAGATGGTTAACCTTAAGTGAAGATAATCGGCGGGATTTGAGGCAAACGCGTTGCAAAATGCTTCGTTTCGAATTTGCCTAAAATTTGAGGAAAATTTTCGCTGACCAGGCAAGCCGTCCTTTGCGCGTCTATGCCACTATCGTACCCATAAAGAGGTCATGCCGCACGAATGCATGATCGGGTCATGGATGAGGGCATACAGATGGGCTTTCTGATAAGAATGGCTTTCTGGTTTTCGCTGGTGCTTCTGGCGCTGCCGCTGAATGTCGGCTCCGGCGAGACAGGCTACCAAAGCGTCGGGCCGATCCAAGCGTTGTTTGCGGCACGCGAAGCGGTCGGCGACATTGCCGGCATATGCGAGCGCAAGCCCGACGTTTGCGAGACCGGGAAGTCGGCAATGCACACGATCACCGCCAGAGCCAAGGAGACCGCCAAGATCGCGGCCGCCATGTTGGACGACAAGACCGCCGAACCCGACACGGCGACAACGACCGGCAGCGTGCCCGAGGACATCGTCTTGCCCGCGAGAGTCGACTTGCCGATGAAAGTCGACTTGCCGGCGAAAAACTGAGATATTTTTCAGCCGCATCTGTCGCTGCACCTCAGGCCCTCCGCCCTCTCGACGCCTAGGGTATTTCCTCTTTTTTCGTGACGCAGCGTCGCCGGATGACTATATCCGGTGCGATGACGACGACGATCCAAACGATCCGCGATGACTTCTCCCTGCTCGACGAGTGGGAAGACCGCTATCGCTATGTGATCGAGCTGGGCGAGGCCCTGCCGCCGTTTCCCGATGAGGAACGCAACCCCGCCAACAAGGTGCCTGGCTGCGTCAGCCAGGTCTGGCTGACCACTGAATATGGACCGGGGCCCGACCCAGTCGTCACCTTCGCCGGTGATTCGGACGCCCATATCGTGCGCGGCCTCGTCGCTATCATGCTGGCGCTGTTTTCGAGACGACCCGCCAGCGAGATCCAGAAAACCGACGCGGAAGCCACGCTGAAGGCACTCGGCCTCGACGAGCACCTGTCGCCGCAACGCGCCAATGGTCTTCGTTCTATGGTCAAGCGCATCAAGCGCGACGCCGAGGCGGCCTTGAGGCAGACCGCCTGATTAGGCCACAGCGGGATTGGCCTGCATGATGGCGAGCCCTCGCATATGGCGCAACGCCTATCGATTGCTCCAGCAATGCCCCACAAAAGCAAAACGGCGCCCGAAGGCGCCGTTGATCGTCTAACCCAGGTTGGGAAAGACAGCCGGTATCAGCGCCCCTTGCGCTTGCGGCCGAGACCCATCTTCTTGGCAAGCTGTGAGCGGGCGGCAGCATAGTTGGGAGCAACCATCGGATAGCTTGCGTCCAGGCCCCATTTTTCACGATACTCGTCGGGCGTCAGACCGTAGTGGGTCATCAAATGGCGCTTCAGCGACTTGAACTTCTTGCCGTCTTCAAGACAGACGATGTAGTCGTCATGGACGGAGCGCTTCGGGTTTACTGCCGGCTTCTGCTTGTCGGCAGGAGGCTGTTCACTGGCGCCGCCCACGCGCCCGAGGGCGGCATGGACATCGGCGATAAGGCTCGGCAGCTCGCCGACCGGCACCGGATTGTTGCTGACATAGGCGGCTACGACATCGGCCGTCAATTCGATCAGCGCATCACTATTTCTGGAAGGTGTTTCGATAATATCCATGGCTTCATGGCCCCAACGAGAGTTGTTTCTATCCGCGCCCTATTTTTGGCAGGTCGGGCACCGCGCGAAATTTTTGCAGGAAAGAGCCTCTGCGATTCGCGTCGCAGCATTCTAATGAGCCAGTGCACCAAGTAAGTCAATTCGCTTCTTGTGCTATATTCATCGATGTTAATAAAATATTCCACGATCAGCTTCAATCTTTCGTGCACTCTGTAACTTTGCGATATTTTCTGGTCAGACCAGTGGCGGCTGACGCAGCGTCAAGCTGCCGTTACATCCGTGATGGACAGTAAAAATATCTGAATGCTTGGCTATGCTTGGTTGTAGCGTAAGCTATTTGGTTGTTTTCAGAGTCCACGAAACCATAGGTTGCGATTTATCCCTGCTGTCTGCGAGCAAGCCGGAAATCGGCGCTGCGGACCGGCACCGGGCCTTCATTGTGGCGTGATGTACTTTCCATAGACCCAGCCGGTGACGAAATTGCCGCTTTGGGCCGGATCGTGCCAGACTTCGCACCAGCGATAGCGGACCTTTTCCACCTGCTGCGAGGCCGGCTGATTGGCGATGTCGAGCAGGTTTATGCCGCCGGTGCATTTGCCGGTCATCTGCAAAACGGCACCGTTGGGATAGGCGGCCTGCTTCTGCGATGACCCGGCTGGATATTTGCGCACGTTGAGTGTGTCGCCAAACGGAACGTTGGTCACTTGCCAAGCTGCGAACACGGTTGCATGAGATTGGCCGGTAAAGGCCAAAACAGTCGAGGCGACGGCGAAAGCCGCGGCAGCGTGAAAACGGAATTTCATTTTTTCTCTCTGCTCCGGCTCATCTTCTGGAGCTCGGCGCAAAACATATATTCCGGCTCTTGAACCTGCGCTGATCGGCGTGTTCATTCTCCATTCAAGTAACTTCCACAGCGAGACGCAATGACCAGAACCCCAGCATTTCCGACTGTCAGCCCGCCACAACCAGAGAAGCGACCGGTCTTCGATATACATCATGGAGTAAACCGGACGGACGACTATGCCTGGCTGAGAGCCGACAATTGGCAAGAGATGTTCAGGGACCCGTCCCTGCTCGACGGCCAAATCCGCGCCCATCTCGACGCCGAGAACGTCTATCAGGCAGCGTTGATGGCCGACACCGCCCAGTTGCGGACGCAGCTTTTCAAGGAGATGAAGGGCCGCATCAAGGAAGACGATTCTTCGGTGCCGATGAAGGATGGGCCATACGCCTACGGGTCATCTTTCAAGCTTGGCGGCGAGCAGCCGCGTTATTTCCGAACACCGCGCGATGGCGGCGACGAGCAGATCCTGCTCGACGGCGACCTCGAGGCCGAGGGCAAGGCCTATTTCCGCCTCGGCGGCGTCGACCATTCGGCCGATCACGGCAAGCTCCTGTGGGCGTTCGACGACAAGGGCTCTGAATTCTTCACGCTTCGCGTGCGCGATCTCGCCAGCGGCGAAGAGTTGCCGGATAGGATCCCGGACACAGGTGGCGGCGGCGTGTGGGACGCAGGCAACGACGGATTTTTCTATACCCGTCTCGATCCCAACCACCGTCCTTCCAAGGTGCTGTTCCATACCCTTGGCGACAGTCATGAGAACGACCGGCTGATCTATGAGGAAACCGATCCAGGCTTCTTCATGAATGTCGGCGGCACGCGCTCAAACGAGTGGATCATGATCGGCATCAACGATCACGAGACGTCTGAGTACCGACTGATGAGCGCCAGCGAGCCGTTCGCCGAACCGAAGCTGGTTTCGCCGCGCGAGACCGGCCTGCAATACGACCTCGAAGAAGGCGGCGACATCTTCTTCATTCTCACCAACGCCGACGGCGCCAAGGATTTCAAGATCATGACGGCGCCGGCGAACGACCCGGTGCGTGCTAACTGGCAGGAACTGGTGCCGCACGAAGCGGCCCGGCTGATCCTCTCGGTGATCGGCTTCAAGGACCATATGGTCAGGCTTGAACGCAAGGAAGGCCTTCCGCGCATCGTCGTGCACGATCGCAAAAGCGGCGAGGAACACCTCATCTCTTTCGACGAGGAAGCCTTCTCGCTCGGCCTGTCGGGATCCTATGAATACGACACCGAGATCATGCGCTTTTCCTACTCGTCGATGACGACGCCGGCGCAGGTCTTCGACTACAACATGCGCACCCGCGAACGTGTGCTGCTGAAGACCCAGGAAGTTCCGTCCGGTCACGACCCGGACCATTATGTGACGCGGCGGCTGATGGCGCCCGCCGCCGACGGCGAACTGGTGCCGGTCTCGCTCATCCATCACCGCGAAACACCGCTCGACGGATCAGCGCCTTGCCTGCTCTACGGCTACGGATCCTACGGCATCACGGTGCCGGCCGCGTTCAACACCAACTGCCTTTCACTGGTCGATCGCGGCTTCGTCTACGCAATTGCCCATGTCCGCGGCGGCAAGGAAAAGGGTTACGGCTGGTACGACGACGGCAAGCGGGCGCACAAGATGAACACGTTCACCGATTTCGTCGCAGTCGCACACCACCTCGTCGCCGAGCGCTACACGGCCCATGACCGCATTGTCGCCCAGGGCGGCTCGGCCGGCGGCATGCTGATGGGCGCGATCGCCAACATGGCGCCGGAATGTTTTGGCGGCATCGTCGCCGAGGTTCCGTTCGTCGACGTGCTGACCACGATGCTCGACGCGACCTTGCCGCTGACGCCACCGGAATGGCCCGAATGGGGCAACCCGATCGTCTCGGAGGAAGACTACCGGACGATCGCAGCCTACTCGCCCTACGACAATGTCGCCGCGCTCGACTATCCGCCGATCCTGGCGCTTGCCGGCCTCACCGACCCGCGTGTCACCTACTGGGAACCGGCCAAATGGGTAGCGCGGCTGCGCGACCGCAAGACCGGCGACAATCCGGTGCTGTTCAAGATCAACATGGACTCCGGCCATGCCGGCGCATCCGGCCGGTTTTCCAGGCTCGAGGAAATCGCCTTCACCTATGCCTTTGCGCTGAAGGTAGCGGGCAAGGCCACCACAGCGCCGACCGCCCTTATGGACGCGCAAAGGGCGCTGTAGGAGCTTGATCTTGCGCATGATCCTCAGCGGAAATTCGATTCCGATTCCGGGTCATGCGCTACTGATTTTCTGCTCGCAATTGCGATGGCCGCGCGCTACCCAATGCGCGGCTTTTCGCGGCCGCGCCAACCAAAATCACCCAGTCACTCCAAAGGGTCTGCCATGTTGCTCGTCGACGTCTATCTCGACAAATCGCCTATCCAAGGCATTGGTGTTTTTGCCAAGAACCACATTCCCCGTGGCACACTGCTTTGGAAGCTCGATCCCAATTACGACCGGCGCATCCCTGTCGAGACCTATGAGCGCGAAACCGGGCCGATCAAAGCCTATCTCGATCGCTATTCCTATCCCGACCGGCGCGACCCCAACTACATCGTCTTCGAAGCCGACGACGCGCGCTACATGAACCATGCCGATGACCCGAATTGCGACGTCGCCTCGCCCGAGGAGACATATGCGTTGCGCGATATCGCGGCCGGCGAGGAATTGACCTGCGACTACAATCATTTCTTCGAAACCGGTTTCGATTTCCTGGGCGATCGCCACCCGTAATCGAACATTAGCTCGAAGGCTGCTTGCGTGCCGGATAGCCGTTGGGATGCGGCGGTATGGCCTTCAGATAGGCTGCGATCGCCGCGCGGTCCTCGGGCGTCAGCTCGGCCATGTTTCTCTGCACATCGACCATAGCGCCACCCACGGAATCGAAATCCGGCGTGAAGCCGGTTTCGAGATAGTAGGCGATATCGGTCTCTGACCAGTCACCGAGCCCGCCTTCGCCCGAAGTGATGTTCGGGACGATGCCGCTGCCTTCGGCGGCCGCAGCACCCGCTAGCCACTGGCTTTTCTTGCTGCCACCGATGAAATCCCGCGGCGTATGACATTCGCCGCAATGGCCAGCCCCTTCGACCAGATAGCGACCTGCCAGCACCGGCTGCGGCGTCCCGTCCGGAAAGGAAACCACCGGCTGATCGCCCAAATAGAGACGTTTCCACAGCCCGATGCCGCGACGGATGTTGAACGGGAATCCTAGCGCATTGGGCGGCGCCTTGCCGGTGACAGCGGGGAGCGTCTTCATGAAGGCATGGAGATCGGCAATATCGGTCGGCTTCATGCGCGCGTAGGATGAATAGGGAAACGCGGGGTAAAAATGTTCGCCGCCCGGCGACACACCCTTCAGCATGGCGTTGGCGAGGTCTTCCACCGACCAGGCGCCTATACCGTCCTTGGCATCCTGCGAAATGTTTGGCGGCACGAAAGTGCCGAACGGCGTCTTGAGTTGGAGACCGCCGGCCAGTTGAAGGCGCGCATCGCCTTGCGAGCCTGGCTTCGCATGACAGGACGTGCAGCCGCCGGCATAAAAAATACGCTTGCCCCTGGCGGCATCGCCGGGGCCGAGCTGCGCCAGGGTCTCAGTGTCTAGCCTGACCGGCGCCGACAGGAACCAGCCGGCAACTGCGCCGGCGGCGCCTAGAAGAAGAGCGGCGCCGACGAGTTTTTTCAGCAGGCGCATCGCCCGCTATCAGCCCTTCTTTATCCTGTAAGTCTGGTGGCAGGTGCCGCAATCACCGCCTATGGTGTTGAACTGCGCCTTCAAGGCATCGGCATCGGCAGGGGCGGCGGCAGCCGCAGCCTTGACGTCGGCGAGATATTTATCTTCAACAGCCTTGAAGCCGGCCATATCTTCCCAGATCTTGGGAGCAGCCGTGGTGTCGCCGGTATCGCTGCCCGCCGGGAAAAAAGTATCGACATTGGCATGGAATTTCTCGGCGTTGGCCTGCAGCGCCTGCAATGCCGTCAGCACGGCGGCGGCATCGTAAGGGGCCTCGCCCTTGACAACTTTCGACAATTGGCCGGCGATCTTTCCACGTTCCTTCATCAGGGCCTGCCGGTCCTGGATCGGATCGGCAAACGCCGCCGAACCGGCGAAGGCGAGCATCGAGATGGCGAGGATAAGCTTTCTCATTCAACTGGCTCCTTGGTGAAGACGTTTTCGGGTAAAGGTCGGTACCGATCGATAACGGCAAAGGTGGCTTAAAAATTCCGGAAATTCGCCTCACGCTTGTGTGAATTTTTGCGACAGTCGTTCTTGTGTGGAAATGAGCGACCGATCTCGAGCCAAAAGAAAAGCCCCGTTTCCGGGGCTTTTCTGCAACTCGAACGGCTTACGCCTTTTCGTATGTCTCGAGAACGTAGTCCCAGTTGATGAGACTGTCGACGAAAGCTTCGAGATATTTCGGCCGGGCGTTGCGATAGTCGATGTAATAGGAGTGCTCCCAGACATCGACGCCCAGGATCGGCGTCGCGCCATGGACCAGCGGGTTCTCGCCGTTCGGGGTCTTCGAGATCGCCAGCTTGCCGTCCTTGACCGAAACCCAGGCCCAGCCCGAACCGAACTGAGTGGTTCCGGCGGCGATGAAGTCCGCCTTGAATTTGTCGTAGCCGCCAAGGTCGCTGTCGAATGCCTTTTGCAGCGCGCCCGGCAATTTGTTGCCGCCGCCGCCCTTCTTCATCCACTTCCAGAAATGGATGTGGTTGTAGTGCTGGGCGGCATTGTTGAAGAGCCCGGCATTCTTGCCGAAGGACTGTTTTACAACGTCTTCGACCGACAAATCGCCCAGGCCGGCTTCGGCAGCCAGCTTGTTGCCGTTGTCAACATAGGCCTTGTGGTGCTTGTCGTGATGGTACTCCAGCGTCTCCTTCGACATGTAAGGCTGCAAGGCCTCGTAGTCATAGGGCAAGGCGGGCAGTTCAAAAGCCATCGGTCGTACTCCTCGTGGAAAAAATCCGGTGTCGATACCGGACTAACATAGGTCTGGATTGATGTGGAGCAACTCCGGAATGAAGCGCCGGTTCGCTTTTTAGCCAGTCAGCTTTAGCCAGTCATCCGGCCGAAGTCGAATGCGCCCAATCCCAATAGAGTTCGCGCGCCTTCTTGGCTACAGGCCCGGGTTGTAGATTGCGGTCCTCGATGCGGGTGACCGGCACGACTTTCGAATGGTTTCCCGTCGAGAATATCTCGTCTGCTTCGAGGAAATCGCGCACCGACAGCGTCTTCTCGGTGGTCTTGAACCCGTACTCGCCAAGCAGCGTCATCGTCCGCGAGCGGGTGATGCCGGACAGGAACGTGCCATTCGGCGCCGGCGTCAGGACATGGCCGTCCTTGACCAGGAAAATGTTCGAGGTTCCGGTCTCGGCGACATTGCCCAACATGTCGAGCACCAAGGCGTTGTCGAAGCCGCGCATCTTGGCTTCGAGGATGGCACGGCCGTTGTTGGGATAGAGGCAACCGGCCTTGGCATTGGTCGGCATGGTTTCGATGGTCGGGCGCCGGAACGGCGAGACGCTGACCGAAAAGCCCGCTGGCGAGATCATCGGCGCTTCGTAGAGGCAAAGGCAGAAACGGGTCGAGGCCGGATCGGCCGGCACGCCCATGTAACCACCATGCTCGGCCCAGTACATCGGCCTGATATAGACCGCCGTCTTGCCATCGAACTTCTTCAGCCCGTCCCAGGTTAGCCCGACGATTTTTTCGGTGCTCATGGATGGTTTGAGGCCGAGCGCGATCGCCGAGGCGTTCACCCTCGCGGCGTGGCGATCGAGGTCGGGGGCGACGCCCTCGAACCAGCGGGCGCCGTCGAACACGCTGGTGCCGAGCCACATGGCATGGCTGCGCGGCCCCAGAATGGCGACGTTGCCTTCGTGCCAGTCGCCGTCCACGAAGGTCCATGTCGCGGATTGCGCCGCAGTCGCCAGTGTCATCGCTTGGTTCCGTTTCAGAGCTGTCCTGTGTCGCCAATGGAAGATGCTTTGGCGTCTGCCGTCAACGGGCATCGCTGAGATTTGTTGAGGCCAGCGCTATGTGAACTGCAATCTGTGCTTGCGCCTTGCCCTGCCTCGCCGCAAAACTGTCATCATGCACCATGCGGCTTACGTTTTCGACGCCTACGGCACGCTGTTCGACGTGCATGCCGCCGTACGCCGTCATGCCGACCAGATCGGGCCGGACGGCCAGCTGCTTTCGGAGATCTGGCGCGCCAAGCAGCTGGAATATTCCTGGGTGAGGACGCTGATGGGCGCCTACGCCGATTTCTGGCAACTCACCGAGCAGGCGCTCGATTTCGCCTTGCGTAAGGTTCCCTCCGCAGACAAGGGGCTCAGGGCCAAGCTGCTCGACGCCTATTGGCGGCTCGACTGCTATCCGGAGGTGCCGGCCGTGCTCAAGGCGCTCAAGGCATCGGGCGCGAGACTGGCGATCCTCTCCAACGGCTCGCCTGAAATGCTGGAAGCGGCGGTCAAATCCGCCGCGCTCGACCAGGTTCTAGACGACATCTATTCCGTCGATGCCGTCAGGCGCTTCAAGACCGATCCGTCGGTCTACGACATGATCACGACAGGCTGGCGCCTCTATCCGGGCGCGGTGTCGTTTCAGTCATCCAACCGCTGGGACGTCGCAGGCGCGACCAAATTCGGCTTCCGGACAGTCTGGATCAACCGCTCCAACCAGCCCGAGGAATACCGGGACTTTCCGCCGGCCCTGATCCTGCCCTCGCTCGAAGGCCTGTTGGCCGGAGGCTAGCGCATGACCCCAAAGTCGGAATCGATTTTTGGAAAGGATCGTGGGCAAAGTAAAAGTGCCACAGCGTCCTTTACGCGTCCAAATGGACGCGGCGCCGTAGGCCTGTTGCCTCGGTGCAACAGCGGCGGCGCCGTCACAGCTTTGCCTTTGTTTGTCCACCCTCAGGCCAGAATCGGAACCGCCTATCGCGCCGGGGCATTGGTAGGGCTGGCGCCGTAGTGATCGGCGTATTCATGTTTTGTTTCGATTTGAGACCTAAAAAAAGGCAACCATGTCCACAACCGAAATCGAATCCTATCGCCTGAGCCGTCGCGGCTTTCTCAACGCCGCTGCGCTCGGCGCCGCCTCGATTGCGGTTTCCGCCTGCACCACGGTGGGAGGGCAGCCGGTTCAGCCTCCGCCGCCAGTCAGTGTCGAGCCGCCGCTCCTGGACTATGCAACAATGTACGCTCCGGTCAGCGACGGTGGGTTCGACCTCCCCGGCATACCGTTCGAGAAAATCGACGAGCAATTTCTGCGTCAGATCGTTCCCGATCCGACCGGCCAACGGCCCGGCACCATCGTCGTCGATACGGCCGGCCACCACCTCTATCTCGTGCGTCCGGGCGGACAAGCCATCCGTTATGGCGTCGGACTGGGTCGTGCCGGTTTCGAATGGTCGGGCGACGCCGTCGTCCAATGGAAGCAGAAATGGCCGAAATGGACCCCGCCGGACGAAATGATTGCCCGGCAGCCTGAGCTCGCAAAATACAGCGCCGACAATGGCGGCATGCCCGGCGGCCTCACGAACCCGCTCGGCGCGCGTGCGCTGTATCTCTTCCAGGGCAACCAGGACACACTTTACCGCCTGCACGGCTCGCCGGAGTGGAACTCCATAGGTAAATCGGTGTCATCTGGCTGCGTTCGCTTGATAAATCAGGACATTATCGATCTCTACGACCGCGTGCCCGGCAAGGCGCCGGTGATCGTTACCTCCGGTATCGGTGAACCGATGGATGCCCCAGCAAACCGGAAGGCCATTCCGATCGATGACGGCGTGCCGGAAGGATCGATCCTGCTCGGCGCGGCCAGAACAATCTCGGACTCGATTTTCTGAGCTGGTCGAAAGTGCTGGAGGAGCGGACATTCGCCCTTCTCACTGTCGATCCGGACACGCCAAAGCATTCACGCACCCCGCCGAGTTCTCTGCCGCCGTCAATTGGCGGAATCTCGAAACACGCCGGCGTCCACGTCGAGCATGAAGCGGCTCACAAGAGCCGCGCATTCTCTATGATGGGTTTCCAAAAGCTGGTGTCCGCTTTCGAAGACGTGGATCTCCAGCGCATCAAGGATGCGGTTGTATGCCATGATCTCGTTGATATCAAAGAAGGGATCGTGCCTACCCCAAAGCAGAAGGCACGGCGGCTGATGCTCGGAGTGGTAGGCCCGGATGGTCGGGAAACGCGCAATGTGCGACCCGTAATCGGAGAAGATCTTGAACTGGATATCGATGATTCCGGGCCGCGACAGACGCTCCCAGTCGAGATGCCAACCCTCGGGAGGATAGAGAGACGCCAGGCGCTCCGGCTGCTCTCCGACATACTGGTATCGGGTCGTCTCGAAATTCATCCAGTCGGGGAGCTTGGCCCTGTTCTCCTCGGTCGGGTCGGCAAAGAACGCCTTCGGGGCGTCCCATCCCTGCCCCAGCCCCTCCTCATGCGCATTGCCGTTCTGGACGATCAGACCACGGATGCGGTCCGGCCGGCGTGTTGCGAGGTGATAGCCTACCGGGGTGCCGAAATCGTGGATAAACAGGAAGAATCCCTCGAGGTCCAGCGCAGCGAGGAACGCGTCGATCGTGTCGGCAATGTTCTCGAACCTGTAGTCGTAGGCATCGGCGGATGGCGCGGAGGAGTAGCCGAAACCAGGCAGATCCGGCGCAAGGACATAGGCGGTTTCCGCCAATGGCTCGATGATGTTGCGATACATGTAAGACGAGGTCGGATAGCCGTGCAGCAGCAGGATCGCCGACCTCGCCGGGTCGCCGGCATGCCGGTAGAAGATGTCCAGGCCTTTGACATTGATGGTCTCGTGGCGGGTCTTGTGGTGATGGTTTTGCATCTCTCATTCCTCCTTCTCGTGCCGGACGTGACATCGCCCTGGCCTCGAAACCGGATTTCCGTATTATAGCGGTTACAGTGCTTGTAACCGGATAACAGGTCAGACGAGGTTAGGTTCCGTGGCGAACGCACATACGCAATGGGTGCAGGAGCACTTCATTGGCGGGCATCCCGCCCTCGACCTGGCGAACGCCGTGTTCAATCGGCGGGTGCCCGAGCAGGATAACGAACTGCTTAAATCCGCCCGGGACATCGGAAACTGGTTCAAGGCATCGGGGCTTGCAGATGCTCGCCAGGCAGAAGCGGTCGCCAGCATAACGGGCGAACCGCTCATCGAACGGGTCCACGCGGTGCGGGAGGCGTCGGCCCGGGTCTTCGGGGCGATCGCCGCGGGCCGGCCCCCCGCGATGGAGGCGCTGAGCTTCCTGTTTTCCGGTGCGGCAAGCGGGCTTGCCGCCGGGTCCATCTTACCGACCGACGCGCGACCGGAACTCACTTTGGTCGAGTGGCGGAACCCGGCCGCCGTCACGGCCTTCCTGGCCGTGCTGTCGGTGGAAGCCTTCTTCACCCTGTCGCGGGAAAGGCTGCGCTCCTGTCCGCGCTGCGGCTGGCTTTTCCTGGACACGTCGCGAGGCGGGAAACGCCGCTGGTGCAGCATGCGGACTTGCGGAAACCGCGAGAAGGTGTCGCGCCACAGGGAGCATGCCTAACCGAACGGCTTCATCGTGATGTCGCGGCAGAGACAAGACCACAGCGGATGCCGTCGGCCGCCACATCTATCTTGGCGCTACCGCGTCCAGTTGCGCAAATGCGCTCTGGCTGCTCAGGTTCGGACCACGTCAAGGCCCGCGGAAGGCTGAAGGTCCGCTTCCAAGAAATCAAGCCTCAAAGCTGCCAATCCTGCTTCGGCCCAGAAGCAGTCATCAAAAAGGAGCCGAACTCGCCGGCTGAACTGACCAAGAACTCTCGTGAATAACCGAGGTTTCTCGAGCCTACATGGCAGGTCAACACGGTTGTCCAGTCATCCTCCGGCAAGACGCGGCAGCAGGAAAATTTCAGCACCTTCTGGCAATTCCTTCGACCAGGTATCGCGATAGATCGTCCCGTCTATGGCGACGGCGATGCCGCGATCGATCAAGGGCTCCAGGCCGGGATACTGTTCAGCCAGCTTCCTGAACAGCTCCCTTATGTCCTTTGCTTCGATGTCGACCTTGTTCTTGCCTCCGGCGGCCGCGCCAAGCGATCCCCAGAGCGTCACTTCAACCATCAGCCTGCCCGTTCGGCCTCGATCGCCGCCAGGATGCGCGGCGGCGACATCGGGATATGCGTCATCCGCACGCCCGCGGCGTTCGACACCGCATTGGCGATCGCCGCCAGCGGCGGCACGATCGATGTCTCGCCGACGCCGCGCACCCCGTAAGGGTGGTTGGGGTTGGGGATCTCGAGGATCTGCGTGTCGATCATCGGCAGGTCCGAGCAGACCGGGATGCGGTAGTCGAGGAAGCCAGCATTCTGAAGCCGCCCGTCCTTGCCGTAGATATACTCCTCGTTGAGCGCCCAGCCGATGCCTTGCGCGGCGCCCCCCTGGTACTGTCCCTCCACATAGGTCGGGTGCACCGCCTTGCCGGCGTCCTGGACGACGGTGTAGCGCAGCACCTTCGTGGCGCCGGTCTCGGGATCGACCTCGATATCGCAGATATGGGTGGCGAAGGAGACGCCCGCGCCATCGGCGACGAGTTCGCTGTGGCCGGCAATCGGCCCTCCAGTTTTGCCCGACTCGGCCGCGATCTCCTTCAGCGACAGCTTTCCGAGGTTGCCGTGCTTCTCGCCCTTGGCGACCGCATGGCCCTGTTCCCAGGCCACGTCGTCGACGGAAATGTCCCACATCTGCGCGGCGCGTTCCCGCAGGACCTTGATCGCGTTGCGGGCGGCCGAGATCGTCGCCATAGAGGACGAGAAGGTGCCCCGACTGCCGTCCGTCATATCATTGTAACCGAGGCTGGAAGTATCGGCGACCACCGCCTTGACCTGCTCATAGGCGATGCCAAGTTCTTCCGCGGCCACCAGCGACAGCGAAGCGCGCGAGCCGCCGACGTCAACGGTTCCGACGGCAAGCGAGACCGAGCCGTCCATGCCGATGTTGAGGTCCGTACAGGTCTGGCCGCCGAAGTTGAACCAGAACCCGCAAGCCATGCCGCGGCCCTGGTTCTTGCCGAGCGGAGCCTTCATGTGCGGGTGGTTCTTCGCCGCTTCGAGCGTCGGGCCGATGCCGATCGGGCCATATACCGGGCCGTAGGACGATCTGGTGCCCTCCTGCGCGGCGTTTCTGATCCGGAATTCGACCGGGTCCATGCCGATCTCCTTGGCCAGTTCGTCGATTGCGCTCTCCACCGCGAAGGCAGCCATCGGCGCTGACGGCGCGCGATAGGCGGCGGTCTTCGGCCGGTTGACCAGAACTTCATAGCCGACCGTCTTGACGTTCTCGAGCCTGTAGCAGGCAAACGCGGTCATGGCACCGATCTCGGCCCACATGCCGGCATAGGGGCCGCAGGAATAGCGCAAGGTCGCCTCGGCTGCGGTGATCGTGCCGTCCTTGCGGGCACCGATCTTGACGTCGATCGAGGTGGCACTTGTCGGCCCAGAGGCGCGGAACACCTCGTCGCGCGTCATGACCAACTTAACCGGCCGGCCAGCCTTGCGCGACAGCGCCAGCGCCACCGGCTCGGCCCAGACATGAGTCTTGCCGCCGAAACCGCCGCCGATCTCCGACGAGGTGACGCGCAGCTTCGAGGCTTCCATGCCAAGCAACTGGGCGCAATGCTGGCGATAGACGAAATGCCCTTGCGTGCAGACCCAGAGGTCGGCGGTCCCGTCGGAGCTGACATTGGCCACGCAGGCATGCGGCTCGATATAGCCCTGATGCGTCTGCTCGGTCTTGAAGGAACGTTCGACGACGAAATCGGCCTGGCCGAAACCCTCATGAATGTCGCCATGGCCATACTGGGTGCGCTTGGTGACGTTGGAAGGCTTGACGGGCTTCTCCTCAAGGCCCTCGGTGAAGATCGCGTCGTTGAGCAGGGGTGCCGTGTGCTTCATCGCCTCGTCGACATCGGTCACATGCGGCAGCACCTCATAGTCGACCTCGATCAGCTTCAGCGCTTGCCTCGCTATGCGGGCGTCGACCGCTGCGACCGCGGCCACCGCATGGCCGTCATAGAGCGCCTTCTTGCGCGCCATGCAGTTGTCGAGGATGTCGTACATGGCGGCATCGCCATCGGTGAGGTCAGGCAGGTCGGCGGCGGTGATCACCGCCTTGACGCCGGGGAGCTTCTCCGCCTTCGACGTGTCGATCCTCCTGATCGTGGCATGCGCGTGGGGGCTTCTGAGAACACGCCCGACCAGCTGGCCGGCCATGTTGAAATCCGCGCCGTAGCGGGCGCGGCCCGTCACCTTGTCGACGCCGTCGGGACGGATGGGGCGAGTGCCGACGGATGTGAAATTGCGCCCCGCGAAACGTGGATCGAAATTCATCGTCAGGCTCCCTTCATCACGCTGGCAGCGTCCTGGACGGCGCGCACGATCTTGTCATAGCCGGTGCAGCGGCAGAGATTCCCGGCGAGGCCAAAGCGGATTTCCTCCTCGGTCGGGTCGGGGTTCTTGGCCAAAAGGTCCTTGGCCGCAATCAGGAAGCCCGGCGTGCAGATGCCGCATTGCAGTGCTGCGTGTTCGAGGAACTTCTGCTGCAGCGGATGCAGCGTGTCGCCATGCGCCATGCCTTCGACGGTCTCGACGCGCCGGCCCTCGGCCTCCGCGCCAAGCACCAGGCACGAGCACACCAGCCGGTCGTCGAGGATGATGCTGCAGGCGCCGCAATCGCCGGTGCCGCAGCCTTCCTTGGCACCGGTCAGGCCGAGGCGGTCGCGCAGCACATCGAGCAGCGTCTCGTCCGGTTGGCAAAGGTATTCGAAATTGTCGCCGTTGATTGTCGTTGAGACTGCTACGCCGGCCATCATTTGCCTCCTGCACGTGCATAGGCGGTCATGGCGGCCCGCCTGGCCAGCACACCCGCAACTTTTCTTCTGAATTCGACGGTGCCGCGCTTGTCGTCGATCGGACGGCAGGCCCCCGCGCAGACCTTGGCGAGCCGCTCAAGTGCTGCTTCGTCCATCTTCCTGCCGATGAGGGCCTCGGCGGCCTCCTCGACCAGCAGCACCGTCGCGGCCACGGCGCCCAGGGCCACGCGGGCCGCCTTGACGACACCTTGCTCATCGAGCGTCAGGTTCACGCCGGCGCTGACCACGGCGATGTCCATCTCCGTGCGTGGAATGAAACGCAGATAGGCATCGCCGGAGCGCAGCGCGCGCCTGTCGAGCAGGATCGCCTCGATGATCTCTCCCTTGGCGAGCGACGTCTTGCCCGGCCCGGTCGGCACGGTTTCCACTGGGATTGTGCGCTTGCCTCCGGGCCCGATAACCAACGCCCTGGCGTGGGCGGCCACCAGCGCCGGCACGCTATCGGCGGCCGGCGAGGCGTTGCAGAGATTGCCGACGATGGTGCAGCGCCCCTGTACCTGCTTGGAGCCGATCAGCTTAGCCGCTTCGACGACGCCAGGCCATGCTGTCTTCAGGGCCGCGTTCTCTCCCAATGCAGCGCAGGGGACCGCGGCACCAATGCTGAAGCCCTCCGCCGTTTCCCTGATTTCGCTGAGCCCATCGATCGCCTTGATGTCGACGATCAGCTCGGGTTCGATGAAGCCGCCTTTCATCCTCACCAGCAGGTCGCTGCCTCCGGCGAGAATGGCGGCTGTGCCGGACGAGCCGGTCAACTGGCCAACGGCGTCTTCGATTGAAAGCGGACGTATGTAACGCATCGTCTCCCCTTGGTTATCGCAATCTCATCAACCGTTATAAGGAGTCTCCTCACAATGGCCACCCGGTTCTGCATTTGCGGCAATTCAGCTAGGGCCAACCTGAAATGACGTGTGCCGTGACGGGATTTTTCAGACTCGGCGCCCGGCCGATTCCCACCTTTTTGGGTCCGATGCTCTCAGCGCCCCCTGGCGAGACTGCCGAGAATGCCGCGCACGATCGCCCGTCCCACGGACGAGCCGACCGAACGAACCACCGATTTGATCGCCGCCTCCGCCACCGTCTGGCGATTGGATGCGCGCCGCGCCGGTGCTCGGCCGGTGGTCTGGGGGGCGGGATCGTCATTGCCGAAGCCTGGAATGGTCCAGCGCGAGCGGCCGCTCTCCTGCTGCTGCGCCTCTGCGTCCAGAGCGTCCTTGGCTTTTTTCTGCAGCATCTCGAAAGCCGATTCGCGATCGATGGTCTGGTCGTACTGCCCCGCAACCGGGCTCTCAGTGATCAGCTTGCGGCGCTCGTCAGGCGTGATCGGACCAAGTCGTGACGACGGCGGGCGAACCAGCGTCCGTTGGACCATCGAAGGAGCGCCCTTCGCTTCCAGCGTCGAGACCAACGCCTCGCCAGTGCCGAGCTGTGTGATCACGGTCGCGCAGTCGAAGTCGGGATTGGGCCTGAACGTCTCGGCGGCCGTCCTCACCGCCTTCTGCTCCCGCGGCGTGTAGGCGCGAAGCGCGTGCTGCACCCGGTTGCCGAGCTGGGCCAGAACCGTTTCAGGGATATCCAGCGGATTCTGGGTGACGAAGTAAACGCCGACGCCCTTCGAGCGGATCAGGCGGACCACCTGCTCGACCCGGTCGATCAGCACCTTCGGCGCATCGTCGAACAGAAGGTGCGCCTCGTCGAAGAAGAAGACCAGCTTTGGCTTGTCGGGGTCGCCGACTTCAGGCAGTTCCTCGAACAGCTCCGACATCAGCCACAAAAGGAATGTCGCATAGAGCCGGGGATTCGCCATCAGCTTGTCGGCGGCCAGCACGCTGATGGCGCCGCGCCCGTCGCGGGTGGTGCGCATGATGTCGGCGATCCGCAACGCCGGCTCGCCGAAGAAATTCGTCGCCCCCTGCTGCTCCAGGACCAGCAAGGTGCGCTGGATAGCGCCGACCGAAGGCTTGGTGACATTGCCATAGCGAGCCCCGATTTCCTGGGCGCGATCGGCAATGTTGGCAAGAAGCGCCTGCAGATCCTTCAGATCCAGCAGCAACAGGCCCTCCTCGTCGGCGATACGGAAGGCGATGTTCATGATGCCTTCCTGTGCCTCGGAGAGGTTCATCAGCCGCGACAGAAGCAGCGGCCCCATTTCCGAGACGGTGGCGCGTATCGGATGGCCCTGCTCGCCGAACAGATCCCAGAAGATGACCGGAAACTCCTGGAATTCATAAGGATCGAGCTTGACCTGCTCGGCGCGCTTGACCAGAAAATCCTGTGCCGTGCCCATCATGGTGATACCGGACAGGTCGCCCTTGATGTCGGCGCAGAAGACCGGCACGCCGGCATTGGAGAAACCTTCCGCCAGAATCTGCAAGGTCACGGTCTTGCCGGTGCCGGTCGCACCGGTGACCAGGCCGTGGCGATTGCCATACTGAAGCAGCAGATTTTCGGCGCGCTGGTAGCTGTCATCAGGCTTGCGGCTGGCCCCTATGAAAATACTGGTGTCGTCAGCCATGTGTCGGGTCTCCGCAAACCTGAAGTGTTGAACGCCCTGATCTATTGAAAGTAACCGGGCTCGCCGCAGGTATAATGACGCCATTGCGCAGCGACAATGGCCATGGTCGAAATTGAGTTTTTTGGAGCTTGCGGATTTTGCGCATGTTTGGCAATCGGTTGACGGTTCACTGTCGCAGGAAGCGTGTTGCATTGTGATCTGCGACTGGGAACCGTAGACTGACGTTCCAGGCCGATGCGGCCGATAAGACGAGGAGAGCGGATGGGCGCCGGTGCCTTGAACCACGATGCCGAACTTCCGAACCCTGACCGGCAGCGGTGGCTGGCCCTTGCGGAAAAAGCCCTGGCCGGCGGATCCTTCGAGGAAAAGCTCGTGTCCCATACGGACGATGCGATCCGCATCGAGCCGCTCTATGATCGTTCGGTCACCGCAGAGCCTCTCGCGCGGGCAAATCCCAGATCGCCCTGGATCGTCAGCCAGCGTATCGACGATCCGGATATCGATCGCGCCAAGGCCCAAGCCCTGGAAGACGTCGCACAGGGCGCCACCGGATTGTCGCTAGTCTTCGAAGGCGCGCCGAATGCGTTCGGCTACGGTCTGCCGAGGACTGCCGAGGCGCTGGAGACCGTGCTGGACGGCGTGCCGCTCAATCGCATTCAGGTCCGCATCGACGCCCATCCCTGGAGCCGCGCCGTGGCCGACTGGCTGGTTGCGTTTTTGAGCAAGCGCCGGTCAGACCCGGCAAAGCTCAACCTTTCATTCGGCATCGATCCGGCGGCGATATTTGCCGGAACCGGCCGGTTGCGCATGTCGATCGAAGCCCTGCAGGCGTCGATGCCGCAGTCCCTGGCGCATTTTTTCTCGATGGGCGTGCCCGGGGTTCTGCTGGAGGCAGACGGGCGCGTCTTCCACAATGCCGGCGCCACCGAAGCGCAGGAGCTGGGCACCATGATGGCTTCGGCGGTCTCCTATCTCCGGATGTTCGAGGAGGCGCGCCAGCCGCTTGTCTATGCGGCGCCCCATATCGGCTTTGCGCTGAGCGTCGACCAGGACCAGTTCGTGTCGATGGCCAAGGTCAGGGCCCTGCGCAGGCTGTGGGCGCGTGTTCAGGAGGCATGCTCGATCTCCGCCTCTACCGCCAACATCCATGCCGAGACGTCCTTCCGAATGATGACTTTGGCAGACCCGGAGACAAACATCCTGCGCAGCACCATTGCCGGTTTTGCCGCGGCGGCCGGCGGGGCGGATTCGATCTCCATCCTGCCGCATACGATAGCGCATGGCCTGCCGGCGGGCTTTGCCCGCCGTGTCGCCCGCAATACGCAACTGATCATGGCCAACGAAAGCCATATCGATCATGTCGTCGACCCTGCTTGCGGTTCGGGCGCCGTCGAAGCACTGACCGCCGAACTCTGCGAAGCGGCCTGGGAAGAATTCCAGCGGATCGAGGCGGAAGGTGGCGTGCTGTCCAGCCTGCAGCAAGGACACATCCAGAAACGGGTTCAGGCCGCCTCCGCCCGCCGCAATGCTGCCTATCAGGCGGGCGAGCGGGCCATCATCGGCACCACGCTTCACCCGTCGAAGACCGAACGTCCGGTCGAAACGCTGGCGGCGGAGCGGCGGCCCGCCGTCACCGAGGGCGTGGCAGTGTGCGAGCCGCTATTTCCGGTCCGCATCGACCAATCGATCGGAGCAGCGCCATGATCCCGGATTTCAGCCAGATCGGCTGGTCGGCGCCGCGCCGGGCGCCGGTGGAGGTAAAGGGCCAGCGGATGACGCCGGAAGGACTGGCCATCAAGCATCTGTACAACCAGGGCGACCTCAAGGGATTGCCGCATCTCGACACTTATCCGGGCCTGCCGCCATTCGTGCGCGGCCCCTACCCGACCATGTATGTCCAGCAGCCCTGGACGATCCGGCAATATGCCGGCTTCTCGACGGCGGAAGAGTCGAATGCTTTTTACCGGCGCAACCTTGCGGCCGGCCAGAAGGGGCTGTCGGTCGCTTTCGACCTCGCCACGCATCGCGGCTACGACAGCGATCATCCGCGTGTTGCCGGCGATGTCGGCATGGCCGGCGTCGCCATTGATTCCATCCTCGACATGCGCCAGCTCTTCGACGGCATTCCGCTTGATGAAATGACGGTGTCAATGACGATGAACGGCGCGGTGCTGCCGATCATGGCACTCTACATCGTGGCGGCGGAAGAACAAGGCGTTGCGCAGAAGGACCTCGCCGGAACCATTCAGAACGACATCCTGAAAGAGTTCATGGTGCGCAACACCTACATTTATCCGCCCAAGCCTTCGATGCGGATAGTGTCGGACATCTTCACCTACACGTCGCAGCACATGCCGAAGTTCAATTCGATTTCGATCTCCGGCTATCACATGCAGGAGGCAGGGGCGACCGCCGATCTCGAGCTCGCCTATACGATCGCCGACGGCATCGAATATGCTCGCGCCGGGGTCGCGGCGGGTCTCGATATCGACCGCTTCGCGCCGCGCCTTTCATTCTTCTGGGCGATCGGCATGAATTTCTTCATGGAGGTCGCCAAGTTGAGGGCAGCCCGCCTTTTGTGGTCGAGCCTGATGCTGAAGAACTTCTTGCCGAAGGACGAGCGTTCGCTGTCGCTGCGCACCCATTGCCAGACTTCGGGCTGGTCGCTGACGGCGCAGGACCCTTACAACAACATCGTCCGCACCATGATCGAGGCAATGGCGGCGACGCAGGGTCTTACGCAATCGCTGCACACCAACGCCTTCGACGAGGCGATGGCGCTGCCGACGGATCATTCGGCTCGCATCGCTCGCAACACCCAGCTGATCCTGCAAAAGGAATCCGGCACCACCCGTGTCATCGACCCGTGGGGCGGCTCTGCCTATCTCGAACGGCTGACGCATGATCTGGCGGCGCGCGCGCTTGCCCATATCGAAGAGATCGAGAGCCTGGGCGGCATGGCCGCCGCAACCGAAAAAGGCATACCCAAGCTGCGCATCGAAGAGGCCGCAGCGCGCACGCAGGCACGGATCGACTCCGGTGAGCAGATACTGGTCGGCGTCAACGCCCACCGCCCCGGGACTGATATCGAGGTCGACGTGCTGAAGATCGACAATGCCGAAGTCAGGGCCCGGCAATTGTCGAAGCTGCAAAGGCTGAAAGGCACGCGCGACGTCGGCGCGGTCGAGAGCGCGCTGGATGCGCTGAGCCGCGCTGCGGAGGGCGGCGAAAATCTGCTGGAGTTCGCCATCCGCGCCGCGCGCGCCAACGCCACGGTCGGGGAGATTTCGCTGGCGCTGGAAAAGGTCTTCGGCCGCCATGTCGCCTCGGTCCAGACGATCTCCGGCATCTACCGCAAGGCGCTTGGCGACAATCCGGTGGTCGACCGGCTGCAGGACAAGATCGTGGCGTTCGAGGAGAAATCCGGCGGCAAGCCGCGCATTCTCGTGGCCAAAATGGGACAGGACGGCCATGACCGCGGCCAGAAGGTCATCGCCACCGCCTTTGCCGATCTCGGCTTCGACGTCACCGTCGGGCCGATGTTCCAGACGCCGGAAGAGATCGCCAGGCTCGCGGTCGAGCATGACGTGCATATCGTTGGCGCCTCGTCGCTGGCAGCGGGGCACCTGACGCTCATTCCCGAACTTAAGGGTGCGCTGAAGAAGCTCGGGCGCGACGGCATGCTGATCGTCGCCGGCGGCGTCATCCCGCCGCAGGATTACGATGCGGTGTTGCAGGCGGGTGCCGCGGAAATCTTCCCGCCGGGCACCGTCATCCCAGAAGCGGCGGAACGGCTGATCGATCGGCTTCTGCAAGTGGGCTGAGCCTGTTATAATATCCGTTGTAACTGAGAGCGGATTGCGTTATAATTTGTGTTGCAACAAGGTGCAGCGCTATGAACACGACCATCCGCAAGATCGGTAATTCCGAAGGCGTGATCCTGCCGAGGGAACTTCTCGAGCGTCTGAACCTGAAGGCTGGCGACCAGCTTCAAATCGTTGAAACAGGTGACGGCCTTGCGCTGAAGCCGGTGGACGATAGCTTCGAGCGGCAAATGAAAGCTGCCCGCGAGGTGATGGACAAATACAAGGTCGCGCTTCAGAAGCTCGCTGAATGAGCTGGCAATTCCTGAGCCGGCGCGCCGAGGAAGCGATGCACGCGGAGCAGTTGCGTCGGCATGGCGGCGCGCAGGGTTTGAGAGACGAGAATGCTCTTGAATCGGCGCTCGCTCGCGCCGAGAACAAGGCGAACTATGGTGATCCATCGATCGAGGATCTGGCTGCGGCCTATATCTTCGGCATCGCCAGAAATCACGCCTTTGTCGACGGCAACAAGCCCACGGCCATCGTCGCCGCCGGCGCGTTCCTGATTGTCAACGGCTATACGCTGACGGCCGACAACGGCACGGTCTACGAATTCGTCATGGGCGTTGCCGCCGGCGAGATCGACGAGGCCGGCGCGGCGGCATTCTTCCGCGACCATGTCATCAAGGTCGAGGACTAATTGTCGGAGAGCTTGACGATCTCCCATTCCTTGCCGTTCACCACGGCAATTTCGCCGATCCTCTTGCCGTACAAGGCCAGGGCCATCGGTGAAACATGTGAAATTGTGCCCTTGGCCGGATCGGCCTCATCCTCGCCGACGATCTTCCAGTGTACCTTCCTGCCGTCATCGCCTTCCAGCGTGACGCCCATGCCAAAGCGAACCAGGTCGCTGCCCGGTTCCGGTAGGGAAAGCTCGGCGCTTTCACGCCGCGCGGTCCAGTAGCGCAGGTCGCGCGATATGAGCGCGATGCGCTCGCGGTCGGCCCTCTTCTCCGCCCTGCCCAAATCATCGCGCAGGGCAGCCAGTTCGGAGTCGATCATCGCCAGGCCGCGTTCCGTCACCAGATTGCGGTGATGGCTGATCGGCCGCTCGCCGATGCCGGCAATGGCGTTTTCGCTATCCTCTTCGCGCGTGAAGGCTCTGCTCATTAATCGAACTTATGCCTCGCGCGGCGACTTCACAAGCCATTGCCGCAAACCGGGCCGGGGCCGATCCGGCCTGGCACGATTCCTGCGGTGCGATGGCCGAACGCTGGGAAACTGTGCCGATGTTGAACAGACGAAAATTGCTTACGCAGACCGCCGGCTTTGCCGTCATGGGCCTCTCGCTCGGCAAGGCAGCGGCGGCCAGCCTGCCCGCCGTCGACAATGCCTCGATGCGCGGCTCGATCAACGCTGCCGACCTCGGCGTGCGGCCCGGCGCACTTGACGACCAGAGCAAGGCCTTCACCAGGCTGCTGCGCGACGCAAGCGATCGCGACATGCCGGTGTTCCTGCCGCCGGGAACCTATGTCGTATCCAACCTTTCGCTGCCTAGCCGTATCAGACTTTCCGGGGTGCCGGGTGCATCGCGGATCGTCTATGGCGGCAACGGCCATCTGCTCATGGCGGAACAGGCCGAGCACATCGAATTCACCGGGCTGGTGTTCGACGGCACCAACCGCTGGATGGGCGACTACGCGCAAGGACTGCTCGACCTGCGCCGCGTCGCTCACCTCGTCATCGACAATTGCCAGATATCAGGCAGCGGCAAGAACGGCCTGGCGATCGAGCACGCTTCGGGCCGCATCGAGCGCTCGGAAATATCAGGCGCTGCCGACGCCGGCATCTATTCGGTCGAAGCCACCGGCTTGGCGATATCAGGCAACACTGTGTCCGACTGCGCCAATGGCGGCATCCTCGTGCACCGCTGGCAAGCGGCCGAGGACGGCACGATCGTCAGCGGCAACCGCGTCGAGCGTATTCAGGCGCGTAGCGGCGGAACCGGCCAGAACGGCAACGGCATCAATGCGTTCCGCGCCGGCAACGTCATCATCTCGGGCAATATCGTCTCGGACTGCGCGTTTTCGGCGATCCGCGCCAACAGCGCCAGCAATCTGCACATCACCGGCAACACCTGCTCGCGGTCGGGCGAGACCGCCGTGTATTCCGAATTCTCGTTCGAGGGGGCGATCCTCAGCAACAACATCGTCGACGGCGCCGCCAACGGCATCTCGATCGTCAATTTCAACGAAGGCGGCCGTATGGGCGTATGTTCAGGAAACATCGTGCGCAATCTCTCGACCAGCGGCCCCTATCCTGCCGATCCGCCCGGTTTCGGCATCGGTATCAACGTCGAGGCCGATACCACCGTCTCCGGCAACGTCGTCGAGAATGCGCCGCTCTACGGCATGCACATCGGCTGGGGGCCGTTCATGCGCAATGTGGTCGCTACCGCAAACGTCATCCGCAAGGCCGGAACCGCCATCGCCGTCACCGTGGTCGAGGGCGCCGGAACGGCGGTCATCTCCGACAATGTCATCGACGGCGCCCAAAACGGCGCGATCGTCGGCCACCGCTGGGCCGAGCCGGTGACCGGCGACCTCGCCTCATCAGGCAATGCCGGCTATGCGCATCTGACCATCGAGCGCAATCAGGTGAGCTGAATGCCGTTCTCAGCTCAATGCGGCGGTGGGCCTGACAGCGCCAACCTTGGCGCCAACCCGGCTTTGGATGGGTGGATTTGCCTGCTCGATCAGCTTCGCCGCCAGCGCCCTGTCGGCGTGCAAAAGCCTAGCCATGCATGCCGCGACCATGACTTCCGCCGCGCGGCCAGCGCCATCATCGCATTTCAACGCCACGCCAAGGCCAAGCTCGGGCAAAGCCGCGCAATAGACGCCTTCGGCCCCTCCCTTCACAAAAATCCGGCCGGGTGCGGCCTCCATCAGCGCAACATCAGCCCTGCCCGTGCCGGCGACCAGAAAGGGCTCGGCCATGCAGGCGCAAAGCAGCCGCTTTGCCGCCTTGGCGCGCACGGGTTCAAAGCCGACGCCGGTCGCCATGCGGGCAAAGCCGAGCGCGAAGCTGCGTAGCGGCACGGCATAGGTCGGGATCGAGCAGCCGTCGGTGCCGCAATGATCGATGTCATGGGCGGCCCCGGTCACCGCTTGCATCGCATCGCGCACCATCTCCTGCGAGGCATGGCCTGATTTGACATAGCCGCGATGGGCGATACCGGCGTGAACGCAGGTGCAGAGGAAGCCCGCATGCTTGCCTGAGCAATTGTTGTGCAGCGCGTTTGGCAAGGTGCCGGCGCTGGCCAGCGCAACCGTCGCATCATGGCTGGACGGCCAATGCGCGCCGCATTCCAGCGCCGCCTCGTCCAGTCCGGCTTTCGCCAGCATCGCCCGCGCCAGTTCGACATGCGCCGGCTCGCCGGAATGCGAGGCGCAGGCAAGCGCCAGTTCGCGGTCGCCGAAGCCAAACGCGTCGGCGGCGCCGCTTTCGACCAGCGGCAGCGCCTGGATAGCCTTGACCGCTGAGCGCGGAAATACCGGGCGGGCCGTATCGCCGATTTCCCAGACCGAGTTGCCGTCGGCATCGAAAACCGCAACGGCGCCACGATGCGCGCTCTCGACCACAGCGCCGCGCAAAACTTCGACCAGAACCGGATTTGTCATGATTTCCCCGCTAACGCATGACCTCGAAAATCGGAATCGATTTTCGAAAAGGATCACGCGTAAAATCAAAGTGTTACAGCGTCCCTTGCGCGCCCTAACGGGGCGCGGGGCGCTGTAATGCGGGCCGCTTTTATCTGATCCGGTCGAGAATGGAAACGTAGTTGGCGACTGCGGCGCCGCCCATGTTGAAGATGCCGCCGAGCTTGGCGCCCGGCACCTGGATGCCGCCGGCTTCGCCGACGAGCTGCATGGCGCTCAGCACGTGCATCGACACGCCGGTAGCGCCGATTGGATGACCCTTGGCCTTCAGCCCGCCGGACGGATTGACCGGCAGCCGGCCGTCCTTCGCCGTCTCGCCATCCAGCGCCAGTTTCGCGCCCTCACCCGGTTTCGCCAGGCCCATCGCCTCATATTCGATCAGCTCGGCGATGGTGAAGCAGTCATGCGTCTCGACGAAGGACAGATCGTCGAGCGTCACGCCCGCCTTCTTCAGCGCCTGGTTCCAGGCATGCTCGCAGCCTTCGAAGGCAAGGATGTCGCGCTTCGACATTGGCAGGAAATCCTGCACATGCTCGTTGGCACGGAAGGCGACCGCGCGGCGCATCTTCAACGCCGTCGCCGTGTCGGCAAGGACAAGGGCTGCGGCGCCGTCCGAGACCAGCGAACAGTCGGTACGCTTCAGGGGACCGGCAACGAATGGGTTCTTCTCGCTCTCGTGCCGGCAGAACTCATAGCCGAAATCCTTGCGCATCTGCGCATAGGGATTGTCGACGCCGTTCTTGTGGTTCTTGGCGGCGATCATCGCCAGCGCGTCCGACTGGTCGCCATAGCGCTGGAAATAGGCTTGCGCGATCTTGCCGAAAACGCCGGCGAATCCTGCCGGCGTGTCGCCCTCCTCGGGCAGATACGAGGCCCTGAGAAGGTTCCTGCCGATCTCTGGGCCGGGCGTTGTCGTCATCTGCTCGGCGCCGACCACGAGCACGATACGGGCCGCATTGGCGTCGATGGCGCGGATGCCTTGCCTGACCGCCGCCGAACCAGTCGCGCAAGCGTTCTCGACGCGGGTTGCCGGCTGGAAGCGCAGCCGGTCGTCGGCCTGCAGGACCAGGCTTGCGGTGAAATCCTGCGCGGAAAAGCCGGCATTGAAGTGGCCAAGCACGATCTCGTCGACCTCGTCCGGACCGATGCCGGCATGATCGAGCGCTTCGGTTGCGACCTTGGTGATCAGACTCTCCAGCGTCTCGCCTTCGAGCTTGCCGAAGCGCGAATGCGCCCAGCCGACGATGCATGCTGTCATGGCAATCTCCATCCTGCAGGCCCGGGCTACGCGATGTCACGGCGCGCCTCAGCATTGTTCAAGCATGAACCGTTCCGCCGACTTCGTGAAGGGGCCAGAACCACACAATCGCTTGATCTTGATATCTGGTCATAGCGCCTGACCTTTGCCACAAAATCAGGCTGGATTTTTGTTGATTGATCCGTCAATAAAAAATAATCTTGTCGCAACAGGGCCGGAGCAAGAATGCCGAAAGTCGGAATGGAGCCGTTGCGCCGCAGGGCGCTCATCGACGCGACGATCTCAGCGATCGGCGAGCGCGGCTCGCTTGATGTGACGATGTCGGAAATCGCCGGGCGCGCCGGCGTGTCCTCGGCGCTTGCCCATCACTATTTCGGCGCCAAGGACGAACTTTTGCTGGCAACGATGCGGCATATCCTGGCCGAGCTGACCGCCGACATGCGGCGCGCGCTTCGATCGGCCAGCACGGCACGCGAGCGCGTCTCGGCGGTGGTCGCCGTCAATTTCTCCCACGCCCAGTTCCAGCCGGAGACGATTGCGGCCTGGCTCGCCTTCTATGTCGAGGCGCAGAAATCGGCAGCACTTCGCCGCCTGCTTAAGGTCTATGCGAGGCGCCTGCATTCCAATCTGTTGAGCGGGCTGACCGGCATCCTGCCGAGAAGCGAAGCCGACCGTGTCGCCGAGGCGACCGCTGCGCTGATCGACGGGCTGTATATCAGGCGCGCGCTGAAGGACGGCGTGCCCAATGCCGCGACTGCGATCGCACTGATCGAGGATTATCTCGAAACGAAACTAAGCCGGCGGAGCGCGCAGTGACGTCCAAGCGACCCAATTTCCTGATCGTCATGGTCGATCAGCTCAACGGCACATTGTTCCCGGATGGGCCGGCGGACTTCCTGCACGCGCCGCATCTGAAGCTACTGGCGGCGCACGCGACGCGCTTCAAGAATAACTACACCGCCTCGCCGCTCTGCGCACCGGGCCGGGCCGCGTTCATGAGCGGCCAGTTGCCGTCACGCACCGAGGTCTATGACAACGCTGCCGAATTCGTCTCGTCGATCCCGACCTATGCGCATCATCTGCGCGCCGCCGGCTACCATACTTGCCTGTCCGGCAAGATGCATTTCGTTGGGCCGGACCAGTTGCACGGCTTCGAGGAGCGGCTGACCACCGACATCTATCCGGCCGATTTCGGCTGGACGCCGGACTATCGCAAGCCCGGTGAACGGATCGACTGGTGGTATCACAATCTCGGCTCGGTGGTCGGTGCCGGTGTCGCCGAGATCACCAACCAGATGGAGTATGACGACGAGGTCGCTTTCCACGCGGTGCAGAAGCTCTATGATTTCGCCCGCGTCTCCGACGACGCTTCGCGCCGGCCGTGGTGCCTGACGGTTTCCTTCACCCATCCGCACGACCCCTATGTCGCCCGGCGGCGCTATTGGGATCTCTACGAGGACTGCCCGGCGCTTGAGCCCGAGGTGGGCTTCATTCCCTACGACAGGCAGGATCCGCATTCGCAGCGGCTCTACCGGGCCAGCGACCATGACAGCTTCAAGATCACGCCGGAGCAGATCCGCCGCGCGCGGCGCGGCTATTTCGCCAACATCTCCTATCTCGACGACAAGGTCGGCGAGTTGCTGTCGGTGCTGCAACGCACGCGAATGCTCGACGATACGATCATCCTGTTCTGCTCGGATCACGGCGACATGCTCGGCGAGCGCGGCCTGTGGTTCAAGATGTGCTTTTTCGAGGGCTCGGCGCGGGTGCCGCTGATGATCGCCGGCAAGGGCATACACGCCAAGCTGATCGAGACCCCAGTCTCCAATCTCGATGTCACGCCGACGCTTTGCGACCTCGCCGGCATCGACATGAGCGCGATTGCGCCATGGACCGACGGCCAGTCGCTGCTGCCGCTGCTCGACGGTAAGGAACGCACTGCGCCGGTGCTGATGGAGTATGCTGCCGAAGGCTCCAACGCGCCGATGGTGGCGATCCGCGAGGGCCGCTACAAATTCATCCATTGCGAGATCGATCCGCCGCAACTGTTTGATCTTGAATCGGATCCGCTCGAGCTGACCAATCTCGCCGCCGACCCGGCACATGCCGCTTTGGTTGCTGGTTTCACCGAAAAGGTCCGGGCGCGCTGGGACATGGCGGCCTTCGACGCCGCCGTGCGCACCAGCCAGGCGCGCCGCTGGGTGGTCTACCCGGCGCTGCGCAACGGCACTCACTACCCCTGGGAATTCCAGCCGCTGCAGAAAGCTTCGGAACGCTACATGCGCAACCACATGAACCTTGACCTGCTCGAAGAGCAGAAGCGCTTTCCGCGAGGCGAACCCTCGCTCGCTGATTTCATGGCGCATATGAACCATGCTTGAGGCGGATTTCGTCATCATCGGCTCCGGCTCGGCCGGCTCGGCCATGGCCTACCGCCTGTCGGAGGATGGCAAGCATTCGGTGATCGTCATCGAGTTCGGCGGCAGCGATGTCGGGCCGCTGATCCAGATGCCGTCGGCGCTGTCGATCCCACTCAACATGAGCCTCTACGACTGGGGCTTTGCCAGCGAGCCGGAGCCGCATCTCGGCGGCCGCGTGCTGGCGACGCCGCGCGGCAAGGTCATCGGCGGCTCGTCCTCGATCAATGGCATGGTCTATGTACGCGGCCACGCCCGCGATTTCGACCATTGGGCCGAACAGGGCGCGGCTGGCTGGGGGTTTGCCGACGTGCTCCCCTACTTCAAGCGCATGGAGGACAGCAATGGCGGCGAGAATGGCTGGCGCGGCCACGGCGGCCCGCTGTCCGTGCAGCGCGGCTCAAGGACCAACCCACTCTACGGCGCCTTCGTCGAGGCAGGCCGTCAGGCCGGCTTCGAGCTGACCGACGACTACAACGGCGCGAAGCAGGAAGGCTTTGGGCCAATGGAGCAGACCATTCGCGGCGGCCGCCGCTGGTCGGCGGCGAGCGCCTATCTCAGGCCGGCGCTGAGACGGAAAAATGTGAGCTTGGTCAAGGGCTTCGCCCGGCGGGTGATCATCGAGAATCAACGCGCCACTGGTGTCGAGATCGAAACGCGCAAACGGATTCAGGTGGTCAAGGCGCGACGTGAAGTGATCGTTGCCGCCTCCTCGATCAATTCGCCCAAGATCCTGATGCTGTCCGGCATCGGCCCGGCCGAACATCTCAGGGAATACGGCATTCAGGTGGTGGCTAACCGGCCCGGCGTCGGCCGCAACCTGCAGGACCATATGGAGCTCTATATCCAGCAGGAATCGACGCAGCCGATCACGCTGAATTCGGTGCTGAACCCCTTCTCCAAGGCAATGATCGGCGCGCAATGGCTGTTCTTCAAGTCAGGTCTCGGCGCAACCAATCATTTCGAGGCGGCCGCCTTCGTGCGCTCGCGCGCCGGCGTCGACTATCCCGACATCCAGTATCATTTCATCCCGGCGGCGGTTCGCTATGACGGCAAGGCGGCGGCGAAGGCGCACGGTTTCCAGGCGCATGTCGGGCCGATGCGATCGAAATCGCGCGGTTCTGTCACGCTGCGCTCGCCCGACCCCAGGTCGAAGCCGGTGATCCGCTTCAACTATATGTCGCATCCGGACGACTGGACCGAGTTCCGCCACTGCATCCGGCTGACGCGTGAGATCTTCGGCCAGTCGGCATTCGATCTTTATCGCGGCGAGGAACTCTCGCCGGGCTCGCACGTGCAGTCGGACGACGATCTCGATGCCTTCATCCGCGACCATGCCGAAAGCGCCTACCACCCTTGCGGCACCTGCAAGATGGGTCGCGCCGATGATCCGATGAGCGTCGTCGATTCGGAATGCCGTGTCATCGGCGTCGAAGGGTTGCGGGTCGCCGATTCCTCGATCTTCCCGCGCGTCACCAACGGCAATCTCAACGCGCCGTCGATCATGACAGGCGAAAAGGCCGCCGACCACATTCTTGGCCGCACGCCGCTGGCGCCGTCCAACCAGGAACCATGGATCAATCCGCGCTGGCAGGTGTCAGACAGATAGGCCATGATCCGGCGGACTGCTCCGCTCTGGCGAAGACGATTGGAGAACAGCTATGCGCGCCCAACCAACGGCATCGCACTATGTCAACGGACGCTACATCGACGACGAGCAGGGTGCGCCGCTGCCGGTCATCTATCCGGCAACCGGCGAGACCATCGCGATGCTGCGTTCGGCGACGTCGAACGTGCTGGAACTCGCGATCGAAGCGGCGCGTGCAGCACAACCGGCCTGGGCGCGGCTGAAGCCGGTCGAGCGCGGACGCATCCTGCGCCGCGCCGCTGACATCTTGCGCGCGCGCAACACCGACCTGGCGCGCATCGAGACGCTTGATACCGGTAAGGCGATCCAGGAGACGCTGGTGGCGGATGCGCCATCGGCAGCCGACTGCCTCGAATATTTCGGTGGCGCGGTCGCTGCCTATAATGGCGAGTCCTTCGATCTCGGCGGACCCTTCGCCTATACGAGGCGCGAAGCGCTGGGCGTCTGTGTCGGCATCGGCGCCTGGAACTATCCGATCCAGATCGCCGGCTGGAAATCGGCACCCGCACTCGCCATGGGCAACGCCATGGTGTTCAAGCCGTCTGAGAACACGCCATTATCGGCGCTGGCGCTCGCCGAAATCTATACCGAGGCCGGCCTCCCCGACGGGCTCTTCAACGTGGTGCAAGGCTATGGCGATGTCGGCGCCGGCCTCGTCGGGCATGATGTCGTCGCCAAAGTCTCGGTGACGGGCTCGGTGCCGACTGGGCGCAAGGTGCTGTCGCTCGCCGGCTCGAAGATGAAGCACGCCACCATGGAGCTCGGCGGCAAGTCGCCGCTGATTGTCTTCGACGATGCCGATCTCGAAAACGCCATTGGCGGCGCCATGCTCGGCAATTTCTATTCGACCGGCCAGATCTGCTCCAACGGCACGCGGGTCTTCGTGCAGAAGGGCATCCACGACCGTTTCGTCGAACGGCTGGTCGAGCGGACGAAGAAGATCCGCATCGGCGATCCGCTCGACCCGGAAACGCAGATGGGACCGCTGGTCTCGAAGGCGCAGCACGAAAAGGTCATCGGCTATATCGAGGCAGGCAAGCAGGATGGCGCTGTGCTCGCCTGCGGCGGCAATGTGCCTTCGCTGCAGGGTTTCCAGGACGGCTTCTTCGTCGAGCCGACGGTTTTCACCGGCGTCACCGACACGATGCGCATCGCGCGCGAGGAGATTTTCGGGCCGGTGATGAGCGTGCTCAAATTCGACGGCGAGGACGAGGTGATCGACCGGGCCAACGATACCGAGTTCGGCCTTGCCGCGGGTGTGTTCACGCGCGACCTGCCGCGCGCCCACCGCGTTATCGCCGAGCTGCAGGCCGGGACCTGCTGGATCAACGCCTACAATCTGACGCCGGTCGAAATTCCCTTCGGCGGCTTCAAGCAGTCGGGAATCGGGCGGGAAAACTCGCTTGCCGCGCTGGCGCTCTATTCGCAGCTGAAGTCGGTCTATGTCGAGACCGGGGATGTGGCGAGCCCGTATTGAGGCACGCGGCTACTGCTGGTCAGCCGCAGTATTTGCCAGACTGGAAATCCGGTCGGATGCAAGCTCGATGAATGCCTTGACCAGGGGCGAAAGATGCCGGCTGCTCGGATATAGGACATGCAGCCCGCCAGCCGGCGTCGTGTAGTCCCGGAGAACGCGGCTCAGCCGCCCCCCATTGATGAGGGGCTCGGCGATGCTGTGCGGCAATTGGGCGATGCCGAAGCCTGCGAGCGTGGCCGCAACGACCGCCTGCATTTCATTAGCGGCGAAGCGCCCGGCCACCGTGACCGTCTCCTGACCGTGTGGCCCGTCCAGCACCCAATGGCTGCCCGAGGTCGAAGGGCCTGCGATGACGCACTGGTGGTGCGCAAGATCCGCCAGGCGTTTCGGCATCCCGTGCCTTGCGAGATAGTCCGGGCTGGCGCAGAGCAGCCTGCGCGTGGAGCCGAGTTTGCGGGCAATCAGCGTCGAATCCTGAAGGATGCCGGTTCGGAAGGCGAGATCTATACCGTCCTCAACCAGGTTGAGCTTGTCGTCGGTCAGGCGGAGCTCGACCTTGGTCTTCGGATACATTGCCAGAAAGTCGACCACGGCAGCTGTGAGGAAATGGCTCCCGAAGCCAACGGGCGCCGAAATGCGAATCGTGCCCGATGGCTCCGCCTTCGCTTCCGCAAGGCGCAGATTTGCTTCCTCGATCGTCCGCAGCGCCTGACTGCTCTGCTCATAATACAGACGCCCGGCATCCGTCACATTGAGGCTGCGCGTGGTGCGCTGCAGCAGGCGGACCCCAACCTCACGCTCGAGCGCGGCAACGCGTCGACTGACCGTCGTCTTGGGCATGGCAAGCAGCCGCGCGGCAGCGGTGAAGCTGCCAGCTTCGACGACGCGAGCGAACACCACGATGTCATTGAGATCGATCATTGTATCCGCACATGGGACAAAGTTTTCCAATTATATGCAATTGTGCATCAATGTGACAGACCTTAATTTTGCTCCACCGCAAAAAAGGAGCAACCACATGACCACTAAACGAAGAGTTCTAGTCACCGGCGCCACAGGCCAGCAAGGCGGCGCAGTCGCGCGTGCCTTGCTGTCGAGCGGACATCGCGTCAAGGCATTGACGCGCAGGCCGGACAGCGATGCCGCGCGGCAATTGGCGTCGGCAGGCGCCGAGATCGTGACCGGCGATCTCGGCGATACGGCCTCCGTTGTGAAGGCTGCAAAAGACGTCGACACCATGTTCTTGATGGGCAACAGCTACGAGGCCGGGATGGAAGAGGAGACCCGCCAGGGGATTCTAGCCGCCGATGCAGCCAAGGCTGCCGGCGTCGGGCATCTGATCTATTCGTCCGTTGCCGACGCCAACAAGAAAACCGGCATCCCGCATTTCGAAAGCAAATATCTCGTCGAGCAGCATGTCGAACGGCTCGGCCTTCCCTATACAATCAGCGCCCCGGTTGCTTTCATGGAGAATTTCGTCGCGCCGTGGTCGATCGGCGCGCTCAGCCAAGGCACGCATGCTTTCGCAGTGCCCGCCAAACGCCCCCTCCAGCTGGTCGCCCTGGCGGACATCGGCGCCTTTGTTGCCACCCTGGTCGAGCGGCGCGAGCGCGTGTTCGGCAAGCGTTTCGATTTCGCCGGAGACGAGTTGTCCGGCGAAGACCAGGCCAAGATCCTTTCGCAGGCCATCGGCCGCCCGATCAACTATCAGGAAATTCCGATCGCGGTGGCCCGCCAGCAAAGCGAGGACGTAGCGCTGATGTTCGAGTGGTTCGACCGCGTCGGCTACGACGTCGATATCGCGGCTTTGCACCGAGATTTCCCGGAGGTCCGCTGGCACAGTTTTGCTGACTGGGCGCGGAAGTTCGACTGGAACGCTCTTGAGCAGGCATCTTAAGCCCGACTGAGTTCCCGTTTGCGATGATGCCCGGCGGAAGCGGATCAGCGACAAGCTGGACCGCTTCCCTTGCATGGTCCTCTCACCCTGGATGCGATGAGGCGCTACCTAGAAGGTCTGATTGTAAGCGCCGACTTCCGGGCTGCGGCGCAGCACTGCATCGACGCCTTCGAACATCTGCCGGCGCCGCTCCGACGACACCGGGCTCTCCACCACCACGACAAGCTCCGGCTTGTTCGATGACGCCCGCACCAGGCCCCAGGTGCCGTCCTCGGCAACGACGCGCACGCCATTGACTGTGATCAGCTCGGCGATCTTCTGGCCGGCGAAGACAGTGCCGTCCTGCTTCATGGCCTGGAAATCGGAAACGACCCGCTCGACCACACCGTATTTCAGCTCGTCGGCGCAGTGTGGCGACATGGTCGGCGTGCCGAAGGTCAGCGGCAGGGCGCGATAGAGATCGGCCATGCTGCTGCCCGGGCTGCGATCCAGCATCTGGCAGATGGCGATGGCTGTGATGAGACCATCGTCATAGCCGCGCCCAATCGGCGGATTGAAGAAGAAATGACCGGATTTCTCGAAACCAGCGATGGCGCCAAGCTCAGCCACGCGCCGTTTTATGTAGGAGTGGCCGGTCTTCCAATAATCGGTGACGGCGCCATCGGCGCGCAAGGCGGCGTCGGTGTTGAACAATCCGGTCGACTTGACGTCGACGACGAAGGTCGAGCCGGGATGCAGTCGCGCGATGTCGCGCGCGAGCATGACGCCGACCTTATCGGCGAAGATCTCGTTGCCTTCATTGTCGACCACGCCGCAGCGGTCGCCATCGCCGTCGAAGCCGAGCCCGACGTCGGCTCCCGTTTCCAAGACCTTGTCGCGGATCGCGTGCAGCATCTTCATGTCTTCGGGATTGGGGTTGTAGTTCGGAAATGTATGGTCGAGCTCGACATCGAGCGGGATCACCTCGCAGCCGATCCGCTCCAGCGCTTCAGGCGCGAAGGCGCCGGCGGTGCCGTTACCGCAGGCGGCGACCACCTTGAGCTTTCGTGATATGCGTTTCCCAGTGGTCAGGTCGTCCAGATAGGTTTTGCGGAAATCCGCAACGAAGTCATAGGAGCCGCCGCCGACAAGGTCGAAGTCGCCGGCAAGCACGATCGTCTTCAATGCGCTCATTTCTTCCGGACCGAAGGTCAGGGGACGCGCCGCCCCCATCTTGACGCCGCTCCAGCCGTTTTCGTTGTGCGAGGCGGTGACCATGGCGACGGACGGCGTATCGAGCGCGAACTGGGCGAAATAGGCCATCGGCGACAGCGCCAGCCCGATATCCCTGACCCGCGCGCCGGCGGCCATCAGCCCGGAAATCAGCGCCAGCTTTATCGCCAGCGAATAGGAACGGAAATCATGCCCGGTCACGATATCCGGCCCGGCGCCCAGGCGCCGGATCAGCGTGCCGAGCCCCATGCCCAGCGCCTGGACACCGATCAGGTTGAGCTCCGGCGGCTCCGCAGAGCCCGGATGGCCGAACCACCAGCGCGCATCATACTCACGAAAGCCGGACGCCTTGATAAGCGCCGAGGTTTCAAACTCGAAGGTGTTGGGACGGGCTTCGCTAACGATCTTCAGGGGCAAGACAGCAACTCCAAGCGGCTGGAATCAGAATGGTTTCAACGCAGGTGGCCGATGCCTATAACACGAGCCTTTAAGCCGTGTTTATCCCCCAGGAAACTGAAACCTGTATGACGTTAAAGCGAAAGCGGAAGAAATGCGACAGAAGCGCTGCCATTGGCGCTTGCAGGAACGAAGTGCGGCGGCTATAAGCCCGCGGTCTGGTCACGGAGTGTAGCGCAGCCTGGTAGCGCACATCGTTCGGGACGATGGGGTCGCAGGTTCAAATCCTGCCACTCCGACCAGAAAAAACAATGACTTAGGCAGCCCGAATACCGCCTACCCCACAGAAAACCGGAAACAGCATCTAGGCACCTCGGTGCAGCTGGCAGACGCATGATTGTCAAGCGCTATCTATGCCATTGCACCCGCCAGCCCGGATCGGCTTGTTTCCGCACCGACCGAAGCCAAGACCACATTAACCACTCGCGATTTTGCAGATGGTGCTCTCTGAGGCCGCGCCATCCAAACTAGTCTGCTGCGCGCCAAAAGCTCGCAACCGCCGATAGCTGTCGAATGACTTCAATGGGCAGGAAGCGGTCCGACCGGTTCTGGTAAGACGCGCGAGAATGCAAAAATTCAATCCGGTGGGTCCGACGTCTCGAACTGACCCGAAGACAACATCCATACTTCGAGCTACGGCCTGCCCCTCTGCGCCTCCATATCGCAGCGATATGACCGCCTCGCGACTACAGCGCGGATTGTTTCGTTGTTTCCGCTGCGTCCTCAGTCCCGCCGCCCTCTCATCGAGTGGACCAGTCTCGTTTCGCGTCGCCCCGTTCCTTAGAACTGAGGCGATGGAACCGCGAATGGAATAGGACAAGATCGAGCAACGGTCGCCGGATAGTGCGCCGCCTCAGCTTTATCCACCTATGGAATAAATCGATAGGGGATAAACACATGATCGAGCCCGAACAGGAACTCGTAGCCCGTAGTGCGGCAAGTGGTCAGGCCGGACGCGTCAGCGTCAGCATTCCTCTTCCCGCATTCGTTCATCGACCGCACAGCGAAGAAGCGTGCGCTTTTCTTGCGGCATGCCATGAACGCTGCGTTTGAACTCAGGCATCGGCGTCAGCGTTTTCATGATGAAAATTATCGGCCGCATCGAGCGCGCCGGCAACCGCCACGCCGCCGAGCGAGCAAAGAGCGAGTAACCCGAGACAAGCCGGGAGCCTTAACCGCCTGATGCTTGCAACACCTTGATCTAAGCGCAATTTGCCTCATTCAAACAGACGAGGACAGTGGGCCAGCCTGCCCCTACGGTAGGAGATCGTTCTGTCGAACTCGTCCGGGGGCAATTATTGTGCGGAAACAGGGGCAAACTCGCGAATCTTCATGCAGACACTATGGCAGTTCATGCGCTTGCATCCGATAGGGGCGACATTGTCGAAGAACGATTGGGGAAATGACGATTTTCTCGGTGTTACCGCAAAAATCTACAAACCCCATTCGGAGATTGGCCGCCAGGATGACGACAACCATGAGATATTCATCGTAAAATCGGGTTGGGCCATCCTTTACCACGGGCTACCGGACGGAGAACGGCAGATCATCGACACTCCCCTCACGGGGGACATTGTCGGTTTCCGTTCTGTGGACGGACCACGTTTAGCCTCGCTGGCGTCCATAACCGAACTAACTGTTTATGAAATTTCCAGTAAGGAACTTGTCGAGGCCGTCTTGTCGGAAGGCCGTCTCGGGAAGAAGATCGTCTGCTCCCTGGCCCGCCTGAACGCCATCCTTGCCGAACATCTCATGAATACCGGGCGGCGGACCGCGATGAGCCGCACCGCCCATTTCCTGCTCGAGTTGGAGGAGAGGCTCTCCATGGTTGGCTTGTCGGCCCATGGAAGATATGAGTGTCCCCTTACGCAATACGACTTGGCCGACATTCTCGGAATGACCACCGTTCACGTCAACCGAACGTTGGGGGAACTCCGCAGGGCCGATCTCGTCTCTTTCAAGGCGGGCCATGTACAGGTGATCAACCGCAAGAAGCTGGTCGAAATAGCCGGATTCGACAACGAGTATCTCAGGTAACGGCTATCTCCTAGAGCGGCAGCGCACGGGCCATTAGCAAGTTTTCCGCTGGAAGACGACCCTCCGCCGTTGCTGGACCGGTTCCAGCCAAATGTTTCCGGGCGACTGGTCGTGCGCAGCCTGGCGGGCAGTGATATATCTCGACCACACGGTATCAGCATCCGGCGTGCGGTGAAGGACGGGCCGAGCGGAACCTAACCTCGTTCGTGTTGAGCAATATGCAAAAAGGCCCGGCCATCATGACCGACGGCGACACGGCCTATCGCGCGGCGAGAGCGTGCCGCCGAATAAGTGCAAGTTCACACACTGCAGCAGATCCATCGGGTGTTCTCACACCTAAAGCGTTGGGCAACGATATCAAAGCGCTGCGACCTGACCATGCCAACCACCCCTTCAGGAATCCTCGCCTATCGCTGCAATCGCCGCAGGCACCATCCTCGTTCAACTCCTAAGGCTTGAGATGGCTAAGCCGTCCCACACTTGCGTCTTCAGGCAGATTGCAGCGCCTAGGGTTCCAGTTTGGCGTCCGTTGCCGGCAAAATTTACCGAAAAAGCAACCTATGTTAGAGACTGCTTATAAATAGACCTTACACTGCCCAACCTGTTCTCGCCAAGGAGGGAGTGAGGAACTGCAAGAGACTCAAACCGGGGGCATCGAGTGCGGTTGGCGCGTGGAGTGCCCTACTCGACGCGTGTACCTCAATCGCGCCGGATTGAGAGGCAATGATGGCAAGACAATCTTTTATAACAGTACTTGTCGGGCCGAGCGAGTTACTCCGAGAAGGCCTTAGTCGAATCCTGAATGCGGCAAAGTTTCGTGTCCTTTTCTCGGCGGCTTGTGTTCACGATCTTCTGCAGAAGCCGCTAGCCCAGCACCGGCCCATCTTGCTCATCATAGATGTCGGCGGTACTGATGCGGGCGCTGAATTCGCACAAATTGCAGAATTCAAAGCGATTTATCCGACCAGCCATGTCGTCGCGCTAGCCGATCACTGTCGATCGACCGATATAGTTTCAGCTTTTCGTGCGGGGGCAGACGGGTATTTGATAAAAGTCGCTGCTTACGACACCTTTATCAAAGCTCTCGAATTGGTTATGCTTGGGCAGACGGTGTTACCTGCCGAAACTTCAACGGCTATTCAAGATATAAGGCATGATCTGAAACCTGACGCGGTAGCTGATGAGTTAACAAAGGTGGTTGTTAAATTGGAGCATGAGGATCAAGAACTATCAATTTTGTCGAATCGGGAAAACTGTATTCTACGTCGCTTAATCGAAGGGGAGTCTAACAAAGCCATCGCGCGCGAGATCAACATTGCCGAAGCTACGGTGAAGGTACACGTCAAGGCCATCCTCCGAAAGATCCGGGTCCGCAACCGTACACAGGCTGCAGTTTGGGCGATGAATCATGGCATGCTTACTCCCGCGTCTGGCAATGGCCCGTCAGGGAACGAAAAGATAGCAACTCAACCGTCTCACCATCCGCAAAATCTACTTAAGGCACAAAAGGGGTACCACTTTCTCGACAATATTCATTCAATGAGACCGGCTTCCCTGCCTTGATATATCGGCATTCGGGCTGGTGCGTTCGCTTGCCAAGCCTCACCCTGATACGAGGCTCCGCGATCAAGAACGTCCAGGTTCAAATCACCCTCGGCGGTGGCAGCGAAGGAGGTGCGACGTTTGTATTGGAAGCGGGCCGTCGCCGATCGGTTTTCCTCAAATCATGCGGCAAGCGTTGTCGTCTGTTCCTGCGTCGGCGGGATGTGCGCGACGCGGTAGCGTTGTCCAAGCGGCACGGGCTTCGGCCGAGGGCGTGAGAGCTGACGAAAGGAATATGAGGCGGGGCCAGGTCCGCTATGGTTACCTCACCTCTATGATCAAGTTGCAAACAGCGCAACCATCCTGCCAATGCATGCCGGAGCCGCAGACGGTTCGAGGCGCTGCGTCGGTAAACCAAGATTTCCGCCTCTTCGTTGCGTTCGATCGCTTTTGTCCCGTTTGCCATCAAAGAAGTTCTCCTGCAACGCAGCAATCTGGCCATTGGACGAGTTCTATCCGGAAGGAGTGCCCACAAAGGGATAGTTGTGCCGCTAACGGCGAAGGGTCACGATAAGGCAGAGCCGTGCCCGTCGACCCGTGCTTGACCAGTTCGGGACGGGATGGCCGCCATTGAAAGCCACGCGCCATGGCCATGGATACAAAATACAATTCCGACCCCGTCGCTCCTTCGTCACGGGCGGCTCGCCGCAGGGGAATGAAGGCCATCCTGCTTGCCTTTGGGCTCTGCGGGGTCGCCGCCCTGGGAGGGGCCGCGATCGGAAACTGGCCGGCCGTCGAGGTTGTTTCCGGACCCGTGATGCAGAAGATCGAGGATATCTCCGGAGCCGTGATGCAGAAGGCCGAGGATGTCTCCGGCGCCGTGGTGCACAAGGCCGCGGATGTCTCCGGAGCCGTGGTGCAGAAGGTCGCGGATGCCTCCGGAGCCGTGATGCAGAAGGTCGAGGATGCCTCCGGAGCCGTGGTGCAGAAGGTGTCTGCTGCTATCGATAGCTGGCAAGGACAACCGGTCCAAGCCACGGCCGAACCCTCTCGCGCGATCGTGTCGGGACCGGCTGCGGCGGCGCCGGTCGAACAGAGCGCCGTCCCTGCGGTCCCCACCAGTGCCGAGCCCCCCAAAACTCTCAGCACGGGACCGGATGCGTCCGCCGCGGCGTTGGTCGAGCGGAGCGTCGTCCCTGCCGTCCCCACCAGTGCCGAGGGCTCCAAAACCCTCAGCAATGCGCCAGGCGTGCCAACCGGAGCCCTGTTTGGCATCGGCGACCGCCTCAAGGTCACGTTCTACGAGCGCGTCGACGTCGAGGAAGACAAGTGGGGGCGCGCGTCCTCTGCCTTGCACGGCATCCTGCAGCGTCCGGAACTGAGCGGCGAATATATTATCCAAGAGGACGGCACGATTTCCGTGCCCTTGCTTGGCTCCATTCCGGTCGCCAACCGGTCGACGCAACAGGTACAGGCCGACCTGGTGGAAACCTTCAATCAACTGCTGGGCCGCGAGGGACTGGTGAACATCCTGCCGCTGGAGCGCCCACCCATTTACGTGCTGGGGCCGGTCAAGAATCCAGGCTCGTTCAAGTATGCGGCCGGCATGACGATCCTGCATGCGATCGCGCTGGCCGGCGGACTCGACCGGGCCGAGAGCGAACCGTGGCAGAAGATCGAAACCGTGCGTGAGACCCAGAAGCGGAGCGCGGCGATCGATGCGATGTTGAAGTTGCTCGCGCGCGCGGCGGTGCTGAAGGCCGAGCGCGACGGCACGGCACCCACTATCCCGCGCCAGTTGCTGGAGCTGGCCGGCGCGACCGAAGCTGCCAACCTCGTCAACGAGCAGAGCGACCGGCGCAAGGCCGTCGCCACGGCCCGCAAGGATCGCGAGCGCGCGAGCCTGCGGGCGCTGGAGGCGGCCAGGCAGGATGTTGTCGCTTATAGGCGCATGGAGTCGCTCGACGAATTGGTCAAGCTGCGCCAGGAGCGCGTCAACAGCATGCGCACGCTCGTGGACCGCAAAGTTCTTAGCATGACGGTGATGGCTCAGATCCAGAGTGAGTTGTCCGACGCGGAACAGCGTCGGCAGGACGCCCTTAACCAGTACGCGAGCGCCAACCAGCGCCTCGCTTGGTTAGAGTCTGAGGTGTTGCGGACCCGGGCCGACCTCAGGAACGATCTGGAGGTCGAGATCGAGACCGCGGAGAGCCAGATCGCGGCCAATGTGCGCGAGTTGAACGCCAGCGAAGGCATCCTTTACACGTTGCCGGTGACCCGCGCCCAATTTGCGAAGGACGCAAACAGCGTAATTTATCAAATCGTGCGGCAATCGGCAGCCGGGCCGGTCAGCATCGAGACCGTTGGGATGACCCTGTTGCAGCCAGGCGACCTCGTCAACATCATCGTGGGCGAAAGCGAGCCAAGAGAACCGGCCGATTCGTCGGTCCCGACCTTGTCGCCGACCTGCGAGAGCTTGCCTGCCGCGTGCAACCCAAGCGACGTCGACCCTGCCCGCGTGGTGAGGGAGGAGAGGATCGATCCGAATTGATATGGCTTCTGCCAGTGATGCGTGCCAGTTGATGCGGTCACTACTTTCTAAGCCTGGTCTTGGAAACGTCGAAAGCCCTGATCGGCGCCAGCCTGACGGGCCTTCGCCGCGACGAAGCGGCTTCGGCCCGCGCAGGCGGCAGACGCGGCATGAAGACCAACAACGCTGTCGATACCGCCAAGTTCAGCCTGCTCCCCAACGAACTCCGCTTGCCGCCAAGCGAAGTTGTGGGATCGAGATTCCCATCATGTCGAGACCAATCCTGCCCATCCGACGAATACGCCATAATAGCGTTGTATCGGACGCCAGTGATCGGTTGTAAGATGCTTCAGCAAGCGACCATTCATCACAGGCAACTTTGACGGGATCACTGTAGTACGTCTGAATTTTCTCGACGCCCATTCCGGGCGTGGCTAACCATGTCGGAATATGATGGCATAACCGATCAACATCGGTCAGCACTTTATTGAGACCGGTACCCGCCGCCGGATCGCTGGTAGCAAAACTGTCACCGGCCAATACCAGACCGGGTTGCTGTTCGTGATTCTGCGCGGCGTAAAGATCAACGGGTCGAATTTGAATATCGCTTGACACGACAGCATCACCGAGGAGACGCTTCAATCGGGGCATTGCCGCATACAATGCAGATAACGGCGATGTGCGCACTTCCTGACACCACGGATGGCGTATATCACCATGGTAGACGAACACATTGGCGCGCATTCTTGAACCAATCGGAAACATGCTCACGTAACCCATAGGCCCTGGCTTTTCCGCAAAATACGTTAAAGCTTGAAATTTGAAACCAGCTTTAGAGGTGAGATCAAAACCAACACTGATCGAGTGGCATTTGCTGATCTCGGATCGCGTGATCGCACCCCGGACGACATTGTTTAAGCCGGTCGCCACCACAATCAATCGGGTCGACCATGTGTCACCATTTGACAGGGTAATTTCCTGCCGGTCGGAACTCGTCGTTATTTTGGTCACTTTGGCGCAGATGAATTGGACACTATCTGGAATCTGGCGGCGAATAACATTTACCAAATCCTGATAAGCCACCCCATATTCGCAGGGCTCGCCGTGTTTCCCATGCTTTTTACCGATGACATAACCGTGACGGGCCACCCATATCTCAGTCATCGGTGTCGCAGCCGCCAATACGGCATCCGCCAGCCCGGTTTTTTTGAGCAAGTCGACTTGATCGTCATCGAGTTTTTCGCAGCGAAACTCCCCTGGATAGACTTGATGGATATCAACAAGGATGGTCGAAATCTCCATCCGGCCAAGCATCGCAGCGGCTAACGAGCCGGCGGTACCACCCCCGAGGACCGCTACATCAATATTATTCAATTCCCGCTCCTTCGCCCACCACTTCATTGACAGCACGATCGTGACGGCGAACCAAACGGTGTCGAAGAAAATTCAAGACTCCGTCTTTTGCTGCAAAACCAAACCAGGGGCGCTTGTTTATCACCCGACCAAACCGCGCAATCCACAGTTCGGTAAACAGCGTTGACGCGGCAACAATCCCAATTTTCTCGCAGCGAAAATCCTCCGGACAGGGATGATGCGCGTCGATCAGGACGACCGAGAATCCGGCTCGCCCGAGCGTCGCGGCGGCGATAGAACCCTCCAGACCGCCGCCGACAATCCCAATATCTGCGCTATACATCATCGTCTCCCACAAAGTAATCGCATTATACTATACTCTTTCGCGAAGCTCGATGATTGCATCCCGCGCCGAGATCAAAAACTCGTGATCGCCCGGTCAGAGAAACATGCGATGCAAGGATCGTCTCGTCTTACGAAGAACCTGCCGCAGCGGTGGCTTTAATAACGGCGTTTGATTATACCATGTATCCACATAATTGATTGCCATTTTCATCGCAATGACAATACGACCGCGCAAAGTTCTGCTATCAAAATGGAAAAACAAAAGCGAATTTATATCGGACCATGAGAGCTTATAAGGCTCGTCGCCGATCGTAAAATCGAATTTCTGCATCTTTTGGCCAATGGCATATTGCATAATTTCCTGAATATGCTGACGCCCGGGACTGTATTTGGCGAACTCCTCCTGATAACTCGACATCACCAGTGAATAACTGGAATTTAACTGGAGACCCAGACCCGTCGCCACCGGAATCCCATCCAAATCCAGCCGCGTGACATGGATGACCTCGCGCAACCGAGGATTGGCGACAATCGCCAAATAAAATTCGCGAAAACCCGGACGTTCGAACATATCATGAACACCCATTCGGGCATAGCTGCTCCGTTTTTGTTCGATCAGCTTTGCAATGGTGCACTCGATCTCGGCCTGATCTTGCACGTCTACAAAGCGAACCGCCCCGCCACCTTGCTTGGCGAGGTTTTTGGCCTTGCGCCGGTGGGTATGCAGCGTCGAATTCGAAAACTTTGACGCATAAAACCGATCCCAGTTCGCTTCCGGGAGGGTTGCGACATGTCCGGCGCAATTAGCCAGCAAGACTGGCAAGTCGAGAAAGGGATTAGGTTGAGAGCCGACAACACTAGGCATATTGTAAAGTTCAACAGCGTCGAAACGAAGTTGAGGATAGTTTTGAATCGCCCGAATTATGTCTTTCCACAGGCGGCCGAATTGCCCAGGTTTCACGTGATCGCTAAAGTTTATCGCCAGAATGGGCGAATTATAATCGCACAATTCCGATCCAAACCAGACAAGCCGGCGGATCAGACCATGGCGTTCGATCGCCAATGGCAGAATAAAAATCGCCGCGCCCGTATCGTCGAGACCCAGCACGATCACCGGAATCAGTTTCTCTCTGGAGCCGATGTGGCGATACCATTCCATCTGCCAATCAAACAATTGGAATACGGTACAATCCGCATGCTGCTCTAATGTTCTCCACTGAGCTTCCACCGCGTCCATATCGGTGAAGATTTGCAGAGCAATATTCGCCGTCGTCATTGGGTGTGCCTATGTAACAAAGGTTTTAGCCAGTCTGCTGCTAGAGATGTTCTGGTTGAAATCCCAAGAGCTAGCGTGCCTTGTCCGGGTCGCCGATCGAATTATAGGGAAGAACCTGCGGATGACTTCGCCCGCAGGGGCTTGCTCCAGTCTGAACAGCAAGTTGCGCGTGATCAGGAAGCCACTCAGGACGAAGAACAGTTGGACCCCCAGCGCTCCCGCCCCGATGGGGAAGTGCGTTCTGACCCGCGGCCCGCCGAAGTGCTCGACGCCGACGAGTCCGGCCGCGATGGCCCGCAGGCCATCTAATTGCGGTCGATAACCCAGCGCCATGATCGGTGTCTCCTCAAGTCTGGAGCGGCGACGCGGTCGGTCGTTCGTGCGCGGGGCCGGCGGCAGAATCCAGTTTCATCGCGAAGGCCAAAATCAGGGCCGCACATGCACCCTCGATGCTGACGGCGAGCGTCCAGCCTAGGACCAGGCCTTGAAGTCCATCAAGCTTCGCCCCCGCGACCACGAAGCACAGCTCCAGCAATCCGCCAAGCGCGAACCAGCGAGATGCCTTGCGCATCCTGTCGCGCAACCGCGCCAGCGTACAGGCATGAAATTTGAGCGTTGATCCCAACAGGCTGAAGCCGAGGAAGCGCAGGCTCGAACCGGCGATCTCAGGATAGACGGGATTGAAGACCGCAAGGATCTCCTGCGAATAGGTGAAGATGAAGGCGGCGCAGACCAGTGAGAAGAGCAATGACGCCGTCAGCGACAAAAGGATATCGTGCCTGGATTGTTTCGGGCTTGCTCTGACCACGGGGAACAGCACCGTGGCCATGGCTGCGGGAATCAATGAGGCCATGGAGACCAGCATCCACAACGGCACGAAGGCGGCATTGGTGGTCGGCGACAGGAGAACCAGCACAAGGTAGGGCATGATGACGCCCGGGGCCTGTGCGGCCACATCGAGCGCGTAGTGACCGAATACCTTGCGCCGAAGCGTATGGAGCAGCCGGAAATCGGGGCGCCCAACGAGGCGACGCGCACCGCCCCGGGTCAGGAGATCAAAGCCGATCCAGGACGCCGGCAGCGCGGCCACCCACGACAGAAGAATCGCGGCATTGGAGGCGTAGCCGGCAGCCGCGAGGGCGGCGATCAGCATCAGCTTGACCACGGAGAACAGCACCTGCCGGATCATCTTGCCGCTGCTCCGCAAGTGGCCGACGAGCGCCTGATCGCCCACCATGCTGAGACCAGTCAGGCCGCAGCCGAGGACGAACGCAGCGCCCACGAACCAGCCGCCGATCAGCCCGGTCGAGCTATTGAGGTGCGCCTCCTCGAAGACAAACAACAAGGCCAGGCCGACCGTCAGCGCCACCCCGACGGACGCTGCTGCGGCCACGAGGCCGCGCTCCTTGCCGGGATGCCGGACGATCTCGCCCATCAGCAAGGTCCCCAGCCCGGCCTCCCCCAGCAGACCGACGAGGCCCATCACGGACAGGAGGGCGGAGGCCTTGCCGATCACCTCCGGCGGAAACAGCCGGGCGGCGAGCCACCAATAGACAAACCCAAGACCGGCCGCTGCAATCGTTCCGATCGCCAGAGCGCCGGAATTCAGAACGAGCGCGGCGCTCTTTCGAAGCTCTCGTCGGGCGCGAATAGTGGCCGTCCCGACGAGGCCTACCGGCATGATGGCTCTCCCGAACCTTGGTGCGCCGGCACCGCGGACCTGCTGGCGGCTGGGCGCAGGACGTCCCGGTAGACCTGCTCGATCCGGGTCACGACCGCTCCGGCCTTGAGGCGCCCAACCCTGGCGAGGCTTGTCGCCTCCAGTCGGGCAAGCAAGGCGCGGTCCTCCAGAAGTGTCTGCATCGCGTGGGCCAAGGCTGACGCATCACCGGGCGGCACGAGAAGCCCCGTTTCGCCGTGATCGATCATATCGGGCATGCCGCCGACGTCGGTTGCGACGACGGCCTTGCCGGACGCCATCGCTTCCATGATGACGGTCGCACAGGGTTCCAGCCCGACCGATGGCGCCACGCCGAACAGTGAGCGCCGCCATGCGTGCATGACGGCGGAATGAGGCCACATGGTGAACACATGGACGTTCGGCGGAAACTCAGTCGGTGTATCGGCGAGCGGGCGCCCGATCAGGACCAGCGGAGGCGCGCGCTCGAGGTCGGCATAGGCTTGCAGGAGAGCGTCAATGCCCTTGAGGCGCATCATATCGCCGACGAACAGGATGAATCCATCCCCGGGTAGCTCCCGCAGGCAGGGATCTTCCGGGCCAAGCACCTCGACATCGTCGGGCACGAAATTGGTGATGACCTCGTAGGGCGCGCGGCCTTGGGTCAGGCCGTTGTGACGCGCCACCGCGTGGCTCACCGCGATGAAACGGTCCACCACACGCCGGGCGGCGAAGCTCGACCCCCAGTTGCCAAACGTGGTCACGGCTGCCTTCACGGCCCCGTAATGCCCGGCAGTGCAGGGCAGGCACTTCGCCAGTGCTGGGCCACCGCAGAGATGGGTGCCCAAGTGCATGAAGTTCTTCTTGGCGCAGACAAGGCCGTAATCGTGGAGCGTAACCACGAGGCGTGCCCCACTCAGAACTTTGAGCGGCAGGAAGGACGCGTAGATCCAGTTATGGGCGTGGACGATGTCCGGCTCCTCCCGGGCGACCAGCCGCCTCAGGGCTAGCACCAGTTCGGGATCCGGGAAGGGTGGTGCGTGGCGGCGCTCGGGATCGCTGTGGAGGTCTGACAGGCGCTGGAGTGTGCCGCGCAGGCGGTGCACGCGGACCGCGCCGTCCAGCTCTGTTTCGGGCGATCCGGGATGCATAAAGGTGCCGACGCTCACGTGATGGCCCCGCTGCGCCAACGCCGCGCCGAGGTTGCGGACGTGCCGCTCCTCTCCCCCGATCACCGGAGGATAGAACTGCGACAGTAGCAGGATGCGCATGGTCGGGCTCCGTTTCAGATGTGCGGCACCAGCGTCGAAACGCTGCGATAGAGTCGGTTGTCTTCCGGCCGATAGAGCCGGGCATCTGCCTTCTGCGGGGTGGCTAAGACGGGCACCGGGATCTCCCGCGCCCAGGTCTCGCCCGGCGCGATGGTGAGCGATCGGAAGATGGCGAACGGTTGCCCGTCGAGGGTGATTTCCAGGTCGAACAGCTGAGGTTGAGTCTCGGCGCTCCTGATGCCGACGGTGATCCGGCCGGACTCGCCACTTGCCGACGGCAACAACCAGAACGCGGTGTATTTGAATTCCCGGTAGGCCGCTTCGTCCCGGACGGCCAGCGCATAGGCTCCGGTCGCCACAAGCAGCGCTAGCATGAACGCGGCCCCCTGCCAGAGCCGGACCCGCGCCGGAGCCGGCCAGGCTGGCAGATCGGGAGTGTCGCGGCGGCCGGCGGCCACCAGTGCCGCGGCGGCCGTCACGGCCCAGAACCACAGCGCCCAGCCGAGCGGCGTAAGGGAGCCCGCGGCGTTCAGGGCAAATCCCCCGGCGATGCCGGCGGCGAGGCTTGCTCCGACCGCGTAGACGAAGTGTTGCAACGCGGAGCCGGTCCTCACGCCAATGGCCCGCAGCACCGTGTGGCCCGAGACGAGGAACACCATGGGCGCGCCCAGGGCAGTACGGATGAGCAAGCTGTCGCTGACCGCAACAGCCGCCACCGCGGCCCCCGCCCACAGGCACGCGGCCAGAAGGTCCAGCTTGCTACACATTCTCATGCAATCCTCTCACGTCATAGATGACGATCCAGCCGTTGTCGTAGATGCGGGTGACGCCCTTGATGTCATTGAACTTGAGCAGCTCTGCGCCCGAGAGCGGCGTTCCCTGCCGTTGCCACGGCTCGAAGTAGAAGCCGAGCACCGGGGGAGCCGTCGTCAGGCGTAGGTCAATCATCAGGAAATCGATGTCGCTTCGCGCCAAGGCCCAAAACTCGTCGGGCCCCAATGTCTCGGCCTCGAATATGCGCGCGGAATAGACGCCTTCGATGATCCTGACCCTCACGTCCTGCCGGCCGTAGCTCGCAAGCAGAAGGCGGTTGATGCGGTCGGAGGTGAAGCGGTTGCCGGCACCGAGCCATTCCTTGGCCCAGCGTGCCGTTTCGATCCCCATGGGCTCGATTGATGCCTGATCTGCCGCCACCCTGTAGCGCCCATGGATCGGATTAATCGTAGAGCTCGCGACGCCGCCCAGGACGATGACCGCCAGAGCGACGGCCGGTGCGATGCGGCGCCACCCGCGTGGCGTGCGGCCCTGCCAGAAGTGGACGATGCTCACCGCGACGACCAGCCCGACGGCGATGAACACGAACGTTCCCATGCGGTTGCCGATTTCCCATCCGGCGATGGTCAGTCGGAAGGCCACCGAGACTGGGAGCCCGAAAGCCAGCAAGGCGAGGAGCACGAGGCGGCTGTCGCGCCAGCGGCGTTTGAGAATGTCCCGGATCGGACGCCAACCCGACCGCGCACCACTCGGCGCTGCCATGGCCAGCGACCGAAAGAATCCCGTTGCCAGGCCGAGTGCCAACAGCAGGATCGCCAGCAAGGTGGTCAGCCGCATGTAGAGGGCCTTGTCCGGCGCTCCGGGGTACTCCGACCGTGGAGTGGGCGCGCCCAGGATCTTCCCGAGCAATGTGTCGAAGCCGGATTCGACCATCGGGCCGAGATAGCCTGTGAGAGGGATGCCACGGGCCTGCACCCAAAGGGACGGCAGGGCTATAGCCAGAAGCGCCGTGAAGCCCGCGGCGGTCCTGGCCCCAATCCGCAAGGGCCCCTGCCGGCGCAAAGCCTCGAGGGCCGCCAGCGCTCCGAAGTAGGTGGCGGTGAAAGTGGCCGAGAGGTGGTGCGTGACCGCGAGGCTCGCCAACAGCAAGGCAATCAGCCCGAGCGCCTTCAGTCTCGGTCGCCCGACGAGATCCTTGGACGCTGCTTCGACCGCGAAGGCCAGCACGCACAGCACGATGCCGAGGCTCTCGTAGGAGAACATCGACTCGAACAGGACGAAGGTTGAGCAGCCCATATAGGCCAGGCAGGCGATGGCCGAGATGCGCGGCGATCCGGTGATGCTTTCGAAGAACAGAAACAGGGCACCGATGAACGTGCCCCTGAGGACGGCCAACAATAGAGTCCCCGCCGCAAACAATGGCAAGCCCGTCAGATTGACGATCGCCGTCGTCAGGATTTCCAGGGCGGGATACGTTGGCCCGATTGGGAAAAGCGGGTTGGACAGAAATAGCCGGCGGGCCGTCATAAGATCGTCGGCTGCGATCCAGTGCAAGAACTCGTCGTGATTGATGAAGCTCGTCGGGGAATAGACCGTCTTGTAGTAGAACAGGGCTTCGGCAAGCAGAAACAGGAGGAACAAGCGCTCACCCCGGGCTACCATCGGCCAGGTGATGCGAAGGCTGGTCGGAACGACCAGGAGGACGACACCGGACCAGAAGAGCAGCGGCGCCACGTCATAGCCCCGGCGCCCGGCCGCGTGCCCGGCCACGACCAGGAGTAGAGCCGTGGCGATCGTCAGGCATAGAACCGCGATCCACCCGGAATTGGCGCGTTGCGACGGGGCATCGGCGCCGCCGTCGCGAAGGTCGGGGCCGATAACGGCCGAGACGAATCGTATCCCGGCCCGGAGCGGGTTGATCCTGGTTCCCGCGGTGAAATGAGCCGGCATCATCAGCCTCATACCCCCGTCGCAGGAGGCCACGACATCACGCCGCCGGGGGGCAAGCGGACCACGGATCGGCTGCTCAGGACATCACAATAAACGTCGCTCAGCACTTGAGCGCAGGCATCCCAGTCCGGTAGCGCCAAATCCGGGACCTCCCGATGGGCCTTTAGCTCGTCGGCCATGGCGGCGGCCAACTCTTTCGGACCGGCGTTGGGCGGAATCGCCCGGCACAGGCCCTTGGCGGCCAGCTCCCGCAGACCGGACGTGTCGCTGACAAGGACCGGACGGCGCAGCGACAGGGCTTCCATTACGGCGATCGGATGGGCTTCGTAGTCGCTGAACAGCACGAACAGCGCAGCCCTCGCCAGAAGGTCTGCCATTTTCTGCCGCTCGGATCCGGGGATACCCGCAATGGTGACCCGCTTCTCGAGGCCTAGCATCGCGACGAGGCGCCGCAACTCTCTCTCATACGGGCCTGTACCGACGACGTGCAGTCGCGCGTCTGGCACCCTGCGGATCAGTTCGGGCAAGGCCCCAATCACCCGGTGATGGCCCTTGTAGCGCTCCAGCCTGCCGCCCGAGACGATCAGGTGCGGATCGACCTTGATGCCGGGGCTCGGAGCTGGCATCGCGGCGCCGTTCGGGATAACGACAAACCGCTCCCGTGGCACGCCCATCCTCCCGCTGAAGAAGCTGGCTTCGAATTCGGAGACGCCAATCAGCCGCGCGGCCTGGGCCACCAGAGGCCGGAGCAGCGCGTGCTGCGTGCCGCGCACGGTGTTGCGCAGCCGGGAGGAATGCCCGCCGCTATGGAAGGTCAGGATGAACGGCAGGTCCCCGCGCACGGCCGCGAACAGTCCGATCGGCGCCACGAAGGTGTTGTAACCTTGGAAATGGATCAGATCCCAAGTCCCGCGCCGGATCGCGGTATAAATGCGGGGCGCAAAATAGAGGTCCAGCTCCCTCGGCCAGGCCCGCACGCGCCGGACGCGCATGCCGCGCACCTCCTCCTCAACCGGCAACTCCCCCGAGGGATCGGTGGTGAGCACGTCGACGGCGTGGCCCAGCGTTACCAAGCGGGGGCCGACTTCCTGGATGTGAGTTTCGATGCCGCCTATGAGGGGGTAGCAGCGGGCGGCAACCATCAGGATTCGCATCAGGTCTGTCCACCGACAACACAGGCTGTCGCGCTCCGCCTGCGCTGTTGGTGTATCCTCTCGCGCAGGATGGTTTTGAGGACGCGCCAGCCGTCCGGCATGGCGCGCAGATGGCTCACACCGCTGATGCGCTGAGCCTCGAAGCTCGCCACCTCTACGATATTGAGGTGGTTCTTCAAGGCCCGCACGTTGATGAGCGTCTCGATCTCGAACCCATCGCAATCGCAGTCCAGCGTGGCGACGTGTTTGGTCCAGAAGGCTATGTATCCGTAGCATAGATCGGAGTACCAACCGCCATAGAGCAGCCGCACGAAAAGGGTCAGCCCCCTGTTGCCGAACATCCGGACCAGGGACATATCGTCGGTGCCGGCGCCCTGGATAAAACGTGAACCCTTGACGAGATCCGCGCCGGCCATCAGCGCACTTACAAAGACGATCGCCTCCTCCGGGACCATGGAGCCGTCGGCGTCCAGCATGACGATGATGTCGCCTGTGGCGGCCAGGAATCCCGCTTGCAGTGCAGCGCCCTTGCCCCGACGGGGCTCCATGACAACCTTCACGTCCTCGCGCAGGCGGCGCGCGACCGCGACCGTGTCGTCGGTCGAACGACCATCCACGATAATGATCTCATGCGCCCAGTTGGGGATGCGCGGCAGAAGCCAAGGGAGGTTCTCGGCTTCATTGAGCGTCGGGACGACGAAGCTGACTCGAGGCAGAGTCAACGATCGCCGCAGCGCGAAATCGATCGGGTCAGGCGGCGATGCGGCACCGATGGGGGCGACAATGCTGGAAAGACGGGCGTTCATGGCAGCGCTTTGAGGTCGTACGATGGGACCCAGGGGGCGGGCTGGAAGCGCGCCAGGACTGCCGATAGGTATCGGGCGAGATGATGGGCCGGGTGATACGTCCGGTGCTCCGCATCGCGCGCACGCAAATGCGCGGCCAGCGACAAGCCGTGGGGGCCAGATCCAATGACCGCCACATCCACGGATGTGCTTGATCCAACCATATGCGGACTCCCGGCCATAATAAAATGAAGATGAGATGAAGATCGGTACGCTTGCAGCCCCCTAATCTTAGTTTGTTATGCGAGCATTACTGATGCATATCTTAAATGGAAGGACGATGGATGGTTAGGAAAAGACAATAGATGATTAGCTCTCTTGGGGTATCCCTTCAGGTTATTTCCAGCCCATACCACCAGCGCGGATAGCACGGCAGCGGCACCGATCATCTTCAGCAGCTGTGTTGGCAGCGTTGCCAAACCCGTTTAGACCTCTGGGGCCACCTTCAACGCCAGCGAGGACATCCATCGACCCGCGGCCGGCACTAGCTCACAAGCGACAATTTCTACTGAGCGAGCCGTCGGGGCGAAGAAATGAACGTCCAGCGCAACGCTGACATTGCCACTGGCCAGAAGCTGCGATGTGCAGGTGGGCTCGCTCCTTCACTCGGCCGTGATTTCCGAGCTTATTCTGTGCCCGAGAAGGGTCGAGCGCGCCCGGCCCTTCGCAGGCGGGGTACCTTGCGCTCGACCGCCTGGCTACGGGTAGCTAGCCGGACGAGACCGGCCAAGAGAGGGACTGCCCACGCGGTCCCGAGACCCCACGCGGTCCCGAGACCGGCGCGTCGGGTACCAGCAAACGATAGGAGGTCGTGACCTCTCGCAAACCCCGGATATGCCCGAACAGGTCGATCACCTCCAGGCCAGACCGGCGGTTGTAGGTGTGACACCCCAACGCTCCGGACCAAATGCGACCGACCGGGGTCTGGGCAAACTCCGACACGCCGAGCGCATCGATCTGGCAGAACGTCACCGCGCCGCCATAACCGCGCGCGCAGTCTTGGACCGGGCGTAGCGTGCGTCCGCCGTGTCGGATGACGGCGCCTGCGGGGCGGCTGAGCCTGGCATCGAGCAGGACGGGGTTGGCGGCATGGGGCATCCAAGACCCGGTCAGGCTCTCGGCACGGTAGAGGCTGAGGGCATCCCAGGACGTGGACCTCCACAGCCTTGGGCTGACGAAAAACCAAAAGCCGCCCGCATGGCAGAGCGGCGTGGTATCGTAGCCCTCAATGCCTTCCATGAGGCAGGCCTCCCGCGTCCACCGGTAAGGGAATTCCACTGCCCGGTAGAGGCTGACATTCCTGGCCGCCCCCGATTCGGGGATCATCCAGATCTGCCCATCCTGCTCGAACAGGAACGGGTACGAGAGGTGATGCGGTTCCTCCACGACGATCCGGGATGCGCCGGCGGTCCCGTCCCGGTTCACTGTCACGACCGCAATGCACCCCCGGTTCTTCGAGTAGAGGTACTGTTCGACAAAGATGAAATCCTGCCCCTGGTGCCGGAACGGGAACGGGTCGGCAAGATAGCTGTCGGCATTTCCGGTGAGCACCCGGAAGGTCGCTTCGCCTTTGTCGAGCAGGCTCGCCGATTCATCGAAGCGCCAGCCAATCCCCCACATCCTGCCGCCCCTCGCCAGGACGTCCAAAAGCCCGATCGCCTTCGATGCAACCGTGCCGGTCGCCCTTGCAAGGGCCGAAAATGCGCCAAGCGAAGGCACGGCCGTCCGTGAACCGGGGACACCGGACGCAGCTGAACCGGTTTCCTCGCGCAAGACTTTGAGGATCAGCAGCACAGCGCAGGAGAGGACGCTGTCGAGACTCGCTGAGAACACTCCACGGTCTACACTGGCCGGACGGGCCATCCACGGCCGCAACGGGCGCGCCGTGTCGTGCAGGTCGACGAGAAGGTCCTGATCATTCGCCACGGCCGCCATGACGCCGATCTCGCCGGGTACGCCGTTGAAGAGCGGCGTCAGCACGCGCAGCCCCGCCGGGCGCGTCTCCTCTCCGCTCAAATCGATCACCACGTCCACTTGGTCGGACGGAGGCGGCGGCAGGGACCGCAGCGCCGCCTCGACGGAGTCAGTGGCGCCGTTCCCGCGAAAGCCATAGACCAGTCGTTCGAGTTCGAGCAGCAGACGGCAGGTCAACGGCAGCGGGCGGCGACCGGCCGCCAAAGCGCAGGAGACCTCGTTGCCGGGCACTTCAGCAAGCGCTTCTGCCAGCCAGAGGTGCCACCGAAGTAGCCGCGATGGATCGAGACTCAGGCAAATGCGCATTGTTGTTCTGACCGCGGATTTCAAAAGGACGCCGGCTCACAGCTTGACGAGAACCGCCTGCGGCGATCCGCCTTACCAAGACTCCGCCGCGGGCCTGCGGGCCAGGGAGGTAGATGGAAAGCGATGGCGCGTGCCACAGCGCGAGAATACTTCCGACCTATTACTACCGCGGGGACTCGCCAATACGAGGAGCCGAACTCTTGGTTGGGAGCGATGTCTGACAGCACGGGTCTATACTCGAGCGACCGGAATCGGCCAAGCACCACTATGCCCGAACGACGCCCGGGCTGTGCGAGGTCAGAGGAGGTAATCCTTCGGGGCTGTTGCACTCGGCGCCCGGCGAGAGCCACATGCCCGGGTGATTGTCGGCTGGCAACGAGTGAAAAATAGGCTGCGCAACGCCGGACTGCGGGTGCTGGTGTGCGCGTTGCTGTCCGTTCCGGCAGTCGTGAGCGCCGCGGATGATCCGTCGGCAACGTCCTTCATCAAGACTTCCGGAACGAACTTCACCTTGGACGGCAGGCCGTTCTTCGTGACCGGCGTAAACAACCACTATCTGACCTACGGGTCGCCGGATGAGGTCACCCGCGTTCTCGATGACGCGGTGGCGATGGGCGCCAATGTGGTCCGCACCTTCCTCCAGCCGGTGATCGGGTCGCTCGACGGAAGCAAGCCTACGATCTGGGATTGGCGGCTTGAAGGCGAAGCCAGCAATCTCGCGGTCAAGGGCACGTACCTGCTCTACTGGGACCCGAGCCAAAACAGGATGGCGGTCAATGACGGCGCCGACGGCATGCAGAAGGTTGATTTCCTCATCGCCGAGGCCGGCAAGCGACGCCTGAGGCTGATCATCGCCGTCCTGGATTTCTGGGCCTTCACAGGCGGCGCCCAGCAGATGCGGGCCTGGTATGGGAGCCGGGACGCCCCAGGCGTGCAGAGCCAGTACAACACCGACCTCAGCAAAGAGAAGTCGGAGTTTTTCTTCCAGGATCCGCGCACGAAGCGCGACTACAGGACCTGGGTCAGCCACGTCGTGCAGCGAGTCAACCCGCTCACCGGGCTCGCCTACCGGGATGATCCGACCATCATGGCCTGGGAGCTAATGAACGAAGGCAATGCGCAGCCGGAGGCCTTACGATTGGCTTGGACCACCGAAATGACGGCCTACGTGAAGTCGCTCGATCCCAACCATCTCGTCACCTCAGGGCACGCTAACGTCGAGTCGAAGCTATCGGATCTGACGATCCCGACTCTCGATTTCGGGACCTGGCACGGCTACCCGCTCTACTACAAGCTCACCGTCCAGCAGTTCGACAGCTTGATCACCGAGTTCTGCCGGTTGGCAGTTCGCGCCGGAAAGCCGGTGCTTCTGGAGGAGTTCGGCTATGCCCGCTCCAATCAGAACTTTGCCCAGGCTTACGCGATGTGGCTCGACACGCTGACGCGCGAGCGCAACTGCGCCGGCTGGATGGTGTGGCGGCTGGTGTCGCGGCAGGACAGCGGACGCTATCCCGTCGACGAATATGACAAGTTCGATATTCACAACGACGGAGGTCCGCTCTGGAGCATCCTCAAAGCCGCCACGGCTCGGGCGACGCAGACACGCGAAACCAGCCCGGCCTCAGAAACCAGCCGGCAGTTGCCATGACCGAAGCCTCCGTCGTGATCTGCGCCGACACACTCGATCGCTGGGACGATTTGAACGCGGCCATCGCGTCGGTGCGCCGCCAGACCTGCCCGGCCCGCGAGATCATCCTCGTCGTCGACAACGATGAGGCGCTCTTGGAGCGCGCCCGGCGCGGGATCGAGGGTGTCGTCGTCACACCTAATACCAACGTGCGTGGACTGTGCGGCGGTCGCACGACGGGAGCCGGATTGGCGTCCGCGCCGGTCATGGCGTTTCTCGATGACGATGCGATCGCCGATGAGCGCTGGCTGGACGAGTTGCTGATGCCCTACGCCGACCCGCGCGTGCTTGGCGTCGGCGGCCGCCTCGAGCCTCTGTGGCGCAAACCTCGGCCCTCGTGGTTTCTTTATGCTGAGAACCGGCTTCCGGGTAAGCCGAATCCAGCGCGTGGAAGTCTGGCTTTTCAAAAACCAAGACCATCGCACCGTCTATCGAAGAGCTTGGGGCAGACATTGGCAGCTCAAGTCGGGAGAATTCCTAGATGCGTATTCTGATGCTTGCGCAATCCTGTACGCCGATTGGCGTTGGCCAGCGGGGCCACGTCCGGAACCTAAGTATCGGTCTCGCCCGCCGCGGTAATGACGTTGCCGTTGCCACAACCGGTCAGCCTGGATCGAAAACCGGGCAGACCGAGGATGGCGTCACCAGCGAACGCCAGCAGGTCCCGCGCCCCCCCACGATCTCGGTGATTATCTGTGCCTACACCGAGGACAGATGGGAGCTGATGCTTCAGTCGGTGGCCTCGGTTCAGGAGCAGACCTTGCAACCCTGTGAGATCATCGTTTGCATCGACCATAATGAGACCCTGTTCCACCGTTGTGCCGCGTACTGGGCTCACTTCGCCGCATCCACCCCTCCGATACGGGTGATCCAGAACAAGTACGACGGGCACCTGGGCTCGGCCCGAAACACGGCAGCCGAGATAGCTGCCGGAGACATTCTGGCGTTCTTGGATGACGATGCAGCGGCCGACAAGGACTGGCTCGGGATTCTCACCGACCCGTATCAGGATGAGCGCATCGGGGCCGTCGGCGGTCGTCCCATACCGGTTTTCAAGGCTGGCCGCCCGGCCTGGTTCCCTGTGCAGTTCGACTGGGTGTTCGGATGCGCTTATGACGGCCTTCCGACCAGCCGAGGCCCTTTGGCTCACCTCATAGGAGCCAACATGTCGGTGCGGCGGACCCTCCTCGAGCAGGTGGGAGGGTTCCACTCCGACAATCACGACGACATGGACATGTGCCACCGCGTGGCGCATATCAAGGGCAGTGAGGCGGTCATCTACGAACCGGCGGCGACCGTCCGCCACTTTGTACCCGCCTCACGGCCGACTTGGAAGTACTTCTGGCGCCGCTGCTTCTTCGTCAACAAGGGGAAGGTCGAGGCCTTTGCCCAGATGGGCGACGCCGCCACACTGGGTGCAGAGGCCCGCTTCGTCTGGTACGCGCTGACCAAGGGCGTACCGCGGGGTATTTCGCAAGCGGCCAAGGGTGACGCCCACGGGCTGGCCCGGTCCGCGGCGATAATCGCTGGCGTGGGGCTGGCCGCGGCAGGCCACGTCGCCGGCCGGATCGAGTTGGCGCGGCGATTGCGCCGGCAGGGCCAACAGGCAACCAAGCAGATGCTGGACACAGCCGCGCAGCCGGTGGGCGAGGGAAGTAAATGCCGTCTTCGATAATCATTGGTTCGGGTCCAGCTGCAGCCGCCGCCGTGTTGGCGCTGTCCGAGAAGCCAGACGAGAAGATAACCGTGTTCGATCCGGGCACCGTGCTGGACGCGGAGACGCAGGAGGTAATCTCCAGGCTGTCCAAGCTGCGTGTCGACGACTGGGATGAGGAGGACGTCCGCCGGGTCAGCCTGCAACCCAAGCAGGTCCAGTCCGATTCGCTGCCAGAAAAAAGAAGCTACGGATCCGATTTCCCGTTTGTCAACAAGGGCCAGCTCGACGGCGTGCACTGCGAGGGTAGAGTCAACTCAGCTGTCATCTCAAGCGCCTACGGGGGGTTTAGCAATGTCTGGGGGGCCCAGATCATGCCCTTCAGCGCCGCCACGTTCAGAAGATGGCCGTTCGACTTCTCGGACATGGAAGAGCACTACAGGACGATCCTGGGTCACATTCCTTTCGCTGGAGAGTCCGACGATCTCGAGGAGTGGTTCCCGCTCATCGGATCCCCGGACCCGCTTCCGCCCCTGGCACCGCGGACGCAGATGGTCCTGGCCAATTACGACCGGCACCGCGATCGTGTGCGCTCCACGGGAATAACCATAGGCCGCGCCCGGCTCGCCTTCTCAGCGCCCGGATGCCAGCCCTGCGGCCTATGCATGACTGGGTGCCCGCGGTCGCTGATCTTTTCGGCCTCGCACAGCTTCGATCGCTTCAGGCGCAGCGGGAGGATCGACTACCGCAGCGGGCTGCTCGCGGTGCGAGTCGACCAGGAGGGCGACACGGCCGTCGTACACGCCCGGGAGCTGTCCAGCGGCCGGATCCAGCGATTCACAGCCGACCGGGTCTTCGTGGGCTGCGGGCCAATCGGGACCACCCGGCTGATCCTGGGCTCGCTCGGATCGGACCAGCCGGTACATCTTTCGGAATCGGCTCAGTTCGTCCTTCCAATGATGTCCATGAAGCCGACCCCCGACCCACGTACAAGGCGCGAGTTCACACTCAACCAGTTCAACATGGTCATCGGCGAGGACGACGAGGGCTTCGATGTCTCACAAATTCACTTCTATCCGTTCAACCAGGCATACTACGATGCGCTGCCCGGCTTCCTCCAACATCCCGCCGCCGCCTTCGCGACGGATCGGCTCCTGAGCCGGTTGACGGTAGGCCTGGGCTACTTGCCGTCCTGGGCATCACCCAAGGTCCGGGTCACCGCCCAGATGTCCGCAGCTCCTGATGAGCTACCCCAGATCACCCTCACTTCGGAGGGCTTCAGCGAGGCCAAGGTCAAGGGCAAAGACGTGCCTCCGATGCTGCCTGACGTAATAAAGCGGATCCGCAGGGCGGCACCTTACCTTGATTTGTGGCCAGTCACACCGCAGATGTTGTGGTCGGGCGGGGCCAAGAGCTACCACTTTGGCGGCAGCTTTCCCCACGCCAGTGAGCGGAATACTGGGAGGGCGACGACAGACCGCCTCGGGCGGCTGGCGCGCTGGGACCGGATCCATCTTATCGACGGGTCGGTTTTCCCAAATGTTCCAGCTACTACCTTTACCCTGACTGTGATGGCCAATTCTCATCGCATCGCCTGCGAAGCGATGGAGCTGACGGGGTGAGGGTTTAATGCGGGTCGGTATCACCGGAGCCAACGGATATGTCGGGACTATCCTGCGTGCCGCCTTCGCCGAAGAAGGGCATGAGGTCATCGCGTTCGCCCGTTCGAACCGGGTGACCTCCGAATCTGCTGCCGCAATGGTCGGCATCGCCGAGTGGCGCCCATACGAGATCAAGCGCCCGCCATCGGGGGCCGCATTCAGCGACCTAGATGTGCTCATCCACGGTGCATGGGACCTGACTCTCGTCAGCGCCGGCGATGTGTGGGGTGTCAATGTGTCCGGCTCGCAGCAGCTCCTCCGCAATGCCGCCGACGCAGGGGTTCGCCGGGTTATTTTTATCTCCTCGATGTCCGCCTATAAGGGAACCCGACAGTTGTACGGCCAGGCGAAGCTGGCCTGCGAGCGCACCGCCAGCAGTCTGGGAGGTGTCTCCACCCGCCTCGGACTGGTGTACGGCCCCGGTTGGGGCGGGATGGCGGGCGCGCTCCGCAAGCTCACCAACCTGCCGGTCACACCTCTCATCGGGGCGCGCTCCCATCAGTTCACTGTGCATGAGGCGGACCTGGCAGCCGCCATGGTGCGTATTGCCGAGTCGGACATGCCCCTGCCGGAACCGGTAGGGCTGGCCAACCCCGAACCGGTGCCGTTCCGACGGCTCATGAAAGAGATCGCCGCGTCACAAGGCAGAACACTGCGCGCCGTCCCAGTGCCCTGGCAGCTTGTCAGTGGCGTCCTCAAGGCAGCTGAGGCCCTGCGTGTCCCCCTCCCCTTCCGATCCGACTCCATCCTTGGGCTCGTGCACCCGGCGGCAGAGGTTCCCGGTGTAGAGCGGCTCAAGCAACTCGGAATCGAGTTTCGGAGCTTCTCGCTGGACGGCGATCAACGTTGAAAGTATGCGAGATCCGCCCGGCCTTGCGGGTGACCGTAGCAGTTTGACGTTTTCCGGGGACCACTGTCAACTTTGCCTTCGTGAGCCTCCACGCACACAAAAGGTCAGTTCGCGCTGGACGAGTTTGAGTACCAGCCGAGACTACAAATTGCCACGTCGCTTCATGCTGAAGTATCAGCGCAAGAGGTCGTATGGGCATCTGCGCAAGCACCGTGGCGAGGTTCCGCGAATAGCGAATTCATGCGGTCGGCGCGATCGCAAGGAGCAAGCCGACCCGATCTCGGGAACACCCGACATTGCTGAAGATCGCCGGCGTCGAGCAAAATACGATACTGCAGCGTCTCGCCCTCGAGTCTCGCCATCTCCCTTGCTGCCACCACTTGGAGTCGGTTGTTCTGACGCCTAACACCACCTCAGCTAGTGAGGACCATCAGTGAGGCGCCGCCGAGTAAGCGCACCGACAGATCCTCTCCGGCAATAGTCCGGACAATGCGCCGTGCGGCGTTACCGAGGATGGCTGTCGTGGTTCGCCATTCGGGATGGATCAGCAAGATATCTTCCGTCCTAGTGTACTGTGCGTCAATAATCTTAAAGCCTGTGTCGCGCAGAGTCGCTAGAGCTGTTGCCTGATCAAAGTAATGCAGGTGACCGACCTCCTTGCGTTGCTTAAGGTGCTGACCGCGCAGAAGGCCGACAATACTGATATCGAGAGGAATATGAAACGCATAGTATTTTGAACGTCCTCTGAGCCTCCGAAGAAAGCCCATATAGTCATCTATGTGCTCGAAAACATCGATGCACAAAAGAAGATCGTAATTTTCGTTGGTTTGCAGGAAGTCGCCGCAGTGAAATCTTAGGTTTTTTCTTTCTCGCTGCTTCGCCAAATTTATAGCATAGGGAGCGATGTCGTAGCCGGTAGCCACTGAGTCACGGAAGATATCGTGTTGAAGAAGGGCATTCAGAACGCCTCCCGTCCCGCAACCTGTGTCGACGATTTTCTGGCAACTGATTTTGTTGGCGCGCACGATCTTGGCGATGTTCGCGGCCTTAACACCGCCATCTTCGTCATGCCAAGTCGGATTGGCAGCAGCATAGTCTTTTCCGGTATAGAGATCGTTACTTGAAATCATCTCTGCCCACATCAGTGCGCTTGAGTTGCCTCTTCGAATACTTCGACCTAACAATAGCTTTGTTGCTTTGAATGAAAACAACCAGCGATCGAAATCTCTGCATGGCCCCAATGCCAGTTCCAGAAGGGGAATCCTAAGTCGCTCCAGTTGATCGAATTTCACATTTTGAGAATGAACGGATCTTAGGACGGCATTGAGGTCGCTCCAGAGTTCTAGAGTTCCTCCCTTGCCCGGGCTGCACGTTAGGGACCGCGCACCTCAGAAAGTGGGCGCAACCGGATAAAAACAAAACAAATGTAACGACACCCTCGATCCAGTCAAGCCGCCGGCTGCGAAGCTTCCGGGGGAGGCACCCTCAAGCACGCGGCCCATCTGAGGTAGCTCATAAGAAAGAACCAAACTCTTCACTCCACAGCGACGCTGCCGGTAGAATGTTGTCGCCGATCAGGGACAAGCGATGCCGCATTATCGCTGTGCGTCCTGAACGAAAACGGCCAATTCTGGGTGCGTCAATCTAGCCTGCATTGGGCTGCGCTCGATAACGGTGCCAGGTTCCATCTTCGATCATTGAAAGCGGATGATGCGGGACATCGCCGCCCCGTGCCGCCGGCGACGTCGCTCAGCAACACGTGTAGAGACTGGAGCGTAGTCAACGCCGCAACGGCGGACCTCGGCCAAGCGCATCTGCCGCGCAAACGGCACGGTCGAACATCGGGATCGGCAGCTCCAGCCATAGCTCCGACGGCTCGTCCGCCACGCAGCATCGCAAGACATCCCGGCCGTCCTTCTCGACGATCTCATATGCGAACGACCCGCTCGAACCACTGGCGCCCAAACCAGCGCAACATTTCAGCCGACGGACACGGTTTTTCGTAGGACGTCCGGAAGGCTGTTTCGGTGCGGCCGTTCGACACACCCCTACATTAGAAGGTGTTAATAAGTTTTCGCCCAGCCTCATTCTCGCCGCATATGGCAGGTTGGGTTACGTACATCGTCCTCGAGTGATCAACTCACGTAGATACAAGACGGTGCGTGAGTAAGCCAGAAAGCGGAAATACCAGCGCTTGACTTAGGGGTGTGGGCGTAATGAAAACAAAAAACAGGAACGACTAAGGATTCTACTGTGATTATACTAAACTGCAAGCCCGGCGATACTTCTGCCGGAACAGCTGCGCTCGACTTTTGTCCGGCTACGGCTCGATCCGTTGACCCCCTTGCGCCCGTCTGCAGCGACACCGTTTATGGTTTCGAGGACGAGGGCCTGATGAGCATTCCCGTCGACAAAACTCACCTTCTATGGCGAGTTCAACGTTAAGTTCGCTCGACAATAATGTCTGGGCGAGGACTTCCAAATCTCCGCTACTTTGAAATCCGTTCGCGGTGCCGAACTGCGAGCATGCGATATGTCGTGCGCCTTGGCGATGCGCGGCTGTTTTCAACGCCACAGAGGATCACTGAATGACTCTTTCCGCACCCGCAGGCTTTGCCTCTAGCGATCTCGTCTTCGAGGAAACCTTCTCCGGTACGGCGCTCGACAGCGACTGGAATACCTACATCACCAGCAATGCCGCCAACGGCTGGCCATGGAATAGCAATGGATCAGGAGGAAGCAACGCAGGCTCGCAGTATTATGCCGACTACGATGTGCCGAGCCAAGTGTCCGTGACCAACGGGCAGTTGGATCTCACGGCGATCAAGCAGCCCATCAGCGGCATAAATCAGGGGACGACACAGACATACCCGGTCACGTCCGGCGCGGTCAGCAGCTACGGCAACTTCGAATTCAATGGCGGCTATCTTCAGATCAGCATGAAGGCGCCGAGCGGCGATGGCGCATGGCCGGCCCTCTGGATGTTGCCCGGCGAAGGCGCCGGCAGCAGCGGCGACAATTTCGAGATCGATATACAGGAGGGTGGATTTACCGGTTCGGGGCCGGCAGACCAGATGTTCTCCTGGCACCTCCACTCGCCGTCAGGGTGGGTCGGCAACAGCATCGATACCGGCACCGACCTCACGGCCGGCTTCCACACGTATGGGATCAACTGGGTGCCCGGTGAATCGATCACCTGGTATCTCGATGGGCACCAGATGGCGCAAGTGACCAGCGCACAGGCCCCGATCCCGGATGAACCGATGGAATTGATCATGAATAATGGGGTCGCGAATTCGAACGCGGCCGGATGGCATACGACTCTCGATAGCTCGACCCCTTCGTCGATGCAGATGCAGATCGACGAGGTGCAGCTCTATCAAAAGGCAGGTAGCGGCGACACTGTAACGGGCGCGAACGTCACTCCCCCGACCACTGGCTCGACCGAGACTGGGACTGGGACCGGGACTGGGACCGAGACTGGGTCTGGGACTGTCCCTCCTTCCGGCGGCACCGGCGATGGCACCTTGTACGGCACCAGCGGCGCCGATGTACTTCAGGGAACTGGTGCCGACACGATGACAGGCTACCTCGGCAACGACGAATACTATGTCGACAACGCGGGCGACAAGGTGGTCGAGGCCTCTGGCCAAGGTCAAGACAGGGTGTGGGCCTCTGTGAGCTATGCGCTCTCAGCCGGCTCGTCGGTTGAAGTCCTTGGCACCACGAGGGACGCCGGCACCACGGCAATCAACCTGACCGGCAACGAGTTGGCCCAAACCATCCAGGGCAATGCCGGCGCCAACGTCATCAACGGCGGCGGCGGTGCCGATAAGTTGAGCGGCTTTGGCGGCAACGATGCGTTCGTTTTCAAAACCGCTCTTGGAGCCGGCAATATTGATAGGGTCACCGACTTCAACAAGTCCCAGGACAAAGTCCACCTCGACGACGCGATTTTTGCCGGGCTTAAGTTGGGAGGGCTTTCATCGGACGCTTTCTTTACCGGCAAGGCCGCGCATGATAGCTCCGACCACATCATCTACAACAGTTCGACTGGGGCGCTCTCGTTCGACAGCGACGGGATCGGCGGCGCAGCTCAAACACAGTTCGCCACCCTTTCTCCAGCTCTGTCGCTTACGGCAGGCGCATTCTTTGTGACCTGAAGGACCTACACGGGGAAACAACATCCCGCGAGGGTTCGCCGTGGCCAAACAAGGACTGGATAAGCAACACCTCAAAGCCATGATCCCGAACCGTAGGTCAGGGTAGCAAAAAGCGGGAGCCCGGTCTTCGGAGGAGATCATGCTCAAATAAAAGAGATGGAGTTCCATCCCGATGCAGGGATGGAACAGGCTCTAGTTGTGAGCTTTCTGTAGGTTGTCCATTCGGACCGAACCGAGGAGACTGGAGTTACCAAGCTTCAGCACTCACCGGACGGTCCGAATGAACATCCACAAGAATGCCCCTCTGACGTATGGTGTGTCGAAGCGAGCTGGCCTGCCGCGGCTGGGCGCGTGCTGGTCGATGGCGTCGATCCGGCGTCACCCCGCACATCTTCCGCCACACGGCCGCGACCCCGGCTGATGCAGCAAGGCTCGGACCCTTGGGCGGCCGCCGGCTTCCTCGGCATGACCGTCGAGATGCTGATCCAGACCTATAGCCACCATCACCCCGACTTCCAGGCGGATGCCGCCGAAGCGATCGTCTCCAAGGCGCGCTCGCGAAATCTACCGAAAAACGTCGTCCGAATGCCCGGGGCACAGAAGGCGAACGCTCCCGTCACTCCTCACATCCCCACAGATAAGCCGGAAACAAAGGTGAACAGGAGCCGCCGGCCGTGATGAGGAATGCCGGAAATCCGGGCTTTTGCTGGCCGACACACTCGTTCGGGACGATGGGGTCGCAGGTTCAAATCCTGCCACTCCGACCAGAAAAAACAAATACTTAGCGTTTTCCCGAGATTCGCTCGCCACTGGCCGGCGGACTGACCAATGTTCCGCAGCTGGCGTGACGGATTCTTCCCGCGGCGGATCGCGTCGGCCCACCGTCTTCAGTCCTTAAATTGCTAATGCGCCATAAGGATCGGCATCGGCGGATCTTCAAGCATCGAGATGGTGGCGCCGCCGAAGATGCGCTCGCGCAACCGGGAATGACCATAGGCGCCCATCACCATCAGGTCGGCAGCGATGTCGACCGCGTGCCTGCGAAGCACCTCGACGACTGAATGGTTCAAGCTGGGCAGCCGGTCGACCGTGACATTCACGCCGTGCCGCGCGAGATAGGCAGCGGCGTCGGCTCCAGGTTCCGCCCCATGGTGGTATTCGTCCTCCACCGGATCGACCATGACGAGGTGCACCTCATCGGCGCCTGCCAGCATGTCGAGGGATTCGCGGACGGCACGCGATGATTCCAGACGGGCGTCCCAGGCGACCAGCACGCGTTTCGGCTTCAGTGTCGGCCGCGATCCCTGGGGGATGAGCAGCAAAGGCTTTCCCGACGAAAACAATGCGCCTTCGATCCCTTTGCTCTTCAGCGTCTCGTTGGCAAGCAACTCCGGTCCAATAACCGTGATGTCGGCGTAGCGGGCGCGGCGGCCGATGGTGTCGTCAGCCCAGCCGGCTTCCGGATATTCGCTGGAGACGTCGGCCGAAGGCGCCCTGCCGGCGAGAAAAGCCGACACGGCAGCGGCTCGCTTCTTCAACAGATTCTCGTCGGCCTGACGTGCCTCGAGCCAGGCTTCTGAAACCACTGCGGCATACTCTCCGACGGGTGGCGGCGCAGCGATGGCAACGACGAGAACAGCAAGATGCGCGCCGATTTCATTGCACAGGTCGGCGGCAAGTTTGAGATCGTTGTCTCCCGTGTTCGGCCCGATAACGGTAAGTATCGTCCTGAAAGCCATGGCGGCTGCTCCCGATTTTGCGTCAAAGTCCAATCGTCGTAATAGCGAGACGGCTCGGCGCGTTCCTTGCGCTGAGTGAAGAACGTCGCCGCGCATCATTCGATCCGTATTAACGCGCCCACGCGTGCCGGAACATGCGATCGGCGCCGGGAGAGTCGCACTAGGGAACGCATCCGTGACTTGGCTGGTTATACCCAGACGCTGCGGCAGCAAGGCCCCGATGGTGCGGAATTTCAGCGAACACACTCGTCGGATTCCAAAGGTTCGATACAAACAAAGAGGCATGCGATGATCGTCGAGGATCAGGAATCCGTGGCCGCGATTTTGATGGACCCTGCCACATATGGCGAGACCGGGCCGGTCGAAGCGATCGAAACCCACATCTCGCGCATCTTCCTGGTTGGCCAGAGCGCCTACAAGATCAAGCGAGCCGTGAAGCTGCCCTATGTCGACTTCTCGACCCCGGTGCTGCGGCTCGCCGCTTGCGAGAAAGAGGTGGAGCTCAACTCCAAGACCGCGCCCGGCCTCTATCTGGGTGTGCGGCGCATCACGCGAGAGACCGACGGCAAGCTCGCCTTCGACGGAAGCGGCAAACTGGTCGATGCGGCGATCGAGATGGTCCGCTTCGATCAGTCGAAGCTGCTCGATCGAATGGCAGTCGGTGGCGAGCTGACGCCTGCGCTGATGACAGCGGTCGCGTGTATGATCGTGCGCTATCATCGCGAGGCGCCGGAGGTCCACAAGGGCAGCGGATCCTCGAACCTGGCAGGCGTGCTCGCCATAAACGAAGCCGGCTTTGCCACCAGCAATGTTTTCGAACAAGCCGAGATCAAGACATTTACCGGGATTTTCCGCACCGCCCTCGCCCGTCATTGCGAACTGCTCGACCGGCGGGAATCCGCAGGTAAGATCCGGCGATGCCATGGCGATTTGCATCTGCGCAACATCTGTCTCTTCGATGGAGAGCCCCGCCTCTTCGATTGCATCGAATTCAACGACCAGATCGCCAGCATCGATGTGCTCTACGACCTGGCCTTCCTGCTGATGGACCTTTGGCATCGCGGCTTTCCGGAACTCGCCAACCTGGTGGTGAACCGCTATCTCGACGAAGCAGACGACGAGGACGGCTTCATTCTCTTGCCGTTCTTCATGGCGGTGCGGGCTGCCGTGCGCGCGCATGTCACCGCAACCCAGATCGAGGAAGGCGGTGCCGATTCCGGCGGGCTGATTGCCGAAGCCAGATCTTATTTCGAGCTTGCCCGAACACTTCTCCAGGCAAGGCCTCCTCGGCTGATCGCGATCGGCGGCTTGAGTGGTTCCGGCAAGACGGCCGTTGCCGAAGCCCTCGCCGCACATGTCGGCGCGCCGCCCGGCGCGCGCATTGTCGAGAGCGACCGCATCCGCAAAGCCATGCATGGGGTGCCAGTCGAGACGAAACTGCCGGACAGGGCCTATCGACCGGAAGTGTCCGACCGCGTCTACCGCGAAATGGCATGGCGCGCCGACTTGATCCTTTCCGAAGGCGGTTCGGTGGTCGCCGATGCCGTCTTTGACAGGCCGGCCGATCGCGACCGCATCGAGAAGGCGGCAAGTGATAGAGGCGTCACTTTCGCCGGATTCTGGCTGGAGGCGGATCCGCTCGTTCTTTGGCAGCGGGTGAGCGAACGCAGGGGCGGTCCTTCCGACGCAACCGTCGACATCTTGTCGCGGCAATTGCAGCGAAATGCCACCCCGCCCGCCTGGCGCAAGGTCGACGCCGATCGAAAGCTCGCCGACATCGCCGCAGAGTTGGCGAGTGTTTCGGACGCGGCAGCTTCTGCGCAGCGTGCTTCACTCAAGACGGCATCCTGACGGCGGCGATCGACTTCAGCAGGTGAATGGCCATGGCGCAGGAAAATCTGGTGGTTTGCGGCAAATGCGGCGGGGTCAATCGCCTGCCGCCGGCACGCAATGCCAGGGACGCGAAATGCGGAAAGTGCGGCTCCAAGCTGTTCTCGGGTCACCCGGCAGACGTCGATGCACCGACTTTCGATCGCCAGGTCACGCGAAGCAGCCTCCCCGTCGTCGTCGACATCTGGGCACCGTGGTGCGGCCCCTGCAAGATGATGGCGCTGGCATATGAAGCGGCAGCAAACGAACTGGAGCCGCATGTTCGCCTGATCAAGCTCAATTCCGACAATGAGCAGGCGGTTGCAACCAGGCTCGGCATTCGCAGCATCCCGACCATGATCCTCTTCCATGGCGGACAGGAGGTTGCGCGCGCATCCGGCGCGATGACGGCGGGGCAGATCGTCAGGTGGGTCCGCGATCACCGGCCGACGGCCGCAGCCTGAAAGCCGCCACGCCATGGGTCCGCTCATCGCCGTGGCCGTATCAGCAAAGGTGCCGACGAAAACCGCTTTAGGCGACTTGACGGCCCATATGCGGAGCGCAGAAGCCATATGATGACCTAAGTACATTCGACCTCGGACTGCAAATTTTCATATGATGACCTCGCTTTTGCCCTGCGCCGGGAGTATGCAATGTCTCGACCCGGCAAAAGTTTGGAGGACCCATGCAGCAGGCAGAACATCGAACGTCCCGCAGGTCGTTCGTCTCTCAGGTTGCAGATGCGCTGCGCGGGCAGATCGAAGCCGGCTTTTATGCACCTGGCGACAAATTGCCGACAGAACCTGCGCTGATTGACCGGTTCGGGTTCAGCCGCACTGTGGTCCGGGAGGCCATCGCCGCGCTTCGCGCCGACGGGCTGGTGGAATCGCGGCAAGGCGCCGGCGTCTTCGTTCTCGGCCCGAAACCTGTCGACGAGGGATTGAAGCTCTTCACCGACGAAACGAACAAGATCTCGGATATCATCGAAGAGCTCGAGCTTCGCATCGGCATCGAAGTCGAGGCAGCCGGCCTTGCCGCAGCCCGCAGTTCGCCGGCGCAGGAGGCCGAAATCGAGGCCCAGGTCGAAAGATTCGCCGACCTCATGGCGCAAGGGCAACCCACCGACGAGGCGGACTTCCAGTTCCACATGGCGATCGCCACCGCAACGAACAACGCAAGGTTCAAGGCATTCCTCGAACATGTCGGCCGGCGGATGATCCCGCGGGTGAAGTTCAAGACGATGATGGGCGGCGTCGACCCCTTGCCCAATCGCGACCATCCGATTCTGGAGGAGCACAGGGAAATCGCGGATGCGATTCTCGCCCGCGACCCGGAAAAGGCGCGTGAGGCGATGCGCCGCCATCTGGTGACGGGGATAAAGCGCTATCGCGCCCTCACCGTCCGACGCTCGGCAAACCAGGACAAAACCGGCGGTTGACTCGCCCCGATACTCATCATATGAATCTAGATGACATCATATCAATTGTGGGATGAGTTCTTTTGTCGCCAGATGAAATCAAGTCGCGTGTCGCTTCAGGGCTGCTGTCGTTTCCGGTCACACATTTCAACGAGGATTTCAGCCTCAATCTCGAAAGCTATCGCGCGCATGTGGCATGGCTCTCGGGGTTCGGTGCCGCTGCCCTGTTCGCGGCCGGGGGCACGGGCGAGTTCTTCTCCCTGTCGCCGGAAGAGGTCGCCGACGTTACCCGCGCGGCCAAGGATGCCTCGGGAGATGTGCCTATCATCGCCGGCTGTGGCTACGGCACGGCGCTCGCCACGGAAATTGCTCGCCGCGCCGAGGCTGCGGGAGCCGACGGTCTTTTGCTTTTGCCTCATTATCTGATGGAAGCCTCCCAAGAAGGGATATTCCGGCACGTCAAAGCCGTGTGCGAATCCACCGGCCTCGGCGTCATCATCTACAACCGTGCGAACTCGGTCGCCAATGCCGACACGGTTGCTCGCCTTGCCGACGCGTGCCCAAACCTCATCGGCTTCAAGGACGGCACGGGCAAGATCGATCTTGTCCGCCACGTCACCGCCAAACTTGGCGATCGGCTCTGCTACATCGGTGGCATGCCCACGCATGAGCTCTTTGCCGAAGGCTTCAACGGCGCCGGAGTGACGACTTATTCCTCTGCGGTCTTCAACTTCGTGCCGGAATTGGCACAGCGCTTCTACAGGGCCATGCGGACAAACGATCGCGCCGCAATGGAAGAAATCCTGCACAGCTTCTTCTTCCCCTTCGCGGCTTTGCGCGATCGCGAACAAGGTTATCCAGTGTCGATCATCAAGGCAGGCGTCGAGCTCATAGGACGGACCCCCGGCCCGCTCCGTCCGCCGCTGACGGATCTGAAGCCGCAGGAAAAAGACATGCTGCGCGGACTGATCGAGAGGATCGCCGCCTAGTCGCCGGGAGATCGGCAAATTGTCGGGCGAACGGGACGAGGAGGTTCGCCCTGCGCCCGACAGCCAAAACGGAATATCAAAGGGAGGAGAGACATGAATAGAAGCGCTCATACGATTGCAGCTGTCGTATTGATGACTGCTGCCGCGCCATCGGCTGTCGCACAAGATGCGGCGCAGGACATCCGTATCGTCCTGCCGGAGCAGCCGGCCAATCTGGAGCCCTGCGGCACCATCATCACAAATGTCGGCCAGATACTCAGCCAAAACGTCGTTGAATCGTTGACCGTCATCGATCCGATCACCGGACAACCTCAGCCGAAATTGGCGACCGAGTGGACCAGCGTGAACCCGACGACCTGGCGGATCAAGCTGCGCGAGGGCGTGAAGTTCCAGGACGGAACGGAGCTCAACGCGGATGCGGTTGCGTTCTCCATCAACAGGATGATCAGCGGCAAGATCACTTGCAGCAACATAGCGAAGTTCGGCGATGCCAAGCTAACGCTGACGCCGGTCGACGATCTAACCGTCGAGATAAAGTCGGACAGGCCCGAGCCCATCATGCCGACGCTGTTGAGCGTGGTCATGATCGTCTCGCCGAAGACACCGGTCGACAAGGCGGTGAACGATCCGGTCGGGACCGGCCCATTCAAGCTGTCGACCTTTTCCCCGCAAACCGTAGTGCTTGACGCGTTCGACGGCTATTGGGGCAAGAAGCCGGAGATCACGAAGGCAACCTATGTCTGGCGGCCCGAATCCTCGATCAGAGCTGCCATGGTGGAAACCGGGGAAGCCGACCTGACGCCGTCGATTGCCATCCAGGACGCCAGCAATCCGGAGACGGATTTCGCCTACCTGAACTCCGAGACCACCGCGATCCGTATCGATGCCGCCAAGCCGCCGCTCGATGACCTGCGCGTCCGCAAGGGGCTCAACCTCGCGATCGACTGGGAAGGCCTTGCGCAGCTGTTCGGCGACGACGTCAAGCGTGCGTCGCAGATGGTCGTCTCCGGGATCAACGGGCATGACGATGCGCTCGAGCCTTGGCCGTACGATCCGGAAGAGGCGAAAAAGCTCATCGAAGAGGCGCGCGCGGCAGGTGTCGCGGTCGATACCGAGATCAAGCTCATCGGGCGAAACGGCATCTATCCAAACGGCGCGGAAGCGATGGAGGCCATGATGACGATGTGGCAGGATGCCGGCCTCAACGTCAAGCTTACCATGCTCGATGTCGCCGACTGGCTGCGCTATCTGCAAAAGCCTTTCCCGCCGGAGCGCGGCCCCAATCTCCTGCAGATGATGCACGACAACAACAAGGGCGATGCGGCCTTCACGGTTCCGATCTTCTACCGATCGAGCGGGAGCTACTCGACCGTGGCCGATCCGGCGTTCGACAAGGAGATAGACGAGGCCCTGGCTGCGACCGGCGAAGCCCGCACCAACAGCTTCAAGGCGATCTTCGGCAAGGCCCGCAACGAAGTGGTGGCGGACATCCCGATGTTCCACATGATCGGCTATACCCGCGTTGGCACCAGGCTGGAATGGAAGCCCGATATCACCACCAACAGCGAAATACCGCTGGCCAATATCGCTATCAAAAAAGACTGAGTGATACGGGGGCGCTGGGTCCGATCGTGATCCTGCGCCCCTGACCTGTTGCCTCCGTCGATATCCGTCCAAGGGCATCCCAAATGATTACCTATCTTGGACGCCGGGCGTTCCACAGCATCCTGTCGGTCATAGGTCTGTTGACGCTGGTCTTTTTCCTGACACGGCTCACCGGCGACCCTTCCGCCTTGTACCTGCCTCTGGACTCGACTGCGGAAGCTCGGGCCGCGTTCGCGCGGTTGAACGGCCTCGATCAGCCGATCTATTGGCAGTTTCTGGAATATTTGCGCGATCTTCTGCAGCTGGATTTCGGTGAATCGCTACGCCAGAACCGCTCGGCGATGCAGGTCGCGCTTGAGGCGTTCCCGGAAACGCTGAAGCTTGCCGCCGTCGCGATCACGCTGTCGACCGCTTTGGCTATCCTTGTCGGCTCTCTTGCGGCCGCGCGACCGGGCAGCATGTTCGACCGTGTCGCCAGCCTCGTCTCTCTGGCCGGCGCAAGCGCGCCGGATTTTTGGGTCGCCATCGTCGGCATCCTTGTCTTCGCTGTGGGGCTCGGGCTTTTGCCGACATCCGGCACCGGAACCTGGGCCCATTGGATCATGCCCGTCTTCGTGCTGATGCTTCGCCCCTTCGGTCTCCTGGTGCAGGTCGTGCGCGGAACGATGCTGTCCGCGCTTGCCTCTCCATACATCAAGACCGCAAGGGCCAAAGGCCTGCCCCGACAGAAGATCATCTTCGGGCATGCGCTTCGCAACTCGCTGCTGCCCGTCGTCACGGTCGCCGGCGACCTGGCGACCAGTCTCGTCAACGGCGCCGTCGTCGTGGAGTCGATATTCGGCTGGCCCGGCATCGGCAAGCTGATGATCGACTCGATCATCCAGCGCGATTTTGCCGTCGTCCAGTCGACAATTCTGGTGACGGCAACCGCCATCTTCATCCTGAACATCGCGATCGACCTGCTCTACGCGGTTCTCGATCCGCGCATCCGGTACTGAGCCATGACGATCATCACCCCCGACATCAAGCCAGCGGCGGTTCCAGGCAGCGGCAGCGTGCTTCTCGCCTATCTGAAGCGCGACAAGCTTGCGCTCGCCGCCGCTATCTTCCTGACGATCATCGTGCTCGCTGCGGTCCTCGGCCCGTGGCTGGTGGGCGACGCTGCTTCGCGGCTGGGGCTGCGCCAGCGAAACCTCGCCCCGTTCTCGCTGGCCAGCGGCTGGATCTATGTCCTCGGCGCCGATACCCTCGGCCGTCCCATCCTGGCCAGGCTGATTGTCGGCGCGCAGAATACGTTCGGCATTGCCGCGGCGGCGGTATTCGCGTCCATGCTGGTTGGTGGAACGCTCGGCCTGATAGCGGGCTATTCGGAGCGCTGGTACAGCCATCTCATTCTGCGCCTGGCCGATGTCGTCATGAGCTTTCCCTCGCTGCTGCTGGCGCTCATCGTGCTCTATACGCTCGGCCCGAGCATCACCAACCTGGTGATCGTTCTCGCCGTTACGCGCATGCCGATCTATCTCAGAACGGCGCGCGCAGAAGTGCTGGAGTTGCGCGAGCGCATGTTTGTGAGCGCGGCGCGAGCCATGGGCGCGAAGCCGGCCCGGATCATCGTCCGGCACATCGCCCCCCTCGTCCTGCCGACACTGGTGACGATTTCCGCCATTGATTTCGCGACCGTCATTCTCTCGGAATCGGCGCTGAGTTTCCTTGGCCTCGGCATTCAGCCGCCGGATTTCACCTGGGGTGCAATGGTGGCAAACGGCCGCGGCTATCTCGCGACAGCCTGGTGGATCGCATTCTGGCCGGGTCTTGCAATCATGCTGACGACGCTGTCGCTCAACATCCTCTCGAACTGGGCGCGCACCGTCGCTGATCCGCAGCAACGCTGGCGTCTTCAGACATTGCGAAAAGCCGCCCGATGAGCAACGCGACCAATCCCATTCTCAAAGTCGACGGACTGACCGTCGATTTCCTTTCGGACGATGAGCCGGTACGCGCGGTCGACAATGTCTCTTTCCACGTCAGCCGTGGCGAGACTCTCGTGATCCTCGGCGAAAGCGGTTCGGGAAAAAGCGTCAGCACCAGCACGGTGATGGATCTCATCGACTGTCCGCCAGGTGATATCGTGGCCGGCTCCTGCCTCTTCGATGGCGTCGAACTCTCGGGCCTTGGCGCGGAGGCGCGCAGAAGCATCAACGGCCGCAGGATTGCGATGATCTTTCAGGATCCGCTCGCCTACCTGAACCCCGTCTATACGGTGGGGCGCCAGATCGAGGAGGTCTATGAGAGCCACGGCGCGGGAGCCGGCAAGGACGCACGCGCCAAGACGATAGAACTGCTTCGGCGTGTGGGCATTCCAGAGCCGGAAAACCGCGTCGACTTCTATCCACATCAGTTCTCGGGCGGACAACGCCAGCGCGTGATGATCGCCATGGCGATCGCGTTGAAACCGGACATCCTGATTGCCGATGAGCCGACGACCGCTCTGGACGTCAGTGTGCAAGCGCAGATCCTCGATCTGCTGCGCGATCTCCAGCGTGAGACCGGCATGGCGTTGATCATGATCACCCACGACCTTGAACTCGCCTCGTCCATGGCGGACCGGATTATCGTCATGAACGGCGGGAAGGTGGTGGAGACAGGCATCGCCAAGGAGGTCTTCAGCAATCCGCAGCACGCCTACACGCGCCGCCTCATCTCCGCCCTGCCCCACGGCAACGCAGCGGAGGCGCCGAACAGGCGTTCGACGACGATCGCCGGCAAAACCCTGCTCAAGGTGGAACATCTCACCAAGCACTATGTGCTTGCTTCCGGAGCTTTCAGCAGCAAGCGGACGTTCAAGGCGGTGGATGACATAAGCTTCGAGGTCAGGAGAGGCGAAACGCTCGGCATCGTCGGCGAGTCCGGCTCCGGCAAATCGAGCGTCGCACGCATGCTGTTGGGGCTGAACGCGCCAAGCGCGGGCAAGGCCGTCTTCGCCGGCGAGAACATCTTCGAAATGAACGAGAAGCGTCTTATGGCGTTTCGGCGCAAGGTGCAGATGGTATTCCAGGATCCATACGGATCGATGAACCCGCGCATGCGCGTTTACTCCATCATTTCCGAACCCTGGGTGATCCACCGCGATATTCTGCCGAAGAACAGGTGGAAGGCTCGAGTGGCAGAGCTCCTGGAATTGGTGGGGCTGTTGCCGGAACACGCCGACCGCTACCCGCACCAGTTTTCCGGCGGCCAGCGACAGCGCATCGCCATTGCGCGCGCGCTTGCGAGCGAGCCGGAACTGATCGTCTGCGACGAGGCGGTTTCGGCGCTCGACGTCTCTATCCAGGCGCAGGTGATCGACCTTCTGGCCGACCTTAGGACGCGGCTCAGCCTCTCATATATTTTCATCACACATGATTTGCCGATCGTGCGCCATTTCGCCGATCGGATCATGGTTATGAAAGATGGAAAGATTGTCGAGGAAGGCCAAACCTCGGCGCTCTTCGGGGCGCCTCGCCACGAATATACGCAAAGCCTGTTGCAGGCTGTTCCCAGACCCAAATGGCTTACGCAAGCTCAATAGTCCGAGCCTAGCGCGAGCAACGCCTTGCCGATACCAACCCGCAGTCACCCTTTGAATAGCCGAACGTCAAGCTCGAACGGATCGACACGTGCGATTTTGATTCGGGCCGCGGCAGGATGACGAGGATTGATGAGAACATTGTGATCTGGTCCGTCCGAGATCGGGACAATGGCTGACGGAACAAAGAACAGAGCAGCGCTGACGCTGTTCAGCCACTCATCGCCGACTCGTTGCGTAAATGCCTCCCGTTGTCGCCAATCGCCCGGGAGATTAATGAGATCGTATCGGTCAGCGCCAATATCATCGGGCACGTCGTACGACACCATCGCAAGTCTCGGAAGCAGCGTTGGATCCTCGACGTGCACCAGCTTCTCCAGCACGCAAAGTGAAGGCGACGTGGCACTGTATGTGACGGGATGACCGACTGTGTTCCATCTTCCATCGAACAACAGCCCGTAGCCGCCATCGATAGCCGTAGCGTATCGAAGTCCTGACAGCCGCCAAAGCCGCATCAGGCGGCGGCACCCCAGGCGATTTTTCCAAGAATGGTCTCGATAACACGCGCGCCAGCCTCAGTCTGCGCGATGGTCAACGGCGTTTCACCGCCAAGTTCGGCCAAGCCTCTGCGCAGCCATGTGTTGGCCTTTTCAGCATCTCCGAACGTCTCTTCGGCAAATGACTGAATCCGTACGAGCCGCACCGCCCGATCAGACTCGTCTACCGTCAACGGTTGATCCTTTTCCGCCCGGTGGCGCCTGGTCCGTTGCGGGATGACAAACTTTTCGATCTCCTGATCGCTCAGCCCAGCGAGCGAAAGTCCTCTCAGTGCGGCAAGCGGCAGTCGGCGTCGCACGATCATGGCAAGGTCTGCCTGGGAAGTTACCTCCGTCCCGAGCACCGGGGCTCCTCCCAGCTTGCGGGCGATTTCGCTAATCACTGTGACAGGCATGGACATGGCAAAAGCTCAGCGGCAACATGCCTGATATGTTAGGGCAGATTGCCGCGATTGCAAGCCGGACCGCAAAGTAATTTCGGTGCCGCTTCGCGGAAACGAGGATCCCGACTGCTGGAACGTCACGCCAGCTTGCCTAGGCGATGTCGTCGCGAATGCAGGCCTTCAGATGGCCATCTGACGTTGCCCGCAGCGGCGGGACGATGCCGGCACAAGCGTCTATGGCGACCGGGCAACGGGTTCGGAAAACACACCCGGTTGGCGGATTTGCGGGGCTTGGGATGTCGCCCTTCAGCACCTGCCGGGTCTGCTTGGCCAGCGGGTCGAGCGACGGAATGGCCGACAGCAGCGCGCGCGTATAGGGATGCTGTGGCCGAGCATAGAGCGCGGCCGCCGGTGCAACTTCCATGATGCGCCCGAGATAGAGAACGATCACCGTGTCGCAGATATATTCGACGACGGCCAAGTCATGCGAAATGAACAGCATGGTGAGACCGAGCCGGATCTGCAGGTCGCGCAGAAGATTTATGATTTGCGCCTGAATGGAGACATCGAGGGCAGAGACCGGCTCATCGGCGACGATGAATTCGGGTTCGAGCGTAAGCGCCCGGGCGATGCCGATGCGCTGACGCTGCCCGCCCGAAAATTCGTGGGCGTAGCGGTCATAGGCATCGACTGGCAACTCGACCGCAGCAAGTGCTTTCTCCGCCCTCGCCCGCCGCTCGCGCCTGTTGCCGATGCCCTGAATATCCAGGCCTTCGGTCAGGATCTGCCCGATGGTCATGCGCGGCGACAGACTGGCAAACGGATCCTGGAAAATATACTGCATCTTGCGGCGCTGGCGAGCCAGCGGGCCGGCGCTCAACTTAGTGATATCGACGCCGTCAAATCTTATTTCGCCGGACGTCGGCTCGATGAGACGCAGCACCGAGCGGCCGATCGTGGTCTTGCCCGACCCGGATTCGCCGACGAGGCCGACCACCTGGCCGCGCGCGATATCGAAGGAAATATCTTCCAGCGCCCTGACGATGGGACCGCGCGAGAACGCCGTCGGCGCAAAATGCTTGGTCAGGTTCCTGACCGAAAGGAAGGGGGCATCCATTGTCAGAGATCCTCCCAGCGCAAACAACGGCTTTTCTGGGTCGACGTCGCCGCGAACAATGGCGGTACAGCAGTGCGGCAGGCATCGACAGCCAGGGCGCAACGCGGCGCGAAGGAGCAGCCCTTGGGCAGCAAGGCCAGCGATGGAACATTGCCGGCGATGGTTGGAAGCGGCGTTCCTGCTGCCTTCAGCGTGGTGGCTTGGCCAAGCCGTGGCACCGAACGCATCAGCCCGGCGGTGTAGGGATGACGCGGACGGGTGAACACCTCGCTCACCGGACCCGATTCCACGATGCGCCCGGCATACATCACCGCGACCCGGTCGGCGATCTCGGCAACGACGCCGAGATTGTGCGTGACGAACAGAATGCCCATGCCGCGTTGCGCTTGCAGCTCGGCCAGCAGGTCGAGAATCTGGGCTTGGATAGTGACGTCGAGCGCGGTGGTCGGCTCGTCGGCGATCAGCAAGGTCGGATTGCAGGACAGGGCCATGGCGATGGTGGCGCGCTGGCGCATCCCTCCCGACAGCTCATGCGGGTATTGCCGCGCCCGCCGATCGGGATCGGGAATGCCGACCTGAGCCAGCAGCCGCACGGCGTCGGCGGCCGCATCACGATGCGACTTGCCGAGATGGATGCGGATCGGCTCGGCGATCTGTTCGCCGATCGTGTAGACCGGATTGAGGCTGGTCATCGGCTCCTGGAACACCATGCCGATGTCGTTGCCGCGCACCTTGCGCAGCGACTCGGGATCGAGGCCGGTCAGCTCGGTGACAGTGCCATCCCTGCGCCGCAGCGCGATCGAGCCCTCGGCGATGTGTCCGATCTTCTTCGGCAGCAGGCCGATGATCGACAGGCTGGTGACGGATTTGCCCGATCCGGATTCGCCGACGAGCGCGACCGTTTCACCCGATCCGATCGTCAGATCGACGTCCTGCACGGCGGCGATGTCGCGTCCGGCGATACGGAACACGGCCCGCAGACCGGAAATCGAGAGAATCGGAGCGTCCACGGTCAGCGCATCAACCCGACGTCGCGAAGGATGATTTCGACCTTTGCGGTTTCCTCGTCGTTCAAGCTGCGTTGCGGCCGCGCCATGGTGTTGGAGGCGATGATGCCGAGGCTCTTCATCGCTGTCTTGAAGGCGCCTACGCCGGCCGAGCCGGCGCTTGTCCTGCCGAGCGAGATCCAGACGATCTCGAACAGCTTCAACAGCCGCTCCTGTTCCACGCGGGCTTCGACGTGCTGACCCGCCTGCATCAGGTTCCACAGCTTGACGTAGCCGTGCGGATCGACATTGGCGAGGCCCGGCACGACGCCATGCGCGCCCATGGCAAGCACGCTGTCGACCAGGATCTCGGATCCGGTCATGCCGAAGAAATTCGGATCGTTGGCCATGTCCTTGAGCACATAACGCAGATTGCCGTCATCGCCGCTGGAATCCTTGATCCCCGCGATAACCCCCTCGCTGGCCAGGCCGACGGTGGTCTTGCGCTCCAGCTTGACATGGACGCAGACCGGAATGTCGTAGGCGATAATGGGGATGTCGACCGCATCCTTGATATAACGGAAGTGATCGCCGATCTCGGGCTGGCTGGTGCGGGCATAAAAGGGCGCGGTGACCACGACGGCGTCGGCGCCGGCCGATCTGGCTATCTTGGCGTGATTGATGACACGATCGGTCGTCGGGTCGATGACCCCGGCGAAGATCGGAACGCGGCCATTGTTGACCTTGACGGCGTGCTCGATGATGGCCCTGCGGCCGGCCCCGTCATAAAAGACCACCTCGCTGGTCGAGCCGAGCACGAACAGCCCGTGAACGCCGCCGGCGAGCAGGTTCTCGATGGTCCGCGTGAACGACGGGAAGTCGACACTGAAATCGGAATGGAGCGGGGTGACGACAGGTGGCACGACACCGGTAAACAGGGGCATTTTGAAAACCTTCAGGTTCAGTTGAGATCGGAACGGGGATCGAATGCATCGCGCAGGCCGTCGCCGATGAAGTTGATGGCCAGAACGGTGAGCACGAGCACGGCGCCGGGAAACATCCATTGCCAGGGATATTGCTCGAGCACGACGGTGGAGCGGGCGAGATTGAGCATGTTGCCCCAGCTGGCTTCGGGCGGCGCGATGCCGAGGCCGAGGAAAGAGAGGCCGGCTTCGAGCAGAATGGCGTTGGCGATCTGCAAAGTGGCGTAGACGACAAGAATGTCGATGCAATTCGGCAGGCCGTGACGGAACAGGAGATGCGGCAGCCCCGCCCCCATGCCACGGGCGGCGACGACGAAGTCGCGCTCGCGCAGCTCGAGCAGCCGGGCGCGCACCATGCGCGACAGCACCGGCCATGAGAGCAGCGAGATCACCAGGATGGTCGGCGCGATGCCGGTGCCGGCAATCGAAGCGAGCACGAGCAGGAAGATCACCGGCGGCAGCGTCATTGCGAGATCGACGAAGCGCATCACCGTGCCGTCGACAACACGGCCGCCGAAGCTGGCGACGGCGCCGACCAGGAAGCCGATGACGATCGAGATGGCGACCGAGCAGACGGCGACCAGCAGCGAGATCCGCCCGCCTTGCAGCAACCGGGCCATGACGTCGCGGCCGACGCCGTCGCTGCCTAGCCAATGAATGGCCGACGGTCCCTTGTTGATCGCCCTGAGATCGATCGCGTTGGGGCTGAACGGCCACCATAAATGATAGGTCGAAACCGCCAGCAGGATAGGGATAACGATAAACAGACCGGCGCGCGCCGCACGATTTTCAAAGAAGCGGTCGAGCGCGCGGCGGAGCGGTCCTTTGGTTTGCGGCACAGCTGTCGGATCTGGCGCGGTGATCGTCATCACGACACCTGAATGCGCGGATCGACGACGGCATAGACGATGTCGGTCAGGAGATTGACCAGAATGACGCAAATGCCGATTACCAGAGTGGCGCCCATGATCACCGGGTAATCCCGTGTGCCTACGGCGTTGACCAGCAGCAGGCCCATGCCCGGCCAATTGAACACGCTTTCGAGGAAGATCGCGCCGCCGATCGCGATGCCGACCGTCGACCCGATCAGGGTGATAACCGGCAGAAGCGCATTGCGGGTCGCGTGCTTGATGATCACCCAGAACTCGCGCACTCCCTTGGCGCGCGCGGTCCGCACATAGTCCTGGTTGAGCACTTCCAGCAGCGATGCGCGCATGTAGCGCATGATCAGCGCGGCGTGTCCGATGGACAGCAGGCAGGCGGGCAGGACGAGGTGCGCGAGCACGTCCGATATGGAAAAAGGTGCGCCGGCGGTCTGCATGCCGCCTGATGGCGCCCAGCGCAGCAACACCGAGAAGAAGTACAGTCCGAGAAGCGCCGTCAGAAAAGCCGGGCTGGAGATGCCGATGAAAGAAACCACCGACAGCGCGATGTCGGGCAGCGCGTTACGGCGGACGGCACTGAAGATGCCGGCGGAAATGCCGAGCACGATGGCGATGGCCAGGCCGGTGCCCATCAAGAGCGCGGTCGGGCCGATGCGCTCCATGACCAGCGGCAGCACGGCAACGCCGCTGCGCTGGATCGAATAGCCGAAGTCGCCGCTGAGCGCGGCGCGAAGCCAGGCGAGGTATTGCACGGGAAGCGGCTGGTCGAGCCCAAGCCGGTCACGCAGGACTTCGAGGTCGGAAGCAGACATCGGGCTGGACGGGTTGATATACGCGTCGATCGGATCGCCGGGCGCCAGTCGCAAAAGGATGAAGATGAGGACGCTCAGAGCGACCAGCATCAGCAGTCCTGTAGCGCTGCGGCGGGCAATGAAACTCAGCATTGGCTGTCCGTGGTGATGGTGAGCGGAGCCGGCATCAGGCCGGCTCCTTGCAAAGGTGGGCCTGGAGTGGCCCGCCAGGCGTTTTTTTACTGGATGTCCCAGCGTTCCGGGTGAGCCGCGAAAGGACCGCCGGCAGGCGCCGGCGTCCAGACAAAGTCACGCAGTTTGTTGGAGGCGACGCCATAGCGATTGGCTACCCATAATGTCGCCCAGGGCAGATCCTTGTTCATCACCTTGCAGACTTCCTGCCAGGATTGATCGATCTTGGCCGGGTCGGTCTGGCCGAGCGCGGCGTCCAATGCAGCGCTCAGGTCGTCGAACTCGATGCGCATGGTGTTGAAGCCTGCCGGCGGAATCTGGGACTTGTTGAGACCCGGGCTGATGCCAGCCGGATTTGGCCCGTTCTGCAGGCCGGCATAGACCATCGCAAACGCGTTCCAGTCCGGCGTGCCTTCCTTGTAGACGATGCCGTTATAGGTCGGCGTATCGACGACACGCGGCACAACATTGATCCCGACCTCGGCCAGCATCGACTGTATGGCGGCCATCACATTGGCCGCTTGCGGCGAGCCGTAATAGGTCAGCAAGGTGATGGGCTTATCGCCGTTGATCTTGTCCCAGCCCGCCTCAGCAAGCAGAGCCTTGGCCTTTGCCGGATCGTAAGCATAGGTCTCGAGGCCTTCGGGAAGCAGATGCGGCGCGACGTAGCCGCAATTGGCCGGTTTGGCCGCCCCGCCATAGAGGCTCTCGATGATGGCATTGCGATCGATCGCGTACATGATCGCCTGGCGGACGCGAACATCCCTGAAGAGCTCGACCTTCTGGTTGAGCCCGATGTAGTTGACTACATAAGAAGCGCCCTCGATCGCCTTGAAATTGCTGTCGCTTTTGAAAGATACCGCGTCGTCGGGCTCGACATAGGTGAACTGGATCTCGCCGGCGCGCAGCGCGGCAACGGCGGCCGCCGGGCTCTCGAAATACCGGTTGATGAGCACGGCGGCCTTCGGCTTGCCGCCGCGATAGTCGTCATCCGCGGCCAGCTCGACATATTGATCGCTGACATAGCGATTGAATTTGAAGGGGCCGGTGCCGACCGGAGTGGTGGACCACCAAGTACTTGTGGCCAGCGTTTCCGGTGGGATCGCGGCCAGGGCATGCTCCGGCAGGATCATCACCTGCGAGAGAATGGACAGGAACGAGCCGTTGGGCTTCGACAGTTTGACGACGACGGTGCGATCGTCCGGCGCGTCGACCGACGCGATGTCGCCGAGACGCGCGGCAAACAGGCTGCCGGACGCTTTGTTCCTGGCGAGCTCAAGCGTGAACTTGACGTCCTTGGATGTGAACGGCTTGCCGTCGTGCCAGCTCTCTTGGACGAGGTTGAACGTATAGGTCAGCTGGTCGTCGCTGACCCTGTAGTCCTTGGCCAGATCGCCTTCGAGTTCGGTCAGGTCGGCGTTGTAGATGACCAGCGGTTCAAAATAGGTGCTGAGCCAGGTAAAGCCGCCGGTCGCAGCCAGCGGATTGAAGTTCTTGGGAAAGCCGCCGGGGCCGACGTCGAAGCCCCCGGTTATGGTCTTGGCACCCTGTGCCTGGACGCTGGTGTGCAGGCCGATGCCGCCGAGCAGCAGCCCGATGACGGCCAGATGACGAGCGATAGTCTTGATGCGCATGGTTTCCTCCCTTGGCATTGTCAGGTAGTTCGGCGTTGGGTCAGGTCGTTCGGTTTTTGGCGATCACTTGCTGAATCCCCCTGTAGTGGTCGTCGAGGCGCTGACGCGCCCGGTCGACATCCTTGGCGGCAACGGCCTCGACGATCTCGTGATGGTCGCGCCACGTCGCCAGCGGTGTCGGATTGTCGAGGCTGGTGAAGTTCGAGGCCTTGTTGAACGCCACCCAGAAGATGTCGATCAGCGCGCTCAGCATGTGATTGTTCTGGCAGCGGAACAGCAGCTGATGGAATTGCTGGTCCTCTTCGGCAAAGCTCTCCTGGCGCTCGGCGCGCCGCCGCATGCTTTCGGTCAGCTGGCGCAGCGCGGCGATGTCTTCGGCGCTGATCATCTCGATGGTCTTGGCGATGAGGCCGGTTTCAAGGACGCGGCGGATCTCGCGCAGCTCCTCCACGTCGCGCAACGAATCCTGCAGGCCATATGCCAGATTATCCAGCAAGGGCTTGAACGAGAATTCCTTGACGAACACGCCGATACCGCGGCGCGTCTCCAGAATGCCGATCGACTCCAGCGCCTTGATAGCTTCGCGCACCGAGTTGCGGCCGACGCCGAGCCGCTGCGCCAGGAAGGTCTCCGGAGGCAAGGGATCCCCCGCCTTGAGCTTGTTGCTCTGGATATATTTCCTGAGGCTCTCCTGCACGCTGACGTGAAGCAGCGGCGGTCTGGTCAACGGCTCGATCGACTTAGGTTCCGAGATCGGCTTGGGTTCTGAGATCAACTTGGGTTCCGGCATTTTGCTCCCAGCGCCGCTGCAATTGCGCCCGATGGCGCGTCACAAAGCGGTCGATGCTTGTAGCATAGCGACTTGTAGGATATCCTGCAAGTAAGAGGATTCGTCACTGAAATGAAGATTGTCCTGGCCGGATCGAGCCACTGGCACGCCGAAATGCATCTCGACGCCGCACACTCTTGTGGCGCCGAAATTGCCGGCATTTGGGATGAGGACGCGGAGCATGCGCGCGCCTTCGCGGCGCGTCATCATTTGCCGTTCATTGCGGATTTTGCGAAAATCCTCTCCAGCCCGCCTGATGTGATCCTGCTGATGGGTCATCCTTCGACGGTGCCCGCGCGGGCGCGGGCCGTCATCGAAGGTGGCATACCGCTGATCCTGGAAAAGCCGGCGGCGAGCAGCACCGGGGCGTTGGCCGCGCTGCGCGACCTGGCGAGGCAGCACCAGGCCTTTGTCAGTGTTCCCCTGCCCAACCGCTTTGGGCCGGCCGTCATTGGCTTTGAAAGGCTTCGCCAGCAAGGCCGCGCCGGTGCGGTTGCGCATTGCCAGTTCCGGCTGGTCAATGGCCCGCCGCAGCGCTATGCGGCCGACGGTGTCGCCTGGGTCGTGGATCCGGCGATCGGTGGCGGCGGCGCGCTGAGGAACCTCGGCATACACGGCATCGACGCCGCGCTCAGCCTGGCAACCGGCGGGCTTAGGCTGAAAGCCGTTTCGATAGAGAACCGCATTCACCGCGCCCCGGTCGAGGACCATGCGCTGCTTGTGCTGGAAGACGCTGCCGGAGCGTTGTTCGTCGTCGAGGCGGGATATACTTTCGCGTCGATGCGCCCCGGCGGCGACTTTGAATGGCGCATCGTCAGTGCGAATGCGACCCTCATCGACTATGGCGACCGCGCCATCTGTGCGACGCTCGACGATGGCGTTATCGTCGACTTGCCGATCGAATTGCCGGCGACGCGGTATCGGCTATGCATGGGCGACACGCTCGACCGGCTGGCCCGAAAAGCGCCGCCGGCAATTTCGATCGATGACTATGTTGCGGCGATGTCGCTGATCGACGCCGCATATGAAAAGGCAGGACGATGATTGGAATAGGCATTATCGGAGCGGGCGATTTCGGCGGGGCCCATGCAAGGGCAATCAAGGAAGTGCACGGCCTGCGCCTCGTCGCATCGTGCCGCGGGAATAACGATGCCCTGGCCGGCTTCACCGCCGAACATGGTGGTCGCGGCTACACCGACTGGCGCAAGCTGCTGGACGATAAGGATGTCGACGCCGTCCTGATCGCCAGCCCTCACCATCTCCATGCCGAAATGGCGATCGGAGCGGCAAAGGCTGGCAAGCACATCATGCTCGAAAAGCCGATGGCGCCGACGGCGGCGGCCTGCGATGCGATCAATGCCGCTGTGGCCGCCGGCGGCGTCAAGCTGATGGTGGCCCATCTCATGCATTTCGCCCTGCCCTGCATGGCGGCTAGGCAAATGCTGGAGGAAGGAACGCTCGGCCGGCCGCTCATCGGATCGAGTTGGATCATCAAGCTGTGGATGGAGCACAATCGCCGCGACTGGCATCTGCGCAAGGCAACCGGCGGCGGCATGCTGTTGACGGCCGGCATTCATGCGCTCGACCGCCTGGTCTGGCTGATGGATGACGATGTCGTGTCGGTGAGCGCCATGCTCGGCGCCAAGTTCCATGACCAGGAAGCCGACGACACCGCCCTGCTCGGACTGCGTTTCGCCGGCGGCGGGCTCGGCCAGGTGCAGAGCATCGGCTACCGCAATGGCGCGACCGGCTACGCCATGGACCTGGTCTGCGAGCAGGGAACGCTGCGCATCGACATGGACCGAGGCACGATGCTGGGGCGCGATGCGGTCTGGACCGACCTGCCCGGCTCGTTCGAGCCAAACTGGATGCACAACGCGCTGGTGCGCGAATGGACGGCGATGGGCGATGCCCTTGCAAACGACAAGCCGGTGCCGGTCGATGGTGCCTATGGACGCAAGATCATCGGCATCATCGAGGCCGCCTTCTCGTCGAACGAAACCCGGCGCGAGCACGAGATCGCCGGTGCGCGCTGAGCTGGACGACCATCTGACCCATTTGCCTGCACAGGCGCCGCGCGGCGTCTGGGGCGCGGTGATGCTGGCCATCGACGACCGCGGTGCAATCGACTGGGAGGCGACGGAAGAGACGATCGCGCGGCTTTGCGCGGCCGGTGTCGACGGCATCTATTCCAACGGCACGGCCGGCGAGTTCCACTGCCAGACCGAGCCTGAGTTCGATCGGCTTTGCGACCTGGTGGCCGCGTCAGCGGCTCGCGCGCGCCTGCCCTTCCAGATCGGCATCAGCCAGTCCAATCCGCGCGTCGCGCGCGAGCGGCTGACGCGGGCATCGGCGCTCCGCCCGGCGGCGATGCAATTCACCTTGCCTGACTGGTGGCCGCCCAGCGACGATGAGGTCATGCGCTTCGTCGGCGGTCTTTGCGAGACTGCGCCTGACACGCCGGTGCTCTACAATCCACCGCACGCCAAGCGCCGCCTGACGCTCGAAGGCATCGCCAGGCTGCATGCAGCCGTGCCATCGCTGGTCGGCGCCAAGCTGCCGGGCGGCGACGCCAACTGGTACGCCGACATGCGCCGCGAACTGCCGGGATTTTCGGTCTTCGTGCCCGGCCATACGCTGGCGACGGGATTTGCCCAGGGCGCCCACGGCAGCTATTCCAACGTCGCCTGCCTCAACCCGAAGGGCGCGGTGACGTGGTGGCAGATGATCCGCACGGATGCGGCAGCCGCTGCCAAGGTCGAGACGCGCATACAGGCCTTTCTCGCCACGCACGTTCTGCCTTTTCGCGCTCGCTACGATGTCAGCGATGCGGCGCTCGACAAAGCGATGGCGGCAGCCGGCGGCTGGGCGCCGCTTGGCTCGCGACTGCTCTGGCCTTACAGCTCGGTTCCCGACGAGGCGATCGCGACATTGGCCGAAGCCGCACGCACGGCCTTCCCCGAATGGTGGGAGTGAGCGGCGGTTAATCGAGTGCGCCTGCCCTGATCCAAAAGGAACCAACCATGGCCTTGTTCCGGATTTGACGCACGGCGGACTCGTGATCATGCTGGACCGATGACAAGAGGTGTACTGCTTGACCTCGCAGGCGTCATCTATGATGGCGAGACCGCCATATCAGGCGGGATCGACGCTGTCGCGCGTTTGCGCCAGGCCGGTTTGGCCGTACGCTTCGTGAGCAATACCACGCGCTCGTCGAAACAGGGGGTTCTCGAACGTCTGGAGGCGATGGGACTCACCGTTACCAAGGCAGATGTTTTCACGCCGGCGCACGCTGCTCGCGAATGGCTGCTTCGCAATGGCCGTGCGCCATACTTGTTGGTTCACCCCGGCCTTGCGCCGGATTTTGACGAGCTGCCGGATCGCGGCAAGCGCGCCGTCATCGTCGTCGATGCCGGAGACGCCTTCACCTATGCGGCGTTGAATGACGCGTTTCGCGAACTGAGTGCGGGGGCCGAATTGCTGGCCCTTGCCACCAACCGGACGTTTCGGGACGCCGACGGCGGGCTCAGCCTCGATGCAGGGCCATTCGTCGCGGCATTGGAATTTGCCTCCCTGAAACGCGCAACTGTCCTCGGCAAGCCCTCTTCGGCATTCTTTCTGTCGGCGCTGGCAAGCATGGACTGTCCGCCGGATCAGGCGATCATGGTCGGCGACGACGCCGAGGCCGATATAGCTGGCGCCCTGCGCGCCGGAGTTTCGGGCGCATTGCTGGTGCGGACAGGCAAATACCGGCAGGGCGACGAGAAACGGTTTGATCCGCGCCCGACCGCAACCGTCGCCGATCTCGCGGCGGCAACCGACTGGATCATTGCGCACCGCGGATAACAGCGCGCTTCGCTAGGTCATTTGACGCTCCATTTCCACCTCGGCCCCTAGACTTTCGATGTCGCGGAAGATCGAAGCGACAGCCAGCATGCGCCCTTCGCGCTTGAAGCGGAGCAGGCAATCCTTGGCAATGATGTCTCCATCGACCACGATCTCGTCCCATTGCGCAGCATGGCCGACGTAGTTGATGGGAACGTCGTAATGCTGGCTCCAGAAGAACGGAACGGCGACGAATTTCTCGCGATGGCCGAGCATGTTGAGGGCCGCGGTTCGCCCCTGCCTCTCCGCAACCACCCAATGCTCGACCCGAATGTTCTCGCCACTGTGAGGATCTGGCCACCGCGCAATGTCGCCGGCCGCGAAGATGCCTGGTGCGCTCGTCTCCAAAAAGGCGTTCACGACGACACCGCGGTCAAGGATGAGCCCCGCCGTTTCGGCAAGCCCTGTCCGCGGTCGCACGCCGATGCCGGCGACGACGAAATCCGCCGCCAACGTATCGCCACTGCTGAGTTTCACCTTGCTGCCGTCGATGCTGCTCGCGGTGTCCTCGAGATGGAATACGACACCATTCTCCTCATGGAGGGCGCGGATAAAGTCGCCCATTTGCGGACCCAGGATCCGTTCCATGGGCCGTTTTTCCGGCGCCACGACATGAACTTCGATCTCGCGCGAGCGCAGGGCCGCGGCAACCTCCAGACCAATGAAACTGGCGCCAAGCACGACGGCGCGGCGCGCAGTCGTGGCTCGCTCGATGATCGCCTTGCAATCTGCGAACGAGCGCAGCGTGTGAACGTGTGGTTGGTCGGCGCCCTGTATGGTCAGGCGAACCGGTTCGGCTCCGGTCGCAAGGAGTAGCCTGTCGTAAGGAGTCCGTGTCCCGTCCGCGAGCACAATTTCGCCAGAACGTGTATCGATGCTGGCGACGTTCGCGTTGAGACGCAGGTCGATATCGTTCTTCGAGTAGAAGCTTTCTCCGCGGAGCGGAATCCAACTCTCCGGTGCTTTGCCGGCGAGGTAGTCCTTGGAAAGATTGGGCCGATCAACGGGCGGCGCTTCGTCGTTGCTGAGCATGACAATGCTGCCTTGATAGTGTTCGCGCCGCAGTTTTTCTGCCGCCGCGAAACCGGCCGCGCCGCCGCCGACAATGACGATTTTCTCTGGAACCTGGCCGGAGCTTCCATTGCGCGGCTTGGATACCGTCCGCTTGCGCTTCTCGCCCACGAATATCCGATCATCGCGTTGTTCCACCGACCAGCACGCGAGTGGACTGAAAGCAGGGGCACGCAAGGCCTCGCCTGTACGCAAATCGAAGCACGCGTGATGCCAGGGACACCGGACGGTGTCTTCCACCACCAGACCGTCGACGAGCGGCCCGCCATAATGTGTGCATGTCGCCCCGATGGCGAAGACCTCGGCCCCGCGGCGCACCAGCAGCACCTGCTCATCGCCGCAATGGCCGAGAAGCTTTCCGCCATCGGGAAGGTCGGATAACGCGATGCCCTCGACCAGATCCGGCCCGTTTGGTTTGGTATGACCTTCAGCCATTTTCCTCTCCCTTGGCGCGATCCGCTGACAAAATCGCCTGTACGCCGAGAAGCGGGAAATCTTCAGGTCACCAGCCTCGGAATACCTTCTGCTTGGCCAGCGCCTTCAGGTTCTCGGACACCGCTTGTGCCCAAACGTCCGGCCGCATCATTCGTTGCCAGTTGGGCAGTACGCGCCGTCGATTCCTGGCGTTTTGGGTTCGCTGCGATCAAGAACATTCGGCGCCTGCTGCCAAATTTGGGGGGGGCGATTCTCATCGGCGGTTTGTCGAAGGTGGCGCTCATCACTCGTTGCCGCGGCTGCAATGGTCGCTTGTCGAACGCATCGCGGACTGAAGAATGACGCCGTCGCGCAAACTTTTTCGCCGGACATGCGTTGTTCATCCTTCAAGCCAAGGAGGCAGCCATGCAGATGAAATCGGAAATCGCCGGCGAGGCCGCCAAGCAGCGCCATATCCAGCGTCGGATCGATGCCAAGGACAAATCGAAATCGAGCGGCAAGCAACAAGGCGCCATGCAGGCCGGAGCACGCAAATATCCCGAGCCGCCCTTTCCTGAGCAGCACCAGCCGAAGCCGGGGCACGAATGGGCGATCGAGCCAGCGCCGCTTTACGATGCGCCATTCTATATCGGATCGAAAAAGCTCGACGGCAAAGTGGCTGTCATTACCGGCGGCGATTCCGGCATCGGCCGCGCAGTGGCCGTGCTCTATGCGCGCGAAGGCGCGGATGTAGCGATCGTCTATCTGTCGGAGGACAAGGATGCCGAAGAGACAAAGAGGGCCGTCGAAGCCGAAGGCCGGCGCTGCATCCTGATCAAGGCTGACGTCAGCGAACGCGACCATTGCCACAATGCGGTGGCTGAAGTGGTGAAGGAATTCGGCCGGATCGACGTGCTGGTCAACAACGCCGCTTTCCAGATCCATTCCAGCGAATTCAGCGAGCTGACCGAAGAGCATTTCGACACAACGCTGAAGACCAACCTCTACGGCTATTTCCACATGGCGCAGGAGGCCGTGCCGCATATGAAGCCCGGCTCGGCGATGATCAACAGCGGCTCCATAACCGGCATCGAGGGCTCAAAGCAACTGGTCGACTATTCGATGACCAAGGGCGGCATTCATGCCTTCACGCGCGCGCTTTCGGGCAATCTTATCGAAAAGGGAATTCGGGTGAATGCCGTGGCGCCGGGCCCGGTGTGGACGCCGCTCAACCCATCGGACAAGCAGGCCGGTGACGTGTCGAAATTTGGCGCAGACACGCCGATGAAACGGCCGGCGCAACCGGAGGAGATCGCGCCCGCCTATGTGTTCCTCGCCTCGCCGCACTGCTCGAGCTACATCACCGGCGAGATACTGCCGATTATCGGCGGCTACTGAGTGGGTATCCTGCGCCGCAACACTTGTCCGCTCGGCTCGATCACGCCTTTGCGGAATGGCATCTCGTCGTGCGACCTCGCGTGTGGCGGTGGTAGCGGCGATCTCAGACATGAAATGGTCGACAAATGTATTTCATCGCCTTGGCAACAGACTATGACGGCACGCTGGCGCACGAGGGGATCGTAGCTGAAAAGACGGTTGCGGCTCTCGAACGGGTCAAGAAAAGTGGCCGCAAGCTCATTCTCGTCACAGGACGAGAACTGCCCGACCTCAAGCGCGTTTTTCCCGAGATCGGCCTGTTCGACAAGGTCGTCGCCGAAAATGGGGCGTTGATCTACACGCCTGCCAGCGAGGAAGAACGTGTGATTTCACCGGCACCGGCGCCCAAGTTCGTCGCCAAGCTAAAAAAGCACGGCGTCAAGCCGCTTTCAGTCGGACGGTCGATCGTTGCGACCTGGGAACCACACCAGGCAACAGTTCTTGAAGTGATCAAAAAACTTGGGCTGGAACTGGAAATCATCTTCAATAAGGGCGCGGTGATGATCCTGCCGAGCGGCATCAACAAGGCAACCGGGCTGGCCGCTGCACTTGAGGACCTGCGGCTTTCACCACACAATGTGGTCGGTATTGGCGATGCTGAAAACGACCACGCCTTCCTGCAGGCCTGCGGCTGCAGCGTCGCCGTCGACAATGCACTTGTGGCGGTCAAGGATACAGCAGACCTGGTGACGCGCGGCGCGCGTGGAAAAGGCGTCGAGGAACTGATCGAGAAACTGGTAAAGCGCGATCGGGAACTTGTCCGAAAACGCCGCGACGGCATTCTTCTCGGCTCGGTCGGCGGCGACGAAGTCTATCTGACGCCGACCGACACGGTTCTGATCGCCGGAAGCTCCGGCATCGGCAAATCCACCTTGGCCACCGCGCTGACGGAACGCTTCGTCGAGAACGGCTTTCAGTTCTGCATTTTCGACCCGGAAGGCGACTATGATGGCCTCGAAGGTGCCGTCCGGATAGGCGATGGCTCGAGCGCACCGACAAAGGCACAAGTGCTCGACCTGATCGAGAAGCCGGACACCAGCGTGGTCGTCAATGGGCTGGCGTTACGGGTCAACGAGCGACCGGACTTCTTTGCCGATCTGCTCCCCGGCCTTGGCAGTTTCCGCTACCGTACGGCGAGGCCACATTGGCTGGTCATCGACGAGGCACATCATCTTCTGCCCAAGAAGCGCGACGACACACGCGCCGTCCTATCGTTGGAATTGCCGGGCACCGTCCTGATCACCGTTCATCCGGAAGCGATTTCGACCGATGCCCTGCGCCTGGTCACTGCCGTCATTGCGCTCGGTCCCAAGGCCAAGAATGTCATCAAGGCCTTTTGCCATGAGACGGATACCAAGCCGCCAAAGGATATTCCGTCGCCAAAAGGCGAGCGCGTGTTGTTCTGGCGGCCTCAAACCCGCAAGAAAATTGCCATGGTCAAGGCGATCGAGCCGCGCCAGTCACTCAAGCGTCACAGCCGCAAATATGCAGAAGGTCACCTAGACGAGGCCGGCAGCTTCTATTTCAGAGGTCCCGACAACGCGATGAACCTGCGGGCCCATAACCTGATGATCTTCGCTCAGATCGCCGAAGGCATCGACGACGGGACTTGGGAGCATCACCTGCGTGCCGGCGACTATTCCGAATGGTTTCGCCATCAGATCAGGGACAAGGAGCTGGCGCGCGAAGCCGCCGAGGCAGAGAAGGACGAAATGCTCTCGGCGCAGGAAAGCCGCAAGCACGTTCTGGATGCAGTACGTCGCCGGTATACGGCTCCTGCCACCGCCCCGGAGGAATAGGAAGCGAAAGGATCGGCCATGCACATCATTCTCGGAGGCACCGGCCATGTTGGTTCTGCTGCAGCCATGTCGCTGCTACAGCAGGGCGAAGCGGTCACCATCGTAACTCGCGACCCATCGAAAGGCGCTGACTGGACCCGGCGTGGCGCCGAGATCGCAGTGGCGGATGTCCACGACAGCGAGGTCCTTCGTCAGGTCTTTCGTCAAGGCGAGCGGCTGTTTCTGCTCAATCCGTCGGCCGACCCATCGACCGACACCGACGTTGAAGAGCGCAAGACCGTTGCCGCCATCACTGCAGCTCTTGAAGGATCTGGATTGCGAAAGATCGTCGCGCAATCAACCTACGGCGCTCAGCCCGGCGACCGATGTGGCGACCTGAACATCCTTTACGGGTTGGAGCAGAAACTGCGCGCCCAGCCGATCCCTGCCAGCATCATCCGGGCGGCATATTATATGAGCAACTGGGATTTCTCTCTTGAGACTGCGGAGCAGGATGGTGTGGTGAACACCTTTTTTCCGGCGGACTTCAGATTGCCAATGGTGGCACCGGACGACCTTGGGCGCGTCGCTGCCCGCCTGCTGAAAGAGCCGATCGAACAGACAGGTACCCACTATGTCGAAGGGCCGGCGCGCTATACTGCGTCCGATGTCGCGGCTGGTCTGAGCGACGAGTTACGAAAAGACATTCAGGTCGTGACGGCACCGCGTGAAAAATGGCAAGAGACCTTTGAGGGCATGGGCTTTTCCAGGGCCGCTGCCGAGTCGTATGCGCGCATGACCGCCCTCACTCTGGACGAGCTTGAACTGCCCGCCGATCCCGAGCGTGGCACTGTTACCCTGCAACGCTACATTTCCGATTTGGTGGCCCGACGCAAATAGCGCAGCAAAGCAACAATGACTAGCTCTGTATTTTCAACCCGTTACCGGAACAAACTATACTATTAAATTCTCTATTCTGATCGGCAGATCGCGGATACGCCTGCCGGTGGCGTGATACACCGCGCTTGCGACGGCGGCTGCCGTTCCGACATTGCCGAGTTCGCCCAATCCCTTGACGCCGGCCGGGTTGACCGCGTGATCGACTTCCGGGACGAGGATCACCTCAAGCTGCTTTATGTCGGCGTTGACCGGCACCAGATAGTCCTGCAGGTCGCGGTTGACGTAGCGGGCGTGGCGCCGGTCGATTTCGGTCGCCTCGTGCAGGGCCTGACCAATGCCCCAGATCATGCCGCCCATCAACTGGCTGCGCGCGGTGCGCGTATTCATGATGCGGCCGGCGGCAAAGGCGCCGACGATGCGGGGTACCCGGATCTCCCTCGTGTAGCTGTTGATGCGCACTTCAACCAATTCTGCGCCATAGGCGTATTTCACCGAATCCTCGTCCTGATCGCCGCCGTGGAATTCCGCCTGCCCGGCATAGAGCTTCTTCAAGGCCTCCGGCGACGAGCCTTTCGGCGCAAACTCGGCATATTCCTCGAGCGCGCCGATCTGCATCGCGTTGAAGACGTCGGACAGTCTGGCCGACTTGCCGCTATCGGTGACGACGGCCTCCTTTTCCATTTCCAGCATTGCGTTGCCGGACCCCGCCAGTGGTCCGCCCTCCCCGACAGCCGCGGTGAAGAGTTTTTCGCGAATCGCGTCGCAGGCTTTCAGAACCGCCGAGCAGACACTTGCGGTCGAAATCGAGCCGCCAGAGACCGGCGCCGGCGGCAAGGTGCTGTCGCCCATCTCGACGCTCACCTTGTCGATATCGACGCCAAGCCGTTCGGCCGCCATCTGCCCCGCTACGGTGCGCACGCCGGTGCCGATCTCGTGCGAGCCGGATTGGACACGAACATGGCCGTCGTCGGTCAGGCGGACACGGGCTGCGCAGGGTGCTGCGGCGGTCGGGTAGATGGCGGTCGCACAGCCCATGCCGACCAGCCAGTCGCCATCACGCATCGAGCCTACTGCCGCTTCGCGCTTTGACCAGCCGAAGGCCTCCGCGGCCTGGTCATAGCACTTGATCAGCGATCTGCTGGAGAACGGCTTGCCGCCGATCGGTTCCTTTTCCGGCTCGTTGATGCGGCGGAATTCGACCGGATCCATGCCGAGTTCCACAGCCATTTCGTCCATGGCGTTTTCGAGCGCATAGACGTAGGGCGTCTCGGGCGGCGAACGCATGTAGCCGGGTGTGTTGCGGTCTGCATGCACAAGAGAGACGCGGGTCAGCACCGAGCCGTAATTGTACATGCGGCTGGTCGCCGAGGTGCCGCCGACGACATAGGGATCGAGTCGCGAGGTCACTTCCCAGCCTTCGTGACCGAAGGCGGTGATGCGGCCGTCCCTGTTCGCGCCGATACGGATGCGGTGCCGGGTCTCCGCCCTATAGGTTTGTGTGTCGTAAGCCTGCATGCGGCTGACCACGCAGCGCACCGGCCGGCCGACCCGGCGGGCCGCGACCGCCACGATCGCCGTGCGGGCGGTCATCGGCCCCTTGGAGCCGAAAGCACCGCCGATATAGGGACTGACGATCCGTACATTGGCCGGGTCGATCTTCAGTTGCCGTGCCAGTTCGGTCTTCCAGCCGGTGACGTTCTGACTTGGCTCGTGCACGGTGAGTTGGTCGCCCTGCCACCACGCCGTCGTGGAAAACAGCTCGATCGGATTGTGGTGCTGGGTCGGCGTCGAGTATTTCTGGTCGATCTTCACCGCAGCCGCAGCATAGGCCGCGTCGAAATCGCCGGCTTTAAGGTTCTCCTTGTACATCGGACTTTTGCCGGCGGCAGGCTCGATCCTGGTTCCCCGGGAATCGAAGCTGGCGCTGGGTGTTTCTTGCGCATAGTCGGCGCGGATCAGCATAGCTGCCTCCGCCGCCGCCTCGAATGTCTCGGCAACCACCAGAGCGATGATCTGGCCGTCATGGAAGATGGTCTTGTCGTGCAGCGGAGCGATCGAGCTTGCGCCGGCATTGCCGAATTCTGGCTTGTCGACCTCATCCATATCACCGACGCTGACGATATCGAGGACGCCGGGCACCGCACGGGCCCTCTCGAGCCGGAGGGCGGAAATGCTGCCCTTGGCGATGGTGCTGGTGGCAAGCACGCCATAGGCGACATTCGCGGTCGCAAGGTCGGCTGGGTAACCAGCCTGGCCGGTAACCTTCAGGCGGGCATCGATCCGGGGAACGGGATTTCCCATATTCTCTTTCGGCGCGGGGGCAGCTTGGTTCATGATGGGACCTTCATGTCGCGTGTTTCGAGCAAGGCTCGCACCAGAGTGCGTTTGCCGAGTGGCACCTTGAATGCATTGTGTTCCCTTGGCTTCGCCTCGGCGAATGCGATCTCGGCGGCGGCCTCGGCTGCATCGCGATCGAGCACCTTGCCGTGCAATGCCTCTTCAGCCGCCCTTGCGCGCCAAGGCACGGTCGCCACGCCGCCAAGCGCTATGCGTGCTTGCCTGACCTTGTCACCGTCCATATCGAGAGCGACGGCCGCCGAGGCCAGCGCAAACGCATAGGATTCGCGATCGCGGATCTTCAGGAAGCGCGAGCGGTGGCTCCAGGCCCTGATTGGAACATCGATGGCTACGATGACTTCGTCGGCTGCCAGATCTGTCTCTATGTTGGGCGTATCGCCGGGCAGGTGGTGCAGCTTGGCGAAAGGTATCCTGCGCAAGCCCTTCCTCCCCTCGGCTTCGATGACGGCGTCGAGCGCGATCAGGGCCTGGGCGAAATCGCCGTGATAGGTAGCTATACAGGTGTCGCTGGTGCCGAGGACCGCATGCTGCCGGTTCAAGCCTTCCAGCGCAGCGCAACCGGATCCCGGCTCGCGCTTGTTGCACGGCCAGGATGTCTCGCGAAAATACTCGCACCGCGTCCGCTGCAGCACATTGCCGGCCAGGCTGGCCATGTTGCGGATCTGGCCGCTGGCCGCCAATTTCAGGCTTTCGGCAAGCAGCGGGCAACGGCGCTTGATCTCGGCCCTGTCTGCCGCCTCGCCCATGCGAACCAGCGCGCCGAAACGGATGGTGTCGTCGCTGATCCTGATCTGCCGCAAGGCCGGTTCGGCCAGACCGTTGAGATCGAGCAGGCGCTCGGGCTGCGCCACGCCAAGCTTCATGTAATCGGCCATATTGGTGCCGCCGGCGATGAATTGGGCGTTGGCCTGTGTCGGGGGAACGCGCGCATCAGTAAAATGCGAGGCGGCGGCGACGGCCGCGGAAACGTTGGTCGGTCTTTCGTAAGCGAAGGGGCGCATCTCAGGCCCTCCTGGTCTCGTCTCGCGCCTGGACAATGGCGGCGACAATGTTCGGATAGGCGGCGCACCGGCATAGATTACCGCTCATATATTCGCGGATGTCGTCTTCCGAACCGGCGTGGCCCTCGTTGACGCAGCCGATGGCTGACATGATCTGGCCCGGCGTGCAGTAGCCGCACTGGAAAGCATCATTGTCGATGAAAGCCTGCTGCATCGGGTGCAGACTCCCGTCGACGGAAGCGATCCCCTCCACGGTCGTGATTTCACGACCTTCATTCATGATGGCGAAGCTCAGGCAGGAAAGCACACGCTTGCCATCGACAAGCACAGTGCAAGCCCCGCACTGGCCGTGGTCACAACCCTTCTTTGTGCCCGTCAGGCCGACATGATCGCGCAGCGCGTCAAGCAGGCTCGTGCGATTGTCGAGGGCGAGATTGTAGGCTTGCCTGTTGATGCGAATCGAAATCGTCGACAGATCGCGCGGCCCGGCCAAACTTGCGGTTGATTGTTCAGCCGCTTTCACCGACTTCGCCAGCGGCGGCGCAGCCGCGGCCGCCGAAACGGATCCGGTCATGAAGCCGCGTCGGCTGAGGACGGGCAATGTGGGTTTGCTGGGGGATTTGGCATCGGACATGGCTGGCTCCAGGCTGGCTGCGTCTCAAGCCGGCCAAACCATCCGCTGAAGCCAAGGTTCCCTCCCTCACGCGCCTGTGATCGCGTCTCCTCCAGACGCGCGGTCCAATCGCCAGCTTCGAATTGGCATTCGGAACTCTCCAGCCGTCATTTCGTTCAAACTCAGTCGACTGAAAAGACGACAACGCAAAAGCCGACATGGCGTCTGGAGTGAAACCATGAAATCGCAGCTCGTCGCCGAAAGCGCCGGACAAAGGACATTCGTGGTGGTGCTTGATCCTGGCGAGGAAGCGTTCGCAGCGCTTACCTCTTTCGCGGTCGATCAGGACATCGGCGGCGCCTCGCTGACCGCGCTCGGCGCCTTCGAAAGGGCGACTGTCGGCTGGTTCGACCCCAGGGAAAAGACCTATCGGAAAATCCCGGTGCTGGAACAGTGCGAGGTGCTCAGCGCGATCGGCGATATTGCGATCGGCGACGACGGCAAGCCCAGCCTTCACGTTCACGCGGTGCTCGGGTTGCGCGACGGCAGCACGAAGGGCGGACATCTGCTCGAAGGCATCGTTCAGCCGACACTCGAAGTCACTTTGGTGGAAGCGCCTGGGCATCTGCACCGCAGGAAACGCCCGGAACTCGGTATCGCCTTGATCGACCTGGACGCCTGAAGCCGAATGCGGATCAGGCCAGGTCCGCTGAATTGCGATTCGGCCCGATTATCCCTTTTGTTTGACTTGCCTGACGTCCGCGGGCGCCTCGGGTGCGGGCTCCCAGCCGAACACGCTGCGACCGCCGAGCAGATGCGATTGGTCGAACTCTCCGGCAATAATTTCCTTCAGGCTGGGGCCCGTGACATAGCGCTCAACCTGCCGCGATTGGTCGTCCAGCCGCTTCAAGGCACCTATTTCTTCGTCGCGGCCGAGCCTGGCCTTGTGGACGGCGGACTTCAGCACGCCGATCGTCTCGTCATAGACCTTCAGCGGCACAGGAAACGGATGCCTGTCCTTGCCGCCATGCGCCAGCGAGAAGCGGCCGGGATCGGAAAACCGGCATGGCGCGCCATGCAGAACCTCGGCCACCAGCGCCAGCGCCCGCACCGTGCGCGCGCCGACGCCGGGGACTAGGAGAAGCTCGGAGAAATCAGCGGGGCCACGCTCCGCAGCCGCCGCCATGTTCCCATGAAGACGGCGCATGACGACATCGCTTTCGCGAACGTCGTGGTGTGCCGGCATGACCAGGTGCGGCAGCATCAGCTGGTCGGGCTCCGGCGCGGCAGCCACGTCATGCTCAAGCGCGGCGAATTCCCTCAGGATGCGATCCGGTCCAAGATCCTGCAGGAGCTCCAGCTGCCCCTTGCGCGAAGCGTCGGCGCGGCGGTCGGTCAGGTTGACGATCTCGCCCTGGTTGGCGCCCTCGATGGCGGCATGCGGCTGGTCGACGAAACTCTTCAGGCCTTCGGACAGCCAGTGATAGCGGCGTGCCACCTTGCTGTCGCCGTTCATGCCCTGCTGCACCACGACCCAGTCGCCGTCATCGGTCACGATGAAGCCGTGCAGATAAAGATCGAAGCCGTCCTGAACAGCGGCACTGTCAACCTTGGCGACGAGCCGGCTGGCCGTTGCCAAGCCTGTTCCGTCGAGGCCGACGCGCTCGCCGATGACCGCAAGCTCGTGCGGGGTCTTGCGCGAATGCGCGCCGCGGCCGCCGCACACGTGAATACCGAGCTCGCCGGAGAGCGGAGCCAACCCGCGTTTCAGGGCGCCGATGACGCTGGTGGTGATGCCGGAGGAATGCCAGTCCATCCCCATGACGGCGCCAAACGACTGGAACCAGAAGGGATGCGCCAACCGGCGCAGCAGCTCCTCGCGACCGTAATGGTGAATGATCGCCTCGCACATGACCGCGCCAAGGCGCGTCATACGGTCGCCAAGCCATTTCGGCACGCGTCCGCCATGAAGTGGAAGGTCTGCGCTTCCCGATCGTTGTGCCAAATCTTGCCTATTCCCGATATACGCCTTGCACTCGACAGATAGGTATCGAAAGCAGCGTGAAGAAGCGATCATGCCCGTTTCGTGCAGCCGATGCTGCCGGCCTTGGTGCCCGGCCCACCTGGCAATCCCGGCTCACTTAGCAATCAATGCAGCGGTTATCGCGCTTCGCTGAGGAGATCAAACTTCTCGATCTCGCAATGCTCACCGACCAATGCCAACAAATCCGTCGGCGGCGGTGCCCTGTCAGGCCGCCTCCAACTGATTTCGAACGACATCACGGGGTTGTCGCGATCCGGGCGCCGCTCCATTCCAACCAGGCGTGGCCGATAACCGGAAGGGCCGACGATTGCGTCAAGCTCTTCATGATCCGCCGCCTTCCAGGTGAGCGCCAACACAGCATGGTGTTCGCGCGGTATCACCAGATCGACCCATTTCAACACGAGCAGAATGACCAGCGTCGGCGCCGTCCCGGCCGCGCCCAAGGCGTATTGGCCACCCCCGAAAGCCAATCCGATCATTGTCATCATCCACAACGTCGCTGCCGTGGTGACGCCGCTGACAAGACTGCCGCGGCGAAGAATAGCACCACCGCCGATGAAGCCGACGCCTGTCAACACGCCCAGGGGGAAGCGCAGAACGTCCATCCGGGCAAAGGAATCCGGATCTTTGCCGCCAACCCCCAGCAGAATAGTGGCCTGTGTCATTGCGATCGCAGCCGCCAGCCCGACCAGGATCGTTGTCCTGAGGCCGGCCGCCTGTCCGCGCGCCTCCCGGTCGAGGCCGATCAATGAACCGGCGAGCACGGTCAGAAGCAAGCGCGCGGCGATGTCTTGCCAAACTGGGATAAGAGACATCGGTAAACCCTGATCGCCGCTGGTGTTTGGATTACGAGCTGATCGCAATTCAATTCGGCTAGGGTCATTCGGGTTCCATCGGCGGCGTTTTGCCGGTTACCGATCGGCTGGATTTCCGATCGCCGGATCGCGCCGCCTTGAATATCTTTCCACACGCGGCAGATCGTCGGGAAATTCCACCCACGGCAGCTTCATGTCCCAATAGGCGTGAGCCTGCGGCGCAAAGCGTTCGGGGTGGTCGAAGAAGCCGATCGTCAGATAGAGTTCTTCGGGAAGCCCTTGGTCGAGATAGGCTATGGATGTGCCGCAATCGGCGCAGAAGGTGCGGAGCACGCCTTCAGTCCTTGAGAACGTCTTCGGCGCGCCGGTCAGCAATCTGAATTGCGCCGGTCGATAGCCGACCCAGACGGTCAGCGGGCTCCCTATGGCCTTGCGGCAATCGTCGTCGTGATCGGAGCAAATCCAGAACGGGTCGCCATGCATCTCAGCCGTTATCGAACCGCAAAAACAGGAGCCGGTCTCGATCCTTGTCATCGAACCACCCCTTTCGACGGAAGCGAACGTTGCGGCCGCAGGCTCCGCAAGGTGATCGAATAGCGGTGCGCGGCAACCGGAGGGATGCTGTGCTCCCATTCGGTGCGCGCCGGGCCCGTCATCAGGTAAGCAGACCTTGGCTCGACGATGATGGTCTCGCGATCCCATCTCGTGCCGTTCTTCCGGCGCAGCCGAAAGCTGCATGGCGCAAGAAGGGAAACGCCGGCCACGGCATCGAAATGCGGCTTGTCGCGATGCCATCCGATACCGGCGCCGGGTCGGTACTCGTTGATCAAGACCTGCACGAAAGCGTCGACGGGCAGCCGCGCAAATGCTGCCGCCTTCTCCCTAAGCGGCATCAGAAAAGCCGGGATCGGCGGCGCCGCGACGACTTTGCGTTGGTCGAAATCGTAGCGCAGGCCAAAACCGGCGACGCGCCGGTTTGCGAGGTGGCCATGAAAGTCGAAAGGCTGGAAGGCGAGACTTTCGAGCTGCCGCACCAGCTCAGCCTCTTCCTCCGCCGTGATCAACTCCGGCTGGTAGTGAAATCCCTCCGGCAGATCGTCGAGCGTACGAAAATCGGGCGCGCCAAACAGGTCGCCTTGGCCGGCGATTTCCGGTTGCTTGGTTTTGAGCGGTGGCATCAATCCTAATTGGTGAAGCCGCCCGGTGGCGGCAAGGTCTTGGAGGCGCCGAGCCGGCCGGATCATCGCCTCCTATCTTTACGAGGCGGAACCTGGATCGCCGGGGCGGGTTATTGCCCAGACGCGTCGAGTGTTGGGAAATGCCTTCAACTGCTATCCAAAGCATCAATTACGATCCGGCGACGAGGACCCTCTCCGTATGGTTTGTTCCAAGTGGGAATCGCTACGATTACGACGACGTGCCGCCGCAGACTTACACTGAATTCCGCAAAGCCCCGTCAAAAGGCCGCTTCTTCAACGCGTTCATTCGAGATCGGTATAGCTACCATTTGGTCGAGCAGAGCCGGTCGGGTTGAAACCCGGCGCCCTTGCGTCGAGAATGCATCCGGGAAGAGACGGCTTCCTCGTAGAACCGGTCGGTTGACCGGTTTCATTGCGCCGGCGGCGTACCGGGTTGATCGCCGCCCGTCGACGACTTGGGCGTAGGATCTTTGTCGACCTCGGGACTTTGCTCGACGGTGTTGGTGTTGCTCTGAGTCGGTTCAGTGCTGCTGGTGCTGCCCTGTGTCGGTTCGGCCTCGTTGCTGCAGCCCGCTAAAGCCAGAGCCGCAACCAGAGCCGACAAAAACGACAGTCTCGTCAATGATAGTCTCGTCATGGCCAACCGCTCCCTTCCTGCTCGACAACGGCGGGTCATGAATTTGGTTGCAGCGGAACGGTTTGTCTGTAGGCCAGGCATCCGATCATCGCCGTGTAGGCACCAAGGAACAAATCTGCGCGCCGCCACGTTGCATTTCCAGTGCAAACGCTTGTGACAGTGAGGCTGTTGTCTTGGCGCCGAGAGCAAATTGGAAGGGCTTCCTGAAAATTGGAGAACTTAGCTGTCCGGTGGCGCTCTATACGGCTGCCTCGACTTCAGAACGGATCGCCTTCCACACGGTAAACCGCGCCACGGGACATAGGGTGCATCGCGCGTTCGTCGACAGCGATAGCGGCAAATCCGTCGAGAAGGACGATCAGGTCAAAGGCTATGAGATCAGCGCGGGTGACTACGTCGTGCTCGAACCCGATGAGGTCGCAGCCGCCGTCCCCGAGAGCGACAAAACGTTGTCCGTCTCGGCCTTCATCGGCTGTTCCGATGTCGACGACGTGTATTTCGACAAGCCGTATTATCTGGCCCCGCCGGACAAACACGCGGAAGAAGCATTTGGGCTGATCCGCGAAGGCATGCGCAGGAAGAAAGTCGCCGCGATCGCCCAGACCGTCCTGTTCCGGCGCGTCCGGACCTTGCTCATCCGGGCCTATGACGAAGGGCTGGTCGCAACGACGCTGAATTTCGACTACGAGGTGCGCTCGGCAGAGGAGGCCTTCGACAACGTGCCCGACATGAAGATCACGGGTGAGATGCTCGAACTGGCCGAACACATCATCAAGACCAAGAAGGGCAAATTCGATCCGACCAAATTCGACGACCGTTATGAGGCAGCGCTGGCCGAGCTTGTGAAGGCAAAGCTCGAAGGCAAGAAGATCGCAGTTCCGAAGCAGCCCAAGCGGGAAAAGGTCGTCGATCTTATGGACGCGCTGCGCCAGAGTGCCGGCGGTGGCGGCAAGCCGCCCTCGACCAGAAAACCCGCGGCAAAATCAAAGCCGGCTCGTCACGCGAAGCCGAAGCAGACAGCGCCGCGTCGGAAGGCCGGCTGACCGATGGCGCTCGAGACCTACCGCAAGAAGCGCGATTTTTCCGTCACCCCGGAGCCGCAGGGCCGCAAGGCGCCGAGGACGGGGAACAGCTTCGTCATACAGAAGCATGATGCGACGCGGCTCCACTATGATTTCCGTTTGGAAATGGACGGCGTCCTGAAGAGCTGGGCCGTCACCAAAGGGCCGAGCCTGATCCCCGGCGAGAAGCGCCTTGCCGTTCATGTCGAGGATCATCCCTTGGAATATGGCGGTTTCGAAGGCACCATCCCGAAGGGCGAATATGGCGGCGGCACCGTCATCCTGTGGGACAGAGGCACCTGGACGACGATCGGCGACGCGCATCGCGGCTATGCAAAAGGCCATCTCGATTTCGAACTTCACGGGGAGAAGCTTGGCGGCCGCTGGCATCTTGTGCGGATGGCCGGAAAGCCGCGGGAGAAGCGCGAGAACTGGCTGCTGATCAAGGGCGACGATGACGCCGCGCGCACGGAAGGCGATCCTGACATTCTGGACGAGCGGCCGGAATCCGTCGCCACCGGCCGCAAGATCGAGGATGTCGCCGGAGAAGCGCCCGGCTGGTCGTCGAAGACGGGGCGCATTGGCAAGCACCGCGGCCGCACGAGGGCCGCTCCCCCGGAAGAGCAGCCCGCCACCGTTGGCGTTCCGGAGCCGTCAAAGATCAAGGGTGCCAAGAAGGCAGCGCTTCCCGATTTCGTCGAGCCGACGCTGGCGACCCTCGTTTCGTCCGCGCCGTCCGGAGAACGCTGGCTGCACGAAATCAAATTCGACGGCTACCGGCTGCAGGCACGGATCGAAGCCGGGCGCGTCAAACTGTTGACGCGCAGCGGTCTCGACTGGACGAAGAAGTTCGGAAAGGCGGTCATTTCGGCGCTGGCCGATATACCTGTCGGGACGGCGCTGATCGATGGTGAACTCGTGGTCGAGACATCCGCCGGCGCGTCGGATTTTTCCGCGTTGCAAGCCGACCTCAGCGAGGGCCGCAGCGATCGCTTTCGCTTCTACGTCTTCGACCTGCTTCATCTCGACGGGTACGATCTGCGCGACGTTGCGTTGATCACGCGCAAGCAATTGCTGGAAAAGGTCATTGGTAGTGATAACGGCATCATCAGCTACAGCGGACATTTTGAGGAGGATGGCACGCTGGTCCTGCGACACGCCTGCCGGCTGAGCCTGGAAGGTGTTGTCTCCAAGCTTCGCGATGCGCCTTACCGCGCGGGCCGCAGCAAGAACTGGGTGAAATCGAAATGCTCGGCGCGACAGGAATTTGTCGTGGCCGGCTACGTCCCCTCGACAACCTCGCGCAATGCGATCGGCTCGCTCGTCCTGGGTGTCTATGACGATGGTAAGCTTCATCATGTCGGACGCGTCGGCACCGGCTACACGGCAGCAGTCGCACAGGACCTGTTCAAGAAGCTCGAGCGGATACGCATTCCGTCAAGCCCGTTCGATGAGCGGCTGAGCGCCGAGGAGGCTCGGCAAGCCCGCTATGTCAGGCCTGAACTCGTCGCCGAAGTCGAGTTCCGGGCCTGGACCGCCGACGGCAATCTGCGCCACGCCTCGTTCCGCGGATTGCGAGAAGACAAACCGGCGAAGGAGATCATCCGCGAAACGCCGAAGACGAACAAGGCAGCACCCAAACCTCAGCGCCGGACCGTCAAGCTCACCCATCCCGACCGCCTCTATTGGCCTGACCAGGGCGTGACCAAGGAAGGTCTCGCCGACTATTATGCCGAAGTCTGGCGCCATGCATCGCCCTACATCGTCGGCCGGGCGTTAGCGCTGGTGCGATGCCCAAGCGGCATTTCGGGCGAGCAGTTCTTCCAGAAGCATGCCTGGAAGGGTCTCAATCCCAACATCGTGCTGGTCCACGATCCCAAGGACCCGCCCGACGAGCGGCTGATCAGCATCAATGATCTCGATGGGCTGATCGGCCTTGTCCAGTCGGCGGCGCTGGAGATCCACCCCTGGGGCTCGTTGGTGAGCGATTGGGAGCGTCCAGACACGATCATCATGGACCTCGATCCTGGCGAGGGCGTGAGCTGGGAGGCGGTGATCGAAGCCGCCGTCGAGACGCGCGACCGGCTGAAGGATGCAGGGCTTGTCCCCTTCATCAAGACCTCCGGCGGCAAGGGCCTTCACGTCGTGGCGCCAGTGAAGCCGAAAGCGCAATGGCCTGTCGTAAAGGCCTTCACCAAGGCGATTGCCGACTCCATGGCGTCCGACAGCCCAGGCCGTTACGTCTCGACCATCACCAAGTCCAAACGACGCGGAAAAATTCTCGTCGACTATCTGCGCAACCAGCGCGGTGCGACCGCAGTCGCCCCCTATTCGACAAGAGCACGACCGGGTGCGTCGGTGTCGATGCCGCTTGCCTGGGACGAACTCGGCCCCGGCATCGGACCGGCCTATTTTACGGTCGAGAACACACCAACCCGGCTTGCCTCGCTGTCGTCGGATCCCTGGCAGGATTTTCGAGCAGCAGCAGCGCCGATCGAAGAACCGGGAAGCCGGCGCAAGAAAGCGGCTTGAAAACCGTATACGGAGAGCACGCGCCGCAGGGACTCAGGCGATCTGCTCAAACGTGCATTGCTCCGGAGCCTTGTCCGGCCGCCAGCGCAGGAACTTGGTGCCGTGCCGGAAACGGTCGCCGGTGACATGATCGAAGCGTACTTCGACCACCAATTCGGGCCGGACCGGCTCCCATTCGCCGCTGCGCTCGGTGCTCCAGCGGCTCGGCCCGCCCGGCGCTTTTCCGGTGAAGCCGGGTGGCTCGCGCATGGCTTCGAGTTTGCGGGTAAGCTCAGCCCTGTCGTCCTTGGCGATGGTCGAGGTGAAGCCGACGTGGTCGAGCTTGCCGGCCTCATTATACAGGCCCAGCAGCAATGAACCGACCTGCCGGCTGTTGCTGAGATAGCGAAAGCCGCCGACCACGCAATCGGCCGACCGCAGCCGCTTTACCTTCACCATCGCGCGCACGCCCGGCTGGTATGGATCGTCCAGCCGCTTGGCGACCACCCCGTCCGTCTCCCCATGTCCGGCATCCCCCAGCCAGGAGCGGGCTTCCCTCACATCGCGCGTGCAGTGTGAGAGCACGATGTTCTCGCGGTTTGCCGAGGCGACGAAAGCTTCAAGCGTCGCGCGTCGTTCTTCCAGTGTCCGGGCCAACAAGACGGTTCCGTGCTGGTCGCAGAGCATGTCGAACAGGACGATGTGCGCCGGGGTTTCCGCGGACAGCTTGCGGATCCGGCTCTCGGCGGGATGAAGCCGCATCTGGAGGGCGTCGAACGATGGCTTGCCGTCGACCGAGATGACGATTTCACCGTCGACGACAAAACGGCGCGACGGCAGTTCCTTCAATGTCGCGACTAGTTCGGGAAAATAGCGTCCGAGCGGCTTGCCTGACTTCGCGCGCAACTCCACGGCGTCATCCTGCCGGAATGCCAGGCAGCGAAAACCGTCCCATTTGCGCTCGTATTGCCATCCCTCTCCTTCGGGAATCGCATCAGCCGCCTTGGCTTCCATCGGAGGCGTATCGAGCGGCAGGGGGAAACCGCGGGTCATCGGCGGGTGCTGTCGAAAGCAGGATTGCGGGGGATGACCTTCATCGTGCTGCCTTTGTCCCCGACCCAGCCTCCTCTCAGACGCCTATTTTCGCTTTCCGGCCTCCGAGCCGATGCTCTTGCGCAGCGCATCCATGATGTTGATCACGTTGCTGGGCGGCGGTTGCTCGGCCTTGGCTTTGGCCGGGCGCTTCTTGCCCTTCTTCTTCGAGGCAATGATCTCCAGCAGCCGCGCCTGGACGGGATCTCCGGTCATGGCGGGATCCCACTGCTTGGTTCGCTCATCGATCAGGGTCGAGACCAAATCCATCATTTTCGAGTCGGGTTTGGCTTCGCTGATCTTGCCAAAATAGTCCTCGGGATCGCGAACCTCGTCGCCATAGCGCAGTGTCCACAGCACGATGCCCTTGCCTCGTGGTTCAAGCATGACGGCGCGCTCGCGGCGATACATGACCAGTCGCGATATTCCGACTGTCCCTGTCGACTGCATGGCGTCGCGAATGACCGAGAATGCCTCCTCTCCGACCGGGTCGTCAGGAGTGAGATAATGGGGCTTGTCGTACCAAATCCAGCCGATGCTGTCGGCATTGACGAACATATCGATGTCGATGGTGCGCGTGCTCTCCAGCCCGACCGCGTCGATCTCATCGTCCTCGAGCAGCACGTATTCGTCCTCACCGCGCTGATACCCCTTCACCTCGTCGTCTTCAGCAACGGGCTTGCCGCTAACGGCGTCGACATATTGGCTGACGACCCGATGCCCGCTCTTGCGATTGAGCGTGTGGAACCGGACCTTTTCGCTCTCGGTGGTTGCGGGCGTCATCGCGACCGGACAGGTCACCAGCGAAAGCTTCAGATAGCCTTTCCAAAAAGGACGTGGCGCCATCAAGGACCCCCGGGGCAGGTGTAAAACAGTCGAACGCGCCAGGGCGATCGATTGTTCCAGCAGCGTTTTTTTCGCGCGCCCAAGACTCGCCAGCAAGAATCCATCATTTTTCCGGCTCGAGACGGAACCGATGAGCGCAAGCGCAGTTCGGAACAGACAAACAGCTCGGCCTCAGCAAGGACCATTTCAATGTCGGAAGCGATCCGGATCGCAATCGGCGCCCCATTGTCGGGAAACGCGGCAGCGCTCGGCGCCGAGATGAAGCAGGCGATCGAGCTCGCGGTCGAGGAGCAGAACGCGGACGGCGGCATTGCAGGCCTTCCCATCATGGTTGAGAGTGCGGACGATCAGGGAAAGGTCGATACCGGGCGGCAAGTCGCGGACGACTTTTGCAACCAGCCGGATCTGCTTGGCGTCGTTGGTCACTACAACAGCAATGTCACCATCGCTGCAGCGGAGATCTATGCCGCCCACGACCTCCCGATGATCACGCCGATCGCTTCCGACACGGCGCTCACCGAGCGCTCTCTTCCGAATGTCTTTCGCTTCACCAACCGGGACGACCAGACCGGAGCAGCCATTGCCCGTCATCTCTACGACGTCTTGGGCAAGCGCCGCGCCGTCCTGGCCGAAACCGAAACCATGTACGGCCACAGCATGGGCATCGCTTTTTCGCGGGCATTTCTGTCGCTCGGAGGCCGCATCGCCGAGCGGCGAACGGTTCGCGAAGGCAGTCGCGATTTTGACCCGCTGGTCGCATCCCTGCGGGCCGATTTCGATCTGTTGTTCTACGGCGGGAGTTTCGAGGGTGCTTTCATTCTGCGAGCGATGCGGCGCGCGGGTCTCCATCAGCTTTTTGCGAGCGGTGACGGCTGTTGGGACGCGGTGAATTTCCTTGAGCCTGCGGGCGAAACGGCGACATTGGGTGAAGGCGTTCTCGTGCTGTCCGCCACGCCCGAAGTGGGTAGGGTCGCTGGTTCAAGCGATTTCGCCGCGCGCTATGCCGCGCGGTTTGGACCGATCGGCAACTATGCCGTGAATTCCTACGATTCAGCCCGCGTGCTGATCGCCGCAATCAAAAACGCGATCGCTGAATCCAAAGGAAATCCGAGCCGGCGCGACGTTCTGACTGCGATGCGAAAGCTACGCTTCAAAGGCATTGCGTATGGCGATCCCGTGCAGTGGGACAAAAAAGGCGACAACCTGGCCGCCGTCACGGCGCTCCATGTGGTGGAGAATGGCCGATTTCGACAAGTTGCCGAAATCCCGCAGATGCAAAGGGCCCGATAGACGCGGCTTCACGACGGCCGCGGCAATTTTTACCAAGGTGAGACGAAACAATTGCCTCCGATCGCCGTTTCGCCAGCAAGGTGAATTTTGGGCGAGGATGATGAGTGCAACCGGCCCGGATGTTTTCGACAAGACGCAGCAGACCGCGAACATCTAGACACGAGCTCTGCACTGATCCCAGGTCCCGTCCTTGGAAAGGTGAAGACAATGATCTTCGACGCGCCAAAATTCAGGGATCGAACGGATGCGGGGCGCCAGCTTGCCGCCGCTTTGACCGGGTTTGCGGCAAGCGATCCGCTGGTGCTGGCGCTGCCGCGCGGCGGAGTGCCGGTTGGCTTCGAAGTGGCGAAGGCACTCCGTGCCCGGCTCGACGTGCTGCTTGTGCGCAAGATCGGCGCGCCGGGCCATTCCGAATATGGCATCGGCGCGGTCGTCGACGGGGAGAATCCGCAGCTCGTCCTCAACGAGGAGGCGATGGCTCTGATCCAGCCGTCAGACGAATACGTCGAGGCGGAGAAACAACGGCAACTGCTTGAAATCGAGCGCCGCAGAAAGCTCTATCTCGGCAGCAGGCCCGCGGCTTCGGTGCTGGGCCGGACAGTCATCGTTGTCGATGACGGCATAGCGACCGGAGGAACGGTCCGAGTGGCGCTCAAGGCGCTAAGGAAGGATCGCGCCGCGCATGTTGTCTTGGCCGTTCCGGTAGCACCCCAGGACACGCTGGATCTGATAAATGCCGATGTCGACGAAGTGGTCTGTCTCGCCACGCCCGAGCCGTTCGGCGCCGTGAGCCAGTACTATGAGGATTTCGCGCAGACCACGGACGTGGAGGTGGTCCGGCTGCTGCAGCAGGCAGAGCAGTTCGAGAGGAAATCGTCGATGCGATCAGCCGGTTAGAGCGGGATGCCTTAGCTGGACCGCGCATCCCGCTCTAACCGTTTGTTTAGCCGCATTTCTGCGACGCCAGCCCTAGCTCATCGCCACCAGCCGAAGGAGCACGCCATGGTCAGCAAGGACCGACAACAGATGGAGATCGTCGAGCGCGGCGATATTTTCTTTCTCTACCGGCCCAGGGTGGGCCAAACCGATCCAGAAAGTCTTTCCGACGTGCAGCGCTTCTTCGTCATGCTGCGGCCGGAGCACGCGACGAAGGTGCGGCTTCTCGTTGTCGGGCGCAAGCGGCTGCCGGATGCGCATGAGCACGAGCGTAACTGGGGTTTCGTCGGCGCGATTGCAGGTTCCGCCGCCGCGTTGGAAAAGGACCTTCGCGAAGAGAGGTATGACACCAAGACGCGCGGCCGCCAGCGCCTGCCCGCAGCACGCCCGGCGGGCGAAGGCCGTTATCTTGTCGCGCTGCTCAATGGACAATTGCATCTCAGCTACGCACTCGAGCTTCCAGAGCGACCATCCAAGGTGCAACGCGCCTTCAAGATCGCACCGCAGGCAAGCTTCGCGCTTTCGGTGAAGAATCCCGAAAAGCCCAGCCCTCCCGGTTTTGGATTGGGACAGGCTCAGGAGCCGGACTATCCAGACAGGCTTCAGCGGGAATTCCGCGGCCGCAGATTCGCTCGCGAGGACATAACGCTGCTCGACGTGCAGGGCGCCGAATTCATACTTGTCGGCGCGCGAACCGATCCGGAAAAGGCATACAATGTCGAGCTCGACGTCGAGAAGGAGGACGAGCGCCATTCAGAGATGCTGCGCGAACTCAAAATGGCCAAATCTCGCCATCCGCTAGAGCCGCTTTTCAGTGGCGAATGGGCCTGAACCGCACGGTTACCGTGCCCTCCCCTGGAGGGCAGACGACCGCGCCACACGGCGGATCAGCCGTCAGTCCCGCAAACGATTGGCAGCGTGATCCTGGCGCTGCTCAGTCGCGACCTGCTTGGAATCCAGACCGCGTTCCTTTGGTGCTGGGCCTTGTCCCGGTTGGACAGGACTTGGTTTTCCTCGATCTTATCCTTGGGGGTCGTGGTCATGGCACCTGTACCAGAACCCTTCCCCTGCGAACCCACTCCGATGTGCTTCTTGCTACCTTTTGCCATGGGCTTTCTCCAATTCGTGTGAGACGACGCAGTGGCTAGCCGTCGGGGGTCAGTCCTCGGGACTCAGTCGTCGGGGCGGTTCTTGTGATGAACGCTCTCCTGATTTTCGCCGCGAAGGATGTTGCGGTCGTCAGGATCGACAAGATCGGGTGTCTCAGGCCTGATTTCCGAGCCCTTGCGCAGCGCTTCACGTTCCGCTGCTGATCGCTTCAAATCCGCCTCTGCGTCGAAATCCTTGCCGGCGCCCTTCGTGTTCTCCCGCTTTTCAATGATGCGCAATTGCTGCTCATGGGTTCTGCGTCCAGCCATTGGTTCCTCCAAAGTGCCTTGCGTTCGTTTTGATGCCCAGATCGCTGGCGGCAATCGTCGCTTTCCTGGTGATTACAGGCGCCACGGTCTTTGCCGAAGCGGACCAATCGGAGGCCGCCATAATCCGAGCCTGTCCTTATGGCGATAATGGCAGGGTGGCGGGATCGTTCCGAAATGGCGGTCAAATAAAACTGTCCATTGCATATCGGCTCCAGTTGCTTATCCGCACCTGCCATGGTCCGTCAGTCTTCCTCCTCGCGGTACAAGCGCTCGGTCGCCTGCTTGCTCTCCCTACGTTCTGCGGGACCGCGGCGGCGTCGCGTGACGAGTGCGTAGGCGAGCAGGATTGCCAGTATCAGGGGCCCGCCTGCAACGACGAGCAACCACATGCTGTTCTCAAACATGGACCATCTCCTTTCCCTCACAACCGAGAAGGCGCCATAACCGTTCCTGGGTTCTGTGAAATGGCACGATGTTCGCTGCGGACGACGCTCGACAGGCGCAAGCAGAGAACGTGCACTCGGCCAAGGATAAGATTCGGCCAAGGATAAGATGAGGAACGGGCCAAAACCGAAGCGATTGCCTGCGTTGCGAGCTCGCGGTTCGTTGCTTTGTGACGGCAGTTATGCTAGTAATTTGGCCATGGTGCTGATTTGCGCCAGCGACCCGCCGCCGAGGCGGGTTTTTTGTTTCGGCGCCATCCCTCACAGTCTGCGAGTAGCCGTTGACGGCGCGACTTGGTCTCGCCGGGCAACTTCCGATCCGCTTCAGCTGCCCGGCTCGCAGCGGCTGTCGTTCCGATGGAACAACAAGACATCTCCGTCGTTCGGCACTGATCGCCAATATCCACGTCTGACGCCCGACGCCGCAGCGAGAGCGTAAAGCCGCAGGCCCAGGACAAAAGCATACCAAACACAGGAGGCAACCATGCCCAACACTGCCGAGATCCTTGTCGACACATTGATCGCCTGGGACGTGCGCGTGATCTTCGGCCTGCCGGGGGACGGCATAAACGGCATTATGGAGGCGCTGCGCACAAGGCAGGACAAGATCCGCTTCGTACAGGTGCGGCACGAGGAATCCGCGGCTTTCATGGCGACAGCCTATGCCAAGTGGACCGGCAAGCTCGGTGTCTGCCTCGCCACCTCTGGGCCAGGAGGCACGCACCTGCTCACCGGTCTCTACGATGCAAAGCTCGACCAGGCGCCCGTCCTTGCCATAACCGGCATGCAATTCCACGACCTGATCGAGACGTTCACGCAGCAGGATGTCGATCTCACCCGCGTTTTCAACGACGTCGCCATCTTCAACACTCAGGTGACCGACGCAGCGCATATGGAAAACGTTGCCGGCCTCGCCTGTCGTTCCGCGCTTGCGGGACGCGGCGTTTCCCATCTCTCGATAGCCAGCGACGTGCAGGAGCAGACGTCGGCAAAGCGCTCGCTCCGCAACCTTCCAAAACATACGCCCGAACGGTGGTTCGAAGGGGACAAGCGACCCGACGAAGCCCAGCTCGCTCTTGCAGCGGACATCCTCAACACGGCCTCAAAGGTGGCGATACTCGCCGGGCGCGGCGCGCTGCATGCGAAGGCCGAACTCGAGAGAACGGCGGAGCTTCTCGCCGCGCCTGTTGCCAAGGCCTTGCTCGGCAAAGCCGTCCTGCCGGACGATCACCCGCACATCATGGGCGGAATAGGAATATTGGGCACGCTGGCCTCGCAGGAGATCATGGAGGAATGTGAGGCGCTGCTGATCGTCGGCTCGACCTTCCCCTACATCGAGTACTACCCCAAGCCCGGCAAGGCACGTGGCGTGCAGATCGACCGCAATGCGCAGCGCATCGGCCTTCGCCATCCCGTCGAGGCCGGTCTCGTCGGTGATGCGGCCATCACGCTGCAATTGCTCAACGAAAGGCTGAAGCCAAAGCAGGACAGATCCTTTCTCGAAAGCGCGCAGCAGAGCTTACAGCGCTGGCGCAAGATGATGGCCGAGGCGGAAAGCAGGGACGATGTGCCGCTCAAGCCGCAACGCGTCGTCAAGGCATTCGGCGACCGAATGCCGGCCAATGCCATCCTGGCTACCGATTCCGGCCAGAACACCGAACTCGCCGCCCGTCATATCAATATCACGGCAGGGCAGGATTTCGCCGTCTCCGGCTCGCTGGCATCGATGGCCTGCGGGCTGCCCTATGCGATTGCCGGCGGGATTGCCTTTCCCGGCCGGCCGGTTTTCGCGGTGGTGGGCGATGGCGGGCTGGCAATGCAGCTTGGCGAATTTTCCACTGCCGTGCGTTACAAGATTCCGCTCAAGCTTCTGGTGATCAAGAACAACATGCTCAACCAGATCGCCTGGGAGCAAATGATGTTCCTCGGCAACCCGCAATTTGCCTGCGAGCTCCAGCCAGTCGACTTCGCCATGGCCGCCGAAGCTATGGGAGGCATCGGCTACAGCGTCACCCGGCCTGAGGACGTCGATGGGGTTCTTGACGCCGCCTTTGCCGCGGAAGGTCCGGTGATCATAGAGGCGGTCGTCGACGCGTATGAACCTATGCTACCGCCGCGCATGCCGGACGAATATCGCAAGAACATGCGCACAGCGCTGCGGCAAACGCCGGGCCGCAAGGAGATCGAGGCGAACCTCGCTCAGGAGCCGCTGAAGACGATGATGGGCTGACTGCAGGTTCCCTGGCCGGTCAGTCCTTGACGTAGGCGCCTGGCTGGCGGCCGCTCTTCGGAGCCTTGGCATCCTTGGAACGCTCGGCGATCGATGGCCCGGCGCCGGACGTCTTTTCTGTCGAGGCACTGGGGGTGGACTGTCCGGGCGGATTTTTCCCTTCGGACTGATGGGTTTTGTCCTCCACCTCGTCCCTTGACCGTGTCAGGCCCATCCCGCCGGCAGGTTTCTTGTTGCCGGCCGCCTCCTGGGAGAATTGATCCGACGCGTCCGCATCTTTCTTGGCCGGGTACTTGGTTGCGCCATGTTCATAACGGGTCTCGTTTTCAGTCATAGCGTCTCTCCGATTGCCTCATGCATGGCGGTTAAACATTCCTGCGACGGTCCGGTTCCAACCGCCGCTAGCGCTCCAGACGGACGCCATATGCGACGCGCGCGGCACCGTGCCGTCAAACGGATGCCGCGCCCGCTGGCGCGGCAACGCTCAGGCGTCTCGCCAGTCAGGCCTCTTGCCATGGCGTGTGCAGGATGTCGGCGCCCGGCTGCTCGTCGAACAGGACCGCGCAGCCGCGCCCTAGCGCCACCGGCGACAGGGCATTGGCCACGGTTTCGTCCGGCGAGATGAAATCACCGGTCAGCACCCGCAACTCTTCCACGGCTTTGGCCATCGACACCAATCGCCCTGCGGCGCGGCCGGTCGTGCAGGCGTCGATGACAGAAATGAGATCGATCATATCGAAGTGGCCCATCATAGGCCTCCGCAAACAGCGTCCCTTCCCGGCTATGAACGCCGCAGCGATCGACAATGTTCCCGGCCGGGCCGAATAGAGTGAGCATTCCGAACTTGCCGTCAACCATTTGGCTTCAAGCGCGGTGCATCACATCGCCTTTCAGAATTGCCCACCGGTGTTGCGCGCATACGCGCTAGATCTGGTCTATCCCGTCCTTGAGCTTGCTCAGGAATGCCACCAGGGCATCCTCCGGCCGATCGGCCTGCTCGGTCAGCATGTCGATGCCCCAGCGTCCGAGGACCGCTTCCTGGACGACGCTCGGTTGCGGCATGAACACGAACGATTTCGGACGGTTCTTCTCATAGCCGGACCGGCGCCAGGTTTCCCAAAGCCGATACAGCAACAGACGGATGTTCATATCCGACATGCTGTAACCGATGAACAGGATAGTGCGCCCCAGCGCGTCAGCGCGAAATTTTACATCCAGCGGGGAATCGAACGACAGCCGCTCGAAATACTCGGACTCCGCCAGAACCAGCGATGCGTCGTCGTCGAAATCGCCGTGGTATTTGATGATCTGGGTCACCTCGTCGCTCGCCTTGGCGACGTCCTTGGCATTGGCCACTTTTACGAACGGGCGGTCGTGGATTTCGAACGCCACCTCAAGATTCCGATCATAATTGGTGGTGTAGATGATCGGGAAATCGAGCGCCACGATCAGCTTGTGGATCGCCGAACCCTTCACTTTGTCCCGCGAGACGCTCCATTCGCGATCCATCCAGCTGCGCAAGCGGCCGAGACTGCCATGCTTTAGCCGGTAATATTCGGCAAGCGCCTGGTAGCTGGATTCAGGCGTGTCGACCGTGTCGCGGTCGAGGCCGAGTTCATCCACCATATGTTCGATGAGCTTCTCCCAGGATGGCAGGCCGACGCTCATCGATACTCCCGCCCCAACGAACAAGATCGCTCGTCGCTCTTTCACGGATTGAGCCAGTTGCTCGAGGGCAGACGGCATGGCCAACTCACCAGGCAATGATCCAACACAACTGTCAAAAGCGTCCTCCGTTCCGGAGAGGCCAGGATCACCGCCAAATGTGTTCAGCAAATCAGGTGTGAGTTCAACAAATCGGGCGCAGACTGGAACCGCTGAGGCAGATCGAAGTTTGGTTGCCAGGGAGACCCGTGATGGCCGCACAACCAGATCAGACGCCTGCTAAGGCGAGAGGCGATATCCAGGCCGGGGCGACGCAGGATAAAACCCCGGGGTTCGACCCTGCCGCCGCACCTGAAGAGACCGACGCCGAAGCGGCAGATGTGCCAAATCCTGTCGCCGAGGCTCGTTCTCGTCGACAGCCAGAGTTCACGAATGAAGCCAGCTTCGCCGACGCAATGCGGCCGGTAGAAAGCGAGCCTGATCTTCAGCCTCGCAGGAGCTGGCCACTGTTGGTGATTGCCGCAGTCGTTCTCGTAGCGGCCGCGGTCTTTGTGATAGCGGCCATGCTGCGCTAACGAGGCACGTTTCCAGAGCTTATCGGCCCTCGAACAGCGCCGAGGCCATCACATGGATGGCACTCAAATAAATCGACTCGGCGCTTCACACGCCACTCATAATCATTTTCCCGACCGCCAACTCGCTGGCGAGATAGCCGCTGTATTTGGGCACGCTATCGGGCATGTCCAGCACGCGACGATGATAGAATATGTCGATCCGAACCGGCGGCAGCCGGGCCTCGGGCTCGAAATTGCTGGCCGGGATGAACATCACTTTGAACGGCCCGAAGCCGGCAACCTCCACAACCGGCTTGCCGCAGGTCCGGCAGACCCCGCGATTGAAGTTCGGCGGCGGGCGGTATTTCTTGAATGAGATGTTGCCGGCGTTTTTCAGCACGACATCCTTGCCACGAACGGCGACCACATCCGCGAACGGTTTGCCGTTGAACGCCTGGCAGATCAGACAGTGGCACCGGAATCTGCCCTTTGGCGCAGTATGCACCTCGAACGAGCAGGCGCCGCATTCGCAGGAGCCGCGTAGCGGCAACGACGTGTCAGTGGTCATGTGCTGATGCTCCTGAGCTGGATTTGATGACGGCATGCCGATCACCGGAGCATCACGTTGAGGATGGTATCGATCGGCTGTCTGAACGGGGCGTGGAGCAGGTTGGAGAGGTTCCAGCGACCCTGCTCATAGATCCCCTTGGCATGGCTGAGGGTACGGAAACCCTCGACGCCGTGGTAAGCGCCCATGCCGCTGGCCCCGACGCCGCCGAAGGGCAAGTCATCCTGGGCGATGTGCATGATCGTCCCGTTGATAGTGACGTTGCCTGAGGTTGTTCGGCTCAGCACCATGCGTCGGTCTTCATCATCGGCTCCGAAATAGTAGAGCGCGAGCGGCCGGGGCCGGACGTTCACATAGGCGATCGCTTCTTCGATGTCGCGGTAGGGAAAAATCGGCAGGATCGGGCCGAAGATCTCCTCATAAGCGATGCGCATGTCTTCTGTGACGCCGAGGACGACGGTTGGCGGCAGCGTGTTGGCGCGCACAGACGCCTCACCGGGCCGATTGCCGACCTCGATGATCCGCGCTCCCTTGGCACTAGCATCCTCGATCAGGCCCTGAAGCCGGGCGTGGTGCCGCTCGTTGATGATGGAAGTATAGTGTTCACTCGTCGGCCCGTCCGCATAGAAGGACGCCACTTTCCGCCCATACGTCCCGACAAACGAGTCTACGTCGTTTTCGTGGACGAGTGCGTAATCGGGGGCGATGCACGTTTGACCGGCGTTGAGCAGCTTACCGAAAGCAATGGACGCCGCCGCCTGGTCAAGGGAGTGGCCTTTGGCGACGATGACCGGTGATTTGCCGCCCAGCTCAAGGGTGACCGGTACAAGGTTATCGCTAGCGGCCCTCATCACCGACCGGCCCACCGCGGTGCTGCCCGTGAAGACGAGATGGTCGAAGGGCAAGGCAGAGAATGCCGCCCCTGCGGCCGCATCGCCGGTCACCATCGCGAACTGGTCCTCGGGGAAGACCTCGGCCAGCATCTTCGCGAGCAGCGAATTGGTGACGGGTGTAAACTCCGAAGGTTTCAGCATCACCCGGTTTCCGGCGGCGATGGCCGTTACGACCGGCATCAGCGCGAGGTTGATCGGATAGTTCCACGGCGACATCACGCCGACGACGCCAAGCGGCTGATATTCGATGCGGGCGTTGCCGATCCGCATGTGCAGAGCAACGTGGCGGCGGGTCGGCGCCATGAATTTGCGGAGATTGCGGATCAGATACTTCGTGCCCTCGGCGACCGCTGCAACCTCCATGATCGCCGTTTCGTGCCTCGAGCGATGCCCGAAATCGGTATTGATGGCATCTTCGATCGCTTTGCGGTGCCCGATTATCGAGGCCCTGAACTTGGCCAGATCAGCGCGTCGCTGCGCCAGCGAAGGCGCTCCGTCATGCAGGAAGGCAGCGCGCTGGGCCGCGAGGAGACTGCCCAGCCGATCAGCGTCGGTAATTTTTGCGATTGCGTTCATGGTCCACTCCGATGTAGACAGGAGAAACTTACGCCCTCGACATAGCCCCTTAAGTAGCCACTGTCAACAATGTATTCACAAGAAACTTTGAGGTACCATGCAGGATGCACCCAACCGCCCCTATCACCACGGTGATCTCCGTCGTGCGGTTATCGAGACGGCGTTGGATATGCTTCGGGAGGAGAAAGGCTGGCAGTTCACGCTGCGGGAAGTCGCCCGCCGGGCTGGCGTAAGCCACGCGGCACCCTACAAGCACTTCCCCGATAAGGCGGCGCTGCTTGCGGAGATCGCCATGATTGGGTTCGACCGGTTGCGCGCGTCCCTAGCGGCTGCGACGCCAAAGGCGGCCAAAACTCTGCCCGACGAAATTGCTCCGATAGCTCGTGCCTACGTCGCGTTCGGAACGGACAACCCGGCTCTCTACCGCCTGATGTTTAGCGCGGAGGAGGGGAAAGCGGTGGGAATGCATCTCAATGAGCGGGCGCTGGCGGTATTCGATATTCTCCTCGAAATCCTCCGGCGCGGCCAGGCCGCGGGGAGCATTCGCAAGCGGCCTATAGAAGGTCAGGCGGCAGCCGGCTGGGGGCTCATCCACGGCATGACCATGCTTGCGATCGATGGGCTCCTGGTGCCCGAGAAGGTGGGATCGGCCCCCTTGGATGCGGCCTTGAGCACGCTGGTGGAAGGGCTGGGAAACCCAGCAACATGACACTAGCCGCCTGCCATACATCTGTGCCCCTTTATTCGTACCCGAGGGCAAAATCATTGTGAGCATCGGTCGCGGCTATCGCAGCCTGGCCGAAAGCCACTGCGATCTGGTTCAAAGCCTTGACGAGGTCGCCGATGGCATACACCCCCTCGACCGAGGTCCGCTGATGCTTGTCGACGACGACGTAGCCGTCGTCGCAGCATTTGACGCCCATTGCCAGCGCGAGTTCGGAACGCACCTGGCATCCCGTCGCCGGATAGATGACGTCAAAATGGCGCACCTCGCCATCCTCGAGGAGGGCGTCGTAGCCGCTGTCGGCAGGAACAAACCTTTCGAACGCATCGCAAATGGCAATGTTTTCTTCCATCGCCACGCGCCGTGTGCTGACGGAAAAATCGGGAAGATAGCGAGCGAGCATTGTGACGTGCTGCGTATACTGCTTGAGGAACATGGCCTCTCGCAGTGCCTTCGCCTCCTCTCCGATGACAGCGATCCGGTGATCGATGACCTCGTAGCCGTCGCAAACCGGGCATAGGCGTACGCTGCCTCTGGCGATGGCCTCGCGCAGACCCGGAATTGCAGGCACAAGGTCGACGATACCCGTCGCCAGGAATATCTTGCGGGCGACGATCCGCCCTGTGTTTGTCTCGGCGCCAAACCCGCCTACGGTCGGCTCGATCGACGACACCTGACCCTGCACCAGTGTCGCTCCGTATTTGTCGGCCTGCGCACGAAGCCGGTGCAGAAGATCGGCGCCGCTGATGCCTTCCGGAAATCCCGGACAGTTGCGGCTTTCCCCAATCAGCATGGCGCGCGCCTCATTCGCGTCCACCACGACGACCCGATGGCGGAACCTGCCGAGGTAGATCGCGGCCGCCAGTCCGGCAGGTCCGCCACCAATGATGAGAACATCCGCGTCAGTCGCGGATGAGGCTGAATGTCGGCGTTTGCGTACGGCTTGATCCATCCGCGCCGAACGTATTCATTGGAAAGATGTTCCAGCGCCGAAAATCGAAACCGCACGACAGCTGCCGCGGCAAGCGCTACCAATCGATAGCCGGCCGCGCGATCATCAGCCAGAAAATCCCGAGGACGGCAGCAAAGGCGGGAAAGCCAAAGGCGAACCACAGCCAGAAAAGCCTGACATACTGAGCCGGCAGCGGGGCCCCCGCTTTGGCGGCTTCAGACGCCAGATCGCGCATCTTCATCTGCATCCATACCACCGGCAGCCAGAACACACCGGTGACGATGTAGAGCGCGATGGAAAGCACGATCCAGCCTTCGGAGAGCGGGTAACCCGCCTGCCAGGCGAGCGCCACGCCGGTTATCGGCTGCGCCACGACGGCGGTCGCCGTGAAGAGAAAATCGGCGATCACCACAATGCGCGCCACTGCCGCAATCGTTGCCGTGTTGCCGGTCCTGTGGGCGAGAAGCATGAAGAAGGCGATGCCGGCGCCGGTGCCAAGCAGCACGCTGGCTCCGATGACATGCAGGTACTTCAGCACGAAATAGAGCATCAGCGCTCCTCCAGGATCGCCAGGGCAACAAAATGAAGGACGATGATCGGCAAGACCTTCAGGAATGGCCCAAGCGGTTCGTTCCACAGGTCCGGGCGCAGGAAAGTGCCCACGATCAGATAGAACAGCGAGAGCGCAATACCAGCGTAGATGCCTTTTCGCGCCGTTGGCCGCCAGGCTATGAGTGCGCCGACGACGATGTCGGCGAGAGCGCCGGCGACCACGGTCGGCACCGCCAACATACCAGCCCCCGTGCTTTGCATGAGGCTGATGCCGTTGCCGAAGCCAGTGGTCAGCGACACAATCCCCGTCATGATCCAGAAGAAGGGCAGGACGACAAAGATCGCAGGCTTGGCAAAATAAAGCCCGGCAAACCATTTTTCCTGTACCGTTGCCGGATTGAGCGCGAGGAATTGCGCCAAGCTCTGTGGCTGTATGCCGGTCAAGGAAATCCAGTCCGAGGGATCTCCGAGCGCCCCTCGTGTGATCTCCCTGGCGGCATTGGTGCGCATTGGAGGTCGCCAGCCGAGCATCGCGGCAAGATCGCCGAGGCGGTATAGAAGCCGCGCAACCCACCCCGGCAACACAAGCCTGGCTGCCGGAGCCCAGCCGAGCCAGCGGCGGAAAGTGCCGACAATCTCGTCCATGGTCAGCTGTTGGGGACCTGCAAGTTCCAGTGCCATACGAGACGGACTGCCGGAATTGAGAAAGAAGAGGACCGTCGAGACCACATCCTCGAGTTGCACGACCTGTAGCCGGCCGGTATCTGGCATTGACGGCAGGACGGGCAGCGAGGCCAGACCGCGAAACAATGCACTGGCCCCAAACACGGGCCGGCCGAGCACCACGGAAGGGCGAAGGATTATCCAGTCCAGGTCAAGTGCCATGAGGGCTTGATCGCCGGCATATTTCGTCGCCGAGAACGACGAAGGCTGTGCCCGATCCACACCCATCGCCGAGAAGTGGATCACCTTGGCAACACCGGCCCTCGCGCAGGCGAGAAAAAGAGCCGCCGCCGCATCACGATGAACTTGCCCGGTCTTTTCGCGAGGGCTGTCCTGCAGAACGCCGGCACAGTTCACGACGGCATCGATGCCGGCCAGATGCGGCAGCCAATCTTCAGGACGGAGCGCGGTCGCCACGTCCAGCACCAATGTCTGGTAGTCGCGGGCCACATTTGCCCGAGGGCTACGGACGATGCCGATCACCTCATGCCCTTCGGAGACGAGACGGGCGCAGACCGAAGCGCCGATCAGGCCGGTAGCGCCAACAACGAGAATTCTCATCGGACCCGATCTCCGGTGCGGAGGGTATTGTTCATTCTACCCTCTAGCTTGCGAATGTTCGACGTGCCCTCTCGCGCGAGAACTGTCCGGCAGCGCGGAACAAACCATTGATCGCGGGATTAGGACAGCTTCAGGAGGCCTATCATGGACAGGGAAGAGCGTATCAGGCGGCGAGCCCATGAAATCTGGGAGCGTGAAGGCCGACCGCAAGGTCGGGAGCGCGAGCATTGGGATCAGGCCGTGCAAGAGATCGAGGCTGAGGGTTCCGAAGCAGAACGTGGCCCGGTCGTTCCCGACCCGACCGCTGGAGCCGGCTCCGATCCTGCACGGGCGACGCCAATTCCCGGAGCTGACGGCAAGCCGAAATCTTGACCGGTTGTTCGGCACGGAAAGGAAAATGCCATGCCTCGTCTCATCGCCTTGAGCGTGATCGTACTGGCGGTACTCTTCATCGTTTGGCTATGGGTCGACCAGACCGGCCGGACCAGTGACGGCACTCAACCTGCGCCCCACGCAATAGACCAAGACGGATGACGACGGTACTCCATTCCGAATAGGACCTGCTAGGTTCGCAATTAACGCGATCCTCGCCTTAGTTCGAGGGCGCCGGATCCTCACTCCTGTACTCATGAATGAGCCCAAGGATTTGCGAACGGACCAACTCGCGAGCCTCGGGCTGAACGAACGGCATCAAGAGTTCGACCCGCTCCTCGATCTTCTCGGGAAGATCCGCAGCAGGATCGATGAGGTCGTTGCCGTGCGCGTAAAGATTGTCCGTCAGCTTTTTGTCGAGGTCGGAAAAAATGCCCATTCATCTGCTCCAAACCAGCTTCTCTGCTTCAATCGATAGGCTGACGAATTGTTCCCCGGGTGGCCGGTAACAAAGCTGCTTCTCCGACCGAAATGCTGGGGCTAGAGCGACAGAAGTGCTCCTGAGCTATTCGAAGGAATAGGTGAAACCTCCTTCGGAGGCTCCGACAGTCACCTTCGTCATCTTTTCGCCCTCGAGCGACCGGTTCAGCACCCCGCGGCTTAACTCCGGTAGAAGCGTGTTCGTCAGAATGGCATCGATCATGCGGCCGCCGGATTCGATCTCGGTGCAGCGGGCCTTGACCAGGTCCATGACACCGTCACCTATCACCAACTCGGCATCGTTGCTTGAACGCAGCCGGCGGGCGATCTTGGCGAACTGATGGCGGGTGATCGCTTCGATCATCGTGTCCGAGAGCGGGTAGTAGGGGATGGTTACCACCCGGCCAAGGAAAGCCGCGGGGAAAACCTTCAACAGCGGGGAGCGTAACGCTGTGTCCAGATCGTCGAGCCCCGCCCGTACGGTGCCGCTTTTGGTCCGGTCCATGATGACTTCGGAGCCGACATTCGAAGTAAGCAGGATCAGTGTGTTTTTGAAATCGATCCGTCGGCCCTCGCTGTCGTCCATCATCCCCTTGTCGAAAACCTGGAAGAAAATCTCGTGCACGTCCGGATGCGCCTTTTCGACCTCGTCGAGCAGGATCACCGAATAAGGCTTTCGCCGGACCGCCTCGGTGAGGATGCCGCCCTTGCCGTAGCCGACATATCCGGGCGGCGCGCCCTTCAAGGTAGAGACCGTATGCGCCTCCTGGAACTCGGACATATTGATCGAGATGAGGTTCTGCTCGCCGCCGTAGAGCGTCTCGGCCAGGGCCAGCGCGGTCTCGGTCTTGCCAACGCCCGATGGACCGCAGAGCAGAAAGACCCCCACTGGTTTTTCGGGCGCGCCGAGCCCGGCGCGGCTGGTCTGCACGCGCTTGGCAATCATTTCCATGGCGTGATCTTGACCGACCACGCGCTCGGCCAAGGTCACGGCGAGCCGCAGCGCCTTTTCGGTCTGGCTCGACAGCATCCTGCCAGTGGGAATGCCAGTCCAGTCCTGGACCACGGCAGCCACAGCGTTGCGGTCGACTGACGGCAGGATTAGCGGCGTCTCACCCTGCGCTTCGGCCAGTTCGGCCATCAGTTCCCGCAGCCGCGCGAGATCGGCAGCTGGATCGGGTGGAGAAGGACCGGCAGTGGCCGTTGCATCCGCATCGCTTTCGGGCGTTTCGGTTTCAGGCGTTTCGATCTCAAGCGCATTCGCACTTGCTGTTTCGACCGCCTCCGGAGTCTCCACCGCATCGAGCGGCACACCCTCGCCGCGCAGCCTGGCGCGCAATTCGAGTATCTCGCCAACCAGCGCCTTTTCCCGATCCCAGCGCTCCTGCGCGGCAGCAAGCGTGAGTTCGGTCTCGGCAAGCCCCGCTTCGACCCGAGCCTGCCGGTCGGCTACGCCAATTCCGATCGCTGCCTCGCGGCCGATGATGCCGCGCTCGACCTCCAGCGCTTGGCGGCGGCGCATAATGTCCTCCACCTCGGCAGGGGTGGCGTGCTGCGAAATGGCGACACGGGCGCAGGCGGTGTCGAGAAGGCTCACGGCCTTGTCGGGCAGTTGCCGCGCCGGGATGTAGCGGTGGGACAGGCTGACCGCCGCCTCGATCGCCTCGTCGAGGATCTGCACCTTGTGATGCTGCTCGAGGACACCGGCTACACCACGCAGCATGAGAACAGCCACCGCTTCCGACGGCTCATCTATCTTGACGACCTGGAAGCGACGAGTGAGCGCAGGGTCCTTCTCGATGTGCTGCTTGTATTCGGCCCAGGTCGTTGCTGCGATCGTGCGAAGCTCACCGCGCGCCAGCGCCGGCTTCAGCAGATTGGCCGCATCACCGGTCCCTGCCGCGCCCCCCGCGCCGATCAAGGTGTGAGCTTCGTCAATGAAGAGGATGACCGGCGTCTCTGAGGATTGGACCTCGTCGATGACCGCCTTCAGCCGTTTTTCGAATTCACCCTTTACGCTTGCGCCCGCCTGCATCAGGCCGACGTCGAGCATGCGTACGCTGACACCCTGCAGCGTCGGCGGCACGTCGCCCTCGGCAATGCGCAAGGCAAAGCCCTCGACGACCGCAGTTTTGCCGACCCCGGCCTCGCCGGTCAGGATCGGGTTGTTTTGCCGGCGTCGCATCAGGATATCGACAATCTGCCTGATCTCGGGATCGCGCCCGACGACCGGATCGATCTTGCCGTCGCGGGCACGCTGGGTCAGGTCGGTCGCATATTTCGCCAGCGCTGAATCGCCGCCCGGAGCCCGCCGCGGTGTTTCGGCGGCGGGAACCGCAGTCGAGGCGCCAGCTTCGAGAGAACCCTCCATGACATCTGCGAACCGCGCGATGACGGCCTGCGCATCGATCTTGTCGAATTCGCCGCTGATCTTTGATAGCAGCCCTTCCAGCACCGGCGTCTTCAGGCAGGCGAGCAGGATATGCGCACTGCGCACTTCCTCGACGCTGAATTCCAGCCCCGCCAGGCTCCAGGCTTCCTGGATGGCGTGAAAGATATGATCGGAAAATTCCTCGATCGAAGTGGCGCCATAAGGCAGCTTGTCGACGGCGCGGGTCATATCGGCCGTGAGCCGGCTCGCATCCACCCCGGCGTCGGCCAGTATCAGTCGCACATCAGAGCGCTCGGAAAGCACCAGTTGTTCGACGAAGTGAACGAGCTCGACGTAAGGATTGCCGCGCAGCTTGGCGGTGTCGGCCGCAGCCTTGAAGGCGCGCAAACAGACGGGGTTGAGCTTGCCGACCAGTTCCTTGCGTTTAAAGCTCTGCGACGACCGGCGCTGTTCCATCGAACTTGCTCCTGCGATCTGCCAGTCAATAACCTGCCACATAAGCAGCAACTTGACAAAGCGCGTTATCGACGGGGCGACTGGGTGTTCGATTCAGTGGACTTCTTCCGTCCCAGCAACACCCACGCCATCGGCTACAAACAGCCATGGAATGCCCACTTCTTTGCGATGCATTGACATAAACGGTTCGATAACTGCGCCACCGATTTCGGACTCCGGGGCCTGGCTTGCAAGCTCCCATTAAGTTTGAGCAGCAACTAAATTGTGGTAAAGTGACGCAGTGTGATAACGTTGGTTACGCATGGGTCTCAGGGGCCGCTTGCTGGGGGTTGGTGTGATTGATCTCGCACTCTGGCTGAATCCGCTGGACGGTGAAAATCCGTCAGGGGAGGATTTGCGCAACGATCCAGCCTTTCATGAGCTGGAGCGTCTCACCGAGCCCCAGGTCAAGGTCGTCCACGGCGGGCACAACAAGCCCTCGGCGGAGAGCACCGTTCCGGTCGACTGGCCTGCCGTCCTCGACAAGGCGGAGGAATTGCGTGCGCGTGGCCGGGATTTGCGCCTGCTTGTCATTGTCACACGCGCGCTGGCCAATGAGCAGGGGCTCGCCGGGCTCGCGCATGGTCTGATCCTTATTGCGCGGACCTTGGATCAGCATTGGGAAACCATGCATCCGGCCCTGCGGCCAAATGCTTCACCACGTGACGCCGCCTTGCGTCGTATCAACGCGCTGCTCGACCTCCAGAATGGCCAGGACGGGTTGTTGGCGGACGTGCGGCAAATGACGTTCTTTGCCCCGCGCACTATCGGACCGATCAGCGGACACGATCTGGAACAAGGCGCGCTCGACGAACGTGTCATGCTTCTGGAAGCGGCTTCAGGATTGAATGCGGCCGAAAAGGCAACGCTGGTCAGCGCGCATGGTCAACTTCTGAACCGGGTGCATAGTGGATGCGCGGCACAGGCCGATCAAGCCAATGCGGAGATGATGGCGCTCATCGCCGACGCCCAAGCGGCGATCACGGCTCTTGATGCGGTCGAGACGGCTCTCAACGCTCGTCTAGAGGGCGGCGGCGCCGCTGTCCCCGAATTGAAACGGTTTCTGCAGCGTTTGCTGTCGACCCTCGAACGGAACTCGGTAATCGAGGCTGCGACGAACGGCGCGGCGAAGCCGGCCCCCACGACAGCAGATCCCGAAATGCCTGCTCGAAACGGTCACGGAGCCGATCCTATGGCAAGTATGGCAGGTTACGTGGAACCGAGCACCGGGCTCCCTGATCGGATTTCCTCACGCGACGACGTCGTGAAATGCCTCGACCTCGTCGTCGCCTTCTACGACCGCACCGAACCGTCGAGCCCGATCCCGCACCTCGCCCGCCGCGTGCGCCGGATGGTGCATATGGATTTTGTTGAACTGATGGAAGATCTCGCCCCGTCGGGACTGAAGGAATTCCGGCTTCTTGCCGGCGTTCCCGATGCCAAGAAGACGGCCCAGAAGGATGAAAGGTAACGAGCCATGGCAGCCGAAAGCAAAGCGAAGGTCATCGAACGGAATCGCGCACCGCGCGTGCAGATCGCCTATGACGTGGAAACCTACGGCAGCCCGACGACGATCGAATTGCCGTTCGTCATGGGCGTGATGGCCGACCTTTCCGGCGCTTCACAGACCAGGGAAGCGATGAAGTCGGTACTGGACCGCTCCTTTGTCGAGACCGACGCGAACCGCTTCCCCCGTTTCATGGAGGCGCTCGGACCGCGCGTCAAAGCCCGGGTGAAGAACACGCTGCCGCAGGCAGAGGGTGCCGAGCGCGACGAGGAACTGGCCCTTGATCTCACCTTCACCAAGATGGGCGATTTCGCCCCGGACAAGATTGCCGAGCAGGTTCCGCAATTGGCCGAAATCCTCAAGATGCGTCGTCAGCTCGAGGAACTGCTTGGCTTCATGGATGGCCGTGTCGACGCCGAAAAGCGCATCGCGCAACTTCTGAACAACGAGCCGCTGCTCGGCAAGATCGCCAACCAGGCATTATCCGACGACGATAAGGTTGAGGAGTAAGTCATGGCCGAACAGCAAAAGACCGCAGCCGTCACCGCCGAGGCGGAAGCCATCGACCTCGGAGAATTCAGCGGGCTCCTCGAGAAGGATTTCAAGGTCAAGAAGGACGACAGCGAGAAGCTGCAGCAACTCGTCCGCAATCTCGCGCTGGCGGCGCAGTCCCGTTCCGACACCACGACCATCTCGTCCAACGCGATCAAGTCGATCAAGTCGCTGATCGCAGGCATCGACAAGATGCTGACGACGCAGGTCAACGAGATCCTGCACGCGCCGGAAGTGCGCGAAATGGAAGGTACATGGCGCGGCCTGTGGTATCTCGTCAACAACACCGAAACGGATCAGAAACTGAAGATCCGGGTGATGAACATTTCCAAAGAGCAGCTCGCCGACACGCTGGAAGACTATGAAGGCCAGATGTGGGATCAAAGCCCGATCTTCAAGAAGGTCTACACGGACGAGTATTCGATGCTGGGCGGCGAGCCGATCGGCTGCCTGGTCGGCGCCTACGAATTCTCGAACCATCCGCGCGACGTCGGCCTGCTGCGCAATATGTCGGGTGTCTGCGCCTCCGCGCATACGCCGTTCATTGCCGCCGCTTCGCCGCGCCTGTTCCGCATGGACAGCTGGCAGGAACTGCCGAACCCGCAGGACCTGCAGATGATCGTATCGAACCCGGCCTATGCCTCGTGGCAATCGCTGCGCGAGAGCGAGGACGCGCGCTATATCGGCCTCACCATGCCGCGCGTGCTGGCCCGGCTGCCCTACGGCACCGACACCGTTCCGGTGAAGGGCTTCACCTTCGAGGAGGAGGTGGAGGGCGATCACAACAAATATGTCTGGATGAATGCCGCCTTCCCGATGGGCGTCAACATCAACCGCAGCCACAAGCTCTACGGCTGGGGCACACAGATCCGCGGCGTCGAGAACGGCGGCACGGTGCTCAACCTGCCGGTGCACAGCTTCCCGACCGATGACGGATCGATCGCGATGAAATGCCCGACGGAGGTCGCCATCGACGACCGGCGCGAGGCGGAACTCGCCAAGCTCGGCCTGATGCCCATCCTGCACCGGAAGAACACGGATCTCGCGGCGTTCATCGGCGCGCATTCGTTGCAAGACGACGAGACACGTGCCGGGCGGCTGGTCGATCCCGACGCACAGTCAAACGAGCGGCTAAGCGCCAACCTGCCCTATCTTTTCCCGGTTTCGCGCTTTGCGCATTACCTCAAGGCCATTGCGCGCGACAAGATAGGGTCGTTCAAGGAGCGGTCGGACATGCAGATCTGGTTGACCGAGTGGATCAACCGATACGTGTTGGCCAACCCGGCCTTTGCCGACGACAAGGCGCGCGCCAAGCGCCCGCTCGCTGCCGCGGAGGTCCAGGTGGACAGCGTGGAGGGGAGGCCGGGCTACTACAATGCTCGCTTCTATCTGCGCCCGCATTACCAGCTGGAGGGCATCAACGCGTCGCTCCGGCTGGTGTCGGAACTACCGTCCGTAAAGTCTTAATTTGCAGCAACATCATCTGTTTTGTTTGAAAGCGCTGGAGAAAGACAATGCCAACATCAGTGAAGATCGACGGCTTTCTAAAGGTTCCGGACATCAAAGGGCCAAGCGTTCGAGACGGCCACGAAGATGAAATCGAAGTCCATGGGGTCGATTACAAGATTGTCGCGCCATACGATCCGAATTCGCTCTCACGCCGCGGTCGTGTGTCCCTCGGCATGATCAAGTTCACCAAGCACTATGACAAGTCCTCGCCCTATCTGAAAAAGGCGCTGTTCGACAACAAGGCGCTGGACGAAGTGGTGTTCTCCGCACGCCGGACCATAGATGGCGAGACCAGCGACTACCTGGTCGTCACCCTGACCGACGCCTCGATCATGGAATACGACATGTCGCAGGCCGAGGACGAGGAAGACCTGATCCAGGAGGAGGTCAGCTTCGCCTACAAGAAGATTAAGTTCGTCTATGACAAGGACGACGAAATCGAAATGGATGTCTATGTCGGCAAGTGAGGCCCGGCGGCCCGGCGCGGACAAGCTGCAGGTTACCGGCAGTTCGCGAGCGAAACGCGAAGCGGTCCAGCCCTCTTTTTGGGACCGCCTCGTCAATGATCTGCCGGGCGTGACCTCGGAAATAGACGGGCTGCGCCAGGTCTTGCTCGACGAGCTTGGCGCGGACCGGCTGGACATCCTCGTCGCAAGTACCACGCGGATCATCGACGCCGACGCCGAGCTCACATCCGATCAGAAGCGGCGTCTGCACCGCCTGATCTTTCAAACCCAACACCGTGCGGAGATCGAAAGCCGCGGCGTGGTAGTGTCGGCCCGCGTCCTCAGGGAGGCCGTGCGACGTGACATCGAAGCTCTCTTCAATACCGAGCGCTTCGAAGCCGTTCCGCTTCTTTCAGATCTTGAAAACGAACAGTCCGCGGAAAATCCGCCGTCGCTTGCCGATTTTCCGGAGGTGCGTCGAAGTGTGGTCAATTACGGCGTGCCTTCGTTTTCGGGCCGTTCGTCTCGCGACTTTGATCGCGAAACCCTGGCGCGCGAGATCCGTTCCATCCTTGCCACGTTCGAGCCACGTCTCAAGGAAAGCGCAACAAAGGTAACGGTGACCCTTGGTGACAAAAGTGTGGGCCTGAAGATCGAGATAGACGCTGTGCTGATCATGACGCCGACGCCGGAACGCATGCGCCTGCGCACCACAATCAATCTCGATAACGGCTTGGCCCGGACCGAATTTAGGGAAAGCTGAGATGGATCGCGTCTTCGTAGAATATTACGAGGAGGAACTGTCCCATATTCGCGGACTCGCGGCAGAATTTGCCGACATGCATCCGGCGGTGGCGCGCAATCTCTCGCTCGATACGGTCCCCTGCCCGGATCCGTATGTGGAGCGGCTGCTTGACGGCGTCGCCTTTCTCGCTGCGCGCACCCGGTTGAAAGTCGATGCCGAGCGCTCGAGGTTTTCACGCAGCGTCCTGGATGTCCTTTATCCCGATCTGGTTACGCCGGCGCCGGCAACGGCGATGGCAGTGCTGAAACCCGGACAGCAGGTCCAGTCGATGGTTGCCGGCCATGTCGTCAGGCGGAACACGCGGCTGGTGTCCGGTCTGCAACCCGGCCTGTCGACGCGCTGCACCTTCACCACAGCGCAGGAAATGACGCTGTGGCCGATAACCATCAAGTCGGTTAGTTATTTCCAGGATCGCAGCGGGTTGGCAGCGGCCGGCATAACACCGATCGGCGGCGTAGGCGGCGAGGCGGCGCTGCGTATCACGCTTGGTCGGGCCGGAAAAGGCAAGCTCGACGAACTGGCGCTTGACCGGCTCGATTTCTATTTTGCTGGGCGCACCAAAGCGCCATTGCTGTTTGACGCAATTTTCGGCGTCTGCTCGGCCGTTGGTGCACGAGCCGAAGGCAAGGCCAACCCCCTATCGCCGTTGCCGGCACCCGAAATGGTCGGCATCAGCGACGACGAGGCGTTGATGCCTCGTACCCGGCCGACATTCGAAGGGTACCGTCTGCTGCGTGAATATTTCATGATGCCCGAGCGCTTTCACTACGTGCGGGTTTCAGGACTGCAACCGGTCGTGCGCAGATGCGACGCCGGGATCGAAATCATCTTCATGTTCCGGCGTCCAGCACCCGAACTTGCCGATGTGACGCCGGCGGATTTCGAACTTTTTGCGACGCCGATCATCAACCTCTTCGAGCGTGACTGCAACGTCATCGAGCTTGATCCCCGCAGAACGCGGCAAGTGCTGCATGCCGACCGCACGCGGGCGCGGGACTTCGAAATCTATCGGGTGACCCGCGTCGAGGACGCCGATTCCGAGGGCACCGACGCCGAAATTCCGGAGCTCTTCAGCCTGGGGCAAAATCGCAACAATGGCTGGGTCTTTTCCACCGAACGGCGCCCTCGCCGGGCCACCGAAGATGAACGGCGCGACGGGTTGACCCGCACCTCATACACTGGAGACGACGTTTTTCTATCGATTTCACGGCCGGTCGGAAGCCCGGCGAACCGACCGCTGAAGCGTGTCGACATCATGGCGCTTTGCACCAACCGCGATCTGCCGATCCTCGACGACAACCCTACCTTGACGCTGGAGACAGGCGATCCGGTCGAAACGGTCCGGCTTCTCGGTGCGCTGCGTCCGCCCCAGCCGGCTATCCCGGCCGCCCTGCCCGCGGGCGCCGAAGGCGAATCCCGAGCCGACAATCTCGCCTGGCGGCTCGTGGCGCAGCTGGCGCTCAACTTTCTCAGCCTTGCCAAGGAAGGTCGTGGTGTCGATCCGCTGCATGCGCTGCTCGATCTTTATGCCGACCGGGGAGATCCGAGCCTCGCACGCAATGTGCACTCGATCGTTCGTATTGACTCGCGGTCCGTCATCGAACGGCTGCAGATCGATGGGCCGATGTGCTTCGGAAGGGGCACGGAAGTGACATTGCATGTGGACCAGTCGGTCCTGGCAGGGCAAAGCACATTGCTGCTTTCAGCCTTGCTTGCGCGGCTGTTTGCCCGCCACGCAGGAATAAACGGCTTTGTGCGGACCCGCACGCGGCTGCTGCAGAAGCAGGAGGATGTGCCATGGCCGATGACGCCCGGCAATCGCCACCTGATCTAGGCGAACTCGACCTGAACCGGGTCGAGGGGCTGTCTGATACGTTCGACTTTTTCGAGCTTTTGCGCCGGCTCGAACGCAGGGGTGGGCTGTTCGGCTATTCCGGCCACGCGGATCGCGAGCCGGCAAGGCTCGGGCAGCACGTGCGTCTGAGCTTTTCCGCCAAGGACGTGGTTGAATTCCGCGAAGCGAAGGACAAGACGCCGGCCCGGGTCACGATCGCGAATCTCGGGCTGATGGGACCGGAAGGCCCCATGCCGCTTCATTTGACACGCTGGGTACTCGATCGTCTGTCGCAGCGCTGGTTCACCGGCGCTGACGCACGGCAGACCAGCGACACGACGTTCGTGGACTTCGTCAATATTCTCCAGCACCGCATGATCGCCCTGTACTATCGGGCCTGGGCGGATGCGCATCCGGCGGTACAGGTCGAACGTGCGGTCGGCGGCCGGGTAAGGGCCATGCTTGAAGCCATGGCGGGAATCGGACTGCCCGGCACCCACAATCCCGATCTCGACGCCGTGAAGCTTCGCCAGGCAGCATCGCTCGCCGGCCAGGTCGACGGCCCGGAGCGGCTGACGCTGTTCCTGGCGGAAGCGTTCAAGGTGCCGGTGCAGATCAAGGAGTTCGTTGCCACCTGGATGACCATCCCAGCATCGCTCCAGACCCGCCTTGCACAAGCTTATGCAGTGCTGGGTCGCGGGGCGACGATCGGCCCGCGCGTTTTCAGCCGCCAAAGCAGGATCGAACTCCGCGTCGGCCCGCTCGGGTATGAGGAGTTCAAAACGTTCCTGCCGGGCGGTCAACGTCTGAAAATGTTCAAACAGGCCGTTCGCGACATGGTTGGGGAATCGCTCGACGTCGATCTGCGGATCGTGCTCGCGCGTGAAGCCGTGCCGCAGCCCCGCATCGGAGCGGTACAGCTCGGCCGAACCACCTGGCTTGCGCGGCCTGCTGAAAGGGGCGATGCTGACGATATGCGGCTGCGGACAATTGTCGGATGGCGGCCGGAAATGGCGGGGGTCGCGGCATGAGTCTGCTGCTGACTCTGGAGCAAGGACCACGGACCCAGGCGGTACGGCAGACCCGACTGGACGAGGGTGAGCTGGTGATCGGCCGCAGCGCGGACGCAGGCTGGCAGATCGACGATCCCGACATGTTCGTTTCACGCGCCCATTGCAAGATCACCGGCGGGCGGGATGGATATTTCGTCACCGACACATCAAGCAGCGGGTTGTTCATAAACGACTCTGACAGTCCGCTCGGCGCTGGCACATCGGTCCGTCTTCAAAACGGCATGCGGCTGAGACTGGGCGATTACATCGTATGCGTCGATCTGCAGACGCCGGTCGGTCAAGCACCAGCAACCAGCCAATCGGTCCCGGAACGGTCGCCGCCAGCATCACGAGCGCCGGTAAGCATCGGCCGCGATGATTTCTTTTCAGCCACGGTCGAAGAAGAGCCGCGACGACCGCGTCCCGCCGATCTGCCGGACCCGTTCGAGCAGCCGATTCCAGGAGCGTTTGAGCGCGCCAACCAGCGCAGTTCGCAGGCCTTCGACGACCCGTTCAGCCTCGACCCGGTATCAACGCCCGCGCCGAATGGCGCCGTCTATTCTGAACCAAGTGGTGCGCCAGGCCCCGCAGACCCATTCAGCCTCGATTCGGTGCCGTCCGGCGCAACCGAGGCCGCTTCAAAAAGGTCATCCGAATTCGATGACGATTTCGGTTTCGGGCCGGCCGCGTCGCCCGATTTGAGAAACGGCGCCAGCTCGACCGGTCAACGCAAACATCTCGCCGGAAGACCGCAATCGGCCAATCCCTGGGATTTGCCTGGCCAGGCGGCAGATATCCCTTCTCCGCCACGTGCTGGCGTTGCTCCCAAACCCGCCCCCTCCCTGGCAGCGGCACAACAGGCGAATACGGCCCTTCGCACCGCGTTCTTGCGCGGCATGGGCATTGAGGAAGCCGATTTTCCCGGACGCGACAGCGTCGCGGAAATGGAGAAGTTCGGTCGCGAGTATCGGCTCATGATGGAAGGCCTGATGCAGCTGCTGCGCAAGCGGGCCGAGGAAAAGGGAAACGCTCGCGTCGCCCAGACGGTGGTGGGGGCCTCTGAAGTCAATCCGCTCAAGTTTCTGCCGACGGTCGACGACGCCATTGTGACCATCATAGCGGAGCGCAGCCCCGGATTTCTGGCCGGCGAAGCGGCAATCGCGGATGCGGTCCGCGATCTCGCGCAACATCACGTGCGCGCATGGCGAGGCGTGCAGTCGGCCTTGCGGCGGATGATTGACCGTTTTGACCCGGCAGCGATCGAGGAAGAGCTCAAATCAAGTTCAGCGATCGGCACCCTGCTTTCTGGCGGGCGCAGCGCCAAGCTGTGGGAGCTATACCAGAAACGCCATCGTGAAATCGCCCAGAGTGCGGAATCGAGCTTCCTCGGCGAAATCGGCGCTGATTTTCGGGATGCATATGAGGAGGAGTGAAAAATGATCGATCGACGCGAATTTATCGTTGCCCTGGGCGCAACCGGGCTGCTTGCGGCTTGTCAGAGCGGTCCGCCAAAACCATCCGCGGTCACCGTCAACCTGACCGGCGCGGCCGGCATGAACCCGGGACCAGGTGGCGGCGACCGGCCCGTGACGGTCCTCGTGATGCGGCTGCGCAGCACCGGTAAATTCAACTCGGCCGATTATTTCGCGCTGCAGGGGGATGCCGGCTCCGCACTCGCAGGCGATCTCATTGGATCCGACCAGATCTCCGTCGGGCCGGGAAAAACCGCATCTAAAACCATCACCGTAGAGCCGGACGCGGCTGCGCTGGGCTTCGTTGCCCTCGTTCGCGAGCCCGGCGGCCGGACCTGGCGTACAACCAAATCGGTGTCGTCGGGATCAACAGTTACCGTCAACGTCACGCTTGGCAGCGGCGGCATTTCCGCCTAGCGGCCAGGGCAAGGGGTGCTCGATGCAGGAAGTAGCGGCATGAGCGATGCAAACAGAGTGCTGTGGTCCGAAGGCCTGTTTCTCCGGACCCAGCATTTTCAGCAGCAGGATCGTTTTTTCGAAGCGACCGTGCGCGGCGCGTTGCAGGCCGGGCAGCTCCATACATTCGGCTTTCAGCAGCTGACGCTGGACCAGGCAATGCTCGATGCCGGCCAGGTCTCGATCCTGTCGGCACGGGGCATCTTTCCGGATGGAACCCCCTTCTCCATCCCAGACATGATGGACGCGCCACGACCGCTGCCGGTCACCGCCGACACTGGCGCCGGACCGGTGCTGGTCGCGCTGCCGCTCGAGCCTGCTGGCGGTGTCGGCTTCGATCCGGCACACGCCGCATCCACCGGCGCGCGCTATCATGGGCGGATCGTTTCGGTCCGCGACGCCGTCCAGGGCGGTTCAGATCCTGAAGAAATCGAAATCGCACGTCCGCAGGCGCTGCTGCTTGCACCCAGAAAATCGGTTGGTGGCTACACCGCCCTGCCCATAGCCGACATCAAAGGGGTTCGAGCCGATGGCGGCGTCTCCCTGGATGAGACGTTCCTGCCGCCGACACTGGTTACCGGAGCAGTGGCCTGGTACCGGCAGTTGCTTTTGGAAGTCGTCACCGGCCTCGACCAAATCGCCGAGGCGCATGGCAAAATGGTCATGGGTGGGCCAGGGCGTAGCGTCGAAGACCTCTTGATGCTCAATCTCGCCAATGCGGCGCGTCCACGACTGGCGCACATGCTGGCGCAGGATGTTTTCCATCCGGCCGAGCTTTACCTGGAGCTTGCCGGTCTTGCCGGTTCGATGGCGACCTATGGCTCGAGCGCGCGACGGCTGAGCGAGTTGCCCGCCTACGATCACATGGCGCCCGGCCCCGCATATTCGGCGCTGGCGGACGCCTTGCGCTCACTCATCCTGAGCCTGCGTTACATCGAGCCTAAATCCCGCGCACTGCCGGTCATGCGGCATTCGACCAACGTCTGGAAAATCCGCATCGACAACCCGAAGCTGCTGGTGGCCAGCCGGATCGTTATCCGGGTCGGTTCCGAGCTGTCGGAAGATGCCTTGCGTAAGATTTTCGTCAACCAGGCGACTGTCGGTTCGGCCGATCAGTTCGAGGGTCTATGGAAATCCCGTCTACCCGGCATTCCACTGAAACCGCTTCATTCCCAGCCCCGCGAAATCCCCTACGATGGCGATCGGCTGTGCCTTGAACTGGATCAGAAAAGCGAGCACTGGGCCTCGCTGCTCGATGCCCCCGGCTTCGTTATTGGCGTGTCGGGTGTGCTGCCGAGCGAGCCGCAGGTGGACTGCTATTCGGTAAACAGGTGAGATCATGAGCCGGGATGATCCTTTCGGACTGTCGGAGGATCGCGAACGCACTCGCATACGGCTGACCGGCGCGCCGATGCCGCGACCGATGACGCCACTCCTGTCGGGCGCGCCAATGAAACGGTCGCGTACGCATCCCAACACCCTTGTCAACGCATTCGCGCCCTTGCTCGAGTTCGCGCCGGAGCTTGAAAGCGCGCTGCCACCGGAAAACCCGGAGGCGATGCGCACCCGGTTGCTCGAAGAGCTGGTTCGGGCACGCGACGCGGCAATGTCGGCGGGATCCTCGCTGGAGCGCGCCGACCAGGCAGCCTGGGTGGTGGCGGCGTTGCTCGATGATCTGGCCTTGAACACGCCATGGGGCGGTGCCAGCGCATGGCCGCGCCAGCCGCTTGTGGTGATGCTTCGAGGCGATGTCGATGCCGGCACGCAGTTCTTCACGCGTCTCGACGAACTGGAGCGCCACCCGAACCGGGATCGTGAACTGCTGGAATTGCAATATCATTGCCTGGCGCTCGGCTTCCGCGGCAAATATCGTGTGCCCGGCCGGTCGGGCGACCGCTCGCTCAATGCCGTTCGCGTTGCTGCGGCGCGCTTCCTGCGCGATGCCGACGCCGACGGCGCGCCACTGTCGCCGAACTGGAAAGGCGTGATCGCATCCGACGAGCCGCAGCGCTTCATCGTTCCGATCTGGGTAATGGCGCTCGGTGCGGCGGTTATCGCCACGGCAATCTATCTCGGGCTGTCGATGGGACTGAGCAGTCAGGCAGTCGAGCTTTCTACGCTCGTTCGTGCTCTGCCGCCACCCACGCGCGGCGATATCAGCCGCACATCGCCTCAGGTCGAAGCGCCGCCGCCGGAGGCCGTGGATTTCGCGCTGGTGCCGGAGTTTCAGGCCGGAGCGCCGGCGAATCTCAGGGCCGCGCTAAGCGGCACCGAGAGCGTTTCGCTGGCCAGGCTGATCATTCAGGCCTCCAACCCCGAACTGTTCCAGTCGTCGCGGCCGACACTGACGGAAGGCTTCGAGCCGCTGATTGGTTCGATCGCCAAAGTGATCTTGGCCAATCAGGAACTGATCGGAAATATCACCGTGGTCGGCCATACCGACAGTGTTCCTTTGCAACGGTCCAATCCGCTTTCCACCAACCAGAGGTTGTCCGAAGCGCGTGCAGCGACGATTGCCGACATGCTGGTCCAGAACGGTGTGCCGCAGGACCGCATTCGCTTCGAAGGACGTGCAGCTACCAATCCAGTGGCCGACGATAGCACGCGCGCGGGACGGGCCTTGAACCGCCGCGTCGAGGTGCTGGTCGAAAAGAGGCTGTGAGATGTTCATCCTGCGCTTCCTCTGGGCGGTTCTGACATCGCGCTGGCTCTGGACGCTGATCGGCATCACGCTGCTTTCTCTGGTCATCTGGGTGTTCGGCCCGATCGTCAGGGTTGGCGTTTACGAACCCTTCGCCTCGGAAAATGTGCGCATCGTCATCATTGCGCTGCTGGTCATCTTCTGGCTGATCTGGCTGATCGTCGCGCAGCGCCGGGCGATTCGAGCCAACCGCATGTTCGTCGCCGAAATCGCTGCGCCTGTGGTGGAAAAACCGCTTAGCCCCGGCGAAGAGAACGTCGCCGCCGTCGGTGCCAAGTTCGCCGAGGTTCTGGGCGAATTGAAGCGCCGCAAACTCGGCGGACGCAAGTTCCTGCGCGAGATGCCCTGGTACGTGATCGTCGGGCCGCCGGCCACCGGCAAGACCACTGCCTTGCGCCAGTCCGGCCTGAACTTTCCGATCGATCTCACCGACGACCTGCAGGGGGTTGGCGGCACGCGCAACTGCGACTGGTTTTTCTCCGAAAACGCGGTTCTGATCGACACGGCGGGCCGCTATGTGCAGCAGGAGAGCCAGCCGGACGTCGATGCGGCTGAATGGCTGGGCTTCCTCGACCTGTTGAAGAAGCACCGCGGCCGCCGTGCCCTCAACGGCGTGATCGTCGCGCTGTCTATCGACGTGCTTTCAGAGGGCGACGAAGCCATCAAGGCTCATGGCCGCAAGATCCGCCGTCGCCTGGCCGAGCTCAACGACCGGCTCGAAATCCGCCTTCCAGTCTATCTGATGCTGACCAAGGCCGATCTGATCAAGGGTTTCGAGGCTTTCTTCGGGGGGCTATCGACGGCCTCGCGCGAGCAGGTGTGGGGCACGACCTTCGCGCTGGATGCGCGTGTCGACGCAAAGACAATAGAGCGGGAAATCGCCACCCTTGCGACGCAACTCGAGCGGCGGCTGGTGCCGCGCCTGGAGGACGAGGACAAACTCGCTGCCCGCGCCGAGATCTTCAGATTTCCCGCCCAGCTCACAAGCCTGTCTGAACCTATCCAGGTGCTGATCGAGGCAATGTTCGGTGAAAGCCGGTACGAAGAAGCTGCCTGGCTGCGCGGCCTCTATCTGACGTCAGCGACCCAGGAAGGGGCGCCTATCGACCGGCTGACCGCGGCGCTGTCGTCATCCTTCGGTCTTCCACCGCGGCGGGCCATGCCGGCGCCGCGCGTTGAAAAACGCAGCTTTTTCCTGAAGAATCTGCTGACCGATGTCATCTTCCGGGAAGCAGGCCTAGGAACGTTCGATGCGCTGGCGCAGCGCCGCCGCGCCTGGATCTGGCGTGGCGCCGCCGCCGCCTGTGCCGCCGTGGCCTTGTTGGCCGGTGCGATGTTCACCTGGTCCTACTATGACAACCGCAATGCGATCACAGCGCAGGCGAGCCAGTTCGAAGCGCTGCAGGCGCCACTGACCGCGGCAGCCGCGAACCCGGCATCGGTGGAGCGGCCCGCCATCGATGGCGCGCTCAACGCGATGGCCGAGGTCGCAAATGCCCGTACGGCACCGCCGAGCAGTGCCCAGGATCTGCTGGGGCCATCGGCCTCGGCTGAACTGCTGCGGGCGCAGGCCGACACTTACGACCACGCTCTGCGCAACGTTCTCGAGCCGCACATGGTCGCTCTGCTCGAGGCGACCATGTGGCGGCAGATCCGCGATCCGGATTTCATGCTGGGGGCGCTAAAGACCTATCGCATGATGACGGGCCTGTCGCAGATGGACGCTGATTTTGTCCAGAACTGGTGGGTCAGTGATTTGCCGGAATTCGCACCGGCGGCACCCTTTCCGACCGCCGACGCGGAAGAGCACCAGCTTGCCGCGATCCGTCGCATGGCGGTCGACGACAGCTACATCGCCCCGGATCAGGCGCTGGTTGCCGAGGCGCTGAAAACAGTTTGCACGATTTCGCTGCCGGCGCGTGGCTACAGACAGTTGCTGGCCGATCCGGCGGTGGCCAGCCTCAAGGAATGGATCCCGGCGAATTTCGCCGGTCCCAATGGCGCCAAGGTTTTTGCACGGCGTTCCGACAAGACGCTGCGCGTCGGCATTTCGGGGGCGTTCACCCATTCCGGCTTCCACGATGCCATTCTCGACCGGATCGAGGATGTCGCCGCGCAGGCGGCGCTGGATCGCGCGGTCTTCGCCGGAGGCTGTTCGGAAAATTCCGAAACCTCGGTCTCGGCGCTGTCGGAGGATATTCTAAAACTCTATTACGAAGACTACATCGCACATTGGGACAGCATCCTGCGCGATATCAGGCTCGCGCCATTGGCCGACCTGAATGTCGCCAGCGAGAACCTCAAGGACCTTTCGAGTGCCGATTCCGCGCTGAAGCGCCTGCTTACGGCGGTCGTTCAGGAGACCGAGCTTACCCGATCCGATGAAGCGCCGGCCGATAACAAGGCAGCAGCCAAGGGCGGCTCGAAACTGCTCAGCAAACTCGGCAAGCTCGGCAAGCTGGCCAAGACAGGGGCAAAACTGCTGCCGCGCGCAGGCTCCGCCAACGAGGTGGACCTTACCGGCAATCTGGTGGCCGAACACTTCAAGCCGCTCAAGGGCGCCATCGCCGAGGTTGACGGCCAGCCGCCGGCGCTCGACGCCGCGGTGGTGGCGCTGACCGCACTTTCGAACGTACTGCAGACGGTCACGGCCAATCCCGACCCTCAGGACGCCATCAAGAAACAGGGCGGCCTCGCCGAACTGACCGGAGCGGTCGCCAGGCAAGCGCAGATCCTGCCCGATCCGGTCGACGACTGGCTCGGCGGCATCGCCGGCGACACCAGCGGCCTGACCCAGAAGGCGGTCACCTCGGAGCTTAACGCCATCTGGCGCGCCGACATCCTGCCATTCTGCCAGGCGGCGCTCAACGACCGCTATCCGTTCAGCCCCGAAAGCGCCGTGGACGTCAATGTCCGCGATTTCGCCCGCCTGTTCGGGCCGGCCGGGATGATCGACGCCTTCATCAACGATCACCTGATCAGCTATGTCGACACCGCCACCCAGCCATGGAAATGGCGCGCCGATTTTGGGCTCGACGCGGCGGCTCTGGCGGCGTTCGAACAGGCCAGGCGGATCCGAGACGATCTCTTTCCAGGCGGTACCGGCCCAGTGATGAGCTTCACGCTCGAACCGAAGGACCTGTCTCCCAACGTCACGCGCGTGACGCTCAACCTCGATGGCCAGACCCTCGTCTATTACAACAACGCGACGCGGCCGCAACCGATGACTTGGCCCGGCAAGGACGGCACCGGCGTCATCTCGCTCGCCTTCCAGCCGATCGACGGCTCGCCCGAAATCATGCTCAACGAGACCGGGAGCTGGGCGTGGCTGAGGATGCTGCGCAGCGGCCGTTTCACCGGCACCTCACTGTCCGATGTCTACAGCCTGCGCCTGGGGACGAAAGGCATGTACGCCGACTTCGAGCTCAAGGCCGCGAGCGTCGAGAACCCTTACAATTTGCAAATGTTCAAGAAATTCTCATGTCCGCCGCAGATATGATCCTGCCTGGCTTTTACGGCAAAATGCCTGCAACCGGCGATTTCGTCAGCCGGCGGCTGCCGGGGGATTTTGTGCGCGTCTGGGACCGCTGGCTGGCACAGCACATCGTGCCGCTGATCGGCTCGGAAACCTGGCCGCGCACCACCGCGCTGCGCTTCCTGGCCGGCCCGGCTTCCTTCGGCGCATCGGCAGGCATTATTCTGCAGAGCGCCGACAGGGTCGGCCGGCAGTTCCCTCTCAGCGTCGTTTCGCAGCTTCCTGACGCTTCTATTCAATTGGCTCGCGCCGATGCGTGGTTTTCCGGGATCGAAGATGCGGCCATCGCCGCCCAGCAGGGCGAGCTGACGCCTGACGAACTGGATGGCGCTTTGGCCGCACTGCCGGTGCCGCCTGTCGAGGCAGGCGACGAGATCGTCAGCGATATGGTGATGTGGACCGCCCGCTCGGACATATTCGATGTTGATCCGCTATCGCCGCAAGCGACACTGGAGCAGATCTTTGCCGCAAGCTGGGAGACCAGCTGATGCAGATCTGGAACCAGATGGGGTATCCGCATCAATTCACCATGGGCATGGACAAAGCCGGCCATGAGTGGATCGTCGTGGTGGTCAAAGGCACGTTCGACTTTCCCGCGACACCTGGCGAACTGGTGCAAAAATCGGCGGAACAGGTTCCCCTAGTCATGGCCGATACGCACACCGGCGCGCCGGGCTATTCGGCCACGCTGTGGGAAACAGATTTCGCTTTCCGCAAGCCGCGCTGTGACGTGATTGCCAATGGCTTTGCGTACGCGCCCGGAGGACGTCCGGCGGAGCGCGTACCGGTCGGCATCAAGGTGGGCAATTGGTCGAAGCTTTTCGAGGTGGTGGGCACGCGTGAATGGCGCGCCATCGGGCCAGTATTCACTGCCACCGCACCACAGCCTTTCCTGCGCATGCCGATTTCCTACGACGTTGCCTGGGGTGGCGTCGACCGACTGGATCCGGAGGACAAGCTCCCCGCCAGCTATAAATACAATCCCGTCGGAACCGGCTGGTCGCGCACCAAAAACCAGCGCCTCATTCCCGGCCTGCGGCTACCGAATACGCAAGCTGTCGGCGAAGAAATCCGCTCGCCCTTTGGCGACTACAAGCCGATGAGTTTCGGGCCAATGGGCCGCGGTTGGCCCGGCCGGATCGAATACGGCGGCACCTATGACGACAACTGGACGAAGAACATATTCCCCTTCCTGCCCCCTGATTTTGATGAACGCTATTTCCAGATGGCGCCGCCCGACCAGCAGATCGACCTGCCGAGAGGCGTCGAAGAGGTGCAACTGGTCAACCTTACGCCTGAAGGCCGGGTGAGCTTTCGTCTGCCACAGACTGCATTGCCGATGACACTGTTCAAAGGGCGAGAAAAGTCTTTCGACGCAAACATCTACCCAGACACAGTCCTCTTCGACCCGGAGAACCGTCGCTTCTCGCTGGTGTGGCGCGTGTCGCAGCGCATCCATCGGACCATTCTCGATTTCAGCGAATGCTGGATCGGCCCACCGACGGAGTCGATGCTTCGAGCGCGCGCCACTGGACGTGCCTTCGTCCGGGCCAACCTGACTGTTCCCCAAGACGAGGCTGAAGACGCATGAGCACAGCGATCGACATCGCGTCGATTGGCATGGTAACCGCCGTTGGCCTTGACGCGCCGTCCGCCTGTGCGGCAATGCGCGCTCGGCTCGACGGTTTTCAGGAAACTCGTTTCCTCGGGCCAAACGGTGAATGGCTGATAGGTGCGCCGGTATCGCTGCCGCGAAACTGGATCGGCGAGAAGCGCATCGCCCATCTCGCAGCCGGCGCAATCTGCGAGGCCTTCGAGGCAATTCCTCAGGCGCGCGGCCAGACCGCTCTTATCCTTTGTCTGGCTGAGGAGGATCGGCCGGGCCGGCCAGTGGGTGACAGCCCCAGACTCCTGCGCCGCATTGCAGAGATCGTTGAAATAGAACCCCATGTACGTTCCCGCGTGGTCGCGCATGATCGTCCCTCCGGACATGTCGCGCTGGACCAGGCACGCAGGATAATCGGGTCGGGTGAAGCCCCTTACGTCATGATTGCCGGAGTAGACAGCTATCTGACGGCACCGGCAATTGAACACTATCAAAAGAACAAGCGCCTTCTGACACTTGAAAATCCGAACGGCTTTATCCCGGGCGAAGCAGCCGCTGCGGTTTTGTGTACACGGTCGGAACGGGGCGGTTTTCGCCTGCATGGGCTTGGTCTCTCGCGCGAGGCAGCATCGATCTACAACACGCAGGATCTACCGCTGCGAGGCGACGGCATGACAGCGGCCTACAATACAGCTTTCCGGGAAACTGGCATTGAAATGAACCGGCTCGGCTACCGCATCGCCGACCTGATCGGCGAGCAATACTGGTTCAAGCAGAGCGCGCTGGCAGCTCTGCGGCTCTTGCGCGGCCGTCACGATTTTCAGGATATCTGGTCGCCGGGTGAATCGCTCGGCAATATCGGCGCCGCCGTGGTTCCGTTGATGATCGGCATGGCCTGGACCGCGGCACGCAAAGGCTATGCGGCGGGAAACCCCGTTCTCATCGAGTCCTCCAACGACGCCGGTGCCTGCGGTGCTGCGCTTCTCGCGGCGAGGGTTGCCTGATGGGTAATGTCTTCGCAAATGGCCTTGAGATTTCAGGCAAGGACGTAAACGCCAAGACCATCGCGGCTTTTCCCGACGTTTGCTTTACGCCACCGGAGAACCCGGCCACACCGCCGGGCGTTCCCATTCCCTATCCTAGTTTTGGCCTGGCCGACGACACCGAACAAGGCACTGGCACCGTCAAGATCGGCGGCAAGACGGTGAACATCAAAAACAAGTCCGACCTTTCCAAAACGAGCGGTACGGAGGCCGGCGCTGCCGCCAAGAAGGGCGTCATTACTTCGAAGAACACCGGCAAGGAGTACTTCAACTCCTGGTCCAACAACGTGAAATTCGATGGCGAGCCGGTCATCCGCATGACGGATCTCGCTACCAACAACCACGCCTCCCCTATCGGCAATACCCCACCCTGGATCCATATCGCGGCGCTGACTGTTGGTGGTCAGAACTGCCTTACCTTGCTGGCTTCGATCGATATTCATGTGCACCCCTACGACGAAGCAGACAATCACTGCACGAAGGGCAAACAGCAATCAGATCACGTCATCCAGAATGCTTTTTTTGAGCCGGTGCGGGGTGGCGGGCCGATAGGCGCGTTCCCGCGTTACACCGAAGGTGACGCGCCGTGTATCTGCTTGAACGATGGCAAAAAGAAAACCACCCAGCACGGCAAGAAATCGCGCAAACAGATCAAGCGGGCAACGGCGCAGCGGCGAGCGGTGAGCGCCGGCAAGGCTGGACCCTGCTCCCAGAGCTACGCGTCCGCCCGCGACGCCGAACTCCAACATACAGCCGAGAGTCTGCCAAAACTGGCGGCCAGCCCGGACGCGCAGGAATGCCTCAAGGCCATTTGCGACACCTATTTCAAATGGGCCACCAGGAAGCGCAGTCAGGATCGGCTCGATGAAGTTCAATGCGACGTACCAAAGGTGTGAAAAATGGAATGTATCGACGCTCAGATCGCCGTGGGGGACAGCTTTTACTGCCTTTTCTACGAAGAGAATGGACCCGGCAACCACCTTTCCCGCATCTATCACTTCAGCGGGCGCAGCGCCCCGCAGGTACGCCTGGTCGCCGAGATACGCGAATGGGTGGCGTCTATTTGGGCCAACCGTGCGGCCCGGCTTTTCGGAGCGGTCTGGGATGGTCAAATCCTCTCGATCGGCGATACGGTCGAGCCCTTCGGCAGCGTCGATCTGCTCGGGACGATCAAACTGACGGGTTTCGCGGACGAACCACAGTTCATTATGGGCGAGGATGGCCTCATCTTTGAGAACCGGCGTGGCGCCTGGCAGCGGGTTCCGTTCCGAGGCAAACAGGACGTATATTCGGTCGCGCGCAGGGAGGCGGATACATATGTGTTTGCCGCGTCTACCGGCCGGGTGATCACCTATGCCGGCGGCACAGCCACCGTTGAGCACCTCCCGACAAATGTAGATCTGCATGGGATCGCCTTCACCACCCCGGAGAATGGCGTGGTCGTTGGAGACGAGGGGGTCGCTTTCCTGTACAGTTCAGGCGCTTGGAGGGATATTTCCGAAGATCGCCCCAGCCTGCAGGATGCTCACGCTTTCAAAGGCCGGCTCCTGACTTCACTCGAGGCCGAGGCCATCGACGAGATTGCCGGTGATGGCACTTTCTCTGCTCTCTACGATCGTCCGGGCTACTACTTCTCCTCGAACGAAGATTTCTGTGTCACCTTTGACGATGAAGCCGCACACGTATTCGACGGCAAGCGATGGACCTCGGTTCAGTTCGCAGGCTTGGTGCCTCTGTAGGCCGCCGACAGTCCCGTCGAGGACGTTGGAGACAGGCAGAACAGCTGAGGGTTGCTTGTTCAAGACAACTGTTGGTTGGCGGAAATCCACGCCCGAACTTTCGCAGGGTCCAGATTTACGATCCGCAGCGAGTCTGCCGCCGACAGCATGCGTATGACGAACAATTCTCCGGGTTCCGGATATTCGGCATAACGCTCTTGTGCAATTTCGCGTCCGATGTTGCCTGCGACCCTCAAGCCATCAAGATGCGCCTCAAGCCTCTCGACAAGGCGTGCGACGCGCTCTTCATCCATGTCCGGGTTTTCTTCCGGATAGAGCAGGTGGCGATCATAGACGGTCCACAGGAACGCTGCCATCTCAGCGTGCTGACGGATGATTTCACGGAGAACGGGCGCGGGCATTAGTTCAAGTTGACCGAACCGCCGCGGATGCGGTTGGCAGCGCTGGCATGGCTTGTCAGATAGGTGCCGCGGATGGTGATGCGGCCGTCCTTCTCCATGATGATCGTGGCCTTGCCGCAGCGAAGCTCGATGCGCTCGTTCGCGGTAATTCGCACCTGTTCACCGTCCCGAACAATCTGCGGAACATTTGAGTTGCGTGCAGGATCAACAATACGGCCGACAATGAGAGGCCGCCCAGGATCGCCATCCTGAAAAAGAAGCGCCACTTCGGCGCCGATCATGTCCGAAGTGAGTTCAGCAAGGCTTCGGGCTGAAACAGCAGTTTCCTGTGGATTGCCGGGAAAGACCACGAGGGGTGAATCTTCTCCGAAGCCCAAAAAAATGCCGATCACAACTCCTTCAATTCGCTTCTTTGTCGTTGTCATCGCCCGTCCTTAGTTCTGTTTTATCTCCGAGCCCTTCATCGTGATGTCGCTGGAGGCTTTGACGTTGATCTTGCCAGAACCCTTGATGGTGATGTCCTTGCCTTCAATCGCAATCGTGCCGTCCTTCTTCATCGCGATCGCCGCCGAGCCGCATTTGATGATGATGGAGTCGCCGGCCTCGATAACGAGATCCTTGCCGATTTTCATCGCGCCGTCTTCACCAATTTCGACGACGCTGCCTTTGCCGATCTTAAGTGCGCGCGAACCGGTCACCTGTGTCGCATCATCTTTGGCAACCTTGGTGCTGCGGCCCTTGCCGATTTCTGAAGTCTGTCCACCGCCGATCTTGAAACTCTGATCAGCGCCGATCTGAACGCTCTGGCCGGCCGCAATCGTCCAGCTGTCGCTCGCTCCTATACTGTGGTCCTGCGCCGCCCCAACCGTCACCGACCGTGTCGCACCGATTGTATTCGATTGCGGGCCACCCACGGTTCGGGTCTCGGATGCCCCGACACTGTCGACCCTAGCCGCGCCGACAGTGATCGTTTGCACCGCGCCCACCGTCTGTGTGTGCGCGATGCCGATCGTTTCAGTGGAGTTTGACCCAATGCCGATCGTCTCATTCGACCCCACCGTCAGCGAGCGGTTGACCCCAACCGTCTCGGTGTCGTTGTTGCCGATATCCGTGGTCTGGTCGACGCCGACCTTGACCGTCTTGTTGTTGCCGACGTCCTCGTCGAGGTTGTGGCCGACGGAGTGCTTGGCGTCGTGGTCTATGCGGTCCGACTGGTCGTGCTGGACCAGCTTGGTGCGGTCGTTCTTGATCAGAAGGTTGTGGTCTTTCTGCGCCTGGAAGTTGACCAGTTCGGAGCCGGCCTTGTCCTCGAACATCAGCTCGTTGTAACCGCCGCCTCCTTTGGAGGAGTCGGATTTCCAGCCGGACTGCGTGGCGCTGCCCGGCAGTCCGTAGGGCGGCATCTGGGAGGCATTGTAGACCCTGCCGGTGATGATCGGCAGATCCGGGTCGCCTTCGATGAAATCGATGATGACCTCCTGGCCGATGCGCGGTATCTGGATGAAGCCCCAGCCGCTGCCGGCCCAGGTCTGCGAGACCCGCACGAAACAGGAGCTGTTCTGATCCTTCTTGCCCAGACGGTCCCAGTGGAACTGGACCTTCACCCGTGCATATTTGTCGGTGAATATCTCCTCGCCTGATGGACCGACCACCGTCGCCGTCTGGGGGCCGCGCATGATCGGCCGTGGCGTGATCCGCGGCGGACGATAGGCCAAGGCGGTCGGCGCTACGCCGAGAATCACCTTGAAGTTCTCGCTCTCGACGTCGGCATGGGCTCTGTAACCCGGATCGAACAGCCTGTATTCGGCGCTGACCACCAGATACTCCTGGTTCTGGTCTTCGCGCGGAAAACCGTCCAGCTTGAACGTGCAGCCCGAATACAACCCGCGCACGGTGCCGACAGCGGCAATGCGCTGGTGCACGGCCTGGATTTCCTCGCGCCGGATCGCGGCCAGGCTGTCGCCGCGACCGACTTCAAGATGCGCGCCAGGTTGGCGGTAATTCTCGCCCGCGGCCAGCTTGTGACCGAACGGCTGGGCCGACTTGGCCATCAGGTCGGCGCCCGGCTTCTCGAAATCATAGTCGGTGTGGACATAGGCGCCCGGCCGCACCGAGCTGCCCGGAATCCATTCCGTGATGTATTCGACATCGCGCCGGGAGCCCTGCCCTTCAAAGTGATAAGGCACCTTTTCATAGCCCGGCGCCGGCTTCAGCTTGTTCATGGCATCGGCGAGTACAAGCGTGTGCTTGCCCTCGTCATGCTCGAAGAAATACAGGATGCCTTCGTGCTCGAGCAGACGCTGCACGAAATCGAGGTCGGTCTCGTCATACTGGACGCAGTATTCGCGCGGCGGATAGGACCCTTGCAGGCGCTTCTCGAATTTTGCCGTGCTGTATTTCGAGAAAACTTCCTCGACGATTTCGATGACGCTCATGTTCTGGAAAATGCGGCAGTCGGTCGTATTGCCGAGAAACCAGAGCCATGGCCTGACGGCTGCTTCGTAGTAAGCCAGACGGTCCTCGATCCGGGTCAGCCGAAACTCGGACACAAGGCCGCTGAACCAGCGTTTCGGATCGGATTCACCTTCGATCGAAACAGCACCGCCCAGCATCTTCAGCGGATCGATGTCGGGGCTGCTGCTCACGAACCCGACCGTGTAGGCCAGACAACGACTGATCTCATCGCGCCCGACAAGATGCGTGAAGGTCAACAGCTCAGCGCCAACCGGCGTCTGCACAACCGTGGCACGTTCGTTCGGCATGGGTCTTGCCCCTCCCGCCGCTCGTTTCTGCTTGAGCCTAGCACATGTCTTCCAGCGACCAAAGGGGACCGGACCGGTGCTGCGGCTTGGTACCTTTCGAATCATCGTCTTGAAAGCTTCGTAACGCCGCGCTCGTGATTTTGCTGGTATAATGGAAGTCCTGGGTGAGTGTCCCGACAGGCGATCGACGGCGATTTTTGAATGTTCATCAGGCTGCAGATCAACAATGCCGATTCCCTGCCGGCCGGTATTTCGACCGGCTACTCAGCTCGTGATCGCAGCTTCGAAATCGGGCGCGAGGCCTGCGACTGGACCTTGCCCGATCCCGACAAGTTCATCTCCGGCCGACACTGCGACGTTCGATACGAGGCAGGCGCGTTTTGGCTGCACGATGTCTCGCGCAATGGAACCTTCATAAACGGGTCGACCCATCGCATGGCCGGCCCGCATCGGCTTGACCATGGAGACCGGTTGCTGATCGGCCGCTACGTCATCTTGGTATCGATTGACGAGGAGCGCACCACGGCGGGTCATCCTCAAAGCAGGCACGGTTCGACGCAACGAGAAATGCCAGTCACGTCAGGTCGGCCGCTGGACTTCGGAGGCGAGCCTTTCTTCAATCCGGTAGATCAACGACCCGGACAGCGAGCACCGGTGCCGACGTCATCGCCGCCCGCGCCTCTCCCTTCGACGAGAGACGAGGTGCTGCGGGAAATCGCGATCGGAGCCGGGATCGCGCCGGACTTGCTTCAATCGCGTGATCCGCATGAAGTAGCTGCCGAAATCGGCGCGGTGCTGCGGACGGTTGTCGAGGAACTGGCCTTGTTGCTGAAGGCACGTGCGGCTGCGAAAATACTGGCCAAGAGCACACATCGGACGATGATAAGTGCTGCGGATAACAATCCCTTGAAGTTCGTCCCGGGAACCGACGACATCCTTGAAATCATGTTTGCACGACGCAGAGCCGGCTATCTTGATGCCAAGCATAGTATCGAAGATGCATTCCGCGACCTCAAGACGCACGAATTTGCCACCTACGCAGCCATGCAAGCTGCGCTCTCCCGACTGCTTGACGACCTCTCTCCCGAGGCGATCGGCAAGAAACTTCCGCCAGCGTCATTCACTTCGAAGAAGAGCTTGGCTTGGGACGCCTTCGTTGCCAAATGGCGGACCATGGAAGAAACACACGAAAACGGAATGCTGGACATATTCCTGGCCTATTTCAGCGAAGCCTATGCCAAAGCCGACAAGCAAAAATAGGTCGGGAAGACTGAACCTGGCGCATTCCCGGAAATTGAGTCGGTTTGCTATGCTGATCTTCGGTTGCGGAGCGGACCACACGCCAACTGGAAGCATTAGAGCGTCCTTTGCGAGCCCAAAGGACACGGCGCTGTAGTTGGCGGAAGAAAAATCCTTTCGCAGCACTGCATCCTGTTCCAATCGACAGCTTCTGAGATTACGATCACATACGACAGTTCGCCAGCGGGTAAGGCTGATTGACCCGGGGGTCTGCGGCAAATGTCATGTTACGGCGGGATAGCCTTTTGTAGCCGACCTTCCTCCAGACACTGCCCTCATCAGCAGCGCCTGCATTTCCTGTGCCTGACCAGGGACCGTTTTACCCGGTTCTGGCGCACACGCAGCAACCAGGTGTGGACGGACGTTTGGCGATGAGCTCGAAGGACGATCCGTTCGGTCCAGCGGGCAAGACCGTCATTCGCGCGCCGCGCCGCGCGGAAGGATCAGCGCCAACTCCTCAGGGGCCTATTCCTGACAGTGGGCAGCCCGGTCCCTCGCGGGCTAAGGATTCAACTGTTTTCGATCCGGGTGTCGGTCAGCACACGCCGCCGGGCTGGACATCCGGAACCGTGATTTATCAGGGTGCAGATTCCGGCGCCGCGACCGGAACCGGTTCCTTTGCGGCGATGCCGAAGCCAGCCATCCAGCAGGAAATCCTGCTGAATGCTACGGACGGCGTCAGATATTCCGCAGCAAACCAGATCCTCGCCGCGGCCGCGCCTTTGCTGATGCTGTTTGGCCAGCTCAGGCTCATGCCCGTCGAAAGACAGGCGGAACAACTAGCGGAACATGTCGCCGAGGCGATCGAAAAATTCGACCGGACAATGCAGAAAGCCGGCGTTCCCGAAGAAGATGCGCGGATCGCAAAATTTGCCCTTTGCGGAACCGCTGACGACCTCATCGGCAACCTGCCTTGGCCCAAGAGAGACGCCTGGGAGCAGCACAGCATGCTGTCGCAGTTCTTTCACGCTGTGCCCACCGGCGCGGGCTTCTACGAAGCACTGAACAAGATATTGGCCGCGCCGGAGGCACACTACGACCTGCTTGAATTGATGCATGCCTGCCTGTCGCTTGGGTTCGAAGGCCAGTATCGGGGCCTCGCACGCGAGGACAACAATCTCGAGCGCGTTCGACGCGACGTATACGAAACGCTTCGCTATTTCAGGGCGCGCGCCGACGAAGACATCTCGCCCCACTGGCAGAGCTTGGCGGTGTCAAGCGTACAGTCGTCGGCCCGGTTGCCGCTCTGGGTCATTGCGGCCGCAGCGTCGGCGCTGCTGACAGCGACATTCTTCGCTTTGCGGGTCCTCATCACCAACGAGGGCGACGCCCTTGCCGGCGGGTTGCTGGCGCTCAATCCATCGACGCCGATCGCCATCGAACGCGCCAGCGTGGTGCCGTTGGCTGAGCCGATGAAAGTTACCCAGCCCGCCGCCACCAACCAGATCGATCGCATCCGTGCCGCACTGGCCAAGGATATCGCACGCGGTGGGCTGGCCGTCGGCACGCAGGGCATGTTCATTGTGGTGGAGATCAACAACGTCCTGTTGTTCCAGTCCGGCAGGGCCGAGGTGAACCCGGAGTTTGGGCCGATTGCCGCAGACATCGCCGCCGCGCTGGAACCCGAGCCCGGCCCGATCAGGATCGTCGGCCATACGGACAATGTGAAGCCGCGAAAATCGAGCGCGTTCAAATCCAACTTCGACCTTTCGGTCGCCCGGGCGAAGGCTGTCGAAGCGATGATGGCGCCGAGGTTCAGCAAGCCTTCGCGGATCACGGTCGAGGGCAAGGGTGAGGACGAGCCGATCGCCGACAATGCGACGCCGGAAGGCCGCGCCCAGAATCGCCGTGTCGATGTGATGATCCCCAAGGAGGAGACATTGTGAGCACGGCCATCTGGAAGCGCCCATGACGCGTTGGCTGCTGCGGATATTCAGCGTCATCGCGTTGGCCGGGTTCGCGGCAGCCGTCTGGTTTGCCGGCCCATTGATCCGCTTTGCCGATACCCGCCCGCTGGCACCCGTCTGGCTGCGCGTGACGATCATCGGCGTGATCGTTGCGACCTTGACGCTCTTCTATGGATTTCGTTTCTGGCAAATGCGAAAGGCGCAAAAAGCGCTCGAGACTATTGCTGCCCGCAACGACGACAAGGATGACGACTCGCAGGTGCTCGAGGCTCGTATGAATGAGGCCATCGCTGCGCTCAAGCGGTCGAGCGGCAAGCGCAATTTCCTCTACGAGGTCCCTTGGTACATCGTCATCGGCCCGCCTGGTGCCGGCAAAACAACGGCGTTGGTCAATTCGGGTCTGAATTTTCCGCTTGCCGGTTCGGGGGACGCCCAGCCGGTCGCCGGCGTTGGCGGCACGCGATCCTGCGACTGGTGGTTCACCGACCAGGCGGTGCTGATCGACACCGCCGGACGCTACACGACGCAGGATTCCAACGCGCAGAGCGACAAGAAGAGCTGGCTCGCCTTCTTGTCGGTGCTAAAGAGATACCGCGCCAGGCAACCGATAAACGGCGTTATTCTGGCCATCAGCCTTGCCGATCTCATGAGCCTCGATGATCAGCAGCTTGACGTCCATGTCGTTGAGATACGCAGCCGTCTGCGCGAAATTCACGAAACACTGAAAATCCAGTTCCCGGTGTACCTGCTCTTCACCAAAGCCGACCTTGTCTCCGGTTTCATGGATTATTTTGGCGATTTCGACGAGCAGCGCCGCCGCAAAGTGTGGGGCGCGACATTCCAGACCGCCGATCGCAGCAAGAACATGGTCGGTGAGGCACCGGCCGAATTCGACGCACTGGCAACACGCCTGGCAGACGAGATGGCAGACCGCCTGCAGGAAGAGGCCGATCCGGCCGTACGCATATCCATCTTTGGCTTTCCAGCCCAGTTTGGCGCGCTGAAAGGCCGTATTGCCAGTTTCATCGCCAGCATATTCGATCCGGCCCGCAGCCAGGTGAACGTCAGCCTGCGTGGACTCTATTTCTCGTCAGGCACGCAGGAGGGTACGCCGATCGATCAGGTGCTGGGCGCAATCGGCCGCAGTTTCGGCAGCGCTTCTCAAGCCCATCTTTCCGGCACCGGTAAAAGCTTCTTTTTGCATGATCTTCTGACCGGCGTCATTTTCGCGGAAGCCGGGTGGGTTTCATACGACAAATCGGCTGAAAGGCGTGCAGCGATCGCCAGATATGGTGGCTTTGGCGCAATAGCATTGATCGCTGCCGCGGCTCTGGGCACCTTGGCCCTGAGCTTTACGGCCAACAGGTCGCTGATCGCCTCTACAACACAAGCCGTAAGCCGGTATCGCGAGACGGCGGACCCGCTACTCAAAAGCACGACGGTCGCCGATATCGACCTCGAAAACGTCATTGGCCCGCTCGACCAGTTGCGCGATCTGCCGGCTGGGTTCGACACCATTGGCTTGCCGACACCGATCGAGGAGACATTCGGCCTCAGTCAGCGGGAACGACTTCTTTCGGCATCAAAAACAGCTTACCGGCAGGCGCTGGAACGTATGTTCCGCTCGCGCCTGCTGCTTCAGGCCGAACGGACGATCCAGGCCAAGATGGCCGATCCCGCCGCGCTCTATGAACCGCTGAAGATCTACCTGATGCTGGGCGGCAAGGCGCCGAAGGTCGACGACGAGTTGATCGTTTCCTGGATGAGGCAGGATTGGGAGCAGAACCGGTATCCGGGCGAAAACAACCGCGAGGGACGGGCGCAACTCGAAAAGCATCTGCGGGCCATGCTTGCCTTGGACGACGCCTATGATCCGGTTTTCGAACGCAACCAGCCACTTGTCGAATCCGCTCAACGCTCGCTCGGACGCATGAGCCTTGCCGATCGTGCCTCGGCTTTGGTCAAGTCGGCGGTATACGCGGCAGCGCTGGACGATTTTTCTGTCTCCGTGAAAGGCGGCCCGGAAGCGCAGTTGTTGTTCGAGCGTGTCGATGGTGGCGATCTGTCAGGGCTTCGCGTTCCCGGTATCTACACCTATGGCGGCTTCAACAACTTCTATCTCGAACAACTCTCGCGCATTGCGCAGATGCTGGTCGACGACCAGTGGGTACTCGGCGGCGGCGGCGAGCAAGGCGGCATCGATCAGGAGTTGCTCAAGCTCGGTCCCGAACTTGTCGAGCGCTATGGGAGGGAGTTCGCCGCGGCGTGGAACGGCGTTCTCGACAAATTGAAGTTCAAGGCGATGCTGAAGGACAAGCCGCGCTATATCGCGCTGTCCGCCGCCGCGTCACCGACCTCGCCAATCGACCAGCTTTTTACAGCGATCGCCGACGAAACAGCTCTGACCCGAGAAGCTGGTTCCGGCAACGGCTTTGGCTCCGAGGCCGAAGCTGGCGTGCTTCAAAACCAGCCACAGAACGCTGCAGATGTCGCCAGGGGATTGGCCCGCATCGGCCTTCAAATCGCCAGCGGCAAATCGCAAAGCCGGGCCGGCACAGGGACAGCTAGCGCGCAAAACCAGAATCCTGGGGCGAATATCGAAGCGCAATTCAGATCATTCCAGGCTTTGGTGAACGGTCCCGCCGGACGCCGCCCAATCGATGCGTTGACCCAGAATTTCCGCGATATCTACCAGAGCCTGCAACTGGCGGCCGATGTCCCTTCGCAAACGGAACGCGTCAACATGAATCTGCAGCTGCAGATATCCACCCTGCGCGCCAATGTCTCGCGTCTGCCCAAGCAACTCGCCCGAATGGTCACTGCGACCGCCGACGAGTTTGACGGCAATGTCGCAGAAACCTCCTTAGCAAATTTGAATCAGATGCTCGACCAGACGGTCACGCGCACTTGCGAGGAGGTGGTTGCGGGCCGTTATCCTTTCGCCGGCAATGGCCCGGAGGATATTGCGATGGCGGATTTTGCGAAACTGTTCGCTCCAGGCGGGCTGATGGACCGGTTCTTTGCACAGAATCTCGCATCGCTAATCGACATGACCGGCCAGGACTGGAGCTGGAAACAGGATGCGCGCTTCGGGCGCGACCTGTCGAAGTCGACCTTGAAAAACTTCCAGCTGGCCGCGGAAATCCGCAACGCCTTCTTTCCTTCAGGTGGCTCGGTGCCCTCGGTCAGCGTCACCTTTACGCCGTTTTCACTGCATGGCGATGCCGATATGGCGGTCCTCGACGTCGATGGCCAGATTGTCCAAAGCAACCAGGCGGGCAACGCGCCAAGCACGGTGACCTGGCCGAGCGGCATGGCTTCCGCGTCCGCGAGCCTGAGTCTTACGCCGGAAATGCCGGGCCGTGAGTCTGCGATCAAGTTCGACGGTCCGTGGGCGCTGAAGCGTCTGCTGGACAAGGCTGATATCACCAGCACAGGCGGCAACACGGAAGCCCGCTTCGTGATCGGCGGACGTGATGTCGCCTATACGATCCAGACCAATTCGGACCCCAACCCTCTCTTCCTTCCTGCGCTTTCGGGGTTCAGCTGTCCAAAGGCGTTTTGAGATGACATTGAGCTTCCCGATACGGTGGCGCTGTCCATCGGCAACAGACGCGCGGACGTTGATTTCGATATTTTAATGTTCGAGCCTGTGGCAAACTGGCGCGAGCGAGCGCCTGACAGTGCGCCGCAGAGGACGCTTGTGAAGCGCTTGGTGGCAAATTGAACAATGTCGCCCTTCCCTTTGAAAGCTTCGGCGTCAGCCACAGAGGCTGTGTCCGTGAGCTCAATGAAGACAGCTATCTGGTCGAGCCGGAAACTGGCCTGTGGGTGGTGGCCGATGGAATGGGTGGACATGATGCTGGGGAAGTCGCTTCGGCCAGCATCGTCGATCATCTGGCAACGATCGGCATTGCAAGCTCTGCACCGGATCTTCGCGCGCGCTTCGAGGACCGGCTGAGCCGCGCCAACGCCGAAATCCGCAGGATATCGGAATCTCGCGGAGTAACCATTGGCTCCACCGTCGCCGCCCTGCTGGCGATGGATGGGCGGTTTGCCTGCCTGTGGGCGGGCGACAGCCGCGTCTATCTGATCCGCAACGCGTCGATCTCCCAGATTTCGAAGGACCACACCGAAGTCCAGGAACTTCTCGACAGGGGCATGATCAGCGCAGCCGAAGCGCTCACCTGGCCGCGCCGCAATGTTATCACGCATGCGGTCGGTGTCAGCGACGAGATCGTCGTTGACTTCCAGCAAGGCGAAATCATGCCGGGGGATATATTTGTGTTGAGCACCGACGGGCTGACAGCGCATGTCACAGACGCCGAGATCGAGGCGGCGGCGGTGTCGGCGACACCTCAGGCGGCATGCGAAAACCTACTGCAAACGGTACTGGCGCGCGGGGGAACAGACAATGTCACGATCGTGCTCGTGAAGATCGGAGACGGGCGCCATGGGCTCGTCCCGATCCTTCCAGAGCGGTAGGTTGAGGCAGATGGGCGCCGACGACAAGACGCGGATATCGCCTAACGTGGCCAACACCGCCGTAGGAACGCAACTCAGCGGGATCTATGAACTAGACGAGCGGATCGCATTCGGTGGCATGGGCGAGGTCTACCGTGGCCATAACATCCAGACCGGCGACCACGTCGCGATCAAGATCGTCTTGCCCGAGTTCGCCCGCGATCAGACGATCCTGTCCCTGTTCCGCAAGGAAGCGTCGATCCTCAATCACCTGTCGCACGACGCGGTCGTGCGATATCACGTCTTCACCATCGATCCGGGGATCGGACGCCCCTACCTTGCTATGGAATTCGTCGACGGCCAATCGCTGTTCGATATCATGCGACGTGGCCCGATGCCGACGGAAGACGTGCGCAAGCTCTGCCATCGCCTCGCTTCCGGCTTGAGCGCGGTGCACCAGGCGGGGGCAATACACCGCGACCTCTCCCCGGATAACATCATCCTGCCAGGAGGCCGGGTCGAACGCGCAAAGATCATCGATTTCGGCATTGCGCGATCGGCGACCGTCGGCGGAGAGACCCTGATCGGCGGAAAGTTCGCGGGGAAGTACAACTACGTTTCTCCCGAACAGCTCGGGCTCTACAGCGGCGATGTCAGCGAGCAATCCGACATCTACAGCCTGGGGTTGGTGCTGGCCGCTGCTCTACGCGGCAAACCGATCGACATGGGCGGCTCGCAGTTCGAGATCGTGGAAAAACGCCGGACCGTTCCGGACCTATCAGACATCGATGCCGATTTTCGTGGAATTGTTGAAGCCATGCTGCAGCCGGACCCGGGAGACCGGCCAATCAGCATGGCGGACATTGCCAGGATGACGCGTGACGACACGGATAACGAGGGCACAACGCGCCCAACGTCGATCACCCCTCGCGACGGAACTGGTTTGCCGCGGACGGGGGAGACCGCCGCGCCTGGCCCCAAGGTCCAAAGTCAGCCTCCGGCGGCTCCCGGCGAGCGGGTCTTCGTTCCGCATGTCCGGCCGGCGCATCTGTCCGAACCGAGGCCTTCGGCAGTTGCCGGTCCTCCGAGGGCGGTTTTGCCTAATGTCCATGGAAAGTCCGCCAAGACCCGATCCATCGCGATCGCTGCCTTGGCGACGTTAGCGGTAGCGTCCGGTGCAGGCATTTATCTGAGTGGCTTGATGGCGCCTTCCACGCCAACCGCCGGCAACACATCGCTTTTGGCACCCAAAACATCAAAGCCGGCCCCACGGGACGAGGCTGCGAACCCGCCGGGCGATGAACCGGGAAACGTAGCTCCACCTCAGCAGTCGCAAACAGAGGCCACTGCACCGCCAGCTGAAAATCAGGCTGATACCGCAGCGGATCGAATGCCGGGGCCGACGCAGCACGCCGAGGTCCCCTTGCCAACCGAGGAAACCCTGGAGCCGTCGGCAGCCGAGGCGCAGCCGTCAGCTGAAAATCAGGCAGACGCCGCGGCGAATCAAAGGTTGGAGCCGACACAGCCCGCCGAAGTCCTCTCACCAACCAAGCAAACCCCGGAGCCGTCGGCAACCGAGACGCAGCCGACACTCGAAAAGCCACCGCCGGCAATTCGGCCGGATACCGCGATCAGCGACAGCCAGCAAGTGGCCCCGCCGCTCGCCGAGGTCGTGCCAGTGCCGCTGGCCGAGAAAGCCTCGCCGCCCCCAGCGGTCCAGCCCGAGGTGATGGAGAGCCGGAAGCCCGAGCAACCGGCCAGCCCGCCGGCAGAGTCCAAGGCCGCGCAAGGGTCAGAACCCACTGAAAGCGAGACGGAAGCTGCGAACGCACCGGCGCAGCAGGCCGAACCGCGGGCAGGCAAGCCGCCGGGTGACGCCGCCGTCGCCTTGAATTTGCCCAAACCGGAAGCTCCGCCGGTCCCTCCCGTCGATGCGATGGCGCAACGGGTCTCCTGGGTGCGCAACTTCAACGGCGGCGACTGTTTCTATGCGACGCTGACATCGGCAACCGAGACCACGGCCGCGATCGAAGGGTTTGGCACAGGCGTCCAGCCATTCGAACGAATGTTGTCCGATTTCCAGGCAAGATTCCATGTCGAACCGGACATCAGCGTCCGCCTCATTGAACCGGCCCAATGCGAAGTCACCAACTTTCTGCACTTTCTGGACCAGATGCCGGCTGACAAGCCGCAGCTTGTTCTCGATCGAACGACGGTGCCGAGCGGGTCGCCGATCGGCGGCACGCTGGTGACGCAAGGTGGCCTGATTTCCAGCGTGCTGCTGATCGACCACAGGGGCATGGCATTCAACCTCGACGATCGTATCTTGGCGCAAGCGGACAAGGCCACCTTCAACATTCCGATCGATCTCGGCGCAGCCGACAAGGCGGCCGGCAAGGTCGTGCCGCAGATCATAATGGTCATCACGGGTCCACAGCATATACAGGCTGCGGTGTTCTCCACGCCGACACCAGCCGCGCTGCTGTTGCCCAAGATTCTCGAAGAGATCGAGACCAATCGGGCTGAGTTCTCCGCGACTGCAGAGTACTTCCGGCTCGGCGGATAGCATGCACGCCGATGAACCTCCGCCGCTCGCGTTTTTCCTTCCTGACCGCTGTCCCGCCCCAAAATCAGCGTGACTGGCTTCGCGGCCTGCTTGCCCGGAGAGGCCGTATCAAACTTGTGGTGATGTCGGGTGCGACCTTGCTGGCTCTCCTGTCGTCTCACGAAGCGCGCGCCGAATTCACCGTCTGCAATCAGACGCTCGACGTCGTCAATCTCGCTGTCGGCCAAAAGGTCGACAATGCGGACCAGACCGATGGCTGGTGGACCATCGGCGCAAATCAGTGCGTGAACGTCATCCGCGAGGAACTCACGAACCGCTACATTTACATCTATGCGACGGACGTTTTTGGTCATGCGACCCTGACCGGGTCTACCGAAATGTGCGTCGACCGGCGGCGTTTCTCGATACGTGGCATCGATGAATGCTGGCAGCGCGGCCATATCGCCGCACGATTCCTCGAAGTCGATACGCTTGAACAGGTGCGGTGGACCTTTTTCCTGACCGGAAGCAATCCGTGACGCACAGTATCGACACAAGCTTCAGGTTGAAAAAGCAGGCGCGCGCCGCTCTGCGCAGACGCAGGCTCTGGCGCAGACTCCTTGCCGGTCTTGCTGTGATTGTCCTGTTGTCAATCGCTGTCGGCTTCTATCTCACCGCGGACTATTGGTCGTTTGGCGATGAAGATGAGGAGTTGCACGCCGTCGAGGGAACCGACGATGTGCCAGCCGATGCTTCGGTCTATGTGCCTGCCATTATCGATCTCGCAGGCGACCCGATGTGGATCACCCTTGCGCCCGACACCGGCGCCGCAACAAAAAGCCAAGTTATCCCGCGCCCGGCAGAACTCGATCAGGCTGGAGTTTCTCCCCAGATCGAAATTCTGTCCGACGTGATGCTTAGCGCCAGCGAAAAGTTCATGACAACGATACCGTCCACACAAGAAGATTTCGCATTCTTCCAGGCACAGCGACAGACTGCGGCGGCGCCATCCAACGATCTGCAAAACGACCTTCAGCCACCGCCCGTTCTAAACGAGGCTCCGGTTGCTTCGGACCCGCAGGTGGACGCCGATGACCCCGAAGCAGGTTGGGGCGAAACAATCGATGCAGGCGAGGCAGCCCTTCCCGCGTTCCAGAAAACCCAGATCGAAAACAACACAAGCGTTGCAAATGTCACCAGCGAATATCAGCGATATGAGGCTACCGAGGACACGTTCGTAAAGATTCTCAACGACCGCAGCTTGGACAGCGTTGCCCTGGATGCACATTTCTCCGCCGAGGACGCCAAGCTGGCAGGCGAAGCCTTGAAGGCGCTTTTCAATCGGGAAAGCCTTGAGCCAGGTTATGTCGTCGCGATGCGCGGTTTCAGGCCGACGCGCGAGACGACAACCATGTCCCTCATGCAGGTTTCGATCTACGCCAAGAACGTATTTGTCGGTACGCTGACGCGCAATGCCGCTGGTGCGTTTGTGTCTGGTGTCGACCCCTGGGTCCGCGAAGATCTGTTCAACTACTCGGGCGCACAGGCACAAGGCACCCACAAAAGGCAATACCGACTACTCGACGCAATCTACTCGACAGCAGCACGCAATAAAGTCCCCACCGGCGTGATCGGAGAAGCGATCATGTATCTCTCGCGAGGACAGGATCTGGATGCCTTCGCCAGCGAAGACCAGCATCTGGTCCTGATCTATTCGCAAAGGCCGCGCGGCAAGGAAGAGTCGGCCGGGCGGGTGTTATATGTGGGCGTCCAGGGTACCGAAAAAAGCCTCGACTGTTTCGTCTTCCAGCAGACCGACGGCCAGTTTGCTTGCGTTAGCGGCGACGATCAGGTCCGCTCGCTGACAGTCACCAACGGCATGGTCACCCCGGTCAACGGGGTCATGACGTCCACCTTCGGCCCACGCAAGCACCCGATCCTCGGCACCGTTCGCATCCACAAGGGTGTGGATTGGGCGGCACCTCTGGGTACGCCTATTGCAGCCGCCTTCGACGGCGAAATCGTCTTTCAGGGCGATGGAGGGGGTTACGGCAATCTAGTGAAGATTTCGCACGGAAGCGCGCGCGAGACGCGCTATGCGCATATGCAGAAATTCGCGATCAAGGGCGGTGTCGGCGCGAAGGTGAAGGCAGGCGATATCATTGGTTACATCGGCACGACTGGTCTTTCGACTGGGCCGCACCTGCATTTCGAACTCTATCGCAATGGCGAGGCGATCAATCCCCTGGGTACGGTTACGGCAATCGCAACGGACGCTTCCGCTGTCGAAACACTGACCGACCGTATCGTTCAAGTCGAAAGTGGCGGCAGCGCCCGCGCCAAGAACCCAAATTCTTCGGCAACCGGCGCCGGTCAGTTCATAACGAAGACCTGGATCAGGATGATGAACACCTATCGCCCCGAACTTGCGCGGACACTGTCAACCGCCGACCTGCTCGCTTTGCGTTACGACGCCACCATCTCACGCGAGATGGTCAGCAATCTGGCGCGCGAAGGCGAAGCCTATCTTCGGGCGCGCGGCCACCAGATCACAGCCGGCCGGCTCTATCTCTGTCATTTCCTGGGAATGGAAGGCGCCCATCAAGTGTTGTCGTCGCCGGGTTCGGCGCAATTGAGCGCGGTGCTCGGGTCGGCCGTCATTCAAGCCAACCGGTTCCTCACTGGCAAGACTGCCAGCTATGTCGTGGGCTGGGCCGAAAGGAAGATGGGCAGGAAGCTAAGCCCGGCGACGACCGAGGTGAGTCAACAGACAACGACAACGACGGAAGTCCGGCAGACATCGCCGGAGTTCGAAAAGTACAAGCAAGCGATCACGGCCCTCATAAGCCCGACGCAAAATACCCTTTGAACCTGCTTCTCGCGGTGTGCAAGCTCGCCGTAGACCCATTGGCGTTCCTGCTGCCAGGTGTTACTATAACCAACTTTTTTCGGGCCCTTTGTGAACCAAAACTGTGGTCGAGATCACATACGCCCAAGAGCCATTTGGCAGAAGCGACTATGTCGCTGATGAATTTAGCATACGCAGACATCAATGGTGCGCCCTGGCGGGGCGGAGGGCTGGTCGATGAAAGCATTTGCCGTCGTTCTGAGCGGGTTGATCCTGTTTATCATCGCATCGTCGCTTGGCGCCGAGGCTGCTGCCCCTGATGCCAAACGCGTGGCGCTGGTCATCGGCAACAGCAAATACGTGCATGCCGTTGCATTGCCCAATCCCGCCAACGATGCGCATCTCATTGCTTCCACGCTGCGCAATGCCGGCTTCCAAGTGATCGAGGGCGTCGATCAAGACAATGCAGGCATGCACAGCCTCATCAGCCGGTTTACTGAGCAATCCTACGACGCCGACCTCGCCGTCATTTTTTATGCCGGCCACGGCATGCAGGTCGACGGCAGGAATTTTCTGATTCCGGTAGACGCCGAGCTGACATCGCCCGCTTATCTCAAGACCCGCACAATTCAGATCGATGACTTCATGGCGGCGTTACCGCCCGAGCCGGCGATCGGCGTCATTATCCTCGATGCCTGCCGCGACAATCCACTGGCAAGGACGCTGGCCGCCTCTATGCCGAAGAGCCGTTCCGCCTCGTTTGGCTCCGGTCTGGCGCCGATCGACGCAAAATCGGACGGCGTTGGAACCGGCGGAATCCTGATTGCGTATGCAACCGATCCAGGCGCCATCGCTTTCGACGGCAACGGCGTCAACAGTCCTTACTCCACCGCGCTCGCCAGGCACCTGACCGAACCCGGCGTTGAAATCCAGAGCGCGCTGACGCGCGTGCGCGGCCAGGTGACCGAAACGACACAGGGTCGCCAGAGACCTTGGCACAACGCATCACTGGGACGCGAGGTCTTCCTGGGACAGTCCGCAGTGGATGCGGCGCCTGCCACAAAACCTGTCGCTGGCGCATCCGGCAGCGCACCGGCTCCTGCCCCGGTGACCAGTGAGCCTCCTTCCTGGGAGGTGGAGCAGCGTCTGTGGGATGAAGCCTCGAAGCGCAATACCATTCCGTTCTACGAAGCCTATCTCGAACAGTTTCCAAATGGCCGCTTCGCCACGGTGGCACGGCTGAACATCGACCAGTTGAACCAACCGAAAGCCGAAGATCGGCAGGTGGCGGCAGTCGATGAGGACGAAGCGAACGCAAATTCCGGTTCAGCCGTTCGCACCTCGGTTGGCGTTTCGGATGAGGTGAAGCGGGCCCCGGGCACCGAGTTGACGGAAAGTGCGATCGGTCTCGATCGCCAGGGCCGTATCGATCTGCAGTTGCGCATCGAAGCCTTGGGCAACGAACTTGGCCGCATCGATGGAAACATAGGTCCAAAGACCCGCCAGGCGATCGGCATCTGGCAAGCGAAAAATGGTCTACTGCAGACCAATTTTTTGACACGCGAGCAACTGGCGTTCCTGGTGATCCAGACGGATCCAATGATGGAGTCGGTGCGCGCCAGATACGCTGCCGATCAGGCTCGTGCAGCACAGCCGAAAAAACAGGTGCAGCAGGTCCGCACACAAAAGCCGGTGGCACAGAAGGCCCGCACAAAAAAGTCGGTGGTGGCACAGAAGCCGCGCAGGCAGCAGGTCGTTCAGACGAGGCGCAACCGCGAGGTGGTTCGACAGGACAATCCACCGCCGCCGGACAACAACGACTTCCTGACCAAGGCGCTGATTTTCGGCACAGGTGTGGCCGTGGGCGGTGTGCTCAACAACAACAACTGACAAGCCACCGTTTCAAGCCTGTCGACGTGAGCGGTGCCTTGGCGTACCGGCCCCCTACTCAGTCCTTATCCGCATCTCCACCCGGCGGTTTACCGGATCGTATGGGTTGGGATTGCGCGGGTTCGTTTCGCCCAAGCCTGTCGCTTTGATGCGGGCAGCGTCGATGCCGTTGGAGGTCAGGAAGGTTGTTACCGATCGGGCTCTTCGTTCCGACAGTCCCTCGTTGTAGTGAGCCGAGCCGGACGCATCGGTGTAACCTTCAACAACGAAGTCGAGAGCGCTCAGTCGGCTGTCCTTCAGCGCCTTGGCGAACTCGTCGAGTTCAGCACGCGCAGTCGCGTCGAGTTCGGCAGAATCCAGGCCGAAATTGATCAGCATATCGAGGCTGGTTTTTTCGGCCGGCGCTTCTTTCTTCTTGCTCTTGCACTCGTCTTCGGTGCCGACGCAGATTCCACGCGCCGGGCCGAACTCGCTCGCCCCGGAAAAAAACTTCACGATGTCTTCTGACTTCTGAAGCGGATCAGCGGAAGCGTGGGTCGAAAAAAGCGCGACCGTCAACACCAAGGCTAAACTGCCCAACTGCATAACGGTTACTCCTGTCTTGAAACATCCGATTTCTTCGGCTGCGGAGTATACCAAATTCCGAAGCGATTGTCTGTCAATAAACGTCAAGCATACGGGGAGTGGACGGCAGTTCCATCTTGCTACGGACTGAGACTTGACCCGCGCCCTGTCCAGGGCTTCAGTGTCCATTGTTCCCTAAGTGAAAGCGTGGCGGCCATGGCCAATGAGCTTCGATTCAAAACGGCACGGGACCTTTTCATGGCCTACCCCGCTGTTGCCAGGGACATGGTGGCACGTCCGACCGAACAGCCTTCAATCGAATTTTGCCGCGCCCTCCTTGCCGGGCGCGTGCCCGAGGAGGCGATTACGTTCTGTGCCTATCTGCTTCCCGAGCGGGCTGCGGTGTGGTGGGCCCACGAGTGCCTGAGCCATCTCACCGTTCTGCTCGACCACAGGGATCAGGAGTTGCTCGCGCTTGTTCGTGACTGGGTCAGCGAACCGGATAGCCCTCACCATCGCCCAGAAGTGAGCAAGGCCGCGGCGATGCCGCCAACAACGCCGGCTGCCTGGATTGCCCTGGCTGCAGGACGGCATGGCAACGGTTCGGCTATAGACGCATCAGCGGTATCGGCCTTGCAGCCATCGCCTGCCGCCCGCGCGGTGAGTGCGGGGGTTCTGGCCGGACTGGCACGTGTTGCCTTGGAGGACCGCTTTTCAGTTCTTTCCGCGTTTGTCGAAATGGGCATCGAGATGGCACAGACAGAGGCATCGCGCCAATCAGCGGATGCGAATTAGACCCTAGCCCGCATCCGCGAGCGGGATACATTCAAATTGAACTGAGCATCCGGCTCTATCTGTTTGATTAAGCCGCATTCCTGCGGCGCCAAGTGATTCCACTGGGTGCAGAATGCTCTGAATCAGTTGCTTGGCTTAGCTGCAGCCGCCATTCAATGTTTATCCGGACCAGCCGCCGCCGCCTCCTCCGCCGCTCCCTCCCAAAGAAGGAATGATTACGGGAGGTGCGGCAGCAGGCTCGTCCGCGACCGGTTTGACCACTTTCTTGGCGGCCACCGGTTTGGGAGCCGGGTTGACGACCTTCCGCGGCGCCGCGGCTCTGCGAACGACCTTCGGCGCCGGTGCGGGCGTCGCCACCAGCGGCGTCGGTTGAAGGGGTTGCCAGGATGTGCAGCCCATGACCCCCGCCAAGGCGATGGACAGAGTTATCCCGATTGTTGCCTGCTTCCGATTTCTGCCCACCATTGCCTCCTTGTTGATCAGAACAAATCCCGACGCGGATTGGCTTGTTCCCAGACCGCCCTTGCCACTTTGACCAGTTGCTTGTCGACAGAGCCGCTCAACGGAATCTTCGACTTGAGTTCCCCACGCAGCTGCTTCAACGCCGCCGCTTTCGGCTTGGCCCCGAATTGCGCCAACGTCGCCCGGGCGTCAGGCAGTTCATTGCGAAGATCGAGCGCAACTGTGAATGCCAGGAAACGCACGGCGACGGCCTGGTCGGCCTTGTCGCCCTTTTGCATCTCGAGAGCCGCGCGATCGTAGGCGCCGGACTGGTCGCCGCGCGAGGTTGCCAATTCAAACAGACGTTGGGCTTCATCAAGGTTCTGCTCCACGCCAACGCCATCACGGTACATGCGCGCAAGACTGCCAGGCGCATAGGGCTGGCCGAGGTCAATGGCCTTCTGAAAAAGCGCCAGCGCAGCCTTCGGATCCTTCTCGACGCCCCGGCCGCTGAGGTAATTGCGACCGAGCAAGTTCATCGAATACATGTCCTGCCGCTGGACGCCAGCTTCCAGGAAGGCAACGGCGCGGGCCTGATCTGCGGTCACGCCGTTGCGGCCTTCGGTGAAGATCGCGCCGAGATCGTTCATGGCATATGTGTGCCCCATCGATGCCGCCTTGAGCAGCAGGTCCAACCCCTTTCCGGTGTCGCGCTCGACGCCGTAGCCGTGGAACAAGGCACGGCCCCATGACGTCATCCCGTAAGGATCGCCCTTGTCGGCTGCGGCCGCGTAGAAGGCGTTGGCCTTTTTCCGGTCGGCAGCCACGCCCGTTCCCGTCGCGTAGAGGTAGCCGAGCTCGAACACAGCGCGCACATGTCCCCTGTCGGCGGCCTGTTGTATGGCTTTCCTCGCCTGGTCCACCTTGCCGGCTGCAAGCAGCGCGCGACCCAGTTCATAGCGGAAGCGCGCGACATCGGGATACGCCTTCACCGCAGCCTCGCAGAGCTTCACCGCCTCGGCGCCGATTTCATTTGGCAGCAGGCCGGGGACGACGCCTTGAAGATCGAGAGGTTCGCCGGCAGCCGAGTCGCACGGATCGACGCTTGGCGACAGTGTCATTTTGGCTGGTTTGGATGCTCCGCTGTCCGCCCGAATTTCGAAGGCGACCTCGACCGGCGCGCTGGCTCCGATCTGGGGTTCATAGCGCAGCACCTCGACTTCACCGACGGTCAAGCTCGATTCGGGCGACAGGGCCCGATCCGGCAGGGAGAGCGTTCCCGTTGCCGGATAGTTCGCAACTCTCAAGCTGACCGCCGCATCGTCTGTCGGGAGATCCAGGCTCAGGGCAACCGCGCCCACGCCGACCGGAACATCGATCTCGCGGCTCTCGATCGCCTCGGCGGCACCGGTGACATGAATGCCGCGCTGGAGCACCTGCTGCTTCTGCTCGGCTTCGAGCGAAGCCATCACCTGTTCGCCCTGGGTTCCTTCGCCGCTTTTGACCCGGAACACCAGCATGCCCTTGGCTTCGCCGCCCCAATTGTCGCGTGCGGCGTAGGCCAGCATATCCATCTCTTCTGGCTCGCCAATTCCCTTGGGGACATCCATCTGCAAGCGCGGCAGATCCTTGCCCTGGATCAGTTCTCCCGCCTCGACAACCTTGCCGTCCAGCATCAGGCGCCCCAGGGTGGGCGGTCTGTCGATGCTGACGGTGATTGTCCCGCCGTCGACCTCGACCGGTTCCGGAAGATCCAGATCGACGGGGCCGGCGCCCGACAGCACGACCTTCTCCAGCACCGGCGGCAGCGATGGGCGGCTGCTGCGACGCATCAGAACGACTTCGTCGATAAGCGAAGAGTTCTCCCAGGGGACCTGCAAGCCCTTGGTAGCCTCAACCACATCCCGGCGGACGGCCGACATGACCGTGCGGATCTCCTGGTTGGGGGCCAGTGCGCGACGAGAAAACGCTGACGAAAAAGGACTGAGGTCGCCGGCGCCGTCATAGGCAACCGCGCCGGGTTCGGTGGCAAAAGCAATCAGCGTGTTCAGCGAGCTTCTTACTTGCGCAAGGCCGGTGCCGCTGGCGGCAAGAAGCTGGTCTCTGAGCCAATAGTCCTTGCGAGGGAATGGATTGTTGCGGCAGGCATCGAGGATGATCACCTGGATCTTCGATTTCGAACGCATCTGCTGCAGCACGTCGTTTAGCTTGATTGCCTGGACCTCCACGTCGGCCGCCTGTTTCAACGAGGCGTCTACTGGGATCAGGAAATTTTCGCCGCCGATCTGAAAGCCGTGGCCGGAATAGTAGACGACAGCGATATCGGCGCCATCCACGGCGGCAAGATAGTTGCGGAACTGATCTTCAAACTGCAGCTTTGTAAGATTGCTCGCGACGAAAACATCAAAACCAGCCTGCCGAAACGTATCGGATACGTCCACCACATCTTTAGCCGGGTTCTTGAGGGCCGAGATTTCCTGGTAATCGGAGTTGCCGATTACAAAAGCGACCCTTCGTTCGACGGCAGAAGCCTCGAAAGTCGTGAAGCTTGCGAGCATGACGGCTGCAACGAATCCGCAACGTCGGAGCATGGCAAATCCCTTAACCGCTGTTACCTGGCGACCACAAGAATCAGCTTGCAGTGTCAAGGTCCGTTAGAGAGCATGCTATCTGCCGAGACAGAAAAGAGAGAAAAGCCGTCGCGACAGCGGGCATATTCCTCACGTGATCAAGTTCTAAATTACATCAGAGGCCGAGTGTCCGCAATGATTGTCAGACGGTTTCTCAACCTGGCTATTCGGATCCGCTACCAGGCCCGACGGCGGCCCCCTTCAGTCCACGCACCACGCGGCAGAGCGCGCCTGAGTTTTCCACTACTAATGTTGGCCTATCCCTGATTTTTCCTACCCACCATTTCCGAGACTCAATTAGCGTGTGCTTATGGAGCACCGGCACGCCATTCGAAGAATCAAGGATGGGCTTTGGGAAGTCTACGATATAGACGACCACAAGGTTGTCTTCTCAGATGGGGTGGCTCTGACAAATTTGCTGGATGAGGACGCGCTCGACGCCCTGGAGTTGCTAAAGAGTGGATTCCTGGTCCCGAGCACCGCTCCCAAGGCCAGTTGACAGTTCCTTGAGGGATACGCTGAGGTCGCACTATCCGCAAGATGAAGCGCTGAAGGCGGATGGCTGATAGGCAAAAGCGTCGCCGGTTGGCGGGCTCCTTCTCCAAAGGGAAAATCAGGCGTCAGCCGAGCGTTCGCTCGTCGAGATCTGCCATCCTATTTCGGTGACCTTGCAGGCGCGGTGCGGAAAGTATGGATCGGACGCGCGGACAAGGAGCCGACACTGCAGGTTCTGAGATCGATTGTTCGAGAGTGACCTCAAGTCCGCATCGAACCGGCGCTGCCTGCGCCCAAAGGATCCCCGTTATTTTTGATCCGGCATCTCGGTATTCTCTTGAGGATTCTTCTTGATGCCCGCTGCAGGCGAGGTATCGGCTGGTGCGTTTCCACCTTGGTTTTGCTCAGGCGCTCTTTTGAGTGGCGAGGTGCGCCAGCCCATATCAGCGTACAGAAAGCCAATGAGAAAGCCGACGATAATGACCGCTGCTATCACCAGCGAAAGTATAGCGTTACGTCGCTCCATGTCCGGCTCCTTCCTGCGAGCCGAACAGCCAGTAGCGAAAATGGTTCCGGCCAGTCAGGTGGAAATCGGCGGTGCTGGACTCATTGCCGTGCACAAGGCTTAATCCTGCGCGGGGATGGCGGGATTGCCGGGGGCGATTATGAGATCACCACAGCAAATGACTGATGGCGGCGAGAGGCCGGCAGATCGTCAGCCGCCGCTTTTGGGCCGCCACGTCTGGCGCATAGTTGCTGTGCCATCAAGGCTGCGATTCCTCGCCAGCATCCAATTTAAGATTTACTGTAAACGTGCGAGCGGTACACCGCTTACCCTGCAGCATACGTTGGCACCGAAGAGGACACCTGAAGCTCCAGGCCGTGGAACTTCGCACCTTGCCGGCGGTTGAGATGTACGAGCTGTGGGCTAAGAACGAAACCATCCGTTCTTTCCGCCGCAGCAGGAAGGAGATCCCATGGCAAACACCACATCGAAGCCGGCAATCCGGCAAGTGAATGCCGACGGCTTGCGGCATCCAAGACGCGATGCCAACGAAACGGACGCGGGAGCGAAACCGCCGACGCCAAAAACCGCGGGAACATCGAAGCCATCGACCGCTCCGCTGGATAATCCGGTGGTGAACCGCAATGCCGGCGGGCCGCGCCAGTCGGGCACCACGCCGCGGCCGACAGACAAACCGCTGGACTGAAGGCGATGGCAGGGGTCGAACGGGACGGCGGTTGTCTGTGCGGCGCCGTTCGCTTCAAGGTGAGCGGCCCACCGTTGCGGGTCGGAATTTGCCACTGCCAGGATTGCCGCCGCGCCAGCGGCAGCTTTTTCACGCCGTTTGGCGTCTGGCCCATGTCAGCCTATGAAGGCAGCGGACAAATGAACACGTTCGCCAGACGCAGTTTCTGCCCGCAATGCGGTTCGCACATCGCCTGGCTGCGGGACAACGAGGCCGAGATCATGCTCGGCTCGCTCGATATGGCTCCCAGCAACCTCATTCCCGACTACGAACTGTGGGTACCGCGCCGTGAGAACTGGCTCATGGCATTGCCTTGGGCGGAGCAATTTGCCGGTGATCGCTTTCCGCCCTTCGATCCATGACGAGTCTCCTGAAACAAGCTAGGCCACCCTGACCAATTCAGCCAAGGCGCCCAGAATGGCAGCCTGATCTGCCGGCTTGCGAACAAATTTGAAGTTGGCGAAGGCTGATGGAACATCGCGCGGCCCAAATCCGGTCAGACACGCGAACGGGATGTGGCGGGTTTGCAGTTCTTCTGCGATCGCCAGGCTTGTTTCGCCATGCAGCTGAACATCCAGCAGCGCCACGTCGACATGATTTTGGCCGATAAGACGCAGGGCCGCCGCCACCGAAGGGGCCGGGCCGATCACCTGATGTCCCGAAGCGCGCAGACACGCAGCGATGTCCTCGGCGATGAGCCATTCATCCTCGACCACCAGAACGCGCAGCGGATCGCTCACGGCGTCTCTTTGCCCATCATCGGAAATGTGATCTGGACCTCAAGGCCGTCACGATTGAAGGCGGTCTCGACGTTTCCGCCTAGCCTGTAGCCGATCTCGCCCTGCAACAGGGAAAGCCCGAAGCCGTTTACTTCTGGCTTTCTGACGGGCGGCCCGTTCTTCTCGCGCCAGGCAAGCCTGAAAACGTCGCCGTCTGCCGACCACTTCAGCGCCACCCTGCCCTGCTGCTTCGACAGCGCGCCATATTTGGCGGCGTTGGTTGCCAGCTCATGAATGGCCATGCTGAGGGAAAGGCCCTGTTGCGGGCTAAGTTTCTCTTCAGCGCCGTCAAGCTCGAACCGGTCACTGCCGAAAGGTTCGAGTTCCTGCCGCAGCAGTTCGCTGATCGAGGCTTCTTTCCAGCGCTCCTTCGACAGCAGACCGTAAGCCCGCGACATGGCGTGCAAGCGACCGATCAGCGCTTCGGCGAACTCTTCCTTCGATTCCGAATTTTCGCGGGTGCGGTTGGCGATGCTGGCGACGACCGCCAGCATGTTCTTGACGCGGTGATTCAGCTCCGAAATGAGCACCTGGTTTTGCGTTTCCGCCTCGGCCAAGGTGGTGACGTCGACCAATGTGACCACGACGCCCTGGATTCTATTGTCCTTGTCGCGATACGGATTGATACGAACCATGTGAAACCGGCCCTGGTCGTCACGCGCCAGATGATGTTTCAGGGTCTCTCCGGTTTCGAACACGGCATCGATGTGCTGTTTTAGCTCGGGATAGTCGAGCTGGCTCGAAAGCTCGGTCAGTGGCCGGCCGACGTCGGAGGGACGTAGGCTGAAGAAAGGTGAGGCCGCCGGAGTAAAGGTCCGCACCACCAGATTGCGGTCGAGGAAAATGGTTGCGATCTGCGTGCTCTCGAACAGATTCCGCAAATCGCTGTTGGCGCGATCGAGTTCCTCTATCTTGTTGGTCAGCTCTGAATTGATGGTGTTGAGCTCCTCGTTGAGCGACTGCATCTCCTCCTTCGAAGCCTCAAGCTCCTCGTTGGTCGACTGCGCCTCCTCATTGACGGAGACGAGTTCCTCGTTCGACGATTTCACCTCTTCCAGCGCGGTTTCGTACTCCTCGATCGTCGATTGCAGTCGCTCGCGCGTCTCGCGCAGCTCCCGCTCGAGATCGGCAGCACCTTCGATATCACGGTCTTCGCGCCCCACATCCGACCGCGCCTGTGCTGGCCCGAACGGTTCGAACAGGACAAGATAAAGCTGTTCACGCTTGCCGAGTTCCGCCAGGGGCTCGACAGTGAGTTTGATCGACTGGACCGGTTCGTCGTCCTCATCGACGACGACATTCTCACGCACCACGGTGCGGCGCGTCGCGGCCGCTTCCCGCAAGGCCGCACGCAGGTCGAGCCTCAGCCCGCGGCGAGCCAAAGTCAGCACTTGCCGGCTCGGAATGCCCTGCGGCGCTTCGAGATATCTGCCTGTCCGGGCCGAATAGTAGACGACGTCGCCATCGCCATTGACCAGGACGTGCGGCGGCGCGAAACGCTCCAGCACCTGTGCCTCGACCGCCTGCCGAAGCGGGTAGCCGGCGGTTCCCTTCTTGGACCCCGTGCCTTCGGCCAGGAAGGCGCCCGAACGGGCGTCGCCGATCAGCGTCGGCAGCGTTATATGGGGCGAGGCATGTTCCCGCGCCTGAAAAATGCGCTGCTTCTTGTCGACCGTGGCGAAGAGGTTGTCGTGCTGACCCACGCTTTCGGACGTGCCGAGGAAAAGGTAACCGCCCGGCTTCAGCGCGTAGTGAAAGATCGGAATGACCCGGTTCTGGATGTTCGAGCCGAAATAGATCAGGAGGTTGCGGCATGAAACCATGTCCATGCGCGAAAAGGGCGGGTCGCGGACGACGCTGTGAGGCGAAAAGACGCACAGCTCCCGTACCTCGTTGGTAAGCACATAACTGTCGCCGTCGCTGCTGAAAAAACGCTGCTTGCGTTCGGGCGAGAGCCCCTGCAGCAATGCCGCCGGGTAACGCGCTGCGCGCGCCACCGCGAGCGCCGGCTCATCGATATCAGTCGCAAATATCTGGACGCGCGGCACAACCGAAAGTGTCTCCATGTGTTCGCGCATCAGCATGCCGATGGAGAACACCTCCTCGCCGGTGGCGCAGCCAGGCACCCAGATCCTGACCGCATCGCTGGCAGTCTTGCCCTCGAAAAGCTGCGGTACGATCTTCTCCTCAAGCAGCTTGAAAGCGTCGGGGTCACGGAAAAAATCGGTGACGTTGATCAAAAGATCGCGGAAGAGGTCCGTCACCTCGCGAGGGTCTTTCTTCAGCCATTCGACATAGTCAGCAATTGACTGAAGCTGTGCGATCTGCATGCGCCGTTTTACGCGACGCAGGAATGTCTTGGACTTGTACCCGGAGAAGTCGTGGCCGGAATGACCGCGCAGAATGCCGTAGATTTCCTCGCGCAGCCGACCGATGTCTCCCGTGCCGTGCTCGCCGCCGTCGTCGGCAATCCCGTTCAGCAGATCGAAGCTGCGGGCGAATCCCTCCAGCTTCGCACCGATGCGCTCCGCGGGCGCCGCTATATCGATCAGTCCGCTGGAAATCGCACTTTTCGGCATGTCGGGGTTGCGCGGACCGTAGCCGTTGGGGGCCTGGGCGACCGTCAGTCCGCCGCGTTCCTTGATCGCCTTTGCGCCCAGCGTGCCGTCCGAATCGCCGCCCGACAAAATGACCCCGACCGCATATTCGCCCTGGTCCTCGGCAAGCGCGCTGAAGAAGATGTCGATCGGCTTGCGCTCGCGGTTGAACACGTTCGACGGCCGCAGATGCAGCACCCCCTTCTCGATCGTGAGAACGACGTTTTGCGGCATCACGTAAATGTGGTCGGATAGGACGGTGGTGCCATCCTCTACGACGACAACCGGCAGCCGCGTATAACGCCCGACCACCTCGTGAAGCAGGCTTTCGCGCCCGGGACTGAGATGGGTCACGATGACGAACGCCATGCCGGGCTGGCCGCTGATGCCTTTGAACAGACCCTCCATTGCGGGAATGCCGCCGGCTGACGCGCCGACGCCCACAATGGGAAATCTCTTCATCTGGGATGTCACCGCAAGCCCTCGGTTGAACAGCCTAGACGACAAAGCCGCCAATCGACCCAAAACCCGCAACCGGGCTGAACGCCAGCATACAACGTGCAAGAGGGCCGGAACAAGTCCGTGCAGACGGCGTTAACGTCGGGACTTTTGTGGAAACTTCAATGTCAAAACGCACACCTGACCTAAAGCTGACAAAACAAACGCTGTTGCACTCTTCGGATTTGCTGGGTTTGCCGGGAAACGAATCCATTCCGCCGCGCATGCTGGTTTTGGCCAAACGATTGCAGGCAGCCTTGCAGCAACATTCTGAACAAGCCCCCACTGACAATCGGAAATCTCGCTCGAAGAAAGGTCGATGAGGTGCGCGACCTGCAAGGTTTGCACATCCTGATCGTCGAAGACGATTGGCTATTGGCCGGCGATCTTGCGAGATACTTCGGCAATATGGGCGCGGTCGTCCTCGGCCCTGCGGCGACAGTCGAGCAGGCGTCTACGCATACCGATACGGCTGAGGCCGCGATCCTTGACGTCAATCTCAACGGCCGGCGGGTGTTTCCGATCGCCGACGAACTGATGCGCCGCGGCGTGCCTTTCGTCTTTTTCAGCGGTGACGAGGACATCGTCATTCCGGAACGTCTGCGTCACGCCAGCAATCTTCGAAAATCGTCGGATAGCTACGCAATCTTTGACGCCTTGTTTCCTCCGGAACGATCCGCCTTGGCGGGTCGCCCTCCCGTGAACTTGTCCGACAATGTATTTTCACTTCTGCCGAAGCTCAGGCTCGCGGCGCGTCTGCTTCTTGGCGACGTGGGCGCTTCCGACCGGCTGGTCGAGCGAACGCTGGAGAGCGCCATCGGCGAGATCGACAGAAGGCGGGTCGGCGTGTCGACCGAAGATTGGCTGAACGGTATTATGCGAAGTGTCGCAAGATCGAGCGGAACGAGCCTGTTGCACTGAAGCGCGACCGATCGGCAACGACCGAGGCCCTGATCTCTCTGATTTGTACTGTTGAGTCCGAATAAGACCGCTCCATATTTGACAAACGGCTCCGAAAAAGCATGCAAACACAATGATCTGGAGTGAACCTCTCCATCAAAACGCAAGGTGACCTAAGAGCTACCGAGGGACCATTGACGTAAAAGCCCTATCAGCCGCTCTGGTTACGCTCGATGAACTTGTTGAACCGGCTTGTTTTTCCGCCGCCGGTTTCGTCCTGGTAGAGGAAGGCCAGATCGTTCTGGTCGAAAATCCGGAAGAACTCGTCCCATTCGATGGCTTCGAACTCCTCCTCAGGCTCGCCAAAATCGATCCGCAGGATGCCGCCCTCGCCTCTGGTTCGTACAACCGCAGGTCGGCCACCCCGATCTTGGGCCCACTGGCGGATCTCGTCGTGATTGGTGGTTGTCTTCGATTCAGACATTGAAATCTCCTTTCGATCCTGTGGGCGTCCCGGCCAGGCCTAGCTTGGTGTGCGCGTCTCGCTCGATGACAACTAACTACCTGTCTGCTGCTTCCGATTACGGCCAGATGAGCGCCTAACCCCAAACGAGCTGCAATGTTCCAGCGCAGGCCCAAGGCCTGTTCGCGATGCGTTCACCTCGGTGTGAGGGACCCCAAACCATCTTTGTTGAAGGAGAGGGAACAAACCTTTTGTCAAACAGTTCGGGGCGCCAAGGCCATCTGCACAAGGAGTTGTCGTGGAACGCATACTGGTTACCGGGGGCTGCGGTTTCATCGGCCGCCACGTCGTCCAGGAACTCGTCGAACATGGTTATGCCGTCTGCATTCTCGATGCGCTGCTGGAACAGGTGCACGGCGGCGAGGCGATCAGCCTGCCGGCGGGAGCCGAACTGATCAAGGGCGATGTTCGCGATCGCGACGCTGTCGCCGAGGCGCTCCAGGGCGTCGACGCCGTCATCCATCTGGCGGCCGAGGTCGGCGTCGGCCAGTCCATGTACGAGATCGCCCGCTATGTCGGCGCAAACGACCTCGGCACCGCCACACTGCTTGAAGCACTGATCAAACATCCGGTTGAGCGGATCGTTGTCGCCTCATCGATGAGCGTCTATGGCGAGGGCCTCTACGGCACGCCGGACGGTCGGCGCGTCGACAATGCACGGCGCCAGCCGAGCGACATCAAAAGCGGCCAATGGAACCCGCTGTCGGCGGCGAATGAAAGCCTGTCGCCGCTGCCGACGGACGAGGAAAAGCCGGTCGATCTCGCCTCGATCTATGCGCTGACGAAATATGCCCAGGAGCGCGCCGTGCTGATCTTCGGCGAGGCCTATGGCGTCGACGCAGTGGCGCTGCGCCTGTTCAACGTCTTCGGCGCCGGACAGGCGCTTTCAAACCCGTATACCGGCGTTTTGGCGAACTTCGCCTCACGGCTCGCCAACGGCCAGAGGCCGATGATCTTCGAAGATGGCGAGCAGAAACGGGATTTCGTCCATGTGCGCGACATTGCCCACGCCTTCCGCCTGGCATTGGAACAACGCCAGGCGCGCGGCCACGTCATCAACATCGGCAGCGGGCGTGCCTATGCCATCAGCGAGGTCGCGCGGCTGCTCGCCGACGCAATGGGTGTGCCGGACCGTCAGCCTGAAATCCTAGGCAAAGCGCGTGCCGGCGATATCCGCAACTGCTTCGCCGACATCTCCAAGGCGCGTGAATTGCTTGGATTTGAGCCGCGGCAGCTGTTGGAGCATTCACTCGATGAGTTCGTCGCGTGGGTGCGCAATACGGTCGCCATCGACCGCGGCGCCGACATGAGACGGGAACTCGAAGAGCGGGGACTGGTGTCATGAGACCCGATGGTTTTCGCGAAGCGCCGGTTACCATCGTCGGCGGCAGTGGCTTCATCGGTTCGAACCTCGCCGACAGCCTGTTGTCGGATGGAATGCCGGTACTGGTCATCGACAATCTCAGCCGTCCAGGCGTTGAGCAGAATCTGGCTTGGCTGGCCCAGAAGCACGGGAATCAACTTGCCGTGGAAACCGCCGATGTCCGGAATGCGGACGTTCTGGCGCCGCTTGTGGCGCATTCCAGGGCGATATTCCATCTAGCCGCCCAGACCGCCGTCACCACGAGCCTCGTCCAGCCAAGCGAAGATTTCGACATCAATCTTCGCGGGACATTCAACATCCTGGAAGCGGCCCGCCGGAGCGGCAAGCGCATCCCTGTGATCTTCGCCAGCACCAACAAGGTCTATGGCGGCCTGCCCGACGTCGCCGTGCGCGAAGAAGACGACCGGTGCGTGCCCTGCGATGTCGGCATCCGAGCCAACGGCATAGACGAGACCTGCGGCCTCGATTTCTGCACGCCCTATGGTTGCTCCAAAGGCGCGGCGGATCAATATGTGCTCGACTATGCCAGGTCGTACGACCTGCCTACGGCGGTCCTGCGCATGAGCTGCATCTATGGACCGCGCCAGTTCGGCACGGAAGACCAGGGCTGGGTCGCGCATTTTCTGCTCAGCGCGCTTTCCGGCCAGCCGATCACGATCTACGGCAACGGCAAGCAAGTGCGCGACATCCTTCATGTCTCCGATGCGGTTGCGGCCTATCGCGGGGCACTTGCCCGGATCGAGGACATCAGGGGCAAAGCATTCAATCTCGGCGGCGGACCGAACAACGCCGTCAGCCTGCGCATGCTGCTCAAGGAGATCGGCGAACTGACCGGTCGCAAGCTTTCGATCCTCTACGACCGGGAACGTACCGGCGACCAGCCCTTCTTTGTCGCCGATACCCGCAAGATAGAAGCGACGCTCGGCTGGAAAGCGCATGTCTCGTGGCGCGACGGTATCCGTGACCTCGCCGATTGGCTGCAGCATCATCGCCTCGAACCTGAAGCAGCGAGGTACGTGGCATGAAAGTCGCCCTGGTCAATCCGTTCTGGACATATGAGGACAGTATCTATTTCGGCTGCCGCCAGCCGCATCTGCCGCTGGAACTGGGCTACTCGAAAGCCCTGCTGGAGGCCGACGGCCATAAGGTGCTGATGCTGGACGGGCAAATCCAGAAGCTGGACAACGCGGCACTTGCCGATCGCGTCGCCGCCTTCGCACCGGCCATGACCGTCGTCAGCACGGCGCCGACCTATCTGTTCTGGCGTTGCGCGCCGCCCGAGCTGCGCGTGCCTGCCGAATTCCTCAACTGCCTCGCGGGGCGCGGCGGCCGCACCGTCGCTGTCGGACCGCACGGCTCGGCGACGCCGGCGCCGACGCTGCGCAAGCTCGGTGTCGACGTCGTCGTGCGCGGCGAATGCGAAGAAATCGTCGCGGAACTCGCCCGCCGTGACGATTGGAGCGCGGTGCCCCACACCGCTCATCTCCACGAGGGAAAACTCGTCGGCAATGGCGGCGTCCACGCCAGTTCCTTTGTCGGTCATCCGGCTCTCAAATGGCCGTCCGACTGGATTGCCGCCCATTCGCACCACCATCACCGGTTCGACGACAACCAGGTGGGTTTCGGAGCGGAGGTCGAGGCCTCGCGCGGCTGCCCCTACAATTGCAGCTTCTGCGCCAAGATCGATTTCCGCGACGCCTACCGCCGCAGGAACCACGATGCGGTCATGGCGGAGATCGACCGCCTGATCGGACAGGGCGTCGGCTACATCTACTTCATCGACGAGATCTTCCTGCCGCAGAAGGCACTGCTGGAGGCATTGGTCGACCGCAACGTCAAGTTCGGCGTGCAAACCCGCATCGATCTTTGGAAGCCGGAGCTCCTCGAATTGCTGGGTGCCGCCGGCTGTGTTTCGATCGAGGCCGGCCTCGAAAGCCTGACCGTGGAGGGCCGGGCCATGCTGGCGAAGCGTTGCCGGCTGGGCACCGAGGAACTGGCTGCGCTGCTGGTCAACGCACGACGTCACGTTCCGTTCGTCCAGGCCAATCTGATCGGCGTGGTCGAGGATGATCCCGCTCTGGTCGATCACTGGCGCAAGCACCTCATCGACCGCGGTGTGTGGGCCAATGAACCGGTGCCGCTCTATCCCTACCCCAGTTCGCCCAGCTATCGCGAGATCTGGGGCGAGCCCGACGATCTCGCCTGGGAGCGCGCCCATGAGCATTACCTGGCCTCGTTCCGGACATTCAGCGACATCCAGGAGAAGCGTCCTCGTGCACTGGCCGAGTTGGAGGCTACATGTTGCAGTCACTGATCCGGCGCTCGCGGCGAATCCTGATGACCGTCGATGCTGTCGGCGGTGTCTGGCGCTATGCGCTTGATCTGGCGCGGGAGCTGGCCCACGGCGGCGACAGCATCGTGCTCGCCGGATTAGGCCCGGAGCCGTCCGAGGAGCAGGCGAAGGAGGCGCAGGCTTTCGCGGCCCTGGCGTGGCTCAAGACACCGCCGGATTGGATGACCCGGAATGAGCACGATCTGGAAATGTTGCCGCAGGAACTGCGCGCACTTGTTCGTGATTACGCAATCGACCTCGTCCATGTCAATGCGCCGACGCAGGCCGTGGGACTTGATGTGCCGTGCCCGGTCGTAGCGGTCTCGCATTCATGCGTTGTGACGTGGCTCCACGCCGTCAGGGGACAGACTGTGGACGGCGAATGGGGCTGGCAGAAGGATCGCAACAGACGCGGTTTCGATTGGGCAAATGCGGTAATCGCCCCCAGCCGCAGCCATGCCAACATGCTCGAAGCCTGCTACGGGCCGATCGCCGGCCTGAGCGTTGTCAGCAATGGCACGCGGCAGGGTCCAAAAGCAGAGAGGCGGGAAGCGGTGGTTCTCGCCGCCGCGCGCTGGTGGGATGAAGGAAAGAACGCAGCTACGCTTGACCAAGCGGCATCGCTGACGAAATGGCCGGTCTTCGCTGCCGGGCCGCTGCAGAGCGCCGATGGGCAACGCGCCAATTTCAGCAGCGTCATCCCTCTGGGCTCTGTCTGCCACGATGAGGTGCGTCTGTTGATGGCGCGGGCCGGCATCTTCGTGTCGCCGTCCGTCTACGAACCCTTCGGCCTTGCCGCGCTGGAGGCAGCCACATCGGCTACACCTCTGGTGCTTGCCGACATCCCAACCTATCGCGAATTGTGGGACGGCGTGGCCATGTTCTACGACGCCCACGATCCACGCGATCTCGCCAGATGCATCGATTATCTCTCATACGACGCCCAGTATAGGCGCCGGCTCGGCGAAGCCGCCGCACGCCGGGCGCGCAAGTTTTCACCGGCAAGACAAGCGGCCGCCATGCACGACATCTACGATCGGGCCGCCCTGGCCGTTGCGGAACGCTGATGATGCGGTTTGTGTTCTATACCCATTCCGTCGTTTCCGACTGGAACCACGGCAACGCACATTTCCTGCGCGGCATCATGCGGGAGCTCGTTGCACGCGGGCACCAGGCGATCGCGCTGGAGCCGGCGGACGGCTGGAGCCGTTCGAACCTGCTGGCAGAGAAAGGGCCCTTCGCGATCGAGCGCTTCAGGAAGGATTTTCCGGAGCTGATGCCGGTAACCTACGACGCCTCCTTCGATCATGAAACCTGGATTGCCGACGCCGATGTGGTGATCGTGCACGAATGGACGGACCCGGCGCTCGTCGCGCGCATCGGCAGGGCCAAGGCCAACGGAGGCGGCTTCACGCTTCTGTTCCATGACACCCACCATCGCGCCGTCTCGGCGACGCAGGCGATCTCGGCTCTGCGGCTGGAGCATTATGACGGCGTGCTCGCCTTCGGCGAAGCGTTGCGGGAAAGCTATCTTCGCGCCGGCTGGGGCAAACGTGCCTTCACCTGGCACGAAGCGGCGGATGCATGCCTGTTCAAACCGCACCCGGAGATCGACCCTACATCCGACGTGATCTGGATCGGCAACTGGGGCGACGACGAGCGCAGTGCCGAAATCAAGGAATTCCTGATCGATCCGGTGGAACAACTTGGCCTGAGCGGCACTGTCCATGGCGTGCGCTATCCACGCGAAGCGCTCGCCGATCTTGCCGCCGCCGGCCTGGGTTACGAAGGCTGGATTGCCAATGCCGACGTGCCCAAGGCATTCGCGGCGCATCGCGTTACCGTCCATATTCCGCGGCGTCCCTATCGGGAGAGCCTGCCCGGAATCCCGACGATCCGCATGTTCGAAGCGCTCGCCTGCGGCATCCCGCTCGTTTCGGCGCCTTGGGCCGACGTCGAACAACTCTTCAGGCCAGGTATCGACTTCCTTTTCGCGCGCGACGGAGCCGAGATGGGCCGTCATCTTCGCGACGTGCTGGACGATGCTGACCTGGCCGCCTCCCTCGTGAAATCCGGCCTCGAAACCATCCGGACGCGACACACGTGCCGGCACCGGGCGGACGAGTTGTTCGACGTACTCGCCGAATGCGGCAGCCGCCAAGCCATCGATTCCATCGCCGTAGAGGAGACAGTCGTATGAAGATTGCATTTTATGGATCGAGCCTGCTGTCGTCCTATTGGAACGGCGCGGCGACCTATTATCGCGGATTGCTCAAGGCTCTTTCCCAGCTCGGTTACGAGATCACCTTCTATGAACCGGACGTCTACGACAGGCAGAAGAACCGCGATATCGAGGCACCGGACTGGTGCCATGTCGTCATCTACGAGGCGACCCCGCATGCGCTGATGCAGGTGGCAGCAAGCGCCGGCGAAGCCGACATCGTCGTCAAGGCGAGCGGGGTAGGCTTCGAGGACGAGGCGCTGCTGCGCGCGGTGCTCGACCATGCCCGCTCCGATGCGCTGACAGTGTTCTGGGATGTCGACGCACCGGCCACTCTGGGCCAGTTGCGCGACGAGCCGGACCATCCCCTGCACCGCGCGTTGCGGGAGATCGACCTTGTCCTCACCTATGGCGGCGGAGATCCGGTCGTATGGGCCTATCGTGCGCTGGGGGCGGCCGAGTGCGTGCCGATCTACAATGCGCTCGATCCCGAAACGCATCATCCTGTCGCGAAGGATGGGCGGTTCGCTTGCGACCTCGCCTTTCTCGGCAACCGCCTGCCGGACCGTGAAGCGCGCGTCGAAGCCTTCTTCCTCGATCCGGCCAGCCGTTCGCGCGATCAGTGTTTCCTGCTCGGCGGATCGGGTTGGGGTGACAAGCAGCTTCCGGCAAATGTTGCATGGCTCGGCCACGTCGGCACGCGCGATCACAATGCGTTCAACGTCACATCCAAGGCGGTGCTGAACATCAGCCGCGACAGCATGGCCGCCAATGGTTTTTCACCTGCCACACGCGTCTTCGAGGCTGCGGGTGCCGGCGCATGCCTCATCACCGACGCCTGGCTCGGCGTCGAATTGTTCCTGGTCCCTGGCGAAGAGATCCTGGTGGCGCGCGACGGCGACGATGTCGCCGAAATCATGCGGACCCTCACACCCCGGCGGGCAAAGGCGATCGGCGCAGCTGCGCTTCGGCGTGTTCTCGCCGAGCATACCTACGCGTTAAGGGCAGCTGTGGCCGACGCTGTCTTCAGGCGCCATTTCGAGCGCCCCACCGTGGAGGCAGCGGAATGACCAAGCGGCTCGATATCGTCTTTCTTGGCCTGTCTTTGTCCTCTTCATGGGGAAACGGCCACGCCACGACCTTTCGCGGGTTGCTGAAGGGCCTGCACGAGCTCGGCCATCGCGTCACCTTCCTCGAGCGCGACGTACCGTGGTACGCAAGCCATCGCGATCTGCGCGACCCGGACTTCTGCACGTTGCGCTACTACGAAACGACGAACGATCTTCGTCGCACCTATGCTCGCTGCCTGCAGCAGGCCGATATCGTGGTGGTTGGGTCCTTCGTCCCGGAGGGGCGCGCAGTCGTCGACATCGTTGCGTCCCTGTGCACGGGCCAGTTCTGCTTTTACGACATCGACACTCCAGTCACGTTGGCAAAGCTCGCCGCGGATGATTGCGACTACATATGCCGACGGCAGATTCCGTATTTCGACGTCTATTTCTCATTCGCCGGCGGGCCAACGCTCGCCCGTTTGGCGGCGGACTTCGGTGCACGGCGCGCCGAGCCGCTCTACTGCTCCGTCGACCCGGAGCGGCATCGCCGAACGGCCGATCCGATCTGCTGGGACCTTGGTTATCTCGGCACCTACAGCTCGGACCGGCAGGCGACCCTGGATGCACTCCTGCTTGAACCGGCAAGACGCATGCCGGACCGCCGCTTCGTCGTGGCCGGCTCGCAATTCCCGTCCGAGACCGTCTGGCCGAGCAATGTCGATCGCATCGAGCACTTGCCGCCGGCGGACCACGCCGCCTTCTACAGCCGCCAGCGCTACACGTTGAACGTCACGCGCAGCTCCATGATAGCGGCTGGATGGTCTCCCAGCGTACGTCTCTTCGAGGCGGCTGCCTGTGGCACGGCCATCATCAGCGATCGCTGGACAGGTCTGGATAGCTTCTTTCCGACAGCCACGATCAACACGGCCAGCCAAGCCGAAGACGTGATCGACATCCTATCCAGGCAGTCCGACCGCGCCAGGCTGGCTATGGCCAAGCGGGCACGCGAAACGATCCTGGCAGCACATACCGGCGCCGCGAGAGCCCGTGAATTCGTTTCGCTGCTGGCGCGGCCAAGATCGGCACGTCCGGCCCTCGATCTGGACATTGAAAGTGCAGCATGACTGGCAGACAGGAGAAAATAGAGATGCGGCAATCAAGAAGGACGCAACGGACCAGGACGGCGCTTGTCGCCGGCGGCGCGGGTTTCCTCGGTTCGCATCTTTGCGAAACACTGCTTCAGGCCGGGTATCGTGTGATCTGTGTGGACAATTTCCTTACCGGTCGGATGGAAAACATCATCTCGATCGTGGACCGTCCTCGTTTCCGCTTGATCGAGCAGGATATCTGCCGACCATTGGATCTTACTGAGCCTGTGGACCGCATTTTCAACCTTGCGTGCGCCGCGTCACCGCCGCGCTACCAAGCCGATCCGGTTCACACCACCCGAACCTGCGTGATCGGAACGCTAAATCTGCTTGAGCTCGCCGCCCAAAACAGTGCGCGCTTTCTGCAGGCATCGACAAGCGAAGTGTATGGCGATCCCGAACAGCACCCGCAAAGGGAAGACTATGTCGGTCACGTGAACTGCACCGGTCCGCGCGCCTGTTATGATGAGGGCAAACGAACCGCAGAAACCTTGTGCTTCGACTATTTGAGAACCGAAATGGCCGACATCCGGGTCGCCCGCATCTTCAACACCTATGGTCCGCGGATGGATCCTGCCGACGGCCGGATCGTCTCGAACCTGGTGATGCAGGCCCTCGAGAGGAGACCACTGACGATATTCGGCGACGGGCTGCAGACCAGATCGTTCTGCTACGTCTCCGATCTGGTTGACGGTCTGGTCCGCCTTATGAATATCGATTCGAATCCGCGCCAACCGGTCAATTTGGGCAATCCCGGGGAATTCACCGTCCTTCAACTGGCCGGATTGGTGAGAGATATGACCCATAGCAAGTCGGCCTTCAAATTCCTGCCACTGCCGCAAGACGACCCTCGCCGGCGGCAACCGGACATTTCCCGAGCAGAAACCCTTCTCAATTGGTCGCCAAAGGTGCCGCTCAGGCAAGGCCTGATGCAGACGATCAGCTACTTTACGGAGCTTGAAGCCAGCCGGAGCGAGGATCGAATTTCCCCGATTGCAACAAGCGTGAGGTCCGCTTCGGGCCGACTGCAAAACCTGCCCGCCTGAAGTCAGGAAGGGCTGTGCGCTCGGGTATGGTCGTGGTGATACCGCGACCAACACGGGCTTCATTTTTTCTCATTGGGGGAACATCCAGCCGAGCTCGCCGTTGGGCGATGATACCGGCATGGAGAACGGACCCGTGCATCGAAAACGATCCGCCAAGGACATCGAGCAAATGGCCGCAAGGGAAACGGCTGCCTTTCTGAGACGTGCCTCAATCACCTACCTTGAATGCTGTGTGAGCCTGATGATGACGCATCTTGAACGCGAGGAGGTGGTCACCATCCTGGAAAAAGAAGCGGATATGCTGCGAAGGCTCGACTGAGGTTTGCGGCGCCCAGGCATCGATCGGCTCAGCCTCAAACACAGCGCGCAGTTGTCATCTCGCCGTGACGTTCGTGATTTTTCCAGGTCGCAAGGAACATTCCTGGCAACTGGCAGTTCGGCGCGAGGAACTTACCTTCAACAGCGATGGCGGCAGTTTCGTGGGATCGAAAAAGGTACGGATTGGAATAGCCGGCGTCGGCAATTGCGCGTCTTCCCTTGTCCAGGGCCTCTCATATTATCGGGACGCCAGAGGTAATGAGCCGATACCCGGCCTTATGCATGCCGATCTCGGCGGCTATCACGTCGATGACATCGAAGTGGTCTGTGCTTTCGACGTCGCTAAGGGCAAAGTTGGGCGAGATGTGGCGGAAGCCATATACAATCCACCCAATAATACCTTCCGCTTTGCCGATGTCGCAGCAACCGGCGTTCGCGTCGAGCGCGGACCAACGCTCGACGGCATCGGCAAGTATCTGCGCGATGAGATCGAGGAGGCAGAAGAGCCGGTCGCGAATATCAGCGCGCTGCTTCGGGAAAGCGGCGCTGACGTATTGGTCTCATATCTGCCGGTCGGCTCGGAAGAGGCTACGCGTTTTTATGCCGAGTGCGCGCTCGAGGCCGGCTGCGCCTTCGTCAACTGCATACCGGTTTTTATTGCGTCGCGGCCGGAATGGCGCCAACTCTTCGAACAGCGTGGCCTGCCATTGATCGGCGACGACATCAAAAGCCAGGTCGGCGCGACAATCGTGCACCGGTTGCTCGCCAATCTGTTCCGCGAGCGCGGCGTCCGCATCGACCGCACCTATCAGCTGAATTTCGGCGGCAACACCGACTTCCTCAACATGCTGGAACGCGAGCGGCTGGAATCGAAGAAGATCTCGAAGACACAATCCGTAACCAGCCAGCTCGACGTTCCCCTGGAGGCCGGCAACATCCATGTCGGCCCCAGCGACCATGTGCCTTGGCTCACCGATCGAAAATGGGCCTACATCCGCGTCGAAGGCACGACGTTCGGCGGCGTGCCGCTGAATGCAGAGCTCAAGCTGGAAGTGTGGGATTCGCCCAACTCGGCCGGAGTCGTGATCGACGCTGTGCGCTGCGCCAAGCTGGCGCTTGACCGCGGCATCGCGGGAGCGCTGACCGGCCCCTGCAGCTATTTCATGAAGTCGCCGCCCGAGCAATTCACCGATGCCGAGGCACGCCTGCGCACGCTCTCTTTCATCGCCGGAAGGGACGAGCCGATGCTCGATGCCGCGGAATGACGACGACGTTCTTCTTGATCCGCCATGCGGCGCACGACAATGTCGGCGACTATCTTGCCGGACGTATGGCCGGAGTTTGCCTTGGCGAAACCGGCAAGGCACAAGCCTCGCGCCTGGCCAGCCATATGGCGTCAGAGCCACTCGCAGCCATCTGTTGCAGCCCGCGCGAACGAACACTGGAAACCGCAAAACCGATCGCAATCGCCTGCAGTCCCGACAAGATCACAATCTGCCAAGAGCTCGATGAGATCGACTTCGGCGCGTGGTCGGGAAAGACCTTCGAAGAGTTGAGCCAGGACGCCGACTGGCGGGTGTGGAACAGCCGACGTCAGCAGGCGAGGACGCCCGGTGGCGAGACCATGCTGGACGTCCAGCAACGTGTCTTCTCGCTGATGCAGCAGCTTCGCAAACGTTACCAGAACCAGTCCGTGGCGCTGGTCAGCCATGCCGACGTGATCAAGGCCGCCGTCTGCAAGGTGCTCGGCTTGCCGCTGGGAGATTGTTTTCGCTTCGACATCGACCCCGCTTCGATCACCACGATCGTATCCGGTGACTGGGGCTCCAAGCTGATCCGATTAAACGAAGCCGCCTGACGAGGACTGCCGGATGCGAATGGTCATTTTCGGTCTCACCGTCACCTCCTCGTGGGGAAACGGACACGCGACTCTGTGGCGTGGGCTTATCCGGGCGCTCGGCGGGCTGGGCTGGTCCGTCACCTTCTTCGAACGCAACACTCCCTATTATGCCGGGGCGCGCGACCTTGACCATCTCGATGGCGGCAATGTCGTTCTCTATCCGGACTGGGAAGACATCCGCCATGTCGCGGAACAGGCGATCGGGCAATCGGACGTCGTCATCGTCACATCTTATTGCCCCGACGCCGTGGAGGCATCGCGCCTGGCGCAGCAGGCCTCTCGCGGACTGAGGGTTTTCTACGATCTGGACACCCCGGTCACACTCGCCCGGATCGAGCAAGGTCAACGGCCGGCATATTACGGGCCCGAAGGCCTTCGCGATTTCGATCTTGTCCTGAGCTATACCGGGGGAACCGCAATCGACGCGCTCAAAACGTTGTTGGGTGCCCGCCGTGTCCTGCCTCTCTACGGCCATGTCGATCCCGAGCGACACCGACCGGCACAGCCCCGGGCCGAATTTGCCGGGGACCTGTCCTATCTCGGAACTTATGCCGCAGATCGCCAGGCCGGCGTCGAAAAGCTGCTGGTGCGCACGGCAGCGGGCCTGCCGGACCATCGCTTCGTCATCGGCGGCGCCCAATACCCGCACGAATTTCCGTGGGGCGAAAACATCTTTTTTGTCAGGCACCTTCCGCCTGCGGATCATCCGGCTTTCTTCTCCTCCTCGCGTCTGACGCTGAACGTGACCCGCGAGGCAATGGCCAAGAGGGGCTGGTGTCCTTCGGGCAGGCTGTTCGAGGCGGCGGCCTGCGGCGCAGCTATGGTGAGTGACACCTGGCCCGGCCTGAGCAGCTTTTTCCAACCCGGCAGCGAGATCATCCTGGCGGACACCACCGACGAAGTGGTCGCGGCAGTCTGCTTGTCCGATAGCGAAGTTGACGCAATCCGGCGCCGTGCGCGCGAGCGGGTGTTGGACGAGCACACCTCTGCGCAGCGCGCCAGGGAACTGGACCGCCTCCTGTCAGATTCATTGCAGACGGCGGGCGAGCCGTTGAAGGAAGCAATCTGATGTTGGGCATCGTGCCTGCTGCCGGCCGCGGCAGCCGCATTCAGCCACTCGGCTTCTCGAAGGAACTCCTGCCGGTCGGCAGCCGCATCGACGGCCAAACCGAGCGTCCCTGCGCGGTGAGCGAATATCTGGTGCGTCGCATGGTGCGCAACGGCGTCGACAAGATCTGCTTCGTCATCGGATCGGGAAAATCGGACATCCTCGAATATTATGCCGCCGGCTATGGCGATGCCGCAGCACTGTTTGTCGTGCAGCCCACCCCTGTCGGTCTTTGCGATGCGATCTTCCGCGCTGCGCCGCTCGTCGCGCCGGACGAGACGGTCCTGATCGGTCTGCCCGATACGATCTGGCTTCCCGAGGACGGTTTCTGCGCCCTGCGGAACGATTGCCTGTCTTTCCTGCTGTTCCCAGTCGACCGTCCGGAATTTTTCGATGCCGTCATTCTCGACAACGACAGCCGGGTGAATGAAATCCAGGTCAAGCAACAAGACGCCGAAACGAACTGGATTTGGGGTGCGTTCAAGATGCCTGGCCGCATCTTTCATCAGCTTGCGATGCTCTGGCGCGAGCGGGATCGCCATGACGAATACGTCGGCACGCTGATCAACGCCTATCTGGCGGCCGGCGGCGAGGCTTACGGCGTCAAGGCAGGCACCGCTTATGTCGACGTCGGCACATTCAACGGCTACCGCACGGCACTTCGGCTGCTTGAGAACAACAACCCCACGTTGGAGGATCCGAAAGACCTCATGTTCGTGCTGCCAGGGCAGTCGCAAATACCAAGCCATCCAGGCGAAGGAGGCTAGCCATGCTGCATTCGAACGCCGAAATCCGCCGCCGCATCGATGCCCTTGGCCCCTGGTTCCACAACATGGAGTTGGCGGGCGTCGAAACCGCCCCCGACCATTTCCTCGGCAACTACCCGCTGATCAAATGGCGCAAGTTCGCCGACGCCATTCCTGCCGATCTGTCCGGCAAGGCCGTGCTCGACATAGGCTGCAACGCCGGCTTCTACTCGATCGAGATGAAGCGACGCGGCGCGGGCCGTGTCCTCGGCATCGATTTCGATGAAGCCTATCTGGCGCAGGCGCGCTTCGCCGCCGAAATCGCGGACTGTGACATCGAATTCCAGCAGCTGTCGGTCTACGACGTCGGCGCCCTGCGAGAGAAATTCGACATCGTCCTGTTCATGGGCGTGCTGTATCACCTGCGCCACCCCCTGCTCGCTCTCGATCTGATCCGGCAGCACGTTGCCGGCGACCTGATGATCTTCCAGTCCATGCAGCGCGGCAGCATCGAAGTGCCTGCACTCGATGAGAATTATCCTTCTGGACACACGATCTGTTCGACCGACCGGAGTTTCCGAAGCTGCATTTCGTCGAGCACCGCTACGCCGACGACCCGACCAACTGGTGGATTCCCAATCGCGCCTGCACCGAAGCGATGCTGCGCAGCGCCGGTTTCGAGATCGTGCTGCACCCGGAGCAGGAGGTTTATTTCTGCCGCGCCGCCGATGAGCCAGCCGGTGGCGGCGCCGTTTACCCGTCGAAAGGACAACTTCATGATTGAAGCTGCGATGATCTGGAACGAGCCGAACAACAAGTCCCATTGGGATCCCGAACTCGACCCCGACTGGAGCCGCTTCGCCAATATGGCAACACTGGCCGCCGATGCGATCGCATCGGAAAACCCCGCCGTGACCAAGATCCTGGGCGGCATTTCGCCGATCGATGCCGATTTCATGGCGCTCATGAAGCAGTATGGCGTGCTCGATCACGTCGATGCCGTCGGCGTGCACGGTTTCCCGCTCGACTGGAACCTCTGGCAGATCCAGGAATGGCCGCAGAAGATCGGTGAGATTTCGACCGTCACCGATCTTCCCGTGTGGGTCAGCGAAGTTGGTGTGTCGAGTTTCGGGGCCGAGGAGGTACAGCGGTGGGGTTTGCGTAGGAGCGCCGAACTGCTGCTCGGCAATGCCTCGCGCGTACAATGGTACAGCCTCTACGATCTTCCGCGCGAATGGGGGGCAACGACGCGTCATCGCGAGGCGGAAGGCTCCTCCTACTATCGCCACTTCTACATGGGCCTGCTACGCGAAGACGGCACGCCCAAACCCGCGCTCGAGGAATTCCTGCATTATGCCCCGGCCATGGGACTGGCGCAGTGGTTCCATTTTGAAGATCCCCGGCTGGACGACGCCGTCGCCTGGATGAAGCGGCTGGGCGTCACCAGTCTGCGCACCGGGCTTTCCTGGGCCGACAGTTTCAGGCCGAATGCGCTGGATTGGTACGACCGGCAGATGGGAGCACTGGCCGATTTCGACGTGACCGTCACCTTCTGCTTCACTCCAGAGCATCGCGGAGTTATGCCGCATCACACCAGTCCGCCGCTGGTGCCGGAGGAGTTCGCGGAGTTTTGTGCGACGATGATCCGTCGCTATGCTCCCGGCATGGCCGTCTCGCCGGTCAGGTCCGTGCGAGCTTCGGCAGCATGAGTGTGTCATGCAACACCAACCTGACGGGTCCGGAACGCTTGCCGAATTCGCGGCCCTGTTGCTAGGTACCGCACCATACTCATCGGACGGTGCTGAAATCATGATCGTCGTCGCGCATCCTGACGACGAGAGCATCGGCATCGGCGGGCATCTTGCCGGATTGCGCGGGTCTCGCATCGTTCATGTCACCGACGGGGCGCCGCGAGATCTTGACGACGCGCGGGCGTACGGCTTCGAGACTTGGCAGGACTACGCCGCAGCTCGCCACAGGGAGTTGGAGACGGCGCTCTCGGCGGCGGGCTTTCCGCCGACCGGATTGATCAGCCTCGGTTATCCCGACAAGCAAGCCGCCGGAAACCTTAGCTCGCTCGCACGGGAACTGACCTGCCTGCTGGCCGATTGCGACATCAGCTTCGTCTGCACGCATCCTTATGAAGGCGGTCACCCCGATCACGACGCGACCGCCTTTGCGGTCCATGCGGCCTGCCATTTGCTGCGCCGCGACGGACGCCAGGCGCCGGCCATCGTCGAAATGGCGTTCTATTGCGCCGGACCTGAGGGCGTGGTCCTTCAGGATTTCAACAGCCGACCCGGCAGTGAGTGCATCGAACTGCACCTTACGGAAGCGGCTTTCGAACGAAAGCAGTGCATGCTGGCCTGCCACCGGACACAGCAACGGACGCTGGCGCCGTTTACGGCGCGCGCCGAACGTTTCCGGGTGGCGCCCGCCTATGATTTCCTGGCCCTGCCGAACAACGGCAAGCTCTATTACGAGGCGCTGCCGCTCGGCTTCGAGCCGGCGGTTTGGCTTCACGCCGCGGCGGCTGCGTATCAGGAGCTTCGGCTCGACCGGCCATGACCCTTACCGTCCTGAACGTCGCCTACCCTCTCGCGCCAGTCGGCCTGGATGCGGTTGGCGGTGCCGAGCAGGTGCTATCGATGCTCGACCAGGCACTGGTGCGCGCGGGGCACATTTCCATCGTGATCGGCTGCCAGGGCTCCAGAGCGTCGGGCGTCCTCATCGAGACACCTGCTGAACCAGGTGTGCTCGACGATGCGGCGAAAACACGGGCACAGCGCTCCCACCGCGCCGCGATAGACGCGGCACGCTCCCGTTGGTCGATCGACGTGATTCATCTGCACGGCATCGATTTTCATGCCTATCTGCCTGACCATGGCCCGACACTGGTAAGCCTGCACCTGCCGCTGGATTGGTATCCGGCCGATGCTCTGCGCCCGGTGCGCAACGATCTATGGCTCCACGCCGTCTCAGTGGCGCAGCAGAAGACAGCACCGCCGGGCACCAAGCTCGTTGCACCCATTCCAAACGGCGTCGATATCGATGCGCTGAGCGGCCCGCAGTCCAAGCGCAACTTTGCATTGGTTCTCAGCCGCATCTGCCCGGAAAAGGGCATCCATCTGGCGCTGGACGCCGCCAAGCAGGCTGGCGTGCCGCTGGTCATCGGCGGCAAGGTCTACCCCTATGAAACGCATACGCTGTACCTTCGTCACGAAGTCCAGCCTCGCCTTGACAAGCACCGCCGCTTCCTCGGTCCGCTCGGCTTCACCGCCAAACGGCGCTTTCTCAACGCCGCCCGTTGCCTGGTCATTCCCAGCCTTGCCGCGGAGACCAGCTCGCTTGTCGCGATGGAGGCCCTCGCCTGCGGCACACCGGTTGTCGCCTTTCCAAACGGCGCGCTGCCGGACGTGGTCGAGCACGGCAAGACGGGCTTTCTGGTGAATGACGTCGACGAGATGGCGGAGGCCATTATCGCAGCATCCGGCCTGGATGCCGAGACATGCCGGGCCGAGGCGCGGCGGCGCTTTTCGCTCGACCGCATGATTTCGTCTTACATGGACGCCTACCATGCGCTGGCGGGGCTTGGTGGCGGCCGCAGGCGCCTCGCGGCGGCGCAGTGAGTGCATCCATGCTCCGCTCGGAGATCATCGACGATGCGGCCGCCCTTGAGGCCCTGGCGCCGCGCTGGTGGGAACTCTGGGCGCATAGCCGGACGGCGACGCCGTTCCAATGCCCCGCCTGGCTCGTGCCGTGGTGGCGCACGTTTGCGCCCGGAGAGCTGGCTACGATCGCCGTCTGGCGTGGCGACGATCTGGTGGGATTGGCGCCGTTTTATCTGGAACACACACCTTCCGGGCCGAGACTGCTTCCGGTCGGGATTTCGTTGAGCGATTATCTGGATGTCCTGTGTTTCCCCGGCATCGAAGCGACTGTCGCCGCCGAAATCGCCGACCAGGCTCTCGCGATCAATTGGTCGCAATGGATTTTGCCGGATTTGCCGGCGGGTGCTGCGGGTCTCACTATTACGCACCCTGCGCTGGAGGCGGGTCAACTCGTCGATCACGCCGCTTGTCCCGTGCTCTCGATCATTGGAGCCGATGCGCTTGCGGTCTGCGTTCCGGCGCGGCGAAGGCGCCAGCTGCGCCGCGCGCATAGAGCCGCAGGCAGGCGCGGCTGCGTCTCCGTCATGCCGGTGCAAGATAGTCCCAAAGCATTCTTCGAGCACCTGATCCGCCTTCATGGCGCACGTTGGGCCGGGCATGGTGACGGCGTGCTGGCCGATCCGGCTGCGGAAGAATTCCATCGGCAGGCGCTTGCCCTGCTTGCCGCACAGGGTCTTGTGCGATGCTGGCTTGTTGCTATCGATGACGCGGTCGTCGGCGCCTACTATGGATTTCACCATCGCCACCGCGCCTACGCCTACCTTGGCGGTTTTGATCCGGCCTATGCCGAGGAAAGTCCCGGCGCAATCCTGATCGGTCACGCGATTTCCGAGGCGGCCCGCGAAGGGGCGCGGGAGTTCGATTTCCTGCGCGGCCAGGAGACCTACAAATATGGCTGGGGTGCCGTCGACCAATGGACGATGCGAAAGGTCTGGACGCGGAGCATGGCTCAATGAGCACGACTGGACGAAAACCGTCGTTACAGGCGTCGACGGCAAGAATGGTGTTCGAAGAGTGCATGGCCGACGGCGCCTGCGTCGAAGCCGTCGTTGCCAGACTGGCGCTTCGCTTTGAAACCGGGCTCGATGCTGCGGAACTCGCTGATGTGGCGCTGGATATGTGTTCAGCCGACCTGCGGAACGGGGACAGACTGGAGCGGATCGCCGAGCTGCTTCGTCGCAGGCCTGACATCTTTGCCATGCTGCGCGAAACAGGCGCGGCCGTTCGCCACGAACGCGGTGAATGGGAAACGGATGCCGCTGTCGTCAGGCGGCTGGCCGCCGGCTTCGATGCCGCAGCGGCGATTTCCCTGGCGGCGAGCGTTCAGCTGTCTTCGTTGGGTGACGAGGAGAAGCTCACCGCCACTACCGACGAGATCGTCGCATGGCTGGAAACACAAGGCTTCACTGGCGCCGACCGGGACATATTGGACATTGGTTGTGGCATCGGGCGTTTCGAAAGCGCGCTTTCGAGCTCGGCGCACCGGATCGTCGGCATCGACATATCCTCAAAGATGATTTCGATCGCTCGTCAGCGATGTGCCAGCCTGCGCAATGTGGAAGTGCGGCCGACCTCCGGTCTCGATCTTGCGGACTTCGGCAATGCAAGCTTCGATTGCGTGCTGGCTGTCGACAGCTTCCCCTACCTGGCGCTAGCAGGCTTGGCGGAGCGGTATTTCAAGGAAATCGCGCGTGTTCTGAAGACGTCGGGCATGGCAGCACTTCTGAATTACTCCTATCGCGGATCGCCGGCGCTGGATCGTGCCGATGTTCACCGCCTCGCCGGAGCCCACGGCATGCAGGTCGTCGTTGACAGCGAGAAGCCGTTCCGGCTGTGGGATGGCAATGCCTTTCTTCTTGCTGCATCCGAGGGAACATTACGGCTCAATAACTGTTCGGGCGTCACATAGAAAAGGCGCCTGTAAGTGCCCACAATCCTAAGGAGGACTAGGTGGCATACGGCGGCAAGGGACATCACCTCGGCCGTCAGAACAAAGGCTCCGGCGACGGCGCGATGACCGGTTTGCTCAAGACTAGGCCGAGGAAAGCGGTTGCATCCACCAGAGCCTAGAAGCAGCACACCGAGCAACGCAGGCTCGATGGCAATCGGATCAACTCCGATCAGTATCATGCCGCGGATCGGCTCGCGTAAGGCCGAATGTTGCAATCGCAGACGCGATTATGACCAGCGACCAGCTGAGGTCGCGAGAGTCGAATTTGTCGAGCGCGCCTGGGCTTATTGCCGGGGAGGATCGAAGGGAACGCACAGGCTTTCCCGACGATACCAGCGGCTTCGAAACAATGCTGTGCAAGGGTCAGCGCTGACTGTGAGAACGGCGCGTGAATCCTTGCAAACTCTGATTGCTGACACCACACTGGTGAAGGGATCAATTCGTTAAGAGAACACGATGTCTCGCTCGAGCGACGATACGATCAGCCCGCGACTCCGGCTGGCAATAGACCGGAAGATCGCATCTCTGCTGATTGCCATCGAGCAGGAGAAGGTCCCCGAGCGGTTGACCAACCTTGCGGTTCAATTGCAGAACGCGCTTGTCGAGAAGCGTCGATGCAAAGCAAAGAAAGAGGACTAGCTATCGACGCCTGTCGACTGCCAAGTTTCCTTGTACCTCGGACAGGTGATTGCGTCTTTCTACCAATGTCTGCAACGAACTTTCGCCGAGATATTCCAGCGCGCTGGCGCGCGCTCGGTTAAGGCGGCTCTTTACCGTCCCCACCGCGCAACCGCATATTTCGGCAGTTTCTTCATAGCTGACGCCAAGAACCCCGATCAGCATCAGGACCTCGCGCTGATGTTCCGGCAGTTTCTGGACCGCGCCATAGACTTCCTTGCTCTGAACGGACCACTCCTGTGTAGCTTCCGAAATCGGGATCAGAGAGGCACAGTCGAGCAGGCCGGGTTTTTCCCTGTCGGCGGCCTTGACGCGCGTGTAGTGGGTGTTGCGCATGATGGTGAAGAGCCATGACTTCATGCGTGTCCCAGGCTCGAACTTGTCGATGTTGGCGAGCCCTTTGGTCAACGTCTCCTGGACCAGGTCATCGGCATCGTCAGGAACACGGCAGAAGGTGCGGGCGAAGGCTCGCAAGGCAGGTATCAGGTCAACGATGGAAACTTCATCCGTTTCCTGGTTGGCCAAGGCATAGCCCCTGGAGGACAATGGTCCAGCTCCCAGCAAGAACGAGTTGATGAACAAAGACCTAGCTAAATGCATGAAGGTTTGGATCGTTCCGGACATCGAAATGAGTCGCTAGAAAATCTCGGATTGCGCGGACGCACATCGCGTAACTGCGCGGCTGAACTCCTGTTGCGGGTGAGTGCCGCCCGCCCGGAACACGGCCAAGGTCGCTCCATTGGACAGACAGCGACGTCAATTCGCCATTGTTCCGCAAGCAAAGGCGCCAGTCCTTTTGCGGGAACAAAGCGGCGCGCCGGAAGTTCGACGCCCTGAGCCGGTGGTTCCGGCCTTCATTCATCGAGGAGCAACAGTCATGGCGCAGTCCCGGCAGCGTTCAGAAAGACGGCCCGCAAACGGTCGCAACCAGAATGTCGAGCGGCGAAACGGCGGTGAGCTTCACCAACTGGCGGAAGGCGAGACGCCTGTCCTCACCACTGCGCTCGGAACGCCTGTCTCCGACGATCAGAACACTCTGAAGATCGGCGAGCGTGGCCCGTCGCTGATCGAGGATTCCCACTTTCGTGACAAGATTTTCCATTTCGATCACGAGCGGATTCCCGAACGGGTCGTTCATGCTCGCGGCTACGGCGCACACGGCTATTTCGAAACCTATGAATCGCTAGCCAAATACACGCGCGCCGACATTTTCCAGCGTGCTGGCGAAAAGACGCCGGTTTTCGTGCGCTTCTCGACAGTCGCCGGCAACAAGGGCTCGTTCGACCTGGCCCGCGACGTGCGCGGTTTCGCCGTCAAGCTTTACACCAAGGAAGGCAATTGGGATCTGGTCGGCAACAACATCCCGGTTTTCTTCATCCAGGACGCGATCAAGTTTCCCGATCTGATCCATGCCGCCAAGCAGGAACCGGACCGCGACTTCCCGCAGGCCCAGACCGCGCATGACAATTTCTGGGATTTCATCAGCCTGATGCCGGAATCGATGCACATGATCATGTGGATCATGTCGGATCGTGCGATCCCGCGCTCCTTCCGCTTCATGCAGGGCTTCGGCGTCCACACCTTCCGCTTCGTCAGCGCCGACGACGAATCCACCTTCGTCAAATTCATCTGGAAACCAAAGCTCGGCATGCAGTCGGTGGTCTGGAACGAGGCAGTCAAGATCAATGGTGCCGATCCGGATTTTCATCGCCGCGACCTGTGGGAGGCGATCCAGTCCGGCAACTTCCCGGAATGGGAACTTACCGTGCAGCTCTTCGATCAGGACTTTGCGGACAGCTTCGATTTCGATGTCCTCGACGCCACGAAGATCATTCCCGAAGAAATCCTCAAGCCGATCCCGGTGGGACGATTGGTCCTGGATCGTATGCCCGACAATTTCTTCGCCGAGACCGAACAAGTGGCGTTCATGACGCAAAACGTGCCGCCCGGCATTGATTTTTCCAATGACCCGCTGCTGCAGGGACGCAACTTTTCCTATCTCGACACCCAGCTGAAGCGGCTCGGCAGCCCGAATTTTACCCACCTTCCAATCAACGCACCGAAGTGCCCGTTTGCTCATTTTCAGCAGGACGGACACATGGCTATGCGCAATCCGGTAGGCCGTGCAAATTATGAGCCAAATTCGTGGGGCATGGGTCCGCGCGAGGATCCCCAGCGCGGCTACCGTTCCTTTGCCGATGCCGAGCAGGGCCAGAAAGTGCGGCTGCGGGCGGAAAGCTTCGCCGACCACTACAGCCAGGCGCGGCTGTTCTTCAACAGCCAGACGCCTCCGGAACAACGCCACATCGTCATGGCTTTGACATTCGAATTGAGCAAGGTCCAGACACCGGCAATCCGCGAGCGAATGGTTTCCCATCTGCTGAACATCGACGAGGCGCTGGCGGCCACCGTTGCCGACAAGCTTGGCATACGAAAGATGCCAAGTCCGGCGGACGCTGCGGTGCCGCCGCGAGACGACCTGGAGCCCTCGCCGGCGCTCAGCATCATCAATAACGGGCCGGAGAGCTTCGGAGGCCGTAAGGTCGGCGTGCTGGTCAGCGACGGCGTGGATGCTGCGCTGTTCGAGCAACTCCGAACCGCGGTCGAAAAGGAAGGCGCGGTGATGGAGGTCGTCGCCGCAAAGGTCGGCGGCGTAGATGCGGCCGATGGCACGCAGATCGAAGCGAGACACATGATCGACGGCGGTCCGTCGGTCCTGTTCGACGCGGTCGTGCTTATGCTCTCGGAGCCGGGCGCCGAACTGCTGGCCAAGGAAGCCGCCGCAAAGGACTTCGTTTCCGATGCGTTCGCTCATTGCAAATTCATCGGTTTCACATCGGGAGCCGAGGCGCTGCTGGCCAAGGCAGGCGTCGATGCGGATGCGGATGAAGGGCTGATAAGGCTGGAATCAAACAAGACGGCTGAGAAGTTCGTCCAAGCCTGCCGGAAGTTGCGGCTGTGGGCGCGGGAGGCGGCCGTCAAGCTCTGACGCCGGTGCATGCTGGCCGTCTGTTCGCATGCTTGACTGGAGCCGTAGAACCAAGTGGGCGAAAGCATCCGTCACTAGGACCGACTGTCTATGAGCGGCTGTTGTTCTTAGCCGCCTCCTCTCGCTGCTTTTTCAGGACTTCGTCAGTCCCGACCAGCTTCTTCGATCCGCCGGGGATCGCTGTAGACACCACAGCAGGCGGGTCGCTTGCGGGGAAAGAATCCTCGAGGCCGGCCTGCAGCTGGTCTTCCAGGGTTTCCGGCTTTTGCGACCGACCAGATGTCCGTCGGGTTTCTGCTTCCTCCAGTGGCTGTTTCATGTCAGGTGAAGACTTGACTTCTCGAACACAGGCATAAAGCTGTTCGATAGCAAATTCCTTCAGTGTTTCGAAGTTGGCTTTATCATCATCTTGCATTGCCTCGATCTGATCGATCATTGTTTTCTCGAACCGATCAAGGCTATCGCTTCCGCAAGCCTGGCAAAGCCGCAATAATGCGTCTTTGAGCATTTTCGGGCCAAAATGGGCCGACGCCTCGAGCTTGAGCCGTTGCAAATCCTCTGGAGTTGCCGCCTGAAGTTTTGACATATGCAGCCCTTTCGCCTGATGAGCATATCAACGGCAATTGTCGGCAGATGTTCCATTCACCGGCTCCGATGCATCGCTCTCGTCAGTAAACCGCCGCCTATCGCGCGAGCCACATCGTGCGGTCGAATGTCGAGCCACGTCGTCGAAGCCATCGATGAACAATATCGCCGGGCCATCGCCCAGGTCTTCGTAGGCGAGACGGACGCCGATCACTTCGACATCACAAAGATCTAGGGGGTAGCGGCACTCACGCTCGCCTGCACTTTCGCCTTCGCCGAAGCCAGGTAGATCCGCGGCGATCACGTATGCGGCCTGCGACAGTTGGGGAGGACCCCACGAAATAGCCTGCCGAGCCCGGAAAGCCGTGCAGGAGCAGCACCGCCGGCGTCGACGCGTCACCGGCCGTGATAAAGGACAACTCCGTGCCGCCGGAGAGGCGAAATCGTTGACGGGTCGCTGGGCGCATATTCAGACTCCTTTCCTCGATCGTCTGGATCGGCGCTGGCCGGGCTGTTGCCGTTGCTGGCAGGGCGGCGGAGCCGAGGTGAAGGAACGGCGGAAGCTCCGTCGTGATCCTTGCTCCTGGCTATAGCTCCCGGTCGTCGCGATGATCGGCGAGCCCGCTCGCCTCGCGCTGGGTGACCTTCTTCATGTCCATGTCGACGCCGATGCCGGACTGTCGCTGCAGCCCGTAGACCTCTTCGGCAAAGTTCATCTTGGCGAGGACGGCGTCGATCTTCTCGTGCTTGTCGGGCGGGAACATCTCAGCGGGATCGCCGACCGCCACCCATTTGATCGGGACGAGCGAGTTCGGCGGCAGGACGCTGCGCACGTGGACCACGCCGTCGATGCGAACCTCTGTGCGTCGCCCAATGACCGAGCCCTGATAGATTTTGACGCCCGTTGCCAGGAAGCACTCGTCCGCGACGATACAGCCCTTGAGTGAACAGAGCGGCCCGATCAGGACATTATCGCCGATCTCGACGGCGTTCCGGCTCGTGCTGCGGATGTTGAGGTTCTCGCGGACGACGCACTGGGCGCCGATCCGTACCGGCGCGCCATGCGCCTCGATCACCGCCCCGAACGAGACGTGCGTGTGTGGACCGATCGCCACGTCTCCGCAGATCACCGCTGTCGGAGCCACATAGGCGGTTGGATCGATGTTCGGCCGCTTGCTCTGGTGCTCGATAAGCATGGCGGGCTCCTGTGCGAAGGATGTCGACTGAAAAAAGCTAACGGGCGAGAGCAGCGCGAGTTCCGCTGCGCCCAGCCGATCTGCTTCAGCCGTTGGGTTTGCTGATTGCGAAACTTGGTCGAGCGCTTCTTCAACAGATCGCGCGATGCCGGCGTATCGCTAGATGAACCAGGTCGCCACTAGCCCGACTGACGCAGCAAAGGTCGCCAATGTCGTCACGCCGCCAAGGACGTTTGTGCCGGGGCTGTTCACCTTGTCGCCCATGATCTTGCGGTTGTTGGTCATGATGAGGATCAGCAGCAACAGAGGCGGAGTAGAAAAACCCTGCACAATACCGGACCAGACCAGGGCTTTCATCGGGTTGAAGCCGATGAAATTGAGCCCCACCGCCAACAGTGTGATCACTCCGGTCGCGATGTAGAATTTGGGAGCCTGGCGAGGTTTGTCGTTCATGCCGTGCTTCCAACCCATCGCCTGCGCAAGATCAAAGGCGGCGCCGGTCGTCATGACTGGAACGGCCAGAAAGCCGACGCCGATCACGCCGGCTGCGAAGACAATTCCTGCCGCATCACCGGCAAGCGGCCGCAGCGCTTCGGCTGCCTGGGCGGCTGTCTCAATCTGGGTCTGACCTGCCTCATAGAGGGTTGATCCCGTCGAAAGAATGATGAAATACATGATCAAATTGGAAAACGTCATACCGATCAAGATGTCGCGGCGAGACCGGCGAAGTTCGCCTTCCGTCGCTCCCTTCCGCTCTTTGAGAGTCGTCCTGCCCTCTGCAATCTCTTCCTCGACCTCCTGGTTGGACTGCCAGGTATAGAGATATGCCGAGAGCGTCGTGCCGATGATGGCAACGAGGATGGACAGGTACTCACGGCTGAACTCGATTTTTGGGATCAGAGTGCCGTACAGAACAGACAATGCGTCCGGTTTCGCGAGGACGGCGGAAACCACATAGGCAAGCAGCGTCAGCGCCAGCCACCGGAAGGCGTTTCGGATCAGTTTGTAGGAGCCGAAAACCTGCAGAGCGAAAATAATGGCGGCGACGCCAACCACGATCAACGGAACCGGCAGCGGGACGAACAGATTGAGAGCCGCAGACATCGCCCCGAGATCCGCGGCAGCCTCGATGGTGTTGCCGATCAGCACGCCCACCAACACCGACCACAAGAGCCATCGCGGGTAAAAGTCGGAAATGACCTGGAAGAGCCCGCGTCCGGAGACCTGGCCCAGCTTCGATGAGAGATACACGACAGTGTACATCATCGGCAGGGTAAGTGGCGCGGTCCAGAGCAGGTCGGGACCGAACCTGGCCCCGGCGCTGGCGTAGGTTCCGATGGCCGAGCAGTCGTCGTCGGCCGCGCCGGTGATCAGCCCGAGCCCAAGGGCCCGGCCGATGCCGCTACCCTCCCGTCGCGGCTTTTTTCGGCCGGGGTCCTTGCGAGCCAGTTCGCTCATTGGGCACGCACTGCCGCTGGCGTGACGTGGAGGCCAATGGAGACATCCATCGGATTAATCATCCTCTATGGCAACAAGCTGCAGCAGGCGATCATCGGACGGCTCTCGTGTTTGGAATCGAACAGTCAAGCAGGCGCTTTGTTCCGTTGGCAGGCATGCCGCATTAATGGTGGCGGGCAGAGCCGGATGCACAGGACGCCTCGCTGATTGTAGAAAGCGCCGATCGGGCGGCCTGCCAGCAGGTGGGATAGGAACCTTTTCTGAAACACGCCGTTTGCCAGCAGGCGGTTGCATTAGCGACCTTTAAACAACGGAAAGGGTCTTGCCATGAACTACAAGATGATCTGTTTAGGCGCGATGGCGCTTTCTTTGGTAAGCGGCGTTTCTCTTGCGGCAGGCGCCGACACAGGCACGTCTGCCTTGGATGACCCTGCAAAGATGGAGCCGTTCTACACGGACTCCAGCATGAAGACTCTGCGGTCGGACGACGCGTTCACGACGGCGTGGAAAGCGCTGACGGACGAGGACCGCATGGCAATGACAAAAGTCTGCGATGAGGAGATGGCAAACCCCAACGCCGCCAACACCCACCCTGAATTCTGCAGCAATGTCAAAAAGCTCGGCGGCGAGTCGAAGAACTGAACCATGGGAAGGCGGGCAATCGCCCGCCTTTTGGTTAGCGACTGTGAAGGCAAGAGGGATACGATAGCCGCGGGGTCGGCTAGTTTAACGGGTCGCTCCGCCACTCACGGCCATGCGAATGCCCAGGCCAATGATAAAACAGCCGGCGATGCGCTGCTGCCAGAGCCGTATCTTTGGCTGCTTCAGGATCCACTCGCCAACCGCACCGGACGCGAGCGCGTACGCGCCCAGCACCAATACACCTGTGATTTTCTGTGTCCCACCCAGCAACAGCAATTGCAGCGTCACCGATCCTCGAGCCGGGTCAACGAATTGCGGCAGGAACGCAACCATGAACATCATTGGCCAGGGATTTATGAGGTTGGCGATCATTCCTTCTCGTGCAGCCGCTAGCGGACCAAGATTTCTATGCTCTTCGATGGCAACTTCCGTGGCTGACGAGAGCAATAGGCTTATTCCGAGCCAACACAGGTAAGCGGCGCCGGACCATAGGAGCAGACTGAATGCGAGGGGCGACGCCCCAACCAATGAAGACACGCCTAACGCGAGGAGAGGCAATTGAACAAGCCCCGCTCCGACGGTCATGCCCAGCACCGTGAAAAACGCCGTACTTCGTCCGTGAGCAATTCCGCGTGCTGTCACAAGCATGCTGTCGGGGCCGGGCGGGGCCTGCATCGAGATTACGGTCCCCAGGAAAGCTATCCACAACACGGGATCCATGATCCTGCTCTCTCCGCCTGACAACTGCGCAGTGCCTTTCCTGCAACTGACGGTCAGTCAGGCCGGTTCAAGAATTCCGGATGGCAAGCCCGATACCCGCCTCTTCGGAGCGGAGCCCTGGCGATCCCTGCCGGGGCTCCGCAACCCGGTGGCACAAGCAATTATGCGGCCGCTTGAAGAGCGCGTTGGTTGACACCCCCCTCGCCTAGACCCGTCAGCGCTTCGTCCGTTGCGACCTCTTCCTTGAGCGTCGCTTTGAGAAGGGCGGCAACGTCGGCCTTTCCCATCTGTTCTGCCCAGGCGATCAGAGTGCCGTACCGGGCGATCTCGTAATGCTCGACGGCTTGCGCCGCTGCGACCAGTCCGGCGTCGAGCGCAGGAGCACCTTCATAGTCTTCGAGGATCTCGGAGCCCTCTTCAATGATGCCGTCGATCGCCGGGCAGGTCTTGCCGCGTGCTGCCTTGCCGAATTTCTCGAACACTTCCTCGAGGCGGTCGACGTGACCTTCCGTTTCCATGCGATGTTTTTCGAAGGCGGCAGTCACCTTTTCCGACTCAGCACCTTTCGCCATTTTCGGCAGGGCCCTTAGTATCTTCTTTTCGGCATAGTAAAGATCTTTGAGCCCGTCGAGGAACAGGTCCTCAAGACCCTTGGTTGTCGCTTTCGTGGATTTCTTCGCAGTGGCCATGGTCTTCTCCCGCTGGGGTTGGAGCTAGCCTTCCTAAACGTGAAGGCGTCCGATAACCCCACCGGCCAGCAACAAGTTCCACATCAATTCAGCATCGCCAGAAATTTTCCGGCGACTCGCGTCGCATGGTCAGGCGCTGCAAGCGTTACGCTGGTGAGCAGAGGCCGCCGAGGCGATGGTTGCCTCGCTTGCGGCTCAATCGATCCGCCTGATGCGGCCCTTGTCGAGACGGAATACCCCATCCTGCCCGCCCTGCCTCTCAAAATCGGTAAGCAGATCGTCCCAGGTTCCCAGGAACTCGCCACAGTCGTCGCAAAAGATCCGGTCGTCAGGACCGGCGTCGGCCGGAATCCTCAGCCTTATTGTCAGGCAATAAGGGCACTCCAACTGATGGTTGAGATACTGCTTGGTCATGGACGATGGCGAGAATGCACTGGAAATGTGGTCCCTGCAACCTCGCTCGTGCTGGCCCGACGAACTCGGCAAGCAACGTACAGCGATGGGGGCATTACGGCGATTGTTGCGATCCTCCGGGAATAACGAGCGCGCCTGCATTAGGAGCCGAATATTCAAAGCCTATGAAAAACGCAGCAAGAATTAGCGCGCAGATAAGTGCGATTGCTGCCAGTGCGGTTCTGGACAACGGCTTACGCGGTTCGCGATTTTGCAACACTGAATCGGTCCGCTCTCTGTTCGAAGACGACGGAGGGATCAAGACACCTGAACCCATTATATGCCGTCTTTAGCCGGAGGCCACCCGGACTGAGCCGTCGGGGGAATATTGTCGGACGTCAGTTCGCCCCGCTTGAGCCTTCTAATGGCTTCGTTGGCTTCAACTTCATCCAGCCCGGAAAGCGGCATGCCGTCAACTATGACGGCTTCCTCGCTCTCGCCGTCATAGACTTCCCACAGGCCTTCCGAATCCTGCCGCTTGTTGTAGGTGGTTGGCATGGCGACTCCCTAAGGCGGTCTGAAGATCAGCTAGATGCTGCTATTGGACACCTGCTACCCACTCCAGAGCCTGGGCCTTTTCGTCCTTCGGGAACACCCTCGCCTCGATCTGCGGGAAAAGCGCGCCCGTCATCTCCGTAGCTGCCTTGATCCACTGTTTTTCGGACACCACTGCGGCACGCTGGAAGCGGTGGAATTCGCCAAGTTTGCTCAAGCCGTACTGCAGATCGCGGCGCAAAGCGTCGCCCGTCATGTCCTCCAAATCCGTAAGGTCCGCCAGGACGCCGATCTCCTCATGTTCGCTCAGCTTCTCCTCGATGGCCGGGATGACTTTGTCGTAGTCCTGCGCGGTCACGGTACCGGCAACGCGAAATGCGGCGACGTTCTCAGGAGCAGAAATAACCTCGATCACTTTTTCCTCCTTTCGAATTGGCTTCACGGGTTATCCCGAACAACTCAAGCCGCCCATGGATGTTCCCTGATTTAAGCGTTTTGCGATCTAATTTGACACTCATGAGCCGGCGCAATTGGCCGGCTCCCGGATCGCTTGCGTGATGACAGTATAGCGCGTGATGGGGCCCTCATCGGGATCTTCTCCGTGAAAGTGAACGTCCGCGTTCACCGGTGGCCGGCTGTTGTTGCCGAACTCCTTAACTGCGGACGCACGGACGAGTTGGATGTCCGGGTCCTGCTTCATGATCTTTATTGCTGCAAGCTCGGCAGTACTGCCGCCGCCAATGCGCCAGCTGGCTTCGAGCACACCGGATCGCCAGATGCCCGACGAATCGACGCCCTGGCCGATATCGTAGTTGCGCCGCGAGGCGAAAAATCCAGGATAGTCAGCCATCGCCGTGTCATAGGCCCTCGCCTGCACCGTTGCCAAAGCCAGTGCGCGAGGAAGCTGAAGGTCTTCGAGCGCTTCCCATCCGCCGCGCACTACAATGAGATCGGATCCGCCATAAACGGATTGTCCCGCATTATCGGTGGTCGTCCTTTGAGTGCCGTAATAGGCGACAATGATCTCATCGATTTCCGTTCTGCCGACGCTCAGCGTGACGATGTCGCGGAGGTCCGCTTCGAGCACCAGACCGCACTCGTCCAAGTCGGAGGAGCGGTACCGCTCAAGCAGCCTCTCGACGTCAGCAACCGTCAGAACAATGTGTTGGTCTTGGCCTCGCGAGGAAAGCGGCGGCTTAAGCCGGGCAACCCCGAGCCTCAGCAGACGTTCGGCCGCCCGCAGCGCATCGTGCCGCGAAAACACCGTGTAGCCAGGCAATACTGCTGCGCTGACAGTTCTGCCGAAGCCGGTTGACCATGCTTTCGGTCGTTCGGCCAAGCCGTCCACCAGTTCATGGGTTATGGCCTTGGTCATTGCGAAACGCCAAGGCACCACGCCGCCGAAGAGGTCTTGCGGTCCGCCGATACCCAGCCGTGCCGCATCGGTGACAAGCAAGCTGTCGTCGGGCACGAAATACAAGCCGCCGCCATTGCCGATGCTGTTGCCTAGGCCCCGCCGGAAGGCAAATCCCTTGAGGGTCGCAATCGTGCGGGCAACGGCAGCCACGGCTTCCCGTTCGTGAGCGTAGAGGGGCTCGCAGCCCGGCGCTGAGAATGCGATCACCGTCCCCTTTGCCTCGCTCGGCTGAGTGCCTTTGTGCTCGGTCATGTCGCTCGTTCTTGGTGCTACCTCGTTGTGACCGCGGGTTGCCCGCGTTGCGGTCTGCTCCTCGCTCCGAACCGAGACAACGCAGAAGGTGGCAAAAACGTTCAGTCTGATTTGGCCGGCTCGCCGCCTTCTGCATCATTTCGAACGATATCCATGGGAACCGCTACCCAGAGCGCACGATTAGAGAGGATAGACCTCAGGTTCAGGTCGTGTCTGAAGGTGAGCGCCTAGTGGCGAAATTCGAAAACGGTATCGGGTGAATTCCGTGACGTTGCTGGTTCAGCCGCGCCTGGTCAACGATCCCTTCTCGGATGCGGGGCTTCTTCTGGATTTCCGATTCGGCAACCGGGCGATGCTCTTCGACATTGGTGATCTGTCGCCACTTTCGCCGCGCGAAATCCTGCGCGTCAGCCACGTATTCGTATCACACATGCACATGGATCACTTCGCCGGCTTCGATCGGCTCCTGCGGTTATTTCTATACAGGAATAGAACAGTGCATTTCTTCGGCCCGCCTGGGTTGACCGAGGCCGTGCAAGCCAAGCTCAACGCATACACGTGGAATCTCCTCGACGAACAGTCCCACGACTTCATGATAGCGGCCTGCGACTGGACGCCGGCCGGATTTCGTCATTCCCGCCTCTTTCGGGCGCGATCGGGCTTCGCACGGCAGGATACGGCCTCAACCCCAGCTGAGGGAAATATCCTGCTCGATGATCCCGATTTCCGTGTCGAAGCAGCAATGCTCGACCACGGCGTTCCGTGCCTTGCATTCGCGTTTCAGGAAAAGATCCAGGTCAATGTGCAAAAACCACAACTGGAAGCGTTGGGTTTGCCTGTCGGAGCTTGGTTGAACGAAGCCAAGCGTGCGGTCCGGCGCGGAGCTGATCCCGAAACGATACTCGCCCCGACCGCGGATCGGCATATCTCGGTCGGCGAACTCCTCGGTGCCGGAGCCCTGAGAACCGGTCCCGGACAGAGGATTGTCTATGCGACCGATCTCGCATTCAACGAGGCAAATCTCGCGCCTGTCGTTGCGCTTGCGCACGGCGCGAACCAACTGTTTATCGAAGCGGGCTTCCTGCAGGAAGATCGGCGGCTGGCCGCCGCGAAGCGGCACCTCACGGCGGCCGAAGCCGGCACTATCGCCCGGCTTGCGGGTGTTGAACATGCTGTGCCGATGCACTTTTCTCCTCGTTATCTCGGACACGAAGATGAACTGCATGCGGAGTTCGCAGCAAATCTAGCCGCCGGAAGCATTCCTCACTCGGGGACAATGAATACCAACATGTAAGCAACAGCCGGATGATCCGCGTTTTTGATCACTTGCGTTGAATATCGCGGCGGGCCGTTCGCCGACGCCTGCGGGCAAGGATGACGGAAAGGGTGACCGGTCGAAAATCCCAGCTGTCGACGCCGGCGTCGTACTGGCGTGTAACCGGGGTCAATTTGCCGTGGGAATGGCCATGCAGATCGATCGATTTCTTGCCGATCTGATTCCAGGTGCGAAAAGGATAGTGGCAAAGGATCAGCAACCTGCCGTCTATCGTCAGCTCCTTATAATGTTGTGTGCTGGCCCAACCTGCGGCGCCGATAGTCGCTGCGCCATCGTTGTTGCCTATGATCAAGTGCTTCCGGCCATGAAGAGACGACAGGAGCGATGAAACGAATTCGGCCGATCCCTTCGCGAAATCGCCGAGATGCCAGATCTCGTCGTCCGGGCTGACGGTTTCGTTCCAGAGCGAGATCAGCGTTCGATCGTGTTCTGCCAGCGAGCCGAACGGGCGACGATCGATACGCAATATGCGGGGATCGCTGAAATGTGTGTCGGCCGTGAAATAGATCATCGAGCAGCTCATGGCTTAAGCCTGTCTTCCCCAACGCGACGCGACGATGGGCAAGCTAAAGATCGTCGGTCACCCGCAGGCAATCTCGACAATTATCCGAGTGTCCTCATCGTAGCTGATGTTCATCCGGGCCCAGCCGAGATCGGAGGTGCGGGCGCATGTCGAGCAGTGGGTGCTCCAGACAGCTTCCTTCGGCGGATCCGGCATTTCAGTGAGCGGTCGACCCAGAAGATGCTGGTAACGGGACGCCTGACACTGATCTCCGTAATAGTATCGCTGCGGCTGGCCGGCGACTTGCGCGACCCAAATCGCGGGATTTCGCGGATGGTTGCGTATCGTGGAGCCTTCCGGTGCCCAATATGTGAACGGAGGCGCAGGGTCGGCCTCGATCACGACCCGCGGCTCCGCCAATTTCACCGGCGGGCTCGAGATACCCAGTTGTTGTTCATCGGATGAGGTACATGCCGACACGAACAGAGCCAAGCAGCCCCCAATTGCAGTCAATGATTTCATAACACTGCCTGGCCCCCTTGAAGCACAGCGTCGGGTCTGCTCCTAAGCTGGCAACTGATAGCCAAATCCAGCCGACAATATGGCTGGGAGATCACCTTCGCGGGGTGACCTTGTATTACGCCAAACTGCGCGGCGTGGTGAGGTCGCAAAGCCTCGCATGGACAGGGCAGCAGCAAGTCCGACAGCAATCAACATTTGAGGTGGCCAAGAAGATCAGACGCGGCTAACATATTGCCACTTTGGAGAGTGTCGTGCGTACGAGACGTTTCAGAAAGCCGATTGTTGTTCAACCTGGCCGGATCGATCGCGACAGGGTTGTTTTGTCGGTCTCCGACGCGGCTGAAGTGCTGCTGAGGGACTGGCCGGCGCCGGCCTCCAAGACGCGACTCGCTGCAATCGAAGCCTGCCTTGCCGTTATTCGCGGCGAAAAGCCGCCGAGGGTCGCGCGCCAGGCGTTCATCGTCGCGGCCAAGGATGCGAGAATCCTGCTCGGCGAACAAATCTAGATGGGCGCCGTCAGGCAGAGCCTCGTTGAGGCAGCTCGATCTCTTCCTCGACCTGCTGCTGCAGATCGTCACGCGCGCGCTTCACCTCGCCGCGAGGTGCCTCCGATTGTTTCTGTCTGTCCAGTTCGTGCTCCACCGTGTCGCGCGAACCTTCTGCCGGATCCTCTTGCGGAGGGTTTTTGTCCCGCTCGGCGGCTTGATCTTGTCGCTTGTCCTTTCTGCCCTGATGACCATCGGGACTGCGCTCATCGGCGTGCTCGGTATTGTCTGTGCTTGAGCCTATCCGATCTCCGCCAATTGTTTCGTCTGGCATGTTGGTCATACTCCGGCTCCCCGATTTTGGTTGCGCGAAACCTTGCGTAGTGCGTCTCGCCTTCTGCACGTGTTTCGTTGATGAGGCCAACGGCAGATTTGCAGCTTGGTTCCATCCAACCTGCTGCGGACTAACAGCCACCAGATATCGGCTGAACCAAGCGCTTCCAAGCCTGCGATTAATGTAGCGCCCGGCCGCGACAAAACCGTCCCTGAGGGAACTTTCAATTTCCGCGTGGGTTAAGGCCAAACAGCCAATTTCGAGGGAGAAATGATCATGGCTAACGCCCAGCAGGAACTGGCCGAATTCGTCATCAGCAAGGCCTTCAATCCGGTCATGCGAGCGAAACCGGGTGGAAAATCCGATGCCGATCGCAAAACCTTGGAGCACGTGCAGCAGGCGACCAAGGCCGAGATCGAGCGCTATCGCAATTACGACTCCGCTCAGCAGGTCGTCGTCAATTTCAAACGCGACCTGAGCTCCGACGCCGCCAAGAAGGTGCACTCTCAGCTGCGGCGCCTGCATCTGCCGACAATCGAGGACATCAAAGATGACTTCGAAGATAAGGCTCGCAAGCTCGGGGTCAAAGCCTCGTCGTGACGGACCTGGTCACTGCACCCGTGACGATATCGGCTCAGATCGCCAGGTGCTGAAGTCGAATTGCTCACACAATCGCTCGATCCCAACCGCCATAATGTTGGTCGCTGCGCGTGCCGCGCGGCAAGCTGAGCACGATCAGCGCCAGACCGATCACAACGTCCGCCGCGATCGCGATGGTTCCACCGCCGGCAAACACGAAGGGTGACACCGCGATCCATGCACCAAGCACTACATTGAGGAAGCGCAGCGGCCGGACAATTTCGGCCATGGCCGTGACTGCGACCATGACAATGAGACAGCCGACGACGTGATCGCTGAAATAGAGCGGCGGTTGCGTGCCAAAGATCAATGGCGTTGTCATCAGCAAGGCGCCGAGCAGCGTGCTCGCAACCAGCGTCCACGGGAAGTTCACGCCGCCGGTGACAAATTCCTTCAGCAACGCGGAAGCCGGACGGTCTAGGTCGGTGTCAGGCGTCTGGTTCTCCGACAGCGCAGGTCCGCCCCTCCAGAAGGTACGCCAGAACGGCTCGCCCGCCCTCGTGGCGCCCCAGAGATACTGGATGGTCGCCAGCACCTCATCGACCGAGTAGGGGATCAGCACCACCGTGACGGCGGCCTGGAGGATGCAGAGCGTGCACAGCGCACCAATCAGCGGTGGCTGGATGATGATGAAGGAGACGCTGACCACGCCGAGCGGAACGATCAGCAAGCCGAAGAGGAGCACCATCCACGGCATGGTGCGCCAGCGCCGGCGGTCGCCGATCGCGCCGGCGAGGATATCGAGGCAATAGGCAAAGGCGCCGAGCCCGGCATCGGCTATTGGGAAACCTTGCGAGACCCATGACGTCACCACCGCTTCGCTGCCGTTGCGCACCGGTGCGCCGCCGGGGCCGAAGAACGGATCCCATAGCCCATCTATGTGGCCCATCTGGTAGGCGGCGAGATAGCGCGAAACGAATAGGCCGACGAAGGCCAGCGCCACGATGGGGATCCGCTGCGTGAAGGTGGATGGCGAATAGGTCCAGCCCAGCGGGCGGTCGTCGTCGGCCGCCAGCGCGCGACGGCTGATACCTGGGGTCGGCGGGATCATCACCGCGAAGGCGACGATCAGCATGCCGACAAGCGTGTCGACGGCATAGGCGGCGGCGCTGGTCGTCCAGAACAGCAACGGCGCAAGCATCACCCAGAGACCGAGCAACGCGGTGATCCACTGCACCCAGCGCCAGCGTTGGAACATGCCCAGCAGCGCAAAGACCGTCACGAGCAGGCCGGAAACGATTTCGCTGACACCCAGACCGGCGTTGCGGAATTCGGGCTCCGCAACAGCATGTCCCAGAGCGGGAGGTATTGCGGCTGCGCCGGGATCGAACAGGCCAACCGTTATGGGCGACGTGACCAGCCACAATCCGAGAGCAGCGTTGGTCATCGGCGCCCAGAGCGTCCTGAACCGATGCCGTTTTGTCGCCGCTTCTACGTCTTGCTTGCTTCGTTCGAGCGGTCCCTTGAGCCGCCTTTTGGCCTGCTCGATCTCGGGACCCGAAGCCGCGACAACGGGCGGATTGAGCTTGTTGGCCGCGTACCAATCCGTTGGGTCCTGTTTCAGCCGGCGGATCATCTCCGGCAATGTAGCCAGCAAGCTATGTCTGGGCGCCCAGCCCAACAGAGCTTTGGCCCGCGAGATGTCGATCTCGTAATGATCGTCCGAGTTCTCGATCATCCATGGCTTGATGTCGGTGTCTTGATCGAGCACCTCCGTCTGCAACCAGGCACCCAGCTTCGTCAGCTCCTTCGGCAGCGCCAAGGTTCGCCAGTCCTCGCCGTGGATGAGCCGGCCGATGCGCTTCTGCATCTCCTCGTATGACGGTGTGTCTTCTTCGCCGATCAGAAGCACGGTCTCGGCCGGAAGTTCGGCGCGCCGATCGACGGTGCGTACCACCGCGTCGACGAGATCGTCCTTGTGCAGATAGGGCTGGCCGGCGGTGATATCGCCAGCGAACAAATAGGCGGTCGGCAAGCGCTCGAAGATGCGAGCGATCTGCTGGGCAATGAAGGCCGCCCGGCAGTCTTCGTCATAGACGCCGGCGAACCGCAGGATCACCGTTTTGATCTCGCCGCGCTGCCTCGAGATCAGCGCCTCGGTTTCGGCTTTCGATTGGGGGTAGGCCCAGGCCGGGTCGAGCGGCGAGTCTTCATCTATTTTCGTGCCCTTCCCCGGACTTGGCGCATGAACGAGAAGCGTGCTGGAAAACACGAACTGCTCGGTCTTGATCGCCGTCAGCGCATTCAGGAGCCGGCGCGTGCCCTGCACGGTGACGGCGTCATATTTCGGATCGTCCTTGCCGGTCGTGTCGTAATAGGCAGCAAGATGGATGACTGACGCGATACGACCGCCGCTGCGCTCTCGCGCCGCCTCCACAGCCCTGCTCACGCCCTCATCGGAGGTGAGATCGATCTCGATCGTCTCCATGCCGGCGGGAGGATGCTTCGGTTTTGCAACATCGAGACCGACGACGCGGTAGCGGTCAATCAAGCCTCGCGCGATCGCCTGCCCCAGAAAGCCGCTGCTGCCGGTGATGAGAACCGTCGGAAGGCTCGTGCTGTGATTTGCCATATGTCAGGCCCGTTCGCCTTGGAAGAGGGCCCCAATGGCACGATGCGTTCTGGCCTTCCTCGGCTTGCTCAGCACCTTGGAACTGGACTCGTTTTCTTTCTCTGCATCGAGTTTTGGCCTGCCCAGGATCATTGCCGCAGCCTTTCAGGCACGAGATGCTCGAGGAACCATCGTGTGGCATGCCTGACTACTTCGTCCATCGTGCCCGGCTCCTCGAAGAGGTGGCCGGCGCCATCGACGATGATCAACTGTTTCTCGCCTTTCAGCGCGGCAAGAGCACGCTCGTTTATCCCGATCACCGGCCCGTCCAGGCTACCGACCAGAAGCAATGTCGGGGCACGCACGGCCGGCAACGCTTCCATCGCCAGATCGGGCCGGCCGCCGCGCGAGACGATAGCGGCGATACCTGCGTCCGGGCGCGAGGCGGCCACCAGCGCGGCTGCCGCGCCAGTGCTTGCCCCGAAATAAAGTGGAACAAGCTTTCTGGTCCGTGCTTCCGCAGCCGCCCAATGCGTCGCCAGCGCGAGCCGCGATGCAAGCAGGTCAATGTCGAAGACGTTTCGCCTGTCGCGTTCCTCGATTGATGTCAAAAGATCGACGAGAAGGGTCGCCAGTCCGGCCTGCCGAAGTGGGGCGGCTACGTGATTGTTGCGCGGGCTGAGCCGTCCACTTCCGCTGCCATGAGCGAAGATGACGATGCCTTGCGCACCGTGCGGCACGCCCAGCAGCCCAACGAGCCCGTCGGGTTCGATCCTGACCTCCTCGACCTCTGTCATGGCGGTTGGGGGCATCGTTACACTCCAAAGGGGGATCGCCTCACAGACAAGGAAACTGCGCTTCGCGCCCACTCAGTGCGCTAAACACTGGCATGCCGGAAATGTTTCCGAGTCAGGCGAGAAAAATTGTTGCTATCCCTCGGCGCAACCCTCGCACGACCCGTCCAGCGATGCCCGCGAGCGTCGCCGGCCGCAACCCTATTGGCGCCCTGCATAGCGAGGCCAATTTGATGCGGCATCGCACTCGCCGGGCTTTCGCGATTTTCAGCTAGCCCCTCTTATGGGTGGCTTGTCCGTGTCGTTCCATTCCGCCTTGCGTGCCCGCGCTTCGTCGGCGATCAGCTTGAACTCTCGCATCATCGCGCTCTCAATGGCGAATGCACCGCTTGGCAAGGCGCCGGGATCTTCCTGATTATTCTGGAATTGAAAACGGGCCTCCAGTTCTGCCCATATTCGCTCGGAAGTGGCGTCGAGGCCGGCAAGCAGCGCGACGACTAGCGACAAAGTCTCCCGCTGGGCATTCAGCCGCCCCTCGATCTCTTCATTCGTCAACTCGGACATGTGGGATCGCTTCCAGTTTCAGGCGAAACGGCAAAATCGCGCCCTTGTTCCGGAATTTAGCTCGTCGGTTCGCCCAGAGACGCAGCCTACTCTTCCCTGAACGCCCGTTGGATTTGGTCCGCCAAAGGTTTCACGAGATAGGACAGCATGGTGCGGCTGCCGGTGGAAAAGAACACCTCGACGGGCATTCCAGGCGCCAAGGTCAGGCCGTTGAGCCTGGTAAGCTCGGTGCGCGGCAAAACAACATGCACGGTGTAAAAGCCGGCGCCTGTTTTCTCATCGAAATTCAGGTCGGCGGAAATCTTGCCCACGACACCGTTCAGCTCCGGTGTTGTTTGCTGATTGAATGCCGACAGCCGCAAGGTCGCGCTTTGCCCTGGCGTCAATTGATCGATATCTTGGGGTGCCACGTGCGCCTCGACAGTCAGGTCGTCGGTCACCGGGACTATCAGCATGATGAGTTCTCCCGGAGAAATCACACCACCGACCGTGTGCACGCCGAGTTGATGAACGACGCCGGTCTGCGGACTGCGAACATCGATACGCTTGAGCTGATCTTCAGCCGAGACCTTGCGCTCGACGAATTCAGAGATCCTTGCCTGGACGTCACGCAGTTCGGTCGCCACCTCGCTGCGCAAATCCTGGTCGATCTGAATGATCTGCAAACGGATCTCCGACGTACGACCCTTCGATTGCGCTATGGCCGCAGTCAGTTGCCCGTGCTCACCTTTAAGCCGCACGGCATCGCGTTCAAGCGCAGTTATGCGATCAATTGAAACCAGCTTGCGTTGCCAAAGTCCGCGCATGCCTTCGAGCTCAAACCCGATCAACTTGATTTCCTGGCTCTTGGCATCTCTTTGCTCGGTCAGGCCGGAAACTTCTTCGGCAAGCTGCGCAATGCGCTCTTCCAACTGAGCCTTCTGACCGGCGCGTGCCTGTCGGCGAAATTTGAACAGTGATTGTTCGCCGGCCATCGCCTGACCAACCTCAGGGGCATCCTGCCGTGACACAAGCGAAGCTGGAAAGGTGATGCTTCCTTTGCCGTCGCGTTCGGCCTCAAGGCGAGCCAGTCGCGCTTCGAATTCGTCCAAGCTCTTGGTAACGATTGCCAAATTGGCCCGAGTGATCGTCTCATCGAGGCGGATCAAAACCTTGCCCGATTGCACGGCATCGCCTTCCCGGACGAAGATTTGACCGACCACGCCACCAGTTGGATGCTGGACTTTCTTGACGCTGGAATCGACGACCAATTTTCCCGAAGCGATAACGGCTCCGGAGAGCGTGGTGACCGCAGCCAAACTCCCCGCCCCGCCGACCAGCAGGATGCAGGTTGCGACACCGCCAAGCAGATAGCGTCGAATAGTGCGATCCGCCGCGAATATCGTGCGTTGCGCCATCAGGATGCCGTCTCTTCAAGCCCGGAAACGACCTTCAAGGGAACGCCTGCTGGGCGAGTTATCTTGTTCAAGATCTCATTCTTCGGGCCAAAGGCCACGATGCGGGCGTTCGCCATCACAAGAACCTGATCCAGGCTTGCCAGCGCGCTCGGCCGGTGTGCGACCACGATGGCAACGCCGCCTCGAGCGCGGACACTTTGAATTGCTTCCGTCAACGCGGCCTCGCCTTCCGCATCGAGGTTGGAGTTAGGCTCGTCGAGAATAACAAGAAACGGGTCACCGTAGAGAGCCCGTGCAAGCGCAATCCGCTGTCTCTGGCCAGCCGAAAGTGCCGACCCGGCCTCGCCGATCCGCGTCTCGTAGCCTTCCGGAAGGTGGATGACGAGATCATGGACACCAGCCACGCGCGCAGCCGCCAGTATCTTGTCCGAGGGCGCTTGCGGTTCGAAGCGCGCGATATTCTCGGCAATGGTGCCGTCGAACAATTGCACATCCTGCGGCAGATAGCCGACATGGTTGCCCAGCGCTTCCGGCGACCACTGGTCGAGCGTTGCGCCATCCAACCTGACGGTTCCACGAACTGGGAGCCATATACCGGCAATAGCGCGCACGAGCGATGACTTGCCAGAAGCGCTCGGCCCGACAATGCCGAGGCCGACGCCCCTTTCCAATGCAAAGGTGGCTTCTTGCACGACCATACGGCGCTCTCCCGGCGGTGTGACACTGATATTTTCGACCGAAAGAGCAGATCTCGGTGCAGGCAGGGAGACACTTATCGCAGTTTCGGGAAGCAGGACCAAAAGCTGGGTCAACCGGGTCCATGCCTGGCGGGCGGTGACGAAACCCCTCCAGTGCGCGATAGCCAGTTCGATTGGTGCGAGCGCCCGGCTCATCATGATCGAACTGGCGATCATAATGCCGCCGGTCGCTTCCTGATGGATGACCAGATAAGCGCCTATCGCCAGGATACCCGATTGCAGCATCATGCGCAGGATCTTCGAGATCGTTCCGAGTGTCCCGGCAAGGTCACTCGCCGTTGCATTGGTGTCGAGATAGTCAGCATTGATCCCTGACCAGCGCTCGGCGATGCGTGATCCAAAGCCCATGGCCTGCAGAACCTCGACATTGCGACGTGTCGCTTCGGCAAGCGTATTGCGCGCTGCCGCTTGACTGTTTGCCTTTCTGGCGGGCTCTCTCGTGCGAATTTCGGCAAGCAATGTCAGGCTGAAGAGAATCACCACGCCGGCCAGCGCCGTCATGCCGATCCAGAAATGGAACAGGAAGCAAATTGCGAGGTAGAGCGGCATCCAGGGCAGGTCGAAAAGCGCGGTCGGACCGGCGCTCGACATAAACGATCGCACTTGGTCAAGATCGCGCAACGATTGGAGGCCGTCGCCTGCGAGCTTGGTGCGCAACGGCAAACGCATGAGAGCGGCATAGACCTGTCCGCTCAAGCGCGCATCCAGCGCCATTCCGATGCGCACCAGCAAACGCGACCGGATGAGTTCGAGAACGCCCTGAAAGACGAAAAGTGTGCCGGCAAACACGGCAAGCCCGACGAGCGTCGGCACGCTGCGGCCGGGTATGACGCGATCATAGACCTGCAGCATGAAAAACGAGCCGGTCAGCGCCAAGACATTGACGACGCCGCTCATCAAGGCAATTCCCGCCAACGCCCGCCGGAAGGAAGCCAGAACCGCTGCGAGGGTCGTTCGCGGCGGCTCGGATGGATGGGGATGCGACATCGCCTTCACATCAGTCCCAGTTCGGTCTCAGGCGGCAATGACCGCACCCGAAATCAGGCCTGATGACGAACGTGTCCGTGCCGAGCCCACCGTGAGGTGTTACGCCTAGATAATCCAATCGTTCAACGCATAGGCATGGATGTAGTCGATCTGCATTTCTGCAGGCGTCGCAAGCCCGTCGGCAGGCGTTCCCGCGATGCCGCCAACCGCCAGATCGACCAGCATATACATCGGCTCGTGCATGTCGGCAGGCGTTGCGGCACGAGCAACTTCGACATCGTCGAAATACCAGACGAGTTCGTCTTCTGTCCACAGCACCCCGTATGTGTGGAACCCTTCGGTATCCGAGGCATAGGCCGTCGAGGTCACTGTCGTCTGAGTCCCCGTCTCGTTCGAGTGGCTTGTCAGAATGAGCTTGTTTGGATCCTGACCGACCATCTCCACGACGTCCAGTTCCGGTGGCCAGGAGCCGTCCGCCGGGAGAAGCCAGAAGGCCGGCCATACACCCTGTTTTTCGGGCATGTCGGCTCGAATTTCGAAATAGCCGTAGGTCTGCGCGAAGGATTCGTAGGTCGTCAGCAAACCTGACGTGTATTGGTAGTTGTTTATCTCGGGCCGGATTGCCGCAGGAGCCTTGGCGGCGGTAATCGTAAGAATACCGTCGTCAACGCTGAACGGGTTGACGGAACGCGTCGGGGCGTAGTTGGTATCGATATACCATTGGAGCTCTTTGTTGCTCGTGAGCGAGCTGCCGTTTGCGGCTCCCCACCAGAAATTCGAGTCCCAGGTGCCGCTCGAGCCATTCCACAGGTCCAGCGTGTCGAACTCGTCCGAAAAGGTGAGTTCCAGAGCCGACCTGTCCACGGCCATCTTGAACTGACTTGCGGTAAACTCGCCGATGGGCTTGTTGGCGAAGACGAGAAACTCGTTGTCGGACAGATTGAGTCGGACGTTCGCTCCCGACTGGACCATGTTGGCGCGCACCTCCTCGAAGGAGGTGAAGCCGTAGCTCCCAACACGGACGGTATCCTGAGCGCCAAAGTCCAGGATCAGATCACTGCCGTTGCCGGGGGTCACGATGAAAATGTCCGCCCCGGATCCGCCCTTGAGCACGTCATTGCCCTGTAAGCCGTCGAGCGTCTGTTGGCCGGAGCCGCCGGTAATGATGTTGTTCAGCTCGTTTCCGAAAGCATAGCGTTTGTCGCCCGTGACCGTCAGGTTCTCGAAATTCGCTGGGAGCTTATAGCTCATCCAGGTCGAGATGGTGTCGACACCCTCGCCGGGCCGCTCGACCGCCTTGTTTTTCGAGGAATACAGATAATAGATGTCATCGCCCTTGCCGCCATACATCGTGACGGTGACACTGCCGTCCCCATATATCGAGTCGTTGGACGTGCTGCCATAAAGTGTTGGGCCGGAATTCGTCGCCGAATACCACTTTACGGAGGAACCGCTATAGGGAAGTGGAACGCCCTTGGCGTTCAGTACCGTGGCCATCCCGGTCTTTTCTCCTTTATCTCACCTCGATGGCAGCCCTAACATCTATCGAGGGCAAAAGGAGCCAGTACATTTTGGCTTTCGACTTAGGATAGTTACCAAAAGCTTAACACGTCTGGTGACCTGTGTGGGAAATCCGGATCCCAGTCCCAAGTACCAGGTTGCAATGCTCGGCCTCGACATCCGGAGGAACCGACCTTGCCGCGCAATACCTGAGGAGCGCGGCAAGGTCAGCAGCGACCTATTTAGCTGAACCCAATAGGACGTCGAGATCGACCGCGTCTGCCATCGCCTTGTATCCCGCGTCGTTGGGATGAAGGTTGTCGCCGCAGTCGTAGTCGTCGCGCAGATACCCCGGTTTGGCCGGGTCTTCCATCACCTTTTCGAAGTCGATCACGCCATCGAAGCCGCCACCGGTGCGTATCCATTCGTTCACTGCGACGCGTATCTTTTCCTTCTCGGGTGTGTAGTAACCCTCGGTGGGAAGTCCTTTGAAGGTGTCGGCGAAGGGGGTCAACGTCGCGCCTACAATGCGTATGCCATGGGCGTGCGCGCGGTCGATGAGCTGTTTGTATCCGGTGATGATGTCTTCGGCGGTCGGTTCCTTGTCGTCCGGCGTGATTGCATTTTCGCCGGGCCATCCGATATCGTTGATGCCCATCATTACGAGGACGGTCGAGACTTTTGGATGGCTCAGGATATCAGAATCGAAACGCGCCAGCGCATTGACACCCATACCGTCGGTCAACACGCGATTGCCCGAAAAAGCTTCGTTGATCACCGCGACCTTGTGGGCGGTTTCCTGCAATCGCTTGGCGATATGGTCTGGCCAGCGGTTATTGGCGTCGGGGGTCGAGCAATTCCCATCCGTGATGGAATCCCCGAAAAACACGATCGCGTGGGATTCCGGCGCGGCGTCAACCCATATATCGCTCAGAAAAATGCGTGATTTGAGTGTGCTGTCAGCCTTGAACGCCGCCTCGTTTGTGAAGTTCCCCGGGCCGGAAATGTAGGCGGTTTGCACACCATCCCAATGCACCGATGAGAGCGCCGTCTTCTTCGGCAGGAAGATGCTGACCGAGATTTCGGAAAGCGCTTCTGCCGGGAGGTCGACGGGGTCGCTGAGGATCGGGGCTCCCGGCGGAACGACCACAGAACTCTTGCCGCCCCAGGTCAGGGGCTTCAGGGTCGCCTGATCGACGTCGCCGTTCTTGCCTGCTATCCCGACGCTGCCGGCCCCGATAGTCAGCGGCCTAGCGCCGAAAGCATTCGATAGGACCACCCGGACGGTATTGCCGCCAACGCTGATGCGGGCAACTTGGCGGACGGTCTGATTCTCCAATACCTCCGGCACTCCAAAAGGCGCAGGAAGATCATCCAACCAGCGCGGAGCAGGTGTGGCAGCCCAAGTGGTGATCCAGGCTCCCGTTTCGGCGCTTTGTGCCCCGAAACCAACCGTCGCGGAACCGGCCGCCAAAGCTGCAAATATGATAGTCTGACGCAGACGCCGTTTCCTCCCTGCTGCGGGAGAAAGCACCGATGAAACCTTACCTGCAAAATTGAAACACCTATTGAGCCGCATTTTCATCTCCTCCTCGAGACATTGCTGGTAATGCCGCCGCCGGCCTAATTATGACGGGCTTCAGAGGAAATGAAATTGAACTTCCGTTGCGATCTGGACCAGCGCCAGGAGCAAGATGTCCGACCGTGGCAGAGGGATGCCGCCCGCCTGTTTCCTGCGAGCGGCGGACTGAGCAGGCCGTCCGATCGTGACCGCGGTACTATATCAAAGTCATCGCTGCGGTTCGAGTGAAGGCCCCCAGAACCAGACTTGGCGTGCGGAAGGCGTCAGCTTTGCCCCAAAAGTGCACGCGCTAACTCTTGCCATTCCTCATCAAGCGTCAAGGTCGACGGCGCGGCGCCGCAGCGACGATACCAATATTCCGCATTCGATTGATCGCCTTCCTTGCGATGGAGGTAGGCATGCACGCGCATACCCGCGGTATCGCCGCGCACCTGCGCGTGCTCGTGCGCCTTAACCCAATCGCCCTTTGCATCCCACCACAGCGCCTGCAGGGCAGGGTTCAAGCCGGCGGGCGGCTGTAATTGCACAATCGAATCTCTGAAGGCTTGCAGATCCATCTCTCTACCGACGTAATGTATATGGGCGGCGCCGATGATAGTGTAGCCTCGAATTCTCCAACAGCGAAGTCGCGCCGTGCACGGCAAAGAGCCTGCCATTGTCCAATCTCGGGCGGTACAAAAGCGCCGCCGATTACGGTTCGCTCGCTCGCGGTAACTGATGGCCGGTGAGCTAGGACCCGAGCCCATCGGATCACACCGCGAGGCTCACATTCGGCTCCCACGATCAACTGATCGTTATCTCTGTGCCGACATGGTGATGAGGCCTGTCACAAGCCGCTCGTATTGATGGCCATAGTTCTCGCCGAGAATTACAGAGAGGACTTCCATGCGCATTCCAGCCAGCGCCGCCATCTTCTTCACCATAACGACATCGACTCTCGCCCAAGATCCCGGCGCGACCGCCTCCAGTGCCGTCTATGGGCCTCGGCTGGAGGGCTTCAGCTATGCCCATCCGGTCAAGGTCCACCGCTTCACTTCGCAGCGCCAGCCCATCGAAATGGCTTATCTCGATGTTCCGGCGCGCGGGAAGGCGAACGGCAAGACCGTCGTGCTATTGCACGGCAAGAATTTCTGCGCCGGAACCTGGGAAGTGACCATCGACGTGCTGACGACAGCGGGTTACCGTGTCATTGCGCCGGATCAGGTCGGCTTCTGCAAGTCGACTAAGCCGCAGAAATATCAAATTCTCGTTTCAGCAACTGACCAATAACACCGCTGAGCTCATCGAATCCCTCAATGTATCCGACGTCATCCTTGTCGGCCATTCTATGGGCGGCATGCTGGCAGCACGCTACGCTCTGCAGTTTCCTCAAACCGTGGAGCGCCTGGTGCTGGTGAATCCGATCGGTCTCGAGGACTGGCAGGCGAAAGGTGTTCCCTATGCCACCCTCGACGTGGCATACGCCAGCGAACTGAAAACCAGCTTCGCCAGCATCAAGGCCTACCAGCAGCGCGTCTATTACAATGGCGACTGGAAGCCGGAATACGACCGTTGGGTGAGCATGCTGGCTGGCATGTACGCCGGCGAGGACAAGGAGATAGTGGCGTGGAACCAGGCCCAAACCTCGGACATGATCTTCACCCAACCTGTGATCCATGAGTTTGGCAATATCTCCGTACCGACAACGCTGATCATCGGAGGCAAGGATCGCACAGCCCCGGGCAGCAATCGCGCCAGCGCGGAGGTCGCGAAGACGCTCGGCCAATATCCAAAACTCGGACGCGCCGCAGCCGCGGCCATTCCAAACGCGACGCTCGTTGAGTTCCCAGAGCTTGGACATTCACCACAGATAGAGGCACCCGACGAGTTCCACTCAGCACTCGTGGAGGCGATAAAGTAGCGGCCTGCCCGGACTTTGGCTCGACCTTTGGGAACGCCCGTTGTGGCATTCCGCTGCCCGAAGCCATGCAGCAGTCGCTGCATCGCTCGGTGAAACCGGCGTCCACTACTAAAACGACAACGCCCCGATCGCGATCGCCGGCTGCCCACGCATGCGGCAATTCAGCCGTTCGTCGTTCGATCACCGCGAGCTAGGACATACCGTTATGGTAACATAGCCGGATCTCCAGGGCTGCCGCCGGTATATACCAGACGCAACGCTAAATTGCCTCCGGTCGCGGTGGCCACCCGCAACTGGAAACCATGACGGGCATTGCTGTGACGAACAGGATATAAGCCTATTTGGCAGCAAGCTGGTTGAGGAAAGCCCCACCGTCATGAAGCCAATGAACGAACAACATCTCGCAGTTTTACGCCGACACATGGTTGAGATGATTGCGATCCATACCGACCTTGCAAGCGACGAACTCGGCAAGGCGGCGCTCGATGAGCGGGTGATGGCAGCGATGCAGCGGGTGCCGCGCCATCTCTTCGTGCCAAGCTCAGTCGCTCCTTATGCCTATCAGGACATGCCACTGCCGATCGGCTTCGACAAAACCGTCTCGCAGCCGTTCATCGTCGCTCTCATGACCGATCTCCTTGCTCTTCAACCGCGCGAGGCTGTGCTCGAGATCGGCACTGGCCTGGGCTACCAAACCGCAATTCTCGCGGAACTCGCCGGGCACGTTTGGAGCGTCGAAATCATCGAGGAATTCGCGAGCCATGCCGAGGCTCTCCTGCAGGGCTTCGGTCTATCCAATGTCAGCATTCGTGTCGGAGACGGGTCTCGCGGCTGGCCCGAGCACGCCCCGTTCGACAAGATCCTAGTCACCGTGGCGGCTGGGCGGGCGCCGTCGGCTTTGCTTGAGCAACTCAAGCCGGGGGGCCGCCTGGTTATGCCTGTGGGGCCCGAACAAGGGCAGTTGCTGACGGTCATCGACAAGGATTCGGTAGGGCAACTGAAGACCCGCAAACTCATCCCGGTTCGGTTCAGCCGGCTCGAAACGGTCTAACGAGGGTGCGGACATCGGCCCACAGGGTCAGCAACTTCGCTATGCCAGAGGACGCAGGTCGCGCGTGGATCGTTTTTAACCCGACTGCGCCGTGCCAGCGCCTCACGTTTTCCACCGGCCAGACCGTTGTCATGACCGCCTTTTCTGGGCCAGGGCGCGCTTTGGAAACGTGGGAGCAGATCGACCAGACGGGTCTCCCAGGTGAGGCTGCCGTCATCGATGCTTGCGTTATGGATTTCACCGTCTCATGGCTGCTTCGCGTCCGCTCGTTTGAGCATCGCAAATGCGCGATTGGTCCGTTGCAGCGCTGTGGCGTTTGCCAGCAGTGCGTAAAGCGCGAACCCGCCCGTGAGAATCCAGGGCGAAGTGGCGCCCGTGGCGATCGCGATTCCGTCGGCGACCAATAGCACGCAAATGAACACCAGGCGCTCCATCCGTTCGAAGAAGTCCGGCCACGCCTGATTTTCTATGGGGATTTCGATCGCCGTCCGCGCCTTGGCGTAGCTGGTGAGGATTCCGCCGGCGAACGCGATCATTGCGATCGCCCACAGATCGGCGACGCAGCCTATTGCCGCAAACACGGAAAGTTCCTGATACCGGTCGGCCATCGCGTCGAAATAACCACCGGCCTTGGTGCTCATATGTCTCCGACGGGCAACCGCGCCGTCCAGCGCGTCGAAGGTAAACGCCAACGCGAGGCAAAGGCCAAAGGCAAGGGTTGACTGGTGGTACACATAAGCGGCGCACGACAGGGCGACGAGCACAGCCCGCATGATGTAACCTGGTTCGGGGTCATGCCGATCCCGATCAGCGGGGAAGCGGCGTGCTCCCATAGCGGGTCGATACGACGTTTCATGAGGCCGGCGATCATGATGACTTGGCTCCTCTGATGATGTCGCTTTGCGAAGTTTAACCGGCAAATTGTGGGTTCGTTCCAGCCCGTCGGCGCAGATCGAGGTGGTCAGCGCGGTCGAGACCGGATCAGGCTCTTCCCCGGCTCAAGTCTTGGCGAATGCGCCCATGGATTGAGGCAGTCAGAGAACTGTCAAGCCGACGGCGAAACACAAAAGCTCCGGTCGCTGCGATAACATCCGATGTTGTTTCGAAGTTTCTGCAATGCCCCTTGTGTCCGCCGTCGCAAATCGACCGGCGGTCTAGCGGCAGTAATCGGAAAGATGTGAATATAATGCCTATTTACAATTCACGGGGAAGCCGCCCGAAACTCGATGCGTAAATTTCTGCCTAAGTTCGCTTACCTGCTCGCGACCTCGGCCGGCGCAGGATTATCCCCGTTATGGCCGGGCACGGGCGGCGCGGCTGTTGGAGTGGTTCTTGCCGCGATCCTGATACCTGCATCGCCTTGGCTGGTCGTGGTTGCCTACATGGCCGTATTCACCGTGGGAGTATGGGCGTCGTCGCATGTCGTCTCCCGTACCGGAACGGAGGATCCGCAGATCGTCGTCATTGACGAGACCTTCGGTACCGCCGCAACACTTTCCATGCTGCCGCTCGACCCGGTCTGGTGGGCAGCAGGTTTCCTTGCATTCCGGTTTTTCGATGTCGTCAAACCCTGGCCCATCCGCGTCATGCATGACAAGGTAAGGGGTGGTCTCGGCATCATGCTGGACGACGCGGCTGCGGCTGTGTTCGCCGGGGCGTCGCTGCTCTTGCTGAACGATTTGATTCAACGTTTGTCATAAGGGCGACATTCAGTCTTCACCTGCCACAGTCGAGCTCAAGGCGGCGATTGGGATAAAGCGAGAACGATTGGCAGGCGATCCCTCAGCCTCGCACAGCCGCCGCCAGTCCGCTGCCCACGCGGCCTCAGGCATCTCTCCACTAAAAATCTGCCAAAGCCGTGCTAGGCCGCAGCACCGCGCGGCCGCGCCAGATCGTTCGTTCCCTCCGGATCCGGCGCTTGGCCATAGCTCATCTTCTTCATCTGCTCGATCACCCGCGCCATCTCCTCGTCGGAAAGGACAGGCGGCTCGCCAAGGGTAAGCGCCTGGACATACATGCGCGACAGGGTTTCGACCTCGTTCGCCAGCCACAACGCAGCTTCCATGGTCTTGCCGAGCGAAATCTGACCGTGCTGGCCGAGCAGGCAGGCGCGGCGATCCTTGAGTGCAACCAAGGCATTGTCGGACAAGGCCTGCGTGCCAAAGGTTGCGTAGCCCGCGCAGCGAATGGTCGTACCGCCCGCCACTCCTGTCATATAGTGGAAGCTCGGGATCGTCTTATGATGGCAGGCCAGCGTCGTAGCATAGAGCGAGTGGCAATGCAGCACGACGTTGATCTCCTGCCGCTCCCTCAAGATGTCACGGTGGAAGCGCCACTCCGAGGAGGGTCGTCGGCCGACATAGGTGCCATCAAAGCCCATCTCGACGATGTCTTCGGGCGTCATCGTTTCGTAGGGTAGCGATGAGGGCGTGATCAGGAAACCGTCGCTGGAGCGCACCGACAGGTTGCCGGCATTGCCCTGGTTGATACCGCTGGAGTTCATCCGGCGGCAAACATCCACCATCTCGCGGCGCAGAGCGCTGTCATCAGTCATCGGTCGTTCCTTCTGTCTTGTCTCGGAAGAATGTGTCTGTTTGCCAGTTCGCGCCACCGCTGCGCATAGGCCGCGAGCGCCGCACGATCGCCGGCAAAGGCGGCCGGCAGGCTGAGCGCGATCGGAGCCGGCGTGTCACGAGCTTCATGTTCGCCAAGTAATGCCGCACCCGAAGCGGTGCCGTAGGAGTCGAGGTTGTAAACCGTTTCGGCGTTTGGCCGCAGCGCGGCAACCAGCATGGCGTAGAGCGGGTCCCGCAGGAAGGTGCCATCCAATGCAACCAACCCGTTTTCCTTCAGCGCATCGATACATTCCGCTGTCAGCAGCGCGGCATAGAGCACCGCGAGCGCCTTGCGCTCCTCAGGGGTTTCTGCAGGCGGCCCTTCAAACCGGCCGCGCCCAGCGCTGCCGGGAAACAGTCCGTCATCGTCGCCGAACGACGGCAATGCGAAGGTGCCTCGCCCAATCAACGAACTGACCAGCGCGGCGTCGGCCGCATTTCCTTCTTGCCCCTGCCCTGCCACATGACTGAACTCTCGTCCGCCCATGGTCAAAATACCGCCAACCGCGCGTCCTGTCACGTCGCTGTTCAGCACCATTCCGCGATTTTCATCGAGTTGGTCGAGAGGTGTCGCGGCGCACATTCCGACAATCCAAGTTCCGGTGGAGATCACGCAGGCATCGCGCATGCCTGCCGCCTGATAGCGGTAGAGGTTCAGGCTGCTGTCGTGGCCGCCGGTCAGAACAGACAGCTTTTCCGATATGCCGTGCCGGCGCGCTAGATCCTGCCGGATTGGCCCCAACGTCTCCCATGCCGGATGGAATGGTGGCATGAGGCGCTTCCAGCCCTGCCCCGCCACAATGGGCGACCACTCCTTGCGCACGTTGTTCCATAGATGTGATTGCGCCGAAAGAACCGTCGTTTCGGCCGATGGCACGCCTGACAGCCGCCAGGCCCAATATTGGGGCAAGCCCAGATACCAACGAGCTTGAGCGACGCGCTCCGGATCAACCTGCTGCATCCAATACAGCTGGCGCGCCTGGTGGGCGGCCTTCAGCATCATCGAGCTGCCGCGATCGAAGAAATCGCCCGAAAGCGGCGCGTAGCCATCGCGAATTGCAGGCGGCAGGTCCTGCTCGTAGTCAATCATCGGCAGGGCGGAAGTGTCGTCGGGATCTGCGTTCACCAGAACCCCCGCGGAGCCATGTCCGGTGCCGACCATTTTTTCCAACGGATGACGACGGCACAAACTGGCGAGCGAGCCGAACAGCCAGTCGCTAATGCCATTGAGATCGTGGTGCCGCCAAGGTGGACCGGGCCGCACTTCGTTGCGGACGCAGAGGCTCTCCGCGAGCATGCCGTCGAATGTCATCGCGGAGAGCTTTATATTGGTCTTGCCGACATCGAGGACGGCGATCCTTGCGCCGTCCACCTTCTGCGCGTCACCCATCGTTTCAGATCAGACCGTATTGGCGAGCCTTGTTGCGCAGGAACGGCAAGCCATTGCCCATCACTTCGGCCTCGTCCTTCGCGACTGGCCGCCAGACTGAGAGACCGTAGGAGACGTCCGGCGGCATGTTGATGAAGCTTTCCATGGCAAGTCCGCCCTTGAAGCCGATCGCCGCCAGCGTCGCGTAGATCTCGTCCCAGGGGCAGTTGCCGGTGCCTGGTGTGCCGCGATCGCTCTCAGACAAGTGGATGTACTTCAGATAGTCGCGTGCGGCCAGAATGCCATTGGCGGCCCCCTTCTCCTCGATGTTCATGTGGTAGGTGTCGAGATGAACAAAGATGTTGTCGGCCCCGACCTTCTCGACCATCCAGACGGCCTGCGCGCCGGTATTGATCAAATGGTTCTCGTAGCGGTTCACCGCCTCGATTCCGAGCTCTATGCCGCGCTTTTTGGCGTGCTTGGCGGCGACGGTCAGCACATGCGCAATATTGTCGTATTCCTTCTCGGTCGGTGGCAGGCCGGTGCGTTCGCCGATACCGCCGAAAATCACGCCGGAAAGCGCCAGCGCGCCCATCTCGGCGGTCTTGTCGATCGCCACTTCGAGATGTTCGATGGCAGCATCCGGCCGCACCGAGGCCCAGGCGCGCTCCGGCAGGCCAAGCGAGCAAACGGCAGGAAGATTGTGCTGTTCGAGCAAGGCGCGCGTATGCGCGGCATCGACCGCCGGCGCGTTCAGAAGCGCGATCTCGATAAAGTCCATCCCGTATTTGACCGAAGCCGCAATCGCCTTCTCAGCGCCGGCCCGATCCCAGTTCATCGTCCACATCGAGGTGTGGACCCCAAAACCATGCATCTCAACTCACCCTCTGTTTGTGTTTAGGAATTTGAGGCGCCCGGCAAGCCAGCGCAGGATCATCACCGTGATCATCAAAATGCCCCAGACTGCCGTCGCAAGATGCTGGTTTGCGCCCATCAGATTGAGCCCTGAGGACAGAAGCTGGAGCACGACCAGCGCAACGAAGACCGGGATCACCCGACCGAAGCCGCCGAACGGATTGACCCCGCCAAGAAAGCAGGCAAGCACGGTGATCAGCAAGTAAGACTCGCCGTGGCCGACACGCACCGAATTGAAGCGCGCCAGCATGATGATACCGGCGACCGCGCACATCGCGCCGGACAGTGTGTAGACGAGGACCTGTACCTTGCGCGTATTGATACCGGAATAGCGCGTGGCTTCGATGTTGGAGCCGATCATGTAAGTGTTGAAGCCTAGCTTCATGCGTGTCAGCAGGATGTGCCAGATCAGCACGCTAGCGATGAAGATGAGCAACGGCACCGGAATGCCAAAAATCGAACTATAGCCGATCCGCGCTAGGAACCCGGGAATGCCGGACACGTCGCCGCCCCGCGTCAGGAATTCGCCGAGACCGCGCAGGAAGATCATCATCGACAGCGAGACCAGGATCGGGTGAGCCTTGGTGTAGGCGATGACGAGCCCCATGATCAGCCCACTCAGTGCTCCGACCGCGACGCCAAGGACCGAGCCAAGGACAAAGGCGCCGATGCCCGCGTCGACGCCTCCCTGGCTTTGCAGTACCCAAGCCAGCGTCAGGCCGGCCATGTTGGCCGTGAAGGTGATGGCCAGATTCAGGCCGCCGGTCAGGATCGGCAGCAGCATAGCGAGTGTGAGGAGGCCGAGCTCCGGCAGCTGGAAGGCGACGGATCCAAAGGTGGCGCGGGAAAGGAAGTTCGGCGCGGCAATGCCGAACACGACCATGACCACCGCGAACGCGGCAAGCGGACCTGCCAGTTCGGGGCCAAGCGCATTGCGGGCGCGGTCAATCAAAACCGTCATGAAGGCACCCGTCGGCTTTTCAGGAACGGCAGCAGGCGTTCGATGCTGGTGTTCGACAGGGTGATGGCGGCAAGAATGATGGCGCCGACGATCATCTTGAACGCGAAAGGCGACACACCCATCAAATTGAGTCCGTTCTGGGTGATCGAGACCAACAGAACGCCCAGAATGCAGCCAAGCACGCTGCCTTTGCCGCCGCCGAGCCGCGCACCGCCAAGGACTGCCGCTGCCAGGACGTCGAGTTCGCGCCCATAAAGGGCGTTCGGCACGACTTCCTGCGCGTAATGCGCTTGGACGAGACCGGCGATGCCCGCCATCATGCCAAGCCAGCCGAAGGCGATAAATTGCATGGCACCGATATTGATGCCGAAGCGGCGCGCGCCCTCCGGATTGTCGCCAAATGCGTAGAGCTGGCGACCAGTGGTGGTGCGCGTGATCAACGCCCAGGTAGCGAACACGCATATGGCCATAATGAGCACAGGTAGGGTGATCTCCGCCCAGGTCCCGTCAGCCATCTCTCGCTCGAACAGCACGACGCGGGTGGTGAGCCAGTCCGGCAGATTGTAGATCGACACGCCACCTGTGAAGAACATCAGCAAGCCGAAGAAAATGTTGAAGGTCGAAATCGTGGCGACGATCGAGATGATCCTGAACCCGTGGATCAAGAAGGCATTGATGCAGCCCAACGCGACGCCCAAAGCGCCAGCGATGATGAGGCCGACAATCCAATTCCCGCCGCCGACCCAACCGAGGACAGTCGCCGTCAGATATTGCACAACGGAGGCAGCAACCGCGAAGGAGATGTCAATGCCGCCGGCAATCAGCACAACGAGCAGGCCGACAGCGAAGATGATGTTAACCGAGCTGGTGTTGAGAAGGTCAAACGCGTTGCCGAGGGTGAAGAACCGGTCTGTCGCAAACGAGAGGAAGACGCAGATGACTGCGATCACGGCGAGCAAAGCCAGTTCCGTTGCGTGGGAGCGGACAAACCTACGCATAGACCGCCTCCTCGATCGCCTGGAGGGTCGTAGCGCCCGGTGCATATTCGCCGACAATGCGCCCCTGAGCCATGTGCAGCACACGGTCCGCATTGAAATAGACTTCAGGGACCTCATCCGAGATCAGGATAATAGCCAGGCCGCTGTCCGCCAGTTTGGAAACGATGTCGAAAATGCCGGCGCGCGCGCCGACATCGACGCCGACTGTCGGTGCGTCGAGGATAAGCAGCTTTGGATCGGTCGCCAGCCATTTTGCAATGGCGACACGTTGCTGATTTCCCCCTGACAGCGTCGAGATCGCGTCGTTCTGGTTTCCGATCTTGACGCCGAGATCCCTTATCCAGCGATTGACCAGAGATCGCTTGCGATCGCTCGAAATCAAACCGCGCGAAAGGATCTTGTCTAGCGACGCGATCACCATGTTATCGGCGATTGCCTGGGGCTGAATGAGACCGAGCGACAGCCGGTCTTCCGAAAGATAGGCGACGCCGGCGGCGATCGCGTCACGGTTGGAACCGAAGCGAACGGGGTTGCCCTCCAGGACGACAGAGCCCGACTTCGGCTTGCGCATGCCAAACAACGTCAGCGCGAGCTCGGTGCGCCCTGCCCCGAGAAGCCCGGTGATGCCGAGCGTCTCGCCGCGCCGGACCGTCAAGGACACATCCTGGAATTCGCCGGGCCGCGACAGCCCCTTGACCTCAAGCATGACCGGGCTCGTGCCTAAATCCCGGTGCAGGACGGAATAGCCGAAGGTCTTGCCCGTCATCAGTTCGGTGATGCGCGATTGGGTCAGGCCTTTGGTTGGATAGACGCCAACGAGCGCGCCGTCGCGCAGCACGGTCACGCGGCTGGAGATTTCAAGAACCTCCGCCAGGCGATGGCTGACGAACACAACGGCGACGCCCGACGCCGACAGATTGCGCACGATATCGAGCAGATAGTCGGTTTCGGATTGAGTGAGCGACGCCGTCGGCTCGTCCATGAAGACGAGCTTCGCCTGGCCGACGAGGGCGCGCGCGATTGCTACGATCTGCCGCTGTGCGATGGGAAAATGGTGTAGTGCGAGATCGACATCGAGGTAAACACCAAGACGTTGCAAGGCGTTGGTCGCGACACGGCGCATTTCGGCATAGTTCACCAGCCGCGGCCAACGGCCGATGACAGTCTGGAACGCGATATTCTCGGCGACAGTCATCTCGGGAAACAGGGCGAGGTCCTGCCAGATGACCTGAATCCCGCCGGCTTGCGCGGTTACCGGCGACATATGGGAGTAGCTCTGGCCGTCATAGTCGATCACGGCGCCCGCCTCGGGCTTGTACACGCCTGTGATGACCTTGATCAGCGTGCTCTTGCCGGAGCCGTTCTCGCCGGCGAGGCAATGCACCTCGCCCGGCAGCACCTCAAAGCTGACATTCTTCAGCGCCTTCACGCCGCCGAACGTCATGTTGACGTTGCGGAGCGACAGCAACGGCCGTGATGCGGCGCCATCGAGTGCCTGATCAGCCATCGAGTTGAACCCTGGATCCAATCGGTTGCAATCCTGCAGCCGGGCGGCTCGAGGCCAGCCCGGCTGCCATAGCCTTGGGAGGCTTTACAGGCCCATCGCCGCGAGATCGTCGACAGTATCCTTGTTGATTGGGACCAGCTGATCGACGATGATGTTACGGTTTTCGAAGTCGGGCTTAACTGTCCCTAGTCCTTCGATCGTATCACCATCCTTGATCTCGTTGCCCTTCATGAGATGGTCGGCCAGCGTGACGAAAACCTCGCCCGCCTGCTTCGGATTCCACATGAAACCGCCGGAGATCGCGTCGTTTTTGATGAGCTTCTGGCCCTGGCCTGGCGAGAATGGCCCGAGCACGAAAATTTCGCCCACCTTCCGGCGCTCTTCGATTGCGCGGCCAGCGCCGATTGGCCCTTGGCTGCCGAAGGCGAGAAAGCCCTTCAAGCCGGGATTGGCGGAGATCAAGTCAAGTGCAGTGCTGCGGCTCTTGTCCACATCCTCGGCGACGCCATAACGTTCGCCGACAAGTTTCATGTCGGGATTGTTCTTCTTCAGATACTCGATTGCCGCATCGGCCCAGGCATTGTGTAGCGGCACCGTCAGCGAGCCGACGAACACTGCATACTCACCCTTGCCGCCCATCTTCTCCGCCAGGAGCTTGGCATGAGCTTCGCCGAAGCCGGTGGCGGACGCGAGTTCGAAGTCCCAGTCGGCGCCCTTCTGGCCAGGCGATTCATGCGTGATGACGATGATGCCGGCGTCCTTCGCCTTCTGCAGCACTGGTTCGAGCACTTTTGCATCATTCGGCACGACACCGATGACTTTGACGCCCTGAGCGATCAGATCCTCGATTGCGCGAACTTGCAGTGCCGGATCAGCGCTGGTCGGGCCGACCATGAATGCGTCGATCCCGAGCTTCTGGCCGCGCTCCTTGATTCCCGCCTCCATAGCGTTGAACCACGGAATGCCGCCGATCTTGACGACGACGCCGACCTTGCCGGCCTGCTGTGCCATCGCAGCGAATGAACCGCCAAGCATAAGGGTCGCGGCAAGCGCCGCGATCATGAGCTTTTTCATCTGTACTCCTCCCATAACGTTCCTAGTGGAAACACACTCGAGCCGTCGAACGACGGCGGCCGTTAGAAACCTCCCCGAAAAGACGGGACACTCCCCCATCGATCATGCAGCGGTTTTCGCTTGCACAATCGATGGTGCAGAAACTATTGTGCATCGAGAAGCTCTCGTCAAGCGGGATGTTGCTCTAAAAAGACGCGCCGGAGGCGCCAGATGGATCAGCGGGTCAAGAAGAAGGCGACGATCTATGATCTGTCCGTGCTATCGGGTAGTTCGCCGTCGACCGTGAGTGCCGTGCTGAACGGCACTTGGCGCAAGCGCCGTATCAAGGAAAGTACGGCGGAAACAATTCTCGGCCTCGCCGAACGCCACCAGTACACCACCAATCTGCAGGCGCGGGGTTTGCGACGCTCGCGATCGGGCCTGGTCGGCCTTATGCTGCCCGTCCACGACAATCGCTACTTCTCCTCCATGGCGCAGACGTTTGAGGGGCATGTGCGTAGCCGCGGTCAATGCCCGGTGGTGGTCAGCGCCAGTCGCGACCCGGAAGAGGAACGGCGGACCGCGGAGACGCTGATCTCTTATTCAATCGACCAACTCTTCATCGTCGGCGCCACCGATCCGGACGGCGTGCATGAGGTCTGCGAACCGGCGGGGCTGAAGCATATCAACATCGACCTGCCGGGAGCGAAGGCGCACTCGGTGATCAGCGACAATTATGAGGGCGCGCGGATGCTGACGGAAGCAATCATCCGCCACTTCGGCAATGACGATCCCCTACGGCCGGACGAGCTGTTTCTGTTTGGCGGCCGCAACGACCACGCCAGCCGCGAACGCATCGCCGCATTCCATGCGACCAAGAAGGCACTGCTGGGCGCCGACCCTGACGACGGTGTGCAGTCCTCCGGGTATTCGCCCGATATAACTTTGCGTGCCTTCGAGGCGTTTTACCAACGCCATGGCAAGCTGCCGCGCGCGCTGTTCGTCAATTCGTCGATCAACATGGAAGGTCTGCTGCGTTTCATGGCAGGCCGTCCGGCGGAGATGTTTAGCGAGCTTGTTGTCGGTTGCTACGACTATGATCCGTTCGGCTCATTCCTGCCCTTCCCGGTAATCATGGTGCGGCAGAATGTTGAGGCGATGATTACGAAGGCGTTCGAGCTTATCGATGAACCAACGACGCCGCCGCAGACATTCCTGATTACGCCAGAGTTGATCCAGCCCAGGTCTGCGCTGAAAGGGCCGCTGGACACGCTCAAGGATATGGCCTGAGTGTGAACGGCGCTACAGGGTGACCCCGCCCGCTCTGAAATTATCGTGCCGGTCGGCATTGAGATCCCTTGCCCAACCACATCTTGCCGCAGAAGACGCAGAATCTGTTCTCCGGAAGTGCCATCGCCCCTTTCTCCTGGCGGCTTCGGCCCACAATGATCCTACATTGGAGCCACGCTCGCCATCTCCCGTGCAAAGCGTTCACGAGAGTGTCGCCGTTCCCAATACGGGAGCACGTGGGCGCCTGAAAAAGGTCTACAGCACCGGGCGCTAGAAGCGATAACGGATTCCAAGAGTGTTCGCATTAGAACCCTCTTTCATATTTCCGAATGTACCGTCGGCGCCGGATCTATGGTGGAGTTGGTAGACGAGTTCGACATTGGGTGCTTGCCTGACTCTGAAAGAAAGCTCCGCACCAACGAAGCCGAGGAATGATGCATCGCCATCGTCGCGGATTTCGCGATTGCGCTCGATCTCGGTGGGGCCCGTAACGGCACTAAATCCAGCCGTCACTGCGGGCGCGATCGCCAGATCACCAATGACAAGGCCCTGATGGCGAAGTCGCGCTCCGGCCCAAAGTTCGCCAGACGTATCATCGTCCTCGCCAAATCTTATGGCCGCGCCGGTGACGCCACCAAGAACAAAACCAGCGCCTATATCGACGAGATCGCGACCATATGCGGCCCCGATTATGTAGTTGTCTGTGTAGTTGGCATCAAAAAGGTCGATCGTATCCCCGAAGGACCCGCGAGCAAAGACGCCACCAAAGACATAAACATCGTTCTTCGTCGGCAGACCGTCTGTGAAAGGATCCTGGGTCGCTAAATAGATAAAGGGAGAGCTGTCATCGGCGCGTCCAGAACTGACTGAAGTGCTCAAGATCACCGCAGCCAGGGCCGCTTGCAGTCCGCGCATAGACAAGCTCCGAATCGATCCCTCAGTCGACCATCCATCCTTCGTGAATTTCACGAGGAAGAACAAGGTGCGAATTGGTTTATCGCCAGAATGCTGAATGCGGGTACGTTCTGGTAGCTCGAACCCTTTGCCAGCCGGCGCGCAACGACAATGGCCGCAGTCAGACGGCCGGTCCGGCGAAACGGGCTTTCTTGAGAAGGGCGGAGCGAACTCGAAACGCCGCCCATCTTCTGTTCTTATTGCGACGGCCAAGGAACCCGCCGCCGACCAGTTCGTTTCGCGATATCTGACGCAGACTAACCGGAGGCAAACATGCTCGACATGCCGCATGCTCGCAATCGCAGCGTCGACGCGCATATAACCCGGCGGGACTTCGCTCGGGCCGGAACATGCCAAGACCGGAGCACCCGTACTTATCCGTTAGAGCTTTAGATCGCCGCTATGCTGCGCGACGTTGACTATGTCTTGCGAAAGCTTGACTGGATGCGCGCCGAAGGCATCTGGCCCAACGGTCTGCGCTACCTTTGGACCGATGCTTTCGGGGTCGTACTCTATGTCTCGCTTTACAAGGAGCTCGGCGAGGAACGTTGGCTGGGTGAGGCCGAGCGACTGGTGGCGGAGGTCGAGCGTGTGCTCGGTCGTCTGCGCGGAGTGAGGATCGGCGAAGCGGCAGATCGCGACGGACAGTATTTCCATTACCTGGCGATGTGGCTGTTTGCCTTGGCGCGTCTCGGTGATCTGAAGCCGCGATACCGCACGCGCGGCATCGCGCTGGCGCGGGACATTCATCCGGCCTTCGTGATCCCCGGCCGCGGCGTTATCTGGAAGATGCAGGAGGATTTGAGCAGACCTTATCCCGGCTACGGCCTCGGTAGCATGGACGCCTATGATGGCTACGTCTCCTACCGGATGCTCGACGAAGACGCACTTGCGCCCGAGATCGCGCAGATGCGTGACCTGATGGAGCGCGACTGGCGCACCCTCGACATCGAACAGGATCTCGGCCTCGGCATGATGCTGTGGCTCGCGCACTTCTTTCCTACCGAGCCATGGGCTGAGGCGCAGACGAAACGTTCGCTGGCAACGTTGGAAACGATGTGGGTCGACCCGCCGGGTTGTTTCAGCCGCGCGCCGTGGCTGCGCGATACGAAGTTCGCCTTCACCAATTACGGCGTGTCGCTGGGCCTTCAAGCCGCCGGCGTCTGGCCGGAGCGTGTCGAGAGGCTGAACGCTTTCTTCGAGAACTGGCGCTCCGGCGACGAATACGATCGCGAGGCGATCACCTGGGTGATGGCTTGCACCTCGCATCTTCCCGGTGCGTTTGTAGCTTCCGGACGGCCAAGGACCGATTGAAGACGGTAAATCCCGGGAACGTTCTCGCGCCGGCGCGGGTTGTCGATGACAAGTGCATCGAAAACGCAAAGGATGCAGGTGAAATGGCCATTCTTTCGGGAAAACCGGGAAGCTGTTGGGTGGCTGCCGCCACCGCTACAAACTATCCCCCGCTCGATGGCTCGATCCATGCGGAGGTGGTTATCGTGGGCGCTGGGATTGTCGGGCTGACGACGGCGCTTCGCCTTTGCGAGGCCGGTCGGTCGGTAATCGTCGTCGAAGGCTTGCGGACAGGCGGCCAGGTGACCGGCCGCTCGACGGCCAAGATCACGACGCAGCACGCGCTGATCTATCGCCATCTCATCGACACATTCGGCCGGGACATGGCGCAAGCCTATGCCGATGCGAATTCCGCCGGCGCCGTTCAGATCCGGGAATGGGTTCGCAACTATGCCATCGCCTGCGATCTCGAGACCAAGGACGCCTATACCTACACCTGCGACACAAGCCGGGGCGCGGAGATCGCAGCCGAGGCAGAGGCCGCGCGCCAGGTTGGGCTGGACGCCGATGTTCTCGAGCGCGCGCCGCTGCCTTTCGAAACGGCCGCCGCTTTGCGTTTTTCCGACCAGGCGCAGTTCAATCCGGCGGCGTATCTGGTTGGCCTGGCTCAGGCGGTGACGGCCCGTGGCGGACGGATTTTCGAAAACAGCCGCGCGATCTCGATTGGCGAGGCAAGCCGCTGGCGCGTCGTCACCGACGGCGGCACCGTTCACGCCGAATATGTGGTCGTCGCCACCAACATGACAGTGAAGAGCCCCATCGGCATGGCGAACCGGACCCAGCCGCGCTGCCACACTGCCATGGCGTTTCGGGTCGATGACCCTCTTGCTGTCGACGGCATGTTCATCGGCATCGACGATCCGACGCACTCCATCCGCACGGGCCGCGATGCCGAAGGCCCGCTGCTGGTCACGCTCGGCCCCAAGTTCGATACAGGCCAGGACGGCGACGTCGCGAAACGGTTTGTCGAGCTGGAGCAATGGGCAAGAATTAGTCTTCCAGTTGGAGACATTGCGTGGCGCTGGTGCAACGAGGACTATGACACGGCCGACAGAGTTCCGTATGCCGGCGAGCCCGATCCGGACAAAGCCTCCGGTTTTCATATCGCCACGGGATTCAACGCCTGGGGCATCACCAACGGAACGGCCGCAGGCACGATGATTGCGGATTTGATCTGCGCTCGGCCGAGCCCATGGCAAAAACTCTACGATCCGGCGCGGTCTTATCCTGAGGACTTTCACAAGAATGGCCGCAGCCAATCCATTGTCTCAAGCGTCGACGACATAGCGCCGGGCATGGGCGGTGTGATCGTCAGGAGTGACGAAAAGATCGCGGCGTGGAGAGACGCTGAAGGGGTGCTCCATCCCGTTTCCGCGGCATGCACCCACAAGGGCTGCACCGTGACCTGGAACAACGCTGACAACACCTGGGACTGTCCTTGCCATGGCTCGATCTTCGCTGCCGACGGTTCGGTCATCCACGGCCCGGCTCGAAAACCGCTATCCCCGGCCGCGCTGTGGAAAGGCGACGACTGACACGGCCCGGCGTCACGGCCGGGATCGTCGAGATTCCCGAGTCATCTCACGCCGCTTGCTGCGCTTCCGCGACGCGCCTGATTTCTGCTGGCAAGGATTCCCAAACCTTGATCATCTGCCCCTCTCCCACGTGGTGAGCGAGAACCTTGGATACGACCTTGAATGCATCCTTGGAATCGACCGGTCGGGTGAACTCCAGCTCCGCCTTGATTTTGGCTAGAAACTCATCGAGCGATCGCAACTTCTCGGGCGTCTTGGAGGGCTGATATTGGTCATAATAGGCACCGCGCACGAGGATCGGCAGCTGCGAACCGAGATGGGCAGCAAGATCCGGCTGCATGCGATCCCGCAGGGCGTGGAGCACCGCCCCAAGAACGTGCCATGCGATCTGCCGATCCGGTCCGATCTCGGCCATGATCTCGTCAAGCCAGATGTTTGTGGTCTGCAGCGTCTTGTCGAATACGTCGAGTCCGGTGGCGCTCATCGAAGCCTCCTTTTTCTGCCAACTGTTCGAACAACTCATTGGACGAAACGACCTTGGTCGGCTGTTGTTCCCCTTGCCAAGCGTAAAGACCCTCGCCCGCAAAAGCGTGTGATCAGTCCGGCCAAGCTTACGCTCCATGCGTTCCTATCAAGATTTGCCCGTCAAGATTTGGCCATAGCCACGGCAACGAAAAGCGTTTGCCCTTGCCTGTTGATGCGGAACAAGATGGGCTTGTTCTGTTGACGGGATTTCGTCCACTCCGCTTCGATGTCGGACGGCTGGCTTACGTTCTGATTGTTGGCCGAAACGATCACGTCGCCCGCGCGGAGGCCGCTTTGGTCGGCGAGGCTGTTCGGCGCCACTTCTTGCACGAATAGCCCGGTGGTGCCCGGCGGGAGTCCGAGTTGCTGGTGCGCCTCATCGGGGATGGGACTGAGCGACAGCCCGAGACGTTGGTCCGCCGCTTCCGGTCCGGGAATGGCGCCGGTCTGTTGCTCTTCATCGTCACGCTGACCGATGGTCAGAGCTATTTCCTGCTGGCTGCCCCCGCGGTTTCTTGTGAGCGTCGTCCTTGTCCCCGGCTTTTGGCTCGCAGCCGCGAGCGTCAGGTCGTGAACGCTCTGGATGTCCTTGCCGTTAAAGCGCGTTATCACGTCTCCCGCCTGTATGCCTGCCTTCTCCGCCGGACTGCCGGGCTCGACCGAGGCGACGAGCGCTCCCTTGCTGCCCGGTATTCCAAGCGCCTCGGCAATCGAGGGCGTGATCTCCTGGAGACGCACTCCGATGAAACCGCGCTCGATCCGACCAGTGCGGATCAACTGGTCGACGATCCTCTGCGCGGTCCGGGATGGCACGGCGAAACCAATGCCTATGCTACCGCCCGAAGGCGAGACGATGGCTGTATTGACTCCGATCACTTCGCCGCGTGCGTTGAACAGGGGACCGCCGGAATTGCCCTGATTGACGGAGGCATCCGTCTGGAGAAAGTCGTCATAGGGTCCAGCCTGAATGTCGCGCGAACGGGCTGAAAGCACGCCGACGGTAACGGTCCCACCAAGCCCGAACGGACTGCCGATCGCGATCGTCCAGGCGCCGGGCTGTACTGCATCGGAGTCACCCCAGGCGGTCGTTGTCATATTGGGCCGCGGATCGACCTTCAGCACCGCGATGTCGGTCGCCGGATCCCGGCCGACGAGCCGCGCAGGCGAAATCTGCTTGTCGGAGAATACGACATGGATTTCGTTTGCATCGGCAACGACATGGTTGTTCGTGACGATGTACCCCTCAGGACTGATCACAAAGCCGGAACCAAGGGCCTCTCGCACCTGTGGTTGCGCCGGCTCGAGGCCGGGACTACGGAAAGGACTAAAAAATCGTCCAGCGTCGTCTGGCCCTGGATAATCTGTTTGGTCGTTATGGCGACCACGGCCGGAATTTTCTCGCCGTGAAGTCGTTCGGGATTTCCTGAGCTGCGAGCGGAGCAAGGCCGCCGGCCGGGAATATCAGAATTGCGGCAATCAGGCCGGCGCAGAGTCTTTTGTTCAACACCGGAAACATGGTCTGAGACTCCTTCAGCGTTCAGTGATCAAGCATATGGCCGCTCCAGCAGGCGCAAGCCGCTCACCAGCGGATTACGACGACCTTGTCGTTCCCATTGGTGAGTTCGACAGCTTCGGTGCCGTCCGGCTTGCGGCTTTCGATCCGGGCGCTTTCTACTGTTTCTATGCCAGCAATGTTGGCCGCAAAGGCCTCGTCAATCTCGGCAGTACAGACCAGGGTATCCGGTGGCAGATCCTTCACTTGGTCCATCAATTCGCGAAGCTTCATGGCGAATCTCCTTGGCACAGGCCCGGATTCTTTCGGCCGCACATTCCAACCATGTCCCTCCAGAAAAGTTCCAAGACGAGATTGCGGCGATGTTGCAGGATGATCTCCGCGCAAGCTCTCTCGTAGAACTCGAGAGAACGGTCTTTGAATGCCACGACCGACCTCGGAACTTCATTGGAACTTCCAGCCCGCAATCCGGTTAGGTGGGCAAGGATTTGAAGCGGATTGAGTGGAAGGTGATGTCCTCAGTGATTGGTGAAAATCCGCGCTCGACTGCCGGGATCGCAGGTTTCCCATTCACCCAATGCTCGTACTGTTTCCGGACCTGCGCTGGGCCCCGAAACGAGGAGGAAACCCATGGCGACCATGAAAGCAGTTCGTATTCATACTTTTGGCGGGCCAGAGGTCCTTTCGCTGGACGAGGTTCCCTTGCCTCAGCCCCGTGACGACGAGGTCACGCTCAAGGTCTGCGCAGCAAGCGTCAATCCTGTTGACTACAAGACCCGAGAAGGATCGGCGGGCGGGGATCTGCCCGTTACGCTCGGCCGCGACGTGTCCGGCGTGGTGGAGCTGTGCGGCACGCGGGCTCATACGTTGAAGAAGGGCGATCCGATGTTTGCCATGCTTGGCCCCAACCGCGGCGGGAATGCCGAATACGTCGTCGTCAAGGCGACGGAGGCGGCAGCAAAACCGGAACGGTTAAGCCACGTGGAAGCCGCCGCCGTGCCGCTTGCCGGCATTACAGCGTGGCAGGGCCTTTTCGACCATGGCGACCTCAAATCCGGGCAGCGGGTTCTCATCCATGGCGGCGCCGGCGGTGTCGGCCATCTGGCGATCCAGTTTGCCAAGGCTGCGGGCGCGTTTGTCGCGACGACCGTTGCTGCCGAGGATTTCGATTTCGTCCGCAAGCTTGGCGCCGACCAGGCCGTCGACTACAAGAACCAGCGCTTCGAGGACGAGGTCGAGGACATCGATATGGTTTTCGATCTGGTCGCGGGCGACACACAGGATCGCTCCTGGAACGTGCTGAAGCCCGGTGGGATACTTGTTTCCACCGTTTCTGAGCCCTCGGCCGAACAGGCACGCCTGCATCAGGCGCGTGGCGTTTCCTATCTGGCTGAGCCAAACGCGGCGCAGCTTGCGAGGATCAGCCGCCTCATCGACGCCGGCAAGGTAACTCCGTTCGTGCAGGCAACTTATCCTTTGGAGGAGATCGCCAAGGCCGAGGAACGGCTGGAGAGGGAACATACGCGCGGCAAGATCGTGGTTGAGGTGGCCGCCTGAGCCCGGAATGCTCAAGTTCAAAGTGAACCAGTTCTGCTGGCAAGCCATTCGGGAGGTGATCGGTGCGTGGCCGACAGGCAGCCCGCCTGCAGGACTTGGCGCTGATTCATCCGTAAGTGCCGATTAATTCCGCCTCACCCAGCATGTTTTCACGGGCAGCCTGCCACACGACCAGGGCATCGGGTTCCGGGCCGATGGGAAGGTTGGCAATGCCAAGGGCGGCGAGCCTGAAGCGGTAGGTGTGTGGTTTATAACCCGGATGCAGGTCGGGTCCATCATAGTGAAGATTGCCGAAATCATTGAAGCCATGAGGCAGGTCCTCGGTTCGCGCTTTGGAACTGCGCCCTTCGGCCAAATGACGCCGGTCGCCGCCGATGTCGTAGACGACCCAATGCCGGGACGCCTGTGACGGTGCATCCGTATCTTCCATGACGAGCACGTAGCTCCGAGTGCCCGGCGGCGGATCGCTCCATTCCAGAAACGGGGAGAGATTGTCGCCGCGCCGGGCATGACGATCTGGAATAGGCTGGCCGTTCTGAAAGGCGGGACTGGTCAAAGTGAACGCCATCATTCTCCTCCTTGCTCGGCTAGACTCGTCGAAATAGACGCTTTGGGGCGCGCCCGTCGCGGCCTTCTCTCCATCAGACGACCCCAACAACCACAACCGGCTATGGATCGTATCGGCGCGGGCCGTGCTCACTTGAAATTGGCGCCCCGATTGCTCCTCAATGTGCTCGCCGAAAAAAGAACCGCGCCCGGGCGAGCATGAGGTCTTCACCCGGCTGCTTTGAAGCAGTGCGTTGGCTCCACCATCCATGGCGTTGCCGGCGATGCCGCCGGCAGTTGGCGGCCAGTCGCTAACGAGAACGAGCAAGACTTTTCGTCACCGTCCTGCGCGGGCCTCAATGCACAAACTTCGCCCTCAGCCAAGCCAGAAGTCTGTTCCCGACAATTGTCCGGCGGACTCTGGCGGCAGCCCATCGCGCTTGCATCGTAGCACCAACGTGGCAGTGACAGACGATGTTGTGCAACTGCCAGTCACTTAGCTCGAAGAAGCGCTTTGCCTCACCGTAGGTGTCATCTTTCAGACCCATGGCGCGCAGCACCGGATCCTCATAGGCAACGGTGATCGGCGATCCCGCGCCACGCGCTACAGCACGGGCTTCAGGACTGAGATATTCGGTGCCTGAAAGCGCTCCGAGGCAGCGCCGTGGATTTTGTTCGAGAAGATCTGCCCAACGCTCGATCCGCTGCGTCCGAGTCATGACAGGGTATGTCGCCGAGGGCTCAACTTTTGCAATTGTCTGCAGTTGGTCGAGTGTTTGGTGTCTCATGGTCGGCTCCTTTTGATAGGTGCACCCACGCCCTAACAAAAAATTATTGCGCTGCGACGCGCCGACAAGGCCGGGAATTGGCAATGTGAGGAGTTCACCCCTCGCACGGCTCGTATCAGGAACCTTCTCGGGGGCCTGCTTGTTTTGGCTAGTGAAAGGAGACCGCCATGAGCACAAAGCCACCACCCGTTCCGGCAGAGAACCAGAGCCCTAAGGGTCCGGGCGATAAGAAGTCGGTTCCTGTCGACCAAACGCAGCACAGCCATTCCGCCCCAAATCCCGACAAACAGGGCCAGCAGGGCAACACGAGGGTCAATACGACCCACCAAGGCTACCAGCAGGACCGTTAGGTGATTTTCATGTCCACGTCGAAGAAGAACCGCGCCAGCATCCGCCACGGCGGTCCTGGCGCATCGCACGAGAATGCGAAGGAGCCGCTGGTGATAGAAAAGCCGCCAGCCGATTCCGACCTGCGCAGCCGCAGCAAGATCTCAGGCGGCGGAGGCGAACGCGACAGCCACCATACTCATGACCCCGAAAAGAAGGGCGGCAGCACCCGACCGGCACGAGAAGGAAGGTGAATGGTCGCTGAAGCCTGGGGCGTAGCGCCTCGCATTCTTTGCTGAAAATGCGGGGCGCGAACAGACCGTCTGATTGTGAGCACCGCCTGACGGCGCTGTGGTCTAGGCAGCACTTTGGTCCGGGGGGACGATCCGTTCTTCGGCCAAGCGCCACATGGTGCGCAGCTTTTCCGGTAAAGTGGCTTGGACCTTGGCGACCTGACCACGCGAGACATGCCGCGACAGCGTGGCAAAGACAGAACGCACCGCATCGTTGGCATCCATGAGCCGTGCATCGGACACGCGATCCGTGACTTCGATGACGAACTCGTCCCAGTCACAATCGCTCGGCTGCCTTGCCGGCTCGAACTGATCGTAGTAGGCGCCACGCACCAAAACTGGCAGTTCTGCGCCGAGATGCGCCGCTAGCCCCAAAGGCAGCCGGTCACGCAGCATCTGCAGGACTGTCGACAACACCTTCCAGCAGAGCTGCCTGTCTGGGCCGAGCTCTTCCATCAAGTCATTGAGCCAGACGTTGGTTGTCTGAAGCGTCTTGTCGAACACGTCGAGGCCTGTCGCGCTCACTATACCGTCCTCCCGGTCACGTCCGCCGCGCACAGTTATTCGTGAACGGATTACGTCCATATGAGTTCCCTCAGGTCTTCAGATTCCAGATGCGGGACATATCACCGGCTCGGCAATGGCTGTGGGCTTTTTTGGCTTACCGTCGCAACTTCAACCTACGTCATGCATTCTTGCTTTAGATCGCCCGTCCCTCCAGGCGGTCCGAGGCTGAAAAAGCCTGTTGCCCGCTGGCTCCCGGCCGGCGGGCTTTCTCGTGGGCCCACCGGCTTTTCCCGCTAGACGAGCCACAACGATGCTACTTCCGGTGGAACAGGAAGCCCCTCTGGGAGTTCATACCGTCATCAACAGGCGCATGGACGTGCCCTTGTATGGCGCGGCAGCGCAAGAATGGGAGAACCACCATGAGCCTCGGAACCATACTCATCATCATTTTGATCCTTGTCTTGCTTGGCGGGTTCAGCGGTCTGGGTGGCGGGCCGTTCTATGGCACCGGCTATTACGGCGGTGGCGGCCTCGGTCTCGTGCTGTTGATCGTGATTATCCTGGTCCTTCTCGGGCGCATTTAGGGCCCGCACGATTTAGCCGATAACTTCACCGGTGATCCTGTGTCGGCCTGGTACCTCGTCCAGGAATGTCGCCGCAGCCGGCGGGGCAAAGGGGGGATTGTCCCGACGGGGAACCGAAATTGCTCAAGCGCATTATAGCCGCTGCAGAAATCCACTGGAATGGCGCAATACGTGAACTTCGTGGAACAAGCCGATATCGGCCTCGGAGTTCCGGGCCTTCCCTCTGCCGACCTGCTGCAGGCACTGCCCGTCGCCGTCTACACCACCGACGAACAGGGACGCATCACCTTCTTCAACGAAGCCGCAGCTGAGCTCTGGGGCCATCGTCCGGTTATCGGTCGGGACCTATGGTGCGGCTCGTGGAAGCTTCGTCATCTAGACGGTCGGAATATGGCGCATGGCGAGTGTCCGATGGCCGTGGCGCTGCGCGAAGGGCGGGACGTCTCATGGGACCAGGCGATTGCGGAGCGGCCGGATGGTGAACTCGTCCCGTTCAGGGCTCACCCACGGCTGCTTCGCGACGAAGCGGGCAACATTGTTGGTGCCATAAACACGCTGCTCGACCTGCGCACGCAGGCGCTGGGCGATGAAGCCCGCATGCGTCTTGCCGCCATTGTCGAGTCGTCGATGGACGCCATCGTCTCGAAGGACATCAACGGCATCATCACCAGTTGGAACGATGCGGCAGAACGCTTGTTCGGCTACACGCCTGCCGAGGCGATTGGCCGGCCGGTGACGATCCTCATTCCGCCTGATCGTCTGGACGAGGAAGTCTCGATCATCAGCCGCATCCGCGCCGGCGAACGCGTCCCCTCCTATGAGACGATGCGCCTGCGCAAAGACGGCACGCACGTCTCGGTCTCGCTCACCGTCTCGCCGATCCGCGATGCCATCGGGCGGGTCGTCGGCGCCTCCAAGATCGCGCGCGACATCAGCTCCCACAAGGAGAACGAACGGCGCATCCGACTGCTCATGCGCGAGGTCAACCATCGGGTGAAGAACCAGTATTCGGTGATCATTTCGATGATCCGCGAGACCAGCAAACTGACAAGCACACCCGAGGCTTTCCTCGGGCAGGTTCGGGAGCGTATCGCGGCGCTTTCGGAATCCCATGATCTCCTGGTCAATGCCGAGTGGCGCGGCGCGACGGTCGGCGAGCTCATCCAGGCACAGCTCAAGGCCTTCGCAGCGCAGTCCCGCGTGTCGATGGCCGGGCCAATGGTTATACTGCAGCCGAACGCAGTGCAGTATCTCGGCATAGCCTTTCACGAACTCGCTACCAATTCGGCAAAACATGGAGCGCTGTCCTGCAGCGGTGGACGCGTCGAAATCGATTGGAATGTGATCTCTGCCGGCGACGGCGCGGGAACCTTTCGACTGGTCTGGCGTGAATTGGGCGGGCCGATCCTGGACGCCGTCAGGGGGCGCGGTTTCGGAACGGTCGTCCTGGAGCGAGTGGCGCCGCAGGCTTTCAGCGGCAGCGGCCGGCTGGACTTCCATGAGCAAGGCGTCACCTGGACGCTCGAGGCACCACTGCACTTCGTCCAGGCGTCGGTGGCGGACAACACGGCGGTTTGAAAGCGCCTGTGAAGATGAACCCTTCCCCTCCGACCGACTGTGCTGACGGCTCGGCCGGACCTATTGCGTTCGGTCCGGCTGGCGATGATAGAGCGAAACAGTCCTGCCCTCCAGAACATCGAAGCCGCCGCTGCCAGGCAGAGCATCACAATTCACTGAGTGCCGATGGACGTCATGTGATTCAAGAACTGTGAGGCTGTCGAATTCCATGGCCGCCCCGCAGAACTGGGCCGCTTGCAGCACAAGGCGTTCAATGTCTTCAAGCGCAACGTTTTCTGCGAGGTTTCGCAGCCGCACGGCCTCGGCCACCGTAGTGACATTGACTATTCCCTTATACCGGGCGGCTGCCCGAACTTGCAGGTTAACGTCTTGACACAAATGAGCCGAATAACTGTATCTCATGGAAAACCCTCTTTTTCAGGAGCGGTTTGTCCCTCGTGGTAAGCATGTGCCATATCGATCCGAATGGCAAGGGAAATCAATAAAATTATACCGCAAAATCAATAAGTTAGCCTATTACACAGACTGCGCGGGCGACGCCTCACAGTAACTGTCAGCCTTTCACGCCGAGGGCCTATTAACCGATCTTGACGTTCTGCGAGGCTTTTCCTAATTCTTAGGTAAATACTAACTTTGAGCGGCTGGAGGCGAAAATGGCCGACCTGGAAAGACCCGAACGACTGCAGATCATGCTAACTGCCGACGAATTGGCTGCATTGGAAAATTGGCGCTTTGAAAGGCGCATGCCAAGCCGGTCGGCGGCCGTGAGAGAGTTGCTGCGGCGCGGTCTCCATGCAGACGGGTTTTTGACGGCAGCACAGGGTGCCAAGTCACAGGATTTTGGAATTCTGCCCAGTTCCGGGATTGTCGATGGACCGTCCGACGGCGGCTAGCCGCCTCACACCGCGCATCTGGCCTGTCGCTCAAGGCTAGCAACCTATCCCGGTGTTCCCAAAGATCGGCGACGGCACGCTATACGGCAGGTTCGGTGACGCGAAGCTGGAGACCCTTCGGCAACATTCGGCAACAGTGTGTCGGAGCCCTGCCTGCGCTCTGGAACCTCAGGCAATCGTCGCGCGTTCGGTGACACGGGCTACGGTGCCACACGCTTTTTTTGAGGCACGTTCCGGTTGCATCACCACACACAGGCCAGCAAGGATCGAAGCAATGAGCGTGCTTTACCGCGCCGCAAAAATAGCCGAACAGGCTCATGCCGGGCAGACAGACAAGACCGGGCGGCCCTATATCGAACATTGCCGCCGGGTCGTTGACGCCGTCGAAACGCTCGACCAGAAGGCCGTTGCCTATCTTCACGACGTTCTAGAGAAAAGCGACGATTGGGATCGCGATCGGCTCGAGGCGGCTGGTTTCGGAACCTCCATCGTGTCGGCAGTCGATGCCATGACACGCAGGCCGGACGAGGACGACCCCGCTTTCGTGCGCAGAGCAGCAGCCAACCCATTGGCGCTGCCGGTGAAGCGCGCGGATCTCGCCGACAATCTGTGGCAGGCACGGCAGGTCGGCACCTCGACATCGAAATATGAAGCCGGCCTGCGGATCCTCGACGAAGAATTCACCGATTGACGGAAAAGATCGCCGTCTGCGGCGTGACCGCCCCGATGTGGAAAATTCAAGCGCCGCGCTACTCGGGGATGTGAGGCGTATGTCGCTTATCCTCGGCAGGATCGGCATCGATCCGCGCCTTGTCGGGATCGAAGGCGCCATGGCGGGCGATGGCCAATGCTGGCGCGTCGGGCGTCTCGTAGGCCCACATGAAATCATCAGCCGCTCCGCCGACCGCGTGAACCCGCCAGTAATTCGCCGTGCCCTTCAGCGGGGAGCGCGTTGTGGTATTCGTCTTCTCCAGAAGGTCGAAATAGATGTCCTCGAAAGGGATATAGAAGACAGGATCATGTCCTTCTTCGTGAAGCACTTTTGCCCGCTCGGTTGAGGCAATGATCGCGTCGGAAAACCTGACCGTCACCGTCCCATTGAACGGGGTAATCGCAAGCGCGCTGGGGCGGCGTGTGGATTTTGCGGCTACGGGCTGCATTCGACTTCTCCGTTGGCTGCGCTGTCTCCCTGAAACGTCGTATCGCCCATCAGGGTTCCAGTCTGGCCGGTCATTGGCGTTGCTGCGGCAGTTACGGCGATGGGCGCATTGGAGCGCGCGACCATTGGGTGGTTCGACTTCGCGCCAAAGACAGACCGCAAGATCCCGGCGATGTGAGCTTTCCCAGCCCTTCCGGCTGCAGGTGAGAAACCTGCTGCGGGCCATTCAGGGGCCATTCAGATTCAAGGGAACGTTACCGCCGGAGAGTTCGTTTCCTAGAGCAACACCAAAACCGGCGGCGGGCTTTGCAAGTAGAAGGGAGATTGCCATGAAAATCGGCAACTGCATGACGAGGAATGTCCAGGTCGCGAACCCCCAACAGTCCATTCGCGAGGTAGCGCAGATTATGGAAAGGCTCGACGCTGGAGTGATGCCTGTGGGCGACCACGACCGGCTGGTCGGGATGATCACCGACCGTGATATCGCGATCCGCGGCGTAGCATTGGGTAAGGGACCTGACGCCAAGGTGCGAGATGTCATGAGCCCGGAGGTCAAATATTGCTTCGATGACGAAGACGTCGAGCATGTGCTCGAGAACATGGGCGACCTGCAGGTGCGTCGGCTTCCGGTTCTGAACCGCGACAAGAGGCTCGTCGGGATCATCTCTCTTGGCGATCTCGCGACGAATGGCGAAGCGGCAGAAGCGGGAGAGGCTTTAAGCGGCATCTCGAAGCCGGGCGGCGAGCACTCGCAAACTACCCACTGACTGACGCCGCGATACGTCGGTGCCAGCGCCTGATGTTCTCGTACGATTGCAAGCGCCCTGCCAAGCCTATGGTGAAGGCGGGGCCTCTTGGAGTGGATAAATTTGGGTTGGTCGCTGAACCTCGGGACGATCGCCGGCACCACCGTGCGCGTTCACTTTACCTTCCTGCTTCTGCTCGTCTGGATTTGGCTAACGCACTATCGGATCGGCGGCACGCCAGCGGCCTGGGAAGGCGTAGCATTCATCATTGCCGTCTTTGCCTGCGTGGTCCTGCATGAATTCGGCCACATCGCCGCCGCACGGTATTTCGGCATCAGCACGCCGGACATCACGCTTTTCCCGATCGGCGGCGTGGCCAGGCTGGAACGCATGCCCGAAGAGCCGGGGCAGGAGTTCGTGATCGCGGTGGCGGGGCCGCTGGTCAATGTCGCGATCGCCGCGCTGATCTTCGCTTTGCTCGGCGGGTCGGCAGGTGTCGAACAGATGGCCGGGATCGAGGATCCGCGTACGAATTTTCTCGCCAGGCTTGCAGGGGTCAATGTCTTCCTGGTCCTTTTCAACATGATCCCAGCCTTCCCGATGGATGGCGGCCGTATCCTGCGCGCCGCCCTCGCCGCCCGCCTTTCCTGGTCGCGCGCGACCCAGATCGCCGCCACGATCGGGCAAGGATTGGCCTTCGTCTTCGGTTTCATTGGGCTGTTCTACAACCCGCTGCTGATCTTCATCGGCATCTTCGTTTATCTCGCCGCGGCTGCGGAAGCCCAGAACGCACAGATCCGCGAGGTCGCCACAAGCGTGCTTGTCGGGGACGTGATGATCACCGAGTTCGCCCGGCTGGACCGGTCGGCGACGCTCGACGAGGCAATCGAGATGCTGCTCGCGACCACGCAGCATGAATTCCCGGTCATCGATTCCGCTGGCCATCTTGAAGGACTGGTGACACGCAACGACATGATCCGGACATTGAAGGAAAAGGGCCCCGCTGAACCGGTCGCGAGCGCAATGCGCAACGATATCCCGAAAATACATTACCGCAAAAGTCTCGAGGAAAGCCTGCGCCTCATGCAGCGGGCAGATGTGCCTGCCGTTGCGGTCGTGGACAATTCCGATCGACTGGTCGGGCTCATGACACACGAAACCATAGGCGAGATGCTTATGGTCCGCTCAGCCGTTTCAGATGGCTTCCGATTTGGTCGTTTGCGTGGGGGCAAGCCGCGACTTACGCAAATCTGAGCACCAGGATATTCTTTCTCTATCGCCGGATCGAGCGGGTCCGCTCTAAATCGTAAGGGAGCGGGTCGAGGGAGGAATAACTTTCGATCAAGCTTGCTTAGGAACAGACCGGCCGGAACGATGCGGTTCCGGCCGATCCACTTTTTGCGTCTTAAGAGCCCGCGACGTGAGGCATAAGTTCAAGAGTACCGCGATAGATCATGTCGCCAGCTACGTAGAGGATGACCACCAGGCCGACATAGGCAATCCAGCGATGCTTCTGAAGCAGATTGGCAATGAAGTTTGCGGCAATGCCCATCAGCGCGACGGAGAGGACAAGGCCGAAGATCAATACGTTCGGATGTTCGCGCGCAGCACCCGCTACCGCCAGAACATTGTCGAGCGACATAGAGACATCGGCGATGATGATCTGCCAGGTTGCCTGCGCCAGCGTCTTGCGTGAGGCTTTGCCAGCTACGACGCCATCGTAGTCAACGTCGCTTTCCGAAAGCGCTTCGATCGCCTGTGTTTCCTGTGCATGGTTTTGCCGAAGTTCGCGCCACATCTTCCAGCAGACCCACAACAGCAATATCCCGCCGGCAAACAGCAAGCCGACGATCTGCAGGAGCTGGGTTGTGGCGGCCGCAAAGCCGATGCGCAGAACGGCCGCTGCGACGATACCAATGACGATGGCGTTTCTGCGCTGCTCTTTGGGTAGCCCGGCCGCGGCAAGGCCGATAACGATGGCATTGTCGCCGGCCAGCACCAGGTCGATCATGATGACCTGCAAGAGAGCGGTCATTGCTTCAGGACTGAAAAATTCTGTCATACGGCACCCTTGCGTTCAGCTAGGGGTGACGAGGCTTGCGAGCATAACCGTAGAGCAACGCGGACACCGCGTATGATGAGAGAAATGCCGCTACAGCTGAAGAAACTCAAAGCCAGGCCACCCGGATTGGAATTCCAGTCCGACATCACAGTCCTGATGGACTGCCAGAGGGGCCCGGCCTGGTAGCACCTAGCTATTGCCGGAAGCGTGAAAACTCAAGGCTTAATTGTGATCCGGCCTATGCGGCATCGAGCTCGGCCAATTTCGTTACGCCAAGTCGGTCGTGCACGCGGCCATTGAACGGGCCGGCAGCCGCAAGTAGACTGACACCATGGGCTTCGGTCAGTCTCTGTAATACCCAATCTGCGACCGTCGATGGGATGAAGGAAATCCGTCTTGGCTGTTCATCGACGACCGATCGGCCAATATCTGTTCCCAATCGGTTCCTTGGGCCTGGCCGCACTAATTCATTTCGGCGGCGCGTCGATCGAGCATTCGCTGCTTTCGATCAAGATCCTGGCTTTGATCGTGGTCGCCATCCTCATCTTCGCGACCGTGTTTGTGGTTTTGCATCATGCAGAAGCCGTCGCACGGCGGCTCGGTGAACCTTACGGCACGCTGCTGTTGACGTTTTCGGTCACTGCCATCGAAGCATCGGTCATCGTTTCGATGATGCTGCACGGCGCGAACAATCCGACGCTGGCACGCGAGTCCGTGTTCTCGACGGTCATGATCGTGTGCACTGGTGTGGTCGGGGTCTGCCTCACCCTGGGTGGGCTGAAGCATCGATATCAGGACATCAAACGTCAGGGCACCAACGCTTCCCTTGCCGTCATTATGGCGCTGACGGTTCTTACGCTGATCCTTCCAAACTACACCCTTGCAACAAGCCCCGGTGTGTTCTCCGCATCGCAACTCGCATTCGTGAGCGTCCTTTCAGTTCTCCTCTATGGTGCGTTCGTCTTTGCACAGATGGTGCGCCAACGGGGCGATTTTATCGAGGATCTGACGTCCAGAGCCGAACATGAGGAGCATGTATCTGAGGGTGGGAAAGTGACTACCAACGTGCTCCTTTTATTTGTCGGGCTGGCAGGGATCGTTCTTCTGACCGAGCAGGTGGCCGGCAGCATCGAGGATGGGCTCGCATTTCTTCAAATTACCCAGGCGGACGCAATCGTGGGCTTCTTCGTCGCTGCGCTTGTGCTTATGCCGGAAGCGGTATCGGCCGTTCGGGCAGCGCTTAATAACGAACTTCAGCGAGGACTGAATGTCGCCCTCGGCTCCGCTTGCGCGACGATCGGCCTGACAATCCCGGCAATCGGGGTGGCGAGCCTGCTCACAGGACGAAGCCTGATGCTTGGTCTGGGTCCGGGGGATACTGTGCTTCTCCTCCTCGCGCTTGCCATTAGCATCGTGAGCTTTGGGACGGGCCGAACAACGATGCTGACGGGGCTCGTTCATCTCGTCGTGTTTGTCGCCTATCTGTTCCTTATCTTCGTGCCCTAGGATGCGGAACCGTGTCGTGTCGATTTTGCACGCACATGGCCGCAGCTACTGGATCTTCGAGCGCAAGCGATCCGTCGCGAACTCCATCAACACCACGACGACGAAGATCACGAGAATGATGGTCGAGGCGTTCTTGTATTGGAGAAGATCGAGCGGTCTTTCCCGCTCATCTCTTTCCCGACTTCGAGCAGAGATACGATGTGTGTCAGTCGGTGACTGATGTTTTCCGCACGTATGGCGCTACCGGCAACCGGCTAGTGTACGGGACCGGTTCGCTAGAGAAAGGTTTCTGGAATGGGGCTCCAGCCGTCCTTGCCTAATGCGAATTGCGGGATATGCGCAAGGCTGTGGATCAGTGCCTGGTCCGGCCCAAGCGTTTCTTGCCAATCCCGCGCCTCGGTGAGGATCACACCGATGCCGACCACTTCCGCGCCCGCGCTGCGCGCCAACTCGACCGAGCCCTTTAGGCTTGAGCCGGACGCCACGACATCGTCAACCACCACGACGCGTTTGCCTGCTAGGAACGGTATCGCGCGGCGGTCGAGAAGCAGGCGCTGCTCGCCCTTCGAGGTGATGGAGGAGATGTGCTGGACGAGCGCGTCGCCCAGATGGATCTTTGGCGATTTCTGCAAGATCACGTAGTTATCGAGGCTCAAGGCGCGGCTCACTTCGATGGCGACGGGAATGCCAAGCGTGGCCGCGCCCACGATCACGTCGGGTTTGAGCGGTCGCAGTTTCTCGGCCAACTTGCGGCCGACATGCTCGCCGAACCTTACTCCGAGATCGATGACCATCATCAGCGAGATGGCGAAATCCGGCCTGATCGCGACGATCGGCAAGTCGACCTGCAAGCCGGCGACGTCGACCGGCCAGTTTTGCCCGGTTATCGGCGAAAAGGCGGTTTCCTGGGTCATTTTGTTTGTCCTTGATGAGCGAGTCGGGGTTCGATCAGCAGGCCCACATTGCGCCACGTTGTGCGCTTTCGGTTCATGTCGAACCCGTAGATGGAAAGCGAAAGCGAGATGGCGTGCGCCAAGCGGATGGCCTGCACTAGAAGCGGCACACCGCGTGCCAGCGCAAAGCGCAATCGAGTGGGTAGCGAGACGTCGTCGATCTCCATGCCGCGTGCGCGCTGCGCGTCGGCGATGCGCTCGAAATCCTCGCGCAGCATCGGGATGATGCCGAAGGTGAGCGACAGGATCAGAGTGACAATGGGCGGGAGACGAGCTGCACTGGCCGCTGCCAGGATAGAGCCTGGAGTGCTTGTCTCCATGACGAAATAGAATGCCGCGGTCGTCGTGATGAGGCGTGCAGCCATCCCGGCGGCGATCGGCAGGGCATCGGCAGGCGAAAGCCCCTGCAGCAGGAGATTGCCGATCCAGCTCACCATGACCAGAAGCACGAGAAGCGCCGCACCCTTGAGATAGCCGCGCAAGCCGGGCACCTGCATCACGCTCAGGAAAACGAGAGAAAGCAGGGCCAGGGGCACGCCAAAGCGCCAGTCCGGCGCAAGCCAAGCCACCAGCATGATCGTGAATGCACCCGTCAATTTCACGAAAAAGTTGAACTCATAGATCCGTTTCATGCCGCTGCTCCGGTCGATAGAGCCGTCGGTGCGGGCCAACCGAGTTGGGAGAACGCGCTCGACGCCCAGGCTTGCTGCGGCGCGCCGTCGAAGACGATCTGCCCTTCGTCCAGTATCAGCGTGCGCGAGGCGACATCTTGGACGAGGTCGAGATCATGCGAGATGAGCATGATCGCGCGCCCCGACGACAGCATGGACCCGATGAACAGGTCCAGCATGCGTCTGCCGTGCAGGTCGCGCGCAAGCAGCGGCTCGTCCAGGATCGCTATCGATGCCTGCGCCGCATCGGCGCAGGCAAGCCCCAGCAATGCCTGCTGCCTCGTCGAAAGCGCGAAGGGGTTGGCTTCGGCCAACCCTTTAATTTCGTATTTCTCTAGCGCGGCATGCGCCTCCCTCCTTACTAAATCGTCGGCTGCCGCGCCTGCGATCATGGAGAAAATGACTTCCTCGAGCACAGTCATGTTGAACAGGATGCGGCGCATGTTCTGCGGAAGATACGCGATCGCGCGGGCGCGGCGCGCAACGGTCCAGCCGTCGGCCGGTTCGCCGCCAATACGGATCGATCCTGCGGCGAGCTTCGCCAAGCCGAGGATCGACTGGAACAGCGTCGTCTTGCCTGCGCCGTTGCGCCCTATCAGCGCCACGTGCTCCCCGGCGCGAATCTGGAGCGAGATATCACGCAATACCGGGACGCCGTCGGGGCGCGCAAGCCGGGTGCGGATGCCGGAAACCGAAAGCAGCACGTCGCCGGCAGGAAAGGACGGAGTGCAGGTCGTCCGATGATTGGGCGGCAGGATGCCCGCCTCCAGCCATGGCTCTTGCTGTGTCATTATCGTGCGCGCGGCGACGGCCTCCGAAAGCCTGCCCGACACGAGCAGGCGCACATTTTCAGCGACAGATTTGAATGCACCCGGATCCTGCTCGGCGACAAGCAACGAGGGCACCTCGTCGGCAAGCTTCGCGAGAATTCGAACCAGCCGTGCACGGGCAGCTGGATCGAGCCCTGTCGTGGGCTCGTCGAGCACAAGCAGCACAGGCGTAGCCGCAAGGGCAGCTGCGATTGCCACCATCCGCCGTTCGCCGCCGGAGAGAGTGAGTACTCGCCTCCCCCGCAGCGGATTGAGTTCAAGCTCATCGAGCAGAATCTGCAGCCTGCGGCGGATAAGTTTCTTTTCCACGCCCCGGTTTTCCAGCGGGAACGCGATCAGGTCCTCGACACCGAGGTCCCAAAGCTGGTCCTCGACATTCTGAGTGACGATGCCGATCTTGGTAAAAAGGGCATCCTTCGACAAGGTCGACAGCGGCTGGCCATCGAATGAAACCGAGCCGGAGAAGTGGCGAGGGGCAACGAGGCGGGGGATGATCCCTCCCGCCACGTTGAGCAACGTGGTCTTGGCCCCGCCTGCCGCCCCGCACACGAGCAGGCGCTCGCCACGTGCAATGGTCATCGTGGCTTCGGTGACTGCCATCGGCGCATCGCCGAAGCCCACCTTCACATCGTTCAGTTCAAGCACTTTTCAAATCTTACCTGCGCTCAAAAGCGCGTGAAACCGGCCGGATGCGCGCTCTTGAGTATCTTCAGCGCTGGGACAACAAGAAGCGGCGTGCCTATGATCATCGGCACGATGTCCGACAGGCCCAGATACATCACCGCCCACCAGAAGGGGAAAATGCCGAGATAAGCGAGACTGGCCGAGACCGCGACGACCATCACAAGGCCAACGATGAGGCACACTGCCGCAATTTTGATCAGCGTGTTGCGATCGAATTTCGTCCTCGCTGGGTCGAATATCAGCCCGGGCAAGAGGCCAGTGAGGCCTACCATGATGCCGTCGACGATGAGCGAATGAGCGGGGATGAAGGTACCGGCCAGCAGCGACCAGACTACGGTGCCGAGATAGCCGCAGATGAAACCGCTCTTCCAGCCGAGCAGGATGCCCACCAGCGGGGGCAGAAAGGCGAAGATGCGCCACTGGATGACGCCGGGAACGAGTTGGATCGGGTTCGCATAGGCCCAGAGCACTCCGGTCGCCGCTGCAGCGACGATCGAAAGCACGATCGGGAAGAGGGTATTGCCCTCAGGATGAGTTGCAGTTGCTTCTTGCATGACGAAATTCCCCTGATGTGTCTCCCGTATTTGATAAGCAAGTTATGTGCCGACCTTGGCGGGCACATCGGACTGGGCCGCGGTTGCCGCTTCTCACGGACTGCACACCAACTCCGCCAAACGTTAACTTTGCCTCGCGTAAATGCCCGGGAACAAATTCGGCCCCTGAATGTTCGGCTTTCCGCGGACCGGCGGCTTATCTGTTCCGCACCTAAAACCAGAGAGACAGGAAATTCTTCGACGTATACGGTCTTTCTCACTGCAAGTTGAAGCCGTTGCTGAGGGAGCTGATTTCGCGTCGATGCGCATAGTTTCGGCCCGTGGCCGGTGGCCACGAACGAACCGGAGCCGGGTGACTATGTGATCACCTACCATAGGGACGAACATGAAGCGGGCTGGCTCGTCAGGCCTTACCATTCTCTTGCTGGGCACGGTCGAGCTCGCCGGCTGCGCAGGCGGCGTGCTCGACCCACAAGGGCCGGTCGGCGCCGGCAATCGGACAATCCTGCTCAACTCGCTGGCCGTCATGTTGGTGATCGTCGTCCCGACCATCGTCGCCGCGCTATGGTTTGCATGGTGGTTTCGCGCTTCCAACACCCGCGCCAAATATGATCCAGGATTCACCTATTCAGGCCGGATAGAGCTCATCGTCTGGTCAATTCCCACGCTGACGATCCTCTTTCTCGGGGGTCTAATTTATTACGGATCCCATCAGCTCGACCCTCGCAAGCCTCTATCGTCGACCAATTCGCCGCTCGAGGTGCAAGTCGTCGCGCTCGATTGGAAATGGCTGTTCATCTACCCCGACCAGCAAATCGCGAGCGTCAACGAACTGGTCATGCCTGCAGGCACGCCGGTGCGGTTCCGTCTGACCTCGGCGAGCGTAATGAACACATTTTTCGTTCCGCAGCTCGGGAGCATGATTTACGCGATGAACGGTATGGAAAGCGAGCTCAACCTCCTGGCCGACAAGCCTGGCGTCCTGTATGGCCAGTCGGCCCACTACAGCGGCGACGGTTTCTCGGACATGAATTTTCGGGTGCGGATCGTGCCGCCCGAAGCGTTCGCCCAGTGGACGGCGGGCCTCCGCGGCGGCGGCCAGACCCTGAACGCGGGGGCGTACCGCGAACTCGCTCGACAAAGCCAGGACGTCGCTCCGTTTGCGTTCTCGCATGTTCAGCCAGGGCTGTTTGATGCCGTGGTGCGTCAATACCTGCCGCCAGCGCCCGGGCCAAGCGAAGGCCGCGGCGGCAATCCACGGGTCCACCCTGATCCTTTGGGTCCGGCCACGCCGGCGGACCCAAATGCCAGACATGAACGGCACGGAGGCGGTTGAACCATGCTGGGAAAGCTCGACTGGTCCGCCATTCCCTTCGATGAGCCGATTCCGCTCATCGCCGCTCTCGTCGTCTTCCTTGCGGCTATCGGCGTGTTGGCCTGGATCACCGTCAAAGGCTTTTGGCCCTACCTGTGGCGCGAGTGGATCACCTCGGTGGACCACAAGCGGATCGGCGTCATGTACGTACTTTTGGCGGGGCTCATGCTGCTGCGCGGCTTCGTCGACGCGATCATGATGCGCACCCAGCAGATCGCCGCCGTGCATGGGCCAGGCTTTCTGCCGCCCGACCACTACGACCAGATATTTTCCGCGCATGGCACCATCATGATCTTCTTCGGCGCAATGCCGTTCATGATCGGCCTCATGAATTTCGTGGTTCCGCTGCAACTCGGAGTGCGCGACGTGGCCTTTCCGACGCTCAATTCCGTCAGCCTCTGGCTGACCGCGTCGGGTGCACTGCTTGTCAACATTTCACTGGTTATTGGCGAATTCGCCCGCACCGGGTGGCTCCCCTACGCGCCGCTATCGGAGCTCGACTACTCCCCGGGCGTCGGCGTCGATTACTATCTCTGGGCGATCCAGATCTCGGGCGTCGGCACGCTGATGACCGGCGTCAATCTGGTTGCCACGATTCTGAAGATGCGCGCTCCGGGGATGGGCTATCTGCGCATGCCCATGTTCTGCTGGACCTCGCTCGCCGCCAACCTCCTCATCGTCGCGGCGTTTCCCATCCTGACGGCGACATTGGCGATGCTCACGCTCGATCGCTATCTAGGGTTCCATTTCTTCACGAACGAGGCTGGCGGCAACCCTATGATGTTCGTGAACCTCATCTGGGCCTGGGGCCATCCGGAGGTCTATATCCTCGTGCTGCCCGCCTTCGGCATCTTTTCGGAAGTGTTCTCCACCTTCTCGTCAAAGCCGCTGTTCGGTTACCGTTCGATGGTGGCCGCTACGCTCTTCATCTGCATCGTTTCGTTCATGGTGTGGCTGCATCACTTCTTCACCATGGGCGCCGGCGCAGATGTGAATGCCGCCTTCGGCATCGCCACCTCGATCATTGCAGTCGGTACCGGCGTGAAGATCTACAACTGGCTCTTCACCATGTATGGCGGACGCATTCGCTTCGACACGCCGATGCTGTGGGCCATCGGCTTCATCACCACCTTCACCGTCGGCGGCATGACCGGCGTGCTGCTGGCCGTTCCGCCTGCCGATTTCATGCTGCACAACTCGATGTTCCTGGTCGCGCATTTCCACAATGTCATCATCGCAGGCGTGCTGTTTGGGGCTTTCGCAGGCTTCACCTATTGGTTCCCGAAGGCGTTCGGCTTCCGGCTGCATGAGGGCTGGGGCAAGGCAGCGTTCTGGTTCACGCTGCTGGGGTTCATTCTCGTCTTCCTGCCACTGTATATCGTCGGCCTGCAGGGGATGACGCGCCGCCTTCAGCACATCGAAATCGACCCTTGGGTGCCTTGGTTGATCGTTGCGGCCTGCGGTATTCTTGTGATGATCGTTGGTGCGGCCTGTCAGATCACGCAGCTTGTCGTATCGATCAGGCACAGTGATGAGTTGCGCGACGAAACCGGCGATCCATGGGACGGCCGCTCGCTGGAATGGTCTACATCGTCTCCGCCGCCAAGCTTCAATTTTGCCAGACTTCCGCATGTGGGAGGCGAGGAAGCCTACTGGACCATGAAGCAGCGCAGGATCGAAATGCAGGATTCGGGCGAGGAGCCGGCCTATGAACCGATCGAGATGCCGAAGAACAGTCCTACCGGATTCGTGGCCGCCTTCTTCGCGACCCTCGTTGGATTCGCGCTCATATGGCACATCTGGTGGCTAGCCATTGTCGGTCTTGTCGGCGCCTACGCCACCTTCGTGGTCTTTGCCTGGCGTGACGTCGCCGAATATGAGGTCTCCGCCGAAGATCTCGAGCGCATTGAACGCGCTGGCCGGGCTGGGTGGTCCAAGCGCCGGGAGGAACTCGCATGAGCGCCGTCTCGGGAGCGCTGCCAGGCGCCATTTCGGCTGGCAGGCCAGATCCACATCGGCTCGGCCATGGCTCAGGCCATGGTCATGGTGCGACAGGGCACGGCGAAGGTGGACCGGCCTCGAAATTCGTGACCGTCGCCTACGGCTTCTGGATTTTCCTGCTGTCCGACATCATCATGTTCTCGGCCTTCTTCGCGGCCTACGCCGTGCTGGCGAAGGAGATCGCCGGAGGCCCGGCCGGCCGCGCTCTGTTCGAACTCCCCAGGGTCGCGATCCAGACCGGGCTGCTTCTCACCTCCAGCTTCACTTGCGGTCTGGGAAGTCTTGCCAGTCACCGGCGCGATATGGTCTGGACACAGATCTGGCTACTCGTGACCGGAATCCTGGGCGCCGCATTTCTGATGCTCGAGGTGCAGGAGTTCGCCGGAATGATCGAGGAAGGTGCCGGCCCTTCGCGCAGCGCCTTCCTTTCTGCCTTCTTTGCGCTGGTTGGATGCCATGGCCTGCACGTGGGAATGGGCCTGCTTTGGCTGGGCACGATGATCGCGCAGCTTTGGGTGAAGGGTTTTCGCGACGACATCTTGCGTCGCCTTCAGTGTTTCAACCTGTTCTGGCATGCGCTGGACATCATCTGGATCGCGATCTTCACTCTCGTGTATCTTCTGGGAGCCAGTGCATGAGCGATCGCGACCACCGCCCCGAAGAATTTGCCGACCTTGACGATTCCGCGCCTGGCGAAGAGCGCATCAACGAGCAGGAGCTGGCCGGCGGCCTGCTGGGCTACGCACTGGGGTTTGGCCTGGCCATCCTGCTGACTGTCGCCTCTTTCGTTGCGGCGCAGAGCGGTCTCATCTACCAGCCGGCGATCATCTCAGCGCTCGTTGTGCTCGCCATTGCGCAGATGGGCGTGCACCTCGTCTTCTTCATTCATCTCACCACAGGCCCGGACAACACGAACAACGTCCTGGCGCTGGCCTTCGGCGTATTCATCGTCGTGCTTGTCGTGCTCGGTTCCGTCTGGATCATGACGCACCTCAATCACAATATGATGCCGATGAACGGAATCCAAATGCAGTAGTACAGTAAACGAGACTGAGCTATCTGGGTTCTCCAGCGACCGATGACTGTCTGTGCGCCTGGCTATCTCCAAAGGTTCGGGGCGCCGCATATCCTCGCGAATCTGTGGCTCATCGAATGCTGAGCAACCGGAAGCATGAACGGCTTCAAATCTATCTATTTCTTCTCAAACCTATTCCGCGGCCAATGCCGTGATCTCGCGACGGAAGGGCAGTGCGTCGCCAATATCGGCTTCATCCAGTTCGCGCGCAAAGCGGTGCCCCGCATAAGTTGCCCACGCGATCGGCCCCGGCGCCTCGGCATCGCCGATGACCTTGATCGAGCGAATGCCGTTATCGGCCCATTCGTCCCTCCGCGCCTTTAAGCCCTGCCAGACGCCATCGTCCTGTTGGCGCGACGTCACCAGCACCACAGCGTCTGCAGCGATGTCACGTCGGTTGCCAGTATATGCACAGGCGGTGGCAACACCTCCCGGCACAATGCGCGTCACGATCCGGTTCAACACGATCTCGACGCCGAGCTCAGCCAGCCGGCGATGGATGGCACCCTGCTCCAGCGTGTTGCGGGTCCAGTCGGATACATAGGCGGATGGCGTCACCAGCGTCACCCTCGCGCCCTGGCGCGCCATAAGCTCCGCCAGAACGCCACCCATGTAGTAGTGGTCGTCGTCGAACAGCACGACATTGCCGGTCGGCACATTGCCGCCCATCAGATCGTCCGGCGTGTAGACCGGCATGACCGGATCGATCGGCATCGGCACGACATGCGCGCGCGCCACGCCGTCGCTGCGCCATGTCGAGCCGGTGGCGATGGCAACGTTTTGAAAGCCGAAGGCCAATATGTCCTCGGCAGACAACCGGCTTTCGAAATAGACGTCGACATTCGACATTTGGCTGAGCTGATACTGGCGATAGTCGCGCACGCGGCCCCATGCGGAGAGGCCAGGCAAGCGGCATTCGCGCGCCACGCGGCCGCCGAGTTCGGTGCCGGCTTCGGCAACGGCCACCTGATAGCCACGCAGGCCGAGTGCGCGAGCGGCCTCCAGCCCGGCAGGGCCGGCGCCGACGATCAGCACGCTCTCGCTGTCGCCCTTGGCCTGCATGTGTTCCGGATGCCAGCCTTTGCGCCACTCCTCCATGAACGTTGGATTCTGCGTGCAGCGCGAGATGGACATCGTCATGTCGCCGGTAATGCAGATGTTGCAGCCGATGCATTCGCGAATATCCTCGATCCGCCCCTCCTCCACCTTCTTCGGCAGGAAGGGATCGGCAATCGATGGCCGCGCGCAGCCGATGAAATCAAGCGTGCCGGACCTGATCATCTTCACCATCACATCGGGCGACGTGAAGCGACCGACACCGACGACCGGCTTCGAGGTCAGCTTCTTGATACCGGACACGAGGCTCTCCTGCGCGGCCTCCTCCTTGAACCGAGACGGCCCGGAGCAGTCCTCCCAGGCGCCATGGGCCAAATCCCAGAGGTCGGGCAGGTCGGCGTGCATCTCGATCATGTCACGCACTTCGGAATTGGCGAAGCCAAGCTCGCCGATCATCTCGTCCAACGACAGCCGCAGCGTCAGGCCGCAGGTGCCGCCGATGGCATCCCGGCCCTCTTCGATCAGCTCACGCATCAGCCGCGAGCGGTTTTCCAGCGAGCCGCCATATTCGTCACTGCGCTGGTTGGTGGCGGTAGACAGGAAGTGCTGGATGATGCCGAAGCCATGCGCGCCGTAGAGACAGACCAGATCGAAGCCCGCCTGCCTGGCACGCTTGAAGGCATTGCGGTGCCAGCGGCGCAGGTCGCGGATATCTTGCTTGTCCATGGCGCGCGCCTGAACCGGATCGTTGGTGAAGGTCCGGATGGGCAAAGCCGACGGTCCGCGTGGCACTTCCTTGGTGTAGAGGTTCGGACCGTTGATGCCTGAATAGGCCAGCTGGATGCCGGCCAGCGCGCCATGCTGATGCATGGCGCTGGCCATCTTGGCCAGTGCTGGGATATCGGCGTCGTCCCACAGCCTGAGCTCGATGAAGGGCGTGATCTCCGAGGTATGGTGCATCTCGGTCTGCTCGGTGAAGATGACGCCCCAGCCGCCTTCCGACTTGATGCGGCGCATCTCGGCGGCGGCGGAAGGATCGCGGTAGCCGCCGCCATTGCAATGCGGAACCTGATAGAAGCGGTTCTTGGCGGTCACTGGACCGATCTTCATGGGCTCGAACAGAATGTCGTAGCGTGGATCGCGCATGGAACTTTCCTCGAGCCGTGGCGCAAGCCGGTCTGCCAAGCGCCATTGGGTTGATGCCGAGAGACTACTCATAAGTTGAGGCAGGCGCCGGAAAACTACAGATTTCTTCCGTGCCGATTAGGACCCGCCTAATCGGCACGGCCTGGATTAGCATCCGGTGAATCCCGGCTGAGCCAAATGCGACTTCAAGGCCGTGGCCACGCGATGCTAGATAGCTCGCACGGGCAACGAGATTTAGACGCATGGACAGCATCCGGATCCTTGAAAAGCTGATCGCATTCCCGACGGTGAGCCGTGACCCGAATCTCGACCTCATCGGCTACGTAGCGGACCTGCTGGACGCACATGGCATTGCTTGCCAGATCATTCAAAGCGGGGATGGCCATAAAGCCAACCTCTTTGCCACCATCGGACCGGCCGGCACTTCCGGCATCATGCTGTCCGGCCACACCGACGTCGTTCCCATCGACGGCCAGAACTGGACGCTGCCGCCCTTCGAGATGAGCGAGCGCGACGGCAAGCTTTACGGACGCGGGGCGGCCGACATGAAGGGCTTCGTCGCCAGCGCGCTCGCTGCATGTGTCACGGCCTCGAAAATGACACTGCAGACCCCGTTGCACCTGGCACTCTCCTACGACGAGGAGATCGGCTGCATCGGCGTGCGCAGCCTGATCGACATGCTGCGAGGAGCCCCGCAACGGCCGTTGCTATGCATCATCGGCGAGCCGACCGGCATGAAGGTGGCGACGGGTCACAAGGGCAAGCTTGCCGCACGCGCCATCTGCAAGGGACGCGAAGGCCATTCGGCGCTGGCTCCACTGGCGCTCAACGCCATCCATCTCGGCTGCGACTTCGTCGCCGCCTTGCGCCGGGAGCAGGACCGGCTGGCGCGTGATGGCGCCCGCGATGGCGACTACGACATTCCCTACACAACCGTCCACGTCGGCAAGATGAACGCCGGCGTGGCGCTGAACATCGTGCCGAACCTCTGTCAGATCGACTTCGAGATCCGCAATATTGCAGCCGACAACCCTCAGGAGATCCTCGACGGTCTGCGCGCGGAGGCAGCGCGCATTGCCGTCGAAGCTTCGGCCATCGCGCCCGAGGCGGCGATCGACATCGACATCACCAACACCTATCCCGGCCTGGATACGCCGCTCAGTTCGCAAGCCGTCGCTTTCGTCAAATCGCTGACCGGCGCCAACGACACCATCAAGGTTGCCTTCGGCACGGAAGGTGGCCTTTTCAGCAGCGATCTCGGCACGCCGACGGTCGTATGCGGACCGGGGTCGATGGCGCAAGGGCACAAGCCGGACGAATTCGTCAGCGTCGAGCAGATGCGCCGCTGCGACAACATGCTGGACGAATTGCTGCGGCGGCTTGTCGTCCACCAGCTTCGAGCTTAGCAACAGAGCGGTTCCGATTTGATTGGGTGGCTGATCTAGCCAATCGACTGGTGTTCCACCGCCCGCCCGGCGCCGAATACGCCTTGCTCAACCACAAAATGCCGGCAGTGATCGATGAACGCCTGGACGGTTTGCGTGCGATGTTCAGAGTTGGGCAAGGCGACGCCCATGGTCAGAGGTCGCAAGTCACCATCCAGCGGCACAAAGACAAGTGGCTTGCCGTCCGGCGCCAGGGTGTTGAGCGGCCGCATATTGGCGATGCCGTAGCCGAAGCCATTGGCCACCATAGTGCGCATAACCGCAATGTCGCCTGTGCGCTCGGCGATGTTCGGTCGGATTCCCCGCTGGTGGAACGCCGACAGGAAATATTCGCGACTGAAAGGCAGGTCGAGCAACACCATCGGCTCGTCGGCCAATTCTTCCGTCGTGATCGACGCCTTTCCCGCAAAGCGGTGCCCCGCTGGCAGCATGACATAGGCTGGCACCAGGATCAGCGGCTCAAAGGTCATGTCCTGCGACAGTTCGAGATCGTATGTCAGGGCAAGGTCGATTTCGCCGCGCTGCAGCATCTCGAGCAACTGCCCTTGATTGCGCTCGAACTGCCGTACGCGCACATCAGGATAGGCGCGCTCGAACTTCATGCGCAGAGCCGGCAGGACGATCTGCGCGAACGTCAGCAAGCATCCTACTGCCAGCGGGCCGCGCACCTTTTCTGCAATGTCGCCAGCGACGTCATGCAAGGCGTCGGCGTCGTTGAGCAAGCGGGCGGCTTCCTTAAGGAAGACGCGACCGCCGGCGGTGAGCGAGAGGCCGTGCGAATGCTTGCGGACAAAAAGCTGGACGCCGAACTCAGTTTCCAGCTGCGCGATGGAGGCCGAAATCGATGGCGGTGACACGTTGACCTGTTCGGCCGCCTTTGCAATGGAGCCAGCCTCGCCAACGGCGACGAAATATTCCAACTGTCTGAGCGTAAAGCGTAGCGGCATGGCTGGCTATGTTGCCGGTTTAGGTGCTTCGATCAAGCCTTTGCCATCCATCAGTATTTGATCCACGTCGTCTTGAGCGCGGTGTACTTGTCGAGCGCATGCAGCGACAGGTCGCGGCCGAAGCCGGATTGCTTGAAGCCACCGAACGGCGTCATCGGGCTCAGCGCGTCGACCGTGTTGACGGAAACCGTGCCGGCATGGAGCCGGCCGGCGATGCGGTGTGCACGCGACAGGCTGTCGGTCCACAGCGATGCGGCCAGCCCGTATGGACTGTCATTGGCCATACGGATCGCCTCCGCCTCGTCGTCGAAGGCGATGACAGAAAGCACCGGCCCGAATATCTCGTCCCGCGCAATCGGATCGGTATGCGCGACATCGTCGAAGATGGTGGGTTGGATAAAGCTGCCGCGCCCGTTGACCGTGACCAGATCGCCGCCCGCAACCAAGCGCGCGGTTTTCTTGCCGGCCTCGACAAACCGCATGACATTGGCCGCGTGACGGGCATCGACCATCGCGCCCATTTTCGAAGCCGGATCGAGTGGATCGCCGGGCTGCGTGGCCGCCGCACGCTGCACGAGCCTTTCCACAAGAACATCCTTGATGCCGCGCTGCACGAGCAACCGTGAATTGGCGGAGCAGACTTCGCCCTGGTTGAAGAAGATACCAAAGGCCGCCATATCGGCCGCTGCATCGAGGTTGCTGCAATCGGCAAAGACGAGGTTGGGGCTCTTGCCGCCGGTTTCCAGCCAGACCTGCTTCATGTTCGACTGACCGGAGTACTGCAGGAACATCTTGCCCACGGCAGTCGAGCCGGTGAAGGCAAGGCAATCCACATCCATGTGGCGGCCAAGCGCCTGGCCGGCGGTTTCGCCAAGGCCGGGCACCACATTGAGCACGCCAGCCGGCAGGCCCGCTTCAACAGCCAGTTCCGCCAGCCGCAGGGCCGACAAGGGCGACTGCTCGGCCGGTTTCAGCACCACCGAATTGCCCGCCGCCAGCGCCGGCGCGCACTTCCAGGTCGCCATGTCGAGTGGAAAATTCCACGGCACCACTGCGCCGATCACGCCAAGCGGCTCGCGCCGCACCAACACCAGATCGCCTTCGCCGGTTGGCGCCACTTCGTCATAGATCTTGTCGATGGCTTCGCCATACCATTGGAAGATCGCTGCCGAGCCGGGGACGTCGACCGAGGCCGCATCTTTGACGAGTTTGCCCATGTCGAGCGATTCAAGCAGGGCCAGTTCATGCAGGTTTTCGCGCAGCAACTGCGCCAGCCGCAACAACACCTCCTTGCGGTGTGCCGGACTGGTCCGTGACCAGACGCCGGCGTTGAAGCTGCGCCGTGCCGCGGCAACACCCAGATCAATATCTTCCTCGCCACAAGACGCCACTTCGGCCAGCACTTCGCCGGTTGCCGGATTGACGCTGGCGAAGGTTCGGCCGGAACGGGCTGCAACCGGCTTACCGTCGATGAACGCCTTGTCGCAAAAACGGATCGCGGATGCTTTGCCGATCCAGTCCTTGTGGCTGAGTTCGCTCATCGCAGATGTCCCGTGGCTGTGTCTTGACTATTCATCGCCGGGCACGCCGTAGCTCGGCGCATCGGATGGATTTATCGCGCGGGTCACATAGGCATCGAGCTGCGGCTTGTAGAGCTCCCACAGCGTCGCCAGTTGCTCGATCGGGCAGTCGTCGGTCCAGTCGCAGCGCAGATCGGCGACCGGCCACGCAACCTCACGCACCAGCTTCATTCCGGCGGAATGGACCGGGCCCGCCTCGCCGCCTGCTTTCAGCGCGGCGCGCATGGTCGCGATGAGGCGGTCGCCCAGATGTCCTTCCGACGCCAGAAAGGCATCGACCATGGCTTGCGGCACTCCGTCATGGGCAAGCATGTTGCCGCCGCAGGCGACATTTTCCGCGCGCGCTTCCGCCCAGATGCCAAGCGCCTTGGGACCTGAATGTATCGCGGTCGTCCCGGCGGCATCGACAGCCAGCACCTGCCGGTATTCGCTATAGGCGCCGGTGCGCTTCAATATGGCGACCGCCTCGGCGGCCGAAGCGCCGCGCGCCAGCAGTTCGAGGCCTCGCAGCCCAAGCGTCGGATCGGTGACGTTCTGGCTGGCAATGGCGCCGACGCCTGCCTGCGCAAAGGCACAGCGCGCCGCGACCGCAGGCGACGAGGATGACACCGCGACCCCGAACATGCCGGTGCGGCTGCACCGCGCGACAATGGAAAAGGTCATGGCCGTCAGTCCCGGATGATCGAAGTGCGATCATCCGGGATGATCGAAGTGCGATCATCCGGAATGACGGCGGTGCCGTCGATCTCGACCAGCCAGTCTGGCCGCGCCAGAGCCTGCACGACGAGGCCGGTTGAAACGGGATGCACGCCTTTGATGTACTCGCCCATGGTGCGGTAGACCGCCTCGCGATGGCGCACGTCGGTGATGTAGACCACCACCTTGACCAGGTGCTCCATGGACCCGCCGCACTCCTCGATCAGCTGGCGGATGTTCTGCATGACCTTGTGCGTCTGCTCGACGGGATCATGGCTGTCGATATTCTTGGCCGTATCGAGGTCCTGCGGACACTGGCCACGCAGATAGACGGTCCTGCCGCCCCGCGTAACGACCGCCTGACACAGATCGTTGTCGAGCTTCTGCTCGGGATAGGTGTCTTTGGTGTTGAACTTGCGAATTCTGGTATGCGCCATCTTGGTCTCCGTCAGATCAGGCTCGAGGTCGGGACATCCGTTGCAGTTGCCGTTGGCTACGCCACCTTGGTGTCGCGCTTCGCGGACGCATGGTAGGCTAGGTATTTGCGCTGCGTGGAAATATGGTCCGCCACATGCTGGGCGTCATGCCAGACGCCCCAGATGAAGCTGGATCCCCTGCGCGATTGCCACGGCAGGCCCAGGAAATAGATTCCGGGCTCGGTCGACACACCGCGCTGATGCCTCGGCTTGCCCTTTTCGTCGAACACATCGACTTTCAGCCAGTTGTAATCGACGGTGAATCCCGTTGCCCAGATGATCGAACCTATTCCTGCTTCTGCCAAGTTGAGATCGAGAATCGGATCGGTCACGCATTGCGGGTCCGACCCGATCTTGCGGGCCTCGGGCTCTTCGGGAAGGTCAAGGCCGTTTCGGGCAACATAGGCGTCGGCCTCGTCCAGCACCGACATATAGTTCGCATCGCCGCGAGCGATATTCCTGGCCAGATCGGGCGCGAAGGTCATGATACCGTCCCTGTACAATTCCGTCCGGCCAACCAGCGTCATCCCTTGCGCGGCAAGACGCCGGAAGTCGATCGTTTGGCCGCCACGCGCACCGCTCACCGCGATGGTGACATGTTCCGTGCCGGGCGCCGGCGCCTGGGCGTCCCACTTGCCCAAAACCCCCAGCCACCAGCAGAAGTCACGCTCGCGATAGGCCCGCGGCGGGCGATCATGCGGCCCGACCGAGAGGTAGACGCGCCTTCCCGCACACAAGAGTTCGTCCGCGATCTGCACCCCCGAGGATCCCGAACCGACCACCAGCACCGCACCGTCGGGCAGTTGGCCGGGATTACGATAGGCGCTGGAATGGGTCTGCATGAGCCCGGCATCTGCGGGAACGATGGCCGGGACAACGGGATGTTGGAAAGCTCCGGTGGCGGCAACCAAATTGCTGGCCTCGATCACGCCATCGGAGGTTTCGACCTGGAAACCGGGACGGCCGACGAGCCGGTGCACTTTCTTTACCTCGACGCCGCAGCGGATAGGGGCCGTGATCATTTCCGCATAAGCGACAAAATAGTCCGCAACCTTCTCCTTGGAGACAAAGGCATCGGGATGGGTGTCCGGAAACTCCATGCCCGGAAAACGATCGTGCCAGGCGGGACCATTGGCAACCAAAGAGTCCCATCTTTCGGAGCGCCAGCGTTCGGCGATACGCCGGCGCTCGAGCACAAGATGAGGCACGCCGCACTTGCTCAGATGCTCGCTCATAGCCAATCCCGCCTGGCCGCCGCCAACAACGAGCGTGTCTACTTTTTCAACTGACATTTCAGCGGCCCTTTCTGGCTCTCCCTGAGAATTTCTGCGGATGCGACGGAGGTCTGATCGTTGGTTTACTGAAGGGGCCCGGTAGCGAAAATTACGATTTCATGTGGCAGTGGTTAGCTTGTCCCTAAATGCTGGATGCCATCGCCAAAGAAGTGAACGTGGGATCATCGCCGCTGCGACAGACGAAATTACCGGGAGGCTCAGAGATAAAGGCTTCTGGCCGCCTTGGACGAGAGTAGCTCCTTTGCCGGTCCTTCCTGGGCGACCTTGCCCTTGACCAGGACATAGCCACGATCGGCGATGCCTAGTCCCATTTCCGCATTCTGTTCGATCAGCAGGATGGTCGTGCCGCGGCGATGGATCTCCCGGGTGATCTCGAAATACTCGCCGATGAGCTTGGGCGAGAGACCAAGCGACGGTTCGTCCATGATCACGAGCCTGGGTTCGCCGATCAGCGCGCGCGCCAGCGCGACCATCGCCTGTTCGCCGCCGGACAGAGTGCCAGCCACCTGGCGCAAACGCTCCTGGATACGCGGAAACAGATTGCCCATTTTGTCCAGCTGCGCCTCGAAATCGGGACCCCGGCCGGACACCGCGTCGTAGCCCAGGCGCAGGTTCTCAATCACGGTCAGGCTGGGAAACAGCCGGCGCCCTTCCGGAACAAGGCCGACACCAAGCGACGCGAGGTTTTCCGTGCCAAGCGTCGCCATGTCCCGGCCCATCACCTCGACCTTGCCGCGCTGGGCGCGCACAACGCCGCATACGGTCATGAAGGTTGTCGTCTTGCCGGCGCCATTCGGCCCGAGCAGGCAGACCAGTTCGCCGGGACGAACGCTCATCGCCACGCCGCGCAGCATCGGGACCGCCCCGTAGCTGGTATCGACACCCTTCAGCTCAAGCATGGGCGACCGCCTTCCCGAGATAGGCTTCCTGGACGCGCGGGTCGGCGCGCACCGCCGCAAAGTCACCCTCGGCGATCTTGCTGCCATAGTCGATGCACGCGACGTGGTGCGGGAATGCCTCGACCACGCGCATGTCGTGCTCGATCAGGACCACCGACAGCTCGGGGTTTTGCGCACGCAGCCGCACAATGTCGGCCACCAATGCGTCCGTCTCCGTATCGTCCATGCCGACCGACGGTTCGTCGAGCAGCAAAAGCTTGGGCTGCGAGGCCAGTGCGCGGGCTATCTCCAGCCGGCGCCGGTCGGCCTGCGCCAGCGTTCCCGCTGGCCGATAACGCTGTTCGAACAGGCCGCCGGATCCGAGCTTGAGCAGGGTTTCGGCCTTTTCCACGCAGGCCGCCATCTCGCGGCGCGACGCGCCCGGCCGGAACAGCGCATCCAGCACACCGGTCTTCGTGCGGGTGTGCATGCCGATGATGACGTTGTCGAGGACGCTGAGGTCCGAGAACAGCCGCGACGACTGAAATGTGCGGGCGATGCCACGATCGACGACTTCATAGGACGGGCGGCTGGTGATCTCGGTGCCGTTGAACGTCACCCGGCCGGAGGTCGGCCGGTAGACGCCAGTCACGACGTTGAACAGCGTCGACTTGCCGGCGCCATTCGGGCCGATGACGGCGAGCACCGCGCCCTTGTCGATCGAAAGGCTGACATCGTTGAGCGCGACCAACCCGCCGAAGCGCATCGTCAAATTCTCGACTTTGAGAAGCGCGCTCACAGATCGCCCCCGTATCGCCGCATGCGTTGCGGGAACAACCCCTGCGGCCGGATCATCAGGAAGCCGATGATGACGACGCCGAAGAACAGCAGGCGGTAGTCGGCGAAGGCGCGCAGTTTCTCGGGCAGGATGGTCAGCAGGAACGCACCGACGATGACGCCGAAAATGTTGTCCATGCCGCCGACGATGACCATGGTCATGATGGTGACGGAGACGAGGAAGGTGAAATTGTCGGGGGAAATGTAGGACACGTAGAAGGCGTAGATCGTGCCGGCAAAGGCGGCCAGGAAGGCATCGACCGCGAACGCCAACACCTTGAACCACGCCACATTGATGCCTTGCGCCTTGGCGGCGATCTCGTCGGCGCGCAGTGCGTTCCAGGCCAGCCCGATGCGCGAGCCATGCAACCGATGCGCCGTGACGATGGCGACGACGACCAGCGCCGCCGACAGATAATAGAAGTTCGCCTGGCTCGGTAGTTTCCAACCGAAGATCACCAGCGGGTCGGCGAAGGAATGCCCGAACAGGCTGGGCGCAGGAATGCCGACCAGTCCGTTGGGCCCGCCGGTCCAGCCGAAATTGTTCAGCAACTGCTGGACCACGACGCCAAAGGCGATGGTGACAAGCGCCAGATAGGTATCACGCGTGCGCATCGAAGGAATGCCGATGATGAAACCGAACAGTGTTGCAGCCAGCGCCGCGACCGGCAGTGTCAGCCAGAAACTGATACCGAAGTTGATCGCCAGCAACGCCGACACATAGGCCCCGATGCCGTAGGAAGCGCCGGTGGCGAAGTTCGGAATGTTGGCACTGCCGAGCTGGAAATTGAGCGCCAGCGCGAGCACGGCATAGAGCTGGGCGACAATCAGCAGATGCAGCATATAGGTATTCGAGCCGATGACGAATGGAAAAGCCACAACGATGACCGCCGCGGTAGCCATCGCCACAAGGGGAGCACGGGCAAAGCTGGCCAACGCGTAGTCGCCGATCCACGGCAGCCTCTCCAACAGGTAGAAGCCGAAGCCGAGCAAAGCCAGCAGGCCGACCACCTGCCAGCCGCCGTCAACCTTCAAAATGAGGTAGAGAAACGCTGCCCCGCAAAGTTGCGAGGCGATGGCGAAGACTGCGGCCGCCGCCTTGCCCGGCGCAGCAAGTGAAGCGCTACCCTGCATGCTAGACTTTCTCCATGACGGTGCGCCCAAGCAGGCCGGCCGGGCGGAAGATGAGCACGGCGATGACGAGCAGGAAGACGAACACCAATCGATAGGAAGCACCATCGGGCACAAATGTCTGCGCAAGCACCTCGATGCCAGCGATGATCAGTCCGCCCAGTATGGCGCCCGGCATCGAGCCGAGGCCGCCGATTACCGCAGCGGAAAAGCCGAGCAGGCCGGCCATGACACCGAAGTCGAACCGTGTCACGCCGGCATAGCTTGCGAACAAAAGGCCGGCAGTGGCGCCGATCGCTGAGGCGATGAAGAAAGTCGCCCGGAAGACACGTGCATCACGGATGCCCATCATCCGCGCCACGATCCGGTCCTCCGAGGCCGCCCGGATGCGCAGGCCGAGCGGGGTCAAGCGCAGGAAGACGAACAGCATGGCCACCAGCGCGATGGTCAGTACGACCACAAGCAGCGCGAACCAGCTGATGGCAACGCCGGAGACTTCGAAAGCCATGCCCGACACCAGGCGCGGGAAGGCATGCGGGTTCGAGCCTTGCGGATAGAGATGACGGATCAGCTCGCGGATGACGATGCCCAGCGCCACCGTCGCGACCAGCGCCATCATGGCAGGGGCGTCGCGAAAGCGCCTGATAACCAGCTTGTCCAGCAAGACGCCGATCAATCCGACGGCGAACACGGCTGCCGGTACCGCAACCACCAGCCAAGCGGGGCTTGAAGCCCCAACCGCCGTCGCCAACGCCTGGGCGAGCGCCAGCGAGATAAACGGCGCCGTCGTTGCGACATCGCCGTGAGAGAAATGAATGACGTTCAGGACACCGAAGATCAGACTGAATCCGATAGCCAGCAAGGCATAGATGCAGCCAAGGGTTATCCAGTTCACCAGCTGCTGGACAAGCAGTTCCGTCATTGTGCTCGCCTCCATCGGGAGCAGACGGGTATCAACCGCCATGCCGGGCGGACAGAACGAATCTCCGAACTCACGAGTCACAATTTCCGAATTTCATCACTGAATACGCGCCAATACACTGATGATCAGCCGACGATCACGATCGGCCGGGTCGCTACGATGGCGGCAGATAATTCTATTGAGGTGGAACCATGCAAAACAGGCGCAGGGCGCTTATCCGCGTATCGTCAATTCTGGCTGGGTCTCTGTTCGCCATTGCGCTGGGTGCCGCCCAGGCTCAGGCCGACCAGATCAAACTCGGCTTCATTGGACCGCTCTCCGGCGGAAACGCCCAGCAGGGCCTCGGCGCCCGCAACGGTTTCCTGCTCGCGATCGAGCAAGCCAATGCCAGCGGCTATCCGCACCAGGTGGAAGGCATCGTCCTCGATGACGCCTCCGATCCGGCCGTCGGCGTCTCGGCGGCCCAAAAGCTGGTCAACGATCCGTCGGTGATTGCCGCGACCGGACATTGGAACAGCTCGGTCGCCCTGGCGACGATCCCAGTCTTCAATCGCGCGCAGATGCCGTTCATCGTTTGGGGCGCGGTCAGCCCGAAGATCACCGAGCAGAATTTCGCGAACGTGACCCGCGTGACGCCAACGTTGGTCAACGAAAACAAGCCGTTGGCCGAAGCCATTGTCAAGCAAGGCAAGGTCAAGAAGATCGCGATCATCTCCGATACGACCGACTACGGCGCGGCCAACACCAAGTGGTTCGGCGATTTCTTCAAGGCTGCTGGCGGAGAGATCGTCTCGTCGGACGCAGCCGCGGTCGGCACCACCGATTTCCGTGCCATGCTGACCACGGCGAAGGCGGCGGCGCCTGATGCTGTCTACTTCGGTGGCGTTGTCACCGAAGCAGCGCTTGTGCGCAGCCAGATGGCCGACCTTGGAATGGGCAGTGTGCCCATGTACGGAATTTCGGGCATATACGATCCGAAGTTCATCGAGATCGCAGCCGCAGCCGCCGAGGGCACGATTGCGGGAACCCCGGCCGTACAGTCGAACCCGAAGCTCGACGAATTCAGCAAGGCCTATGAAACCAAGGGCTACACCGATCCTGCCGGTTCCTACGCCAAATATGCCTATGAGGCCACGCAGATCCTGCTCGATGTCATCAAGGAAAAGGGCATCGACGACAAGGAGGCCCTGAGCAAAGCCATTCGTGACATCCATCACAACGGCATTCTGGGAGAAGTCTCGTTCGACGCGAACGGACAAACAAACATGGCCATCGACGTCGACATGTTCGTCGTCCGCAACGGCAAATGGGAGAAGATGTAGCCGCTGATCGACGCCGCGCCCACCCTTGGTGGCGCGGCGGTGAAAATCCTTCATCGCCCGAGCTCGCAAAGACTTACCGGAGCGCCCAGACCATGAATGACGAGGCCTGCCTGCGCGCACCTCGAAAGGCTGTCGAGATCAAGGGCGTGTCCAAGGTATTCGGCACCTATCAGGCGTTGAAGCCCGTTTCCTTCGACATCTACGACAATGAGTTCTTTACGCTGCTTGGCCCGAGCGGCTGCGGCAAGACCACCCTGTTGCGCATGATCGCCGGCTTCGAGCAGCCAACGACGGGGCAAATTTTCCTGCACGGATCAAATATACAGGGACTGCCGCCGCATAAGCGGCGGGTCAACACCGTGTTCCAGAGCTACGCCCTGTTTCCGCACATGAGCGTTGAACAGAACATCGGCTTCGGGCTTGAAAACCTGGGTTGGTCAAAGGACCGCCGCGATGCGCGCGTCGCTGACATGCTTCGTCTGGTCCATATGGAGGCATTTGCCGGGCGCAAGCCGCAGCAATTGTCGGGCGGCCAGCGCCAGCGCGTCGCGCTCGCCCGCGCATTGGCGCCCGAACCGGAAGTCCTTTTGCTCGACGAACCCCTCTCGGCACTCGACCTGAAGCTACGCCAGGCTATGCGCGACGAGCTGCGCATCCTGCAGCGCAAGACCGGTATCACCTTCGTCTTCGTCACCCATGACCAGGAAGAAGCTCTCGACCTGTCGGATCGCATCTGCGTTCTCGGCGATGGCGAAATCCAGCAGCTTGGCACGCCTGCCGCGATCTACGAGGAGCCGTCAAACCGCTTCGTCGCCGACTTCATCGGCGAGACCAATTTCCTCGACGCCGAGGTGATTGCCGTCGACGGCGAGCAGGCGACCGTGACAACGCAGCTCGGCATGACCTTGACGGCTTCTCACAAGAAAGCAGTCGCCGGCCAGAAGGCCTTCATGTCGATACGCCCGGAGAAAATCAGCCTGCCTGCCCAGGACAACCCGATAGCTGTCGATGGCACGATCATGGGCACCAATTATCTCGGCGGCTACACATACTATCTCGTTGAAACGGGCGGCACCAGGCTGCGCATTTCCAAGCGCAACAGTGTCAGCCGCGGCCAGATGTTCGAGATCGGGCAGTCGGTGAAAGTCGGCTTTGCCGCCGAATCCGTGCGGATCCTCGGTGCATGACGCGGCATATCAAGAGCCCGGGCTGGAACGTGCTGGGGCTTTTGCCGACGCATCTGATCATGTTCCTCACATTGATCATACCGGTCGGCATCATCGTTCTCGTCTCGTTCTCTACCCGTGGACCGTATGGTGGTTTCGAATATGTTTTCACCACCGCACCCTACAAGCAGATACTGTTCAATGAAGGCTGGGCGGGCGAGCTCGAATTTAATCCACAATATCTGATCGTCGTTGCGAGAACTCTCCTGCTTTCGGCCGGGACGACGCTGATCTGCTTGGTCTCAGCTTCCCGGTCGCCCATTTCATCTCGTTGCAAAAGCCGTCGCTCAAGGTCGCTCTGATCTATCTCGTAACCTTGCCGTTCTGGGTCTCGATGATCGTGCGCGTCTACTCCTGGATCATCATTCTCGGCAATGAAGGCGTGATCGAAAAGACGTTGCGCGCGCTCGGGTTGATCGATGATATGGACAGTTTGCTGTTCGGTGACACCGCCATGCTGATCGGCCTCGTTTACAGTTACATCCCGCTGATGATTTTGCCGATTTTCGCCTCCATCGAGAAACTCGACCCGGCGCTTATCGAGGCATCGCACGATCTTTACGGAAGCCGCCTCGTCACGCTACACCGTGTCATCCTGCCTCTCTGTCAGCCGGGAATGCTGGCTGGCGCTATTCTGGTCTTCGTTCCGTGCCTCGGCGCAGTGCTGGAGCCGACGCTGCTCGGCGGCGGCAAGTCGATGATGATGGGAAATCTGATCCAACTGCAATTCGGCGCGGCGCGCAATTGGCCGTTGGGCGCTGCCATATCCATCGTTCTGATGACGGCAGTTCTGATATTCCTTGTTGCCAGAGGATTGCGGGCCGTACGGAGGGAAACGACGGAGCTCGCACTATGACAAACGGTTCCGATGTCAGGCGCTACCCCGGTTTCGGGCTCTTCAGCCTGCTTTTCTTCGTCTATCTCTATCTGCCCATATCGGTGGTGGTATTCTACTCGTTCAACGCCAATCGCATCGTTTCCAATTGGGGCGGTTTTTCGCTTCATTGGTATACGGCGGCGCTATCCAACTCAGCGCTGGTTTCCGCCGTGAAGGTGTCACTCATCGTCGCCGTCATCGCTACCACGATCTCGACAATCGTGGCTCTAATGGCCGCATTGGTAATCGTGCGCGGAAGGGACGTTCGTTTCCGCGGCCTTTCCGAGACAGTCGTCAATCTGCCTCTGCTGCTGCCGGAAATTGTCGTTGCCGTTGCCACGCTGATCCTGTTTTCCCAGATCGGCCTCGCGAATGGCATCGTAAAGCTGATCATCGCGCATACGACTTTCTGCATCCCGTTCGCATTCCTGCCCATACGTGCCCGCCTGCAGGGCATGGATGCTGATCTGGAAGAAGCCGCGCGCGATCTTTACGCGTCGGCATGGATCGCTTTCCGACGCGTAACTCTGCCGCTCATTCTACCGGGAGTGCTCAGCGGCGCGATGCTTGCGTTCGTCATCTCGATGGACGATTTCATCACCAGCAATCTCTTGAATTCCGGCGGCGCGACCACTCTGCCCGTTTACGTCTTCTCGCTGATCAAGCAAGGCGTGTCGCCGCAGCTCAACGCAATATCGACATTGATAATGCTGGCCTCTATCGCGCTGGCGACGGTCGCTTTTCTGCTGCAGCGGCAGAGATAGCGAAGCAAGTTTTTACCTAACCACCACATCGGCGAATTCAAATTTATTGCTGGCGCATGTGGGCTATCGTTGCCTTGGAGAACAAGAAATTAAGGGGAACGACATGTTCAAAAATCCGCGTGTCACATCACTCGTCGTCGCCAGCGCGCTAGGACTGGCCTTCAGCGTCTCGGCTCATGCTGAAGGCAAGCTTTCGATCTACGCTTGGGCCGACTCCATCGCTCCGGACGTCGTCGCAAAATTCGAAAAGGAAACGGGTATCGACGTCACCGTCGACGCCTTCTCCTCCAACGAGGACCTGCTGACCAAGCTGCAAGCCGGCTCCTCCGGCTACGACATCGTGACGCCCTCGCAGCATTTTGTGAAGATCATGATAGACAGCGGGCTGCTCGAGGACATCGGAGCCAGCAGCATGTCTGCCTATCAGCAAATCCTGCCGGAATGGCAGAAGCCATGGTGGGATCCGACCGGCAATCATTCGATCCCGCTTGCCTTCGGCAACGCCGGCTACACGGTCAACCGCGACGTCTACAAGGGTCCGGTCGATAGTTGGAAGACCTATTTTGAGCCGCCGGCCGAACTGCAAGGTAAAATCGCCAGCCTTGCGCAGCCAGACGAAGTCGTTTCGGCTGCGCAGAATTATCTCGGCATCAAATACTGCAGCGAAGATCCTCAGGAAATGAAGCGCGTTCTCGATCTCCTACAAGCGCAAAAGCCCTACGTCGCGGCCTACTCCAGCGACAATATCGAGAACCGGATCGGTGGCGGCGAGGTTGGCGCCCACTTCTGGTGGGACGGCAATACCATGCGCGTTCGCCGCAACGACAAGGCCAACGTTGAGTACGCGATGCCTAAGGAAGGCCTGGTCGGCTGGCTGGACTCCTATGTCGTGCCGAAGGGTGCGGCCAATATCGACAATGCCAAGAAGTTCATCGACTTTATGGCTGAGATCGACAACGCGACGGCCGAGTACAACTACTACGGTCATTCCTCCCCGGTAAAGATCGACGAGACGAAAGCGCTCTACTCCAAGGAAAACGCTCCCGAACTTTTCCCAACCGTTCCGGTGAAAATGGGCGAAGCGTGTTCGCCTGCAGCGCAGGAACTTGTCACGAAAGTCTGGACGCAACTCCTCCAGTAAGGTCGGCGGGCCGGTTACCAAGATTTCCGGCCCGTTCCATTTTCTTTGAAGGCGCGGTGAATGTCGGCCGATACTTATGATTATGTCGTGGTTGGCGCAGGTTCGGCAGGCTGCGTCCTCGCCAATCGCCTGAGCGCGAACCCATCCGTGCGGGTCTGCCTCGTCGAGGGCGGCGGAAGCGACAACAGCGTGCGGGTGAGAGTGCCGGCGGGAATCCTCTCGCTCTACGGCAATCCGAATTATGACTATTGCTTTGTCGGCGTGCCTCAGCCGCACCTCGATAACCGCAGGATTCCGGTCAATCGTGGCAAGGCGCTGGGCGGTTCGAGCTCGATCAACTCGATGGTCTATATCAGGGGCGCCGCCCAAGATTATGACGAGTGGTCGCGGCTCGGCTGCACAGGTTGGGCGTATAGCGACGTGCTTCCCGTCTTCAAGAAGCTCGAGCGCAATCTGCTTGGCCAAAACCCCCAGTACCACGGCACAAGCGGAGAGCTGCTGGTCGACAGCCCACGCGATCCGAACGTGCTTTCAAAGATGTTCGTCAAAGCCGGGAACGATTCGGGCCTCCCTGTCAACGACGATTTCAATGCCGAAAGCCAGTTCGGCCTCGGGATATACAATGTCACGCAAGATCGCGGTCAGCGCTTCAGCAGTTTCACCGCTTTCGTGCGCCCGGTGCTCGATCGCAAAAATCTCACCGTTCTGAGCGAATGCGAAGTTATCGACCTCAAAATAACGGAGGCGCGTGCAGCGGGCGTAAGGGTGCGGCACCAGGGCGAGCAGAAGACGCTATCTGCTAACCGCGAGATCGTGCTCTCGGCCGGCGCGATCAGCTCACCGAAGATTTTGCTAGCTTCCGGGATCGGCCCGGCGGCCGAGCTCCGAGAGATCGGCATAGATCCGATCCTTAATCTGGCGGGAGTGGGCAAGAACCTGCAGGACCATGTGGACGGCATGATCACAGTCCGCTCCTCAAGCACCAAGACGCTGGGCCTGTCGCTGCTGAATCTCCCCCGCATGTTAGCAGCGCCTTTTCAGTATTTCGTCGGCCGAAAGGGCATGCTCAGCACGAACTATGTCGAGGCCGGCGGCTTTGCCAAAACGAAGTACGCAGATGACATTCCCGACATTCAGTTCCACTTTGTGCCCGGCTATCGCAGCCATCGCGGCAGACTTCTGGAGTATGGGCATGGGTACGCAATTCACACCTGCGTCCTTAGGCCCAAAAGCGTTGGCGAACTCAAATTGTCCGGCCATGCATCGAGCCGGGATGTCTTGATCGATCACCGGTTCTTCTCCGACGAGGAGGACGCCAAGGTGCTGGTCGAAGGCATCAAGATTGCGCGTCAGATCTTTGCTGCACCCGAGTTCGACGAGATCAGAGGCAGGGAGATGCTGCCGGGCAAGGATGTGCGTAGCGACGACGAAATCCTGGCCTATCTGCGCGCCGAAGCGCTGACCGTTTATCACCCAGTTGGAACCTGCAAGATGGGGACGGATGCGATGGCTGTCGTCGATCCGGCAACGCTCAAGGTGCGCGGCATCGCAGGCTTGCGGGTCGCGGATGCGTCTGTCATGCCGAAATTGATCGGCGGCAACACCAATGCGCCCAGTATGATGATCGGACAGAGAGCTTCAGACATGATCTTGGGCCAGTAAACGCCGCTTTTGGTCTCAGCGTTAGAAAATACAACGCATCGGACTTGGCGCCTGCCGCGCCGCGCAGGTGCTAGCGTGCGCACAATGTGTGGTCCCATGCTGAACGGCAAAGCTGCCGACAGTAGTTGCGTATCTTGTTCTTGGAGGGTGGTAAGAGTCAGAATTAGCGCGTATTAATAAGTTAGGGTTAACAAAGGCTTTCTCGGTGATGCTGTTTCAAATCACCTCTATCGCAGTCGAACTCGCGGTCTCCTACGTCACGATTGCACTCACCTATCTGGCCGCTGTGTACGCGATTTGCTCCCGCTACGGGTGAGCGCGGCCCACCAGACGCGGCAGAGGGTCCCGTTGCAACGCTGCCGGGAATCGTAGCGTCGAGCGGAATCGGCACAAATATCAGCCGGACACTAAAGTGCGTCGCGTTTGAACGGATTCATGCGGCGCGCTTTAAGTTCTTGTTTTTATGCATGTCGTTATCGCAAAACCGCTGCGCACTTTTGCGCGACATGCATTAGGCAGCCAGGATTCATGATGCCCAGCGGGTCGAAGGCGGCCTTGATCGCCGCAACAGCCTTCCGCTCTTCCGGCGTCAGCCATTCCCAGTAGACCGCACGTCCGCCCGACTCCGACGATCCACCTTTTCAGCGGCGCACTGACCAATAGAGATCAAAGACGATTGGGTCGTTGCGGCAGGGGAGCACCCGTGCAGAGCTTACGCGGCTTGATAGTCCCGCTCATCTGTCTCGCCATTGATCTCGCAGAGCAGTCTTTCGATGTCGGCTTTCGGAAAACTGCGGCGAAACCGGCGGTCGAAGGTCGTGAATATGCCGAAAAAGGAATTGGCGCAGTGCTCCAGCATCGTATCCGCCTCCTGCGCTGAGATGCCGAGCTGGCCTTGCAGAAAGGCGACGAATTTTCGACGTGCGATCGGATTTCGAAGCACGAAGACCGGCTGTGTGTCCCATTCGATGGGCCGATGTTCCGAGACGGAAGAAATGGTTCGCAGAGGCGCCACCAGCCGGATATCCCTCGATGACGAACCGACCTCGATCCCGATCGTATCGCTATCGAGCGTCCAGTCTCCGCGCGCCGGGTCGAAGGCGCAGAGATCCTGCGCTGTCAACTCGATGCTGACCCTGCGGCTTTCGCCGGGGCGCAGCGCAACCTTGCAGAAGCCCTTCAGTTCGCGGATTGGCCGTTTGAGGCGGGGCTTGCCGTAACGGGCGTAGAGCTGGCAGATTTCCTTGCCTTCCACCGCTCCGGTGTTGGTAACGGTAAAGCTCGCGGAAACGCGTTCACCACGCCGGATTTCCGACCGGTCCAGCGAGAGATCGGAGTAGGCGAACTCGGTAAAACTCAATCCGAAGCCGAACGGAAAAAGCGGCTCGATGTCGCGGGCATCGTACCACCGATAGCCGACATGGATGCCTTCGCTGTAAAGGTGGCGCCCATTCTCGCCCGGATAGGTGAGATAGGCCGGCATGTCCTCCATTCGTTTCGGGAAGGTCGTGGTAAGCTTGCCGCACGGGTTAACCCGGCCGAACAGGATATCGGCGAGGCCGCCGCCCATGGCCTGACCGGAAAAGAAGGTTTCGACCACGGCCTGCACCTTGTCGATCCACGGCATGACAACGGCGTCGGGGCTGGCAATGACGACAACCAGATTTGGATTGGCGGCGGCAAGCCGTTCGATCAATTCGTCATGGCCGTGCGCGAGATCAAGCGTGCGGCGGTCGGAGCCCTCGCCGTCATAGCCGCTCTCGACATTGACGAACACGATGACCATGTCGGCCCCGGCGGCGCCCGTCTCGGCTTCAGCAATCAGCGTCTCGCGGTCCTCGGCGATCCCGCTCGTGCCCCGGAAGATTTCGATCTGGATATCGGCGCCGGCGAGTTTGCGGATTTCGTCCAACGGCACGTCCACCGAGGTCGGTGGCGTCGTGGCGCAGCCGGAGCCCTGGATAACGGGGGTGCGGGCTCCCTCACCCACGATCGCAATACGCTTCACCTTCGCTGGCGAGATCGGCAGGAGTGCGCCCTCGTTTTTCAGCAAAACGATGGATTCGGCCGCCATCCGGCGGGCCAGCGAATGATGCTCGGCACGATCGAAAACCCGCCCCCGGGCTTCCCCGCGCTTGGCGCGCCGGATCAGACCGAGCATGCGTGCGCAGGCCTTGTCGAGCACGGCGCAGTCTATCCTGCCCGCCTTGATCGCCTCCAGCAGGTCGGCCTTGCGCGTCTCGCTTTCCGGCATGTCGAGGTCGTTGCCGGCCGCCAGCGAGGCGGGTCGATCCTTGATGCCGTGCCAATCGGAGACAACCACGCCGTCATAGCCCCACTCGCCTCGCAACACCTCGTCGAGGAGCCAAGGGTTCTCGGCAGCTTGGCCGCCGTTCAAGCGATTGTAGGAACTCATGACGGTCCAAGGATTGTTCTTGGCTATCGCCCGCTCGAAGCCGCTCAAGTATATCTCCCGCAGAGCGCGTTCCTCGACCACGGAATCCATGGTCGTCCGCTCGACTTCGGAATTGTTGCAGGCGAAATGCTTCAGCGATGCGCCAACGCCGTTGTCCTGCAGCCCGCCGATGACGCCGGCCGCGAAATCCCCCGTAAGGATCGGATCTTCGGAATAATATTCGTAGGAGCGGCCGCCGAGCGGGGTGCGACGGATGTTGATCCCCGGTCCGAGCAGCAGATGAACGCCGGCTTCTTGACATTCGCGGGCGAGAGCCTCGCCCAACCCACGCGCAAGGTCTGTGTCCCACGAACAGGCGATGCTGCATCCGTTTGGAAAGCAGGTCGCGGGTCTGACCTGCCCCCAGGCAATCTGCACGTCATCGGCCTTCTGGTCGACGACGGAGAGAAACGCCGCGAAATCCTGGCCCCCGGCTTCATCCTGATCGATCTGCGGGATGGAGTAACGCACCCCGTAGGTGCCGTCGGTCATGACGATCTGCGGGATGCCCAGACGCTCGATCGCTGCCGTCTTCCACATGCGGTGGCCCGAAACAAGCGACACCTTCTCCGCATCCGTCATCTCTTCGATCAGCGCATCGAACGCGCCATCCATCAGCTTTTCATACGACAACCGAAGTCTCCATGGATGCCTCGGCGGCGTTTGTGCCGCCGGTTGATTGAGTTCTCGTGTTCCTCACAGCCGCCGTTCGGTCGACGCTGAAAAGAAGGAAGCCTTCGCCATGTCGAACCGAAGGCCGACCTCCTTGCGCATCGAGCGGGCGGCATCGACGCCGAGCCTGACGCTCATGCGTTTGCCCAGGCAGTCGAACCAGCCGAGGGCATCGGCGCCCAGAAGTTCGGTGAAGGCGAGCTTGGCGGGAATGCTGTCAGGCGAACCCGGCTCGACGACGTCGATGTCCTCGCACCGAATGCCGAGCACCGCCTCGCCCGCGGTTGACGGATCTTCGAAAGGATAGGCGGAAGAGCCGATGCTGCGCTGGCCGACCAGAAAGCGCCCCGCGCCGTCCAGGCTGCCCTCAAGAAGATTCATGGCAGGCGATCCCACGAAGCCGGCGACGAAGAGGCTTGCCGGCTTCTCGTAGATCGACTGCGGAGGAGCGAACTGCTCGACCCTGCCCTTGTGCATCACGGCCACGCGATCGGCCATTGTCATGGCTTCGATCTGGTCATGCGTCACATAGATCATGGTGGACTTCAGCGTCTCGTGCAGTTGCTTGAGCTCGACGCGCGTCTCGGCGCGCAGCTTGGCATCGAGGTTCGACAGCGGCTCATCGAAAAGGCAGATGCTGGATGAGCGCACGAGCGCTCGGCCGATCGCGACCCGCTGGCGCTGACCGCCTGACAACTGGCCCGGCTTGCGGTCGAGCAGCGCCTCGATTTGCAGGAGCTTCGCCACCCAGTCTACCTTTTGCACGATCGTCGGCTTGGGCGTGCCAGCGACTTTCATGCCGAAGGAGAGATTGCGCCGCACGGTCATGGCAGGGAAAAGCGCATAGGATTGAAACACCATCGCCAGTCCCCGCTGGCTTGGCTCCAGGCCGCTGACATCGACTGCGTCGATCACGATCTGGCCGGAGTCGCAATCGTCAAGTCCGGCGATCACGTTGAGCAGGGTCGACTTTCCGCACCCCGACGGACCTAAAATGACGATGAATTCGCCGGGAGCGATCTCCATGTCGACCGAATCCAGGACGGTCAGACCGGCGAAGGATTTCCTGATTTTCCGGATGGATACACTGGACATGGCTAACCCTTCACAGCACCGGCGGCGATGCCGCGCACGAAATAGCGGCCGGAGAGGAAATAGACGATGAGCGTCGGAATGGCGGTGATGACCGCGGCGGCCATGTTGACATTGGGCGAGGCCGAACCCCGAGCATTGTTGACGATGTTGGTGAGCTGAACCGTCATCGGCAAATTGTCGTTGCCGGCGAAGATCAGCCCGAGCAGATAATCGTTCCATATGCCGGTGAATTGCAGGATCGCCACGACGACCAGGATGTTGGTCGACAGCGGGAGAATGACGGACCGGAACGTCCTGAGAAAACTGGCGCCTTCCATGCGCGCGGCCCGGCTGATCTCCTCCGGCACGCCAACGTAGAAGTTTCGGAACAGCAGCGTCGTATAAGGCAAGCCGTAGACGACATGGACAAGAATGATACCGCTATAGGTGCGGAACAGACTGAGGCTGCTCAGGATCTTCACCGTCGGATAGAGCATCGCCTGATAGGGGATGAATAGGCCGACCATGACGAGAAGCATGATCAGGTTGGCGTGGCGTGACTTCCACTGCGCCAGCGCATAGCCGTTGAGCGCGCCTGCCAGCGTCGAGATCACGACGGCTGGAACGGTGATCTTGATCGAGTTCCACAGGCCTGGGCGCACCCCGCCGCATTCGAGCCCGGTGCAAGCACTTTTCCATGCCGTCAGCCACGCATCGAAAGTCGGCTTGACGGGGAGAGCGAGAAGATTGCCCTGGCGGATTTCCTCCATCGGCTTCAGCGAGTTGCTGATCACCAGCAGCAGCGGCAGGAGAAAGAAGGCGGCCGAAGCGAAGAGAAACGCATAGAGACCGAGACGCGCCGCGCGTGGGCCGAACACGGAGCGTTCGCCAGGAAGGCTTCGCGTCACGTGCGCCTCCTGAACTCACTGTAGAAATAAGGTGCCAACAGCAAGAGCGAGAGGACCAGCATCGCGATCGAGGCGGCGGAAGCCAGGCCGAGATTGACCCGTGCGAAATAATAGTCGACAGCGAACTTCGCCGGCATTTCCGTGGCAATGCCGGGCCCTCCCTTGGTCATGGCGATGACAAGGTCGTAGCCTCGAATAACGTCCGACATCAAAAGCACGACGCAGGAAGCCACGACCGGCCGCATACCGGGAAAAATGACTTGCAGATAGGCACGCCAGAGGGGAATGCCCTCCATGCGGATCGCCTTCCAGAGGTCTTCGTCCACGCCGCGCAAGCCGGCGAGAATGATGACCATGATCAACCCGGCCGAATGCCAGATGCCGGCAATCACCAGCGTGTAGATCGCCCGGTCGGGATCGGTGAGCCAGTCGAAGCTGAAATTCTCCCAACCCATGCCGCGCACAAGCCCCTGCAAGCCGTTCACAGGGTCGAGCACCCAACGCCAGGAAAGACCGGTGACGATCAGCGATACGGCGAGCGGATAGAGGAATATGGTTCGAAACAGCGACTCGGCCCTGATGCGGCGGTCGGCGAAAACGGCAAGCAACGTGCCGAAGGCGAGCGTGCCAACGATGTAGAGCACGCCGAAAATCACCATGTTCAGGCAAGACACCAGCCAGCGGTGGTTCGTGAAGAGCTTGATATATTGGTCGAAGCCCACGAAATTGTAATTGGGCATCAGCGTCGACCGCGTCAGGGACATGTAGCCGGTCCAGAAGATCGATCCGTAGAAAAACACCGCCACGATGCCGAAGAAGAAGACGACCGTCATGTCCGGCCTGAACGTCTGCCGATGCAACCAGGTTCTCATGAAACCGCTTTCAGGATCATAGGTGCGTCATGCCGAGCGACCCGCGAGTGCAAGGGTTGGCAACCAGCCAGCGATGCCGCCAGCCGGTTGCGTGATTCTTACTCGCTCTGCAGAATGTTGCTAAAGCTCTCGACGGCCGCTTGCGTGGTCATGGACTTGTCGGTCCAAAACTGCCCGGCCAGATCCGTCACCTGGCCGTTAAGGTCGCCTGCGAGCGCATCATAGGCTGCCTGGACCGCGGCGCCCGGCGTGGCAAGCGCCTTGGATCCGATTTGCGCGCAGGTGTCGAGCTTGGACGTATCCACATCCGTCCGCGACGGGACAGAGCCTTTGACCTCGGCGATCGTTTCCTGGACAGCGGGCTCCATGATCGAGTCCGCGAGCAGCGTCTGGCCCTTGATTCGGTCGTCGTCGGTGTTCACCGGGAATGCAAAGACATCGATCAGGATCGCGTATCCTGGCTTTTCAGCCGGCGTCAGGAAGCACCCGAAGTCCTTACCCGCGACCTTGCCGGCAGCGAGGAACTCGCCCCGTGCCCAGTCGCCCATGAACTGGAAACCGGCCTTGTCCGTCACGACGAGGTTCGTCGTGTCGTTCCAGGAGCGGCCGGGGCTCGCCGGATCCGCATAGGTCGATACCTTGCGAAAGATATCGAAAGCCTGGGTCAGGACAGGCGATTTGAGCGCCTCGGGGGATCGCTTGACGATCAATTCATTCCAGTACTCGGGACCGCCGAGAGCGAGAAACACGCTGTAGAGGATGCCGACTTGCTGCCAGGGTTCGCCGCCGGTAGCGATGCCAATGCCGCCCGACGCCTTGATCTTATCGGCGGCCGCGAAAAGCTCGTCGAAGGTCTTCGGTTCGCTGATTTTGAGTTTCTCCAGAACGGGCTTGGAATACCAGACCCAGTTCTGCGCATGCACCCCGACGGGTAAGGCAACAAGGTGGCCGTCGACATTGAGCTTGTCCCATACAATCGGCGCCATCACCTTTTGCCAACCGCCCTTGGCGGCGAGATCGTCGAAATCTCGAAGCTGACCGGAGCTGGCAAGGTCGCGCAGCGCCGAGCTTGGCGTCATCAGGATCGCCGATGGCGGCTGGCCGCCGGCAATCCGGCTGGTTGCCGCCGCAAGCGCCGCGTCGAAATCGGCCGACGGGCTGTCGATCCATTTTCCGCCGCGCTGCTTGAAGCTGTCGGCGATCGTGTTCATCGCCTTGGATTCACTCGAACTCGTCCAGTAGTGCTGCACGTCGACGGTCTGGGCGAGCACGGGACTAGAGGCAGCGAACGCGCCCAGGATGCTCATCGTGGACAATAGGTGGCGAAATTTCATGGCAGTTCCCCTTGGTTGGCATTGATTGCACGGTCTCTGTTCCCGAGACGCTCGGTCCGGCACCGCGCAAGGCGGCGCCCAGGTGTCTATGCAGCCTTGGTGAGCGTCATTCCCATCTCCTTGTTGAGGCTGTCGAGGAATGCGGCCATTTCGGCCTTGGAGATTGTCTCGCCCGCGACCCAGGTGACGGTCTTGTGGATTCCGAGGAAGGAGCCGGCGCAGTATTCGAGCATCTTGTCGGCCTCCTGATCGCTGAGATCGAGCCGCTGCTTGAGGAAGGCACGGAAGCGCTGGCGGGCGAATTCGTGCTCGAAGACCAGGAAGGGCTGGCTTTCGACATTGAGGACGGTGGAGGCGAGTGCCGCGGCTTCGACCTCGACCGTCCGCTCCAGACGGATGTCGCGAGAGGACGCGCCGACCTCGAAGGTCAGGCTGCCGGCATCGAGCAGCCACCGGCGATACTGCGGGTCATAATACCGCAAATCGCGGCTCTCGATCTTGATCTCGACGCGCTTGGTTTCGCCCGGCTCGAGAGAGACTTTCGCGAAGCCCTTGAGTTCGCGGATCGGGCGGATCAGCCGCGGTTGGTGCGGGCGCGCATAAACCTGCGCGATCTCGTTGCCGGCCACACTGCCGGTGTTGGTGATATCGAACGCGAGCGTGATCGAGCTCGACGCATCAATCCGATCGGCATCGACCGACAGGTTGGAATATTCGAAGCTGGTGTAGCTCAGCCCGAAACCGAAAGGAAACAGCGGCGTGAGCTTGCGCTTGTCGTAGAAGCGATAGCCAACGTGGATGCCCTCCGAATAAATGTGGCGATTGCCCTCGCCGGGATAGGTGAGGTAGCCCGGTATGTCCTCGACCTGGACGGGGAATGTCACGGTCAGCTTGCCGCACGGATTGCGGCTGCCGAACAGAACATCGGCGATCGCGCTGCCAGCACCTTGCCCGCCGAAGAAAGCCGCAAGCACGGCTGCAACATGATCGGCCCAGGGCATGACCACGGCGTCCGGCGTCGCGAGAATGACCACGACTTTACTTTTACGTGCGGATAGTCGCTCGATCAGGGCGTCCTGGCCGTCATGCAGATTGAGATGCTTGCGGTCAGAGCCCTCGCCGTCATAACCGACCTCGGTGTTGGCGAAAAACAGGACAGCGTCGGCGGCGTCGACCGCCGCAAGCGCCACCGCCTCGGAGCTGCCACCGGCCTCGAAATCCGCGACCGTGTGATAGTCGATGTCCACGCCGGGTGCGCGTTTGCGGATTTCCTCCAGCGGGATGTCGACCTCGGTCGGCCTCGTCGTGGCGCAACCAGAACCCTGGATGACCGGTTCCACGGCGGCGGCTCCAAGGACCGTGATCCTTTTGAGCTTCTCGGGGAGCAAGGGAAGGCTGGCGTTCTCGTTTTTCAGGAGCACGATCGACTCGGCCGCCATGCGCCGGGACAAGGCATGATGCTTTTGGAAGTCGGCCTCGGCATTCGGCTTCACACCGTTTCGTGCCAGACGCACAAGCTTCAAGATGAGCAGGCACGAGCGATCAAGCGTCTCCATTGACACCTGGCCGTCTTCGACCGCTGTCAGAAGTTCCTGCTTGCGGGAGCCGCTTTCGGGCATGTCGAGGTCGTTGCCCGCATTCATCGAAGCAGGCCGGTCCTTGATGCCGTGCCAGTCGGACACCACGACGCCATCATATCCCCACTCGTCGCGCAGCACTTCGGTCAGCAGCCAGTGATCTTCGGCGGTTTGAACATCGTTGAGCCGGTTATAGGAGCTCATGACGGTCCAGGGATCGCTCTTGCGGATCGCCCGTTCGAAGCCGGCGAGATAGATCTCGCGCAGGGCACGTTCCTCGACGACCGAGCTCATCGTCGTGCGCTGGACCTCGGAATTGTTGCACGCGAAATGCTTGAGCGAAGCCCCTACCCCGTTGTGCTGAAGGCCGTTGATGACCGCGGCGGCAATATCACCCGTCAGCAGAGGATCCTCCGCGTAATATTCATAGCTTCGCCCTGCCAGCGGCGTACGCCGGATATTGACACCTGGGCCGAGCAATATGTTGACGCCGAACGCTTGGCATTCGGCAGCGAGCGCTTCGCCAAGTTCATATGCGAGATTGAGATCCCACGAACAGGCCAACGACGAACCATTCGGAAAGCATGTTGCTGGACGGGTGGAGCCGAATGCACTGTCGACCCCTGTCGAGAGATCGGTGTTGACGACACTCAGGAATGAGGCGAGCTGGTTGTCTGCGTCATGCGCTCCGTCGATCTGTTCTATCGAATAGCGAACACCGTATGTGCCATCCGTCATCAGCAGTTCGGGAATGTTAAGACGGTAGTTGGCGACCGTCCGCCAGAGGCCGTGGCCGCTGACCATCGCGACCTTTTCCTCGATGCTCATCTGCGCCAGCAGACCAGTCAGCTCCTTGTCGGAAATATTCCAGGTCATCGTCATTCCATATGCTGTTGCGGACGCGCGCCGGTCATCTCTGGTGGTTCGCCTCACCATTGCGGCATCGCCGCTGCGCCAAGAGATGATCTATTGATGACACGAGGCCACGGCTCTCTTCTAGCCGCGAAACTTGCGCTGGAACTACGACAGTTTTTGATGTCTAGTAAGCAGGTTGGCCTGGGAACCATGATGAATATCGCTTATCTCAAAACCGACGGCGAACTGCAAATCCGCGACAGTAGCTTCGAGGATCATGCGCCTGCGGAGGATTTTCACTGCCGTGCCTTCATGCATGGCCGTGCCAATGTGCCCTATCATTGGCATCGTGAAATGGAGATACTTTTCGTGCTGCGAGGCAGCTTCCGCCTAGTCGTTGACGAGCAGGCTTGCGAGATGAAGCAGGATGATGTGATCATCATAAATAGCGACGTCCCGCACAATTCGACTTCGATTTCGCGCGATGCTCTGATCTGCGGCGCGCATCTCGATGTTGGATATTTCGAGCGCATGGGCCTGCCCGGTTTTGCATCCCGGCATTACCTTTGCCGCTCCTTCCTCCATAGCCGTCCGTTCATGAATCGGATCGCGCCGATAAAGGCTTTCATGGCCCGGCTGATCCTTGATCAGACGAGTCGCCCCGAGGAGGTCATAGTTCGGCAGACTGTTGCCAATCTTCTTGCCTGTTTCATCTATCGGCAGATCCCGCATCTGAAAGCAGATAGCGATGCAGCGCCCCTGCGGTCCGACAGTCGAGACCGAATCCTGAGGATTATGGGTGCAGTCGAAGGGCAATTAGACAATCAGCGACTGAGTGCGATTGCCGCGGCTGAGGGACTGACGCTGAGCCACCTTTCCCGCCTGTTCAAGCGCCATTTGGGCATTGGTTACCGCGACTATTGCCAAAGCCTGCGCTTGGACACCGCAGCGGACGAACTCCACCGGACAGATCATACTGTTGGTGTGATCATGGAGCGAAACGGTTTCGGCAATCCTGCTGTGTTCTACAATAAGTTCAGGGGCCGTTTCGGGTGCAGCCCCGCAGAGTTTCGACGCGCGCGCCATCTGCCGGGGGTACAAAGCGTACTCACGGAAGAAGATACCGTGGAGGCACAAAGGATTCTCCTCCGCTATGCAGCCGATCTTGGCAAGGCCGGCGAAATTGCGGTTGGCATCAATGTAGCGGGACGCAAACAAATCGCGCTTCGTGCGCCACATAGTGCAAGTTTAGATTGAATTCCCATCTCCGCTTGTACGAGTTGTGGCATGAGGTCTGCGCCGGTCGACTGCAGCGCCCATCGCCTGAACCCGAGCCATGCTAGCGAGCGGAGGCCGTCTAGGCCTGTCACGCAAATCGCGTTTCACACGACCTCTGTCCAACTCTGCTATTCTCGGACATGGCATGGGAGGTGCCAAGTGTAGTCCAGGCGCGATTCTCAAGGCTTAGTCGACTGCCCCGACCAGGACATCGGGGTGTTCAAGTATCGCAACCCAGCGCCCTGTGTCTGTGGACGATTGCCTTTTTAGAAATCTATATCCAGTTTCCGACCAAAGCTTCACCTCGTCGTTGAGGTTGTCGAGCACATAGTCGCCTTTGTCGGTCTTGACCGTCAGCACTGCGTGCCCCTCGCCGTCCTTCTTTTTGACGACAGTGATCAGAAGGTTCGAGAGCGATACGCCCGCCAAATTGAGCATCTGGCGCTTAAGCAGGACGTAGTCCTCGCAGTCGCCGACCGCGCTGTCAGGATAGGACCAGAATTCCATCGTTCCGTGAACGGCAAGATCACTCACGGGCCTGATCGATCTGTTCACAAGCTTGGTGACGGACGCGAGCTTGTCTTCCATTCCTCTGCTCATAAGGATTGGCGGAGCCTTGCCTGATCGTATTCTGCATTCTGCGGCCTGCCTTCGGCAGAATTCGATATAGCCGACCGGGACGGAAGTCCGTTGCCCGATGGCCATGGCACCATGCACCGCATCGGCCGAAGCTTGCTCGATCGGCGTCGCGGACATCATCAAGCCTATCAGTAGGCCGGCACACAGCCATGCCCGCGGTAACACTAATCCCATTCGCCCCGCCCAAAGTAACGACCCGAAACACTATTTAATATTGCGTTACCATCTTTTCATGAGCACATCAACGCAGCCGACGCGCGGCTTAAAGCCGCGATCGCGAGCCACCAGCGGCCTGACGCTGGGCACCGCGCGGCCGTCGCTGGAGAACTTCCACAGCCACTGGAAGGTCATGACCTTCGCCTGTTGTCGCATGGCCGCATCGGCGAAGTTCGGTCATAGGCGGCCCAAACGCGGACAAGCGACCGAATAAAAATTGTAGCCAAATTTGTCGAAGCGACGGAAATCCGGGGAGCCACGAGGCTCTCGCATACATTCGGTTACATTTCGATGGAGCTCGGGCAAACCTCTGCGACAGGCGTAGCGTAAATTCAATCGTGAGCAGGAAGTCTCGTCATGGTGACGAGACAGAAAGCCGACCGCGGTTTCGCAAGCAGGAGTCAATACGGCACCGCGCGCGAGGCGCCGATTGGCAAGTCTGCTCATTCTAAGAAAGGAAAAATACGATGAACAAGCTTGTAACAGTCTTGGCCCTCCTCGCCTTGTCGACAGGGGTCTCTCTCGCTGCCAATCAAAACCCAGACCGCGACCCGACCCGCGGGTTCGCCACTGATGCCGACAAAAGCGAAATGACCTTGGATACCAATCATGCCGCTTCCTTGCCCGTATCCGAAGCACCCCCGAAAGAAGGACAAACGCAACTCGGCAAGGTCCATGGGAAGCGTGCACCATGGGCGGGCCGCTAACATACTGAACTTGCCCGATGCAAAATTGTCCAATCACCCTCCATGCAACGAGGGTGGTTGGACAGGCGGCGCTAGAAAATCGTACCGCCAAGGAAGACTGGCTTCTCCCCTGCAGGACGGTCGGTTGATTGCTGCCGACCCGTAGATTCCCTCCACGCTCCGTAGGTCCTGGCAAGGGAAGATCCAGCGCCGCGCCATTTTGGTGGCGACCGCCCCCGGGCAATAGCGCAAGATGTATAGACAACCGGCCGCAACTGGTGTTCGTTTCCCGCATGCAATTTTCGAGAATGCAGGAACCGTGACGCCATGGACGCCGCTCGCTTATTCGACCTGACGGGAAAAAAGGCACTGGTGACGGGCGCCAGCCGCGGCATCGGCCAGGCTATTGCGGAGGCGCTCTGTGCGGCTGGTGCCGACGTCGCGGTGACCGCCCGCGACGAAACATCCCTTCGTGAGACGGCGGACCGAATTGGCGCACTCGGGCGTAGGTCGCTTTGCCGGTCTCTCGACGTGCTCGACACAGATCGCATCCGCGTGGCGGTCGACGAGGTCGCGGAAGTCTTTGGCGGGCTCGACATTCTGGTCAACAACGCCGGCTATGAGCAAGTCCAGCCCTCGCTCGACGTAGACGAGGCGGTGTGGGATCGCATCGTATCGACCAACCTGAAGGGCGCCTTCTTCTGCGCGCAGGCTGCGGCGCGACGGATGGCTGCCGGCAAGAGCGGCGGCGCGATCATCAATCTTTGCTCGCTGACCTCCTATGTCGGTATTCCGACCGCGGTGCCTTACGGCTCATCCAAATCTGGCCTTCTAGGCATGACGCGCGCGCTTGCCACGGAATGGGCATCGCTCGGTATTCGCGTCAATGCCATCGCTCCGGGTTATTTCCATACGGCGATGACTGATGTCTTCTATGAGGATCCCGATTGGCAGACGGCAATGCTGGCCAAGATCCCGCAGCGGCGCTTCGGCACGATGCAGGATCTGGCCGGAGCCGTTGTGTTCCTGGCGAGCGGGGCATCCGCCTATGTCACCGGGCATTGCATTCCCGTCGACGGAGGCTATCTCGCATCCATCTGAACGATATAAGTGCGGTGCAACAAGGACCGTGTAGACCCGACTTGTATATGGTTGTATATACCACCTGATACGCTGATCGTTCTTGCATGCGACCGGCGACAAAAAGGGGAAACCACAATGCAGGAGGAGGCTTTCCGGGCCGTAGCTTCACGCGAAGCAGAAGGCGGCAGGGAAATCGCAGTTGCGGTCCGCAACGTCGGGATGGACTTCGATGGAGTTCATGCCGTCAAGAATGCGTCCTTCGATCTGCCGAAGGGCCGGTTCCTCACCATTCTGGGACCTTCGGGGTCCGGCAAGACAACCCTCCTGCGAATGATCGCCGGGTTCCAGACCCCGAGCAGCGGCGAGATCTTCATCAATGGCGAAGCGGTAAGCGCAGTGCCACCGCACAAGCGGTCGATCGGCATGGTCTTTCAGAGGCTTGCGTTGTTTCCACATATGACGGCGGCCGAGAATGTCGCCTTCCCGCTGAAGATGCGTCGGCGCGACGCACGCACCATTCCCGAACGCGTCGAGCGATATCTCGCGCTGGTCCGGCTCGGGGGCTATGGCGGCAGGCGCATTCACGAACTTTCCGGCGGGCAGCAGCAGCGCGTCGCGATCGCGCGTGCGCTGGTGTTCGAGCCCGACCTGCTGCTTCTCGACGAGCCGCTGGCTGCGCTCGACCGAAAACTGCGTGAGGAAATGCAGCTCGAATTCCGCCGCATCCAGCGCGAGCTCGGCGTCACCACGATCAACGTCACCCACGACCAGCGCGAGGCGTTGGTGGTTTCCGACGACATTGTCGTCATGGATCAGGGCGAGATCCAGCAGAAAGCGCAGCCGATCCAGACCTACCGCCAACCCCGCAACGCCTTCGTCGCTAACTTCATCGGCGTCACCAACTTCATTGCCGGTACGGTACGGGTCGTCTCTGAAGCCGGCGACGTCTCCATCCTTCGGGGTGATCTGATGCTTGCCGGAAAGATCGGCGATCCGGCCAATCCACCTGCGGAGGGTGGCAACGCGTCGGGAGCAATCCGCGCCGAACAGATACGTCTCGCCAGCGATGCTGCCCAGCTGTCGAAGCTCGATTGCGTGCTGGCCGGGACTGTGACCGACACGATCTTCGAAGGCGAGCGCATGGTCTACGAGGTAGCCTGCGCCGCGATTGGCCAAGAAGTCATTCGCGTTTTCGACCATGATGCCGCCGCGCACACGCAGTTCGACATAGGCGAAAGCGTGTTCCTGGGGTGGAACGCCAGGGACATGCTTGTTTTTCGATAGAACCGGAAACCGGTCAAACCCAGAGGAGAATGCAGATGAAGCGCTTCAAGCCGACATTATCCCATCTTTCCCGCAGAACCTTCCTTCAAGCTACCGCCGCGCTTGGCGGCGCTTCAGCGCTCGGCCTGCGCGGTGCCTATGCGCAGGAACCGGAAAAGCCGGCCGAGATCATCGTGCGCGCCTGGGGCGGCAGCTGGGTGGACAGCCTGAAGGCCGGCGTGTCCGACAGCTTCACCAAAATGACGGGCATTGCCGTCCGTCACGACCTGACCGAAGACAACGAGATTCAGCCCAAGGTCTGGGCCGCCGTGGCGCAGAACCGCGTCCCGCCGATCCACATCAACTGGGATACCACCACCAATGCCACGAAGTCGGCATTGCGCGGTGTGACGGAAGACCTCTCAGACCTGCCGAACCTCGCCAATGTGACGGACCTAGCCAAGCCGGCCGGCCTGGAAGGTTTCCCGATCGTCAATACCTACGGCTACGTCTATGTGCTTGCCTATCGGCCTGCGGCATTCCCGGATGGGCCGCCGAAATCCTGGAAGGATCTGCTCGACCCGAAGTTCAAGGGCCGGCTTGCCTTCTACAATGACGGCATCGGCTTCCATTTCCCCGCGCAGGTCGCCGGTGGTGGCAAGCTGGAGGACATCCCCGGCAATATGCAACCGGCTTGGGATTTCATCACCAAGATGAAGGCGCAGCAACCGCTGCTCGGCGAGGATCCCGACTTCACCACCTGGTTCCAGAACGGTGAGATCGACGCCGCCTGCACCATTTCGACCAACGCCCGGGAAGCCCGCAAGAACGGTGTGAAAATCGAATGGGTCGTGCCGGAAGAAGGCGCGAAGTTCGACACGGATGGTCTGTGGATTCCCAAGGGCCTGCCGGAAAACGAACTCTACTGGGCCAAGCAGTACATCAACCATGCGCTGACCAAGGAAGCGCAGCAGATATGGCTGGATGGCCTCGGCTTGCCGGGCGTGGTGCCGGGCCTCACACCGCCTAAGGATCTGGTGGGCGATCCGTCCTACCCGACCACCAAAGAAGATTTCCAGCGCCTCATCCGCATCTCGTCGAAGATCCAGGTCGAGAATGAGAGCGAGTGGTTTTCCAAGTTCAAGGCGATCATGCAGGGTTGACGCCAGATCGGCCGGTGCCGCCCAAGTGCGGCACCGGCTCCTTCACGACGTCGGATAGGGATTTTTCATGCGGGCAGCCAGGACAGCCTATCCCCTGAAATGGCGCATCATGGATGCGCTGGAAGGCGTTGCGGCCGCCATCTGGCCGGCGCGGTTCCGGCGCGCGACGCCCTATCTGATGCTGCTTCCGGCGGTGTTGCTCGTCGGACTGCTCGTGCTCGGTCTCATCCAGATCGCAGATGCGAGCCTGCGCACGCTCGACACCACCACCTTCCAGTTCTCGGACGACTATTCCATCGCCAATTTCCGGCGGGCGCTGACGGAGCCGCTGTTCCTGGTTGTCGCGCAGCGCAGCCTCATCGCCGCCCTGATCGTCACTGCGGTGACGCTCGTCTTTGCCTTTCCCTACGCCTATCTGATGGTGCGCACGCGGTCGCCAAGATTGCGCAAGTTCCTGCTGATTGCACTGTTCCTGCCCTTCTTCATCGGCCAGGTTGTTCGTGCCTATGGCTGGCTGATCATCCTCGGCAACCAGGGCATGGTCAACGAGGCGCTCGGTCTTGTCGGGGTCGCGCCGATGCGGCTCATCTACAACTATCCCGCCGTGCTGTTCGGCCTCGTCCAGTACATGCTGCCGTTTGCCGTACTGATGCTCGCGCCGGCACTCACAGCCATTCCCGAAGAGCTGGAGGCGGCCGCCGGGTCGCTCGGCGCAAACTGGGTTCGCACATTCATCCATGTCGTGTTGCCGCTCGCTCGTCCGGGCTTCATCGGCGCCGGTGTGGTGGTGCTGACGCTTTCTCTCACCGATTTTGCAGTCCCCGCGATCCTTGGCGGCGGCTCTCAGGACTTCATCGCCAACGCCATCTACGACCAGTTCTTCCGAACGTCCGACCAGGGCCTCGGCGCGACGCTGGCGCTTATGCTGGTTGCGCTCGGGTCAATCCTTGTAGGCCTCGTGTTCGCGCTGTTCGGGGCCGGAACACTCGCCATGGGGAGGTCCCGGGCGTGAGCGGCTCGCGCAGCAAATCGGTTGTCCTGTGGACCCTGGTGACGATCGCCTTGATCACGCTTTCGGCGCCGACGGTCGTGGTGCTTGGCGCTTCCTTCACCGGCGGCAACATCATCACGTTTCCGCCGGACGGGCTGTCGCTGCGGTGGTACGCGCGTATCTCGCAGGCCTCCGACCTGCGCAATGCTTTCCTGCGCACGCTCCAAGTCGCGACGGTCTGCACGCTCGTTGCCATTCCCGTGGGCACGCTGGCCGGCATCGCGCTGGCGAAATATGCGGTGCGTTTCGAGAAGACGATCCAGATCTATCTGCTGCTGCCCTTCACCATCCCGCTGATCGGATCGGGCATCGGCCTCATGCTGATCTTCGGCAAGGCCGGCTTTCTCGGCCAGCTCTGGCCTGTCGGCATCGCGTGCTGCGTCATCAATCTTCCCTTCATGATCTGGGCGGTCACGGCGAGTGCCACCGGGCTTGACCCGGACCTGGAACTGGCCGCCGCCAATTGCGGCGCGCCGCCGCTCCAGGTGTTCTTCTCCGTCACCCTGCCGGCGGTGACGCCGGGGGTGATTACCGGCTCGCTGCTGATGTTCATCCTGGCGCTCAACGAGTTCCTGGTCAGCCTGCTGCTCGTCGATGCGCGCATCGTGACGCTGCCGGTGCTGATCTACAATTCCATCCGCTCGATCATCACGCCGGACCTTGCCGCGATCTCCGTGGTCTTCATCGCCTGCTCGGCTGTCGCCATCTTCCTGCTCGACAGGCTGGTCGGGCTCGACATCTTCCTGAAATCGAAATGAGGAATGCCGGCCCGCCGGGGCCGCAAAGGAAATCCTATGCCAAACGTATCATTCCATGACTTGAGCCAGCTCGACGCCGCTGGTCGTGCGGCATTAATGCGGCGCTCCGAGACCGATCTCTCCAGCTTTATGGAGAAGGCCGCACCGATCATCGAGGCAGTGCGAACAGAAGGCGACGCAGCGCTCGTTCGCTTCGCCCGCGACTTGGACAAGGCAGATCTCGATGCCGCGCGGCTCAAGGTCAGCCCCGCCGAGCTCGATGCCGCCTTCGGCATGGTGGATGAGGACGTGGTCGCCGCCATCCGCTTCGGCATCGACAATATCCGGCATTTTCACGAAGAGCAGAAGCCGGAAGCGATGTGGCTTAAGGAAATGCGGCCCGGCGCCTATGCCGGGGACCGCTTCACACCGATCCGCTCGGTGGCGCTCTATGTCCCGCGCGGCAAGGGCGCGTTCCCCTCGGTCACAATGATGACCGCAGTGCCGGCCGTGGTGGCGGGTGTCCCGGAGCTTGCCATCGTCACGCCGCCAGCGCCCGATGGTTCGGTGGACGCAGCAACGCTGGTTGCGGCGCGCCTCGCCGGCGTCGAAACGATCTACAAATGCGGTGGCGCGCAGGCGGTTGCCGCGGTTGCCTATGGCACTGAGACGATCAGGCCCGCGCTCAAGATCGTCGGTCCAGGCAGCCCCTGGGTCGTTGCGGCCAAGCGGCTGCTTGCCGGAGTGATCGATCCAGGTCTTCCCGCCGGTCCGTCGGAAGCGATCATCCTCGCCGACGACAGCGTGCATGGCGGACTGGCCGCGCTCGACCTCCTCATCGAGGCTGAGCACGGACCGGACTCATCGGCCTATCTGGTGACCCACAGCCGCCGCGTGGCGGAGGAGGCATTGGCCGCGCTGCCCGAGCACTGGGCGCGCATGACCGAGCAGCGGGTAGCGTTCTCCACCGCGGTGCTGACCGGCGCCTGTGGCGGCATCGTGCTGACAGGGTCGATCGAGGAGAGCTACCGCTTCATCAACGACTACGCGCCGGAGCATCTGGAGATCCTCTCCACCGACCCCTTCGCGCACCTTGGCCACATCACCGAAGCTGCCGAGATCCTTATGGGGCCGCACACGCCGGTCTCGATCGGCAATTTCGGGCTGGGCCCCAACGCCGTCCTGCCGACCAGCCGCTGGGCGCGTACCTGCGGACCGCTCTCGGTCACGGATTTCGTCAAGCGCTCTTCCATCGGCTACGTCACGGCCGCGGCCTATCCCGAATTCGCACGTCATGCCCGCACACTTGCTCGCTATGAAGGCTTCTCCTCGCATGAGCACGCCGTCTCCGACGTGCGCGATCGATATCTGGTGCGGTAACGGACGATGAAGGCGGCCAGACTCCATGCGGCAGGCGATTTGCGGGTTGAGGACGTGCCATCTCCCGGCGAACCAGCGCCTGGCTGGGTGCGGCTCAGGGTGACGGCCGCCGGCATTTGCGGCTCCGATCTCCACAATTTCCGCACCGGTCAGTGGATCAGCCGCGCGCCGAGCGTCGCCGGGCATGAGTTCGCCGGCGAAGTGACCGCCGTGGGCGCCGGCGTGTCCGAGTTGGCCCTCGGAGACCGAGTCGTCGCCGATTCGCGTTTCTGGTGCGGCGAGTGTCCTGCTTGTCGGGCCGGCCTGCATAATGTCTGTGCCATACTGGGCTTTGTAGGCGAGGTCTGCGATGGCGGCTTCGCGGAAGAGACGGAGCTGCCGGCGCGGCTGCTCCTGCGCCATGACCCCGCGCTCGATCCCGCAATTGCCGCCATGACGGAGCCGCTGGCGGTCGCCCTGCACGCAGTGCGGCGTCTGTCGGCGCCGGCCGGGGCGCCGGTGCTTATCGCCGGTTGCGGCCCGATCGGCGGGCTGGCGGCGCTGCTCCTGTCGCGGCCCGGCGAGAGACCGGTCCTCGTCGCCGACCGCAATGCGGCGCGTGCGGAACTTGTGGCGGAGGTGAGCGGTGCGACCGTCGTCGACCTGGACGCCCTACCCCACGATCCCAACCTGCGTCATGCCGTCGATGCGACGGGAAGCGTGGCGGTCATGGCGCGGCTGCTCGATCTTTTGGCGGGCGGCGGCACGCTGGCGCTGGTCGGCATTTCGCATGGCCGCCTCGACCTCGATCCCAACCTCCTGGTCGAGCGCGAGATCGCGCTGGTTGGCTGCCACGCCTTCGCCGACGAGCTTGCGCCGGCCGTCGCCATGCTTGGCGATCTCGCCCCCGCGCTGTCGCGTTTCGTGGCCGAGGAGATCGCGATCGGCGAGATTCCCGCCGCCTACCAGCGCCTGATCGCAGGCACGAGCGGCGGCCTGAAGACCATCGTCCGAATGGAGAGAGGACGATGATCAAGCTTCCTGAAACCGCCGGGCCGCTCTACGAAAAGGTCAAGGACTACGTGCTCGGCAACATCGGCAGCGGCAAATGGCCGAAGGACCGGAGACTGCCTTCCGAAAACGAGCTGGTCAGCACGCTCGGCGTCTCGCGCATGACCGTGCACCGGGCACTGAGGGAACTGACTTCGGAAGGCCACCTCCTGCGTATCCAGGGCGTAGGCACCTTCGTGGCACCGCCGAAGCCACAATCCGCGCTCATTGAAATCAGGAACATCGCCGGCGAGATCGCCGCGCGCGGCGCACGCCACAGGGCCGAGGTCGTCGTTCTCGAGAAAATCCGCAACCCGGCACTGGATCTCGTCGTCGCCTTCGAGTTCACGCGCCGCAGGCCGGTCGCCCATTCGATCATCGTGCATTTCGAGGACGATGTGCCCGTCCAGCTCGAGGAGCGCTTCGTCAATCCGGCTCTCGCACCGGACTACCACCGGCAAAATTTCGTTGCGACCACCACCTACGATTATCTGCAGCAGGCGACGCCGCTGACGGAGGTGGAGCACGTGATCTCGGCGATCGCCGCCGACGAGGTGGCCGCCGATCGTTTGATGATCCGGCCCGGCGACCCCTGTCTTCTCCTGCATCGGCGCACCTGGTCAGGCGCGGCGGTCGCCACTGTCAACAAGCTAACCTATGTCGGCAGCCGCTATTCGCTGGGCAGCCGCTACGCGCCCTCGCCCGCTGCATGAGCAGGAACACGCAGCGAAGCAGGGCGGGCGACGCCTCGTATCAAATATGCTCGATCCAATGGCGACGTTCTGATGCGTCGTTATTGAATTTTCGCGTCGCGGGTCACCTTGACGTCGTTCACCCCCTTTAGGGCATTGCGATTTCCTGTCCCTGCAGCGGCGCGGAAGACCTGTTCCGCATGGCCGAAACGCCGCAATTTCAGATACGCATAGGCGCGCAACACCATCAGGCCGGTGCGCTCAGGCGCAATGCGCGACCGTTCATCCAATGCCATCAGCGTCTCGACATATCGCCCCTGATCGAAAGCGCTTGTTGCCTGGCTTCCAGCAGCGCAGTTCGTACTTCGACACTGCGATCTCATGATCCAAAGGTGCCTGCGAGGACACCGCGCCGCTGGTCGCGGCCGTTCGGCTTTGTCGCAAACTAGAGCGCTTTTTCATGGTGTTGCTGCGCACGATTGTAGCAGCCACCTGCTACCAACAACACGAACTTTGGCGCTATCTAATATGAATGGCGGATCTGACTGAGGCGGTGTAGGCTTGGCCTAACAAGAAGAAGAATGAGCCGTATCAACGGCAACGCTGAGCGAATCTGGGAGGATTCATGGTCGAAATCATCTCCAAGCGGGATGGCCCGCGGCGCGAGGACCTACAAGTCAAAAGACTGATCGAGCAGAACCGTTCGACTATCGTTCGCCTTGCCGACCAGATCAGCGGCGGCGGCTATTCGGCTTCCAGGAAGCCACGCCAGCAACCGAAGACGAAAGGCCTGATCATCCATGTTGGCGGCAGCACGGCACCCGTGGCCGAAGCCAGGCCATCCATCCAGGTTACCATGAACGGCCGGGTGATCTCAAAGGACCAGAACACAGGCCGCCAGCTTCACCATATCGGCGACATCCGCAATCGGGGTGACGACCAGATCTTCGTCCTGGCGACGAAGCAAAATGGCTTCTTCTCGCCGGTCGACGAAACCGTAGCGGAGGCCCTTGCCGACCTGGACGGCTCCCGCCTCGCCGCCGCCTATACCGAAGAACAGCTTGCCTTCGACATCGGCGCGAAACTCGGCATCAACTGACGGGCAGACGCTTGGACGTGTGCACGTCCAATGCATGACAGCATACAGCAATGGCATGCCTCAAAGGTTCTTGTGATGACGGAATGAAACGCGAGATAGGCCCCAATCACATGAAGATCAATGCTCTTCCGGCGCGTACGTCGCTGGCCACTGGGCAAATGGTTCTGGGCAACATCGACTATGACGAGCGCGCCACCATGCGCGCCTGGGAAAGTTTTCTGGCTGACGAACCCAGATGTGCCCGCGATCCGGTCCACCCAAGCCACGTCCGCTCCCTCATTCACGATTCCTGGTATCGCAGCGCCACCGGCGGCATCAACGCTCAAGGCATTGAAGCGCCACTGAGCAGTGATCGCGACGAGATCGAATATCTGACCCGAGCCAATGCAGAACTGCTTTCGGCGGCGCGGCGGTCGTTCGCCTCGCTTGGCCAGTTGCTGGACGGGACCGGCGCGATGCTGGTTCTGGCCGACAGCGACGGCGTGCTGATCGACGCTATCGGCGACAAGAAGACGCTGCATGACGGCATGGATATCCACCTCGCCATCGGCGGCAAATGGAACGAGGATGCCGTCGGGACGAACGGCATTGGTACGGCGTTGTGGACGGGCGAGCCGACTTTCGTGCATGCGGCCGAGCATTTCTGCGCCGGCATCAAATCCTGGACCTGCGCCGGCGCGCCGATTCGCGACCCGCTGGACGGCAAGATCATCGGTGTGGTCGACCTGTCAGGCTATTCGCCGATCTTCAGGCCACACAACACCGCGCTCGTCGCCGCCACAGCCCGGCAGATCGAAAAGGCATTGGCCGAACAGCAGCAGGAACAGCGCACGCGCCTGCTCGAAGCTTTCATTTCATCGGCTCCCAGCTACCGCCGAAAGGACGGGCTGGTAATCGTCGATCATCGCGGCCGTGCCATCTTCTGCAACAATGTGCCTGACGGCGAGACCACCGAGATGATGGACGGCCCGATGGAGCCAGGTCGTGGCCGCTGGCTGATGAACCTTCCGTCCTCCGGCTCCGAGGCCGACCTTGCCAGGGCGCTGCCGGCCCACCTGCGATCCTGCCACATCACGCCGCTCAAGCTCGATGGCGACCTCCGCGGCGCGGCGCTTGTGTTCCCCTCCGTGCCGTCCGTCTCCAGCACCGCGGTGGTCCACCAGGAAGTGAACAAGCATCTTCAGGATGCTGTCGCCATGATCGTCGGCGAAAGCGAAGCGCTGCAGGCCGCCATCGACGTCGCCTGCCGCGTCGCCCGGTCGGGCAGCGTGACATCGCTGTTGGTCGAAGGCGAAACAGGCGTCGGGAAAGAGCTGTTTGCGCGACTTGTCCATGCCGGCAGCCGGCGCGCGGCAAACGATCCGTTCATTGCGATGAATTGCGGAGCGATCACCAGGGACCTGTTCGGCAGCGAATTGTTCGGCCATGTCGCCGGCGCCTTTACCGGCGCCTCGCGCGAAGGCAAACCGGGCGTTTTCGAGCTCGCCAATGGCGGCGTCCTCAGTCTCGACGAGATCGGCGAATTGCCACTCGAGATCCAGCCGTTTCTGCTGCGTGTCCTGGAAGAGCGCGTGGTCCACCGTATTGGCGACAGCCGGGGTCGCCCGGTTGATGTGCGCCTGGTCGCCTCAACCAATCGCGATCTCAAGCAGGAAATTGCCGCAGGCCGCTTCCGCCGCGATCTCTACTATCGAATTGGCGCGGTCTCGATCATCGTTCCACCGCTGCGCGAGCGCGGCGAAGATGTGCTGCTACTGATCGAACATTTCAACCGGCAGATCGCCACCGCAGCGGGTGAAGACCCGCTGGAATTCTCGCGCGAAGCACTCGATGCCCTGCTCGCCTATGGTTGGCCGGGTAATGTACGCGAACTGAAAAACCTCGTCGGGCGGCTGCATGTCTTGACGCGCGGCCGCGACGTCGGGCTTCACAACCTTCCCGAGGAGATCACCGCGTCCGGCTCTGGATCGGAAGCCGGGTCGGACAGCCGTGTACCCGCGCATGAATCGGGAGGCACGCTCGTCGAGGCCGAACGCCAGGCAATGAAGAACGCCTTGGCGGCGGAAGGCGGCAACCTCAGCCGGGTCGCGAAGCGGCTCGGCATCTCCCGGCCAACGCTCTACCGCAAGCTCGACCAATACGGCATCCGGCGCGGTTTCATCTAGGATCAGAGCCTGTCACCGGCACGAAAGAAGCCCGCGGCATTCGCGCCACGGGATTGGGAAAAGTTAATCACTGAAGCGGTAGCGGGGGTTAGATCAGCTTTTCACGACAGCAGCTGTCAGTTTCTCGGAAACGTAGCCGAGACTGTTGCCAATGATCAGCGAAATCACCACAGCCGCCGCGACCTTGCTGATGCCGCTTGGACCCTCGCCATAGGCGGCAGCGCCAAGCAGAAAAAGTGCCGCGGTCGTTGCGTAGCCCATAGACCGCTGATGGAATGGCACTCAGCAATGGCAGCTTGGCAGCGAGAATCAGGATTACGATTGAGACGCCGACGCAAATGCCGGCCGTGAGAGCCGTAACACCTATCGACGTCAGTGCTATCAACGCGCCTGCGGCGCAGATCGCTCCCCAAAGGTTTGCAAGCGCCGAATTCTTGAACCCGGCTTCCTTGCCGCCACAGTGATAGAAACTTCCCCAGCCCACAAATACCGCCCAGATCAGCAGATAGGGGTTGCCTATCGTGATCGCTGCCCACGTTGCAATGCCGCCCATAATGCCGATGACGACGGCCAATCCTGTAATAAGATCCATATTGTCCTCCCATTTTTTCAAACCGCGAAGAAAGAACTCGTTTCAGGACCACGCTTCGCTTACGTCCCGATACGGAAAAGCCAGGGCATCAGCCGCGGCGCTCAGGAAAAACGGCTTGCCGACGCTGGCAAGCAGCCAGACCGGCCTCTTCGGCGACACCGACTCGGAAACGGCGATGTCGGCACGCGGACCAAAACGCCGGGCCTGCTCCGTGCAGGCCCGACCCAGACGCTTCACGGCACGATGACGCCGCGGCCGGTGAACCGGCGGTTCTTGAAATCGTCGAGCGCGGTGTTAATGCTTGCGAGGTTGTATTCATTGTAATGCATCTTCACCTTGCCATCGGCGTTCAACTCCATCAGTTCGACAAGCTCGGTGAAGTTGCCGACGAGGCTGCCGCCGATGTTGATCTCCTCGATGACCAGATGCGCGGTCGGCACGTTGACCGTGCCGCCATAGCCGACGACGAACAATTGGCCGCCCTTGCGCACCATCTTCCAGCAGATGTTCTCGACACCGAGTTCGCCGACGAAGTCGATGACCACATGGGCGCCGCCGCCGGTGATCTGGCTGACCTCCTCGACGACATTCGGCCCGCCATCGAGGACAAAGTCGGCGCCGAGGTCCTTGGCCAGCACCTGGGCCGCCGGCTCGCGATCGACTGCGATGATGCGGCAACCCGAAATCGCGTGCAGCGATTGCAGCGCGATATGGCCAAGCCCGCCTATGCCGAGCAGGACGCAGTAACTCCCTGGCCTGAGCAACTTCGCGGCGCGTTTGGCGGCGCGGTAGGCAGTGATGCCGGCATCGGCCAGCGGCGCCACCTCGATCGGCGTGACGTTGGCGTTCAGCTTGATCAGCGAACGCTCGCTGGTGATGAAATATTCGGCGAAGCCGCCATTCATGCCAAGGCCGGGAAACTGGCCATTGTCGCAGTACATGTCCTCGCCATGGCGGCAATTGAGGCAGATGCCGCACGAGCGAAACGGGTGACAGATCACCGCGTCGCCGCGCTTGACCGATCTGACGCCGCTGCCGACCTCCTCGACCCAGCCGGCATTCTCGTGGCCCATGATGTAGGGCAACAGCGTGCCTTCGGGGTCCATGGTCGGCTTCCACACACCTTCGATGATGTGAAGGTCGGTGCGGCACAGGCCGGCGGCACCCACCCGCACGATCACCTCGTCGGGAGCAGTGATGGTCGGTGCCTTGACCTCCTCGATCTTGAGCTGGACGTTCATCTGCGGATCGTATTCGTACAGTCTGGCGGCTTTCATGCCTGTGTCCTTTCAACGTCGAGATTGTTCGGATTGCTTCAGGCGCGGCCGAGCTTCTCAGAGCCGCCGCCGCGCGCCGGTCCGGCCGTCGGGTCCTCGTCCTCGGCGAGATGACCAATCAGCGTTTCGGTGGTCAGGATCAGCGTCGCCACCGAAGCTGCGTTGGCGAGTGCTGTGTAGGTGACGCGGACCGGATCGATGATCCCTGCCTCGAACATGTTCTGGTAGCTGCCGACAGAAGCGTTGTAGCCGTAGCCGCCGTTGATGCGCGTGACTTCCGCCACGACTGCCTCGGGATCGGCGCCGGCATTGGCGGCGATACGCCACAGCGGCCGCGACAGCACCGACCGCACTAGTCGCACGCCTTCGGCGACATCGCCGTCGACGCCGGCCGCCACCTTGTCGAGCAGCGGTGCGATCTGGGCAAGCGCCGAGCCGCCACCGGCAACCACGCCCTCTTCGCATGCGGCGCGCACCGCATTCAGCGAATCCTCGATAAGCTGTATGGTTCGCTTCTGCTCGACCGGCGTTACACCGCCGGCATTAAGGATCGCGGTGCCACCAGAGAGCTTGGCCAGGCGTTCGCGCAACTTGTCCTGGTCGATGTTCGGCGGCGAGGCTTCATACTGCCGCTGCACCTGGGCGCGGCGCGATGCGACTGCCGCATGGTCGCCGCCCCCGCGGATGATCGAGGTATAGGATGAACTGGTCTTCACCCGGTCAGCCGTTCCAAGATCGTCGGCGGTGATGTCCTCCAGCCGGCCGCCGAGGTCGCGCGCGATCACCTTGCCGCCGGTGATGATCGCCAGATCCTCCATCATCGCCTTGCGCCAATGGCCATATTCCGGCGGATGGACCACGAGGTATTTTCCCGGTCCGTGCTTGCCGAGCAGAGTTACCACAACTTCCGGCGACATTTCCTCGGACACGATCAGCAGCGGCCGACCGGCCTCGTCGGCAATGCGACGAGCCGCATCCAGCGCCTCAGGCTCCTTGATCTTGAGATCGGTCATCAGGATGTAGGGTCGTTCGAGAACAGCCTCCATCTTCTCTTGATCGGTGACCATGTGGTGCGAAAGATAGCCGCGTTCGAAGGACATGCCCTCGACCACATCCAGCGTGGTCTCGGTCGTCACGCTGAAGTCAGTGGTGATGACGCCTTCGGCCCCTACCCGCTGATGGGCTTCCGCCACCAGCGCGCCAAGCTTGGTATCGGTCGCCGCAATGTTGGCGACCGAAGCGAGAATGCCGTTGCCCTTGGCGGGCTTGGCCGAAGCCTTGAGCGCCGCCACCACCGCTGCCACGGCAAGATCGATGCCCTTGCAGAGATCGACGGGTTTCGCACCTCGTTCATTCGCCTCCACACCGCCCTGGATGAGCGCATTGGCGAGCACGATGGCAGTCGTGGTGCCGTCGCCGGCGACCTCATTGGTCTGCATCGACACTTCGCGCACGACCTGCGCGCCCATGTTTTCGAAACGGTCGTGCAATTCGATCTCGGAGGCAATGCTGACGCCGTCACGGGTCACCATCGGCGTGCCGATCGGCCGGTCGATCATGGCGTTCATGCCTTTGGGGCCGAGTGTCGGCTCGACGGCAGCGGCCAGCCGAAAGACACCACGGGCAAGTGCACGGCGCGCTTCGGAATTGTGAAGCATTATTTTGGGCATGGTTTCTCCTTCCGCCTTACGGGCGGGTTGTTGGTTAGGGGCCTCGTGCGAGGGAGGCCGTTGTTTCAGCTCTGCTTCAGGCGGTCGGCGCGGTTCGTGCCGGCACGCGATCCATGATGAAATCGACCAGCGTCGGTTCGCCGTCGACCACATCCAGTTCCTTGTATCTGGTCTGCTTGAGCCCACGGCACAGCGCGCCGTTGAACTCCATGTTGATGCGTACGCCGCGCAGTTCGGCGAGATGGGCACCGAGCGCCGCAGGTGGTATTTTCTGGCCTTCCCAAGTCACGAAGACAGGATCATCCGCCTGGCGGTCGGGAAAACGCTCAAGCAGAGCCGCCCTGTATCTCGGCTTCTGTTTGGCCGCCTCGCCCGGTTCGAACCGTGCGACGTCATATGCCGGCAGGTCCATGCCGAGGATCTCTCGATCGGTCAGGCCGTGCTGCCGCAGGCCGCGCAGGACCGCCTCCTGGCGCCGCTTGAACGCCTTCATCCTGAAGGTCTCACGCAAGCCGCCAAGATCCTGATCCTCGGCAAGTACGGCGAAGACATCGCCGAATGTCTTGCCGGCTTCCATGCCGCGATTGACCTCTTCCGCGAACATGTGATCGTGCAGCTTGACGCGATAGGCCGGCGCCCAGGAGAGCTGGTCGAGCGCCTTGCGGACGCCGTCCAGCATGAGGAACGCGAAGTTGGGCGAGCACCAGTAGGTCGGCAGGCGGAGGTCGATCTCCACACTGCCATCGCTCGTCATTTCGGCCCGCTCGACGAAGCCCATCTCGGTAATCGGTTCGTCGAGCTCCGGGTCGTTGACCTCACCAAGGCGCCGCCAGAGTTCCTTCTCGCGGTTGCCGGAAAGGCTGGCAGTTGCCATGGCCCCTACTCCGCCGCGATGCTGAAGGGCGAACTGGCGAGCGCCGTCTTCTTGGCTTCGATGTCGATGTTGTAGAGACGCGCCGCATTGAGGCCCAGGATCTTCTCCTTGATCTCGTCGGTCAGTTGCACACCGCGTTCGGCGGCGATGTCCTCTGGGATCTGATAGGCCCAGAACTTCTCGACCAGCCAGCGCGGCGTCCAGATCGCGTAGTCGGAACCGAAAAGGATTTTTTCCGGGCCGATCCAGAAAAGCAGTTCGGCGATGACCTCGCCGAAATAGCGCGGGCGCGAATGGATGAAGGGCAGCGCTACCGCAAGCCCACCATAGACGTTGGTTTCTTGCGTTGCGATCCAGCAGAAATCGTCGAGGCGCGGCAGGCCGCAATGCTCGATGATCCAGTTGAGGCCCTGGAAGTCAGTCGCCGCATGGTCGACGTCATGCACGTCGAACGCATCCTTGCTGAGCGGCAGGATTGTCGGCCCTTTGTGGACATGGATATTCCTGATGCCGAGTTTGTCGCAGAGTTCGAAGCATTTGTAGGCATCGGGATCCGTGAGCTTCCAGCCCTTGGAAGCCCCGTTCCATTCGGCCGTGTACATCTTCACGCCCTTGACGTCGTAGGTCTCCTTGAGGAAGTGGATGTACTCAAGCGCCTTCTCACCATCGCGCGGATCGAAGGCGCCGTTGACGATGAACCGTTCGGGATAGAGCTTGGCCACCTCGGCGTTGCGCTCGATCGTGTTGAAGCCGTTCTTGTAGAAGTCCTTGAGATAGGTCGACTGGACGATCGCCACATCATCGGGGCCGTCGATGAACAGGTCGCGATAGAGATCGTCGGCGCTGTACTTCTCGAACTTGCTCTTCTCCCACAGCTGGTCCTTGGGGCTCAGCCCGGTGTGATAGGCATAGAAGCACTCGATGAACTGCTTGCCGTGGATATTTTTCTGGTTCTCCGGGCTGCCGTCCCAGAAATGGGTATGGCCATCGACAATGAAAATATCCTTGCCTTCTGGTGTTCTAAACATTTCTACCTCCACAAGATCTGCGATTGATCGGTTCGGCGCGCCGCAGCCAGGCGGCGCGCCTGATTTTCTGGAGCGTCTATTCGATGTATTCGAACATCTCATCCATGTTGCCGAACAGGATCACGGTGTTGTCGTCGATGCGCACCATCCGTCCGTAGTGGGTCGAGCTGTTGACCTCGAAGGTTTCCGCCGTCATCTCGCGGCCGAGATATTCGCTGATCTCGTCCATCTTGAAGATCAGCTTGCCGGTGCCATCGATGCGGATCATCGCCGGTTGGTAGGTAACCGTTACGTTCGGCTTCAAGCCCATGAATTCAGCGATGGCCCTGGCTTCCACCGAGTCGTTCATGGTGACGCCGCACTGGTGCGAAATCGTCTGTTCGAAGGTGATGTCCTTCATCGACCTGAAAATGTTGGATTGCGATGCGTCGCGTGCTGCAGTTGACATGGCAGTTTCTCCCTGTGTCAGCGCTTGAGGCCAAGTTCGCCGAGTATCTGATCAATCCGTTCCTCGGACTTGGCACAGACATCCGAGAAAGCGACCGGCTTTGAATGCGGCATCGACCAGATCGGCTGCAGGCCGATGGCTGCCTTGTCGGCGAGCGCGCCGTGCTTCTTGACCCAGCCCTGGAAGAGCTTCTTGTTCGCCGCGCCATGCTTCTCGTCGTTGGCGAGCATGTGCATGAGGTCGATCGTGTTGGCGAGATTGCGCTCGTAGTCGGCCTCGGCTGCCGAGATCACCGCAGGCGTGATGAAGTCGTGGTTTGCGGCGGCGATCTGCATCAGGAAGCCTGAGCGGAATGCTTCCCCGACCAGCGGTTCGAAGACGATGTTGATGGCGAAGTACTGTTCGAGATAGTCGGTCGCGCCCATGATGGTCTCGACCGCTTCGCGGGTGCCTTGCCAGTTGTTGTCCTCGAGCCAGGCCGTCTTGCCGAGTTCGTCGTCCCAGCCGGGAAGGTCCATGCCGATCTCGGCAAGGTAGAGCGTGATGTCCTGGGCAAGCCGCAGCTTGTAAGACGAGTTGGTCAGCGTGGCGTTGTTGATCATCTGGGTGTAGCCGTAGCGCTGCGCCTGCATCAACGAGGTGCCGAGCCCGAATTCGGCGTGCTTCCAGGCGCCGAGCTGCGTCTGCAGAATCTTGATCCAGGCCTTGTCGAATGTCTTAGGCGCCCCCGACTTGCGGGCGTTGTTGATGACGCTCTGTACCATCGTCTCGATTTTCGACTGGCGTTGGTAGTGCGTGCGTTCCCACTCCTGATCGGGGGCGCGGAAGGCATGCCAGTTGGAGCTCTGAGCGGCGGTGTTCTGCTTGACATAAGCGCCCTTGCCGTCGGCAAAAGAGATGATCCAGTCCTGGATCAGGTAACGCTCCGGGTCAGGCTGCACGTCGACTGTCATGTCCTCATAGTGGGTGGCGCGCTGGCCCTTCGGGTCGAAATACCGGTACTTCCGGCTGTCGGAGTCGGCAAAGATCGCCGCGCCGGCGGCTCCGGACCCGACTGAACTCGAGGTAGCTGGCATAGTCTTCACTCCCTTGTTGCAGTTGTGGTTGCAGTTGCGTTGCCGCCCCTCAGTGGGCCGGTGTTGCACCTGCCGATGTGGTGAACTTGTCGAAGAAGATCCGCTCCGTCTCGAACCCGTTCATGAACAGAACCGGCTGAAGCGCATCGATCATCGGTGGCGGGCCACAGGCATGGACATCGCCCTGTCCGTCGACCGCCAATTGCTTGAGCTTGGCGTCGACACTCTGGTGCACGAAACCGCGTTCGCCTTCCCATTCGGCGTCGTCTGTCGCGTGCGACAGCACGGGAATGAAAGTGACATCCGAATGCTGACCGATCAGCTCGGCGATCCTGTCGAGATAGAACAGGTCGTTGCGCGTCCTGGCACCGTAGAAGAAATAGACAGGGCGTTTCTCGCCGCTCTTCAGATGGTCGTTGAGGATCGACCAGATCGGCGACATGCCCGATCCGGCGCCGACCAGGATCAGGGGTCCTTGCCGTTCGTCGCGTCGGAAACAGGTTCCGTAGGGTCCGACGACGGTGACTTCGGCTCCGAGCTTGATTCCTCCGGAATCGAGTTCTCCGGAGAACTTTCCCTCGGGGTATTTTTTGATGATGAAGCAGAGTTTTTGGGTTTGGTCCGGCGTATTTGCCATGGAGAACGAGCGCGTAATCGTCTCCCCCTTTTCCGTGGTAACCGTGATGTCGACATATTGCCCCGCCCAGAACTTTATCGGCGAGCCGAGTTCGATCTCGATGCCGCGAATGTCGTGGGTCAGGTGCTCGATCAGAGCAATCCGGCCCTTGAACGTCTTCACGGCGATCGCTTTCGTCAAAATCTCCTCGTCGTAGTTGAGAAGCTCGACTTCCAGATCGGAGTAGGCGATGCAGCGGCACAAAAGGACGTGGCCGCTCTCCTTCTCCATGTCGTTCAGTGCGAAGGTCGAGTATTTGAGCATGTCGACTTCGCCATCGAGCAACACGCTCTTGCAGGCCGAGCATTGCCCTTCCTTGCAGCCGTGCGGCAGGGCGATGCCCTGGCGGAAAGCGGCGTTGAGCACCGTCTCGCCATGCTCGACGTCGAATTCGACGCCGACTGGGCTGAGCCTGACCGTGTGGGTTTCCGACATACGGACCTCCAATGAAAGAGAGGGCGGGACGAACCCGCCCCCTTGGCCTGATCAGTTGCAGGGATTGATGGTGAAGCCCTTGGCGTAGTCTGCCAGGTGCTGCGCGCGTCCTTCCGGCGTCATGCCGCGGAGCGCGTTCAACGGCGATCCCAGCGTGTTGCCGCGCACGTCGTCCAACGTCCACATCTCCTTGTCGTCGAAGCGCATATGCGGCTGCGGTACGAGCGTCTTGCCATCGGAGCGGACGAAGTTCAGGTCCTTGATGGCATCGGCCAAATCCCAGCCGTCATAGAGCGTCTCCCATTCGCGCTTGCCGCTGAAGCGGCCCATCGCGGGTGTCGGACGGCCCTCATACTCGTCGGCGAAGGCCACGGTCGCGGTCCACTTGTCGAGTTCGTGGGCGAAGGTGTGCAACTGGCCGTCGATCTCGCCGACCACCATGTCTTCGCGGATCAGGCAGGGAACAAGGCAGGACCAGCAGCGGTGTGGATAGACGTAGCCCACGTCGCTGTTGAAGAGCAGCACCTTCTCGCCCTTGTGGCTAAGCTTGGCGTACCATTTCCAGAAATCGCCGAACTCGGCATACCAGCCCGGATACTTATGCTCGAACCACTCGAAGTCCTTGTCGGTCTGGGCTTCGATACGCCAGAAATTGACCGGCCAGCCGACCGCGAAGAACTGTCCGACCTTGTGGACGTAGTTCTTCTTGGTGATGCGTTCCCAGGCCGCCTGGACGTCGTCGTGATGGACCTTGATGCCGTATTTCTCGAGCGGCAGCATGTAGGTGCGGTAGTAGTCCTCATAGATCCAGCGGTGCCACATTTCCGCGTAGGACTCCTTGTTCTTGTCGCGGTTGGTGGTGCCGTATTCGATGAAGGTGCCGATGGCTGCATCGACGATCGCGTGGTTTTGCCAGAAGGCGTAGCGCAGGTCGCGCTCGAGCAGCAGGTGGTTTTCCGGCTCCTTGAGCGCCGCCATCAGCAGCGAATGGCCATTGCCGATATGCCGGCTCTCATCGGACTGGACCGACAAAAAAACGGTCGGCAGCGCATAGTCGCCGTTACGGGCGGCTTCCGAAGGCATGGCGACAAACAGCGTGTTGGTGAAGGCGGTCTCGGCGACCACGGTCAGGTACATGCAGGCGGCGGTCATGGTGTCGCCGGTGATGAAGCCTTCCGCGAACTGCCGGCCGATGGTCGTGGCGTAGCATTTTCCGAAGGCTTCCTCGGTGATGTCGAAGCCGGCCGGATCGATGTAGTTTTCCATGTACCATTTCTTCAGGTTCATCTGGATTGTCGAGTGGCGGAACTCGTCGATCATCTGCATGGTGAAGCCGGTTCTGAGCTCCTCGCCCGGCGCGATACGGGCGACCATCGCCATCGAGCGGGCAGCAGAAATTTCCGGGAACGGAATGATCGCAAGGAAGAGTTTCATCCACTCGACCCAGCGCGGTTCCACATTGCGGAACATGTCGCCGCGCAACGCCGCGTCGAGCGCACCGTAGACACGATTGTCCTTCTCTTCCTGCATCGGGAAGTAGGATCGCAGAACCTGTTTCATCGGGTCGCGCGGCGTCTTGTTGATCTTGTAGTCCGTCGGAAACGTCATCGCTTCCTGGACGTAGGAAGGGTTCCAGCCGAGATCGGCAATCTTCTTGGTTGCCTCGCCCACGGAGATTCCGCGTTGCGAGGTAATCTTGTTGAGCGTCAGAGACGTCATGGTCATAAGCCTCCACCAGGTTTGAGCCGCAGGTCCCTTGACCCCGGCATGAAGCGGCGGCACAGCACCGCCAGTGAGAATGCGAGCGGCACGACAAAGGGTTGCGCATCAGGCGCGACTCATGGTCCGGCCGTTCAAGTGGATCGCGGCAAAGGTGTTAGGCGGCTGGCAGGGCCCGCGGCGCCAACCGCATGTGCGATGGGCGTATCGAAGCGGACGTGACTTGTCCCTGCTTCCTCCGTTCCTTCGTTCTTTTGGCACCGCGTCAAAGCGCGATGGGCTTCTTGTGGAAATGTACAAAGCAAGCGCCGTGCCAATTTGAAAATAGCACCCATGGCAAGGGCTCAAAACAAAATCGCTGCTCTTTCGGCATACGGCAGATAGCCAAATGTAACGTTCTTTTACATTTGTAACGTACGCCTGTAATATCTAATATCTATTCGCAATTGCAATACGTCTAGTTCGCAGATGCAGCAAGTTCGAAAACAAATATCATCTATTCAATTATTCGTCTTTCTCTACTATTTGAAGGCGACGGCCCATGGACGGGCCTCGCGCTGGAGAGAGACCGTGCCGAACGATAAAGACAGCCGAAGACCGACCGAGCCAATGTCCAGCCAAGCCGATGGCGTCACCAGCGAACTTGTCAGGCTGATGCCCCGCGATCTGGTCTTTGTGATGCGCTTCATGGGCGAGAGCCAACATCGCCTCCAGAGCCACTTCCAGGACTTCATCCGGGCCGAGCTTGCCGCCGGCGGCGTCACCACGGAAACGCATCCGATGATCCATCTGTTCATCGAGAACCACGCGATTCTGTTGCGGGAATTCGTGTTTTCCGGCGTTTCGCTGTCACGCCAGTTCCGCGTCGACGAGATCGAGCGCCTCACCGGCGATACGACTTCGATGATCCGGGTCGACATCTGGGATCAGCTCAAGAGCCACATCGAAACGGCTGAAAGACAGTTCCATTCGCAGGCCGGAACATTGCCCAAATTGCTGTCGGCTTTCGAAAAGCCAGCCTGACCGATGGCTGGGCGAAAAATGACAGGAGGACCCGATGGGCCAAACTACCAGGCGTGACGCGTTGCTCGCCCGCCGGCTCGATCTCGTCGCCAACGTCTCCGCGCTCACTGCCGAGGCGCTGCGGCTCAATCAGAAACGCGCCGGTATCGAGATGGAAGTGCTGCGCCTGGAACTCGAAATCGGCAGGAACGGCGTCAGCGCGCAACTGGTGCGGGACTTGCATGAAGCGCAGGAGAAAGCCGCGGCAGTCATGCACGAATGCGCGGCATGTGAGGACAGCATCGTCGCCGCGGAAGGTGACGTCGAGGACGTCGATCGCAGCCTCGCGGCGACGGATGGAAACTGACGAAGGGAATCGCCATGAACCAGCACGCGATACAGAACCTGACCTTGTTCGACCTGCTGGCGAGAAGCTGGCGTCGTCCGTCGGCGATCGCCGATCTGCGCTTTAGCGCCGATGACTCGACTGTCGCCTTCGCCTGCGTCGATGGAACGGTCGCCATAGCCGCGGTCGCCGACCAGGAACCGCCGCAGTCGCGGATCAGGGTGAGCGGCGATCTCGGCCAGACGACGATCCGCCCAAGGGAAAAATTTCCGTTGCCATTGATAGCCACTGCTGTGTTGGGAGATGGCGACGTTCCGCTCGCCAACTACCTTTCCTCCGGCTTCCTCGTTGGAACGGCGGCTGGCGAAGCGGTGCATCTGGCCGCGGACGGCAATGTGATGGAGACGCTGGTCAAGATCGACGGGCCGGTCGTCGCCGTCGACCACAGCCCCCGCACAGCCATCACAGCCGTCAGCAACGGGCAGGATGTCTTCCTGGCACGAGGCCAAGGCGATGCGGTGCGACTGCGACACGGTACGACACCGTCCACGGATGCGCTTGCCTTTTCGCCAGGCGGAAGGCGCCTCGCCCATAGCCTGGACGACGGATTGTCGATCTGGATGGTCGATGGCGACACCACCCTGATACGCGATATCGCCTTTTCAGCGCGTCCGATATCGATCCGCTGGAGTGGCGACGGCACCTGGCTGGCCTGTGGGCTCGAAGCCGGAGGCTTTGCCCTGGTGTGCATAGCCGATGGCCGCACTGGCATTATCGCGGGATTTCCATCCCCGGTCCGGACGGTGTGCTGGAGCCTGCCGGAGAATGCGCTGTTTGCATCGGGCGCCTTCCGGATCGCCGGCTGGTCGATGACCGCGCCGCCACTTGACGGCGAAATCTCCGGCGCGCTGGAGACTGGTCGCGCCGGGCTGGTTCCGGTCGAGACAGTGGCTGCGCACCCGGAGAAAAAACTGATTGCGGCCGGCTATGCCAACGGTCGGATCACCATCGCCCAGATCGGCGCGCGGGACGAACTCCTCGTCAGACCCCTGGGCAGCGCGGTGACCGCGCTTGCCTGGTCCAGTGACGGACAGCACCTGGCGGTGGGCACCGTCGACGGCACCGCCGCGATCGTCACCTTTCCCGCGTCGATGTTCAAATAGCAAAGGCAGGCCGCATGCAACAGGAGCACCAAATGCAAACCGAACCCACCCCCGAGGACGAGAGCAAGGACGAATTTTTCGACCGGCTCGCCAAACTGTCGGAAGAAATGGTGGCCAAGCATGGCAAGGATTTCAGTATGGGAGCATTGGTGCTTGCCGCCCGCTGGATTGCCGAAAACCGTGTCGGCCAGTTGAAGACCAACTAGGCTCCTGACCAACCAGTTTCGCTCGTAAGCCATAGCTTCGAAGGAGCTTCAGGCGAGGCCATGGCTTGCGGGCGTCTTGATTGCGAGACACTCGCTGACTCCCAACACGCCATGCCCGCGCGCTACATTCCATATCAATGGAATTTATATCTTAGTTACGGATCACGTAGCGCACTTGGATTTGATAACGTCGAGCCCTTTCCTGCGGCCAATGTCGCACGATCGGTAATGGGCTTGATGCTGATAGGCGCGTGACCGCAGCCGTGCTGTCCAAGGCCCACATCGCACGATCGCCAGCGACTGAGCTGGATTTGCTACGTTTTCGACATTGATGCTGCGGCGGTGCAGGCGAACGATCCGAACCAGAAGGCTCTCAATGGCATCATTGGACTTAACCCCGCACTAGCGCGTCGCGGATGAGATCGGGATATCGAGGTTGACTGCGGTCAATTTGCCTCCCGATCGGATGTGATACCAACCGCTCGCCAGCTTCTCCAGGCAATCCTGTGCCAAGGACAGTGACTGAGCGTTTCACGAAGTTCGAGCCTTCTGAAAAATTGCAGCCTTGACGCGATGTGCATTAGGTCGTTTGTTGCGGGTGGGAGTGCCACGGGAGGAAACCATGGAAGTCACCCTGGGGGCGGACAGCCTCGCAGCGCGGTTCCACGTTTCACGCCGATGACCGGCGAAGGCTCCCGCGCATGAATTCCGGAGCGATCCTCGAAGCAGTGGGATTGACTAAGGAATTTAAGGGTTTCGTCGCTGTCAATAATGTCGACCTGACGGTCGAGCGAGGATCGATCCACGCGCTGATCGGCCCCAACGGCGCAGGCAAGACGACCCTCTTCAACTTGCTGACCAAATTCCTCCAGCCGACGCGCGGCGCAATCCGCTACCGGGGTCGGGACATCACCAGGATGCAGCCAGCCGACATCGCGCGGCTGGGCCTTGTGCGCTCCTTCCAGATATCGGCGGTGTTTCCGCACATGACGGCACTGGAGAATGTCCGCATCGCGCTGCAGCGCCGGCGCGGCGACAGTTTCGATTTCTGGCGTTCCGAGAAACTGCTGTCCACATTCAATAGCGAGGCCGCGGCTCTTCTCGCCGATGTCGGCCTGACCGAGTTTTCCGATATCCGCGCTAGCGATCTGTCCTACGGCCGCAAGCGCGCGCTTGAGATCGCGACGACGCTGGCGCTGAACCCTGAAATGCTGCTGCTCGATGAGCCTATGGCCGGCATGGCGCAAGAAGACATCGAGCGGATCTCGGCGCTGATCCGGCGCATCTCCAAGAACCGCACTATTTTGATGGTTGAGCACAATCTGTCGGTCGTAGCCTCGCTGTCGAACCGCATCACCGTGCTCGCGCGCGGCAAAGTCCTCGCCGAAGGCGACTATGCCGCGGTTTCCAAAGATCCGCGTGTTATCGAAGCCTATATCGGGGCCGGACATGTCTGAAGTTGGACTTACGAGCAGGCCGGCTGCTGCCCCCTCGGAGAGACCCCTCCTGCGTGTCGATGGCCTGCAGGGCTGGTACGGCGAGAGCCATGTGCTTCACGGCCTGAGTTTCGAGGTTGGCGAAGGTGAAGTGGTGACGCTGCTCGGCCGCAACGGCGCCGGCAAGACGACGACGCTGAAGGCGGTCATGGGCATCCTGTCCAAGCGCTCGGGATCGGTCACCTACGACGGCCGGGAGACGATCAAGCTGCCGTCGCGGTTGATCGCACGGATGGGCATCGCCTACTGCCCGGAGGAGCGCGCAATCTTCTCAAGCCTCTCGGTCGAGGAGAATTTAATGCTGCCGCCGCAGGTGCGCCCCGGCGGGCTCACCGTCGAGCAGATTTTCGAGCTCTTCCCGCACCTGAAGGAGCGGCTTTCGAGCCAAGGCACCAAGCTTTCGGGCGGCGAGCAGCAGATGCTGGCCATCGGCCGAATCTTGCGGACGGGCGCGAAGCTCTTGCTGCTCGACGAGCCGACCGAGGGGCTTGCGCCCGTCATCGTGCAGCAGATCGGCCGCACCATTGCCCGGCTCAAGGACGAGGGATTCACGATCGTGCTCGTCGAACAGAATTTTCATTTCGCCGCATTGGTCGCGGACCGTCATTACGTGGTGGAGCAGGGGCGCGTGATCGACATGATTCCTAACCGCGAACTCGACGCCAACATTGACAAGCTGCACGCCTATCTCGGTGTCTGAGACAGCCATCAACGGGCGCGTCGCGCCGCAATCGGAGGAGAGTAGTGATGAAAGCAACAGGGTTCATTCTGGCTTCACTGGCGAGCCTTTTGTCGGCCGGCGCAGCCTACGCCACGGATGTCAAGATCGGCGTTCTGAATGACCGTTCCGGCATCTATGCAGACATCGCCGGCGAAGGCTCGGTCATCGCGGCCCAGATGGCGGCGGAAGACTTCAAGGCGACCGACAAGGGCATCAACGTATCGATCGTCTCCGCGGACCACCAGAACAAGCCGGACGTCGGCTCGAACATCGCCCGCCAGTGGTACGACACCGAAAATGTCGACGTGATCGCCGACGTGCCAACCTCGTCGGTGGCGCTCGCCGTCAACGAGATCACCAAGGAGAAAAACAAGATCTTCCTCGCCTCGGGTCCGGCCTCGTCCGACCTCACCGGCAAGGCCTGTTCGCCCAACACCGTCCACTGGACCTACGACACCTGGGCGCTTGCCAACGGCACGGGTTCGGCGATGGTCGCGCAGGGTGGCGATACATGGTTCTTCGTCACAGCCGACTATGCCTTCGGCCATGCGCTCGAGCGCGATACGTCGGCGGTCGTGGAAGCATCGGGCGGCAAGGTTCTCGGCGCCGTGCGTCATCCTTTCCCCGGCCAGGATTTCTCGTCCTTCCTGCTGCAGGCGCAAGGGTCGGGTGCCAAGGTCGTCGGCCTCGCCAATGCCGGCGGCGACACCATCAACGCGGTCAAGCAGGCGTCGGAATTCGGCATCACGCAGGGCGGCCAGTCGCTCGCCGCCCTTTTGATGTTTATCAATGACGTGCATGCGCTGAGCCTCGAAGTGGCGCAAGGCCTCGTGCTTACCGGCGCATTCTACTGGGACAAGAACGATCAGACGCGTGAATTCTCTGCCCGCTTCCAGGAGCGGAACAGCGGACAGAAGCCTTCGATGATCGAGGCCGGAGTCTACGCTTCGGTGCTGCATTACCTTAAGGCCGTCGAGGCCGTTGGCGACAAGGATGCGGCCAAGGTGATGGCCAAGATGAAGGAAATGCCGACGGACGATCCGCTGTTTGGCAAGGGTACGATCCGCGCGGACGGGCGCAAGCTGCACGAGATGTACCTGTTCCGCGTCAAGAAGCCGGACCAATCGAAGGGGGCATGGGATTATTTCGAGACCGTGGCCACCATTCCGGCCGACAAGGCGTTCCGCCCGCTCGCCGACGGCGGCTGTCCGCTCGTCAAATAAGCGGGCCTCGCCAACGACGCGCCGAACCGCTCGGCGCGTCCTCTCGTCGACAAGTCAACTGGAGCGACCATGTTCGAACTCCTTGGAATTCCGCCACAGGTCCTGTTCGGCCAATTGCTGCTCGGGCTGATCAATGGGTCCTTCTATGCGGTTTTGAGCCTCGGGCTGGCGGTCATCTTCGGTCTCTTGAACATCATCAATTTCACGCATGGTGCGCAGTACATGCTGGGCGCCTTCGGCGCCTGGATGCTGCTCAACTATCTCGGCGTCAGTTACTGGTGGGCTGTGTTCATCGTTCCGCCGATCGTCGGCCTCACCGGCATCGTGCTCGAGCGCGTGTTGATCCGACGGCTCTATCACCTCGACCATCTCTACGGGCTGCTGCTCACCTTCGGCCTGGCGCTGATCATCGTCGGCTTCTTCCGCCAGTTTTTCGGCGTATCTGGCCTGCCCTACCCGCCGCCGCCGCTTCTAACGGGGGGGCACAATCTCGGCTTCATGTACCTGCCCAATTCGCGCGCCTGGGTGATTGTGGCCTCACTCATCGTGTGCCTCGCGACCTGGTTCATCATCGAAAAGACCCGACTTGGCGCCTATCTCAGGGCAGCGAACGAGAACCCGACCATGGTCGGTGCGTTCGGCATCAACGTGCCGCTGCTGGTCACGCTCACATATGGTTTCGGCGTCGCGCTCGCCGGTTTCGCCGGCGTGCTCGCCGCACCGATATACGCAGTCAATCCGAACATGGGCGCAGACCTGATCATCGTCGTCTTCGCCGTCGTCGTCATCGGCGGCATGGGCTCGATCCTTGGCTCGATCCTCACCGGCTTCGGGCTTGGGCTGATCGAAGGTCTGACCCGCGTGTTCTATCCGGAAGGCTCGGCCGTGGTGATTTTTGTCATCATGGCGCTGGTGCTGCTGATCAAGCCCGCCGGCCTGTTTGGGCGGAGCGCGTGATGGTAACCGACACCAACCCGATTGCCATGACGGCCGTCACGTCCGTTGGCGCCGCCGGCATGCCACGCCATCACCTTGCGATCTTCGCCGCGCTTTTCGTCTTCCTCATCGCCGCGCCTTTTCTGTTCTATCCGATCTTTGTCATGAAGGTGCTGTGCTTCGCGCTGTTTGCCTGCGCCTTCAACCTGTTGCTCGGCTATGGCGGGCTCCTATCCTTTGGCCACGCTGCCTATTTCGGCATGGCGAGCTACGTCTCGGCCCATGCGGCAAAGGTGTGGGGTTTGACGCCCGAACTTGCCATTATCGCGGGCACGTTGGTGGCAGCCGTGCTCGGTCTCGCCATCGGCTCCCTCGCCATTCGCCGCCACGGCATCTATTTCGCCATGGTGACGCTGGCTTTTGCGCAGATGGTCTATTTCTTCTCGCTGCAGGCGGCGTTTACCGGCGGTGAGGACGGCATCCAGGCCGTCCCGCGCGGCTATTTGTTTGGGCTGATCGACCTGCGCTCAAACGAATTGCTCTATTTCTTCGTGCTCGCCATCTTTTTCGCCGGCATATTGCTGATCTACCGGATCATCCATTCGCCGTTTGGGCAGGTGTTGAAGGCGATCCGCGAGAACGAGCCCCGCGCGATATCGCTGGGCTATCGGGTCAACCGCTACAAGCTCACCGTATTCGTGTTGTCAGCCGCGCTCGCCGGCGTTGCCGGCGCAACCAAGGCGATCGTGTTCCAATTGGCGTCACTTACCGACGTCTACTGGACCATGTCCGGCGAGGTCGTGCTGATGACGCTCTTGGGTGGCATGGGCACGGTGTTCGGACCTATCGTCGGCGCGGCAGTTATCGTCACGATGCAGAATTACCTCGCGACATTTGGCGACTGGGTCACGATCGCCCAGGGCACCATCTTCGTTGTCGCAGTGCTGTTGTTCCGGGAGGGCGTCGTTGGCATCCTGGCAAAATGGATCGGGAAACCGCTCTGAACAGGTCATGAAACCTAAATTTCGATTGATCGACGGTCGAGATTGAGAAGTCGACCTACGAAGGATGTTTGAGCGTCAGGTTCGGCCAAGTTGGCCGCGGTGGATACGTGCACACAGCGTCCTCAACTGTGCCGATTCCTGATCGGATGTGACAACCAGCAATTCGGGCTGTTACGAAAATTCAACTCTGGGTCTTCCCAGGCGCGCCTGTTGGCGTCGTAATCCGCAGGCAAGCACCCTATCTACGCCGCATGAACGAAATCACGACCAGACGCGCGCTTCTGCTCGTCAATTCAAAGGCGCGACGCGGGCAGGAATCTATGGCACCGGTCGTCGAGCGGCTGCAGGCCGGTGGGCTTCGCGTCACCGTCGAGACGTTTGAGGCGCTGCCCGAGATAGCACGCGACATCGTGCGCCTTCGCCATAGGGCCGACCTTGTGATCGTGTGCGGCGGCGATGGCTCGGTGTCCTCGGCGGCGGTCGCGGCCATGGAAAGCGGGCTGCCTATGGGCATCATTCCGATGGGGACGGCGAACGATCTGGCGCGCACCCTCGAAATACCGTTGGATCTGCTGAAGGCTGCCGACGTGATTGTACAGGGCGGAAGGCGTCTGATCGATGTCGGGACCGTCAATGGTCACGCTTTCTTCAACGTTGCGAGCATCGGCATCAGCACCGACCTTGCCCAGGGTCTCGATCCGGCGCTGAAGAAGCGTTTCGGCAGGTTTGGCTATGCCTTGGCGGCTATGAAAGTGTTGACCAAGGCTGGCCACTTCGAAGCAAGGATTACCGAAAAGGGCGTAACGACCGAAGTCGAGACCTACCAGATAGCGGTCGGCAACGGCCGGCACTATGGCGGCGGCAACGTCGTCGAGGAGACGGCGGAGATCGATGACGGCCATCTCGACCTGTACAGCCTGGAAATGACGAATCTCTGGAAAATGGCGCTTATGCTGCGCTCGTTCCGCTCAGGCACACACGGCGCCTGGAGCGAGGTTCGCACGGCCAGATGCGTCGAGTTCGACATCGAGACGAAAAGGCCGATGCCGGTGAACACTGACGGTGAGATCGTCACCTCGACGCCGGCGCATTTCAAGGTCCACCCGAAGGCGATTTCGGTCTTCGCGCCGGCCGTCGCGCGCCTGCAGCCCCGCACCAAAATGCTTCGTGATGCGGTCAGCGCAAATAGCGGGTGATCAGTCTTCCGCTTCGGCGATTCGACTTCAACCCTAAAGTTTGATGGCTAAGCTGCTATCGACGCAGCCGCTGCCGTTTCATCCGCAACCCCATCCACCATGACATGACCGATGCCCCGCGAGCATCGCTCGACCCGCGCCTCGACGCGATAAACGTCACGAAGGAGCGCCGGCGTAACGACCTCTTCCGGCGTACCGCAGGCGAACATCCGGCCGTCGGCGATGACGATGCATTTGTCGGCGAAGCGCAGGGCCTGATTGAGGTCGTGAATTGCGATCAGCACTGCAATCCCGTGCTTGCGTGCAAGCCCGCGCATGAAGCTCAGCACCTCGACCTGCCGGTGCAAGTCAAGCGCGGACGTCGGCTCGTCCATCAGCAGAATTTCAGGTTCGCGGGCGAGGGTCTGTGCGATGCTTACCACCTGCCTTTGCCCGCCGCTCAGTTCTCCGACATTGCGAAAGGCAATATCCGAGATGCTGAGCGCGGCCAGGATACCGTCTATGAGCGCGAGGTCGCCGTCACCGACCGACCAGGCCGAGCCCTGCTTGCGGGCGAGCAGGATCGATTCATAGACGGTCAGCACCGCGTTGGCTGCCGTATCCTGAGGCATGTAGCAGATGCCGTCCGGTCCCTTGGCCGCTCCATCGAGGCAGACGCGGCCCGGGCCCTTCAAAAGTCCTGCGATGCGCTTGAAAAGCGTCGACTTGCCCGCTGCGTTGGGCCCGATGACGGCAACCACCTCGCCACCCCGAAAAGTGGGAGTTGAAACGTCCGAAAGGACGAGCCGCGCGCCGTGAAACGCTCCGAGACCATCGAGCCTGATCGTTACCATGAGCGCCTCACATTCGAGAGGATCAGCGAGATGAAGAAGGGAATGCCGACAAGCGAGGTGACGATGCCGATCGGAAAGATCGTGCCTGGGATGAGCGACTTGCTGGCAACCGAGCTCGCCGAAAGGATGAGGGCGCCAGCAAGCGCGGAAGCGGGCAGGAAGAAGCGCTGATCTTCTCCAATCAGCATGCGGGCGATGTGCGGGCCGACCAACCCGATGAAGCCGATCGTGCCGACAAAGGCGACGGGAATGGCGGCGAGCAGGCTCACCATCATCATGGTTTCGAGCCTCAGGCGCGCGACCTTGATCCCGAAACTCGCGGCCTTGTCTTCGCCTAGCCGCAGCGCCGTCAGCGCCCAGGCGCGGCGCGCGAATATCGGAAGCGTTGCGAGAAGGATGAGGCTGGTGATGATGAGCTTGGGCCAGGTGGCCTTGGTGAGACTTCCCATCGTCCAGAACACGACCGCGGCGAGCGCCTGCTCTGAGGAAAGATACTGGACGAGCGACAGCAGCGCATTGAAGGTGAAGACGAGCGCGATGCCGAGAAGCACGATGGTTTCAACCGTCACGCCGCGCTTGAGACTCAGCAGGTGGATGACGAGCGCGGTCAGCATCGCAACCACGAAGGCGTTGAGCGGCACGACATATTCGATCGCGGCGGGGATGAGCGCGACGCCGAAGGCAAGCGCAAGCGCGGCGCCGAAGCTGGCCGCCGCCGAAATGCCGAGCGTGAACGGACTGGCGAGCGGATTGTTCAGGATGGTCTGCATCTGCGCCCCGGCGACCGACAGTGATGCGCCCACGACCACCGCCATCAGCGCGATGGGAAGCCGGATTTCCCACAGCACCACGCGCACCTGAAGCGGCACGCTGCCCGGAGAAACGAGGGCGAGGACCACCTGGTCGAGGCTGTAGCTGGCAGGGCCGAGGGCGAGGTCGACGCAAAGGCTCAGGAGCAGCGCCAGGACGAGGCCTGCGAGGATAAGCTGCTTGCGCAGGACGAGGGCGCGGTAGAGGCCGCGCCCTTCCTTTGCCGACAATGCCGCTGGCTCACTGCTCATTGGAGAGCGAGACCCAATGGCCAGGCCTGTACTCGACCGGCAGGAACTTCTCGTGCAACTCCTTGAAGGTGGCCTCGGCGTCCAGATCGTCGAACAGGTCGGGGTGCAGCCACTTGGCCATCTGCTGGATGGCGACGAACTGATAGGGGCTGTTGTAGAACTGGTGCCAGATGGCGTGGACCTGCCCGTTTTCCACCGCCTTGACGCCGGTTAGCGCGGGCCGTTCCGTCAGACCCTTGAGCTTCTTCAGTGCCTCCGCCTCGTCCGCGCCGGGACCGACGCCGACCCATTTGCCGCCCGGCACATACGCTTCCCAGTTACCGCCCGTCACAATCACCTGGTCGGGATCGCTTGCGATGATCTGTTCGGGGTTGAGCGCGCCAAACGTGCCCGGGATCAGGTCCGCCGCGATGTTCTGGCCGCCGGCCATCTCTACGAACTTGCCGAAATTGTCGTTGCCGAAGCTCATGCAGCAATCGTCGGAATAGCCTCCGGCGCGCTCGATGAACACGGTTGGGCGCTTGGGAACATTCTTTGCTATAACATCGGTGACCCACGCGATCTGGGCCGCGCGGTAGGCGATGAACGCCTCCGCCCGCTCCTCCTGGCCAAAGAGCTTGCCGATGAGGCGCATGCTCGGCTCGGTGTTGGTGAAGGGATGCTCGCGGAAATCGACATAGACCACCGGGATGCCGACGGCGGCGAGCTTTTCGATGTATTGCGCGTCCTCGGTTGCCTGCTTGGACTCGATATTCATGATCATCACGTCCGGCTGAAGCGCGATGGCCTGCTCGATGTCGAAGGTGCCGTCCTTGAAACCGCCGAAGGTCGGGATCGTGGCCATCGAGGGGAATTTTTCCAGATAGACGGCGTAATTGTCGGGATCGGCCTGCGAGAAATCCTCGCGCCAGCCGACGATCCGCTTGAACGGATTGTCGGTATCGAGCGCGGCAATCAGGTAGATCTGCCGGCCTTCGCCGAGGATGACCTTCTCAACCGGCGTCTTTACCTCGACCTTGCGGCCGCTAATGTCGGTGACGGTTTCGGCGCGCGCGCCGAGGGTAAGCGGCATGAACGCCGCGAGGGCGACCGCGGCCGCAAATATCGACTTCAAAATCATTGTGCTCTCGTGATTTAGTTTGCCGCCACGGCTTAGAAAACATGAGTTGTGTAATCAAGAATTATCTTTTAGAGCAATTCCCAATGTACGGCTTTGGGGGAGAGCGTTTCGGGCGATGACGGCTCACGCAAACTATTCGCTGCGCGACGAAATTCGGGACTACTGGTCCGACCGCGCCGAGACGTTCGACCTGCAGGTCGGCCACGAGATTTTTTCCGAGCGCGAGCGCGCTGCCTGGCATGCGCTCATAAGCAGGCACCTTGGGCAAGGCGCAGGGCGGACATCTCTGGACCTCGCCTGCGGGACGGGCGTGATTTCGCATCTGATGCACGAGTTGGGATTTGTGGTGACGGGCCTCGACTGGTCGGAAGCCATGCTCGCCAAGGCGCGCGCCAAGGCACAAAACCGCGGCGCCGATATCCGCTTCATCGTGAGGGATGCCGAACGGACGCTCGAGGACAAGGCGAGCTACGATGTCATCGTCACCCGTCACCTCGTCTGGACGCTGGTGGATCCGAAGGCGGCCTTTGCCGAATGGTTCTCGCTGCTGAAGCCCGGCGGCAAGCTGCTGGTCATCGACGGGGATTTCGTCAGCCGCAACTGGGCGACGAGATTGCGGGACGTTTGGGAGAAGCTGACGGCAGGCAAGTCGCGGGTCGCAGACAATGAATGCACCGCCATGGCCGGACGCCACAAACGCATTCTTGCCCGCGTCCATTTCTCAGGCGGCGCACGGGCGGGAGAGATAAGGCGCTTGCTGGCCGAAGCCGGGTTCGATCAGCCCGTCGCCGACTGGAAACTGGGCGCGATCCATCGCGCTCAGGCTCGACAGATGAGTTGGCCTAAGGCGATCGAGCGAGCCACCCAACACCGTTTCGCGATCTGCGCGACAAAGCCGAAGTAAACTCCCTCGGCGCTGCCAGCGTCGGTCGCTCCATGCCTGCTTCGTTTGAAGCCGTTCGTCGCCTCAAAGGAGCGGGGCGGCGACACGCCAACGAATAGGTGCCAGTCTGCTTTAGCTTACCTTCGCGGCAGCGCAGATCAGCGACGACATCGGCCGGGTTTGCGCGGGTACTAAGCGCATATTGGACGATGCACTGCTGACCGTAGTCAGTGTCGATCACCAGGGTCATAGCCCCTTTTCGGGTATCGGAAATACGCGAGAATTCCAGTTTAAGTGCCGGGCCATCATCTTCCCAGGGGCATGTTTCATCGAATTCGGGGCGCTTGTCCCAGATCAGAGAGCCCCAGCCAAGGATTGCTATCCGCGGGCGTTGCCCCAACTCAGAGATGAGAAGCCTCCAGAGAATTTGCGACGAGCTGGCTGCGGTGCTTGATGGCCGCCACTGTCGAGGTCACAAGCTGATCGGGGAAGCTACCGGGCAGCGATCCGACAACAGCTTGTACTTGCCGATCGGCATTGGCTTCAATGTCTTCAAAAATCGCCCGCATCGCCGGAGTGCCGACACCAGCAATATCGGCCGTCTGCATGAAATGTCGTGGCACGATGTCACTGATGGCATAGTGGCGATTTGTTCCGACGGACATCGCAAGTTTGAATTTCTTGCGTTGAATTTGGCCCTGGTCGAGGCTCGGCTGCGCTGTCAACACATCGTACAGCGGCGTCATGCGATAGCGCCCGCCGGGACCGAGGAAAATGCTGAAATTTTTTGCATGCCCATCGGTTGCGCCGAGCAACCAGAATATGATGCTCGCACGCATGAAAGTCGTGATGTCGGCGTCAGGCGTGTCGCTGCCTTTGAGCAGGTTGATGATCTCGCGCATACCGGGACCACCATCAGACTGGTACTTTCTTGTCGGCGGGATCGATAGCGCCTGGCAGATGTCTTCCTGCGGCAGTCGCAGCAGTCGCCCATCTCTTGCCCAAACACGATCGAAGCGCTCGACGATCAGTGTGCGGCGTTCCCCGAAAACGGCGATTTCAACGGGGGGTGTGGGGATACCAAACCAATGCAGCAGTCTGAGGCATAGATATTCGTTCTCGACGCTGTTGGAGAGGTCGATGCCATTGGGAAGCTGCCCAATCTGCGGTTTGAGGATGTGGGTGGTTGCCGTCGTTCCTATCGGCTTGAACCATTGGCCGTCCTTACGCAGCAGCGCGGTTTTTTCCTGAGCGCCGGCGATCGAAATTCGGAAATCTTCGTCTTCGCCCATGCCGAGGGGTGCTGCCGCGAGATTCTTGATAATGTCGGCAATCTCGTCGTCAGTGATCGGTTTGCCGTCGGTGTTGCCGGCGGTCCCCGGCTCGATGCCATCAGGCAGAAACTGGAGTGCGCCGACGCAATCATGACCGAGGGCCGTCAGCAGGCTGACGGCGTCTGTGCCGTCTGCGCCAACGCGTTCGGCGACGCGCTTTCGGATGAGGTCGCTGTCAGGCAGCAGGTTGTCGAACACATTGATGACGGGGGTGCCAATATACCGATCCTCGCGCAAGGGCAGCGACAGTGACACTGGGAACGTGCCGCGCCAGTTCAGCCAGTCGCGTCCGTACTGGAAGTCGATAGCACCTGTCGCCTCACGGCGCAGGACGCCGACGTGGCGGTTGTTCAGAAAGACATTGAGAGGAGCGTGAGCGCGTTTCCGTGCCATCAGAACAGGTCCTCGATATCGGCGGCACTGCCTTGGGTGCGTGGCCGGACGACCAGTTCAAGGTTCAGAGCCGAAAGCGCTTCCATTAAAGTGCGCAGCTGGACAGCGGGCTCTCCCGCTTCCAGACGTGAGACAGTGCCCTGGCGCAGATGGATTTGTTCGCCTAGCGCCCCCTGGCTCAGCCGTGCCTGTTTTCGCGCGCGGCGCAGGATGGCGCCAAGCTGTTTTTCTGTGCGGGCGATCTGATCGGTCATAGCAGTCCTCCACACATCAATATACGCGAGAGCGTATAAACTGTCAATATACGCGTTCGCGTTTAAAATTTAGATATACGCGAAGGCGTATAAAAGACGAAAATACGCGTTTGCGTATGGCGCTTCCAAAGCCGCAGGTCTGGAATTGGCGTGGCAGGCGAGCGGTTCAATAACTAGATAACGAGAACGCCTTTCACTCTGACGTGGCATTCTCATGAAAAAAATCGGGTTTCTGTCGTTCGGACACTGGGCGCCCTCGCCGCAATCGCAGACGCAATCAGCCTCCGACGCTCTGCTGCAATCCATCGAGCTTGCCGTTGCTGCCGAGGCGCTGGGCGCCGACGGGGCATATTTCCGTGTGCATCATTTCGCACGGCAACTCGGCTCGCCATTCCCGCTGTTGGCGGCAGTCGGCGCCAAGACCAGCCGCATCGAGATCGGCACAGCGGTGATCGACATGCGCTACGAGAACCCGCTCTACATGGCCGAGGACGCCGGTGCCGCCGACCTGATCGCCGGCGGGCGTCTGCAGCTGGGCATCAGCCGCGGCTCGCCCGAGCAGGTGATCGACGGCTGGCGCTACTTCGGCTACGCCCCGCAGGAGGGTGAGAGCGACGCCGACATGGCCCGGCGGCACACGGGAGTGCTGCTCGAAGTCTTGCGCGGCAAAGGCTTTGCCCAGCCGAACCCGCGGCCGATGTTTCCAAACCCGCCCGGCCTGCTTCGCGTCGAACCACACTCGGAGGGTTTGCGCGACAGGATCTGGTGGGGCGCCGCGACCAATGCCACCGCGGAATGGGCGGCGAAACTGGGAATGAACCTGCAGAGTTCCACGCTCAAATTCGACGAGGGCGGAAAGCCTTTTCACATTCAGCAGGCCGAACAGATCCGGGCCTTTCGTGCGGCCTGGAAAGCCGCCGGTCACGAACGCGAGCCGCGGGTGTCGGTGAGCCGTAGCATCTTCGCGCTGGTGGACGATCGCGACCGCGCCTATTTCGGCAGCAATGAGAGCGAGGATCATTTCGGCTACATCGAAGCGGACAGGCGCGCCGTGTTCGGCCGCACCTATGCCGCCGAGCCGGACGACCTCATCGAGGAACTGAAGAAGGACGAGGCCGTTGCGGAGGCCGACACGCTGCTGCTCACCGTTCCCAACCAGCTCGGCGTCGATTACAACGCGCATGTCATCGAGGCGATCCTGACCCATGTCGCCCCGGCCCTGGGCTGGCGCTGACGCTTGCGGCCAAAGCCCCTGCCCTTCCGCGAATGCTTCATCGCCAGGACAGCTAGTCCTTCGGCAGCCGGCCGCTCGGATCGAACACGTTCACTTTGTGCGAAAGATCCGGACCCCAGTCCCACAGCACCAGGTTGCGGTCCTCCGTCTCGGCGCCCGGAGCAAAACTCGGAATCAGAATACCGGCGATGCCTTGAGGTCGCAGTCGGTCATAGATGGACCAGGACGCAGGACGCTCTCCCCCGCTGAGAGCCGTCGCCCAGGCGATGAGCTGCAAATGCCGGGCCCTCTTCCATATTGGCGATAGTTCAGTGCCTAGATCGGCACCGCTTCGACCAGATGGATTGCAGATGCAGTTTTCATCGTTCGCGTGAGCCGGAAGCCGGCTTTTTCCAACAACGCCGCAACATCAGACTCGCTGCGGAGCTTTCCCCCGAAAATCATGAGCATGAGCATGTCGAAGCTCCGGCCGTAGAGGGACTCTACGCCCGGGTCGGCGATCAGCAGGGCGCCTTGTGGGGCGATGGCGGTGCGGACGTTCCGCAGCACCGCCATTGCCGTATCGTCGGTTTGGTCTACGAGAATGCGCTTCAGAATGTAGAGATCACCGCCACCCGGGACCTCACGAAGGAAGTCGCCGCCGACGATCTTGCACCGATCAACGACGCGCGCCGCCAGCATCTCCTGCGCCTCGGTGGCCACGTGCGGCAGATCGAGCAGCGTTCCCCTAATGCCCGGATGGGCTTCGAGAATGCTCAGCAAAAGTCCGCCACGCCCGCCGCCGACGTCGACGACCGAAAGGTCCGGTGCGAATTCGTAGGCGTCGCAAATGGCTACGCCTTCCTGGCTGGACATCTCGCTCATGGCCTGATTCATGACTGCTCCCGCCGCTGGGTTCATGCGGAAGTACTCGTATATCCCATGGCCGTTCGTCTTCTCGAACGTGCTCTCGCCGGTGCGCATACTATGCAGCAGGCACGGCCACGAGGCGGCTAAGCACTCCTGCGCCATCAGCATGGCATAGTGGCGGACCGAGCGTGGCGCGCCAGTCTGAAGGAGCCGCCCCTTGCTGGTGTTGACGAACATGCCGGGCGTCGGTTCTTCCAGAATACCGAGGCTGGCCAGAACGCGCATCAGACGCAGCAGCGCGCCTTGATTTGTCTTCGTTGTCGCGGCGATTTCCGCGACCGACCGGGGGCCGTGCTTGAGCAGGTCGGCAATGCCTAGTTCTGCAGCGACGCCAAGTACGTGGGTTTTCGCTACGCCGAGTGTCATCGCCAGGACGTCTTGCACGTCGGAAATGTCGGCAAGGGTGTTCGACATGTCATGTTTCATCGTGAGCCACTTTGTTTGCATTGAAGTGGAAACTCTCGCGGCCAGGTGAGCCTTTTGCCTATGGCGGTTGTCCATTTGAAAACAACAGAACTGGCCGGCCTCATTCCCGGCTGAAACGACGCGGGTCGAACGGGAGGTCGGCGAGTTGGGTCAGCGACATCACCTCGAGATCTGGATGCGAGAGTGGGTCGCGCAACCACTGACGCCATCTTGCAGCGTCGTCCCCGCACGCCTTGACGGGAGGTGGGAATGAATGAGGACTGAGAGCGTCTTCGTGGACGAATCTCCATTCCACGTGCACTCTTCGGATTTTCCAGATCATCTGGCTCCTCCTCTGCTCAGAAGTCATTTGCGGGTCGGCTCGTGCGTTCGCTTGGGATCAGGACACTGCGCCCCCCTGGAAAGAGGCAGCACAAAGGCGTTTGCGCCAAGGCACGGCCGGGCAACCTCGCCGCCGCGAGACTTGAGTTGTGGCGGCCATGACAAACGCATGTTGAATACTGCCACCAAACGGAACGTCGGGTTCCTTCCTGCGCTGCGTAGACTCGGAGAACTGCCGTGGATCAACAGGCCATCGCAGCGTCGTTCGTTTATCGCTTCGAAAGGTCGTGGCGTTTTTCACCGTGTGCGATCACCATGTTTGTTGATGCTACCGAACCCGGCTCGTCGAGTCGTGGGCAGAAGCGAACGCGATTATGGACTCGCGCGAAAACGTGATTTTTTACTGGAAAGTTGTATTTCTCGTCGATAAGTTGCAATTCTGCACAAATCGGGAAGCACAGAGAGGGTTTAAATGGCCTCCTCAGCCGCCGAGTTTGCGTCAATCTGCTTTTCAACCGAGGGGTTGCCAGAGCCGGACCGCTTCGAGTTTTGGCGCGAAGTGCTCGGGCGCGCGATTACGAAATTCGAGATTGACCCCGTGCCGGACAGCTCGCCTGACGCAAGCATCACGCTGCGTGCGCTGCCCGGTGTAGACATTGCCAGTGGAGCAGCTGCCGGCATGCAGTACAGGCGCACACCGGCGCTGATCGACAGCGACGACATCGTTCTGTTTGTGGCTTTATCCGGCGCCCAAACGGTCGACCAAATCGGCCGCGAGTGCACGATCAGTGCGGGCGAGGCCGCAGTGTTTGCATGTGCTGAGCCGGGCCTTGCAATTCCTCGTGAACGTCAACGCCGGATCGCCTTTCGCACCCCGCACGATGTGCTCGCCCCGATGGTCGGCAACGTGGAGGACGCGATCTGCAAACCCATTCCGTCGACAGTCGATTCCTTGCGATTGCTCGTCAGCTACGCTGCCACACTTGAGGATGTGGACCAGCCCTTAACGCCGCGGTTGCGAACCTTGCGGCAACCCATATCCAAGACCTCGTCGCGCTGGCGATCGGCGCGACCCGGGATGCCGCGGCGATCACCGAAGGTCGCGGCCTGCGTGCAGCACGGCTCAAGGCTGTCAAGGCCGATATCGTCAGCAATCTCGGCTGCCACGACCTCACCGTCGGCGCCGTGGCGCTGCGCCATGGCGTCACGCCACGCTGCGTTCAAAAGCTGTTCGAGACCGAGGGGAGGACGTTTTCCTCCTTCGTGCTCGATCAGCGTCTCGCGCGCGCCCGTCGGCTCCTCAGTGATCCACGTTACGCCGACTGGACGATCAGCTCGATCGCATTCGAAGCCGGCTTCGGGGATCTCTCCTACTTTCATCGCGCCTTCCGGCGGCTCTACGGCGCGACACCCTCCGATATCCGCCAGGGGACGCTCGGCTTTTAACAGCCAATGAGTGTTTGGGCATGTCGCCCGCGAAGCCTCTGAGGGACCTGAAGTTCGACCATACGCCGATGCTGTTGGCCGATTCGGGCGTCCCGCGGCGGTGTGCCAGCCCAGGACTGGGCACTGCTGGCTACTTTGGTCCATCGCCGCGAAGGCGCTGATGGCGCGATTGGCGCATCGGCACCCTGATCCTCAAGTCAAGAGGTGTCAGCCTAGGTTGGCGCAGATGCGCCACCGAGGATCATTCTTGTGGTTGCGTCCTGCAAGATCATTTCCGATGCCTTCTCCGCGATCATCACCACTGGAGAGTTGGTGTTGCCGGAAACGATCGTCGGCATAATCGAAGCATCGACGATGCGCAGGCCTGAAATGCCGTGCACCCGCAGCCGGCCGTCGACAACCGCCATCGGGTCTGCGCCCATCTTGCAGGTGCCAACCGGGTGGAAAATCGTCGTGCCGATATCGCCAGCCTTGCGGACGAGATCTTCATCGCCTTCATATTGTGCGCCGGGCAGCATTTCCTCAGGCGCGAAACGGGCAACGGCGCGCGCCTTCATCAAGCGGCGGACATGGCGGAGCGATGCTACAGCCACCGTCCGGTCTCCCTCGGTAGACAAATAGTTCGGCCGGATCTTCGGGGCAGTCTGCAGATCGGGCGTCTCTATGTGGACAGTGCCGCGGCTTTCCGGTCTGAGGTTGCAGACCGAAACCGTGACCGCGGGGAAGCGATGCAGCGGCTCGCCCAGCCGGTCGGTGCTCAATGGCTGAACATGGTATTCGAGATCGGGCGTCTCCAGGCGTGGGTCGCTTCTGGCGAAGATGCCAAGCTGGCTCGGCGCCATCGACAGCGGTCCGGTGCGACGGACGGCGTATTCGACGCCCATGGCCGCGCGGCTGAGCAGATTGTGGTAGCGCTGGTTTAGCGTCGAGGCATTGGCGACCTTGAAGACAGTGCGGATCTGCAGATGATCCTGCAGGTTCTCGCCGACGCCACCCAATGCGTGGCGAACCGGGATTCCTGCTGAGCCAAGCACGGCAGGTCGGCCGACGCCGGAAAGCTCGAGCAGCTTCGGCGAATTGATCGCGCCAGCAGCAAGTATCGTCTCGCCTGCCCGCGCACGATGCAACTGACCGCCCATGCGGAAGACAACGCCGGTGACGCAAGCTCCGTCGAAATTTAGGTTCTCGGTCTCGGCGCCGGTCACGACGCGCAAATTCGGCCGCCGAAGCACGCTCCGCAGGAACGCTTTCGAGGTATTCCAGCGCACGCCCTTCCTCTGGTTGACCTCGAAATAGCCCGACCCTTCGTTGGTCCCGCCGTTGAAATCCTCGGTCCGGGGGATGCCGAGTTCCTCGGCAGCGTCGCGGAAGGCATCCAGGATTGGCCAGGACAGGCGTTGGCGCTCGACGCGCCATTCGCCACCGGCGCCGTGAAGGTCGCTCGCACCGCCAAAATGGTCCTCGGACTTGCGGAAATATGGAAGCACGTCATCCCAGCCCCAACCAAGATTTCCGGCTTGCCGCCAGCCGTCATAGTCGGCCGCCTGGCCGCGCATGTAGATCATGCCGTTGATCGACGAGCAGCCGCCCAGAAGCTTGCCGCGCGGATAGTTAAGCGCACGACCGTTCAGCCCGGCTTCAGGCTCGGTCTTCATCAGCCAATCGGTGCGCGGGTTGCCCATGCAATAGAGATAGCCGATGGGAATGTTGACCCAGTGGTAGCGGTCACTGCCGCCGGCCTCCAGAAGCAGCACGCGCATGCCTGGATTGGCCGACAGTCTGTTGGCCAGCACGCAGCCGGCTGAACCCGCGCCGACGATGATGAAGTCGTATTGTCCAAAATCGGCAACGGTCTGTGTCAATTTGAGGTCCGTTCGCTTGCCATCCTGTCCCATAGCGGACCCATGGCCTGGTTGATCTCGCCATACAGACGATAGCGCTGCTCATAGAACGGTGCGATCTCGCTATTGGGCTTGTAGAAGCGGTCGGGCGCGGTCATCGCGGCGACGCCCGCAGAGAAGTCGGCAAACAAGCCGACGCCGGTCCCGGCTGCAATTGCAGCTCCCAGCGCACCAGTCTCGCGGCTGCGCGCCACGGTCACCGGCACTTTCAGCACATCGGCAAATATCTGCGGCCAGATGGCGCTGCGCGAGCCGCCGCCCGAAAGAACCGCCTGGCTGACAGTGGCTCCCGCTCGACGCAGCGTCTCGACATGGCGCCGATGTTCGAAGACGACACCCTCGAACAGTGCGCGCAGCATATGCGCCCGCGTGTGCCAGCCGGCGATGCCGTAGAAACCTGCACGCGCCTTGCCATTCTGCTGCGAGCCGTAAAGGAATGGGTGGTAGATCGGCATGTCTCCCGCGGGATCGACGGAAGCAACAAGCTCGCTGCATATCTCGAATGGCGATGCGCCTGCCGGCGCATGCTCGAAGAACTCACGCACGATCCACTCGAGATTTGCGGCCGAAGTGGCGCTCGATTCGATGGCGAGGTAGCGCACCGGATCGAATGTCGACAGCATGAAGATCGACGGATCGCGGATCGGCTCTTCGGTGATAACCTGGTTGATGCTCCAGGTGCCGGCAATGATGGAGGCGGCGCCGGTGCTGGTGACGCCTGAACCGATGGCGCTGGCGACGACGTCGAACAGGCCCGCCACCACAGGCGTGCCCGCCCGAAGGCCGGTGGCGGCGGCGACATCGCGCGTGACATGGCCGGCGATCTCGGAGGCCTCCAGCACGTTGGGCAGCAGGTCCATGCAATCGTCGAGACCGTAGGCGGCCAGCAACTCACGCTCGTAGCGTCGGCCGGGCATGTGCAAAAGCCCGCAGCCCGACATATCCGAGGTGTCGGTCGAGCGCGCGCCGGTGAGGCGGTTGACGACAAAATCCTTGCACAGGAAAACCGTGCCCATTCGGGCAAAAAGCGCCGGGTCATGACGCTTGAGCCACGCGAGCAGAGTCGGCGTCTGCGCCGCCCAGGGCCGTTGCAGGCAATGGACATAGGTCCGGTCGCCAACGCCTGCGGCGGCCCATTCGCTCACGATGCCGACGCCGCGCGTGTCGAGCGACTGGATGCCGAGCAGCGGGTCGCCGCTGCGGTCCAGCGCATAAAGCCCGTTGCCGTGGCCGGCGCAGCCGATCACGGCGATGTCGCGGGGGTCGATGCCCGACTGGTCGAGGCACTGGCGGATGACCTCGACGGCGTTGCGCCACAATTCGCCGAGATCCCGTTCGACATGGCCGGGCTTCGGCATGCAGGAGCGGCCGTCCCGAGCGGCGAGCGCAAGCTCGCGACCGGCGGCGTCGAAGATGATGGCCTTGATGACGGTATTCCCCGCATCGAGACCCAGAATGTATTGCTGCATCGAAGCTCCTCCTAAGCGCCAGGGTTATTCTTGTTGGTAGAGCTCCCAGGCCGCCGCGCCGTCCGCATTCTCATGGATGATCGCCATCAACCCTCTCACGACGGCACGAGGGTTGGAATGCTGGTATATGTTGCGGCCATAGACCATGCCTGCCGCGCCCTGCGCCATCAGCGCCGCCGACTTATCGAAGACGGTGCGCAAATCCTCTCTGCCCCCACCGCGCACAAGGACAGGACAGCGCGCCGCCGCCACGACCCGGTGGAAATCGTTCGGATCGGTGGTCGGGTCCGCCTTGATGATGTCGGCGCCCATCTCGCTTGCGAGCCGGGTCAGGGTGACGATCTTTTCGGGGTCGCCGTCGACCATGTAGCCTCCGCGCTCCGAGTTGGGCAGCATTGCCAGCGGTTCGATCATCAGCGGCAGGCCGTATTTTTCGCAGTCGGCGCGAACGCGGGCAATGTTGTGGACGCATTGCCGGAATAGGTCCGGCTCATCGGGCAGCATGAACAGATTGACGACCACGCAAGCCGCGTCCATTTCCAGCGCGCCGATCAGCGGCTCGGCTTCGTTCTGCAGGATGGCCCACATCGAGCGATGGCGGGTTTTGTTGTATGGATTGCCCATGTCTATGCGCATGACCAATGCTGGCTTATCCTTGCCGGGCAAGGACTGCAGCAGATCGGCCTGGCCATAATTCATCTGAATGGCGTCCGGGCCCGCAGCGACCAGCTGGGCGACGACGCCGGCCATATCCTCTAGCCCTTCCAGGAACGACGGCTCGTTGCACACGCCATGGTCGATTGCGACGTCGAGACAGCGCGCTCCGCCGAACAACCGGTTCATGCGGACTTTCTTGTTGATGCGCATTCGGCGCTCCTTCCTTGGTCTTTTTTTGATAGCTGGTCGAGATCGACGCCGTGCCGGCGTTGCAATAAAGCGAGGAAATCGGTGCGCTCGAATGCCTTGCGCGCGGCGTCCCAGTTCTTTTCGACAGCGAGAATATCGAGAACCGCATCGAGAAGGTCGGCCGAGAGCGCACCGGTGATGGCGATTGTCGTGCGACGGAGCAGCAGGTCCCCCAGCTGTTCGACATATTCATTGGCGATGAGATATTGAATCTCCCGGGCCGAGTAGTCGCTGCCGGGCAAGAGTTCGTCATGTCCCGCTGCCATATAGGCGGCGACGGTATCCGCCGCGGTACCGTAGCGCTCGAAAAGGCTGCGCATACGGTCGAGCGATAGGCCGTGTGCCGCCGCGCGTTCTGCGCACCATTTTGTCGGCGCAATCGGAAAATTCCGGCCGCCGCCGATCGGCATGTTTTCGGTGCCGACGATGCGCTGCCGGCGCAATCGCTCGAGCACGATATCGGCTGCCAATTCGCCGAACGATCGGAAGGTCGTCCATTTCCCGCCGATCATGCAGAGCGTCGGCGGCACGATACCGGCACCCTCGACAAGCTCGCAGAAATGATCGCGGGGGATGCGCCCGGTAAAACTGTCCTGGCTTATCGGCAGCGGCCTCACTCCGGTGAACTGAAAGACGATATCGGCATCGGCGATCTCGATCCCAGGAAACACGAAGGACAGGGACTGAAGAATGTATTGCCGCTCGTCATCCATGCAGCGCGCCTGATCGGGATCGTCGACACGGATATCCGTCGACCCGACCAGCACGTTGCCGAGATAGGGAAACAGGATGCAGATCCGGCCGTCCTCGTTCTCATAATAGATCATGTGCCCGTCGAGCGCGTCATGAAGCTCGCGATTGTCGACGATCAGATGCGAACCTTTGGTGCCGCCCATAAGCTTCGGCGCAACGGCTCCGATCGCTGAATTGGTCAGGTCGATCCAGCCGCCTGTTGCGTTGACGACGAGCCGCGGCTTCACGGCTACCGTTTCGCCGGATAGTCCGTCGTTAAGCACCAGGCTCGCGTCACCGAGCGATACGCGTGCATAGTTGAGCGCCCGAGCGGACGGCTTTTCCTTCATGGTATCGCACAGCATCTCGGTACCCAGCCGCTCGGGGTGGCTGACCCAGGCATCATAGTATGTCGCAGAATTGCGAATAGCAGGATTGATTGCAGGCCAGACCTTGAGTGTCTCAGCGCGGCTCCTGAATTTGTGCATCGGGACGACACGCCGTGCGGCGGTGAAGAAGTCATACATCGCCAAGCCGGTCTTGATGACCAATGCGCCGCGCCGGCCCGGACGACGGCTTAGCCCAAGGAAGCGGACTGCGCCATTTGCTATGCCTGAGAACAGGTCGAAGATCGGCACCGTGGTTGGCAATGGCGCGACATAGTGCGGCGCGTTCTTCAACAGCCGGTCGCGTTCGAGCAGAGATTCGCGGACCAGCTTGAACTCACCGTTTTCAAGATAACGCAAGCCGCCATGAACCATGCGCGAGAGGGCTGCGCTGGCGCCGGAGCAGTAATCGCCCTTTTCCGCGAGCAGCACATCGACGCCCTGCAAAGCGAGTTCGCGAAACACGCTGATGCCGTTAATGCCGCCGCCTATGACGAGCACGTCAACATCGGGGTTCTCGCGCAAGCCGGCGATCGTCTGGATGCGATTCATCTCAGGATGCGCTTTCGATCACGCATCTATCGCCACGAGATGCCCGGCCACCGCCGCATCGACGGCCGCCAGTTCCGCGGCGCTCAGCGAAATCTCCCCTGCCCTGGCGTTGTCGACCGCCTGCTTCGCGTTTCGCGCCCCACACAACGCGAAGGTGATGCCGGGCTGCGCCAGCGTCCAAGCGATGACGATCTGCGCCATGCTTGCCTGGTGGACCTCCGCGACCGGAGTCAGCGCATCTTTCAAAGCCGCTACCTTGCGCCGGTTGGCCTGAGAGAAGCGCGGATTGTCTTTGCGCTGGTCGTCGCCGCTGAACTCACGCGCCGGATCGATCGCACCCGAAAGCAGGCCGAGCGCAAGCGACGAGTAACTGAGCGCAGCAACTTGACGCTGGCGCGCGAACGGCAGCAATGTCTGCTCAATCTCGCGATCCAGCATCGAATATCTCTCCTGGATCGCGTCGAGCTGGCCAGCTCCTACATAACGCTGCAGCTCGGCGGCGTTGAGATTGCTTGCGCCGATGGCGCGGATCTTGCCAGCTGATTTAAGGCGTTCGAGCGCTTCCATTGTTTCGGCAATGGATGTCGTCGGGTCCTGCCAGTGGGTGATGTAGAGATCTATATAGTCGGTGCCGAGCCGCCTCAGGCTCTGCTCCACTTCATAAGCGATGCCGTCGGCGCCCAGATATCGGTTCACCGGCTTTCCGTCCTGATCAAAGAAGTGGTTGCCCTTTTTCGTATGCCAGTTCAGGCCACATTTGGTGGCGATGACCGCGCGGTCGCGCCGGCCCTTGATGGCCTTGCCGACGATCTCCTCGCTGCGGCCGAGACCGTAAGCCGGCGCGGTGTCGATCAACGAGACGCCGGCATCGATGGACGCCTGGATCGCAGCGATCGATTCTGCTTCATCGGTGCCACCCCACATCCAGCCGCCGATGGCCCAGGTGCCGAGCCCTACTGCCGAAGTGACAACGCCGGACTTGCCGATCGAGCGGGTGATTTGTCGAGAATTCATGCTGCATTTCCTTCGGCGAGCTCGAGGATTTTCAAGCCGGTGGTTTCGTCGGTGACGAGGATATCGAGGTGGGAGCCGCGCATGGCACTGAGGATCGGGACCACCTTGCTTGCGCCGCTTGCAACCCCGATCGACTGCGGAATGGTCGCGAATTCCTCGAGTGTCAGCGAAACGAGTGAGTGGTTGAGGCGGTAGTCCGCGAGCTTGCCGTTGCCGTCTATGAGATGGGCGAGCAGTTCGCCCGCCGCGCCCGAGCGCTCGATGGCCAGCCGGTCGGCGCTTGAGGACGGGTGCAGATCGTAGTAGCTCGAATCGTCGGTCAGGATGGAACCGATGCCGACGACCGCAAGCGTTGCCTCCCGCGCCTTGCTGAAGACGTCCGATACGGCCCGGACGCCCATCAACATGTCGCGTTGGGCCGGGCTGTCGGCAAACAGCGGCGCGTGAATCTGATAGGCGCGCCCGCCGAGCTTGTCGGCCATCAGCGACGCGACATGATTGACGTCGGTGTAATGCTTGCCCTGGACCAGGCCGGTCGCGGGAACGACCTCGACGTCATAGCTGCGGTTCGGCTTGAGGCCGGCGACGACGGCACTCACCCCCTTGCCCCCGGTTATGGAAATCGTATCGCCGTCCTTGATCGTCTCGAGCACCAGCCGGGCCGCGGCCTCGCCGACGCGCTGGAGCGCGGTCTGCGGATTGTCCGATACGGAAGGGACGACGACGGCCCTTTGGATGCCGCCTATCGCGACAAGTCGCGCCTCGATGTCGACCAGTTGCTCGATCGGCGACTTGATCTTGATCTCGACAAGCCCGAGTTGATGACCGCGCTTGATCAGCCGGTTGACGGTCGCATGCGAGATGCCGAGCTCCTTGGCGATTTCAGCCTGGGTCTTGGCTTCCATGTAATGAAGCACAAGCGCCTGATACATCTGGCGGACGATCGTGATGTCGTCCCGCGAATTGGTTGGTGCCATGATGGATGCTCAATTCTAGCGCTGCTGCTCAGGATTTCCTGCTGTGCAGGAAATGGTCGATCGATACCGCCGCGAGCAGGATGCATCCCTTGATCATGTCCTGCCAATAGACGGAGACGTCGAGCAGGATCAGCGAGCTTGTGACGACGGAGAGCAGCGCCATGCCCAGTATGGCGCCGAAGATGGTGCCCGAGCCGCCATTGAGCGATGCCCCGCCAATCACGGCCGCCGCGATGATGTTGAGCTCCATGCCGGCGCCGAAGGTCGGGGTCGCAGCGCCAAACCGCGACATGTAGATGACGCCGGCAAAGCCCGCGAGGGTCGAGCAGAGGACCGTGACCCAGAATTTGACCTGCTTGGTCTTGATGCCCGAAAACTGAGCCGCCTTCTCGTTGCTGCCGGTATAGAAGACCTTGCGGAACGCGGTGGCGCGCCGAAGCAGGAAATCGAAGATGGCCACGACCACGACAAAGATGACGATGACATAAGGCACGTTGCCGAAGCTGCCCTGGCCGATCGCCTTGAACCCGGGCGGCAGGGTGAACAGCGAAAGCGGGGTTCCCTTGGTGATGACAAGGCAAAGACCGCGCACGATGACCATTGCCGCCAGCGACGTGATGAAGTGATTGAGCCCGATGACGGTCACGAAGAAGCCCATCGCCGCGCCGATCAGCGCGCTCGCGCCTATGCCAATGAGGCTCGCGGTCCACGGGTCCAGTCCCATCAGGAAGAGAGCGCCTGACACGACCATGGAGAAGCAGACCACCGACCCGACGGAAAGGTCGATGCCGCCGACAATGAGGAGTATCGTCATGCCGACCACGACGATGCCTTCAATGGAGAAGCTCATCAGCATGGCCCGGAAATTTCCCCAGGTCAGGAAATGCGGCGAGGCGAATGTCATGGCGATGCACAGCGCCAGCATGATTGCGATCAGCCCCGCTTCGCGCATTGACCCCAGACGCAGCCAGTTGCGCCCGCCGAGCCCCGGGGCGCACGCCTTGATTTCAGCGTCCATGAGGGTTCCTCCGGTCTGTCTAAGCGACATTGTGAGCCTGCCTTGCGTTTGATCGTTGCTGCCGGACACCCGAAGCCAGCAGCATGATCGCCTCTTCGGTCAATTCGTCCGCCCCTAATTCGCCAACGATGGCCCCTTCGTGTATGACAAGCACCCGGTCACTGAGCCCGATCAATTCCGGAAGCTCGGATGAAATCACGATGACGCCGACGCCCCGCTCGGCAAGGTCGCGAAGCAGGCGATGAATTTCCACTTTGGCGCCGACATCGACCCCGCGTGTCGGCTCGTCCAGAATGACCACTTTGGGGCCAACCGAAAGAAGCCTGGCGATGGCCACTTTCTGCTGGTTGCCACCACTGAGCGTCGACACCTGTGTCTCGATGCCGCCCATCCGCACACCGTGGCGCTCCACCAGGTCGACGGCTTGCTTTGCCTCGGCGCGGCGATCGAGCAGCCCAAGGGGTGTGGTCAGTTTCCGAAGGTCCAGCGCGGAGATGTTCGACGCAATCGACAGGTCCAGGAACAGGCCCGACGCCTTGCGGTCCTCGGAGAGATAGACCAGGCCCGCGCGCACTGCATCGCTGTAGGTCCTGATGCAGACCGGCTCGCCATTGAGTTCGACCGATCCCGACACTTTCGGGCGCAAGCCGCAAACGGTCTGAACCATCTCGCTGCGGCCGGCGCCAATCAATCCGCCGATGCCAAGAATTTCGCCTGCACGAAGCGCGAAGCTGACGCCGTCCGAACCCTGTCGATAGGAGAGGTTCCCGACCGACAGCACAGGACGGTCGCCGCGCCGTTCAGGCGAGAGCTTTTGCGGATAGAGCTGCGTGATTTCGCGCCCGACCATCTTGCGAACGACATCATTGGGAGTGACCGAAGCGATCAAATCGGTCGCCACATATCTGCCGTCACGAAAGACCGTGACGCGGTCGCACAGGCTGAAGATCTCGGCCATGCGGTGGCTGATGTAGATGATTGAAATTCCGCGCGCCTTGAGATCGCGGACGATTGCGAAAAGGCGCCGCGCCTCGGTCTCGGTCAGGGCGGCTGTCGGCTCGTCGAGCATCAGCACGCGGCATTCGAGCGTCAACGCCTTGGCGATTTCCACAAGTTGCTGGTTGGAAATCGAAAGCTCGGCGACCGGCGTCTCGACCGGGATCGGCGCCAGCAGGTCCATTATCTTTTGCGCATCGGCGTAGAGCCGACGAAAATTCATCAGGGGCGCGCGCCGGTTGTTGATCGCCGCCATGAGAATATTCTCGGCGACCGTAGCATCCTGGCAGAGCGCGATTTCCTGATGGACGAGCCCTATGCCAAGCCGCTGCGCGGCGGATGGCGATGCGATGGTGATGTCCTTGCCTTCGAGATGAATGGTGCCTTCGTCGGGTTGCACAATGCCGGCGATGATATTCATCAGCGTGGACTTGCCCGCGCCATTCTCGCCGCACAGCGCGTGAATTTCGCCCCGCTGCAGCGTGAAATCGACCCCGGTCAGCGCTTTGATAGCGCCGAAGGATTTCGAGATGTCGCGGATTTCAAGAATGGCGGCGGCAGTCACCCCGTCCCCCTGCAGCGTTGATATTGACGATAATGGCCCGGTCGACGGGGCGCGAGCGCGCCCCGTTCGGTTCGAGCATTTCCGAGAGAACTCCGAAGACGGCGGGGCTTACTCCTCGATGCCCTTGGTGCCGCGCCGCGTGAGGTAGGCATCCCAATAGAAATCGTCAGCGTTTTCCGCAGTGACGATGGAAAAGCCGTTGTCGACGAAAGGCACGCCCATGCTGTTGAATCCGGATCGCCGGGCGTCGTTCATCGGATCAATCAGCTCAGGATGCTTGGCCAGCCACAGCAGCATGAATCCCATGTAGCCCTGCATGCCCTGGTTCGGGTTGACCGAGCCAAAGATTTCGCCCGCCTTGATCATATCGAGGATCTTGGCGTTGACGTCGGCCAGCATAACTCGGATCTTGCCGCCGCCCTCCTTCGCGGCCTGCGCTGCGCCGATTGCCGAGTTGGCTTCCGGCATGAACACTGCGCCCAGTTCGGGATGCGCCTGGGCGAGGCTGAGCACGGCCTGATAGGCCTTCGTCGCGTCCTGGTTCGAAGCCGCGCGGCCGACGAGCTTCATATCCGGCCATTTGGCTTCCATGCGGGCGATGAAGGCGGCGATGCGCTTGTCGTGATTATCCTGTCCGGGGTTTTCGAGGACCGCGTATTCACCCTTGCCGTCCATCGCCTTGGCAACGGCATCGGCGGCATAGGTGCCTTCGGCGACGTTGTCGGAGGTGATGTAGGATACTCGTCTGGAGTTGGGCGAATCTGCGGCGAATGTGACTACTGCCGTTCCCTGGTCTATGGCCCGATTGATTGGCTCGATGAATGGATCGGAGTTCATCGGATGCACCAGGATGCCAGCCGGCTTCTGAGCCAGCGCCTGGTCGAATGTCGCTATCTGCTTATTCACGTCGTATTCCGGCGTTCCGGTGTATTCGGTCTCGCAACCGAACTGCTGTCCAGCCTGCTTGAACATCTCGTAGACCGGGAACCAATATTCGACGCCGGAAACCATGACGTTCATGACGTATTTTTCACCCGGCTCGCATTTGAACGGGTTCGCGGCCTGGGCCGCGGCGTGGCTTGCCCCCAACACAGTGGTGGCTGCTGCCGAAATGGCGAGCATGCTCAAAAATTTGCGCAAGAATCCTCCCTCGGCCGAAGCCTGGTCAATTGGACGGTCGGACACTTACGTGCCGCCGCTCATGGTTGCTGACACCGAACCTCCTCCCGAGGCCCAGCAGTTGATCATTTGCAGGAGTTCGCTCAACTGTCAATAAACTTCATATGCAGAAATATATTTCATACTTGCTTGGTGCATCCGCCGAGCGAGACACCATGCTCGCCATCGCAGCGGCTGACCTCGTGCATGTGGACCGGCGCCGGAGCATGACCCTAGCTCGACTTCCACTATGCTATTGATATTGCAGTTATTATTAATTTGTGTCGGAGGTCACCAACCTCAAGGTCGCATTGCGCCATCTCAAAGTCCGCATGCTGCCGCTATCTATGAATTCCGCGAAACAGTCCGGCGGGCGTGAGTTGCAGCCTGCTTCGTACGCTGGCGCTCGAGCCGCGCCTCGCCCCATTTCGAAAGCATCTCCACAATAGGCCGGAGACTTTCACCTTCCTCGCTGACGCGGTACTCCACCCGCGGTGGAACTACGGCATAGACCGTCCTGCTGACCAGGTCTGCCTCCTCCAGATCCCGAAGTTGCTTGGTGAGAAGCCGTGCGGTGATACCGGGTACACGGCGATGCAGCTCGTTGAAGCGCAAGCAGCCGGCGTCGAACAGATGAAATAGCACGACGCCCTTCCAACGCCCGTCGATAAGGTCGAGCGTAACCTCCACCGGGCACCCCGGCACATCAACATAGTGCTTTAGCTTCATCCCGACGGTTCCCTTTTGGGAAGTTAATACGCCAAACAGCCGTATTGGCAAAGTCTGTCGCAATGGCAATTTGCTCGGTGTTTCAGCATCGAAAAGGAATTCCCATGCAGGCTATCGGCTACCGTCCAGGCTCCGCCTTGTTCGACCCTCAATGCTTCGTAGAGATCAGCAAAGAGTATCCCAAGCCGCGCCCGCGCGATCTCTTGGTCTCGGTACGCGCGGTCTCTGTCAATCCGGTCGATACCAAGATCCGCAACGGCCAGGTTTTCCTAGGCGAAGAGATCGACGTCCTCGGCTGGGATGTTGCAGGGGTCGTTGTCGATGTTGGTGCCGACGTCACGCTCTTTCGCCCAGGCGATGAAGTCTTCTATTCGGGCAATCTCAATCGGCCCGGTGCCAATGCGGAATTGCACGCGGTAGACGAACGTCTCGTGGGTCGCAAGCCGGCCCGGCTCACATTCATGCAGGCGGCAGCGCTGCCTCTTACGTCGCTGACGGCCTGGGAGTTACTGTTCGACCGCCTCGACGTTACGCCCGGAAGGCTGCACGATGGCGGCACGCTGCTGATCATCGGCGGGGCGGGCGGTGTCGGCTCGATGCTGATCCAGCTGGCGCGACGCCTCACCGGCCTGACCGTCATCGCGACCGCCTCACGGCCCGAGAGCCGGGAGTGGTGCCTGTCGCTCGGGGCGCACCATGTCATCGATCATTCGCGATCGATGATCGAGGAGCTTGCCGCTACAGGCGCTTCGGCAATCACCCACATCGCAGCCCTCAACCAGACAGAGCAGCATTGGGCTGCGATCGCAGCGATCATTGCCCCCTACGGCAAGGTCGGAGTCATCACCAACCATGCAATCCTTGATGCGACGCCGCTTCGGTCGAAAAGCGCTTCGTTGCATTGGGAGGACGTGGTGACGCGACCTCATTCTGGCGGTGCCGACATGGTCGCTCATCACAGGATTCTCGAAGAGGTCTCGGCGCTCGCTGACTCCGGTGTCCTGCGCTCCACAGTGACGACCGACCTTGGAAAGCTCACGCCCAGCAGTCTTCTGGAGGCGCATCGGCTTGTTGAGGGCGGCCGCATGTTGGGAAAAGTCGTCTTAGAGGGATTGTCGACCGAAATGGGGGCGCGCCACTACCCGCGACGATGACGGCGAGGGCTGATGATGGCAGGCCAATTGCTGTCTTGCATTTCCAGTTCGTAAGGGCCGCTTTCCGGTCAGCCCTCGATGGAACGCGACACCGGCTTTCGCATGCCACAAGCCTGTCCGCCTCGGCGTGACCCAAAGACGGACAGGCTCAGCCCGGCTTACGGCCGGATGTTGTGGTTGACGCGGAAGAGGTTCGCCGGATCGTATTTGCGCTTAACCGAGACGAGCCGCTCATAGTTGGCACCGTAGGCGGCGCGCACGCGCGCTTCACCTTCATCATCCATCATGAAGTTGATGTAGGCGCCGCCATGCGGGTTGTGCTTGTGCACCGCGGCCCAATACTCGCTTGCCCAGCGCCTCAGCTCCGACGCCTTCGTCGGGTCGGGATCGATGCCCGCGATAACCATGGACCAACGCGCTCGACGCGCCCCCCAGGCGGTGGCGTCCGGAGCCACGTCCTGAACCGCTCCGTCGATGGGGTAGAGATGCATCAGCGACAGCTCGCTCGGGGTCTTCGAGCCGTGCTCGGCATGGGCAGCGATGGCCGCATCGGACAGCTCGTCGACATAATCGCCCTTCCAGTACCACTGCAAGCCCTTCGGCAGCAGCGGATCAAACAGCGCCTGCAGATCGACGAAGGGCATCTGCACCATACCGTCCATCAAAGGCTTGGGAAGCGCGTCGCGCACGGGCTGCATCGCCCGGATGCCGTCCTCCTCTGCGCCGTTGTAGCAACTGATCAGCGCGCATATGCGCCTTCCCCAGATCTCGCGCGGGAAAGGGTCGCAGGAGGGCACCGTCTTGATGCCGAAGAACATCCCGAGCTCTCGCGGCGCTCCGGGCAGGAAGTCGCGGTACCAGCGCATGATCTCCGCGGCATCTGCGATGTCGAAGAAGATCGGCCCGGCATAGACATCCTTCGCCGGATGCGCCTGAAATATGAAGCGCGTCACAACGCCGAAGTTGCCGCCGCCGCCGCGCAGCGCCCAGAACAGCTCCGGGTGTTCGTCCTCACTTGCCGTCACGACGCTGCCGTCGGCCAGCACGACCTCGGCCGCAAGCAGATTGTCAATGGTGAGGCCGTGTTTGCGCGTGAGATGGCCGGTGCCGCCTCCCAGCGTCAGTCCGGCGACGCCTGTGGTCGCGACGATGCCCGCCGGCACCGCCAGCCCATGAACGCTGGTGGCGCGGTCGACATCGCCTTGGGTGCAGCCGGCCTCGACGCGAACCGTTCGAGTCGTGGGATCGATATCGACCCGTTTCATCGGCGACATGTCGATGACCATCCCGCCGTCGCAACTGCCGAAGCCTGGACCGTTGTGGCCGCCGCCGCGAATGGCAAGAAGCAAATGCTTCTCTCGGGCGTAATTGACGGCCGCGACGACGTCGGCGACCTCGGCGCAAGGGATGATCCAGCGCGGCCTCTTGTCGATCATAGCGTTGTAGAGCCCGCGAGCCTCTTCATAGACCGGATGGTTTTGGTCAATAAGGCTCGCGCGGAGCCGGTCGGGGAAATCATACGAAGTTACTGGCTTATCCATTTTGAACCCTCAGGTTTCGGAGCAAGACGCGTCGGCAACTCGCCAAGACTAGATTGTTCGTCCTGGGCGCCGGACATTTGCGTTTCGCCGGTTGAATCTGCCGCACTGCGGCTCTTCTTGTCATACACCGCCTTCGTTTCAGACGTTTTTCTGTGACGCCGTGGGAATGTTTCGTTTGTTTCAGCGGCACGCTCGAAGGGGATGACAGGCGGCATTTTGTGGCTGGTTAAGATCCCGAGTCGTTAGCTCGAGCCGTGGTTTCGGCCGTGTAATCTAGGCCATTCATGTTTCGGCCGTTTTTCTGGAGCGTTGGATAGATTTCGTTTTCACGCCAGCGCTGGCGAAGACTCCCACGCGCCGAAACAGTTGAAACAAATCACGCAGCGTCTGAATGTGTGCTGAAACAAAGAGGGTCTAGTATCCGCCCTCGGGACATCACGCGAACAAAGGGAACGTCCATGCGGCCTGATAATCCGGTTACATCCACACCCACAGGCTATGCCCTCTTTGACGCCAACAATGTCCTCGTTGGTAGCAATCCGGAGATATTTGGAAGCCAGCGGCTCGACCGCGGCGAGATGCAGCCGATGGACGCCATTGCCGCAATCGCCGAAGCCCTCTCATGTCTGAAAAGTTTCGACGGCCGCCCCATCGAGCCGGGCAACGCGTTCGCTGAAAGCGCTGCGGCGCGATGGATGCAAATCGACGACGCTCCTGTTGAAGCGGAGACTTTGGATGGGCGGTGGAAGTTGCTCACGGCACATCCTCGGCCGGACGGTGGCATCGCCCTGGTAAGCGTCGACATTACTGACATGAAGCGAGCGCAGATCGCGCACCTGGAAAACGCCGAGATATTCCGCTGCATCACGGACAGTCACCCGCTGCCCGTTTGGGTGGTGGACGCGGGAAGCGGGCAAATCCTCTATGAAAGCCTCGATGCGTCGAACCTGCTTGGCCGAAAATGGACGTCGAACGAACCGCAATTCCTGACGGATCATTTCGTGAATACTGGCGAATTCGATGAAATCAGGTCTCTTGCCAACAACAGCGACATCGTGCGGGATCACGAAATCCAGCTTAGAAACGCGAGCGGATCGACTGTCTGGTGTTCGACCAACTGCCGTCGCGGTGTTTATGGCGGGCGCCGCTCGCTCATCATCGGGGTGTTGGACATCACGGAACGGAAGCAGCGCGAGGATCTGTTCGGTTTCTTGATCAAGCATCATCCGTTGCCGGTATGGATGAACGACGCGAGTTCGGGGGAACTCATCTACCAGAGCAATGCTGCCGAACGGCTGCTTGGATGGAGCAAAAAGGCGCAACGCGAGACGGTGCGGCTCGGCGATTACTTTGTCGACCCCGAGAAACACCGGGAAATCAATCGGGAGCTCATGCAAAAGGGCGTCGTCGAAAATTGCGAGGTGCTTCTTAAAAGACCCGACGGCCAAGAGTTCTGGGCCACGGGCAATCTCAGGATCGTCGAGTTCCAGGGCCGGCGAGTGGTTCTCGCCGGCATCGCCGATGTGACCAAGCAGAAGAAGCGTGACGGCGAGGTCGCTGCGGCGCGGGAGATGCTCGCAGACGCCGTTGAATCACTCTCCGAGGGGTTCGCACTGTACGACGAAGATCACCGCCTGGTCATGTGCAACAGCCTTTACCGCGAGCTGAACCACCCGGTGCGGGATCTCGTTAAACCGGGCGTGGAATGGGCCGAACTCCTTCGCGAATCCGCCAAGCGCGGCGTGTACCGCAATGCGGTTGGGCGCGAGGATGAGTGGCTGGACGAGCGGATTCAAGGCCGGATCGAGTTTCACTCCCATTTCGAAGTCCCCCTCTCCGACGGCAAATGGCACTCGGTATCGATACATCCCACCGATCTTGGCGGCTTCGTCGTAACGCGCGCCGACATCAGCGAGCGCAAGAAGGCCGAGGCTGCCGAGCGCGACGCCACGGCACTGCTGCAAAAGGTGCTCGATGCCTGCCCTTCGCCGATACACATGACCACGATCGAGGGAGAAACGCTCTACCGCAATCCTGCTACCAGAGATCTCTACGCCGACCGTCCTCGAATAACCGACCACTATGTCGATCCAGACTATAGCGCAATATTGGAGCGCACCCTGATCGAAAAGGGCAGGATCGATGATTTTCGGATCCAGCAGTACGACACCGAGAACAAGGCCTTCTGGGCTTCGATTTCCGCTCGCCTGATCGATTTCCAGGGAAGGCAGGTGATAGTGTCGAACACGACGAATATCACCGACATGATCGCCGCCCAGCAAGAAACGCGCAAGGCCAACGAGCGGCTGATCGACGCGATCGAATCTCTGGCCGAAGGGTTTGCCCTCTACGACAGGAACGATTGCCTGGTGCTGGCCAACAGCAGGTACCGCCAGATGCACGCGATAAGCGCGGATGTGCTCGTTCCCGGCGTGAACTGGTTCGAGTTCCTCCGCGTGACCGCAGAGCGCAACCAGTTTCCGGTTCCACGGGACAAGATCGACGACTGGCTTGCCGAGAGGGCAAGGGACCGCCGCGAATTCCGGCAACAGGAATTCCGTCACACAGACGGGGGTTGGTTTTTCGTCTCGAACTGTCCGACCCGCGAAGGCGGGTTCGTGGTCACCCGTGTCGACATTACAGAGCGCAAGCGGGCCGAGGAGGCCGCCAAGGAAGCGGATGAAATGGTCCGCAAGGTCCTCGAAGCCTGCCCCGTCAACATCCAGATGACCCGCGCGCATGACGGGAAGCTGCTTTACCGCAGCCCCGCCACCGTTGAGCTGCTCGGCAACGTGACCAGCGCCATCGACTACTATGTCGATCCTTCAGCGCGGATGCGATACGTTGAGCGGCTGCTCGCGATGGGGTTGGTCGACGATTTCGAAACCCAGCTCAAACGCAAGGACGGTGGAACCTGCTGGTGCTCGATTTCGTCTCGACTGATCGATTACCACGGTGAGAAGGTGATTGTTTCCCACGCCTACGATCTTACCGACCGTATCGAAATGCAGCAGGAATTGGAGCGGCAGCGCGAGACGCTGCACCAGAACGAGAAAATGTCGGCGCTCGGCGGATTGCTGGCGGGGGTGGCGCATGAACTCAACAATCCGCTCTCGGTGGTGCTTGGCCTGTCATCGCTGTTGAAGGAGACCGCAACCGACGCCAAGGTCGTGGAACGCGCCGACAAGATGAGCAAGGCAGCCGAACGCTGCGCCAGGATCGTCAAGACTTTCCTGGCTATGGCCAGACAGCAGCCGACGCGAACCTCAAACGTTGCGATCGATGACATTATTTCCGAAGCGGTGGACGTGGCGAGCTATTCGATTCGATCGTCGGACATCGGGCTTTCAGTTCATCTTGAACCTGGTCTTCCCCCGATCTGGGCGGATCCCGATCAGCTTGCCCAGGTGCTGATCAATTTGCTTGTCAATGCAGAACAGGCGCTGCACGGCTGGGAAGGGCGACGGACAATCACGGTTTCAACGCGGCTTCATCCCACGACCGGCAACATAGTCGTCAGCGTTGCCGACACGGGTCCGGGAATTTCCAAAGAGATACTTCCCCGCATTTTCGAGCCGTTCTTCACGACGAAAGAGATTGGGGCAGGAACCGGGATCGGGCTATCCTTCTGTCATCGGATCGTTCAATCCCATGGAGGAACCATCGAGGTCGAATCCCCCGAGGGGGGTGGCTCGACCTTCATACTTTCGCTGCCTGCTTCGGACCGTCTCGACGAACGAGCCGAAACGGCCGAAGACGAGCTCCCGAATTCAACCGGCATTGCTTGTCTGGTGGTAGACGACGAAGAGGAAGTGGGTGAGCTGGTCGCTGAGGTGCTCAGACGAGATGGTTTCAACGTCACCTTTGCCAGATCCGGCGAAGAAGCGCTGCTGCACCTCCAGAACCGCACTTTCGCGCTGATCCTGAGCGATCTGAAAATGCCGAACATGGACGGACGGGGATTGTTCAACCAGATTGCCAAGCTCCATCCGGCCGAGCTCGACAGGTTAGCCTTCCTGACGGGGGACACGATCAGCCCGGACGCGCAGATGTTCCTGCGCGCCGCGAAACGGCCCTATCTTGAGAAACCGATCAAACCTAACGAGCTCCTTTCGTTTGTCTCGAACTTGGTTAACAACAATACTTGACAGATCCATTGAATTGCACGTCACTCCAGAGGCAACTTTTCCATTAGGCTAGTTGCTCGGTGGTCGATTTTGACGACGCACGCACACGTAGTTGTCTGCGATGACGAACCGGATATCCGCGACACGGTGGCGGAATATCTGGAGCATCATGGCTATGCCGTGACGCCGGCCAATGCAGGGCCTGCCCTGCGTGAACTTGTTGATAGCCAGCACGTCGATGTGGTCATATTGGATATCCGAATGCCAGGAGAGGATGGCCTCTCCCTGGCGCGATATCTACGAGAGCACTCAGACGTTGCCATTATCATGCTGACCGGATCGGCGGAAATCGTCGACCGCGTTGTCGGATTGGAGATTGGCGCCGACGACTATGTCGCGAAGCCCGTGGACCTGCGGGAGCTGCTGGCGCGGGTAAAGGCCGTGCTGCGCAGAACATCGGCGAGCGAAAGAGCTGCGGAGAAAGCGAGCACTCCGGGCCACCAGGTCCAGTTCGGCAAGTGCCGCTTCGACCCGGACGCACACAAATTATACAACGCCGACGGGGCCGAAATAGCGATCACCGCGATGGAGTTCCGGCTTCTGAAAGTATTCAGCGAACATCGCGGACGAGTACTCAACCGCGATCAACTGCTCGAACTCGCCCACGACCGCGGATGGGATCCCTTCGATCGCAGCATCGACATTCGCGTTTCGCGCCTGCGGAAGAAAATTGAGGTCGATCCCTCCAAGCCGGAGGTGATCAGGACAATCCGCGGCATGGGTTACCTCTACTCTTGAGCGCGCCGCTGCCTAGTTGGACCAGCGCAGCCCTTGCGGCCGAGGTATTGCGATTTTGTGGCTCCCCCGCTCAAACTTCTGATTTTCGGGATCCATGCTGCGTTGGGTTGCGGTTCCACTATGACGTGTGGGCACTGAAAGGCAGGCGTGCAGGCCAAGCCTGTCTTCTCGACACCTGGAATTGTGTGCCGCAGCCGCCGGGTTGCGAGGCTGCGACACGTTTCCTGAGCCGACAACGACGCCGGCACCTTAAGCGCGGCTCAGAGCCGTTCGATGCCGAGAAAGTCCGGCGCTCCCACCCAGGCGGCCTTGAGGCGTGCATCCATCTCTTCGGCGTCCGCTGCCCTGCCGGTCCTGCGGAAAACCTCGCGCAGGCCCCACAACGCCCAGGCGTTGTTTGGAGTCTGCTCCAGGACGTGCTCGAAAGCTGCCGCGGCCGCCTCGTGCTCGCCCATGGCCATGTGGATCGCGCCGAGCGTCTGTCGGACCGGATAATACCAGTAGGCCGGTTCCATATAGGCAAGGCCGTCCTCGATCGCGACCGCCGCCTCAAGCTTGTTGCGCGCTTCCTGTAGGTCACCCTGGTGCTGGGCAATGCGGGCCTCCACGATTAGCGCGCTCAATTCCAGCAGGTCCGGCGCCGGAAGTCCTCCCGCCGTCTCCGTGGAAAAATCGGTCTCGGCGGCGAGCTTGCGGATTGCGGTGGCTTCTGCGCGCGCCGCCTCGCTCGCACCCGTTGCGGCGAAGGCGAGACCCCTCGCATATCGCCAGGTTGCCTCGACATACGGCAGGGCGTTTGCCGGCACCGGCAGCGCGAGTATGACCTCGGGATCGCTGTACTGGGCGTGCGCAAAATAGGTGGCCGCCTTGATCGGCTGCAGCCCAGCCACCTTTCTGGCCATGGTGTCGGAGACCAGCGCTTCGAGCTTTTTGGCCGCCCCGGCGATTGCCTCGACGTCGCCCGCCATCTGTGCGGAGGTCATCAAGAAATGCAGGTTATGAGGATAATAGCCGTCCGTGTAGACACCGGGCGTGCTCTCCGGCGCTATGCTGACGCGCTCGAAATAGGCCTCGTCCGCGACCACCGCCTCGCGGTTGATCTCCAGGCTGTCGATCCACCGGCCGACCTGGTGATAGATGTGAGATGGCATGTGCACGATGTGTCCGGCGCCGGGCATGAGGGCGGCAAGCCGGTCGGCGTAGGGTTCGGCCCTTTCCGGCGTCTTGGACGCTTCGACGGCGTGGATATAGAGATGGATCGCGCCGGCATGATCCGGATTGCGGCCCAGCACCCGCTCCAGTGAGGCCACAAGCTTGATCGTGTCCGGCTTTGGCGTTGCTCCGCTGTCAAGCCAGTAGTCCCACGGCATCAGGTTCATAAGCGCGTCGGCGTAGAGCGTGGCGATCTCGTCGTCCTGCGGATGTCGTTCGGCCAGTTTCGCCATCGCCGTGGCATAGGCCCGGTTGAGGGCGCCCTGGTCGGTCGAAGTGTCGGCGCTGTAACGCTTGGAGAGCGCGGCGATGAGGTCCTTTTCCCGGCTGGAGGCGAGGTGCGCCAACTTGCGCGCCTGCGCGACGGCTTCGGCGGCGTTCGCGGCTGCCTCCGGATCCATGCCGGCGTTGATGTTGGGGCCGAGCACGTAAGCCTCGCCCCAGAAACACATGGCGCAGGTCGGGTCCAGCTTCTGCGCGGCCCTGAAAGCGCGCTGCGCCTCAGAGTGATTGAACGCCCACGCCCAGCGCAGGCCCTGGTCGAAATAGGCCTGCGTCAGCGGGTTAGCGGTGGTGACAAGGTAGGAATGGCTGCCTAGGTTTTCGAACAGCGGGACGCTTGTCGAATCCTCGGCAACCGCCGCCGCCTTGGCCTGGCGGTGCGGAAGGCCCGAGTCATGGGCATTGGCGGCGGGCGCCGCCAGAAGGGCGGCCACGCTCGCACAGGCCAGTAGCGGGAGCCTAAATGAAAGCTTCATGGTTTCAGCCCGCCTTGTCTTCTTGGCCGCGCTTCAAGCCGCGGACCACCAAACCAATTTCGGACCGGCTGATCCCGATGTCCTTCAGGAGGGCATCCTCCATTGCCGCAAGGGTCCGTTCCGCCATACGGTGAACCCGGTAGTCCCGGAAAGAGCGGTAAGCTGCTCGCATTATCGACATTGCAACGCTCCATGATTAACGCCGCGGAATGCAGCGGTGCCGTTGCATTTAAACCATCCCTGTTTCAGGCGTTTTTCCGCGCTGAACGCGAAGTGTTTCGTTTGTTTCAGCGCCGAGGAGCGCTTCCCCGGTGGTGTGAATTCCGAGCTGCCAGAGGCGCGGGAAACCACCTTCTTTCTTGGCGCTGGATCGTGAAACCGGCGTCCGCGATCAGCCACGCTGGCTCGCGCGTCAGATGCCAGCCGCCGGCAAGCCAGCCCCACAGTCCGACAAGACGCCCTTGCAGCGTGCTCGGGGAGCGGAGTTTCGCCGCCGCCATGCTCTATGAACACCAGCCGCCCGCCGGCCTTCAGGACGCGGCGGAACTCAGCCAGCGCGCCGTTCGGGTGCGGGATCGTGCAAAGCGAGTAGGTGAGGACCACGGTATCGGCCATAGCATCAGCCAGGCGCTTCTGGTCTGCATTCTGCCGCCACTCATTGTTTGACATCCATGGCTCGGCAACCGACGGCATCAACCTGCGGACCTTATTGGTTCGGACAGTTTCTCATCGGCATTTCGATTGGCTCTCGCTTCAAGAGGGAGGTGGTCTTGCGGCTTCCTCGCGTCTTCGTCAGCAGCGCGGTTTTCATTCTGATCCTTGCCACCTTGCTTTTCGGTTATGCTGCCCTTCTGTGCTGGCTAACGGGACTGGACCTGGCCAGTGCGACCCTCGGCGCCTCGCCTGGCGGCCTGGTCGAAATGGCCATCACCGCACAAACGCTGCACTTGTCCGTCGGGCTTGTGACAGGGTTTCATGTTGTCAGGGCATTTCTCGTCAACGGATTCGCGACGAAGTTTTGGGTAGAATTTCATCGCGTCGGATTGTTTACCGGCCTGGACTGGATCGCCAGCAGATTAAAGAGACATCGATGATGCATCGAGAGACCGGCAGGTACACGAACCGAGCCGACGAAATTTCCTTTCAGCGGAAGGGATAGGCTGAAGACGGATGCAGCAGTCCAGGCGCGAACGCAGCGTCCCACAGCCGTCACTTTGTGGAGTCACTGCGCGTCGCCACCGCGTCCTTGACGGCATTCGCAAGGTTGGCGAGGATTCTCCATTCCTGCTTGAGACCTTCGAGCGTCGCCTCAAACGAACGGGTGCGGGTAGCCCGGGCACCGGCATGGCTCGCGACAGCGTGCGAATAGAGATCGACGGTCTGCTGCGCGGTCGAAGATTGTGAGTAGGAGGCCGCAGTAAGTCTGGCTTCTTCTTGCAGTGCTGCTCGGCCCGGCGGAGTGAGCGCGCGGACTCTGGCGAGAGCCTTGGAGAATTGGCCTGGGGACGCATCGGCTGACAGGAGATAGCCGTTCTTTCCGGTGCGTACCACTTCACGGACTCCAGGTTCATCAAGCCCAACTACCGGAACGCCGGTCGCCATCGCCTCGACGAGCACAAGACCCTGGGTTTCGGAACGCGACGAGAAGGCGAAGACGTCCATGGCGGCATAGACGTCGGCCAGATCGGCGCCTTCGACCACGCCTAGCAGATGGCACCTGTCCTGAAGACCCGCCTCGTCCAGCATGCGGCGCATTTCGGACGCTGACGCACCGTCGCCGGCGACGACAAAATGCGCGCGCTCATTTTGCAAAAGAAACAGGCAAACCGCTTCAGTGAGGTAAGTCAGGTTCTTCTCCGGCGCCAGCCGGCCTACGTGCCCGACGATGAAATCGGTTTCCACTATTCCCAACCGGCTCCGCAATCTCAGCCGATCTCCATCGGCGAACCTGGCCAGATCAATGCCGGTCGGGATTGTGGTGATCGGTTTGGTGACGTCGTGGTGGCGCAAGAGGTCGGCAATGCTGTGAGTTGGAGCGATGATATGATCGCACAGGTCACAGTAGCCAGCCGCCAGGCTGAGCACGAGCCGTTGGAGGACCGGTGCATCCTGCGCAACGTAGTGGCCGTAGAGTTCGTAGCGGGTGTGATAGGTAAATATCGTCGGCAATGCTCGCGACGCCGCGGTGCGAAGGGCGGTGTCGCCGAGAAGAAACGGGTGGTGCGAATGGACGACATCCGGTTCGAAGGCGTTCAGTGTCTTCTCGAGCGAGCGGGTGAACGGAATCGGCACTGAAAAATCGCTGCCGTTAAAATTCTGGATCGCAGGGACACGAAGGATGTCGCTTTCTGATCGAGCTGCTTCCGCATAGTCCGGCGCGACGATCAGGACTGCATGCCCCAACTCACGCAGCATTTCCGACAACGACGCAACGCTGTGTGCAACGCCGCCGACATGCGGGCTGAATGTGTTGGTAAACATCACAATGTTCATGCAGGGCCTGTCGAGTACCGCGCCTATCGATCGAAGGGAGGTAGCCTCCAAAGCAATCGCCGCGTCCAGCTTGTCGAGCCATCGGATGATCGAAATCCGATCTTCCACAGTCCGGACTCCCTGCGACAACCAGGCAGCAAGTTTGGGAGCCTGGCGCTCGGACTAAACCTTGACGTTGCCGTCAAGGATCACCTTACCATCCTGAACATTAACGCGGAAAGCATGAGCTTCGGCCTCGCGCTTCAGCGCTGACTTGTGCGTTTCTTGATGTAGGAAACTAGGGGCCTGGTGTGCCGAGCAAATACCAACTCGTCCGACCGCGCTCGTGACCTCTAGGACCGCGTCAAACGCCTCGCTTCGAGAACGAAGATCCCTCCCTCCTGTTCGCCGAGGTCGGCAAGAAGTGACTCTCGAAAACCCGAAACCAGAATCAACACAGTCCGTCAAGAGCCGACATTCGGCGGACTTCGGGGAAGTCTGAATCACGTCAATCCCGGCTGCCAGATCGAAAGCGGTGCCCCAAAGCGAAATTCGACTCCCCACTTTTTCGTAGACGCCGGCGATACCGCCAGACGGTCTGCCGCCCGCCGCAGGGTAATCCATGCGCTAAGTCGGGTTCTCCAAGCGGTTTGTTTTGCGCCACTCCTCATACTCCCCGCGGGCATCGTCATGCAGCGGGTAGTAGCGCTGCAACGAACCGCCTCCCATGAGTTTCACTCGCGAGAACTCCTCCCAGTCGTGATGCTTCTGCGATTCTTCGATTACCTTTGCGGCCATCGCGACGGGGAGCACCACCACGCCATCGTCGTCGGCGACGATGATGTCGCCGGGGATCACCGTGACCCCGCCGCAGGCAATCGGAACGTTGACGGCATTGGGGTAGATGCTGGTCTGCACATGATAATTTGGCGTCCAGCCGCGCAGCCATAGGGGCAGATCGAGCTTTTCAACATTGGGCCGGTCGCGCATGCACCCGTCGATGACGATACCCGCGCCGCCTCTGCCTTTGAAATACGTCGACATCATATCGCCGAAGACGCCCGAGCTCATGTCGCCGCGCGCGTCGACCACGACCACATCGCCCTCCTGCGCGTGATAGAGCACGTGCCGATGCAACTGCGTCTCCGGATCGGCATATTCTCCCTCGGTGAATAGATCCGGCCGCTGTGGCATGAACTGCAGCGTCAGCGCCGGCCCGACGATCGACTTCCCGTGGTTTTGGGCTACCGGTCCGACCATGTGCGGATTGCGAAATCCCATGTGGCCAAGGGTGCCGGCAACCGTCGCGGCGCCGATCTCCCTTAGCGCGTCGATCAGGTTTTTTGGCGGCCGCGTGATGTCAGGAGCATGTGTCATCGTGGACTCCGGTTGAAAGAGAACTACCAGTTCGTAACGGAACCGTCGCGGCGCTTAAGGTGAGGCGCTTCCCAGAAACGAAAGCTCTCCGCCTGGACCGCCTTTTCGTCGACCTCGACGCCTAGCCCCGGCAGGTCACTGACCGGATAGTCGGCGCCATCGAGTTGTGGTTGCACCGGGAAGAAGTCGGAATTGTCGAAGCCCAGCTTTCTTTCGGGCGCCCTGGTCTCGAGCCACGCGAAGTTGGAGACCGCGGCAGCGAGATGCATGGTCGCGGCCGTGCACACCGGGCCAAGCGGATTGTGCGGCATCAGGTCGACGTAGTGCGCTTCGCTCCAGCCAGCGACTTTCATCGCCTCGGTGAGTCCGCCGACATTGCAAACATCGAGCCGGTTGAACTGGTGGATGCCGCGTTCGATATAGGGCAGGAACTGCCACTTGCTGGCAAATTCCTCGCCGATGGCAAAGGGGATGTCGGTCATCGTGCGCAGGGATTCGTAGGCCTCCGGTGTCTCGTCCCGTATCGGCTCCTCGAGGAAATCAAGCACGCCGCGGCCGAGCTTGTTGCAAAAGCTCGCCGCCTCCGCCACCGATAGCCGATGATGATAGTCGATGCCGAGGACGACGTCGTCGCCCAGCGCCTCGCGCGCCTTGTTCATCATACTCGCGGTGGCGCCGATCGACTCGCGCGGCTCGAAGATGTCCCTGCCGTTTTGCCCGACGGGGAAGAAGCGGATCGCCTGCCACCCTTGCGCGCGGAGTTCGCGGGCTCGTTCTATGGCGACATCCCCCTCGGCCTCGTCTCCGGTCGAGGCGAAGGTGGGGACGCGGTCGCGCTGCTTGCCGCCCAGCAGCTCGTAGACAGGCACCCCCAGCGCCTTGCCCTTGATGTCGTGAAGGGCGATGTCGATGGCGGAAATCGCCGCCTGCAGAACTCGGCCGCCTTCGAAGTACTGGCTGCGATAAACCTCCTGCCAGATCCGGCCAATCTGCATCGGGTCGCGGCCGATGAGGAACTCGCGATAGTGCTCTACCGCGCCGGCCACGGCCTTCTCGCGACCGCTCAAGCCGCTCTCGCCCCAGCCGAAGATGCCTTGGTCGGTCTCGACCTTGACGAGCATCTGGTTGCGCGTTCCTACCCATACTGGATAGGGCTTGATCGCGGTGATCTTAAGCTTCTCAGTCATCTACGCCCACGTTCCACGCGCCGCCCTATCTCAGTTGGCCGTGAGGGCCATTTCAGTTTCGCCGTCGAACAGATGCATCCGCTCCTGATCGAACTCGAGCCAGATCTGTTCGTCAGGTGCGACGGCGATGTTGGGAGGCACGCTGATGTTGACGATGGCGCCGGAGAGGAACGCCTGCACGAAGGTGACGTCTCCGGTTGGTTCCACCGTAAAGGCCTTGGCCGGAATGGCACCGGGGACCGCGCTGTTGTGCAGCTTGATCGTCGAGTGTCGCGCTCCGAGCACGACCTTCTTGGTCGTCGCCCTCTGGACCTTGCGCGCGTTGAGTTGCGACAGCTCGAGGCTCCAGCCTTCCGCGCTAGTCAACACGGTGTTGCCGTTTGCCGTCGATGCCTCCAGCGGAATAAGGCTCATCGCCGGGCTGCCTATGAAGCTCGCGACAAACATGTTCACGGGATGGGCGAAAACCTGCGCCGGCGAATCGTATTGCTGCAGATAGCCGCCGTTCATCACCGCCATCCTGTCTGCCATGGTCACGGCCTCGAGCTGGTCGTGCGTTACATAGATGATCGTCGCCTTCAGGTCCTGATGGAACCGCTTTATTTCGGACCGCATCTGCACGCGCAGTTTGGCATCGAGGTTAGAGAGCGGCTCGTCCATCAGGAACACAGCGGGGTCGCGGACGAGGGCACGGCCCAGGGCCACACGCTGCTGCTGCCCGCCCGAAAGTTCGCGCGGCTTGCGCTCGAGCAAGTGCGTCATGTCGAGCACTCGCGCCGCTTCCTTGACCTTCCTGTCGATCTCGTCCCTCGGGAGTTTGCGCATCTGCAACGGGAACGCCAGGTTCTTGTAGACCGATTTCTGCGGGTAGAGCGCGTAGTTCTGGAACACCATTGCAATGTCGCGGTCCTTGGGGTCGAGGTCGTTGACCACTCGTTCCCCGATGACGATGTCGCCCGATGTGATTGGGATCAGCCCCGCGACGAGATTAAGCGTGGTTGTCTTGCCGCAGCCCGAAGGGCCGACGAGCGCAACGAATTCGCCGTCATTGACCGTCAACGAAACGTCGTTGACGGCTTTGAAGCTGCCATAGGTCTTGACGAGATCTTTGAGGACCACGTGGGCCATCGGCAACTCCCTAATGCTTGACCGCGCCTTCTGTGAGGGCGCGTACGAAGTATCGTTGCAGGACGAGGAACAGCACCACGACGGGCACGCTCATCATAAAGCTGGCCGCCATCAGGCCCGGAAAGTCCGTCGTATTTTCCGAGAAGAAGCGCTGGATGCCGACCGGCAGTGTCAGCTGTTCGTTCTTGGAGAGGAAAGTGTAGGCGTAGATGTACTCGTTCCACGCGCCGATGAAGGAATAGATCGCGGTGGCAATGATTCCCGGCGTCGAGAGCGGCATCACGATCAGGATGAAGGCCTGGAACCGCGTTGCCCCATCGATGCGCGCCGCCTGCTCAAGCTGCACCGGGATGTTGTCGTAAAAGCCCTTGAGCAGCCAGATCGCCAGCGGCAGGCCGAAGGTGAGATAGGTGAGGATCAGCGAGCCATGCGTGTTCACCAGCCCCAGCACGCGCATCAGGATAAAGAGCGGCACGAGAAAGATCACCGCCGGGAACATGTTGCGCAGCAGCACCGAGAAGAACAGGAAGTTTCGGCCGGGGAAACTGAAGCGCGAAAACGCGTAGGCCGCAGGGACAGCCACGATCACCGAAAGGATTGTCGTGACGGTCGAGACGAAAAGGCTGTTCCAGAAGAAGCGGAGGAAGTCCTGACCGACGCTGTTCTGCGGATCGAGCAGCTTTTGATAGCTGGCGAGGGTAGGCTGGTCCGGCCACCATTGCGGGGGAAATTGCATCGCCGCGAACCCGGACTTGATCGAAGTGATCAGCATCCAGATCATCGGCAACGCGGTGTAAAGCAGCATGAAAACGAGAAAGATGCGCCCGGCCCACCGCCATCCGTCGACACGCATGCGGCGCCGGGTCTGACCTCGAGGGGCTGTCTCGACAATCGTGCTCATGCGCTCCCTTCTTTCCGCTCGTTGCCGCTTAGCGCACGGACGTAGAAGTAGCCCAGCGTCATCAGGATGAGGAACAGGAGCACCGAATAGGCCGATGCCACGCCCCAGAGCTGTCGGCCGAAGGCGAGCTCATAAATGTGGGTGATCCAGATATGCGATGCGTTCGACGGCCCGCCGCCGGTCATGATCCAGGGGATGATGAAGGAATTGAAGTTGGCCACCGCGAGCAGCAGGATCGTCACTGTCGAGACGTTGCGCAAATGCGGGAAGGTGACGTGCCAGAAGCGCTGCCATGCACTGGCTCCGTCGACTTTTGCAGCGCTCAGCAACTGTTCGGGGACTGTCTGCAGGCCGGCCATCATCATGATCATGGCAAACGGAAACTCGCGCCAGATATTGACGACGATCAGGGATGGCAGCACCGTGCTAACGCTGTCGATGAAATTCGGCGGCCGGTCGGCCAATCCGAGGCCGACCAGCACTGCGCCGATGATCCCGAAGTCCGAATGGTAGATCCACCTCCAGATATAGGAGGCGGCGACCGCGCTGATGACCCAGGGAACGATCAGGATAGCGCGCAGGACACCACGGCCGATAAAATCGCGGTGGAGCGCCAGCGCGGCGGCAAACCCCAGGACAAAGGAGATGAAAGTGGATCCCAGTGTCCAGATCAGAGTGTTCCAGGTGACTTTCCAGAACACACGACTGGCGAGGATGGTCGTGTAGTTGTCGAAGCCGATAAAGGTCTTGTCGCGGAGCTGTAGGCCGGGCGGCGTCTTAAAGAACGACAGTTCGATCGTGTAGTAGATCGGATAGGCGATGACGATGAGCATCACGGCGATCGCAGGGAGCACGTACGCGTAGTCGGCGCGATGCTCCCATATCTTCCGCAACAGGCCGGATTTACCGGGTTGCAATATTCGGCGAGCCTCGGCCTTGCCGGTCACGATCGTCACTGTGGCGTGCCCTCGTTCTTCGGAACGAGCCGGCTGCACTATCGGCGCAGCCGGCCAGATCCAGGTCAGGCTTGGACTAGAGTCCGCCCATCAGGTCTTTGACCCTCTGGGCCGCGTCGTCCGCTGCCTGGTCGACGGTCATCGCTCCGGTCAGGGCATTCTGCAGCATGTCCGGGACGATGATGTTCATGATCTCGGGGGACTGCGGCAGCGCTGGGAACGGGATGCCATATGGTAGCATCGAGGTCGTCACATCGAGGAACTCGATGTTGTCCAGACGTTCCTTCATCCATTTGGTCTTGAAGCCGTTAAGATTGCCCGGGTTCGAGCCGGCGTAGGCCATCTTCAGCGACCATTCAGGGCTCGTCCACATGCAGATGATAGCCTTTGCAGCCGGCTCGTCTACCTTGCCGCCCTCGACATATTCGGGCTTCAGGATGTGAATGTTCGAGCCGCCGAAGACGACGGCGCGCTTGCCGTCGGGGCCAGTCGGAATCAGGCCGTAGCGCATGTTGTCGATGACGGTCTGCGCCTTGTCCTTGTCGGTGCCCGTCGCCTTCTTCTGCAGGTCGAGCATCACGTCGTAGTCGGACGGGTGCGAGATCATCATGCCAAGCTGGCCGGCGACGAACAGGGGCTGGTTATCGGCCTGCTGGTTGGTGAGTGCCGAAACCGGAACCGACTTGTCGCGAACGTACATGTCGTAGGAGGCTTGCAGCGCCGCCTTGCTCTGCGGGCTATTGAGCTCGACCTCCTCATAGGTCGGGTTCGCGGTTGCTTCGTCGAAGACTCCGCCGCCATAAGCCCATAGCTGTGGCATGAAACGGTACGGCGTATTGCCGGCATTCTTGCGAGCCACGAGGCCGTAGCCGGCAATGCCGAGCTTGTCGTGGATCTGCTTGGAATATTTTACGACGTCGTCCCAGGTTGCCGGCGGCTTGTCCGGATCGAGGCCCGCCCGCTTGAAGATGTCGGCGTTCCAGATGAACGCCATCGTCTCGTTGTTGGTCGGAATGCCGTAGGTTACGTCCTCCCAGGTTACGGCCTTCATGGCGCCGGGCCAGAAATCATCGGTCGAATAGCCGACATCTTCGGGTTTGAGCGGTTCCAGATAGCCCTTTGACGCGAACTCGGTACCACCCAGGATTTGCAGGCGGACCGCCATCGGCGCGGCATTGCCCAGGAGCGCCGTGCGGAACTTGTCGAGAAGGTCGTTATAGGTGAGGGCTTGTTCCTCGAGCTGGATGTTCGGATAGGTCTTGCGGAAGGTCTCGAAGAATTCCTTGTAGTACTGGCGCAGGAGGTCGGGGTCACCCTCGAACACGCCCTGATACCAGAAAGTCAGCCGTCCCTTGTAGTCGAGCGGGGTGACCTTGGCGCAATCGGCTGCCGTGTCAAAATCCTGTGTGCCGGCAATGGAGCGCACATATTCCGGCGACCACTTGCTCAGGTCGACCGGCGGCGCACCGAGTGCCGATGTGGACATCAGCGATGCCATCAAAGCAGTGGCGACAGTGCCGCGCAGGACCGCACTGCCGAGCGTAATCCTCGTCATAGGTATCCTCCCTGGTTCTCCATGCCGCCCTGCGCCGAGGCAAAGCGGCCTAGCTCGTACGACCGCGGGACGCCTCCCTATTCTATGTATCCCTTCGATCACCTTGTACGTTTTCAGATCGTGGATTGCCTGTCAACGCATAGGATCGTACATTGTTTGTGGAAACCGTGTGTGATATCGGGCAGAGTATGTACTGAATAGGGGAGCGGGCCTTGGCCGAAATAAGCGATTTTAAAGCATGCCACCGGCTGAGATTGACCCCATAGGGGCCTCCAGCGAGGGCGCCTCAGTTTACGAACTGATTAGGGAAGACATCATCGAAGGACGGCTCGTCGCCAACGAACGGCTTGTGGTCACCGACCTCGCCCGGCGTCATGGCACCTCGACCAACCCCGTGCGCGAGGCCCTGCAACTCTTGCGCGGGGAGGGTTTTGTCATATTTCTCCCCAACCGCGGGGCGCGCGTCCGACCCATAGATCAGGATTTTGTGCGGGATATCTATGAAATCGGTGTTCTGATCGAGCCGGCCTTGACGCGATGGTTTGTGAATATGGCGACCGGCGAGGACATCGCCGAACTCGAACGTCTCCAAGGCCTGATCGAAGAGAACAACTTCGCCGACACGTTCAGGCACAGCGAGCTGGATACGGCTTTCCACACCGTGATGTACCAGCGGCACTATAACCGCCATGCCGCCGAACTTTGGTGGAAGCATCGCGAAGTGCTGCGAGCCGTGAGCCGGCGTTTCAACTTCACGCTTGCACGGCGTGCCGCGATCATTCGCGAGCACCGCGAACTCATCGCGCTCGTAAAGGCGGGAGAGGCCGACAAGGCGGCCGAACTCGTTTCTCGCCATGTCGAGGGTTCGGGCCGGCATATTCTCGAACAGATGCGAGCGCGCAACGCCGCTCGGGCCGGATAGAATGTCCAGTCCAAAACATCGTTAGCCCGACCCTTTCGAAAAAGGTAGTTGAGATGAAAATCACGAGCATTCGGCCGTGGCTGATCAAGTCCGATGCTTCCTATTGGGGAGAGTTCCTGTTCGTCGAGGTGACGACCGACGAAGGGGTGAGCGGCTGGGGAGAGATCACGACAACCACAAGGCTCGCCAACCGCGCCCTGTGCACGATCCTGCGGCAGATCGGCATCGCCGTGACAGGCGAGAATCCAGCTCATATCGAGCGTCTCTGGCACAAGATTTTCCGCAGCTTCACCTACATGGGCAGCCGCGGCGCCGCCGTCGAATGCGTGAGCGCCATCGATATAGCCCTCTGGGATATCCGGGGCAAAGTCCTCGGTAAGCCGATCTACGAGCTGCTGGGCGGACCGGTGCGCGATGAAATCGCACTCTATACCCATCCTAACCAGGCCAAATTCACCAGCAAGGAGGCTGTGGTCCGCGAAATTTTGGACATCGTCGAGTCCGGACACACAGCGCTCAAGTTCGATCCTTTCCCCCACCAGGGCCGCACCGCCGATGGCCTGTCCCGCGAACAGCGGGACGGTTACCTCGATGGCAGCATGACCCGCAAGGACGAGCGCGAAGCGGCCGAACTCACGGCGCTGATCCGCGAAACGGCGGGGCCTGACATCGACATTCTTATCGATGCGCATGGCCGCTTCGACGTTCCCTCCGCCATTCGCCTCTGTCGGAGCCTAGAGGAAGCCGGCCAGATCGACTGGTTTGAGGAGCCCTGTCCGCCCGAGAGCCTTAACGCACTCAAGCAGGTGCGTGAGAAGGTCAGTGCCGCGATCTCGTGGGGCGAGCGCGGCCACACGAAATGGGATTTCGTGCCGGTACTCGAGAACAAGCTCGCTGACTACATTATGCCTGACGTGACCTGGACCGGCGGCATTACCGAACTCAAGAAGATTTCCGCCCTATGCGAAGCCTACTACATTCCGGTCTCGCCGCATGACGCCGCTGGGCCGATCAACGTGGTTGCGGGAGCGCAGGTGATGATGACCGTTCCCAACTTCTACAAGCTCGAAACGTCGGAGTGGAACCTGGGCAAATACGATCACCTCATCGACAGACCTCTCGACGTTTCGAACGGCAGCCTGAAGCTGACATCGAAGCCTGGTCTGGGTGTTGAGATGGACCGCGACTACCTGCAGGCCCACGAGATCGAGCTGGGCTAGTTTAGGCCTGCCCACGAGCCCAGCTGACCAGAACGAGGACTGATCATGCCAAAAACAGATGGGGCCGACGAGGCGCTCAATCGGGTGAACACGGACTCCAAGCCGTCCGACCTTCGCATCACCGACATGCGGGTTGCCGAAATCGTCGGCGCGCCGTTCACCTCGGCGCTGCTCAAGATTTACACCAACCAGGGAATCGTGGGGCTTGGTGAGGTGCGCGACGGCGCCAGCGCGACCTACGCGCTGATGCTGAAAAGCCGGCTGCTTGGCGAGAACCCTTGCGACATCGATCGCCTGTTTCGCCGTATCAAGCAGTTTGGCGGGCACGGCCGGCAAGGCGGCGGCGTCTCTGCGGTGGAAATCGCATTGTGGGATCTCGCCGGCAAGGCCTATGGCGTCCCGATCTACCAGATGCTCGGCGGCAAGTTTCGCGACAAGGTGCGCGTCTATTGCGATACCGACGCCGAGAAACCGAGCGGCACCGAAACCGGAAAGCGTCTCAAGGAGCGCATGGACCGTGGTTTCACCTTCCTCAAGATGGACCTGGGTTTGATGCAGATCGCCCATGTCCCGGGCGCCGTGGCCGCGCCCGCCGGCGCGCTTGAAGGGTTTCACGCCAATCCACGCGGCCGTGGCGGCGCGCTCGAGGAGCGCAAGGCGCGCAATCTCGCCTACGATGCGCAGAACGTGCAGCACCCGTTCACGGGCCTGCATTTCACCGAAAAGGGTATCGACCTGCTCGAGCAGTATATCCACGAGGTCCGCGAGGTGATCGGATACGAGATCCCGCTCGCCATCGACCATGTCGGCCACATCTCGCTGCAAGACGGCATCCGTCTCGCCCGGCGGATCGAGAAATATGCACCGGCCTGGCTCGAGGACGTGATCCCCTGGCAGTACACTGAGCAGTATCGGCAGTTGCAGCAGGCTACGTCCGTGCCGATCTGCACGGGTGAGGACATCTACCTCAAGGAAGGCTTTGAGCCGCTGCTCAACTCAGGCATCTCGGCCATCCATCCGGACTTGCTGACCACCGGCGGCATCCTCGAGACCAAGAAGATCGGCGACGCGGCACAGGACCATGGTGTCGCCATGGCGATCCATATGGCGGAAAGTCCAATCGCGGCAATGGCTGCGGCGCATGTCGCGACCGCGACCGAAAACTTCATGGCGCTCGAATATCACTCCGCCGATGTCGACTGGTGGGACGATATCGTCACCGGCGTTCCCAAGCCGCTCGTCAAGGACGGCTTTATCACTGTTCTGGACAAGCCGGGCCTGGGGATTGACGACGTAGTCGACGAGGTAATCTCGCTGCACCTGCAACCGGGGGTCACGGGGATATGGCAATCCACCGAGCATTGGGACAATGAATATAGCTGGGACCGGACCTGGAGTTAGCCCAGACCCCTTCCCTCATTCCCCCGGGCTCACAGGGCCAACGACCGACCATTCGTGTCGACCTCTCCCAAGGGAGAGGCGAAGAAAGAAACGGACGAAACCATGATCTACGAACTGCGTATCTATGACTGCCTGCCGGGCAGGCTGCCGGCTTTGCTCAAGCGCTTTTCCGACCAAACGCTGGCCATCTGGGAGAGGCATGGCATCCGCCAAGCCGGGTTTTTCACCACGGCGATCGGCGAAAACAGCAATCGCCTCACCTATTTCCTCGCCTGGGAATCGCTGGCCGAGCGTGAGGCGAAATGGGCGGCTTTCGTCACCGATCCGGCATGGCACAGAGCCCGGGACGAGTCTGAGCGCGACGGGCAGATCATTGCCAATATCAGCAGCCAGTTGCTCACGCCGACAGCTTTCTCGTCTGTGAAATAGGACTGCGCCATGAAGATCACCGATCTCCGCTGTGCCGTCATCGGCAAGCACCCCATCGTTCGCGTCGTCACCGACGAGGGCCTCTATGGCCTGGGCGAGGTCGAGTACACCAAGCCCTACCTCAAGCCCTGGGTGCTGCATTTCCGCGAGGCCCTGATCGGCGAGGACCCAACCGACGTCGAGCGGGTGATGCTGAAGATCCGCCAACGCGGCTCTTTCAAGCCCTATGGCGCGGCGGTGAGCGCTATCGAGCATGCGCTATGGGACATTGCCGGCAAGGCTGCAGGCGTGCCGGCCTACAAACTGCTCGGCGGCAAAGTGCGCGACAAGGTGCGCGTCTACAACGGCTCGATCCGCCAGAAACGCACGGGCGACCGGCCGGAGGACTACGCCGCTGATGTCAAATGGATGATGGAGCAGCCTCAGAACTTCTTCATGGTCAAGCAAGGAATCTCGTTCCACTCCAATATGAAGGACACTATCGAGGGCTTCCATTACGGCGTGACGCAGAAGAAGGCAGGCTATCACGGCGCCATGGATCAGGGCATGATCAGCGAGCGCGGTTTCAATCACATGCTCGACTGCGTGATCGCAATGAAAGAAGTGCTGGGCGACAAGGTCAGCCTGGCGCTCGACTGCGGCCCGGGCTGGATGCTGCCGGATGCGATCAAGTTCGCTCGCGCGGTCGAGAAATACAATTTGATGTGGCTCGAGGACATGCTGACCGGCGACTATGTGCCGTGGGTCAATCCGCAGGCCTATCGGGAGCTGACCACCTCCACCTCGACGCCAATCCATACCGGCGAGCAGATCTACCTGCGGCACAATTTCAAGGAGCTGATCGAGACGCAGGCGGTGCGCGTCATTGGTCCCGATCCTGCCGATATCGGTGGCATAGCCGAGCTCAAATGGGTGGCCGAGCACGCCTATATGCACTCGATCCTGATGGCGCCGCACGGCACGGCGAACGGCCTGCTCGGCCTCGGCGCGCTGATCAATGTCTGCGCCACGTTGCCCGCCAACTACGTGGCTTTCGAATATCCCAGCGCTTCGGACCCGTGGTGGAGCGACATCGTCATTGGCCTGCCTGAGCAGGTCGTGAAGGACAGCATGGTGGACCTGCTGGAAGCGCCGGGGCTGGGCCTCGATATCGACGCCGAAGCAACCAGGAAGTACCTCAGGGAAGAGGACGCGGGCTTCTTCGACTGAACCATTCTCGCCGGCATCTGCCGCGCTCGACCCGACTAGCGACGTTTTCCTACATCGACCTGCGCTGGATGTTCGTTAACAACAGCCAACTGTCGCGCAAATCAGGCGGGTGCTCTGTCTGGAATGCAAGCTCAAAGCATGCGTGGTTTATCCCCATTGCGCATTTACGCTTTTGTCGGCGTTGATCCCGAAAGGTCAATCACGTGGGTCCCACTCTTCAGGGTTTGTGTGGTCAGACTTGATACTAATCACCTAGCCGGAATGAACTGTCTCCCTTCTCCCGGAACGGCCAGTGGTTGGCTGTTTTGCTCCCGAAAAAATCTCCCTCCGCTGCAGGCCTGACTGATCGCGTTACGCGCTTAAGCGAAACCGAGTGACGTCGATGGCCGCGGCCATGAGCGTCTGCGTGTAGGTAGCTTGCGGATTGCTGAAGATCGCCTCGGTCGGCCCTTCCTCGACGATCTTGCCTTGCTTCATGACGATGATGTAGTCGGCCATGGCGCGCACGACGGCGAGATCGTGGCTGATGAACAGATAGGACAATTCATGGTCGGCCTGCAGCTTGCGCAGCAGCTCGACGATCTGCTTCTGGACGGAGCGGTCGAGCGCCGAGGTCGGCTCGTCGAGCACGACCACCTTGGGCTTGAGGATCATCGCGCGCGCGATGGCAATGCGCTGGCGCTGGCCGCCGGAGAATTCGTGCGGGTAGCGATTGCGCGCATTCGGATCGAGTCCGACTTCGCGCAGGGCCTCGACCGCGCGCAGATCGCGCTGCCTGCCCGACAGGGTCGGCTCATGCACCAGAAGCCCTTCGGTGATGACCTGGCCGACGGTCATGCGCGGCGACAGCGAACCGAAAGGGTCCTGGAACACGAGCTGCAATTCACGCCGCAGCGGCCGCATGGCCTGACGGTCGGCGGAGGAGATATCGCGATCGCCAAAGCGGATGAGGCCATCACTTGGCAGGAGCCGCAGTAAAGCCCGGCCGAGCGTCGATTTTCCCGAACCGGATTCGCCGACGATGCCGATGGTCTGGTTCCGCTGAAGGCGGATCGAAATGTGATCGACCGCGCGCAGCACCAGCGGCTCTCCGGCAAGAAACCCGCCGCCGATCTTGAAGTTCACCTCGACATTCCTGCCTTCGAGCAGGACAGGCGCGTTTGGCGGTGGCGGCGCCTTGGTTCCGGTCGGCTCGGCGGCCAGCAGCATCTTGGTGTAGGCATGCTGCGGGTTGACGAAGATCGCTTCCGCATCACCCTCCTCGACGACTTCGCCGTAGCGCATGACGTAGACGCGGTCGGCAAAGCGCCGGACGATGCCGAGATCATGGGTGATGAAGACGATCGCCATGCCGAGCTTGCGCTGCAGCTCGGCGAGCAGCATGAGGATCTGCGCCTGGATCGTCACGTCGAGCGCCGTCGTCGGTTCGTCTGCGATCAGTATGTCGGGATCGTTGGCCAGCGCCATGGCGATCATGACCCGCTGTCGCTGGCCACCCGACATTTCATGCGGGTAGGATTTCATCCGCCGTTCGGGATCGGGAATATGAACCAGCCGCAAGAGCTTGAGCGCCTCTTCGCGTGCTTGCGCCGCACTAAGCCCGCGATGCCGGCGGATCGGTTCGATCAGCTGATTGCCGATCGAATAGAGCGGATCGAGCGAGGTCATCGGCTCCTGGAAGATCATGCTGATCTTGCGGCCGCGGACCTTGTTCAACTCGGGCTTGCTTAGGGTTAAAAGGTTGCGGCCGCGATAGTCGACGACGCCTGTCGCCTCGCCGTTCGAGGCCAGCAGGCTCATCGCTGCCATCATCGTCTGGCTCTTGCCGGACCCGGATTCACCGACCACGGCGACGGTTTCGCCTGCATTGACGTGGATGTTGATGCCCTTGACCGCCTCGACCACGCCGTCGAGCGTTCGAAAGCGGACGCGAAGGTCTTTAACGTTGAGGATCGTTTCGGAAGCGTCCATCTCAACGATCCCTAGGGTCGAGCGCATCGCGCAGGCCGTCGCCAACGAAGTTCAGCGCGAACAGCGTCGAGACGAGAAAGAAGGCAGGGAACAAGAGCAGCCAGTTGGCGGTGCCGATGTTCTTGGCGCCGGTCGAGATCAGTACGCCCCAGCTGGTCATCGGTTCCTGCACGCCAAGCCCGAGGAAGGACAGGAAACTCTCCAGGATGATGACATGCGGCACCAGCAGCGTCATGTAGATGACCACTGGGCCAAGCAGGTTGGGAATGACGTGGCGGATCAGGATGCCGCGCTGGCCGATGCCCATCGCCTCCGCCGCCTGGACATATTCCTGCCGCCGGATCGACAGCGCCTGACCGCGCACGATGCGCGCCATGTCGAGCCAGAGCACGGCGCCGACCGCAAGGAACATCAGCACGAAGTTCCGGCCGAAGAAGACCACCAGCATGATGACGAAGAAGATGAACGGCAGCGAATAAAGCACATCGACGATGCGCATCATCACCTCGTCGACCTTGCCGCCGGCAAGGCCGGCAGTAGCGCCATAGAGCACGCCGATGACGCCGGCGACGACCCCGGCGAGCAGGCCGATGGCCAGCGAGATGCGCCCGGCCATCAGCGTCCGCGACAGGAGATCGCGGCCGGTATTGTCGGTGCCGAACAGGAAATACTGCTGCCTGATCGAAGCGCTCATCACCGCTTCAAGGCCGTCAGGCGATTTGCTCTCGATCTTCGTGTTGTCGAAGGCATCGGAACGGTCGAGGTAGCGGACATTGCGGTCGTCGATCGGCTTGGAAGATGTGACGGTGACGAAGATGCGATTGTCTTCCTGCCGCCACTCCTTGATGTCGACACGCATACGCTTGATCGCCTCATTGAGCGCCGTTTCGATCTTGTCGGCCTTCGGATAGGCCGAGAAGCTCGGCGGCGTGCGCACATAGTCGGCGTAGATGGTGGTGTATCGATGCGGCACCAAAGAGGGCCCGAACACGCTGAGGAGCGCGATGAAGGCAAGATAATACAGGCTGAACATGGCGGCGCGATTGGCCTTGAGGCGCGCCCAGGCATCGGCCCACAGGGAGCGGCGACGACGGCCGGAACGGTGGCTGCGATGTCAGTCATAGCGCACTCTCGGATCGACGAAGGCGTACATGATGTCGACGATCAGGTTGAAGACGATGGTGAACAGAGCGATGACCACCACGGTGCCCATGACCAGCGTGTAGTCGCGGTTGAGCGCAGCCTCGACGAAATAGCGGCCGATGCCGGGAACGGCGAAAATCGTCTCGACGATGATCGAGCCGGTGAGCAATGCCGCCGCCGCCGGGCCGGTGAAGGAGACGATCGGCAGAATGGCGCCGCGCAGCGCATGCTTGACGACCACCGACCAGTCCGACAGACCGAGCGCGCGTGCGGTGCGGATGTGGTGCGAGCGCAACGATTCGATCATCGAGCCGCGCATCAGGCGGGCGACGATGGCGATCTGCGGCAAAGCGAGGGTCAGCACAGGCCCGACCTTGTTGAGGAGAGCGCCATCCCCCCAGCCGCCGATCGGCAGCAGCTTCCAGGTCAGACCGAACAAAAGCTGGATCACTGGTGCGATGACGAAGGTCGGGATAGTGCTGCCAGCGGCAGCCAGCGCAATCACCGAATAGTCGGCAAGCTTGTTCTGATTGAGCGCGGCAATGGTGCCGAGGAGACTGCCGAGCAGCAGCGCCAGGATCAGGGCCGAGGCGCCGATCTGAATCGAAATGGGCAGCCCCTTGGCAAACAATTCGGTGACGGTGAAATCCGGCATGTTGTAGCTCGGCCCGAAATTGCCGCGCAGCAGATTGCCGAGATAGTGGACATATTGCAGCCAGAGCGGATCGTTCAGGCCAAACTGCGCTTCAAGATTGGCCTTGATCTCCGGACTCAGGCCCCGCTCCTGATTGAATGGCCCGCCCGGCGCGACGCGTATCAGGAAGAACGCCATCGTCACGATGACGAACAGCGTCGGAATGGCGGTCAGGAGCCGCCGAAATACGTAACGCAGCATCGGTTCCCCGCTTTGCTAGCAAACCGGAACCGCCGCCCTAACTCATGACCCCGAACCGAACCGAAGGTTCGGAAGGGGCCATGCGCAAAATCAAAGCGTTACAGCGTCCTTTGCGCGTCCCGAAGGACGCGCGGCGCTGCAAAAGAGCGGCAGTTCGGCCAAGGAAAATCAGTCCTTGGAGATGAAGCGCGACGGATGCACGTCCATGACGTTGTCCTCGAAGCCATGAAGCTTCGGAGAAACGATATCGTGATAACTATAGTAGAGAAGCGGGATGTTGCCGACCTCATCGACGAGGATGCGCTCGGCCTTGGCGAGTTCCTTCATGCGCTCTTCGGGCTTGCCGCCGGCGGCTGCCGCCTTGTCCATGGCCTCCTCGTATTTCGGGCTGTTGTAGACCGAATAGTTGTTGCCACTGGCCTTGCGGGTGATGCCGAGGAAGGTTTCCGGATCCTTGTAGTCCGCAATCCAGGCGGCACGCGCGACGTCATAGTCGCCCTTCTGCTCCAGGAAGGAGTAGTGGGTCTTGGTGTCGGTGTTGAGCAACGTGATTTCGATGCCGAGCGGCTTCAACTGTTCCTGGATGGCGACCGCGGTGTTCTTGTGGTTTTCCGAAGTGTTGTAGCGGATTTCCATCTTCAGCGGATTCTCGGGCGTGTAGCCAAGCTTCTCAAGCACCTTCTTGGCTTCGTCCTCGCGGTCGATTTGCGACATCTCAGCATACTTGGCCATTGCCGGCGTGTAACCCTCGATGCCCGGAGGCACCATCGAATAACCGGGCAGCATCGAGTTCTGCCAGACCTTTTCGGCAATGAAGTCGCGGTCGATTGCCATGGAGATGGCGTTGCGCAGCTCGACATTATCCCATGGGGCCTTGTCGGTCTTGATCGCATAATAGTAGGTGCCGAGATACGGCCCGACGCGGATTTGATCGCCAAACTTGGCCTTGAGATCGGCGAGCTGTTCGGTCGGGAGATCATCGTAGCTGTCGAGTTCGCCGGCCTCGAAGCGCTTCATCGCCGACGAGCGGTCTTCGGTCGGGATAACGTTGACGGTGTCGATCTTGACGGTCGCAGCATCCCAGAATTTCGGATTCTTGACCAGTTTGATGTGGTCGTTGGGAACCCACTCCGCCAGCGTAAAGGCGCCGTTGGAGACCAGGTTGCCCGGCTTGATCCAATCTGCGCCAAGCTTTTCGATGGAAGCCTTGTTGACCGGATAGGCCGCCTGGTGGGTCAGCATTTCGAGGAAGTAGGGCGTGGGCGCCTTCAGCGTCACTTCCAGGGTACTTGCGTCAATTGCCTTGACGCCCATCTCCTCGGGCTTGGCCTTCTTGGTGTTCACCTCCTCGGCGTTCTTCACGGGATAGAGCATCGAGGCATATTCGGCGCCGGTGGCCGGGTCTTCCAGCCGCTGGAAAGAGTAGACGAAGTCATCTGCCGTCACCGGGCTGCCGTCCGACCAGACGCCGTCCTTGCGCAGCTTGAAGGTATAGACGGTGCCGTCGTCCGATACCGTCCAGCTCTCGGCGGCGCCCGGAATGACATTCGCCTTTTGATCTTGCATGACCAGTCCCTGGAACAGGTCACGCAAAACATTGGCTTCGTAGACTGTCGAGGTCTTGTGCGGGTCGACCGACTCCACTTCGGCGGCGCTGCCTCTGTTATAGACGACCTCGGCGAAAGCCGGCGCGTAGAACGTGCCCGCGGCCAACGTCATGGTTGTGGCGAATACCGTCGCCTTCAGCATATTTTTCAGCATGAAGTTCTCCCTGTCGAGACGGCCCTACAGCTACGCCTCTTGAGTGTTGACGCCCCGAAACCGATTAGATGGCCCCTTTGAGCGCGCCGCCGGTTCCCTTTCCGGCAGCTGGTGGCCAGACAGTAACGTGGAGAATTTTTATTTCAACAGGCTCTAGGGGTCACCCAAAGTAAGGCGCGCCGAGAGCTACCTCGTGGCCGATAGAACAGTAATTGAAACCATAGGCTTGGCTGCGTTTTCTCACTTCGAGATTTTCGTTTCCGGCAAGAAACCTGTCGTCGATTCCACTTTGTCGAAATGTCTTAAGCCGCCTTTAAGCAACCATGGGTTACATTGCACGATGGGCTTCGATAGATCTCACACATCTCCCAACGGGCAAAGGGTATGAACAGCACAGAAAGTAAGGCAGCCGCCACAAAGTGCCAAAAAACACTCCACTTAAGAATAATCTGGCGTCTATGTAGAGAAAATTCCGGCACCTCTGCAATCGAGTTTGCACTGCTTTCGCCCATTTTCATCCTGCTTTTGCTCGGTATGGTTGCATATGGTATCTATTTTGGTGCAAGCAACTCCGTGCAGCAGATCGCGGCGGATGCCGCACGCACGGCAATTGCCGGGCTGAACGAAACCGAGCGCCAGGCGCTGGTGACCAGCTTCGTCAACAACAACGCCAGTGGATATCCCTTTGTCGATTCCGACAAGCTGACCTATCAGGCTAAAGACAGCACGGCCGACGGAAAACAGTTCGTGGTCTCCATCCAATACGATGCCAGCAACCTGCCCGTCTGGAATCTATTCCCGGCGCTGCCCATGCCGGGAAGCACGATCTCACGCAAGTCGACAATACGGGTCGGGGGCATCTGAATGTCGGAACCTTTACTGGGGAGGATCGGCCGGGTTGCTCGCTCAATGCTTGGCGACCCGAAGGCGAACTTCACCGTCATGACGGCGCTGTGCGCACCGTTCGCGCTGGCGCTGGCTGCCTTCGCCATCGATGAAGGTTCGATCTATGTGGAGCGCCGGGAGGCGCAGTCACTGGTCGATCTTGCCGCGATCACGGCGGCTTCCAACATCAACAACATAGAGGCCGCGGTGGTGACCACGCTCGGCGATAACGGAATGCCGGGTATTGTTGTTCAGAAGGCAGGACAGACAATCGTTCCTACTCTCGGAAAAACCGTGGTGTCGGTCACCGCCGGCCGATATTCACCAGAGTCGTCGCTCGGCGTTGACAAGCGCTTCGAGGCCGGCAAGACGCCCTACAACGCCGTCCATGTCGCGCTGCAAAAGATACCCGCCCGCTATTTCGCGAGTTCGCTTATCGCGACTCCGGTGATCGGCACCCAAGCCGTTGCCAGCATAGCGCCGCAGGCGATGTTTTCGGTCGGGTCCAGGCTTCTCAGCGTCAATGGCGGCATCCTGAACTCGCTTCTCAGCGGCCTCCTGGGCGGCAACATTTCGCTCAGCGTCATGGACTACAACGCTCTGATCGCCGCCGACGTCAACCTGCTTTCGTTCTTTGACGCACTTGCCGTTCAGTTGCAGCTGACAGGTGTCAGCTATTCGGAGGTGCTGGCTTCGAAAGCTACGGTGGGCCAGATAGCGACGGCCATGGCTGATGTTTCACCCGTTGGCAGCACCAGCAAGCTTGCTTTGCAGACAATCGCCTCAAGGACCACCAGCACGGTCAAGATACCGCTCAATCATCTTGTCGACCTTGGATCAATTGGCCAACTGGGCCTCGGGCAAAAGTCGGCCGGTTTCTCGGTCGACGCTAGCGCCATGGGCATACTGACTACCGCCGCCGCACTGGCCAACGGCTCGAAGCAGGTCGAGCTCAATCTCGGAGCCACGATTCCGGGGCTTGTCTCCACCACGCTTGCCGTTGCTATCGGCGAACCTGCGCAATTCTCGCCATGGCTGACAATTGGCGAGAAGGGCGCCGTGGTGCGAACGGCGCAGACACGGATCAAGCTGGTGGCGTCGGTCGGCGGCAGCAATGCGACTCTCGGTGGCGGCATCAGCCTCCTGGCCGTCAAACTGCCGCTGCATGTCGAGGTGGCCTCTGCCGAAGCCAAGCTGACCGACATCAGCTGCCCGACGGGGCATCCCGACAGTTTGAAGGTTTCCATTGCCGCACGGCCGAGCCTAGCATCGCTGCACCTTGGCGCCAGCGATGCCGACAACAGCCCCTCCGCCTTCGCCGATTTCAGCAACCCACAGTCGTTTCAAAATGCCGAAATCGCGCAGGTCAGCGTGAAGCTTCTGTTTCTCACCCTAAATCTGATCGGCGTGAATGGCTCTGCGGCCTTCGAGATCACCAACACCGAGCCGACGGCATTGACCTTCAACAGCACCGAAATCGCAAACAAGACGATAAAGACCGCTTCCACGAAAAACCTGACGCAATCTCTTACCACGTCGCTGGTCAACAATTTGTCGCTTTCGGTCAGTGCGCTGGGCCTCGGGCTTGATGTAACCGCGCTGCTTGGAACGGTGAAGCCAGCAGTTGTGGCGCTGCTGAACGGTGTGACTGCACCTGTCGACGAATTGGTTTATAACGTGCTTGCGGCACTGGGCGTGCGTGTCGGCGAGGCCGATGTCCGGGTCTTGGGCGCGACTTGCGGGCGCTCCGTGCTCGTTCAATGACGGCCAGGTGAGAGGTCAGCCGGCTCGTCCCAGGAAGCAGCCCAAGGGCGGCAGCGACAGCATCTTATCCTGCAAGACGGCATCAGTGCCGCCAAGATCGACTGTCTCTGCAACATCTGCATCCTGAGGCAACGGCCAGTTGGCCGGCTCGTCGGCGAAATTGAAGACGCAGAGCAGCTTCTCGCCGCCGCCTTCGCGAATGAAGGCAAGGACATCACCCTCTGCATCGAGAAACCGGATCGAGCCCTGTACCAGGGCCACATGCTGCTTGCGCAAGGCGAGCATCGCCCGGTAGCTGGCTAGAACCGACTTCTCCTCGCCGTTTTGGACATCAACCGCGCGGGCGCGATGGCTATCCGGCACCGGAAGCCACGGCCTGCCGGTGGAAAAACCGGCATTCTCGGCGCCTTTCTCCCAGACCATCGGCGTGCGGCATCCATCCCTGCCCTTGAACCCGGGCCAGAAGCGGATGCCGTAGGGGTCGCGCAGATCCTCGAACGCCAGTTCCGCCTCCTCCAACCCAAGCTCCTCGCCCTGATAGAGGCAGATCGATCCACGCAGGCACGACAGCAGCGCGATCGAGAATTTCGCGACCCTCTCCGGATCGCCGTGGGGTCTTGTCCAGCGCGTCACGTGGCGAACGACATCGTGGTTGGAAAACGCCCAGCAGACCCAGCCGTCGGATACTGCGCGCTCGAAAGCCTCGACGCAGCCACGTACGTGTGCTGCCGAGAATTGCGGGCCGAGCAGGTCGAAAGTGTAGCACATGTCAAGCTTGTCGCCGTCGGCGGTGTAGGCGGCGAGCGTCTGCAATGAACGGTCCTCGTCGCCGACCTCACCGACAGCGGCGCGACCCTCATATCCATCGAGTAGCGCCCGAAAACGCCTGAGGAAAGCGAGGTTTTCAGGCTGCGTCTTGTCGAACAGATGCTCCTGGTAGAGGTAGGGATTGGTTTCGGTGTTGGTGCAGGCGACGCTCGATGCCAGCGGCGGGTTGCTGCGCAGCCAGCGGTCATGGACGTAGTAGTTGACCGTATCCAGCCGGAAACCGTCGACGCCGCGCTCCAGCCAGAACCGCACCGTCTCCAGCAAGGCGTCCTGAACCTCCGGATTGTGGAAATTCAGGTCCGGCTGCGAGGCGAGGAAATTGTGCATGTAATATTGCCTGCGGGTCGCATCCCACTCCCAGGCAGGGCCGCCGAAGACCGACAGCCAGTTGTTGGGCGCGGTGCCGTCAGGCCTCGGATCGGCCCAGACATACCAGTCGGCCTTGGGGTTATCGCGGCTTGAGCGGCTTTCGACGAACCATTCATGCCGATCGGACGAATGCGACAGGACCTGGTCGATGATGACTTTCAGGCCGAGACGGTGCGCCTCGGCGACCACCGCGTCGAATTCCTCCGATGTGCCGAACATCGGATCGACGGCTGTATAGTCGGACACGTCGTAGCCCATATCGGCCATCGGGGATTTGAAGATGGGCGACAGCCAGATGGCGTCGACGCCAAGCGATGCAACATGAGCCAGCCTTGAGGCAATGCCACGCAGATCGCCGCCGCCGTCCCCCGTCGTGTCCTGGAAGGAGCGCGGGTAGATCTGATAGATGACGCAGCCGCGCCACCACTCGGCATTGTCATCAGCCATCATGGGTTCTCCTCGATGCGGGCCGGCCCGACCTTGCGCTCGATCATGAAAACGACCGTTCGCCCAGGCACCGGCTGCGAGATGTCGAAAGCGCCAGCCGATGTTTCCATGGCCGGGCCCCAGAAAAATCCCTCGCGCTCCGGTAGCGTGAACATACAGGCCCGACGATCGCCATTGACGACGACCGCAAGACGGCAGCCCCCGTCGCCAGTGCCGCCGAGCACCATGGCCAGGCGATGCCGCTCAGGGTTCTGCCAGCTTCTCTCATCGACTGGCGCCCCGGTCTCGGTCAGCCAGGCAACATCCGGTACTTCCGACCCGGGCCGCGGCTCTCCGGTCAGGAAGCGCGTGTCGGAAAGTGCCGGCGCGGCGCGACGCATCGCGGCAAGTCCAGAGGCATAATGCTCCAGCGTCTGGTCACGGCCGGCCCAGTCGAGCCAGGTGATTTCGTTGTCCTGCGCATAGGCGTTGTTGTTGCCCTTTTGCGTGCGGCCGAATTCGTCGCCTGCGGTCAGCATGATCGTTCCACGCGAGGCAAACAGCGTCGCCAGCAGCGCGCATTGATCATCAAAGCGGGCCTTGGCGATGGCCTCATCGCCGGCTTCGCCTTCGACGCCGTTGTTCCACGACAGGTTCTCGTTGTGGCCATCTCTGTTCTGCTCGCCATTGGCCTCGTTATGCTTGTGCTCGTAGGCAACGATATCGGCCAGCGCCATGCCATCATGCGCGGCGATGAAGTTGACGCTGCGGCTTGTTCGCTCTCCCGCTTTGGCAAAGACATCGGACGAGCCGGCGAGCCGCGTTGCCAGCGCGCCGATCATGCCGCGATCGCCACGCCAGAAGCGGCGGATATCGTCGCGATATCTGTCGTTCCACTCGAGGAAAGGCGGCGGGAAGTTGCCGAGCTGATAGCCGTCCGGCCCGATATCCCAAGGCTCGGCGATCAGCACCCTGTCGCCAAGAACCGGGTCGTTCCGAACAGCTCTCAGCAACGGCGCATCGGTGTCGAAAACGCCCTCGACCCGCCCTAGAATGGGCGCCAGATCGAAACGGAAACCGTCGACGCCGGCATGGCGGACAAAATGACGAAGCGTGTCGAGGACCATTTCCTGGACGACCGGATGATCGCAAGCGACCGTATTGCCGGTGCCGGTGTCGTTAGCCAAGCTGCCGTCCGGCCAATGCCGGTAGTAGGCGCGGCTGTCGAGGCCCCGCAGCGACAGCGTCGGTCCAAACCTGTCGCTTTCGCCGGTGTGGTTGAAGACCAAGTCGAGGATAACACCGATGCCGGCCTCACGCAGTGCGGCGACCGTCTGCCGCAATTCCGCGAGACCGCCGGGCGCGAGGCGCGGATCGAGCGTCATGAAGGTCACGGGATTGTAGCCCCAGGCGTTGCGGAGCCCGAGTGGCGGCAGATGTCGTTCGTCGATCGACGCCGTCACCGGCATCAATTCGACCGCGCCGACCCCGAGTTTTTTCAAGTGCTCGACGACGGCCGGATGGGCAAGGGCGGCAATCGTGCCGCGCTGCTGCTTCGGGATGTCCGGATGCAACATGGTGAAGGCTCGCACCGGCACTTCGTAGACCAGTCCACCGGGCTGGAACAGCGGCGGCAAAGCAGCCAGCGGCTCTGCCAAGGCGCCGGCAATCGCCTTCGACAGCAGCGGGGCGGTGTCGGTCCCCTCGCCCCGGCGAGCGGCGAGCCGGTCGTCATAGACATACGGCCTGTCGATCTCGACGGCATAGGGGTCGACCAGCAGCTTGTCGGGATCAAACCAGAGCCCTCGCTCGGGCGCATAGTCGCCATCGGCGCGAAAGCCGTATCGGGTGCCGGCAGCGAGGCCGGCAACGAAAAGCGCGTGAACGCCCTCGCCTTCCGACCGGAGTTCGAGCCGGTCGATCTCGCGGTTTCCCCGTTCGTCAAAGATCGAGACCCAGAGCCGGCTGGCCGCAGACGACCATGCGGCGAAGCGGATACCTTCGGGGGTAATGGTAGCGCCGAGCTGGCTCATGCGGCGAGCCCTTCTCCCCTTGTGGGAGAAGGTGGATCGGCGCGCAGCGCCGAGACGGATGAGGGGTGCTGGAAGAAACAAGGCGTGGGCGGTTTGAGCAAAGGTGTGCGCCAAGCTGGAACACCCCTCATCCGACCGAGCTTCGCTCGGCCACCTTCTCCCACAAGGAGGGCTTTGCACGGGGAGCGAAGTGGATTTCGGTGGTCAGTGAGGGCCTTTTTGAAGGCCGGCAGAGCGGTTTTCCGCGGCCCTTGCGGGGCCTTTGTCGGTTTAGGCAGCCATCCTGCCGGATTGTGGACGCACTCCTCCCTCATGTCCGCCTCTCATCGGGTGGATAGAGGACGCCAATCATGGTGCGCAGATTGTAAGCGCAGGCGGCCAGTATGCACTGCGTGCGGTTGGTGGCGAGGTTGAAGAAGCGCAGGCGTCGCATGCCGTAACGCTCCTTGAACACGGCGAAAGGCCGCTCCACTGCCGCCCGCACCTTGGCGATCAGCCGGTTGCGCAGCTTGTGGCGCGGCGGCAACTCGGGGTGATGCTTGTTGGGCCGCCGCATCAGCCGGTCCTTAATGTTGGCGGCGGCGAGCCGGGCATGGCGGGCGTGGGTGTAATAGGCTTGATCGCCATAGGCCGCCTTCTCGTCGCCGCAGATCAACTGGTCGGCCGGCTCGGTGTCGGTGACCGAGGCGTCGCTCGCCTCGACACGCCGGATCAAGGTGTGCTCCTGGTCGACGCCGATGTGCATCTTGTAGCCGAAGGTGCTCTTCTTGCCCTTCTTGCCCCAACGCGCATCCTTGTCGGCCGACGGCTTGACCGGACCTTGGTGGCCCTTTTTCGGCTGCTTGGGCGGACGGCCACGAGCCTGCAGGAACGTGGCATCGACCAAGGTGCCGCGCTTGACGATCAGGCCCTTCTCCTCCAGCTGACGGTTGATCTCCTCAAAGACCTTGTCGATCAGTCGCTCACGCGTCAGCTCCTCGCGGAAGCGCCACAGTGTCGAATGGTCGGGCGTGCGGTCCGAAAGGCTGAAACCGGCAAAGCGGCGGAACGACAATCGGTCCCGGATCTGCGCCTCAAGCGCCGGATCGCTCAGCCCATGCCACATGCCCAGCAAAAGACAGCGCACCAGCGGTTCCGCCGGATAGCTGGTGTTGCCCGAGCCAGGACCGCTGCGCTGACCCAGCAATGTTCGGATCGGCGCCCAGTCCAGTTCCTTCGATACTAGGTCGAAAATCGTCTCATCCGACGCCGCCAGACCGTCCGCCAGACTCAACTGACCCAAAACACGATCCGCCATCCCGAATCTCCCTGCTCCAACCTTCACCACAGAATCACCGTTCGGCTTCTGTGCAAAGGTCTCTCAAGGGGAGAAGGGGGAGCCTCGCGACGCAGGCCGAACTCAGACGGCCGGCTGTGAACCAAACTCAAGTAATCACGCTCGGCTTGACGCGGCCGGTATGGCCGCGAATCCCGGCGATATCATCGGCTGCCGCAATCAGATCGGCAAGCGCCTCCTGGGTGTCAAGATCGTGCCGAGACTTGTCCGGCTCGTAGCGCTCGATGTAGAGGCGCAGCGTCGCCCCCGAGGTGCCGGTGCCGGAGAGTCGGAAGACGACGCGCGATCCGCCTTCGAACAGCACCCTGATCCCCTGGTTCTTGGCTATCGAGCCATCGACCGGATCGTGGTAGGCGAAATCGTCGGCGCTGGCGATCTTCATGCCGCGCACGCTGGTGCCGGGCAACGAAGCGAGCTTGGCGCGCAATTCGTCGACCAGCGCGTCGGCGCGGTCGGTCTCGACCTCTTCATAGTCATGGCGCGAATAGTAGTTGCGGCCATAGGTCGCCCAGTGCTCGGTGACGATCTGCTTGGCGCTTTCGCCGCGGGCAGCAAGGATATTGAGCCACAAAAGCACGGCCCACAGCCCGTCCTTTTCGCGGACATGGTTGGAGCCGGTTCCGGCACTTTCCTCGCCGCAGATCGTCGCCATGCCGGCGTCGAGAAGGTTGCCGAAGAATTTCCAGCCGGTCGGCGTTTCGTAGATGCCGATGCCGAGCTTTTCAGCGACGCGGTCGGCCGCACCGCTGGTCGGCATCGAGCGGGCGATGCCCTTCAGGCCGGCCTTATACCCCGGCGCCAGATGGGCGTTGGCGGCGAGCATGGCCACGGAATCCGACGGGGTGACGAAAATACCCTTGCCGATGATCAGGTTGCGGTCGCCGTCGCCATCGGAAGCGGCGCCGAAATCCGGCGCATCCGGTCCCATCATCTCGTCATAGAGGTGTTTGGCGTGAACCAGATTGGGATCGGGATGGTGGCCGCCAAAATCCGGCAGGGGAATGAAGTTACGGGCAGTGCCGTTCGGCGCGCCGAGACGGTTTTCCAGGATCTCCTTGGCGTAGGGACCCGTCACGGCATGCATGGCGTCGAAGCGCATGCGGAAACCCGATTTGAACAACGCGCGCAAGGCATCGAAATCGAACAGGCTTTCCATCAACTCGGCATAGTCGGCGACCGGGTCGATCACCTCGACCGTCATGCCGCCCGCCTCGACGGTACCGATTGTGTCGATGTCGACGGTTTCGATGTCGGCGATCTTGAAGCTGGAGATCATCTTGGTCTTGGCGAAGATCGCGTCGGTCAGCTTTTCCGGCGCCGGGCCGCCATTGCCGGCATTGTATTTGATGCCGAAATCCTCATGCGGGCCGCCCGGATTGTGGCTGGCCGACAAGATGATGCCGCCGAAAGTCTTGTATTTGCGGATGACGTTGGAAGCTGCCGGCGTCGACAGGATACCGCCCTGCCCGACCATCACCTTGCCGAAGCCGTTTGCTGCCGCCATGGCGATGGCCTTCTGGATGACCTCGCGGTTGTAGAAGCGGCCGTCGCCGCCGATCACCAGGGTCTTGCCCTTGAATCCATCCAGCGCATCGAAGATCGACTGGATGAAGTTCTCGGCATAGTGCCCCTGCTGGAACACCGGCACCTTCTTGCGCAGCCCGGAGGTGCCGGGCTTCTGGTCGAGATAGGGTTTGGTGGGGACGGTTTGTGTCATGCTTCAGGCAACCCTTTTCGAAAGCAGCAAGCGATAGAGCTCAACATATTTTTCCGCGCTTTTGTCCCACGACACGTCGGCCTTCATGCCTTGCCGCTGCATCGACGTCCAGACCGTGGGGTTGGCGTGCGCTTCGACCAGCCGGCGGATGGCGTGCAGCAAGGCGCCGGCATCGGCGGGCGCGAACTGGAAGCCGGTCGCGACGCCTGCCGAAACGGACGCTTCATTGGCATCGATGATCGTGTCAGCGAGGCCGCCGGTGCGGGCGACGACCGGCACGCAGCCATAGCGCAGGCCATAAAGCTGCGTCAGTCCGCAAGGCTCGAAGCGCGACGGGATGACGATGGCGTCACAGCCGCCCTGCATGGTGTGGGAAAGGCCCTCGTCGTAACCGATGACGACGCCGATGCGACCGCGGTGGCGGGCGGCGGCGGCCAGCAGCGCACCTTCGAGGCCGGCGTCGCCGGATCCCAGAATCGCCAGGCGCGCACCTCTCGCAACGATCCCGTCAACGACCGCCGCCAATATATCCATGCCCTTCTGCCAGGTGAGCCGGCTGATGACACAGACGATCGGACTGTCGTCGCGGTTGAGGTCAAAACGATCCTCGACGGCGGTCCGGTTGGGGTGCCGCGCCTTCAAAGTCTTGGCCGTGTAATTGGAGACCAGATGCTTGTCGGTGGCCGGGTCCCATATCTCGGTATCGATGCCGTTGACGATGCCATAGAGATCGACAGACCGCATGTTGACCAGGCCATCAAGGCCCATGCCGAATTCGGGCGAGCGGATTTCCTGGGCATAGGTCGGGCTGACCGTGGTGATGGCCCAGGCGGCCTGCAGGCCGGCCTTGAGGAAGCCGACGCCGCCATAATATTCGACGCCGTCGAGCGCCATGGCCGACGCCGGCAAGCCAAGCTCGCCAAAGATGCCGGCGCCGAACCGGCCCTGGAAAGCGAGGTTGTGGACGGTGATCATCGACGGCGTTCCGACCGCCTTGCCGTAGCGCATATAGGCCAGCGTCATCGCCGATTGCCAGTCATGGGCGTGGACGATGTCCGGCTGGTAGCCCGAGATGGCGCCGCCGGCGATGTCGCCGCCAACCTGGCTCAGGGCCGCGAAACGCCGCCAATTATCCGGCCAGTCGGCGCCGGTGGCATTGCCATAGGGACCGCCGGGACGATCGAACAGATGCGGCGCGTCGAGCACGAAAAGATCGAGCCCTGAAATCTCCACGGCATGGACCGAAGCTTTGCCGCCTTGCAACTGCGAGTATTGGTGAACGGCCTTTTTCTTCTTGAAGGCATCCATGATCTGGGGATAGCCGGGAACGAGCGTGCGCATCGTCACGCCGTTGCCGGCGAGCGCGATGGGCAACGCGCCGGTCACGTCGGCAAGCCCGCCAGTCTTGATCAGAGGGTATATTTCGGGCGTGACCGACAGAACCTGCATCCACTACAACCCCAGTTTGTCGATCATGACCTGCGTGATGAGGCAGATGCCCTTTTCGGAAACGCGGAAGCGCTTGGCGTCGAGAACCGGATCCTCGCCGACCACGAGCCCCTCCGGTATCCTTACGCCATGATCGATCACCACGCGCTTCAACCTTGCGTTCCGGCCGACATGGCAGTCGGGCAGCATGACGACGTCCTCGAGCGTCGAATAGGAATTGATGCGCGCGCCGGTGAAGATCAGGCTTCGCTTCAGTGACGCGCCTGAGACGATGCAATCGCCCGAGACGAGCGACGACACGGCCGAGCCGCGACGGCCATCCTCGTCATGCACGAACTTTGCCGGCGGTTTCAGCTCGGCATAGGTCCAGATCGGCCAGTCGCGATCGTAGAGGTCGAGCTCCGGCGTGATGTCGGTCAGGTCGATATTGGCTTCCCAATAGGCGTCGACCGTGCCGACATCGCGCCAGTAGGCTTCGTTCTCGGCGGTCGAGCGCACGCAGGATTTGGCGAAGCGATGGGCGATCGCCTTCCCATGCTCGACGACATAGGGGATGATGTCCTTGCCGAAGTCTCGGCTTGAGCCCGGTTCGGCCGCGTCGCGGCGCAGTTGCTCCATCAGGAACTTGGTCTTGAACACATAGATGCCCATCGAGGCCAGGGCGAAATCCGGCTTGTCGGGAATGCCGGGCGGATCGGCGGGCTTCTCGATGAAGGAGATGATGGTGTCCTTGGCATCGACATGCATGACACCGAAGCCGGTCGCCTCCATGCGCGGCACTTCAAGGCAGCCGACGGTGACATCAGCACCGGCTTCGACATGCTGGCGAAGCATCAGCTCGTAGTCCATTTTGTAGATGTGGTCGCCGGCTAGGATGACCATGTATTCGGGCCCGTAGGCCTCGATGATGTCGATGTTCTGGTGCACGGCATCGGCCGTGCCCTCATACCATTGCGTTTCCGACACGCGTTGGCTGGCCGGCAGGATGTCGAAGCTCTCGTTACGCTCGGGCCGCAGGAAGTTCCAGCCGCGCTGCAGGTGGCGGATCAGCGAATGAGCCTTGTATTGCGTGGCGACGCCGAGGCGGCGGATGCCGGAATTGAGCGCATTGGAGAGCGCAAAATCGATGATGCGCGTCTTGCCGCCGAAATAGACCGCCGGCTTGGCGCGCCGGTCGGTCAACTCCCTGAGCCGGCTGCCGCGGCCGCCGGCCAGCACATAGGCCATGGCATCGCGCGCCAGCGGCTGGGTTCGTTTTATCTCTGCCATTTTATCCTCCCAAGTTACTCGCGCGAGACATCGCTCATTCCGAAGCAAATTCGAGCATGATCGTTGACAGCGGCGGTAACAGCATCGTCGCCGAGATGCTTCCTCCTTCCGCCCTAGCCTCGACGGCGCCGCCATTGCCCTTGCCGGAACCGCCATAGTCGGCGGCGTCCGTATTGATGATCTCGCGCCATTTTCCGGCCGTCGGCAACGGCACGCGATAATTGTCGCGTGGCACGGGCGTGAAATTGGAGATGACGGCGACCGGATTTCCGCCCGGCGCGCTGCGCAGCCAGGCAAAGACGGAGTTCGCGCTGTCGTCGACGATCAGCCAGGAAAAGCCCTCCGGCTCGCAGTCGCGCGCATGCAGCGCCGGGCGCGAACGGTAAAGATAGTTGAGATCGCGCACCGTTTGCCGGACGCCGCGGTGGAGCCGGAAATCGAGCAAGTTCCAGTCGAGCGCGCGCGCCTCGCTCCACTCGCGGCGCTGGGCGAATTCCTGTCCCATGAACAACAGCTTCTTGCCGGGGTAGCCCCACATGAAGGCGTAGTAGGCGCGCAGCGTTGCGAATTTCTGCCAGTCGTCGCCGGCCATCTTGCCGAGCAGCGTGCCCTTGCCGTGCACGACCTCGTCATGGGAGAGCGGCAGCACGAAATTCTCTGAGAAGGCGTAGACCAGGCCGAAGGTGATATCGTTGTGGTGATGCTTGCGAAAAATCGGCTCCTTGGAAAAATACTCCAGCGTGTCGTGCATGAAGCCCATGTTCCACTTGAAGCCGAAACCCAGTCCGCCCTCATGCACCGGCTGCGAGACCTTTGGCCATGAGGTCGATTCCTCGGCAATCGTCATCACTCCCGAATGATGGCCATAGACCTCCTTGTTCATCCTCTGGAGGAAGCTGACCGCCTCGAGGTTCTCGCGCCCGCCCTTTTCGTTGGGAATCCATTCGCCGGCCTTGCGTGAATAATCGAGGTAGAGCATCGAGGCGACGGCATCGACCCGCAAACCGTCGACGTGGTATTTCTCGGCCCAAAACAGCGCATTGTTGACGAGGAACGAGACGACCTCGCGCCGGCCGAAATTGTAGATCGCCGTGTTCCAGTCGGGATGGAAGCCCTTGCGCGGGTCGGCATGCTCATAGAGCGCGGTGCCGTCGAAATTGGCCAGGCCATGCGCGTCCACCGGGAAATGTGCCGGCACCCAGTCGAGGATGACGCCGACGCCGGCGCGGTGGGCGCCGTCGACGAAGCGGGCAAAACCGTCCGGATCGCCGAAGCGGGCCGACGGCGCGTAGAGGCCTGTCGTCTGGTAGCCCCAGGACGGGTCATAGGGATGTTCGGAGATCGGCATGAATTCGATATGGGTGAAACCCGTGTCGACGACGTAGGGGATCAGCCTTTCGGCGAGTTCGTCCCACGACAGGAAGCTGCCGTCGTCGTGAAGCTGCCAGGAGCCGGCATGGACCTCATAGATCGACACCGCCTCGCGCCTGGGGTCGGTGTTGCGCCAGAAATTGCGGTGCGCCTCGTCACCCCATTGATGCGCCGGCGGAAGCGCCGTCACCGAAGCGGTGGCCGGGCGCAGTTCGGACCTGAAGGCGAACGGATCGGCCTTCAGCGGCAGCCTCACGCCATCGGGTCCGATGATCTCGTATTTGTAGGGCCGGCCGGCGCCGATGTCGGGAATGAACAACTCCCAGATGCCGGTGTCGCGGCGGACGCGCATCGTATGCCTGCGGCCGTCCCATTCGTTGAAGTCGCCGACCACCGAAACACGCCTTGCATTGGGCGCCCAGACGGCGAAATGCACGCCGGACGCACCCTCGTGGTCGATGAGATGCGCGCCGAGCTTGTCGAACAGCCGGAGATGCGAACCCTCGGCGATGTAATAGTCGTCCAGCGGACCGAGCACCGGTCCGAATGAATAGGGATCGGTCAGCCACCAGTCGCCGCCGGCATTGCGCGCATGATAGCGCAGGGGCTGGCGCTTTTTGAGCGACAGCCTGCCCTCGAAGAAGCCGCCTTCGTCGCGCCTGGGGAGTTCGCCCGCTTTCTTGCCGGTCAGCGTGTAGGCAGTGACGAGCTCGGCATGAGGGACGAAGCAGCGGGCGACAAAGCCCTTGTCAACCTCGTGCACACCGAGGACAGCGAAAGGATCACCATGCGTGCCGGCGACAATCGCCGCGACATCACCGGCTGACGCCAGTCCATCCGGCCCGCTTGTCGCAGCGGTCGCGCGCGGCTTCCTCATCAGGCAGTGACCCTCCCCGGGACCACGTTGTTCGTGGCCTCATGCAATCATATCAAACGGGCACGTTCCAGATTTCTTTCGCATATTGGCGGATCGTGCGGTCGGACGAGAACCAGCCGACGCGGGCGACATTGCGGATTGCCTTGGCGTGCCAATCCGGGCTGTTGCGCCAGACGGCGTCGACGTCGCGCTGGGTGGCGGCGTAGGCATCGAAATCCGCTGCGACCATGAACCAGTCGCTCTGATAGAGGCCGTTCATCAGGTCGCGATAGCGTTCCGGATCGTCAGGCGAAAAGACGCCCGACGAAACGGCAGCCACCGCCTGCGCCAGTTCGGGAGAGGCTTCGATCACGGATCGCGGATCGTAGCCGTTGCTGCGCCGCTCGGCGACCTGCTCAGTGGTCAGGCCGAAAATGAAGATGTTGTCGTCGCCGACGCATTCCTTGATCTCGACATTGGCACCGTCGAGCGTGCCGATGGTCAGCGCACCGTTCAGCGCGAATTTCATGTTGCCGGTGCCGGAGGCTTCCATGCCGGCGGTCGATATCTGCTCCGAAAGGTCGGCGGCCGGCATCATGATCTCGGCCAGGCTGACATTGTAGTTCGGCACAAACACCACTTTCAGCAAGCCGCGAACGGCCGGGTCGCGATTGATGACCTTGGCGACGTCGTTGGCGAGTTTGATGATCAGCTTGGCGTTGTGATAGCTGGGCGCCGCCTTGCCGCCGAAAAACTTGACGCGGGGCATCCAGTCGCGCTCCGGATGGGAGCGGATCTGGTCGTAGAGCGCGATCGCTTCGAGGATGTTCAGGAGCTGGCGCTTGTATTCGTGGATGCGCTTGATCTGGATGTCGAACAGCGCCGAGGGATCGACCTTGATGCCGAGGCGGTCGGCGACGAGATTGGCCAGCCTGACCTTGTTCGCCCGCTTGACGGCCGCGAACTTGTCACGGAAGGCGGCGTCGTCGGCAAAGGCATCGAGCTCCTTGATCGCGTCGATGTCGTCGAGGAAGTGGTCGCCGATCGCCTCGCGGGTAAGCGCGGTAAGACCGGGATTGCATTGGATCAGCCACCGCCGCGGCGTGATGCCGTTGGTCTTGTTGTTGATGCGGTCGGGGTAGAGCTTGTGAAGGTCGGCAAACACCGTTTCCTTCATCAGCTCGGTGTGAAGGGCAGAGACGCCGTTGATCGAGTGCGAGCCGACAAAGGCCAGATTGCCCATGCGCACCCGGCGGTCGCCGTTTTCCTGGATCAGCGAGATGCGACCGATCTGCTCATCCGAGAACTGGTCGGAGGCGCGCGCCTCCAACAGCACTTCGGCGTTGATGGCGTAGACGATCTGCATATGGCGCGGCAAAAGCCGCTCGAACAGCGGCACCGGCCAGCTTTCGAGCGCTTCGGGAAGCAGCGTGTGGTTGGTATAGCCGAAGGTGCGCTTGGTGATGCTCCAGGCCTGGTCGAAATCCATGCCGTGGACATCCATCAGCAGGCGCATCAGCTCGGGCACGGCGATGGCCGGATGGGTGTCGTTCAGATGGATCGCCGCCTTGTCGGGCAGCGACTGCAGGTCGCCATACTGGCTGAGATGGCGCTGGATGATGTCCTGCAACGAGGCGGTCGAGAAGAAATACTCTTGTCTTAGCCGCAGCTCCTGACCGGCCTTGTGGGAATCGGCAGGGTAAAGGACGCGCGACAAGGCATCGGCCTTGTTGCTTTCGGCGAGCGCACCAATGTGGTCGCCGGCGTTGAACTTGTCGAGCAGGATCGGATCGATCGGCATGCCGGACCAGAGCCGCAGCGTGTTGACGCGGTTGGCCCGCCAACCGACCACCGGCGTATCGTAGGCAACCGCCAGAACATGTTCGATTGGCTTCCAGACATGGCGCTCAAGCCGGCCGTCCTTCGAGGTGATCGATTCCACCGCGCCGCCGAAACCGACCTCGAAGGAGCGTTCGCGCCTTTCGAACTCCCAGGGGTTGCCGTGATCGAGCCAGGTCTCGGGCAGCTCGACCTGCCAGCCGTCATGGATTTCCTGACGAAACATGCCGTTGGCGTAGCGAATGCCATAGCCATGCGCGGGGATGTCGACGGTTGCCATGCTTTCCATGAAGCAGGCGGCGAGCCGGCCGAGGCCGCCATTGCCAAGCGCTGCATCCGGCTCGAGGGCCGCGATGAGGTCGAGGTCGACGCCGAGAGACCGCAGCGCTTCGCGCATATTGTCCATCAGGCCGAGATTGGAGAAGGCATCGCGCATCAGGCGGCCAATGAGAAATTCCAGCGACAAATAGTAGACGCGCTTTTCCTGCTGGGCATAGGCCTCCTGCGTCGCCTGCATCCAGTGATCGACGATGCGGTCACGCACGACTTTGATCGAGGCGGTGAGCCAGTCGTATTGCGTGGCGACTGCGGTGCCCTTGCCGACCCTGTATTTGAGGGCCTTGAGGACTTCGTCAGCGAGAGTCTTGGGATCTGGGGTTTCGAGAATGGGAGCTTTGGATGCCATCGCGTGCGTCATGTCGCCTCTCGTGGTTGCCATGATCATACTGGCTTTCACCATTCCTCCCAGCCCATGCTACCGCATATTTTGTTATACATTCAATCGAGTTAGATTGCCGCGGGGCAGATTACCCGGCGGCAGTTTAGCAACTTAAAGCGCGTCGCGTTTGGGCGGCTTCCGCGATGCGTGCATGTCGTTATCCCAAAACCGCTACGCACTTTTGGGCGACATGCATCAGGCCGCCAGCGCCGCCTCCGGCGGAAGCTTCGCTCCGGTCATGAAGGCGACGGCGTCGGACATCGTATATTGCTTGGGATCGATGACACAGAGGCGACGGCCCAGCCGATGGATGTGAATGCGGTCGGCCACCTCGAAGACATGCGGCATGTTGTGCGAGATCAGCACGATCGGCAGGCCGCGCTTCTTCACGTCGAGGATCAGTTCGAGCACGCGGCGGCTCTCCTTGACGCCTAACGCCGCTGTCGGCTCATCCATGATGACCATCTTCGAGCCGAAGGCGGCGGCCCGCGCCACCGCCACGCCCTGGCGTTGGCCACCCGAGAGCGTTTCCACGGCCTGGCTGATGTTCTGGATGGTCATCAGGCCAAGTTCGGTGAGCTTGTCGCGGGCGCGCTTTTCCATGGCCGGCCGGTCGAGCATGCGCAGCCAGTCGCCCAGAAAACCCGGTTTGCGGATCTCGCGACCGAGGAACATGTTGTCGGCGATCGACAGCGCCGGCGATAGCGCCAGGTTCTGGTATACGGTTTCGATGCCGGCCTCGCGGGCCTCGATGGGCGACTTGAAGAGCACCTGCTTGCCGTCCAACTCGATGATCCCCTCGTCCGGAACCACGGCGCCCGAGATCGCCTTGATCAGCGTCGACTTGCCTGCGCCATTGTCGCCGATCACGGCCAGGATTTCTCCCGGATAGAGATCGAAGTCGCAGCTATTCAGTGCGGTGACGCGGCCATAGCGCTTGACGAGGCCGCGCGCGGTGAGGATGGGCTCCTGGGTCATGGTTACACCGAAACCTTTCTGATCCACTGGTCGATCGCCACGGCGCCGATGATCAGCACACCGGTAAGCAGCACTTTCCATTGGGGATCGGCGCCCAGCATGTTGAGGCCCATCGAAACGACGCCAACGATCATCGCGCCGAATAGCGTGCCCAGAATCGAGCCGCGTCCGCCGAAGAGGGAAATGCCGCCGATCACCGTCGCGGTGATCGCCTGCAAATTGTAGTCTGTGACGGCGGCGGATGGCGAGATCGAGCCGTTGCGGCCGATGGAGACCCAGGCAGCGAAAGCGGCGATCAGCCCGGCAAGGGTGTAAACCGAGATCAGCACCTTCTTGGTCTGGATGCCCGACAGTTTTGCCGCCTCCGGATCATCGCCGACGGCGTAGACATGGCGGCCCCATGCCGTGTGATTAAGCACGTACCACAGGATCAGCACCAGCACGACCATGGCAATGACGCCGATTGTCAGCACCGCTGTGCCGATCTTGAAGTTCAGGCCAAACAGATGGAGCAGCGGCGCCTGGACGTCGACGTCGGCGTCGCGGATCGTCTCATTGGCCGAATAGATGAAGTTCGTGGCCATGACGATGTTCCAGGTGCCGAGCGTGACGATGAAGGGCGGCAGCTTCATGTAGGCGACCAGCAGCCCATTGAGCAGCCCGCAGGCCCCGCCGGCGGCAAGCCCGATCACCACCGCAAGCAAGGTCGGCAGACCATAGGTGACCGCGCAATTGCCCATGATCACGGCCGAAATCACCATGATCACGCCGATTGACAGATCGATGCCGGCTGTAAGGATGACCAGCGTCTGCGCGGCTCCGAGAATACCGACGATGGCAATCTGCTGCAGGATCAGCGTCAGCGTGTAGGACGAAAAGAACCGCCCTCCGATGGTGATGCCGAAGACAGCGATCGACAGAACCAGCACGATCAGCGGCACCGCAGCCGGAGTGGAATGCAAAAAATGCTGGATGCGCTTGACGATCGACGTGCCGTGCTCGTCAAAAGCAGCAACGCTTGTCTCGCTGTTCGAGAGAGCCTTTTCGAATTCCTGAACCTGAGCCATGTTTCCTCCCATGGGGCCTCAGCCACGCCGACGCCCGTCCAACCATTCCCGATCTGCCGCCGGAATTGTTCGCGCTTGCGATAGCGCATCGTCCGCCCGAAACGACCGGGGATCAAGCCCCCGGCCGATCGGTTCTGTTGCCTGTCAGACCGGCATCAGCCCCAGCACTTGGCGAGGCCTTCCTTGGTGTCGATGGACTTCACGCCTTCCGCCGGCTTGTCGGTCACGAGGTTCACGCCCGTGTCGAAGAAATCCTTGCCTTCGGTCGGCTTGGGCTTCGTCCCATCCTTGGCGAAAGCGGCGATCGCTTCGATGCCGAGTGCCGCCATCTGGAGCGGATATTGCTGCGAGGTCGCGCCGATCACGCCCTCGGCGACCGACTTCACGCCGGGACAGCCGCCGTCAACCGAGACGATCAGCACGTTGCCTTCGAGGCCCACGGCCTTGAGCGCCTGGTAGGCGCCGACGGCTGCCGGCTCATTGATGGTATGGATGACATTGATGCCGGGATCCTTCTGGAGAAGGTTCTCCATCGCCTTGCGGCCGCCTTCCTCGTTGCCGTTCGTGACATCGTGGCCGACGATGCGTGCATCGTCCTCATCGCCGATCTTGTTGGGATCCTTCACGTCGATGCCGTAGCCCATCATGAAGCCCTGGTCGCGCAAGACGTCGACCGTCGGTTGCGAGGGCGTCAGGTCGAGGAAGCCGATCTTGGCATCCTTCGCCTTGTCGCCGAGCGTCGCGGCGGCCCACGCGCCGATCAGCTTGCCGGCCTCCAGATTGTCGGTCGCGAAAGTCGCGTCGGCGGCGTCGAGCGGATCAAGCGGCGTGTCCAGCGCGATCACGAGCAGACCGGCGTCACGTGCCTTCTTCACCGCCGGGACGATACCCTTGGTGTCCGACGCGGTGATCAGGATGCCCTTGGCGCCGTCGGCGATGCAGCTTTCGATCGCCGCCACCTGGCTCTCGCTGTCGCCGTCGATCTTGCCTGCGTAGGCTTTAAGCTCAACGCCGAGCTCTTTGGCCTTGGCGGCCGCGCCTTCCTTCATCTTGACGAAGAACGGGTTGGTGTCGGTCTTGGTGATCAGGCAGGCGCCGACGTCGGCAGCGGACGCGGCCGAGGTGAACGCCATCAGACCCAGTCCGGCCGCGGCAAAAACGGTGGACTTCAATAGTGCTGTCTTGGTCACGATTTTCCTCCCAGTGGAACCATTTCGGATGCCGGCCAACCGGCATCCGCACAAGCATCCAGACGACTTCTCCCGGCGTGGACGCCTGGCCCAACACAACACCAGGCCGAGGTTTCTGTCAATAATTAAATCACTCTTATTTATTATTGACAGGACTGCATCGTTCACTCATTCTGGCCCCAAAAGCTTTGAGGGGAAACGACGGGAGGAACAAGGGTGGAGACCGGCATTACGGGGCACGGTTCGCCCGAGGCAGCCGAAAGCCGCATTCATCGCGGCACCAACCAGAGCGGCATGCGAGACCACAATGAGCGGCTGGTGCTGTCTCTGGTGCGTCGGCACGGCAGCCTGGCCAAGTCCGACATTGCGCGCATGACCGGACTTTCGGCTCAGACAGTTTCCGTCATCATGCGCGAGCTCGAGGTGGACAAGCTCCTTGTCCGCCAGGCGCCGTTGCGCGGCAAGATCGGCCAACCCTCCATTCCGATGGCGCTCAATCCCGATGGCGCCTATTTCATCGGCCTGAAGATCGGCCGTCGCAGCGCCGAACTCGTGCTGATCGACTTTCTCGGCAATGTACGCTCGATGCTGCAGCATTCCTACCGCTATCCGGCACCGCGCGAGACGGTCGAATTCGTCACCTCCGGCATGAAGACGATGCGCGGCGAGCTCACCCCGGCGCAGGACAAGCGCATTGCCGGGCTCGGTATCGCCATGCCGTTCGAATTGTGGAACTGGGCCGATACGGCAGGTGCGCCGCGCGACGTCATGGACGAATGGCGCCACCGCGACATCCGCGCCGATATCCAGGCGCAGTGCGAATTCCCCGTCTATCTGCAGAATGATGCCACCTCGGCTTGCGGCGCCGAGCTGGTGTTCGGCAAGGCGGGTGCGGCGCGCGACTTCGTCTATTTCTATATCGGTGCCTTCGCCGGCGGCGGCATCGTGCTCAACGGTCACCTTTTTGGCGGGCCGACCGGCAATGCCGGCGCGCTGGGTTCGATGCCGGTGCCCGGACCGGACGGCAAGCCGACCCAACTGATCGACGTGGCGTCGATCGCCATGCTGGAAAAGGCGCTCAACGCGCGCGGTGTCGAGGCCTCGCATCTGTGGACGTCACCGGAGGATTGGGGCGAGATCGGCGTCGAGCTTGACGACTGGATCGCCTGCGCCTCGCAAGCGCTCGCCTATGCCATCGTGGCAGCATCCTCGGTTATCGATTTCGAGGCAGCGGTGATCGACGGATGGATGCCGAAGGCCGTGCGGCGCCGGCTCGTCGATGCCGTTGTCGAAGCCATCGGCAACATCGACGGCGAAGGCCTGAACCTCCCAGCCGTTCGCGAGGGCACTGTCGGTATTCATGCACGTGCCCTGGGCGGCGCCAGCCTGCCGCTTTCCGAGCGCTTCCTCATCGGTTCGACGACGATTTCCAGGAGTGCCTGAGTTTGCTGGTCGGAATGGTTGCAAGGCGGTTGCGCTTGCCGGCGCCGGCTTCTATCTACGGGTCAGATCCGCGCACGCGATCGTCGCGACAAACGAGCCGTAGCTCTACGCCAACATCATCATCCGCAAGGGTGTGATCTATCCGCCGGAGAACTGCAAATCATGATCCTCTGTTGCGGCGAAGCCCTGATCGACATGCTGCCGCGTACCACGACGGAGGGCGAGCCGGCCTTTGCCCCCTATGTCGGCGGCGCGGTGTTCAACACCGCTATTGCGCTCGGCAGGCTGGGAGCACCCGCCGGTTTCTTTTCCGGCCTGTCGTCGGACCTGTTCGGCGGCCAGTTCAGGGACGCACTGGGAGAGAGCAAGGTCAGTTCCACCTATGCGCACACATCTCCCCGGCCGACCACGCTTGCCTTCGTGCGGCTGGACAACGGCCAGGCGACCTACACGTTCTACGATGAAAACACAGCCGGACGCATGCTGACCGTCGACGATCTGCCGAAACTCGGCAGCGAGATCGAAGCCATGCTGTTCGGCGCCATCAGCCTGATCTCGGAGCCGGCCGGATCGGCCTACGAGGAATTCATGCGGCGCGAGCATAAGCGCCGCGTCATGATGCTCGACCCCAACATTCGGCCCAATTTCATCCCTGACAAGGCCAAGCATCTCCGGCGCATCCGCTCTATGATGGCGATGGCCGACATCGTGAAACTGTCGGATGAGGACCTCAACTGGTTCGGCGAAGCCGGCTCGCACGAAGACGTCGTCCGCAACTGGCTGGATCGCGGCCCGACCCTGATCGTCGTCACCCATGGCAGCGAAGGCGCTGCCGGCTACACCAGGGATCACAAGGTCACGGTCGTGCCGGACAAGGTCGAGGTGGTCGATACGGTCGGCGCCGGCGACACGTTCAACGCCGGCATCCTGGCCTCGCTGCACGAGCAAGGCCTGCTGTCGAAGGAGGCGATCGCCAATCTGCCGGAAGACGCCATCCACAAGGCGCTGACGCTCGGCGCCAAGGCTGCGGCGGTTACCGTGTCGCGAGCCGGCGCCAATCCGCCATGGCGGCACGAAATCGCCTGATTGCACGGCGATACACCCAGCTTGGCGATCACTTTATGTTTCGCCGGCCGGACGCGACGCGATATGAAAACCAAATGATGCCTGATGAAGCCCGGATTTCCGGCATCTTCAAAGGGCACCTCGGAAATCAGAGGTAACAGGCTGCGACACTTGAGCAATTCGCGGTTTGGTTCGTGCAGCTTTCTCGGCTGGCGCAACTCTGATACCAGCGGCCGGTTATCTGGCTAGTACCGTTTTGAGGCCGACATGCAGTTCATCGATCTTGGCGCGCAGCGCGAACGAATCCGCGACAGGCTGAAAGTGGCGATCGACCGCGTCGTCGATGAGGGACGCTATATTCTGGGACCTGAGGTCACCGAATTCGAAAATAAGCTCGCCGCCTATATCGGCACCAAGCATGTCGTCGCCTGCGCCAACGGCACCGACGCGCTGCTGTTGCCGCTGTTTGCGGCCGGCATCGGCCCAGGCGACGCGGTGTTCGTGCCGAGCTTCACCTTCGCCGCCACGGCGGAAGTGGTGGCGCTGGCCAAGGCCGAGCCGGTTTTCGTCGATGTCGATCCCAATACCTACAACATCGACATCGCCAGCCTCGAGGCTGCCATCGCCATGATCAAGGCGGAAGGCCGGCTGAAGCCAAGGGCGATCATTCCCGTCGACCTGTTCGGGCTTGCCGCCGACTACGAGGCGATCATGGCGATCGCCAACCGCGAAGGGCTGATGGTTATCGAGGATGCTGCCCAGTCGATGGGCGGCTCGATCGACGGCAAGATGTGCGGTTCGTTCGGCGCGGTCGGCTCGACCAGCTTCTACCCGGCAAAGCCGCTCGGCTGCTATGGTGACGGGGGCGCGATGTTCACCAATGACGATGCGCTGGCCGAACAGCTCCGCTCGTTCGCCTTCCACGGCAAGGGCGAAACCCAGTATGACAATGTCCGCGTCGGCATCAATTCGCGGCTCGACACGTTGCAGGCGGCGATCCTGATCGAGAAGCTGGCCATTCTCGAAGACGAGATGGTTGCCCGGCAAGCGGTTGCAAATCGTTACGCCGAAGGGCTCGGCGACATCCTCAAGGCGGCGCGCAACCTGGACGGCGGCCGTTCGGCCTGGGCGCAATACGCCGTCGAGACGCCGAAGCGCGACGGGCTCAAGGCGCATCTCGGCGAAAAGGGTATTCCTTCGGTCATCTATTACGTGAAGCCGCTGCACAGCCAGATCGCCTACCGCGACTATCCGCGCACGCCGTCCGGTCTTGCCGTTTCGGAGGAGCTGCCAAAGCGGATTCTCTGCCTGCCCATGCACCCTTACCTGAGCGAAGCCGATCAGGACCGGATCATCGAGACGATCCGCAACTATATCGGCTCGAATTCGGCGGACGTCGCCGCAGCGTAGAGCTTCACGCGCGCGATCACAGTCTAGCCGGTATGCCTTCCAGCAGCACGCCGATCGCGGCATCAACAGGCGTCAGTTGCGACGACGCGCTTCCCCGGCGCCAGCGCATGGCGGAGGCCGCCCTCCCCTTCCGATATCTCAAGTCTTGGCACCCACAGTCGCGACATCGGTAAGCGCAAATCCCGCATCTATGGTCAGGATCGGCGCTTGGTAGGATTTCGCGGTGGCATAATGGAAGCAATCGGCAAGATTGAGCGCACTATTGCGTTCAGCGTCCGGATAGCGGTGCCGTCCATAGCGATCGAAGGCTTGCAGCGCGGCGGTCAACTCACGGCTCGAAATCGCCAGAACCTCGACCCCAGCCGCTTCAAGGAACTCCTGCACTCGCGCTTCAGCTTCTGCCATGGGAATGCGCTTTTTGCGAAACAGCCCAACAGTCGCTTCCCATGCAGCCACGACCGATGTGATCGGCCGCGGCGAGCGCGCGGCATCTAGCGCCGCCGCAAGGTTCTCGGCCCCAGGCTCTTCCGTCACAATTGCGATGATTGCCGACGCATCGACGAACATCAGTAGTCGCCGCTGAGGTCATCGAAAAACGCCCGGTCTGCCGCAAGGCCGGTGTCCGGATAGGCCGCAATTTTCGCGCGCAAAGGCTTCAGCCGCTCCCACAGAGGGATCGCCTCCTCGGCACGGCGCAGTTCGTTTTCCAGGGCCAGCTTCACGGCAGCCGTCTTGTTCAACCGCGTGCGCGCCGCCAATTTTTCGGCAAGCATATTTACCTCTTCACTGCGAATGTTGAGCGGCATAGCGAATTCTCCTATGTGTAGACGTACATATAGAAACGCCAACACGTGATGGCAACCGCCCATCAGGAGAGCATAAGGTTTTGTGTGCGGCGGAATGCGAACGTAGCCAAGAAGAACCTGTTCTTGGGGCCACGTCTGATTGCCCGCGGCCGGTCATGTATTTTAACTCGAGCGGCGATGTTTTGGGCGAAATCGTTTCGTCGAAGAGTTCTGTGCGCCAGATGCCACGACCGAAGCGGGGATCGTGACGCGCGGTCTCAGCCGGATTTATGCTTCGCACGGCGATCCACGCCCTGCAGGGCTAGCGACGTTATAATCGTCAGGTTGGCCCGACTGCCTTGCCGCTGGCTATGAAATGCGGATTGGCGAAGTCCTCGTCGTCGCTCTGCTGGCGCTTGCCGTAGGCCAGCGGTTTGCCGTCAAGCGTGCGCGTCATGCCGCCGGCGGCGCGCAGCACCGCATCGCCGGCCGCGGTATCCCATTCCATGGTGCGGCCGAAGCGCGGATAGACGTCGGCCTCGGCGCCGGCGACAAGACAGAATTTCAGCGACGAGCCGACCGAGACGATCTCGGCAGCGCCTACCGTGCGGATATAGGCTTCGGTCTCGGGCGTGTTGTGGGACCGGCTGGCGACGATGGTCAGTGGCGCCACACCGGTCCTGGCCGAAATCGGCCGACGGCCGATGATCTGGTAGTCGCCATCGACTTCGATTGCTTCCGCCCTGCCCGGCCGGCCGGAAAAAAAGCGTCCGGTGCATGGCGCAAAGACCACGCCGATCTCCGGCACGCCGTGACGAACGAGCGCGATGTTGACGGTGAAGTCGGTCCTGCGGTTGACGAATTCCTTGGTGCCGTCGAGCGGATCCACCAGAAAAAAGGCGTCGTCGAGGTCGGGCGGCACGATGCCGGCCGATGCCTCTTCCTCAGCCACGCAAGGGATGTCGGGGAACGCGGCGCGCAAGCCGGCGAGGATGATCTTTTCGCTCTCGCGATCGGCCTCGGTCACCGGCGAGCTGTCTGATTTCTGATCGACCGCGCAACCAGCATCGAAAACCCGCATCACCTCTCGCCCCGCCGCCAAGGCAAGGCGCTCGAACACGCCGAGCATCGCTTCGTCGTCAGATGCCGCCGCCGCTATCGTATTGGTTTTCGGCAATGTCGCGCTCGTTTAGCCAGAGTTCCAGGGCCTCTACCATCTCCTCGGCAGACTTGCCGAGTGTCTCGAGATGGATTTCGGGGTTTTCAGGAGCTTCATACGGGGAATCGACGCCGGTGAAATTCTTGATTTCGCCATTCAACGCCCGCGCATAGAGACCCTTCGGATCGCGTCTGGCGCATTCCTCAAAGGGTGTATCGACAAACACCTCGACGAATTCACCGTTGGCCATCAATTCCCTGGCCATGCGCCGTTCGGCGCTGAAGGGCGAAATGAAGGAAACGATGACGATCAGCCCGGCATCGGCCATCAGGCGCGCCACTTCCGCAACGCGGCGAATGTTTTCGACGCGGTCGGCGTCGGTGAAGCCAAGATCGCGATTGAGGCCGTGGCGGACATTATCGCCGTCCAGGATGTAGGTGTGGCGGCCGGTGGCGAATAGCTTCTTCTCGAAGAGGTTGGCGATGGTCGACTTGCCCGAGCCGGAGAGCCCGGTGAACCAGAACACGGCAGGCCGTTGGTTCTTCAGATCGGCGCGGCCGTGCTTGCCGACATCGAGCGATTGCCAGTGAATGTTTTCGGCGCGGCGCAGCGAATGCAGGATCATGCCGGCGCCGACCGTGGCGTTGGTGATGCGGTCGATCAGGATGAAGGCGCCGGTCGTGCGGTTCTCGGCGAAAGTGTCGAAAGCGATCGGCGCCCGCGTCGAGATGTTGCAGATGCCGACCTCATTCATTTCGAGCGACTTGGCCGCCTCATGGGCAAAGTCGTTGACGTTGACGCGGTATTTCAGGTCGGTGACGGTGGCACTGGTCTGATCGGTCTCGGTGCGCAGGATGTAGGAGCGGCCCGGCAACAGCGCATGCTCGTCGAACCAGACGATGTTGGCGGCGAACTGGTCGGCGACCTGAGGCCGCGCCGCCGGCGACACCAGCATATTGCCGCGCGAGACCTCGACCTCGTCGTCGAGAACTAGGGTGATGGCCTGGCCGGCAACCGCCTGGCTCAGATCGCCGCCATGCGAGACGATGCGCCTGACGTGAGCGGACTTGCCGGATTTGGCGACAACGACCTCGTCGCCTGTTGAGACGGAACCGGAAGCAATCGTGCCGGCAAAACCGCGAAAATCGAGATTGGGGCGGTTCACATACTGCACCGGAAAACGGAACGGCAGTTCGACAACGGCTTCATCGACCGACACGGTTTCCAGATGTTCGATCAGCGTCGGCCCGGAATACCACTTCGTCTTGTCCGAGCGGCTGGTGACGTTGTCGCCGTAACGGGCAGACATCGGGATGGGCACGATCGTCTGGAAGCCGAGCTTGTGCGAAAATTGCCTGAAATCCTCGATGATTCGTTCGAAGACGGCCTTGTCGAAGCCGACGAGATCGATCTTGTTGACGGCGAGCACGATGTGCCGGATGCCCAGCAGCGAGGCGATGATCGAGTGGCGCCTTGTCTGGCGCAGCACACCTTGACGGGCATCGATCAGCACGATGGCCAGATCGGCGGTCGACGCGCCTGTCGCCATGTTGCGCGTGTATTGTTCGTGGCCGGGCGTGTCGGCGACGATGAATTTGCGCTTCGGCGTGGCGAAAAAGCGATAGGCGACATCGATTGTGATGCCCTGCTCGCGCTCCGCCTCTAGGCCATCGACCAGCAGCGCGAAATCGACGTCGTCGCCCGTCGTCCCGTGCTTGCGCGAATCACGCTCAAGCGCGGCAAGCTGGTCCTCGAAAATCTGCTTGGTGTCCGAAAGCAGACGCCCGATCAGCGTCGACTTGCCGTCGTCCACGGAACCGCAGGTCAGGAAGCGCAGCAGCGACTTTCGTTCCTGCACCGCAAGATAGTCACGAATGCCGTCGGTGGAGGCGAGGCTCTTGGCCATGATGTGGCGCATGCTCAGAAGTACCCCTCGCGCTTCTTCTTTTCCATCGAGCCCGCTTCATCCCGGTCGATCAAGCGGCCCTGGCGCTCTGACGTGCGCGCGGTGAGCATTTCGCCGACGATGGCCTCCAGCGTATCGGCGTCCGATTCGATCGCGCCGGTCAGCGGATAGCAGCCAAGCGTGCGGAAGCGCACCAGCCGGTTGTCCACTGTCTCGCCGGGGCGCAATACCATGCGGTCGTCATCCCTCAGAATGAGCATGCCGTCACGTTCGACGACCGGCCGCTCCTTGGCGAAATAGAGCGGCACGATCGGGATGTCTTCCTGGAGAATGTACTGCCAGATGTCGAGCTCGGTCCAGTTCGACAATGGAAAGACCCGGATCGATTCACCGGTCGCGATGCGGGTGTTGAATATCTTCCACATCTCCGGCCGCTGATTCTTCGGATCCCAGACGTGCTGGGCGTTGCGGAAGGAGAAGATCCGCTCTTTGGCGCGCGACTTCTCCTCGTCGCGACGGGCACCGCCAAAGGCTGCATCGAAGCCGTACTTGTCGAGCGCCTGCCGCAGCGCAACGGTCTTCATCACATGCGTATGGGTATTCGAGCCATGGTCGAAGGGATTGATCTTGTCGCGCACACCGTCTTCGTTGACGTGGACCAGGAGATCGAAGCCGAGCTTTTGCGCCATCTGATCGCGGAAAGCGATCATTTCGCGGAATTTCCAGGTCGTGTCGACGTGGAGAAAGGGAAACGGCGGCTTGGCGGGATAAAACGCCTTCATCGCAAGGTGCATCAGCACGGAGGAGTCCTTGCCGACGGAGTAGAGCATGACCGGCTTGGCGAACGCCGCCGCAACCTCGCGAAAGATATGGATGGATTCAGCCTCGAGCCGCTGAAGGTGCGTAAGCGCGATGTTCATGGACTGTGAGCGTTCTCTCGTGCCATCCAGACCTTGCATCGATGCATCGGGCGCAGTTCGTAGCCGCCCGGCTCAGCTTCACTTCTGGACAATCTTGTTTTCGTGCAGGCGTTCTAGCAGATCGCCATTGTTTATAACAATGCAAGACAGGCCTGAAGCAAAGTGGTTCGGGAATGAATCTTCTACTTAGGACCCGAAACCCGAAAATTCCTACTCACTGAGCCGACGAGCCTGATAGGCCGGGAAAAATATTGCCTGGATGGAGGGAACGAGCGTCAATACGTTGGCGGCCACGCACTAACGCACGAACGACACCGTCGATTTTTGATGGCGGCCTGTTCCCGCGGACTATCGAAAATCATCCTCAGCGGCTATACCGGTCCACGGAAATCAGCCACGCGTGTGGCGTCACGTGCGTGACACCCTGAAGATCATCGCAACAGCCATCGCCAAAACAGATCCTCGTCCCAAAGACCATTGCAGAATGCGACTTACAACCTTGAGCTGGCTTTCATCGCTAAAACAGCAATTCACACCGGCACGGGTCAATATCTACTTTTCCATTCTTTGCTTCTTTTCTCCCTCCGTTTTGGGATCGGTGGTTAGTTTTGCATTCAATGGCGGCGGCCTGTGGTCGACCCTACTCATTGCACTGAAGAGACGGCGCTTCAATGTCGATCGGCCCATGGCCGCCCTCACCGTCGCGATCTATGCCTTTTGCGGCGCCGTTGTCCTCGCCTCCATCGTCAACAACTCGATTGCGAGGGATGCGACGCATCTTGTACCGTTGATCACCTTCCTGTTTTTCCCCTTCTCATATTCGGTCTGGAGCATTTCGCAAAAAACCACCCTCGCCCGCGTCATCATACTGAGCAGCATGGCCGCTTGCTTCGGCGCATTGCTGCTGACTGGCATCCAGTACTACTGGATTGGCCTGCCAAGGGTTGAAGGTGGTGCCGGAAATCCGATCGTGTTCGCGACGGTCGCCTGCCTCAGTGTTTTGGTATGCATGGCTGGCGCTTTGTCGGGAATCGAAAAGGCCAGGAGCCTTCTCGCCTGTGCGGCGCTGGCCGGAACAATCGCCATCCTCTACTCCGGTTCGCGTATCATCTGGCTGGCGATGCTGATTGCAGGCATAGCCGTGCTGCTGATCAATCGGCAGAAGCTAAGGGGCAAGTACGTCCTTCGTCTGTTGTTGATACTGGGCTTGGCCGGCCTCGCGATCGCTGCCTTTGGATTCCAAACAATATTGGAGCGGGCCGAGTTCCTCCGTTCCGACTGGGAGGCGCTCACGGCGCATGGCAACTACGGCACCGCCTTGGGATTTCGCGTTGCTATGTGGCAAATTGGCCTCGACGCATTTCGCGAAATGCCGCTTTTCGGACATGGGGTGGGCGCGACGCCACTGCTGATAAAACAGGGATTTCTTGACCAATTCGGCATGGATAAAGGCTTCGGCCACTTCCACAACGGCTTTCTGACCGCACTGGTGGAAGCCGGAATCGTGGGAGCTGTCGCGCTGGCGGCCATCCTTATCGTTGCCGCTAAAAATGCTGCCACAGTGCTGCGCATCAGTGCCGATCCGGTCGAGCGGTTCGGCGCCACCATGATCGTCATTGTGGTGATCACCTATCTCTCAGGCGGAATGGTGGGCATTCTTATCGGTCATGATATTCTGGATTCGGTGCTGATGATCTTCCTGGTGTCGGGGACATATCTTGCATCGGGGCGCCATATGCCGCTGGCGGACGAACAAGCGCTTCCTGCGACATCGGCCGCCGAGTAGTAGCTTCGAGCAATGCAATGAAAGTGTTGGTCACAGGCGCGACAGGGTTCATCGGGCGCCTTGTCGTGCAACTCCTCCGAGAGGCGCAGTTCGAAATCCGGATCGCCTCCCGGCACCCGGAAAAGCTCGGTTCGGGAAACGACATCCTCCTGCTGCCGAATTTCGACGCGCCTGCCGAGGCCTTTGCGACGATCCTGAAAGACGTCACGCATGTCGTCCACTGCGCCGGGTTGAACAACGATCGTGGCAATCCAACCGAAGCCGATTACCTGAAAGCCAATGCCGAATTGACCGGGCAACTCGCGCGCGCCGCGGCTGCACAGGCCAACGGACGCTTTATTTACCTGTCTTCGACCCGGGCTGTGGTCGGCGCCGGCTTCAGCGGGAGGCTCGACGAAGAGACCATCCCTGCCCCGCAATGCGCCTATGGGCGTTCGAAACGCGAAGGCGAGATCAGGGTCCTGGACGCTTATGCATCGTCCGGCCGCTCCGATGCCGCAATGCTGCGCCTGCCGCCGGTCTACGGATCTGGCATGAAGGGAAATCTGGCGACACTGATGCGCTTGGCCGACACCGCCTTGCCGCTGCCCGCAGCGGCCCTGGCGGGCGTCCGCTCGCTGATATCCTCCGAGGCAGCGGCCCGGGCGGTTTTGCACCTGTTGACCCATTCGATCCCGCTTCGCCCCGTCTATATCGCCAGCGATATACGGCCAATCCCGGTCGCCGCCATCATCGAAGCCTTTCGACAAGGCTTTGGACGGCCGAAACGCCTGGTTGCGGTCCCTGCCGGCCTGATACGGCCGGTCGCATCGTTGCTGGGCAAACGCAAATTTTGGGAAAGCTTGACCGCAACGCAGATATGCGATCCGTCCCTGCTCATTTCGGAGGGCTGGCTGCCGGAAACCGATACGATCGAGCGACTGACCGCAATAGCGCAGGTCAGCAGATTTGCTCAGGTCCGATAAATCGTTCCAAGCAGAATCCTGACATCGAGACCGAACGACGCCGCCTTGAGATAAGCGGCATCGGTTTCGGCACAGAGCGTCGGGACCGACATGTCGATGCCTCGAATCTGGGCCAAGCCGGTTATGCCCGGAAGCATGGATGACACGCCCAACTGCTTGCGACGCTCGATCAGCTCCGTTTGCGTGGGCAAGCATGGACGTGGCCCGACCAGGCTCATTTCCCCCTTCAGGACATTCCAGAGCTGCGGCAATTCATCGAGCTTGAACCGCCGCAAGACCTTTCCGACCACCGTAACCGAATTAGCCGGCGCCTCATGCGAGGGCAATGACGGCGTCCCCAGATACATCGTTCTCAACTTGTGGCAGCGAAAAAGCCCGCCATTGCGGCCTACCCTCGTCTGGGAAAAGATTGCAGGCCCGGGTGACGATAGCCGAATAGCCAGGATGGCAACCAACAGGACAGGCGACGTGATCAGCAGCAGCAGGGCCGCCAGCACGAGGTCGAAGGTCTGCTTCGCTGCCTTCACACGCATTAAATCCGGCCGGAGATGATTGCCAAATAGAGCCCGAAGGTTCCAAAAGGCGTCTGCCGATAGACGCCGCTTTGGCGCAGATAGCTCAGGCGACTGAAGATACTGCCCTTTCGCGCCAGGATGAACAAGCCTAGGCACGCAGCCGCGTCTGTCGTGAGAAGATCACGATTGGCGGCCAGACCACTGAGATTCTCATCCGTCCAATTGGCAAATCCGCCTTTCAGCAGATGTGCGAGCCGGGAAAATCTCGCCCTCCACGAAACGTTGGCCCCGACCAAATTTGCCCCGTGCTGGCGGTAGCGCACCAGAGGCCGCGGATCATACCGAACGATGCCGCCAGCCGCGGCTACGATTAGATAGGCCCACCAATCGTGACTGACAAACCGGGTCTTTGACGACGCCTTGGCCAGCAGGTCGCGTGCCGCGCCGTTGATCATGATGGTGTTGCCGCCGGCAATGCTTTGCACGAGAGCGTTGCGGAAGGACGGCGGCCGTTGGAACAGCGGCGAGCAGCCGATCACGCTTCCGGTTTCGGTCATGGTTGCGGTTCTGGAGCAAAACATAGCCGGTATTTTTGCGTCCAGCGTCCGCATCCAGCGGACAGCGCTTTCCAACCTGTCCGGCTCCCAAATGTCGTCCTGGTCGCAAAAGGCATAGTAGTCCGCCTCGATCCGCGGATCGACGATCATTGATCGAAAATTGGCAGCGAAACCCTGGCGGGGGCCGTCCACCAAGGTCAGCCGACCCTTGTGCCAGCGAGGTTTCCAGGCGCCGATGATGGCGGTCGTGCCGTCGGTCGAACCATCATCGGAAATCCACAGATCGACCAGGGAATGCGACTGCGCGAGGAGAGAGCCGAGCTGTTCTTCGATGAAAGCCGCGCCGTCCTTCGTGCCCATCAGTATGGCGACGCGCTGATCTTGTTTGCTCACGATTGTGGTGTCATCTGCAAATGCCTGAGAATGGCTATCGGATTTGTTCGCTTCATCCAATCACAACCGCCCGAAGGGTGTCCTATCCTGCATGTCCAATTGGACCTGTTGGCCGACGTAGGTCACCCGGGGATCTTTCTGCTTGATGGAGCCCTTCCAGCACGGCAAGCGCCGAGCCCTTGTCCTGGCTCTTCATCGCTGTCTGCAGCGCCGTAAGCGCGGTCTCGACCCTCGGCCAGTCGACAACATCCGTCCTGAGGCCAAAAACCTTGGAGGTGCTGAGCTCGACGACTTCTTCATCTTCGCCGTGGAGCGTTTCATGAAGTTTCTCGCCTGGCCTTATTCCGGTGAACCGGATTGGGATATCCGTGTAGGGGCTCTTTCCAGCCATGCGGATCATCGTCTCGGCGACTTCAACTATGGACACCGGCTTGCCCATGTCGAGCATATAGACGGCATAGTCGTCCCTGCCCTGTCGCGACGCTGCATCGGCTGCCGACATGATGACGAGGTCGACGGATTCGGCCACTGTCATGAAATAGCGCGTCATGCGCCGATCCGTAATGGTGACGGGCCCTCCAGCCTCGATCTGTGCCTGGAATATGGTCGCCACTGATCCATTGCTGCCAAAAACGTTGCCGAACCGGACGGCAATGAACTTGGTGCCGGAATGATGCCCCCCCGGTTGATGCCCGTTTGGTTGGGCCGCATGGGTTTCATGTAAGGCGCTCACGATCTGCTCGGCTGCTCGTTTTGTCATGCCGAGCACGGATGTCGGGTCCACCGCCTTGTCACTCGAGACAAGCACGAACTGCGGCACCCCGCATTTGGCGGCTACCTCTGCACAGACAAGCGTTCCGAAAACGTTGGTCTGGATCGCCGCATCCCAGTTTTCCTCGAGCAGGGGGACATGCTTGAGCGCGGCGGCATGAAAGATGATGCAGGGTTTGAATTCGCTTATGACACGCGTCATTTGCCGCCGGTCTGCCACATCGACTATGCGGGCCTTGAGACGGTCATGGTCTTTCTCGTCGATATATTGGCTCAACTGGAAAATGCCGAACTCGGAGAGATCGGCGACCAGAACCGCCTCGGCGCCCAGTTCCAGCGATCGCCTGACTAGAGTTCGCCCGATGGAGCCGGCTCCGCCCGTCACCAGGACGCGCTTGCCACGGACAAAAGTGCTGATACGCTCGATGTCGGAAGGCACCGCTGGACGGCGCAGGATCGTTTCCATCTCGACGGCGTCGAGAACCAGCTTTCCTCCCTGCCCCAGTTCGGAAAACCCCGAGAATTGCACAACGGCTATGCCACTATGCCGGGCGACACGAACCAGCTCCGAATACTCCTCGATCTCCCGCCCGGCACCATTTCCGAAAATCAGCATGTCGAGACTTTTCGTGCCCCTTGTGTAGTCCTCCAGGAATTCCGTCAAACGGGGGCGGACTGCAACCACCGGAACCCCTTGAATCCGGGTGCCCAACGGCGCGTCGTTCTCGATCGCCATGACCCCCGCGATGGAATAGTCCCCGGGCTGCGCCGTGCGCGTAAAGCGAATGATCAGATCGGCCTCGCCGAGCCGGCCGACGAACAGGGCTTGCTTTGTCAATCCCTTGTCGGCGGCCCTGTTCAAGATACGCCAGCTCGCCCCGTCACGAAGAAAGCGATAGAAGAGCCGAGGGGCCGATATGATCGTAAAGGACACAAGAAAGAAGACGATGAACTGGCGCTCGTTGAGGCCCGTCACCGGCTTGAAGAAACGAAACGAAAGCGAGGCGCAATAGAGTACGACAGTCAAAATCGCGCAGCTCTTCAGGATGTTGAAAAAGTCCGGCGTCGAAGCGAAGCGCCAGACCGTGTTGTAGAGGCCGCAATATCTGAACAGCAAATGGCTGAAAGCGACGATGCACGCCCAGGTGGTCAGGCCCTCGTAGGAAAAAGCTTCGAAAGAGAGGTTGGACCGCGACAAAACCAGACTGAGCGCGACCGCGACCAGGACCATGGCGGCGTCCTGGATCATGATAAAGGCGCGCCGCATGTCCGGCCGAAGCCCGAATACGACTTCTACATATGGTGTCATCGGATAGTACTGCACTCCTGGCGCGAAGGCTCGGCGGTCAGACTGACACCGGACCCCTATAGTCCGTAGCCTACAAGTGCCAATACAACTGCTATCGGCATAGCGTGGAGTCGAGGGCATCGCCAGATGTTTTTGGAGGTTCCGCAGGGTGACGGGGCGAAAACTTGCGATCGACTAGTTCGACTCCGGCCCGACGTGGTAGATGGGAATTCTCTAATACTAATTCGAATGATGCGGTCCATTGCCAAATTCGCATTGCGATGGTTATGACGACTTGGCATTTGTGGGCCGAACGACCGCAATGATGAACCCGCTTTGCACCACGGTGCGACTGTGATACCAGCGCCAAACTTTGTAGGGACGACAATATTGAAGGTAGTACGAAGCGCCGCTGCCGATTTCGGCCGTGGCCTCAGAATGCGTAGCGTCTGGGCGGCGCTTGCTCACGAAGATATCTGCGACCAGCACAAGCGCACGACGCTCGGCCCTGTTTGGCTGCTGGTCAACTATCTCACCTTTGCCGGCACCTTTGTTGTCATGTTCGGCAACAATCACTCGGTACCGCATTTTGCTGCCTACGTATTGATCGGGCTATTTGTCTGGCTCTATCTGACGGAGGTAGTCACCCAAAGCGTTACACTCTTTACCCGCGAGGAGAGCTTCATCAAGGGCACAACCCTGCCGCTCACCGTTTATGTCATGCGCATGACAATGCAATCGGTGATCCGGGCGGGCTACTCGCTTGCGGGCTGCATCGCCATCCTGTTGCTCGTAGGTACGCCCTTCACCGTTGAGTGGCTCTGGTCAGGGCTAGCGCTCATCCTAATCGTGATTGCAACGCCTGCGGCGATCCTTGTTCTTGCCGTTTCCGGCGCCTTCTTCCCCGATTTGAACTTCATCGTGCAGAATATCATGCGCATCGGCATGTTCGTCACACCGATATTCTGGATACACCCGGCCGGGGGCATCCAAGCTGAAATCTATCGCTGGAACCCCTTCACCTATTTTATCGAGATCGTACGCCTGCCAGTGCTCAATGCCAAATTCCCGGTCGCGGCCTTCGGCATTTGCGCCATAATTATAGTCTTCCTATGGGTTATGGCCGCGCTGCTTCTGGGCAGCTATCGCAAGAAGATCGTGTTCGTGCTCTGATGGTTTCGATCCGCGCCGACAATCTCGGGCTAACCTACAGGGTTCGCCAAAAGCTGACACTGGCCTCGCGCGACAGGCGCATGCCGACTGGGGGACAGATCGAGGGCGAAGGCCGCGCCCGCCACGTAAGGGCGCTTGACGGCGTGAGCTTCTCGCTTGATGCGGGCGACCGGCTTGGCCTCGTCGGCGTCAATGGCGCCGGCAAGACGACACTTCTCAAGGTGCTCTACGGCATTTACGAACCAACGAGCGGGCGCGCCGCCATCCGCGGGCGTGTGGACGCCCTGTTCAACATTAATCTCGGCTTCCGGAGCGAGGCCACCGGACGGCGCAATATCGTGCTGCGCGGGCTGATCAATGGCTGGACTAATTATGATATCGAGAAGCGGATGGATGAGATCATCGAGTTCAGCGAACTTGGTGATTTCATCGATGTTCCTTTCAAGGCCTATAGCCAGGGAATGGCCGCCCGTCTCGCTTTTTCCGTTGCAACCAGCCTTGAGCCTGAAATACTCCTCATGGATGAATGGATTGGTGCTGGGGATCCCAACTTCCAGGACAAAGCGAAAAAGCGGATGGATGAACTTGCTGGAAAGGCAGGCATCATCGTCCTTGCAAGCCATAATCATGGCCTTTTGAAACGCACCTGCAACAAAATTCTCGAGCTTGAAAAGGGCCGGGTGAAGGCATTCCAACCGGCTGAACAGTGGTTCGGCAAAGAGGTGGAGAAGGCAGCCGTATGAGGCCTTAGTTAGCCAGTTGAACAGCTCGGCCATAGTCGGATCTGGCTACTCAACGCTGAATTGCAACTCTTATGCAGGGCAGGACTTCCAGTATGGAAATCATAATGACTCCGAAAGAAGTCGATCTGCTGTCATCGTTTCTTTCAAAAACGGATCACTATTTTGAATTTGGTATGGGTGGGACAACTATACTCGCGAGTGGCTTGGTAGAGAAAAGCGTAACTTCAGTTGAAAGCGATAAAGAATGGATCGAAAAAGTTCGGCCCGAGATCGGCAATCCGAAACCTAAGATCACTTTGCGTCATATCAATGTTGGACCCACCGGTGGATGGGGAACACCCGTAGGTAAAAGTCATGAGCACTTATTCCCGGCCTACCCAAACGCTATTGTTGATTCCGATACTGACAAAATTGATTTTTGCTTAGTGGACGGCCGCTTTCGAGTCGCTTGCTTTATGACAGCGCTCCTTTGGTTAAGACAGGACGCGATAATAGCGATTCACGACTATACAGTTCGCCCCCAATACCATCTGATAGAAGAATTCTCCAGGAACGTGTCTACTTGTAACACGTTAGCGCTTTTCGTTCGGCGCAGCGGTGCCAATACAGAACGCATGCAAGCTGTCATAAATGACTACGCTAGAAATCATGAGTGATAATTTCGCTCATAGCTCAGGATATGCATACAATTATTCTTCCTTATATGCGGATAGTCTAATATTATTACTCGACAAATCGATGTTGCTTTCATTGACGGATCTCGCTAGGGCACCAGCCGCGTCAAATTTGCCGATTTGAAATTTTGCGATTGCAGCCAAATCGGGGGAGTTGGAATGAAGATAATTAGGAAAATTCACCCACATTTGTTCGATCTTAAAAGTGCGAGCATTTTTTACAGAGACCGGCGCAATGCCTTGCTCATAAGGAAAAGTCACCTATTCGATGCTCGTTGGTATCTTTCCCAGAACACAGACGTGGATATGGCAGGTATCGATCCCGCTCTGCATTATGCACGGCATGGAGCCTATGAGGGTCGCAATCCCAGTCCGTTTTTCGACAGTCTCGGGTATATCGCAGCAAACCCCGACGTCGGCGCCGCTCACCTAAACCCACTTGTTCACTACATCAAATGGGGTCGAAACGAGCGACGCCCCACGGGCTCTCCTCCGGTCGCCCAGTTTGTTCCCCCGTTTATTCCTGCTGCCGAGCTTGACGGTACACCGGATTTCCGCCCGGACAGCGAGCTAGCTGGTTCTTTTGAGCAATTCACATCCTCGTACCCGTCGCCGCGAAAAAAAACGGGGCGTATCGTGGTCTTCGCATCGTACAGCGCAGACTCGGTCATACACCCCTACGTGTTGTATTATCTGAAATCTCTAAGGACTATTAGTGACACCATAATTTTTGTTGCGGACAATAGTTTTTCCGATAGTGAGGTGGCAAAGCTCGACCGCCTTGTCGATGCTTATATATGTGAGCGGCACGGAGAGTATGATTTCGGCTCATATAAACGCGGCATAGCGTATGCAAATCAACATGGTCTACTTTCGAGCACTGATGAACTGCTTCTTTGTAATGATAGCTGTTATGGACCTTTATATAACTTCGACAAACTCTTTAAGGAGATGTCAGAGCGAAAATGTGATTTCTGGGGCCTTACCGATAATACAGAGTTTTCATACCATCTTCAGAGCTATTTTGTTGTCTTCAAGAGGATCGTCTTTTCGTCCGAAAATTTCTTAAAATTCTTTTCCGCAGTCAAGAAGGAAAAGTCCGTTTCCGAAGTCATACTGAACTATGAAATTGTGATGACATCCTACTTCCAGGATCTAGGATTTACTTCCTGTTGCTATACTGACAGTGGCGGCGATGCCGTCGAAGAAGCAAGACGCTCGAGCCCTAATTTGACTGTCTTTCCTAACTTACTTTTGGATGTGGGCTGCCCGCTCTTAAAAGTGAAGGCATTTAAAAAAACCGCAGCCAACTATGATGGCGTAAGTGCCTTTTTGCACAAAATACATTCTATTAATCCAGAACTTTATTCTTACATAATTGAGCACTCCCACCCATCGAAATTTTTCGAGGCGGACGGGGTCCAGTTTTCCATCGTCACTCCCTTTTACAACAGGAAGAATTCAATTTTTCGCTCCATAGATTCTGTCCTCAGTCAAAGGCATGCGGTTTATGAACTGATCCTGGTGGACGATGGATCGACAGATGGTGCGTACGACGCCATCATAGAGCGCTATTCGCACGAAATAAGCGGCGGGAGAATCAAGCTCCTACGCAGCAACAAGCGAACTGGCGTTTCGTCGGCTCGAAATGCCGGATTGGCTAAGGCATCTAACCCATGGATCGCCTACCTGGATTCCGACAATTGCCTTAAGCCGAATTTTCTTTCGACGTTTGCAAGCAGTATCGTCGAGCATCCGAACCATCGTCTGTTCTACTCGTGCTTTGAAAATGAGTCGGACGGAGCTGTACGTGGAAGGCGGCCGTTCAATCGCCCGGCTCTGTTGAAAGCAAACTACATAGATTTAGGCGCCTTCGTGCATTCAAGAGACATGTTTCGCAGTCTTGGTGGATTCGACACCACCATGAGGCGCTTGGTCGATTGGGATCTGATTATCCGGTACACGGAAAAGATCCCTGCGGTATTCATACCCTGCCCGTTGATGATCTATAACGATGCTGCAACTGATAGATCTCGCATTAGTGTAGGCGAGTCACTAGATGACGCTCGCGTTTATTTGCGCGAAAAACATGGTATGCCAATTACCATCACAACCCTTATTCCTGCCTATAATCATGAAACTTATATATCGCAGGCATTGGACAGCGCTATAAAGCAGGTGGGTGATTTTATCCACGAAATCATTGTTTGTGACGATGGTTCCAGCGATGGAACGCGCAGCATCGTAAAAGGCTATGTTAACAGATATCGGCATCTTGTTCGTGACATTAGCAACGACGAGAACTTGGGAATATCCGGGACATTCCGAAAGTGTATCGACAATGCGACTGGTGATTTCATAGCGATTCTTGAAGGTGATGATTATTGGTCGTCTCCAGAAAAACTGCAGAAACAGTCGAGATTTCTTATAGACAATCCGGATTGCTCGATGGTGTTCTCAATGATCGATGTTGTTAACGCCCAAAATGACACAAGGCGATTGCTAAATCGACAGAAGGAACTGACACGATCAAAGCTCACGGGAAGTGACTTTTTGAATGATCCGTCGATGAACCTTATAGCCAATTTTTCAAGTTGCCTTTTCAAATCGGGGCTTATGAAATCTCTGCCTGACAGGCTGTTTGAAGGGCGATTCAATGAAATTGCGTTGGCATTTCAATTGGAGAAGTCCGGAACGATCGGATTTATACCGCAAACTCTAAGCGTCTATCGTCAACACCCACAAGGCGTTTGGACCGGAAGCGACAAACGCAGACAACTCGAAAGCGCGATTCAGGTCCGGCATATGGTCAAAGACGTCGCGGCGCCAGCCTATCACGACCGTATTCAGCGAGTGATCGATCAAAAGTCTGCGGAATTGGCCGAGTTGGATATCAGAAACCCGTCGGAACTGTAGGGCGGTCCCCCCCCTTTTCAGCGAGATTGCGACCCCGATATCGGCCCTCATGCAGCTGATTTCGACATGTGGCGCATGACGGCGAGGATCTCATCCAGGATTTCGCGTGGCTTGTCCGGAGTAGTTCTCATAACGTAGCCATTCTTCGATTTTGCAACCGCCTCGGCCTGTGCGCCGAGCGAGAAGCAGAAGACAGGAAGGCCGGTCGCCAACATTTCGTGAATGGCGTAGGAGAAGGTCTCCGGCCAGATCGAAGGCATCAGCCAGCATCCAATCTGCTGCTGCACAGCAATCCTGGACAGATCCTCGACCTGATACTGGCCGTAAACAGCGATAGCCGAACGATGGAAGCGATAATCGAAATTTCCGATGATCGAGATGCGAACGCTTCGATCGTGCGGCAGGACCGCTGCTAGATCTCTGACCGCGCGCGCGCCTTTTTGATAGCCGATATTGCCCAAGATTCCGATTGTCAGTACACGAGTAGTCGGCGCGTTCACTGCCGGAGGCAGATATCGAAGGACATGCGGCTTGACCACTATCTTGTCCGCAACTGCCGGATAGGCCTTGGAAATGATCTGACGACTGGTACCGGAAAAGACCTCAATCTGTTCAGCGATTGCCATGACGCCGCCCCATACCTCGCGCCACTCGCGGATATCGGGCTCTGGTACAGCGCTGTTGGGATTGCCGGCTCCGAGACAGGCTACGCAAACGTCCGTTGCCGGGATACCGCAATATTTTCCGCTATTATCGAGTAGTGTATAAGACGGGCAAACTGGAAAATAATCGTGGATGAGAACCGAAAGACGATCATTTGGCCGGCGAAGCTCTGCCACAAAAGCTGCAATTCTGAGCGGCTCGCGTGATCCGACAATGCATGAATAGACCAGGTTCAGTTGATCGACGGTGTGAAGAAGATTGCGCAGATGGCCGAGATCGTCAGTGTGTACCTTGGTTTTGCCTGCGGTCGAATGGATCTCCAGCTCAAAAAGCCCAGCGTCGGCGCGCTCACGCACGGTGACAGCCCCTTGATCCATGGTCTCGATCTGCGATTTGATACGGCTTTGCAAATAGGATTCGGCGCCGCCCCCTAGATCGTGAGCGAAGTAGACCGGCAAGGGACGATCCGGTCTCTTGGCTACTGCGATGGCAAGCAGAATGCGAGCCGACAAAAGTGGATCCGTCGCGATAAAATCCTGTACATTTGCATCGTAGGCTGGATACCGCTTCGAAATGATCGCGCCGTTCGAACGCATCAAACGTGCCTTTGCCTCCAATCCGAATGAATTGCCTCCGCGGTGTTCAACGAACAGATTGGGCACCGCGACGTGACGTCCGCCGAGTGCATGCGTCTTCTGGCACCAATCTACTTCTTCGCCATAACCCTTACCGAATGCCAGGTCGAATTTTGAGACCTGGCCAAGGAATTTTTTATTCATTGCCATGCAGAAGCCGACGCCTGTCGGTACCTCAACCGACAGAACCGCTGGATTGATTTTTCGGGCTATGGAGTCAATGGCGTCGACTTGTCCGGGTCGCAGATCGGTTTTCCGACAGATCACCGGAACAGAGAAAATCTCGGCATCGTTTGACATCGGAGTGGCGGAAGCCACCGTCTCATCGGCAATGATCGGAGCCATGAGCCGGGAAAGCCACCTCTCGGGCACCAAGGCATCGGAATTCAGTAGAACGACATGGTGTCCGGCCGCAGCTTCCAGCCCCCGGTTGACTGCCTGGACAAAGCCGAGATTGTGCTCGTTCTCGATCAAAACAGCTTTAGACTGGCGGCTGGCAACCCAATCCTGCAACCAAGGTCTCACGCGATTGTCCGTCGAGCAGTCTTCTACGATGACGAGAGAGGAAGGCCCGTCGGTGAAACGGTCGACGCGGTCCAATACCTGAGGCAGGATTTCAAACCCGTTGTAAACGGGAAGGACAATGAAGATCTTCTCATCAAGCACCGGCAACGCCGAGCTTTTAGTTAATATACCAGCCGTCCAATCAACCTCTGGTTTCCGATCAAACGTGAGATATAGATCTTTCAAGCCGCTTGCAGCAACGGGATCGCGCAGGACGAAATGCCGAAACAAGAGGGGGATGTTTTTGATGCCCGACCATATGAGATGAAAGAAGATTAATCCGTTGGAGTATGCCCGCTCCATCTGTGACATAGCGGTGAACTTATATTCCCTCGGGCCGTCTATCCCGTCGAATTCAAGGCGCAGGTCGTCATCGCGAAAATGGAAATTGAAATTGAAACCCGTGGGGGTGTCGAGACGCAGGCCTCTTTCATCATTGATATCTTGACGGGCGTGGTCTGGCGTGATCGAGCGGCGGACCGGGCCGGCTATCAGCCGGAGAATTGGTCTTGTCGTCCATCCCCGCAGGTGAATCATGCCGCGCTCGACTTTAATCTCCTCGAGACAGCCGACAGTTTCGCCGTTGCCGTCACGGAGATTGAACCCAGGCCGTGAATTGCGGCGGGTCTCGACGAGAATACGGCGATATACAAGCTTCAGTTTTCGCAGTTCTGCAGCGAATTGAAGCCAAAGCTCGACCAAGCGATTACTGTTTTGCATAGTTTTTTATATCAGCCGAGCAAGCGGTGGGTAGACTTTGTCTCGGGTCATGCGTCGACAATTTGAGTAGGTCCGTTCGATCGCCGAAACAGCGGGCAATACGCTTGGAATGGCCCTATTTTCCCAAGGTAGTCAAAAGCCGCTTTGCCGCTCTTAGGGGCGCAGTAACGCGCCAGGAGGTACTGGAATAAACAGCGCCGAGAATTTCATGCAGTCGCTTTTCCTCAGAGCGGGCATTCTCGCGATCGGCTACTGCCACCGAAAGCTTTTCTTTTAGGACCTGTATCTCTTCGGCCTTCTCAATGACCTGCGCGTTCGCCTGCAAAATCTTGGCGTCACGCCCTTCGATCTGAAGCTGCCATTCTTTTCGATCCAGCGCAGACTGCACCTCGCGCTCGCGTCCCCGCGCTGCCAACTGATCGCGTTCGGCCAATAGAGCGGTGATCTGGCTGCCCCGCTGTTCCATCTGTCGATGCCACTCTTCGCGGGTCAGCACAAATGTTGCTTCCGTCCGCCTTGTCGCATGGGCTGTATCGCTGAAGTGGGCAACCACTTGGCCAAGATGAGCGAAGGCAGCGCGTATGGCTCCTCGGCCGTGTTCTTCTTCACCGGCAGCGAAAAGCGATGCGACCGCCTTCGGATAATTATCGCCAACCCCCAGGACGCCCAATCCATGTCCATGCAGGAACTCGAAATGCGGCCGATCCGCCGAGACTTCACCCCAAAAACGAGAGACGGCGAAATCGCGCTCACGCACATTCGTGTCGTGAAAGAGCACCACGGCGTTTTGCGTTAATTTCGGCCGCCAGGTCTCGAAGTCATGACGAACAGCGTCGTAAGTATGCAGACCGTCGATGTGTAACAGGTCGATGCTGGCGTCCTCGAAATGGTCAACAGCCGCGTCAAAAGTTGACCGCACCAGACGCGAAAATGCTGCATACTTCGGAGCGTGGTAGGCAGCGAGATCGTGATAAACTTTTTCGTCGTAGTAGCCCGCATGCTCGTCACCTTTCCAAGTATCAATTGCATAGCAACTGCAGTGGAGACCCAGCAACTCAATGGCTTGGCAGGCGGCACAATAGGAGGCCCCTGCATGCGTGCCAAGCTCGACAAACCGGTGCGGCCGGAGCGCATCGATCAACCAGAACATGAATGGAACATGTTCGACCCATGCCGACGGAGTTACGAGGTCAGGAAATCGGAATGTCGTCGAAGTGAAAGGAATCATCGTGCTCTTCAGGCTAAGGTAAGTGCATTGTTCCCAGAGAGGGCAAGGAGCATCCTGAGGCAGGCCGAAGAAGACATCGTTCCACCTCTGTGGTCGAGTTGTGCCAGCTCGGGGCTATCCATCCGAATGCAGTCGCGAATTTTTGAGTCGCCAGGCGCGAATTTCGGGGACGCTGCGCCTTGGTCGGATAATCCACAGTGGCGATATCCCTGACCTGCGCATAGGGGCCACCTAGCACCCTGCTTGTGTCCAGGATGTGGCGGGCGAATCCACTCCAGTTGGTGTCGCCGGTTCCTGCGAGATGGTAGACGCCGAAGGAAGCAAAGCCCTTGTTGCCATGCAGAATCTGCGCGACGTGCAAGATCGCATCGGCGATATCAAGGGCCGAAGTGGGATTTCCCCACTGGTCGGCTACTACCGCTATCTCGTCGCGAGCGGCAGCGAGGCGCAGCATTGTCTTGACAAAATTCCTGCCAAACGGGCTGTAGACCCATGCCGTGCGCAGAATGAGGTGGCGTGGATTGGCTCTGGCGACCGCGTGCTCGCCGGCGAGCTTCGAGGCGCCGTAGACGCTGCGCGGAGCGGGCTCGTCTTCTTCTACATAAGCCCCCTCGCCGCTTCCGTCGAAGACATAATCGGTCGACAGGTGGATCACCGGTGCACCGATCCGTGCTGCGGCCGCAGCGACATGGCCGGCGCCGATGCCGTTAACGGCGAAGGCAAGGTCCGGTTCGTCCTCAGCCTGGTCGACGGCGGTGTAAGCTGCGGCGGACACGACCAGGTCGGGTCGGGTAGCCACAACCGCCCGTTCGATCGTCTCCGGCTTCGCCAGATCGAGTTCAGGCCTGCCGAGGGTGAAGACCTCGACGTCCGGGTGCGTGCGCGCACGCTCGACAAGGCTGCTGACGACCTGGCCCTCGCGTCCGGTGACGGCAAGCCTCACGCAGCACCCTTTCGCGCTTCGCCCAACCGCTCGCCGGCGTACTGCTCGCGGCGGATCGGACCCCACCACCACTCGTTCTGAAGATACCAGTCGACCGTCCTGGCGAGGCCGCTGTCGAAGGTCTCGCGCGGCGTCCAGCCGAGATCGCGCTCGATCTTCGAAGCGTCGATTGCGTAGCGCCGGTCATGACCCGGGCGGTCGGCAACGAAGGTGATGAGATCGCGATAGCGGCGGCCGGCAGAACGCGGCCGCCTGCTGTCGAGGACGTCGCAGATCGCCTCGACCACCGCCAGATTGGTACGTTCCGAGCCGCCGCCGATATTGTAGCTCTCGCCAACCGCCCCCTGGGTCGCGACCATCGCCAAGGCGCGCGCATGGTCCTCGACGAAAAGCCAGTCGCGCACGTTCGCGCCGGCGCCATAGACCGGCAACGGTTTTTCGTCGAGCGCGTTCAATATGACGAGCGGGATCAGCTTTTCGGGGAAATGGAACGGACCGTAATTGTTCGAACAGTTCGACAGGACGACCGGTAGGCCGTAGGTGTCATGCCATGCACGCACCAAATGGTCGGATGCGGCCTTCGACGCCGAATAGGGCGAAGACGGTGCATAGGGCGTCTGTTCGGTGAAGACGCCGCTGTCGAAGGGCAGATCGCCGAACACCTCGTCGGTCGAAACATGATGGAAACGAAAACGGTTTTTCTTCTCGTCGGGAAGTCTGCGCCAATATTCCAGGGCCGAATTGAGCATTCGGTAGGTTCCCACGATGTTGGTCTCGATGAACGCGCCCGGCCCGTCGATCGACCGGTCGACATGGCTTTCGGCGGCAAGATGCATGATGACGTCGATGTCGTCGCGGTGCAGCATTTCCAGAATCGTCCTGTCGTCACAGATATCGGCGTGCACGAATCTGTAGTTGTGCGCGTTTTCGATCGGCCGCAACGAGGCGAGGTTTCCCGCATAGGTGAGCTTGTCGATGTTGGTCACCCGGTAGGCCGGATTGCCGCACAAATGCCGGCACACCGCCGAGCCGATGAAGCCGGCACCTCCAGTCACCAGAAAATTCATGCCGCTCTCCTCACGTAAACGTCTTTCACACAAACACCTCGGCGGCGGCGAGCGGCGGCGCCTTGAGGTCCTTGTCCGAAAGTTGAAATCCGCCTGATAGCGATGGCCATTCGACGCCGATGGCGGGATCGTCGAAACGGATCGATCGGTCATGTTCCGGCGAATAGGTGTCGGTGACCTTATACAGCACCTCGGTGTCCGGCACGAGCGTGACGAAACCGTGCGCAAAGCCTTGCGGCACCAAAATTTGATTGCCTTTTTCGGCGGAGATATCGAGGGCCACCCATTTTCCGAATGTCTTCGAACTGCGGCGAATATCGACCGCAACGTCAAGAATCCTGCCGCGGATAACGCGCAGCAGCTTGTCCTGGGCACGCGGGGGAAGCTGATAGTGAAGCCCCCTCAACACACCCGCGGCAGCGGAATAGGAGTGGTTGTCCTGCACGAAACGCAGATCGATACCGGCGTCTGAAAACCGCTCGACGTTGTAGGTCTCGACAAAGAACCCCCGCGTGTCGCCGAACCGCTTCGGGATGATCTCCAGCACGCCGTCGAGGCCGAGGGGCCTGATCTCCAACACCTAGTTCTCCGTCAACTCGATGACGCGCTTGCGCAAATAGGCGGCATATTCATTCTTTCCCAGGCGGGTGGCGCGCTGCAGAACCTTGTCCGCCGTCAGCCAGCCCTGCTCGAAGGCGATTTCTTCCGGGCAGGCAACCTTGATACCTTGACGATGCTCGATCGTGCGCACGAAGGAAGAGGCTTCATGCAGGCTGTCATGGGTGCCGGTGTCGAGCCACGCATAGCCGCGGCCGAGTTGGTGAACCTGCAACTGCCCGCGTTCCAGGTATACGTTGTTGACCGCCGTGATCTCGAGCTCGCCACGCTCCGAAGGTCGGATCGTCGGGGCTATATTCACGACATCATTGTCGTAAAAATAGAGGCCGGTGATGGCCCAATTCGACTTCGGTGCCTGCGGTTTTTCCTCGATCGTCAAAGCGGAGCCGCTGATCTTGTCGAACGAAACCACGCCATAGCGTTGCGGATCCTCGACATGGTAGGCGAACACCGAGGCGCCGCTTTTGCGCGAAGCTGCCGTGCGGCAGAGCTGCGACAGCCCTTCGCCGAAATAGATGTTATCGCCGAGGATCATCGAGACGCTGTCATTGCCGATGAAGTCACGGCCAATGATGAAGGCTTCAGCAAGGCCATTGGGATGCGGCTGCTCAGCATAGGACAGATCAAGCCCGAACTCTGAGCCGTCGCCGAGCAGATCCCGAAAAACCGGCAGGTCGCGCGGGGTCGAGATGACCAGAACCTCGCGGATTCCCGCCAGCATCAGGACGCTCAGCGGATAGTAGATCATCGGCTTGTCGTATATCGGCAAGATTTGCTTAGAGACCGCCAGTGTCAGCGGATAGAGCCGGGTTCCGCTGCCCCCAGCCAAGATAATGCCTTTCAACAAGCTCTCCTAAAAACCGCCTTCGCGCTCCCCAGCCGACGCAACTTATTCGTGTTTATATCTCGCGCGTTCGTGCTTATGTTTCGCGCGGCGGCTTGTCAATCTCGGCTTGCGTTGGGACGAAGTTTCGATCGGGACGAACAATTTGTTTCCGTTGTGGTCGATCTCGATCAATTCGTTCTTCTGGGCCAAACGGTCCGCAAATCCTTTGTGGAAGATGATTGCATTCATAAAGGCAAACGTCATTGCAAGCGCTTCGGTCCGCAACGGATAATCAACCAGTGAATGGATGAGAAGAAAAGACACCGAGAGAAACGCCGCCTTTTGAAGAGGATCGCGGCGAATTTTAGTAAACGCTATCAAAAGAATTACGAAATAAAGCACCATCAGCAGAATGGCGAGAGCTCCACCTTCAAAAGCTATTTCAAGATACTCGTTGTGGGCATGATTTACGAACTGTTTGAAAATCATCCCTTCCTTTTCATATATCTGATAGGCCTTTTGAAAATTACCAAATCCGACGCCGGTTGCCCAATTCTCTTTGATTCCCTCAATGGTGGTCCGAGCAAACTCTCCTCGCCCGAAAGCTGGATCGATCGCGTCAGTATCGATTTTCGTCCATGCGCCTATCGTATAGGCTGAAAGTCCTATGAAAATCAGCAGTATGCCCCATCCACTAACCTTGGAGCGCGCCGAAAGAAAGAAAATGGACAGTACGGTAATCGCCAGTCCAATCAGAACACCGGCGCGCGAACCGGCGGCCAAAAGAAGCAGCAAAAGGGTGACCAGTCCGAGCAATCCGGACAAGAGATGGCCGCGGAAAAGGCCGTAATAAACGACGAAGGGAATAGAAACAAAAAGCAAAGCCGCAAAATGATTCCGATTGGCGAAAAGCCCGGCATTGATCGTAAAAGGCAACAATCCCTCTATGGCGATATTGTCGGAGAGCGAATATTGAATCGCTCCCGCCAACCCATTGCAGATAACGCCCATAAAAAAGAACGGGAGAAGCCCATGGACCTGATCGGTGCGCAAACGCAGCACAGCCAAAAAAAACGCCGCTGACGCCACCAGATACAACAGACTCTCGATCGTCCGTCCAACCCCGACGCTGACGAAACGAAATCGGGTTTCTCCAACCAGCCCGGAATCTGCGAGCAACAGCTCTGGTCGCAATCCGCTGAATATCGCCGCAGGCAGCGGGACAATTTGCAAAATCACCAACGCCACAGCGAAGATAAGCAGCCACAGAACAGAATGGGGGAGTCTCTGGCCAGAGGTTTGTGAAAAGACAGCCGCCGCCGAGATGATTGCCGCGATCTCAATCAGCGTATCCGTATAAAGACCACTTGCAGTGCCACCGCCGATCAGCAGCGAAACAAACAGAACCGACCCGAGGAGATATTTATCCCATTCCGACGGCCGGTCCCTCAAGATGAAAGTCTCTCGATGCTCAATTTGTGCATTACCAACGTACCGACATATCGAAAGCGCCAGCTCTCAGCAATGGCGGCAGTCTCCAGCTTCAACAATTGCATGGGGCACCCAGCCGGTCCAACCGAAAAATCCTGACTGAGCGCCTGGCGATTGTATGTGCCCTCCGGAATATTGAAACGCGCTATTTCGCCGGTCGGCCCCACACATCTGATCGACCAGAACAACTCCTTTGGCAGCTTCAAGTTTCTCGCAGACGCAGCGAGAGAAATTTTATAGGAGCCTGGAGGCAGTTCGATATATTGCTGAAGAGCTGTGTTCTTGACGGGCGTGTTTAGGAAGCGGACCGTCGCTCCACCCTCGCCTTCGACCGCATCTTGAGATGATACAAACGTAACTTCCAGGCCCGACTGATCGCCGACCTGCCAGTCAAAAGGCTTACCACTGGACACGGGCTCAAAGGTGCTGTTGAAAATGTACCCGCCCAGTTTCCGTTCTTGATCGGACAGGCTGAAAAGAAACAATCGATACGCCTGGTCATATTCCTTCTGACGAATATAGCCGTAGATTACATGGGATAATTCGCTCGAGTTTGGTGGCGCGCTTGATCCGGTCAAATCGAGCAATAGCCGATTTGCGAAATCGAGTCCCTCGGGGGTTTTACCAAGCGCAACCAACAGATTGGCTCTCCAGGGCGCCGCGGCCCTGATGGCTGCCAGCACCGCCTGGTATCCATCGGGGTTCGAAAGGATTGTCGGCAGCCCCTCGGCGATCGCCGGAAATTGATCTGGCCATCGCCGCAGCAAAATATCGATCTCACCGACAGCCCCGGACAGATCGCCTGTTTCGATCGAGCGGCCGATCGACCTCTGAAGCGCATGGATTTCTGTCTTGGATAATTTTCGAGCCTGATCGAAAAATTCGTAGGCTTGGTCTTTTGCACCCTGTCGGTACTTGATTTCCCCGATCAGGCTGTAGAGACGTGCGTCCGCAAGGTCAAAGCGAAGCGCGCTTTCGGCCTTGGCAAGCAATGCGTCGAGATCGGGAGCGGTGCTTGTATCGTTCAGGTCGTCGGTGATCTCGCCCGTCAAGGCGTTGACGTTCAACGGATCCAGCGCGAGGGAAACGGTTGGCGTCTCGGTTTCAAGAAATCGACTTAGCCCGATCGACGAAGCCGCCAATGCTAGAACGGATGCGACGAACCAAACGCCTGAACGCCGTAGATTTTGCATAAGCGGGCTGGTCTGCTCCGTCATCGACTTTGCCCTCAATTTTCGGGGTGCCGTAGTCGTAATACTGGTAGTTCATATATTTGTACGCGTAGTTGTAATCGAACTTGTTCACCGCAAATTTCGACATCGCGGCTCCGACCACGTTTGCGCCGGCAGCCCGCAAGCGCTTCAACGCCGTCTTCGCCGACTTGCGTGTCACCTGATTGGTCGAGATGACCATCAACGTACCCTCGGCAAGACGGCTCAGGATGGGTGCATCTGAAAGGCCGACGACCGGTGGGGCATCGATTATGACAAGATCGAAGCGCTTGCCGAGATTGGTAATGATCAGTGCCATCTTCGGCGAAGAGAGCAGGTCCGCGGGGTTCGGCGGGATCGTTCCGGAAGTCAGAACGGTCACATTTGGGTATTTCGTCGCCCTGAAGATGCTAGCCAGATCCTCCTTGCGGACAGTGTTCGTCAGCAGATTGCTCAGTCCGATTGTGTTGTCGAGGCCAAACAGCCGATGAAGGTTGGGCTTTCGCAGATCGCCGTCGACAATGAGAACCCTTGCACCGAGTGCGGCAAAATCCTGCCCGAGCTTGAACGACGTCGTCGACTTGCCTTCCGAGGGCTCCGAACTCGTGACCAGAAGCGATCGTGGCGCGCCTTCGGCACCGGAGAATTGCAACGATGTTCGAAGCGAACGGTAGGCTTCGGATAGTCCGGATTTCTGATCGGCGATGCTGGCTATGAGTTCCCGGTCATCGACAAGCGGCAAGATGCCGAGCATCGCCAATCCCAATTCCTTTTCGACCTGCTCAGGATTGGTGAAGGTGTTGTTCAACAACTCGATGATATAGATAATTGATGCGCTCAGAGTCATGAAAAGCATCAGAGCGATCGCAAGATTGACGATCAGGCGCGGCGAATAAGGGCCATTGGGCGGCGTCGCGAAATCGACTATCGCGGCACTTTGTGTCTTGAGCTCTGAGCTCACTCCAACCTCGTTCAACTTGGCAATAAGGCTATCATACTGAGAGCGGTTTGAATCAACTTCTCGTTTCAAAATCGTATATTTGATGTTTTTATCGTTGAAGATAACCTGCTGCATCTCCATCTCGGCAAGCTTTGACTTGAGGTCGGCCTCCTTGTTCTGAGCCTCCTGATATTTCTGCCGCAGCGAATCGGTTATAGTCAAAACGCCATTGTCATAAAGCCGCTGCAGCTCCTTGATCTGCGCCTGAAGCTGCTGCATCTCTGGAAAGCCAGGCTTCAATATGCCCAACTTCTGCTGATACTGGCTGGTCAAATCCGACAGTTTTTCGGTGATCTTCTGCAGACCTTCGCTCTCCAAGACTGGGCCGAGGCTCGCCCCGCGGCCTTTGTCTATCTGGTCCACCATCCGTCCGGCATCGAGACGTTCCTGGATTGCTGTCGCGAGCGCGGTGTTCAGAGTCTCGATATTCGACCCTATCAGCGATTTCTCGTCGCCGGTTATCGTGATGCCCACATCCTTTGCGTAAGCGACGAGTTCCTCCTCGGATTTCTGTAGCTTTTGCTTTACCTGCAAAACCTGTTCCTGGATGAATTGCCGTGCCAGGTCTGAGGTTTCGCTGGTCTGATCGAGGCGCTGGTCGATATAACTTTGCGCGATCTGATTGGCGATATCAGTCGCATATTTCGGCTTCTGGTCGGCAAACGTAATCGACAGCAGGCTTGTGTCGGCGACCAGAGTGACCGTGAGGTCATCCAGAACACGCCCGATCGCAATCTGCTCACGTTCCTCCGGGGTTGTCTCTTCAATGGAAGGCGATTTGGAAATTCCGAACGCACGATAGAAAATATTGCTAGGCGAGAAGTTCGGGGTCGGAAACAGGAAATCCGGCTTTTCGCTAAGCCCTAGTTGGAACACCACGCGCTGCGCCAAAGCCCGGCTTTTCAGCTTTTCCCGGGCGGTTAGAAAGACCCGATAGTCGTCGCTGGCTTCAGAAACCACTTCAATGTCCTTGAAGACCTTGGCCGAAGGAACCAGCACTTCCAATTGTGCTGTTGCCCGATATTTTGGCGTCTGCATCATGGTAACGACGATGCCGGCGACAAGTCCGCCAGCTACCATCATGACGATCAGCCACCGATACTGGACAACGTAAAAAAACAACCTGAGCGGATTGAAGCCCTCGTCCTGCTCCGCGTAATCGCGACCGTACGGGCTATAGTTTTGTGCACCGTCATAATACAGGTCGGCAGACAAGGCTTGGCCATGTCCTGGACCTGCGATTTGATGCTGCCTGTTACGATCGAGCATGGTGCGTGGCAACCTTAGGTTTTCTCTGTGCGTAATTCTGAGCGGCCGTGATTTACAATCCGGGGACTACGGCAAGTCTCGCTGCGCTTGATGCAACTCCGAGAGCGTCTTTGAGATTGTTCATCGCAATTTTCGATTTCGAGGCGAAGACGACAATCTTGTCGCCACCATAGATACGTGGGTTGCGGCTCTTGCCAGCACGAATTTCCTCCACATTGTAATTTGCGACCAATGTGTTTGGGCCGATACCGCGGTAAACAAAGACCTTTTTTGCGTCGCCAACGGCATTGAACCCTCCAGCAAGGGCGATCGCATCGATGAGAGAAGAATTGCTCGACACCGGGAAAATACCGGCCCTGGTGACTTCGCCGTCGACGGTAATGCGCTGTCCGATCGATTCCTTGACGAAGACCGACACATCAGGCGACTGCAGATAGTTGGCGCCGTAGGCCGTTTCGATTTCCTGCTCGAGCTGCCGGACGGTCTTTCCTGCCGCTGTGACGGTCCCGATAAGTGGAAGCGAAATCTGCCCGCCGGCGTCGACTTGAACGGTTCTGTTCAGATTGTCGACCTGGAACACATTCACCTCGATCACATCGTTCGGGGACAAAGGCTGCTCGTTGCCGTTCTGGGTGTTTTGCGGCGCGGGCAGCTCCTTTACGACCTGCAGCGCACCGCCGCCCGAGAGCGGCGCCGACGATGACGTCAGTTGCAGCGCATCGACCGGCGAAGACGATGTCGTTGATGAGGTGCTCGTGCAGGCAGCCATCGTGAGCGAAGCGAGCAAGACACTTATCGTGCCCATACAACTTTTTGCGGAATGAAAAACGCCCATTACGCCGTCCCACCCTTCAACAAGCGACCCAATCCCGCAAAGCGACCGGCGTTGCCGGGGCTTGGCTTTTTCGAACGTGCCTTTCCGACCGGATCGAGAGGCCGATTCGCCAATATTTCGCCTGGACGTTTGAACACCATATTGCGGGCCTCATCTTCCCCACATCGCTTCGCGGCAGCGGCGACTGCCTGCGAAAGCCCAGGACGCCGGCGGGTAGCGCCATGGGTGTCGGATGCGATAATATCTACCCTGCCTTCGTCAATCAGCTTTTCCGAATAGTAAAGTGCCGTGCGCCCAAAAGCACCAACAATCGAGTCTGCCGTAAGCTGAACAAGGCAGCCCATTGCATTCAACCTCTCGACAACGTCGTAATTTGCCTTGATCCAGGTCAGCCGCTCAGGATGGGTAAGAATCGGGACGAACCCGGCATTTACGAGACGTAGAGCAAGATCTTCCAGCCTTGGCGGTAAAACGTGATGCGGCGGTTCGAATAGAAAATAGCGAGACCTGTTTAACGTCGGCACATCGCCGAGAGCCAATTGCTCCGGAAGATCGGGCGCTACATGAACGTCGGCGCCGACATAAAGAGCGAGCGGTATTTCGGCCCGGCGCAGCGCCTGCTCCAGCCCTTGAACAGCTCGGGCAATATTTGCCGATCCGTTTTCATACATGCCTGGCACGATATGAGGCGTGCACGCCATATGGGTCGTTCCGTCTGCCACGGCCAGCCGCGCCATTTCCAGCGATTCAGCAAGACTGCGCGAGCCGTCATCAAGACCGGGCAAGATATGGGAATGCAGGTCGATCATTGACGTTTGTGGCCGCACTGAAGCAACGTGACATTTTCTCCCGGATAATAGGCAAATGCGCCACCCGCACGATAGCGAATGACGCATTTATCAAATTCAAGCAATGCTGTAGATGCCAGATTCAAGCTATTCGCCGACGGCGCTGTCGTCGTCGTGCAAGCTAATGATCAGCGTTGCCCCGTCATCCGTCACGATGCGAGTTCGCCCAAGACGAACCGCACCCATCTCCAACGCAAGCAATAGAGCGGTATGGTTGACGAGTTTCATCAAAACCCCGGCTCCAGCGGCGCGCCAAGGCACAGAGGGCACCGGCGACACAATCGCAGCAGAGGCAGTCACATGCCTTTGCTGCGATTGTCCTGTTGCGCCTAACGGCTCACGCCGTCGTCGTCATCCTGCGTTGCAGCCAGAATACCGGCGGCGGCAGCCATACCACCGAAAATGAATAGCGGAGTGTTGGACCGGTTGCCGCCCGGGGGAATCTGACCCGTATACTCAGAGCTAACGGCGGCTGCCGTCTGCTCAGAGCCCACAACTTTCAGGCAGATATTGTTCTCGACACGAGAAATGTCGAGGCTTGAATTAGCCGGCACATCTAGGTTGCAGCCACCGACCTTGACGGAAGCCGATCCCTTGGCTCCGACCACTACGCGGCTGCCGAAATCCAGCGCATTTCCCGCTTTGGCCGGGCCATAGCCGGCGGCTTGCGAAACCATTACGTCACCATTGGCGTGCCCGATGGAACCAATCGAATTCGCCGCTCCCTGGTAAGGGGTCGTACAGGTGCATGGCGTGTCCTGAGCGAAAGACGAAACCGAGCCGAAGCCGATTGAGGCGACAAATCCGGCCAACGCAATTTTTACAGTAAGGTTCATTCGTTTCGATCCTTTTTTCCCGCCGTACCTCGTCCCGCCCAAGTACCAAGGTATTGAACAAGCGCGTAACAGCTTTTTGCTTTGATTCCAACCTGCTTCGCAGGTGCGAGATGACTTTTTGGTTCCGCTGTGTTTCATCGGACACACTCACGTGGCAGATTTGAATTTAGCATTTTAGCGCCGGCCCATCTGGAAATTGTCGGAAAGTCAGGTCTATTTCTTGGGCCCTGATGACCGCCAATCGCGCCGTGCTTCGTACAGGGATTATGAGTCGACTCTGTTTGACTTGGGGGCGTCATCGCACATCCTGCCTTTCGTTTTATGACAGTCGCGATCCATGGGAATGCGAGGGGCAGTTAGGGAACCCGTGAGCTACGAACCCGACAAGCAAGATTTGTAGATCGGACCTGCCTGCGCAGGCTGACCGCACAGGATGCCGTTCTCGGCAAGCTTCGCCGCCAAATCCGTGCCATCGGACGTGAGGCATTGCACAACGATGGCATCACCAAACTTTGAGGCGACATTGCCGTCGCAAGGCGTCCCCGTGCCGACCGGTTTGCAGGTCAGGGCGAGCCCTTGGTAATCCCGGCGCGCCGCCTCCGTTACCATCGCACGCATAGATTGCGGCTTGGTAAACGCCACGCCGCACAACACAATCTTGCGGCCACCGACGCGAAGATCATCGACCGCCTGGATGGAAAGCTTGCCATCAAACGGCTCAAGCGCCGCTTGCGGCCTAGGGGGTTGCGAACGAACAGGCGTCCCTTTTTTCACGATGATGGCAAAGAAGCCAATCGCAAACGCCAAGGCAACGAGTGCCAGCAAGCCTATTTTCTTGAACGACAAAAATTCTCACTCCCGCCGTGGCCAAGCACGCGTCTCTCCGTCAATCGCTCTACCGAGATTCGCCGACCGTGCTGTCGAGATACTGGGTCAGCGCACAGACCAGATGGTAGAAGATGCTTGCCGGTACATCGCTCGCCAGCGAGCGCCCCCGCTCGTCGATGCGGTCTATCCACAGGCCGAGCGGCGCCGGATTGATGTGCCAACGGAACAGGCGACCGACACGTGCTTCGATCTCCGGCTTGAGGTCGGGACCGCCCGAACCGTCCAGTGCAATCGCTGCTTTGATTGCTTCGGCCTGCGGCCAACTGCGCGAGACAAGGTCGAGCGGCAGGCCTTGCCGCGAGACGGCGCCATAGGCGAGGCCGGTGGCGCGATTGAGGCCGTTGGCGATGGCCGAGGCATAGAGCTTTCTGGCAAAGCTGGTTAGTTCGCTCTGGCCGGTGCGCCCTGCGAAGTCGACCAGCAGCGAAGCCCATTCGAAATGGTGGCCGGGTTCCGTCCATCCGCCTTTCTCGCCCTCCGCCGGGCTCCACTCGGCGTCGAAATATTCGCCCAACGTCCAGCTTTCCGGATCGAAGAAATGGCTGCGAAACAGATCGACGATGCGCGCGGCGCGGCGAAGATAGGCGAGATCGCCGGTCGCTTGATGCCAGGCCAGGAAAGCCTCGAGCAGATGCATGTGTGGGTTGGAGCGGCGTTCGCCCGCGCCGCTCGACGTTTCGAGAAAGCCGGTCATGCGGTGATCCTCGAGATGCGCGTCGAGAAACGAAAACGTTTCTTCGCCAAGCCGCAATGCATCGGCATTGCCGACCATATGGGCATGCGCCAGCGCAAGGAGCACGCAGGAATGATCGTAGGCATCCTCTGTGGCATCGGCGACCGTGCCATCGACATTAAGCGTGCGCACCCAGCCGCCATTGTCGGTGCGGCCGTTCCTGTTCATGAATTCGATGCCGTGGCTGATCAACCTGTCGGCGGGCCCATCCCAGCCGCGCGCCTTGGCGACAGCGAAGGCGTAGACTTGCCTGGCCATGGTGCGCATGCGCTTAGGCTTCATCAGCGGTGTGGCGTCAAAGCCGAGTGCCTCGTGGAAACCGCCATGGCGCTCGTCGACACCGACCGTGGACCATAGCGGCACCGTCTCTTCAAACAGCCAGTGGTGAACGCGGCGCCGCCAAGCGCCGCTTTCGATCACGCGGTCGTCGGCGGGCGTGAACCTGGTTTCAAGCCGACCGCTCTTTTCGAGCTGCTCTACAATCTTCTTGACGTTCTGGCTGCGGCTGACCGGGGCGACGAAGGTGGCGTCGGCGGTCGAGACGATGGCAACGTCCTTCAGGCCGATGGCCGACAGCAAGCGACTGTCGCTGCGGATGTAGGAGTTCTCGCAGTCGATGGCGACGACGTCGCCGACGATGACGTTGCCCTCTTCGTCGGAGGGACCGACATCGAGCAGTGATTGCCAGGAACCGAGATCGTTCCAGCGGAAGCCGGCCGGTACCATGGCGATGTGACTGGCGCGCTCCATGATCGCGTAGTCGATCGACGTCGAGGGAATGGCGGCGTAGAGCTCCAGAGGCATATAGAGACCGGAAAGATCTGATGTCGCTGCCTGGTAGGCAATTTCGGTGGCATTCCATATCTCGGGCTCGAAAGCCGTGAAAGCGTCGCGCATGGCGCTGGCACGAAACAGGAAGATGCCAGTGTTCCAGTAGAAGTTACCGGCCGCCAGATAGCTTTGCGCGGTCGCGAGGTCCGGTTTCTCGACAAAACGCGAGACATCGCAGATGCCATCCTTCTCGCCGGCGACCTCGATATAGCCGTAGCCGGTCTCCGGCTGGCTAGGCTTGATGCCGAACACCACCAGCCGGCCCGCGCGCGCCGCACCGGCGCCGTTTTCCACGCTCTGCCAGAATTGCCGTGCGGTAGTGATCTCATGATCGGACGGCACCACCAGCACCAGGCTGTCGCCATATTCGGACAAGGTGCGCAGCGTCGCCAAGGCAACGGCGGCGGCAGTGTTGCGGCCGGTCGGCTCGAACAAGGGGCCGCCGCCGGAAAGGTCGAGGCCGGCGAGGTCGGCATGGACGCGGTCGGCGTGCCGCTCCGAGGCAATCAGGAAAATCGGCGTTTCACCATCCGGCCGCGCCGTCAACCGGCGCAACGTCTTGGCCAGCATCGAGCCATCGCCCGAAAAGTCATGGAACTGCTTGGGATTGTCCTCGCGCGACAGCGGCCACAGCCGTGAGCCAACGCCGCCGCTCATGACAAAACTGACGATCCGTTCGGTCATTGGGTGACACCTCTGACATTTTCAAACAAAGCAAGGAGCGCTGCCGCGTAGTCTCGGCGGCGCATTTGTTGCCGACCCTGCAGCACGGCGACACTATCGCGGGCTAAGCGTGGGCGCTGCCCGGCCTCCAGGAGTCGCTGCGCCAGCGCTTCTGCACTATCGGGTGCGAAGAAGAGCGATTCCGGCGCCTGCTCGCGATGCAGCGGAATGTCGGACAGCAGCATCGGCGTTCCCAGCGACTTCGCTTCCTCGACCGTGGTTGACCACCCCTCGAAGTGCGAAGGGTTCAGGAGATAGTCCGCGGCTCCGATCAGGGCGACGACATCGTCATAGGGAATCAATCCGAGGTGTCGAAAATGGCTTCCGAGCCGGTGCGTTTCCGCAAGCTCCATCATGCGCTTGAACAATGTCGGGTCGCGCGGATCGGTGGTGCGCCCCGTGAGGATTATCGGCGGCAAGGAGTCCAGCGCCCCCATTTGGCCTATATGCCTCAACGCCTCTATGACCAGCCTATGGTTCTTGTGGATCCAAAACTGGTTGGGGAGGAAGAAGAAACGCGCAGGCAGACCATGTGCCTGTCGCGCCTCATCGGCGCGCGCCAGGATGGCACCGGGATCGAGGTCGATAGCGAAACGCACGACAGCGGTCTTGTTGCGCGAGGCTGGATAGAATGTTTCGCAGTCCGCCAGCGCATCCCCACTCGATAGCATTATCGTACGATTTCCGGACGTCTGCAGGCGATAGCCGAGATCCCTGCGCCACCAGGCGCTACGCGGAAAGAGTTGCGGCAGGCGCCGGTGCTGGAAATCCGGGATCCAGGAAACAACCGGTACTGGAAACCGGTTCCCGAACCACTGGGCGACTTCAAAGACAACATCGATGCCTTGCGCAGCGACAAGGTCCGCGAAGGCACGATCCCTTCCGCCAGCAAGTGCGATCAGCCCTCGCCTGCCGAGCCCGGCGCCCATGACCCGGTCATCAATAATAGCGGGTGCAGCCAACATATGATCGAAGGACGCGCCAATGCTTGAATGCTGCTCGGGTGTAAGAAACAGTTTCGCCTGCACCTTACCACGCAGCTCGGAGGCGATAACGCTCAACATGTTGCGTAGATAGGATTCGCCGCCTGACCAAGTTCCGCGGCCGATGAGAGTGAAACCGACGGTAATCAAGGCGCGGCGCGCCGCTGACGACCGACAGGCTCGGCGAGAACGTCGGCGCGATACCAATCGACGTAGCCTGCAATACCCTTGCTGAGCGGCACCTGCAACTGAAGCCCCTCCGGGACGCCGGACGGATCCGAGATCAGATTGACAGGGTCGCCCCGCCGGGACTCACCAGAAAACGAGAGGCGATGGTTCCCTCCCCAGGCCTTCAAAATCATGCTGGAAATCGTGCTGACGGACGCAGCTGCGCCCGCACCGCCATTATAGATGGCGAAGCGCGGTTCGCCGGCAGGCAAAATGCGATGGATCAAACGCACGACATCCGAGACATGGTGCCAATCCCTCATTTCCGTACCCGTGCCGCCAAGCACAATGTCGGTTTCGCCTGCCGCGAGCCTGCCGCAGAGATCCCAGAGCAGCTGCTTGCGCAATCCTTCGCCATAGACCGAAAAGAGGCGAGCCACCGAGACCGGCTGGCCGTATGCGGCACAATATGACCGGCCAAGCTCCTCGACCATGCGTTTGTGATAGCCATACGGAGAATAGGGATCGAGCGCCGCGTCGACCCTGATCGAACCGGCATGCCCGCCGCCATAGACCGCAGCCGAGGATGCAAGAACGACAGGTGCATCGGGTGCGTGGCGGCGCAAGAAATCAAGCACACGAGCCGCAGAGACAACACTTTGTTCAAAGTCCTTCAGGGGATCGGCAATTGACTGGCCGACCGTTGCGCCACCCGCCAAATGATACACGGCTGCTGGGCGGCCATGCGCCGCCAGAGCCGCATCCAGCGTTTCCACGGTCACCCCGCCCGAAAGAAAGGCGCCGTGGGTTGCCATAGCAAACTCGGGTGCTTCTTTTCGACCGAAGCCAATGACGTGGCAGCCCTTTTGAGCAAGGAAACGAGCGAGGTGCAGGCCGATAAAACCGCCGGCTCCAGTCACCCAGACAGGCTTAGCCTCTTGTGATTGTGTCAAGAAATCAGTCCTTCCCGTGCTTATGGCAAAGGAAAGAGACCAGGCGCCCGGGCCGGCGGTCAACCGACGCGGCGACCCTGGCGACGACACCAAAGGGAACAGGCGAAAGAGCCAGGCGAACAACCGGGGAGAACGGGCCAAAGATTTTGGCGAGCCTCTCGCGAACCTCGGACGGTGTCATTGGGTCATAATTCACGACGGACTGGAACGAGTTCAATTCGCGGTCGATCGTAAGCCCGGCCTCCTGGATTGCAGCGCGGTAGGCCGCCAGCGTAAAGGCGTTCTCTCCACCGTAGAGGTGATGAAGCGGGTGAGCGCGCAGAAAAGGCTCGAGTTGCTGCGGCCCGGAGACCACATGGTCGCGCAACGACAGGATCGTCGCGCCTTCGCGAGAGAGGCGCGCCATCTCGCGGCAGAAAGCCGGAAGGTCATGGGCATGATGAAGCACCTGCCGTGCGACGACCAAATCATAGCCTGCGGCGGACAATGGGATCGCTTCACCGAAGGCTTCGATCACGTCGATGGGCGTGCCTGTCCTTTCGGCAAGCGTCCGGATCGCAGCGGCGCCGACGAGTGCGCTCGGATCAGGCTCAACTGCGGTTACGGACCAACCCTCGCGCGCCAGAGCGTAGGACAGAATGCCGTTGCCGGCGCCAAGATCGAGAGCACGGCCGACCTTGCGCGGGATCATGCTGCGAACCGCCAGGAACTCGGCGCTTTCGTGATAGCGCTGTGCGGCCACGACCGGGTCGTCGAAATAGGCAGCGCGGGCGAGCTCTTTCATCGAAGGCTCGCTCATACACCAGCGGACGGCGTCTTCCCAAGTCATGGCCGCTTCAGGCATCGAGAGAAACCATATGCTGGATTATCCCCGTGGTTTTCCGGCAACAACTGAATAAGGCGGCACGTTCTTTGTCACAACGATCTCGGTCACAACGATCTCGATCTCCTCGTCAGATTTGTCAGATGCGCCCACAACAGCCTCAGCTTGACGAGTGCGACAGCGCGTTCGGTCATAGGCTTGCATGCTTCGCCCGTCCACCACAAAGGCGGATAATTTCTCGGGTCGATCATGCTTCAGTAAGGAGGTTGTTCGAGACGTCCAGCTAAGCTACCGTTTTTAAAATTCGTCAAGTTCAGGCCACGAAAATTCAAACCGCGCGAAGTTCGTCCGCGTAAAATTCGCGACTGGCGAACCGGATAAGCATCATGTTTTTCAAGACGATATTCTGTGTGATCTGCCTTCTAGCCTGCTCATGGCCCGCAACGGCGGAAACGCGCGCTCCGTTCAGGCTTTTCGAAGCTATCCGGTTCGCCGGCGGGCCCGATTTGCGGGCGTTCGGCTTCGAGCATCTTACGATCGTGGACCCTCATGTTCTGGGACCAGATGTTCCCGACACCGGCCAGGTGCGGCAAGCGCTGGCAGTGCCGAGGAGCAACGAATACCTCAATGTCGACATTGAAAGCTGGCCCCTTGAGGGTCCGGATCAAGCATCGTCCATCGCGAAATATCAGAAGACGCTCAGCGCATTCAGAAAGGCAGACCCAAGCGTCAAGCTCGGGCTTTATGCTGTCTTGCCGATCAGGGATCATTGGAGAGCAATCGGCCATCAGGGCGCCGCTGCACTGGACGACTGGAAGCAGCAAAACACCAACCTCGCTTCCTCCCTCATCCCTTATGTCGATGCGCTATTTCCCTCGCTGTATACATTTTACGGCGACAAGGACGCTTGGATAGCCTATGCGCAATCCAATATCGGGGAAGCACGAAGGATTTCACAAGGAAAGCCAGTCTACTGCTTTCTGTGGCCGCAGTTTCATAATACGCTTGCGTTTCTGCCGGATGACCTCTGGTATACTCAACTGGATACTTGCAGGAGGCTGGCCGACGGAATCGTTATATGGGGCACTATCGGCAGCAATTCGCCCTATCGGCCAGCGAAATGGGATGAGAATGCGGAGTGGTGGCAAGCTACCTTGAGATTCCTGAACGAGCTTGAGAACGCTCCGTAGGCGGCAGGTGTTGATGGCTTACATCCGGCGCATACTGGTTTCGAGCGGCAATGTTATCCGGTATTTATGCGACCCTACTGGGCGCCCCGGTTGGGCATATGAGCGCCACATCACCCGTCGATGTGCCCACAATTCAAATGACCTCATGACATTGAAGCGGAAGATCAAGACGGTAATGATGATCCAAAGAAACGCCGATCCCCAGAGCGACCCAGAAAATTGCGCTCCGACGATGGCTTGCGTGGTCAAAAGCGGCAGAAGCACCAAGCGCTTGTCGGCCAGGAATTTTACCGCCAATGCTATCCTCACGAAAACCGGAATGAATATCGCCATACCGAGAAGCCCCATGGCTTGAAGGATCTCCATGAACATATTATGGGGATATATGAACAGAGGCAGTTGCGTTCCGTAGCCAAACAACGGGTTTTGCTGAAAAAGTTCCCACGATAGCGCAACCGATCCTAGACGTGCCGTCGTTGAACGGTCTTCTCCAATCGTCGTCAAATTGAGCTTATCGAGCAACGGCGTTATGTCCGTGATCGCCAACGCCAATACCGCGACCGCAAGACACAGCAGACACAGGATCATGGTGGTGAATTTAGGGCGGAGCATAGGAAGCACAACGATGCAGCATGCCAAGGCAACAACTGGACCGCGAGCAGCTGCTAGATAAATGGCGAATACCGAAGCGGCAACTACAGCAACAATTGCGATTTTAGCTATTTTTCTTCGGTAAATTCTTATCAGAGTATATGATGCGATAAGTGTAGTTAGTCCGGCGTGACCTATGGAAATAGGATTTAACCGATCGAGAGTAACTCGCTCAGTGTTGTCAAGCCGCACAGCGTTGGAGCCAGTATACTGCAGCCAAATGATACTCAGCACGCTCAACGCTCCGACGATGAAGAGTGCCCATGCTACATTGATCTCCGACCATTTGTTTGTCGAAAAACCCAGAAGAGCCGCAGGCACCATGGAAGTGAGAACGGCATATACAAGGGCGTCCGATGCCCCATCTATGTCGTAGCTGGCATCAATACCAAGCTTCATTGTATAAAGTCCGGCAAAAACAAATAGCCATGCGTCGGCCGACCGCCAAGCTTTCTGCCGGTCTGAAAAAAAAGACAGCCCACAGAGGCCGATTACCAGAGCGCGAAAGGCGATCGATAAGACTTGATCTTCTCTTCCGGTCACAGATGATACGATACCGACCAATGGGTAGCCGGCAATCGCCAAGGCAAAGCTCCAGGCCCACAAATCCTTATGGATCGGAACGGGTTTGCTGACATGCATAACGGCACCTGTTGAAACAGCTACATCGATACCATGTCTCGTTCAGTCGAGACAATGGGCTGGCGCCGGCCAGCTAATGCGCGTCGCCTAAAGTCCGCCCCTCGGGTTTCGTCCAGTTATCGAGCGACAGGAGAGGGCGAGGGATCAGATAACCCGTTAGACCAGTTCAAGAAACCGCTCATATTGGCGTTTCTTACTGTATTCTTCACGAATCGCGCGGTTCCCGGCCCACCCAATCCTGTCCCAGCTTCCCTCGTCCAGCTGCCGCTCGATTCTTTCCAATGCGTCCTGCGGCTGTTCATAGACGACCATGGTTTCCCCATCGCGCATCGGTGCGGGATAGCTACCGGAATCAGAGACCAGCAGAGCTCCGGCGCCCATCGTTTCGAAACAGCGCATGTTGCCGCGGTCAGGGCCTGCCATGTCGATCGAGGCGTTGACCACGATCTTGGCCCTTCCAAGCTGTTCATACATGGCACGCCCGAACACAGGGGGCGCGCTGACGTTGCGGATCGCACGTGGGCGGCGTACCGCTTTCAGAGGACCGAACCAGCCAAGCGGCGTCTCGGCGAGCGGCGTGTAGCGTGACAGGTCCAAATGGAAAACAACGCGGCGGCGGCTGGCAAGACCTGCGACAGCTTCCAAGATCTGCCGCCGACGTTGGTGATGGCGGCTGTAGCCACCGAAGAAAAGGACATCGATGTCCCTGCTCCGATTTGCAGCGACGGTATCGAGCTCCGGATCGTGAGCGGGAAAGAAGTGGGCCGTCCTGGCACCCTGCTCCTCCCAAAGCCTTCGCATTGACGGGAAATTGCAAAGCACAAGATCATAACCTGAAAAATCAATCCTGCCCGGTGCGGCGCGCCAGGCAATCTTTCGCTTCACATGTCCCGGCAAGCGGCGCACGAAAGATGCGTCGTAACGGAATGGATCGAGATTGTAGAAGACATCCGTCTTGTGGTGCTCGATCTGCGCAAGCAGAATGTCGGCCAGCGGCGTGTCTTGGCCCAGCCCGTTTTCGCTTGCCCACGCCCGCTGCAGCGATTCATCGTCGCCGTTCGTAAAGAATGCCTCCGGGCGACCCTCAAGTATCGGCGAGAGAATATGTGCAGCCCCGTAGCGGTCATTCAGAAACAACTGCATTTGCTGCTCGAATCCACTGCCCTGCCCGACGAGGTCAGCAAGCCGGGGCCGATAGCTTGGGTTGAGCCCAGAATTCTGAAAAATACGCATGGCCTCGTTCTGCTAGCGAGTGGGTTTCGTAGCGCTGATGACGAAGCCTGAACAGAAGACGCGCCAGTTCAGAACTGCGCAAAGATTCTCGAACAGAGCGACGGAAAGGTAGGCGGGCAAGAAGAAAGCAAAATAATCGCTGGCGCGGTAAAATGACCTGACATCGACCTGCTCAAATCCTTGGCCGCGAAACAATTTCGTCATGTCCGAAGGAGAGCAATGGTCAAAAAAGGCCGGATAGCCGGTAACACCGACTGCAGACGGCCTAAGGTGCGGGATCAGCCATTTTTGCAGAACCGGCCCGACGACCCGCAATGCCACCGAATAGGGGTGCCACTTCGACGGAATATAGTGGTGCATCACGCCACCTGGCCGCAGCGCCAAAAACATCGAACGCGCCGCCGCCTTGTTGTCCGGCACATGCTCCATCAAGGTGATCGAAATGAGCATGTCTGCTTGAACGTCGACGGGCTGCTCGATCGACTGGACAACAAATCGATCGTAGATCCGATAGCAGTCTGGCTTTTCCTCGATGTCGAGACCGATATAGGTGAAACCAGTACTCCGCCGCAGGAGCGGCCGGTCGATCCCGCCGACTTCGAGAATCGCCGATGGCCTTAGGCGCCCAATGTCAGTAGCAATACGACGTTCGAGCTCCGCCTTGTAAGACGGTGCGCCGAAAACTCGAGGAAAGCGACGTTCGAACCATGTCGCGGCATTCCTGTTCCAGCCAATAAATGTCTTGAGAACCACTGCACTCCCTTTTCCGGCCAACCGGTCTTACTGCAGATAGCTGCGTCCCAGCAGATATGGGACATAGACGGCTGCACGAGATTCGTCCCAAATCTCTACGTCGACGCCTATCACAGGCCTATGTTCGAGATATCGGCTTTTCGATTGAGACCCGGTCGCCAGAGCCGGCTTACGACTGTTAGCCGATTCCGCCGATCTTAACTTCTCTGGGCCGATTGAATAATCCCAGTCGATGAGCGCTTCTTACAATACATGACAGGCTCAAAGTCGATATCGTGACGACGTAAACGTCTTCAGATCACCTGCCGTCGCCTAGAGATCACAATCTACGAAATTGAAGAAATAGCAAATATCGCAAATGCATATGTTAGCAGGGTAGTCACCGTTGAGCCAACGATCCACCAACGCAACGAATGTAGAATATCTAGTGCCCGCATGGAATACGCGTTTCCGAGGAGTGAGGGGAACAAGCTGCCGAGCAGACCAACAACAATTGCAGCAACAGCTGCCGTCAGACCGAACGACGGTACCAATAACAACGCACATGTTGCTACGCTCACGGCAATAAACGCATGGCTTATGAAATTCCACCGAAGTATGCCAAAAGCTTGCCCTGCCATATAGAACGGCAAGCAATTCATTTGTATACTCCAACTCATATTCAAAGCCGCGTTTAAATATAGCATCTTTTTTGAGACAAACCCAAGAACAATTATACTCACGATTGGAGCTGCTAAGAATGTCAAGACGCAAACACCGACAGATGCCACAGATACAATCTTCACGCCTTTTGTTAACATTTTTCGAAATTGCGGGGCGTCTGGCCCGGGCAACGCCGCGAATGCTGGAACTATCGGAGCGGCAGCGGAAATTACCATGCCACGTATCTGTACGATCAAACGCGAGGCCAGTTCATACAGGGCGACCAAGGCGGGGCCCTCAGCGCCGTTGATCGCAAACTTTGCCAAAGGCTCAAACATCAATGCTGCAACGCCGGTTGCATTTAATCTTAATGCATATCCCGTCGTTTTAATGAATAGATCTTTCCGCCACCGAAAAGGTAGCCAGCCCAAGCCCTCTATATGACGCCTAAGTGTAATCCAACCGAAGACGGAAATGGAGGCTTGTTGCACGACCTGCGAAGCACCATACCCGATTACCCCAAAGCGCGGAACAAGGATCCAACAGGCGACAAGAAAAATGACGGCAGACGCTGTCACCACAATTGCCCGTTGATCTGCGCGTTGGGTGCCATCAATGGCAGAAGTAACTGCTACGGCGATGGAACCAAGCACCATCGTAGCGACTACCCAAGGCAATAGCATGTGAGATTCTGTTAAAAGCCGCGGCGGGATGAAGCTCGGTATCGCCACAGGAGCGAAGATCCATATAGCAAAGCCTAAGCCTCCATTAAACGCGAAGCTCGTGAGCAAGACCGTGTGCACAATTTCGCTTGCTGCATGAGTCTCACCATCCGGCGCTCGCATTGCGACAAAACGAGCCAGGGAGGCAGCTCCGCTTACGTCACCAATACGAACGAACGCCGTCGCGGCGAAAAGCAAAGATAGGACGCCGAGCTGTTCTAGACCAGCATGGCCAATGACCAATCGATACGCCAAAAATAAACATAGCGAGACAATCAGACTCTGAGCAGCTGCAAACACTGCATTTCTGGAAAAACTACCGCTAGATATAAAGGCGAGACGACTAGGCTTTTCCAAAAGGCGATCTACTTTCTGCGGAAGTTTCCTCTAGTCAACTCCATACCCCAATATTAACTCTCCCTTCCTGGGACCTTGAAATAAACCATATCCACCGCCGCCATCCTCAACGTGTCGGGATCCCTAAAGACCGTATTAATGTCCCACAGCTCAAATTTTTCTGAAGAGAACACATCTAATATCTCAGCAATATCGCTCTGGCCGCTGTATAGTTTATCAGTGCATACCTCCACAATAGCTCCATCGATAATAGAAATTGTTTCCTTGGAGCCATCCAGGACCTGCTTTTCAAACCCTTGGACATCGATCTTGAGGAATATTTTCTTTGCGGCGGAAAGATAGTCCTTGATGGCAACGTCAAGGCGCTCGGTCGGGACGGACGTACGTCCAACCACCTCGACCCTCGAAACGGTCTCTACAAACTTTTTTGTCGGCTCCAGGAGTGAACTGCTGGTGTCCGATCTCGTAATCTGCATCTCAGCCAATCCGGCTCGATCGCTTAGGGCCATTCGCGGTGCGATCTTCCACCGCCCGTTGAACGGTCTAGCCGCCTGGATCAATTGAGCATGCGCGTTGGGCAACGGCTCAAACGAAACTATCTCCCCCAAGTAGCCTGCGTGAAAAATCTCCTTAGAAAACTGCCCCCGGTTAGCGCCAACGTCTATGATCAAATCAATACCGTGGTGATTCAAGAACTTAACAAGACGTAACTCGGGGCGCGAACGGGGACCGCTCACTCTCAATTCCAGCCCAAAACGGTGGCCCAGGTTTTTAATTGCCGATTTCGCAGTGTGCGTGATTCTCTCAATGCCCATATTTACACGCCAGCCTCTTCACAAAAATGGATTCTATAAGATTGGACTTGACTTCAAGTGATTACAAAATTTATCGCCAAATCTCAGAAAGTTCAATGGATGGTTTTGTTTGTACGTTATCACAATCAAGAGAATTCGGATAAATAGGTTGGACTTCCCTCAGAAATTCTCTATCATTCCGATAAAATGTTACTTCCATAATCGACGGAATCAACACTCCGTTGAATAAATATGGTTTTAATATGTTATTCGGGTGGAGATGAACTACAGAATGGGTTTGGAGAATTTTGTGGAAAGTAGCTTCCATCAAATCAAATGAAAAATGGCTAAACATTTGCTTTAGATCGTGGAACTCAATAATCATAATTCGAAATCTGTTTAGCATTTGTGAGCTTGTGTCCAGGAGGACACGCCATTCTGCACCCTCGATGTCCATCTGAAGAATAAGATCATCATCAGAAATTAAACTTCCAATTTGGTCAAGTCTAATATTCACTTCGTCATCAACAACACCAAGATATTTCTTGATAAAATGAAACTTACTGTTGTTCACTGGAGGCCCATCGACCGACGCATCCGCCATATACACATCGATACCTCGATCTGCCATCGCGTTGTCAAAACCTACCTCAGTGGACACTCCAGGAGAGACGCACGCGGATATTCCGTCCAGGTCGTCGGGAACAAGGTACCCACCATCCCCTTTAGGGCCAAGGCGAATGAGGGGGGCAACCGTGCTAATCGGACGCAAAGACCGGATAAGGCGCAATACTCGATCTCTGGGAGTCGCCCGCTCGATCCAAAATCGGTGACCAGCAGCCCGTTCGGCAATATTTTTTATTCTGGCTTTCATTATCATCTTTGCTTTCCGATAGCGTATCTACAACGCGCTGCAATTGCATGGGCTCGAGTGACATCGCTGGCCAAAAGTATCACTACAACTGGCCTCCTCTTCCCTCTGTATATGAGCAGTCCCAATGCCGGCCCGGGTTGTGAGATAGAGCAGCGGGCGTATTCATGCCGCGCCCTCACAGAATTCGACATCGGTAGGTTTTGCCCCCCCCAACGCTCGCATTGTGGACAAGATGAAATCATTGCGCCAAGACCCAATCCTTATCTCACGTTCTTTTGTTGCCGCAGTTCCCCGATCTGCCTTGGCAATTTTACCTAGCTCATTTGCAGCCGCGTTGCAGTCGCCAAAATCGACCGAAACGACTGGAGCGCCAAACTTCATCGCCGCCATGTGGATCAAGGAGCCACGGCGCACGATCGCCGGTACGCCGAATTGGACTGCGCGGCCAAAAGTTCCCGACGCCTGGTCATATCTTGGATCGTAGCAAGCCCACACCGCGTCGGCGACGCCATATAGACTTTCCCATTCTGAATCCTTAAGGCGCCGATCAAGATGAATTCCCCCGATCGACCTAAATCGAGAAGTCAGCGCTTGCTCGGAGCCCGCAACTCCAGCGCTTACGAAACATATCTGTCTGGCGAGATCCGGATTGGCCTCAAGACTATCAACCATGAAGGCAAAGCCCTTGTGCACGGACACGGCGCCAAGCCAACAGACAATTGGCCGACCACCACCAGCCAATTGACGGACTTCAGATGCGACTGGCGTGTCGCCGGGTTGTCTTAGGGTATGGCCGTCATGCATGTCCCACCATTGTGGATCATGAAGCCCGATACGGACGACTCTAGCATATTCCGGCGCCAGGCAGAGAGGAACGATACTTGCGACAGATATCCCTGGCGCATGCCTCAGAGCAATAAATATACCTCTCTTGAAGAATTTTTTTGCCGTGAGCGTTCCGAAGCAGGATTGCGGACCCAAAAACAATGCCACGGTCGGCCGTCCGAGAACCGCCCGTTTGACAGATATTGAGATAAAAGATCCCAAATCGTCATCAACTGTCGCGAATAAAAGCCGATCAGCTGCTACCAACCGCTCCTTCAACAACTTCGACATCGGCTCCATGACAGGTGACAGGCCCAAGATTGGCCCCAACAGGTCCACATAAGACTGCCTATGCCCAGAATTCGATTTGACGTATATAATTCCCATGTTCCAACGATGCGAGGTTTCTACGCAACCAGGATCTAGATTGGACGATCCGCGATGCTTAGCTCTCAATCCTTCCGAAAGTAAGGCCTTTGATACTCACCCGAGCGCAGACCATTCCAAATGAAAGGCTGCCACACTCATTTGCTCTCAAACGAGAGAATCGGTCCCTGTTTTATGCCGGCGACTTACTGCCACGTAGGAGAAATTGTCTTACCTTTCGCGCCGGCTTCGCAACCAGCGCGTAGTCGAGGAACCCTGACCCAAGCCAACGGCGTCGAGAGCGCAGCGCTTCCAAATTGTGTCCAATGTGGGAACGCAAGCTCCTGGTGCTTGCGCCTCCCACCATCATGTCAACAAGGACCTGATCCATCGTCGCGACCCTAAAGCCGTGAAGCTCGACGGCCCGCAGCATCCAGTCGTAGTCCGAGGAGACTTTGAGGGCCAGATCGAACGATCCGACCTTTTCGGCAACGGCACGCCGAACATAAAAGGTCGGGTGGGCAGGCATCCAACCGGAACGGAAACCATTGCGAGGTCTTGGTTCTGCCCGCCAGCGACGAACCACCCGCTTGCTGTCGTGGTTGTCGACAAAATCGAGATGGCCATGGACGATATCGGCGTCAGCGAGCGTCGCGCTGATCTTGCCAAGCACGGACCGGTCGTGAAATGCATCGTCCGCGTTGAGAGCCCCGATTGCTTCGCCCGTGCAAAGCGCAAGCCCCTTGTTCAGCGCGTCATACATGCCGCGGTCTGGCTCGCTGATGATCTGTAGCCCTTGCCCGGCATAGGAACGAACGATCGCGAGCGTTTCGTCGGTCGAGGCTCCGTCGACAACGACCAGTTCCTTGTCCTGATGATTTTGGGCAAAAAAACTGTCCAGCGTGTGCCTGATCGTTGCCGCTGAATTCCAGCAGACCGTCAATACCGAGATTTTCATGTTGAAGCGGCCTAGCGTCGCTTACTGTACCGCAACGCGAATGCGATCCTCATCCAGGCGCCGGTGTTCGGATTCCCGTCTTACCGTTTCGAGGTCGGACTGGATCATCTCCTGGACCATCGTGGGGAGCGACGTTGTCGCCTTCCACCCGAGAACGCGCTCCGCTTTCGAAGGATCGCCGATCAGAAGCTCAACTTCCGTCGGCCTGAAATAGCGCGGATCGACCTCAATCAGGACAGCGCCTGATTTTGCATCGAAGCCTTTTTCGTCAATGCCGGAACCGACCCACTCGATCTCGATCCCAACCTCGCTGAATGCAAGCTCGACAAAGCGGCGGACGGAGTTCTTCACTCCGGTTGCAAGGACGTAGTCGTCGGGCATTTCATGCTGAAGAATTCTCCACATGCCTTCGACATAGTCGCGGGCATGCCCCCAATCCCGTTCAGCCGACAGATTGCCGAGGTAGAGCTTGTCCTGAAGACCGAGGCTGATTGCAGCCGCCGCGCGCGTGATCTTGCGGGTGACAAACGTCTCGCCGCGCATCGGGCTCTCGTGATTGAACAGAATGCCGTTGGACGCATGGATATCGTAGGCTTCGCGGTAATTCACGGTGATCCAGTAGGCATAGATCTTTGCCGCCGCATAAGGCGAGCGAGGATAGAAAGGCGTCGTCTCCCGCTGCGGAATCTCCTGCACCTTGCCGTAGAGCTCGGAAGTCGACGCCTGATAAAAGCGCGTCTTTTTTGTCAGGCCAAGCAGCCGGATGGCTTCGAGGAGACGCAATGTGCCGATCGCGTCGGCATTCGCGGTATATTCCGCGGTCTCGAAGCTCACCTGGACATGCGATTGTGCGGCGAGATTGTAGATCTCGTCGGGCTGCACTTCCTGGACGATGCGGATGAGGTTGGTGGCGTCGGTCATGTCGCCATAATGCAGCGACAGCCTCACGTCCTTCTCATGCGGATCCTGGTAGAGATTATCGATGCGACCGGTGTTGAACGACGAGGAACGCCGCTTGATGCCGTGGACGTCATAGCCCTTTGCCAGAAGAAGTTCCGCCAGATAGGCGCCATCCTGACCGGTGATGCCGGTAATCAATGCGGTTTTTCGGCTCATTTCGTTCCCTTCGGCAGTTTTAGAAACACAACCATATTCTCCATCGAACGGCGGCATTCGACCCTGGAGCAGACTAATTCAACTCGGCTATTATCGGGACCCAAACCCGCTTAGCATCGTCTTTAGGGTCCTCAGCACAATAACGATATCGAGCCATGGCGAGAAATTCTTGATGTAATAGAAATCATAGTGCAGCTTCTCGATCTCGTCGTCGTCGTCCGACACATATCCCTGATTCACCTGAGCCCACCCGGAAATTCCTGGACGAACGATATTTCGGTAGCGATAGAACGGCAGCGCCATCGAATAATGCGAAGACAACACCGTCGCTTCGGGGCGGGGCCCAATCCAGCTCATTTCCGAGCGAACGATATTTATCAACTGCGGCAGTTCGTCAATTCGGCTCCTGCGAAGGAAGCGGCCGAGGCGGGTAATCCTGCTATCGCCCGGCTTCGTCACTGCAAGACTGCGAACGTTCGCCGCCTCAGGCACGCTGACGGTCATCGTTCGGAACTTATAGACTGTAAATGATTTCCCGCCGTAGCCTAGGCGTTCCTGGCGAAATATGGCGGGCCCAGGAGATTCCAGCCTGATCATCAGCGCAACCAACAACAAGAACGGCGCCAGCACAATCAGGGCCAACATGGCGCAAACCCAGTCGATCACCTGCTTGATCTTGATATAGGCCTGGTTGGGGTTAAGCGACCCCAGCGTGTTTTCGGACAAATGCTCGATTTCGACGCGACCCGTCAGAGATTCACTGATCTGCTTGACGTGATAGACAGGGATGCCTGCGAGGGCCTGATCGGCTATGTAGCGCTCCCAATCATCGGATAGCTCGGCACGAAGGTCGGCCACGACGCCACTCACGCGGTCAATGACCGTCTCGGGTGAGCGGAGCCAATGCCAATTCACGCCGCTAATCTCTTCAAGACGACTGACAGCCCCGCCTGGAACCACGGCGAGACTGTACGGGTCCAGGCGCCGGCTCAGGACGCTCAAACCGAAATACCAGCAGATTGACAGCGTCAAACTGCCGGCTGCCTGGAACGCGCTATAGTCAATTCGGAACAGGAAAATTCCCAAATATACAAGTCCGTAGGACAGCGCAAAGGTGGGCATGATATAGCCGGCAGCCGCGACGCCGGGTAAATTGATTATTCGTCGAAAGAAAAAGAAACCTACAGTATGCGCGACGATGCCTGCGAAAATCGTAATCTGAATGTTTGAATAGTATAATATATCAGTATTTATCAGCATTCTAACTAGCGCAGGCGTTAGAATCGCAAAAGCCAATCCACCAAGAAGCTGAAACCTAATCCGATGCAGCAGGTGCCGCTGGGTTTGCGGCTTTATGATGGGAGCATTCAATTCAACCACTCACTGGCAGATCGGTAAATAATTCGACCATTCTCAATTTTCGGAGATCGATAATTCTTCGATCCGACAAAAAGGATTTCAAATCAAAATTCATCGACCGGTCAACCGAATACCGACGGAGCCGGTGCAGCAGCCCTCGGTTGCCCATCTGTTTTCGCCTGCTTCGGTCAAAGGCACAATCTCCAACAATGGCTACCGCACTCCCGGGTGAAACCCGGGAGCTGACTTTGCAACAGTCTACACCGCATGACCGAGCGACAATTGCGGTTATGCGATCGCGACGAGTTCCCTTGAATCCATGTCAATAGGGATCTCGCCATTCATGATGGCAACCAGAACCCGGGCTCTTCCAGCTGGATCGAGCCGATCAAGGCGGCCGATCATCTCCGCGAAAGGACCTGAAAGAATCCGAACCGCTGCGCCCGCAGCGAGGCCTCCGCTGAAATCAAGCAGGCCGTCCCTGCCAGTCAGAGCTATGAACCGCTCCACCAACCCCAAGGGGACTGGCAATGGCCGTTCGCCCTGCATGATGAGTGAGCGCACAGCGAACGTTCCATTGACCGAGCGCCACCGCTGCAGCGCGACATCGAGGGAGATGAACATATACCCTGGAAAATAGGCCGCCGGTCGCGTCTCGATGCGCCGGGCATGACGTGTGGTCTTCTCGCAGCGAGGCGTAAACGGGTGAAACCCCTGCACCCGGAGATGCCGTTCGGCGACGTCTTCTTTTCCCGGAAATACGCTGGCGGCATACCAGCGTGCTGCGGTGCCGGTTGCGGGCCGTTGCAACGATACAGTCGCCTTAACAGTTATTTTTTCCGGGCTAATCACACGTCTCGCTCTCGGCGGTTTTCGGCATGGCTGACGGCAAGGGTTATGAAAGCGTGAAGATACCAGGAAGCAACCATCTCGCGAGAATCAAGCTTGGTCGAAAAAATCCTGTTAATTGTCCACCAACTTTGGCTGCACCTAAAAGTCATCGAGCCGCTTTCTTTTTTAGCTATCCAGCAGCGGTATCGAGCAATTGCGTCGATATGTAGCTGCTTGGTTACGCTGACTCGCGACGAACCGCGGGCTCTTCTGGTCCTTAATCGGTCGATTTGAACATAGTGTGACGGTTATCGTTAGCAAAGCGTTACCGACCACTTGGCGGCGGCCTGCTTTGACGAGAACTCGCGGCCAGGCCGTCGCGAAACAGGACCACGCAATCACAGGCCTGTGGTTGCGTGGACTCGATCAGTGCCGCGCCCGATCTATCGACCAGAGTTCAGGAGCGTTTGAGCAGCGACCAGACGGCTGGCACTAGGCTCGCCGCCAGGGCGACCTTGATCAGGTCGCCGACGATGAAGGGCACAACACCGAACTGCCATGACTTTTCCGGGCCGATGAGCAGTGCCAGCCAGGCAAAGCCCATCGCCATCATGACGATTTCGGCAACCAGAATCGCGTTGAAGAGCTTGACCGGATGGCGATCCCAACCGCGATCGGCAGCCCAGCCGACGATCGCGGCCATGACCACGAAGCCGGCAAGATAACCGCCGGTCGAGCCGAGCATGTAGGCGATGCCTATGCCCTTTTCCGGCGTGCCCTGGAAGACCGGGAAGCCCATGGCGCCCTCCGCCATGTAAAGAAGCAGCGTGGCGACGCCGAGGCGCATGCCGAATGCTGCGGCGATCAGGAAGACGGCTAAGGTTTGCATCGAGATGTCGACCGGTCCGAGCAAAACCCTCGTCTTGGCCGACAAGGTCAGCACCAGCGTTCCAACGATCGCAAGCAAAAGCTGCGTCATTAGCCGGGTCACGCCCTTTTCAGGCAAAGCGAGAGAAACAAGCGGACGCGTCGTCGTTGCAATTGCCATGATCTTCTCCGTTCCAGATGACCGCATTGCGGCTTTGCGTTTTCCTATATTGGCTTCCGTGCTATGCGGCAATCGGTTTTGCCGTCCCCCAATAAAGGTCACGACATTTGCCATGGCGCTGAAATTCGACACAGACTTCGACCCGTCCTACGGCCACAGCGTGACCGTAGCGCCCGACGTGCTTCGGATTACCGCCAAAAACCCCAGCCCGTTCACCTTTCACGGCACCAACAGCTACATCGTCGGGCGAAACACGATGGCGGTGATCGATCCGGGGCCGGATGACGACGCGCATCTCAAGGCATTGCTCGAAATTATCGCAGACAGGCCGGTCAGCCACATTTTTGTCAGCCACACGCATCGCGACCATTCTCCGCTGGCAGCGCGGCTGAAGCAGCACACCGGCGCAATTGTCCTGGCCGAAGGTCCGCATCGCCCGGCGAGGCCGCTGCGCATTGGTGAGATCAATCCGCTCGACGCCAGCGCCGACACCGCCTTTAATCCGGATATCGCGTTTCCCGACGACACGGTCGTCAACGGCGACGGCTGGGCGATCAGAACGGTGCTGACGCCAGGTCATGCCGCCAATCACGCAGCCTTTGCGCTGGAAGGAACCGGCATCCTGTTCTCGGCCGATCACGTCATGGCCTGGGCGACCACCATCGTCGCCCCGCCGGACGGCGCCATGGCCGACTATATGGCCTCGCTGGATCGGCTGATCGAGCGCGACGATCGCCTGCTGCTGCCCGGTCATGGCGGGCCGGTGACCGCACCGCGCAGTTTCATGCACGAGTTGAAGACGCATCGCAGGATGCGCGAACAAGCGATCCTCGAACGGATCAGAAGCGGCGACCGGACGATCAAGGACATGGTCAAGGCTATCTATCGCGATACAGATCCGCGCCTTCATGGCGCTGCCGGATTGTCCGTGCTTGCCCATCTGGAGGACCTGGTGGCGCGCGGCCTGGTGACCACCGACGGCGACCCGGCGATCGACGGCATTTTCATCCCCATCGCTTGATGGATGTCGCCCAAAGTGCACCGCGGTTTTGGGACAACGACATGCATAGAAACAAAGGCCTAAAAGCACGTCGCGTGAATCACGCGACGTGCTTTAGCCGCTACTCGGCCGGGGTCGTGCCGACCTGGCCGGCAACTTCCTGATCCAGTTCGGCGAGGAAATCCACGATGCGGGCCGCATTGTCGCCAAGGTCGTAGCGGCCGTATCGGGACGCCGAACGCATGTCGACGATGATCGCATCGCCATCGTCGGCCACACGGATGGCGACATCGGCGGGAAGGCTGAGGATGAAGCTCTTGGCCAGGGCGTCGATCGTCACCTCGCTTTGCCCGATCGCACGGGGAAACGGCGCCGTAAGCTGCCAATCCCGCCGATCGAGCACGGTTTCGACTGCTTCCAGGACGCGATCGAACGGCAGATTGTAGCTGCGTCCGGTGACAAGCGGATAGGTCTCGGTCTGCAGGCGCGACTCGCCCGGGGTCGATGGCGAAAGCGCGTTCATATCCCCGGTCCGGGTGCTGGTGTCGAGCATCGGCGGATCGTCGAAATCCGTCGAGATGTCCCTGAGCGGCGGGTAAGTCGCTGCCCAGTAGGCGGCAATGCCAAAAGGAGCAAGCACCAGCAGCGCCAGCAACGTACCGACGGTGAGATCGCGACCGCCACGGTCGCCGAAATTCCACAGTCTCGAAAAGGCAAATCCGGCGAACAACAAGGCAAAAGCAGCAAGCAACGCGACAATGCCGAGCACCCAGAGGAAAGCCGGCGTTTCAACAAGGCCATATCGATGGCCGATGAGAACGGTCAAAAGCAGGACCGCCGAGAAAGCGCCTGCCCGCTGCGACCAGCCGGCCGCCTTCGACGTCTGTCGCTCGGGAGTTTCCATTATCCGCACTGCCCCAACCCGAACGGGCGTTTAGAGCCCCTTAGCGGCGGCTTGAAGGCGAAAGACGTCATCTCCGTCAATCCGTCGGCAGGCGATAGTCCTTGAATTGCTGGCGCAAGGTGGTCTTCTGGATCTTGCCTGTGGCGGTGTGGGGAATTTCGCCGACGAAGGCGACGTCGTCCGGCATCCACCACTTCGCCACCTTGCCGTTCATGAAAGCGAGAATATCCGTCTTGGTCGGCTCCCGGCCCGGCTTGCGGACGACGACAAGCAAGGGCCGTTCGCCCCATTTCGAATGTTGGATGCCGATGGCGGCCGCCTCCGCCACATCCGGATGACCGACTGCGAGATTCTCGAGCTCGATCGTCGAAATCCATTCGCCGCCCGATTTGATGACGTCCTTGGCGCGATCGGTGACCTGCATATAGCCGCCCGGGTCGATATGGGCGACATCACCGGTATCGAACCAGCCTTCTTGATCGAACTGTTCGGATCCAACGCCGCCATAATAGGCGCGCGCGACTGCCGGTCCGCGGACCTTCAAGCGTCCGAATGTCTTGCCGTCCCATGGCTGTTCCTTATTGTCGTCGTCCGTCACCTTCATTTCGACACCGAACGGCGGATAGCCCTGCTTGCTCTGGACATCGAGCCGAGCTTCGCCCTCGAGCCCGGCACGGTCCGGCTTGAGGGTGCACAGGGTGCCGAGCGGCGACATCTCGGTCATGCCCCAGGCATGGATGACCTCAACATCGTAATTGTCCTGGAACTTCGTCGTGAGCGCACGCGGGCAGGACGAGCCGCCGATGACGACCCTCTTCAGATAAGGAAGTTTCTTGCCGGTCTCCTCCAGATGTTGGAGCAGCATCATCCACACTGTCGGCACGGCGGCGCTGAACGTCACCTTTTCGGTGTCGAGCAACTCATAGATCGAGGAACCGTCCATCTTGCAGCCAGGCATGACCAGTTTGGCGCCGATCATCGGACCGCTCTGGCCAAGGCCCCAGGCGTTGGCGTGGAACATCGGCACGACCGGCAGTATGGTATCGCGCGACGAGAGGCCCATGGCGTCGGGCATGGCGGCGATCATCGCGTGCAGCACGTTCGAGCGATGGCTGTAGAGGACGCCTTTCGGATCGCCTGTCGTGCCCGAGGTGTAGCACATGCCGGCGGCGGTGTTTTCATCGAATTTCTTCCAGGCGAAGGCGCCATCGGCTTCGTCAAGCCACTCTTCATAGGCAACGACGTTCGGCAGCGCCGTTTGCGGCATGTGCGCCTTGTCGGTCAGCACGATCACCTTTCTCAGCGATTTGACCGCGCCGGCGATCTTCTCAAGCAGCGGCACGAATGTCAGATCGACGAAGATCGCCTTGTCTTCGGCATTGTTCATGATCCAGACGATCTGCTCGGGAAACAGGCGCGGATTGAGCGTGTGATAGATCGCGCCGACTCCCATGATGCCGTACCAGGCCTCGATATGGCGCGCCGTATTCCAGGCCAATGTGGCGATGCGGTCGCCAAGCCCAAAACCGTCTCGCTCGAGCCGCTGGGCGGCTTTCAAGGCGCGGCGCTGAATTTCGGCGTAAGTGGTCCGGACGATCGGGCCTTCGATAGAACGCGACACGACCTCACGTTCGCCGTGCTGCCTGGCTGCGTTGTCGATGAGCTTGTGGCAAAGCAGCGGCCATTCCTGCATCAGTCCGAGCATTTTTTCCTCCCATTGGTTTTTCGTTCCATTGTGGGGCGAACCAGCTGATTGTCCAGCCATGACCGGGCAGAAGCGATGCATTGATCGAAAAGACAGGAAAACCGCCACAATCCGGCCATCCTCGGGGTTAACTTTGATTAATGGGCAAGGGTGCGATTGGCGAATGAAAGAGGTTCGCATGGACGCGCAGCTCGACGACGAGACTCTCGAAAATACGCTCGCCGAAAGCCTGGCTGATTTGGTGCCGGACACTAAGACCGTTTCCGAAGACGAATTTGTCGAAGTTGTCGGCGGCGCCCTTGAGGCGGTCGGCGGCACGCTGCTGTTCAAGATGTGCGTTCAGAACGAAGGCGAAGGCCAGCACGTTGCCGCGGCATGCGTCGGCGATGGCGGCAACCGCCAGTTCCTTCTGCTCACCTTGCCGACCGGCGGCGGTGCGCTGAAGGTCGAGACCGCATCGAGAAGCAGCAATCCGGTCGCCGGTATCGCCGCCGCTTATGCCGAGCTGATGGATGCGTTTCAGGCCGCCGCCTGATCGTTTCCAGACCGGTTTAACGGGAGACCAGGCCGAAACCTGAGCCGCACGGCTGGCTGTGCGTCATTCCTAGAGGGCGACCTTGCGCAATTCGCTCGCTCGCCACACTTATTTCGGGGCGCATGCCAGACAAGGAGAATCCCGCCAATGGACCAGATCGCAAACCCCGCACCGGGCTTTCAACGCAATCCCGGCAAGGTCATCACCGTCGAGCCCTATCGCGGCACCGTCACGGTGCGCAGCGGCGAAACGGTCGTCGCCTCGTCCACTAAAGCAAAGGTACTGACCGAGTCCCCCTATCCTTCAGTCTTTTACATTCCGTTTGCGGACATCGATTTCGACCAGCTTCGCAAGACGGAGTTCTCGACTCATTGCCCTTACAAGGGCGCTGCGAGTTATTGGAGCGTGCTGCCTGCCGCCGAAGCAGGCAAGGATGCGATGTGGGCGTATGAGCGGCCTTTCGACGAGATGGTCGAAATCCGCGATCACGGCGCGTTCTATCCCAACAAGGTGACGATCGAAGCCAAACCAGCCTGAGCGGGGACGGCTCGAGACCTGTCCTGCCGATCAGTCGGGGCCACCGCTGCCGAGGTCGAGCCGCACGAAGGTCAGCCTCCTGTCCTTCAGCGCCAGAAGATCGTATTGCCGCCATTAAGATTCGCGCAGGTTCGCACAAAGCCCGTGCAGTCAATCACATGACAATTGGCGCTCCATCGAAGTTCAACGATTCTATCAATGGCGTATCGCTAATTGATTAGGCGCTAATATGGGCCGTCGAGTAGGCAGGGATCGGGGGCTACCGAATCAGACGAGGATATTCGCATGGCCACAATGCATTTCACCTGGGGCGCGTCAGCGGCCCAGGCCAAGGCCGCTGGTTTCAACCTGGTTGATCTCCAATACGCATCATCGGTCAACGCATTGCCGGATGGCTCGAAGGCCCTGATCTGGCTCGGCGAGAGCAATGGGGTAACCCAGTCCTTTATCGACAAGGTAACGCCTCTCATCGGCAATCCGAAGGTTCTTGGATTTTTCCTGACTGATGAGCCTGATCCCACCGGCAGATACCATACCCAAGTGAGCGCTGCCAACCTGAAGGCGGAATCCGACTGGATCCATTCCCATTTTCCGGGCGCCAAGACTTTCATCACCCTGATGGACATGGGATCGTTCGCAGATTCGGACTATTCCAATACCTACAATCCTGCCAACACCGGCATCGATTATTATGGAATAAACCCTTATCCGGTGCGCACGACTGCGGTGGACTTCAACTACATTGATAGAGCCGTGGCTGCGGCGTTGGAAGCAGGCATCCCGCAGAGCGCGATCATTCCGGTCTATCAGGCGTTTGGCGGCGGCGGCTGGGCGACCAATACGGGCGGATCGTATGTCATGCCCACGACGTCTCAGATGCAGACCATGATGGACCACTGGGAAAGGCTGGTTCCCAATCCCGCCTTTGACATGGCTTATAAATGGGCCTCGCAGAACGGCGAAACCTCGCTTGGCAACACTCCGTCAATGCAATCCTTTTTCCTGCAGCACAACACGAGCACCACGACCCCGCCTCCGACCACCCCGCCTCCGACCACCCCGCCCCCAGACGGGGATATTCTCTACGGCACCAGCGGCGCCGATGTACTTAAGGCAACCGGTGCCCACACGATGATCGGCTATGGCGGCAACGACGATTACTATGTCGACAATGTCGGCGACAAGGTGGTCGAGTCCTCTGGCCAAGGTCAAGACAGGGTGTGGACCTCTGTGAGCTATGCGCTCTCGGCTGGCTTGTCGATTGAAGTCCTTGGCACCACGAATGAGTCCGCCACCACGGCAATCAACCTGACCGGCAACGCGTTCGCGCAAACCATCCAGGGCAATGCCGGCGCCAACGTGATCAATGGCGGTGGTGGCGCCGACACGATGACCGGCTATGGCGGCAACGACGCCTACTATGTCGACCATGCCGGCGACAGGGTGTTCGAGGCGGCGGGTGGCGGCACCGACCGGGTGTTCGCATTGGTGAGTTATGCCCTTGCGGCCGGCTCGCAGGTCGAGTCACTGGTCACCAACAACCCATCCGCCACGACAGCAATCAACCTCACCGGCAACGAGTTTGCTCAGACCATCGGGGGCAATGCTGCTGCCAATATTATCAACGGCGGCGGCGGTGCCGATGCGATGTTCGGCTACGGCGGCAACGACACCTACTATGTCGACAATGTCGGCGACCGGGTGTACGAGGCGGTCGGCGGTGGCACCGACACGGTGCTTGCCTCGGTGAGCCATGCCCTATCAGCCAATTCGCAGATTGAGCTTCTGGCCACCACCAACCCGTCCGCCACGATGGCAATCAACCTTTCCGGCAACGAGTTCGCCCAGACCATCCAGGGCAATGCCGGCGCCAATGTCATCAATAGCGGCCGTGGTGCCGACATCTTGACCGGCAACGGTGGCAATGATGCTTTCGTTTTCAATACCTCTCTTGGAAGCGGAAATATCGACAGGGTCACCGACTTCAACCAATCCCAGGACAAGATCCACATCGACAACGCCATCTTTGCCGGGCTGAGCGCGGGCGCGCTCACATCCGCCGCTTTCTTTGCGGGTGCGGCTGCGCATGATAGCTCCGACCATATCATCTACAACAGTTCAACTGGAGCGCTCTCCTTCGACAGCGACGGCATCGGCGGCGCAGCTCAAACACAGTTCGCCACCCTTTCTCCAGGTCTCTCGATTACGGCAGGTGCTTTCTTTGTGACCTGAAGGAGCTAGCGGAAAACGAGAGCGCGCCAGCGCGCCACGGTCGCCAACAGAAACAGGTGGACAAAAACTGCATCTGAAGCCTGTCTCTTTGGCGAGCGCGGATATTCTGGCGCGGACCGTTGCGGCACCGGCGAGTGCCAACGGAAATGCGCCTCCAGAGACCATGCCCCCGAGAAGGTACGCGTCAGCGAAAATCCGAATCGGTTTTTCGCTACGCTGCGATTCGGTTCGAGGGAATCATGCGCAAAGACCAGGTGCCGGAGCATCGTTTGCGTCCCAATTAAACGGAGCGCGGCGCTAACGTCTTCGCAACCTGCACCGCCGCCTGAGCGGCAGCCAGCCTGGCGATCGGCACGCGGTAGGGCGAGCACGACACATAGTCGAGGCCGACCTTTTCGCAGAAATGGATCGATGCCGGATCGCCGCCATGTTCGCCACAGATGCCGAGCTTGATCTCCGGCCGTGTCGCTCTGCCCTTTTCCGCCGCCATCCGTACCAGTTCGCCGACGCCCTCGATGTCGAGCGACACGAACGGATCCTGCTCGATGATGCCCTTCTGACGATAGGTCTCCAGAAACGAGGCCGCATCGTCGCGCGAGATGCCGAAGGTCGTCTGGGTCAGATCGTTGGTGCCGAAAGAGAAGAATTCGGCCGCCTCGGCGATGACATGGGCGCGGATCGCCGCGCGCGGCAATTCGATCATCGTGCCGGTAAGATAGGTGATCTTGACGCCGGTTTCCTCCATCACGCTCTTGGCGACGGCATCGATCCGCGCCTTGACATAATCGAGCTCCTTCACCAGGCCGACCAGCGGCACCATGATTTCCGGAACCACCAGCGCGCCGGCCTTCCTGCCGGCCTCGACGGCGGCCTCGAAAATGGCGCGCGCCTGCATCTCGGCGATTTCGGGATAGGAAACCGCAAGCCGACAACCACGATGGCCAAGCATCGGATTGAATTCGTGCAGAGCCTCGGTGCGCTGCCGGAGCTTGTCGGGCGACACGTTCATGGCGGCGGCGACTTCGGCCACCTCTTCCTCGGTCTTGGGCAGGAATTCGTGTAGCGGCGGATCGAGCAGCCGGATCGTCACCGGCAGGCCGGCCATGATCTCGAACAGTTCGAGGAAATCCGAGCGCTGCATGGGCAAGAGTTTTGCGAGCGCCATCCGCCTGCCCTTTTCAGTGTCGGCCAGGATCATCTCGCGCATGGCAACGATACGGTCGCCGTCGAAGAACATGTGCTCGGTGCGGCAAAGCCCGATGCCTTCGGCGCCGAAGGAACGCGCCATGCGCGCGTCGAGCGGCGTTTCGGCATTGGTGCGCACCTTCATGCGACGCACGGCGTCGGCCCATTCCATGATGGCGGCGAAATCGCCTGAAAGCTCCGGCTGCAGCATCGGCACGGCGCCTTTCAGCACCTGGCCGTTGCCGCCGTCGATGGTGATGATATCGCCCTTGCGCAACGTCGACCCCATCGCCATCAGCGTGCCGGCTTTGTAGTCGACGCGCAGCGAGCCCGCGCCCGACACGCAAGGCTTGCCCATGCCGCGCGCCACCACCGCGGCGTGGCTGGTCATGCCGCCACGCGTGGTCAGGATACCTTCTGCCGCATGCATGCCGTGGATGTCTTCGGGACTGGTCTCGATGCGCACGAGGATCGCCTTGCGGCCTTGCGTCTTGAGCTCCTCGGCGTCGTTGGAGGAAAAGACGATCTCGCCGGTGGCAGCACCCGGAGAAGCCGGCAGGCCGATGCCGATCACATCGCGCGCGGCCCCCGGATCGATCGTCGGATGCAGCAACTGGTCGAGCGAGGCCGGATCGATGCGGGCGACGGCCTCTTCCTTCGAAATGAGCTTATCCTGCGCCATCTCGACGGCGATCTTGAGCGCGGCCTTGGCGGTACGCTTGCCGGACCTCGTCTGCAGCATCCATAATTTGCCACGCTCGATGGTGAATTCGAGATCCTGCATGTCGCGGTAGTGCTTTTCCAGACGGTCGGAAATGGTGACGAAAGACTGGAACGCATCCGGCATCAGCTTCTGCAGCGACGGCTTGTCGGAGCCGGCGGCAATGCGCGCCGCCTCGGTGATGTTTTGCGGTGTGCGGATGCCGGCAACGACATCCTCGCCCTGCGCATTCACCAGGAACTCGCCATAGAGCATCTTTTCGCCGGTCGACGGATTGCGGGTGAAGGCGACGCCAGTGGCCGAAGTCTCGCCCATGTTGCCGAAGACCATGGCCTGGACGTTGACCGCCGTGCCCCAGCTTTCGGGGATGTCATGCAGGCGCCGATAGGTGATGGCGCGGTTGTTCATCCAGCTCGAAAACACGGCGCCGATCGCGCCCCAGAGCTGCTCGTTCGGATCCTGCGGAAACGGCTTACCGAGCTCCTCCTCGACCTTGGCCTTATAGAGTGCAATCACGCCCTGCCATTCGATGGCGGTCAGTTCGGTGTCGAGCTCATGGCCGAGCCCACCTTTCTGGTCTTCGAGGATTTCCTCGAACACCTCATGGTCGAGGCCCATGACGACATCGGAATACATCTGGATGAAACGCCTATAGCTGTCATAGGCAAAGCGCGCATCGCCTGAATCGGCGGCCAGCGCCTCGACCGTCTCGTCGTTCAGACCGAGATTGAGCACGGTGTCCATCATGCCGGGCATGGAAGCGCGGGCACCGGAACGCACCGACACCAAAAGCAATTTCGAGGGATCGCCGAAACGGCGCCCGGTCAGCCGACCGATATGATCGAGGGCGACCGCGACATCCGCTTCCAGCGAGGCCGGATAGCAGCGCTCATTGGCGTAGTAGGCGTTGCAGACCTCCGTGGTGATGGTGAATCCCGGCGGCACGGGCAGGCCCAGGCTGCACATTTCGGCGAGATTGGCACCCTTGCCGCCCAGGAGGTTCCTGTCGCCGGCACGGCCTTCTGCGGCGCCGTCGCCAAAGGTGTAGACCCATTTGGTCATGCTTGCTCTCCGGTTGCAGGAGATTGAAAAGATTGACGAAGCCGAAGTTTCGCCGTGTCCCTACCCGAGCGATATGATGCTGCAGTGCGAAAGGCAAGGCGTCGGCAAAGCCAGCCGGCTTCTACAATCGATTAAGAAAAAGCCATGCCAAAAAGACTTGCGGCTTATCGGCCACCAAACTAGAACATAAGAGGAACATGAGGTGGCGCCATGAGACTGACCGGAAAACTCGATTATCTGGAAATGCCGGCAACTGGTGGAACGCTGGACAGGCTGAAGGCTTTCTACAGCGCCGCCTTTTCCTGGTCGTTCGCCGACTATGGGCCGACCTATTCGGCCTTTTCGGAAGGTCTTGACGGAGGCTTCCAGGCTGATGCCGGCGAAGCGCCCGCCAAGCCGCTTCCGGTGCTTTATTCCGAGGACCTGGAAAAAATCCTGGGCGCCGTCGAAAATGCCGGCGGCACGATCGTCAAGCCGATCTTTTCGTTCCCTGGTGGCAGGCGGTTCCATTTCGTCGATCCGGCCGGCAACGAAATGGCCGTCTGGGGCGAGTAGACGCCATGGCCTGACAGCAGGGGATAATGTCCGAACTCCTATCTGCGGGAACCGATGGATCAGTTCCGCGCACCGCTATTCTCGGCATTGAGCTTTCCGTCGGCTCGTCCTATAAGGCCGCGCGCAACGGGCATGTTCCCGCTGCTGGGGCGTAGCCAAGTGGTAAGGCATCGGTTTTTGGTACCGACAATCCCAGGTTCGAATCCTGGCGCCCCAGCCATCGCTCACAGGGTCCGTTCCGGACACATGTGCAGCAGCCACTTCGTAATGCCGGCACGCTACGTCGATGCCAACTTGACAGCCTCGTCGCCAATGCCCATCAGGACCATGTCACGACCAAAGCTTGCGATGAACGCAGCAGCGAACAGATGGCTAGGCCCGAACGAATGACAACAATCTGCCAGAGCGCCGGGCTCAAGGGCGCTGTTGGATCTCTGCAACGGAGCTCTAGTCATGCAGGGAATTGAAGAGCTGCTTTGTGCTACCTTACGTGGCGAAAATCCGACTTGGCCGGAATACGGCGACAATAATTTCGCGGCCCGCTTCATCGAGCGAAGTGCTTATCACGGGGTACAGGCGTTACTTCATCACTATATTGCAGATCGCGAACGCGTTGACATGGGTTGGCCGGAAGTTATCCTGGCTACTTGTCGTCAGCAGGCCACTGCTCAAGCATTGTGGGAGATGCGCCACCAGTACATGCTGAAACAAGTACTGGAGCGGCTAGCGGCTATTGGGATCCATCCAATTCTGTTCAAAGGCACGGCCTTAGCCTACAGTGTCTATCCGACGTCTTTCCTTCGTACAAGAGGTGACACGGACCTCCTCGTACCGTCGGACACGCGTGATCGGGTAGCCAAAGCGTTAGAGGCCCTGGGGTTTCGTGAACTGGGAACAAGAGCGGATGTCATCCGCGGCCAGACGAGCTATAGCTGGACAGACCCCGCCTCCAATCAGGAACACGCCCTCGATTTGCATTGGCGGATCACCAATTCCACACTCCTGTCAAATCTGTTCTCGTATGAAGAATTGCGCTCCGTGGCCCGGCCACTGCCGAACTTGAGCGCGAATGCCCTCGCAGCTGATCCAGTGAACGCGCTCGTGCTCGCCTGCATGCATCGAGCGGTCCACAAACACGCTTTGTATTATGTCGATGGCGTGGAATATTATGGCGGCGATCGACTGATCTGGCTTTACGATATTCAGCTTCTGTTTTCGATGCTATCGCCGTCGCAACGCAATGAGTTTGTGAAATTTGCCGAGCGTAAAGGACTGCGGGCGGCCTGCCTGGACGGCATCGAGGCGACCCGAACCCGTTTTCATACCACTATACCCGAAGCCGTGTCTGGCGCGCTTTCCCGTCCTGGGCCGACAGAAACCGCTTCGTGCTATCTTAGCGGATCCAGGGTGAACCGAATATGGATGGACTTCCAGGCCGCGAGAGGCGTACGGAACAAGTCCGGTTTTCTGGCCGAACTCCTCTTCCCGCCCGCAATTCATATGCGGCAAAAATATCGCCAGGCAAACACATCCTGGCTACCTTGGCTCTACTTACGCCGGGCCACGGCCGGGTTTTTAAAGTACTTACACACCCCGAACAGGTGACTGCTATCTGCGGGTATGATCCCGCAAAATCGTAAGAAAATCTACCGCGATTGATGATGCAGCCTGACTATTGGTGCCTGCTCCAGCAGATCATATCGATCTATCTCTTGTGGAACTATGAACAGATTATCGAAAATTAGTGAGACAACCATTCTGCTGAATTTAGCGGCACCTTATCGCCTGGCATTGGCCGCTGGTCTGGTATTAATGCTATGCGAAAGCGCTGCTTTATTGGTTATGCCTTGGCTTGGTGGCAGGCTTGCTGAAACGTTTCTCCAAGAACGCGCAAGCAGCAGCACGATCGATATTCAGGTACTTTTTCTAGGAGCACTGGCGCTGTTCGCGGTTCAGGCTGTTTTAAAATTCAGCAATATATACCTGATTGGTGGGACGACTACACAAATACTGGCGGACTTGAAAATTCGAATTTACGACCACCTTCAGGCCTTACCGCTTGCTTTCTCCCATCGGCGGCGTCACGGCGATACGCTCGCGCTACTCACCCATGATGTGCACGTCGTGAGCGATTACATCAGCGGCACCGCACTTGCTGCCCTGCCGCTCTTTTTCACCGTCAGTGGGGCATTGGCTTTAATGTTCCGAATTGATTCTCTTCTTGCCATGTCCGCTGCAATCATGATTCCTTTGCTCTATCTACTGCTTAAAATTTTCGGACGGCGCATGCGGCCATTGGCGCTCCAACTTCAGGAGGAGCACGCCATTGCCATCGCCATTGCTGAGGAAAACCTCGGCATGCTTCCCGCCATCAAGACCTTCACGCGCGAACAGCAAGAATCGCAGCGTTATCGGAACCAGATCGAGCGCGTCGTCAGCCTGAGCGCCAAGGAGCGCGCTATCCATGCCGCATTGGGGCCGGGGGTTCAGCTTGTAACGGCGACTGCGATCGTTCTTATGCTTTGGTTGGCCCAAGGGCAAATTGGCGATGGGGCTCTCACCGTGCCTCAATTGGTGAGTTTTCTCCTCTACGCCCAAGTCATGGCTCGACCGATGGCCGGGCTCGCCGACGTCTATGGACAGACCCAACGCGCGCGCGGAGCGCTAAGCCGGCTCGCGACAGCCTTGGCCGAAGAACCTGAGCCGAGCTGGCATGCGGGCAAGCAGATGGGTAAAATAAACGGCAACATCGAATTCCGCGGCGTCACGTTCAGGTACCCGGGGCGTGAGCCTGCATTGAGGTGCCTCGATCTATCCGTCGCCGCGGGCGAGACAATAGCAATCATAGGTCCCAACGGCGCAGGAAAGAGCACTGTGGCGCATTTGCTCATGCGATTGCATGAGCCTTCCAAGGGAAGCATCTTCATCGATGGCGTGGATATTTCCACGGTCTCCTTGCATAGCCTGCGCAGCCAGATAGGGGTTGTGCCTCAGCACGTGTTGCTGTTCAACGCCAGCGTCCGCGACAACATCGCATATGGGCGGCCTGAGCCCACCCAGGATGAGATCGAGGCAGCAGCGCGATCGGCCCGCGCGCATGATTTCATCATGCAATTGCCGCAGGGCTACCGGACGCCGATCGGCGATCGGGGCGTGAGGCTGTCCGGAGGGCAACAGCAGCGGTTGGCGTTGGCTCGGGCGCTGTTGAAAGATCCGCCGATTCTAATACTTGATGAAGCCACCGCTATGTTCGACCCGGAGGGGGAGCGCGAGTTCTTGCAGGCATGCGTCGATGTGCTGCGACAGAGGACGGTGCTTTTGATAACCCACCGACCGGCGAGCCTGGCGCTGGCTGATCGGGTGTTCAAGCTGGATGACGGCATCATGACAAGCGCCGAGTAAGTCCAGCCTCACCATCACCCAGTCCGGCTCAACTGAACTCGTGCTTCGGATCCGGCTATCGCGCGCCTGCTGCTAGACATACAAATTTATCCACTCATAGCTCTTCAATCTTGATCAGCCCCTGGCGTTCGAGCGTTTGCAACAAGCTCAATACGTCTTTCTCCAAGGGCGCAGGCTCGACCTCGTACTCGTCGAGCATGGTTCGGCAGATTTCGCCGATGGTTTTTCCTTCGGATAGTAGTATCCAGATACGTGCTCCGACCGTGTCCAGCCCAAAATACGTTCCGCTGGCGAGGTCCAGGATCACTGTTTCATTGCCCACCTGTCGCGCCATCACTTGCGCCGGAATCGCCACTCTGTCAGTCAAATTCATGCCGGTTCACCCACCTTAAACGCGTGTTTCACAATGGCCTGCCTGACCCGCGACAGGTCTTCAAAGCGACGGGGATAATCCAGGCGGTAAAAAATTGGTTGCCCAGCCAGGCTGGACAATTCATCGAAATGGGCGGCAAGCAATTCGTGTGCCTCAATTTCAAGTAAGAAAGAATGCTTCATTAGTTCCATCAGAGCTTCGCGCCCGGTCATACCCTCGAACACCGCTTCCTGCTGAACACCCTCGCCAAGAAAATACACCCGGCGCAAGCGCCGGGGTTGCCCGCAGAAGGCGATCTCATCGCCCGCAAGAAAACGCGCCTTCGATGTGAACTGCACCGGGGGCGCTTTCCGAACACCATCCTTGCCGACCAAGGCTTCCTCACTGTCTCCCCATAAGCGGATCGAAGGATGGCTCGGCATAATCTGAAACCCACCGTCGCAAGGCTCTACCAGCAGCCCATCATCCGTCAGGAAGCGGAACCCGTCGGTTGCAAAGCTTGCCGCCAGCGTGGACTTGCCTCGGCCTGACTCGCCGATAAATGCGATGCCCTCGCCGCTGATTTCGACCGCGCTGCCGTGCAAAACCAGCTTCCCCTGTTTGCTGAGCGCCAAGGGCAAAACCTGATTCAGATAAAGATGCTGAATGGTTGCGCCGGAGACTCCCTGCACCGGCCATGCTTGGATCTGTCCGCCATCTTGACTCAGCTGGAAATCCGCCAGTTCGGGAAAACGCAGCAGGTAGGCTCCCCCGATGCGGTAGAAGTCCGTCCACAAAGTTCCGTCTGGGAAAACCCACTGGTGAAACAAGGTGGCGTCAAGTGGCATTTGCGGGCGAGCGTCCTCGATCTGAAAGTCCACCGTCATTCCGTGTCCTTGCCCAGCACCTGGGCGACAAATCGCGCTGTTTCTTCCACGGAAGGGAACAAGCCGGGGTGTTCGCGCAGCACGGCTTCTTCAACCTGCCTGACGGTCCTTTGACCGTCGCAAAGCCCTAGCACAATCATTCTTGCCTGCCCTCGGCAGTTGGGTCGGGGCACATGCGCGGGATTCCGTTTCATGATCTCGGCCGGCGTCCGCAACTCGCCCTGCCAGGTCGAATGGCTGAATTTCCGCCCTCCGGAAGGGATTTCGATTTCCCACGCGATAACCGAATCCGTCGGGCGCGCCATCACCCTCGCCCTCACCACATCGCCGGATTTTACCTCGACGGCTTCGCCGATGGGCAGGAAAGCCTGAGGGCGCTTGATTGGACGATCGGCAAGCGGCGAGTTCGTCAACCACACCCCTTCGGCCAACTCACAATCGAACCAGCCGCCGAGTCCGTGCACGACGCCATCGCGCTCTATGCGCAACTCCGCATCCCAGGAGAAAAAGTCCGGATTGTCTTCACGAAAATCGATGCTGCCCAGCTCTGCGGGGGCGCCAAGCAATTCTTCCCGCTGAAGATTGACCGCATACTTGGTGTTGACGGCGTATTGGCCCAGCCAATGGAATTCGCTGTGTACGCCCTCTCGCCGCCACCCGTCGGCCAAGCCGTAACTGGTTTCCGATTCCACTGCGGCGAGTTGAAGCCTGAGCCTGGCGGGGATCAATGCCCCCCCCCGGCTTCAGGAAACGCCGCCTGGCGTCCGCGAGATACTCGATGATGCCAGCATCAAAGCCGAAGTAGCCGACTTGATCGCAGATCACCACATCAACCCGTTCGGGCAGGTTGGCCCGCGTTGAGTAGTCCCCCATGAAAATCGCCTGGCCACCCCATCCCGCGCGAACGAAGGATTCCCGTGCGACCTCGATCATGTCGGTTGCGTCGATGGCGTACACACGGGACGCGCCCGCCTGCAAGCACAACAGCCCCAGAATCCCGGTGCCACAACCGAGATCCGTGATGTAATCCCCATGTTTGACGACTTGGGCGACAGCGGACTTGAACTGTTCAAGTCTTACCGAATCGCCGACATACCCCAAGTGTTCCTCCAGCACGGAACTCACGGCATTCCGCCGCACAGCTCGATGAATAGAGGGGTGCCGTATCCGTCCGACCGGCGCGCCAAAGAGAACGTCATCCGCATTGGCACCCACTCGCTTGGAATCGGCCCCTATCTGTTCGACTACAAACCTGAATACCGCGAACAGTGGGGCCTTGGCAGGCAGTTTGGTGTAATGGCCGACGAGGTTGAGCGGTCATGCCGGAAGCCGCAAGCGTTCATCCTGACGGTTACAAGAGGGTGAACTACGCCATCATAGTAAAATTGCCACCATCTACCCCGCTTCCTGGACCGCCCCTAGTTATCGCGCTTACAGAACCGTAGATTTGCAATGTGGGAGTCGAATAGGGCGCCTTGTTTGGCTCGGCAGCTTTGTTTTCAACGGTGAGGTGGGATGGCGTCTGCTGCTCGTTCAGATTGCTTTTCATTTTACTCGGCCTTTACGCTGAATGGAAATCTCTCAGGAAACCGTCAGATGAACTATCTGGACGTTCTCGGTGACTTTTGAGCAAGATGGCACCTTGCCACCAATCGAAAACGGGCGCAACCCTGACGCGCAGCATTCATCGAAAATTGAACCGATGTGACGATCAAGATATCTAACTGTACGCTACATGGCTTCAACGGTACGTTACATGGCATCCATTAACAGTACGTTATATGACCATTAAACAGTCCCTTATATGGCATCAACGATACGTTACATGGCATCCATAAATTCCCCACAAAATCCATTTCGGCCAGCCAGCCCGTGGATTGTCTCGATAAGCCCGGAATAGCCGGGCCATCCCGTCCCGATCAACCCAGGTGCTACGCTCATGGGGGATCGTCTCGGTCAATATGGCTTGCATCCGGTCCAGATGCTCAAGGAGCACGATTGAAAATTCTGCCTTGCTTTTCCGTTCGAGGATCGTCTTCGGCAGTAGATTCTTCAAAGCTTGGACATGGATATATTTGGTTCTATCCCCACGCAGCCGCAGCCGTTCCGGTAGCGAAAACGCATACTGAACGAGCTTGGGATCGTGGAGCGGGTATCGCATTTCGCTCCCGCAATGGGCGCCCAGGCACTCAAGATCCTCCATCACCTGGGCACTGCGAACATCGTATAGAGTCTCAAGTAGCTCCCTCTGGCCGACGCTGCGCACTCGCCTATGGTGTGATGGGAGAATACGCTCGCGACGCAGCCGGATCACTTCCTCCATCCGCGGCGAGAGCCAGTAGCAAGCGTTGATGGACGCGCTCCCGCGCACCCTACGAACCAGGCGGCGGAGACCCTCCTGGAGGGCGATTGGCAGTAGCGGGAAAAACCCCTGCCGTATGAGCCAACTCACCGCCTGCCGCGTGCCGAATGTCGTCGCGTCGGTTTTGACGCAGTCATAGAGCGTACGCAGATGCACTTGCGCCAGTGCCTCTGCGTAATATGCACGGGAGCCTTGCAGCCATTGATCTCCTCCTTGACCGTTCAACGTAACGCGGCTCCCGTGCGCAACGGTTTGCTGCCATAGGCCAGCAAACATTGACGTGTTCGGAAACCCCGGAAACTGCCGGCCGGACCGGGCGCGTTCCGCAAACCATGAAAGAGGCATCCTGGAAGGAGGAGTCTCATGAATCCGGAGCCCTAAATACTCGCCCACGGCCCGCGCGTAGGGGAGCTCGCTGGCCTCGCCTTCCTCCTCCGTGAAGCCAAACGTGTAGCCATTTATGCCGTGCGTGAGCAGTCTGTTCGAGCGGCGCAGGTGTTCCGCCACGCAAAACACCGCGGAGGAGTCGAGTCCGCCGCTCACCTCAATGGCGACCGGCCGATGCGACCGGGACAAACGCCTGACGCGCTCGAACAATAATTCGCGATAATGCTCAATGTATTCTTCGTCCTTGCGAAACGGCAACATCGCCCAAAGATTCGGTTCCCAGTATTGTTCGAGTCGCGGCCCTTGGTTCCCGGCTACCATTCGATGTGCTGCAATCAGGCGCAGGATACCGTTCCATAGAGTCTCATCCCTGGAATACCATTCCCACGCTAGGACTTCGGCCAACATGCCTTCATTGGGTTCCTGCTTCACCCAAGGCAGCGCAAGGATCGCTTGCAACTCTGAGGCGAAGGCCAGTGTTTTGCCGTCCCAATGGTAATTGAAAGGCTTGTTGCCCATGCGGTCGCGGGCGCAAAAGGCCTCTTGTCGCCGCGCATCCCAGATTACCAGTGCGAAATCGCCGTCGATATGCGGCAAACATTCCCGCCCCCAAATCTGGTAGGCTCTCAGCACCAGTTCAGCATCCGAGCGATCTCGAAGTACGGCGCCGCGCCCCAGCAGTTCCCCCCGCAGTTCCTCCCAGTTGTCCACCCGCCCGTCCATGACCAGGACAAGGCTTGCATCCTCATTCGTCAGCGGCTGGGTTTCTTCCAGCGACTCTGGCGTGGTGCGAAGCATGCATTGGCCGAGCCCGATGGAGCCCTTCACCCAATGGTGGATGCCATCCGGGCCCCGGTGCGCCATGGCCGTGGTCATTTTTTCCACTAACCCGGGTTCGACCGGCTTACCGTCAAAATGAATTATCCCGGCGATGCCGCTCATATCATCCCCATGGCATCAACCAAAATTGCGCTTGAATGCGGCAAAGCGCTCGCCAACATCGACCGTGTCGTTAAGAACCTTGCCCCGGTATTCGACCCAAGCATGGGCTTCAAATTTGCCATCAGCCTTCCGCGTGCCGATGCGCAGTTCTCCTTCGATGCCTTGCCGGCGCAGCAAAAACCAAAGCGTCATGGAACGCTTCAGGCAGTTGCCGGAGTATGAACCACGATACGCGGCAATGGATACCAGACGAGCGGTCTCTTGTGCCTGTCCATAAAAATCGGTCTCCCCATCCATTGAGTGAAGCCGGTCGGGGTTGCAAACCGCAACCGGAACGTTTGGAGGCGGCGGTGATTTACGAGGCGTGAGTGATAGGGTTGCACCCCCCCTCACGCTTCGAAGATCGCAAATCCAGATCAGTATAATTCTTGCACGTCGGAAACCAAACATCTGCAAAACCATTGCAGTGAATGGTAACAGCAACATTGCAGCGATCACCGTCCTGCGTTGTGCGGCCGTCAGGGCCAGAAATTTTTTCAATCGATTGGTCACTAGCGCCTGCGTTCGGTTGATAACTGATCTGATCGCTAATTGTAACCGCTTGCGCTCGGGTGACTACCCTCTATCATCACGCCATTTGATTGGCTGACGCATCACCTCCGATAGTGTTGTGCTTCCGGTGTGGTTAACAATCCGTCGCCGGCGCGCGAGGTCCATGTTCGCTATGCTGATGTGCCAGCCTTCTCGATTCGGCAGCGAGGGTTGTTTTCGTCGGCCGGCGAAAGGTCCCTGTATCGCATATCAGTTCATTGGCCATACGATCATTAGCATCGGCACAGCAACAATGACGACGAGGAACGATAGCGGCAGCCCCAGGCGTGGATAATCGCTGAAACGGTAGCCGCCCGGCCCCATGACGAGCGTGTTGCACTGGTGGCCTATCGGGGTGAGAAAATCGCAGCCGGCGCCAATGGCGACTGCCATTAGAAATGCTTCCGGCCTGTAGCCGAGATCGCCGGCAAATGCGGCGGCGATGGGCGCCATGACAAGAACGGTGGCGGCATTGTTGAGGAATGGCGTAACGGCCATGGCGGCGACAAGGATGAGCATCAATGCGCCGGGCGCCGGAAGAATGGTTCCCAATTTGGCAAGCTCGCCGGCAATTACTCCCGTCCCCCCTGTGCTGCGTAGCGAATCGCTCACAGGAATGAGAACGGCGAGCATGAGGAGGATTGGGCCATCCAGCGATTGGTAGACCTCCCGGACCGGGATGACCTTGAAAAGCACCATCCCGACCGCGGCGGCAAAGAAAGCGACGGAGACCGGGAGCAGCCCAAACGCTGTCGCCACAATGGCGAGAGCAAGGATCATTACCGGCACGATCCCCTTGCGGACACTACCAAGCAGGATAGCCCTTTCTGCCAGCGGCAGGCAGCCGAGTTCACGCAGTATCTCGGGTATCGTCGCTGCATTGCCCTGCAGCACGACGACGTCGCCGAGCCTTAGCTCGATTTCGGCCAGCCTGCGGTCGAGGCGCTCGCCGCGACGGCTGACGGCCAGGAGGTTGACGTTGAACCGGTCGTAAAGGGCAAGGCGCTGGGCTGTCCAGCCGATCAAGGAGGAGCTTTCACCGATTACGGCTTCGATGGCTACCATCTCGCTGGTGGTGTCGCCACCGCCGACCCTATTGCCCGTGACGCTGAGCTTGCCCTGGGAGACAAGGCGATCCAGCGCCTCTGGGTCGCCTTCGAGCAGCAGAATGTCGTTCACCTTGAGGACAGCATCGGGCAGCGGCGTCATCCGCATAGTCCGATTGCGCAGAATCGACGTCACGATAGCATCGCCGCCGGAAAGCTTCATGAGGTCTGCGACGGTTTTCCCGAGCACCGTGGAATCGCTGACAATTCGAGCCTCTGTCAGGTAATTCTTGATGTCGATGGCTTCATTCAGCGACCCGCCGAGCTTTTCGCGCACCGGTAACAGCCAATAGAAAAACAGCAGGAAGATCGTTCCGGCGGCGGCCAGCGCAGCTCCAACAGGTGTGAAGTCGAACATCGTGAAGGCGGTTCCGGTCAGTTCCTCCCGCACACGGGACACAACGATATTGGGAGATGTCCCCACCTGCGTCATGAGTCCGCCGAGCAGTGACCCGAACGCCATAGGCATCAGGAATATCGAGGGTGAAATACTCGACCGGCGCGCGAACTGGAATGCGATCGGAATCATGATAGCGAGCGCACCGATATTCTTAACAAAGGCAGACAGGATCGTGACCACGATCACCAACAGCGCCAGTTGCGACCGAACGCCCGATAAATTCGGAGCAAAGCGCTTGATGGCGACTTCCATGATGCCCGAGCGTGCTATGCCCGCGCTCACCAACAGGGCACTGCCGACAATGATCACGATATCGTCGCTGAACCCGCTGAAGGCTTCGTCAAAAGGCACAATGCCAACCGCGAGTGCAAGCAACAGTGCCGCGGCTGCGACCAGATCATATCGATATCGACCCCAAACGAACGCTGCCATCATCACGAAGGTAACGGCGAACGACAGAATTTGCGGCGTAGTCATGTCTTCGGATGCCCCGCCGCTAATACGGCTGATCAGAACGGCCAATCCGCCCTTTAGTTGCTTTCGCTGATCACGGCTTTGCTAGCACGCTTCTGAATGCTGAACTTCCATGCTTGCCGATAAGCCCGTGCCGAGTCCTGGCTCTTGGGGGCCATGATCCCGGTTGCGTTGCATCATGGTGCGCGATCGGTCAGCGCGCTCGCACCTTCCTCCGCGGCGCAATGGGCGCAACAGTAGATGATGTCATCTTGTTCGACGCCATGTCCGATGATCCGGCATCCGCAATGCGGGCACATCGGAGCGAGTTTCTGGATCGCGCATTCGAAGCTGTCGAACGTATAGGTTTCCTCCGCTAGCTTCACTTCGAAAGCCTTGTCATAGTCATTCCCGCACTGGTCGCATCTGGCCATAGCTCTTTTCCTTCTTCATTGGCTCAAGCTCGACCAACCCGCCGCATCGCGATAGGTTCCCGTCAGGGTCGTAGAGCAGGAGACGAGCGCGCGCCGGCATCACGCGCGCCGTTCGATCAAGCGGATCACCTCGTCGATGTCCCGCGGCTCGATGTCGAGTTCCTTCAGGCCCGGCGCGCCAATTGCTGCCACATTGTCGTGCCGCATAAGATCGACCTGGTTGCGCGTTATGGGCGCGGCCGGAAGGAGTTCCGCGAGGCCAGCCAAGGCGTCCCACGCCGCAAAGGGGACCGGCATCAGCCTGATGTGGGTGTCGAGTTGCCGGGCGACCTCCCGCAGCAGCTCCGTATAGGTGTAGATGCGCGGGCCACCGAATTCGAATATGAATGAACCCTTGTGGTTTCGCCCGTCGATCAGCCGGCTCACTGCTTCCGCGACGTCTGCCACATAGACCGGCTGAAGCCGTGTGCCGCCGTCGCCGAACAGCGGATAGACCGGCAGGAGGCGTATCAGCCTCACAATCGTCGTGAGGAAAACGTCGTCAGGTCCGGTCATGACGGCGGGACGCACAATGAAAGCGCCGGGAAATGCGCTCGCCACGGCAATTTCTCCCTGCCCACGTGCCCGAATATAATTCGAATCCGATTGAGGATCGGAGCCAATCCCCGAAATCTGGACGAACTGGTCGACCTCGCCATCGCGCGACGCGGCGGCGAGATCAGCGGCGGCTTCCACATGCACCCGTTCAAACGTCTGGGCGCCCTGTTCGACATAAAGACTGACAGCATTCACAATGGCCTGTGATCCGGCAATGGCCGAGCCGATCGAGGACGCATCCAATACATCCGCCTCGACGGCTTCGGGCATCATTGCAGTCGAGGAAAAAACTTGGCTTACGCGAGCCGGCTGGCGGGATGCGGCGCGGACCGTAAAACCCCTTTCCAGGAGCCGCTTCACGATCCTTCGCCCGAGAAAGCCTGTTCCGCCGAACACGGTGACGATCCGTTTTGTGTTGAGATCGTCGGGATCCATTTGCCTCGCCATCCCTTCTTCGCGTGCCTGCCGCGAGGATTGTCCTTGGCCGGCGTATGAACCAGCCTCATCGAACGTCAGGACGGTTGGAGAACAACGCAGGAAAGCTTTTTGTTCCAGTCAGCGCTGGTTTGTCGAGGCACGGCCGATATCGCTGTGGCGCCTCGCGCATCACCGTCCGTTCGCCCGTTGGCGAGTGTTTTTGACGCTGAGTTGCTTTATCCGTGTTATCAAAACCTGGTCGCGGCACTGCAGCGTCGAAATTGACAGATCACCACTTGCAAATCGGTCGCCGCTGTCTTTTGCTCGCGCGACAGTTGTCCAATGACTGTTGAATGGTTGGCGAACGGATGAACAAAATCGATCGGCGACGGCCAGAGTCCGAAATGGCCGCCACCGTAAATGCTGCGCGGCTTGGAACGCGGTTGCGCCTCGCCCGCCAGACACGTGGCATGACGCTGAAGACGCTGGCGACAGCTGCCAACTGCTCTGAAAGCCTTTTGTCCAAGATCGAGAACGGCAAGGCTTCGCCATCCCTGCCTATGCTTCACCGCCTGGTCGAAGTTCTCGAGACCAATATCGGCTGGATGTTCGAACAGGTCGACGACGACGAGGCGATCGTGTTCCGCGCAGGCGCGCGGCCATTGATCTCGCTCGACGCGCTAAGGCGCGGCGAGGGTATCTCGCTCGAACGCATTATTCCGTATTCGCCCGGTCACCTGCTGCAGTGCAATATCCATCATATCGAGGCAGACGGCGAGAGCGAAGGTCCCATCCAGCATGTCGGCGAGGAAGTCGGCTATGTGCTCGCCGGCCGGATCAAGCTGATCGTCGATGGCAAGAGCCATGATCTCGCCACTGGCGATGCATTCGTGTTCAGGTCGGAGTTGCCGCACCATTACCGCAACATCGGCAAGGAGAGAGCCAGCATTTTCTGGGTCAACACGCCGGCGACCTTCTGACCTGCGCACGAGTTCAAAGGAGTTGACAAACATTCAAGTCTCTTGAATGTTTGTCTCGTGCCTGTAGCACCAATGGGACCAGCCGAACAGGTTTGGCCCGCAAGCAAGGGGAACCGTAAATGCGTCCGTTCAAACTTCTCGTCCGTTGCGCCGCCGTCATCGCCATTTGCTCGACGGCAATGGGATCGGCGTTCGCCGATACGTTCGCTCTCGTCAACATCAACCAGCAGGCCCTCTTCTTCAACCAGATCAACGAGGGCGCGCAGAAAGCGGCCGACGCCGCCGGCGCCAAGCTGGTCATCTTCAATGCCAACAACGTGCCGAGCGCGCAAAATGACGCGATCGAGAACTACATCACACAGAAAGTCGACGGCATCATTTTGGTCGCCATCGACGTGAACGGCGTCAAGCCTGCAATCACCGCCGCGAAGGCGGCCGGCATCCCCGTGATCGCCATCGACGCGCAGATCCCCGACGGCGACAACGTTGCGTTCATCGGAGTCGACAACGCCAAGGCCGGCGAAGATATCGGCAAGTTCTACGCCGACTATGTGAAGTCCGAGATGGGCGGCACCGCGAAGATCGGTATTGTCGGCGCGCTCAATTCGTTCATCCAGAACCAGCGGCTCGACGGTTTCAAGAAGGCGGTCACGGACAGCGGCTTGGCGATCACGTTCCTCGACACTGTCGACGGCCAGAACGTTCAGGAGACCGCGATGAGCGCTTCGGAGAATCTGATGACCGCCAATCCGGACATGACGACGCTATATGCGACCGGCGAGCCGGCGTTGCTCGGCGCTGTTTCGGCCGTAACCAGCCAAGGCCGCACCGGCGACGTCAAGGTGTTCGGCTGGGACCTGACCAAGCAGGTCATTCAGGGCATTGACGATGGTTGGGTGGCGGCGGTCGTCCAGCAGGATCCGGCCGGTGAAGGCAAGGCCGCTGTCGAAGCATTGACCAAGCTCAAGAAGGGCGAAACGGTCGAGCCGATCATCAATATTCCGGTGACGATCGTGACCAAGGACAATGTCGAGCAATACCGCGCGATGTTCCAGTAAACTGCATCGATGACCGGTCCGCGGCGCCGCTTGAGGCTACGCCGCGGACGCTTTGCAAATCCGGTGGATCCAAGATGAGCAGTGGCGAGACCTATCGGGTGCGGATGAGCGGTATCTCAAAGCGCTACAACGCCATCCAGACGCTCGATGACGTGTCGCTGGTGCTGAGGCCGGGCGAAGTCCTGGGGCTGGTCGGCGACAATGGCGCGGGAAAGTCAACGTTGAGCAAGGTGCTGTCGGGGGCGGTGGTTCCCGATGCCGGCACGATCGAGATCGATGGCATGCCGGTGACCTTCAACTCGCCGGCGGATTCGCGCGCAGCGCGCGTCGAGATGGTCTATCAGGATCTGTCACTCTGCGACACGGTCGATGTCGCCGGCAATCTCTTTCTCGGCCGCGAGCCGCGCCGCCGCATCGCCGGCATTTCCTTTCTCGACAAGAAGCGCATGCACGAGCAAACGCGCCAGATGCTCGACCGACTCGGCATCGTTATCGCCGACACGCGGCTCAAGGTCGAAAACCTGTCCGGCGGACAGCGGCAGTCGATCGCGATCGGCCGCGCCGCCTCGTTCGAGCCGTCCGTGCTGATTATGGATGAGCCAACGGCAGCGCTTGCCGTCGCCGAGGTCGAGGCTGTGCTGGACCTGATCCGCACCGTGAGCGCCCGCGGCGTCAGCGTCATTCTGATCACCCACCGCCTGCAGGATCTGTTCCTCGTATGCGACCGCATTCAGGTCATGTACGAAGGACGCAACGTCGCCGAGCGGCTGATCGGCGAAACCAATATCGAGGATGTCGTCAACCTGATCGTGGGCCGCAAGTTCAACGCTCGTTCCGCCAACAACGCCCATCGCGATGGAGCATCAGCATGAGCGAGGTGACTTCGACCCACTCCGCTCAGTCTCGGAGGGTCCGCGAAGGCACATGGCGAGATGCGGTGCTCGCCAATGGCAGTGTCGTGTCGATTGCGCTGTTCTTTCTGGCCGTTTGCGTCATCTTCTCGGTGGCGACGGACGCCTTTTTGACGTCGCCCAATCTGCTGAACATCCTGCGTCAGTCGGCGCCATTGCTGATCGTCGCCGCGGCGATGACCTTCGTCATCACCACGGGTGGCATCGACCTTTCGGTCGGCTCCGTGCTGGCACTGGTGGCAACGTTGTCGGCAACACTGCTGCAGCTCGGCTTGCCATGGCCTGTGGTCATCATCGCCATGCTTGCGCTGGGCGCCTTGCTTGGCGCGATACAAGGCTATTTCGTGGCTTATGAGGGCATCCCGGCCTTCATCGTCACGCTTGCCGGGCTTTCGGTGATCCGTGGCGTGGCGCTGCTGATCACCGGCGGCTACTCCATCCCTATCGAGCCGGGAAGCCCTTTCACGGTGCTGGGCCGCGCCTGGCTCCTTGGCGTGCCGGCGCCGGCGCTGATCGCGCTGGCGATCCTCGCGATCGCCTATATCGCCTTCAACGAGACGCCGTTCGGCCGCTACGTGACCGGCATCGGCGCCAACGCCGAAGCGGTTAGGCGCGCCGGCGTGAACACGCGGCTGACGACGCTTTTCGTTTACGTGATTTCCGCGGCCGCGGCAGCGCTTGCGGGGATCATCATTGCTGCCCGGCTCGGATCCGGGTCCTCGAATGCCGGGCAAGGCTTTGAGCTCGAAGTGATCGCTGCCGTCGTGCTTGGCGGCACCAGCCTGTTCGGCGGCCGCGGAACGATCGTCGGCACGGTGCTCGGCGCGCTTACCGTGGCCGTCATCGGCAACGGCCTGATCCTGGCGCATCTGTCGCCCTTCCTGACGCCGATCGTGACCGGAACGATCATCCTGATCGCCATCTGGCTGAACTTCCGCCTGTTCCGCGGCGCCGTGCGGAGCCGCTGAGCCTATGAGTGATCTCTTCGATGACGCGGCTCCCAGGAAGCGGCTGGCGATCGGGGTCGAAACCGGCCATGTGATGACCGTGCTCGGCCCCGTTCCGGTCGAAGAAATGGGCATTACGCTGATGCACGAGCACATATTGCTCGACGGCGCGCGCACCTGGAAATGTCCCTGTCATCCCGACGACCTGGCGCTCGCCGAGCAGCCGGTTAACATCGAGATCATCGGCGAATTGCGCATGAACCCTTACGTCAACCGCGACAATGTTTCGCTCGACGACAGTGATCTCGCGCTATCGGAGCTGCAGCGCTATCGTGCGCTCGGCGGGCACACCGTCGTCGACGCGACCAATATCGGCATCGGCCGCGAGCCGGAAAAACTCGCCCGCATCGGCCGCGTGTCCGGACTGAAGATCGTCATGGGCACCGGCTTCTATCTTGAGCACACCCATCCCGAATGGCTGAAGACCATGGATGTCGACGCAGTGACCGAGTTCATCGTCGACGACGTCGGCGGCGGCGAGACGCAGCCGCCGATCCTGGCCGGCCTGATCGGCGAGGTCGGCGTCAGCAAGGATTTTACCGCCGAGGAACGAAAGTCGCTGCGCGCTTCGGCGCGGGCCTCGCGCATCACGGGCGTGCCACTATCGATCCACCTGCCGGGCTGGGAGCGGCTGGCGCACGAGGTCCTCGATGTCGTCGAGGCCGAGGGCGCCGATCTCCGCCACACCGTGCTGTGCCATATGAATCCGAGCCACAACGATCTCGACTACCAGACAAGCCTCGCCCGGCGCGGCGCATTCCTTGAATACGATATGATCGGCATGGACTATTATTATGCCGATCAGGACGCGCAGTCGCCCTCAGACGAAGAGAACGCGCGGGCAATTGCGGCACTTATCGAGGCCGGCTTCGGCGACCGCCTGCTGCTGTCGCAGGATGTGTTCCTCAAGATCATGCTGACCCGCTTCGGCGGTTTCGGCTACGGCTATATCCTGAAGCATTTCATACCGCGCCTGAAACGGCATGGCGTCGAGCGGCCAGCCATCGACCGCATGCTGATCGCCAATCCGAAGGCCGTGTTCTCGCGGCAGAATTAAGCGCAGACTTACGGCTTACACTTACGACGGAGTTCAAATGTCCAAGAAAAAGATCCTGCTTGCCGGTGAATCCTGGGTGTCGACCGCGACCCATATCAAGGGTTTCGACCAGTTTCCGACGGTCACCTATCACACCGGCGCGGACGAATTGCTGACGGCCCTGAAGGCGACCGACTTCGACGTGACCTTCATGCCGGCGCATGAGGCACAGCGCAGCTTTCCGCAAACGATGGAGGCGCTTTCGGCCTATGACGCGGTGGTGCTCTCCGACATCGGCGCCAATACGCTGCTTCTGCATCCCGACACCTGGGTCCACTCGAAGCCGACGCCGAACCGCTTGCGCCTGCTGCGCGACTACGTGCGCGATGGCGGCGGGCTTTTGATGTTCGGCGGCTACTATAGCTTCCAAGGCATCAATGGCGGCGCGCGTTACCGCAAGACGCCGGTCGAGGAGGTCCTGCCGGTGAACTGCCTCGCGTTCGACGACCGCGTCGAGGTGCCGGAAGGTTTTTCGCCTATGCCGCAAGCCTCGTCCAGCCATCCCATCCTGAAGGGTCTCGGTGCGGATTGGCCGATCCTGCTCGGCTTCAACGAGGTGACGCTGAAGGACGGGGCGGAAGTTCTGGCGACCGTGTCGTCGGACTACGGATCGCTGCCGCTGCTCGTCACCGGCCACTATGGCAGGGGCCGCACTGTGGCCTGGACATCCGATGTCGGGCCGCATTGGCTGCCACCGGAGTTCATCGCCTGGAAAGGCTACAAAACCCTGTTCGAACAGATGCTGAGCTGGGCGACCGGCGAGAGCTGAGCGATGCACGTCCACGTCGTGGGCAATGCCTGTGTCGACACGATGTTTCGCGTCGGCCGCTTCCCTGCCGCCGGCGAGACTTTAAACGCCAGCAGCTACGCCGACGGCCTCGGCGGCAAGGGCGCAAACCAGTCGGTTGCGGCCGCGCGCACGGGTGCTGCGGTGACGTTTTGGACGGCGCTCGGCAAGGACCGCGCAGGCGCATGGATCAGGAGCCGCCTCGACAGGGAGTTGTCTGACCTCGAGGCGAGCGAATTTGACCTGCCAAGCGACCGCTCGACTATCGTCATTGAGGCTAGCGGCGAGAATTTCATCGTCAGCGGTGTCGCCTGCAGCGAGGCGTTCGATCCGATCGCGCAAACTGCGCTTGCCCGCCGGATCGCGTTTGGCGACATCCTTGTCTGCCAAGGAAACCTGCGAGCCGCCGCGATAAATGCCTGCCTGCGGGCAGCACGGCAAAATGGCGCGCGCACCGTCCTGAACGCCAGCCCTATCGATGCGGCGGCTCTGCCTGACTTCGGTCTGGCGCAGTTATTGGTGGTGAATCAGTCCGAGGCGAAAGCACTGACAGGCCAGGGTGATATGGCAGCCGCGGCCGACGCGCTCGCGGCCAAAGGCGCCGGGACAGTTGTGGTCACGCTTGGCGCTGAAGGTTGTCTCGTGCTTGGCCCGGACCAGGCAGGACCGCGTCGTTTGCCGGCGCCGCGCGTCGAAGCGCTCGACACCAGCGGTGCCGGCGATGTGTTCTGCGGCTGTCTGGCCGGCGGGCTTGCCAAGGGAATGTCGGTTATCTCAGCGCTGAAGTTCGCGCTCGCGGCGGCGGCAATTGCAGTGACTCGCCCGGGCACACTGATATCCTGTCCTTCCGCGTCTGAAATGGCGGCGCTCATCGATCAAACGGAGTTCTCATGACCCAACTCGGCCAATCAGGCGGCGACGCGCTCGTAGAACTTTTCGGCCGCACCAAGGTGGTGATCGGCGTCGTTCACCTTGCGCCGCTTCCTGGCGCGCCGCGCTTTGACGGCGAGGCGGTCGAGGCGATCTATCAGCGGGGCCTCGATGATGCGAGATCCTATCTCGATTGCGGATGTGACGGGGTGATCGTCGAGAATCATGGCGACATCCCCTTTGCCAAACCTGACGATATTGGGCCGGAGACAGCGGCCTATATGGCTGTTATCTCCGACCGTATTCGCCGCGAACTCGGCAAGCCGGTCGGCATTAATGTGCTCGCTAACGCCGCGATCCCGGCCCTTGCCATCGCCAGTGCCGCTGGCGCGGGCTTCATCCGCGTCAATCAATGGGCAAATGCCTATGTCGCCAACGAGGGTTTTGTCGAGGGGGAATCGGGTCGCGCAGCACGCTACCGCGCCAAGCTGCGCGCCAACGGCATCCGCATTTTCGCTGATGCTCATGTCAAGCATGGCGCGCACGCGATCGTTGCCGACCGCCCGGTGGAGGAACTGGTCAAGGATCTGGTCTTCTTCGATGCCGATGCCATCATAGCGACCGGTCAGCGCACCGGGCACGCTGCGGATCTGAGCTACATCCGCATGATCAAAGAGGCTGCCGGCCTACCGACGCTGGTTGGCAGCGGCGTGACGCCCGACAATGCAAACGATATTCTTGGCATCGTCGATGGCGTCATCATCGCCAGCGCGCTGAAGCATGACGGCGTCTGGTGGAACCAGGTCGACCCCGCCAGAGTAAAGGCCTTCATGGCCGGGCTGAGGCGATGATCGAGCTGGGCTGGTTATGGCGCGAGGCTCAAGGCTACAAACCGGCCACGTCACAATGCAGACGACGGAGCCTCGGTGGGACGTGGCGCGTATCACCGGCAAGTTCTTCGGTATATGCTGACGCGCGGAGAACCCGGCGATGACGATACTCAGGCCGCCATCATCTTGTCGTTGATCCCGCAGCCCATTCCGACCGGTACCAGTCGACAAATTTCTTCAGCCCGTCTTCGATTGAAACGCTCGGCTTAAAGCCGAAATCGCGCTCCATGGCGGTCATGTCGGCATAGGTCCGCTCGACGTCGCTGCTTTGCATCGGCTCGCTGTGGCGGATCGCCTTCACACCGAGCAGTTTCTCCAGAGTGTCGATGAAATCGCCCAGCCGCACCGGCCGGTTGTTGCCGACATTGTAAACCCTGCTCGGCGGAACCTCGGCCACGGGCGGCTGGTCGAGCACGGCAACGACCGCCCTCACCACATCGTCCACATAAGTGAAATCCCGCCACATCTCGCCGTTGTTGAACACCCGGATCGGCTTGCCCTCGAGCATCGCCTTGGTGAATATCCAATAGGCCATATCGGGCCGGCCCCAGGGACCGTAGACGGTGAAAAACCGCAAGCCGGTCTGCGGCACCCCGAAGAGATGGGCGTAGGTATGGCTCATCAATTCATCTGACTTCTTGGTGGCGGCGTAGAGCGAGACGGGCCTGTCGACCTGATCGGTCTCGCTGAACGGCACCTTGCGGTTGCCCCCATAGACCGAGCTCGACGAGGCATAGACCAGATGCTCGAATGCGGGCTGCGCGCGACAGAATTCAAGCACTTCGAGATGGCCGACGACATTGGAACGGACATAGAGGCGCGGATTGTCGATCGAATGGCGCACACCCGCCTGAGCAGCGAGATGGACAATCCTGGTTATGCCTTGCCCGGCCAAAGCGGTAGCGAGCGCGCCCTGTTCGGCGATCTCGATCTGATGAAATGAAAATTTCTTGTCAGGCTGAAGGCGGGCGAGCCGTCCTTTTTTCAGCGCCAGGTCGTAGTAGTCGTTCATGTTGTCGACGCCGACGACTGCTTCCCCCCTGTTCAGGAGGTAGTGGCAAACATGGCTGCCAATGAATCCCGCGGCTCCAGTGACAAGTATAGGCAACAAGGTTCTCCACGCATATGCCGGCACATGATCGCAAAATCGAGATCGATTTCGGAAAGGATCATGCACAACATCAAAATGCTACATCCGAATGAACGGAACCGACCGTTTCAGTTCGTGCTACAACCGAGAGTCCCTGTAAGCGCTACCGACAAGCGGTCTAGTCGACGCGTCAGCTCGCCTCGCGCAGGGCCTCTGCAGCCTGCAGGTCGACCGACACGAGCTGGCTCACGCCCTGCTCGGCCATGGTCACCCCGAACAGCCGGTTCATGCGGGCCATGGTGATCGGGTTGTGCGTGATGATGACGAAGCGCGTCTCGGTGGTGGCTGCCATTTCATCCATCAGATTGCAGAAACGCTCGACATTGTGATCGTCTAGCGGCGCGTCGACCTCGTCGAGCACGCAGATCGGCGCGGGATTGGTCAGGAACACGGCGAAGATCAGCGACATCGCCGTCAACGCCTGCTCGCCGCCGGAAAGCAGCGTCATCGTCTGCGGCTTCTTGCCGGGCGGCCGCGCAAGGATTTCGAGACCAGCCTCGAGCGGATCGTCGGACTCGATCAGTTGCAGTTCCGCCGTGCCGCCGCCGAACAGATGCGAAAACAGCCGCTGGAAATGGCCATTGACCACGTCGAAGGCAGCCAGCAGCCGTTCGCGGCCTTCGCGATTCAGGCTCTGGATCGCCTGCCGCAGCTTGCGAATGGCCTCGATGATGTCCTCGCGTTCGGAAACGATGGTCTCCAGCCGGTCGGACAGTTCCTTCTGTTCTTCCTCGGCGCGCAGATTGACGGCGCCCAGCCGTTCGCGCTCGATCTTCAGCCGGTCGAGCTGGCGCTCGATCTCGGTCATCTCCGGCATCGGGCTGTCGGCCTCCAGGCCGGTGTGGCGGATGACCAGATGCGGCGGCGTGTTCAGCGTCTCCTGGATGCGGGCCTCGACCTCGAGCCGTCTTTCGTCGGCTGCGGTCAACCGCTCTTCGGCGCGGACGCGCGTTTCGCGCGCTTCGGCCAACGACTGGATTGCTGATGTCGCGGCCTTGTCCAGTTCGGACTGCCGGTTCTCCGCCTCCTGCAAACGATCGCCGGCTGCCTGGCGCAGACTTTCGGCTTCGGCAAGCTGCGACAGCAAAGCGCGCCGCTTGGCGTCGATCTCATCGGGTGCGTCGGCCAGTCTTTCACGCTCGGCCTCGGCCTCGGCTTTGCGTTCGCCGAGTGCGGCGATCTGCGTCGAGGCGTTTTCGGCACGCGCCAGCCAGTTGCGGCGTTCCGCGCCGATGGCCTCAAGGCGGCGCGTTCGCGCTTCGGCTTCCCGCCTCAAGCCTTCATGGACGGCGCGTGCATCGGCAAGGGTGGCGCGGTCGCGAGCAACGTTGGCGGCCGACTGTTCGAGCTGCAACTGGAGATCACCGAGATCGGGAGCGCTTTGCAGCAGCATCTCCGCCTCGACGAAGGCCGCCGCCGTCTCTTCATGGCTGTCGACGATGCGCGCGCGCGCCTCGTCAAGTGCTGCGCGTCGGCTCGACAGCTCGCCGCCGGCCTTCTCGGCCTCGGCCAGCACGCTGCGGGCGGCGTCCAGCCCATGCTGGGCATCACGCCCGGCTTGACGGGCGTAGCGCTCGGCCTCGCTCGCCTGGGTAAGCGCCTGCTCGGCATGAGCGAGAGCCTCTTCGGCCTGGCGCAGGATGCGGATCGCGTCGACCGCCTCGGCGTCGAGTTCGGCCAGCCGGTTTTTCTGCGCCAGCCGCTGCGCGGCCGCGGTCGGCGCGTCGGCGCTGGCGGTGAACCCATCCCAACGCCAGAGCGCTCCTTCGCGGCTTACCAGCCGTTGCCCGGGGGCGAGCAGCGCCTGCAGCCGCTTTCCGTCGCCGGCCTCGACGATGCCGATCTGCGCCAATCGGCGGGCCAGTTGCGCCGGCGCGCGCACCATACTGGCAAGGCTCTTGATGCCTTCGGGCAGAGCGGCGTCGCCGGGCTGGACCTCGCTTTGGCCCCAATGCACCGGTGCGCTGCGGTCGAGCGGCACGTCGAGATCCTCACCGAGGGCCGCTCCCAGCGCCGTCTCGTAGCCGCGTTCGACGCTGATCTGCTCCAGGACGGAGGGGAAGAGGTCGCCGCTGGCGGCATTCAGGATCTTGGCCAGCGTGCGGGCCTCGGTTTCGATCCGCGCCAGCTCGGCCTTCGCATCCTGAACCGGCGGGCGGGCGGCGCTTTCCGCCGTACGCGCCTCGGCGACAGCCTGTTCGGCGGCAATCGCCGCGGCTTCGGTCTCCTCCAGCAGCGCCAGCGCCTGTTCGACCAGAAGCTGCTTTTCGGCGGGATCGGGCAGGCCGGCGACCCTGGAGGCGATGTCGGACAATTCCCGGTCGACATCGGCGAGCTGGCGGGCGAAACGGTCGCGGCGCTCAGCGGTATCGCGCAGCGTTCGCTCGATCTGGTTGCGGGAGGCGGCGGCCTCCGCCCGTTCGGCCGTCAGCCCGGCGAGTTTGGCTTCGCTCGCGGCAAGCGTCGACGCTGCCTGTTCGACCGCGGCGCGGGTACTGGCCTCGCGCTCGGCGGCGCCTGCATTCTCGGCATTGAGCGTGGCTTCTTCGGTGGCGAGGCGTTCGAGGATATCCGCATTGTCGCGGACCATCCGCTCCTCGCGAGTGATGTCGCCGTCGAGCTGCTGGAGGCGGCGGTCGAGTTCCACTTGGCGGGCGCGGATGCGGCCCGCTTCCTCCTCGATCTGCGTCTTGGCGATCGACAGGCGCTGGAAGGCGGCAGCGGCGGCGGCTTCCGCATCGCGCAGGTCCGGCAACCGGTGCGCGCCGATCCCTTGCTCCCTGGCGGCAGCCATCTGGGCGGCGGCGCGGTCGCCGACCAGCGCCGTGGCGATCGCCAGCGCCGAGCGGGCCTCGCCTTCCTGCGTCTTGGCCAGCGTCCAGCGCAGGTGCAGCAGCGTCGCTTCGGCCTTGCGGATATCGGCCGACAGGTTCTTGAAGCGCGACGCCTGGCGGGCTTGGCGCTTAAGGCTTTCGATCTGGCTTTCGAGTTCGCCGACGACGTCGTCCAGCCGTTCCAGATTCTGTTCGGCCGCCTTCAGCCGCAGCTCGGCCTCATGGCGGCGTGTGTGAAGGCCCGAAATGCCGGCCGCCTCTTCCAGAAGCGCGCGGCGCGCCTGCGGCTTTGCCTGGATCAGCTCGCCGATGCGGCCCTGCCCGACCATCGAAGGCGAGCGCGCGCCGGTAGACTGGTCGGCGAAAAGCAGTTGCACGTCCTTGGCGCGGGCTTCCTTGCCGTTGATGCGGTAGAGCGAACCGGCCTCGCGCTCGATGCGGCGCGAAACCTGCAGCTCATCGGCATCATTGAAGGCCGAGGGCGCAGTACGGTCGCTGTTGTCAAGGAAAAGCGTGACTTCGGCGGTATTGCGGGCCGGACGCGTTCCGGAACCGGAAAAGATGACGTCGTCCATGCCGGACGCGCGCATGTTTTTGTACGAGCTTTCGCCCATCACCCAGCGTAAAGCCTCGACAAGGTTCGACTTGCCGCAGCCGTTCGGCCCGACGATGCCGGTCAGGCCGCGTTCGATGACGAACTCGCCGGGTTCGACGAAGGACTTGAACCCGAGCAGGCGAAGGCGCGAGAACTTCATTCGCGCCGCCCCATAGCCAAGTTCCGCAAAAGTGTTCCGCGGTTTTGCGAAGAGAATCCGCGGCACAGCAAAAAGCTGCGCACGCCGAAGCGCAGCCGCTTCGGCGCTGCGGAAACGTCAGAGCAGAGGGTCGATGATGGCCGATATTTCCTCAATCGACAGCGCCCCCTTGTAGGTCTTTCCGTTGATAAAGAAGGTCGGCGTCGAGTCGACCTTGAATTCATCGGCGCCGCGCTTCTGGACCGACCTCACATCGTCCAGAAGTTTCTGGTCCGTCAAGCAGGCCTCGAAGGACTCCTGTGTAAAACCGGCCATCTTGGAGATTTGCAGCAGGGCATCCTTGGTATTGGCAACACCTGCCCAGTTCGCCTGCTGCTTGAACAGAACGTCTACCATCGGGAAATAATTGTCCTTGGAGCAGCGCGCCAGCATGAAACCGGCCTCAGCGCTGGGGTCGAACGGAAATTCGCGCAGGATAAGGCGGGCCTTGCCGGTGTCGATATATTTCGTCTTCAGCTCCGGGAGGGTGGTTTCGTGGAAATGCGCGCAGTGCGGGCAGGTCATCGAGGCATATTCGACGATTGTGACTTTCGCGTCGTCCTTGCCCAGTTGCGCGTCGGGCAGCGCGCCTGGCTTCAGCAAGGCCGCCATGTCCACCGTGCCCTGGGCCTCAGGCGCCTTGACCGCGGCCGGCGTTGCCGGCTTCGCCGGATCGGCCGGCTTCATCGCATCGGCGGGAGCCGCATCCTGCGCGACGGCCTTCTCGCCCGAGTCGCTGCAGGCGGCGAGCAGAGCCACCGCCGGAATGGCGGCCAGCGACGACAGGAGGTTTCTGCGGGACAAAGGACGGGTCATACGAATCACCTGACAATAGTTGGATTTTGCAATGCAAAGACTAGAAAAGGCGAGAGTTGGCGCGAATTAAGGCATCGCCGTCCCCATTCCAATCGCCAAACTTTGTGTGCGCGATCACGAAAGCGCGAGATTATACCTTCTTTTGACCGAGAATGGTGGCGCCGAGCCGCTCCAGCGAAGCACGCAGCCCGTCATCCTCGATCATTCCGACAGTGCCTGACAGCTTCACCTTCTCGGCCGCAGTCAGCGGCCGGAAGCTTGGTTTAGGCCGCCCCTTGTCCGCCGTCACCGGCTTTTGCACGATTCTGATCCGGCCGATAGCGTTGAAGCCGAGGAAGGCGTTGACCCTGTTGATGATCTCGCCGGTTTCGTGCTGCAGATGGAGCGCGGCCATGCCTTCGCAGGCGATGACCAGCACCGCCGGCTCGAACGGATCGTCTTCATGCATGCGCCGCGGCCACTGGATCTTTTCAGGGCGCGAACGGCTGGCGAGCCGAGGCCCGGCAATCTCCTCCCAAGACTGCACGAGCCCGATCGACATGCCGGCCCGCTTGCGCAACACCGGATCGAGGATCTGGGTTGCGAGATCACTCACCGGAACGGGATTGCCGAAGGGCCTTTTCCCTGCCATGTGCGTTCTCCAGTCACGACCTTCACCAAGCATCGGCTAGGCCTGTCCTCGATCAATGGCACTGCACGACCAGACCCGCAAGACCGCATCCGGAGACAGCGGCGGAGCCGCGTCTAGAGACAGCAGCAAAGCTGCGTCCGACGATAGCAGCAAGGCTGCATCGGGGGAGAGCGCCGAGATCGCGTCCCGCCTGCTCGCCTGGTACGACGCGCATCACCGCGACTTGCCGTGGCGCATTGCGCCGCGCGAGCTGGCACGCGGGGTGCGTCCCGATCCCTACCGCATCTGGCTTTCCGAAGTCATGCTGCAGCAGACCACGGTGGAAGCGGTAAAATCGTATTTCCGGGCCTTTGTCCAGAAATGGCCGGATGTCGAGGCGTTGGCCGCTTCACCGACCGAAGATGTCATGAAGGCCTGGGCCGGGCTCGGCTACTATTCCCGCGCGCGCAATCTAAAGGCCTGCGCCGATCTCGTCGCACGGCAAGGCGGCAGGTTTCCGGATACGCAAGCTGCCTTGAGAGAGCTGCCCGGCATCGGCGCCTACACGGCGGCGGCGATCGCGGCGATCGCCTTCGACCAGCCAGCCGCGGTCGTCGACGGCAATGTCGAGCGTGTGGTTTCCCGGCTGTTCTCGATCGCCACGCCGCTAAGCGAAGCCAAGGGAGACATACGCGCCTATGTCGAGCGCATGGTTCCAGCGACCAGACCGGGCGATTTCGCCCAGGCGATGATGGATCTGGGCGCGACGATCTGCACGCCACGCCGGCCGCGCTGTATGCTGTGCCCGCTGCGAGACGATTGCAGCGCCACTGTCTCGGGCGACCCCGAGCATTTTCCGGTGCGCCTGCCGAAGGCGGAAAAGCCATTGCGGCGTGGCGCCGCCTTTGTCGCCGTCAGGGCCGACGGCGCCATTCTTTTGCGAAAACGTGCGGAAAAAGGCCTGCTCGGCGGCATGACCGAGGTGCCGACGACCGGCTGGACAGCACGGATTGACGGCGCCACCACGGATGCGGCAGCCCCCTTTCCCGGCGACTGGCGGCCCGCCGGGCGGATTGGCCACGTCTTTACCCATTTCGGGCTTGAACTCGACGTGTTCAAATCGGTGACAGAAGGCGCTGCTCCGGCGGGGCATTTCTGGTCACTGGCCCATGAAATTTCCGGGGAAGCCTTACCCACTGTCATGAAAAAGGTAATCGAAGCGGCGATACCGGGCGCGACCAAAAAGCAGCGCCCGCATTGAATTGCATTGAATGAGGACAGAATGACTGAAATCCGCCACATCGTTTTCGACATCGGCAGAGTGCTGATCCACTATGACCCGAACCTTCCGTTCAGCCGTCTCATTCCGGATGCCGAGGAGAGAAAGTGGTTCTTCGACAATGTCTGCACGCATGACTGGAACATCGAGCAGGATCGAGGGCGGACATGGGAGGAAGCCGAAGCCCTGCTGATCGCCGAACATCCCGACCATGCCGAAAACATCCGCAGCTTCCGCCGCCTCTGGCACGAGATGGTGCCGCACGCCTATGCGGACAGCGTTGAGATCATGGAGAAGCTGATCGACACCGGCCACGACGTCACCATGCTGACCAACTTCGCCTCCGATACGCTCGCCGAAGCCCGGCAGCGTTTCGATTTCCTCAACCGTCCGCGCGGGGTGACCATTTCGGGCGAGATCGGCCTGATCAAGCCTGATCGCGGCATCTACGATCATCACGTCGCCGCCTTCGGCCTCGAGCCCGCGGCCACGCTGTTCATCGACGACAGCCAGAAGAATGTCGAAGGTGCCAAGGCGGCCGGCTGGCAGTCCGTGCTGTTCACCGACGCCAAGACGCTCAAGGCGGACCTTAGAGAGCTGGGGATCAGAGTGTGATTTGAATCACTTCGACAGGCCGATCGATAATCCGCTTTAACATGACGGATCCATAGAATCCGTCGTCAGGCCCCTGCCCGCTCCATGCCAAGACGGGCTATGCGGCGAAGCTCGTCGATCGGGGTCAGGCCGCCGCTGCGCTCATAGTGCCAGAAGGTCCAGCCGTTGCAGGCGTCCAGCCCCTGCACTTCCGCGCCGATCTTGTGGATCGATCCGGCGCTGTCGCCGATCGCCACCGTGCCATCGGCGCGTACCCTGGCCGCCCAGCGCTTCTTGGCGTCATAAAGCGTGGCACCCGGCAACATCAGCCCGGTGTCGATGAGGCTGACGAAAGCAACGCGCGGCTCGGCGCGCTTGCCGGTAAGCACGGTAAGATCGGCGCCATTCAGCGGCCGGACTGCATCTATGCGCTCGTTGGCGGCGTCGATATAGGTCTGCTCGCGCTCGATGCCGACGAAATGGCGGCCGAGGCGCTTGGCTACCGCGCCGGTGGTGCCGGAGCCGAAGAAGGGATCGAGGACGATATCGCCGGGCTTCGTCGAGGCCATCATGATGCGGGCGAGCAGCGCCTCGGGCTTCTGCGTCGGATGCAGCTTGTCGCCATTTTCGTTCTTCAGGCGCTCACCGCCGGTGCAGATCGGGAACAGCCAGTCGGAGCGCATCTGGATGTCGTCATTCGACGCCTTCAGCGCTTCGTAGTTGAAGGTATAACCCTTGCCCTTCTGATCGCGCGAGGCCCAGATCATCGTCTCATGGGCGTTCTGGAAGCGACGGCCGCGGAAATTCGGCATCGGATTGGTCTTGCGCCACACAACATCGTTGAGGATCCAGAACCCCAGATCCTGCATCTTGGCGCCGACCCTGAAAATATTGTGGTAGGAGCCGATGACCCAAATGGTGCCGTTCGGTTTCAGCACGCGGCGCGCCGCCAGCAGCCAGGCGCGGGTGAAGGCGTCGTAGACCTCAAAACTCGCGAACTGATCCCAGTCATCGTCGACGGCATCGACCTTGGACTGGTCGGGCCGGTGCAGATCGCCATCGAGCTGCAGATTGTAGGGCGGATCGGCAAAGATCACGTCGATGGACTTTTCGGGCAGCCGGTCGAGCGCGGCGACGCAATCGCCCTTCAGGATCGTATCCAGCCATTCGGACTGCTGGGGAGCATGGGAAAGGTCGTCGAGAAGACGCACGGCAGACATTGTGACACCCAAAGCACGCGTTACTGTTTACTCCCTGTTATGGTTACCGATCAGCGTAAATATTCGATGAAGGTTGAGGGTTCGGACCACAGGTAATTTGCGAAGGCCGGCCTGTTGGTGTATGCCGCGCCGCCTGAGCGTCTCAGCCTCCTCCCTCCCGCTTTCCGGATCGCCAATGCCCCAGCCAGACCTTGTCATCTTCGATTGCGACGGCGTGCTCGTCGATTCCGAAATCATCGCCGCGCGCATCGAAGCCGAGCTTTTGACATCGGCCGGTTACGAGATATCGGCCGAGGAGATTTCCGAAACCTATGCCGGGCTGACCTTCAAGGACATCATGATGCGGGTCGAGGAGAAGTCCCGCATCCCATTCCAAGCCTCGTTGATCGACCGCGCCGAAGACCTGGTCGACCGCAGGCTGCGCAGCGATGTGCGCGCCATCGACGGGGTGCACGAGGCGGTCGCCGCGGTGACTGCACCGCGCTGCATCTGCTCGAATTCTCGCTCCGAGCGGATCGAATTCATGCTGGAGAAGGTGCATCTGCTGCCGTTTTTCAACGGCCGGATTTTTTCCTCTCTGGAAACACCGAGCGGAAAGTCCAAGCCTGCCCCAGACGTGTTTCTCTTTGCCGCGGCAAAGCTCAAGGCCGATCCGGCCAACACCTTCGTCATCGAGGATTCCGTGCATGGCGTGACCGGCGCCAGGGCAGCCGGCATGCGCGTTATCGGCTTTACCGGCGCGGCGCACAGCTATCCCGGGCATGCCGACGCGCTGACCGAGGCCGGCGCCGAAACGGTCATCCGCCGCTGGGCAGAACTGAAAAGCGTGATCGCCGCCCTGTCGGAATGGTCGGATGCGTGATGCATACGCCTCCGACCGGAGGCGGCCCTAATGCCGCCGCTATTCGGCTGCGGCAATCTTCTTGTCGGTCTTCTTCGCCGGGCCTTCGTCATAGCCGGCGAACGCCTGATAGTCCTGCGCAGTGGGCTCGGGAACGACGACGTTCGAATCGGTGAAGACGAACTGGGTGGCACTCGAGGGATTGGTAACCTGGACCTGATGTTGATGAAGCTGCGAGTAAAGCACCTCGGTGCCATGCATCACTGCGATACGGATCGGCATTGTGATCGTGCCCGGGCTGAACATCGGTCCCGGAACGACCTTGCCGGCGACGGCGATCTTCATCGTCAGCGAGCCGTTGGCACGGTTGCAGTCGCGGGTCACATCGGTGATCGAGGCCTGATAGATGACCTTCGCCGAATCGTCCTGCTGATCGCTGCTCGCGTCGAGCGCAGCAGCCTCGGCGTCCTGAGCGGCGGCTTTTTTCTTGGGCTTCTGGTTGCCCTTGGCATAGGTGTTGAAGAAAGCGGTGCCGTCGCGCAGCGTCACTTTCGGACAATAGGCCAGCAGTTGGCTGGAAAGAACCTTCGGGTCCGGAGGTGGTGGCGGTGTCGAGTCCTTTTTTCCGAAGCCCAGAATGCTACTGCCGCCTGATTGGCAGCCGGCGGCGGTAAGCATAAAGCCAGCGAGGGCCAGACCCGCGACAAAACGACCGTTGAATGAATGAAACGCCATGAACTGCACTTCCCTCTCGCAAAGCGGGTGACGTATATCAACCGCGCGGCAAAAATGCGACTGAGCAAGCGCGGAAATTAACCACTTTGCCGCGGATGAAGCCGCCCGGCAGCAATGGACATGTAACGATGCAATATGTGAGTACCCGCGGGGAAGCGCCCGTGCTTGGATTTTCCGACGTGGTGCTGGTGGGTCTGGCACGCGATGGCGGACTTTATGTGCCTGATGCCTGGCCGCAGTTTTCGGCGGCAGAGATCCGCGCCATGCGCGGCCTTGCCTATCCCGACCTCGCCATCCGCGTGCTGTCGCCGTTTCTCGGCGACGAGATCGCGATGCCGGTGTTCGAACGCCTGGTGCGTGAAGCCTATGCGACCTTTCGCCACGAGGCGGTCTGCCCGCTGGTGCAAACCGGCTCGAACATGTTCGTTCTGGAACTCTTCCACGGCCCGACACTTGCCTTCAAGGACGTCGCCATGCAGCTTCTCGCCCGGCTGATGGACCATGTGCTTGCCGAACGCGACCAGCGCGCCACCATTGTCGGCGCCACATCAGGCGATACCGGCGGGGCTGCCATCGATGCCTTCGCCGGGCGCAATCGGACCGACATCTTCGTTCTTTTCCCGCACGGCCGGGTCTCGTCGGTGCAGCAGCGGCAGATGACGACGTCCACCGCGGCAAATGTCCATGCACTGGCGGTCGAAGGCAATTTCGACGACTGCCAAGGCCTGGTGAAGGACATGTTCAACGATCACGGTTTTCGCGACCGGGTGTCGCTGTCGGGCGTCAATTCGATCAACTGGGCGCGCATCATGGCCCAGATCGTCTATTATTTCTCATCGGCGCTGTCGCTCGGCGCGCCCGACCGGCCGGTTTCCTTCACGGTGCCGACCGGCAATTTCGGCGACATCTTCGCCGGCTACGCCGCCAAGAAGATGGGGCTGCCGATCGAGCGGCTTATCATCGCGACCAATGACAACGACATTCTGGCGCGCACGCTGTCGAGCGGCGAGTACCGCACGAAAGGCGTCTTTTCGACCACGTCGCCGTCGATGGACATCCAGGTCTCGTCGAATTTCGAGCGCCTGCTGTTCGAGGCGGCCGGTCGCGATGCCTCGACCGTGCGGCGCTACATGAGCGGCCTCAAGCAGTCCGGCGCCTTCGCCATCGAAGCGGGCGAGATCGCCAGGATCCGCTCCGAATTCGATGCTGGCCGTTCGACGATGGACGAAGTCGCCGCCACGATCCGCTCGACGCTCGACGCCAGTGATTATTTGCTCGACCCGCACACGGCCGCGGCCATGCATGTTGCGGGTGCGAAGGCCACCAAGGCCGTGCCCATGGTGGTGCTCGGCACCGCCCATCCGGCAAAATTCCCGGCTGCCGTCGGAGCCGCCAGCGGCGTGTCGCCTGCCCTGCCCGCGTGGCTAGGCGGGTTGATGACATCAGAGGAAAAATACACGGTACTTCCATCCGACCTGAAAATGGTGGAAGATTATGTTAGCCGTCACACGCGGGCGGCAAGTTAGGGAGTATTAGCTATATGGGTGTTGAGGTAAGCCGTCTGTCGAACGGCCTGACAGTCGCCACCGAAACCCTTCCAAGCCTCGAATCCGTCGCTCTTGGTGCCTGGGTCAAATCAGGCGCCCGCAACGAGCGTAACGAAGAGCACGGAATGGCCCACCTGCTTGAACACATGGCGTTCAAGGGAACCAGAAGGCGCAGCGCCTTCGAGATCGCCTCGGAAATCGAGGATGTCGGCGGCGAGATCAATGCCGCCACCAGTGTCGAGACCACATCCTATTATGCCAGGGTGCTGAGCGACGACGTGCCCCTGGCCGTCGATATCCTCTCCGATATCCTGCAGGAATCCGAGTTCGACCCGCAGGAGCTAGAGCGCGAGCAGCATGTGATCCTGCAAGAGATCGGCGCCGCTCACGACACGCCCGACGACATCGTCTTCGACCGTTTCACCGAGACGGCCTTCCGCCACCAGACGATCGGCCGTTCCATCCTCGGCACGCCGGAAACCGTCAAATCGTTCACCTCGAAGCAACTGCACAAATTCATCGAACGGCAATATGGCGCCGAACGCATGGTGGTCGTCGCCGCCGGCGACATCAAGCACGACAATTTCGTGCGTGAGGTCGAGAAGCATCTCGGCGGCTTCCGCAGCAAGTCCGACAACACGATGCCGCAATATGCGCAATATGTCGGCGGCGATTTCCGCGAGGACCGCGACCTGATGGACGCGCAGATCGTGCTGGGTTTCGAGGGCCGCGCCTATCATGTGCGTGACTTCTACGCTTCGCAGGTCCTGTCGATGATCCTTGGCGGCGGCATGTCGTCGCGCCTTTTCCAGGAAGTCCGCGAAAAACGCGGGCTGTGCTATTCGGTCTATGCCTTCCACTGGGGTTTTTCTGACACCGGCATATTCGGCGTCCATGCCGCGACCGGGCAGAGCGACATCGCCGAATTGGTGCCGGTGGTCATCGACGAGTTGCAGAAGGCCGGCGAGAACATCCTGCAGGAGGAACTCGACCGGGCACGCGCCCAGTACCGCGCAGGCCTGATCATGTCCGCCGAGAGCCCGGCCAGCCGCGCCTCGCAGATCGCCCGGCAAATGCTTCTGTTCGGCCGGCCGATCGCCAAGGAAGAGCTGATGGAACGGCTGTCGGCGCTGACGGTCGAGCGGTTGACGGACCTGTCGTCACGGCTGTTTTCGACCAAGCCGACGCTGACTGCCGTCGGACCGGTGGGCACGCTCGCTCCCTATGAGGCGGTCCTTGAGTCGCTTTCGGGCACGCAGACCACGGCCCGAAAGCTCGCCGGCTAAGTCCATCAAAGCGTCATGTTCGCGCTCCCTTTCTTTCGCCGTGACCTGCCGGCACTGAAGGGCGATCGCGTCACGCTGCGCGTGCCGCTGACCAACGACTATCGCGAATGGTCGGTGCTGCGCGGGGAAAGCCGCCGCTTCCTGGAGCCGTGGGAGCCGCGGTGGAACCCCGACGAGCTCGACCGCACGGCCTGGCGGCATCGCCTCAGCCGTTACCGCGAAGATTACGCGCAGGGAACGGCCATAGCCTTCTTCATCTTCGACAAAAGCAGCGGCAAGCTTGTCGGCGGAATCACCCTCGGCAATATCCGCCACGGCGTCGCGCAAAGCGGCCATATCGGCTACTGGATCGGCGAGCGCTACAGCGGCCACGGCCTGATGACCGACGCGGTCAAGGTGGTGACGCGCTTCGCCTTCGATACGCTGAGGTTGCACCGGATCGAAGCTGCCTGTATTCCCGACAACGCCCGGTCGATCCGCGTGCTTGAAAAAGCCGGATTCCGGCGCGAAGGACTTCTGCGATCCTATCTCAGGATCAATGGCATCTGGCAGGACCATTACCTCTACGCCCGGATCGGGGACGATCTGCCCGGCGCGGGAACGAAGGACTGATTTTTGACGAATTTCCTGCGAATCGGGTCGCTGTTCGCCTTTGTCCTGACGGCAATCGTCACGCTCTGCGCGGCGTCCTCGGCCTTCGCCGTCGAACCGATCAAGATCGCCCGCGACGACGTGGCGCTCGACCTTTCGGGCGCGGTCGAAATCTATCGCAACCAGGGCGAGAACTTCCAGGTGTCGACCGCGCCGGGACCGGACGGCATCGTGCGGCGCATCGAGGTCGAGGCCAATGATGCGCGCTCGACCGGCGACTGGGCGGTGTTCGCGCTAGCCAACACCACCGACCAGCAGCTCGACAGGCTGATCGTCGCACCGCATTTCCGGCTGGTGAATTCCGGCATCTTCTGGCCGGATCTCGGCTCGACCCGCATTGCCGCGATCACGCCCAGCGAGGGCTTCGCGCTCGACCGCCAGACCAGCCCCGACGCCGATGTGTTCCGGGTGACGCTGAATCCCGGAACGGTGATCACCTTCATTGCCGAACTTGCCTCGCCCAAACTGCCGCAGGTCTATCTGTGGGATCCGGAATCCTACAAGGACTCGGTCAACTCCTACACGCTGTTTCGCGGCATCGTCATCGGCATCGCCGGCCTTCTGGCGCTGTTCCTGACCATCCTTTTCGTCGTCAAGGGGACCTCGATGTTCCCGGCTACCGCTGCACTCGCCTGGGCGGTGCTCGCCTATATCTGCATCGATTTCGGCTTTCTCAACAAGGTCCTGGAAATATCGCCCGGCAACGAGCAGATGTGGCGAGCCGGAACGGAGGTGGCGCTTGCGGCGACCTTCGTGGTGTTCCTGTTCGCCTACCTCAACCTCAACCGATGGCACGGCCATTTCAGCTACGGCGCGCTGGTCTGGATTCTTGGGCTGGTGCTGATCGCGGGTGTGGCCATCGTCGATCCGGCGGTCGCCGCCGGCATCGCCAGGCTGTCCTTCGCCGCCACCGCCCTGACCGGCCTCGGCCTGATCATTTTCCTCGGCATACGCGGCTACGACCGTGCCATCATGCTGGTGCCCAGTTGGGTCATGGTCTTGTTGTGGCTATGCGGGTCGTGGATGGCGATCACCGGCATGCTCGACAACGACATTGCCCAGCCGGCGCTGGGCGGCGGGCTGATCCTCATCATCCTGCTGATCGGCTTCACCGTCATGCAGCACGCCTTTGCCGGTGGCGCGCTGCATCAGGGCCTTTTCTCCGATCTCGAACGGCAGGCGCTGGCCGTCGCCGGATCGGGCGACACGGTTTGGGACTGGGACGTGATGCGCGACCGCGTCGTCACCAAGCCGGATGTCAGCATCCAGCTTGGCCTTGCGCCCGACAGTCTGGGCGGGGCCGCCCGCAACTGGCTGCCGGTGCTGCATGCCGACGATCGCGACACGTTCCGCACGACGCTCGACGTGGTGCTCGAACACCGGCGCGGCCGCGTGTCGCAGAACTTCCGCCTGCGCGGCGCCGACGGGCACTATCACTGGTTTTCGCTGCGCGCTCGGCCGGTGATCGGATCGGACGGCGAGGTCATCCGCTGCGTCGGCACCATGGTCGACGTGACGGAGCAGAAAAAGTCAGAGGAGAGGCTGCTGCACGATGCCGTGCATGACAATCTCACCGGCCTGCCGAACCGGGAATTGCTGATGAACCGGCTGGAGGCGATCATCTCGATCGCGCGCACGGAAGAGAAGGTGCGTCCGACCGTCTTCGTCATCGACATCGACCGGTTTAAGCAGGTCAATGACGGGCTCGGCATCTCGGCCGGCGATACCATCCTGCTGACCATTGCGCGCCGCCTGCACCGGCTGCTCAAGCCGAAGGATTCGCTGTCGCGCTTTGCCGGCGACCAGTTCGCGCTGATGCTGCTTTCTGAACAGGACCCGGCCCGCATCGCGGCGGTCGCCGACGCCATCAAGCATGCGATCAACAATCCGATCACCTTTGCCAAACGCGAGATTGTGCTGACCGCCTCGATCGGACTGGTCACCTGGACCTCGGCGCAGAGCTCAGCCGAGGACATGGTCAAGGACGCCGAGCTTGCCATGCACCAGGCCAAGCGTTTCGGCGGCGACAGGATCGAGCCGTTCCGCCCCGCCTTCCGGACCGTCGGCACCGACCGGCTGCAGTTCGAGTCCGACCTGCGCCGCGCCATCGAACGGCGCGAATTCACACTAGCCTACCAGCCCATCGTGCGGCTCGAAGACGGCAGCGTTGCCGGCTTCGAGGCGCTTTTGCGCTGGGACCATCCGCGCCGCGGCATGATTCCACCAGGCGATTTCATCCCGGTCGCCGAGAGCTGCGGCCTGATCGTGCAGCTTGGCTTGTTCGCCATGCAGCAGGCCGCCGAAGATCTGGCGGGCTGGCAAAAGCAGATCGGCGATGCGCCGTTGTCGGTTTCGGTCAACTTGTCCAGCCGTCAGCTCATCCGCCGCGATCTGGTCAGCGACGTCCGCTCGGTGATCGCGCGAGCCAATCTAAAGCCGCGCTGCTTCCGGCTCGAACTCACCGAATCGCTGGTGATGGACAATCCCGAGCAGACAGCCCATGTGCTGAACAAGCTGAAGAAGCTTGGTATCGGCCTGTCGCTGGACGATTTCGGCACCGGCTACTCATCGCTAGCCTATCTGACGCGCTTCCCCTTCGACACGATCAAAATCGACAAGAGCTTCGTCGACGACTCGACACCGAAGCGCGCGGTGCTGCTCAAATCCATGGTCAACATGGCGCATGAGCTCGGCCTTTCGGTCGTGGCCGAAGGCATTTCGGACGAAAGCGATGCGCTCGAACTGCGGCAGATGGGCTGCGAATATGTGCAGAGCTTCATGTTCGGCGCGCCGATGCCCGGCGATCAGGTGCTGAAGACGCTGAAGGAACAGTATCCGCTGACTCAGGCTTGATTTTTGCGCATGTCGTAGTGTCAAAACCGCTGCGCACCTTTGGGCGACATGCCGGGGGGTCCGCTTCCCGGCGCCTGGAGTTCGCAAGTAAACCGTCCTCGTCACGCAGTATCGAAAATTTTAGTCTCCTGGCGCGGCTCCATCAATGTTGGAAAGCCTGATTAAGGGCGGCGATAGAGATAGTTCTCGGAAAGGCCGAGGCGACGGCACGACTGGACGGCCGGTGATGAAGGGAGCACGATGCTGTCGCAAATTGCAGCCGTCGTCTTCACAAAAGCACGCTCCCACGGCTTCAACGTCCAGCGGTCGCCGAGCGCCAACCGCTCGCGCACCCAGCGGGGTAGGATCTCGACTGCCGCCTTCAGAAATGGTCGCTGAAGCGGTTGAGCCGCTCCCGGCAAGGCGGGAACTTCTTCCATGATCTCCAGGAATTCCAAGATGATCGGCGACGCGACTAGTCTTTGCCTCATCACGTCGAACAGCGCGTAAAGCTCGGCCTGAGACGTGGGCGCGCCGGCCGCACCATAGAGAAGCGCGACGGGGCGAGCCTCAGCAAACATCGCGTCCCGTTCGAAAAAATGCAGACGATGCACATAGACGTGATACGCCTCCATGAAACCAAACTCGGCCGTCGCTTGCACCCAGTCCAGCAACTCCGGGTCGGTGGCGTGGTATGGCTCGCCTTCGCTCGTTCGACCTGAAACACGCCCATGCATCCTGACCACACCTTCAATCATGGCCGTAGCCTTGGTTCGGTGGGCGTAGACCGTGACCAAGGCAGCGAGGCCGGTGCGCTGTAATCGTCGGAGCGCGTGGGAGCGGAATGTGCTGTGCTGCCAAATGGCGTCGCGAACCCGCGGCTCTGCCAATTCGAGCAGCACCGCCGTAACCCCGCCGATGAACAGCGCAACAGGGTTCTTGAAAATACGCCAGGACACGGAGGTGGGCGGTAACAGCGCCGGCTCGCCTTCCGGGGTCGAGAAGTCCATCTGATATCCGAGCCGCTGGCGCATGAACGACTGCGCAAGAGTATCCACACGACGCTCAAGCGGGCGAGGCAGAGGAATGATGCCCGAGCTGCCAAACATGGTCCGCCTCAGACTCCTGGGAGCAACAAGCGTTAGAACTGCGGCTAGCGGATGCAGCACGAACGTCTTGGGTCTTCCGTCGTTCCAAATGATCAGCCTGGCGCGCTGCGCATGACTCTCCAGAACGCCGGGCCCGGATGGTCATCACGAGCCCGGTCGTGCTGGCCTTATGGGGTCAGATCGAGCGCCGGCACGATTCTGTGATAGGGCAGTCCTGCATCGTCGTTTAGACGCTTCACGTCGGTATTGGAGACAGCGTCAAACAGGCACATGCAGCGCCCGTCCTCCGGTGCGAAGGTCGAGCGCAGATACCTAATGTCGGTGCCGTTGGACGTCATCTCAGCGGCCTTGCTGATCGCCGCCTTCTGTGCATCTCCCAGAGCTTCCATGCTGATGCCCTTGAGGTCCCGTTCCACCATATAGACGGTCATTTCCAGATCTCCTCCTAGTTCAGTGACTACAGGAGTTGAATGCAATGGCGGGCGAAAGAAAACGACATTTTTTCTATCGATCGATAGCCGACAGTTATCGATGAAGGGGCTATAATGTCGTTTCGTGGAACCGCCTCGGGAGGGCTCGCCATGGAGATGTTTCAGGTCCGCTACGTGCTTGCGGCCGCGAAAATACTGAATTTCACCAAGGCCGCCACCGATTGCAACGTGTCTCAGCCGGCGCTCACCAAAGCGGTCAAGACGCTCGAGGATGAGCTTGGCGCGCCCTTGTTCCACCGCGAGGGAAAGCGCGTCCTCCTGAGTGAGTTCGGGCGCTCCATTCTGCCGCATCTTCAGCAGATCATGCAGGAGGCCCACGCAACCAGGACGCTTGCCGATAATTTTAGGCTACTCAACCAGGTGCCGATCCGCCTCGGCGTGATGTCGACCATCGGCCATGTGAAGCTCGCCCGGTTCCTCGCAAAGTTCCAGCGCGACTATCATGGCGTCGAGCTTGAAGTTAGCGAAGCGAGCGTTCAGGAACTGAAAAACAGGCTTGAGCATGGCGATCTCGATCTGGCCGTTCTCAATCCGCTGGAGGGATTGGGAGCGGCTTTCCGCGTCCATGATCTCTACAGTGAGCGTTACGTCGTCGTATTCGCGCCGGATCACCGGCTTGCGACCCTCGATGCAATCAAGTTGGTCGACCTCTCTCAAGAACCCTATGTCGATCGTCTGTCCTGCGAAATGCGGGACCTTGTGATGGGGGTGTGCCGGGAAAGAAACGTTAGCCTTTATGCCCGCTTTCGTTCCGAGCGCGAGGATTGGGTCCAATCAATGGTGCTGGCGCGGATCGGCTTCGCCTTCATGCCTGAATATTCGGTGACATCGCCTGAACTTCTGCAGCGCCCGCTGATCGAACCCGCGGTGGCACGCACGGTGTCCCTGGCTAGCGTTCCGGGCCGGCCATATAGCCCGGCGACGGCGGCAATGGTCCGAGCTGCCCAAAGTTTCGATTGGCCAGGCTAGGCGTTATTGCTGAAGCTTGAGCTGCTGCTGGTTTGAGATGCTTTCTCTCTTTCTCCTAAACGGCTGCAACTTTCTCTTGGTTGGAATCGCACGCGGCCAAGGAACAGCGGAGAAGGCTCGCGATGGCCGGATGGAAATCTGAGGGAGGACAATTATGACCTTGCCCAGTTACGCAATGAACCAGGCAAGTTTCCCGGAAATGTACGAGCGGTGGCTCGTCGGCCCTCTCTTCCGTCCATGGGCCGAGTTGGCTCTTGACGAGCTGGAATTGTCTTCGGGCGATCGCGTACTCGATATCGCTTGCGGAACAGGAATAGTGGCGCGCGTTGCAAGAGAGCGGCTCGGTGAAGCCGGATACATCGTCGGCGTCGACATCAGCCTGGACATGCTTGCCGTGGCGCGGGCTGTAGAACCAGCCATTGACTGGCGTCGGGGCAATGCCGGCGAGCTGCCTCTGCGTAACGGTGAGACGTTCGACGTGGTCGTCTGCCAGCAAGGACTGCAGTTCTTTCCCGACAAACCCGCGGCGGCGGCGCAGATGCGTCGCGCGCTGGCGAAGGGTGGTAGGCTGGCGCTTGCCACGTGGCGCCCGGATGACGAAATCCCGTTCTTTCGCGAACTGCGCCGCGTGGCGGAGCGCCACCTGGGCGCCATCGCCGATCAACGGTACAGCTTCGGGGAAGCGGCGCCACTTGAGGCGCTGCTGCGAGACGCCGGCTTCCACGAGGTCCGATCAAGGACTATTTCGCGCACCATCCATTTCGGGGAAGGCGCACCCTTCCTGCATTTGAATACGATGGCGCTGGTCGGGATGAGTTCTTTAGCCAAGGAAATGGACGATCAGGAACGCAAGCGCGTCGTGGAGGAGATCGTGAGCGAGAGTGCGCCCGTGCTGCAGCCATACACCAACGGGTCGAAACTAGCCTTCGAGCTCAGCACCAATCTGGCGACAGCCAAAGGGTAAATGATCTCTCTTCACAAGCAACGCATTGCCTACGCAACGCTCGTTAAAAATCAACCCATTGTACATTACGAATTATTTCGCCGCACTGCGGCCATTGTACCGCCATTATCCATGACTAGCTAGCGGAGGCACTGACCGTTCTTCTTGTCTTTTCGACGTTGACGGCTCAACGTTGGAAATAGATCTTCCCAAAATATCTGGGGCAGACAAGGAACGGAGGATGACCTGGCGTCACTCCAAAGAACACGTGAATTCTTTGCTTGCGGAGGCGTCATTCTTTCGGGCGTGCGGCCTTTGTCGAAAAGGATCGCGGGGCTTGGCTTGGCGGCGACAGTGGCAGCCATGCCATGGCCGGTCTATTCGGGAGCCTTGGTCAACGGAGCGACCGAAGCCGCGGTTGCCACTGCTGCTCCGTCCTCCGCTCTGGGTTTCCCCTCGGCCGCGCCCGAGTTCGACATCATCGATCCGGGCACCATATCGACCTCCCGACGCAAGGGAGAAGGCACCTTGGCCGATGCATTGAAGGGCACCGTCTCCATCCTTTCCAAAGGCGCGGAACAGATCGTCGTAGGCATGTCGGTGCACGAGTTCGGCGAATACAAGGTGTCCCAGTACATTGCCAGCGAGATTCTGCGTGCAGCCAAGGACACCCAATTTCCTGCCGACACCCTTTTCGCGATCGCCGAGAAGGAATCCTCCTTCGACATCAACAACCGCCCGCCTAAAGGGTCGGCACTTGGTCTTATGCAGTTCCTCGACCAGACATGGCTCGAGGCCGTGAAGGACTACGGTGCAGAGTTCGGCCTGGGCGACGAAGCGGAACTGATCCGGATCCGCCTCGAGGGCAAGCGCGAACACCATTTCGTCGACGACAAGGCCGAAGAAGAGCGCATCCTTGAATTCAGGCGCGATCCCTATCTGTCGGCAGCACTTGCGGCCAAGAACCTTCTTGCGGCCAAGGAGCGCATCGAAGCCCGTCTCGAGAAGGCCATGGACGAACGGGATCTTTACCTCCCCCATTTCCTTGGCACCAACGGCGCAGCAAACCTCCTGTCGAACGCCGACGAGACGCCCAATGCCAAAGCCAGCAAAATCTTCCCCAAGGCGGCGCGGTTCAATACCGCGATGTTCAGGGCCAAGGGAAAACAGCTCACCGTCGGCCAGTTTCACCAGCGCATGCGCTCCTTCTTAGAAGCCCGCATCGGCAAATACAGCGATGTCGAAACCCGCGTGAAAGAGGCTGACCTTTTCTGGACAGCCGATATCGAGAATCTCGTCTACGATTTGGGCAAACGGCTGGCGATGGTGTCAGGTTTTCACCACTAGGCGTGACCGGCCGCCAGGCTAAGATGCGCAAGGTCGATACCGATCGAAGCGAGAATCCGGTCGTATTTGCGCTCGATGTCAGTATCGAACAGAAGCTCCGCAGTTGCCGGGCAGGTCAGCCAGCCGTTCTCGGCGATTTCGCTTTCCAGCTGGCCGGCGCCCCAGCCCGAATAGCCGAGCGCCATCAGCGCGTGCCGAGGGCCGCGGCCCGACGAAATGGCGCGCAATATGTCGACGGTCGCGGTCAGGCAGATCTCGTCGGAGACGGTCAGCGACGATTCCACCCGGTAGTCGCCCGAATGCAGGACGAAGCCGCGGCTGCGGTCGACCGGTCCGCCGTTGCGCACGACGAAGTCACGGGCCTGCGCGGGCAAGCGGATCGCCTCCTGTTCGTTCATGATGCCGAGCTGGACGAGAAGATCCGGAAACAGCATCTGCTGCGTCTGGTTGATGATCAGGCCCATCGCGCCTTCGTCGCTGTGCGCGCAGATGTAGATGACGGAGCGCGTGAAGCGGTCGTCCTTCATGCCGGGCATGGCAATCAGGAACTGGTCGTCGAGAAAGCCGCGTCCTGCGACCATCTTCTTGTGGCGCAATAAGTCCATGACAGGCAGCGTAACGCGTTTTGGAAGCGCCGAAAAGATGTGCCGCGCGCGATTTGGTCTCGGCTGTGCGTCTAAGGTCACGCAAAGCTGTGCCCGAGGTCACGCAAATATGATAACAGCGAAGCCATGAAATCATTGCGCAGCCATGAACGGACGCTCAAATCACCGCCATGCAAAGCTTGAAAGTCCTGCTGCTCGGCGCCGCTGTTGGATGTGGAATCGGCCTTCCCGCTGCAGCCTCCTCGTCGATCTGGTACAACACCGAAGGCGGCAAAGTGCGGCTTGTGACCACCGGCAAGCCCGACGAAGCCGGGCGCATCCATGGCGTCCTCGATATTGCGCTCAAGCCTGGCTGGAAAACCTACTGGCGCGATCCGGGCGACGCGGGCGTGCCGCCGCAAATCGATGTCTCGGCCAGCACCAACATTGCCAACGCGACTTTTTCGTTTCCGCCGCCCCAGCGCCACGACGACGGCTACGGCAAATGGGCCGGCTATGACCATCCGGTTTCGCTGCCGGTGACGTTCACGTTGTCGGCGCCGAACGAGCCGGCCGTCATCGACGCCGATATCTTTCTCGGCATTTGCGAGACGATCTGCATCCCGGTGCAGACGAGGCTGGCCATCGATCCGGGCTCCGATCCGGACAATGTCGAAGACGCCGCTTTGGTGAAGGCGGCCCTCGCAACCCTGCCGGCCCCTGCAAGGCCCGATTTCGGCATCAATATCCTGCCGGGCGACCGCGAGACACTGATTGTCGAGGCGAGCTTTCCGGGCAATCCGAAGGCGGCGGATTTCTTCGTCGCCGGTGAGCGGGATTACATGTTCGGCGTGCCGGCTCGCAGCGAAAAGGACGGCAAGCTGGTGTTTACCGTGCCGATCCTCGACAGGCCGACGACGACGCCGACGGATGGCGGACTTTACTACACGCTGACAACTGCGGTCGGCGCGGTCGAGGGACAGCTGCCTTTCCCTTGATCTCGGGCAAAGGATGTTCAGGGTCGAACATCCTTTTGCGAGGGGCTTCCCAACGGTTGCGGGAAAGGTCTGAGTTCGCTATCGCAAGGATACTCCCTCCCATTTGTCAAATGAGGACCATCATGACGATTGCCATTGGCGACAAGCTGCCCCAAGCGACCTTCAAGACGATGACTGCCGACGGGGCAAAACCGATCACGACGACCGAGATTTTCTCGGGAAAGAAGGTTGTGCTGTTCGCCGTTCCCGGCGCTTTCACGCCGACCTGCAGCAACAACCATCTGCCCGGCTATCTGGATAATTACGACGCCATCCTGGCGCGCGGCGTCGACACCATCGCCGTCGTCGCCGTCAACGATGTTCACGTCATGGGCGCTTGGGCCCGCTTCAGCGGCGGCGAAGGCAAGATCCTTTACCTTGCCGACGGCAATGGCGACTTCGCCAAGTCGATCGGCCTCGACGCCGACCTCTCCGGCGGTGGCATGGGACTGCGTTCGAAGCGGTTCTCGATGATCGTCGACGACGGCAAGGTCATCGCGCTTAATGTCGAGACAAAGCCTGGCGTTGATGAATCCGGTGCGGCTCACATTCTCGGACAGCTTTCCGTTCTGGCGACAGCATAGGCCACAGTCGCCTTTTAGAACGTCGCGCGTCCCAAGGACGCTTCAAGACTTTCGAATCGGCGCATGATCCTTTCCGAAAGCCGATTCCGGTTTTCGGGATCGTGCGCTGGCTCTTCGGGACTGCTTGCTTTTGGGGGACCTCGATGATGTTTGATATCTTCTGGCGCGCTGTGGCGATCGGCATCGGCGCCACGGCGCTCATGGACCTCTGGGCGATTTTCCTGAACACGGTGTTTGCTCAGCCGCGGCCGAACTGGGGGCTGGTCGGCCGCTGGGTCTGGCATCTGAGGGACGGCAGGGTCTTCCACGAAGATATCGGCGAGGCAGCACCCTACGCGCATGAATCGGCGCTGGGCTGGGCCTTCCACTATTTTGTCGGCATCGTCTACGGCATCATTCTGGCCGTTTTGGCGGGAGCGGCGTGGCTGGCGGCGCCGACCTTCCTGCCGGCCTTCATCCTCGGCATCGTCACCGTGGGCGCCGGCTGGTTCCTGCTGGCGCCCGGCATGGGCGCCGGCTGGGCCGCATCAAAGCGCCCCAACCCCATGCAGATCCGCGCCCTCAACCTGGTGTCGCATACGGTGTTCGCGCTCGGGCTTTTCGGCACGGCGCTGCTGATCCGCTGAACACGGAGGACCAGACTGGTTTAGTAGCTCTGGGTCGAGCGCCGCATTTTCTTGGCTGCCGGCTGCTTGGCTTGGGTGCTTTCCTTGGCCGAAAGGAGCGCGGGCCTGGCCGACTTGTTCTTGAACGGCGCCATGCCGAGCCGCGCCAGTTCGTCGGCACGCTCGTTCTCCGGATGGCCGGCATGGCCCTTGACCCAGTGCCAGACGACCTGATGACGGCTGCGCGCCTCGTCGAGTGCCTGCCACAGTTCGGCATTCTTCACCGGTTGCCTGGCGGCCGTCCTCCAGCCGTTGCGCTTCCAGCCGTCAATCCAGCTGAAAATGCCGTCCTTGACATAGTTGCTGTCGGTATAAAGATCGACGGCGCAGGGTTCTTTTAGCGCATTGAGCGCCGAGATGGCGGCCAAAAGTTCCATGCGGTTGTTGGTGGTAGCAGCCTCGCCGCCCGACAGTTCTTTCGTGATGCCGTTGAAGCGCAGGACCGCCCCCCAGCCGCCCGGCCCCGGATTGCCCGAACAGGCACCATCGGTGAAGATTTCAACGCGCTTGGTCATGTCAGTCCGTATTCGGAAGGGGATTTGATCGCCCGGTGGAAGCGCATCCTGCGGATGTACTCGGTCGGGTCGCGTTTTATGACCAGCCCGCCGTTGGCAACAGTCAGCCAGTCGTAAAGCCGGGTCAGCATGAAGCGCAGTGCCGAGCCGCGCGCCAGCATCGGCAGCGCGGCTTTCTCGTCGCCGCTCAAGGGTCGCACGCTCTGGTAGCCGGCAAGCAGCGCCGTGCCCTTGGTCAGGTTGAAAGAAAAATCTTTCTCGAAGCACCAGGCGTTGAGGCAGGTGGCGACATCATAGGCGTAGAGATCATTGCAGGCGAAATAGAAGTCGATCAGCCCGGACAGTTTTTCGCCGAGGAAGAAGACATTGTCCGGGAAAAGATCGGCATGGATGATGCCTTCCGGCAGGCCTTTGGGCCAGTTCCGCTCGAAATCGGCGAAGTCGGCATCGACTTCGGCCGCTAGTCCCGGCTCGACCTCGTCGGCGCGCGCGTGGGACGCGTTCCACAGCTTACGCCAGCCATCGATGGCAAGGGCGTTCGGGCGGGTCATGGGAAAGTCCTGACCCGCGAGATGGAGTTGCGCCAGCGCCTTGCCGACCTCACCGCAATGCGCTGCCGTCGGTCGCCGCAGCGACAGGCCTTCGAGGAAGGTGATGATGACCGCCGGCCGGCCGGCAAGCGCGCCGATGACGGTGCCGTCGTGCGCGGTGACCGGAAGCGGGCACGAAATGCCTTTTCTCGCGAGATGGCCCATGAGGCCGAGGAAGAACGGCAGGTCGGCCTTGTCGACGCGCTTTTCGTAGAGCGTCAGGATGTAGGAGCCGCTGGTGGTGTGCAGCAGGAAATTCGAGTTCTCGGTGCCTTCTGCGATGCCCTTGTAGGACAGGAGATCGCCGACCGGATAGGGCTTCAGGAACGCGCCGAGCTCACTTTCATTGACGTCGGTGTAGACCGCCATGGACCTTACGCGGCCCCATTGACGAAGGCCATGTCGGCCGCCGTCAGTTCGACATCGCGCAGGACCCGCATCACCGGAAAATCCTCCGTTTCAGTGGCCGTCACCGCCAGCTCGATCGTCACATTGAAGCGCTGCCGGAAGGCGTCGATGATCTCGTCAACAATGATTTCCGGCGCCGAAGCGCCTGCCGACAGGCCGAGCGTCGAGATGCCGGCAATGTCAGTCCACGGAATTTCGGAGGCGCGCTGCACGAGGAGTGACATCGAGGCGCCGGCGCGTTCGGCCACTTCGACAAGACGCCGCGAATTGGAGGAGTTGGGGGCGCCGACGATCAGGAAGAGATCGGCACCAGCGGCGGTCTCCTTGACCGCCTCCTGACGGTTGGTGGTGGCATAGCAGATCGATTCCGCGGCCGCCGCATGTAAATCGGGAAAACGATCCTTAAGCACGCGGATGATGCCGGCGGTATCCTCGACCGAAAGCGTCGTCTGGGTGACGAAACCGAGTGCCTGCGGGTCGGCGGGCACCAATTTCGCGGCGTCAGCTTCGGTCTCGATCAAGGTGACGGCGCCGTCCGGCAATTGCCCCATCGTGCCGATCACTTCAGGATGGCCGGCATGGCCGATCAGAAGCACGTGGCGGCCAAGCCGCTGATGGCGCATCGCCTGCTTGTGGACCTTCGACACCAGCGGGCAGGTGGCGTCGAGATAGAAGAGGCTACGCGCCTGGGCATCCGCCGGCACCGACTTCGGCACGCCATGCGCCGAAAAGACGACCGGGCTCTGGCGATGCTCCGCCGGTATCTCGGAGAGTTCCTCGATAAACACCGCACCCAGGCTTTGCAGCCCCTCGACGACGTAGCGATTGTGCACGATCTCGTGGCGGACATAGACCGGCGCGCCGTATTTCTTCAGCGCCAGAACGACGATCTGGATGGCGCGGTCGACGCCGGCGCAGAAGCCTCGCGGCTGGCAGAGCCTTATCGTCAGCGGTGGCTTTGTGGTCGTGTGAAGCATGATTCCCGGCCGGTTGGTCGTATCGTGAACCCAGGTGAGCTCAAGGCGCGAAATGAGGTGCGCACCCCTGCCCTGTCAAGGGCGCCAGCGGCGATCATTTCTCTTTCGCCGGGCGGCGAAGCCTGAAGATGAGGACGCCGGCAAGGGCAGCGGCAAGGCCATACCAGGTTACGGCGTATTGCAAATGGCTGTTCGGCAGGTTGATAACGGTAACACCGCCGACCGGCAGCCCACCCGGGTTCGGGGTGGCGTCCGCGTCGATGAAGAATGGCACCAGCCCCGCGCCGGCCGGCAGACCCGCGCTCGCCGCCATGGCATCGCGATCCTTCCAGTAGAAGATGTTCTTCTGCGGATCATTGTCGGGAAGCATCATCGAGGGCTTCGCCGGCAGCGGGTTGCGGGCGAGCCCCGTCACCGTCACTTGGCCCGCACCCTGGCTTTGCGGGCGCTTGGCCGCATCCTTGAGATCGTAGGGCACGAAGCCGCGATTGATCAGGACGAAGCGGCCGTCCTCCAGATGCAAGGGTGTGAAGACATTGAAACCGGACTGGCCTTCCCAGGTCGCGAAGAAATGCCGCTCGCCTTGATGCAGGAAAGTGCCTGATGCCGTCACCGGCGTGTAGTCGACATCGCTGGTGGCGGCGAACCTTTTTTCGACCTCGGCCAACGGCACGGGCGCCGAGTGCGTGCGCTGGTCGATTGTCTGGAGAAGACCCTCTTTCCAGTACAGGCGCTGGACCTGCCAGGTGCCGAGCGCCAGCAAGATGAAGAACAGCACGAGGCCGAAGCCAAGCAGCAATGCCGTCTTCGGCCGCGAACGGCCTGCGACCGAACCGGATGTCGTGCTCATTCGCCGAGGTCCAGCCTGCCCTCGGCCGCCTTGTTGCGGTACTGCAGCGTCAAAAGCACGCCTTTGATCAGCCTAAGCGCCCCAAGGCATAGCACCAGCGTCAGCGGTATCCACAGCATGAGATGCAGCCAAAGCGGCGGACTAAGCGTCACCTCCATCCACAGCGCCAGCCCGACGACGATGAAGCCGATGATCAGGATGACGAACACCGCCGGACCGTCGCCGGCATCGGCGTAGGAATAGTCGAGGCCGCAATTGGCGCAGCGTTTGCCGACGGTGAGAAAACCGGAGAACAGCCGCCCCTCGCCGCAGCGCGGGCAGCGGCCGTGCAGGCCGGCCGAAATCGGATCGATTGGTGGCCAGATCGCCTTGTCGTCGCTCATTGCAATATCTTAGTGCCGTTCGCCCCAAAAGATAAGGCGGCCACGTCGCCGCAGCCGCCTCGTCACATTCCCTTAAAAGATTTCAGTGACCTTCGATCACCGCGCCGCTCGATGCCCACACATAAATCGACGCAAACAGGAACAGCCAGACCACGTCGACGAAGTGCCAGTACCAGGCGGCCGCCTCGAAGCCGAAATGCTGCTTTGGGGTGAAATCGCCCTTCATCGCGCGAACCAGGCAGACCAGCAGGAAGATGGTGCCGATGATGACATGGAAGCCGTGGAAGCCGGTCGCCATGAAGAAGGTGGCGCCGTAGATCGAATCCCTGAAGCCGAACGGCGCGTGCATGTACTCGTAAGCCTGCACCATGGTGAACAGCATGCCGAGACCGACGGTCAGCACCAGGCCGTTGATCAGCCCCTTGCGGTCGCCATGAATAAGCGAGTGGTGCGCCCAGGTCACCGTGGTGCCCGACAAAAGCAGGATGACGGTGTTGTAGAGCGGCAGGTGGAAGGGGTCGAGAACCTCGAGGCCCTTCGGCGGCCAGACACCGCCGGTGAAGGCGGCGCGGGCGTATTGCTGTGCCTCGCCGGGAAACAGGCTGGCGTCGAAGAATGCCCAGAACCAGGCGACGAAGAACATCACCTCGGAAGCGATGAACATGATCATGCCGTAGCGCAGATGCAGCGACACTACACGCGTATGGTGGCCTTCATGCGCTTCCTTGATGGTGTCCGACCACCAGGCGTACATGGTGTAGATGACGATCAAGAGGCCGATGTAGAACAGCCACGGATTGGCGATGTTGAAGCCGAAAATCGGGAAATCGCCGCCCTTGAGGTACTGCATGTAACAGACGCCGCCGATCGCAGTGACCAGCGCGCCGACCGAGCCTAGGAACGGCCACGGGCTCGGGTCGACGAGATGGTAGTCATGTTGTGGTTTTGCGTGCGCGTCTGCCATATCAACCCCCGAGGCTTCGTTCGGTGTGTGAAACTTTGTTGCTTGTGCCTTCGGCCGGCGCCGACGACGCGACCGGTTTGTTCTTCTCGTTCTTCTCGACCGGGAACATCGTGTAGGACAGGGTAATCGTCTTCAAGTCCTTCAGCTCCGGCGCATTGACGATGTCGGGATCTACATAGAACACGACCGGCATATCCAGCGTCTCGCCAGGCTTCAGCGTCGTGTCGGTGAAGCAGAAACACTCGACCTTGTTGAAGTAGGATCCCGCCAGTTCCGGCTGCACGTTGAAAGTCGCGCGGGCGGTGGTGGCGCGGACGAACTTGTTGGTCGCGCTATAATGCGCCTGCGCCGTCTCGCCTATCTTGATGGTGACCGAGCGGGCGACCGGCTCAAACTGCCATGGCACGCCGGCCGTATTCGCGTCGAAACGGATGGTGATGTCGCGGTCGAGCACGCGGTCGGCATATTGCTGCGTTGCGCGTTTCACGGTGCCGCCGTAACCGGTCGCCTGGCAGAACATCGCGTAGAGCGGCACCGCGGCATAGGCCATGCCGATCATGCCGCCAAAAAAGGCGATGCAGACGCCGGCGACGATGCGGTTGGTGTTCTTCTTTTGGGGATAGGTCACTGTTTGGCGGTTCATCTTGAGCCTCACATCGTTCCGGTGAGGTTGTGACCGAATTTCACCACGGTCGCGATATAGAAGATGACGACAAGCACCGCCAGCGCCAGGCCGATGGCTACCGAGCGGTTGCGCCGAGCCTTCTGCTGGCGCTCCGTCAGCGTGACGAGTTCAAGCTTTTTGTCGGCCATGATCATGCTCCGCCCATGGCCAGCACGCGCCCGACAACGCAGTCGGCAAGGTAGATGGCGAAAATGGCAAAGAGGTAGAGCAGCGAGTAACCGAACAATGCTTTGGCCGGCTTCATCACATGGTCGTCGTCCGCCATCTGCAGCACCTTCCACGCATACCAGACGAAGCCGGCGCCAAGCAGCACCGCAAGGACGCCATAGGCGGGCGTGGTGAAACCGAGCATCCATGGCAGCACGCCAACCGGCGCAAGGATCAGCGCGTAGGCGAAGATCTGGCGTCGGGTCGAAGCCTGGCCGGCGACATTCGGCATCATCGGGATGCCGGCCCTGGCATAGTCCTGCGACTTGAAGAGAGCGAGCGCCCAGAAATGCGGCGGCGTCCACAGGAAGATGATCAGGAACAGGACGACGCTTTCCAGGCTGACCGTTCCGGTCACCGCGGCCCAGCCGATCACCGGCGGAATGGCGCCGGCAGCACCGCCGATGACAATGTTCTGCGGCGTCCAGCGCTTCAGCCACATCGTGTAGACGACGGCATAGAAGAAGATGGTGAAGGCCAGGAGCGTCGCCGACAGCCAGTTGACCAGCACGCCGAGCGTCATCACCGACAGCACCGACAGCACCAGGCCGAAACTCAGCGCCTCGCCGGGCCGGATGCGGCCGGCCGGCACCGGACGGCCGGCGGTCCTGGTCATCACCGCATCGATATCGGCGTCATACCACATGTTGAGCGCGCCGGACGCACCGGCGCCAATGGCAATAGCCAGGATCGCGATCACCGCCAGAAGCGGATTGATGGTCACGGGCGCCGCGACCAGGCCGACAAAAGCGGTGAACACCACCAGCGACATGACGCGCGGCTTCAACAGGGCGAAGAAATCGCCCGCCGTCGCTTCCGACATGCGAAAGCCCGGTTCGTCAGTCAATGTGTCGTCGACAAGGGCCATGCGTACTTAAAGTCCATCATTCCGTTGGCCAAAACCGCCGGGCGGACCGGCGGTTCCGTATTCGCCAGGCAGCCGCCTATTTGATCTTCGGCAGCTGTTCCCACTGGTGGAAGGGCGGCGGCGAAGGCAGCTGCCATTCAAGCGTCGTCGCACCCTCGCCCCATGGGTTGGCGCCGGCCACCCGCTTCTTCTGGAAAGCCTCGAACACGCCATAGAGGAAGATGACCACGCCGACGGCCGAAATATACGAGCCGTAGGACGACACCATGTTCCAGCCGGCAAACGCATCCGGATAGTCGATATAGCGGCGCGGCATGCCGGAGAGGCCGAGGAAATGCTGCGGGAAGAAGACGAGGTTGACGCCGACGAAGGTGACCCAGAAGTGGGTGTTGGCGATGACAGGCGAATACATGTAGCCGGTCATCTTCGGGAACCAGTAGTACCAGCCGGCGAAGATGGCAAAGACCGCGCCCAGCGACAGCACATAGTGGAAATGCGCGACCACGTAGTAGGTGTCGTGCAGCGGGCGGTCGAGACCGGCATTGGCAAGCTGGACGCCGGTAACGCCGCCGACGGTGAACAGGAAGATGAAGCCAATCGCCCACAGCATCGGGGTCTTGAGCGAAATCGATCCGCCCCACATGGTGGCGATCCACGAGAATATCTTCACGCCCGTCGGCACCGCGATAACCATGGTGGCGAAGACGAAATAGCGCTGCGTGTCGAGCGACAGGCCGGTCGTGTACATATGGTGCGCCCAGACGATGAAGCCGACCGCACCGATCGCGACCATGGCATAAGCCATGCCGAGATAGCCGAAGATGGGCTTCTTCGAGAACGTCGAGACGATATGGCTGACGATGCCGAAGCCCGGCAGGATCAGGATGTAGACTTCCGGGTGCCCGAAGAACCAGAACAGGTGCTGGAACAGGATCGGGTCGCCGCCGCCGTCCGGCGCGAAGAAAGTGGTGCCGAAGTTGCGATCGGTCAAAAGCATGGTGATGCCGCCGGCCAGAACCGGAAGCGACAACAGCAGCAGGAAAGCGGTGATCAGCACCGACCAGGCGAACAGCGGCATCTTGTGCAATGTCATGCCAGGCGCGCGCATGTTGAAGATGGTGGTGATGAAATTGATGGCGCCGAGAATCGACGATGCGCCGGCGATGTGCAGCGACAGGATCGCAAGATCCATCGCCGGTCCGGGCTGGCCCGATGTCGATAGCGGCGGATAGATCGTCCAGCCACCGCCGACGCCGTAAGCGCCAGGCGCGCTCGGCACGAAGGCCGAGATGATCAACAGGATGAAAGCCGGCGGCAGCAACCAGAACGAGACGTTGTTCATGCGCGGGAAGGCCATATCGGGCGCGCCGATCATGATCGGCACCATCCAGTTGGCGAAGCCACCGATCAACGCCGGCATGACCATGAAGAAGATCATGATCAGCGCATGCGCGGTGGTGAAGGCGTTGTACATGCTCTTGCCACCGTCGAGCGCGGCGTCGGCGTTCAAGCCGTAGACCATCTGCGCCAGGCCGGTGAAAATCTGGATCCCCGGCTCCTGCAGCTCCATGCGCATCACGACAGAAAGGGCACCGCCGACGCAGCCCGCCATGATCGCGAAGATCAGATAGAGCGTGCCGATATCCTTGTGGTTGGTCGAATACACCCACCGGACCCAGCCATGATACGGCTTATGGTCGTGATCGTCGTGAGCTGCAGCGTCTGCCATGTTCGGCTCCGTTCCCTGATCTTTTCTGGTCGCGGCATCAGTTGCCGGCGGCCGCTACCTTATCTTTGCTGTCGACCTCGGCCATCAACGCCTTGTTGGCGCCAGGAAGGTCGGTGCCGGCTGCCGCCAGCCAGGTCTTGTACTGGGCATCGGAGACGACGCGGATCGCGATCGGCATGAAGGCGTGGTCCTTGCCGCAGAGCTCCGAACACTGGCCGTAATAGAGGCCTTCCTTTTCCGCCTTGAACCAGACCTCGTTGATGCGGCCCGGAACCGCGTCGGTCTTGATGCCGAAGGACGGCATGGCGAAGGCGTGGATCACGTCTGCCGCTGTCACCAGCACGCGGGTCATGGTGTTGACCGGCACCACCATCTCGTTGTCGACGGCGAGCAGGCGCGGATAAACGCCGCGATCTTCCTTGCCGGCCGCAGCGCGGTCAGAATCCGCCAGGATCGCCGAATTGAAGGAAAGCGTGTTTTCGGTCTGGTATTCGTAGTCCCAGTTCCACTGGTTTCCCGTCGCCTTGACGGTCAACTTAGCTTCCTCCGGCGGCGTGTATTGCGCGGTCAAAAGCTGGAACGAGGGAATGGCGAGCAGGAGCAGAACAAGGACCGGCGCAACCGTCCAGGTCACCTCGATCAGCGTGTTATGGCTGGTGCGCGACGGGATCGGGTTCACGCTGGCGCGGAACTTCAAGATGCAATAGGCGAGAAGAAAGAGCACGAAGAGGGTGATCGGCACGATGAACCACAGCGTATAGTGCTCGAACCGGGCGATCTGCCGCATCATGTCGGTGGCGGCGGGCTGGAAGGTCATCTCCCACGGCGCAGGCTGGGCGGCATGGGCGGATGCACCGATGAACAGTGTGGCGGCAGCGCTTGCCAGGAGTTTGGCGCCTGCTAGGAATTTTCTCATTGCCGTCATTATCTCCCAGTTCCTCGCGATCGGACCGCAAGAATATCGAACAACGCCGGGACGGGAATCCCGGACAGTCCCGAGGCTGGTTCAAACCATACTCTATTTGCCTCTGCAAGAAAGGAGCGGAGGAAACCGTGCGGCATTTTTGCGCGCAAGCGCGGCGGCGCATTTTGGCGGCGGCCGCGGCGGTGGAAGCCCGAGCGGCGGAGTGTCCTGGCAAAATGCGCCGGCCGGTCGCAATTCGGGCGAATTTGGCACGGAAAAGCGCACAATTGCCTTGGTCGAAGCAGGCCGGCAGTGGTCTCATCCTTTACTTGCCCTTGGCGCGGCTTAAAGTGCCGTGATTCGCAATGGAGCCGTCATGAACTCTTGGCTTTGGGGACTTGGGCTTTCGAGACTTAGGATTTCGAGGACCTTGGCGAAGGTCATCTTTCTCGTTGGCTTGTCTGGCCTGTCCGTTGTCAGCCAGGTCAATGCCGCGCAGCCAAGCGGCAAGGTGCGGTCGACGCATGGCGCGTGGTCGATTATCTGCGACACGCCGGCCGGCGCCACATCAGAACAATGCGTGATGATGCAGAACGTCGTCGCTGAGGACCGTCCCGAGATGGGGCTTTCGGTCGTTGTGCTGCGCACCGCCGACAACAAGGCCGAAATCCTGCGCGTTCTGGCGCCGCTCGGCGTGCTGTTGCCCAACGGGCTCGGCCTCAATGTCGACGGCAAGGACATCGGCCGGGCCTATTTCGTGCGCTGCTTCCAAGACGGCTGCTATGCCGAGGTCATTCTCGAAAAGCCGCTGCTCGACACGCTGAAGACCGGGACGTCGGCCACCTTCATTGTCTTCCAAACGCCGGAGGAAGGCATCGGCATTCCGGTCGAGCTCAAGGGTTTCGCCGACGGTTTCGCCGCCCTGCCTTGAACCTGGTCAAAATCCCAAAATCCTTACCAACGAAAAGGGATTGTGACCGGCCTTTAGCGATGACAATGGTCATTGCCGATTGTCTGGGCGCATCTTCGCGCCTACATCGTGAGGACAATCTCTTCCACGGACGGACCTGCCATGAACAGCCTCATCGGCCAATTCGACATTTCAGACGATCGCATCAAGCAGATCGTCGCCGAGACCATCAACGGCGCCGACGACGGCGAGCTGTTCCTCGAATACAGCGAAAGCGAAGCGCTGATGTTCGACAATGGCCGGCTGAAGACAGCCAATTTCAACACCGACCAGGGTTTTGGGCTACGCGCCGTCGCCGGCGAAGCCAGTGGCTATGCGCATTCCAGCGATCTTTCCGAAGCATCGCTGCTGCGCGCCGCCGACGCTGTCTCAACGGTCAAGGGCGGCTATTCAGGCACGCTTGCCGCGGCGCCCGCCCGCACCAACCGTCATCGCTACGGCGACGAGAACCCGATCCCCTCGCCCTCCTTCGAGGCCAAGGCCAAGCTCCTTCAGGAAATCGATGCGTGGCTGCGAGCCGAGGATCCGCGCGTGCGACAAGTGACGGCTTCGCTCGCCGCCTCCTGGCAACATGTCGAGATCGTGCGCGCCGACGGCCAGGTGGTGCGCGACATCCGCCCGCTGGTCAGGATCAACGTGTCGGTGGTGGTCGGCAATGGCGACCGCCAGGAGAGCGGCTCCTACGGCATGGGCGGGCGCAAGGCGTTTGGCGAATTCCTGGTCGAGGAGAGCTGGAAGCACGCGGCCAAGGAGGCGCTGCGGCAAGCGCTGGTCAACCTCGAGGCCATTCCGGCGCCGGCCGGCACCTTTGACATCGTCCTGTCCAGCGGCTGGCCGGGCGTCATGCTGCACGAGGCCGTCGGCCACGGGCTGGAAGGCGACTTCAACCGCAAGAAGACATCGGCCTTCGCCGGCCTGATGGGCCAACAGGTGGCCGCGAAAGGTGTCACCGTCGTCGACGACGGCACCATGGCCGAGCGGCGCGGCTCGCTGACCGTCGATGACGAAGGAACACCTTCGGCCCGCAACGTGCTGATCGAAGACGGCAAGCTTGTCGGCTATATGCAGGACCGCCAGAACGCCCGGCTGATGGGCATGAACGCCACCGGCAACGGACGGCGCGAAGGCTACGCGCATCAGCCGATGCCGCGCATGACCAACACCTACATGACCTCAGGCGACATGGAGCCGGACGAAATCATCGCCTCGGTCAAGAACGGCATCTATGCCGTCTCCTTCGGCGGCGGCCAGGTCGACATCACCTCGGGCAAGTTCGTGTTCGGCTGCACCGAGGCCTACATGATCGAGAATGGCAAGGTGACGCAGCCGATCAAGGGCGCCATGCTGATCGGCAATGGGCCTGACGCCATGCACCGCGTTTCGATGATCGGCAACGACATGAAGCTCGACACCGGCATCGGCATGTGCGGCAAGGCCGGCCAGGGCGTGCCGGTAGGCGTCGGCCAGCCACATCTCAGGATGAACCAGATGACGGTGGGTGGCACCAGGGTTTGAGCGGCCAGCCTGTCGAGGTAGGCCTGTTCGAAACTCCCGTTATAGCCATGAAGCCGGTGTTTTCGGCAGGCGATGATCGGGATCGACGACACCGAGGCGCGGGGCGTCGTCCTCGTTCCAGCGCCAGAGCGCGACGCATGTGCCGCCGGGCGACATGAAGGATGGATAGATCACGCCATGTAGTTCATCGGCAAGCAAGCGATCTCTTAGCCTGTGGGTCTCTGGCACAAGGTCTCGATCCAGCATGTCGCGCCACTCACACCGATGAATGTCCGTAGTTGCCCCGAGTTCGGTCAGCGTATCGGCGTCGGTCAGGTCGGCCAGCCGCGCGCCTGAAAGCTCGAGTTGGGCGATCAACGCCGGATGCTGGACGAAGCCCTGATTGTATTCGGCCCAGGCAGTGGACAATTCCCGCGCCGCATAGATCGCCGGGGCGCCTACAGGATTCCAGCGGCCGCCAAAGCGGGCAGCACCCTCACCGGAAAGCGGCAGATGCGCCCAGCGTGGTACGAAGGCACGCCATAGGCTCAGCCTGATTTCAGGCATAGATGCCGGAGCGGACTGCCTCCAGATAGGCAAGCACCTTGTCCGTCTTGCCTTCCCGAACCAGATCGTAGGCGGTCTTTCCCGCCCAGCCGGGGATCGGCTGATGCTTGAACCAGATCGCCGCACGCTGCTCATTGCCGGCCATTTCGCCCGCCATCGCCAGAATGCGAACGACGGGACTAAGTGCAGCGTCGACCTTGCGCGCGCCGGCCTTGGCGGCAAGCGTGTTGCGCGCGACACCGATCAGGCCGGCCAGTTCCGTCAGGTTGACGCCGAGCAGTTCGGCGACCCGCCTTGCAGAGAGAAACGGCGTGCGCTCCTCGCCGAAGCGCGACGCTGGAATGTCGAGGGCTACTGCCATGGCGATTTCCTACCGCATTTGACAACACCTCATCAAAATATGCTCAATCGACGCGCAATTCAAGCTCAACGGATGCCAACCTGCATTCCTGCCAGCCTACCGCCTTCGCCTCGGCTTCTCCAGAAGCGCGACGGCCTCAACATGCGGCGACCACAGGAACTGGTCGATCGGCGTCACGCTTTTCAGCGCATAGCCGCCGTCGATGAGGATGCGCAGGTCGCGCGCCAGCGTCACCGGATTGCAGGAAACCGCGGCGACCAGCGGCACGTCCGAACGGGCGATCTGCTTCGACTGGTCCTCGGCGCCGGCGCGTGGCGGATCGAAGACAAGGCCGTCGAAGGCATTCAGCTCCTTGAAAGTGAGCGGCCGCCGGAACAGATCGCGGCGTTCGCTGGTCACCCGCTTGAGTCCGGTAGCGAAACGGAACGCCCTATCGAGCGCCGAAAGCGCTGCCGCATCGCCCTCCACCGCATGGACTTCCGACTTCGCGGCGAGGCGTAGCGCAAAGCTGCCGCAGCCGGCGAAGAGATCGGCGACCTTTTTGGCGCGCGCGAGGTGCCGGCCGACAATATCCGCCATCGCCTGCTCGGCGGCCTCGGTGGCCTGCAGGAAGGCGCCCGGCGGCACCGCGACAGCGACGCTGCCGAACGTGACAACCGGCTTTTTGGGCTCGATGATGATCTCGCCATCGATCGAGAGCCTGGCCAGCCCCTGAGCGATGACGAAGTTGGAGGCGACGCGGCGCTGGTTCTCACCAAGCTTGCCGGACTCGTGAACCGCGACATCGAGGCCGGAACCGGTCACCGTGACCGTCATGCGGAACGATTTCGTCGTTGCGCAAATCAATTCGGCGAGTGCTTTCAGACGGTCGAGCTTTGCGACGATCTCGGGCAGCGAGATCGGGCATTCCTCGATGGAAATGATTTCCGACGACAGCGCACGGACGAAGCCGAGCTGCATGCCGGCCTCACTCCGTCGGGCGGTGAACACGACGCGCCGACGCGTCTGCGGCGCGCACGGCAGTAGCGCGTCAACGTCGCAAACAATGCCCTTGCTGTTCAGCGCATGCGCAACCTTGTCGTGCTTCCACCGATGATAGGCTTCGGCCTCGAGATGCTGGATGGCGCAGCCGCCGCATTCGGTGAAATGCCGGCAGGCGGGATCGATACGAAGCGGCGAAGCCTCCAGCACCGCCATCGGCGTGGCGCGATCTTTTTCGCGCGCGGCGGTGACGATTTCACCGGGCAGCGTGAACGGAATGAAAAGCTCGCCGGTTTCGGTCTCGGCGACGCCGTCGCCCTGGGATCCCAGCCTTGTGATCGTGAAGCGCGCGTTCATCGGTCGCCGATCCCGCCGTTCTTCACGCCGGCGTCCTTGATCCCGGCGAGCAGGAATTCGCGATTGCCGTCGCCGCCTTCGATCGGCGACAGATGCAGTCCCAGCGCGCGCCAGCCGGGGACGCCGTCGAGCCAGTCCTGCAGCAGGCCGGCAACCCGCGCGGCATCGTATGGGTCTTTCAGCAAGCCGCCCTTGCCGATCGCCTCGCGGCCTGCCTCGAATTGCGGCTTGACCAGAAATATTGCTCTGGCGCCGCTCCTGGCAATGGCGAGCGCCGGCGGCAGCGCCAGTTTCAACGAGATGAAGCTGACATCGGAGACGATGAAATCCGGAATGCGATCGGCAAGATCGGCGACTGAGAGATCGCGGGCGTTCATTCCCTCGATCACCGTCACGCGCGGGTCACCAGCGATATCCGGATGTATCTGGCCATGCCCGACATCGATCGACGTGACATGCGCCGCGCCGCGTTCGAGCAGCACTTGAGTAAAACCGCCGGTCGAGGCGCCGACGTCGAGCGCTTCGCTGCCGGCGGGATCGAGACCGAAATGGTCGAGCCCGGCGATCAGCTTCAGCGCCGCGCGCGAAACATAGCCTTGCGCCGGATCATCGACGGCGATGAGGCAATCAGCCAAGACGGTCTGGCCGGGCTTGCGGGCAATGACGCCGTCGACCGTCACCGTACCGCGCTCGATCGCGTCGCGGGCGCGAGAGCGGCTGGGGAACAGGCCGCGAGCGACGAGCAGTTCGTCGAGCCGCTGGCGTGTGCTGGCTGGCAAAGGGAAGTTCATCGGCCTTCATGGCGAAAGCCGACGATGATGGCAAGGATATTGGGGGGACAACGAACATCTTCGGAAAGCAGCGAACGTATCAAGCTGCCAGAGCTTGTTGAATATCGCACCGCGTCCGGCACAATGTCAGGGACGATATACGTTTTGCTGCCGAACGCGAAGGAGGGCGAATGCTGACCGGAACCTGCCATTGTGGCGCGGCCCACTGGACGTTGGAGGGCGATCCCGGCTCGATCACAGCCTGCAATTGCACGCTTTGCCGCCGCTATGGCGCGCTGTGGGCTTACGATTTTGTTGACGAACGCATCCGCCTTGCGGGACCGACAAGGTCTTATACGCGCGCCGGAAAGGATGCCCCGTCGCTCGAGATTCTGTTCTGTCCGACATGCGCCTGTGTTCTGGCCTGGCGTGGTTTGCGCTCTAGCGCCACCGGTCGCACTCGAATCGCCGTCAATGTGAGGCTTGCGCCGCCTGAAGCAGTCGCCGACCTGCAATCGACCATTTCGATGGTCTCTACAAATTCGAGGATCTGCCGAGCGATGGTCGATGCGTGCGCGATATGTGGTTCTAGCTTCTAGAAGATTGGCCGCGAGACCCGGTGTTCGACCGACGGTGCCAAGAGACACGATAAGCAAACGCCAAATCGCAGCTTAAACAGTCGGTTACGGCCGCCTGTCGGCAAACTGAGTCAAGCCTTTGAGATTTTGATTCAGGCGCTTTGCGCGCTGGCGGTATGTCCCAGCGCCACGAAGACGGTGCGCACGATGCCGGCAGCATCCAACCCAGCATCGGCATACATCTTTTCAGGCTTGGCGTGATCTGTGAATGCGTCCGGCAACACAAGCGGGCGTACCTTCAGGCCGTTTTCTAGCAGCCCTTCATGGGCCAGGAATTGCAGCACGTGGCTGGCAAAACCGCCGACCGCACCCTCTTCCACCGTTACCAGCACCTCATGCGAGCGGGCCAGCCGCCGGATCAGGTCTTCGTCGAGCGGCTTGGCGAAACGAGCATCGGCGACCGTGGTGGAAAGCCCTGCCGCGCCGAGCTCCTCGGCCGCAGCCAGGCAATCCTGCAGCCGCGTGCCAAAGGAAAGCAGCGCCACCTTGGTGCCCTCTCGGACGATACGGCCCTTGCCGATTTCGAGAACCGAGCCACGTTCGGGCATGTCAACGCCGACGCCGTTGCCGCGCGGGTAGCGGAAGGCAATGGGGCCGTCATCATAGCTTGCCGCCGTGCGCACCATGTGGCGCAGTTCCGCCTCGTCCGCGGCGGCCATGACGACGAAACCGGGCAGCGTTGCCAGAAAGGTCGTGTCGAAGGCGCCGCAATGAGTCGCGCCGTCGGCACCGACGAAGCCGGCACGATCGATCGGAAAGCGCACAGGCAGTTTCTGGATCGCAACGTCGTGAACGACCTGGTCGTAAGCGCGCTGCAAGAAGGTCGAATAGATCGCAGCGAAAGGCTTGAAGCCTTCCGTGGCAAGGCCGGCGGCAAAGGTCACCGCATGTTGCTCGGCGATGCCGACGTCGAAGGTCCTCGCCGGGAACGCCTCGCCGAACAGGTCAAGACCGGTGCCGCTCGGCATGGCGGCGGTGATGGCGACGATGCGGTCGTCCTCTCGGGCCTCCTGGATCAGGCTTTCGGCAAAGACCTTCGTGTAGCTCGGCGCGTTGGCCGGCGCCTTGGCCTGCGCGCCGGTGATGACGTCGAACTTGTTGACGCCGTGATATTTGTCGGCCGCCGCCTCGGCCGGTGCATAGCCCTTGCCCTTCTGGGTCACGACGTGGATCAGCACCGGGCCGTCGGCATTGTCGCGGACGTTCTTCAGCACCGGGATCAGGTGCTCGAGATTGTGACCGTCGATCGGGCCGATGTGGTAGAAACCCATTTCCTCGAACAGCGTGCCGCCGGTGACGTAGCCGCGTGCATGCTCGACCGCCCGCTTGATGGCGCGATCGGCGCGCTCGCCCAGATAGGAAGTCAGCTTCTTGCCGAAATCGCGCAAGCCGAGATAGGCCTTGCCGGATGCAAGGCGGGCCAGATAGGCGCTCATCGCGCCGGTCGGCGGAGCAATCGACATGTCGTTGTCGTTGAGGATGACGATCAGACGGGCATCGAGCGCGCCGGCATTGTTCATCGCCTCGTAGGCCATGCCGGCCGACATGGCGCCGTCGCCGATGACGGCGATGACGTTGTTGCGGCCATCAACGAGATCGCGTGCCATTGCCATGCCGAGGCCGGCGGAAATGGAGGTCGAGGAGTGGGCGGCGCCGAACGGATCGTATTCGCTCTCGGCGCGCTGGGTGAAACCGGACAGGCCGCCCTCTTGCCGCAGCGTGCGGATACGGTCGCGCCGGCCGGTCAGTATCTTGTGCGGATAGGCCTGGTGACCGACATCCCAGATCAGCCGGTCGTCGGGCGTGTTGAAGACATAATGCAATGCGACCGTCAGTTCGACCACGCCAAGGCCAGCACCGAGATGTCCGCCGGTGTGGGACACAGCGTCGATCAACTCGGTGCGAAGCTCCGATGCCAACTGCGGCAGATCACCTTCGTCGAGCGTCCTGAGGTCGGCCGGGATGCGGACCTTGTCGAGAAGCGGTGTATGGAGCTTTGCGTTCACTGGTGGTAGGGCCTGCTTTTTATTCATCTGCGAAATAGGCTGCTGGCCGGCGAATGTAAATGCGTGTGAGTGACGCGGCGTAGATTCAAAGTGTTAGGGTTTCCTTTGCGTGTCCAAAAGGGCGCGCGGCGCTCTAATTGTCCGGCAGCGGAATGAACTCTTCTTCATCCCCAGGAACGATATCGAAGCGGCCTGTCTTCCACTCTTCTTTCGCCTGCTCGATGCGTTCCTTCGAAGATGACACGAAATTCCACCAGATGTAGCGCTTGGAGCCGAGCGAGGCACCGCCGAACAGCATAAAATGCGCTCCACCCTCCGAGGACACGACGATCTCGTCGCCGGGCCGGAATACCAGCAGCCGCTCCGCTGGAAAGCGGTCGCCGGTGATCGAAACCTCGCCTTCCAACGTATAGATGGCGCGCTCCTCGGCATCGGCAGGGATTTTCACGCTGGCCCCGGGCGCCAGGCTGAGGTCAGCATAGAGCGTGTCCGAAGCAGTCGCGACCGGAGACAGCAGCCCGGAAAAGGCACCGATGACGACACGCCCGCTGACGCCTTCGGCGTCGATCTCGGGAAGACGCATGGCCGCCGTATTCTCGAAGATTGGATCGACCTCCTCCTTATCGCCGGGCAGCGCCAGCCATGTCTGCAGGCCGGACACCGACATCGGTGCGCCGCGCAGTTCCTGTGGCGTGCGCTCGGAATGGACGATACCGCGGCCGGCGGTCATCAAATTCACGTCGCCGGGCTGGATTACCATTTCGGTGCCAAGCGAATCGCGGTGCCGGATATTGCCGTCGAATAGGTAAGTGACCGTCGACAGGCCGATATGCGGATGCGGACGGACATCGAGCGCCTGGCCGGCCCGCAAGATGGCCGGCCCCATGCGATCGAAGAAGATGAAAGGCCCGACCAGCCGGCGCTTCGCGGTCGGCAAAGCGCGGCGAACCTGGAAGCCGCCAATATCCTTGGCGTTCGGAATGACCATCAATTCGATCTGGTCGCTGGCGAAGGCATCGCCGGCCTGCGGGTCATTTCCGGGGAAGAAACTCATGCGGTCTCCTCAGGCGAAGCGGAGTGCAGATTTGGCTTTCGCCTTGGCCGCCACCTCTTCGCGATTGCGCGGATGCTGCGTCGTCTCAAGGCTGTCGAGCAATTCGCGCGCCGACGCCGCTATGGCCTCGACGGCGTGGTCGAACGCATGCTGGTTCTGTTTCGACGGCCGTGTCGTTCCGCTCAGCTTGCGGACAAATTGAAGTGCGGCGTCGCGGACCTCGTCATTGCTTGCCGGCGGATCGAAATTGAACAGGGTCTTGATGTTTCTGCACATCTTTCGCAATCTCCTCTCGTCCTGGAGCCATTTCAATCGGGATGAGTTTTGTCCTCAATCATCATCATGCCCAAAGCCGGCAAGGCGAACTCTTCTTTCGGGGCCGTGCCTTACTCCGCGTCCAATGGCTCTGTCCCCACCGGCTTGCCGTCGCGCGAAAGCCTGATCTTCTCGACCTTGTCCTCGGCCGCCTTGAGCAGCCGATCGCAATGGACCTTCATGGCCTCACCGCGCTCATAGATGCGGATCGACTGGTCGAGCGGCACGTCGCCGCGTTCCAGATCATCGACGATTTTCTCCAGCGCGTCGAGCGCCTGCTCGAAGCTCATCGCCTTGACGTCTTCGTTGGTCTCACCAGCCATCGTCTATCCTTTCATCAGTCGCCCGACATGGGCGGCGACCGAAAATGCCAATCCCTGCAGATCGTAACCGCCCTCAAGCAGGCTGACGAGCCGGTTGTCGCTGTAGCGACCGGCACGCTGCATCAACTGGCCGGTCGCCCAGTCGAAGTCGTCCTCGGTCAGGTTGATCTCGGCCAGCGGATCGCGGTGGTGCGCGTCGAAGCCGGCGGAAATCACGATGAGGTCGGGCGCAAAATTGTCGAGCGCCGGCAAAATGCGCGACAGGAAAGCGTCGCGGAAAACCTCGCTGCCGGTTTGCGGCGCCAGCGGCGCGTTGACGATGTTGCCGGCGCCGGTTTCGCTCACGGCCCCGGTCCCTGGGTAAAGCGGCATCTGGTGCGTCGAGCAATAAAGCACCGACGGATCGTCCCAGAAAATGTCCTGCGTGCCGTTGCCGTGGTGCACGTCCCAGTCGACGATAGCGACGCGCTCGGCCTGGTGCTGCCTTTGCGCGTAGCGCGCCGCGATCGCCGCGGTGTTGAACAGGCAGAAGCCCATGGACGTCGTCTTTTCGGCGTGGTGGCCGGGCGGCCGGGCGGCGACAAAGACATTGGCGGCGTTGCCGCGAAAGACATCGTCGACGGCGGCGTTGGCGGCACCGATCGCCGTCACAGCCGCCTGCCAGCTTTTCGGGCTGGCGGTGGTGTCGGCGTCGACGCGGGCGATACCGGTATCCGGTATCGCTGCGCGGACCCGCTCGACGAATTCCTGCGGATGTGCATAGAGGATGGTGGCCTCGTCACCTTCCGGCGCCTCGACACGATCAAGGGCCGCAAAGGCCTCGTCGTCGAGCACGCGTTCGATGGCGCGCAATCGGTCGGGCCGCTCCGGATGACCGGGCGGCGTTATGTGCTCGAGAAAGATCGGGTGGGTATAAAACCTTGTGACCATGCCCCGATATAGGCGCGCCCGGCGGCTTTGACCATGTTTTGGAGCCACCAAAGGCAGACGTTCAACAGGGTTTAGATGTTGGGTGCTGGTTGGGTCCAGCGCAAGCCGTCCTATATGCCCCGACCTCCCCCCTCAGGGACGGCCCTCTTCTCCAATCTCAGCCAGTATTTGCGAACGGCCAGTCCTGCGGCCCTGTTTGAGCAGCCCTTCCAAAAGCACGTTGAATGCCTTCACCGCCTTTTTCGACGTCGCTTCGGGATCCTCCGAATTTGCGATCCACTGCGCCGCATGCAGCGAGGCGCCGCTGACCAGCCTTGCTGCGGCTTCGGGATCGACGGCAACGATGGTTCCCTCGTCCCTTAGCTTTTGAAGGTTCTCGCTCATCGAGCGGATGCATTCATTCTGGCTCGGCCATTGCGAAGGATCGCCGAGCACCGCCGGCCCATCGCGAAGGACAATACGCTGGATTTCCGGCTCCAGCGCCATCTCGATATAGGCGGTGCATTCGTCGACAAAACCCTGCCAGAGAGTGTCCGCCCTGGCCGAAACGATCTTCAGCCGGGCCAACATTTCCGCGTCGATCTCGGCGATGACCGCCTGGAGAAGGCCCTTCTTGTCGCCGAAGTGGTGATAAAGCGCGCCACGCGTCAGCCCGGCCGATGCGGTGAAGTCGTCCATCGAGGCCTCGGCATAGCCGACAGTGCCAAAGGCATGGCGCGCCGCAGCGACCAGTTTGGCGCGGGTCTCGGCGATCATCTCTTTGCGTGCTTTGTGCGCCATTGGCCCATTCTTTCTCATACGTCTCGTATATTAATTGACATACGCCTCGTATGTCATTACCTGACTTGCATACGCCACGTATATAAGTGGTTCGGCCTCAAAAATCCAGGAGTGTTCTCATGCCCAATCCCTATCGCGAAATCTTCAAAGCAAGGGGAGCCAAGGGCTTCGCCGCAGCCGGCTTCGTTGCCCGGATGCCGATGGCCATGGCTCCGATCGGGATCGTCGCGATGCTGTCGCAGACACATGGCGAGTACTGGCTGGCCGGCGCCGTCTCCGCGACATATGCGCTGGCCAATGCTTTCGCCGCGCCGCAGATATCGCGGCTGGTGGACCGCCTCGGCCAAGCGCGGATTGTGGTGCCCACCACTGTCATTTCCGTGCTCGCTTTCGTGGTGCTGATTGCGGCGGCCAATCAGGACTGGCCGATATGGACGCTATTCGTGTCGGCGCTGCTGGCCGCTGCAATGCCCAGCATCCCGGCAATGGTGCGCGCGCGTTGGACAGAGCTCTTCCGGGATCGCCCCGAGATGAACACCGCGTTCGCCTTCGAGTCGGCGGCCGACGAGCTGGTCTACATCGCCGGGGCATCGCTATCGGTGGGCCTGAGCGTCGCTCTTTTCCCAGAAGCGGGAATGTTGGCGAGCACATTGTTCCTCGCCTTCGGCTCGACAGCCTTTATCCTGCAGCGCTCGACCGAGCCGCGAGTGCGACCGGTCAACCAGGGCTCGAGCGGCTCGGCAATCCGCCTGCGGCCGGTCCAAATCATCACCTTGGCCCTGATCTTCATCGGCGCGACCTTCGCAACCACGGAGGTGAGCACAGTGGCGATCACCAAGGAGCTTGGCCAGCCAGGCGCTGCCAGCCTCGTCATCGGCGTCTACGCGCTCGGATCGTTCGTCGTCGGCATCATCATCGGCGCCATGAACCTGAAAACACCGCTGCAAATTCAGCTTGCCATCGCGGTCGTCATCATCGCGCTCACCACGCTGCCGCTGCTCGTGGCCGACACGGTGCCTCTTCTGGCACTGGCCGTCTTCGTTAGCGGCGTGGCGATCTCGCCGACCTTCATCACGGCATTCGGCCTGATCGAGCGACGCGTGCCGGAGGCAATGCTGACCGAGGGCATCACCTGGGTCATGACCGGCATAGGCATCGGCATGGCGCTTGGCTCCTTCGCCGCCGGATGGGTGGTGGACGCCTTCGGCGCACAGAGCGGGTTCCTGGTATCGGTGGCGGCGGGCACAATCGCACTGGTCATCGTGCTCGCCGGCCAGCGCAGCCTTGCCACCGCGGATTGCGAAACCTCCGCATGCGACGCAGCCGCGGTTCCTGCCGAATAGTCTCTATGCGTCCGGTCCCGAGCGGGCCGGACGTCCTCCTCTCGAAGGCGTCTACGGCCGCCCGCCTCTGGTGCGACGGCCTGAGGGGCCGACACGGCAATCAGCCGCGGCACTGATCGGCGGCTTCGGGGCCGCGGGCATACTGGTCGTCCGTCACCTGCTCCATCCAGGTGACGGCACTGCCATTGAGGGACTCCGCCACGGCCACGTGGGTCATGGAGGCCCCCTTCGAAGCGCCATGCCAGTGACGAACATTTGGCGGAATATTCACCACATCCCCAGGCCTCACCTCCTCGATCGGCCCGCCTTCGCTTTGTACCCAGCCACAGCCTGCGGTGACGATCAGCGTCTGGCCAAGCGGATGCGTATGCCAGGCCGTGCGCGCACCCGGCTCGAAGCTCACCGTCGCCCCGCCGACTCGCGCCGGCTCCTCGGTTTGAAACCGCGACTCGACCCGCACGGAGCCGGTGAAGTTTTCAGGTGATCCCGTGGCGGCGGCCTCTGGGTCGTGTTTCTGCACAGAAATCGCGTCGGCACCGGCGTCCCCTGGCGCAGCAGCTTTGCGAGCTTCGAAGACCCCGCGCAGGACCGGCACCGCCGACATTGCATTGGGCCAGCCGGCATAGTAGGCTAGATGCGTCGGAACCTCCGCGACCTCGGTTCGTGTCAGGCCGTTGTCCATCCCTCGACTTAGATGGAAAGGCAGTTGCTCGGCTTTGCCCGTTGCGATGAGACCGGCGATGGTGACAAGGCTGCGATCACGCGCCGAGAGTTGCGGCCGTCGCCAGAGTTCGCCGAAGAGCACCCGGTTGGTATATTCCGCGAGCCCCGGAACGACCGGGCCGGTCGACGTATCCACGCTCGCCGCCCTTGCCGCCTCGGAAGCTGGATCGAGTTCCAGTGGCTGCCCCGCCTCGGCCGCAACCGGCTCGATGCCGCGCTTATCGAAGACCTCCTTTGTCGCGTTGACGGCGGAAATGGCGTTCGGCCAGCCGGAGTAGAAGGCGAGATGGGTGATGATCTCGCCGATCTCGCTTGGGATCACGCCGTTATCGAGCGCCCGACCGACATGCCCACCCACCTGCGCAATGCGACCCGACGCAATCAGGGCCGAGACGGTGACGATGCTGCGATCACGAGGCTTGAGCTCGTCGCGCAGCCAGACATCGCCGAACAGCAGCTCGTCCGTATAATCTCCGAGACCAGGCGCCACAACATAGACGTCCGGCGGCGCGATCCGGCCTGCGGGCCGCTCCTGCGCCTCGCCGGCCGAGGCAGCGAGCGACGAGATCACCAGGGAAGCCGCGAGTTTCTTCATGAGGAATTCTCCATTCCGGATAGAGACTTGTCATTCGAAGGCGGGCGCTTGGGGCGACCGTTCGTGGTCGGAGGCGCATGGCAGCGCCCAGCGAAAGAGACGCATCGCGAGGAACAGAAGCGCGCGAGGCGTGGCCGCGGGGAGGACAGTTGCTCCACGCGAACGACAGCAACGCTCATATCTCGGGCAAACCCGAAAGCAGCTTGTCGAGTGTGACCGGATAGTCGCGCACGCGCACGCCGCTAGCGTTGTAGACCGCGTTGGCGATGGCCGCGCCGACGCCGCAGAGGCCGAGCTCGCCGACGCCCTTGGCCTTCATTGGCGAGGAGATCGGATCCGTCTCGTCAAGGAAGACCACCTCCTGGTGCGGGATGTCGGCATGGACCGGCACCTCATAGCCGGCGAGATCATGGTTGACGAAGAAGCCGTGGCGCTTGTCGACTGCAAGCTCCTCCATCAGCGCCGCGCCGACGCCCATGGTCATGGCGCCGATGACCTGGCTGCGCGCCGATTTGGGATTGAGGATACGACCGGCCGCGCAGACCGCGAGCATCCGCCTCACGCGGATCTCTCCGGTTGCGACGTCGACACCGACTTCAACGAAGTGAGCAGCAAAGGTCGATTGCTGGTATTGTTTGGCGAGGTTGCCATATTCTATCGCGTCCTCGGCGACGAGGCCTGCTTCACCTGCGGCCTCGGCGAGCGAAACGCTGCGACTGCCCAAGCGGACATTGCCATCCTCAAAGAGGGCCTCGGCAGAGTTGAATCCAAGCTTTTGCGTCACCGCCTCGCGTAGCTTGACGCACGCGGCATAAACGCCTGATGTCGAGTTGTTGGCGCCCCATTGTCCACCTGAGCCGGCCGAAACCGGGAAGATCGAGTCGCCAAGCCGCACCACCACCTTGTCGAGCGGCACGCCCATCATCTCCGCCGCCGTCTGGGCGATAATCGTATAGCTGCCGGTGCCGATGTCGGTCATGTCGGTCTCGACCGTGACGACGCCACGATGATCGAGCCGGACACGTGCGGCAGACGTCGTCAGGAGGTTGTTGCGAAAACCCGCGGCGACACCCACACCAATCAGCCAGCGCCCCTCGCGGACCCGGCCGGTCCGGACACCGCGCGTCTTCCAGCCGAAGCGTTCGGCGCCGATGCGCAGGCACTCGACCAACTGGCGCTGCGAGAACCGGCGATCCGGGTTCTCAGGATCGACCTGGGTGTCGTTGAGGATGCGGAATTCGACCGGATCGATGTCGAGCTTTTCCGCCATCTCGTCCATCGCGATCTCCAGCGCCATCAAGCCCGGCGCTTCGCCCGGCGCACGCATCGCATTGCCTTCGGGCAGATCGAGCACAGCAAGCCGTGTGGCGGTCATGCGATTGGCGCCGGCATAGAGCAGGCGGGTCTGCTGGACTGCATTTTCTGGACCGCCGCCGGGCAGGTCGCCAGACCAGCTTTCATGGCCGATCGCGGTGATCTTGCCATCCCGGGTCGCGCCGATACGGATGCGCTGGATCGTTGCCGGCCGGTGCGTGGTGTTGTTGAACATGAAAGGCCGCGCAAGCGCCACCTTAACCGGCCGCCGGGCGGCGCGTGCGCCAAGAACTGCAAGCACCGCATCGGATCGCACGAACAGCTTGCCGCCAAAGCCACCGCCGATGAACGGCGAGATAAGACGAATATTCTCCTTGGGGATGCCCAGCGTCTTGGCCATGTCCCCCGTGCTCCAGGCGATCATCTGGTTCGAGGTCCAAAGCGTGAGCTTGTCCCCGTCCCAGGCGGCGATCGAGGCATGCGGCTCCATCATCGCGTGCCCTTGATCGGGCGTGGTGTAGGTCGCATCAAGCTCGACCGGCGCACTGGCAAAGGCGCTGGCGAAGTCGCCGACCGCGGTATCAGGCGTGGCCCCATCCGGCACGATCGCGGAATCCTTGGCGCTCGCGAGGTCGAACGCGCCCTGGGCCCGGATATAGTCGACGCGGACCAGCTGTGCCGCGGCGCGCGCCTGTTCGAACGTCTCGGCGACGACAAGCGCGATCGCCTGATGATAATGCTGGATGTCGGGACCGCCGAGCAGCTTGGCTGTGTTCCAGTCACCTTTGCCGAGTTTGCCGGCGTTTTCAGCCGTGACGATGGCCAGCACGCCTGGCGCGGCCCTGGCTTTGGTCAAATCGATCGAGGCGATCCGGCCCTTGGCGATGGCCGAGCCGACCACGTAGCCATAGGCCTGGTTGGGTACGACATCGTGCCACTCATAGGCAAAGGGCGCAGTGCCTGTGGTCTTGAGCGGACCGTCGATCCGATCGGTAGGCTTGCCGACGATCTTGAGTTGATCGATCGGATTGGTCGTGGCGGGGGTATCGAATCTCATCGGTCAGGTCCTTGCTTCCGCCAGAACCGCGGCGAGCGTGCGCTCGACCAGCGGCAGCTTGAATGCATTCTCTTGCGTCGGCTTGGCGTCGGCCAGCAGCTGCTCCGCTACGGCCTTGGCGCCGCGCGGCAACTCGGCCTCGGCCGCCTCGACACGCCACGGCTTGTGCGCCACGCCGCCGAGAGCGATGTGCCCGGTGCCGTCGCGCTGCACGATTGCGCCGGCCGAGACCAGCGCGAAGGCATAGGAAGCCCGGTCGCGCACCTTGTGATAGATATGCGTTCCGCCCACCGGTCTGGGCAGCGTGACTGCGGTGATCAGCTCGCCGGGTATGAGTGCGTTCTCGACATGCGGCGTGTCGCCGGGCAGCCGGTGGAATTCGGCGATGGGTATGCTCCGCGCCGTGCCGTCGGGGCGCACCGTCTCCACTGTTGCGTCGAGCACCCGCATCGCCACGGCCATGTCGCTCGGATGGGTTGCGATGCACATCTCGCTTGCGCCGATCACGGCATGCTGACGGCTGAACCCGCCGATCGCGGCACAGCCGCTGCCGGGCTGGCGTTTGTTGCATGGCTGGTTGGTGTCGTAGAAATAGGGGCAGCGCGTGCGCTGCAGCAGGTTGCCCGCGGTGGTCGCCTTGTTGCGCAGCTGGCCCGAGGCACCGGCGAGCAGCGCGCGAGAGAGCAGGCCATAGTCGCGTCGCACGCGCTCATCCGCGGCGAGATCGGTGTTGCGCACCAGGGCGCCGATGCGCAACCCGCCCTCTGGCGTGGTCTCGATCCTATCGAGCGCGAGATCGTTGACGTCGATCAGGTGCGTCGGCGTTTCGATTTCGAGCTTCATCAGATCGAGCAGGTTGGTGCCGCCGGCAATGAACTTGGCGCCTTCGGCACTCGCCGCGGCAGCTGCTTCCGCAGGAGAACTCGCGCGCTCATAGGTGAAGGATCTCATGCCGGCCTCCCGGCGACCTCGGCGATCGCTTCGACGATGTTGGAATAGGCGCCGCAACGGCAGATGTTGCCGCTCATCCGCTCGCGCAGTTCGGCGACTGTGGCTTGCGGCGTTGCGGTCAAATCACCGCTCACGTGGCTCGGGATGCCCGCCCTGATCTCGTCCAGCACCGCCACGGCGGAGCAGATTTGCCCGGGCGTGCAATAGCCACACTGGTAACCGTCATGCTTCACGAAGGCAGCCTGCATCGCGTTCAGGTTCTGAGGCGCGCCGAGCCCTTCGATGGTGGTGATGGTATCGCCTTCGTGCATCACGGCGAGCGTCAGGCATGAATTGATCCGTTGGCCGTCGACCATCACCGTGCAAGCGCCGCACTGGCCGTGATCGCAGCCCTTCTTGGTGCCGGTGAGATGCAGGTGCTCGCGCAACGCATCGAGCAGCGTGGTCCGCGTGTCGAGGTCCAGTTCGCGGGCCTCGCCATTCACAGTGATGGCTACTTTCGACATGGCAGGTTCGCCGACGGCGGAAGGCATATCACCAGTGCCAGCTTGAGCGTTCGCCCCGGATGGCGCCGCGGTCATTACCGCGGCGGCTCCTGCCATCAACAGATCCCGTCTGGTGATACTAAAGTCTGCGGAGGTCGTCATGTCGCTTTTGATCCTCTTCTCTGTCAGAGCGAGCACATCAATGGCCGCTGAAGGCGTGCCGATTTTTCGGCAACGTCCTGTTGGTCGTGGCGATCGGGGACCGAGCTGTCCCAACAGGAAGATAGTTTGAGCAGCGCTCGCGATTAGTGGCTCAATTCCGCATGCTCTTATGCGTGAGCGTCATGAATGCTGGCGCGCGGCTCATCATTCATCTGGCGGAAGTGGCCGTCAGGCAGACGCGTAGAAAGGCGCGGCGTATCCGCGGGCCTGTCAAAGCCGGCAGCGCCGCTCACTTGCATCAAGATCATTGCGCAAATCGGAACTTCATGAATACGACATGAGGAGCTTGCCGGCCTGAGTGGCTTTCTGGCAGGTGCGGAGGAGCGCAGCTTCACGCGCGCTGCGGCCAAGCTCGGGACGCGCAATCCGCCCTGAGCCGCACGGCGCTGAAGTAGTTCTCAGGTCAACAGGGGGCTGCGGGGCGCGCCGCCTCTAAAGAATCTCGGTCTTGGCGATATGGATGCCGAAGCCTTCGAGCCCGACGTAGTGGCGCTCGCGCGAGGCGATCAGGTTGATCGAGGAAATACCCAGATCCTTCAAGATTTGCGCGCCGAGGCCGATCTCGCGCCATTCGTTTTCGCGGCGGCGCGCCTCTTCATGGTCCTCGCGGTCTTCGGCAGTCGGCCGCTTGCGCTCCTGATGGGCGACGCCGACCGAGCCTTCGCGCAGATAGACGATAACGCCGCGCCGGCGCTCGCCCATCGATTTCATGATGCCGTCCAGCCTGTGGCTGGTGCCGAAGACGTCCGTCACCACATCTTCGGAATGCAGCCGCACCGGCACCTCCTCGCCGTCGCGGATGTCGCCGAAGACGATCGCCACATGGTGCATCGAGTCCCACGGCAGCGTGTAGGTGAAGACCTGCGCCTTGCCGCCAGGCGTGTCGATGTTCGAACAGGCGACACGCTCGACCAGCGTTTCCTTGCGCTGGCGGTAAGCGATGAGATCGGCGACCGAAATCTGCTTCAAACCGTTCTTTTCGGCGAAGGCCTGCACCTGCGGGCCGCGCATCACGGTGCCATCATCGTTGACCAGCTCGGAAATGACGCCGACCGGCGGCAGGCCGGCGAGCTTGCACAAATCCACAGCGGCTTCGGTATGGCCCGAACGCATCAGCACGCCGCCTTCGCGCGCAATCAGCGGAAAGATGTGACCGGGGCGGACGAAATCGGAAGCGCCGACATTGCCGTTGGCGAGATTGCGCACGGTCAATGTACGGTCGTCGGCCGAAATGCCTGTTGTGGTGCCGTGCTTGAAATCGACGCTTACGGTGAAGGCGGTGGTGTGGGCCGAATCATTGTCGGCGACCATCGGCGACAGGTTGAGGCGCTTGGCTTCCTCGCGCGGCATCGGCGTGCAGACGATGCCGGAGGTGTTGCGGACGATGAACGCCATCTTCTCCGGCGTGCAATGGACGGCGGCAACGATCAGGTCGCCCTCGTTCTCGCGCCCGTCGTCGTCCATGACGACGACGATCTCGCCGCGTTCGAAGGCGCGCAGAGCTTCGACGATTCTCTTCTGGTCGTAAGACATAGGCGCTCGTTTCACTCGCAGGGGAGTAGGGGAATAGGGCAGTACGGCAGTAGGGGAAAGGAAAAAATTGCTGGGGCTCAGTGACAGCGGGCCCTACTGCCCTACTGCCCTACTGCCCTCCCCGTTTGTCCCCGATGACGCAGATAGTGATCCGCGATCGCGCAGGCAACCATCGCCTCGCCGATCGGCACGGCGCGGATGCCGACGCACGGATCGTGCCGGCCCTTGGTCATGATCTCGACGTCGTTGCCATCCTTGTCGATCGACTTTCGCGGCGTCAGGATCGAGGAGGTCGGCTTGACGGCGAAGCGCGCGACGATCGCCTGGCCGGTCGAGATGCCGCCGAGGATGCCGCCGGCATTGTTGGACAGGAAGACCGGCTTGCCGTCATTGCCCATGCGCATCTCGTCGGCATTCTCTTCGCCGCTGATGCGGGCGGCCTCGAAGCCGTTGCCGATCTCGACACCCTTGACGGCGTTGATCGACATCAGGCCCGAGGCGATATCCTGGTCGAGCTTGGCGTAGATCGGCGCCCCAAGGCCTGCCGGAACGCCGTCGGCAACGATCTCGATGACCGCACCGACCGAGGAACCCGCCTTGCGGATGCCGTCGAGATACGCGGCGAACACGGCGACTGACGCCGGATCGGGCGTGAAGAACGGATTTTCGGCATCGCCGACGAAATTCCAGTTCCAGTTGGCGCGGTCGATCGATTTTTCGCCCATCGACACCAGCGCGCCGCGCACGACCATTCCGGGCACGACCTTGCGGGCCAAGGCTCCGGCCGCCACCCGCGCCGCCGTCTCGCGGGCCGAAGAGCGGCCGCCACCGCGATGATCGCGCAGGCCATATTTGGTGTCGTAGGTGTAATCAGCATGGCCCGGCCGGTACTGGCGGGCGATCTCGCCATAGTCCTTGGAGCGCTGGTCGACATTCTCGATCAGCATCGACACCGGCGTGCCGGTGGTGATCATGGTCTCGCCGTCCTCATCCAGGATGAAGCCGGACAGGATCTTGACCTCGTCGGGTTCGCGACGCTGCGTCACAAAACGCGATTGACCCGGGCGACGCTTGTCGAGTTCGGCCTGGACCTCCGCGCGTGTGAAGCGGATGCCGGGCGGACAGCCGTCGACCACGCAGCCGAGCGCCGCGCCATGGCTTTCGCCCCAGGTGGTGACGCGGAAAAGATGCCCAAACGTATTGTGAGACATGAAAACCAGCCCTGCCGGCATCGGAGCCGGCCTTGCGCATAACCCTGAAAATCGGAGCGACTTTCAGAAAGGATCCTGCGCAAAATCAAAAGTGCTACAGCGTCCTTTGCGCGTCAGGACGCGCGGTGCTGTAGTCTGCGTTCTATTGGCGTTTTCCGCGGTGGTCAAACTGTGATCCGGCGGATTTAGTTTTGACACATTCGGTTGGTTTCTGGTCAGCTCCATCTGCCCGTTGAACACCCGCCGCAACCGTGCCGGCGCAATGATAAGAGGACGATGATGCGTATCCTGATCGGCGCCGTTGCCGCCACATTGCTGATTTCCACCGCCGCCTTCGCCGGCCAGACCGAAGGCTTGATCAAAGAAGTCGACAAGGACACGTTGACCCTGACACTCGACGACGGCAAATCCTACAAGCTGAATGCCGAAACCGATCTCGAGGCGCTGAAACCCGGCATGGATATCGTGATCGCCTATGACGAGACAAACGGCGAGAACATCATCACCGACATGCAATTGCCGGACAGCGATTCAACCGAATAGAACGTTTCCGGCTGCCCCATCCCCAAAGGCGCGGATGAAGTCCTGGCTAAACCCGCCTTTGTTTCGCCTTCCCTTGTTTGAAGCTCAACCACCGGCGCACCGCACTGCGGTGTAGCTGTCGAGTGCACGATACGCCTTGCCGGCACTCCTACTGAGAAGTAGTTCGCCCAACCGAGCAGCGTCCGGTTCAACTTGCCCACCATTCTCGCTTCAGTGATCGTGCGCCGGCAGAAGGCATCCACGCGACCAATCTCCCCGGTGCTTCCGCTTCGAGAGGTATAAGGCTCGTCGATAGGTCCGATCCAGCTATCGAATTTCAATCCGAAGCGCACAACCCGTAACCAAGGTCCACCGACAACCACAACTGACCAGGACCTCAACAATCATGACCTTCCGTATCCTTCTCGCCTCGACCGCAATAAGCTTGCTGCTCGGCACGGCGGTGCCGGCTTTGTCCGAAAGCGCGGCCCCTAGCGCCACTGCCGCTTACTCGCAAACCACTGACACTTACGCGTTTCCGCTGGGCGAGCTCGGCATCATTGCTTTGTCCGACGGCACCGTTCGGCAGGACCTGCACGCTCTCCTGACAGGGACGTCACCTGCGGAGGTGGACGAGCACCTCAACCACGCGTTCCTGTCCAACCCGGTGGAAGCTTCCATCAACGCCTTCCTGATCCGGGACGGCGAGCGGCTCATCCTTGTCGACACGGGTTCGGGGCAACTCTTCGGGCCAGGCAACGGTGGGAAGCTGCGCGACAGCCTCGCCAGTATCGGTGTCATGCCGCAGGACATCACCGACATCCTCATCACTCATATCCACACCGACCATACGGGTGGCCTTGTCGCCGACGGCAAGCCTGTCTTCGTCAATGCAACGGTTCACGTCGGAGCACCCGATCTCACCTTCTTCCTGGACGCGTCGAACTCGGAAAGGACAGGCTACGCCCGCCAGTACTTCGACGAAGCCGAAAAGACGATCGGCGTCTATCAGCGGGCGGGCAAGGTCAGGGCGTTCTCCGACGACGAAACAATCCTCCCGGGAATCGTGGCGACGCTGCATCCCGGTCACACGCCGGGCAGTGCCTTCTTCACGGTATCAAGCAAAGGGCATTCGATCGCATTTATCGGCGACGTCATCCACGTTGCGGCCGTGCAGTTTCCCGATCCAGCTATCACCATCGTATATGACGTGAACCCAGGAGAGGCGGCGGCCGAGCGGCAGAAGACCTTTTCGGCCTTCGCGGACGCTCGCCAACTCGTTGCCGCGCCTCACCTCCCGTTCCCCGGCGTCGGGCACATCCGCGCCGAGGGCGGCGGCTCGTTCACCTGGCACCCGGCCGAATACCGGAACCGTGAAGAAAGCCAAGGGCAGTAGACTCAGGGCCGAGGCTGCAAGGGGCGAGCGATCACCAGGCCCGCTCAGCGGCCTTGGGCCCGCGCCGTCTGAAACACCTGTTCACGTAGCCAGCCATGAGCGGGATCGCCGCTCATGCGCTGATGCCAGAAGGCGGACATCTGAAACTTGGCGAGGGCCAGGGGAGGCTCGAAGAGATCGAGCGACGTGGTGAAGCGCTGCAGGAAACGGCGCGGCAGGGTGCAAATGCAGTCGCTGCCCATCAGCACCAAAGGGGCAAGCGCATAGCTCTGGATAGAGACCGAGACCCGGCGCTCACGTCCGAGGGCGGCCAGCGCCTCGTCGATCATGCCGGCGAAGCTGCCTCCGCTGGTCGAGATCAGGAGGTGGTCAAGCGAGCAGAACTCATCCAGATCGAAGGCTTGCTACCCCTTGGATGATCCTTGCGCTGTGCCGTGACGAACGCTTCGTCGAACAGTGTCCTTCCGATCAGTCCACCCGCTACGTCCTCGGCCGCGCCGATGAAGAGATCGATGTCACCCTGCTCTAGGTGGGCGGCGATCCGGGCTTTGTCCGGAAGCACAAAAGCGAGGCGGATGTGAGGTGCCTTCGCCTTCAGGAAGGGGATGAGTTCCGGTGCGAGAATGGCGGCTGGATTGTCCGTTGCGGCGATCCGGAAGACGCGGCGGCTGGTGGCGGGGTCGAAGAACTGCGCTACGTTCGCGAACTCGCGCAATCGCTCGATCAGCTTGGCGAGTTCGGGCTGGAGCGCGGCGGCGTGCGGTGTCGGCACCATCCCGCGGCCGGATGATGCCGGGATCAACAGTTGGTCGCCAAACAACTGCCGCAGCCGAAGCAAACGAGCGGAAAGAGCGGGCTGCGTGATGCCGAGCCGAGCTGCGGCATGGGTGACGTTCAGTTCCTTCAGAAGAGCATCGAGGGTTAGGAGCAGCCCCCCGTCGATCTCGAGCATACGTTCGCGCAATTGGGCTCGTCCCTCAGGTTAAAGCAGCATGGACCCACTGCAGAGACTCCTCGTATCGCACTGTTGGCTTACAGGCAAAGTGCTGGCCCTCCTCTGCTTTTGGCCGGTTTGAGAGGTCATTAGCCCCGATAAGCACGCCCGGCTTTGTCCCTGTCGGGATCCCCCAGCATTTGCAGCAATGCCTTGGGTGTGTGACCTTCATATCGTTCTGCTTCAATACTCGGAGCGATCGGCGGCGACCGGCTATCGCTGCCCCGCAGATGATTGACCCGTCCGGCCTTTGGGCACAGGCCCGTGTTTCCGGTCATTCAGTTTGAGCTGTACTCGCTATTCTCGCGAGCAACGCGACCAGTTCCGGCTGGCGATGGGTGTCGGTTTTGGCGAAGACGGCTTTCAGCTGATTCCTGGCGGTTTCGTAGGAGACCCCCAGGTCCTCCGCGACGGCCTTCAACTCTGCGCCCGATGAAATCCGGCGAGCCAGTCGCGCCTCGGCAGGGGTCAGCCCGAAGCAAGTCCGCAAGGCAATCTCCGACGGTTGAGGATAAATGTCCGGATCGACAAAGCAGATAACTATCTGACAGGATGCAAAGGCGTTCGTGGTAATTCTTGGCAGGCGCATGGGGTAGGCTAGCAGAGGTCTGCCTCCGAGGCGGGGCAGCGAGACGGGGTTCGCCATTGCTGGCGGGGTCGGATTTCGCAGCAGCACATGAAATGCGCACTTGAGGGCATCGGTGGCGTTCTTGTCGGCACACGCCAAATGGCGGCCGGTCACCCAAAGGTCTCGACCGAATAGCCTCTCTGCAGGTTCGTTCACCAGGATCACGGCGGCGTTCCGGTCAAGCATCACCGCAGGCGTGCCGCTTGCGCTGAATGCATCCATCGCGCCTTCGGCCCGCGCGAAGCTCAGCATTCTCGCGAACGCGGCCGCGGAACCCAACTGTCTTGAGAAGTCGGCAAAGCTCTGCATCTCTGATGGCGAAAAAGGGCCTTGCTGGATCGACCTCTGGATCGACAGGCACCAGAGGTCATCGCCTGCCGCAACCTTCACACCCGCAAACCACCGCAGACCGAATGGCGCGAGAAATTCCTGATAGTAGGGATGCCTGGCGATTTCCTCGGGCGTCAGGACGTCAAGCTCGCTGACGGCTCCTCTGCGAACCAACAGAGGCAACAGCTTGTATCGGTCGTCCCGGTCGATCCAGCCATCCTTGATGTATGTCTCGAGCGATGGACCCATTCGGCGACTTTTCGGTATGCCGGGGAGATGCCCTTTCGCGTCGAATAGCATTGCGCCAAAGCTTCCAGTGGCGTCCGCAGCCACGTCCATTGCAGCGTCCCAGCGCGTCGGGTCGGCCGCCGCTTCGGCTATGGCATTGCCCACTGCGTCGAGATCGAACGCGCCCATCTCCATCCCGCATCCGAGAAGAAATCGGACCTTATATTAGCTAACTTGAAACTTCCAGTCGTCCGCGGCCGAGGGGCACCTGATACGCAGGACTAGTACCTCGTCTGACCCGGTTGGGGCATGCGCAGAATTTGGATTTCTATAAGAACAGCCTTTGGGAGCCGGGCGAACGTCGCTGGGTCGAAAAGCGTCTTTGGGAATGGGGGGATCGGTGGCTGAAATTGCAACGCACGGCGGACGCACCATCCACATCAATGGCGTCATTGCCCCTAACAACGGAACTCTCCACGCCCCAATGGCGAGCCCCGCAGTCGCACCAAAACACTTGGGCGCATTCGCGCGCACCCTCATCATCTGCACGAGCTTCTTTATCCCAGCTGCATCCGTCCGCGCGCAGAAGGCCGACGCCGCGGTTGACGTGTGCCTCGTCCTGGCCGGCGATATATCGGCCAGCATCGCTGATGGCACAGCCCATATGCAGCGTGAGGGTCACGCCCAGGCGTTGAGCCACCCTGACGTTGTGTCCGCCATAGCCGTGACCCGCACTGGGCGGATCGCTGTTACCTATGTCGAGTGGTCTAGCCATCGTACCGCCCACACCATATTGCCTTGGCGCATCATAGAGAATGCGCGCGGCGCGCGAGAGGCAGCCGACGTTATTCGAGATATGGGCCACCGGCCCGGTCAAGATCGCCTCGGCCACACCAGCCTCAGCTGGGCCATTTCCTACGCCTCTCAGAGCTTGGCCCACTGCCCCGCCACACCCGACCGCACGATTATCGACATCTCAGCGAATGGACCCAATAATGATGGTCCTGCCCCACAGGCCGCGCGGGACCATGCCTTGGCCAAGGGTCACATCATCAATGCGCTTGCCATCCCCGCGCCGGTGTTACCACCCAAGAACCTAGCCGTCAGCCTCGACCCAGACGAAGGAGCGTGGCAGCACCCAACCGATTATCTCTACAGCCACGTTACCGGCGGTCCCAACAGCTTCGCGACTACAGCTCGCACTTTAGAGGATTATTTTCCTGTTCTCCGCCGCAAGATCGTCACGGAGATTGCCGGTTTGTCGCACAATCGGCTTGAGCACTTGCAGGAAGTCAAGTTTGCCTGGCGGCCTTGATCTGAGACATAGCAGAGCAGGACCGCATCCGCCTTTGCAAAGGCCGTACCAACCGCCGCCGGCGGTTTCCCAAAATGGCAGCATTTGAGACGGCATTCTGGCTTGGCAATGGGCTGCTTCGGGTCAACTTTCCGTCGTCCCCGACTTGGCATCAATGTCCGAGAAGAAGCAGAACCCCGGTCGTTCCGAGTGATTGGATTTCGCCCTTAGAGCCACTCCAGGCGTCGTCCTTCTAGCCTGAGCAAGCGATCCTGCGGCACATCCAGGTTTGCGGCTTCTTTCTCGGGTATTCCCAGCACCATGCGGAACAGGGCCCGCACGACGCCGCCATGGGTCACGCAGACCGTCTGGCGGTCCAGCGCGTCGAACCACGGCTTTATCCGTTCGAGCAGCATTTGATAGCTTTCGGCGCCCTCGCCGGGCGGCAGGAAATTCCATTTGTCGAAGCGCCTCTCCCTGGCCGAGCCCAAATGCCGGGCCTCGAGTTCGGGAAAGGTGAAACCCTGCCAGTCGCCGAAACTCATTTCGACAAGGCGAGGATCGGTGCGGTAAGCTTGCGGATCGAGCTTCATCGCAGCGCGGATGCGCTCCATGGTCTCGCTCGTCCGCCGCATCGGGCTGGCGACAAAGTCGAAATCTCCAGGGTTATGAACGAATTCGCCTAGCCGAAGACCGTTGCGGGTCGCCTGCTCGCGGCCGAGCGCGTTGAGGTCGGTGTCGGCCTGTCCTTGCAGCCGGGCCTCGGCGTTCCACTCCGTCTGGCCGTGGCGCGCGATGTAGATGAGCGGATACATCTGGTCATCCGGAGAGCAGCGGGAAGCGGGAGAGTTCGAGGGGGTCTATTCCTTGACGGTCGAAATATCAGGCGCGTCGACCGCCTTCATTCCAACGACGTGATAGCCGGAATCGACATGGTGGATCTCGCCGGTGACGCCGCGTGAAAGGTTGGACAGGAAATAGACCGCTGAATCGCCGACTTCCTCCTGCGTCACCGTCTGCTTCAGCGGTGAATTGTATTCATTCCACTTCAGTATGTAGCGAAAATCGCCGATGCCGGAGGCGGCGAGCGTCTTGATCGGACCGGCGGAGATGGCGTTGACGCGGATCTTCTTCCCGCCGAGGTCGACCGCCAGATAGCGCACGCTGGCTTCGAGCGCTGCCTTGGCGACACCCATGACGTTGTAGTGCGGCATCACTTTTTCCGCGCCGTAATAGGTCAATGTCAGCAGCGAGCCGCCATCGGTCATCAGCGCCTCGGCGCGCTTGGCGATGGTGGTGAAAGAAAACACCGAAATGTCCATAGTGCGCAGGAAATTGTCACGCGTCGTCTCGACATAGCGGCCCGTCAGCTCGTCCTTATCGGAAAAGGCGATGGCGTGGACGAGGAAATCGAGCTTGCCCCAATGCTTGGCGATGTCGTCGAAGACCGCATCGAGCGTTGCCGGATCGGTGACGTCGCAATGGCCGGCGACATGGGCATTGAGTTCCGCCGCCAGCGGCTCGACGCGCTTCTTGAACGCCTCGCCCTGATAGGTCAACGCGATCTCGGCGCCGTGGTCGACGCAGGCCTTGGCTATGCCGAAGGCGATCGACCGATTGTTCGCGACGCCAAGCACAAGCCCGCGCTTGCCGGCCATAATGCCTTGTCCACCCGCCATGTGAGCGCTCTCCGCAATTTCTGCTTTGTGGAGTGCCTATCGCACAGGCACAGAGTCCCTTCAAGCGCTCAAAAACGGACAGTGCCCGCCCACCTGACCTTCCGGCCCGGAGGATCGATTGCCTGGGCGAAGCGCTTGTGGCGTGCTCAAGCGAAAATTGACGAAAAGACGGCACGCCATGCCATGCAGCAGTTCTGCAAGAGTAGTTCCAGCGCCGCGTCTCGCGAGGATTCTGTTCCGCCCGCGAAATTGTCGGTTCCGTTGGCGCAGATGTTCATGACCGCGCGCTCCGTCGCGTGCGGCGATGACGTCAACAGGAGCGAAGCAAAGTCGATCGCCTCCGACATGTCTGTCAGACGATCGTGCATCGCCGCGGGATCAGCGTCGCCGTCGCGGTCTTGCTCCATATCGCCGCCTCCGTAATGGGTCCGGTCGATGAGCGTCACCGAAGCGAGCGCCTGAGACAGGCGCGCGGCGTCCTCGGCCGAGCCGATGACGGTCCACGGCACCAACAGGTCGAACTTGCCATCGCTTGACCATGTGAAGACGGCGAACCCGATCCGACGCCGCGGGCCGGCGGTGCGGCGCGCAGGAAGTCGGGGTGGACGAGCGCCCGCACGAGCCCGGCCTGCTGGAGCCATTCCTCATATCGGCCGATCGAGTCCGATACGTCGATTGCTGTGACGACATTGGCGTCGGTGCCCGGCACGACCGCCTTGGCCGCTGGCGACGTGCCGCACAGGAAGACCATCAATGGCAGGGCGAGGTATAGGGCGCGCCAGCGGCAAGGTTTCGCCGGCATAGCAGGCTTCGGCTTCACCTCCTGGTGTTCTGAACGGCGCCAGAACCTGCGCGTTGGAACGGACGGAAACAGGTGCGACAGCATTGGCCCTCCAGGAATGTTCCCGGGGGTAACGGGCCGGAGCCAAACTTATTCCTCCTGTTCGCGCGGCCGTTTCAGCAATTCGGTTATGTCCGCTTCGAGAACGGCAGGCTCGGATCCATTGCCTGAAGATCCGCATCACGCCCCAGCCCGCGATAGAGGATGAACGCACAGCAACAGGCGACGGCAATCGACAGCATCTCGCCGCCGTCTTCCGCGTAACCAACGAGCTTCGAGCCCGTCAGGAAGTGCAGCATGTCCACCACCACGGCAAAGCCGACAAGACACGCGAACAGCAGCAAAAACACCGATCCGAGGGCTTGTTGCCTGGGTCTGCTTTGGCGGAATGACCACAACAGCGGCGCCAGCAGGCCGAGCGCGACCACCGACCAAGTGATGATTTCCCCGGTGTCGCGAGCCCGCATGCCCGGCAGCGAAACGAGGTCGAATGTCGCTGCCAGCAGCAGGCCGCCGCGCTCATGGAAACGGGTGGCGTCGTCGAGCGTCACAAAACTGAAAATCAGGGACCAGGCAAGAAACATATGCTCCCTGGTTCGAACCCAGACGCCGAACAGAAACAGGGCGCAAAGCGCGGCCTGCCCGTAGTTGAACATCTCGGGCAGCGATCCATCCCTGCTGATGTTGAAACGCGCAGGCAAATCGTAGCGCGAAATTGCGACAGATCGAAGCGCCTCGATCGCGAATGGAACGGTGATGACGAAGATATTCAGGCATATCACTATCAGCGCGAATACCCTGCTGAGGCTGTCGTTTCGATACATCGCCCGGATTTCTCCGAACGCACTTTCCAAACCCGATAACGCATGACCCAGCAATCCAACGCGCTCCTTCGTTGCTACTCGTTTGACGGACAATTTCGTTAGTCAACCAAAAGATCCAGATTGGGGCAAGACGTGCTCTTGGACCGCCCCTCGACGTTCAGCCCGCTCGGCTGAGCTCGGTCCTGGCGGTTTTCGACCGCGACTTCATCGGCCTCCGGCATGGTCTGGAAACGGGGCGGCCGCGGGTTTATTCCGCCCGCGCAAAAGAAAACGCTGTCGGCGACGAGCGACTGACCCGCCTGGCGCGAGCCGGCCGTGTTCCGGGCGGGCGTTCGTCATCGAGCGATGTCGCGGAATGCGGCTGAGTCCTGCAATCGATCAAAACGGACAGGTGAGAGACAGGAGCGTTTGCGGCGCAGCCCGCCTTTGACGCGCCAAGCTAGCGTTTTCGGTTGCGCATCAGCGCTTCGAGATCGCTGTCGCCACCTTCAGGCAGCATCAGCCGCACATGTGCGTAGAGATCGCCGTGACCGCCAACTTTTTCCGGCAGGCCCCTGCCCTTCAGCCGCAGGACCTTGTCCGAGCTCGACCAGGCGGGGACATTGACCGCAAGCTTGCCGGTCGGCGTTTCGACCGCCACCTTGGCACCCAGCACGGCATCCGCCAGTGCCACGGCCAAGTCGGCATGGAGGTCGCGGCCTTCGACACGATAGCGCGGATGGCGGCGGAAGCGGATTTTGACCAGCGCGTCGCCCGGCTGCCCCGGCCCTTGCTCGCCCTGGCCTTTCAGCCGGATGGTCTGGCCGTCCTCGACATAGGCTGGCAGCTTGACGGCGACCTTGCGTCCGTCGGGGAACATCGCCGTCACCTTCTCCGCGGTCGCCGCTTCCTCGATGGTGACGTCGAGCGTCACGTTCAGGTCGGCGCCGGACGGCGCCTGCCGGCCGGCGCCCGTGCCGGCACCGCGAGAGAAGGTCTCGCCGAAAATCTGGCTGAAGATGTCGCTGTTGCCGTCGAACGGATCGCCGCCCGGACGGCTTGAGCGAAACTCGAAGCGCGAGCCGCCCGGTCCTTGCTGCCGACGGAAGCCGGCGAACGGATCGGCGCCGCCCGCGGCACCTTCGAAGCCCTGGAAACGCGGCTTGCCATCGGCGTCGATCTCGCCGCGATCGAAAGCGGCACGGTTCTTCTCGTCGCCGACGATCTCGTAAGCCTGGTTGGCCGCGGCAAACCGCTCCTTCGCCTTGGGATCCGGATTCTGGTCCGGATGATACTCCTTGGCGAGTTTGCGGTACGCCGATTTTATGTCCTTGGCCGATGCGTTCTTAGCAACGCCCAGCACCTCATAGGGGTCGCGCATGCTTCCTGCCCTGGAGAAGGAGTGAGTCCACGATTGCCATCTATATGCGCTCGCATAGGAAGAAATTCCAGTGGCGCGCGGTCATATGATGGCGGAAAATCAGAGCGCTTTGAAGTCCTGCATCCGCCAGGCGCCGGCGCCGGCCAGGCACACCTCGCCCTTGAACAGCGCGACGCCGTCGAAGCTTTCGCGCGAGGCGGTGAAGCGGCGGCAAAGCTGGCCGTTGTCCCTAGACTCTGCCAGTTCCGTGATCGAGCCGCGCGAACCGGTATCGGAATTCGCCCAGGGAACGGCCTGCCCGCCAAGTTCCTGGATATCGGCGGAAGACACCGCGTTGCGGATCGTCGTCTGGTCCGAGGCGCGATCCTGATCGATCGGCGAGGCAGAAACAGGGGTGCTGCTGGTGAGGATTGTACGGTCGACCTCCGCCTGCTCCAAACTGAAGCCGCCGCCACCGCAGCCGGCAAGCGACAAGGCTACCAGCACGATCGCGACCTTGACCGCAGCCTGGGCGCTGGCCGAAGCAATAAGGCTCCATTGCCTGCTGTCAAAAGGTTGCGCGATACGCGACAATCGGCAATCTCCCCAGCCGGCAACAGAATTTGGAAAAACTATGAGCGAAACTGAGTTAACAAGCGGTGACTTTACCGAGGCTGCCGAGCCATTCCGCCTCTTTGCCGCATGGCTCGACGACGCGACGAAGAGTGAGATCAACGATCCCAACGGCGTGGCGCTGGCGACCGTCGATGCCGAGGGCATGCCGAATGTGCGGATGGTGCTGCTCAAGGGCTTCGATGAAAGCGGATTTGTCTTCTATACGAATTTCGAGAGCGCCAAGAGCCGTGAGATTCTTGGCAGCATGAAGGCGGCGATGTGCTTCCACTGGAAATCGCTGCGCCGGCAGGTGCGCGTGCGCGGGCCGGTGGAGATCGTCACCGAAGCGGAAGCGGACGCCTATTATGCGACGCGCCCCCGCGGCAGCCGCATCGGCGCCTGGGCGTCGAAGCAATCGCGGCCGCTGGAGAGCCGCTTCGCACTGGAAAAAGCGGTTGCCGAATACACGGCGCGCTATGCGATCGGCGAGATCCCACGGCCGAAACACTGGTCTGGCTTCCGTATCGTGCCGCAGACGATCGAGTTCTGGCACGACCGGCCCTTCCGACTGCACGACCGCGTCGTCTTTTCACGCAACGCCAAGGGCGGCTGGGACAAGACAAGGCTTTATCCCTGATAAGGGTGGCTCTTAAGCAGCTTCACCAACGGGAGAACTGGGCGCGCGGCAACATGGCATCGCCGATATAGGGTGGCGCGCCTTGAAGTAAGGGGCACCAGGCCCCAGGAGGATCCCGGTAATCCTTGACGAACCACGTTGGTTCACCAATAATCATCGTGAACCAAACGAAAGTTAAGACCATGACGGCTTTTACCGTGCGCGTCCCGGATGAAACCGCAAACAGGCTTGACCAGCTTGCCGAAAAGCTCGACCGCTCGCGCTCCTATGTGGCTGCGCAGGCCATTGAGGACTTTGTAGCCCGTGAGGAATGGCAACTCGCCGAGATAGAGGCCGGGTTGGCCGAAGCTGAGCGCGGCGATTTTGCCAGTGACCGTGATGTAGCCGGTGTTGTCGGAAAATACGTCAAGTCCGCCCGCCGAGCATGAGCCGCAAAAGAATCCGCTGGACCATGCGAGCGCTGCGTCGGCTTGACGAAATCGGCGCGCATATCGAGAAAGACAACCCCGAAGCGGCCGCCCGAGTCATTGCGCGCATCGTGACGGCGGCAGAACATCTCGCCGAGCAACCGGCCATGGGGCGCATCGGGCGCATCAAGGCGACGCGGGAACTCGTTTTGGTTGATATTCCGTATATCGTACCCTATCGCGTCAACGGCGAGACTGTCGAAATACTCACCGTCATGCACACCGCCCAACGGTGGCCACAAGCCCTCTAAAATCGCCCAACACCATGGCTCGCGTCATCAGGCCACACCGCCTTCAGCCTGCTTTCTTCCTGGTCATGAAGGCCATCAAGGCAGCGCGGGCCTCGTCGGATTTGAGCCGCTCGCGGAAATGCTCGCTCTCCTCACCGATGCGGGCAACGAGGTCTTCACGCGAGCCGCGCATCAGGTCGCGCGCGATCTTCAGCGCTTGCGGCGGCTTGGCTGCGATCTGGCCGGCCGCTGCCAGCACGGAGGCTTCGAGCTCGTTTTCCTCGACCACCGCGTAGATCAGCCCGGCGGCCTTCGCCCGCTCGGCCGAAAAACCTTCGCCGAGACCAAGCAGCGCGAAAGCGCCTTGCCGGCCCAGAATCTCAGGCGCAAGCAAGCTCGATCCCGCCTCGGGAACCAGGCCGAGATCGACGAAGGGTGTTCGGAACACAGTGCGCGGCGTGGCGAAGGTCAGGTCGCAGTGCAGGTTGAGCGTGGTGCCGATGCCGACCGCGATGCCATCGACACCGGAAACCAATGGCTTTTCCGCCCTGGCCAGTGCCATCAGAAAATCCCAGACTTCGGTGCCGCCCTCACCGCCGGTGGCGACGACCATGAAATCGGCTAGGTCGTTGCCGGACGAGAAGGCCCCTGAAACACCGAGGAAGACATGAACGCGGACCGCCGGATCGGCATCGCCTTCGGCAAGGGTTTTGGACATTCTCGCATACATGGCGCGCGTCAGCGCGTTCTTCTTTTCCGGACGGTTGATGCGGATGATCTGGATGGCGCCCTGGCGCTCGACGAGGATATGGTCTGTCATAGTCGGCCCCTTGTGGACGTGAGCTTGTGAACGTCAGGAAGTTCCGGCAGAAATCAGTGCCTTGCTGGCAGTGGCAAGGCTTTCGGCGCCGCCGATGACGCGCTCCTTCAGCGCGCCCGCCTCGCCAAGCAGGTTTTCGGCGAAGAAACGGCAAAGGGCGATGCGGCTTTGGTCGGCAAGCGCGCCGCGCGCCAGATAAGCGCCGCCCGCCGCAAGCGAGATCAGCCTCAGATATGGCGTCGCACCGGCCAGCGCCTCGTCCGAACGGCCGTCGGCAAGCAGCCCTTGCAGGAAACGTGTCGCTTCGCAGACATTGTCGAGTGCCTTGTCGAGACCATCGGCGGTGCGGCCAAACCCCTGAAGATTTGAGGTCCGCACCTGACTGGCGACCGCTTTCAGTTCGGCGATGTAACCACGAACATGCTCGCCACCGCCAAGCGGCAGCTTGCGCGCCACCAGGTCGATCGCCTGGATGCCGTTGGTGCCTTCGTAGATCGGCGCGATGCGCGCGTCGCGATAAAGTGCTGCCGCACCCGTCTCTTCGATAAAGCCCATGCCGCCATGCACCTGCAGCCCGAGCGAGGCGACCTCGACGCCGACATCGGTGGAAAAGGCCTTGGCCAGCGGCGTCAACAGATTGGCGCGCTCCTGCCAGTGGGTGGCTTCATCGCCACTGGATATCCGCGCGTTGTCGATGGCATGCGCGCAGGAATAGCTGATGGCGCGCGCAATCTGGGTCAGCGCCTTCATGGTCAGGAGATTGCGCTGCACGTCCGGGTGATGGACGATCGGCGCCATGCCGTCGCCATCATAGCTTGCAGCCTTGCCTTGCCGGCGGTCATTGGCGTAGGCGAGCGCCTTTTGCGTGGCCGTTTCGGCGACCGCCACGCCCTGCATGCCGACGGCGAGCCGCGCATTGTTCATCATGGTGAACATGCAGGCGAGGCCCTTGTTTTCCTCGCCGATCAGCCAGCCGATCGCGCCAGGCACTGTCCCTTCGAAACCATCGCCATAGATCATAGTGCAGGTCGGCGAGGCGTGGATGCCCAATTTGTGCTCCAGCCCGGAGCAGAACACGTCGTTGCGCGCGCCCAACGCGCCATCGTCGCCGACAAGGAATTTCGGCGCCAGGAACAGCGAAAGCCCACGCGTGCCGGCCGGCGCATCCGGCAGCCGCGCCAGCACCAGATGGATGATGTTGTCGGTGAAATCGTGCTCGCCATAGGTGATGAAGATCTTTTGCCCGAAGATGCGGTAGGTGCCGTCGCCGGCCGGCTCAGCGCGGGCACGCAACGCATTCAGGTCCGAGCCCGCCTGCGGCTCTGTCAGGTTCATCGTGCCCATCCATTCGCCGGAGACGAGCTTTTCCAAGTATTTGGCCTTCAGCGCCGGCGAGGCGTGCTTGTCGAGCGCCTCGACCGCACCCATGGTCAGCGTCGGGCCGATGCCGAAGGCCATGGCGGCGGAGTTCCACATTTCGAGCGCCGCGACGCCCAGCATGGTCGGCAGCGCCTGGCCGCCGAATTCCTCCGGTGCGGACAGCGCGTTCCAGCCGCCGTCGATCCAGCGACGATAAAGCGCCTTCCAGCCAGGCGGCGTGGTGACGGCAGCGCCGCTCAGCACCGCACCTTGTTCATCGCCGATCTTGTAGAGCGGCGCGATCTCCTCTGTGGCGAAGCGGCCGGCTTCCGCCAGAATGGCGTCGACGAGATCTTCGCCAAGGTCGCCAAAGGTGCCGGCGTCGAGCGCCGGCTTCAGGCCGGCCACGTGCTTCAGCGTGAAGGCGATTTCCTCGACTGGTGCCCGATACATGCCGCTCGCTCCTCCTGTGTCCGGCAGGTCAACTTAAGATCCGTGCCGACACAAAACCATCCGCCTTTGGGTCGCCTCTCCCACCTTCTTTTTACGTAAACGTCAAAATTTGTCACGCAGATTTTGCAATTGCTGCGACACAGGCTAAATTCGGCAAAAGCCGGACAAGTTCGACCGGCGACGGATCAAGAACACCGGATCGGACCGCCCGTGCTTGCCAGACCTGACGCCTATCGCTGTCTCGAATGCGGGCTGCCCTATCGAGCGGCAGGTTTTTGGCACTATCGGGGCAAGGTCGAGGACGGCGCCGCCTATTGGTCGGATCGCGGCATTCTGTGTTCGCCGCAATGCTCGGTGGCTCATCATCGCAAACGCGAGGCCGAGGGAACGCTGCCGCAAGCGCCGGCGCCCGACCCATTCCAAATCCAGCCGCTCTCCCGCCGTTGATGGCCAGCGAAGCCGCCACCGGCAGAATTGCGGCATTCGCCGCGGGCAGCCGAAAGCATTTCCTTAACCATGGCAGTTCAGGATCAGGCTTTGGCCAGCAAGGATTTGCTGTTTGAAACCGCCGGCGCACCCCCTTCGCCGTCTAGGACCCCTCGTCGTCGCGGCCGCGACGACTATAGCGTTGGGGCCGGCACAAGCCTCGGATTTTTCCGAGCCGTGGAAGAGTGCCGACCGGGCGCTGGTGATCGACGCCTACGAATACAATTCCGTCGACTGGGCTGAACTTGCCACCGACAAGCGCATCGTCGGCTTCATCAACAAGGCGTCCGACGGGATGCCGCCACCCTATTTCTGTTTCGGTGCCGAGACCGAGACGAGGCTCTGCAAGACGCTGTGGAGGCGCCATGCGGTAGCGCAGGAACTGTTCCAGACGCGCAAGGTGGTGGCCAAGGCGCTCGGCCTGAAATGGGGCGCTTATCATCTCGCCCGCCCCGGCAATCCCGTGGGACAGGCGAATAATTTCATCAATTTCGCGAAGCCTGGGCCGGATGACCTGCTTGCTCTCGACATCGAGGATGATGACCCCACGAAATGGATGTCGCTCGAGGATGCCGAGGAGTTCGTGCGCCACGTGCATCGGCGGATTGGCCGCTTTCCGGTGCTCTACACCAACGGCAAGACCGCCAAGCACATCGCCGACAACAAGTACAAATACCGGCTCCTGTCGCGGCTACCGCTCTGGTATGCGCGCTACAAGCCAGACATCGGCGTGCATTTCCCGATGGGCAACTGGCAAGGCTACGCACTCTGGCAGTTTTCGGCAAAAGCGAATTGCGGGCGGTTCCGCTGCCCTTACCGGGTGGCTGGCACGCCCAACGACATCGATGTCAATGTCGCACCGATGGATGCCGCCGCATTGCGCGCGCAATGGCCGTTCGGCGGCCTGATCGACGTGCAGCCGGTTTACCTCGCCTCGATACCGGTGCCTCTCTCGCGCGAGGCTGGGCTAGCCGGCAATGCCATCACCTACGCGACCGTGGCGGCACCACCGACCTTCGCCGAAATAACCGCCGCGTTTAGCGCACGCTGGACCAAATTCCGCAGCAGCTTTCAACTGCCTTTTGTAAAGGCCGCGCCGCGCCTTCCGCGCGGGGTTGCCGAATATGTGGCCTGGACGCGGAAGGAGAAGCGCTCTGCATCGGCCTCTGAAGCGGCGCCCGCCGCCAACGATCCGGTCAGCACCGCATCGACCGAGTTCGACCGTGGGCTGCGCTAAATCTGGAAAGCCGTTGAAGGGTCAGCGCGCCTGCTCGCGCGCCACAGCCTGCCAACCAATGTCGCGGCGGCAGAAGCCTTGCGGCCAATCGATCCGGTCGAGCGCGGCATAGGCTCGTCTCTGCGCCTCGCCGACGGTGCCGCCGACAGCCGTGATGTCGAGCACACGGCCGCCATTGGCGACCAGCGCGCCGCTGTTGATGGCGGTGCCGGCATGAAAGATCTCGACGCAATCGCCCGCGGCCTCTTCGACGCCGCGGATGACCGAGCCCTTTTCCGGCGTGCCGGGATAGCCCCTGGCCGCCATCACCACGGTGAGCGCCGCCTCGTCGCGCCAGCGCGCTGACATATGTGCAAGCTGGCCATCGGCAGAAGCGTTGAGGAGGACCAAGAGATCGTCCTTCAGCCGCATCATCAGCACCTGGCATTCCGGGTCGCCGAAACGGGTGTTGTATTCGATCAGCTTCGGCCCCTTGTCTGATATCATCAGCCCGGCAAACAGCACGCCGGAAAACGGCGCGCCAAGTTCGGCCATGCCACGCATGGTCGGCTCGACGATCTCGCGCATGGTGCGGTCGATCATCTCCGGCGTCATCACCGGGGCCGGCGAATAGGCGCCCATGCCGCCGGTGTTCGGGCCGACGTCGCCGTCACTGAGGCGCTTGTGGTCCTGTGCGGTGCCGAACGGCAGCGCGGTGACGCCGTCGCACAGGCAAAAGAAACTCGCCTCCTCGCCGGTGAGAAACTCCTCGACCACCACCTCAGCGCCGGCCTGTCCGAACGACCCGTCGAAACAGGCTTCGAGCGCGGCCAGCGCCTCGGCCAACGTCATGGCGACGGTGACGCCCTTGCCGGCGGCGAGGCCGTCGGCCTTGATGACGATCGGCGCACCCATCTTCTCGACATAGGCCCTGGCCGACGCCAGGTCGCCGAAACGGCCATAGGCGGCGGTCGGGATGTCGTATTTCGCGCAAAGGTCCTTGGTAAAACCCTTCGAGCCTTCCAACCGCGCCGCAGCCTTGGACGGGCCGAAAACGCGGATACCTGCGGCGCGGAGGTCGTCGGCAATGCCGGCGACCAGCGGCCCTTCCGGCCCGACCACGACGAGGTTGATCTTTTTCTCCATGCAGAACCGGGCCACCGCCGCATGATCGGCAATATCCAGCGTCACCAGTTCGGCTTCGCGGCCGATGCCCGGATTGCCGGGGGCCGCGCAAAGCTTCGTCAGCAGCGGCGAGGCCGCAATCTTCCAGGCCAAGGCATGTTCGCGGCCGCCGGAGCCGATCAACAAAACACGCATGCCCAGATCCCTTGCCATTCCACGATCAGGACTGCGCTATTGCGCCTCGGACGATGGGTCAAGACATTTGGATGATTTGGGACCAATTGCGCACGGGAACGTCGGGCATCAATGCCCGATATCGGGGGAAATGCTGGTTCGCCGCCTACGATATTTACGCCATGACGATTTGGCTTGATGCTTGACGGCGTTCGCCTCTGCTGCCACTCCAGCACAATGGAACCCGTCCAGTCGAAAGCAGCCCAGGGCCGCGTCGCCGATGCGCCGAGCGGCCACTGGGTCTACCGCATTCTGCCACGCTGGCTGTGGCCCTATGCGCAGCTTGCGCGATGGGACCGGCCGATCGGCTGGCAGTTGCTGCTGTGGCCGTGCTGGTGGTCGGCGGCACTTGCGGCAAGCGCCTATCCCCGCCCCGGCGACCCGCTGCTCTCGCTGCTGCCGGCACCATGGTATCTCGTGCTGTTCCTGATCGGTGCCATCGCCATGCGCGGCGCCGGCTGCACCTATAACGACCTGGTCGACCAGGACATCGACAACCAGGTGGACCGCACGCGTTCGCGGCCGCTGCCGGCGGGAAAGGTCACACGTCGGCAGGCCTGGGCGTTTCTCGCCGTCCAGGCATTGATCGGCCTCGCTGTGCTCTTGCAGTTCAACAGCTTCGCCATCCTGCTCGGTATCTGTTCGCTCGCCATCGTTGCTGTTTATCCATTCATGAAGCGATTAACCAACTGGCCGCAACTGGTTCTCGGCCTTGCCTTTTCCTGGGGTGCGCTGATGGGATGGGCGGTCGAGTTCGGCGATCTCGATGGCCCGCCCGTCATGCTCTATATCGGCTCGATCCTGTGGGTGATTGGATACGACACGATCTATGCGCATCAGGACAAAGAAGACGACGCCATCGTCGGCGTGCGCTCGACCGCACGCCTGTTCGGCGACAACACCAAGGCCTGGCTCGTCGGGCTCTATGGCGGGGCGCTGGTCTGCTTCGCCATCGCCTTCGCGTCGGCACAGGCGCCAGTGCCGGCGCTGGCTGGGCTGGTCGCCGCCGGCGCCCATATGACGAGGCAGATCGCCATGCTGGACATCGACGATCCGGACCAGTGCATGCTTCTGTTCAGGTCGAACAACCAGGTCGGCTGGCTGGTCTTCCTTGGCCTGATCGGCGGCGCTGTGTGGGTGGCGCTGAAGCCGCTGGTTTAGGGAGCCTGTTCCCTTCTCCCCTTGTGGGAGAAGGTGGATCGGCGCGCAGCGCCGAGACGGTTGAGGGGTGTTGGAAGGAATGAGGCGTTCGCGTTCCCTGGAACACCCCTCATCCGACCGAGCTTCGCTCGGCCACCTTCTCCCACAAGGGGAGAAGGGAGAGCCGCAGATGCACTATTCGTCGCGCGAAATGATTTCCTGGCCGCCGATGACCAGCCTGAGGCCGAGATCGCCGGCGCGGCGGCGCGCGAGGAAGCGCGGGCGGCGCGTGTTCGAAATCCGACCCTTGCGACGGTCCTGCGCCGGCAATGTCTTGATGGCAGCGCCTAGCGATTCCTCCAGCGTGCGGGCGACGCCGTCGGATTCGATCAGAAGCATCGGCAGACGGTAAGCGTCGGCCCAGGCGCGCCAGTCGGCGGCGACATCCTCGAGATCGTCGGCAACAAGCAACGGCACCGACAGCATCGGATCATTGTGCAGAAGCTCCAAGGTCACTGTGACATTGCCATCCGGGTCCTCCATCGCGCGGGCGGCCACGCCGCGAAACGCGTTGGCGGGCAGAGCGATGATCGCCGGCACGCCGCTCATCTCCAGCATGCGGCGAATGACAGCGCCACGGTGGTCGATGGTGAAGGTAACGTCGCCATAGTCGTCGCGCGTGGCGTAGCTCACCACCTGCGGCAGGCGGAATGGGTCGAGGCGCATGTTGCGCCCGGCCCAGACTGGCTTCAGTCCAGTGTTCATATTGTGCCTTTCCTGTCTCTCCTGAGAGCCGGTCTTTCCGGGTCTCCGGGCCGGTTTTTCCAGCCTCGTTGTGGGGAAACATTAGCGCGGGCTTCTTATCGCTGCGCTTAAGAAAGTCGGTTAAATTTTGCTGATCTCGGAGGGATGGTTATCGGAATACGACCAGGCACAAGATATCGAAAGGATCAGATAACCTTACCGGGATTCATAATGCCGGCCGGATCGAAGGCCGTCTTCACCCTGCGCATCAGCTCGATCGCCATCGGCGGCGCCGTCGCGATCAATTCATCCCGCTTCAGCTGGCCAATGCCGTGCTCTGCCGAGATCGAGCCGTGGAAGCTGCGCACGACATCGTGCACGGCCTTGTTCATGGCGTGGTAGAGCGCAAGAAACGCTTCGTCATCGCCGCCGACCGGCCGGGAAATATTGTAGTGGAGGTTGCCGTCGCCCATATGGCCGAAACAGACCTCGCGCGCACCGGGGCTGACCGACTGCACGGCGCCGGCCGCCTTTTCGATGAATTGCGGGATAGCCGCCACCGGCACCGAGATGTCATGCTTGATCGAGGCGCCTTCGGGCTTCTGTGCGTCGGGCAGCACCTCGCGGAAATTCCAGAAGGCATCGCCTTGGGCGAGACTTGCCGCGATCACCGCATCGCCGACGATCTCCTGTTCAAGACCTTCCGACAGCACCTCCTCGATCAGGGCCCTTGCATCTTCCGCTGAGCGGCCCGACGAGATCTGCATCAGCACATACCACGGCCAATCCTCGGCCAGCGGCCGCACGGCGCCTGGCGCGTGCAGAAGCGTGAAGTCATAGGGCCTCTGTCCGATTAGCTCGAAAGCAGTGAGCGCGGCCCCGGCACGATCCATCGCCAGGCTGAGCAGAGACAGCGCCGCCTCGGGCGAGGACAGGCCGGCAAACGCCACCTCGCGCCCCTTGGGCTTGGGGAAAAGCTTGAGCACGGCAGCGGTGATGATGCCGAGCGTGCCTTCCGCACCGACAAACAGGTTCTTCAGATCGTAGCCGGTGTTGTCCTTTTTCAGCTTGCGCAGATCGTCGAACACCTCGCCGGTCGGCAGCACCACCTCGACGCCGAGGCAGAGCTCACGCGCATTGCCATAGGCAAGCACGCCGGTGCCGCCGGCATTGGAAGAGAGATTGCCGCCGATCTGGCAGGAGCCTTGCGCGGCAAGCGACAGCGGAAACAGCCGGTCGGCGGCATCGGCCGCCTCCTGCAGCGTCTGCAGGATGACCCCGGCCTCGACGGTGACCGTGTTGGACAGCACGTCGATCTCGCGGATGCTGTTCAGCCGCGACAGCGACAGCACGATCTCGCGGCCGGATGTGTCTGGCACCTGCGCGCCGACCAGCCCGGTATTGCCGCTCTGCGGCACGATGGGCGTCCCCGTCTCGGTCGCCAGCCGCATGATGCGGCTGACCTCGTCGACGCTGCCGGGCCTCAGGACCAGCGCCGTCCGGCCATGCCAAAGGCCGCGTCTCTCCGTGAGGTAAGGCGCGATGTCCTGCTCGTCGCGAAGCGCATATTTGTCGCCGACGATGACCGCAAAGCGTTCGACGAGGGCGGGGTCGATATCCCTGGATATGTCGTTCATGGATGGGAAACTATGGTGCTCAATCGATCTTGTCACGGGGGGCGGCCTGGTCACGAGGGGCGGCGGCGCGCGAAAGCCGGTCGTTGATCGCCTCGCCTAGCCCATCGAATGGTATGGGCTCGACGGCGATTGTCCTGGCGCCGCTGCGATCGAGATCCTGCATGTGGGCAAAGAGGTTGGCTGCGGCCTCGCGCAGGTCGCCGGTCTCGGACAGGTTGCGCAAAGCGGCGGCATTCTGCCAGCCCTCGGCACGGCGATCGCCGAAGGCCAGCAAGGCTTCGCCTTTGGCAATTGTCTCGGCGTTGAGCCGCACCGCAGCGCCCGGCGCATAGTGCGAGGCCAACATGCCGGGAGCCTCGATGCCCGCCGCGCCGCGCGACAGCTTCACGCCGGCGGCCGCTTCGATCTCCTCGGCGGCAATGCCGCCCGGCCGCAGCAGCCGCAGCTTTCCGCCCTCGACCTTGACGATCGTCGATTCGAGCCCAACGGACGTTGCGCCGCCATCGACCACCAGCCTGATTTTTGAGCCGAGATCGGCCGCCACTGCCTCGGCCGTCGTGGCACTGATCCTTCCCGAAGAATTGGCGCTGGGCGCCGCAAGCGGGCGGCCGAGCCGGGCGATCAGCTCGCCGCCAAAGCCTTTCGGCATGCGCAGCGCGATCGTATCCAACCCGGCGGTGACCAGCGGATGAATGCCGTTGCCCGGCCGCTGCGGCAGCACCAGCGTCAGCGGTCCCGGCCAGAATGTCTGCGCCAGTCTTTTCGACAGCGGATCGAACAGCGCGATACGCTCGGCCATCGCCAGATCGGCGACATGGGCGATCAGCGGGTTGAAGCGTGGCCGGCCCTTGACCTCGAAGATCCGCGCCACGCCAACGCCATTGGTGGCGTCGCCGGCCAGCCCGTAGACGGTTTCCGTCGGAATGGCGACGACATCGCCGCCTTCGAGCAGCGCCAGCGCCCGCTCCATCGCCTCACCGGCGGCAAGTATCTCAGCCACTCTCATCACCTCACAGATGTGGGTGCGTAATACGGTGACGTTTACGGAGCAAGTCCGGGCGTTGGCGAATTACCAATCGCTAAAATGCTATCTTTCCTCGCAAGCCCGCATCAATTCCCCGACGGTATGGTGCCGGCTTGTTGGGCAAGGGGAACTATCATGGTCTGGGTGCGTATCCTGGGAGCGCTTGGTCTCACTTTGGCGGCGGGCGGAGCACAGGCTTCGTCCTTCGTCGTTCTCGGTGCAGCATCCTCGACGCCGTCCGTCGTCAGGCTCGGCGCGCCCGAACCGGTGAAAGTGACTGAGAGTTCCTCGACACCGTCGATCGTGGCGCTCGGCGAACTAGTGCCCGATGTCGCCTATGAAAAAGTTGCTGCGATCCCGAGCCAGCCCAAGCATGATTTCATGCAAAGCCCGATGATCATTCGCGGCGGCATCGTCGGCGACGCCTTCGCAACACCGGCTCCAAGTTCCGCACCTGCCGCGACCACCGCTGCCGCAGCACCTGGTGCAGACACCAAATCCGACAAAAAGGCAGGGAAAACGAACAGCGAGCCGGCAACGCCACAGCCGACGCCCATTCCCGAGATCGACCAAGCCAGATAGCCGCTCGAGGCCAGGACGACGCTCACGCGCCGCCCCGGTTCACTGAGTAAAACTCCGTCGCTTGAAAAAACCTAGGCCGCGACCTCTTCGTCCGCGTCGTCGGAGGCGTCCGACTCTTCCTCTTCCTCTTCTTCCTCTTCCTCAGCGTCCGGCGCCTCGGCCTTCACGCTGTCGTCGTCATCTTCTTCGTCTTCGTCGTCTTCCTCATCGTCATCCGAGAGGGTGGCGGCTTTGTCGTCTTCAGCGCCTTCCTCGACCGTCGCTTCGCTTTCGTCGTCGTCACTGTCCTCGTCCGACAGGTCGGCAGCTTCGACTGCAGTGGTGGCGGCCTGGTCGAGGGTCGTTTCGGAAGCCGACTCAAGCGTCTCGGCAGGCGTTTCTTCTGTCACTTCGATCTCGCGAGCGGAATTCATGGAAGCCTCCGTGGGTTTGGGGAACATGCTCCTTGTGCCACGCAGAGATCATCGTCATATGGCTGTAAGCCGGCTCGAATCGGCTATTGGAACAAATTATTTCCAAGCCTCAGCCGGCGATCTTCGAGAAATCCGCGACCTGGTCAGTCGCTGCCCGGATGCGCGCCAGCAGTGCCAGACGGTTGGCTCGAACGGCCTGATCCTCATCATTCACGAGAACGCGTTCAAAGAATGAATCAACCGGTTCGCGCAACGCGCTAAGCGCCAGCATGGCGGCGGAAAAGTCTTCATTGTGTATCGCTTGGCCGGCTTCCTTCTCGGCCTGATTCACCGCCGCAAACAGCGTTTTCTCGGCATCTTCCCGGAATAGAGCCGGCTCGACATGGTCGGCAACCGTCGTTTTCTTCTTCTCCTCAGCGGCCAGAATGTTGGCCGCACGCTTGGTGCCGGCGAGCAGGTTCTTGCCGTCCTCGGTGTCGAGAAACGAGCCGAGCGCTTGGACGCGGCGAACGATTTGAAGCAGGTCGTCGTTTTGCGATTGGCCAATCTCCCCCCTTGAGGGGGAGATGCCCGGCAGGGCAGAGGGGGGCGCCTGGCGCCGAGATGTCGGCGGGACAGCGCCCCCCTCTGTCGGCTTCGCCGACATCTCCCCCACAGGGGGGGAGATCGGCGCGCTTCCGCCACCCGCCAGCACAGCATCGATTAGATCATGGCGAGCGCCTTGATCGCGGAGATAGACCTTCAGACGATCATGGAAGAAGGAGAGGAGGTCGGCAATTATTTCAGCCGCAGAATGGTCTGGGAGTTCTACGCCACGTACCTCCGAGGACAACAAACCTGCTCGCTCACTGAGCAGATCATCGGCCGATCCAACGCCGGTAGTGAAATCCCCCCCGTCATCCGCTCGCCAGACCACCGAAAAACGATCACCGCCATTGTAGGTAAGTCCGAACAGTGCGTTAAGAAACTGGCGCTGGACCGGTAGCCTAACCTCATTCTCAACCAAAATCCTTACCACCCCGAGCGCAGCCCTCCGCAACGCATAGGGATCCTTCGACCCCGTGGGCTTTTCGTCGATCGCCCAGAAGCCGACCAGCGTGTCGAGCTTGTCGGCGAGCGCGACGGCCACCGACACTGGATCTGTGGGCACGCGGTCTGACGGTCCCTGAGGCTTGTAGTGCTCCTCAATTCCCGCGGCGACCGAAGAATGCTCACCTTGCAGCAGCGCATATTTGCGGCCCATGGCGCCCTGCAGTTCCGGGAACTCGCCGACCACCTCGGTGGTGAGGTCGGCCTTGGCCAGGACGGCAGCACGCTCGGCGCGCTCGCGGAGATATTTCTGTTCGACGTTCGGATCGTCGGCTGACAGAAGCTTGCCATCGAAGAAATTCGGCTGCTTCGACAACGTGTCAGCGATCTCGCCAGCCAGCCTCTTGATCCGCTCAACCCGCTCACCCTGCGTGCCCAGCTTGGCGTGGAAGGTGACGCCGAGATGGTCGAGGCGGGCCATGCGCTGGTCGAGCGGCTTTTTGAGATCGAGCCCGAACTTTTCCGCCGATGCCTGTAACTGGTCGAGGTCAGGCAGGTCGCCCTGGTCGGTCTTCCAGAAGTAGAGCGCGTCGGACAGGCGGGCGCGCACCACCTTGCCGTTGCCGTAGGCGATCTCCTTGCCGCCGTCCTTGGCCTCGATGTTGGCGGTCAGGATGAAGCGGTTGGAAAGGGGCGATTGGCCATTCTCCCCCCTTGAGGGGGAGATGCCCGGCAGGGCAGAGGGGGGTGCCTCGCGCCCAGAGGTCGGCGGGACAGCGCCCCCCTCTGTCGGCTTCGCCGACATCTCCCCCTCAAGGGGGGAGATCAGGCGCGTCGTCACGAAACACTTCTGGTTGGCCCGGATGGTCAGCCGGATCACCTCGGCCGGAATGGCGAGAAAGTCTTGCTCGAATTCGCCCATCAGCACGACAGGCCATTCGACCAGGCCTGACACTTCCTCGAGCAGGCCCTCGTCTTCGACCAGGTCGAGCCCGTTGGCGAAAGCGAGATTCCTGGCGTCGGAAAGGATGATCTGCTTGCGCCGGTCGGCATCGAGCACGACCTTGGCTGCCTCCAGCTTTGCGGCATAGTCGTCGAAGCGGCGCACGGTGATCGCGCCCGGCGCATGAAAACGGTGGCCGTAGGTGAGGTTACCCGAGCGGAGGCCGTCGATCTCGAAATCGACCACCACCGGCTCTTCGGTCTCCGGGCCGAAGGTGCAGAGGATGGATTGCAGCGGCCGCACCCAGCGCAACGATCCGGGTTTCGCCGAGGCAGGCCCCCAGCGCATCGATTTCGGCCATGGAAAGCCGCGGATGATGCCCGGCACCAGCTCGGCGATGATTTCTTCTGCCGCCCTGCCCGGCTTCGCAATATGGGCGACATAGAAATCGCCCTTCTTCGGGTCGGCATGGACATGCGCCTCGGCGATCGAGGAAAGACCGGCCTTGCGCAGAAAACCCTGGACCGCCTGTTCGGGCGCCTTGGTCGAGGGGCCCTTGATCTCCTCGCTGATGTCCTTCGAGCGCGCGGTCACGCCGCGAATGTCGAGCGCCAACCGGCGCGGCGTCCAATATTCGCGCGCCGCCTCATAGGTCAGCCCGGCCTCGACCAGACCGTCAGTCAGCATCTTCCGCAAGTCGCCTGCCGCCTTGCGCTGCATGCGCGCGGGGATTTCCTCGGAGCGAAGTTCAAGCAATAAATCCGGCATTAGAGTTTCCCTCCCCGCATGCCTTTTCCTTTTTTGCACGTCCTCGCGCCTGCGGCGCTGCGGGCGTGCGGCTGCGCGGGGATTTCCTCGGAGCGAATTTCTAGGAGCAGGTCGGGCATAGGGTCAGCTCATGCGGGAGAACGGTCGGGCGGGGCATAGCAACTCGGCTGGCCGCTGTCACCCTTCCCTGCAAGATCGCGGCCTCTGCCAGCGATTTCCAAAAATATTCCGCTGCCTGTCGGGCCGAAGCGGGATCGTCCGTCCTTGGGTCAAAGATTTTCATGAACCTAACGCAGCGCTGAAGCGACCCACGCTCAGGCAGAGAACTATTGGCTGAACGACCATGAAGACGGCATCGACATTCCTACAGATCCTCGCGCTCAGCGCCTGTTTCACAGCGCAGGCTCATGGCACGTTCACGATGCCTGGCGTCAGGCAAGCGCTGCGGACAATGGCTGGTTCCAGCGGCCAAGGCGTATTGCCAATCAGCGCTTCGGTCGAAATCGCAAATAGCCTTTGGAGCTAAGCCGCCAGCCCGCCAGCCTGCGTCAGCAAAAACGCTTCGCCACAGGCTTTCGCCAGATTGCGCACCCGCAGGATATAGCTCTGCCGCTCGGTGACGGAAATCACGCCACGCGCGTCGAGCAGGTTGAAGACGTGGCTGGCCTTGATGCACTGGTCGTAGGCGGGAAACACCATCCGGTGCATCGCCAGATTGTCGTTCGAAGCTGGCGCGCCGGCATCGAGCAGCGCCTTGCACTCGGCTTCGGCGTCCTCGAAATGCCGAAGCAGCATGGCCGTGTTGGCGAATTCGAAATTGTGGCGCGAATATTCCTGCTCGGCCTGCAGGAAGACGTCGCCATAGGTCACCTTGTCGGCGCCCTCGCGGCCGTTGAAGTTGAGGTCGTAGACATTGTCGACGCCCTGCACATACATGGCCAGCCGCTCCAGCCCGTAGGTAAGCTCGCCCGCCACCGGCGCGCATTCGATGCCGCAGACCTGTTGGAAATAGGTGAACTGCGACACTTCCATGCCGTCGCACCAGCACTCCCAGCCCAGTCCCCAGGCGCCGAGCGTCGGGCTTTCCCAGTCGTCCTCGACGAAGCGGATGTCATGCAGAAGCGGATCGACGCCGATGGCCGCCAGCGAGCCGAGATAAAGCTCCTGCAGATTGGGCGGGTTCGGCTTCAGGATCACCTGGTATTGGTAATAGTGCTGCAGCCGGTTCGGATTCTCGCCGTAGCGCCCGTCCTTGGGCCGGCGCGAAGGCTGCACATAGGCGGCGTTCCAGCGCTTTGGCCCCAACGCCCGCAACGTCGTCGCCGGATGGAATGTGCCGGCGCCGACTTCCATGTCATAGGGCTGGAGAACGACGCAGCCATAGTCCGCCCAGTAGTTATGCAAGGTTAGGATCAGCCCCTGGAACGAGCGGCTGGGATGCATATGGGCTGGGATATCAACGGTCACGGCGGCCTCGACGGAGCGGCGGAATGCGGTTGGATCAGGCCGCATGATCTTGTCCGAAAGTCTGCAACTTTTTGCTGCGCTGACCTTCGGTTCGGGATCAGGCTCTAGAGCGCCACCCGGCAAGCGTCAAGGCGGAAGGGTCAGCCCTTCGGCGCGGGCGCCGGTTCGGGCTTGACCTTCGGGGTTTCCTGCGCCGTGTTGGATTCGATCGGCGGCAGGCCCTTCAGCAGTTTCTGCTGCAAGGCGGCGAGCACGTCGGGATCCGGCTTCAGGTCGCGGGCCTGGTTCCACTGGAAGGTGGCTTCCAGCCTGCGGCCGACCCGCCAATAGGCATCGCCGAGGTGATCGTTCAGCACCGGATCTTCCGGCTTCAGCGACACGGCACGCTCCATTTCGCGAACAGCGTCATCAAACCTGCCCAGGCGGAAATAGGCCCAGCCCAGCGAATCGACGATGTAGCCGTCGCTCGGCCTGAGGTCGACGGCCTTCTGGATCATCTCAAGGCCTTCCTTGAGGTTCATGTTCTTGTCCACCCAGGAATAGCCGAGATAGTTCAGAACCTGCGGTTGGTCGGGGAACAATTCCAGCGCCTTGCGGAAATTCGGCTCGGCTTTCGGCCACTCCTTCAGCCGCTCATAGGCGATGCCGCGCTGGTAGAAAATGTTCCAGTCGGCGCGGGTCGGGGCCTTCAGCGCCGCCACCGCCTTGTCAAAGAGATCGGCCGCGGAGCGGAAGTCCTCCTTCGAGGCATAGACGCCACCGAGCGCCTGATATGTGCGCATGTCGTTGGGATGCGCTTCGACGAGGGCTTTCAGATGGGAGATGGCCTCGTCATGGCGGTCGAGATCGGCAAGGTTGAGGCCGAGCTGCAGTTCCGAAAGCTCCTTCAGTGGCGAACTGGCCGGGATGCGGCGATAGAAGGCGATAGCGCCCTCGCCGTCCTTCAACTGCTCGGAAACGGCGGCGAGTTGGACAAGGGCCGCGTCGCTGTCGGGCTTCAGCGCCAGGGCATATTGCAGATAGAGGCGGACGAACGGCTCGCCGCCGCCGCGATTGAGCGCGGTGGCGAGATCGAGCAGAATTTCCGAGGCGCCGTCGGACGGGCCGGCAACGAAGGGTTCGATCTTCTCGCCCTTGGTGATCTTGTCGCGAAGCGCTGATATCTCCACCTTGCCGGATGCAAATGCCTCGGCCTGATCAAGCACGGACAGCGCCTTGTCCTTGTCGCCCTTGCGGGCGAGGAAAGAGGCATAGGCCTGCGCATTGCGCATCCAGGTTTCGGGTGCGGCGCTACCGGTCGCGGTGTCCTGGAGGGTCGCGGCGTAAATCGCATCCGCCTCTTCGGGCAAGCCAGATGCGTCCGCAATCAGCGCGCGATGGAAGGATTTGAAGAGGCCGAACCAGTCCGGACCCTGCAGCTTGTCGATGGAGGCCATGGCCTCGCTGGCGTCGCCGGCGCCCTGCTTGGCCCAACCGGTCATAACGCCGGAGATCAGCCGGTCGAGGTCGGATTCAAGCGAAAGCTTGAGCCAGTATTCTGCCTTGGTGAAATCCTTCTTGTGAAAGGAACCGACGGCCAGCGCCAGGCGCGAGAACCGCTCGACGTCGGGAACCGCCTTGAGCTTGTCGGCATAGACCAGGGATTCTTCGAAGCGCCCTTGAGCGATCAGCGACAGCATCAGGCTTTGCTGCAACGAGGTATCGTCGGGTGCGAAGGCAAGCGCCTGCTTGTAGTAAGCGATGGCGTTGTCGAGATCATTGTCGCCTTCGGCGACCCGCGCGGCCAGATATGCTCCCGAGAAGGATGTGATCTTGACCGGCTCGGTGGTCTCTTTGGCCAGGGCTGGCAGACCGGAGATCGCCATGCCCGTCACAATTGCCAGCCGTGTCAGCCAGCGCGCACATCCTTGCCGCATCGTATCCCTTTCAGCCAAAGCCATGCCCGCGTCAGCGGGATCGCCGTAGACTCGATCTTTTCCAGGCAAAGCATGGCCTTTTTGGGGTCACGCTTCAACCCGGCCCGAATTCACAATCGAGTCATGCGATTAGCAAAGCATGCGGAACGGCGCGCAACTGCGACCATCGACCGCGCTTTGCCGGCCTGGCGGGCTGCCGGCTTACCCTGCTGCGGCACCGGCAACCCGATGCCGTAAGCGATCCGTAAGCGGCGGGCGTCGAAAGTTTACGCAACGGAATGATGCGTGGAACCGTGCAGATGGATGCCGTTGCTTCGCCCAGGAAGATGCCGATGCTGGAAATGCCGCAGGACGAGCAGGCCTTCGCCATTGTCGATCTAATCTACGAAGCGGCGTTCGCGGACGAGCTGTGGCCGGAGGTATTGGGAGCGGCAAGCGCGATCTCCCGCTCGGCAAGCGGGGCGATCTTTGTATTCAGCGATCAGTCGCCGGTCCGCGCCATCACCGAAGCGCATGTCCAGCCCTTGCTCGATGAATTCATGGCGGGGGATAGCTGGAAGTTTTCCGAAAGCGTGCAGCGCATGTGCAGCACACAGCCAGCAAGCTTTGTGCGGGTCGATGATTTCATGACCGGCGAGGAGATCGAGCGCGACCCCGTCCGCAAAAGCGCAACGGCATTTGGCGCTGGATCGCATGTATGCACATCCGTCCCAATGCCTGGCGGAGAGTTCGTGCTTTTTGTCTTCCAGCGCTGGCTAAAGGACGGGATCTACGATCAGGCCGCGATCGATCGGCTGGACGAACTGCGCCCTCACCTCGCGAGAGCTGGCGTTATTGCCGGGCGCCTGGGTCTGGAACGGGCAAAGACCGCCGTATCGACGCTGCGCGAAATTGGACTGCCGGCCGCTGTCATGAGCGGGTCGGGCCGCGTGCTGACGGCCAATCCGCTCCTCGAAGACATGGCCCACGTTTTCCTCCCCACGGCCCATGGCGGCATCGCGCTTGCCGATGAACCGGCAAACGCGCTTTTCCAGCAGGCCATCGCGCAGAACCGGGATAACCGCATCGTGCGGTCCATCCCTGTTCCGGGCACGAAGGGGCGGCCCGCGCTAGTTGTCCACCTGCTGCCGTTGCGCCGCGCCGCGCATGATATCTTTTCGGGTGCGGATATTCTCGTTTCGGCAACCGAGGTCAGCCTCTGCGCGACTGTTCCGTCGCCCCATATCTTTTCAGGCCTGTTCGACCTGACGCCGGCCGAGGCCCGGCTCGCCGTCGCGCTTGCCGCCGGCCGTTCGGTGCACGAAGCGGCCATCGAAATCGGCATCGCCGTCAAGTCGGCCCGCACCTATCTCGAACGAATCTTTCGGAAAACCGGAACTAGCCGCCAGAGCCAGCTCGTGGCGCTGCTGAAGAGCGCGTGGTCGTTTTCATGATCTCGACAGCACCCAGTTTCGAAGTTGCTTGAGGATCTGCTGGCCGGGAAATTCCGTGCTGATTTCGCCCCCACGCTTGATAAAACTCAGGATTCTTGGACAAGTCTTGCGTCCAGCGACTGCATCGCCACGGTGATCAGAGCGTGCAGCCGCTCTTTCGGCACACCGTCGCGCGCCTGCACCGAGAGACCAAACAAGAGCGTGGTGTAGTAATCGCCCAAGGCCTCCGGGTCCGTGTCCGGTTTGAGTTCCCCGTCCCGAACGCCCTTTCTCAGGCGCTCGACAATCAGCGCATTGCGCGCTCGGCGACGCTCGGCCAGCCAATAAAGCACGCGATCGTTCTCGGCGGCGCAGTTGGTCGCGGCTGAGACAACCATGCAGCCCTGCGGCAGACCCGGCCTCGTATAGATTTCGATTGCATCACGCAGCAATCGCTCGACAAACCGCCGAGCGGTTGGCTCCTCGGCAAGCGCGCGGGTGGCGAAGCTTCCTTCTTTGGTCTCGTAGAGAACGACCGCTTCCCGAAACAGGTCCTCCTTCGAGCCGAAGGCGGCATAGATGCGCGGCGAGGCCAGACCAAGCACCGACACGAGATCGGCCATCGAGGTGCCCTCATAGCCGCGCGTCCAGAAGGCGTCGCGGGCCTTCTCCAGCGCCTGATCCCGATCGAATTCCCTTGGCCTTCCTGCCATCGCGACCTCCATTTTTTATCAATCAACAAATAATCCGCTTGACTTCGGAATGCAAACTCAATTCTTTGTCGATCGATAAAGAACTAACATGGAGATTTGACATGAGCTCACTCGATCAAGGCGCGCCGTTCGGCGCCGCGGCAGCAGGGGGGATCGGCGCGAAGCGCGGTGCCACGCTGGCATTGCTTGCCTTCGCCCAGCTCATCATCGCACTCGACCTCAACATCGTCTTCGTGGCGCTGCCGGAAATCGGCGCGGGGTTGGGCTTTTCGGGCCAGACCCTGCAATGGGTGGTCAGCGCCTACACCGTGTTCACCGGTGGCTTCCTGCTGTTCGGCGGCCGGGCTGCCGACCTGATCGGCCAGCGCCGTGTTTTCATCTTCGCGCTTTGGCTCTATGCGCTTTCGTCCCTGGTCGGCGGCCTCGCCTGGTCGCCGGAAGTGATCATCGCGGCCCGTGCGGTGCAAGGCATCGGCGCCGCCTTCCTGTTCCCGGCCACGCTGTCGCTGATCAATCGGCTGTTTGCCGAGGGGCCGGAACGCAATCGGGCGCTCGCGGTCTGGGGCGGCGCCGGAGCGAGCGGCCTCACGCTCGGCTCGCTGGCGGGAGGCCTTCTCACCAGCGCCTTCGGCTGGCCCTCGGTCTTCTATGTCAACGTGCTCTTGGCCGGGGTCGCCATCATCGCGGCCTTCGCCATCATTCCGCGGGACCGCAAGCGGCATGAGCACCGCAGCTTCGATCTGCCGGGCGCGCTGACCGTCACCACCGGCGCGACGCTGCTTGTCTTCACGCTGGTTCAGGGCCCCGAATATGGCTGGGGGTCGACTGCGATCATCGTCAGCGCCGCACTGGCGGCACTCTTCCTGATCGCCTTCGCGGTGATAGAGGCGAAGAGCGCCGATCCGCTGATGCCGCTGCGCCTGTTCCACAACCGCAGCCTGGTCGCCGGCATGACAATCACCTTCCTCTTCATGGGGACTTTCGGCGCCCTGCCCTACTTCCTCACCGTGCTGCTGCAGAACGTGCATGGCTTCACCGCCTTGCAGGCCGGCCTTGCGTTCCTGGTGCCATCGGTCGCCATCGCGGTCGGCACGCAATTCGGTGAACGCCTGGCAACGCGTTTTTCGACACGCGCCACGCTGGTCGGCGGCATGGTCATTGGCGCGATCGGGACGGCCTTGATGGTATCAGGCGCATCCGCAGACAGCAGCTATCTATCCCTCGTGCCCGGCCTGATCATCTCCGGCGTCGGACAAGGCATCGTCTGGACCGCCATGTGGATCGCCGCCGCCTCGGGTGTTTCCCACGACGAACAGGGCGTCGCGTCGGGAATGGCCTCCACCATGCTCAATGTCGGCAACGCGATCGGCATGGCGGTGTTGATCGCGATCGCCAACCGCCATGTCGGCGGATTGGCCGGCGATGCCTTGAAGATCGCTGTTGCCGACGGCATCCAGGTCGCCTTCTGGCTCGCTGCGGCAGGCATCGCCGTCAGCCTGCTCGCCGCAATGGTGCTTCCGGGGAAACCAAGATGAGGAGCGGCGCCTCTCAGTTCACCCGGCTGATGCAGAAATCGATGACGTCGATCAGCGCCGATTTCTGCGGCGTCGCTTCGAGCGGCGCCAGCGCGTCGCGGGCAATCTCGCCGAAATGGCCGGCGCGTCCAATGGTGTCGGCGATTGCCCCGTGACGGGTCATCAATCCGATCGCCTTTTCCAACCCGGCGTCGTCGATGACATTGTCCTCGATGGCGCGCTTCCAGAAGGTGCGTTCGGCCTTGGTGCCGCGCCGGTAAGCGAGGATCACCGGTAGCGTCACCTTACCCTCGCGGAAGTCGTCGCCGACATTCTTGCCCAGATCCTTGCTGGTGCCGCCATAATCCAGCGCATCGTCGATCAGCTGGAAGGCAAGGCCGAGATTCATGCCATAGGAGCGCAGTGCCGCGCGATCGTTTCGCGTCGCCTGGGCGATGACCGGACCAACCTCGGCGGCGGCCGAGAACAGGGCCGCCGTCTTGGCCTTGATCACGGCGAAATGCTCATCCTCGGTGGTTTCGAGGTTCTTGGCGGCAGCGAGCTGCATCACCTCGCCCTCGGCAATGATCGAGGCAGCACTCGACAGGATATCGAGCGCTTCCAGCGAGCCGACATCGACCATCATGCGGAAAGCCTGGCCAAGCAGGAAATCGCCGACCAGCACGCTTGCCTGGTTGCCCCAGATCATGCGGGCGGTCTTCTTGCCGCGCCGCATGCCGCTCTCGTCGACGACGTCGTCGTGGAGGAGCGTGGCCGTGTGCATGAACTCGACCGATGTGGCGAGCTTGACGTGACCCTCGCCGGAATAGCCGAACATCTGGGCGGAGGCGAGCGTCAGCATCGGCCTCAGCCGCTTGCCGCCCGAAGAGATCAGGTGGTTGGCAATCTCCGGGATCATCTCGACGTCGGAACCGGCCTTCGACAGGATCAATTTGTTAACGCGCCCCATATCGGCCGCCGTAAGGTCGATGAGATCCTTGATCGAGGCGGCTTCCCGCTTCCCGTTTTCGATGTTGAGAACGACACCCACCACAAACACTCCCGTCTATAAGTCACGCGCACGACGGCACCCTGATCCCGCCACAGACTCTAGGGCGGTACCCACAGGCACGGCAAGAGGCGATTTGGCGCGGTCGAGATGGCGACGGGAGCCACCCACATTTACATAAACGCTGCAACCTGCGAGTTTCGTCCGATGATAGAGCTTATCCGCACCAACGATGCCGTGATCATCTCCTTTGTCGAATCGCTGATGCGCGATGCCGGCATCGGCTGTTTCGTCGCCGACCAGAACATGAGCGTGCTCGACGGCTCGATCGGCATCCTGCCCCGGCGCATCATGGTCGAAGCCGATCAGGCCGATGCGGCGCGGCGCATCCTGACGGATGCCGGCATCGCCAACGAGATCCGCCAGAAATAATGTCCGCGGCGCGCGCCACCCTTGTCCAGGATACGCCGGCCCATACGGTCGATGCCTTCCATCGCGGACGGTTCTGGCTGGTTCAGCCGAAACAGGCCGGCCATCGCGCCGGCATGGACGCCATGATGCTGGCGGCTGCCGTGCCGTCCTCCTTCGCCGGCCGCCTTGCCGATTTCGGCGCGGGTGCTGGCGCCGCAGGCCTGGCGGTGCTGTCGCGCTGTCCTGATGCCAAGGCCGTGCTCATCGAACGGTCTCCGGAAATGGCGGCGTTCGCTGCAACGACGCTTGCCCACCCCGGCAATGCGCATCTCAACGACCGCGCCTCGGTGCTCGCCGCAGACGTCGCGCTGTCGGGCCAAGCGCGAACAGCCGCCGGGCTTGCCGACAATTCCTTCGATTTCGTCATCATGAACCCGCCCTTCAATGCCGCCGAGGATCGCGCCACGCCCGACCCGCTCAGAAGGGCAGCACATGTGACGGAGGACGGGCTGTTCGACAGCTGGATCCGAAGTGCGGCTGCTGTGGTCAGGCCGCGCGGCGGTCTTGCCGTGATTGCCAGGCCCGATCAGCTCGGCGCCATCCTCGATGCGATATCAGGCCGCTTCGGCGATGCCGAGATGCTGGCCGTCCACCCTCGCCCCGAGGCGGCGGCGATCCGCATCGTCGTCAGGGCGATACTCGGGGCACGCGGAAAACTGTCGATCCGCCCGCCGCTGATGCTGCATGCGCAATCGGGCGACGGCCCAACGGAGCGGACCGAGATGATCAACAACGGACTGGCTTCGCTGTTCGGCGACTGACCTACAGCGCCGCCCGTCCTTCCGGACGAGCCAGGAGCGCTGTAGCACTTTTGATTTGCGCATGATCCTTTCCTAAAATCGATTCCGATTTTAGGAAAGGATCATGCGGCTAGCCGGTCGGCGTCGCGGCATTGCCGTTGGCCGGCGAATCCCTACATGCCTTCAGGCCAATTGACCGGAGATCCCGTGAAACGCTTTCTCAACCGCCTGCTGCCGAAATCCTGGCGCTCCGACATCGTCGTCATTCCCGTCATCCGGCTGCACGGCACCATCATGGCCGGCGGCGGCCAGTTCCGGCCGAGTCTTTCGCTCGCGTCCACCGCCGGCCCTATCGAGAAGGCGTTTTCCTTCGAAGCCCCCGCGGTCGCCATTTCGATCAATTCGCCGGGCGGCTCGCCGGTGCAATCGCGGCTGATCTTCAAACGTATCCGCGACCTGGCGGCCGAAAAGAACAAAAAGGTTCTGGTCTTCGTCGAGGACGTGGCGGCGTCGGGCGGCTACATGATCGCGGTCGCCGGCGACGAGATCTTTGCCGATCCGTCCTCCATCGTCGGTTCGATCGGCGTGGTGTCGGCTTCGTTCGGCTTTCCCGAGCTGATGAAGAAGATCGGCATCGAGCGCCGCGTCCATACCGCCGGCCAAAACAAGGCGGTGCTCGATCCGTTCAAGCCCGAGAAAAAGGAAGACATCGAGCGGCTGAAGGCGCTGCAGCTCGATGTCCACGAAACCTTCATCGACCTCGTCAAGGACCGGCGCGGCACCAAGCTCAAGGACGACCCGGACCTGTTCACTGGTCTATTCTGGACCGGCAAGAAGGGGCTGGAGCTCGGCCTTGTCGACGCGCTCGGCGACATGCGCAGCGTGCTGAAGACCCGTTTCGGGCCAAAAACCCAGCTCAAGCTGATCACGGCGCCACGCGGCCTGTTCGGCCGGTTCGGCTGGTTCGGCTCAAGCAAGGGGGGCTTTTCAGCGCCCGATATCGCCGCTGCTGCCGCAAGCGGCATGATCGATGCGGCGGAAGAGCGCGCGCTGTGGGCTCGCTTCGGGCTTTGAAAAACCGGTAAAAGCGTTTAACTTAAGAGCTTGACCGACCCGACCGGCCGCCGCAGCCGGCCTTGCGAGGAAGGAGTTTGACATGCCACAGATCATTTTCTTCATCGCAGTCGGCGTCCTCGCCTATTTCGGCTATCGCTCCTTCGTCAGGGAAGCCGAGCGCGTGACGGCCAAGATACGGCGCACCGAAAAGCAGGCTACCAACGGCTCAATGGGCACGCTGGTCAAGGACCCGAAGACCGGCGAATACCGTCTGGCCAAGGACTGACATCATCCCGCTCGCGACCGACACAGTGGATTCCGGCATCACCGTCCGGGCATTGCATGCGCATGCCAAGATAAATCTCGCGCTGCACGTCACCGGCAGGCGCGCCGACGGCTATCACATGATCGAGACCCTGGCGGTGTTCACGCGCTTCGGCGACAGGGTCGAGATCGAGCTCGCCGACAGCGACGGGTTTTCCGTCTCGGGCCGATACGCCTCCGCGGTCCCGATCGACGACAGCAACCTGGTCGTGAAAGCGCGCGACGCGCTGCGGAAGCGGGCCGGTCTCCAACATGCGCTGCCGGTCGCCATCAGGCTCGAAAAGAACCTGCCGGTCGCATCCGGCGTCGGCGGCGGCTCGAGCGACGCCGCAACGGTGCTGCGCGGGCTGGCTGAGACGTGGAGACTGGACCTCGACGAAGCCGAACTGGCGCGGATCGGCCTCTCGCTGGGCGCCGACGTTCCCATGTGCCTTACGGCAAAACCGCTGATCGCGCGCGGTGTTGGTGACGAGCTGTCGGCCGTGCCGGGCTTTCCCGCACTCGGGCTGGTCCTCGTCAATCCCGGCATCGCCGTCTCCACGGCCGAGGTGTTCAACGCGCTTTCCCATCGCGACAATGAGGGATTGCCGCCGCTGCCGCGCAGCCTCGACTTCCACAGCATCCGCAATTGGATGGAGATCACGCGCAACGATCTCGAGCCCGCTGCACGGGCGATCCAACCCGCCATCGGCAAGGCGCTTTCTGTGCTCAACAAGGCCGGAGCGGGGTTCGCCCGGATGTCCGGTTCCGGCGCGACCTGCTTCGGGCTGTTCGAGACCGGCAATGTGGCCAAGCGCGCGGCCGTCGACATTCGCAGCCGCCATCCCGACTGGTTCGTCGCCGCAACGCGAAGCATGACATCGGAGGCTGACGCACATGGTCAGGATTGACGAGAGCCGCTCCTTCATTCCCGTGCGCATCGCGGTGCTGACCGTTTCCGATACCCGCGGCCTCGCCGACGACAAATCCGGCCAGACGCTGGCCGACCGCATCGTGGAGGCCGGCCATGTCCTGGCCGACCGCGACATCGTCACCGACGACCGCCAGAAAATTCGCGACAAGGTTCTGGGCTGGTCGAAGGATGAAGCGATTGATGTCGTCATCACCACCGGCGGCACCGGCTTTACCGGCCGCGACGTGACGCCGGAGGCGCTGGAGCCGATCTTCGAAAAGCGCATGGACGGCTTTTCCGAAGTGTTCCACCGCATTTCCTACGACAAGATCGGCACTTCGACGATCCAGAGCCGTGCCACCGGCGGCGTCGTCAACGCGACCTTCGTCTTCGTGCTACCGGGTTCGCCCGGCGCCTGCAAGGACGCCTGGGACGGCATTTTGAAGCCGCAGCTCGACTACCGGCACATGCCCTGCAACTTCGTCGAGATCATGCCGCGCCTGGACGAACATCTGCGGCGCGGCGGCACCAAGACAAGTTAGGCCAAGTTCCGGAAAGGCTGCTTCTGGGCTTTCCCAAAATCAGCGGCAAAGATCAGCGGATGACGGGCTCGCCGTGGAACCGCCGCCGCGAGGGCGGCGAAACGCCGAAGCCGACTTCCATCATCAGCCGCGGTTTGCGCGTCGGCACGGTGCCCATGTGGAAGCCGAAGGGATCCTCGACAAAGCCCGAACCCGCCTCGCCGGTCAGCGTAATCGGGCTCTGCGCGCCGTAGACCTTCAGAACCTCTTCCGCCGGGTGGCCGACAAGAAGCGTCATCTGGTGCTTGAGGATGCGGCGATTGTGGCTGCCGCGGACATAGACATGCGGACCGGTCTCGGTATCGACCGGATTGAGATAGAAGAAGAATTTCAGCATCCGCCAATCGTCGAGATCGAAGTGGTATTTGCCAAGCGACGCCAGGTTCTTCTCGGCGTCGGAGACGGAGCTCGTCGGAAAGCTCCACCAGACGCGCGTGGTGATCAGCTTCGCCTGGCTGCCGAGATAATGGGCGGCGATGTCGAGAAGCAGCGGGTCGCGCTGCACGGTAAGCGCGGCATTACAGTCGAGGATCCGCTCGAAAAAGTGCCCGCTGAGCAAGGGACGGCCGAAGTGCTTCTCGGCGTCGGCATGCTCGGCCGGCAAGAACTCCAGCCGACGGTCGAAATTGCCGAAGCAAGGCGTGCGCTGCGCAAAGCTGGCGATCTCTTCGTGGATCGACGACGGCAGGGCAAGCCCGGAAAACAGGCCGTCCGAGCGGAGCGCGCGCACCGCCGCATCACGATCGACGCTGGTGAACATCGTTTCCTGGGCTTTTTGCGCCGGTCGAACCGGTTTTGCGCCACGCCAATGCAGCCGCCGCGCCGGCATGGTGCGTGCCAGCATGAACATCGGCAGCCATGCCGGATTCTCGCGAAGGTCCGACAGATAAGTCGGAATCCGCACGGCAATGCGGCGCAGCAGGCTGCCGTTTCGAGCGATTGACTCGAGGCTTGCAGCACCGGACTTGTCAGGGCTTGAAAAGGTCATCGGTATCCTCAGCTATGAGGGCAGCGTCGACAAAGCGTCGGTCGCTCACCGCTCCGGCGTCACCCAAGCCCATCCGCCCACAACGGAAGAATGGTAACCCTAGGCCAGATTTTGTGCAATGCACAATAAAAGGGAGACCTCGCAATTTCTCTGGGGGAATGATGCTCGCCCCATCAACTCACCCAGAGCCGACACTTACAATCGAACGCCGTCGGCGCCGAACAGAAACGCGCGTTGGAACCCGAAGATTTCCGTTTTGCCGATTTCGAAACGATCCGCGTCACGGCTTTCAACGGTGATCATCGAGCCGCTAGCGAGCAAAGCATGGCCGTAGGTGACGCCGCCCAGGCGCTCGACAAGGGAGATCTTGCCAGAAAGCGCCCCAGTCGCGCCTTTGGCGGGCACAAAATGCTCCGGGCGAATGCCGAGGCTGACAGATGTTCCCAGTTTCGGCGGCGCGCCGCGTGTGGCAACGGCCATGCCGACGAGGCCGGCCTCCGGCGCCGTGACCACAGCCCGTCCGTCTTCGACAGCCATGACCGTGGCCGGGACGAAATTCATCCGTGGTGAGCCGATGAAGCCTGCCACGAAACTGTTGTCGGGATTCTCATAAAGCTCCAGAGGGGCGCCGACCTGCTCGATGCGACCGGCGCGCAGCACGACGATACGGCTGGCCAGCGTCATTGCCTCGATCTGGTCGTGCGTGACATAGATCATGGTCGTGCCGAGTTCCTGATGCAGCCGGGCGATCTCGATGCGCATCTGCACACGCAGTTCGGCGTCGAGGTTCGACAGCGGCTCATCGAACAGGAAGACGCCCGGCTGGCGCACAATCGCGCGGCCGATGGCAACGCGTTGGCGTTGGCCGCCGGAAAGCTCGCGTGGCTTACGCTCGAGATAGGCCTCCAGGTGCAGTATCTTCGCCGCTTCCGCCACCTTGCGGTCGATCTCCTCCTTGGGGCGTTTGGCCATCTCCAACGGAAATCCCATGTTGGTGGCCACAGTCATGTGCGGGTAGAGCGCATAGGTCTGGAATACCATGGCTATACCGCGCTTGGCTGGATCCTCGTCGGTGACGTCGCGCCCGCCAATCAGGATACGCCCGTCGGACGTTCTTTCCAGCCCGGCGATCATACGCAGAAGCGTTGATTTGCCGCAGCCGGAGGGGCCGACAAAGACGACAAACTCACCATCGGCGACGTCAAGATCGACACCGCCGATAACCTCCGTTTCGCCAAAGCACTTCTTGACCGACTGAAGTGATAGACCCGCCATAGTTCTTCCCTCGAGCCTATTTCACGGCGCCATCGGTAAGGCCGGAGACGAACCAGCGGCCGACAAGGGCGAAGAGTGCGACGACCGGAATGATGGCTGCCGTGGCGCCGGCAAGCAGGAGGCCCCAGTCGATCTGATACTGGCCAATGATGCCGGCAAAGCCGACCGGAATGGTGCGCCTGGCATCCGACACGATCAATACCGAGGCGAACAGGAACTCCGTCCAGGACGAGATGAACGCGAAGATTGCGACGCTGGCGATGCCCGGCGCAATTAGCGGCATCAGGATCCTGATCAGAATGGTGGTGGTGGGTGCTCCATCGACGACCGCCGCCTCCTCGATCTCGCGCGGAACGGTCGCCAGGAATGAACGCATCATCCAGATCGAGAACGGCAATGCGAAGGCAACGTTGACGATAACCAGCGCCACGGGGCTGTCGATCAGCCCGACCTTCGCGAACAGGCCGTAGAGCGGGATCAGCACCACCACGCCAGGGAAAGCGTAAGCGAGCAGTATCGTCTTGTAGAGCGCGTTGCGGCCCGGAAACTCCATGCGAAAAAAGGCATAGGCGGCAGGCAAGGCGAGCAACACCGTGAAGGCCGTGGAAAACAGCGCCACAACCATGCTGTTGAGTAGATAAATCGGGAAATCCGAAGCCTGCAGGAGCTTTTCGAAATGTTGAAGGGTAAAGCTGTGCGGCACCATCGTGGGCACACGCTGGATGATTTCCTTCGGCAATTTGATGGAGCCGGTCAACACCCACCAGAACGGCAGACCGATTGCAAGAACAATGACCAAAACGCCGCCATAGAGCGAAAGCGACTGGCCGAAAGTGCGCCTCATCGATCCGCCTCCGCCGCCGTCATGGCTCGCGTCGTCAAAAAGGCAAATCCCATCAGGAGGATGCTGGTGAGAACGGAAATCGTCGCAGCTTCGCTCAAACGATAGCCCTTGAAGGCGGTTTCATAGATGAGCACAGGCAATGTCTGGGTCGCGCCGGATGGACCACCCGCGGTGAGCAGCCAGATCACATCGAAGACGTTGAAGGACAGAAGCGTGCCGACGACGCCGAGCACCATCAATGTCGGTTGCAGCAACGGCCAGGTGATGCGCTTGAAACGCTGGAACGTGCCAGCGCCATCAATCCGAGCCGCCTCGTAGAGATCGCCAGGAATGCGCGTCAGACCAGCCAGCATCATCAGTGTGGTGAATGGAAACCAGCGCCAGGAATTGATCATGATCAGCGTGGTCATGGCGCCTTCGCGCGTGGCGAAGAAACCAACCGGACGCTCGATCACGCCGGCCTGGATCAAAAGAGGGTTGATCATGCCGCCCGACGAGGAAAGCAACCACCGCCAGATGATGACAACGACCACGGTCGGCACAATCCATGTGAGAATTATCCAGGTGCGTGCGATCCGGACGCCGGGAAATTTCTGATTGAGGATAAGCGCCGCTGCCAGCGCCAACAAAGTCTGCACCACCGCGTTGGACAGCACCCAGACGACACTGCGGCCAAGCGCCCGCCAGAAGCCGGCGCCGCCGAGGATCGTCGCATAGTTGCCGAGCCCAATGAAGTGGCCTTCAGAGCCGATCACGCCGACATCCTGAAAGCTCAGGATGGCGGCTTGAACGAGCGGCCAGCCGAGAACCGCCAGCAGGAAGAGGAGCGCCGGCGAAACGAACGCAAAAGCGAGCGTCGTGTTCTTCATGAGCGTTCCCCGGCTTGCCCGCTATTTGGCGGCGATTTCGGACATCCGCGCCTGCCCGGCCTTGACGGCATCGGCGGCGCTCTGACCGTCGACAACAACGCGCTGCAAGGTCTCGGCGATCACATTCTGAGCCGAGATGGCGCCGATCGACGGAAACACCTTGCCGGTGGTGAAGCCGAAGAGCTTGCCGGTTTGCGAATTGGCAATCATGGTTTCGACCTGGGACTTGTATTTAGTCACGGTCTTGTCGCTCCAGAACGATTCCGCCTTAGCGCCGTCATTAGTCACCGGCAGGAACAGGCCTGGCTCCATTGTGAGAAAGCGACCGTAATTTGCAGGTTCAAGCAACCATGTGAGAAACACCTTGGCGGCTTTCTGCTTCGCCTCATCCTTTGTCGTCAGCATGATGGCGTTCGAATAGGAGATGGTCGCCGACGCGCTCTGCTCGTCGGCATGCGGAACGGGCGCCACGCCGAGATCGGCGGCGTCACCTTCGGCCTGCGTTTCGTAGGTGTTGATGACACCGAACTGCAGGATCATGCCGCAGCTGCTGTTTGCAAAGCATGCCTCCGCCTCCCCCCATGTCCACGTGCTGTTGTCGGGTGGCGAAAACTTGGCAAGCTTGCTGTAGAAATCGTAAGCCTTGACGGTTTCCGGCTTGTCGAAAGCAATCGAGCCGTCGTCATTGTAGAGATCGCCGGCACCGCTGTTGACCATGAAGCTATAGACGGTTTGGTCCGTATAGAGCTGCTTGTTGGCCGGAAGACCGATGCCGGATTTGCCATCGGTGCTGAGCTTCTCGGCGGCCGCCTGCCACTCGCTCCAGGTCTTCGGCACCTCGACGCCTGCCGCTTTCAGCACGCTGTTGCGGTACCATAGCGAGATCGCCATGTTGTAGGCCGGCACGGCCCAAACATGGTCGTCGTATTTATAGGGCGCGAGCGTCGCCTCGACGAAGCCATGCTTGCTGTCGAGGTCCTTGACCAGATCGTCGACCGGCACGACCACATCGATGCCTTTCAGGACTGTTGTGAAATCGGGAATGGTAAAGAGAAGGTCCGGACCGTTTCCGGCGGCGAAGGCCGCCGGCGCCTTAGCGTAGACCTCACCCCAGCTTTGCGGCTCCTGCTTGACCTGGATGTCGGGATGGGCGGCGTTGAATTCGTCGAGCAGTTCCTTCATGCGCTGCACGCGGTGCGGCGGCTGCTCCATATGCCAGACCGTCAGGTCGACCGGCTCGGCATAGGCGGTGCCGGCAAGAAGTGTAGCGGCGAAGCCGGCGATCGTCAGAAATCTCGTAGGGCTCATCATCATATTCCTCCCGTTGCTCCGAGACTCCCGTTGAGTCCGGAATCCCTGTGTCCTGGAATTCTCAAAGATGCGGATTGCGCGGTCGATAACGATCAACCAGCGCCTCGTTGACCTCCTTGGCGCCCGGCATATTGGCGCTGAGATAAATGGGTGCGGCGCCACCAGCCGACTGCAGACGCGCAGCTGCTTCGACGAACACGGCGTTCATCAGCGCTGCCCCAATCGAGGTTGACACCGGGCCGACACGCAATTTGCTCCCCGGCAGGTTGATGGTGGCGTCGCCAGGAGGCGCACCATTGTCAAGGACGATGTCGGCGACGTCGGCGAGCCGCGTCCGCCCTTGGGCAGCAACCTTCGAATAGGCTTCCGAGGTGATCGCGACAACGGTCGCTCCGATTGTCTTGCCGATCAACGCAGCCTCCACGGTGGCCGTATTGACGCCGCTGTTGGACACGACGATCAGCACATCGTTTGGCCCGATCGGATAGCGGGCGAATATGGGCGCGACGATGCCCGACATTCGCTCGAATACAGTGCCCGCGACCGCACCTTCATGCACCATGGTCGTAGCGGCGAGGATCGGCACGGTCAGCGCCAGCCCACCGGCCCGGTAGTGCGCCTCTTCGGCCATGGTGTGGCTATGGCCGGTGCCAAAAACATAGACCAGCCCGTCAGCCTTGGCCGTGCGCTCGACGGCGGCGGCGGCGAGCGCGATCGCTTCGGCATTGTCGTCGTATAGACGACCGATACGAGTAGTGAGGTCGGCTAAATAAGCGGCGGCAGTCGGCGTTTTGGTCATGTGTCTGTTCCGAGCGTCAGATTGACGCGCATCACGAAGCAGTCGCCGCGATAGACCGCCCGGACGTATTCGATCGGACGGCCCGTCGCGTCGAGCGTGCGGCGGGTGAGAAAGAGAACCGGACTCTGCAGCGAAATACCAAGTGAGGCAGCACTGGCCGCATCCGGATGCGCGGACCAGAGCTTCTGCTCGGCTTCGCTCGGGTAGAGGCCATAGTCCTCTCGCAGCACGCGATAGAGCGAATCCGTGCTGAAATCCGCGCGTTCCAGCAGTTTCGGCGCCAGCGCCGCCGGGATTTCGGTGCGCTCGAGGCCAACGGGCTCGGCATCCGCCAGACGCACACGAACCAAGCGATGGACCGGCGCATGCTCTGCAATGCCAAGCGCCGCCGCCGCTTCCCGATCCGCCGCGCCGACGCCTGCATCCAGCACGATGCTGGAAGCCAAGCGGCCGCCGCGATGCATCTCCTCGGTAAAACCGCTCAGAGTACTGAGCTGCTGTTCGATGCGCGGATGGGCGACAAAGGCGCCTCGGCCGGTACGCGTCTCCACCAAGCCGCGCCGTTCGAGAAGCTTAAGCGCCTGGCGAGCCGTCATTCGGCTCGCGCCGAGCTCCTCGGCCATCTGCCGCTCCGACGGCAATCTTTCGCCGACCTTCAGCGCACCGGATGCTATCTGCGCCGCGAACGAACTCGCGATGCGTTGATAAAGCGGCACATGATCTGCGGCGACGATTGAAGGCATGGACAGGCTAAACCAGAATTTCTCGTGGTATGTACCACCTGAAACAACTGTGTAGAGCTTTTCCGGCTATCTGCGCAAGCCGCTGTCGCGGCGGGCGCGATAATTAGCGAAGGCGCGGTCCCAGGCCGGCTTCACGGAACCGTCCGGCTCATGGCGGCGCTGTATCTGCCGGGTCGCCTTCGACGCTTCGCGGATCGAACCGAACTGTCCAATGGCTGTCGCCGCGAGGAGAGCTGCTCCCCTGGCACCAAATTCGGTCCCGGCCGGGACGAGAACAGTGATGCCGAGCGCGTCGGCGATCATTTGGGTCCACATCAGGCTGCGCGCTCCGCCGCCGGTCAGCAGGATTTTGTCGCCGGTGCCTTCCAGACCTTGGTACAGATCGCGCATCGCCAGCGTCACGCCCTCATAGACGGCCCGGATCATGTGAGGCCGCCCGTGTCGGGGTGCGAGACCGTAAAAACCGGCACGCGCCTCGTGGTCAACCACCGGCGCAATGATGCCGCTCTCGCTGAGATATGGCAAATAGGTCACGCCCTCATTGCCGATAGGTAGCTGGGCGATCATCGCCTCCATCCGCGCGTAGAGATCGGGTTCCCCGGCTAGGTCGGGCAACAGCGTTTCGACAGCCCAGTCAAGGTTGAGCGTGCCGGCCACGTTGACCATCGCGCGAAACCAGTTCCCGCCGGGCAGGGTAAAAAGCAGGCCCAAATTGGGTGGCGTGAACACGGGCTGATCGGAGACGATGCCGACCATGCAGGTCGTACCGAGAACGGCCATCGCCATCCCGCTTTCGAGTGCGCTGGCGCCAATGACCGTCGCCGGGACATCGCCAGCGCCGATCGCCACCGGCGTGCCTTCCCTCAGGCCGGTAGCGGTTGCTGCCGTGGCCGTGACGAAGCCGCCTATGGTTTCGGAATCTGCTGCTGCCGGCAGCTTGTGCGCAAGGTCGGCGACTTCGAACAATGCAAGCATTTCAGGGCTGTGGTCGCGCTGCCGCGCGCTGCCTGGCGCCACTGCAGCTTCCGTGCGATCGGTGGCTACCCGTCCGGTCAGTTTCAGGCGCAGGAAATCCTTATAGCCGAAGACATGTGCCGCCCTGTCCAGCACATCTGGCTCATATGTTCGCAGCCAAGCAAGTAGCGGCAACGTGCAGCCCTGCTGCAATACGCAGCCATCCGACTGAAAGATCCTTTGATAGAAATCCGGCACGTCGGCCGCCCGCCGTTCCAGCAAATCCTGCGCCCGGCTGTCTTCCCAAACGATACCGGGACGCAAGGCACTGCCGGTATCATCGACCAGCCATGCCCCTACCATGGCTGCCGACAGACCCACGGCGGCAATATCGTTTCCCACGATACCGGCGTTGGCGAGAGCAGCACGGATCGCCTCGCTTACCGCGTTCCATGCAAGGACAGGATCGAGTTCCGACCAACCCGGATAGGGTCTTTGCAAACGGATGCGACGAAATCCCATGCCGAGCTGTTGGCCTTTTTCGTCGAATACCGCGACTTTGGTTACGGACGAGCCCGCGTCGATGCCAAGGAAATAATCGGTCATGAATTGGTCTTATCTCTGATGGCACGCAATGCTGGCTGCTCCACGGCCGCCGCGGTTCCGATTCAATCGTGGCCGGACATCAGTGCGCACCTGTTTTATTTTCATGAAGGGCTTCGCTGATGGCGCCGGGATCGCCTGGCAGCTACCATATTTCATCTGCCCAGCCCGAGCTCAGCAACGAAATCGTAGGCGTCGCCGCGAAAAATCGACCGACTGGATTCAACGACGACGCCATCTTCCCTCCGGGTTATCCGGTAGATGTCGAGCGCTGCAGCGCCCGTCGGTGCGTTGAGAAGGCGGGCGCTCTTTTCGTCGAGGTTGATCGCCGAGAAACGCTGAACGGCCTTGACTGGAACATGACCAAGATCACGCAATGTCCGGTAGAGGGAGTCTTCGATCTGCTTCGGGTCGGGCAGGATAGCAGCCGGAATCAATGAGGTTTCCAACGCAATGGGCTCTTTATCCGCCAGCCGCAGCCGGCACATCCGAACGACAGACCCGCCATTGGGCATTTCGAGCCGGCGCGCCTCGTCGGCACTCGCCACGCTAAGGTCGCGCTCCAGCCACAGCGTGCCTGGCGACCGTCCGCGCGACGTCATGTCTTCGGAGAAGGAATAAAGTCGGCTCAAGCTTTGCACGACGCGCTCGCGCGTCCCCGAAACATACGTTCCGCTGCCATGTCGCTGGATAATCAGACCTTGGCGGACAAGTTCAGCCATCGCTCTACGCACGGTAACCCGCGAAATGCCAAGTTCAAGGGCAAGCTCACGTTCGGGCGGAAGAACGGCGCCCGGTTTCAAGGTGCCCGAGGCGATCGCGTCGACTAGGGCTGCCTGCAGGCGCCTATAGACCGGCGCATCACTTCCATTGCTCTGCGCAGCAGCAAAAAATTCGAGGAATGTCACGCCTGGGACCCATAGCGATAATACCAACATGATACCAATTTTCGCGATGACCGCAACAACCAGAGTAGCACGTCCAGAAGCTGCCCTCGTTAGTCCTATCGGCCTGCAGAGTGGAGGGGCAGCTAACTCTGCCCCCTGAAGCCAAACGACAGCGAGTGTTTTGAGCGAGTGGAAAGAAGAGGTTGCGCACGGCGGAGAAGATCGGGACGAAGCGATCAGACCCCTTCGAGGATGATGATCGTCGGCCGGTCGGGCAGCGTCTTCAGCGAGACCGTCAGCGACCGGCCGGAGAGGAATTCCACCGCGAAATCGTCACCCATCCTACCTGTGAACTCACTGATCGGGGTCGAATGGCGATGCATCGGCAGGATCATCGATGAATAGAGCCGCGCGGTGATTTCGGTCATCCGGTCGAGCGACAGCGTCATGCCCCCGTCGATAGGCACCATAAGGACGTCGAGCCGGCCAATGGCGCCATAATGCGCGTCCTCCAGCCGGTGGTGCAGATGGCCGAGATGGCCGATGCAGAGCCCCGCCACTTCGAAGATGAAGATGGAGTTGCCGTCCTTGCCGAGATCGCCGCCATTGCGGATATCCGTCGGCACGTTGCGGATGTAGACGTCATCCACGACAAGAGCGTGGCGCGCCGGACCACCGTCCGGATTCCAACCGCGCAGCACATATTCGATGGCGGGATCCGGATGGTCCGAATAATGGGTGCGGTGGGCCTTGTTCATGGTCACCACGCGCGGCAGCGGGTCAGCGCCGTAGACGCCGGAAAAGTCGGTGGCGATCCTGACGCCGGCGGGTGTCTCGATGATGTAGGTCGAATGGCCGGCATAGGTGATCGTAACGTCGCCGTCGACGAAGGCCTCGGCCAGCATAGGCGTCTGCGCCTTTGGCGCTGTGAAGCTGGCATAGGTGGCCGACGGCAGCGCTTGCGCGATCGCAACGCATCTCGACGGCGGCGGCTGTTCCTGGGCCGAAGCGATGAGCGGCCAGAAAGCCAGGGTCAGCAGAACGGCGGCAGATAGGCGGAGCATGGCTGCCTCCCGTGGCAGAACTGGCGCCACGCTACGATAGCGCTAGCGATTACGATGGCTATCGCCGGGAAAGTCACGTTTTCGCGAGCGCCGGAGGGGCTGAACGTCTGAACCGATTGTCGCGACTTGCGCGACAATCGCGTGAAATGGGACGCGCCATGGCCCGGCCGCCCGGATATCGCCAGCGATCAGGGCGTCGGGCGGAAGACGCCGTTCTCGTCGCGCTTGAGCGGCGCGGTTTGCCGGGAAAGCGGCGCACCAGGCGCTTCGGAGACCGAAACACCCTCCGTCCAATCGGCGGGTGCAATAGCGATGTAACGCGCATATCCGCCTGACCCGCCGAGCGGCTTGGCAAAGCCGATTGTAACCAACGCCCCGGCCTCCGGCACCTTGTCGAGGTTTGCAACGCCTTCTGCCTGGGTGAAATCGTTGTGAAGCAGCCAATGTTCGCCTTCGAGATTGGGCGTGGTGTCGGTGTCGAGCGGCTCATGACCATGAAACAGAATCTTCCGCTCCAGATGCAGGAACTTCAGCGCGTCCAAACTGACGCCTGGAAACGGCTTCTGGTTGAAGCGGGCGGCATCGGACCATTTCTTGTACCAATCCGAACGCACGAAGACGACCGAACCTTCCGGTATGCGGCCGTGCTCCTTTTCCCACTCTTCGATGTCGGCGACCTGAAGGTGATAGCCTTCGTCAGTCTGCACCTTGCCGCTGATGTCGATCACGACGAGCGGCCGCACGGCATAAGTGGCCGGCAGGTCGCTGATCGTTGCACCGAGTGGGTTCCAGTGGGAGGGCGGATCGAGCTGCGTGCCATATTGGTCCGTCGTCAGCTCGTAGGCGGTCGCGACGAACCCATGCTTGTCGTAAGTGAACTCTTCGCCGGCCTTGACGTAGCCCTCGATGTCCCGACCGGCGACAGTCGGTTTGAACTTGGCATTGGCGAAGCCCGGCCATACGGGCTGCACCGGCTCGAAGGCATGGGTCAGATCGATGTACTTGGCCGATTTTAGCGTGTTCTCATAAACCGACCAAAGGGACGACTCCTGCGCCAACGCGATCGCCGGCACTGACCAAGCGGCCGCCAGCAAGGCGACACGAACGAATTTAGATACATTCATCTGCAGTCTCCCCGAAAATGTTGCCGGAGTATCGCGAGTTTCCTGCAGGACGACAAGCATACGCATTCCTCCCAGGAGGGTCGCTGCAATAGGGCCTCCACCAAGCCGCTTTCCGCCCACAGCCTGCGCGCCGCCTAACCCAGCAAGCTACGGCAGAGGAAGGCCCCTCATTTCGCCGGCGCCACCCAGATCTCGGCGTCGAGCCGCTTGGTCGCAAGGCCGCGCGCGATGGCTTCGGCGCTGCGGGCGTTTTTCGACAAGGCCGCGGCCTGACGCTTGCTGATCACCAGCCCTTCGGCCAGTGCCCGGTTTCCCGAAAAGACCCGCGACAGGAACGGCACGCGGCTGCCGCGCGCCCTCGAGAACCGCGCCGGCATGGTTTGCCTGGCCGTGTGGGCGGCCACCTCGTCGATCCAGCCTTCCGCCAGCCGCGCGCCCGGCTCCAGCAGCAGCAGCCAGTCGCCCTTTGCCTGCCTGATACCGGCAGCAACGCCGCCGCTCGCCACAAAAAGGCAGCCGGCATGTTCAGCAACGCGGTGCGTCTGGTCGGTCGAGCCGCCGTCGCAGACGACGACATCGCGCACCACGCCCTCGACCGCGCCGCCGATCAGCGAGGCGAGCGTGCGGGCAAGTCTCTCTTCGTCATTCAGGGTCTGGATGAGAACGCTGAGCATCGTTAGCCGAATAGCGGAAAGCCGAGCGCGACGCCAGTTTTTGCGTCGCGTCATAAAAAAGTTCTTGATTTGTTCTCATCGGCAAAATAGGATTATTTTCATGAACAGAGCGAATCGACAGCCAGCCGACAGTCCCTGGGAGAGGGCGAAAATGGAACAGATCGTGCGTGCCGACATTGCCGCCTTCGGCGCTGGTAGAGCCGAGATGGCCAATGCGATGATCGAGCACAGCGGCGTGCGCGTCCGCCCCGACCGCAATCGCGGCCGGTCCGCCGGCATCAACCCGTCCGGCCGGTTCGAGCCGGTTAGCCGGCATGTGTTCGACGATGGCTGGAATTCGCTGGAGGAGCTGCCGCCCTTCAAGACCGAGGTGCAGGTCGAGAAGCCGCGCACCATCATCACCCGTAACGAGTCGCCCGACATTTCCTTCGACCGCTCGATCAACCCCTATCGCGGCTGCGAGCATGGCTGCGTCTATTGCTTCGCCCGGCCGACGCACAGCTTCATGGGCCTGTCGCCGGGGCTGGATTTCGAATCGAAGCTGTTCGCCAAGCCGGATGCGGCGCGGCTGCTCGACAAGGAACTGTCGAAGGACGGCTATCAGCCGCGCACCATCGCCATCGGCACCAACACCGATCCCTACCAACCGATCGAGAAGCAGTACCGGATCATGCGCGAGATCCTCGAAGTGCTGGAGGCGCGCGGCCACCCGGTCGGCATCGTCACCAAATCCGCGCTGGTGACGCGCGACATCGACATTCTGTCGCGCATGGCCGAACGCGGGCTGGCCAAGGTGGCGCTGTCGGTGACGACGCTCGACCGGATGCTGGCGCGCACGATGGAGCCACGCGCGTCGACGCCGACGAAGCGGCTGGAGGCGATCAGGCAACTTTCGGATGCCGGCATTCCGACCTCGGTCATGGTCGCTCCGATCATCCCCGGCCTGACCGATCAGGAGATGGAACGCATCCTCGATTCGGCACGTGCAGCAGGAGCGCGCGAGGCCGGTTATGTCGTGCTGCGCCTGCCGCTGGAGGTCGCGCCAATTTTCAAGGATTGGCTGCTGCGCCATTATCCGGACCGCTACCGTCACGTCATGTCGCTGATCCGTTCGATGCGCGACGGCAAGGATTACGATTCGGATTGGGGCAAGCGCATGAAAGGCGCCGGTCCCTATGCCTGGCAGATCGGCCGGCGCTTCGAGATATCAGCCAAACGGCTTGGCCTCAACGCCGAGCGGCGGTCGCTCAGGACCGATCAGTTCGTCGTCGCGGCCAAGGCAACCGAGCAACTGATGTTGCTGTGAAGACATCATGTGCCGCCGGCGCCGGCGGCACATAAAGAGATCCCGTCCGGCCTGTCTTGTCCCCGGGCTAGCAGACGGTGCCCTCCGGGTCCGGTGCCCCGCCCGACCCGGAGGGGCTTGCGGAGAATCGGAGCCAATGCGAACCTCGCCGCAACATGGCTCGCGCGCGCTCTGATTCTCCGCTTCTCTTCGAAATCGTCGAGAGACCCGATTTCTCCTTCGAGACGAAGGCGATGGCCGAAGGCCTGTGGCCGGTGGCGGGAATGGACGAGGCTGGCCGCGGCCCGCTCGCCGGGCCGGTCGTCGCGGCAGCGGTGGTGCTCGATCCCGCCAACATTCCCGACGGTCTCGACGATTCCAAGCGCCTCAGCCATCTACAGCGCGAAGCGCTGTTCCTGAAAATTCTCGGCTCCGCTCTTGGCGTGTCGATGGCCTCGGTCAGCGCGGAAGGCATCGATGGCAGCAATATTCTCAAGGCCAGCCTCGAGGCGATGCGCCGCGCTTTGGTCGGGCTGTCGGTGCGGCCAAAGCTAGCCCTGGCCGACGGCCGCGACGTGCCGCCCGGACTGCCTTGCGAAGGCAGAGCGCTGATCAAGGGCGACCAGCGCTCGCAGTCGATCGCCGCCGCCTCGATCGTCGCCAAGGTGATGCGCGACCGCATGATGTGCGGCTGCGGCAGCCATCACGCGCATTACGGTTTCGAGGCTCATATGGGCTATGCCACCGTCCGCCACCGAACGGCGATCGAGGTGCATGGACCGGTGGCGCGGCTGCACCGCGCATCCTTCGCGCCGTTCCGGCTTGGCGGCACCGAAGTGCTCGACGAAGAGGGCCTTGCCGGCCTGGATTGAGGCAGCGCCAAATCTCCCCCCTTGAGGGGGGGATGTCGCCGAAGGCGACAGAGGGGGTCGCTTCAGCTGGCGCGACGCCATCTGGGGCGAAGAGAAGGCTGGCGCTTCACGCGCGGCTACCCCCTCTGGCCTGCCGGCCATCTCCCCCTCAAGGAGGGAGATTACGCGCTCGCCCGCCCGCACAAAAAAAGCCGCCAGGTTTCCCAGGCGGCTTTCGATGAATTTCTCGATGAAATCGCTTAATTCAGCTTAGACTTCACGTCCTGAAGCGAGGCCTTGAACAGGTCGGCGCCGGCCTTGGCGTCGATCTTGCCGGCGAGCAGCGTGCGTGCGGCTTCGACGGCGATATCGACGGCACTGGCGCGCACCTCACCGATCGCCTCGCGCTCGGCCTGACCGATCTTCAATTCGGCAAGCGCGGTGCGCCGGGCGACATAGTCCTCGGTCTTCTGGTGCGCCTCGGCGGCCAGCATGTCGGCCTCGCGCTTGGCGGCGGCGACGATGTCGGCGGCCTCCTGCTCGGCTTCCTTGCGCTTGCGCTGGTATTGGCCGAGCAGTTGCTGGGCCTCCTCGCGCAGCCGGCGCGCGTCCTCAAGCTCGTTGCTGATCTTGTCGGCGCGGGCATCGAGCGCCTTGGCGATCAGCCCCGGCACCTTGATGTAGACGGCAATGGCCAGGAAAATGACGAGGGCAACAGTGGCCCAAAGCGTCGCGAGTGATGTGGCGTCCATGATGCGCTCCTCACCGGGCCACGGATTTGACGGCTGCTGCGATCTCGGCCTTGCTGGCCTTGCCGCCGACAAGCGCCTCGACGATGGCCGAAGCGGTGTCCTCGGCGATCGTGCCGACTTCCTTCATGGCATTGGCCTTGATGGACGAAATGCGGGCCTCGGCCTCGCCAAGTTTTTTGTCGAGGGCAGCCTCGACCTTCTTGCGGGCGGCCTCGGCTTCCACCTTGGCGGCATCGTTGGCCTGCTGCCCGATCGCATTGGCCTTGGTCTTGGCTTCCGCCAGTTCCTGCTCATAGGCGGCAACAGCGGCATCGGCCTCGCCCTTCAGCCTGGCGGCATGGTCGAGGTCCTGGGTGATGCGGTCGTTGCGGACATCGATGATGCCGCCGACACGCGGCATCACCACCTTCTTAAGGAACAGATAGAACAGCCCAAAGGTGATCGCCAGCCACAGAAGCTGCGACGGGAATGTCGCCGGATCGAATGGCGGGAACATGCCGTGCGCCTCGGCAGGCACGCCGGTGCCGGAATGCGTTTCGCCTTCCGTGCCGGTATGGCCGCCTTCGACGGCGGGCGCGGACTCTTGCGCAAAGGCAGATGTCACGAACATGGACTATTCCCTGATATCAGGCCCGCCGCTGATTGCGGCCGGCCCGTCCAATTCCCAATGTTAGCCGAACAGGGGCTCAGCCGAACAGAGCCAGAAGCGCGATGAGAAGGGAGAAAATGCCCAGCGCTTCCGTCACGGCGAAGCCGAAGATCAGGCGGCCGAACTGGCCATCCGCGGCCGACGGGTTGCGCAGCGCGCCCGCCAGATAGCTGCCGAAGATGTTGCCAAGGCCAATACCGGCGCCACCCATGCCGAGGCATGCGATGCCGGCGCCGATGTACTTTGCTGCTTCTGCTTCCATTTGTTCAACTCCTTTGGATCTAAAATTCCGTTGCAATTCCATCCGGCAGCAATGCCGGAAACTCTTGGCCAGCCTGGGTCAGTGCCCGGGGTGCAGGGCGTCGTTCAGATACATGCAGGTCAGCACGGCAAAGACATAGGCCTGCAGGAACGCGACCAGCAGTTCCAGCGCCGTCAGCGCCACGGCCATCGCCAGCGGCAGGACCGATCCGGCAATGCCAAGCGTGCCGAGCGCGCTCAAGCTCACCACGAAGCCCGAGAACACCTTCAGCGTGATGTGGCCGGCCAGCATATTCGCGAACAGACGAACCGAGAGGCTGACCGGGCGCGAGACGAAGGAAATCACCTCGATCAGCACCACCAGCGGCAGCAGGTAGACCGGCACGCCATGCGGCACGAACAATTTCAGGAAACCAAGGCCGTGCTTCATGAAGCCGTAGACGACGACCGTTCCGATCACCAGCGCAGCGAGGCCGAAGGTGACGATGATGTGGCTGGTGACGGTGAAGAAATACGGGAAAAGACCGAGCAGATTGGCAACGAGCACGAACATGAACAGCGAAAACACGAGGGGGAAGAACTTCATGCCCTGCGTTCCGGCTGCATCCCTCAGCATGTTGCCGACGAATTCGTAGGCCATTTCCGAGACCGACTGAAGACGGCCGGGAACGAGGCTGCGGCTCGAGGTGGTGAGATAGAGGAACGCCGACGCAACGGCGACGGTCGCGACCATGAAAAGAGCCGAATTGGTGAAGGACAGGTCGTAGCCGCCGATCTCGATCGGAATCAGCTTGTTGATATGGAACTGGTGGATCGGATCGACCTTGTCAGCAGCCACTTTAATTCCCCATCGAAGCCGCACGCGGCTTGAGTGTCCTGTTCATTGCGCCGGCAAGCGGCGCCTCAAGTTCATTCTTTCGGATCGCGCGTTTTGTCGCCTTGTCCGAATTCCGCCATAAGCCCCGCAGAACGCAGGACGTTGAGCACGCCGGCGCCAAAACCCAGCAGCAAAAAAACGATCAGACCCCATGGCGATGTCCCCGCCACACGGTCGATGATCCAGCCGAGACCTGCGCCAACCACTATCCCGGCGATGAACTCGCTGGACAGCTTGAGCGCCTGGCCATATCCGGCCGCACTGCCCGCTTTCGCGTCGTCTTTCCCCTCGAGCCGGTTCGGCCGCCTTGTCGCAAGCGATGCTTCAAGGTCGCGCCGGCGGCGCTCAAGATCGTCGTCGCGGATGTCGGCTTGACGCTGTTTGCCGCGGCCGGTTTCTCCGGTTCCGTCTGGCCCATTCTCGTCGGCCATCGCAACCCCCTTGCCCGGTCAGATCGTCACCGTCCGTCCGCTCTTAAGTCGCCGGCAACATAGTTAGAGGGTCCGCGCCCGTCAAGCCACGGGCGGAACTTCAGCCTCAAGTATTTTCCCTATTGAAATCAATGATTTGCTAGGGTGCGACATCGTGCCCGATACCGTTGTTGGCATGCCGCGACCGAATCCCTCCGGCGATGGGTCTTCGATCGGCCGCGCCGGGGGCCTTGCCGGAGCGCTCAGCTCCAGCCGCCGCCATAGGTGCGGTAGAAGATGTGCAGGCCGATCTTGGTCATTTTTTTCATCGTTCGCGCCCAACCCGGGTTGACGTAGTTGGCGTAGTAATGGGTCGATGATCCCACTTCCGGGATGAAGATCTTGCCGGCAGTGACCGCCATGGCGACATCCTGCGCAGTCTTGTAGTGGGCGGGGCTCTGGATGCGCTTCTTCCTGCCGTCGCAAGCGAAGGAAAACTGGCAACGGTTGAACCATTTGTCGTTCTGGTAGACGACGCCGCAGATCGAGTTCGGATAGGCCGGATTGCGAACGCGATTGAGGATGACCTGGGCGACGGCGGCCTGGCCGCGCACGGATTCGCCGCGCGCCTCGAAATAGATGCCGTTGGCGAGGCAAGTCTGTTCCGGCTTGGAGAAGACGCTCGCCGGCAGCGGCGTTTGCATCCACGAATGATCGCCCTTGGCCACCGGCGGAATGAAGCGGCCATCGTTGGGCTTCTCGTCCTGCAGCAAGGCCTCGAAGGGCGACGCCTGCGCATAGTCGGGCGCGGCCGAGGCGTAGGCCGTCGCCAGGACGTCGGGGTGATCGTTGTTGACCAGTGCGGCAAGCATGGCCGGCATGCCGGGATCCGGTTTCTTGTCGACGCGCGCGTGGAACGCGGCGGCAATCTGGATCTCCTTGCCTTTGATCTCTGGCTTGGCGAAAGCCATCTTCAGGCTGCTGTCCATGCTTGGGCGAAGAAGAGAGGAAGTGCGCTTGAAAATCGAGCCGGCGTTGAAATTCTTCGGCGGCGCGACCGGCGAGACCATGATGATGCGGCCCTTCTTGGCGGCTCGCACGACGCGGTCCTCGTCGGGCGTCGTGCTGGCCGCACTGCCCTTGCCGCGAAACGACACAGCGCCGATGCCGGGCAACCGGACGCCGGAACCCGAGATCGAGCCGGTGCTGTCGGAATCGAGGAAAGGCATTTCGGCGGCATGGACCGATCCGGCGACGGATTTCTCGACATAGGCGTTCCAGCGGGCGTTCGGCGCCTTGAGGCCGGAAACCAGGCTCGTCATGTCCTGGTAGGCGATTACCGTGGGAAAGCCGACCCAGATGCCAAGTCCAATGACCAGAGGAGACAGGAGTGAACGTCTTTTCTCACCGACGGCGGCAACCGGCGTCGAGACACGTCGGTGCATGGAGATCTTCGGAAAGCCGACCCGAATGCACAGACCAACAATGGACGGAGACAGAAGTGAACGTTTCTTCTCACCGGCGACAGCGACAAGCCGCTTCAAAACACGTCGATGCACGGAACTCTCCAGAAACGCAACTGACCCCACTGGAGAGGCACAATGATGCATTAACCTTGATGGTGCGTTAACAGGTTGGATCGTGTTTTCCCTGTCGATCCGAAGTCAGGCGCTTTTGCGGCCATGTTCGGGCCGAAGAAAGATCGGCCCGGCGATCAGTGCGCAAAAAGCCGCAGCCAGCCAGACGCCCGCCCACGACCAGAAGACGAGAAGCCCCGGAATGGCGATCGGCACCAGGAAGAAGGCGATGAAGACGAGGCTGTTGGCGAGGCCTAGCGCCGTTCCAGCGGGTCTGCGCCGGCGGTCGCCGCGGGCTCGGATTGACGATCCGCACCGATATCGGTCTGCCGGCCACTGTGAGGGCAATGACGCCGGACGTCCTGGGGTTGCCCGCGCTGCCTGAGATGGCGCTGTACCTGTATCGCAAGGAGGCGGAGCCGGACCCGGTAGCGGCGCGTCTTGCCGACATCCTGCTGCAGGCGGCGCTGGAATCGCTGCCCGAAAACGCGCAAGCGCGTGCCGGCCTGCGGAGCGCTGCTTAAAGGGCAGCAGAAACGCTCAGCGGCGTTTCTTCGCCCTGCTGGCGAACGGATTTTCCGAGGTGCGCAAGGCGATGCGAATCGGCACGCCTGGCATGTCGAAGGCTTCGCGCAGGCTGTTAGAGAGATAGCGGACATAGGATTGCGGCATCGCGTCCGGCCGTGAGCAGGAGACGACGAAGCCCGGCGGGCGCGTCTTGGCCTGCGTGACATATTTGATCTTCAGCCGACGCCCCGCCACGGCGGGCGGCGGATGATGCGCCAGGATGCCTTCCAGCCAACGGTTGAGCTTACCGGTCGAGACGCGGCTGTTCCACACTCGATGCGTCTTGATGACGGCATCCATCAATTTGTCGAGGCCGCGCCCAGTCTCTGCCGAGACCGGCACTGCCTGCATGCCGCGCGCCTGCGGCAACAGCCGCTCGGTCTTCTCGCGCAGTTCCGCCAGGAGTTCCTGGGGATGGTCGATCATATCCCATTTGTTGAAGGCGATCACCGGCGCGCGGCCCTCGCGGATGATCAGATCGGCGATCTGCAGATCCTGCTTCTCGAAAGGAATGGTGGCGTCGAGCACGATGATGACGATCTCGGCAAAGCGGATGGCGCGCAAGCCGTCCTGCACCGACATGACTTCCAGCTTTTCGTGGATCCTGGCCTTGCGGCGCATGCCGGCGGTGTCGAACAGTTTCAGGCGGCGGCCATGCCAGTCCCAGTCGACGGAGATGGAATCACGGGTGATGCCAGCTTCCGGCCCGGTCAAGAGCCGCTCCTCGCCGATCAGCGCGTTGATCAGCGTCGACTTGCCGGCGTTCGGGCGGCCGACGACGGCGATGCGCATCGGCTTGGTATCGTCATAGCTCGGCTCGGCATCCGGATCGGTGATGTCCTCGCCGATCAGCACCTCGCTGGCGGCGGTCTCCTCGTCCGCATCCCCTTCTTCTTCGCCGAAGGCGCGCGCCTCGCCAAGCGCTGCGATCACCGCATCGCGCAAATCGGGCAGGCCCTGGCCGTGTTCGGCCGAGACCGGGATGGGCTCGCCAAGGCCGAGTTCCCAGGCCTCCAGCATGCCGCCCTGCGCGCCGCGCGCCTCGGCCTTGTTGGCGACGACGACAACCGGCTTGCCGGATTTGCGCACGATCTCGGCGAAGGTCTTGTCGTCAGGCATCAGCCCGGACTTGGCATCGATCGTGAAAAAGATCAGGTCGGCTTCGCGTATGGCGATCTCGGTCTGGGCGCGCATGCGGCCTGGCAGCGTCGAAGCAGCAGCGTCCTCGAAGCCGGCGGTGTCGATGACATCAAAATGCAGATCGTAGAGCTTGGCGGCGTGGACGCGACGGTCGCGGGTGACGCCCGGCGTGTCGTCGACAAGCGCCAGCTTCCTTCCCACCAGACGGTTGAAAAGGGTCGATTTGCCGACGTTAGGCCGGCCGATGATGGCGACTTTGAATGTCATCGGACTCTACCTATTGTGCATGTCGTTGACCCCAAAACCGCTGCGCACCCTTGGGTCAAGCCCGAGGGCATGCTTTTGGGCAACATGCACTACGACGCGCTGCCCGACCCGCGGATCAGCTCGGACATCAACGTCGCCCGCTCGCGCGCGTTGCGCGGGGCGCCGTCATCCGAGGCGATCTGGTCGAACAGTTTCAGTGCGTCCGTCGCCTTGCCTTCCTTCCAGGCGGCAAGGCCGAGCGCCTCGCGCGCCGTATGGCGCAGCGTGTTGGTATCGGCGGTGAGAGCCTCGACGCGGCTGGAGACATCGGCGAAGGAACCGTGGTCAACGAGCAGCAGTGCTGCCCTGAGGCGCGCCATGTCGCGAAGACCCGATGGAATGTCTGCGTCGGCGGCGACCTCGTCGAAGTCCTTGACTGCGGCGGCGACGTCGCCCTTGTCCGCCTTGACGGTTGCCGCGCGCATGCGGGCGAGCAGCGGATAGGCGCCGTAGCCATCCTTTTCCAGCGCATCGAGGGCCGTCAGCGCTTCGTCGCTCTTGCCCTCATTGGCAAGCTTCAGCGCCTGCGAGAAGGCATCGCCCGAGCGATTGGCGCGGGTCTCGTCCCAATAGCGATAGCCGACGAAGGCAGCGGTGCCGACCACCACCAGCACCGCGAGCGCAAGCAAGGCAGGACCAAAACGGTCCCATAGCGCATGCGCCTGATCGCGACGCATCTCTTCGTTGACTTCGCGGATAAAACTGTCGTCCGACATGGATCAAAAACCATTCCTGCCCCGGCCGGGGCGTACATGAGCCCGCGTTTTAGCGAAATTTCGTCGGCATGGAAGGGGTTCGACAGGAAAATCGGCTAATCGCCGGACAGGCGACGTAAAGGGTGACCGCACCCGCGCCACATTTCGCCGATAGCCGGTGCTCGAACCCTCCTCAAATCCAGATCAGATGTCGATGCCTCGTTTGTACCGCGTTGTTGCGTTTTCCATCGCGTCGCTTGCTGCGGCGGGCACTGCCGTCGCCGATCCGCCCGCGGCGCCTGCGCCGACAAAACCGAAGCAGGTCGTCATCATTTCGTTCGATAGCGCTCGCGATATTCCGCAGTGGAAGCGCAGCCGCGCGCTGGCCGCCCGCACCGGCGCCCATTTCACTTATTTCGTGTCCTGCGTCTTCCTGCTCTCGCCCAAAACGCGCAAGGAATATACGGCGCCCGGCAAGACCGCAGGCAAATCCAACATCGGCTTTGCCGCCTCGAAACAGGAAGTCGCTGACCGGCTCGAGCAGATAAACCTTGCCGCCTCGGAAGATCATGACATCGGCAGCCACGGTTGCGGCCATTTCGACGGCAAGGACTGGAGCAAGGCCGACTGGCTGAGCGAGTTCGGCTCTTTCTCACACATTCTCGAAAGCGCCTATTCGATCAACGGCATTGCCCCCGAACCCGCGGGCTGGCGCGAAATCGCGCGCAAGGCGGTCGGCTTTCGCGCGCCCTATCTGTCGGCTAACAAGGCGCTCTACGAGGCGCTGCCAAGGGCGGGCTACCTGTTCGACGCGAGCGGCGTCTCGCGCGGCCCAGTCCGGCCGACGACCGCCAATGGCATCATGCGCTTTTCGCTGCCGCAGATTCCGGAAGGGCCTCGTTCAAGGCCGGTTATCGCCATGGACTACAATCTCTATGTCAGACATTCCGGCGGCTTCGAGCGGCCGAGCAAGGCGGACGAATTCGCCGACCGGACCTATGATGCCTTTCGCGCCGCCTTCGACGCCCAATACCAGGGAAAACGCGTTCCGCTGGAGCTCGGCTTTCATTTCACGCTTATGAATGACGGCGCCTACTGGAATGCGCTGGAGCGCTTTGCCGGCGAGGTCTGCACCAGGCCCGATGTCGAGTGCATCAGCTATCGCGACTATGTTTCGCGCCAACGCAGCAACGAAAAGCAGGCGTCGGTGGGCGGCTGAGCCGGAAGCGCTCGCCGCCCGCCTCTCCTAGCTTGCCGGCTGATCCTCAGGGCGCAAGCCGGCTCGCTCACGCTCCAGATAATGCTGATCGATTTCGGGTAGCGGGGCCCCTTCAAGCGTCGCCTCGAAGGCGCGCAGGCGCTTGTAGATGGATATCAGTTCGACAATGGTCGGCCAGGAATTCACAAGATACTGGAACGAACTGGCGACTTGTGAAAAGGCGGTGACAATTTGCTGAAAAATTCCAAAGGTTATCTTTCCAAGAGACAAGGTTGGTACAAGAATAAGCGTGGCAAAAACGTTGTCAACCTGGAGATATAGATAGCGCACCATGTCGAAGTAGACATAATGAGCGTATAGCGTGAAGTAGTTCTTTCGAACATTTCTGAAAAGCTCGACCAGCGTTGGCGGCTGCGCTCGTTCCGTATCGTCCTCACCGAGGACAAGTTCCTTGCGCAGAGCGGCTTCAACACGCTGATTACGAAATTCCAGCCCGGGCAGCTTGACGCCGACGACTGCCAACAAGCCGGTTCCAAACAACGACCACGCGATCGCTGCAATAACCAACGGATAGGGGATTGCTCCGAGTATGGGGAGAGTTGGAACATGGAGAGAAAGGGATGCCAGCAAAGGTAGAAATGCAATCAGAGTCATGATGGAGTCGATGAAGTTCACTCCGAGCCCCTGCATTGTGCCCGAGAAGCGCATCGTGTCGTCCTGAACGCGCTGCGACGCCCCTTCGATATGGCGCAGCCTTGGCCAATAAGCCGTAAAATAGTCGTTCATCGCGGTGCGCCAGCGAAACACATAGTGCCTGACGAAAAAGACGTTCAGGACGGCAATGGTCATATAGACCAGGGCCAACGACAGGAACTGCCATACTCCGTAGTAAAGCTCGGCAGGCGTAACGGAGCCGGGCGTTGTCAGGGCCTTCTGCACCATGTCGTAAAACATGCCACGCCAGTCATTGAGCGCCACACTTATCTGCACGATGAAATTAGTGACGAAAATAATCAACGCAGAGCCAAGGATCGACCAGTTCTGCCAACGGTGTGGGGCATACAGCGCCCAAAAAAGGTAGAATACGCCCATACCCGCGAAGAAATATCCGTAGAACCAGAGGAATGCCGGTGTCAGGAATCTTATTGGGCTGATGACGGGTGCGGCCTGCGGATCGACCGGCGGCATCCCCAGCATCGTGCCAAGGTGCTCGCCGCCAAAAAACCATAGGATAACCAGCAGAAGGCTCCAGACGGCCGCCGAGATGAAAAAAAGCTTCGGCTGCGGGAAGAAGGATACAAACACTGTGGGGAAATCCTCGGTCGATGCGCAAATCAGCGGCGTTGCTGTTCAGCGGGCATAAGGTCACACATCGGTCGGAATGAAAATGCCCGTGCCCGATGCCCATCCCCGAGCAAACCCACAATCATGGCGATTTTGGCGCAGCCGACCAGGTGATCGCGCCCGAGACAAGCAGAACGGCGGCGGCCACGATCGATGCGAGGAAGAAGTCGCCCGAGGCTTGCGCAAGCAGACCGGCGACGATCGGACCGACGATCTGACCGAGGCCGAAAGAAGCCGTCATCAACGCCAAGGTCCGGCGTGGCGCTTGCGGGGCAAGCTGCCTTCCGGTCTGCAGGCCGAGCGCGGTGATGGCGATGAAAGTCCCGCCAAGCAGAAACCCGCCGAGCAACGGCCCAACGTGTCCGCCCATGGCGACGCTCGCGGTGACGCCGACCACCTCGACGAGGCACCCGAAGGCATAAGCCGCATACAGGCCGATCCTTGCGGCGATCTTCTGCCAGAGCCAGATCGAAGGAATCCCGGCCAGGCCAGTGACCATCCAGACCATGGCTTCGAACACACGACCGCCGCCACCCTGCCGGACGATGGCGATCAGAAACGTCGCCGTCACGATATAGCCGAAGCCGAACAGGCCATAGGCGACGATGATCTTCATCAGCGAGCGGTCCTTCGGCAGCGCCGGTTCGCGACCATCGGCGCCGTTGGCGGTTGCAGTGCTGCCGACCAGCAGCGCCACGACCGCAAAGGCGCAGGCTGAGATCGCGGCGGACCAAAACCAGCCCGCTGCCCAGCCGGCATGTTCCGTCACGAGGATCACCATCAGCGCCGAGGACGCCGCTATGCCGAGGCCGACGCCGCCGAAATGCAGCGCCTGCAGGTCGTTTCGGCCGGCGGCGGCCAGATGGCCGAAAACGATGCTGGACATGAAGACCAAGACGAAGGCGCTGGCCAGACCGGCAAGAAAGCGGATGACGAGAAAGGCGGCCATAGTGCCGGCCAAGCCCATCAGCCCGGTGAGGACCGCGGTGGCGGCAAGACCGGCCAGCATCAGCAGGCGATCGCGACCGTGCGCCCAGCCGCCGACGGCTGCAAGCGCACCAATGAGATAGCCGAGATAGTTAGCGGATGCGATCCAGCCGGCATCGGCCGGCGACAGGCCAAGTTCCTCCATCATGCCGGGCAGGATCGGCGTGTAGACGAAGCGGCCGATGCCCATGGCAGCGGCCAAGCCAATCATGCCGGCAAAGGCGAGACGCAAGGGAGACGGCGAAACGGCTTTCATTGCGGTGCACAATAGGTGCACGAGCCTGTGAGACAATCCGCTTGTGTTGGGCCAGAACGGGTTGCCGCAGCCGCCAGCATCCAGCCTCCGCCCGCACGTGCCGGCAGCTGAGGGCGACCGCCCGCTGCTACCGTTTCAGAAGCTTCAACCGCAACCTGCTTGCACGGTAGCCGTCTCGTAGGCAGTGCGCCGGGCCGTCAGCCGGAACGGCACGTCGCCGAGCTCGCGCTCCGACATGGTGTCGAGCACAGGATGCGACAGCGGATCAATCACCCATCGGGTGGTCTCGCTTTCAGGCGACCGGCTTTGCCGCGCGCCGGCAGCGGAAAAGACCCTGAGCAATGATAAAATCTTCATCGGATTTTCCTCCACTGGTCTGCTTGTTTCGCTAAAATCTGCCAATCAGCCCTGCGTTTCAATTGAGATTTCAATCGCGGCGGATTAGAAATACTGTATGGTCATGCTGAACCGCGTCCACCTCAACGGCTTGCGCGCCGTGGAAACCGTCGCCCGTCTGGGATCGCTTTCGGCTGCGGCGAGCGAACTCAACGTGTCCGCCAGCGCCGTCAGCCAGCAGGTCAAGCGAACAGAAGAGCAACTCGGCCAGGCGCTGTTCGAACGAACGGCGAGCGGTCTGGTGCTGACCGAATTCGGCACCGTCTTCACCGCGCGCCTCGGGGCAGGTTTTCGCGAACTCGCCCAAGCCGTGGCGCTCGCCGACGAGACCTCAGAATGCACGCTGGTGGTTTCGGTCGCGCCGGCCTTCGCCTCGAAGTGGCTGCTGCCGAGGCTGTCGCGGCACTTCGCCCGGCATCCGAATGTGCTTTTGCGCATCGACGCCTCGGGCCGGATCGCCGATCTCGACCATTCCGACATCGACATCGGCATCCGGATGGGCGACGGCAAATGGCCGGGCGTCCGCGCGGAACTGCTACTGGCGCAGGAGGTGTTTCCGGTCTGCGCGCCGTCGATCGCGGCCAGACTGAAGTCGATCCAAGACCTGGCGCAGATCTGCGCCATCACCGACGAGCGGTCGATGATCAGTTGGGACAGTTGGTTCGAGGCGGCCGGGGTGAAGCCTGTCACCTTTCTCAAGGGTGCGCGTTTCACCGACCCGATGCTTTGCCTGGAATCGGCGATTGCCGGCCATGGCGTGATGCTCGCCTGGCAATTACTGACGGCTGACGCTCTCACCGACGGCCGACTGGTCGCGCCGTTCGGCGTGCGCGCTGAGAGCGGGTTGGGCTACTGGCTGGTGACCGCCAAGACCGAAAGCCGCAAGGTCAGGGATTTCAAGATCTGGATCCGCGAAGAGATAGCGGCGACCATGGCGCAATTCGGCTCGCTCGCCAGCGTGGGTTGAACCTGGGCGCATGACCCCAAAAATCGGAATCGATTTTTGGAAAAGGATCATGCGCAAGATCAAAGTGCCACAGCGTCCTTTGCGCGTCCGACAGGACGCGCGGCGCTGTGGTAGTCGCAATCGCTGTGGAAAGCGCAGCGACGGCGATCTATGTAGGAACCAGACACCACATCACGACAGGCAGGATCATGACCACACATTCGCGCGGCGTTTCCGCAACGATCGACCCGGTGAAACTCGACAGGCTGGCCGAAGTCGCCATCAAGGTCGGGCTGCAATTGCAGCCGGGGCAGGATCTGGTGCTGACGTCGTCGATCGCAGCGCTGCCTTTGACGCGGCGGATCGTCGAGCACGCCTACAAGGCCGGCGCCGGCCTGGTGACGCCGATCTTCAACGACGATGAGATCACGCTGGCGCGCTTCCGCCATGGAGCCGATGCCGGCTTCGACCACGCCGCCGGCTGGCTCTATGAGGGCATGGCGAAGGCCTTCGCCAACAATGCGGCGCGGCTCGCCGTGCGCGGCGAGGATCCGTCGCTGCTGTCGGCGCAGGATCCGGCGAAAGTGGCGCGCGCCAACAAGGCGAACTCGATGGCCTATCGGCCGGCGCTGGAAAAAATCACCGGCTTCGACATCAACTGGAACATCGTCGCCTATCCTGATCAGGCTTGGGCTAAGCAGGTTTTCCCGGGCGATACCGACGACGTCGCCGTAGCCAAGCTCGCCGACGCCATCTTTGCCGCCTCACGGGTCGATGTCGACGACCCGATCGGCAACTGGATGGCGCATAACGCCGCACTTCGCGGCCGCACCGCATGGCTGAACGGCCATAATTTCCACGCGCTGCATTTCACCGGACCCGGCACCGATCTGACCGTCGGTCTCGCCGACGGCCATGAATGGATGGGCGGCGCTTCGACCGCCAAGAACGGCATCACCTGCAACCCGAACATCCCGACCGAGGAGGTCTTCACCACACCGCATGCCAGGCGCGTCGAGGGTCATGTTTCGAGCACCAAGCCGCTGTCCTACCAAGGCACGTTGATCGATGAGATCTCGGTGCGTTTCGAGGAAGGCAGGATCGTCGAGGCAAAGGCTTCGAAGGGCGAGGACGTGCTGAAGGAGGTGCTCGACACCGATGAAGGCTCGCGCCGGCTAGGTGAAGTCGCGCTGGTGCCGCATTCCTCGCCGATCTCAGCGAGCGGCTTGCTGTTCTTCAACACGCTGTTCGACGAGAACGCTGCCTGCCACATCGCATTGGGACAGTGCTATTCGAAGTGCTTCGTCGACGGCGCCTCGCTCAGCCAGGACGAGATCGCGGCGCGCGGCGGCAACGAGAGCTTCATCCATATCGACTGGATGATCGGTTCGGACAAGATCGACATCGACGGCGTCGGCAAGGACGGCAGCCGCGTGCCGGTCATGCGCAAGGGCGAGTGGGCTTAAGGAGCCGCCAACAAGCGGTCTTGGCGGTCAACCCTGGAGTTGGCAATGAAACTCGATATCAAAGTCAAGCGCATCTACGAGCCGCCCTCGCCTAGCGATGGGCAACGGGTGCTCATAGACCGCGTATGGCCGCGCGGCGTCCGTAAAGAAGACGCCGCGCTGACGCTCTGGCTCAAGACCATTGCGCCAAGCGATGAATTGCGCAAATGGTTCGGCCACGAGCCGACACGCTGGATGGAATTCCAGCAGCGATATCGCGGCGAGCTCGACAGGAACGGCGCCGCGGTTGGCCAGTTGCGCGCCCTGCTCGACAACGGCCGGGTGACGCTGCTCTACGGCGCCCAAGACGAGCTGCACAATAATGCGGTGGCTTTGGCTGACTATCTCAGCCTAAAGGGTTGAGGCGGCGCGCACGCTGCACCGCGTCTATTTCCCATCCACCGCCTGCTGATAAACATCAGGCTTGAAGCCGACGAGGATGCGATCGCCGAGCTCCAGCACCGGCCGCTTGATCATCGTCGGCTTGGCCAGCATCAGCGCCTTGGCTTTGTTCTCGTCGAGGCTCAGCTTGTCCTTGTCCGACAGTTCGCGAAACGTCGTGCTCGCCTTGTTGAGCAGGATTTCCCAGCCGACCTTGCTGGACCAGCCGTCCAGCCGCTTCGCGTGGAGCCCTTCGACCCGGTAGTCGTGAAAGCGGTAGGCGACCTCATGGCGTTCCAGCCAGGTGCGGGCCTTCTTGATCGTGTCGCAATTCGTGATGCCGTACATGGTGATCGTCAAGATTGTGATCCTCGGACTGATCTGCGTTCGAATCCGGCGGCACCCTAAGACCGCGTTTGCGACTTTGCCAGCGGCCAGGCCGGCATCTTCAAATTTTGGGCTTGCCAATACTAAGGAATTTTCCTAAGTATTTCCCCGAACATCTTTGGCCATGCGCAGTGCCGCGAGGAAGACATGACCGTCGCAACAAGCCCACAGACCGCGAGTCCGAACGTCCCGCCGATCGACGGCATTTTCCGGGCGCTTGCCGATCCAACGCGTCGACGTGTTGTCGAGCGGCTGAACAGAAGCCCCGCCTCGGTCGGCGAGCTTGCCCAGCCCTTCGACATGGCACTGCCCTCCTTCATCGAACATCTGAAGGTGTTGGAAGGCTGCGGGCTGGTGCGCTCGCAAAAGACCGGCCGCGTCAGGACCTACCGGCTTGCGCCCGAGCCGCTGAAGCTCGCCGAAAACTGGCTGGCCGAGCAGCGTGCAATGTGGGAGCGCCGCCTCGACCAATTCGATGCCTACGTCATGACACTCAAGGAGAAAGACAAATGAGGATGGTTCCGCCGTTCAAACCGGACCCCAGACTGGACCTCGTCCTCGAACGCGTCGTCGACGCACCGCGAGAATTGCTCTGGACCGCCTACACCAAGCCCGAGCATGTCCGGCAATGGTTCACACCGAAGCCGTGGATCGTCACCGACTGCGAGATAGACCTCAGGCCCGGCGGCCTGTTCAGAACCCGCATGCAATCACCCGATGGCAAGGAGGTCAATGACCGCCATTGCTGCTACCTCGACATCGTGCCGAACGAGCGGCTGGTATGGACCGATGCATTGCTACCCGGCTATCGGCCGTCAGGGGACCCATTCATCACAGCGGTCATATCGTTGCAGCCAGAAGGCAAGGCGACGCGCCACACCGCGACCGCCATCCACAGGGATGAAGCGACACGAAAGAACCACGAGGAGATGGGCTTTTTCGATGGCTGGGGCACCGTGGTCGACCAGCTTGCGCAATACGTCAAGACGATCTGACACGGCGTCTTCTCACACGGCGGCCACAGCGTCGTCCTGGTCGCTCAATTGCCAGCGGCCATAGAGTTGATACCGGCCGCGCCCAAGGAAACTGTGGACGAGCACAAAGTCCCGTACCGTCCAGCCAATCGGTTCGATGGCTCGCTCGCCAAGCTTCGCGACCTGCGTCCTGTCGCGCAGCAAGGTAACGTGGGGTTCGAAGGAATTCGCCACGAAGGGCTTCAGCGGGCTATCGGAGAGCGTAGCGCCGAGGCTGCGCCAAAAGGTTTGCAAGGCTGGATTGCCGTCGCTGCCGCGCAGCACCAGCGCGCCACCGCCGAAGGCCGACAGGCGATCGAGGGTAACATCGAACGATGCTGCCTGAACGAGCCCGCCGGCGCGGCAGGCGGTGTCCACAAGGGACATCGGCAATCCGTCATGGTCGCCGAGCCCAACCAGCGAGACATGCAACTGCTCCGCCGCAATGAGGTTGCCGCGCAGGCCCAACTCACGCTGCCAACCAGCCGCCTTCAGCGCCAGCGGCGTGGCAATCGTGCTGTCCAAAAGAATGGCGAAAAACAGCCGATCGTTCCGCCGCTGGTCTGGCTCGTTCCAGCGGAAGAAAGTCTGGCCGTTTTTGCCGATTCCGAATGAAGGCAGCTCGTTCATGGCTGATCCCGTCCGGTATTTTATCCGCGGGAACAGACTAGAACAAATCAGGAACAAACTACAAGGGAGAATAGCAGCCACGCTCGATGGCGAGGCGGCGCACCAGCGCCAGCACGCTGTCGATGGTGGGCGTCGGCTGGCCGGCCAGCCGGCCAAGCTCCTGGACCGCCGTCACCAGCGCGTCGATCTCCATCGGCCGGCCGCGCTCCAGATCCTGCAGCATCGAGGTCTTGTGCTCGCCGACGTCGCCGGCGCCCTTGATGCGGCGGTCGACCGATATCGGGAACCGGACGCCGAGGCTTTCGCCGATCGCCTGCGCCTCCAGCATCATGGTGCGGGCAAGCGTGCGGGTTGCCTCGTCGGCAGCGATCGCCGCAAGCGTGCTGCCGGTCAGCGCGGAAATCGGGTTGAAGGAGAGATTGCCCCAGAGCTTCACCCAGATTTCGCTGCGGATGTCGTCGCGGACGGGCACCTGCAGGCCCGCCGCAACCATCTCCTCGGCAAGCCGGGTGACACGTTCGCTCCTCTCGCCCGAGGGCTCGCCAAGCGAGAAGCGTTTTCCCTCGATGTGGCGGACCAGGCCGGGCGCGTCCACCTCGGCAGCGGGATAGACGACCGAGCCGATGACGCGATCCGGCCCAAGCCGGTCCCAGATCACCCCACCGGGATCCACCGCTTGCAACCGCGTGCCTTCGAGCGCCCCGCCGATCTTATGGAAATACCACCACGGCACGCCGTTCTGCATGGTGACGACGGCCGTCCCCTCGCCCAGCAGCGGCGCGATCTGGTCGAGCGCTGGTGCGAGAGAATGGGCCTTGAGCGCCAGCACGACATAGTCCTGGACGCCCAGTTCCGACGCCTGCGCGGCGGCCCTGACAGAGGCGACGGATTCATGACCGTCCTCGATCAAGCGAAGCCCGTTCGCCTTGATCGCATCGAGATGCGCGCCACGCGCCACGATCGACAGATCGACCCGGCCGGCCATGGCAAGCTTGGCCGCGAGATAGCCGCCGATCGCGCCAGCGCCAAAAATGGTGATCCGCATCATTATCCCAGACCGGGTTTGGCAAGACCGAGCTTGGTCGCGAGACCGATGCGCTGCAGCTTACCCGTCGCGCCCTTCGGGATTTCGTCCAGGATCAGGACAATGCGCGGCACCTTGAAGTCGGCGAGCCGCATCGCGGCAAAGCTGCGAATCTCGCCTTCGGTGGCGGCCATGCCCTCGCGCAGCACGATCGCCGCTGCGACCTCCTCGCCGAGCTTGTCGTGCGGCGTGGCGAAGGTGACGACCTGCGCCACCGCCGGATGGTCCATCAGCACGTCGTCGACCTCGAGCGGCGAGATCTTCTCGCCGCCGCGGTTGATGATCTCCTTGAGCCGGCCGGTGACGCGCAGATAGCCGTCGTCGTCGAGCACGCCCTGGTCGCCAGTGTGAAACCAGCCATGCGCGAAGGCGGTGGCATTGGCGTCCGGATTTTTCTCGTAGCCCGCGGTGACATTGGGCCCACGAATGACGATCTCGCCGGTCTCACCCGGCTTCAGCAATTGTCCGTCCAGCGCCATCACCGCCACCTTCGGTCCGGCGGCGGCGCCGACGCTGCCCGGCTTGCGCAGGCCCGGCGGCAGCCGGTTCGAGGCCATCTGGTGCGCGGCCTCGGTCATGCCGTAGGATTCGATCACCGGGCAGCCGAAGGTAGACTCGAGCTCGGCCATCACCTGCGGCGGCAGCGATGCCGAGGACGAGCGGATGAAGCGGAGAGGCGCTGTCGCCAACGCCTCGGCATTGCGCGCCGCGCGCGGCAGGATCGCCTGATGCATGGTCGGCACGGCCGTGTACCAGCTCGGCCGCGCCTCGCTTAGCCAATGGAAGAAGCGCAGAGCATTGAAGCCCGGCGTGCAGAACACGCTGCCGCCGGCGGCGAGCGAGGACAGCACCGCCGCGATCAGCCCATGGATGTGGAATAGCGGCATGATGTTGAGGCAGCGATCACCTGATGTCAGGCCGAGCGTCGCGCCAATGTGGGCGGCCGAGGCGGCGAGATTGGCATGGCTGAGCGGCACCAGCTTGGGGCGCGACGTGGTGCCGGATGTGTGCAGCAACAGCGCGATGTCGCCATCCTCCGCCAAGCCGGACGAAACAGACGGACCAACCGGTTTGCCCTCGATCTCAAAACTGCCGGCTGGCGCGTCACGCCGCGTGATCAGCCTCAGCACAGCTATGCCGAGACGCTCGGCAATCGCGACCGCCGGACCACTCTCGTCCTCGGCGACCAGGATTGCGTTGGCGCCGATGTCGGAGAGATAAAAATCGAGCTCGTCGGCCCGGTAGGCCGGGTTGAGCGGCGCCGTGGATGCCGCCGCCGCCGCAGCGACAAAGGCAGTGGCCATCTCCGGCCCGTTCGGCAGCACGATGGCTATCCGGTCGCCACGGCCGAGGCCCAGTGCATGCAGTTGCGCCGCCGTTTCGGAGATCAGGCGGCGCAGCCCGCCATGGGTCAGCGTGATCCTGTCGGGTGCCGAAATCGCCGGCGCATCATCCGCTCCGGCGGCAAGCCGTTCAATGATCGACGCTTCAGACAACGCGAACCTCTAGGCCGCCGACGCCATCGATATGACCGCGAAGAACATCACCGCGAACAACCGCCCCGACGCCCGCCGGCGTGCCGGAAAGGATGATGTCCCCCGGCATCAGCGTGAAAAGACCTGAGAGATAGCTGATCATTTCCGGAACTTTCCAAATCATCTGGTTGAGGTCGCCGGTCTGTTTTCGCTCGCCATTGACGTCCAGCCAAATCGCTCCCTGGGTTGGATGACCGATCGAGCTTGCCGGAACCAACGGCGTGCATGGCGCCGACGCCTCGAAGGCCTTGCCGACCTCCCAAGGACGGCCCATGTCCTTCGCCTTACCTTGCAGGTCGCGCCGCGTCATGTCGAGACCTACGCCATAACCGAATACGCAGTCCAGAGCCTTTTCGACCGCGATGTCCGTGCCGCCGCTTTTGAGCGCCACGACCATTTCGATCTCGTGATGGACATCGTTGGAGGCCGGAGGATATGGAAATTCTCCGCTAACATTGAGGTTGTCGGGGTTCTTCTGGAAGAAGAACGGTGGCTCCTTGTTGGGGTCGTGTCCCATCTCGACGGCATGCGCGGCATAGTTCCGCCCGACGCAATAGACGCGGTGCACCGGAAACATCTTGTCGGTTCCCGCCACCGGAATGCTTGGGATTGCGGTCGGTTCGATGACGTAGCTTGAGGTCGTGCCGTGCATGTTCACTGTCTTGCTCCTGCATAGTATTCGACTTTGGCTTCGGCCCTTTCGATCAGTTCGGCGATCAGCAGGGCGAAGGCAAAAAGGATGATGGTCAAGGCCCAGAATTCGGCCATGCGGAAATTTCGCGAGAAGGTCTCGAACAGCGCGCCGTAGCCGACGATGGCGACGAGCAACTGGCCGATGACGACGCCCTTGACGCCGCGGATGAGGCCGAGGCGGATGCCGGCAAGGATTTCCGGAAGAGCCGCCCACAGGATGATCTTGCTATAGAGCGCCGGGCGCGAGGCGCCATAGGAACGCGCCATTTCGATCAGCGATGGTGAGATGTGGCGGACCCCGGCGCGGGTGTCTAGAACGATGATCCAGATCGCAAACAGGAACACCGCTGCAACGATCGTCTTCTCGCCGAAGCCGAACAGGATCATCAGCACCGGGACGATGGCCGAAAGCGGTGCGCTTGAAAAGATGTTGACCCACATGCCGAGCAAATCGTCGGCGATCTTGACGCGTCCCATCAGGATGCCCAGAGGCACGCCGATTACGATCGACAGGGCCATGCCCATGGCGAAGGCGCGAAGGGTCGTGACCGTCGCGCTCTGCCAGGACGGGGTCTGCACCAGACCGACGGCTGCTGCCAGCACGTCGCTAAACGGCGGCAGCAGAAAGACAAGGTCCAGCCGGCCGACGATTTCCCATACGACGCACCAGACGAGCAGGGATGCCATCATTGGTACACGGTAGCCAAACAGGGTCATGGCCGATCATTCCACATATTGCTTCAGCCCCTGCCAGATCTCATCGACCGTATCGAGATAGTGCCTGTCGCGATGAATGCGCTCCGGATCGCCGGAGCGATCGATTTCCGGCTCGATGATCTGCGAAACCCGACCGGGCCTCGGTGACAGCAACACGATCCGGTCGGAGATGTAGACCGCCTCCTCGATCGAATGCGTCACGAAGATGAAGGTCTTGTTCTGGTTGGTGCGCAGCCGGATCAGATCTTCCTGGAACTTCCGCCGGTTCTGCTCGTCGACCGCCGAAAACGGCTCATCGAGCAGCAGGACATCGGCATCGACCGATAAAGCCCGCGCCAGGCCGACGCGCTGGCGCATGCCGCCCGACAGCTCGTGCGGATATTTGTCCTCGAAGCCGGCGAGCCCCACCTCGGCGATATAGCGGCGGGCGATGTCCTCGCGCTCGGCCTTGTTCGTGCCGCGCAATTCCAGCCCGAAGGCCACGTTGCGTGTCACGGTCGCCCAAGGCATCAGCGCAAAGTCCTGGAACACGAAAGCGCGTTCGGGGCCTGGGGCGCTGACGCGCTTGCCGTTGATCGCGACGGTGCCGCCATCAGCCCGTATCAGCCCGGCTATGATCTTCAACAGCGTCGTCTTTCCGCAACCGCTGGGTCCGAGAAGGCTGGTCAGCTTGCCCCTGGGAAAGTCGAGATCGATGCCGCGCAACGCCTCGACATTGCCGTAGGTCTTGGAGATTCCTCTCACTTCCACGATTGAATCGATCGGTGCGGGAACCGGTGACGGTCCATTTCGCAATGCGGTCGCGCCCATGTTAAGCACCTCTACTCTCGGGCCTGAAAACACGGACTTCCACCCACTGCAGAAAGACGAGCGTCAGGGTGGAAAGCGCGATGATCGAGGCAATTGTTGCGTACATCTCGGCGTAATCTGCGCGCGAGCGGTGGAAGGTGATGAGGTCGCCGATGCCGGTCGGGGTGATCAGCAGCTCGGCGAGCACCACGCCGACGAACCCGGCAGCGACGCCGAGGCGCAAGCCGGCAAAGATCACCGGGCTGGCGTCCGGAAGAATGATCTTGGCGACGGTCTGCCAGCGTGTGCCCATGAACGATCGGCACATGGCCAGCAACGACTCGTTGACGTTGCGCACGGCCTTGTAGGTGTTGAGCACGATGACCGGCAGCGCCAGGATCATGACGGCGAGCGTCTTGGCGGTCATTCCAATCCCGTAGACGAAGGTGACCATTGGAATGAAGGCGGCGACGGGTGCAGCCTGAAGCACGATGAACACGGGGATTAGCAGCCATTCGCCGGTGCGCCATAGACCACAGATCGTGCCGAGACCGACACCCAGGAACGCCGACAAGACAACGCCGAGCACCAGCGGCTGCAGCGTCGAGAGGTAGGCAGTTGCCAGGCTGCCATCGGCGAGCAATCCGAAAAACGCGACGATCGTGTCGGAAAAAGTTGGGAAGGCGAAGCTGACGGGAATGCGGCCGGCCACCTCCCAAATTCCCGCGAACAGGGCGATCGACACGAGCCTGAGCAGGATCGGCTGGTCCCACGATGCGCCCGTTGCACTGCGATTGGAAAGAGGAGCGAGGCTGGCAGCCTCGCCGTCGGTTCTGATGCTTACGGCCATCCGGCAGGCCGCCTATTTCTTGCCGAGCTTGGCGACAGCGCGGTCGAGTGCCGAGACATCCCAGAAGTCCTCAACCTTGAGGCTCGCGGGATCGCCTTCGATCTGGCCGGCAAGGCTGAAGAAGGCGAAGTCGTCTGCGGCCGCATCCGCTCCGCCGCCATTCAGCGCAAGGCTGCCGGCTTCCGCGGTTTCCTTGTAGTATTCGGTGATTTCGCTATCCGCTTCCGCGCCGAGATCCGGCAGCAATTTGTACTTGTTGCGGAGCTCGACCGCCACCGCCGGGTTCGCGGTTATCTCGCGCGCGGTCTTCATCAATTCCTCGACCAGGATGTCGACGTCGGCGGCGTTGTTCTTCAGATAGTCTGCGGTCGCGAAAAGCGCTTCGTCCGAGGCGCCGAGATCCTCGACCGGCAAGACGATGAACTTTCCGGGGGCTTCGGCCTCGAGCGCGCGCCTGTTGGCGGCGTCGACGATCGACGCCTTGATGGTTCCCTGGAGCAGCGCATTGCGGCGAACCTCGGAACCCGGGACATAGCTGATGTTGCCGAGCTTGATGCCGTGATTTTTCGCCATCAGGAGCATGACGGCCTCAGTACCGGAGCCGCGCGCCTGAACGGCGACTTCCTGCCCGTCGAGATCCTTCCATTCCTTGTAGAATTCGCTGTTGACGACGGGAAAGAAGCGCAGCGTCGATATCTGCGCAAAGATGCGAATCGGCACGCCCACCTTCTGGATCAGAGTATAGGGCGCGCCGATGCCGACATCGGCCTGGCCGCCGACAATGGCCTGGGCAGCCAGATCCTCGTCATTGAGAACGATGAGCTCGACATTCACGCCGCGTTCCTTGGCGCGCTCTATCGCGGCGAGTGTCTGGATGGATTCTATACCGGGAAGGTCGCCGAATGCGATGCGCATGTCGCCCGCATTTGCGGCCGACAGGGGCAGTGCCCATGCCAGGGCCGCGGCAAAAGCGGTGGCAAGGATGGTATGTCTGGTCATGCTGGCCATTGTCATTCCTCCCGTTTCTTGTAACCATTACCTTAATTGGTTAAGGCCACAGACCGGATTGGTCAAGGAGAAACTGCGGCGTGTCGGACACGTTCGCCCAGAAAACTCGGCAGTTGACGGTTTGCGCTAATCGTTTTAACACCAACAAAGGGAAATCTTATGCGAATTGGTTAAATTGATGGACGATCCCGGAAATGGCGGCCACGCCGCTCTGGTTCAGCTTCAGGCCTATCTTGCCCAGATGGACCATGCCGGCGAGACGCGGCTGCCTGCCGAGCGGGAACTGTCGGAGAGCCTCGGCGTATCGCGCGGCGATCTGCGCAAGGCGCTGGCGGTGCTCGAGAAAGACGGCCGCATCTGGCGTCACGTCGGCAGGGGCACCTTCGTCGGCAGTGGACCGGTAGAGGAGACGATTGGGATTTCGGAAATCGCCGGGCGCACGAATCCGGCCGACGTGATGCGCGCGCGTCTCATCATTGAGCCCGAGATTGCGCGCGAAGCGGCGCTGCACGCCACGCTTTCGGATATAGCCTCGATGCGGCAATCGCTGGTGCAGACGCGGGAAGCCGTCACATGGCGGCAATATGAGAACATCGACAATCTGCTCCACCGGCAGATTGCGCAGGCGAGTCGCAACAATGTGCTGCTCGGCCTGTTCGACGTCCTGAACGCGGTGCGCCGAACGGTGGTCTGGGGACGTCTTCGTTCAGATGGCGCCCGTCCTCCGGCGGACCATCACAGCTTTGCCGACCATGAACGGATCGTCGAGGCGATCGCCGAACGCGACCTTGGCGGCGCGGCCGCGGCGATGCGCCTGCATCTCCAACAGGTCGAGCGGCGCCTGATCCCTGTCCGCGAAGCCGCCGAATAGTTTGGATTGGCCACGCTACAGCGCCGCGCGTCCTTCTTAAACGCGCGGCGCTGTTCGGGTCATGCGCTAGGCGCCGTAGCCGATGATGCCCTTGATCTCGAGGAAATCATGGATCGCCCAGTCGGCATATTCGCGGCCGTTGCCGGATTGCTTGTAGCCGCCGAAGGGCGCGAACGTATCCCACTCCGGATAGTTGATCGAGACCTGTCCGGCGCGCAGGCGGCCGGCGACTTTTCGCGCGTGATCGATATCCCCGGACTGCACATAGGCGGCGAGGCCATAAACAGTGTCGTTGGCGATCTTCACCGCGTCGTCGTCGTCATCATAGGAGATGACCGAAAGCACCGGCCCAAAAATCTCCTCCTTCTCGATGGTCATGCCCGGGGTGACGTGACCGAAGACGGTCGGCCTGACATAGTAGCCGCGGTTGAGGTGCTCCGGCCGGCCGAGACCGCCGGTGACCAGCGTAGCACCCTCGGCGATGCCGGCCTCGATCAGCCGCTGGATCTTGTCGAACTGGATGTTACTGACCACCGGACCGAGCTTGGTCTCTTCCGAGCGCGAATCACCGACCTTGTGCGCTTCGGCCGCTTTCTTGGCGATCGTCAGCGCCTCGTCGTGGCGGGCCGCCGGCACCAGCATGCGCGTCGGCGCGTCGCACGACTGGCCGCTATTGCCGAAACAGGCGTTGACGCCCTGGCGCACGGCCGCCTCGAAGTCGGCGTCGGGAAGCACGATGTTGGCCGATTTGCCGCCGAGCTCCTGCGCCACGCGCTTGACGGTCTCGGCCGCCGTCTTGGCGACGATGATGCCGGCCCGGGTCGAGCCAGTGAAGGAAACCATGTCGACATCGGGATGGCCGGCCATGACCTGCCCGACGTCGGGACCGGTGCCGTTGACCATGTTGTAGACCCCCTTCGGCGTGCCTGCCGCCTCCATCACTTCCGAAAAGATGACGCCGCTGATCGGCGCGATCTCGGAAGGCTTCAGCACGACCGTGCAGCCGGCGGCGATCGCCGGCGCCACCTTGCAGACGATCTGGTTGAGCGGCCAGTTCCATGGCGTGATCAGCGCGCAGACGCCGATCGGCTCCTTGACCACCATGGTGCCGCCGCGCTTCTCGCTGAATTCGTAATCCTCCAGCGCTTTGATGGTGGATTCCATATGCGCCCTGCCTGCCCAGGCCTGCGCCTCGCGCGCCCAGGTGATCGGCGCGCCCATCTCCTGGGAGACAGCTTGCGCGATATCCTCGTAGCGCTCGTTGTAGACCTCGAGGATGCGCTTCAGCAGCTTCAGACGCTCGGCCTTGCTGGTTTGGGAAAATGCCGGAAAGGCCGCCTTGGCCGCTGCCACGGCGCGATCCACATCGGCCTTCGAGCCGACGGAGATTTTCGTGTAGGCCTCTTCAGTAGACGGGTCGATCACATCCAGCGTTGCCGGCACCACGGGCGCGACCCATTTTCCGTCGATAAAGAAGTTCAGATGATTGCTCATCGGGTAATGCTCCGGTTTTCTGGAAAAGATAGGGAACAGATTAGCTGGGTAGCATAGGGCAGTTAGCGCCACGGCGCAGGCTGATATGCGCCACGTCGCCGACGCTGAATTGAAAACCTTCCGCCCGGCGTGGCGCGTCGATAACCACCGGTATCCCCTGCCCCAATTCGGCGTGCAGGCGCAAGGTGCGGCCGTGAAAGACGATGCTGCTCACCCGCGCCGGCGCGGTGCCGGTCGCCGCTTCGGTTGCTGCCAAAAGATCCTCCGGACGCACGCCGATGGTTCGCACCGCGCCTTCACCCGGTGCTTCGCCGGTTTCCGACGTGGCTTCCAGCGGCAAGGCGCCGGCGTTGAAATGCAACCGATCGCCGTCACGGCCGACAAAGCGCGACTGCAGCAGGTTCATCGTGCCGATGAAACTGGCGACGAATTTGGTGGCGGGCCGGTCGTAGAGCGCTGCCGGCGGTGCGATCTGCTCGATACGGCCCTTGTTCATGACGACGATGCGGTCGGAGATCGACAGCGCCTCGGTCTGGTCGTGGGTGACCATGACGAAAGTGGTGCCAAGCCGCGACTGCAGCCGCTTCAGCTCGACCTGCATCTGTTCGCGCAGATGCGCGTCGAGCGCCGATAGCGGCTCGTCGAGCAACAGCACACGCGGTTCGCAGACGATGGCACGGGCAAGCGCGACGCGCTGGCGCTGGCCGCCCGACAATTCGGACACGCGGGCGCCGAGCTTTTCGGCAAGGCCAACCATGTCGAGCGCTTCGCCGACGCGCTTTGCCTGTTCTGCCCCGGAAAGCTTGCGCAGCGACAGGCCGAAGCCGACATTTTCGGCGACGTCCATGTGCGGAAACAGCGCATAGTCCTGGAACACGGTGTTGACCGGCCGGTCAAACGGCCTGAGTGCCGTGATGTCACGGCCTTCGAGCAGCACCCGCCCGCTTGACGGGCTTTCGAAACCAGCGATCACCCGCAGGCTGGTGGTCTTGCCGCAGCCGGAGGGTCCGAGCAACGTCAGGAACTCGCCGCGGGCAATGTCGAGATCGATGGTGTCGAGACCGACGATGCCGCCGGGGAACATCTTCGACACCGCATCCAGCCGGACGAGAGGATCAGGCGCCATCGCGAACCTCGGACGGCTTGGTCGTGTTGACCCAGAGAATCTGGCAGCGCTCGACGCCCGGATTGCGGAAGGCATGCAGCAAGGTGCTCTTGAAGGCGAAGCTGTCGCCGGCCTTCAGCCCATAGGTGGTGGAATCGACCACAAGCTCGACCTCGCCCGACATGACGAACCCGAATTCGTGGCCGGCGTGCGCATAGGCCTCGGCGGTGCCGCCGCCGGCTTCCACCGTCACCAGCATGCCGGTGAGCGTGGCGGCCGGCGGCGACAGCAGCGCCTTGGCAATGCCTTCCGATTTCACCGGGATTTGCCGACGGCTGTTGGCGCGCACGCAATAGAGGTCGTTGCCGGCATCGTTGCCGTCGGCGATCAGCGCCGACGGCTCGATGTCGAGCGCGGCGGCAAGCGGCCAGATCACCTTGACGCGAAGCGAGGACAGGCCGCGCTCGATCTGGCTGAGCGCACCGATCGAAACGCCGGCCTTGGCGGCAAGCTCGGCCAGCGAAAGATTGCGTCCCAGCCTGAGCGCCCGCACGCGCCGGCCGACCCGCACATCGGCGTCGTCCTTCGGCTTTTCAGCGGTTTCGTTTCGTATGTCCATCTGTTTCCCGACCTCGTTTTCGGCACGGCGGCTTTCCCTCTCCCCCTGTGGGAGAAGGTGGCCGAGCGAAGCTCGGTCGGATGAGGGGTGTTCCAGCTTGGCACCGACGGCACTCCGTCCAACACCCCTCAACCGTCTTGGCGCGGCGCGCCAATCCACCTTCTCCCACAAGGGGAGAAGGGAAGGCGAGACTCAGCCGCCTGCCTTGACCTTCTCAAACATCTTGGCGAGTTCGTCATTCTGTTTCATCGGCCCGGTGAAGACGGTGGTCTTCAGCATCACTTCCGGATCGGACGGCAGCTGCAGTTTCTCCAGTTCTTCCTTCGGCACCGCAGCGAAGGCCGAGCTGGTCGAACTGCCGTAGCCATAAGCCTGGATCAAGTATTTTCCCGAATCCGTCTCCAGCCGGCTGTTGATGAAGTCATAGGCGAGATCGACGTTCTTGGCATCCTTGAGCATGACGAAGCCGCACGACCAGGTCAGCATTCCTTCCTTCGGCTTCATGAACTCGACCGGAACGCCCTGCTTCTTGAGCGAGGTGGCTGACGCATTCCAGGTCATGGCGGCGACCAGCTGGCCGCTGGCCAGTGCCTGTTCGACCGAGGTCATGTCGGTGGTGTAGTTAGAGAGCAGCGGGCGCTGCTCGCGCAGCTTTTCCGCCACCTTGTCCATCTGTTCCGGCGTCATGTTGAATGGATTGACGCCGGCGAGAAGGGCCGCCACCACGGGCGTGTCGTGGACGGCGTCGATCGTCGCCATGCGCCCGGCATATTGCTTGTCCCACAGCAAGTTCCAGCTCGGTTCCGGGTTCTTCACGAGATCGGTGCGGTAGAGGATCGAGGTGTTGCCCCAGTCCCACGGCACCATCCAGACCTTGCCGTCGCCGGCCTGCAGGTCGGGCAGGTTCCTGAAGACCGGAAAAATCGAATCCCAGTTCTTGATGCGCTTGGTGTCGATCGGCTGCAGCAGGCCTTCCTTGTTCCAGCGCGCCACCTTGTCGTAGCAGGGATGCGCGACATCAGGGCGGAAACCGGCCTTGACCTTGGTGAAGGCATCATCGTCGTCGCCGAACATCGAGGCTTCTACGCCATCGGGGTGTGCGACGAGGAAGCTCTTGTTGAAGTCGGGCAGTTCGTAGCCCGACCAGGTGAAATATTGCAGCTTGTCGGCCGCAAACGCGACGGTCGACGAAAGCGCCAGCGCGAAGGCGGCCAATCCGGCTTGGACTGTCTTACGATTTATCGATTTCAGGTCGAATGCCATTGCAGTTCTCCTCTTTCGGTTTCTTCTGGTTTGGACAGGTCGGCGGGCACCGGCCGCTGAGCGGCGGCGAGCCCACGATGGCGCAGGATTTCGGCCATTGCCGCGATGACGAAGGACAGGGCCAGGATTGCCGTGCCCAGCGCCATGACGGTCGGCAGCGACTTCGGGAATCGCAGCTGGCTCCAGATATAAAGCGGCAGCGTCGGCTCGGTGCCGGCCAGGAAGAAGGCGACGATGAACTCGTCGAAGGAGGTCAGGAAGGCCAACATGAACGCCGACACAATGGCGGGCAGGCTGAGCGGCAGCATGACCCGCCTGAATGTCGTCCAGTCGGAAGCGCCGAGATCGAGCGCGGCCTCGCGGATCGTCTTTGGGATAGCGGCGAAGCGGCTTTTCATGATCACCACCGTCGTCGGCAGCGCCACCAAAATGTGGCCGAGGACGATGGCGATGCGCGACGGACCGAAGCCGATGAGATTGACCAGGATCAGCAGCGAGATACCGACGATGACGCCGGGGATCAGGATCGGCAGCCGCGCGATGGCGCTGATCGTGAGGGCAAGCGGCGAGCGGCCGTAGAGGTCCATATAGGACACGGTGATGCCGCAAAGCGTCGCGCCGGTGGCGGCAATCGCGCCGATGACGAGGCTGTTGGCAAGAGCGCCGGACAGCGCCGAATTGCCGAACAGCGTCGCGTACCATTCAAACGTGAAGCCTTGCAGCGGAAACGCCGCCTGGATCGAAGCATTGAAGGAGAAAAGCGGGATCAGCGATACCGGCAAATAGAGGAATACCAGATAGACAAGCACGTAGGCGCCGAGCCAACTCCCACCTTTCTTTGCGTCTATGCGCGCCGCGCTCATGTCCGGCTGCCAAACCTGCGGTCGGCGAAACGCACGACCAGCACCACGGCGAGGATGACCAGCATGACGGCGACGGCGAGCGCTGCGCCGAATGGCCAGTCATTGGCCTTGCCGAACTGGGCCTGGATCAGCGTGCCGATCATGGTGCTGGCAGGGCCGCCGACCAGCGCCGGGGTCACATAGTCGCCAACCGTCGGCACGAAGACGACGAGGGCCGCCGCCAGCACCCCCGGCATCGAGTTCGGCAGCACGACGCGGCGGAAGCTGGTGAACGGTCTGGCGCCGAGATCGGAAGCGGCTTCGAGCAGCGATTTGGGGATGGTGTCCAGCGCCACATAGATGGGCAGGATGGCGAATGGCGCGTAGGCGTGAGCCAGCGTGACGACGACGGCCGCCGGCGTGTTGAGAAACGCCAATGTCGGCTCGAACCAGATTCCGCTTTCGATCAGCGCCGAGTTCAGCACGCCATTGTAGGCGAGCACGATCTTCCAGGCGAAGACGCGCAGGAGATAGCTGGTCCAGAACGGCAACGTCACCAGAAACAACAGCAGGCCGCGCCGCCGGCCGGCGTGGAAGGCAAGATAATAAGCGACCGGATAGGCGGTGACGACCGTTGCCAGCGTCACCAGACCGGCGATGGTCAGCGAGCGCAGCGTCACCGTCCAGTACAGCGGGTCGGACACCACCGTGATGAAATTCGCAAGGGTGAAACCGGCGCCCAACAGCGAACCATCATTGCCGCGAAAGGCGAGGAAGAGCACGAGGCCGAGGGCAAACAGGATCAGGAAGAAGGTGACCAGTCCGCCCGGCAGCAGCATGGCCAAGCGGAAACCCGAAGAAAACCGGGATTCCGGCGGCGGCTGTATCGCAACGATGGTCGACATCGTCTTACCCTATCGGGATTTTGAAATCGCCTAAGATTTTTTCATAATCATGAAACTGTCAAGCTGATTCCTGCGCCGGCATGAAATCAGCGCTCGAATGCATCCAGCATACGATACCAGGCGATCGTCGCGGCAACGCCGATCTGCCGAAAGGCCTGCAACGGGATCGGCCGGATCGGAGAGACCGGAAACGGCAATTGCCTGGCATCGCCGCTCGCCAGATAGCCAGCAATGCGCTCGCCAAGCGCGGTCATCAGGCCGACGCCACGGCCCTGGCAACCGACCACGGCCATCAGGCCCTGCTCGGGCTCGTGGATATGCGGGAGATGATCCGGCGTCATCGCCACCCGACCAAACCAGCGCTTTTCGACGGCAACGCCGGACAGCGCCGGATAGAGCCGGAGCAGCGCGCGCTCGAGATGCGCCCAGTCACCTTCGCTGGTCGGCAGCGCCATCCCGCCGCGCCCGCCAAGCACCAGCCGGCCGTCGGCGCTCTTGCGGTAATAAATGAGGATGCGGCGCGAATCCGACACCGCTTGCCCCTCCGGCAGAATCCCGGCTGCCACATCGGGCGGCAGCGGCGCTGTCGCGATCTGGAAGGAGTGCAACGGAACGATCGTCTCGGCGAGACCGGGGAGCAAATCCCCGGTATAGGCGTTCGTCGCCAGAATGACCGCTTTCGCCTGCAATTCGGCGCCGCCTTCCGTCGAAATGCGCCAAAGGCCGGCGTTCTTGCCGAGGCGCACCACCTTCTGGTGCTCGGCGATCTTCACGCCTGCGGCCGAGGCGATCCGTGCCAGCTCCGACGTGTAGGCAAGCGGATCGATCACGCCGGCGCGGCGGTCGAGCCAGCCGCCGAGATAGCCCCGCGCGCCAGTCAACGCGGCGATCTCGGTCCGGCTCAGAAGCCGGACATCGGCGCCGCGGGCCTGCCATTGCCGGTCCCTGTTCGCCGCCGCCTTCAGCGCCGTCTCGGTGTGCGCTGCCTGGATCCAGCCGTTGCGAACGAACGGCACCGCCAGTTTCTCGTCGCGGATCGATTCGAAGACCGCATCCGCCGTCGAGGCGGCAAAATTGACGAGGATCTCGCCGCGGTCGGGGCCAAAATGCTCCAGCAGCCATTCCGGATCATATTTAAGGCCGGGGATCACCTGGCCGCCATTCAGGCCCGATGCGCCCTGGCCGATCTCACCGGCTTCCAGCACCTGCACGGCAAGCCCGAACCGGGCTGCATGCAAGGCGGTCGACAGACCGAGGATCCCGCCACCGACGATAACGACATCGACACGTTGCCCGCCGGGAAAAAGCGACTGGAACGCAGGGGCCGCCGGCGGCTTCTGCCAGATCGGATCGTAAAACGGTACGGGCAAAGGTCACCTGAAATGGATTTCGTCAAATGAAAATCCTAGTGACGATTTCATGATTTTGAAAGCTCGTTTCCGCTTCGCAATTAGGACACGCCAAGGTCAATTACCGTCCAGCCGCGCGGAGATTGCCCGGACAGATTGACAAAACTTGCCTTGAGGACGGGATAGACCTTTGGCGGGAATTTGTTGAAAGTGCCGCCGCGGGCCAGGCTTTTGATGAACCATTGGTCCGGCAGTGACGACCGTCACAGCAGAACAAGACAGCAGAGGACCGCAGCCATGACGAACACCACTCTCCTGCCCGACGAGGGCCTCTTCATCGGCCGCGCCCGGACAAGCGATAGGTCCCATCCGCTGGTGGTCACGGTGCGCGACGGCACTGTCTTCGACATCACGTCGAGCATGGCACCAACCGTGCGCGACGTCTGCGAGATGCCGGATCCGGCAGGCTACGTCCACGCTGCCGGGGGCGAACCAATCGGGTCGCTTGACGCAATCGCCGCCAACAGTTTCCAGGCCACGCGCGATCCGCAGAAACCATACCTGCTTTCCCCGGTCGACCTGCACGCCGTCAAGGCGTCTGGTGTCACCTTCGTCGTCAGCCTGCTCGAACGGGTCATCGAGGAGCAGGCGCGCGGCTCGGCCGAGAAGGCGGATGCCATTCGCGCCGACATTGCCGGGCTGATCGGCCATGATTTGTCGAAGCTCAAGCCCGGCTCGGTGGATGCGATGGAGATCAAGGCCAAGCTCATCCAGCGCGGCGCCTGGTCGCAATATCTGGAAGTGGGTATCGGCCCCGATGCCGAGATCTTCACCAAATGCCAGCCGATGGCGTCGGTCGGCTTCGGCGCCGATGTCGGCCTGCATCCGGTGTCTACCTGGAACAATCCGGAGCCGGAGATCGCCATGATCGCCGCCAGCAGCGGCCGGATCGTCGGCGCGACGCTCGGCAACGACGTCAATCTGCGCGACGTCGAGGGGCGCTCGGCGCTGTTGCTCGGCAAGGCCAAGGACAACAACGCCTCGGCCGCGCTTGGCCCGTTCATCCGGCTGTTCGACGATAGCTTTTCCATCGATGACGTGAAGCAAGCCACCGTGCGTCTGAAGGTCGAGGGCGAGGACGGTTTCTCGCTGGAGGGCGCAAGCTCGATGGCCGAGATCAGCCGCTCACCGGAGGAGCTGGTCGCCGCAGCGATGGGGCCGCATCACCAGTATCCCGACGGGCTGGCGCTCTATCTCGGCACCATGTTCGTGCCGTCGAAGGATCGCGGTGAAAAGGGCAAGGGTTTTACGCACAAGGTCGGCGACATCGTCACCATCTCGTCGGAGAAATTCGGCGCGTTGGTCAACCGGGTGCGGCTGTCGCCCGACTGTCCGCACTGGACCTATGGCGCCAGCCATCTGATGCGCGATCTCGCCAAGGCCGATCTTATCTAGGTTCCGCCCCCGACTGCGACGGAGAGAAGTCTCGGCCTGATCCGCCTGCCTGGAAAATATCAGCCAAACTGATGCAATCTGATGGGACGGCTGATGGCGCATTGTCGCGCGCCAACTACCACTGGCAAATGGAGGCTTGCCATCGACCGAAAAAGCGGATGCTCTGATGCATCCAGATCGGCGCTGGCAAGAATACGATCAGGGCTTGCCGTGATCGTCGTCGGAGGGAGGCAGTTTTTCAAAATGGGAGGAAATCAAATGCTGACAAGGCTACGACTATTTGTATTCGGCTTGATCTTGGCGCTGGCCATTCCGGCGGCGGCGCAGGCCAAGACCTTCTACTGGATTTCGCATGGAGGCCCGGCCGACCCGGTCTGGACCTATTTCCTCGCCGGCGCCAAGCAATGGGCGACGGACACCGGCAACACTGTCAACACCTCGTTCCACAATGGCGACGTGGCATCCCAGCAGGAGGCGGTTCGCGCGGCCATCGCCGCCAAGGCCGACGGCATCACCACCACCAGCCCCGACCCGGGCAGCCTTATCGAGCTCGCTAAGGAAGCACGGGCGGCAAACATCCCGATCATCAACTTCAACACGCCCGATCCGAAGGCGGACTTCAACGCCTATGTCGGCGGCGACAACGTCACCTTCGGCAAGAACTGGGCGCAGTATCTGGTCGACAAGGGCCTGGTGAAAAAGGGCGATTTCGTCTGGATGCCGGTCGAAATCCCGGGCGCCACCTATGGCGTCCAGGAAGAGGAAGGCATCAAGAGTGTCTTCGAGCCGCTCGGCATCACTTATGAGATCACCGAGGCGACGCTCGACCAGGCCGAAGCGATCAACCGCATGGTCGACTACCTCACCGCCAACAGGGCCAAGGTCAAGGCGATCATCGGCCTCGGCGATCTGGTGACCGGCTCGATCAAGCGGGTGTTCGACCAGGCCGGCATCAAGCCGGGCGAAATCCCGGTGGTCGGCTGGGGCAACTCGCTCGATACCACCCAGGAGGTGCTGACCGGCTACGTCAATGCCGGGCAGTGGCAGGATCCGCAGGCGACTAGCTATGTGGCGCTTTCGCTCGCCAACATGGCCGCCAGCGGCATTCCCCCCGGCTTCGACGTGATCACCGGCGCGCTCTACGAGAAGGACACTGCGCAGGTCTACGACGACATCCTGTCCGGGAAATAACACCGCGATCGGGATGATCGCGGCGGCGCCTGCCGCGGTCATCCCCATCATTCCGCCGAACCTCGAACCGCTTTATGCGGTGCCAGGCTTGGCCAGTTCCAACCATGTCGCGGGTCCAACGTGGAAAATAGTTCCATCATCCAACGCTCGATCGCCAGGCCGGAATTCGGGCCCTTCGTGCTGCTTGTGGTCGAGCTCGCCGTGTTCTGGGGGTTCAACCACGACTTCCTGTCGCCGCAGAACATCAGCAACATACTGGCCTTCACGGTCGAGCTCGGCCTGATCGCGCTGGCGATGACGCTGTTGATGACATCGGGCGAATTCGACCTCTCGGTCGGATCGCTGTTCGGCTTCTCGCCTGTCTTGATGTGGACACTCTTCAACAGCGGCCTCACCTCGCTGGAAGCCGGCTTCGTCGTGGCCTTGCTGGTTGCCGCCTTCATCGGCCTGGTCAATGGCTGGTTCGTGACGCAGCTCAAGATCCCGTCCTTCCTGGTGACGCTCGGCATGCTGCTGGTGGTGCGCGGCACCGCCCTGTTCGTCACCAACGGATTTCCGCAGCGCACCTGGAGCGCCGAAGGCAGCTGGCTCGCCGAGGCGCTGGTCGGCGATTTCTTCATAGGACCGTTCCGCATCTACATGTCGCTGTTCTGGTTCATCGCAGCCGCGATCGCGCTCGGCTACGTGCTGACGCAGAGCCGGACCGGCAACTGGATCCAGGCGGCCGGCGGCAACCCCAACGCGGCGAAGGCTCGTGGTGTCAACGTCAGCGGCGTCAAGATCGGCCTGTTCATCCTGTCATCGATCATGGCTTCGCTTGCCGGCGTCATCAGCTCATTGCGCACCTCCGCCGCCAATCCCAACAGCGGCACCGGCTACGAGCTCGAAGTCATCGCCATGGTGGTGATCGGCGGCACGGCGCTGACCGGCGGACGCGGCACCATCATCGGCACCGTGCTCGGCATCCTGATCCTGCGCGTCATGCGCAACGGCATCGTGCTGATCGGCGTTCCGGGCCTTGCCTACAACATCTTCATCGGCGCGATCATCCTCGGCATGATGGCGCTGCACTCATGGCTGGAACGCCGGCATCAGGCGGGGACTTGAACCATGGCTGAACCGCTTGTCCGCATGGAAAACATCCGCAAGTCCTACGGGCGCGTGCAGGCGCTCATCGACGCCAATTTCCATGTTAATGAAAGGGAGATCGTCGGTCTGCTCGGTGACAATGGCGCCGGCAAATCGACGCTGATCAAGGTGCTGTCGGGTGCGGTTCCGCTGACCAGCGGCGACATCTTCATCCGCGGCAAGAAGGTAGACTTCCGCAGCACCAGCGACGCCATCGCCCACGGCATCGAGACGATCTACCAGGACTCGGCGCTGGTCACGCAATTGTCGATCGCGCGCAATCTGTTTCTCGGGCGCGAGCCGATCAAGCCGCCGCGTTTCCTCAACCGCATGGACCAGGAGGCGATGAACGTGGTCGCCCGCGATCTGCTCAAGCAGGTCGGCATCTCGAAGAACATCCCGCCGACGACGCCGATCGGCTCGCTCTCCGGCGGTGAACGGCAGGCCGTGGCGATCGCGCGCGCCATGCATTTCGACAGCGACCTCATCATCCTCGACGAGCCGACCAACAATTTGGGCGTCGCCGAGACGCAAGGCGTGCTGAGCTTCGTGCGCAGCGCCCGCGATTCAGGCCATTCCTGCATCTTCATCGCCCATAACATCCACCACGTCTTCCAGGTGGTCGACCGCATCGTCGTCATGCGGCGCGGCAAGGTGGTCGCCGACGATATCGATCCGAAGAACACCAACGTCGCGGAAGTCGAACGGATCATCACCGGCATCTCCGACGAGCAGATCCACGACGCCATCGTCCATGGGAAGCAATCGCAGGGCTGAGCGGGCCAGTTGGAAGCCGGGTTCGCCGTATCTCTGGCACGGGATCACATCAGCTCCTATGACTGCGACCATGAAAGCCACCGTTGCGGACATCGCCAGAAGCTGCGGGTTGTCGACCGCCACGGTCGACCGGGTGCTGAACAACCGGCCGGGTGCCAGCGCGGCCAACCGGCAGCGGGTGATGGAGGCGGCCAAGCAGCTCGGCTATTTGCCGGTCGTGGATCAGGTCACACTGCCCTCGCGGCCGGCGCATCTGGAATTCTTCCTGCCGATCGGCTCCAACGCCTTCATGATGGATCTGGCAAATCATATCGAGATTATGCGGCGCGCCTGCCGCTCGTCGCCTCCTGCCGGATCCACAAGCTCGCCGGCATCTCGCCGAGCGCGTTGCAGGCAGCCGTCGAAAACCTCTCGCTTAGGGCAAACGGCGTTGGCGTCATCGCGATCGATCATCCGAGAACGCGCAACATCCTGCGAGAGATCGTCGAGGCCGGCATCCGCCTGGTCACGCTGGTGTCGGACGTGCCGGGCGCACCGCGATCGGCCTATGTCGGCATCGACAACCGTGTGGCCGGCCGCACCGCGGCGCTGTTGATGGGACGTTTCCTGGGCGGGCGGCGGGGCCATCTGGCAATGGTCGTCGGCTCACGCTCCTACCGCGGGCACGAGGAACGCGAAATGGGCTTTCGGTCCGTGCTCAGCGAGGAGTTCCCCAATCTGACCGTCACCAGTGCCGTCGAGATCAACGATGAGCCTGATATCAGCTACAGGGCGACGATGAAGGCGCTGCACAACGAGCCGGAGCTGCTCGGCATCTATTGCGTCGGCGCTGGACGCTCTGGCGTGGCGAAAGCGCTGCTGGAAGCCAAGCCGCAAAGGAAGCCGGTGTTCATCTGTCACGACCTGACAAGGGCGACACGCGGCTATCTCGTCGATGATCTGCTTGATGTCGTCATCGACCAAAACGCGCGGCTGATCGCCGAGCAGTCGGTCATTCGCCTGCTCGGCTCGATCGCTTCCTCGGCACCCTATTTGACGCGGAAGTTCATCGAACCGCGCCTGATCTTCAAGGAAAACGTCCCGGTGCAGTGACGCCGCGCAAAGGACGACGTTCAATCTGCCCCATAGTGAAGATTTGGTTGATACAGCAAATCTGCACATCTGCTATGCATCTTTCGTTATTGCCGAATCATTGGGCAATCGGTAGTTTCGCAGGTGTCGGCCATCTACTCCTCCCAGATGCGATGCCGACGCTGAGTGCGGCACACCTCCTCCCGTGCCGTATTCGAAATCAAGCCCGCTGCCACCTCCTCCCGGCAGCGGGCTTTTTTGTTCCGGCTCCGGGTGTTGGGCAAAGGCTGGGGTCATGACCATCACCGGACAAGATTATCGGTCCGCGCGTCGAATGGCCATTTAGCGGCGATCGCCAGCGGCTTGTTCGGCGAGCGATAGGGCATGTTGCAGCCGCGATCAGCGGATCCGCCGGAATCCCGTCACACTTGTCACTCTCACCAATTCGCCATCGGTCCTATTCTGCCTCACCAAGCAACAGGTCGCGCCGGTGGTGCGGCGACAGACCGGCAAAGGAGACGCGCGATGACGGTACATCCGAACGGACAAGAGAGCATTCGGCGGCGCGGCTCGCAATGAACACGCCACCGGTCGTTCCGCCGCCTGCGAGACTATCTGGCCCTGAAAGAGGTGATCAGGCCTTCCGCCATGCGGACGAATTGCGCGCTAGGGCCCTCGGCTCCGACGCTTTGCAGGCTGACGCGGGCGCCCTCGAGCAGCAGCGACAGCGTGTCTGCAAGAAGTTCAGCCTGTCCGATGCCGGCATCCCGGCACAGGCCGACCAGACGATCGCGCTGAGCCTGCTTAAGCTCCTTGATCACCCGACGGGCCGGATGGTCGGTCTCGCTCAACTCGATGGCGGCGTTCGCCATGTCGCAACCGCGACCGTCCATCAACAGGCAATCGGCAGCCATCCGGACCCAGGCGTGCAGCTGCGCAAGCTTGTCGCCCGGATGCTCGGCCTCGAATTTCTGCCACATCGCGTTGGCGCTGCAGGCGGTCGCCCGCAGGCATTCGATGACCAGGTCGTCCTTGGACTCGAAATGACGGTAGAGCGTCATCTTATTGGTACCGGCGGCCTCAGTGATCGCGTCGACGCCGACGCCCTTGATGCCATGCTTGTGGAACATATCCCGTGCCGTCTCCAGGATGCGATCCCGGGGGCGGACGCGTTCCGCAGTGCCGTCTTCCATCAAAACCTCCTTGGTTTCCGGGGTTTCCGAAAAATCCCTCGGCCCACCTCTTGACTAGGGTGTTACCGGTCTGTAACTTCTAGATGTTACTTACTGGTAACACCCCAATTGCCTCGTGTCAAATCTCGCAGGCGCCTGTGAATAGCCTCCGCCGAATCGGCCCAGGCATGAAACTGCGCCCTAGGCGATTTTTGGCCGCGAACAAGAAAACCAACCGATCTGCGGCGCACGCCGGGGATCGCAAGCCAGGAGCCGCTACGATGTCGCAGCGCAAGGATTTGACGATCGACGAAGTTGTGAAGGATCCGATGATCCGGATGCTGATGAAGGCCGACCGTGTCGACCCGCGCTCTTTCGAGACGATGCTGCGTACGCTTGCGGATGCGCAAGGGCACGGCCGCAAGGCGCCGACTCGTTTCCTCGAAGATTCGGGTCAAAGGCGCATCAAGAGGCTGTCCAGAGTGGCCAAGGCCTTTGGCGAGGCGAGAGCATCGGGCGAGGCGTACGTGTCATGGTAAACTTCTTCATCCACCGACCGATCTTCGCATCGTCGATCGCCATCATCATGGTGCTCGCCGGGGCGATCTGTTATTTCCTGCTGCCTGTCTCGCAGTTTCCAGACATCACGCCGCCTCAGGTCGTGGTCAGCGCCAATTACCCGGGCGCCAGTGCGCAGGTCGTGGCCGACACCGTCACGACGCCGCTCGAACAGCAGATCAACGGCGTTCAGGGGATGACCTACATGTCGTCGTCGAGCTCCAATGACGGCTCGTCGACCATCACCATCACCTTCGAGGTCGGCTATTCCCTGAGCACCGCCGCCGTCGACGTCCAGAACCGCGTGTCGCAGGCGGCGTCCTCGCTGCCGGCCATCGTCAATCAGGGCGGCGTGACGATCAAGAAGCAGAACCCGAATTTCGTCCTGATCGTCAACCTCACCTCGCCCGACGGCTCCGTCGATCCGGTCGCGCTCAGCAACCTCGCCTACCTGCAAGTGGTCGACCCGCTGAAGCGCCTGCCAGGCGTCGGCGACGTGCAGATCTTCGGCGAGCGGCGGTATTCGATGCGCGTATGGCTCGATCCAGACAAGCTCGCCAATCTCGGCATCACCGCCGTCGATGTCCAGAACGCCATCGCCGAGCAGAATGTCCAGGTCGCGGCCGGCAAGATCGGGCAGTCGCCAGCGCCGGCCGGCACCGCTTTCGAAATGCAGGTCAACGCGGTCGGCCGACTGAGCGACCCCAAGGAATTCGGCGACATCGTCGTGCGCGCCGATGCCGCGAACGGTTCGCTGGTGCGGTTGCGTGACGTTGCGCGCATCGAACTCGGCGCCCTGCAATATTCGTCGTCGGCCTTCTTCGGCGAAGACCCGACCGTGGTGCTCGCGGTCTACCAGATGCCGGGCTCGAACGCGCTCGATCTGCAGCAGCGCGTCAAGGACAAGATGCAAGAACTGTCGGGCCGTTTCCCGAAGGGCGTCAGCTACGCCATGCACTACGACACGACGCGCTTCGTCTCGGCGTCGATGCACGACGTGCTGGTCACGCTCGGCGAGGCGCTGGTCCTGGTTGTCGCGGTGGTGTTCATCTTCCTGCAGAGCTGGCGCACCACGATCATCCCGACGATCGCGATTCCGGTGTCGCTGGTGGCCACGCTCGTCGTCATGTACATGTTCGGCTTCTCGCTGAACATGCTCAGCCTGCTCGGCATGGTGCTGGCGATCGGCCTCGTCGTCGACGATGCGATCGTCGTCGTCGAGAACGTCGAGCGCCAGCTGGAGGCCGGCCTCAAACCGCTGGCTGCCACGCGCGCGGCGATGGCCGAGGTCACCGGCCCGATCATCGCCACGACCGCCGTGCTGATGGCGGTGTTCGTGCCGGTCGCCTTCATACCCGGCGTTTCCGGCCGGCTCTACAATCAGTTTGCGCTGACGGTGGCGATCTCCTTCGGCATCTCCGCCTTCGTCTCGCTGACGCTCACCCCGGCGCTCAGCGCCGCCTTCCTGCGCCACCGCCCGGCAACGCAGTTCGTGCTGTTCCGCTGGTTCAATACGGGCTTCGAACGGCTGTCGCATGCCTATGCCCATGGTGTGCGCTTCCTCATCCGCCTGCGCTGGATCATGCTCGGGCTGTTCGCGGCCGGGCTTGTCGCCACCTATTTCGTCTGGCAGCGCCTGCCCTCGACTTTCCTTCCGGTCGAGGACCAGGGCTACTTCTTCGTGGTCATCCAGCTGCCGGATGGGGCGTCACTGGAACGCACCGACGCGGTGGCCCGGAAGGCACGCGCCATCCTGCAGAACACCCCCGGCGTCGATATCGTCGGCTCGATCAGCGGCTTGAACTTCCTCACCAACGCGGCCCAGTCGAACTCGGCGGTGGAATTCGCCATCCTGAAGCCATGGGACGAACGCGGCCCTGACCAGAGCGCCTCGAAGCTCGTCGCCGATGTGCGCTCGAAGCTCATGGAGCTTCCGGAAGCCTTCGCGCTGAGCTTCGATCCGCCTTCGATCCCCGGCATCGGCACGACCGGCGGCTTCGAATTCCAGGTGCAGGATCTGACCGGTCGCGGCAGCGCTGCGCTCAACGATGCGACGCAAGCCGTGCTCGCCGAGGCGCGCAAGCAGCCCGAGCTCAACCCGCAGCAATTGTTCTCGTCGTTCTCGACCTCGACGCCACAGTTCAACTACGACCTCGACCGTAACAAGGCGAAGCTGCTCGGCCTCAGCCTGCCTGACGTGTTCAACACGCTGCAGATCTATCTCGGCTCGCTCTATGTGAACGACTTCAACCTGTTCGGCCGCACCTTCCGGGTGACGATCCAGGCCGACAAGGATGCGCGTGCGGGTGCTGCCGACATTTCACGGCTCTATGTGCGCAATGCCTCTGGCGGCATGGTGCCGTTGAGCACACTCGGCAAGCTGGTGCCTATCGTCGGCCCGGAAACCGTCCCGCATTACAACAACAATGCATCGGCTCTGATCAATGGCGGTGCTGCACCCGGCTACTCCTCGGGCCAGGCGGTCGCGGCGATGGAACGTGCCGCTGCCACGGCGCTGCCGAAGGATTTCGGCTACGAATGGACGGGCATCACCTATCAGGAGCTCAAGGCTGGATCGATCGCCTCGATCGTCTTCGGTCTCGCCATGGTCTTCGTCTTCCTGATCCTCGCCGCCCAATATGAGAGCTGGGCCATGCCCTTCATGGTTCTGCTCGCGGTGCCGCTTGCCCTGTTTGGTGCCTTCGTCGCCTTGTTGATGCGCGGCATGCAGATCGACGTCTATTCGCAGATCGGCTTCGTCATGCTGATCGGGCTGGCGGCAAAGAACGCCATTCTGATCGTGGAGTTTGCCCGGCGCCGGCGCGAGGAAGGTCTCAGCATCGTCGACGCGGCAATGGAAGCGGCGCGTTTGCGGCTGCGGCCCATCCTGATGACCGCCTTCGCGTTCATCCTCGGTGTGCTGCCGCTGATGTTCTCCACAGGTGCCGGTGCAGCGAGCCGCCAGTCGATCGGCACCACCGTCTTTGGCGGCATGGTCGCGGCGACAATCCTGTCGCTGGTGTTCGTGCCGGTCTTCTATGCGGTGATCGAGCAACTGCGCGAGCGCGGCAGCAAGAACGAACCCGTTGCCGAACCGACTGAACCCACTGCCGAACCCGCTTTCGCGCGATTGGCCGAAGCGGCCGAATAGGATTGGAGAATTGATCATGCGTAAATGGAAAATTGCGTTGGGAGCGGCCGTCGCCCTGGGGGCGATCTCGATGGCGAGCGTTCACTTGCTCGACATGGGCAATTTCGGCCTCAACGCCGGCACGGCAGGAGCGGCAACGCCCGAACCCGCGGCGCCCGAGCCCGCAGCGTTTGTCATGCCGGTGCCGGTGGTGAGCGTCGTCAAGAAGACGATCCCGATCTATCTCGACTATGCGGCCCGCACCGAGCCGATCCGCAGCATCACGCTGCAAGCGCGCGTACCGGGTTATCTACAGGAGCAGGTTGCGCCCGACGGCAGCGATGTCAAGAAGGGCGACCTTCTCTACAAGATCGCTCCAGAGGATTTCCACGCTGCCCTCGACCAGGCGAAGGCGCAGGTCCAGCGCGACGAAGCAACGCTTGACTATGCCCGTTCCAACCTTGGCCGCGGCACCGAGCTCGCCAAGAGCGGATACATCGCCAAGGATGCGTTCGACCAGCGCACCAGCAGCTTGCGCGAGGCCCAGGCCTCGCTCGCCGTGAACCAAGCGGCTGTGCGGACCGCCGAGCTCAATCTGAGTTATTCGGAAATCAAGGCGCCGTTCGCCGGGCGCGTCGGCCGCAACCAGGCTTCGGTTGGAACGCTGGTCAGCGTCGCCGGCACGGTGCTCAACACGCTGGTGCAGCTCGACCCGATCTATGTCACCTTCAATCCGAGCGAAACGGATCTGGCGCAGATCGAGGAAGCCCGCGCGGCGGGGCCGATCGACGTCGACGTCCTGCTTCCCGGCGATACAGAACCGCGCCAGAGAGGTCAGCTCACCTTCATCGACAACACGATCGATCGATCGACCGGCACCATCACCGCACGGGCGACGATCGGCAACGCCAAATTCACGCTGCTGCCGGGCCAATATGTTCGCGTGAAGCTGCATATCAAGCAGCAGCCCGATGCACTGATGGTGCCGCAGACGGCGTTGGGATCGAGCCAGCTCGGCAAATACCTCTACGTCGTCGGCAAAGACAACACTGTCGACCAGCGCATCGTTTCGCTCGGGCCGACCAACGGCGATCTGGTGGCCATCTCGAGCGGCGTATCGGAAGGCGACCAGGTGATCACAGGCAATCTGCAGAAGATCGGGCCGGGAATGCCGGTCTCGCCGCTGCCACAGAAACCGGCCACCTGATACCCCCCCCGTCAGGTCCGGTCCAGCGGCGCCCTCGGCTCCCACGCCAAGGGCGCCGTTTTGCTATGTTTGTTTTTCCGCAATTCCGGACGGAAAACCGCTATGCACTTTTCCTGGAATTGCTCCAAGCAGCGCGACGAGCCCGGCAACATCGGCGCGCTCAGCCTTTGCCTCAGGCATGAAGGCGCAATAGGGATGACCGAGGCGCAGAGATACCGACGAGGGCGCGATTAGGCGCCCGGCTTCCAGGTCCCCATGGGCCATGGCCCGCTGGCCAAGCGCAATTCCGAGACCAAGCCTCGCCGAGACGATCGCCAGGCTGGACAGACCGACACGGCGCCCATGCGAGGGATCAGGCGCGCGGCTGCCGCCTGACGCCGAAAACCAATCCGCCCATGTCGGATGCGAGGCATAGTTCGGACCCCAGTTGGTGTGGATGAACAAGCTCTCGTGCACATCCGCAAGGCTGGATGCATCGTTGCCGTATCTTTGCCAGAAGTCCGGCGCGCAGACCGGCAGGACGTCGTCATGGATGAGGCGGACCATCCGCAAACCGGGATAGTGATAGTCGCCATAGCTGATGCGAAGATCGATGTTCTGGCGCATCAGGTCGACGGGATCGTCTTCGACGCGGACGTCGATCGCCATTTGCGGGAAGGCATCGAGAAGAACGGCCAGCCTGGGCGCCAGCCACAATTCGGCCAGCGAAAACGGCACGCTGACGACGAGACGCGTCCTCAGCCCGCCCTCCAGCATGCGCCGACCGATCGCCGCGATGTCGCCCAAGGCGCGTGCGGTCTGCGGATAGATTGCGTGGCCGGCGTCGGTCAGCGCGATGCGGTTGCCGCTGCGCACGAACAGCTGCTTGCCGAACCAGGTCTCGAGATTGCGGATCTGCTGGCTGACCGCCGCCGAGGAAACGCCGAGTTCGATGGCGGCCAAAGTAAAATTGCCAGTCCGCGCGGCGACCTCGAAGGCTTTGATCGCGTTCAGCGGGGGGAGCCGTTCCATGAACCTTCCGTAAGTTTTTCCTGCGGAAGACTAATAAGTTTCGCCGTTGAGAGAAAGATTTTTTTGCCGTCTTCTACGCTCGAACCTTGGAGCATGAGACGATGAAAGACATTCTCGATCTGGACCGGTACCCGCTCGACCGTGAAGGCAGCATCGAATGGAGGCGCCTTGTGGAGGCCTCGATCGCGGCGCTGGAAGCCGACGGCATGTTCAATCTCGAGGGTTTTTTGCGGCCTGGCGTGGCCGAACGGGCGGTGCGGGAAATCCAGCACGTCATGGACAGCCGGTCGCACATGCACAAGCGGATGCATAATATCTACTTCAAGCCCGATATCCCGGAGCTCGCTCCGGACCATCCCGCGCTGCGCAAGGTCGAGACCATCAGCCATACGGTCTGCGCCGACCAGATTCCTGGCAGCCTGGTCCTCGCCATCTACGAATACGAGCCGCTGCTGCACTTCCTGGCGGCGGCGATGGGGAAGACGCGGCTGCATGTCATGCAGGACCCGCTGGCGCGCACCAATGTGATGGCCTACCGCGCCGGCGAGGCGCTGAACTGGCATTTCGATCGCTCGGAATTCACCACGACGCTACTGTTGCAGGCGGCGCAACGCGGCGGCGACCTCGAATACCGCACCGATCTCCGGTCGGACGACAATCCCAATTACGACGGCGTCGCCAGGCTGCTCGAAGGGCGCGACCCCGAGGCGAAGATACTGCGCATGAAGCCGGGCACGCTGAACGTCTTCCGTGGCAAGAACACAGCGCATCGCGTCACCACAGTCGAAGGCGAGCGCGAACGCATGATCGCGGTGTTCTCCTACTATGAGAAATCAGGCGTGATGTTCAGCGACGAGGAACGGGTCGGCTTTTACGGCCGGGCTGCATGAGAACGAAGTCGCCGACATTCTGCCCGGAATCAGGAATCCAGAAATAGCTCTTGTTAGATTGTCGACAATCTGCTTGATTTCGGTTCCTTGTGGAGTGACCGAATGGGGAAGCTGGATTTTGCGCCGATCGCGGATACGACAAGGCGCGCCGAAATCGTGGCGTTGCTTCGGCGTGCAATCCTGACCGGCCAGCTGGAACCGGGGCAAAAACTCAACGAGCTCAGGATCGCCGAGCAGATGCGGGTGAGCCGCGCGCCGCTGCGCGAAGCAATGCGCGAACTGGTGCAGGAAGGCATCCTGACCAGCATTCCCTACGCCGGAACCTTCGTCATCGACGTGACCGCCAAGGACATCGACGATGCCTATTCGCTTAACAAGGTGCTGGATGAGTTCGCTATCGAACTGACCTGGCGGCTTCGCGACCAGCGCTTCTTCGACGAGCTTGACAGGCGCCACGAGGCGGTGAAGCAGGCGACGCGCAACCTCGACACCACCCGTCAGATCGAAACGGCGCTGCAATTGCACGGCCTGATCCATGAATGGGCCGACAATTCGGTGTTGCTGGAGACCTGGCAGCGCCTGGCCAGCCGGCTGCAGATGTATTTTGCCCTCCACCAGCGGGCGCGCAAAGAGCCGGTACCTGCCGAAGACATCCACGAGACCTATGTGCGGCTGCTGAAGGGCTCCGACATGCGCGCCGCCCAGCGCCATGCCCGCGAGCATATCGACCTCGATTTCGAGGAACTGCTTGCCTATGCGCGCAGCTTCGAACAGCGAGCTTCAAAAGGCGCCAAGGCGACCGTTGCTAACCGGCAGCAAATCTGAACATCGCGAACAACGGATAAACACGTGCAGATCAAAACCATCAAAGCCTACCATGTCGTGCAGCCCTTCGTGGACGGGCCCTACCGCATGTCCAAGGGGCGTGTCGCCGATGCGTTCGACGCGGTGATCGTCGCCATCACCTCCGATAGCGGGCTGACCGGCTGGGGCGAGATGGCGCCGCTCGGCAATTTCTACTCGCCGGCCTTCGCAGCCGGCACGCGCGCCGGCATCATAGAAATCGCGCCGCATCTGCTCGGCCACGATCCCCGGGCCTTGGCCAGAATCGGCCGGCTGATGGACACGGTGTTCAAGGGCCATCCCTACATCAAGTCCGCGCTCGACATGGCGTGCTCAGATCTCGCGGCGCGCGCCGCCGACGTGCCGCTGGTCACGCTGCTCGGTGGACGCGAGAGCGAGACGGCGGAACTCTACAAGGTCGTCACCCATGGCACGGTCGACGCCATGGCCGCACTTGCCGAGCGCATCGTCAAGGACGGGTTTCACCGGCTGCAGGTCAAGGTCGGCGGCAACGTCCATGACGACATCGAGCGCGTCACCGCGGTCGCCGCTTCGGTGCCGAAGGGCACGGTGATCTTCTGCGACGCCAATGCCGGCTGGACGCCCTATCAGGCGCGCCAGTTCACTGACGCGACGCGGGCCATCGACTACACGTTCGAGCAGCCCTGCGCCACGATCGACGAATGCATGTCTGTGCGCCGCTCGCTCGACAAGCCGATGGTGCTGGACGAATCCGTCGCCTCGCTGGACGACATGCTCGACATCCACCGCAAGGGCGCGGCCGACGGGCTGACGCTGAAAATCTCGCGGCTGGGCGGCGTCACCAAGACGCGCCAGATCCGTGATCTTGCGGTCGACCTAGGCTTCATGATCACCGTCGAGGACACCGGCGGCGCCGAGATCGACACATCAGCGATGGCGCATCTGTCGCTGTCGACGCCGGAGGAGCGCCGGCTGCACGCCATCGCCTTCCACGAATGGGTGACGGTGCGCACCGCATCGAACATGCCGCCGGTCACGGGCAGCCGCATGGGCATTCCGGGTGGGCCGGGCCTCGGCATCGATGTCGTTCCCGACCTGCTTGGCGCGCCTTTCTTCGAAGTCGGCAGCTGAGATACCGGCATGCGCCGAGCATGCCGTCTCGGTCATCGCCGTCTGCATCCTAAAGATCACCGTCCTTCTCCGCTCCCTAAAGCGCGTCGCGTTGAAACGGATGCAATTGACGCGCTTTAAGCCTTTGTTTTTATGCATGCCGTTATCCCACAACCGCTGCGCACCTTTTGGGTGACAGGCACCATCTGGCTGCGCAGTCAAGCCGCATGCCGCGTCTCAAAATCGAAATCACACAATTTTGGGAAGGAGGCTGCCGAATTGCATGTTGAAATATTTTTCATTTGGAAATAGGAATGTTCAGAACGATGATCTCGACGCTGCGACGCGTCAGGAACTGGAGGAAGCGATATGGCCCATCCGCAATTTGCAGCGGAACTTTTGCAACGCGCTGAAAAGCAGGGACCGATCACTATCGGGCTTGCCGGCGCCGGGCAGATGGGCACCGATATCGTCGTCCAGGTTGCGCTGATGCCGGGCATGCGGATCGGCGCCATTTCCGAGGTCAGGCCGCAGGCGGCGATCGACGCAGCACTTCTCGCCGGCCACGACCGCTCCGACATCGTCCAGGCCGGCAATGCAGCGGCGATCGACCGCGCCATCGAGGCAGGCAAGATCGCGGTGACCGAAGACTTGCATGCGCTGGCGTCCGCCGGCCGCATCGACGTCATCATCGATGCAACAGGCAACCCCAACATCGGCACGCTGTTCGCGCTCGAAGTGATGAAGAACGGCAAGCACATCGTCATGCTGAACGTCGAGGCCGACATCACCATCGGCCGCTTCCTCAAGGAAGAGGCGCGCAAAGCCGGCGTCGTCTATACGGGTGCCGCCGGCGACGAGCCCGCCTGCACGTTGGAGATCATCGGCTTTGCCAAAAGCCTCGGCTTCAACATCATCGCCGCCGGCAAGGGCAAAAACAATCCGCTGAAGATCGACGCCATGCCGGCCGACTACGAGAAGGAGGCGGCCGAGCGCAACATGAATGCGCGCATGCTGGTCGAGTTCGTCGACGGCTCGAAGACGGCGATCGAGATGGTGGCGATCGCCAATGCCACCGGCCTGGTGCCCGACGTGCCGGGCATGCATGGCCCGACAGCAACGCTTGAGGAACTCGCCAGCGTGCTTTGCCCGCGCGAGGATGGCGGCGTGCTGCATCGCAAGGGCGTCGTCGACTATTCGATCGGCAAGGGCGTGGCGCCCGGCGTGTTCTGCATCATCGAGACCCGGCATCCGCGCGTGCTGGAGCGCATGGTCGACCTCAAGGTCGGCAAGGGCCCCTATTTCACGATCTTCCGTCCCTATCATTTGACCAGCCTCGAAGTGCCGCTGTCGGCGGCGCGCGCCGTGGTCTACAAGCGCGCCGACATGGAGCCGCTCGACCATCCGGTGGCCGAGGCGGTGGCGGTTGCCAAGAGCGACCTTGCCCTCGGCCAGTCGCTCGGCATGATCGGCGAGAGCGACTATCGCGGCTTCGCCATGACCTGGGAAGACGCACGCTCCCGCGGCGCCTTGCCGCTCGGTCTGGCCGAGCGCGCCAAGGTGGTCAAGCCGGTCAAGACCGGCGACTTCCTCACCTATGAAAATTGTGTACCCGACGATTCGATGGTGATAACCCAGATCCGCCGTCGTCTCGACCAGTCGGACGGGCGGTTCGTTACAAACGCAGCCTGACTCCACCGGATCACCGCCTGATGGACGATGTCGTAATCGGGATCGACGCCTCGACGACGGCCGTGAAGGCGATCGCTTTCACGCGCGATGGCGAGGAGCTGTTCCAGGCGCGCGAAGCCTATCCGCTCGCCAATCCCAAGCCCGGCCATTTCGAGCAGGATGCCGAACATTGGTGGACCGCACTGCTCGGTGCATTGAAGCGGGTCGCTGAGGCGGTGGGCGCTTCGCGCGTGGCGGCGATCTCCATCGCTCACCAGCGCGAGACTTTCACGCTGATCGATCATGCCGGCAAGCCGCTCATTCCGGCGATCTTGTGGCTGGATGAGCGCGCTCGCCCGCAAGTTATAAGGCTGTCGTCCGAACTCGGTCGCGAGGCGATCCGCGACTGGAGCGGCAAGCCACCGGACCCGACGCCCGCGCTCTATGCTGTTCGCTGGCTTGCCGAACACCAGCCGCAAGCGCTCGACGACGCAGCCGCAATCGTCGACGTGCATGGCTTCTTCGTCCACCGGCTGACCGGACATCTGGTCACCAGCACGGCAAGTGCGGATCCGCTCGGGCTGCTCGATGTCAAGAATGGCACCTGGCACCCTGAGCTCGTTGCGGCCGCCGGGCTGCGGCCGGACCAGTTGCCGGAGCTGGTCACGCCCGGCACGATCTGCGGTGGCCTTATTGAAAGCGTGGCCCGACTGACCGGCCTGAAAGCCGGCACGCCTGTCGTCGCCGGCGCCGGCGACGGCCAGGCGATGGGCCTCGGCATGGGGGTCTACGACGAAGGCAAAAGCTATCTTTCGCTCGGCTCGGGCGTCGTCAGCGGCTGCTATTCCCATGGGATCACGACATCGGACGCGTTTCGAACGCTGGTCTCGCCGACCGGCTCGGGATTCATGCTGGAGACCGTGTTGCGCTCGGGCATGCAGCTGGTCGACTGGATCGTTCGCACGACCGGTTCGCCGTCTGCCGCCGCACTTGAAAAAGCGGCGGTGGACGTTGCCGCCGGCAGCGAGGGACTGCTTGTCATGCCGTACTGGGCTGGCGTCATGAGTCCATATTGGGACGGCGCGGCGCGCGGCGCCATTGTCGGCCTGTCCTTGGATCATGAGCCGAAGCACCTTTTTCGGGCGGTTTTGGAAGGCATCGCCTTCGAGCAGGCCATCGCCAGCGAGGCAATGGAAACTCAAGCCGGCGGCAAACCGGCTGCGATGATCGCGGCCGGCGGCGGCACCAATTCGGCTCTGCTGATGCGGATCATGGCAAGCGTGCTCGAGCGGCCGCTCTCCGTCTCATCGGTCAACGAAGCCGCAGCACTCGGCGCCGCCATGCTGGCGGCTTCGGCGATAGGATGGTTTGCCTCGCCCGAGATTGCGGCCGAAGCTATGGCCACGCCCCCCACCAGGCATGTCGATCCCGTCGACGGCCTGATCTCCGGCTACCGCGCGCGCAAGGCGATCTACCGCGACCTCTATCAGGCGACGCGCGACATCCACGTGCGGCTTGGTGAAGTTGGACAAGTTTAGAGATTTTGACAGGTCGGAGACCTTTCGGACTCAGCCTTTGAGATGTCGGCGGGACAGCACCCCCCTCTGGCCTGCCGGCCATCTCCCCCGCAAGTGGGGAGATCGGCAGCTTCGACGCTCCGCCCGCTCCTGCAACGCTGGAGATTGGCAAAAGCGACTGAGCGCGCAATCTCCCTCCTTGCGGGGGAGATGTCCGGCAGGACAGAGGGGGGTGGGAAGGATCGCTACAGAGCAGAATTCTGCGCCGCTGTATTTGAGATCGGGCTCAATCTCGTTTCAACACAGTCGTTAAATCCACAGCGCAGCGATATCTAGCGGTTGAGCAGGCCCTTGGCCGCATCCTCGTCGGTGATCAGAACCGAAACCTTGGTGTTGGCGAGCGCCGCCCGCATGATGGCTATCTTTTCCTGCCCTCCCGAAACCAGGATGGCCGGGATGTCCGCCAGGTCCTGCAGCGGATAGGCGCAGACCCGGCGATTGACCTCATGATCGACGAGGCGGCCCTCGGCGTCGATGAAATGACATAAAATATCGCCAACCGCGCCAGCCGCCTGCAGCTCCTCGAGTTCGCTGGGCTTGATGAAGCCGTAATTGGCGATCGGGCTGTCGTTGGAAAACGATCCGACGCTGAGCACGGCGATGTTTGCCCGGCGCGCACGGAAGACGACGTCCTGAACGCTGCGCTGGCTCATGAAGGCGTCACGCTGCTCCGGCCTGTCGGCATAGACAGGCACCGGCAGCAAAAAGCACTCGGCGCCGATCTTTTCGGCGAATTCCCAAGCGCTTTCGGTGGGGTTGAGCGGCTGAGCGTGAGTGAGGCCGCCCAGCATGGAGACCACCGTCGTCCTGGCGATCGGCCGCCGCGGCAATTCATTGATGGCGAATTTCAGCGTGCGCCCCCAGCCGAGCGCGATGACATCGCCGGCATTCACGTTGTCGGCCAGATAGGCGCCCGCGGCATGGCCGATCATCAGCGGCGCGTTGCTCCGGTCGGCGGCCGACGGCACCACAACGGCCTGGCTGAGCCCGAAACGCTGCTTCAGAGCCTCTTCCAGCACCATGCATTCGACGACGCTGTCGCGGATGCGGAACTGGACGACGCCCTCCTCACGCGCGGCGGAGAGGATGCGATGCACCTTGATACGGCCGATGCCGAGGATCTCCGAAATCCTCTCCTGCGTCAGACCCTCGACATAATAGTGCCATGCGGCACGGGCCTTCAGCTCGACATCCGGGAAGCGCGAGGCCTTGTCATTCTCTATCATCGCCATCTTTTTGCCCTCCCGCGGTCGTCCGGATCTTTAGATGCCATTCAGATGGCATATCCGACCAAGCGACACGAAATCGTTCTGCGTGCCCAGGATTCAAGATTTAAGATATCGACAGGATAACGTCCACAACGCGAGATGAAAGCCAAATGGTCAACATTTACTTTGTCTTGGCCGTCCTGCCCTGCTCAAGCAGTTGGAATGAATTCGCAGGGATGAGACCGGACCTGAAACGCCGCATTTCGTGCTCTTCCGTAAGGCAACCCGCCTGTTGGCGCAAACCAGGGCGGAATGATGCCGCGGGCCTTGACAATTTTCCGATGAACAGTTTAGCTGAACAAAATTGCATACCAAAGATAAATTGTTCACAGGGAGGTGCCTGGTGAACAACGGCGAGCCGGCGACCCATCGCCGAACTGCTGGTGGAGGAGACAAAATGGCTGTGAGCAACGGTGCAAGCGAGTTGAAAGCCGGCCCAGGTGCGCAGGCCGCGGCGGGCGCGAAGCTTTCTGCCCTGTTCGCCGGGACCATGGGACCACTGATCGGGCTGGTGCTGCTGTGCCTCGCCCTGTCGCTGACCACCGACACGTTCCTGACGGTCCGCAACATCCTCAACGTGCTCGACCAGGTCACGGTGCTCGGCATCATGGCGATCGGCATGACGCTGGTCATCCTGATCGGCGGCATCGACCTGTCCGTCGGCTCCGTCCTGGCGCTCGCCGCCATGGTGATGGGTTTTGTCGCCCACCCCGACTATCTCAATCTCGGCATGCCCGCTGGGATCGTCACGGCACTTGTCGTTGCTGGACTTTGCGGTCTGGTTTCAGGCCTGCTTGTGACCGTCACCAAGCTGCCGCCCTTCATCGCCACGCTGGCCATGATGTCGGTGGCGCGCGGTTTCGCCAACATGATCACCGACGGCTCGCAGATCATCGGCTTTCCCGACTGGTTCACCAGCCTGTCGATCATTCGCCATTTCGGCTTCCTGTCGGTCACCGTCGGGCTGATGATCGTGCTGGCCATCATCTTCGCGATCTTCCTGAATTACCGCGCGACCGGCCGCAGCCTCTATGCCATCGGCGGCAGCGCCGAGGTCGCCAGGCTGTCCGGCATACCGGTCAAGTCGCTGACCAACTGGGTCTATGCGATCTGCGGTGTGCTGGCCGGGCTCGCCGGCATCGTGCTTGCAGCACGGCTCGATTCCGTCCAGCCGAGCTCCGGCTTCGGCTACGAGCTGGACACGATTGCGGCGGTGGTGATCGGCGGCGCCAGCCTATCGGGCGGCGTCGGCTCGATCGGCGGCACCGCCATCGGAGTGCTCATCATCGGCGTGCTGCGCAATGGGCTGAACCTGCTCGGCGTGTCGCCCTTCATCCAGCAGGTGGTGATCGGCGTCGTGATCGCGCTGGCGGTTGCCACGGACACATGGCGGCGCAGAACGCAATGAAGAATTCGCCCGGGTGTCCGGGCGAAAACGGATCGGTTGATCCGAACTGGGAGTTGTTCGGCCAAGGGCGCCGTGATGCGCCGGCGGGACAGATTTGAACATCAACGGAGGAAACACATGCTGACCAAACGTTCATTGCTGCTTGCTGCCGCGGCCGTCATTCCGCTGCTCGGATTGTCCGACATGGCCTCGGCCAAGGAGGCCAAGAAGCTTGGCCTTGCCGTCGCCAATCTACAGGCCGACTTCTTCAACCAGATCAAGCAGTCCGTCGAAGCCTACGGCAAGGAAAAGGGCATCGAAATCGTCACCGTCGACGCCAAGGGCGATTCGGCGACCCAGGTCAGCCAGGTGCAGGACCTGATCACGCAAAACATCGATGCGCTGATCTACATCCCGGCCGGCGCAACCGCCGCCACCGTGCCGACCAAGACGGCCAAGGCTGCAGGCATCCCGGTCATCAATGTCGACCGCAACGCCGACGGCGCGCCCGGCGACACCTTCATCGCCACCAACAGCGTGGCATCGGCCAAGGCGGTTTGCGACTACATCGCCAAGCAGGCCGGCGGCAAGGGCGAGCTGATCATCATCCATGGCCAGAAAGGCACGACGCCCGAGGTCGACCGTTCGAAGGGCTGCGGCGAAGCGCTGAGCGCCTATCCCGACATCAAGGTGGTCGGCGAGCTGTGGAGCGAAGGCTGGCACCAGGACGAAGGCTTCAAGCTGACGCAGGACCTGCTGCAGTCGCATCCCGACGTCTCGATCGTCATCGGCCAGGCCGACGCGCTGGCGCTCGGTGCTGCACAAGCGGTCAAGGTCGCCAATCCCGGCCACAAGGTCTGGGTTGCCGGCTTCGACGGCGACGTGGCGGCGCTCAAGGCACTAAAAGGCGGCGTCTTCGACGTGACCGCGACGCAGCAGACACAAGGCATGGGGCGGCTTGCCGTCGATGCGGCGATCAAGCTGGTGGCCGGCGAAACCGTTGCCGCAGAACAGCTGCAGGACGCGACGCTGACCACCAAGGACAATGTCGATCAATTCATCGCCAAGCATCCCTGACAATCGGTAGCGGAACGATGTCCTTGGATCCCAGCCATACGCAGACCCCCCATCTGGGGCTCTTCGTCAGCGGCCTCTGCAAGAGCTACGGACCGGTCCAGGTCCTGGCCGATGCGAGCTTCGAGGTGCGACCGGGAGAGGTCGTGGCGCTGCTTGGAGAAAATGGTGCGGGCAAGTCCACCGTTTCGAACATCATCGCCGGGTCGATCAAACCCGATGCCGGCAGCATCACATGGCGGGGGAAACCCTATTCCCCCGCCTCTCCCGCCGAGGCCATCGACGCAGGCGTCGGCATGATCCACCAGGAGCTGAAGCTGCTGCCGGATCTGTCGGTGGCCGAAAACGTCTATGTTGGGCGCCTGCCGATGCGCGGCGGCCGCATCGACCGCGCGGCAATGAATGCGCAGGCATCGGCGCAGCTGAGGCGCCTCGGCCTCGATGTCTCGCCGGAGCGCAAGGTGCGCACGCTGCGCATCGCCGCCCAGCAGCAGGTCGAAATCGCCAAGGCGCTGACGCTCAATGCCGAGCTTCTGATCTTTGACGAACCGACGGCAGCGCTTGGCAGCGAGGAGACGGAGCTGTTGTTCAAGCAGATCCGCAAGCTCAAGGCGGAAGGCATGTCCTTCATCTATATCAGCCACCGGCTGGACGAGATCGCTGAGATCGCCGACCGCGTGGTGGTGATGCGCGATGGGCGCATCGTCGCCCGGCACGAGCGCGCCGACATTCCGGTGCGCACCGTGGTTGAGCAGATGGTTGGCCGCAGCGTCGAGCGGATGTTCCCGCCGCTCTCGGAGCCGGGCAGCGAGGCGCTGCTCGAAGTCGAGAACCTGTCCTCGCCGGAACGCAGTTTTCAGAATGTCAGCTTTTCGGTGCGGGCCGGCGAAATCCTCGGCATCGCCGGGCTGATCGGCGCCGGCCGCACGGAGCTGGTGCGGGCGATCGCCGGCGCCGATCCGATTTCGTCGGGGTCGGTGCGTGTCGCCGGCAAACCGGTGCACCTCAATGGTCCGGCGGCGGCGATCAAGGCCGGCGTCGTGCTGGTGCCGGAAGACCGCAAGGCGCAAGGCGTGGTGCTCGACCAGACCATCGGCGAGAATCTGGCGATCGGCAATTTCGACCATGTCGCGCCGAATGGCTGGGTGTTTCCAAGGGCGGTGCAGAAATTCGCCGAGGCCGGCATTGGCCGGCTCGGCGTCAAGGGCCGGCCTAACCAGGCGATCAGCAAGCTTTCCGGCGGCAATCAGCAGAAGGTGATCATCGCCAAATGGATTTCACGGCCGCCCAAGGTGTTCATCCTGGACGAGCCGACACGCGGCATCGATGTCGGCGCGCGCGCGGCGATCTACGATGTCATCGCCGACCTCGCCCGCTCCGGCATGGCGGTGGTGGTGGTGAGCTCCGATCTCGAGGAAGTGCTCGGCTTGTCGCATCGCGTGCTGGTGCTTAGCCGTGGCCGCCAGCGCGGAATTCTTGACCGCAGCGAAGCGAGCAACGTCGCCGTCATGGAACTTGCCACAAGCTAGGACGTAACCAGCGATCGGGGAATCGGAACAAAGCGCAGCAGGTGATACCCTCCCAAGCACCGGACCGCGCGGGGCGCCAGCCAAGACTGGCGCCCCTTCCTCCTAGGCGGCACCGGCGGCTCAACAGGGAACATTTCGATGAAATTATTCGATCTTCATGGGGACGTTGCTCTCGTCACCGGCGCCGGCAGCGGCATCGGGCAAGCGATCGCCATCGGCCTGGCCGAAGCCGGCGCCGATATCGCCTGTTTCGGCCATGCCTCGAAGGGCGGGCTGGACGAAACCGCGCACAGGATCTCGGCGCTTGGCCGCAAGGCGTTGGTGCTGACCGGCACGGTGACTTCAGAGGCCGATCTCGCGGCAGCGATCGAACGCACGGAGAAGGAACTCGGCGCGCTGACCATCGCCGTCAACAATGCCGGCGTTGCCGCGGCCGAGCCGGCCGAGACACTGTCGCTGGAGAAATGGCAGAAGCTCTACGACGTCAATGTCAGCGGCGTGTTCCTGTCCTGCCAGGCCGAAGCGCGCGCGATGCTGACGCGGCGCAAGGGCTCGATCATCAACATCGCCTCGATGTCGGGCTCGATCGTCAATCGCGGCCTGACCCAGGCGCATTACAATTCATCCAAGGCCGCCGTCATCCACATGTCGAAGAGCCTTGCCATGGAGTGGGCCGATCGCGGCCTGCGCGTCAATGTCGTCAGCCCCGGCTATACGCTGACGCCGATGAACAAGCGGCCGGAGGTCGCCGACCAGGTCAGGATCTTCGAGCGCGATACACCAATGGGGCGCATGGCGGCGCCGGAGGAGATGGTCGGGCCGACCGTGTTCCTGGCCAGCCGCGCCTCGAGTTTCGTCACCGGCATCGACCTGATCGTCGATGGCGGCTTCGTCTGCTGGTAGGAGAGAAAATGCAGAAGCGATTTGAAGGTAAGACGGCAGTCATCACCGGCGCCAGCGGCGGCATCGGTGCGGCCATGGCCAGGCGCTTCGCGGCGGAAGGTGCTGCGGTCGTCGTCAGCGCCATCGACCCGCGCGTCGATGAGGTCGCTGCCGGACTGAAGGCGGAAGGCGCCAAGGTCGCATCACTGCGCATGGACGTGACCAAGAAGGACGAGGTCGCTGCCCTCTACGATCTGGCCGAGCAGCAATTCGGCCGCGTCGATATCTCCGTGCAGAATGCCGGCGTCATCACCATCGCCAGGATCGAGGCGATGACCGAGGCCGAATGGGACAAGGTGATGGCGGTCAACACCAAGGGCGTGTTCCTGTGCTGCCAGGAGGCGATCGCGCGCATCCGCAAGCATGGCGACGGCGGCCGGCTGATCAATACCGCCTCCGGCCAGGCGCGGCAGGGTTTTATCTTCACGCCGCATTATGCGGCGTCGAAATTCGGCGTCGTCGGCATCACCCAGAGCCTCGCCAAGGAAGTGGCGAAGGAGAAGATCACCGTCAACGCGATCTGTCCCGGCATCATCGACACGGACATGTGGGCCTACAACGACGCGGCATGGGGCAAGCTGATGGGCGACTACAAGCCGGGCGAGCTGATGGCCGAATGGGTGAAGAACATCCCGATGGGCCGCGCCGGCAGCGGCGAGGATGTTTCCGGCCTGGTCAGCTTTCTGGCCAGCAACGATGCGGCCTATATCACCGGTCAAACCATCAATGTCGATGGCGGCCTGATCATGTCGTGAGGATACTCGGACGGCTGCGCCCGTTCGAATTTCATAATGTTTCTTGCTTGAGCATCGGATTATCCGAAAACCGCTTCACACTTTTCGGTCTGATGCCCTGACCGCATTATGCGTTGCGCGACATGAACGTTGGTATATATAATTTCATCTCATGAAAATGGCTTCGGTGATTGCCGACAGCGACATCATAGGACCTTGATGGCTCGCAAGCTTGAGGGCGCCGCAAGACCGGCGATCGATCCGCGGATCACTGCTTCGGCAGCACGGCAGCCATGACGCGACCCGTCCCGCACGACATCTTCATCGAATTGGGCATCATTCCGTCTGCGCCGGCAGCAATGTGGTGCCTATGGCCTTGCGCAACGACCAGCTTTTCCAACACAATCAAAAAAAGACGAGAAGAAGGGAACGAACGATAACTTCCACCAGAGCTTGACAGGAGAACAAGCATGTCACTGCGGAGTATGATTTCGAGACTATCAATGGGAGCACTAACACTTGCCGCGGCAAGTGCACTGACGCCTTCGGCCCAGGCTGCGGCGCCGGAATCCAACGATCCGATCAAGATCGCGCTGTTCGACTGGACCAGTGTCAATCTGAACGCAAAGATCCTCGGCGGCATTCTTGAAAAGCTTGGATACACGGTCGAGTACCCGACCGCCGACTATCTCTCCAGCCTGACCACCGGCCTCACCAATGGCGACCTCTCTGTCGCCATGGAATTCTGGGACACGACGGCCGGCGAAGCTATGAAGGCCTCGGATGCGACCGGCCAGACCGAACGCCTCGGCAAACTTGGGCCCAAGGCCAAGGAAGAATGGTGGTATCCCGAATATATGAAGGAGAAATGCCCCGGCTTGCCGAACTGGGAAGCGCTGAAGGACCCGAAATGCGCCGAGGCATTCTCGACGGCCGAAACGGCGCCGAACGGCCGCTATCTCGGCGGCCCCGTGACATGGGAAGGCTTCGACGACGAGCGTGCCGCGGCGCTGAAGCTGCCCTTCACCGTCATCCATGCCGGTACCGATGCGGCGATGTTCGCCGAATTGGAATCGGCCTACCAGCGCAAGGCGCCGATCATGCTGTGGGTCTATTCGCCACATTGGGCGCCAGCCAAATACAAGGGCGAATGGATCGAATTCCCCGACCATACGGCGGAGTGCTACGACGATCCGAAATGGGGCGTGAACCCCGAGGCAAAGTATGACTGCGGCAAGCCGCATGGCGAGATCTGGAAATACTCCTGGGCCGGCATGAAGGACAAATGGCCGGTCGCCTATAAGGTTGCGAAAAACTACACGGTCGACACCGACGAGCTCAACAAGATGAGCGGCGAGATCGATCTCGAAGGCAAGACGCCGGAAGACGTCGCTGCTGCCTGGATCGCCGCCCACGAAGCCGATTGGAAAGCCTGGGCCGAGTGATCGTTCCAACTGGAAAACTGCGAGACCCGGTCATTCATGGCCGGGTCTCTATCCCATATTCCAGAAGGACGACTGCATGGCCGATACGACTGAACAGGTGCCGCACGCGGCAGGCATGCCAAACGATGCCCGCCCGGTAAAACTAGCCTGCCGCAACGTCTGGAAGCTGTTCGGCGCGAACGCGGCAAATTTCATCCGCCAGCGCAACGGCGCAGCCAGCATGGCGGACGTCGCGGCGGCCGGGCTGGTCGGGGCGGTGCGCGCCGTCGACCTCGAAATCCGCCAGGGCGAGATCTTCACCATCATGGGCCTGTCCGGCTCCGGCAAATCGACGCTGGTGCGCTGCATGTCGCGGCTGGTCGAGCCGACGCATGGCAAGGTCGAGTTCGAGGGCAAGGATCTGCTGAAGATCTCCGATGCCGCGCTAATCGAGCTGCGGCGTCACCGCATGGGGATGGTGTTCCAGAATTTTGCCCTGCTGCCGCATCTGAACGTGCTGGAGAACATCGCCTTTCCCCTGGGCATCCAGGGGCAGGACCGGCCGACGCGCGAGAAGCGCGCGCGGGAAGTAATCGAGCTTGTCGGCCTGCGCGGCCGCGAGCATTTCTATCCGCGTGAGCTTTCCGGCGGCCAGCAGCAGCGGGTCGGCATCGCCCGCAGCCTCGCCACCAAGCCGGAAATCTGGTTTCTCGACGAGCCGTTCTCGGCACTCGATCCGCTGATCCGCCGCGAGATGCAGGACGAGCTGATGCGGCTGCAGACCATGCTGCACAAGACCATCGTTTTCATCACCCATGATTTCGACGAGGCCATCCGGCTGGCCGACCGCATCGCCATCATGAAGGACGGCGAGGTCATCCAGATCGGCACGCCGGAAGAGCTGGTGGTCAATCCGGCGACCGACTATGTCGCCGAATTCACCCGCGACGTCGACCGCGCCAAGGTGATCTCGGCGCGAAGCCTGATGCGCGCCTGCGACGGCACCGAGCATGGCGGCGCGGTTGCGCCAGATGCCAAGATATCAAGTTTTTCGGCAAGCATCGTCTCCGCCGGCAAGCCGTTCGCGGTGGTCAACGGCACCGGCAAGCCGATCGGCGAGGTCACGCCGCAAGCGGTGATCGATCTTCTGGCAGGCATCGATCGTCATGGGGCCGGCGCATGACGGTGACGGCAAGCGCCAGCGCAGCGAGACCCCGGCCGGTTCAGACCTGGCTGGCGATCTGGGCCTGCGCCCTCGCCGCCGTGCTTGCCGTATTCCTACTGCAGGACAGGCTGCCATGGGCCGTCAACTATCCGGCCAGCGCAATCGTTCCCGTCGCCGACTGGGTCAGCGCGCTGATGAACCTGATAAAGTCGAACTTTTCCTGGCTGACGCGGTCGATCACCGCGGCGCTCGGCGTGCCGCTCGATTTCGCGCTCAATCTGCTCGCCAAGAATTTCAAGATCGGCCGTGGTGCGGATATGATCGTTCTGCCGCGTCTGTCCTGGGTTGGCGTCTGTGCCGCCGCATTCCTGGCCGGACGCGCCGCCGGCGGCTGGAAGCTCGGCGCGCTGGTCGGCGGCTGTTTTCTCTACATTGCGCTGTTCGGCCAATGGACCAGCGCCATGCTGACGCTGGGGCTGATCTCCATCGCCGTGCCGTTCTGCATCGTCACCGGATTGTTCGTCGGCATCTGGGCGTGGCGCAAGCCATGGGCGGAGAGGCTGTTGATCTCCCCTGCCCTTGATCTGATGCAGACCATCCCGACCTTCGCCTATCTGATCCCGATGCTGCTTTTGTTCGGCAACAGCCCGGTTTCGGCGATGATCGCGACGGCCATTTTCGCGACGCCGCCAATGGTGCGCGCGACAATGCTGGGACTGTCGCGGGTGCCGTCCGAAATCGACGATTTCAGCGAGATGGCCGGCTGCACGGCGCGCCAGAAATTGTGGCGCGTGCTTTTGCCCTCGGCGCGTCCAACGCTGATGGTCGGCGTCAATCAGGTCATCATGCTGGCGCTCAATATGGTGATTATCGCCTCGATGATCGGCGCCGGTGGCCTCGGCTACGACGTGCTGCTGGCGCTCAGGGCGCTGAAGGTCGGCGAGGCGATGGAAGCCGGCCTCGCCATCGTGGCGCTGGCGATCGCGCTCGACCGGCTAAGCCAGGCGATCGCGCGCAATCACGCGCAAGGTCATGTCTATCAGGAGGTGAGCCCGAGCTTGTGGCGCCGCTACCCCAACCTGACGCTGGCCATAGCCATCCTTGCGGTCACGACGCTGCTTGGCCTGTTCGTGCCGGCCTTCGCCGCGGTGCCGAAGGTGATCACCTTCACCACCGCACCCCTGTGGAAGACGGCGGTGAGCTGGATCACGATCAACTTCTTCGACACGATCGAAGCGTTCCGCGTGGCCCTCATTCTCAACGTGCTGAACCCGGTGCGCGCCTTCTGCGAGGGCTTCCCGTGGGCGGGTGCGGTGTTCCTGCTCGGCCTTGCCGGCTACCAGCTCGGCGGCCTTCGCCTCGGCGCCCTGGTCGCGGCGCTGACCGTCTTCTGCGCGGTGACCGGCCTTTGGGAAAAGACCATGGCGACGGTCTATCTCTGCGGGATCTCGGCTTTCATCGCTTGCCTGATCGGCATCCCGATCGGGCTGATGGCATCGCGCAGCGACCGTGTCGAGAAGATCGTCACCCCAATCATCGACACTTTGCAGGTGCTGCCGTCGTTCTGCTTCATCATCCCGGTGGTGATGCTGTTCCGCGTCGGCGACGTCACCGCGATGATCGCGACGGTCGCCTTCGCCGTGGTGCCGGCCATCCGCTACACAAATCACGGCCTCAGGCAGGTGCCACCGGCATTGATCGAGGCCGCAAAGGTGTCGGGCTGCACCAAGCGCCAGACGTTCCTGCGCGTGCAATTGCCGCTGGCGCTGCCGGAGATCATGTTAGGCGTCAACCAGACGATCCTGATGGCGCTGGCAATGATCATCATCTGCGCCATGGTCGGCACACGCGATCTCGGCCAGGAGGTGTTCATCGCGCTGTCCAAGGCCGATTCCGGCCGCGGCATCGTCGCCGGGCTGGCCATCGCCTTCATCGGCATCGTCGCCGACCGGCTGTTCAACGCCTGGACGGCGAAGGCACGGGCAAGATTGGGGTAGGATCGCGCGCCCCACCTTCGTCTTGCCCAAAATGCATCCCAAGCTGGCTTCATGCTGAAGCGCCCCACAGTGATTCTAGCTTTCCTCCTCATCCTTTCCGTCGCTGCTCATGGTGCGGATGGCCTGGAGGAGCGGCTTGAAAAGCTCTTTGATGAGGCCGAGCGCCTGACGCCGCTGCGCACGGTTGCCATCGCGCATGAGGGCGCGGTGGTGGCGGAACGTGGCTATCGCGGCCACTCTCCGGCACGTCCGGCCAACATAAAATCCGCCTCCAAGTCGATCATCTCCGCACTCGTCGGCATCGCCATCGACAAGGGCATGCTCCAAGGCATTGACCAGAAGATCGCTCCGCTTCTTCAGGCCGACCTGCCCGCCGATGTGGATCCGCGGCTCCAGCAGGTTACGATCGGTCATCTGCTTTCCATGCAAGCAGGGCTGGGTCGGACCTCCGGCCCAAACTACGGGCGCTGGGTGGCAAGCGACAACTGGGTGCGGGCAGCGCTCGCCATGCCCTTCGACGGCGAACCGGGCGGTGCCATGCTCTATTCCACCGGCTCGACCCATCTCCTTTCGGCGATCCTGACGCGCTGGACCGGCCGCTCAACGCTGGAACTGGCACGCGAATGGCTGGGGCCGCAGGAGGGCTTTTCCGTCGCCGCCTGGGACCGCGACCCCCAGGGCATCTATCTCGGCGGCAACCAGATGGCCATGAGCCCGCGCTCGCTGCTCGCCTTTGGCGAGCTCTACCGCAGCGGCGGGATGAGCCGCGGCGGACGGCAGCTCGTGCCGGCCGATTGGATCAAGCTCTCCTGGCAGCCACGCACCGCCTCCCGTTTCACCGGTGACGGTTATGGCTATGGTTGGTTCATGCGTCAGATCGCGGGCGAAGCGGTCTTCTACGGGTGGGGGTATGGCGGGCAGATGGTCTATGTTGTGCCCGGGCGCGCGCTGACCGTGGTCATGACATCCGATGAAGACGGCCCCGCCGGCCGCAGCGGCCACCGCGACGATCTCCATGCCTTGCTCGAGCGGATCATTGAGGCGACGAAAGACGTGCGCGAGGCCCGCAGCAAGTAATGCATGTCGCGCAAAAGTGAGCAGCGGGTTTGCGGTAACGACATGCATAAAAAGAACTTATAGCGCGTCGCATAAATCCATCCAAACGCGAAGCGCTTTAACTGGACCCTCTGCACAGAGGATTTGACGGTTCGATGGGTTGCAAGCTGGCAGGCTGTCATGCAGTCCGGCCCCGCGAGGAAGTCGCTATTCCGCCGCCACCCCTTTCACCTCCAGATAGCTTTCCATCGAGTCGTCCATCGCCTGCAGCCAGGGCGTATGGTGCAGCGGTGCCATCGTGCCGGTCATCAGCGAGCGGTAGGCGTGGTCGCGGAAGCTCATAATGTCTTCCACCTTGTGGTGCTCCCACTCCATGAAGGTTTGATTGACAGTCTCGACATCGAAGCCGGGATAGTCGGTCTGCTCCATCAGCTCCTTGGTGTAGTCGCCCTGGAACCAGATCATCTGCTCGGCGTCTTCCAGCGTTTCCTCGCGCGCCCGCCACTTCCTGCCGTGTTTCGCCATCGCCTCGGCCGAAGGCAGCTTGATGCGGCCCATGATGACATCGCGCGCGAACCAGGCCTGCGCGTCGAACATGTTGAAGGTGTAGAACTGGTCCTGCATGCCGATATAGGACAGCTGCGGGTTCTTCTCCCATACGACACCCTCATAGAGCCCGTCCGGCCACATGCGGTTGGCGGTCTTGAGCTTCAGATCCTCGGTGAGGAACGGGAAGGCGTGCAGATAGCCGGTGCACAGGATGATGGCGTCGACATCCCTGGTGCTGCCGTCCTTGAAATGCGCGGTCTTGCCGACGACCTTCTGCAACAGCGGCACTTCCTTCCAATTGTCAGGCCATTTGAAGCCCATCGGCTTCGAGCGATAGCTGGAGGTGATCGACTTGGCGCCGTATTTGTAGCATTGCGAGCCGATATCCTCAGCCGAATAGGAGCGGCCGATGATCAGTATGTCCTTGTCCTTGAATTCCATGGCGTCGCGGAAATCGTGGCTATGCAGGATGCGGCCATTGAAGCTCGAAAAACCCTCGAAATAGGGAACGTTGGGTACGGAAAAATGCCCCGAGGCGACGACGACGTTGTCGAACTCCTCCGAATAGGTGACGTCGTTGGTACGGTCATGCGCGGTGACGGTGAACTTTTTCGTCGTATCGGAGAAGGTCACCATGCGCACCGGGCTGTTGAAACGCACCCATTTGCGCACGCCCGATTTTTCGACGCGGCCCTTGATGTAATCCCACAGCACGGCGCGCGGCGGATAGGAGCCGATCGCCCGCCCGAAATGTTCCTCGAACGTATAGTCGGCGAATTCGAGGCATTCCTTCGGTCCGTTCGACCAGAGGTAACGGTACATCGAGCCATGCACCGGATCGCCATGCTCGTCGAGACCGGTGCGCCAGGTGTAATTCCACAGGCCGCCCCAGTCGGACTGCTTTTCGAAGCAGACGATTTCCGGGATGTCCGCGCCCTTGTCGGCAGCCGACTTGAAGGCTCGAAGCTGGGCCATGCCGGAAGGTCCGGCTCCAATGACGGCAACACGACTTTTCATTGCGGGCCTCCCGGTCTCATTTCTCTAACGAAACAAATTTCACTGACAGGACAGTAATTGCCCCTTCGATGCTGTCAACAGGCCTTGTTGCGAAACCTCGTTTTCGCCAGGCCGGATTTCAGCGAAACCTGATCGTCATGGGTATTGGAAAACAAACAAATCGATCGTGGATGGCTTGTGTGGCGGTTGCGCTCCTGTGTCGGCACCGAATATGTTCACCGTGAGTGAAATAAATCCGCAAAACCCCCGGGGTGGCAACATGGCGAAGAAAGCTTCCAATTTCAGGAATGGGGCAGCCCCCGCCAAGACCAAGCCATCGCCGAAGGGCGTGGCAACGATCCGGACGCCACTGACCCAGGACCCGCACGCCGTTCGCGATATCCGCGAAAAAGTCCTGGAGGTGGCGATCGGCCGCGAGGTGCGGGCGTTTCGCAAAAAACTCGGCATCACCGTCGCCGATCTTGCGGCTGCCACCGACATTTCGCTTGGCATGCTGTCGAAGATCGAAAACGGCATCACCTCGCCGTCGCTGACGACATTGCAGGCGCTGTCACGAGCGCTCGGCGTTCCGGTCACCGCTTTCTTTCGCCGCTTCGAGGAAGAGCGCAGCGCCGTCTTCGTCAAGGCAGGCGAAGGGCTCGATGTCGAGCGCCGCGGCACGCGCGCCGGCCACCAGTATAATCTGCTCGGCCATATCGGCTCGAACACCAGCGGCGTTGTCGTCGAGCCCTATCTGATCACGCTGACCGAGGATTCCGATGTGTTTCCGACCTTCCAGCATGAAGGCATGGAGTTTCTCTACATGCTCGAGGGCGAGGTCGTTTACCGGCACGGCAGCAATCTCTACCCAATGAAGCCCGGCGACAGCCTGTTCTTCGACGCGGATGCGCCGCACGGACCGGAAGTGCTGACGCAACTGCCGATGCGCTATCTCTCGATCATTTGCTATCCGCAAAGCAGCGCGGGGTGAGAGTTCGATCTCCCCCCTCGTGGGGGAGATGTCCGGCAGGACAGAGGGGGGCGCCATAGAGCGCCAACCTCGCGCCTGTCCTACGACCAGCAGAGAACCAGGTTGAGGGCGCAATTACGATCGATTGAGAGGTTGGCGGAACAGCGCCCCCCTCTGCCCTGCCGGGCATCTCCCCCACGAGGGGGAGATTGGCAGCTTCGGCGACGGCAGCAGTCAATCCGGTCCAAACCCTGCTGACGTCGGGCTGCCATCATCCAGCTTCGACAGCCACTCGAGCAGCGTCGGCCGATAGCGCGTCAGGCCTTTGTAATTGACGAGTTCCTCGGGCAGGTCGCGGATGACGCGATGCAGGCGCCTTGCCCATTTCGGCTGCGTCACTAGCTCGTCCATCTTGATCAGATAACAGCGGATCGGGAAGACGATGCCGTTCGAGCGCGGCAGCCGCCAGAAGCTCTGCAATTCGACGCGCAGATGGACCTTGTCGCCGACGTTTTCGGGCGTCACCGTCGTCCGGTCCGGTCCCCATTTGTGATAATTTTCCGGACTGGTGTCGAGGCGCGGATTGATGGTCATCGTCCAGTTCAGGCGGCGCGCCGGCTTGCCTTGCTGGATGTTGGTAAGGAACTTCAGCGCCCGGACGAATATGCCCTTCTCATGCGCCAGCGGCACCGGCGCGTGCCATTCGAAGAAGTTCATGCCGATATCGAAATCCAGCGACCAGTCGGCCTGGGTGGTGACCATGCCGGCGTCCATCCACAGATTGCCGTCACGCTGGTCGAGGATGCAGAAATCGCCCTGGCTCTGGCGCGTGATGTATTCCATCGGCCCATAGGGCAGTGTCGACACGTCGCCGAAGGTGAAGGTGTCATCGATGCCGAGCGGCCGGTTGATCCAGCGCCAGCGGTCGCCGTCGCGCGTAAGCGTGAAATGCTCGGGATAGCCCAGCGCCTGCTGTTCCATCAGAAGTTCGAGCAGGTCCCAGCCGGCCAGTGTCATGTGCGGCAGCGACTGGCAGCGCAGCGGGTCCTCCGCCAGCACCAGCGCGCGGTCTTGCATCTCGGCGACATAGTGCTCGTCGACGTCGATCAGGTTTTCGAGCACGCTGCCCTTCGGCCCCAGAACATGAGGTTCGATGTTGACCGCATACATGTAGCTGTCTTCGTGGAACGGGACCGGAAACCGCCTGATGTGCTCCGGGCTGTTCTTGAAGGTGAAGTCGTCGCGGAACGTTTCGTTACGAAAGGTGATGCCCAAGCTCGCCTCCTATCTTTCCAGCACCAGCGACCTGCCCTCGAAGCGCGACACGCAAGGCATGATCTTCTTGCCGCAACGATGCTCTTCCTCGCTCAGCCAGTGGTCGTTGTGAATGAATTTGCCGTCCGAAGAAATGACGTTGGTTTCGCACTGGCCGCAGACGCCGCCGCGGCAGAGATAGGGCGGATCGACGCCGGCGGCCTCGATCGCCTCGAGCAGGCTCTGCTGCTCGCCGACGCGGATCGTCTTGCCGCTGACAGCCAGCGTCACGTCGAATGGGGCGCCGGGCTGGGGGGCTGCGAAATGCTCGAAATGCACGGTTTCCGCCGGCCAGCCGAGCGCGGCGGCACGGTCGCGCACCCAGTCGATCATGCCGGACGGACCGCAGACATAGAGATGCGTGCCGAGCGGCTGCGACGACAGCAGCCGGTCGAGCTCGATGCGCTCGTCGCGGTCGTCGTGGTAGAGCCTGACCCGGCGGTCGTAACGCTCTCTGAGCACATCGGCATAGGTGCCGAGCGAGGCGGTGCGGCAGGTGTAGTGCAGCTCGAAATTGCCGCCATCCGCCGCCAGCTGCGCGGTCTGCGCCATGAACGGCGTGATGCCGATGCCGCCGGCCAGCATCAGATGCTTCCTGGCGCGCAAATCGAGCGAGAACAGATTGACCGGATAGCTGATCACCATCTCCATGCCGGGCCTGACATTCCTGTGCATGAACAGCGAGCCGCCGCGGCCGACATCGTCGCGGCGCACCGAGATCGTGTACTCGCGCGTGTCGAGCGGCGAGCCCATCAGCGAATAGGGGTTGAGCCTGGTGCGCTCGCCGTCGCGCATTTCGACGACGACATGGGCGCCGCCGGAGAACGTCGGCAGCAGCTGCCCGTCACGCCTGCGGAAATGGAAGCGCGTCACCAATTCGTTGACCGGAACGACATCGCTCACCACGACGTCAAGCTTGGTAGTGCCGGTGCTCATCGAAAGATCTCCTCCGCCGGAGGAATTTCGCTGCGGTCTTCCGCATTGATGCAGACGCCCTGGAATGCCGCGAGGCGCCTGGAATAGTGATCGCGTACCAGAAGAAGCAGGCCGCAATGCGAACAGGTTGCCGGCTGCGTCGTGACGTTCTCGGTGATGCCCTTGCAGTGAACGCACTGCATGCGGCGCGCCAGCGAGCCGCGGTGCTCGGTCTGGATCGAGGTATGGTCGATACCGGCTTCGAGCGCCGCCTGCATGGCTTGGCCGATTAGCCCCTCGGTGCCGGCGAGATAGAGGCGCAGGCCCATGTGGGCGTTGGCAAGGGTCTGCTTCAGCCGCGGCAAGGCGCTGGCAAAGGAAGGTCCCTGGTAGAGTTGCGCCGGCTTCAGCGCCTCAAGGGCGGCGACATACTTGCCCTCATTGCCGGGGATGAAGATGATGTGCGCATCGGCAAAGAAACCATCGGGCACCTTGGGTGCCAGATCCGTTATCGCCAGCGCACCTTCTGCATCCGCCACGAAAAGATGGTGCTTGCCGGGTTGGGGAGACAGGGTCCCATAGACCGGCCGGCTGATGATGCTTTTCGCTGCCATCCTCTCAGTATGCCTCAGCCTTTCGCCGTGCGCTTGGTCTTCTTCGGATCATCGAACGGAAGCGGCTCAGCCGTCGCGCTGATGGCGCCGCTCTTGTTGCGGATCTCGAGCCTTGTGCCCTGGACGGCGCAGTCGACGTCGAGCCGGGCGATGCCCATCGATTTCTTGACCAGCGGCGAATACATGGCGCAGGTCACCACGCCGACCCTTTTGCCGTCGCGATAGACCGGCGCGCCCTCGTCGGCCGGCTCCTTGCCTTCGAGCAGCACGCCGAAGATCTTGAAGCGCTCCTTGCCCTTGAGGCGGTAGTGCTCCTCGGCGCCGCGAAAGCCTGTCTTGCCGGGGCTGACGGTGAAATCGAGGCCGAGTTCCCACAGTGTATCGCCGGGGCCTTCGTTCTCGAACGGATATTTCTGCGAATTGTCGTAGGGGTAGAACAAGAGATAGCTCTCGACGCGCAGCATATCGAGCGTGGTGAACCGGCACGGAATGATGCCGGCGCTCTTGCCCTCGTCGAGAATGGTGTCCCAGATCGTGCCGGCATCCTGGCCGCGGCAGAATATCTCGTAGCCGCGCTCGCCGGTGTAGCCGGTGCGCGAGATCATCACCGGAAAACCGAACAGCCGGGTCTGCATGTGATGGAAATAGGCGAGGTCGCGAATGCCGGGGACATGCTTTGCCAGATAGTCGACGGCTGTCGGCCCCTGCAGCGAAAGGTCGTGCAGATTGTCGTCGAAGCGCAGCGAGACATCGCGGCCCATCGCGGCGCGTTGCAACTCCTCATGGCCGGTGCCCGAACCATGCACGACCATCCAGGCATTCGGACCGGTGCGGTAGAGGATGCAGTCGTCGGTGAATTTTCCCGCCTCGTTGAGCATGCAGGCATAGGCCGACTTGCCAGGATATATTTTCTCGACGTCGCGCGTCGTCGCCAGGTCGATCAGATGCGAGGCATGCGGCCCGGTGATGTGGACCTTCTTCAGGCCCGACACGTCCATCAGCCCGGCCTTGGTGCGGATGGCGATGTATTCCTCGTCGGCGTCCTTGTCGTAGGTCCAGGCGGTGCCCATCCCGCTCCAGTCTTCGAGCTTCGAACCGAGCGCACGATGGCGATCCGCCAAGGTCGAAAATCTCCAGGATGCCGTCATGGACTTGCTTCTCCTTAACACGATTGCCGACGTTTCGCCGCTTCAGGACACTGAGGACCATGCGGCGGTCCGCGCCATATTGACTCAAAACTCCAAAAGCGCGCAATACTAAGATGCAAAAAGTTTTACTGAGAGGCAAGGAACGCAACTAAACGGAGGGGACATGAAATGGAAGGGAATCTCAACGCTCTAACGACCATTTTCACGGAGTTCTATTACTGGGTGACCATCGTCATGATGTTCCTCATCCATGTCGGGTTCTGCATGTACGAGGTCGGCGTGTCGCGTCGGCGCAATCACCTGAAAACGCTCATGAAGAACGCGATGGCGATCCCACTCGTCACGATCACGTTCTATTTTTTCGGCTGGTGGATCTATTTCGGCTTCCCCAACGGGCCGGGCATCGCGGGCGGACTTGTCACCGCACCATTTGCCGAACCATGGAATCCGCTGATGGGCACCCACCTCTCCGGTGTCAATCCAGGCGAGACGGGGGTCACGCCTACCGATGCTGCGCTGTGGCACCGCCTCAACGGCGTGTTCTGGGGCGCCTTCCTGCTGTTTTCCATCACGACGGCGTCAATCATCTCGGGTTCGATCATAGAGCGCGCGCGCTCGGGTGCGTTCTGGATCGTCGCGGTGCTGGTCGGTTCGGTCCTGTGGATCCTCGACGCGTCCTGGGGCTGGCATCCGCAGGGCTGGATGGTGAAGCTCTGGGGCTATCATGATGCCTATGCATCGGGGGTCGTGCACGCGATCGCAGGCGGAGCGGCGCTCGCCTTTCTCATCGTGCTCGGTCCGCGCATCGGCAAGTTCAGGCCCGACGGCACGGCGCGCGACATCCCACCCCATAATGTCTGGCTGGTCACGATCGGCCTGTTCCTGATCTTCACCGGCTTCTGGGGCTTCTATGCCGCGTGCAACATTCCGCTGATCAGCCCGGCCACGATTGCCGGCCAGATCACCGGCGAAACCTGGACGGCAACCAACATCTATCTTGCGCCGACCACGCTCTCGGCGATCACCTTCAACTTCCTGATGTCGCTATCGGGCGGTATGCTGGCCGGCTACATCGTCTCGAAAGGCGATCCCTTCTGGACATTCTCCATGGGGCTTTGCGGCGTCATCTCAACCTCGGCCGGCAACGACCTCTATCACCCGATCCAGGCACTGCTGATCGGCGCGATCATCCCGACCATCTGCTACAAGCTGCACTATTTCGTCGAGCGCCGCTTCAAGATCGACGATGCGGTGGGCGCTGTTGCCGTGCATGGCTATGGCGGATTCCTCGGGGTCGTGGTGGCGGGCTTCATGCTGTGGGGACAGCCATCCTCGCCCTACGAGGGCTTCGCGCATATCAACCCGCTCGGCAATTTCGCTGGTGCGGTGCTGATGTTCATGCTCGGTTTCGTCCCCACCTTTGTAGTCTGCAAGATCCTCAACAGCATGAACCTCCTGCGCGTGCCGGCGAAGGTGGAACTCGAGGGCGTCGACTTTGCCCTCAACCATGCTTTCGAGGCGTCGGTCCGCGAAGTGGGAACCGCCGAAAAGGCCATGATCAAATAGTCAACGGACAAGGAGAACCGCAATGTCTACTAATGGAATGGAAAGCTGGGCCGTGGACCTCAAGGACGTCGGCGCGATCTACCCGTTTCAGGGTTCCGAAGTCGTGATGGTGATCATCGGCCTCGTCTTCTGGATCGGTTGGCACGTCCTCCAGACGCGCCACGAGAGCGCTGAAATCGAAGCCGATATGGCTGCGGATCGCACCGGAGAGGAAACGAGAAAGGCGATCGACCGCCATTAAGTCGTCATCGGGTCGTCTGGCGCGTCATTTGCGCCAGACGACTTGTCCAACATGAAAAAAACTTTCATGCGAGTTGAATTCGACTCATGAAGCTGGTAGCACCTAATCATACCTCACCTCGGGAGCCTGACATGTGCGGAATCGTCGGACTGTTTTTGAAGGACAAGTCGCTCGAGCCTCAGCTCGGCTCGATGTTGTCGCAGATGCTGATCTCGCTCAGCGATCGCGGTCCCGACAGCGCCGGCATCGCCATCTACGGCGCGCCAACAGGCAACGAGGCCAAGATTACTATCCAGTCGGCAAAGCCGGAGCGCGACTTCCGCGGTCTCGACGCCGAGCTGGCCAAGGCGATCGGAGCCCCGGTCAGCATTGCGGTGAAGTCGACGCATGCGGTCGTCAGGACCACGCCCGCCAAAATCGATGAAGCGCGCGAGGCGATCCAGACGCTTCGTCCAGACGTCCGCATCATGGGGGCCGGCGACGTCGTCGAGATCTACAAGGAAGTCGGCCTGCCGGAAGCTGTCGTCGATCGTTTCGACGTGCGCAGCATGACCGGCACGCACGGCATCGGCCATACCCGCATGGCGACGGAATCGGCTGTCACAACGATGGGCGCGCATCCGTTCTCGACCGGCGCCGACCAGTGCCTTGTGCACAATGGCTCGCTGTCCAATCACAACAATGTCCGCCGCGAGCTGATCCGCGAAGGCATGACATTCGAGACCGAGAACGACACCGAAGTCGCGGCCGCCTATCTCTCGTCGCAGATGGCGCATGGCAAGAATCTCGGTGAAGCGCTGGAAGGCACGCTGAGCGACCTCGACGGCTTCTTCACCTTCGTCGTCGGCACCAAGAACGGCTTCGGCGTGGTGCGCGATCCGATCGCCTGCAAGCCCGCCGTCATGGCCGAGACCGACCAGTATGTCGCCTTCGGCTCGGAATATCGCGCGCTCACCAAACTGCCCGGCATAGACAATGCGAGGGTCTGGGAACCCGAGCCCGCAACCGTCTATTTCTGGGAGCACTGAGTCCATGCCGGCAATCAACGTCTCCAAAGCACTCGACCAGAGCCATGCGTCACGGGTCTTCGACCTCAGCGAAATGCCGCTGCGCGATCTCAATCAGGCACTTCACGAGTTGACCCCTGGTTCGAACGAGACCGCCTGGGAGGTGCTTCATCCGAAAGGCAGCCATTCGGTCGCCGTCGGGGTCGACCAGCCGATCACCATCGATGTCCGCGGCAGCGTCGGTTATTATTGCGGCGGCATGAACGACGGCAGCACCATCACCGTGCATGGCTCGGCCGGACCTGGCGTCGGCGAGAATATGATGTCGGGCTCGATAACGGTGAAAGGCGATGCCAGCCAGTATGCCGGCGCCACCGGCCGGGGCGGGTTGCTGGTCATCGAAGGCAATGCGTCGTCGCGCTGCGGCATTTCGATGAAAGGCATCGACATCGTCGTTCATGGCAATATCGGCCACATGTCAGCGTTCATGGCGCAGTCCGGCAATCTGGTGGTGCTGGGCGATGCCGGCGACGCACTCGGCGATTCCATCTACGAGGCGCGGCTCTTCGTGCGCGGCAAGGTCGAAAGCCTCGGCGCTGACTGCATCGCCAAGGAGATGCGGTCCGAGCATCTGGAACTCCTGCAAGGCCTGCTCGACCGCGCCGGGGTGACCGACGTCAAGGCGGCGGAGTTCAAGCGTTACGGCTCGGCGCGCACGCTCTACAATTTCAACATCGACAACGCCGACGCGTATTGAGGCAGCATGACCTATCGCAACCCGCCGACGACGCCGCGCAAATCCGCGACCTTCGACGACTACACGCTCTCCGAGATCCGCCGCGCGGCGGCGACCGGCATCTACGACATCCGTGGCGCCGGCGCCAAGCGCAAACTGCCGCATTTCGACGACCTGCTGTTCCTCGGTGCCTCGATCTCGCGTTATCCGCTCGAAGGCTATCGCGAGCGCTGCGACACCAGCGTCGTGCTGGGCTCGCGCCATGCCAAGAAGCCGATCGAGCTGAAAATCCCGATCACCATCGCCGGCATGAGTTTCGGATCGCTGTCCGGCCCGGCAAAAGAAGCCTTGGGCCGCGGCGCGACGCTGTCCGGCACCTCGACGACCACCGGCGACGGCGGCATGACCGAGGAAGAGCGCGGTCACTCGCAGACGCTGGTTTATCAATATCTGCCGTCGCGTTACGGCATGAACCCGCGCGATTTGCGCCGGGCCGATGCGATCGAGATCGTCGTCGGCCAGGGTGCCAAGCCCGGCGGCGGCGGCATGCTGCTTGGCCAGAAGATCTCCGACCGGGTTGCCGAAATGCGCACGCTGCCGAAGGGCATCGACCAGCGCTCGGCCTCGCGCCATCCCGACTGGACCGGGCCGGACGATCTCGAGATCAAGATCCTGGAGCTGCGCGAAATCACCGACTGGGAAAAGCCGATCTACGTCAAGGTCGGCGGCGCGCGGCCCTACTACGATACAGCCCTTGCAGTGAAGTCAGGCGCAGATGTCGTCGTGATCGACGGCATGCAGGGCGGCACCGCCGCAACCCAGGAAGTGTTCATCGAGAATGTCGGCCAGCCGACGCTTGCCTGCATCAGGCCGGCGGTGCAGGCGCTGCAGGATCTCGGCATGCACCGCAAGGTGCAGCTGATCGTCTCTGGCGGCATCCGCAACGGCGCCGATGTCGCCAAGGCGCTGGCGCTCGGCATCGACGCGGTGTCGATCGGCACCGCAGCACTTGTCGCGCTCGGCGACAACGACCCGCGCTGGGAGGCGGACTACAACGAGCTTGGCACCACAGCCGGCGCCTATGACGACTGGCATGAGGGACGCGATCCGGCTGGCATCACCACGCAGGACCCCGAGCTGATGAAGCGGGTCGACCCGATCGCCGCCGGACGGCGATTGGCGAATTACCTGAAGGTGATGACGCTGGAGGCGCAGACCATTGCCCGTGCGTGCGGCAAGAACAGCCTGCACAATCTCGAGCCCGAGGATCTCGTCGCGCTCACGATCGAAGCCGCCGCCATGGCCGGCGTGCCGCTGGCCGGCACCAACTGGATACCGGGGAAGAACGGCTTCTAAGACAATCAGGCCACCAAAATTCCATAAGCGAGGAACTATAATGGGGAACGATCTCGCCGCATTCGCCAAAGAGAACGGCGTCAAATATTTCATGATATCCTACACCGACCTGTTCGGCGGCCAGCGCGCCAAGCTGGTACCGGCGCAGGCCATCGCCGACATGCAGAAGGACGGTGCCGGCTTTGCCGGCTTTGCCACCTGGCTCGACCTGACGCCGGCGCATCCCGACATGCTGGCGGTGCCGGATCCGGATTCGGTTATCCAGTTGCCGTGGAAGCCGGAGGTCGCCTGGGTCGCCGCCAACTGCATCATGGACGACAAATCGGTCGCCCAGGCGCCGCGCAACACGCTGAAGCGGCTGATTGCCGAGGCAGCCGGCGACGGCATGCATGTCAAGACCGGCGTCGAGGCCGAATTCTTCCTGATCTCGCCGGACGGCAAGACGATTTCCGACGAATACGACACGGCGTCAAAGCCCTGCTACGACCAGCAGGCGGTGATGCGCCGCTACGATGTCATCGCCGAGATCTGCGACCACATGCTGGCGCTCGGCTGGGGCCCGTACCAGAACGACCATGAGGACGCCAACGGCCAGTTCGAAATGAACTGGGCCTTCGACGATGCGCTGGCGACCGCCGACAAGCATTCCTTCTTCAAGTTCATGGTGAGGTCCGTTGCCGAAAAGCACGGCCTGCGCGCCACCTTCATGCCAAAACCATTCCCCGGCCTGACCGGCAATGGCTGTCACGCGCACATTTCGGTGTGGGACAAGGACGGCAAGACCAATGTCTTTGCCGACAATGCCATGGAACTCGGCCTGTCGGCGAAGGGCAAGAATTTCCTTGGCGGCATCATGAAGCATGCCTCGGCACTTGCCGCGATCACCAACCCGACGGTCAATTCCTACAAGCGCATCAACGCGCCGCGCACCATTTCGGGCGCGACCTGGGCGCCCAACTCGGTGACCTGGACCGGCAACAACCGCACCCACATGGTGCGCGTGCCCGGCCCCGGCCGCTTCGAGCTGCGCTTGCCCGACGGCGCGGCTAACCCTTATCTGCTGCAGGCCGTCATCATCGCCGCCGGCCTCGACGGCATCCGCTCGAAGGCCGATCCCGGCAGGCGCTACGACATCGACATGTACCAGTTCGGACACACGGTGGAGGGCGCGCCGAAGCTGCCGCTCAACCTGCTCGATGCATTGCGCGAGTTCGACAATGACAAATCGCTCAAGGCGGCGCTGGGTGAGGAATTCTCGTCGGCTTACCTAAAGCTCAAGCACCAGGAATGGAATTCCTATGCTTCCCACTTCACCCAGTGGGAGCGTGACCACACGCTGGATATCTAGAGCATCGGACTGAAAAGTGTGAAGCGGTTTTCGGATGATTCCGATGCGTCAAGAAAGGCCCTGCGTGGCGCGAGCGACCTCGGAATAGATTTATGAGACACTCGATCTTCTCCCTCGCCCGCGCCGCACTTTCCGGCCACAAGAATTGGCAGCGCACCTGGCGCGACGCCAGCCCGAAGGATCACTACGACGTGGTGATCATCGGCGGCGGCGGCCACGGCCTGGCGACGGCATGGTTCCTGGCCAGCGAGTACGGCATCAGGAATGTCGCCGTGCTCGAAAAGGGCTGGATCGGCTCCGGCAATGCCGGTCGCAACACCACCATCATCCGCTCCAATTACGGGCTGCCCGGCAATACCGGCTTCTACGAGCTGTCGATGAAGCTGTGGGAGCGCATGGAGCAGGACCTCAACTACAACACGATGGTCAGCCAGCGCGGTGTCATCAACCTCTATCATTCCGACGCGCAGCGCGACGCCTATGCGCGGCGCGGCAACACCATGCGCATCAACGGCATCGACGCCGAACTCCTCGACCTGGCGGCGGTCAAGAAGATGATGCCGTTCCTAAACTTCGACAATGCTCGCTTTCCCGTGCAAGGCGGGCTGCTGCAGCGGCGCGGCGGCACGGCACGCCACGATGCCGTGGTCTGGGGCTACGCCCATGCGGCGAGTACACTCGGCGTCGACATCATCCAGAATTGCGCGGTGACAGGTTTTTCGCGCGACGCCAACGGCAAGGTGACCGGGGTCGAGACGACACGCGGCAAGATCGGCGCCGGCAAGGTCGGCATGGCCGTTGCCGGCAGTTCGTCGCGCGTCGCGGCGATGGCGGGCCTGCGCCTGCCGATCGAAAGCCATGTGCTGCAGGCCTTCGTTTCCGAGGCGATCAAGCCGCTGATCCCCAACGTCATGACCTTCGGCGCCGGCCATTTCTACGTCAGCCAGTCCGACAAGGGCGGGCTGGTCTTCGGCGGCGACATCGACGGCTACAATTCCTATGCCCAGCGCGGCAACATGCCAGTCATGGAAGACGTGTGCGAGGGCGGCATGGCGCTCATGCCGATGATCGGTCGCGTGCGCCTGTTGCGGCAATGGGGTGGCATCATGGACATGTCGATGGACGGCTCGCCGATCATCGACAAGGCGCCGGTGGACGGACTCTATCTCAACGCCGGCTGGTGCTATGGCGGCTTCAAGGCGACGCCCGGCTCCGGTCTTGTCTTTGCCCATCTTCTGGCCCGCGACGAACCGCACAAGGAGGCGGCGCGATTCCGCCTCGACCGGTTCCGGCGCGGCGCGATGATCGATGAAAAGGGCGTCGGCGCCCAACCGAACCTGCACTGAGGACGGTCCAGAAAACATGCGTATTGTCTGTCCCTTCTGCGGCGAACGCGAACTCGGCGAGTTCACCTATCTGGGCGACGCCAAGCCGGTGCGTCCGGCGGCCGGCGCCTCGGAGGACGACGTCTTCGACTACGTCTATCTGCGCGACAACATTGCCGGCGAGACGACCGAGCATTGGTATCATGGCGGCGGCTGCCGGGCCTGGCTGAAGATCACCCGCAACACGCTGACACACGAGATTTCGTCGGTCGAGCCGGCGGCGGGCGTCGGCGCCGCCAAGGTTGGGGCCTGATGGTCAGTCGCGCACAGACACACCGGCTGGAGAGCGGCGGTCTCATTGATCGTTCGGCACCGCTTAATTTTCGCTTCGACGGCAAAACCTTTGCCGGCTTCGAGGGTGACACGCTTGCCTCGGCGCTGATTGCCAATGGCGTCAAGTTGGTCGGCCGCTCGTTCAAATACCACCGGCCGCGCGGCATCCTGACCGCTGGCTCGGAAGAGCCCAACGCCTTGGTCGAGCTGCGAACGGGGGGGCGCCGCGAGCCAAACACCAAAGCGACCACGGCCGAGCTTTACGATGGTCTCGAAGCCGCCAGCCAGAACCGCTGGCCGTCGCTGCGCCACGATCTGATGGCGGTGAACCAGCTGTTCGCGCCGATCTTCGTTGCCGGTTTCTACTACAAGACTTTCATGTGGCCGGCGAAATTCTGGGAAGCGATCTACGAGCCGGCGATCCGCCGCGCCGCCGGTCTTGGCCGCGCAGCTGGCGTCGCCGATCCCGACCATTACGACAAGGCCTGGGCGTATTGCGACGTTTTGATCGCCGGTTCCGGCCCGGCCGGGCTGGCGGCAGCGCTTGCCGCCGGGCGCAGCGGCGCCCGCGTCATCCTGTGCGAGGAAGATTTTGCCCTTGGCGGCCGCCTGCTTGCCGATGGCGGCACGATCGATGGCATGCCGGCGGCCGAATGGATTTCCCGCACGCTGGCCGAGCTCACGACGCTGCCCGACGTCCGCATCATGAACCGCACGACACTGTTCGGCGTCTATGATGGCGGCACTTATGGCGCGATCGAGCGGGTCAACGATCATCTGCCCTCCCCGCCGGAGCATCAGGTGCGCCAGCGGCTGTGGCGGATCGTGGCAAAGCGCTCGATTGTTGCCGCCGGCGCCATCGAACGGCCGATCGTCTTTGCCGGCAACGACACGCCCGGCGTGATGATGGCTTCGGCAATGCGGACCTATGTCGAGCGCTATGCGGCAACCCTTGCGAAGAGGATCGCGCTGTTCACCAACAATGAGGATGGCTGGCGGACTGTCGAGACCGCGCTTGGCGCCGGATTGCAGATCGCAGCGGTCGTCGATGCACGCCCGGATGTGTCAGCCAAGCATCGCGCTCTCGCCGCCAAAGCCGAGTTTCCGGTATTGAACGGTTCGGTTGCCGGTGTCGAAGGCGGCAAGGACGGCGTCCGGAAAATCTCGGTGTCGCTTGCCGGCGGCGCCCGTGCGGAAGTCGAAGCCGACGGGCTTGCCGTCTCAGGCGGCTGGAATCCGGCAGTCGGGCTGACCTCCTACCATCGCGGCCGGCCGAAATGGCAGGACGATATATCGGCCTTCGTGCCGGACGGCGCCCCTCCTGGCATGGTGGCCGCCGGTGCCGCCAATGGCGCCTTCGGCCTCGGCGCCTGCCTGAGCCAAGGATTTGCCGCGGGTGCTGCGGCGGCGCAGAGCGTCGGACACAGCGGCAACGCCGGCATGCCGCCCGTCGCCGACGACGAGGCATTTTCGCTGACCCCGCTCTGGCATGTCGCCGGTAAAGGCAAAGCCTTTGTCGACTACCAGCATGACGTCACCGCTTCCGACATCGAACTGGCGCAGCGCGAAGGCTTTGAATCGGTCGAACATCTGAAGCGCTATACGACGCTCGGCATGGCCACCGACCAGGGCAAAACCTCGAACGTCGCCGGCCTCGCCATCATGGCGGCGGTGTCAGGCAGATCCATCCCCGAGACCGGCACGACGATCTACCGTCCGCCCTATGTGCCGGTCGCCATCGGCGCCTTTGCCGGCCATCATCGCGACGAGACCTTCCATGCGACAAGACTGACGCCGTCGCATCACTGGGCAGCTGAACAGGACGCGGTGTTCGTCGACACCGGCTTGTGGAAGCGCGCGCAATGGTACCCACGCGCCGGCGAAAAGGATTGGCTGGAATCGGTCACCCGCGAGGTCAAGGCGGTGCGCTCTGCCGTCGGCTTCTGCGATGTCTCGACGCTCGGCAAGATCGATGTGCACGGCCCGGATGCCGGCGCCTTCCTCGACCGCGTCTATATCAACACCTTCTCCAGTCTCGCCGTGGGAAAAGGCCGCTACGGGCTGATGCTGCGCGAGGACGGCATCGTCTATGACGACGGCACCACGTCGCGGCTGGCCGAGGATCATTATTTCCTGACCACCACCACCGCCAAGGCCGGCCCGGTGATGCAGCATCTCGAATTCTGCCGGCAGGTGCTGTTTCCTGAACTCGACGTGCAGCTGACCTCCGTCTCCGACCAGTGGGCGCAATTCTCTATCGCCGGGCCGAAAACCCGAGATCTGCTTCGGGAAATCGTTGATCCGGCCGAGGATCTGTCGAACGAGGGCTTTCCCTTCATGGGCGCGCGCGAAGTCGCGCTTCGCGGTGGCATCAGGGCACGGCTGTTCCGCATCTCGTTCTCCGGCGAGATGGCGTTCGAGATCTCCGTTCCGGCCCGCTATGGCGACGCGCTTGTGCGCAACCTGATGCTGGCCGGCAAGCAATTCGGCGTGATGCCCTACGGCACCGAGGCGCTCGGCGTCATGCGCATCGAAAAGGGCCATGTCGCCGGACCGGAGCTGAACGGCACCACCACCGCTGCCGATCTCGGCCTGGGCAAGATGATGTCGACCAAGAAGGATTTCATCGGCCGCGTCATGGCCGGACGCGAGGCGCTGGTCGCTCCCGACCGGCAGGTCGTGGTCGGCATCAAGTCGACGGACAGAGCGCGCCGCCTGCGCGCCGGCGCGCATATCATTCCGAAGGGCGAGATACCGGGTTCCGCCAACGACCAGGGCTATGTCACGTCGGTCTGCTTCTCGCCGACGCTCGACCAGTGGATCGGGCTGGCACTTGTCGAGCGCGGCCGCGAGCGGATCGGCGAGATCGTTCATGCGCATGACCCGCTGCGCGGCGAAGACTATGATGTCGAGCTGTGCAATCCCGTCTTCTACGATCCGGATGGAGGGCGCCAGCGTGGCTGAATTTTCCTGGGTTTCCCGCAGTCCGCTGGAGCACGCGCTTGTCGTGGGCGACTATGGCGCGCGTGACGTCGAACCGGGCATTTCGCTCACCGAGATCCGCAATTTCGACCTCGTCCAGGTGATGGCGCGACGCGGCAAAGGGGCGGAACTGGCCAGCGCCGCGGAAGTCCGTTTCGGCATGGCGGCTCCGGATATGCCGAAGGCGGTCAGCGCTTCGGACGTGACGCTCATCTGGTCGGGACCGGATCAGTTCTTCGTTCTGTCGAAGGGCGGCAAGCACACGATCGATACGTTGAGCGAGGCGTTCTCGCAATCGGCCTCACTGTCCGACCAGTCGCATGCGCGCGCCCTGATCAGGGTCTCGGGTGCCAAGACGCGCGCCATGCTGGCGAAATTGTCGTCGATCGATCAGCACCCGGCGGCGTTTCCGACCGGCACTGCCGCCGCGACATCGATCGACCATACCAGCGTCAATCTCTGGCGTGGCTATGACCGGCCGGACGGTCAGGCGGTGTTCAATCTTCTGGTGTTTGCAACCTTCGCGGAAAGCCTGTGGCGCACGATACTCGACGCGGCCGCCGAGTATGGGGTCGAGATCGGGTATTCAGAGGAATTGGGGTAGCGCCTGCCTCTTCCCTTCTCCCCCTGTGAGACCTTTGCACAGAAGCCGAACGGTGATTCTGTGGTGAAGGTTGGAGCAGGGAGATTCGGGATGGCGGATCGTGTTTTGGGTCAGTTGAGTCTGGCGGACGGTCTGGCGGCGTCGGATGAGACGATTTTCGACCTAGTATCGAAGGAACTGGACTGGGCGCCGATCCGAACATTGCTGGGTCAGCGCAGCGGTCCTGGCTCGGGCAACACCAGCTATCCGGCGGAACCGCTGGTGCGCTGTCTTTTGCTGGGCATGTGGCATGGGCTGAGCGATCCGGCGCTTGAGGCGCAGATCCGGGACCGATTGTCGTTCCGCCGCTTTGCCGGTTTCAGCCTTTCGGACCGCACGCCCGACCATTCGACACTGTGGCGCTTCCGCGAGGAGCTGACGCGTGAGCGACTGATCGACAAGGTCTTTGAGGAGATCAACCGTCAGCTGGAGGAGAAGGGCCTGATCGTCAAGCGCGGCACCTTGGTCGATGCCACGTTCCTGCAGGCTCGTGGCCGTCCGCCCAAGCAGCCGAAGAAGGGCCACCAAGGTCCGGTCAAGCCGTCGGCCGACAAGGATGCGCGTTGGGGCAAGAAGGGCAAGAAGAGCACCTTCGGCTACAAGATGCACATCGGCGTCGACCAGGAGCACACCTTGATCCGGCGTGTCGAGGCGAGCGACGCCTCGGTCACCGACACCGAGCCGGCCGACCAGTTGATCTGCGGCGACGAGAAGGCGGCCTATGGCGATCAAGCCTATTACACCCACGCCCGCCATGCCCGGCTCGCCGCCGCCAACATTAAGGACCGGCTGATGCGGCGGCCCAACAAGCATCACCCCGAGTTGCCGCCGCGCCACAAGCTGCGCAACCGGCTGATCGCCAAGGTGCGGGCGGCAGTGGAGCGGCCTTTCGCCGTGTTCAAGGAGCGTTACGGCATGCGACGCCTGCGCTTCTTCAACCTCGCCACCAACCGCACGCAGTGCATACTGGCCGCCTGCGCTTACAATCTGCGCACCATGATTGGCGTCCTCTATCCACCCGATGAGAGGCGGACATGAGGGAGGAGTGCGTCCACAATCCGGCAGGATGGCTGCCTAAACCGACAAAGGCCCCGCAAGGGCCGCGGAAAACCGCTCTGCCGGCCTTCAAAAAGGCCCTCACTGACCACCGAAATCCACTTCGCTCCCCGTGCAAAGCCCTCCTTGTGGGAGAAGGTGGATTGGCGCGCAGCGCCAAGACGGATGAGGGGTGTTGGACGGAGTGCGGCAATGCCTAGCTGGAGCACCCCTCATCCGACCGAGCTTCGCTCGGCCACCTTCTCCCACAGGGGGAGAAGGAAGAGCAGGCGTGCCACCTTCACCTTGCCAAATCCGGCCTTGCCGCCTATTCTTGCTGCTAAAATAATTTCACACACAGGCAAACTTGTTTCTCAAGACACAGGGTCGAGATGAGCCAGTCGCCCTACCCCGCCGTCGCAGCCGGACCGCCCCGGCCGAGCCTGATCCTGCGGCCCGGCCAGATCGCGCTGCCGGCCGGCATGGAGCGCTATTGCGTCCAAGGCAATGGCGCGGTGCTCATCGAGATCGAGGCCGGCGACACGATCAGCGTGCGCAATGTCGAAGGCGGGCAGGCTTGCGAGCTGCTGGCATGGGACAAGAGCGGCGCGACCGACCCCAACATTCTAGGCGAGAAATCGAACAGCAATGCCGCCGGCATCAAGGCGCTGCTGGCCGTTGGCGACGACAGCCTCGCTTCCTTGCGCCGGGGGCTGGAGCGACGCCAGGTGCAGCTTGATCAGGCGAAGGCGGTCCGCGTCTTCGGCGGCGCCACCCCTGCCGGCACCGAACAGGGTTTTGCCGTCGCCCGCGGCGGGTCGATGCTGATCGCCGCCCCGGGCGGGCCGATGCTGGTTGATGGACACGACACGGCGACGCCGCTCAGCGTCATCGTCCGCCGCGCCACGATCCGTCCGACGGCGAAGTCGCAATTGGGCGATCCGCTCGCCGATCCGGTGCTCGATCTGCGCGTCCATTCGGCGACCGCGGAATCCTACTTCGTTAGGGCGGGCGACTATCTGCAGATCATCGATGTCGACGGGCGCCAATGCACGGACTTCCAGTGCTTTTCGGCGCGCAAGCTGGACAAGGGACGCGACCATCCGCTCGACGTGACGACCACCCGCACGCTGATGGGCTCGAGCTATCCTATGCCCGGCCTGCACTCGAAATATTACGACCAGGACATGGAGCCGCTGGTCGAGGTCGTGCAGGACACATGCGGCCGGCACGATGCGTTTGCGCTCGCTTGCGCCGCCAAATATTACGACGACATCGGCTATCCCGGTCACCCCAATTGCTCGGAGAATTTCAACCGCGCGCTGTCGGACAAGGGAGTGAACCCCCGCGCCGGCTGGATGGCGATCAACTTCTTCTTCAACACGGCGATCGACGCGCATGGCGTCATGGTGTCGGACGAGCCGTGGTCGCGGCCGGGCGACTATGTGCTGCTGCGCGCCTTGACCGACATCGTCTGCGTCTCGTCCGCCTGCCCTGACGACACCACGCCGGCCAATGGCTGGAACCTGACCGACATCCATGTGCGGACCTATTCCGGCCAGCACAAATTCTCGCGAGCGATCGCCAGACGCATGACGCCCGATTCGGAACCGAAAATGACCCGCGAGACATCATTTCATTCGAGCTTTGCCAAGCAAACCCGCAACTTCGTCGAGTACAGGGGCTATTGGCTGGCCAATTCCTTCGCCAAAGAGGGTCCGATCGACGAATACTGGGCCTGTCGGCAAGATGCCGTGATCATGGACCTGTCGCCGCTGCGCAAATTCGAGGTCACCGGCCCGGATTCCGAAGCGCTGCTGCAATACACCCTGACCCGCGACGTGAAAAAACTCGGCATCGGCCAGGTCGTCTATTCGGCCATGTGCTACGAGCATGGCGGCATGATCGACGACGGCACGCTGCTCAGGCTCGGCAAGGACAATTTCCGCTGGGTCGGCGGCGACGATCTTTCCGGCGAATGGCTACGCGAGACGGCGACCAAGCTCGGCCTCAACGTGCTGGTGCGCTCGTCCACCGACCAGATGCACAATGTCGCCGTGCAAGGACCGAAGAGCCGCGACATCCTCAAGGAGATCATCTGGACCTCGCCGCTGCAGCCATCAATCGAGGAGCTCGAATGGTTCCGCTTCGCCGTTGCCCGCATCGGCGGCGGCAATGGCATTCCGGTCGTCGTCTCGCGCACCGGCTACACCGGCGAGCTCGGCTACGAGATCTGGTGCCATCCTCGTGACGCCGAAAAGGTGTTCGACGCCATCTGGGAGGCCGGCCAGCCGCATGGCTTGAAGCCGATGGGACTACAGGCGCTCGACATGGTGCGCATCGAGGCCGGGCTGATCTTTGCCGGCTATGAATTTTCCGACCAGACCGATCCGTTCGAGGCCGGCATCGGCTTCACCGTGCCGCTGAAGACCAAGGCCGACGATTTCATCGGCCGCGAGGCGCTGATCCGGCGCAAGGAAAACCCGCAGAAGAAGCTGGTCGGCCTCGACATCGACGCCAATGTCGCGGTCGGCCATGGCGATTGCGTCCATGTCGGCCGCGCCCAGATCGGCGAGGTCACCTCGAGCACGCGCTCGCCGGTGCTGAACAAGAACATCGCGCTGGCCAGGCTCGATGTCACCCATGCCGCCATCGGCACCGGGGTCGAGATCGGCAAGCTCGACGGCCACAGCAAGCGGCTGCCGGCGCGCGTCGTCGCCTTCGCCCATTACGACCCGCAGAAGACCAGACCGCGTTCCTGACGGCAGCATCCCTTGCCTTCTCCCCGGTGAGAGGAGGTGGACCGGCTCGCAGCGCCGAGACGGAAGAGGGGTGTTGGACGGAGTGCTGTCGGTGCCAAGCTGAATCACCCCCCGACCTCGCTTCGCGAGGCCACCTTCTCCCTCAACAGGAGAAGGTAAGAGCGTGTTTCGTAAGCGCGCTGTGCACAGCTTCACAAAAACGCTTGACGTGAAAGCGTGACGGATCAATCTTCACTGCCAAGAAAAAAATACTACTGAGCGGAAAACGCCTGAGGTCGTTCAACGCGTGCGTCGGTGACGCATCGCGAGGTGTCGGCCGTCGCCGATGGGGAACATCAAAAATGGGGAATTCACGTAAATGAGCACGATAGTCTCTGCCTGGGTGCCGCCTGCCGAAGGGAAGCTGCACCGGAACATCGATTGGCGCGGTGCCTTCTGGGTGGCAAGCGGCGTTCCCGCCCTTGTGCTGTTTTCGATCGGCGGCATTGCCGGCACGACCGGGAAGCTGGCCTTCCTGATCTGGACCATGTCCATGATCATGGGCTTCCTGCAATCCTTCACCTATGCGGAGATCGCCGGCCTGTTTCCGAACAAGTCCGGCGGCGCCTCGATCTATGGCGCTACCGCCTGGCTGCGTTATTCCAAGTTCATCGCGCCGCTTTCGGTGTGGTGCAACTGGTTCGCCTGGTCGCCGGTGCTGTCGCTCGGCTGCTCGATCGCTGCCGCCTACATCCTCAACGCGCTGGCGCCGGTGCCGCTATTTGCCGACACCTCGCCGGAAGTCGCCGCCTATATCGCGGCTAATGCCGGAACGAGTGCCGCCGACGCCATCGCGGCGGTGACCGCGGCCGCCACACCGGCGATCCGCAACTGGACGCTCTACGGTCACACGCTGGGTCCGGTTTCCTTCACCTTCAACGCCACCTTCTTCATCGGCGCGGTGCTGATGCTGATCATCTTCTCCATCCAGCATCGCGGCATCCTGGGCACGGCCAACGTGCAGAAATACATCGGCCTGTTCGTCATCATCCCGATGCTGATCGTCGGCGTCGTGCCGATCGTCACCGGCCAGATCGACTGGGCGAATTTTTCGCCACTGGTGCCGCTGGCGGCCGCCTACGCGCCGGAGCCCGGGGCGTGGAACATCGCTGGCTGGACGCTCGTTCTCGGCGGCATGTTCATCGCCGCCTGGTCGACCTACGGTTTCGAGACAGCCGTCTGCTACACGTCCGAGTTCAAGAATCCCGGCACCGACACCTTCAAGGCGATCTTCTATTCCGGCCTGCTGTGCATGCTGCTGTTCATCCTGGTGCCGTTCACCTTCCAGGGCGTGCTCGGCTTGAACGGCATGCTGGCGACCCCGATCGTCGATGGCTCCGGTGTTGCCGATGCCTTGGCCGGCATGGTCGGCGGCGGACAGCTCATCCATAGCCTGCTGGTGATGCTGATGATCCTGGCGCTGGTGCTGTGCATCATGACGGCGATGGCCGGTTCCTCGCGCACGCTCTACCAGGGCTCGGTCGATGGCTGGCTGCCGCGCTATCTCAGCCACGTCAACGAGCATGGCGCCCCAACCCGGGCGATGTGGACCGACCTGATCTTCAATCTGTTCGTGCTGGCCATCGCTTCGGCCGACGCAACCAGCTTCTTCTTCATCCTCGCCGTGTCGAATTGCGGATACATCATCTTCAACTTCCTCAACCTCAATGCCGGATGGATCCACCGCATCGACAACGGCCATATCGCGCGACCGTGGAAGGCACCGAGCTGGCTGCTTGGCCTCGGCGCCGTCCTTGCCTATGTCAACATGATCTTCATGGGCGCCGGTGCAAAGATCTGGAACCCGATGGCGCTGTGGGCAGGGCTGATCACGGCTGCCCTCATCATCCCAGTGTTCTGCTTCCGGCATTACGTCCAGGACAAGGGCAAATTCCCCGACCACATGCTGGCTGACCTCGGCATGACGTCGTCCGATCTCGCCGTCAGAAAGGCGGGCATCCTACCCTACCTGACGCTGATCGCCGGCGTCGTGGTGATGCTCCTCGCCAACTGGCTGTTCGTCATCTAACCCCGCCTCAAGGGATCAAGCGCGCGATGCACGCTTGATCCCCGCATGTTTTGTTCTTGCTTTGTTCCTGCAGTTATGCTACTAATTTAGCTGTAATGCTGATTCGCACCGATGACCCGCCGCCGAGGCGGGTTTTTCGTTTCAGGGCCTATTCGGCGGACTGTTCAGTCGATCTTGATGAACACGCCCTTGGTGTTGAGATACTCGTCGAGGTGCTCGACGCCGCCCTCGCGGCCGTAGCCGCTCATCTTGTAGCCGCCGAACGGCACGGCCGGATCGATGGCGTGGTAGGTGTTCACCCAGACCGAGCCGGCGCGGATTTTTCGTGATAGCTGGTGCGCGGTGGCGACATTGCGGGTGAAGACCCCCGCCGCGAGACCATAAGGCGTGTTGTTGGCCCGCTCGACTGCCTCATCGAGCGTATCGAACGGCAGCGCCGAAATGACCGGTCCGAAGATTTCCTCGCGTGCGATCTTCATGTCGTCCGTGACATGGGCAAAGACCGTCGGCGCGACCAAATTGCCGGCGGCAAGCGCGCCTTCCACGAGGCGCGTGCCGCCGGTGACGAGGGTCGCGCCCTCCGCCGTCCCGGCTTCGAGATAGGAGGCGACCCGCTGCAGCTGCTTTTCGGAGACGAGCGGGCCGATCTCTGTTGCCGGGTCGATGCCGTCGCCGATCCTGAGACCCTTGGCATGGGCCGCCAGCCGTTCGACGAACTCGTCATGGATGGAGCGTTCGACAAACAGGCGCGAGCCGGCGATGCAGATCTGGCCGGAATTGGCGAACACCGACATCGCCGCCACCGGCACCGCTCTGTCGAGATCGGCGTCGGCGCAGACGATGACCGGCGACTTGCCGCCAAGCTCCAGCGAGACCCGCTTGAGGTTGCCGGCCGACGCCCGGACGATCGACTGGCCGGTCGCCGTCGAGCCGGTGAAGACGATCTTGTCGACGCCCATATGCTCGGCGAGTGCGGCCCCTGCCTCGGCGCCGGTGCCGGTCACGATGTTGACGACGCCTGGCGGAACGCCGGCCTCGTTCATGATGTCGGCGATCAGCAGCGGCGTCAGCGGCGCTTCCTCGGAAGGTTTCAGCACCACCGTGCAGCCGGTGGCCAGCGCCGGCCCGATCTTCCAGATTGATGCGGCGGTCGGCGCGTTCCAGGGGATGATGGCGCCGACGACGCCGACCGGCTCCTTGCGGGTGAAGGAGACGATCTCGCCCGGCAGCGAGTTCTCGATCGTCTCGCCATGTAGGGACGTCGCCATGCCGGCGTAATAGCGCAGCATGCCGATGACACGGTTGCGGTTGGCGCGGGTGCGCACGATCGGCATGCCCATGTCGGTCGTGTCCGAGCGGCTGATCTCCTCCCAATGTTTTTCGAAGAGGTCGGCGATCTTGAGGAGCAGCACCTGCCGCTCATAGGGCTTGAACCGGCTCCACGGCCCGTCGAAGGCCTTGCGCGCCGCGGCCACCGCCAGCTCGATATCCTGGCGATCGCTGCGCGGCACCGTGGCAATGACCGCACCGGTGGCCGGATTGCGGGTTTCCATGGTGCGGCCCGAGCGGGCGTCGACCCAGGCGCCATCGACGAACATCTGGCGATGGCGTCCGTCGATCGGCCGGCGCAGTGACACCGGTGTCTGAGCTATGGTCATGACGTCCTCCTCCAGCGCTCCTGCCGGTGGGCGGATTTAACCCCTGGATATCACATCTGCCAACAGCTCTATTCGGCCGCCACTCTATTCGGCGGCCAGAGGCAGTCGCGGCCTGTCGTCGTTGTCTGCCAGCTCCGGCTCGGCCGCCTGCTCCACGTCCTTGGCCTTCTTGCGCTCCCTGCCGAAGAACAAGGCATAGGCTGCCGGAAGCACGAGGATGGTAAGCACTGTGGCGACGAGAATGCCGCCCATCATGGCGTAGGCGAGCGGACCCCAGAAGACGCCGCGCGAAATCGGGATCAGCGCCAGGACCGCCGTCAGCGCCGTCAGCATGATCGGCCGGAAGCGGCGAACCGCCGAGCCGATGATCGCCTCCGAGCGTTCCATGCCGGCCGCTATATCCTGGTCGATCTGGTCGACCAGGATGATCGAGTTGCGCATGATGATGCCAAGCAGCGCGATCACGCCGAGGATGGCGACGAAGCCGAACGGCGCGCCACTGATCAAAAGTGCTGCGGCTGCACCGATGATGCCGAGCGGACCGGTCGCCAGCACCAGCATCGCCTTGCCGAAATGCTGCAGCTGGATCATCAGCAGCACGACGATGACGGCCAGCATGATTGGAGCTTTCGCAGCAATGGAGGCCTGGCTTTCGGCCGAATCCTCGGCGCCGCCCTGGATCTCGACGGCGTAGCCGGGCGCCAGACCGTCGCGCAGGCCTTGCATCTCGCTGTACATCTTCATCACGACATCGTTCGACTGCACGCCATCCGGCAGCGTGGCACGCACGCTGATGGTCGGCAGGCGGTCGCGCCGCCATTCGACGCCTTGCTCCAACACCGGGACGACCTTGGCGACCTGCGACAGCGGCACGAAGCCACCGAAATCCGTCGGGACAGAGACGGAGTCGACCGCCGACAGCAGGTGACGGCTCGCCTCCGGCTCGCGGGCGACGATCGAAACGGTCTCCTCGCCGTCGCGGAAATCATCGAGCGGCGCTCCCGACATGGTCGCCTGCAGCATCTGGCGAATGCGCTGCGAGGTGACGCCGAGCGCACGGGCGCGATCCTGGTCGATCACCAGCTTCATCTCCGGCACCGGCTCGAGCCAGTCGTCGTGAACGGCGCCGAGCAGCGGATTTGCCTGGAACTTCGCCTTCACTTCGTCGGCGATGCGGCGCACCTCCTGGCGATCCGGACCCATGACGCGCATCTGCACCGGCCAGCCCGTGGGCGGCCCGAGGAACAGGCGGTCGACCTTGGCGCGGATCGACGGGAAATCCTCGGCCAGAATGGTGCGCAGCTTGACGATCAGCCGTTCGCGGGCCGGTTCGTCATTGGCCATCACCAGAAGCTGGGCAAAATTCGGATTGCGAAGCTGCTGGTCGAGCGGCAGGAAGAAGCGCGGCGCGCCCTCACCGATATAGGTGGCGATGAAGCGCTTGTCCTTGTCGTCCATCATCCTGGTTTCGAGCGCCTTGGCCTGCGTCTCGACTTCCTTGATGCTGGTGCCTTCCGGCAGCCAGAGGTCGACAAGGATTTCCGGACGCGACGACTGTGGGAAGAAATTCTGCGGGATGAACTGGAATGCCCAAAGACTGGTTGCGAAGGTCACCAGTGTCATAACCAGCACGATGATGCGGTGGCGCACGGACCAGCTGACGGTGGCGCGAAGCCGGCGATAGAAGCGCGTGTCGAAGACATCGTGATGGTTGCCGGCGTGCTTTCGCTGCTTGAGGATCATGTTGCCGAGCCACGGCGTGAAATAGACCGCCACGAACCAGGACACGACCAGCGCGATGCCGACGACATAAAACAGCGTGCGCACATACTCACCGGCCGTCGAGGCGGCGAAGCCGACCGGGATGAAGCCGGCGGTGGTGATCAGCGTTCCGGTCAGCATCGGGAAGGCCGTCGAGGTATAGGCGAAGCTCGCAGCCTCGACCTTGACCAGTCCTTCCTCGAGCTTGCGTTCCATCATTTCGACGACGATCATCGCGTCGTCGACGAGCAGGCCGAGCGCAATGATCAGCGCGCCGAGCGAAATGCGCTGCAGATCGATGCCGATCTCGTACATGATGGCGAAGGTAGCGGCCAGGACGAGCGGAATGGTGATCGCGATCACCAGGCCCGAACGCCAGCCGATCGTCAGGAACGAGACGACAAGCACGATTAGCAGCGCCTCGCCAAGCGCCTTCATGAACTCACCCACCGCTTCCCTGACGACTTCCGGCTGGTCGGCTATCTGATCGACCGAAACGCCGTAAGGCAGCGCCTCTTCGAAGCGGTGATAGGTCGCTTCGACGTCCTTGCCGACATCGGTGACATTGAAGCCTTTGGCCATGACCACACCGACCTGGACGCTGTCGTGGCCGTTGTAGCGGTATTTGCGCTGATAGGGATCCTCGAGGCCGGAGGTCACGGTGGCGATGTCGCCCAGGCGCGTTACCTGGTTGCCGGCGCGCAGGCGAAGTTCGCGGATATCGGCCGCCTTGGTCACGTCGCCCTCGACCGAAATGCGCACTGAGTTCGTGCCGGTATCGACCGAGCCCGCCGGATCGACATTGTTCTGGCCCTTGATCGCGTTCTGCAGGTCGGTGAGCGTCAGGCCGCGCTCGGCAAGCGCCTTGGACGAAACGTCGATATAGAGTTTTTCCGGCTGGTCGCCGATGATCACGGCCTTCTCGACGCCGGGCGTCGTCAGCAGCATGTCACGCGCCTGAATGGCTAATTTCTTCAGCTCGGGATAGCTGTAGCCGTCGCCGCTGATCGAATGCAAAGTGATGAAAGTGTCGCCGAACTCATCGTTGAAGTAGGGCCCGAGCAGCCCCTGAGGCAGCTCGTTGGCGATGTCGCCGACCTTCTTGCGCACCTGGTAGAAGGCATCCGCGACCTGCGCGGGGTTGGTGTCGCCTTCCACCTGCAAGGTGATTATGGCGCTGCCGGCGCGTGTGTAGGAACGGACAAAATCGAGATGCGGCGTTTCCTGCAGCTTGCGCTCGATCTTGTTGACGACCTGGTCCTCCATGTCCTGGATCGAGGCACCCGGCCAGACAGCCTGGACGACCATGACGCGGAAGGTGAAATCCGGGTCTTCCTTCTGGCCCATGCGCATCAGGCCGAGCGCGCCGGCAACGATGATCAGGCCGAACAGGAACCGCGCAATGCTCGGATGCCCGATTGCCCAGCGCGAAAGGTTGAAGGGCCGCTTTTCATTGGTGTCGGTGGTCATAGCGCCAGTCCATTTGTCTGATCGTCAGCGCACGCACGTGGCATGCCCACGGAACTTCTAATGCTGGAGCCTGTTCCATCCCGACATGATCGGGATGGGGCTCCATCTTTCCTGTTCGAGCATAATCTTATCCGAAAACCGGATTCCACTTTTCGGATCATGCTCCAGGCTTCCGGGCGGCGAGGCTTTCCGAGCGGAGAGACACTCATCGCGGTGGGACGCGAGGATCGATGTGGGGGTTACATCGACCCGACGTCTCGACAATCGGGCACCTGCCGCCCGGAAACCATGAACCGCTTGACCTCGCGGCTTGCGCCGATGCGAGGAAAAGCCGTTTTATTCTTGGCCGTCAGCGCACGCGCTTGGCGGCGTCGCCATCATCGTCCGCAGATGCGGACTGTTGCACCGCATCGCCGGTCAGCTTGACCTTCAGATTCTCGGTCATGAATTGTGTGCCCGCCACAACGACGACGTCGCCGGGTTTCAATCCTTCGGCAACATGCACGCCGTCGGCGGTGAACTCGGCGACCTTGACCGGACGCGCGTGGACGGTCTCGCCGTTGCGATCCACGGTCCAGACGATCTGCTGGCCATCCTTTTGCGCCAGCGCGCTCAACGGGACCGATACGCTTTGTGGGCGGTTGTTGGCCGCCGAAGCTTCGATGTTCGCGGTCATGCCGAGAAGCACGCGCGGATCGTTGGGCAGGCTGACGCGGACGGCAAAGGTACGCGACTGCTGATCGGCGCTGCCGGCGACTTCGCGGACCTTGCCGTCGAGCGTCAGCGCATCATCCGACCAGAAGCCTGCCTTGACGTCCTTGCCCGGCTTGAACTGGGCGATATCCATTTCCGGAACGGCGATCAGCACTTCCTTTTCGCCATCGACGGCAACAGTCACAACCGGTGTGCCGGAGCCGACCACCTGACCGACATCGGCGGCTACTGATGTGACGATGCCGTTCCTGTCCGCCTTGAGGTCGGTGTAGAGGACCTGGTTTTTCGCCTGGTCAAGCGTTGAGCGGGCGGAATTCCGGGTGGCGACCGCCTGGTCATAGCTGAGCGTTGCCTGTTCGAGCTGCGATTTCGACGCGAAGTTCTTGGCAAACAACTGTTCGGCACGACGACGGGCAAGGCCTGTTGTCTCGACCTGCCGCTCGGCGGCCTCGAGGCTGGCCTCGGCGCTGTTGACCGAAAGGTCATAGTCGGCGGGATCGATGCGGGCCAGAACGTCGCCCGGCTTCACGCGCTGGCCGATGTCGACCAGGCGCTCGGTGATCTTGCCGTTGATGCGGAACCCGAGATTCATCTCGGTGCGGGCGCGCACCGATCCGGAGTAGGAAAGCTCACGGGTATCGTTGGCCTTGGCGATCTCGACGACCTTGACCGGCCGAATGATGTCCTTGACTTCCACTTTTTCTTGCGAGCAGCCGGCGAGCCCGAGCGCCGCGACGACGACCAGAGCCGGACCGACGGCCGACAGCCTGTTCATAATGGATTTGGACAAAGGCACTTGCGTACTCCCGAACTGGAGATGAATTGTCGAGGACCGACGGACGCCGCCGGTCATTTCTTCAAGGCCCTGATCGCAAACTCGATAAGATCGTCCGGCATTGCCCGGTTCTCTTTGGCAAGGCACTGGGCGACCATCTGCGGGTGACAGAGGGTGATGATAGCTGCGCCGAAGCACCGCGAAGCGACTTCCGGATCCTGGTCGGCAAACTCGCCGGCTGCGATCCCGTCGCTGATCACCTCCGCCACCAGGCTGCGGATCCGGTCGATGTGCTTCTCGATGACATGCCAATCGCGTTCGATGGCAACGACGACCATCTCGTGCACCTTCTCCTGGTCGAGCATGGTGTCACGGGTCCACTGATAGTGGGTTTGCGCGTAGCGGCGAAGCTTTTCGCTGGCGGTTCCGGGACTATGGCAGGCGTCGTAGGTCAGTTGGTAGCAGGTAGCGAGCATGCGGCCGCAAACGGCCTGGTGGATCTCGACCTTGGAGGCGAAGAAACGGTAGATGTTGGCCGTCGACATGCCGAGCTCACGCGCTATGTCGGCGACATTGGTCTTGCCGTAGCCGTAGTGGCGGAACAGTCGCTCCGCGCAATCGAGGATGCGCGCGACATTCTCCTGCCGGACCAGGTCGGCCGTCGTATCGAGAGTATCATACATCTTGTTTCATCAGCTCATTACGAATGACGAATTTTGAATTTCGTCACTCGTAATTCGAAATCGACGGAATGTCAACACGTGACATTATCGGTCTTGGGCGACTGGTGACATCTGTTGACACCACTCGGCGTGAACAGCGTTAATGAAGCCTGCTGCGGGCAGTGCACGGGCCCCTCGCCATCTATGCTGAGCCGCGGAAAAGGAGATCCTGGGATGACCGTACTGCGCATCGTCACGAATATCGCAACGGACAGCATTCCGGATGTTCGGAAGTTCTATTCCGACCTGTTCGGGCTCGACGCCGTCATGGATCACGGGTGGCTCGTCACGCTGGCGTCCCGCGAAACAACCATCCCTCAGATCAGCATCGCCAGCGAGGGCGGCTCAGGCACCCCCGTGCCCGATCTGTCGATCGAGGTCGACAATGTGGACGAGGTGTATCTTCGCGCAAAAGAGATCGGTTGCAGGGTGGTCTACGATTTGACCGACGAACCGTGGGGCGTGAGACGTTTCTTCATTGCCGACCCGACCGGAAAGCTGCTCAACGTGCTCACGCATCTTCGCTAGCCCAATTGCGGTCATCGGAGGAAACATGAGCAGAACAATCCCATTTCATTTCGTCGATGTCTTCGCGGTAGAGCCGCTGACGGGCAATTCACTGGCGGTGGTCGACGGCGGCGCCGAGTTGGCGCTTGAGCTCATGCAGAACATTGCACGTGAGTTCAACCAGTCCGAGACCACCTTTGTCTTACCGGCGACCCGGGCGAACGCCGACTGGAGGTTGCGCTCTTTCACGCCGAAGGGCGTAGAGGTTTTCGGTGCAGGCGGCCACAACACGTTAGGGGCTTGGTGGTGGCTCGCTGCAGCAGGGCGGCTCGATCTGGGCGATGGGCCAACATGGTTCCACCAACAGATCGGCGACTTGGTATATCCGTTGGCGATCTGGCAGAGCCAAGGACGGCTCGAAAAGATCATTATGCAGCAAGAGGCCCCACTGGCCGGCCGGCAGCTCTCAAACCTTGGCGCTCTTGCCACCGCACTCGGCCTTCGTACCGAAGAAATAGTGGCTGATATCGGTGCCTTGCCAGGTGGTCTCGACTGGAGCCGCCCATCTCCTGGTGCCAATCCGCGATCGCGAAGCCGTCGACCGGATTTTGCCTGATGCTAAACAGCTTTTCGACCTGCTCGACGAGGTCGGCGGGGAAGGCTGCTACGTCTTCTCGCTCGATCCGCTACAACCCGGAACCACGGCGTATGCACGCTTTTTCAACCCGACCGTCGGCATTTCTGAGGATCCGGCAACCGGTACGGCGGCTGGTCCGCTCGCCGCACATCTCGTGGCACACGGTCTTGCACCGCCCGGTGTAATCAAGATCGAGCAAGGCACGGCTCTCGGACGTACCAGCATCATTGAGGTCGATGTAGATGCCGGCTCAGTGAGCATTTCTGGGCGCGGCATTGTAGTGGCGAGCGGGGCGCTTTCGATCTAGAGCGGTTCATCGTTTCACGGAGACGCCGAACCGCTCTATCTCTTTGTTTTTGCGCAATTCCGGACGGAAAACCGCTTCACACTTTTCCTGGAATTTCTAGTCGAAGCCACTCGCCTTCGACTGGATTCGCTTAGGTAGCCGATCTGTTTAATCTGTTCAGGCTTTCGCCCAGTATGACAAGCGCGATGCCGAGCAGCGCAATGTCCTTGATCAGGAACTGACCGGCGGGACCGAGCGCGGGAAAGCCCAGCGTAGGCTCCCAGATCGGCAGGGCAACCATGATCGAACAGGTGACCAGGAAAATCAGGGCGGCCAATGCCCCGCCGGCCACACCGGCGCGCACCGACCAGGGGGACGCAATCAGCAGAAGCGCGGTCGCAATCTCGACGACGCCAAGCACGTAAGAAGCACCGGCTTCACCAAATACCGGATACATCCAGGCGAGCCAAGGCGTGCCGCCGATTAGCGGCCTCAACGCCTCGATCTCAACAGCCGTGAACTTCATCCCGCCGATCATGAGAAGCGGCAGTATGACCCCGATGAGGGCGACGATCCGCCCGGCTGTCCTGACCGCGGCGGCTCTTCGCGCCCATGGCCGAGAAAGGGTCCCGTCTTGACCTTCAGGCTCTGATGTTCTGAGAACCGGCATGAGTTTCCTCCTCCAACTGCCAATTGCACCGCCCGCGTCGTAAATTTATCCCTTGCCCCTAGTGGCTGGCCAATCGCCGCTGTCACGGTCGCTCGATTAATCGATGCGCTGTCAGTCCGGCTTGTAAGGGTATGAGTGATGCTCGTGAGCGATGATCCAAAGGTCACCTTCCTTCCGCAGTCCGACGGTAAGCCGGAGGCGGGTTGCCGGGTCCCTTTCAAGCTCTTCCCTGGTGCCGCACCGCAGCAATGCGGTCGCAAAAGCGACCCGGTCTCCCGCCGTGACATCCAGCCACTCGATCGCGAAAACGCCGCCCTGCTTGAAGTGCTCGAAGAATGGACCCCAACTATCGCGGTAGGCCTCAATTCCACTGAGTTCGTTCGGCGGTGGGACATCGAACATCAGAAGGTCCGTCGCGTGGTCCGCAACGATTGTCTCCAGGTCTTGCTGCTGCACGGCGTTCGCCCAACGCTCGATCAGCGCCCGGATATATGCCTCGGCGTCACGCTCCATGTTCTCCATTAGAATTCTCCTCCTGCCAGATCCTCTTCTGTCGAGTTGGTTCTGTAGCGAGGACGATCGGGAGGCACTCGATCCGACACTGAGTGATGTTTTTTGCTCTTCGCGTGGCTAGGCTCCCTTGGCCATCTCCCTCAGCCGGAACTTCTGGATCTTGCCGGTCGAGGTCTTCGGGATTTCGGCGAAGATCACCGCTTTCGGCACCTTGAAGCGGGCGAGCAGAGCGCGGCAGTGATCGATGATTTCGGCCCCGGTCGCCATCTTGCCCGGCTTCAGCTCGACATAGGCGACCGGCACCTCGCCCCATTTGTCGTCGGGCCTGGCAACGACGCCGCAGGAGGCGACGGCAGGGTGCTTGTAGAGCGCCTCCTCGACCTCGATCGAGGAGATGTTCTCGCCGCCGGAAATGATGATGTCCTTGGAGCGGTCCTTAAGCTGGATGTAGCCGTCGGGATGCATGACACCGAGGTCGCCCGAGTGGAACCAACCGCCGGCGAAGGCCTCGTCGCTCGCCTTGCGGTTCTTGAGATAGCCCTTCATCACGATGTTGCCGCGGAACATGACCTCGCCGATCGTCTCGCCGTCGGCCGGCGTCTCCTCCATCGTCTCGGGGTCCATCACCGTCAGGCCTTCGAGCGCGGCATAGCGCACGCCTTGCCTGGCCTTCCTCGCCGCCCTGAGACCCTTTTCGAGCCCGTCCCACTCGCCATGCCATTCGTTGACGACGGCCGGGCCATAGGTCTCGGTCAGGCCATAGAGGTGGATGACCGCAAAGCCCGCATCAGCCATGCCCGACAGCACCGCTTCCGGCGGCGGTGCCGCGGCCGTGTTGAAGGTGACCGCCTGCGGAAATTGCCGCTTGTCCTCCTCCCCAGCATTGATCAGCACCGACATGACGACCGGCGCGCCGCACAGATGAGTGACGCCGTGATCGGCGATGGCGTCGTAGATCGGCTTTGGCCGCACCCAGCGCAGGCAGACATGGGTGCCGGCCTGCAAGGCCAGCGTCCATGGAAAGCACCAGCCATTGCAGTGGAACATCGGTAGCGTCCACAGATACACCGCATGCTTGCCCATGCCGGCATGGATGGTGTTGGCGTAGGCCATCAGTGCTGCACCGCGATGGTGATAGACGACGCCCTTCGGATTGCCTGTCGTGCCGGACGTGTAGTTGAGCGCAATAGCGTCCCATTCGTCGTCTGGCATCGACCAGGCGAAATCCTCGTCGCCGCCCGCGACAAAGTCCTCGTAGTCGAGCGTGCCGATCCGCTCGCCCTTGGGATAGGGGGCGTCAGTGGCGTATTCGGGATCGTCATAGTCGACGACCAGCGGTTTTACCTTGGCCAGCGCCAGCGCCTCGCTGACGACATTTGCGAATTCGCGGTCGACGATCAGCACCTTGGTTTCGGCATGGTCGAGCTGGAAGGCAATGACCGCGGCGTCGAGGCGGGTGTTGAGCGAATGCAGCACCGCCTTGGTCATCGGCACGCCGAAATGCGCTTCCAGCATCGCCGGCGTGTTGGACAGCATGACGGTGACGGTGTCACCCTTGCCGATGCCGCGCTTGGAGAGCGCCGAGCCAAGCTTCAGCGACCGCCGCCAAAAATCGCGATAGGTCGTGCGCTGGCGGCCATGGATGATGGCGACATGGTCGGGAAAGGTCTTTGCCGCCCGCTCCAGATAGGTCAGCGGCGTCAGCGGCTGGTGGTTGGCCGGATTCTTGTCAAGATCCTGTTCGTAGGGATTGCCCATCCCGTCCTCCCGTAACGTCGTCATCGAGATCTTCTATCCATAGGCTTTCCGCCCGTCACCACCAACGATGCCATGATAGAGCGCATTTGGCACAAGGATGATCTAGATAAAGCAAACGAAAGAGCATCGTTTGCCCTTGCTCAATTTGACTTTTGTCGAGAGCCGTGAATAATGTCAGCGAGGAGATGGCATGGCGATCCGACCGGCAGAACAGCTTATTCACAAGGCCGCCTGGCTTTACTATGCCCATGGCCTGCGCCAGGACCAGGTGGCGAGCCAACTCAAGATTTCCCGGGCCTCGGTCGCCATGTATCTGCGCAAGGCGCGCGAGACCGGCATCGTCAACATCTCGACCTCGACCCAGCTTTTCACTGACGACGTCCTGGCACGCAAGCTTGAAGACGCGTTGAAGCTCGATGCCGTCTGGATCGCGCCGGAAAACGGCCATGTCGCCGATCCTTCGACCGACATCGCTGTGCTGGCGGCGAGCGTCTTTCTCGAGCTGGTCAAGAAGGGCGACCGCATCGGCGTCGCCTGGGGGCGGACCGTCTATACGATCGCCGACATCATGTCTTATGCCGACCTGCAGGCCGTCACGGTGGTGCAACTCTGCGGCAATCTCGGAGCCCCCTATTCCTACCGGCCCGACCAATGCACCATGGAAATCGCGCGCCGGCTCAACGCCCAGGGGCTCAACTTCTATGCGCCGCTGGTGCTGACCACGGAAGAACTGGCACGCGGCCTGCGTGCCGAGCCGGTGATCCGCGAGCAATTGTCGGGCATTAGCGAATGCGCCCTCGCACTGTACTCGGTCGGCACCGTCGATGCCGACAGCCATGTCGTCAAATGCGGTGCGCTGACTGCGAGCGAAATGGACGTGCTGCGCCGTGCCGGCGCTGCCGGCGTCATCGCCGGACAGATCATCGACGCGCAAGGCAAGGCGCTCGACTGCAGCTACAACCGGCGGGTCATTTCGGCAGAGCTGTCATCGCTGCGCAAGATTGAAAAGCGCCTCGTGGTGGTGCAGGAGGACAGCAAGTTCGGACCGCTGGTGGCGGCGATCGCGGGTGGGCTGTGCACGCATCTGGTGGTCGGCGCACGGATGGCGCGACGGCTGCTCGACCATGCCGGATCGGCAGCGGAAAAGGTCGCCTAGATACGCAAAACTCCGCCGCGGGCGCATTGTCATCAAAGCGTCGCGGCGTTCCTGTTCACAACCAAAAGAGAAATCGGACGAAGCGAACATGAAGAACCTATGGAATGACGGCGAGGCGGAGAAGCTGGTTGCCGACTATGCAAAGAAGGGTGTGGCCCGCGACCTGGCGCTGCGCGTCTATACGACCAGGCTTCTGGGCGGCGAACCGCGGCTTGTCCTGCATGGCGGCGGCAACACCTCCTGCAAGACAAAGGCCACCGACCTCGTCGGCGACGAATGGGACGTGCTCTGCGTCAAGGGCAGCGGCTGGGACATGGGCGTGATCGAGCCGCAGGGCCTGCCGGCGGTCAAGCTCGGCGCCCTGCTCAAGGCGCGGTCGCTCAAAAAGCTCTCCGACGAAGACATGGTCGCGCTGCAGCGGGGGAACCTCATCGATCCGTCTTCGCCGAACCCTTCGGTCGAGACGCTGCTGCACGCCTTCCTGCCGCACAAATTCGTCGACCACACGCACTCGACCGCCATTCTGGCCATCGTCGACCAGGACGACAGCAAGGCGTTGAGCAAGAAGGTCTTCGGCAGCAAGATGGGTTACGTGCCCTACATCATGCCGGGCTTCGATCTGGCGAAGGCGGCTGCCGATGTCTTCGACGCCGACCCGACGGTCGAAGGCCTGATCCTCGACAAGCATGGCATTTTCACCTTCGGCGACGATGCTAAACAGGCCTACGACCGGATGATCCACTATGTGAACGTCGCCGAGGATTTCATCGCCAGGAATGGCAAGCCGCCTGCCGAAAAATCGGCCTTGCCAGCCAGGCTTGCCGGGCCCGCGGACATTGCGCCGATGCTGCGCGGCGCGGTGGCCGTAGCGCGCGGCGAAGGCCGCTTCGACCGCATGATCGGCGACTTCCGCACGTCGGACGCGATCGTCGATTTCATCAATTCCGCCAGGATTGCCGACTATGCCGGGCGCGGCGTATCGACACCCGACCTGTCGATCCGCATCAAGACCGGACCGATGGCGCTGCCGGCACCCGACGCGGACAAGATCGGCGACTACAAATCCGCCATCCGCCAGCATGTCGAAAAATTCGCCAAGGACTATCGCGCCTACTTCGAAACCAACGACGCGCTCGACGATGTGAAGCGCACGATGCTCGACCAGATGCCGCGGCTGACGCTGGTGCCGGGCCTCGGCATGTTCGGCCATGGCCGCACGCTGAAGGATGCGAAGATCGCATCCGACGTCGGCGAGATGTGGATCGAGGCGGTGCGTGGAGCCGAAGCAGTCGGCGATTTCCGTCCACTGTCCAAAGCCGACCTGTTCCCGCTCGAATACTGGTCGCTGGAGCAGGCCAAGCTCGCCTCCAACAAGCCGAAGCCGCTGACCGGCCAGGTTATGCTGGTCACCGGCGGCGCCGGCGCGATCGGCGCCGCCACCGCAAAGCTGTTCGCCGACAATGGCGCCCATGCCGTCGTCGTCGATCTCGATGCGGCAAGGGCGACGGAAGCGGCCAAGAAGGCCGGCAACAGTTCGATCGGCATCGGCGCCGACATCACCGATCCGGCGCAGATGCGCGCTGCGTTCGACAAGGCGGTCGCCGTCTTCGGCGGCCTCGACATCCTGGTTTCCAACGCGGGTGCTGCTTGGGAGGGCAGGATCGGCGAGCTCGACGACGCCACTTTGCGCAAGAGCTTCGAGCTCAATTTCTTCGCCCATCAGTCGGCGGCCCAGAACGCAGTGCGCATCATGCTCGAACAGGGCACCGGCGGCGTGCTCCTGTTCAACACCTCCAAGCAGGCAATCAATCCGGGTCCGAAGTTCGGCGCCTATGGCATCCCCAAGGCGGCGACGCTGTTCCTGTCCAGGCAATATGCCCTCGACTATGGCGCGCATGGCATCCGCTCGAATGCGGTCAACGCCGACCGCATCCGTTCGGGGCTTTTGACCGACGCCATGATCGCCAGCCGTTCTGGCGCGCGCGGCGTGTCGGAGAAGGAGTACATGGCGGGCAACCTGCTTGGGCAGGAAGTGACGGCCGAAGACGTGGCCCAAGCGTTCCTGCATCATGCGCTGGCCGAGCGGACCACCGCCGATGTAACGACGGTGGATGGCGGCAACATCGCGGCGGCGTTGAGGTAGGCTCAAGAACAGTCCAGACGCAAAAAGAGCGGCCCGAAAGCCGCTCTTTTCTTTCGCCTGCGATAAAAAGCTACTTGGCGTTCGGGTTCGGCATCCAGGCCGGCATCGCGACATCGGCATGGGCGAACTGCGGCAGCTTGGCCGAGAGGTCTTCCATGTTCTTGATGTCCTTGTCGATAAGGTCCTTCTGGGTGATCAACGTCGGCGGCACGATGACGTTGTGACCGGGGTCTTCGCCGGCCAAAAGCTGCGCCAGCGCGCGCACCGAAACCTGGCCGACGACGGCCGGATTGGTGGCGGCGGTTGCCGCCCAGGCGCTGTCGGGCTCGCGCATCGCGGCGATGTCGGAGGTCGAAATGTCGGCCGAATAGATCTTGATGTCCTTGTTGAATCCCGCCTCGTCGACGGCGATCTTCACGCCCTTGGCGAATTCATCATAGGGCGCGAACATCACTTTGATGTCGGGGTTGGCCGACAGCACCGAACGAGCCTGGTTGGCGACGGAATTGGCAATCGGATTGTCGAGCGTGCCGAACATCGCCGCCTCGTTGATGCCCGCATATTTCTTCTTGAAGTCGACCCAGGTCTCGTTGCGGCGGTCGAGCGGCGCGATGCCGGCGACATAGACATAGCCGGCCTTCCAGCTCTCGCCATTGTCCTTGATCGCCTGTTCGAGCGCGAGGCGGGCGAGGTCGCGGTCGGACTGCTCGATCTGCGGGATTTTGGGGTTTTCGACATTGACGTCGAAAGCGACGACCTTGATGCCGGCGTCGACCGCGCGCTGGGCGGCTTCCTTCATCGATTCCGTCAGGCCGTGCTGGATGATGATGCCCTGGACGCCAAGCGCAATGGCCTGGTCGACCATGTCTGCCTGAAGGGCGGCATCCTGACGGCTGTCGAGGACGCGCAGATCGACGCCAAGCGCCTTGGCCTGCGCTTCGACACCGGACAGATAGGCCTGGAAGAAGTCGCCGGTCGAGAGATAGCGGACCAGCGCGATCTTGACGGCGCCGGGCTTATCGAACGGCGCCGGCTTATCCTGCGCCATCGCCGGCACCTGCATAAGCAGCGCGGCGCCGGCAAGCCCAAGCGCTGCCGCCCCCAATAGTCTTCTTGTGATCTTCATGTTTCTTCCTCCACTTGTTGAACTCAAATTTCAGCTGGTCGAAATCCTATCTGTCGAAATCCTACCTCTTGCCCCTGCCGGAAAGGGCGAAGGTGAAGACAAGGGCAACCACGAGAACCACGCCCTTGATGAAATCCTGCGTGTAGTAGGGCGCGTTCATCATCGTCAGGCCCTGCAGCAGCACGCCGACAAACACCGCACCGACGGCCGTGCCGAAGGCGTTCGGCTTGGCGGCCCCGAGGACCGCGTAGCCGATGAGCGCCGCGGCGACAGCGTCGAGCAGGAGATTATTACCCGAGGCGATGTCACCGCGTCCAAGCCGGGCAGCGAGCAAAATGCCGCCGATCGAAGCAAAAACTCCTGAAATAACGTAGGCCCAGATTTTGTATGCCTTGACAGGCGCGCCAGCGAGCTCGGCAGCCCGCTCATTGCTGCCGACCGCGTACATCATGCGGCCGAAACGGGTGTATTCGAGAAAGAACCAGATCAGCACTGCAAGCACGAGCAGGACGACGACCGAAACGGGAATGAGGTTGGGGATGAAGAAATCGAAGCGGTGGCGGCCAAGCGCCAGGAAGGCGGCGCTGAACGTGCCGTTGGCCACCGAGCCATCGGGCATCGTCATGCCGGTGGCGATCGAGCGGCCTTCGGTCGGGATGCGCTGCAAGCCGACGAGCAGGAACATCATGCCGAGCGTCGCCAGAAGGTCCGGCACGCGCATATAGACGATCAGCCAGCCATTGATGAGGCCGACGATGACACCGATCGCGAGACAGGCGATGACCGCGACGACGGCGTTCTGCTCCAGCACCACCATGACATAGGCTGCCGCCATCATGGCGCTGGTAGCGACCGAGCCGATCGACAGGTCGAAGCCGCCGACGACCAGAGTGGCGGTGACGCCAAGCGCCAGCACGCCGGTGATGGCGACCGACTGGAAGATGAAGACGGCACTTTGCGGCGAGACGAAGCCGCCGGCGGCGATGGCGAAATAGGCGATCAACCCGAACAGCAAAACGATGAATCCGTAGCGGATGGCAAGGTCGCGCGCGGCTGCCATCTCAATCCAACCCGAACTCATGCCCTCTCCATTCCAATTCTCACCATCTCCCGCTCTCAGGCCGCGCTCTGCGACGGCCCGCCCGCCACTTCGGCCAGCAGACGCTCGAGGTCGATGTCGGCGTTGCGATGCTCGCCGACGATCGTCTGCTCCGACATCACCAGGATGCGGTCGGCGGTCTCCAGCGCTTCGTCAAGTTCAGTGACGAACAGCAGCGTCGCACGGCCGTTCGCGCTCGCCCGCAGCTTGGCCGCGATATCGCGCCTGGCCGAAATGTCGACGCCCTGGAACGGCTCGTCCAGAATGAACAGTCTTGCGGCCTGAGACATCCAGCGGGCGACCATCACCTTCTGCTGGTTGCCGCCGGAAAGGGCGGACATTTCATCTTTCTCCGAGCGGCAGACGATGCCCAGCTCCTGGATTTGCCGGCGCGCGGTGGCGCGCTCGATGCGGCGCTTGAGTACGCCGAGACGCGACATCCGCATGTGGAACGGGAGACTGATATTTTCCTGGATGTTGAAGTCGCCGACGATGCCGTTTTCGCCCCGGTCCTTGGCGACAAGAAATACGCCGGCAGCGATCGCCTCGCCCGTCGATTCCGGTGCAAAGGGTTTCCCGTTCAGCACCATGGTCCCGGACAGCGGCTTGCGCACGCCAAACAGCGTCTCAGCGAGCGCCGTCTTGCCGACGCCGACCAGGCCGGTGATGGCAACGACCTCGCCGTCGCCGAGCGTCAGCGAGATCGGCCTGGAACCGTCTGCAATCCGCAACCCATCGATCGTCAGGACAGGCCTGGCCGAATTCCTGGCGACGATCCGGTCGAGGTGGATCTTGCGGCCGAGCATGGCATTGACCGCGCCTTCATAGTCGAGCGGCTTGCGGTCGAAAACGCCTGAGATGACGCCATCGCGCATCGATACTATGCGGTCGGCAAGCCGCCTGATGTCCGACATGCGGTGCGAGATGTAGAGGATCGCGACGCCGTGCTCGCGAAGCCGGTCGAGCAGCGCGAAAAGCCGATCGGCTTCGGCGCTGGACAAAGAGGAGGTCGGTTCATCGAGGATCAGCACTTTCGGCTGGTGCGCCATGGCGCGGGCAATCGCCACCATCTGGCGGTCGGCCAGCGAGAGATCGCTGATCCTGGCTTTCAGGTCGATGGCCAGACCCATGCGGTCGGCGACCGCCTTTGCCTCGCGACGCACCCGGCCCGGATTGAACAGGGTCGGCGCGCCGCTACCGCTCAGCCTGTCAAGCGTCAGATTGGTAGCAACGTCGAGGTCGGCGACGACACCGTCATTGATGTTCTGGTGAACTGTGACGACGCCGACGCGGATCGCCTCCGCTGGCGTTTTGGGCGCGAAGTCCTGGCCGGCGAGGCTCATCGTGCCGCCACCGCGCTCGTAGACGCCGCTGATGATCTTGACCAGGGTGGATTTTCCGGCGCCGTTGGCGCCCATCAGCACGGTTACTTCGCCGGCATGCAAATCGAGCGAGACGCTGCCAAGCACCTCGATATGGCCGAAGGACTTCCTCAGGCCGTCCACGCGGAACACGGCATCATTGCCCATTCGTTCCTCCCTGACCGTGACGCTAGGGGCTGTCCCGGCAATTGTCAACACGATTGACAATTGCCAGAGAGCTTCCTAGCTTGGACCAACCGCCATGGCTTCACTATGATGGAGCACCTAAGCGGGAGGGTGAGGATGACTGCGAAATTGCCATTCGAAGCACTGTCGGTCGAGACATTGGCGGCACGCCTCGGCGCCAACGAGGCCCTGTGTTCGCATATCGGCAAGGATACGGCCCGTTGGAGGGTCCGCGAGGTCGGCGACGGCAATCTGAACCTGGTCTTTATCGTCGAGGGCGCCACGGGTGCTGCCGTCGTCAAGCAGGCCCTGCCCTATGTCCGCTTGGTCGGTGACAGCTGGCCGCTGCCGTTGAAGCGCTCCTTCTTCGAATATCATGCGCTGACACGACAACAGGCGAGAGCGCCCGGTTCGGTGCCGGCGATCCATCACTTCGACGAAGGCCAGGCGCTGATCATCATGGAATATCTGTCGCCGCACATCATCCTGCGGCGCGCGCTGATCGAAGGCCGGCAGTTGCCGAAGATCGCCAGAGACATCGGCCTGTTCATGGCCCGCACCCTGTTTCGCGGCTCCGACCTGCATATGGCGGCCAAGGACCGCAAAGCCGATCTGGCGCTGTTCGCCGACAATGTCGAGCTTTGCGACATCACCGAGAACCTGGTTTTCTCGGACCCCTATTTCGATGCCAAGATGAACCGGCATACGAGCCCACAGCTCGACCGCATCGTCGCCGAGCTGCGCGCCGACCGCGACCTCAAGGTCGAGGCGCAGCGGCTGAAGCACATCTTCGCGGCCAATGCAGAGACGCTGCTGCATGGCGACCTGCATTCCGGGTCGATCATGGTCACTGACACCGAAACGCGGATGATCGATCCCGAATTCGCCTTTTACGGCCCGATCGCGTTCGATGTCGGCATGCTGCTTGCCAATTTCTGGATGGCGTTCTTCTCGCAGCGCGGCCACGAGCAAAATGGAAAGCGCGACACCATGCGCGTCTATCTGCTCGACGTCACGGTCGAGACATGGTCGGTGTTCCGCACCGAGTTCTCGCATCTGTGGCGGACCGAGCGCACGGGCATGCTCTACCAGAAGAGCCTCTTCGAGGATCAGGGCGATAGGCTCGGCGCTGAACAGGCGCTCGACCACATGCTGCATCAGGTCTGGACCGACATGCTGGGCTTTGCCGGCGTCGAGGTGCACCGGCGCATTCTGGGCCTCGCGCACAACGCCGATTTCGAGACCATTGCCGACGAGGATCTGCGCGCCACATGTGAGGCGAAGGCGCTGAAGTTCGGCCGTCACATCGCCGTCAACCGGCGCCAGATTCACAGCATCGATGAGGTCAACAAATTGGCCGCGCTGATCGAACGGGAGAACAGGATTTGAACGTCGGCGACCGCCACTATCGCACCATCTGGCTGAGCGACGACGGGCGTTCGGTGGAGATCATCGACCAGCGCTGGCTGCCGCATGATTTCCGCATGGAGAAAGTCAGCACCGTTGCCGGCATCGCCACCGCGATCCGCGACATGTGGGTGCGCGGCGCACCGCTGATCGGCGTCACCGCTGCCTATGGCGTCGCCATTCAGATGGCCGACGACCCTTCGGATGCAGCACTCGACGGCGTTTGGGAGGTCTTGCACGAAACGCGCCCGACGGCGATCAATCTGCGCTGGGCGCTCGACGAGATGCGCAATTTCCTGCGGCCGCTTCCATCTGGGCAACGCGCCGAGGCTGCTTACCGGCGCGCAGGCGAAATCGCCGACGAGGATGTCAGCCTCAACCGCGCCATCGGCGCCAATGGGCTTGAAATAATCAAGGAAATCGTGGCGCGCAAGCAGCCGGGCGAGCCGGTCAACATCCTGACCCACTGCAATGCCGGCTGGCTGGCCACCGTCGACTACGGCACCGCCACGGCGCCGATTTATTTGGCAACGGAAGCGGGCATTCCCGTTCACGTCTATGTCGACGAAACGCGCCCACGCAACCAAGGCGCCCAGCTGACAGCATGGGAAATGGCCGGCCACGGCGTGCCGCACACGCTGATCGTCGACAATGCCGGCGGGCATCTGATGCAGCGCGGCGAGATCGACATGGTCATCGTCGGCACCGACCGCACCACCGCCGACGGCGATGTCTGCAACAAGATCGGCACCTATTTGAAGGCGCTGGCCGCGGCGGATAACGACGTGCCGTTCTACGTCGCGCTGCCCTCGCCGACCATCGACTGGACGGTGGGTGACGGGCTGGCCGAAATCCCGATCGAGCAGCGCTCCAGCGACGAGGTCTCGCTGGTCTGGGGCAAGACCGCGAGTGGCGAGATTGCGCAGGTCCGCATCTCGCCGGAGACGACGCCCGCGGCAAACCCGGCCTTCGACGTGACGCCGGCGCGACTGGTCACCGGATTGATCACGGAACGCGGTGTCGCCAAGGCCTCGCGCGAAGGCTTGAAGGCAATGTTTCCCGGACGCTGATTCGGCTTCATTGACTTTCGAAAGCGGCATCAGCGGATAAGCGAGGCCAGCTGCCCATATCCGTGGCAGGGGCGCTGCTTGGGTGCATCCAGAGTAGCTCATTTTCTGACAGCCGGCATTTTGACGGCGGACGATTCTGCCTGACATCCTGATACTCGCCTCGCCGGCAGCCGGCTAAGGCGAGGCGATCGTCCATCGATGCGATAACAACCAAAGGCACTGACGAAGGGGCCGGCCGAAACTGGCCGCATCCGATTCCTATCCGGTTGCCAAAATATGGTAGGGTGATTATACCAGCTACTAAGATGACGATCGGCAGGGCCATCGTTGGAGATCAGGAGTACGGCTAGATGACAACGATTGCGCTGTTTGGCGCCGGCGGCAAAATGGGTTACCGCCTGTCGACCAATTTTCGCGGCTCTCCCTATACGATACGCCATGTCGAGGTCAGCGATGCCGGCTGCGAGCGACTAAAGACGGGGCTGGGCATCGACGCGGTCAGCGCCGATGAAGCCCTTGATAGCGCCGAGGTGGTGATCCTGGCGGTTCCCGACACCCATATCGGCAAGGTCGCGGCCAGCATCGAGAGCAAGCTTGCTGCTGGCACGATGGTGGTCGTGCTGGACGCCGCGGCACCTTTCGCCGGCCATTTGCCGAAGCGGCCGGATCTGACCTATTTCGTCACCCATCCCTGCCATCCGCCGATTTTCAACGACGAGACCGACATGGCGGCCAAGAAAGACTATTTCGGCGGCGTCAAGGCCAAGCAGCATATGGTCAGCGCGCTGATGCAGGGCCCCGAGGAAGATTTCGCCAAGGGTGAAGCGATCGCTAAGATCATCTGGGCCCCGGTGATGCGGTCGCATCGCGTCACAGTCGACCAGATGGCGCTGCTCGAGCCGGGCCTTTCGGAGACTGTCTGCGCCTCGCTGCTCGTCGTCATGAAGGAAGCCGTCGACGAGGTCGTCGCGCGCGGCGTCGACCAGCAGGCGGCGCTCGACTTCCTGCTTGGCCACATGAACGTGCTCGGCGCCGTCATCTTCGGTGAAACCAAGGGCGTGTTCTCCGACGCCTGCAACAAGGCCATCGAGTTCGGCAAGCCGGTCTTGATGCGCGACGACTGGAAGCGGGTCTTCGAGCCGGAAGAGATTGCGGCAAGCATTCAGCGGATTACCTGAGATGACCTTTTCCTTCTCCCGAGGGGAGAAGGAAAGTCGCGGGCGTGCCGACACATGTCATCTGAATTAGTGATTGACTCATTATACCAGTTGGCTTAGCTGTATGGTGGCTAGGACATTCAGGCTTCGAAGCAAATTCGGGCCGGGGTGGAGGATGGCTGGGGAGCGACGTTCCGTTGAGATGAACCGGCAAACGGCTTTGAACCCAGTCTATCCGCGCCCGAGCCATCTAAATGAATTGCATGCAGACAGCAGCCTTGGGTTGATCAAGGCATAGTTTTTCAAAACGGGAGGAAATCATGAAACTCACTCGCAGAATGACGCTTGCGGCTTTTGCTGGCATGCTGGCGCTCGGCACGGCCGCACCCGCTTATGCGGCGGATCTCATTGCCATTATCACGCCTTCGCACGACAATCCGTTCTTCAAGGCCGAAGCCGTCGGCGCTGAAGCCAAGGCCAAGGAACTCGGTTACGAAGCGCTGGTGCTCGTCCATGACGACGACGCCAACAAGCAGTCCGAGCTGATCGACACGGCGATCGGCCGCGGCGCCAAGGCGATTATCCTCGACAATGCCGGCGCCGACGCCACCGTCGCCGCCGTGCAGAAAGCCAAGGACGCCGGCGTTCCGTCCTTCCTGATCGACCGCGAGATCAACGCCACCGGGGTCGCCGTCGCGCAGATCGTCTCGAACAACTACCAGGGCGCCCAGCTCGGCGCGCAGGAGTTCGTCAAGCTGATGGGCGAGAAGGGCAATTTCGTCGAGCTGGTCGGCAAGGAATCCGACACCAATGCCGGCATCCGCTCCAAGGGCTATCACGACGTCATCGACGACTATCCGGATCTCAAGATGGTGGCGCAGCAGTCGGCCAACTGGAGCCAGACCGAGGCCTATTCCAAGATGGAATCGATCCTCCAGGCCAATCCTGACATCAAAGGCGTGATCTCCGGCAACGACACGATGGCGATGGGCGCCTATGCCGCGCTCGCTGCCGCCGGACGCAAAGACGTCATCGTCGTCGGCTTCGACGGATCGAACGACGTTCGCGACTCGATCGCCTCAGGCGGCATCAAGGCCACAGTCCTGCAGCCGGCCTATGCGCAGGCGCAGATGGCAGTCGAGCAGGCCAACGACTTCATCAAGAACAAGAAGTCTCCGGCCGAGGAAAAGCAGCTGATGGACTGCGTCCTGATCAATGGCGACAATGCCGCCAAGCTGGAAACCTTCGCGCTGACCAACTGAGCCGGCGTGATATCAATCGCAAGGGACGAGCTTCCGGCTCGTCCCTTGCTTCCATTTCCTGGGTGCCCCTGACCGCCATGCCGAACAAGCCGACATGTTGAACAAGCAGACTTGGCCGATCCTTGCCGCGATACTCGGCATCAGCCTGACCGCCTGCAAAATCCTGCCGACACCGTCCGGGGAAAACGGCGGCAACGCCCCTGCCTTCAATGCGGACAAGATGGTCGGTGATATCTGGGCTGCCAAGGTCGTGCCCTATCTCCAGCAGAAGGCCGGATCGTTTCCCGAGGTTCACGCCCTGGCGAAAGCCGATCCAGCGGCTGCCGGCGCCAAATACGGCAATCCAAAGAAGCAGGCGAATTCGCCGTGGACCTTCGCGGTTCGTCTTGAAGGCAAGGTGGTCGCCGCAAACACGCAATCGCGCGCGGCGACCATGGACGTTGATGCCGACGGCGACGGCAAGGCCGATGCACGGGTGCAGATCGGACCCGCGATGCGTGGCACCGCGCTGCGCGACAGTCTCGATTTCATCCAGTTCAACGATTTCACCAACCAGATCGACTTCGCCCAGTTCGGCAAGGCGTTTAACATCCATGCCGACAAGACAGTGCTTTCCAAGCTGCCGCGCGAAGCGCTGGAAGGCCGGAGCGTTAGGATTGTCGGCGCCTATGTCATGGGCAGCGGCCAGGACCTGCCGCTGGTGACGCCGGCGGAGGCAGAGATCGGGCCGAAGCCATGAATGCCGCCATCGATCATGATGTCATCCTGAAGCTGGAAGACGTCTCGAAGGTCTATTCGGGCACCGTCGCGGTCAAGCGCGCGAATTTTGAGGTGCGCAAGGGCGCGGTCAACGTGCTGGTCGGCGAGAACGGCGCCGGCAAATCGACGCTGATGAAGATCATCGCCGGCGTCGAACAGCCGACGCTCGGCCGCATACTCCTGGAGGGCGAGGAGGTTTTCTTCTCGTCATCCGGCGACGCGGTGAACCGCGGCATCGGCATGGTGTTCCAGGAGCTTAACCTGTTCGGCAACCTGACGGTCGCCGAAAACATTTTCGCCACCCGCGAGATCACCAACCGGTTCCGCAAGATCGACAGCAGAGAACAGGAGCGCCGCGCGGCGGAATTCCTCGAGCGCCTGGAAGCCGGCATCCGGCCCGACATGCTGGTCGAGGACCTGCGCATCGGCCAGCAGCAGCTGGTCGAGATCGCCAAGGCGGTTTCGCTTGATGCGCGCATCCTGATCATGGACGAACCGACCTCGGCACTGAGTGCGGCGGAAGTCGAAATCCTGTTCAAAGTGATTGCCGACCTCAAGGCGCGCGGCGTGGCGATCGTCTACATCTCGCACCGGCTCGAGGAACTGATCCGCATCGGCGACTACATCACCGTGCTGCGCGATGGACGGATCACCGGCCAAGAGAAGATGAAAAATGTCGACACGCGATGGATCGTGCGGCAGATGATCGGCTCGGACGCCAAGGACTTCGCCAAGGCCGACGGCCATGTTCCGGGCGAAGAGATCTTCCGCGCCGAGGACATCTGCCTGCCACGCGTGACCGGCGGGCTTGCGGTCGATCATGTCTCGCTGTCGCTGCGCACCGGCGAGATCCTCGGCATCTATGGCCTGATGGGCGCCGGGCGCAGCGAGCTGTTCGACTGCATCATGGGTCGCCACGGCCATGCCACCGGGGCGATCTTCATTGCCGGCAAGAAAGTGAAAGAACGTGATACGACGCGCCGCATCCGGCGCGGACTGGCGCTGATCCCCGAGGACCGCCAGCGCGAAGGGCTGGTGTCGATACTCTCCGTCGCCAGCAACCTGACGCTGGCCAGCCTGTCGCGGTTTGTGCGCCTGTTCCATATCAGCGGCGCCAAGGAAAACCAGGCGGTGACGCAGATGGTGCGGGAGCTGGCGATCAAGGTCGCCAATCCGGCGCAAGAGGTCTCGTCGCTGTCGGGCGGCAATCAGCAGAAGGTGGTGATCGGCAAGGCGCTGCTCACCGGACCGAAGGTGCTGCTGATGGACGAGCCGAGCCGCGGCATCGACGTTGGCGCCAAGGCCGACGTCTTTCGCACCATGCGCAAACTGTCCCGCGACGGACTGGGCATACTGTTCGCCACCTCCGATCTCGACGAGGTGATGGCGCTGTCCGACCGGATCGCGGTGATGAGCAATGGAAAACTGACCGGCATGTTCGATCGCGCCGAGGCGACGGAGGCGGCACTCGTCGCCGCATCGGCGCTTGGCCACGGACCGGTCCCGCACACGGAGAACACCGCCCATGACTGACATCCCGGCCAAGGCGGCTGTTGCCTCCGCCTCGAACGGCTCCGTCCTGCTGACGCTGATGAAGGCGAGGACGTTCATCGCGCTGATCGCCGTCCTGATCTTCTTCTCGATCGCGGCACCGAATTTCCTGTCGGCCGCCAACCTGATCCTGATGTCGAAACACGTGGCGCTGAACGCGTTCCTGGCCATGGGCATGACCTTCGTCATCATCACCGGAGGCATCGACCTGTCGGTCGGCTCGATCGTCGGTCTTTGCGGCATGGTCGCCGGCTATCTCGTGCTCAACGGCATCGACCTGCAGGTCGGCTACACGATCTATTTCAACGTCTTCGAGATCGCGCTGATCACGCTGGCGGTCGGCATATTGATCGGCGCCGTCAATGGATTGCTGATCACCAGGCTGAACGTCGCGCCGTTCATCGCCACGCTCGGCGTGCTCTATGTCGCGCGCGGCCTGGCGCTGCTGTCGTCCGACGGCCGCACCTTCCCGAACCTTGTCGGCAAGCCCGATCTGGGCACGACGGGCTTCGGCTTCCTCGGCGCCGGCCGGCTGCTCGGCCTGCCGGTCTCGATATGGATTCTTGTCGTCGTAGCACTTGGGGCGGCCTATCTCGCCAAATACACCCCGCTCGGCCGCCACATCTTCGCCGTCGGCGGCAACGAGCGGGCGGCGCGGATTTCGGGCGTCCGGGTCAACATGGTGAAGATGTTCGTCTACATGTTCTCCGGTTTCTGCGCGGCGATCGTCGGCCTGATCATCTCGTCCGAACTGATGGCCTCGCACCCGGCGACCGGCGAAAGTTTCGAGCTCAACGCCATCGCAGCGGCGGTGCTCGGCGGCACCTCGATGTCGGGTGGCCGCGGCACGATCGGCGGCACCATCGTCGGCGCCTTCGTCATCGGCATCCTCTCCGACGGACTGGTCATGATGGGCGTAAGCTCGTTCTGGCAGATGGTCATCAAGGGTCTCGTCATCATCGTCGCCGTCGTCGTCGACCAGGCGCAGCGCCGGCTGCAACAGCGCGTTACACTGATGCAGATGGCAAAGGCGGGCTGAGCATGGCGGAGCTGCGGGGAGCCCTGATCGGCTGCGGCTTCTTCGCCGTCAACCAGATGCACGCCTGGCGCGACATCGCCGGTGCGTCGATCATCGCCATTTGCGACCGCGATCCGGAGCGGCTCAAGGTCGTCGGCGACCAGTTCGGCATCACGCGGCGCTACACCGACGCGGCGGCACTTTTTGCCGGCGAAAGCCTCGATTTCGTCGATATTGCCACCACCGCGCCGAGCCACCGTCCGCTTGTCGAGATGGCTGCGCGGCACCGCGTTCCGGCAATCTGCCAAAAACCGTTCGCGCCGACGCTTGCCGACGCCAAGGCCATGGTGAAGGCCTGCACTGACGCCGGCGTGCCGTTGATGGTGCATGAAAATTTTCGCTGGCAATCACCGATCCAGGCGGTGCGTGCTGCGCTAGACAGCGGTGAAATCGGCACACCCTTCTTCGGACGGATCTCGTTCCGCTCGGCCTATGACGTGTTTTCCGGCCAGCCATATCTGGCAACGGGAAAGCGCTTCATCATCGAGGACCTCGGCATCCACAGTCTCGACATTGCCCGCTTTCTGCTGGGCGACGTTTTGACGATCACGACACGCACCGCTCGCATTAATCCTGAGATCGCCGGCGAGGACGTCGCTACCATGCTGATGGACCACAAGAGCGGCGCAACGTCTGTGGTCGATTGCAGCTATGCGACCAAGCTCGTGACCGAGCCGTTTCCGCAGACGCTGGTCGAGATCGACGGCAGCGACGGCACGATCCGGCTTGAGCAGAATTACCGGCTTACCGTCACCGGCAGGAACGGAACGGTGGTAAGCGACGTCTCGCCGCCGCTGCTGCCCTGGGCATCGCGGCCGTGGCACAACATACAGGAAAGCGTCGTCGCCATTCAAAAGCACTGGGTCGACTGCCTGGCGAACAAAACCGAGCCGGCAACCTCGGGCGCCGACAACCTCAAGACTTTCGCGCTGGTCGAGGCTGCCTATGCGGGTGCTGCGAGCCGTGAACCGGTGCAGCTCGACGCTTTGCTGAGATGACCGCCGACGCCTTCCTCCTCTATGGCACGCGCGCGGTCGAGGCCGACCCTGTCAGGCTGCGCGCCGGCGCGCTCACCGCCGACTTCGCCAACGGCAATCTACGGACCATCCGCCATGGCGGCATCGAAGTGCTGCGTGCCATCGCCTATATCGTCAGGGATCGCGACTGGGGCACCTACGAGCCGGCGCTCACGGATTTAGTCATCGACCAGGGCTCCGATACTTTCACTGTCAGCTATTCGGCAAGCTGTGTCGGACCGGAGGGAAGCCGGCTCGACTTTCGCGCGACGATCGAAGGTTCCGCCGACGGCCAGCTGGTTTTCGACGTGAGCGCGCTTCCCGAAAGCGATTTCGAGACCAATCGCTGCGGCTTCTGCATCCTGCATCCGATCGCCGGCCTGGCCGGCAGCCAGGTCACGGTCGAGCACACCGACGGCAGCATGGTGGAAACAAAGCTTCCCGACCTGATCGACCCTTGGCAGCCTTTCAAGGATTTGCGGGCGATCACCCATGAGGTCCGGCCCGGCGTCACCGCCGAATGCCGGATGGAAGGCGACGTGTTCGAGATGGAGGACCAGCGCAACTGGTCGGATGCGTCCTACAAGACCTATGTCCGGCCGCTCGCGCTGCCATGGCCCTACATACTGCCTGCCGGCGAGATGCTGCGCCAGACGGTCAGCCTGCGTGTGTCCGGCGACGGGAAAGTGCCGGCTGCCGCCGCAACCGCCGAGCCAATCCGCGTCGAGCTCGGCGAAGCCGGACCGGCGCTGCCGGATATCGGCGTGATCATCTACCCGGACGAGGGCGAGACGGCGCTTGCAAACCTGCCGACACTGTCCGCGCTCGGCCCGCAACAGTTGATGTTCCATTATGATCCGACGCGCGGCCACGGCCTCGACGCCTTGCAGTCCTATGCCCGGCTCGCCGCCGCCTATCCGGCCAAGACGACGCTCGAATGCGTCGTTTCCTGCGTCGGCGATCTCGACGCGGAGCTTTCAGGCGTCGCCGGCATGGTCCGCCAGGCCGGGCTGAAGCTTTCGGCCATAGCCGTTTCGCCTTCGGTCGACCGGCAGTCGACGCCGCCGGGCAGCGCATGGCCTGAATGCCCGCCGCTCGAAGACATCTATTCTGCCGCCCGCCGCGCCTTTCCCGATATCCGCCTCGGTGGCGGCATGTTCAGCTATTTCACTGAGTTGAACCGTAAGCGCGTCCCGGCCGGCCAGCTCGATTTCGTCACCCATTGCACCTGCCCGATCGTGCACGCCGCCGACGATCTCAGCGTCATGCAATCGTTGGAGGCGCTGCCTTTCATCACCGCCTCGACGCGGGCGATCTTCGGGCCAACACCCTACCGGATCGGCCCGTCGACCATCGCCATGCGGCAGAAACCCTATGGCGGCGCGACCAAGGCCAATCTGCAAGGTCAGCGCATCGCCATGGCCGACCGCGATCCACGCCATGCAGGCCAGTTCGCGGCAGCATGGACGATCGGCTACGCCGCGCGTGTCGCGCCGGCCGGGCTGGAGATGCTCACGCTTTGCAGCTTCACCGGACCATTTGGCGTGCTGGCGGCATCCGGGGAACCTGTCGGCGAAGATGAACCCCGGCCGATCTTCCAGTCCGTGCAGGGGCTTTGCCAACTGGCCGGCTTCAGGCACGTAGCGGCGAGGACGAGCGATGAGACGCGGGTGCTCACGCTGGCAGCCCGTTCTGCCTCGGGCAAGACCGTCATGTGGCTAGCGAACCTGACGGCGAGCGAAGTGACGGTCGATATTTCCGGGTTCGAACGACGCCACCTTGTGATGACGCCTTACGCGATCACTCGGATCGGGTGAAATCAGTTGCCGGAATTCATCACATAGAGCGCGCGCGAGCGCTCGAGGTGCTTGATCATCGCCTTCTCGGCGCCGTCCGCATCCTTCTGCTCGATGCGCCCGATGATCTCTTCATGCTCGGTCAGCGTGAACTTTTCCTTGCCGGTCCAGATCAGCATTTCGGTATGATATTCCTTCAGCCAGCCCAGCATCGCTTCGCTGACCGCAACATAGATCGGGTTGCCGGATATTGCCGCGATCTGGGTATGAAACTTCATGTCGGCCGATATGAAGGCCTCGGAATCGCCGCGAAAGCTCCGCTGTTCGGCAACGGTTGCCCGCAACCGCTGAACGTCCTCGGCAGTGGCTTTTTCTGCGGCTTCCCTGACCATGCCGCGCTCGAAGAAGATGCGCGCGTTCTTGAGGTGCTCCAGCGTGTCCTTCGACGACGACAGGATGATCTTGGCCGCGCCGTCGACCTGTTTGATGATCGACTTGGCGGTCAGCTGAAGCACTTTCGCCCGCTCGCCATGCGAGATCGCCACGAGACCCATATTGCTCAACGCCTGCATCGCTTCGCGGATCGCTGGCCTGCCGACCTCGAAGCGCTCCATCAGCTCACGCTCCGACGGCATGTCATCGCCCGGCAGCAATTCGCCGCTGGTGATCAAGCGCTTCAGTCTCAAAAATACTTCGTCGGAAAGCTTGCGCCGGACGATCGGCTCCGAACGGTTCATCGTCGCGAATCACTCCTTTGACCGGTGTCTGTTTAGCATTGTCGCCACGATTCCCGGAATGTCTGCCCAAGCGGATATCGCTTGCAATACTTATGTACTCATTATACCAGATTTCGAAGATCAGGGAACTTTTTTCGAACTATGATCACCCTCACCTATCGCATCGAGACCTCGGCTAGCATCGAGGCGCTGGCGGCCAAGATCGCCAGCGACCAGTCGACCGGAACCTTCGTCGCGCTGGCCGGCGAGACCGAAGAGCTCAAGGCGCGGGTAGCGGCGCGCGTCCTGGCGATACGGCCTCTGCCGGACGGCGATCGCCCGTCCCTTCCCGAGGCCAGCGACGGACCCTTCAAGCGCGCCGATGTCGACATCGCGTTTCCGCTCGACGCCATCGGCACCGACCTTTCGGCGCTGATGACCATCGCCATCGGCGGCGCCTTTTCGATCAAGGGCCTGTCCGGCATTCGCGTCGTCGACATGAAGCTGCCGGAGGAATACCGGGCAGCGCATCCAGGTCCGCAGTTCGGCGTCGCCGGCAGCCGCCAACTGACCGGCGTTGAGCACCGCCCGATCATCGGGACGATCGTCAAGCCTGCGCTGGGGCTTCGGCCGCACGAGACGGCGGAGATGGTCGGTGAGCTGATCGCCGCCGGCGTCGACTTCATCAAGGACGACGAGAAGCTGATGAGCCCGGCCTATTCGCCTTTGTCGGAACGGGTCAAGGCAATCATGCCGCTCGTCCTCGACCACGAGCAGAAGACCGGCAAGAAGGTCATGTATGCTTTCGGCATCTCGCATGCCGACCCTGACGAGATGATGCGAAACCACGATCTGGTGGCGAAGGCCGGCGGCAATTGCGCAGTGGTCAACATCAATTCCGTCGGCTTCGGCGGCATGGCCTTCCTCAGAAAGCGCTCCAGCCTGGTGCTGCACGCTCACCGCAACGGCTGGGACATCCTCACCCGGCACCCGGGCCTCGGCATGGATTTCAAGGTCTGGCAGCAGTTCTGGCGGCTGCTCGGCGTCGATCAGTTCCAGATCAACGGCATCGCCTCGAAATATTGGGAGCCGGACTGGTCATTCGTCGAATCCTTCAAGGCGGTGACCACGCCGATCTTTTCGGCTGATGATTGCGCACTGCCGGTCGCCGGCTCCGGCCAATGGGGCGGACAGGCCCCGGAAACCTTCGAGCGAACCGGCCGAACGGTCGATCTCCTTTACCTCTGCGGCGGCGGCATCGTCAGCCATCCGGACGGGCCAGGCGCCGGCGTCCGCGCCGTGCAGCAAGCCTGGCAGGCGGCGGTCGAGGGCATTCCGCTGGCGGAGTTCGCCCTGACCCATCCGGAACTGGCGCGGTCGATCGAAAAGTTCGGCGATGGCAAAGCGGCCTGAGCAAAGCGACGCCATGCAAAACCTGCTTCTCAGCTATTATGGCGACGACCTCACCGGCTCGACCGACGTCATGGAGGCGCTCGAGCTCGGCGGCGTGGCGACCGTGCTGTTCATGCGCCAGCCGGACGAGGCGCTGCTTTTGCAGTTCAGGCATTGCCGTGCCATCGGCCTCGCCGGCACCAGCCGTAGCGAGACACCACAATGGATGGACACGCATCTCAAGCACGCCTTCACCTGGCTGAAGACCCTGAACGCCGAGATCTGCCACTACAAGGTCTGCTCGACTTTCGATTCCAGCCCGACGATCGGCAGCATCGGCCGCGCCATCGAGATCGGCCGCTCGGTGTTCAGCCAAGACAGCGTGCCGCTGGTGGTTGGCGCGCCGCAGCTCAAGCGCTACACCGCCTTCGGCCATCTGTTTGCGGCCTACCGCGACAAATATTTCCGTATCGACCGCCATCCCGTGATGAGCCGCCACCCGACCACACCGATGGATGAGTCCGACCTGCTGATCCATCTGTCGCGCCAGACGGACCTCACCTCGGGGCTGGTCGACCTGGCGACGCTGCAGTCGGCATCGCGCTCGGCAGCGTTCGATCGCTTGCTCGCCGACGGCATCAACATCGTGCTTTTGGATGTCGATAGCCTGGAAACTCAGGCGCTTGCCGGCAAGGAGATATGGCGCGTTCGCAGGCCTGGCGGCACTTTCGTCGTCGGCTCTTCGGGCATCGAATATGCGCTGCTGGCTGAATGGGCGTCTGACGGGATTGTCCGTGCCGAGCCCGGCTTTTCGCCCCCGGGTGCGGCCGACCGGATCGCGGTGGTCTCGGGCAGTTGCTCGCCGACAACGGAGCGGCAGATACGGCATGCTTTGACGGACGGTTTCGACGGGATCGAGGTGGATCCCGTCGAGCTGGTTTCTGAGGCGTCCAGCGACGCGATTGCGCGCGCGGTCTTCACCGGACGCGCCAGCCTGGAAGCCGGGCGCAGCGTCGTCCTCTACACGGCGCTTGGACCAGCAGCCGACCGGGGCGCTGAAATCGACCGGCAGAAAGGCGCCCGCCACAAGCTTGGTCGCGGCCTCGGCGAACTTCTTCGCGAGCTGACGATCGAGCAGAAATTGCAGCGCGTGGTCATTGCCGGCGGCGACACGTCGAGCCACGCACTCGGCCAGATGGGCGTCGATGCGCTGACGGTGCGGATGCCGCTGCCCGCCTCGCCGGGCTCGCCGCTTTGCGTCGCCCACTCGCGCGTCAAGGCAATCGAAGGACTGGAGGTCGCTCTCAAGGGCGGGCAGGTCGGAACCGATCGCTATTTCTGCGCCATCCGCGATGGGCTCGGCGGTTGACAGAAGGCGCGCTGGATTTGACCGATCTCACGACTTCTTGAACACTGCCCGGTTACCAACGCGCGATGCCTGTCCCACATAAACCGCCGTATGCGTAGCGGCGGGGCGGCGCACAACGCTCAATCCGGGGCTGGCCACGGCTCCGCGAGTGAACCAGCGGGATGCCGCGATGTCATTCAGACCGTTGCTTGGTGACGGACGGGTTCGGAGCCAGGAAGAGACGTCGGAGCCCCTGCAAACCGCGTCATGGGGTAGCTCCTCGATCGTTTTCGACAATCGGCGATGGGCGTGCCGGGAGGCGGAGCTCCGCTGGACAGCCCCTCATCATCTGATCGTGCTGACCGAAGAAGGCGGAACGTCCCACACATCTATCCGGCACGAGGCAAGATCCCTCTACGACGGGATGGACCGGCCCGGAGCCCTCACCTTCGTCCCCGCAGGCGCGGAGCGGCTCGGCTTCTATCGCGATGTAAACCTCTCCTACTCAGCCTTGTGGATCGATCCCGATATCGGGCTTCCCGGATGCGAACGCCTGAGAGACCTGCCGATCCTGGTGAACAAGAAAGACGTAGTCGTCGCCACGCTTCTGAGTTCGCTTCGCGACGAGATGGCACTCGGCCACAAGCCGGACTCTGCCTATGTCGAGCATCTGGTCGCCCTCGTCAGCCTCCGCGTGGCCAACCTGAACCGGGAGCAACACCCGCCTATACGTCACGGCTGTCTCAGCCGTCGGGCGCTTGGTCGAGTTCGGGCTTATATCGATGCACATATGAACTCCGACATTTCGCTAAGCGAGCTGGCAGCCGTCGCGGGAATGGCCGTCGACAGTTTTGCGCGCCGATTCAAAGCGACGACCGGCCTTGCGCCCTATGCCTATGTGATCGAGGAACGCGTGCGGCGAGCCGAGATGCTGCTGCGCGAAACGGGTTTGTCGATCGGTACCATTGCCTTTCGCCTCGGCTTTTCAAGCCAGAGCCACTTCACCACGACCTTCCGGCGCCTCAGGGGCATGACGCCTCGGGTCTATCGGGTGAATTCTTCTCCGGAATTCTGACATTGCCGCCGATTTCTTGAAAGAAAGCCGCCGCGCGCATCCCCAGCTCCAGTGTCGACGGGTGACAGAACTGCGACTGGAGATCATGCATGGCCAAAACAGACAACAGGAGCGGGCCGACGCGTCGAACGGTGCTGGAGGGCGGGGTGGCGACCGGCGTGCTCCTGGCTACCGGTATACCGGTCGACGCAGAGCCGGCCGACACCGTCACGGCGGCCGCCTCTCCGACTCCGGTACCGACGATGCCGATGTCCCTACGGATCAACGCTAGGGATCTTGCCGTCGAGCTCGACCCGCGGACGACGCTGCTCGATGCGCTGCGCAACCATCTCGGCCTCACCGGCTCGAAGAAAGGCTGCGACCACGGCCAGTGCGGCGCATGCACGGTGCTCGTCGATGGGCGCCGGATCAATTCCTGCCTGACGCTTGCCGCAATGCATGAGGGCGACGAGATCACCACGGTCGAGGGCCTTGCCGAGGGTGACCGGCTGCATCCGGTGCAGGCCGCCTTCGTCGCCCGCGATGGTTTCCAGTGCGGCTACTGCACGTCGGGCCAGATCTGCTCCGCTGTCGGCATGCTGGGCGAGGCCAAGGCCGGCTGGCCGAGCCATGCGAGCGCCGACGTAGCGGCGGCTTCCGTCGCTCTCACCGATGCCGAGATCCGCGAGCGGATGAGCGGCAACATCTGCCGTTGTGCCGCTTATCCGAACATTGTCGCTGCAATCCGCGACGCGGCAGAGGAGGCGTGAGCAATGCAATCCTTCACTTATGAACGTGCGGCAAGTGCCGAGCAGGCAGCCGCCGCGGTTGCGGCCCGACCGGACGCCAAGTTCATCAGCGGCGGCACCAACCTGCTCGACCTGATGAAGCTCGAGATCGAGCGCCCAGCGCATCTCGTCGACATCAGCCGGCTGCCGCTCGATCGGATCGAGGAGACGGCGGAAGGCGGACTTCGGGTCGGCGCCCAGGTCCGCAACAGCGATCTCGCCGCCGATCCGCGGGTGAGATCACGCTACCCGATGCTCACGCAAGCGCTGCTGGCGGGAGCGTCCGGCCAGATACGCAACAAGGCCTCGACCAGCGGCAATCTCCTGCAGCGCACGCGCTGCCCTTATTTCTACGACCGCAACATGCCTTGCAACAAGCGCGAGCAGGGCTCAGGCTGCGCGGCGCTTCAGGGCTTCAACCGTATGCATGCCGTGCTCGGCGCGAGCGAAGCCTGCATCGCGGTGCATTCCTCGGATATGGCGGTCGCCATGTCCGGGCTCGACGCCAGGATCGAGACCATATCGCCCGGCGGCGAGACCCGCACGATCCCGATCGGTGATTTCCATCGATTGCCCGAGGCGACGCCCCATGTCGAGACCGTGCTCGGCCACGGCGAGATGATCGCCGCGGTCACCCTGCCGTCCCCGCCGCCCGGCCGACAGGTTTACCGCAAGGTGCGCGACCGTGCCTCCTACGCCTTCGCGCTGGTGTCGGTGGCGGCAATCGTCGAGATGAGCGGCGATCGTATCCGAAGCGCGCGAATCGCCATGGGCGGCGTGGCCGCGAAGCCCTGGCGCGCGACGGAGGCGGAGCGGACGCTCGCAGGAGCGGCGGCGTCCGACGGCGCCTTTACCGACGCAGCCGAAGCCGCGCTCGCCGGAGCCGTCGGGCATGGCGGTAATGATTTCAAGATCCCGCTGGCGAAACGGACGATGCGGCACACGCTCGCTGCTGCCGCCGAGAGTGCGTGAGGTGACACGATGACAGAGACGAAGACCAGCGAGAACCGTCCTTCCGAACCACGCAATGGCGTCATCGGGCGCCCGATCGACCGCATCGACGGTCCGCTCAAGGTGACGGGCGATGCCACCTACGCCTACGAGAATGCGCTGGATGGTACAGCCTATGGCTATATTCTCGGCGCCGCCGTCGCCAAGGGGCGCATCGCCGAGATCGACACGGCCGAAGCCGAACGGGCGCCGGCAGTGCTGCTCGTCATGACGCACCGGAATGCGCCGGCCCAGCCGGATTTCGGCCCGGCGGTCACGCCGACCGTGCCGGAGGTCTTCACACGCGCCCGGCCCGCGCTCAACAGCGAGCAGGTGCGATATTACGACGAGCCCGTCGCGCTTGTTGTCGCGGAGACGTTCGAGGCGGCCCGCGCTGCTGCGGGCCTCATCAAAGTGCGCTACGACGAGGCGCCGGGTGTCTACGATTTGCCGGGACATAAGGCCGACGCCTACGCACCAAAACGAACGAATGCCGGCTTCGAGACCGACAGCGTGATCGGCGACTTCGAGAGCGCCTTTGCTGCGGCTCCGGTCAAGATCGATGCTACTTATCGGACCCCCTTCGAACATCACAATCCGATGGAGCCCCATGCGACGCTCGCCGCCTGGTCAGGCAACGAGCTGACGATCCATACATCGGCGCAGACTTTAGCGAACTTCCGGGCTGGAGTCGCCAGCACGCTTCGCATCCCGCCCGAGCGTGTGCGCATCGTGAGCCCCTTCATCGGCGGAGGCTTCGGCTCCAAGCTGATTGCCCATGCCGATACGATCCTGGCCGCGCTTGCAGCGCAGGTTCTGCAGCGCCCGGTGAAGATCGCGCTGACGCGACAACAGATGTTCGCCAATGCCGGTCACCGCGCAGAGATGATCCAACAGGTGCGTCTCGGCGCGGACACCGACGGGCGGCTCACCGGGATCGCGCACGATGTCTGGTCCGCAACGTCCAGCTTCGAGGAGTACTGCGAGCAAACGGCAGTTTTTGCCCGCTCGCTCTATGCGGCGCCGAACCGGGTCACCCGTCATCGCCTGGTTCCGCTGGATATCAACCGCGGCGAATGGATGCGCTCGCCCGGCGAAGCGCCCGGCATGCTGGCTTTCGAATGCGCCATGGATGAGCTCGCCGAGCGGCTCGGCCTGGACCCGATCGAACTCAGAATCCGCAACGAGCCGGCACAGGATCCCGAGCGCGGCGTGCCGTTCTCCACCCGCAATCTCGTCGCCTGCATGGAGGAAGGCGCCCGCCGTTTCGGTTGGCAGCGGAGAGACCCGACACCGGGCCGCACCCGAGAGGGCCGAAAGCTCATCGGATACGGCATGGCGGCGGCGATCCGTCCGAACTACATCGGCGCGGCGACGGCGCGGGTTGCGATCGACCGGGACGGTCGGGTGACGGCACGGCTCGACATGACCGATATTGGGACCGGCAGCTATACAATCCTGACCCAGATCGCGGCGGAGAGCCTCGGCCTGCCGATCTCGTCCATCAAAGTGGAGCTTGGCGACAGCCGCTTCCCACGTACCGCTGGCTCCGGCGGTTCCTGGGGCGCCGCAAGCGCGGGTTCGGCGCTGCATAACGCCTGCAACGCTCTCAAGGAACGCATCCTGGAGGCGGCGCAGGCGAGCGAAGCCTCGCCGTTGCGCGGCGCGAATGCCACCGAGGCAAGTTTTGCCGACAGCGAGGTCAGGGTCGGCCAGCGGTCGGCAAGCCTGGCCGACCTCATCGGGAGGATCGCTCCCGACGGGTTTGAGGCCGAAGGTTCCGTGGCCGCGGGCGCTGCCACCGGGTCGTACAAGGCTTACTCGCAGCATTCCTATGGAGCGCATTTCGCCGAGGTCGCTGTCGATTGCGATACCGGTGAGATCCGCATGCGCCGGATGCTGGCTGTGATGGGCGCGGGCCGTATCCTCAACGCCAAGACCGCGCGCTCGCAAATCATCGGCGGCATGACCTGGGGGATCGGTGCAGCGCTGATGGAGCAGACGGTGCTTGACCCGCGCTACGGCCACTTCGTCAATCACGATCTTGCCGAGTATCATGTCCCGATCAACGGCGACGTCCCCGAGATGGAGGTCGTCTTCCTCGAGGAACATGACGACAAGGCCAATCCACTTGGCGCGAAGGGTCTCGGCGAGCTCGGCGTCTGCGGTGCGGGGGCTGCTGTCGCCAACGCCATTTACAACGCGGCCGGCGTGCGAGTGCGTGAATTTCCCATCACCTTGGACAAGGTGCTGCCTGCCTTGCCCGTGATCGCCATTTGACGCTGCAGGTTGCCCTCCTCCTTGCCCTCAAGTGACCAGGTCGGAACGCAGGGCTATCGCAGGTGGAAGGCCGAGGCTTTCGCTCTACGATGTACCCCCACCCCTAACCCCTCCCCACAAGGGGGAGGGAGACTTCCGTTGGCGCTGACCTCGGCAAATTATCTGCCTTTCGGCGCTAACGGGAAAGTACAGGTGCGCGGCAGCGTTCCCTCCCCCTTGTGGTCCCCTTGTGGGGAGGGTTAGGGTGGGGGTCCATCTTCGCAAGAATCCAAATGCGATTGCCCTGGAACGGATCGCTATTTCTGCGCCATCCGCGACGACGTCTGTGGTTGACAGCGCTGTCCGCCCCTTCCATACAAACATCGTCAATGTTCTCAGGGCGGGGTGAAAGTCCCCACCGGCGGTAAGGGTTTCGGCCCAAGCCCGCGAGCGCTTTCCGGTTAGCCGGAGAGGTCAGCAGATCCGGTGTGATTCCGGAGCCGACGGTCACAGTCCGGATGGAAGAGAACGAACGGAAGACGGTCCGCGTTCGCGGTTCGGATTCCGTATCGTGCGTCCTGATTCTGGTTCGAAAACGGAAGGATGGACCCATGAATCAGCATTTCCCAAAAGACTACGAAACTGTCCGTGTTGCTGTCATTCGCGCGCGCTGGCACGCCGACATCGTCGACCAGTGCGTCGAGGCGTTCCAGGCCGAACTTGCGGTCCTTGGAGAGAAACGCTTTGCCGTAGATGTCTTCGATGTGCCGGGCGCCTATGAGATTCCCCTGCATGCAAAGACCTTGGCCCAGACCGGCCGCTATGCAGCGATCCTCGGCGCGGCATTTGTCGTCAACGGCGGCATCTACCGGCATGAATTCGTGGCGGGCGCGGTCATCGACGGCATGATGAATGTGCAATTGTCCACTGGCGTGCCGGTGCTTTCGGCGGTGCTCACCCCGCACAACTACCATGACAGTGCGGAGCATCACCGCTTCTTCTTCGAGCACTTCCAGGTCAAGGGCAAAGAGGCGGCCAATGCCTGCGTGCAGATCCTGGCCGCGCGCGAACGCATCGCCGCGTGAAATGTCCGTCCAAGGGTGGAAATCCCGGTAACACGCTGTACTATCTGCGAAAATACCGAAATAGGGAGGATGCAGGTGCAGACCAAGAAGATCATCAATGACGGCAACCGCACCGTCGACGAGATGCTGGAAGGTATCCTGGCCGCGCATCCCCGCCATCTCAAAAGCGCTGAGGGAAGTCCGCGCTCCATCATCGCCCGCGATGGGCCGCGGGAAGGCAAGGTTGGCCTCGTCATCGGCGGCGGCTCGGGCCACGAGCCTACCTTCCTCGGTTTCGTCGGCAAAGGGCTGGCCGACGCGGCGGCGATCGGCAATGTCTTTGCGTCGCCGCCGCCGGACCCGATCCTCGAATGCGCCAAGGCGGTCAGCGGCGGCGCCGGCGTGCTGTTCATGTATGGCAACTATGCCGGCGACGTGATGAATTTCGACATGGCAGCCGAGATGGCGGCGATGGACGACATCGAGGTGCGCACCGTGCTGACCACCGACGACGTGGCATCGGCGCCGCGTGACCAGCGGCAAAAGCGGCGCGGTGTCGCTGGCAATTTCTTCATCTTCAAGGCTGCCGGTGCCGCCTGCGACCGGATGCTCTCATTCGATGAATGCGAGCGCATCGCCAGGAAGGCCAACGATCACACTTTCACCATGGGCGTGGCGCTATCGCCCTGTTCGCTGCCGCAGACCCGCCGGCCGAATTTCGAGATCGGGCCGGACGAGATGGAGATCGGCATGGGCATTCATGGCGAGCCGGGCATTGCGCGCGGAAAACTGAAAACCGCCGACGAGATCACCGACGAGATGCTGGACAAGATCTTCGACGAGATGGCGCCAGCGCGCGGCGACAAGGTTGCCGTGCTCGTGAACTCGCTTGGCTCGACGCCGCTTATGGAACTCTACATCATGAACCGGCGGGTGAAGCGTCGGCTGGATGACATCGGCGTTTCAGTTCACGCGACCTGGGTCGGCAATTATTGCACCTCGCTCGAAATGGCCGGCGCCTCGGTGACGCTGATGCATCTCGACGACGAATTGCAGACGATGCTCGACCATCCTTGCGACTGCGCCATGTTCCGCGCCGGCTGAAAGCAGCATCTATGACATCCATCGACACCACCGATCTGAAAACAATGTTCGATGCGATCGCGGTGGCGATCGAAGCCGACAAGGACAGGCTCTGCCAGTTAGACGGCGTCATCGGCGACGCCGATCATGGCATCGCCATGGCGCTCGGCTTTGGCGCGGTGCGCGATGCGCTGGCTTCGCTGGACCTCGCGGCGACCGAGCCGACAGCTCTCCTCAACACCGCCGCGAAATCGTTCCTCAACGCCGTCGGCGCTTCGTCAGGTCCGCTCTATGCGACGGCCTTCATGCGTGGTGCGGCCGCCGTCAAGGGCAAGGCGACCTTGGCGGGTGCCGATTTCATCGCCCTGTTCCGGGCGATGGCGCAAGGCATCCAGGATCGCGGCAAGGCCGAGATCGGCGAGAAGACGATGGTCGACGCCTGGCTGCCGGCGGCGCAAGCAGCGGCCGCTGCGGATGCCGCCGGCAAGACCCTGTCCGAAAGCCTGGCAGCTGCCCTTGAAGCAGCCGAACGGGGCGCCGAGGCGACCAAGGACATGATCGCCGCGAAGGGCCGCTCGTCGCGGCTCGGCGAGCGGTCGCTCGGGCATATGGACCCTGGCGCCGCGTCGGCTGTCACCGTGATTGGCGCGATGCGGAAAAGCCTGGGTTAGAGCAATTCCAGGAAAAGTGTGAAAAGGTTTTCCGTCCGGAATTGCGCAAAAACAAAGAGATAGAGCGGTTCGGCGTTTCCGTGAAACGATGAAGCGCTCTAGCCCAGCTTCGCCGCGTCGAGCCTGTCGATCGCCTGGACATTGCCGGCCGATGGTCCCTTTTCGTCGAACTCCGATGCGAGCCAGGCGTCGACGATCGACTTGGCCAGTTCCGGGCCGATGACGCGGGCGCCCATGGTGATGATCTGGGCATTGTTGGATTTCGCGGCGCGCTCCGCCGAATAGGTGTCGTGGGTGAGTGCGGCGCGAATGCCGGGCACCTTGTTGGCCGAGATCGAAACGCCGATGCCGGTGCCGCAAAACAGGATGCCGCGATCGTTCTCGCCGTCGAGAATGGTCTGAGCGAGCTTCTGCGACAGGTCGGCATAGTAGCCGGCCTGGCTGAGGTCGCTGACGGCGAGGCCGGGTTTGGTGGCGAGATGCGCGGCGATGACGTCGAGCAGCGGCTTGCCGGCGCTGTCGGCTCCAATGGCTATTTTCATTTTATTGTCCTTTCCTGTTCATTCGATGTTAGATCGCCGCCGAGGCGCGCCCGAGGATGTCGATATAGCCTTCCGCCTGCCAGGCCGAGCGGCCAATGAACAGCCCGTCGATATGCGGCTGGCCGATCAGTTCGGCGGCATTTTGCGGATTGACGCTGCCGCCATAAAGCACCGGCGGTATGGCCGGCAGGAGATCGCCGGCGATCTTCTTGATCAGCGCCTGCTGCCGGCCGGCATAGTCAGAGCTTGCCGGAATGCCTTTGTCGCCGATCGCCCAGACCGGCTCGTAAGCAAACAGGATTTTTTCTCCCCTTGCCTCGCCTTCGAGGAATTGCAATGCGCCTTGCACCTGCGCGGTCAGCACTGCATTGGCCCGCCCGTCTTCGCGCTCGGCAAGCGTCTCGCCGACGCAGATGAGCGGCACCAACCCGTGCTTCACCGCCGCCGCGGTCTTGAGGCCGACCGCCTTGTCGGTCTCGCCGAAATGCTCGCGCCGTTCGCTATGGCCGAGCTCGACGAGGTCGAGCCCGCAATCCGTCAGCATCACCGGCGAGACCTCGCCGGTCCAGGCTCCGGCGTCGGCCCAATGCATGTTCTGGGCGCCGACCTTGACCCGCGTCGAGGCCAACGCCTTCTTGACCTCGCGGACCGCCGTGAAGGGCGGGATGACGAAGGGTTGGATGCGGTCGTCGAAACCGGGGACGAACCCCGCCAGCGCCTTGGCGAATTCAGTCGCCTCGGCAAGCGTCTTGTTCATTTTCCAGCTTGTGCCGACCCAGTAAACCATGCGTCCTCCTTCTAGAGCCTGTTCCATCCCGCGTAGCGGGATGGGGCTCTATCTTCTTCTTTGACCATGATCTTTTCCGAAAACCGGTTCCCACTTTTCGGGATCATGGTCTAGTCCTTCTCGACCAGTGTTAGCGAAACGCCGGCGCCATCCAACACCTCGCGCATCTGGGGTTCCAGTTCGCGACCGGTGAAGACGGCGTCGAACGCCTTGAGATCGGTCAGGAAATGCAGCGCCGTGCGGCCGAACTTGCCGTGATCGACCAGCAGATATTTGCGCGCGGCGGCGGCCATCATCAGCCGCTTGGTATGGACCACTTCCTGGTCCTGGTGGAAGGCGGAAGCGCCGTGGATGGCCGACGACGACAGGAAGGCCACATCGGCGCGCAACGATCTCAACGTGTCCTCGGCAAGCAGGCCGAAGAAACCGTGAAACTTCTTGCTGTACTGGCCACCGAGCGCGATCAGGGTGATCCCGCCAACGCCTGCCAGATCCTGGATGACGGCCAGATTGTTTGAGATCACGGTCAGCGGGCGGAGATCCGCAAGGTGACGCGCAATGCCGCCGGCGGTCGAGCCGTCGTCGATGATCACCGTCTGGCCCGGCTCGATCATCGCCACTGCGGCAGCCGCCAAGCGCTGCTTCTCCTCACCGGCCTGCTTCTGACGGTAGCGGAAATCACTCTCGAACAGGCCGCTCGGCTGGATCGAGGCGCCGCCGCGCACCTTGCGCAGGAAGCCGCTTTCCTCAAGCTCGTCGAGGTCGCGATGGACGGTCATCTTCGATACACCGAAGCGCGTGGAAAGGTCATCGACGCTGGCCGTGCCAGTGTCCATCAGAAAATCCATGATGCCTTGCCGCCGGCCGTCGCTCTTCATGTCCAGCCTGTTCCCTGAATCCGGCTCGTTGCGAGTCCACCGTGGCGGAAACGGCGAGCCACAGCCATTATAACAGAGTAAATCGCATATGCGTCAGATTTTTTGTGATGATGTTACATTTCTTTGGGATATTATTCGCTTTTGATTGCTGTCTTGTAACAAGAATTGCTCCCGGCGGCATGGCCAAAGGTTGCGGTTCTCTGGAAATCCGGCCAGAAGCATCAGTGGGCTGAACGACGACCGGACGGCTCGCAACCATAGGCTTGAAACCAAATACGGGAGACTATTGGGTGGCTCGCATTACATTGAGACAATTGCTCGACCATGCCGCCGAACACGGCTATGGCGTGCCTGCGTTCAACATGAACAATATGGAACAGGGCCTCGCCATCATGGAGGCCGCCGAGGAGACCAAATCGCCGGTCATTCTGCAGGCGAGCCGCGGGGCCCGGGCCTATGCCAACGACGTCGTGCTGGCCAAGCTGATCGACGCGCTCGTCGAGATCCATCCCGATATCCCGGTCTGCATGCATCTCGACCACGGCAACAACGAGGCGACCTGCGTGACCGCGATCCAGTACGGCTTCACCTCAGTGATGATGGACGGGTCGCTGAAGGAAGACGGCAAGACGCCGGCCGATTACGATTATAATTCGGGCATCACGCGGCGCGTCGTCGACATGGCGCACTGGGGCGGCGTGTCGGTGGAAGGCGAGATCGGCGTTCTCGGGTCCCTGGAGATGGGCGGCGGCGAACAGGAAGACGGCCACGGCGTCGAAGGCGCCGTCAGCCACGACCAGTTGCTGACCGATCCGGAGCAGGCGGTGCAGTTCGTCAAGGACACGCATGTCGATGCGCTGGCCGTCGCCATGGGCACCAGCCACGGCGCCTACAAGTTCTCGCGCAAGCCGGACGGCGCGGTTCTGGCCATGAACGTGATCGAGGAGATCCATCGCCGGCTGCCGAACATGCACTTGGTCATGCACGGCTCGTCGTCGGTGCCGGAAGAGCTGCAGGAGATCATCAACAAATATGGCGGCCAGATGAAGCCGACCTGGGGCGTGCCGGTCGAGGAGATCCAGCGCGGCATCAAGCACGGCGTGCGCAAGATCAACATCGACACCGACAACCGCATGGCGCTGACCGGCGCGATCCGCAAGGTGCTGACTGAGAACCCGAGCGAATTCGACCCGCGCAAATATCTGACGCCGGCAATGGCCGCGATGAGGAAGCTGTGCAAGGAGCGCTTCGAGCAGTTCGGCACTGCCGGCAACGCGCCCAAGATCAAGCCGCTGCCGGTCTCGGAAATGGCCAAGCGCTACAAGTCGGGCAGCCTCGATCCGAAATTCGGCTGACGTATTCTGGTTCTGAACAGGAGCCGCATCGGCTCCTGTTCATCTATCCTGCTCGCGGCAGGAGAGCGGCTCTGCCGGTCTCGATAAACGGCGCCCAGTAGTCGACCGACTCGCGGATCATGGCGACGACCTGATGGTCGACCGGCTCGCGTTCGCGAAACGACAATTCCAGGCAGATCTCGTTGTCGACGCCGCCGCCGCGGCGAACCGTCTCCAGGAATTTTTCCGGTGTGATGCGGCCGTCCTTGTTGTAGGCGGCAATGAACGGCCAATGACCGCCCTTATTCATCGAGGACTGCTTGATGTGGATGATCGGCGATACTTTGGGAAACGCTTCGGCCCAGGCATAGGGATCGATGTCTTCCGGATTGCTCGACGTGACGTCGCCATGGTCGATATCGACCATCATCTCCATCGGGATGGCCATGCCGGCTGCTTCGATCTCGCTCTGCAGGGCCCGGCAGCTCTCGATCGTGTGGCCGAATTCACGGCCGACCGACATCGGCTCCCAGAAGAGGTAGCTCAAACCGGCCGCCTTGGCATGCTCGGCAACCTCGCGCCAGCATTCCAGCGCGATGTCGAAAAGCCGCGCGCGACGCTCCGGATTGTCGAAATCCCTGTGCGTGAAGATCGCAAACTGCGTGCCCATGCCGCTGGCGCCGAGCTCGGCGGAAATATCGGCAAAGGTCTTGAACCAATCGACATAGTAGCGGCGCACATCGGCGTCAGGGTGGCCGAAATGATTGAGCCTGCCGTAGGGGCCGGTCATCCCCGACGTCACGCGCACACCGGTGCGGTCGAGCGCGGCGCGGAACAGGTGGAGGAATTTCGAGATCGTCGCCGCCGGCCAGCCGGGATTGACGAATTCATGCGTCAGCTGCACGTCTCTGATGCCGATGTCGTAAGCGATCGCATCGATCAGATCGTCCGGTTCGGCAAAGCGATTGACCAGCGGATTGGTGTTGAGGGAAAGCGTAAAGGCCATCAGCTTGCTTTCACCAGCCGGCTCGCGCACCAGTCCTCGAAAGTGGTTCTTTCTGCGGCGGACAGATGCAGCGCATGCTTGGTGCGCCGTTCGAGAATATCGGCTGATGTCAGCGCCCATTCGTGCTCGAACAAATAATTGGCTTCGCGTTCGAAGAAATCCTTACCGAAGCACCGCCCCAGGTCGGTGAGCGACTGGGCCGCACCGACCAGAACCCGCGTCCTGGTGCCGTAGAGCCGGCCATAGTGCTTGACCAGCGACGCCGGCATCCAGGGATATTCGCGGCCGAGATCGCCGAGAAACTGCTCGAAGTCGGCGTTGGTGATATCGCCACCCGGCAGATAGCTTTTCGACGTCCATGGCTTGCCCATTTTCGGAAAGAACGGGGCGATCTTGTCCAGCGCGTGCTCGGCCAATTTGCGGAAGGTGGTGATCTTGCCGCCGAAGACGGAGAGCAGCGGCGCCTGCCCGGCCGATGCGTCAAGCTCGAAAATATAGTCGCGCGTCACCGCGCTCGGATTGTCGGCGTTGTCGTCATAGAGCGGCCTGACGCCCGAAAACGAGTAAATGACATCGCTGCGGGCAAGCCCGCGTTTGAAGTAGCGGTTGACCACCTTGATCAGGTAGTCGACCTCGCTGGCATCCGCCGCTACGTCTTCCGGCCGCCCATCATAGGGAATGTCGGTGGTGCCGATCAGCGCCAGATCGTTCTGGTAAGGATTGATGAAGATAACGCGCTTGTCGCTGTTCTGGACGAGATAGGCCTGCCGCCCTTCCCAGAATTTCGGCACGACGATGTGGCTGCCCTTGACCAGGCGCACGTTCCGCTTGGAATTCTGGCCGGCCACGCGGTTGATGATATCATTGACCCACGGCCCGGCGGCGTTGATCAGCGCCCGCGCCCGAACCGTGGTCCTGACGCCGGTTCGGCTGTCGCGCATCTCGACCGACCACAGGTCGTTTTCACGGCGGGCGGCGGTGCAGGCGGTTCGCGTAAAGACCTTGGCTCCGCGCTCCGCCGCATCGAGCGCATTGATGATGACGAGACGGGCGTCGTCGACCCAGCAGTCGGAATATTCGAAACCGCGCTTGAACGCGTCCTTGATCGGCGCGCCTTCGGGCGCGGTGCGCAGGTTGAGCGTTCGGGTGCCCGGCAGCCGCTTGCGGCCGCCGAGATGATCGTAGAGGAACAGGCCGAGCCGGACCAGCCAGGCCGGCCGGTCGTCAGGGCTGTGCGGCAGCACGAAGCGCATCGGCCAGATGATGTGGGGAGCGGATTCGAGCAGCACTTCGCGCTCGATCAACGCCTCGCGCACCAGCCGGAACTCGTAATATTCGAGATAGCGCAGGCCGCCATGGACGAGCTTTCCGGATCGCGAACTGGTGCCTTCGGCAAGATCGTCTTTTTCGCACAGAATGACAGAAAGGCCGCGGCCGGCTGCGTCGCGCGCGATGCCGGCGCCGTTGACACCGCCGCCGATGACGAAGAGGTCGACGATTTCAGTGGCGCCGCTCATCTCGCCGGATCCTCTATGCGTAACAGGTACTTCATGGCTGCTGCGCTTTCAGCATGGATTGATAGGCGGAAGACCGGCGATAAAGCGACGCACCTCTTCGGCGGCCTGCTCGGCGGCATAGGTCACCGTGCGCACCGAGGCACCGGCGATATGCGGCGTCAACGTGACGTTCGGAAGCTGCAGCAGCGGCCAGTCGGCAGGCACCGGCTCGACCGCGAACGTCTCCAGCATGGCGCTGCCGATGTGTCCCGAGACGAGAGCATCGTAAAGCGCGTCGTAGTCGACCAGCGGCCCACGCGCGGTGTTGATGAAGATCACCCCGGGTTTCATCCGCGCGATGGTGTCCTTGTTGATCAGCCCGCGGGTCTCTTCGGTTACTCGGGAATGAAGCGTGACCACATCTGAGCGGGACAGGAGATCGTCGAGCGCGACTAACTCGACGCCGGCATTGCGGTCTTCGGCGCTCAGTTGCACATAGGGATCGGACACCAGGATGCGGCATCCGAAGGCGCGCAGCAGGCGGACCAGCCTGGTGCCGATGTTGCCATAGCCGATGACGCCGACAGTCATTTCGTTGAGCTCGCGGCCGGTGCGGTCGGCCCGGTAGAGATCGCCGCGCCATTCCCCCTTGCGCAAGGCTTCGTGCCCGACCCGGATCAGTCGCGTCTCGGCAAGGATAGCGCCTATGGTGAACTCGGCCACAGCACTCGCATTGCGTCCCGGCACGTTGACGACGGTGATGCCGTGGGCCTTGGCGGCGGCCATGTCGATGTTGATCGGGCCGCCGCGCGATACCGCAACCAGCTTCAGCGCGGGCAGGCGTTGCATCATGGTCTCGGAGAGCGGCGCAAGCTGGGTGACGAAGATCTCGGCATCCCCGATGAAATCGACCACCTCGTCCGGATCGCCAAAATACTCCTTGACCTTGTCGAGGCCGAGCGCCGCATTGCCGAATTCCATCGGCTCGTCGGGCCATGCCGCCTCAAGGGTACGGATATCGAGATTGTCGCCGCAGGCCTTCTCGATTTTCTCGCGAAACACTTCGGGAAGCATGAAGCGGTCGCCAATGATTGCAATCTTCTTACGCATGCTCGACTTCTCAGTTTGCCCTGGATGCGGCCATCGAACGCCAGACCGGCCGCAGCGCCTCATGCGCCAATGTGTAGGACGGAACCGCCCGCTCATAGATCGCGGCGAGTTCTCGGTCGCTCGGCTCCGCCGCGCCAAGCAGCGGCGTGACCCATTCGCCGACGCATTCATCCATCGACTTGTATTGGCCGACGCAGACCGCAGCGATCATCGCGGCGCCCGCAGCACCGGCTTCCTCGCGTTGGCTGGTGCGAATGGCCGCGCCGACGACAGCACCCAGGATCTTGCGCAGAGCCGGGCTTCTGGCTGCACCGCCGGTCAGCCGGATTTCGCTCGGCAGCGGCCCCATGGCGGCATAGCAATCGCGTGCCGCGAAGGCCAGCCCCTCGAAAACGGCGCGGACCATGTCGGCGTAGCCGTGCCGTGACGAAATGCCGACGAAGCCGGCCCTTGCATTGGCGTCGACGAACGGCCCCCGCTCGCCGGCCTCCGACACATAGGGCTGATAGAGCAGCGACGCCGGCTCGGATGACGATATCCATTCATCGACCAGCGCGATCATCTCGCCATTGGTGCGCGTTATGCCTTGCGAGGCGAGTATGCCGGAGGCGAGGCTAAGGACCCAATCGATGTTGAGTGTCGCCGCCATGTTCGACTGCATCTGCGCAAAGACGCCGGGCACCGGCATCGTCATCGTGTAGCCGGTCGCGGCTTCGTTGAGCAGCACCTCGTCCGGCGTCTGCGCAAGCCGCATATGCATGCCGGTGGAGCCGATGATGGAGCAGCCGGGCTTGCGCTCGCGGTCGAGCAGGCCGGCGCCGAGCGCGGTGCAGGCCACGTCGACATAGGCCAGCACGACCGGCGTACCGGCGAGCAGCCCAGTCGCTCCGGCGGCCGCCGCCGACAGGCCGGCGCTATGCCTGGTGCCGTCGACGATCGGCGGCAGCAAATGCCTGAGATCAGTGACGCCGAGCACCTCAAGCACCTCGTCGCAATAGCCGCGGGTGCGGAAGTCACCGAAGGTGAAGGTCCCTTCCGACGGGTCGGTGGCGCGCTCGCCGGTCAGCTTGTAATAGAGCCAATCCTTGCAGTGGAACGCCGTCGCCGCCCTGCCAAGCATTTCGGGCATGTTGCGCTTCATGAAGGCGAACTGCGGTCCCTGCTGGCAGGCGGCTAGACCGCTGCCGGTCTTTTCGAAGCGCAGCCGATCCTCCGGTCGCGCCCGGATCTCCTCTACGACCCCTGCAGCGCGCGCGTCGAGCCACAGCCAGCCCTTCGAGACCGGCTCACCGTCCTTGTCGATCAGCCAGGTGCCATCACCCTGTCCGGTCACGGCGATCGCGATGGTGCGGCTGGCGAGGTCCGGCACCTTGTCGGCAAGCTGGCGCAAGGTGGTCGCGGTATCGGCCCAGGTGCGCGCCAGATCCTGCTCGGCGCCGCCGCCCGGCAACGTCTCATACCGGTTCGGCACCGCCGCGGCCGCGAGCTGCCGGCCCGCCGTGTCGAAGGCGACCGATTTGATGACAGACGTGCCGGCGTCGATGCCGATCAGCACATCCCGCATCAGGCAAGCTCCATGCCGTGCGAAATGGCCATGCCGCTGGACTGATCGAAGACGTGCAGGTTTTTCGGATCGATGCTGATGTTGATCGGCGCGCCAAGCTCCAGCCGGGTCCGGTCATGTTCGACCAGGACCAGCGAGCCGCCGGCGAAATCCGCCGCTATATGCGTCTGGTCGCCGAGCCACTGGTTGGCCGAAACCGTGGCCGGCACGCCGTCCTTCGAGCGGCGAACCGCATAGGGCCTGATGCCGATGACGACCCGCTCCCGCTTGAGCAATTCGTCGCGAACCGCGCCGCTGAACGCGTCCTTGTCATAATCAAGCGAAAGCCCGTCGGGTAGCCGCAGATTGATCTTGTCGGCAGCCGTGCCGACATAGGCCTCGAAGACATTCATCGGCGGCTCACCGACGAAGGTGCCGGTGAAAAGGTTGGCCGGCCGCTGCTTGATCATGTCGGGCGTGTCGAACTGCTGCAAGACGCCGCCTTCCATCACCGCGATCCGGTCGGCCAACGCGTTGGCCTCGGTCTGGTCGTGAGTGACCAGGATCGCGGTCAAGCCACGCTCCTTGATGAAGTGCTTGATGCGGCCGCGCAGGACGGCGCGAAGCTGCGGCTCGAGCTGGCCCATCGGTTCGTCCAGCAAATGCAGATCGGCCTGCCGGATCAGCGCCCGGCCGAGGCTGGCGCGCTGCTGCTGGCCGCCGGAGATGGAGCTCGGATAGCGCTCAAGAATATCCTCAATCTCGAGCAGCTTGGCGATGCTGGCAACCTTCGCGTCAACCTCGCTTTTCGGCAGCTTGGCCGCCTTCAGCGCAAACGCCATGTTCTCGCGCACGGTCAGCGGCGGATAGAGCGAATAGCCCTCGAATGCCATCGCCACATTGCGCTTGACCGGCGCCAGCGTGTGCACCTTGCGGCCGGCAACCGAGATGGTGCCGCGCGAGACCTCCTCGAAGCCGGCGATCATGCGCAAAGTCGAGGTCTTGCCGCAGCCTGACGAACCGAGCAGGGCGACGATCTCGCCCTTGTCGATTTCGATCGTCAGATTCTGGACGGCATGCACGCCCCTGTCGATCGGACCGTAGAACTTGTCGACGCCTGAAATGGCGAGTGCGCTCTGGCTCATGCCGCTTCTCCGCTGCGCAAATTGACGACGTTCTTCGAGCCGATGCGGTCGCCGCTCGCACGATCGAACAGCAAAGCGCTTTTGCCGTCGACGGCGATGTGGGCCCTGCCTTCGCTCTGACCCGGTGTTCCGGCCGGCCGGGAGACCAGGATTTCGCGGCCGCGCACGGTGCGCACCAGCGTGACGATCTTTTCGTTGAGCGGCGTCTCGGCCTCGACCGTCACCGGTATGGCGGCCGGCGTGCCTTCATCGACGAAGCTCAGCGCTTCCGGCCGCAAGCCGATCACGCAATCGCGGCCGACCGTCGCATCATAGGCGCCCGTCAGATGGACCTGGACGTTCGACAGGCCGACATAGATGCCCTTGGCATCGCGCGACGGCTTGACGTCGAGCAGGTTGATGGTTGGATCGCCAAACAGCCGCGCGATCTCGATGTTCGCCGGCTCACGATAGATCTGCTCGGGCGTGCCGAGCTGCTTGATGACGCCTTGCGACATCACCGCGATGCGATCGCCGAGCGCCATGGCCTCCTTATAGTCCTGGGTGACGTAGACGACGGTCGCGCCACGGTCGGCCAAAAGCCTTGGCAATTCGAGCCGCATTTCGAAGCGCAGTTTGGCATCGACGTTGCGCAGGGGATCGTCGAGCAGGAGCACCGGCGGCGAGCCGACCAGAGCGCGGGCGAGCGCGGTGCGCTGCTTCTGGCCGTTGGACAGCGCCCGTGGCTTGTGGCTGAGCACATGGCTGATCTTGAGCAGCTTGGCGACGCTTTGGACGCCCGCCTTGATCGCACTTTGCGACGAACGGCTGGCTTCCAGCGGTGTCGCAATATTGTCGAAGGCGGTCATGTGCGGAAACAGCGCGAAATTCTGGAACGCCATGCCGACGCCACGGAACTCGGCATCGAGGTCGGTCATGTCTTCGCCGCCGATGAAGATCTTTCCTTCATCGGGGTCGATGACGCCGGCGACCAGCCGCAGCAGCACTGTCTTGCCGGCGCCGGACGGTCCGAACAGGACCAGGGTTTCGCCGTCGGCGACGGTCAGTGACAGATTGTCGAGAACAGTCTGGCTCTTGTAGCGCTTGACGACGTTTCGCAGTTCGAGGCTGGCCATGAGAACTATCCCTTTACCGCGCCGAGCGACAGGCCTTCGACGAGATAGCGCTGCGCATAGAGGGCGAGCGCCAGCGTCGGCGTGATCGACAGCACGATCGCCGCCGAGATCTGGCCATACTGGATGCCGGAGGAGGTGATGAAAGCCAGCGCGCCGACCGTCACCGGCTGCTTGTCGGCCGAGGCGAGCACCAGCGCGAAGACGAAGTTGTTCCAGGCGAAGATGAAGGCGAGCAGGCCGGCAGCCGCAATGCCGGGGCCGGCGAGCGGCAGCGCGATCTTGCGGAAGGTGGCGAACCAGGAATGGCCGGCGATGCGATAGGCGTATTCGATGTCGGCCGGAATGTCCTCGAAATAGCCGCGCACGATCCACAGGATCAGCGGCAGGCAGATCAGCTGATAGACCCAGATCAGCCCGATATAGGTGTTGGCAAGTCCAAGCTTCTGGAAATAGAGGGTCAGCGGCAGGAGCACCAGCAGCGCCGGCGCAAACCTGAATGACAGCAGCGTGAAGGCGATGTTTTCCGAGCCACGAAACTTATGCCGCGCAAAGGCATAGGCCGCGGGAACGCCGAGCAACAGCGCGACGGCGACCGAAGTGACCGACAGGAACACCGAATTCCAGAGGTTGCGCATGAAGGCGATGTCGAGCGTACCGGCCGCCGTCGTCAGCTTTCCGGTGATGAGCGCGGTGTAGTTGGCCAGCGTCGGCTTGAAGACAAGCTGTGGCGGAATCCGCAGGATGGTCTCGTTGGTCTGGAACGACATCATGAAGATCCAGACGATCGGGAACATGAAGAAGATCACCACCAGCGTGAGTGCCGCACCGCGCAGGATGCGTTCGAGAAGCGAGGTGTGTTCCATCCCGGCCTCCTATGCCTGGCCGCGGGCGCGTTCGCGCAGCCGCAGCCAGTTCTTGATGAAGATGTTGGACAGGAAGTAGGTGATCGCCCACAGGATGATCATCAGCGCCGCTGAACGGCCGACATTGGTCGACTGGAAGAAGTTGAGGTAAGCCTCGACCTGGAAGACGGTCAGCGTATCGCCCGGACCGCCCTGGGTCATGGCATAGATGATGTCGAACTGCTGGATGGAATCAAGCAGCCGGAACAGCGTCGCCGTCAGGATGTAGGGCGTCAGCATCGGCAAGGTGATGCGGAAGAACACGAAACTCCTCGGCACACCGTCAAGGGCTGCCGCCTCGAAGGGCTGCGTCGGCAGGCTGCGCAGGCCGGCAAGCAGCAGGATCATGATGAACGGCGTGTAGACCCAGATGTCGACAAGAACCACGGTGAAAAGTGCGGTCGACGGCGACGAGGCCCAGCGGAAATCCTGCAGTCCGATCAGGCTGGCGAGATAGCTCAGCACACCGAAGCCGGGATTGGTCATCAGCTTCCACATCAGCGCGGCGAGCGCCGGCGCCGTCATCAGCGGCATCAACAGCATGATCGAGATGAAGTTGTTCAGCGTCGAACGCTTCTGCAGCAGCAGGGCGATGCCGAGACCGAGAAGCAGCTCGAGCAGAACGGTGATACCGGCATAGAGCAGCGATATCTCCAGCGTGTTCCAGAACCTCGGGTCAGTGAAAAAAGAGATATAATTGTCGCCCCAATTGAACTGCCGCGCCCAGGGCTGGCTCAGCCGGTAGCGCTGGAACGAATAGACGACCGATGTGAAGAACGGGATCAGGATACCGATGCAGACGAGCAAGGCCGGCAGGCTGAGCACATAGGGCAGCACCCTCTTGCTGATCCTGAAGCCGGAAGGTCTGTTTCTTTGCATTGTCGCCGCAGTCATCGTGGCTCACCCGTCATCTCTGTTGCTTCGCCCTGCCGGCCGCCCAGGGAGCTAGGCGGCCGGTTGGGCGAGTGGCGGCACCGCCAGTGGTTGAGCATCGGATTTTCCCAAAACCGGTTTCCACTTTTGGGTCCGATGCTCCAGGCGCCGCTTCGCAGTGGAATGGCCGGCTGGCCCGCAAAAGCAGGCCAGCCGTTCGCCAGGACTCAGCCGAGCCCGGCTTCCTTGAGCTGGCCGTCGACGCTGGTGGCCAACATGTCGAGGCCTTCGTCGACCGGCACTTCCTTGGCCACCATCTTCTGCAGCGTCGCCGCCCATTCAGTGGTCAGATCGAAGAACAGCGGCTGCGGGGTGAACTTGATGCTGGCGCCCGGCGCCGAGACGTCGAACATCTCGACATAGCCCGGATAGCTCTTGTTCAGCTTCTCGCGGAACATCTCGTCCTTCCAGACCGACTGACGGACCGGATTGACGAAATCCATCTTGGTCGCGCCGAATAGCGCATGCTCGGGCCCTGATGCCCATTGCATGAAGTACCAGGTGGCGTCCTTGTCCTTCGAAAAATTGGACATCGACAGCGACCAGATCCAGATGTTGGGCGTCGGCGCCTTGGCGGCGGGATTGGCCTTGAAGGCGGAAAAGGCGAGCTTGCCGGCCATCTTGTTGTCGCCGCCGTTCATGAAGTAGCCGAGGATGTCGGCGTCGAAGATCATCGCCGAGGCGCCCGCACCGAGATCGGTGCCGACCTGATACCAGGTATAGGTCGACCAGTCCTTCGGACCGCTCTCCTGGATCATCTGGACCCACTGCTTGTGGAAAGCCTTGGATTCGGCGGTGTTCATCGCGGCCGACAATTTGCCGTCAGCCGAGACATTCAGGTCCTTCTGGTCAAAGTTGGCGTAAGCCGACAGGAAGCCGGGATGGATCGTCGCCCAGGAGCGCGAGCCGCGCACGCCGATGCCGTAGACGCCGCCACCAACATCCTTGGTAAGCTTCGCCGCCGTAGCGACCATCTCGTCCATATTGCCGGGAACGCTGACGCCGACCTTGTCGAACATACCCTTGTTGTAGGTGATGTTGTTCTGTTCGAAGCCCCACGGAATGCACCACTGCTTGGCGTCGTCGGAGCCGAGCACGCCGCCAGGCTGGCCGTTCCAGGCGCAGGACTTCCTGACACCGGGCAGAAAGTCGTCCCAGGCATAGTTCACGTTGGTCTTGGTCGGATCCTTGATCCACTCGTTGAGGTCGGTGATCCAGCCGGCCGGGCCGTAGGTCCAGGTCATGTAGGCGCCGGTCATGAAGGCATCGTATTCAGGCGAGCTGGCCGACAGCGCAGCGGTGACCTTGTCGAAATAGACGTCTTCTGGAAACACGTCATAGACGACTTCCATGCCGGTCAACTTCTTGAAGTTTTCGAGGTTGGCGATCATCGCATCCGCATAAGGATGCTTGTTGAGCAAGAGCTTGATGGTCTTGCCCTTGTGCGCCTGCCAGTCGAAATCCGCGGCGAGCGCGCGGGTCTGCCCCATATTGAGCAGCGTGCCGGCCGTGCCGGCGGCAAGGCCCATTGCGCCAAGGCCCTTGATCAGCCCACGACGATCGACTTGTCCGCGCAGGAACGCATCGATCAGGTCTTTTTCTTTCTCATGCATTTGTCTTCTCCTCCACAGGGTAGTTTCAATCGAATGGTTGCCGGCTACCCGACCGGCGTCTGCTCCACGAGTGATCGCGCCGTCCGCTCATCGGTGACCAAGCCCTTGAGATAGCGGCCCTCCAACACCGATTTGATGGCACGAACCTTCACCTTGCCGCCGGCAACGGCGACAATCCTGCGATTGCTGATATCTTCGCGGGCCAGCGCCAGCGCCCGGTTGGAAAGCGTCGTCTCGACCGCCTTTCCAGCATCGTCGAAGAAATGGCCGAGCAATTCGCCGACGCCCCCCTTGCGGCGGATCTCCTCCATTTCGCCCTTTTCGATCATGCCGGTGGCGACCAGCGACGCCTCGCGCTCGGCAGTGCCGATACCGGCAATGAGCAGGTCGGCGGCCTTGCCGAGATCGAAGACCTCGCTGATGCCCTTCTGCCCGAGCAGCACGGTTCGATCCTCGACCGTGTTGGCGAACATCGGCACCGGCATCACATAGGCTTCCGCGCCGGTCCGTTCGGCCAGACGGTGTATGACATCGTGCGGATTGGCCGAGAACTTGCGCGTCAGGCCGCCAAGCAGCGAGACGAAGCGGGTCTTTTCGGCCGATATGCGCGGCAGATACTCCACGCAGGCGGCGAGCGTGCGGCCATGACCGACGCCGATCAGCGTATCCTCGCCACGTTCGATCTCTCGCTTGAGAAACTGCGCGCCGGCGATACCGAGCGCCTTGAGGGGCAAGTCTTCGCCATCGAAGTCGGGAACGACCTCGCAGTAATCGAGGCCGTAGCGGCTGGACAACTCGTCTTCGAGCGCCACGCATTCCGACACTTCGCCGTCGATATAGACTTTGACCAACCCTTCCTGATTGGCCTTGGTGATGAGGCGGTGCGCCTTGAGGCTGGTCAGGCCCAGCCGCTTGGCGACCTCCGACTGGGTCAGGCCGCCAGCATAATGAAGCCAGGCGGCACGCGTCGCCATACTGGTCTCATCGTCGCGCAGGAGGCCGTTTCCAAAACCAACCATTTCCGCCCTAAGATATTTTTATCAGTTGGTGCAAAATTTTTCACAAGGCGCCGCCGGAGTCAAGCACTACGTGGTTCAAATCACGCTAAGCAGGCCAAAAACCGGCCATTGGCTGCCGTGGAGCGAAAGACCATCATTGACCCGGCCCGGATTTAAAACGTTTGCAATCTGACTGAAACGCATTACAAACGCTTCAAACACTTCGTTCGGGAGGATCGGTGCCGGCACGCGTCACTACGCTCAAGGAACTTGCTGCGCAGCTCGACCTGTCGATCACCACCGTGTCGCGGGCGCTTGCCGGCCATCAGCAGATCGCCTTGAAGACGCGCGAACGCGTCACTGAAGCCGCGCGTCAGGCCGGCTACGTGCCCAACACGGCAGCCCGCACGCTGGTCTCAGGCCGCAGCGGCTTTGTCGGCATGGTGCTGCCGATCCGCGGCGCCAATCTGGTCGATTCCTTTCTCGGCGAATTCGTCACCGGGCTTGGCGAAGGGCTGGTTTCGCATGGCACCGACCTGATCCTCGCTGCCGTGGCACAAGGCCAGTCGGAACTTTCCGTGCTTCGCCATGTTGTCGAATCCGGACGTGCCGATGGCGTCGTCGTCACCCGCATCGCCGAAGTCGACGAACGGCTCGCTTACCTGCGCCAACGCAATTTCCCGTTCGTCGCCCATGGCCGGCTGCTCGACACCGACTTTGCCTACAACTGGCTCGACACCGATGGCGCGCACGCCTTCGGCGAAGCCTTCGATATGCTCTACGATCTCGGGCACCGCCATCTCGGCCTGGTGACGATCGCCGAGCCGATGACGTTTCGCCATCTGCGGCAAGACGGGCTCGCCGCAGCGATCGCGCGCCGAGGCGATCCGTCAGTCAGGCTCGATGTGGCGACAGCGCCGCGCTTCGATCGCGGCGCCCGCATCCAGGCCATCAACCGGCTGCTGCATGCTGACGAACGGCCGACGGCCATCGTCGCGCTGTTCGACGAACTGGCGCTCAATGTCATGGAAGAGGCCACCCGCGCCGGCCTGACCATCCCTCGCGACCTCTCGGTCATCGGCTTCGACAACATCGCCGCCTCGGCCTATGCGCCGCCGGGCCTCACCACATTCGATGCCTCGATCCGCCAATGCGCGCGCGAGATCGGCGAGATGCTGTTGACCGTCATTGGCGACGGGTCCGCCGCACCGCTGACGCGGCTGATCCGGCCGACCTTGGTTTCGCGGGCAAGCCATGGCCCAGCACCCACAGGACCGGCACCCGTAGGAAAAAACTGACGCCGGGGCGGCGCACAAGCAGTGAGGAAGACCACGATGAATGCGTTGAAGACATTGGCCGGCGCCGCACTCGCACTGTCGATCGCGATCGGCGGCGCGCAAGCCCAGGTGCTGTTCTGGTCGACGCAGGCGCGGCCTGTGGAGGAGACACAGAAAATGCGCAGCGAAGTGCTGAAGGCATTTGACGGACAGGTCGACTACCAAGTCGCCGAGGACGGGCCCTGGCTCACCCGCCTCCAGGCCGAGCTGCAGGCCGGCTCCGGAACCATCGGCGTGCTCGGCGGCCTGCACGGAGACTTCTCCACGGTCGGCGCGGACCTTGTCGATCTGTCCGGCGTCGATGTCGGCGGTGTCAAGCTCAATGAAGACTACAAGAAGCTCGGCATGCTCGGCACAGGTGAACAGAAATATATGCCGTGGATGCAGGCCACCTTCCTGATGGCGGCCAACAAGCAGGCGCTGCAATATCTGCCGGCAGGCGTCGATCTCAACACCATCACCTATGACCAGTTGATCGAATGGGCGAAGAACATCGCCGAGAAGACCGGCTCGCCGAAATTCGGCTTCCCGGCCGGACCGAAGGGGCTGAAGCACCGTTTCTTCGAGGGTTTTCTCTACCCATCCTACACCGGCTCGATGGTGACCAAGTTCCGCTCGGCGGAGGCCGAGACCGCGTGGAATAAGTTCAAGGAATTGTGGCAGTACACCAACCCGAATTCGACCAACTATGCCTTCATGCAGGAGCCGCTGCTGACCGGCGAAGTGTGGGTGGCGTTCGACCACGTGGCGCGGCTTGCCGATGCGTTCAACCAGAAGCCCGACGAGTTCGTCGCCTTCCCGGCGCCGGCCGGCCCTGCGGGTCGCGGCTACATGCCGGTGGTCGCCGGCGTCGCCATTCCGAAGACCTCGCCGGACGTGGACAAGGCCAAGGCACTGGTCGCCTACATGCTGAAGCCGGAAACACAGATCGCGACGCTCAAGGCCACCAACTTCTTCCCCGTGGTCGACGTCAAGCTGCCCGACGACATGCCGGCCTCTGTGAAAGCCTTTGGCCCGGTGATCGCCACCATGACCGGCGCTTCGGATGCGCTGCCGGCGCTGCTGCCAATGGGGCTCGGCGATCTCGGCGGCAAGTTCAACCAGGTCTACACAGACAGCTTCGAGCGCATCGTGCTCGGCGGCCAGGATGTGCGTGGCGTGCTCGAGGAACAGGCGACGGCGCTCAAGGCGCTCATCGACCAGTCCAAGGCACCGTGCTGGGCGCCCGACAAGCCATCCGAAGGCGCCTGCCCGGTCGACTAGAATCCTCCCGAGGGGCGTCCGGAACCTGTTGCGCTCCGGGCGCCCACCCTTTCATACGCCGCACCGAGAACACACCATGCACGGCAAGGCCCTGCCCTATCTGCTGCTGATGCCGGCGACGCTGTTCCTGTGCGTCTTCTTCCTCTACCCGTTCGCGCTGGTCGCCTTCGAGGCTTTCACCCGCGATGGCGGCTTCACGCTGGACAATTTTCGCACCATGACCGGCAACTGGAAATTCCCGGTCGCATTCTGGAACACAATCCTGCTCGCAGCTATCGTCGTGCCGATCCAGCTGGTCATGGCGCTGTTGATGGCCACGGTGGTGTCCAGGCTCGAAACCGGGCGGGGTGCGGCGCTCTACATCTTCGCCATTCCGCTCGGCATCTCCGATCTCGCCGCCGGGCTGATCTGGCTGGCCATCTTCGACCAGTCGGGCTTCCTCAACACGCTGCTGTCCAACCTTGGCCTCGTCGACAGGCCCGTCATGTTTCTCGGCTACCAGAGCAAGCTGACCATCTTCGTCGCCGTGGTGCTGGCCGAGATCTGGCGCGCGACCGCAATCATGATGGTCATCCTGGTCGCTGGCATGGGGCTCATCCCGCGGGAATATCACGAGGCAGCCGAGGTCTTTGGCGCGAGCCCGTGGAAGCGCTTCGTCAAGATCACGCTCCCCTTGCTGCGTCCCAGCCTGCAGACGGCGATCATCCTGCGTGTCATCCTCGCCTTCGAGGTTTTCGCCGTGGTGGCGGCGCTCGGCGGCACCAATTTTCCGGTGCTGATGGGTGAGACCTACAACTGGCAATTCTCGTTGCAGGACCGCAACGTTGCCGCCGCTTTCGCGCTGCTCATCCTCGCCATCTCGGTCGGGCTCACGCTGTTCTTCCTGCGAGTGCTGCGCGTGCCGAAGGAAGCACGCATATGAGCGCCGTCGCAGAGATGCCAATCGCCGCGCCCGCGGCCCGTAAGGCCGGCAACTGGCTGCTGGTTGCCACCGTCATCCTGCTCTCCGTCTGGGTGCTGCTGCCGATCTATCTTCTGATAGTCAACGCCTTGTCGTCGCCGGAAGAGGTCACTGCCTTTCCGAAACGCTTCTTCCCTTCCTTCGATTTCGGCAGCCTGTCTTTCTTCATCAATTTCGCCGGCGTCGGCAGGGCGCTGTGGAACTCGGTCCTCGTCGCCACGCTGACGATGATCCTCTCGATCGGCTTCGGCGCGCCCGCCGGCTACGCGCTGTCGCGCTTCGATTTTCCGGGCAAGGGCACGTTCCGTTTCCTGGTGCTGATGACCCGCGCCTTTCCGCTGCCGCTGCTGGCGCTGCCACTTGCGGTGATGTTCATCCGCACCGGCCTCGACGACACCGCCATCGGGCTGGCGCTGGTCCACACCACGCTGGCGCTGCCCTTCGCGGTGCTGATCACCTTTTCACTGTTCTCAGGCATTCCGGTAGAGCTCGAGGAAGCGGCTTGGACGCTCGGCTGCACCCGCCTACAGGCTTTTCGCAAAGTCATCCTGCCGCTGGCACTGCCCGGCATCGCGGCCTCGGCGGTCTTTGCCTTCACCATCTCCTGGAACGAGGTGTTTGCCGCCGCCGTGCTCACCATAGAGAACCGGACGCTGACCGCCTTCCTGCTGCAGAGCCTCGGCGAGTCGCCGCTCTATCTCAAATTCGCCGGTGGGGCGGCACTGGTCATCCCAGCGCTGATCTTCATCTTTGCCGTCCGCAAATACCTGTTCGCCATGTGGGGGATCGCCAACCGATGACGCGCGAGAGGGAGAAAGCCGATGGCTGAGATCGCCATAAAACAGGTGGCCAGACGCTTCGGCGGCTTCACCGCGCTGCATTCGATAGACCTCACCATCGCCGACCAGGAATTCATGGTGCTACTCGGCGCCTCAGGCTGCGGCAAGACGACATTGCTCAGGATCGTCGCCGGATTGGAAACGCCGAGCCAGGGCGAGATCTGGATCGGCGGCCGTCGCGTCGATCATCTGCCGCCGCGCGACCGCGGCATCGCCATGGTGTTCCAGAACTATGCCGTCTTCCCGCATCTGACCGTATTCGAGAACATCGCTTTCGGTTTGCGCATGAAGAAATTGCCGCAGCAAGAGGTCGAACGCCGCGTCACCCGCACCGCCGAGCTCATGCATATCGAGCAATTGCTGAAACGCTATTCGGGCCAGCTCTCCGGCGGCCAGCGCCAGCGCGTGGCGGTGGCCCGCGCGCTCGCCATGGAGCCCGACGTCATCCTGATGGACGAGCCGCTGTCCAACCTCGACGCGCTGCTCCGGCTCGAAATGCGCGCCGAGCTCAAGGGCGTGCTTGCCGCGTCCAAGACCACCACCATCTACGTCACCCATGACCAGGTCGAGGCGATGAGCCTCGCCGACCGCATCGCCGTCATGCATCAGGGCCGTATCGTCCAGGCCGCCTCGCCGGTCGAGGTCTATCGCAATCCGGCCGCACGCTTCGTCGGTTCCTTCATCGGCAATCCACCGATGAATTTCATCCCCGCGACGAAGACTGCGAACGGCAGCTGGACCGTCGCCGGGCTGACGCTGCCCGGCCCTAAATCGGACAAGCACAAAATTGAATTCGCCATTCGCCCCGAAGATGTCGACGCAGGTGACGAGGGGCTGCATGCCACCGTGCGCGTCGTCGAGCCGCTCGGTCCGCATACGCTGGTCACCTGCGATGTCGAGGGTGGGCTGTTTCGCGCCATCCTCGAATCGAGCGCTGCGATCGCCGTCGGCGACCACCTGCGACTTGCGCCCAAAGCCGATCGCATCCGCTGGTTCGACCCTGAAACCACCAACGCCCTTTGATCCCGCCAACGCCCTTCAATCCCGAAAGTACGAACGCTTCAATGATCTCTCTTGCCGTCAACGAAACCATCGCCCGTGCCGTCGAGGTGCTCAGGGAAAACGACCACGGCGACTACACCATCCCGACCAAGGGCCTCTATCCGTTCCAGTGGAATTGGGATTCCTGCCTGACCGCTCTCGGTCTTGCCCACTATGACGAGGCGCGCGCCTGGACCGAGATCGAGACGCTGTTCGCCCATCAATGGCCGGACGGCATGGTGCCGCATATCGTCTTCCATGTCCTGAACGACAGCTATTTCCCCGGGCCGGAGGTCTGGAGAACCAACCGCCCGACTGCCACCTCCGGCATCACCCAGCCGGCGGTGGCGGGCTTTGCCGTGCGCCGTCTGTTCGACCGGGCCAAGGATAAGAAACTGGCGGCCGAGCGCGCCCGCGCGCTGCTGCCGAAGATCGACGCCTGGCATCGCTGGTTCTACGAAAACCGCGATCCAAGGGGCGAAGGATTGGTCGCAATCATTCATCCATGGGAGTCCGGCCGCGACAACTCGATCGACTGGGACGACGCCTTCGAGCGGGTGCCGACCGAAGGCGTCGAGGCCTACACACGCCGCGACACCCTGCATGCCGACCCGGCGCACCGGCCGACCAAGGCGCAATATGACCGCTACCTCTGGCTGCTGCAGCATTTTCGCGCACTTGGCTGGGACAATGCAAAGCTGCACGATGCCTCACCCTTCCAGATCGTCGATCCCGGCTTCAACGCCATCCTGATCCGCTCAGCGGCCGACCTTGCCGATCTCGCCGAGACGCTTGGCGAAATGGAGATCGCAAAAGCCAATCGCGCCCGCGCCGAAAAAGGGCTTTTGGCGATGGAGCGGCTGTGGAGCGATGCGCACGGCCAATATCTCTGCCTCGACCGCGCTATGGGAAAGCTCGTCGACAGCGCTTCGGTGGGCGGCATCCTGCCGGTCTTCTCGGCCATCCCGAAACCCCGTATCGCTGCAATCGCCGCCACCATCGAGCGTATCGCCGGCAAGGCACGCTATATCGTCCCGTCGCACGACCTCGATGATCCGCGCTTCGACGCCAAGCGCTATTGGCGCGGGCCGGTCTGGCTGGTGGTCAACTACATGATCGCCGACGGCCTTGCCGCCTCTGGCCACACGCAGGTTGCGCAGCGGATCACGCGGTCGAGCGTCGACCTGATCGCCGAGAGCGGCTTTGCCGAATATTACGATCCGCTCAGCGGCGAACCGCTCGGCGGCGGCCGTTTCACCTGGACGGCGGCAATGGTGATCGAGTTCCTGAAGAGTGAGAGATGAGTTAAATGGGGTTCTTGCCAAAGACCCCATTTCAGCGTGCCGTCCAGAATGGTCGAGCGGATGTTGTCGCCGACCTGCATTGCGGCCCCCATAGGTTTGACAAATAGCAGGCCGCGCCTATGGTCGACCTGTTACAGGAGCGACGCATGGCGAAAACAACCGGCTGTATTTTTGGCGGGTTTTCCGCTCGTTTGCCGGACGACAGAAATCGGCTGCCGTCGCTTTCGCGGCCTTCATCCACAACTCTCCCGGCCGCATCGAAGCGTCCGGGTCATTCGTTTCCTTGAGCCTCATGCCCCAGAGAATTGCCGAGCTTCTGTCGCGGCTGGAAAAGCGGCTGGACAGATCCGCGATTGTCTCGGCCGAAGAGGCCGGACCGCGCTATCAGGAAGACCCGGACGGCAAGGACGGCGCCCCGCCGGCGATCGTCCTGCGTCCGCGCACGGCCGGCGAAGTGTCCGACATTCTGCGCCTGTGCAATGAGGTCGGGCAGCGGCTTGTCGTCCAGGGCGGCCGGACCGGGCTTGCCGGTGCGGCGCGCATTCAGCCCGGCGAAGCGGTGCTGTCGCTGGAGTGCATGACGGCGATCGAGGCGCCCGACCGCGAAGCGGCGACGATCATCGCCGGGGCCGGCGCGCCGCTGCAAATGGTGCAGGAAGCGGCCGACGCGGCCGGCTTGCTGTTCGGCGTCGACATCGGCGCGCGCGGCACGGCCACGGTCGGCGGTAATGTCGCCACCAATGCCGGCGGCATCCGCGTGCTGCGCTACGGCATGTACCGCGCGCAGGTGCTCGGCCTCGAGGCCGTGCTTGCCGACGGCAGCATCCTGACCTCGCTCAAAGGCTTGCCCAAGGATAATTCCGGCTATGACCTCAACCAGCTCTTCATCGGCAGCGAAGGCACGCTCGGCGTCATCACGCGCGCCTGCCTGCGGCTGCACCCAAAGCCGGCCACCGAGGTCAATGCCTTCTGCGCGCTCGCCTCGCTGGATGCGGCGATCGCGCTGCTCGGGCTGCTCAGGCAGAAGCTCGGACCGTTGCTCTCGGCCTATGAGGTCAATTTCGCGCCGCTCTACGGCGCCATGGTCGCCGGCATGGACGCGCCGGCGCCGCTGCCGGTCGGCTCGCCCGTCTATGTACTCGCCGAGATACAGGGCCATGAGCCCGACCGCGACGGCGAACGTTTTGCCGCCGTGCTGATGCAGGCGGTCGAGGACGGCGTCATCGACGACGTGGTCGTCTCGCAGTCGCCGCGCGAATTCCGCGCGCTCTGGGCGGTGCGAGAGGACGCCAATCGTTTTCTGTTTTCGATGAAAGGCCTGATCGGCGTCGACATCAGCATCCCGCTGGCGAGGATGGGGACTTTCCTGCAGGAAGCGGAAGCCGCGATCCGGGCAATCGATCCCAGCGCCGACATCTATGTCTTCGGCCATCTCGGTGATGGCAATCTGCACTATCAGGTTCGCACCGTGGATCCGGCTGCGACGTATGACATCGTCTATCGTGGCGTGGCCGCGTCCGGCGGCGGCGTCTCGGCCGAGCATGGCATCGGCCTCGACAAGAAGGAATGGCTGCATCTGGCGCGCAGCGATGCCGAGATCGCGGCCATGCGGCGCTTGAAAGCGGCCTTCGACCCGAACAATATCCTCAATGCCGGGCGGGTCTTCGACCTCGCGCCGGTGGATGTTGCGCGTGAAGGAATGCCCCAATGACGGCTGCCGCTCTCCCGAAAAGCGGACAAGCGAATGCGGTTCCGGCCAGCCTTGACGACCGCTATGTTCTGGAACGCGGCCGCATCCTGGTCTCGGGCACGCAGGCGCTGGTACGGCTGCCGCTTGTCCAGCGCCAGCGTGACCTGGCCGCCGGCCTCAACACGGCCGGCTATGTCTCGGGCTATCGCGGCTCGCCGCTGGCCGGTTTCGACCGCGAGATGCAGCGCGCCGGCAAATATCTCAGGGCAAACCACGTCGTCTTCCATCCCGGCCTCAACGAGGACATGGCCGCGACCGCCGTCTGGGGCACGCAGCAGACCGGCATGTTCGCGGGTTCGCGCTATGATGGCGTGTTTTCCATGTGGTACGGCAAGGGTCCCGGTGTCGACCGGACGATGGACGTCATCCGTCATGCCAATGCCGTCGGCACCAACCGACATGGCGGCGTGCTGCTGCTGGTCGGCGACGATCACGGCGCCGTCTCGTCAACGCTGCCGCACCAGAGCGAGCACAATCTGATCTCGGCCATGGTGCCGCTGCTGTCGCCGGGCGGCGTCGACGAATATATCGACTACGGCCTGCTCGGCTGGGCGATGAGCCGTTATTCCGGCGCCTGGATCGGCTTCAAGTGCCAGACCGAGATCGTCGAATGCACGGCGACCGTCGACGTCGATCCGGCGCGGCTTGGTATCGTTACACCAGAGCTGCCACTCCCCGCCGACGGCCTGTCGCTGCGCTGGCCGGATGGCCCGCATGCGATGGAGCGCCGCATCGAGCACAAGATGGCGGCGGTGCATGCCTTTGCCCGTGCCAACGGTATCGACCGTATCGTGCATGGCGGCAGCAAGGCGCGGCTCGGCATCGTCTCGACCGGCAAGTCATGGCTCGATCTGCTTGGCGCGCTGTCGGCGCTCGGGATCGACGAGCGGCGCGCGGCCGAGCTCGGCATCCGGCTGTACAAGGTCGGCATGGTCTGGCCGCTCGAGCCGGAGGGGCTAAAGGCCTTCTCGCAAGGGCTGGAGGAAATCCTCGTCGTTGAGGAGAAGCGGCCGGTGCTCGAGGACCAGATCAAGGCGCTGCTGTTCAACGCACCCAATCGCCCTCGCGTCTTCGGCAAAACGGACGAGCGCGGCGCGCCGCTGCTGCCTTCCATCGGCGAGATCAGCGCCGTTTCGGTCGCCCGCGCCATCGTCTCGCGGCTCGGCGTGCCGGACGCGGAGCTTGGCCTGCACGTGAAGACAATCGAGGCCGTCGCGGCGTCAGCACCCGGCGAGGTGATCGCGCTGAAGCGCGATCCCTATTTCTGCTCCGGCTGCCCGCACTCGATCTCCACCGTGGTGCCCGATGGCAGCCGCGCCTCGACCGGCATCGGTTGCCACATGATGGTCATCGGCATGGAGCGCGAGACCTCCACCTTCACCCAGATGGGCGGCGAAGGGGGCTCATGGATCGGCCTCTCACCGTTCACCGACGAGAGGCACATTTTCGTCAATATGGGCGACGGCACCTATTTCCATTCCGGACTGCTGGCGATCCGAGCTGCCATCGCCGCCAAGGTCAGCGCCACCTACAAGATCCTCTACAACGATGCCGTCGCCATGACCGGCGGCCAGCGTCATGACGGCGAGGTTTCCGTGCCCTCCATCGTCGAGCAGACGCTGGCGGAGGGCGCGAAACGCGTGGTCGTGGTGTCCGAAAAGCCTGAGGCCTGGGCGGGCGTCCTGCCGCGGTCCGTGACCATCCACCATCGCGACGAGCTCGACGCCGTGCAGCGCGAGCTCAGGGAGATCGAAGGCGTGACGGTGCTGGTTTTCGACCAGGTCTGCGCCGCCGAAAAACGCCGCCGGCGCAAGCGCGGCGCCTATCCGGTCTCGCCAAAACGGGCCTTCATCAACGAGCTGGTCTGCGAAGGCTGCGGCGATTGCTCGGCCGTCTCCAACTGCATTTCGATCGAGCCTGAGGAGACCGAGTTCGGCCGCAAGCGGAGGATCAACCAGTCGAGCTGCAACACCGACCTGTCCTGCATCAAGGGCTTTTGCCCGAGCTTCGTGACCGTGGAAGGCGGCACGATCCGCAAGCCGAAAGCGCGCGCGGTGACGGCTGGTTCCGGTGAATTGCCGATGCCGGCGCTGGCGGCGCTCGACCGCCCCTACAACATGCTGCTGGCCGGCATTGGCGGCACCGGCGTCATCACGGTCAGCGCCATTCTGTCCCAGGCGGCGCATCTCGACGGGCTCGGCCTTCTGACCCTCGACCAGACCGGGCTGGCGCAAAAGAACGGCGCGGTGATCTCGCATATCAGGCTGGCGCGAGACCCCGACTTGCTCAACACGGTCAGGATAGGCCCAGGCGAGGCCGATCTGGTGCTTGGCTTCGACATCGTCGTCTCTGCGTCCGCGACATCGCTCTCGACCTTTGCGCATGGCCGCACAAGAGCCGTGCTCGACGATCATTTCGCGCCGACCGCCTCCTTCGTGCAGAACACCGCGATCGACTTCCGCCAGGAAGCGACGCTGAAGCAATTGCGCCGGGCAGCCGGCGAGGAGGCGGTCACGCTGGTTTCGGCGACGAAGCTTGGCCTCGCGCTGATGGGCGACGCCATCGCCGCGAACATGTTCCTGCTCGGCAATGCCTGGCAGCGCGGACTGGTGCCGATCAGCCTGACATCGATCGACAGAGCGATCGAGATGAACGGCGCGGGCGTCGCCATGAACCATGCTGCCTTCGGCTGGGGCCGCCGCGCGGCGATCGACCTTGCGGCGGTGCTGAATACGGCGCAGATAGGCAGCGCCGAGGCGACGAAGCCAGAGACGCTCGACGCCATGGTTGCGCGCCGGATGGCATTCCTGACCGATTATCAGAATGCTGCCTACGCAAACCGCTACCGCAAGCTGGTGGAGACCGCCCGCGCGGCCGAAGCCGGGACCTCAGCCGGCTCCGAGGATTTTGCCAAAGCCGTGGCGGTCGGGGCCTTCAAGCTGATGGCCTACAAGGATGAATATGAGGTGGCGCGGCTACATCGCGATCAATCCTTCAGGAAAAAACTGGCCGAGCAGTTCGAGGGCGATTTCAGGATCAGGCATCATCTCGCTCCGCCGATGATTTCGCGCATCGACCCACGCACCGGCCATCCTGGCAAGATCGCTTTCGGCACCTGGATCAATCCGGTTTTCGCCATGCTGGCGCGGCTGAAGGGCCTGCGCGGAACACGCTTCGATCCGTTTGGGCGCACCGAAGAGCGGCGGATGGAACGGCGCCTGATGGAGGAATATGAAGGCCTGATAGCAGATCTTTCGGCGCGGCTGACGCAGGGCAATCATGCCGTCGCGACCGAGCTTGCCCGGCTGCCGGAAGAGGTGCGCGGCTTCGGCCACGTCAAGATGGCGGCGGTCGAACGTTTCGAGGCAAGGAAGAAAGCGCTGCTGGCAAAATTGGGCAGGGAAAGCCGGTTGGAGACGGCGGCGTGACTATTCCGCTCTCGGAATGACCAGCGCATCGAGAACGCAGACGCCCTTCTCGAACACGACGACCGGATTGAGGTCGACAGCCTCGATCAGATGGCCGTAGCGGCCGGCGAAATCGGACAGCGCCAGGATCGTCTCGACCAGCGCTTGCCTGTCGGCTTGCGGCGCACCGCGATAGCCCTCGAGCAGAGGGCCTAGTCGTGTCCGATCGATCAGCGCCTCGGCCGACTTGCAATCGATCGGCAGCAGATCGAATGCGGCGTCCTTGACCAGCTCGACAAGAACGCCGCCGATGCCGACGACGATACCGAGGCCGAACGGCTCGTGCCGGATGAGGCCGACCAGCACTTCGACGCCGCGCCCGGCCATTTCCTGCACCACCACGCCACGCAGTTCCGCACCCGGTGCGTAGGCCCCGGCATTTTGCATGATCGCCGTGAAGGCTTCGGCAGCTTCGGCTGCACTGCCTATGCCGAGCTGCACGCCGCCGGCTTCGGTCTTGTGGAGAATGTCAGGCGATTCGATTTTCAGCACGATCGGAAAGCCGATCGCCTCTGCAGCCTCGCCTGCCTCTTGCGCCGTTACCGCCTGACGCTCGCGCGTCACTCTCAGACCGTTCTCGGCCAGCAACTGCTTGGCCTCCCGCTCGATCAGCTTCTTGCCGGCAGCAAGACGCTTTGCCCACGGATCGTTTTCGCCGGCCGGTTCGATCGCCGGGGCGTTCGGTATCGTGGCGCCGGTCGCGTCCAGCAGCCGCCGCACGGCACGCAGCGCAGCACGTGTGCCGTTGAGCACCGGCACGCCGGCAAGCCTGTCCCGGACCACGGGATGGTGTCCGGAGGAGAGATTGCTCATGAAGATGACGGGAACGGTCGCATCCTTTGCGTAAGCGGCAACGGCGTCGGCAATGCCGACATATTCGGCAGCGCCGCCGGCATCGAGGCCGACAGGCGCGTCTTGCGCGGCGACGATCAGGCCGACGGCGGGATCCTGCGCCAAGATGTCGAACACGCGGCGATAGATCGCGCCATCGGCGAAAACCACGCCCGTGGTGTCGACCGGGTTCTGCGGCGTGGCGAAGGGCGGCAGCAAGGCCTTCAGCCGCGCGATGGTGTTTTGCGAAAACTCCGGGAGGTCGATGCCGACCTGGTCGGCGATGTCGGAGACATGGGCGACACCGCCACCGCTGACCCCAACGACCGCGACGCCCCTGCGCCTTGGCCTGGCCTTCAGCGACAGGCAGAGCGCGGCGGTCTCGACGAACTCGTCCATGTCGGCGACCTCGATCACGCCGGTCCGCCGGAAGAAGGCTTCATAGGCCTCGTTGGCGGCAGCGAGCGAACCGGTATGCGCGGCGGTGGCTTCCGCGCCCTTGCTGGACTTGCCAACGCGCAGGGCAATCACTTGCTTTCCGGCGGCATGCACCGCCTGCATCGCCGAGGTGAAGGCGGCGGGATCGCGGATCGCTTCCACGACAAGTCCGATGACGCGCGTCGCCTCATCGTCGGCGAGATAAGAAAGAAAGTTGGGAAGATCGGTCGCCGCGCTATTACCCGACGATATGATGTGGCTCAAGCCGAAGCGTCCGGTGTTGGAGAGCGCGATGGCGCTGGCGCCGGAATGTGACAGAATGGCGAGCTGGCCTTTCCTGAGATTGGCCGACAGCGTCGAGGAATAGAGCGCTGCACCGCTTTGCAGATTGAACAGGCCGAGGCAGTTCGGCCCGCAAATCGCCATGCCGTATTTTCGCGCGATCCCGACCAGCGCCTGCTGGCGCGCTTTGCCCTCGTCGTCGGTTTCGGCAAAGCCGCTGGCAAGCACGACAGCCGCCTTGACGCCGGCCTTGCCGGCTTCTTCAAGCGCACTCAGAACGTGAGCCGCGCCGATGCCAATCACCGCCACGTCCGCCGGCGCATCGAGCCGGTCGAGCGACGGAATGGCCGGAATGCCGAACACCTTTTCGGCCTTCGGATGCACGGGGATGATGGTGCCGGAGAATCCGAACGCCATCAAATTGCGCATGACGTAGCTCGACGACGCGTCAGCCCGTTCCGTAGCACCGATGACGGCGACCGAACGCGGCGCCATCAGCGCCCGCATCGCCTCATGCGAAGCGGCGAGGTCGGTCACGGCTCAGTCGAGGCCCTTGAACGGACCGTCACGGAAAGCGAGATATTCCTTGAGGCTCATCTTGGCGAGGTTGGCCATCCATTCACGGCCTTGCTTGGTGACATGCAGTGCTGCGATCGCCTCGATATTGTATTGGAAGGACGGCAGCAGCCCGGCCACCATCTGCTGGTTGTTGATCGACGCCTTGGTGAACTTCAGCGCCGGAACCGGCATGCGCGCCAGCTTGCGGGCGAGGTTTTCCGTCTTTTCCTTCAACTGATCGGCCGGCACGATCCGGTTGATCAGATGCATGCGCAGCGCCTCCTCGGCGTCGACAAGGTCGCCCGTATACATCAGCCAACGCACGTCGCGCGTGGCGAGCAGCCAAGGCATCATCAGCGCCGGCGGCCCGGAATTGTGGCGCACCTCAGGCTCGCCGAATTTCGCATTGTCGGCGGCGATCGCCAGGTCGCAGCACATCATCAGTTCCAGCGCACCGGCCAGCGCATAGCCGTTGACCGACGCGATGACCGGGATCGGCGCGCGCCAGATGTTGAGCAGCGCTTCAGCGTTCTCGCCCATGTCCTCGCGCCAGAAATCGATGTCGACATCGAAGTCGCCGCCCTGCAGATCGTAGCCGGAGGAGAAGGCACGGCCGGCGCCGGTGATCACCAGCGCGTTGATATCAGGATCGGCAACGGCGGCGGCGAGTGCCTTGTCGATCTCGCGGATCACCGTCTTGTTCATCGCATTGAGCTTGTCGGGACGATTGATGGTGATCGTCGCGAATTTGTCGGTCGCGTCCTTCTCGTAAAGGATCGTCTCGTAGGTGGCCTGCTCGCTCATGCGGTTCTCCTGGTATTTTCGGCAGTCGGAAATCGGAGGTCAGTGAAGCCGGGCTGAGAGTTGACCTTGTCTACGCGGCCATGCGCTTCAGCCGCGCATGCGCCACGGCGATGCGAGCGGCGAGCTCGGCGTTGTTGCGGACCAGCGCGATATTGGCCTTCAGGCTGCGGCCTTGCGAAAGCTCGTTGATGCGGGCGAGCAAGAACGGCGTCAATTCCTTGCGTCCGATGCCGCGTTGTTCGGCTTCCGCCACAGCCGCAGCGATCGTGCCGTCGATGAAGGCCGGATCGAGCGCATCCACTTCCGGAATTGGATTGGCAACGAGGATGCCGGTGCCCGAGCCGATCTGCTCGTGCAGCAGCATGGCCCTAGCAATCTCCTCCGGCGTGTCGAGGCGATGATCGGCTTTCAGTCCGCTGGAGCGCGTATAGAAGGCCGGAAAATCATCGCTCTGATAGGCGATCACCGGCACGCGCTGGGTCTCCAGATATTCCAGCGTTTTTGCGATATCGAGGATCGATTTCACGCCGGCGCAGACGACCGTGGTGCCGGTCTGCCCGAGTTCGGTCAGGTCGGCCGAGATATCAAAAGTGGCCTCGGCGCCGCGATGCACGCCGCCGACGCCGCCCGTCGCGAAAATGCCGATGCCTGCCAATGCTGCGATCCGCATCGTCGCCGAGACCGTGGTGCCGGCCGATCCGCCGCCCACCATGATTGCCGCGAGGTCGCGCCCGGAGGCCTTGACCACGTCTTTTGCCGCTGCCAGCTGCTCCAGCTCTCGGTCGTCAAGCCCGACCTTGATCTTGCCGGCGACTACCGCGATCGTGGCGGGAACAGCGCCGTTCTCGCGCACCACGGTTTCAACACCGCGGGCGGTCTCCAGATTGGCCGGATAAGGCATGCCATGGGTGATGATCGTCGATTCCAACGCCACCACCGCACGGCCTTCCCGAAGTGCTGCCGCAACTTCGTCGTTCAGGTGGAGAAGGGAAGTTTTCATCGTCGTCTCGCTTTCAGGGTCGTCTCGCTTTCAAGCGGGAATGCGGTACATGCCGGCGGTGAGGAAGCGCGGCGACAGATCGGGATGAACGCTGGATTCACTCTCGGTGGTCAGCGTGGCGAGCAGCGCGCCGGTGCGCGCTGCGTGGGGCACGGGATCGCCCGAAAGCACCTTGTACATGGTGCCGGCAATCATCGCATCGCCGGCGCCGGTGATGTCGACGGCCCGCGCTGGCACGGAGCGCATCGTCGCCACGCCGCTCTCGGTCGCGACAGCAAATCCATGCGCGCCCATGGTCACGATCACTTCGCTGGCACCGGCCGCGCGCAAGGCAGCGGCAGCGTCTTTAGGCTTCAGCCGCTTGTCGGCATCGGTGATGCCAAGCATCGTATTGGCCTCGTCGTGATTGGTGAACAACAGGTCGATGCCGGTCAGGTCCTTCGGCAGACGTGCCGATTTCGGCGACGACACCGTATCGACGGCGAGCTTGAAACGCGCGCCCTGCTTGCGTGACATCAGCGCGGCGATCGTCGCGGCCGGCAGGTTGCAGTCGATGAACACCCAAGTCGCCGAAGCCAGATGCGGCCAGAAGCGGTCGAGATAGGACGGTGAAAACAGATCGAAAATCTCCATGTCGGCGATGCCAAGCACGAGATCGTTGTTGAGATCGAGGATGGCCGCGTATTCGGCCGTCGGCCGCTCCGTCGTGGTGATCACCTGGCTGACGTCGGCGCCGAGATCGCGCAAATGCCGCACCAGAGAGCGGCCGGTTTCATCATCGCCGACAATCGAGACGAAGCTTACGTCGACACCGAGGCGGACAAGGTTCTCGGTGACGTTGCGGGCGACCCCGCCGAAGCTGCGATAGCCGTCGACAGGGTTCGACGTCTCGAAAATCAGATCCTTCTTGGCGTGGTACTTGCGGTCCAGCACCGCGCCACCGATGCAAATCATGCGCTTGGAAGCCGGCAACACGTAGCCGCGGCCGAGAATATAGCCCTTGTTGACGAGCTGCACGATGTGGGCCGCGACGGTCGAACGGGCAATGCCGAGCGCGGTCGCTATGTCCTGCTGGCCGGCGAACGGGTTCGCCGCGATGAGATCCAGAACCGCTTGTTCCTGTGCTCCAAGGTCGTCCATCGTCTCACCCGGCCCGTCCAATTCGTCGCTGAACATTTTCGATATGGACAACAACAGATGATCTTGTCAACATTCGTTTGTAGCTATAACGTCCATCAAACCGGCGTTTCCCCGGCTTCTCTCGAAGCGGGGACAAGGCACTAGAGAAGGCACAGCGATGCGCATGCGAGATCATCCGCCCTGCCCGCTTTCACTGCTTCAACATCCTGAAGCGGCCATGCCTGGTTTTCGCCTTCTGCGTTTGACAATTCCAACAGGAAGGTGATCGCGATCATGCAGCCTGCGCCTCAAGTCGAAGCAACAGATCAGGGCGAAGCGACAGATCAGGGGATTCCCGTCGTCGATGTCGGGCCTTTCATTCGCGGCGAGGCCGGCGCCGGCGCTGTCGTCAGGGCTATCGAGACCGCCTGCCGGACCACCGGCTTCTTTCTGGTCACCGGCCATGGCGTGTCGCCGGAAAGGACGATGCGGCTCTATAATCTGGCGCGCGCCTTCTTCGATCTTCCAGAGGACTACAAGCGCAACCACGGGCGCGGAACCGGCCTGAACGGCGGCGTCGCCTTCTCGCCGATCGCCGACGAAGCGCTGGCCGCCACCAAGGGCATCAAGACACCCGGCGATTACAAGGAAAGCCTGAATTTCGGTCTGCGCCTCAACGGCGACACTTGGCCGGACCAGCCCGAAGGTATCGAGAGCGCCTTTCGTGATTATTTCTCCGAAATGGAGTCGCTTGCCGGGCATCTGCGCCGGATCTTCTGCCAGGCGATCGGCCTCGAGCCCGACTATTTCGAGCCAGCTTTCGAGAACCATCTGTCGGCATTGCGGGTCATCAATTATCCCGAGCAGGAATTGGACCCCCTGCCCGGCCAGCTTCGCGCCGGCGTCCACACCGACTACGGCTTCATGACCATCCTGCGTTCGGAAGCATCGTCCGGCGGCTTGCAGGTGCAAACACGCGACGGCCGCTGGCTCGATGCGCCGTCGATCGACGGCGCCTATGTCGTCAACATCGCCGATGCCTTCATGCGCTGGAGCAACGACGAATGGGTCTCGACGCCGCACCGCGTCGCCAATCCGCCGCGCAACAGGAAAGGCAGCTCGCGCCGCCAGTCGATCCCGTTCTTCGTCAACCCCAGCAAGGAAACGATGATCTCCTGCCTGGAGCCGTTCTGCGCGGACGGCAAGCAGGCCAAGTATGAGCCGATCACCTATGGAGACTATATCGAGCTGAAGACGAAACAGGCATTCGGCCGCTGACCGAAGCCGGGGCTCGGGCGCAATCGCCCTCGCCAAGCTCAGCCGGACGGCTCCAAAAACGACCGTCCCAAAGAACGAATTGATTCAAGAAATCAACAAGGGGAATTGTGATGACGAAATTCACCAGAAGACAGACGGTTGCCGGCATGGGCGCGATCGGCGCCGCCGGGCTCATCGGAATGCCAGCCATCGCACAGGAGAAGACGCTGATCGTGCCGACGCTCGGCGGCGTCTGGGAACAGTTCTGGCGCTCGACCATCGCCACGGCCTTCGAGAAGGCCTCGGGCGCCAAGGTGACGCTCGATGTCGGCAATGGCCGCGTCTTCGGTGCCAATCTGCGTGCCGCCGGCGTCGACAAGCCGCCCTACTCCATCATCATGACCAATGAGGTGTTCGCGTCCGGCCTGCGCAAGGAGGGCTTCTTCGAAAAACTCGATTTGGCCAAGCTGCCGAACTACAACGACCTCTATCCGCTGGCCAAGATCGCCGACGGTTTCGGCGCCACCGGCGCCATCTCGCCGATCGGCATCGGCTACCGCACCGATCTGGTGCAGACGCCGCCCAAGGCGTGGAAGGACCTCTGGAGCAACGAGGAATTCAAGGGCCGGATCGGCCTCTATAATTTCGCCAACAGCGCCGGCAAGATGGAGCTGCTGCTGGCCTCGAAGATCTTCGGCAAGGACCAGTATGATGTCGATGCCGGCTTTGACGCTCTCGCCAAGCTCGGCCAGGTGATCCAGGTCGACTTCAACCTCTCCACGGCTTTGTCCTCAGGCGAAATCGTCGTCGCGCCGTTCGATTTCGGCGAGATCGCGCGGCTGCGCAAGCAGGGCCTGCCGGTCGAATGCGTCGTTCCCGAGGAAGGCATGTTCATGTTCGACCAGACGGTCTCGATCCTGGCCAATGGACCGGAAAAGGAGCTGGCCTATCAATATGCTGACTTCCTGCTGTCGCCGGAAATCCAGATGCTGATGGCGAAGGAATTCTTCGTGTCGCCGACCAACTCCAAGGTGGTCATTCCGGACGACCTCAAGGCCGACGTGCCGGTCTCGGGCGAGGCAATGACCAAGATACTCACCTGGGACTGGGATTTCGTCAACGAGAAGCAGGGCGAGCTGGCCGAGCGCTGGGCCAAGACGATCCTTTAAGGGCTGACATTGAACTTGGGATGGCGCGTCTCGCTTTCGGGGCGCGCCTCCCGCCAGCCGCGCCGCACCTGCGGTGGCGGTCGATCGCCTGTGAAGTGGAGCATTCATGACCGAGGTTAGCATCGAGCGGCTGACCAAGACCTTCGGCAGCGCACGCGCGGTCGACGGCATCTCGATCCGCATCGCCGATGGCGAGTTCATTTCGCTGCTCGGTCCGTCGGGCTGCGGCAAGACGACGACGCTGAAGATGATCGCCGGCTTCGAGGAGGCGAGCGAAGGCGCGATCCGCTTCGACGGCAAGGACGTCGTCAACGTGCCGGCCGAAAAGCGCGATATCGGCATGGTGTTCCAGAACTACGCGCTGTTTCCGCACATGACGGTGGACCAGAACCTCGCCTTCGGGCTGGAGATGCGCAAGATCGCCAAGCCCGAAATGCGCAGCCGCATCGCCAAGGTGCTCGATATGGTGCAGCTCGGCGGCTATTCCGAGCGCTTTCCGAACCAGCTTTCCGGCGGTCAGCAGCAGCGCGTGGCGCTGGCGCGCGCGCTGGTCATCGAACCCAAGATCCTGCTGCTCGACGAGCCGCTCGCCAATCTCGACGCCAAGCTGCGCGAGGAAATGCGTGTCTTCATCCGCGACCTGCAGCGCCGCGTCGGCATCACCACCGTCTATGTCACGCATGACCAGGCCGAGGCGATGACGATGTCCGACCGGGTCGTGGTCATGTTCGGCGGCCGCATCGCCCAGATCGGGGCGCCGTCCGACATTTATGAGCGCCCCGAAAATCTCGAGGTCGCGCAATTCGTCGGCCAAGTGAACCTGATCAAGGGCACGGTCAGTGGGAAGGCGGAAGTCGGCAAAAGCCGCGTCACGTCCGTCTTTGGCGAAGTCGCCGTCGACAGCCGCGAAGACTATGCGTCGGGCACCGCCGTCACATTGTCGCTGCGCCCGGAGGCGATCGAGCTCAGGCCCGCAGGTCAGGGCGGCGCACCGGGAAAGGTTGCCGCGCGCTACTATTCCGGCAGCATCATCGATTACCGCGTCGCCCTCGATTCCGGAGAGACGCTGCACGTCCAGACCTTTCCGAACATTCGGATTGCCGAAGGCGACCGCGTCAGCGTGCACGCGCCGGCGGATGGGTTCTGGCTGCTCGGGGCAGCAAAATGAGGGCGGCGCGCCGCAAGGGCCTTGGACCGCTGGTCCTGATCGCGCCGGCGGCGGTGCTGCTCGGCATCTTTCTCATCCTGCCCTACCTCAACATCGTGGTGATGAGCTTTCGCATGCCGGGGCAAGGCACGCCTTACGGCCCGGGCTTCACGACAGGCAATTACACCAAGTTCTTCGCCGACAGTTTCTACCTGCACCAGGTCGCCAACACGCTGTGGATCGGCCTGCTCACCACCGCGATCTGCCTTGTCGTCGGTTTTCCCGTCGCCTGGCAATTGGCGCGCGGCACCATGCGCTTTCGCGCACTTGCCTACGGGCTGGTGCTGTCGCCGCTGCTGGTCGGCATCGTCATCCGCTCCTATGGCTGGACGATTCTTTTGGGCAATGCCGGCCTCATCAACCGCACGCTGACCGGCATGGGCCTCATCGATCGCCCGCTGCCGCTGATGTACAATGCGCTCGGCATCGTCATCGCGCTGGTCCATGTCTTCCTGCCCTTCATGATCCTGCCGATCATGGCGGGGATCCAGGGCGTCGACCCGTCGCTGGAATCGGCGGCGCGCTCGCTCGGCGCCTCACGCTTCACCGCCTTCCGCCGCATCGTCCTGCCGCTGTGCACGCCAGGCATCCAGGCCGGCTGCATCCTCGTGTTCGTGCTGTCGCTCAGCGCCTATGTGACGCCGTCGCTGATCGGCGGCCTCAGGGTCAAGACCATGGCCGTCACCGTCGTCGATGCGCTGATCGACACGTTCCAGTGGCCATGGGGCTCGGCGCTTGCGCTGATGTTGTCCGTCACCGGCGCGCTCTGCGTCGTCATCTTCGCGCGGCTGACCCGCATGAAATGGAAGGTGGCGCGACCATGAAGCGGCCGGTGCTCACGCTCTACTGCCTGCTGGTCTACGCGTTTCTGCTGGCGCCTATCGTGGTCGTCGTCGGCGCTTCCTTCAATGCCGGCAATTTTCTGACGTTCCCGCCCCAGGGCTTGTCGCTGCGCTGGTATGTGACGTTCTTCAACAACGACGTGTTCATGCGCGCGATCCGCACCTCGCTGTGGGTGGCGGCGGTCGCCACCGTCATCTCCGGAACCATCGGCACCATGGCCGCGCTCTACTACGTCCAGCATGCCGGCCGCTGGAAGGAAACGGTGCGCGTCGCCATGCTGGCGCCGCTGCTGCTGCCCGAAGTGCTGACGGCGATCGCGCTGCTGTTCTTCGTCTATGCGATCGGCATCGGCACCACGACCATGATCGGCATGGTCGCCGGCCATGTGCTGATCACTTTGCCCTTCGTCTTCATCAACGTCTCGGCCTCGCTGGAAAGCTTCGACCCGTCCTGGGACATGGCGGCGCGCTCGCTGGGCGCCGACCGCCTGACAAGGTTTCGCCGCATCATGCTGCCGCTGATCAAGCCCGGCGTCATCGGCGGCGCGCTGTTTGCCTTCATCATATCCTTCGACACTTTCACCATCTCGTTCATGCTGAAGGGAATCGGGACGTCGACGCTGCCGATCCAGCTGTTCGACTATCTGCGCACCAACTTCACGCCGGAAGCCGCAGCCGTCTCGACCGTATCGATCGTGCTGACGCTGGCGGTGGTGATCGTCTCGGAGAAAGTGCTGGGCCTGCGCATCCATCGCTTCTGAGATGATGCTGCGCTTGTCATCTGCAACACACCGGCAGCGCTATGATCGATCCGCCTTCAGCACCGAGACGGCCACTTCGCTGTTGTGGACATATTCATTGGCGTCCGGCTGCTTTTGCACGAGCAGGATGAACAGCAAGTCGGTCAGCGTCAGCTGCGCATCGCGTGCGGTGATGGACGAGGAGCGTGCACGCTCTTCGTCGGCGATAGTGTAGAGGCGGATGTCGGCGACGCGGCTCAACGGATTGTCATGCAGGCCGGTGACGGCGATCACCGTCGTGCCGCGCTTGCGGGCAAGTTCGGCTATCCGCAAGGTTTCGATGCTGGCACCGGAATAGGAGAGCGCGAACAGCACGTCGCCGGGTCCGAGCGTCGAGACATTGGCCATCTGCACATGGCTGTCGCTGTCGTGCAGCACATTACGGCCGAGCTTCATCAGCTTGTAGGAGAAATCGCGCGCCACCAGCGAGGAGGCGCCGACGCCGACCAGATGAATGCGACGCGCGCGGTCCAGCATTTCCAACGCCCTGGAGATGATCCGCTCGCTGTTGGCGGCGACGGTCTGCTGCATTGACAGAAGCTTGCTGCCGGTCAGCTTCTTCAGGATGATCTGGTAGCTGTCGCCGACCTCGATCGAGCCGTGGATCACTCCAGCCGGCACTTGCCATTCCTGCAACTTCGCCTCGCTGACCGCGAGCTTGAGTTCCTGATAGCTGGAATAACCCAGCTTCTGGCTGAACTTGACGACGCTCGACTGGCTGCGGCCGATCTCTGCCGCGAGAGCCGCCGTCGACAGGCGCAGCATCTGGTCCGGATGGTCGATGATGAATCGCCCGATCTGGCGATCACCGGGCGCCATGGTTTCGAGCTTGGCCTCGATCTTCTTCAGGACGGACATGTGTTCCCTTGTCGCCAGTTGCAGGCAATGCCAAACAAAGGAATAAATTATTCCGGCCACGATTGACAGCCAGGAATGATCCATCGACTCTCGAGCCGATGCGACCAGCCCAGATTCGGGCATGAAAGACTCCCCGCAAGCGCGTAAGCTCGCATAGATCTCAGGTCAGGTTCCAGAGCCATGGACAAATTGCGGATCGTCGGCGGGCAAAGGCTGCAAGGCGCGGTGACCATCTCCGGCGCGAAGAACGCAGCTTTGCCGCAGATAGCGGCAGCACTGCTCAGCCCCTATCCGCTGGAGCTGACGAACCTGCCTGATGTGACCGATGTGGAAAATATGCTTGGCGTGGTGAGACTGCACGGCGCCGAGATCACCAGATCGGCCCATGCCGCCACCATCGACACAAGTGCTGCCCTCTCGAAGGAGACGTCCTACGACACGGTCAGGCGCATGCGCGCGACGGTGCTTGTTCTTGGCCCGTTGCTTACCCGCTTCGGCCATGCCAGGGTTTCGCTGCCCGGCGGATGCGCGATCGGCGCACGGCCGGTCGACATGCATGTCGCGGCGCTCGCCGCCCTTGGCGCCAACATTGCCATCGAGAACGGGCTGATCGTCGCTTCAGCACCGAGCGGGTTGAGAGGCGCGCGCATCGTTTTGAGCTCGCCGTCGGTCGGAGCGACCGAAACCGCCATGATGGCCGCGACCGCGGCGAAGGGCGAGACCGAAATCCTCAATGCGGCGCGCGAACCGGAGGTGGCGGATCTCGCCGCCTGCCTGAACGCCATGGGCGCCCGGATCGAAGGCGCCGGCACGCACCGCATCCTGATCGAGGGCAGCAGCAACTGGCGTGCTGCCACGCACGACATCATCCCGGACCGGATCGAGGCCGGCACCTACGCGATTGCCGCGGCCATCACCGGCGGCCAGCTCGAGCTGACCCATGCGCGGCTCGAGCACATGGCATCGGTGGTGCAGCTGCTCGAGGCCACCGGCGTGAAAATCTGGCCCGGCGACCGCGGACTGATCGTGTCGAGGGACGGGCCGCTGAGGGCAGTCGACGTCACGACGGAACCCTATCCAGGCTTTCCGACCGATCTCCAGGCCCAGTTCATGGCATTGATGTGCTGTGCCGACGGCGCGGCGCTGTTGCGCGAGACGATCTTCGAGAACCGCTTCATGCATGTGCCTGAGCTGATGCGGCTCGGCGCCAACATCAAGCTGCAAGGGACCATGGCGCTGGTGCGCGGAGGCGAGAAGCTGAAAGGCGCGCAGGTGATGGCCACCGATCTGCGCGCTTCCGTCTCGCTGGTGCTGGCGGCGCTGATCTGCGAAGGCGAGACAGTCATCAACCGCGTCTACCACCTCGACCGTGGCTATGAGCAGCTGGACCGCAAGCTCCGCCTGTGCGGCGCCCAGATTGAGCGGATAAGCGGATGAGTGCCAGCGCGGCGTCTGCGCATTATTTCCTGGGCGTCGACGGCGGCGGAACCGGCTGCCGCGCCCGCATCGAAGACGAAGCGGGAACGGTGCTGGGGCAGGGCTTGTCGGGCCCGGCAACAACGCGGCTCGGCATCGACGCGGCCTGGGCCTCCGTTGCCAAAGCGTTTGACGCGGCGATCGAGGAGGCGGGTTTCGAGGCGGCTGAAATCGCCCGCATCCACGCGGGCATTGGCCTTGCCGGCATCGGGCGCAAGGGTGCGCTGGAGGCGTTTCGTGCGATCGCACATCCCTTTGCCAGCATCGACTTCGTCAGCGACGGCGTCGGTGCCTGCCTTGGCGCGCATTCGGGCCAGGACGGCGCCATCGTCATTGCCGGCACCGGCTCGATCGGCATCGGTTTTGTCGACGGGCGCGAGCTGCGCGTCGGCGGCTACGGTTTTCCGATCTCCGACGAGGGAAGCGGCGCCGATCTTGGACTGAAGGCCGTGCAGCTCGCCTTGCGCGCCCACGATGGCCGGCACGAGCGCACGGCGCTGCTGGCGGAGGTCATGCAGCGTTTCAAGGACGACCCGATCGAGGTGGTCGCCTGGATGGACCGCGCCACAGCGACAGACTATGCGGCCTTCGCACCCATGGTGATCCGCCACGCCGACCAGGGAGATTCGGTCGGACGACGCATCGTGCAAGGTGCGGCCGAGCAAGTCGATACTTTCGTGCGGGTGCTTTTCGAAAAAGGCGCGCCACGGGTGACGTTGCTTGGAGGGTTGTCCAGCCCGCTCGAGCCGTGGCTTTCTCCCGACGTCCGCCGGCGTCTGAAACCCGCCGATGGCGACGCGGTTTCAGGGGCCATCATCCTGGCCAAAAAGTCCCTCGGCGACCGATAGCGTCCCAACACAAGGAATGGAATATTATATTCCACTATCCGTTGACACTGCGAATAATCAATTCTAGAAAGTTAACAAGCAGAAACCGGGACAGCCGACACGAAGCCAATGCCAACCACTGGCACTGGTCGACGCTTGGCGCGGCATCACATTAGTACTTGCTGGCGGCAAGAACTTTGAAAGCAAGCGGATGAGCGAACAAGGGTTGATGTCGGAGCTGGAGCGGTTGGTTTCCGAGGATCGGAACCCGAAGACGATGGATATCGACCTGCTGCCGACCATCGATATCCTGCGCAAGATCAATGATGAGGACAGAGGCGTTCCGGCCGCCGTCGAAAAGGTCATCCCGGAAATCGCCGCCGCCGTAGACCGGATCGTGGGTGCGTTCCAGAAAGGTGCGCGGCTTGTCTATATGGGTGCCGGCACGAGCGGCCGGCTGGGGGTCCTCGACGCTTCGGAGTGTCCGCCCACCTTCGGCGTGCCCGAGAGCATGGTGGTGGGCCTGATCGCAGGCGGTCCCGATGCGCTGGTGCGGTCCGCCGAGGGCGCGGAGGATGATCCAAAACAGGGCATGAAGGCTCTGCAGGAGATCAATCTCACCGCCGACGATGTGGTGGTCGGCATCGCGGTCAGCGGGCGCACGCCCTATGTCATCGGCGGCTTGACCTATGCAAGGCAGGTGGGAGCGACGACCGTGGCGCTCTCCTGCAATGCCAAATCGATCATCGCCGGCCTTGCCGACATCGCCATCTCTCCGCTTGTCGGCCCCGAGGTTCTCAGCGGCTCGACCCGGCTGAAGTCGGGAACGGCGCAAAAGCTCGTCCTCAACATGCTGACGACCGCCAGCATGATCCGCATCGGCAAGAGCTATCAGAACCTGATGGTGGACCTTAACCCCAGCAACAAGAAGCTCGTCGCCAGGGCCGTCCGGATCGTCATGCAGACGACCGGTTGCGCGGCGCAACAGGCACGACAAGCACTCGACCAGACCGGCAATGACGTCAAGCTGGCGATACTGGTTAGGATCACCGGCATGGGCGTCGAAGAGGCGCGCGAGGCGCTTGGCAATGCCGGGGGGTTCCTGCGAAAGGCGACAGGCGAAAAGACGGTGTGAAGCCGCATGGATACTGGGCCGATAGACTGGGCCGACATTCTGGGGACGCGTGTCCCTTTGAAGCGGTCCGCGGAACTGCAAGGCATCGAGTTCGATCATAATGGGAGACGACGATGGTACAGCACCTTACCAAGAAACTGCTTTCCGGCATGACGCTACCTGGCATTGCCTTGGCGGCGATGCTCGGCATTGCGGCAGTCCCGGCGCAGGCGGATGCGGCGACGTTGCGTATGGCCTGGTCACAGGACGCCACCGGGCTTGATCCGCACAAGCAGACCGCCTTTTCATCACTGCGGCTGCTGGAACTGATCTACGAACCGCTGGTGCGGCTCGACGCCAGCCTGCAAATCACTCCGGCCATCGCCGATTCCTGGCAGTTCTCGGCGGACGGCAAGGAGCTGACCTTCAAGCTCAATCCGAAAGCAAAATTCCAGAACGGCGCGGCGGTGACGTCGGCCGATGTAAAGGCATCGTTCGAACGGATACTCGACGAGAAGACAAGTGCAGCCGCCCGCGCCAACTTCCTTTCGATCGCCAGCATCGATACGCCAGATTCGGCCACCGTCGTGTTTCACCTGTCGCAGCCGGATGTTCCGATTCTGACGGCGATGAGCGACATCAACGCAGCCATTGTCCCTGCCAGCGAAATCGCCGCCGGCTCGATCGGCACGACGACGATCGGCTCGGGTCCGTTCAAGCTCGAGAAATGGGATCCGAATTCCAAGGAAGTGCTTGTGGCCAACAAGGACTGGGCCGGTGGCGCGACCGGCGTCGACGGCATCGACATCTCGGTGCTTCCGGACGAGACGGCGATCCTGGCGGCGCTGCGTACCAAGCAGATCGATTTCGCGCTGCTCAACGACCCGCTTGTCGCCACGCTGGTTCCAAAGGAAGCCAGCCTGCAATTGAACCGCGTGCCGGTTCTTGCCTATCACGTGCTGCAGCTCAATCCGTCACGCAAGCCGATGACCGAGCTCAAGGTGCGTCAAGCCATCTCTTGCGCGATCGATCGGCAGGAGGTGCTGGACACCGCCTCGCTTGGCGAAGGCAAGATCACCGGTCCGCTGACGATCCCTGCTCTGGCGACCGATCCAAACCAATTGTTCTGCTACACGCGCGACGTCGAGAAGGCCAAGAAACTGATGGCCGAGGCCGGCTATGCCGACGGCTTTTCGGCGAGCGTGATCGGCGCCACCGGCGAGCCGCCGACGGCGACAGCCGAAGCCCAGGTCATCCAGTCGCAGCTCGCCGAAATCGGCGTCAAGCTCGACATCAAGATGATGGAGCTCAATGTCTATGTCGATGCCTGGCTGAAGGGCGACTTCGACATGGCCATCGCCTTGAACGGCGGCAGGGCCGATCCCTACACGATGTACAATCGCTACTGGACCAAGGCCGGAAATCTGCAGAAGGTGGCGAACTATATCGACGACACGCTCGACGGACTGATGCAGAAGGGCCGCACCGAGACCGACCCGGCGGCACGCAAGGTGATCTTTGGCGATTTCGAGAAACATATCACCGAGATGTCGCCCTGGATCTGGCTCTACACCTCGTACAGCTATACGGCCCAGCAGAAGAATGTCGGGGGATTCGTGCCGGTGCCGACCGGATCGCTGTTCAGCCTCGCCAAGGTGACGCTCCAGCAGTAACCATTTCCGGCTTCGGACCTATCGCCCGAGAGGTATTCTTCGCGTGAACTATCTGATGCGACGGCTGGCGACGTTTCCTCTCGTCCTGATTGGCGTGTCCGTTCTCGTTTTCGTGGCGATCCGGATGGTTCCGGGCGACTCGATCACGGCGATGCTGGGGACCGAAGCCGGCCTCCTTACGCCCGCGCAGCGTGATGCGCTTGCAGCCTATTTCGGCATCGATCAGCCCTGGTTCATCCAGTACTGGCGCTGGCTGCTCGGTCTCTTGCACGGCAATCTGGGCATCTCGGTCACCTATGGCAAGCCGGTGCTCGACGTTATCCTTGAGCGCTTCCCGCTCACGCTCGAGCTGGCGCTGCTGGCGATGATCATCGCGCTTATGGTCGGCATGCCGGCGGGGGTTTTCGCCGCCACCCACAATGAGAAGCTATCCGATCTCGGCGTGCGCGTGGTCGCTATGATCGGTCAGTCGACGCCGAATTTCGTTCTTGCCCTACTGATCATCTACACTCTGTCCGCCGGCTTTGGCGTGCTGCCGGCAATGGGCGCGTTTTCGCCCCTGTGGCAGGATCCGCTGCGCAATCTGGGCCAGCTGCTGCTGCCCGCGGTGACGCTTGGATTTGCCTTCGCGGCCTCGGTAACCCGCATTTCGCGGTCGGCCATGCTCGACGTGCTGAGCGACGACTATGTCAGGACGGCCCGCAGCAAGGGCGCCTCCAACCGCAGCGTCATCTGGCGCCACGCCCTGCCGAATGCGCTGATCCCAGTCGTCACGCTGAGCGGCATCGAGTTCGGCTACCTCCTGGGCGGCGCCGTCATCGTCGAGCAGATCTACGCGCTGCCGGGTCTCGGACGCATGGTCCTGGATGCGATCCTGCAGCGCGACTATGCGCTGGTGCAGGGAAGCGTCCTGTTCATCGCCTTCAACTTCATGATCGTCAACCTCCTGGTCGACCTCGCCTATGTCGCGCTCGATCCGCGCATCCGGCTGGGGGAGCGCTGATGCGTATTCTGCGCGCCATCTTCGCGCATACCAGCGGCCGGATCGGCGGCGCGATCGTCGCGCTCTATCTGCTGCTTGCGATCCTCGGAATGCTGGGACTGACGCCGCACAATCCGCTGATGCAGTATCGCGTCGACCGGCTGCATGCGCCCGACAGCGCCTACTGGATGGGCACGGACCTGTTCGGCCGCGATGTGGCAAGCCGGCTAATGACCGGGATCGGCCAATCCTTCACGGTGGCGTTCTTCTCGGTCGCTTTCGCAACGCTCGCCGGCACCGTTCTCGGGCTCGCGGCAGCGTGGTTCGGACGCCGCTGGGACGGCCTGCTGATGCGCATCATGGACGTGCTGCTGGCGTTCCCGGCGATCCTTCTGGCGCTGCTGATCGTCACGGTTGCAGGGCCGGGAACATGGACCAGCATCGTTGCCATCGCCATCGTCTACACGCCGATTTTCACGCGCGTCGTGCGCGGCCCTGCGCTGTCGCTCAAGGCGCGTGAATTCGTCGACGCCGCGCGCACTTTCGGCTCCAGTTCAAGCTACATCCTGACCCGGCATCTGCTGCTCAACCTGGTGGCGCCGTTGACCGTCCAGGTTACCCTGGCGCTGGCCTGGGCATTGTTGACGGAGGCCGGCTTGAGCTTCCTCGGCCTTGGCACACAGCCGCCCGCCGCGTCGCTCGGACTGATGCTGAGCGACAGCCGCAACCTCATGGAAACAGCCCCCTGGCTGATGATCTTCCCGGGGCTCGCCATCATGGTCAGCATCCTGGGCTTCAACCTGCTTGGCGATGCCTTGCGCGATATCCTCGATCCGAAGATGCGGAGGTCGATCGCGTGATCCCGCTTCTGTCCGTCACCGACCTGCGCGTCGGCTTCGGCCGCAAGCCGCAAGCCAATGAGGTCGTTCGCGGCGTCAGTTTCGACCTCGCCGACGGCGAGACACTGGCAATTGTCGGCGAAAGCGGCTCGGGCAAGTCGGTCACCGCTCTGTCGATCAACCGTCTCGTCGACTATGGCGGCGGCCGCATCACCGGCGGCTCGATCAAGCTGAGACGGGCCGACAACAGCGTCTTCGACCTGTTGACGGCGACCGAGCCGCAACTGACAAAGATCCGCGGCGCCGAGATCGGCATGATTTTCCAGGAGCCGATGACCTCGCTCAATCCGGTGCTGACCATCGGCACGCAGATCGAGGAATCGTTTCGCCTGCATCGCGGCCTGACCGGCCGGCAGGCTACGGCTGCAGCGAAGGATGCGCTCGATCGCGTGCGCATTCCGGATGCGGCGCGGCGGCTGGAATACACGCCGAACCAGCTGTCGGGCGGGATGCTGCAGCGCGTGATGATCGCCATGGCGCTCGCCTGCAATCCGCGCCTGCTCATAGCCGACGAGCCGACGACGGCGCTTGACGTGACGGTGCAGGCGCAGATCATGGCGCTGCTCGCCGAGCTCAAGCGGGAAACCGGCATGTCGATGATCTTCATCACGCACGACATCGGCCTGGTCGCCGGCATCGCCGACAAGATCATGGTGATGCAGGGCGGCGAGGCCGTCGAGCAGGGCGAGTTGAACCAGATACTCGACCATCCGCAGCACCCCTACACGCAGCATCTGCTGCACGCCGTGCCGCATTTCGCCAGCGGTCACGCGACGCGCTCGGACGGGCGACGCGAACAGGACAAAGGCACCGAACCCGCGCTGAAGGTCGACGGCTTGGTGGTGCGGTTTCCGGTCAAATCAGGTTTCTTCGGCCGCGCCAGCGGCGCCGTGCATGCGGTCGACGGCGTCGATTTCGACCTGATGCCCGGCGAGACACTGGCCATCGTCGGCGAGAGCGGCTCCGGCAAATCCACCACCGCGCGCGCGATCCTGGGGCTTGTGCGGTCGACGCGCGGCACATTCTCGGCCGGCGCGCGGAAGGCTGCCGCCGAGCAGAGCGCCCTGCCAGTGCAGATGGTGTTCCAGAACCCCTACGCTTCGCTCAATCCCAGGCTCAGCATCGCCAGCATTCTGGCGGAACCGGTGATCGCCACCGGCCGTGTGAACGCGCAGACGCGGGAGAAAATGGCCGCGCTGCTGAAGCGCGTCGGCCTGCCGGAAAGTAGTCTTGAACGATACCCGCACGAATTCTCGGGCGGCCAACGGCAAAGACTGTGCATCGCCCGCGCGCTGATGCTCAATCCTTCCGTCGTCGTCCTGGACGAAGCGGTCTCCGCGCTCGATGTCTCGGTGCAGGCCAGGGTTCTGGAGCTGTTGGTCGACCTGCAGCGCGAGTTCGGGCTGGCCTATCTGTTCATTTCGCATGACATGGCTGTCGTCGAGCGGATCGCCCACCGCATCGCGGTCATCTATGCCGGCCAGATCGTCGAGATCGGCGACGCCACATCGGTGTTGTCGGAGCCGAAGCATTCCTACACGAAGAAGCTCATTGCGGCGGTTCCCACCATCGACCGGCGGCGCGAGCATTTCGAACTGGACACGCGCCAGGTCCCCTCGCTTGTGCGGCCGCTGGGATTTGAACCGGAGCCGGCGAGGTGGGATGAGTTCGGGCCGGATCACAGAGCGAGGGTGGAAGCGTGATGCATGTCGCCCAAAATTATCCAGACGCAGCGGGACAGCGCCCCCCTCTGTCCTGCCGGACATCTCCCCCTCAAGGGGGGAGATTGGATATCGCCTTCGGTTTCGCCAATTTTCAACGCGGAAAGAAATGGACGGCGGCGCCAAAACTGCCAATCTCCCCCCTTGAGGGGGAGATGTCCGGCAGGACAGAGGGGGGTGTCGTAAAGCGCCAAGTTTCGAGCGGAGGCTGGCATTGACCGACCTCGCCCACTTCTTCGACCGCGCCTTCGCCCCTCTCGAAGCGGCGGTGGCTGCCTCACGCATTCCCGGCGGCGTGCTCGGCATGGTCGATCGGCATGGCGACCGCTTCGTCCGGGCAATCGGCTCGGCTCAAATCGTGCCGAAGGTGCGGCCGATGCATGTCGAAACCTGGTTCGATCTCGCCTCGTTGACCAAAATCATCTTCACCACGCCGCGCATCCTGGCGCTGGCCGAAGACGGCGTTATCGATCTCGATGCACCGCTGATCTCGGTTCTATCAGATATTCGCCAGTATGATGAAAAGGCCTGGGAGCGGAAGGTGACGTTTCGCCAGTGCCTCGGTCATCAGACACAGTTTCCCGCCGTCGCGCCAATCTACACCTACGGGCGCGACCCCGAGCTGTTGCGCGCCTTCGTCCTGCAGCGCGAATGGCAGGCCGGGGAACCGGTCTATTCCGATATCAACTTCATCCTGCTCGGCTTTGCCCTGGAGCGCGTGTCGGGAAAGGCCATCCGCGACATGGACCCCGGCCCGGGCTTTGCGTTCTCCGCCGAGCCGGATGCCTCGGCGGCTACGGAAGACTGCACCTGGCGTCATCGCGTGCTCTGCGGCGAGGTCCACGACGACAATTGCTCGGCGCTGCAAGGTGCGGGTCATGCCGGGCTGTTCGGAACGGCGGCGTCTATCCTCGACTTTGCACAAGGGTTGCTGGACGGGACCGGCGCATCCGAGCGTTCGATCGCGCTGATGCGCATGCCGCTCTCTCCGACGCGCACCCATGGCTGGGAGCGACCCTATGAAGGCTGGTCCGGCGGCCGGCTGTGCAGCCCTGGGACGATCGGGCATACCGGCTTTACCGGCACCGGCCTGTGGATCGACTTCGACAAAGGCAAGGCATGGACCTTGCTCACCAACCGGATCCATCCGACACGTCATTTCAACAGCGGGATCGCAGCGCTTCGCCAATCGATCGGCGATCTCGTCAACGGAGCCTAGGATAGTTATGGAACCAATCTGGGCCGTCGGTCTGATGACCGGCACCGTCCTTGACGGCAATATCGATGTTGCGCTGATCAAGACCGACGGCGAGCGGATCGCGGATTTCGGCACCTACACGCTGGCGCCCTACCCCAGGTCGATCCGGACCCTGCTGGAGGAGACGCTAGATCAGGCCAGGGTGTGGAATTTCACCGGACCGGAACCGGCGATTTTTCGCGAGGCCGAAGAGGCGCTGACGCGCGCCCAGTCCGCGGCGGTCAAGGACCTGGTCGAAAGCTACGGTCTGACGATGGCCGATATTGGGATCGTCGGCTTCCATGGCCAGACGGTGCTGCATCGCGCCCCGCAAGTCGGCCGGCTCGGCCAGACCCGCCAGCTCGGCGATGGCGCTTTGATGTATGCCATTCTGGGTACCAAGGTGGCCTATGATTTCCGCTCGGCCGATATGCGCGCCGGCGGGCAAGGCGCGCCGCTGTCCGCCGCCTATCACGCGGCGCTTTTGCGCGATGCCGATACCAGCGGCGACACGGCTGTGCTCAATCTCGGCGGCGTTGCCAACATCACCTGGTGGGACGGCAAGGACAATGTCGTCGCTTTCGACACCGGGCCTGCCAACGCGCCGCTGAACGATTTCATCAAGTCGAAGGGTTTGGGTGAGATGGACCGCGACGGCGCATTGGCCCGCGCGGGCACCGTCGACGAAGCCCGGCTGGTCAAGCTGTTGCAGCATCCCTATCTGGCCAAGCCCTATCCAAAATCGCTGGACCGGTTCGATTTCGGCGCGGCCATGGCGGACGGGATGAACGCTGAGGATGGCGCAGCACTTCTGACGGCATTCACGGCCGCAGCCGTCGGCAAGGCGCTCGACCTTCTGCCGCGCCGGCCGACGCGGCTGGTGGTCAGCGGTGGCGGCCGCCACAATCCGGCGATCATGGCCATGCTTGCCAGCCGCGCCGGCGTCGAAGCGGTGCCGGCGGAGGCGCTCGGCTGGAAGGGCGACGCAGTCGAGGCGGAGTGCTTTGCCTTCCTTGCGGTTCGCATGCTCAGGGGCCTGCCGATCAGCTTCCCGACCACCACCGGTGTGCCACAGCCGATGCGCGGCGGGCGCCTTGCCGGCTAACTAGAGCAAGATGAGATCAGGTTGGTCATTTTGCCGGGCTGGTTTGGGCCAAATCCTTCGGGCTTCGGCTCGACCGTACTCAAGCCAACAATTTCTTCTGCAGGAAGATGCGGCTGCGGCCGACGGGAAAATCGGGAAGCACGCCGAAAGGCCGATATCCCTGACGCTCATAGGCCTTGGCCGCTTTCGGATTGAACGTGTCGATCAGGGCGCCGTGACAGCCGCGCGCGACGGCTTCCTGTTCGGCCGCATCCAGCATATTGCCGGCCATGTGCTGGCCGCGCAGGCGCTCATCAACCCAGAGCCATTGCACATAGAGCCAGCCCCAGGCGGTGTATCCCGAGATACCGGCGACAACGGCGCCATGCTCATCGCGCACGAACACCGCGAGCGCCTTCCTGTTGGCCGGACCGACATCGCTGTCGTTGAACGCGCTGAGCCGCTCCCCGAGAAAAGCGAGCTCTCTCGGCGAAGGGTCTGCGGTGGTTTCAAGCGTCGTGTTCATCCCATGTCCAGACGGGCTCGCAGCCGGATATCCGTATACAGCGCCGCGCGTCGCTGTGGCACTTTCATTGCATTTATCGAAGGACAGGAGGGAGGCGCAAGCTCCGGCGCCGCGTGGCTCAAAACCGGCAACTTGCGATAATCCGCGACTACCGCGGCGAATGCCACGCCGCCGCCGAAGCGGCAACCAGCATGAGCAACGCTGCGACCACGGCCGATGCCGCAAAGCCAAAGCTGGAATAAAGCGGTCCGAAGGCCGTGGTGCCGACAAACACCGCGAGATAGGTCACCGCGCTGTTCAAACCCATGATCGTGCCGCGCCGCGCCGGGTCGAGCGCCGAAAGGCGCATCACCAGGACGTTCAGCCCGAAATGATTGGCAAGGCCCCAGACCGCCACAATCGCGATGGTCAGATGAAAACTACTGCTTGACGCGGCAAGCGCGACATAGACGACCGCGACCAGCAGATAGGCGAACGGCATGACGCGTCGCGCGCCAAGCCGATCGATCACGCCGTCAAGAAATGCCGCCATGCCGAAGCCGGCGCCATAGGCGAGCGCGGCCAACCCGTTGGCACTGACCGGCCGTCCCAATCCATTGTGAAGGTGATCGCCGAGATAGCCATAGACACCGTAAAAGGCGGTCATGAAGGCGCCGCAGGCCACCAGAAGCGGCACTATGCCGGGAACGGCCAAAGCGCCGAGCGGTGTCGGCGCCGGACCGCTCTTCCTGACGTCGCTCAGCGACGTCAGCGTAAGGCCGGTCAACGCGAGCGCCGCAAGGACCGCGACCGCCGCAAAAACGGCGCGCCAATGCAGCAGGTCGGCAAGCACCGCCGATAGCGAAACGCCGGCTACCATGCTCAGCGTCCATCCGGTCAGCACGACGCCGATCGTCCCGCTTTCGCGGCCAAGTGGCGCGATCGCTGCGGCGCTGGCATAGATTGCCGGCATGGCGATACCGGCGGCGATGCCGGCGAGAAGCTGGGCCGCAACCAGCGCCGTCACCGTCGGCGCGGCGGCGCTGGCGAGAAGCGCTATCGCCAGCAGCAGCAAGGCCCCTTGCAGCATGCGGCGAGCGCCAAGCCGATCGATATAGCGCGCCAGGAACAAGGCGCTTGCGGATGTTCCGAGGCCGAACGCGGCGGACGCGATCATGACGGCCGGCACGCTCGTCGCAAACGACGCGGCCACCGCCGGTGCTATCGGACCGAGAACCAGCGAGTTGGAGCCGATCACGGCGATGCATCCAGTGAGCAGAAAAGCGAGCGCCGGGATAGGCGGCCTTGCCGTCAACGTTGCGACTTGATCACTGTTCGACATACGGCGATAATGGCCGTATTAAATTCTGTATCAATAAGGAATTTCATTATGGATGAAGAAACAGATGGCATTCCGCAGAACAGGCCTGCTGCCCGCGATGTCGACGCAACCGACCGAAAAATATTAGGCGTTCTGGTCGACGACGCTACGATCAGCTATGCCGAGCTCGGCGAACGCGTCGGCCTGTCGCCGCCGGCAGCCCATGAACGGGTAAAGCGGCTTCGGCGCAGCGGCGCCATCCGCAACACCGCGGCGATCATCGATCCCAAGGCGGTGCGCAAGCCGTTGCTTGCTTTCGTGCACATCGACACCAAGGGCTGGGGAAAGACCCCAGAACTGATGGCGATCTCCGAGCACCCCGAAGTCGAAGAAATTCATTCGGTGGCCGGCGACACATGCATGCTGATCAAGGTCCGCACCGAGGACACTCGGGCGCTCGAAGGCCTGCTGTCGCGTCTCTACGAAACGCCCGGCGTCACCTCGACGCGAAGCTACGTGGTTTTGTCGACTTATCTGGAGCGGCCAGTGCAGCCCGGGATCACGACCGAATGGCCGACGCCCCGGCATATTGCCAAGCCGCTGTATTAGCTGGAGCGCGCGAGTCGGGACGGTGGTGTCCGGCATCAACCTCAATGAGGTGACGCCGGACAGATATAGGCGCCTTACTGAAGCTTCGCCTGCAGGGCGTTGACGTCATCCGTCGTCATTTCGCCATCGGTCGTCACCTTGCCGTCGACAATCTTCCAGAGGCGGAACGGGCCGGTGATGTCGCCGTATTTGTCGAAGGCGACCGGGCCGATGACGCCTTCGTAGCGAATCGGCTTGCCATCCTTGATCAGGCCGAGCGCCTTGGCGAACTCGTCCTTGCCGGCATAGATCGGCGTGCCGGCCGGATCGACCGCCTTGTACATCGCGTCCTTGATCTTGGCCGGATCCTCGGAGCCGGCAATGGCGATTGCCAAGCCGACGATGGCGCCGGCATCATACGACCGGTCGGCCGCCGGGTTCGACGGTTCGATCCCCGAAAATTCCTTGTAGTTCTTGGTGAAATACTCGGTCGATGCGGTCGGGCTGGTACCCGAGGAAGTGCCATAAGCGTCCTTCAGGTAATCGGCGCCGACGGATTCGATAAAATCCGGGCTGTTCATGCCGTCATTGAGCAGGAACTTCTGGACACCGCCCTGCGAAATCCAGGTACGGGCGATGGTCGCGCCGTCGACGGGCGTGCTGACGAGATAAAGCCCGTCGGGCTCGCCGGCCATCGCCGCCGTGACTTCCGACGCATAGCTCGACTGCTTTTCATTGTAAGGCGTGTCGGAGACGATGGTGCCGCCGAGCGCCTTATAGGCGCGCGAGAACTCCGCCACCATGTTGACGCCGAAGTCGTTGTTGACGTGGATGACCGACAGCTTCTTGAAGCCCTTGTCGATGGCATATTTGGCCGCGGCGACGCCCTGCAGCGCATCCGAGGTGATGGTGCGGAAGAAGATGCCGTTGGTCTTGCCGTCGCGCCCGAGCGCCGTCAGCGTCGGTGACGAGGAAGCCGGCGAGACCTGGACGATCTTGGCCGGAGCGGTGACAGAGGTCAGGATCGGAATCGACACCGAGGAGATGATGCCGCCGATGATCACCGGCACCTTCTTGACCTGCACGAGCTGGGTCGCGGCGTCGACCGCGATGTTGCCCTGGCTCTGGCTGTCGCGCGTGTCGGTGGCGAGGTCGCAACCGCGCACGCCGCCGGCGTCATTGATATCGCGGAAGGCCATTTCGACCGACTTGGCGCCGGCCTGGCCGTATTCGCCGGCCGGGCCGGTCAGTTCCATGACGAGGCCGACCGTGATCTTGCAATCGGCGGCTTGCGCTGCTCCGGCGGCTGTCAGCAGAGCCAGCGCGGTGGTGATCTGAAGTAGCGTCTTTGTCATTGTTGTTCCCCTTTCGTTACACGACACTGATTCAATTCATGTCTTGAGCCTGTTCAGTCTTCCGGCATCTGCAGCCAGGTTTCATGCAGATGTCGCCATTCAACGCCATTGGGCGCCGATGAACTGGTGGTGAAAACGGCACTCGAGCGACGGCGGCTGTGCTTGCCGGCGCGCTGCTGCGTTTCGACGTAGCAGAGGACAATCGCGTCGTCGGCCTGCCAGCTGGCCCTGATGTTCTCGATCGAAATGGTGAAGTCGCCATCACAGGTAGCGCGGCTTACCCTGACGTGGTCGACCACTGCGTCACGATCGAGGATCTGGCCGTCCGGCGCAACCATACAGAAACTTTCGTTCATGACGCGTTCGAAGCGGCTGAAATCCGCCCTGTCCGCGCTTCCTGCAACGAACCAGTCGACGAAAAAGCGGTGAAGATCGACGACCTCGGCGCTCGCGCGGGAAAGCAGAGAGGACTTCTCGTCCATGGCGGCGCTCATATCCGGCCTGCGTTCAAATTGTAGTGCATGATCGAGCCGTGGCGGCCGTGACGGTCGCGCTCCAGCATGTAGACATCGCCCAGGGGGCCGCGGCTTTGCGCGATCACGGCGGCGATCCGCGCCCGGTCGTCGGCATCGAGCGCGACGTCCATAATCCGGGCGTTGGCAAGGGCGTGCGCCTGGTTGCGGGCGCCGACGATGACGGCCGCCACTTGCGGCTGCTCCAGCACCCAGGCACTGGCGATGGTGGCGATGTCGACGCCATGGCGGTCGGCGACGGCCTTCAATGTGCGAAGCAACTCCTGGAAAAGCTCCCAGCCGCCGAAGTCGTCGATGATCAGCTTGTATTTGACCAGCGACCGGTTTTCGAGGGGCGTCTGCGGCTCGGCAGCATCAAGCCATTTTTCGCTCAGGAAGCCGCCTGCCACCGAACCATAGCAGAGGAAACTGACGCCGTTTTGCTTGGCGAGTGCCGCGAGGCTGTTGGCCGGCCGCTGGTCGAGCACGGAGTATTGCAGCTGCTGACTGACCAGCGGCACCCCGGCGGCCAGGATCTCGGCCAAATGCGGCGTATCGAAATTGGTGGTGCCGACATTGCGCACCTTGCCTTCCAGGCGAAGGTCATTGAGCCAGCCCATCGCGTCGACATAGCCGGGCAGCGCATAATCCCACCAGTGGAACTGCACAAGATCGAGCCGCTCGGTCTTCAGCCGCCGCAGCGACTGGTCGACGATGCCCCTGACATAGTCGCGGCTGACATTGGAAAGCCTTTCCAGGTCAGGCACCAGCTTGGTGTGAACCTTCATTTTGGCGGCGGCGTCGAGGCCGCGCTCATTGGCAAGCCGCAGCCGCGCCGCGCCGATCAGCTCCTCGACGCCGGTATAGATATCGGCGCAATCATAGGTCCTGATGCCGGCGTCGAAAGTGGCGATCAGGTCGGTCACCGCCTGTTGGCGATCGATCGCGCCATGCCCGCCGGCAAGCTGCCAGCCGCCGCGGATGACGCGTGAGATCGTATAGCCGGGGCTGAGCTCGAAGGACTTTTCGGTCATCTCTGGTCATTCTCCTTCGGCAGCGGCACCGCCGTGGTTTCGGCGTGGCTGAACCGCCGCTTGCCCGTCCTGACGATCCTCAGCCGGCTGGCGCAATTGGGATCGGGGCAGGCGATCTCGGCGTCTGATGTCATCCAGTCGTTCTTGTGGGTCGGGCGCTGTTTTGCCGCGAGCAGCGGCAGCACGGCTGATATCGAATAGATCGAAAAACCCTGCCCCGCCGGCATCGACAGCATCTCGCCCTTGAGCTCGAAATAGTCACCCGCCTTGGCACCGCAATAGATCGGCTTGCCCTCAGGAATGACCGCCTCGACACGAAGATCGAAGAGTTCGAAACTGTCGTCGTCCTCAGCCATTCATGTCTCCACACGAGTGAAGGTGATGTCGCAGGCGCCGTTGCGTCGGATCACGCCGCAGGCGGCGGCGAAGCGGTCGCGCTCCTCCGGACGCACCTGCGCCACCACGCTTCCGGCAAGCCAGCCGATCGGGAACAGCAGGCGCGCGCCCTGTCCGTAAAACAAGCCGATGTCGAAAATCGCATTCGGGCTGCCGCCCCACATGCGGGGCGGCACGTAGGATAGCACGATGTCGCCCGGCTGCGGCGTCAGCGTTGCATTCTCCGCCGGCAGGGGCCTGGCATAGGTTTGGCCCTCAAGATCCGCTGATGGAACCGGGCAGGAGATCTCCGGCCCCGTCCACATCGCATGGATGCCGGCAACGACGCGCGGCTGCTCGAGATAGGCCAGCAGGAAGGCAGCATTGTCGGGCGCCTTTTCAGGCAACAGCAACGCCGTCACGGAAAGCTTTGAGCGTCCCTCAGTGATCCTGATGGCAGGCGTCGTCATGCCCTCAATCCTTCTTTGCTTGCGGATTGGAGCTTGTCGCGCAGGAAGGCGAAGGGCCGGCTGATGTCGGCCACCAATGCCTCGCGCGCCGCTTGGGCATCCTGCCTCGCAAGCGCTGCGACGATGCTGCGGTGATAGTGGGCGGTATCGACCTCGCCGGCATCCGAAAAGGCGTAAATCGCGACGCGGATGCAGGGTCCGGATTGCAGCCAGAGGCTCTCGATCATCGGGATCAGCACGGCGGAGCCGCAGCAGCGGTAGATCTCGAAGTGGAAGCTCTGGTTGAGCGTCGCCTCGCGGTCGATATCCTTCTTATGCTTCAGCGCCCGCATCTCGTCCCACTCGCCGAGCATGGCCTCGACCGTAGCAATCTGGCGCGGGTTCATGCGGGTGGCGGCCAGCGCAATCGCTTCGCCCTCGATCAGGGAGCGGGCGCGCAAGAGATCGTCGATACGTTCCAGCGTGATCGGCGGCACGCGCACGGAGCGGTTGGGAAGCGCCTCCAGCGCCTTCTCCGTGATCAGTCGCCCAAGCGCCTCGCGCACCGGCATGGTGCTGGTGACCAGCGCTTCGGCGAGGCCGCGAATGGTCAGAACCTGGCTCGGCTCGAAAAGGCCGCCGATCAAGGCGCGACGCAGCTCCGAATAGACGCGATCCTGCACGGTCTCGCGGCCGACCGGCGTAAGCTGGGCCGCGATCGTTTCGTTGTTCCGTTCGATGGCGGCCTTCTGCATGGGCAGTCCCGATCTTTGGCCGTTTTCGGCTTGCGGAAGAAATTAAAGCCGAATAGCGTGATCAAAGCAAGTGTGATCACAAATCAAAACCAGAAGGCGGCGATGATCGCTTTCGGCCAGAGGGTTCCATGAGTGACACAGCCGCACGACAGCGGGCGGAGACCCCTACGCCGGTTCTGACGGCCAGAAATGTCGTCAGGCGTTTCGGCGGCCTCGTCGCGGTCAACAATGTCTCGTTTGACGTCCAGCCGGGCGAAATACTCGGCCTCATCGGCCCGAACGGCGCCGGCAAGACGACGATGTTCGACCTGCTGGCCGGCAGCATCCTGCCAACCAGCGGCGAGATCCTTCTCAACGGCGTGCTCGTATCAGGGGAAGCAGCGCATCGCCGCATCGGCCGCGGCCTCGGCCGCACGTTCCAGATCCCCCGGCCGCTGCCAAACCTGACGCTGATCGAAAACGTCATGCTGGCCGCGCAGGGGCAGGCCGGAGAAAGGCTGCTCGCCAATTTCCTGACGCCCCGGCGGGTCGCCGCCGAAGAGCGAGCTGCCGAGACGAGGGCCATCGAATTGCTCGAGCTCGTCACGCTCGCCCGCCTCGCACATGAACCGGCGCGCGTGCTTTCCGGCGGCCAGCGCAAGCTGCTCGAGCTCGCTCGCGTCATGATGGCCGACCCGGCGATCATCCTGCTCGACGAGCCGGCGGCCGGCGTCAATGCGACGCTGCTCGAAGTCATCATCGACCGCATCCGCGACATCAACAGGAGCGGCATCACCTTCCTGCTGATCGAGCACAATATCGACATGGTGACGCGGCTCTGCCACCGCGTGCTGGTCATGGCGAGCGGCCAGCTTCTTTGCGAAGGCACGGCGGAAGAGGTCGCACGCGATCCACGCGTTATCGAGGCCTATCTCGGAGGCGCGGCATGAGCCAAACGGTTCTCGATGTCCGCAACCTCGAAGCCGGCTACGAGCCAGGCGTTCCGATCGTGCGCGGCGCCTCGATCACCGTCGACAAGGGCGAGATCGTCGTCGTTCTCGGCCCCAACGGCGCCGGCAAATCGACCTTGATCAAGGCGATCGCCGGCCTTGTCCCGATCACCGGCGGCACGGTGCTGCTGGACGGCAAGGATATCACAGCCGCACCCGCCCACACCATGGTCCGCCTCGGCCTTGCCTTCGTGCCGCAGACCGAAAACATCTTCCCCTTGATGTCGGTCGAGGACAATCTGAAGGTCGCCTGCGGGATCCTGAAGCCGCGCGAGACCCCTGCCCGCATCGAGGAAATGTATGCGGCCTTCCCCGATCTCGCCCGTCAGCGCAGGACCGCCGCCGGAAACCTCTCGGGCGGACAACGGCAGATGCTGGCCGTCGCCCGGGCACTGATCGTCCATCCCAAGGTGCTGGTGCTCGACGAGCCTTCGGCCGGCCTGTCGCCGAAATTCGTGGCGATGGTCTTCGAGATGCTGGCCGGTATACGCAAATCCGGCGTCACTATTCTGCTGGTCGAACAGAACGCCAAGGCAGCGCTTGCCATCGGCGACCGCGCCTATGTTCTGGTCGAAGGCAAGGACCGGCACGAGGGCGTCGCCTCCGAGCTCTGGAACGACCCGGTCGTCGCCGAGCTCTATCTTGGCCAGCGCCGCCTCGATGCTGAAAGAGACCGGCACTCCGGCAAAGGAAGCGCGGCATGAACCTGCAATTTGTCGTCGACGGACTGCTGGCAGGTTCGATGATCGGCCTCGGCGCCATCGGCGTGACGCTCACCTATTCGATCCTGCGCTTCTCGAACTTTGCGCATGGCGACTTCATGGCCTGGGGCGCCTATGCGACGCTCGCCGTCGTCGGCGCCATCGGCGCGATGTTCGGCAAGATCGCGCCGATCGCTCCGCTCTCCTTCGGCTGGCCGCTGATCGCCGCGGTGGTGATCGGCATGGCGATCACCGGCCTGCTGGCGTTGCTGCTCGACCTGATGCTTTTCGCGCGGCTGCGGGCCAAGGGCCAGGCAATCATCGTGGTGATGGCGAGCTTCGGCGCCTCGATGGCGCTGAGAAGCCTGCTCGAATTTATCTTCACCTCGCGTCCGACCTATTTCAGCCGGGCCATCCAGATCGCCATGCCGGTCGGCTTCGGCATTCGCATCACCCCCGACCAGATCGCGCTGCTGCTTCTGACCGCCGTTCTGGTGCTCGGCGTGCATCTCCTGATGACCCGCACCCAGACCGGCCGCTCGATGCAGGCACTGAGCCAGAACGCGGCCTTGGCTCGCATTGTCGGCATCGACGTCGCCAAGGTCGTGCGCGTCACCTGGATCGTCGGCGGGGCGCTAGCCTGCGTCGCCGGCGTCATGATCGGCATTCTCATACAGATCCGCCCATTCATGGGTTTCGACATGCTGCTGCCGATGTTCGCGGCCGCCATCCTCGGCGGCATCGGCAGCGTGCCTGGCGCCGTTCTCGGCGGCTTGATCATTGGTCTCGCCGAAGCCGGCGCAGTGCAGTTGATCGGCGCCGAATGGCGGGCGGCCGTCTCCTTCATCATCCTGATGACCGTGCTGTTCGTGCGGCCCATCGGCCTTTTCGGAGTGAGAGAACGCTGATGGATCTGCTCGGCTACGGCGCTTTCTTCCTGACCACCGCGCTGATCTTTTCGCTCGTCACGCTCGGGCTCAACCTGCAATGGGGGCTGACCGGGCTTTTCAATGTCGGGGTCGCCGGCTTTGTCGCCATCGGCGCCTACACGTCGGCGCTGCTGACCACGCCCGACGATGCCGCGCGCCTCGGCGGCTTCGGCCTGCCGATTCTTGTCGGCTGGCTCGGCGCGATGGTCGTTGGCGGGGTCGCCGCCGCGATCACCGGCATCGCCACGCTGCGCCTGAGATCGGACTATCTGGCGATCACCACCTTCGGCGTCGCCGTCGTCGTGCAGCTGGTGGCGCTCAACGCCCAAAAACTGACCGGCGGCCCGTTCGGCATCGGCTTCATTCCGCGTCCCTTCGGCGGCCTCGCCGAAACGCCGTTGCTGTTCAACCTGTCGAACCTAGCCGTCGTCTCGGTGGTGACGCTGATCGTCTATCTCGCGCTGGAGCATCTGTCGCGCAGCCCATGGGGGCGCGTGTTGAAGGCGCTTCGCGAGGACGAGCGGGCCGCGATATCGCTGGGGAAAAGCGCGCGTTTCTACCGCGTCCAGGCCTTTGCCGTCGGCGGTGCAATCATGGCGCTGGCCGGGGCGCTGCAGGCGCATTTCACCGGCTTCATCGCGCCGGACAATTATTTGCCGGCACTGACTTTCCAGGTCTGGGTGATGCTGATTGTCGGCGGTTCGGGCAGCAATATCGGCGCCGTCATCGGCAGCATCCTGGTCTGGGCGATTTGGGCCGGATCGGGAGCCTTGACGAGCGTCTTGTTCTCGCCGGAACAACAGGCGCGCGCAGCCTCGCTGCAGATCGTCGCCATCGGCGTGATGCTGTGCGTCATCCTTCTGGTCAGGCCGAACGGCCTGTTTGGCGACAGGCCGCGGCGTCCAAGGTTCGGCAAGCGTGCACGCGTGGCCCCGAGCGAGAGCGGCTCATGAGCGCTGAGATCCGGCCGCACGGCATTTCCCTTTGGCATGCCGTCAGCCGCAATCGCCGTGACCGGCCCGCGCTCGAAGGCGCACTCGATGTCGATCTGGCAATTGTCGGTGGCGGTTTCTCAGGCCTTTCCACCGCGCTGCACAGCGCCGGGAAAGGCATCTCGGTCGCCGTCCTCGAAGCGGAAATCATCGCCTGGGGCGCAACCGGCAGGAATGCCGGCTTCGTGGTGCCGAATTTCGCGAAAAGAGACCCCGACGATATCATTGCCCAACTCGGGCCAGAACGTGGCGAACGCCTCATCGATTTCGCGGCCGGCAGCGCCGACCTCGTCTTCGACCTGATCAGGCGGCACGGCATCGAATGCGACGCAGTCCAGAGCGGATGGATACAACCGGCCCATTCACAGGCCGCTCTCGAAAAAACCAGATCGCGCGCCGAACAATGGGCGAGGCGCGGAAGACCGACTGTTGCGCTGGACAGGCGGGCGGTCGAAGAGCTGACCGGCGTTCGCGGTTATGTCGGCGGCTGGATGGACCGTTCGGGCGGCGTCCTCAATCCGCTCGAATATGCGGGCGGACTGGCCGACGCGGCGGAAAATGCCGGCGCGCGCATCTTCGAGCATACGCGCGTCACATCGATCGATCGCATCGGGGACGGCTGGGTCTTGAAGACGGCATCGGGTTCGGTGCGTGCTGAAAAGGTCCTCATTGCCACCAACGCCTATGGCGGACCGCTCGACCGCACGCTGGAGCGAACCTACTTCCCACTGAAAATCTTCCAGATCGCGACGGCTCCGCTGCCGCGCGAAATACGCACCCGCCTGCTTCCCGGCGGGCAAGGCGTCGGCGACACCAGGCGCAATCTTTTCACCTTCCGCTTCGATGGCGAAAACAGGCTGATAACCGGCGGCATGCATAGTTTTGGTCCGGGCGCCGATGCCCGAGTGCCGCGAGCGATCTGGCGGCGGCTGGCAAAGCATCTCGACCTCCCGGAGATCCCGCCGCTTGAATATAGCTGGTCGGGGATAGCTGCGGTGGAGCCCGACTTCCTGCCGCGCCTCGTCGATCTCGGACCCGGCCTGATCGCCGGCTTTGCCTGCAACGGGCGCGGCATCGCCATGACGACAAGCATGGGCAAGGTGCTTGCGGATTGGGCTGGTGGAGCGAAGCCGCAGGACTTGCCGCTGCCGTTTGCGCCGCCGTCGCCGATCCCGCTCCATAGCCTGATGCGGCATGCGCCAAACATGCTGCTTCCCCTAAGCATGCTGCGCGACCGGCTGGATGCGGCAGGTTAACGCATGTCGCCCAAAAGTGCGCAGCGGTTTTGGGACAACGACATGCATTATGCAACGCGCAAGATTGGATAGCTCTGCCGCACTCGGCCCTTTCTGCTAGACCCGCCAATACTTCGGCAGCGAGGGCGACTACGGCAAAGAGCTATTCGTGCAAAGGAAGGCGTCTGGAGTAGGTTCGTCGTGTCGGAGGAGACCGGAAAACTGGCTTTCGACAAAACCATTCTTGCTAATCTAGAGCAACGCTTGAAGGAGATCGATGAGCAGTTGCCGAACGCCTCGCCAAGAATGAGAGCAAAACTTGGCAATGACGGGTTGGCCATGGCGCCCGATTCCTTAAAATATCTGATCCGTGTGTGCGAGCCGCGAGATGCCTAAGTGCTTCATCCATCCATCGGCAGCGCTGATCTTTGGCGCAATACTGTCGATTCTGTTGGTGACGGCCCTTGCTACGCGGTTCGAAAACGCTGCGTGGCAAGCCAAAGTCGACGAATTCCGTCAATTCAAAGGACATGCCGACATCGTGATGTTTGGCGATTCTCTCACTGCGAGTGGCCATTGGCAGGAGATGTTTCCCAAACTGTCGATTATCAATCGCGGCATATCTGGCGAACGCGTCGGTAGCGCGCTCCTGAGGCTCGACCAGATTACGGCAGCGCAGCCCCGGCTGGTTTTCATCATGCTCGGGATCAACGATATTCGCAGGTCAACCAGCCCCGACGACGTGGCTGCATCCTACGACAAGATCATCGATCGGTTGGCGGATGTGGAGAGCATCGTCGTCCAGTCGACGTTGCTCACGAACAGCGAGGTCCACAACGCCGCGATAAAGCGATTGAACAGTGCGCTCATCGCCCTGTGCTCAAAGGCTGCAAACTGCCGATTCGTGGATCTTAACGTGCCTCTCTCCCGAGATGGCAGCCTGCGACCGGACCTCACGACTGACGGGATCCACCTCAACGGCGCCGGCTATCGGGTTTGGGAGAACCAGCTCCGGCCGATGATGGCTGCGGTTTCAGCGGAACGATAAACAAAAATCACGGATCTCCCCAACAGGAATGTTTGACCTGTGACGTTGGGCTTTAAGACACCGTTAACGGCCGTAGAAAGCGCGCGAGTTAGTGCCAAGTGAAGTTGCGCGGAGGTGCCAACTGATTTTGCGCGCTGCACTACAACGACGTCGACTTTCACCGTCTCAACCAAGTTCCAAGGTCGTTATCGCAAAGACCCCGGACTGCGTGAGCTCCGGCGCTTTTCCCTTGTACATTCGAGCCGTTTCGAAGCCCGGTTGAAGACCGGCGGACGACAGCCGGGCTGCAAAGTCCCCGCTGGTCTCGGGAACGTCGAGATGGATACTTCCGGGTCCGGAAGCATTGGCGAGTGCGGCGAAGAGACGGCTTGCCGCGCCCGGGCTGTCGGCAAAGAGCGGGCCGATCTTGCAGCCGTCCCGGCATCGGCGCGCGACGCCGTATCCCTCGATCGCACCATCCCTGACGATCGCAAGCGCCATGTGCGGCGGGCGCAGCCAGTGTTCCAGGAATGACCGTCTCGGAGCGGGGAAGAACCGAACGTCGTAGCCCAAGAGATCCGCTATGAGGTCAGGGCCTATGGCACGGATGTCACTGTCGGTGCCTGCCGAAACATTCGGCGCTCCGACGAACCGGATCGTCCGGTAGACCGGCGCAAAGCCCATGCTGCGGTAGTTGGCCTGCTGTTCAACGACACCATCGAGGCCGATCGTGCGGCTGCCGAGCCGCGCCGTGCCGGCATCCCAGACCGCCTTGCCATGGCCCTCTCCGCGCCTGTCCGGCCGACAGATGTACAGGCCGATGAAGCCAAAATCGTCGCCATAGGCCACGGCCGAAATACCGGCCACCATCTCGCCATCGACAAAGGCGCCAATGAAGCCGTCGGGATCCGCCGCGTGGAACGCTGCGGCATCGCCGAGGCCGGGATTCCAGCCCTCCGCTGCCGCCCAGTCGACAAGCGTTTCCACTTCTTCAAGTGCGAGCGTTCTGATCGTTCGGGACATTGCGATCACTCGGCGGCAACTATACCGGGGGCGAAGGATTTCAAGGCGCCACGATAAGGCTTTGCCAGTGGGTTTGCATAGGCACCACGCTTGGATGTCGACAGGCCAAGCGCGATCAACGCCTCGGCCTGTTTCACGGCGGCGCCGACACCGTCGATGACCGGAACGCCGAACTCCCGCTGCAGCGCAGCCGCAAGATCGGCCATGCCGGCACAGCCGAGCACGATGGCCTCGGCGCGATCCTCCTCGAGTGCGCGCGCGATCTCGCCGCGCAGCTTCAGGATCGCGTCCGATGCCGGGTCTTCGAGGGCAAGAACCGGAATGTCGGCGGCGCGCACGCGTGCCCGCCCCGCCATGCCATAGCGCTGCACCAGCCCTTCGACCGGCACGCGCGAGCGCTCGGTCGTGGTGACGACGGTGAAGCGCTGGGCGAGGAAGGAGGCCGTGCTGAGCGCTGCCTCGCAAATGCCGATGACCGGGATGTTGGCCATGGCGCGCGCGGCATCGAGGCCGGTGTCGTCGAAACAGGCGATGATCGCAGCCTGCGCGCCCGAGCGCTCGCCAGCGGCGATCTCGACCAGCAGCCCGGGCACGGCAAGCGCCTCGTCATAATAGCCTTCGATCGAAACCGGACCCATCGACGAGGTGACAGCGACGATTTCCGTGCCGGCGCCGGCCACGAGCCGCGCCGCCGCTGCAATGGTTTCGGTCATGCTGGCGGTGGTGTTTGGATTGACAACGAGGATCTGCACTGCGGTTCTCAAATACGTGCCCGGCGACGGCCGACATAGACGATTGCGCCGAGCGTCAGCAGGATCACCAGGAAAGAAAATACGGTCGTCACGGTGCCCAGCGCATAGAGCACCGGCGTCGTCACATTTGTCGTCATGCCATAGATCTCGAGCGACAGCGTGTTGAACGTGCCCGAGGTCATCAGCGTGCGGGCGAACTCGTCATAGGACAGGGTGAAGCCGAACAGGCCGACACCGATCAGGCTGGGCGCGATCATCGGCAGGACGACATGCGCGAAGGTCTGCCAGGACGATGCTCCAAGATCGCGCGCGGCCTCCTCATAGGCCGGCGAGAACCGGTTGAAGACGGCGAACATGATCAGCACGCCGAAGGGCAAGGTCCAGGTCAGGTGCGCCCCGAAGGCGGACGTGTACCAGGCGGGGCGAAAGCCGATCTGCTGGAAGACGACGCCAATGCCGAGCGAAATGATGATCGACGGCACGACGAGGCTGGCGACGGCCAGATAGAACAATGCGGTGGCGCCACGAAACTTTTGGCGGAAGGCAAGACCGGCAAGCAGCGACACGATAACGGTCACGATCATCACCATAAGGCCAAGGATGAAGGAGCGTTTGAAACTGCCGCCGAAATCGCCGACCGCCTGGCGCTCGAACAGATTGGCGAACCAGTGCAGCGAAACGCCGTTCAGCGGAAAGGTCAGCCCGCCATTCTCGCCCTGAAACGAAAGAATGAGAATCGCCGAAAGCGGGCCGTAGAGAAACAGCACGAAAATAGCGAAGAAGGCTGCCAGCACGTAGAATTCGAGGGAGCGCTTGTCCTGGCTCATCGCTTCACAGCTCCTTGCGGATGTCGACGATGCGCAGAATGCCCGCGACCATCAGCAGCACCAGCACCAGGAGCACGACCGCGTTGGCGGCGGCCGCCGGGTATTGCAGCAGCGACATCTGGTTCTTCATCATCAGCGCGACGGAGGCGCTCTGCCCGCCGGACATCACCTGCACGGTCGAAAAGTCGGCCATCACCAGCGTGACGACGAAGATGGTGCCGATCGCCATGCCGGGCTTGGCGAGCGGAATGATGACGTTCCAAAGGACCTGCCAGCCGGAAGCGCCGACGTCGCGCGCGGCCTCGATCAGCGACTTGTCGATGCGCATCAGCGTGTTGAAGATCGGCGTCACCATGAACAGCGTGTAAAGATGCACCATGGCCAGCACCACGGCGAATTCGGAATAGAGCAGCCATTCGATCGGTTTCGGGATCAGTCCCATCTGCACCAGCGTCGAGTTGACCAGGCCATTGCGGCCAAGCACCGGAATCCACGAGATCATGCGGATGATGTTGGAGGTCAGGAACGGCACCGTGCAGACAAGGAACAGCACCATCTGCATGGCCGTGGTCCTGATATGGAAGGCGAGGAAATAGGCGACCCAGAAGCCGATCAACAGCGTCAGCGCCCAGACGATGGCGGCATATTTCAGCGTGTTCAGATAGGTTTTCCAGGTGACCCACGAGCCGAGCGTGTCGGCGTAGTTGGTGGTCAGGAAATCCGGATACATCGCCGCGAAATCATAGTCCCAGAAGGAGACCACGGCGATCATCAGGATCGGCAGCAGGAGGAACGCGCCGAGGATCAGGGCTAGCGGCGTCGCCTGGAGGTAGGGGACGACGGCGCTGATCGAGAGCCGACGGCGTCTGGCGGGTTTGGCGGCGGCTATAGGCTGGTCGAGAGCCACGGTCATCCGGAAACCCTTCGGGACGATGAGGAGGGCCGACAATCCGGCAAGCAGTGATCCTTCGCGCCCCCCTCTGTCCTGCCGGACATCTCCCCCTCTAGGGGGGAGATCGGCCGTCGCCGCTGCTTTCGCCAATCTCCAACTTCGCAAGAAGAGGCGCCAACAGCGAATCTGCCAATCTCCCCCCAAGTGGGGGAGATGTCCGGCAGGACAGAGGGGGGCGCGAAGGAATGCAACATCTCAGCCTTGCACTACGCCGCGATGAATTCGTTCCAGCGCTTCACCATGTAGCGGTCCTCGTCCATGACCGAGTTCCAGCAGGCGACCTTGCCCATGCGCTCGACGAAGGAGCCGCCGTCGCGCACGGCGCCCGCCTTTTCCATGACCTTGCCGTCCGGCGCCATGATATCGCCCTTGGCGGCCTTGCCGTCGACCCAGTAGCCCCATTCGTCCTCGGACATGAACTGCTTGGCCGTGTCCATGGCGGCCGAGTAATAGCCTTGGCGGTTGAGATAGGCGCCAACCCAGCCGGACAGGTACCAGTTGATATATTCGTAGGCGGCGTCGAGTTGGGCGCCCTCGAGATGCGCTGCCAGGCCAAGGCCGCCGCCCCATGAGCGGTAGCCTTCCTTGAGCGGCTGGTATTTGCAGGCGATGCCCTTGGAGCGGACCGCAGCGACCGCAGGCGACCACATCGACTGGATGACCACTTCGCCTGAAGCCATAAGGTTGACGCTCTCGTCGAACGATTTCCAGAACGCGCGGAACTGGCCATCCTGCTTGGCCTTGATCAGGAAGTCGATCGTCTGATCGATCTCCTCCTTGGTCATGTTGCCCTTGTCGGCATATTTGATGTTGCCCATGGCTTCCATGATCATCGCCGCATCCATGATGCCGATCGACGGGATGTTGAGGATGGCGGCCTTGCCCTTGAAGGCCGGATCCATGATGTCGGCCCAGGTGGTGATGTCGCGACCGACAAGGTCGGGGCGGATGCCGAGCGTGTCGGCATTGTAGATGGTCGGAACCATCGTCATCCACTGGGTCGGTTCCTTGGCGAAGGTCTTGGCGTCCTGTGCCTCGACGAAGCCGACGGTGTGCGGCGCGGTGCCTTGCGCGATGACGCTGTCGGGCGTCAGCTTGCCGGTGATGAAAAGCGGCACGATCTTGTCGTAATATTTCAGTTTCTTGACATCCATCGGCTGCATCACGCCGGAGGGATACACCTTCTTGGCGATCCAGTATTCGATGTCGGCGATGTCGTAGCTGTCCGGCTGGGTCACCGCGCGCTGGGCGGCCGCGTCGGAATCGGTCGCCGTCATCTCCAGCGTGATGCCGAGGTCGGCCTTGCACTTGTCGGCGATGGCGTTGAGGTTGGACACGCCGGTGCCAAACTGGCGCAGCGTGATCGGGTTCTGCGCCCAGATCGTCGGGAAGCCGGTGATGACGCCGGAGCCGGCTGCAAAACCGACGGCGGCGGCACCTGTCTTGAGCAGCGAGCGGCGGGAAATTCCTGTCTTCTTGTCGGTGGTGTTGGTCATGTCAGTTCCCCTTTTTTGATTGGTTGTTCTGGTTCAGGAATCGAGACGGCCAAGGACGATCGCGTCCTCGGCGTCCCAGGCGATCGGCACGGCGTCGCCGACGGCAACCGGCTTGGCGAAGAAGCTGGTGTCGTCGACGATCACCGTGAAATCCTCGATGCCGGCGCCATTGACCGAGAGCTTCACGGTCGAGCCGCGGTATTCGACGTTGGCGACGATGCCGGTGAAACCGAGCCCCGTGGCCGGCGGTTCGCCGATCCGCACATGATCGGTGCGAATGGCGATATCGATCGGCTCGCCGATCGCCCTGCCCTGCCCGTTGGCCGCAAGCGAGGCGCCACCCGGCACATCGAAGACAACCATGCCGTTGCGACTGCCGCTGACGCGGCCGGAGACGACGTTGTGATCGCCCATGAAACGGGCGACGAAGGCGGTGGCCGGCCGCTCGAAGACGATGCGCGGATGCGCCGCCTGCTCGATGCGGCCGTCGTTCATCACCACGATCAGGTCGGCGAGCGCCATCGCCTCTTCCTGGCTATGGGTGACGTGAACGAAGGTGATGCCGAGCGACGTTTGCAGCTTCTTCAGCTCGGCCCGCATCCGGATCTTCAGGAATGGGTCGAGCGCCGAGAGCGGCTCGTCGAGCAGCAGCGCCTCTGGGTCGGTGATGAGCGCGCGGGCCAGAGCGACGCGCTGCTGCTGTCCGCCCGAAAGCTGCGCCGGGCGGCGGCCGGCATAGGCTTCCATCTGCATCAGCTTCAGCATGACGAGCGCCTTGGCGCGGCGCTCTTCCTTGCCGACACCCTTCATCTTGAGGCTGAACGCAACATTGTCGATCAGGTCGAGATGCGGAAACAGTGCGTAGGACTGGAACATCATGGCGGTGCCGCGCCTAGCCGGCGGCAGATCGGTGACCACAATATTGCCGAGCCGCACGTCGCCGCTGGATATGCTCTCGTGGCCGGCAATCATGCGCAGCGTCGAGGTCTTGCCGCAGCCGGACGGGCCGAGCAGGCAGCAATAGGTTCCCGCGGGAATTTTCAGGCTGATGTCTTCGACGGCAGTCGTCGCGCCATAGATTTTCGAAACGGACACGATGTCGATTTCGGCGGCTTTGGACATCCGGCTTCCTCTCTAAATCAACTTAAGCAAAGCATCATGCATGCCAATTGCCCCACATCGGCCTCAAGCGATTGAAAGCTTAGGAAAATCAGGATTGCATCCGGCTGGCTGCCGAAACGGCATGCTTGTGCAATGCACAAATTATAGGCGATAGCGGGCGATTCCCGCAAAAATCGTATGCAATCTTTTTTGGGATCGTATTCACTTTGGCCCTCGTGCACGCGACCCGATTCAGGGTAGAAAGGTGCAGGGACTACCATCATGAATATAGCCGACCAGACTTTCCCTGCTGTCGACAATGCCAACGAGGACCGCGCCCAAGCGATCCGCGACCAGTTGCGCGACGCGATCGTCGATCGCCGGCTGGCGCCCGGAACCAAGCTGTCCGAAGGCGAGGTCGGCACTTTGTTCGACGTCAGCCGCACCGTGGCGCGCGCGGCCCTGCAAATGCTCTCCTTCGAAGGTTTGGTGCGGACCGAGCGCAACCGCGGCGCCTTCGTCGCCAATCCGTCGCCGGAGGAAGCGCGCCAGGTTTTTGCTTCGCGTCGGCTGATCGAGCCCGGCATCGCGATCGCCGCGGCCGGGCGCATGACGCCGGCGCATGTCGTTGCGTTCAAGGCCCAGCTCGATGAAGAGGGCCGCTTCATCGCCGAACGCGGACCAAATGCAAGACGGTCGGAGATCAAGGCTTCTGGCGATTTTCACCTGCTGCTGGCGTCGGTCGCGGGAAACGTCATCCTCCAGCGTTTCATGGAAGAGCTGGTGGCGCGCTCATCGCTGGTGATCGCGCTTTACGGCCGCTCGGGCGTCTCGAGCTGTGGCCACAGAGAGCACATGAACATCCTCGAGGCGCTGGAAAATGGCAATTCCGAACGCGCCAGCGCACTGATGCTGCACCACATCGACCATATCGAGGCCGACCTCGATCTGCGCGTCAGGAGCGGTCCGGCACTCAGGCAGGCGCTCGAGTTCTGACGCTCATTCCGACCGGAGGGACGCGAAAGGCGCGCCCCTCAAAGCCGTTCGGCACGGGTTTTCAGGATCTGGTGCAGCATGTCGCGAATGCGCCGCAGCCTCGTCAACCATCTCTGGCTCATCTGCTTTCCAGTTCTGTTTGCCCACCGCGCGCCGGTTGCTTCACTCGGAAGAGGTCCCTTACTCAAAAAGCTTGGACCGCCATGGCCATTCCAACCAGCGAGGTGGCGACACCCGCGGTGCGGACCGTCGTCGGCCAACGGGCGAGCGTGAGGACGGACAAGGCCCCGATCGCATGCAGCATCGATGTGCCGAGCACGAAGCCCGCAGCGTAGGCGATGCCGCTGGCATTCTCGGGGATCTCGAGGCCGTGGGCATTGCCGTGGAAGAGGCCGAACAGGGCCGTCAGCGCCGCCGCGGCGGCCAGCGGCTGCGGCCTGGCAAGACCGACCATGGCGCCGAAGACGACAAGCGACAGCGCGATGCCGGTTTCAAGCGACGGCAGGCCGATGCCGGCCATGCCGAGCAAGGCTCCGGCGACCATCGCCGAGACAAAGAACAGCGGCACAAGGACAATGCTGCGGCCGCCGGCGCGGGCGCCAATCATGCCGACCGCGACCATGGCGAGCAGATGATCCACGCCGAGGAGCGGATGTTCGAGGCCGACGAAAAGGCCGTGGACGTGAGGGCCGCCGCTATGGGCAAACGCCAGCGACGGTGTGAGGGCGGCGAGAGCTGAAAGGGTGCCCAGTCTTGCTAGTGTTTTCATGCCTGCGAATGTTTTCATGATTGTACCTGTTCGATGAGAGTGACGGGTTCTGGTTTCAGTGCCCGGGAACGGTGAATTGCGAAGCGGCGGAACGGTCCGCGAGAGCGCGCGCCGCGGCGAAGCCGAGAGGCTTTTGCTCACTGCCATCGTGATAGATGAAAGCGAGGCGGCGGCGGTGCGATGTCAGACGCGCCGGCAACGGGTGATAGGCGACGCCGGTGCCGCCTACGAGCGGCATGACCGCGCCGACATCGACCAGATCCTCGGTCTCGACGCGGAGCAGATGAAGCCGCACGCCGTCCGCCGTCTCGCCGACAAACGGTATGCCGGCAAGCCGCAGAAAGCTGGACGGGTCCGGCGCCCGCGCAAAGCCTTCGAGGAAAGCGGATTCGACAAGATCGAGGTCGACCGTCGCTGGATCGGCCGGCGGCTCGTGAGCCTGGTCCGGCAGGTGCGGCGTCTGCCATTGCAGCGGCTTGCCCGCGGGCCCGTTGTGGCCGAGCGCGTGCGGATGGTCGTGGTGATGGTGGCCGTCGCCATGGTCGTGACTGTGGTGGTGATCGTCGTGCATGGTCAAAAACTCACCGGTTTGTCGATGATCGATTTATGCTTGCCGAGATTGCCGTGAGCGACCATCGAGCCGAGCGCCTCGACGACGACCCGCACGCCGAACAGCGCCGTGATGTCCGACGTGTCGTAGGGCGGCGAAACCTCGACCACTTCCAGCCCGCAAATGCCCGGCGCCGTCACCAGCCCAAGCAGCTTGAGCGCCTCGCGCGGCAGGAAGCCGCCCGGCTCCGGCCAGCCCGTGCCGGGCACGAAGCCGCAATCGAGGCTGTCGACGTCGAAGGAGATGTAGACGGCGTCGGTGTCTTTCCACGCGAGCTCGAGCGCGATTTCCGCCGCCTTCTCAAGACCCATCTGCTCGATGTCGGCAATGGTCAGCACGTTGGTGCCGCGCTTCCTCGCCTCGGCGACGCCGTAGCGGGGAACCTGCCAGCCGCCGATGCCGAGCTGCACGAGATTGGTCGCCGAGACATTTGGCAGGTTGGTCGCCCAATACCAGGGCGTGGTGTGCATGCGCTCGTCGAGATCCTTTTCCTGGATGTCGATATGGCGGTCGAAATGGATGATGCCGATGCGCTTCGAGGTCACGTCGGCGATGCCGCGCACGCAGGGAAAGCCGATCGAATGGTCGCCGCCCAGCATGATCGGCAGCGCGCCGGACGAGGCGACATGGCTGACGCCCTTGGTGATCTGGTCGAAGCTCTTTTCGAGATTGGCGGGAATGGTGAAGACGTCGCCGGCGTCGCACAGCGTCATCTGCTCGCGCAGGTCGACACCGAGCTCATAGTTGTATGGCGTGTAGAGCGCCGAGATGCGACGAATGCCTTGCGGGCCGAAGCGGGTTCCCGGCCGGTAGGTGGTGCCGCTGTCGAAGGGAATGCCGATGACGGCCGCATCATACTTGCCGACATCGCGGACGTTCTCGACATAGGGCGCCTTGAGAAAGGTGTTGATGCCGGCGAAATGCGGCAGCTCGCCGCGCGCGAATGTCGGGATCGACTTGTCGACGATCGACTCCGATCCCGGCAGGCCCATGTCGAGCGCCCATTGCTGCTCCTTGCGCCAGCCGCTTTCCGGCAGCTTTCCCTCGGCCTCGATGGACTTCCAGCCCTGCGTGCCGCGGGCATCGAAATCCGGGTGGTGGAAGCGTTCCCTGGCCTCCCGGGCGACGAGCCCTGCCCGGCGGTGGCTGCGTTCGGGGATATTTCTGGACATTCACGGTCTCCGTTACGACGCCGTCGTCGCCATTGCTGTATCCGGCCGGGTCGTCCCGACCATCGCGGCCACCTTGGCCAAGTGATGAGAAGAAGCCCGGGTCTTGCGATCGAGCCTCAAGTCGTAGGTGATCGTCGCGCCATAAGCGGACGGAAACTGCGGATCGTGGCGCACCTTGTCGAAGACCAGCACGCGGGTGCCGAGCTTGAAGGCTTCGCCGATGTCGTGGGTGACCATCACCACCGTCATGCCGTGCTCGGTCCAGAGCTCGGTGAGCAGTTCGTGCATCTCGACGCGGATGCCCGGATCGAGCGCACCGAACGGCTCGTCGAGAAGCAGGATTTGCGGACGTCCAAGCAAGGTCTGCGCAATCGCAAGCCGCTGCTGCATGCCGCCCGACAGTGAGGCTGGATAGAGGTCGCGCGCATGAGCAAGCCCGACGCGCGCCAGCATGGCCTCAGCCTCTTGCCTGGCGTTTGCGCGCCTGGCGCCGAAGACGCGGCCAAACGGCCCGCCCGAGCGAAAGTCTTCGACCAGCTGCAGGTTCTGGATGGCGGTCAGATGGGGAAACACCGAATAGCGCTGAAAGACGATGCCACGCTGCGGCGTCGGCTCTGGGACGATCGGGCCATCGCCGACGATGACGACGCCACTGCTCTGCTGCTCCTGGCCGAGCAGGATGCGCAGGAACGTCGATTTTCCGCAGCCGCTGGCGCCGACCAGCGACAGGAATTCGCCGGCTTCGGCAGTGACGTTGACCCGCTCGAGCACGCGGGCATCGCCGTAGCTCTTTTCCAGCCCATGGACGACGATGCGGCTCATCTGGCCTCCACCGGATGCGCCCAAGGGGAGACCGCCCGCGACAGCCGCACCAGCAGCCAATCGGTGATGACGGCAAGCAGCGTGATCCAGGCGACATAGGGCAGGATGACGTCCATCGAGAGATAGCGGCGGACGAGGAAGATGCGGTAACCCAGCCCTTCGGTCGAGGCGATGGCTTCGGCGGCGATCAGGAACAGCCAGGCCGGCCCGAGCGCCAGCCGCACGCAAGTGATGAGGCGCGGCATGACTTGCGGCAGCACCAGCCGCAAGATCATGGTCCAGCTGTTGCCGCCAAGCGTCTGCGCCTTGGCCACCAGTTCGGACGGCAACTCCATCACCCGGTTGGCGATGTCGCGCACCATCACCGGCGCGACTCCGACGGCGATCAGCGTGATCTTGGCCGTTTCGCCGAGGCCGAGCGCAATGAACAGGATCGGCAGCAGCGCCAGCGGAGGGATGACGCAGACCACGGTGACGAACGGCAGCAGGAAGGCCCGCACCCGTGGAATGAAGCCGATGGCGACGCCGAGCGAAAGCGCCGCGAAGGTGGCAACACCCACGCCAGCGAACAGCCTGAGGAGACTGGCATAGGTGTCGACCCACAGGATGAGATCGCCCGAGCGTTTGTCCGGAACCGTGGCAAGGTCAAGAAAGGCCGACCACATCTGTGCCGGCGAAGGCAGCAGCTTATCGCTGGGATTGACCGCCAGTCGTTGCGCCGAGGCGATCAGATAGGCGATCGCCACGAACAAGAACGGCAAGCCGCCGAGGAACAAGGCGCTGCCGCGCGAGACCTTCGCATTGATCATGCGAAGGCGCACCTTCGGCCTTGGCCGGGAAGGACGCATGCCCTCCCCGCCCGTTTCGGAGACTGTATTCATGTCGCTCGGTCCCCTGGCCAACATGTCGTGTCAGGGCGTTGCGGCTGCGGCCTCGGCCATGAAGGCTGGATCGAAACGCAGCTTGACGTTTTTGGCGTCGCCCAGCGTGGATCCGTCGGGAAAGCTCATGCCGATCACGTCGACACTCGCCGCGTTGGTGCCGAGAATGCCGTGGCTGAACAGGAAGTTGCGGACAAGATCCATCGTCTTCGGCAATTCGGCGCCGTTGGTGAACTCGACCGCCTTGGCAGGGTCGAAGAACATCGCCGTCGAGGCGAGCTGCGCGTCGAAGCCGGCGAGGTCCGTGCCGGACGCCTTGGCCATCTCCTCCTTGGCTGCCTTGCCTTCCGGCGTGTCGGAGGTCATCAGGTCCATCGCTTCGTACCATGCGCCGACAAGCGCCTTGCCCAGCGCCGGGTTGTCCCTGAGCGTCTCGGTGTTGACGACCATCATGTCGATGATCTCGCCGGGAATTTGTGAGGAATCGAACACTTTGCGAGCACCCGGCATGGCGGCGATCTCGGAAACCAGCGGGTTCCAGGTGACGACGGAGGTGACGTCGCTGGTGCCATAGGCGGCGACCATGTCGGCGTCGGATGTGTTGACGACGGTGATGTCCTTCTCGGCGAGCTTGACCGTGTCCAGCGCCCGCGCCAGCAGGTAATGCGAGACGGAGAGCTCGACGAGATTGACCTTCTGGCCGGCAATGTCGGCGAGCGCGGACTTGTCCTTGAGGATCACCGCATCATTGCCGTTGGAGAAGTCGCCGATGATCACGGCGGTCGTGTCGACGCCGCCGCCAGCGGGGATCGACAGCGCGTCCATGTTGGTCATCGAACAGCCGTCGAAGCCGCCGGCGGTGTACTGGTTGATGCTTTCGACATAGTCGTTGATGCGGGTGATCTCGACATTGATGCCGTATTTGTCGGCCCATTTCTTCATGATGCCGCTGTCTGAGAGATAGCCCCACGGCATCCAGCCGACATAGATCGACCAGCATATCTTGAAGTCTTTCTTGGGCGCCGCGTCGGCGGCGGAAATCATGGGAAGGCTGAGTGATGCGGCTAGGATGATTGCGGCCAGCTTGCGAAGCATTGCGTACCCCTGTTCGCGATCCGGATTGCGTCCGGACTTTATGTTGGGGTTTACGGAGCGCGCATCCGGGAGAGGTTCGCGCCAGCAAACCCGTGCAGGGTTCTCCCGGGATTTTGGCCCGCCGTGTTCCGCCGGATGCCTCAGTGCACCCCTGGCGGTCGCATCTCTTGGACCAGCACCGCTTTGTCGCGGCCGGAACCCTAGACGCTCTGCACACCATCAACGAAGCAAGGAGCATGCCAAGCCGAATTGTGCCAAAGGCCGGCATTTGCGGGAGCTGTGCGGCTTCGAGCATTCACACGAGTGACGCGAAAATCATCGCATCGCCGACGGATTGGGCAGTTTGCCTGATTGCTAGTGGTCCCGCTTGACATAAGAGTCCGACGGGAGATTCTCTTTGACGCGTGCGACTCGATGCCTACTCACTGGGGGAGGCCAGCGAGACGGAGGCTCTCAGCGAGGTATTGGACGTGCGGACCACGCTGGGCGGTTATCTCTAGCCAGGACCTCACAGTAAAGCTTGGGCTTTCCGCCAGTATGCCTGCCACCACCCGTCGCGCTTCTTCAACTAGCCCGAGGCGAGCGTACGAGGCGGCGAGCACCCGCCGCACGAATGGAGGAGGTTCTGGATGTTCTCGCATGGCGCGGAGAGACCATTCCAATGCCATCTCGTGCCTTCTTGCCGCAAGGTGGCACTCAGCAATCGAGGCATGAAAAAGGTACAACAGCGGGTCGAACGGGCTCAATCGCATTGCCCTTTCCAACGAAGGGATCCCATCAAGTCCGATCCAGGAAGTCACCCAACCTTTTGCTGCCCAGGCCTGTGCGGAATTATGGTCGATTGCCAACGAGCGCTCGATCAGCTCGAGAGCATGTTCATGTTCGTGTACGACACTTGCGAGCGCCGTAGCGGATGCCCACAGTACGGCTGGATCTTCCATATCGAGCTTGAGCGCTTCCCTGGCAAACCGAACACACAACTCCTGCTGGTCGGGCCGCCAAGAGTACCAACCCGAATTCTTGGTGAACATCAAAGACCAGGCCGCCATCGCGTAGGCATACGCATAAGAAGGATCGACGGCGGTTGCTTTTTGAAGGAGATCGTGGGCGATTGCACTCCTTTCGGGCGACCCTGACCAGGCATGCGGCAGGGCACGCAGAACGAAGTCGTAAGCAGTCAAATCTTCGGTTCGCTTTCGCGACGTGCGATCGATTTCCGCTCGCTGAAGCTTCGGAGCGATCGCACCGACCACGCTCTGGGCCACCCCATCTTGCAGTTCGAATACGTCTTCGAGACTGCCATCGAAGCGATCAGCCCAGACATGATTCCCGCTTTCCGCCTCGATGAGCTGTCCCGTGATCCTGACCCGATTGCCCGCCTTGCGGACACTCCCTTCCAGCACGTAACGCACGCCGAGTTCGAGCCCGACCTGCTTCACATTGACCGCTTTGCCTTTGTAGGTGAAACTCGAATTCCGCGCGATCACGAAGAAGCTGCGCACCCGGGACAGCGCCGCTATGATGTCCTCCACCATGCCGTCGCTAAAATACTCCTGCTCCGGATCGCCGCTCATGTTAGTGAACGGCAGAACGGCAATCGACGGCTTGTCGGGAAGCGCCAAGGCAGGCAGCGCCATCGCCGCTTCGCGGTCCGGCCGCAGTCGGTAGATCCGCACCCGCTCGGCGATGTTCTTGAGTTGCTGTTCGCCGAGATCATCGAATCCGAGCTTCACCTTGCCCCGGACGTGGTTGAAGACAGTGCGAGAGACGACGATGCTCCCAGCATCGGCCAAGGCCTCGAGCCGAGCCGCGATGTTGACTCCATCACCATAGAGATCGCTGCCTTCGACCATGACGTCGCCCAGGTTGATTCCGACGCGCAGCACAATCCGGGAATCTTGGGGCACGTCGGCGTTGGCAGCTGCCATCGCGTTCTGGAGCTCGACCGCGCATTGGACAGCATTCACGGCGCTGGCAAATTCCACCAGCACCCCGTCACCCATCAGCTTGACGATGCGGCCATTATGCTTGGCGAGCAGCGGCTGTAGGATGTCTTTGCGACGGGACTTGATGGCAACAAGGGTCCCAGCCTCGTCCCGCTCCATGAGGCGGCTGTAGCCGACCACATCGGCTGCCAATATCGCAGCAAGGCGGCGTTGGACGCGTTCTTCTGCCATGTCATGCATCAGCCTTCGGAGGCCCACGGGACCGGGATTGTATTGGGGGCCACGCTGCGAGTCCATTGGGCGAGAGTCTGCGATGGGGGGGTCGGAAAACGTCTTCCACGTCGGGTACCGAGCGTCAGATTTTCACTTGTAGGAAGACACTCCGATCGAATCCGTCTCCGACTTCATCGGGTCAACCGCGGCAAAGACGGCGCTCGCCTCGCTGACGATCGAAACATGATCCTTGGCTGCGTTTCCCGCGGCGGCGCCGTCACCGCGCATGATCGCGGTAACGATGACGTCGTGTTCCTGCCAGGATTTGGCCAGGCGGCCCGGCAGCATGAATTGCGCGCGCCGGAACGGCGCCAGCCGGCTGCGCGTCATGACGGTCAGTTCATAGATGTGCTTGCTGTGCGCGCCGCGATAGAGCCGGGTGTGGAACTCGGTGTTGAAATACTCGTAATCCTCCTCCGCAGCCAACTGCACAAGGCGCGCCGATGCCTGATGCTCGACCTCGAGCGCGCGGCGCTCGCCGGCGGTCATGCGCTCGGCCGAGAACCGCGCGCAGATCGCTTCAAGCTCGGCCATGCTCTCGAACATCGAGGCGAGATGCTCCTGCGTCACCACGGCGACGGTGGCGCCCCGGTTGGGCCGCCTTTCGACCAGCCCCATGGCGCTCAGCCGGCCAAGCGCCTCCCTGACGGGGGTGCGCGACACGTCGAAGCGGGCAGCCAGCGAGGCCTCGTCGAGCTTTTCGCCGGGGCGCAGGAAGCCGGTGACGATCCGGTCGCCGATCGCCCTCACCATCTGATCGACGGTCGTGCCCGACCTGATCAAGCTGCGCTTCCCCGACAATTCTCCTCCGTCCAGTCTGTTCACGGCTATGCGGCAAGCGGCCCGCCGGCCAGTTTCGACTCGGGCGCGCCTCTCTATGCCTCCATTTTAATCTACATGTCAAACTGGCTATTTGAAAGGCAAAAAGTGTATGCAATTGCCTTTCGCTTGGGCAGGGTTGTTCGGCACATCCACTGATTTCATTGAATAAAATTTATCTTTTAAACTGGCACACAGATTGCATGCACTTTTGAGAGAAGGGAATTAATCGACCCGGAAAAGGGTCCAACAGGGAGCATTCACATGACCGAGAGATTCATGCTTAGCCGCCGCGATCTGCTCAAGACCTCCGCCGCCGGAGCGGCGCTCGGTCTGGCCTCGGCGTCATTTCCGATCAGCAGGGCGTTCGCCGCGGCCGCCACTGTCGGCTTCATCTATGTCGGGCCGAAGGACGACTACGGCTATAACCAGGCGCATGCCGAAGGTGCCGCGACATTGAAGGCCATCGAGGGCATCTCCGTTGTCGAGGAGGAGAACGTCCCCGAGACGGTCGATGTCCAGAAGACGATGGAATCGATGATCAACCTCGACGGCGCCTCGCTGATCTTTCCAACCTCGTTCGGCTATTTCGATCCGCACATGCTGGCCATGTGCGCGAAATTCCCCGACGTTCAGTTTCGCCATTGCGGCGGCATGTGGAACAAAGACAAGCATCCGATGAATGCCGGTTCCTATTTCGGCTATATCGGCATGGGCCAGTATCTCAACGGCGTCGCCGCCGGTCATGCCACCAAGACCAAGAAGATCGGCTTCGTCGCGGCAAAACCCATTCCGCAGGTCCTGCTCAACATCAATTCCTTCCTGCTTGGCGCACGCTCGGTCGACCCGGCAATCACCTGCCAGGTGATCTTCACCGGCGAATGGTCGCTGGCGGTCAAGGAGGCGGAAGCCACCAATGCGCTGGTCGATCAAGGCGCCGACGTCATCACCTGCCATGTCGACAGCCCGAAAGTGGTGGTCGAGACGGCGGCGGGGCGCGGCGCCTTCATCTGTGGCTACCACGCCAACCAGAGCCCGCTGGCGCCCGAAAAATATCTGACCGGCGCGGAATGGAACTGGGCAAAAGTCTACAAGATGTTCGTCGACGACCTCATGGCCGGCAAGCCGCTGCCCAATTTCACGCGCGGCGGACTGGCCGACGGCTTCGTCAAGATGAGCCCGCTCGGTCCCGCCGTCAGCGAGGCGGCGCGCGCGCAGTTCGACGGCACGCTCGCCGAGATGATGAAGGGCGGCTTTTCGGTCATCAAGGGTCCCCTGAAGAACAACAAGGGCGATGTCGTCGCAACCGAAAGCCAGACGTTCGTCGAGACCGCGATCGAGCTGGAAAGCATGGACTATCTCGTCGAAGGTGTCGTCGGCTCGACCGCTTGATCATGCATCGGAGACGGGGGCCATGGCAGACACGGTGAGCAGCGCGGGCGCGCCAGCGATGTTCGGCGCCAAAAGCTATCCGGCGGCGCTCGAATGGATCGCCCGGCGAGCGGAAGCCTTCGTCATCCCGCTCGCGGCGCTGATCGTCGGCATGGCCCTGTTCAGCCTGTTCATCGCGCTGGTCGGCAAGTCGCCCGTGCAGCTCTATGAAACGATGTGGCGCGGCGGCTTCGGCTCGTGGTTCTCGATCCAGAACTCGCTGTCGCGGGCCGCACCCCTGCTGCTTGCGGCGCTCTGCGTGGCGCTGCCGGCCCGGCTCGGCCTCGTCGTCATCGGCGGCGAAGGCGCGATCGTGCTGGGCGGCGTTGCCGCGGCCGCCATGGGCGTCGCCACCAGCGGCGCGCCCGCCTTTTTCATTGTTCTTGCCATGGGCGTGGCGGGCCTGGCCGCCGGCGGCATCTGGATCGGTGCCGTCGGCGCGCTACGCCACTACCGTGCCGTCAACGAGACCATATCGAGCCTTTTGATGGCCTATATCGCCATCGCGCTGATGAACCATCTGGTGGAAGGACCGCTGCGCGATCCCGCCTCGCTCAACAAGCCCTCGACCGAGCCGCTGGCGGAGGCCTACCGCATCGGCAACATTCCGGGCATGGACGTGCATTGGGGCCTCGTCGTCGGCGTCATCGCCTGCATTCTGTCCTGGCTGCTGATCGAAAAGACCCGCTGGGGGTTCGCCGCCCGCATCGCCGGCGGCAATGTTAGGGCGGCCCAGGTGCAGGGACTTGCGGTCGGACCGCTGATCGTCGGTTTCACCGCGCTGGCCGGCGGTTTCGCCGGCCTTGCCGGCATGCTGGAAGTCGCCGCCGTGCAAGGCAGCGCCAACGCCTCGCTCGCCGCCGGTTATGGGTATACCGGTATCCTCGTCGCCTTCCTCGCCCGCCACAATCCGCTCGCCATCATCCCGGTCGCCTTCCTGCTTGGCGGCATCGACGCCTCCGGCGGGCTGATCCAGCGCCGCATGGACCTGCCCGACGCCACCGTGCTGGTGCTGCAAGGCATGCTCTTCGTCGTCATCCTGTTCAGCGAAACCTTCTACGGCCGCTTCAAGGCCTTCAATCCCGACCTCTGGCAGAGGCCAGTTCTTTTGAAGGGGACTGCGTGATGGACTCGACCGAGATCGGCCTCTGGGGCGTTCCGCTCGCCATGCTCGGCGGCGCTATTCGCGTGTCGACGCCCTTCATCTTCGTGTCGCTGGGCGAAGCCATCACCGAGCGTTCGGGGCGCATCAACCTCGGCCTCGAAGGCACGCTGGTCTTCGGCGCGATGACCGCCTATGCCGTGGCGGTGATGACCGGCTCGCCATGGCTCGGTCTGCTGGCCGCCGCAGCCGCCGGTCTTTGTTTCGGCCTGTTCCACGGCTGGATCTGCAAATTCCGTGGGGTCAACGACATCGCCATCGGCATTGCGCTGATGCTGTTCGGCTCGGGTCTCGCCTTCTTCTTCGGCAAGCCGTTCATCCAGCCCTCGGCGCCCGACCTGCCGGCGATCCCCTTTGGCGGCTGGTCCGATGTTCCGCAGGTGCAGGCGGCGCTCAACGTCAACGTGCTGTTCCTGATCGGCGCAGCACTTGCCGTGTTCCTGTGGTGGGCTTTCCGCAACACCCGCGCCGGTCTGATCCTGCGCGTGGTCGGCGACAGTTCCGACGCCGCGCGCGCCATGGGCCTCAACCCGAACACGGTGCGCCTCCTCGCCACCGGCCTCGGCGGCGCGCTGGCCGGAATCGGCGGCGCCTACCTGTCGCTCTACTATCCCGGCAGTTGGACCGAAGGCATTTCGTCGGGCCAGGGGCTGATGGCGGTGGCGCTGGTCATCTTCGCGCGCTGGAACCCGCTTGGCTGCTTTGCCGCCGCGCTATTGTTCGGCGGCGCCGGCGCGCTTGGGCCGGCGCTGCAATCGGTCGGCGTCACGCAAGGCTACTATCTATTCTACGCCGCACCCTACATTCTCACGCTCATCATCATGATCGCCACCTCGTCGCCGAGCCGTTCGCTCGCCGGCGCGCCGGGCGAACTGTCGATCACCAAATGACGTTTCCAGACTGGAGTTTTGCTCAATGAACGCCAGAGCCGAGGTCACGCAGCGCTACATCGACGCCGATCCCTATCCATGGCCCTACAATGGCGAGCTCCGGCCCGACAACACGGCGCTGATCATCATCGACATGCAGACCGACTTTTGTGGGCCGGGCGGCTATGTCGACCATATGGGCTACGACCTTTCGCTGGTGCGTGCGCCGATCGAGCCGATCAAGTCGGTGTTGTCGGCCATGCGGGCGAAGGGCTACACCATCATTCATACGCGCGAGGGCCACCGGCCCGATCTCGCCGACCTGCCGGCCAACAAGCGCTGGCGCTCACGCCGCATCAATGCCGGCATCGGCGATCCCGGACCTTGCGGACGCATCCTGGTGCGCGGCGAGCCGGGCTGGGACATCATCCCCGATCTCTATCCGGCCGAAGGCGAGCCGATCATCGACAAGCCAGGAAAGGGCTCGTTCTGCGCCACCGACCTGGAGCTGATCCTCAACCAGCGCGGCATCGAAAACATCGTGCTCACCGGCATCACCACTGATGTCTGCGTCCACACGACGATGCGCGAGGCCAATGACCGCGGCTTCGAATGCGTGATGCTGGAGGATTGCTGCGGGGCGACCGACCACGGCAACCATCTGGCTGCGATCAAGATGATCAAGATGCAGGGTGGCGTGTTTGGCGCGGTGTCGAACTCGGCGTCCTTCGTTGCCCAGTTACCATGAGGCTCGACCATGAGTGACCGCAAAAAAGCAGTCGGCGTCGAGACGATCGGCATGACAATGCGCTTCGGCGCCTTCACCGCGCTGGACGACGTGTCGATCAAGGTGCCGGCGGGATCGTTCCATGCGCTGCTTGGCGAAAACGGCGCCGGCAAGTCGACGCTGGTCAAATGCATGATGGGTTTTTATCACCCGACCGCCGGCGACATTCTGGTCGACCGCCGCGAGGTCGCGATCACCAGCCCGAAGGATGCCTCGGCGCTCGGCCTTGGCATGGTCTACCAGCATTTTACCCTGGTCCCGTCGCTGACAGGTGCGGAAAACCTGGTCATCGCCCGCGAAAAGGTGCCGGGGATTATCGACTGGCGCAAGGAGCGCGCCGCACTTGCCCAATTCATGCAGCGGATGCCGTTCAAGCTGCCGCTCGACGTCAAGGTGGCCGAACTTGCCGCCGGCGAGAAACAGAAGCTCGAGATCATCAAACAGCTTTATCTCGGCCGCAGTTTCCTGGTGCTGGACGAGCCGACGTCGGTGCTGACCCCCGGCGAGGCGCAGGAAGTGCTCGGCCTCGTGCGCGGCATGACCAAGGCGGGCGACCTCACCGTATTGATGATCTCGCACAAATTCCATGAGGTGACGGCATTCGCCGACGACATCACCGTGTTGCGCAAGGGCAGACTGACAGGAACAGGGAAAGTCTCGGAACTCTCTCACAAGCGGATGGCGGCGATGATGATCGGCGACCAGCCGATTGCCGCGCTCGACAGCCGCGCTCCAGTGCCTGTCGGCGCCCGGCAAATCCTGACGGTGAAGGCACTGAAGGCGCCCGACCGAACCGGGCTGAAGACAATCCATATCGGCGCGCTTGATGTGAAATCCGGCGAGATCGTCGGCGTCGCCGGTATTTCCGGCAACGGCCAGAAGGAATTTCTCGAAGTCCTTGCCGGACAACGTGCGCGCGATGCCGGCGACGTGCTGGTGAAGGGCTCGCCCTATGGTGCCAGCCGTGCCGAGGCCCGCACGCTCAACGTGCGCTTCATCCCGGAGGAACCGTTGCGCAATGCCTGCGCGCCAAGGATGACGGTGGCGGAAAACATGGCTTTCCGAACCTTCGACCTGAACGAGGCCGGCAAGCCGATCAACTGGATCAAGATGAGCGCCATCAGGGACTATGCGGCCCGCCTGGTCGAGCAGTTCAAGGTCAAGACCGCCTCGCTCGCCTCGCCGATTTCGTCGCTCTCCGGCGGCAACGTCCAGCGCGCTGTGCTCGCCCGCGAACTGACCGGCGAGGTCGATCTGCTGATTGTTTCGAATCCGTGCTTCGGACTCGATTTCTCCGCCGTCGCCGAGATCCGCGCCCGCATCATGAAGGCACGCAACGCCGGTGCTGCGGTGCTGCTGATGTCGGAGGACCTCGACGAATTGCTGGAACTCTCCGACCGCATCTTCGTCATGTCCGACGGCGCGCTGGTCTACGAGACGCCGATCGCGCAGGCGAGCGTGCAGACCATCGGCGAGCACATGGCTGGACATCATTGATGGCCGAGATCGACGCGCTGCCGTTTCCGTTTGCTTTCAAGCCTGAGGCGGTGGCGCTGGTCGTCATCGACATGCAGCGCGATTTCGCCGAGCCGGGCGGCTTCGGCGCCAGTCTCGGCAACGACGTCAGCCGGGTGGTGGCGATCGTTCCAACGGTGAAGAGACTGATCGAGGGATTTCGCGCCGCCGGCCTGCCGGTGATCCACACAATGGAGTGCCACAGATCAGACCTCTCGGACCTGCCACCGGCCAAGCGCAACCGCGGCAATCCGTCGATCAGGATCGGCGATGTCGGCCCAATGGGCCGCGTGCTGATCGTCGGCGAGCCGGGAACGGCGATCCTCGACGAGCTTGCCCCGCTGCCTGGCGAAATCGTTATCGAAAAACCTGGCAAGGGCGCGTTCTACGCCACCAGCTTCGGCGAGGACCTGAAGCGGCTCGGCGTGCAGCAACTCGTCTTCGCCGGGGTAACGACGGAAGTCTGCGTGCAGACGACGATGCGCGAGGCCAACGACCGCGGCTATGAATGCCTGCTGGCCGAGGATGCGACGGAGAGCTATTTTCCGGAATTCAAGGCGGCCGCGCTGGCCATGATCAGGGCGCAGGGCGCGATCGTCGGCTGGACGGCGATGACGGACCAGGTGCTCAAGGGAATTGCCGATGCCTAACATTGCATATCCGGCTCTCACCGATGGGGCCTGGCGTGATCTGACATTCGAGCATTTTCGCGAAGGCATCTCGGTGCATTGGCTGCTCAAGGGCGGACCGGCTGAACCGTCCGTCGCGATCCTGAACTATCGGCCCGGCGCCGGCGTGCCGCGCCATCGCCATGTCGGGCTGGAAACCATCGTCGTGCTGGAGGGCATGCAGAGCGACGGGAATGGCGACTATCCTGCCGGAAGCGTGGTGCTGAACCCGGCCGGGACCGAGCATTCGGTGTGGACGAAAGACGGCTGCGTCGTGCTGATCCAGTGGAATCTGCCGGTGATCATTCTGGACGAGACGAAATGAGCGAAATCCGCTTCGATATCGGCAGCCTGCACGCGGCCTATGCCTCCGGCATGTCGGTTGCGACCGTCGTTGAAACCGTGTTTCAGCGCATAGCGGAAGCGGACGATCCCGGCATCTTCATCCATCTGGCAAGCAAGGCCGAGATGCTCGCCGAAGCCGAGGTGCTCGGCGGATTCGATCCCGTGGCAAAGCCGCTCTGGGGCGTGCCGTTCGCGGTCAAGGACAACATCGATGTTGCCGGCATTCCGACCACGGCCGGCTGTGCCGAATATGCCTACTTGCCGACGAAAGACGCCACCGTCGTCGCGCGCCTGAGAGCTGCCGGCGCGCTGGTCGTCGGAAAAACCAATCTCGACCAGTTCGCCACCGGCCTCGTCGGCGTGCGCACGCCCTATCCGATACCGAGAAACGCGATCGATCCGAAACTGGTGCCGGGCGGCTCCTCGTGCGGCTCGGCCGTGGCGACGGCGCGCGGCATTGTTTCTTTCGCGCTCGGCACCGACACCGCCGGCTCCGGCCGTATCCCCGCCGGCCTCAACAACATCGTCGGGCTGAAGCCGACGGTCGGCGCGCTGTCGGCCGCCGGCGTCGTGCCGGCCTGCCGCACGCTCGACTGCGTCTCCGTCTTCGCGCTCACCGTCGATGACGCCTACAGCGTCTTCAGGGCCGCGGCGGCAAAGGATGACGCCGATCCTTATTCGCGCGTTATCGCGGCGCCGTCGCTCGGTCCGCGTCCACCGGTGCTGTCTGTCGGCGTTCCGGCAACGACGGACCGGCAATTTTTTGGCGACGCCGCCATGCAGGCGGGATTCGAAACGGCGCTGCGGATGCTGGAACAGCTCGGCTGCCGATTGGTAGAAATCCCCTTCGGCGATTTCTACGCCACCGCCAACCTGCTTTACGAAGGCGCATGGGTGGCCGAGCGCTATGCGGCGATCGCGGATTTCATGGAAGCGAACGAAGCAGCCATGCACCCGGTGACGCGCACGATCATCGGCGGGGCGCGAAAACTTTCGGCAGCGGATGCTTTCAAGGGCTTTTATGCGCTGCAGGCCTACAAGGCCGGGCTGGCGCCTGTCATCGCCTCGGTCGACCTCTTCTGCGTGCCGACGGCGCCGACGCACTATTCGCTGGCGGCTGTTTTGGCCGATCCGATCGTCACCAACAGCCGGCTCGGCACCTACACCAATTTCGTCAATCTGCTCGACATGTGCGGCATCGCCGTGCCGACAGGCAAGCGCGACGACGGCTTGCCGATGAGCGTCACCTTGCTTGCTGCTGCCGGCAAGGACGCCTTGACGGCGGCGCTGGCCAGCGAGCTCCATGCAGCCAGCGGTCTCGGCCTTGGTGCGACCGGCTGGCCAATGCCTGCCTCATCCGCCAAAACGCCTGATTTCGATGACGGCATGATCGAGCTCGTGGTCGTCGGCGCACATTTGTCGGGGATGCCGCTCAACGGCCAACTCTGCGCGCTGGGCGGCCGAATGAGCAGGATCGCCAAGACAGTTGCTTCCTATCAGCTCTATGCGCTTGCCGGCCAATCCGTGCCGAAGCCGGGGCTCGTGCGTGTTGCCGATGGCAACGGGGCGGCGATCGATGTCGAGGTTTGGCTGCTTTCAGCAGATGCGTTCGGACGCTTCGTGGCTGCGATCCCACCGCCGCTCGGCATAGGCACGATCGAGCTCGATGACGGGACATCGGCCAAAGGCTTCCTGGTCGAAACCGCCGGATTGTCACGGGCTATCGACATTTCGGCCTATGGCGGTTGGCGCAGCTTCATCGCAAAAGCCGGCGGAAATCGACTGGGAACCGCTCCGGCCGGTTGAACGATCGGCGTTCGCGCCGCAACGTCTGCGCGACCTCAAAGCATAGCAGCGATGCTCGGCTCGCAGTTAATACGGCGAGCCAGTTACGCCGAATGCCGTAAGCGATCCGTAAGCGCGCGTGGTCGAAACGTTGCACCGTGAGTGGCAGGCGTCACCAAGCGCTTGCGACCGCCGGAGACCTCGCGATGCGAACAGGCAGTGCAGTGGCCCCCACGGATTTCGCCGGGACTGATCAGACTCGGCGATGGTCCGCGCTGTCGGGGTTTTCTGCTCGCTGGAACATGGCGACGGCGGCGATAGTTGTCGGCCTGCTACCGACCTGGGCGTTCGCGGGAGATCGGACCCCCAACTGGCGCCTGAACGCGCGTGTTGTCGCGGTCGGGCTGCCCGACGTGGCCGGCGTGCGCGAGGTGGGCCGCTTTCATGTCGGCGGGCCGATTCCAGGAAATCCGGAATTCCTCATGGCGACGCGCGAAGGGCGGGTGCTCGATCCGCTCAGGGTTCTCGTCGCCGTAGGCAGCAATTTCGGCGCGCCGCCGGGCGATCCAGTATTTGAGGTCGGGACGATCCTGTCCATCGATCCGCGCGCGGGCAAGTCTGCTGGCACCATCATCGTTCCGCAAGATCTCACCGGCAAAGACGCGGATGCGAGGGTTCAGCTCTACACGGCGCAGAGCGAACGGTTTCTCAACCGGCGGTACAATGCCGGGGCTCGAACCGCGCGCCACGCAGCTGCGTCCGGACCGCGATACATTTCCATCAACAACGCGTTCGGAAGGCCCTGGATCGCAAACGCGCCTGGCGGGATCAATGGCGAGGGCAGCGTCACGGTCGTCGACCCCGACGGTGCGCCACTCGCCAACGCGCCAAGCCGCGAGGCCGGCGGCGTGTTCGCCGGCCGGCATACCGATCGCGAGAATACGCCGAAAGCGCAGCCCAGCGGCTGGCTTGGCAAGCTCATGAATTATCAGGCAAGCGGCCAGCTAACATCAGGCGGAATGCAGACGGGCGCGCTCGGAACGGCGTTTCTCGGTCCATCGCCGGACGGCAGCGGCTTTGCCGTGTTCGCCGCCGTCACCGCGGATGGAAGCGTGGTTCAGATCCACGTCCAGGATGGCGTCGACGGCTTGGCCGGCCCCGGCACGGTAAGCACCGGCCTGGGCACGGTAAGCACCGGCCACGGCATCGGCGACGATCCCGGCGTCATCGGCGTCACCTTCAAGTGGAACCCGGACCGCACTCTCTATATCGCCGATCCGGGCCGTGACCGGCTGGTGCTGCTTGAACTGAAAGACGACCGGCGGCATTTCACGGTGGCCAGGAGCCGCACGATCTCGCTGCCGGAATTCGACCGTCCGGTCGACGTCGCCGCCGCCATCCCCGAAATCGCCAATCCGCAGCTCTCGAGCCACACGACGCTGGCTGGCGGTTCTGATCTGTTCGTCGCCAATCGCGGCGACGGCTCGCTGCTGCGCTTGAGCCAGGACGGCCGGCTTCTCGCCCGGGCGACGATCGAGATTCCAGGGCTCGGGCCCCTCGGCCCCGATCGCCTTCGCGCGATCGCGACCTCGGCGGACGCTCAGCATATCTGGATAACGATTGGCGGCGAGGTTCCGGGATTTCCGGGCCACGAAGGGGCGCTCGTCGAGGTTGGGGCCTTCGACGAGCACGGCGCGGCGGCAGCGACGCAGGGGACGCAGAGCGCTGCCGCCGACGCCAATCTTGCTGCGCGCGGAAAAAAGTCGTTCCAGACCGATTTCACGCCGCGCATGGGCTCGGCCCATTGTTCAACGCAACCTCCTGCGTGGCCTGCCATCCCGGCCCTGGCGGTGCGAGCGTCGATGAAAGCCACTTTGCGCGCAGAATAGCCCATATGGATCCGGGCTCTGGGCGCACGGTTCCGATCGATCATCCCAACAGCCCGGTCTCCAGACGCCATGCGTTGCGCGATGGCATGAGGATCGTGTCGGCGGCGATGCCAAGCCAGGCCAATGTGATCTCGCTGCGCATGCCGCTCGCACTCTACGGTATCGCTGGGATCGACGAGATACCCGACAGGGTCATCGAAGCGCAGGCGGTCAGCAAGGGCGACGGCATCAAAGGCCGCGCGCATCATGTCGTCGATGGTCAGGGCGCATCGCGGGTCGGCCGATACGGCTGGAAGGCTGACATCGCCACCCTCGAAGACATGGTGGCGAACGCTTTCGCAAACGAACTCGGCATCACCAGCGCGACTGTCAGCCGCCAGGCGGGCTCGCAGCCGATCGAAGACGATTCCGCACAGATCGAGGCGGTCGCCTTCTATCTGCGAACGCTCCGCCTGCCCGACGGGGCAAAGCCATGAGCCTCGCCCTGACGCTCTCCCATGCGCCCGAAAAAATGCGCCCGGTCTTGCCTGGCGTCATCGTTGCTGCGGCACTTGCCCTTGCGGCCGGCTGGATCGTCGGCAGACTGGGCGAGCCGCTGTCGCGCAACCCGGTCCTCGTCGCCATGCTCTTCGGGCTCATGATCGGCAGCAGCTTCGCCTGTCCAGATGCCTTGCGGCCGGGGCTCGACTTCACCAAGCGCTATTTGCTGCGGCTCGCCGTGGTGCTGGTCGGCTTCCGTATCACGACGCGGCTGTTCCTGGATCTGGGGTTCATGCCGCTCGCGGTGGCGGCCATCGAGCTGATCCTCGTGCTGACGCTGCTCTACGCTATCGCGCGCAAGCTGTTCAGGCTCGACGCCGAGATCGCGCTGCTTGTCGCGGTCGGCAGCGCCGTCTGCGGCGCCGCGGCGATCCTCTCCATGGCCGCGCTCGTGCGTGCGCGCAACCAGAGTGCCGGCATCGCCATCGCCCTGATCACGCTGAGCGGCACCGTGGCGTTGCTCGCCTATCCGGTCATGTTCCTGAGCGGATGGCTGCCGCATCTCGACGACCGCCTCTATGGCGTGTTCGTCGGGGCGAGCATTTTCGAGCTGGCGCAGGTCTACGGCGCCTCCTTCGCCATTTCCGATGGCGCGCTGAACACCGCCACGCTGGTCAAGCTCAGCAAGGTGCTGATGCTCGTCCCGCTTCTGCTGGCCGCCAGCCTGGTCTTTCGCAGCCGCAACAAGGCGCAAGAGGCGGCGCCGATCCCGTTCCCGTGGTTCATCGTCGCGTTCATCGGCGTGGTGATGCTCAATTCGGAGATCACCCTCAATCCGCAACTGCGCCGCGTCATCCTCGATGTCGACCAGTTCCTGTTCCTCATGGTGATGATCGCGCTCGGCATCACCACCCGGGTCAGCCGGCTCGGAGAGGCCGGCGGCGCCTGGTCGGCGTGGGCCTCGTCGGGTTGGTACTGTCGGCGGCGCTGGCCTATGGCGCATTGCTCCCATTCTCGGCGACCTTCCGGACCGCATCGCCTTCATCGAGCCACAGCGCGATGCTCGGCAGCCATGGCGGACGGCTTTTCGCCTCGGTCGGTTGCGCCAAATGCCATGTGCCGGCGCTGGAAGGTGTCAACGGCGAAGTCCGGCTTTATTCCGACCTTTTGCTGCACGACATGGGGCCGGCACTCGACGACAAGATCGTCCAGGGCGATGCCATCGGCGCCGAATGGCGGACCACGCCGCTCGTCGGCATCCGCCTGCGCCAACGCTACCTGCACGACGGCCGCGCGACCACGCTGCGCGATACCGTCTTCGCCCATGGCGGCACGGCGCAGATCGTGCGCGACCGTTTCTTCGACCTGGACGAGACCGACCGCCAGGCGATCCTCGATTTCGTGGCGAAGCTATGATGCGGCCTTGTCACGCCACCACCGTCTTTGACCGACCGAAGCGCGATGTATGAAGCTGTCGTCGCTGAGCTGAACCATCTCGACGGACCCGACCTGCTGGCGCCGCTCGTCACCGATCTGTTTTGTGGAAACATAGCGCTCGTGTCCTCGTTCGGCGCGGAATCCGCAGTGCTGCTGCATATGGCAGCCTCGATCGACCGTTCGCTCCCCATCATCACGCTCGACACCGGAAAGCTGTTCGCGGAGACGATCGCCTATCGCGCGCAGCTGACGGCTCTGCTCGGTCTCACCGATCTGCGCGTCGTCAAGCCTCAGACCGACGTCTTGCGCGTGCTCGACGGCGCTGGAGCGCTGCACCGCCGCGATCCGGACCGGTGCTGCCACATCCGCAAGGTTCTGCCGCTCGAAGATGCGCTGACCGGTTTCAAAGCCTGGATTTCCGGTCGCAAGCGATATCATGGCGGGCTTCGCGCGGATGTTTCGACACTGGAGGAAACTGACGGACGCCTGAAGATCGATCCGCTTGCCCGCTTCACCCGCCAGCAGATTGAGGACTATCTCGACCGTTATCATCTTCCCCAGCATCCGCTCCTCGAAAAGGGCTACCTCTCGATCGGCTGCGCGCCCTGCACGGTCAAGTGCGGCAGCGCGGACAATCCGCGCGCGGGCCGCTGGAGCGGCCTGTCGAAGATGGAGTGCGGGATCCATCGGTCACCCGCCGGCGCTGCCTCACACAATTCGGTCTCATCCGCGTCCTGATTTCGCGATCGCGCAGGCATCCAGCCGACGGCTAGAATCAGCCATTCCCGCTTCATCTGCGAAGCCACTACGAATTGTTGCATGATTGCGCTACCCTAGGGTCAATCTGGGCGACGGGACGGTCACGGCGGCACGACCGACGCTCGATGATTGGTCGAGCGCGAGCCCCCATGACCCCTCTAGACGCCATCGAAGCCGATGCGAGGCGCCCGCTCTCGGGCACAGGCCGGATCGCCAAGCTGGCGGCGCCGCGCAGCGCCAGGATATTGCGGCGGAACCGCGTTCTCGAAGCGATCGATCGGAAGTCGCGATCGAGCGTATGCTGGGTGGCGGCGCCGGCCGGCTACGGCAAGACGACCGCGGTCATCGACTATCTCGAAAGCGTCGAGGCGCCGCATGTGTGGTTCCGCGTCGACGAGGGCGATCAGGACATTGCGCGCTTTTTTCAGTATCTGACGCAGTCACTCGCCCCACCTGCGGTTGGCGACATGCCGGTGTTCGGCGTCGAATATGCCGAGCAGCCGAACGAGTTCGCCAGGCGCTTCTTCAGGGCCTATTTCGCGCGGCTGAAACCCGACACCATTCTGGTTCTCGACGATCTGCACGATGCCGACACGCCAGAGTTTCGTGGCGTGCTTTCGGTGATGTTCCGTGAGCTTCCGGACACGGTTCGGTGCATTTGCGCCTCGCGAACGCTGCCACGGGAAGAACTTAGCGACCTAGTCCTCAGAGGCCAGATGGCCGTCGTCGACAGGTCGGCGCTCGAATTCTCGACCGCGGAAGCGCGCGATCTCGTCCAACTGCGTTCGAAGAACGCCTCAGTCGATGTCGAAGCCGCGCGCGGCTGGGCGATCGGACTGGTTCTGCTCGCGGACCACGGCTCGACGGTCGGACCTGATGACACGAGCGGCGGGCAGAACGCGCTGTTGGATGTTCTTGGCCGTCATTTCTTCCTTTCCCTCCCCGCCACCGACCAGGATATGCTGCTGAAGCTCAATCTGCTGCCTGAAATCAGCGCCGAGCTGGCCGACGAGATGATAGGATCTGGCGAGGCGGGAAAACTGCTCGACAGGCTCTACAAGCGGCAATTGCTGGTTACGCGTACGGAAAACAGCCGCGATATCTTCCACCTGCATGATCTGTTGCGGGATTTCCTCGACCGAAGTTTCGCTGAGCGCGTGCCACGAGAAGAGCAGAGATTGCTGAAACGAAAAGCGGCGACGATCCTCGTCGAGGCAGGCCGTCTAGATGAAGCCATCCCGCTTGCCTTGCAGGCGGAGGACTGGGGGGTTGCCAGCAAACTCATACTGAGCCGCGCGGAGGATGTGCTGGCGCAAGGCGGCCGGGCGACTTTCATCGACTGGTGCGGCCGATTGCCGGAAGCGCTGATGAGCGCCTGGCATTTTTATTGGCTGGGCGTTGCCCACGTGCCGGACGACGTCGCCGCGGAGCGCTGGCTGGCCAAGGCATGGCAGGCTTTTGGCGAGGCGGACGATCAGCGCGGCCTGTGTCTCACCGTGTCGCGCGCCGTCTTGGTCAAGACCGCCAGCTGGCGCACCTACGAAGGCCTTTCCATGTGGACCCGCCGGGCATTCGAGCTGATCGAGCGCGGCCTTCCGGAACTGCCTCGCGAGGAAGCGATGCTGGTGCGCATTGGCATGATGCGGGCGCTAAACTTCGGCGACGACTACTACCGCGGCAGTCCGGCCGGACAAGCGCTGGAAGCCGAACTGCTGGAGCGACTGACCAAGAACTCCGGCCAGGATCCGAGCGGATTTCGGTTGCTTGCGAGCGAAACGCTGATCGATCTTTCGGCGTCGACCATGCGGGCCGATCTGTTCGCGAAGGCCGTCGACAGCGTTATCGACGATTTAGGCGAGAAGGACGTGCTGCCCTGGATCCTTGGCATGTGGCTGGTCGCCTTCGGTGCGGAGAGTGGTCGTTACTTCCCCTACAAAAGAAGAAATTTTCCCTATCCTTCGTCCGAAGCGGCGTTGCGGGAGGCGATCGCCATTGGCGAGCGCGAGTCGCTCAAGAGCGTGGAGTTCGGCGGGCTTTACCATCTCCAGATGCAGATGAAGGTCCGCAACGATTTTGCGGAGTTCCACCAGGTGGTCGAGCGCCTGGCCGAGATCGCCGACAGCCGCTTCACCACGCAAGTGGCCGTCGTCGCTGACTGCCACGCCGCGCTGCATGCCAGGCAAGGCGATTTCGCGGCCGCCTACCGGGATTGCGAGCGCTTCATGGAGGCCATCGAGGCCGCCAACGAGCCGATGGTTGAGCGCTGGCCGCACTACATCACGAAGTTCCAGGTGCTGCTGGCCGACAGGAAGCCTCGCGAAGCCGCCGCGCTGCTCAGCGACCTGCTGCCGCGGCTGGACGGCGGCGCCCGCAAGCGAACCGAGATATGCATTCTGGCGGCGGAGGCGCTGGAGACCCTGTGGGGCGGAGATTCGCACTATGGCGACCGGCTGAAGATCTTCCTGGAGGCGCTCCGCGACATCAGCTGGCCAATGGTGCTCCTCAACGTTCCGGACTTGCTCGCCGAACTGCTCGGCGATGCGCTTGAGCGCGGCATCGAGCCCAAGCTTTGCCGGTCGCTGATTGGGGAACGCCGGTTGGACGCGCCGCAGCGGCGGCCCGCGGCCTGGCCGTGGCCGCTCAAGGTCCACGTTCTCGGAGGCTTTCGGCTCGAACTCGATGGAAACCCTCTTCCTCTCGGCGCCAAGCCACCGACGAAGGCCCTCGACATCCTGCGGGTGCTGGCGATCTCGAAAGACAACACCTGCTCGCTGGAGACCCTTCAGGACTGGCTGTGGCCGGACCTCGATGGCGACCAGGCGCGGGCGGCCTGCGAGCAAGCGCTGCATCGGCTGCGCAAGCTGCTCGGGCGGACCGATCTCATCGTCCAGCGCGAAGGCAAGCTTCGCCTCGCGTCGGACAAGGTCTGGGTCGACCTCGCCGACTGCGATGCACGGCTCAAATCCCTCACGACAACCAATGGCGAGACGGCCGGACTGCGCCCGGAAGCGGAAGCGCTCTTCCTCGCATTTCCAGGTCCGCTGTTTCTGCACGAGCGCGCCAGCTTCTGGTCGCTCGCTGCCGCTGAAAAAGTGCGTCGCGATCTGATCGATCTCGGATTGCGGATCGGCCAGCGGCTCGAGACGACCGGCAACGCTCACGAAGCGCGCTCGATTTATCTGAGGACGTTGGACCACTATCCCGACGCCGGGCCCGTCTGCAAGGCGCTGATCAAGGAGCGGCTGTCGCGCCGTGATTTCGAAACCGCGGTCGATGACTATGCGCGCTACGAACGGGCGCTGCGTGCTGCCGGCGAAGCGGCGCCCGCTGTGGAAATACGCGCTTTGGTCGAACCCTATCTCGTGCGGCTCACGCGCTGAAGACGAAGCGGCGTGAAAGGCTCAATCCGGCTAAACTCCAGCCACTAGAATTGTCGCATGATTGCGTTACGCTAGGGAAAGATGCGGGCGACGGGACGGTCACGGCGGCACGACCGGCGCTCGATGATTGGTCGAGCGCGAGCCCCCATGACCCCTCTAGACGCCATCGAAGCCGATGCGAGGCGCCCGCTCTCGGGCACAGGCCGGATCGCCAAGCTGGCGGCGCCGCGCAGCGCCAGGATATTGAGGCGGAACCGCGTTTTCGCAGCGATCGATCGGAAGTCGCGATCAACCATATGCTGGGTGGCGGCGCCGGCCGGCTACGGCAAGACGACGGCGGTCATCGACTATCTCGAAAGCGTCGAGGCGCCGCATGTGTGGTTCCGCATTGACGAGGGCGACCAGGATATTGCGCGCTTCTTTCAATATCTGGCGCAGTCACTCGCCTCACCTGCGGTTGGCGACATGCCGGTGTTCGGCGTCGAATATGCCGAGCAGCCGAACGAGTTCGCGAGGCGCTTCTTCAGAGCCTATTTCGCGCGATTGAAGCCCGGGACCATTCTGGTCCTCGACGATTTGCAGGACGCCGACACGCCCGAGTTCCGGGCGGTGCTTTCGGTGATGTTCCGTGAGCTTCCTGACACGGTGCGTTGCATCTGCGTCTCGCGCACGCTGCCCCAGGAGGAGCTGGGCGACCTCGTTCTCAAGGGCCAAATGGCCGTTATCGACCGATGGGCGCTCGAATTCTCGACATCGGAAGCACGTGATCTCATCAAGCTGCGTTCGAAGAACGTTTCAGTCGATGTCGAAGCCGCGCGCGGCTGGGCAATCGGGCTGGTTCTCCTCGCAGATCACGGCTCGACGGTCGGACCGGATGACACCAACGGGACAGCACCCGGCGGGCAGAACGCGCTGTCGGACGTTCTCGGCCGTCATTTCTTCCTTTCCCTTCCTGCCACCGATCAGGACATGCTGCTGAAGCTCAATCTGCTGCCCGAAATCAGCGCCGAACTGGCCGACGAGATGATAGGATCTGGCGAAGCGGGAAAGCTGCTCGACAGGCTCTACAAGCGCCAATTGCTGGTCACGCGAACGGAAAACAGCCGCGATATCTTCCACCTGCACGACCTCTTGCGGGACTTCCTCGACCGACACTTCGCGCAGCGTGTGCCGATTGAAGAGCAGCAGTCACTCAAACGAAGGGCGGCGAAGGTCCTTGCGGACGCCGATCGTTATGACGAAGCCATACACCTCGCCTTGCAGGCCGAAGACTGGGACCGGGCGAGCGAGCTCATGCTGAGCCGCGCGGAGGCCGTGCTGGCGCAGGGACATCGGACAACCTTCATCGAATGGGTCGGCCGGTTGCCGGAAGCATTCATGAACGGCTGGCATTTCTATTGGCTGGGCGTGGCTCACATGCCGGACGACGTCGCCACGGAGCACTGGCTATCGAAGGCGTGGCATGCCTTTGGCGAGGCGGACGATCAGCGCGGCCTGTGTCTCACTGTGTCGCGCGCGGTGCTGGTCAAGACCGACAGCTGGCGCACCTACGAGGGTCTTTCGACCTGGACCCGCCGGGCATTCGAGCTGATCGGGCGCGGCCTTCCGGAACTGCCTTCAGAGGAAGCGATGCTGGTGCGCATCGGCATGGTGCGGGCGCTGAACTTCGGCGACGACTATTATGGCAACAGCCCGGCCGGACAAGCGCTGGAAACCGAACTCCTGGAGCGGTTGACCCGGAATCCGGAGCACGATCCGAGCGGATTGCGGTTGCTTGCCAGCGAAACGCTGATCGAGCATTCGGTATCGACCATGCGGGCCGATCTGTTCACGAAGGCCGTCGACAGCGTTGTCGAGGATTTGAGCGACAAGGAGGTGTTGCCTTGGGTCCTCGGCATGTGGCTGGTCGAGTTTGGCGCCAAGAGCGGCCGGTATTTTCCCTACAAGAGACGGGGTTTTCCCTATCCTTCGGCCGAAGCGGCGTTGCGGGAGGCGATCGCGATCGGCGAGCGCGAGTCGCTCAAGGGCGTGGAGTTCGGTGGCCTCTATCATCTTCAGATGCAGATGAAGTTCCGCAACGATTTTGCGGAACTCCACCAGGTGGTCGAGCGCCTGGCCGAGATCGCCGACAGCCGTTTCAGCACGCAGGTCGCCATCGTCGCCAATTGCCACGCCACGCTTCATGCCAGGCAAGGCGATTTCGCGGCCGCCTACCAGGATTGCGAGCGCTTCATGGCGGCGAGCGAGGCCGCCAACGAGCCGATGGTCGAGCGCTGGGCACATTACATCACGAAGTTCCAGGTGCTGCTGGCCGACAGGAAGCCTCGTGAAGCCGCCGCGCTGCTCAGCGACCTGCTGCCGCGGCTGGACGGCGGCGCCCACAGACGGAGCGAGATATGCATCCTGGCGGCCGGCGCCCTGGAGAGCTTGTGGGACGGGGATTCGCACTATGGCGATCGGCTGAAGATCTTCCTGGAGGCGCTCCGCGACATCAGCTGGCCAATGGTGCTCCTCAACGTTCCGGACTTGCTCGCCGAACTGCTCGGCGATGCGCTTGAGCGCGGCATCGAGCCCAAGCTTTGCCGGTCGCTGATCGGGGAACGCCGGCTCGACGCGCCGCAGCGGCGACCCGCGGCCTGGCCGTGGCCGCTCAAGGTCCACGTTCTCGGAGGCTTCCGGCTCGAACTCGACGGAAACCCTCTTCCTCTCGGCGCCAAGCCGCCGACGAAGGCCCTCGACATCCTGCGGGTGCTGGCGATCTCGAAAGACAACACCTGCTCGCTGGAGACCCTTCAGGACTGGCTGTGGCCCGACCTCGACGGGGACCAGGCGCGGGCGGCCTGCGAGCAGGCGCTGCATCGGCTGCGCAAGCTGCTCGGGCGGACCGATCTCATCGTCCAGCGCGAAGGCAAGCTTCGCCTCGCATCGGACAAGGTCTGGGTCGACCTCGCCGACTGGGATGCACGGCTCAAGGCCGTCATGACAACCAATGGCGAGGCGCTGCGCGCAGAAGCGGAAGCGCTCTTCCTCGCATTTCCAGGTCCGCTGTTTCTGCACGAGCGCGCCAGCTTCTGGTCGCTCGCTGCCGCTGAAAAAGTGCGTCGCGATCTGATCGATCTCGGATTGCGGGTCGGCCAGCGGCTTGAGGCGACCGGCAACGCCCATGAAGCGCGCTCGATTTATCTGAGGACGTTGGAGCTTTATCCCGATGCCGGACCTGTCTGCAAGGCGCTGATCAAGGAGCGGCTGGCGCGCCGTGATTTCGAAGCCGCAGTCGACGACTATGCGCGCTACGAACGGGCGCTGCGTGCTGCCGGCGAAGCGGCGCCCGCTGTGGAAATACGCGCTTTGGTCGAACCCTATCTCGCGCGGCTCACGCGCTGAAGACGATGTGTTGTGCCGTCTCGCGAACGTATTTGTTTTTACGCAATTCCGGACGGAAAACCGCTACGCACTTTTCCTGGAATTGCTTTAGGCTGTCGTCGGTCTGGGGGCCATCACTCAAGCTCCGCTCAGGATGTTTGCAGCCAAGAGAAGTGCTGCCAGGATCAGAACGAGACCTGCGATCGCGTCCATCCGCTTGCGGTAGATCGGATGGTCGAAACGGTGCGACAGGCTCACCCCGGCCAGACTCCAGCCATAGAACTTGATCGCGGAAGCCGTGAGGAACCCGGCTGCGAACCCCGCCTGTTCCTCGCTGCCGTAGCCGAACGAGAGAACGCCGACGAGAAACATCGCCTCGAGCCAGACCAGAGGATTGAGCCAGGTGACGGCAAGCATCGAACCGATCGCCCGGGATCGGGATTTGCGGCCTGACGCAACAGTCTCCATGCGGGATGTCCCGTTGACCGCGAGCAAGGTGCGCGCGCCCAACCAGGCGAGAAATCCGGCGCATGCGGCCTGCAGCATGCCGGAGATCGCAGGATTGTGGGTCAGCAGCGTTCCAAATCCGCCGATTCCCATGGTCACCAGGGCGATCTCCGAGACGTAGCCTGTGGAAGCGACCGCGAAAGGATGGCTGCGCGTCAATCCTGCCTGGATAAGCATTAGGTTCTGGGGCCCGAGGGAAAAGATCAGCCCGAGGCCGAACACGAAGCCGGATAGCATTGCCGGCGACAACAGGGCGTCGGCCGTCATGCGACGTCACCCGGTTTTTTTCGATCGCGCGTTTTTGTGCATCTGCGGCCTCCTACGCGACGCAGTGTGGAAGGCAGGCGCATATGGATCGCTTACGGCAAAGCCGGCAGTCCCGTTCCCAGATTCACGGTTCGGGGATCACAGCTGATTTGCCGAAATCGCACGAAAAAATGGCCGGGCTCGAATGCGGCCCGGCCAAAAGAAGGTTACAACCTTCAGAGGGGAACACCGTTCAGCGGAATGGGAGGAAACCGTCGAACGGTCTTACCTGTTTGAGCTTGTTTGGGCGCGTTGGCGACGAATAAAATTCCAAAGCCGCCGGGGATGACGAAAATTCCTGTTCTATTTGCTCCGACGCCTTCAGACAGGTGACGCCCTCGTTTCGAGAAGATCGGCATAGTGCCGGCGCGCCACGTCAGGATGCGAGCGCAGGCGACTTTTCAGCACATTGGTCCCGACATCGCGAAACAGCGGATTGTCCGGGTCGCTCGCGGGTCCGCGCGCTTCGGCAGCCAGTTCTTCAGGCAGAGTGAGCAACGGGATCGTCGCATCGAGCCGGGCGCTGAAGAAGAAAGGAACGGAAATCCGCTCGACACCGGCCGGTGGCGTGACGACACGGTGCACCGTCGCCCTGAGATAGCCGTTCGACGCCAGTTCGAGGAGCTCGCCGATGTTGACCACCAGCGTTCCGGGGATTGGATCCACATTCACCCAGCTTTCGTCATATTCGACCTGCAGCCCCTTATTTTCGTCCTGAAGCAGGAGCGTCAGGAAGCCGCCGTCCTTGTGCGCGCCGACGCCCTGGTCGCCGCCGGTTGCGTCGCGTCCGGGATAGCGCACGATCTTCATGCGATGGTTGGGCTCACCGCTATAGATCGGATCGAAAGCATCCTCGGCCTGGTCGAGCGACAGCGCGAAAGCCTTCAGCAGGCGGATCGCCACCGCCGTCGCCCTGGTCTGCCATGCCAGCAGCGCCGGCTCGAGTTCCGGCAGGGCCGAAGGCCATTGGTTCGGCCCTTGCAGCCGCGTCCAGGCAGGAATGCCCGGTCCCTGTGGCACGGGTCGGCGCTCGACGCCGATGTCGAGCTGTTCACGCCAGTCGGCCTTGCCCTTGGTCAGTTCGCCACCGGTGCGCGTATAGCCGCGGAATTGCGGTGACTTGACCATTTCGATGGCCAGCTTGTCGGCTTCGGGCAAGGCAAAGAACCGACGCGAGGCGTCGAGCACCTCGTCAATCTCCGCAGCCGAAATCCCGTGGCCGCTGAGATAGAAGAAGCCGACGTCACGGGCGGCCGTGCGCAGGTCGAACAGAAAGGTCCGACGCTCCGACGCGCCCTGTCCGAGACGGCTGAGATCGAGCACGGGTACAATCCTGGCCATGGTCAACCTCCTTCTGCCTCAGGCTTGGATCAGGCCTCTACGGTGACACGCAGGTCGTTGCGATCAAAGCAATGCTCGATCCAATCTCGACGCCAATGGAAGAAAGTCAGCGCTGCGTTTGGCGGCCGGCAGGCAAATAACGTCCGAAAGGATGCTCCAGGGCGCGACGGAACCCTGGAGCCGCGGTGCTTCCGGCCGATGCCGCCAAACGCTCAAACACGCTTCCCGTATTCGCCTCCTGCGAGAGCACGTTCACCGTGCGCCGAACCTGACCGGCGCCGTTATCGTCTTGTTGGCGCCGAGCGGAGGTGCGGGAACGGGGGAAGCGCGGCGCATCAGACGACGCCGCGCTCGCCCGCCAACTCTCTGGGCCCATGAAATTGGTGAAATAATAGGCATGCCTACCGATTGACAAAATTTGCAACAGGCGACCAAGATCATATGACCATCAACGATCTTTGGTCCCGAGGTTGCCCCTCGGCATTGGCGTAAAGGAGAGCCAGATGCCCATTCAGCAGAGAGTGACCCATCGTTCGAAACAACATCCCGCCATCCTTGCTACCGCACTGCTCAGCCTGAGCCTGATCACGACGCCCGGCATCGGCCATGCCGAGGGGATCACGCTCAAGGTCTTCGGCGGTTCGGCCCTCGACCAGCTCGCTCCGCGTCAGGCGCCGGACGAGCAGAGGAAGATCCAGCAGCAGGTCATTGACGGCTTCCTCAAGGCCAACCCCGATGTCTCGGCGGTCGAGTGGGATGCCCAGGGGCCGCAGACCGATTCCATCCAGCGCCTGATGACCGCCAAGCTGGCGAGCCAGGAAATGGACCTGATCGCCTGCCCGGCCTTCTACACCAATGGCGCCTATGTCAGGCGCAAGCTGGTCATGCCGATCACCGACAAGATCAAGCCGTTCCAAGACAGGATCGACGCCGCCGCGCTTGGCGCCTTCACGGTCAGCGGCCAGGTCTATGGTGTCCCGATCTCGACGCTGTCGACATCGACGATCTTCTACAATGTCGACCTCTTTCAGAAGCTCGCCATCCCCGTTCCGTCGACCTATGGCGACCTGAAGGCGGCCGTGCCGAAGTTCAAGGACGCAGGCGTCGTCCCTCTCCTGCATCAGGGCTCCAACACCGTGATGTGGCCGATGTGGTTCTTCGAAACTTTTTCGCAGGCCTCAGGCGACCCGGTCGGAAAGACGCAGAAGAATCTCGAGGGCACGGCGAAATTCACCGATGCGCCTGACGTCGAAGGCTTCAAGCTGATCAAGCAGTGGGTCGACGACGGCATCCTTTCCAAGGACTCGCTTTCCGTCGACCAGGACGGCATGCGCGCAGCTTTCGCCGCCGGCAAGAGCGCCATGTACTATGGCGGCACCTGGGAAATCCCGTCGCTCCAGTCGAGCGTCAAGGACTTCAAATGGGGCGTCTTTGCCTTTCCGAAAATGGACGGAACGCCGGGCGCGCCAGGCCATGGCGGCGGCGCCGACAACGGGATCTGCGTGGCCTCGTCGATCCCACCCGAGAAGCTCGATGCGGCGATCAAGTTCATCGAATATCTGACCCAGCCCGAGGTTGCGACGCTCTACCTTGCGCCGGAGCAGCCGATCGCAGCCTCGATCAAGGGCGTGCCGCAGGTCGACGACGCCTATGCGGTCGAACTGCGCAAGGAAGCGTTCCCGAGCACCATCAAGTTCCTCGACTGGATCTGGCCGTCGGAAATCGCGACAGCCACCGCCTCGGCGATCGCCGGCATCGTCGGCGGCACGACGACGCCCGAGGAGGCGGCGGCTTCCGTCCAGTCCACCTTCGACGACCTCAAGGCGCAGGGCAACTGGCCGCCCAAGTGAGCTCGCATAAGCGAACCCGCGCTCAGCTGACCTGAAGCGCCAGGTACGAAACAGGGGCCGCCCGTCTCGGGCTGCCTCGCTCATCGGAGACAGGGACATGACGACAAATCGCGCCGTGCGGCAGCGCTTCTCGATCGGTTATCATCTGAACAGCTGGGACCTCACAGGACTTCCGCTCAGGCCTGCCATGAAATTCCTGGCCGATCAGGGTTTCGGCTGGTTTGAAATCCTCGCCTTCACCAGCCTATCGGACCAGTACGCCCGCAAATACATGCAGCTCGGCAACCAGGCGCCGATGGGGGTGACGACCGATACCGACATCCTGAGGCGCTACGCGCTGCTGTCGGAAGGCCAGAGCGAGTATGGCATCAAGCTCTCCTCCTTCTACGTGAATGCGATCTTCACCAACCCTGTCGCCTGGCCTTATGAGCGCGATGTGCTTGTCGCGCTGACCAGGATGCTGAAGGGCTTCGGCTCACCGGTGCTGGTTCTGGGCGGCGGCCCGTCGGAAGCCATTGCGGGGCCTCACACCGCCGACGACTACCGCGCCTTTTGCCGTGCGCTCGAAGATATCGGCAGACGGACCAAGGATCTCGGCATCGAGACGGTCTACCATCCGCATCTCGACACCTTCATCGAGCGCCGCGACCAACTCGACCGGATGATGGATGAGCTGGACATGGACTTTGCCGGCCTGTGTATCGATCCAGCGCATCTTGCCCATACAAATTCCGATCCGGTCGATGCGGTCAGAACCTACATCTCGGCCGTGCGTTACATGCATTTCAAGGACACCAGGGTCGATCCTGCGCTGAAAGGCTACGACCGATACGGCGCCTTTTGCGAGCTTGGCGCGGGTGTCGTCGATCTTGCCGGCATCGTCGACGTCCTGATCGACGCAAATTATGACGGCCTCGCCATCATAGAATTGGACGCATCGAAGAAGACGGCCGAGCAGAGCACGCTGGAGAGCATCGCCTATATCAGCGACACGCTCGGGCTGGTGCTGATGCCGAAAACTGCGAAGGCCGCATGAGCACGCGACCGCAGGGGGCGGCTCCTTCCGCGAGTCGTTTCGGACGCTTCGTTTCAGGCGACGGCGCGGTCGCCTTCGTCATGATCCTGCCGGCCGCGATCCTTTTTTGTCTGTTCTACCTCTGGCCGTTCGTCAACGGTTTCTGGCTCAGCCTGCACAATTGGGATGGGTTTTCCGACCCAAGCTGGGCGGGCTTCTCCAATTATCAGCGCCTCGCACATGATCGCATCTTCCTCGCCGCGCTGCGCAACAATTTGATCTTCGTCCTTGCCGTTGTCGTCTTGAAAAACGTGCTGGGTCTCGGGCTGGCGCTGCTTCTCAACCGGGCGCTCGTCGGCCGCACCTTCTTTCGCGCCGCCGCCTTCATCCCGGTGACCATGTCCTTCGTCGCCGTCGGACTGCTCTGGTCCTGGATCTACAATCCGGTCTTCGGGCTGCTCAATGGCGCGCTCGATCTGTTCGGCCTCGGTGGGCTGAAACGATCATGGCTTGGTGACGCCGATATCGCACTCTATTCGATCATCGTCGTCGACGTCTGGAAATGGCTGGGCTTCCACGCCGTGATCTATCTCGCTGGGCTGCAGACGATCCCGGCGGAACTCTATGAATCGGCGACGATGGACGGTGCCGGACCGGTCCAGCGCTTCTGGCATATCACCCTGCCGATGATGATGCCGATCGTCTTCATCAACACCATTCTCGGCCTGTCCGGCGCCTTTGTGCGCAACTTCGACATCGTCTATGTCCTGACCAAGGGTGGGCCGAACCACGCCACCGAAGTCGTGCTCACCTACATGATGAGCAAGGCCTTCCAGGACGGCGCGATGAGCTATGCAGCGGCCATCGGCTACGTACTTTTTCTGATCGTCGGACTGGCCAGTGTCGCGCTGCTCGCCCTGATGCGGCGGCAAAGGCTTGAGGTCTGATGAGCGCCGCAGCCAACCCTCCGCTTTCCCGGGATGGCAGCGCCGCCCATCGCTTCAGCGTTCATCGCCTCGGCGCGCGCGGCATTCTCGAACTTGCCGGCATCTATGCCGCGCTCGTCCTAGTGCTGCTGGAGACGCTCTATCCGCTGCTTTGGGTGCTGTTCGGCTCGCTCAAGACCAAGCAGGAAATGCTGAGCAACATCTGGGGGCCGCCCTCGAGCCTTGTGTTCCAGAACTATGTCGATGCCTGGCGGATCGCCGGCATGGGATCGCGCATCGTCAGCAGCGTCTTCGTCACCGGTTCGGCATTGATCATCCTGGTGGCCGTGGCAACGCCGTGCGCCTACGCGGTCGCGCGCCTTCGTTTTCCCGGGCGCGGCCTTGTGCTCGCGGTGGCGGTGGCAGCCATGCTGGTGCCGCCGCAGGTCATGGCCATTCCGCTGTTCATGGTGGCGCGCGATCTCGGCCTGATCAACAACCGGCTCGGCATCGCCTTCGTCTACGCGGCGACCTCGCTGCCGCTTTCGGTCTTCATCCTGCGCAGCTTCTTCGTCACGCTGCCCGCCGACCTGGAGGACGCCGCGCGCGTCGATGGCGCAAGCCGGCTGGCGATCCTGATCCACATCATGCTGCCGCTGATCCGGCCGGGCGTGGCGCTGATCCTGATCTTCGGCTTCATCGAGATCTGGAACGATTTCTTCCTCGCCTTCCTGCTCCTGCGCGACCCGTCCGTACAGACCATTCCGCTCGGGCTCGTCAGCTTCTTCCAGCAATACGACTCGCTCTGGACGCTGTATTTCGCCGCGTTGACGATCACGACACTGCCGGTGATCATCGTTTTCATCGCCATGCAACGGCAGTTCATCGCCGGCCTGACGGCCGGCGCCGTCAAGGGTTGACATGCAGGATCGCGTTATCGGCGTCGGCGTTATCGGTTGCGGCGAGATCGCCCAGCTGATGCACTTGCCCTATCTCCAGGAATTGCCGGCGTTTCGGATCGCCGCGCTCTGCGACATCTCACCCGGCACTGTCGACAAAATCGGGGAGCATTACAGCGTCGCGGCACGGTATAGCGACCATCGCGCGCTGCTTGCCGATCCAAATATCGACGCCGTGGTGATCTGCACCTACGATCATGGCGGGATGGTCGCTGACGCCATCCGCGCCGGCAAGCATCTGATCGTCGAGAAGCCGCTTGCCTTTACACCGCAGGAGGCGCGTCCGCTGGTCGAGCAGGCCGAACGGAGCGGCCTCGTCGCGCTTGTCGGCTACATGAAATTCTATGATCCGGGATATGAGATCGGCCTCGAGCGCATTGCCGCGATCGGCAGGCCGAAATCCATTCATGTCCATGATTTCGCCGGTCGCTTCGATCGCTACGGCAAGCTCTATACGCAGACCCGCATCGCCGACGTATCGGCCGATCTGCTCGCGGCCGGACGCAATGCCGTTGCAAAGCGGATCGAGGCAGCACTCGGCCCAGACCATGCCGGCTATCGCGATCTCTATCACCTGTTGCTGAGCCTGGGCAGCCACGATCTCGCCGTCATGCGCGGCGCTTTCGGCGCCCCAAGCGGCGTCGTTCATGCGCGACAGACCGGCCCGAACCAGCTTCTCGCGGTGCTCGACTATGACGGCGTCCCCTGCCTCCTTGACGTGGCGCTCGCCCAATATGAGTGGTGGGACGAATGGATCCACGTGCATGGCGAGCACGCGGAAGTGCGGATCGATTTCCAGAACCCCTATTTCCGCAATGCCTCGGCCATCGTGCGGGTGCGCGAAGCGGCCGGCGAGACTGCATCCGAACGCGTGCTGCCGGGCATCCCCGACACCGCATTCCGTCGCGAATGGCTGCATTTCGCCGATTGCATCCTGGCCGGCGCAAAACCGCGCACGCCGCTTTCGGGCGGTCTCGCCGACCTTGATCTCGCCGTCCAGATCATCCAGGCAATGCCGCCAAAGCGGCTTGAGACGAGGCCCCTTATCTGAATTTCGGAAACACGCCGCCGGCCGGCGCGTTGGCCCAGCTCTGCAAGGTCTGGCCGCCGTCGATCAGCCAATCCGCGCCGGTGACGTGCCTGGCCTCGTCGGAGGCGAGGAACGCCACGGCGGCCGCGACATCGTCCGGCTGGCCGATGCGGCGCAGCGGGATGCGGTCGGCGAAATGCTGCACGCTGCTCTTGAAATCGCCGTCGCCGCTCGCAGGCACGCCGAGCGTCGTCTCGATCACGCCGGGGCAGATGGCGTTGACGCGTATGCCGTAGGGCGCGGCATCGAGTGCTGCGACCCGCGTCAACCCGACCACACCATGCTTGGAGGCGACATAGCCGGCGCCGCCGGCGAGCACATCCCAGCCGGCCATGGACGAGCCCATATTGACGATCGAGCCGCCATTGCCGGCCGCGATCATCGCCCGAAGCGAGGCCTGCAAGACGAGGAACATGCCACGCAGATTGATGCGGATGATGGTGTCCCAGTCCTCGACAGGCAGTTCGTGAACCGGAGCGACGACGCCGGAAATGCCGGCATTGTTGAACACGGCATCGAGCCCGCCGAAGGTCTCGACGGTCGTTGCAACGGCGCGCTGCACGTCTGCCTGATCGGTGACGTCGGTTTCGATGGCGATTGCGTGCTCACCAAGGGATTGGGCCAGTGTCTGCGCCGCCGCGCCGTTGCGGTCGACAATGGCGACGCGTGCGCCTTCTTCGAGGAAGCGCCGGACTGCCGCACTGCCGATCGCGCCGGCGCCACCGGTGACAAGGACGCATCTTTCGTCGAATCGCTTCATTTTCTAAGCTCCGGCTTCGGGTAAGAGCGCCACGAATGGCTCGGCTCAAAGCTGATGGTTTCGCGCGCATGGACTGTGTCGAGCACGGCACCATGGCCGGCGATCGGCCGCGACAGCGGGACATCCGGGTAGACACGGCGCACGAGCGGCTCGGTTTCCTCTTCCATGAACGTGTCGGCGGCGCTGAGCAGGACGCGGAGATGGCCGTCGCCTTTCCATTCCAACGCCTGCAGGAAGCCCTGCCCCGCGTCGCGCGCATCGAGATAGGCCCACAGGTCACGGGCGCTGTCGGCAGTGGCGCGGCGCGGGCCGACGCCCGCGAAAAAGCTGGCCGGGGTCTGGATCCATGGCATACGAATGCTGACAGCAGAGAACGCGCCGCGGCGCACCGCCGCGGCGACGATTTCCTCACCGAGCCATTTCGACAGGCCGTACGGATCCTGCGCGCCGACTGGGTGGTTCATATCGACCGGCAGATAGGGCGGGCGCACCGTCTTCTCGAAAAACGGATAGCCGAAAACGCTGAAGGACGAGGCATAGACGAAGCGCGCGGCGCCAGCCATGGCCGCCGCCTCGACGACATTGTAGGCGGTCGCTACATTGGTCTTGAACACTTCGCCGCCGGCCCGCCCGGTCGGGCGCGGAATGGCCGCGACATGAACCACAGCGTCGCAATCGCGCACCAGCTGCAGCGTCGAGCCAAGATCCGTCAGATCCGCGGTTGCATGCCGCCATGCCACGTCACCCGGGGCGGCGGCATCAATGCCCATCACATCATGACCGGCCGCGACCAGCGCCGCGGCGACATGGCGGCCAAGCAGACCGCTGGATCCGGTGACGATCGTCTTCATGTCTCAGCCCTCGACGCCGCGAATTCAGCCAATTGAATATCATTGATGGTCATACAAATCGAACACCCGATTGCCGAACCTTGTCAATGCCATTCCGCATCGGAGAACGGCGCGGACCTTTGCCGGCGCGTCCCGCGCACACCAGGCGACAAGGCTTTGCTCCGAACGGGATTGACTTGGCATCCGCGACGGTTTTTTGTATGAGCATCAACGATCGACCAAAGGAGCTCGCCATGCCCGTGGACAGTTTTTCCTCACATCGGCACGATGACGCGATGCGCCTCGATCCGCAACGCGCGGCGGTTATCGTCATCGACATGGTCAATGAATTTTGCAAGCCCGGCGGGGCGATGGTGCTGCCGGGATATGAGACGCTGGTTGCGCCGCAATTGGCCATCATCGAAGCGGCGCGCGCCGACGGTGTGCCGGTTATCTGGGTGCACGACACCCATAGGGCCGGCATGCGCCGCGAGCGCGAATGGGTGAAGCGCACGCCGCATTGTCTCGAGGGTAGCTGGGGACCGGAGATCATCGAGGACCTTGGCGCCCGCGACGATGAAATCCATCTGATAAAGCGGCGCTACTCGGCGTTTTTTCAAACCGACCTCGACCTGACGCTCAAAGACATGCAGGTCGATCAACTGGTCATCTTCGGCGTGGTCACAAATATCTGCGTGCGCTCGACCGTCCATGACGCCTTTTTTCAGGGTTATGAAGTGGTAGTGCCAAGCGATTGCTGCGCGGCGACGGGACCACGCGAGCAGGAAAGCTCGCTCTACGACATAGCGACGCATTTCGGCGTGGTCAGCGATTCGGCAAGCGTCGTCGCGGCCCTTCGCGACGGAACGTCGCTTCAACCGGCTGAAGTCGCGGCTTGAGCTTTTTCGAGCCTGCGGCATCCGAGACAGCGGCAAGAGGAGCCCGGCGTGACGACTGATATCGAATCGCAACCCGAAAGTGCGGCACCCAAAGGGCCGGGCGACAGTGCCAAGCCGCTGAGCCGCGAACAGGTGCTGCAGCGATACGCCAAGACCGGCTACGAACTGGACCGCCATCCGGCGCACGTGATCCGCCGGGCACATCAGCGCGCGACGCTGCGCTTCCAACAGGTCATGGCCGGCGAAGATCTTTCGCCAACGCAATTCGCCGCCCTCGCCACCATTCTCAAGCAAGGCGAGGTCTCGCAGAACCATCTGGGACGGCTGACCGCGATGGATCCGTCGACCATCAGCATCGTCGTTCGCAAACTTCTCAAGAACGGGCTGATCACCCGCAGCGCTTCCGATACCGACCAGCGCCTGTCGATGATCGCGCTGACCGACAAGGGAACCAAATACACGCTCGACCGGCTCGAACGCAGCGTCGAAGTCGGGCGGCGATTTCTGTCGCCGCTTTCGCCCGCGGAACAGGCGACGCTGCTTCGCCTGCTCAACCGCATCAATGACGACGATCCATCGAATGGCGATAGCGGGAAATAACTCGCGTCCCAAAATTCATGGAAATAACAGACGAGGTGCCGATGTCGCCCGACCCGAAACCCAACACGCTTGTCGTGCGCAACATCGGCCTGATGCTTTCCGGCGATCTCGCCCAACCGATCCTCGACGCCGACACGATCGTCGCGGTCGACGGCAAGATCACCGCCATCGGCAAAGCCGGCGCGCTTGATACCAGTGCCGCCGGCACCGTGATCGATGCAATGGGCTGTGCGGTCGCGCCGGGGCTGATCGACAATCACGTCCATCCGGTAGCCGGCGACTGGACGCCGCGGCAGAACCAGATCGGCTGGATGGATTCGACCGTGCATGGCGGGGTCACCACCATCGTCTCGGCGGGAGAGGTCCACACGCCGGGTCGTCCGCGCGATCTGGTCGGATTGAAGGCGCTGGCAATCGCGGCGCAACGGACCTTCTCCAACTTCCGCCCGAGCGGCATGAAGATACTGGCCGGCGCGCCGATCCTGGAACCCGGCCTGACCGAAGAGGATTTCCGCTATCTTGCCGAAGCCGGCGTCACGCTTGTCGGAGAAGTTGGCCTAGGCGGCGTCAAGGACGGGCCGACCGGACGGCAGATGATCGCCTGGGCGCGCGAATACGGCATGACCTCAATGACCCATACAGGCGGGCCGTCGCTGCCCGGCTCCGGCCGCATCGGCGCGGATGTCGTGCTGGAGGTCGACGCCGACATTGTCGCCCATGTCAATGGCGGCCCGACGGCACTGCCCGAAGCGGAAATCCGGCAGATCTGCGAGAAGGGCTCGCGGGCGCTCGAAATCGTCCACAACGGCAATCTGCGCACCGGACTGTTCGTGCTCGACCTCGCCAGGCAGCGCGGCGAACTTTCCCGCATCATCGTCGGCACCGACAGCCCGGCCGGGTCCGGCGTGCAGCCGCTCGGCATACTGCGGACGCTGACCATGCTGGCCTCGCTGGGCGGCATCGCGCCGGAAGTGGCATTCTGCTTTGCCAGCGGCAACACGGCGCGCGTACGCAAGCTGCATGATCGCGGCATGATCGAAGTCGGCCGCGCCGCCGACCTGATCTTCATGGACCAGGCGATCGGCGGCGCCGGAGACGGGCTGCTCGACAGCGTGGCGCAGGGCAACCTTCCGGGAATCGGAATGGTCGTCATCGACGGCGTGGTACAGACCCGTCGAAGCCGCAACACCCCGCCGGCAATGCGGGTGCCTGAAGTTATTCAGGGATAGCGACGTTTAGCTGACACCGTCCTTGCCGACGATCTTGTCCTTGGTCAGCCCGCCGACGCGCGGGTGCGGCCTGCCGGAATCGGTCACTGCGATGGCGACGACGATCTCGTCGGCACGCGGCGCGTCGGGAACGCGAACCTCCATGCCGTCGAAATGGCTACGCACCCGCGCCGCGTCCTTGTGGCCGAGCGGGATGTCCAGCGGCACGCCGAGGCCGCCACGCTTCTTCGACGAGGGAATGAGCGCCGCACCCTTGCCAAGCACATCGCGGAACGGGGCGCCGAGCTTGGGGTGAAGGATGGCGGCGGCGTGCTCGAGTTCGCCGTCGGCGCCGACGGCGGCTGCCTTGCCGAAGCTTTCGACTTTATTGCCGGGAAAGCCAAGTGCTGCGACCGCGCGCTTCGGCAAAATGTTGCCCAATTCCTCACCAATGTCGCTCAACGCTGACAGGTCTTCGACGTAAGTGCCTGCGTACGGGTTGCGGATCACGGCAATGGCCGCCGCGCGGCGGGTCGGCGGATCGACGGGACGGCCGCCCTCGATCAGGGTTTCCTCGACGATGGTGATGATCCGGCGGATTTCTACGCTCATCTCAATCCGTCCTCGCCTTTGATATCCGCGGCGGCAAGGCCGCCCACCCGCGCGTGAACGCGCGCGCCTGTCGTCATCGCCAGGATGACCGCCATCTCGTCTGCGCGCGGCGCGTCAGTGACGCCGACCTCGATCGCGTCGAAATGACTGCGCACGTAAGAAGCGTTTATGTGCGTGATCGGAGTGTCGATCCGCGTTCCGGGGCCGCCGACCTTCTTGGTCGAAGGCACGATTGCCCTAGCGTTTCCGAGTAGCTCGCGCATCGCGTAACCGCCTGGATTGTGCCAGAGCGCGCCGTGTTCGAGCTCGCCGGCAGCACCGACGATGGCGCCCTTGCCATAGCCTTCGATCGCCGAGACGCCCTCGCCGATGGCATCGATCAGACGTCGCGCCATATCGAGGCCGAGCGGCTTCAGATCGTCCATGAAGCCGGTGATTTCCTGGACATAGCGCCCGGCAAAGGGGTTGGCGATGACGGCGACGATCGCGCCGCGTTTGGGCGGACGTGCCGCAGGTGGGCCGCCCTCGTGGAATATCTCCTCGACCTGAACCAGAAATTTCCTGACCACCACAGCCGGCATTGTCCGCTCCCTCATCTCGCGTTCGCACAAACTCATTAGAGTACCAACAATTATCCCTGGCCGATATTTGTCAAGCTTCGACGTTGAGGAAGCGAGAAAAGAGCGTGAGGAAACTGCATCGGATGACGATTGACAGCCTGCGGGGCCGCTCATAAACTCATATGACCATCAACGAAAATAGCCGCTGTCTCGGCGATAGCGCGGATGGTCAAGGCGTGGCTTCAAAAGCTGAAAAAAGCTGAAGGGGAATGACATGAAAAGGGCGCTCAAAAATCTATGTCTGGCCGGCACGATGCTTGCCGTGTCGTTCGGATCTGCCGCGGCACAGGACAAAGTGTCCGTGGCCGCCATCTCGGGATACTTTGCACAGGGCTTCGGTGTTTCCATCGTCAACGGCCTCAACAAGGCCAAGGACGAATTCGGCATCGACCTGAAGCTGGTCGACACCGGCAATCGCGCGCTCGACTACGAGGAGCAGTTCGAGAACCTTGCCAAGGCCAAGCAGTACGACCTGATCTTTGTGATGGGCTGGGAACTGGTGGACTCGCTGCAGAAGGTCAGCAAAGCCTATCCCGACCAGCGCTTCGTGTTCATCGACGGCGTGCTCGACAATCCCAACATGATCTATGCCAATTTCGCGGAGGAGCAGGGATCCTTCGTCGCCGGCGCGCTCGCCGGCATGATCGAGGCCAAGGGCAGCGAATTCCCCAAGATCGGCGACGGCATGGCGATCGGCTTCGTCGGCGGCCGTGATATCCCCGTGATCCGCAACTTCCTCGGCGGCTACGAGCAAGGCGCGAAATATGCCGCGCCCGACGTGAAGGTGAACTCCGTCTTCGCCGGAACCTTCGATGACCCGGCCAAGGGCAGCGAGCTTGCCCAGGCGCTTTACGGCCAGGGCGCCGACATCGTCTACAACGTCGCCGGCCCGACGGGCGAAGGCGTGATGCAGGCAAGTGCTGCGGTCGACAAATACTCGATCGGCGTCGACATCGACATGTGCGGCACGGCCCCCGGAAATGTGCTCGCAAGCATGCTGAAGCGCGGCGACATCGCCGTCTACACGCTGATCAAGGACGAAGTCGAGGGCCGTAAGGTGACCGCTGGCACCCGCACCTTCGACCTCGCTTCGGGTGGCGTCGAGGTCAAGGTCTGCGATGATATCGCCCCGACGATCCCGGCCGATGTGACGGCCAAGCTGGACGAGATCAAGAAGGCCATTCTCGATGGCAAGATCGAGATCGCCAAGGCGAAGTAAGACAACAACCGCGCATCCTCCCAGGAAAGCGCTACGCTGATCCGCTGCGGCTTGCCGCGACGGATCAGCGTCCAATTTGCGAGAAGCAAGGTGTCGAACGTGCCGGGGTTTCCGACCCTCCACAATGCCAGCAACAATGCTGCCGGCGCCAATGTTGCCAGCCCCAATCTTGCTGGGATGGCCGTCGCGTTGACGGGCATCACCAAGCGTTTTGGCGCCTTCGTTGCCAATGATGGCATCGACCTTGCCGTGCGCCGGGGCGAAATTCACGCCATCATCGGCGAGAACGGCGCCGGCAAGACGACGTTGATGAACATCCTGTTCGGCCTCCTGCAGCCCGACGAAGGCTCAATCCGGCTTAACGACGAGGAGACGGTGGTCGCCGATCCCGCCGTCGCCATCAAGGCCGGTCTCGGCATGGTGCATCAGCATTTCAAGCTGGTTCCGTCGCTCTCGGTCGCCGACAATGTTTTTCTCGGCATGGAGATCCGCCGCCATGGGCTGATCGACCACGCCACGCAGATCGCGCGCACGCGCGAACTGTCGGAGCGTTTCGGGCTGCGGGTCGACCCGACCGAGCGCGTCGGACTGCTCTCGGTCGGCATAGAGCAACGCATCGAAATCCTGAAGGTGCTGGTGCGCGGCGCGCGCACCATCATCCTCGACGAGCCGACGGCGGTCCTGACGCCACAGGAGAGCCGTGAGCTGTTCCAGACGCTGCGCAGTTTCGTGGCGGAGGGTATGACGGTGATCTTCATTTCGCATCACCTGGAAGAAGTGATGGAAGTCTCGGACACCGTGACGGTGCTGCGCAACGGCAGGAGGGTGGCGACGCGCCCGACGGCCGAGCTCAGCAAGGACGAATTGGTGCGCATGATGGTCGGCCGCGAGGTCAGCTTCGATCGCCGCCCGCGCGAACCGCTGCACGGCGAGGTGATCCTCGAAGTCGAGCAACTGTGGGCGCGCGACGACCGCCGATTGCCGGCGCTACGCGACGTTAACTTCACCGTCCGCTCCGGCGAGGTGGTGGGAATTGCCGGCGTGGCCGGCAATGGCCAGACGGAACTGGCGGAGGTGCTTTCGGGCCTGCGTCCGGCAAGCCATGGCGTAGCCCGGCTGAAGGGCCGCAACCTTGCCACCCTCTCCCCCGCCGAAATCCGCGAGGCCGGCCTTGCGCATGTGCCAGGCGATCGGATGGTCCGCGGGGTCGACCGCAATGCATCGATTGCGGCAAACATGCTGATGGGCCGCCAGCGCCGTGCGCCATGGAGCAGCAGTGGCCTGCTCAACTGGAACGCCATCGGCCAAAACGCCTCCAAGCTGATCAAGGATTTCGATATTCGCGCGCAAGGATCGGGCGATGCCGTCAAGCGGCTTTCGGGCGGCAATATCCAGAAGGTCGTGCTGGCGCGCGAGTTCACCAACCGCGCCGACTTCCTGCTGATCGATCAGCCGACGCGCGGCGTCGACATCGGCGCGCAGGAAGCCATTCATGACGAGATCATGCGCCAGCGCGCGGCCGGCCGCGCAATCCTGCTGATTTCCGTGCAGCTCGACGAACTTGCCGCCCTTGCCGATCGCATCCTCGTGATGTTCAACGGACGGATCATGGGCGAGGTCGCCGGCGATGATGCCGACGAGGACCGCATCGGCATGATGATGGCAGGCGTGGCCGTGCCGGAATTCGCCGCGGAGCCTGCATGATGCCGGAGTCTCCAAGATGAACGACCGCTTGCGTGCCGTTTCCGGCCAGATCATCGCCGTCGCAGTGGCGCTGCTCATGGGCGCGATCATCATCCTCATGGTCGGTGAGAGCCCGGTACGTGTCTTCATGACGCTGTTGCGCGGCGCCTTCGGCGACCAGGCAAAGATTGCCGGTACTTTGCTGCAGACGACGCCGATCCTGATCTGCGGCGTCGCGGCCTGCGTCGGCCTGCGCGGCGGCATGTTCAACGTCGGCATCGAGGGTCAGCTTTTCCTCGGCGGCTTCGCTGCCGCCTGGGTCGGCTTCGCCTTTCCGCTCCCCGCGGGCATTCACATGCTGGCGGCACTGGCGCTCGCGGTCGTCGCGGGTGCCGCCTGGGTTGCGATCCCTGCCTATTTCCGCGCCCGCTACAACACCAACGAAGTCGTCTCGACGATCCTGTCGAACTACGTCGCGGTGCTGCTGACCTCCTATTTCACGATCTTTCTATTCAAGCGGCCGGGCGGCTGGTCGGAGACTCCGCCGATCCTGCCGACGTCCTATCTGCCCGGGATCTTCGACTTCTCGCGGTTGAACTGGGGCCTGGTCATCGGTCTGGTGCTGGCGATCGGCGCGGCACTTGTCTTTCGCTACACCAGTTGGGGCTATGGCGTGACGATGGTCGGCTCGGCGCCGAAATTCGCCGAATATGGTGGCGTCAACGTCAAACGGCAGGGCTTTTTGGTCCTGCTCCTTTCAGGCGCCGTTGGCGGACTGGCCGGTGGCGTCGAGACGCTCGGCGTCCATCACCGGTTCATGGAAGGGTTTGCTCCCGGTTTCGGCTTCGATGGGCTTATCGCCGCCCTGCTCGCCAATGGCTCGCCGGTCGCCACCATCTTCACCGCGCTGTTCTTCGGCGCCCTGCGCAACGGGTCGCTGCTGCTCGAGGTCGATACCGGCGCGTCGCGCGAGATCATCACCGTGATACAGGCGCTCATCATCCTCAGCGTGTCGGCGCAGGTTCTGGTCAGGCGCCGCGGCGACAGCCAGGCAGGGGAGCGGCGATGGAAATTCTAGACAAGCTCGTCAACGTCGCGCTGATCGCCGCGACGCTTCGCACCACCGCGCCCATTCTTCTGGTCGCGCTCGGCGGCTCGTTCACCACCAAGGCCGGCATCTTCAACATCGGCCTCGAAGGGCAGATGCTGGCAGGCGCCTTCTTCGCCGTCCTCGGCTCGATCTGGACAGGTTCCGCGCTGCTGGGGGTCGCCTGCGGCGTCGCGGCAGCGCTCGCCTTCGCCTTGGTTTTTGCGGTTCTGGTGGTGAGTTTCCGCGCCAATGAAGTGGTTGTCGGGCTGGCGCTCAACATCCTGGCCGGCGGCATGACGATCTCGCTGATGAAGGCGATCTTCGGCACGCGAGGCTCCATTGTCGGTCAAGGCATCGTCGGCCTGCCGAAAGTCCAGCTGCCCGGCGCCCGCGACCTTCTCGGCTCATGGGCATCGCTGATCTCCGGCTTCACGCCGATCGTCTATGTCGCCTTCATCGCGGTGCCGCTGCTGGTCCTGTTCTACAACCGCACCCGCCTCGGGCTTTACATCCGCGTCGTCGGCGAGAAACCCGAGGCTGCCGAGGCGCTCGGCATCTCGATCACGCGTGTCCGTTACATCGCGTCGCTGCTGTGCGGATTTCTGGCGGGGCTGGCCGGCGCGCATCTGTCGCTCGGCTACATAACCATGTTCACCGAAAACATGTCGTCGGGCCGTGGGTTCATGGCCGTGGCGATCCTGATCTTCTCCAATGGTGATCCGCTCAAGGTGCTGGCCGGCTGCCTGCTGTTCGGCTTCGCCGATGCCTTCTCGCTGCGCCTGCAGACGTTCGGCTATCCGTCCTACCTGGTTCTCACGGTTCCTTATGTCGTCGCGCTCACGGCGCTGTTCGCGCTCTCCTATCGCGCGCGGCCAAAGATCATCGCGGAGACGCTGGCCTCGATGCAGAAACTGCTGTCGGCAGACAAAAACACCGAGCCGGGCAGCAAACATCCCTCATGAAGGAAACCTCCATGGAACGCATAATCCTCGACGTGGATTCTGCCGGCGACGATATTCTCGCCGTGCTGTTTGCCGCGGCGAATCCAAATCTTCGGCTCGAAGGCGTGACCACGGTGACCGGCGCGGCCGGCCCGATCGAGCAGGTCACCAATGTCGTCCTCAACACGCTGGCGCTTGCCGGGCGCGACGACATCCCGGTTCACGCCGGTGCGTGGCGGCCGATCGTCGGCAACGCCAAGGCCGACATGGAAGCGCCGGTTCATTTCGAAAAGCGGCTCGTGGCGCGCTTCGGCGACCGCCTGAAGAAATTCAATCCACCGGCGCCGACGCCGGCGCGCCAGGCAACGCCGGGGCACGCGGTCGACTTCATTATCGAGACGGTGATGGCCAATCCCGGCGAGATCACGCTGGTGACGACCGGCCCGCTGACCAACGCGGCGATGGCGCTGCTGCAGGAACCCCGGCTGACGGAGGCGCTCAAGCGCCTGCTGGTGCTCGGCGGCAACTTTCAGACGCCCGGCAACATCACGCCGCTGTCGGAATACAACATCTGGGCCGACCCGGAGGCCTCGCGCATCGTGCTGAACGCCGATGTCGACAAGATCCTCGTGCCGCTCGACATCTGCGAGGACAACCGTGTCGCCGCCTCGATGCTGACGCGCGACGACCTCGCGGACATGCAGGCCGGCGCCAAGGACAATCCCGTTCTCGAGATGATCGCCGACAGCTTTCCGATCTATATCGACATCTGGCGCGAATTCTTCGATCTGGTCGGCTTCCCGATGGACGACGTGATCACTGTAGCGCTAGCTTTCGATCCGGGCCTTGCCACGATGACCGAGCCGCTGTTCGTCGACGTCGTGCTGGACGGGCGTATAGCGCGCGGACAGATCGTCGCCTATCGCGGCCGGCAATTGCTGCCCGGCGGCGGACCGAAGACCACGCGCATCTGCACCGACCTCGACGGCCGGCGCTTCCTCAACATGTTCAAACAGACCGTCGCGCAGTACGAGCGGGCGGCGTGAGGAACGATACGATGACCACTGCAACTCCCATATTGTTCGATTGCGATCCTGGTCACGACGACGCCATTGCGCTGGTCATGGCGCATCGCTCGCCGGCCATCAAACTGCTCGGCGTCACCACGACCTGCGGCAACGCAGAGGTCGAGAAGACGACGGCCAATACGCTGCGCATCCTCGAATTCATCGGCGCCGGCGACGTTCCGGTGGCGCAGGGCTGCCATCGCCCGCTGGCACGGCCTCTGGTGCTCGGCACCGCCGACGGGCCAAGCGGCCTGGAAGGCTCCCCCTACCTGCCGCAGGCAACGATCAAGCCGGTCAAGCAGCATGCGGTCGATTTCCTCGCCGACACGTTGCGCGCCTCGCCCGAGCCGATCCTGGTTGTCGCCACCGGGCCGCTGACCAATATCGGCCTGCTGATCCTGAAACATCGCGACGTGCTGCCCAAGATCAAGGAATTGATCTGGATGGGCGGCGTGTTCTATCGCAGGAGCGAGATCATCACGCCGACCGAGTTCAATGCCTTCTGCGACCCGGAAGCGCTGAAGATCGTCCTGGACAGTAGTGTGCCGATCCTGATGGTCGGCCTCGATGTCACCATGCAGGTGCTGATCGAGGCGCCACAATATGCCGAGCTCGCAACCATCGACACGCCGCTCGGCCGGCTCGTCAACGACTGGCTGCTGTTCTACGAGAAGCTGCATCGCAACTCGATGGGCGTCGGTGGGGCGATGCACGATCCTCTGGTGCTGGCGCTGGCCATCGACCCGACGCTGGTGCGCACGCGTCCCGCCCATATCGGCGTCAATCTGTCGGGCACTTACGCATTCGGCGCGACCGTTGCCGATTTCTGGGGCGAGCGTGGCGAACAGGACAACGCCCGGATCGCGCACGAAGTCGATGCAAACCGCTTCTTCAAATTGATGTTCGATCTGCTCCGGGATTAGACTGGGTCTTTCGGTCCTAGCCTCCTGCGGATATACATCTCGCCGGACGTATATCCATGGGAGAGCGTGATGCGGGTCTCGAAGTGGGGCGACAGTCTCGCCATCCGTCTTCCCGCCGTTGTCGTCGAGGCGCTCGAACTCAGGGAAGGCGATGAGATTGAAATCCATGTGACCGATGCCGGACGGCTTGGCGTCGCGCGCAAAGCTGCGCCCGAGGAATTGCTGAAACGGCTTCGCGCCTTCCACGGTCGCCTTCCCGCCGATTTCAAGTTCGACCGGGAAGAAGCGAATGCCCGGTAGAACGAGCCGCGGAATGTTTATCAGCCGGTCAGTTAGGTCTTAGCGGCACATATCCTGTGCAGGCTTCCTTTTCCGAAGATCTGACCGACAGCCGGCAATCAGGACACCGGAAGGATGACGACATTTTCGGAGTCCCAGAAAATTTCTGCCTTCTCACCTGGTTTCGGCAGACTGGTGCGGGTGCTCCGCTGAACTTGGATACGAACGCGAACGCCGTCAGCCAGGCAGATGGTATAAAACGATCTGCTGCCGATGAAGATGACATCCTCGACCTGTCCGGTCGCCGATTGCGTGGTGTCATTGTCCCTGGCGAAGCGGAAGGACTCCGGTCGGATTGAGACGATCACCTTGTCGCGCAATTCAGCGGCGGGAACGATGGAGCTGTGAAAGCGGAGCCCCGATGCGGTGACGCCAGTCATGCCGGAAGCAACGTCGCTTGCCATCGTCGCCTCGAACAAATTGGTCTCTCCGAGGAACTTGGCGGCGAACAGCGACTTTGGTGCCGCGTACATGATTTCGGGCCGGTCGATCTGAACGATACGGCCCCTCTCCATGAGAACGACACGGTCCGAGAGGATCATCGCTTCGTCCTGATCATGCGTAACGTAGACGAAGGTGGCGCCGGTCTCGGCGTGAATGCGCTTCATCTCGACCAGCATGTGCTGGCGGATCTTCAGATCGAGGGCGGCGAGCGGCTCATCGAGCAGCAGGACTTTCGGACCGTTGACCAGCGCCCGGGCGAGCGCCACGCGCTGGCTCTGGCCGCCGCTCAACTCGTTGATATAGCGGTTGGCGAAGCTGTCGAGCTGAACGATATGGAGCATGCGCTGGACCCGCTCGCGGATTTCCGCCTTGGGCGTGCCCTTGACCTTCAGGCCGAAGGCGACGTTCTCGAACACGTCGAGATGCGGAAAAAGTGCATAGCGCTGGAAGACCATGTTCACAGGCCGCCGCTCGGGCGGCTGGTCGGCACAATCCTTGCCATCGATCTTGACGATGCCGGCAGTCACTGTCTCGAAGCCTGCTATGAGCCGCATGAGGGTCGTCTTGCCGCAGCCGCTGGGGCCAAGCAAGGTGACGATCTCACCCTGTTCGATGGACAGGCTTATGTCGCTCAGCGCCTGAAACGAGCCGAACATTTTTTGGGCAGCAGTGATCTCTATCACCGGCGGACGGATAGTCATGCCTGTCGATCCTTATGACACGGTGCGGCCGGCGATGGCCGATCTTCTGCGCAGATGGCCGATGAGCCAGGCCATGAAGAGGATGGCGATGGAGAACGCCAGCGCCAGCGTGGAGATGGCGTTGATGAGCGGGGTGACGGTGCGGCGCATCATTGACCAGATATACATGGGCAAGGTCGTCTCGGTGCCGGCGACGAAGGAGGTCACGACGAACTCGTCGAAAGACACCGCAAACGCCAGTATGGCCGAGGCGATCAGGGTCGGCGCGATCAAAGGCAGCGTCACCTTGCCGAAGGTCTGCATCTGGCTGGCGCCGAGATCGCGTGAGGCTTCCTCCAGCGACGGATCGAACAACGCCAGCCGGGCGCGCATCGCCACGATCAAGATGGGCAGGGCCAGCACCACGTGCGAGATGACGATGGTGACCGTCGAGAGCTGGACGCGTGCCTGGGCGAACAGCACCAGAAGCGAGACGCCGACGAAGAGGCCTGGAAGCGCGATCGGCGTCAGGCACAGCACCTCCAGCAAGGCGCGACCTCCCGGCCCCAGGCGAAGCCAGGCGAGCGAGGCAGCCGCACCGAGGACAAGCGTGATCAACGCGGTGAAACTGGCGACGGCGAGGCTCTTGACCATTGCCGAGCCTAGCTGGGCGTTGCCAAGCACATCGGCGTACCAGCGCAGACTGAACCCGGCAAAGGGAAAGGACAGCGACGGGCTCGCGTGGAACGAGAACAGAACGATAATCACCAGCGGCATCAGCAAGAACGCCAGGATCGACCAGACCACAATTCTGAGGACCACTGGCTACGCTCCCGCTTTCTTTGCAGGCCGGCGCTTCACGATCAGACCTGTTGCACGCCCAAGCCCCATCACGGCGAAGTAGATGGCGATCGACACCAGAAACATCAGGAAGGCCTGGGCGGCACCGAGGGGCCAGTTTCCGGTCTTGCGAAACTGATCGGCGATCAGCAGCCCCGTCGTCTGGCCCGACGAGCCGCCCAGCATCTGCGGCGTGACATAGTCGCCCGCGACCATGACGAAGGTCAGCATGAAGGCGCCGACCAGCCCGTTGGCTGCGTTGGGCGCGATGACGCGGAAGAAGGCTCCAAGCGGCGAAGCGCCAAGGTCGCGCGCGGCGTCGACAAGGTCCTTCTTGATCTCGCTGAGCGACGACACCACCAGCAGGATGCAGAATGGCAGGTAAATGTGGATCAGCGTGATCGCGACCGCAAACCGGCTGAAAAGGAATACCCCGACCGGCGTGTCGACGATGCCGGCCTGAAGCAGGATGGTGTTGAGGACGCCGCTGGTGCCAAGCAAGGTGCGCCAGGCATAGATGCGGACCAAATAGCTGGAGAACCAGGTGATCAGGATAAGATAGAGGATGACCTGCGAGCGGCTGACATAGACGAGGTAGTAGCCGACCGGGATCGCCAATACCAACGTGATCGAGGCCGTGACAAGCCCGATCAGGATGGCGTTGATCGTCACCGTCCAGAATAGTGGCGACATCAGCGAATTCAGATAGTTCGAAAACACGAAGTCCGGCACGATCCTGTACGAGGCCGCCGTCCAGAAACTGTAGACGAACAGGATCAGGCTCGGCACGACGAAAAACACGACCATGTACAGAACGGCGGGTGCTGCCAGCAGCCCGCCCATATTAGAGCGCCGCGCGTCCTTTTGGACGCGCAAAGGACGCTCTAACACTTTAAATCTACGCATCGTGCTTTCCGAAAATCGAGTGCGATTTTCGGGCCGATGCGGTAATTCTTGATGCCTTCATGGACCGATCCCACGCAAGAACGCGCTATCGGCAACAACGCCGATAGCCAATTCTCAATTCAACCTGTTGAAACGGGGAATATCTACATTCCCGCCTTGAATTCCTGCCATGCCGCGACCCAGTCGTCATAGGTGGCATGGGTGTCGGATGCCCGCGGCGGAATGCCGGGCAGGCCGGCTGCGAACATCGTCTCAATGGCATCATAATCGATGCGGCTGCGCGACTTCTCATCGAGCAATGCGACCGCCTTTTTGGAAACCGGCGCCTGAACCACAGCCATGGCGACCTTGGCCTGCACGGCGGGATCGAGCGACTGGTTGATGAAGGCGTGAGCGGCCTCGATATTGTCCGCCGAAATCGGGATGAACCAAGCATCCACCCACAGGACCGGGCCTTCTTTCGGCATGGCCATCTCGATCTTCATGTTCTGCTGGTCGGTCTGCGTGATGATAGAGGGATCGGCGCAAAGTGCTGCAACGACCTCGCCGGAAACCATGAGATTGACGAGCTCGCCCTGGTTGAGGGCGATGACGCGGGCCTGAGCGCGGTATTTGGAGAATTCCGCGAAAGTCTTGCCAAGCTCGTCTTTGGTCAGCAGCGGATATTTCTCACCAAAGCCGGCAACGCGCGCGGCGACCGGCCAGGAGCTTACCGTGTCGTCCATGATGGCGATCTTGCCCTTGAGCGAAGGATTGAGCAGGTCGGCGTAGGATGTCGGCTTGGCCAGCTTGTCGGCATTGAACAGGATCGTGTTGAACCCCCAGATATAAGGCGATCCCCAATGTTGCCCGTCGGCGAACCATGTCGGCTGGTCGTAGAACTGGCCGAAGAGGTTGTCGGGATTGTAGTTCGGCACTTTCGACATATCGATCGGATTTACGATCTTCATTTCCCGGACGTAGAGATCGGCATAGGCCTGATTGTATTCGGCCAAATCGATGGGCGGCGGATTGCCGGCCACGAATTTTGCCTGCACGTCATCCTGGTTGGCGATCGACGTGGCCTCGACCGTCACGCCGTTTGCCTTGCGCCAGTCCGAAAGCTCGTTGGTCAGGTCATAGCCTTCCCAGGCCATGACCTGGAGTTCGCCGCCCGCAGCGGCCTGCGCAGGCAGCGTGGACAGCCTCAACAGGAATGCCCCGCCTCCCAAACCGGCCATTCCGGTGAGTACGGCTCTCCTGCTGATCGCTGACGTGAACAAGCCCGAATTGACCTCGTCTCCTGCTTTGCGTGTCATTGCGAATTCCCCTTTTTTGGTGGCAATTTACGACAATCTTGCTTTACAGGATATTGGATACAATAATCTTGAGAGTCAAACGAATTCGCCCTACCACCGCTCGGCTTTGATTGTCTTGCGAAGATTTTGCGGAGGCGTCACGGCTATCCAGATCGGCTGCGCTCGCGTCAGCCGATTTTGAACGACAGGCAGATGTGCGCCCGGATTCGACGAAACGAAAAGGCCGATACGGCTGAAGCAGGATCAGCCGGCGGCTTCGCCTCGCTTCAGTTGGCTGACGATTTCTTCGGCCGCGTCGGCGACATGCTTCTTGAGCAGTCTCGATGTCTCGACGGCGTCACGCAGGCGATAGGCTTCAAAAATGTCACGATGCTCCTGCAGCGCTTTGGTCTGCGCCTTCAACGGCTCGATCTGCAGGCGCAGATAGCGATCCGCCGAACTGTAGAGCGTTTGTAGCACCGCCATCGAACGCGGTCGCATCGACGGCTCGAGCAGCGCCGTATGAAAGGCCCAGTTGAGACGGCTGAGCTCCTTCGGATCGCCCCTGGCGATAGCAGCCTCATAGTCACGAAGCGCTCGCTCGACATTGGCGATGTCCTGATTGGACAGGCGCGCTATGGCCTTTTTGACGAGGAAGGGTTCCAGCAGAAGCCGCGCATCGAACAGGTCGATCGCATCGTCAGCCGATAGATCGGAGACGACTGCGCCGCGATGCGTCCTGATGACGACAAGACCTTCGGCTTCCAGTTGCAGAAGCGCCTCGCGCACCGGAATCCGGCTGACGCCCAACTCGGCCGCTATCGCCTCTTGGCGAATCTGGTGGCCGCCAGGATAGTCGCCACCGATAATTTTGGCGGCTATATATTCGGCCACCATCGCGGTTACGGTCTGGCGCTGCAACAGAGGCTTGGGCGGTGTCGGCATGGCAGGCGCTTTCAGAATCGTTCTACTTGTCGCAGGATCGTATCCAATATTTCATTGAGGTCCAATGTCGGCGTTGCATCAACGCTGATCCGCATAATCAACCGTCTCTGGCGGCAGCGGCGCGCGCCCACGCACGCGGTCGACAAGCTTTTCCGCAATCATCATGGTCGGGCAGTGCAAATTGCCGCTGGTGATGCGCGGCATGACCGACGCATCGATGACACGCAACCCCTCGGTCTCGTGCACCTTGCCGTCGGCGTCGACGACCGACATGTCGTCGACGCCCATACGGCAGGTCGAGCACGGGTGGTACTGCGTGCCGAGGTTTTCCTTTAGCCAGGCAAGCACTTCGGCATCGGGCATCGTCCTGAGCCCTGGCGTCAGGGCTTGCCCGCGCATGCCGTCCCAGGCGCGTTGCTGGATGATCTCGTCGGTGTGACGCACGCCGTCGATCAGATCCCGCTGGTCCTGCGGATGCGCGAGGTAGTTGGAAATGATCGACGGATGCATCCGCGGGTCAGCCGATTTCAGTGTAACAGCGCCTCGGCTCTCCGGCCGCATCAGACAGGTCTGGTATTGGAACCCCTCCTCGATGTTGACCTTGCCGTGCATGAGTTCGCCCAGCATCGGCAGAAACTCATGCTGGATGTTGGCATAGTCGGCAGCCGCACTGCTCCTGAAGAACGTGCCGACCTCCCAAAGATTTGTCACGCCGAGCCCGGAGCGCATGAACAGCCATTGCGCGCCGATCAGGCCCATCTTGAACATGTTCAGGTCCATGGCGGGCGAGACGCCGCGACGCGATGCCCTGTAACGCACCGAAACGGCAACATGGTCGACCAACCCCTTGCCGACACCGGGCACGTCCGCGACCGACTTGATACCCAGACTGCCCAGTTCGTCTGGGCGACCGACGCCCGACAGCAGCAAAAGCTGCGGCGAATTGAAGGCGCCGCCGCACAGCACCACCTCGCGCCCTGCCTCAACTGTGTGGGTCGCACCATCAGCCTCGTAGGTAACGCCGACCGCGCGCTTGCCGTCGAAATTGACCCGGTGCACCAGCGCATTCAGCTTCAGCTCGACATTGCCCTTGCGGATTGCCGGCCTGAGATAGGCCCTGCCGCCGCTCGCCCGCACACCCCTGTCGATATTCGCCTGGTAGATATGGACGCCTTCCTGGCGATAGGCATTGTAGTCGGGATTGAGTGGATGACCGGCCTGTTGACCAGCCTCGAGAAACGCCTTGAAGACCGGCAGATTGCCTTTGAGCGTCGTGATCGCGATGGGGCCATCGCCGCCTCGATAGGCATTGGCGCCGTTGTCATAGGTCTCCAGCCTTTTGAAATAGGGCAGGCAATGGGCATACGACCAATCCGGCAGACCGTCCTGCGCCCACCCGTCGAAGTCGCGCGGATTGCCGCGGACGTAGACCATGCCGTTGAGCGACCCGGACCCGCCCAGCATCTTGCCCCTGACATGCGTGATCATGCGCTCGCCGAGCGCGGCCTCCGGTCCCGTCTCGAAACTCCAGGTCCGGCGCTGGTCGGTCAGCGGGTAGGACATGGCCGCCGGCATGCGCACGTAGATGGAATTGTCGCTCGGGCCGGCCTCCAGCACCAGCACTCGAACGCTCTTGTCCTCGCCTAGCCTGGCGGCGACGATCGAACCGGCGGCACCTGCCCCGACGACGATATAGTCATACGCCTTGGAAGCCATGTCGAACTTACCTTCACTTGCACCTGACCGGATGTTTCGGCCAGGCTGAGTTCCTATGTCGCCCACCAGATGCTTTTGATCCGGGAATACTGGTCGAGCGAATGAATGCCTTTGTCCTTGCCGCCGAAGCCGGACGTCTTGAAGCCGCCGAACGGCGTCGTGAAGTCGCCCTCGCAGAAGGCGTTGATCGCCACGAACCCCGCGTCGAGCGTGGCCGATGCCTCGCGAATTGCGTTTGGATCCTCGCCGAAGACATAGGCACTCAGGCCATATTGCGTGTCATTGGCGCTGCGGATCGCGCCGTCGAGATCGTCGTAGAACCTGACTGACAGAACCGGTCCGAAAATTTCCTCTCTCCAGGCATCGGCATTTTCGGCGACGTCGAAGAACACCACCGGCTTTGTCAGGCGTGGCGACGCGCCCGTGACTTCGGCTGCCGACACGCTGAAATCATTGTTGCGCTGCTTCTCGGTGTCGATGGCGCGATTGACCTTGGCCGCATGAGCGTCGCTGACCAATGGCCCGATCCGCGTGGCCGGATCGAACGGATCGCCGATCGGCCATTCCTTCATTTTCGCGGCAAGCATGTCGCGAAGATCGGCTTCCAGCGTGCGCGGCGCGAGAACCCTCGATATCGACGAACAGAGCTGGCCGGAATTCATCAGGAAGCCGGTCGAAATTTCGTCGGCGAAGCGGTCGAGCGATTTGACATCGGGCAGGATGATGGCAGGATTCTTGCCGCCGCATTCCAGCGAAATTTCCTTCAGGTTCGAATCGGCCGAATAGTGCAGGAAGCGCCGTCCGGTAGCGGTCGAGCCGGTGAAGTTGATCGCCGACACATCGCCATGCAGGCCCAGCGCCTTTCCGGCAATTGCGCCGGTGCCGGGCACGACATTGATGACGCCAGCCGGGAAACCCGCTTCGATCGCCAATTCCGCCAGCCGCAGCGTGGTGAGCGGCGTATCGTCGGCCGGCTTGCAGACGACCGTGTTGCCGGCGGCCAGCGCCGGGCCGATCTTCAGCGCCAGCGTGGTTAGCGGGTAATTCCAGGGCAGGACGATGCCGACCACGCCTTGCGGCTCGCGCACGATCTGGCTGAGCACGCCCTTGCGACGGGCAGGGCTGAGATCGTAGGCGGTTTCGGTCAGGCTGGCATACCAGCGCAGCACACCGATCGTCGTCGGCACATCGTCATTGTAGGAATGCAGGATCGGTTTGCCGACGTCGAGGCTTTCGAGAAGCGCCAATTCGAGCCGATTCTTTTCGACGGCGTCCGCCAGCGCACGGATCAACGCCGCGCGTCCTTCGTGCCCCATCGTGCCCCAATCTGCCTTCAGCGCCGCGCGGGCGGCCTGCACGGCGAGATCTACCTGCCTCTCGCTGGCAAAGGCGACCTCGCTGATCGTCTCCCCATCGAAGGGAGATATGATGTTTCTGACGTCGGAGCCGCCGTCGCGGGAAAACCCGTCGCCAATCCAGGACGTGTCCAGTCGCCGCGCCGTATCGCGCGTCTGCCTCAGGTCGGACACGCCGAACATTGGAACTTTATCCATGCAATCCATCCCTGACACATCCATCGGCTGCGGCTTTCGAAGCGCAACCGACGACGCGGAGCTTTGCGTGCCGACCCAGACGTCCGCGTGGGATCAGGCGGCCCGGCGTGACTGCATCTGCTTGAGCTGCTCGATTGTCGCCTTGATCGTGGCAACGACGCGCTCGCGCTCCTCGCCGGCCAGTGGCAGTCGCGGCGCCCGGGTCCATTCCGGCGCGCCGTAGACGAGGTGTTCGGCCATTTTGATGTATTGAACGAGCTTCACATGCGTATCGAGATGGAAGGACGGCGTCATGATGCGATAGAGATCGCGTGCCCCGGCAAAATTCCCGGATGCGCACAGGGTGAAAATCTCGACGCATTCCTTCGGCCAGGCATTGGTCATGCCCGAGACCCAGCCCGTAGCGCCGAGCGACATGCTCTCGACGATCTGGTCGTCAACGCCGCAAAAGATATCGAAGCGATTGCCCAACGCGATGAACATGTCGGTGACCCGGCGCACGTCACCGGTCTCTTCCTTGACCGCCATGATGGTCGGGCAATCCGCCAGCACCTTGAGGATGGCGGGCGTGACGTCGACGCCATAGGCGATCGGGTTGTTGTAGATCATGATCGGCAGGTCGCTGGCGCCGGCGATCGCCTTGTACCATTCGGCCGTCTCGCGCGGGTCGGTCTTGTAGCCGAGGCTCGGGAACACCATCAGGCCTTCGGCGCCGTAATCCTGGAACTTGCGGGCGCTCGCGGCCGCGCCCGCGGTCGAAATCTCGGCAAGGCCGGAGAGAAGCGGAACGCGGCCGGCAACGGCTTCCTTTGCTGCCCGGATGACGGCTTCCTTCTCCTGCGGCAGCAGCGAGGCGTTCTCGCCCAGCATCGGCAGCACGATAATGCCTGAAACGCCATTGTCGATGAGGCGGTTGATGCTCGCCTGCGTCGCTTCGAGATTGATCGAACCGTCCTGGTCGAGCTTGGTGGTAACCGCCGGGAACACCCCCTGCCAATGCGTCATCGTCTGGTCTCTCCTTGGACTCGCTTTCACAATAATGTATCCAATCTACAATATTCTATTTGAAAGTCCACTATGAAATCGACCTTGCGGCAGCGCCGATACGGCCATGTCACACCACCGGAACGGGCGGATTTCCCTCGAAGCGCGGCACGGACACACGCACCCCCTCTTGCGCCGAGCGTCTGACCGCCAGTGCCGTTGCCAGCGAGGCGACGCCGTCCCAACCCGTCGCCGCCGGACGTTCGCCATGAAGCACTGCCGCGTCGAACTGGGCGATCGTGGCGGCGTAGAGGTTGGCGGGCTCGACCGGGATTTCCGTCATCTCGGTGCCGCGGCGAAGATAGACCCGACCGGACGGCGCCTCATCCAGGATGCCCCGGCCATAGATCGACCCTTCGGTGCCATGGATCTCAAGGGCGGTCTCGTGATGGGCGAACACCTGGCCCTCATGCATGTAGGCAATCAACCCGGAAGCGAAGTTGACGATGGATTGCACTTGGTCCTCGACACCATTCTCGCCGATCAGGCTGCTCGCCTTCATCGACATGACCTCGACCGGTTCGTCCGCGAGGACGAAGCGCAGAACGTCGACATTGTGCACGGTCAGGTCGTAGATGACCCCGCCCTGTTCCTTGTCCTTCGTGCGCCAGGTCTGCAACTCCTTGGGCAAGTATTCGCAATACATCGCGCGCGCGGCGAGCGGCCGGCCGATTTGGCCTGTCAGCACCAGGTCGCGGATCGCCCTGTGCGTCGCCGCGCCACGCATATGATGGTTCGTCGCCAGGACGACGCCGGCGCGGTCGCAGGCCCTGGCCATCTCGACGGCATCATACAGCGTCAGCCCGAGCGGCTTTTCGCAGAGCACGTGCAGGCTCGCTGCCGCAGCTTCGAGCGTGTCGTCGCGATGCCTAGCATTGTTGGTCGAGACGTAGACTGCATCGATCGCGGTTTCGGCAAGAAGCGATTTGAGGCTTGTCGCGGATACCGGTATCCCGAGATCGTTGGCGAACGAACGGCCGCGCTCCGCACTCCTGCTGACAACGGCCACCAACTCCGCATCCGGCACCGACTGGATTGCCTTGGCGACCCAGGAGCGGGCGATCTGGCTTGCCCCCACGATCGCCCAGCGGACCTTGTCCGCATCTCGACGCGCGCGGCTCGCGGCCGGCACCGCTTGGGGCGTGTCAGTCATGGAGTTCCCTCGATATCGCCGGGCCGACCGAAAAATCACTGAATGTGACTTCGAAACCTTCACGTTGCGGCGAGCAGCACATCATGCCGACATCGATCGTTTTCGAGGGTGGGAAATAGGCAAGCCGCACCGGCTTCCAGTGGCCGTCGGACGCATCCAGATACTGGATGCGGATCGCTTCGGCGTGGCGGGTCAGTCGGATCCTGACGCCGTCCGGACTTGCCGGAATGCTGACCAGCGACCAGTCGGACGCATCGTTGGTAACGACGACGGAGAAATACATCAGCCCGTCGGTGAATTCGATGCCGGCCTTGATCCAATGCGTCTCGCTCAGCCGGACCATCAATCCGGCCTGGTCGTAGAGCACCTTGTAGTCGCCCTTGACCGTGACCTCGGCGCTGAAGTCGCCCTCGACCTGGCGATAGAGGAAATGACCGCTGTCGCGCCAGAAATCGTAGAATGTCTCGCGCCAGAAATCGGTCTCCTTGCCGGTGCGCACATTCAAAGTGTTGCCGGAAAACGCGTGATGTGGTGGCGGGTTGAGCCAGGTCAGGTCGGTATTCTTAGATTTCGTCATCGGCTTTTGCCTGTTCGGTTCGCGTTGCGTGATGGGTTTTGCGCAGTCTGATTAGCCGGCAAAGTTTTGTCGGCGGCTACCTGAACCAGGTGTCCGACAGGCGGTAGCCCTCGGGAAATGGATCCTCCGGATCAACCCCGTAGTGGCTCACTCCGGTCAGCCAGGCGCGCCCGGAGATCTCAGTCACCACCGCGGGCACATTGCCCGCCATCGCCGTTTCAACGATGCGGCAATCGAAGACGGTGTCGAGAATCGAAGTATGCCGGAAGCGCTCGCCCACAGCGAGATCGCCGCGCGCATGCAGCAAGGCCATCCGCGCTGAGGTTCCCGTGCCGCAGGGGCAACGGTCGAGCCGACCGGGAGAGACGACCACGGCATTCTTCGAGGTCTTCACGCCGTCGACGACCCGCAGCGGACCGGCGAACTCGGTTTGGTTGACGGTGTTGATCGACGGGTTCTCCGGATGGATCGAGGGAAGCTGTTCGGCCGCTGCCGCCTTGATGCGTTCGCCGAGCTCGATCAGGTCGCGCGCCTCGTCGCGCGCCAGGGTGACGCCGACGTCCTCGGCATCGACAATGCAGTAGATCATGCCGCCATAGGCGACATCGACCCGTAGCGATCCGATCCCGGGCACGTCGACCATCCGGTCGCGATGCATGACGAACGACGGGACGTTGCGGAACGTGATGCGACGGCACTTGCCGCCACTGCAATCCGCCGTCACCTCGACCAGGCCGGCCGGCGTGTCCACCCTGACGATAGTCTCAGCGCCGCGCATCGGGATCATGCCCGCCTCGAGGGCGACCGTGACCGTGCAGATCAGGTTCGAGCCCGACATCGGCACGAAGTAGTCCGACTCCATGACGATCATGCCGATATCGGCGTCGGCGCGTATCGGCGGCGTGATCAGGTTGACGGCTGCATTGACGCTGCCGCGCGGATCGAACAGCAGCATGTTGCGAAGCCACGCGCTTTCGCGTTCCAGATTCTCCATGCGCTCGAACATCGTAGCACCCGGCGGCGGCAGGACGCCGCCGGTGATCACCCGGCCCACCTCGCCCTCGGCATGGGCTCCGACGACGGTAATGACGCGATCCAGGTTCATTGGCTTGTATCCTCAGGTCCAGGTTTGTCGACGATCATCACGCACCTGGTGTGCTTTTGTCGCAAGTGGTCCGCGTATTGCATCCAATATATTGGATTATTGCGGCGATGATTTTTTGTCAATGCGCTCATCGAAAAGAGTTGGCGTCCGGCATTCAGGCCGGCGCCGTAGTGCCGGCTGGATCCATCCGCCTAGACGAAGACCATCAGGTGTTGATCGACTACCCGGTCGCAATCGCCACATTCATGGCCGCACGCATCGTTCGAAGGCAGCCAAAGCGTCTTTCACATTTGGAAAGCAAAAATTGCTTCACAAAACCGTTTCACTTCGGCGCTTGGTAAAGCTCGGTCGCGGCCTCTCTCAGCGCGCGCCGGCTGTCTGGCCTGAAATACATCATGTGGCCGCCTTCCAGCAGGTCGACGCGGATGGGCTTCGCGCCAGGAAGCGAAGGAATCTGGCCGACAAGATAGCGTGACACCAAATAGGGTGTCACCAGGTCGGTGTAGCCATTGACGATCAAAACGCCGAGGCCAGGGTTCAACGCGCGCGCCTGCTGAAGGTCATCCATCACGCCGACATAGCCCTGACGCGTCGGGCTCGTCCCGTAATCCCAATTGCCGCTGACTTCACGGTTGAGGAGCCGGTAACTTAGATCGGTGCGGAATTTCAATTCGTCACGCATATAGCTGACAAAGGCGGAAGTGAGCACCGGCACGCTTCGGTCGAGGACCGGATCAGGACCGCTGTATCTCAGGCTTTCCGGCGCGATGTCCGCCGTTTCGATCGTGCCGTCATAGGCGCTGAGAACATTGCCCCTTGCCCGTGCAAACTCCCTGGCGAAGAGTGCGGTGGGAATGCGTGCAAAGTTTCGTTTGACGAGTTCAAGCGGCAGGCCGGTGATTTCGGCAACGCGCGGGCTCGCCAGGCGCCCACCCTCTTCGAGCCCGCTGGCAAGCGCGACGAGATAGTCGCCAAGCGCATAGCGTTCGACATCGGCCAACCGCTCCTGCAACTCGGAACCGGTGACGCCTTCGCTGCGCAGGCGCACCGCCGCCAGCGACGGGAGCTCAAGCGCCCAGTGAAGCGGCTGGAACTCGTCGGGCCGCACGAGTGTGAATTCGAGCGCCGGCGAGATGAGCACGATGCCGCGAGGACTGATGCCGATGTCATCCTGAAGCGTCTTGGCAAGCAGTGCCGCCCGAAACCCGCCATAGCTTTCGCCGGCAAGAAACACCGGCGACGCCGTGCGGCCCGCCTGTGCCAGATAGAGTCGGATGAAGGCGCCCATCGCGGCAGCGTCCTGGTTGACGCCCCAGAAGCTGCGTGCCTCGGTTCCGGGTGCTTCGCGGCTGTAACCCGTTCCGACCGGGTCGACAAAGACCAGGTCGGTCATGTCGAGCCATGTGTTCGGGTTGTCCAAAAGCCTCTGCGGCGATGGAAGAAAACTTCCATTAGCCGCCGTCGCCATGACGCGTGGACCGAGCGCGCCGAGATGCAGATAGGCGGAAGCCGCTCCGGGACCACCGTTGAATACGAAAGTGATAGGGCGCTGGGGATCAGGTTCGCGGCTTGGCTCGGGGCGTAGCGTGTAGGCGACATGAAAAACTTCCGCGGTGACGTCGCCCTTGCCGGACAGCAACGACTGCGTGCCTGCCTTCGCCTGGTAGTTCAGCGTACGTCCCGCGATCACGATCGAATGATCGGAGACCTGGGGAGGCGGAAGCAGCGACAGAACTCCACCCGAAGGCGACGGCCGCTCGGCCACTTGCGCATGGCCGGCTGGAACGCCGCCAACCAGCAGCAGCATAGCGAGGGTGATTTCTAGCAGCTTGGTACGCATGACGACTCCGGAACGGAAACGACTGGAAACTACCACGCCGATGGTTCAGCCGAAATCACAGGATCGTGCAGGCCTTCGCTGCTGGAAGGAGACCTGTGGCTTCAACTCACGATCTTCACGCACATCGGCGTGCCGACATCGATGGACCGTCCGGTGTCGGCCAGCCGGCCGGTGGCCATGTCGCGCGCGAAAATCGAGATGCGATCGGCGTTCTGATTGGCCGAGAAGAGATGGCGGCCCGAAGGCGTCAGTGCCAGATTGCGCGGTGTGGCGCCCCCACAGGGCGTGTAATCGACCAGCGCAAGCGCGCCTGTTTGCTGGTCGACGGAAAACACCGCAACGCTGTCATGGCCGCGGTTGGATCCGTAGAGGAAGCGGCCGTCGGGCGAGATCTGGATGTCGGCGCAATGATTGCCGTCGCGCGCCTCCGCCGACACGGCCGGCTTCGTGTCGATGACCGAGAGCCTTCCTGGCACATCGTCGAACGCAAGCGACACGACGGTTGAATCCAGTTCGTTCATGACGAACACGAAGCGCCCGCCAGGATGCAGCGCCACGTGACGTGGGCCGGCGCCTGAGGCAAGCACCGACTCCGCCAGTCTGGTCAGGCCGCCATCAGGCCCGATGCGGTACGAGACAAGCCGATCGATGCCAAGATCGGCGACGATCGCCACGCCGCCGGCAATTGTCTCGGTGACGCTGTGAGCATGGGGGCGTTCCTGACGAACTGTATCGGGACCAGTTCCGGCATGGGCGACGCTCGACAACGGCGCGGTCAGGCCGCCATCCTCGCGTAGTCCGTAGACAACGACCGAGCGATCGGGACCGCCTTCACCCATTCCGTAATTGGCGACCAGCAGCTTCGTGCCGTCGCGCGTGACGGTGTTGTGCGCCGTGATGCTGCCAAGGGTCGGCTGCTTGTTGACGTAGGAAAGCGTGGCGGTTTGCCTGTCGAAGCGATAGGCCGAGACCACGCCTTCGCGCCAGGCGAACACTTCGGAGTTGGCATAGATGTGGGAGCCGTCAGGCGTCACCGACAGGAAGGTCGGATTGTCGACGTCACCTGTTTCGGCCAATTTCGTAGTCTCCAGCGTCTCCTCGTCGAAGCTGTAGACACCCAGCCCGACGCCGCGCGCGCCCTGGAAATAAGGCGCCTCGCGGTTGAGGCTACCCACGAAGACCAGACAGGCATTCTGCATCAAATCCTCCCTTGTTCCGCCGGCGTTGTCCGCCGCGGATTGGGGCAAAATTTCGCCTGTTCACGCTTGCAACACAACCCCATATGTGAAAATACTATTCACAAAAGAAGATTGACGGGAGGATCGATCATGCAATTCGCTGGTCCGCGGCGCGCCCGGACGGATGATCCGTGCTTCCAACGGATGCTGCCATGACTGGTTTCGCCCCGACCGTGGGGGTGGCCTCGACACACCCCGCAGACATGCCGAAGGAACACGCCGATCTCCCCGTCTGGAACGCGGAGAACTGGTTCTATGAAGACTGGCCTGTCGGCCAGAAAATCCGCTCGCTGCGCAGGACCATGGCCGAGGGCGACAGCCACCTCTTCAACGCGCTGGTGCTCGATATCCACCCTTACGTGCAGGACCAGATGTTCGCCGAAACGGAAGGCATTTTCGGCAAGCGCCTGCTCGCCGGCGCCTTCGTGTTCTCGGCCGGGCTCGGCCTCGTCGCCACCAATTGCGTCAACGCCTTCTCCTATGGCTACGACAAACTGCGCTTCATCAAGCCGGTGTTCATCGGCGACACGATCTATTCGATCCGCTCCAACCTCGACAAGAAACCCAAATACAAAGAGATGGGTCTGATCCGCGCCAGCTATGAAGTCTTCAAGGGTGAAGGAGAGCTCGTACTTTATTGCGAGCACCTGCAGACGGTGAAATACCGCAATCCGGCCGATTTCGCCGGCAAGACAGAGAAATAGGCGATGGCCGCCGCCGCCGAATTGCCGCTGACCGGCCTAGTCGTCGTCGACATGAGCCAGTTCCTGTCCGGGCCTTACTGCTCGCTGCGACTGCTCGATCTCGGCGCCCGTGTCATCAAGATCGAGCGGCCGGATGGCGGTGACCTGTCGCGCCGGCTTTATCTCAGCGACACCGAGATCGGTGGCGATTCCACCATCTTCCATGCCATCAACCGGGCCAAGGAAAGTCTTGCCATCGACCTCAAGGACGCGGCCGACCTTGCGGCGCTACGCGGCCTGCTGGCCAAGGCCGACGTGCTGATCCAGAATTTTCGGCCAGGTGTCATTGAGCGCCTGGGCCTCGACTTTGAGGCGGTGCGCAAGATCAACCCGCGCCTAGTCTATGCGTCGATCAGCGGCTATGGCGAGGAAGGTCCCTGGGTCAAGCGGCCCGGACAGGATCTGCTGGCGCAGGCACGCTCGGGCGTGATGTGGCTCAACGGCGACGAGGACCAGGGACCGGTGCCTTTCGGCCTGGCAATTGCCGACATGCTGGCGGGCTCCGCCGCCGCGCAAGGAATTCTTGCCGCACTGGTGCGGCGCGGCGTGACCGGCACGGGCAGCCATGTCGAGACCAGCCTGCTCGAAGCGCTGGTCGACTTCCAGTTCGAGGTGCTGACCACGCATCTCAATGACGGGCGCCGCCTGCCGCGGCGATCGGCCTTCCGCAGCGCCCATGCCTATCTATCGGCGCCTTACGGCGTCTATCCGGCCAAGGACGGTTATCTGGCGATCGCCATGACGCCGATCCCGAAGCTGGCCGATCTTCTGGGGCTCGAAGAGCTTGCGCCCTACCGCGACCAGCCGTCGACATGGTTCACCGCCCGCGACGAGATCAAGGCGATCATCGCGCAAAAAATCGCGACGAAGACGGTCGACGAGTGGCTTGCCATCCTCGAGCCTGCCGACATCTGGTGCGCCAGGGTGCTGACCTGGCCGGAGATGATGGCCAGCGAAGGCTTCCAGGTTCTCGACATGCTGCAGACGGTGACGCGCGAGGATGACGTCTCGATCCTCACCACGCGCTCGCCGCTCCGGGTCGATGGTGTGCGTGCGAAGGTCGAGCGCGCCGCGCCACGCATCGGCGAGCACAGCGCAAAGATCCGCAAGGAGTTCGGGCTGTGAGCGACGTGAGGCTCAAAGGCATGACCTGGAGCCATCCGCGCGGCTACGACCCGATGGTCGCCTGTTCGGCACTGTGGAAGCAGCGGACTGGCGTTACTATCGAATGGGACAAGCGCTCGCTGCAGGATTTCGAATCCTTCTCGGTCGAGGAACTGGCCCGTGCCTATGATTTGATCGTCATCGATCATCCGCATGTCGGCCAGATCACCGCCGAGAATTGCCTGGCGCTGCTCGACGTCGCGGGCCGCGAAGCGGAACGTGCGACGCTGGCGGCGGGCAGCGTCGGCCGGTCCTATCCGAGCTACAACTGGCAAGGCCGGCAGTGGGCGTTTCCGATCGATACGGCGAGCCAGGTGCAAGCGTGGCGGCCTGATATGCTTTCCGCTCAGCCGGCGAGCTGGAGCGAAATGCTCGATCTGGCGCGGCAAGGCCACATGCTGTTGCCGCTCAGGCCGCCGCATTCGCTGATGGTGTTCTACACGCTTGCCGGCAATCTCGGCCGGCCCGCCGTCGAGGAGCCTGGCGCTCACGTAAACGCTGATGTGGGCAGCCGCGTTTTCGAGATGATGCGCGAGATCGCGGCTCTCGTAGACCCGGCCTGCCTCGGCATGGACCCGATCGACGTCCTGGAGGAAATGGCCAGGTCCGGCTCGCGGATCGCCTGCGCGCCGCTGATCTATGGCTATGTCTCCTATGCCATTGCCGGATTCCGGACCAACCGCCTTGCCTTCGCGGACATCCCGGCTGCGGGCAATGCCGGTCCGGTCGGCTCGGCGCTCGGCGGCACCGGCATCGCCGTGTCGGCCTTTTCGAAGGCCAAGCAGGCGGCCATCGACTTCGCTTACTGGATCGCCAGCGGTGACGTGCAGCGCGGCCCCTATGCTTTGGCCGGCGGCCAGCCTGGCCACGCCGCAGCCTGGGACGATGCCGCCGTCAATGCAGCCGCCGGCAATTTCTACAAGGATACGCGCGCCACACTCGAAGGCGCCTGGGTCAGGCCACGCCACGATGGCTACATGGCCTTCCAGCAGGCGGCGTCCGATCGCATCAATCTCGGCCTGACCGAAAAGCACGATGCCGGCCGCGTCGTCGCCGATCTTAATCGCCTGTTTCTGGAGAGTTTCCCGGCACGGGTGTCCGGCACTGCCGGTGGAGGAGCCTGAAACAACGAATGGAGGAGACTATGAACAGCCTGATCCGCGGCCTTATGGCTGCGACCGCCCTTGCATCGATCACGACAATTGCCTGCGCCCAGGACGTTTCGGGCGTGATCGCTGGACTGCCAACTGAACTGAAGGCGCAATATGACGGCGCGCCGCAGAAGATCCTGCCATCGGCGTGGGACAATTTCACGCCGCCGGCGAAGCCGTGGAAATGGTGCCACTCGGAATCCTACCAGGGCAATCCGTGGCGGGTCACCGTCACCAAGGAGTTGAAGCGGCTTGTCGACGGACTGATCGCCGACGGCACGGTGGCGAGCTTCGAAGTGTCGGACTCCAACAACGATGCCAGCCAGCAGATCAACCAGATCCGCGCCTTCATCGATAAGAAATGTTCGATCATCACCTCGATCCCCGGCTCGGCGACGGCGCTGGATGATGCCATCGATGCCGCCGCCAAAGCCGGCATTCCCTTCATCACGGCGGCTGGGTCGGTGACCAGCCCGAATGCCATCAATGTCGATTCCAACTATGCCCGCTGGGGCTACGACATGATGACGGCGATCGGCAAGGAAATGCCGGACGGCGGCAGCATACTTCTGGTCGAAGGCATCGCAGGTCATCCGATCGTCGTGCAGGAGCGTCAGGGCGCCGACAAGGCGCTGGCCGAGAACCCCAAGCTCAAGGTCTCGCGCAGCGTCAACGGCAACTGGACGGCCAACGTCACCAAGACGACGGTATTGCAGGCGATCGCCACCAATCCGGCGCCGATCGATGCGGTGTGGACGACGGGCAGCGAAAGCCGCGTCGTCGCCGAGGCCTTTGCCGAGGCCGGCCGCCCTGCCCCGCTCATCACCGGCTCGATCACCGGCGACGCGCTCGGCTACTGGAAAGCGAATCCGGACAAATATCGCTTCGAAGGCCATGCGGTTCTGCCGCACTGGACCGCCGAGACATTGTTCCGCATTGGGGCGCGTATGCTCGACGGGCAAAAGCCGAAGCTCAACACGCTGCTGATCCCGATTCCGCCGGTCCACAACGCCGACCTGGGCACCTGGTACAAGGACTGTATGACGGCGGACGCAGTCTCGATCTTCCCGGTTCCGCCGGAGGATCCGATGCCGGAAGAATGGCTCGATGCCTATTTCGCCAATCCCGCGCCGACCAAGGGCTGGGATTATTCGAAGGTGCCGGACGCCTGCGCCAAGTAAGCTCACGAACGCCGGCTCCGCTCAGGCAGAGCCGGCTTTTCCCTATCAGGAATCCCTCATGCTGGAAGTCCAGGGTGTCTCGAAACGCTATGGCGAAACGGTCGCTCTCGCGAATGCCTCCATCGCGTTCCGCGCCGGCACGATCCACACCATCCTGGGCGAGAACGGTTCGGGCAAGAGCACCCTGGTCAAGCTGCTGTCGGGAATTGTCCAGCCGGACAGCGGCACGATCCTGCTCAATGGGTCGCCCTTTGCCGGCTTCGGACCGGCGGCGTTCCAGGCCGCCGGTTTCGCCACCGTGTTCCAGGAAGTGCTGATCGCACCTGACCGTTCAGTGACGGACAACATCCTGCTCGGCCTCGATGGCTTACTGACGCGCACCGTGCCGCGCGCCGAGCGGCACCAGCGCGCGCAAGCGGTGCTGAAACAATTCGCGGTTACCGAGATCCCGCTCGACCAGTTGGCCGGGCAATTGCCGCTGGCCGTTCAGCAGCTTGTGGTGCTTGCCCGCGCCGTGGTTCGCAACCCGCGCATTCTCATTCTCGACGAGGTGACGGCGGCGCTCGACTTCGCCGACCGCGAGGCGGTTTTCGCCATGATGCGCAAGCTTGCCTCCGAAGGTTGCCTGATCCTGTTCATCACCCATCGCATGGACGAGGTGATGACGCTTTCCGATCGGATTTCCGTCCTGCGCGGCGGCAGCGTGGTGACGACCGAGGAACGCGGCACGTCCACCGCCTCCGAGCTTCTCAAGGCGATGGCGCCACGCACGGCGGCGGAGCTGGCGCATGGCTGATCGCGCTACCCTTTCGGTGCGCAGCCTGGTGATCGCGCCGGGCGCAAGCCCCGTGACACAAGCCATTGCGCCGGGCGAGATTGTCGGTCTTGCCGGCCTCGACGGCCATGGACAAGAGCGGTTCCTGAAAGTGCTGGCCGGGCTGGAACGGCCGGCCGCCGGCGATGTGACCATCGAAGCCCGCGCGATCACCAGCTTCCGCAAGGCGGTCGCCAGCGGCATCGCCTATTTGCCGCGCGACCGGCGCGCTACCGGCATCTTTCCGACCCAATCGGTGCTCGACAATTTTGCCGTCTCGACACTGTCGCGTGACATGCGTTTCGGCCTGCTCAGCTTCGCCGCACGGCGGCGGCGCTACGAGAGTTACCGGGACAAGCTCTCCATCGTCGCGCCGCGGCCGGATGCCTCGATCACCACGCTGTCCGGCGGCAACCAGCAGAAAGTGCTGCTGGCTAGGGCACTGGCGCTGGAGCCGGCGATCCTGCTGCTCAACGACCCGACGCGCGGTGTCGACGTGGCGACGCGCCATGTCCTCTACGATGTCTTCCGGGGACTGGTGGCGGACGGCATGGCTCTGGTCATCCTGTCGAGCGAGATCGAAGAGATCCTCCTGCTTTGCCATCGCGTGCTGGTTTTCCGCGAACAGCGGGTGGCGGCTGAAATCACCGGAGACGAGATGAAAAGCGATACGGTGATCGCCGCCATGTTCGGACGCGCGGCATGAGCGGGTTTCGGCGCATGGCGGAGCGATGGCGCGGCGCGGGTTTTGCGACGGTGCTGCTGGTCATCCTTATCGCGGTCAATCTGCTGCTCAATCCGTCACGCTTCCATCCTTCCGCCTGGGGCGCGCTGATCGGGCTCGCCGCACCGTTGATCGGCGCAGCACTTGCCTCGGCTCCGGTGATCCTGGCCGGGCGTGGCGGCATCGACATTTCCGTCGGGCCGCTGATGGGCTTCGTCAATGCGACCGTCATCCAGCTGCTGTTTCTCAAGCTCGGCATATCTTCGCCGCTGGTCATCGTGCCGGCAGCGCTTTTGATCGGCGCGATCGTCGGCGCGGCCAACGGCTTTCTGGCGACCGTCGTTCGCATCCAGCCGATCGTCGCGACGCTTGGCACCTATCTGATCCTGACCGGGATGACGCTGACCATCCTGCCGGCGCCGATCGGCCCGGCGCCAGTCTGGCTGAAGGCGATGGCCGGCCCGTGGTCGGCACTGCCGCTGGCGCTGATCTTCCTGTTCTGGTGGCTGGTGCGGCAGACCCCCTACTACGACCAGCTGATGGCGGTGGGCAGCGATGACCGCGCCGCTTACACGGCCGGCGTTCCGGTCACCAAAGTCCGTTTCATCGCCTATGTCATGACCGGCATTCTCGCCGCCTGCGCGGGCTTGATGCTGACGGCGCTGATCGGTTCGGCCGATCCCAACATCGGACCAACCTACACGCTGATCGCGATCGCGGCGGTGGCGCTCGGCGGCGTCAGCCTTGCCGGCGGGCGCGGCGGTCTTCTGGGCGCCGCGATTGGCGCCATCGATATCTTCCTGCTGCAGAGCGTGCTGACCGCCTTCAACGTCTCCACCTATGTGCTGCAGATCGCCTATGGCGTCATTCTGGTTGTAGCGGTCATCATGACGGCGCTGCAGGAACGGCTCTCCGGACGGAAAGGCTGAGAAGCATGAGCCAGACCTGGTTTCAGTCCACCAATGCCCGCGTCGCAGGCGCCTTTGCGGTCGCTGCCGCCTTGCAGATTGTCGGCACGCTGCTCATCCCGGGCTATTCCGCGCCGTTCGCCATCCGCGCGCTGCTGGTCATCGCTTCGCTGCTGGCGGTGGCATCGATCGGCCAGACCCTCGTCGTCATTCTAGGCGGCATCGACCTGTCGATCCCCTTCATTATCGGCTTCGCAAATGTCGTTGCGGCACAGCTCTACGGCGCCGGCTGGAATTTTGCCCTTGTCTGCGTGATCGTTGGCGTGCTCGCCGTGCTGATCGGGGCGCTGAACGGCCTGATCTCGCGCGGGCTCGACATCCACCCGCTGATCGTCACGCTTGGCGTTGGCATGATCGTGCAAGGCGCCGTGCTGTTGTGGACCGGCGGCTTTCCATCCGGATCGGCGCCTGCAGCTGTTTCCGCCTTCGTCTCGATCGGCGGTTCGGTCGGACCGCTGCCGGTGCCGGCGCTGGTGCCCTGCGTCGCGGTGCTGACCTTGCTGGTGGCGCTGGTGCTGGCGCGCACGGCCTACGGCCGCCGCCTTTACGCGCTTGGCAGCAACCCCGGTGCAGCCCCGCTGGCGCTGATCGATCCGGTCCGCATGTGGACGGTGACCTACGCGGCAAGCGCTTTCTTTGCTGCCGCGGCTGGCGTGCTGCTGCTCGGCTTCACCGGTTCGGCCTATGGCGATGTCGGCCAGCCCTATCTGTTCCAGACGATCGCGGCGGTCGTGGTCGGCGGCGCGGCCCTTGTCGGCGGCCGCGGCAATTATTTCGGCACCATCGCCGGCGTGCTGGTGCTGACGGAGATCAACACGCTGCTGATCGGCCTTGGCTTCCGGCCCTCAACCGTGCAGGCTGCACTTGGTCTGGTCATCGTGCTGCTGGTTTCGCTTTACGGTCGCGAGCGGCACGTATCGGCGACAATCTGAGGCAGAGCCCGCTAACTCTTCTTACAAACTCCACAGCCGCTTCGTGTTGGCGGAGAGCAGCTTTTGCCGTTCCTCGGCGCTTGCGCCGCCAAGCAGCGCATGCGTCGCTGCAACCCAGGTCGCCAGCCCGCCGCCAAGCGTGCAGACCGGCCAGTCGCTGCCCCACACGACGCGGTCCCAGCCGAAGCATTTGATGGTGTGCTCGACATAGGGGCGCAGGGTATCGACGGTCCATGAACCGGCATCCGCATAGGCGACCACGCCGGAGATCTTGCCGACGACGTTCGGACGCCGCGCGATCTCCGTCATATGCTCGCGCCACGGGTGCTCACCATCCCCTTTGATGTCGGGCACGCCGCAATGGTCGAGCACGAACTGCACATCCGGCGCGAGATCGGCGAGTGCGATCGCTCTTGGGATTTGATGCGGCAGAACGACGAGATCGAAGGTCAGGCCGGTGCCGGCAAGCCGCTTGATGTTCTCGCGAAACAGCGCGGCCTCCGAAAGCTCATCCGGCATGACGTGGAGGATACGGCGAAAACCCTTGACGAAGGGATTGGCGCGCTGGCGCTCGAGATAAGCGGCAAAGCCAGGCTCTTCCGGTCGGCAGGAGGCGATTGCCCCGCGCAGCAGACTAGCCCTCTGTTGTGACAGCGCTTTCACATGACCGGTCTCGGCCTCGATGTCGGCGGGATCGACATCGACCTCCATATGCAACGCACCCTCTATGCCGGCACGGCGAGCCTGGACTGCATATTCGTCGTGGGAAAAATCGCGGTTGAGCGCCGGCACGCCGGAGAGCCAGGGATAGCGCAGCACCGACTGGTCGATCAGGTGCAGATGGGTATCGAAGATCATGACGGCGCGCTCCTCCTCTGGCGTTCCAGGATCATCTCACGGAGAAATTCTTCATTCAAATAAGAATTCACTTCGAGTTGACGGCCGACCCCGCCAGTTGCGAGAGTTTTTCGCTCGCCGCCCGCAGCAATTCGATTGTCCGGGTTATGTCCGGCGCCTTGGGGGCATTGACCAGCGTTATATAAGGGATCGACAGCGCCGCGATTGCCCTGCCGTCAGAGCCAAGAACGGGTGCCGTCAGATTGAACACGCCGGCGGTCTGCAGCGACGCCATCATCTCATAGCCGCGCTCGCGGACTTGGTCGAGGCGGGCAAAGAACTCCGGTGACTGAGGCGGCCTGTCGGTGCTGCGCAGATATTCGGAGATCATCATCTGCCGCTCTTCCGGCGAGCGGAAGGCCAACAGCACATGTCCGGAGCCGGTGTCGAACAGGCTGATATGGGAGCCGACGCGGATCGAGATGCCCCAGTAGTCAGGAGCCTCCTGCTGCGCGATCACCACGGCGGAACCACGGTCGAAGACGACAAGCTGGTTTGCCTGCTGCGAGGTTTCGGCAAGCTCGCGCATCAGCGGCGTCGCGTAGGAAACCAGCCGTCGCACCGGCGCGTGCAACTGCGCCAGGCCAAACAGCTTGAGCGTCAGCGAATAACGATCGCCGTCGGGCCGCGTGACGTAGCCCCGTCGCACCAGCCGGTCCAGCATGCGGTAGAACTCGTTGGGGCTGCGGTCGAGCTTCTTGGCGATTTCCGCTTGCGTCAAGCCACCGTCGACGCCGGCCAGAAGCTCGAGAATGTCGAGCCCCTTGTCCAGCGCCGGGGCACGATATCGGTCATCGTCCTCGTCCTCCGCCATAATCGCTCCCCAGTGAATTTCGGCTTTCATATACGCACAATGGCCCGCATCCGGAAAGAACTTTCAACTTGACGACTACATAAATGTTTTGTTTGTATATGAATGAAGCGCTGCAGATCGGATCGATACGAGTTCGCCGACGCAGGCCGTTGGGAGGAACCAAATGACCAGATTGTTTTACGGCCTGTCGGCCGGCGTGGCGCTGCTTGCGCTTGGCGCGGGCGCTGCTTTTGCTGCCGAACTGCCCGGCAAGTTCGACGGCGTCACCATCGACGCCAAGCTGATTGGCGGCCAGCAATATGAAGGGCTCTACGCGCGCATCGGCGAATGGGAAAAGCTGACCGGCGCCAAGGTCAACGTGATCTCGAAGAAGAACCACTTCGAACTCGACAAGGAAATCAAGTCGGACATCGCGTCCGGCAGCATCAACTGGTGCGTCGGCTCGAACCATTCGTCCTTCGCGCCGCAATATCCTGACATCTACACCGATCTCAACGCGCTGCTGCCCAAGGAGGAAGTCGCCGCCTTCGTGCCGTCGACGATCAAGGCCTCGACGCTCGACGGAAAGCTGGCGATGCTGCCGCGTGCGCAGTTCGACGTCTCCGCGCTCTACTACCAGAAAAGCCTTTATCAGGACGAGGCCAAGAAGGCCGCCTACAAGGCCAAGTATGGCGCGGAACTGGTGCCGCCCGACACCTGGGACGAAGTCGCCCAGCAGGCGGAATTCTTCGCCAGCCCGCCGGATTTCTACGGCACCCAGTTCGCTGGCAAGGAAGAGGCGATCAACGGCCGCTTCTACGAGATGCTCATCGCCGAGGGGGGCGAGTATCTCGACAAGGACGGCAAGCCCGCCTTCAACTCGGAGGCCGGCGTGCAGGCGCTCGACTGGTTCGTCAATCTCTACAAGGCCAAGGCGGTGCCGGCCGGCACCACCAATTATCTCTGGGACGATCTTGGCCAGGGCTTTGCCTCGGGCACCGTCGCCATCAATCTCGACTGGCCGGGCTGGGCAGGGTTCTTCAACGATCCGAAGTCGTCGAAGGTTGCCGGCAATGTCGGGGTGAAGGTGGCGCCGAAAGGCTCGGCCGGTATTCGCACCGGCTGGTCGGGACATCACGGGTTTTCGGTCACCGAAAACTGTGCCAGCAAGGAAGCCGCGGCATCGCTGGTATGGTTCCTGACCAACGAGGACAGTCAGAAGCTTGAAGCAGCAAGCGGACCACTGCCGACCCGCACGGCGGTGTGGGACTGGGACATCCAGCAAGCGGCCGGCGATCCTTACAAGACGGAAGTGCTGGCGGCTTTCCAGGAACAAGCGAAACACGCATTCGCCGTACCGCAGACACCTGAATGGATCGAAATTTCCAACGCCGTCTATCCCGAGTTGCAGGCGGCCATCCTCGGCGACAAGACCTCCAAGCAGGCGCTGGACGACGCTGCCGCCAAGGCCACCCAGATCCTCGAAGACGCTGGCAAACTTTGACATCTTTCCACGGGGCGCTGCGCTCATCGAAGAGCGGCGCCCCGACTTTTTTTGAACCATGCACAACACGCTTTGTCTTGATCCCAGCTCGCCGATGGCGGCCTTCGGCATCCGGGCATTAACCAGAACCGGATCGACATGAAAGGCCGGAGACCCTCACCGCCATTGCTGCTCCTGCTGCCGGCGGTCATCGTGCTGGCGGCGGTGGTGGTCTTGCCGCTGCTGCTTTCGCTCTACTCCAGCTTCACGCCGTTCCGGCTGACCAAGCCGGAGACACTCTGGGTCTTCATCGGCGCGCGCAACTATGTCAACATCCTGAGCAACGGGGATTTCTGGATTGCCTTCGCCCGCACCGTGGTGCTGCTGACGGTCGCGCTCAACCTGGAAATGCTGATCGGGCTGGGGCTGGCGCTGCTGGTGGAGAAGGCGTCGCGCGGACAACGTATCCTGCGCACCATCATGATGTTTCCGATGATGTTTTCGCCGATCCTGGTCGGCTTCCAGTTCAAATTCATGTTCAACGACAATATCGGCCTGGTGAACAACGCCCTGCAGGCGCTCGGCCTGACCGACCGCGCCATCCCGTGGCTGATCGACGGCAACCTCGCCTTCATCGCCATCCTCACCGCCGAGATCTGGTCGTCGACTTCGGTGTTCGCGATCCTGATCCTTGCCGGGTTGCTGGCGATGCCGCGCGAGCCGGTCGAGGCGGCCCGCGTCGATGGCTGCACGCCATGGCAGACATTCCGCTATGTCACCTGGCCGTTCATCATGCCGTTTGCCTTCATCGCCATGACCATCCGCTCGCTCGACGTGGCGCGCGCCTATGACATCGTCAAGATCATGACCGACGGCGGTCCCGCCGGCCGCACCGAGCTCGTCTGGACGCTCGTCGCTCGCACCGCCTACAGCGACGCCAGGATGGGCATGGCCAACGCCATGGCCTATTTCTCGATCCTGCTTTCGATCCTGTTCACCGTCTATTTCTACCGCAAGCTTGCCGCGGCGCGCACGCAGATCGCGGCGGAGTGGTGAGCATGGACCAGAACAGCCTGCATCGCGTCCGCAACAAGGCGCTCGGCATAGCTCATGGCATCGGGCTGTTCCTGGCCATGCTGGTCATCTGCCTGCCCGGCATCTGGATCGTGCTGTCATCGCTGCGGCCGACCGTCGAGATCATGGCCAAGCCGCCGGTGTGGATCCCGCAGGAACTCTCACTCGATGCCTACGTCGCCATGTTCAGCGGCGTCGGCAAGGGCGGCATCCCGGTGCTCGACTATTTCCGCAATTCGCTGATCATCTCGGTGACCTCGACGGTGATCGCGATCGCCATCGGCATGGCCGGCGGCTATGCCTTTGCCCGTTACCGCTTCCGTGCCAAGTCGGCAATGTTCCTCGGCCTGATGCTGACACGCACGGTGCCCGGCATCGCGCTGTCGCTGCCGCTGTTCTTCGTCTTTGCACGGCTCGGCATAATCGACACGCATTTCGGCCTGGTCCTGGTCTATGTAGCACTCAACGTGCCCTTCACCATCTGGCTGATCGACGGTTTTTTCCGCCAGGTTCCGAAAGACCTCGCCGAGGCGGCGCAGATCGACGGCTGCACGCGCTGGCAGGCCTTCTGGCAGGTCGAGTTTCCGCTTGCCGGGCCTGGCATCGCCTCAGCCGGCATCTTTGCCTTCCTCACCTCGTGGAACGAGTTCGCGCTGGCCTCGCAGCTGACGCGCTCGATCAACTCCAAGACGCTGCCGGTCGGCCTGCTCGACTATACGGCCGAGTTCACCATCGACTGGCGCGGCATGTGCGCCCTGGCCGTGGTCATGATCATACCGGCGCTCACGCTTACTTTCATCGTCCAGAAACACCTCGTCGGCGGTCTCACCTCCGGCGCGGTGAAAGGCTGACATGGCAACCGTATCCCTGAAGAAACTCACCAAAAGCTACGGCCCGGTGGCCGTGGTGCACGGCATCGATCTCGAGGTCGCCGACCGCGAGTTCATCGCGCTGGTCGGTCCGTCCGGCTGCGGCAAGTCGACAACCCTACGCATGATCGCCGGCCTCGAGGACATCAGCGACGGGGTCATCGAGATCGGCGGCCGCATGGTCAACGACCTGCCGCCGCGCTCGCGCAACATCTCGATGGTGTTCCAGTCCTATGCGCTCTATCCGCACATGACGGTGCGCGAAAATCTCGGCTTCTCGCTGAAGATCGCTGGGGCGGCAAAAGAGGAAATGGACCGCCGCGTCGCCGAGGCATCAGGCATTCTTGGTCTCGACCAACTGCTCGACCGCCGGCCGTCGCAGCTGTCGGGCGGACAGCGCCAGCGCGTCGCCATGGGCCGCGCCATCGTGCGCGATCCCGACGTCTTCCTGTTCGACGAGCCGCTTTCCAATCTCGATGCCAAGCTTCGGACGCAGATGCGCACCGAGATCAAGAAGCTTCACGCCAAGGTCAAGTCGACGGTCATCTATGTCACCCATGACCAGGTCGAAGCGATGACGCTCGCCGACCGCATCGTCATCATGCGCGACGGCTTCATCGAGCAGGTCGGCACGCCAGACGAGGTGTTTCGCCGGCCGCAGACGCGCTTCGTTGCCGGCTTTATCGGCTCGCCGCCGATGAATCTGCACGAGGCGTCGATCGACGACGGACAATTGCTGTTCGCCAGCGGCGAGAGGCTGCCTCTGCCCAGCCAGTTCAAACCCAATGTCAAAACCGGCGACAAGGTGGTGTTCGGCTTGAGGCCCGATGATATCTATCCAACAGGACACGGCATCAGCTCCGGCGAAGATACCGATGTGCACCAGCTGGAACTGCCGGTGACCGTCACCGAGCCGCTCGGCAACGAGACGTTGGTGTTCGCCGAATTCAACGGCAGCGACTGGGTATCGCGCATGCTCAATCCAAAACGGCTGAAGGCTGGCGACCGGGTGAAAATGAGCCTGGACCTGTCGCAGGCCCATCTGTTTTCTGCCGATACCGGCAAGACATTGCGAGGTTGACGTCATGGCCAAGATCGAGAAAGTCGAACTGCGCATGGTCGACCTGGTGCCGAAGGTCAAGCGCACCGATGCGATCCAGAGTTTCGTCAGCCAGGAAACGCCGATCGTCACAATCACCGACGCCGACGGTGCGGTCGGCACCGGCTACAGCTACACGATCGGCACCGGCGGCTCGTCGGTGATGCGGCTCCTGGCCGATCACCTTGCGCCGCGGCTGATCGGCCGCGACGCCGACATGATCGAGGCGATCTGGCACGAGCTCGAATTCGCCACCCACGCCACGACGATCGGCGCCATAACGGCAATCGCGCTGGCGGCTATCGATACCGCGCTTTGGGACCTGCGGGCGAAGAAACAGGGGCTACCGCTGTGGAAACTCGCCGGCGGCGCCAAGGACCGCTGCCCGCTCTACACGACCGAAGGCGGCTGGCTGCATATCGAGACCGAGGCGCTGGTCGAGGACGCGCTGGCCGCCAAGGCCAAAGGTTTTCGCGGTTCGAAGGTCAAGATCGGCAAGCCGCACGGCTCCGAGGATCTCGCCCGGCTGACGGCGGTGCGCCAGGCGGTCGGCGATGCCTACGAGATCATGACCGACTGCAATCAGGGCTTTTCGGTCGACGAGGCGATCCGCCGGGCCGAGCGGCTGCGCGACCTCGACCTCGCCTGGATCGAGGAGCCGCTGCCGGCCGACGACATAGACGGCCATGTGCGGCTGTCCAATGCCACGTCGACGCCGATCGCCATCGGCGAGTCGCTCTATTCGATCCGCCATTTCCGCGAATATATGCAAAAAGGCGGCTGTTCGATCGTGCAGGTCGATGTCGGCCGCATCGGCGGCATCACGCCCTGGCTGAAGGTGGCGCATGCGGCCGAGGCGTTCGACATCCCGGTCTGCCCGCATTTCCTGATGGAACTGCATGTCAGCCTGACCTGCGCCATTCAGAACGGCCGATATGTCGAGTATATTCCCCAGCTTGACGACCTGACCGGCAAGAAAATGCGCATCGAGAACGGGCACGCACTGGCGCCGGACGAGCCCGGCATCGGCATCGACTGGGATTGGGACGCGGTCAAAGCGAAGAGCATCGCGGAATTCACGACCGACATAACGAAATAGGGAGCCGGACATGCAGCGGATGGGAATGGTGCTCGGCCTCAAGCCGGAAAAGGTCGCCGAGTATGTGCAGCTTCACGCTGCCGTCTGGCCTGACGTGCTGGCCATGATTTCCGCCTGCAACATCAAGAATTATTCGATCTATCTCAAGGAGCCGGAGCACCTTTTGTTCAGCACCTTCGAATACCACGGCACCGACTATGCCGCCGACATGGCGAAAATGGCCGCCGATCCCACGACGCAGGAATGGTGGGCGCTGTGCATGCCTTGCCAGGAGCCGCTGCCGACGCGTGGGGAAGGCGAATGGTGGGCATCGATGGACGAAGTCTTCCATCATGACTGATGACGTCTTCGATCCTGCCTCGCTCTCCCAGTCCTGGGCGCAGCCATCGAAGCCGAGGCCGATCGTGATTTTCGGCGCCGGCTCGATCGTCGGCGATGCGCATTTTCCGGCCTATGGGAAAGCCGGCTTTCCGGTCGCCGGGGTTTTCGATCCCGACCGCGCCAAGGCAGAAAAGCTCGCCGCAAAATGGGGCGTCACCGCTTACCGGTCGGTCGAGGAAGCCGCGGCGATCAAGGACGTCGTCTTCGATCTGGCGACGCCGCCGGCTCATCATGCCGGCGTGCTCAGGGCGTTGCCTGACGGTGCGGTAGCGCTGATCCAGAAGCCGATGGGCAGCGATCTCACCGAGGCGAGCGAGATCCTCGAAATCTGCCGCTCCAAAAACCTGAAGGCCGCGATGAATTTCCAGCTCCGCTTCGCGCCGATGATGCTGGCGCTGAAGGATGCGATCGCCAAGGGCTGGCTGGGCGACGTGGTCGATTTCGACGCCTGGCTGGCGCTTGCCACACCTTGGCAACTCTGGGAGTTTCTGCTGAAGGCGCCGCGCGTCGAGATCGCCATGCATTCGATCCATTATCTCGACTTGATCCGGCAATTGCTCGGCGATCCCAAGGGGGTTCACGCCAAGACGCTCGGCTATCCCAACCACAAGGTCGCGCAAACGCGCACCAGCGCGATCCTCGACTATGGCGATACCGTGCGCTGTGCCCTGTCGATCAATCACGACCACAAATTTGGCCGAAAACACCAGGCCTGCGAGTTCCGCATCTGCGGAACCGAGGGCGCCGCTTATCTCAAACTCGGACTCAATCTCGACTATCCGCGCGGCGAGCCTGACATCCTTGAAATCTATCCGAAGGGCGGCTCCGACTGGGTCACGGTGCCGCTCGTCGGCGAATGGTTTCCGGACGCCTTTGTCGGCCGCATGGCCAATGTTCAGCGCTACGCATCAGGCGAGGACGCCGAGCTTGTCAGTTCCGTCGAGGACGGCTGGAACACCATGGCGCTGGTCGAAGCCGCCTACCAATCGAGCGCGGCGCCGGCAACACCGATCGCGGAGAGGCCCTGATATGGAGCAGACGATCTATTTCGAGGACTACCAGATCGGCTCGTCGCGCATGACCAGCGGACGCACCATCACCGAGACCGACTTTGTCGTCCATGCCGGCCATACCGGCGATTTCTTCCCTCACCACATGGACGCCGAGTTCATGAAGACGACGCCGTTCGGCCAGCGCATCGCCCATGGCACGCTGGTCTTCTCGGTCGGGGTCGGGCTGACGGCAAGCGTCATCAACCCGGTCGCCTTCTCCTACGGCTATGACAGGTTGCGCTTCATCAAGCCGGTGTTCATCGGCGATACGATCAAGACCCGCACCACCATCTCGGCCAAAGAAGACGACCCGAAACGACCGGATTCGGGCCGGATCATCGAGCGCTGCGAGGTGATCAACCAGCATGGCGATGTGGTCCTGGCGGCCGACCACATCTACATCGTCGAGCGCCGCGACAAGCCCAAGCGGGGCTAAGCTATTTGCAGCCGCGAGGAGTCATATCCGGTTGACCGGATAGACCGGCTTGCCGCCGCGCAGGACCGATGCGACATCGGCAAACACCTTGTTGCGGACCTCGGCGTAGGACTGGGTCGAGTAGTGCGCCGCGTGTGGACTGACCAGGACGGTGTCCAGCGCCAGCAGCGGATTGTCGGGCGAAGGCGGCTCGTGCTCGAATGTGTCGATGCCGGCGCCTGCCAAATGGCGACGCCGGATCAAATCCGCCAACGCGACCTCGTCGACCAGGCCGCCACGGGACACGTTGATGAGCATCGCCCCTTGCTTCATGCGCGACAGGGCATCAGCCGACATGATGTTTCTGGTTTCCGGTGTCGCTGGAACGTGCAGCGAGACAATGTCGGCCCTGGCGAGCAGCTCATCGAAACCGACCGGTTCAGCACCGCCGGCCGTAATGCGCTCTGCCGGCATGTATGGGTCGTAGGCGATGATATGGTAGCCGAAGGCCCGTGCCCGCTCGGCGGTCAGACGTCCGATCTGGCCGAAGCCGATCAGGCCAAGGATCTGCCTGTCCGGCCGCGTGATGCCGGCGCCGTCGGTCATTGCGGCCCAGCGGCCGGCGCGGACTGCGCTGTCGAACTGTTTCAGCCTGCGCGTCAGGGCCAGGATCAGCGCCATCGCATGTGTGCTGACCTCCACCAGGTTGGCGTCCGGCACATAGGTTACCTGAACACCGGCACGGCTGGCGGCCTCGATATCGATCGAGTCGAGCCCTACGCCGAACCGTCCGACAACCTTGAGGTGCTTCAGTTCGGCCAGCACGCGAGCCGTGATCGGCTCCCGTAATATCATCAATGCATCGGCGTCACGGCACTGCTCGATCAGGGCATCCTCTGTGAGAAGCGTCTTTTCGATAAACTCGGCGTTCAAGCCGTCGAGATAGCGCAGCTGCTCTGCCTCGACTGACAACACGCCGTCGGTCTTGATTATCTTCATGCCAATCTCTTGCTATCAGGCGCTGCGCGCAGAGGCCGCACCGGCGGCAAGGCCGGCGCCAAGAAACATCGTGTCGCTGGCCAGCATGTAGAAGCTGATGCCGTGCTTCGACCATTTGCCGATATCGTCTGCCGAGGGGCGAAAGATGCCGACGGCCTTGCGAGCCGCGCGCGCCGCAGCCGCGATCCTGACAATCGCGGCATTGAGCTTGTCCTGACCGGCCGGCCCCATGGCGTCGATCGAGACCGACAGGTCGCCGGGGCCAATGAAGATCACGTCGACACCGTCGACCTGGACAATGTCGTCGATGTTGGCGAGGCCTTCGGCCGTCTCGACCTGGATCGCGACCGTCAGGACATCGTTGGCCGACTGGAGGTAGTCCGGAATCCTGTACCCATAACCGGCGGCCCGGCCCGGACCGACGCCGCGTGCGCCGACAGGCGGGTAACGGCAGGCCATGACCGCCATGCGCGCTTGCTCGGCCGTGGAGACGCGCGGCACCAGGACGCCTGACGCACCGGCGTCGAGCGCGGCCGCGATCCACTCCGGCGTGTGGCCGGGCACACGCACCATCGCGGGAACCTTGTGAACGTCGGCGGCGCGGATCAGATCTTCAAGCCGCTCGCGACCGATCTGCGAGTGCTCCCAGTCGATGCACAGGAAATCGACCCCGCTTGCAGCCGCCACTTCGACCGCCACCGGATGCGGGATGGCGCAGAAGGTACCGATGAGGCGATCGAGAGAGACACATTTTTTCCGAAAGTCGTACATGAAATCTCCAGAGATTTTTGGCATCGGCGAAAAACAGTTCGCGGTTACTTGGCGGTGATCCGCGGCAAAGGATGCACCGCTTCCGTCGACATCGGAAAGTGCAGGCTGCCGCCTGAAAACGGCGGGAAGGTCTTGTAGTCGGCGCGCATCTCCAGCCGCGCCGGCGATTGCAGTGCGTGCGTCAGCGCTGCTGGACTGTCGAACATGACCCGATTGCGCTGCATATGGTCGACCCGCAGCCAGGGCAGCGAGCCGCACCAATCCAGCCGCGACAGAACCTCGATGTGGCGAATGCCGGGGAAGCCCCGCATCAATTGCGGATGATGCGTCACATAGTGGTAGAGCCAGGCATTCATGTCTTCGGCCGGCCCGGGATAGTGGACAAGATAGCTGCAGGGCAGTCCAGACGTCCTGACGCCAGCTTCATCGACGGGGAACGGACGCACGCACATAGCCTGCTGCGTCGGCCTCGAACCGGCGATGCTCGACAGCACTGCCGGTGCGGTGAGCGCCTGCAGATGGCCGGACGGCGCGAGCGCCGCCTCCATGTCCGCCAGCTCGTCGAAATAGAGCTGGAAGCCAAAGACCGGCGGTGGCCCATCCTTGTTGAACATGTCCGTCGCCACTTCGGGCAGATAGATGTTTGCAAGCGCTAGACCCGGCGTTGTCGCGATCACACGCCGCACAGCGTCGACGTCTTCATCGGCGATGGCCGGGTTTGCCTGACGGTCATCGTGGAAGAAAGCAAGATAGGCAAAGCGCATGCAGACACCTGCTGGATCGAGTTCGGCTAGATCAAATTCGGAAGGAAGAGAGCGATCTGCGGGAAGAGGACAATCAGCAGGATCAGCAGGAGCGTCAGCGCGATGTAGGGCGCCGCGGACATGGCCACCGTTTTGAGCGATGTGCCTTTTGGCGCAACGCCGATCATGATGAACAGCAGCAGACCAAACGGCGGCGTGGTGAAGCCGACTTCGTAGGCGAGTAGCAGGATCAGCCCGAACCACACAGGATCGTACCCGAATTGCTGGGCGATCGGCAGGAAGATCGGCAGCGTGATCAGCATCATCGAGACCTGATCCATGAACATGCCGAGCAGCAGGATGACGAGCACCATCATGAGCAGCATGGAATACGGCCCAAGATCGTAGCCCACGATGAACTGGATAAAGCCGTTCGACGCGCCGGAGAAGGCGAATATCTGCGAGAACGTCGTCGAAGCCGAGATGATCAGGAAGGTCATGCCCGTGACCTTCATCGCATCGTCCAGCGACTTCCAGACAACCGACCAGCTGAACCTTCGGTAGACAAACAACAACGCGAAGACGGCGGCGCATCCGAGCCCTGCCGACTCCGTCGGCGTCGCTATTCCAAGGATGATCGTGCCGACCACCATGAACACGATGACGCTCATCGGAATGATGTTGACGGCAACCGCCCTCACCTTCTCGGCCGCAGGAACGGCGGGCACCGGATAGTGCGGAGCGGCGTCAGGGTCGATCTTCGTCTGTGCGAAGATCAGCATCGCGTACATGACGACGAGAAGCAGTCCGGGCAGAGCACCTGCTATGAGCAGCGCGCCAACGTCAATCTGGGCCAGCGAGCCGAGCAAGACAGCCAGCGAGGATGGCGGGATGATGACAGCAAGGCTTCCGGCTCCAAGCACCGGCCCGTAGGCCATGTGCGGCTTGTAGCCCCGCTTCAGCATCTCGGGCACCATGAGTGAGCCCATCATGCCGGTATTGGCGAGGCTCGACCCTGACAGCGCAGAAAAGATCGTGCCGGCGGCGAGCACGACGTAGGCAAGACGTCCTCGCAGATTGCCGATGCACAGGTCGAGCGCGTAGATGACTTTCTCGCCGAGACCGGAGCGGAAGAACAGGCTGCCCATGACAAGGAACATCGGCAGTGGCGCAAGCGCATAGGTCGAGACGGCGTCGGAGAAGTTGGCGACCATCTGCGTCACGCCGATCGAACCGCCAAAGAACAGGTACAGCCCGATCACATTGCTGACGAAGAACGCGAAGGCGACCGGCAGCCCAAGGCCCATCAACACAAGGATGGTGCCAACGAGCACGGCGAATGGAAACAGCCAGGCCACCGGTCAGAGCCCTTCCATTTCCAGAGGATCGAGCGTGTACAGCGTGTCATGGCCCAGCAGATATCTGAGCCATTCCAGCGCCGAGAGGTAGAAGGCGAGTGTGATGGGCAGAAAGACCAGCCATTTCGGCATGTCGAAGCTGCGCGTCTCATATTCGCCGCCCGACACGGCGCCTATCAGGGAAGAGAGTGCGACGCTGCCAAGGTAGAGGCAGACGCCGATGCAGGCGAGATAGACCAGCTTTTCAAGCACAGCCCGGGCCCGTGCAGGCAGAGCCTTGCGCAGGAACTCGACGAAGACATGGCCCTTGCTGTGGACCAGCCAGGGCATCGGCAGAAATGCCGCGTAGAGCAGACCATATTCCGTCGCAGACACCGCCCAGGCAAGCGGTCTCAGGCCCAGATTGCGGACGCATACATCGGCGACCACCGCGACAATGATGAGGCCAAGCACCACCTTTGCCGCCGCCGCCAGTGCAAGGCTCAGCTTCCCGATCGCTGCAAACAACTTGTCCATTCCTGACGGCCCTCATGCCCACCTTGATAAAGGGCGCACGAAGGCGCCCTCCTATCGGACTATTGAAAGAATTTCTTCAACTGCATGATGTTGCTGGGATCGCGTTTGGTCATTCTTGCCCAGCTCGCCTGCGTGGCAGCCGCCAGGAATTTGTCGCGGCCAGCGCCCGTCAGGCTGATCACCTTCTGCCCGCCGTCGATCATCGCCTGTGCCTGCTTTTCAGACTCGGCAAGATTGGCGTCGTAGCTCTCTCGCTCGTATTCGACGGCCGTGTCGGCAAGCAGCTTCTGCGCCTCGGGCGACAGCGCATCCCATTTCGCCTTGTTGATCGAGACCAGCACATCGGTTTTGAAGAATTGCGGGTCGACGCGGTATTTGGTGAACTTGTCCCAGCCGAACGATGAATAGCCAAACACGGTATAGGCGTTGGCATTGACGACGCCGCGCTCAAGCGAGGTGTAGACGTCTCCCGGCGCTTGCACGATGACGGTTGCGCCCAGGGATTCGAGGAAATCACGATAGAGCGGCGACGAACGTATCTTCAAGCTGCTCCAGTCGATGCTGCCTTCATCATTGAGCTTTGGCTCGTCGATGGTGAAGATGTTGAAGCCCGAGCCCGCGTCGACGTGGGCCAGCAGATGGGCATTGGCCTTCTTCTCGAAAATTCCGCTGATGAAATCCCAGCCGCCATTCTCGCGAACCTCCCAGGGCGTCTTCGTCGATGCAGAGAAAACCTCGCCTTCGGGAACGAGTTCCAGGAACTGACCTGCCGGCGTGTCGATCACGTCGATCAGGCCGCTCTTGAGCGCCGCACCCTGCTGAATCGACGGAACGACCTCCGGCCCGCCACGCACATTGATCTGAACCACGCCCTTGCCCTTTTCGTTCACCTTCTGAACGAATTTTAGGAAACTCTGTGCGTAGCCGTTCTGCGCAGGCGTAAAATGCACGGCATTGAGGACAACTTCTTCGGCCGTGGCGAGACCCGCCACACCCGACATGAGTGCAGCCAGAACAAGGGACTTCCAAATGCGCATTGCCGTACTCCCTCTGATAGATCACTTCGCTTATGTTGGGCCAGCGATCGGGCCGATCTGAAATTGCAATCGCCGCGCTGCTGCGCGAACGGCGTCTAGTTGGGCTCATCTCCTACCGTCAGGAACCGTCCATGCGCGTAGAAGACCGGCGATCGGTCAGCGCGATCCAGCGCGACCCCCGAGACGATGCCGATGACGATCATGTGCGATGCCCGAACGATGATTTCGGCTACCCGGCACTCGAACATTGCCCGCGCGCCGACAAGCAAGGGCGCGCCGGTTCCGCCGCGCACCCATGATCCGGACGAGAACCGCGCCACGCCCTTGGCTTTGGTCATGCCGCCAAAGGCGCGCGCAACATTCTCCTGGTCGCCGGCCGGAAGATTGACGGAAAAGGGCACGCCTTCGCGAATGGCCGAGGCAAAGGTGCTGCTGCGGTTGACGCAGGCCAGCAGCGAAGGCGGCTCGGCGCTGAATGAGCAGACGGCTGTCGCCGTGATGCCGCAAAAGCCGATCTCGTCATGCTCCGCCGCGAGGATGGCGACCGAGCCCGCCACGGCCCGCATTGCCTGCTTGAAGGCTCGCGGATTGATGGCGTCGTGCCCATGCACCCATGGCGTCGGAATGGCGGCCGCCGGCATCAATTTACGCGAAGCCCGGCCTGGCGCATCAGCGGCAGCACGCGGTCACAGAAGAAGGGCAATTCGTAGGTGTAGTTGACGAATGTGAGGGCGGCGCCGGAATAGCCCTGGTCCATGATCTCAGTGAGATCGTCGACGATCTTTTCCGGTGTGCCGATGAGCGGGAACGTTCCAGCACCGCCGGCGAACCTTTGCCGATATTCGGTGAAGGCTTTTGCGTCATGCGAGTTCGCGAATTCCTTCTTCTTGCGCATATGCTCGTCGACCGCGCCCTCGTCCGCGCATTCAAGCGCGTAGTGCCGGTAATAATCCTCGGCTTCCTGCTGGGTCTCCCGGCAGACGACATGGCAAACCGTGTAGACGCCGACTTCGCGTCCGACTTCAGCCGCCCGGTTGGTGATGTCGACGACATGCGCGCGGCCATCTGCAATTTCGGAAAAAGTAGAAAAGAGGTAGTCGCAGTGGCGCGCCGCATAGTTGCGCCCCGGCGCGCCGAAAGCGGCGTTCATGGTCACCGGGCGCGGCGCCTGCAGGCTTGGCGGACGGCTGACGACCCCCTTCAGATCATAGAATTCGCCGCCAAAGTCGAACGGCTCCCTGGACTGGTAGGCACGCTCGATGATGTTGATCCATTCTTCGGCCTGATCGTAGGTCCGGTCGCCGACCGTCTGCCCGAACATGGCGAACTCGTCCGGGTTCCAGCCGCAGACAATGTTCAAGCCGGCACGCCCGTTAGAGATGTGGTCGACCGTCGCCAGCGCTTTTGCAGCCTGCAGCGGATGAACCAGCGGCACATGCACGGTCATGAACAGACCGATGTTCTCCGTGGCGACGGCGAGACCCGCCGCCCAGGTGAAAGTCTCGAACGACCACTCCCGCACATGCGTCAGACCGCCGAAGCCGCGCCAACGCGCGATCGGCAGCAGAAACTCCAGGCCGGCCCGATCGGCGATGCAGGCAGAATTGAGGTTGTCTTCCCAGCGGGCGCGCCAGCGCTCGGGAACGGTGGTCATTGCCAGGCCGCCATCGGCGTTCATCGAAAAGACGCCGAGCTTGAATCTGTTCGGCCCTTTCAGCGGATGCTGCTTTCTGATCATGATTTTCCCTGCCGCGGAATGCTCGCAGCTTCGTCGTCGAACTGTTGCAACGGCGGGCTCAGCTTCATGAAACGCTCCTCGGCGTTCTGAATGAAGTGGGTCATGCGGTCGTAAGCCGCGACGGCGTCGCGCTTGGCGAACGCCTCGTAGATTGCGCGCATGCCGGCCACGATGACGGCCTGCGTCGGCTGGTGCGACAGCGTCTTCAACCGGACGACGAGCACGTGATCGGCGAAACGGGCAATCGTTTGCGAAAGGCGGTCGTTCTCGACGGCGCCGAGCCAACAATTCCTGAATGCCGAATTGGCCTGGAAAAAGAGGGCGGCATCGCCGGCGGCGGCCGCTGCTTCTGCCTCCTGAAGCGCGGCTGCCAGCGTCTTGAGGCCAGCGGCGTCAAGTGTCCGTGTGGCGTGCGCGGCCGCCCGCGGTTCGAGCAGGCGGCGGACCTCGAAAATGTTGGCAATATCCGTCGCAGTAAGCGTGGGCAGCGTGAAGCCGCGCGTCGTGCCGACGAGATAGCCTTCATGCACCAACTGCATCAACGCGTCGCGGACAGGCATTCTGGAGATGCCGAGCTGGGCGGCAATATCGACATCGACGAGCTTCTGGCCAGGCGCCAGCTCGCCGCGCTGTATGGTCAGCCGGATCTGCTGATAGACCTGGGCACGCAGATTGCCCTCGCCAACCCGTTTGAACTCTATCGCTTCCGCCATCCACGCCTTCCCATGCGAAGATTTCGTATATGGTTACGGCTGTGTTCCCCCGGTCGTACCTTTTGAAATTCAGCCCGTCTCGGCTGGATTCGACCTATCAGCCCTGTCTCCGGCACAAGTGGAGCATAGGCTGGATCGTCTGGCAAGATATTTTAAGTCTATAATGTATACTGTTTTGATTTGGCTAACCGGTGGACGGCGGCGGAACGGCGCTGCCGCGATGGCGCGGTGACAGGCAATCGGCTGGGGCAAGGGCTCCCGCGATCCAGTCCGCCATGTCGATGGCCAACCGACCTGCTGGCGGTCCCAGCAGACGGTTCGTCGAAGCTCGCCCACGAGGCCGCTTCGGTTACTCTGCTCGTTGAGTCGATCGGGATCTAGGAGCCGGAGTCTCGCCCGGGCCGGCGGATGGCTCTCACCTTGCCGCTGTTTCCACCGCCGCAGAAAAACTGATCGCCGCCATCGGATTCGAGCCCTGACACGCCTGTTCCAGGCGGCATATCAAGCTTCTCCAGAACCTTTCCCGTCTCAGGATCTATCCGCCTGATGTCGCTCTCGTCACCTTCCCAGGTGCCGTGCCAGAGTTCGCCGTCGACCCAGGTGACCCCTGTGACGATACGGTTGGAATCGATCGTGCGAAGAATTGCCCCTGTCTGGGGATCGATCTGGTGGATTTTACGACCGCGATTCTGCCCCACCCAAAGTGTCCCTTCGGCCCAGGCGAGCCCGGAGTCGCCGCCGCCACCAGGGGCCGGGATCGTGGCGAGCACGCGGCCGGTCTTCGGATCGATCTTCTGGATGCGATCTTCGGCGATCTGGAACAGGTGCTGACCGTCGAAGGCCGTTCCTGCGTGGGCGGCGACATCGATCGAGCGCACCGTCTCACCGCTCGCGGGATCGAAGGCGTTCAGCCTGTCTCCCGACGCAAACCAGACGTGCTGACCGTCGAACGTAACCCCAGCCACCTGGTCGACACCCGGGAAGGGTCCATATTCGCGGAGGATTTCGGCTGCAGATCGTTCCATGGTTCTATCCTAGTAGCCCGACAGTGAACCGGGGAGTAACAAGATTGTCGGGAATCCCGGCACCGGTGGGGTCATCCAACGGCGCGCTCGCCCCCGACCGAACGACTGCACCTTGCCTGCTGCCGCAAGCTGCTCGAGCGATCGCTGAACGGTGCGCGAGCTGGCTCCGAGCGCAATCGCGAGCGCCGAGCTCGACCACGACTCGCCGTCGGCAAGGAAGGCGAGCATCCCCGCATGCTGCTCTTCGACGGGCGGCGCCAACACGACGATCTCGGGCGCGCGGCGCGGCTTAAGCGCAAAGCCTCGCTTGGTCGCGCTCAAATCCGCCAGCGACCGCAGTTCCACGCGAAGCCGCCCGATTTCGACTCGCAACCGGGCGCGATGCGATTCATCGGCGTGCTTGCCGCCGAAGGCGCGGGCGACGAGCGTGCTCCTCGGCACGTCTGCGGGCCAGGCTTCGCCCAGCGTGCGCGCAAGCGCGAACAAGACCGGGCGCGTCGCGAGCGAGACGATCATGCCGGCGCCCCGCACGACATTGCGGCACGCGTCCACGACGAGCGCCTCCGACGCCAGCAGCGCTTCGACCTCTTCAAGCAGAAGCGGGCGTTCCTCGCCACGCGCGATCAGGCGCGCCGCGGGCGTGTTCATCACGAGGGATGTGCCTTCGACCTCTGCCGTTAGTGCCGGGATATCCGCCTCGCGCGCGGCATGCTCGGCGCGAGCGAGCGCAGCGCGCGCCGCCCTGGTCTGGAGGCGTCGGATCGCGATTCCCGCAACCACCATCTCGTGGGCGGCCCTCGACGCGGGTGGGAACGGTGTGGGGTCGAACCCGGCGAGCCTGCGCTCGGCCTCGTCGAGGCGTCCTATCAGGAGCAGGCGCCGGACCTCGAGATTGAGCGCATGCGCGGCATTAACGTGGTCGCCGTGCTTTTCAAGCGTCGACCGCGCGGCGTCGAGTGCCTTCGCGGGCCAGCCCAGGTCGCGCGAGACGAGTGCGATCTCGGCTTCGGCGACGACGCACCTCGCGCGGGCCACGGCCTCTTTCGGACCGAAGGCGCGCGCAGCACTTTTGAGGAGAGCCTTTGCTCGAACGAAATCGCCGAGCTGCGCCATCGCAATGCCGCGCAGCGCGAGCGCAGGCGCATCGTCACGCAGAGCGACCCGCTTCAATGCGCCGAGGGGATCACCCGTCGCGAGGGCGCGCGCCGCAGCGGTGATCAGCGAGTCCATCGGAATCCCGTCACACTTGTAACTCTCACCATTCGATATCCGGTCCTAATCTATCTCAAGACCAACAGCCAGCGCGCCGCATGGAAAACGGTGCGAACGACGCAGGACATAGAGGAGAAGAACGATGCCGACACACAAGACCGGAACACGTGAGCAGTGGCTGGCAGCGCGGCTTGATCTGCTCGATGCGGAGAAGGAGCTCACGCGGCAAAGTGACGAGCTGGCGCAGCGGCGGCAAGAGCTGCCTTGGGTTCGGATCGACAAGGACTACCGATTTGAGACCGACGAAGGCAGCGCCTCACTGGCGGACCTTTTCAGGGGGCGCTCGCAGCTCCTCGTCTACCATTTCATGTTCGGGCCCGACTACACGGCGGGGTGTCCGGCCTGCTCGGCGATCACGGACGGGTTCGACGGCTTCGTCGTCCACCTCGCCAACCACGATGTCACGCTTTCGGCGGTATCGCGGGCACCGCTCGCGAAGCTGCAGGCGTACAAGCGGCGGATGGGATGGACTTTCCCTTGGGCGTCCTCGCACGGCAGCGACTTCAATTTCGACTTCGACGTTTCGTTCACCGAGGAGCAGCAGCGCGAGGAGGGCATCGAATACAACTATGTGCGCGAGACGCCTCTCGCCGAGATACCCTCGCGCACGACTGCCGACGGCTCCGCGACGTTCGCTGCGATGAGCGGGACAGACACGGCCACCTACACGCGCGAGAGGCCGGGCATGAGCACGTTCGTGCTCGAGGACGGCGTCGTCTACCACGCCTATTCCACCTATGCGCGCGGATTGGACGGCCTCTGGGGCATGTATCAGTGGCTCGACCGCGCGCCTCGAGGGCGCAACGAGAAGGGCGTCTGGTGGCGGCGCCACGACGAGTACGGCCAGGGCTGACGTCTCGATGACACTCCACCCCGACCACGCGCTGAAGACGCCGCCCGCACGCAGCGGATCTGCCGCTTTCCCAAGCGACAACGTCGCCGCCCGCGGCGCGGCCGACTGGCTGTCCCTGGCCGCCGCGCCAACATTCGCAATCATGGCGCTGCTGACGGCCGTTACCGGTGATGCGGACATGGTCTGCACGGCTGCGGAAGATGCCTCGCCGCTGAGCGGAATGGTCATCATGTACTTGCTGATGAGCGCCTTCCATTCGGCGCCTTGGCTGAAGCTGGTTGCCAGCCGACGAAGCGCTGTCCGCCGGCCGTGATCCGGCGTTCGCCGGATCAAACGGCAACTAGAGCAATTCCAGGAAAAGTGTGAAACGGTTTTCCGTCCGGAATTGCGCAAAAACAAAGAGATAGAGCGGTTCGGCGTTTCCCTGGAACGATGAACCGATCTAGCGCGCGACCTCGCGTAGCCCTACGTGGCGATGTTGGCCTCGCCTGCATGACGCATCATGCGGCGAAAGCTCATTGAGATATGAGCGCGTCTTATGTGCCCGATGGACTCCCAGTCGCCGATTTCGGCGGCGGCAAGGACCTCTTCCATTTCGCGACGGAACGCAGTGAACTCCTCGACAAGGCCCAACTGCGGCATCAACGTCAGCACGACGCGCGCGACTTGAAAATACAGGCGCTCGCTGATCTCACGCAGCGGCTGGTTACCGGTCATCGCCGTGAGCTCATAGAAAAAATCCATGTTGAGGCGCAGGAAAGCGCGCTGGTCGGGATTGAGCACATCGGAATCGCAGCGCGCGATGAGCGCCCGGATCCGGTCGAGGTCGTCCGCCGTGCGCGGGATCGGTGAAAGCTTGCCGACGAGGAGCGCCAGTTCCAGGCGCAAGTGATAGACCTGCTGCAATTCCTCGATGTCGACGTCGGTGACGATCGTGCCGACGCCATGGACTGACTGAACCAGCCCCTCGGATTCGAGGCGCGCCAGGACACGCCGAACCGGCGTGCGGCTGATCTGGAATTCCTGGGCAAGTTCTTCCTCGGAGAGATGGCTACCCGGCGCGTAGTCGAGCAGGCAGATGCGGTCGCGCAGTATCCGGTAGATACGCTCGAACCGCTCCCGCGCCGAGAGCGGGCGCGTCGGCGCGGCGGTCACGGCTATGGGCGTGGCATCTGTCTCAAGCGTCATCCAGCCTCCAGGACAGCGTGCAGGAACTGCCGTGTCCGCTCGTTCTTGGGAGCGCCGAACAACTCGGCTGGCGGCCCCTGCTCGCAGATCTTGCCCGCATGGAAGAAGCAGACGCGATCGGAGAACTCCTTGGCAAATCCCATCTGGTGGGTGACCATCAGCATGGTGAGGTCATGTTCCCTACCGAGTTTTCGGATAACTTCAAGCACTTCGCCGACGAGCTCGGGGTCGAGTGCCGAGGTCACTTCGTCGAACAGCATGATCTTGGGCCGCATGGCGCAAGCGCGGGCGATGGCGACACGCTGCTGCTGGCCGCCGGAAAGCTGCGAGGGATAGTGGTCCTTCTTCTCCGACAAGCCGACCATGTCGAGCAGTTCGGCCGCACGCGCCTCGGCATCGGCCCGCTTCATGCCGAGCACGGTTATCGGGGCCTCGATGCAGTTCTGCATCGCCGTCATGTGCGGGAACAGATTGAACGACTGGAACACCATGCCGATCTTGGCGCGGATCTTGCGAATGTGTGCGAGATCGGCGGGAACAAGCTTGCCGTTCCTCTCCATGTGGGTGAGCGGCTGGCCTTCGACCCAGATGACCCCGTCATTGATCGTCTCCAGCGTCATCAGCATGCGCAGCACCGTGGTCTTGCCGGAACCCGACGGGCCGATGATGGAGACCTTCTCGCCGCGTGCTATTTCGAGGTTGAGTCCGTCGAGAACGGTCAGCGCGCCGTAGCGCTTCGAGACATTGTCGAAGCGGACCATCGGTTGTTCTGTCATCGCATGGTCCTCCGGTTGAGCAGGCGTTCCAGGGAGCGGATGAGCACGGCCGAAACCAGGCTCATGGCAAGGAAGAACAGGCCGACCAGCGTCATCGGCTCGGTGTAGCGGAAAGTATCGGAGCCGATGATCTTGGCGGTCTGCATCAGTTCCATCACGGCGATCGCGGAAAGCAATGGCGTCTCCTTGAACAAGGCGACCAGATAGTTGCCGAGCGCCGGAACGATCGGCGGAATCGCCTGCGGGATGATGATGTCGCGGAATGTCGTCCAGGACGACAGATTGAGCGCGATCGAGGCTTCCCACTGACCGCGATGGATGTTGTCGAAACCGGCGCGATAAACCTCGGAACAATAGGCAGCGTAGTGGATGCCGATGGCAAGCACCCCGGCGGTGAAGGCATCGAGCACGACACCGAATTTCGGAAAGACGAAATAGAGAAAGAATATCTGGATCAGCAGCGGGGTAGAACGGATCAGCTCGACCAGCACCGAAATCGTCCAGCCGGTCCAAGGCACGGCAATGCGGACGACCGCCAGCACCAGGCCAAGCGAGGCGGCAAGCGCAAAGCCGATCAGCGTCGCTTCGATGGAGACGATGGCGGCGCGGGCGAGCACCGGCAGGATTTCAAAAGCAAATGCCCAATCCCAGATCATGCTGCCTTCCCCCGCGCCAGCCCAAGCGAAGCTCGCCTTTCGAGAAGCCGCATGCCGATGGTCACAACCAGCGACATTGCCAAATACATCAGCAGGACGAGGGTGAAGATCGGAATGGTCTTGAACGTATTCTGGTTCATCTGCTGCGCCTTGAAAGCGAGGTCCGAGAGCGTGATCAGCGAGACCAGCGCTGTCGATTTCAAAAGCTCGATGAACAAATTGCCCCAAGGTGGGATCATGGCGACGAAAGCCTGTGGCAGTATGATCCGGCGCAGCATCTGGGGGCGGCTCATGTTCAGCGCAGTGCACGCCTCCCACTGTCCGCGAGCGACGGACTGGATCGCGCCGCGCACGACTTCCGATCCGTAAGCACCAACGTTCAGGCCGAGCGCCAGAACGGCAACCAGAAATGCGTTGAGGGTGACACCGAATTGCGGCAGCACGAAAAACAACCAGAACAATTGCACCAGCGCCGACGTGCCGCGGAAAATCTCAACATAGACCGTGGCCAGCCATCTGAGCGGCGCCGGGCCGTACATCCGCGCCAGCGCTGCCAGCACGCCCATGACAATTGCCAGCAGGCTGCCGAGGATGGCGATCTCGATCGTCAGGACCGCGCCTTGCAGCAGCCCCGGTAGAAACAGGCTATAGGCTTCCTGCGTAGCCAAGGCGGCGATCACGCCAAGCGCGACGATCAGCAGGGTGACAAGGGTACGGATTCCCATGCGATTCCCCTAGAAAAAAGGGCGGCGCTTTCGCGCCGCCAGCAGTTGGGAACCTACTCGCCCGCGCAAAGCTGCGCGGTGGTCTTGTTGGGGAGATAGTCCTTGCCGAAGCCGAGCGGCTCGACCAGCGCGATGTGCTCCGGTGAACCGAGGAACGTCTTCAGCTCGGCGTTGAACGCCTCCTGCAGATCGGTATCTTCCTTGCGGAAGCCGAAGCCGCCATGGCCTTTCACCGACTTGCCGGCAACCTCGCCGAACGGCTTGGTCGATTCGACGCCGTCGGCCTTCTTGGCCATGTCGGCGATCGAAAGGGCGGTCAGTGCGGCAGCGTCCGCGCGGCCAGCCTGAACAGCGGCCACAAGGCTGGACTGGTCGGGCAAAGCGACAATCTGCCCTGCGGCGACGCCGGCGTCCTTGGCATAGCCGCCCTCGACGGCGCCGGCCATCACGGCGAGCTTGAGATCCGGATTGTCCTTGATGCTGGAATAATCCTTCACGCCCTTCGGATTGCCTTTTGCCACCAGCATGGCCTGACCGATGCCGTAGGACGGCTCGGAGAAATTGATCTCGGCGCAGCGCTTCGGATTGATGAACATGCCAGCGGCGATGATGTCGAAGCGGCCGGCCTTGAGACCCGGAATGAGCGAACCGAATTCGGTGAGCACGCCGTCGACCTGCGCGATACCCATCTTGGCGAGCACCGCCTTGGCGACTTCCGGCGCCTCGCCGGTCAGCTTGCCGTCAGGCGTGGCGAAACCAAACGGCGCCTCGTTGGCGAAGCCGACGCGGATGTAGCCGTCCTTCTTGGCCCGTTCGAGAGTGGTTTCCGCATGAGCGGGCAATGACGCCAATGACGTGGCGGCGAGCGCGAGGCAGGCGGCGGCTTTGACGACCATCCGGCGCGATATCGATGATTTGAACATGCTTTTCTCCCATTGAACAACTGATGAATGGTTCCCAGGGCGCAGCCTTCTTCGAGGTCGACACCCGCCTGATAAGACGTATACAACTGCCCTAGACATTGCGCAAGTGAAGATATAAAAACGCTAGAAATTCGGCGATAATTTGCAGTCAAACGACAAATTATTGTCTAGTTGTGCACAATTTAGGCAAGTTGCCCGTGTGAAAAGGGCAAAACAGCGCATCCGTAAAGGCAGGATTTCGGTGGCGAGCGCGAGCGGTTTCGGGACATTCACGCAAGCGGACTATACGCAGCGCCTAACTGGCGTGAAGAGACGCATGGAGAAAGCCGGCTTCGACCTCATCGTCTGTCAGGATCCCGCCAATATGTGCTGGCTGACCGGTTATGACGGATGGTCGTTCTACGTTCCGCAGTGCGTCCTCGTCCATCTGGAAGAGGACCGGCCGATCTGGTTCGGCAGGGCGCAGGACGCCAGGAGCGCACGCCTGACCACCGGCCTGCCGGAGAAAAACATCGTGCCGTTCTCGGAACGGCTGGTGCAGCAGCCCGTCGAACACCCCTATGACGAACTCGCCCAGCTGATCCGATCGCGTGGCTGGGGAAAGGCCTGCATCGGCGTCGAGATGGACGCGCATTATTACACCGCGCGCTGCCACGCCCATCTCGTCAGCGGGCTGCCTGACGCGCACTTCGCCAACAACCATGATCTCGTCAACTGGGCGCGACTGGTCAAATCCGAAGCCGAGCTGGTGCTGATCCGCGAGGCCGGTGCGATCTGCACGCACGCCATGAACCGCGCCATCGAAAAGATGCGACCTGGCGTGCCTCAGAACCATGTCATTGCGGAAATCTATCACGCGCAGATCATGGGCGTGCCCGGAGCGGGCGGCGACTATGCTGCAATCTGTCCGCTGATGCCCGTCGGCGAGGGCACCAGCACGCCGCATCTGACGTGGTCCGATGCGCCGTTGCCGGACAGCGGCCTCGCCATTCTGGAGATCGCCGGGGTGCGGCGGCGCTATCATGCGGCGCTGACGCGGACCGTGCATTTCGGCAAGCCGCCGCAAGCTATCCTCGACATGGCTAAGGCGATCGTCGAGGGCGTCGACGCCGGCCTTGAGAAGGCGCGCCCCGGCACCACCGCCGAAGAGGTGGAAGCCGCCTGGCAGGCGGTCCTGCGGAGGAATGGGCTGAAGAAGGAAAGCCGCGTCGGCTATCCGGTCGGGCTCGCCTACCCGCCCGATTGGGGCGAGCGCACCGCAAGTCTCCGTCCCGGCGACACCACCCAGATGCAGTCCGGGATGTGCTTCCATTTCATGGCCGGCGTTTGGCTCGACGATTTCGGCATCGCCATCTCGGAATCCTTCGTTGTCACGGATCGCGGCGGCGAACGCCTCTGCGATGTGGCGCGCGAACTCATCGTCATCGACTGACCATGAGGACGGGAACCCGGAACTGACGAAAGATCATGCCGGCAACGAAACCGGCACCCAGCACGAGGACGCCTGATGGACCGTAATCCGTTTTCCGAAGCCGAAATCGCCGGCCGCCTTGCCAAGGTCCGCACGGCGCTGGCCGAGCGTGAGTTCGACGCGGCGGTCTTTGCGTCGCCGGAGAACGTCTTCTACCTCACCGGGCTCGATCACTGGGGTTATTTTGCCCCTCACCTGCTGATCGTCCCGCTCGAAGGAAAACCTGTTCTGGTCACCCGCTCGATGGAAAAGGTGACGATCGAGAAACAGGTGACCGCAGCGGAATTCCGCGGCCATTCCGACAGCGAAACGGCGGCCGATCTTGCCGCGCGCGTGCTTGCGGAACTCGGCCTGTCCGGCGAGCGGATCGGCCTCGAATACTGGACGGCTGGCCTAAGCCATGGGCTTGCCATCGCACTCCAAACGCAGGCTGATGCCAGATGGAGCGATGTCTCCGGTCTGGTCGACAAAATGCGGCGGGTGAAGAGCGCCGAGGAACAGGCGCTGATGCGTCAGGCGGCACAAGTGACTGACGCTGCCGCCGGCGCCGCGATCGCGGCGATCTCGGACGGCGCCTCCGAACAAGAGGTCGCGGCCCAATGCGTTGCGGCGATGATCCGCGCCGGCGGTCATGCTCCGGGCTTCGGCCCGTTCATCCGCCCGGCCGCGCGCCTGGGCGAAGAGCATACGACCTGGGGTGACGGGATCTATCGCAAGGGCGAGCCGGTCTTCGTCGAACTGTCCGGCTGCATCTCGCGATATCACGCACCGCTCGGCCGGCTCGTTCGCATCGGCCACATCAGCGACGAAGATGCCGCGATGGCGGAAGTGACCGCCAAGGCCTTCAACGCGGTCGTCGAGGCGCTGCGGCCCGGCGCCAGAGCGCGCGACGTCTATGCCGCCTGGCAAGCCGTCGCCGACGATGCCGGTCTTTCCCACTATCGCCGCCATCACTGCGGCTACCTGGTCGGCGCCGGACAGCCGCCATCATGGACCGGCGGCAATTCGGTGACCGGCTTGAGGCACGATTCCGATCTCGAGATCGAGATGGGGATGAGCTTTCACATCCTGTCGTGGCTGATGGGCACCGGTCGCGGCGATGACTTCGTCTCCAACACGGTCCTTCTGACCGATGCGGGCGCCGAAGTGCTCACCCGCACGCCGGCCGGCCCGATCGTTCGATAGGCCCGCACGCATGGCGCGCTACTCGGCATTCTCGATTTTCCGCAACGCGCTGTCAGGCCAGAAGAACTGGCAGCGCGCCTGGCGGGCAGCGGAGCCAAAACCGTCCTACGACGTGATCGTCATCGGCGGCGGTGGTCACGGCCTCGCTACCGCGTTCTACCTCGCCGAGAACCACGGCATCCGCAATGTCGTTGTTCTCGAAAAGGGCTATATCGGCGGCGGCAATGTCGGCCGCAACACCACCGTCATCCGCTCCAACTACCTGCTCGACGGCAACACCCAGTTCTACGAATTCTCGATGAAGCTCTGGGAGAACATGTCGCGGGCGCTGAATTTCAACGTCATGTTCTCGCAGCGCGGCCAGCTCGTCACGGCGCATTCGGCCGACCAGCTCGATAGCTTTAGCCACCGCGCCAACATCATGCGGCTGAACGGCATCGATGCCGATATCCTCGACCGCGACGAGGTGCGACGTCTGGTGCCCTATCTCGACTTTTCCGACACCGCCCGCTTTCCGATCCATGGCGCTATCTTCCAGGGCCGGGCGGGCACGGCGCGCCACGACGCCGTCGCCTGGGGCTATGCCCGCGCCGCCGACGGCCATGGCGTCGACATCATCCAGAACTGCGAGGTGACAGGTTTCCTCCGCGACGGCGACAGGATCGTCGGCGTCGAAACGACGAAAGGCCGGATCGGCGCCAACAAGGTCGGCCTCGCTGTTGCCGGTCATACATCCGTGCTCGGTGCCAAGGCCGGCCTGGAACTGCCGATCGAAAGCCACGTCCTGCAGGCCTTTGTCACCGAACCGCTGAAGCCGTTGGTAGACCAAGTCGTCGCCTATGGCGCCGACCATTTCTACGTCAGCCAGTCGGACAAGGGCGGGCTGGTCTTCGGCGGCAATCTCGACGGCTACAATTCCTACGCCCAGCGCGGCAATCTCGGCGTCGTGCGCGAAGTGGCGGAGGCGGCGATTGCGCTGATGCCATGCATTTCGCGCGTCCGTCTGCTGCGCCATTGGGGCGGCGTCATGGACATGACACCCGATGCCAGCCCGATCATCTGCCCGACGCCGATCGAGGGTCTCTATCTCAACGGCGGCTGGTGCTATGGCGGCTTCAAGGCGACGCCGGCTTCCGGTTGGTGCTTCGCGCACACGATCGCCACCGGCAAGCCGCACCCCTTGATCGCGGCCTACGGGCTCGATCGTTTCCGCACCGGCCACACGCTCGATGAGGCTGGCGCCGGCCCTTCCGCTTGGCTGCAATAGGAGGCGCAAGACAATGCTGCGCATCGAATGCCCCTGCTGCGGTCTGCGCGACCATGACGAGTTCCGCTACGGCGGCGATGCTTCCGTCACACGTCCGGCCCATGACGATCCCGATCCGGAGGCCTGGTACCGTTACGTTTATACCAGAGCAAACCCGGCCGGCCTGCATCGCGAATTCTGGCAGCACGTGACCGGCTGCCGCCAGTGGCTGATGGTCGAACGCGACACGCGCAACCACGTCATCGCATCCGTCGACTTCGCCCGGAAATTGTCGGCCAGGAAATCACCCGCCAGGAAACCATCGGCCAGGAAATCACCAGCATGAGTTCGAACCATAAGCGGCTGTCGATGGGTGGCCGTATCGACCGCGAGCAGCCGATCGATTTTACCTTCGACGGCCGCAAGCTGGCTGGATGTCGCGGCGACACGCTGGCGTCCGCGCTGCTCGCCAACGGCGTCACCCTGGTCGGGCGCAGCTTCAAATATCATCGTCCACGCGGCATTTTTTCCGCCGGGCCGGAGGAGCCGAACGCGCTGGCTACGCAGGGAATCGCAGGCAGGCGCGAGCCGAACCTGCCAGCGACGACGCTGGAACTTACAAACGGCATGGTCGCGGAGAGCCAGAGCCGCTGGCCCTCGCTTGCCTTTGACGTGCAAAGCGCCAACGGCCTGCTGGCGCCGTTCCTTTCGGCCGGCTTCTACTACAAGACCTTCATGGGCCCGACGCGCCGTGCCTGGATGTTCTACGAGCATTTTATCCGCAAGGCGGCCGGGCTGGGCAGAGCCGGCACCGACCCTGACCCCGACCGTTACGAGGTTCGTCATGCGTTTGCCGATGTCGCGATCATCGGCGGCGGTCCGGCGGGATTGTCGGCGGCGCGTGCTGCCGCGGCCGCCGGCGCGCGGGTCGCGCTGATCGAGCAGGATTTCCTGCTCGGCGGCCAACTCCTGGCGGAACCGTCCGACAGCGCGGCGGCCGCATGGTTGAGACAGACCGAAGCCGAGCTGGAGAGCTCCGAAACCGTCGCCTTGATGAAGCGGACGACCGCTTTCGGTATCTATGACGGCAATGTCATCGGACTGGTCGAGCAACGCGACCCAACCAATCGCCAGCCGGTCGGCGAGGCGCGGCAGACGTTCACCATGCTTCGCGCCCGCTCGATCGTTTTCGCCACCGGCGCCATCGAGCGACCAATGGTATTCTCGAACAACGACCGGCCCGGCGTCATGCTTGCCTCGGCCGCCCGGACCTATCTCAACCGTTTCGCCGTCCTGCCCGGCAAAAAAATCATCGTCGCCACCAGCAATGACGGCGCCTGGCGCACCGCCTTCGACCTTGCCGCAGCCGGCGCAGAGGTGACGGTTGCCGATCTGCGCGCATCACCTCCTGCAGCACTTGTCGCGGAGGCCGCACAGTTCGGCGTGGTTGTGCGGGCCGCAACGCACATCGTCGACCTGCGCGGCGGCCATGCCGTCAGGCGTGCAACGCTCAACGGGCCGGACGGCCAATCCGAGGCCGCCTGCGACCTGGTCTGCGTGTCCGGCGGCTGGTCGCCGACCGTGCATCTCACCTCGCATCTGGGCATCAAACCTGCCTACCGCGACGACATCGGCGGCTTCGTGCCGGGCGCGTTTGCGGCGGACCGGTTCGGCGCCGGCTCGATGATGGGAGCTTATTCGACCGCCGGTGCCATCGAGGACGGTCACCGCGCCGGCACCCAGGCGGCATCGTTTTGCGGCAAGTCGGGACCGGCGCCCACTCCATCGAAACTCGATCTTGGCGAGACCGCCGCAGCCCCGCTTCGCGAGGTCCTGCCCGCTGGGCGTGGAAAGGCCTTCGTCGATTTCCAGATGGACGTGACGACCGGGGATATCGAGCTCGCCCATCGCGAGGGCTATGAATCGGTCGAGCACCTGAAGCGCTACACCACCCTCGGCATGGGCACCGACCAGGGCAAGACCAGCAATTTTCCGGCGCTTGCCGCGATGGCGGCCTTACGCAACGCAACGATCCCCGAGACCGGCGCCACGACCTTTCGACCGCCCTACACGCCGGTCGCCATCGGAGCGCTCGCCGGACGTGCCATCGGCCATCATTTCAAGCCGATCCGCCGCACGCCGATGCACGACTGGCACATGACGAATGGCGCCGAGATGCTGGCGGTCGGGCTCTGGATGCGGCCCTATTTCTATAAGCAGTCCGGACGTGACGTGAACGAAGCCTACGTCGCCGAAATGCGGAATGCGCGCCAGGCCGCGGGCCTGATGGACATTTCCACCCTCGGCAAGATCGACGTCCAGGGCCCGGATGCCGCGATTTTCCTGGATCGCGTCTACGCCAACGGCTTTGCCAAACTGCCGGTCGGCCGCGCCCGCTACGGCGTCATGCTGCGCGACGACGGCATCGTCTTCGACGACGGCACCACGACGCGGCTGGCGGAGAACCGGTTCTTCATGACCACCTCGACCGCCAAGGCCGCCGATGTGCTGTCGCGTCTGGAATTCCTGCTCGACACGGCTTGGCCGGATTTGCGCGTAGCCGTGACCTCGGTGAGCGACGAATGGGCGGCGATGTCGGTTGCCGGACCGAAAAGCCGCGCAATTCTGAGTGCGGCGTTTCCCGCTCTCGACGTTTCCGACGCGGCACTTGCGCATATGGGGTTGCTCGAAAGCGAATGGCAAGGCCGTGCGCTCCGCATCCTGCGTCTCAGTTATTCCGGCGAGCGCGCCTACGAAATCTATGTCGGCGCAACCGCCGGTGAACAGCTTTGGAGCCGCCTGCTCGAAGCGGGCAGAGCATTTGACCTGAAGCCTTACGGCGTCGAGGCGCTCGGTGCGCTGCGCGTCGAAAAGGGCCATGTCGCCGGACCTGAAATCGATGGGCGCACGACGCTCGACGATCTTGGCCTCGGCCGCATGGCCGGCAAGCGCACCGGCTTCGTCGGCGACGTGTTGCGACGACGCCCCGCCTTCCAGGCGCCAGACCGGCAGCGCCTGGTCGGGCTGGAATGCATCGAGGCGGGGAAACGCCTGCGCGGTGGCGCCATCCTGTTCCTGCCGGGTGAGAAACCTTACGGCCACGGGCGCGGCCGCGTGACCTCCGTCACCTTCAGCCCTGAACGCGGTCGCTATGTCGGGCTGGCCTTGCTTGCTGGCGATGTCGCTAGCGAAGGAAGCGAGATCGTGGCCGTCTATCCGATGAAGACCGAAACGGTGCGCGCCCGCATCGTCTCGCCGGTATTTCTCGATCCGCAGGGAGAGCGGCTACATGGCTAGCCCGGATTTCAGCCTGTCCGTGGCCGATTGCCCGCTCATCCAGGTCGAGGGCTGGGACGGCACGCTGGGGCAATTCGAATCGAGCCTCTCGACGTCGCTCGGCACCAAGCTTCCTGCCTCGGTTGGAGAGACTGTTCGCCACAAGGGTTTCCTTGTCATCCGCGTTACCCCTCGCCGTTTCTGGCTGGCTCTTGACGACGGCGCGCAGGCACCTTCGCTTGCCGTCGACCCGGATCTCGGCTGTTCAGTTTCTCTCGACGAAGGTCGCGTGCGTTTCAGAATGGCTGGGGCTGACATCGCGCGGGTTCTCTCCAAATGCATCGCCGTCGACTGGCGCGCGCCGGCGGCCGCCCCGGGCCGGGCCGTGCTGACGTCCTTGCATCATGTGCCCGTGCTTTTCCTGCGCACCGGTGAGACCGCGTGCGAACTCATGGTGCCGCGAAGCTTTTCGCGAAGCCTCTCGGACTGGATTGCTGACGCCGCGGGGTAGGGAAAGGACCAGGCGCGAACCCTCCCCTCAGGAGCCACTCCACGGTCTCGCTCCTTGGATGATCTCTTGGGCACGCACGGCAAAGCGGCCGGCGAGAGGCCACTTCCCGGCGGCATCGGCCGACGCCGCGCTGCCTGCGCGCGCCCGGTCGGCGATGCCGACGAAGATCACCGCGAAACGGAACAGCGAAAAAACCAGATGGAAGCGTTCCAGGGGCGCAGTGGGCACGGCATGCGCGAAATAATGGTCGAGAAATTCGCGCTGGCTGGGGATGCCGAGCGCGGCATGATCGAGGCCGAGGATGCCGCCATACTCGTCCGGGGTCGAATGCCAGGTCATCGAGCAAAAGCCGAGATCGGCGAGCGGATGGCCGATCGTCGACAGCTCCCAATCGAGAATGCCGATCACCTCCGGCTTGTCGGGATGGAACAGCAGATTTCCGAGGCGGAAGTCGCCATGGGCGATCGACACGCGTCCATCATCCGCGGGCAGGTGCTGCGGCAGCCAGTCGGCGACCACTTCGAGTGCCGGAATTCTGTCACTCGGCGATTCCCTGAGCTGCTTGGTCCAGCGGCCAATCTGGCGCTCGAAATAGTTGCCGGGCCGGCCGTAGTCGCCGAGACCGACCTCGTCGGGACGGACAGCATGCAATTTGGCCATCGCTTCGGCCATGCCGAAATAGATGCCGCGTTGCTGCGCGGGCGAAAGGCCGGGCAACGAACAGTCGTGGAAGACGCGACCATCCAGCCGCTCCATCAGGTAGAAGGGCGTGCCGAGCGGCTCGACACCGTCATGATAGAGCACCGGCCCGGGCACCGGCACATCGGTCGGTGCAAGCGCTTCAAGCACGCGGAATTCGCGGTCGACGGCATGCGCCCCGCGCAGGATCGGCCCGGCCGGCTTCTTGCGCAGCACCATGCGATGCGCACCATAGTCGACGAAGTAGGTTGGGTTGGACTGTCCGCCGCCAATCCGCTCAAGCGTCATGGCGGCGTCGCCGAAGCGGTTCGAGAGAAAAGCCTTCAATGCCGCAGGATCGAAATCCGCATTCGACGGCTGCGCCATCTTTTCCTCCTGAGATGCCACCGCGCGTCGCTTACGCCTCGCCTTCGACCGTCCAGCGCCAGAAGCCTCTCTCTTCCTCGTTGAGGAAACGGTTCAGCACCATCTTGTGGACCTCATCGGCACCGTCGACCAGCCGCGCCTGGCGAGCATAGCGGTAGATCCATTCGAGCACCGTGTCCTTGGAATAGCCACGCGCGCCATTGATCTGGATCGCCACATCGGCTGCGTCATGCAGCACATTGGCGACCTGGATCTTGGCCATCGATACTTCCTTGCGGGCAAAGCCGCCGCGGTCCAGCTCCCACGCAGCCTTCATCACCAGGATGCGGCCGATCTCGATGCGCATGGCGAGGTCACCGAGCTTCAGCTGGACGCTTTCGCGGTCGGCGAGGCGCTGGCCGAAACCATAGCGCTCGGCGGCGTAGGCGCGCGCGATCTCAACGCAGCGCTTGGACAGTCCGAGCCATCGCATGCAGTGGGTAAGCCGCGCTGGGCCGAGCCGCACCTGCGTCACCTTCATGCCCCTACCCTCGCCGACCAGCATGTCGTCGACAGGGATTTCGAGCCCATCGAACTCCAGCTCGCAATGCCCGCCATGCTCCTCCGGGCCCATGATCTCGATGCGGCGCATGATACGCCAGCCTGGCTGGTCCTTGTGGAACATCAGGGCCGACAGACCATGGCGCGGGTCGTCCGAGGTTCGCGCGATCAAAATGAAATGGCTGGCCTCCTCAGCGCCGGTGATGAACCATTTGCGGCCGGTCACGACATATTTGTCGCCGCGCCGCTCCGCACGCGTCATGATCATCGAAGGATCCGAGCCGCCGCCGGGGTGCGGTTCGGTCATGGCAAAGGCCGAGCGCACCTTGCCCTCGACAATCGGCTTCAGCCATTTTTCCTTTTGCGCTGGCGTGCCGAGCGCCTCCAGAACCATCATGTTGCCATCGTCGGGCGCTGCCGAATTGAACACCACGGGTCCGAAAATCGACCGGTTCATCTCCTCGTAGCAGACCGCCATGTCCATCTTGCCGAGACCGGCGCCGCCGGTTTCGGGCTTGAGTTGCAGGCACCACAGGCCCGCCATCCGCGCCTTGGCGCGAAGCCCCTCCAGCAGCGGCAAGGCGATATTTCCATGCGCGTCATAGGACGTCTTGTCGGCTTCGAGCGGCAGGATCTCACGCTCGACGAAGTCGGCAATGCGGACGCGGTAATCTTCCGTGCGAGTGGGAATATCGAAATTCATGGGCAAACTCTCAGCGATGAAACGAGGTGGCCGCCATGGTCTAGGAATCGAGCAAGCGCTCGTTTCCTTATTCGCCTCTATCCCCTTTTGCCGCCGCCGTCATCCGGCGAAGCGTGGTTCCGCAACGCCTTTGATGCCAAGGCCGGTTATTGCGAACAGGCTGCCGCAGCGCCACCCCGGCCGGTGTCGACGCGGGCGAAAGTGCGCCGGTTGCTGGCAGCACCAGTCGCGATGTCATAGTCATAAGCCCAGATCTCGCGATCCGCCTCAGAACGCGACCTTGTCGCCGCCCTTCAATGACAGGATCTCGCGCGCCTCGTCGGGCGTCGCCACCTCCATGCCGAGGCCTTCGATGATCTTGCGGGCAAGCACCACCTGTTCGACGTTCGATTTGGCAAGCTTACCCTTGCCGGCCCATAGGCTGTCCTCCAGGCCAACCCTGATGTTGCCGCCAAGGGCCGCCGACTGCGCGGCAATGCGAAGCTGGCTGGCGCCGGCACCGAGCACCGACCAGCGGAACTGGTCGCCGAACAGCCGGTCGGCGGTGCGCTTCATATGGGCGACGTCTTCAGGATGCGTGCCGATGCCGCCGAGCAGCCCGAATACCGACTGCACGAAGAACGGTGGCTTCACCAGCCCACGGTCGGCAAAGTGCGAGAGATTGTAGAGATGGGCAATGTCGTAGCACTCGAACTCGAAGCGCGTGCCGTTGTCGTAGCAGGTCGCAAGAATGTATTCGATGTCTTTGAACGAATTGCGGAAGACCAGGTCGCGCGTCGCTTCCAGATGCGGCTTTTCCCAGTCGAACTTGAAGGTCTCGTATTTGTCCGCGAGGTGATAGAGCCCGAAATTGATCGAGCCCATGTTGAGCGACGCGACTTCCGGCTTGAACTCAGCGGCTGGGCGCACGCGCTCCTCGACCTTCATGTAGGGGCTGCCGCCAGTGGTGATGTTAATGGCGGCGTTGGTGCCTTGCTTGACGCGCGGCAGGAAACGCGCGAACGCCTCCGGCGTCTGGTCGGGCTTGCCGGTCTCAGGGTCGCGGGCATGCAGGTGCAGGATCGCGGCACCCGCCTCTGCCGCCGCGATCGCCTCGGACGCGATCTGGTCCGGCGTGATCGGCAGATAGGGCGACATGGTCGGCGTGTGGATCGCCCCCGTCACTGCACAAGTGATGATAACCTTGCCCTTGGCCTGCTGAGCGCTGGGCTTGCGGTTCGTTTCCGTCATCGTCCGAACTCCTGATCCGATTTTCTCTTGTGCGCCGCCAGCGCCATCAGCCGGCGGTCGCGCCACACCTGCCGTTCGCCGAGCTCTTCCCGCGGCAGCCGCTTGCGGCGGTCGGCCTCTACTGTCTCGATGACCTCGCCGGCCCAGTCGACGCGGCGCAGCGTCTGCGGAAAAATGTTGGCATAGATCGTCTGATAGCGCTCGACATAGTCGCGCACGCCGCCCGGTGCATTGAGGTCGATCGTCTCGAACGGACCCATGAACGACCAGCGTAGCGCCAGCCCGTCGCGAATGCCGATATCGACGTCCTCGACGCTGGCATAGCCGTCGGCGACAAGGCGAAAAGCCTCCTCCAGCAGCGCGCCCTGCAGGCGGTTCATGATGAAGCCGTCGAGCTCGTGCTTCATCACCAGCGGCGCGTGGCCTGCGGCGACGAGTAAGGCGCGGGTCCTTTCGACCGTTTCGGGCGAGGTCCATGGCGCCGGCACGATTTCCGCAGCCGGAATGAGATAGGGCGGATTGATCGGATGCACGACCAGGCAGCGGTGCCGCCCTTGCAGATGATCGGTGAATTTCGACGGCAGCAGCGCCGAGGTGGAACTGGCGATCACCGCTTGCGGACCGGCCAACGCATCAATCAGAGAGAACACCTCGCGCTTCACGTCGAGGCTTTCGGGCGTGTTCTCCTGGATATGGACCGCATCGGCCAGCGCCTCTTCCAGCTCCGCAACGACGGCGATGCGGCCACGCACGGCATCGATTGCCTGTCCGCGCAGCAGATCGTTCGCGGCGAGGTCACCCAGCACGCCGGCGACGTAATCATGCGCACCGCCCGCCGCGGCCGGCGACTGATCCCACATCCGCACATCGTGGCCGGCGCGGGCGAAGCTGATCGCCCAGGCCCGTCCGATGAACCCGCTGCCGACAATTGCGACCTTTGTCATGATCGGTTCCTCAAAGCGTTTCGACGTTGCCGTCGACGCCGAGCGACTGGCCGGAAATGTTGATCCCCGCATTGGACAGCAGGAAGGCGACCATCGAGGCGACGTCATAAGGGCTGGTCATGCGGCGCAGCGAGATGTTCTGGAGATAGCGCTCCGTCATCGCCTCATTCGACACACCGAGCTGCTTGGCCCGGTCGGCGATGACCTTGTCGATGCGTGGTCCCTCGATGATGCCGGGCAGGATGGCGTTGACCCTTATGCCGTGCGGCCCGAGTTCCTTGGCGAGGCTCTGCGTGAAACCGATGACGCCAAACTTGGCCGCCGAATAGGGTGTGCGGAAAGCGTAGCCGTAGCGGCCGGCCGCCGACGACATCGAGACGATCGAGCCGCCGCCCGCCGCCTTGATCAGCGGCACGGCACGTCGGGCGCAGAGGAACTGGCCGGTCAGGCAGATGTCGATGCAGCGCCGCCACTCCGCCGGATCGATCTCATCGACGCCGCCGGTCGGCCCGGCAACGCCGGCATTGTTGATCAGCGCGTCGAGGCCGCCGAGCTTTTCCTTGACGGTCTCGAACAGCCGGTCGACGTCGTCTTCGCGCGAGACATCGGCCTTGACCGCGGCGACGAGCGCTATCCTGTCCGGAGCAGCGGCCAGCGCCTCGTCGGAGACGTCGCAAACGACGATGCGCGCGCCGAGCCGCGACAACGTGTCGGCAATGGCAAAGCCTATACCGCCGGCGCCTGCCGTCACCAGCACGCGCTGCCCCTTCAACCCGGTCAGAAAATCGTCCGCCGATGACGGTGCCCCTTTACTCATCGCCGTCGCGCTCATCGTGTTGTCCTTTCTCATTGCAGCCGCCGTTCGCGCAGCGCCATGACAGCGCCCAGAACGACCAAGCCGTACAGAATTGCCCTTGTGGCATAGGGCAGCTGAAATAGTGGCGAAAGCATTGCCCGCTGGTGGCTAGGCGAGCAAAGGCAGCTGCTCGGGCACGCCAGACTTTCGAATTTCCGGTAAGCCGCCCTGGGTTTGCATTGATCTCCACGACCAAGCCATGGCGCTGGCTTGCTCGCGTAGCCCCTAAGGCCGTCCTGGGGGCTGCTCCTGCGGAAATTTGTTTTCGTCTATGATTGCCACGGCCTGCTCGATGCTGTCTCTCACCTCGAAACCGATCCAATGTCCGTCCATCAGATGCGTTTGCCTCCCGCAGGCGAGGAAATAGCTCCCGGCCTGCTGCGCAACAAAGTTGAGTTGCCTCCTCTCATTGATTTTAATCCCCTCTGGCGGATCGGTGTACACCCCCCAGATCGCATCCTCGGCCGTCAACTTCACGGGCATCTCTGACTGAGCGTAGACCCTGGTCAGCATCAGGCTGTGCCGGAAAGACGAGGAGCCATTGATGAACTCGATCTTTACCGACCATTCTGCTGGCACGACGATGGTAAGATTGCCGCCCCAGTAACCGTTGAAGTCGATAATGTCGGTCCGGATGTTGTCCCTGCGATACCGCTCGACTTGGTTCCAATCGGCAACAATCTCTATGGCCACTGTCTCGGCTGCAGGATCGTTCTTGATCCAGCTCGGGACGAAAGGCTCCCCAGCCAGTGCAATTCCAGGCAAAAATCCCAAGGCAACGGCGAGAAGGGCGAGGTGAGCAAAGCGCGCCATCGCAATCAGAGGCTCCTCCCGAGCGGGGCGGCCGAGCGCAAGCGACCGCCAATCGAAGTCGACCTGGCTTGTTCCCTAAGGAAGAGAATACGCTTGAAATGGCATCCACACCAGCAAACCCAGAGTGCGCTATCGTCAGCCGTCAGAAACAACGCCATTGCTGCTATATCATCGGGATGCGCGTTGGAATTGCCTGCAGTGCGTCAGTGCGAGAGCGACGGGCGATTCCGTAATGTGAAGTTTCTGCTTCAGCTGTTGCGAAGGGTCTGTTGCGCAATTCGCCACGCCTGCTCCACATGTCGCCGGGCCGCGGCTTCGGCGTCATCGCCGTTGCGCGACTTGATGGCGTTCATGATGTCGGTCATTTCGGCAATTGCGGCATCGCGGCGGTCCACCGAAGCGATTGTCATGGAGCGCAGCTGGTTGATGCGGACGTTCAGACCCTGGACGATCTCCCAGGCGATGCGCTTGTCGGCGGCATCGAAAAGCACTTCATAGAATTTTGTCGTCGCCCGCATCACCTCGATCGGATTGGCTGAGGCCCACGCCGTGAGCAGCACATCGAATGCGCGCTCAAGCGCGGCGATCTGGTCCTCAGTCGCCGTCAGCGCGCAGGCGCGCGCCGCGATGCCCTCCATCAAAGCGCGGAGTTCATAAATCTCATCGGTGCGGCTGAGATCCGGCCTGGCCACCGCGGGTCCGTGGCCTGGTATCATCTGAACAAGGCCCTCAGTCTCCAACTGCCGCAGAACTTCGCGCACCACCGAGCGACTGACGCCGAGCTGGTCGCAAAGCGGCCGCTCGACCAGCCGTTCGCCGGGCTGGAAGTGAAACCCCATGATCGCGTCGCGCATGCGCTCCAGCGCCAGCGTTCTCAGCGTCTTGGTAGATCGTTCGATCCTCAGTGTGTCGTCGGCCAATTCATCTACTCCCAGCATCTGCAAACAAACAGATTCGACGATCCGTTGACAAGGGATTTGGTCTTCAATAGTATGGTATACCATAAGATGACCGTGGCGGAAGGGAGCTTTTCCGGATGCCTCGGCCGAACGACCACCGAGGATTCGATGAAGCCGGCCATCCGAAAGATCGTCACCTATGTCGAGAACACGCTGATTGAAGGCGGCAAGGTGGCCCCCCGGCCGCTGCGCCTGATCGGCGTGGCGGCGGTGCTCGACAATCCTTGGGCCGGGCGCGGTTTCACTGAGGACCTTTCTCCCGAGATCCGCGCCTATGCGCCGGTTTTGGGAGAGATGCTCACCCATGAAATCCTCGCAGTTGCGGCATCTGGCGAAGCAATCGAAGGCTACGGCAAGGCCGCAATCTGCGGCACGTCGGGCGAGATCGAGCATGCCTCGGCGCTCATCCACACGCTGCATTTCGGCAACTACTATCGGCGTGCCGTCGGCGCCAAGACCTATCTCGCCTTCACCAACCTGCGTGGCGGGCCGAACACGCCGATCATGATCCCACTCATGGACAAGCACGATGAAGGCCGACGTTCGCACTACCTGACTGTGCATTTCCAGATCGGCGACGCGCCGGCGCCGGACGAGCTGGTGGTAGCGCTTGGCGCCTCGATCGGCGGACGACCGCATCATCGCATCGGCGACCGCTACCAGGATCTCAAGGAGGTCGGCGACCTGCATGGCTGAGCTGACGGAGCCTGCCTGGCATCGCGAAACGGCGCCTGACGGCACCGGCTTCATCCGGGCCGGATCCGGCGCGCCGGTCCTCCTCATCCACGGCGTCGGTATGAACGCGGCGATCTGGGGGCCCCAGATCGAGCTGATGCGGGACAGATGGGATGTGATCGCGATCGACATGCTGGGGCATGGCCGGTCGCCGCTACCGCCCGAGGACGCCAGCCTTGCCGACTATGCAGGACAGGCAATCCGGCTTCTTGATCACCTTGGCCTGGATGCCGTCTCGATCGTTGGCCATTCAATGGGGGCGCTGGTCGGGCAGGAAATCGCTCTCAACGCACCAGAACGGGTCCGCCGCATGGTGTCGCTCAACGCGGTCTTTCGCCGCCCGGCGGACCTTGCGCAGGCAGTGCGCGAGCGCGCCGCCGAATTGAATGGCGCGGAAAACCCGTCAGGGACGGACGCAACGATCGCGCGCTGGTTCGGCAACCCCGTCCCCGACAGCCTGGCCGAGGCGGCGAGGACAACGCGCGCGGCACTGCAGAGCGTCAACCCGGAAGGCTATGCGCGCACATATCGACTTTTCGCCCATGCGGATGCGGCGCATGGCGATCGTCTTTCCGGTCTAGCGATGCCGACTCTGTTCATGACCGGCTCGCAGGACAGGAATTCCTCGCCTGCGATGTCGGCGGCGATGGCCCGCCTCGCGCCGCGCGGTCGCTGCGCCGTTCTGGAGGGCGAAAGACATATGATGGCCGTAGCCTCGCCTGACATGGTCACACGGCGCATTGTCGATTTTCTCGAGAGCAACGACGGCGCAAGCACACCGGCGCGACCGGCGATGGACACAGCCTTCGACGCGGGCGAATTCAGGCGGGCGCTCGGTTCCTTCCTGACCGGCGTTACCATCGTCACCGCGATCGGGCCGGAAGGAGAGCCTCGAGGCTTCACCGCCAATTCGTTTACATCCGTTTCGCTCGATCCGCCGCTTGTGCTGGTCTGCATCGCCAAGAAAGCGCTGGGCCATCCGGTGTTTTCGACCTCGAAGTGCTTTGCCGTCAACGTGCTCTCGGAGGAACAGCGAGCCGCGTCCGGCGTCTTCGCTTCTAAATCGCAGGACAAGTTCTCGGCTGTCGAGTGGCGCTTCGGCCCGACCGGCAGCCCGCTGCTCGCTGGATCGGTGGCTACGTTTGACTGTGACATGGAGCAGTTGGTCGACGCCGGCGACCATTCGATCCTCATCGGCCGCGTTCGCGAATTCTCCCACAATTCATCGCAGCCCCTCGGCTATTGCCGTGGGGCGTATGTCTCGCCCGGTCTCAGCCAGGAAGCGCTGGCGGCCGCGCCTCCGGACATGGAAGTCGGCGCCATCCTCGAAGATGAAGGCCGCGTGCTGTTCTTCGAAACCGTCGACGGCTTTTTCGAACTGCCGGCGGGCCGAGGGCTCGGAACGCCCGGCGACACGCGAAGCCTCAAGGGATGCCTCGCTGCGAAAGCCATCGAGGCTCATCTCGGATTCCTGTTTGCGGTCTGGGACGACGCCGCAAACCCATCGCGAACGCATGTCTACTACCGCGGCACGGTGGACGCGCCCCACTCCAGCGATCGCCAGGTCCGGCTCGTCGACATCGACAGGATTGCCGGACTGAACATCGCCGACGCTGCTGTGCGCTCTATGCTCGCCCGCTATGTTCTTGAATGTCGGGAGGATGCGTTTGGAGTCTATGTCGGCAATGAGGTCGAAGGTGAAGTCCGTCCGCTCGCCAAGCCGGTATCCATGAACACTTCTAATCCGGGTCAACAGGTATGAAGTTCTCGCTCTTCGTCCATATGGAACGCTCGGACCCGGCAAAGCCGCATGCCGAGCTCATCGACGAGCTTGAGGAACTGGTCCTGATGGCCGAGGCGGCAGGCTTCGAGACGGCCTGGATCGGCGAGCACCACGGCATGGAGTTCACCATCTCGCCAAACCCGTTCATCAACATCGCCTATCTTGGCGCCAGGACGAAGCGCATCCGGCTCGGGACAGGAACGGTCATCGCGCCGTTCTGGCATCCGATCAAGCTCGCCGGCGAGGCAGCAATGACCGATGTCGTCACGGCTGGCCGGCTCGACATCGGCATCGCGCGCGGCGCCTACAGCTACGAATACCAGCGCCTGTTCCCGGGGCTCGATGCCTGGGGCGCGGGCCAGCGCATGCGCGAGATCATCCCCGCTATCAAGGGCCTCTGGAAGGGCGACTTCGAGATGTCCGGGGAGTTCTGGTCGTTTCCCTCGACCACCTCGTCGCCCAAGCCGGTGCAAAAACCGCACCCGCCGATCTGGGTGGCGGCGCGCGATCCGAACTCGCACGACTTCGCCGTGTCCAACGGCTGCAACGTCCAGGTGACGCCGCTCGCCTCGGGCGATGATGAGGTAACCAGCCTGATGGAGCGCTTCAACGCGGCGTGCGCGGCGCATCCAGACATCGCCCGCCCCGAGATCATGCTGCTGATGCACACATTCGTTGCCGAAGACGCCGCCGATGCAGAGCAGCTGACGAAGGACCTGTCGCTGTTCTACTGCCAGTTCGGCGCGTGGTTCCAGAACAAGAAGCCTGTTCGCCAAGGCATATTGGAAGCGCTCACCGGCGACGAGATCGCGGCCATGCCGCAATACGCGCCCGACAAAATGCGACAGAACCTGGTTATCGGCGAAGCCGAAGAGGTGATCGCCCGGCTGAAGGCATACGAGGCGCTCGGCTACGACCAATATTCGATCTGGATCGACAGCGGCCTACCGCACGAACGCAAGAAGAAGTCGCTGCAGCTGTTTGTCGACAAGGTGATGCCGGCGTTCGGGCATGGGAGGCCGCAATGACCCTCGTGGCATTCAGCAACTTCATAGATGGAGCGTTCGATACGCCGACGGCCACCTTCGAAAGCATCGATCCGTCCACCGGAGCGCCCTGGGCGACGATGCCCGCTGCAACCGAAGCCGATGTCGACCGCGCCGTCGAAGCGGCGCACCGGACTTTGCACTCCGCCGCGTGGGCATCGCTGACGGCGACGGCGCGAGGCAAGCTGCTGGTGCGCCTCGGCGACCTGGTCGTCGCCAATGCCGGCCGCCTGGCTGAACTGGAAACGCGCGACACCGGCAAGATCATCCGCGAGACCCGCGCCCAGATCGCCTATGTCGGCGACTATTACCGCTACTATGGCGGGCTTGCCGACAAGCATGAAGGCTCGCATCTGCCTATCGACAAGGCCGATATGGACGTCACCATCAGGCGCGAGCCGATCGGCGTCGTCGCTGCCGTCGTGCCGTGGAATTCGCAGCTCTTCCTTTCGGCCGTCAAGCTCGGTCCGGCACTGGCGGCCGGCTGCACGGTCGTCTTGAAAGCCTCGGAAGACGGCCCAGCGCCGTTGCTGGCCTTCGCCGAACTCGTTCACGAGGCCGGATTTCCCGCCGGAAGCGTCAACATACTGGCCGGGTTCGGGCACGATTGCGGCCAGCGCCTGACAAGTCATCCGCTGGTTTCACGCGTCGCCTTCACCGGCGGACCTTCGACCGCTCGCGCGATTATCCGCAACACGGCGGAAAATCTCGCCTACACGACGCTGGAGCTGGGCGGGAAAAGCCCGGTTGTCGTTTTCGCCGACGCAGACCTGGACAGTGCGGCAAACGCGGTCGTGGCCGGGATTTTCGCGGCGTCTGGACAAAGCTGTGTCGCCGGCTCGCGGCTGCTGGTCGAGCGTTCGATAAAGGCCGAGTTCCTCGACAGGCTGAAGCACAAGGCCGAGGCCATCAAAATCGGTGATCCGCAGGATCCGGCCACCGAAATGGGACCACTGGCAACACTACGTCAGCGGGAATGGATCGAGAGGATCGTTGCCGAGAGCCTCGCCAGTGGTGGGACGTTGATCACCGGCGGAAAACGGCCCGACGAGCATCCGCGCGGCTTCTACTACGCACCGACCATGATCGACACCGAGGATACAGCGCTGCCCTGCGTGCGGGAGGAATTGTTCGGTCCGGTGCTCAGCGTTCTCACCTTCGACACGGAAGCCGAAGCCCTGGCGCTTGCCAACGATACGCCGTTCGGCCTGGCCTCGGGCGTGTTCACCACCAATCTCGCCAAGGCGCACCGCATGGCGCGCGACATCCATGCCGGTGTCGTCTGGGTCAACACATACCGCGCCGTTTCGCCGCTCGTGCCGTTCGGCGGATACGGTCAGTCGGGGCTCGGCCGTGAGGGCGGGCTCGACGCCATCCGCGATTACACGCGCTCGAAATCCGTCTGGATACGGATATCCGACGAGCCGATCCCGGATCCGTTCGTCATGCGATGAGGGCAGCGCCGCGATCGCGCAATTTCATAACAACAAGAAACCAAAAACAACCAACAGAGGAGAATGACATGAAACTGATTTTGACCGGCATTTTGGCCGGACTCTTGGCAACCACCGCCGCACGGGCCGATGAAATGGTGTTCACCAGCTGGGGCGGAACCACCCAGGAGGCGCAGACCAAATCCTGGGCTGCTCCGTTCGAAGCCAATTCCGGCATCAAGGTCCTGCAGGACGGCCCGACGGACTACGGCAAGCTGAAGGCCATGGTGGAAGGCGGCAGCGTCGCCTGGGATGTCGTCGATGTCGAAATGGATTTCGCCATCAAGGCGGCTAAGGATGGCCTGCTGGAGCCGATCGATTTCAATGTCGTGCCGAAAGCCGATCTCGATCCTCGCTTCACCACCGAGCATGCGGTCGGCAGCTTCTACTATTCCTTCGTTCTTGCCTGGAACAAAGGGGCGGTGTCGGGCGAGCCAACCAGCTGGGCCGACATGTTCGACCTGACGAAATTTCCCGGCAAGCGCACGTTCTATAAATGGTCGGCGCCAGGCGTCATCGAGATCGCATTGCTGGCCGACGGCGTGCCGGCAGACAAGCTCTATCCGCTCGACCTCGACCGGGCGTTCAAGAAACTCGATACGATCAAGTCGGAAATCGTCTGGTGGGACAGCGGCGCGCAGTCGCAACAGCTGATCGCCTCCGGTGAGGCAGCCTTCGGGCAACTCTGGAACGGGCGTGTCTTCGCCCTCCAGCAGGACGGCGCCGATGTAGGGGCATCCTGGAAACAGAACATGACTGCCGCCGACGTGCTCGTCATCCCCAAGGGCTCGAAGAACAAGGCTAGCGCGATGAAATTCCTGGCCACAGCGACAAGCGCGAAAAGCCAGGCAATGTTTGCTGAAGCAAGCGGCTACGCGCCGATCAACACGGCAGCCAAGGCCGAAATGCCGGCCGACGTCGTCAAGTCGTTGCCGGACGCCTATGTCGACGGGCAGATCAACCTCGACATGAACTACTGGGCTGAAAACCGCGACGCGATCGCGGAGCGTTGGTACGCCTGGCAGGCCAAATAGCCGCCGCCCTCACCCATGAACCGGCGGGGCGCCGCTAGGCGTCCCGCCTGAGCTGCCGGGATCATCGCCATGTCGGGCAATTTGCTTCATCGACAGCCAATCCTCCGAAGGCCAGACGGCGTCGGCGGCGCCTTGCCGGCGCTGACCCTCATCACCCTGTTCTTCGTGGTGCCGGTCGTCGCGTTGCTGTTGCGCAGCGTGACCGAGCCCGTACCGGGCCTGCAGAACTACGCCATCCTGTTTGGCGACGGCACTTATGCGCGGGTCTTCTTCAACACCTTTCTGGTCGCCACCGTCGTCACCGCCGTCACCGTGATCGTGGCGTTTCCGGTCGCCTGGATGCTGGCGATCATGCCGCCTGCCCTCGGCTCGATCGTCTTCGGCATCATCATCCTGTCGATGTGGACCAATCTGCTCACCCGCACCTATGCCTGGATGGTGCTGCTTCAACGCACCGGCGTCATCAACCGGACGCTGATGGATATTGGCCTGATCAGCGAGCCGCTGCCGCTGATCAACAACCTGACCGGCGTCACCATCGGCATGGTCTACATCATGCTGCCCTTCATGATACTGCCACTGGTCGGAACCCTGCGCGCCATTGATCCGATGACGCTGCGCGCCGCCGCCCTGTGCGGTGCGAGCCCCTTCAACGCCTTCCGCCGCATCCTGCTGCCATTGTCGCTTCCCGGAATCGCTGCAGGCGGCCTGATGGTTTTCGTCATGTCGCTCGGCTATTTCGTGACGCCGACGCTGCTCGGCGGCACCTCCAACATGATGCTCGCCGCAATGATCGCCCAGATGATCCAGTCCTTGCTCAACTGGGGGCTCGGAAGCGCGGCGGCTTTCATCCTGCTTTTGGTGACCATGGCCCTCTACGCGCTGCAACTGCGCCTCGTCGGCGCCAAGCGCATGACAGGAGGCATCTGAGATGCTGCTCGACTACGACCGGCTGGGCTGGCTGCGCGCAGCACTTCTGGGTTTCACCGGCCTGGTTGCCGCGTTTCTGCTGCTGCCGGTGGTCTTCATCGTGCTTTTGTCGTTCGGATCGTCGCGGTGGCTGGCTTTTCCGCCGCCCGGCTGGACGCTGAAATGGTATGCGGAGCTGTTCGCCGATCCGGCCTGGCTCGAAGCAGCGCTGACCAGCGCGCGCATTGCCACCATGGTCGCGATTCTTGCCGTCGTCATCGGGCTCCTGGCTTCTTTCGCCCTGGTCAGGGGACAGTTTCGCGGGCGCAACACGCTTCGCGGCCTGCTGCTGACGCCAATGGTGCTGCCGGTCGTGGTCTTCGCCATCGCCATCTATGCATTCTTCCTGCGGATCGGGCTCGGCGGCACCACGGCAGGCTTCGTCATCGCACACACAGTCCTGGCACTCCCCTTCGCCATCATTCCCATCACCGCGGCACTCGAAGGTTTTGACAAATCCATCGAGGATGCGGCGATCGTCTGCGGCGCAAGCCCATTCGAGGCAAAACTCCGGGTCACCTTGCCGGCGATCAAGATCGGGATTTTTTCGGCGGCGATCTTTGCCTTCCTCGCCTCGTGGGACGAGGTGGTGGTCGCGATCTTCATGGCCAGCCCCACCTTGCAGACCTTGCCGGTCAAGATCTGGGGCAGCCTGCGCCAGGATCTCAGCCCGGTCATCGCCGCCGCCTCCAGCCTTCTGGTACTTCTGACCTTGAGCCTGATGATCGTAACCGCACTCATTCGGCGGAAACTGTCGAAATGACCGAACCGTTTCTCTCCATTCGCCACCTGCGCAAGACATTCGGCAGCTTCGTCGCCGTGCACGATGTCACGATCGATATACCCAAGGGCGAGTTCCTGACCTTCCTCGGCCCTTCCGGCTCCGGCAAATCGACGACGCTCTACGCGGTCGCCGGCTTTCAGCAGCCGACATCCGGCGACGTTCTTCTCGAAGGCAGGTCGCTGCTGTCGGTGCCGTCGCACAAGCGCAATATCGGCATGGTGTTCCAGCGCTACACGCTGTTTCAGCATCTCACCGTCGCCGAGAACGTTGCCTTTCCGTTGCGCGTGCGCCGCCGGCCGGACGCCGAGGTGAACCGAAAAGTCGCCGAGATGCTGTCGTTGGTCCGGCTCGAGAGTTTCGGCGGCCGATATCCTGGCGCGCTTTCCGGCGGACAGCAGCAGCGCGTGGCGCTTGCCCGGGCGCTGGCCTACGATCCGCCGATCCTTCTGATGGACGAGCCGCTCTCGGCGCTCGACAAGAAGCTGCGCGAGGAAATCCAGGCCGAGATACGACGTATCCACCGCGAAACCGGTGTAACGATCCTTTACGTCACCCACGATCAGGACGAGGCCCTGCATCTTTCGGATCGCATCGCCCTGTTTCGGGACGGGCGCATCGAGCAGATCGGCACCGGTGAGGACCTCTATCTGAGACCTGCGAGCGAATTCGTGGCCAGCTTCATCGGAAATTCCAATTTCCTGCCGGCTGAGCATCTTGAAACCGTCAACGGCTCCGCCACGATCCGCCTGGCCGATGGCTCGGTCGTCTCCGGCGTCAGGATCGATCAGGACTTCAGCCATGGCCAGAAGACCCGGCTGATGGTGCGGCCGGAAGCGTTTCGGCTGAGGCCCGGCCCGGCCACTGCCGGGCTTGCGGTCGAATTCATCGACACCGCCTTCTTCGGCGAGCGGCGGCGCGTCATCGCGCGCACGGCCGCCGGCCAGGAGATCGACGTCAGGCCGACATCCGACATGGCAGAAGCACATGAAGGCTTCGCCTCGAGCAGACAGATTTTTTTCGATCCCGCCGCCGCATTTCTGTTTCCCGCCTGACGGGCGCGCTGGCGGTCTGGAACGAGATCTCAGGCAGCCGGCGGCTCGATGGTGACGCCGTATTTGGCGGCGATGGCCATGAGCTTTGCCATTTCCGGCATGCCGGCGGCGGTCGCGGCGTCCAATTCGCCAAACATCTGATCAAGGCCGCAACTCGGCGCGCAAAGGACGAGCACGCGAGCCGGCTTGTCGCCGACATTGCGGATGGCATGGCGCCGGCCGCGTGGGCCGAAGAAGAAGCCGCCGGGCACAATGCGATGGGGCGCGGATTCGCCCTCGAATTCGATGACGAGTTCGCCGCTCAGCGCGTAGAAGGCTTCATCCTCACGGGCATGGGTGTGCGGTGGCGTTCCCGCGCCCGGTGGAACCACGGACTCCCAGAGCGAGAAGGACCCCGCAGTCTCAGCGCCGGTGGCTTTGTAGATATGGGTGATGCCCAGAACGTTGAGCGTCGATCCGGCCGCCGGTTCGCGAACGAACGGTTCGGCTGCTGTAACTTTGGCATCCATCGTCGATCTCCTTTGTGGCTCAGGTGGCTCACCAAGAGACATAGGTCCGTTCTCGCCCGTCGATTAGCCGGAATTGTATGGACATGCTGTCCGGATTTCAGGACAATCCGACGATGGATCCGCTCGATGGAATCGCTGCGTTCGCTCGTGTCGTTGATAGCGGCAGCTTCTCAGCGGCGGCACGGCATCTCAAAATCTCCAAATCCGCTGTTAGCGCCCATGTGCAGCGGCTTGAGGAGCGCCTGGGCATTCGCCTGCTCAACCGCACCACGCGTCGACTCTCGATGACCGAAGCGGGCGCAGCCTATTACCGCCACTGTGCGCGGATTCTCGCCGAAGCTGAAGCTGCGGAACAGGCGGCGAGCGCGCTGCAGCGCGAGCCGCGCGGCACCCTTCGCATTTCGGCGCCCGACAGCTTCGGCTGGATGCATGTGGCGCCGGCCGTCCCCGAGTTCCTGAGGCGCTATCCGGAACTTTCCGTCGATATTGCTTTGAGCCCGACGCATGTGAGTCTGGTCGATGAGGGGCTCGATCTGGCGATCCGCATCGGCGTGATCGAGGATTCGCCGCTTGTCGTGCGCAAGCTCGCGCCATCCCGGCTCGTCGCCTGTGCTGCGCCCGCTTATCTCACGGAGCGTGGAGCGCCGCGCGAGCCGGGCGACCTTGCCAAGCACAACTGCCTCTGCACCAGCCTCCTGCCTTGGGGCGATGAATGGCGCCTTGCCGGCAAACGAGGCGAGGTGCGGGTGGCTGTGGGCGGCGGCTTTCGCAGCAATAATGCGGAGATGCTGCGCGTTGCGGCGCTCGGTGGCATCGGCATCGCCCTACTGCCCACTTGGGCGGTAGCGGAGCCGCTGCGTACTGGCGCGCTGCGACGCGTGCTTGACGCCTGGGAGCCTCCAGCCAGCACGATTTATGCCGTCTATCCCAGCAACAGGCTCATGTCGATGAAGGTCCGCGCCTTCGTCGACCACCTTGCGCGATGCATTGGGCGCATGCCGTATTGGGATGAAGGCCTTTGAGAAGAGCGCCCGTTTTGGATCGTTTTGAGCTACGACACCCATTGATCCAGCCTCGCAACTTTCTCTCAGAACGCAGTCAGGAACAGTCTCCATACCGGTCAGAAAACTTGCGATCTTGACTTCAAAAGGGACTTGGGCGGGTTGAAATTTCCTCGGTTTTGCCCACTTTCGGTATCAATTCGCCGAGTGGTGCGACTTCCGGCGAAAAACAGCGCGATCGAATTGACGAGAAAAATACCGTCAGCGGTGCTGGTCGAAGAGCGTGGCGGCCTGAAGAGCAATTTGGGATCTTGCGTACCGAGGCTGCGTTGGGCGCGCAGCGTTCAGTGGCAGAGACCGCCGGCGCTGCGCCGGTTCTCACTTGCGAGACCTGGGAGCATCTGATGCCTACCCGCCCCTATGCCATTCTTGAAGCGCCGTCCGCGCTGGGTCTGGCGACCGACGGCGTGGAGGACTTGCCCGGTCGGCTGCTGGAACTGGGCCTCGCCGACCGCATCCATGCGCGCCGTGCCGGGCGGCTGGCCGTCCCGCCGAAAGACCCGAAGCCCGACCCTGCCACCCTGACGCTCAATGCCAACGCGATCGCGGCGTGGTCGCCCAAGCTCGCCAACGCGGTGGAGGAGGTGCTGGACGCAGGGGAATTCCCGGTGGTGCTGGGCGGCGACTGTACGATCGTGCTGGGCCCGATGCTCGCGCTGCGCCGGCGCGGTCGCTGCGGCCTGCTCTTTATCGACGGCCACGCCGATTTCTTCCAGCCCGAGGCCGAGCCCAACGGCGAAGGCGCGTCCATGGACCTGGCCTTCGTCACCGGCTACGGGCCGGCGCTGCTGACCGACCTGGAGGGTCGCCGCCCGTTGGTGCGCTCCGAGGACGCTGTCGCCTTCGCTTTTCGCGACCACGAGGACCAGGCCGAATTCGGCAGCCAGCCTTTGCCGGCGGAGCTCATGGCCTACGATCTCCATGCCATCCGCCACCTGGGCGTCGAAGCCGCCGCCCGGGCGGCCGTTGGCCACCTGACGCGGCCTGAGCTCGACGGCTTCTTCATCCATTTAGACGCCGATTGTCTCGACGATGCGATCATGCCGGCGGTCGATTTCCGCGTACCGGGCGGGCTGTCGTGGGACGAGCTATCGGCAGCGCTCCGGATCATCCTGGCAAGCGGCAAGGCGGTCGGGCTCGAGGTCGCCATCTACAATCCGCGCCTCGACGTCGACGGCAGCGCCGGCCGTGGCCTTGTTGATGTCCTGGCCGTAGCTCTCGGCACTTCCGCGCCCGCTTAAGGGGGCCGGGCTGCCCCGATGAGCTGCCAACTCATCAGTCGCCGCAGAGGTCGGACTCCCTGCCGTATTGTCCATCACGATGGACGGGTAAGGAGCCCCCGCAAGACCGTCTCCGTGATCGTCTTCGCAGCCAAATTGTAGTCAGCCACCTTTAGCTGGCTGACATGTAGCGCATCGCAGGCGAGAGCCTCGAACTCGGCATAAAACTGCGTCGCGGACCACAACAGAATAAACAGATGGCGCGCGTCGACTTTCTCGATCTTTCCGGCCATGGCCCAAATATCGATCACCCGGGCCTTCTCGGACGTGACGGTTCGCATGTGATCGCGAGCCTCGGTCGAGAGATGTACAGCTCCCTGCAGTATCTCGTTTGCGAAAAGGCGCGTCTCTGCGGCATTCTCCCGGGCATGGTCCAGCTTCGCTCGAATGTAAGCCTCGATTGCCTCGCCGGGCTCACGATCGGCCGATATATGCCGAAACGCGTCGTCCCAACTATGGATGAGGCGATCGATGGCGGCGTTGTAGATCTCCTCTTTCGACGAGAAGTAATAGTAGACATTGCCCTTCGGCAGCCCTGAGGCCTTCGCGATCTCAACGATGCGGGCACCATCAAGGCCCTTCCGCGAGAAGATCTCGACAGCCGCTGTCAGGATCTTGAGCACGTTCCTCGCTCTGATCGGCTCATCCGACGCGGCTTGCGACGGGTGCCCTTTTTCAGCGGAAGCACGGGGCGCGTTCAGTTCTTCTGCCATTGGTTATTCCGTTATTTTCATTGATTTTTTGCGCCTGGATGATCACCCGGGTCAACAGTTCGTTTTTGCTCAGAGACCTTTCAACCGGATTGTATGAGGCCTCGAGAATCGAAGCACCACTAAAAAAGAAGTTGACAATCTGGTCAAGTTTTTTCATGAAAAGCTGACAAAACGGTCAGGTTCCTGAAGGAGCTGCCGCAGTCGACCACCTTGGAGAGGGTGCGAATGGCAATGTTGCTAAAGACCGCCATGGAGGAATTCCTTTCAGATTGGTCCGCCGATCTGAACGGACCCTGGCGTGCACTGATCAGGCATGCGGGGCCGGATATTGACGGGATCGCGGCCGAACTAGAGCTCGAGGTCTGGGAACCGATCTTTCCCGTCCGTCGCGGCAAGCACTTTCCGGGAATGCCTGCGGGCGCGCATTGCCTGAGAGCTTTCGACGGAATCGCCCCGGATGAGGTTCACTGTGTCGTTCTGGGCCAGGACCCCTACCCCGAACCCGGGTTTGCCACCGGACGGGCATTTGAAGCTGGAAATCTGGCGGGATGGCACGAGCTCGACAAGATGTTTTCAAAGAGCATCCGTGCCTACATGCAGATGATCCTGGCAGCGCGCACCGGTGACCTGTCCTATGCCCGCAGCTTCGATGATTGGCCGAAGACACTTGCAGCCATGAAGAGCGGTGCAGCCGACATCGAGCAGCCGTCCGATATCGCGGACCGCTGGGTCTCGAAAGGCGTTCTCCTACTGAATGCCTCGCTGACGCTCACTCGCTTCAAGGTGGATGTGGATCCGCATCAGTCCAAGGGCCATCTCCGGCTCTGGCGTCCGCTGATCGTGGAAACCTTGCGCGCCCTTGCCTCGCGGGAAAAGCCGCTGGTATTCCTCGGGTTCGGCGACGCCGCCGCGGAAGCACTGGCAGAAGCGGGAATCGACGAGAACGCGGGCGGGCATCTTCGCTGCGTTCTGCGCGATCATCCCGCCCGCGCCGAAGCCGTCCTTTCCAGACCCAATCCATTCATTCTTTGCAACCGCTACCTGGAGGAGATGGGCTCTCGTCCCATCGCGTGGTGACCATGGCGGCAACGAAGACATTCGATTTCATCATCATCGGCGCCGGTTCGGCAGGCTGCGTTCTGGCAAACCGCCTGTCCGCCGATCCCGCCAACAAGGTGCTTCTGCTCGAGGCCGGCGGCAGAGACCTCAACCCGCTGTTCCGGCTGCCCATGCTGATGGGCAAGCTTTTCCATTCGGGCATCTACAACTGGCACTATCACACAGAGCCCGAGCCGCATCTGAACGGACGGTCGCTCTACTGGCCTCGTGGCAAGGTGCTCGGCGGCACATCCACCATCAACGGCATGATCTATGTTCGCGGAAACCGGCACGACTACGATCGCTGGGCGCAGATGGGCGCCACAGGATGGTCCTACGATGAGGTGTTGCCGGCTTTCCTCCGCTCGGAGACCCATGTGCAGCGCAATGGCGCCTATCACAACGCCGAAGGCGAACTGACCGTCTGCCGGGCGCGCGGCTGGAACAGCCTGCTCGATGTCTTTCACGAGGCAGGCGGACAGGCGGGATATCCTCACAACGACGATTTCAACGGCGAAGAGCAGGAAGGCTTCGGCCGTTATGACTTCACCATCGCGAAGGGCAAACGCTGCTCGGCAGCCTATGCGTTCCTGCGGCCGGCAAAGAAACGCCCGAATCTGACGATCATCACCCGCGCCCATACGAGGCGCATCCTCATCGAGAACGGCCAGGCTGTCGGCGTCGAGTTCAGCCAAAAAGGCAACATTTCGAGAGCCTATGCAGACCGCCAGGTGATCCTGTCGGCCGGCGTCGTCAACTCGCCGCAGATCCTCATGCTTTCGGGGATCGGCGCTGCCGACGAGCTCGCACAGCATGACATCCCGGTCGTCCAGGATCTTCCTGGTGTCGGCAAGAACCTTCAGGATCATGTCGATTGCGTCATGGCCTATGAATGCCGGGAGCCGGTCACGCTCTATTCGGACCTGCGCGCCGACAAGCTCACCTGGTCGGTGATCCAGGGCATGCTGTTCGGTGAAGGCATCGCCACGACTTTCCCCTACGAAGCCGGGGCCTTCGTCAAGTCGCGCACCGATCTGGCCGCACCTGACATCCAGCTTCACTTCATGCCGGCGCTCGAAAAGACGGCAAACCTGCATTTTCCAAACCCGTTCAAGAAAGAGCGGGTGGAGGCCAACCATGGCTTCTCGTTGCGCGTCGGCCCGGTCAATCCCGAGAGCCGCGGCGAGATCAGGCTGCGCTCGGCCGATCCGATGGACCGGCCGAGCATCAACGCGAACTACCTGCAAACCGAGTTTGACGTTCGCACGATGATCAACGCGATCCGCATGACGCGCGACATCATCAAGCAGAAGGCTTTCGAGAAATATCGCGGCAAGGAACTCGCTCCGGGTCCGGCCGTCGAAAGCGATGCCGAAATGGTCAAGTGGCTGCGTAGCAATGCCATGACGACCTTCCATCCGGTCGGCACCTGCAAGATGGGCAACGACCCGATGGCCGTGGTCGACGCTCGACTGAAAGTTCACGGCATCGAGGGCCTGCGCGTAGCGGACGCCTCGATCATGCCAATCATTTCCAGCGGCAACACGAACGCGCCGTCGATCATGATCGGGGAGCGAGCCGCCGAATTCATTCTCGACGAGGCATCCAGATGATCGTGGAACACCGCACGTACACCTTTCGACCGGGAACAGTCGATGGCTGGCTGAAGAGATACGAGACCGAAGGTCTGCCGATCCAGAAGCGGCATCTCAACACCTTCCTCGGGCTCTATGTCAGCGAGATCGGCCGCCTGCACACGACGGTCCTGATGTGGCGTTATGACAGCCTCGCCGACCGCGAGAGGCGGCGGGCAGCCATGTATGCCGACCCGGAATGGCAGGCGTTCATCTCCGGCGTCTGGTCCCTCGGCGCCATTCAGAGCCAGGACGTGATGATCATGAATCCGGCGCCGTTTTCTCCCGGCGCCTGAGGAAGAAGGGTGCAAACCTTGCACCCCAATGACGACCGGGCGGCGAAAGAAGCCACCCCAATAAGAAGTTGCAGATATCGAACCTCTAGAGCAAGGAAAAGGGAACATGACCAACAAGACTTCAAATGAAATGAATGTGCTGCACCGGCCGGTCGGCCGCCGCAGCCTCCTCAAGGCCTCGGCGGGATTGGCTGCCTTTACAATGGCGGGCGGCCTGCTGACAGCTGCCGCGCACGCTTCGGGCGGCCTCGTGGCGCTGGTTCACACGCAGGCGGCAGGCGATGCCGGTCCGGTCGACTCGATGATTGCCAAGCTCAAGCAGCTCTCCGAGGAGCAAGGCTTCCAGTATCGCGCGGTATACGCTCAGGACCCGGCGACCTACGAGACCATTTTCCGTACGCTGGGCGATGCTGGTGCGGCAGTGATCGTCTCGACCTTCAACGAGGTCGCGGAACCCTTCAAGGCGCTCGCTCCCTCCTATCCCAATACCAAGTGGATCCAGCTGTTTGCAGATCCCTTCGAGCCGGCGATCCCGAATGTCGTCACCGTTTCCTATGATTACTATCTGGGGTGCTATCTCTCCGGCATTTTCGCCGCGCGTGTGAGCAAAGCAGGAAAGCTCGGCTTCATCGGTGGTGTTTCCATTCCGCCGATCAATGCCGACTACAATGCGTTCAAGGCAGGCGCCCAGTCCGTGCGTCCAGACGTATCCGTCGCCATTGCATTCGCGGGCTCTTTCCAGGACCCGGCCAAGGGCCAGGAAATCGCCACGCAGATGTACTCGAGCGGTATCGACTTCATCCAGACCGACGCCGCGGCAACCGACTTCGGCATCATCGCCGCCGCAAACGAGGCGGAAGGCCGCCTGGTGAGCGTGCTCGACCCGGCCCAGTTCCCGCAGGGGCCAAAGTCCGTGATCTCGATCGTCGGCCTCGACTTCGGCACCTCGCTTTACAACGAGGTCACGAAGGCACTCGGCAGCGATTTTTCCGGTGGCACACATGAGCATACCGGCCTTGGAACAGGCGTCATCGACTTCATTCCGTCGCCCCTCTTCACGCAGCAGGGACCGGCTGACATCATCGCCAAAGGCAAGGAGGCAGGGGCAGAAATAGCGGCGGCGCGCGCAGCGATCCTCGATGGGTCGCTGAAGGTGCCGTTCAATACGAGCCTCTGACCTTCGACTGGATCATGCTGCGGTGACCGAGGACAGATCCCCCATATTTGAATGCCGCAATGTGACCGTGCGCTACGGTCACATTGTCGCGCTCTCCGATGTCGGAGCAGTCTTCGAACGTGGCATGATCCACGCCGTGGTCGGCCAAAACGGCGCGGGCAAGACGACTTTTGCCCGAGTCCTGGCCGGTCTCGTGCGCCCTGCATCGGGCGAGCTCAAAATCGACGGCCGCCCGCTTGCGGGTGGAAACGTGAGGGATGCCCGGCGTTCGGGCGTCGAACTCGTCCACCAGAGTTTTGCCCTTCCCCCCTCTTTCACGGTTGCCGAAGCCATGCAGTTCGGTGCGGAAGGTGGAGGGCTATTCACAAAGGCAGCCCTCGAAAAGCGGTGGCAGCATCATCTCGATGCGCTCCATGTGAAGGTGAAGGCCAAGCAGCGTATCCGCGACCTGCCGGTGGAAACCCAGCAGAGTGTTGAAATCGCCAGAGCCCTCGTCTCGGATGCGAAGCTCCTCATCCTGGATGAGCCGACCGCGGTCCTGTCTCCCGAAGGCGCTGAGAAGCTTTTCGATCGGGTCCGACGTCTCAAGGAGCGCGGCGTCACGGTCATCCTCATCCTGCACAAGATACGGGAGGTTCTGGCGATTGCGGATACGGTGACGGTTCTGCGCGGTGGAAAGCTCGTCGACGGGCCACTATCCTGCGACGGGATTGATGCGGATCGGCTGGCCGAGCTCATCATCGGGCCAGCCGCCGCCCGCAATCTCAGCTCGGACGACAAGGCGGCTTTGACAGGCGCAGCAGTGATCACCCATGCCGAACAGCATGTTGCGGACACCGGTGCCGCCCCAGTCCTCAAGATGCGCGCCATTTCCACGCGACGCGATCCCGAAGGCCCGGCGCTCGACGAGGTCAGCCTCGAGGTTCGCCCCGGGGAAATCGTCGGCGTGGCCGGCGTCGAGGGCAACGGGCAGAGAACGCTTGTGCGCGCGATCTCGGCACTGGCCGATATCGTCAGCGGCGATATCTCCATCGACAGGATGGACGTGACCCGCGCACCACTCGCTGCACGACGGGCGGCCGGACTGCGCGTCATTCCCTTCGAACGGAATGTCGAAGGCCTTAGCCTGACCAGCTCTCTTTGGGAAAACTGGTCGGCGCGCGGTCTCCTTCAGAGACCGCTCCTGTCCGCCATCAGCCCCTCTGCTCTGCGCAAGCAATGCGATACCGCCCTCAAGCAATGGGATGTCCGCTATTCCGATGTCGGTCAGCGGGCCGGCTCGCTGTCGGGCGGGAACGCCCAAAAGGTGATCCTGTCGCGTGAGATGGACGAAAACGCCCGTCTTATTCTTGCGGCGCAGCCCACGCGAGGTCTCGATATCGGCGCAACGTCGTTCGTATGGCAATCGATGCTCGATGCGCGGGCGCGCGGGTGCGGTCTGCTGTTCATCTCTTCGGATCTCGACGAGATCTTCGATATCTCGGACCGCGTCGTTGTCATGCTGTCCGGGCGCATCGTCGCCGAGTTCCGTCCACCCTATGACATCACAGCCGTCGGCGCAGCCATGACAGGAGTGCTCGGATGATCGATCGGTTCGTCTCCGTTTTCCGCGCGCTGATCTTCATCCTGATCGCCCTTGCACTTTGCGGGGTTATCTTTCAGGCCGCCGGCTATTCGGCGCCCCTGATGTTCCAGTCGATCGCCGATGGCGCTTTCCTCAGACCCGGCGCCCTGCAACAGGCACTTCGTTGGGGGCTTCCCCTGTTCATCACGGCTGTCGGCGTGGCCGTCTCCTTCCGGGCGGGCTACTTCAACATCGGCGCCCAGGGCCAGTTCTACATGGGAGCCATCGCGGCCGCGTTCATGGCCGAATGGCTTGACGGCGCACCGGCGCCGACCCTCATGACCGCCTGCTTCTTCGCCGGCATGTCGGGTGGTGCGTTGTGGGCTTTCTGGCCCGGACTCCTGCGGCTGAAATCCGGCGCGGATGAGGTGATCACCACGCTTATGGGCAATTTCATTGCCGGTCTGGTGCTGCTTTATGTGACGGCCGGACCGCTCAAAGACCCATCGGGCACCGGGCAGCAGGCGTCGAGCCGCCCGCTCGACAGCGCTTACCGGATCAGCGACTCGCTCGGATTGTCTCCGACGATCATCGCCATCGCCGTTCTGGTCGGCCTGGCAATGTGGTTTCTGGTCAATAGAACCGCCTTCGGCGTGCTCTCCGGCCTTGCCGGTCGCAATCCGACGATGGTCGAGTGGCAGGGCGCGAAGACATGGCGCATCGGGCTCGCAAGTTTCCTGCTCAGCGGCGCGCTCGCCGGTCTTGCCGGCACGATAGAGTTCATGGGGCCCAACGGACGGCTGACCGGCGGTTTCCTGCCGGGCCACGGCTTCACCGCAATCCTGATCGCACTCGTCGCCAACTTCTCGGTCGTCGGCACGGCTTTCGTATCGCTGTTCTTCGGCGGGCTAGCGTCCGCCGCCCTCTACCTGCCGATCATGGCCGGCCTGCCGTCGTCGGCAATCGACATCATCAACGCAGCCATTGCTCTGTTCATCACCGCGAAATCCAGCGCCGTCGACCGGATAGCGAAACTCGGAGGACGGATATGGAAGACTTCGTAATCGCCATCCTGCGGTCGGGCACTCCGCTGATCTACGTGACCCTTGCCGGCGTCATCGCCCAGCGAGCCGGCATCTGGCATCTCGGCCTCGAAGGCCTGATGATTACCGGCGCTTGCGCAACGATCCTCGGCATCGTGCTTACGCAATCGATCTGGATCGCGCTTCTCGGTGCGATCACGGCGTGCGTCCTCGGCTCAATCCTGTTCTGGTTCGTGGTGGAGAAGCTCAAGGCCAACCAGATCATTGCCGGCCTCGGGCTTACAGGGCTCGGCCTCGGAGGAACCGCGCTTGCCGTGCAGTCGATTTTTGGAACGCAGGCCGCAGTCAGCGCACCCTTCGGCCTGCCGCGCATAGGACCCGCCTTCGGGGCGTTCGGGTCGCTTTCGATCCTCGTCGTCATGATGCCGGTGATCGTCTTCGCGATGTGGGTTGTCTTGCGGCGAACCCGTTTCGGCCTGCGTCTGGCGGCGTCGGGCGAGCATCCCTTTGCCGCGCGCGGTGTGGGTGTCAATCCGGCGGCAATGCGCCTCGTCGCGCTGATGACCGGCGGCGTGCTTTGCGCGCTCGCCGGCGCTGAGCTTGCTGCGGGGAGCCTTCAGATCTTTGCGCAGAACATGACAGCCGGCCGCGGCTTCATGGGATTTGCCGCCGTCATATTCGGCGCGGGTCATCCAATCGGCGCGACTCTGGCAGCCGTGTTCTTCGCCGTCGTTGGTGCGCTCGGCATCAGGGCGCAGCTCGCCTTCGGCGACCGCGTCCCGCACGATCTGCTGCTCGCTCCACCGTTCTCGGCATCTGGCTCAGCACGCAGCTGCGCGGCGGCACCAAGGCCGCCAGCGGCTTCGGTGAGCTGCGCGACCAATAGACACCAGGCTGGCATCGCACCGGACCGGCAGCCGGGCGCGTACAGCGCGACACGAGCAGGACATGCCCATGCCCCAGACACTGATCAAGAACGCCACCCTTTTGACGATGTGCGCCCGGAACGGAAGCAAGCCGTTCCAAGGCGACATTCTTATCGAGGACGGCCGCATCTCTGCCGTCGGACAGAACCTCGTGGCTGCGCCGGATGCCACCCTCATCGACGGCCAAAACCGGCTGGTAATGCCGGGCCTCGTCAACGCCCATGCCCATTCGGGCGAAACCTTCTTTCGCGGCCGATATGAAGGCATGCCGCTAGAGCTCTGGCTTCTCTACGCCTACCCCCTGCTGATGGGCCCTGTCGTCGACGAGCGACTTCTCTACCTGCGCAGCCTTCTCCTCGCGATGGAATCGCTGCGCAGCGGCGTCACGACGATATGCGACGACTTCTTCGATCCGCCTGCGCACGACCTCTCACGGCTGTCAGCCGTCTTCAGGGCCTATGAGGACGCGGGCATCCGCGCCAATGTGTCGAGCGCGGCCATGAACGTGCATGCGCTGGACGCCCTGCCCTACGCCCGCGAGGTGATGCCGCTCCACCTGCAGCAGAAGCTCGATTTCGGGCCGCCGATGTCGACCGACGCCTATATGGACTACTGCCGTTCCGCCTTCGCGTCGCTGCATGGCAGGGCCGGCCGGCTCAATTTCATGATCGCACCGTCAGCGCCGCAACGCTGTACCCCGGACTTGCTGCAAGCCTGCCATGCACTCGCCGTTGACATGGGCGTGCCGCTACACACGCATATCCTGGAAACCAAGACACAGGCCGTGACCGGCCATGAAGTCTACGGCAAGAGCCTGATCGGCTATATGAGCGATCTCGGCGTGCTGTCGCGCAACACGACGATCGCCCATTCCGTCTGGGTGAGCGACAAGGACATCGCGACGATGGGCGAGGCAGGGTGCTCCGTTGCCCACAATGCCATTTCCAACCAGAAGCTCGGCGCCGGCATTGCTCCCATTCGCCGCCTGATGAATGCAGGCATAACCGTTGGTCTCGGGACCGATGGCATGTCGTCGAACGACACGGCGCGCATCTTCGACGTCATGCGGGTGGCCGGGCTGATCCATAGTGTTTCCGGCCCGGATTATGACCAGTGGATCCGTGCTGAGGAAATCCTGACCATGGCGACGATCGGCGGCGCACGCAGTGCCATGCTGGAGAATGTCACCGGTTCGCTCGAAGTCGGCAAGGCCGCTGATCTGCTGATCCTCGATCTCACCACCCTCAGCTTCACCCCGCTCAACGATATCGCCAAGCATCTCGTCTATGCCGAGAACGGTTCTTCCATCGAAACGGTGATGATAGCGGGGCAGATCGTCGTCCATGACGGCCGCCTGCAAACGATCGACGAAGCCGCCATACTGGCCGAGATCCGTGAGCTTGTCCCGGCGCACCTCGCCGCGCACGCCGAACTGGAGACACGGAACGCGGTGTTCCACTCCGCCATGGCGGAAATCCATCGGCGCGCCACGTCGAAGGACATCGGGATGAACCGCTATGCCGGAAATCATGGCGCATGAGCCTGCGTAGCGGGCACCATCATTCCGCCGGCGACATGCCTCAAGCACCGTCATTATGGTCGGCATGGGGGCTACAAGGCTGGCCCCAATCGGATCGGGCTGCCGTCGCTGAATCGCGAGATGCGGAACCGATTGAGGTTGTGGCCAACCTCATTACCCTGGATCAGGTCCGACACGACGCGGCCCATGCCGGGCCCGATGCCGAAACCGTGGCCGCTCATCCCGGTCGCAACGACGAGGCCTGGAATCTCGGCTACGCGGTCGACGATGGGCACCACGTCCGGCATCGCATCGATCATGCCCGCCCAGCTCGCCTTCAGCCGCACGTCCTTGACCTGAGGGAAAAGCTCCCTGAACCCGCGCTCGATCGAAAGGAGCCCGGAGGGTTCGGGAGCGGGGTTCAGGATGCGCATCCGCTCGAACGGACTTTCCTGGGTCGCGTCCCACTTGCGCGGCGTCGACCAGGCATCCGGATATCCCATTGGCGCCGCCGGCAGGTATCGCGTGCCCAGGGGATTTGCCCTCAAGGCGGGAACGTATTTGATCGCATGCCGGAATGCGTCCGGGCCGACATAGAGCTGGCTGGCACCGCCCGACGCGAGCGTATAGCCGCCATCCTGCCGCCGCCGGAAGGCGATGTGTTCGTCGGTGGCTGCCCCCGCATAGATCTCGGGCATCGGCTCGGTCGCGGCGACGGTCGACCTGACGCTGAGCTGCGGGATCGAGATGCCATGCGCGCGTAGGAAGAGCGCTGTCCACGCGCCGCTGGCGACGAGAACATTCGAGGTAGCGATGCGGCCCTTCTCGGTCCAGACGCCGCTGATCCGACCGCCGGATCGGTCAAGCATCCGCGCCGCGCAATTCTCGATGATCGTGACGCCTTCCCGGGCGGCCAGGCGAGCGATCGCCGGCACGGCAACCCAAGGCTCGGCCCGCATGTCCGACGGGGTTATCATTCCGCCCTTGTAGCGCCGCGACATGGCGGGGATCAGATCCACGACCTCATTCGGGTCGAGGAGGCGTGTGTCGACACCGTGTGCGCCGGCGATCCGCACGAACGCAGCAAACGCGGCCATCTCCGTGTCGGTCCGCGCAAGGTATGTGATCCCGGTCTGCCTCAGACCGATATCCTCGTCGCACTCTTCGGCAAGTTGCTGCCAGAGTTGGCGCGCTTCGATCATGATCGGCAGTTCGTCAGCGTCGCGGCCTTGCTGCCGGATCCAACCCCAGTTGCGCGATGACTGCTCGGCCGCGATGCGGCCCTTCTCGACAAGCGTGACCGAGATGTTCCGTCGCGCCAGAAACAGTGCCGTCATCACGCCGATGATGCCTCCGCCAACGATCACGACGTCGGATGTCTTCGGCAACAGCGCCTGAAACTGCACCGGGGTGGCTTCGCTGAACGGGAAGGTTGTCAATGGCAGCCTGTCTTTCTCTTGGTCACATCGACACCTTATCCGCACACTTCTGCCGGCGGCATCGGTCGGCAGGACATCGCAGACGATCGCATTCAGCTGTTATCCAGACAGGCCGCCAGCGTCTCCGAGAATATCCGGATACCCACCGGAATCAGTTCGTCGCGGAAGTCATATTCAGGAGGACGGACCCGTGGCCAGTCGGGGCCGGACCCGAGAAAGAGCATCGCGGCCTTTGCGCCGCTCAGCCCGAACTGCCCGATCCTCCGAACCGACCGACGGCACTTCTGGTCGCGCCGCCCAATACCCGCACGCTCCAATCCGTTGGCGAAGATAGCCGTCGCCTCGGGCTCGTTGATGGAAGCGGCGAAGACGTCGTCATACTCGTGCGCGCAGAGGAGTCCGTGGTGATTGCGCTTGGTCTTCTTGGCGATCTGGGCCATCCAGCCCTCGATTTTTCAAACGGCTCTCAAGCCCGCAGATCGTCTTTTTACCGCAGTCGCCACCGGGTGGATCTAGAGAAGCGCGATCACCCGAGTCGGCCCGCCGGTCGCGCCTCTCACCTTCGGAATCCCAAGGAAGAGACGCGCCCCGACTTCAGGAATCGCGTCTAGATTTGCAAGGCACTCGACGCCCCAGCGACCGCTTCCAAGCCATTCGTAGTGGACGGGAAATGCCCCGCCCGAATTAAGCCCCGTGTCGAGGGAGAGGGTGTCGACTCCAATGCCCTTAACATTTCGCTCGCCTATCAGGAATTGCGCAGTCTCGACGTGAAAGCCGGGGGTATGATTTCTCTTCTCGCCGTCATTGCCGGTGAACTTTGGATCGTCCAGAAGCTTGTGCCATCCGGAATTCATCACCACACAGCATCCCTCCGGAAGAGGCCCGTTTTTTGCCTCCCACGCTTTGATATCGTCGGGGGTGAGAGATGTGTCCGCATTCTCGGCCGCCCGCGAAGCAATATTGATGACTGCGACAGGCACGATCAGGTCGGAGATGGGAATCAGATCGGCCGTCAAGCCATCGGCAGAAAAATGGATGGGCGCGTCCATATGGGTGCCACTGTGTTCGACGATCGTCCAGCGGTTCAGGTTCACCTTGTCCTTTGCGAAGGTGACCAAATGCTCGACGGTGAACCATTTCTCGCCGCTAAAGGTCGGAAACCCTTCATAGAGCGCGTGCGAAAGGTCGACCGTCTCGCTGAAGCTCGTTGGAGCGGCCTGGGCTTGTGGCGTGCCAGGAAACGCCGCGGCGGCGGCGCCGAGGCCCAAAGTGAAGCCGGTTTTGAGAAGACCTCTACGTGTGGCTTTCTCACAGATTGAATGCAGGCATCCCGGAGGGCACATGTTTTTTCCTTCCCATTGGCGATCTTGACGAGACGATTGTCGTACTATCCAGTTAGTATATTCCCGCTGCGGATTTCACGCCTTGCCTGTGGCCTTACCTAACCTTCCATCAGTTGCTTCAGCGAATTGACCGCGGTGGCGTATCCTCGCGGCCCCAAACCGGCGATGACCGCCGTCGCCACCGTCGAGACGAGCGATTTGTGATAGATTTCCTCGCGTCGGTGGATGTTGGAAATGTGGAGCTCAACGATCGGTTCAGGAAACATCTTGAGCGCGTCGAGGATGGCAATCGAGGTGAACGAGAAGCCGGCCGGGTTGATGATGATGCCGGCGCCGTCGTCGATCGCCTCGTGGATCCAGCCGACGATCTCGCCCTCGAAATTCGACTGGTGAAAGCGGACTGGAAGCCCGTCTGCGGCCTTCCGGCACATCGTCTCGATCTCGGCAAGCGTCGTCGTCCCGTAGATTTCCGGCTCGCGGCTGCCCAAGCGATTGAGGTTTGGGCCGTTGAGAACGAAGATTGGCTTGGTCATGGTCCTATCCTTGATAGCCCAGCAGGCGCGGCAGCCACAGCACCAGCGATGGGAAGAAGGTGATCAGCATCAGGGCGGCAATCATGGCGTAGAGAAACGGCATTACGTCGTGCACCAGGTCGCGCAGCGGCACCTCTGCGATGCGGGTCATGATGAACAGCAGCAACCCGTATGGTGGAGTGACAAGCCCGAGCATGATGTTGACGACGACCATCACGCCGAAATGCACCATGTCGACGCCGAGCGCCTTCGCCGTCGGAATCAGCACCGGCACGATCACCAGCAGTATAGTCGTGCCCTCCAGCACGCAGCCCAGGAGCAGCAGCAGGATGTTGACGAGGATCAGGAAACCCATCGGCGAAAGATCCCAGGACTGCAGGATCACCGACAGGGACTGCGGAATGTTCTCAACCGTGACAACGTAGTTGAACACCAGGGCGCCGGCGATGAGCATGCCGATGGAGGCCGTGGTGCGGGCGCTGTTGAGAAGCGCATGGTAGATCTGGCCCAGCGTCACGCTGCGATAGATCGCGACCGAGATGAGCAGCGCGTACCCGGCGGCGACCGCCGCGGCCTCGGTAGGGGTCATCACGCCACCCCTTATGCCGACCAGCAGAACGACCGGCAGCATCAGCGCCGGAAACGCTCGCAAGGTGATCCCCGGAAATTCCCTGAGCGGCACCGGCTTCTCGACCGGAAAGTTTTTCCGGCGCGCATCGATGGCGACGATGATCATCTGCGACAGGGCGAGAAGAAGGCCCGGCACGATACCCGCAATGAAGAGGTAGCCGATGGATGCATCCGAGATCAGCGCATAGATGACCAGCGGAATTGACGGAGGAATGATGGGGCCGATGACGGAGGTGACGGCTGTCAGCGCTGCGGCATAGCTCGCCGGATACTTGCCATCCTTGGTCATGAGCTGCTGCATCATCTTGCCGGTGCCCGCGGCGTCGGCAATGGCCGAGCCGGACATGCCGGCGAAGATGATCGACTGCAGCACGTTGACTTGCGCCAGGCCGCCGCGGAAACGGCCGACGACAGCGTTGCAGAATTGCAGCAGCCGGTCGGTCATTGTTCCGGCGTTCATCAACTCCGCGGCGAGAATGAACATCGGCACGGCAAGCAGAATGTAGCTCGTGTAGAGCCCGTTGAGGAGCTGCTCGGCGGACGTGCCCATGTCGAGCCCTGCTAGCCAGAGATAGAGGATCGACCCGGCGATCATCGAGTGACCGATCGGCAGGCCAAGCAGGGCCAGCGCTGTGATCGCAACGACCGACAGCGAAAAGGGACTCGCGAGGCTCATACGCCGGAACTCGCTTTCGTCGGGTCAAATTCCGCCGGCGCTTCGCCCCGGAGAGCACGCCACGCGAGCCATAGGTAGCGGGCAATCACGGCGACCACGAAGACGAGGTAGATCGAGAACAGCCAGTCGAAGCGTATCTTGAGGTAGGCGGTGCTCTCGACCTTCATGAAGGTCACATAGTCGAAGACGGCCGGAAAGGACCAGCCATAGAGCGCGACGAGAGCGATCGCGAAGGCGAGCGTCATCGCTCGCCTTATGTTCGGACCGACTGCGGCATAGAGGAGATCAAAACGGATTTCCTCTTCCTCACGAACGACGAACGCTGCGCCGAACAGCACAACCCAAATCCAGAGCACGACGGTGAGCTCGTTGCTCCAGCCGGTCGGCCAGTTGAGAAGGTAACGAAAAGCAACCTGCAGAAGAAACGCGGCGAACATGGCGCCGATTGCGATGGCGATGGCGTTCTCGGCGCGCCGGTATAGCCAGCCGCCGACCTTTTTCAATCCCGGGTTCATCATGCCTCCCTGGCGTCGTCTGGCTAAACGAGTTTGGGCCAGCCGGTCACAAGCGGACCGGCTGGCGAGTTTTGTCGCGTCAAAGCGCGTTGATCTTGTCGATCATCCCGGCCGGCCATTCCTTGGCGAGGTCAGAGGCAAGATATTGCTCCTGCACGTGCTTGCGGAATGCAGCGACGTCGGGCTCGTAGATCTTCAGGCCTTTGCCCTTGAATGTTTCAACGAGTTCCTTCTCGCGCGTCAGGTGTTTTTCTGTCGAGAAGTCGATCGCCTTGTCCGCCGCGGCCTGGATCTTTGCCTGCTTCTCGGCCCCCATCTCGTCCCACAATTTTTTCGAGATGCTGAGAAGGTCGAAACCGACAAGGTGCGAGGTGAGCACGATCTGCGACATGACCTCGTAGAACTTCATGTTCTCGACGTTGGGCAGAGGGTTGTCCTGCCCATCGATCGCTCCTGTCTGCAGGCCAGTATAGACCTCTGCGTAGGCCATCGGCGTAGGATTCGCGCCGAGCGCCTGGCCGAGGAATTGCCAGGCGTCGCCACCCGGCATGCGCAGCTTGACGCCGGCCAAGTCGGCGGGAGTCTTGATTTCCTTATCGGGCTTCAGGCCGACCTGACGCAGGCCGAAATAGGTGGGGCCGAGCACCCTCACGCCGAGTTGGTCCTCGGTCATCTTCTTCAGCTCCGCGCCGGCGTCGCTGGCAAAGAAGGCCTTGAGATGCGCGGCGTCGCGGAACAGGTAGCCGGCGGTGACGATAGACCAGGCCGGAATCTGCTTGGAGATGTCCTGCGGGGCGATGTTGCCCATTTCGAGGTTGCCGCGCTGGATGGCGACAAGCTCGGTGCCCTGCTTGAACAGGTTGCCGCCGTAGTAGCCCTCGAAGGCAAAGTCGTTCTTGATGTCGTCGGCGAACATTTTCATCATCTCGGCCCGGATGTCCTGTTCCGAGAACACGGCCGAGAAACGCAGCTTTGGTTTGTCCTGCGCGAAGGCGGGGACAGCGGTTCCGGCGGCAAATGCGCCGGCAGCGACCATAAACATGCGTCGGTTCATTTTAGCGCTCATGTCGATTTCCTCCCAGTGGTCTTCATGCGGTTATAGGCGTCATTGCCTTCATGCGGCGGCCTCGAAGTGATCTGCCATGGCGCGGCGGTCGGCCTTGCGCCCGGTGAAGAGCTCGAACGCGCGGACGGCCTGATAGATCGCCATGCCGATGCCCGGCAGCGTTCTGCAGCCGATCTTACGGGCCGCGATCAACAACTCCGTTTCCATCGGAAAATAGACTATGTCGGCGACCCATTTTTCGGCCGTCAGAAGAGCCGTGTCGAACGGTGTTCCGGGGTATTTCGCCATGCCCACCGGGGTCGTGTTGACGATGCCGTTTGCCATGCGCACCGCTGCGGCCGGGTCCGGCCACGCCTCGACGCGGCCGCCGAACAAGGCGCCCATGCGCAACGCAAGATCCGAGGCGCGATCGGGTTGGCTGTCGACGACGAACAGCCGGCCAACGCCCATCTCCATCAGCGCATTTGCGACTGCGGCGCCCGCTCCGCCGGCGCCGAACATGGCGACACTGCCCATCGATGCGCCTGTCATCGCTTCGCGAAAACTCTCCGCGAAACCCCAGCCGTCGGTGTTGTGGCCTTCCTTGCGTCCGCCAGCGAACACGATCGTATTCACCGCGCCTATCGCGCGCGCTTCGGGTGACAGCGCATCGAGGACGGGAATAACAGCCTGTTTAAACGGATGAGTGACGTTGAGGCCCTGAAAGCCCGCAATTTGCGCCGCCGCGATCAAGTCGCCGATCGCCGCGTCCGGAAATCCGAGCCTATCGAAATCGAGCAAAAGGTACGAATAGCCGATGCCAAGGCGCCGGGCTTCACGCTCATGCATGCCGGGAGTGCGCGAGGACTGAATGCCGCGTCCGACAAGGCCAATCACGACCTTTTCGCTGTCGCCGCTAGCAGCGCTCTTGTGCTCGTCCGCAAGACGGCAAAGGAGGTCGACAAGGCTGTCGCCCATCTCCCGAGATTCCTCCCTGTGCGGGCCGCCTCCTGGCCCAAATGCGGCAATTCTTGGATCGCCCTTGTGTTCACGTCAAACGCGCCGGTAAATAAGTCCGTCGCGATTTGCGAATGATGTACTAACTGGTTAGTTTAGTCAATTGCCGGCTGGCGCCGGGGCGGGAACTCAAACTGCATGGCCGTTATCAAGAAGGAACGAAAGCCGAAGCCGGACGCGAGCACGACGCGTATCCAGGACCCTGAGGGCACGCGCCGCAACATCCTGGAGATCGCCTCCAAGGAGTTTGCCCTGAACGGCTTGTCGGGCGCGCGCATAGACGAGATTGCGGCGCGCACACGCTTCAGCAAGCGCATGATCTACTACTACTTCGGCGACAAAGAGGGCCTCTACCTGCGCGCGCTCGAGAACGCGTATCGCCAGGTGCGCGAGGGCGAGGCCCAACTCGATATCGAAGGTTTGCCCCCCGTGGCGGCACTGACGCGCCTAGTGGAGTTCACGTTCGACCACCATCACCGACACGAGGAATTCATCCGCATGGTGATGATCGAGAACATCCATCACGGCCAATACCTCGAACAATCGGATGCGATCCGCGAACTGAACGTGGCTGCGATCGACCATATCTCTCGCATCTATTCACGCGGTGTCGAAGAGGGGGTCTTCCGGCCGGGGCTCGACGCGGTCGAACTCCATTGGCAGGTAAGCGCGCTGTGCTTCTTCAACGTTTCCAACCGCGCCACCTTTTCGATGATCTTCGGACGCGACTTTGGCGCGCCGGCACAACTCGAGCGGCTCAAGCGCAACAGCGTGGAGATGCTGTTGCGCTTTGTCGCGAAGGACGAAGCTCCCGCAGAACGCTGAGCGCGCCAAAACTTGCGGTGCTGCCAGCGTTGCCTTAATTATGTACGAACTGGTTCGTTCATAACAACCAGGGAGGAGGCGCGTTTGAAGACTTCGATCGCGACGGTGTCGATCGCCGGTGACCTGGCGGAGAAATTCGCGGCAATTTCCGCCGCGGGCTTCGACGGTGTTGAAATCTTCGAGAACGATTTCCTCGCCTTTGATGGCTCACCGCGGGACGTCGGCCGAATGGCTGATGACGCAGGTTTGACCATAACGCTCTTCCAGCCGTTCAGGGACTTCGAGGGTTTGCCGGAGCCCCAGCGTAGCCGCGCTTTCGACCGTGCCGAGCGCAAGTTCGACGTCATGCAGGAACTCGGCACCGACCTGATGCTGGTATGCTCGTCGGTGTCGCCGGTCTCGCTTGGCGGGATCGACCGGGCGGCCATGGACTTTCACGAGCTTGGCGAGCGCGCCGCCAAGCGCGGCCTGCGCGTCGGCTACGAGGCATTGGCCTGGGGGCGTCACGTCAACGATCATCGCGATGCGTGGGAAATCGTGCGCAGGACTGCGCATCCGAACATCGGGCTGGTTCTCGATTCTTTCCACACGCTAGCCCGCAGGATTGAGCTCGGCTCCATCCGTTCGATACCCGCCGACAAGATCTTCATTGTCCAACTCGCCGACGCGCCGTTGATCGAAATGGACTTGCTCTATTGGAGCCGGCACTTCCGCAACATGCCAGGCGAAGGCGATCTGCCGGTGCGACAGTTCATGCAGGCGGTCGCGGCAACCGGTTATGACGGCTATCTGTCGCTCGAGATTTTCAACGACCAGTTCCGTGGCGGGTCGGCAAAGGCGATCTCCGTCGACGGACGGCGTTCGCTCATATGGTTGATGGACCAGGTGCGGCGTGAAGAACCGGCACTTGACATGGCTATCCCGCCCATGCCCGACCGCATCGGGGTTGGAGGGGTCGAGTTCATCGAGTTCGCGGCCGATCGCCAGGACGCCGGACAGCTTGGATCGCTGTTGCGCATGCTCGGCTTTGTCGAGGCCGGTCGACACGTCTCGAAGGACGTCACGCTCTACCGCCAGGGCGAGATCAATATTGTCATCAATACGGAGCGGCAGGGCTTCGCCCATTCTTCCTTTGTTGTCCATGGCACATCGGCATATGCGATGGGCCTGAAGGTCGAGGACGCCGCCGCCACGGTTGCGCGCGCCGAGGCGCTGGGCGCGGAGATCTTTCAGCAGCGGGTCGGCCCTGGCGAGCTGTCGATCCCGGCGATCCGCGGCGTCGGTGGCGGACTGATCTACTTCCTCGACGCCAAGACCGACCTGGCGAAGGTCTGGGACATAGAGTTCACGCCGGTCATGCCGACAAGTTCCGGCAATGGCGTCGGCCTCACCCGCATCGATCATGTCGGGCAGACCATGGCACAGGAGGAGATGTCGAGCTGGCTGCTGTTCTATGTCTCGATCTTCAGGACGACCAAGACCCCTATGGTCGACATCGTCGATCCGGCCGGCCTCGTGCGCAGCCAGGTGATCGAAGGTCTGGACAAGCGCTTCCGCCTCACGCTGAACGGCGCCGAGAGTCACCGCACCCTGGCTGGCCATTTCATCGCCGAAACCTTTGGTTCCGGCGTCCAGCATTTCGCACTCGCGACCGATGACATCTTTGCGACGGCGGCGAAGCTGCAGGCCAACGGCTTCGAACCGCTTCAGATATCGATGAACTACTACGACGACGTAGAGGCGCGCTTCGGTTTGGATCCGGAGGTCGCCGATCGGTTGCGCTCAGCCAATATTCTTTATGACCGCGACGACAACGGCGAATTTTTTCAGCTCTATGCGCCGACATTCGGAGAGGGGTTCATTATCGAGTTTGTTGAACGGCGCGGCGCGTATGCAGGATATGGTGCGCCGAACGCACCATTCCGCATCGCCGCGCAAAAGCGGCTGATGCGGCCCAAAGGAATGCCAAAGATATGACCGGTATGAACTTTGCTCGCATCAACGACGCGACGATCCACTATCGGTATCGTCCCGCAGCTGGCAGGCCGACGGTCGTCTTCGCGAACTCGCTCGGCACGGATATGCGCATCTGGAACGAGGTCGAGCGAAGGCTCGCCAACGACTGCACGTTCGTTGCATTTGACAAGCGCGGACACGGTCTGAGCGAGCTGGGTGACGCGCCGCAAACAATCGAGACCCATGCGACGGACCTTGCAGGGCTGCTCGACCATCTTGGCGTAAAACGCGCTGTGATCTGCGGGCTTTCGATCGGCGGCGTCATTGCGCAATGCCTTTACAAGACGCGGCCGGATTTGATCGAGGGGTTGATCCTTTGCGATACGGCAGCGAAAATCGGCACGGCCGAGATGTGGAACGGGCGCATCAACGCGGCGCTGTCGGAGGGCATCGCGAGCTTTGCCGACGACGTGATGCGAAAATGGTTCACACCGGATTTCCATAAGAATCGCGGCGAGGAACTGGCAGGGTATAAAACGATGCTGACGCGCCAGGATCCGGCCGGCTACGCTGCTGCCTGCGCAGCTATCCGCGACGCCGATTTGACCGCTACGACCGCCGCGATTAATGTGCCGACACTCTGCATTGTCGGCGATCAAGACGGATCGACGCCGCCTGAACTGGTGGAATCGCTGGCCCTCTCAATCCCCGCCTCACGGTTCGAGGTCATCGCCGGTGCGGGCCACATCCCATGCGTCGAGCAGCCGGGAAGGCTCGCAGGGCTGATCCGTGGCTTCCTGAACGACATGCGAAGGGAGCGCGAATGAACAAGCCACAACACGGCGCCCGATACGTCGAAGGGATGACGACGCGCCGTTCGGTGCTGGGTGACGCCCATGTCGACCGCGCAGAGGCGGCCAAGACCGAATTTGACATTCCTTTCCAGGAACTGATCACGGAGGCTGCATGGAGCCACGTCTGGTCACGGCCGAACATCACCAAGCGCGAGCGTTCTATGATCACCATCGCGCTGCTCGCCGCGCTGAAGCAGGATGAAGAAGTCGCGATGCATATCCGCGCCAGCGTCAATACCGGAGCGACGCGCGACGACATACGCGAGGCGCTGCTGCATGTGGCAATCTATGCCGGCGTGCCGGCGGCAAATCACGCGATGAAGATCGCCAGGAAGACGTTCGACGAAATGGACGCTCAAGCCGGCAAATCATGACCAAGTCGCGCTTTCCCGCCAACCGCACGCCGGAAATCGGCGCCTTCTTTCAGCGCGACCGCAACTGGCATCCGCCGGCTTTCACGCCAGCCTACAAGACTTCGGTGCTGCGCTCGCCGCAGCGGCCGCTTCTTTCCCTCGACAACACCCTGTCGGAGCTTACGGGGCCGGTCTTCGGCCACAATATTCTCGGTGAGCTGGACAATGACCTCATATACAATTTTGCCGGGCCGGGCGAAAGCGCGATCGGGCCGCGCATCCTCGTCTATGGCCGCGTACTCGATGAGCGCGGCATCGGCGTCGCCGGTGCGCTGCTGGAGATATGGCAGGCCAACGCAGGCGGACGCTACCGACACAAGAAGGAAACCTATCTCGCGCCGCTCGATCCGAACTTCGGCGGCTGCGGCCGCACCATCACCGGCGAGGATGGCTCCTATTGTTTCCGCACAGTCCAGCCGGGGCCATATCCCTGGCCCAACGGACCCAACGACTGGCGTCCAGCCCACATCCATTTCTCGATCTTCGGGCACGGCTTCGCGCAGCGCTTGATCACCCAGATGTATTTCGAGGGCGACCCGATGATCTGGAGGTGCCCGATCGTGCGGACTATCAACGACCGCCGCGCTATTGAAGGCCTCACCGCCGCGCTCGACATGGAGGCAACGATGCCGATGGATGCGCGGGCATACAAATTCGACATCGTGCTGCGCGGCCGCCGCTCGACGCTGTTCGAAAACCGCATTGAGGGCAGCTGATGGTCCAGGGTCTCAGCCGGCTGAAGGAAAGCGCCTCGCAGACTGCGGGACCTTACGTCCATATAGGGCTGACGCCCAACTTTGCCGGCATCTCGGGCATCTATGAACGCGACCTTGGCGCCGCGATGGTCAACGACAAGACCAAGGGCGAGCGCATCAGGGTCAACATCCGGGTGATCGACGGCGCCGGCTCGCCGCTGAAAGACGCGCTTGTGGAGATCTGGCAGGCGGACGCCGCCGGCATCTACAATTCGCCCTCGGATCTGCGCGGCTCCGCCGACCCGAATTTTACCGGCTGGGGCCGGCTGCCCACCGACATGACGACGGGCGAATGCATGTTCGAGACCATCAAACCCGGTCGCGTGCCCTTTTTTGACGGCCGCAAGATGGCGCCGCATTTGACGGTGTGGATCGTCGCGCGTGGAATCAACATTGGCCTTCACACCCGGATGTATTTCAGCGACGAGGAAACGGCCAACGCCGAGGATCCCGTCCTGATGCGCATTGAGCAAAGAGAGCGCGTGTCGACGCTGGTCGCGCCGCGCGCTGGCGACATCTATAAGTTCGACATTCACCTCCAGGGCATGAACGAGACGGTCTTCTTCGACATATGATCGCAGCATTCGACAGTCCCCTCCTGTCCGGGCTTCTCGGCGATGAGAAGATGGCGACGCTGCTCGGCGTCGAGGCCGAACTTGCGACGATGCTGCAATTCGAGAAAGCGCTCGCCGACGCAGAGGGTGCGCTCGACATCGTCCCCGCGGCTGCAGCAAGCGCAATCGGACGCGTCCTCGACAACTTCCAGCCGGAAATCCCGGCCCTGAGGGACGCGACAGCGCGCGACGGCGTCATGGTGCCGGAGCTGGTGCGGCAGATCAGGCATGCCGTGGGAGAGCCGCATTCGGAGCATGTGCATTTCGGTGCGACCAGCCAGGACGTGATCGACACGGCCATGATCCTGCGAATTCGCGCCTGTATCGACCTGTTGGAAGAACGGCTTTCGGCACTGGTGGTCGCCTTTGCCGATCTCGGTCATCGGTTTGGCGATCGCCCGCTGATGGCCCGAACCCGAATGCAGGCAGCGATCCCGATTTCCGTAGCCGACCGCGTCACAAGCTGGCGCGAACCGCTCGTGCGCCACCACGAGCGGCTTCAATCGATGCGAAGATCGGTTCTCGTCATCCAGTTCGGCGGCGCCGTCGGGACACTCGAGAAGTTCGCAGACAAGGGAGCCGCCGTCCGTGCCGCGGTGGCCGAGCGGCTGAGCCTCGGCGACGCGCCGCAATGGCACAGCCAGCGCGACCGCATCGCTGAGCTGGCCAACTGGCTGTCGCTTGTGACGGGCGGCCTCGGCAAGTTCGGGCAGGACATTGCGCTGATGGCGCAGGCAGGCGACGAGCTGCAACTGGCGGGCGGCGGTTCATCGTCGGCCATGGCGCACAAGCGCAATCCCATCGATGCCGAGATGCTGGTGACGCTCGCCCGCTACAACGCCGTCCAGCTCTCCGGGACGCATCATGCGCTCGTCCACGAGCAGGAGCGCTCTGGCGCCGCCTGGACGCTGGAATGGTTGATCCTGCCGCAGATGCTCATGGCGGCTGGAGCATCGACCTGTGTCGCGGACAGGCTGCTGAGCAACATTACGGCGATCGGAGCCTAGAGCGGGATGCATTCAAATTAAACTGGACATCCCGCTCTATATATTTGTTTTAGCTGCATTTCTGCGACGCCAATTGATTCCACTTGGCTGCAAAATGCTCGCGCCACGTTGCGATTGTCTTCGCCCGCCTGATTGGCGCAGCCGAAGATTACATCGTCCACGGCCTTCCAATCGACGCCGCCGTTGCGCGCTAGCAACGCCTTGAGCGGAATGGCGCCGAGAACGTCGGCCCGTACCGAAGAGAGTGCCCCGCCAAAGCGGCCGATCGGCGTGCGGATATAGTCGCCAATGAAAACGTCCGTCATCCTAGAGTTCCGGGACGATCAGGTCGGCAACAGTGCCGGTCACCAGCAATTCGGCGCCAGTGACGGCCTGCAGATCATCGAGGGACAATGCGGGCAGCTTCTCGCGCAGGACGAAGCGCCCGCCCTCGATGTCGATCACCGCAAGCGAGGTATAGACGCGCGTCACGCAGCCGACGCCGGTCAGAGGCAGGGTGCAGCGCCTCAGAAGCTTCGGCTTGCCGTCTTTCGTCACGTGATCGGTAATCACCGCAACGCGCCGGGCACCATGGACGAGGTCCATCGCGCCGCCTACCGCCGGCACCCCATTTGGCCCTGTCGACCAGTTGGCGAGGTCGCCACTCTCGGCTACCTCATAGGCGCCGAGGATCGCCACATCCAGATGGCCGCCCCGCACCATGGCGAAGCTGTCCGCGTGGTGGAAGAACGCGGCGCCAGGCTTCAGCGTCACCGCCTTCTTGCCGGCATTGATTAGATCCCAGTCCTCTTCGCCTTTCGGCGGAGGCTCGCCGAAGTTCAGGATGCCGTTTTCGGTGTGAAAGATCGCCTCCCGACCGGGCGGCTGATACTGCGCCACCTTCTCGGGAAAGCCGATGCCGAGATTGACATAGGCGCCGTCCTGAATGTCCTGCGCGGCGCGCCAGGCGATCTGGTTGTTGGTCAGCTTCACAATCATCTCAGGCAATTTCCGGATAGACGGCGTTCGCGCGGTTCAGATCTTCTTCCTGCCGCGGATGGGCGACCGCGACCACCTTCTGGACGAAGATGCCGGGGGTGATGACGATTTCGGGGTCGATCCCTCCCGCCGGCACGATCCGCGTCGCCTGCACGACGGTCTCCGCCGCCGCCATGCACATCAGCGGATTGAAGTTCCTCGCGGCCGCCCGATAGGTGAGATTGCCATGGGCGTCTGCAATCTCCGCCTTCACGAGCGCTACATCGCACTTCAGCCAGCTTTCCTGCACATAGCACCGTCCGTCGAATTCAGCGACCGGCTTGCCCTTCGCGAGATCCGTTCCGTAGGACGTCGGCGTATAGAAGGCCGGGATTCCTGCCCCACCCGCGCGGATGCGCTCGGCAAGCGTGCCCTGCGGCACCAGCTCCAGCTCGATCTTCCCGGACAGATAGAGATCGGTGAACACCACCGGATCAGCAGAGCGCGGGAAGGAGCAGATCAGCTTCTTCACCATCCCGGCCCCGATCAGCGCGGCGAGGCCGACATGGCCGTTGCCCGCATTGTTGTTGATGATCGTCAGGTCCTTCGGGTGCCCCGTGGCGCGGAAACGGTCGATGAGCGCATGGATCAACTCGATGGGTGAACCCGCCCCCCCGAAGCCTCCGATCATCACGGTCATGCCGTCTCCGATCCCTGAAACCGCCGTGGCGGGGTCTGCAACTGTCTTGTCCATCCGAGTTCCTCTCAGCTCCGTGGCGCGCCCGCGGCAAAGCGAGGGATAGGCCCGGCTCGAGCTTCCGTCCATTCAGTTTGTGCGATATGATGCATTTGTTCGCATATCGCTCAAGATTGAGGTAAGAAGCAGCATGACCGTCACCGAACGCGACCTGATGGGCGGCCTCGCCAAGGGCCTGGCTGTGATCGAGACGTTCAGCCCCAACCACCCGCGCCAGTCGATCTCCAAGGTCGCGGCGGCCGCCGGGCTGGACCGGGCGACGACACGGCGGTGCCTGCTGACGCTCGTGCATCTCGGCTACGCCGATCATGACGGGAAGTTCTTCACGCTGACCCCGCGCGTGCTGCGGCTGGGCACGGCTTGCCTCGCCACCATGCCGCTGCCGCAACTCGTGCAGCCGCTGCTCGACCAGTTGTCCGACGAGATCGGGGAAAGCTCCTCGGTCTCGATCCTCGATGGCGCCGAGATCGTGTATGTCGCCCGCGCGGCGCAGCGAAAGGTAATGTCGATCACGTTGATGCCCGGCTCGCGCCTGCCGGCCTATTGCACCTCGATGGGCCGTGTGCTGCTCGCCGCCCTGCCCGAGGCCCAGGCGCGGGAGCGGCTCGGTTCCGTCCCCCTGCCCCGTCGCACCCCGCATACGCTTACGGAGCCCGAGGCGGTCATGGCCGAGCTGGCTCGCGTTCGGGCAGAAGGCTATGCCGTCATCGACCAAGAGGTCGAGATCGGCCTCCGCTCCATCGCGGTTCCCCTGGTGACGGCACGCCGTGTCATCGTCGCTGCCGTCAATCTCGGGTTGCCGGTCCGCAGCGAGCCGATCGAAGAGCTCGCAGCGCGCTATCTCCCGGCGCTTCAAACCGTCAGCTCGAGAATGCAGGAAATCCTACGCTGAACATGTCGCGCAATGGTTCAGCCCGGACGACCGCGCCGGCGGGCGCGGAACCAACTCGCGACAGGGCTGGCTGGCGGAGTAGGATCCGGCGCAGCTCCTGATCAGCGACTGGACCATCACCGAGATGTCCTCGGCGATGGCTATCAAGCTGCGGACCGGGCAGGTCAACCTGGAGCAGCGCGCGGCGGCGCTCGCCATGTTCAACAAGCTGATCGCCGAGAGCTTCAACGTGCTGCCAGTGACGGGCGGGCATTTCCGGGCGGCGGCGAAGTTCGCCGATCAGCATACGCTCGGACCTCGCGCCGGCGATGCTCTGCATCTAGCGACAGCGTCGGAGCATGGCGCCACGGTACACACGCTCGACCCGCGGCTTGCCGAGGCCGGTCCGATGCTCGGCGTGCCGACGCAGCTGCTGGCATGATCCAGCCCTCCTGCCCCGCCGACCATGCCGGGCGCCCGTGGCTGGTGACTGGACCGATGAGCAGAAGGACGCGATCGTCGCGGACTATTTCACGACCATCCGCTGTCCAACCAGCGAGCCTGAGGTAGAGCGTCTGTCTGACGGGCCGGCGGTTAGCCGCCGCCGCCCATGGTCACGGACATGAAGGCCCGGAAGGCCGCCGCCGCCGGGTCGATTAGTCTGTCACGCGACCAGGCCAAGCCGACATCCATAGTGGGGATCGGCTCGACAAGCCCGCGCACTTCGATGCGCTGCCCCTCCAAGGACCAGGGGCGATAAACCATGTCGGACAGGACAGTGACCCCCATGCCGGCAGCCACGAGCGACCGCACGGCCTCGACCGAACTGGTGGTAAGGACGGCGCGGAGCGAGAGGCCCGCGGCATCCCAGTAACGGGCGGCCGTCGTGCGTGCCTCATCCACCGTCAGCATGACATAATCTTCCGCCGCCACATCGGCGAGGCTGATTTCCTGCCGCGCGAGCAGATGATGATCAGCCGAAAGCCAGAGCCGGCGGTTCGACCGCATCAAGACCTCCTGCGCCAATTCCTCGGTGTGCTCCAGGTTGGACACCAGCATCACGGCCATGTCGATGTCCCCGCACATCAAGCCGCTTTCGAGAGCGTCTCGGGGCAGTTCCAGCACCTCGACCTCGATCTCGGGATAGGTCTTTCGAAACCGCGCGTAGTGGCGCGACATGTAGTAGCCGACGACCGTGTAGGTCATGCCCAGCCGCAGCTTGCCCGCCAGGCCTTTCCTATCGCGCAACGGGCTTCGGACGGCGGCTGCGACCGCCCCGGTGATAACACGCGCATGTTCAAGAAACCGCGCGCCCTCCATCGTCAATCTTACGCCAGCGTGGTTACGCTCCAAAAGCCGTACGCCCAGGTCAGCCTCAAGCGTCTTTATCGCCGCAGTGACCGCCGATTGTGAGATGTTGAGTTCCACCGCGGCATGACTGACCTGTCCGCTCTCGGCGGTCGCGATAAAATAATCAAGCTGTTTCAAGGTGATGGTCATGGTGCGCTCCGGCCCAGAACCATTATCTGTTTTTTTGATATGACAATCAATAAACTACTATTTCACAAATGCCAGCGCATGCGCAAAAAATGCTGCAACGCCGCAAAGACGGCAGCTTCGAGGGGTAACAATGCGATGGCGGTGACGCTAAACTGCGACATGGGCGAAAGCTTTGGCCTCTACAAGGTTGGTGATGATGTGGGCATGATGCCGATCATCGACGTTGCCAATGTCGCCTGTGGTTTTCACGCTTCCGATCCAGATCACATGCACGCCGCCGTCCGCAGCGCCAAGGCGAGTGGCGTAAAGATCGGCGCCCATCCAGGCTTGCCGGACATTCAGGGTTTCGGACGGCGCGAGATGCGGATGACCCGCGACGAAGTCAGGAACACCATCGTTTACCAGGTGGGAGCGCTTGCCGGCTTCCTCAAGGCCGAGGGTGTGGAACTCCACCATATAAAGCCGCATGGCAGCCTCTACTTCATGGCCATGCAGCAGGAGGCCGTCGCCCATGGCGTGTGCGACGCGGCAGAGGTTTTCGGCGTACCCCTCTTCGGCATGACGGGCACCCTGCACGAGAAGATCTATCAAGAGCGCGGTATCCCATTCGTCGCCGAGTTCTATGCCGATCTCGACTACGATGCCTCCGGCAAGCTGATTCTGACACGCGTTCATGACGCCAAGGACCCCGCAGAGATGGCCGAGCGTTGCGTGCGCGCCATCAGCGAGGGTGAGGGCACGGCAGAGGACGGCAGTTTCTTCCCTGTGCGCTGCGAAACCATCTGCGTGCATTCCGATACGCCGAACGCCATCGAAATAGCCAGGGCCGTGCGCACTGCAATCGCCCCTTGGCACTGAAGTCGACCGAAACCGCCCGCGCAGGCGGTTACAAATTAGCCTGTCAGCAGTTTTCCGGAGCTTTTTATGGCCCAGATCCTTTCGCCTCTTCCCGGCACTTTTTATCGGAGCGCTTCGCCAGACCAGCCGCCCTACAAGGCGGATGGCGACGCGGTTTCCGCCGGAGACGTAATCGGTCTCATCGAAGTGATGAAGTCGTTCCACGAAGTGAGGGCCGAGACGGCCGGTACGAACATCCGCTTCATTGCCGACAATGAGGACCCCATCATGGCCGGCGCACCTATTGCGGATCTCGACTGATGCTGAAAAAGCTTCTGGTTGCCAACCGGGGCGAGATAGCGGTCAGGATCATCCGGGCCGCACAAGATCTGGGCATCGCCACCGTGGCGGTGTACTCGGCCGCAGACGCGGGATCGCTCCACGTCCAGCTTGCAGACGAAGCGGTCAACATCGGCCCACCGGCAGCAAAGAAGTCCTATCTCAACGTCGAAGCAATTCTGAAGGCTGCCCGCGACACCGGTTGCGACAGCGTTCATCCTGGCTATGGTTTCCTTGCCGAGAATGCCGCGTTTTCCGACGCGGTCACAGGCGCTGGATTGGTCTTCGTCGGCCCGTCGGGAGATGCGATCCGGATGATGGGAGACAAGGTCTCGGCGCGATCGGCCGCTGCCGCTGCAGGTGTCCCTGTGGTGCCTGGCTCGGCTGGCCGAGTCGAGGGCCTCAAGGCTGGCCACGAGGTGCTGACCGAAACCGGTTTTCCGGTGATGATCAAGGCTGCGGCGGGCGGCGGCGGGCGGGGCATCCGCATTGCGAACTCGCTCGCAGAGTTCGAACAAGCCTTTCCTCAGGCCGAAGCAGAAGCTCTCGCCGCCTTTGGCGACGGTGGTCTCTACATGGAAAAGGTGATCGGCAAGGCCCGCCATATCGAAGTGCAGGTACTGGCAGACGGAAGCGACGCCATCCACTGCTACGAGCGGGAGTGCTCGCTGCAGCGGCGACGCCAGAAGGTTTGGGAGGAGGCGCCGTCGCGCGCACTTTCCGACAGGCTGCGCGAGGAGCTCTGCGCTTCGGCGGTCGCTTTGGCCAAGACGGTCAAATACTCTGGTGCCGGCACGGTGGAGTATCTTTATGACGATGAAGCAGATCGCTTTTACTTCATCGAGATGAACACCCGTATCCAGGTTGAGCACCCGGTCACCGAGGCGATCACCGGCATCGACCTCGTTGCGGAGATGCTTCGCATCGCCGGCGGCGAGAAGCTGCGGATTCGGCAAGGCGATGTCTCCGTCAAGGGGCATGCGATCGAAGTCCGGCTCAATGCCGAAGACCCGGCGAAGGAGTTCGCTCCATTCCCCGGGCAGGTGGCCGAGCTTCGCATTCCCGGCGGTCCCGGCGTACGCTTCGATTCCATGCTCTACCAAGGCTATCAGGTGCCGCCCTTTTATGACTCGCTGCTTGCCAAGCTGATCGTGCATGCAGAGACGCGCGAGGCGGCGATAGTGCGCCTGATCCGCGCGCTCAACGAGTTGAAGATCGGCGGGCTCAATACCACCAAGCCGCTGTTTCTTGCGCTGGCCGCCGATCCGGCGGTGCGGGCGGGAGACGTGCATACCCGCTGGCTGGAAGGCTGGCTCATCGAAAACGCCGCAGCATTGGCGGGTTAAGGAGGATCGATGTCGATACGATTCAACTTCGGCGGTGACGAACATATCTTCGGCGAGGTGTCCGAGGAAATGTCGCTCACCTCCTTCTTTACCGGCCTTTCGATGACCAACGCGGTGCGTACGGCAGGCATCCGAGGTGTCACCGAGATCTGCCCAGCCAACGCCAGCTTCCAGATTCGCTTCAACCCCGACATCGTCAAGCCCCAGGATTTGCTCAGCGAACTGAAGTCGATGGAAGAGGCGGCCTCAAAGGCGGACCCGGTGCTGAAGACCCGGATCATCGAACTGCCGGTTTATTTCCAGGATCCGTGGACGCGTGAAACCTGCTTGCGCTTCCGCGAGCGCCATCAGGACCCGTCCTCCACCGATCTTGAATATTCGGCACGCATCAACGGCTACGCCACGGTGGAAGAGTTTATCGCTGCCTATTCCGGCCAGCCCTGGTTCGTATCCATGGTCGGCTTCGTCGCTGGACTGCCCTTCCTGTACCAGATGGTTGAGCGCAAGAAACAGATTCAGGCGCCGAAATACTTGCGTCCACGCACCGACACTCCCAAGCTCACCATTGGCCATGGCGGCTGCTTTGCAGCGATCTATTCGGTGCGCGGCGCTGGCGGCTACCAGATGTATGGCATAACCCCGGCCCCGATCTACGACCCGACCAGGAAGGTGCGCTACCTCTCCGATGACATGTGCCTGTTCAAGCCAGGCGACATCGTCAAGTTCAAGGCCATTGGCCGCGATGACTACGACGCCACGCTGGAGGAAATCGAAGCCAATCGGTGGCAGCCGACGGTTCGCGATTGCACCTTCAGCCTAAAGGACTTCAACAGCGATATTTACGGCACCAATGCAAAGCTGATGGAGCTTATCAATGGCCGTTAAGGTAATCTCTCCCGGCCTCTCCACTTCCGTGCAGGACCTTGGCCGACCAGGCCACTATCATGTTGGCATTCCCGAAGGCGGCGGCATGGACCGCTTTGCCACACGCATCGCAAACCTGCTTGTCGGCAACGATCCGGATGCTGCAGTGCTCGAAGCCACCTTCATGGGCCCCGAACTCGAATTCACCCAATCCGCAATCATCGCCGTCACGGGAGGAGACCTCCCACCCAAACTTAATGGCGAGGAACGGCCGGCCTGGGAAAGTTTTCCGGTGAAGGCGGGTGACCGGCTTTCCTTTGGCTTCCTCAAGGGCGGCGCGCGCGCTTATCTGGCCGTCTCCGGCGGCATCGACGTACCGGTGGTTCTCGGTTCGCGCTCAACTTACATTCTGGGCGCACTCGGCGGCCATCAGGGCCGCACGCTGAAGGCGGGCGATGAGCTTCCCGTCGGCGAAGGTTCCGGCAAAGCCGGTCTTTCGCTGCCTGCAAATCTGCGCCGCGCGCGGAGTAGTTTGGCGGAACTCAGAATGCTGCCCGGCATGTACTGGCATCGGATCACTGAAGCTGCCGGCAACCGGTTCTTTGAGGAAACCTGGAAGGTCGCGCCCGAAGCTGACCGCATCGGCTATCGCTTCCGTGGCGGAACGGCGCTGGAGTTCGTTGAGCGCGAGCAGCCTTTCGGTGCAGGCTCCGACCCCTCGAACATCGTCGATGCCTGCTATCCTTATGGATCCGTCCAGGTGCCGAGTGGCACAGAGCCGATCGTTCTTCACCGGGACGCAGTTTCGGGTGGCGGGTACATGATGCTGGGCGTGGTAATATCGGCCGACATGGACCTGATCGCCCAGCTCCAGCCGCACACCCCGGCGCGCTTCGTTCCGGTGACGCTGGAAGACGCGCTTGCCGCGCGAACCGAACAGCGCGCCGCGCTGGCGCGTGCTGAAGGGCATCTGGCCGGCTGACATCAGCCGGGAAAATGCCGGCAGAGGAGCCGGAGGCGAGGAGATCGGTCGGCCAAAACCGACCGCGCGTGGCGGAAGACAAAATCCGGTGCGCGAAACGACAAGACGACGCCGGGCAACGGCGTGAATTTGGCATCCGAGCAGTCCGCTAGAGACCGCCGGAACCGACAGGGGAAGACATTTGCAACGTGACTGGCCGCAAGGCTGGATGCTTCGCGCCTTTCCGTCGGTAAAAAGAAGGAAAGGGACATGAGTCATCTGAGCGCGGAGAACGTCTCGGTATCGTTTGCGGGGCTGAAGGCCCTGTCATCGGTAGATCTCCAAATCACGCCCGGCCGCATCAGTGGCCTCATCGGCCCGAATGGCGCCGGCAAGACCACGCTCGTCAACGTGCTGACCGGCTTCCAGGCACCGACGGAAGGCACCATCAAGCTCGACGGGGCAGCACTCACGGGTCTCAAGCCGCATCAGGTCCGGCGGCGCGGCATTGCCCGCACCTTCCAGGGTGGGCGGCTCTTCCGCGACCTGCCTGTGCTGGACAACCTGGAGGTAACCGGCGTTGGTCTGGGAATGAGCCGGCGCGCTGCCATCGCCGAAGCGGAAGCGATGCTCGACTGGATAGGCATCGGTGCGCTGGGCACCCGCATCGCCGGGACGTTGCCATATACGGACGAGCGCCGCGTCGCCATTGGCCGCGCCCTGATGGGACGGCCCGCATACATCCTGCTCGACGAACCCGCGGCTGGCATGAGCGCGTTGGAGGCGCGGGAGCTTTCGGCCCTGATAAGACACATCGCCGCCGATCTCGGCTGCGGTGTCCTGCTCATCGAGCACAATGTCGGGCTGGTGCTCGGCCTTTGCGAGCATATCGTCGTGCTCGATTCCGGAGCGATCATCGAGGAAGGCCCGCCTGCCGCGATCCGCGACAGCGAGAAGGTGCGCCACGCCTATATGGGCACGGCCGCGAACACCGACCTGCCTGTGCTGGAGGCGATGGAATGAGCCTGCTCGCCCTTTCCGATATCACCATCCGCTACAGCCGTCTCACGGCGGTCCGCAATGTCTCCTTCTCCATGGACGAGGGAGAAATCCTGTTCATCACCGGCCCGAACGGAGCCGGGAAGTCTTCACTGCTGCGCGCGATCGCCGGTGTTACGCCGGTTGCGGGCGGCCGAATCGATCTTGCAGGTCATGAGATCACCGGCCAGGCGCCGGAGAACATCGCCCGGCTCGGATTCTCCATGGTGCCGGAGGGGCGCGATGTCTTCGGCTCGCTGACGACCGAAGAGAACCTCCTGGTCGGAACTGGCATGCATGCCCGCGAACGCGGCTGGCGCAGCCGAGCTGCCGACGAGCTCGAGGCCGTCTACGCAACCTTCCCGATGCTGAAAGAGAGGCGGCACGGGCAGGCGGGATTGCTGTCCGGCGGGCAGCAGCAAATGCTGGTCATCGGACGCGCGCTGATGACCAATCCGCGGCTTGTAGCCATCGACGAGCCTTCGCTGGGCCTCGCCCCCAACATCAACGACCAGGTCTACGAGCGGCTGATCGCGCTGCGTGCGCAGCGCCAGCTCACGCTCCTGATCGTTGAGCAGAGCTCGGCCCGGGCGATGATGGTGGGCGGGCGGATGATCCTGATGCGTGGCGGACAGATCGTGCTCGATGGCGACGCCCGGACGCTCGGCAACGGCGAGGCGATCCAGGCTGCTTATTTCGGTTACGAGGACCATTGAGATGCTCCAGATCCTGTTTGACGCACTCTCGCTTGGTTCGCTCTACGCGCTCGGAGCGCTCGGCATTGCCCTCATCTTCGGCGTCATGCGGCTCGTGAACTTCGCGCATGGCGACGTCATCGCCTTCTGCGTCTTCGCACTGCTGTGGCCATCTACGGACGCAATGGCCATCGTCTTCGCTGGCCAATTGCCGTGGTACCTGCTGGTGCCCTTCGTTCTCCTCTGCGGCGCCGGGCTGTCAGTGCTGTGCGAAATCGTCGTCTTCAGGCGTTTCCGCCAGGCAAATCCGGCAACGATGATGATCGCCTCCTTCGCGCTCGGTTTCGTAATTCGCTACTTCCTGCTCATGCTTTTCTCCAGTCGGCCGAAATCGATCTCGCTGCTGCCCGAACTGTCCCAACCGGTGGAGATCCTTGGTGCCCGGCTTCCCCTCCTCCAGCTCATAACGATCGTCACTACGATGGTCATCCTGATCGGCCTGACGCTGTTCCTGCGTCAAACCCGCTTCGGCCTGGAGATGCGGGCGGCGGCCGAGAACTTCTCGATGGCCCGCATGCTGGGTGTGCGTGCGAACCGGGTTATCATGGGCGCGTTCGCCCTCTCCGGCGCGTTGGCCGCCGCCATTGCGCTGATCTTTGGCGCCCAGACAGGCACGCTGGACATCCAGATGGGCGCCTCGATCATGTTGATGGCCTTCATCGCCACCGTCATTGGCGGCCTCGGCAGCCTCGGGGGGGCCGTGCTCGCCGGCTTCCTGCTGGGTGCCGCCTCGGTGATCATGCAGGTCATGCTGCCCATCGACGCCCGGCCATTCCGCGATGCCTTTGTCTATGGAGCGGTCATCCTCGTTCTCCTCTTCCGCCCGCAAGGGCTCATTGCCGCGCGCGGCACCAAGGAAAGGGTCTGATTTCATGGCTGTCGCCGCCTCCCTTGCCAACTCTACCGCTGCCGGTGCCGCGGCTGCCGAGCGAAAGCCCGCCCGCTTCGCGCTTGCCCGCCGCACAATCCTGACGCCGGTCCTGCTTTCTCTGCTGCTGCTGGCCATCGCGCTGATCACGGTGATGACCGGATCGCGGCCCTTCAACCAGACGGTGATCGACGTGTTCGTCCGTGTCATCCTCGTCGTGGGCCTGTACATCTTTATCGGAAATTCGGGCGTTCTCAGCTTCGGGCATATCGGCTTCACCTGCCTTGGCGCCTACGCGGCCGCGTGGCTCACCATCAATCCGATGATGAAACGCGGTTCGTTGCCGGGACTGCCCGAATGGCTGCTGGCGACCCGTTTGCCGTACTGGCAATCGGCTGTGCTGGCGGCGTTGTTCGCCGCCCTCGCCGCTCTCATTTTCGGGCGGGTGCTGATGCGGCTATCGGGCATCGCAGCATCGATCGCGACCTTCGCGATGCTCGCCATGATCAACACAATTTATTCCAACTGGGAGAGCGTGACCGGAGCGACCTCATCGGTCGTCGGCATTCCGATCGTGCGCGTGATCTGGCCGTATCTCATCGGCGCCGTGGTCGCAATCTTCATCGCCTGGGCGCACGCGATCTCCCGGTCCGGCCTGGCCCTTCGTGCTGCCCGCGATGAGCCCACCGCCGCCGCGGCTTCCGGAGTCGACATTCCCAGGGAAAGACTGGTGGCGTTCGTCGTATCAGGCGCGGTGATGGGACTGGGCGGTGCGCTCATGGCTCATTCCATCGGCGTGGTCACACCCGATACATTCTATCTCGGTCTCACCTTCATCACCCTTTCCATGCTCGTCGTCGGCGGCATGGGCAGCCTGTCGGGGGGTGTAGTGGGTGTCGTCCTGCTGTCCGCCCTCATCCAGGCGCTGCGCTGGCTGGAGGCAGGCGTATCGCTCGGCGAGTCCACTTTCGCCCTCCCGAAAGGGGTTCAGGAAATAGCCCTCGGCGTCATCATGATCGTGATCCTCGCGCTTCGCCCGTCCGGACTCATGGGCAACCGCGAGCTCACCTTACCCCGCAGCAGTCGCAACAAGTGACCGGCGGCACAAGCCCGACCGGAAAACAAAAAAGGAGACGTGCATGACATACAAAATGAGAATTGTCGCAACCGCTCTGGCCTCGATGTCCATCGCATACCCGGCCCTGGCGGATGACGAGACTATCGTCATCGGCTTCGCCACTGCGGAGTCGGGCTTCATGGAAGCCTATGACAAGCCTGCCCAGGAGGCGGCCTTGATTCGCATCGACGAGATCAATGCGGCTGGCGGTCTGCTTGGAAAGCAGATCAAGGTTGTCAAGGCCGACACCAAGTCCGACCGGGCCGAAGGCGCCAAGGCGGGCCTCTCCGTGCTCGACCAGGACGCCGATCTCGTGGTCGTCTCCTGCGACTACGACTTCGGATCGCCGGCTGCGCTCGCGGCCGAGGACGCCGGCCATATCTCTTTCTTCCTGTGCGCGGAATCGGTCAAGGCCGGTATCCAGGGTGTCGGCCCGCACAGCTTCTCTGCGTCGGTGCTGGCGGCCGTGCAGGGAGCGACCATGGCCGAGTGGGCATTCAAGGAAAAGGGCGCAAAGGACTTCTACCGTTTGCTCGATACCTGGACGGCCTACAACAAGGGCATCTGCGACGGCTTCGACTGGATGATGCCGAAGCTCGAAGCCCAGGGCGCCAAGCTTGTCGGTGAAGACACCTTCAAGAACGAGGACGCCTCCATCGCCGCGCAGATCACCCGCATCAAGTCTCTGCCGAAGGAGCCGGATGCGATCATGCTTTGCACGATGATGCCGGGCGCTGTCTCGGCCATCAAGCAGCTTCGCGCCGCGGGTATCAACTCCATGATCCTGAACGGCTCGGGCGTCGACGGTAGCTATTGGCTCTCGGCCGTGTCCGATCTGACGAACTTCTACGTCCCCGTTCAGGGATCGATCTATGGCGACGATCCCAATCCGGCCGTGTTGAAGTTCAATGCCTCATACAAGGAGAAGACAGGCGCCGATCCCTCGAGCCAGTATGTTTTTCCGGGTTACGTCATGGTCGACGTCTGGGCCAAGGCGGTCGAGCGTGCAGGCACGACCGATGCCGACGCGGTCGTCGCGGAACTGGAAAAGATGAAGAATGAGCCGACGCTGTTCGGGCCTCGCACCTTCACGCCCGAACTGCATCACCAGAACCAGACGCGGTACCTGATCGTCGAGACCAAGGCCGGCAAGCCGGGTGTTGTAGGCAACTGGACGATTTCCGAGCCGGTACCGATGGAAGCCTTGCTCAAGTAGGAGAAGATGGGGCGGATAATCCCGCCCTTGATATGCGAAAGGCCCTGTTGCTTTGGGACGACAGGGCCTTTCGTCTTTTGAGTATCTTGCCTTTGAACAAAAAAGGAGGGCGGCCCGCTTGGACCGCCCTCATTGCCGATGAATTCAGATTTTCGCTACCCTCGCGCTTTGCGGTAGGAATCCTTGAGCGCTATGAGCTCCCCCGAAAAAGCGAAGATATCGCAGCCGTCGACTTCGATTTGCTGCCCCGCTGCCGTGGTGCCGACGAAGCGCCATGATGAAAGTCCGTTGTCGCCCGTCACGACGTGTCGTCCCCTGGTCCACACGGCTTTCGGGAAGGCATCGAACAGCGCTGCATAGGCGACGCGCACGGCGTCACGCCCCATATGCTTGCGCCCTTCGGCATCGGGGCCGGCCGAGCCGTGGAAAGCGCAATTCTCAGCCATGCAGTCCATCAGCGCGCCCACGTCGCGGGCGTTCCAGGCCGCGAGGAACCGGTCGAGCACGGCGAGCCGCCTGGCTGTGAGGTCGCCAGCCTCCACGACCTCAACCTCCAGGAATGCGAGCGGCGCATTGCCGGCATTGATGACGTTGTGAGCCACACCTGTCCGCCGCGAATAGGGCACCCCTTGGGTGAGAGCGGCTTGCGATTGCGCGCCGTCCGGGCCTTCGAGACCGAGCTTGCCGTCCGTAAGCGGCACGATGACGTAGTCATAGCCATGGATGTGCCAGCCGGTCTCGGCCCCGGCGGCAAAGCGCCATTCGGTGACCCGGAAGCGTTCGTCGTCGATATGGACGACCGGTTCGGCTTTCATACGGGTCATTCAAGTCCCTCCTTGGCGACCGCACCGGTCAGACGCTCAAGCGTCCGGCCCATGCGCGTCATGATTTCCTTCACATCGTCTTCTGTCGAGATCATCGGCGGACAGAGCGCGAGCTGGTCGCCGATGGCGCGGAAGATGAGGCCTTCCTCGTGGCCGATCCCTCCTGCGATAGTCCCTGCGCACCCAACCTTGGCGAAGGGGCGTTTCGTCGCCTTGTCTGCCACCAGCTCAACGGCGCCGATAAGACCGGTGCCCCGCGCTTCGCCGACAAGCGGGTGATCGGCGAATGAGCGGATGCCGGCCTGGAACGACGTCTCAAGGCGGGCCGCGTTTCCGATCAGGTCCCGCTCCTCGAAGATGGCGAGGTTTTCGAGACCCACCGCCGTGGCAACCGGATGACCTGACGCCGTGAAGCCGTGGCCGAAATTGCCGATCGTTGCGGTGTTGTCGGCGATCGCCTGATAGATCGCCTCCGAGAACATCACCGCGGCCAGCGGCATGTAGGAGGAGGTAATTTGCTTGGAAAGCGTCATGATATCGGGCGTGAAGCTGAATTTCTGGCAGCCAAAGGGCGTGCCGAGCCGCCCGAAACCACAGATCACCTCGTCTGCTATCAGAATGATATCATTTGCCCGGCAGATTTTCTCCACGCCTTCCCAGTACCCGACCGGCGGTGGCAGAACGCCGCCGGCTGCCATAAGCGGCTCTCCTATGAAGGCTGCGATAGTGTCAGCCCCTTCTTCCGCGATCACAGCTTCCAGCTCGGCGAGCAGACGCGCCGTGAAGGCGGCTTCGTCTTCGCCTTCCAAGCCGAAACGATAGAAGTGCGGGCAGGTCAGGTGGCGAACGGGAATCGCCGGCAGATCGAAGTCGCGATGATTGATCGGCAGGCCCGTTAGGCTGCCGGAGGCGACGGTGATGCCGTGATAGCCCTTGGTCCGTGCCAGGAATTTCTTCTTTTTGGGCCGGCCCAGCGCGTTGTTCATGAACCACACCATCTTGACGATGGTGTCGTTGGCTTCCGAGCCCGACGACGTGAAGAAAACACGCGTCAGGTTTTCCGGCGTCATCTCCACGAGTTTCTCCGCGAGCCGGATGGACGGCTCATGCGCCTTGGAGGAGAAGATGTGGTAGTAAGGCAGCTTCAGCATTTGCTGATAGGCAGCGTCGGCCAACCGCTTTTCCGAAAAGCCGACGGCCACCGACCAGAGCCCGGCGAGCCCTTCGATATATTCCTTGCCGCGTTCGTCATACACACGGATGCCGTCGCCGCGGCTGATGATCAGCGGCCCGGCTTTTTCGTGCTGACGCAGGTTGGTGTAAGGATGCATGGTGGTAGCGATGTCGGCGGCGGCGAGAGAGTTGGAAAGCGCTTCCATGGAAGTCCTCAGCGGCTTGTGGAAATGGTTTGGGCTGTGAGTTCGAGATAGTCCTCGATCCCATGCGTGGAGCTTTCACGATTCGGAAAAATGAATCATGGGAGGCTTTTGGAATGGGTGTCGATGATCCGCCGCATCAGCGCGGCGACGTCGCGCGCATTCGGCGGATCGGAGTGGATGCAGACGGTGTCGAAGTCGACCGGGCGGACCGTGCCGTCTGTGGTGACGAGTTCGCGTCGGGTAAGCGCCCCCACCATGCGGTGCTCGGCAAGCGTCAGGTCGATGGCCGACTGTACGCGCGGGATGATCAGGCTGCCGCCGGGAGCGTAGGCAAGATCGGGAAAGAACTCGCCCACGAAGGCAACGCCGAGTTCAACTGCTGCCGTCTCGTGACAGGTTCCTGCCATGCCGAAGAGCGGGATGCCGAACGGCTTGACCGCCGCGGCAATCGCCCGGGCAGTGTCCATGTCGTGCGCGGCCATGCCGTAGATGATGCCATGCGGTTTGACATGGCTGAGTTGCCCGCCCTCGGCGGCCAGCATTCCTGTCAGCGCACCGATTTGGTAGAGGAAGGCGGCTGTCAGTTCCTCCGGCTGAAGTTTCATTTCGCGCCGACCGAACCCCTCGCGATCGGGAAGGGAAGGATGCGCGCCAACCTGCTTTCCATGAGAAAGCGCGAGCCGCACGGTCTTCAGCATCGTCCATGGATCGGAGGCGTGGAAGCCGCAGGCGATGTTGGCGCAATCGATATGAGGCATGATGCCGGCATCGTCGCCGAAGCGCCAGTTGCCGTAACTTTCCCCCATGTCGCAGTTCAGGGTGACCATGGTTTGCTTGCCTCAGCCCAGAGTGTTTGCTGCCCAGCCGGGGGCGATGTGCGGGAATTCCGGCGGTGGTTCGCGCTCGTGCAGCAGTCGAAGCACGCGCGGCGGCGTCAGTGGCAGTTGCTGCACCGGCTTGCCGATGGCGCGCGCCACCGCACAGCCGATCGCCGCGCCCACGGCCAGGATTGGGACCTCGCCCGCGCCCTTGGTGCCTAGAGGCCCCATCGACGGCGCGCCCTCGTAGAGGTCGGCGGCGACCGGAACCACGTCCTGCACCAGCGGCAGGCGATAGGTCTCGAAATCGTCCTGTGCGATGCGTCCGTCGGCGGTGAGCGTCACCTCCTCATGCAACGCATAGCCCAGCCCCTGCACCACGCCGCCCTGTATCTGGCCCAGGATGGCGCGTGGGTTGAGCGCGCGGCCGACATCTTGAACCACGCGATAGGCCAGCACCTCGACATGACCGGTGTCCGGATCAACCGCCACCTCGGCCTCGTGAACGACGAAGACGGGGATGTCGAGCGCATCGATGAAATGCCCCATGGCGCAGCCGGACATTGCCGGAGTGTTCCTGGCGGTAAAGGCTCCACTTCCTGTGATCGGGCCGATGGTGGCCTGCGCATGGGCGACGACGGCGGGGATCGACATACCGGAACCGGAACGTCCGGTGATCTCGACACGACCGTCCCGCAGCACCAGGTCTTCCGGTCGGGTCTGGAGCATCTCGCCGGCGGTCCGCAGCAGCTTCTCCCGCACCTCTGCACAGGCGGCGATGCTCGCAGCACCAATGGACACGGTGGTGCGCCCACCGCCAACGCCGACATCGAGGCCGGCGGCATCTGTATCGGCTTCGCGCACGATCACCTGGTCGGGAGCGAGGCCAAGCTGCCCAGCCACCATCTGCGGCAGGGATTGCACCATCGTGCCCGATCCGATCTCCACACCCGACGTGACCAGCGTTGCGCTGCCGTCGGCGTTCAAGTTCACCGTTGCCGCCGAGGGTCCGACAAACACGAACCATGTGCCGACCGTGGTCGCAATTCCATAGAGCCTGCCGTCGGCCTTCGCTTCGGATGTGCCGGTACTGGCACGCAACGCCTCCATACGATCGAGCATCGGACCCAGCACGTCGGCCTCGAAAACCTGGCCCGTGGCACCGAGATCACCATCTCCCAGGACATTTTTCTTCCGGAACTCCATTGGGTCGAAGCCTAGCGCACCGCAGATTTCGTCGGTGTGTCGCTCCAACGCGAATGTGTTGTAGACGCCGTTGCAAGCTCGGAAAGCACCGTTGGGTGGTGTGTTGGTGTATACGGCGCGGCTGACGAGCCGCGTTGCGCCAACCCTGTAATTGCCGCCCAGCGTGTGCGCCGTCATCGTCGTCAGGAAGACCTGCTCACCGCCATACGCGCCGCAATCCATCAGCACGACCGCTTCGCGCCCGGCGATGTATCCTTCGGCGGTGACAGCGGACCGAATGCGGATTTCCGCATTCTCGCGGCAGAGGCAGGTTGCCATCTCTTCCTGCCGGGTGTTTTCCAGGACCACCGTGCGCCCGGTCATCCGCGCCAGAAGTGCCGTGATAGGCTCGATGGACGCATCGAACTTCAGGCCGAACCCGCCACCGACAGGGGGTACAGTGACCCGCACACGCCCGGGTGAAAGCTGCATGACCCTTCCGGTGACGTTGCGCACGGTCCAAGGCACCTGCGTCGAGGTCTGGATGTGAGCACGGCCGTCCTCCCAGGAGCCGATGGCAACGCGCGGTTCGAAGGGCACATGGCTCTGCCGACCGACGGTGAAGCTGCTCTCGACAATGCGTATATCGGGACGGGCGAAGGCCGCATCGACGTCACCGCGGCTGGATTTTGCCTCCCATGCGATGTTGCCGGCACGTGCACCGCCCTCCGTGATCACCTCATAGCCGCGCCAGCCCTCGTGGACGAGGCGGGCGGCGGGCTGGAGCGCTTCGGCCATGGTGAACACCGGTGCCAGCGGCTCGACCTCGAGCATGATGGCGGCAAGTGCCGCCCGCGCCTGCTCCTCCGTCTCGGCGGCGATGACGGCGATTGGCTCGCCGTGATAGCGGATCGTGTCGATCGCCAAGAGCGGATGATCGGCAATGCCGATGCCGTAGAGTCCCGGCGCATCGGCGCCGGTCGCCACCGCGCGCACGCCAGGACAGCGCAGTGCCGCCGAAACGTCGAGCTTGCGGATACGCCCCGCGGGAACGGTCGACCGCAGCAGCACGGCATGCAACATGTCGGGGCGAATCCGGTCGTTGGTGTATTTCGTCCGCCCGCGCAGCTTGTCCTGCGCATCGCGGCGGGGAAGATTCATCACCGTGGCGGACAGCTCAGACATGGGTGCCTCCCACCAACTGGCCAGCCTTCCGCGCTTGGTCGAGGCATTCGGCCACGGCGTCGACGATCCGCTCATATCCTGTGCAGCGGCAGATGTTGCCGACCATCGCCGCCTTGATTTCGGGACGGCTCGCATGCGGATTGTCACGCACGAACGCCGAAAGGCTCATGACCATTCCCGGAAAACACATGCCGCATTGCACGGCATCGGCCGCCTCGAAATTGACCTGGAGCGGGTGCAGCGCCTGGTTTCCAGAACTCATTCCCTCGATGGTCGTCACCGCGCATCCATGGACGAGTCCAACCGGCTTCAGGCAGGACGGCACCGCTTCGTCGTCGACATGCACCGTGCACGCGCCGCAAAAGCCTTCGCGGCACACGGCCTTGGTCCCCGTCAGGAATCGTTCCTGCCGCAAGATGTCGACGAGCGGCGTCATCGGATCGCCATCAAAGCGGCAGTCCTCGCCATTCAGCTGGAATCTCACGGTCATGCCACGCCCCCGGTCTTGAGAAGTGCGGCAACACCGCGCTTGACCAGCGACGGAAGAACCTGGCGCCGGTACCAACCCTCCGCTTCCTTGCCGTCGCGGCCCTGAAAATCATTGTGCTCCAGTGCAAGCTCGGCGGCGCGTTCCGGATCGAGCGCGGAGGCCGGGCCTGCCCTCATGGCCTGTTCGAGCGCCGTCCAGCGCCGCGCTACCGGCTCCACCGAGCCGACGGCGATGCGACATCGTTTGTCCTTGTCCACCCCGAGGGAGACGATGGCGACCGGATAGTCGCCAGCTTTCCGAAGCGGCAGGCGGATATGAGCACTTGCGACCAGGTCGCGGCGCAGATGAATTTTCGTCACAATCGCTTCGGCCAGCAACGTATGCCTGTCTTTGAGGAAATCCGAAATACCGAGGAGTTTTGGGCCTTCGAACGTCTCCAGTTCCACCGTCGCCTCACAGACGAGAAGCGCAGGGGCGAGATCGGCGGCGGCAAAGTCGAGGGCACAAAGGTTGCCGCCCACGGTGGCGACCCTTCGGATGCCGGGATTGGCCGCACCCTCCGCCGCGGCAACCAAACCTTCGAAACCCGCTGCCCCGTGCAACTCGCGACCAAGGACTGCGTGGGTAACAGCCGCACCGATCACGACATGGTCCGAGCCGATTTCGACCTTGGACAAGGCCGGTATTCGGTGGAGTGCGACCACCGCCTCGGGAAGGTCGACCCCACGCCGTGGATCACGCATCATCCAGGTGCCGCCGGCAAGCACCGCCGCACCTTGCCGGCGTGCGGCCATTGCCTCTTCAATAGTGCTGGCTGCGGTGAACAATCGTCCCACGCTTGTTGCCATCTGTCATACCCCTCGGAAGCAGCCGACTTTCGCAGCGTTGCAACATTGTTGCTCCAGCTTTAGGCTCCTGTGAAATAGTAATTCCTTGAAATGGTATCTAAAAAACAGATAACTCCCTGCGAGCGCCCGCAAGGTTTGGGGCGCGCTCTCTAGCGCTCAGGCCCAGTGACTGACCGTCCGTTTCTCAAAGCTCTCACGGAACTGGGCGGTGGTTTTGGGAAGGAGTTCGCCAGTCTCCCAATCGAGGATCACGGCATAGTGCCGAACCGCATCGAGCGTATCGATCTCGCCGGAGCGGTATTTGCGCGCGACCTCCTCAGGATCCATGCGTGCCCAGTCCTTCCGTTTCGCCCGGATGTCGGCACGGCAGGCTTCGGTAGCCATATCGTCGATTTCGTACTGGCACAGGTCGCGGTCGATTTCGCGGATCACCACGCCGTAGTCAATCTTGGCGCGCTCCAGAGAAACGTAGTCGTCGATCACGTCCTCCATCACCTTGCGGGGCTCGCGCTCCAGTGGATCGCCGAAACCGCCGCCGCCGGCCGTCGGACGAGCGAACTGGTCGCCTGTGTGGACGGAGTAATCGGAGAACACGGAGCCGAGCCAGATCTCGGTCTCTTCTCCCGCGCGCTTCATGGTCAAGCCGTGTGGCATCGACGGCAGGCCTCCTTCGACACCCCAGACGACAGCGCGCTCGCGGTCGCAAATATAGGACATGACGGCATTTTCAGCCTCAAGCAACAACGAGGTCTTCTGCACGCCGACGCCGCCCCGCCATTTGCCAGGCCCGGCTGAATCCTGCTTGATCTGGAACTCGACCGTCCGAGTCGGGTTCACCCGCTCGTTGCCTTCGTTGGGTTGCGACATCAGCCCGGTTCCGAAGCAGGCGGTGGTGACATCTGCACCATCCTTGCCGTTGCGCCCGCCCCAGCCGCCGGGCAGCCATTCGTAGAACATGAAGATCGGCTTTTCGGGTTTGCGCGCGTCCCGTCCCCCGGCCAGCAGATATTCGAGGTTGAAGGCGCAGGCGATAGCGCGTTCGGGCATGATCTTCGACCACATCTCGAAGATCGCGTTCATGATCTTTTCGAACGGCATCAGGAACCCGGTTACTGCCACCGGCCATTCCGCGCTGACGACGCTGTTCTTCGGCGCGGTCACCTCGATCATCCGGTAAAACCCGCTGTTGAGTGGAAGATCCGGGAAGAAGGTCTTCATACCGGCGACCACGGCCGAGAAGGTCGCGCCCGGCGCGGAATTGTACATCGAGGCAATGGTCGAATGGCTTCCCGTAAAATCGTAGTGGATCGTGTCGCCCTTGATCGTCATCTTGATGCGGATCGGGATCATGCCTTCGCCGGCACCGAGATCCCGGTCGATGTAGTCGACCGTCTCCCAGGTGCCGTCGGGCAGCTCCGCGAGACGCTTTCGCACGGCACGTTCGACGTAGTCCTGAACCTCCTCCATACCGCGCATGACCTGGCCGCGCCCGTACTTCTTGACCAGCCGCAACAGCTCGCGTTCGGCAGCCTGCGTCGCCTGCGCCTGGGAATGGATGTCGCCAATGATCGATGCCGGATCGCGCGTGTTGGCCGCAATCATGTTGGCAACGTCGGAGCAGAAGCGGCCGCGCTGGAAAAGGCGCAACGGCGTGATCCGCAGGCCTTCGCGGAACATGTCTCGGGCGGTGACGTCGAAGGAACCCGGCACCGAGCCTCCAAGATCCGACCAGTGTCCGTTCGACTGGGAGAAGCCGATCAGTTTGTCTTCGTCGAAGATCGGCCGGACGAGCCGAACATCGCTGAAATGCGTACCGCCGGCATAGGGATCGTTGATTGCGTAGACGTCGCCGGGTGCCATATCGCCTTCGAAGACTCGGATCACCTCCTTGCACGTGTTGTGCAGCGTGCCGACATGGACCGCGATGTCGTAGTTGCCCTGGGCGACAGAGTTGCCATCGGCGTCGTGCAGGGCGTTCGAAAAGTCTCGGTTGTAGATGACGAAGGAATAGCAGGTGCGAAGCATCTGTTCGGCCATCTGGTCGACAGTGGTGATGAAGGAGTTCTTCAGCACCTCGAACGTTACCGGATCGAGGCCAGGGCTCGTTTCAATCAGCTTTGTCATGTCTCAGCCTTTCGTCACGATGAGAATGTTCAGGAAGCCATCGACGGTCGCGCTCATTCCCGGCGGAACCACGGTGGTGGAATCGAACTGTTCGACAATGGCGGGCCCCGTGAAGGCAGCGCCGGCGCTGAGTTGCTCACGCTCATACACGGCCGCGTCATGAGATGCGCCGTCGAACCAGACGCTGCGGCGGCCGACCGGCTGTGGCTTATGCGGCAAGACTTCATGCCGCGGTATCTCGGCTTTCGGGACGATGCCGATCGCCTTGACCGCGATGCGGAAGATCGACACCGGCGCCTCTTCGCGGCGGTAGTTGAACTCGCGTTCGTGCTCGTTGTGGAATGCCTCGATCAGCGAGCAGATGCTCTCGATCCGCGCCGGCGCTGACACCGCAAGCGAGCGCCACTGTCCCTGGTACATCATCTCGACCGTGCGCTGCAGCGCCATGTCTTCCCGCGCCACGCCCTCATGGGTCAGACGCTCAACGGCCTGTTCTTCCATTAGAACAAAGGCTGTCTGCATCTCGGCAGGCGAGACAGTCGAAGCATCGGCCATGAAGCTTTCGGAGAAATCGTGCTGCACGTCGACGAGAAGGCAACCGAGCGCGGAGGTGACGCCGGGATTGGGCGGCACAATCACGGTTGGAATCGAAAGCTCCTTCGCCACGGCCGCTCCGTGCAAGGCGCCTGCACCGCCGAATGCGACGAGCGCAAAGTCGCGCGGGTCATAGCCTCGGCTGATGGAGAGAAGCCGGACGGCATTGCCCATATTGGCGTTGGCAACGGCGATGATCGCCTCGGCCGCTTTGTGGATTTCCATGCCGAAGGGTGCCGCCACCGTCTCCTGCACCGCCTGGGCGGCCAAGGCGGGGTCGAGCGTGATCTTGCCGCCCGCAAGGCTGGTGCCGAGACGGCCGAGCACGACATTGGCGTCGGTGTTGGTGGCAGTGCGGTTGCCATTCTTGTAGCAGGCCGGACCTGGAAAAGCGCCGGCAGACTGCGGTCCGTTGCGCAAGCTGCCGCCTTCGTCCTGCCATGCCAACGACCCGCCGCCTGCACCGATGGTCAGCACCTCGATGGAGGGGAAGCGGATCGGATATCCGAATTCGATGTACCAGTCTTTTGTGATGCGCGACTCCCCGTTCCATGCGAGCGAGACGTCGGTGCTGGTGCCGCCCATGTCGAAGCCGATCGAGTTCGGGAAGCCACAGAGATTTCCGATGAAGCGGCTTGCGATCGCGCCGGCAGCGATGCCCGATCCTGCGAGCCGAGCTGAGAAATCCCTGACGCTTGCGGGTGTCATGACCCCGCCACCGCTGTGCAGCAACAGGAGATCTCGCTTGTATCCGGCCGCGGCAAGCTTTTCTCCGAGACGCGACACGTAGTCGACGACGACCGGGGCGCAGACGGCGTTCGCCATGGTGGTGGAAAAACGCTCGTGCTCGAAGATTTCCGGCATCACTTCCGAGGAGATCGAGACCGGCAGATCCGGCATGGCCTCCTTCAGGATCTCACGCATGCGGCGCTCATTGGCGCCGTTGACATAGGAGTTCATGAAGCAGACGGCTATGGACTTGACCTGCCGTTTCACGAGAATTTCCGCGACGCGGCGCGCAGCCTCTTCGTCCAGCGCTTCCAGGATCGTGCCCTCGGCACTGACCCGTTCCCGGACTGTCAGCCGGTCGCGGCGCGGGATATAGGGCTTGGCGACATCCTTGTAGGTGTCCCAGAGGTCTTCCTTGTTGGCGCGACGGATCTCGACAACGTCACGGAAACCCTCGGTGCAGACCATTGCGGTGCGTGGCAGGCGGCGGGTGATCAGCGCATTGGTGGCAACCGTCGTGCCATGAGAGAACATCGTCACCTCGGAAAGATCGATGCGGCCCTGCTCCACGCCATTCATGATGGCCTGCATGGGATCGTCAGGCGTGGAGGCGGTCTTCTCGATGCGGATCGCGCCGCTGTCTTCATCCATGATACAGATGTCGGTGAAGGTCCCTCCGACATCGACGGCAACTCTTATTCGGCTCATGACAGTTCCTTCGTAGGGTCTTTGCGGGCAAAGCCCGGCCCCATCGCCCCTTGCCGGGGTGACGTCGCAGTAAAAGGTGGAATTGGCCCGGACTTCGTCGGGTCTAGTGCCGCTCTCTCAAGGTCGAAGCGCGACCCGCCCGGCTCGCTGCTTCGCGACGGGTATCCGTCGGTGCGCAGCCGAACCGCGTCCGGTAGTGCTTGCAGAACTGAGACTGGTCGGCGAAGCCCCAGCGGTAAGCGATCTCGGCAACGCTGCTGATGTTGGTCACCGACATCAGCTCCTCGGCGCAAAGCTCAAGCCGGGCGTCGCGGATGAAGCCGTTGATCGACTGGTTGCTGTCTTGAAACAGAACCTGCAGGTAACGCAGGGAGATGCCGCAGGCATCAGCCACAGCCTGCGGGCCGAGGCCGGAATTCTTCAGGTTGTCGCGAATATACTGCTCGGCGCGATGCAAATGGCCGGCCCGGATCGACGAGATGCTGCTGTCCAGCACGCGATCGTCACTCACGATCGACAGGCACAGCATTTCCAGGATGTGCCTGCCCATCATCTCACGAGCGACTTCAGTGATCTCATCGACATGGCCGATCGTGGTTCGCACCGTGTCGAGAAAGAGCGCGGCGATGCCTTGGGTAGCGTCAAAACTGAGTGCACTGAGCCGTTCGGCAGATCCGATCCGTGCCCGAACGCTCGATGACGGCACCTTCAGGACCCACAGCGCGTTTGGCTTGCCGTGCCAGAATTCGTAAGGCGCATCTCCCCTCTCAAGGAGGAAGCCCCCCGGACCGCAATTGACGGTCCTCGATCCTTGCGAGAAATTCACCTCCGACATCTCCGGGATGGTGACGAGCAGGCTGGCGTCACGCTCGTTGAGGAAGTGGCGGCGATGGCGACGATAGCTTACAGCATCGCAGCGCATTTTAGACACGCTGACGAGCCCGAGAGAGAAGGTTTCCAGCGTGCCTGAAAATTCACGACGGTTCCGATACTCGGTGTCGAGCGGAAAATAGGCTTCGGTAACAGCGGCTTGCCAGGCATCACCGCCTGCGGGACCGCCGATCGTATCGACGACGTATTTCATTCCCCGACCTTTCTGTTTGGCCCGGTTGTCCCGGTGTTTTTCTGAAGATTACAGGAATTCGCCGGCGCGTATTGGTCAAAAACGAATAAACTTATGTGGTCGTTTGGCAGTTGGTTCGCTTTCGGCAGGTTCGCGTGGAGAGCAGCATCCCGGCCACGATCTTTCCACCTTGCATGACGACAACGCGGCTGGCGATTACCGACGCCACGCGAAGATCGTGGGCGATGAAAAGCATCGACAGGCCGATTGCGTCATAACCGATCCACTACGATGACGCGCACCTTGGCGGGCCCCGCTAAACGGGTGCCCTGGGCAACCTGGCGTTGCCCGGTTCGTCGACGTTCTGTTACAACGCAAGACAGCAGCAGTTTGGATCGGTGAAGGAGTGGTATTGCCTGGTGAACCGAAAGTCCGCGACGACTCTTCGCCAGCCCGCCTGATAGCAGCCATTCGACAATTGGTTGCGGATGGCATCGTCATCGAGGGCGGCGATTTCAAACCAGCAGATCGAGATTGGCTGCTCGAAGAAGAACTGTCTCTGGGCAATGTCGTGCCGGCGCGACGTCGTGAGTTTCGCGCCGGACGCATTTACGCAAGGCAGGCATTGCGGGGCCTGGGCATTCCTGAAAGCGTCATCCCGATTGGACACGATCGGGCGCCGGTCTGGCCGACAGGTATTGTCGGTTCAATCTCTCATACCCGAAGCCTGTGCGCTGTCGCCGTCGGATTGTCCGCCGATTGCCTCGGCATCGGAATCGACATCGAGGAAGATTCTCCGCTTTCCGACGAACTGACAAAACTGGTGTCGCTTGCTTCGGAATTGAAAGAGCGGGACGTGATCGAAGGGCGCCTAGGCTACGACCTGCCAAAGCTTCTGTTCGTGATAAAGGAAGCCTTCTACAAAATGCATTTCCCGCTCAACCGGCGCTTTTTGACGTTTCATGATGTTCGTGTCGAACTGGATGTGGAGAACGCCAAAGCCATGGTCATTCGACCAAGCCGCCTGGCGGCGGCCGACAATGGCTGCTTTGAAGGCCGCTTCGGCAACAGCGATGGAACCTTGTTCTCGTGTTTTGACGTCTCTGCGCATTGACAGCCACGCAGCCAGCCAGCACTCAGTGAACCCGGCATGGGCTCTATTCCTAATCAACCTCGATCCCGGAGCGGTATCTGATGGACACTATACGTGGCCACGTGGACCGGCATGCCGGACACAATCCGCAATCGGTGGCCGTTCTGGCCGCGGGACGCCCGCCCCTCACCTATGAAGGGCTGGGGCGCCATATCCACTATGTCGGCGAAAAGCTGGCGCTGGAGGCTGTCGGGCCAACGGGCCGCGTCGCGCTCATCCTGCCCGAAGGAGCGGAAGCAGCGGTTGCGATCGTGGCGGTGGCAGCCAATGCGGCATGCGCTCCGCTGAACCCGGCATGGCCCGCGTCTGAGCTTGAAGCGCAGCTCAGCGCGCTAGGTGCCCAAGTCCTGATCGTGCCGCACGGCTGGGAATCGCCGTTGCTCGCCTTGGCGGCGTCTCTGAACATCCGGATCCTGCAACTCGTTTCGCAGCCCGATGCGGCGGCCGGGACCTTCTCGCTGACAGCTGCTGGTCGAGGGCATCGCGGTGACCAGCCGTTGGCTGCGCCTGGCGATGCCGCACTGCTCTTGTTCACATCGGGCACGTCTGCGCGGCCCAAGCTGGTACCGCTGACACATCGAAACCTTTGCGTTTCGGCGCGCAACATTTGCGCGGCGGTGGATCTCCGGCACACCGACCGGTGCTTGGGCATGATGCCCCTGTTTCATATCCATGGCATCAGCAGCCTTTTGTCATCGCTGGTATGCGGAGGCTCTTATATCAGCGTGGAGGGCTTTTCCGCCGACCGCTTCTTTAGCTGTCTCAGCGACCTCAAGCCGACCTGGTATACGGCTTCCCCGGCCGTGCATCGCACGATCCTCGATCAGATCCGTCTCTGCCGCGAAGACCCGCGCCAGAGCGGATTGCGCTTCATTCGCTCGGCTTCGGCGCCAATGCCGCCACAGCTGATCGCGGATACCGAAAGCGCGTTCGGCGTACCGTTTGTCGAAGCCTACGGGATGACCGAGGCGGCGCCGCAGATTGCGAGCAATCGCCTTCCGCCGTTCGAACGCAAGCCAGGCTCCGTGGGCAAGGCTGCCGGTCCAGAAATTGCCATTATGGATGAAGCCGGACGTCTGTTGCCGCCCGGCGGGAGTGGCGAGGTGGTCATTCGCGGCCCAAATGTCATGCACGATTATGATGATCGCACTGACAACCAAGCCGCTTTCATCGATGGCTGGCTGCGGACAGGCGACATAGGCCACCTCGATGCCGAAGGTTATCTGTTCGTCACCGGCCGCCTGAAGGATATCATCAATCACGGCGGCGAAAAGATCTCGCCGCGGCTGGTGGAGCAGATCCTGCTCCAGCATGCCGCGATCGGACAGGCGGTTGTTTTCGGCGTTCCCCACCCGGTGCTCGGCGAGACGGTCGCCGCAGCGGTCGTGCTCAAGGCGGGGCAGAAACAATTTACGCAGGTTCAGCAGATCCGCGGCTTTGTCGCCGAGCGGCTGGCACGCTCGAAGGTGCCGCAGTGGATCGTTGTGGTGGATGAGATCCACGCCGATTCCAGCGGAAAGGTCAATCGCAAACATCTGGCCCTGACGCTCGATCCGCAACAACAGGGCGCTCAACGCGATCCGCCACAGACTGGCAAAGTGATTGCCCGAACCGCCACTGAGCGCCGGGTGGCGGCGGTTTTTGCCGAAGTTCTGGGAATCGAACCGCCCGGCATTCATGACGATTTCCTCGACCTGGGCGGTCATTCACTTATCGCCATGCAGGTTCTCGCCAGGTTGCAGGAGATATTCCAGGTTACGTTGCCGATCGATTGCATGTTTGAACGCCCGACCACTGCGCGACTTTCGGAGCGCATCGGCGAGCAGATGGCCGATCTCGTAGCGGATGGCAGAGCGCGACTGGAGCAAGGATCGACGACTTCTACGCAGGCCACGAAACACATCCCCCGGCGCCAAGAGGGCACGCTCGCACGGCTCTCCTCCGCACAACAGCGCGTCTATTTTCTCGATCGAATGGGTGCCGGCGGCGCCTACAATATGTCGGCCTCGCTCCGGCTGACAGGACCGCTCGACGACCGTGCATTGGCGCTGTGCCTCGACGAAATTCGCCGACGTCACGACATCCTGCGCACGACCTTTCACATGCGCGAGGGCGGACCAGTGCAAGTGGTTTCCGAATTTCAGGAAACCAGGCTGGTGATGATTGATCTGTCCGGCCACAAGGCGGACGCACGAACCGCCGAGGCAAAGCACCTCGCCAGCCAGGACGCTGGCGAACCGTTCGACCTGGCGCAAGGTCCCCTGTTTCGCGCCAAGCTGATCCGGCTGACATCCGACGAGCACGTCCTGCTTCTGACGATGCACCACATCGTTTCCGACGGCTGGTCGATCGGCGTCCTCTACACCGAGTTGAGGCAACTGTACGAAGCATTTCATGACGACAGGGCGTCGCCGCTCGACGACTTGCCGCTTCAGTACGGCGACTTCGCAGCCTGGCAGCAGCACGGCGTCGAGGCCGGCGAATTCGAGCGCCAGACCGGTTACTGGATCCGGCAGCTCAACGAGATGCCGCCGGCCTTCACGCTTCCGACGGACCGCCCTCGCCCGGCCATTCAATCCTATCGCGGCGGCACCATACAGGCCCTGATCAACCGTCAAACGACGGATCAACTTAAGGCGCTGGGTCAAAACCATAACGCGACCGTGTTCATGACGTTTCTGGCGGCCTTCAAGACATTGCTCCACCGCTACAACGGGCAAGACGATTGCGCCGTCGGCGTGCCGATCGCAAACCGCCCGAGCAAGGAGTTGGAGCCGCTGATCGGGTTCTTCGCCAACACGCTGGTGTTGCGAACGCCGCTTGCGGGCGACCCGTCATTCCTGGAATTGCTCGGCCGCGTCCGGTCGACGGCGCTTGACGCCTACGCCCACCAGGATGTCCCCCTCGAGCGCATCGTTGAACAGTTGAATATCCCGCGCGATCCCGGCCACGCGCCGTTGTTCCAAGTCATGTTCGCGTTTCAGAACATCCCAGGGTTGCCAGGCTCGATCTTGCCCGCTCAGTCGGCAACTGATCACGTGGCGGGACCTTGCTTCGATCTCGCGCAAGGTCTCTCAGCGCAACCTGTGCGTATCGACAAGGTGACGGCGAAGTTCGACCTCACTCTGTACCTGTCGGAAACCCCGGAAGGGATGTCCGCGACTTGGCAATTCAACGCTGATCTGTACGAGCCGGCCACGATCGACCGGCTGGCTCGGCATTTCCAGACCTTGCTCGAAAGCATAGGAAGCGATCCCGGGCAAAGACTGTCGGAACTGTCCCTGTTACCTGAGGTCGACCGCCGCCAGATCGAAATCGACTGGAACCACACCGAAGCCAGCGAATTGCTGGGGCAGGATTATGTCCAGCTGTTCGAGGCGCAGGTCGAGCGAACACCTGATGCCACAGCCGTGCTGGGCGGGGACCGGCAGTTCACTTATCGGGAGCTCAACGAGCGAGCCAGCCGGTTCGCGCGGTATTTTCGCAGCCGCGGCGTTGCCCGCGAGACACTGACCGCGATCTGCCTGCCCAGATCCGCCGAGATGCTGGCGGTGCTGCTAGGAGTGTGGAAGGCCGGCGGTGCGTTTCTGCCCCTCGATCCCGAACATCCATCCGAACGCATTGCCTTCATGCTGCGTGATGCCTGCGTGGACTTGCTCATCACCGAGACATCGCTGCTGGCAAAGTTCCCCGCCGCGTTCCAGATGGCGAGCGATCATCCAGAGCCGGGCCGGACGATCTGCCTGGACGCCTGCCAAGCCGGCGTGGCGCAGGAGAATCCGCGCAATCCCGGCGTCCTCTCCGCGCCGAATGCACTTGCCTATGTGATCTACACGTCTGGCTCGACCGGTGAACCCAAGGGCGCGATGATCACGCAGCCCAATGTCGGCCACTACGCGCAGGCGATGGTCCGCGCTGTCGCAATCCGTCCGGACGACATCTACCTGCACACGGCTTCGTTCTCGTTCTCCTCCTCGATACGGCAGTTTGCCGTTCCGCTCTCCTGCGGTGCGGCCGTGGCCGTTGCTTCGGCCGAGGAACTCCGCGATCCGCATTTGCTGTTCGAGATGGTACGCCACCAGCGCGTATCAGTGCTGGACCTTGTTCCATCATTCTCGGCCGGCTGCCTGCAGGTCTTGATGTCGCTCGATCAACCCGTGCGGGCAAGCTTGCTCGACAATCAGCTACGGCTCGTGCTTTCAGCCAGCGAGCCCTTGCCCAGCGCCTTGATAGAAAAATGGCGGCACCTCTGCAGACCCGGGACAAGATTCATCAATATGTTCGGCCAGACCGAGACGACAGGGATCGTGATGATCTATCCCGTCCCGGCCGAGGGCGGCGCGGCGAAGGTCGTCCCGATCGGTCGGCCGATTGCCAATACGCAGGCCTATGTGCTGGACACGTCCCGCCGCCCGGTGCCGGTTGGCATCGGCGGTCACTTGTATGTCGGCGGCGGCGGTATAGGAGCCGGCTACATCAATCATCCGGAGCATACGGCGAAGAACTTCGTCCGAAATCCGTTCAGCCCGCATGACGGCGCGCGGCTCCATCGAACCGGCGATCTGGCCCGATACCGGCCTGACGGGACGATCGAAATTCTCGGCCGCGCCGACGAACAGGTGAAGATTCGCGGTTTCCGTATCGAACTGGGCGAGATCGAGGCTGCGATTCACACACACCCGGACGTGCGCGAATGTGTCGTCGGCGTGGTGGAGGATGCTGCCACAGACGATAATATCGGCGATCGCAAATGTCTGGTGGCCTTCGTTGCGGCCAATGAGCAGCATGATGCGCAAGTGCCTGCTCTGTCCGGGCGCCTGCGCGAATTTCTGAAGCAGCAGCTCCCGGAATACATGCTGCCGCAACGCATCGTCATGCTGCAGCGCTTGCCTCGCACGTCGAACGGAAAAGTCGACCGACGGGCACTGCTCACCAAGGAGGCGCAGACGGCTCGATCAACTGTCGTGACGCATCCCTCCAGCCGGGTCGATCTGCGCGTGGTCGCGCCAACCGACGACGAGACGATCCTGACGGGGGTCTGGAAAAAGGTGTTGCGGCTCGATGAGGTTGGGCTACACGACAACTTCTTCGACCTAGGCGGCAATTCCATCCTGAGCATCAATGTTGTTGTCGAAGCCAGCAGGGCCGGTCTGCACGTCGATCTGCGTCAGCTCTATCAGCATCAGACGATCACCGATCTGGCTCGCGCAGTCGCCCGGGCGCGGCATGACATCGGGCCAACCGTCGCGGCTGCACCGGCATCGAGCGGAAATGGCGGGAAAATTCTGGTGACGATTGAAAGCCTTCGCGCCTACGGTCGCGAAGCGCTGACACGGGCTGGATTGAGCCTCAAGGGTGCGGAAATCGTCGCGGAAGTCCAACTCGAGGCGAGCCTGCGCGGACAGCCGACGCACGACATGGTCAGCATTCCGCGTTATGCCGTGCAAATTGCCTCGGGCAAGATCAACGCCGATCCTCAAATACGGATCGAGCACGAGACCGCCACCATCGCGCGGATCGATGGCGACAACGGCCCGGGCCAGTGGGTCAGCACGGTGGCGATGGACCTCGCCATTCAAAAGGCGGGCAGGCACGGCGTTGGAATTGTCGGCGTCCGCCGCTCCAACCATTTCGGCGCCGCCGGCCACTATGTCTGGCAGGCAGCGAAGAACGGTCTCATTGGGCTCTGCACGACCAACGGACCGCTGATCCTGGCACCGACGGGCGGGGTCACGCCGACATTCGGCAACAATCCGCTCGGTGTCGGCATTCCGGCAGGGCGACATTTCCCTATCCTTCTCGACGTCGCCATGAGCGTCGCGCCTCGCGGCAAGATCGGCCTGTCCGTGGCGGAAGGCAGTCCGTTGCCGCCGGGCTGGATTCTCGACCGGTCTGGGCGTCCTTCGACCGACCTCGGCGATCTCGCCGCAGGGCTTGGCGTGCCGATCGGCGGACACAAGGGATATGGCCTGGCCCTGGTGATGGAGGTGCTTGCGGGCGTGCTCAGCGGCGCGGGTTTTGGCAGCGATCACCATCAGGACAGATTGCGCGAGAGCGCCCAGGCGCCCGACTACGGCCATTTCTTCATGGCGCTGGATCCACAGCGATTCATGCCGGCGTCGGAATTCACCGAGCGCGTCGACCGCCTGATCGAGCAGACCAGGAACGGCGAACGTGCCGAAGGCGCCACCGAAATCCTGATCCCCGGCGAAATGGAATTGCGCGCCCGCGAGGAGAGCCTGAGGGAAGGTGTGCGGTTGCGCTCATCAACTTACAGGGCTCTCGTCGCCTATGGACGGAAGGCAAAGCTCGACGCCGAACTGAGTGCCGTGACCGAAAACCAGCTTGCAGAGGGCCATGGCTGAACACTTGCACGATCCCGCGCCCGATCTGAATGGTCGCATGATGGCGTTCGACCGGGCCGAGCTGGAGCAGACCATCCCGGCGCGTTTCGGCACAGTGGTCCGCAGGTATGGCTCGCACGTGGCGATTGGCGGCGACCGGCATCGATGGACATACGACGACGTTGAACGACGTTCCAATCAGCTGGCCTGGGCAATCCTCGAGCACACGCAGCCCGGGCGCGGATGCGTCGCCTATCTTGTCGACCATTCGCCGGACATGGTGATCTGCGCGCTGGCGACGCTCAAGGCGGCAAAGGCATTCCTTTGCGTCCATCCTGGTATGCCGCTTGCAGCACAGCGCGACATACTCAGCGATGCGGCGCCGGATCTGCTGCTTACCGATGCGTCTCACGCGCCTGCCGCGCATGACCTTGTCGATGACCACAGGCGGGTTCTCCTGCTTGAGGACATCGACGCGCGTTATTCGGCTGATGCGTTGCATATTCCGATGGACCCGGGTGACCCGGCCGCAATCTTCTACACCTCTGGAAGCACCGGGCGGCCGAAGGGGGTCGTGAAAAGCCATCGCACCGTGCTGCATCGGGCCTGGCTTTGTGCCCGGTATGACGGGGTGAACTCCACAGACCGGCAGTCCCTCCTGACATATTGCAGTTTCGCCTCATCGGAGGCGGACGTCTTCGGCGCGCTTCTCAACGGAGCCACGCTGGAACTCTACGATGCTGCATCGGGTGGTCTCGGTGGTCTCGGGGCGTGGATTGATAAGCGTCGCGTAACCTTACTGCACCCTCCGGTGATGTTGTTTCGCAAGTATCTGTCGATGCTCGCGGGCTCGGGCCTGCATCCATCGGTACGCTTGGTGGCGCTGGCGGGTCAAACGGTCGTTGCCTCGGACGTCGAGCAATGGCGCCATCACTTCGCGACGTCCTGTGCCTTGCGCCATCGCTTCTCTTCCACCGAAGCCGGTCACATCGCGGTGGCTTCGGTAGCTCCGGGCGAGTTGCTCGCGCTAGGCACGGTACCGGCGCCGCGACCAGTCGCGGACAAGTCTCTCCTGGTCGTCGATGAAGATGGCCAGCCGGTCGAACAGGGAGGCGTCGGCGAACTCGTCGTCCGCAGCGCTTTCCTGGCAGACGGTTATTGGCGGCAGGCGTCCGAAACGGCAAAGCATTTCGGCACCGACCTCAATTTTCCCGATCAGCGTGTGTTTCACACCGGCGATATCGGGCGTTTATCGAGCAACGGTCTTGAATTCCTCGGACGGCGCGACGACCAGGTCAAGATTCGCGGGTATCGCGTTGAAACGCGGGAAATCGAGCAGGCTTTCCTGCTGCTTCCAGTGGTGAATGAAGTCGCGGTCATCACCGAACTTCGCCAGGATGCGCACTCCCTTGCCGCCTTCGTCGTGATAAAACAGGGAGCCTTGTTTCAGACTGACGCATTAAGGGCCAGCTTGAGGTCGATCCTCCCACAGTGGAAAATTCCGGGCCGAATCCACGCGATCGAGTCGTTGCCGCTGACGCCAACCGGCAAGATAGACAGGCTGCTTCTGCAGCAATATTTGCAGGCACCTAGTGGCCCCGCCAACAACGGCCAGACCGCGCAATCGTCCGACAGGAAAGTGAACGGGCCAACTGCAAAACTGATCAAGAGATGGAAAGGGCTTTTTGCCTGGGCTGGTATTCGGTGAAAGGCGAGCGACCATTCAGGATCGGCATACCTGCTGCGTCTCTCGATCAAAGGAACAGCGCCCGCTTGGTCGCTGCGATGAGTCCTTGTTAGCCGCACAGGCTGTGAGTTAAAAGCACGCAAGCATTCGATGTACCGCCACGCTTCCCAAAAGGCGGACGATCATCGATCAAGGGGGGCTTGCCGATGAACGTGCGGCCAATTATCCAGCCTATCCGTGCGATACCGAGCGACGGTCCCGCGCATGTTATTGCCGGCATCTTCGCCACGGAACTGCAAATTCCGACCGCGGACATCGACGATAGTTTCTTCGATCTCGGGGGCGATTCGCTGACCGCCGAAACTCTCGTTCTTGCCGTCCAAAACCGGTTCGGCATCAAGCTCCAGACTTCGGTCCTGCTGGCGGCGCCGACGCCGCGTGAATTTGGCAGGCTGGTCGCGTCCTTGACGCCAACCCACCCCGCACGGCAACTCATTGTGCCGGTATCCGGCGGTTCCGGCCATGAGCCGATCGCAATGATCCACGGCATTTCGGGATCGGCGCTGTTTGCCAATCGCTTCGGAAAGCGCCTCAAGGAGAAATACGCGGTGATGGCCGTGCGCGGCATGGGTCTTGAGCCCGGCGAAACACCGTATTCCAATCTGGACGAGATAAGCGCCAACTATTTTGAAGGCCTGACCTCAGTGACAGGCCGACACCCACATATAATCGGCGGCATCTGCCTTGGCGGTTTGCTTGCGATCGAGGTCGGGCGCCTCACCTATGAAGTGACTGGCGAGCGGCCTGCGCTGCTGCTCATCGATCCGCCGCCGCTCGGCTCGGCCTGGCTGAAGCCGATACCGGACGACCGCATGACCGCCAGCAGGCGGCGCCAGATCACGCGCAAGGTCGTCTATTGGCGCCTGCTTCGCGACGGCTTGAATGCCGCTGGGCTGGGACAAACGCGCATCGGGCGTCACACCCGGCAGAAAGCATTCAAGAGCGCCCTCGTCCGCGCCGCTGCCGGATTCTCGCCTTCGTCTTACCCCTGCGATATCCTGGTTCTCGCCAGTTCGGAATGGAGCGCCGCAACGGTGGAGCAATACAGGGGCTGGGCGTCTGAAAAAACCAGGATAAAAACCGTTGTCGTCCCGGGCACGCACGACAAGTTTCGCGAAGCCAACATGCAGGCGATCGACGACGAGATCATCGCATTCCTGGCGGCCAGAGATGTTGCCGTGATGCGCGAACCCGCCTCGCCATAGCATCGCGGGGGATCAGCGCCCAAGCCTTCCCGATGACAAGCCTTCCCGATGAAAGGATGGAAGGATTCGAAGGTCCGCGAGACGGGCTGCAGCTGCCCGGCGACGGTGTGGAAACCGACCAGCGCCATTTCAAGCCTCAACAACTACGAGATGGAGAAGCGCGGCGAATTTCCCGCGTCGTTTCAATGTGCCAATCGACATGCAACTTACGCCTGCGCGCGGCGAGGCGCACTCTACGGGACAACGAAATTCCTGCCTGCAGCGAACAGGTCGCGACCGCTAACGCTCACTTTGCCGCGTCGGATGCACTCGAATCAACCGAGCGTCCCGTCGTCAGGCCATCACAATTTGGAACGCCCTGAAGCCGGCAAAGAGCTGGCGCTAACCACCGTCACTTTTCGCTCAGCGGAGCGCAAGGACGAAAGTGCGTCCTGGGAAATGCCCTCGTCGGTGATCACCTCGTCGATTTCGGAAATATCCGAAAGCGTGCAGAAACCAGGTGCGGTGAACTTCGAGCTGTCGACGAGCAGGATCGTCTTGCGGGCGGAAGAGATCATGGCGCGCTTGAGCGACGCCACCTCGAGCGAGGTTTCCGTCAGCAGCGTGCCCGTGACGGCCGAAGCGCCGGTCATGCAGAGGTCGGCATGAAGCGTTCTGATGAAACTCTCGCCCGGCTCACCGGCAAGGTGCCGATAGCCAGGACGGACAGTGCCGCCTGGCAGGATGATGCGCCAGGATTTGATGTCGGCCGCGAAATCGGCGATCTGGAGACTGTTCGTCACCACGGTCAGCGGCAAATCCCGCTCGGCGGCGGCGCGCACCACCTCCATGACGGTCGAGGAACTGTCGAAGATGACGCTGTCGCGAGCACTCAGCCGCTGCGCGGCCTCGCGCCCGATCGCTACCTTCTCGGCGTGCTGCAGTTCCGCATTGACGGTCATCTCGCGTTCGAAGGTGGCGCGCATCGGCTGCAGCAAATGTGCGCCACCGTGGGTGCGTTCGAGATACCCCTTTTCCACCAGGTGTTCGAGATCGCGCCTTACCGTTGATTGCGATCCGCCAATCGTGTCGGCGAGCTCCTGGATGCTGGCCGCCCCGCTGACCCGCAGGTGCTCCAGGATGAGAGCCCGCCGCTTGGCGGGAAGCATCTCGACGCGTCTGCTTGGAGAGTCCATGCTTCACCCGCTCGGTAGCCGACGGCGAGGTCGACGGATTTCAGGCCAGATCGTTCAATCTCTACCAAATCGTATAGCCGCAATCCACAACCACAACCGCGCCGGTCATAGCGCTCGCAGCATCCGAGGCAAGGAAGAGGATGGAAGCGGCAATCTCGTCGGGGCGCGCAACGCGCTTCATCGGCGTCATCTCCATCCACACCGGCATCAGCTTGTTGTCAGTGAAGCCGCCGCGCGACATGACAGTATCGACATAGGTCGGCGCGACACAGTTTATCCTCACGCCGCGCTCGGCCCATTCTCCGGCAAGGCTGCGCGTCATGTGGTGAACGGCGGCCTTTGCGGTGTTGTAGTGCACCTGACGCTGCGGCTTGTTGGAAATCAATCCGGACATGGAACCCAGCGTGACGATCGCGCCACGGCCACGTTCGAGCATGGGTCTTGCGAATTCCCGGCATGACCAATAGGCGCCATTCAGGTCGACGTCGATCACCTTCAGCCATACGTCGTCGCTCATATCCTCCCCGCCTGTGTCGGGCCAGGCGATCCCCGCATTGGCGATCAGGATATCGACCGCGCCGTGACGCTCATTGGCAGATCGAGCGGCTGCGGCAACGGCCTTGGAATCGGTTACGTCGAGCTGTACCGCTTCGACCTGGTGGCCCTTCCGCTTTAGCTCGTCACGCCCCGCCTCCAACACCTGAGGATCCATGTCCGATATGGTAACCCGTGCGCCAGCCTCCGCGAGCGCTTCGGCCGTCGACAGACCGATGCCGCGGCCGCCGCCGGTGATGAAGGCAGTTTTACCGTCAAGTCGGAACCGTTCGAGAAACATGGAATTTGTCCTTCAGGCGCGTTGGAGTGCGGGACCGGCGTCGGCGTGGCGGTGTTGTCCGAGGATGAGCAGACAGCCTGCGGTGAAGCTGTCACCCAGGCCGAGCGTCGTCACTGGCTTCTCCAAGTAGGGAGAAGCGCAGGCAACGAAGGTCCAGCGTCCCTTGCGGACGGGCGTTTCGAAAGGAAGTGGATGGAATTCGGCCGTCGGTGCGATCGCGATGGTTCGTGCGGGTTCTCCATTCGCCGCCCTGGCGCTGGCGATAGCGCAGCCTGCCATTAGTGCGCGTTCCTCTTCCTTTGGATCGTTCAAGGTTGCGGCGGCGGCCCATGTATCGGCATGCACGCACACCCGCTCGAGATCGAGACGCTCGCCTAGCGCCACAAGAGCCTCCATGGGATGGTGGGCGGACGGGCTCATGGCGAGCAGTTCGGAATGGCTCATTCCGAGCGAGGTGATCGCACCGCGGGCATGGGAAAAAAGCTCCTCGACTGCCTGCAGCGTGGCATAGCCCGCCAGCTCGAAATGGATCGTCTTGAGGCCGGCTGCCTTCCAGTCGCGGCTGAGAGCGAAGACGTGCCGGCTGGCGGCGCCGACATTCTCCACCGCCTCATCGTTCAGCCCGGAAAGGAGCCCGGCTGCGGCTGACGGTGCCAGCCGGCGCGACATGGTCTCGAAATCCTCGTCATGCTGAATTCCGCGGTCGCAGAAGCGGACGATGACACGTGAGGAGCGGGTCGGCACGACGGCACCGATCGCGCGGCCGGCGGTGAATTCGAAGATGAAGATTTCCGGAATGTGCGGACCAGTTGGCGACAAAGCAGCCGCCGTCTTGAGCGCCCCGCTTTCCGCCAGCAGAACGCCGGCCGGTACCAACCGCAGCATTGCCGCGTGACGATCCTCGATGGCGACCAGGGAGCGGACCCCAAGTTGCCCTAGCACCCAAGCCGCCTGAGGACCGGTTCCGCCCAGTGCATAGCGCAGCGGCAAGCGCTCGCGCAGCCACGCCGGGCCTTCCGGCCAGTCGAACCGCACCTCGCCGCCCACCCCGCGCGCGGCACGCGAAAGAAGAAGATCGGCGAGTTGCGCCGCAGGGCTGCCGTTCGGTGCGCCCAGAAGCGGCTGCATGTCGTGCATCTCGACCCGCGCATCGATGCATGCGCTGATGCCGCACAGGAACAGGCCCGCCGACGCAAGGGCATCCGCGCCAAGCGAACCGGACCGCGGATCGATCAGGGCGCGATAGCGTTCTGCGCACGATGCGACGAAACCATCACTCACGGCCGCGCTCCTCTTCACCTCTGCCGACACTGCCAATTGCTATCATTATCTTCCACAGCGTCAATGCAATTCTGTAGTTTCGCGCCGGAATTGCGCAGAAATGGCGTTGCGGAGCCGGCTCATGGGGCATCGCAGCACGCAATTCGTGCAAATGCTCAGAGTGCGCCATTCGTTGGGGCTCCTGAATATTTTATAATGAAAACAATGTGTTAATTCTAGGCAAATCCTAACTTATGGCAGATGAATGAGATTGGCGCGCCGCCACGTGCCCTCATCACGCAAATTAGAAAGATTTAGGTAGCTATTGACAGATTGTGAGAAATATCAGCCTATGACGTTGGAACGGCGAAGCAAGAGCGCTGCAACAGAGCCGCCCAAAATGTCCACCGAGGAACAACTATGGTCACGAGACTCGACAGGAAGCTGGCAAACATTCGCGCCGGCCGCTACAAGCCGACCGATTTCGTCATTGCCGATGCCAAGGACAGCGACGTTGGCGCCGGCGTGACCGCTACAGGCTTCGACTATTCGGTCAGGCCGCCGCGCCGCCGTAGCCGCCAGGAGTTCATCGCCCAGATCGAGGAGATCATCAAACAGGACATCGTCGACATCATGCTGGTGTCGCAGTCCAACCTTGATCTTCTCGACGAGCGTGGCGCTTTCTTCGGCAGTGAGATGAAACCGGCGATCCGCGGCAATCTGGAAACGATGTGCTGGGGCGCCGTGCGTCACGGCGTCTATACCCAGAAGCCGTCGGCGCCATTCCGCGATGCCAATCTTTCGCGCGCTATCGCCAACTATCCGACGCGCGGCACGGACCTTGCTCTCTATTCAGTTTCCTTCAGCAACGATGTCGAACTCGACATCCGCACGTTGAATGCCTTTGCCGAGTTCCGCGCCGAGGCGGCTCGGACCAACTTCAAATATTTCTACGAGGTCTTCAATCCAAGCGTCGATATCGGTCTCAGCAGCGAGCAAATCGGCGAATTCGTCAACGACAACATCATCAAGTCATTGGCGAGCGTGCCGAAGGCCGAGCGTCCGCTGTTCCTGAAGACACCGTATAACGGGCCGAAGGCGATGGAAGAACTCGCCAATTTCGATTCCGAGTTGATCGTCGGCGTGCTCGGCGGCGGGGCTGGCACCACCCGCGACACGTTCGAGCTCGTCGCCCAGTCGCAGCGCTATGGCGCTCGCCTGGCGCTCTTCGGCCGCAAGATCAACCTCGCAGAGGCGCCGCTTCACCTCATCGTTTTGATGCGGGCGGTTGCTGACGGCACAATTGGCCCGGAGGAAGCCGTGCGCGCCTATCACGGCGACCTGCAGAAGCTCGGCCTGACGCCAAACCGCCCGCTCGCGGACGACCGGGTGATCACGGAAGACGTGTTGACGGTCGCAGCCGCCAAGGCCGCCTGACGCCGGAACTGGTGAGCGGCGCATGCAAAACGCTGTCGGTTAGGAAAGCGACCTCCAATGGGTCATTGCGCCCGCGAGTAGGAGGCTCGCGACGCTCACTACGTGGTAGAAAAAGGGAGGAATACTATGAGGAAGATGCTGTTTCTTGCGACGACGATCCTCGCCGCCGCTCTTTCTGCGTCGGCGAATGCCGAGCAGAAAGAGGTGACTGTCTGGTCCTGGTTCGTGCAGAGCACGATGAACAAGTCCATCGCCGCCTTCGAGAAGGCACATCCGGACGTCAAGGTGAAATATACCTATTACAACTATTCGCCCGAATACATCACCGCCCTGAAGGCGGCGGCGGCGTCCGGGAGCCTGCCTGACGTGATCGGCCTGCAGCCGGGATCGCTCACCCAACAATATCGCGAAAATCTTGAAGCGGTGAACGAGCGCGCCGCCAAGCAGTGGGGCGACAAGTGGGCGGAAAAGATCTTCCCGGTCAACCGCAAGCAGATGCTGATGGGCAATCCGAAGGGCGACGAAAATTATTACATCATCCCCCAGGAATCCCAGGTTCTGTGCATCTGGTACAACCGCAAGGTCTTCGAAAAGCTCAATCTTTCGGCACCAAAGACCTATGACGAGTTGAAAGCTGCGGCCAAGGCGCTGACCGACAACGGCTATATTCCGATGTTCCAGGGCGCGGCCGACGGCTGGCAGAATGAGAACGTTTTCCTCATGCTCGCCAACCAGTTCTCGCCGGGCATCGTCGACAAGGCCCAGGCGGGCGAAACGCCCTGGACAGCACCGGAACTCGTCGAGGCGATGAAGGTCTGGAAAGGCCTTTTCGACGACGGCATCTTCCAACAGGGAGCGCTTGGGGCGCATGCCTATCCGACGGGCGCTCAGCTCTTTGCACAGGGCAGGGTCGGCATGATGGCGCTCGGCTCCTGGTGGATGCAGGAAAGCAAGTTCCCTCCCCCACTGTCCGAGTTTGTCCAGAACATGGACGGCTTCGACTTTTTTTATCTGCCTCCTGTCAAGGACGGCAATCCAGCGAGCCCGCCCGTCGGCGGCATCGACATCGGCTACGGCCTGACCAAGAATGGTGGCAAGAACCCCGAAGCCTGGACTTTTCTTGCCGAACTCACCAACGGCGTTGGCCTTCAGGAGGCGTTGAATGACCTCAACGACCTCCCGGCGTTCGAGGGCTATTCGCCGAAGGGCGACATTACCGATCACGTGAAGGAGATGTCGGCCCGCTTCATGGCAGACCTGCCCAAGGCGGAAAACCAGCGCTTTGCCTCGCCGGCAGTTGCCGAGGCGCTCGACAATGCGCTTGCCGGCGTCGCGGCTGGCAGCATCGAGCCGGAAGCAGCGCTCGCCACCGTGCAGGCGGCGACCGAGAAGGCACTTGCTGCAAAGTAACCTGGGACGAACGACCGGGCGCAGACGCGCCCGGTCGCTTTCATTCTGAAATGGCAAGCATCATGAGCACAGAAGCTATGCGAGCCGGATCCACCATCGCGAAGGTCGGGCGGCGATCGGCATCCAGAGCTTCGCGGCTCTATCTTTTCGTGCTTCCGGCGACGCTTCTGTTTGTCGTCTTCATCGCCTATCCGATTCTCTGGGTCGCCGGGCAGAGCCTCTATGTCGGCACAAGCGCCGGAGCGGTCTTTGCCGGACTTGCCAACTACAGGACGGTTCTCGGCGATCCGACCTTCTGGACCGTGGTGCGCAACATGTTTCTGTGGGGCGTCATCACCATACCGGTGCAGATGCTGATTGGCGGGCTGCTCGCCTATTTCATCGAGCGCCATACCCACGCCCTTCGCGGCTTCTTTCGCACCATGTTCTTCCTGCCCGTGGTGACCTCGGTTTCGGTCATCAGCCTGGTTTGGGTGCAAATTTACGCGCCCTACTATGGCATTGCCCAGGAGTATTTGAAGCGCGTCGGCATCGTCATGGCGACGTCACCGATCGGCGACCCGGAGACGGCGATCTATGCGCTGATCATCGTCAACATCTGGCAATGGACCGGCTTCTCGATGCTCATGTACATCGCCGGCATCGCCAACCTGCCCAGCGAAGTGCTCGATGCCGCCCGCATAGACGGAGCGAAGGGCTGGCGGCTTGCCGTGCATGTGATCGTGCCGATGCTTGCCCCTGCAACGAAATCCCTGCTGCTCCTGGGCGTTATCGGCACATTGCAGACCTTCCCCATCGTGCACCTGATGACCGGCGGCGGACCGAACCGGGCCAGCGAGGTCTTCGGCACATTCATCTTCAAGCAGAGCTTCGTGCTGGGCGACACAGGCAGCGGGGCCGCGCTCTCCGTCATCGTGCTGGTCATCGCGCTCACCCTCTCGCTGATCCAGATCGCAGCGCTGGGCGCCCGCCTGACGCCCGCGGCAAGGCAGCATCCGTGATGATGCCCCTCAGCCGCCTCCGAATCCGCGGCATGCTCATCCATGCCGTCCTCTTCATCGTGCTCGGCTTCTGGATGGTGCCCCAGATCTACATGCTGTCGATCGGGCTGCGCACCCCGGCTCAGGCCTTCGACGCAGAGCTCTTCACCTGGCCGGTGACCTTCGACAACTTCGTCACCGTCATTCGCGACAATCCGCTGGGGGCCATTTTTCTGAACAGCCTGATCATCACGGTTGCGACAGTGGTGATCGTGGTCGCGGTCTCCTCGCTGTTCGCCTTCGCCTGCGCAATCCTGAGGCTGAAGGGCTCGATCTTCCTCTACACTACGCTGCTCACGACCTTGATGGTTCCGCTCGCCTCCATGGTCCTGCCGCTCGCCATCCTCCTTCAGAATTTCGGCTGGGTGAACACCTATATCGGACTCATCCTGCCCTACGCGGCGCTCGGCGTGCCGTTTGCCATGGTCATCCTCAAGTCCTTCATGGAAGATGCCCCGCGTGAACTCTTCGAGGCGGCGCGGGTAGATGGCTGCAACGCCTGGCAAACCTATTGGCACGTGGCCTTGCCGCTGGTGCGGCCGGCCCTGGTCTTCGTCACGATCTGGCAGTTCATCGTGACGTGGAACGAGTTCTTCCTCGCCCTCATCGTTCTCACTAAGAGCGAGATGAAGACGCTCACCATCGTGCCCATGCAGTACTCCGGCCTCTATATGGCCAATCCCGGCGCCCTCTTCGCAATCCTTACGCTCATCGCACTTCCCCTCATCCTCCTTTATGTGCTGGTGCAGCGCGCCTTCGTGCGGGGCCTGCTCGCCGGTGCGGTCAAAGGCTAGACCCATGGCAACGCTTTCGATCGACAAAGTCACCAAGGCCTTCGGCAATACGACCGTCATTCCGGAACTGTCGCTGACAATCGAGGACGGCGAGTTCTGCGTCCTGGTGGGACCGTCGGGCTGCGGCAAGTCCACACTGCTTCGGATCATCGCCGGGCTGGAGCCGATCAGCTCCGGCCGTATCCTGATCGATGGCGCGGATATGAGCGGTGCCGAGCCACCGGCAAGAGGCGTGGCCATGGTGTTCCAGTCCTACGCGCTCTATCCGCACATGGATGTCGGCCGCAACATCGGTTTCGGCCTGAAGATCGCACGGACGCCCGCCGCCGAAATCGTTGAACGCGTAAGGCGTGCTGCCGAGAAACTGCGGCTCGGTTCCTATCTTAAGCGCAAGCCACGAGAGCTTTCCGGCGGACAGCGCCAGCGTGTCGCGATCGGCCGCGCCATGACACGCAAGCCGAAACTCTTCCTGCTCGACGAGCCACTTTCCAATCTCGACGCGGCATTGCGTGTCGGCATGCGGGTGGAGATCGCGCGGCTGAAGGCTGAACTGGCATCCACCATGGTCTACGTCACGCACGACCAGGTGGAAGCCATGACGCTTGCCGACCGCATCGTGGTGATGAATGGCGGGCGCATCGAACAGGTCGGCACACCGCTCGAGCTTTACCATCGGCCAGCCAATTTGTTCGTTGCCGGATTCATTGGTTCGCCGGCGATGAATTTCCTGAACGGCAAGGTTGCTGCCATTCGCGAGATGGTCGTGACCGTGGCTCTTTCCTGGGGATCGGTACTAGACATTCCGGTCGAGCGGCATGTCGAGCCCGGCGATCGCGTTACGCTGGGCATTCGGCCGGAACATGTCGTGCTTGCGGGCCACGGACAGGCCGATGCCCATGTCGTGCAGGCTTCCATGGTCGAACTGCTTGGCAGCGACACATTCATACATGCCAATGAACGCGAGGAAAGCCTGATCATTCGTGACAGCCGAGGCCGGATCGTGCGGGCGGGCGAACGCATCGCAATCACGCTGCCGGCTGACGTCTGCCACCTTTTCAACGAGGCCGGAGACAGAATTTCCAATGCGGCCGCCGCGCATGCGGAACGCGTCCTGCTCAAGGAGCGTGTCAACTGATCGGGCTGCCGCGGCACCAGCGCAAGACTTCAAACAGGGGCTAGGAGGAAATCATGACGGATTTTCAGGGTAGAAAGATTCTGGTGACGGGGGGCAGCGGCGGTATCGGTGGCGCCACCGTGCGGCACCTGGTGCGTGCAAACGCCAACGTCATCGCGGCCGGACGCTCCCGCGAAGCGCTCGTTGCGATCGCAAAGGAGACGGGCTGCCGCACTGTGACCTTCGACCTTGCCTCGGAAGACGATATCCGAACTGCCCTGGAAGGCCTCGAACTCTGGGGAGTGGTCAATTGCGGCGGCTTCGGCGGCGAGATCGCAACGCCCATGGACACCGACATCGCGATTTTCGACAAGGCCATCACCATCAATGCGCGTGGCGCGTTGTTGGTCACCAAATATGCAACGCAGCAAATGGTGCGCATCGGCAAGGGCGGCGCGATCGTCAACGTCTCCAGCCAGGCAGCGCTCATCGCGCTCGAGGGGCACATTTCCTACGGCTCTTCAAAGGCGGCGCTCGAAAACATCACGCGCTGTTCGGCCTTGGAGTTGGGCAAATACGGAATTCGGGTCAATAGCGTTAATCCAACGGTCGTCATGACACCAATCTCATCCGGCCACTGGAGCCAGCCGCATGTCGCCGAACCGTTCCTGAAGCAGATGCCGCTCGGCCGGTGGGCAACAGAGGACGAAATCGCCGGCCCGATCGTGTTCCTGCTCAGCGATACGGCCTCGATGATCACCGGCGTGTCGCTACCCATCGATGGCGGCTATACCTGCCGATGAGGCCTATGACGGCGGTCCTACCGAGAAGCTGATGCTGCCGGTTCTTCGAACTTCGCCGCGCCGGTCATGATGGCGACGACATCGGCCATGGTGTGGGTTTTCGGACTGACCACGGCCGCACGTTTGCCGAGCCGCATGATGTGGATGCGGTCGGCGATTTCGAAGACGTTCGGCATGTTGTGGCTGATCAGGACTACCGGCAGTCCACGCTGCCGGATTGCCTGGATCAGGTCGAGAACCTGGCCAGTTTCCCGCACGCCGAGTGCTGCTGTGGGCTCATCCATGATCGCAAGCTTCTTGGCGAATAGTGCCGCTCTGGCAACAGCGACGCCCTGACGCTGACCGCCTGACAGCGCTTCCACGGCGCTGCCGATCGACGGCAGGCGGAATTTCAGTTCCGCCATGCTGCGTTCTGCCTCTGCTCGCATGCCCTTCTTGTCGAGCATGCGCAGGACATTGCCGAGGAATCCGGGGCGGCGGCGTTCCCGACCCAGAAACAGATTGCTGGCGATATCGAGCGCGGCCGCAACGGCGAGATCCTGGTAGACCGTCTCGATGCCCAGCTTGCGTGCGTCCAGCGGACCCTTGAAGTGGACGGGTTGGCCGTCCAGCAGGATGTCGCCGTTGTCAGGGACGATCGCTCCGGTCAGCGCCTTGATCAGCGAGCTCTTTCCAGCGCCGTTGTCGCCGACGACCGCCAGGATTTCGCCGGAGCGCAGTTCGAAATCGACACCGTCGAGAGCGGTGATGTGCCCGTAGCGTTTGATCACGTTGCGCGCTTCGAGGACGACGCCAACTGGAGCGGTCGCCACCGGCTCTCTCGGCTCGACAGGCGTCATCACCGCCTCCCTCTGGTCAATTGATCTAGCGCGACCGCCACGATCACGAGAATGCCTGTGACCAGATCCTGCCAGAGCGGATCAATGCCGGCGAGCGTCAGCCCGTTGCGCAGGACGCCGACGATCAGCGCGCCTATCAGTGTGCCGATCAATCCGCCCCGGCCACCGAACAGGCTGGTGCCGCCGATGACGACGGCGGTGATGGAATCGAGATTGGCGGTCTGCAATGCATTGGGGTCGGCGTTGGGGATCCGGCCGAGCGCCAGCCAGGCCGCGATCCCATAAATGAACGCCGCAAGGACGTAGACCGAGAGGAGAAGTCGGCCGACCGGTATGCCGACAAGCCTGGCGGCTTCCGGATTGTTGCCGACCGCGTAGACATGTCGCCCCCATTGGGTCTGGTTGAGAAGGAACCAGACCATTCCATAGAGGAGGAGCATGATGATGACGCCGTAGGTGACGATGAAGCCGTTCAGGCGGACGGTGTTTCCCGTCCAGCCGAGAAATTCGTCGGTGACCGGAAATGCCCCGCCCGCCGAAATCAGCCTGAGCGCGGCGGTGATGATGCCCAATATACCGAGCGTCACGATGAAGGGCGGCAGGCGCAGACCGCTGATCAGGCTTCCAGCCGCGACACCGGCCGCCGAGCAGGCGAGAACGGCCAAGCCCATGGCCGCAATCGGATCATAGCCGCTGTTGGCCAGTTTTCCGGCAAGGATGGTGCCCAATACGCATATCGCCCCCACTGCGAGGTCGATGCCGGCCGTCAGGATGATCAAGGTTTGGCCAATGGCCAAGGTACCGATGATCACCGTCTGCTGGAGAATGATCGACAGGTTTTGTGTGGCGAGAAAACGCGGATTGGTCAGGGAAAAGATCAGGCCGAAAGCGAGCAGTACAAGCAGTGGACCAACCGATGGCGTGCCGACGAACCTCGCGGCAATCTTAGACATCCTGCCGAAAGAGAGTGCTGATGCCGAATTCATAGTGCCCTCTGGAACGGTCGCCACGTTTCCCGACCTCAAGGGTTGGGCCGGAAACGAACGGGACCATGCCGATACAGATACACCGCCTTATCGACGGCCTGTCCAGCATGGTCCCGCCGGGAGGATTCAGAAATCAGTCGCCCCAGCAGTTCTTGAGGCCCCATTCGGTATCCTTGGAGTCAATCCCTTCAACCGGCTTGTCGGTGATCAGGAACGACCCCGTATTGACGAACCCACTCGGCTTCTTGCCGTTGGTCGCATAGTCCACGACCGCATCGACACCCATGGCCGCCATCTTGTAGGGGAACTGCATGACGGTCGCGGCGATCTTGCCGGCTTTGACGTCGCGAACGCCGGCACAGCCGCCGTCGATCGAGGTCAGCATGACATCGGCCTCTTTGCCGAAGGATTTCAACGCCGCGTAGGCGCCGGCGGCGGCTGGCTCGTTGATGGTGTAGACGGCATTGATCTCGCCATTCTTCGAGAGCAGGTTTTCCATGCCGACCTGGCCCTTGTCCTGCGCACCGTTGGTAATGGCCGAGCCGGCAATAGCCGGATCACCTTCGGCGAGCCCGAAGCCCTTCAGATATCCATTGTGCCGGAACGTATCGACCGTGCCGCCAGGCGTTCCATCGAGCATGGCAAGCACCGGCTTCTTGTCGCCGAGCGCCTTGCGGGCATAGGCGCCCTGCTCCACGCCGGCCTCGAAATTGTCCGTGGCAAACGTCGCGTCGACGGCATCGGCCGGCTCGGTCGCGGTATCGAGCGCGATCACGAGGACCCCTGCATCGCGCGCCTTCTTGATGACACCCAGCATGCCGGTCGAATTGTTCGGCGTCACCAATATGCCTTTGGCGCCCGCGCTGATCAGATCCTCGATCGCAGTGACCTGGCCTTCATTGTCGCCGTCGAACTTGCCGGCGCGGGCGATCAACTTGACGCCCTTGGCCTTGGCCGCCTCTTCGGCAGCCTGACGCATTTTTACAAAGAACGGGTTGACCTCCGTCTTGGTGACGAGGCCAACAATGACTTCCTCGGCCGAGGCATGGGCGGTCACTGCAAAGGCAGTCCCGAAGAACACAAGGCCCGCAACGGTTGATCTCACGACGGTTCCGGATTTGGTGCCGGTCGACATAGGCAAAGTGGACATGAAACTCCTCCCGAGTTGTTGAACCCTTCTCCCAAAGGCCCACTGAGTAACGCATACGTTTTGCATACCGTCAAACATTATATCCATAATTATGTATGTTTTTATACATTATTGTAGGTGTTAGCCGCGCCTCAGGGCGCGCTCTGCATGACGAGGATGCGATTCCGCAACAGAAATCGACGGGTGGCAATCGTCCTTTCAGGCCACCGATTTCGTTTCTTCCGCCGGCCGGTCGAGAGACGCCGCCCTGTTCAGATCGTGCATGGCCTTGCGCACGGCCTGGCTGTCGCTGAGCTGCCGATAATTCTTGTAGAGAGACCGGTAGGCGGCCGCGCTTTCGCGACGGGGCCGATAGGGCGTGAAGGTGCGCGCGCCGAACCGGGCCGTGCCCTCGGCGAAACCGTTCACCAGTTCGGCCGCGACCGCACCATGGACCGCCGCGCCGACGGCCGTTGCATGGGCAATGCTTGGAACCTCTACGACACGCCCCAGCACGTCGGCCATGATCTGCACCAGCAATGGATTGTTCTGAGCCAGCCCGCTCGTCAGGATCACGCGGTTGATAGCAAAATCGCCGGCCTCGAAGAGGTCGACCACCGTGCGAGCGCCAAAACACAGTGACTCGATCAGTGCGCGGTAGATGCCGACGCCCGTGGTCTCGGTGGTGAGGCCGACAAGCATGCCGCTGAGGTCTGAATCCGCGAGCGGCACGCGGTTGCCGTTCCACCAGTCGAGCGCTACGAGATGGTTAGCGCCGGGTTCGAGCCCGGCCGCCTCGCGATTGTAGACACGGAAACTTTCTGCTTCGTCGGCACCACGCGGAAAGGCCTTCACGAACCAGGCGAGCGTGTCGCCGAACCCGGCCTGCCCGGCCTCGTAGCACCAGAGATCACGAACCGATCCATCCTTGGCCACGCCTTCAATGCCGGGCGGCAAAGGACGGAACTGTTCGTTCAACAAGAGATAGACAGCCGAAGTCCCGAGCGCACCGACGAGACAGCCGGACGACACGGCCCCAACCGCGGGCAGCACGACGTGTGAATCAATGACCGCCACCGCGACGATCGCGCGACCGCCGACTCCGGTGCGCGCCCGCCATGCCTCAGACAGGCTTCCAGCCGGCGTGCCAATACGGTGCGGCACCGAGAGCTTTTCGGACAGGCCGGGCACGATGCCCTGCGGATAGCCTTCAGTCTCGGAATACTGGGCCTTGTAGGCTGCAAATCCCAGACTTCGCACTTCGCGGCCGGTCAGCTGCCAGACAAGCCAATCGCCGGACTCGATAAACCGGCCGGCCGCGCTCCATATGTGCGGTGCTTCGCCCGCGATCTGGGCGGCCTTTGGAAGCAGCCATTCCCCGGAAAGCTTGCCGCCGAAATTGCGCAGGAAGGATCCGCCGACACGGTTGATCGCGTCCGCGTAGGGCTGCCCGGCGCGATGCTTCCACAGTTTTACATAGGCATGGGGCTCGCCAGGATGAAGTTCGGAGAGGGCTGTGCCCTCGGTGGTGGTCGGCATCGGGGAGCTTGCCGAGAAGCCCAGCCCGATCGACTCGATGACCCGTCCGCGCCCCAACACACCTAGAATTTCTTCCGCCGCATCGAGATAGTCGGCGGCGTTCTGCAACGCCCATGACCGCTGCAAGGGCGTGCCGTCAAGAAGGCTTTGCGTCATGACGTCATGGCGATAGGCATGCGTGTGGCTGCCGATCTGCTCGCCGGTTGCGGCGTCAAGCAGAACGCCGCGGGCTGACCCGGTGCCGTAGTCCAGTCCGATGACGTAGGTTGCGGTCATCTCGCCTGCTCGACTGCCTGGAGCAGCATCGAGCCGTGGCCATTGCTGAGCACGACGCGATCACGGTCAGGCCAGACGGGATTGGTGGCGTTCTCGACTGCATCCACTGACAGCGCGCGAATGGCGTTCGCCAGGAGATCCGGGTGGGCGAAGTCCTTCTGCGCTGACAACATGTGAGGGCCCGTTTGATCGAGTGACGTAGAAACGTCGGAACAGCGCGGGTCAGCCACGCAAGTTTGTTGGTTCTCCCAGAAGGCGTCCTCTTAGCCATAGATATGTCTATAAGTCAACGTAGTATTGTATATTTTTATTCAAAATATACAAGGCTTTCTTGCGGACAAGCCTTTATCTCCCTTGGGTTTGTGGCTAAATCTCGGGCAAACAGGGAAGAGCGGAATGGCCAGGACAAATGGTACGGCGGAGCATCCCGCCCTTGCGAACAGCGGTGAAATTCTCTCGCTTATTGCTACCGGTGCTGCCACGTCTCGGTCGGCGTTGCTCGACGCGTCGGGATTGTCGCGAGTGACTGTCACCCAGCGCCTGAATGCGCTGATTGACTCGGGCCTGATCCGCGAGACGGCGCGCACCATGCCGAGTGGCGGGAGGCCGACGCGCGTGCTTGGGATCAATGAACGGGCGGGTTTCTTTCTCGTCGCCAATATTGGCGAAGCCTACATCCATCTCGCCGCCATGGACCTCGAACCCGCGATTGTCTCGCAAAGTACAATACCGTTCAACGCGTCGGACGGACCGGCGGCTTCCCTTGAGCAGATTGCCGATGGGTTCGACGTCCTGGCAGCGAAGGCCCGAACCAGCCACGGCTCCCTTTTTGGAGTCAGCCTCAGCATGCCCACGCCGGTCGATTTCAAACGCGGTCGCGTCGTCGGTCCTTCGGTCCTTCACGGGTGGGATGAATTCGACATCATAGGCTGGCTGCGCCGTCGCTTCGATGTGCCAATCTATGTCGAAAATGACGTTAACCTGATGGCGATCCACGAGCATCGCCAGAATTTCCCGCATGTGGATGACATGTTCTTCATCAAAGCGGGAACGGGTATCGGCAGCGGCATTATCGCAGGCGGCAGGATCTTTCGTGGCGCTCAGGGCGCGGCCGGCGACATCGGCCATATCCAGTTCAATTCCGAGAACGCGCCTTTGTGCCGCTGTGGCAAGCTCGGTTGTGTCGAAGCCCGCGCCGGTGGCTGGGCGATTGCCCGGGACCTCTCGAGCAAAGGCTTCCAGGCGGAGAACGCCCGTGATGTCATATCGCTTGTCGAAATGCAGAAGCCGGAAGCCCTGATGCTGCTGCGCAGCGCTGGGCGGGTGATCGGGGAAGTCGCCTCCGATGTCGTCAGTATTCTCAACCCAAGCCTGATCGTGGTGGGCGGCACACTCGCCAAGGGTGGAGAGTTTCTGCTGTCGGGTATCCGCGAGCTTGTCTACCAGCGATGCCTTCCACTTGCCACGCGCGAGTTGCAGATCGTACTTGCCAATCCGCAGAAGGACAGTGCGCTTTTTGGCGCTGCTTATTTGGCGCTTGAGGATATCTTCAGCCTCGGGAAAGTGGAGGAACTCATCGATCGACTTTCCATCGACCGCGCCAATCCACTTTCACAAAGCAGCATGATTTCTGGATGACGCTGTTTCAGTGACACCCATGATCATCGCGACAAGATCCTTCTGAACTCCTTGGCGCACAGTCATCTCGCCCACATTTCTTGCCGCATGACGACAGCACCTACACCAATATCAAGGCTCATCCGCTGATCGACGGCTATGCCCGCCTCGGCATCGACCTGGTGGGCCGCTACCTGGCGCGCCGTCGCCGACGGGGCGGATACCGAAGCGCGGGCCGGGATGATGCTGACCTCTTACTACGGTGGGGTGTGCTTGGGCCGGTCAATACCGCCGGTGGCCATGCTTTGGCCTATCCTCTGGGCACGCGGCTCAAGCTTCCCCATGGGCTGGCCAACGCCATCATCTTCCCGCACGTGCTGGCCTTCAACGCGTCTGCCTGCCCAGACAAGACTGCTGGCGTCGCCTCTATGCTGGGCCTCGGCGCCGGTGCGCGTGCCAACGACATTCTGACGAGCGCCATGGACTATTGCCAGGCGCTCGGCATCGAAATGCGTCTGTCGCGCCATGGCGCACAGGGGCAAGATTTGCCGATCTGGGCCGAGGAGGCCTTTGCCATAAAGCGCCTGATCGACAACAACCCCGGCCGCTCGGGAGCCAGGACATTCTGTCGATCTCTCGAAGCGCGCTCTGATCGACCTGTGGGCCTGCTCGGCGCGTCGGTGCCGGCCTTGCCGGCTGCGGCGCGTAGAACCAGCGCTGTCTTTTGGAGTGCGGATGGAAGGCCCCATTCGTGAGGTCCGTGTCGCTCGCTATGCCTGCCAGGCCGTGGCGGCGACACTAAGGGCTCCCGGCTTCATGCAGAGGCAAACTGTTGACCAAGCCCGGCATTGATCCAGGCACGTGTCTGTTCCAGCACCTCATCCGAAAGCGTGGGATCGTCGATCGCCCGAGCGATAATCACTGCTCCTACCATCGCCGCCCAGCTTCCGATCGCCACGCGGCGTCTGTCTGCCGCATCAAACTCCGGGAGCGCCTTGCCGATACGGTCGATCTGCGAGCGAAGGCCTTCGGTCATGGCCGAGCGTGCAGCCGGGGTCTGATGGCGGATGGCCGCAACAAGGCCCGCCGTTGGGCAACCACCGGCGGCATTATCGCGATGACGGGGCGAAAGATAGGCATCGACATATGCGCGAAGATCGCCCTCTCCACCTGCGTCCAGGGCGAGGACATGGGCAAGGGTCTGCGCGATCAGGTCGTCCTTCGAACTGAAATGGCCATAGAAGCCGCCATGGGTGAGCCCGGCGGCTTTCATCACCTCCGCCACGCTGACTGCATCGAACCCCTTGTCGCGAAACAGCCGGCTGGCGACATCCAGAATTCGGCGACGGTTCTCCGCCATCTGTTCTCGACTGACCTTCATTTCAAATTCTCCGCCGGACCCCTGTTGACATTTACATGATGGCTATCATATTTAACTTCAATCATGATGATCGTCATGAATATAGGTTCCATCAGAGAAAAGAGCAATGCCATGACCACCATCCCGTCAGTCCTCATTACCGGCGCCTCCACCGGCATCGGAGCCGCCTATGCCGAGCGCTTCGCGCGCCGCGGGCACGACCTCGTGCTGGTTGCCCGTGACATGGCACGAATGGAGGCTCTGGGGACCCGTCTGCGTCAGGAAAATGGCGTGGCGATCGACATCATCCAGGCTGATCTTACGCTGCCTACCGAGCTTGCAACGGTGGAGACGAGGCTGCGCGATGACGCCCGCATCGGGATCCTCGTCAACAATGCCGGAACGGCCATCGGCGGAAGCTTCATCGAGCAGGGCACCGACGACGTCGCGCGGCTCGTTGCGCTCAACACGACCGCACTTTTGCGACTTGCCAGCGCCATGGCCCCGCGTCTTGCGAAGGCCGGCGAAGGAGCGATCGTCAACATCGGCTCCGTGGTCGGCCTGGCGCCGGAGTTCGGCATGACGGTCTACGGCGCAACCAAAGCCTTCGTGCTGTTTCTGTCGCAGGGGCTCAGCCTCGAGCTCGCGCCGAAGGGTGTCTACGTCCAAGCCGTGCTTCCCGCCACGACGCGAACGGAGATCTGGGACCACGTCGGCGCCGACATCAACACGCTTTCCAACGTGATGGAGGTGGGCGATCTGGTTGATGCGGCGCTGGTCGGCTTCGACCGCCGCGAACCGGTGACTATTCCGCCGCTTCCCGATGCCGGGCAGTGGGACGCGCTTCAGGCCGCGCGCCAGGCCATGCTTCCGAACTATCGGAACGAACATCCCGCCGAGCGGTACCGCACGGTCGCCTGAGCACCAACGCAGCCACTTCGATAAACGACCCCGCCGCGGCGGGGACAAAACAAAGGTGACCTATGACAAGCAAAACGCTGTTTGAGCCCTATACTCTCGGCTCGCTGACCCTCTCCAATCGTATCGTCATGGCGCCCCTGACGCGCAATCGCGCTGGCCCAGGCTTCGTTCCAGGCGATCTCGCCGCGGAGTATTACGGCCAGCGCGCGTCGGCCGGCCTGCTGATTTCCGAGGCTACGCAGATCTCGCAGCAGGGACAGGGCTACCAGGACACGCCCGGCATCTACTCCCAGGCGCAGATCGACGGCTGGCGCAAGGTCACCGACGCCGTGCACACCAAGGGTGGCCGGATCTTCCTGCAGCTCTGGCATGTCGGCCGCGTCTCGCACGTCGACCTTCAGGAGCATGGCGCCGCGCCCGTCGCGCCCTCGGCGATCCGGGCCGCGACCAAGACGTTCGTGAACAACGGCTTCGTCGAGGTTTCGGAGCCCCGAGCGCTGGCGCTCGACGAGCTTGCGGGGATCGTCAACGATTTCCGGCAAGCAGCCGCGAACGCCATTGAGGCCGGCTTCGATGGCGTCGAGATTCACGGCGCCAACGGCTATCTGCTGGACCAATTCGCCAAGGACGGCGCCAATGTCCGCACGGATGCTTATGGCGGATCGGTCGAGAACCGCGCCCGGCTGATGCTGGACGTTACGGCTGCGGTGGTCGAGGAGATCGGCGCTGAGCGTACCGGCATCCGGATTTCGCCCATCTCGCCCGCCAACGGCGTCTCGAGCGGCGCCCCCCAGGCGCAGTTCGACTATATCGTCGATCAACTCGACGCCTTGGGCATCGTCTACATCCATGTCGTCGAGGGCGCCACGGGCGGACCGCGCGATGTCGCGCCGTTCGACTTCGGGTCGCTCCGCCGGCGCTTCAACAACACCTATATCGCCAACAACGGCTATGACCTTGACCTCGCTGCGTCGCAGCTCGCCGACGGCAAGGCGGACCTGTTCGCCTTCGGGCGCCCGTTCATCGCCAATCCTGACCTTGTGGAACGGCTGAGGACGCGCGCGCCGCTGGCGGAGTTCAACCCGGCGACGCTCTATGGCGGCGGCTCCGCCGGCTATACCGACTATCCCGCGATCGCCGCCTCAAGCCACCCATGAGCCCATCGGAGCGCCGCGCCTGCGCGGCAGCCATCCCAACTCGACGGCAGCACCTTATCCTCTCGGAGAACATCGCAATGCGTATTCTGAAACAATCTGCCGTTATCGCGCTCACCGTGGTCGCCGCGCTCGCGTCCTCGGCAGCGAGGGCGGACAATGCCTCGCCAGTCGGTTTGTGGAGGAACGTCGACGACGTCAGCGGCAAACCAAGGGCGCTGATCCGCATCACGGAAGCGAATGTGAGCTTGCAGGGCAAGATCGAGAAAGTCTTCCTAGCCCCGAACGAAAGCCCGACCTGTACGAAGTGCGAAGGCGCGCTCAAGAATGCGCCCGTCGTCGGCCTGGTGATCCTGTCCGGCCTGAAAAAGGATGGCGCCGGATTTACCGGCGGCCAAATCCTCGATCCGGATAATGGCAAAACCTATAGCAGCAAGATCTACGTGACCGATGGCGGCAAGAAGCTAAACGTGCGCGGCTACATAGGCGTGTCATTGCTGGGTCGTTCGCAGATTTGGCAGCGCCAGGAATAAGCGGCCGAGATCGACAGGGAAAGTGCTCGATCCAGAGAAAACCTCTTAGAAAGGAAAAACGGCTTAGCGAGATGCCGGAGCCAGCAGTGCGGACTGACAATGTACTGATCGAGATCGACGCGGCCAGCTCAATCTTCTGGATTCCAGATTCGCGCTCCCTCATTCCCATTCGATTGTTCAAACAGCATATAACTCATTGACAAAAAATTACGCTCTTGATTTTAAAGGGAAAATCGCCACAAAAAGATATTTTGAGATTTCGCCAACTATCGGGGCCAATCGGCCGATTTTTTTGCACCTTTCGGCGTTCGACGCAGCGCCCAAGCCGTCTCGAAAAGCACCGTCACCGCCCCAGCTAAGGCATTAGCCAGAAGCCATCGCGATCGACAAGCAACCGGTGTTGCACAGATCCTACTGCAGGCGGTGTGCTGTGAGCGCTGGCATCCACTCGATTCCTGCCGAATTTCCGGCTAGCCTGGGTGATAGATGGCTCAGTTCTGGTGGGTGATTCATAATCAGACCGCCCATCAAGAGATTGATGGGCAGCACCTTTGGTCCCCCAAGACCGAGAGCAATGGCGCGCGAAGTGAGTTCTACAACAATATGCGCCGTGCGACGCCCGGCGACCTTGTCGTTTCGTATGCCGATCAAGCAATTAGGTATATTGGCAGGATAGCGGAATTCGTCTTCACCGCTCCGAAACCAATGGAGTTCGGAGAGACCGGGGCTTATTGGAATCAAGAGGGATGGCTTCTGCCGAACTTTGGGACACCGGGTTTCCCTTCGATCCATCCCCAAGACAATAATACGGAATCTAGGCCCGCTCCTGCCGAGGCGATATTCGCCATTCCATCTAGTTTCGGGCTCAGGCAATCAGAAAGCCTATCCAACAGGCATTCCACAGAATACCTTCGAGTTGGTGATAGCTTGCGCCACTTTCGGCCGCGAGGCGCTGTCACGCGGCGGCTTGAATAGCCCGAACTTTGAGGTGATTAATGAGCTTGGACGACATTGTCGAACGTCGTATAGCGGACGACGATCAGCTTGAAGACACGATCAAAAAGAGCGGCATCCTTGGACCTCCTGGGTAGTACAAATTGAAAATTGCGGCCTCATGTTTCAAACAGGTCGGTGGATGACCCGCGAGGATGGTTTCGAAGCGGGGTCGCCTACGGTCCTCAAGGCGAGAATTCTAGAAGACGTTCAGCAATGACCCATCACGTACAAAACGCTCGAATTCTCATGTACAGCCACGACACGTTCGGGCTCGGCCACTTGCAGCGCTGCCGGACAATCGCGCATTCGCTGGTCGAGGATTTCCGCGGACTTCAGGTGCTTATCATTTCGGGTGCGACTATCGCTGGCGCCTTCGACTACCGCGCCCGTGTCGACTTCGTGAAGATCCCCAGCGTCATCAAGTTGCGCAACGGCGAATACACCTCGCTGGAAAAGGATATCGATCTGCATGAGACGCTAAGGATGCGCCAGTCGATCATCCGCCACACCGCCGAGACCTTCCGGCCGGATATCTTCATCGTCGACAAGGAACCGCTCGGCCTGCGCGGTGAGATTGAGGACACTCTGTCCTACCTCAAGACGCGGGGCACCACGCTCGTGCTTGGCCTGCGCGAGGTGATGGACGCGCCGCATCTGCTCGAAGCGGAGTGGGCACGCAAAGATGTGATGCGCAAGATAGGCCTGTTCTACGACAAGGTCTGGGCCTATGGTCCGCCGGATTTCTACGATCCGTTGACTGGCTTGGATGTGCCGCCGGCTATCAGGGCAAAGATGAGGTTCGTCGGGTTCCTGCAACGGAGCCTGCAGCGGAACGAGTTGCCCGGCCACCGGCCCGAGGGCGACTATATCCTCGTTACCACCGGTGGCGGCGGTGACGGCGCCGACCTGATCCACGACGTCATCGATGCCTATCACCAGGATCCGCAATTGCAGCATAGGGCGCTGATCGTGCTTGGGCCTTACATGCCGGCGCGCAAGCGCAACAAGCTGCTCAAGAAGGGGTGCAAGATCCCCTACATCAAGATGATCGAGTTCGACAACCGCATGGAAGACCTGATTGCCGGCGCCAAGGCGGTAGTGGCGATGGGCGGTTACAACACCTATTGCGAGATACTATCTTTCGACAAGCCGGCGCTGATCGTGCCGCGCGTCACGCCCCGCGAGGAACAACTGATCCGCGCACGGCGCGCAGCCGAACTCGGCCTTATCGAGATGCTTTTGCCGGAAGAAGCCGAGGATTCCCAGCGGTTTGCCAATGCACTGAAGGTGCTGCCGGAGCGGCCCCGCCCATCGCAGAGCAATCCGCATCTGACGCTGGAAGGGCTGCCTCATATTTCCGAAATCGTCGCGGAACTGCTCGACCGGCGGGCCGGCCATCACCTTTCGGTCATTGAAGGCATGAACTGAGTTGCAACATCGCAAGATCGTCGTGGTTCTGAAGGGCTATCCACGGCTGTCGGAAACCTTCATCGCGCAGGAACTGCTCGGTCTGGAGCGTGCGGGGTTCGACCTGATACTCGTCGCGCTCAGGCGGCCGACCGACTCAAAACGCCACCCCGTGCATGACGAGATCAAAGCGCTCGTCCACTATCTGCCGGAATATCTGCATGAAGAGCCGCTGCGCGTGGTTCGCTCGCTGTTTGCCTGTATGCTGTGGCCGGGCTTCTGGCGCGCGCTCGGATCGCTGGCTAGCGATATCCCCCGCGACTTTACGCGCAATCGCGCGCGCCGCTTCGGGCAAGCGCTCGTGCTGGCGGCCGAATGGCCGGAAGGCGCGGGCTGGCTGCATGCACATTTCGCGCATACGCCGGCATCGGTGACGCGCTATGCCAGCCAGCTTCGTGGACTGCCCTGGAGCTGCTCGGCCCATGCCAAGGACATCTGGACTTCGGCGGACTGGGATCTGGCCGGCAAGCTTTCCTCGGCGCGCTGGACAGTCACTTGCACGAAAACCGGCTTCGACCGTCTGAAAAAACTCGCTAACGGCAGCTCCTCTGTGCATCTGAGCTATCATGGGCTCGACCTTGATCGCTTCGGCAGTTTCGGCGAGGCGCGAAAACAGCATGATGGCTCGGCGCCGGACGAACCGGTTATCGTTTTGAGTGTCGGGCGCGCCGTTGAAAAGAAAGGTTACGATACCTTGCTGGAGGCCCTCGCCCTCTTGTCTGGTGATTTGGCGTGGCGTTTCGAGCATATCGGCGGTGGCGAGGAACTGGAACGGCTCAAGGCGCTGGCGCAAAAGCTCGGACTGGATGGTCGCGTCTCTTGGAAAGGCGCGCTTGCGCAGGAGGAGGTGCTTGAGCACTACCGAGGCGCCGACATCTTCGCCCTGGCCTGCAGGATCACCGCAAATGGCGACCGGGACGGTCTGCCGAATGTTCTGGTGGAGGCGGCCAGCCAGAGGCTTGCCTGCGTGTCGACCGATATTTCCGGCGTGCCGGAGCTCTTATCGCCGGATGAAACCGGGCTGCTGGTTCCGACGGAAAACCCAATTGCCCTGGCACAGGCGCTGGAGCGCCTGATCCGTGATCCCGTGCTGCGCGCCCGCCTCGGCGAGGCCGCGGAGCGGCGCGTGCGCGGCAATTTCGATCATATGGCAAGCATTGGACAGCTCAAGGAACTGTTCGAGCGGGAGTGGCGGGCCGCCGAATGAAGCGGCTGCGCGCTTTCTTCTATGTCCAGCACCTGCTCGGCATCGGCCATCTCGCGCGCGCCAGCCGCATTGCGGCGGCTCTGGTCGATGACGGGTTTGACGTAACCGTCGTGACCGGCGGGGCGCCGATCGCGGGGTTTCCGGGACGGGGTGTAAAATCTGTAACCCTGCCACCTGTCACCTCCGGTGATGAAGGATTTTCCGGACTCGTCGACCTGCAGGGCAAACCCATCGATGATGATTTCAAGAAATGGCGTTCGGAGCTGCTGCTGCAGGCATTCCGGGATTGCAGGCCTGATATTGTCATTGTCGAGGCGTTTCCATTTGGACGCCGGCAGATGCGTTTCGAACTCTTGCCGCTGATCGAGGCCATCGACGCGACATCGCCCAGACCGCTGCTGGCGACGTCCGTCCGTGATATCCTTCAGGAGCGCGTCAAGCCGGGCCGAAACGAGGAAACGGTCGATCTCATCAACAGGCATTTCGACCTTGTCATGGTCCACGGCGATCCGGCTTTCGCAACCATCGACAAGACATTTCCACTGGCTGGGGCGATCAGGACCGAGGTCACCTACACAGGGCTCGTTGCCGCGCCGCCAGCGCCCGCGACCTCCGAGCGCTTCGACGTTCTGGTGTCGGTTGGCGGCGGGGCTGCCGGAAAGAGCCTTGTCAGCTCCACCATCGCAGCGGCGCGGAATGCTAACAACGGTTGGAAATGGTGTTTGATCACCGGCCCAAACCTGCCGAAAGACGAGTTTGACGCGATCGCACACGATGCCACGCCGGGCCTGTCCATCTTCCGGTTCCGCGAGGATTTCGCCAGCCTGCTGACCGGCGCCCGCCTGTCAGCCTCGCAGGCGGGTTACAACACGGTCTGCGATGTCCTGCGCGCGGGTTGTCGCTCCCTGCTCGTTCCATTTGCAGCCGGCGGGGAAACCGAACAGACGGTTCGCGCCCTGATGCTCGAAGAACTCGGTCTTGCAACGGTGCTGATGGAAAATGACCTGACGCCTGAAGGTTTGGCGCAAGCGATCGAACAGGCGCTTGTGGGACCGACGCCATCCGCGCATCGTCTCGATCTGGAAGGCGCGCGTCACTCGGCGCAAATCCTGCGTGAGCGGTATCGAACCTGGTCCCTTAAAGTGAGGCCCGGTTTCGGAAAAGTATATGATCAAACAGACGATGGATTCTAACGCGCGTCTGGCGAGGTTCGTGCGACGCGCTTCAAGTCCTTGTTTTTATCCACGTCGTTGTCCCAAAACCGCTACGCGGGCGAAATGCATTAAACAGTTCCAATCAGCATGAAGCGCGTATAATTTTTTGTCGGTAGTTCGCCGGAGAACCGCACCTCCCGTAGCGCCGCCATTGCTTCGAAGGCTGCAAGTGAGGCCACGCAGTTGATGTGCGTTGGCTCGCTGAAATAATCGTTCGATTGTAGCAGTACATTCATGCCCCGCGGAAGCAGAGCAAGCCAGGCGCGCAGATCGGCTATGTGTTCGCAGCTCGTATTGACCGTCAGGTCGGGCCGCCCGGCCGCATAGTCGAGTGCGTACATATCTGCCGTCAGCGCCCGGAACCGGTCGCCGGCTTCCCGGTTGAGGGTCCGGGCGACCGGCGCGACTTCGGGATCGATGTCGATGCTATCGACCGCCGCGATGTCGAAGCGGGCGTCGTTGAAAAGCATTGCCGGCAATATGCCGTACCATCCACCCAGAACCCATATGCGCTCGAACCGCCCGCCGCAGCTTTCGAACAGCCTATCGAGCGCCCACATCTTGCAGGCGACCTGCTTGTGGTTGAAGGCGTTGGCGATATCGGCCTTCGGATGCTTGGTCACGACGCGCGCCAGCCCTGCCACGAGAGGGCAGTTGACATAGGCGGCAATTCCGCGCGTGAGGTCCAAGGCTTGCTCGTGCCAGTCCAAGCCGGCATTGCGTGGTTGCGTGACATCCATCATATTCGCCTTGTATGTTGGGATTTCGGGCGACACAACGCAATCTTGCCTCGCGCAAGGCTGTTGATTCGCGGATGTGATTATGCTGCAAGCTGCTTCGCCATTGCCCGGTGCCGGAGAGAGCCTGTTGCATCTGTCCGGAGCAGCGGCGTCCATCTGGCAGCACCAGCCGCGCAGCCGGGGCCTCGTGCCGCTCGGCTATTCGCCAAAACCCTACGGAAGCCGCGAACCGTTCGGCCAGCTGCAGTCTTCGCTGATCGCCAATTCCCACGTCGTTGTCATCGACCATGCGCCGGAACTGGATCGCGCCGCCTCGCAGGTTCCGTCCATCGTTGAGCGCAGGACAATCTCCGTGCACTGCAGCTTCGAGCTTGCCGCTGGCGACGAAGAAATCGCCGATATGCTATTCGCCAGCAGGTGCTTTTACATCCTGCATCTTTCCAACTGAAGGGTCCACAGCCGCATATGGAACCCAGCCTAGCCCGCTATATCTGGACGCACACCAAGAAGCAGCAACTCTGGATATTGATGATCGTCGTGCTTTCGATGATCCCGTATTTCATGTCCTTCGACCTGCCGAAACTGATCGTCAACGGCCCGATCCAAGGTGGCGGCTTCGAGCAACCGGGCGCGACCCAGCCATTCATGAGGCTACACTATAACTTGCCGTTCATTGGAGAGGTCCAGTTCTTCTCCGGTTTTCAGCTCGACCGCAAGGAGACGCTGTTTGCCCTGAGCGTTGTGTTTCTCTTGCTAGTCATCATCAACGGCCTGTTCAAACTCTACATCAACACCTACAAGGGCCGCCTCGGCGAACGCATGCTGCGGCGTATCCGTTTCGATCTGGTCGATCGTGTGCTGCGGTTTCCGCCGGTTTACTTCAAGCGGGTGAAATCCGCCGAAGTGGCGACCATGGTGAAGGACGAGGTGGAGCCGCTGGGCGGCTTCATCGGCGATGCCTTCGTGCAGCCGGTGCTGCTCGGCGGCCAGGCGCTGACGGCCATGCTGTTCATCATGGTTCAGAACGTCTGGCTCGGAATGATAGCGGCTGTGATCGTGGGGATCCAGATCGTGCTTATCCCGCGAATGCGGCGGCGGCTGATCGTGCTCGGGCGCGAGCGGCAGTTGACGGCGCGCGCGCTTTCGGGCCGGGTTGGCGAAATCGTCGACGGCATCGGCGCGGTTCACGTCCACGATACATCAAACTACGAGCGCGCCGACATAGCTGCCCGGCTCGGGCTCATCTTTAAGATCCGCTTCGATCTTTACCAATGGAAATTCATGGTGAAGTTCCTCAACAATTTTCTCGCGCAGGTCACGCCCTTTTTGTTCTACATGATCGGCGGGTACCTGGTCATCCAGGGGCGGTTGGACGTCGGCCAGCTCGTGGCCGTGATCGGCGCCTACAAGGACCTGCCCGGACCGATGAAGGAACTGATCGATTGGGATCAGGCGCGGCAGGATGTCCAGGTCAAATATCAGCAGGTCGTTGAACAGTTTACCGCCGAGGGTCTCATTGCGCCGACAATCGGGGCATTGGCGATCGACGATCCCGCTCCGATGACCAACCCCCTGTCGGCCATCAATCTGTCCATGGCAGACGATGGCGGTGCAATGCTCCTCGATCGTATCTCCCTCCAGGTCAGGCCGGGTGAGACGGTGGCGCTGGTCAGCACCACAACAGGTGGAGCGGAGGCGCTTGCAGAAGCCTTCGCGCGGCTGAATCGGCCGGACAGCGGAAGGGTCGCTTCGGGCGCCGACGACCTGCTTGAACTCCCCGAAGCAGTGACCGGCCGGCGCATGTCCTATGCCTCGTCGGATGTTTTCCTGTTCCAGGCAAGCCTCCGCGATAACCTGCTCTACGGGTTGAAGCACGCGCCGCTGACATCGGTGACTTATGAGGGTGCTGCGGCAGACCAGCGCCGCTGGAACATCGACGAGGCGCGTCGGTCGGGCAATCCGGAGCTTGATATCCACAGCGACTGGATCAACTATGCTTCCGCTGGCGCTACCGGCCCGCACGACCTCTTTGAAGCCGTGCGCCGGGTGCTCGACGCGGTTGTTCTGTCGCGCGACATTCTGGATCTTGGCTTGCGCTCTTCGGCCGACCTCACGCGTCACACGGAGCTTGCCAGGCGGATCGTCGAACTGCGTGCGGCGCTGCGAACCCGGCTGGAACACGAAGGGCTGAGCGGACTGGTGGCTCCTTTCGAACCGGGCGCGTACAACAAGGAAGCAACGATCGGCCAAAACCTGCTCTTCGGCGCTGCCGCCGGCCCCGAACTGGCCGACAGGGCTCTGGCGGCCAATCCCTATTTTGCTTCTGTGCTGAAGCAAGCCGGCCTCGACCGCACGTTCTACGAAATGGGCATGGAGATCGCCGAACAGGCGATCGAGCTGTTCGCCGACCTGCCGCCCGATCACCAGTTCTTCCAGCAGCTCGCCTTCATGAGCGCCGAGGAGATACCCGCCTACGAAAGCTTGCTGCAACGGCTCAAAAACCGTCCCTACGAGGCGGTTTCGGAGAACGACCGCGCCATGATCATCACCTTGAGCTTTAACTATATCGAGCCCCGGCACCGCTTCGGCCTGCTGAGCGACGAGCTCATGAGCAAGATCGTCGCTGCACGCAACCAGTTCTATGAAAACCTGCCGCCCGAGCTGCAAAATGCAGTCGAACGATATGATCCTGCCAAATACATTGCCGCGGCTACCGTCATGGACAATGTCCTGTTCGGGCGTGTGGGCACCAACCATCCCGACGCGCCGGACCGTATACGGTCTATCGTCTATGACATCCTTGACGAACTGGGGCTTTATGACGAACTTCTGGATGTCGGCCTGGACTTCAACGTCGGCTCCGGTGGCAGGCGGCTGACCGGTGGACAGCGACAGAAGCTCGATGTTGCCCGGGCCCTGATCAAGCGTCCCGATTTTCTCATTCTCAACCGGCCGCTGTCGGCGCTCGACCAGCGCATGCAGGATAAGGTGCTGCGAAACGTGCTCGAGGAAGCCAGACGCGACGGCCATTCGCCGGCAATTGTGTGGGTCGTGACGAATCCGGCAATGGCGATGATGTTCGATCGCGTTGTCGTCTTCGACTCGGGTCGTTTGGTGGAAGACGGAACACACGAGACACTTTTGGCAGGGAACGGTATCTTCAAGGAACTGCTGTCATAGAGCTTTGGACATTCCGATGGGATCATTCTGCCGGTGGGAACTTGTTGCAAGGTCAAGGGATTGAGGTTTGCACCTGATCCGGGCTCGCTACCATTCGCGTGGTTCGTCTCGCCATCCCGGAAACAGAATTGATTCCATCTGGGCGTCCGTTGGTCTAGTCTGGCAAACGCGAATTGGGAAGGTTTGCGACAATGCTGCTCAAGGATGAAGTTGGAATGCTGCAACGCGTTCCCTTGTTCGCTGCCATCGAGCCGACAAAGCTCAAGCTGCTTGCGTTCACATCCGATCGTGTGAGCTACAGCGCCGGCCAGATCCTTTTCCGGCAGGGCGACGAGGGAGACGCCGCCTATGTCATCCTTTCAGGCAGGGCGGATATTCTGGTCGATTCCGACAGCGGACCGATAAAAGTTGCCGAACTGGAGTCAAATTCGATTGTTGGCGAGATCGCCATATTGTGCAACAGCTCCCGCACTGCCACCGTCAGAGCGGCAAGTCCGCTGGAAGTCTTGAGAATCCGTAAGGATCATTTCCTGAGGCTTATGAGGGAGTTCCCGGAAATGACCATCGAGATATTGCGGGTTCTTGCCGATCGCCTAAGCCATACGACCGCGGATCTGATCGACGCACGAAGCGCCAAATAACCAAGACGTGCGCTCGATCCTCGCCGTCGTGATGGCATTGTCCTCTTGCTGAGAGGGTCGCCCGGAGAAAGCCTGTCTCGCATAGCAGCAGTTGTTTGGCTAAGATGGGCGAAGGGGTAGCATGGACGACGACGTTTTCCTGGTCAGGTTTTGGGGTGTGCGCGGCAGCATTTCGGTATCAGGGCCAGAATTCTCTCGCTATGGCGGCAACACAATCTGCATTGAGATGCGATGCGGTAAGCATACGCTTCTGTTCGACGCGGGCTCTGGCCTACGGCCTGCCGGCGGGGCGCTTCAGGCGTCGGCCGTGACCGATTTCGACCTGCTTTTCACCCATTGCCATTACGATCACATCATCGGGTTGCCGTCTTTTGCGCCGATCTATGACCGGAGCGCCAAGGTTACGCTTTGGTCCGGGCATCTTGCAGGACACATGACGACCCGGCAGATGGTCGATGAGTTCATGCGGCCGCCGTGGTTTCCGGTGAAACTGGAGATCTGCAAGGCAAGCCTCGACTATCGCGATTTCGTATCCGGAGACGTGCTTCGGCCGCGCGAAGGGGTGGTGGTCCGAACCGGCAGTCTTATCCATCCGGGCGGCTGCATAGGCTACCGGGTCGAATGGGGCGGCCGCGTCGTGGCGGTGATCACAGACACTGAGCACGAGCCGGACAAGCTCGATCAGGCGGTGCTCGCCCTGATCGAAGATGCCGACCTCGTCATTTACGATTGCACCTACACCGAGGAGGAAATGGAACGCCGCCGCGGTTACGGGCACTCGACATGGCAACAGGGCGTCAAGCTCTGTGAGGCGGCCGGTGCGCGGGGGCTTGCGCTGTTTCACCACGATCCGACGCGAACCGACGAGGACCTGGACGAGATCGAGAAACTGGCCAAAGACAGGTTTACCGGCGCTTTTGCCGCGCGGGATGGCCAGACGCTCAAATTTCCAGTCTCATTGCGCAAAAAGCGCTGAGCTATTTTCCTCTAGAGCGGTTCACCGTTTCACAGAAACGGCGAACCGCTCTATCTCTTTGTTTTGACGCAATTCCCAAGGGAAAGCGCTACGCGCTTTTCCCGGGAAAACCGCTCACACTTTTCCTGGAATTGCTCTAGCAGCGCTGCGCCCGATCAATGTCCTGATCGGAAGCCATGCGCAGGCTTCAGTCTGTGCGGTGACTGTGAACAGCCGTTCGAGGAAGAGCCAGGCCGATTCATCATGCACGAGATGGTGGGTGAGCAGGCCGACCGGTTCGCCGCCGTCGATTGCATGCTGCAATTGCGCGATGATAGCCTGAACCAATAGGCCATGATCGCGGCAGCCGCGCGTGCCATGCCAATCCATGATGTCGACATTGCTGTTGATGACTGCAAGTGAAGCCGGCCTCGGCGGCCCATAGACCGACAATGCCGAAAATCCTATCGATCCAAGGTCGGATACCAAGCCGGCGTCGATCCTGTTCCAAGGTGGCACCAGCATCGGAACGGCACGTGCGCGGTGCAGTTCGGTTACGTGCGTCAGCCCGCGAGCCAGATCATCGAGCACCGCCTCGCGTGGCCGATGCGCGCCGAGTTCCTGCTTTTTCTGGTGCTCGGGCGCATGATTTCGGTGCGCCCAGCCATGGATGGCGACCGTGGCATGCGGCGCCTCGCCAAGCCGGACGACAAGCTTCTCATCAGTCAGGGCCGGAATGACGGCCAGAGTGACCGGAACCGCGAATTTACCGGTAAGGTCGAGCAGCCGATCAAGCGCAGGCGTCGGATCCACGGCGTCGTCGTCGCGCAGCCAGAACTCTGCCTTACGGTCCGCCCGTTGCAGGCACGCCAGTTCTTCCACCAAGGGCTGCCAGACCTGATCGGATGTCATGAAACCGGGATCTTCGCAAGAAGTTTGGCCAGGCGCGCCGCTGCAACACCGAGGGAACGTTCTTCGAGGATGAAACGCCTGGCTTCCGCGGCCATGATGGTTCTTTCGTCGTTGCCGGCCAGAAGCCTTTCAATGGCAGAAGCGAACGCCGCCACATCGCCCGGCGGGGTGAGAAACCCGGTCTGGCCATCCCGCACGACCTCCGGCACGCCGGCGATGTCCTGAGCCACCACCGGAAGGCCGGCGGCCTGCGCTTCAAGATAGGCAACGCCATAGGCCTCGCCATAACCCGGCCAGACGTAAACTCCCCCACGGTAGAGGACATCCGGCACGGCGGCTGGCTCAATCGCGCCAAGCCATTCGATACGGTCGGCGGGCAAGCCGGCGAATTGCGCTTTGACCTCGTCACGGGCAGGGCCATCCCCGACGACCGACATGGTCCAGGGCAGGTGGCCGATCGGACCGAGCGCCTGCGCCAGCATGCGATAGCTTTCGACTTTGTCGCCCGGGCGCATCATGGCGACGGTAACGAGGCGCGTCGGACAACCCCGTGCCTGCAGTTCCCGGAATACCGATGTGTCGATGAAGGGCGAAAGCATGCCGAGAGCGGCGTCGGGAATCGCATCTGTCAGTCCCTGACGATCCCTTTGCGTGAAGCAAATGTTCAGCGCTGCCTGTTCGACGGCTCGCGCCACCAACGCTTGCGTATCGGCCCACAAGCCGGTGTTGCGCCGCCTCGAATAGGAGGCTTCCGCTGTCACATAGGGGATAGCAAAGGCCGACGCCAGCTCGGGCCCGATCAGGTCGGGCGCCTTGTAATAGAGATGATAGGAGAACCAGAGATCGGGCTTGCCGTCACGATCCCAAAGCTTGGTCAGCCGCGCGGTCTCCTCTCGGGCCTCGGTCTTGAGCGCATCGAAACTCTTCGACTCCGGTTCGCGTAGATACAAGCGCAATTCGGATGCCAGTTCGACGCTATGCCCACCATGCTCCAGCGCCTTGACCAGCATCCGTGCCATCTGGCGGTCGCCGGAGGCAACGGGATGATTGGGTGACTTCAGCGGCGCGTAGAAAGCAATTCGCATCGCCGGACCCTATCATCGGAAAGCCTGCGCAAGTCAATTTCGAACCATGATCGACTTCACCTTCAAGCACTGGAATGTGCTATCTGATGCTCATGGAAACAGCTGCCGCGTCCGACCCGTTTGTCGCTTCTTTGCCGGTCTTCGCAAGGTTCGAAAGCGTTGCCGATATCGATAACTATCGGCCTCTCCCCGATGGCTGGGCGCTGGCCACCGCAGACATCGTCGGCTCGACCAAGGCGATCGAGGCGGGGCGCTATAAAACCGTCAATATGGCCGGTGCCAGCGTCATTTCGGCGCTGCTCAATGCGCTGGGTAGGCAAGATCTTCCCTTTGTCTTCGGCGGCGACGGCGCGCTCGTGGCGTTTCCTGGCTCGGCGCTGGAGATCGTCCGCAACGCGCTGGCGGCTGTCCAGAGATGGGTGGCGGACGAACTGGATCTGACCTTGCGTGCCGCAATCGTGCCGATAAAGGATATAAGAGCGCAAGGCCTCGACGTTCGCGTGGCGAGGTTCCAGGCCTCCGAAGCGGTCTTCTATGCCATGTTCGCCGGAGGTGGCGGCAGTTGGGCGGAAGCCGAGATGAAAGCCGGGCGCTACCGCATCGATCCTGCGCCGGCCGGCGCGCGGCCGGATCTGACCGGCCTCTCCTGCCGCTGGAACCCGATCGAAGCCCGGCATGGCGAAATCGTCTCGATCATAGCCGTACCGGGGGCGTTGCGCGACCTGCGCGGTTTTCAGTTTCTGGCTTCCGACATCATCGCCCTTGCCGGCAGGCAGGAACGCGATGGCCACCCGGTGCCGGTGAACGGGCCGAGCTACAGTTTTCTGCCCGCCGGCCTCGATATCGAGGCGCGGGCCATGGCACCCGCAGGATGGCGGTGGCTATCGAAGCTGTGGGTAGTGTTCCTGATGACGCTTACGGCTGTTACGGATAGATATGGCTGGACGATCGGCAGTTTCGATCCGAAGATCTACAAACGCGACGTGGCCAGCAATTCGGATTTCCGGAAGTTCGACGACGGCTTGAAGATGACCATCGACGTTGACGCGGATGTGATGCAACGGATCGAGAACCGGCTTAAACAGGCGGAAGAGGCGGGCATCTGCAACTATGGCCTGCACCGCCAGAAATCGGCCTTGATGACATGCCTCGTCGCATCGCCGCTGCAGCGCGATCACGTTCATTTCATCGATGGCGCCGCCGGCGGCTATGCGATTGCTGCCGCAAGCCTGAAGGCGAAGGTGCCGGTCTGATGACGGCTTGCGGAAACCGATTTTCCGCAATATGCCTCGGCAATGGTTCTTGGGACCATGGTGCGCCTCGCCATGGGCGCGGACAGCCTGTCCGAATTGACGGGAAGCAGATTTTTGGACGCCTCACGATCGACATATGACCGTCTTCTGAACCGGATTTCGACGCGTGCCGCGCAAGTCGGCGTGATCGGACTGGGCTATGTCGGGTTGCCGCTGGCGGTTGCGATCGCACGCGCCGGATTCCCGGTTTCCGGCTTCGACGTCGAAGCCCAGAAGGTCGAGAGCCTGAACAACGGCCAGTCCTATATTGAGGCGGTGACGTCCACAGCCCTTGCCAGCGAGGTGGCGATCGGACGGTTCCGCGCCACTGCGGATTTTGCCGAACTGGCCGTCTGCGATGTCATCATCATCTGCGTTCCGACACCGCTGACGAAACACCGAGAGCCGGACCTCTCCTTTGTCCGGAACACGGCAGGCACCATCGCGAAGCATTTACGTCTCGGCCAGCTGATCGTGCTGGAATCGACCACCTATCCTGGCACCACCGACGACGTGATCAAGCCCATACTGGAAAAGACCGGCTTGCAGTCGAAGATAGACTTCTTCCTCGGCTTCTCGCCCGAGCGCGAGGATCCCGGCAACCGCAGCTTTGAAGTCGCGACGATCCCCAAGGTCGTGGCAGGTGACGGCATTGAAGCGGCGACGCTCGTGCAGGCTTTCTACCAGGGCGTGGTCAAGACCGTCGTTCCGGTTTCCACCACGGCGACCGCCGAGGCGGTCAAGCTGACGGAAAACATCTTCCGCTCGGTCAACATAGCCCTCGTCAACGAGTTGAAGGTCGTGCTCGGTGCGATGGGCATCGACATCTGGGAGGTGATCGAGGCGGCAAAGACCAAGCCCTTCGGCTACATGCCTTTCTATCCTGGCCCTGGACTTGGCGGGCACTGCGTTCCGATCGATCCCTTCTACCTGACGTGGAAGGCGCGCGAATACGAACTGCCGACCCGCTTCATCGAGCTGGCCGCAGAGATCAACACGGCTATGCCGCGTCATGTCGTCGATGAACTGGCGAAGGCGCTGGACCGGCGCCACGGCAAGGCGCTCAGCCGCTCGCGCATTCTCATCATCGGGCTCGCCTATAAGAAGAATGTGCCCGACATCCGCGAAAGCCCCTCATTGCGGCTCATTGAACTCATCGAGGAATGGGGCGGCAAGGCGGAATTCCACGATCCGCATGTTACCGAAATCCCGACCACACGGGAGCATATGGCGATCAAGGGGCGTCGCTCGGTCGACTTGACCGAGGTGGCCTTGAAGGATTTCGACGCTGTCGTCGTTGCAACCGACCACGACGCGATCGACTATCAGGCGATCGCTGATCACGCTCCTCTGATCATCGACACACGCAATGTTTTTGGCCGCCTCGGGCTAGCCCGAGAGACGGTGGTGAAGGCCTGATGGCGTCCGAGCCGGCGAATTTTTTGCCCGCTGTCAGGATCGTGATTGCATCCCGCCGGCAGCCTCGCCACATGAGGCCCAAGAGTTCGGAGATAGCATGAGCACAGCGCAAGCAGAAATTTCTGCCATTCTCATGGATAAGGTTGCCGATTGGCTGACCCAATCGGCGCTGGCGGGCGACGACCTGGAAACATTGGTAAAGGGCTTTTGTGAACGGCTGGCTGCTGCCGGCCTGCCTTTGAAGCGGGTGCATTTGAGCTTTTCGATGCTTCATCCGCTTTATGACGCGCTTGGCTTCACCTGGCTCCGCGGCCAGGGCCTGGAAGTGGAAGGCTTCCGCAAGGAGGACGGCGTTCATTCTGACAGATTCCTGACCAGCCCATACTATCATCTGCTCAGCAACAAGCTCGACCATCTGCGGCGCCGGCTCGACCCGTCAGTGTCGTCGGAATTTCCTGTTTTCGATGACCTCAGGCTTATGGGCGTCACCGATTACATGGCTTTCGTGCATCCCTTCAGCGGCAATACCAGTCAGGGCATGCTGGGGTCTTGGTCCACCGACAGTGCTGCAGGCTTCAGCGACAGCATGATTTCGGCGCTGCTGCGCATCCAGAACCATCTCGCCATCGCAACCAAGATGGCGGTGCTCACCAAGCTCGCCGACAACATGATGACCACTTATCTCGGCGGCGACGCCGGCAGGCGCGTGCTGGACGGCCAGATCAAGCGCGGCGAGGGCGATACCATCCGGGCCGCACTGGTCATGGCCGATATGCGCGGGTCGTCAAGGCTTGCCGAAACCTCCGGCCGCGAGATCTATATCGATACGCTGAACCAGTTTTTCGACGCCGTTGCCGCACCTTTCAATCGCAGCGGAGGGCAGATCATGAGTTTCATAGGTGATGGCTTCATTGCCGTCTACCCTTGCGAAAGGCATCGCTCGCAGTCCGAGATCGCTTGCCAGGCTGCTCTTGCGGCAGCGCACAAGGCCAGCGCGCGCATAATGGATCTCAATCTGCGCAGAAAGGAGCAGGGGTTAGGCGACATAAAGTTTGGTATCGGCCTGCATGTCGGCAATGTGATGTTCGGCAACGTCGGGCTTACAGACCGGCTCACATTCTCTGTCTTCGGCTCGGCTGTAAACGAGGTCCAGCGCCTCCAGACCCTGACCAAGAAACATCCGCACAGCGTTCTCGCCAGCAAAGACTTCGCCAGCTATTGCGGCGCCAACAGCTGGCTGACGCTCGGCAAGGAGGAACTGGCGGGCATCAAGCAGAAGCTGACGGTGCTTTCACCCGATTTGTCGGGTGCTCTCGCGCTCGATGAAGACGGTGCGCTGGAGCCGATTTACGACCGAATATCGGACGCCGAGCAGGTCATGCTGCTTCATCGCGATGCCGCGCGGCTGTCGGCGGCCGACCCGAGGAAGCTCCAGTAACCGCCACGATCTGATCCGAACGCCTTGGTATGCAGTCCGGTCGCCGGTTCCGCCAGGGAACTGGCGACCGTTTCGAATCCAAGTTGCTCTAGGCTGGCAATACGCTAGTCTCGCTTTTTGGGCCTGCCGCCTGGCAGGCCGCCAGAGTGGGGCTGGTGTGAGAATGAATTCGGGTGTTGATCTGCTGCGGATCGAGGATGTTGGCATCTCTTTTGCCATTATCGGGGGACCCTTGCATGCCGTCAGGCGTGCAAATCTTCGCGTCCTGCCCGGCAAGGTTACCGCGCTTGTGGGCGAGTCCGGTTCCGGAAAATCGGTTCTCAGCCAGGCAGTGATGGGCATTTTGCCGAACACAGCCCATGTTCGCGGCCGTATCCTGTTTTCCGATCCTGAAAAGCCCGGCACGACGCAGGATATCCTGCAGATGCCGCGTGACGGACCCGAAATCCGGGCGTTGAGAGGCAGCCGCATCGGCAAGATCTTTCAGGAGCCGATGACATCACTGTCGCCGCTGCACACGATCGGCAATCAGGTCAGCGAATCCCTGCAGATTCATACGCCCATGGCTCGGGTGGAGCGCAAGGCGCGGACCGAGAAAATGCTCGGCCTTGTCGGTTTTCCCAACCCCAAGCGCGCCTATGACATGTATCCCTTTGAACTTTCGGGAGGATTGCGTCAACGCGCCATGATCGCCATGGCGCTTATCTGCCGGCCCGCCCTGTTGATCGCCGACGAGCCGACGACGGCGTTGGACGTCACCATCCAGGCGCAAATCCTGCAATTGCTGCGCGAGCTTCAGACGAAGCTGAACATGGCGATGCTGCTGATCACGCACGACCTTGGCGTGGTCGCCAATGTCGCCGACGAGGTGGTGGTCATGTACCATGGCGAGATCATGGAAGCGGGACCTGTGGAGGCGATATTCCGCCGGCCAGGCCACCCTTACCTGAAGGGCCTGATGGCAGCCGTTCCGCATTTCGACCTGAAGCCTGGCGAAAGGCTAAAGGCGCTCCGCGAGGTGCCGGTGAATGTCGGGAACCTGCTCGGCAAGCAGACGGCGCCGGCATCGAAGGGGCCGGACGACATCCTGCTGTCGGTCAGGGATCTGACAAAGACCTTCACCATCCGCAAGTCCGGATGGTTCGGCGGAGATCATCAAGCCTCTGTTCGCGCCGTGGACGGCGTGAGCTTCGATATCAGGCGGGGTGAGTGCCTGGGTCTTGTCGGCGAAAGCGGCTGCGGCAAAACCACCGTCAGCAAGATCCTCATGCGGGCTGTCACCCCTAGCGGCGGCTCTGTGATCTTCAACGGCCGCGATGGTCCGATCGACGTCTTGGAAGCCGAGGGAGACGCCCTGCGCATGCTGCGCGCGAAAATCCAGATGGTCTTCCAGGATCCGGTTTCGTCGCTTTCACCTCGCATGACGGTGGAGAACATCTTGAGCGAGCCGCTGGAAATCCATCAACGTGGCAATGCCGCGTCCCGACTCGCCACGGTCAAGAGCCTGATGCAGGCAATCGGGCTCGATCCGCGCTTCATCAAGCGTTATCCGCACAGTTTCTCCGGCGGGCAGCGTCAGCGTATCGGCATCGCGCGCGCGTTGGCGCTGGGGCCTGAACTCCTGATCTGCGACGAGCCGGTTTCGGCACTCGATGTCTCTGTCCAGGCGCAAATCCTGAACCTTCTGAAGGACCTGCAGACGGAACTGGGCCTGACCTACCTGTTCATATCCCACAACCTGGCGGTGGTGGACTACATGGCAGACCGCATCGCGGTGATGTGCGGCGGGCGTATCGTCGAGCTCGCGCCGCGCGAAATTCTGCTTAGGAAACCGGTCCACCCCTACACGCGCTCACTAGTAGCTGCAGTACCTTTCCCCGATCTCGACAGGCCGATGGATTTCAAGACGCTGCAGCTCGGCGGCGCTTCCGACACCAGCGCATGGGGACCGCAATTCCGCGACGAAGGCGACGAGGGTATGCTGTCGCCGCTCGACCTTGGCGGCGGCCACCTCGTGCTGGCCCGGCGTACGGCCGATGTCAGCGAGTTACGCCATTGATCAGCCGGCGCACCGTCCTTGGACTCATGGCTTCGGCATTTCTGCCGGGCACGTCGCACGCCGGCGATCTGGAGCCGGAATTTCTTCAGCCGCGGCTGAAGGCCAAGGCGCTGCCGGCACTCGCCGAACGCTTGCCCAAGAGCCCGCGCGCGTTGAACCTCGCCGCGATGGGCCGGCAGCCCGGCCAGTATGGCGGCACGCTGCGCACGATCATCGGCAGCCAGAAAGATATTCGGATGATGACGATCTACGGATATGCTCGCCTGGTCGGCTATGACGAAAAGCTTAACTTGCAACCCGACATTCTCGAAAGTTTCGACGTAGCGGATGATCGCGTCTTCACTTTCAAGATTCGGGAAGGGCATAAATGGTCTGACGGTAGCCTGCTGACGCCGGAGGATTTTCGTTATTGCTGGGAAGATGTCTGGCTGAACGATGAGCTTTCGCAGGGCGGGCTTGCCCCGACCCTCCTGGCGGACGGCAGGCCGCCACGCTTCGAGATCGTCGATCCGTTGACGGTCCGCTATAGTTGGGATGCGCCCAATCCCGACTTCCTGCCCAAGCTCGCTGCTGCTTCGCCGCTATCGCTTGTTCTGCCGGCCGCCTATCTCAAGCAGTTCCACAAGAAATACCAGGATCCATTCCGGCTCGCCGGCCTGATGAAGGAGAACCGGGCCAAGAAATGGACGCTCCTGCATATCCGCATGTCGCGGCAGTATCGCCCGGAGAACCCGGAACTGCCGACGCTCGATCCCTGGCAGAACCGGACCAAACCGCCGGCCGAGCAATTCGTCTTCGAGCGCAACCCGTTCTTTCATCGAATGGACGAGAATGGCCGGCAACTGCCCTATGTTGACCGGATCGTCATGAATGTCAGCTCGTCGGCGATCATCTCGGCCAAGACCGGTGCGGGCGAGAGCGACCTGCAATGCATGGGAATTGACTTCAGCGATTACTCCTTCCTGAAGGACGCGGAGAAGCGCTACCCGGTGAAGATGCATCTCTGGAAACGCACACAGGGTTCGCGGCTGGCGCTGCTGCCCAATCTGAATTGTTCCGACCAGGTGTGGCGTGGCCTTTTTCGTGACGTGCGCGTGCGCCGTGCCCTTTCGCTCGCTGTGGACAGGCGCGAGATCAATATGGCTGTGTTCTACGGATTGGCACAGGAAAGTGCCGATACGGTCCTGCCGGAGAGCCCGCTCTACCGGCCGGAATTCGCGAAAGCCTGGGTCGCCCATGATCCAGACCAGGCCAACGCCCTGCTCGACGAGGTCGGGCTTCAGACGCGTGACGATGACGGCCTGCGGATACTTCCCGATGGACGCCCTGCGCAGATCATAGTGGAAACGGCCGGCGAAAGCACGCTGGAAACCGACGCGCTCGAACTCATCACCGATCACTGGCGCAAGATCGGCATCGCCCTGTTCATCCGGACTTCGCAGCGCGATATCTTCCGCAGCCGCGCGCTTGGCGGCCAGGTCATGATGTCGATGTGGTCGGGCATCGACAATGGCGTGCCGACCGCCGACATGAACCCGTACCAGCTGGCCCCCACCATCGACGACCAGCTGCAATGGCCGCTCTGGGGTGCCCACTACTTGTCTCATGGCAAGGTCGGTGAGGCGCCCGATCTTCCGCCTGTGGTCGAGTTGATGGCTTTACTCAAGCGCTGGAACGCATCTACCGAAGCCACGGAGCGCGCCGAAATCTGGAACTCGATGCTGTCGATCTACACCGATCAGGTGTTTTCCATCGGCACCGTGAACGGAACGCATCAGCCGGTTCTGGCGTCCTCGCGGCTGCGCAATCTGCCTGACAAGGCGCTCTACGGCTACGACCCGACCGCCTATTTCGGTGTCTACATGCCGGATACATTCTGGCTTGGAGACTCCTGAGCGTGTTTCGATATTTTGTCTGGCGCATCGCCGTGATGGTTCCAACGCTGCTGGTCATATCGGCACTGGTGTTCACGATCATCGAACTTCCACCAGGCGACTATTTCGACAGCTATGTTGCCGAGCTTCGGGCTCAGGGCGAAGCGGTGGATTCCGACCGCATCGAGATGATGCGCGAGGAATATGGTTTCGACCAGCCACCGCTCATTCGCTACTTCTACTGGGTCGGCGGGATGCTACACGGCGATTTCGGCTATTCCTTCGAATATGAGCTGCCGGTTCGCGATGTCGTCGGGGACCGAATGTGGCTCACGGTGCTGGTTTCCTTCGTCACGATCATCTTCACCTGGCTCATCGCCTTTCCGATCGGCATGTACTCCGCCACGCATCAATACAGCTGGGGCGACTACGGCCTGACTTTCTTCGGCCTTCTCGGCCTTGCGATTCCGAACTTCATGCTGGCGCTGATCCTGATGTATTTCGCCAACATCTGGTTCGGCACATCCATCGGCCATCTCATGGACCAGCAATATCTCGGCGAGCCGATGAGCTGGGCCAAGGCGAAGTCGATCCTCGCCCATCTCTGGATTCCGGTCTTGATCATCGGCACCGGAGGCACGGCAAGCATGATCCGGCGGCTGCGCGCCAATCTTCTCGACGAGCTACACAAGCAATATGTCGTGACCGCGCGCGCCAAAGGACTTCATCCGTTCAAGGCGCTGGTCAAATATCCGCTGCGCATGGCGCTCAATTTCTTCATTTCCGACATCGGCTCTATCCTCCCGGCCATCATCTCCGGCGCCGAAATCACGGCGATCGTGCTGTCTTTGGAAACGACCGGGCCGATGCTGATCAAGGCGCTGCAAAGCCAGGACATGTATCTGGCAGGGTCGTTCCTCATGTTCCTCGCCTTCCTGACGGTCATCGGTGTCCTGATTTCCGACCTGGCGCTGGCGCTGCTTGATCCACGAATTCGTTTGCAGGGCGGTAGCACCAAATGAGCACGCATTCGCCCCTGCCCGCTCCGGGTGCTCCGCTGCAACACTACGTTTCCAGCGCGCCCTTTGACCTGCAGTCGGTCGAGGCGATGACGCCGGAGCAGTCGAAGGTCTTTCAGGCGTCGCAGTTGCGGCTGATGTGGTGGAAATTCCGGGAGCACCGGATTGCCGTTATATCCGGCATATTCCTGGCCGTGCTTTATTTCGGGATACTGATTTGCGAATTCCTGGCGCCTTACAATCTGCACACGCGCAACATGGACTACATCTATTCGCCGCCGCAGCGGGTGCACCTGTTCCACGACGGCCAGTTCGTCGGTCCGTTCGTCTATGGCCGCCAGATGACGCTGGATATGGACACGCTCAAGCGGAACTACATCGAGAAAAAGGATGATGTTCAGCGGATCCGTTTCTTCTGCAAGGGCGACAGTTATCAGTTCTGGGGCTTGATCGAAGGTGACAGGCATTTTGTCTGCCCTGCCGAAAACGGCCAGCTCTTTCTGGCCGGCACTGACAGGCTGGGGCGCGACGTGCTCTCGCGCATCATCTATGGCGCACGCATTTCACTGACAATCGGCCTCGTCGGCATCAGTTTCAGCTTCCTGCTCGGCATTGTCATCGGCGGACTGGCCGGCTATCACGGCGGTATCTTCGACCTCATCGTTCAACGGATAATCGAAGTTCTGCAATCGATCCCCAGCATTCCGCTATGGCTGGCTCTGGCGGCGATCATGCCGATAACCTGGAGTCCGATCCTGATCTATTTCGGCATCACCGTCATCCTCGGGCTGCTCGACTGGACCGGACTGGCGCGGGCCGTGCGTTCAAAGCTCTTAGCCTTGCGCGAGGAGGATTACGTTCTGGCCGCCCAATTGATGGGCGCCAGGAGCAGCCGCATTATCGGGCGGCATCTCATTCCCGGCTTCATGTCGCATCTGATCGCGACGGCGACGATCTCCATACCCGGCATGATCCTGGGCGAGACGGCGCTGAGCTTCCTCGGGCTCGGCCTGAGGGCCCCGATAACCAGCTGGGGCATCCTGCTCACCGAGGCGCGCAGCGTCAGCGTCATCGCTTTCTATCCATGGCTGCTTTTGCCGATGCTCCCCGTCATTCTCGTCATCATGGCGTTCAACTTCCTCGGCGACGGCTTGCGGGACGCCGCGGATCCCTACAAGTGAGATCGCTGTTCCGCCGCGCGGCCCTGCCGACGACCCCACCCGGTATGACGCTTGTCGGCGGCCGGTTGGGTTATTGCAGGGTTTGTCGTTCGCCTCTATATGCGGCAAGCCTCGATCGGGGCTGCTGGTTCAGGACATAAATCGCATATGAGTCGCCTTGATAATTTCATCAGCAGGATGACCGCACAGCGCGACATTCTCAATCAAATCTGCCCCGAGGTGGCGAAGATGGAGGGGCTTGTGCTCGAGCTCGGCCTCGGCAATGGCCGGACGTTCCACCATCTGCGCGAGCGCCTGCCCGGGCGCCGGATCGTGGTGTTCGACCGCGAAGTTGGCGCACACGCCAGCTCAATTCCCGAAGCTGAAAACCTCGTGCTCGGCGAAATACGCGAGACGGCCCGCAAGTTCATTGGCATCGACGCCGCTCTTGTTCATGCCGACATCGGCACCGGCTATGACGATCGCGATGCAGTGACCGCTACCTGGCTTCCCGATCTGATTGCGCGCCTGCTTCGCGTCGGCGGCTTCGCGGTCAGTGGCACGCCGCTCGATCACCCGCTGCTGCAACGCCTCCCGCCGCCGACTTCGGAGCCCGCCGATCGTTATTTCCTCTGCAGGCGCGTCTGAGGGGCCGAGACGACCCAAATCTTCAGGGGCCAAATCTTCAGGGGCCAAGTCTTCAGGGGCCAAGTCTTCAGGGGCCAAGTCTTCAGGGGATCGTATAGACTGCTATCTCCCGCTCAATGCCGCGCAGCGAGACCTCGTGGGGCACGGGCGTCAGCGCGTTCCTGTGCAACAGATCGGCGGTGAGATTGTCGTCGACCACCGCACGAGTGGCGAAGATCGCCTGTGCGTTGGCAAGGTTCTGAACCCGTGAAGCAATGTTGACCGTCTGGCCGAAATAGTCCTGTCGCTCGTTCATGGACACGGCGATGCAGGGGCCGGCATGGACTCCGATCTTGAGCAGCAGATCCTCGCGCCCGCTCTTGTCGTTGAGCTCACGCATGGCATCGCGCATCCTGAGGGCCGCGGCAATCGCACGATCAGGCGTCGCGAAGGTCGCCATCACCGCATCACCGATCGTCTTCACCACCGCGCCTGCCTCCGCCGCGACGATCTCATGCAGAACCTGGAAATGCTCGCGCACGAGATCGAAGGCTGAAAGATCGCCCACCCGCTCGTAAAGCTCGGTCGATCCGCGCAGGTCGGTGAACAGGAAGGTCAGGCTGGTGATTTTCAGGCGCTGGTTGATGTCGAGCGTATCCGTGCGATAGAGATCGCGAAAAGTCTGGTTGGTGAGCAGGCGCTTGGCGGTCAGGAAGGGCCGGCGTTTGCCCAAGAAATCATGCAATTCCTGGCCGGCGATGAAGACCGTCGGCAGCACGCGGGCATCGGTCCTGTTCTCCAGCGAAATGCGCAACGGGCCGGGTTGCATCTCCAGCGTCTGGTTCTGGACATGGTCGCGGTCGAACACCAAAGAGAGGCTTCGGCGCTCTTTTGTTGGTTCGCCCTTCCCGTCGATGAACTGCACTGAATGGGTGACCGGCTCGAAGACGATGACGAATTCAGACGGAAGCTGTATGGGCAGAACCGCCTTTTCACCAGGGGCAAGCTCGATATCCTCCAGCGAGAATGCTTCCATCTTCTTCGCGAAATCCTCTTCCGGCAGATCGACGCCGGACGCCCAGTAGATCTGGCGAAAATATTCCATCAACGGCAATTCGTGTGGATTGTGAGCGGCAATCCTGCGCACGCGGGGGCTGACGGTGAATGTCACCTCGACCATCTCGTCGAGGGTCGGCGAATAGCCCTCGGAGCATAGCGCGCAGGTGTATTCGTCCTTCTGCAAGGTTTTCAGCGTGGCGTTGGTGTCGAGCACGCCGCCACAGCCGGGGCATAGAACATTCCAGGAAATGTCGAAGATGCCCACCCGTGCCGCATGGAGAAAGGCGCTTATGGCGCGCTCCTCGTCGAGGCCATGCTTGCTGGCGAAGGCTGGCACATTGATGCGACAAAGCTCGCGGTCGTTGCCCTCCTCGATGGTTCGCTTGATCGCGTCGATTGCCAGTAGATCGACATCGGTCGATTGCCGCAGAAGCGAGAACAGATCCTGAGCTTCGTTCATCGTGCAGGCTCCGGGAAATGCACCCTAGAGGCGTGTTGGCCGGACCGGGTTTCGGTCCGAGCGCTCCATCTTACTTCGAAACGGACCGTACGGCCATTCGAATGGATAAGCCGGTGACAGCTCAATTTCCATTCGGGCGGATTTTCACCGGCCGCAAGCGGCACTATGATGGGTCCATGAGGCATTCATCTTTCGGACTTTCTCCCATGCCGACATCCGACAACCCGCCATTTCCCGCGGCTCTGCGCCTTTTCTCGGTGGTGGTCATCATCGTCCTGATCGTAGGCGCCGGCCTGTTTTTTGCGCCTGTGCTGGTCAAGCCGCGCTGGCCTTGGGCCGTCACGCCGTTCAATGCCCGCTTCCTCGGCGGCTTCTACACCGCCGAAATGGTCATGATGGTGGCGTTGCTGGTCTGGAACCGCTGGTCGCCCGGCAGGCTCGTGCTCGTCATGGCCTTCATCTTCACCGTCATCGTGTCGGTGGCTTCGTTCATCAATCTCGGCTATTTCAACTTCGAGCGCAAAGCGCCCTGGCTCTGGTTTTTGGTCTATCTTGCTTCGGTCGCGGTATCCGGGCTGTTCCTGTGGCGGGCCAGGGCCCGTCCTTCTGCAAAAGGCGTGATCTTAAACCCCGCATGGCGCGGCTACATGCCGGTGGAATCGGCGATCCTTGGGCTCTATGGAGTCGGCCTGTTGCTGTTTCCCCTGACATTCAGCGGCTTCTGGCCATGGCCGATCGATGCCTTCCACGCTCAGGTCTACAGCGCTATCTTCCTCGCCGGTGCGGGCGGTGTGTATCTCGTCTGGAGAAGCGCGCCGCGCGAGGAACTGCTGGTGCTCGGCTTGGCGCAGTTTCTGGTTGGCCTGCTTGCCATCCTTGGCCTCGTCATCACCGACGCTGCGGTGCACCGGATCGACTGGACGGCGACCGGGACATTGCGCTGGCTCGCCCTTTTCGGCTGGATCGGCATCAGCGGCGTCTTCAAACTCTACGCCGCCTCCCGGTATATTAGCTCGCAATCGGCATAGGTTGCGGAGACGGCTGGATTTTTAGGTGACGTCCGGTGCATCGTGCCGGGCCGATTGCTTTGCCGGGAGCGCCATGACCAGCACGACCTCGCCATCCTCCGAGAAGATCCAGCCGCAGCTCCGGGCCGTCCGGCCAAGCGATGCGGAGGCGCTCTGCGCTATCTTCAACATGCCGGGCTTCCGCTGGGGCACGCTCAGGATGCCCTTCGAGATGGTGGAGCAGGTGGAGCGGCGCATCGCCAAGTCCGGCCAGGAAACCACCTGGATCGTTGCCGAGTTGGACGGCAAGGTCGTCGGCCATGGCAGCCTGGTCGTGCAGGGTTCGCCGCGCCGTTCGCATATCGGCGAGATCAATATCGGCCTTGACGATGCCTTTGTCGGCAAGGGCATCGGCTCTGCCATACTTGGCGCGCTGCTTGACGTGGCCGACAACTGGCGCGCCCTGAAGCGGGTCGAATTGACCGTCTATGCCGACAACGAACCGGCCGTCCGTCTCTACACAAGCCACGGCTTCGAGGTCGAAGGCCGGCATGTGAAGGCCGGCTTTACCGACGGGCAGTACCACGACCTCCTGAGCATGGCCCGGCTGCGGTTCTGAGATCCGCTGTTTGGCCTTAACTGTTTGGCCAATCTAACAATTCGTGCCGGCGAACAGGTGATTGCTCATGGAGAGCTCCGTAGGATACGGTCAATTTCGTCTCACACCATTTTGATCGAGTTGACAATCTACGTGTGGGCCGGCTGCATCCAGCAAGTCTGGTCTCCCTTGGCGTTTGCGCCGCAAGTGGCTAGACGGGACCAATGACCGCTGTCTTTGACCCAACCCCTACGCCTCCGGTGGAAATTCTGGCAGTGCTGTCGCTGCTCTGCCCGGAAGTTGTGCGTGACATAGAGCAGAACTGGAATGCACCGGTTTCCGATTATGCCCGCCATCTGTGGCGGCCGGTGGCAAGGCCTGCATCGGGCCCGGCGATCGCTGCCCGCTCGATCCTGCGCGAAGTCCTGCGTCAGCGCCTTGGGGTGATCATGCAGCCTGAAGAGATCGGCAAGGCCCTCGAAGAGTTCGAGCACAGACCGGTGATTCAGTCCGGCCTGCACTGCCTGCTTCTGATGGACCGGATCACCTTCGATGCCCTCCTGCTTGCCTGGCTCGGCGCGGTCGAAAACGGGCTCTCGGCCTTCTTCAGCTTCATGGGAACGACGATGACCATGGAGACAATTGGCCGGGAGGGGCCGGGATGGCTCGATGTCGGTGACGACAAGGTCAACCTGTTTGGCATGGGGCGCCACAAACTGTGCCGCAAAAGCGCCTGCGTGGTCGGTCCCGTCACCCTCAACAAGCGCGCGCTCGAAGCGGTGGGCGACGAAACGGATGCCAGCCGCTGGCTGGGCACACTGCTTGCCAGCCAGGACAAGGTGTTTGGAACCGCCGCCGATGCGCTGACAGCCCTCAACGAGGATCTGGTCGCCGATTGGGATCGTTCCGGCATGGCCCTGCCGGTTTTCATCGATGATCGGCTCGCCGCGGCTGCCGTGGCGCGGCATCTAGAACATGATGGCAGCCTTCTTTCCGGGCTGCTCATTGAGCCCGCAAGGCGCCAGCGTCTGGAATGTGCCTTGCAAGCGGCCGCATCGAGCCCATTTGGCAGATTCCTGCCCAATGCCACGGCCTATTTCTGGGGCATCCGCGAGGAGCGCGTGCGCAAGCTCGTCCTCGAGAACGGGCACCTGATCGAGCCTGACAGGCCGAATGGTCTTTCCATCCCGTTCGAGCGGCCGCATCTCAGGCAGGCGCTGCTGGACGGCGTGCTGCTGCCGAACTTGTTCCTGATGTTCCTCGTCCTTGCCATATTGCCGCGCGTGCGGGTTGTGGGCGGCCTGAGACAGATTGGTTATGTAGCGCTTTTCCACTCTATCCTGCTGGCTGCGCTAGATGAAAACTCGCCGGAAGAGCGCGATCTGGCTGCGGAGCTGCACGTTCGGGAAAATGCCTGGGGCATGCGGGTCATCGATGAAAAGATCTCGGTCCGCGAGCAGCTTGCCGGCCTACCGGAAGGGGCGCTCTTCCCGGACCTGCTCCGGCAATACCGTTTGCGGACGCTTGCCGAGACGACCGACGACCTGAAACTGGTTCGCGAAAACGCCCGATGGCGCAAGATCGGCCAGGCAGAGATCAAGGCGAGCTGAGCCTCGCTTCAGGTTGATTTTCTGGTCCGCAACCCCAAGCGACGGCGATCTATGGGTGAGCCTCTGGTGTCTGATCCGGCCGCTTCCTTGACGCTGATGCCTTTCGGGATTTCGACGACGGCTTCCGCCTTGATCGGCAGCGCTCTGCCACCGGACCCACACTGACCGTTCGATGCCCATTTGCGCTGCCGCTTGCTGGTCGACGGTTATCGGTTCATCCTTGTGAAATACCCTGGCCGTGAAGTGCGTAGTGAGATCACGCCGGCACGGCCCCTAGTGAGGTCTCGTCCCTATGGACTGCTCGGGCTGCGGTTTCGAGGTTGAGGGCGGTTACGCTTTCTGTCCGAGGTGTGGCAGGCGCCAGCCCGTGCCATGCGCCAGTTGCGGCTACCCCTGCGCACCTGATTTCGAGTTCTGTCCGAAATGCGGGGCAAGCGTCGGTGCGCCCGCAAAAACCGTCGAACGGCCTGCTCCTACACCAAGCCGGACCGTTGTGCCGCCTTCTCGAACTCCGTCGCTGCTTCCGAACATCGAAAGCGAAGATGGGCTGCATCCCGTCTCTGACGCCGATCGCCGGACGGTAACAGTCCTGTTCGCCGACCTTTGCGGCTTCACGACACTCAGCGAGCAGCTCGACCCCGAGGTCATGCAAGCGCTGCAGAACGAACTGTTCAAGGAATGGACGGCGGCCGTGCGAAACTTTGGTGGTTTCGTCGACAAATTCATCGGCGATGCACTGCTCGCCTTGTTCGGTGCGCCGGTTGCGCATGAGGACGATCCGGAACGTGCGCTTCGCGCCGCTCTCGACATGATCGCCCGGACGGCGCGGCTCGGCGAAAGCACCCCCCACTCCGGCTCGCCTCTGTTACTCCACATCGGCATAAACACTGGTCCGGTCGTTACTGGTGGATTGGGCATCGGCACCGCCAAATCCTATTCGGTGACCGGCGACACAGTGAATACGGCGCAACGCCTGCAATCGCTGGCCGCACCGGGTGAGGTGCTGGTGGGCGAGCTCACTCACAGGCTGACCCGGCATGCCTTCTCTTACGAGCCGCTGGGTGATGTCGTGTTTCGCGGCAAGGCTGGCAGTGTGCTCGTCCATCGACTGGATGCACCGCTTGCGGCGCCGCGTGCAGCGCGTGGGCTCGAGGCGCTCGGCCTCAGTGCGCCGATAATAGGTCGTGGTGCGGAGTTCAATAGAATGCTGGCGAGCCTTGACCAGGCCTGCGGCGGCTCGGCCCAACTTGTCCGCCTCGTCGGAGAAGCCGGTATCGGGAAATCGCGGCTGGTGAAGGAGTTCGTCGCCCGCGTCGGCGACGACGATCGTTTTCGCAACGTCGCCGTGCGGCTGGCCACCTGCTCACCGCTGGGCGAACAATCATTTGGCGCCTTGGGCGCAGTGGTGCGCAGCGCTGCCGGGATGATGCAAAATGACAGTGGGGACGAAGTGCGGGGGAAGCTCGCAGGCTTGCTTACCGATCTCGGCCTACAGGGCGAGGAGGCGAAGCGGCTGATGCCTTTGCTCTACCATGTGCTCGGCCTTGGCGACCCGGACGCCACCTTGCAGCATGTCGAGCCCGAGCAGTTGCGGCGGCAAATTCTCTACGCAGTCCGCACAATCATCGAACGGCGGCTTGCGTTGTCGCCGCTGTTAATTGTCGTCGAAGACCTGCACTGGGCCGACGCCGTGTCGCTCGAGGCACTACGTTTCGTGATGGACAGGTTGGAACGCACGCGGTTGATGTTGCTGGTCACGCATCGTCCGGCGCCGGACAACGGCCAGCTCGACTCTAGTCGGGTCAGTCACACAGCGCTCAGGCTTTCGCCGCTCAACAATGATGACGGACGCAGCCTGCTGGCGGCGCTTTTCGGCGAGAGCTGGGTAAACTCCGCAGGAGGGCTTCTCGACCAGATCCTCGAGCGCGCGGGCGGCAACCCCCTTTTTGTAGAGGAGATCGTTCGCGGCCTTATCGATCGCGGTGTACTGATGCGCGAGGGCCAGCGATGGCGGACTGTGGCAGGCGAAGTCGCAACCGGCATTCCCGCCACTATCCAGGCAATGTTGCTTGCTCGCGTCGACCGGCTGCCCCAAGAAGTGCGCCGGTTGGCCCAGGAAGCCGCGGTAATCGGCCCGCGCTTCGATGCCACACTTCTGAAAGCCGTGACAGCCGACCCCGGTCGGCTAGAAGCCGGCTGCGAACTGCTTTGCGATGCGGAAATCATCGAGGAAGTTGCCGGATCAGGCTCGGTCTCGTCGCAAAGCTACCGCTTTACGCAAACATTGCTGCAGGACGTGATCTACCAGAATCTGCTCCTGCAACGCCGGACCGACATCCATGGGCGGGTCGGTGCTGCCTTGGAGCAACTGTGCGGCGACAAGCCGGAACGGCTCGAGGATTTGACCGTGCTCGGTCATCATTTCGCACAGAGCGCCGAGCGGGAGAGGGGCGCGCATTACCTGCAGGCGGCGGGCGATCGCGCTCGCATGATATACGCCAACGACGACGCCCTTCGTTTTTACGAGCGAGCACTGACTGCGTTGGGCGCGATCGGGCAAACACCGCTGAAACTGGCAATTGCAGAGCGCATTGCCGATTTGAGCGGCCCGGTAGGCCGCCGCGAGATCGCGCACCACCACTACGAGACGGTGTTGCAGGCATACCGCGAGTCAGCCAATCGTGTCGCTTCGGCGCGCGTTTTACGCAAGATCGGTCGGCTGCTCTGGGACGTCGGCAAGCGGGACAACGCAGAATCCCGCTATGCTGAAGCGGCAGCGCTCCTCGATGGAGCGGATGCCCCGATCGAGCAGGCGCATCTCTGGCAAGAACGTGGCCGACAGGCGTTCCGTAGCGGAGATCACGCTCTCGCGGCAAAATGGGCGGACGCGGCGCTGGATTGCGTACGCACTCTGACAACGGAGCATGTCTCCGAGGTAGGGTGTGATGCCACTCTCGTGACCGCCGAGGCACTTAATACCAAGGCTGTTGCGCTGGCTCGCCTTGGGCAAAACCGTGAAGCCGTGCGTCAGGTTGAGCGTAGCATTGAATTGGCCGAAGCCGCCGGTCTACTGGGCGCGGCGTGCCGCGGCTACACCAATCTCGGCGTGCTTTATACGACCATCGATCCGGCACAGGCGATGGAGGTCTGTATGCGCGGTCTTGAAGTGGCGCGCCATATTGGTGATTTGGGTTTCCAGGCGCGCCTCCTCGCCAATCTGGCGGTCGCTTGTTGTACTTTCACGGATCGCTGCCCAAGGGAGGGCGTGCCTGCTGCCGAGAAGGCCATCGAGATCGACCGGGCGCTCGACCAGCGCGAGCACCTGCCGGTGCCGTTGATCGTGCTTGGGCAGATCCACCAGTGCAACGGCCGTCCGGAGCTGGCGATTGGCTTGTTCCACGAAGCACTCGACGTAGCCCGCGAAACGGGCGAGCCCCAACTGCTGTTTCCGTGCTATGATGGGCTCGCAACGCTTAATCTCGACCTCGACAATCTGGCCGAGGCCGAACGCTACTTTTCCCTGGCGCAGGGAATATGCGCCCAGCACGGGCTCGACCCGGAAGCGCTTGTGGTGCTGCCTTTTCTCGACTAGCCGGGTTGGAGGTTGGAAATGTCCGCGCGTGGTGACTTGGTACCGCTTCAGCCGGGCGACCGTGCGCCGAACTTGGTTCTCGACGCCATTACCCAGGAAGGCAAGATTGCGCTTGACGACTTTCGCGGACAAAAACCGGTGCTGGTCGGCCTGTTTCGAGGTCTGCATTGTGCGTTTTGCCGGCGCCATATCGCCGCCCAGGCGCGGCTTGATCCGGAACTGCGCGAAAAGGGCGTGGAGAGCCTGACGGTGGTCAACACGCCGATCGAACGGGCGCGTCTCTATTTCCGCTACCACCCGATACCGAATCTGCTCGCGGCCTCCGACCCTGAACGCGCTTCACATCGTGCTTTTGGACTGCCCAATCTCGAATTCACCCAAAACGAGACGAAATGGCCGTACAAGGTCTCGATGGCAGCGGTAATGGATATGCGGGTCGACATACCAAGCGAGTTGCCCGGTCCTATGGATCCTCTTGCGGCCGGCGAAATCCTCGACAAGAAGGACAATTACGAAATGACCGAAGCCGACGAGCAGATGATGGCAACGGGACACGGACAACTGGTCGGTCAGTTCCTGCTGGACCGGCAGGGGATCGTCCGCTGGAGCTTCACGGAGGTTCCAGAGGGTGGGCGATACATGTTTGGGGCGCCAAACCCGCAGGAGCTGATGTCAGCCGTGTCCCAAGTCGCCCAATAGATTCGCGAACGAGGTAAACGAGCGGGACACTGAAATGACACTGACAAGTTCACCGCTCTTCGAGCACAGCCTCGACAATGGCAACAAAGTCATCGAGTGAGCGGTCTCCGCGAATCTCGATGCGCGGAAGGTCGATGGGATCGCAGTCGAGGCCCGCCGACCCGTGTCTGCCGCCGAAGCCGATTCGATAGCCGCACTCCTTGGCCAGCCTGCCAAGCCGTCGGTCGGTGACAGAGAAGGGTGCCGCGAACGCCGTGGTTGGCCGACCGGTCCACCGTTCGATAAACATACGAGAGCGCAGGAGCTCAGCGGCCAAGTCAGAACTCGACAGACCATCGATTGCGCGATGCGTCGCCAGATGGCTTCCGAAGAACGCACCTTCGGCGGAGAGGCGCCGCACAGTCCCGGCGTCCATAAGCTGCGTCGGCGGACCGGTATAGGCGTCCCACTGTGCACTTTCACCCACCAAGTCCGTCACCAGGAACACTTCCGCGGTCAGGTCGTTCGCGCGCAAGGTCGGCCAGGCGTGGTCGGCAAAGTTCTGGAAGCCGTCATCGAAGGTGACGAGCACTGGGCGACCAACGAAAGGGCGACGGTTGGCGATGAACTCTTCCAACTGCTCAGACCCAATCGCGTGAAAGCCATTGGAGCGCAGCCATGCCATCTGGCTGGCGAATGCGGCGGGCGTGAGCCGAAAACGGGCGAGAGCGGCCGGACCATCATCGGAGACGCTGTGATACATGAGGACAGGAATACGCTGCCGCCGCTCGCTACGCGCAACGTCGCGGCGCAAGGCCCGCGCGCCGCCCCAGACGATATTTCGCGCGACCCCGATTTCGATGCGCGCGCGGATTGGCACATGATCTATCATCGGTTCCGTCGCCACGTCGTCGGGTGACAGGCGGCGGAAGCGGTCTATGCGATAGAGCTCGGTCTGGATCGATTGCTCCAAGACGAGGCCTTCAGTCGCTGCCAGCGTCTCCGAGATCGCTTGTGCACCGAATGTGTTCCAGTCGAAGCCCGTCCTTTCAACATTGTCACGCAGCACGAATGCGTGTGCGCTGATGAAACTGCCGCCAGGCGCCAACGCCTCTGCGAATTTTTTGGCGATGCGCCGCAACTCGGCCAGATCATCCAGATAGTAAAGCACTTCCGAACAGAAGATCAGATCCATCTCACCCGGCAGCGTGTCGGCAGAGAAATCCAGTACGCCGAATTCAATATTCGGCTGATCGCCGCATCGCGCGCGGGCCCGTTCGATGGCTATGGCGGAGATGTCGGTTGCGGTCAAATGGCCCACTCGCGGCGCCAGCTGCCGCGTGAAATGGCCCTCCGCGCAGGCCAGCTCAAGCGCCCGTTCGATGGGACCGGCAGGCAGAATTTCGAGTTGCCGCTGATATTTTTCCTGCTCATAGGGCGAACCGTAGTTCCAGGGATCCTCGGTCGCGAAATAGCCATTCCAGAACGACGTGCGATCCTTGTCGTGCCTGACCCGTGCGCGGCGCGGCGCCGCGGGAGGCTCTGCAGGTTCGGCGCTCGACCTAACCAGCTCCCGCGCTTCCTCGGCCAATTGGGCGAGTCTGCCGAAGTGACTGTCCGGATCGGACCGGCGTTCAAGCCGCTCAGGGGGCACGACATTCAGGAGCAATTCAATCCAATGACGCCTTGTCACTGTCCCGAGCACGCCGAATTGCACGACAGCCGCGATCTGGCCATCCATCATCAGATAGGCATAGATTTGATCGATTCCTTGCGGAATTTCGGTCGAGGCCGGATTTCGACCGTCGACGCGAATTCCAAGTGTCCGCGCCAGCCTGCGCGGCGCGGCAAGATCGTCGACGTCGAGAAGCATTTGCTCAAGGTGATACTGGACGCGGCGACCCGCGACGGGGTTGTCCCAGAGCTTGCCGAGTTCGATGATCAACTCGGTGAAGGAGCCGCCGAACCTGTCCCACCTGGCAGCCAATTGCGCTGGCACCGATAAGCTTCCTACCATAAGGCCATCGAAGGCCACCTTGGCGATCTCACGCGCCCACTTACGTCCTGCCGGGAGCGCGCGCAGCGACTGCGGGTTGATCGAGCGTGAGCCGCAGCCGCAATCCGACGCGGCGTTCCACAACGCGAACCACGCGAGTGCCTCGGAAGCGGTGTGGCCGCTCGCCTCGATCGCTCCATTGGCGTGTGCTGATGCTGGGTGTTTAACCCTGGGATCAGGAGAAAAGCCGCGGGTGATCACGATTTCCGCATCTACCAGCATCTGCGCCGAATTGCGGCTGAGCGAGTTGGGGCTGGCTCGATAGAAAGCGAGCGGCTTGTCGACCATCACCCAATTTTTGCCTAGACGCGCGAGGCGCTGCCACAGATCCCAGTCCTCGCAGGTGCGCAGCGACACATCGAAACCGCCCAACTCGACAATTGTCTCCCGGTCGACTAGCAGCGCGTGAGTGCGGATGGCACACCGGCGGGCGAGTGTTTCGAAGGGCTGGGTCGCAACCTCCGTCGAGATGCTCGGCGGGGTGAGTTCGCCATCGGGCATCACGCGCCGAGAACCGCAATAGGCCGCCACTGCATCGGGAGCTGTTTTCAGCGCGGCCAGCATCTTCGCAAGGAAGCTGGCATCCACCCAATCGTCCGCATCCAGAAACATCAGCCAATGGCCGCGCGCTGTCGAAATCCCGCTATTGCGCGCGCCGGCGGCGCTATACGCGCAAGAGTTCAATGTCCGAAATCGGGCATCGCGCTCCACATAACCGGCGATGATCGCGGAGGTGCGGTCAGTGGAGGCGTCGTCGATGATGATCGCCTCCCAATCCACTATTTCCTGATCGAGAAGGCAATCGAGTGCGCGCGCCAGCGTTGCCTCCGCGTTGTGCGCAGGAACCACGATTGAAACCAAGGGATTATGCGCCACGCCGTCTTACCCGCGCCGAAGATACAACGAGAGTCCCGAAACATAGCCGGCGATTTCTTGCCAAAGGGAACGGTCCTCAGGCACGCTGCGTCCAAACAGTCTCCTGCGAACTCTTCCGAGCCGCCGCGACGCCGCCATTTGGCTGCAGAGCGAGCTTGCTCCTGTCGTGCTACTGATGTTGGAAGCCTGGCGCAGCATTCGCATCCGTGCCGCCGAGCTTGGGCGCCAGCTGTCGCAGATGCACGTCAAAGCAAGCACGCCGCATACTCATGTCGATCCCCGGAATCGGCGCCATGACCAAAAGCTGCGGTCCCTGGCGCCGTACGACTGCAATAGCTATGGCAAACTGACGTCCTTTGCAATCGGGGGGCGCATTAAAGCAAGCCACTGAAGCCTTGGTGTGAATGACTGCAGTTATCGGGACTACTGCTCCCCTCTTATCGACCGAAATGCCTCGATACCGAGGTGCACTCTCGAACAGCCATTCTCCGTGCGAAGAACACCTTCCTTCTACCGTTGGGCCCGCACCGGAAGCTGATCGTCGCAGTATACAGCCGGACGCGAGGCAGTATGTGTACCGCCATGTCATCTAATTTAGATATTTCTAATGAGTCCGCGCTACTTAATTGCACTCCAGTAGCTATAGCCCGATATTGTATTGCTCATTTCGATAGTAGATTTCATCCAGTGGTTGATTAGACTAGCCGATTATGGCCTCTATAACAAGAGATGCGAAAGCTACACCAGTCGGAACTCGTTTATTTGCTGCTAGTCCAAGAGATGTAAAAGGGACGCACGAATTGGTTTAAGCCAAGAAGATTCCGGCTTGCGAGCCGGGTATTTTGCTGACATTCTTATCCGTTTCTGAGTTTCGCACTGTGGCAGTTGTTCAAAAGAAGGGGCATAAGGATGGCCAAGGAATCTTCGAATAGCGCATCTCCAGCAAATAAAGCGGACGTAAATCTAATAGGTAATGCAGACGGAAACGGGCTGGCCTTCATGGCGGCCCAGGCTCGCGAGAGCGGAGGCCCCGGCGACGCTGTAGGTGTCGACAAGATACGTGATCTGCTGTTCGGCAACCAGATGCAGGACTATGACCGCCGTTTTTCCAAGCTTGAAGAACGGTTCTTGCAGCGCTTCAAGGATGTCGAATCCGAGGCCAAGCGCAATCTTGAAATGTACGAGTCAAATGCAAAAAAGCAGGTCGAATCGCTTGCGGGGCAATTGCGGAACGAAAAAGATGCACGAGCCGAGGCCGACAAGGAGATTGACCGGAATCTTCGCGAGCAAAATCAGGCGCTTGAAAAGCAGGTGCGCGCGTTGTCGGATCAATTGAGCGAGCTTGAGCGCGAAGTTGCGGACCGGATAAATCGAAGCGATCAATTGCTGCGTGAGGAAATCAAGCAAAAGAATGAAACCATTCAGATGGTAATGGAGAAAATGTTTTCCGATCTCAGCAACGTCAAGACCGACCGAAATCTTTTGGCTGGCCTGTTTGTCGAGGTTGCAAAATGTCTAAATCAGGATCCCGTCGGCAGCAAGAGCAACTCGGAACGTAGCTGGAAAGTGAGTTGATCGGAACTTGACGTCGACCGTCGACCCAATCAGCCTTCCTCAAGCGGCTTCGAACGATACAGAGATTGATCGCGAGGCTCTGGCTAGTCTTTTGGTCGAAATTGCCCGGAACGTTGATCCGGACTATCGTGCGCGTTTCGACGGAGTTCCAACCGCCGATCCTCGCATGGAAACGCTGCGCCAGTTGCTGGTCGGCCGCGAAATTTCGGAGCTTTCACGAGTTACGCACCTGCTCGACGAACCTGAGCAGCTTGCGTCTGCAGTTGGGGGTGTTCTCCCCAGTGCAGCCGCACGCGCGCCTTATGCGCAACTCGGCGAGGCCCTTGCGCCAGCTGTCGAGAGGGCCGTGCAACGGTCCATCCAGAAGAGCCCGCGCACGCTTACGGATATATTATACCCGGTGTTTCTGCCGGCAATTCGCAAGTCGATCGGGGAAAAGATCGATCAGACCTTTCAGTCGCTGAATGAAACTTTAAGACATATATTTACCTGGCATGGGCTCAAGTGGAGATTTGAAGCTTGGAGAACTGGTGCAAGCTTCTCAGAAGTTGTTCTTAAGCATTCACTTGTCTACCGTGTAGAACATGTCTTTCTCATTAACCGCAATTCCGGGCTTTTGATAGCGCATGTAACTGCCGATAATGCAACTAGCGAAGATCCTCAACTCATTTCTTCGATGCTTAGTGCAATTCAAGATTTTGTGAAAGATTCATTTAACGAGAAAGAACAGAGCGGCCTGGACACTATCCGTTTTGGGGAGCTTCGTCTCTGGTCAGAAGTTGGACCGTTTGCGACGTTGGTTGCGGTGATCCGGGGAAATCCGCCAGAGGAATTACATGAAATAATTCGCGATGTGTTGCTTCGCATCCATGATGAATGCTCACAGGCTTTAGAGCAGTTTGACGGCGACAGTTCGCAGCTGGCCGGCGTAGAGATGCAGTTGCAGACCTGCGTTGAACTGAAGCAGGAGGACTCAAACCAGGGATTTCCGTGGCTGGTGGTGGCTGCAGTCCTGCTGGTTTTGATTCCGGCAGGCGGTTGGTTCTTTCTTTCCTGGCAATCCGGGCAGCGCTGGCAGGCCTATGTGTCGCGGCTGAGTACCCAGCCGGGCATCATCGTTGCCGAACAAAAAATGCGCGATGGCCAATTCTATATTGCCGGCCTGAGAGACCCGCTTGCCGCCGACCCGCAGTCACTGTTGTCCGGAACGCAGGTCGATCCCGCCCGCGTTCATTCACACTGGCAATTCTATCAGAGCCTTGAGCCGGAGTTCGTGCTGAAGCGGCTGACGGCGTCGCTGGCTCCGCTGGATTCAGTACGACTTTCGATCGTCAATGATCGCATCATTGCCGAGGGTGAGGCTCCCGACACCTGGATAGATCGGGCACGCGCAGCGGCCCGACAGCTTTCGGCAGGCGGACCGGTATTCGACATCTCCAAGGTTCGTGATGTGAGCCCCGAAGCACGCGCGGCGGAGCGCTGGCAGGCCTATGTGTCGCGGCTGAGTACCCAGCCGGGCATCATCGTTGCCGAACAAAAGGTGCGCGATGGCCAATTCTATATTGCCGGCCTGAGAGACCCGCTTGCCGCCGACCCGCAGTCGCTGTTGTCCGGAACGCAGGTCGATCCCGCTCGCGTTCATTCGCAGTGGCAATTCTATCAGAGCCTTGAGCCGGAGTTCGTGCTGAAGCGGCTAACGGAGTCGCTGACCCCACCGAAATCAGTTCGACTTTCGATCGTCAATGATCGCATCATTGCCGAGGGTGAGGCTCCCGACACCTGGATAGATCGGGCACGCGCAGCGGCCCGGCAGCTTTCGGCAGGCGGACCGGAATTCGACATCTCCAAGGTTCGTGATGTGAGCCCCGAAGCACGCGCGGCGGAGCACTGGCAGCATTATGTGTCGCGACTTGAGGCCCAAGCGGGGATCATCGTCGCCCAACAAACGGCGAGGGGCGGACATTTCTACATTTCCGGCCTGAGAGACCCGCAGGCCGCCGACCCGCAGGCTCTGCTGTCCGGAACAGGGGTTGATCCGGCTCGCGTTCATTCGCAGTGGCAATTCTATCAGAGCCTTGATCCGAAGTTCGTGGTGAAGCGGCTGATGGCATCGCTGGCCCCGCCGGATTCAGTACGATTTTCGATCATCAAGGATCGCATCGTTCTCGTGGGTGAGGCTCCTGCCGCCTGGATAGATCGGGCGCGGGTCGCCGCCCAACAACTGGCCGCGGACGGACTCTCTCTAGAAATTTCCGAGCTGCGCGAGTTGACCCCTCAGGAACTCACTCGTTTGAGGGAGGCTATCCAAGCGGTCGACATTTTCTTCGATTCTGGCAAGGCTGTACCGGGACCAGAGCAACTGCCAGTTCTCGACAAATTGGCGAATCAGTTGAAGGAATTGGCCAAGGACGCCCGCAAGGCGGGCGTAACAGCACAGTTCATGTTGACTGGCCATTCGGACGCCGTGGGCCGTGAGACGACCAACGCGTCAATCAGCGCCGCCCGCGCCGAGACAGTTCGTGCGCTTCTCAAGAAGCGCGGCGTCGCTCCGGAATCGCTTTTGGTTCGCGGCGCGGGCACCTTTGAGCCGGCGGAGACTGAGAATAGCCGAACCGGGAGCTCCGCCAATCGCAGAGTTTCGGTTACGGTAAACTTCCACTAGGCGGAGCCCAGGATATTGCAAAAGAAGATCTGCATGTTGGGCGGGTTCGCTGTCGGAAAGACGAGTCTGGTTCGCAGGTTTGTGCAAAGCATCTTTTCAGAAACCTACTTGACCACGGTGGGAGTGAAAATCGACAAGAAGAGCGTCGCATTCCCAGACAAAACCGTGGATCTGATTCTGTGGGATTTGGCCGGCGAAGACGATATCGGCTCATTTCGCGTCAGCTATGTGCGAGGTGCGAGCGGGCTCGTGCTTGTCGTCGATGGAACCCGCGCCGCTACACTTGCCGTGGCGCTCACGCTGCGCGAGCGGGCCGAGGCCGAATTCGGCGCTATGCCGTTTGTATTGCTGTTCAACAAATCCGATCTGGCCGATCGGTGGGCAATAACGGATAGTGAGATTAACGAACTGAGGCAACTTGGATGGCAAATCTATCTAACAAGCGCGCTTTCGGGTGAACATGTTGATGATGCATTTCGTCAGCTTGCTTCGATGGTCACCAAATAAACCATGCATGGATTGCCAAGAGAAGTCAGAAACTGGATTTACGATTTCTTCTACAACGAGCACTCTGTCGCATATCTGAAAATTGACGCCCAGCTTTGCATCGCTGCGAAGGGCGGTAGTGTTGAACATTACGGACTCTCATCACTTCGCATTGGTAGGCCTGTTGCCGAGCAGCTCGAATTCATGGAGGGTTTACTGCCTTGCCCGGAGCTGCCATATCATATGGCCATGGTCGAACTGCCCAGCGGGCGTGTCGCGGACCTTCATCTTTTTGCTGACAATGCCTGCGTGTGGCTGCTTTTTCTTGACGCCACTGCCGAACGCGACAATAGGCAGCGGCTTCAACAGAAGGCTTATGAAATGACACTCCTGCAAGAGAGGGAGCGTCAACTCAACGAAAAATTACAATTGACGAACGAGGCGTTGAGGCAGAGCCAAGAGGGATTGTCGCGTGAATACCAGCGCGCCGAAAGCCTACTCCTCAACATTCTTCCAGCGTCGATCGCGGAGCGGTTAAAAGCGGACGAACAAATTGCAGACAACCACGCTGAGGTGAGTGTGCTTTTTGCCGACATCGTCGGCTTTACGGAAAGAGCGCGGAGCGTCGGAGCCGAGACAACGCTCGCTATTTTAAATTACTTCTTCAAGGCGGCGGATCTGCTCTCGGAACGATACGGCTGCGAAAAGATCAAGACAATTGGCGATTGTGTGATGGTGGTCGCTGGCCTCCCCGTCGCGCGATCCGATCATGCGGAAGCCCTTGCGCACTATGCACTTGAACTGCGGAAGGCGGTTAAGCTCGAGCGCTTCGCAGGAGAACCGCTAAGACTCAGAATTGGAATTCACTCAGGACCAATCGTCGCGGGCGTCATAGGCAAAAGGCGGTTTGCCTACGACCTGTGGGGCGAGACCGTTAATCTCGCAGCACGTATTCAAACGTCCGCGGAGCCCGATGAAATCCGTATTTCGGATGCAACTCACAAACTGCTTGGACCGGATTTTGCTTGCGACCCACTCGCGGAAACGGAATTGCGTGGTACAGGTCGTGTACGAATGTGGCGGCTCCCGGCCTGATTTGCCGCTTGGCAGTGCCGACCCTGGAGCGCAGCTTGCTCGATCCATCGGCATCAGCTTTCAGCAGCTCCAGAAATACAAGAACGCTAAGAACAGCCGAGATGCGGACGGAACGGAGCTTAAAGTCCGCCGAACCTACACTATCGCCGCCGATTCCCCCTACTCCACTCGATTGTTCTGAAGCATCAGAACGCATTGATCCATCGAGGAAAATCTTTCCGCTGACGATGAAGAACCGTATCCCGGATCCGTCAGAAATTCTCGCTCTTGAATTCAAAGGAGAATTTCGGCGATCCGCTCGGTTTCACAAACTATCGATATCGGTTGGTCTATTCTCCTCGGAGTCCTCCGCAAAAGCGGCGTCTCCAGCCTGGCAAAAAAACCGTCAGCGATGATGAAGTCCGTCGTCCGTCGGTAGTGTGGCCCTCGCGCCGGTTGCGATACGGCGCACCATTCGCGGATTGAACGACGCCGCTTCAAGCGATCGCAGCTCGGCTTCCGACCGGACTACGGCAAGCGTCGCCGGCGACCTGCCGGGCGTCAGTCGCGCGATATGGACAGCCCCGTGAGAAGCGGAGCGTACGCGGCGAGCCTGCGGGATACGAACTCCGTGAAGAGCCGCACGCGCTTCGTCTTGCGTGTTTCCCCCTGTGTGAGAAGCCAGAGCGTTCCGTACATGTGCAGGTCTGTGCCCGGCACCCTCACCAGCAGGGGGTCGGCATCTCCGACGAAGCACGGCAGTGTCGTGATCCCGAGGCCCTGCCGTACAGCAACGATCTGCGCGTCGGCGCCCGTAGTCCTGAACGGAACCTCCGTGGTGCGAACCTCACCCTCGCTGGCCCAATCCGGAATTCCATGCATGCTTATGACGATCCACCGGATGGGATCAAGCGCGCCCGCACGCCATGCGGCTAGTCTATCCCGGGACATGTAGACGCCGCCGAACACCTCCGGTCCCTTCAGGCCGTGAAGATTGAGCGGCAGGGTTTTGCGGTCGTAAACGACGCGGATCGCGACATCGGCCTCTCGGTTGGTCAGATTTGCCAGCTCGCCGGACGACAGGATTTCCATCTCGATGTCCGGATGCAGACGCGCGAAATCGGCGAAGTCCGGCATGAGCAGGTGTGTCGCAAGGGTCGGAGCCAACGTCACCCGCAGAAGCCCGCGCACGCTCTGGTCGCGACCGAAGACGCGCGTCTCCAACTGGTGCGACGACGCTTCCATCTGGTTCGCGAGCTCGAGGACCTCCTCGCCCGCAGCCGTCAGGCGGTAGCCCGAAGGCAGCTTTTCGAACATCTGCGCCCCGAGGCGTTCCTCGAGCTGAGCGATGCGTCGCAGCACGGTCGAGTGATTCACCCCGAGGCGCTCGGCGGCAGCCCGCACTGAGCCTCCGCGCGCGACGGCAAGAAAGTAGCGAATGTCATCCCAGTCGATCATGGTGCAATCCGGCACCGCGCGGTGCGCCTTCCAAAGTCTGTATCTAACACATCGAACAGCAATACAGGCGGTCATCATAGCCTATGTCGACGAGCGCGGCCCAATTGCGAAAAGCGGACACCGATCGTCGCGGCTGGCGTCGGTCGTCCAGCCGGATCGATTTTGCACCACCGATGTGCGCGCTTCCGCACTCAACAACTGACGCCGGCGGACCCATTTCGAGGGTCTCGGAGGCAGATGCTGTCCCGACACCACGACAGGAGAAGTCATGGGAAAGCTCGAGGGTAAGGTTGCAGTCATCACGGGTGGATCGAGCGGCATGGCGCTGGCGAGCGCCAAGCGGTTCGTCGAAGAAGGCGCCTATGTTTTCATCACGGGCCGGAGACAGGAGGCGCTGGACGAGGCCGTCAAGCTGATCGGCCGGAACGTGACCGGCGTGCGCGGCGACGCTGCCAATCTCGACGACCTCGACCGCCTGTTCGATACAGTCAAGCGGGAAAAGGGCAAGATCGACATCCTGTACGCGAGCGCCGGCACGGGCGAAGCCGTCCCACTGGGCGAGATTACCGAGCAGCATTTCGATGCGACCTTCGGGCTGAATTCGCGTGGCACGCTGTTTACGGTTCAGAAGTTGTTGCCGCTGTTCAACGATGGCGGATCGATCTTCATGACCGGGTCAGTTGCTTCGATCAAAGGTTTTCCTGGTTACAGCGTGTATGCGGCGAGCAAGGCGGCGCTGCACGCATTCGCACGCGGGTGGCTCAACGAGCTCAAGGGCAGGAATATCCGGGTGAACGTGCTGCACCCGGGGCCGATCGCCACACCGATGCAGGACCAAGTTCTCACCGAGGAGGCGAAGCAGATGTTCGAATCCCTGATCCCGCGGGGAAAGATGGGGCGTCCTGAGGAAGTTGCCGCGGCCGCGCTGTTTCTTGCTTCAGACGATTCGAGCTTTGTGAATGGGGTGGAGTTGTCTGTCGACGGCGGCTTCTCGGCCATCTGAAATCGCGCCGGATCGCGGGAAGCGGCTGATCGGCGGGAACTAGCGTGTCCATGGTTCACGGCGAGACGTCTACGCAAAGGTCGCCACACAGCAGAACGGATAACCCAGCGCCGTTGAAGGCCGGGGAATCAATACCAACACGGATCGGAGAAGTATTATGAGCTACGCAATTGTAGGATTCGGTAAGGTAGGCCAGGCCCTCGCCCACGCCTTTGCCCGTAAAAACATCAAGGTGACCGTCGCGAGCCGCCGTCCGCCCGAGGCGTTGGCGCCGCAAGCTCGGGCGATCGGACCCACGGTCGTCGCCAAGTCGCTGCGGGATGCGCTTGAGGCCGACACAATCATCTTGGCGGTCCCGTTCGGGGAGCATCGCGAGGTTGCGAAAGCCCTGCCGAGCTGGGAAGGCAAGACAGTCATCGACGCGATGAACGCGTTAGTTCCCCCCGAGGAACTGGACGGTCTCCCATCCTCCGCCTTCGTCGCGAAGGCGTTCACCGGCGCCAAATTCGTGAAAGGTTTCAATCACCTGATTGCGGCCACCTTGGCTGCCGATCCGATCGTCGAGGGCGGCCACAGGGTCGTCTTTCTGTCGAGCGACGACGAGGACGCGATCGCTCCCGTGGCGACCTTGGCCAAACAACTCGGGTTCGCACCCGTCAAGCTGGGAAAGCTCAACGAGGGTGGCGCGCTGGTGCACGCACGCGGCCGCACTTGGGGCCAGCTCATCTTCCAGGATTTGTTCAAGAAGGAGCAGTAATCGATCTACGACCGTGCGATCGGCGCCGAGAACTGGTCGCGCGCGCCAATTTCTTCGAGCAGCGCGCGACCGAATATTTGAACGCCACAAAGTCGCGAAGGTTGGGCTGGGCCTGACGGCGTATGGGCCGGTTAGCCTCGGCAAGATCGCGGAAGGCGGTCAGCTAGTGCAGGCGCGGGACAAGAGCTGGGCGCCATTGATCTTCCAGGACCTGTTCAAAAAGGACAAATGAACCATGTACGACCATGTAATCTGGCCGGAGCGGTATGACCCCAGAACGTCGGCCATCTATGCGCTGAACGACATCGACGTTAAGGCGCCGCCTGAAGTGGTCTGGAAGCTGCTCGTCGATGCCGAGAATTGGCTGAGCTACTTTCCTGCCGAAGACCAGGTCAAGATCCTGACAGGTGAGGCGGAACTGGCGCTCGGAACCACGTACAGTCGAGTCACCGTCGGATTCCCGATGAGCCTTGTCGTGACCGAGTTCGAGCCCTTGCGCCGGCTCGCTTGGGCGACGACAGTCGACGGCGATGAGACCGGCTCGAGCGCATATCACGGCTGGGTTATCACGCCGACTAACGATGGCTGCCATGTCCTGACCGAGGAGACGCAACAGGGAGCCTGGTTTCTGGACCTTCTCGGGCACAAGCATCCCGGCGCGCTCTACCGCTATCATCAGGAGTGGGTCGAAAGCCTCGCCCGCGCAGCGGAGGCTGAAGCAACAAAGAAAGCGAGCTGACGCCCCTGTCCTGGCGCTATCCACGCTTCCCAACGCTGCCTTCGTCCGGATGTTGCCCGTACTCGACGGGCGACAATCTGCGCTTCCAGCCTGGATCAGTGGATCGATCGCCTTGTTCACCTATAATTTGGAGATGAAATAACATGAATATCGAACTGAAGGGCCGCAAGGCGATCGTTACGGGGTCAACGGCAGGCATCGGCCGTGCTACCGCGGAGGGACTAGCCCGTGCCGGCGCATCGGTCGTCATCAACGGCCGTGGATACGTCCGGATTGACGAGGCGGTACGGCAGATGCGACAGGCCTTTCCCGGAAGCGACATCTCGGGTATCGCCGCCGATCTTGCGACAACGGAGGGTGCCGAAGCCTTGATCGCGCAGGCGCCGGACGCCGATATCCTTGTGAACAACGTGGGCACGGCTCACATCCGGGGCTACAGTGGCGTCGAGGACATCGCGAAGATCCCGGACGAGGACTGGCTTGGTCTCTTCCAGTTGAATGTAATGAGTGGCGTGCGCGTGACCCGTCATTATCTGCCGCGGATGGTGGCGAAAGGCTGGGGCCGCGTCGTGTTTGTAAGTAGCGAGTCCGCAGTCAACATCCCCAAGGAAATGCTTGACTACGGCATGACTAAGACAGCTCAACTCGCGGTCTCGCGCGGGCTTGCCGAGGCGGTCGCGGGCACGGGCGTCACCGTCAACGCCGTCCTGCCGGGACCCACCCGCTCTGAGATCCTGGGCGACTTCATGGCGAAGCAGGCTGACGCAAACGGGATCACGCTTCAGGAAGCCGAGCAGGGCTTCCTGAAGGCGATGCGTCCGACCACCCTCATCCAACGCTTCGCGACCACCGACGAGGTAGCCAACATGATCATCTACGCATGCTCGGAGCAGGCTTCGGCGACAACCGGCGCGGCTTTACGGGTGGATGGCGGCGTGGTCCGTTTCGTCGCGTAGCAGGACGCCAAATTGTTCCGCTCGCCGACTTAGGTCCGCCGTCGGCCAAGCTGCTGAAGAACGGCACGCCGAAGGTCTACAAGGATCTGCCGCACGGCAGCCCACGCCCCACGCAGACATCATCAAGGCGGACCTGCTGGCCTTCTTTAAGGCCTGATGCCGCGGTTGCCGACTTCAACGTTCGCCGCGGATTTTGTGCCAGCATCTGCGGGCAAGCGGCATTGGCTGGTACAGCACGACGGTCGGCGTCATGCAGCTCGTCGCCAGCCTCATTGCGGGAGCACTCTGGAACTACGGGGGCACGAGAGCGTATTCAGCTATGGCGCCCTTTTCGCTGTGCTCGGCGGCCTTGTGCTCGTCTCGTTGGTCTCGACCGGGCTTAGACCCTGATACAAATCCCCGGAACATGAGGTCTATTGTCCGAGGATTTTTATCGGCGCTCCAATCCCAATCCGAAGCATGTGCCGTGAACGGCGCGGTGTATCGATCCCCTTGAACATCTCGACACACAATCGCAAGGTCTATCGCCGATCTGCAAAACTGCTGCTCGTTCTTGCAGAATCGCCCGCGAACTATCGCCCACTATCGGGGACCAACAATTTCCGAATGTATCCGACAGTACTCCAATCTACTCCACGGTACTTCACTCCCACTCGATCGTTCGGCCCTATGCTAACTAATTGAATTTTCCCAAGAAAATATTTTTTCGGTCCAAATACTACCGGCCTAGGACCCGTCAGGATCCTACCGTTCTGATTTAGTTGGCGAATTTTGGCCAACCCCCACGAGCGATCTATCGACTACTATTGGCTCTCGGCCTGCCTTTCCAGGCCTGACATTCGAAACGTGAGCACACCCAAAAGTACCGTCAGGTTCCCGACCAACGATAGCTACGCGACCAGGCAAAGCCGCAGCGGCATCAAACATCCTTCAACCACGGAGGATAAACATGACCAAGAAGCCAGATCGCGTTCGCATCCTGACGATACCGTATCAGGATTACGACGACAAAGACCCGGTGGGATATTCCGGTCCCGCCACCGTGCTGACCGGGCTACCACGAAACATCCGACGGAATGAGCTCCGGCTCATCGTACCGCTCGCCGACAGCACGATCTATGAAATGGAAAAACGCGAGGAATTCCCTCGCCGCTTCAATCTCACGCCGCGATGCATCGTGTGGGACCTGGAGGAGGTCGAAGCGTGGCTGGAGCAGCGCCGCCAGACCTGTCTTGAGGGCCGAGCGAAGATCGCGCCCGGGCCGGATGTCCATCAGCGCAAAGCCCGGCCGGTCAAACAGACTGATAGGTCATCGGACTAAGACTGAAGCCATCGCATCCCATGGATGCGATGGCTTATCGTTGCAGACCGTTGGCATCGTCAGTTGGTGCGAAGGCTTCCATTTCCGCCGCCTCAGCGGCAATCGTCGCGAGTTGCAGTTGGGCGTCCATCTTCTTCAGCCGCGGTCGGGCCCATTCGATGAAAGCATGAAAGGCGGACGCTTCCTCGGAGACGGGGTCAGCGGGAAGCGTCGTCAGAAACGTCCGTAGTCGATCACGCGGCTCTGCCTGCGCGAGCTTGCGATCGAGATATTCCACCCGCTGTTCTTCGAGCTTGGCCAGCCGCGCCTGCTCGGCACACCGCTGGCGGGCAATCTCCACGAGCCGTGCCCGCTCGTGAGTGAAGCGGAACACGCTTGTTCGTTCAGATCGCGGCGAGCGCGATCTTTCGCAAATCGTCGGCGTAGAGTTCCGGCGTTTCCCAGGCCGGAAAATGCCCGCCGCGGAAAGACGGTGTAGCTCCGCACATTGTAGAGCCGCTCGGCCCGCTCGCGCGGCGCGAGCGTCAGATCATGTGGCCACATAGCGACGGCGGTGGGGACATGCACGAAGTCATCTGCCCGCAGCGGCGGCCGCAGCCGGGCGGCGTCGTAATAGTAGCGGACAGACGACCCGATCGTGTTGGTCATCCAGTAGATCGTCAGAGTGTCAGTCAAGGCTTCGAGTGGCCAGACAGAGAGGATGTCGCCATCGCAGTCCGTCCAGGCCCGAAATTTCTCGACAATCCACGAGGCGAGGCCAACAGGACTGTCGGCAAGCCCAAAGGCGAGAGTTTGTGGCCTCGAGCTCTGGATCGCCTGATAGCCCCCTTCCTCCCGGCTCCACAGTTGGAGGCGCTCGTCATAGTCGATCTCGGCTTTCGACAGGGGCGACGCATCTTCTGGAATCGGCTTTAGCGCGACCGCCGAGACATGCAGAGCCAGCAAACGCGCCGCATGCCGAAGGGCTATCCGGGTGGCAAGGCCGGAGCCGATGTCAGTCCCGGCCACGACGAACCGCCCATAGCCCAGCATCGTCATTAGCTTCGGATAAAGGTCACTGGGCTCCGCCTCGTAGGGCCGGATTGGCCTGTCCGAGTAGCCGAAGCCGGGCATGGTGGGGATCACGACATCGAATGCCGGCGTTCCCTGGGTAAGCAGCGGCGCTATGCGCTGAAACTCCACGAAGCTGGACGGCCACCCGTTCATCAGCAGTAGCGGGATAGATCCACTTTGTCCGCTGCGAAAATGCAGAAAGTGTATGCCATGGCCGTCGACCGTCGTCCAGAAATGGGGAAGCTGGTTAAGCCGGTCTCGCCGCTGCGCCCAGTCATAGCCGTCACGCCAGAAATCGATGAACTGGTTGAGGACGCCGCGCTCGGTTCCCATGGTCCAGTCGTCAGTTACTGCGTCGGCCCAACGCGTCCGTGCGAGGCGGCTACGAAGGTCAGCGGCCTGGTCCGCATCATAGGGAATCTGGAAGGCAGTGATCATGATCGATTCCTTGGCTGTAGTGCAGCAGAAGACCGGCCGACCGGTCTAATTCGAATTGACCTCCGATGTGCGCTTCAGCCTATTAGCATGGCTCGAACGTCGGGCGGTGCTATTGCCGACTATGTGTTTCCGAGCCGCATTGACCATGCGAACCACATGGCACCCGACAGTACGCCCGACTCATCGGGTGACGACAGCCATCGGATGACTTGCTTCCAGTGGTGTTGCGGATCTGCCGGTGAGGGCTGATGTCGGTGATTCAGCCGATATCGACGTTCATGGCGAAGTCCCAGGTGCCAGCGCCGTTTTTGGCGAGGCCAATCATCATCAAACCGAGCGCCTCCAGCGTCTGGGCCATGTGCAAGCCGCCCACGTCGAGCGGACGCAGCCCGAGACTTTCGAGGAACGTCGAGACGCGCGCTTTCGCCTCCGCATCGTCGGCTGCGATGAAAGCGTCGAGGCGTCCACCCTTCGCAAGCACGTGACCAAAGATCGTGTTGAACGCCTTCACAACATGCGCGCCGGCGGGGAGGCCCTTTGCGGTCTCCTGCGCGCCAGAACTGCCGTGGGGCGTGACGAGGCCCGAGAGGTCGGGGGCAACCGGGTTGGCGATGTCGACGATCACCTTGCCATCGAGCGCTTTCCCAAAGTCGGCCACCGCCGCCGCTGCACCGCTGTACGGCACGGCGAGGATGACGATGTCGCCCGCGGGGGCGGCTCCGTATGTCCCAGTGGTCGCTCCGGCTCCAAGTTGGTCGGCGAGCGCCCGCGCCTTGGCGGGGTCGCGGCCGACCACCTCGACAGTGTGTCCAGCCTTGGCGACACGGCCGGCAATCGCCGTGGCCATAGTTCCAGAGCCAATGATGCTGATAATGCTCATGTGCAGTCTCCTATTGAGATGGGGTTATTGCTGGTGGTCTCTAGACGGGGGATCCCGTTTATTGGTTTGACGAATTACGGGATCGCGATACGGCCCGCCGGGAAGTAATGGCCGTTGTCGAGGTCCTCGATCAGGCCCGGCTGAACTGGATCCCAGCCGAGAGTCTGGCGGGTGATGGCGTTGGACGCCGGAAGGTTCAGCGTGACCAAATTCGCGAGAAAGCCGAAGAAGCCAGGCAACATCAGTACGTCCGCAGGGATAGGCACGGCGGGTACGCTCATACGGCTGCCAATGGCCTCAGCGATCTCGCGGAACCGGATGCCGTCGCGCTCAATCCCGTGCCAATATTTGCCAGCCGGCCCCTTCTCCAGCGCCAGGCGGAACAGGGAGGCCAAGTCGCGGGCATGCACAGCCGGCCAGAGGTTCGCGCCGTCTCCGGGGTAACCGATAACGCCCTTCTCCTTCGCGAGACCGATCAGCAGCTGGAGGAAGCCGGCATCGGTCGTGCTGTGCGCGATGGGAGGAATTCGGACGACCGAAGACCGCACGCCCCGTCCCGCTAAGCCGATCACGGCGAGTTCCACGGCGTTACGAACCCGCAGGGTGCCCTTGTATGCATCGCCGCCGGGAAGAGCCGGATCTTCCTCGGTGGCTGGCCGGCCCAGGTTTTCCCACCCCGGCGAGCCGATGCTCCCCGAGACGACGAGCGGCTTTCCGGTCCCCGCCAGCGCCTCGCCGTAGGCGAGCATGATCTGGAGTTCCGCGGCGGCCACGGCGTCGATCCCGCCAGAGGGCAGCAGGTCTTGCCGGTGCGCGACGTGGATGACGCCGTCGGACTCCGCCGCCGCGGCCTTGAGCCCGTCGAGGTCGGTGATATCCCCGCGACGTGCCTTGGCGCCGAGCGCCGACACCGCAGTCGCGGATGTGTCCGATCGGGCCAGGCCAATGACCTCATGTCCGGCCGCGATGAGCTCGGGGATGATATACGAACCGATATGGCCGGTCCCGCCAGTAACTAAAACGCGCATACTGCTGCTCCTTGGGTAATGTGATGCGAGACGTGGTGCCGTGGGCTCAGCCGAGGAGGCTGACGCGGATTGAGAAGTTGGTGTGTTTGATGGAGTGGGTCATGAGGCCCAGCCACAGCATGCAGGCGTGCTCTAACGTCCGCGCCATAATCAGCCGCCCGGTATCCATCGGACGTAGTCCGAGGCTGTCGATGAACGCCGAGACGCGCGCCTTCGCCTGAGAGTCGTCCCCGGCGATGAACACGTCCAATGGATGGCCCCCGATTGGACCGACAGCCAGGACCTGGGCGTTCTGGGTGTTGAACGCCTTGACGATAGTGGCATTGGCAGGAGCAACCTTGGCGATCTCCTGCGCGCCGAAACTGTCTTCAGGAGTCAAGAAAACCCTGAAGTCGGATTTGATGGGGTTGGTGATGTCGACGAGGAGCTTGCCTGCCAGCTTCTCGCCGTACTGCTTCACCACGTCGAGAACGGCCGAAAAAGGCACCGCCAAGATGACGATGTCCCCGACCGGAGCGGCGCCAAACGTTCCGGTCGTCGCGCCGGCTCCAACCTGCTCGGCCAGCGCCCCCGCCTTGGCGGCGTCGCGACTCATCACCTCGACGCTGTGTCCGGCTTTGGCGGCAAGGCCGCCGATCGCTGCGGCCATACCGCCTGAGCCGATGATGCTGATGGTGCTCATGTTCATTTTCCTCGCGGGGCGGGCAGCGCCTTTGTTGCCATTTGTGCAGACGCACTCTATTTAGTGGTTCACCGATCCGCTTAACAATCGGATCACCGATCCACATATACGGATCACCGATCCGGTTATCAAGGCATCTCATGCGAGCCGACGCAAAAAAAAATTACAACCATATCCTCGCGGTCGCGCGTGACGTCGTCACCGAGCACGGTATCAATGCGTCCATGCGCGATATCGCCCGCCGGGCCGACGTCGGGTTGGCCACGCTGCTGCGTCATTTCCCGACGCGAGAAGCCTTGTTCGAAGCGTTGCTGTGTACGAATCTGGACGCACTGACTAAGAGGGCAGATGAACTCGAAACGTCGAACTCACCTGACGAAGCGCTCATCTCCTGGTTCCAGGAATGGTTGGTGTTCGCCCAAAGCTATAGGGGCGTCGTCGCCATGATGGCCGCCGCCCACACGAACCCGGACTCCGCTCTTTATGCTTCATGCGCTGCGGTGCACTCGGCGAGCGCGCGACTGCTGCTCCGTGCACAGGCCGAAGGCGCGGCGCGGCCCGACATGAATGGGGATGACCTGTTCGCCCTGATGACGGCTCTCGGCTGGGCGGTCGACCAACCCTCATTCGCGCCGCGGGCCGATCATCTCTTTCGCATCATTACGGGCGCCATTCTGGCGAACCCGTCGACCGGATCGGCTTCTGCTGCGCTCGACCGTCAAAACTGAGTATCCATCATACTGCTGACGAGAGGCGGAGCACTTCATCCTTTGCTTCCAGGCGTCACCTCGGCCGCACGCATCGGATCGAGCACGATCCGATGCGTGCATCGTGTCCCTGCCGGTGGGGACGTCATGTTCATCAGTCGAACTTGACCAGGTCCTTGAAGATCAGCCGGCCCCAGCTGTTCCCGCGCGCCTGCACGAGCAGTCCGCCTTCCGAAAGCCCGCCTAGTTTGATCGGCGCGAAGCCGAGATTTTCCGCGAGTGTACCAATCTGCACTGCAGCGCCTTCATCATCGCTCGCGAGGAATATGACTCTCCTGCCACCCTTTACGGCCGGATCCTGGTCAAGGACCGCGGCGATCAAATGGTTGAAGCCCTTGACCAGTTCTGCACCTGAGAAGGCCTGCGCAATGAACTTGGAAGAAGGCTGTCCGCCCAGTTGCTCAGGGGGCACGCCGTAGGCATTGGTCACATCGACGATGGTCTTCCCCTGCCAGGTGGGAAGTGCCTTCGCGACGTCCGGGTGCGACTCGAAACGCACGGCCAAAAAGATGATGTCTGCCTTGACCGCTTCCGCCAGCTTTTTGGGAATGATCGTAGGCCCGATCGCGGCCGCATCGGATGCAAAGCTTTCCGGGTCGCGCGTGGTTGCGACGGATACTTCGATGCCCTTGCGGGCAAATGCCTTGGCTAGGGCCTTGCCGATATTGCCGAAGCCGACAATTGCGTAGCTCATATTTATTCTCCTTTATTTTCCCACGCCGGTCGGGCTCCGAGTATCGAACGGAACCCGTCCAAGTGTAGCGCGTCAGAGTTGCGCTAGGCCGCCGTCAACGGCTACCTCGCTGGCGGTCATGAAGCTGCTGTCCGATGAGGCGAGGAAGGCAGCAGCCGCCCCGAGCTCCGTCGGATTGCCCATGCGCTGGAATGCAGTCATCGAGCCGTAGGCCTTCAGGCCCTCCTCGCCCAACGCTTCGGTCGCGAGTTCGGTCGCTATCGCCCCGGGCGACAGCACGTTTACGCGGATGCCGGTGCCCTTCAGATCCTCCGCCCAGGTCCGCGCGAGGTTGCGCACTGCCGCCTTGCTCGCGCTGTAGGCAGTGAATGCCGGGGCGCCCGTGGTGCCTGCGCTCGATCCGGTCAGGATGATCGAGCCGCCTTCGCCCATCAGCGGCAGCGCCTTCTGGATGGTGAAGATCGTACCCTTCACATTGACGTCGAAGGTTTCGTCGATGTGCTCGGCGGTGATCTCGCCGAGCTTAAGCTGGCTTCCTACCCCGGCGTTCGCAAAGACGATGTCGAGGGTTCCACGCTCGGTCTTCACCGCCGCGTAAAGCTTGTCGAGATCGGCCTCATCGGAGACCGAGCCCTGCACCGCGCGGGCATTGGACCCGAGCTCGACGAGGGCGGCGTCGAGCGCATCCTGCCGACGGCCGAAGATGAAGACGAAAGCGCCCTCCTCGATGAAGCGCTTTGCAGCGGCGAGGCCGATGCCGGTGGCGCCTCCGGTGATGACGGCGGTCTTTCCATTCAATCTGGTCATATCGTGTATCCTTCGTTTCGCCATCTCGGGACTTTGGCTGTACGGGAGGTCTTTCCGAGAGGCTCAACATGGCCCTGCCGAAGTCAGCCAGGCAGTGAGCAATCGCACACATCGGTGGTGCGAAAACGATCCATACCGATAACCAGACGCCGCGATGTTCGCGCAAAATCCGACTCTGTATGTTAGAGTGAGCTTCGGAAGCCTCACTGCGCGGCGCGGGAATGCACCATGATCGACTGGGATGACGTTCGCTACTTTCTCGCCGCCGCGCAAGGAGGCTCAGTGCGGGCCGCCGCCAAACGTCTCGGAGTGAACCACGCGACCGTGCTGCGACGCATCGCCCAGCTCGAGGACCGCCTCGGGGCGCAGATGTTCGAAAAGCTGCCTTCGGGCTACCGCTTAACAGCTGCGGGCGAGGAGGTCCTCGAGTTCGCGGACCAGATGCAAGCGTCGTCGCACCAGCTGGAAACGCGCGTCTTGGGGCGCGATCAAAGCGTGCGCGGGCTTCTGCGGGTGACGCTGCCGGCGCCCCTCGCAGCACACCTGCTAATGCCGAACTTCGCGGATTTCGTACGCCTGCATCCGGACATCGAGATGGAAATCCTGTCGTCCGGCGAGCTGGCAAATCTGACCAACCGAGAGGCCGACGTGGCGATCCGTGTCGTCTATGACCGCGAAGCCTTGCCGCTCAATCTTCACGGTCTGAAGGGACCGGAGCTGTACGGCGGCTTCTACATGTCCGGCGATCGACTGGCCGAGTGGCAGGCGGGCGGGCCGGATCCCAGGTGGATCGCCATAAGTGGTCATGGAGTACCGGACTGGACCCGCCAGGGAGAACTCCGCACGACTGGGACTCCGTTCCGGACTATGGATTTCGAAGCGCAGATCGCGGCGGTCCGGCAAGGTATAGGCATCACGACGCTCCCGTGTTTCGTCGGAGATGCCGATCCCTTATTGGAGAGGGTGCCAGGTACCAACCTACACCTGTATGGACCGATCTGGGTTCTCACTCAGGGGGAGACACGCAAGACGAAGCGCGTGCGGCTCTTCACCGAGTTCGTATCCCGCAGACTCGCCGCCTACGCCCCACTTTTAGCGGGGCTGTCCATATCGCGCGACTGACGCGCAGTAGATCGCGGCGACGCTTGCCGGGTCTTGCTCGTTTAGGGGAAGAATGGGGGTAAATGCGGGAACGTCGGCTTCTGTCGCAAACCGACGTGCAACGGTGCAAGCGGGAATGGCTGCAAAGTCCAAGCTGAAAACGTGAGTGTACCGCTTCTCAGGCCGCATGCGGAACGGCCGGTTTCGGGATCGCCGTGCACACTCCTGACCGACGACAACAACGGGGCTCGAAGCAGACCCGCCTTTGTGCACGCTATTCTACGCCAGAGCACTCCCGCCGATGGAAGCGGCTTTACACCATCCTGAAGCGGGCGCAGATCGATCCTGTAGGAAAGAAATGGAGTAGGCGAATTCAATGGAAGTGAAAGACGGATGGGAGCGGCAATTAAGCGGAGGCGAAAAGCACCGCCGAAACTACGCTATTGCCGCCGTTTTTATCCCTCACTCCCACTCGATTGTGCCGGGCGGCTTGCTGGTCACGTCGTAGACGACGCGGTTGATGCCGCGCACCTCGTTGATGATGCGGGTGGCGGCGGCGCCCAGGAACGCCATGTCGTAGTGGTAGAAATCCGCGGTCATGCCGTCGACCGAGGTGACGGCGCGCAGCGCGCAGACGAATTCATAGGTGCGGCCATCGCCCATCACGCCGACTGTCTGCACCGGCAGCAGCACGACGAAAGCCTGCCAGATGGCGTCGTAAAGGCCGGCCTTGCGGATCTCATCGAGATAGATGGCGTCGGCCTCGCGCAGTATCTCCAGCTTTTCGCGAGAGATGCCGCCCGGGCAGCGGATGGCGAGACCGGGACCTGGAAACGGATGCCGGCCGATGAAGCTTTCGGGCAGGCCGAGCTCCTTGCCGAGCGCCCTCACCTCGTCCTTGAACAGTTCGCGCAGCGGCTCGACGAGCTGCATGTTCATGCGCTCGGGCAGGCCGCCGACATTGTGGTGCGACTTGATCGTCACCGAGGGGCCGCCGGTGAAGGAGACGCTTTCGATGACATCGGGATAGAGCGTGCCCTGCGCCAGGAAATCGGCGCCGCCGAGTTTCTCGGCCTCTTCCTCGAACACCTCGATGAACAGCCGGCCGATGGTCTTGCGCTTCTTTTCCGGGTCCGACTCGCCTTCGAGCGCGCCGATAAAACGGTCCGAAGCGTCGACAAGGATGAGCGGCAGATTGTAGTGCTGGCGAAACATCTCCACCACGCCAGCAGCCTCGTCCTTGCGCATCAGCCCGTGGTCGACGAGGATACAGGTAAGCTGATCGCCGACCGCCTCGTGGATCAGGAGTGCTGCGACCGAGGAATCGACGCCGCCCGAAAGCGCGCAGATGACCTTGCCCTTGCCGACCTGCTTACGGATCGTCTCGACCGCGTGCTCGCGGTAGGCGCGCATGGTCCAGTCGCCTTCGATGCCGGCGATCTTGTGGACGAAGTTTTGGAGCAGCCGGGCGCCGTCCGGCGTGTGCACCACTTCGGGGTGGAACATGATGCCGTACATCTTGCGCTCGATATTGCCGAAGATGGCGAAGGGCGAGCCTTCCGATTTTCCGAACACCTCGAAGCCCTTGGGCAAGGAGATGACGCGGTCGCCGTGGCTCATCCACACCTGATGGCGCTGGCCGGGCGCCCACAGGCCCTCGAACAGCGGGCTGTCCTTCTGGATCTCGACGAAGGCGCGACCGAATTCGCGATGGTCGGAGCTTTCGGCGACGCCGCCCATCTGCACGCACATGGCCATCTGGCCATAGCAGATGCCGAGCACCGGCACACCGGCATCGAAGACGATCTGCGGGGCGCGCGGGCTGCCGATGTCGCCGGTCGAGGCCGGGCCGCCGGACAGGATCACCGCCTTCGGCTTGATGCGCTTGAACGCCGCTTCGGCCGACTGGAACGGCACGATCTCGGAAAACACGCCGGCCTCGCGGATGCGCCTGGCGATGAGCTGCGTGAACTGGCTGCCGAAATCGACAATCAGGACGGTGTCGGGATGATTGGCTATCTTCATGGCGAGCGTTTAGAGAAAGAAACGAGTCGGCGCAATGGGCTGAGAGGCGGCTCTCAATCCGATTTCGCGTCCTCATGCGATGGTCCGAATTCCAGCGCGCCGGACCCGATCGCCTGTTCCAGCCGCATGACCGCATCCGCCAGCTTCTCGTCGATGACGTGGAGATACTCCTTCCAGTCGCCGACATGCCTGAGATCGGCAGCCCCGTCGGAAATGCCGCGCAGGCCGACGAGCGGCACGCCGAACAGTTGGCAGGCACGCAGGCAGGCGAAGGTCTCCATGTCGACCATGTCCTGCGCAATCGCATCGTAGGCGCTGCCGGAAATGATCGCCGCGCCGGTCGACAGCGTCGCCTCTCTTATATCAGGAATCCTGAACGGCAGCGGCACGGTCACCGGCAGGTCGAGAAACGGCGTCGCGCCCTTCTCGAACCCCAGTGGCGAGGCGTCGATGTCGCGGTAGGCGACCGAAACGGCCTGGTAGATTTCCGTCTGCTCCAGCGTCCGGCTCCCAGCCGAACCGAGCGACACGACGAGGTCCGGCAGCGCCTTTTCAGACTTCAGCCATGACAGTTCCGCGCCCAGCCTGACACCCGCCTCGACCGGCCCCACCCCTGTCATGACAGGCGTGAAAAGCCGCTGCAGATGCGGACCGTATTCGGCCTGCGCCGCCATCACGAAGAGGACGTCCCTACCCGCAATCCTGACCGCCTTGCGCATCGGATCAGCCTTCGATGCCATCGCGACCGACCACCGTCATCATCGTTCCGGTCATAGTGGCGATCAGCTTGGCCTCGCCGTCGACAGCGAAGGCATAGGCCTGGCCGTCGGCGACGATGATGGTGCGGCCGGGCTTTGTCACCGAGCCGCGGAACAGGAAGCGCTCGCCCCGGCCCGGCGCCAGCAGGTTGACCTTGAACTCGATGGTCAGCACGCCGGAGTTCTCCGGCATCAGCGAGAATGCTGCATAGCCGCAGGCCGAGTCCAGCGCCGTCGAAATGACGCCGGCATGGAGGAAGCCATGCTGCTGGGTCAGCGCCGCCGAATAGGGCATCTCGATCTCGATGATGCCGGGCGTCACCAGCGTCAGCTCGGCGCCGATGGTCATCATGGCGTTCTGCCGCGCGAAGGACGTCCTGACGCGATCCTCATAGTCGGGGGCGGGTACGATCTTTGCAGCCATGGCTTGTCACGCTCCTGTCTGAAAAGCTTATTGCAGAGGCATGAGCGGCAGGCAATCGCTATTGCTGCACTGCAACAATCAAGTCCGCTGGCAAGATTCAGCCGCCCTTGCGTAGCGCGCAGACATAAAACCCATCGGTACCGCTCAGCGCCGGCGACAGCGAAATGCCGCCTGCGGCGCCGATCCACGCGGCCGCCTCGTGGCCCGGAAAGCGGCTGTCCCAGAGCTGGCGGTGATCGACTGGAATAAAGTCGCTGTTACGATCCTGGAAGGCTGCGACCTGTTCTCCATTCTCCTCGTCGAACACCGAGCAGGTGATATAGACCAGCAGCCCGCCCGGTTTGACGAAGGCGTTGGCCGCGTCGAGGATCGCCGATTGCTCGCCTTTGCGTGCATCGAGCTGTCTCTGCGTCAGCCGCCATTTGGCATCGGGCCGGCGCCGCCAAGTGCCGCTGCCGGTGCACGGTGCGTCGACCAGGACGATATCCATGTGGCCCGAGAGGGTGCTGAGCTCCGTCGGCTTGGTGACGATTTGCACGTTGCGGTTTTCCGAGCGGCGGATGCGGTCGAAGATCGGCGCCAGCCGCGCCTTTTCGACATCATGGGCAAACACCTGGCCGCGATTGTCCATCGCCGCCGACAGTGCCAGCGTCTTGCCGCCGGCGCCGGCGCAAAAGTCGAGGACCTGCATCCCAGCCTCCGCGCCAGCCAGCGTGGCGGCGATCTGCGAGCCTTCGTCCTGAACCTCGAACCAGCCTTTCTGGAAGGCCGGTTCCGCCTGCACGTTCGGATGCCTGCCGTCACCTGCGATCGGCGGGATGCGGATGCCGTGCGGCGCGATCCGTGCAGCCTTGGCATCGGTCTCGGCCAGTTCGGCGAGCACCTTGCTGCGATCGGCCCGCAGCGTGTTGACCCTGAGGTCGAGCGGCGGACGCGTCGCAAGTGCAGCGCCTTCATCGACCCAGCTGGCGCCGAAGGCCCGTTCGAAAAGCGGTTCGCACCAGTCCGGAATGTCGGCGCGCACCGCGGGCGGCGCATCGGCAAGCCTACTATCGGCGACCGCCTTCAGCTCGTCGGCGCTAAGCAGCGGCGGCGCGAATTTGTCGCCGTCGAGCGCTTCGTTCAGCGACTGCGCGGTCTGGTTCCATTCGAGCAGCAGCGCGCCGAAGCCGATGGCGCGCGGCGTGTCCTCGCCCAGCAAAAAGCCGGCCGAGCGCTTCCGGCGCAGCGCGTCATAGACGATGTTGCCGATCGCAGCGCGATCGCCGCCGCCGGCGAAGCGATGCGACAGGCCCCAGTCCTTCAGCGCATCGGCGACCGGTCGGTGCCGCCGGCCGATATCCTCCAGCACTTCGATGGCCGCCGCCAGCCGTCCGCCCAGTCGCATCTTCTTATTCCGTTATTCAGCAAATTACTTCCGCCCTGCTCTAAAGCGCGCGACTGGCGCACACAAGCGGGGAGAGCCTCGGACACCAGATCGAGCGCAGATATGTCGGCACCCACAGCTCTAGCGCACGACCCCGAAAATCGGAATCGATTTTTCGGTAAGGGATCATGCGCAAAATCAAACTGCTACAGCGTCCTTTGCGCGTCCCAAAGGACGCGCGGCGCTGTAGTCGGCGCAATGCTTGTGCTTCCAAACTTTTGAAGTTGCGATACTCTTTCGCTGCGTGATTCGCCAAGAACTGCAAGCGGATCGGCGGGAAAATTACGAGGAGAGGGCAATGAAGACTTATCTGGCGGAAGTTCTAGGAACATTTCTACTGGTGTTCATCGGCACGGCTTCGGTGGTGACGGGCGGCTTCGGCGGCGCGCTGCCGCTCGGCCAGGAAGGCATCGGTCTTGCATTCGGCATCGGCTTGATTGCGGCTGCCTATGCGATCGGCCCGATCTCGGGCGCGCATCTCAACCCGGCGGTGACGCTCGGCGTGTTCCTTGCCGGCCGAATGCAGGCCAAGGACGTCATCCCCTATTGGATCGCGCAGATCATCGGCGCCATCATCGCGTCGCTGGCGCTGTGGATCATCGTCTCCGGACAGGTCGGCGGACACACCGGCGGCTTCGGCGCCAATGGCTGGGATGCGACGAAATGGGGCGTCAGCTCGGCGTTCCTGTGGGAGCTGATCGGAACCTTCACCTTCGTGACGGTGATCCTCGGCGTCACCAGCGGCAGCCACACGACAGCCTTTGCCGGCCTTGTCATCGGCCTGACGCTGGCGGGGCTGCACTTCGCCATCATCCCGGTGACCGGCACGTCGCTCAATCCGGCCCGCTCGATCGGCCCGGCGCTGTTTTCAGGAAGTGTCGCGATTGGCCAGCTCTGGCTGTTCATTGTCGCACCGCTGATCGGCGGCGCCATCGCCGGCGTGGTCGCCAAGACCCGCATCTTCGAGAAAGACTGATTTTCGAAGGCTTCAATACAAAAAGGCGCGGGTCAAGGCCCGCGCCTTTTTGTTAAATTGGAGAATCACTTGCCGCCTCAGCCCCGGGCAAGATCGAAGCGGTCGGCGTTCATCACCTTGGTCCAGGCCGCGACGAAATCCCTAACGAACTTCTGCCCGGCGTCCGCCGACCCGTAGACCTCGGCAAGCGCACGCAACTGCGCGTGCGAGCCGAAGATCAGATCTGCGCGGGTGCCGATCCACTTGACCGCCTTGGTCTTGCGGTCGCGCGCTTCGTAGACTTCATCGGAGCCGGCGGCCGGATCCCAGACCGTGTTCATGCTGAGCAGGTTGACGAAGAAATCGTTGGTCAACGTGCCCGGCCTGTCGGTGAACACCCCGTGCTTCGACTTGCCGGTGTTGGCGCCGAGCACCCGCAACCCGCCGACGAGCACCGTCATCTCGGGCGCCGTCAAGGTCAGCAGCTGCGCCTGATCGACCAGCATCGCTTCGACCGACATCGGCTGCTTGCCCCTGACATAATTGCGGAAGCCATCGACTTTTGGCTCGATCGCGGCAAAGGACTGGACGTCCGTCTGCTCTTGCGAGGCGTCCATGCGGCCTGGCGTGAAAGGCACCTCCACGTCATGGCCGCCGTCCTTGGCGGCCTTCTCGATCGCGGCGACGCCGCCGAGAACGATCAGGTCGGCAAGCGAGACCTTCTTGTCGCCCGTCTGCCCGGCGTTGAACTCGCTCTGGACGCCTTCGAGCTGCGCAAGCACCTTCGACAGTTCGGTCGGCTGATTGACTTCCCAGTCCTTCTGCGGCGCCAGACGGATGCGTGCGCCGTTGGCGCCGCCGCGCTTGTCGGAACCGCGGAACGTCGAGGCCGAGGCCCAGGCGGTCGAGACCAGTTCGGAAACGGACAGGCCAGAGGTCAGTATCTTCGCCTTCAGCGAGGCGATGTCCTGCTCGCTGATCAGTTCGTGATCGACGGCCGGGATAGGGTCCTGCCAGATCAGCTCTTCCTTCGGCACGAGCGGGCCGAGATAGCGGACAACCGGCCCCATGTCGCGATGGGTCAGCTTGAACCAGGCGCGGGCGAAGGCATCGGCGAACTGATCCGGATTCTCGTGGAAACGCCGCGAGATCTTCTCATAGGCCGGGTCGACCCGCAGCGCGAGGTCGGTGGTCAGCATCGCCGGCGCGCGGCGCTTCGACGGATCGTGCGCGTCCGGCACCGAGCCTGTACCGGCGCCGCCCTTCGGCGTCCATTGATGGGCGCCAGCCGGGCTCTTGGTCAGTTCCCATTCGTAGTTGAACAGATTATCGAAGAAGTTGTTGCTCCATTTGGTCGGCGTCGTGGTCCAGGTCACTTCGAGGCCCGAGGTGATGGCGTCGCCGGCAATGCCGGTGGCGTGCTTGCTCGACCAGCCGAGGCCCTGCGCCTCGATGCCGGCGCCTTCCGGCTCCGGCCCCACCAGCGATGCATCGCCGGCGCCGTGGGTCTTGCCGAAGGTGTGACCGCCGGCGATGAGCGCCACGGTTTCCTCGTCGTTCATAGCCATGCGTGCGAAGGTTTCACGGATGTCGCGTGCCGAGGCCAACGGATCGGGCGTGCCATTCGGCCCTTCCGGGTTGACGTAGATCAGCCCCATCTGCACGGCGCCGAGATGGCCCCGAAGTTCGCGGTCGCCGGAATAACGCTCGTCGCCGAGCCACTTGGTTTCCGACCCCCAGTCCACGTCCTGCTCGGGCTCCCAGACATCGGCGCGCCCGCCGGCGAAGCCGAACGTCTTGAAGCCCATCGATTCCAGCGCGACGTTGCCGGTGAGGATCAACAGATCGGCCCAGGAGATCTTCCTGCCGTATTTCTGCTTGATCGGCCACAGCAGCCGGCGTGCCTTGTCGAGATTGGCGTTGTCCGGCCAGCTGTTGAGCGGCGCGAAACGCTGCTGGCCGGCGCCGGCGCCGCCACGGCCATCGCCTATGCGATAGGTGCCGGCGCTGTGCCAGGCCATGCGGATGAAGAGCGGGCCGTAATGGCCGAAATCGGCCGGCCACCAATCTTGCGAATCGGTCATCACCTGGTGCAGGTCCTTGATCACCGCATCGAGATCGAGGCTCTTGAATTCCTCGGCGTAGTCGAAGTTCTCGCCCATCGGATCCGAGAGGCTCGACTGCTGGTGGAGAACGGCAAGGTCAAGCTGGTTTGGCCACCAGTCACGGTTGGTCCTGCCGGCCGATCCATGCGCGACCGGGCATTTTCCCGCGCTATTGTCATCGGTCTTTGCGTCCATCGTTCTCTCCGATTTGTTGATTTCCGGGATTTGTTGATTTTCCGGACGGGCCTTGAGCCACGCCATTCTGGAATGGTTCCAGACTAGGCCGCATTGCCGATAAAAACAAATTGCCTTTCCTGTTTGTTACGATAGGTTTTCCTTATGATAGGTCTCACTGTCCGACAGATGCAATATTTCGAGGCGCTGGCACAGACGCTGCATTTCGGCCGCGCCGCGAAGCTCGCCGGCGTCAGCCAGCCGGCGCTGTCCTCGCAGATTGCGGAGATGGAGCTGCGGCTCAACTGCCGGCTGTTCGAGCGCGGCGGCAAATCGGTTCGGATGACCGACGAGGCGCAGGCTATGCTGCCGCGCATCGAGCGTATTCTTGCCGATATCCGCGAGATCGAGACCACGGCCCGGCGTGGGCGTCCCGCCATGGAAGGACGCTTCCGGCTCGGCATAATCCCGACGGTGGCGCCCTATCTCCTGCCGCATGTGCTGCCGGAGCTGAGACGGCATTTTCCGGCCTTGCAGCTCGAATTGCGCGAAGCGGTGACCGCATCGCTGGTCGAGGACACCGCTTTGGGAAAGCTCGACGCCTTCATCGCGGCCCTTCCCCTCGATCAGCCCGGGCTGATCACCGAGGCGCTTTTCTCCGACCGGTTCTTCCTTGCCGTGCCGGCCGGCGATCCCGCCTTCGCCTCGCCGCCGGTTCCGCCGGAAAGCCCGGCGCTGGAAAGGCTGATGCTGCTGGAGGAAGGCCATTGCCTGCGCGAACAGGCGCTTGCCGTCTGCGGCAGCGTGCGGCCGGTGGCAATGGCAAGCTACGGCGCGACCAGCTTGACGACGTTGCTGCAGATGGTGGCGCACGGGCTCGGCGTCACGCTCATTCCGGAAATGGCGGCAGGACCAGCCAGCACTATCCCCGATCTGAAGATCGTGCCATTCCAAGAACCGATGCCGCAGCGCACGGTCTGCCTCGCCTGGCGGCGCAACAAGGTACGCCACGACGAGTGTGTGGAGCTGGCGAAGATTATTCGCGGGCTGGATGCGGCGGTGCTGGCGGCCTGAGGCGAGACGCACTGTATTATCTGGCGGAAAGTCTGCTGGCCCATCGCTGCACCCGTTCGGCCTGAGAAAACCCCAACTTCAATCAAATCCCCGTGAATTGCGCCGAACGGCCGGAACCGCCGACGCGCATCCCGCATTGGTTTTCTGGAGGAGTCTGCGTTCCAGAAGGGAGCAGTATCATGGCTTACCGTGATTACATCCACACACCAGTGACGCCGCGCGACATCCGATGGGGACTCCAACAGGGGGCCGTTGCGGGCATTGTCGCCGGCCTCGTCTTTGCGGCGTTCGAAATGACGGCGAGTGCGTTCATGATGGGGGCGGAAGCGTTTTTCATGCCCCTGCGCATGATCGGCGCCATCGCGCTTGGACCGGAAGCTCTCGATCCTGGCTATTCGCTCCTGACGGCCAGCATTGCCGGCGTGATCGTGCATCTGATCCTGGCCATCATCTACGGTATCGTGTTCGGGGAGATTGCCTCAATGCTGCGAGGATCCGCCGCCTTCATTGGTCTCGGCAGCGTCTTTGGCCTCGCCTTGTGGCTCGTCAATTTTTATGTGATCGCGCCGATCGCATTCCCGTGGTTCCTGCAAGCAAGCCCGGTCCTGCAGTTCGTTGCCCACACATTCTTCTTCGGCGCCGTCCTCGGCTGGTTCCTGTGGAAATCGCACGAGAGAAGCGGGCTCGAAGGACCGGCGGTTTAGACTTTGCCAACACCGACCTGGCGCCGTCGGATTGAAAGCGGAATGACAACGGTGGTCACCGGCGCCTCTGCTCGCCCGCCACAAACGCGCTCAGCCAGTTGACAGCGGAAATCGAAAGCAAGGCTAGCGAGGGCCTCGCCGTCGCCGCCGATGTTTCCGACGCGCTCAAGGTATTCGCAGCGGCCGATAGATCGAATCAGTACTGGGAGGCCGACCGACTGGCAACCGCTCAATGTCATGTCCGGCGATCTGGGTCATGTCCGACGATCTGGCGCTGAAAACAGCGGACGGCTGGCTGCTTTACAACTATCAGGCTTTCACGCATTTCGACTATTTCAAGCGGCAACAAGATCGATCCCTCTTACCGCGACTGGCGGACCACCAGACCGACGAGCATGGAGAGCTAAAAGTGACGAAAGTTGAGGTATTGTTCTTCGACGTCTTGGGAACCGTTGTCGATTGGCGCGGCAGCATAGCGGCGGAGGCGAGTTCGTTTCTTAAGCGCCATGACGCCCTGCATATCGATGCCGGTGCTTTTGCCGATGCTTGGGTTGGACGCTATGACCCATCGGTTGAAGCCGTCCGGAGTGGTCAGCGGCCCTTTGTCCCGCTCGATCTGCTCAATATGGAAAACCTGGAAGCGTGCCTGAAGGGGTTCGGGCTGACGCCATCGGCTTTTCCGAGCGCCGAACTGGAAGACCTCAATCTGGCCTGGCACCGCCTCAAGCCGTGGCCGGATTCGGTGGAAGGCCTCTCCAGATTGAAGGAACGCTTCATCGTCGCGCCGCTGTCCGATGGGAACACCCGACTTCTGGTGGACGTGGCAAAACATGCCGGGCTGCCATGGGATACGATCCTGGGCGCTGATGTCTCCGAGACCTATAAGCCGATGCCACAGGTGTATCTTCGTGCCTGCGAGCTGCTGGGCGTGGAGCCGAACAGGGCGATGCTGGTTGCCGCCCACGACTACGATCTGGACGCCGCGCGTCGATGCGGATTGAAGACGGCATATGTCGTTCGCTTAAATGCGCACGACCCGTCAAAGGCTGCCGCCATCGAGCCGCTCGGTGGTTGGGAATACATGGCAAATAACTTGATCGAACTCGCTGCGATTCTGAAGTAGGTTGCGAGGGCGCGCTCCTGCCCCCCTCAAGCCGTCTTCGCCGCCACCAGCCCCAGCTCCTCGACCATCGCCTTGCGCATGAGAAATTTCTGCGGCTTGCCGGTCACCGTCATCGGCAATTCGGTGCGGAAGCGGATGTGGCGCGGGATCTTGTAGTGGGCGATCTGGTCCGTACAGAAGGCCTTGATCTCCTGCTCGGTGGCGATCTGGCCGGGCTTGAGCACGATCCAGGCGCAAAGCTCCTCGCCATATTTCGGGTCGGGAATTCCGAACACCTGCACTTCCCTGACCTTGGGATGGCGATAGAGGAACTCCTCGACCTCGCGCGGATAGACGTTCTCGCCGCCGCGGATGACCATATCCTTGACCCGGCCGACAATGTTGCAATAGCCCTCGGCATCGATGGTGGCGAGATCGCCAGTGTGCATCCAGCCGTCGGCGTCGATCGCCTCGCGGGTCTTTTCCTCGTCGTCCCAATAGCCCTTCATCACGGAATAGCCGCGCGTGCAGAGCTCGCCCGGCGCGCCGACCGCAACAGTCGCGCCGTCGGCATCGATGGCCTTGACCTCGACATGGGGGTGGACGCGCCCGACGGTCGAGACGCGCTTTTCCAGCGGGTCGTCGACGCTGCTCTGGAAAGAGACCGGGCTGGTCTCGGTCATGCCATAGGCGATGGTCACCTCTGCCATGTGCATCAGCGACACCACCTTCTTCATCACCTCGATCGGGCACGGCGAGCCGGCCATGATGCCGGTGCGCAGGCTGGTGAGATCGAAGGACTGGAAATCCGGATGGTCGAGCAGGCCGACAAACATGGTCGGCACGCCGTAAAGACCGGTGCAGCGTTCGCCCGCCACCGCTTTCAGTGTGGCGCCGGCATCGAACCCCTCGCCGGGGAAAACCATGGTCGCGCCCTTGGTGACGCAACCGATCGTGCCCATCGACATGCCGAAGCAGTGATAAAGCGGCACCGGGATGCACAGCCGGTCGTCGGCGGTCAGCCTGATCGCCGAGGTGACGAAATTGCCATTGTTGACGATGTTGTTGTGCGTCAGCGTCGCGCCCTTGGGTGCGCCTGTAGTGCCTGACGTGAACTGGATGTTGATGGCGTCGCCGGGCTTCAGCCCCTCGGAGATGCGGTCGAGGCTGTCATGCTCGTCGCGCCCGGCCATCGCCAGCACGTCGGCGAAATTGAACATGCCGGGCGAATTCTCCTCGCCCATGCGGATGACGATTTTCAGCGCCGGCAATTTTTTTGCTTCGAGCTTGCCCGGTGTCGCTGTCGCGATCTCCGGCGCTAGCGTCTCGATCATACCGAGATAGTCGGAGCTCTTGAAACTGGCGGCTGTGACCAGCGCCTTGCAGCCGACCTTGTTCAAGGCATAGTCCAGCTCGACCAGCCGATAGGCTGGGTTGATGTTGACCAGGATAAGGCCGATGCGCGCGGTGGCGAACTGCGTCACCAGCCATTCCCAACGGTTGGGTGACCAGATGCCGACCCTGTCGCCTTTTGCCAGGCCGAGCGCCAGGAAGCCGGCGGCCAGCGCGTCCACCGTGTCTGAAAGCTCGCTCCAGGTGAAGCGCTTGTCCTGCTCGACGAAGACGGCGGCATCGAGCGTGCCGTATTTGCTGACGGTGTCGGAAAGCAACGCCGGGATCGTCTGCTGCAGCAGCGGCACGGTGCGCTCGCCCGACACATGCGCCCTGCCGTCTACCGGCGCGACAAACGAGGCGCCATTGCGCGGGCGGCGGCTGCGCAGATTGGTGGCATTCTTCAACTCGTCGAGATTGATCGGCATCGCCGTCTCCTCCGCAGGCGACCGAGTCTATCAGCCTGCCGGGGTGGTGGAAATCCCGTCGATGGTATGGCCGGAGCTTCGAAGTCAGGTCGCGCCGCCAAGTCGGTTCGGAGTCCGGTGAGGATAGCTCCGGAAAACAAAAAACCCGCCTCGACGGCGGGTGGCGGCGCAAATCAGCACCATGCGGAGTTTGGTAGCATAAGTGCCGGCACAAAGCAAGAACAAATATGCTCTGCCCCAGGACGATCCTTCCCACCCCTCTGCCGCAGCTCCCCACAAGGGAAAGAGATTTACGCCACCGAAGCCATCTTCGCGGCGATGTCGCGCAACACTGCTTCATCCGCAGCCGCACGCGTCTTCCTCGATGAAACAAGGCAGGCCTGCGAGCGCAGGATGAGGCCGTCGGCCAGTACCTTCAGATGGTTGGCGCGCAGCGTCGAGCCTGATGTGGTGATGTCGACGACGACATCGGCCAATCCCGCCGCCGGCGCGCCTTCGGTAGCGCCCAGGCTTTCGACGATGCGATAGACCTGGATGCCGTGCTTTTGCGAAAAGAATTGCTGGGTCAGCCGCCAGTATTTGGTGGCGATCCTGAGCCGCCTGCCGTGGCGCTGGCGGAAATCGGCGGCGACGTCGTCGAGATCGGCCATCGTGTCGACATCGAGCCAGATGTCGGGCACCGCCACCACGACATCGGCATTGCCGAAGCCGAGGCGGGCGACGATCTCGGCGCGCGCCTCCCAGTCGGCGAGGCTTTCGCGCAACAGATCCTCGCCGGTGATGCCGAGATCGACCGAACCCTGGCCGATCTCGCCTGCGATTTCGGACGCCGACAGGAACACCACCTCAACGGCTTCCTCGCCTTCGATGCGGGCGCGGTATTTGCGCTCGTCGCCGGACAGGCTGACGGCAAGCCTAGCGCTCGCCAGCACTTCCAGCGCCTGCTCCTTGAGCCGACCTTTCGACGGGATCGCCAGCGTGATCATTGCGCCTGCTCCCGCAACGCTTCGATGCGGTCGAGCCAGACGGAAAAGCCGACGCCGGGGATCGGCGTTTTCGCGCCGAGCAGTGTCAGCAGCCGGTCATAGCGGCCGCCGCCGGCCAGCGGCCGGTCGCCGTCTTCCGCCGCGATCTCGAACACCAGACCGGTGTAGTAGTCGAGCGGGCGGCCGAAGGCGGCATCGTAGCGGATTTTTTTGACTGGCAGGCCATGCGCTTCGATCGCCTTGGCGCGGGCCCCGAAACTGTCCAGCGCCGCTCCCAACGAGAGACCAGAACCGGCCGCGAAGGTTTCGAGCGCTTTTGCTGCGCCGTCGAGCGGCACGTCGATCGCCAAAAAAGTCTTCAGCGCCGAAAACGCCTCGTTCGACAGCCGCACGCTGCGCAGCTCGGCCTTCTCGATCAGACGCCGCGCAATGTCGGTCGGCGAGCGCCCGGCCGACGCCGACAGACCCGCCTGCTCCATGCCGCCGGCGATGTGCGAGGAAAGCGCTTCCAGATCACCGTCGAGGACAAGGGCCGCGACCGAGCCGGAAAGCTGGCCATTGCGCGGCGGGTTGGCGAGATCGGCAAGTGCTGCCTCCAGCATCGGTGCCGAACCGAAGGCGCGGGCCAGCCGCATCCGCCAGCCGCGCGGCAGGCCGAGGGCTGCCAGCACCGCTTCGAATATGGTCTGGTCGCCGAGCGTCACCGCCAGGACCTGGCCCGGCAGCACCAGCGAAAGCAGCGCATGCGCATCGGCCAGCGAACGGGCATCGGCAGCGGCCGTGTCGCGGTCGCCGAGATCCTCGATGCCGGCCTGGAAAAACTCATTGCCGCCCTCGCGGCGCTGGCGAAACACCTCGCCGAGATAGGAATAACGGCGCGGCGTGCCGGCCTGGCTGGCAATGTGGTCGAGGCAGACCGGAATGGTGAATTCAGGCCGCAGGCAAAGCGTCTGGCCGGTCTCGCTTTCGGTGAGAAAAATACGCCGGCGCAGATCCTCTCCCGCCATGTCGAGGAACGGGTCGGCCGGCTGCAGCACCGCGACTTCCACCGCATGGGTGTTGCGCGCGGCGAAGAGATTGGTGATGTCTGATGCGATGGCGGGGTAGCGGGAGGTCATGGCAGGCGCCCTTCCCTTCTCCCCCTGTGGGAGAAGGTGGATTGGCGCGCAGCGCCAAGACGGATGAGGGGTGCTGGAAGAAATGAGGCGTCGGCGTTCCCTGGAACACCCCTCATCCGACCGAGCTTCGCTCGGCCACCTTCTCCCACAAGGGGAGAAGGGAGCGGCGCCCTAGTTGCCACGCGCCCGCTCCTCGGCCTGCGCCGCAAGTATCTTCCTCACCTCGGCAACCAGCTCGCTTTCCGCCACCGTCACCTGCGCCGGGCGTGCCGCGCGCCATTCGGCGTTGTCCACAATCTCCGCCGACATCCTGGCGCCTTCGATCAAATCCTTGATCTGCACCTCGCCCTTGGCGCGCTCGTCGCCGCCCTGGATGATGGCGACCGGGCTGCCGCGGCGGTCCGCATATTTGAGCTGCGCCTTCATGCCGGCGCCGCCGAGATACATTTCGGAGCGGATACCGGCGGCGCGCAGTTCGGCGACCATCTTCTGGTAGCGGCCGAGGCTTTCGGTGTCCTTGTCCATGGTGAGCACGACGACCGGAGCGATGACATCAGAGGTGTCGAGCTTGCCGAGGTTCTTCAGCGCGGTCATCAGCCTGGAGACGCCGATGGAAAAGCCGGTTGCCGGCACCGGCTCACCACGGAAGCGCGAGACGAGGCCGTCATAGCGCCCACCGCCGCCGACCGAGCCGAAGCGCACGATCTGGCCATCCTCATTGGGGATTTCAGCCAGAAGCTCGGCCTCGTAAACCGGGCCGGTGTAGTATTCTAGGCCGCGGACGACGGAACGATCCATAATTATGCGGTCTTCGCCATATCCAGCTGCCCTTACCAAGTCTTCAATGATTGATAGTTCGGCAACGCCTTCGTTGAAGGACTGGCTGGCTTTCACCGTGGAATCCGGGTGCCCTAAATCACCTAGCTCAGGCTTCGCTGTAGCGTAAAGAACGGCCTCAGCTTGAACGTTGTCCAGCCCGGCGCCCTTGGTGAAATCACCGCTCTCGTCCTTGCGTCCGGTGCCAAGCAGTAGGCGCACGCCTTCGACACCCAATTTATCCAGCTTGTCGATCGCCCGCAGCACGGTCAGCCGGCGTCCGATGTTCTCGTCGCCACCAAGGCCGATCGCCTCCAGCACGCCGTCCAGCACCTTGCGGTTGTTGACCCTGATGACGTAGTCGCCGCGCTTGATGCCGAGCGCTTCCATCACGTCGGCCATCATCATCGCCATTTCGGCATCGGCCGCGACGCCCGGCGTGCCGACCGTGTCGGCGTCGAACTGCATGAACTGGCGGAAGCGGCCGGGACCGGGCTTTTCGTTGCGGAACACCCAGCCGGAGCGATAGCTGCGATACGGCTTCGGCAGCCTGTCATAATTCTCGGCGACGAAACGCGCCGTCGGCGCGGTCAGGTCGTAGCGCAGCGACAGCCACTGGTCGTCATCGTCCTGGAACGAGAACACGCCTTCGTTCGGCCGGTCCTGGTCAGGCAGGAATTTGCCCAGCGCATCGGTGTATTCGATCAGCGGCTGCTCGACGGGCTCGAAGCCGTAAAGCTCGTAGACGCCACGGATCGTCGCCATCATCTTTTCGACAGCGCGGATGTCGTCGGCGCTGCGGTCGGCAAAGCCGCGCGGCAGCCGCGCTTTCGTCTTTTCCGATTTGTCGGCCATGGCATGGGTACTCGGTGTTTCGTGGCGCTCCGTGGATCGGCAAAACTCCTGAACTCCACAGCGCGGGTGTCCTAACCGATGCAGCCGGGAGCGGCAAGCGTTTGCACGTTTCCTGAAACAAACCGGACCCAAAACGAAACAATTCCGCCATAAGCGCGGCATCGTGCCGACACAATCGCAGCCGATAAAGCGCGCCGAAACAAGGGGTTCGGGCCATGACCACGGCACGGCAATTCGATATCATCGACAGTGGCGCCCGCGAGCTGCCCGCTCGTTTGCGGCCGGCCGACGGCCATGCGCCGAGACCGGCAGGCCAAACGGCGGGACCATTCGAGGTCGCGGCGGACGAGCGCAAGGGACCGACCATGCGTGATGCGCTGGTGACCAGCCTGCTGGTGATCTATCCGGCTTTTGCCACGCTTGCGGCCATTGTCGCCGGACTTTTCCTGGCCGGCGCCAGCGGCGCTTGAGTTTTTGAGTGCCCCTTTCCTTCTCTCCCTGTGGGAGAAGGTGGCCGAGCGAAGCTCGGTCGGATGAGGGGTGTTCCAGCTTGGCTGCGACAGCACTCCGTCCAACACCCCTCTTCCGTCTCGGCGCTGCGCGCCGATCCACCTTCTCCCACAAGGGGAGAAGGCAAGAAGGAGCTACTTCGGCCGCTTGAACGCCTTCCGCTCCGCCTCGACTTGCTCGCGGCAGACGCAGCCCTCGAGATGGTCGTTGACCAGCCCCATGGCCTGCATGAAGGCGTAGACGGTGGTCGGGCCGACAAAGCTCCAGCCGCGTTTCTTCAGCTCCTTCGAAATCCGCACAGAAACCGCCGTGGTCGGATTGGCGCGCAGATGGGCGAGATCGACGATTTCGGGCCGTTCGTCCGGGCCGGGTTCGAACTTCCAGAACCAGGCGGCCAGCGAGCCGGCCTCGTCCGCCATTTCACGCGCGCGCTTGGCGTTGTTGATGGTGGAGACGATCTTGCCGCGGTGGCGGATGATGCCGGCATTGCCGAGCAGGCGCTCGACATCCTCGTCGGTGAAGGCGGCGATCTTGTCGATATCGAAGCCGGCGAACGCCTCGCGGAAATTCTCGCGCTTGCGCAATATGGTCAGCCAGGACAGACCCGACTGAAAGCCTTCGAGGCAGATCTTTTCGAACAGTCTGCGTTCATCGGTGACCGGCCGGCCCCATTCATGGTCGTGGTAGTGCAGATAATCCGGCAGATTGCCGTGCCAGAAGCAGCGCGCGATACCATCGGGGCCGGCGAGCAGGCCTGTCTTCTCATCCATGGCGGAATTCCATTCGTTAATGCGCCTTAGCGCGCCTTTTACTCCGGCTTTACCAGATTCCTGAACCGGCCAGTAACCACACCGAAAGGTTTACTGACAATGGAGCATTTTACGCATTCCGATTCACGTTTCGGTTGCCGCTCCGCGCCCAAGGTCCACGAAATCGGGGACGCTTTTGCGCCCCTGGATGTTCGACGATCAAGGTGCGTTCCAATGAAGACATTTTTGTTTCCGCTGCTCGGCGCCGCAGCCGCGCTGGCCGCTGCCGCAACATCCTCCAGCGCCAATGACCGTTATGCCGACAGGCCGCCGGTGATGGTGAGCCCCGACCTTTCGGCGCCTTGGGTGCTGCAGCTTGGCCGCGCGCCGGGCATCGTCCGCCAAAACCGGCAAGAGATGCAAAAGCCGCAGCGCCGTTCTCAACGGCAGGCGCAACCGGCTCAGCTGCATACGGCCGCGGTGCAGGCGCCGTCCAAGAAGCGCATGGTCGCGCGCCCGCAGATCGACCCGATCTACCTGCCGCAGGAAGTCGCCTATGACGGTCCGCACAAACCGGGCACGATCGTCATCGATACGACAGAGAATTTTCTCTATCTGGTCGAGAACAACGGCAAGGCACGGCGCTATGGCGTCGGGACCGGCAAGCCGGGCTTCGAATGGGCCGGCAAGCACAAGATCTCGCAGAAGAAGGTCTGGCCCGAATGGCGGCCGCCGGCGGAGATGATCACGCGCGAGGCCGCCAAGGGCCGTTATCTGCCCACCTATGTCGCCGGCGGCGCCGAGAATCCGCTCGGGGCACGCGCGCTTTATCTCGGCTCGACCCTCTACCGCATCCACGGCACCAACCAGCCATGGACGATCGGCGGCGCGGTGTCGTCGGGCTGCATCCGCATGCGCAACGAAGATGTTGTCGACCTCTATGAACGGGTCAATGTTGGCACAACGGTTGTGGTGATATAGTTGCGGTCACGAATCATCTCGGCTAGAAAGACATTAGCTTTGGCTTTTTGAGGCCGGACGAAAGAACAACGGGGGACGGGCCGTGTGGGGATGCGGCCAGTCACGAAAGGGCAGCGCGGCAAGCCGTGCTGCCCTTTTTGTTTCTGCTGACATCCCTTGGCGGGCATATCTTCGCGCCGGTACGTCGCGCGACAGTCATAGCGGTTCGCTTTCGAGCTGCCATTATCCCAAGAGTTTTGCTATGTCGGCAGCAACACTTTCAGACAGAAGGTTCACGCATGTCCCTGTCCGATGACAGCCGCTATCTCAGGGGCGGCCCGGTCGCCCAACGCATCATCGCCTCCGTGCGTGAGGATGCAGCGATCGCCACCGCCGAAGGCTTTCCGCCCAAACTGATATCGATCACCGTCGGCGACACAGCTGCGGTGGATGTCTATGTCCGGAACCAGCGCGCCAAGGCAGCATTGGCCGGCATCGGCTTCGAGGAAAGGCGGTTTGCCGCCGACATCACCGCCGGCGAACTGGAAGCGGCGATCCACGGCCTTAATGCCGATCCGCGCGTCACCGGCATCATCATCCAGCGGCCGGTGCCGGCGCATATCCCGATCAAGACCCTTCAGGCGGCGGTGCATCCGCTCAAGGACGTCGAGGGCATGCATCCAGCTTCTATCGGCAACATCGTCTACAACCAGCTAGACCTCGCGCCGTGCACGGCCGCCGCTTCGGTCGAGCTGCTTAAGGAAACCGGCCTCGATCTCAAGGGGCTCGAGGTCGTCATCGTCGGTCACTCCGAGATCGTCGGCAAGCCGATCGCCTTCCTGCTGATGAGCGAGGGCGCGACAGTGACGGTCTGCCACCACATGACGCGCTCGGTGGCAGCGCATGCCCGCCGCGCCGACGCGCTGTTCGTCGCGGTCGGCAAGCCGCGGCTGATCAAGGCCGACATGGTCAAGCCCGGGGCGGCCGTCATCGACATCGGCATCAATGCCGAGACGGGACCCGACGGGGAGAGCCGCATCGTCGGCGACGTCGATACCGAGAGCGTCAAGGAGGTGGCGTCCTGGATCACACCGGTGCCGGGCGGCGTCGGTCCGATCACCGTGGCGATTCTTTTGCGCAATACGATGGTGGCGCTCAGCCGCCAGCGCGCACGCTACCAGGCGACCTACGGTGTGGTGGACAAGCTCGCTGCTGAGTAGAAAGCAGCCTGAACCACGTCATTCCGCTGCCACGACTGCCCTGCTGTCCGTAACGCCCTCCGGCTGCGGTCCGCCATAGGCCCAGTCGAGCAGTTTTATCGTGTGCACCACCGGCATCTTCGCCGCCGAAGCGATCTGGGTGATGCAGCCGATGTTGCCGGTGGCGACGATTTCAGCACCCGTTGCCTCGATATTCCTGACCTTGCGGTCACGCAGCTGAACCGAAATCTCGGACTGCAGGATGTTGTAGGTGCCGGCCGAGCCGCAGCAGAGATGGCCCTCGCGCGGCTCGCGCACGACGAAGCCGGCTTTGGCCAGAAGCTCCTTCGGCTGGCGGGTGATTTTTTGGCCATGCTGCATCGAGCACGCGGAGTGATAGGCGACGATGGTGCCCGGCTTGCGAACGGGTTCCGGCAGGTCGAGGCTCGCCAGATATTCGGTGATGTCCCTGGCCAACTCCGATACCCGCGCCGCCTTGTCGGCATAGGCCGGATCGAGGCGCAGCATGAAACCATAATCCTTGATCGTGGTGCCGCAGCCGGACGCGGTGATGACGATGGCGTCAAGGCCGCCTTGGTCGATGGCTCGCGTCCAGGCGTCGACATTCTGCCTGGCCGAGGCAAGCGCTGCCTCCTCGCGGCCCATGTGATGCACCAGCGCGCCGCAGCAGCCCTCGCCCTCGGGGACCACGACCTCGACGCCCAGCCGCGTCAGCAGCGCGATCGTCGTGTCGTTGATGGCGGGATCGAGCACGGATTGCGCGCAGCCGGTGAGTATGGCGACGCGGCCTATTTTTCTCGTGCCCTGCCCGGCATGGATGCCCGGCGAAGCCATTGGCGAGGCCGCCGGGACTGATGCCGGAGCGAGCTTGAGCATCGCGCCCAGCGGCTTCAGCGCCGGGATCTTTTCGAACAGTCCGGCGAATGGCTGGCCGAGCTTCGCCAGCTTGAGCGCAGCGCGAAAGCGCTTGGGATAAGGCAGGACAAAAGCCAGCATGGCGCGTGTCAGGCGATCGAGCAGCGGGCGCTTGTAGGTCTCTTCGATATGGGCGCGGGCATGATCGACCAGATGCATGTAATTGACGCCCGACGGACAGGTGGTCATGCAGGCGAGGCAGGACAGGCAGCGGTCGATATGGGTGACGATCTCCTTGTCGGCGGGGCGACTGTTCTCCAGCATGTCCTTGATCAGGTAGATCCGCCCGCGCGGCGAATCCAGCTCGTTGCCAAGCGTCACGTAGGTCGGGCAGGTGGCTGTGCAGAAGCCGCAATGCACGCATTTGCGCAGGATCTTTTCCGATTCCGCGACATGCGGATCGGCAAGCTGGGCAAGCGAAAAATTGGTCTGCACGCAAAGAGTCCTTACCGTTTGAGCATGATCTTTTCCGAAAACCGGTTCCCACTTTTCGGGATCATGCTCTAAAGTCCGAGGAACCAGCTTTCCGGGTTTTTGACCGGCTCGCCGCGCTGCAGCGCCTGCAGGCCGAGAATGCAGCGGGCGATGAACCAGACGGCGACGGCGAACATCAGCACGACGCCTATCGCCACCATCATCAGCACAACCGAGATCAGCGCGTAGAGCAGGCCGATCCAGAAGGTGCGGATCAGGAATGTGTAGTGGCTCTCGACGAAGCCGCCCGATTTGCCGCGGTTGATATAGGCAAGAACGATGCCGACAAGGCCGGTGACGCCGATCACCAGGCCGGCGAGATACAGAATGTAAATGATCAGTGCGTTGGTCGGACCGGGCTCCAGCCAGCGGTCGGTCTGGCGCGGCGCGGGTTTGCTTGAGTCGGTCGGGCCTGGATTGATGTCGCTCATGATGCTCCTCCCTCGGTTGCCGGGCCGAGAGTAACAGAGCTTGCAGCCGACGCCATACGGCCGGGATTGAGGATATTCTTAGGATCGAACTCGGCTTTGAGCCGCGCCGCCAACGCCGCCAGTTGCGGCGCCTGCGGCTCGAACACCGGCAAAGCGGCGCGATGCGACGGGGCGGCGCGCACCAGCGTCGCATGGCCGCCGCCATGCTGTCTCACCAGTCCGCGCAGAAGATCGGCTTCGGGATCGCCATGCTCCATGCGCAGCCAGATCAATCCGCCCTGCCAGTCATAGAAGGCATCGACCGCCGCCTGCATGCGCAGCGCCAACACCATCTGGTGGCCTTGCGCCGGCGCCATCGAGACGCGCCATACCGGCTTTGCCAGGCCGTCGACGAAAGGCGCACAATCTCTGATATCGCGCCAGACAGAATACGAGATATCGCCCGAAATTTCCTCGAGCGGGCCGGCATTCCTGAGCAGATCTTTCAGCGCAGTAATGCGGTAGGCGACCGACGGACCGAAACCCTCGACGCGCAGCAATGTAGCGGCAGCGCTGCCGAGACTGCCACCGGCGACCCGTCCGGCAACGCGTTCGGGAAGATGGGCAGCGCTCGACACTTCGGCACTGGAGCCGAGCGCCAGCGCCATGGCGGCTGCGGCGTGATCGTCGAGCAGGCCGCGCAGAGTGAGCGTGACTTCGGTCTCGGCGGCTGGCAGCACCTTGAAGGTGACGTCGGTGAATACAGCCAGCGTGCCCCAGCTGTTGGCCATGAGTTTGGACAGGTCATAGCCGGTGACGTTCTTGACCACGCGGCCACCGGACTTGAACGCCTCGCCGCGCCCGGAAACGGCTGCTATGCCGAGGATGTGGTCGCGCGCCGCCCCCGCCTTCAGCCGGCGCGGGCCGGACAGGTTCGAGGCCAGCACGCCGCCGATCGTGCCTTTTCCCTTTTCGCCGCCGAGCAGCGGGCCATAGTCCAGCGGCTCGAAGGCCAGCTGCTGGCCGTTTTCGGCAAGCAATTTTTCGATCTCGGCGAGCGGCGTGCCGGCCTTCGCCGACAGCACCAGTTCGGCCGGCTCGTAAAGCGTGACGCCGGACAGTTTCGACAGGTCGAGCGTGTGCTCGGTTTGCAGCGGACGGCCGATGCCGCGCTTGGAGCCATGGCCGAGGATTTCGAGCGGCGATTCTTCTGCCGCGGCCCAGGCGACGGTGGAGAGGACTTCGGCTGCGGTCGAGGGGGTGAAGGTGGTCATGGCGACATAACCACCTCGAAGGAAAATAAGTCGAGTTCCTTCGCGCCCCCCTCTGTCCTGCCGGACATCTCCCCCACTTGGGGGGAGATTGCCAGCTTCGCCGCCGGCGCTCGTTCAGCAACGTTGGGGATTGGCGAAAGCGAAAATGACGGCCAATCTCCCTCCTTGTGGGGGAGATGTCCGGCAGGACAGAGGGGGGCGCGAAGGAACGCCGACGTGGAGAGGTGAGACCTCATCACCTCAAAACCTCGGAATGTCCGGAAACGCCATTTGCCCGCGATGCACGTGCATGCGTCCGAGCTCGGCGCAGCGGCGCAGCTGCGGAAACACCTTGCCCGGATTGAGCAGATGGTTGGGATCGAAAGCGCATTTGACCCGCATCTGCTGGTCGAGGTCGATCTGGTTGAACATTTCCGGCATCAGGTCGCGCTTCTCCACCCCTACCCCGTGCTCGCCGGTCAGCACGCCGCCGACCTTGACGCAGAGCCGCAGGATGTCGGCGCCGAAGCTTTCCGCCTTGTCGAGCTCGCCCGGCATGTTGGCGTCATAGAGGATGAGCGGATGCAGGTTGCCGTCGCCGGCATGGAAGACATTGGCGACGCCGAGCCCGTATTTCTCGGAGAGCTCGCGCATGCCGGCGAGCACGCGCGGCAGTTCCTTGCGCGGGATGGTGCCGTCCATGCAGTAATAGTCGGGTGAGATGCGGCCGACCGCCGGGAAGGCTGCCTTGCGGCCGGCCCAGAAGCTCAGCCGCTCCTGCTCCGACTGCGAAATGCGGCAGGTGGTCGAGCCGTTCCTGTAGGCGATGGCTTCGACAAGGCCGATCAAATGATCGACCTCGACGCCCGGCCCGTCGAGCTCGACGATCAGCAGCGCCTCGACATCCAAGGGATAGCCGGCATGGACGAAATCCTCGGCTGCGTGGATCGCCGGGCGGTCCATCATCTCCATGCCGCCCGGGATGATGCCGGCGCCAATGATGTCGGCGACGCATTGGCCGCCCTGCTCGCTGGTCGGGAAGCCGATCAAAAGCGCGCGCGCCGTCTCCGGCTTCTTCAGGATGCGCACGGTAACCTCGGTGACGACACCCAGCAGCCCTTCGGAACCGGTCATGACCCCGAGCAGGTCGTAGCCTTCCGCGTCGAGATGCTTGCCGCCGAGCCGCACCACCTCGCCATTCATCAACACCATCTCGATACCGAGCACATTGTTGGCGGTAAGGCCATATTTCAGGCAATGCACGCCACCGGAATTTTCCGCGACATTGCCGCCGATCGAGCAGGCGATCTGGGAGGATGGATCGGGGGCGTAGTAAAAACCCTCCTGCTCGACGGCGGTGGTGATGCCGAGATTGGTGACGCCCGGCTGGGCGACGACGATGCGGTTGGGAAAATCGATCTCGAGAATGCGGTTGAAGCGGCTCATGACCAGCAACACGGCATCTTCGAGCGGCAGCGCCCCGCCGGACAAGGACGTGCCTGAACCGCGCGGCACGACGCGGATGTTGCGGTCGTTGCAATATTTCAGGACGCGGGAAACCTGCGCCACCGTTTCGGGCAGCACCACGACCAGCGGCAATTGCCGATAGGCGGTGAGGCCGTCGCTCTCGAAGGCGCGCATTGAATTGGCAGCGTCGACCACGCCTTCGCCGGGCACGATCATGCGCATATCGGCAACGATCTCGTCGCGCCGGCGCATCGTGGTGTCGTCTGGCTTCGGCATCAGCAGGCCGGACATCAACAGCCTCCTTCGATTGACTGGTAAAAATCTTTTACCAGTGGCGGGTGCGTGTTGCAAATCCTGCTTGGCCGAAATCGGAAGCCGACGCCGGGACCGGCTTCTGCGGCGGCAATCTGCCGCTGGCTTTCTCCCCCCTTGAGGGGGAGATGGCCGCGAAGCGGTCAGAGGGGTCCAGGCGCGTAAGGTGCCAACGTCATTTCTTGTCGGTAGAGCGTTGGCGCTCCACGCGAGGCGATCCCCTCTGTCGCCTTCGGCGACATCTCCCCCTCAAGGGGGGAGACTACTCGCCTGGATGCTTCGCCGGTTCTGAGTGCATGCGGCGGACACGGCGCACGCCCCACCAGACAAGCAGGATGGCAAGCGGCACCGAGGCGGCAGTGACGACCTCCGGCGCAAAGACATGGCCGAAGATCGAAACGCCCTTGGCGACGTAGCCGATGAGGCCGACGACATAATAGGAGACAGCAGCGACCGAGAGACCTTCCACCGTCTGCTGCAGGCGCAATTGCAGACGGGCGCGGTTGTTCATCGACGCCAGCAGACCGCGGTTCTGCTTCTCGACCTCGACGTCGACCCAGGTGCGCAGCAGCGTGGTGGCGCGGGTGAGCTTCGTCGACAGATTGGCCTGACGCTCCTCGACCGAACGGCAGGTGCGCATGGCGGGGGCGACGCGACGCTGCAGGAACCCGCCCCAGGTGTCGTAACCGGGCACCGCCTCCTCCTCCAGCGCCTCCAGGCGCTCGCGGACGATGCCGTCATAGGCGCGGCTGGCGCCGAAGCGGTAGAGGCTGGAGGCTGCGTCGGCCTCCAGCTCGGCGGCCAGCTCGGTCAGGTCGGCAAGCAGCGTCTGGCTGTCGCGGGTCTCGGCGACCTTCATTTCCAGCGTGGTCTGAGCCAGCCTGTCTTCGATGCGGCGGGCGCGACCGGACAAGGTCAGCGCCAGCGGCAGGCCAAGCATGGCCAGCGTGCGGTAGGTTTCGATATCGATCAGCCGTTGCGCCAGCGCGCCGGTGCGTGCCGGCGTCAGGCCGCGGTCGAGCACCAGCATGCGGGTCATGCCGTCGCCGTCCTGGCGGAAATCGGTGACGATAGCGGCGTTGCCGCGCTCGACCAGCGAATAGCACAGGCTGGTCGGGTCGAAGCCGGCGATCAGCTTTTCGCTCGCCTGCGTCCATTTGCGTATTTCGAGCCTGATGCCGGATATCACCGTTCCCGGCGGCGAAAACCCGTTGCCGAAAGGCGAATCTTCCTGGCGCTGGCCGCTCGCGGCGAGCGGCCCTTCCCACAGATAGGTCGAGAATTCCGTGTGCCGTTCCCAGCGCAGCGAGCCCTTGCCCCACTTCATCGCGTGGTGGCGGGCGTGGGGGTCGGGCGCGGCGATGCCGAGGCGTCGCGACAGTTCGGAAAGCACCGCCTGGTCGACGCCGGATCCGGCTTCGGTCATGAAGGAAAGCTGCACCAGCACGCGCGGTTTCTCGACCAGCGGATGCGGACGGGCGTGAACCTCGCCAAGCGCGCCAGGCCGTCCCTCATGCGCCGGAAAGCCCATGACGCTGCCCTTGACGCGGGGCTGAAATTCGAGCTTGGACGGGTCATCTGCCACGGCTGGTCCCCCGGGCTTGTGCAATCGCGTCCCTCTAGAGCCAATTGCAAGGGGACGCAAACAACAAGTTAGCCGAACGCGATATGCGGCGACAGCAGCGAAACCGACTCGGTCGGGAAAATTGGATAAATAATTTGACCAGTTGGCGACGCTGGCTTTATCTTGCGACACCGCTTCAATCCCCAGGCATCCCCGTTGAGCGACATTTTCTCCAGGATCGAGCATTCCCGCACCGCCGACGAGGTGGTGCAGCAGATCGAGAGCCTGATCCTCGAAGGCGTTCTGCGCACCGGCGACAGGCTGCCGGGCGAACGCGAGCTGGCACGCCAGTTCGAGGTGTCGCGGCCGATCCTGCGCGACGCGCTGAAGGCGCTGGAAGGACGCGGTTTGCTGACGACGCGGCCCGGCGGCGGTACCCATGTCGCCGACGTCATCGGCCAATTGTTCACCAAGCCGGTGACTGACCTGATCTCCATGCACCGCAAGGCGGCGACCGACTATCTGGAATACCGTCGTGAGATCGAGGCGGTGGCCGCCGAGTATGCGGCGCGGCGCGCCACAGCCGACGACTTGGCGCTGCTCGACCGCATCATGGCGCGCATGGACGAGGCGCACCGGACCGGCAACTTCGACGACGAGGCGGAAATCGACGTCGAGTTCCACCACGCGATCTGCGAATGCGCGCACAACATCATCCTACTGCACACGCTGCGCTCGTGCTACCGGCTGCTGTCGGAGGGCGTGTTCCAGAACCGGCTCTTGGTGTTCAACGTGCCGGGCGCGCGCGAGGCGCTGCTTTCGCAGCACCGGGCGATCTACGCGGCGGTCAAGGCCGGCGATCCGGCGGCCGCACGGCAGGCGGCGATGGACCACATCACCCATGTCGAACGCGCCATGGCCCAGGCGGAGCGCAGCGGCGACTGGCAGCGCGTGTCGCGGCTGAGGCTCATGCAGCGCTCCGAAGCCGGCGACGGCGAGCCGGCAAGGAAACGCACGTGAGCGCCGGGCAGACAAAATCAACAACGACGAATTAGCGAGAACCAGCGGGAAGCCCATGAGCATGATCCTCACCATCGCCGATCTCAAGGACCTGGCGCGCCGCCGCGTGCCGAAGATGTTCTTCGACTATGCCGATTCAGGTGGATGGACCGAAAGCACCTACCGGGCCAACGAGGAGGATTTCCAAAAGATCAAATTCCGCCAGCGCGTGCTGGTCGACATGAGCAACCGCTCGCTGGAATCGACCATGATCGGCGAGAAGGTGGCGATGCCGGTGGCGCTGGCGCCGACCGGCATGACCGGCATGCAGCACCCCGACGGCGAGATGCTGGCGGCGCAGGCGGCCGAGGAATTCGGAGTGCCGTTCACGCTGTCGACGATGAGCATCTGCTCGATCGAGGATGTCGCATCCGTGACCAAGAAGCCGTTCTGGTTCCAGCTCTACGTGCTGCGCGACAAGGATTTCGTCCTCGATCTCATCGACAGGGCGAAGGCTGCGAAATGCTCGGCACTGGTGCTGACGCTCGACCTGCAGATCCTCGGCCAGCGCCACAAGGATATCCGCAACGGGCTTTCGGCGCCGCCGCGCTTCACGCCGAAACACATCTGGCAGATGGCGACCAGGCCGGGCTGGTGCATTGGCATGGCGGGCACCAAGCGTCGGACCTTCCGCAACATCGTCGGTCACGCCAAGGGCGTCGGCGACCTCACCTCGCTGTCGTCATGGACGACGGAGCAGTTCGACCCGCATCTGTCGTGGAAGGACGTTGCCTGGATCAAGGAACGCTGGGGCGGCAAGCTGATCCTGAAGGGCATCCTCGACAAGGAAGACGCGCTGATGGCAGCCAAGACGGGCGCCGACGCGATCATCGTCTCCAATCATGGCGGACGCCAGCTCGACGGTGCGTCGTCATCGATCGGAGTGCTGGAAGAGATCGCCGACGCGGTCGGCGACACGATCGAGGTCCATATGGATGGCGGCATCCGCTCGGGCCAGGATGTGCTGAAAGCGCTGTGCCTCGGCGCCAAGGGCACCTATATCGGCCGGCCTTTCCTTTACGGCCTGGGCGCGCTCGGCAAGGATGGGGTTACAAAAGCCTTGGAAATTATCCGCAAGGAGATGGACATAACGCTGGCGCTGTGCGGAAAGCGTCTGGTAACCGACATGGGCAAGGATCAGCTTCGGCGTTAGACTCCCGTGACGGCATGATCACGGAGATGGAAGCATTGACCGCCCCCGGCATCCACTTTCTCGACGCGCGCGGACCGGAAGGCATGCGCCTTTATGCGGTCGGCGATGTGCATGGCCGGTTCGATCTGCTGGTCGCCATGTACCGCCGGATTGCGGCCGAGATCATCCAGGCGCGACCAGCCGACTGGCGTGTCATCTATCTCGGCGACTATGTCGACCGCGGCCCGGACTCCAAGGGGGTCCTTGATTTCCTGATCGAAGCGCGAAAACGCGACCCGCGTCACCTGATGCTCGCGGGCAACCACGACATCGGCTTCCTCGACTTCCTCGATGCCCCCGACGCAGACGGACTTTTCATGCGCTATGGCGGCATCCAGACCGCGCAATCCTACGGGGTGGCGATCAATGAAGGCGGCGGCGCGTGGTTTGGCAGGTCCGAGGCGGCACTGCGGCAAGGCCATGCAGCACTTGTCGAGGCCGTGCCGAAAAGCCATGTCGACTTCTTGCAGTCGCTGCCGTTTTCACTGACGTTCGGCGACTTCTTCTTTTGCCATGCCGGCATCCGGCCAGGCATTGCGCTGGAAAGTCAGACCACGCAGGACCTGATCTGGATCCGCGATATCTTCCACAACCATCCAGGCCTCCATCCGAAGATTGTGGTGCATGGCCACACACCGGTGCCGGAGGCCGAGGTGATGATCAACCGCGTCAATATCGACACGCTCGCCTACCAGACGGGAAACCTCACCGCGCTCGTCGTGGACGGCGCCGACAAGCGTATCCTGGTGGTGTCAGGTGAGAGGGCTTAAGGCGGGTCGCGCTTCAAGTCTTAGTTTGTTTATGTCGTTATCCCAAAACCGCTGCGCACCCTCGGGTCAAGCCCAAAGGCAGGCTTCTGGGTGGGACGCGCTAGCGAAGCGCGGCGGTGACGCCGTAGCCGTCGACGGCGTTGTGGTTGGCGGCTGCGTCGCCGGAATAAGTGCCGAGGCCGCACAACACGATGGCCGACAACATGGCAAAGGACAGAAGCGCTGCTTTCACGGACGTCATCTCTTGTTGAGCTTTCTGCATCTGTGCACGAGGCGGGTTACCAATGGGTTGAAACGAAAATACGATTTCGCGCTTCTAGGGATGTTCTGTATCGGCGATGTGTCGCGCGAGTGACACAAAGGGTTCATCGCGGTTGCACGGAAGATGCAGAGCGCGTGCCTTCTAGGGTGGCGGCCGGCCACAAGCCAAGGACGAAACAAGCTGTCCACAGCGGATTTTTGTCAGCGTGCCAAATATGCAACGTCGGCCCCTGACAAGCCGTCAGATCGTCGCCACCCAGGCGCGGGCGATGGCCAGCCCGGCGGCATCCGCATCCGCTCCGTTGCGGGCCATTTCGTCGTCGAGCCGGTCACTCCAGTCAGGATGCCGCTCGGCTATGAGCGGGGCAAAGGACCTGCTCCAGTCGCGGACCATCGGCCGGTCCGCCTCGAAATGGAACTGAAAGCCATAGACGGCGCGGCCGATGCGAAACGCCTGGTTCTCGGCGACGTCGTTGCCGGCGAGCCGCACAGCGTTTTCAGGCAGTGCAAAGGTGTCATCGTGCCATTCGAAGATGGGGAAATTTTCGGGTAGCGCGCCGAGCACCGGATCGGCCTTGGCGGCCGGAGTGAGCGAGACCTTATGCCAGCCGAATTCCGAGGCGCCGCCGATCCGGTTCTCGCCGCCAAAGGCGCGCGCGACCAGTTGGCTGCCAAGGCAGATACCGAGAACGGCGCGATCCTTGTCGGCGAAATCGCGCGTCAGGTCGAGCAACCCCGGAAAATACGGGCAAATCTCGTCGTCCAACGCATTCTGGGCGCCGCCGAGCACGACCATGGCGTCGTGCGCATCGCTGTCCTGCGGCAGCGTCTCGCCACAATAGGGCCGGCGCAGATCGATGTCGGCACCCGCCTCGACAAGAGCTGCGCCGATCTGGCCAAGGCCCTCATTGTCGAAATTCTGGACCACCAGCACCCGCATTGAAAAACCTGCTGACATGAAAATGATGCGACGAGCGATATCATGCCGTCATCATTCCAGCCAAGATGCGTGTCCGGGGAGAAAGCTATGCCACTGCAGAACCGCGTAGACCCGTTCGGCGTCCTCCATGCCGTGCCGGAGCGCGGCCTGTTCATGGGCAACCGCGGCATCATCCATGACCCCGAAACGAAGACACTGCTGAAAAAGCGCTGGGCGCTGCATGCCTGGATCATCTGCGTCTGCGAATTCCGCGATGTGCGGCGCGAGCCGATGGGCCGCAACAGGCCAGGGGGAAAACCCGGCTGGACCGAATTGTTTTTCCTGGACGAGGTGACCGCGCTCTCTGCCGGCCATCGGCCCTGCTTCTTCTGCCGGCGCGAGCGGGCCAGAGATTTTGTCCAGCGCTTCGGCGTATCCTTCGGCATTGCCGAGCCGCGCGCACCGCAGGTCGACAAGCGGCTGCATAAGGAGCGGCTCGCCGCAGGTGGGCGGGCACCCGTCGTATCCGCAGAAGACCTTGCCGGGTTGCCGGACGGCGCCATGGTTGCGGACGGCGGCAGCGCCTATGCGATACGGGGCGGCGAGGTATTGCGCTGGTCGTTCGCCGGCTATGGCGAACCGGTGGGGTTCGGCGGTTTTGCAGGCCGTCCAATTCGCCTGCTCACGCCGATAACCACCGTTTCCGTGCTGAGGCAAGGCTACGAGCCGGTTTGGCATCCCTCGGCCGAGACTTGACGCCAAGAGCCGGCTCGCCCATTCCTCGGCGATGCGCGCCAATTACAAGATGCAGCGGCTGTTCGTGCCGGACGACCTCGGACCGGATATCGAGTTCGAGGCGAGCCCGCAGCAGGGCCACTACCTGATGCATGTGCTGCGGCTCGGCGAGGGCGCCGAAATCCTGTTGTTCAACGGCCGTGACGGCGAATGGTCGGCGGCAATCGCCGCCAGATCCAAGAAGGCGGTACGCCTGAAGGTGCTTACCTTGCAGCGGCCGCAGCCGCCGCTGCCCGATCTCGTCTATTGCTTTGCGCCATTGAAACAGGGACGGGTCGATTATCTGGTGCAGAAGGCGGTCGAGATGGGCGCCGGCGTCCTGCAGCCGGTCATCACCCAGCACACGCAAGTGGCAAAGCCCGGCATCGAGCGCCTGCGCGCCAATGTCGTCGAGGCTGCCGAACAATGCGGCATCCTGGCGGTGCCGGACGTGCGCGAAGCGGAAAAGTTCGAACGCCTGCTGACAGGCTGGGACAAGGAGCGGCGGTTGATCTTCTGCGATGAGGATGCCTCGACCAACAATCCTCTGCCCGCGCTGCAAGCGGTGCGGGAGAAGAAATTCGGGCTGCTGGTCGGGCCTGAAGGCGGGTTTTCCGACGAGGAACGAAGGATGCTGAGGGCGCTGCCTTTCGTAACCGCCATCCCGCTCGGTCCGCGCATCTTGCGCGCCGATACGGCTGCAGTGGCGGCACTGGCGGTGATACAGGCGACGGTCGGGGATTGGTGATCAATTCCAGTTACCCTGTGGCTCAGGATTTTTCGCTTGATCGTCTACTGACATTTCGTCCATCTAGCGCCGGCGGTCGTCCGGCCGCTGCAGAGGACTTGTAATGGCGCGCGACACAACCGATTTCCGGCCCATCGAAGGCGTCGACGAGCTTGTCGAGCATCTGGCCGAAGGCAACAAACCGCGCGACAAATGGCGCATCGGCACCGAACACGAGAAATTCCCGTTCTATGTCGACGGCAATGCGCCGGTGCCCTATGGCGGCGAGCGCGGCATCCGCGCCATTCTCGAAGGCATGCAGGAGAAACTCGGCTGGGATCCGATCATGGATGCCGGTCGCATCATTGGCCTGGTCGAGCCGACCGGCCAGGGCGCGATCTCGCTGGAGCCCGGCGGCCAGTTCGAGCTGTCCGGCGCGCCGCTGGAGACGATCCACCAGACCTGCCGCGAAGGCAATGCACATCTGGCACAGGTGCGCGAGATCGCCGAACCGATGGGCATCCGCTTCCTCGGCCTCGGCGGCAGCCCGAAATGGTCGCTGGCCGAGACGCCGAGAATGCCGAAATCGCGCTACGAGATCATGACGCGCTACATGCCCAAGGTCGGCACCAAAGGCCTCGACATGATGTACCGCACCTGCACCATCCAGGTGAATCTCGACTTCGAGAGCGAGGCCGACATGCGCCGCAAGATGCAGGTGTCACTGAAGCTGCAGCCGCTGTCGACGGCGCTGTTCGCCAACTCGCCCTTCACCGAGGGTCGGCCCAACGGATTCCAGAGCTGGCGCGGCGACATCTGGCGCGACACCGACAACCAGCGCTCGGGCCTGCTCGAATTCTGCTTCTCGCCCGACTTCGGCTTCGCCGACTATGTCGATTGGGCGCTCGACGTGCCGATGTACTTCGTCATCCGCGACGGCCACTACCACGACATGACGCACGTCACCTTCCGTCAGTTCATGGCAGGCGCTGCCCGCAACGAGATTCCCGACGGGCTGCCGACGATGGGCGATTGGGCGAACCATCTGTCGACGCTGTTTCCCGACGTGCGATTGAAGCGTTTCCTTGAAATGCGCGGCGCCGATGGCGGACCGTGGCGGCGCATCTGCGCGCTGCCGGCCTTCTGGGTCGGGCTGCTCTATGATGCGGCGGCGCTCGACGCGGCCGAGGCGCTGACCTCGAGCTGGAGCTATGAAGAAGTGCTGGCGATGCGCAACGCCGTGCCGGAACAGGGCATTTCGGCGCCGTTCCGCAACACGACACTGCGCGAGATCGCCCGCGACGTGCTCGTCATCTCGCGCATGGGGCTGAAGAACCGCGGCCGCAAGAACCGCGATGGCTACGACGAAACTTCGTTCCTCAGCACGCTGGACGAAGTCGTCGCGCGCGGCACCACCAGCGCCGAAGAGCTGCTCTCCGCCTATCATACGCGCTGGGGCGGCTCGATCGAGCCGGTGTTCATGGAGTATGCGTATTAAGGGTTTGTGTCGGAGGAGGCGACTTAGCGTTTCCCGAATTTTAAAGCTGCACGAAGACGCCCTGCCAAGGTCAATTCGACGGCCCCGCCAGTCATGATTTCCCGCGGCCGGGATCCGAACAAATCCGAACCGGCCAGGCGGGCTTGCGATGGCGTCTTGCGAATAATGATCTGATAACCTCGCCGCAGCTCCTCGAACTGGCCTTCTATCGACCCAAGGAACGCATCGATGCCAGCCTGCGGCCGATCCGCGGCAGGTCGATCCGGCATCCAGACATAGTCGTCCAGAATCATGATGCCGCCCGTTTCCAGAATCTGCCAGGCCAGCGACGCATCGGCAAAGCTGCTGGCGGCGTGGTGGTCGCCGTCGACATAGACCAGCCCGAATGTCCGGCCTTCACGACGAAGCTTCGGCAGGATTTCGATCGATAGCCCCTTGAGCTTCTCCAGCCTGCTTCCGAAGGGAGCGAGATTCTTGTCGAACCTTGATTCGACGGAACTCATATCCGCCTCATACTCAGAACCGCTCGTCACGTGTTCCTTGCTCCCGGCGAATGTGTCGACACAGCAAATCTTCGACCGTTTGAAAAACGAAAGGAAAAACACAGCCGACAGACCCTCGAACGAGCCTATCTCAAGTATTTCAAGATTTCTTTTCTTGATATCCTTGAACAAGCGCTGCCATTTCGGGATATGCGTAGATGTCCAGTCATGCGAGAAGGACTTTTCGGCAAAGTAATCATGATGCATGGTCGGCTCGATCAAATACCGGATTGCCCGCCTTTTCGTTCTCGCATCGTTTCGGAATATGGAGCAAGACGCAATTATCACTTCAAGGTCATGTTACCCAACTAATGACATGGGGCTGTGATTTCGGACTGTTCCTGACGCAGAGGGCGCCGCCGGAGCTCAAGTCCACTACTTCCAAGGCATCCGTGCATACCGATGTCAGAACTTCATTCAGGATGTTTGAAGTTCGACAAAGAGATGCAGCACGCACGCTCGCTGTACCCCTTCAACAAACGCGGGAAAGGGGCTAGGTTTCTGCAGGCGCGGATTTTCGAGGAGAAGCCAATGCCTTCCTTGTTCGACATTCTGACGCAGGCGCAGAACGGCAACGGCATGCAGGCCCTGGCCCAACGGTTCGGGCTTTCCCAGCAGCAAACGCAATCGGCGGTCGAGGCGCTGCTGCCGGCCTTTTCACAGGGGCTGAAGCGCAACACGTCCGACCCTTACGGGCTCGGCTCGTTCATGACGGCAATGGCCAGCGGCCAGCACGCCAAGTATTTCGAGGACGCGAGCCGGGCTTTCTCGCCGCAGGGCGTCGATGAAGGCAATGGCATTCTGGGGCATCTGTTCGGCTCCAAGGACCTGTCCCGCGCCGTTGCCAGCCAGGCTGCGCAGGCGAGCGGCGTCAGCCAGCAGGTTTTGCAGCAGATGCTGCCGGCGGTGGCTTCGATGGTGATGGGCGGCCTGTTCAAGCAGACCACAAATCAGATGCAGGCAGCAGGCGGATTCGGCGGCGGCAGCAATCCGCTCGGCGAGATCATCGAGCAGATGATGCGGCAGGCCGGTGGAGGCGCACAGGCGCCGGCACCACAGCAGCGCCAGGCGCCGCAGCCTGCAGGCCCAGCCGACAATCCGCTTGGCAAAGTGCTGCAGGACATATTCGGCGGCGGTGGTCAGCAGCCGCAAGGCCAGCCACAGCAGACACAGAACCCCATGGGCGACAATCCGCTCGGCAAGGTGCTGCAGGACATGTTCGGCGGCGGCGCACAGCAGCCGCAAGGCCAGCCACAGCAGACGCAAAATCCCAGTGGCGACAATCCACTTGGCAAGGTGCTGCAGGATATGTTTGGCGGCGGCACGCAGCAGCCGCAGCAAACCCAGCCGCAGCAGGCACCCAATCCCTATGGCGGCGACAATCCGCTCGGCAAGGTACTGCAGGATATGTTCGGCGGTGGCGCGCAGCAGTCTCAGCCGCAGCCGCGTCAGGCGCCCCAGCAGCGCCAGGCGCCGCAGCCGCAGGCCAGCCCAAGCGGCAGGCCACAGAATCCGTTCGACGATTTGTTCGGCAAGATGTTCGAGACAGGCGCGCAGCAGCGCGACGATTACCAGAAGGGCATGGAATCGATCTTCGATCAGTTCAAGCGAGGCATGGATCGGCGGTAGGCCAACATCAGGTCAGCGCCGCCCAAAAAGAAAAATGCCCAGCCCTCGAGAGGGCCGGGCAGTGTGCAGGCGGGCCGGCGGGGAACCGGCAGGGAGTGGGCGCCTGCGAAATCCTACAGCGCGCCCCTTAGGCCACCTTGCGGGCAAGATCCTCGATCGTGTCCATGCGATCGGTCGCGATGACGCGTAGCCTTTCGGTCGGATCGCGGCCAAACGGTACCTCGATGGCGACGTGGAGATCGGCGCGCGTCAAGCCGATGTCGGCGAGTTCGGAGTCCGACATCTCGCCAAGGCGATAGAAAGCGCGGCGGTTTTTCCAGGCGCGGTAGACGTTGGAAATGGCATTGGCCGCGCGCGTCGCAATAGCCGGACGCGACGTGATGCGCGAAGTCTCGGTGGCGAAGTCGAACGTAGCCATATCAGCCTCCTTCATATTTGAACGGACGAAACGGGGCGATCGGCGCTGGCAACAGCGGCCGTTCCGGTCCCGATCCACGTAGAAGATGCACGTCGTCGTCCCAAAAACGGTGACCACTTAGGCGACATGCACTGCCTTGATGTGGACAATGCTGAATCTGCCACCGCTTGATTGATTAATCCAACGAATGTTTCTAATCTTTAGCATCAACACTAATGATGGATTGGACCGATGAAAGCGCCACTCGATCTCGATCAGTTGCAGACCTTCGTCTCGATCGTCGACACCGGCAGCTTTACCCGCGCGGCGGAAGAGGTGCATCGGACGCAGTCGGCGGTGTCCATGCAGATGCGCCGGCTGGAAGAACGGATCGGCAAGCCGCTGTTCGAAAAGGACGGGCGCACCAACAGGCTGACCGAAGATGGCGACAGGCTGCTCTCCTACGCAAGACGGCTGCTGTTCCTCAATCGGGAAACGCTGGCCGCCTTCGACGACCGGCGGCTCGAAGGCACGATCCGCATCGGCACGCCGGACGACTATGCCGATCGCTTCCTGCCCGAGATCATGGCCCGCTTCGCCCGTTCCAATCCACGTGTCGAGCTGACGGTCATCTGCGAGCCAACACCCGGGCTGGTCGACCATATCAAGCGCGGCAATCTCGATCTGGCGCTGGTGACGCACAATGACGCGCACGGCCAGTCGGAAGTGGTGCGGCGCGAACCGCTGCTGTGGGTCACTTCGGCCAACCACGCGACACATGAGCAGGACACATTGCCGATGGCTTTCGGCCGGCCGAACTGCATCTGGCGGCGGGCTGCTGTCGACGTGCTCGACCGGCAGAACCGCGACTACCGCATCCTGTTCACCAGCTTCTCGGCCACCGTCATCACAGCTGCGGTGCTTTCCGGCCTGGCGATCTCGGTGCTGCCGGAATGTGCGCTGCGGCCCGGCATGCGAGTTTTGGGCGACGCCGACGGGTTCGGCGCCCTGCCCGATTGCCGCATCGGCATCATGCGCGGCCAGACGTCGCGGCCGGAGATCGTCGACGCGCTAGCCCGTCACATTTCGGAAAGCCTCGATAATATTTCCGTGCCGCTCGGCGAAGAGACGGGAACCTTCGACTTCGCCGCACTCGCCTTTTCGAAGATGAAGCGGAACAAGCCGAACCAGATCCTGCCGGGCTGGTGAAGGACCTGGGGGTCGGCGCTGAGCACCTACGGCTTGACGCGGACGCACAACCGCCCCCCAATCGGCCAATGAGCGACGCAGCATCCGAATCACGCACCAACGCCACCGAATACACGGTGAGCGAGATTTCCGGCGCGCTGAAGCGCACGGTCGAGGACGTCTTCGGCAATGTGCGGGTGCGCGGCGAAATATCCGGCTATCGCGGGCCGCATTCCTCCGGTCATGCTTATTTCTGCCTGAAGGACGACCGCGCGCGGCTCGACGCCGTGGTGTGGAAGGGCACTATGGGCCGACTGAAATTCCGCCCCGAAGAAGGCATGGAGGTGATCGCCACCGGCAAGCTCACCACCTACCCCGGAAAGTCCAACTACCAGATCGTCATCGACAATCTGGAGCCGGCCGGCGCCGGGGCGCTGATGGCGCTGCTGGAAGAGCGCAAGCGCCGGCTGCAGGCCGAAGGCCTGTTCGATGCCGGCCGCAAGCGCTTGCTGCCATTCATGCCGCGCGTCATCGGCGTCGTCACCTCGCCGACCGGCTCGGTCATTCGCGACATCATCCACCGGATCAAGGACCGGTTTCCGCTGCATGTGCTCGTCTGGCCGGTGCGGGTGCAGGGCGAGACGACGGCCAAGGAAGTGACCGCCGCCGTCAACGGCTTCAACGCGCTGGCGCACGATGGCGTCATCCCGCAGCCCGACCTGTTGATCGTGGCGCGCGGCGGCGGCAGCCTCGAGGATCTTTGGGGGTTCAATGACGAGGCGCTGGCTCGTGCCGTCGCCGCCTCGCGTATTCCGGTGATCTCCGCCGTCGGCCATGAAACCGACTGGACGCTGATCGACCTGGCGGCGGATGTGCGGGCGCCGACACCGACGGGTGCCGCCGAGATCGCCGTGCCCGTGCGGGCCGACCTCGAAGTGACGCTTGCCGGCCTTGGTGCGCGGCTCAAGACCGCGGTATCGCGCAATTTCGAACGCAAGCGCCAGGCGGTCCGTGCCGCCGCCCGTGCACTGCCTTCGCCCGACCAGTTGCTGGCGCTGCCGCGCCGGCGCTTCGACGAGGCGACGAGCCGGCTTGGCCGGGCGCTGTCCGTCAGCGTCCAACGCAAGCGAGCCAGGCTTCAGGCACAGCGGCTGACGCCGGCCACTCTGTCGCGACGCATGAACGAGGCCCGTACATTGGCCGGCCGCGATCTCGCCCGCGCGCAAGCGGCGTTCTTCGCCATCGTGCGCGAGCGGCGAACGCGGTTTTCGCGCGCCGCCGCACGGCTGTCGCCCGCGCCGATCGCAAGGCGGCAGAAATTGCAGGTAGATATCTTGGCGGCACTGTCGCGGCGACAGGACCGGATGATTTCGGTGCGGCTCGAACGCTTGCGCGGGAAACTGACCCAGGCCGACCGGCTGCTGGCGACGCTGTCGCATAAGGCGGTGCTGGCGCGGGGCTTTGCCTTGGTGAAAGACGCCGACGGTGCGGTGATCAAGCAAGCGGCGGAAGTGACGTCGGGCATGGCACTTTCGCTGGAGTTCGCCGACGGAACCGCCGATGCGGTTGCGACCAGCGGTGCCGCACGGCCGAAAACAATTGCAAAGCCGGCCGCCAAAGCCAAGGAGCCTGGCAATCAAGGCTCTCTGTTTTGAGTGGCCATTATTTCCGAGCGCCCATGAATTCTGAGCGCGCATGACTTTCTGAATGGCAATGACCGACAATCATCACCAGACGACGCCTTCCGGCAAGCCGCGCGCGAGAGCCTTCGGCATAAGTTTTGACGGCACGCCCGGACCGTTCAACGCCATCACCGATGTGCCTGGCGTTGCGGTCGGTTATTCGACGCTGATTTCGGGCGATGGTGCGCTGGTGGTCGGCAAGGGACCGGTGCGCACCGGCGTGACCGCTATCCTGCCCAGACCGCGCGCAGATCTCGCCACGCCGGTCTTTGCCGGGATCTTCAGCCAGAACGGCAATGGCGAATTGACCGGCTCGCACATCATCGAGGAGACGGGTGCCTTCAATTTCCCGATCACCATCACCAACACGCACTCCTGCGGCGTTTCACGCGACGCGACGCTGCACTGGATGCAGCGCGTGCTACCGGCCGCGCTCGACAGCGCCTGGGGCCTGCCGGTGGCGGCGGAAACCTACGACGGCTTCCTGAACGATATCAACGGCCACCATCTCAGGTTCGAGCATGTTGCTGCGGCGCTCGATGGCGCGACCAGCGGATCGATCGAGGAAGGCAGCGTCGGCGGCGGCACCGGCATGATCGCCTTCGGTTTCAAGGCCGGCTCCGGCACGGCATCGCGCATCGTCGAATGGCAAGACCAGCGCTACACGGTCGGTGCGTTCGTGCAGGCGAATTTCGGCAAGCGGAGCAATTTTACCATTCGCGGCCTGCGCGCCGGGCCCGATCTCGTGGAACCGGCGATCCGCGAAAGCACGCCGCGCGCCGAGAAGGGTTCTATCATCGGGATCGTCGCCACCGATGCGCCGTTCCTGCCGCATCAAGTGAAGCGGCTGGCCCGCCGGGTGCCGCTCGGCGTCGCCATGACCGGCGGCTTCGGCTATCATAGCTCGGGCGATATTTTCCTGGGCTTTTCGACCGCCAACCGCGAGGCGGCATTGGCGCCGTCAGGCCGCATCGCCAGCGCCGATTTTGTCCCGGATAGCGAGATCGATCCGTTCTTCGACGCCGTGATCGAAGGCGTGGAGGAAGCGATCCTCAATGCGCTGGTCGCCAATGACGACATGACCGGGCGCGACGGCAATTTCGTGCCGGCGCTGCCGAAGGCATGGCTCGAGGGCAGATTCGATGCAAGTCGTCAGGGGACGTAAGACTGCCTGGCGCGTCACACGCGCCGCACCGGTCTTGCATATGGTTGAGCCGGGTCAATAATGCTTTCCCCGGCCTTTCGCCGGGTCGGCAGATCACCCGGCAGGCTTGTCCGAATTCTTTTCGTCCTGGTCGGCCTCAGCCGCCTCTTCCAGCTTCGACGCTATAAGCTCCTTGATATCGCCGACCTCTTCCTGGATATCCTCCAGCGGTATGCCGGCCTCAGCCGCCTTGGCGGCACATTCCCTGGCGAGGGTCTCGGCTTGCTTCTCGATCCTGTCCGGCGAGGCGTGGCAGTGGACCTTTTCGCCGATCCATTCCTGCAAGAACTCGATCGCGTGTTCACTCATACTGCTGTTCCCTGGCGGCTGCGCCGGTTGGTAATCATAAACGCCGGTATCCCCGGAAAGATGCACGCTCCCATTCCAACCGAGTCGTCGTCACCCGGCAAGCCGATCTTGCCCAAGCTCCACAGAGCTGAAGGAAATCGAAGGTTCAAGGAGCACATTCTAATTCTTGAGGAGATTCTATTTTCTTGGGAGATTGGCACCGTTGGCTGGGATCAAGTCCCGGATCGCGCCATTGTTTCTACTTGCTTTTTTCCGGTATTCCAGTCAATTTGTATGACAATAGGTCTCATAATACGTAGCAGGTTTGCGGCGCCGTTCGCTGCGCAACCCTAGGGTACGCGGCCAAAGCCGCCGCTATATAGTGACATCCTCAGGCAATGTCGACTCTGCTCGCCATCCTGCTTATTTCCACTGCGCCGAGCGTCTCTGGATGGCATTTTGTCATCGTTGGGGGCGAGCATATTTCGCCGGAAATCGACCGGGCGCATTGAGATGCTGAGCGGCTAGGCGCGGTAGCTGTGCCAGCGATCCTGTCGCGGCTTGGCCGGCTCGCCACCCGGAAAGCTGATTTGCTCGGGAAGTGCGTTGTTTCAGCAATCGAAAAGTTCGGCCTATCCGCCAACCATGAGCTTGACGACTTCGTCATGGTTGGTTTCCGAGATCTTGCGCTCGCCGGCCTGAATGCCTCGGCGCAGCACGACGATGCGGTCGGAAACGGCGAAAATGTCCTGCAGATTGTGCGAGATGAAGATCACGCCTCTGCCTTGCGCCTTGAGCTGGTGGATGAGCGAGATGACCTTGCGCTGCTCGGGAACGCCGAGGGCCGCAGTCGGTTCGTCCATGATCAGGATCTGCGCGTCCCAATAGACGGCCCGGCCGATGGCAACGGCCTGCCGCTGACCGCCGGAGAAATTGCTGACCGGGGCGTCGAGCCGACTGACATGGAAATCCAGCCGGCCCATGGTCTGCTTGGCGGCAACCGCCATGGCCTTGCGATCGAGCACCGGCAGGAAGCCGAAGGCCTTGCGCATGGGTTCACGGCCGAGAAAGATATTGGCGCCGATGGACAAATTGTCGGCGAGAGCGAGATCCTGATAGATGGTTTCGATGCCTTTTTCGCGCGCCTCATGCGGCGTCGCAAATGTCACCGGTTGACCCCTCAGCAGAATTTCACCGCCCGTCGGCTGAAAGACGCCCGATATCGCCTTGATCAGCGTCGTCTTGCCGGCGCCGTTGTCGCCCGCCAGGGCCACCACTTCGCCCGGCCGCACGACCATGGAGAAATCGTTGAGCGCGCGGACGGCGCCGAAGTGCTTGGAAAGGTTCCGGACTTCCAAGAGGGGGGTGGTTTGGGCTGGGCTATTCATCCTGACGGGCTCCACTGAACCGGCGCTGCGCCTGGTCGATGAGAACGGAAATGATGATGACGAAGCCGACGGCGATGAATTGCCAGAACGGCTCGACATTGACGAAAACCAGTCCGTATTGGATGACCGCGATCACCAGCGCTCCGGCGACCGTCCCGAAGATGGTGCCGGATCCGCCGAACAGGCTGGCGCCACCGATCACGACAGCTGCGACGCTGTCGAGCAGCAACGGCTCGCCGGCCTGTGCCGCGCCCGCAGTGAAGCGCGCTGCATAGAGCGCGCCACCGAGGCCTGCGCACATCGCCGAAAGCACATAAAGACGCAGGGTATGGCCCCTGATGTCGATGCCGGCACGACGCGCTGCCTGCACATTGGCGCCGATAGCGTAGTTGTGCTGACCGAATCGGGTCTGGCTCAGGATGTAGTGCATCACGACAACGAAAACGGCGGCGATGATGACGAGATAAGGCACGCCGTAGAACCTGCCGTTGCCGAGCAGCGCGAACCAGGAATTCTGGACCGGCACCGTCGTGCCGCCGGCCAACAGGAAAGCAACGCCGCGCGCCACGCCGAACATGCCGAGCGTGCCGATAAAAGGCGGAACTCTCAGGCGCGAGATCAGCAAGCCGTTGATGACACCAGGCAAGCCTGCGACAATCACGGCCGCCAGAATACCCGCCAGCATTGCCAGTGGCAGCGGGATTACGGCTCCCGCCATGTTCGTAGCGTGGGCCGCAACGACGGCCGCAAGGCCCATGATGAAGCCCAGCGAGAGGTCGATGCCTCCCGAAATGATTACGAATGTCTGTCCGGTCGCAAGCAGCAGCGGCGCCACGGCAAATATCGCGATGGATTGCACGTTGAACGGATTGAGCACGAAGGTCGCGCCGAAGGAGAGCCTCGACCAAACCTCGAAACAGATGATCAGGCCGGCGAGAAACAGCCAGGCGCGCCCTTCAGCGATGCGTCCGAGCCAGGTCCTGGCCGGATCACCATGGTCGGCCTGAGGGGCGACATGCGTTTCGCTTTGCTCGATTGGTGATGTTGAGGTCATTGATATATCCGATCCGCGGCGCGGCCTCCGTCAACAGGGTCCCAGAGACCCGGCGCAGATCTCCTCCCGGCAAGCCGGAAGGAGATCAAGCTGGTTTGGACTCATTCGGAATAGAGGTACTTTGAGATGTTCGGATCGGCGATGTTCGACTTGTCCATGATCGTGAAGCCGGTGCCGATCGCAACCGGGATCGACTGGCCTGTCAGGTGGGCATAGGCCGAAACGACACCAAAATAGCCGATCTCAGCCGGATGCTGGGCAATCGCCACGTCCACCAAGCCGGTGTTGATGTTGTCGACGATGCTGGTCGGCGCGTCGAACGCCACGACCTTGATGGTGCCGGTCTGCCCAGCTTGCTGGACGCCATTCGCCGCGCCGAGCGCCGAGAACAGGTTTGCACCGAACACGCCAACGAGATCGGAGTTGCGCGCGAACACAGCCTGCAGCTGCGAGGCGGCCTTGTTGGCGTCGTTGTCGTTGAACTGGGTTTCGAGGACGGTGATGCCGGGATGATTGGCCGCCATCTCCTTCTTGAAGCCCTCTTCACGCTGATCGGTGGTCGAAATGCCAGGCTTGACGTTCGAAACGTAGACCTTGCCCTTGTCGCCTATGGCCTTGGCCAATGCCCGGGCGGCGATCTCGCCGCCGAGAATGTTGTCCGAAGCGATATAGGACAGCGGGAAATCCGCCTCGCCGGCACCGGTCTGATAGACGCCGCTGCCGATGAAGGTGTCGACGGTGATCACCGGGATGCCGGCATCATTGGCCTTGCGAAGCGGCTCGACCAACTGAACCTTGTCGGTCGGCGCAATCAGGATAGCGTCCGGCTTCTTGGCGATGACCGCGTCAAGCACGGGGACTTGCGTCACCGGATTGAAATCCGGGGCGCCCTGGAAAACCAGGGTCACGCCAAGGGCATCGGCCGCTGCCTGGGCTCCCTTGCGCATGGTAATGTAAAAGCCGTCGGTGGTAAGGCCGGGGACGAGAGCAACGGTGAACTTCTTGTCCTGCGCCAAAGCGGGCGTGATCAGCGCCGTCGCGCAGATGGCGAGAGCCGCAAGGGCGGCAACAATCTTCTTCATAACATCCTCCTCATAATGTTGGCAGATTTGCCGTTGCGATTGACATTGACATGGCCGTCAATCCGTTCCGGCTAAGTGAAATGCTGGCGGCGAGAAACGGGTTTCGCCTGCTTGCTGTTATGGGCAGCTTCCTCCCGAGCGCCCCCCAGTCGTTAGATCAGCCAGTCGAAACCCGACCAGCCTGATGCGCGCAGTCCCGTTCCTAGCCTCCGCAAGGTCGAGGGAATAGCGCCGCTCGGCGCACATGCGTGCCTAGCCGCAAAGTTGTAACACTTTGCTGAAAGAAATTGCAACCTAGTATTTCCTGGCTGGAAACGCTTTCAAACCGGACGACATTTGTCTGCTCCGCAGAGCCCCTTACGCAGACTATTGCCCCAACGCTTTGACGGCACAACTGATGATTTCACGGCGGCGGGCTGGCGAGCCGCGTTTGGGGTCGATCAGGTGTGCCGATCGGCGCGCCCGCCTCTATTGAGGCAAGAGAGCCTCGAGAATGGCCTGGGCCGTCTTGGTATCCGTTACCAGAGCATTGATAAGCCTGGCGCGGACGGCACCGATGATGGCCGTCGCCTTCTCCGGCGAGGCGGCAACACCGATCACCAGGGGGACGGCTCGAAGCTGGGCCGGCGACATAGCGATCATCCGGCTCTCCCCTTCCCACGGGATAAGGGAACCTGCGGCGTCGAAATAATGCCTGATAACGTCTCCAGCCGCGTGGAACAGGGCTTGCTCGCTCAGCGTGGCCGCGCTCGCCTCGGGCGGATTGATGGCATGGGGCAGGCCGATGCCGACGATCGCAACGTCGGTCCGGTCCCAAAGCGCGACGCTGTCGCGGATGGCCGCATCGCCGAGGAAGACCTCACGCAACTCGGTGGACGGCAGATAGGGCGCATGGATGAAATGCGGCGTCCCGCCGAACTCTTCGGCGGCAAGCCGCACAAACTCGTTGATCTGAAAATGCGGCGCCTGCTGCTGCATGCCGCCGGTGGCAGCGACGGTAAGAACGCCGGGAATGCGCGGCAGGCCTGCCCGGATCACCTCGCGAATGGCTCGCCCCCAGCCGATGGCGACCACCGACCCGGCCGTCAGTTCCGCTTGCTTAAGCAAGGCGCCGAGCGGCGCGGCGAGCGCCGTCAGCGCACCGGCTGCCGGCGTTTCGATGACCGCCGCGTCGCGAAGTCCCAGCCCTTCGACCAGCTGCGTGGTGATGCCTTCGGGCGTTGCAAGATCGAGAACCTCGATCCGCACGATGCCCTCTGCCCTCGCCCGCTGCAGAAGACGCGATATGGTCGCGGTGGAGACACCAAGCCGCCGCGCGATATCGACCTGCGACATCTCCGCCTCGTAGTGCAGTTTGGCGACCGTATGCAGCATCGTCCGCGATGCGGCGGCTGCATCTTGTGCGGGAGGGACAGACAGCTTGCAATTCCTTTCAGCAATGTGTTACAGACCCATCGATGGATGGGAGTTATCGCGCAAATTCGGCCGCCTCGCAACGTGGGCCCGTTTCCACGGCAGATGGCGGGCCAAGGCCAGATTTCTCGGTTCGATAACGCATCAAAACGGCAAACCTCCCTGCGACAGGCAGGTAAAGACTGAACCTTTCTTGTTCCACGGATCTGCGCCCTGGTGAATGGGCGCCAACATCGGACAGAAGACCATGACAAAGATGACGACCGCAGAGTTGCGCGGCTACCAGCAGATATGCGGCAAGGATGGGGCCATGATGGCCATCGCCTGTGACCAGCGCGGCGGCATGCGTACCTTGCTTGCGTCGGACCCTGCAGAACAGGCCAAGATCACCAACGACATGCTGGGCGACACCAAGTCGGACATCACGCGATACTTGGCCAGCCAGGCGTCCTGCGTGCTGCTCGACCCGCTCTGCGCGGTGCCGCGGGTTGTCGATGAAGGGGTGCTGAACCGCGATACGGCGCTGCTCATCGGCCTCGACGCCTCGGGCTTCGACGTCTCGCCCGCCGGCTACCGCCTGTCGCGCCTCGTTCCCGGCATCGACGCGCGCCGCGTCCGCGAGCTCGGCGGCACCGGCGGCAAGATCATGGTCTATCTCAGGGCAGACAGGCCTGAGGCGAATGAGCACAATGTCGCCATTCTGCGCCAATGCATCGCCGACTTCGCGCAAGAAGACCTCCTGCTTGTCGTCGAGTTCCTGACCTATCAGGTCGAAGGAGAACGCCTTGAAGACTATACGGCCAAGATCCCCTGGCTAGTCGAAGAGGGCACCCGGATTTCACTGGAATGCGGAGCAAAGGTGCTCAAGCTTCCTTATCCCGGAACGCCGGAAGCCTGCGCAAGGATCACCAGCATGGCCGGCCAAGTGCCATGGGCGGTCCTCTCCGCCGGCGTCAACCACGCAACCTTCCTGGGCCAGGTCGAGATCGCGATGAAAAACGGCGCGTCAGGCGTCATCGCCGGCCGGTCGCTGTGGAAGGACTGCATCTCGCTTGACCGTGACATTCAGCGGGAAAGGCTTAAGACCATCGCAGTGGCGAGATTGCGCGAGCTTCAGGCGGTGATCGGAAACCACAGGCAGAAAGCAGCCTAGCCATTCGGCGTTCACACCAAGCACGCACGGGACGTCATGCCTCAGACCATGATCCCGAAAAGTGGGGACCGGTTTTCGGAAAAGATCATGGTCAAACAGCAAGATAGAGCCCCATTTCGATTTAGTCGAAATGGAACAGGCTCTAGTTCGATGGCCATAGGAATCGATATCGGCGGCACCAATCTGCGCGCCGCCCGTATTTCCGGCACAGGCGAAATCCTCGATCGTATTTCCGAGAAGAGCGCGCCGGATCCGGAGCTTGTGCTCTCCCGGATCGCCGAAATGGTGCGCCGGCTCGATTCTCCCGAAGTTGCCGCCATCGGCATCGGCGTCCCCGGACGCATCGATGCCCGGCTTGGCGCGGTCTTGTCCGGAGGCTACGTCAACCTCGCCTCGATCCCCCTGGCGCAACGACTGGAAAGCCTGGCAGGCAAGCCCGTCTTGATCGACAATGATTGCAACATGGCACTGGTCGCGGAAATGGCTCTCGGCGCCGCCAGAGGCCATGAAAGCATCGTCATGTTCACGATCGGGACCGGCATTGGTGGTGCCGTGGCTCTAGATCGGCAGATCGTCCGCGGCAAGGGGACGGCTGGGCAGCTCGGCCATATCACTGTCGACATATCAGGCGAAGCGTGCGTCTGCGGCCGGCGCGGCTGCGTTGAAACCACCAGCTCAGGCACCGCGCTTGGCCGTCACATCGCGCGGGCAGGCCTCGGTCCGGATGTTTCGGTCGATCAGCTTTTTGCCCGGGATGCGGGCGGTGACACGCTGGCGCGCGGCATACTCGAAGCCTGGGCCAGGCCGCTGCGTGCCGCAATCGATTCGGCCGTGGCCATGTTCGCCCCCGATCTAGTCCTGCTCGGCGGCGGACTTGGCCTGGCGGCCCACAGGGCACTTGCCAACGCCCCGGCTTTGGCTCCCTGGTACCAATGCCCGGTGGAACCGGCGCAACTTGGCGACGATGCCGGCGTCATCGGCGCCGGTCTGCAAGCGCTCGCCGCCGAGGCGACGGTCACGCAGGCGTCGCCGGTGTCCCTGCCGTCCGCTCGGCTCGATCCCGGCCGGCGTGCCGTGCCCACCAGGCGCGCCGTGCTGGTCAACGGCATCCCTGCCAGCGGCAAAAGCATGGTCTCGCGCGGTATCGCCGACCGGATGGGATGGCCGTTGCTCACGCTTGATACGGTCAAGAACCCGTTCCTCGAAGCGCTCGGCGGCGGCGACCGTGAATTCAACCGCACGCTCGGCCGCGCCAGTTACGAGGCGATCTGGTCGATCGTCGGCGAAGCTCCGGCGGGCACCACAGTTATCGTCGATGCCTGGTTCGGTTTCCAGCCGCGCCAGGTGCTCGAGGATCACCTGCGCAGGGCTGGCGTCGAGCAGACCGCCGAAATCTGGTGTCACGCGCCCGGCGAGGTTCTGGCCGAGCGCTATCGCGCACGGCTCGACCAGCGCCCCGCCGGCCATCCCGGCGCGGCCTACATCCCCGAACTGATCGAACTGGCCAAGCGTGCCGCGCCGCTGCGGCGCGGACCGCTGCTTGACGTCGACACGACCAAACCGATCGCTTTCGATGCCATCACGCAGTGGCTAAAGGCGACGATTGCGGCTGACACATAGGCAGCGCAGCCGCCCTAACAAATTCAGTGATTTAACCGACAAGCCGATGGTACCGTTGGCTGGGATCGAACCAGCGACCTCCGGATCCACAATCCGGCGCTCTAACCATCTGAGCTACAACGGCACGTTTGCCCGAGCGGGATCGAGGTGGACCGTTCATTCTCCGGGACCCGCTCTGTCGTTCGGCGATGCGTCCATACGGGCTATCGGAGTTTAATTCAAGGCTTTTGGCCGCGCATGACCCCGAAAATCAGAATCGATTTTCGGAAAGGATCACGCGCAAAATCCAAAGTTCTACGCCGTCCTGTGCGCCTCCAAGAGGACGCGCGGTGCTGTAGGCAAAGATCGCTCCGGCAACGGCGTCGCCTTTTCGCCGGGCAAAGAAAAAGGCCGGCGGGAGGAGGTGCCGGCCTTTTCCTGTTACGAGCCAGCGGGAGGAGGTGCTGGCTGGTCACCCCGGAGAGCAGAGGGAGGAGGTTCCACCCACCGGGTATTTCGCTTGACCACTATATTTCACATAATCCTATTCGAAGAAATGCGACCTTTTGTTGCATCTTCGAAATATGCGCAAATATTAGGCGGCCTTAATTTCCTTCATCGCCTTCTCGAAGGCGGTCTTTATCGGCTTGGAGACGTCTTCGGCCGCCTTGGAGGTGACGGTCTGGAAATCCTTTGCCTGCTCGACGGCCATCTCGACGCGCTTGCGCAGGAATGCGGTCTGCAGCTCGACGACTTCCGACAGCGACTTGGCGCCGATCAGGGCTTCGAAATGCGAAAAGCCGGCTTCGGTATTGGCGCGCAGAGCAGCGATGGTCTTGAGCGACAGGTCGTTGGAAACGGTCTTGGCGGTCTCAAAGGTCGACTCCAGAGCCTTCTGGGTCTCTTCCGCACCGGTCTTCAGCTTGGCATAGGCCTCTTTCGACTGCTCGACGCCCTTTTCGGCGAAAGCGCGGATCTGGTCGGTGGCCTTGGAAGCATCGAAGCTCGGGAATTCAACGTTTTCGATCGTTTCAGCAGTCTTGGTCCTGGACATTTTCCATCCTTTGCAGTGGCAGCGGCTTTGACAGAAAGCCGTCTCGTTCATGTATGATGGCAATATAAAGGCAATTTTTGTGCATTGCAATATCCTTGTTGCAGTGCACCATAAAATTCTTTCCCTGCGTTAACCACGAGCCCAGAGATTCCAGCGGTTGCACGCTATGGCTTGTGGACCTTCGCGCCGTCGGCTTTTATTAACAAAACGTTAACTGGAAAAACTGCCCGTTCCGTGAGGGTCCGCCAAGCGCATGCCGTCCGAAAACTACTCCTTCCTCGACGTCGCCGTGCTCGACGCGGTCCGCCAGCGCTTTGCCGCAGGCGACGCGATCGCCCTTCTGTCGGCAGATCTCGAACAGGTGATCTGGGCAAACGGACCAGGGGCGGCGGCGTTCGGCTACCCCGACATCGAGGCCATCATCGGCGCCTCGACAGGGCTGCCACTGATCGCCCGGCGCCAGATCATGGCGACAAGCGGTTTTCCACAGATCGGCCGCGACCGCGCCATCACGGTGCGGCTGGCAACCGGCCTAACCAGCCGCGCGGTTGGCTTTCTGGCCAGCGCCGTGACCATGCCTGACGGCGAAAACGCGATCATGCTGGCGGTGCCGGCGGCACAGACCGGCTCGCGCAGCGCTGCCGAGATCGCCGCTCGGGCCATCAGCGGCTTTACCGAAGACGGTCATTTCATCGCCTTCGTCGACGCCAAGGGCAATATCGAGGCCGCTTCCGATGGTTTTTCGGCGCTCGGCATCTTGCCCGAGACGCTGGCAGCGCTCGTGGCCGATGTGGCGAACGAGAGCGATCGCATCGTCAAACGCCTCGTTCCAGGCGGCACCACTTCCTATCCGGCCGGTCTCGCCCGGCTGACGGATGAGCGGCACCTGCTGGTGGTGATCGACGAGAACCAGCTTGACTCCGAAGAAGCCTCCGCTGGCGAGCACACCTATGGCGCTGCGGCCGATGCCGTAGTCCAGCCAAAAGCAGAACAGGACAACGCGCCGGCAACAGTCGCGAAGGCGGATGCGGCAGCGGAGACTGCTCCGGCAGCCGGCGAAGACACTGCGGTGTCGGTGGAGCATGACATTCCCAGTTCGCCCCAACTCGATGCGACTGGGCCCGATGCGACCGAGCAGAGCCCGGAAGCAGCCGATAGCGCCCGCCCTGCGGCCGGCGGAGCCCCCACGCAGCTTGACCATTGGTATTTCAGCGCCAGCGAGGATGAGACACAAGAGCCGGGCCGACCGAACGCATCCGGGCCTGTCGAGGCACCGGCCGCGTCGGACGCTTCGGCGGAGAATACCGCGCAGGATGCCACCAGGGCCGCCTCCCCGGCCGACCGTGCCATCCCCCCGATCGACCGCGCGGCGGCGCCCCTGCGTTTCGTCTGGCGCACCGACGCCGAGGGCAGGTTCAGTGCCCTGTCGCCGGAATTCGCGGAACTCGTCGGCAAGCCTGCCGCCGATGTGATCGGCCGGCGCTTCAGGGACGTCGCGGCCACCTTCGACCTCGATGCGTCCGGCGAGATCGCGGGCCTGCTCGATCGACGCGACACCTGGTCCGGCCGCTCGGTGCTGTGGCCGGTTGCCGGCACCGATTTCAAGATACCCGTCGACCTGGCGGCGCTGCCTGTCTACAGCCGAAGCCGTGCCTTCGAAGGTTTTCGTGGTTTCGGCGTGGCCCGCTCCAGCGATGCGGTGGTCGATCCGGAAGCGATCGGCATGGCGCTTGTCCCTAATGCCGAAACCCCCGCAGCCGTCGAGCCGGAAGTCGCCGAAACGCCTGAGGACACCGACCCATTCAAGGGCGAGGTGCCGGCGCTGACCATCGTGCCGAAGCCGGAGCGGCGCTTTGCCGACAAGGTGATCCGGTTGGCCGAGCACAGGCAGCCGGCCAATGACAAAGGCCTGTCGACGCTGGAACGCAGTGCATTCCGTGAAATCGGCGAGCGGCTCAAGAAGGACAATCCGCCGACCGAACAGCCCGACGCTGCAAAGCCGGCAGAACCGGCTGCGGCGGAACCGACCGAAACCGATGGCGAAGACGAGAAGGATGTCGCAAGGCTCGAAGGCGAGCAGCCGGAATCAACCGTGCGCGACATCTCAGGCTCGCTGCTCGACTATGCCGACCGGGATAATGTCGCCGACAACAGCGGCGGTGCGCCGGTTGCAGAGCCGGACAGGGCGACGCAGGAAATCGCTGACTCGGACAGTCGATCGATCGCCGCCGAAGACGACGACAGCATGACGGCTGCCGATTTCCGTGACGCAGAAGACAGCGAAGACTGGGCGCGGTCCGATGACGATGAAACCCATTCGTCAGCCGATGACATCGGCCATGCCGGTGACATGGAGCCGGCGCCCGTCGAGCGGCCGCGCCTGCAGGTGCCGTCGCTCAAGCTCGAAGGGTTCGTGCCATCGGCTTTTTCGACCGCAGACGACAACAACGCTGCGGACATTTCGATTCTCGGCAAGCTGCCGGTGCCCCTGCTCATCCATTCCGGTGACGATCTTCACTATGCGAATGAGGAATTCCTCAGCCTGACCGGCTATGACACGCTCGACGATCTGGAGGATGCAGGTGGCCTCGGCGCGCTGTTTGCCGATCCTTATGACGACAGCGCCTCCGATGGCACCGATCACGCGCTGCGGTTGAAGACACATGACGGTCAGGAGTTCCCGATCGAGGCTATTCTGCGCTCGGTACCGTGGCGTGGCGGCAAGGCGCTGATGCTGGTCGTGCGCCGTTCCGGCGACGACGAGGCAGCGGCTATTCCGCAGGGTGGCGCCGACGACCAGACGCAGCCTGATGTTTCCGAGCTCAAGGCGCGCATCGCCGAGATGCGCACCATCATCGACACCGCGACCGACGGCGTCGTGCTGATCGGCCGTGACGGAACGATCCGCTCGATCAGCCGCCCGGCGGAAGCGCTGTTCGGTTTTGACAGCGATGAGGTGACCGGCAAACCCTTCTTTTCGCTGTTTGCGATCGAAAGCCAGCGCGCGGCGCGCGACTATCTCGACGGACTGTCCGAGCCCGGCGTGGCGAGCGTGATGAATGACGGCCGCGAGGTGATCGGACGCGAGGCACAGGGGCGTTTCATTCCGCTGTTCATGACCATCGGCAGGCTGCCCAACGACAGCGGGTTCTGCGCGGTGGTGCGCGACATCACCCAGTGGAAGCGGGCCGAAGAGGATCTGACCCAGGCGCGCGCCGTGGCCGAGCGCGCCTCCTCGCAGAAGACCGACTTCCTCGCCCGCATCAGCCACGAGATCCGCACGCCGCTCAACGCCATCATCGGGTTTTCCGAGCTGATGGTCGACGAGAAATTCGGACCGGTCGCCAATGACCGCTACCGCGACTATCTGCGCGACATCAACCGGTCGGGCAACCACGTGCTCGACCTGGTCAACGACCTGCTCGACATCTCGAAGATCGAGGCCGGCCAGCAGGAGATGGCCTATGAGGCGGTGTCGCTCAACGACACGCTGGCCGAGACGGTGGCGATGATGCAGCCGCAAGCCAACCGCGAACGTGTCATCATCCGCTCCAGTTTCGCCTCACGGCTGCCGGAAGTGGTGGCCGACCTGCGCAGCGTGCGCCAGATCGCGCTGAACATCCTGTCGAATGCCATCCGCTACACGCAGGCCGGCGGCCAGGTAATCGTGTCGACCGCCTATGAGATCTCCGGCGACGTCGTGATGCGGGTGCGCGACACCGGCATCGGCATGAGCCAGTCCGAGATCGAGCAAGCGCTGAAGCCGTTCAAGCAGATCAACGCGCTGAAGCGCGGGCGCGGCGACGGCACCGGTCTCGGGCTGCCGCTGACCAAGGCCATGGTCGAGGCGAACCGCGCTCGATTCACCATCAATTCGACGCCCGGCGAGGGCACTCTGGTCGAAGTCGCTTTTCCGTCGACCCGCGTGCTCGCGGATTGATCTAAAAGAAAAGGCGTCCAACAGGACGCCTTGAATGATGGGATTGCTGTTACAACGGGGGCTTGAGCGAATTCAGATCCTCTGGGGATTTCGAGGAACGGGATTTCTCCCTCAAGTTACGCACGACTATCGGTGCCGGCCCTTAACAAAACCTTACCGGCGTCGCCGAAAATTTACCAATGTGTACCACTCATGAAATCTAGGTAAATTCGAGCGAGATATTTCGTTAACCATGCTCGACCAGCACCTATCAAGCCGAATGGCGGCGCCGCTCTGTTTGCTTAGTCGGCAAGCTGCGGCAAATCGCGGAACAGCTCGAGCGCTTCTGGATTGGCCAGCGCCTCCTTGTTCTTGACGGCGCGGCCATGCACCATGTCGCGCACCGCGAGTTCGGTGATCTTGCCCGATTTGGTGCGTGGGATGTCGGCGACGGCGACGATCCTGGCGGGAACGTGGCGCGGGCTCGCCCCGCTGCGGATTTTCGCCCGGATACGTTTTTCCAGCTCGGCGTCGAGCTCAACGCCGGCAGCCAGCCGCACGAACAGCACAACGCGCACGTCATTGTCGAAATCCTGGCCGATGCACAGCGCTTCCAGGATTTCCGGCATCTGCTCGACCTGATTGTAGATCTCCGCCGTGCCGATCCGCACACCGCCCGGATTGAGCGTCGCGTCGGAGCGACCATGGATGATCAGGCCGCCATGGGCGGTCCATTCGGCGAAGTCGCCGTGGCACCAGATATTGTCGAAGCGCTCGAAATAGGCTGCGTGGTATTTCTTGCCTTCGGGATCGTTCCAGAAACCGATTGGCATAGCAGGAAACGCCTTGGTGCAGACGAGCTCACCCTTCTCCTGCCTGAGCGGGCGGCCATCGTCATCCCAGACATCGACGGCGAGACCGAGACCGGGTCCCTGGATCTCTCCGGTCCACACCGGTTCCGTCGGCACGCCGAGCACGAAACAGGATACGATGTCGGTGCCGCCGGAGATCGAGGCGAGATGCACGTCGTGCTTAATGCCCTCATAGACGAAGCGAAAATCTTCCGGCGACAATGGCGAGCCGGTGGAGGAGATCGTGCGCACGGTGGAAAGATCATGCGTGCGGATCGGTTTGAGGCCGGCCTTGCGCACGGAATCGATGAATTTGGCCGAGGTGCCGAAATAGGTCATCTTCTCGGCGTCGGCAAAATCGAACAGCACATTGCCGTCGGGGTAGAAGGGCGAGCCATCATAAAGCAGAAGGGTTGCGCCCGACGCGAGGCCGGACACCAGCCAGTTCCACATCATCCAGCCGCAGGTGGTGAAATAGAAGAAGCGGTCGCCGTCGAGCAGGCCGGCATGAAGCCGCTCTTCCTTGACATGCTGGATCAGCGTTCCGCCGGCCGAATGGACGATGCATTTAGGGATGCCGGTCGTTCCGGAAGAAAACAGGATGTAGAGCGGATGCGCGAACGGCAACCGTTCGAAAGCGACCGCCTTGGCCGCGAAGGATGAGAGTGCCTCGTCCAGCGCCGCAGCCTTCTCGACGGTCGCCGCGACATCGCTCGAAGTGCCGAGATAGTCGACGATCAGGACCTTGCGGACGGTGGGAAGCTTTGCCGCAACGGCCGCGATCTTGTCGGCGACCTCGATCGCCTTGCCATTGTACCAATAGCCGTCGGGCGCGATGAAGACGACAGGCTCGATCTGGCCGAACCGGTCCAGCACGCCCTGTTCGCCGAAATCTGGAGAGCAGGACGACCAGACCGCGCCAATCGAGGCTGTCGCCAGCAGGGCGGCGACGGTCTCCGGCATGTTGGGCATCATGGCGGCGATGCGGTCGCCCTTTTTCACCCCAAGCGACAGGAAAAGCTGCTGCAGCCGCGAGGTCAGCGCATGCAGCTCATTCCAGGAGAGCCGGCGCTCGACCTTGTCCTCGCCGCGAAAGACGATAGCGTCACTGGGGCCGGTCTTCTTCAGGAGGTTCTCGGCGAAGTTCAGCTTCGCGTCGGGAAAAAACGCGGCGCCGGGCATCTTATCGCCATCGACGAGCACGCGCTCGCCCCCGCTGGTGCCCTTGTCGCCCACGATCCCGCAAAAATCCCAGACCAGGCTCCAGAATGCCTCGCGATCGTCGATCGACCAGCGGTGTAGATCGGCATAGGATGAAAAAACCTTGCCGGTTCCAGCCGCGGCGGCCGTCTTAAAGGCGGTCATCGGCGCCGCGTCGACCTGGTCTTTCGTCGGTGCCCAGAGCGGTGCTTCGCCAGCCATGATCAATCCTCCCGCGGTCACCGTCGCTTATGCATATCGCAGGTCAGCAGAGCAAGATTTTGTTCGGCCGAGCGATGTGGATGTGCGCAAATGCCATCGCTGGGCCATAAAGACTTGAAATGCGTCAGCCGTGGGTTACACCCGTCGGGCGATTTTGTCGGAACGGAAGCATACGGGGCGACATGTCATCATCTTTGATCCGGCGCGGAATATGGGCGATCGGCGTTGCCGTGCTCGTCATCGCGCTGGCCGTCGCCGCGCTGCCGCTCGTCGCCTCGACCCGCATCGTGCGCGATCGCATCGCCTGGGAAATGAGTGCGTGGAGCGGTTTCAGGGTCACCATTGACGGCGCGCCGCGGATCGAGGTCTGGCCGAATTTTCGAGCCATCCTGGCCGACGTGACGCTCTCGCAGTGGACAGAGACCGACGCGCCGCCTGTGATCGAAGCCGAACGGGTCGAGGTCAATCTCTCGGCCATGGCGGCATTGCGTGGCGACGTGGTGTTCTCGACGGCGCGGCTGATCCGGCCGACGATCAGGGTTCAACGCGCAGCAAATGGGCTTTTCCTGCCCGCCTTGCCGTCGGGCGGGCGCATCACGCGTTCCATCGACACCGCTCGCGCCGTGGTCAGCGCCAATCCAGCCAAGCCGGACTTGAGCAAGCTGCCGGCAGATCCGTTCGGCACCGTGGAGTTCAGGAACGGCCGCGTGGTGACCTCCGTCGATGGCAAGGACACTGAGATACTGAGCAGCCTGAGCGGACAGGCGAACTGGGCCGCAATGAACAGCAATGCGACGCTGTCGGCGACCGGGATCTGGCGCGGCGAAAGCGTCGCCGTGGACGCCGCTTCGTCGAACCCGCTGGTGCTGTTTGGGGGCGGTGCTGCGCCGATGACGCTTTCCTTCAAGGCGGCCCCTGCCAGTTTTTCGTTCGACGGCGTGGCCAGCATGTCCGAGAACGCCTATTTCGACGGCCAGGCGAAATTTGCCGCGCCCTCGCTCAGGCGCGTGCTCGAATGGTCGCGGGCCGGCATCGCGCCGGGCGCGGCAATCGGCTCGGTTTCCGTTTCCAGCAAGGTCACCGCGACCTCCGGCCGCATTAAACTCGAAAACACCGAGATCGCTCTGGACGACAATCCAGGGATGGGTGCGCTGGACTTCTCCTTTGGCGAGGCGCGGCCGGTGATCGCCGGCACGCTCGCCTTCGACACGCTCGACTTGCGATCGTTTCTCTCCGCCTTCACACCCTTGGCGCCTGCGGACGGCGCTGGTCCCGGCGAAATCGACATAAGCGTCGCCGACCGGATCGATCTCGATCTCAGGTTGTCGGCAGCGCAGGCCACCGCAGGCACCATCCAGCTTGCCGACGTCGCCGCCACCGCCCAGGTCAAGGACGGTCTTGCCGTCTTCGATATTTCCGATGCATCGGCCTTTGGCGGCAACATCCAGAGCAGTCTTCGTTTCGACCGCAAGCCGGGGGGCACGCAGGTCGAGATCAGGCTGCTCGCCTCCGATGTCGATGGCGGCGCTTTTGGCACCGCAGCCGGAATGACGCGGCTGGTGCCGATCGGCAGGGGAACCGTTTCGGTCATCCTCAAGGGCCCGGGCAGAACCTGGGATTCCATTTTCGAAAACGCCGACGGCTCGGTTTCGGCGAAATTCGGCCAGGGCGCCTTGAGCCGGCTCGACCTGCCGGCGTTTCTCAAGCACAACGAACAGGGCGGGTTCTTCGCGCTCGACGATGTCTCCGACGGAACGCTGCCGATCGACGGGGCCGAACTCAAGGCGAGCATTTCGAACGGTGTGGCGAGGATCGACAAGGCCGAAGCGAATTCGGCGAAGTACAAGGTCTGGCTTTCCGGCATCGCCTCCTACGCCGGGCGCGGGCTGGCGCTGTCCGGCGGCATCATTCAGGCGGACCAGCCAGCCACGCAGACAAACAACCAGGGTCCCAACCAATCTTCGTTCTTCGTCGGCGGAACGTGGAGCACGCCGTTCATTTCGCCGATAAGCCGCGGGGTTTCCGGAGAATAGGCAACGAGGCTGCTGCGGTCGTCGTCGGAAGTGCGTCCTGCCGGCTTTTTCTGGGTTGCCGCTTCTTTCGTCACCCCCGCTGAGCGGCCTGCTCGTCGCGCTGGCGCTGCACCTCGCGACGCTTGTTGGCGAGCGAGGCGATGATGACCCCAACCGCCACGACCGCGATCAGGATGGTGCAGGCGGCGTTGATCTCCGGCGTCACACCGAGACGAACCTGGCTGTAGATCTTCATCGGCAGCGTGGTGGCGCCAGGCCCTGAGGTGAAGCTGGCGATGACCAGATCGTCGAGTGACAATGTGAACGCCAGCATCCAGCCCGACACGATCGCAGGCATGATGACGGGCAGAGTGATCTGAAAGAAGGTCTTCACCGGCGGCGCGCCAAGATCCATCGCGGCTTCTTCCAGCGAGCGGTCGAAGGTGACCAGGCGCGACTGCACGACGACGGCGACGAAGCACATCGTCAGGGTGATGTGGGCAAGCGTGACGGTGAGGAAGCCGCGGTCGAGACCGACGGCGACGAAGAGCAGCAGCAGCGACAGGCCGGTGATGACTTCCGGCATGACCAGCGGCGCAAAGACCATGCCGGAAAACAGCATCCGGCCCTTGAAGCGCGTGTAGCGTGTCAAGGTGAGAGCCGCCAGTGTGCCGAGCACGGTTGCCACGGTGGCCGAGATGACGGCGACGCGGGCCGTTACCCAGGTGGCGTCCATGAGGCCCTGGTTGTGGAACAGCGCGACGTACCATTTGGTCGAGAAACCGCCCCAGACGGTGACCAGTTTCGACTCGTTGAAGGAGAAGACGATGAGCAGGACAATCGGCAGGTAAAGAAAGGCAAAGCCCAGCACGATCGAGGTGATGTTGAAACGGCTCCAGGTCGGGTTCATTTGTCTTGTTCCTGGGCGCGGGCCTGCGCCCGCTGGAAGAGCATGATCGGCACGATCAGCAGCAACAGCAGGATGACCGCGACCGCCGACGACACCGGCCAGTCGCGATTGGCGAAGAACTCGTTCCACAGCGTCTTGCCGATCATCAGCGTCTGCGATCCGCCGAGCAGGTCGGGAATGACGAACTCGCCGACGGCGGGGATGAACACCAGGAGGCAGCCGGCGATGACGCCGGGCACCGACAGCGGAAAGGTGATCTTCCAGAACGCGCTGGTCGGCGGGCAGCCAAGATCCTTGGCCGCTTCGATCAGCGAGTAATCCATCTTTTCCAAGGACGAATAGAGCGGCAGCACCATGAACGGCAGATAGGAATAGACGATGCCGATGAAGATCGCCGTGTAGGTGTTGAGGACGATGAGCGGCTGGCTGATGACGCCGGTGGCGAGCAGCAGCTGATTGAGCAGCCCCTCGGGCTTGAGAATGCCGATCCAGGCGTAGACGCGGATCAGGAACGAGGTCCAGAAGGGCAGGATCACCAGCATCAGCAAAGTCGGACGAAGCGTCGCCGGCGCGCGGGCCATGCCATAGGCGATCGGGTAGCCCACAAGCAATGTCAGCACCGTCGAGATGGCGGCGACGATGACACTCGTCACATAGGCATTGAAGTACAGCGCATCTTGCGTCAGCCATGTGTAGTTCTCGATGCTGAGCTGTTTCAGCTGGGCGAGAAAACCGGAAAGGCCGTCGCCGAAGTCAAGCACCGGCGTGTAGGGCGGTATGGCGATTGCCGTCTGCGACAGCGAAATCTTGAAGACGATGACGAAGGGAATGAGGAAGAAGAACACCAGCCAGAGATACGGGATGATGATGACGAGACGGCCAATGAAGGCGGCACTCAATCTGGCCAAGGCGGATTTGCCAGCATCGGTGGCCTGAGAGGTTGCTGCGGCGGTGACAGCGGCATTCGACATGACCGTCCCCTATCGCGTCAGCACAACGCCGGCGTCCGGCCGGAACGACACCCAGGCACGGTCGTTCCAGCTCAGCGGATCCTCGGTGATGCGGGCCGCGTTCATCGTGCTTGCCCGCACCACGTGGCCGTCGTCGAGCCTGACGTGATAGACGGTCATGTCGCCGAGATAGGCGATATCGTAGACCTCGCCTTCGATGGCGTTGACGGCTCCGGCCGGCTTCTTCGACGATATCTTGATCTTCTCCGGCCTGATCGCGAAAGCGACGGCCGCGCCGGTGGCGGCATCGCCGGCATTCTCGGTCCGGATGGTGATGCCGTTGCCGGCGTCGATGCTTGCCGCGCCGGCCTCGCCACGCGCGATCTTGCCTTCGAACATGTTGACGTTGCCGACAAACCCAGCGACGAAGCGGGAACCCGGCGCCTCGTAGACCTCCGCCGGCGTCGCCACCTGCATCACCTCGCCCTTGTCGATGATGGCAATGCGGTCGGCCATGGTCATCGCCTCTTCCTGGTCGTGGGTGACGACGACGAAGGTGAGGCCGAGTGACTGCTGCAGATCCATCAGCTCGAACTGTGTTTCCTCGCGCAGCTTCTTGTCCAGCGCGCCAAGCGGCTCGTCGAGCAGAAGCACCTTCGGCCTTTTGGCGACCGAGCGGGCAAGCGCGACGCGCTGGCGCTGGCCGCCGGACAATTGGTGCGGCTTGCGCTTGGCAAACTGCTCGAGCTTGACCAGCTTCAGCATCTCTCCAACGCGCGCCGCGATCTCGGGCTTCGGCATGCCGTCCTGCTTGAGGCCGAAAGCGATGTTGTTCTCGACCGTCATATGCGGGAACAACGCGTAGGACTGGAACATCATATTGACCGGCCGCCGGTATGGCGGGATGCCGCGCAGATCCTGGCCATCGAGCAGAATGCGGCCGGCGGTCGGCTCCTCGAAGCCGGCGAGCATCCGCAGAAGCGTCGATTTTCCGCAACCCGACGCCCCGAGCAGGGCAAAGAACTCGCGCTCGAATATGGTCAGCGACAAATTATTGACGGCGGTGAAGTCACCGAACTTCTTGGTGACCTTGTCGAACTGGATGTATGGCTTGGCGTTCGGATCGTTCCATGGCGCGAAATCCCTGCGGATGCTGCCAAGCGATTTCATGTCCCACTCCGTCCTGGTTCTATCCCCAAAAAAGATTTGACCCCGGCACGCTGTGCCGGGGTCCTTGATCGTCTCTTATTGCCCGGTGACGATCCTGGTCCAGGTGCGGGTGACCACGCGCTGGGTCTTGGAATCGTAAGGGGAGATGGTGAACAGCTTCGCCAGCGTCGCCTCGTCCGGGTAGATCGCCGGGTCCTCGAGTATCTCCTTGCTGATGAACTGCTGCGATGCCTTGTTGCCGTTGGCGTAGAAGACATAGTTGCTCGACTTGGCGATCACTTCCGGCTTCATCATGTAGTTCAGGAATTCATGCGCCTCGGCGACATGCGGCGCATCGGCCGGGATTGCCATCTGGTCGAACCACATTTCGGCACCTTCCTTCGGCACGGAATAGCTGATCTCGACGCCATGGTTGGCCTCGGTCGCACGGTCGCGCGCCTGGAACACGTCGCCCGACCAGCCAACTGCCAGGCAGATGTCGCCATTGGCCAGTGCGTTGATATATTCCGACGAGTGGAACTTGCGGATGTAAGGCCTGATCTTAAGCATCAGTTCTTCCGCCTTGGCGAAATCGTCCAGCGACGTGGTCTCGGGATCGATGCCCAGATATTTGAAGGCGTTTGGGAGGATGTCGCTCGGGGAGTCGAGGACATAGACGCCGCAATCCTTCAGCTTGGCCAGTTTTTCCGGATTGAAGAACACGTCCCAGCTGTCGATCTTGTCGGTCCCGAGCGCTTCCTGCACTTTCTTGACGTTATAGCCGAGGCCGACCGTGCCCCACATGTAGTTGATCGAATATTCGTTGCCCGGATCGTACTTGGCTGTGCGCTCCGAGACGATGTCCCACATGTTGGAAATGTTGGGCAGCTTCGACTTGTCGAGCTTCTGGAACACACTTGCCTGGATCTGGCGTGCGAGGAAATTGGCGGTCGGCACGACAACGTCGTAGCCGCTGCCGCCGGCAAGCAGTTTCGTCTCCAGGAGCTCATTGGAATCGAACGTGTCGTAGGTGACCTTGATGCCCGTTTCCTTGGTGAAATCCTCGATAATCGAGCTGTCGATGTAATCCGACCAGTTATAGACGTTGACGACACGGTCCTGGGCATGAGCGCCGAGGGTGAAAAGCGTCAGAAATGCCGAGGTCGCCGAAAGCCAGAACGCTTTGCGGGTCATTGAGTCTCTCCTTTGATGAGTGTTCCATCGCCAGCTCGTCGCGGGGCTGCGCGGCTGGACATTTGCTTCAGATTATTGGGCTTTCCGGCAAGCGACAAGCACGAACCGCCGACACCTTGATGGTTCGATGTGCAGCGGCCAAGGCTCCCGTTCCCATGTCGTGATCCGGATGGCGTTCTGGCGCCGTCAGAGGCTCTCGCCACGACGCGGGCAGGGATACGACGATGTTGTCCGGTCTCGATCGGGCCGGAGGGGAGACTTGGCAAGATACGCCTGTCTTGTTGTTGCCGTATTGGCAGCCTGCCCGCGCGGCTGCGGCGTTGTCAATGGCTCATCTCGCTTTGGCGCGTGCGCTGCATCAATTAGGCGACGGCATGCCGGTGACACCCGGCCGCACGGGCCGCGCCTGACGCTTGAATTCGAGGCCGATATGGACGAGCAGCGCCGTGACCACCACCGCGCCGCCTACGATGGTGCGTCCCGACGGCACCTCGGAATGGATGAGCCAGACCCAGATCGGGCCGAGGATCGGCTCGAAGGTGCCGAGGAGTGCCGCGACCGCCGCCGGAACAAGCCGGGCGCCGGTGGCGAAGAAGGCAAGGCCGAGACCCAGATTGACCACGCCGAACGCAAACAGGAAGCCCATGTCGCTGCTGGAAACGCCGAATTGCGATGCCTGGGACGCCGCGAATGCGGCGGCAAGCATCGTGCCGAGGCAGGTCGCTGGCGTCATGCGCACATGGGCAAAGCGCCGCGTGATGACGGTGGCGATCGAAAACATCACCGCGATGAGCAGCGCCAAGCCGTCGCCGATGGGCGACACGGCGCCATCGAGCGATTCCGATACCATGATGGCAACGCCGGCAATGACGGCTGCAATCGCTACCCAGGTCGCCATGCCGACCCGTTCGCGAAACAGCACCCACGCAAACAGCGCCGCCAGCAGCGGCACGCCGGCCTGCATCAAAAGGATGTTGGCGACGGTGGTGTAGGCAAGCGCCACGACAAAGCAAGTCGATGCAGTGGCGAAGCAGAACGCCACGGCAAGGCCGGGCAGGCCCATGCCGCGGAACAGCTTCACCGTGCCGTGCCAGCCGTCGCGCCAGATCATGAAGCAGACCAGGAAGGCGGCGGCCCAGACCGAGCGCCAGAACACCACCGTCCAGCTGTCGCCCGCTTCGATGAAGCGGGCGATGGCGCCGCCGAAACTCCACATCAGCGCCGACAGAAATATCAACAGGAAGCCGACGCGCTCCTCGCGCGGCGAGACTGCAATCGGTGATGATGCGGTATCGGTCATTGGCGCGACTGTCGACGATTTCAGGGCGGCACGATGCGCAACGGACGACAAGAGCGTGCTTCATTCGCGTAGCGCAAAGGCAGCAGCGGAGCGTGGTCCACCGGGCGGCGACGGTTGTGGCAAAGGCGGCAGTCGGTTGTCTGGGGCCTCACTGGAAATCGAAGGCGCTCAGCCCGGTCACCATTTCGTCGAGGCCGAGCGGGCGCGTCACCGGCGGCTCGGCGCGGGCGAGGCAGCCGATGCGCTCACACAGCCGGCAGGCCGGGCCTATCGGTGTGGCCGGATTGATGCCCTGTCCGGCTTTTCCTGTCGTTGCGGCGGCTGGCCCCGGCAGTGCCGTGCCGTAGACGATCTCGTCACGAAAGCCGATGTCGCAGCCGAGCAGAAGCGCGGTACGGCGCGGGCGCTCCGAAAACGAGCCTTGCGGCCCTTCGAGCGTGCGGGCGACGCAGAGGAACTCGGCGCCATCGGGCATTTCCACCGCCTCGACGAAGACCTGGCCGGGCTGGGTAAAGGCGGCATGCACGGGGAGCTTCGGACAGCCGCCGCCGAAGCGGCTCTGGGGAAAACCCTGGCTGCCCGCCTTACGGAAGCGGTTGCCGGCACTGTCGACCTCGAGCATGAAGAACGGGACGCCCGGCGTGCCCGGCCGCTGCAGCATGGTCAGGCGGTTCGCCGCCTGCTCGAAGGAGACGCCGAAGCGCGAGCGCAGCACGTCGATGTCGTACCGCGCGCGGGTCGCGGCCGCATGGAAGGACTGGTAGGGCATCATCAGCGCGTGGGCGGCGTAGCGGCCAAGCTCGAAGCGGGCGAGCCGGCGGGCCTCATCCGTGGTCAGCTTCAGCGCCTGGATCTCGCCTGCCACCGCGACCGTCATGCGGATCAGGCAGGCCTCCATCGCCACCTCGCGCAACTGGTCGAACGGCGACAGGCGCTCGGACAGAAACAGACGCTGCGAGTGGCGGTCGTAACGGCGGCGCCAGTTCGGCATGGTGGCGACCGGCAGCACCTTGACCACGATGCCGTATTCGCGCTTTAGCCAGGCCTTGAGCGCACCGAGCAGATCGTCGCCGGGATCGAGCACCGACGTGAATGCCTCGGCCTCCTCTTCGAGCGCGGCAAAATGGTTCGGCCGGCGCTCGAAAATCTCGTGCACCTCGTCAATCGGCAAGCGGGCGCCGGAGAGTGCCGTCGCTTTGCCCTCACGCGCGAGAAGCTCGTTGAGGTCGGAAAGGCGCTCGGCCTGCTCGCGATAGGCGCGAAACAGTTTTATCACCGCGGCGGAAGCGTTGGGCGCTGCCTCGGCAAGCTCGATCAGCTCCTGGTCACCAGGCAATTCGCCGACCAGCAGCGGGTCTGAAAACACTTCCTTCAGGGCGGCGACCGACCCCCTCGCCTCGCCCTGCAATTCATGCGGGTCGACCTTGTAGACAGATGCCAGCTTTAGGATCAGCTGGACCGTCAGCGGCCGTTGGTTACGCTCGATGAGATTGAGATAGGACGGCGAGATGCCGAGCCCTTCGGCCATCGCCGTCTGGGTCAGGCCCTTGGCGCTGCGGATACGGCGGATGCGCGGCCCGGCGAAGATCTTTTGATCGGCCACTCGACTGTCCTTGACAGAAATTTACATTGCTTCTGCACGGCGATGTCACGCCGGTCTTTACAATCATAACAAATTTACAGCGCCTGGCTGTCAAACGCAACACAGGTTTTCTCTTATTCCTCAGCCAAATCTACGGTTTCTCTCGCCTGTTTCGCGCCGAAATGTAAATGCTGTCACACCAAAACGGCGCGAAATCTGCATGAGGCGGCGTTCTCTATCCCAGTAACGATTATCCGGAGCGACCAATGACCGATTTTTACAACCTCGTCCCCTCGGCGCCGGAAGGCCGCTTCGACGGCATCGAGCGGCCCTATTCGCCAGACGATGTGAAGCGACTGCGCGGTTCGGTCCAGATCCGGCAGAGCCTCGCCGAAATGGGCGCCAACCGGCTTTGGCAGCTCATCCACGAGGAGGACTTTGTCAACGCGCTCGGCGCCATGTCGGGCAACCAGGCGATGCAGCAGGTCCGGGCCGGGCTGAAGGCGATCTACCTGTCTGGATGGCAGGTCGCCGCCGACGCCAACACCGCCTCCGCCATGTATCCGGACCAGTCGCTTTATCCCGCCAATGCCGCGCCCGAACTGGTCAAGCGCATCAACCGCACGCTGCAGCGTGCGGACCAGATCGAGACCTCCGAAGGCAAGGGGCTTTCGGTCGACACCTGGTTCGCGCCTGTTGTCGCCGATGCGGAAGCCGGTTTCGGCGGGCCGCTCAATGCCTTCGAGATCATGAAAGCCTTCATCGAGGCGGGTGCCGCCGGCGTCCACTACGAGGACCAACTGGCGTCGGAAAAGAAATGCGGCCATCTCGGCGGCAAGGTGCTGATCCCGACCGCCGCACACATCCGCAACCTCAACGCCGCGCGGCTTGCTGCCGACGTCATGGGCACGCCGACGCTGGTCGTCGCGCGCACCGATGCGGAAGCGGCAAAGCTGCTCACCTCCGACATCGACGAGCGCGACCAGCCCTTCGTCGACTATGGCGCCGGCCGCACGGTGGAGGGCTTCTATCAAGTCAGGAACGGCATCGAGCCTTGCATTGCGCGGGCCGTCGCCTACGCGCCCTACGCCGACCTGATCTGGTGCGAGACCTCCAAGCCCGATCTGGCGCAGGCCAAGAAGTTCGCCGAGGGCGTGCACAGGCATCATCCCGGCAAACTTCTCGCCTATAATTGCTCGCCGTCGTTCAACTGGAAGAAAAACCTCGACGACGCCACGATCGCCAAGTTCCAGAGGGAGCTCGGCGCCATGGGCTACAAGTTCCAGTTCATCACGCTGGCCGGCTTCCACCAGCTCAATTTCGGCATGTTCGAACTCGCCCGCGGCTACAAGGCGCGGCAGATGGCGGCTTATTCCGAGTTGCAGGAGGCTGAATTCGCGGCGGAAGCCCACGGCTACACCGCGACCAAGCACCAGCGCGAAGTCGGCACCGGCTATTTCGACGCCGTGTCGATGGCGATCACCGGTGGCCGGTCTTCAACCACGGCCATGCATGAATCGACCGAGCACGCCCAGTTCAAACCGGCGGCGGAATAGCAGGAACGCAACGAACAGAGGAACGCCCCCGAAGGGGTATAAATACGCAGAAGGAGAAGACCAATGGCATCGATAAGCCGCGTCAAGGAACGGGCCGAAGAACAGGCCACCACCATGAGCGTCGACCAGCAAGCAACCATCCGCATGCTTGCGAACGACCTGCACAGGCTCAACCAGTCGGTGATGAAGGCGGTCGAGGCCGGTGTGTCGGTTGAGCTCGTGCGCTCGGCACGGCACCATGGCGGCGACGGCAACTGGGGCGATCTGCTGATCCCGGTGATCGTCACGCAGCGGAGCCACGGCTGACCGAAGTCCAAGCAAAGCCTATTGTGGATCCGGAATCACCTGCGCAGTCTCTGCGCAGGTGATTTGCGTTTGCACGGCCAGTTTGCATACGGGCAAAAAACAGAACTTGCTTTAAATTTTAACGTTTCTTGCGATATTCTCGATGTTCGCCATTTCAGCTTGACATAGGCAGCGATCTCACGGCAATTGTCTCTAAAGTTTCAACCCTGCATTGAAACCAGTCGAGTGCCCGCCCCGCTCATGCGCCCCGTGAATCGCGATACCAAGACTGTAAACCACCTGAGTTTGGTGAGCCGGAATGTGGATCCCGAGATGCTCACGGATTTCACCCGCGTGCTCGTCGTCGGAAAGTCGCCGGTCAACCGGGTGGTGGTTTCGAAAATCGTCGAACGATCCGGGCTCAAGCCGATCTCGGAATCGCCCGAGACGGCAGCAACGACGTTGCGATCGCTCATTCCCGGAGCTGTCGTCCTCGACGGCGGCGCGGACAACAAGGACTGCGACGCGCTGATGTCGGGTATCGACGCGCTGCGACGCACTTCTGGCAAGTCGCTCCCCTCGGTGATCCTGCTTTCGACCAAGAACGGCACACCAGAGAGCCTCGGTCTGTCGAGCGTCGTCGATGCGGTGGTCGTCAAACCGATCACGACCGAACGACTGCAGCCGGTGATCGACCGCCTGGTCGAACTCGGACGTAACTAGCCAGCACCCGGCCCGACGCCATGACGATCAGCCGGCTTTCCCGATGTTTTCGATCAGCCGGGGCAGTTCCGAGAGATCGGCTATCTGGCGGAAGCGAGGCGCGGTGACCGGCGGCTCGACATGTTCCAGCACCCAGGTCAATTCATGCGGCACGTGGATGCCCCAACTGCCCGCCTCGATGGCCGGCACCACATCCGACTTGAGCGAATTGCCGACCATCATGCTTTTTTCCGCGCCATCACCATGGCGGCCGAAGATCCTGGTATAAGTGGCAGGGCTCTTGTCGCTGACGATCTCGACGGCGTCGAACAGGTCGCCAAGGCCCGATTGCGCCAGCTTGCGCTCCTGATCGAAGAGGTCGCCCTTGGTGATCAGCACCAGGCGATATGCGCTCGCCAGCTTTTCCACGGTTTCGCGCGCATGGGGCAGCGGCTCGATCGGATGGCCGAGCATCTCGCGGCCTGCGGCAAGAATTTCGGCGATGACCGAGGCTGGCGCCCGGCCCCCGGTAATCTCGATCGCCGTTTCGATCATCGACAGGGTAAACCCCTTGATGCCGAAGCCGTAGACGGCGAGGTTGCGCTTCTCCGCCTCCAACAATCTTGCCGAGATGTGCCCCTCCTCGGCATGATCGGCGAGCAGCGCGGCAAAGCGCCTCTCGGTGATGCGGAAGAACTGCTCGTTCTGCCAGAGCGTATCGTCGGCATCGAAGCCGATAGTGGTCAATTCATGATTGTTCTGCATTCGACGTCTTCACCGAGGTCATTTAATTTGCGTCGAACCTAAGCTGCTCGGAGCGGTTTTCAACTGCCAGACGAACGCAGGGCCGGCTCCCCTTCCCTTCCATCACCGCCCACGGCTATACTCCAAAATCCGCAACCCAATCTGGTGAATGATGCCGCCTGCAAAAAAGGAAGTCCGTCCGTCGAGCCGCGGAGGACGTATCCGCACGCCTGCCTTCGTGAAAAATCAGCGCGGCGTGAAGAACTGGAAGGAAGTCAGCGCCTGGCTGGAGTGGCGCGGCATCGAGGATATCGAGTGCATCACGCCCGATCAGGCGGGTGTTGCGCGCGGCAAGATGATGCCGTCGAAGAAATTCACCTCAAACACCTCGCTGGCGCTGCCCTCGGCGGTGTTCATGACGACGATCTCCGGCGGCTATCCGGAGGACGGCAACGGCTTCCACTATCCGGAGGACGACGGTGACCTCAAGCTGATGCCGGATCTTTCGACACTGACCGTGGTGCCGTGGGAAGAGGACCCTACGGCGGCGGTCATCTGCGACCTCGTCCACCAGGACGGCCGCTCGGTCGAGTTCACGCCGCGCAACGTGCTGAAGCGCGTGCTTGCAGCTTACGACAAGCGCGGGCTGAAGCCGGTGGTGGCGCCCGAGATCGAGTTCTACCTCGTGCGCAAGAATCCCGATCCGGACTACCCGCTGACGCCGCCGGTCGGGCGTTCGGGACGAGCGATCGGCGGCGGCGCCGGCTATTCGATCGCCGGCGTCAACGAGTTCGACGAACTGATCGACGACATCTATCATTTCTCCGAAAGCCAGGGCCTGGAAATCGATACGCTGATCCACGAGGAAGGCGCCGGCCAGCTCGAGATCAATCTGCGCCATGGCGATCCGATCGAGCTCGCCGACCAGGTGTTCATGTTCAAGCGCACCATCCGCGAGGCAGCGCTGAAGCACGATATCTATGCTACCTTCATGGCCAAGCCGATCCAGGGGCAGCCTGGGTCGGCCATGCATATCCACCAGTCGATCATCGACAAGAAAACTGGCAGGAATGTCTTTTCTGCCGAGGACGGCTCGGAAACCGAGGCCTTCTTTCATTTCATCGGCGGCATGCAGAAACACGTGCCGAACGCGCTGGTGATGTTTGCGCCCTATGTCAATTCCTACCGCCGGCTGACCCAGTCGGCTTCGGCGCCGGTCAACAACAAATGGGGCTACGACAACCGCACCACCGCCTTCCGCGTTCCGCGTTCCGACCCGGCGGCCAGGCGCGTCGAGAACCGCATCCCCTCTTCCGACGCCAATCCCTATCTGGCGCTGGCCGCATCGCTCGCCTGCGGGCTGATCGGCATGACCAACAAGATCAAGGCCGAGCCGCCTGTCCTCACCACCGCCAACGATGCCGAGATCGACCTGCCGCGCAGCCTGCTCGAAGCCGTCGACCTATTGGAAGCCGACGAGGAACTCTGCGCGCTGCTCGGCAAGTCGTTTGCCGCGACCTATGCGGCGATCAAGCGGGCGGAATTCGAGACCTTCATGGAAGTGATCAGCCCGTGGGAGCGGGAGTATCTGCTGCTAAATGTTTAGGGGAGTAGGGGAATAGGGGAGTAGGGGAAATGGCTGAGAAAACGGGTTCCTACAAGGATCTAATTGTTTGGCAGCAGGCAATGGACCTTGCGGTGGCGGTTTACGGCGCGACGAAATCCTGGCCGAAAGAGTAACTTTATGGACTGACCAGCCAAGTGCGGCGCGCCGCAAGCTCGGTGCCGGCGAACATAGCGGAAGGCTATGGCAGAGAGGTCCGAGGCTCCTATCAACAATTTCTCCGTATTGCTCAAGGATCACTGAAAGAACTAGAAACTCAGCTTATGATCGCTGAGCGTATCGGTATCGCACCGAATGCGACGGCGGCTTCATTGTTGGCGAGCACCGAAAGTGTGGGAAAGCTTCTTCGACTTCTAATCCGCAAACTGTCAGCCGAATAGCTTCCCTACTGCCCTACTGCCCTACTGCCCTACTGCCCTACTGCCCTACTGCCCTACTGCCCTACTGCCCTACTGCCCTACTGCCCTACTGCCCTACTGCCCTACTGCCCTACTGCCCTACTCCCCTACTCCCCTACTCGGTCATCATGCCCTACCAATCCCCAATCTCCCCCGGCCGCTCCTGGTACGAGGACACGGCCGGCCCACGGCCCGAATATCCGGCGCTCGACGGCGATCGGACATGCGATGTCGTCATCGTCGGCGGCGGCTTCACCGGCCTGTCGGCGGCGGCGCACCTCGCCAAGGCCGGCAGCAATGTCGTGCTGATCGAAGCGCATCGTTTCGGCGACGGCGCATCGGGCCGCAATGGCGGCCAGCTCGGCACCGGCCAGCGCGCCTGGGCCGAGGAACTGGAAGCGGAATACGGCTTTTCCCGTGCCAAGGCGCTGTTCGACCTGGCCGAAGAGGCCAAGGCGCATCTCCTCGAATTCGCCGCCGTCAACAAGATCGAGATCGACTACATGCCCGGCCAGATGTCGGTGGCGCACAAGCAGCGCTATGTCGACGACTATAAGGCGCATGCCGAGATCATGGCGAACCGCTTCGGCTATCCGCACATCACCTTCATGGACGCGAGGGAGACGGCGGAGCGGTTGGGCTCGACGCGCTACTTCGGCGGCACCCGTGACACCGGCACAGGGCACATCCATCCGCTGAAGCTGGCGATCGGCACGGCAAAGGTGGCGGCGCAGGCGGGCGCGCAGCTGTTCGAGCAGACGCCGGCGACCGGCATCGCGTCCCTTGGCGGCAAGGTGAAAGTGACGACGCCGAAAGGCACGATATCGGCCGAGAAATGTCTGATCGGCGTCAACGCCCATGGCGGCACGCTCGAGCCGATCAGTGCCGCGCACATCATGCCGATCGGCTCCTTCATCGGCGCGACGGTGCCGCTCGGGGCCGACACAAAAGTGCTGCCGGGCGGTGAGGCGGTCGATGATTCCCGCTTCGTCGTGCGCTACTTCCGCAAATCGACGGATGGGCGGCTGCTGTTCGGCGGGCGCGAGATCTACGCCGTCAACGATCCGAAAGACATCCATGTCCACATCCGCCGGCAGATCGCCGAGCTTTACCCTGACCTCAGGGATGTCGAGATCTCCCATGGCTGGGGCGGCTATGTCGGCATCACGATGCCGAGAAAACCCTTTGTGCGCGAGGTGATGCCCAATGTGATCTCGGTGGGCGGCTATTCCGGCCACGGCGTCATGCTGTCGAACTTTTTCGGCAAGCTCTATGCCGAAACCGTTGCCGGCAACCGGGACCGGCTGAGGCTGATAGAGGATCTAAAAATCCCGGCCTTTCCCGGTGGCCGTCGCTTCCGCGCACCCCTGCTCTTTCTTGCGCTCAATTGGTATGCCTTGAGGGACCGGATCTAACCACAGGTTACACCGGATCTAACCACAGGTTGCAGAATCCCTCGCGAACATGCAGAATCCCGTGCAAGGGCGCAGTGATGCCACAATCGCAGGCAAAAGATGAGGGCCGTGGGCAGTTAAACGGGGGAATTTGCGGGCCTGCCCGCTTTTGGTTTTGGGACCGATCTAACGCCGGTTTTCCGATTGAACGTCGGCCCGCAAATGGAGGTTGCAAGAGTGAGAGAGCCCTTCAGTTTCGGCGCGCCGGAACGACGGCGCTTTGCGATGCAGTTTGGCTACGACATGAGGCCCAGGTTTTGGCAGAAAGTCCGGTCGAACTTGCATCTGGTAATCGCCGCGCTTGGCACAGCAGCGCTGCTTGGCGTGGCCGCGGTGGCGCTATGGCTGGCATTGCCGGCCAATGAGAGACAAGCTGTCGCGAGCCCCGAGCAGATCGTTCCAAGCGTTCCGGTAAAAACGACGAAGATCGTGCCGGCTGCTGCCTCGACGGTCGCCGCGGTGCAGCCGGCCACGGGCAAGGCCGATGCGGTTTCGCCGGCGGTGGTTGCGGCTGAGGCCGAGATACCGGCGCTGGCGCCCAATGATCCTCGCTGGACAGGATCGAGGCAGAAGACCGCATCCGGCCAGATGGCGGGCCAAGTCGAACCAACGGCAGACAAGCCGTCCACTGCGGCGGCATTCGCCGATCCGGCAGCGAAAAACAAAGCCGCAGCATTGCTTGCCAAAGTCGCGGCTCCCAACAAGACGGCGCCGGACGGTGCGCAAACCGCCGCCATTCCCACTGCTAAGCCGCAATTGCCGGCGGCGACGCAGAACGATGGCACCCAAGCCAAGGTCGAGGCCAAGAAAGTGAGCGCGGCAGACACCGGACGCATACTAAGGGCCGTCACCATGCGCACCGGACCGAAGAAGAATGCGGCCCCCATAGTCACCGTTCCCGCCAAGACCTCGGTTCAGGTGATGGGCTGCAAGAAATGGTGCCAGATCGTCTACAACGGCAAACGCGGCTGGATCTACAAGAGCTTTATCAAGACTGGCGCTTAGAGCGGTTCATCGTTTTACGAAACGCCGAACCGCTCTATCTCTTTGTTTTTGCGCAATTCCGGACGGAAAACCGTTTCACACTTTTCCTGGAATTGCTCTAGGGCTGGTCGGGTTCAGATGGCTTCCGTACTATGGTTGGCGGCCGAGCAGACGCCGAAAGCGTTGCCATCGTCTGGCATGCCTGCGTTCCCTGACATGGCTGCGATGCTCTTCGAACGGCACTTCGAACAGACCGCACGTATCGCAGCCTTCCCGCTTGCCGCAGACGGGAACCCAGCATTTGACGTCGTGCTTCCAGGCCAGCGCGATCCTCTCTAGGTGAAGACGGGACGAGCTCTTGAGTAAAATGAGCTCACCGGCGACGGCCGTCCGCTTGATGTGGTCCGAGACCTCCTTGGGCATACGCAATTCGTGAAAGCGGCCGGCGTCACGATCGTCTTGCCCGGCTCCCGAGCGATGCGCATTGTCGCCGACATAGATGACCTGGTCTGCGATTTCCCGCGCGGTCTTGTAGGCGTAATGGTACTTTCTGGTCGAGCCTGCATAGTCTGAAATCTGCCCCAGAACGATGCGCTTCCGCTCGACAGTGGCCTTGGCCATCATGTCGAACGCAAGATTGATCGAATGCCAGGGCGACTTGGCGGCGTCGACGATGAATTGCGGACCGCCATTGGTGACGAGCACCTGGCATCGATTTGGCAGCGGCTGAAATGTCGCCACCCTTGCCGCCACTTTTTCGGGAGGAACGCCAAGCTCCAGCGCTACGCTGACTGCTGCGGCGGTCGGCAGCCAAAAATGTTCGGCTGGGAACGGCGTCTTCAGCTCTAGCACGCCGCCACGCCAATGGACGGCCAGCTCCAGCCTATCCGGATAGGCGGCATGGACATTAGTCACGCGGTAGTCGGCCTGTTCCGACAGGCCGAAAGTGACGACGCGATGCGGAGTGGCGGAAGCCATGCCGATCACATGGGGATCATCCGCATTGAGCAGAGCGAAGCCGCCCGGCTGCAGCGCATCGACCAATGCGCGCTTTTCCCCGGCGACGTTCTCCAGGGTCCTGAAAGCTGTAAAATGTTCGAGGCGCACCATGGTGACCACAGCCACATGCGGCTGCAACATATCCGCCATCGGCTTGAGCGTATCGGGCCCATGGGCTCCGGCTTCGAAAACGACGTAGTCGACCTCACCATCAGTCTTCATGCGCTTGTAAAGTGTGCTTACCAGCGACTTGATCGTGTTGGCGAGAACCTGTGCATAGACTGAGCCATGGCTGGCCAGTATGTGTCCGAGCAAACTAGCTGCCGTCGACTTACCCGAACTGCCAGTAATGCCGATGAAAGTCGCGCTGCTTTTTGCCCGAGCGCGTCTTGCTTTATAGACTCTGAGACGTTGCCCCAGGTCTTCGCGAACTTTCCGCAATCTAGCGTTCATCGCGCCACCAAACCCCCACCCTATTGCCGTCTTATGCCTTTCGCTGGATGGTCAAGTCAATTGAAGCCAGGCAAGTTGAAGCCCGATATGGCCGGACGGCTCAGATGCAACGTCCACCATCGACCTCCAACGCCACGCCGGTGATGAAAGCCGCCTCGTCCGACGCCAGCCAGAGCGCCGCGTTGGCTATGTCGAGCGGCGTCGAAAGCCGGCCAAGCGGGATCGACGCGCGAAATTTCTCGCGGATTTCCGGCGTGTCGGCGCCCATGAATTTTCCCAGCATGCCGGTCTCGCCGGCGACCGGACACAGGCAGTTGACGCGGATGTTCTTGGGCGCGAGCTCCACCGCCATCGACTTGGTCGCGGTGATCGCCCAGCCCTTCGACGCGTTGTACCAGGTAAGGCCGGGCCGCGGCCTGATGCCGGCCGTCGAGGCCGTGGTCAGGATGACGCCGCCGCCCTGCCGATCCATGATCGGCACGACCGCCAGAGCGGCGTGGTAGATCGCCTTCATGTTGACAGCCGTGATCAGGTCGAAGGTCGTCTCGTCGACATCCAGCATGTCGCCGTTGCGATGGGTGTAGCCGGCATTGTTGACCATGATGTCGATGCGGCCGAAGGCACTCTTTGCCGCATGGACCATCTCGTCGAACTCGGAACGCAACGAGACGTCGGTCTGGGTCCAGATCGCCGCGCGGCCGATCTCGTTGGCGACGCGTTCGGCGCCCTTGGCGTTGAGGTCGGCGACAACGACGCTCGCGCCCTCTTCGGCAAAACGCTTGGCCATGCCTTCGCCGAAACCTGACGCGGCACCGGTGATGATGGCAACTTTGTTTTCCAGGCGCATGGTTTTCTCACTCATGATTGAAGACGATGGCTCGGCCAACCGCCGGCGATGGCGGCCGAAAGATCAATATACTCTCGATTTCTCCTTTGGCTTTCAGCTCGGTCCCGCTTTATGCTGCATCTGCGAAGGCCTCCCGGAACCACCTCGCCGACAAGCGTCCGGGTTGCGCCAGTGTCAAGGGCACACATCAGGACCAATCGGCAAAGGCCGATTGGCCTTGGAGTGTGACGCCGTGGCACTGGAAAATCTAAATCGATTAGATTATATCAGCCGCGTCACAGCGACCGGCGTCAAAGCGGACAGACCATGACCAGCCAGATCATTCCCGTCGACCCTTTCGACTTCATCATTTTCGGCGGCACCGGCGATCTGTCGGAACGCAAGCTTTTGCCGTCGCTCTACCATCGCCAGCGCGACCATCAGTTTTCCGAACCGACGCGCATCATCGGCACGTCGCGCTCGAAAATGACCGACGAGGAATTTCGGGATTTCGCCAGGCAGGCGATTTCCGACCATGTGAGACCGGCCGATATCGACGCCGCGGAGCTGAAGACGTTCCTTGCCCGGCTTTCCTACGTCTCGGCCGATGCGACCACTGGCGCGGGCTTCGACAAATTGAAGAAGGCGATCGGCGAAAGCGAATGCATCCGCGCCTTCTACCTGGCAGTCGCGCCGGCGCTGTTCGGCGACATCTCGCACAAGCTGAAAGAGAACGGGCTGATCACGCCGAACTCGCGCATCGTGCTGGAGAAACCGATCGGGCGCGATCTCGCCTCGGCGCGCGCGCTCAACGATCTGGTCGGCGATGATTTCCATGAAAGCCAGATCTTCCGCATCGACCACTATCTCGGCAAGGAGACGGTGCAGAATCTGATGGCGCTGCGCTTTGCCAACGCGCTCTACGAGCCGCTGTGGAATTCCGCCAATGTCGACCATGTCCAGATCACCGTCGCCGAGACGGTCGGCCTCGAGGATCGCGTCACCTATTACGACAAGGCCGGCGCGTTGCGCGACATGGTGCAGAACCACATGCTGCAGCTTCTCTGTCTCGTCGCCATGGAGGCACCGTCGTCGATGGATGCCGATGCCGTGCGCGACGAAAAGCTGAAAGTGTTGCGCGCGCTGAAACGCATCAACGGCAACGAAGCGCCCAAGCACACGGTGCGCGGGCAGTACCGTGCCGGGGCCTCGGCCGGCGGGCCGGTGAAAGGCTATGTCGAGGAGCTCGGCAAGAACAGCAACACCGAGACATTCGTTGCGCTCAAGGCCGAAATCGGCAACTGGCGCTGGGCTGGCGTGCCGTTCTACCTCAGGACGGGCAAGCGGCTGGCGACCCGCGTCTCGGAGATCGTCATCGAATTCAAGCCGATCCCGCACTCGATCTTCGGCGACAGCGCCGGACCGATCTCCGCCAACCAGCTGGTCATCAGGCTGCAGCCCGACGAAGGTGTCAAGCAGTTCATCATGATCAAGGATCCGGGGCCGGGCGGCATGCGGCTGCGCCAGATCCCGCTCGACATGAGCTTCGCGCAATCCTTCGACGGCCGCGCGCCCGATGCCTATGAGCGCCTGATCATGGATGTGATCCGCGGCAACCAGACGCTGTTCATGCGCCGCGACGAGGTCGAGGCGGCGTGGAAATGGATCGACCCGATCCAGGATGCCTGGGAAAGCGGAAGGCAAGAGGCACAGGGCTACACGGCCGGCACATGGGGCCCCTCGGCCTCGATTGCGCTGATCGAACGCGACGGGCGGACATGGCACGAGAGCAATTGAACAGCGCCGCCTACAACTGGCACGCGTTTGCCGGACGCCAGGACCTGGCGGCAGCACTTGCCGGCCACGTCGCAGGCCGCCTGACCAATGCAATCGCTGAGCGCGGCACAGGGCTGCTCGCTGTTTCCGGCGGCACGACGCCGGCGAGATTTTTCGCATCGCTTTCGAATATCCCGATCGCCTGGAACAAGGTGACGGTGACGCTGGTCGACGAGCGTTGCGTGCCGGCCTCCTCTCCGCGCTCCAACGCCGGGCTGGTCGCCGCTAATCTCTTGCAAAACGCGGCTGCAGCCGCACGTTTCGTGCCGCTCTACGAAGAGGTAGCAAGCGTTGGCGATACGTCGGAGTCCGATAGCAGGATGTTGCGGTCGCTGCCCTGGCCGCTCGATGTAGTCGTGCTTGGCATGGGAACCGATGGCCATACCGCATCGTTCTTTCCTGACGCCGACAATCTGGAAAAACTGCTCGATCCGTCCTCGGAAAGGGTCGTGCTCCCGGTTCACGCGGCAAGCGCCGACGAGCCGCGCCTGACGCTGTCGCTGGCGCGGATCGTCGAAGCCGGCTTCATCGCACTGCATATCGAGGGCGAGGACAAGCGCAAGACATTCGAGAGCGCGATGGCATCGGCAACACAAAAGCCCATTCGCGCCGTGCTCGACGCAGCCGAGAGGCCCGTAGAGGTTTTCTGGGCACCCTGATTTCAACTTGCCGAGGGTCCCGGCAGATAGCCGGAAGGTGTTTGCGGGACCTCGCCTGAAAGGACCGACGTCATGACCGCGAGACGCGACATCGAAGCCATCACCGAGCGCATCCGCCAACGCTCCAGACCTGGTCGCGAGGCCTATCTCGGCCGCATCGCCGAGGCCTCGAACCGCACTGCCAACCGGGCCGTGCTTTCCTGCGGCAACCTCGCCCATGGCTTTGCCGTCTGCAGCCCTTCGGAGAAGGTGGCACTTGGCGGCGACCGAGTGCCGAACCTCGGCATCATCACCTCCTATAACGACATGCTGTCGGCGCATCAGCCTTTCGAGACCTTTCCGGCGCTGATCAAGGACGCGGCGCGCGAGGCCGGCGGCATTGCCCAAGTCGCCGGCGGCGTGCCGGCGATGTGCGACGGCGTCACGCAGGGCCAGCCCGGCATGGAGCTGTCGCTGTTCTCGCGCGACGTGATCGCCATGGCCGCGGCGATCGGCCTGTCGCACAACATGTTCGACGCGGCCGTCTATCTCGGCGTCTGCGACAAGATCGTGCCGGGGCTGGTAATCGCAGCCCTGACTTTCGGCCATCTGCCGGCGGTGTTCATCCCAGCCGGGCCGATGACGACGGGCCTGCCCAATGACGAGAAGGCCAAAGTGCGCCAGCTCTATGCCGAAGGCAAGGCAGGAAGGGAAGAACTGCTCGAGGCCGAGTCCAAATCCTATCACGGACCAGGAACCTGCACCTTCTACGGCACGGCGAACTCCAACCAGATGCTGATGGAGATCATGGGCCTGCACACGCCGGGCGCCTCCTTCGTCAACCCCGGCACGCCGTTGCGCGACGCGCTGACCCGAGAGGCGACGAAGCGGGCGCTGGCGATCACCGCGCTCGGCAACGCCTACACGCCGGTCGGCCGGATGATCGACGAGCGCTCGATCGTCAACGGCATCGTCGGCCTGCACGCCACCGGCGGATCGACCAATCACACCATCCATCTGCTCGCCATGGCGGCCGCGGCCGGCATCGCCATCACCTGGCAGGATATTTCGGACCTTTCGGAAGCCGTGCCGCTGCTGGCGCGGGTCTATCCGAACGGCCTTGCCGACGTGAACCATTTCCATGCGGCCGGCGGGCTCGGCTTCCTGATCCGCGAACTGCTCGACGAAGGCATCCTGCATGAGGACGTCCAGACGGTCTGGGGCGAAGGGCTGCGTCCTTATGCGGTCGAAGCAAAGCTCGGCGCCGATGGCGGCGTGGTGCGCGAGGCCTCACCCCGCGAAAGCGGCGACGAGAAGGTGCTGGCGCCGTTCAAGAAGGCGTTCCAGCCGACGGGCGGACTGAAAATGCTCTCGGGCAATCTCGGCCACGCCGTCATCAAGACTTCCGCCGTGAAACCGGAGCGGCGCATCATCGAGGCGCCGGCGAAGGTTTTCGACAGCCAGCAAGGGCTCAACGAGGCGTTCAAGGCAGGCACATTGACAGGCGATTTCATCGCCGTCATCCGCTTCCAGGGGCCGAAAGCCAATGGCATGCCGGAGCTGCACAGGCTGACCACCGTGCTTGGCGTCCTGCAGGATCGCGGCCAGCATGTGGCGCTGGTCACTGACGGGCGCATGTCGGGCGCGAGCGGCAAGGTGCCGGCGGCCATCCACGTGACGCCGGAAGCGGTCGAGGACGGGCCGATCGCCAGGATCCATGAGGGCGATATCATCAGGCTCGACGCCGAGGCCGGAACGCTGGAAGTGCTGGTGCCGGCCGGCGATTTCGCACTGCGACGGGCGGCGGACAGCGATCTTATCGCCAATGAATTCGGCTTCGGCCGCGAGCTTTTCGCTGGGTTCCGGCAAATGGTCGGCCGTGCCGATCACGGCGCCAGCGCCTTCGGAAACAACGTGGCGGAACTCGCACTGCAGTGAAAAAAGGGCGGCGCAATGCCGTGGCTGGCGGGCCGCCCTTTTGCCGGCGTCGAATTACGTCCCTACTGCACCGTCAGCTCGGTTCGCTCGCCGGCCTTGATCGTCACTGTGCTTTCCCTTGAGCTGTTGTCCAACTTCTCCGAGACGACTGCATAGTCGCCGGCCGGCAGCGCCGCCTGATACTTCTCGTCATAGGCGTAACCGAGCGATTTGCGGTTGCCGTTGATGTCCTTTTTCGGATCGAATATCTCGATCTTCGAGGCCCCTGGCGCGGTGATCGCCAGCACGCCGGCATTGATGGCGATTTTCAGATCCTGGTTCTCACCGGCCTTGACGCTGAACGGCTGCTCGGCGACGGCGAGGTCGACCGTCGCCATCAACACATAGTCATCGGGCGGCAGATCGAACTTGCTGTCGGGACCATAGGCATAAGTCACCTCTTCCCTCGTTCCGTTGATCTTCTTTTTTGCCTTGAACACCTTGAAGCCGATGCCCGAACCGTCGGCCTTGTCGCCGCCGGCGACATAGTAGGCGTTGGCGACGACGTGGCCGACGCCGACGATGATATCCTTGTCGATGACCCTGCCGGCCGTGAGCGAGATGGTTTCGGTAACCTCGCCCTGCCCAATCGTGACCGTCACTTTCTGGTCGCCGGCCGGCAACACGACTTTCGTGTCGCCATAATAAGTCGGGGGCGTATCGACGCCCGGATAGGCGATCACGACAGCTGCGCCATCGGCCACATCCGCTCCCTCACTTGGCCGCGGGTGAATGATGAGCGTGCCGGCATTCAGCGCGAAGAGAGGCTTATAGACCTGCCCCGCCTCGACCTTGAGCTTCTGTTCGGTCCTGGCCTCGCCATCGCGTGCGACAATTATGTAGTCGTCGGGTTCCAGATTGCCCTTGTAGGCGCCGTATTCGGTGGTGACGTAATCGCCGCGCGTGCCGTCGGAGCTCGCCTTGTAGATCTCCCAGGAATTGCCGTCGGTGACGGGATCGCCACCCTCGGCTAGCACCACGGTCGGCACGAAGTTGAACTCTGGCTTTTCCGGCTCGAGAGCCGGCGCCGGTTGCGGCGCAGGCGCTGGTTCGGGCGCCGGTGCAGGCGCGGCGGCGATAGTTTCGACCAATGCGTTCTGTAGCGCTTGCTCGTCGGACGCCTGGATGTATTTGCCGCCGGTGTTGTCGGCGAGGCAAGCGACCTGCCTGCCCTCGTCCGCGGTCAGGCCGAAGCCGACGACGTCGACGGTGAAGTCGACGCCGGCAGCCTTCAGCTCCTTGCCGAGCGCGCACGGGTCGCCATTGCAGGTCTCGAGCCCGTCGGTGATCAGGATGACGGTGGCCTTGTCCTCGGTGTATTTCAGCGCCTCGGCCGCCTGCTTGACGGCTGATGTCAGCGGCGTCTTGCCGATGAATTTCAGGCTGTCGGCGGCAGCGGAAACAGCACCTGCCGAGCCGGCCTGCGGCGGCACGATGAGCTCGATGTCCTCGCAACTGCCCTTCTCGCGATGACCATAGGCCATGAAGCCGATTTCCTTGTCGGCGGGGACCGACTGCAGCACGGTTCGGAGCGATTCGCGGGCAATTTCGAGCTTGAGCTTGCCGTCGATCTGCGCCCACATGGAGCCGGAAGCGTCGAGAACGATGACGACACGGTCGGCGGCAAGGCCGGGCGTCGTCATCCACAACAGGAGGATCGCCGCGGCGAGGCTCCGTGCAAGTCCCGCCATGAAAATCTCCCCCAGTCAGTCACCGTCAGTTCCGGGAAGCTATTTGACGCGGCACTAGGACACAAGCCCGGACGCAGGGTGTGGGAGGTCGGCCCTTGAGCCAAACTCCTCAATACGTCGTGCGCCGCTCTTCGGAAGGCGGCCGGCCGAACTGCAGCCGATAGCTCTGGGCAAAATATGAGTGTGAGGTGAAGCCGGTGGCGATCGCCACGTCGAGGATCGGCATGTTGGTCTGGCGCAGCAATTCGCGCGCGCGCTCAAGCCTGAGCCGCATATAATAGCGACCGGGCGTCACTGTGAGGTGACGCAGGAACAGGCGCTCGACCTGGCGCACCGACAGACCCGCCGACTTGGCGAGTTGCACCGCCGACAGCGGCTCGTCGAGATGATCGGCCATCAGCTCGACGATGCGCCGCAGCTTTTCCGATTTGCCGGTCAGGTCGCGCTCAGGGCCGACGCGCTGGCGATCGCCGGCGGAGCGGATGCGCTCGTGCTGGAACTGGTTGGCGACGCCGTTGGCGAGGCTCGAGCCGAAATCGCCGCGCACGATCTCCAGCATCAGGTCGATGGAGGTGGTGCCGCCGGCGCAGGTGTAGCGCTTGCGGTCGATCTCGAAGACATTGCCGGTGCAGTTGATGTCGGGAAACCGCTCTACGAAGCCGGCGCGGTTTTCCCAGTGGATGGTGCAGCGATAGCCTTCGAGCTGGCCTGCCTCGGCGAGCAGATAGGAGCCGACCGAGAGCGCGCCGAGCGCGTTGCCGCGTCGGCCCCAGCTGCGCAGCGCTGCCAGCACCTTGCTCTTGCCGGGAAACTCCGTCGTCAGCCCGACCGAGACGAAAAGGATATCGACCGGCGGCAGATCGGCGACAGCGTAGTCGATCTTGAGCGGCAGGCCGTTGGAGGCCATGACGGCATCGCCGTCGGCCGACACCGTCGTCCAGCCATAGAAGTCGCGGCCGAGCAGCCGGTTCGCCGACCGGAACGTGTCGATTGCGGCGGCCAGCGAGAACATGGAAAACTTGTCGACCAGCAGGAACCCGAACTGCCGGCCGCCTTGAACGGGATCGTTCGTGACCGGCCGCTCTGAGGGAACAGTGAGGTTCGGCAAAGCTGCGCTTTCCAGGATCAGAAGGAGGGCCGTTTCAACCCGGCCGCGAGATAGGCAGAAGCTAGCGTGTTGGCCATCAGCATGGCAATGGTCATCGGTCCGACGCCGCCAGGCACCGGCGTGATGGCGCCGGCCGTCTTCGCCGCTTCCGCATAGGCGACGTCACCGACCAGGCGGGTCTTGCCCTCGCCCTTTTCGGGCGCCGCGATGCGGTTGATGCCGACGTCGATGACGGTAGCACCGGATTTGACCCAATCACCCCTGACCATTTCAGGTCTTCCGACAGCGGCAACGAGAATGTCGGCGGTGCGCGCCAGTGCAGCCAGGTCCTTCGTGCGGCTGTGCGCGATGGTGACGGTGCAGTTGGCGGCGAGCAAAAGATTGGCCATCGGCTTGCCGACAATGTTGGAGCGGCCGACGACCACCGCATTGAGTCCGGAAAGATCCTTGCCGCGCACGCGCTCGATCAGCAGCATCGAGCCGGCCGGTGTGCAAGGCACGAACGCCGTCTCCAGTTCGCCGGTGCCGAGCTTGCCGACATTGATGAAGTGGAAGCCGTCGACATCCTTTTGCGGCGCGATGGTCTGGATAACCTTGCCGGCATCGATATGGCCAGGCAGCGGCAGCTGCACCAGGATGCCGTTGATGGCCGGATCGGCGTTGAGCTCGCCGATGATATCAAGCAGCTCCTGTTCGGAGATCTCGGCCGGCAGCGTGTGCTGGACCGAATGAAAGCCGCATTCCTTGGCGGTGCGGGATTTGGAGGCGACGTAAACCTGGCTCGCCGGATCCTCGCCGACGATGACCACGGCGAGACCCGGCTTCCGCGCACCCTTTTCCATCAGCTCGACAGTCAAGGCCTTGACACGCTGCACCACGTCTTCGGCGATGCGTTTTCCGTCAATCAACTCGGCCATGAAGCACCTTCGACATCATTCTTCTTCGGGCGGCATTTTCACGAAAATCCGGCCGGGCAATCCCGTCAAAGCGCCGTCTTATGCCGTTAACTCGAAACCGATGGCTTTTATTCGGCGCTCAGAAATAGCGGCGGTGCGATCGGCTTTCGGTGAGTTCGCGAACGGCTTCGCGGAATTCGCGCAGGCTGGCTCGGATTTCCTCGATAGAAGCTTGCTGTTCAGCGGCTTCCGAAGCCTGATTTGCCTTGTCCGACGAGGCTCGGGGATAGATCGACTGCTGCTGCGGATATGGCGCTTGTCCGGCATGGGGCGTCATGGCGGCCGGCGGCGGCTGCATCTGCCAGGGCTGCGCCTGCGGATAGCCTATCGGCGGCTGCGCATAAGGATACGCCGGTGAGCCGCTGGCCGGTGAGCCGGAACGCGTGTTGACAGAGTCTTCCCTGCGCGCCCTGCGCGGCACGATGTTGCTCACCGCCGACAGCAGCGCGCTGATCGGACCTGAACGCCTGGTGGCCTCGACTGGCGGGGCGGGCGGCGGCGACGCCTGGTATGCCTTGTCTTCAATGGGTGTCCGGCGCTCGTCCGTCCTGCGACGCGGCCGCGAATTGGCGGTTTCGCGCAGGCTCGCATAGGCGCCGCGCATGGCGCCCAGACCGATACCAGAAGCGAGGCCCGCCAGCAGGCCGGCAAGCACCGTTACTGCGCGCGACGGTCCGTTCGGCTCGAGCGGGGCGAAGGCCTTGGAGATCACATTGATATTGGCGGTGTTGATGTCCTTCTGCTCGCCGGTTTCCTTGGCGCGCAGAAGATATTGTTCATAGACGGAGCGCTTGGCGGCAGCCTCGCGCTCCAGTTCGCGCAAGGTGACGAGGTCGCTGTTGACGTTGCCGCTGCGGACCTTCAACTGCGCCAGCCGGGAGGCCAGATCCTGTTCGAGTTGCACGGCACGCTTCAGGTCGACCTGCAGCGAGGAGGCGATGCGGCGCAGTTCCCCGGCGATACGCTCGCGCGAGCCGGCAAGCTGGGCATTGAGCGCCTGGAGCTCGGGATGGCGCGGCCCGAACCGGATCGCGGCGCGGTCGGCCTCCTGCTTGAGCGTCGCATATTGCGAGCGCAATTCGCTCATGGTGTTGGAGTTGATCTCTTCCGGCAAGGTGCCGCTCAGAACCGAATTCACGTCGATCGAGCGCGCCGATGCCGCGCGGGCGTTGAGTTCCAGCGTGCGCGCCCGGGCGATGGCAAGCTGCTGGTTGAGCTTGAGCATCTCGTCGTCGCTGATCAGATGGCCTTGCGCATCGACGAGGTCATGCGCGGCCCTGAAATCCTCGACCTTGCGCTCGGCCACTTCCACGCCCTTGCGCAACTCGTCGAGCCTGCCCGTCAGTTCGTTGGTCGCGCGGCCAGCGGTGTCGGACTGGATCTGACCGAAGGTCTGCAGGAAAACGTCCGTCATCGTGTTGGCGATGAGAGCCGACTTCTCGCCATTTTGCGTGGTGGCTCGGACGGAGATGACGAAGGTCTTGCCGCCGCGCTCGACCGAAAGGCTCTCGGCCAGATTGCCGACGGCCAGCGCACGGCGGCGGTCCGCATCGGCACCCGCCCCGTCGCTGCGCGACAGGATCGACCGGATGAGCGTCATCACGCCTAGGCCGCCGGAATCTTGCCCGTTGAACTCCGGATCGCTGACGAGATTGAGCTTGTCCACGACCTTGTTGAGAACCGTACCGGAGGTGAGCACGCGAACCTGGTTTTCGACGATGGCCAGCGTGGCGTCGGATGCAAGCACCGATTGGGTGAGATCGCGGTCGGTGAGCTTCAGGTCGCGCGGGTCGACGATCAGCTCTGCGGTGGCTTCGTATTTCTTCGGCGTCGACAGCGCGATCGCGACGCCAAGCGTGGCGCCCAGTATGGTCATGGCGACGATCAGCAGCTTCGACCGGGCAATGCCGCGGACGACCTGCATCGGATCGATCAACGGCCTCCATTCTTGTCCGTCGTCGCGGGAAGACCGCTGCTCGGACTCGAATGCATATCGAGGGTCGAATGCGGCATGTCGAGGTTCGTCGCTGGCGTATCGAGGCTCGAACGCGGCATGTCGGGGATCGGCATCGAAACGGCGGTCCCCGGAAACACCGGCAGCAACCGGCTCCTCCCGCGGACTGGCTTCCGCATAGTCTGCGTCAACGGCCTCGTCCGCCTCTGGCGACATCCGGGCGGCCGAAGCGGATGCATAGTCGGCACGAGGCTGGCTTGTTTCATCGTTTGCCGAGAATTCCGAAGCTACCGGGCGTTCCAGGGGTGCCGAGGGCTCCGGAGCTGCGGAGAGTTCCGGATGCGCTCGCGCCTCCCGGCGTGAGCGCGCGAGACGATGGCGCGTGGCGGCATCCTCGCGCCATGACGGGTCCGCCCGGTCCCCGATCGAAACCAGCGATGGTTCAGCGTCATCTTCGCCGCGCATCGCCTGGCCGAGCGCCAGCAAGGATCGCTCGCGCTTCCAATCTTCACGGTTTTGCCTGTCGACCATTGTCGTGGAGCTTGCCCCTGGCGGCTTGGACGCGCGGTCAGCCATTCGTTAAGCCACGCTAAACAAGCATAGGAAACAAAAGGTTAATTTCTCTGCCTTGAAGATGAGGTTTCCCTCTTCGGTTGTGTTCTTCTTGAAGCAACAAAAAGCGTTCAGAACGGCGCGTTAAACTTTCCAACCTATGCTGTCTCCGACACATGACTCAGGCTGGCAACATCCCGCAAAGGCGGCCCCTCGCCCGGATCGGCGCTTTCGTGGCCGAGCGACGGGGACTGGTTCGCGACTATCTCTCGGCGATCAGCGGCGCAGGCGGGCGGCTGGCGTTTTCGCTCGCCTATTTCATCGCGCTGGCCAACACGCTGTCCATCGCCGAGTTCGGCATGTTCGCGACCGCTTCGGCGGCCGGCGTGATGCTGTCGCGCATCCTGGGCTTCGGCTTCATCTCGGCGCTTTACCGAACCGCCACCATCCGCCCCAATCTGATAGGCACCTTCACCGCCGGCTTCCTTCTGCTCGGAGTGATATCGCTGCCGTTGCTGGCTGCCGCCTCCTACGGCGTCTACCTGATCTTCTTTGCCAGCACCGTGCCGCTATCGGTGTTTGCGGCGATCGTCTTTGCCGAGGCGCTGTTATGGCGGCCGGTCGAGGTCGCGCTGATCGTCAACAACGGCCTCGGCAAGTTCGGCCGCGCCGCGCTGCTGACGATCCTGGCAACGGCCTTGCGGGCGCTCGGCGCCATGCTGTTCATGTTCGCTGCGCAGCCGACCATAGGGGTCTGGTCCTGGTATTATATCGGCGCCAACGCCGCCTCGCTGCTCATCGCCTTCGGATTTTTCTATCCGCGCCAGAGGCTGCGGCTGCGGCTGGAACTCTATCTGCGGCGGCTCGCCGACTCCATCTATGTGGCCGGCGCGGAGGTGCTGTTCTACCTGCAGATGGAATTCGACAAGCTGCTGGTGCTGGCGATCGGCGGTCCGCACCTCGCCGGCATCTATGCCATCATCATGCGGCTTGTCGACCTGACCGCGATCCCGATCCGCACCTTCTCGATGATGCTGGTGCAGCGCATGATGCGCGCGCCGGAACTGCTGTCGCGCCTTTCGGTCAAGAGCGGCATCGAAGGCGGCGTGTTCCTGGTCTCGACGCTGGCGCTGGCGGCGCTCGCCATCGTGCTGCATTTCTTTCCCAACGCGCTGGGCAAGAATGTTGCCGAGGCCGCCCCTCTGGTGGCGCTGGCGATCTGCGTGCCAGGCCTGCGCAACCTGGTCGAATATCAGGCCGAGCTTCTGTTCGCGCGCGGCCAGACGCTGGTGCGGGCGATCAACCTGGCCCTGCTTGCCGGGCTGAAGGCGGTCCTGCTGACCTATGTGCTGACCACCATCCTGGACATGCCGGAACTGGTGTTGTCGCTCAATGTCGTCTTCCTGCTGCTCTACCTCGCCTCGACGCTGCTCACCTATTCGGCGATGCGCAAACCGGCCAAGCCGGTGTAGGGTCGATCAGCTGGCCGCCGACGCCCGGCCCGTTGCGGCCGTTTATCGTTCAGCCCGCCTCAGTTAGGCATTGCGCGGCAGTGTGCTATCGGGCAGGTGAGCCTGGGCCAATAGGGTTGGGCCCGGGCCAACAGAGTGATGAGATGCGTCTGAGCAACTGCCACAACTTCCATGACTTCCGCAGCATGGCCAAACAGCGCCTTCCCCGACCGATCTTCAACTACATTGACGGCGCGGCAGATGACGAAGTCACCTATCGGCGCAACAGGGCTGCCTTCGATGACTGCGACCTGGTGCCGAATGTCCTGCGCGGCGTGACCAATGTGGACATGTCGGTGACCGTCATGGGCCAGAAGCTGGCGATGCCGGTCTACTGCTCGCCAACAGCGCTCCAGCGCCTGTTCCACCATCAGGGCGAACGTGCGGTGGCGGCAGCGGCGGCGAAATATGGCACGATGTTCGGCGTCTCCTCGCTCGGCACCGTCAGCCTCGAAGAGGCGCGCCAGATCAGCAATGGGCCGCAAGTCTACCAATTCTACTTTCACAAGGACCGCGGATTGAACCGCGAGATGATGGCCCGGGCCAAGCAGGCGGGAGTAGAGGTGATGATGCTGACGGTCGACAGCATCACCGGCGGCAACCGCGAGCGTGACAAGCGAACGGGGTTCGCTATTCCCTTCAAGCTCAACCTCGCTGGCATCGCCCAGTTCGCGGTCAAACCATCGTGGGCGATCAACTACTACACGCATGAGCGGTTCAAGCTGCCGCAGCTCGACGGTCATGTCGACATGGGCGGCGGCGCGATGTCGATCAGCCGCTACTTCACGGAGATGTTGGACCCCGCAATGTCGTGGAACGACGTTGCCGAGATGGTGCAGCACTGGGGCGGACAGTTCTGCCTGAAAGGCATCATGTCGGACGAGGACGCCAGGCGTGCGGTCGAGATTGGCTGCACCGGAATTGTCCTTTCCAATCACGGCGGTCGACAACTCGACGGCTCGCGTACCGCGTTCGACCAGCTTGCGGAGATCGTCGATGCGGTGGGAGACAGAATCGATGTGATGATGGATGGCGGCGTGCAGCGCGGCACGCATGTGCTCAAGGCGCTCTCGCTGGGCGCAAAAGCCGTCGGATTGGGCCGCTACTATCTCTTCCCACTGGCGGCCGCCGGGCAGGCCGGCGTCGAACGCGCGCTGGAATTGATGCACATCGAGATCGAGCGTGGCATGAAGCTGATGGGCTGCACCTCGGTCAACGAACTCACGCGACGGAACCTGCGCTTCCGTCTGTAACAGGTGACTTCCACCCTTTCATCACCCCTACCGGGAAAACGGCAAGGGGTCGAAACCGGTCGTTCAGGGTCTGACCCAAGGACTAGTCGAGCCCGATCAGACGGCGGATTCGGCCGATATCCGTGCCGATGAAGGACTGCATGCCGATGGCCACTTGTTCCGGCGCCATGGCGGCGACGAAGCGGCGGAACTCGTCATCCGACAGCGCTTCGCCCGTCCAGTGGACGCGGCAGAATTCCTCCGAGCCGTGGAAATGGCCGGCACCGGCGAGCACGTCGTCGACATAGCGGCCGTAGATCATGCATTCGGAGAATTTGCGCACCGCACCGACGATTTCGACCCAGTTGCGGCCATGGACCTTCTCGATCCGGGCACACATGGCGGTCACTGTTTCGCGGCGCCATGCGATCAGCGTCGAAATGTAATCGTGGGTGGAAACCTCTGATGGCTCGATGCCGAGCGCCGAGCCCGCATTGCGCGACCAGATCCGGTGTTCCTCATGGCCTTCGGACAGCACGCCGTCGCGGCGGAACAGACGCACCTTGCCATCGCGCCAGAAGGCGCTGCAGTCGAAAGGTTTTAGGAACGCCACGTCGGAATCGCAGAAGATCAGCACGTCTTCCCCGGCACGCGCTGATATCGCGATGCGGCGAAGCTGCTGCACATGCCAGCCGCGCAGCGGCATGGTCTTCAGGCTGAGCCAGATGCGCCGGCGGAACAGGCTCAGTGGATCGTCGAAGGCGTGCAGCCAGCGCGGCAACAGGTCCCGCTCGTCGACGACGGTGCGGCGGCTGTTCTCCAACTGGCGAAACAACGTCACGTCGCGATGCTCGACAAGAATATAGTGGTGCGCCACGCCGGAAACGTAGCGGTCGAGGGTTTCGCACAGCAGGCGACAACGCTCCAAATCCGGCGCATAGCTTGCCGTCACGACCGCCGCCGTCGGCGTCCGGCGAAGGACATCGGGGGCGGCGGCAGGGCTCGGCACGAACCGGCTGTTCAACGGCCCACTCCGGAGCCTGCTCCGCGGCCTGATCTGGCAGGGGCGGGCCTGCGCAAGAATTTCTGGCCAATGACGCGCCACAGAAACACAGGATTACCGACGACATAGCGGCGCCAGAGGCGGCCCGGCTCGATCCACAGCCGAAACAGCCATTCGAGCCTGAGCCGGCGCATCCACAGCGGCGCCCGCGGCACCGCGCCGCTCAGGAAATCGAGCAGCGCGCCGACGGCGATCGGCAGTGTGCAGTGGCGCGCATCGATGTGGCGCGCGATCCACAATTCCTGGCGCGGCACGCCCATGGCGACAAGCAGCACGTCCGGCCGCAATCTGGCGATGCGATCGACGATTGCCGGCTCCTCTGCGGGGGAGAAATAGCCGTCGTGGATGACCACGAATCTGTGCTGCAACGCGAGCGCTGCCAGCTTCTTCGATGCCGCCTCGGCGTTGGCCTGCGTCGCGCCGAGCAGCCCCACGGTCAGCGGCCTGGCGGACGCCTGGAGGAAAGCAGGGATGAAATCGGTGCCGTTGAGATTGTCGGGAAACCACGTTCCGTAGAGCAGTTTCGCCGCCAGATCGACACCGACACCGTCAGGCAGGATGAGAAAATCGTCGAGCGCCTCGGCAAAGACCGGCTCCGTGTAGGCGACATTGGCATTGTGGGCATTGAGAAAGCTGACCTTGGTGAAGCGTCGCTCCGCAATCAATCGGGTCAGCAGAGCGACCGCATCGTCCCAGCGGATGGCGAGGACGGATATACCGAGGATCGATTTCAAACTGTCGACCCCGAATGCGGCGCGGGCGGTGTGCATGTTCACGCGAACACCTCCTGCCTGATGGGATCGAGCTTTTTCAGGCCGAGCCTGATTGCGGCATCGAGCGCTTTCACCTGCCGGCGGTGGAAAGCGCTTCCGTCGACGTCCCTGACATTGGCCGTCGCGGCTTCTAGGGCGCCGGCGAAGGCGACCGGATCGTCGGCCACGACGCAATTGACCGGGCGATGATCGATGCCGCGCAGCGAATGGCTGGTGGCGACGGAAGGCAGGCCGAGTTCGAAAGTCTCGATGGTCTTGAGCTGCACGCCGCTGCCGGAGGTGCTGATCAGCGGGATGACGGCGGCACTGCGCACGAAGGCCTGCGCGTCCGGCACGCGGCCGACGAATTCGACACCGGGATGCGTGGAAATGACGCCCGGCGGCACGCTGCCGGCGATCCTGACCCGGAAATCCGGCCTGAGATGCGGCACCACTTTGTCCAGGAACCAATCGAGGCCGATGCGGTTCGGCTGCCAGGTCCAGGTGCCGATCAACGCCGCGTCGCAATCGATACGGCGCAGGGTTTTTTGCGCGGGCGGCTCGGCGCAAGTCACCAGCGGCAGCATCGCCGAACGATCGTCGGAGCCGACGCCGAGCGCTGAGCGATCTTCCTCGGCCAGCGTGAAGACGAAGCGTGCCCGGCGGCAAAGCCGTGCTTCAATGACCTTGAGCAGCTTGGCCTCACGGCGAAACAACATGCGCTGGAAGAGACCGCCGGCAGCAACGGCGTTCTGCAGCGCCGAACTGTGCTCGACATTGTGGGCGACGAAGATCGACGGCCGGTCGCCGAAGAGGCTTTCGAAGGCGCCGGCGAACTGCACCGAATTCAAGACATAGCCGTCGAAAGGGCCGGCACGCTCGACGGCGGCTTGGACCTCGCTGTCGGAGACCACGCGCAGCTTGACCGATGCGAAAGTGAGGCCGGAGAGCATCGCCTTAGCAACCCAGGCGAGCTTTTGCAGCGATGATGCGCTTTCGGTGCGCACATCGACGGCACCGAGCACGATGGTGTTTTGCGGATCGCTTGCAGGCTTGCCAGGCCAGGTGAAGCCGATCACGGTGACGCGCGCGCCGGCACGCCGCAACGCGGCGATGATCGCGGCATTGGCAATCTCATAGCCCGAGGCAAGAGCGCCGTCGGGCACGATCGATGTGGCGAACAGCAGATGCATCTCACCTATCCTGAGCGGATACAGCTAGCAAAGCGCGGTGAAGCGTTGATTAAGTGAAGGTATTTGGCGGCCTGGAGTCGCGGATTTGCGGGCTTGTCCGCGAAAGGTGATTAACGAAACGTTATCGTCGCGATGCTATCAAGAACCAAACTCACCATCCCGGGCTGAACACGGATGATCCCATTGCCATCGGACGATTCGGTATCGATCGCGGGGCGCTCTCCGGGGCTTGTCACGACGGCCGTCGAGGCGGTCGTGACGCTGCCGACCTTCAAACGGCCCGAGCAGCTGCTGGCGACGCTGGCATCGCTCAAGGCCCAGCAAACCGGCAGACGCTTCGCAATCATCGTCATTGAGAACGAGGCCGAGGCGCGCGCCGGCGCCAGGGCGGCGCTGCCGCTGTTCGAGCGCGGCGAGATATCAGGCATGGTCATCATTGCGCATGAGCGCGGCAATTGCAGCGCCTATAATGCCGGCTGGCAGACGGCGATCCTGCACTTTCCAAATTTCAGGCACTTGCTGGTCATCGACGATGACGAGATCGCCGATCCGCAATGGCTCGAGCGCATGTGCACGGCGGCCGAGACACTCAGTGCCGACATCGTCGGTGGCCCGCAAAGGCCTGTGTTTGCCGACGCCGCCCATGCTGGATGGGCCGAGCACCCGGTCTTTGCGCCACCCTACCGGGAGACCAGGCGTGTGCCTGCGCTCTATTCCTCCGGCAATCTGCTGGTTGGGCGTTACGTGCTCACCGCCATGGGGCCGCCCTTCCTCGACCTGAAATTCAACTTCATAGGCGGCGGCGATTCCGATTTCCTGAGCCGCGCCGCGCAAAGAGGCTTTGTGCTTGGCTGGTGCGCCGAGGCGCAAGTGCGGGAAAGCGTCCCGGCCCGACGCGTCGAAGCCGACTGGATCCGCGCCCGCAGCCTGCGCAATGGCGTCATCTCGACACTGGTCGAGAAGAAGAAACGGGCTGGCACGCCGTTTGCCGGCACCAAGGTCTTTCTAAAGAGCCTGGCGCTGCTTGCCGCCTCGCCGTTTCGCGGTGCGGCCAGGCTGATGCGGACGGGATCATCGGCGGCCGCCTTATACCCCATTCATGTCGCCCTCGGCCGCGTGCTTGCCGAATTCGGATATGCCAATGAGCAATACCGGCAGCCTGAGAAGAACTGAGCGCGCGCCGCTCAGCGCGGCGTTCACGCGCGACGGCGTCGCGACCGCGATCGCGGCGCTGCTGTTTACCGTCATCCTGGTGTCGTTCCGCCCCTTCCAGCCGGCCGGCGCCGAAATGACCGGCGACGGCGGCGACATCGTCAACCAGCTCGGCTTCGGCTCGCTTGGCGCGATCTCGATCTTCTCGCTGATGGCTTTCGCCGACCCGCGCGTGGTGCGCTCGCTGCTCAGCCCGTCCTGGCTGCTGATGCTGGCTTTCCTCGTGCTGTCGGTGGTGATGGCAACCGACCCGCCGACGGCCATGCGCGCCGCTTCGTTCACGCTGATCGGCATTTTGACAATGGCGACAATCCTGGCGCTGACCCGTGACGCCGAGGCTTTCTCGAAAGTCATCATCTTTACCACCGTCGTCGTCATGGGCCTTTCCTATGTCGGCCTCATCGTCTTTCCGCACGAGGCACTGCACACCACCGCTTCGCTGGAGCCGGAACATGCCGGCCTGTGGCGCGGCGTGTTCACCCACAAGAATATCGCCGGACCTGTCATGGCCTGCTTCAGCTTCGCCGGGCTGTACCTCTACCGGCGCGGACAGCGGCTATGGGGCGCGTCGATCTTCTGCGCGGCGATGATCTTCATGTTGCACACCGGTTCCAAGACGACCGCGGGACTGGTGCCGTTCTCGATCCTGATCGTCGTGCTGCCGAGCCTGATCGGCATGCGGCTCGGCACGCCGATCCTGTTTGCGCTGGCGATCATCGCCACGGCGATCGCCACGCTGGGTATCGTCTTCCTGCCGCCGGTGAAGCATCTGGCGGCACTCTATTTCCCCGACCTGACCTACACCGGGCGGACGACGCTGTGGGAGTTCGCCGGCGAGATGCTGGCGAAGCGGCCGTGGACCGGCTACGGCTACGAGAGCTTCTGGGGCACGCCGCTGCTGCTCAACCAGGACCAGCCCTTCGACCGGGCCTGGGATATCAGAACCATCGTGCATGGCCATAATGGCTATCTCGACATCGCGGTGCTGATGGGCATCCCGGCGCTCTGCGTGGCGGTCTACACTTTCCTGATCGCACCGCTGCGCGACTACATGCGCATCCCCTTGCGCAAGGAAAACATCTATCTCGGCGACTTCTTCATGATGGTGGCGCTGTTCGCAGCGCTGAACGCCTTCCTCGAAAGCTTCTTCTTCCATCGCGCCGATCCGGTCTGGCTGTTCTTCGTGTTCGGCCTGTTCGGCCTCCGGCAGGTGTCGCTGCGGCCTATGGCGGATCAGGGTCTGTCCTGACCCCATCCGTGCCAAGAGGGCTTTCCCGCCTAGTCGCGAGCGTCTATGGGAGAACCTTTTAGCGGAGGTTTTCCATGACGATCAGGCTCGTTCTCGCCGGCTGCGGCAATATGGGTTACGCCATGCTCTCGGGCTGGCTGAAATCGGGCAAGCTCCCCTCGGCGGCGGTTTTCGTGGTCGAGCCCAATGCCGATCTGCGCAAGCGCGCCCAAGCGCTGGGCTGCGGTGCCGCCGCAGATGCCGGCGGCATTCCGGCGGACGCGGTGCCGGCCCTCGTCGTCATCGCGGTGAAGCCGCAGGTGATCCGCGACGTGACCGCCGCCTACAAGCGCTTCAATGATGGCCGCACCACCTTCGTCAGCATCGCCGCCGGAACGCCGGTCGCCACGTTCGAGGCCATTCTGGGCGATCGCGCGCCGATCGTGCGCTGCATGCCCAACACGCCGGCGGCGATTGGCAAGGGCATGATGGTGGTGTTTTCCAACAGGCTGGTTTCCGACGACACCAAGCGTTTCGTCGCCGATCTGCTTTCGGCGAGTGGGGAAGTGACCGATATCGACGACGAAGGCCTGATGGATGCGGTGACGGCGGTGTCCGGGTCGGGACCCGCCTATATCTTCCATTTCATCGAAGCGTTGACCGTGGCGGCCGAGAAGGCCGGCTTGCCGACCAAGACGGCCAGGCTGCTGGCCATGCAGACGGTCTATGGCGCCGCCTCGCTCGCCGCCGAAAGCGGCGAAGATCCGGGCGTGCTGCGCCAGCAGGTGACCAGCCCGAACGGCACCACGGCCGCCGCGCTGGCCGTGCTGATGGGCGAGGACCGGCTGACCCACCTGCTCACCGAAGCGGTGGAAGCGGCGCGGCTAAGGTCGATCGAGTTGGGAAAGTAATAGCGGCTTCGCGGATTACGCGAGATCGGTATGCGAAAAATCGTTACCCTTGTAGAGCAGTGCGGAGCCATGACTTTTTGCGCAGGCATAAGAAAGGCAGTCGGCTAAGTTGAGCTGGGCGGGATGCCCACGCCCCTTTCCATAGTCTGAAAACGCCTGGATCGCGAGCGCGGCATCGCCGGCGTCGATCGGCACGATTTCGATTTCAGCCTCGCGAAGAAACGCCTCTATCGCGTCCCCGGCGACAACCGGCTGGACGGCGAGCATCGTTGAAAGCCGCATCGCCGCTTCAAGCACGACCAGCGCCGAAGTTATCCTTGCTGGCGCTGCCTCGATGCGGTTGCTCCACTCGCCGGCATCCTCTTCTCCTGAAAGAATCGCGACAACCACGGAGGTGTCGACGAACATCAGGAATGCCCCCACATTTCGTCGATCTCATCCTTCGTCACAGCCCGACCGCCCTGGCCTGCCTTGGCTTGGAAGTCGTTGGCAATGGCTGCTAGCCGCGCCGCCAGGGGAATGCGTCCGCTTTCCCGCTTCAATTCGGATTCAAGCGCTTCGATGACCGCTTCGGTCATCGAAATCTTTCGTTTGGCAGCAAGCTCTCGCGCCAGTTCGCGTGCGCGCGGGTCCCTGATCTGAAGATTCATGTCATCGGCCTCCGCCTTCGCTGTCACTACAATATAGAGAGTTTGTCATGACAATACCAGCGTGCTCGGTCGAAAGCCGTCCGACAGCTCCCACTCTCGACGGCATCAAGCCCCATACAGCATTTCGTCCTGCAGCCGCCGCAAAGCGAACAGCCTGGTCGTCGGGTCGGGCGCGGCATTGCCTGATGTCAGCAGCTCGCCCTTCCTGACCGGTCTCAGCACCTTGCCGCCTTCGAGCAGGCCGACCGGCACAGCGCGGTTGGCGCGGGCCTCTTCGACAGTCAGGGTCCACGAGCGGTAGCAGGTCTCTCCGATCGCATCGAAAATCTCTCCTGCCGCCAGATCGCGCTTGGCCACGGCGCAGACCTCGGCAACCGGCCTCGGCAGCGGCACCATGTCCGGTTTGCCATAGAGCGCTATTCGGGCGGCGGTGAGCGGCACTTCCAGCGAGGTCAGATGATAGGGCCGGAAGAAGCTGTAATAAGGGCCGTGGCCGATATGCAGATCGTCCATGCGCTCGATGATGCGCGGATGCGTCGCCTCGACGATGACGAAGACGCCGGGCGCCACGCCCTTGCCGATGGTGTAGTCGACGACGCCCTTCTTCGACAGGATGCCGCCATCCGCGCGCGGGATGAGCACCTTGGCCAATTCATCACGGTCGGCCTTGGGGCCGTGCATGCCGGCAATATCGGGCACCAGTCCGGTGGCGTTGGCGATGGCGCACATCTCGACCATGGTTTTGGATCCGTCGACGAACTCGACCAGCATGCGCGGGTTCATGTTGCGGCGCAGCGCTTCCGCGCGATAGTCATCGGGCACGGCGTCGTGGTTGAGCGGGTTGTTCTTGCCCTTGCCGGCCGAGACGATGGTGTAGCCCAGCGCAGAAGCGAATTCGATCAGCTCCATGCAGCTCGACGGTTCGTCGCCGGCGCCGACCGAATAGACGACGCCGAGCCGGTCGGCCTGCTGCTTCAGATAGCAGCCGATGGTAACGTCGGCCTCGACGTTCATCATCACCAGATGCTTGCCGTGCTCCATCGCCATCAGGTCGAAATCGGCGGCGACGCCCGGCTTGCCGGTAGCGTCGATCACCACGTCGATCAGCGGATTGGTCACCAGCATCTCGTTCGAGGTGATGGCGATCTTGCCGCTTTCGATCGCCTCGCTGACCTTCGACGGCGTATCGGCCTCCCGTGCCATCGCCTCGTCGCCATAGGCGATGCGGATGGCGTCACGTGCCGTGTGCGGGCGCCGGGTCGAAACGGCGCACACCGAAATGCCAGGCATAAGCATGCCTTGCGTCACCAGGTCGGTGCCCATCTCGCCGGAGCCGATGACGCCGATGCGCACCGGACGGCCTTCCGCGGCGCGCTTGGCGAGATCGCGGGCAAGCCCGGTCAGGGCGACATTGGTCATGCGCAAGTCCACTGCTTTTGATTTGAAGGGGGAATAGCAGGGAACGGTAACCTTTTGCCAACGAAACCGGCCGCCGTCGGCAATTTCTTGTGGCTGGCTCTCACGCCACGACCGGATAGTGTTCAGCCTAGATACTGTTCGGAGATGAGGAGACGTCCTTGTCGGCGCGGCGCGCCCGACAGGGTCTCAGGCGAGGTTGGCATGACAAAATGAGTTCACGCCCACACCGCAGTCATGCTGCCGTCAGAGCGACGACGGTGCCCAAGCCTGCGCTCAATTGCCTGAGGCCGGCATGGGTCGTCCAGGGACCGCAGTCGGTTCGTCTGCTGGCTTCGTTTAGACTAGAACTTGTATGCGAGGCCTACAGAGACGGTGTGCATCGTCAGGTCGACTTCCCCGCGCGTGATGTCTTCCGTGCCGAAATCGTAATAGCGATACTCGGCCCGTCCAAGCCAGTTGTCGGTGAAAGCGTGTTCCGCACCGAGCCCCGCGGTCCAGCCGGTGAAGCTCATATCGTCATCTTCCACAACCGTAGACACTTCGCCATGCGCAAAAGCAATACCGGCCGTGCCAAAAAGCAATGTGCGATCCCAAGCGTAGCCCACGCGTCCGCGCACGGACCCGAACCAGTCGATCTCGGCGTCTCCGTCATCGTCGAGCTCGATCCAGCTCTTGTTTATGTCACCCTCGACACCGAACACGAAATTTCCGGACTGGAAATTATAGCCGGCAAGCGCTCCAACAAATGCTCCGTCCAGATCGGCCGTTCCAACAAGTGGTGGATTGGTGAAAATCGTCACATCCGCATCAGCCCAGCCATATCCGCCTTGCACGCCAAGGTAGACACCGCTCCAGTCATAGACTGAAGCGACCACGGGCTCCTCATACACTGGGTCTGCCGCGAGAGCGCATCCGCCCCAGGCAAGCAGCATCGTGGCGGTCAAAGCAGTCCGTCTGATAGAAAACATGGCACCCCTCGTCGGCTCCAGAATATCCCCCACAGTAGCCGGCTATCTCCCCGAAGTCTGTTGCTGAACTGCAACGCTGCAGGAAAACATTCATCACGTCAAACCTGGCCCGTATTGCCGCAAAAGAGCGCCACGCCCGCTCCCAGACCTGCAATCTCGGCCGCCTGCTACCTCCTCGTCGTCGCAGTGGCACCTCGTCAAACAACTCAAGATCCATCACCTAAACTCCGGATCCAAACGGACTTACCCATCTGCTGCTCTGGTCCGTTGCCGTGCTGCCTCTAATTGCTTGCTGAGAGGCAGGTGAGGCTAGCATGTGGAATCTGGCGAAAGAGGGCTGGGCACTCCTTGCGGAGAGCATTGTCGGCTTCATCAATGACAACGCCCTGAGTCACGGGGCAGCAATGGCGTTTTATGCCACAACCTCGCTTGCGCCGATCCTGCTCATCGTTGTCGCTATCGCTGGCCTGGCCTTCGGAAATGATGCGGCGCAACTTGCCCTTTCGGCCCAGCTCGCGGGTCTGATGGGGCCGCAGAGCGCGGAGCTTTTGCAAGCGACAATCGAAAATGCCTCCCATCGGACGGCGGGCACTCTTGCGGCCATCCTGGGGCTCGTCACGCTGTTCGTCACCGCATCCGGCGTGTTCGGCGAAATGCAGCTTGCGCTGAACGAAATCTGGAAAGTCAAACCGGTTAAGACATCGATTTCCGGGCTTGTGCGGGCCCGCGCCGCAAGCCTTGGGCTCGTCGCCGCGCTTGGCTTCCTGCTCCTGGTGTCCCTGGTCGCGAGCGCTGCAATTTCTGCGCTTGGCGAAATCATCAACGCATATCTGCCCTTCGGCACCATTATCCTGAGCACAATCAACGGGATCGTCTCGTTTGCCCTGATCGCGCTTTTGTTCGCGGCAATCTACAAGGTCCTGCCCGATCGCGCGCTGCGATGGCGCGACGTTGGCATCGGCGCGGTGGTGACGGCGTTTCTCTTCACGATCGGCAAGTCGCTGATCGGCTGGTATATCGGAGCAAGCGCAACCGCATCGTCATACGGCGCAGCCGGTGCGCTGCTCGTCGTGCTGTTGTGGGTCTTTTATTCGTCCGAGATCTTTCTGCTGGGCGCCGAATTTACACGAGCCTACTCGGTTCGATATGGCAGCCGATCCGATCTGGAGGCGACCATCAAAGCAAGTGATCGCGAACAGAAGCTGGCGACGGCGGCCAGGATTGAAAAGTCTGAAAACGAAATCCTTGGCTGGATTGTTTTCAGCAGTCTCCTCACCGCGTTTCTAAGCCATTTCTGGCATCAACACCGGCGCTGAGACGTCCGGCGCGGCGGCCCGAGCCTAGCAGGGGCTTGGGGACATCTGATCGAAGCGACGTGCGAAGTTCCTTCGCCGCCGCCACCAGCTTGGCGCGGTTGCTTCCATATCTCTTGATCAACTGATGGACTTGCGCCGGGGTGATACCGTTTTGCCGGGCAAAATGCGCTACTATGTAGTCCTCGCTGCCGGAGATCCGATCCCGGTGGCGGGGATAGAGCTTCGCCGCGTCGGCTGTCATGCTTACTCTCCTTTTTGGTCACGTTTGCTGAACGATGTATGATTGGCCAACGCAAAAGGGGCGATTTCGTTGCCGCATGCGACACCAGTGCACTTCGCTTTTTCGCCTCAGCCCTGACGCAGCAAAGCAATCGGACCGACGCACGCCTTCGGTTCCATACGTCGATTTTTCGAGACTCAGCCCTCTGGCACGCGCATGATACGGGCAGGGAGGAAAAGCCATGCGCGAATTGCCAAAGAGCATTGACGCAGACGTTGTAATCGAAATCAGCAGGTTGCTCGACGACCGTGCGAAGTCGGCACCAGTGCCAGTCCACAAGCTTGCCTCGATGATCTCGAATAGTGTCGAGACCGACCTGCCGACAGCTTCCATTGAAGAGTTGATCGTTGAAATGGCCATGACCCGCCAACTTCCGATGTTGTTCGATCTACCGGGGGCGGATGCAGACAACGTCATATCGATCGCATTGGCGCGCGCCAGCTGATCCCGCTGGGGAACCTTTCTGTCGAGCGTGATTTCAAGACGCGGACGGTTCCATTCGATCCCCTTCTCCGCCCCGCTGGCTCCGGCCGGCGGCTTTTGCTGCGTCGCCCATAATAATCGTCATGGGCGATCCGCCGTTCGGGAACGTGTGGTGTCCATTTGCATTTCCTCCAGACAACAAAGGAGGAATCCATGAACTGGGATCAAATCAAGGGAAAATGGATGCAGTTCAAAGGCAAGGCCAAGGAGCAATGGGGCGACCTCACGGACGATGACCTTGATCGCATCGAGGGCAATCGTGACCAACTCGCAGGACGTATTCAGGAGCGGTATGGAATTGCCAAGGAAGAGGCAGAGCGCCAGATAGACGACTGGTCCAGAAGCCTCACCTGAGCGTTCAGAAGGCTGCGCCGTCGATCGGCGCAGCCTTCGGCACCGTCCAAAGCCTGCCGCTCCGAAATGAGCGGCGGGCGACGTGTATGCGATGGTGGCGAGGTGATCTACGCCACCGTCGCTTTCAGGATGTTCGGAACGAGAGCTAGCGCGCCGATTGTCTGTTGGCTTGTGCGGCGACTGCCGTGAGGAAAGCGGTTGCGGCAGTATCGCACGCCGCTCGGGACGGGCTATAGGCGAAAAGGATCAGCTCGGCAGCCCCTATCGTAAGGCCATGCTTTTCAGCGAAAGCAGCTATTTCGTAGGGCTTGTCGTGACCTATGGCCAGATCGTAGTCTTCGTTCATTACTTCCTCCCGTTTGCGACGTTCCTCGCCTTGGCCCCTCCTTGGCGCAAAGATTAAGTTCCGGGGCATTGAGAGAGTCTACCAATTGGAGATTGCAAAAGGCTTAGGCCTACGGCGCCTGATGCGATCCGGTCGAGGCGGAGGACCTCCATTTTGTCCGCTGCACATCGAAAAAGATTATATGATTGCGCTGATATCGCAGGTGGTCGACGCAAGCCAATGCCGATTTTTTCAGTCAAGCACACGACCGTCTATCGCTACACGCAACCGGTGACGTTTGGCGAGCACCGGCTGATGTTCAGGCCGCGCGATAGTTTCGATCAGCGACTTCTCGATCACGCGCTGTTTGTGAACCCCGAGCCCAAAGAGATTCGCTGGATCCACGACGTTTTCGGAAACTGCGTTGCGGTAGTCGACTTCAAGGGCTCCGAAGACGAACTGCGTTTCGTGACAGACATTCGGCTCGATCACACACCGCAGCATGCGCCTGATTTCCGGATCGATGAAGCGGCACTCAGCTATCCCTTCTCCTATGATCCCGACGAGGCAACCGACCTCACTCAAACCATGGAGCGCCATCATCTCGATGACGGCGACGAGATCGGCAAATGGGCACGACAGTTCGTGAGTGCCAGAGGGCATACCGAGACGGGCAAATTGTTGATGACGCTTTGCTATGCCATCCACGAGAGCTTTGTGTATTCCCGTCGAACTGAACCAGGGACGCAACCGCCGCTCATGACGTTGCACCTGCGTCGAGGCACATGCCGGGACTTTGCGCTGTTTATGATGGAAGCAGTTCGTTCGCTGGGTTTTGCCGCGCGTTTTGTGACTGGCTATGTCTATGTGCCGAACCGCGATAGTGCTTCTGTCCTCGGCGGCGGTTCGACGCATGCCTGGTGCCAGGTCTATTTGCCTGGCGCGGGCTGGGTCGAGTTCGATCCCACCAATGGCATTGTCGGCAACCGGGATCTGATCAGGGTGGCCGTCGCCAGGCACCCGCAGCAAGCCATCCCTCTTTCTGGAAGCTACTCCGGCAGCGCGTCGAGTTTTCTCGGCATGACGGTGGAGGTCAAGGTGGTGAAGGAAGCCGGCACCAATGGAAATTAGAGAACCCTAATGTTTTGCGGAACTGTTCGGACAGTCTGGAGTTTGCTGAAATCAACGCGTTGGAGCTGCCATGCGTATCCGCGCCGGTTTCAAGCTTGCCTACGAATGTCCGCAGCCGACACCGATGCTGCTCGTCCTTGAGATCCATCCTTCACGTCGCATCGATCTTTTGACAGAACAAATCATCGGCTTCGATCGCCCGAGCGAGGCCCGCGGCTATATCGACGCTTTCGGCAATCTATGCACGAGAATAGAAGCGCCCGCCGGGCTGACGACGATATCAACGAACTTCGAAATCTATGACACCGGTAAGCCAGAAATTGTGGTCGCCGACGCCATCCAGCACGATATCAAAGAGCTGCCCGACTACGTGCTCAGGTTTCTTCTCGGCAGTCGCTATTGCGATACCGATCGGCTTGGCGACTTCGCTTGGGCCAATTTCGGCAACACCGCACCCGGATGGGCGCGCGTCCAGGCGATCTGTGATTTCGTTCACGAACACATCGCCTTCAACTACCAGGCCGCGGACACGCTGCGGACCGCCTACGGCGCGCTAACCGATCGGGCCGGCGTTTGTCGTGATTTTGCGCATCTGGCAATCACGCTGTGCCGTTGCATGCACATTCCGGCGCGATATTGCACCGGCTACCTCGGCGACATCGGGATACCGCCGATGCCGTATCCCATGGATTTCAACGCATGGTTCCAAGCCTATCTCAGCGGCCATTGGTTCACCTTTGATGCACGGCATAACCAGCCTCGTATCGGCAGAATCCTGATGGCGACGGGATGCGATGCGAATGACGTCGCCATCTCAACGAGCTTCGGTCTTTCCCGGCTTACTCGCTTCGAAGTCATCACAGAAGAAGTCCAAGCCGAGCCTGAGAAGGCGCCAGCCCGCCGCACCTTTCGGCATGACGGGCTTCAGCGGGAGGGGTCAAGTCAATCGTAGACCTTCACAATCTTGCGGGTACCTGGATCGACCAGGACGGTTCGGCCGTCGATGACTACGTAGCGGTACTGAACGTCCGGCACCTCGTAGAGCTCGACTGTCTCGGGCAGAGCAGTGCCGATGTTGAGCTCCACGCCGGGAAGGCTGAGGGATGCCAACGGTTTCTTTTTCACGTATTCCCGGATCACAGTGTCCTGCTCGGGTTGAATGATGACGTCCTGAGCAGCGGCGGCGCTGACACCAACGAGCAGAAGGATGCCTGCCGCAGCCGATGTAAGTTGCTTACCCATATTAGCCTCCGAGCAACCTTCAGCTGCGGTGCTTGATTGCTGCCGCCACGGGTTGCTTACTTATCTAAAACGGGGCGGAGCAATTCTTGTTCCGGTGGCGCGGCGCGAACCCGCTGCCACGGCATATCAACGCTGACGTTTGAGGTCGCGCCCGCTCAAGGCTTAGTTTCTTCCTGAGGAGGCGCGCTTGGGACTGGACAATCAGGATGCGGCCATTGTTCACACGGAGAGGGCTTGTCGCCAGCGTCGCCATAACGTTCCACGAGTTTTGCGAATCCGTAGGCGAAGGCGAAAAGCAGCACCAGGATAACCACTAATCGAGCGGCCATAGGGGATTGTAGCAGGATCCAGCTTAGGTTTGACCCAGCATCAGCTTGCGCTCGGCAGGCTGCCCGTCACTTTCTGCGAAACTTGTCTCGGTTCCGAAGGTCCCAAGCATAATAGTAGGCGGCCATAATGCAGGGCAGCCCGATACCAATCAACAAAAAGAAACCGATCCCACCGATCAGCGGCTCAAACAATTTGCCGATCGCCAAGAGCGCAAACAATCCGATTAAGACCACAACAGGCATCGCGTCTTTTAGCCGACGGGAGACACATCGTCACTCCTCGTCGACGGCTTGAATTTCCGCACGACTCGTAAATGCAACGGGGATAAAGTCCACGGAAAATCCACGGATACTGGTGCCGTGTTGCGCCTTCGTTCGCCTGCTGGTGCCGGAAAGAAGAAATGACCAGGCGAAGCACACTATTGAGAGTCTTCAGGAAAACTGGTGCTGCGAGAGAGGATTGAACTCTCGACCTCTCCCTTACCAAGGGAGTGCTCTACCACTGAGCTACCGCAGCCGCTGATGGCGGGGCTTCTGCCATATCGAACCGGCAAGCGCAAGGCCAAGCGCAAGTCATCTGTGAAAGCCCGCTCCGGCGGGTTTTCCGGACATGGCGGCGCCACAATGTTGGCTATCCCTTGAGAACGGATTGGCGAGATAAAAAGTATTAAAGCGTACTTTGTGCGTCCAGGCGGACGCACGTCGCTTTAAGCGTCAGCCGGGACGGAACCATGAACGACACGATAATTCCACCTGACAAAAGCGGTCCATCGAAAAAGACCGACCGCAAGACCCGGCTCGCGGAGCAATTGCGCGCCAATCTGCAGAAGCGCAAGGCGCAGTCGCGCTCGCGGCGCACTGGCGACGCCGACAAGCGGCCGGACGGGCTCGATGCCTTAAGGGAAACGCAAAAGGATTGACCTATATCAACAGGCTGGGCCCAAGCCCGAAATCCTGTTTCTTGAACCAAGCCGGCCAATGGTCTAGACCGGCCACAACAGACTCAACCGATTGAAAACCGGCCTTTCGGCCGAGGGGACGTTTCTTCCATGGATCGCATCAGAATTGTCGGCGGCAACAAGCTTGCCGGAAGCATTCCGATCTCGGGCGCGAAAAATGCCGCGCTGCCGCTGATGATCGCCTCGCTTTTGACCGACGACACGCTGACCCTGGAAAACGTGCCGCACCTGGCCGATGTCGAGCAGCTTATCCGCATCCTCGGCAATCATGGCGTCGACTATTCGGTCAACGGCCGCCGCGAAAAGCAGCAAGAAGGCTATTCGCGCACCATCAATTTTTCCGCCCGCAACATTGTCGACACCACGGCACCCTACGAGCTGGTGTCGAAGATGCGCGCGTCTTTCTGGGTGATCGGGCCGCTGCTTGCCCGTATGGGCGAGGCCAAGGTCTCGCTGCCCGGCGGCTGCGCCATCGGCACGCGCCCAGTCGATCTTTTCCTGGAAGGCCTTCAGGTGCTTGGCGCCGATATCGACGTCGACACCGGCTATGTCATCGCCAAGACCAGGAACGGCCGTCTTGTCGGCAACCGCTACGTCTTCCCGAAAGTATCGGTCGGTGCCACCCATGTGCTGATGATGGCGGCTTCGCTGGCCAAAGGCGAGACGGTGCTCGAAAACGCCGCCCGCGAGCCCGAGATCGTCAACCTCGCCGATTGCCTCAACGCCATGGGCGCCAGGATTTCCGGCGCCGGCACCGCGACCATCACCATCGACGGCGTTGAAGCGCTGTCGGGTGCGCGCGTCCGGGTGATACCCGACCGCATCGAGACCGGCACCTATGCGATGGCCGTCGCGATGACCGGCGGCGACGTCGTGCTCGAAGGCGCGCGCGCGGACCTGCTGCAGACCGCGCTCGACGTGATTTCCCAGACGGGTGCCGAGATCACGCAGACCAATTCCGGCATCCGCGTCAGGCGCAACGGCGCCGGCATTGCGCCGGTCGACGTGGCGACGGCGCCCTTCCCGGCGTTCCCGACCGATTTGCAGGCGCAGTTCATGGGCCTGATGACCATGGCCAAGGGCAAATCGCGCATCACCGAGACGATCTTCGAGAACCGCTTCATGCACGTGCAGGAGCTTGCCCGGCTCGGCGCCCACATCACGCTTTCCGGCCAGACGGCGATCGTCGACGGCGTCTCGAAGCTGAAGGGCGCCCCGGTCATGGCGACCGACCTCCGCGCCTCGGTGTCGCTGGTCATCGCCGGCCTGGCGGCCGAAGGCGAGACCACGGTCAACCGCGTCTACCATCTCGACCGCGGCTTCGAGCGGCTGGAAGAAAAGCTGTCCGGCTGCGGCGCGGTGATCGAGCGGATTTCCGGCTAGGCGATTTCGCAAGGTTTGCGGCGCGGTTGCGCGGACCGAAAAGACCGCCTAACAGAAGGTTGAATTGTCAACTTTCAGGTGTGAAATCCGCATGGCTCTCAAGCTTGTCGCGCTCGACGATCAGGATCTGAGCATCGTCTCGGCCCATGTCCAGGACGCGGTGCTGAAGGTCGGCGACCTCGAATACATGCCGGCGGCCAAGCGCTTCGTGGTGACCATGAACCGCTTCGTCTGGGAGGCGAAATCGGGCCTGTTCCGCCAGCACAATGAGCGGCGGCAAAGTGTGCTGCATTTCGACCGGGTGCTGGGCGCCAAGACCAGCGGCATTGCCCGCGACAAGCCCGATGAGGTGCTGTCGCTGCTGGCGATCAGCTTTCTCGCCCTCGACAAGCCGGCCGGCATTGTCGAGCTGATCTTTTCAGGCGGTGGCGCGATCATGCTCGATGTCGAGTGCATCGAGGCGCGGCTCGCCGACATCGGCGGTGCCTGGGAAGCGACCTCGCGCCCCTTCCACAGAGCCTGAGCAGCGCAAGATGGCCATCACCCTTCGCCTGTCCGATGCCGATTTCGAGCAGCGTTTTGCCGCGTTCCTTTTGACCAAGCGGGAAGTCTCGGCTGATGTCGATGCCGTGGTGCGCGAGATCATCGCACGAGTGCGCGCCGAGGGCGACGCGGCGCTGGTCGACTACACGCAAAAATTCGGCGGCGGCGACCTGATCAAGCTCGGCATTGCCGTCTCCGAGGATGACATTGCCAAGGCGTACGACGCAGCGGATCCGCAGACGATCGAAGCGCTGAAATTCGCGCGCGAGCGCATCCGCGCCCATCACCAGCGGCAACTGCCGCAGGATGACCGCTATACGGACGCCGCCGGCGTCGAGCTCGGCTCGCGCTGGACGGCGGTCGAAGCGGTCGGGCTCTATGTGCCGGGCGGCACGGCGAGCTACCCGAGCTCGGTGCTGATGAACGCCATCCCAGCCAAGGTCGCCGGCGTCGAGCGCATCGCCATGGTTGTGCCTGCCTCCGGCGGCGGGGTGCCGCCGCTGGTGCTGGTGGCCGCCGACCTCGCCGGCGTCTCCGAAATCTACCGCGTCGGCGGCGCGCAGGCGATCGCGGCGCTGGCCTATGGCACCGAGACGATAAAGCCGGTCGCCAAGATCGTCGGCCCCGGCAATGCCTATGTCGCCGCGGCCAAGCGCCAGGTCTTCGGCACGGTCGGCATCGACATGATCGCCGGGCCTTCGGAAGTGCTTGTCGTGGCCGACGGCAGCAACGATCCGGACTGGATCGCCGCCGACCTGCTTGCCCAGGCCGAGCATGACGTGTCGGCGCAGTCGATCCTGATCACCGACGATCCCGCCTTTGGCGCGGCGGTCGAACAGGCGGTCGAGCGCCAGTTGAAAAGCCTGCCGCGCGCCGAGACGGCGGCGGCGAGCTGGCGCGATTTCGGCGCCGTCATCCTCGTTCCCCAAATCGAGGCAGCACTGCCGCTGGTCGACCGCATCGCGGCCGAACATGTCGAGCTTGCGATCGACGAGCCGGAAGCCTTCCTGGCGCGGATGCGCAATGCAGGTGCTGTTTTTCTCGGCCGCCACACGCCGGAAGCGATTGGCGACTATGTCGGCGGCTCCAACCACGTGCTGCCGACGGCGCGCTCGGCGCGCTTCTCATCCGGGCTGTCGGTGCTCGATTTTGTCAAGCGCACCTCGATCCTGAAGCTCGGGCCGGAGCAGTTGCGGGCGCTGGCGCCGGCGGCCATCGCGCTGGCCAAGGCGGAAGGCCTCGACGCGCATGGACGCTCCGTCGCCATACGGCTGAACATGTAGACTGACATGTCCGACTACGATCGAACCCATGGCAGGCTGATCGATGTCGAACTCGACGAATCGATCGGCCGTTCGACGCCCGATGTCGAGCATGAGCGGGCGGTGGCGATCTTCGACCTCATCGAGGAGAACCGCTTCCAGCCGGTCAATGACGACGGCGCCGGGCCTTACCGGCTAAAACTGTCGCTGGCCGAATCCCGCCTGGTCTTCGCGGTGACGCGCGAGGACGGCACGGCGGTCGTCACCCACATCCTGTCGCTGACGCCGCTCAGGCGCATCGTCAAGGACTATTACATGATTTGCGAAAGCTACTACGACGCCATCCGCACCTCGACCCCCAGCCAGATCGAGGCGATCGACATGGGCCGGCGCGGCCTGCACAACGATGGCTCGCAGACTTTGATGGACCGGCTGGCCGGCAAGATCGATATCGATTTCGACACGGCGCGCCGGCTGTTCACGCTGGTCTGCGTGCTGCACTGGCGAGGCTGAACTGCCAGCCCCTCTGCCCCGCTCGATCCTGCCCCGCTCGATCCTGTTTGTCTGCGGCATGAACGCCGTGCGCTCGCCGATGGCCGAGATGCTGGCGCGCCAAATGCTTCCGGCGACCACTTTCGTGGCGTCGGCCGGGGTGCGCGGCGGCGAACGCGACCCATTCGTCGACGCCGTGCTGGCCGAGGACGGGCTTTCGCTGGGTGGACGACACCCGAGGACACTGGACGATCTTGAGGACGACTATTTCGACCTGATCGTCACGCTGTCGCCGGAGGCGCATCACACCGCGCTCGAGCTTACCCGCTCGCTTGCCGTCGACGTCGAATACTGGCCGATGCCGGACCCGACCGGCGTGGGCGGCACGCGTGAGCAGATCATGGCCGCCTATCGTGAAGTGCGCGAACGGCTAAAGGCGCGGATCGGCGGCCGTTTTCTGGCGCCGGAAGCAAAAAAACCGCGCTGATTAAGCATGTTCACAAGCGCACGATTATCATATAGGTTCCGCCCAAATTCCGGCCGGGGCGCTGGGAATCCCCATCCAAGCAAAGGTATCGAATGCCGAAGGAAGAAGTCCTCGAGTTTCCGGGTGTCGTCACGGAATTGTTGCCCAACGCGATGTTCAGGGTGAAGCTCGAAAACGAACACGAGATCATCGCCCACACGGCCGGCCGCATGCGCAAGAACCGCATCCGCGTGCTGACCGGCGACAAGGTCCTGGTCGAGATGACACCATACGACCTGACCAAGGGCCGCATCACCTACCGTTTCAAGTAAGATCGTCAGAGTTCGGCCGGGATCGCGATGAGCATTTTGCAGAAGCTCGTGCTTGCCTCGGGTTCGCCGCGCCGGATCGAGCTGTTGCAGCAGGCCGGCATCGAGCCGGATCGCGTGCTGCCGGCCGGTGTCGACGAGACGCCGCTGCGCGCCGAGCATCCGCGCTCGCTGGCCAAGCGCCTGTCGAAGGAAAAGGCCGAGAAGGCGCTGGGCTCACTGCAGACGGAAGAGGACTATGCGCCCAGCTTCGTGCTGGCCGCCGACACGGTGGTCGCCGTCGGCCGGCGCATCCTGCCCAAGGCCGAAACGTTCGACGACGTCGCCAATTGCCTCGGGCTGCTGTCCGGCCGTTCGCACCGGGTCTATTCCGGCATCTGCCTGATCACGCCGGCCGGCAAGCTGCGCCAGCGGCTGGTCGAGACCAGGGTGCGTTTCAAGCGGTTGCCGCGCGCCGAGATCGACGCCTATGTGGCCTCGGGAGAATGGCGAGGCAAGGCCGGCGGCTATGCCGTCCAGGGGCTGGCCGGCGCCTTCGTCGTCAAGCTTGTCGGCTCCTACACCAACGTCGTCGGCCTGCCGCTCTATGAGACGGTGGCGCTTCTGACTGGCGAGGGGTTCAAGGTGCACGCCAACTGGCAGTCAGTTCGGCCATGAGTTTCGGGGTGGCCATGAGTTTCGGAGCGGCTATAAGTTCGGGGCGGCCATGAGCTCGGACGACAAAGTCACGCCGCTGCGCCCCAAGCGGCCATGCCCCGAATGCGGCAAGCCGTCGGCGCGCGAGACCTATCCATTCTGCTCGACACGCTGCAAGGACATCGACCTCAACCGCTGGCTCAAGGGCGCCTACGTCATTTCGGCCCGCGACGACGAGGACGAAACGGACGGTGACCCTCCCAAATGAGGCCCGTTCAGAGCAGTCCGCTGGTCCCGACCGTGGCCCATGAATCAGCCTGTCGAACAACTGCTGGTCTCCCGCTCGAAATCAACGCTTAAGCGCTGGACAGGCCGGATTCCCGTGCTATAACCCACGCGCTTTCAAGGGGCGCCTGCGGCGCTTTCAAGAAATCCGGTGTGCAACACTGCCCGCGTGCCGGAACAGGCCCAGATAGCTCAGTTGGTAGAGCAGCGGACTGAAAATCCGCGTGTCGGTGGTTCGAATCCGCCTCTGGGCACCAATTTTTCCCAAATAAATTCAGAAACTTATGAAAAAGCTGTGGTTCGGGATGAACTTCGAGCAGCGTGACTTTGATCTCCGGCTTGCACCGGCTGCAATCGAACTCCAGCTTTAGCGGACCGAACCCGCCGCCATACACCATCGTCAGGTCGGCCGAACGGCAATAGCGGACATTGCCGCAACTGCATTCCGCCTTGATGAGCATATTGTGCCGGGCCTTTCCCAGCGTGTCGATCGGATCGTGCGCCATAAGGTGGAGGCCGGCGCTCCCTCCGGCAAACCTTGGGGAACCTGGCCGGTCCGAGCACGTTGTGTCCGGTCAGCCCGGGTTACTCATGCAACAACTCCTCCAAGAATTCGGCCATCCGACATACGTCCCGTTTCCGGTTATTGCGGCCAGGCTTCTACTGGCGTCGATCTTCGGTGCTGCGATCGGTTTCGAACGCGAATGGCGAAATCGGCCTGCTGGCCTTCGCACCCATATCCTGATCTGCGTGGCAGCGGCTACTTTCGGTATTCTGACGATTGAAATCGTTCACGCGCCGATGTTTCTGCAGGAATCGGTGAAGGTGGATCCGATTCGTGTTGTCGAAGCGGTTACCGCTGGCGTCGCGTTCCTTGCCGCCGGATCGATTTTGTTTTCGAGAGGCGAGATCCACGGGCTGACGACCGGTGCAGGCATGTGGCTGTCCGGCGCAATTGGCGTGGCGTGCGGGCTCGGTCTGTGGCAGGTGGCGGCCCTCGGCACGCTTTTGGTGCTTGTCGTGGCAGGCCTTCTTTATAGTTTGGCAGCCAAGTCCGGGATTGGCGAGAGCACCGAACAAGGAAAGCCCATGTCGGAAGAAGATAAGTCCAAGCGGCGCAAAGGCTGAGGGCAACGCCCCGCGTGCAAAGGACGAACCGCGGCGTGCGTGACGGATCCCAAGCTGGCCCCTGGCGCGTCATATCCCTCGCTGCCTGGAGAAATTTGACCCCGGAGGTGGTTCGATTCCACCTCAGGGCACCATTTTCCAACACAGCCGGCCTCGCCCGACGAAACATCTTTGCTCGCTTTGGGCCGATGACGGATTTGATTTGCTTGGTGATCCCCTATCCTTAGGGCAAACTACCTCTGGGCTCTAGGAGGAGAAATGAGAGCACGCGCAGCAACGGTTGGAGATCTGGAAGCTCTTTTCCGTGATCTGTCCAAGCGGATATCGGACGAGTACGCCGCGGCCGGCAAGGACAGCAAGATCGCGTACGACAATCTGATGATGAATTTGAAAGAGGGCCGTGCTCATGCGCTTGTCCAGGGTGAAAAGACCGTGGCGATCATCGCGTGGCACGAGCATAGCGACGCCGCCGATACGCTATTCGCCGCACAGGAGGATTTCTTCAGCGCCGCAACGGTTCGCTTCTGTAAGCGGCACATTCGCCATATCCAGGCGCTCGCCGGTAACCTCCCCATTCACTCGCGCAGCTGGCTCCAGAGACCGGATGTCGCAAAATGGTTTCGAATAATCGGCTATGTCGAGCGAGGCCAGGAGAATGGCGCCAACCTGTTCGAACTACCGCCGGCTCGCGCCGAATAACAAACGCTACCTTGGAGATCCGGTGGCGACGCGCTCACAGCGGCGCGCGGATGGTTGAATCCAACTGAAGTGTGATTTTGCAATTCGCAGCTGTTGCCTTAGCCGAAAAGGCCCGCCGCTCCATTTGCGAAGCGGCGAGGCCCCATACTCGGGGACGATGCCGGGGTGTTACCCGGCATTGCCTACGGTGCAATTCAGGTGCCAGACATGTTGACCCATAATGGGTCACCGCATCCGGGAAGCGCGAACGACCTTCCGCGATCACACCACTGCCATCGCTTGCCACGCCTGCTATATTCCCTTGCGGTGGACCTGATTTCCGCCTGGCCGGCGCCCATCAGGCAAACCTACCCCAACGCCCCCCCAAGTGGCGCCGGCCAATCTTCGCCACCGACATCTCCAGCAAGCCCTGCGAGGGCGAGACTTGCGCGCCACCGTCGCCAGGCCCGATAGTCACCTCGAGCGGACCTCATATCGGGCACACACGGATCTGCGATCGGAAGAGGCGCCCTCGGCGCCGCGTTGGCGCGCCCCGAGCACCTGCGTTCAGGGACGATGCACCGCGAATGCCGCCTGAACGGCACGGTTGACCGTGACCGGCAGGATGGACATGTGGTTTTCGCCGGCATGCAGTTCGAAACCGGCGCTCAGGCCAGGGATCGTGCCGAGACGCTCCGCCATCTGCCGCGCGAATTCGTCGGTGCGCGTCAGCTTCTTGTGCTCCAGGCGCTTTGCCTCATCCGCAGCACCGATCTGGAACGGCGCCAGCTTTTCGGTCTCGTATTCGCCGGCCGACAGCATCACCTGCGTCATCAAGCCATCCGGCACGGCGGCTTCGAACGCCTGGAGAAAGCGGTCGATGAGGCGATCCTCCCAATAGATGGCCGGGCTGGCAGCAATCCAGGTCTGGAAGGCGAGAGGGCGAGTGAACAGGGTATAGAGCGCAAACAGCCCGCCAAAGGAGTGGCCGTAAAGCGCCTGCCGGCCGCTGTCGATCCTGGTGCGGTTCGCCACCCACGGCTTCAATTCGTCCTCGATGAAGGCGAGGAACTCTTCCGCCCCGCCGGTCCTGACCTCCGGGCCACCATCATGGAATGGCGGATAGATCTCGCCAGGCGGCGGTCCGAGATCCCATGACCGCCTGAGCGGGTCGTAGGCGCCCGCCACGGGATAGCCGATGGCGACGATGATCCCCTCCTCGACATTGGTGCCGAGCGGGTAACCCGCCTGGGCGCGCATGGCATCGACGGCGGTGGCGATCACGGCGTTGCCGTCGGTCATGTAGAGCACCGGCCAGCCAGCCCGTGGCTCTGGCTTTGCCGGCACATGCAGGAATATCCGGTAGGGATCGCTGCCATGCGCGGGAGCCAGATCGTGGACGGTGGTGTCGGCGATCAATGCCTCCATCGACTTGGGCATGGATATCTCCACAGGGACAAAAGTCAGCGGCGGCGCAGCAGCCACATCAGCACCGGGCCGCCGATCAGCGTGGCGACGAGCCCGGCCGGGACCTGGCGCGGGAAGATGACAGTGCGGCCGATCCAGTCGGCGGCGACCATGATCAAAGCCCCAACCAGCACCGCGCCGGCGGCTTGCGGCAGCGCACGGGCGAGCCCAAGGCGGCGGGTGAGATGCGGCGCCATCAGGCCGATGAAGGTCAGCGGGCCGACGATCAGCGTCGATGCGGCGGTGAGAACAGCAACCATCAGCAGTACGAGAAGCCGGGTCTTGGGCACATCGACGCCAAGCGACTGGACAGTGGAGGACCCAAGCGGCAGCATATCCAGCCAGCGCAGGAAAAGCGGCGCGAGCAGCAACAGGCAAAAAGCGATGGCGCCGGTCAGAAGCGCGGCACCGGCATCGACGCCATAGGTCGAGCCGGTAAGCCAGTTGAGGAGTTTCACGGCGCGCGGATCACCTGTGGCGGTCAGCATCAGGATCAGCGCATCGAACAGCGCCGTCAGGGCCACGCCGGCGAGCAGCAAGCGCTCCGGCGCATAGGCGGCGCGTCGCCCCATCGCCAGCGTCACCAGCAGAGCGGCGAAGGCGCCGACGGTCGCCGACGCAGTCTGGGCCGGGCGGCCCGCATCGGAGAGCGAAAACAGCGCCACCATCATGCCGAGCGCCGCACCGGCGCTGATGCCGAGCACCTCGGGACTGGCCATCGGATTGCCGGTCAACCGCTGCATCATCAGCCCGGCAAGCGCCAGCATCGCGCCGGCGGCAAACGCGGCGGACACGCGGGGCCAGCGCCATGACAGCAAGGGCTGCAACTGGTCGCCGAAGGCGAACGTCCAGCCGTCCGGCCCTGGCCCATAGAGCAACGCCAGCCCAAGCAGCAGAAGCAGGGACAGGCCAATCGTCGCCAGCACTAGGCCGGGCCGGCCTGTTCTGGGCAGGCGCTCCTCGGTGAGCGCCGGGACCTCCAGGCGAAGCGCCAGGCGTGGCAGCAGCCACAGCAGCAGCGGCGCGCCGAGAAGGGCTGTGATCGCGCCGGTCGGCAGCAGGTCGCCCTGCGCCCCGGTCGCCAATTGCACCGCCTGGTCGGCGGCCCACAGAAGCGCTGCACCGATGAGCGGCGCCATGACCAGCCGCTGGCTCAGCCGGCGCGCACCGCCGATGCGGGCGAGGGACGCCGCCGCCAGGCCGACGAAGCCGACCACGCCGACAGCAGCGACGACGAAAGCGATGAGCGCGACGGAAGCAGCCAGCCCGGCGAAACGATACACGCCAAGCGGAACGCCGAGGCTGCGCGCGCCTTCATCGTCGAGGCCAAGCAGGGTGAGCGGCCGCACCATGAGGCCGATCACCAAAGCCGCAGCGCCGATGCGCGGCAACAGCCAAAGCGTCGTCGTCCAGTCCTGCTGGCCGAGCGACCCGGCGCCCCAGATAAACAGGCTGGTCAGCCATTCGTGCCGGAGCACGATGGGGGCTGCTCCAACCGCGCCGGCGTAGAGACTGACGACCAGCCCTGCCAACACGACGGAAAGCGGCGACAGGCCCTTATGCCAGGACAGAGCGAAGACGGCCGATATGGCGACAAAAGCGCCGGCAAGCGCCACCCATTCGCGGCCGTAGGCAAGCAGGGAGGGTGCCAGAAGCGTCGCCAATGCCAGAGCCAGATAGGCGCCGGCCGAGACGCCGACGGTTTCCGGCGAGGCCAGCGGGTTGCGCAAGACCTGCTGCAGAACGGTTCCGGCAAGGCCAAGGGCGGCACCGCACAAAAGGCTGACCGTAAGCCTGGGCAGGAAGGCATAGTGAACGAGAACCTGCCGCATGTCGTCGATATCAGGGGCGGTGAGCGATTGCAGCCAAAGTGCCGAAGGCAGCTGCACGGTGAGATTGGAGGCAGTTGCCGCCGCCGCTGCCGCTGACAGCACCGCACAGAGCAGGATCGCGGCCGCCGGCTGTTTGCCCAACATGCGGCGCGACCCTCTCCGGCCAGTCAGGCTGCCGTCTTCCGCCAAGGCTGTTGCGTCCTCAGCCACGGGCAGCTTCCCCAGTCATCGCCTTGGCCAGGACGCGGGCAAAACGGGTGGCGGACGGCAGCGCGCCGAACATCAGGACGGCGGGAAGACGTATGATCGAGCGGTTGCGCACGAAGGGCATCGCATTCCAGACCGGGCTTTCGGTCAGCGTGCCGCCGGCGCCCTCGGGCAAGGGTTCGAGATAGGCAAGGCGCGCGTCGCTCGACGTCGCCAAGCCGTCGATGCCGACGGTCGAAAACCCCCAATAATTGGTCTCGCCCGCCCAGGCATTGCGCAGTCCGATACGGTCGAACACCTCTTGAAACAGGCTTTTCCTGCCGTAGACGCGCACATTGCGCGGATCCAAGAAGCTGACGATATAGATCGGCCGCGCCGAAAGCGGCGCCAGCTCCCGGCGAACTTCTGAAAAATAGGCGTCCGTCGCTGTGATCAGCGCTTCGCCTTCCGTTTCCTTGCCGACAAGCTTGGCCAGCTGGCGGGTTGCCTCTATGGCGCGCTGATAGGGCTGTCCCGCTTCGGTATAGAGCCCGATCGTCGTTACCGGCGCCACGCGTTCGAGCAGCGGCTTGATGCCGTCGAGATACGGCATGGACAGGATGATGTCCGGGGCAAGCTGCTGCAGCAGTTCGAGATTAGGTTCCAGCAACGTGCCGACATCGGCGATCTCCGGCGGTAGCGGCGGTTCGACCACCCAGTTCTCCCAGACGTCGCGACCGGCAATGGCCACCGGGTTGACGCCGAGCGTGAGCAATGTCTCGGCCAGCCCGTCATCTAGGCAGACGATGCGCAGCATCTTCGCCTCGACCATCGAGGGCACAATGCCGGCGAAGGGCAGCGCGAAAAGTCCGAGCGCCGCGCGCCGGGTCATTCGGTTGCGAGGGCGGATGGCCGTCTGGATGTGACGCTCAGGCACGGTCCCTGGTCTCTCTTCAATCAAGGTGTGGGCATTTCCGGAATTTGGCTGCCGGCGGTCGATACCGGTTGACTATGAAACATGACTTTAATAGTCAACATTGAAGATGACTAAAAGAGTCAACATTTATTGCGCCGGCCGAATCGATGCCGCGCTTCGCAGACAGTGAGGGTGATCGAGGTTGAGCGCATATCGTGCGGCAGGTCGGCGAAACGGCATTCCAAGCCAAGGCTCCCTGATCGCTGCGACATGCCTCTTGACCCTGCTCTGCACCCACGCCTTCGCGCAGGAAAATACGGTCGAGCTCAATCCGATCAATATCGAGGGACAGACCGACAGCCCGATCGGCCCGGATGACGGCTATATCGCCAAGAACACCACCACCGGCTCGAAGACCGACACGCCGCTGAGGGAAATTCTGCAGTCGGTGTCGGTGGTGACCCGCAAGCAACTCGACGACCGCCAGCCCGGGCAGCTTGAGGACGCGCTATCCTATCTTGCCGGCGTCACCACCTCGCCTTGGGGCGTCGACAACCGCTTCGACCAGTGCCTGATCCGCGGTTTCGACCTCTGCACCTCGGCGATCTACCGCGACGGGCTGCCGCAGAAGGTGATCGACTTCTCCGGCTTCAAGATCGAGCCCTACGGGCTGGAGCGCGTCGAGGTGCTGAAGGGACCGTCCTCGGTGCTCTATGGCGAGAACGAAGCCGGCGGCATGGTCAACGCCATCAGCAAGCGACCGACGGACACGCCGATCTATGACGGCTTCCTCAGCTATGGCAGCTTCGACACGGTCGAGGCCGGGCTCGACATCGGCGGGCCGGTCGACGACGCCGGCGTGTGGTCCTACCGGCTGGCCGGGCTGGTGCGCAACGGCGCGATCGAAACCGACTATTCGCGCAACGACCGCATCTTCGTCGCACCGGCGCTGACATGGCAGCCGGACGCGCAGACCTCGCTCACCATCCTCGCCAACTACCAGTGGGACAGGCTGGCGCCCGGTCAGTTCCTTCCCGTGGGCTATGGCCTGCCGCGGAGCTTCTTCACCGGCTCGCCTGACTTCGACCGCTTCGACGCCAACCACGGCTCGATCGGCTACCAGTTCAGTCACGAGTTCGACGACCATTGGACGGTGCGGCAGAACCTGCGCTACTCCCAGCAGGATACCGACTACCGGCAACTCTATTTTGGAGACTGGCTCGGCGGCCCGGCGATGATCGACGACCACACGATGGCGCGCACCCTGTTCACGGTGGACGAGACGGCACGGCTGTTCAGCGTCGACAACCAGGCCGAATACAAGGCTGACTTCGGGCTGGTCGAAAACAAGCTGCTGTTCGGTCTCGATTACAACAGGCAGTCCGTCGATGGTATAAACCACTATGGGCAAGGGCCAGACCTCGACATCCTGAACCCGGATTACTCGATCCCGATCACGCCACCCGCCGGCATCCTTGTGGATCGCGTGGAGACGATCGGACAGGTCGGCCTCTATGCGCAGAACCAGTCCAGGATCGCCGACCACTGGGTGCTGACTTTCGGCGGCCGACAGGCCTGGATCGACCACACCAATGAGGACCGCAGCGGCAACGGGGGCAGCTACGACCAGAACGACCATGCCTTCACCGGCAATGCCGGCGTCGGTTATCTCTTCGACAATGGCCTGACGCCCTATGCCAGTTATGCCGAATCCTTCACCACCAATATCGGCCAGTCCCAGTCCGGAGACGCGTTCCAGCCTTCGTTGGGAAAGCAATACGAAGTCGGCGTGAAGTACGAACCGAGCTTCTTCCCTGGTTTCATCACTGCTTCGCTGTTCGACCTGCGCAAGACCAATGTTGTGACCTCTATCGGTCAGTTTCAAGTTCAAACTGGAGAAGTCCGGCATCGCGGCCTCGAGATCGAGGCCAATGCCGACCTCGCGTCCGGCCTGAGCATGACTGCGGCCTACACCTATCTCGACGCCGAGATAACCAAGGATGCCCCCGCCGTCGTCGGCAACCGCCCGTCGCTGGTGCCTGAACACCAAGCGTCGCTGTGGGCCAATTACGAGGTCGGCAACGGTATGCTTGAGGGCTTGAGCGTCGGCGCGGGCGTGCGTTACATCGGCGCAAGCTTCGGCGACAACGCGAATGCAACCAACGTGCCCGGCCACACGCTGGTCGATGCGGCACTGCGCTACCAGAAGAACGGCTGGCAGGCCGCGATCAATGTCTCCAACCTGTTCGACAAGACCTACTACTCGACTTGCTATAGGGCCGGCAGCAATGAAGACCTCAGCTGCATCTATGGCGAAGGCCGCGTCATCAAGGGCAGCCTCAGCATGAGGTTCTAGGGGCAGCGGCGGCGGCCTCCAGCATCATTTTTCCTCCATGAACGCATTGCATGCTGAAACGGCTCCGACCTGCGATTCCAGCCGGGCAGATCGCCTGGAACGGCAGGACGACCCGACATAAATCCAAAAAACCGGTAGCAAGCCGCCGCCAGAAAGTGTTGAAGACCGTGCCGATCGTATTCCACGCGGCGCGATCCAGTTGCGCTCGGCAAGGCTTGATGATTTGTTGCCGCTTCAAGGAGAATGAATGATGCGCGAGCCTGTCGGTCAAGACGAATATGGGTCGGCCAACCCCTTCGACCCGGACGACCTGTCGACGTTGAACGCAATGGGTCCGGGTGTGGCCAGCAACGATTTCGAGAAATACGCGGTCGCCGTGATCATCGTGTTCGGCGCCCTTATCATCGGTGGGCTGATGGCCGCATCCCTGGCCTTGGGGCACCGCAACGGCTTCCTGTACGCGCTTGGCGGCGCCACCGCGGCGTGGATATCCGGAAATGCGCTTCTGCTCGATCGGCCGCGTATCTATGCCTTGTTCGTCGGCGTGGCGGCGGTGATGCTGATTGCGTCCACCGTCACCTTGGTCATCTGACGGGTCTGCCGATATTCAGGTGATGCCGGCCTGACCTGAATCTCAACAGACCCCGGGGCGCACGAAACCTAATATCCGATTGCCTCGCCGGATGCGGCGCGGCTATCGATAGCGCCATTGTAGCGGGCGCCGCCGCCCTTTTCGATCTCGGCTAGGCTCTTGCCGCCGACCAGGATGCCGGCCGCCTGGCCCCAGGTCGCCTCGGTGACATCGAGGTGGTAGCCCATGCCGGCAAGCATTTTTTCGGTGTCCGGCGACAGGCCAAACGGCTCGATGTAGACCGTGTCGGGCAGCCACTGGTGGTGGATGCGCGGCGCGTCGATCGCCTCCTGGATGTTCATGCCATGATCGACGACATTGACGATCGCTTCTAGCGTGATGGTGATGATGCGCGAGCCGCCGGGGCTGCCGATGACCATGAACGGCTTGCCGTCTTTGGCGACGATGGTCGGGCTCATCGACGACAGCGGCGTCTTTCTCGGCTCGATCGCATTCGCCTCACCCTGGACCAGGCCGTAGAGATTGGGCACGCCCGGTTTCTGGGTGAAATCGTCCATCTCGTTGTTGAGCAGGATGCCGGTGCCGTCGGCGACGACGCCGGCGCCAAACGAGCCGTTCAGCGTATAGGTCACCGCAACGGCGTTGCCGTCATTGTCGACGATCGAATAATGCGTCGTTTCCTGGCTCTCGCCAAAACCCTTCGGCATCAATTCCTGCGACACGCCGGCCCGGAACGGATCGATCTTTTCGCGGATTTCTTTCGCATAATTCTTGTCGAGCAGCTTTTCGACCGGATTGTCGACGAAGTCGGGGTCGCCGAGCGCCGAGTTGCGATCGACATAGGCATAGCGCATCGCCTCGACCATGACTTTGACGGTTTCGGCGGAACCGGCGCCGAGATAGGACAGCGGGTAACCTTCCAGCACGTTGAGGATCTCGCAGATGATGACGCCGCCCGAGCTCGGCGGCGGCGAGGAGGTGATCTCGTAGCCACGGTAGTTGCAGGTCACCGGCTCGAGCTCGCGGACCGCGTAGGTTTCGAAATCCGCCTTGGCCAGAATGCCGCCCTTCTCCGCGCTCGCCCTAACGATGCCGTCGGCGATCGGTCCTTTGTAGAAGGCATCGCGACCTTGCTCCGAAATGGCTGAAAGCGACGCGGCGAGGTCGGCCTGAACAAGGCGCTCGCCGATGGCATACGGCTTGCCGTCCGGCTTCAGGAAGATGGCAGCGGCCGCTGGGTCCTTGGCCAGCCGCTCGGCGCCGCCTTCGAGCGAGGCGACATCGCCCTGCTCTAGCACGAAGCCGTCCTTGGCATAGCCGATCGCCGGCGCCATCAGGTCCTGCCGCGTCAGCGTGCCGTACTTTTCCCGTGCCATCTCGAAGCCGGCCACCGAGCCCGGCACGCCGACCGCGAGATAGCCGTTAAGGCTGGCGCCTTTCACCGGCTTGCCGTCCTTGTCGAGATACATGGTCTTCGTCGAGGCGAGCGGCGCCCGCTCGCGGAAATCGAGAAAGGTCGAGCGGCCGTCCTTGAAGCGGATGGTCATGAAGCCGCCACCGCCGATATTGCCGGCGTTCGGATAGACCACAGCCAGCGCGTAGCCGACGGCAACCGCCGCATCGACGGCGTTGCCGCCTTTCTTCAGCACCTCGACGCCGACTTCCGACGCAAGATGCTGGGCGGTCACCACCATGCCATGCTCGCCCTTCGCCGGCTGTGGCGAGGCGGCGAATGCGGCCACCAGCGGCGCAAAGGTCAAGGTGAGGGAAAGACTGACGGCGATCAACGTTCGGCGGGTGTGGTGCATGGCCGTTCTCCGAGGGGCGTTGGATGTGCCTAGAAGACCCTGTCGGAGGGGACGAGTCCATGGCTGTGAGGGAAAGATTCGGGGATGCCGTCATGCCCCGTCGGCGAAGCTGCCGATCTCCCCCCTTGCGGGGGAGATGCCCGGCAGGGCAGAGGGGGGGTGGGAAGGATCGCCAACTTTCGATTTCAGCTATTCCCAACCGGAAACAAGTCTGAGGACTTGACTACGATTGTTTGACAGTCGGAGGGACAGCACCCCCCTCTGTCCTGCCGGACATCTCCCCCGCAAGGGGGGAGATCGGACTTCACCTTCGGTTTTCGCCAACCTCCAAGGCTGAAAGCAAGCAATCTGTTCTTGCTTTGTGCCGGCAACTGTGCTATTGATTTCTATACGGTGCTGATTTGCGCCGCGACCCGCCACTGGCGGGTTTTTCGTTTCAGGCCGACATCAAACAATCCCACCGCTGCCGCCGGCAACCGCCGGCCGTTCCGCCGCGACCTTGGCCCGGTAGCCGGCCGCCCGGTAGGCGGCAACCGGATCGATGGCGCCGCCCGTGTTCAGCCGCGCCATGGCGAGGATCGGCTCGACATCGGTGCGATAGGCGGCTTTCAGCGTCTGCGTCGCCATCAGCGCGTCGTTAGCGTCCTGATAGCCTTCCAGTGCCTTGCGATCGACCAGCAGCGCTTGCGCATAGGCGCGCTGCACCTCGACCGCCGACAGCATCAGGCTTTCGATCGGATCGGTGACATTGTGGCTCTGGTCGAGCATGTGGGCCGGATCAAAACCTTCGGCACCGGAAAGCTCGGCATCGACCAGCTCGTTGAAGACGAGGAACAGCCGATAAGGATCGATCGAGCCGGCGTCGAGATCGTCGTCGCCATATTTCGAATCGTTGAAATGGAAGCCGCCGAGTTTCTTGAACTGGATCAGCCGCGACACGATCATCTCGATGTTAACGTTGGGCGCATGGTGGCCGAGGTCGACCAGGCAGAAGGCCTTGTCGCCGAGCTCTTTGGCGATGATGTAGTTGGTGCCCCAATCCTGCACGACGGTGGAATAGAAAGCCGGCTCGTACATCTTGTGCTCGGTGAACAGCTTCCAGTCGTCCGGCAGTCCAGCGTAGATCTCCTTCATCGCGTCGAGATAGCGTTCGAACGCCTTGGCGAAATTGACCTGGCCGGGGAAATTCGAGCCGTCGCCGATCCATACCGTCAGCGCCTTGGAACCCAGCGCCTTGCCGATCTCGATGCATTCGAGATTGTGCTCGACCGCCTGCCGGCGCGTTGCGGCATCGGCATGCGACAGCGAGCCAAATTTGTAGGAAAGCTCCTGGTCTCGGGCGTCGGAAAACGTGTTCGAATTCATCGCGTCGAAGCCGAGGCCGAAGCGGGAGGCCGCCTGTTTCAGCCGGTTCGGATCGGCCTTATCCCACGGAATATGCAGCGAGACGGTCGGCGTTGCCTGCGTCAACTGCCGGATGACGGCGCAATCCTCGATCTTGTCGAAAATGTCGCGCGGCTCACCGGCGCCGGGAAAGCGGGCAAAGCGGGTGCCGCCGGTGCCGACGCCCCAGGACGGGATCGCCACAGCGAATTTTTCGACCTTGCCGCGGATGGCGTCGATGGCGATGCCGCGGCGGTCGAGGCGCGCGCCGAGCGAACCATAATCGCGCTTGAGGTCGGCTTCGCGCGCGGCATTGTCCTTGTCGACGATATCGGCGGAGATGATGGTTTCGGACACTGCGTTTCCTCCCAAAATGCGTTCGGTTGGCGCTGCCCCTCATCCGCCTGCCGGCACCTTCTCCCCGTATGGAGACGGGGAGAAGGTGAAGCTCCGCCGCTGGCGACCCCTCTCCCCGTTCTTCACGGGGAGAGGGTAAGGGTGAGGGGCAGCGCCGCCTTCAAACTATTAGCGCGTAAAGCTCTGCGCGTTGCCCGCGTCGACATTGACGATGTTGCCGGTCGACTTGGCCGACATGTCGGAGGCGAAGAAATAGATCGCCTCGGCGATGTCTTCGGGGAACACCGAACGCTTCAGCATCGAGCGCGAGCGATAATGCTCCTCGAGATCGTCGGTCGACATCTTGTAGGCGGCGGCGCGCTGTTCCTTCCACTCGCCGGTCCAGATCTTCGAGCCGCGCAGCACCGCGTCCGGGTTGACGACATTGACCCTGATCTGCGCTTCCGCGCCCTCCAGCGCCAGGCAACGCGCCAGATGGATCTCGGCGGCCTTGGCCGTGCAATAGGCAGCGGCATTGGGCGAGGCTGCAAGGCCGTTCTTGGAGGCGACGAAGACGACGTTGCCGCCGATCTTCTGCGCGCGGAACAACCGGAATGCTTCCCGCGAAACGAGGAAATAGCCTGTCGACAAGATGTCCATGTTCTTGTTCCACAGCGCCAGCGTCGTCTCCTCGATCGGCGCCGAGGTTGCCAGGCCGGCATTCGACACCAGAATATCGATGCCGCCGAACTCGACCGCGGTCTCGGCGAAGCCGAAGATCACCTGGTCTTCAGCGGTGACATTGATGACCAGCGGCCGCACGAAATCCTTGCCATAAGCTTGGGCCAACTCACCATTGGCGCTGGCAAGGGCGGCTTCGTCGATATCGGCCAGCACGACGCAGGCGCCTTCGCGCAGCAGCCGGTTGGCCGTCGCCCGGCCGATGCCGCCGGCGCCACCGGTGACCAGCGCGATCTGGCCGGCCAAGGCTTTCGGCTTCGGCAGACGCTGCAGCTTTGCCTCTTCGAGCAGCCAGTATTCGATGTCGAAAGCCTCCTGGTCGGGCAGGCCGACATAGGCCGACACCGTCGAGGCGCCGCGCATGACATTGATGGCGTTGACGTAGAACTCGCCCGATATGCGCGCCGTCGCCTTGTCGCCGGCGAAGGTGAACATGCCGACGCCGGGCATCAGATAGACCACCGCATTCGGATCGCGCACGGGTGGCGAATCCGCATGCTTGCACCTGTCATAGTAAGCCTGATAGCCAACCCGATACTCCGCCACGTCGTCGGCGAGACGGGCGATGACGGCATCGACATCGGGATTCTTGGGATCGAACTCGATGACCAGCGGCCGGATCTTGGTGCGCAGGAAATGGTCGGGGCAGGAGGTGCCGAGGGCCGCCAGTGGGCGCAAATCCTTCGAATTGACGAATTCGAGCACGGCGGGCGAATCGTCGAAATGGCCAAGCTTGTGGCTCTTCTCCGAGATCAGGCCGCGGATCCTCGGCATCAGCCTTGCCGCCACGGCGCGACGCGCCGGCGCGTCGAGCGATTTGACCACTTCACCACCGAAAATCGGCTTGCCTTCAGACTTGCGCTCGAACCAGTCGATCGCCTGGTTGATCACCGAGATCGTCGTCTCGTAGCATTCCCGAGGCGTCTCGCCCCAGCTGAACAGGCCATGGCTCGCCAGCACGACACCCTTGGCCTTGGGGTTCTCGATGCAGAATTTTTCCAGCCAGAGGCCAAGCTCGAAGCCCGGACGCTTCCATGGCAGCCAGCCGATCGTGTCGCCGAAGATCTCCTTGGTCAGCGCTTGCGAATCCTTGGCGGCGGCGATGGCGATGATGGCGTCGGGATGCATATGGTCGACATAGGGCTTCGGCACGAAGGCGTGCAGCGGTGTGTCGATCGAGGCCGCGCGTGGGTTAAGATTAAACGTGCAATGGGGCAGATAGCCGACCATCTCGTCCTCATGCTCGACGCCGCGATAGAGGCCCTTCAACGCGCGCAGCTTGTCCATATAGAGAGTGGCGAAGCCGTCGAGCTTGATCGAGGCGCTGTCGCCGCCCGAGCCCTTGACCCACAGCACTTCGACGTCCTCGCCGGTGAGCGGATCCTTTTGCCAGATCTTGGAGGAGGTGTTGCCGCCGCCATAGTTGGTGACGCGCTTGTCGGAGCCGAGAACATTCGAGCGATAGACGAGACGTTCCGGCTCGCTCATTGCTTGGGCTTTCGCGTCATCCCAAAGATTGGCGAGGCGCGTGCCGGAGCGCTTGTCGAGCATAGGTAATCCTCCCGTGACGTGAGACGCGCAAAACGGTGCGGTCAAGCCACCGCATAGCGGGTCAGCTTTGGTCGAATGTCCACGGAAGCGGCGGCATTGTCAATCATAAACGATCAAGATTGATCATATTGCACCGCACAATGGAATTATATGATCGGAAATGATTGACACTGCGCTTTTTGGGTGCCTAGATGCTCAGGCAGGGAGGAACCATGCACGAGAAAGAGCGCCACAGGATCATTTTGTCCGCCGTCCAGGAAAAGCCTGTGGTGACGGTGCAGGAAATGGTCGACCTAACGGACTCGTCCGAGGCGACGATCCGGCGCGACATCGCGGCGCTGCATGTGCAAAAGCGCCTGCGCCGCGTGCGCGGCGGCGCCGAGGCAATCTCGCCACCGCAGTTCATTGGCCTTGCCGGCCGGCCTTTTTCCGTCAACGAGACGATCAACGCTTCGCAGAAGCGGGCAATCGCGCGGGAAGCCGTGGAGTTGTGCAAGGAGGGCGAGCCGATCATCATCAATGGCGGCACCACCACCTTCCAGATGGTGCATTTCCTGACCGGCCGCCGCATGCCGATCTTCACCAATTCCTTCCAAATCGCCGAGCACCTGCTCAAGCACTCCAAGAACACGGTGATGCTGTCGGGCGGCACCATCTACCGCGAGCAGAACATCATCCTGTCGCCCTTCGAAAATGACGTGACGCGCAATTTCTATGCCCGCCGCATGTTCATGGGCGCGCAAGGGCTCGGGCCGTTGGGCCTGATGGAAGGCGATCCGCTGCTGATCCAGGCCGAGCAAAAACTGATCGACCAGGCCGACGAGCTGGTGGTGCTGGTCGATTCGTCGAAGTTCCGCAAACGCTCGAGCCTGATCCTGTGCGGCCTGTCGCGCATCGCCACCGTCATCACCGACGACGGCATCGAGGATCGCGAGGCCAAGATGTTGGAGGCCGCTGGTGTGACGTTGATCGTCGCCCGCACAGCGGCAAGCAATAAGGAAGAATCTTCGCTGCAGGCCTGAGGCCCGCAGCGGCGATGGAATGCAACGCTCAAGGGAGGATATTCGATGAGCTTTCTTAGGAAATTGATGGTTACGGCGGCGTTTTCGGCCGCCATGTTCGTGAATGCCGCCTATGCCGAGAACGTCAAGATCGCGCTGGTGGTCAAGTCGCTCGGCAACGGCTTCTTCGATGCCGCCAACAAGGGCGCCGAAGAGGCGGCCAAGGAACTCGGCGGCGTCGACATCATCTACACCGGCCCGACCAAGGCGACCGCCGAAGCGCAGATCGAAGTGATCAATTCGCTGATCGCCCAGAAGGTCAACGCCATCGCCATTTCGGCCAATGACGCCGACGCGCTGGTTCCGGCGCTGAAGAAGGCGATGGATCGCGGGATCACCGTCATCTCGTGGGATTCCGGCGTCGCTCCGGAAGGCCGCCAGCTCCACCTCAACCCGTCCGACACCAACCTGATCGGCGAGACCATCATCAAGCTTGCCGCCGACTACCTGCCGGAAGGCGGCGATGTCGCCATCCTGTCGGCTTCGTCCACCGCGACCAACCAGAACGCCTGGATCGACGCGGCCAAGAAGGTGCTGCCGGAGAAATTCCCGAAGATCAACCTCGTCGCCACCGTCTATGGCGACGACGACTCGGCCAAGAGCACGGACGAGGCCAAGGGCCTGCTAAAATCCTATCCGAACCTCAAGGCGATCATCGCACCGACCACGGTCGGCGTTGTCGCCGCCGCCCAGGTGGTGACTGACGCGAACCTGATCGGCAAGGTCAACGTCACCGGCCTGGCGTTGCCGTCCGAGTTCAAGAAGTTCATCGACAACGGCGCCAGCCAAGCGGTTGCGCTGTGGAACCCGATCGATCTCGGCTATTCGGCCGTCTACCTCGCCCATGATTTGGCGGTGAAGAAGGAAGAAGCCAAGCCAGGTGCCACGCTGTCGATCGGCCGCGTCGGCAAGGTCACGCTCGACGATACCAACTCGGCCGCGATGGCTCCGCCCTTCAAGTTCGACAAGTCGAACATCGAAGAGTTCTCCAAGATCTATTGATCCTGGAGCCCTTCAAGCCGGTGCGGCGGGACCTCAGGTCCCGCCGCGCCTTCAAACGAACCTTGCTTCAGGGCTTGATACGACTATGGACACGACAGCCCAACTCAACCCGACGACCGAGCAGCCTTTGGCTCCGGCTCCGCGCCTGACCCTGTCCGGCATCTCGAAGAGTTTTCCCGGCGTGCGGGCGCTGCACGATGTCAGCCTGTCGCTCTACCCCGGCCAAGTCACCGCGCTGATCGGCGAGAACGGCGCCGGCAAGTCGACGCTGGTCAAGATCATGACCGGCATCTACCAGCCCGACGCAGGCACCATCAGTATCGACGCCCAGGCCGTCACCCTGCCCAGCGCCCATGCCGCCTTCGGGCACGGCATCACCGCCATCCATCAGGAAACCGTGCTGTTCGACGACCTGACGGTGGCCGAGAACATCTTTCTCGGCCATGCGCCGCGCACCCGCTTCGGCACCATCGACTGGCGCACCATGCGCAAGAACGCTCGCGAGGTGCTGGACACGATGCGTGCCGGGCACATCGACGCCGACGCGCGGCTGAAGGATCTCGGCATCGCCAACAAGCATCTCGTCGCAGTCGCCCGCGCCATGTCGATCGACGCGCAGATCGTCATCATGGACGAGCCGACCGCAGCGCTTTCGCTGAAGGAGATCGAGGAGCTCTTCTTGCTGGTCGAGTTCCTGAAGAGCGAAGGCAAGGCGATCCTGTTCATCAGCCACAAGTTCGACGAGATCTACCGTATTGCCGACCGCTATACGGTGTTCCGCGATGGCGAGATGGTCGGCGAAGGCCTGATCAGGGATGCCGGCCAGAGCCAGATCGTGCGCATGATGGTCGGCCGCGCCGTCGATCATATCTTTCCCCAACGCACGGCCGAGATCGGTGCGCAGGTGCTCACTGTCTCCGGCCTGTCGCATCCGACCGAGTTCGACGACATCGGCTTCGAGCTGCATAGAGGCGAAATCCTCGGCTTCTACGGCCTTGTCGGCGCCGGCCGCAGCGAAGTGATGCAGGCGATATCAGGCATCACCCGCACCAGCGGCGGCACGATCGCGCTGGAAGGCAAGGCGATCGCGCCGAAATCGGCGGCGGATTCGATCGACGCTGGCATCGTCTATGTGCCGGAAGAACGCGGCAAGCAAGGCGTGGTGATCGGCCTGCCGATCTTCCAGAATATCTCGCTGCCCTCGCTCAAGCGCACGTCCAAATCGGGCGTGTTGCGGCTGGCGGAGGAGTTCGCGCTGGCTCGTTCCTATACCGAGCGGCTCGACCTGCGCGCCTCTTCGCTCAGCCAGGATGTCGGCACTTTGTCCGGCGGCAACCAACAGAAGATCGTCATCGCCAAATGGCTGGCGACCGCACCCAAGGTGATCATCCTCGACGAGCCGACCAAAGGCATCGACATCGGTTCCAAGGCCGCCGTGCACGGCTTCATGGCCGAGCTCGTCGCGCAAGGCCTGTCGGTGATCATGGTCTCGTCCGAACTGCCCGAAATCCTCGGCATGTCCGACCGGGTCGTCGTCATGCGCGAGGGCCGTATCGCCTCGGTCTACGAGAATAAAGGGCTCGACGCGGAAACGCTGGTCAAGACGGCAGCGGGGATCGCGGCATGAAGGCTCTTCTCAAATATCGCGAAGTCTGGCTGCTCGCGGCAATCGTCGTGCTGATCGGGCTGATCTCGATGCGCTTTCCGGGCTTTGCCAACCCGGCCAATCTGCGCCAGGTGTTCAACGACACTTCGATCCTGATGATCCTGGCGCTGGGTCAGATGGTGGTGATCCTGACCCGCTCGATCGACCTGTCTATGGCATCCAATCTCTGCTTCACCGGCATGGTGGTGGCGATGCTGAACGCCGCGCATCCCGCAATCCCGATCCCGCTGCTGATCGTCATCGCACTGCTGGTCGGCCTGGTGCTGGGCGCCATCAATGGCCTGCTGGTATGGCGGCTGAACATTCCCTCGATCGTGGTGACACTCGGGACGCTCACCATCTATCGCGGGGCCACCTTCGTCATTTCAGGCGGCGCCTGGGTCAATGCCGATCAGATGAGCCCTGATTTCATCGGCCTGCAGCGCGCGGCCTTCCTCGGCATTCCCGTCCTGTCGTGGATCGCCATACTGGTCATTGCCCTGTTCTTTCTCTTGATGACGCGCACCGCGCTCGGCCGCTCGATCTACGCCATCGGCGTCAACCCGACGGCATCGGTCTATGCCGGCATCGATGTCGGCCGGACCAAGTTCGTCGTCTTCTGCATTTCGGGGATGGCCGCCGGTCTCTGCGGTTATCTCTGGATCTCGCGCTACGTAATCGCCTCGGTCGAGGTCGCCAACGGCTACGAGCTCAACATCATCGCAGCCTGCGTCATCGGCGGCATCTCGATCGCCGGCGGCATCGGCTCGGTCGGCGGCGCGGTTCTCGGTGCGCTGTTCCTCGGCATCATCTCCAACGCACTGCCGGTTATCAACATCTCGCCGTTCTGGCAGATGGCGATTTCGGGCAGCGCCATCATCCTGGCCGTGGTGCTCAACGCGCGCGGCGAACGCCGGCAAGGCCGCATCATCCTCAAAAAGGCGGAAGCGGCATGACCGACACCCCAGCCCCACGCCACATTCCCGACCGGCTCGACAAGCCATTCACTTCGGCGATCTTCTCATGGGAGGCACTGCTGGTCGCGGTGGCGGTCGCCATCTTCGCCGTTAACAGCTTCGCCTCGCCCTATTTTCTCGACGCGTGGTCGCTGTCGGACCTGACCTTCAACTTCACCGAAAAGGCGCTGATCGCGCTTGCCATGGCGCTGCTGATCATTTCCGGCGAGATCGACCTGTCGGTCGCCGCCATCATTGCGCTGGCTTCGACGATGATGGGCATGGCGGTGCAGGCCGGCGCCGGCACGCCGGTGCTGGTGGCGATCGGCATCCTGGTCGGGCTCGGCTGCGGCGCCTTCAACGGGCTGCTCGTCACAAGGCTGGGTTTGCCGTCGATCGTCGTCACCATCGGCACGATGAGCCTGTTTCGCGGCGTCGCCTTCATCGTCCTCGGCGACCAGGCCTACAAGGGCTATCCCTCGAGCTTCGCCTTTTTCGGCCAGGGCTATGTCTGGTGGGTGGTGTCGTTCGAACTGACGCTCTTCCTCGTCGCGGCCGTCATCTACTGGTTCCTGCTGCACCGGACGAGCTTCGGCCGCCGCGTCTTCGCCATCGGCAACAACCCGGTTGCGGCGCAGTTTTCCGGCGTGCGCGTCGGCCGCATCAAATTCATCCTGTTTTGCCTGACCGGCCTGATGGCGGGCATCGCCTCGGTGCTGATCACCTCGCGCCTCGGCTCGACCCGGCCGTCGATCGCGCAAGGCTACGAACTGGAGGTCATCACCATGGTGGTGCTCGGCGGCGTCAGCATCCTGGGCGGCGCCGGCAGTATAGTGGGCGTGGTGCTGGCCGCCTTCATCATGGGGCTGGTCACCTTCGGCCTCGGCCTGCTCAACGTGCCCGGCATCGTCATGTCGATCTTCATCGGGCTGCTGCTGATCATCGTCATCGCGCTGCCGATCGTCTGGCGGCGCGTGCGGCGGGAGCGCTTCACCTGATGCCCGAGAAATACGCGTTCAAGATGAAGCTCAATCCCGGCATGAAGGCCGAATACAAAAGGCGCCACGACGACATCTGGCCGTCGCTGGTCGCCCTGCTCAAACAGGCCGGCGTTTCCGACTACTCGATCCATCTCGACGAAGAGACCAACACCTTATTCGGCGTGCTGTGGCGGCTCGACGCCCACGGCATGGACGAATTGCCGAAGCACCCGGTGATGCAACGCTGGTGGGCCGAGATGGCCGACATCATGGAGACCAAGCCTGATAACGAGCCGGTGGCGGTGCCGCTGGAAACAATGTTCCATATGGAATGACCCGCCACGTCGCCGTCATCGACATCGGCAAGACCAACGCCAAGGTGGCGCTGGTCGATCTCGCCGACATGCGCGAAGTCGCGCTGCGCCGCATGGCGAACGCGCCCGTCACTGACGGTCCCTCCTACCCGCACCACGATGTCGCGCTGCTGTGGTCGTTCATCCTCGACAGCCTCGCCGGGATTAATCGCGAACAGCGCATCGACGCGATATCGATCACCACCCATGGCGCGACGGGCGTGCTGGTGGACGCTGCCGGTGAGCTGGCGCTGCCGGTGCTCGACTATGAATTCGCCGGACCAGACACCCTCGCCGAGGACTATGACGCGGTCCGTCCCGCCTTCACGGAGACGGGCACGCCGCGCCTGCCGGTCGGCCTCAATCTCGGCGCGCAATTCTTCTGGCAGCAGAAGCGCTTCCCCGCGGAGTTCGCCAAGACCGCCGCGATGCTGATGTATCCGCAATATTGGGCGTTGCGCCTGACCGGTGTCGCTGCCAACGAGGTGACCTCGCTCGGCTGCCACACCGATCTGTGGAGCCCGTGGAAAGCGGATTTTTCATCGCTGGTTGACCGGATGGAATGGCGCCGGCTGATGGCGCCGGTGCGGCCGGCGAAGGATTGGCTCGGCCCGATCCTGCCCGCGCTTGCCAAGCTAGCCGGGCTCGACGCGCAAACGCCGGTGTTTTGCGGCCTGCACGATTCCAACGCATCGCTGCTGCCGCATCTCCTGTCGGATAGACCGCCTTTCTCCGTCGTCTCGACCGGCACTTGGGTGGTGTCGATGGCCGTCGGCGGCAACAAAGTCACGCTCGACCCGGCGCGTGACACATTGGTCAACGTCAACGCGCTCGGCGATCCGGTGCCGTCGGCGCGCTTCATGGGCGGCCGCGAGTTTTCGCTGCTGACCGAAGGCCAACCGGAAGACTGGAGCGAAGAGGATGTTGAAGCGGTGTTCGCCAGGACAGCTCTGCTGCTGCCGGCAACGCAACAGGGTTCGGGGCCGTTTCCGCACCACACTGCCGCATGGCTCAACGCCGACGGCATCAACAGCGGCCAGCGCTTTGCCGCCATCTCTTTCTACCTGGCGCTGATGACCGCGACGTGCCTCGATCTGATCGGCGCCGACGGCCCTGCTATCGTCGAAGGCCCATTCGCCAGCAACCGGCTTTTTGTCAGCATGCTGGCGGCAGCAACGGCGCGTGCCGTCATTGCGTCCGAGGCAGCGACCGGCACCAGTATCGGCGCTGCCTTGCTGGCGTCCGACCAAAGAACGGTCCAAGGCAAAGGCGAAAGGATCGAACCGCCAGCCGGTCCAGCCTGGGCAAACTATGCGCGCTCGTGGCGTGCGGCGGTCGAGGCGCGAGGCTGATCACAAAATCCGCTTGCCGAAAGCCGACATGACGAAGTTGACGGTGTCTGTCGCAATCCGCGATTCCAAATCGGCGGTCAGGCCGGAAACATCCATCGACAACAGCCCGCCGGACAGCGCGATCGCCTCCATCGCCTGATGCGTTTCGCGCACAGTGATGCCGCCGGAGCCAGCCGCCCAACCGGCGAATTCGGTCACCTCAGGCGAATAGCTGACATGGAAGCCCTGCGTGCCGGAGGTGGCGATGCGGATCGCCTCGTGCATCAGGTCGCGCATGCCCATGGCGTCGATATCCGTCATGGTGAAGGCAGAGACGCGCGAATCCTTCAGTACCCGAGCCTCGGCCGGATCGGCATGGCGCAAACCGACTATGACGACATTTTCCGGCGACAGCTGCGGCTGCAGCGCGCCGGGCTTGTGATCGAGGCCGAGCGCCCGCGCCAGCACCGAACCTTCCGGCAGGTCGATGCCGTCCTCGTCCTCGGGCATCAAGGCGGCGATGGAGTCGATCCAGATCAAACCGAAGGAGTGTGTCGCCCGCGCGGTCGTCGTCAGCGCTCTGTGGGCGACGCGCCGATCACTGCCGGCGGTGAGCCGGATCAGGCCGGACGGTGGCCGCTCGATATCGGCCAGTTCGACCACATCGAAATTCATTGCCTCCAGCCGGGCGCCGGTCGCTTCCCGGGCCAGTATGCCGGCGGCAGCCGGTTCGGCTGATATCGACACCATCTTGCGGCCGGAAAAATCCTCGACGTCGTGCATCGGGGCCTTTTCGACATATTCCGAGGTCATCGCCAGCAGCATGGCGCCATAGCTCATACGGAAGGCGACACGGTCGCCGACGGCGGGTGGCGGCTCGGCGTCGGTCACGTCGAGCAGCAGATGGTCACTGGAGGCGCCGAGCACCCGCACACCCTTGGCGATCGGGGTGAGCCCTTCGATCAACACGTCCTCGCGGCCGATATTGGCGATGGCACGCAACCTGTCGCCCTCGTCGGGAAACACTGGCTGGTTGCCGAAAGCGTCGTAGCCGGATTGGCCGATCGGCCGCGACGGCTTTAACTTGACCTCGATGATGTCGCTGGTCAGGCGGCAGGCATCGGGTTCGAGTTCGGCCCACGGCGTGTCGCGGAAGGTTTCGACGCCGCCTTGCAATATCGCCTCGCCGACGCGCAGATTGTTGATGCCGGCGGGCAGCTTGCCTTCCAGCAGCAGCTTCAGCGACGATGACGCTCCGCCGGAAATCCAGTCGAGCCTTGTACTGGACAGCCGCTCGGTCTTGTAGGCGTGGGCGACGAGTTGCCCGAGATTTTCCTCGGTCGGCATGATGGCGCCGAAGCAGCCAAGATTGGTGCCGATGCCGGCGATACGCACGCCCCTGAGCGCTAGTATCTGCTCGACAGTGGGCACGAGATCGTTCGGCCAGATGCCTTCCCTGAGATCGCCGAGATCGATCATCAGCAAGATGTCGTGAACGCGGCCCATGCGCTCGGCGATGCGCGATAGCTCGCGGATGGTGGCGAGTTCAGACTGCAGGCTGATGTCGACGGTGCGCACCACCTCCTCGATGCGCGCCATCGGCGGGCTGCGCAGCAGCATGATCGGCGCATTGATGCCGCTGTCGCGCAGCCGGCGGATGTTTTCGAAGCGCGATTCGGCGATGCCGGCGACGCCGCCGCGCAGCATGGCGCGAGCTACCTGCGGCATACCGCAAGTGCCCTTGGTGACGCCGAAGACCTTGATGCCGGACAGGGCGCAGCGGTCGACGATGGTGCGCGCATTGCGCTCGATGCGGCCAAGGTCGATGGCGACTTGCGGTCCCGACATTTTAGCCCCTGTAGACCAGCCCTTGCGGGTCGATCTCCGGGTTACGGCCGGCGACCAGATCGGCGAGGAATTTTCCGGAGCCGCAGGCCATGGTCCAGCCGACATGGCCGTGGCCGGTATCGAGATAGAGGTTGCTGTAGCGCGCCCGGCCGATGACCGGCACCGAGTTCGGCATCATCGGTCGCAAGCCGGCCCAGAGCTCGGCCTTTTTCTCATCGAAGGCACCCGGGAAAAGCTCCTTGCCGGTCCTGAACATGGCGGCGAAATCGCTCGGCTTGTGGGTGCGGTCGAAGCCGGTGAATTCGGCGGTCGAAGCAAGCCGCAGCCGATTGCCCAGCCGCGAATAGCCAATGAGCTGATCCTCATCGGCGCCGCCCATGGTCGGCCCCTTGCTCTCGTCCTCCAGCGGCACGGTCGCGGTGTAACCCTTGACCGGATAGACCGGCAGATCGATGCCGTAACGGCGACCGAGCAGCCCGCTTTCCGGTCCCATCGATATGACCACGGCGTCGCCGGCGACCGGGCCGGTCGAGGTCATCACCGCACGTATCCGATCGCCTTCGATGTCGAGGCCTTCGACTGACGTGCCGTAGAGAAATTGAACGCCGAGTTTCTCGGCGGCATAGGCAGCGAGGTTTTGGGTGAATTGGCTGGAATCGCCGGTCTGGTCGATCGGCGAATAGACGCCGCCGGCTATTCTGTCCTTGGCCCCGGCAAGGCCGGGCTCGAGCTCGACCAGCCGATCGCGGCCGACGATCTCGATCGGCAGACCGTGTTGGGCGAGATAGCGGTAATTGTCGGTGCCGCTATCAAAACTCTGCTGCGAGCGGAAGAAATAGAGAATGCCCTTCTTGCGCTCGTCATAGTGAATGCCGGTGTCGGCCGAGATGGCGTTGATGCAGTCGCGCGAATAGAGCGCAAGGCGCAGCTTGATGTCGGTGTTGGCGCGCAAGCGCGCTTGCGTGCACTGGCGCAGGAAGCGCAGACTCCAGGCAAAGAAATAGGGATCGAAGCGCAGCCGCACCTTGATGCCGAGATCATGGTTGTAAAGCGCGCGCAGGAACGTCTTCAGCGCGGCGGGCGAGGCCCAGGCGGTGGCGTCGCCTGGCGACATTAGCCCGGCATTCGATTGGCTGGTGCCGCGCGCCGCCGCTGGGTGGCGCTCGATCACCGTCACCTCGTGGCCGTCGCTCGCCAGATAGTAGGCGGCCGCGGTGCCGACGACGCCAGCTCCGAGCACCAATATTCTCATGCCGCCTCCCAAAGGTCACACGCGACCAAATGCGTCCACGCCTCGCCGCGCAGCTCCTTCAATAGCGCTTCTGCGTAGAGCTTTCGAGCCTAAGAACTTGGTCTCAGCTCCGCGCCGAATTCTTGCCGGTCAGGATGCGCTCCCAGGCGAGCGCGTCGGCGACAATCAGATCGAGGTCGTCACGTTCCGGGGTCCAGCCGAGTTCGCGGCGCGCCAGCTCCGAATTGGCAACCACCGCCGCGGCGTCACCCGGACGGCGCTCGCCCATCCGCACCTCGAAATCGTGGCCGAAGACGCGGCGAACGCTGTCGATGACTTCAAGCACTGAATAGCCGTGGCTGTAGCCGCAATTGGCGACGAGGCTTGCCCCGCCGGCGCGCAGCCGTTCCAGCGCCAGCCGATGCGCTGCCGCCAGATCGCTGACATGGATGTAGTCGCGCATGCAGGTGCCGTCCGGTGTCGGATAGTCGGTGCCGAACACCTGCATGAAGGAACGCTTGCCGAGCGCCGTCTCGGCGGCGACCTTGATCAGATGCGTGGCGCCCGGCGTCGACTGGCCGGTGCGGCCCTTCGGATCGGCGCCGGCGACGTTGAAATAGCGCAACGCCGTATAGCGCAAGCCATGGGCGATTGCGGCGTCACGCAGCATCCATTCGCTCATCAGCTTGGACAGGCCGTAGGGTGATTCCGGCGCAAGTCGGGCATCCTCGCGCACCGGTTCCAGCCCGGCGCCGCCATAGACGGCGGCGGTCGAGGAAAAGATGAAATTGGGCACGCCTTCGCGCACCGCGGTCTCGATCAGCGTGCGGGTCTTGCAGGTGTTGTTCTCGTAATAGCCGAGCGGGTCGGCGACCGATTCGGGAACCACGATGGAGCCGGCGAAATGGATGATCGCGTCGACCTTGTTGTCGCGAATGATCCCGCCGACCAGATCCTTGTCGGCGACATCGCCGACGACGAGCTTTGCCTCGGGCGCCACCGCCCACTCGAAGCCGGTCGAAAGCCGGTCGAGGACGACGACGCTTTCGCCCGCGTCCAGCAGCTCCCAGACCATGTGGCTGCCGATATAGCCGGCGCCGCCTGTCACCAAAACCGTCATCCGCGTCCTCGCTGCTCAAGATTTATCGGAAACTGTCTCAACACCCCCTTACTGGAAAGGCTGCCACTAGGCCATTAGTACCATTAGTGTCTGCGGTAACCAGTCTCATCGGCGCATGGCATCGTCCTGAAACAAAATTGATCCACATCAAGGGAATAGGCCATGATCCGTGGCCGTTAGGAACAGGCTTGGGGCGTGGCATTTTGACCAAAAAGGCCAAGTGGACGCCGAATAGGGCAATGATTATGATCCCACGCAAAAATTGGGAAGCCGAAATGAACTATCAGCGTTTCTTCGAAGACGCGATCGACCAGCTCCATGCAGAGCGTCGCTACCGCATCTTCGCCGACCTCGAGCGCATCGTGGGGAAATTCCCGCGCGCCATCTGGCGCGCCAACGGCCGCGCCCAGGAAATCACCGTCTGGTGCTCCAACGACTATCTCGGCATGGGCCAGCATCCAGACGTCATCGCGGCGATGCAGAATGCCGCCGGCAAGATGGGATCTGGCGCCGGTGGCACCCGCAACATCTCCGGCACCAGCAACCCGCTGGTCGAGCTTGAACTGGAACTGGCCGACCTGCACGACAAGGAAGCCGCACTCGTCTTCACCTCCGGCTTTGTCTCCAACGAAGCCTCGATCTCGACTATTGCGCGGCTCCTGCCCAACTGCCTGATCGTCTCGGACGAACTAAACCACGCCTCGATGATCGAGGGCGTGCGGCGTTCGGGCGCCGAGAAGAAGATCTTCCGCCACAATGACGTTGCCCATCTCGAAAGCCTGCTGCAGGCGGCGGGCCGCGAGCGCGCCAAGCTGATCGTCTTCGAGAGCGTCTATTCGATGGACGGCGATATCGCGCCGATCAGGCAGATCGTCGATCTTGCCGAGCGCTACAATGCCATGACCTATATCGACGAGGTCCACGCCGTTGGCATGTATGGACCGCGCGGCGGCGGCATCACCGAGCGTGAAGGGCTGGCCGACCGTATCGACATCATCGAAGGCACGCTGGCCAAGGCGTTCGGCACGCTCGGCGGCTATATCACCGGCACAAGTGCCGTGATCGATGCCGTGCGCTCCTACGCGCCGGGCTTCATCTTCACCACGGCGCTGCCGCCGGCCATCGCCGCCGCGGCGACCACTTCGATCCGCCATCTGAAGCGCTCGCAGGCCGAACGCGACGCGCAACTGCGTCAGGCGACGCGGACCAAGCAGGTTCTTACCGCCGCCGGCCTGCCGGTGATGGACTCCGCCACCCACATCGTGCCGCTGCTCGTCGGCGATCCCGAGCTCTGCAAGATGGCCAGCGACCGCCTGCTCGGCGTCCACGGCATCTATATCCAGCCGATCAACTACCCGACCGTGCCGCGCGGCACCGAACGGCTGCGCATCACTCCGACGCCGTTCCATTCGGATCATCTGATCGCGGAACTTCAGGATGCTCTCGTCGAGACCTGGGATGCTTTGGGCATACCCTATGGCTCGGCGGGCCGGCCGGCCGTGAGGGAAAGCGACCGCGTCATTCCGTTGCTGGTGCCGAAGTCCGGCGGGTGACCTCCGCCGCCGTGGGCATCATTGTGGTAGCTGCCCATCGGTGCCGCCTTATTCTTCAGTGTTGCGACGCTCAGTGGTCGCGGCATGGATCCTAGGGTCTACGCGACGTCGCTTCGCGACTGCTACGCCCTAGGATGACGAAGGCATGGTGGCCAGCGGCTAATCGCAAAAGGTTGGAGACCAGCGGCGACTGGCACAGCGAATACCGAGAAGCGTTGTGGCTGACGGCAATCGCGACTTCGGAGATTGGCGAAAAGCGACACACCCTTCGTCATCCTAGGGCGTAGCAAGGAGCGAGGCGCCGCGGCGCAGACCCTAGGATCCATGCCATTGCGTTGGCCAAGGAGTGCAACGGTTCGCGCTGTCCGACCTGGCGCGAACCTCAACAAACCTCAAGCAGTCTTCATCCACTTCGCCAGCCGGTGCGCGGCTTCCTCGAGCTGGTCGAGGCGGCGGTGGAAGCACAGCCTGAGGAAGGCCTCGCCGCCGGGGCCGAAGGCGGTTCCGGGCGCCAGGCCGACACTGGCGCGATCGACGATGTCGAAGGCGGCGGCGCGTGAATCGGTGATGCCGTCGATCGCGAAGAACAGATAGAACGCGCCTTGCGGCACGGTGAAGCGTGCCCTGCCGGTCGCAGCCAGGATGCCGCAGACCAGGTCACGCGCCGCCCTCGCCCGCTCCACCTGCTCGACGATGAAGGCGTCACCTTCGTCGAGGGCGACGACCGCGCCGCGCTGCATGAACTGGGCAACGCCCGAGGTCGAATACTGGACCAGATTTTCGAACACCTGCTGCAGCGAAGGATGGGTCTTGATCCAGCCGACGCGCCAGCCGGTCATCGCCCAGTTCTTGGAAAAACTGTTGACGAACAGGATGCGATCCTCGTCGGCCATGATGTCGATGAAGGAAGGCGCGCGACTATCGCCGTAGTGGAACAGCGAATAGATCTCGTCGGCGATGATCCACAGGCCCCTTTCGCGGGCAAGGTCGAGGATCGCCTGCAGCGTCTCCCTGTCGGCGGTCCAGCCGGTCGGGTTGGACGGTGTGTTGACGAACAGCGCCTTCGTCCTTGGCGTGATCGCCGCCTCGATCTTGTCGACGTCGCAGGACCAGCCATTGCCGGACTGGTCGAGCGTGACAGCGACCGGGATGGCGCCCGCTAGGCTGGCGGCAGCGGCGAAGTTGGGCCAGGCCGGCGACAGATAGACGACCTCGTCGCCATTGCCGGCGACCGCGTCGAGCGCCAGCTGGATAGCGTGCATGCCCGAACCGGTGACGATGAATTCTTCCTCGGCGAAACTCTTGCCGAAATGCCTGACGTAATAGCGGGCGAGCGCCTGCCTCAGCTCGGGGATGCCTTTTTGCCAGGTATAGAAGGTCTCGCCGCCGGCAAGCGCCCGGGAAGCGGCATCTGTGATGAAGGTGGGCGTCGGCAGGTCGCCCTCGCCGGCCCAGAGCGGGATCATGCCGTCGCGGTCGCGGCCGCGGTTCATGACGGCGACAATGCCGCTTTCCGGCGCAGCCCGGGCCTCGGCGCGCAAATTCTCGATCAGGGTCATGGATAGATCCGTTTTCGTCTTCTGGACTGCTAGCGTGTTTTGCGACAGGCGAAAATAGAAAACCCCGGCCGAAAACGACCGGGGTTTTGGTCCAGAGATCTTGCCCCTGCGCTATTTCCTGGCGAGGAGATCGCGAATTTCGGTGAGGAGCGCAACATCGGCCGGCGGCGCGGCAGGGACGGCGGGCTTTTCAGCTTCTAGCCGCCTGCGCAGATTGTTCACCGCCTTGACCATCAAGAAGATGATGAAGGCGAGGATGATGAAGTTCAGCACCACGGTGATAAAGCTGCCATAAGCGAAAACGGCGCCCTGTTTCTTGGCATCCGCCAGCGACGTGGCATTGACGGCAGAGGACAGGGCGAAGAAGTAATTGTTGAAGTCCAGTCCGCCCAAAATCGCGCCCACGACCGGCATGATGATGTCGTTGACCAGGGAATCGACGATTCTGCCGAAGGCGGCGCCGATGATGACGCCGACGGCCAGGTCCATCACATTGCCCTTGGAAATGAACTCCTGGAATTCTTTCAGCATTCGACCCTCCTTGTCATGACGGGGCCGTGCTGCCGCCCTACCCGCGCCTTTCGGCACCGGCCCACAGGCAAGATAGCAAAAACCTGCGGTTGCAGCATGGGCAAAAGACTGGTTTCCACGGCCAAATTTCCCGAAGCAGCCATCCTGCGCCGAAAGCCGCGATGGACTTGATCGCCAAGCTGTGATTGCGTCTCAGCAGGCCGGATGCAAAACCGGTAAGGGAGGATTATCAAGCCGTGCAGGGCTGGTTTATCGTCATCATCGCGATAGCCTATGTGACGTTGCTGTTCGTCATCGCCAGCCTCGGCGACCGGCGCTCGGCGGCATCCGGGCCTGGCCAGGCCCGCCCCTTCATCTATGCGCTCAGCCTGGCGATCTACTGCACCTCCTGGACCTTCTTCGGTTCGGTCGGCCTTTCCTCCGAGCGCGGCCTTGAATTCCTCGGCATCTATACCGGACCGGTGCTGGTGTTCGTGTTCGGCTTTCCGCTGCTTCATCGCATCGTCAGGTTGGCCAAGACCGAGAAGATCACCTCGATCGCCGACTTCCTCGGTGCCCGCTACGGCAAGAGCTTTACCGTTGCGGCGATCGCCACGCTGATCGCGACGATCGGCGCGGTGCCCTATATGGCGCTGCAGTTGAAGGCGATTTCCGGCTCGGTCAGCCTGATGGTCGAGCATTATACCGGCTCGCCACCCTCTTTCGATCCGTTCGTCAGTGACATCTCGCTGGTCGTTGCCATGCTGCTTGCGCTGTTTGCAGTGCTGTTCGGCACGCGCCACGCCGACGCCACCGAGCACCAGGACGGGCTGGTGCTGGCGGTGGCGGTCGAAACCGTGGTCAAGCTGGCCGCTTTCCTGGCGATCGGCCTGCTGGTGATCTTCCTGATCTTTGGCGGCCCAGGCGATATGGTCGACAAGCTCGCGGAGAATTCGCAAGTTCAGCAAGCGATGGGCTACAGGACGTCGCTCGCAACCTGGCTGGTGCTGACATGTTTGAGCGGCTTCGCCATCATCATGCTGCCGCGCCAGTTCTACGTCACCATCGTCGAAAACCGCAGCGAGGCCGAGCTGCGCACCGCGACATGGGTGTTTCCGCTCTATCTGGTGGCGATCAACCTTTTTGTGCTGCCGATCGCGCTCGCCGGCCTGGCGCTGGTCGGCACCAGGACCAGCAGCGACCTCTACGTCTTGTCGCTGCCGCTGCTCAGCGGCCACGATTTGCTGGCGATGGCGGCCTTCATCGGCGGCCTGTCCGCGGCGACCGCAATGGTGATTGTCGAAAGCGTCGCGCTGTCGATCATGATCTCCAACGACCTCGTCATTCCGCTGTTCGTGCGCCGCCTGCTCAGGACCACGACTTCCGAGAACGAGGACTGGTCGGCGCTCATCCTCAACGTGCGGCGGGCGGCGATCTTCATCATGCTGTTCATCGCCTTCCTCTACTATCGCGAGAGCACCGACAGCGCGCGGCTCTCCTCGATCGGCCTGATGTCCTTCGCCGCGATCGCGCAGTTCGCGCCGGCATTGATCGGCGGTTTGATCTGGCGCGGCGCCAACGGCAGGGGTGCTGCACTCGGCATGGTCGCCGGCATCGTCGTCTGGGGCTACACGCTGCTGCTTCCGTCGCTCGTCGCGTCCGATACCGGCATCGTCGTGCACGGCCTGTTCGGTTTCGAAGCGTTGCGGCCGCAAGCGCTGTTCGGCACCGTCGCCGAGCCGCTGAACCACGGCGTCTTGTGGAGCCTGTCGATCAACACGCTGTTCTTCGTGCTCGGCTCGCTGTCGCGCGCGTCGGTGCCGCTGGAACGCATCCAGGCGTCGATCTTCGTGCCGCGCGAGGCGGGCCCGATGCCGAGCCTGCGCCGCTTCCGCACCACCGTCACCGTCAATGACCTCAAGGACACGATCGCGCGCTATCTTGGCGTCGAACGCACCGAGCGGTCCTTTCAGACGTTCGAAGAGAGCAGTGGCGTTTCGTTGCACGGCAACGAGCAGGCCAGCATGGACGTCATCCGCTTCTCCGAGCAGCTTCTGGCGAGTGCGGTCGGCTCCTCCTCGGCGCGGCTGATCCTGTCGCTGCTGCTACGCCGCAACGACCGCGAATCCAAGGATGCCTTCCGCCTGCTCGACGACGCCACCGAAGCGCTGCAGCACAATCGTGACCTGTTGCAGATCGCGCTCGACCAGATGGAACAGGGCATCACCGTCTTCGACAGGGATTTTCGGCTGATCTGCTGGAACCGCCAGTATCGGGCGCTGTTCGATCTGCCCGACGAGATGGGCCAGGTCGGCGTCTCGCTCGATCGCATCCTGCGCCACCTTGCCGAGCGCGGCGACATTCCGGCCGACCAGAGGGTGGCGATGCTCAACCGCCTCACCAGTTTCGTCAGCCCCTGGCAGATGGAGCTGAAGACCAGCGGCCGCATCCTGGAGTTGCGTTCCAACCCGATGCCTGACGGCGGCATCGTCGCCACCTATGCCGACATCTCCGGACGCGTCGAGCAGGATCTGGCGCTCAAGCGCGCCAATGAATCGCTGGAACAGCGCGTCAAGGACCGCACCGTCGAACTGACCCGCGTCAACGAGGAGCTGGCACAGGCGCAGATGCTGGCCGAGGAGGCCAATCTCGGCAAGACGCGCTTCCTTGCTGCCGCCGGCCACGACATCCTGCAGCCCCTGAACGCCGCCCGCCTCTATTGCTCGTCGCTGATCGAAAAGGCCGGCAAGGGGCGGGCCGGCAAGGCGGCGATCAACATCGAATCCTCGCTGGAATCGGTCGAGACCATTCTCGGCGCGGTGCTCGATATCTCGCGCCTCGATGCCGGCGCGATGAAACCGGACGACACCGTCTTCAGCTTGGACGAGCTGCTGCGACAGATCGGCAACGACTTCCAGCCGCTTGCCGCCGAGAGGAAGCTCGGCCTGACGATCGTGCCGTCGTCGCTCAGCGTGATGACGGATCGCAATCTCCTACGCCGCCTGATCCAGAACCTCGTATCCAACGCCGTCAAATACACGCGCCGCGGCCACGTCCTGGTCGGGGTGCGGCGGCGCGGCGAACTGGTCGAGATACAGGTGATCGATACCGGCATCGGCATTGCCGGCGACAAACTGAACACGGTCTTCCGCGAATTCACCCGGCTCGACGAGGGTGCGCGCGAGGCCGAAGGCCTCGGCCTCGGCCTCTCCATCGTCGACCGCATCGCTCGCGTCTTGCGCCTCGAAATCCGGATCTTTTCGAACCCGGGCAAAGGCACGCGCTTTTCCGTCATCCTGCCGGTCGCGGCAGCGCAGGAGCCACGCCGCGAGATCGCGGCGAAAGCGTCGGTCCGCACCGCGGCTTCGCTTGCCGGGCTCCGCGTGCTCTGCATCGACAACGACGCCCGCATCCTCGACGGCATGCGGCTGCTGCTCGAAGGCTGGGGCTGCAGCGTCGACACATTTTCCGGCTCTGAGGATCTCGGGAGATCCGTCATGCATCGCCCCGACATCGTGCTTGCCGACTACCATCTCGACGGCGAGACCGGTCTCGAAATGATCGCTAAACTGCGCGCGATCCACGGCCAGGACATGCCGGCCGTTCTGGTCACTGCCGACCGATCGAGCGAGGTGCGCGCCACCGCCGCCAGGCTCGACGTGCCGGTGATCAACAAGCCGCTCAAACCGGCGGTGCTGCGCTCGATGATGGCCAGGGTAAGGCCACTGGCGTCGGCGGCCGAGTAACCATCACAACATTTTGTTGACCCCGGGTGCCGAGGTCAGATGGCTGCCGGCAGCGGGTCGCTGCCGATCTTGGACAGCAGGATCACCGCCTGGGTGCGGCTGTCGACGCCAAGCTTCTGCAAAATGGCTGAGACATGCGCCTTGATCGTCGCTTCGGAGACACCGAGTTCGTAGGCGATCTGCTTGTTGAGCAGCCCTTCGGCCAGCATGCCGAGCACGCGCGTCTGCTGCGGCGTCAGCGTTTGCAGCCGCTTGATCAGATCGGAGATCTCGGGATCGCGCTCGACGCCGAGATCGATGCCGGTGGGCGCAGCGATGTCGCCGGCAAGCACCGACTGCACAGCGCTGCGGATCTCCTCCATGCTGGCCGATTTGGAGATGAAACCCGAAGCGCCGAGATCGAGCGCGCGCCGGATGGTCACTGGGTCATCATGCGCCGATACCACCACCAGCGGCACCGTCGGATGGATGCCGCGCAGCGAGATCAGACCGGAAAGGCCGCTCGCGCCCGGCATCGACAGGTCGAGCAGCACCAGATCGACTTCCTCATTGGCCACGACCAGCGCCTTGGCGCTTTCGAAATCGCCGGCCTCGTGAATGCCGGCGACGTTGCCGATGCCGGCAAGCGCCTCTCTCAGCGCGCCGCGAAAAAGCGGATGGTCGTCGGCAATGACGAAAGTGTAGCCTGACGGCACATGGCCCTCCCCGAATCCCATTGATGATTGTCTGCTTCTTACGGGATCAGTCGACGATTATGCGGCGATATCTGCCATTTTCAAGCGGCAAGACTATGCGCCGGGTTTCTTCCGGTGACCGGTGCTCAGGTTTTTTGCGAATTGGGTTTGGCGCCATCTTCGCCGCTGTCCTTTTCCATGTCCTTGACGATACCCATGAAGCCGCGCAGGAAGCGCTCCATGTAGCTCATCGTCTTGTTGAAATCCTCTTCGCTGGGCAACGTCGACTCAAACCGGGCGGCCAGCGAGTTCTCGAGCTTGACGACGCGCTCGTCGAGCGCCTTCACCGAATTTTGCAGCCGGTCGACCTCGTCCTGGAAGGCGGCGCGTTCATCGGCCGCCATCTTGCAGACGAGCTGGCCGGCCCGCTCCTCGCAGATCGACATCGCACCGGTCTGCGTGTCCATGCGGACATAGCCGGTGGCCGATTTTTCCAGCCGGTAGCGGTTCGCTTCCTCGGAAAAGGCCGACGCCGCGACGAGCGAGACGAGCGCTGCGGGGATTAAGACGTGCTGCGGACGCATATTGTCCTCCATGGGCCAGTAGCGCAATTTATCGCATGTTTGCGCCGGAAATGGGGAAGAACTCTGGCGCACCCTTCCCCGCATGGTTGGTTCGGACTATAGCGCAATCATGTCTCAGATTATCTACAAGATAGTACCCGAACCGCTGTGGCGCGAGGCCGAAAGAAATGGCCGCTTCACCGGTGCGCCGATCGACGTCGCCGACGGCTTCATCCATTTTTCCACCGCCGGGCAGGCCAGGGAAACAGCTGCAAAACACTTCGCCGGCCAGACCGGGCTGCTGCTGGTCGCCATCGATGGAGCCAAACTGGGTGATGCGCTGAAATACGAAGTCTCGCGCGGCGGTGCGCTGTTCCCTCATCTTTACGGCCCGCTCGACCTGAAGGCCGTCGCCTGGGTGCAACCATTGCCGCTGGGCACCGACGGCCTCCACCAATTCCCGGCGCTGGAGGCCGAATGAGCGTGCTCGACCGGCTCGGCCAGAGGCTCCTGTTCGCATTCGATCCGGAAGCCGCCCACGGCCTGTCGATCGCCGCGCTGAAATGCGGGCTGCCGGTGGCCGGGCGACCGGTGCGCGACGACAGGCTGAAAGTCAGCGTCTGCGGCATCGATTTCCCCAATCCGCTCGGCATGGCTGCCGGCTACGACAAGAACGCCGAGGTTGCCGATGCGCTGCTTGGCCTCGGCTTTGGCTTTGCCGAGGTCGGCACGATCACGCCGCTGCCGCAGGCCGGCAACCCGAAGCCGCGCATTTTCCGGCTGACATCGGACGAAGCGGTGATCAATCGGCTGGGCTTCAACAATGAGGGTCACGAAGCCGCCGAGAAACGGCTTGCGGCCCGCAAGGGCCGCGCCGGCATCGTCGGCGTCAATATCGGCGCCAACAAGGATAGCGCCGACCGCGTCGGTGACTATGAACGCGGCGTTGTCAGGTTTGCGCCATACGCGACCTATCTGACGGTCAACATCTCCTCGCCGAACACGCCCGGCCTGCGCAACATGCAGGCGCGCCAGCAGCTCGGCGAGCTCTTGTCGCGCGTCATGGCCGCACGGGCGGCAGCGGCCGCGCAGCCGCCCGTCTTCCTCAAGATCGCGCCGGACCTGGTCGAGGCCGAGCTCGAGGATATCGCCGCCGAGGTCACCGAGAAGCGAATTGACGGCGTCATCGTCTCCAACACCACGATTGCGCGGACTGGCCTGCGCAGCGCCGGCCTTGCCGGCGAGGCCGGCGGGCTTTCGGGAAAACCGTTGTTCGAGCGCTCGACTATCGTGTTGGCCAAGATGCGCGAACTGCTTGGCCCGGACCGCGCCATCATCGGCGTCGGCGGCGTCTCTACCGCTGAGACGGCACTGGAAAAGGTCTGCGCCGGCGCCGATCTCGTCCAGCTCTACACCGGCATGATCTACGCCGGGCCTTCGTTGCCGGGCCGCATTCTTTCCGGAATGATCCGCTTCGTGGAAAAAGAGCGGCTCAAATCTGTCCGTGATCTGCGTGACAGCCGCCTCGACTTCTGGGCGTCGAAGCAACTGTAAATGCTCTAAAAAGCGTAGTGTCACAGTTCGAGATGCATCCGCTCACGACCCCTTTGGCTCATTCGTCCAGGGTCAATTGCGACTGACGATCCGCTCGCAGGTGGCGCCGCCGATAGCAGGCAACAACCCAAAAAGAAGCAACTGGGCAGTTCCGCCGACGCCAAAAATTGCGGAAAGAATGAACGCAGCGAGCAGCCCCAGCGCTGCGCCTAAGACATATGGCAGGTAACTTCGCACCAGCTTCCCCCAGAACAATTGCTGCATCAAGCTGCCGAAAAAACGTAACGAAATCGACTGGAAGTGCAAGCGATCCGCTGACGCCAGAACTTATGGAAAATAGGATCGCTTTCCACCCTGCGCGAAAGTTGACCTAGGACACTGCCTAAAACGCCGTCCGCAGCCGCAAGCGCAAAATGGCAAGCAGGCTGAAGCCGCGCACCAGCAGGAAGACATGCAGCGCCGCCCACAGGCCGTGATTGCCAAAGGCCGGCGCCAGGATGAGCAGGGCGGCGCTGAAGACGAGGAACGACAAGAGCATCATGTTGCGCATATCGCGCGACCAGGTCGCACCGATGAAGACCCCATCCATCTGAAACGCCAGCACGCCGCTGAGCGCGGTGAATGCCGCCCAAGGCAAATAGATGTCGGCAACGGCGCGAACATCTTGTGACGTCGTGATCAGGGCGATCAGATCGGTACCGCTCAGCAAAAGGACAAGCGTCGCCGTGGCCGCCAGCCCGAAGCCCCAGAACAGGGTCAGCCGCACCGCCTGCCGGAATTGCATGGCGGCGTGCGCGCCGACGGCCCGTCCGGCGAGCTGTTCGGCTGCCGTGGCGAAACCGTCGAGGAAATAGCCGGCGATAAGGAAGAAGTTCATCAGCACGGCGTTGGCGGCCAGTGTCACCGTGCCGAATTGTGCGCCCTGGCGGGTGAACAGCGCGAAGGCGGCGAGCAGCGAGAACGACCGGATCATGATGTCGCGATTGAGCGACATCATGCGCAAGAATGCCGACAGATCGACGACGCGATGGCGCGGCAGGCGGGGTGCTGCCGAGAAACGCTTGATGACGATCGCCAGGCCAAGCAGCATGGCGACGAACTCACCGGTGACGGTCGCCCAGGCGACGCCGGCGACGCCCCAGCCGAGCTCCAGCCCCAGCAGGATGCAGAGCGCGATGTTGATGCCGTTCAGCACCAATTGCAGCATCAGTCCCAGCCCGCCCTCGCCGCGCCCCAGCACATAGCCGAGGATGGCGTAGTTGATCAGCGAGAACGGTGCCGCGAGCAGCCTGATGCGGATATAGACGGCCATCGCTTCGCTGACGCGCGGCTCGGCATCCATGAACCACTGTCCGGCGGTGGCGAACAGTGGCGCAAGGGCGGCAAGCACGATGCCGGCAACGACCGCGATCAGCACGGCACGCCAGAACACCGCCTGTTCCTCCAGTTCGTCGCCACGGCCGAGAGCCTGGGCGACGAGGCCCGTGGTGCCGGAGCGCAGGAAATTGAAGGAGGTGAAGACGACGTCGAAAACCAGGGCACCCGCCGCCAGGCCACCGAGAAGAGCAGCGTCGCCGAACTGCCCGATCACCGCGGTGTCGACGATGCCGAGCAGCGGCGTCGTCAGATAGGCCAGCGTCATCGGCACTGCGATGGCGAGCACCGAGCGGTTGGTGACGATGAAGGGCCGGCTGTTGGCCGTTGCTGACAGCTGATCCAGGACCCGATCCTCATTGCGACTTGCTCGAATGGCCGATGTGCCCCAGTTTCCCGACGCCGCGCAATCTTTCATCGCGTCATGGTCAACCGAAACCCGCTTCTGGCGCACCGAGCGCTCATGCCACTGCAGATCGTTCATCATCCCGACTACGACGCCGGTTTTGCCGTCAACCATCGCTTCCCGATGAGCAAATACCCATTGCTGATGGAAGCCCTGAGCGCGCGCGGACTTGCCGGGCCCGAGGCGCTCAGCATGCCTAGGCCGGCGCCGGCATCATGGCTGAAGCTTGCTCATGCCGCCTCGTATGTCGATCAGGTGCTGGCCTGCGAAGTGCCTGAAAAGATCGAGCGCGAGATCGGCTTTCCGGTGGGTCCGCGGGTCTCGCTCAGGGCGCAGCTCGCAACGGGCGGCACGGTGCTGGCGGCGCGGCTGGCGTTGCTGAACGGCATCGCCTGCAACACCGCCGGCGGCAGCCATCATGCGCGGCGCGCGCAAGGCGCCGGCTTCTGCACCTTCAACGATGTTGCCGTGGCTTCGCTGGTGCTGCTTGCCGAAGCTGCCGCCCGCAACATCCTGATCGTCGATCTCGACGTCCATCAGGGCGACGGCACGGCGGACATTCTGGGCGATGAACGGCGCGTGTTCACCTTTTCCATGCATGGCGACCGTAACTATCCGGCGCGCAAGATCGCTTCCGACCTCGACGTCGCCCTGCCCGACGGCACCGGCGATGCGGCCTATCTCGAAAGGTTGGGCGGCATTCTGCCGGAACTCACCGCCAGGGCGCCCTGGGACATCGTTTTCTACAATGCCGGGGTCGACGTCCATGCCCATGACCGGCTTGGCAGGTTATCGCTGTCGAACGAGGGGTTGCGCGCCCGTGACGACATGGTGATCCGTCATTTCCGCGCGCTCCGCATCCCGGTCTGCGGCGTTATCGGCGGCGGCTATTCGACTGACGTGGCGGCGCTTGCCGCGCGCCATGCCATCCTGTTCGAAGTGGCATCAGGCTTCGCGTGATGGCCCCATCATTTGGGCATGACCTTTTCCGAAAACCGGTTTCCACTTTTCAGGATCATGCCTGACGTTGAGCATGATCCTTGCCGAACCGCAGGTTCGGGGCCATACCTATTTCCGGTAGTTGGCGATCCTGAGCAGGAGGAAGGCCGGAATGACGATCGCCGCGCCCAGCAGGATGTAGCCGAGGAAACGGTCAATGGCGCGGAAGCCCAGATTCCAGAGATCGACGAAGAAATTCCGGATGCCGTAGAGCACATCCACCGGCGACCAGCCGAAAGCGTTCATGACAAGGCCGACGAGGAACGATACCACCAGCAGCTTCAGAAGCACCCGGAGCGGCGTATCGCCGAGAAAGCGCGTCAGTGCGGACAAGGCGTGTCTCCAGATTCGGTTAACCCGATTCGGGTACAGGTTCAGAAATACGCACTTGCCGCGCTGGCATCAAGGTGGTCGCTGAATCCAGTTGCTCCGCACGGCGGTTTGCGGATTGTCTGCTCGCCGACCTTGACACCTATGTTGCAGCGCAGCAAAATTGGAGGACAGAGGGTAATCCGTTGATATTGATCTGCCAGACTCATCGCCCGACTATGGACGGACTGCGCCGTCTCGCCGTGACCTGCGAACACAGGGCTTCTTGAATGAAGTACAGGCGCGATATCGATGGCCTTAGGGCTGTTGCGGTGCTGCCGGTTGTACTCTTCCATTTCGGAATCTCGGCAATTCCAGGCGGCTTTACCGGCGTCGATATCTTCTTCGTCATATCCGGCTACCTGATCACCGGAAGTCTTCTGGACGACCTTGAACGCGGCCAATTTTCGATCGTCAGCTTCTACTGGCGCCGTGCCCGGCGCATTCTGCCGGCTCTGATCTTTGTCACGCTTCTCACCTGTATTGCGGCATTGTTCATTCTTCTGCCGTCAGATCTGCATGAATTCAGTCTCAGCGTCATAGCGGCCTCGACTTTCTGGTCGAACGTCTATTTTTGGAAAACGTCAAATTACTTCTCCATCGATGCCGAGCTCCGACCGCTGCTGCATACGTGGTCGCTTTCGGTCGAGGAGCAGTACTATATCTTTGCCCCAATCCTGATGTTCCTGATCTATCGCTATTTTGCGAAGCGCTGGCTGACAGCACTCCTGCCGATCATTCTCGGCAGCTTCTTGCTGGCGGTGATGGCGACATGGCTGGCGCCAAGCGCGGGATTCTACCTGCTGCCGACACGGGTCTGGGAACTCATGCTGGGCGCCGTGCTCATGCTGAAACGGCCCCCGCCCTTGAGCAATCGATTCCTTATGGAACTGGTGGGGCTGGCCGGATTTGGCCTTCTCGCCATCGGGTTCTTCGCGATTTCGGAGAGCGACCCGTTCCCGGGCTACAACGCTTTCTATCCGTGCCTCGGAACGGCCCTCCTCATCTATGTCGGCCAAAATAGCCCCTCGACGATCGCTAGCCGCATACTCGAAGTCCGACCGCTGGTCTGGATCGGTCTCATCTCGTATTCGCTGTATCTTGTTCACTGGCCGATCAATGCGTTCGCGCACTATCTTTCATTGCAAAAACTCGACGCGTCGATGACCGTTGCGATGACGGTTGCAAGCTTCGCATTGGCTGCATTCTCCTGGAAGTATATCGAGCAGCCGTTTCGGCAGAAAAGGAGCTTCACCGCCCCGATGCCCATCTTCGCCTTTTCAGCCGGCGCGATCGCTCTTCTTTGCGTTGGCGGGGCGACCGGGGCGCTCGGCAACGGTTTTCCGCAACGGTTTCCGGACTATGCCCAACAGCGGATCCCTGTCGGGGACTGGCTCAAGGGCACCTGTTTCAACGAGGGCTCCAGCCGGATCGAAAGCTGGAACATCAAGGACTGCACACGCACTCGCGGCTTCCCTACAACCGTTTTGTTGTGGGGCGACTCGTTTGCCGCCCACTATGTTTCGGGCCTGGAGGCCAACATAAATCAGCTTCAGGCCAACGTCGTCGAATATACATACGCAGGCTGTCCACCAATCCTCTCTTACTTCTCCTACGCACGCCCGGATTGCATGCGGTTCAATCAGCAGGCCCTGAAAGTCATCCAGAACGCCGGCATTAAGACGGTTGTACTCAGCGGCCGGTGGACCGACTATGAGGCCAGGAGTTTCGACGGTCTCCAGCAAACGATCGATACGCTTCATGGCCTGGGTGTGCGCGTGTTTGTCATCGGCCAGTCTCCGCAGTTCATAACCGACGTTCGGAAAATCGCATTCTTCGCAAAGCGCGGAAATCTCAGTGATACGTCCTGGCCGATGGCCATGGATCCCGACATCAACAACCGCGTGCGCTCATTTACCAAAGGCGCCACCTTCATCGATCCGCTCGAATTCCTCTGTAGCGCAGGACGCTGCTCCTACGCCGACGCAGGCCAGTTTCTCTATTTCGACTATGGCCATTTCTCCTCGATAGGGGCCACGCGGGCCATTGCGAAATACTGGCCGGTGTTTGCGGTAGACGATGCCCTTGCCACGACGAAGTAGCGGCGGGCGGCGGGCAAAGCTCGAATGCGCGCTTAACGATTGCCCGAACGCCGGATTGCGTGGTAACGAGGCTGCTGCGCGGGTATGATGTAATGGTAGCTTGTCAGCTTCCCAAGCTGAACGCGCGGGTTCGATTCCCGCTACCCGCTCCAGCCGTCAGCCCACCTCTCTCTCAACCCACCTCCCTCAAAATGAAGTCGTGCAGCATCTTGGCGGCGGGCGACAGCACGCGGTTTTTCACGGTGATCAGGCTGTAGGGCCTGACCTCGATGTCGAATTCGGTCTGAACGACGTCGATGGCGCCGGCCAGCCCCTCGGGGTTCTGGATGAATTTCGCCACCTGAATCGACACCGGCGCGATGGCGTCCGACTGCGCGACCATGACCAGGGTGAGCAGCAGCGAGCTGGTGTTGAGGATGCGGTCCGGCAGCGCGATGTTGCGGTTCAGGAAATTGCTTTCCATCGCTTGGCGCAGTGGCGAGCCGCCCGACTGGAAAACCCAGTCGTAGGCAGCGGTCTCCTCCAGCCGCACCGCCTTGCCCTTGGCGAGCGGGTGGCCGCGGCGCACGATCAGGCAGGCTTTTTCAACACCGATGACGCGGGCCTCGAACAGCCGTGGATTGAGGTCGTCGGGGATGCGCGCGATGATGAAATCGTGACGCGTGGCGATCAGCTCGCGCGCCAGCACATTGGAGGTCTCGACCTGCATGGTGATCTCGATACGCGGATAGATGCGCCGGATTTCGCGGATCGCCGGCACGGCGAGCTCGATCGCAGGGGCCGTCACCGCGCCCAGGAACACCGAGCCGCCCTTGCCCGCCTTGAGCTCGGATATCTCGCGGTCGACCTCACGCATCTCGAGCAGGATCGAGCGCGCGCGCCTCGCCAATGCCTTGCCATAGGGCGTCAGCGTGATGCCGCGCGGTAGCCTTTCGCACAGCTTGACGTCGAGCACTGCCTCCATCTCGGCGATCATCCGTGAGGCGGCGGGCTGCGAAATGTTCATGACCTGGGCTGCCGCGCTGACCCGGCCATGGTCGTCAAGGGCTGCGATCATGCGCATGTGGCGCAGGCTGAGGCCGCTGCGCAGCAGGATCTCTCCGTCGCCGGGGGGTTCTTCGTAACCGGCTGAAAGTCCATCAGGATTCCGCAGCGCCGCCATCGTCTTTTTCTGTCCCGCTCGTGGCCACCGGCAATCCGGCCAGGTCTTCGTCGGCTTTCAATATATCAGTTTCGGTATAGCAACCATCAAAGATCGCATTTGACAGTTATGGCAAAGAGCCACACCCTTTGCGCGTCCTGAAGCTTGACCGTCGCCAGCGAGAAAAATCGCATCGACTGGAACCAGAGTCTCAGGGCCGATTGGGAGGATACCGGAGATCGATATGACGGCAGCGGCGCGTTTGGCGCTCCTGCACGATCGCGCGGCCCACGAAACCCAGGGTGCGCGTCCATCAAACAGGGAGAGTTAATGTGAAGATCATCAAGACACTGGCCGCCGTCGCGGCCCTTGGCATCGCGGCCATGACGGTCCCGGCGCAGGCAGGCGAAGGCCTCGTCGGCGTGCTGATGCCCACAAAGACCTCGCAGCGCTGGATCAACGACGGCGACGCCGTCAAGTCCCAGCTCGAGGCTCTGGGCTACACTGTCGACCTGCAATATGCGCAGGACGATATCCCCAATCAGCTCAGCCAGCTGGAAAACGAAATCACCAAAGGCCCGAAGGCGCTGATCATCGCCTCAATCGACGGCACCACGATGTCGGACGCGCTGCAGAAGGCGGCTGACGCCGGCGTCGTCGTCGTCGCCTATGACCGCCTGATCAAGAAGACCGCGAATGTCGACTACTACACCACCTTCGACAATTTCGGCGTCGGCGTCATCCAGGCCAAATCGCTGCTCAAGGGCCTCGGCTATCCCGAAAACAAGGGTCCGTTCAACGTCGAGCTGTTCGGCGGTTCGCCGGACGACAACAACGCCTTCTTCTTCTACAACGGCGCCATGTCGGTGCTGCAGCCGCTGATCGACGACAAGACCCTCGTCGTGAAGTCCGGCCAGATGGGCATGGACAAGGTCGGCACGCTGCGCTGGCTGGCAGCGACCGCCCAGGCCCGCATGGACAATCTGCTCTCCGCCAACTACTCGGATGGCAGCCGCGTCGATGGCGTGCTCTCGCCGTATGACGGCCTGTCGCGCGGCATCATCGCCTCGCTGCGCGCCGTTGGTTACGGCACGGCCGACCAGCCCTGGCCAATCGTCACCGGCCAGGACGCCGAGACCGCTTCGGTCAAGGCGATCATCGCCGGCGAACAGTACTCGACCGTGTTCAAGGATACCCGCGAACTCGCCAAGGCGACGGTCGAGCTCGTCGACAAGGTGCTCTCGGGCGGCAAGCCGGAAGGCCTCGACACCACGACCTACAACAACGACGTCAAGGTCGTCCCCTCGATCCTGCTGACGCCGCATGAGGTCGACAAGTCGAACTACCAGGCCCTGGTGGTCGACTCCGGCTACATCAAGGCCGAAGAGCTGAAGTAACCGCAGTTGCAAAGTCTGGGGTCCTGCGCAACGCAGGGCCCCTTTTCGTTAACCAGCGAGGCCGGTATGTTTGCCGATCTCGGAGGAGCTTAATTCCTGATGACCTCGACGATTTTGGAGATGCGTGACATCACCAAGACGTTTCCCGGCGTCAAGGCGCTGTCGAATGTCAACCTCAGCGTTGAGGAAGGCGAGATCCATGCCGTGGTCGGCGAGAACGGCGCCGGCAAATCGACGCTGATGAAGGTGCTTTCGGGCGTGTACCCATCCGGCACCTATGACGGCGAAATCATCTATCGCGGCGATGAGTGCCATTTCAAAGGCATCCACGACAGCGAGCGCCGCGGCATCGTCATCATCCACCAAGAACTCGCGCTGGTGCCGATGCTGTCGATCGCCGAAAACATCTTTCTCGGCAACGAGCAGGCCAGTTTCGGCATCATCGACTGGAACGCCAACGAGACGCGCACCGGCGCTCTGCTCAAGAAGGTAGGCCTCAAGGAAGACCCAAAGACGCTGATTACCAATATCGGCGTCGGCAAGCAGCAGCTGGTCGAGATCGCCAAGGCGCTCAGCAAGGAAGTGAAGCTGCTCATTCTCGACGAGCCGACGGCATCGCTCAGCGAAAAGGACAGCCAGGCGCTGCTCGATCTGCTCCTCGAATTCAAGCGGCAAGGCATCACCTCGATCCTGATCTCGCACAAGCTCAACGAGATCAATCGGGTCGCCGACAAGGTCACGATCATCCGCGACGGGCGCACCATCGAGACGCTGCCCAAGAAAGACATCTCGGAAGACCGCATCATCACCTCGATGGTCGGCCGTTCGCTGGACGACCGGTTCCCGCCGCGAGAGCCAGAGATTGGCGAGACCGTGCTCGAGGTGAAGAACTGGTCGGTCTATCACCCGATCCATGCCGAGCGGCAGGTGATCAAGGGCATCGATATCAACGTCCGCAAGGGCGAGGTGGTGGGTATCGCCGGGCTGATGGGTGCTGGACGCACCGAATTCGCGATGAGCCTGTTCGGCCGCTCCTATGGCCGCCGCATCACGGGCGAAGTGCTGCTCAAGGGCAAGCCCATCGATGTCTCCTCTGTCAGCAAGGCGGTGGAACATGGCATTGCTTACGTCACCGAGGATCGCAAGACCTACGGTCTCAACCTAATCGATCATATCAAGCACAACATCACGCTGGCCAATCTTCCCGGCGTGTCGCGCCATAGTGTGATCGACGATATGCGCGAGCTTGCGGTAGCCAACGACTACAAGGCCAAGACCAACATCCGCTCGTCCAGCGTCTATCAGATGACCGGCAACCTGTCGGGCGGCAATCAACAGAAGGTGGTGCTGTCGAAGTGGCTGTTCGCCAATCCGGAAGTGCTGATCCTCGACGAGCCGACGCGCGGCATCGACGTTGGCGCCAAGTATGAAATCTATACGATCATCGCGCGTCTCGCCTCGGAGGGTAAGGCGATCATCGTCATCTCGTCGGAAATGCCCGAACTGCTCGGCATCACCGACCGCATCTATGTCATGAACGAAGGGCGTATCGTCGGCGAAATGGCGGCGAGCGATGCCAGCCAGGAAAAGATCATGCGCGCCATCGTTCGCGGAGAAGGAAAAGCATCATGAGCACCGAAAGCGCTCCCGTGCCGAAAAGCGGCGTCGCCGAAGATGTGCAGCAGGGGCCGCGCGTTGCCGTCTCGGCGCTGGTCACCAACCTGCGCGAATACGGCCTGATCCTGGCGCTGATCCTCATCATGGTGTTCTTCCAGTTCACGACGTCCGGAACGCTGTTCAAACCGGTGAACCTGAGTAACCTGGTGCAGCAGAACAGCTTCATCATCGTGATGGCGCTGGGCATGCTGCTGGTGATCGTCTCCGGCCATATCGATCTCAGCGTCGGCTCCGTCGCCGGTTTCATCGGCGCGCTGGCAGCGATGATGATGGTCATCTGGCCTCTCGGCCCTTTCAGCAATCCGCTGGTGGTGTCGATCATCTGCCTGATCGTCGGTGGCGCAATCGGCGCGGCACAAGGCTACTGGATTGCCTATCACCGAATACCAAGCTTCATCGTCACCCTGGCGGGGATGCTGATCTTCCGCGGCATCTGCCAGGCGCTGCTGGGTGGCGGGTCTTCCGTGGGGCCGCTTCCGGTCGGCTTCAAGGCGCTAAGTTCCGGCTTCATTCCGGACGTGATCGGCTCGTTGACGCTGATCCCGCCGGTCGTGAACGCCGCTGGCAAGACCATCGTCGGCAGCGGGCTGACGCTGCACATGACGACGATCGTGATCGGCCTCGTCGCTGTGCTCGCCTATGCCTATCTCGGGCTCAGGGCGCGGCGCAGCCGAGAGCGGCATGGCTATGAAGCCGAACCCTTCCCGCTGTTTGTCGTCAAGACCCTGGTGATCAGCGCCCTGACGCTGTTCCTGGTCTACCAATTCGCCACCTACAGAGGTCTGCCAATCGTTCTCGTGGTGATGGGCGTGCTGATCGCGCTGTTCGTCTTCGTCACCAAACGCATGACGGTCGGCCGTCGTATCTACGCAATGGGCGGCAATGCCAAGGCGGCGCAGCTATCGGGTATCAAGACCGAGCGGCTGACCCTGATGGTGTTCATCAATATGGGCGTGCTCTCGGCGCTCGGCGGGCTGATCATTGCGGCGCGCCTTGGCCAGGCGGTGCCGGCGGCGGGCCTCGGCAGCGAGCTCGACGTGATCGCCGCCGTGTTCATCGGCGGCGCTTCGGCGATGGGCGGCGTCGGCCAGGTTATTGGCGCGGTGGTCGGCGGCTTCATCATGGGCGTGATGAACAACGGCATGTCGATCATGGGCGTCAATGTCGATTGGCAACAGGTGGTGAAAGGCCTGGTGCTGCTCGGCGCCGTGGTCTTCGACGTCTACAACAAGAACAAGGCTTGAGGGCGAGGAAACGAATGCATGTCGCCCAAGCCTGTCCTCGGGCCTGATCCGGGGGTGCGCAGCGGTTTTGGGCAACGCCGTGCACAGAAGCAAGGATTGAAGCGCGCCTCCCTTGGCACGCGAGCGCAATCCGGACGAAGAATTTCACCCGTGGCGCGGACATCGTCCGAGCTGCGCCAGGCAGAGCTTGCCGGACCGGCAGTCGGCCAAGGCAACTGAGAGAGGATACGTCATGCTGATTTCCCAGATCCTCGACGACGCGGAGACCATCCGCGTTGTTGCCCGCAACGGCGGCAAGACCAGGATCATCAACGGCGCCCGCAGCGTCTATTCGCTGGCGATGGAGGCCGCGCGCACCGGCACCGGGCTCGCCGCCCTCATCGAGCGCAAGGGGTTCGGTGAAGCGGTCGACCTCGATGCCGCCTACAAGAAGGGACGGCTGTTGTCGCCGATCAACCATCCGGATCCGGCGCATCTTCATCTCACCGGCACCGGGCTGACGCATCTCGGCTCCGCCGCGACCCGCGATGCCATGCACAAGAAGCTCAGCACCGGCGGCGAAGAGCAGCTCACCGATTCCATGAAGATGTTCCGCATGGGGTTGGAGGGCGGCAAGCCGACCAACGGCCAGACGGGCGTGCAGCCGGAATGGTTCTACAAGGGCAACGGCACCATGGCGGTGGCGCCCGGTGCGGCACTTCTGTCGCCCGCCTTCGCCCAGGATGCCGGCGAGGAGCCGGAAATCGCCGGCATTTATGTCATCGGCGACGACGGTGCCCCGTTCCGCGTCGGCTTCACGCTGTCAAACGAGTTTTCCGACCACGTCACCGAGCGTGTGAACTATCTTTTCCTTGCGCATTCCAAGCTGCGCAACGCCTCGTTCGGGCCGGAGATCCTGATCGGCGACCTGCCGTCCGACATCAGGGGTTCCTCACGCATTGTCCGCGACGGCAAGCTGCTGTGGGAAAAGCCGTTCCTGTCAGGCGAGGCGAACATGTCGCACACCATCGCCAATCTCGAACATCACCACTTCAAATATTCGGCTTTCCGCCAGCCGGGCGACGTTCATGTGCACATGTTCGGCACCGCGACGCTGTCCTTCGCCGACGGCGTCAGGACCGAGGCCGGCGACGTGTTCGAGATCGAGGCCAAGGATTTTGGCCTGCCGCTGCGCAACCCGCTTGAAATCGAGCAGCCGGTGAAGGTGTCGGTGAAGGCGCTTTAGCGGGATCTCCCCCCCTGTTTGGACCGGGGACATCGCGAACAAGTGTGCGAGGACATCGCGAACAGTTTCCCATCTTATCGTTGGCTTGCGTTGAGGTCGATGGTTTGGATTTTCTGATGACGGAAGTAGGCGTCGAAGACGCCGTCGGTTTCGGTAGGGCGGAAGGCGACGGCCTTGCCGGCAAACGCCTTGCAGATCTTGACGGCGTGTCCGAACAGCGAAGTTGTGCCCTTCTGCTGGATTCTGCGGACCTGGTCGCCGGGCGCGTATTCGAATGGCTGGACGGCATCGGCGAAGTCGCGCGCCGAAGCCCGATAGCGGTCGAGCGGCACAGCGTCCGCAATGGCCTGGTGCGGCCGCTCGGCGTTGTAGATGTGACGCCAGGCATCGAAGGCGCGCTGTGCCGCCTGCAGGCTGTCGAAGGGCGGCCCCTGCAGCGCCTCGGCCTTGAGCGTGCGGTGGAAGCGCTCCTCCTTGCCCAGCGTCTGTGGGTGGCAGGGTCTGGAATGGCCGATCGTTATGCCGTTCTCGATCAGCCAGACGCCGAGCATGGTGAAGTTGTTGCGGCCGCCGTCGCCCCAGGGCGGGCCGTTGTCGGTGGCGATGCGCCACGGCAGGCCGTAGCGCCGGAAGGCGGCGATCAGGCGGGTTTTGACAGTTTCGGTGGTTTGGTCGGGGCAAGCTTCCAGCACCAGCGAGAAGCGCGAATGATCGTCGAGCACGGTCAACGGGTGCAGCCGCCCGGCGCGCAACGGCACATGGCCCTTGAAGTCCATCTGCCACAGGTCGTTGGGAGCGGCGTGCTCGAAGCGGATGAACGCTTTGGCGCCGCCACCCAGCGCACCCAACTCGACGCCGTTGCGGCGCAGGATGCCAGTCACCGTCGAGGCGGCCGGATTGCCCAGCCCCTGGCGCGCCAGCACCCGGGCGATCTTGCGCCCGCCCCAGGCCGGATGCGTCGTGCGCACCGAAAGCGCTGCCGCCTCGATCTCGTGTGCGCTGCGCGTCGGGCTCGACTGCGGCCGGCGCGAACGCTCCAAAAGCCCGGCCTCGCCAATAGCCCGCCAACGCGCGAGCAACTTGTAAGCGCATGTCCGGCCGATCCCGAAGCGTCGGCACAACGCGCTCATATTCGCTCCTTCCGCCGCAGCCAGCCGCACAAACTCCAGCTTCCGTTTCAGCACGCTCGTGTCCTCGAATGGCATCTCGAACCCCCCAGCGCAAAGCGCGCCAAACTGTTCGCGATGTCCTCGCACACCTGTTCGCGATGTCCCCGGTCCAAACACCCCCTTGAGGGGGAGATGTCGCCGAAGGCGACAGAGGGGGTCGTCTCGCGTAGAGCGCCAGCCCCCTGCGTCTGCGATAAAGAGCCGAGCCCGGCCGGACCGACCCCCTCTGGCCTGCCGGCCATCTCCCCCTCAAGGGGGGAGATTGGCAGTTCCTACCTCAGTAAATATCGAAGTCGAAATATTTGGCCTGGATCTTCTTGTAGGTGCCGTCGGCGACGATTGCATCGATCGCGGCGTTGAGCTTTTCGCGCAGCGCATTGTCTTCCTGGCGCACGGCGATGCCCGCTTCCGTCTCAGTGCCCTTGACGTCGCCGACCATCTTGCAGCAGCCGTCGCTCGACTTCTTCATCCAGTCCATCAGCACGAACTTGTCTGAAAGGACGGCATCGAGGCGGCCGTTCATCAGGTCGGTAACCGCCTCCTCCTGGGTCGGATAGAGCTTCGCCTCGGCACCGGCCTTGCCATAGACATCCTGGGCATAGTCGGCCTGGGTGGTCGAAGCCTGGGCGCCGACCGTCTTGCCGGCGAGTGCGGCGGGTTCGGTCGAGGCAATATCGCTGTCTTTCAAGGCCACCAGCGAAAGCGGCGTCGTATAGTATTTGTTGGTGAAGGAGACCTGCTTCTTGCGCTCTTCGGTGATGCTCATGGACGCGACGATGGCGTCGAACTTTCTGGCCTGGAGCGCCGGAATCATGCCGTCCCAGTCCTGCGTGACAAGTTCGCATTCGACCTTCATCTGAGCGCAAAGCGCCTCGGCGATGTCGATATCGAAGCCGACGAGCTTGCCATCCGCGGTGATGGTGTTGAACGGCGGATAGGCGCCTTCGGTGGCGATCTTCAATTTTTCCTGTGCTTGCGCCGAAAAGGACCCGGCTGATATCACCAGCATGGCGGCTGTTGCTGCCGATGCGATCCATCTTGAAATCTGCATTTTTTTGTTCCCTTGGTTCAGAGCCACCCTGACGGCTGGGCACAGCCAAGCACGACGCGCAGGGTTCAGGCAAGCGCGGTCTGATCGTGATGGGCGATCAGCGCGCGGCGCGGAAATGCTTGGACAGTTTCAGGCCCTGTGCCTGATAGTTCGAGCCGAGATCTGTGCCGTAGAGCGCCTGCGGCCGCTTCAGCATGTGCTCGTAGACCAGCCGTCCGACGATCTGACCGTGGTCGAGGATGAACGGCACTTCGTGGCTGCGCACTTCGAGCACCGCCCTGCTGCCGGTGCCGCCGGCCGCCGAATGGCCAAAGCCCGGATCGAAGAAACCGGCATAGTGGACACGGAATTCGCCGACCAGCGGATCGAAGGGCGTCATCTCGGCGGCGTAGAGCGGCGGCACATGCACCGCCTCCTGGCTGACGAGGATATAGAATTCGTCCGGATCGAGCACCAATTCGCCGGCACCGCTCTTGTAGAGCGGCTCCCAGAAGTCGACAACATCCTGTGCGGCGCGCTTGTCGACATCGACCAGGCCGGTGTGGTGCTTGCCGCGGTAACCGACCAGGCCATCCTTATCGCCATCGAGATCGATCGACAGCGCGATGCCGCCGCCGGAAATGTTCGGTGGCTCGGTGGCGACGAGCGTCTCGGCGCGGTGCAAGTCGTTGAGCTCGCTTTCAGACAAAAGCGCATTGCCGGTGCGGAACCTGATCTGCGACAGCCGCGAGCCGGTGCGGACGACGATCGGAAAGGTGCGCGGGCTGACTTCCAGATAGAGCGGGCCGTTGTAACCGGCAGCGATCTTGTCGAACTCGTGGCCGCGATCGGTCATCACGCGGGTGAAGATGTCGAGCCGTCCGGTCGAGCTCTTCGGGTTGGCCGAGGCCGAAATGTTTGCCGGAAGCGCCAGGCTCTCCAGCAGCGGCACGATATAGACGCAGCCCGTCTCCAGCACCGCGCCGTCGGCGAGATTGATTTCGTGCAGCTTCAGGCGGTCGAGTTTTTCGTCGACCCTATGGTTCGGGCCGGGCAGGAAGGAGGCGCGCACCCGCCAGGCCTTGTCGCCAAGCCTGAGGTCGAGACTGGCCGGCTGGATCTGGTCGGCATCGAGCGCGCGTAGCGACGTCAGCGCGCCCGACTGGAACAGCGCGGAAATATCCTGATCGGGAAGAATGCCTGTCTGCCGCAAAGTCTGGCTCCGCTCGAAGGCCGGGCAACGTATCGTTTGCCGCAGGTTCTTGCCGCGGAACCTGCTGGTACAAACCTCTTAATCATGCCGGCAATTGACGCAAGCGCGGCGCGGGTCTAAAGGGTCGTTATCCCGTGGTGATTTGGCCGGTCGGCTTGCAGCCACGTTAAACAAGTCGCTAAAGGACCGTCGGGCCGCAAGGCCGTATGGACCGGTTGCGACTTTCGCGACCGGTTTTTTTGTGTCTGGAACAAAAGTGATGACAAGCAAGAAGCGCAACTGGAAACCTCAGACAGCACTCGTGCATAGCGGGACCTTGCGTTCCGGCTTCGGCGAGACCTCCGAGGCGATGTACCTCACCCAGGGCTATGTCTACGACACCGCGCAGGCGGCGGAAGCGCGCTTCAAGGGCGAGGAACCGGGCTTCATCTATTCGCGCTATGCCAACCCGACGGTCGACATGTTCGAGAAGCGCATGTGCGCACTGGAAGGTGCCGAAGATGCACGCGCCACAGCATCCGGCATGGCGGCGGTCACCGCAGCACTTTTGTGCAGCGCCAAGGCCGGCGATCATATCGTGGCGGCGCGCGCGCTGTTTGGCTCCTGCCGCTGGGTGGTCGAGACGCTGGCGCCGAAATACGGCATCGAGGCGACGCTGGTCGACGGCACCGAAATCGCCAATTGGGAAAAGGCGGTCAGGCCGAACACCAAGCTGTTCTTTCTTGAAAGCCCAACCAATCCGACGCTGGAAGTCGTCGACATCGCAGCCGTTGCCTCGCTTGCCAATTCGATCGGCGCGCGGCTGATCGTCGACAATGTCTTTGCCACGCCGTTGCAGCAGAAGCCCTTGCAGCTCGGCGCCCATATCGTCGTCTATTCGGCGACCAAGCACATCGACGGCCAGGGCCGCTGCCTCGGCGGCGTCATCCTGTCGGACAAGAAGTGGATCGATGAGAACCTGCACGACTATTTCCGCCACACCGGTCCGAGCCTGTCGCCCTTCAACGCCTGGACGCTGCTGAAGGGCCTGGAGACGCTGCCGCTGCGCGTGCGCCAGCAGACGGAAAGTGCCGGCCGGATCGCAGATTTCCTTGCCGAGCGATCAGAGATTGCCCGTGTCATCTATCCGGGCCGCGCCGACCACCCGCAGGCGGCGATCGTCAAAAAGCAGATGTCGGGCGGCTCGACGCTGATCTGCCTCGACGTCAAGGGCGGCAAGCAGGCGGCCTTCGCCTTCCAGAACGCGCTCGATATCGTGCTGATCTCCAACAATCTCGGCGACGCCAAGAGCCTGATCACTCACCCGGCGACGACGACGCACAAGAATCTGAGCGACGAGGCGCGCGCCGAACTCGGCATCGGGCCAGGCACGCTCAGGCTGTCTGTCGGCCTGGAGGACGCCGACGACCTGCTCGAAGACATCGAGCAGGCATTGAAAGCCGCCAGATAGGGATACGCACTGGAGCGGCTTTGCTCGCATCGTCAAAAGCAGGCGCTGTCAGGCGCCCGACGGGGTCTCTTCCAATTCCGCAGCGGCGCTGGTGTGGATGGTCATCGTGTTGCCGCGCCAGTCGACGGCACCGCTGAGCCAGCCGCGCGCCCAAATGGCGGGAAGCATCACGTCCCGCGCAACCATCGCCGGGATCATGCGCAGCGACAGGTGCCAGCCCTCAGCCGAGGCGAGAGCGCATTCCGGCAAATACGCGACTACCAGCACGGCGATGGCGGTTGCCGACAGGCTGAAGCCGGCGCTGGCCGCCGCAATCAGCGCAAGCGCCAGCGGCATCGCCGCGCCGATCAGTATCTCGGGCGCGAAGAACAGGGGGAAGGTGACGCGGCGCAGGCGTGCCCAGCGGGCCTGGCGCGACCAGATTTCGCCGAGAGTGCGCAAACCGAGCGGCTGCTCAAAGGGCGAGGCGACGAGATTGACGCGCAGTCCGAGCCCGTTGACCAGCTTGGTCGCGGCGGCGTCCTCGGCGATCTCGGCGGCAAGCGCACGGATGCCGCCATTGGCGTCGAGCATGGGCTTGTCCCACAACATGCTCTTGCCCTGGGCAAAACCGAGGCCGATCGCCTCGCCGGCATATTGCCAGCGCGCCTGTAGCGTGTTGAGGAATGCGCATTCGACCTCCGCCCAGAACCCGTCCGGCCGCGAGCCGATCGGCGTCGAGCAGACAAGGCCGGTGTCGGGCCGCCACGTCGCCATCAGATGCTGGACATAGTCCCTCGGCATCAGGACGTTGGAATCGGCAAGGATGACCCAGCGGTGGCGCGCGGCCTCCCAGCCCTTCACACAATTGTTGAGTTTCGGATTGCCGCTGATGCGGTCGTCGCCGACGAGCAGCCGGGCCGGCACGGCCGGAAAGCGGGCGATCGCATCGGTGATCGGCCTGACCACCGGGTCCTCGGCATGGGCGACGCAGAAGATGAGCTCATAGCGCGGCCAGTCGAGCGAGAAGACGCGCTCAAGCGTTTCCTCAGCAAACGGCTCGACGCCGCGCGACGGCACGACGATCGACACCGCAGGCGCCTTGCCGGCTGGCGGCGCGATCCTGCCAGGCCGCTTCAGCTTCAACGAAGCGAGCAGGATGCTGGCGAGATTGACAAGGAGCAGAGCTGTGGAAAGCAAGGCGGCTGTGACTGTCAGTTCCATCGATATCTGGTCACTCCAGAAAAACCGGCCGCATGGAAGCCGTTTTCAACAGTTCGACAGAATGCTGAGTCGCCCGGCCCTGCACACCATCATTGTCATGTGTCACTTAAATGACATTGTTCTTCGGCAGCTGCGCTCAAAGGAATCGGACAACGCCAGAAAGCACCCGGTTGACCAAACCACGGAGAGCGTCGAAAGTTCCGTCTACATATTGTGGAGTAGTCTATGTACAGCGCCGTTACGCGCAACATCGAAGTACAGGTCAGGCCGTTCTATCTGGAGGATCGCTCCGATCCGTCGGAGAACCGCTATGTCTGGGGCTACCAGGTCACCATCGACAATCAGTCGGATGAATTCGTGCAGCTTCTGTCACGCTACTGGCACATCACCGACGGCACCGGCCGGGTCGAGGAAGTGCGCGGCGCCGGTGTTGTCGGCGACCAGCCCGAACTCAACCCCGGCGACAGTTATCAATATACATCCGGCTGCCCGCTCTCGACGCCGTCCGGCATCATGGTCGGCCACTACACGATGCGCAACAAGCGGGGCGAGACGTTTGATATCGCCATCCCCGCCTTTTCGCTCGACTTGCCGGGCACACGGCGGACGGTGAACTGAGAGAGAAAGCATCGGCCGTTCGCGCCGCCCCTCATCCGCCTGCCGGCACCTTCTCCCCGTAAAGGACGGGGAGAAGGGACAAGCTCCAGCGCCCCCCTCTCCCCGTCCTTATGGGGAGAGGGTGAGGGTGAGGGTGAGGGGCAGCGCCAACGCTATCCACTTTACTGTGCCGAGCCGAACTCCGCCGGATCGAAGTCATATTGCTTCGAGCAGAATTCGCAGGCGACGTGAATGCCGCCATCCTCGGTGCTGTCCCTGATCTCGTCGGCGGAGAAGCCTTCGAGGATGCCGCGGATCTTCTCCTTGGAGCATGAGCACTGGTCGGCGACCGGCACGCCGCCGAAGACATGGACGCCGTGCTCGTGGAACAGCCGGTAAAGCAAGCGCTCGGCGCCGATCGTCGGATCGATCAACTCCGTCGGCTCGATCGTTCCAAGCAACGCCAGCAGTTCCTGCCAGGAATTGTCGGCCGGATCGTGGATCTCCTCACGCGGATCGCCGTCGCCGCCCGGAAGGTCGGGCACGCGCATGCGTTCGGGCGATTGCGGCAGGAATTGCGCCAGAATGCCACCGGCACGCCATTGCTCGCGGGCACCGCCGACGCCGGGCGTCAACAGCTTGGCCACCGAGAGCCTGAGATCGGTCGGGATCTGCTCCGACTGACGGAAATAGGTGCGCGCGGCCTCCTCCAGCGTCTCGCCGTCGAGCTGGACGATGCCCTGATAGCGTTGCGTGTGGGCGCCCTGGTCGATGGTCAGGGCCAGGACACCGCTGCCGAGCAGCGTCTGCTGCGAGGTCTCGCCGGCAGACGTCAGCGCTTCCAGCCGGTCGGCATCAAAGCGCGCATAGGCGCGCAGAGCCTGCGGCGTGGAAAAATCCGCAACCAGCATGTCGACCGGCCCGTCGGTGCGGGTCTGCAGGATGAACTTGCCCTCGAATTTGAGCGAGGTGCCGAGCAGCACCGTCAGCACGCAGGCTTCCGCCAGCAGGCGGGCGACCGGCTCGGGATAGTCATGACGGCTGAGGATCGCGTCGAGCATCGGCCCGAGCTGGACGGTGCGGCCACGCACGTCGAGCGGGCCGACCTCGAAGGGCACGACATGATCGTCGCCGGCATAGCCGAACTCGCCGAGTTTGGGTTGATGTTCAGCCAATTGATGAGTTTCCAACATAACAAAGCTCCGGGGCGCGGCCATGCCGCCCTCCGGGGCGCATGCGTCGAAACGCGCTCGATTTGCGTGATGCGCCTGAGATAGGCACCACACATTGCCGGATCAAGGTGGGCCGGATCAAGGTGGGCCGGATCAAGGTGGGCCGGATCAAGGTGGGCCGGATCAAGGTGGCCCGGATCAAGGTGGCCCGGATCAAGCGCCGAGGCACCAGGCCAGAACCGCCTTCTGGGCGTGGAGCCGGTTCTCGGCCTCGTCGAACACCACCGAATGCGGCCCGTCGATGACCTCGTCGGTGACCTCCTCGCCGCGATGCGCCGGCAGGCAGTGCATGAACAATGCGTCGGGCTTTGCCTTCGCCATCAGCGCCGCGTTGACCTGATAGGGTGAGAAGACATTGTGGCCGCGGGCACGGTGCTCCTGGCCCATCGACACCCAGCAGTCGGTGACGACGCAGTCGGCCTCGTGGACCGCCTCCTCGGGCGAGCGGGTGAAATTCAACTTGCCGCCATGCGCCGTCGACCAGTCGACATGCTTCTGCGCCGGCTCGCTGCCTTCCGGCACGGCAACGTTGAGGTTGAAGCGGAACCGCGCCGAGGCTTCCAGAAGCGAATGCAGCACGTTGTTGCCGTCTCCGGTCCACGCGATGGTCTTGCCGGCGACCGGACCGCGATGTTCCTCGAAGGTCATGATGTCGGCCATCAGCTGGCAGGGATGGGTATCGTCGGTCAGCCCGTTGATGACGGGAACGGTGGCGTTCTCGGTCAGCTCCAGCAGCCGGTCATGCGATGTGGTGCGGATCATGATCGCATCGACATAGCGCGACAGCACCTTGGCCGTGTCGGCGATGGTTTCGGAGCGGCCGAGCTGCATCTCGGTGCCGGTCAGCATGATGGTCTCGCCGCCGAGCTGGCGCATGCCGACGTCGAAGGACACGCGCGTGCGCGTCGACGGCTTGTCGAAGATCATCGCCAGCACCTTGCCTTCGAGCGGTTTCGTCCGCTCGCCGGCCTTGAGCCTTGCCTTTCGCACGACGGCATCGTCCAGCATGAAGCGCAGATCGCCCTCAGAAACGGCGGAAAGATCGGTGAAATGGCGAAGGCTCATTTGGGGTCTTTCGACTGTTACTTCGCGGCAGCCGCGGCGATGGCGTCGGCCAGGCCCCGGGCGCCGGCGCGGATGCGGTCGAGCGCCTCGTGGATCTCGGCATCGGTGACGGTGAGCGGCGGCAGCAGGCGAAGGACGTTATCGCCGGCCGGAACCGCCAGCAGATGCTGGTCGCGCAACGCCATGTTCACCTTGGTGTTGGGTGCGGCGCATTTCAAGCCGAGCATCAGGCCGGTGCCTCTGATGTCTTCGATGATATCAGGAAATTCGTCGGCGACACTCGCCAGCCCCTGCTTCAGCAGCAACGCCTTGCGCTGGACATCCTCCAGGAAGCCGTCTTCCAGCACCACGTCGAGCACGGCGTTGCCGACCGCCATCGCCAGCGGGTTGCCGCCGAAAGTGGTGCCGTGCACGCCGGCCGTCATGCCGACGGCCGCCTCGTCGGTGGCGAGGCAGGCGCCCATCGGGAAGCCGCCGCCGATGCCCTTGGCGACCGCCATGATGTCGGGCGTGACGCCAGCCCATTCATGCGCGAACAGCTTACCGGTGCGGCCGATGCCGCACTGGACCTCGTCGAAGATCAGGAGCAGGCCATGCTGCTCGCAGAGCTGCCTCAGCCGTTTCAGCGACTGCGTCGGCACCGGGCGGATGCCACCCTCGCCCTGCACCGGCTCGATCAGGATCGCGGCGGTCTCTGATGTGATCGCCTTTTCGGCGGCGTCGATGTCGTCGAAGCCGACCTGGTCGAAGCCTTCGACCTTGGGTCCGAAACCTTCCAAGTATTTATACTGGCCGCCGGCGGCGATGGTCGCCAGCGTGCGGCCATGAAAGGCGCCTTCGAAGGTGATGATGCGAAAGCGCTCGGGATGGCCCTTGACGAAGTGGTAGCGCCGAGCCGTCTTGATGGCGCATTCCAGCGCCTCGGCGCCGGAATTGGTGAAGAACACCTTGTCGGCGAAGGTGGCGTCGGCCAACCGCTCGCCCAGACGGCTCTGCCCCGGAATCTCGTAGAGGTTGGAGACATGCCAGACCTTAGCCGCCTGCTCGGTGAGTGCCGAGACCAGATGCGGATGGCTGTGCCCAAGCGAATTCACGGCGACGCCGCCGCCAAAATCGAGATATCGCTCGCCCTTGTCGGTGACCAGCCAAGTGCCTTCCCCATGGTCGAAGGCCAGGGGTGCGCGGGTAAAGGTCTCGAAAAGCGCCGAACCGCTCATTATATGCGTCTCCGGTACCGGAAAATCAAAAAAGCCGCCAAAGCGGCGGCCTTTGCGGCTTATCGTGTTTTTCGGCCATGAAGTCAACGAAAACGTCGCGCAATGACGCGCGGCAAGCCCTCCAGCGAGGCGCCGGCTCATAAGCGACCGGGCAAGTTGGGGAAAACCGAAAAAACCGATTCGTGTTGGCCCTCGGACTCTTGTCACCGAGTCAGCGCATAAGGTAATTGTAGTCGAGAAATAACTAGATTTCGTGCGGCGGACCTAATCACCCGATATATGTGGTGTCTGCCCGGCGAAAGCCGGATCGTGGAAGGATTCCGATCGCCGCACATTTCAGCAGGAGCGCGGTCTCATGAATTGGACTGACGAGCGGGTCGAACTTCTTAGAAAATTGTGGTCGGAGGGACTGAGCGCCAGCCAGATCGCCGCACAGCTCGGGGGTGTCAGCCGCAATGCTGTCATCGGCAAGGTGCATCGGCTGAAACTGTCGGGCCGCGGACGCTCGACCGCCACGCCGGCACGCCAGAAGAAGAGCGTGCAGGGATCAACCGTCCAGAAATCGGTGTCGCGGGCGGCAAGCACAGCGCGGCATATCACCACGTCGATCGGCGCGACCGCGCTGCAGGCGCAATTCGACGCCGTACCGATGACGCGTCATTACGTCCGTCCGGTCGAGAACGTCGTTGTGCCGATCTCGCGGCATCTGCAACTCGTCGAGTTGACCGAGCGTACATGTAAATGGCCGAATGGCGATCCGCTTTCGGAAGAATTCCATTTCTGCGGCAACGACGCGGCCGAAACCGGACCCTATTGCAAGTATCACTCCCGCATAGCGTTCCAGCCGGCCTCGGAGCGGCGCCGCAGTCGCTGAGCGAATAGCGAATAGCGAATAGAAACGGATTGAGCCTCCGCGAGGAAGCAGCTTCATTTTCACCTATTCGCTACTCGCTATTTCCTATTCGCTCTCTTTCACAGCCAGCCGCTCTTGCGGAAGCGCCAGTAGAGAACCGAGCAGACCAAAACAATCGCTCCCAGCACGATCGGATAGCCATATTCCATCCTCAGTTCCGGCATGTCGTTGAAATTCATGCCGTAGATGCCGGCGAGCGCCGTCGGCACCGCCAGGATGGCAGCCCATGAGGCAAGCTTCTTGGTGATCGCCGTTTCCTGGCTCTGACCAACCAGAAGGCTCGCCTCGAAGGCAAAGGCGAGAACCTCCCGCAAGCTGTCGATCTTCTCCTGGACGGTGCGGATGTGGTCCGTGACGTCGCGGAACAGCGGGTGCATGGCCGCATGGATCTGCGGCAGGTCGGCGCTGGTCAGCCGGCGGCAGACTTCCACCAGCGGCAGTGCCGCATTGCGCAGGCGCAACAGGTCGCGGCGCAGCATGTAAAGCCGTTATATGTCGGAGCCGGCCATAGGTTTCAGCAGAACCTTGTCCTCGATCGCCTCGACCTCATCCTCGATCTGCTCGAGCACCGGCATGTAGTTATCGACGATGAAATCGAGAATGGCATAGAGGACGAAATCCTCGCCCTTGGCCAGCGAATGCGGGCAGCTTTCCCAGTGCTGACGAACGGCGGCATAAGAGGTTGATGGACCGTGCCTGACGCTGACGATGTAGCCGGCACCGACGAACAGATGGGTTTCGCCGAAGGTGACACGACCGTCGATCAATTGAGCCGTGCGGGCAACGATGAACAAGGCGTCGCCATATTGCTCGATCTTGGGCCGCTGATGCGGATGCTCCGCGTCCTCGATCGCCAGATCATGCAGATGGAATTGCGCCTGGACGCGAAGCAACAGGTTGCGGTCGGGCTCCAGCAGGCCGATCCAGACGACATGGCCTGGCTTCTTTGCCCATTCGCCAGCTTCCTCGATCGGAATGTCGGCGATACGCCGGCCGGCCGTGTAGACGCCGGAAGCGATAATGCTGGACGTCGGCGGCGCAGGCATGAACTCCCGAACATATTCCATCGCAGCCTCCTGAAAGCATGGCCTTCACTAGGGAACTGAGAAGCTTAACGTCCGGATAGTTTAGCGCAGTTTCATAAAGCGTTCGAGAGGCCGAGCGAGATGAGTTCAGACGGGATCTTCTCGCTTTGGCGGTTCATTTCGCGGGTAGCGCTCCCGGGAGAACAATCTTGTCTGTCTTGTCGCCCTTCGGCCGCTCGGCCGGCATCTGATCGCCGGTGACGATGTAGTAGATCGTCTCGGCGATATTGGTGGCGTGGTCGCCGATCCGCTCGATGTTCTTGGCGCAAAACAGCAGGTGCGTGCAAGGCGTGATGTTGCGCGGATCTTCCATCATGTAGGTCAGCAATTCGCGAAACAGCGAGGTGTACACGGCGTCGATCTGATCGTCGCGATCACGCACGAAGACGATCTTTTCCACCGAGCGCGACGCGTAGACGTCGAGCACTTCCTTGAGCTGCGTCAACGCTAGGTCGGCCAACGCCTCGATGCCGCGGAACAGGCTGGTCGGCTGGCGTCCTTCTGTGACGGCAACCACGCGCTTGGCGACATTCTTGCCGAGGTCGCCGACCCGTTCGAGATCCGCCGAGATGCGGATCGCGCCGACGATCTCGCGCAAATCCGTCGCCATCGGCTGGCGCTTGGCAATGATGACGATCGCCTTGTCGTCGATCTCGCGCTGCCCTTCGTCCAGAACGAGATCATCACGGATGACCTTCTGGGCAAGGCCGGGGTCGGCGTTGACCAGCGCCGCAATCGCCTGTTCGACCATACGTTCGGCATGCCCGCCCATCGCGGCGATGCGCTTTGACAGATATTTCAGCTCCTCGTCATAGGCGCTTACGATGTGCACGGACTGCATGGAAATGCCTTCCAGAGTGAGTCGTTTCCCCGAATCCCCGCTGATACGCTAGCCGGATGACAGAAAAAAGAAAAAGCCCTTTAATACGTAGTGCGGCGCTAATGCGCCGGCAAATGAACCGAGAAGGCTGCGCCCTTGCCGACCTCGGACTTGATCGAGAGTCTGGCGTTGTGGCGCGTCAGGATATGTTTGACGATCGAGAGGCCAAGGCCGGTGCCTTTCTGGGTCCGGCTGTTTTCGACATCGACGCGGTAGAAGCGCTCGGTGATGCGCGGGATGTGCTCCTCGGGAATGCCGGGACCGAAGTCCCGGATGGTGACGTCGATGCCCGGTTCGGGACCGTCATCGCTGTGAGCAATCGTCACCACGACACGTCCACCCGATTGTCCGTATTTGCAGGCGTTTTCCAGCAGATTTTCGAAGACCTGGAAAAGTTCGTCGCGATCCCCGGGCACATCGAGCGGTCCTTTCTCGAAATCCCGCTCAATGGCAACGCAGTTTTCCCCGGCAAGCGGCCCGAGCGAATCGATGACGCTGTCGAGCGTCTGGCGGAGATCGACCTCGGTTCCCGGCTTTAGATAGGGTTTCATCTCCAGCCGCGACAGCGACAACAGGTCATCGATCAGGCGCGCCATGCGGCCGGTCTGGTTCTGCATGATCTGCAGGAACTGCTCGCGCGCCGCCGGGTCGTTACGGGCCGGGCCACGCAGCGTCTCGATGAAGCCGGAGATCGAGGCGAGCGGGGTGCGCAGTTCGTGGCTGGCATTGGCGATGAAGTCGGCGCGCATCCGGTCGATCCGGCGCGCCTCGCTCTGGTCCTTGAAAACCAGCACATAGAGGTCGGTGCCGTGGCCGACTGAAGACGCACTCACCCGATAAGCCCGTTCGACCGGCAGCTTTTCGGTATAGTCGACGACATCCGAAGCGGCGGCCCCAGACAAAATACTGTCCAGCAAGGCCTGCATCTCGGGCGCACGAAATTTCAGCGACAGCGACATGCCCGGTGCGATGCCGCCGAAGGCGGCGAAGGCGGCGGCGTTGGCATGGACGATCGTGGCGGTGCGATCGAAGATGATCAGCGGATCGGCAACGGCCGCCGCCAGATATTCCCCCGACAGGTGTTGCAGCCCGCTCGCCTCGATCGCCGCGGCATCCCCGGCGGACTGGCGCGCAACGCCGGCCGGCAGCATCGCGGCGGCAAGCAGCAGCACCGCACATGCCAGCAGCACCACATAGCCGGCCGCGAAAACATAGACCGTCAGGACCGCGACGATGCCGGCCGCCAGCAGCCAGCGGCTGTTCCACAACCGACTGGCGACGGCTTGCGCCTTGCTTCGCTGTTCTGTGCCGATGTCAGCCATTGTCAGCCATTCACGCGCGCCGTGCGTCCAATTGGATGCACAAAGGACGCTCTGCCACTTTTAATCTGCTGCCTCGTTCTTTCCGAAAATCGATTCCGATTTTCGGGCCGATGCAGTTAGGCTCCCAATAGCATGAGTCCGGAAGCTGGAAAGGTTCGTCTCGATGAAAAACTCCAAGGAAGATGCCACCGCGCCCGTTGCAGGCCCGCTGAAGATACGGATCGACGGCAAGGAGCTCGAGTTTGACATCGAGGATCCCAAGCTTCCCAATTGGGTCGAGGACAATAAGCTGACCGCCGGCGGCTACCCCTACGACAAGAAAATGAAAAGCGACGAGTACGACGAGACGCTCGAGCGGCTGCAGATCGAGCTGGTCAAGGCGCAGGCATGGCTGCAATCGACCGGCAAGCGGGTGATGTCGCTGTTCGAAGGACGCGATGCCGCCGGCAAGGGCGGCACGATCTTTGCGCTGCGCCAGTACCTGAATCCTCGAACCGCACGCAATGTGGCGCTGACCAAGCCGACCCCGACCGAGCTCGGACAGTGGTATTTCCAGCGCTATGTCGCACACTTTCCGACGTCCGGCGAGTTCGTCACTTTCGACCGCTCCTGGTACAATCGCGCCGGCGTCGAGCCGGTCATGGGCTTCTGCACGCCGGAGCAGCATGAGAAATTCCTGGACGAGACACCGTATTTTGAACGGATGATCTGCAACGAGGGCATCCATTTTTTCAAATTCTGGCTGAACATCGGTCGGGAGACACAGCTCGAGCGGTTTCACGATCGCCGCTGGAGTCCTTTGAAGAGCTGGAAATTCTCGCCGATCGACATTGCCGGCATCACCAAATGGGACGACTACACCAAGGCGCGCGATCTCATGTTCGCACGCACGCACGAGGAATTCGCGCCCTGGATCATCGTGCGGGCCAACGACAAGCGGCGCGCGCGACTTGCCGTCATCCGGCGTATCCTGTTGTCGCTTCCCTATGAGGGCCGCGACCTCGACACCATCGGCAAGGAAGACAAGAAAATCATCGGGGAAGGGCCTTCGTTCCTGGGAACACGGGCCTGAAGCACTGCCGCGCGCCAAAGACGCGCGGCACGATTCCGGACATTCTTGTCATTCTCCCGAGTGACTTCTCATGCCGCCAGCCGGGCAATCCGCTGCAGTCGCTTCAGCGTGGCATCGTCCTGCAAAGCCTGCTGAAACAGCGAAATCTCCTGGTCGATGCGATCGCAGAGCGCGCCTGTGTCGCCCTTGAGCAGGTCGCGCGTCTGCAGCAGCGCGGCGACCGGCTTTTTGGCGAGTTGCCTGGCTCTGCCAAGTGCGGCTTCCTCGACATCGCCCGCCACGATCTCCGTGACCAGGCCAAGCATCCTGGCGTCCTCGGCACTGAGCGTGTCGCCCAGGCAGAAGAAGCGGAAAGCGCCGGCATAACCGAGTTTCTGCGGCGCCAGGATGCTGGTCGCCGCGTCCGGCACGAGGCCGAAATCGACGAACGGCACCCGGAACGTGCTTTCATCAGATGCGATCACCATGTCGCAATGGAACAGGATGGTGCAGCCGACGCCGACAGCGCCGCCATCGACACAGGCAAGGACCGGTTTTGGAAACGTCGCCAGCGTGCGGAACATGTCGGTGACGGCGGCGATCAATCGTTGATGCTTGGTGGCGTCGAGGAACTCGGAAAAGTCGCCGCCGAGGCAGAAGCAGCCGGCGAGGCCGCGCAGCACCACGACGCGCACATCATCGTCGACGGCGGCTTCATGGAAGGTCTTGGCCAGGCTTTCATAGGCTCGCCTGTCCAGCACCGGCCGGCCGTCATCCGACGACACCGTGACGATCAGCGTATGGTTGCGGAACTCCGTTTGCGTGTGGACGTTCATGGCTATCTCCAATCTCACGAGGCCTGCCTCATTCCGAGCCTGTCGGGATATCCCCTGGCCAGCACCGGCGCGAAATGACTACGACGCGAACGCACCACCTCAAGCGTATGCTCGTTGAAGGTGAGCAGCGTGGCGACGACCTGCTGGTTGCCATAGGTGCGCTGGTAGCCAAGCGGCTTCGCCAGGAAGTGCAATTGCAGCGCCCGCAGGACCCACATCGGCTCGAACTCGATGATCACTTGATTGACGTTCCGCTTCAGCCCCCACTCGACGAAGCCGGCAATGAGCTCGGTGCCGACCGTCGATACGCCGCGCTTGCCGTCACGAAAGCCCGGCGCCACCGCATAGCGGGTCAGCTCCCAAACGTTCGGTCCGGACGGTGGCGTCCCTTCATAGAGGTCCGCCAGCACCTCGGTCAGAAGATGCGCCCGCGTTGTCGGCAACATCCGCTGATAACCGGCAAGCTCGCCGTTGCGGATGACGAGCTGATGCACCGCCTCGTCGTGGTCGAACTGATCGATCTCAAGCCCATCGGGGCGCTGCAGATCGCTCCACCCCATTTCCTCGACGAAAATCTTGTAGCGCAAGCGATGAACGGCCTCCCAAAGGTCGGGACGTTCCATAAGTTCCTGTGTGGTAAGGGAAAAAAGCATCTGCCGTCTCCTAGGTTCAATAGGAAGATACGGCCGGGCTGTCCCGAGAAAATTACGCGATCACGTAGGCAAGAATTTCTAGGCCGGCACGGCCGAGCTAGCTAATATAGCCGCGCCTTATCGCTTCCGCGACCGCCTGCACCCGGTTGACGGCACCGAGTTTGCTTTTGGCGTTAAGAAGGTGTTTCTCTGACGTGTGTTCCGAAATGCCGAGAATCTGTGAAATCTCCCATTCGGACTTGCCGACGGCGGCCCATTGCATGCATTCGCGCTCACGCGGCGTCAGTTCGACGTGGTCGATGGTCTTGGCCGCCATCGTGTGGAGTTGCATGGCGCGGCCGATCGCATAGGTCGCTGCCAGCGATACCTGCCCGAACTCGGCTCCCGACAGTTCCACGGCCTCGCCGCCGAGCGACACCATAACGATCTGACCGTCGAGCGTGACCAGCGGGAAGGCCATGCCGTCGCGCAGTTTGAATTCGCTGGCGTCGCCCATCACCTCGCCACTGCTCTTGTCGATGCGAATGCCCTGAGACGCTTCCCGCCACTGAAACGGCGCCTGCAGTTGCTTCATGTGACTGACGACGGGGTCATGGTCAACATAGTTGCGCGCCACATAGCGTTCCAGCCATTCTCCCGGCCAGTCACAGAGCAGCACATGGTCCTTTTGCTGGCCTCGCGGGGTGCCTGGCTGCGGAACCGTCCCGGCCATAAGTGCCGTCAGGCCGAACTCCGAGGTTATGCCAAGCAGTTTTTGGCAGACCGCCGCCGCTGTGTCGGCGTGCTGCAACTGATCTATGAATTCCAGTGTGCGATCGAAGTGGCCCATCGCAACATCTACCCCATGTTGCCTTCCGCGTTGAGATCAACGGTCCGGTGCCTGATCTGCACTTTGCCATCGACCCCGGATTACAAACCTGCTCTCCTCTGCTTGCAGCGCCTTGCTCCCCTCCAGCCGACGCCGCACACGTTTGCAAACTCGCTAAACCATATCCCTAAATCGGCGTGATGAAATCAAAAACCGTTGTGCCTGCACCATTTTCGTACGAAAAGCCAATCTGGACAGAACAGGGCGGAGTTCCGATCGTGGCAATTCGGTGGATATCCATCGTCCTGATGCTGGTAATGACGGGGGCACAGTTGCTCACGAATGCGCGTGCCGCGGAGCCGCAAGTGCCGGTGCTGTGGGATGCCAAGGAGCGGCTGCCAAAGCCGGACCTTTCCGCACTGCCGCGTCTGAGATTCCTGACCACCACCGATTTCCCGCCCTTCAATTTCCTCGACGGGGCAGGCCGGTTGTCCGGCTTCCACGTCGATCTGGCGCGCGCCATCTGCGCCGAACTCGGCATCGCGGAAAAATGCCAAATCCAGGCGCTGCCCTGGGCCGAGCTCGAAGGGGCGCTGCAGAAGGGCGAAGGCGAAGCGATCATTGCCGGCATCGCCGCCACGCCGGAGTCGCGGTCGAAATATGCCTTCTCACGTTCCTACCTGCAGTTTCCGGCGCGCTTCATCATGCAGAAGACAAAGGCGCTGACGGAACCGATCTTCGACAGACTGCGCGACAAGCGCGTCGGCGTGGTCGCCGGTTCCGCGCATGAGCGGATGTTGCGCGATTATTTCGGCACCGTTCAGGTCGTTCCCTTCGACCGGCCGGAAGAACTCTATGATGGCCTCAAGGCCGGCAAGGTCGACGCCGCCTTCGGCGACGGCATGCGCTTCGCCTTCTGGCTGGGCGGTTCGGATGCAGCAGCCTGCTGCCGCTTTGCCGGCGGCCCCTATCTGGCACCCGAATATCTGGGCTCGGGCATGGCCATCGCCACCAGGGCCAACGATCCGGCGCTCGCCGCAGCGTTCGACTACGCGCTGCAGGAGATTTCGGTGAAGGGCATCTTCGCCGAATTCTATCTGCGCTATTTCCCGGTCAGTTTTTTCTGATCCGGCCCGGTCAGTTTTTTTCTGATCCGGTCCGGCTTTTTCTGATCCGGTCCGATCAGCATCTTTTGGCCCTTCAGTGCCTGGATCAGGTCAGCGTGCGAAGGCGGGCCTTGGCGGCACGGGCGATCGCGGCGACGGTCAGCGTATCGAGATCGAGCTGGCGGCGGATGAGCTGCAGCACCCGCACCTCTTCCATCCGCATTTCGAGATCGACGGCCGCGACCTCGAAAGCGGCGGCATAGGCGGTATCGTGGAGCCGCTCAGGCAGCGACTCGGCGACGCGCGCGAGGACGCCTTCCAGCCCGTCCTTTTCATGCAGCATCTTCTGGCAATCCTGGGCGACGCCAACCACTCGGTCGTGGTCGAAATCCTCGAACACCGGCCACGAGCGGACGACGTCGCCAATCCGCGCCAATTCGACATCGGTCATGTCGCGATCGGACGCGGAGGTGATAACCATCAGATAGATCAGGGCTTCATGCGGCGGCAACGACATTTGAAAACTCCTCGAACGGGCTCCGAAGTTAGGAACGAGGCACCAACGCCGCAAGGAAAAAGAGCCGCGATCGTTGACGCCCACGGCAGGCACGCCTAGAGACCGGTTGAAAAAACCTCTTCCGGCCCCCTTCTGCGGCGATGCCGGCGAATGATTTGGAAAACAGTGACATGGCGGGATCAAACATCATCGATCTCAATCCCGAGGTGCTTGCGGCGGCGGGTGAAAGCAAGGCCTGGCCGTTCGAGGAAGCCAGGAAGATCGTCGAGCGCTACAAAGGCACTGACTTTCCCGACACCGTCCTGTTTGAGACCGGCTACGGTCCGTCGGGGCTGCCCCACATCGGCACTTTCGGCGAGGTCGCACGCACCTCGATGGTGCGCCACGCTTTCCGTGTGCTTACCGGAGACACGGTCAAGACCAAGATCTTGTGCTTTTCCGACGACATGGACGGTATGCGCAAGATTCCGGACAACGTCCCGGATCGCGCCGCACTCGAGCCGCACCTGCACAAGCCGCTGTCGTCCGTCCCCAATCCTTTCGGCGGCGACTATGCGAGCTTCGCAGACCACAACAACGCAATGCTTTGCCGCTTCCTGGACACGTTCGGCTTCGACTACGAGTTCGCCAGCGCGACGGAATACTACAAGGCTGGCCGTTTCGACGAAGTTCTGCTGCGCGCTGCCGAACATTTTGACAAAATTATGGACGTGATGCTGCCGACGCTCGGCGAAGAGCGCCAGGCGACCTACAGTCCGTTCTTGCCGATTTCCCCCAAGAGCGGCCGCGTGCTTTACGTTCCCATGAGGCATGTCGACGCCAAGGCCGGCACCATCACCTTCGACGATGACGGCACCGAGACAACACTTCCCATAACTGGCGGCAAGGTGAAGCTGCAATGGAAGCCCGATTTCGGCATGCGTTGGGCGGCGCTCGGCGTCGATTTCGAAATGTTCGGCAAGGACCACCAGACGAATGCGGTGATCTACGACCGTATCTGCAACATCCTAGGTGGGCGGGCGCCGGAGCATTTCGTCTATGAACTGTTCCTGGACGAGAACGGCCAGAAGATTTCAAAGTCGAAGGGCAACGGACTGACCATAGACGAATGGCTGACCTATGCACCGACCGAAAGCCTCGGGCTGTACATGTACCAGCGGCCGCGGCAGGCCAAGAAGCTCTATTTCGACGTCATTCCGAAGGCGGTGGACGAATATTACGCCTTTCTGTCCGCCTATCGCCGGCAGGAGTGGAAGGAGCGGCTGGGAAATCCCGTCTGGCATATGCATGACGGTAACCCGCCTGTCGTCGACCTGCCGGTGTCGTTCGCGTTGCTGCTGAATCTGGTCAGCGCCTCGAACGCCCAGAACAGGGACGTGCTGTGGGGGTTCATTTCGCGCCACACATCGGGTGTGACGCCGACGACCCATCCCGAGCTCGACCGGCTGGCTGAATATGCGATCCGCTATTTCGACGATTTCGTGAAGCCGGCCAAGGTGTACCGGGCCGCCGACGGGGTCGAGCGCGAGGCGCTGACGAAACTCTCCGAAGCGCTCGCCGCGTTGCCGCCAGACGCCGATGGTGAGGTGATCCAGAATGCCGCCCTCAACGTCGCGCGCAAGGTCGAGCGCTATCAGGACCATTCGAAGCAGAGTCCGGAAGGCGGGCCGGGCGTCTCCGTCGCCTTCTTCCAGATGATCTACCAGGTGCTGATCGGACAGGAGCGCGGCCCGCGCTTCGGTTCGTTCGCCGCGCTCTATGGCATCGCAGAGACCCGCGCGCTCATTCAGAAGGCGTTGGCTGGTCAGTTGGTGGCGTAGCCGTCGTCTCGGATGGCGGCGTAGCCGTCGCCGACGGATCGAGAATCGGCTGCGTCGGTTGCGATGCGGCAGCGACGGGGGCTGGTGCCGGAGGCAGGCCGGAGAGACTGGGCGCCGGCCCGAAAATGCCCTTCTTCGCCGTACGCGCCTTGTCGCCGGCCTCGACGTAAGGGCCGTTCTTGGTGGCGCGTGCCCAACCGTTTTCGATCAACCACTGGCCGACATCCTGGTTGCCAACGCGGCATTCGGCGGCGACCAGGTCGCGGCCGCCCTCGGGCGGCACCGTGCAGACCACCGCCCGGCCGCGCAGGAAAGCACGGAACGCCGTTCGCGCCCGGACGCCGCACGTCCAGGACTTGGCGCTGTCGGTGCAAGTTTCGTCCTGCCTGACGATGTCGATACCGGAAATCGCGACCGAGTAGCCCTTGGCCTCGATCACTCCTGCGGCCGATGCAACCGGCTGGAACAGCTTTGTCCCGTTCCAGTCGTCGGGCATTTTCGTTTTGGGCGGCTTGGGCGGTCCGGCCAGCGCCAGCTCGCTCAACGGCGCGCGCGGCTCGACCCGTTCAAGCTCTTCGGACTGAAGCTGCGGCGGCGCGATGACCTCGGGATCGATGGCCCTGGAATGGACCTCCGGCCTTACCATCTTGGGTCGGGGAATCGCTGATGTAGCAGGCGCCTCGGATTGCGCCGCCATGCCGGCCTGCGCCCGAGCTGCGACACGGACGCTTTCGTCATGCAGCACGGCGCGGCCGCCGGCGACGATCGCGGCCCCTGTCACCAAAATCGTCAACACCGCAGCGGCTGCATGAAGCGGACGCACCGGCGGCCCCTTACTGGCTTGCCCAGACAATCCGCGCCACCCATTCGACATCGCGCATAGGAATGTCGCGGTCCGGGTGATCGGGATTGAGCGAGACCAGCATGATCGACTTCGCCGTCTGACGGTCCAGCACCTTGGCCATCACCTCGCCGGCATTGGTCTTGACGACAACCCGATCGCCCTTGCGGGTGGCAGCGCCCGGCTCGACGATCAGCACGTCGCCGTTGCGGTAGAGCGGCAGCATGGAATCGCCCTGGACCTGCAGCGCATAGGAGGTTTCGGTCGCCTGTGCCGGAAGCTCGATCAGGTCCCAGCCCTGCCCCGCCGGAAAGCCGGCATCGTCGAAGAAGCCGCCGGCGCCGGCCTGAGCGAAGCCAAGCAGCGGCACGGAAGACCTCTGCGCGGGCAGGGATCCGGGGCCGGGCTTGCCCCGGCCTTCGACCAGTCCCGTAAATTCGTCGAGCGAGGCGCCCGTCGCCTCGATGATCTTGGCCAGCGATTCGGTCGACGGCCAGCGCGGCCGCCCGTCCGAGGACAGCCGCTTCGACTTGTTGAAGGCGGTCGAATCGAGGCCCGCACGCTTCGCCAGCCCCGAGGCCGAAAGCGAATAGCGCTCGGCGAGAGCGTCGATGGCGGCCCATACGCGATCATGCGAGAGCACTTTTGCTCTCCTTCAGAACAGGAAAAAATACCTTCCTCGTTCTAACCGGTGGCCGTGATTTTGTCCACCACCGAAGGCGGCATCAGGCTGCCTTCTTCACCTCGCCTTTCGCGTAGGGATCGAAGCGCTGGTAGAAGGTCTCGCCCTTCTCCGCCATGTCGAGCAGGAGCTTGGGCGCCTTGAACTCGGCGCCGTACTTCTTCTGCAGGCCCTTGGCGATCTTGACGAACTTCTTGGCGCCGACGCCGTCGATGTAGGACAGCACGCCGCCGGTAAAGGGCGCGAAGCCGAAGGCGAGGATCGAGCCGACATCGGCTTCGCGCGGATCGGTGACGATGCCCTCCTCCATCACTCGCGCCGCCTCCAGCGCGATGGTGACCAGGAGCCGTTGCTTCAGTTCCTCATAGTCGACCTTTTCGGGCGCCAGCTGCGGATAGAGATCCTTCAGGCCCGGCCACAGCTTTTTCTTGGCAGGCTTTTGCGGATAGTCGTAAAAACCCTTGCCGTTCTTGCGGCCGAAGCGGCCATGCGTATCGACCAGCGTGTTGATCAGCGCCATCTGCTTCGGATCGACCGCCTTTTCGCCGAGATCGCGCATGGTCTGCTTCATGATCTTCTGCGCGAGGTCGATCGCCGTTTCGTCCGTGAGCGCCAAGGGGCCGACCGGCATGCCGGCGGCCTTCGCCGCATTCTCGATCATCGGCGCTGGGACGCCTTCGATCAGCATCTTGTAGGCTTCCGACATGTAGCGCAGCACGCAGCGGTTGACGTAGAAGCCGCGCGTGTCGTTGACGACGATCGGCGTCTTCTTGATAGCGCGGACGAAGTCGATCGCGGTAGCCAGCGCCTTGTCGCCCGTCTTCTTGCCCAAAATGATCTCGACCAGCATCATCTTGTCGACCGGCGAGAAGAAATGGATGCCGATGAAATTCTTCGGTCGCGCCGAATTCTTCGCCAGCGAAGAGATCGGGATGGTGGATGTGTTCGACGCGAAGACTGCCGCCGGCTTCAGCACGGCCTCTGCCCTTTCAGTGGCGTCCTTCTTGACGCCCGAATCCTCGAACACCGCTTCCACGATCAGATCGCAGCCGGCGAGGTCGGCATAATCCGCCGTCGGCGTGATCAGCGACAGCAGTCTGTCCTTGTCCTCTAGCTTGGCGCGGCCCTTCCTGACCTGATCCGAGATCAGGCTGTCTGAATGCGCCTTGCCCTTGGCGGCCGCTTCCATGTCGCGGTCGAGCAGCACCACCGGAATGCCGGCCTTGGCGGTGACATAGGCGATGCCGGCGCCCATGAAACCAGCGCCGAGCACGCCGATCTTCTTGAATTTGGTTTCCGTCACACCGGCCGGGCGGCGGGCACCCTTGTTCAGCTCCTGCAGCGAGACGAACAGCGAGCGGATCATCGCCGCAGCTTCCTTAGTCTGCATGATCTCGGTGAAATAGCGCTGCTCGATGCGCAAGGCGGTGTCGAACGGCACCAGCAGGCCTTCATAGACACATTTCAGAATGGCCGCGGCGGCAGGATAATTGCCATAGGTCTCGCGACGCAGGATGGCGATTGCCGGCGGCCACAGATTGGCTCCAGCCACCGAATAGATCGGGCCGCCAGGCAGCTTGAAGCCCTTCTCGTCCCACGGCGCCACCGGCTTCAAGCCATTTTTGATCATGGCCTTGGCGGTCTCAACCAGCTTTTGCGGCTCGGCGATCTCGTGGATCAGGCCCATCGACTTGGCCTTCTGCGGCGACAGCGTCTGGCCGGAAGTGAGCATCTGCAGCGCCTGCTGCTGGTCGGTCAGCCGCGGCACGCGCTGGGTGCCGCCGGCACCCGGGAAGATGCCGATCTTCACTTCGGGGAGCGCCATCCTCACCTTGTCGGAATCGGCCGCGACACGGCCATGGCAAGCGAGAGACAATTCGAATGCGCCGCCCATGCAGGTGCCGTTGATCGCCGAAACCCACGGCTTGCCCGAAGTCTCCAGCTTGCGGAACAGGCCGGTCATGTAGCCGGCATTGTCGAACAGCGCCTTGGTCGCCTTTTCGACGTCCTTGCCCTTTTCGGCGGCGAAGGTCGTCAGCATCTTCTGCAGCATGGTGATATCGGCGCCGCCGGAAAACGTGTCTTTGCCGGAGGTGATGACCGCCCCCTTTATCGCCGCATCGCTCGCCACCTTGTCGACGATGGCGTTCAGTTCCAGCATCGCCTCTTCGGTGAAGACGTTCATTGAGCGGTCGGGCATATCCCAGGTGATCAGCGCGATGCCGTCTGCGTCGATGTCGAGGGTGAAATTGGTGTAGCTCATCGGTCTCTCCCGTCAGACGCGTTCGATGATCGTTGCGGTGCCCATGCCTGCGCCGATGCAAAGCGTCACCAGCGCGGTGTTCAGGTTCCGGCGCTCCAGTTCGTCCAGTACGGTGCCGAAGATCATCGCGCCTGTGGCGCCGAGCGGATGGCCCATGGCGATGGCGCCGCCATTGACGTTGATCCTGTCGTGCGAAATGTCGAACGCCTGCATGTAGCGCAGCACCACTGAGGCGAAAGCCTCGTTAAGCTCGAACAGATCGATGTCCGACAGCTTCATTTTGGCGCGCTTCAGCAGCTTTTCGGTCACGTCGACCGGACCGGTCAGCATCAGCACCGGTTCCGAGCCGATATTGGCGAATGCACGGATGCGTGCGCGCGGCTTCAGGCCGAGCGTCTTTCCGGCCTTCTTCGAGCCGAGCAGAACGGCCGCCGCGCCGTCGACGATGCCGGACGAATTGCCGGCGTGGTGGACGTGGTTGACCTCTTCCACCTCGGGATGCTTCTGCACCGCGACGGCATCGAAGCCGCCCATTTCGCCGGGCATGACGAAGGACGGGTTGAGTGCCGCCAGCGACTGCATGTCGGTCGAAGGCCGCATATGCTCGTCATGGTCGAGGATGGTCAGCCCGTTCTGGTCTTTGATCGAGATCACCGAATTCTTGAAGCGGCCTTCGCCCCAGGCTTTGGCGGCACGCTTCTGGCTCTCGACCGCATAGGCGTCGACGTCATCACGCGAAAAGCCGTATTTGGTGGCGATCAGATCGGCCGAGATGCCTTGCGGAACGAACCAGCCCGGCAGGCCAACCGAAGGGTCCATGAACCAGGCGCCGCCGGATGCGCCCATGCCGACGCGCGACATCGATTCGACGCCGCCGGCGATGACGATCTCATCGGCGCCTTGTGCGATCTTGGCGGCGCCGAAGTTGATGGCGTCCAGGCCCGAGGCGCAGAAGCGCGAGATCTGCATGCCGGGCGCCGTGGTCGCATAGCCGGCTTCGAAGGCTGCGGCACGCGGAATGACAGAACCCGCCTCGCCGACCGGATCGACGCAGCCGAAGATGATGTCGTCGACGGTGCCGGTGTCCAGCCCATTGCGGTCACGGATCGCCTCGAGCACCTTGGCGCCGAGCCGCACCGCCGGCACTTCGTGCAGCGAGCCATCCTTCTTGCCCCTGCCGCGCGGCGTGCGCACGGCGTCATAGACATAAGCTTCGGCCATTTTCCTGCTCCTTGGGTTTGCTGAAAAGTCGCTCAGAGAGAGCGCCCGATCAGCAATTTCATGATCTCGTTGGTGCCGCCGTAGATGCGCTGAACGCGGGCGTCGCGGAACATGCGGGCGATCGGGTATTCGTTCATGTAGCCATAGCCGCCGTGCAATTGAAGGCATTCGTCGACGACTTTTCCTTGCAAGTCGGACAGCCAGTATTTGGCCATTGAGGCCGTCACCGGGTCGAGGCCGCCATTGATGTGGCGAGCGACGCAGTCATCGTAGAAGACGCGGCCGATGGTCGCCTCGGTCTTCAGTTCGGCCAGCTTGAACCGGGTGTTCTGGAAATCGATGATCGCCTTGCCGAAGGCCTTGCGCTCCTTGACGTAGTCGATTGTCAGCGCCAGCGCCCGCTCGACCATGGCGATGGCGCCGGTGCCGATCTGCAGCCGCTCCTGCGGCAATTGCTGCATCAGTTGGACGAAGCCTTGGCCTTCCTCGTGGCCGAGCAGATTGGAGGTCGGCACGCGCATATCGTTGAAGAACAGTTCCGACGTGTCGTTGGCCTTCAAACCGATCTTGTCGAGGTTGCGGCCGCGCTCGAACCCTTCCACCTCGTCGGTCTCGACAACGATCAGCGAAGTGCCCTTAGCGCCCTTCTCCGGATCGGTCTTGGTGACGACGATGATGAAGTTGGCGAGCTGGCCATTGGTGATGAAGGTCTTCGAGCCGTTGACCTTGTAATGGTTGCCATCCTTCTCGGCACGCGTCTTGACGCCTTGCAGGTCGGAGCCAGCGCCGGGCTCGGTCATGGCGATGGCGCCGATCAACTCGCCGGTCGCCAGTTTCGGCAGCCACTTCTTCTTCTGCTCCTCCGAGCCGTAGTGGAGGATGTAAGGGGCGACGATCGAATTGTGCAGGCCGATGCCGAAACCGTCGACGCCGACATGGCCGATCGCCTCGATGATGGCGCTCTCATGCGCGAATGTCCCGCCTGAACCGCCATATTCCTCCGGCATCGAGGCACAGAGCAGACCGGCCGCGCCTGCCTTCAGCCAGCACTCGCGGTCGACCATCTCGTTCTTCTCGAACTCGTCATAGCGCGGCGCGATCTCTTCCGACATGAAACGGTGCGCCATGTCGTAGAGCATGCCGACCTCATCCGCCGCCCAGGCGGGTTTGGGGAGGCCGAGGATTTCGGCAGGATTTGTCGCCACGATTTCCTCCGCGTATCGACAGGTTGAAGGTCGGCTGTGCCGACGCTGTCGAGCTTAGAACGCTTCCGCCGGCAGTGCCATCAATGTCTCGGCGCCGCTGGAGATGCGAGCGAGGTGCGCCGACGTCTCCGGCATGATCCGCTCCATGAAGAAGCGCGCCGTCACCAGCTTGCTCTCGTAGAAAGACGAAGCACCGTTGGCGCCGTTCGCCAGCTTCGCGCCGGCGGCCTTCGCCATCTGCGCCCACATGTAGCCCAGCGCCACGAGGCCGAAGAGATGCATGTAGTTGGTCGAGGCGGCACCGGCGTTGTCGGGCCTGGCCATGCCGTTCTGCATCAGCCACATCGTCGCCGCCTGCAGATCGTTGTGGCCCTTCTTCAGCGCCTTGGTGAAAGGCGCCATCTTCTCGTCAGCGCGGTTCTCCTCGCAGAACTCGCCGACCTCTTTGAAGAAGGCCTGTACCGCGCGGCCGCCATTCAAGGCCAGCTTGCGGCCGACGAGATCGAGCGCCTGGATGCCGTTGGCGCCCTCGTAAATCATGGCGATGCGGGCATCGCGCACGAACTGGCTCATGCCGTGCTCTTCGATATAGCCATGGCCGCCGAACACTTGCTGCGCCATCACCGCGTGGTCGAAGCCCTTGTCGGTGAGCACGCCCTTGACCACCGGCGTCATCAGGCCGGTGTAGTCGTCGGCAGCCTGGCGGTCCTTGTCGTCGTCGGAGCGGTGGGCGATGTCCGACTTGATCGCCGTCCACAGCGCCAGCGCGCGACCGGCTTCGTTGAAGGCTTTCATGGTCATCAGGCTGCGGCGGATGTCAGGATGGACGATGATCGGATCGGCCTTCTTGTCCGGCGCCTTCGGCCCGGACAGCGAGCGGCCCTGCAGGCGATCCTTGGCATAGGACACAGCGTTCTGGTAGGCGACCTCCGACAGCGAAAGCCCCTGCAGGCCGACGCCGAGCCGGGCCTCGTTCATCATCGTGAACATGGCCTTCAGCCCGCCATTGGCCTCGCCGAGCAACACGCCTTGCGCCTCGTCATAGTTCATGACGCAGGTCGAATTGCCATGAATGCCCATCTTCTCCTCGATCGAGCCGCAAGAGACGGTGTTCTTCTCACCCGGATTGCCTGACGCATCGAGCTTGAGCTTCGGCACGATGAACAGCGAGATGCCTTTCACGCCTTCCGGCGCGCCCTCGATGCGGGCCAGCACGAGGTGGACGATGTTGTCCGACATGTCGTGCTCGCCGGCCGAGATGAAGATCTTCTGGCCTGAAATCCTGTAGCTGCCGTCGCCGTTGGGAACCGCCTTGGTGCGCAACAGGCCGAGATCGGTGCCGCAATGCGGCTCGGTCAGGTTCATGGTGCCGGTCCAGGTGCCCTCGACCAGCTTCGGCAGCCATGTCGCCTTCTGCTCGTCGGTGCCATGGGTGATGATCGCCGCGATCGCGCCCTGCGTCAGGCCCGGATACATCATCAGCGACATGTTGGCCGAAACCATATATTCGGAAACAGCGGTATGCACCGCGTAAGGCAGACCCTGGCCACCAAATTCGACGGGTGCCGCCAACCCCATCCAGCCGCCTTCGCGATACTGGTCGAAGGCCTCCTTGAAGCCTTTCGGCGTCGTCACCGAGCCATCGTCATAGCGCACGCAACCTTCCACGTCGCCGACGCGGTTCAGTGGCTGCATGACGTTTTCGGCGAGCTTGGCGCCCTCGGTGAGGATGGCCTCAACCACATCCGGCGTCGCGTCAGAAAATCCGGGAAGATTGGAATAGCGTTGGTAGCCCAGTACCTCGTTCAGCACAAACAGCGTGTCCTGGACCGGCGCCCTGTAGATCGGCATGCTCTTCCTCCACCATGCGGCTTGGTCCCGAAATCAAGCCCCAAAATGAAGTCAGGGACAGCATCGGACCAACGTTCAGATCGAGATAGCAAAAGTTGACGTTTGCGTAAACGTCAATTTTTTGATGTGACAAATTTTCCCGCCCGTGAGCGTAGCGGCGCTATATCGATGAAGCCAGTGCGGAACAGATTGAAATGTCTTCTTCCCGCCGCAGCCGGAAGACAACGGAAAGTGCCGCGCGGCCAAGGCCACGCGGCACTCATTCGTCAGAAAGGCGGCTCACCGGAAGCCGGTGAGGCCGAATTACCCGGCGACGCTGGCCTGTGGCGCCGAACGTTCGCTCAGCATCTGGCGCACCGCCGCCATCGAGTTGCTCAACTCGTTGATGGCATCATCGATCAGCGCCCGCTGCTTCTGCAGACGGGCAAGCTGCTTCTCCGACTTGTCGAGCGCCAGCCGCAACTGCTTGGTGTTGGAGCCGGTCGGGTCGTAGAGGTCCATCATCTGCTTGACGTCGCGCAGCGAGAACCCGACCTTGCGGCCGAGCAGGATCAGCTTCAGCCGCGCCTTGTCGCGCCGGGTGTAGAGACGGGTCGAGCCGTCGCGCTGCGGATTGAGAAGGCCCTTGTCCTCGTAGAAACGCAGCGTGCGCAGCGTTACTCCGTATTTCTTGGCCATCTCGCCGATGCGGACAAGATCCTCACCGGCTTTGTCAGACATGTCATTGGTATTGGCCGCGGCTTCGCCGGGCGAAACAAGTTTCATGGTCACTGGCTTTCCCCATCTGGTGGCGCCGCGGTCCCGGACCAAGTGTCGCCTGAGTGGAAGCGGGGGCGTGCTTCCAGTCGTGGTTTCAACAAACAAATCGCAAACGGCACGGTCTGTGCACCTTTACGTTTACGTCAATTCTATACCGATAGCCGCCTCACGAAGCAAGGGCGTTGTGCGGGAGGAACTTTTTGCCGCATCCGCCAGAGCATCACTCCGGCTTTAGGCGGCCCGCCAACACAACGTTGCAACTTCTTAAGCTTGGTTAACGCGTTGTTTACCACGTTGGGCGAAATGTGCGCATGTCGGTTACCCGTGTTTATCCTGTAGCGAATTTTTCACGGTTTTTCGGAGCGCGGGTGAAACCCGGGAAGCTCGTCTTCCACCGCAGCAGAGCCGCGCGGCCGCCTTCGTTTCCGGCAGACTTGGGAAACTGGTCATAGGCCAGCAATTAGACGGACCAGTAATTCTGAACGGGCGCATCGATGAACAGCAAGCGGTCCTATCTCGATACACTCAACGCCGGCAGGCAGCGCAGGCCGCACACCACGCTTGAACAGCTCAACCGTTCCTTGGAAACGCTGGAGCAGCGGCTGGAGCGGACGCGCGAGGACATGAGCGAGCGTCCCGATCCTCGCCGGCCGAGCGCGGAGCCGCGCTATGCCAGCGCCCGGCCTTATGATGATCCGCGCCCCGCGCAGCCGCCGAAAAGCCAAGCACCGGCTGCCTTCGACCAGAATTACCACGCGATCGCCCGCGACATCGACCGCGTGCGCGGCCAAGAAGACGGCGTCGCCGTGGTCGGCAAGATCGCCGGCGAATTGCGCGGCCTGCGCGAGGAACTGCGCCACCAGATGACCGCCGGCCTGCAGCGCGAATTCGAAGCGCTGCGCAAGGACATCGAGCGGGCTTTCCAAGCAAGCGCTCAGCCGGGGGGCTCCGGCAAAGGCAGCGCCGAACTCAGCGTCGAGTTCGAACGGCTTTCCGGCGCCATCCAGACCCTGGCCGAAAAGAGCGACGACAGAAGCGTCAACATGCTCCGGCTCGAGCTGGAGCAGGTCAAGGCCGCGCTCGACACGCTGGCGCGCGAAGAGAGCGTGCAGGCGGTCGGCCGCCGCTGGGACGATTTCGACCGCCGCTGGACCGCGTTCGAGGATCGTGTCGATGCCGATCAGCGCAAGCGGTCGGACGCACCCGGTCTTTCAATGCTGACCGACCGGCTCGAACAGATCAGCAATGCCGTCAACAATTTGCCGGAATCGCTGTCGCTGCGGTCGCTTGAAGAGAAGGTCCGCACGCTTGCCGGCGCCGTCGATCATTTCGCCAGGCAGCAGGACAATCGCGGCAGCGGCACATTCGGTATGATCGACGAGCGGCTGGATGAGATTTCCCGCGCTATCGTTGCCTCAACCGTCGCCGCGCAGGCCAATTCATTCGACCCCGAGCCCTTCGAGCGCATCGAGAAGCGGATCGCCTCGCTTGCCCAGCAGATCGAGGAAGTCACGCAGGTGCACCCCAGTGGCGAGGTCATCGACCGCCTCAACATGCTGTCGAGCCGGGTCGACGATCTTGCCGGCCGGGCCAATCTGCCGGAGCAGGCGATGGAGCGCCTCGACAAGCAGATCGCGCTCATTGCCGAGAAGATCGACAGGGCGCCTGCCATGCCGGACGCCGATTACATCTTCCAGGGGCTGGAACAGCGTTTCGACGTGCTGTCCGGCATGATGGAGCGCCGCCAGGGAGACGCGATCGAACAAGGCAACATGCTGTTTCGCGATCTCGAGCGCCGGCTGGACGAAGTCGCCGACAGGCTGGACCAGCGCATGCCGCAGATCGATGGGGCCGGCATCATGGACGCCATCGACGCCCGCTTCAGCGCGCTGGCCAAGCGCATGGAGACGCGTGTTCCCGATTCCGCAGGCGAAGCGGCGATCCGTGGCCTAGAAAGCCGCCTCGAAGACATTTCAAGCCGGCTGGATTCATCCGCGGCACAAGTCGCTGGCATCGACCCGGCCCTGATCCGCAGCCTGGAAGCGCAGGTCGCGGGCCTGTCGGCGCATCTTTCGAAGCCCGGCACGCCATTGCCGGAATTCGAAGACATCAGCCCGCGTCTCAACGAAATCGAGAAGTCGCTGGCTGGAACCCGCGATTCCATCCTTAGCGCGGCGCGCGAGGCAGCCGAGAGCGCTGTCCGTTCGCTTGCCGACTCCAGTGCCAATACGGCGGCCGTTTCTGGCCTCGCCCAGGATCTGAAGACGCTCGAAGCACTGACGCGCCGTTCCGACGAGCGCAATTCGAGGACCTTCGAGGCCATCCACGACACGCTGCTCAAGATCGTCGACCGACTGGGCTCACTGGAGACCGGCGAGCCGACCGACGCGGTGAGCGAACTTCTCAGCACGAAACCGGTCGAACCGGACAGCTGGCGCGGCGCGCGATCGTCAAAGATGGCCGTTCGGGACGCGCCGTCCATGGACATCGACCAGCCATTGCCGCTGACCGGGGACATGGCCGACCTCGACAGCCGTGCACCTGCCGTCATGCGCAATGAGCCAGGTTCGCGTAGCGAACCAGGCACCCGCACGCCAGCCGAAGCCGCTGCGGCCGCGGCCATGGCGGCGCTTGGTTCGGACACGACGACGGAGAAAAGCGAGCAGACCGGCGGCCGGAGGTCGATGCTCGGCGGACTGGCGCGCGCCTTCAAGGGCAAGAAGGAGGCGGATGTTCCACCGCTTGCCGGCTCGGCGCCTAATGTCGAGATACCGAGCGCCGATCTCGACGAGCCACTGGATCCGAAGGTTGCCAACCGGCCGCTGGAGCCCGGCTCCGGGCCACCCGACCTCAACGCCATCATGAAACGCGTGCGCGACGAACGCGGACCGCCGGTCAGGGCCGGCAATGCCGATGCATCGAAATCCGACTTCATCGCAGCAGCCAGACGCGCGGCGCAAGCCGCCGCTGCCGAGGCCGAGGCTCTCAAGCGGCAGTCGACGACGCGTGGCCCGGTGAAGGCGCTCAGGATCGGCGACCTGCTCAAGGCGCGGCGCAAGCCGATCCTGATGGCGGCCGCTGCAATCATGCTGGCGCTCGCCGGCCTGCAACTGGGCAAGGCCTTTTTCTCCGACCCCGTCGAAATAGCCAGCAACGATGCGGCGTCGACCGTGGCCGCGCAGCCAGCGGAAGCCGCGTCGGTCGGTGCCGCCAGCGAGCCAACGACGGACGCGCAAACTGCAGCGCCGGACAGCGCGCCGGCCCGCGCCGTCCGGCAGGCAGAGCCGTCCGAATCGGTAACCGAGAACGACATGCCGGCACAGACCACCCTCGCCGCGCCGTCGGACGCCGGAACACCGATGGGCACCGCACCCGAGGCCGAACCCGTTCCTGCCATGGCTTCAACGGCGTGGCCCGATCCGGCGGCGGACGCGACAGCGTCGGCACTTGAGGGCCCGGCAGCTGCGGACACCGAGCCAAAGGCCACAGGGCTGGCCGCCACGCCGGCCACCCAGGACATGACCGGCACGGTTACGCCCGCAGATGCTTCGATTGCGGCAGCCACTGCCAAGATCGACATCCCGGCCGATGCCGGTCCGGCTGCATTGCGTGACGCAGCGGCCGGCGGCGATGCCAAGGCGTTGTTCGAGATCGGCTCGCGCTACGCCGAATCGAGCGGCGTCAAGCAAGACATGGCAGCGGCCGCCAAATGGTATGAGAAGGCCGCCGAGCTCGGCTTCGCACCGGCGGAATACCGCATTGGCAACTTCTATGAGAAGGGCACCGGCGTCGCGCGCGACGTCAAGAAGGCGAAGACCTGGTACCAGCTCGCGGCGGAGCAGGGCAACGCCAGCGCCATGCACAATCTCGCCGTGCTCTTTGCCATGGCGGCCGACGGCGTGACCGACAATGAATCGGCCGCGCACTGGTTCCAGGCCGCCGCCGATCTCGGCGTCAAGGACAGCCAGTTCAATCTCGGCATCCTGGCGGCGAAGGGCGTCGGCATGAAACAGAATCTCGAGGAATCCTACAAATGGTTCGCGCTCGTCGCCAAGACCGGCGACAAGGATGCGGCGGCAAAGCGCGATGAGATCGCCAAGGCGCTCAGGCCCGAGCAGCTCGAACGCGCACGCGCCGCCACCGAAATGTGGAAGGCGAAACCGCTCGATCCGGCGGCCAATTCGGCCGACATTCCTGAGTCGTGGCAGGACGGCACGCCGCAGACGACCGCCAGCGTCGACATGAAGAAGGCCGTTCAGAACATCCAGCGCATTCTCAACAAGAATGGCTATGAAGCCGGCAACCCCGATGGCTTGATGGGCCTGAAGACCAAGAACGCCATCATGGCTTTCCAGACCGACAACGACATGACGGCGACCGGCACGGTCGACGAAAAGCTGGTCCAGGCGCTGCTTGCGCGCAAATAACGGCAGATGCGTCGTTTACACGATGCCTTTGCCACACATTTGCCTGTTAACTGATTGAGTTGTTTTTTGTTTCGGCTGTACGGCGGGGTTTGACTTCGCCGTCCTGCCGGCGCAAGAACAATTTAGCTTTTTGGCGCAAAAATGCCCGCAACGGTTGCATTCGCCGAGAGGCAAACTGATCGAGACTGACGGGTGGGCATCTATCTCCCGATCGCGGAAATTTCCGTCAACGTCTTCGTGCTGCTGGCCATGGGCGCGGCGGTGGGCTTCCTGTCGGGCATGTTCGGAGTGGGCGGCGGCTTCCTCATCACGCCGCTGCTGATCTTCTACAACATACCACCGGCGATCGCGGTCGCCACCGGCGCCAACCAGGTCATCGCCTCCTCCTTCTCCGGCGCATTGTCGCACGTGAAGCGCGGCACGCTCGACTTCAAGCTTGGCGGAGTGCTTTTGGCCGGCGGTATCGTCGGCTCAACCGGCGGCATCTTTGTTTTTGGCTTCTTGCGCCGGCTCGGCCAGCTCGACCTGTTCATCTCGCTGCTCTACGTCGTGCTGCTTGGCACCGTCGGCGGGCTGATGCTGGTCGAGAGCGTCAATGCGCTGCGCGCCACCCGCAGTGGTGCCGCGCCGGTGCTGAAGAAGTCCGGCCAGCACAACTGGATCCACCGCTTGCCGCTGAAGATGCGATTCAGGGCCTCGAAGCTTTTTGTCAGCGTCATCCCAGTGCTCGGCCTCGGCGCCGGCATCGGCTTCCTGTCGTCGATCATGGGCGTCGGCGGCGGCTTCATCATGGTTCCGGCGCTGATCTATCTCTTGAAAGTGCCGACCAACGTCGTCATCGGCACCTCGCTGTTCCAGATCATCTTCACCTCGGCCTACACCACGCTGGTCCATGCCACCACTAACCAGACGGTCGACGTCATGCTCGCCTTCCTGTTGATGGCGGGCGGCGTCGCCGGCGCGCAATACGGCGCCAAGGCTGGCCAAAGGCTGCGTGGCGAGCAGCTCAGGGCGCTGCTGGCACTGCTGGTGCTGGCGGTCGCCATCCGGCTCGCCATCGATCTGTTCGTGACACCGCCCAACCTCTATTCCCTGTCCGGCGTGGGTCTGACCTGATGGCCGGCTTGAGGGCGTTCTTGGCCGTTGCCTCGCTGTCGCTGTTCGCCGCCGTGTCACCGGGAGAAGCGCAGACGCCGGCTGCCGAAAACATCCAGATCGGCCTGTCCACCGACCACGTCTCGATCACCGCCGGCTTTTCCGGTGCCGACCTCACCATCTTCGGCTCATTGGAAAATGCCGACCCGCTTGTCGCGCGCCAAGGTCGCTACGACATCATCGTCGTGCTGGAGGGGCCGGCCCGGCCGGTCGTCGTGCGCCGCAAGGACCGGGTGCTCGGCATCTGGATCAATCTGGAGTCCGAGACCTTCGAGAATGTGCCGGTGTCCTATTCGGTGGCGACGACGCGACCGCTGCAGGACGTCACCGACCCCAACAGCTACAAGCAACTGTCGCTCGGCGCCGCCAACCTCTATATGCAACCGGCCGACGACGACGACAGCCCGGCGACGATCGAGGAATTCACCGCGGCGCTGCGCGAGCGCAAAACGGCGACCGGCCTCTACAGCGAGAATGTCGGCGGCGTGCAGTTCCTGTCGCAGAACCTGTTCCGCGCCACCGTCAGGCTCGCCCCCAATGTTCCGGTCGGCACCCACAAGGCCCGTGCGTTCCTGTTCAAGAGCGGCTTGTTCATCAAGGAAAGCTCCGCCCAGCTCGAAATCCGCAAGTCCGGTTTCGAACAGTCGATCTTCCGCGTGGCCCACGACTATTCCTTCCTCTACGGCATCTTCGCCGTGTCGCTGGCCATGCTGACCGGCTGGCTCGGAAGGCTCGTCTTCCGGAAGGACTGATCTTTTCCGAAAGACGGTTCCCCTTTCGAGCTTCATGGGTTAGACCGCGTTCCCCGGCTCGGCCGAAGCGCGAGCTGTCGCTCCCCAAATCAAGAATACAGGATCTTGCGATGCGACCAGCATTCGGCAGTATCGATTTCGGCACGTCAAATTCCACCGTGGGCGTGGTCAGAAACGGGCAGCCGCGGCTTGTGGCGCTGGAAGACGGCCAGGTCACGCTGCCCAGCGCCGTGTTCTTCAACTTCGAGGACAACCGCACCTATTTCGGGCGCAGCGCCATCGCCAACTATACCGACAGCATCGAAGGTCGCCTGATGCGCTCGCTGAAGAGCGTGCTCGGCAGTTCGCTTGTCCATGAAAAGACGCGGATCAAGGCACGGTCGATCGCCTTTACCGAGATCATCGGTCTGTTCGTCGGCCATCTCAGGAAAAGGCTGGAAGAGGATGCCGGCGACGTGGTCGAGAGCGTGGTGCTCGGCCGGCCGGTGCAATTCGTCGACGACGATGCCGAGGCCGATGCCAAGGCCGAAGGCGAACTCGAAAACGCGGCGCGCGCCCAGGGCTTCAAGCATATTGCATTTCAGTTCGAGCCGATCGCGGCGGCGCTCGACTACGAGCAGAAGGTCACGCGGGAAGAACTGGCGCTGATCGTCGACATGGGCGGCGGCACTTCCGACTTCTCGATCGTGCGGGTCTCGCCGCAGCGCGCCCGCTCCCTCGATCGAAAGGACGACATTCTGGCGAGCCGAGGCATCCACATCGGCGGCACCGACTTCGACCGGCTGCTGAGCATCGCCCATGTGATGCCTGAGCTCGGCTATCTCTCGCCGACCAAGGACGGCAAGCGCAACTTGCCGGCCAGCTACTTCATCGATCTGGCGACATGGCAGCGCATCAATCTGGTCTACACCGCCCGGGCGATGACGCATCTGCGCCAGATCCGCTACGAGGCTGAACGCGCCGACCTGGTCGACCGTTTCATCCATATCGTCGAGCATCGTTACGGGCATGCGCTGGCCGCTTTGGTCGAAAAGGCCAAGATCGAGCTGACGGAGCAATTGTCCGCCGATGTCGTGGTCGCGCTGACGGGGGTGGAATTCACGGCAGAAATTTCGCGCGACGGTCTTGAGGCCACGATCGCCAGGGACATCGAACGGGTTGCCGCGACGGTCGGTGAGACCATCCGCGACGCGCAGGTGAAACCGTCCGACATCACCGCGGTGTTCCTGACCGGCGGATCGACCGCCATCCCGCTGGCAAAGCAACAGATATTAGCCTTGGTGCCGCAGGCGTCCGTCATCGAAGGCGACATGTTCGGCTCGGTCGGGCTTGGGCTGGCGCTCGACGCGCAGCGGAAATTCGGCTGATCCAGCTTACCCCCGGACGGTCTCGCCGGCCTTCTCGCCCAGATGCGCCTTGAGCGCCATTTGGGCCAGACTTGCCTGCCGGTCACGATGCGTGATCATCGCGAAATCGCGCTTCGGCAGATCGATCGGCACGGACCGCAGGCTACCTTCGGCGACCGCGCGGGCCACGACGAGCTCCGAAATGATGGTGGCGCCGGCGCCGGCCTCGACCGCTTGGCGGACCGCCTCGTTGCTCGGCAGCACCAGGAATATCCTGAGGTCCGCGAACGAAATCCCCTCGCGGCGGGCAAGATCTTCCAGCACCTCGCGGGTGCCCGACCCGCCTTCCCTGATGATCCAGCGGAGCTCCCTGATATCGGGATGCCCGCGCGAGACTTCAGCGATCTCAGGATGAGAATGCGCCACGACCAGCATCAGGCGATCCACATCGACCTTGGCGCGCCGCAATATGTCTGACTCGGTTCGCCCCTCGACCAGGCCAAAATCCGCCGTGCCGTCCAAGACATTGGTCTCGACCTGTCTGGTGTTGCCGATGGTCACGCTCAGCCTAACGGCGGGATAGGCCTCGTGGAAAGAGGCCAGCCGGCGCGGCAGCCAGTAGCTGGCGATAGTTTGGCTGGCGGCGATCGAAAGGCTGCCGGTAATCGTCTGCGAGACGTGCTCCAGCACGTTGTGGGCGGCAGCCGCCCGTTCGAGCACGGCCTTGGCTTCGGGCAGGAACCGGCGCCCGGTCTGCGCCAGCTCGATGTTGCGGCCGACCCGGTTGAACAGCTGGACGCCGTGCTGCTGTTCGAGCGAACGGATGGCGGCCGATGCCGCCGACTGGGAAATGCCCAGCAACTCGGCGGCCTTTGTCATGTGCCCCCGTTCGGCGACAGCAACGAAGATCCGCAATTGGTCCAGGGTCATGAGTGAATTAAGAAACAAATTCGATTGGAATTACAAGAGCAACTTGTTAGACGGATCGATCATTTTGTTCTAAGTTTTTGGGCGAAGCTGGAAAAATATCGCGGCCAACCCGCAAAGGGCAGAAAGTGATCGGGCGATTCAAATCCCTGTTTGCCCATTGGACGCGCGGCCTCCGGCGGCGGCTCACCGGCGACAGCTATCATCCGGAAGAGCATTACATGCGCGGCCCCGGGCCAAAAACGCGAGCCAAACACTCGGACCGCAAAAGTAGATCATGACGAACGGACCGCCGCGCGGCGCCAATTCCGCACCGTCGCAACGGCCGCTTGCCGACACGCGCGCGCCCGACGAAGGCGATGGCGTCGACACTTCGCCTGATGTCTCCGACAGCATCGCCAAGACCACTTGCTATATGTGCGCCTGCCGCTGCGGCATCGACGTCCACATCAAGGACGGCAAGGTCCGCTACATCAATGGTAACAAGGACCATCCGGTCAATCGCGGCGTGCTGTGCGGCAAGGGCAGCGCCGGCATCATGCAGCACTACAGTCCGGCCCGGTTGAAGAAACCATTGCTGCGTACAGGTCCGCGCGGCTCGGGAGAATTCCGTGAAATCGAGTGGGAGGAAGCGTTCTCGATCGCGACGGAACGGCTTTCGAAAATCCGCCGGACCGATCCGAAGAAACTCGCCTTCTTCACCGGGCGCGACCAGTCGCAATCCTTGACCGGCTGGTGGGCGAGCCATTTCGGCACGCCGAATTTCGCCGCCCATGGCGGGTTCTGCTCGGTCAATATGGCGGCCGGCGGGCTCTATACGATCGGCGGCTCGTTCTGGGAGTTCGGCGAACCCGACTGGGACAACACCAGATACTTCATGCTGTTCGGCGTTGCCGAAGACCATGATTCCAATCCGATCAAGATCGGCCTCGGCAAGCTCAAAGCGCGCGGTGCCAAGGTGGTCTCGATCAATCCGTGCCGCACCGGCTACAACGCCATCGCCGATGACTGGATCGGCATCCGGCCCGGCACCGATGGCCTGTTCGTGTTTGCCCTCATCCACGAGCTGCTGCGGGCCGGCCGCGTCGATCTCGATTATTTGCTGCGTTACACCAACGCCCATGTCCTCGTCATCCAGGATCCAGGCGCGCCCGATGACGGGCTGTTCGCGCGCGACAGCGACGGCGATCCGCTGGCTTGGGACAGGGTAGCGAAGACGCCCGTCAACGCCACAGATGCCGATGCAAAGCCGGCGCTGACCGGCAACTTCACGATCGACGGCCGCCGCTGCGTGCCGGTCTTCCAGCTCATCGCCGACCGCTATCTGCACGAGAGCTATTCTCCCGATGCGGTTGCCGAACGCTGCGGCGTTTCAGGCGACACCATTCGTCGGATCGCCGCCGAACTGGCGCATGTCGCCTTCGAGCAAGCAATCGAACTGCCGGTGGCGTGGACCGACTGGGCCGGCCGCCGGCACGAGACGATCAAGGGCCGGCCGGTGTCGATGCATGCGATGCGCGGCATCTCGGCCCATTCGAACGGGTTTCATACCTGCCGCGCCATCCACCTGCTCCAAGTGCTTCTCGGCACGGTGGACGTTCCGGGCGGGTTTCGCTTCAAGCCGCCCTATCCCCGGTCGGCGCCGCCGGGGCCGAAGCCGGCGGGCAAGGACGTCAGGCCGATGACGCCGCTTGAAGGCATGCCGCTCGGCTTCGTCTGCGGACCGGACGATCTGCTGGTCGACGACGCAGGCACGCCTGTTCGTATCGACAAGGCCTATTCTTGGGATGCACCGCTTGCCGCGCACGGCCTTATGCACACGGTCATCCGCAACGCCTGGGCCGGCGACCCCTACAAGATCGACACGCTGATGATGTACATGTCCAACATGGCCTGGAACTCGTCGATGAACACCGTCGAGACGATGGCGATGCTGACCGACAGCGACGAGGCCGGAAACTACAAGATCCCCTTCATCATCTATTCCGACGCCTATTATTCCGAGACCGTGCCGTTCGCCGATCTCGTGCTTCCCGACACCACGTATCTCGAAAGGCATGACTGCATCAGCCTGCTCGACCGGCCAATCAGCCATGCCGACGGGCCGGGTGACGCCATCCGCCATCCCGTCGTCGAGCCAGACCGCGACGTCCGCCCGTTCCAGACGGTGCTGATCGAGCTCGGCGCGCGGCTTGGCCTGCCCGGCTTCGTCGATGACGACGGCTCGGCCAAATACCGCGATTACGCCGATTACATCGTCAATCACCAGCGCACGCCGGGCATCGGCCCGCTCGCCGGCTGGCGCGGCAAGGACGGAACCTTGACCGGCAAGGGCGAGGCCAATCCCGACCAGCTGCAGCGCTACATCGACAATGGCGGCTTCTGGCACCATGATTTTGCGGACGACCAGCGCTACTACAAGATGGCCAACCGCTCCTATCTCGACTTCGCCGAGAACATGGGCTTCATCCCGAAAGCCGAGCCGATCGTCTTCCAGCTCTATTCGGAGCCGATCCAGCGGTTTCGCCTCGCCGCGCGCGGCCATGGGCGGGTGCTGCCGCCGGAGACGGAGCGCAGCCGCATCGAGACCTATATGGACCCGCTGCCGTTCTGGTACGCGCCCTTCGAGGAAGCGGCTGTCGACACGCAGATCTATCCGCTGCATGCGCTGACGCAGCGGCCAATGCACATGTATCATTCCTGGGGCTCGCAGAACGCCTGGCTCAGGCAGATCACCAGCCAGAACCGGCTGTTCGTGCACAACCGGACCGCCGCCGGCCTCGGCCTTGTCGACGACGACTGGGTTTGGATCGAGAGCATCAACGGCAAGGTCAAGGGACAGATCAAGCTGGTCGACGGCGTCAACGCGGATACGGTCTGGACCTGGAACGCGATCGGCAAGCGGCGCGGCAGCTGGGGGCTGAAGGACGACGCCGCTGAATCCAATCGTGGCTTCCTGCTCAACCATATCATCGGCGACCAGACTTCTGCCGATGCCAATGGCAGGCGCTATTCGAATTCCGATCCAGTGACCGGCCAGGCGGCCTGGTTCGACCTGCGCGTCCGCATCGTCAAATGCGCGGCCGAGGAAGCCGGCTTCACCGAGCCGCAGTTCGAGCGGTTCCGGCAACCGCCGCATTTCGAACCCTCGCCCGACAAGCTAAGTTTCGGCGCCGAGTTTCGCCGGGAAAGAGAAGCTTCCAGATCATGACCTGCCTTCCCGCCCAAACCGACAAGAAGCTCGGCCTCGTCATCGATCTCGACACCTGTGTCGGCTGTCAGGCCTGCGTCACCGCCTGCAAGGAATGGAACACCGGCGGCCACATGGCGCCGCTGACCGACATCGATCCTTATGGCGGCGACGCCGACGGGGTCTGGTTCAACCGCGTGCACAGCTACGAGCACATGACCGAGATGGGTGGGCGAACGGTCAATTTCCCACGCTCCTGCCTGCATTGCGAGACACCGGCCTGCGTCACCGTCTGCCCGACCGGAGCCTCCTACAAGCGGGCCTCGGACGGCATCGTGCTGGTCGACGAGGACAAGTGCATCGGCTGCAAATTATGCAGCTGGGCCTGCCCTTATGGCGCGCGCGAATTCGACACCGATGTCGGCGTCATGAAGAAATGCACGCTGTGTGTCGACCGCATCTACAACGACAATCTGGCTGAAGAAGACCGAGTGCCGGCCTGCGTAGCCGCCTGCCCAACCAGCGCGCGGCATTTCGGCGATCTCGGCGACCCGGCGTCGGCGATCTCGCTATTGGTGGCCGAACGTGGCGGCGTCGATCTGATGCCCGAACTCGGCTATCACCCGACCAACAAATATTTGCCGCCGCGCGCCCATACCACACGCGCCGCATCGGTGCCGGCACGGGCGCTCGAACCGGTGCGGGCCGAAGGCGGTTTCCTTGGCTGGGTCGACCGCATGCTTTCGCACTGACCAGCAACCGACCTCATGCATCCAGCTTTCTCCGTCGTCTTTTTCACCACCGCCACGGGCGCCGGCTACGGCCTGCTCGCGCTGCTTGGCGCGCTGGCCGGACTGGGGTTCGTCCCGCCCAATTTCTGGCTCGGTTTGGTCAGTATGGGGCTGGCGCTCGGCCTGATCTCGGCCGGCCTGCTGTCATCGGCCGGCCATCTCGGCCGGCCCGAACGCGCCTGGCGCGCCTTCTCGCAATGGCGCAGCTCATGGCTGTCGCGCGAAGGCGTCGCGTCGGTTGCGACCTTCGTACCGGCGGGGTTTTTCGCCATCGGGTGGGTGTTCCTCGGCCGTACGAACGGCTGGGTGGCTGTCGCTGGGCTGCTGGCTGCCATCGGCGCGGTCGTCACCGTCTGCACCACCGGCATGATCTATGCGTCGCTCAAGCCGATCGCTCAATGGCACAGCCGCTTCACCCTGCCTGGTTATTTGATCTTTTCGGCGATGAGCGGCAGCGTGCTGCTCAACGCGCTGCTGCAGGGTTTCGCCATCGGCTCGATCATCGTGCTGGCAGGTTGCGTGCTGCTGACCGTGCTCGGCTGGGGCTGGAAGCTGGCAACCTGGCGATACAATGACAGGCTGGAAATCCCGACCAATGCCAACACCGCGACCGGCCTTGTCGGCGGCACGGTGCGGTCGCTGGAATGGCCGCACACCGAGGAGAATTACCTGCTCAAGGAGATGGGCTTTCGCATCGCACGCAAGCACAAGGCGCGGCTGCGTCAGATCACACAAGTGCTGGCCTTCGCGCTGCCCGCCTTACTGCTGATTGCCGCGTTCGCCTTGCCATGGCCCTATGCGGCGGTGCTGTCGGCGCTCGCCGCAATCGCTCAATTCGCCGGCATGCTGGTCGAACGCTGGCTGTTTTTCGCCGAGGCGAAGCACACCGTCACCTTGTACTACGGCCGGTAGCGGTCTCAGCCGGGCCTCAGCATTGAGCGGGAAATCGCGAAGATGCGCTCCGTGCCGAGCATATAGGCCATCAGCGTTTCGCGGCGGAACAGCCCGGCATAGGCGCGGTCGAGCACATTGAGCGAGCCGGTATAGGCGCCGAAGGCCGGCATGATCATGCGGCCGCCATCGCCGGCAAAGCAGCGCCGCCGCACCGAGCGGCCGCGCTGCACGATGCGGGCGCACGGATGCAGATGGCCGGCGATCTCGCCTTCCACTCTCACTGCCGAAGGTTCATGCCGGAACAGCAGAGAGCCTATGGCCAGCTCGCGCACCGTCTCGCCGGGCAAGTCGGCCGGCGCGTCCGGGTCATGGTTGCCGGCAACCCAGAACCAGTCGCGGCCGGCCATCAGTCCTTCCAGCCGCTCGCGAAAGCTTGAGTGCATGCGCGACGCGCCGCCGCCATCATGAAAGCTGTCGCCGAGGCTGATGACGATCGCCGGCTGGTAGTCTGATATCACCGCCTGCAGCCGCAACAACGTCGCACCGGTATCATAAGGCGGGATCAACGTACCGCGCCGTGCTAGCGACGATCCCTTTTCCAGATGCAGATCCGACACCGCCAGCAATTTCAGCTCGGGAAAGTAGAGCACGCCGCGCCGATCGCAGATCGCGCGCTCGCCGGCGATGCCGATAAAATCGGCATCCGCCAGGGGTGCAGGCATGGCCAGCGCGCGCGTCATTTCGTCCCCATGGCTTCCTCGACCAGCGTTGCCGCATCCATCAGCAGTGTATCATCGGCCTCGCCATGCACCGGCATCTTGCCGATCTCGAGCATGATCGGCACGGCGAGCGGCGAGATCTGTTCGAGGTTCTTATGCACGATTCGTCCCTGGATGCGCGAGAGCATCTCGGCAAGTCTGCTGACATCCAGCAGACCGGTGGCCGCATCGGCACGCGTCGCCTGCAGCAGGATGTGGTCCGGCTCATGGCTGCGCAGAACGTCGTAAATGAGGTCGGTCGACACAGTGACCTGGCGGCCGCTTTTCTCCTGGCCCGGATGGCGTTTTTCGATCAGCCCCGAGATCAGCGCGCAGTTGCGGAAGGTGCGCTTCAAGAGCCAGCTGCCGGCCAGCCAGGCTTCGAGATCGTCGCCCAGCATGTCTTGGTCGAAAAGTTCACTGAGCGAAGGCTTCTTCGCCCGGAACATCCTGCCCATATCGGCCAGCGACCATATGGCAAGTGCATAGTCGGTGGCGACGAAGCCGAGCGGCCTGGCGCCCGCCCTGTCGAGACGGCGGGTGAGCAGCATGCCGAGCGTCTGGTGCGCCAGCCTGCCCTCGAACGGATAGGCCACCAGGTAGTGCCGGTTGCCGCGCGGAAAGGTCTCGATCAGCAGGTCATCGCGTTTCGGCAGTACCGATTTGTCGGCCTGGAAACGTAGCCAGTCGGCCACCTGTTCCGGCAGCTTCTTCCAGCGCTGCGGGTCATCCAGCATGATGCGGACCTGCTCAGCGAGGTAGGTCGAAAGCGGGAATTTGCCGCCGCCATAATATGGCACCTTGGCGTCGCTGCCGGGTGCATTCGATACGAAGCACTCATTCTCGCGGATGCCCTCGAAGCGCAGTACTTTGCCGGCAAACATGAACGTGTCGCCATGCGTCAGCGTTTCAAGGAACGCCTCCTCGATCTTGCCGAGGACGCGACCGCCGCGCGAGGCAGAGCCCTTGCTGCCGGCCTTGATATAACGCACGTTGAGCGCCGGCACCTCGATGATGGTGCCGACATTCAACCGATACTGCTGAGCAACCCGAGGATTGGACACGCGCCACAGCCCGTCCTTGTTCAGGCGGATACGGGCGTAGCGCTCATAGTTCTTCAGCGCATAGCCGCCGGTGGCGACGAAATCGATGACGCGGTCGAATGTCGGCCGATCGAGTTCGGCATAGGGCGCGGCTGCTCTTACCTCCTCAAAAAGCGCATTGGCATGGAATGGCGCACCGCAGGCGCAACCAAGCACATGCTGCGCCAGCACGTCGAGCCCACCGTTGACCAGCGGCGGCGTGTCCTGGGCGCCGAGATAATTGGCGTCGAGCGCCGCCCGGCATTCCAGCACCTCAAAGCGGTTGGCCGGAATCAGGATCGCCTTGGACGGCTCATCCATGCGGTGATTGGCGCGGCCGATGCGCTGCGCCAGCCGGCTCGCACCCTTCGGTGCGCCGACATGGACGACCAGGTCGACATCGCCCCAGTCGATGCCGAGGTCGAGCGTCGAAGTGGCGACGATGGCGCGCAAGGCATTCTCGCCCATGGCTTTTTCGACGCGCCGGCGCTGGGCGACATCGAGCGAGCCGTGATGCAGGGCGATCGGTAATGTGTCTTCATTGACCCGCCACAACTCCTGGAACAGCAGCTCGGCCTGGCTGCGTGTGTTGACAAACAGCAGGGTCGTCTTGTGTCGCTTGATCTCGCTATAGATCTCCGGCGTTGCGTAGCGGGCCGAATGTCCGGCCCACGGCACACGCTCCTCCGAGTCGAGAATGGAGATCTCGGGCTTGGCGCCGCCCGTCACGACGATCAACTCAGCCATGCCGCCGGGTGGGTTCTGGCTGACCAGCCAGCGCCGCAATTCATCGGGCTCGGCCACCGTCGCGGACAGGCCGATCGTCTGCAAGCCCGGAACAAAGGATCGCAGCCGGGCCAGACCGAGCGACAGGAGATGCCCGCGTTTTGACGTCACCAGCGAATGCAGTTCGTCGAGCACGACATAATGCAGGTCCTCGAAGAAGCGCCTGGCGTCGGGCGCCGCGATCAGCAACGCCAGTTGCTCGGGCGTGGTCAGGAGAATGTCGGGTGGCGCCAGCTTCTGCCGCTGGCGCTTGTGGGCGGGCGTGTCGCCGGTGCGTGTCTCGATCGTGATAGGCAGACCGATTTCTTCGACCGGCTTGCCGAGATTGCGCTCGATGTCGACGGCCAGCGCCTTCAGCGGCGAGATGTAGAGCGTGTGGATGCCGCGACGCGCCTGCCCCGGTTTCTTCCTTGGCCGACCTGCCAACTCGGTCAGCGACGGCAGGAACCCTGCCAGCGTCTTGCCGGCGCCGGTCGGTGCGATCAGCAGCACCGACTGCCCGGCTTGGGCAGTCGCCAGCAATTCGATCTGATGGGCACGCGGCGACCAGCCCTTTTGCGAAAACCATCTGAGGAATGGCTCGGGCAAGTGCACGGCGGCATTCTGTTCGGCAAGGCGCGGCTGCTCTGTCACGCGCCAGAGGTAGCGCGGCGGCGCGCAATCGCCAAGAAGAATCGGAACAAAAGGTGATCGAGCGCCTCTCCACCTTCTCCCCGTGTGGGAGAAGGTGGATTGCCGCGAAGCGGCAAGACGGATGAGGGGTGTTCCAGCTTGGCGCCAACTTACCCCTCACCCGGATTGCCAACCGATTTGTGAAGGACAAATCGGGGCAATCCGACCTCTCCCACAGGGGGAGAGGTAAGGGATGCCCCTAAGGCCGCCGAAACCCCGTCGGGCCGCCATAGAGATAGCCGATGCGGGCGACGGCTTCTCTGAACCCTTCACGCGAGACCAGCATGGTGTGGCCGTTGGCATGGATCATCGTTTCTGGGTCGGTCATAACAGCGACATGGCCTTTCCAAAACACCAGGTCGCCGCGCCGCAACCCGGCAGAATCCCGGGCCGGGTCGAGCGGCTCACCGATGGTCGCCGCCTGCATGTCGGTGTCGCGCAGCACTTGCCTGCCGGCCATGTGCATCGCCAGTTGCACGAGGCCGGAACAATCGATGCCGAAGCCGGAGGCGCCGCCCCACAGATAGGGTGTGCCGAGAAAGGTTTCCGCGACCGCGACATAGTCGGCAGCTGGTTTGTTCAAGGGCCGCAAATGGCCCGATATGACCGCCTCGCCGGATGGCAGCAGCGCATAGTGCGTACCGCGTGTTTCAGCCGCGCCCGTCACCGTTACCGCCGATCCCATCGAGAGCTGTCCGTTCGACGGAAACCGCAAATCCGGTCCGGGATAAAGGAAGGTGCGCGGCACCGAGACGACATGGGTGGGCGTATGGCCTCGCGCCCCCAGCACGGTGTCGGCGACATAGCCGACATAGCCATCGCGCTCGGCCTGGATCCAGGCCCAGCCCTCAACGTCCTCGAAGACGAGGACGTCGTCGCCGAACAGAAGCTGCGTGTCGACTCCGGCATCCGGGCGCGGCGCCTTGCGGATATCGGCCACTGAAGCTGATATACGCGCTGGCCGTCCGGCGACGAAGCGATCGGCGGCGACCTCGCCTTTCAGCCTGACATCAGCGAGATCGGAACGGAAGGCGTGGAGGCGGGCATCCCTGGCGGTCAAATCGGCAACTCGTTCAAATCGGCAACTCGGTCAGATGGGCAATTCCTGGGCTCTGGCGATGATAACATCGCCGAAGCGCTCGACAAAGAGAGCACCTTCGACAGTGCGCTTGACCAGCACGTTGCGCTTGTCGAGCTCGTCGCGATGGCGCGAAACCAGCTTCAGCGCGCCCATTGTGTCGAGCGCGCGGGTAATCACCGGCTTGGTGACATTGAGCCGGGCAGCGAGCCCGCGCACCGTGTGCGGCGGCGGGTCGAGATAGATGGTGAACAGGATCGCCGTCTGGCGCATGGTAAGGTCCGGCGTATCGTCGCGCACCTGGGACAGCATCACCTGCTGCCACAGTCGCAAGGCCTGGCTCGGGCGCATGGAAATCGACATCCGGCCAACATGACGGCAAATTGTTTCGGTTCCGTTTCAGTCTCGAGAATTTCCTGTCGGACAGCAACCGTCAGGCGTAGCGTTTCGAGATGACCCTTTCCAGCGCCCGGATGCCTTGCGCCTCACCGCCGGCGAGACCGTACGGACGATCGGACGGGTTCCAGGCGAAGATGTCGAAATGCGCCCAGCCGGCGCTCTTCTCGACGAAGCGCTTCAGGAACAGCGCCGCCGTGATCGAGCCGGCGAACCCGTCGGACGTGACGTTGTTGATGTCGGCGATCTTCGACGACAGCTTTGCGTCATAGGGCTTCCACAGCGGCATGCGCCATAGCGGATCCTCGACCGCGGCGGAAGCCGCCGCCAGTTCGGACGCCAGCGCTTCATCGCCAGTGTAGAAGGGCGGAAGGTCGGGACCGAGCGCGACGCGAGCAGCCCCCGTCAGGGTCGCCATGTCGATCAGCAGTTGCGGCTCGTCGTCGTCGGCCAGCGCCAAGGCATCCGCCAGCACCAGCCGTCCCTCGGCATCGGTGTTGCCGACCTCGACGGTGATGCCCTTGCGGCTCGCCAGCACGTCGCCGGGCCGGAAGGCGTTGCCGGCGATCGAATTCTCGACCGCCGGGATCAGCACACGCAGCCGGATCTTCAGGCCAGCGGCCATGATCATGGAGGCAAGGCCCAATACGTTGGCGGCGCCACCCATGTCCTTCTTCATCAAGAGCATGCCCGAGGAGGGCTTGATGTCGAGACCGCCCGTGTCGAAGCAGACGCCCTTGCCGACCAGCGTCACCTTCGGGGCGTTCTTCGGCCCCCAAATCATGTCGATCAGGCGCGGCGCGCTGACCGATGCGCGGCCGACCGCATGGATCATCGGGAAATTCTTCTTGAGCAGATCGTCGCCCTTGGTCACCGACACTTCGGCCTTGTGCTTTTTGGCCAAGGTCCGGACAGCCGCCTCCAAATCGTCCGGCCCCATATCGCTGGTCGGCGTATTGACCAGATCGCGCGTCAGGAAAACGCCATCGGCGATACGACGAACATAAGCCGCTTCAGCGCCGGACGGCAGCGAAAAACGCAGCGCCTTGCCGGGCTTCTTGCCGTAGCGGGTGAAGACATAACCACTGAGAACCAGCGCTATTGCCGCAAGGTCCGGCTCGGCCAATGTGGAGACGAAATGCCAGTCGCCCTCCGGCAAGGCTCGCGCCAACGCGCCGAGGGCAAGCGCGCTTTCACCATCGCCGAGGCCGAACAGGGCTCCGGCCAGCGCGCCGTTTTCGCTGGGCACGGCCAGTGTCCTGCCTGCCTCACCGGAAAAGCCGTTGGCCCTGGCCCAGGCGATCGTGGATGGCGGAAGACCTGCCGCATCCAGCCTATCCTTCGCCACCAGATGGACCGGCAGCGCGGTCTTCAGTTTTCTCTCGACGAGTTCGACAGGCATTCGATGGTCTCCGGCGTTCGAGTCGGCGCTTCTTAACTGTCCGTTAGGGTTAACAGAATATTTCTGCGGGAGGGAAGATGGCCACGTAATGGCCACGTCTATGAATGGAGGCCTGGTGCAGATGCCGACCAACCGCAAGATGAACGCCACGGGAAAGCGGCTGATCACCACGGCGTTTATGATGGCGCTTGCGGCCAGCGTCGCCGGTTGCGGAACCAGCAAGTTGACGACCGGTTCCATCTCGCGCTCCAGCGGCAAACCACTGGAAACCATGTCGGCCAGCGAGTTGCACAATGCGACAGCAGCGCTCGGTCAGTCCTACGCCAAAAACCCCAACGACAAGCGGATCGCGACGAATTACGCGGCGGCGCTGCAAATGGATGGCGACGCCGACCAGTCGCTCGCCGTGATGCGCAAGCTGGCGATCGCCTTGCCGAAAGACCGCGACGTGCTTGCCGCCTATGGCAAGGCGCTCGCCGCCAACGGCCAGTTCGAGCCGGCGCTCGACGCCGTGCGCCGCGCGCAGACGCCGGAATATCCGGACTGGAAACTGGTGTCGGCGGAAGCCGCGATTCTCGACCAGCTTGGCCAGAGAGACGAGGCGCGCCAGGATTATCGCAAGGCGCTGGACCTCAAGCCGAACGAACCTTCGATCCTTTCAAATCTCGGCATGTCCTATGTGCTGGAAGGTGACCTGCGCACGGCCGAAACCTATATGCGCTCGGCCGCCCAGCAGCCGAACGCCGACAGCCGCGTCCGCCAGAACCTGGCGTTGGTCGTCGGCCTGCAGGGTCGTTTCGACGAAGCCGAGAAAATCGCTTCGCAGGAGCTCTCGGCCGAACAGGCGCAAGCGAACGTGGCTTACCTTCGCCAGATGCTCGCCCAGCAGAACGCCTGGAGCCAGCTCAAGGACCAGGACAAGGCGAAGCCTGCCACCAACTGACCGCGCCGGCTTTGCCGGCCAGTCCCTCAACTCGTCGACATGCCGGAAATTCCAAAGCCGCGGTGCATCAGCACCGCGGATTTTGCGTGTATTGTCGCCTTGGCGAGGCTATTGGCCGCTGGATGTCGACGGGGCGCCGAAGATGCCGCGCTGGCTCACCTGGATGCCTGCAGGACCCAGAATGATGGCGAACAGCACCGGCAGGAAGAACAGGATCATCGGCACGGTGAGCTTCGGTGGCAAGGCCGCGGCCTTCTTCTCGGCGGCGTTCATGCGCATGTCGCGGCTTTCACTGGCAAGCACGCGCAGCGCATGCGCCACCGGCGTGCCGTAGCGCTCAGCCTGGACCAGCGCCTGCGACACCGACTTGACCGATTCCAGGCCGGTGCGACTTGCAAGGTTCTCGTAAGCCTGCTTGCGTTCCTGCAAGTAGGAAAGTTCGGCATTGGTCAGGATGAACTCTTCGGCAAGCGCCACCGATTGCGCGCCGATCTCGTCCGCGACCTTGCGAAACGCCGCCTCAACCGACATGCCTGATTCGACGCAGATCAGCATCAGATCGAGCGCGTCCGGCCACGCCATTTGGATCGACTGCTTGCGCTTAGTGGCGCGGTTGTTGACGTAAAGCACCGGCGCGTAAAAACCCGCATAGGCGACGACGACGCAGACAAACAGTTTGATGAGAGGCGGCTGCTCCGGCAATCCTCCGAGCACGAACAGATACATCGCGGCCAGCGCAAAGCCGATAAAGGGCAGGACCAGACGGAAGAAAAGGAAACGCGTCAGCGGATTCTGCCCGCGAAAGCCAGCCACCTTGAGTTTCTGCAACGTGCCTTCATCGGCAAGGGCGCGTCTCAGGTCCAGCCGGTCGACAATATTTCGCATGCCGATCGACTGTTGCTCGCGCAGGCCCTTACGGCGGCGATCGGCCTCGACGGCAAGCCGCGCACGCTGCTTGGCGCGCAATTCGTCGCGCTCCAGCGCTACGGATTTCATGCGCGCCTTGAGCTGGTTTCCACCAAAAGCAGGCAGCAGCGTGAAGACGGTCGCAAACACCGCGATGCCGACCAGCAAGGCAATCAGGAATGCCGGGTCGGTAAGGGTCTTGACGACAGTTTCGGTCATGCGCTCGAAATCCTAAACTTCGAAGTTCATCATCTTGCGCATCACCAGGATGCCGATAGACATCCAGACCGCCGAGCAACCGAGGATCAGATTGCCGGCGCTGGTGGTAAACAGAGGCATGATATAGTTCGGGCTTGTCAGGTAGACGAGAAAGGCGACGACGAAAGGCAACGCGCCGATGATCACGGCGGACGCCTTCGCTTCCATGGACAGCGCCTGGACCTTGGCCTTCATTTTCTTGCGGTCGCGAAGCACGCGCGAAAGATTGCCAAGCGCCTCCGAAAGATTGCCGCCGGCCTGGGACTGGATCTGGATGACGATGCCGAAGAAGCTCGCTTCCGTGCACGGCATTGTTTCGGCCATACGCAGGCTGGCGTCGGGGATCGACAGGCCCATCTGCTGCGAATCGACGATGCGGCGGAACTCGGTCTTGACCGGTTCGGGAGATTCGTTGGCGATCAGGCGGACGGCGTCGTTCAGCGGCAGGCCGGATTTGACCGCACGCACGATGATGTCGAGCGCATTCGGAAATTCGTTGAGGAACGCCTTGACCCGGCGCGCGCGGCAAAACGAGACGAACCAGCGTGGCAGTCCGAGAGTGCCGACCAGCAGCGCACCCGGCAAGACAAGCAGTGGCGCGCCGATGAAATACGCAAGAAACGTCAGGACGGCGCCGCAAACGGCCGAGTAGAGATAGAAGCGCTCGAGCGAGACCTTCATGCCCGCCTGACGGATCTGGGCCTTCAGTGGCGGCTTCTTGACGATGCTCTGGTTGGTTTTCTGCTTCTGCTCAAGATCCTTCAGCGAATCCTGGACCGATTTGCGACGCTTGGCCGCTTCCGCCACGCGATCGCGCGAGGCCTTGACGACGTCACGATCCGTCTCGGCAGTCTTGATCGTTTCAAGCCGCCTGCCGACTTGCTTCTCGGTGCTAATCCGATTGAACAGAAAAGCATAGGCGACCGCGCCGGCGCTGAAGCCGGCGAGCACGATAAATGCCAATACGGTGCCGTCAATTCCGAACATCGATCCTGGCCCCTACGCCTCCGAATGCTTCAGTCAGCGCGTTTCTCCATCGCCTCGAGCGCATTGGCGAGGCGCTGTTCCTCGCCATAGTAGCGGGCGCGCTCCCAGAAATGCGGACGACCGATGCCTGTCGACACGTGCTCGCCCAGCAGCCTGCCGTTCGCATCCTCGCCTTTGATGTTGTAGAGGACGATGTCCTGCGTGATGATGACATCGCCCTCCATTCCGATCACCTCGGTGATGTGGGTGATACGCCGCGATCCGTCGCGCAGGCGAGCGGCCTGGATGATCACGTCCACGGAACCGACCACGATTTCACGCACGGTCTTCTGCGGCAGCGTGTAGCCGCCCATCGCGATCATCGATTCGATACGGTTCAGGCATTCGCGCGGGCTGTTCGAGTGGATCGTGCCCATCGAGCCGTCATGACCGGTGTTCATCGCCTGCAGAAGATCGAACACTTCGGGTCCGCGCACTTCGCCAACGATGATACGCTCGGGACGCATGCGCAGGCAGTTCTTGACCAGGTCGCGCATGGTCACCTCGCCCTCGCCCTCGAGGTTGGGCGGGCGGGTTTCCAGACGCACGACATGCGGCTGCTGCAATTGCAGCTCGGCCGAGTCCTCGCAGGTGATGACGCGTTCCTCGCGGTCGATATAGTTGGTCAGGCAGTTGAGCAGCGTCGTCTTGCCCGAGCCGGTGCCGCCCGAAATGACGATGTTGCAGCGGACGCGGCCGATGATCTTGAGAATCTCGGCGCCATGCGGCGAAATGGCACCGAACTTGACCAGCTGATCGAGCGTCAGCTTGTCCTTCTTGAACTTGCGGATAGTGAGAGCGGTGCCGTCGATGGCGAGCGGCGGCGCGATGACGTTGACGCGGGAACCATCGGGAAGGCGTGCGTCGCAGATCGGGCTCGATTCATCGACGCGGCGGCCAACCTGGCTGACGATGCGCTGACAGATGTTGAGAAGCTGCTGGTTGTCGCGGAAACGAATTCCGGTCTGCTCGACCTTCCCGTTGACCTCGATGTAGACGTCCTTGGAACCATTGACCATGATATCGGCGATGTCGTCGCGGGCGAGCAATGGCTCCAGCGGCCCGTAACCCAGGACGTCATTGCAGATGTCGTCGAGCAGTTCTTCCTGTTCGGCGATCGACATCGCAAAATTCTTGATCGCGATGATGTCGTTGACGATGTCGCGGATTTCTTCGCGCGCGCTTTCGGGATCGAGCTTGGCGAGCTGCGACAGGTCGATCGTGTCGATGAGCGCGGAGAAGACCTGGCTCTTGGTGTCGTAGTAGGCTTCGCTCTTCTCGCGCTGGATCCTTTTTGGCTCCGGTGCCAGTGGCGGCGCCTCGACAGCGCGGCGCGCGAGCGGGGCCGCGGACGTGCCAAGCAACGGCGGCGCGGGTTTGGCAAGAACCGACGTTTCCGCAGGGTTTGCCGCCGCCGGCGCGGCGGGCGCAGGTGCCGGCTGACGGAATTCCGGGGTGAACCGGCTGCCGTCGTCGCTACCTCTTTTACCAAACATGATCGACTACCAATTCCGCTGCGAAAGCATCACTTCTTGCTGCGCGAGAGCTTGCCAAGGAGATTGCCCAGGCCCGCTTTCTTTCTTGCCTTGATTTCGCTGCGCCCGGTCAGCACATGCGCAATCTCGTTGACCATGCCGACGACCTGGTTCTTGGCATCCATTTCACCGAGCATGCGCCCATTATTGGCGGCATTTCCGAACAGCTGCGGCTCGAAAGGAATCACCGACATCGGCGACAGGCCGAGCGAGTCGGCGAAGTCGGATGACGCAATCTCCGGGCGCTTCGGCACGCCTGCCTGATTGATGATCAGCTTGGGCGGCGGATCGTTCGGGCGAAGCCGCTTTAACATGTCGACGAGATTCTTGGTGTTGCGCAGATTGGCCAGCTCCGGCGTCGCTGTGATCACGATCTCGTCGGCCTTGACCAGCGTGTTCTTGGTCCAGCCTGTCCAGATGTGCGGGATATCGAGCACCAGAAGCGGCACACTGCGCTGGGCCGTGTCGATAAGCTGCATGAAGGCGTCGGGATCGAAATCGTAGACCCGGTCGAGCGTTGAAGGTGCTGCAAGCAGCGACAGGTGCTCGGCGCACTGGGCAAGCAGCCGGTCGAGATAGACCTCGTCGACGCGCTCCGGTGAGAAGACCGCCTCGGCAATGCCTTGCGCCGGATCCTGATCGAAATTGATGTTGGCCGTTCCGAAAGCAAGATCGAGGTCGGCGACGACCACTTCAGATTTGAACAGGGACGACATCGCCCAGGCCACATTGTGGGCAATGGTCGAGGAGCCGACGCCGCCCTTGGCGCCGATGAAGGCGATCGAGCGGCCGATCGGCTCGGCCTCCGGATCAACGAAAATCGACGATATCACGCTGACGATGTCGGCCATCGACACCGGCGCGATGACATATTCGGAAATGCCGGAGCGGATGAGCTCGCGGTAAAGGCCAACATCATTGTAGTGGCCGATGACCACGACCTTGGAGGTCGGATCGCAATATTCGGAGAGCTGCGTGAGCTGCTCGAGCAATTGCGTCGGCTCGCTGCGCGATTCCAGCAGGATCAAGTTCGGTGTCGGCGCCGATTGGTAGAATTCGATGGCGGTGGCGATGCCGCCCATATGGACCTTCAGATGGGCCTTCGCCATGCGGCGATCCTCGCCGGCGCGCTCGACCGGATTGGCAACGCCTTCGGTCTCGCAAAATGCCTGGATCGAAATGCGCGGAATCGGCCGCAACGCCTGCATGGCGGCGATATCCTGCTGCGAGGTTTCGCCGCCGTCTAGCCCTGCGTCGTAGGCAAGATTGCTCATTGTCATTTCTTTCCGTGACCTGCGCGGCTCAAGCTCAATATTCCACTTCGGAATTGCCGAGGAACTCGTCCGAAATGCCTCTCTGGCGGTAGACGTCGATCACCTCGCCGCGATTTTCCGCGTCGATATCGGATTGCTTGCGCGGCCCGATTAGATCGGCTGGGTTGGCCATCTGGGCGGCAAGATTGTTTTGATAAGAGCAGCCGAAATCGGCGTAGTGCTTGTTTTCCGACGTCTCCAGCAGATCTTCGGGCCAGCGCCCACATTTATCGGTCTGGGCCTTCACCGAGACAAAGGCGACGCGGATCGGCGCGGACGCTTCGGCCGAAACCGACTGGTAGGTAGTCACGGCGATCCGGTTGCGGCTGATGCCGCTGGCAATCGCAAGCCTGGCGAAATCGCGACCGGCTGCGGTCGCGGCGATCTCGTTGGCCGAACCGCTCGGGATCGAGATCGTCAGAGCCGGAGCGGCACTCTTGTCGTAGCCGTCCAGGAAACCCAGAAGCGTGGCGCGTTGAGACCCGGTCATGCCGCGGTCGCCGGCGCCGACCGGAAGGTCGATCTTCTGGACCTTCTCAGCGATCACGATCGGATGCGTGGTGCGATAGTCGTCCGGAACGGCACCAACCGTGATGCTGTCCCGCTTGGCGCAGCCCGCCAGCAATGCCGCGACCGCAATCGCCAGGACCGGAATGGCCGGCCGGTAGGTCCGCGAACGGCCGGGCCGCATCGCTGCGATGATCTTCCTTGGCTTCGACGCTGACTGAGACATGTCCGCTTCCCCGATCACTTGTAGATGAAGCCGACAACGCCGTGGTAACGGCCGTTGGGCTTGTCGGTCTGCATGGTGCCGTAGACGCGATTGACACGGCCAAGGAACATGCCGGCGCCATCGCTGGCCGCGTTGAAATTGTCATCCGGCTTGGCAAGCTCGTTGCGCGCCACCGGCTTCACCAGGTAGGGCGTGATGATGATGACGAGCTCGGTTTCGTTGCGGACGAAGTCCCTGCTGCGGAACAGCGTGCCGAGCACCGGTATCTTGGTCAGCCCGGGCAGCCCCGCGACCGCCTGCCGGATATCGTCTCGAACGAGGCCGGCGATCATCATCGAACCGCCGGAAGGCAATTCGACGGTGGTGTCGGCCAGGCGTTTGCGGATCGACAGCAAAGTGGTGCCGGGCAAGTCACCACCCCCTTCGAGCACTGTGGCGCCTTCCGTCGTAGGCTCCGAAACCGACGTCCTCACTTTAAGGCTGATGCGGCCCGCCGAGAGCACGACAGGCTGGAATTCGAGGCCAATTCCATATTCGAGCTTTTCGTTGGTGTAAGTAACCTGGCCCGTTTGATTGTCGCCTGAAACGTTGTTCGTTCGGCTTGTGATGAGATTGAATTCACCGCCGACTTTGAAAGTCGCTTTCTCACCCGAGACTGCGGTCAATGTCGGCTCGGCCAGCGTCTTCATGACACCGCTTTGCTCCATGGCGTTGATGTACGCTTGAAGCGCCGAGGTGCCGATTGAAAGTCCCGAGTTTTGCGACAGTGGCTTTCCCAATCCGTATGCGGGGCTGGTCAGTGCGCTCCAACTGATGCCGTTGCTGCCGCCGTCGCCAATAAGGTTGACGCCGAGCTGCTTCATCACCGAGCGGCTGACTTCGGCCACCGTCACTTTCAGCGTCACCTGGTCGTCGCCGATGATCTGCAGCAGGTTGACGATCTGGCTGACGCGGCGCTCGGAATCCGGATTGTCGATGTCGACACCGGCTTCGGCCGAGCCGCCGGAGGCGGTCTGCGAATATTGTCCCGTGGTCGCTTCACCGCCGGACACGAAGATGGTGGCCAGATCGACCGCGCGCTTGGCGTCCAGGGGAGTGTCCACGGTTCCGGTCAGGACGACGTTATCGTTCAGCAATTCGACCGTGATGGCCGATGACGGGATGAAGCGCCTGATATAGTCTTCCAGCCCGGCGACGTCGCGTTCGACCGCCAGATCCAGGCTGACGATCTGCTCGCCATTGGGCCCGAAGACGAAGATGTTGGTGTCGCCCACCGCCTTTCCGAACAGATAGATGCGCCGGGCGGTGCGGGTCACCGCATCGGCGACCGCGGGGTTGGCGACGAGAATGTCATAGGCGTCGCTCGGCAGGTCGATGACCACCGATTTGTTGAGACCGAGCTTGACGCGCTGGGTGGCGGTCGAAGCCGACACCTCGGCATTCCTGCCTGCCGCATTTGCCTCGACGACACCATGCGCATTCGTTCCGAGGAGAAACAGGCCGATTGCCGCAGCCACGGTGACCGGCAGTCCAGCGTGTAGCCTCATTGCCTTGCCCCCACTTCGGAAACTTCGCCCGACTTTATCAATCGCACCGTTCCGCGCCGCCCATTGCCGGAAACGAGATAGTCGGCCTCGCCCAGATTCTTCTCCTGGGTGTCGCTGATCGACCGCAGCGCCAATGTCAGGCGATCGGCCATCTGCTGGGCGACGGTGATGATCTCCGCCTGCTGCGGTGTCAGTTCCAGCGTGGCGGTCTGACCGACCCTGGTCCTCTTGCCTTCCTCGTCCTCCTGGATTGTCTGGTCGATTGCCAGGACGCGAATGTTCTTGAGGATGGTTTCGGTCGTAAAACCGCTGCTGCCGCTCGCGGCATCGGCTCTGCGGGTCATGATGACGTCGACGAAATCGTTGGGAAGAATGAAGCCGCCGGCCGAGGTGTCGGCAGATACGGCTGTGGCGACGGCCCGCATGCCGGAGGGCAGGATCGACGACATGAAGCTCTGTCCCTCGCCGATCAGCTTGGAGCGCCGCAACGGCTCGCCGGCATACATCGCCACACGGGCAACACCGCCTTTCAGCTTCTCAAGCGCTTCGGGCTCCGCGGCGCGGGTTATGAAATTCGCATTGATGCCGTCGGCCGGCCAGGACTGCCAGCTGATATTGTTCTCGAGCGGGCTGCCCATCGGAACGTCGCTGGACAGGACAAGCACGTCCTGCAGCGCGATTGCCGGCGCCGTGGGGCCGGAATCGACAATTTGAGGCGGCGGAGCCGCCACCATGTTTTTTGCAACATAGCCTGCGCCACCCGCCGCGGCCACCGCCACGCCTAGAATGATCAGTCGGGATGCTGGCATTTGTCCGAACCCCTTGGCAAACCACTTAGCCAAGCCGGACCTTGCAGCGGCAATCGTCAAAACAAGGTTAATATAATGCTTACGATCGTGATTAATTTAAGGTTTACATAAATTTGAGGCATCCCGGTTCGGCCCGCAAAAAGGCGGCCAAGCCGCCTGCTCCAACGCCAAATCGAAATAGTGGAAGGCTAATCTGGCGAGGGAAGGTTGGCGAGAGAATTAGGCTGCCAGCCTTGCGAGTGCCCACGCCATCAACGGCGAATTTGGAAAGGTGAGCAGCCCGCCAATGCCGAGCGCTATGCCATAGGGCACGCCGGTCGTCTCGTCGGCGAAGTGGCGCAAAAACGGATTGTGACTTGTAACGGCTGCAAGCGGCGATTTCCGGTAGGCGAGGATGGCGAGCGTCAGCAGGCCACCGATGAATGCCGAGGCCACGAGATATTCGACGAGATGGATGCTCAGCCCCATCCAGAGGGCCGTGGCGGCCAGCAGCTTGGCGTCTCCGCCTCCCATGCCGCCGAGCGCGAACAGACCGAACGTCACGGCGAGGACAAGGCCGCCGGAGGCGAAATGCAAGCCATAGGTTGCCCAGTCCATGCCCGTCAGCGGTGCGACCAGAGCGAAAACAGCCACGAGCAGCACCGGCACGCGATTGGCGATCGTCATCGACAGCATGTCGGAGATCGCGGCGAAAAGCATGCAGAACGGAAAGACAACGAAGATCAAGGCTTCAATCATCAGCGCAGCGCCCATGGTACCTGGCCCAGCCTAGACGTGTTCGATTAACGATTGATGAGGCCGGGAATTCAAAATCGCCTGACACAACGAATAAGGGCCGCCAAACGAGGCGGCCCTTGATCCGAAAAAGCGACTAACGTCGCTATTATCAGGCGCCGTTCAGCGTCGAGGAGATATCCTTGAACTTCTGGTTGATGCTATTGCCCAGTTGACCGGCGCCGACCATGATAGCGAGTGCGATGAGGGCGGCGATCAGACCATATTCGATGGCGGTCGCGCCGGATTCGTCCTTCACAAAACGTGCAATGAGATTAGACATTCGAGAGCTCCTACTCCAGATGTTACAGCAATTCCGTCAACTTCTCTTGGTGGCTGATCGGATGCTGCCAATCTATGGAGAAGCTCTTTCGATCGGCTTAATAAACAGCCTTACCGATTCCTTTCCCGCTTCGAAGGCATTGCGTGGTTAACCGTAAACTAAGTGACGCTCGCGAACCCGACAAACACCCCAAAGGCCGTGAAAGCCGCAATTTGGCGATTTGAGAAAGGGGCGGCGCGCTCCAGGCGATCATGATTCCGATCCCGACATCACCACGGCTTCCATCCGCTTAACCGTTGGTTCACCAATCTCGTTCATGTTCCGTTGAGCAGTTCGCCGCCGTGGAGCGCTTCAATGACCGGGCCGAGATCGTCCTTTCCGATTGCCGCGCTTCTTGCCACCACGGCCTTCGTCGTGCCGGCCAATGCGGGCGGCGGCATCGAGGTTACGATGAACCAGGCGAAGATCGTCAAATTGTCGCGCGCCGCCGATACGATCGTCGTCGGCAATCCGGCGATCGCCGATGCCTCCGTGCAGGATGCTTCGACGATCGTGCTGACGGGCAAGGGCTTTGGCGTCACCAACCTCGTCGTCCTCGATCAAGAGGGCAGTCCGATCGTCGACGAGCAGATCACTGTCGTGCGACAGGACGCGTCGTCGGTGCGCATCTATCGACGTGCCGAAATACAGACCATGTCCTGCACGCCGTATTGCGAAAGCTCGTACAAGAGCGATGCGGAGAAAGCCTCGGAAGCCGAGATGAGCGCCGGCCAATAAGCAACTGGGCTATTCTCGTCTCACTGAAATGCCGCTTTGGTTATCGGCCGCTTAAAACCTTTCCGTCGAATTTAACGATCATCCAAACCGCGCCTCAATGGGTTTCCGCTAATGTTTCCTCCGACACCCCCATCAGGATCGGCGAAGACGGGACATGAGCAAAGCAGGACGAGCGAGCTTTTCCGCGCGATTCCTTGGTGACCGGCGCGGCAGCACGGCCATCGAATTCGCGATGCTTGCGGTGCCGTTTGCGCTCCTCGTCTTTGCCATCCTGGAGAGTTGCATTTCATTTGCCGGGCAGGAGGTGATGGCCAACATCACCGACGACGTCGCGCGCCAGTTACGGACAGGGCAGCTAAAGAGGGCCGACGTGACCGAGGCCACGCTGAAGGCCATGATCTGCAGCCGGCTGGAGATCATGGTCGCCAAGGACTGCCCCGGATTGCTGGTGGACCTGCGCGAATTCCCAACCTTCGCCGACGCGGCAACCGCGGGCTTCAAGATCACAACAGCTGGCGACATCGAGCTGACCGGCACGAAAATAACGACCTTTACGGTAGACCCGGGCCTAGCTGCATCGAAGAACATGCTGCGGGTTTTTTACAAATGGCCGGTCATGACCGATTTCATGGCTAAATCGATGGCCAATCTGGACGGCGGCAAGACGCTGCATTTCACATCGGTGACCTGGCAGAACGAGCCGTTCGACGACTGAACCGAGCCATTGCGTGAGTGGGGAAAAGGACGAGGGCATGGGGCGTGCGGGGGCACATATGGGAATCACTGGGATCTGCACGAAAGCCATCCGGTTCTGCTGCGATCGCCGCGGTGTCGCGGCCGTTGAGTTTGCCTTCATCGTGCCTGTCCTGCTGATCATGTACTTCATGACCATGGAAGCCTCGCAAGCCATCGAGACCAGCAAGAAGGTCAGCCGCATAGGCAGCATGGTGGCGGATCTGGTCACCCAGCAGGAGATAATCTCCGCCGCCGATCTCGATGCGATCATGAAGATCGGCAACTCCACCCTTCAGCCCTACAACCGCTCGACCCCGAAGATCGTCATCACCGCGATAAAGGTCACCAACGAAACGCCGCCGAAGGTGCAGGTCGTGTGGTCACGCAAGATGGTTGGCGATGCCTTCAGCGCCGACGCCGCCAAGGACTCCGTCACCACGATTCCAAAAACGCTTGAGATCAAGGACACCTTCCTCATTCGCGTCGAAAGCGATCTTGCATACGAGCCGATCATCACCTGGTCGGCGGACAGCGAAAAGCGACTTGGATTGAGCTCGGCCTTCAACAAGATATCGATGGGGGAAACATATTATCTCAGGCCCCGCAGGAGCCTGACGATTCCTTGCGCCACCTGCTGAAACAACCGCGGGCAGAGCGGCGGACTCTCAAATCGAGCCGCACCGCCGCTCCATTTTTTGAACTCGGATTGACACAGAACCGGTCTTCTTTTTTTGCTCCGATGCTCCGACGCCGGTTGCTATTGCTGTCGATGGTTGCCTGACATCAGGCGCACGATCGCCGCGGCCATTGCGTAGTCATCCGGGCTGGCGACGGCGAAGCCGCCGGAATGTTTCCATTCCAGAAGATCGTAGACATCCGGCGACATCGATCTGAGATTGATGAGGAACACGGTGAGCCGCCGTTTGGCTTCGGGGTCGAGATCGCTGCGGACGGCATGGGGACCATATCGCAGCACGCCGGACGTCCACACGACCCGAAGTGCTGCTTTCGAAATCCCTGCCATTTCCAGCCTGGCCACCGTGCCGCCCGGAACATCCGGCTGGCCATCGGCCATCGCCGGCATCCAGCCGAACAGGGCATCGGCCTCACCACCGACCAGCATCATTTCAGCCGCCGCAGCCGAACTGGCGTGCGTCAGAAATGGTGCGTCCTCGGCAACCTTGACGCCTTCGGCGGCCAGCCCGGCAAGTGGCAAGAGAGAACCGCCGACGCTGTCCGGGGGCGCCATGGCGACCCGATGTGCTTCCATCGCGGCCAGATCCGGGACCTTGCCGTCCCGCGTCAGCAAGACGGAGCGGATGCCGACCGCGCCGTCGGAATCGACAGGCGCCACAAGAGGCTCGACGCATTCGCAACGTTCGGATGCGGTGGCGTAGGCGGTCGCCGAATAGACCGCATATTCGATCTGGGCATTGGCCTGCGCCTCGATCAGCGCCGCGTAGTCGCGGGCAACGACAAACTCCACCCTCATGCCGAGCGCCTTGGTGTAGGCATCCGTCAACAGCTCAAGACCTGGAACGGTGTTGCCGGCGCCGGGCTCGGCAACGATGCCGACACGAAACGTGCCGATGTCGTCCCGCCAATCGGCGCGCGCCGGGTTTGACCAGGATGCGCCCAGCATCGTCATGATGGCTACGGAGGCCTTCAAGGCATGCCTCATGTGAGTCCCCGCTCGCCTTTCATCGGTCCATGCCTATGCCGGCATTTCGCGGCATCTCAACTATCGCGCCAAGCCGTCTGGTTCCGAATTGCCAATGGCGCCGCGGAACCCTATGTCTGGGCGGACGGACAGACAATAGTAATGAACCCTGCAATGGCGCGCGCCTTCCTTTTCGTTCTCGATTCCTTCGGCATCGGCGGCGCGGCCGACGCCGAGCGCTATGGCGACGCCGGTTCCAACACGTTCGGACACATCGCCAGAGCCTGCGCGGAAGGCCGGGCGGATCGCGAGGGGCTGCGCAAAGGACCGCTTTTCATACCCAATATGCTCTCGCTCGGTCTGGGTCACGCGGCAAAAACCGCGACAGGATTCAGCATCGAAAGCGGCGGCAAGGCCCATCTCGCCTCCGCCTTCCATGGCGCGGCGCAGGAGATTTCAAGCGGCAAGGACACGCCGTCGGGCCATTGGGAAATCGCCGCCTTGCCAGTCCGGTTCGACTGGGGCTATTTTCCGAACACGGTTCCCGCCTTTCCAGCCGAGCTGACCGAAGCAATCATCCGCGAAGGAGAGGTGCCGGGCGTTCTCGGAAATTGCCATGCCCCGGGCACGGAGATCATCGAACGGTTCGGCGAGGAGCATATCCGCACCGGCAAGCCGATCTGCTACACTTCGGTCGACTCCGTTCTGCAGATCGCCGCGCATGAAGTTCACTTCGGCCTGGAACGGCTCTACGAATTCTGCAAGGTGGTGCGCAGGCTGGTCGATCCGCTGAACATCGGACGGGTGATCGCGCGACCTTTCATTGGGGAAACCGCCGCCAGCTTCGAACGGACGCACAACCGCCGGGACTATTCGGTGCCGCCGCCCGAACCAACCCTGCTCGACCGGCTGACGGCGCGCGGCAGCCGGGTCATCGCGGTCGGCAAGATCGGCGATATCTTCGCCCATCGCGGCATTTCGGAAGTGCGCAAGGCCGCCGGCAACATGGCGATGTTCGACAAGGCGCTCGGCGCGATGGATGACGCGGGCGACGGCGATCTCGTCTTCGCCAATTTCGTCGACTTCGACACCGAGTTCGGCCATCGGCGCGACGTTGCCGGCTATGCCGCCGCGCTCGAGGCGTTCGACCGGCGGCTGCCGGAGGCGCTTGCGCGGCTGAGGCACGGCGATCTTCTCATCCTCACGGCCGACCATGGCAACGATCCCACCTGGCACGGCACCGATCATACGCGCGAACGCATTCCGGTGATCGGCACGGGACCAGGTTTTGGCGGCGACATTGGGCTCAGAACGACGTTCGCCGACATCGGTGAAACGGTCGCCGAGCATCTTGGGCTGGCACGCGGCCGCCACGGCACCTCCTTTTATGCAACGATAGGCGGCCATGCCTGAATTGCCTGAGGTCGAAACGGTCCGGCGTGGCCTGCAGACGGTCCTGGAAGGCGCCCGCATCGCACGCGTCGAGGCACGCCGGCCCGACCTGCGCTTTCCGTTTCCTGAAAAATTCTCGGAGAGGCTGACCGGCAAGACGATTACGGCACTCGGTCGCCGGGCCAAATACCTGACGATGTATCTGGCAGGCGGCCCGGTGCTGATCTGCCATCTCGGCATGTCTGGTTCGTTCCGCATCGAAATGTCCGATGACAGCGAAATGCCCGATAACAGCGAAATGTTGGGCGCGTTTTATCACGAGCGCTCGAAAAACGCGGTGCACGACCATGTCGTCTTCCATGTCGTCTCGCCCAAAGGCGTCCGGTCGCGCGTGACCTTCAACGACCCGCGTCGTTTCGGCTTCATGCTGTTTTCGGAAGGGGCGCCCGACACGCATCCGATGCTGGCGGGGCTGGGCGTCGAGCCGACAGGCAATGCGTTGGACGGCGGGCTTCTCGCCTCGCTGCTGAAAGGCCGGAAGTCGCCGCTGAAGGCGGCACTTCTCGATCAGCGGCTGATCGCCGGGCTCGGCAATATCTATGTGTCGGAAGCCCTGTGGCGCGCCAGCCTGTCGCCGTTGCGCGAGTCGGGCACCATCGCAAAGCCTGGAAAGAAGGCCAGACAGCAGAGCGACGCCTTGGCCGAAGCAATCCGCGCGGTGATCGCCGATGCAATCGCCGCCGGCGGATCGTCGCTGCGCGACTATGTGCAGACCGACGGGTCCCTGGGCTATTTCCAGCATTCCTTCGCGGTCTACGATCGCGAGGGCGAACCCTGCTCAAAGCACGGCTGCGGCGGCCACATAGAGCGCGTCGTGCAAAGCGGGCGTTCCACCTTCTATTGCCGGACCTGTCAGATGTGAGCAAGCCTGGACGCCATGTGTGAGTTGGACGCCAGATGTAGATAGATGACCGAGCGAGGAGATACAGTCATGACCTATGAAACGATCATCGTGGAAACCCGCGGCAAGGTCGGGCTGATCACGCTGAACCGGCCGAAGGCGCTCAATGCGCTGAACTCCCAAATCCTGGCGGAAGTGGTCGCGGCCGTGAACGGCTTCTGCGCGAATGCCGACATCGGCGCGATGGTCATCACCGGTTCCGAAAAGGCCTTCGCGGCAGGTGCGGACATCAAGGAGATGCAGGCGATCTCCTTTGCCGACGCCTATGTGCAGGATTTCTTTGTCGGCTGGGAAGAGTTCACCCGGGCGCGCAAGCCTGTTATCGCGGCAGTGGCCGGCTATGCGCTCGGCGGCGGCTGCGAACTGGCGATGATGTGCGACTTCATCATCGCCGCCGACAACGCCAAGTTCGGCCAGCCCGAGATCACGCTCGGCGTCATGCCGGGAATGGGCGGATCACAGCGCCTAACCCGCTTCGTCGGCAAGTCGAAGGCGATGGACATGTGCCTGACCGGACGGATGATGGATGCCGCGGAGGCCGAGCGTTGCGGCCTGGTGTCGCGCGTCGTGCCTGCCGACGAGCTGATCGAGGAGGCGTTGAAGGCGGCGGCCAAGATAGCCGATTTTTCGCTGCCCTCGGTGATGATGGCGAAAGAGGCCGTCAACCGCGCCTATGAAACGACACTGGCCGAAGGGCTGCGGTTCGAGCGCCGGCTTTTTCACTCCCTGTTTGCGCTCGACGACCAGAAGGAAGGCATGGCCGCCTTTACCGAGAAGCGGAAGCCGAATTTCACGAACCGGTAGATCGTGACGACGGCGGCGGGATGCGAGCGACAACAGCGGCCAAAAAGAAGGCGAAGCAGCGTTGACGCGCCGGAAAAGCTGAACTATAAGCCGCACCAACCGAGGCGGCCCTGTGGCTGCCCGTTTGTTTTTTGCGCCCTGCGGCATCCCGCATGCGCCCACCAGATCAGAAGAGAGGCATCATGGCCAATACCTCCTCGGCCAAAAAGGCAACGCGCAAGATCGCCCGTCGCACGGCGATGAACAAGAACCGCCGCTCGCGCGTGCGGACCTATATCCGCCAGGTCGAGGAGGCGCTCGCCTCGGGCGACAAGGCCGCCGCGCAGGCTGCTTTCAAAGTGGCGGAGCCGGAATTGATGCGCGCCGCGACCAAGGGCGTGGTGCACAAGAACACGGCATCCCGTAAGGTGTCGCGCCTGGCCCAGCGGCTCAAGGTGCTGTCGGCCTGATATACCTTTCCAGAACTGATCTTCTTTAAACCCGGCCGCTCGCGCCGGGTTTTTTCGTTTGCCGGCAAGTACTTAAAAAGAATGCTCGCAAACCACACCTCCGCGCGAACTTCAATGTTCGAAATGCTTTGCCGGCATATACATGCCTGCTGATATTCAAGGCCGCTGAAAGCGTCCGCGACGAAAATATCGGCTGTCAAAAACTACCCTTACTTTTCAATAACTTACGGACGGTCCATCCACAGCTTGTTCACATCGCGTACGGGGGATGGGGGACAATTGCCTGTCAAGAAAATTATTTCAGAAAATTTCGCGCGGCGTGGCCTTTTTCATATTCGCCGGAAAAGGGTTTGAATCACAATGGCTTTGTCAAAATACGCCCGTGCAACACAGGGTTCGAACCCGTCTGCGGTAACCACATTCCTTAAAAATCCGTTAGTCGTGGCCTTGCCCTATCCACAACGATTTCGTTAATGTCGGTCTATCGAGAGGGACGGGCCTGTTGGCCCTTAACCCAGCCTGAATCGGCCAGCAAAAAAGTGGCGGAATTCATGACGTGGATCATTTCCGCGTCGGGTTTGGTTTGTCTTTTTCGATACGGTAGGGGATTGGCGTAACTGTATATGGCAGGTCATGACGCGCCGGCGTTTTCGCCGGACGGCATTGTATTGCCCTGACATGACCAAACGGGCTGGCTCTGAGGAGTCGGCGCCGGTCCCCTGACAACGAGGCGACATCATCTGCCGGCGGCGGCGGTAGTGTCGCAGCGAAGACACGGTCGCCGGAAACATGGATGCAGGAGGCGTATCCCCGGCGGAAAAAGGTACAAAAGGACAAGGAACTCGATCATGCAGAGCGGCATCGAAAGGGAGCTTACGGGCGACCTCCCATTCCCTGGAACCTTAACCGGAGGGGACACTATGTCGGCTTCCAACGATGCGGAACAGAAGTTCGACCGGGTCAAGGCTCAGTTGAAGGCGCGTCTGGGAACCGAAGTCTATTCGAGCTGGTTCGGGCGCATGAAGGTCGCCGAAGCATCCCGGGGCATTGTCCGCATCTCCGTGCCGACTGCCTTCCTGCGCTCGTGGATCAACGGCCACTACCTCGACCTCATCGCCGAGCTGTGGAAACACGAGGATCCCGAAATCCTCAAGATCGAGATCGTCGTGCGCACCGCTACCCGCCCGGGGCGCAATGGCGTCGAGCCCGAACTGGCCCCGGCGCGCAAGATGACAAGGCAATCGCAAACGGCGCTGGCCTCTGGAACAGCGGGCCCCGGCAGGGTGGAGCGGGTGCCGGCACCTCGCTCGGGAATGCCTGCAGAGACCGAGTTCAGGCACAATGTGCTCGGTTCGCCGCTTGACCCGCGCTATACGTTCGGCTCCTTCATCGAGGGACCGTCGAACCGGGTGGCCTTCGCCGCCGCCAAGGCGGTGGCGGAATCGCAGTCGAGCGCGGTGCGCTTCAATCCGCTCTTTCTTCACGCGACGGTGGGGCTGGGCAAGACGCACCTGTTGCAGGCGATCGCGGCGGAATCGCTGAAGCAGAATCCAAAGTCGCGCGTCGTCTATCTCACGGCCGAATATTTCATGTGGCGGTTCGCCACCGCGATCCGCGACAACAATGCGCTGACGCTGAAGGAGCAGCTGCGCGACATCGACCTCCTCATCATCGACGACATGCAGTTCCTGCAAGGCAAGTCGATCCAGCATGAATTCTGCCATCTGATCAACATGCTGCTCGACAGCGCCAAGCAGGTGGTGGTTGCCGCCGACCGGCCGCCGTCGGAACTGGAATCGCTGGAGCCCCGCGTCCGCTCGCGCCTCAACGGCGGCGTCGCGCTCGAAATGTCGGCGCCGGATTTCGCCATGCGCATCGGCATGCTCAAGCTGCGCCTTGCCACCGCAAAGGCTGACGATGCATCGCTCGACATCTCGGAGGAGATCCTCAACCATGTCGCCCGCACTGTGACCGGCAGCGGACGCGAACTCGAAGGCGCGTTCAACCAGCTTCTGTTCCGCCAGTCGTTCGAACCGCAGATCACCATCGACCGCATCGACGAGATCCTCGGCCACATCTATCGTTCGGGCGAGCCGAAGCGGGTGCGCATCGAGGACATCCAGCGCATCGTCGCGCGCCATTACAATGTTTCGAAGACAGAACTTCTGTCCAACCGGCGCACGCGTACGATCGTCAAGCCGCGGCAGGTCGCCATGTACCTGTCGAAGGTGATGACACCGCGCTCCTTGCCGGAGATCGGACGGCGTTTCGGTGGCCGCGACCACACGACGGTGCTGCATGCCGTGCGCAAGATCGAGGATCTTTCAGGCGTCGACAACACGCTGGCGCAGGAGCTCGAACTGCTGAGAAGACTGATCAACGATCAAGCCTGACCGGCCCGAAAACAAAGCGTGTCGCGTGGCTGCGACGCGCTTGAAATCTACGTTTTTATGCATGTCGTTGCCTCAAAACCGCTGCGCACTTTTGGGCGACAAGCATTGGCTTGCGGGCTTCGCCAGCTTTATCCCCAGAAAGCCTGCGTAACCGGCTCGAACCGGTGGCGTGGGCTTGCGCTTGCGGGGTTTTTCCTATCAGTTTATGCAGATTCTGAGCCTGTTCAGACCTTTCGCGGGGGCACCGCTTGCCGGAGACCCGCTCATTCATTCAAGCGAGCCTGTTTCGTCATGCGTGTTATCTTGGAACGGTCAAATCTCCTGAAGTCGCTCAATCACGTTCATCGCGTGGTCGAGCGGCGCAACACCATACCGATTCTGTCGAATGTGCTGCTGAGCGCCGAAGGCGCCACCCTTGAGATGAAGGCGACCGACCTCGATCTGGAGGTGACCGAAGCCACGCCTGCCAAGGTCGAGCGCGGCGGAGCGACGACGGTTCCCGCGCATCTGCTCTACGACATCGTGCGCAAGCTCGCCGACGGCGCGGAGGTCATGCTGAAGACCGACGAAGACGGCAACGCCATGACGGTGACCTCGGGCCGCTCGAGCTTCCGTCTCCAATGCCTGCCGCAATCCGATTTCCCGGAGCTTTCGGCCGGATCGTTCTCGCATATCTTCCGGCTCGATTCGGTTGCGCTCAGGGGCCTGATCGAGAAGACCCAATTCGCCATCTCCACCGAAGAGACGCGTTACTACCTGAACGGCATCTATCTGCACACGCATGATGCCGACGGCAAGCTGAAGCTGCGCTCGGTAGCGACCGACGGACATCGACTGGCGCGCGCCGAGATCGACGCGCCGGCAGGGTCCGAGGGCATGCCGGGCATCATCATTCCGCGCAAGACGGTCAGCGAGCTGCAAAAGCTTGTCGATGACCCTGATATCGCCGTGACCACCGAATTGTCCGACACCAAGATCCGCTTCACCATCGGCAGTGTGGTTTTGACATCGAAGCTGATCGACGGCACCTTCCCGGACTATCAGCGGGTCATCCCCACCGGCAACGACAAGAAGCTGATCATCGACCGTCAGAGTTTCGCCGCCGCCGTCGACCGCGTCTCGACCATCTCCTCCGAGCGCGGCCGCGCGGTGAAGCTTTCGATTGGAGAAGGCCAGGTCACGCTTGCGGTCAACAATCCGGATTCAGGCAGCGCCACCGAAGAACTGGCTGCGGATTATTCGTCCGACGCGATCGAAATCGGCTTCAATGCCAAATATCTGCTCGACGTCGCAGCCCAGTTGACCGGCACTGAGGCAAAATTCATGCTGGCGGACGCCGGTTCGCCAACGCTGATCCACGACATGGCCGACGAAACCACGCTCTACGTGCTGATGCCGATGCGGGTGTAGGCCTGAACGAGGCCATCTTGCTGTCATGACCGGAGTTGCGAAGCAGTCTGCGCACGACCAGCAGACTCATATAAGTAAGCTATCGCTTACGAATTTCCGCAACTACGCAACGCTGTCGATCGACATCGACCCCGGCGCCGTGATTTTTTCCGGTGACAATGGCGCCGGCAAAACCAATCTGCTGGAAGCGATTTCCCTGCTGACACCGGGGCGTGGCCTACGCCGCGCACCTTATGCCGATGTGGCACGCGAAGGCGGCGACGGCGGCTTTGCCCTCCATGCCCGGCTCGATGGGCCGGACGGCCCGGTCGAGATCGGCACCGGCATTGCAGGCGGCGACGCCGCCGGCGAGGGCGGCCGGCGGGTGCGGATCAATGGCGCGGCAGCGCGCTCGGCGGAGGACATGCTGGAATGGCTGCGCGTCGTCTGGCTGACACCGGCGATGGATGCATTGTTCACCGGGCCGGCCGCAGACCGCCGGCGCTTTCTCGACCGTCAGGTGCTGGCGATCGATCCCGGCCACGGCCAGCGCGCGCTCGACTACGAAAAAGCGATGCGCGGCCGCAATCGGCTGCTCGCCGAAGGCTCGCGTGACGGCGCTTGGTTCGACGCGATCGAGACGCAAATGGCCGAAACCGGTGTGGCGATTGCCGCGGCGCGTGCCGAACTGGTGCGCCTGCTTGCCGCGATGATCGACAGGCTGCCAAGCGCGGGTCCGTTTCCGCAAGCCGATATCGGCCTGTCGGGCGCGTTGGAAAGCGAAGTCGGAACCACCGCGGCTGTCGATGTCGAGGAGCGGTTCCGCCGCGCCCTTGCCGAAGGCCGCGATCGCGACCGCGCCGCCGGGCGCACGCTAGACGGCCCGCACCGTTCGGATCTCGTGGTGAGGCACCGGCCCAAGGCGATGCCGGCCGAACTCTGTTCGACCGGCGAGCAGAAGGCGCTGCTGGTCGGCATGGTCCTGTCGCATGCCCGGCTGACCGGCGAGATGTCGGGCATGACGCCGATCCTGCTGCTCGACGAGATCGCCGCCCATCTCGACGCAGGCCGGCGCGCCGCGCTGTTCTCGATCCTCGAAGAGCTGAACTGCCAGGCCTTCATGACCGGGACCGATGCGGCGCTGTTTTCCAGTCTCAAGGGACGCGCGCAGTTCCTGACCGTCGATCACGGCACGGTTGGGCCAACCAAAGACGCCTGACAAGATTTCTCGGCAGCTATATTGTCTTGCAATGAACATCACCGCGCTCACCGACGAAGAGCTTGAACGCTACGCCCGCCACATCGTGCTGCCCGAGATCGGTGGCGCCGGCCAGCAGCGGCTGAAGCGTGCGCGGGTCCTGGTCATCGGCGCCGGCGGGCTGGGGGCGCCGGTGCTCGAATATCTTGCCGCCGCCGGCGTCGGCACGCTCGGGATCGTCGACGACGACAGCGTCTCGCTGTCAAACCTGCAAAGACAGGTGATCCACGGCACCGAGACTGTCGGCATGGCGAAAACCGACAGTGCCAAAGCGGCGATCGCCCGTATCAATCCCAACGTCGCCGTGGAACTGCACAATCTCAGGCTGACGGCGGACAACGCCCCTGCTCTCGTCGCCCGCTATGACATCGTCGTCGACGGTTCCGACAATTTCGAAACCCGCTATGCGGTGGCCGACGCCTGCGCCGCGGAAAAGCGGCCGCTGGTACATGCCGCCGTCGGCCGCTTCGACGGCTCGGTGACCGTGCTGAAACCGTTCGAGACCGGCGCGGACGGCAAGCCATATCCAAGCTATCGCGATCTTTTTCCGGAACCGCCGCCGCCCGGCCTGGTGCCATCCTGCGCTGTGGCCGGCGTGCTCGGCGTGCTGACTGGCGTCGTCGGCACGCTGCAGGCCATGGAGGCGATCAAGCTGATCGCCGGCATCGGCGAGCCGCTGGTCGGCCGGCTGCTGCTTTACGATGCGTTGACCGCGCGCTTCGATACGATCCGCTACAAGAGAAACTAGATCTTGGGCAGCCTGGTTTCCATCGCGCAGCTTCCCGCCGATTTCGACCGATGGGACGAGGTGCTGGCGCTGATCATGCGCGCCTTCGCCTCGATGGACGGCGTCATCGATCCGCCATCCTCGGCGCATCGGCTCACGGTCGAAAATCTCCGGGACAAGGCTCGGCAAGAGATGGGCTTTTCGGCGCTGAAGGACGGCAGGATTGTCGGCTGCGTTTTTGTTCTGGAGCGGGCCAACGATTTCTACGTCGGAAAACTCGCCGTCGAACCGGGCTTTCAAGGACAGGGGATTGGCAGCCAACTGATGCAAGCTGTCGAGGATCTTGCCTGCAACCGCGGCAAGCCGGCGATCGAGCTTCAGACGCGGATCGAGCTGACCGGAAATCATGCAGCCTTCGCCCGCCTCGGCTTTCGCGAAACCGAACGGACGGCGCACAACGGCTACGACCGTCCGACCTCGATCACGATGCGCAAATATCTTTCGTGAATACCCACCCGGGGCAGATGGCGTTGATGGTGGCGCCGAAGCCTGCCTCGGCAAGCCCCTTGGCAAGCGCCCTGCCGATGCCGCGGCTGGCGCCGGTGACAAGAGCCGCTCTGCGCGGCCCACAGGCATCAATGATGCCCGCAGCGCAGATGCCCGGCCAGATGGTGGATGTGGTCGGCGCCAATCCCGCAGCAGCCGCCGATGATGGAAGCACCCTTCGCGACCCAGCCGTCGGCCCAGCGGCAATAGGATTTCGGATCGAGATCGGCCCGGATATCCGAGATCACCTCGTTGGCCGCGCCGTCCTCGTCCTGGGAGCCGAAGGCGTTGGCATAGACCCCGAGCGGCAGACCGGGGGCGGCAATGCGCGCAGCTTGGAGCGCTGCTCCCATGACCTCGGGCATAGAGCAATTGAAGAGCAGCGCCTCCGCCCCCGTGCGCTGTGCGAGACGGGCAGCGTCGGCTACGCTCTGCCCGGACCGCAGCTGCGGCTCGGCTACGTCCTGCGGCGCCACATCGTCCCGCAGGGTGAATGACAGCCAGAGCGGCTTGCCACTGCCGCGCACCGCCGCGGCGGCGGTGTGGGCCTCCTCGAGGCTGCTCTGGGTCTCGGCGAGCCAACAATCGACGTGGGGCGCGAGGCCCTCAACCAGAACCGAGAGATAGTCCTGCGCCAGGTCGGCCTTGAAAAGTTCCGGCTGATAGGAACCGAAGACTGGCGGCAACGATCCAGCTACCTTCATGCCGGGCGTGCCGTCGGCCGCCTCGCGCGCCAGCCTTCCGGCCAGCGACGCCAGCTCGGCGCCGCGCGCACGGAACCGCCCCTCGCCGATGTGGAAGGGCACCAGCGCATAGGAATTGGTGGTGATGACCTTCGCGCCCGCGCGAATATAATCCTCGTGCACCCGGCGGACCATCTCGGGCGCTTCCATCAGCGCCAGCGCGGACCATTCCGGCTGGCGGAAGGGCGCGCCGATGCGCTCGAGTTCGCGGCCCATGCCGCCGTCGAGAATGGTGATGTCGTTCATGCCTGCTCCTGTTGCGGCGTCGTCGCGCCGCGTCCTTGAAGTTCGTAGAAGCCTGCGACGTCCAGCTCGATCGACTCGGCGATATGGTCGCGGACGGCCTGTTCGGCCGCTTCGGGGCTTCCCCTCATCAGCGCGTCGAACAGGCGCTGGTGATCGCTGACCAGCGGCTGGCGGCAGGGCCAGTGTGCTTCGGACCAGCGATAGAGCCACTCCATCTTGTCGGCCAGAAGCCCGTGGCGACGGATCAGATGCTGGTGCCCGGTCTGCTCGACGAAACTGGCATGGAAGCCGAGATCGGCTGCCACCCGCACATCCGTGCCGCCGTCATTCGCCGCCGGTAGGGCGGCAAAAGCCGCCTCGACCAGATCGGTACCGAGAGCGGCGCGGCGTTGGGCGAGAATGCGGGCGGCCAGACCTTCGAACGCCGCCCGCAATGTGTAGATCTCCCAGATCGCCTGGGCATCGAGCACGGCCACGCGCCAGCTCGAATAGGGCGTGCGCGTCACCAGTTCCTGCGCTTCCATCGCGAAGAGCGCGGAACGCACCGTGCCACGGCCGAGACCGATGCGTTCGGTCAAGGTCAGCTCGGTCAGCACCGCGCCCGGCGCAAAATCGCCACGCACGATCGCCTCGCGTAGCCACTCGGTGGCCTGGTCCTGAAGGCTCTTGCGCTGGATTGGCTGACGCATGTCCGGGGTCCCTAGCGATTGCGGTCGAAATGGCCGCTGAGAAAGGCGCGGCAGCGCTCCGATGCAGGATTGCCAAAGACCTGCCCCGGTGTGCCGGCCTCTTCTATCAGGCCCTGATGCAGGAAGACTACCTGCGAGGAGACCTCGCGCGCAAAGCCCATCTCGTGGGTGACGATCAGCATGGTGCGCCCTTCCGCGGCAAGGGCGCGGATCACCTTCAGGACCTCGCCCACCAGTTCCGGGTCGAGCGCCGAGGTGGGCTCGTCGAACAGGATGGCGCGAGGCCGCTGGGCAAGAGCGCGCGCGATCGCGACCCGCTGCTGCTGCCCGCCCGAAAGATGCGCGGGCCACGCATCGCGCTTTTCGGCGAGGCCTACCTTTTCCAGGAGCGCCGTGGCCTCCTCCACTGCCTCGGCGCGGGGACGGCTCTGGACGAACAGTGGCGCCTCGATGACGTTCTGCAGCACGGTGCGGTGCGGCCACAGATTGAAGTTCTGGAAGACGAAGCCGAGATGTCCGCGCATCTGCCGCGCCACGGCCAGTTGGGCGCGCGACAGACGTCCGCCCGTCGGGGAGAGGCTGTCCTCGCCCACCGACACCGTTCCGACGTCGGGGATCTCCAGCATGGGGATGCAGCGCAGCAGCGTGCTCTTGCCAGAGCCGCTCGCGCCGATCAACGAGATCACGTCGCCGTCCTTGGCGACAAGGTCGATGCCGCGCAGCACCTCGTTGCTGCCGAAGCTCTTGCGCAAGCCGGCGATGGAAAGCGCGGTCGATGGGAGGCTCATGGCGTCTCTCCGAATTGCCAGGGCGAAAGGCGCCGCTCGGCCCAGGCCGAGAGCCGCGTCACCAGAAGCGACAGGGCGAGATAGATCGTCGCCGCGCAGAGGAATATCTCGACCGCCCGCCAGGTTTCCGAGGCGGCGGCGCGGGCTATGCCGGTGACTTCCATCAGCGTGATGGTCGAGACCAGCGCCGTGGATTTGAGGATCGAGATCACCTCGTTGGAATAGGCGGGCAGCGCCTGACGCACGGCTATGGGCAGCGTGATGCGGCGCATGACCGTCAGCCGCGTCATGCCCGAGACGCGCGCTGCTTCGACCGCGCCCCTTGGCACGGCGCGCAACCCTCCGCGCAGAATCTCGGACGTATAGGCGGCATCGTTCAGGATCAGCGCCAGCAGCCCGCACCAATAGGGCTCGCGCAGGAAGGGCCAGAGGAAGCCGTGGCGGATGAAGCCGAAGCCCGCCAGCCCGTAGTAGATCATGAATATCTGGATGAGCAGCGGCGTGCCGCGGAAGACGAAGAGATAGGCCGAGGCCAGTGCGTTGCCGACCCTCGTCGTGCGCATGAGGTTGAGGATCAGCGAAAGGCAGAACCCGCCCACAAGCGCCAGGGCGCCGAGGTTAAGCGTCAGCGGCAACCCCTTGAGGAGCTGCGTGAGCATGTCCGAGAGAAAGGCGAAATCCATCTCAGAGCCCGCCTTGCTCGTGGCCGCGCAGGCTGCGTCTTTCGGCGAGGCGGAAGACATGATCCGACAGCGTGGTGATGATGAGATAGATGATCGCACCGGCGGCGTAGAACAGGAAATGCTCTTGCGTGGTGCCCGCTGCGACCGCGACCTGGCGCATGGTCTCGACCAACCCCGTCACCGAGACGAGGGCGGATTCCTTGATGACCGACTGCCACTGGTTGCCCATGCCGGGAATTGCGGTGACCAGCGCCTGCGGCGCGATGACCCGCCGAAACAGGATCAGCCGCGTCATGCCGACCACGCGCCCCGCCTCGATCGTGCCCCGGGGCACGGCCTGATAGGCGCCGCGCAGCACCTCGGACTGGTTGGCGGCCGAGATCAGCCCGATCGCTAGCACTCCGGCCAAAAAGCCGCTGATGTCGAACGGCCCCGACAGTCCGAGCGCCGTGCCAATGGCCGTGACGACCTGCCGGCCGCCGAAATAGAACAGGTAGATCACCAGGATATCGGGCACGCCCCGGAAGACCGTGGCGTAGGCCTCGGCCAGCTTGCGCAGCGGCCAGTTGCCCGCCACCCGGGCCCAGGCGATGAGCGTGCCGAAGGCCAACCCGCTCAGGAATGCCGCGACGGAGACATAGAGCGTCATGAGGCCGGCGCGCGCGAGCGCCAGCCCCCATCCGTCGGGCCCGAAGCCGAGAAGTGTCAGATCGGCCTGCACCCTGGCCTCAGAGCGCGGGCGTCACGACCATGCCGAACCATTTTTTCGACAGCTCGACGAGCGTGCCGTCGTCCGACATCGACTTCAGCGCTTTGCTGAGAAGCCCGGCCAGCTCGGCGTCGCCCTTCTGGACGACGAAGGCCGAGCCGCGCCCCATGACGCCGCCCGTGAAGGACGGGCCGGTGGCCTTGGCGGTTTCTGTGTTCTTCTCGAGGAAAGCCGAGATGTTGGTGACCGAGGCGATCCCGGCGTCGAGCCGCCCGTTCAGCAGATCCTGATAGACTTCCGGGCCGGTCTGATAGGTGCGGATCGTCACGCCCTTGTCGGCCAGATACTTGTTCAGGAAGTCTGCCTGGATGGTCGAGACGTGGACGCCCACGGTCTTGCCGTCCAGCACCCCGGCGATCGCCGCGATGGCGGCATCGGTGGCCTTCGTATCGTCGAGGTCGACGAAAGCGCCCGTGCCCGACAGTTCGACGCCGCTTTCCTTCAGCACGACGAAGGTCGAGCCGCCGGTGGTGTAGGGGAGCGAGAAATCGACCACTTCGAGGCGTTTCTCGGTGACGGAGACCGAGTCGACCACCGCATTGTACTTGCCGTCGATGAGGCCCTGGATCATGCCGTCCCAGGCCTGCGAGATCACCTCATAGTCGAAGTCGGCGCGCTTGGCGATCTCGGCCAGCATGTCCAGCTCGAAGCCGTAGAGCTCGCCATTCGGTCGGGTCATATTGAAGGGCGGGAAGGCTCCTTCGGTGGCGAAAACATATTTTTTACGTCCCTGGGCAAGAGCTGTGGCGGGGGCAACGGCGAGCCCGGCAATGGCGGCAAGGCCCATGCGCAGGAAGGTGCTGCGGGTGATTTTCATGCTTGGATCATCCTTGGGAGGAGGGTTGAGGGGTCAGGAAAGAAGATCGACCGCCATGCGCGTGAGCGCGATGGCGCTTTGCCCGATGCTGGCTTCATCGGGCTGATAGTCGGAGTTGTGGACGCGGTCGTCACGGCCGGGCTGGCCCGAACCGATGAATATCTGGACCGAAGGCATGAGCTCGGAGAAATAGGAAAAGTCCTCGGCTCCGAAGCTCGTTCCCGGCTCGACCTGAGGCGTCGCGCCGAACTGATGGCCGAGCACGGAAACCGCACGATCGACCAGCGCATCGTCGTTCATCAGGGGCGGCGCGCCGCGCGCATAGTCGATCTCGACGGCGGCATTGAGCGCCTGCGCCGTGCCTTCGCAGATGCGCCGGAACGCGGCCTCGGCGAGATCGCGCGATCGCGGCGAGCGGCAACGCACCGTGCCCTCGAACATGCAGCTGTCGGGAATGATGTTCTGGGTCGCGCCGCCCTCGATATGGCCGATGGTCAGGACGGCGGACCGCGCGGGGTCCATCTCGCGCGATATCACGGTCTGGAGTTGGGTGATGATGTGGGCGCTGGCGACGATCGGGTCGATGGCGGCATGGGGCCGCGCGGCATGGCCCGACTTGCCGCGCACCACCACCTTGAACTCGTCGCTCGATGCGGTGCTTGCACCGCGGTTCAACAGAACCTGCCCCGCCGGCAGTTCCGGACGGTTGTGGAAGGCGATGGCCATGTCAGCACCTTTGGCGGCACCGTCCGCCACCATGGCCGCCGCGCCGCTCTCCTGCGTCTCCTCGGCGGGCTGAAAAATCAGCCGGACCGAGCCGCGCAGACGCGGCGCCAGCGAGACGAGCGCATGCGCGGCGCCGAGAAGCGAGGCGGTGTGAAGATCGTGCCCGCAGGCATGCATCCTGCCTGGAATGGTCGAAGCATAAGGCAGACCGGTCTGCTCCCCGATCGGCAAGGCATCCATATCGGCCCGCAGGATCAGGCAGGGACCGGGAAAGGCTCCGGATATCTCGGCCACGACGCCGGTGCGGCCGACGCCGGTGCGCGCCTCGATCCCGAGCGCGCCAAGCTCGGCGGCGACCAGGCCGGCCGTGCGGACCGTGTCGAAGCCGGTTTCTGGATGGGCATGGATGTCGCGACGTAGTTCAATGAGGCGAGCCTCGATGGCGCGGATAAGTCCCTCGATCTCGGGGCCGGGGTCGTTGCGGCGTTCAGGCATCAGCTTTTTACACTCTTGCGATGGAAGCCCTTTGCTTGATGCTACTGTCACCTATTGTCAAGGATCGACAATCGACGAGACCGATCGGGAGTAGAATGATTTTCTAAAGCCACATGGGAGCTGCTCCGGGGGCAGCATCTGGGAACCTTGTTTCCCGCGCGACTGCACCGCGTGCAACCGGTGCCGCAAACTTTTGCGTGAGATGGTTGCTCATGCCGAGCCATCCCAGCCGCCTCAAGGCGGGGTCCCCTGATCCCCTATCGGGGACCCTAAAGTCTTTGCTGAAGAATTGGACGGCGCCCGGTCACGTCCGCAGCGGCAGTACGCGGTCAGGCGGGCGATGGCCATCGAAGAAGGCGCGGATGTTGATGATCACCTTCTCGCCCATATCGATGCGGCCTTCGAGCGTCGCCGATCCCATATGCGGCAACAGCACGACCTTGCCCTTGGCGGCGAGCTTCAGCAATTTGCTGTTCAGCGCCGGCTCATGCTCGTAGACGTCGAGGCCGGCGCCGGCGATCTTGCCGTCCTGGATCAGCTTGACCAGAGAGTCCTCGTCGATGATATCGCCGCGCGCTGTGTTGACGATGTAAGCGGACGGTTGCAGAAGCGCCAGCCGCCGCGCCGAGAGCAGATGGAAGGTTGCCGGCGTCGACGGACAGTTGACCGAGATGATGTCCATGCGGGCAAGCATCTGGTCGAGGCTTTCCCAGTAGGTTGCCTCCAGCTCATCCTCGACCGCCGGCAGCACGCGATGGCGGTTGTGGTAGTGGATCGACAGCCCAAAAGCCTTGGCCCGCCGGGCGACAGCGGTGCCGATGCGGCCCATGCCGACAATGCCGAGGCGTTTGCCCCAGATCCGCCGGCCGAGCATCCAGGTTGGCGACCAGCCCGCCCACTTCTTGTCGCCGGTCAGCACATTGGCGCCTTCCGCCAGCCGCCGAGGCACCGCCAGCATTAGCGCCATGGTCATGTCGGCCGTATCTTCGGTCAGCACGTTCGGCGTGTTGGTGACGGTAATGCCCTTCTTCGCTGCTGCCGCCACGTCGATCTTGTCGACGCCGTTGCCGAAATTGGCGATCAGCTTGAGGTTGTCGCCAGCCTGAGCGATTAGCGCTGCGTCGATATGATCGGTTATGGTCGGCACCAGCACGTCGGCTTCCTTGACCGCCGCGACCAATTCCGGCTGCGTCATCGGCCTGTCTTCGACATTCAGCCGGGCGTCGAACAGCTCACGCATGCGGGTCTCGACCGGATCGGGCAGCTTGCGCGTGATGACGACGAGGGGCCTTTTTCTGCCTGCCATTGTTTCCTCAAACCCACCCCTCGTTGAGACCTCTTTAACCAAGACAGGCGAAACTGGAGGCCGGTCGCGGTGCCAGTTCTCCATGTAACAAGAGGTTCCGCCGAAGACAAAGAAAAAGGGGCGCCAAGGCCGATGAGCCGGCGCTGAAAGGAACGAAAGTGTCTGGTTTTGCGTCGCTCCGCCTGACCCTCAGCGCAGCATTTATCGGCGCTCTCCTTTATTCCCCGCTTGTGGCGGCACAGAGTGCGGCAGCACCGGCCCAGAGCGCAACGCTTGGGCCGAGCGGCCTGCCGCTGCCGCGTTTCGTCAGCCTGAAAGCGGGCCGCGTCAACTCCCGCGTCGGACCAGGCGTCAACTATTCCGTCGACTGGATGTACATGAAGCCTGGCCTGCCGATGGAAATCATCCAGGAATTCGACACCTGGCGTCGGGTGCGCGATGCCGACGGCTCGGAAGGCTGGATCAACCAGTCGCTGCTTTCAGGCCGCCGCACGGCGATCGTGGCACCCTGGCAGCGCGGCAAGGATGCCCGAATCAACCTTCTCAACGACCCGGAAAAGGATGCCAGCATCATCGCGATCATCGAGCCGGGCGCCATGGGCACGATCAGGTCCTGTGACGGCCAGTGGTGCGAAATGACCTTCGACGGCCACACCGGCTGGCTCGCCCAGTCGCTTGTCTGGGGCGCCTATCCGGGCGAACGGGTCAAAAACTGACCTCTTCTTGTCGGTTCGGGATCATGGTCTGGCGGGCGAGACGGTATCTCGCGACCCAATGACGCGCCGATCAATCGCAGCGCTTGGGGCGCAGCCTTACCACGATGTCGACATTGGCGATCTCCATGCCTTCCGGCGGCTCCGGCAGGTTGGAAACCGTGACAGGACCGCTGGCGATATCGAAGATCCTGTTTTCGCCTTCAATGTAGAAATGATGGTGATCGGAGGTGTTGGTGTCGAAGTAGGTCTTCGACCCTTCGACGGCCAGGATGCGCAGAAGGCCCGCCTGGGTGAATTGATGAAGGGCGTTGTAGACGGTGGCGAGCGACACCGGCACGCCGGCGGTGATCGCCTCCTCGTGCAGTTCCTCGGCCGACAGATGGCGGTCGCCCTTGGCGAAAAGCAGATCGGCCAGCGCAATGCGCTGACGCGTCGGCCTCAGCCCAGCTTCGCGAACCCGCTTGTCCACAGCGACATTTTCCTTCCGGCAGCCCAGATCCATCTATCCGTCCAAGCTCATAGTTTCGCCCCAAGATATGCCCAGAATGGCAAAAAACGAACATCGCCCGAAACTGAACACCTCCCGACATATATTCTGTCGGCCGAATACGATCAATAGCGCGCATTGACCCAGGCAGACGGGCAGGTTAAGCGCAAACGCCGGTTTCCGGCCTGAAATAGATTGTGTTAGGAAACCAACGACAAGGGCGCTCTACCGCCCGGGACGATTACGGGGAAGAGATTGATGGCGGTTTCGAAATCCAGCTACGATTACGAAGAACTGCTTGCCTGCGCCCGCGGCGAGCTGTTCGGACCTGGAAACGCCCAACTCCCCTATCCGCCGATGCTGATGTTCGACCGCATCACCGAAATCAGCGAGACGGGCGGTGCCTTCGACAAGGGCTTCATCCGCGCAGAGTTCGACATTAAGCCGGACCTGTGGTTTTTCGCCTGCCACTTCATCGGCAATCCAATCATGCCGGGGTGCCTGGGCCTCGACGCCATGTGGCAATTGACGGGATTCTACCTCGGCTGGCTCGGCGAGCCGGGCAAAGGAATGGCGCTCTCGACCGGCGAGGTGAAGTTCAAGGGCATGGTGACACCGTCGGTCAAGAAGGTGGAGTATGGCGTGGACTTCAAGCGCGTGATGCGCGGCCGGCTGGTGCTTGGTATCGCCGATGGCTGGCTGAAGGCGGATGGCGAACCCATATACGCAGCAACGGACCTCAAGGTGGGTCTGTCCAAGCAATCGGCCGCCGCCTGACCGGCGCCCCCACAGCGCCGCGCGTCCCTGGGACGCGCAAACGAAGCTGTAGAACTTTAATTTGCGCATGATCCGTGTCCAACAGGTTTCGGGTTCAAGCGCTGGAAGGAGTTGCGAATGAGACGGGTCGTAGTGACAGGCCTCGGCATCGTGTCGTCGATCGGCAACAATGCCAACGAGGTGCAGGCCTCGCTCCACGATGCCAAGTCCGGCATCAGCTTCTCTGATTCCTTCGCCGAACACGGCTTCCGCTGTCAGGTCTGGGGAGCGCCGACGCTCGACCCCTCCGCCCTGATCGATCGTCGCGCCATGCGCTTCCTGTCGCAAGGTGCGGCCTGGAACCATGTCGCCATGGACCAGGCCATCGTGGACGCTGGACTTGGCGAGAACGACATCACCAATGAGCGCACCGGCATCGTCATGGGATCGGGCGGACCGTCGACCCGAGCCATCGTCGAAGCGGCTGAAACCACGCTCAAGAACGGCAGCCCCAAGCGCATCGGCCCGTTCGCCGTGCCGAAAGCGATGTCGTCGACCGCTTCAGCGACGCTCGCCACCTGGTTCAAGATCCACGGCGTCAATTACTCGATCTCTTCGGCCTGCTCGACCTCGGCGCATTGCATCGGCAATGGCTACGAACTGATCCAGTGGGGCAAGCAGGACATGGTCTTCGCCGGCGGCCATGAGGATCTCGACTGGACGATGTCGGACCTGTTCGACGCGATGGGCGCCATGTCGTCCAAGTTCAACGACAGGGCGTCGGCCGCCTCGCGCGCCTACGACGTCGATCGCGACGGCTTCGTCATCGCCGGCGGCGCCGGCGTGCTGGTCCTGGAAGAGCTCGAGCACGCCAAGGCACGCGGCGCCAAGATCTATGCCGAGATCGTCGGTTATGGCGCGACCTCGGACGGCTTTGACATGGTGGCGCCCTCGGGCGAAGGTGCGGTGCGCTGCATGCGGCAGGCGCTGGCGACCACCTCTTCGCCAGTCGACTACATCAACACGCACGGCACCTCGACGCCGGTCGGCGACTCCAGGGAAATGGGCGCGATCCGCGAAGTGTTCGGCGACAAGATGCCTTTCATCACCTCGACGAAATCGCTGACCGGCCATTCGCTGGGTGCGGCCGGCGTGCAGGAATCGATCTACTCTATCCTGATGATGCAAGGCGGCTTCATCGGCGAGAGCGCCCATATCGAGCAGCTCGATCCGGAATTCGAAGGCATGCCGATCGTGCGCACGCGCATCGACGACGCCAGGATCGACACTGTTTTGTCCAATTCGTTTGGTTTCGGCGGCACCAACGCAACGCTGATTTTCCAGCGCTATTCCGCATAAGGATTTGCCGACCATGGACGGATTGATGAAGGGCAAGCGCGGGCTTGTCATGGGTGTCGCCAACGACCATTCGATCGCCTGGGGCATCGCCCGGAAACTCTCCGAACATGGGGCGGAACTCGCCTTCACCTATCAGGGCGAGGCCTTCGGGCGCCGGGTCAAGCCGCTCGCCGACAAGCTCGGCGCCTCGCTGGTCGTCCCTTGCGATGTCGAGGACAGCGCATCGGTTGCCGCCACCTTCGAGACTTTGGGCAAAGCCTGGGGCGGGCTCGACTTCGTCGTCCATGCCATTGGCTTTTCCGACAAGAACGAGCTGAAGGGCCTTTACGCCGACACCAGCCGCGACAATTTCGTCCGCACCATGGTCATCTCCTGCTACTCCTTCACAGAGGTCGCCCGTCACGCCGCCGCGCTGATGAAGGACAGCGGCTCGATGATCACGCTGACCTATGCGGGTTCTGTCCGTGTCATGCCGAACTACAACGTCATGGGCGTGGCCAAGGCCGGGCTGGAAGCCAGCGTCCGCTATCTCGCCAACGACTACGGACCGCGCGGCATCAGGGTGAACGGCATATCGGCGGGACCGGTGCGGACACTGGCCGGCGCCGGGATTTCCGACGCACGCCACATGTTTTCCTACCAGCAGCGCAACTCGCCGCTGCGCCGTACGGTGACCATCGACGAAGTCGGTGGTTCCGCGCTCTACCTCCTGTCCGACCTGTCGTCCGGCGTCACCGGCGAAATCCACTATGTCGATTCCGGCTACCACATTGTCTCGATGCCGGCGCTCGACGAGTTGAAGCAGGCCGACACCGGCCGGGAATAATTTGGCCCGTAGAAAATGCCTAGGTCCGGTGAACTCCGCTCAGCGGCGCGCCGCCAAAACCTTGAACATCCCGTCGCGGGCGATCTCGGCGTGGCTGGAGAAGGCGGCCGCCAGCACCGGCTCGTAGGGAAGCTGACGGTTCGCCACCATGAACAGCCGCCCACCTGGCTTCAGCGCCTTCGCCGCGGCGCGGATCATGCCGGCACCGATCTCCGGCTCGGTCGCGCGGCTGCGATGGAAGGGCGGGTTCATGACGATGGCGTCATAACGGCGCTCGACCGGCTCGCTCAAAAGATCGATCCAGAAGAAATTGGGTTCCGCAGCTGTATTGCCGATATTGCGTTTCGCCGCCTCCAGCGCCTCGAACTCGGCCTCGTAGAGATCGAGCGCCGAGATGCCGGGTGAGCGGGCGGCGACCTCGGCCGCCACATAGCCCCAGCCGGCGCAGAAATCGGCAATGTTGCCACGCAGGTCGCCGGGCAAATTGTCCACCAGCAATCTCGAACCTGCATCGATCTTATCAAAAGAGAACATGCCTGGTGCGGTGCGGAAACGGCTCTCGACCAGAAGCGTTGGATTGGCGACGCGAAGCGCGGCCGCGGCATCGGCCGGTCGATGGAACCAGAAGGCGATGCCGTGATGTTTCGGCATATGGCCGTCGAGCGTCACAAGCTCGCCGATGCGCTTGCGCAGGCTCGCAATGCCATCGTCCTTGCCGCCGGCGACGGCGATCAGTCCGCCCGGCCTCACACGCTCAATCGCCTCAGCGATGCGCAATTCGTTTTGCCCGCGATGACGGCCGGCAAGCACCAGTGCCGCATCGAAACCTTCGCCCTCCAGATGCGGCGTGACCGTGAAGCCGGCGCCCTGCAGCGCGCGAAAATGCGGGCGGAAGCCTTGCACCAGATGCAGTGTTGCATCGAAGCCTTCGGGCAGGCGGAAACCCGGTTCAGCGCCCAGAAAGAGGACGCGCTCGCCTTTACGCGGCATGGCGACAGCCTCGGCCTCGAACGGGTGGAACAGTGTCTTCAGCGGCTCGGCGGACATTCTTCGATCTCTTGAAAATGAAAACGGGCGCGACCTGTCGGCGCGCCCGCTTCGATTATACCGTCAGATCGCTCAGGCGGCGTCTTCTTCGCCTTCGGCCTTCTTGTCGCGGGCGATTTCCTTGCCCGTGGCCTGATCGACGACCTTCATCGACAGGCGGACCTTGCCGCGCTCGTCGAAGCCCATCAGCTTGACCCAGACCTTGTCGCCTTCCTTGACGACGTCGGAGGTCTTGGCGACGCGATCGTTGGCGAGCTGCGAGATGTGGACGAGGCCGTCACGCGGACCGAAGAAGTTGACGAAAGCGCCGAAGTCGGCGGTCTTGACGACCGTGCCTTCGTAGATCTCGCCGACTTCCGGCTCGGCAACGATGGTGTGGATCCACTTCTTCGCCGCCTCGATCTCCTTGGCGTTGGACGAAGCGATCTTGACCGTGCCGTCGTCCTCGATGTTGATCTTGGCGCCGGTCTTTTCGACGATCTCGCGGATGACCTTGCCGCCCGAGCCGATCACGTCGCGGATCTTGTCGGTCGGGATATGCATGACCTCGATGCGCGGCGCGAACTCACCGAGCTCGGAACGCGCGCCGGACAGCGCATTGCCCATTTCGCCGAGAATGTGCTGGCGGCCGTCCTTGGCCTGGTCCAGCGCGATCTTCATGATCTCCTCGGTGATGCCTTCGATCTTGATGTCCATTTGCAACGAGGTGATGCCGTTGGCGGTGCCGGCAACCTTGAAGTCCATATCGCCGAGGTGATCCTCGTCGCCGAGGATATCGGAGAGCACCGCGAAGCGCTCGCCTTCCTTGATGAGACCCATGGCAATGCCGGCAACCGGCTTGGCCAGCGGCACGCCGGCATCCATCAGCGCCAGCGAGGTGCCACAGACGGTGGCCATCGACGACGAACCGTTGGACTCGGTGATCTCCGAGACGACGCGCAGCGTGTAGGGGAACTGATCGGCGGTCGGCAGCATCGGGCGGATCGCGCGCCAGGCGAGCTTCCCGTGGCCGATTTCGCGGCGGCCGGGCGAACCCATGCGACCGGTTTCACCGACCGAATAGGGGGGGAAGTTGTAGTGAAGGAGGAACTTCTCCTTGTACATGCCGGTCAGCGAATCGACGTACTGCTCGTCCTCGCCGGTGCCGAGCGTGGCAACAACCAGCGCCTGGGTCTCGCCGCGGGTGAACAGTGCCGAGCCGTGGGTGCGCGGCAGGACGCCGACTTCGGAGACGATCTTGCGGACCGTCTTCAGGTCGCGGCCGTCGATGCGCGAGCCGGTGTCGAGGATGTTCCAGCGCACGACCTTGGCCTGGAGCTCCTTGAACACGGTGCCGATCTGCTCGGACGTGTATTTTGCTTCCTCGCCTTCGGCGGGTACGAACGCAGCCTTGACCTTCGCCTTGACGGCGTCGACGGCGGCATAGCGCTTCTGCTTGTCGGTGATCTTGTAGGCATCGCGAAGCTCGCCTTCGACGATCTTCAGCATCTCTGCTTCAAGCGCCGAATAGTCCGGCGCGGTGAAATCGCGCGGGTCCTTGGCGGCAACCTCGGCCAGCTTGATGATCGCATCGATCACCGGCTGGAAGCCGCGATGGCCGAACATGACGGCGCCGAGCATCAGGTCCTCGCCGAGCTCCTTGGCTTCGGACTCAACCATCAGCACGGCGTCTGAGGTGCCGGCGACGATCAGGTCAAGCTTGGATTCCTGCATCTCGTCGACATGCGGATTGAGCACATATTCGCCGTTGATGTAACCGACGCGGGCGCCGCCGATCGGGCCCATGAAGGGGACGCCGGACAGCGTCAAGGCCGCCGAGGTGGCGACGATCGACAGGATGTCGGGGTCGTTTTCGAGATCATGCTGGACGACGGTGACGACAATCTGCGTGTCGTTCTTGTAGCCGTCGGCGAAGAGCGGGCGGATCGGACGATCGATGAGGCGGGAAACCAGCGTTTCCTTCTCGCTCGGACGGCCTTCGCGCTTGAAATAGCCGCCCGGGATCTTGCCGGCGGCATAGGTCTTTTCCTGGTAGTTGACGGTTAGCGGGAAGAAATCGAGGCCGGGCTTCGGCTCCTTCATCGAAACGACGGTGGCGAGAACCTTGGTTTCGCCGTAGGTGGCGAGCACCGCGCCGTCAGCCTGGCGCGCGATCTTGCCGGTTTCGAGGATGAGCGGGCGGCCGCCCCATTCGATTTCCACTTTATGGTGATTGAACATATCTTGTCCTTCATATGCGGAAAGGGCCGCGCCGTTTCACCGTGCGCGAGTGCCCCTTTCCCTTGGCTTCATTTCTCGGGCAGCCACGGGCAAGACAACGGGAAGCTCGGGTAAATCCGGCGCGATTGCCGCGCGAGCGTCCTGCAATCCTGCCCCATGACCGTCCATGGGCGGTTTCGAATGGCCCTGTGCTATTTCGAAACCGGGTCTGGCCAATCGATCCGACTGGCCTTGCGCATGATCCCGAAACCGCGGCCTGCGGAAAGCATCATGCGCAAATTCAAACTTTCAGAGCGTCCTATTTGCGCGTCTAGATCGATGCGCGGCGCTCTACTTCCTTCATAGAGCAATGGACTGATCCGATGCTCCAATGCGCGACCGGCGGGCTCTCGAAAGAACCCGCCGGTCAATTCGTCAACGGCGCAGACCGAGCTTCTCGATCAGCGTCTGATAGCGCGCGTCATCCTTGCGCTTGAGATAATCAAGCAGACTACGGCGCTGGGAGACGAGAGCAAGCAGACCACGGCGGGAATGGTTATCCTTCTTGTGGTCCTTGAAATGGTCGGTCAGGTTCTTGATGCGCTCGGAAAGGATGGCCACCTGGACTTCCGGAGACCCGGTATCGCCCTTGGCGGTTGCGAATTCACCCATCAATTCCTTCTTGCGCTCGGCAGTAATCGACATCGTGTTTTTCCTTATCTGTTTGAGGAAACGGGACGCCCTCAGCCGGGATGTCGTCCAGCAGGGGCCGGTACAAGCAACGTGTCATTGCACGATGCTGCGGCGCATATAGTGCAATTCAGGCAAAAACACCAGCCCAATTCACAAGCCGGCTTTTTGCGGCACAAACGAAGATTTCCCTTCGGCTAAAGCCACTTCTTCCATCTGAAGAAGGCAATCAGCCCGAACGCGACAAGGGCCATGAACACGAGCGCCGCCGGATAGCCGTATTGGGCCTTCAACTCCGGCATGTTCCATGGCGAGCTTTCTGGATCGAAGTTCATGCCCCACACGCCAACGAGAAAGGTTAGCGGGATGAAGATCACCGAGACGATCGTCAGATAGCTGATGACATCGCTGGTGCGCGCCTGGCTCAGCGACAGATGCATCTCGATCAGACCGGTCAGCATGTCGCGCTGGGTTTCGACCAGTTCGATGAGCCGAAGCGAGTGGTCGAGCGTGTCGTTCAGGAAAACCTTGGTCTCGGCCTTCACATAGGGCACGTCGTTGCGGATCAGCGTGGCCAGCGCATCGCGCATCGGCCAAAGCACCCCCTTCAGCACATTGGCGTCGCGCCGCAACTCGTGAAGCTGCCGCATCTGGTGCTTATCCGACGCGCGCAGCATCTGGTCCTCGATGCTGTCGACCAATTCGCCGGCAGCCTCGATCGGCGGGAAATAGCTGTCGACGATGGCGTCGATCAGGGCATAGGCGAGATAGTCTGCTCCGCGTGCGCGCAACCGGTTGGGCATCGAGCTTTCGATGCGCTTGCGCACGGGATCGAACGGATCGCCTTCGCGCTCCTGGAAGGTGACGACGAAGTTCTTGCCGAAGAAGACGGCGATCTGCTCGTAGCGATGCGCGGTGACGTCGTCGATCATCCTGACGACGACAAAGGCATGGTCCTCGAAGAAGTCCACCTTCGGCCGCTGGCCGGTGTTGACGACATCTTCCAGCGCCAGCGGATGCAGGCTGAAAATCCGGCCGATCTCCTCGATCAGCGGGATGTTGGCGAGACCGGTACAGTCGAGCCAGATGACCGGCCATGTGTCGCAATTGGCTTTGACGTCATCGATGCTGGCATCTTCGATCGTCTCGAATTTATTGGGCGACATCAGTGTCAGTCGCAGTTCGCTGCGCCGCGCCGCCGGGTCGGCGATCAGCGTGCCCGGCGATGCGCCAACCGGCGGCCGCCGTGCCGTCACCGGCGCCCGCTTCTTGATCGTCTCGGCCTTTGCCATGTGCCCCTCGGATGTTTAAGTCTCATCGAGATTAGACGACGGGACTCACCCGGCAAAGACCCGCTTCGGCTTGAACATGCCTTGTTCGATGGCGCCGATGGCGACCAGCTTGCCGCGCGCCGTTGCGCAGGCCTCCTCAGCTTCCACCGGCGCATCGCGGCCGCGGATGATGACCGGATTGCCGAGGCGGATTTTTGTTGCCGCGTCGTCACTGATCGCGATCTGCGGCAGGCAGTCGAGCGCGGCTGATGTATCGACCAGAAGCGCGTCGATCGCGTCGAAGTCGACTGGCACCGTGTCCGCTGAATCCGAACTTTCGCCCCGTTCGCCAAAGCGGGCGGCTTCCAGCTCGGCGATGGTGACGAAGTCTTCCTGCGTGAACGGCTCGACCTCGATCCGGCGCAGTTCGGCGATGTGACCGAAACAGCCGAGGTCGCGGCCCATGTCGCGGGCCAGCGAGCGCACATAAGTGCCCTTGCCGCATTCGACCTCGAAAATGGTGCGATCAGCACTGTGCTCAATCAGGTCGAGACGGCCGATCTCGACTTCCCGCGCCGGAATGTCGACCGTCGCGCCGTCGCGGGCAAGGTCATAGGCGCGCTCGCCTGCGATCTTGATGGCTGAAAATTGTGGCGGCGTCTGCATGATGACGCCGGTGTATTTCGGCATCAGCAAAAGCACATCGGCTTCAGCCGGACGCTGGTCGGAGCTTTTCGTCACCGGCCCTTCAAGGTCATCGGTCGAACGCTCCTCACCCCAGGCAACCGTGAAGCGGTAGACCTTGGCGCCATCCTGGACATAAGGCACGGTCTTGGTCGCTTCGCCGAGCGCGATCGGCAGCATGCCGGAAGCGAGCGGGTCGAGCGTGCCGGCATGGCCGGCCTTTTCGGCCTGGAACAGCCATTTGATCTTGGAGACGGCTTCGGTCGAACCCATGCCGACGGGCTTGTCCAGCACCAGCCAGCCGGAGATCGGCCGGCCCTTCTTCTTGCCGCGACGCGCCACTATTTTTCGTCCTTGTCATTGTCTTTATTCTGGTCGTCAATCTGGGCATCTGTGCCGAGGTCGCGCGCCACTTCGGGCGAGTGCAGCAATTCGTTGATCTTCTGGAAATTGTCGTAGCTGGTGTCGAGCCGGAAGCGGAACTCGGGCATGTACTTCATCTGCCGGAGCGCGCCGGAAACGCGGCCGCGCACGAATTTCGCATGCTTGTTGAGCGCCTCGACCACCGCATCGGTATCACTTGCGCCGAGCGGCGAGACGAAGGCGGTGGCGATCTTCAGATCGGGCGACATGCGCACTTCCGAGACCGAAACCACGGCATTCTCGATCAAGGGATCGAGGATCTCGCCACGCTGCAAGGTTTCCGAAAGCGCATGGCGCACCTGCTCGCCGACGCGAAGCATGCGCTGGGATGGGCCTGATGTGGTTGAACGGGGCATTTTTCTCTATCCTGAAATCGTGAAGCGCGGGATGGGACCGCGCCGCATGTCTCATATGGTTTGGGCGGCGGTCTTTCGACCACCGCCCGGTCTCAGTAGATGCTTGAGCTCAAGCTGCTCGAACTCAGAGCGTCCTGGTCACCATCTCGACGCGGAAGCACTCGATGACGTCGCCGACGCGCATGTCTTCGTAGTTCTGGAAGGCCATGCCGCATTCCTGGCCACCTGGGACTTCCGCAACTTCGTCCTTGAAGCGCTTCAGGGTCTTCAGCGTGCCTTCGTGGATGACGACGTTATCGCGGATCAGGCGAACGCCCGCACCGCGCTCGACCTTGCCTTCGGTGACACGGCAGCCGGCGATCTTGCCGACCTTGGTGATGTCGAAGATCTCGAGGATCTCCGCATTGCCGATGAAGGTCTCGCGACGCTCCGGCGAAAGCAGGCCGGAGAGCGCAGCCTTCACGTCATCCACGAGATTGTAGATGATCGAATAGTAGCGGATCTCTATGCCTGCCGCCGCGGCAGCCGCGCGCGCCTGCACATTGGCGCGGACGTTGAAGCCGATGATCGCAGCACCCGAGGTTTCCGCCAGCGACACATCGCTTTCGGTGATGCCGCCGGCGCCCGCATGGACGATGCGCGCACGCACCTCGTCGGTGCCGAGCTTGTCCAGCGCCGCGTTGATCGCCTCGATCGAGCCCTGCACGTCGCCCTTGATGACCAGCGGGAATTCCTTCAGCCCGCTCGTCTGCAGCTGCGACATCATCTGTTCGAGCGACCCACGCTGGCCGGCATGCTTGGCCACCGCCTTCTCGCGCGCCAGACGCTGGCGGTATTCGGTGATCTCGCGGGCACGGGCCTCGTTGTTGACGACGGCGAAACGGTCGCCGGCCTGCGGTGTTCCCTGCAGACCAAGCACCTCCACCGGCATTGCCGGCGGCGCTTCCTTGATCTGCCCGCCGCGGTCGTTGACCAGCGCACGCACCCGGCCCCATTCGTTGCCGGCAACGAGGATGTCGCCGGGCATCAGCGTGCCTGTCTGGACCAGCACCGTGGCGACGGGACCGCGGCCCTTGTCGAGCTGGGCTTCGATGACGACGCCCTCGGCGGTGCGGTCCGGATTGGCCTTCAGGTCGAGGATTTCGGCCTGCAGCAGGATCGCTTCGAGCAGCTTGTCGAGATTGGTGCCCTTGGTCGCCGACACTTCGACATCCAGCACCTCGCCGCCCATCGATTCCACGAAGACTTCGTGGCGCAGCAGCTCAGAGCGCACCTTCTGCGGGTCGGCGTCATGCTTGTCGATCTTGTTGATCGCCACGATGATCGGGACGCCGGCCGCCTTGGCATGGCTGATCGATTCGATCGTCTGCGGCATCACGCTGTCATCGGCCGCCACCACGAGGATGGCGATGTCAGTCGCCTGGGCGCCGCGGGCGCGCATCGCCGTGAAGGCGGCGTGGCCGGGCGTGTCGATGAAGGTGATCTTGTGACCGTTCTTCTCGACCTGATAGGCGCCGATATGCTGGGTGATGCCGCCAGCCTCGCCGGACACGACATTTGCGTTGCGGATAGCATCGAGCAGCGACGTCTTGCCGTGATCGACATGGCCCATGATCGTCACCACCGGCGGCCGCGATTCCAGATCTTCTGGGCGATCGGCGATGTTGAACAGGCCTTCCTCAATGTCGGACTCGGCGACGCGGCGAACCGTGTGGCCGAATTCGGTGGCGACCAGCTCGGCCGTGTCGGCGTCGATGACGTCGCCCGGCTTCAGGATCTGGCCCTGTTTCATGAAGAACTTGACCACATCGACGGCGCGCTCGGACATGCGCTGCGCCAGTTCTTGGATGGTGATGGTTTCGGGCAGTATCACTTCGCGCATGACTTTCTCGCGCGGTTCGTTATGCAGCGCGCGCTTGAATTTCTCCTGGCGCCGACGCATCGACGACAGCGAACGCGCACGCGCATCCTCATCGGAAAGTGCGGCGTTCAGCGTCAGCTTGCCGCGGCGGCGATCTTCCTCGCCCTTGGTCGGCTTGGCCGGACGCGCCACTTCGGGCGTGACCGGACGGCGCACCGGGGCACCGGCGCCGGTCCGCTTCGGCTTGATGTCCTCGTCGTCGACTGTCGCCAGTTCGGCGGCCAGCGGCGCGCGGCGACGCGCCTCTTCCTCGGCACGCCGGCGGGACTCGGCCTCGGCCTGCAGCCGAGCCTCTTCCTCGGCCTGGCGGCGCGCGGATTCCTCGCGCTCGCGGCGGCGGCGCTCTTCATCCTCGGCGCGGCGCTTGGCCTCGTCGATGGCGCGCTGGCGATCCTCGACGTCGCGGACCTTCGAGCCCTCAAGGGCCCGGCGGCGCGCCTCCATCTCATTGCGCGACAATTCGTTCAGCACCATGCCGCCGCGCTCGACAGGCGGCGGAGGCGGCGGCGCCTTGGGCGCTTCCTGCACAACGGGCGCTGCCGCGACCGGCGGCTTCGGCGTGAAGACTGACACAGGGGCAGCAGCCGGCTCCGGCTTGTCGCCGGGCAGCGAGAACTTGCGCTTCTTGGTCTCGACCACGACCGCCTTGGTGCGGCCATGCGAGAAGCTTTGGCGCACGGTGCCCTGTTCAGTACCGGGGCGCTTCAGCGTCAAGGTCTTCTTCGGCGTCACACTCAACGTCTTGTCGTCGCCCGATTTCGTATCGCTCATTCCATATCCTCTGCGGCATCATCTTCGTCAGCAACGGCCGCAAGCATTGCCAGATCGTCCGGGGAACCGCCCCGATACCGGTCGAGCGCAACCATGCGCTTCTGGACCGCCCTGCCCGCGTCTCCCGCGAGAACGGCAGCATGTATCACATTTGTACCCCCCAATGCCAAGCTCAACTCGGCCTCGGAGAAAAGTTTGTAGGCAAGGATGGCGGGGCCACCAAGGTGGACGGTTGCCCGTCGCGCCTGGCTGATCTTGCGGACGCCGTCATCTGACGCCTCGGTCGCATGCAACACGAAAAGCGCCAGCCCACCACGCACCGCGCTCTCAACCTTGGTGGCGCCGAGCGCGATCGCGCCTGCCTTGCGGGCAAGACCGAGCATGCCCAGAGCGTATCTGGAAAGCAGCCCGTCGACCATGCCGCCGAGATCGGTCGGCACGATCACCTGCGCCTTAAAGGCGCGAGCGAACAGGTTTTTCGCTGCCGCCTTGTCGATATGTAGGCGGTCGGCCGTCACCCAGCAACCGCGGCCGGGCAGGTTTTTCTTGATATCCGGAACGACGGCCGAATCCGGGCCGACGACGAAACGGATCAGTTCATCCGGTTCGGCCTGTCTGCGCGTGACGATGCAAGTGCGATCGTTCATCTCGTCCAAGGGCGGGTTGCGTGCGATGCGGTTTCACCTCACGCACCAACGGCTTCGTCAGCCGGCACGTCTTCGGCTACAAGCTCGTCTTCGGTGATCCAGCCGGCCTTGAGGCGGGCAGCCAGAACCATCTGCTCGGCATCGGCGCGCGACACGCCGTGACTGGCGAGCACACCGGGGAACACCTTCGTCTCGCCGTCCTTGCGTTCCTTCCAGCCGGTCAGGTCGTCGGCCGCATAGCCGGCGAAATCCTCGATCGTCTTCACGCCGTCCTCGCCGAGCGTCACCATCATGGCGGTGGTCACGCCAGGGATCTCACGCAGCTCGTCCTCGACCCCCAGCGCCTTGCGCTTCTCGTCATGCTCGGCTTCGATCTTCTCCAGATACTCGCGGGCGCGGGCCTGGATTTCCGAGGCGGTGTCCTCGTCGAAGCCGTCGATCGACGCGATCTCGTCGGCATCGACATAGGCGACTTCCTCGACGCTGGTGAAGCCTTCGGAGGCGAGCACCTGGCCGACCATCTCGTCGACGTTGAGCGCATCCATGAACAGCGCCGAGCGTTCGACGAACTCTTTCTGGCGGCGCTCGCTCTCTTCCTGCTCGGTCAGGATGTCGATATCCCAGCCGGTGAGCTGCGAGGCAAGCCGGACGTTCTGGCCGCGGCGGCCGATAGCCAGCGACAGCTGGTCGTCCGGCACCACGACCTCGATGCGTTCGGCGTCCTCGTCGAGCACGACCTTGGCGACTTCCGCCGGCTGCAACGCGTTGACGATGAAGGAAGCGGCCGAAGGCGACCACGGAATGATGTCGATCTTCTCGCCCTGCAATTCGCCGACCACCGCCTGAACGCGGCTGCCGCGCATGCCGACGCAGGCGCCGACCGGATCGATGGAACTGTCACGCGAGATGACGGCGATCTTGGCGCGCGAGCCCGGATCGCGGGCGACCGACTTGATCTCGATGATGCCGTCGTAGATTTCCGGCACTTCCATGGTGAACAGCTTCGCCATGAACTGCGGATGGGTGCGCGACAGGAATATCTGCGGACCGCGCTGCTCGCGGCGCACATCGTAGACATAGGCGCGGACGCGATCGCCATATTTGTAGTTTTCGCGCGGGATCAGCTCGTCGCGGCGGATGATCGCCTCGCCACGGCCGAGATCGACGATGACATTGCCGTATTCGACGCGCTTGACGGTGCCGTTGACGATCTCGCCGATGCGGTCCTTGTACTCGTCATATTGGCGGTCACGCTCGGCCTCGCGCACCTTCTGGACGATGACCTGCTTGGCCGACTGGGCGGCGATGCGGCCGAAATCCATCGGCGGCAGCTGCTCGGCAATGAAGTCGCCGAGCTGGGCGTCGGGATTGCGCTCGCGCGCCGAGGAAATGGCGATCTGCGTCGCATAGTCGTCGACCTTCTCGACCACTTCCATCAGCCGCTGCAGCTTCATCTCGCCGGTGTTCGGATTGATGTCGGCACGGATGTTGGTTTCCTGGCCATAGCGCGAGCGCGCCGCCTTCTGGATCGCATCGGCCATGGCGGCGATGACGATCGACTTGTCGATCGACTTTTCACGCGCGACCGCGTCGGCGATCTGCAGCAGTTCAAGCCTGTTGGCGCTTACAACCATCTTTTTTCTCCCGAGCTTGTTGCCGAGCCTTTGCGCCCGGCAGCCCAATCACATTTCCTGTTCGGTTTCGTCTTCCGCGCCCGCTTCTACGCCCTCTGGCGCGTCTTCGGGTTCGCCGCGGCGCTTCTTGGCTTCCTTGCGCGCCCTGTTGTCCTTCGACAGCGCATCGCGGATAAGGTCGTCGGTCAGGATCAGCCGCGCTTCTGCAATCGCATCGTAGGGCACGCGCACCGTCGGCTCCTCGCCATAGGCCGCCTTGTCGCGCTCGATCAGCACGCCGTCCGCATCGCTCTCGGCGATCTTGCCCTTGAAGCGCTTGCGGTCGGCGACAAGGACCGACGTTTCCATCTTCACCAGATGGCCCGTCCAGGTCGCGAAATCCGACTTGCGGACCAGCGGCCGGTCGATACCCGGCGACGACACTTCGAGATGATACGCCTTTTCGATCGGATCATCGACATCGAGGGCCGGCGACACTGCCCGGCTGACCTCTTCGCAATCCTCGACGGTCATGGTGCCGTCCTCGCGCTCGGCCATGATCTGCAGCGTCAGCCCGTTCTGGCCCGTCAGATGCACCCTGACAAGGCGAAAGCCGATGGCACGCAGCACCGGCTGCACGATCAGCGCGACGCGCGCATCGATGCCGCTTTCGCGGATGATGCGGTCGTCGCTGTCGGTCGCCGTTGCGGTCATTCTATTCCTGTCGCTTCATTGGCGGTCGGAAGGTAACAAAAAAGAGCGGGACCGGGTGGACCCACTCTTCGCCATACCGACCAAGAATTTGAGCTTGATATAGACGATCGCGGCCGTCGTTTCAAGTCCGCATGCGGGGTCTGTCGTAAGCAGACGAGTTGCCCGGATTAGGTAGCACACCAGTTGTCCGGTTTTCTGTCTCCGTGAGGAGGCAGCAGCGTTGCACAGGACGCATGGCGGCCATGCGGCAACGTCCCTGTGATATCAGGCAATACGCGCCTATCTATGTTGCGCTGCACAAATTCAGTCACATTGCAGCAGGCGAAAGGGCATAATCATGACCAACCGCAAGGTTTTCTCGGCCATCGGCGATTTCTTCACTGTGTTCGGCAGCGCCGTCGCCGCTTCGCACGCCGTCGAAGCCGGCCGCAAGCCGCGCGCGCACGATCTGCGCAATCTCGGCGTGGATCCGGCCGCCTTCGACAAGATCGGCCGCTTCTAAGACCTGCGAAGCAGGACGAGGACGTCCTTGGTCCTCGTCGACGGCAAAGCGCGCGATGGGGCGCTGCTTAACTTGGTCGCCTATCTTCGGACGAAGGTGAGATAGGCAGGCCGACGGCCTTCGCGAATGGCCTTCGCCTCGTAGCGCGTACCCGGCCAACCCTCATAGGGCCGATGCCAATCGGCTGCCTCTTCAGCCTGCCATTCAAACGCATCATGCGCCCGGCAGTGCAGCAGCGTCCAGTTCACATAGCTATCGATATCGGACGCAAAGCGGAATTTTCCGCCTGACTTCAGGACGCGCGCGAAACGGTCGAGATTGACCGGACTGACGAAGCGGCGCTTCCAGTGTTTCTTTTTCGGCCAGGGATCGGGATAGAGAAGGTCGATGCCGTCGAGCGAGGCTTGCGGGAGCCAGTCGAGCAGGCGCGTGGCATCGTCGTCATAGACCCGAAGATTGGCCAGCGGCCGTTCCCTGACCGCCATCATCATCTTGGCCATGCCGTTGACGAAAGGCTCGACGCCGATAAAGCCGGTCTCAGGAGCTGCCGTCGCCCGATGCAGCAGGTGCTCGCCGCCGCCGAAACCAATCTCGAGATGAATGGCGCAGACATCCGCTTCGAACAGGCTGCGCAGTTCGGCCGGCGGTCCGGCCATCAGATCGAGCCGGTAGGTGCGGAAGCCGCTTTCCAGTGCCGCCGCCTGCTGCGGACGGATGGTCTTGCCGCGCCGGCGACCGAAAAATGCTTCGGTCGCACGGCTTGGCCGGTCTTTCGGATCCACGTCTTTCGGATCTATGGACGCCGCGGCTAGGCCGCGACTGCTTCGGCGGGCGCTTCGGCGAGTGCATCCTTGAGCGCCTTGGCGAGGTCGGTCTTTTCCCAGGAGAAGGACCCGTCGCGGCCGGCCTTGCGGCCGAAATGGCCATAAGAGGACGTCTTGGCATAAATCGGCTTGTTGAGATCGAGGTGACGGCGAATGCCGGACGGCGACAGGTCCATCACGGTGCGCAGCGCCTGCTCGAGCTTCGCCTCATCGACCTTGCCGGTGCCGTGCAGGTCGACATAGACCGACAGCGGCTGGGCGACGCCAATGGCATAGGAAAGCTGGATGGTGCAGCGATCGGCGAGCTTCGCCGCCACCACGTTCTTGGCCAGGTAGCGTGCCGCATAGGCCGCGGAACGATCGACCTTGGTGGTGTCCTTGCCGGAAAAAGCACCGCCGCCATGGGGCGCAGCACCGCCGTAAGTATCGACGATGATCTTGCGTCCGGTCAGGCCGGCGTCGCCGTCGGGGCCGCCGATGACGAACTTGCCCGTCGGGTTGATGTACCAGTTGCAGCTGTCGGCGATCTTCAGCTCGCCCAGCGCCTCGCGGATATAGGGCTCGACGACGTTGCGGACCTTCTTCGAATCCCAGCTGGCGTCGAGATGCTGGGTGGACAGCACGATTTGCGTCACTTCGGCCGCCTTGCCGTCGACATAGCGGACGGTGACCTGGCTCTTGGCGTCCGGCCCGAGCCGGCCGGCATCGCCGTTGCCCTCATGGCGTGCGGCGGCCAGCAGTTCGAGGATCTTATGGCTGTAGTAGATCGGCGCCGGCATCAGATCCGGTGTCTCGCGGCAGGCATAGCCGAACATGATGCCCTGGTCGCCGGCCCCTTCCTCGCCTTGCCGGTCGGAGGCATTGTCGACGCCCTGGCCGATATCCGGCGACTGGCCGTGCAGCAGAACCTCGATCTTTGCCGTCTTCCAGTGGAAACCGGCCTGTTCATAGCCGATTTCGCGGATCGCCTTGCGGGCGGCCGACTTGAACTTCGCCGGATTGACGAGCGGATGACCGGCGGCATCCATCAGGATATTGCCGGCCTTGTCCTTCTTGAGCAGGGTCTCGGGGACGCGCACCTCGCCGGCGATGACGACGCGATTGGTGGTCGCCAGCGTTTCGCAGGCGACGCGGACCTTCCAGGGGTCCATGCCGGTTTTTCTGGCCTCGCGATAGACCAGATCGACGATCTCGTCGGAGATACGATCGCAAACCTTGTCGGGATGACCCTCGGCAACGGATTCCGAGGTGAATAAATAGTTTTGCCGCGTCACGGGTGTCCCCTCTTGAAAAAATATCGGCACGCTGCCGATTGGCGCGCCACGTGTTAGCTGTGCCGGGCGGCGCTCGTCAAGCGGCGCGGCCATTCTGGCATGAAAATCGCGCTATTATCTTGCACCACTGCGACCAGCGGCAGGATGCCGCCGGCGAGCTTAGTTCCAACACGTTGGGCGTCGAGCAAAATCGATTTCCTCTCCGGCCTGCCTACAGGATGTAAATTCTGCGATCAGCGAGGTCGTGCCCGGCTACGACATCCTCGCCATTTCCGGCTTTAAACTGCCTGCCAACTCAATCGGCCCAATCAATCGACCTCGTCGGTTGAAAGGGCCTTCACGAGCTCGATGATCTTGCGGCGTATCTTGACGTCGCCAATCTTGACGAAGGCCCGGTTGAGTTGAAGCCCTTCAGGACTGCCGCAGAATTCGACCGCAAAAGTCATTGATGCATCCTCGGCAAATCCGCGGTTGCCCACGGCCTCCTGGCCCGGCGCGTCCTCGAAAAAGAAAGCGACAGGAACACCGAGTATCGAGGCTATTGCCTGCAAACGGCTAGCGCCGACGCGATTGGTTCCCTTCTCGTATTTCTGTATCTGCTGAAACGTTATGCCGAGGTTCTCGCCCAGCTTCTCCTGACTCATTCCCAACATATTGCGGCGAAGCCTGATGCGACTTCCGACATGGATGTCGATAGGATTCGGCTTCTTCTTGTTTTCTTCTGCCATTTTTTCCTCGCCGAATTTTTCCGGCTTTTTGTGTTTTTCTGCCCAAACGAAGCCGGCGGCCAGTGCCCCAACAGAACGACGTACCGACTTCGAGAAATTTCAGGCGGTTACAGTATGAGTTTCTAATGTGTCGACTGTCAATTCACCCGTAGCCTTTGCCTTACATTCAATGCGAAAGCGGCCAGGCCAAGCAGCAACATGATCAGCAGTCCGTTAATGCGCCTTTGGCTGGAAGAAACGACGGACTGATTGGAAATCGGCACATGGACATCGATGGCTCCGCGTGCGTCGATCGCCAGTGCGTCAAGGATGCGTCCGCGCGGATCGACTACAGCGGAGATGCCGTTATTGGCTGCGCGCAACAAGGGCACCCCATTCTCCACAGCGCGAATCTGCGCCTGCCTGAAATGCTGGTATGGACCCGGCGTGTCACCGAACCACGCGTCGTTCGTGACGTTCACAATAAGCTCGGCTGACGTAGCGTCAACCGCCACCAGATCGGGAAAGATGACTTCATAGCAAATGAACGGAAGCGCGCGGATGCCGCCGGGCAGCGCGATCGGATGTCGCTCATTGCCCGCCGCGTAGGTCATCGGCCCGGCGACAAGCTGTTTGAGCCCGAAGCGGCCTAGCAGGTCGGCAAAAGGCAGATATTCGCCAAAGGGCACCAGATGAACCTTGTCGACGGCATCTGCGATTTCACCCTTGTCGTCGATCGCCACCACCGAATTGTAATACCGCCTGTCGGCATTTGCCGCCGAGCCACCCTCCTCCCGGACAACACCGGCGATCAGCATCTGGCCGTCGCCAAGCATCTCGCCCAGCGCGGTCAGCGCATCGGGACGCTGGGCGAACAAGAACGGCACGGAGGTCTCCGGCCATAGGATCAACTGCGGCTTGTCATGGCCAGTCTCCGGCGCTTTGGCCGAAAGTCCCATCAGCGTGGCGAAGATCCGGTCGGGCACCGAAGCGTCCCACTTCTCGCTGAGGTCAACGGCCGGCTGCACAATGCGGACATCGAGGCTGCGTTCCGCAGGCTTCTCCGGAGCAGCAAGCCTGATATAGCCGAAGCCGACATGGGCCGAGACGAGAACGACAAGCAGTGCAGCCCCCAGGCGGACATGCCGGCGCGCCGCAAGCAGGGCCGGCAATGAAAAGACGAAGACCGTCAGCGCGTTCATGCCAACCATGCCGGTCACCGACACGCTCTGCATAAGCAAGGGCACCGGCATCGCCGCGTAGCCGACGGCATTCCAGGGAAAGCCGGTGAATAGAAAGTCGCGCAGCCATTCCGCCAGGGCAAAGCCGAAGCCAAGGGCAGCGATGCGGCCGATGTCGTTGCTCCACAGCAACCGGGCAACCGCTGTCGCGAAGCCGTAGAAAAAGGCGAGCGCCAGCGGAATTCCGACCACTGCGAAGGGGAGCGCCCAGGCGAAGCTGTCGGCCTCGACCAGAAGTGCCGAGCCGATCCACCACAGGCCAGCGAGAAAATAGCCGAAGCCAAACCACCAGCCGATGGCGAAAGCAGGCCGCAAACGCCGGAACCAGCCATCGGAGGCTTCGCCGGTCGCGCCGTCGAGAAGCCAGACCAGCAGCGGGAACGAAACGAAACCGACGGCGAAGAAATCGTAAGGCGCCTGGGCAAGCACCGCCAGCGCCCCGGCAAGAAACGCCACAAGCGCGCGGCGCCAGCCCCACAGCAGAATTATCCGGCCGGCCAGGCGCTTCATCGATGCTTCCGAGTCGTGCGAATCACGGAGCAAGATTTATCAGGCCGCGGTCCGCGCTCCAAACGGCCACCGCTTCAGCCAACGTGCCGGATTGAATTCGGCTCACGACTCCTTGCGGACGCCTGATGCTACGAGCCCGATGACGCGGGCCAACCTTCGCCGAGAACGGAATGAAGAATAGCCGCGTTGCCGCAGCAAGGGTTTGCGATATCGACCGCCTCCCCAAACCACAACCGCGCCTATCGGCGGAGTACCGAATTGGCCGGCTGAGCCGTCGTTATCGGATCGGCATGACGATGCACAATCTTCCAGAGACCATCTTCTGGACGAAAGACGCTCGTCACGCGTAACGCAAGAGGCGTGACATCGCTGCGACCGCCAACCTTGGACCTGAGCCGCTCTACTTCGACGAGGTATGCCAGCTCAGACGTCACACATGTCGCTATGTTCTCGAAACCGGTAGCGTCGCCGTCCCTATAATTCGATGCCGCTTGCTCCATCGTCTCAACGACCTGCTTCCGTCCATGCGCGAAAGGGCCAAAGGGATTGCCCAGTGTTACATCGTCTCGTTGAGAAAAGAGCTTCTTCGCAGGCGCGGGGTTTCCTTTCATGAACTCATCCAGAGCGAGGTGGTATTTTTCAACTGCTTGAGCGAAATCATTGGCGTCGAGGGACATGTCATCCACCATGTCATTTTATTTTCTGATCTGGACTGGCGACTCCCGCAGGTGTCCGCGCCGTAGGCATTTCCCTAACTGCGGTGCAGTGCAGGTCGGCTTGGTCAGTATAGCACGGCGCGGGACAAGTTTCCGCTACAGCGTTTTGAGACGGCGGGCAAATGGCCGCTTATTACCCGTGCAGAAGTTCGCGGGATCGAGCCCAGGGTTGCGTGCTTGAAACGGATCGTCGACCGTCATCGGGCGAGCGGCGTCTTCAAGCCTGCTCGGCGCGCACCGCGCGCCGGCGGCGCTCGCCCTTTTGGGTCTCCACGATGCGCACGCGCTTGACGCGGCGCGGATCGGCGTCGAGCACAAGGAATTCGAAACCAGGTATGGCCTGCACCACTTCGCCGCGGGCCGGAACACGGCCAAGCGTGTTGAAGATCATGCCGCCGATCGTGTCGACATATTCGCCATGCTCGCCGGCGGCGAAATCCTCGCCGATCATCTTGGTGACTTCATCGATCTCGGCCTTGCCGTCGACGACGAACACGCCCTCGCCGGTCTGGGTGATCATCGGCTCGTCCTCGTCATGCTCGTCCTCGATGTCGCCAACCACCATCTCGACGATGTCCTCGAGCGAGGCCAGGCCATCGGTGCCGCCATACTCATCGATGACCAGCGCCATCTGAGTGCGCATCGCCTGCATCCGCCCCATGAGATCGGAGGCGAGCATCGACGGCGGCACGAAAAGCACCGGGCGGATCAGGTTCAGGTCGCCGATGGTGCGCGCGAGATCGACCTTGGCAAGATCGAGAAGCGTGGTGGCGGCGGCTTTCCTGGTCGTCCTGCCCTTTCTGACGCGGGCGATCTTGGTGATGTGAGCGAGCACGTCGCGGATGTGGACCATGCCGCGCGGATCGTCGAGCGTCTCCGAATAGACCGGCATGCGGGAATGGCCGGATTGCTCGAACAGTCCCAGAAGATCGCCAAGGTTCGTCGTGATCTCGACCGCCTCTATGTCGGCGCGCGGCACCATGACGTCCTCGACGCGCACCTCGCGCAAGCGCAGGATGTTGTTGAGCATGGCCCGTTCGCCGGGCGAAAAGGCGCCAGCATCGCTCGCGGTTTCGGCAAGCGCGTCGGCGATCTCCTCACGCAGGCTGGTGCCGTTGCGCTGCCTGAACAGGCCGAGCACGCGATCGAACAGGGAAGGACCGGCAGGCGATGGCTCGCTGGCGAAGCTGCCGGTCGTGGTACTCGGACTAGAGCCCTCTTCCGTCTGTTCGGATGGCTTGGTCGCACTGCCGGCGTCTGGGCGGGCGGCAGTCTCTGGTTTGTCGTTCATCGTCGTCCGGTCATTTGATCTTTTTAGTTACGCGTAGGGATCGGGAATGGCAAGCCTCGCAAGCGCTGCGCGTTCTTTGGCTTCCATTTCCTCGGCCTCGGCGTCGGTCTCGTGATCGTAGCCCAGCAAATGCAGCAGGCCGTGGATGACGAGATGGATGATATGGTTCTCGACAGGCTTGTCTTCCAGGGCGGCTTCTCGCGCGACCGTCTCGGCGGCCAGCACGATGTCGCCCAGCATGGGCGGCAGCGGACCGCCCTTGGCGAGCGGAAACGCCGGGAAAGACAAGACGTTGGTCGGTTTGTCCTTGCCGCGCCAGCCGGCATTGAGGCTGCGGATATGGGCATCGTCAGAAAAGACTATGCTGAGCTCGGAGCGGCCGGCCACGCCGGTTTCGGCAAACGCAGCGGCAACGGCGCGATCGACCAGCCGCGTCAGCGCGGCCGCATCGGGCCAGTCGCCCGCTTCAACCGCTATATCGATGTCGATGGGAACCGGAAGATCCCCGCCTACAGACTTTTTGTCCTCAGCCATAAGGCCGCATCTTCACATCAGCCTTCGGTGCCCAGGCCCCGGGCCAGCTTGCCGTCGCGGTCGTAGGCCTTGACGATCTCGGCGACCAGCGGATGCCTGACGACGTCGCCTTCGTTGAAGCGCACTGTCACCATGCCGGTAACGCCGTCGAGGATCCGGAGCGCCTCGACCAGACCCGATTTGGTGTTTTGCGGCAGGTCGATCTGGGTCGGATCGCCGGTGACGATCATGCGCGAATTCTCGCCGAGGCGGGTCAGGAACATCTTCATCTGCATCGGTGTGGTGTTCTGCGCCTCGTCGAGGATGACGGCGGCGTGCGCCAGCGTGCGGCCGCGCATGAAGGCTAGCGGCGCGATCTCGATCACCTCGGCGGCAATCGCCCGTTCGACCTTGTCGGCCGGCATCATGTCGTAAAGCGCGTCGTAGAGCGGCCGCAGGTACGGATCGACCTTCTCCTTCATGTCGCCGGGCAGGAAGCCAAGCCGCTCGCCGGCCTCGACGGCCGGCCGCGACAGCACGATGCGCTCGACCATGCCGCGCTCGAGCAGCATCGCCGCATGCGCTACCGCCAGATAGGTCTTGCCGGTGCCGGCCGGGCCGATGCCGAAGACGAGCTCGGACCGCTCCAGCGCGCGCATATAGGCGTCCTGGTTGAGCGAACGGGCATAGATCGTCTTCTTGCGCGTCGATATCTGGGCGGCGGACACCTTGCCCTTGCGCTCCAGCGTCGGCAGCGTCAGCTGGTCGTCGGCGGCGATCGCCATGCGCACGGCGCCGTCGACGTCCGACTGGCCGATGTCAGCGCCTTTCTGGAGAATGCCGTAGAGATTATCCAGGGCGCGCCGCGCCTGCTCGGCGGCCGAGGCGGAGCCCTTGATGGTCAGCTGGTTGCCTCGGGATCGGATATCGACGCCAAGCTTCTGCTCGAGCCTGGCCAGATTCTCGTCGAACTGGCCATAAAGGGCGCTGGCAAGCTTGTTGTTGTCGAAAGTCAGAACGATGTGCGCCATATCCGAAGCCCCCGATGGTAGGTTCTGGGGCAGGTTCTTCACTTCCGCAGCGCTCAACCGTCTCTCCTCATCTGCCGAGACCTTCAGGCCAATTCGGCGAACAGGCTGTTGTAACCCGTCTTCGTGATTCGTACCTGGATAATGTCACCGATTTCGCCGGACTTTTCATCAACAATAACCGGCTGCAGCCACGGCGAGCGGCCGACCTTCTGGCCGGCTTGACGACCGGGCTTCTCGATCAGCGTGTCGATGATGCTGCCGACCAGGCTCGCACCGAAATCCTGCTGCTGCTTCAGCAGCAGCGCCTGCAGCCGCTGCAGACGTTCGTCCTTGACGGCTTCCGGCACATGATCGGCCATCTCGGCGCCCGGCGTGCCGGGGCGAGGCGAATATTTGAACGAGAAGGCCGAGGCATAGTTCACCTGGCGTACAAGGTCCATCGTTGCCTCGAAATCCGCTTCCGTCTCGCCGGGAAAGCCGACGATGAAGTCACCCGAAAGCGCTATATCGCTCCGCGCGGCGCGGATCCGGTCGAGCAGCGTCAGATAGTCCTTTGCCGTATGCCTGCGGTTCATCGCCTTGAGGATGCGGTCGGAGCCGGATTGCACAGGTAAGTGCAAATAAGGCATCAGCGCCGGCAAGTCACGGTGGGCGGCGATCAATTCGTCGTCCATGTCGCGCGGGTGGCTGGTGGTGTAGCGCAACCGCGCCAGCCCGGGAATCTCGGCCAGCCGGAACAGCAGGCGGCCAAGACCCCATTCCTCGGCGTTTTCGCCCTCGCCATGCCAGGCATTGACGTTCTGGCCAAGCAGCGTCACCTCGCGTACGCCGGCTTGCGCCAGCCGCTCGGCCTCGGCGACGATCTGCGCCACCGGCCGCGACACTTCCGAGCCTCTGGTGTACGGCACGACGCAGAAGGTGCAGAACTTGTCGCAGCCTTCCTGCACGGTCAGGAACGCGGTGACGCCGCGCCTGATGATCTCGGCGCGCTTCGGCTGCGGCAGGTGCTCGAACTTGTCCTCGATGGCGTAGTCGGTCTCGACGATCTTTTCGCCGCCGCGCACCCGTGCCAGCACATGCGGAAGCCGGTGATAGGTCTGCGGGCCGATGACCAGATCGACGGCCGGCGAGCGACGGATGATCTCGGCTCCTTCCGCCTGCGCCACGCAGCCGGCGACTCCGACCAGCATCTCGCGGCCGGCCAGAGCCCGTTCGGCCTTCATCTCACGAATGCGGCCGAGTTCGGAATAGACCTTTTCGGCGGCTTTCTCGCGGATATGGCAGGTGTTGAGCAGCACCAGATCGGCCTCGCCGATAGCATCCGTCGCCGCATAGCCATCAGCGGCCAGTGCGTCGGTCATACGCTGCGAATCATAGACATTCATCTGGCAGCCATAGGTCTTGACGAAGACCTTCCTGGTCGCGGCAGATGGTACGACCGCACTTTCGGCCGCACTTTCTATGTCGTCCCGTTCTATCGTATTCAGTTCCATCCGGCGGCTTCTAACGCCTTTCCCAGACAAAAAACAGACGATTCTGCTCCATAGAGCGGGATGCATTTGGATTGGACGGGGCATCCCGCTCTATTTGTTTGTTTTAGCCGCATTTGTGCGACGCCCAGTGATTCCACTTGGCTGCAAAATGCTCTAGCGCCGCGTGTCCTCTTGGATGCGCAAAGAACTATGGAGCACGTGAGCCTTTCCGACCTATCGGCTCGGGCGCGGATCGGCGAGCGCCATGTGCACCATATCACGCACCCGACTTTCCATCAGCCGTGCCGTTTCCTTGCGGTTGGAGCCCTTGGAAAAGGCGACCGGCTCGCCGAAATGCACTTCGACGTCGAGCCCGCCCTCTGCCATCAGAACCTTGAGATGCGGCATCAAATCCTCGTCACCGATCCAGGCGGCAATCGGTCGGTGCCTGCGGCCGAGCGGCACGCCATGCAGGCGCGTGTAGACGATCGCCACCGGCTGGATGAAGACCTTTTCGGCCGCCCCTTCCGAAATCGCCATCGAGGCGGCGCCGAACAGCGTGCTCTTGAACGGCAGGACCATGTTGCCGTCGCCGGTCGAGCCTTCGGCAAACAACACCATGGCGTCGCCCTTGGCCATGCGGCTGGCGATCTCGCTCGCCTGGACGCCCGACGAACGCTTGCGCTCGCGCTCGATGAAGACCGTGCGCTGCAGCTTCGACAGCATGCCGATCAATGGCCAGCCGGCCATGTCGGCCCTGGCGATGAATGTCACGTCGACCATGGACCCCAGCACCATGATGTCGGTCCAGGAGACGTGGTTCGAAGCAACCAATAGCGGGCGCTGGCTGGACAGGGTTCCCTTGACATGGATGCGCATGCCCAGCGCTCGGATGATGAGCCGGTGCCAGATCTTCAGGATGAACGTCTCGCGCCAGAGCCCGGTCTTCATCGATAGGATCTGCAACGGCACGAGGATCAACGAGCCGGCGACAACGAGGCCCAGCGCCAGGAAAATCCTGATTTTTCCGATCATCCGCTCTTGGCCCTGCCCCGAGTTCTGGCTAGAGCGCACAAGCACGCTCTAGCAATTTTGAATCTGCGCTAGCGAAGATCGCGACGCATGACAAGCGCGCCGGTCGGGCCGTGCTCTGGCGATCTGTAATAGTTGGCACGTTTGCCGACCTCGCGGAATCCGAGCCGCCGGTAGAGCGCGATCGCAGCTATGTTGGTCTCGTCGACCTCGAGGAAAAGCGCCTCGGCGCGTTGCGCGTGCAGTTCGCGCAGCACCGCATCCATCAATTGCCAGCCGAGCCCCTGGCGTCGATGGGAGCGCGCCACCGCGACAGTCAGGATCTCGCCTTCACCGGCAGCCAGGCGCGCCAGCACGAAGCCGACCGGCGGCTTGGCACCCTGTCCGGTCTGTCGCGCAGCATAACCGAACACCGTGTCCTGCTCGAGCAGCGTGGCGAACTCGTCGTCGGTCCACGGCCGCACGAAATCCTCGCGATGCAGCACCGACATGGCCGCGCTGTCGGCAATCGTCAGTGGTTCGAGCGCAAAGTCCCTGCGGCGCGGCTGGAGGAAAGGAATGCGCATCAGTTTTTTTGCCTTGATAGAATAAACCCTGCCTGAGGCTTGGCGTCCGCCCCGCGCAGATAGAGCGGTTTCGGCTTTTCGCCCTCGCCGTTGGCAGCGGCCAGACGGGCATAGACGACAATGTCGGCCGTGGCACTTGTCGGGCCAATGTCGAAGGCGCGCCCGGCCGACGCGGCGATTTGCGTGGCCGCTGTGCCGGCCAGAACCGGAGAACTGTCCGCCGCGATAGTCGCGGCTTGCGAAAGCGTGCTCACGGCCGGACCATAGCGCAGAACCGACACTTCGTCGTAAAGTGCTGCATGGATCTCCTCGCGGCCGGCGTCGAGCGCGGCCAGCACGGCGCGGCCGGGAAATGTCGCTCTCGCTTGCGCCGCCAGCGCTTCCAGCGTCGTCACCCCGATTGCCGGGATTTTCAGCGCCAGCGCTAGGCCCCGCGCCGCCGAGACGCCGACGCGCAGGCCGGTGAAGGAGCCCGGACCGGTGGAGACGGCGATAGCGCCGAGGCCGGCATAGTCGGTTCCGGCCGCCTTCAACGCCTCTTCGATCACGGCCATCAAATGCTCGGCATGGCCTTTGCCAAGATCGAGCACCGAGCGGCCGAGCTCCTTCCCGGCCGCTGCGTCGTAGACGCAGGCGGCGCAGAGATTGGCGGCACAGTCGATGGCAAGCAACTTCATGAGACGGCCGGTTGGAGCACCCGCTTGGGCACAGGGTTCGAAAAACAATTTCCCTGTGCCTGCCATGGCTCATCCCCGCAAGGGGATAATGCATAAATCGTTTGACGGCTTCGCTTCGGCCTCGCCTGAAGACGGTAACTTCCAGCGAGCGCAACCGTTAGGGAACCGGTGCCGGAAGCGCTTATCCGGCCTGCTCGATGCGCAGCATGTGATTGTCCCAGACATAGTCCGGCTCAGACCGTGTCGCGCCGCCCACTTCGACGATTTCGCCGGTGCCCGTCGTCGCCATGAAGTTCGCCCCATCGGGCGCCAAACCGCAGACCTCGGCCAATGCGTTGGTGGTGACGATCCGGCCGCTGGCCGCATCGATCACCGCAAGCGAGTTGCCTTCCGGCGAGGACACCGCGACGGTGCCGGCGGCGGGGTTGGCGGCGACCGAGCCGATGTAGTTCCGGAAGCCGGAGAGGACGTCCTGCGGCATGTCGAGCAGTTGCAGATCCTTGCCACGCGCGGCGCGGCCGACCAGCAGCGGACGATCGGTGCCCTGCCCCCTGTACTGGCAGCCGAACCAGACCGTGCCGGATCGGTCGAGATCCATGTGACGGATCGACAGTTGGTGCAGCTCCGGCGGCAGTTCGTGCTTTTCGATGAGGTCGCCGGTGAGGCGGTCGACCAGCACATAGGAAGGCTTCATCGTTGCGATGTTGAGTTCGGCGCGGCCGTAATCCGGATGGGTCTCGATGCCGCCATTGGCGACGGCGATCGTCCTGCCGTCGCCCAGCAGCAGAAGCTCGTGCGAACCCATGCCGTAGGTCGGGAACTCACCGATGCGCCTGAATTTCGCACGCGCGTCATAGACGCCGACCACGCCGGCGGCATTGTCGAAATCGTTCTCGGTGGCGTAGAGCAGCGCACCGTCGGTCGAAAACACGCCGTGGCCGAAGAAATGCCGTCCACTGACGCTGGCAATGGTCAGCGGCTCATCGCGGCCTGCGTGGTCGAAGACCACGGCGAAGGTCCCGGGTTGCCTGGCAAAGACCACGGAGCGCTTCGAGACCGGATCGAAGGTGACGTCGTGACCGCGGGCGGGCAGGTCGATGGCGTGCAGGACCTTGCCGGCCTCGGACAGGATGGCCGCGCCATAGCTGCCGTCGCGCTTGACGAAAGCCGTGGCGAAGACGGCGTCCGTGCTAAGCGTCTTCGCCCATGCGGACGGCGCCATCGTGGCGACGAAGCCAATGCCTGCGGCCCTGATGAAATCACGGCGATCGATCAGCGGCGTGCGCATGCTCAGTCGCCGTCGAGCGACGAGAAGCCGGCGGTCAGGCCGAATTCGGCGGTCAGCCTGGTGCCGATCAGGGTCGTCAGGCTGGATGTCACCAGCGAGAAATGATCGAGCTTCTGGCGCAGCGCCGGGTCGGTGAGCGCCTTGTCGATTGGACCTCTGATGGCCGTGGCGTCGGCGGCCCCGTTGACGAGCTGGATGTGGATCGATTCCGCCATCCAGCGCGCGTCAGGCGACAGCGCATCGCCAAGCTGCGAGGCCTGGAACAGCGCGTCCATGCCCGAAAGATTGCCGGTCAGCGAACGCGCCGTGTTTTGCGACCGCCAGTAGATCGCCTGTTTCGGCTTGTCGGCTTGCGGATTGCTGCCCAGAAAGCCTTTCAGGCGCACGTCGCGGACCATTTCCAGCTCGTTGATGAAGACGCCGACCAGTTCGGTCACCGCTTCGGTGCCGTCGCGGTAGAGCGCGTTTTGCGGGCCCGGATTGGCCCAAAGCGCTGCAAAACCGTTTGGCTTGTTCCAGGCGTCGCTGACGTCGGCGGCAATCGTCTCGATGTTGTCGGCGACGGCGGCGCCGTAAGCGCAGCGATAGGGATCGTCCTTGTCGGCGAGCCGCTCGGCGCCATCGCCGTAAAGCACGAATTCCAGCGCGCCGAGCCCTTGCATGGCAACACTCTTTGTCGCCAGTTGGGCCGGATCGGCGGCGGTCTTATCTTTACCGGCGAGCGCCGCCTGCACCTGTCTCAGGCCGATGCTCTTGCGGTCCGGCCAGAACAGCATGCGCTCCAGCCGGTTGTTCTCGGTTATCGGTCCGATGCGGATAATCTCCACGACCGACCAGGCATCCACGGTGCCGGAGAATTCGGCACGCGCCGCATCGAGATGGTCCTGCGAGGGCGCGTCGCAAAGCGTGCGCATTGCCTTTGTCAGGCTGTCCACATGGTCATGCAGGCGTGCATAGGCCGGGCGGACAAAGCCATCGATCGCCCGCTGGATCACGTCGGAGGCCTTGACCGCGGCGGACGCCGGCAATGCGCCGGCGAGGACGAGCGGGAGAATCACAGCAAGTGCAAGACGCTTCGACATCACAACGACTCCAGGAATTTGACCAGTGCGTCGCGATCGGCCGCATCGGCGGCGGCAAAGCGGTCGCGCGCCTTCTGCCCCTCGCCGCCATGCCACAGGATCGCCTCGGCCAACGTGCGCGCGCGCCCGTCATGCAGGAAGAAGCTGTTGCCGTTGACGGTCTCGGTAAGACCGATGCCCCACAGCGGCGGCGTGCGCCATTCGCTGCCGGTAGCCTCGCCTACTGCCTGCCCGTCGGCGAGGCCTGACCCCATGTCATGCAGCAGAAAATCAGAATAGGGCCAGATCAACTGGAAGGCCTGCGCCTTATTGGGGGTGCCGCGACGGGTGACGAATTTCGGCGTATGGCAGGAAATGCAGCCCATGTCGTAGAACAGCTTCTTGCCGGCCAGCACTTCGGGCTTGTCGAGATCGCGCCGCGCCGGCACGGCGAGGTTTTGCGAATAGAAGGTGACGAGGTCCATGACCGGCGGCGGCGCCTCAACCGGGCCAAGGCGCTGCTGCACACCGTTTGGCATGGCAAGACATGGCTTTTCGGCCGCGCTGCAATCGCCCCAGTGGTTCGGCACTTCCGGCGTCGAAATGCCGATGTCGCCGGCGAATGCGTCCGCTGCTTGCTGGCGGATCGATGGGGTCTGCCCCTTCCAGCCGAAGCGGCCGAGCGTCGGCTCGCCGCTCTGGCCGTCGCGCACGATGTTGGGCTTGCCGGAAATGCCATCACTATTCCGATCGTCCGGATCGGCATTGGCGAGAATGTCCGCCGGGGCGATCTGCTCGACCAGGCCAAGGCCGATCATCGGCGGCGTCAGGCGCGGCGAAAGCGTGGTGCGCGGATCGAGCGGCCCGTTGGCAAGATCATCGACCGAATAGCTCGGCTTGCGCAGCGAAACCACGGTGCCGTCCGGCAGCGTGACTTTCTGCTCCTGATAGTCGACACGCATCCTGCCTTCGCCCCGTAGCCCCGGAACGGCCAGGTCCTGCAATTGCGAGCCGTAGACCGGATCGGGGAAGTTGAGCACCTTGCGAGCGGCCAGCGCTGCCGTCTCATCCTCGGTGCTCGCCTGCCGCGCCAGCCGCAGGAACATGGAGGTGGTGCCGGTGTCGCCTTCCGGCGGATGACCGCGGCCGTCCTTCAGGTGGCAATTCTGGCACGCACGCTCGTTGAACAGCGGCCCAAGCCCGTCCGATGCCTGCGTCGACGAGGGCGACGACACCCAGTTCTTGCGGAAAAGGGCATTGCCGAGCTTGAAGGTGCCCTCTTCCTCGAAGGTGATATTGGTTGAGGATTGCGAGAAGGCGTCCTTGTTGGCATCCTTCCGCGATGTGCCGGCGCCGCCCTGCATCGGCTCGAACTGCTCAGGCTTGGAAAAATCTGATGTCGGCTTGGTGATGGCGATGACGCGCGCCAGATCCTTCGGCGTCAGATCGGTACGGCTGGTGGCGAGGCCCGCCGGTTCGGGCGCGCCGGCCAGCGCCGAGGCGGTCAGCGCGACCACCACGGCGAGCGAAAGCCCGCGAAGCCATCCGTATCGCGGGTTTTGCTGGGACGGCAGGCCGTAATCCTCGGCCCGCCGCAAGCGGCGCAAGAAATCTAAGGGGCGCCGCATTCCCGCATGTCCCTAATCCGCCTCGTCGGCCGATGCGGCGTTGAGCTGGCCATATTTTTCCTCGCCGATCGAGGCGAGCAGGTCGAGTTGCGTCTCGAGGAAGTCGATGTGACCTTCCTCGTCGGACAGCAGATCTTCGAACAGCTTCATCGTCACGTAGTCGCCTGCTTCTTCGCAAATCTCGCGCGAACGCTTGTAGGCGGTGCGCGCGTCATATTCGCCGGCGAGGTCGGATTCGAGCACTTCCTTGACATTCTGTCCGATGCGCAGCGGCGCTACCGACTGCAGGTTCGGATGACCTTCAAGGAAGATGATGCGGGCCACGAGCCGGTCGGCATGGTGCATCTCCTCGATCGATTCCGCGCGTTCCTTCTTCGCCAGCTTGGCGTAGCCCCAGTCTTCCAGCAGCCGGAAATGCACCCAGTACTGATTCACTGCTCCAAGTTCCAGAAATAGAGCCTCGTTAAGCCGCTCTATGATCTGCTGTTCGCCTTTCATGGGTTCTGCTCCCGTATTGGACGCGCAGGCCTCTGACGCGATCCAGGTGTGAAACGATGTCCACGCCGCTCGCCTCCGAGCGGGTGTGGTAATTTTCGGTTACCCGAATGATCGTTTCGACCACATTTGGGAAGCAGCCGCAACAGCGACCACGCTTCTGCATGGCATGATAGATCTTCGCCGGCACGATAAGCTGCCAGGGATCCTGATCCAGCAGCCCGACGATCGTCTGCTCAATCTCCTTCTCGGTGATGATGTTGCAATGGCAGATCAGCATTGTTTGCTCTGTATGGCTGACGGCGCTTGCTCGGCGCCGTGTGGCTTATTTTCTTGGTCGAGCCTGATTCCGAAAACCGTTTTTCATTTGCTATGCGGACCCTCGGTTCGGGCTCGGGGCATCGATGACCTACTGGAACACCTTGTCTGGCGCATCGAGGCTGTCCGAACCCTCGAAGGCGATGGCATTGAGTTTCAGGGTGCCGACGGCGCGTTCGATCGACTTGGTCTGGTCGACCAGCGCGTCGATCGCCGCCTGCACGGTGGCGTTGCCTTCCGTGTTGCCTTCTCCGATCTGCTGGTCATAGGCCTCGCCGCCAAGCGCCCGCGCCTTGATGGCTTCCATCTTGGCGACGGTGACATCCAGCTTGTCCGACAGTTCCTTGTCGATCGCCGGATCGGCCTCCTTGACCATGTCGGTTACCGAGGGCCCTTCGACGACGGTGCCGTCGAGGCGCGTGTAGCTGCCACGGTAGGCGGCGCGAATGCCGACGGCATCGTAGAGATGAGAATCATAGGTGTTGTCGGAGAAGCAGTCATGCTCCTCTTCCGGATCGTGCAGCAGCAGGCCGAGCTTCATGCGCTCGCCGGCGAGTTCGCCATAGGACAGCGAGCCCATGCCGGTGAGGATGGTCGAGATGCCGGCTTTCGGCTCGCCGTCGCCAAGATTCTTGCGGGCGGCGCCGCCTTCCTTCCAGTCGTTGACCATGTCCTGCAGATCGGAAACCAGAAGGTCGCTGGCCGACTTCAGGTACTGCGCGCGACGATCGCAATTGCCGCCGGTGCAGTTGGTGAGATCATAGTCCGTGTAGGGCCGTTCGCCGGCGCCCGGGCCGGTGCCGTGCAGGTCCTGGCCCCACAGCAGGAATTCGATGGCGTGATAGCCGGTCGCCACATTGGCCTCGATGCCGCCGGCCTCCTGCAGCGTGCCGGAGAGGAATTCCGGGGTAAGATTGGTGGCGTCGATCTTCTTGCCGTCGATCTCGATCGACTTGTTGGCGATCACATTGGCGGTGTAGAGCGCATTGGCGTCCGACTCGGTGCCGTAGCCGGCGGCGACATAGTCGATCAGGCCTTCGTCCAGCGGCCAGGCATTCACCTTGCCTTCCCAGTCGTCGACGATGGCGTTGCCGAAGCGGTAGACTTCGGTCTGCTGATAAGGAACGCGCGACGCCTTCCAGGCCTCTCGGGCGGCAGTCAGCGTTTCCGCCGAAGGCTTGGCGATCAGCGCGTCGACGGCCTTGTCGAGCGCCTGTGCCGTGGTCAGCGAATCCTCATATTTGGCGAGCGCAATATCGGAATAGGTCTTGATGACCGCCTTGGCATCGGTTTCCGCCTTGGCCGGCAACACGAATATCGCCGCCGTCAATGCCGCCGTGGCGCCGATCGCTGCAAGCCTGCTGCCATATCGCGCCGTGATCATCGCTCTCATGATTGTCATCTCCCTCGGGAATTCAGTGAAATGCCGGCGCCAAAGGCGCGTCGGCAGGCAATCGGCGCCATGGCAAGCCCATGCCATTGGGCGAAAAACAGGCCGCGACATAGCGCGGTTCGCGGAAGAAAGACATCGAAATGCCTCCAATCGAAAGGGTTCAAGGCCCAGACATCAAAGGGATGCGCTTGACACGCAAGCTTCCATAAAGCGATGAAGGCGCCGGAAGTCAATCAATTTCAGAAAGAAAAGCCAATCGAAACAACAGTTTAGAATAATTCTAAACTGCAAGTGTCAACTTTGCCGCATATATAGTGCCGCCATTGAACAGCACTATTCGCGGACCGCCGTTCCGGGTGCGACCCGCAAAGGCGGTCTTGCGGCGGCGTCAGACAATTGCCACTTGGCGAGACGTCCTAGACTTGGATTAAGGAATTGGGGCTGCGATGAAAAACGGTGTGGTCATTGTCGGTGCGGGTCATGCGGGCGTGCAAGCGGCCGCCAGCCTGCGCGAGGACGGTTACGAGGGACCCGTGATCCTCGTCAGCGACGAGAACGAGTTGCCCTACCACAAGCCGCCGCTGTCGAAGACCTTCATCAAGGATCAAGAGGCCAAACCGCAGCCGCTGCGCGGCGAGGCCTTTTATACCGGCAGCGCGATCGACTACCGGCCGGGTGTCCGCATCGATCGCATCGATGCCGGCCGACGCAGGCTGGAAATATCAGGTGGTGGCGTGCTGCCTTTCGACCGGCTCATCCTGGCGACCGGTTCGCGACCGTGCCTCCTGGCGCTGCCGGGTTCGGATTTTTCAGGCGTTGTGTCGCTGCGCTCGCTCGCCGACGCGCGCCTGATCCGCGAATTGAGCGCGCAGAGCGAGGACGTCGTCATCTTAGGCGGCGGCTTCATCGGGCTGGAAATCGCCGCGACGCTCAAAGCGGCCGGCCGCAAGGTCACCGTGGTCGAGGCGGTCGACCGGCTGCTTGGCCGGGCGGTGGCGCCGATCATCGCGAGCCATGTGCGGCAGCGGCTGGAAGCGACTGGTGTGCGCATCCTCACCGGAACCACCATTGCGCGGCTCGAAGGTGAGAGCGGCCATGTCTCGGCCGCTGTCAGCTCGAACGGCGAGCGCCTGCCGGCGCAGATGGTCGTAATCGGCATCGGCGTCGTGCCCAATGTCGAGCTGGCGCAAGCTGCAGGCATCACCATCGCCAACGGCATCCGCGTCGACCAGCAGATGCGCACGTCGGTGCCCGAAATCCTCGCCATCGGCGATGCCGCCTCCTACCGGCACTGGCTCACCGGCGGCGAAGTGCGGCTGGAATCGGTGCAGAATGCGACCGATCAGGCGCGGCTTGCCGCGCGCACCATGCTGGGCCATGCAGACGCGTTTGCGGCGGTGCCATGGTTCTGGTCCGACATCGGCGACATGAAGCTGCAGATGGTCGGCCTGATTTCGGGCGGCGACAGCCATGTCGTGCTGGGTGACGTCAACGAGAACAGATTCTCGATCTACCATTATGCTGGAAATCGTCTGCTCGGCATCGAATCGATCAACCGGCCGGGCGACCATATGCTTGGCCGCAAGATGCTCGGCGCCGGCTTCTCGCCGACGCCGCAGACGGTTGCGACAGGACAGGACGGATTGAAGGCAGCGCTCGCCGCCTTCCAGCAGGAAGAGACTGTCCGCGCCGCTGAATAGTCGTATCGCTCAGGCGGCGCGAACTTCGCGGATCGAGCTTTCCAGAATGTCGAGCGCTTCGTTCATGACGCCGTCCTGGATGGTGATCGGCGCGAGGAAGCGGATGACATTGCCATAGACGCCGCAGGTGAGCAGGATCAGGCCCTTGTCGAGCGCCTTGAGCCGGACCGCATTGGCGATCTCGGCCGACGGCAAGCCCTTCTTCACATCGTTGAACTCGACGGCGTTCATGAAGCCGGGGCCTCTGATATCGACGATCTCCGGCGTGTCGTCGCGGATCGATTGCAGCCGCTGCTTCAGCCGGTTGCCCAGCGTGTTGGCGCGGTCGCAGAGCTTTTCCTCTTCGATCACGTCGAGCACGGCATGCGCCGCGGCGACGCCGATCGGGCTGCCGCCATAGGTGCCGCCGAGCCCGCCGGGGTTCGGCGCATCCATGATCTCGGCGCGGCCGGTGACCGCCGACAGCGGGAAGCCTCCGGCCAGGCTCTTGGCCATTGTGGTGATGTCGGGCGCCACTTCGTGGTGATCCATGGCGAACATTTTTCCGGTGCGGGCGAAGCCGGTCTGCACCTCGTCGGCGATCAACAGCATGCCGTGCTGGTCGCAGATCTTGCGCAGTGCCGTCATGAAGTCGCGCGGTGCCTCGTAGAAGCCGCCCTCGCCCTGCACCGGCTCGACGATGATGGCGGCGACACGGGCCGGATCGATATCGGCCTTGAACAGCCGGTCGAGCGCGGCCAGCGAATCGGCGACCGAGACCCCGTGCAGCGCCACCGGGAACGGCGCGTGGAAGACATCGGCCGGCATGGCGCCGAAGCCGACCTTGTAGGGCACGACCTTGCCGGTCAGCGCCATGCCCATGAAGGTGCGGCCATGGAAGCCGCCGGCAAAGGCGATGACCGCCGGGCGGCCGGTGGCGTTGCGGGCGATCTTGATGGCGTTCTCCACCGCCTCGGCGCCGGTGGTGACGAAGATCGTCTTCTTGTCGAACTTGCCCGGCAGCATTCCGTTCAGCCGTTCGGCCAGTCTGACATAGCTCTCATAGGGCACCACCTGGTGGCAGGTATGGGTGAAACGGTCGAGCTGCGCCTTGACCGCCTCGATCACCTTTGGGTGACGATGGCCGGTGTTGACGACGGCGATACCGGACGAGAAGTCGATATAGCGACGGCCCTCGACATCCCAGATTTCCGAGTTTTCGGCGCGGTCGGCATAGATCTGCGTGGTCATGCCGACGCCGCGAGAGATGGACTGGTTCTTACGTTCGGAGATGGCTGAATTCTTCATGATGTCCCTCGCCGGGCCGGCGCCCGTTCTTGTTTGGATGACTGCCGGGAATTGTTCTGGCCTTATTTCACGTTTTCCTCAAGTTGGCACTGGCGGCGGGCCATTGGGCCTGCTGCCGTTGCGTTCACTGGCGGCTTAAACAAACCGCCTATACGCGTACGAGGAGAGGTTTCCTTTTCGCGGGGATCAATTATCCTCGCCGTTGTCCGCGCCGTCTTGCCATAGGGAGCGGCCCGCGCGGTTGAGGGAGCCATGAGCAGGAACGCGACATCGTCCGCCTCGCCGCCATCGGTCAAAACCCCCAGCCATTTGTCTTTTCCTGCATCCACAATTCTTGCCTGCGCGATGGCAACGCTGCCTTTGCTTCTGGCCGGCTGCCAGAAGCAGGAGGCGGCGGCGAAGAAATTGCCGGTCATGGTGCGCACGGAGACGGTGGCGATCGCCAACTATGCGCCAAGGACTTCGCTCACCGGCGCGATCGCGGCGCGCACGCTGAACAATCTGTCGTTCCGAGTCGGCGGCCGCGTCGCCGAACGGCTTGTCGATGTCGGCCAGCATGTCGATCAAGGCGCCGTGCTTGCCCGCATCGATCCACAGGAACAGGAATTTGACCTGCGCTCGGCGCAAGCCGATCTCGACGCCGCGCAGGCGCAATTGACCCAGGCCGCCGCTGCCTTCGAACGGCAAAAGATACTGCTTGCCCGGGGCTACACCACCAGGCGCGACTATGATGCGGCCGAGCAGGCGTCGAAGGTGGCGCGAGGCAGCGTCGATGCCGCTCAAAGCGCGCTCGCCAATGCAAAAGAGAACCTTTCCTTCACCGAACTCAAGGCGGGTGCGGCAGGCGTGATCACAGTGCGCCAGGTCGAAGCAGGGCAGGTGGTGCAGGCGGCGCAGACCGTCTTCACCCTTGCCGAGGACGGCGACCGCGATGCGGTCTTCAACGTAGAGGAAACGCTGGTCGCCAAGACGCCGGCAGCACCGGCGGTGACAATCACACTGTTGTCGGATCCGCAGATCAAGGCGATGGGCAAGGTGCGCGAAATCTCGCCAGCGGTCGATCCGGCTTCAGGCTCGATCCGGGTCAAGGTCGCCATTCCCGACACGCCCGCAGGCATGCCGCTGGGCGCGGCCGTCATCGGCTCGGTCAGCGCCCAGCCGTTGAAAGCAGTGATCCTGCCGTGGCAGGCATTGACCTTGAGCGACGGCAAGCCGGCCGTCTGGGTCGTAGATCAATCGACCAAGGCAGTGACAACGGCACAGGTGGAGGTGCTTGCCTTTGGATCCGGCTCGGTCGTCATCGACAAGGGACTGGAGGCAGGCCAAACCGTCGTCACCGCCGGCGGCCAGTTGCTCAGCCCCGGCCAGACCGTCGAGATAGCGGGAGCGGGGCAATGAACCGGTCCCTGCGCAGCGCTACCGCGCTTGTCCCTGCCCTGTTTGGGCTGGTGCTCGGCGCCTGCTCGCAATCGGAAGAGAAGCCGCCCGAGATCATCCGACCGGTGCTGTCGGTGGTGGTCGAGCCACGCACCATAGAGACCTTCGGCTTCGCCGGATCCGTCGAACCGCAATTCAGCGCCGATCTTGCCTTCCGCCTGCTTGGCCGGGTCGTCGCCCGCGATGTCAAGGTCGGCGATATCGTCACCAAGGGCACGACGATCGCGGCGCTCGATCCGACGGCGCTGGAGCTTGCCGAGCAGGCGGCGAAGGCGGAACTCTCCAACGCGCAGGCGCAATTTGCCAACGCCGCCGCCAGCGAGGAGCGCCAGCGCCAGTTGCTTGCCGTCGCCAACACCTCGCAAGCCGTCTTCGACGCCGCGCAGCAAGCCAGGCAGGCCGCCGCGGCCGGCATCGAGCGGGCCAATGCGGCCCTTGCCAAATCGCAGGAGCAGCTTGGCTATACCAGGTTGTTCTCGGACTTCGATGGCGTGGTCACCGCCGTCGGCGCCGAGGTCGGCCAGACGGTCTCGCCCGGCCAGACCGTCGTCACGGTGGCGCGCTCCGACCCGCGTGAAGCAGTCGTCGACATTCCCGATCAGTTGACCGGCGATCTCGCCGTCGGCACGCCCTTCCAGATCATCCTGCAATCGCTGCCGACGATACGCAGCGAAGCCAGGCTGCGCGAGATCGCCCCGCAAGCCGAAGGTTCGACCCGAACGCGCCGCATCCGGCTGACGCTCATCGATCCGCCGCCGGCATTCAGGCTTGGCTCGACGGTGACGGCGACCCGCATGGCCAAGATCGCGCCGACGATCGAGTTGCCGCTTTCGGCGCTGCTGGAGAAGAACGGCAGACAAAAAGTCTGGATCGTCGACCAGCAGACATCGAGCGTGAGTGCCCGCGACATCAAAATTGCAGCCAAGGGCGCCGCCACCTTCACCGTCGCCGAGGGCCTCGATGCCGGCATGCGCGTCGTCACCGCCGGCGTCCACAGCCTGACCGAGGGACAGAAGGTCAAGATCCCTGAGGGAGGGGCTACGTGAAGGGCTTCAACCTCTCCGATTGGGCGCTGAGCCATCGTTCGCTGGTGTGGTATTTCATGCTGGTCTTCGTCGTGGCCGGCGTCTTTGCCTATCTCAATCTCGGCCGAGAGGAAGACCCCGCCTTCACCATCAAGACCATGGTCATCCAGGCCAACTGGCCCGGCGCATCGGTCAACGAGACGGTGCGGCAAGTAACCGACCGCATCGAGAAGAAGCTCGAAGAGCTCGACAGCCTCGACTATACCAAATCCGTCACCTCAGCCGGCAAGACCGTCATCTTCGTCAACCTGAAGCCGACGACCAAGGCGCGCGATGTCGTGCCGACCTGGCTGCAGGTGCGCAACATGGTCAACGACATCTGGGCGCAGTTTCCGCAAGGCGTGCAGGGACCGTTCTTCAACGACCGCTTCGGCGACGTCTACGGCAACATCTATGCCTTCACCGCCGACGGGCTGACGCCGCGCCAGTTACGCGACTATGTCGAGGATGTCAGGACAAAGATCCTGGCCGTGCCGAATGCCGGCAAGGTCGATCTGGTCGGTGCCCGGGACGAAGCGATCTACCTCGAATTCTCGACCCGCCAGATCGCGGCTCTCGGCCTCAACCAGCAGGCGATCGTGGCCAGCCTGCAGGCGCAGAACGCGATCACGCCGTCCGGCGTCATCCAGTCCGGGCCGGAGCGCATCAGCGTGCGTGTGAGCGGCCAGTTCACCTCGGAAGAGAGCCTTCGCGCCATCAATTTGCGCGTCAACGATCGCTTCTTCCGGCTGAGCGACGTGGCGACGATTTCGCGCGGCTATGTCGACCCGCCGACGGCCTTGTTCCGCTTCAACGGGCAGGACGCGATCGGCCTCGCCATCGGCATGAAGCCCAACGCCAATCTGCTGGAGTTCGGCGAGGCCCTGCACGAGGAGATGAATAAGGTGCTGGCCGACCTGCCAATCGGCGTCGGCGTGCATCTGGTCGCCGACCAGCCTGTCATCGTCGAGGAGGCGGTTTCAGGCTTCACCCGCGCCCTGTTCGAGGCGGTCGCCATCGTGCTTGCCGTGTCCTTCATCAGCCTCGGCATGCGCGCCGGATTTGTGGTGGCGCTGTCGATCCCGCTGGTGCTGGCCATCACCTTCACGGTCATGGCCTATCTCGGCATATCGCTGCAGCGCATTTCGCTCGGCGCGCTGATTATCTCGCTCGGCCTGCTGGTCGACGACGCCATGATCGCGGTGGAGATGATGGTGGCGCGGCTGGAAGTCGGCGACAATCTGCGCAAGGCGGCGACCTATGTCTACACCTCGACCGCTTTCCCGATGCTGACCGGCACGCTGGTGACGGTCGCCGGCTTCATCCCGATCGGCCTCAACAACAGCGCCGCCGGCGAATACACATTCACGCTGTTCGTCGTCATCGCCGTGTCGCTGCTGGTGTCATGGATCGTCGCGGTGCTGTTTGCACCGCTGCTCGGCGTCACCATCCTGCCGGCGACGATGAAGCAGCATCATGAAAAGCCCGGCCGCTTCACCGCGCTGTTCCGACGCATCCTCGTCGGCTCGGTGCGTCATCACTGGCTGACCATCATCGCAACCGTGCTGTTGTTCGGGGCTTCGCTGGCCGGCTTCGGCCTCGTCCAGCAGCAGTTCTTTCCACCATCCGACCGGCCGGAACTGATCGTCGACTGGAACCTGCCGCAGAACTCCTCGATCGCCGAGACCCGGGACCAGATGGAGCGCTTCGAGCAGCGGGCTCTGGTCGGCAATTCCGATGTCGACCGCTTCAGCTCCTATATCGGCCAGGGCGCGGTTCGCTTCGTGCTGACCTATGATGTGCAGCCGGGCAATCCCTATTTCGGCCAGACCGTCATCGTCACCAAGAGCATCGAGGCGCGCAACCGGGTCAAGCCGGCCCTGGAAAAGCTGCTGCGCGACGAGTTCGTCGGCACCGACGCCTTCGTCAAGCCGCTCGAGCTCGGGCCGCCGGTCGGGCGGCCGGTGCAGTACCGCGTCGGCGGTCCTGACATCCAGACGGTACGGACGCTGGCGCAGGAATTCGCCGGCATCATTTCCGCCAATCCGAAGCTGGCCGCACCCACTTTCGACTGGAACGAGCCCGAGCGCGTGCTGAGGGTCGACGTGCTGCAGGATAAGGCACGGCAACTCGGCATCACCTCTTCGGACATTGCCAGCGCGCTGAACAGCACGGTGGGTGGCTCCACCATCACCCAGGTGCGCGACGCGACCTACCTGATCAACGTGGTGGCCCGCTCGCGCGAGGCCGAACGGGGTTCGATCGGCACGCTGCAGAACATGCAGTTGCCGACCGGGACAGGCGAGGCGATCCCGCTCGCTGCGGTGGCGAACTTCCGCTACGAGCTCGAACAGCCGACGGTGTGGCGCCGCGACCGGATCCCGACCATCACCGTGCGCGCCGGTCTGGTCGGCGACGTGCTGCCCGCCACCGTGGTCAACGAGTTGAAGCCGTCTGTCGACGCCTTCATCACCAAATTGCCGCCGGGCTATTCGATCGCCACCGCCGGCTCGGTCGAAGAAAGCGCCAACAGCCAGGGGCCGATCGCTGCCGTGGTGCCGCTGATGCTGTTTGTCATGGCGACCATCCTGATGGTGCAGTTGCAGAGCTTCCAGCGTCTGTTCCTAGTCGTGGCGGTGGCGCCGCTCGGCCTGATCGGCGTGGTGGCGGCACTGGTACCGAGCGGGGCGCCGCTCGGCTTCGTCGCCATCCTTGGCGTGCTGGCGCTGATCGGCATCCTGATCCGCAACTCGGTCATCCTGATCGTGCAGATCGAGCAACTTGTCGCCGAGGGCAAGGACCGCTGGGCAGCCGTCATCGAGGCGACCGAGCATCGCATGCGGCCGATCGCGCTAACGGCGGCGGCCGCCAGCCTGGCGCTGATCCCGATCGCGCGCGAAGTGTTCTGGGGGCCGATGGCCTATGCCATGATGGGCGGCATCATCGCCGGCACGGCGATCACGCTGCTGTTCTTGCCGGCGCTTTATGTGACGTGGTTCAGGATCAAGGAGCCTAAGACGACGCCGGAAGACGACACGAGCGCAAACGGTGGCGACGAGGTTCCTACAGGCAGCGTGGCCTGACAGGGCGCTTGCGAATTGCGTCGCGTTCCTTCGCGCCCCCCTCTGTCCTGCCGGACATCTCCCCCACAAGGAGGGGAGATCTGCGGTTTCGGCGCCGCGCTCACTCCTGTGACGATAGGCGAAGCCATCGATGACGGCCAATCTCCCCACCTGTGGGGGAGATGTCCGGCAGGACAGAGGGGGGCGCAACGGAGCTCGACGCAGAAAACTACACCCTCACAAACCCTTCGCTCGCCCTGAGCAGGTTGCGCGTGTAGTCCTTCGTCACGTGACGCCGGACGAGATCGTCCGCGGTGAGGTGTTCGACCGCCTCGCCATTCTGCATCACCATCAGCCGCTCGCACATATGGGTGATGATGGCGAGGTCGTGGCTGACCATCAGGAAGGTCAGCTTGCGCCGACGCCGGATCTCTTCCAGCAGGTTGAGCACTTCGGCCTGCACCGAAGCGTCGAGTGCAGAGGTCGGCTCGTCGAGCAGCAGGATCGACGGCTCGAGGATCAGCGCCCGCGCGATGGCGACGCGCTGGCGCTGGCCGCCCGACAATTGATGCGAATAGCGGAAGCGGAAGCCGGTCCCTAGGCCGACTTCGTCCAGCGCCCGCTGGATGCGTTTCTCACCATCCGCAAAGCCGTGGATGGCGAGCGGCTCCTGCAGCAGGCGGTCGACGGTCTGGCGCGGATGCAACGAGCCGTAAGGGTCCTGGAAGACCATCTGCACCTCACGATAGAAAGCCTTGTCACGGCGCGCGCCGAGTCTTTTTCCGTTGACGGTGATGCTGCCCGAAGCGGCCGGTGCGAGGCCGGCGATTGCCCTGAGAAGCGTCGATTTGCCGGAGCCGGATTCGCCGACCAGGCCGAAGGATTCGCCTGACAGCACGTCGAGGCTGACGCCCTTCAGCGCGCGAAAACGGTCGAAGATCACCTCCAGCCTGTCGACGGAAAGGGCCGAAGTCATGCCGCCCACTCCGGCTTGCGGTCGAGCACGGGCAGCGGGTGGCGGTCGGCACCGATCTTGGGCATGCAGTTGAGCAGCCCGCGCGTATAGGGATGCTGGGCGCGGCCGAGCTCCGACGCCGCCAGCTGCTCGACCACCTTGCCGGCATACATGACGATCACCCGGTCGCAGAAGGACGAGACCAGGCGCAGATCGTGCGAGATGAAGATCAGCCCCATGCCGCGCTCGCTGACCAGCCTGTCGAGGATGCCGAGCACGTCGAGCTGCACGGTGACGTCCAGCGCCGAGGTCGGCTCGTCGGCGATCATCATTTCCGGCCCGGCAATCAGCATCATGGCGATCATGGCGCGCTGGCCCATGCCGCCCGAGACCTCGTGCGGATGCAGGTCGAAGACACGGGCCGGATCACGGATCTGCACGGCCTCCAGCATGGCGAGCGCGCGGTCGCGGGCTTCGGCCTTGCCGGCCTTCTCATGCGTGCGCAGCGTCTCGACGATCTGGCGGCCGATGCTCATCACCGGGTCGAGCGAGTATTTCGGATCCTGCAGGATCATGGCGATGCGTTTTCCGCGCAGCGCCCGGCGGTCGCGGGGCGGCGCTGCAAGCAGGTCGATGCCGTCGAAGGCAAGTTTGTTGGCAGTGACCTCGGCCTGCGGCGGGGTCAGGCCCATGATGGCGCGGCCGGTCTGCGACTTGCCGGAACCGCTCTCGCCGACGATGCCGAGCCGCTCGCGACCAAGCGAGAAGGAGACGCCGCGCACTGCCTCGATCAGGCCGGTGCGCGTCGGAAAGGTGACGCGCAGATCGTCGACCTCCAGCAGCGTGCTCATTGGTCGCTACTCATTGATCACCACTCCGGGGGTCGAGCGCATCGCGCAGGCCGTCGCCGAGCAGGTTGAAGCCGAGGCTGACGATGAGGATGGCAAAGCCCGGCGCACCGGCCACCCACCACTGGTCGAGCACGAAGCGGCGGCCCGACGCGATCATCGCGCCCCATTCCGGCAGCGGCGGTTGCGCGCCGAGGCCGAGGAAGCCGAGACCGGCGGCGGTCAGGATGATGCCGGCCATGTCGAGCGTCACCCTGATGATCAGCGACGAGATGCAGAGCGGCATGATGTGGCGAAGCACGATGCGGAACGGCGAGGCACCCATCAATTGCACCGCCTTGATGTAATCCGAATTGCGCACGGTGAGCGTTTCGGCGCGGGCAATGCGCGCGTAAGGCGGCCACGAGGTGATGGCGATGGCGAGCACTGCGTTCTCGATGCCGGGGCCAAGTGCGGCGACAAAGGCCAGCGCCAGGATCAGCTTCGGAAAGGCCAGAAAGATGTCGGTGATGCGCATCAGGATCGCATCGATCCAGCCGCCGGCATAGCCGGCGACCGTGCCGACCAGCAGGCCGATAGGGGCGGCAATGACGGCGACGAGAATGACGACGTAGAGCGTCCATCGCGAGCCGAAGATGACGCGCGAAAGGATGTCTCGGCCGAGGTCGTCGGTGCCGAACCAATGCTCGGCACTCGGCGCCAGGAGGCGCGAGCCCTTGAGGTCGCCGATTGTCGGCGAATAGGGCGCCAGCACATCGGCAAAGGCCGCGACCACCAGCAAAGCGATGATGATGAGCAGGCCGAGAAACGCCAGCCGGTTGGCGGAAAAGCGCCGCCACGCCACATAGGCGCGGCCGAGCCTTGCCTGCATGCGCGATGCCGGCCGCTCGCTGAGCAGCCAGTCGCGACGGCTTTGTATCGCCTCTGCGCTCATCTCACTTTGGTCCTCGGATCGAGCACTCGGTAGAGCAGGTCGGACAGGAGATTGATGCCGATGAAGACCGAGCCGATGACGATGGTGCCGCCGAGCACCGCGTTCATGTCGGCGTTCTGCAGGGAATTGGTGATGTAGAGGCCGATACCCGGCCATGAAAACACGGTCTCGGTCAGCACCGAGCCTTCGAGCAGGCCGGCATAGGAAAGCGCAATCACGGTGACCATCGGCACCGCCGCGTTGCGCAGCGCGTGCCCCCAGATGATGCGTGTCTCCGACAGGCCTTTGGCGCGCGCTGCGACGATGTATTCCTGGGCAAGCTCGTTCAGCATGAACGAGCGAGTCATCCGGCTGACATAGGCAAGCGAGAAATAGCCGAGCAACGAGGCCGGCAGGATGATGTGGCGAAAGGCATCGAAAAACACATCCCACTGCCGCTGCCACAGAGCATCCAGAAGATAGAAGCCGGTGATCGGCGTGAAGGTGTATTCGTAGACGATGTCGAGGCGGCCGGGAAAAGCCACCCATTGCAGCTTGGCATAGAACAGCACAAGCGCCAGCAATCCCAGCCAGAAGATCGGCACGGAGTAGCCGACCAGGCCGATGATGCGCACGATCTGGTCGATGATGCTGCCGCGCTTGACGGCGGCCAGCACGCCGAGCGGCACGCCGATCACCGAACCGATCAGCGTCCCCAGCGTCGCCAGCTCGATCGTCGCCGGAAAGGCGCGGCGGATGTCGGTCATCACCGGATTGGTGGTCAGCACCGATGTGCCGAAATTGCCGTTCAGGGCATTCTTCACATAGATGTAGAACTGCTCGATCAGCGGCAGGTCGAGCCCCATCTCGCGGCGTGTGCGCTCGACGACATTGGCCGGCGCCCGGTCGCCGAGCACCGCCAGCACCGGGTCGATCGGGATCACCCGGCCGATGAAGAAGGTCACCGCGAGAAGACCGAGATAGGTGGTTACCGCGATGACCAGGAAGCGGGCGATCGACGACGCGACAGCGACAGCACGGGCGCTGCCGCGCCCTGCCGTCGCTTCGCTTTCAACAGTGCTCATGCGGCGCGTCCGCCGGCATCATTCCTTGGAGATCTGGCCGACGAAGTTGGTGTCGAAGCTCGGGCCGAGCGCGAAGCCCTTGAGGTTCTTGCGCAGGCCGGCCACTTCCAGCTGCTGGTGAACGATGATGAAAGGACTGGTTTCGAGGATCTTCTTCTGCAGATCCTGGTACATTGCGGCGCGCTTGGCCGGATCCTTCTCGAGCAAGGCTGCTTCGGTTTCCTTGCTCAAGTCCGGAATGTCCCAGGCGTTGCGCCAGGCCAGCGTCTTGGTCTTGCCTTCATCCGAATTGTCGGGGTTGCTGGCGAAAGTCTGGGCGTTGGAGTTTGGATCGAAATAATCCTGGCCCCACTGGCCGATATAGATGTCATGGTTGCGGGCGCGGTATTTGGTCAGCGTCTGCTTGCCGTCGCCGGGAATAATCTCCAGCTTGACGCCGGCCTGTCCCAGCGTCTGCTGGAACGATTCCGCCATGCCGGTCACCGGCTGGGTGTTGCGCACGTCCATGGTGACGCTGAAACCGTCGGCGAGACCGGCCTTGGCGAGCAGTTCCTTGGCCTTGGCGAGATCGAATTTGAACGGGTTCTCGTCCAGTTCGCCGAGCACGCCTTTGGGCAGGAAGGTCTGGTGGATCTCACCGATGCCCTTGAGGATGGTCGAGCTCAAGGCATCATAGTCGACGAGATATTTGAAGGCCTGGCGAACCTCGGGCTTGGCGAGATTCGGGTTCTTCTGATTGAGGCTGATGTAATAGACCGTGCCCTTCGGCGCGCTGGTGGTGGTGAGATCGGCATTCTTGGCGATGGCGTCGAGGTCGTTCGGCTCCAGATTGCGGGCAACGTCGATGTCGCCGGCCTCGAGCGCCAGGCGCTGGCCCGAGCTTTCCTTCATGTTGCGGTAGATGACGCGGGCAAGCTTGGCCTTTTCGCCGTGATAATTGTCGTTGCGCTCCATGACGACGACCTCATTGGCCCGCCATTCGCGCAGCTTGAAGGCGCCCGAGCCGGCATAGCCGGTCTTCAGCCACGCGTTGCCGAAGTCATTGTCGTATTTGTAGTCGGCGCTCGGCGTGACTGCGGCGACATGCTCCTTGACGAGCTTGGCATCGACGACCGAGGCGACGGTCGCCGACAGGCAGTTCAAGACGAAGCTCGGCGCATAGGCTTTGTCGACAGTGAACTGGAACGTCGTGTCATCGACAGCCTTGGCTTTATCGGCAACGTTGTCGCCATTGATGCCGAACTGTCCGATGATGAAGGCCGGGCTCTTGTCGAGCTTGATGGCGCGCTCGAACGAATAGGCGACGTCCGCCGCCGTGATCGGATTGCCCGAGGCAAATTTCAGGCCGGGCTTGAGCTTGAAAGTATAGACCAGGCCGTCGTCGGAGACCGTCCAGCTTTCGGCGAGATCGCCCTTGACCTTGGACGTATCGCTCAAGTCGAGGCGGACGAGCAGGTCATAGGTGTTGCCGGTGACCTCGGCGGTCGACAGCTCAAACGCTTCGCCCGGATCCATGGAGATGATGTCGTCGATCGCGAAACCCTCGACCAGCGTGTCGGCGGGCGTCACGGCAAAGGCAGGCGCGCCGGCCAGAAGCAGCGCGGACATGGCTGCGCCCGCGAGCAAGAAGCGGGAGCGTAGAGCAAACTTTTCCATCATCATTTTTAACTGTTCCCTGTTTGTTGACCTGAGTTCCCGGCTCAGGGTTGCAGCGTTCTTTGCCACATCGGCCCGAAAATCGGAATCGATTTTCGGAAAGCACGATGTGTAGTCCAAAGTCTTAGAGCGTCCTTTGCGCGTCCAACGGACGCGCGGCGCTCTAACCGAACGATGGCCCCTGGACCGGTTGTCGCGGCAATTTTTGCCCAGTTCCGCCTCACCATATCCGGCGCTTTCAAGCACGGCAACGAGCATTTGCAAAGCTGTTGGTTGGACCAGATCGGGCAGCCACCACGGCCGTGGCGCGACACCCGGAGTGCAGCTATTTCAACGCGGTGACCAAGTCGGCGTCGGGAAAACAGGTGGCGGCGCGACCGTTCCCGGCCTGCCACTTGCCGATCGAGCGGCGCGTCTTGAAACCGGGCAGGCCGTCGGCGCTGCCGACATCGTAGCCCTCGGCCTCCAGCGCGCGCTGCAAGGTGGCGATGTCCGACCTGTGGAGCCCGCCGACCGCGCCCCAGCTGCCGGAAAAATTGCTGTCGCCATGGGCGATGCGATCAGCGCCGTGGCCGATGAACAGGGCGTAGAGATCGCTGGTGTTGTATTGCTTCAGCACGTAGAAATTGGGCGTGACGATGAAGGCCGGGCCGCTACGGCCGGCCGGCATCAAAAGAAAGCCTTCGGCCTTCAACTCGCGCGCCGGAAACGGCTTTGCCGCGACCCGCTTGATGCCCATATCAGCCCATTCGGAAATCCTCTTGCCCTGGTCCGGACCTTCGAGCGAGCAGGAAACCGTTTCAGGCACAGTCACCTCGAAACCCCAGCCGCGGCCCTTCACCCAACCATAGTGGACGAGATAGTTGGCGATCGAGGCCAGCGTGTCCGGCACCGAGTTCCAGATGTCGGCCCGACCATCGCCATCGAAATCGACGGCATGGTTCAGGAACGAACTCGGCATGAACTGCGGCTGGCCGAGCGCGCCTGCCCAGGACGACTTCATCGCGCTGACAGGGGCCAGCCCACGCTCGACGATCTCGAGCGCTGCGAGCAACTCGGTGCGAAAGAAGTCCTTCCTGGTCGCCATGAACGCCTTGGTGCCCAGCACTTCGAAAGCATCGTAAGGCATTTTCGCGGCGCCGAAGCCGGTCTCGCGGCCCCAGATCGCCAGCAGCACCTCGCCCGGCACGCCGTAGCGTTTCTCGATCGCGGCGATCGTCCTGGCATTGGCCGCCGCGCGCGACCGACCGCCTGATGTGACGGCGCGAACCGTCTTTTCGGCGAAATAGGCGCCGGGCGAACCGAACTCCGCCTGATGCTGCTTCTGCGGTGTCGTCGCTTTTTTGCCCGGCATCACCAGGTCGGGCAGTTTGAGGTTCGGCTTGACGCCGTCGAAGGCGGCGTCGAAGGTTTTTCTGGAGATGCCTTTGGCGTTGGCTTCGGGCCAGAGGTCGCCTTGCAGCCAGGCGTGAAACTGGTCGTCGATTTTTGCTGCGGAGGCGGGGGTGGCGAGGAGGAGGGCAACGAGCGTAGCAAGAAAGAACGCCAATCCGCAAAGTCGACGTTCTGTCGCGCCCCCCTCTGTCCTGCCGGACATCTCCCCCACTTGGGGGGAGATTGGCAGCTTTGGCGATGGCAGCTTTTCTCCAGCGTTGAAGGTTAGCGAAAGCCGGCGTGACGTCCGATCTCCCCCCGTGTGGGGGAGATGTCCGGCAGGACAGAGAGGGGCGCGAAAGAATGCAATCATCTCAAGAATACCCCTCCCCCAATCGCCTCAAAACGCCGTACGCGAGCGCAGCGCCGCGGCCAGCGTGCCTTCGTCGAGATAGTCGAGCTCGCCGCCGACCGGCACGCCATGCGCCAGCCGCGTTACCTTGATGTCGAAGCCGGACAATTGGTCGGTGAGATAGTGCGCGGTGGTCTGGCCCTCGACCGTGGCGTTGACGGCGAGGATCACCTCCTTGACCTCGCCGCCGGCGACGCGGTCGACCAGCGAGCGAATGTTGAGCTGCTCGGGGCCGATGCCGTCGAGCGGCGACAACGAGCCGCCGAGCACGTGGTAGCGGACATTCATGGCGGCCGCCCGCTCCAGCGCCCACAGGTCGGCCACGTCCTCGACGACGATGAGCGTGCCGGGGTCACGGCGCGGATCGGTGCAGATCATGCAGGGGTCGGACGTGTCGACATTGCCGCAGGTCGAGCAGATGCGCACCTTGTCGACCGCCTCGCTCATGGCGGCGGCGAGCGGCGCCAGCAGCTGCTCCTTCTTCTTGATGAGGTGGAGTGCGGCTCGCCTGGCCGAACGGGGACCGAGCCCCGGCACCTTGGCCAGGAGCTGGATCAGGCGTTCGATCTCGGGACCGGCGATTCGCTTCGACATCGCATCGGTTTAGGATTTTTCAATGGGTTTTGAAACACCGCAGCGGCGGGTGATGTTCAACGCAACGACGCTGCTGCGGGACAATCGCGTCGGCTTGCGCCGCCCCTCATTGCCCTGCCGGGCATTTCTCCCCGTATAGTGACGGGGAGAAAGGGCAGACCGCGACCTCGGCACCCTTCCTGCAAGGCTGACGATTGGCGAAATCATCGACGAGAGCGTCCTTCTCCCCGTCACTAATACGGGGAGAAGATGGCAGCCAGATGAGGGGCGGCGCCGACGTCGACCGCCTCAGTTTTCTTCCAGCGGCCGGGTCTGGCCGGCGATCATCGCACCGATGGCGTCGGTGTTCTCGGGGGTCGATTCAAACGCCATTGTCGGCTCGGCCGACGCGGCCGGGAACGAGGTGACAGGCCGGGTGTCGGCCGTGCCGCCGAAACGGGCCGCGTCCGGCTCCTGCATCGGTTCTTGCATCGCAACAAGGGTCGCCTTCTGTGGCGTCACCTTCTCCAGAGTCGGCTTTACCGGCTGCGATGCGATCGCGGTCACATAGGTTGCCTTGGCGGGTGTTGCTTTGGGAACCGGCGCCGCGGAGGCGACGAGCGTCACCGGAGCGGTGGCCGCCGGCGCCCGCGGCGTGGCTTGTGCCACCGCGACCGTGGGCTCGTCCGGCAGCGGCTTCCAGTTCCGGCCGCGCTTTTCATAGAAGGCGTTGCCGCCGGCAACCATCGTGTAGTGCATGTTCTTGTAGGGGAAGCGCAGGCCGGCGGTGTGAAAGAACATCGTGTTCTTCAGCTTGGCCTTGCGCTCGCCCTTGAGCACCGCCTCGGCGGCCTCCTCGACATCGGGCATCGCCTTCGAATTCATCCGCCGTGTCATCACGCCCGGCGCAAACTGCCCGCGCTCGCCGACCACCTGACAGATGGTGTTGCCGTGCTTGCCGGAGCGCAGCCGGTTCATGACCACGGTGCCAACGGCAATCATGCCGTCACGGCTCGACCGGTTGGATTCGAAGAACATCGCGCGCTGGAGGCACTCCTTGTCCTTCGCTGTGTGACTGGAGGGCCGGGACCTGATGGCATCGGTCAGACTGGCCACGGACAGGCCATGCGAGGTGGTCTGACTGCAGGCGGCCAAAAACAGCGGAGACGTGACGACGCCGAGCAACAACGGCATCTTCCATCGGGTAGAGATCAACAGGTATCCCCTCGTTTCTGCTGCCAGCCCGCCCAGGCTGCGGCAAGAATGAGACACTTTCAGGCAAAAAGATGGCTAAAGCGTTATTAAGCGGAAAGTGGCAGAACAGACACACCCGATAGAGGGCAGATTTAACTGGCTGACGGCACGAACCGTTGCCCGGGTTCGGCCTCATCGAACTCCTCCGAAAACAGCCCGCGTTGCAGGAACAGCATCCGTGCGACCGTCGCTTTCGGCGCAATCTGCCGCGGCCAGCCGCTTTCGACGAACTCAGCCTTGGTGAAATCGGGCATAGCCACGCAGGCTTCTTCTAGAAGATGGGCGATTTCCAGCACGATGGCACGTTCATCCTTCGACAGGACGGACATGCCGGATTCGATGGACGGACGATGGAGGAAATCGTCGAAGAGATTGAAATAGCCATTGATTCCAACGAGATTCACGCCCGCATCGCAGTCGGCCAGGATTTCCAGGATCTCATAGATCCTGTTTCGGAGGCGCTGCTCTATCAACCTGGCTGATGGCTCTTTGGTCATGGCGCCGCTGAACGCTAAAGCTCAGATCTAGAACGGCAGCTTCATTCCCGGGGGTATCGGCAGTCCCGCGGTCAGTGCCTGGGTCTTTTCCTGCATCCTCTGCTCGACCTTGGCCCTGGCGTCATTGTGGGCGGCGAGAAGCAGATCCTCCAGAATCTCGACCTCGTCCTCCTTGAACAGAGACGGGTCGATTTTCAGCGACTTCATCTCGAATTTGCCGGTCAGCGTCACGCTGACCAAGCCGCCGCCGGCCTGCCCGGTGGCTTCCAGCGTGGCGATCTCGTCCTGCATGGCCTGGAACTTGGCCTGCATTTCCTTCGCTTTGCCCATCAGGCCGAGAAGATCTTTCATCGCGTGGTCCTCTAGATTGATCTGTATCAGGTTTCGTCGTCGTCCGCCGCCGGCTCGACCGGAACTTCGGCCTCGACCGCATCGGCTTCCGGTGCGTCGGGAATGCGCACGTCGATGATCTTGGCGCCGGGAAACCGCGCCAGGATGGCGGCGACGGTCGGGTCGCTCTTGGCATCGAGGAGGGCGTTTTCGCGTTTGGTCGATTCCATTTCGGCCAGCGTCTGACCGCCCTCTTCCTTCGACAGCGACACCAGCCAGCTGCGGCCTGTCCAGGCGCGCAATTTGGCGGTCAGATCGTTGAGCAGCATTTTCGGCGCGTCATCGGTCAAGCTGACGTCGATGCGGCCCGGCTCGATGCGCACCAAGCGCACGCAGCGCTTCACCAGCACCTTGAAGGCCATGTCGCGCTGGGCGTCGGCAAGCGCGACGATATCGGCCAGCGATTTCACCGGCACTGGCGGCGCATCCGCAACCGGCTCCGGCGCGGGAACGAAGGCTGCAGGCATCGGCTCGGGCTCGACCAGCCGCATGGTCTGCGCGCCGCCATTGGCCGTCGGCATCCGCGTCTGGGCCACGGCGCTGGCGCCGCCGCCATTACCGGCACTTGCTGGGCCGGGACTTGCCGGGCCAGTATTTGCGGGCGCACCATTCGAGCGTGGCGCGCCGTTCGGCACCAATGCTGTGCCCTCCAGCGATTTCAATGCCTCGTCCAATGTCGGCAAGTCGGCGGCATGGGCCAGCCGGATCAGCACCATTTCGGCGGCGCTGACCGGCCGATTGGAAGACTGCACCTCGGGAATGCCTTTCAACAGCATCTGCCAGGTCCGCGACATTACCCTGACCGACAGCGCCTTGGCGAAGTCGGCGCCGCGCCGGCGCTCGTCCTCGGACAGCGAGGCGTCATCGAGGGCAGTCGGCACGAAGCGCAGTCGCGTGACGAGGTGGTTGAACTCGGCAAGGTCGGTCAGCACCGCGGCCGGATCGGCGCCGGTATCGTATTGGTTGCGGAACTCGGCCAAGGCGGCCGCCACGTCGCCCTTCATCACATATTCGAACAGGTCGACGATGCGGGCGCGGTCGGCCAGCCCGAGCATGGCGCGCACCGCCTCTGCACTGACAGTACCGCTGCCATGGGCGATCGCCTGGTCGAGGATGGACAGCGAATCGCGCGCCGAGCCTTCGGCCGCACGGGCGATCATCGCCAGCGCGTCGTCGTCGACCGCAATGCCTTCCCTAGCGGCGATCGAGGAGAGATGCGCGACCAGCGCGCCGGCATCGATACGCCTGAGATCGAAGCGCTGGCAGCGCGACAAAACGGTGATCGGAACTTTTCTGATTTCGGTGGTGGCGAAGATGAATTTGACGTGCGGCGGCGGCTCTTCCAGCGTCTTCAGCAGGCCGTTGAAGGCCTGGGTCGAGAGCATGTGCACTTCGTCGATGATGTAGACCTTGTAGCGCGCCGACACCGGCGCGTAGCGCACGCGCTCGATGATGTCTCTGATATCGTCGATGCCGGTGTGCGAGGCAGCGTCCATCTCGATGACGTCGACATGGCGGCCTTCCATGATCGCCTGGCAGTGCTCACCCGGAACGGCAAGATCGACCGAAGGCTGGTCGACAGTGGTGGTCTTGTAATTGAGCGCCCGCGCCAGAATGCGTGCCGTCGTCGTCTTGCCGACACCGCGCACGCCGGTCAGCATCCAGGCCTGGGCGATGCGGCCGGTGGCGAAGGCGTTGGTGAGGGTGCGGACCATCGGCTCCTGGCCGATCAGCTCGGAGAAGTTCGCAGGACGGTATTTGCGCGCCAGAACGCGATAGGCGGCGGCCTTTTCCGTTCCCGAATTTCCGGCTTCGCTCATTCGCCCGTAAAGCTCCAAGGGCCGCCGCTGCAGGCGGCCGATTCCTGCGCATAGTTTCGCCCGCAGGGCTTGGCGCCGTCAATGTCGCCGAAGAAAGGCGGGTGGCGGGAGAAAGGCGAAGGCGGGAGGCTGGAACAATGACCCGTTCCGGGCTCGTTAGGGCTGCTTCCTTCCGGACCTGACCCGGTTGGCGAGTGGACCGTCCACCACCAACCTCCCGTTCTCCATATCGGCAATTCGGCGATGAAATGCAAGTGCGCAGGATCAATCAGCAGGGGTGACGCCGAAAGCTGAAACAAAAAACCCGCCTCGGAAGGCGGGTCATCGGCGCAAATCAGCACCACGCCCAAATCAATAGCATAACTGCCGTCACGGAGCAATGATTCGCTTGCCGCCCTCTTGCGGCCCCCCGGCAGCCGCTTTAGCGTTTATGAAGTTTAAAAAACGCTACAAAAGCGAAGGAAACGCCGATGTTGCCGGGCCTCAAGGCCGGATTCACGCTGGATGCTCGTCTGGAGACGGACAGCGAACAGTTGATGTGGCTCGGGCTGTGCGAGTTGCGGGTGATGAACGATCGCCGCTGGCCGTGGCTGCTTCTGGTGCCGCAGCGACCGGGTGTGGAGGAAATCCACGATTTGACGCCGCTCGACCAGGCGATGCTGACCTTCGAGACCAATATGGTGGCGCAGGCTCTGAAGAGGGTGACTGGCTGCACCAAGATCAACACCGGCGCACTCGGCAACATCGTGCGCCAGTTGCATGTCCATGTCATCGCGCGCTCGGAAGGTGATCCCGGCTGGCCGGGCCCGGTGTGGGGCCACGGCCTGCGCGAGCCTTATCAGCGCCCGGACCTGCGCCGGTTTGCGCAACAGATAAAGGCGGCGCTATAAGCCTGTCCCGTGTCCATCCTGGAATCCAGAGTCTCCCATGAGTTTCCGCCTGTTTGACGCGCCCTTGCGCGAGCCGAGCCAGTTCGTCGGCTTCGCCGGCAATATGATCGACCGGCAATCCGAAAACCGCGCCGACGATTCCGTCGAAAAGGCACTCGCCGATCCCTCAGCCAGGCTTTTGCTGATGCATGGCGGGCGCCTTTATCTGAAGCTCGTTGGCGACGGCTTCGACCCCTGGTTCGGCGCCGAGGAGAGCCAGCCGCTCCAGGCGTCGCTCGACCATGGCGTCCTGCTCGGTTTTTCCGACAGCGGCCCGGTACTCGCCGTTCCGGCAGGCATCGATCCCGAACAATTGCCGGAGACGATCAAGGCCATCGACTATCGCTCGGTCTACATGCAGGGGCTGATCGACGAAGCGGCGGCCGGCGCCATGGCGCAAGGGGCGGCGCTGCTCGCCTGGCATGCCAGCCACCGCTTCTGCAGCAAATGCGGCAATGAAGCCGAAATGCGGGCCGGAGGCTACAAGCGGCTTTGCCCGGCCTGCGCCACCGAGCATTTTCCGCGCACCGATCCGGTGGCGATCATGCTGACGGCGACGCGCGAAAAATGCCTGCTTGGCCGCGGCCGGCATTTCGCGCCGGGGATGTATTCGGCGCTTGCCGGCTTCATCGAGCCGGGCGAGACGATCGAGGCGGCTGTGCGCCGTGAAACGCTGGAGGAGGCCGGCATCAGGCTTGGCCGCGTCGTCTACCACGCCAGCCAGCCCTGGCCGTTTCCCTATTCGCTGATGATCGGCTGCTTCGGCGAGCCGCTCAACGACGACATCCAGGCCGACCTCAACGAGCTGGAAGACTGCCGCTGGTTCTTTCGCGACGAGGTGCTCTCGATGCTGGCCCGCGAGCATCCGGGCGGCCTGGTCACGCCGCCGAAGGGGGCGATCGCCTATAACCTCATCCGCGCCTGGGCCGACAGCGCGTAAAGGTTTGTGGGACCAAAATGACTGGGCCATTTGGGTCAGAGCCTTCGGGCTTCGGCGCGGTTGCAGCGATATTGCAACTGCACCGAACCCTCGACCCTGACCCAAATCCGCCCCACCACAACACTTCAATCCGAGCAAGAATGCTGCAGGTCGGCCATAGCGATCGCCCGTCTGCCGCTATTGGAACTTCGATAGCCCGGTCTGAATAAGTTTGACGCCGGCCTGACGGAATGCGCCTCCGAGCGCCTCGTTGACAACCTGCGCTGCCGCGCTCTCGAACCGGGCGCCCATTACCGCCAGGTCGGCGCCACTCAACTGCTCCTGCCACCACGGCGGCGGTGGAACGGGCTTAGGGAATTTGAGCCTGAGGCCGTTGCCGCAAAGATCGTCGACATACTGCAGAAGACGGCCGCTGACGATGATGATGCCGCGCTGTTCCCCCTGCTGCGGCAGCCAGTCCGCGATTTCCTGAGCAGACGCTGCGCGCTCTATCAACCCGTCGGCCAGAGCGGCGGCGAAGGCGATGCGGGGCGGTAGCGGCTGCGGATTGAGCGCCGCCCGAACCAGGGGGCCGCCAAGGATATCCCACAGTTCAGGATGCCGCTGGGCGATGACGTGAAACAGTGAGTGCCAGGGCTCCGGATGTGGACCGAACCATGCCATTCGCTGCAAGGCGGCAAAGATGATTGGATCCCAGGGACCTCGCGGCTGCGGTTCGTCTGGATTCGGATAGCTGCCCAGCAGGTCGCGGACGAAAGAAACAAACATGTCTCGCGAAATGCTGCCTGAGAGATGGGAAGATGAAACGTCATGCATGGTGAACCTCCGAGCAGTGAATTGTGCCCGCACGACCATGCGAGAAGCGCACTTACGGATGGCATACGGATGGGTGAATTCCGTTGCTTGCGTCTGCATCCATGGCTTTGGAAAGAAGGCTATCGAACTGCGCCGTTTGAATTTCGATGGCTTTTTCGCCTAGTCGAAATGCGGGCGGGCGGCTACAAGCGACACTGCCCGGCCTGCGGCACCGAGCATTTTCCGCGCACCGACCCGGTGGTGATCATTTGTCCATCACCTGATCCGCGCCTGGGCCGACAGCGCGTAAACGCTATGGGGAGCAGAAATTGATCCGTCACACTGTGGTGTTCAGGCTGAAGCACAGGGAGAACTCGGCCGAGGAGGTGAAATTCCTCACTGATGCGAAAGTGCTCGCGGCGATATCGGGTGTCGAGAAATTCGAGCAGTTGCGGCAAGTCAGTCCGAAGAACGATTATCGCTTCGGCTTCTCGATGGAGTTCGCCGACGAGGCCGCCTATTCCCGTTACAACGACCATCCTGACCACGTCGCCTTCGTCCGCGATCGCTGGATCCCGGAGGTCGAGGCGTTTCTCGAGATCGACTACGAGCCGCTGACCTAGGACCAAAAATCCAATCGCTCTGAACGAGCAAGTTCGAACAGACGACGCCTGGCTCACCTGCCGCTCGGCGCGAGCAGGTAAGCCAGGTCGCCGCTTATCACTGGCCTGACGCATGCTGGTGGGACGCACCGGAGTTGTGGTGCTCACAGGTCACCCGCGGGTTGAACTGGGCGAAGATGCCGTTCGGGTTTTCTCGATAGAGCCAGACGTGCCGGTCGTGATGCGGCTCGAAATTATGCGCCTCATCCGCGGGCGTCGTCGGGTCGTCGATCATGGTGTCCCAGGGAACGCCGTAGAAGGAAGGCGGGGCGTCGTGGCCGGCTTCCTTCCACGCTTTCGCGAAGACGAGATTCTCCACCGCGATCAGCTCGAGCGATCCGTCGGCCTGCGGCTCGTAGACGAGGACCGCGGGCTTGCCGAAGTCCGTGTGCGTGCCGGTGCCGTCGACGCGCGGATTGGGCGGAGCGGTGATGCCGAGCATATCGGGGCGAAAGTAGTGGAGGCCCATAGCCCCTAATTTCTGCGGCTGTCCCGTCATTTCGGCGGTCTCGCACATGTTGGCAGGATCGCGGATGTAGCCCTCCGCGAGCGCGACGTTGACGTTGCGGAATCGCTCCGTTGCATGGCGGATTTCGGCAAGGCTCGGCTCGCCGGGCGCGGGGAACGACGATGCGTCGATCCGCGCTGCCTCCGCCGGTGTCAGCGGAGCGGTCGGAGCGGCGGCGGTGGTAGTTATGATCGCGATTGCAGACGCGACAAAGGTTGCTGATCTTGAGCTCATCTGGATGCTCTCCTGTATTCCTGGGCTTCCACGAAATATCTCGGCTTTGGCTGACGTAGAAAGTGAGTCTGCGATGGAAATATTTACTCGCTTCCACGTCCCGAGGCAGCTTGGCTACCACCACAATGTTTTCGCCGTATGTCTTGACTGTTTCATTTGAAATACATCAACTTGTTGAGTTGATAATTCCCTGTGGCGGACGGCATCAGCGCGCGCGATTGCGTCGCGCCGAGGATCGGCAGAGCCGCCTTATCGATCAATCCGATCTGCGCAAGCCAGCAGTACGCGTCCGCGGTAGAGGTGTCGTCATTTCCTCGTCAGGAGTGAGAATTGAATGGTAGGAGGGGTGAAGGAGCGACCGCTCCGCGCTATGACGCGGATGCAGACGGCAGAGATACCGGAACCTGTTCACTCGCCTGCCGCACCAGTTGCTCGACCCTCTGCCGCAATGCCTCTTCCGGCAGCGTCAAATCGAGCGGATCCCCGTAGGGCTGGTCGAAGGCCATGCCGGTCGGCCAGTAGACTTCGACAAGATTTCCCTCAGGGTCTTCGAAATAGAACGCAAGCGATACACCGTGATTGAAGGCCATCTTAATCGGCAGCCCCATGTCGACGATGCGCGTGTAGGCGGCGCGCAGATCGGCCAATGTGCCGACCTTGAATGCGATGTGGCGCAAGGCAGGATTGGTGAAGATAGCGATCTGATGGGACTCTTCGGCCGGATCGCTGCTCAGGAAGGCGGTGGCGCCGAACGGGTTTTCTTCGCCACTGCCACCGACCACCTGAAGGCCGAGGACATCCTCATAAAATCGCGCAAGCGCAGCCGGGTTTTCGGCGACCATGCCGACGTGGCGAAGACCAACGATCCGTGGCGCGGTCGGCCTGCCTGTTTTCTTCGTAGTCAGGGTGACAAACTCCGTGTTGACTCAAATTCCGTCCGCTCGGTCGATCCGATGCGAACGGCGGCGGGGGCCAAAAATTCGCGGAGGGCGTTACATTCTGATTTCAGGAGGGCAGGAGTCTGCTTTCAATTGAAACACCTTCCGCGACCCGCCGTCATGTACATGGCCGGTCGGCTCGTGATGGTGTGCAAAAGGGCCAACACCAGTCATCGCGCGAACGTCCGCTTTGGGAAACAACGAGAATGTCTGTCCGCCCAAAGCGGACCGCGACGCTAGGGTAAGCTGCCCTTTGCGATCGCCGGGGCGGGCCGGACGCTTCCGGGGTGGAGAAAAGCGATTGGCTACCTATTTCGGAAGGGAGCGGATGGGGAAGGCCGAAATCTTGGCTTCAAGGCGAAAGGAACCCGCAATGGCGAAGAATACGATCTGCCTCTGGTACGATAAGGACGCCGAGGCTGCCGCCCGCTTCTACTCCGCGACCTTTCCTGACAGCGTGGTGAGTGCCGTGCACCATGCACCCAGTGACTACCCAGCCGGCAAGGAGGGCGACGTGTTGACGGTCGACTTCACAGTTGCGGGCATTCCTTGTCTCGGCCTCAACGGTGGTCCCGCTTTCAAGCACAACGAAGCCTTCTCGTTCCAGATCGCCACCGACGATCAGGAGGAGACCGACCGCTACTGGAATGCCATCGTCGGCAATGGCGGCCAGGAGAGCGCGTGCGGCTGGTGCAAGGACAAGTGGGGCGTTTCCTGGCAAATCACGCCGCGCGTCCTGACTGAAGCGCTGGCGGCTGGCGGCGACGAAGCAAAGCGCGCGTTTGATGCCATGATGACCATGAGGAAAATCGACGTCGCCGCGATCGAGGCGGCGCGGCGCGGTTGACGGCCCATCGCGATTTGCGGCCAAATCGCTGCCAGAGCTTGCCCGCTCGCCACCCAGTGCTCGTCAATCGTGCGTGACCGCCGCAACGGAGGCGCGTAGCGCGCCGGCGAAGTCGGGATGGCCATAGAGGTCGTTGTGGCCAGCCGCTATGGCGATGTGGCTGCGCAAATCACGGGCGGCCTCGCGCAGAGGTGCCGAGCGTGCCGCTGGAACGATGGTGTCGTTCTCGGCGACGATGACGGCCGTGGGCACATCGAGGTCGCGCAGAGTTTCTGCCGCCTCCATGCGGTGCCGCAGCAAGAGGCGCACCGGCAGCCAGGGATAGTGGTGGGCGGCGAGTTCCTTCAGCGAGTCGAAGGGCGTCACCATGACAATGCCGCGCAAGGGCCGGACGGTCGCCAGATCGACCGCAACCGCAGCGCCGATGCTAAGGCCGATGACGACGATGCCGGCTTTGGCGTCGGTGGCCAGGTGGTCATGGGCGCGTCGGGCGTCCTCGAACAGGGCGGAGGCTGACGGGCTTCCGCTGCTCGGCGCATATCCGCGGTAGTGCAGCGCCGCGACCTCATGTTCGGGGAATAGCTGGTGCAGCATGAGGGCAAGCGCGTCGGCATTCCAGGCATTGCCGGCGAACCCCAGCAGGAGCGGGCGTGGCTCGGCCTGTCTTGCCGGCAGGCGCACCAGAACGAAGCGCTCGCCATCCTGCGTCGCCAACTCGACATGGCGGGCCCCGGCCGGCAGATCGGGTCCGAAAGCCGCAAAGCCGGCCGGAAAGATCAGCCAGGACTGAAGCACATACGCGACGGCGACAACCGCCGCATACAATCCAGCGGCTGCGAGCGCCAGTTTCAGGAGCCACATGCCAGGAATGTCGCCCGGCACTCGTCATCTGGCAAGGCGCCAGGTCAGGACGCCGCAGAGCTCTCGATGAATGCTAGCTAATCCGCCACCTTCCATTGCTCGCGCGATTCGCTGGCGGGATAGACACCCAGGATCCGCATTTCGCGCGAGAAGAAGCGCAGCTCGTCAAGCGCCAGCTTCACCAGCGGATCGTCGGGATGGCCCTCGATATCGGCATAGAACAGCGTCGCCGTGAAGGCGCCGAGCTGGTAGCTCTCCAGCTTGGTCATGTTGATGCCGTTGGTGGCAAAGCCGCCCATCGCCTTGTAGAGCGCGGCCGGCACGTTGCGGACGCGGAAGATGAACGTCGTCATCATCTTGGCGGCGTCGGATGGGCGTTCCGCCCATTGCCTGTTCTTCGTCAGCACGACGAAGCGGGTGACGTTGCTGTCGGTGTCCTCGACATTCTCCTCAATGATGTCGAGCCCATAGAGCGTCGCGGCCAGCGCCGGGGCAAGCGCCGCCATGGTGCGATCCTTCACCTCGCCGACCAGCTTGGCCGAACCCGCCGTGTCGCCGGCGACCACCGGCTTCCAGCCGTTCTTGCGGATGTATTTGCGGCACTGGCCGAGCGCATGGATATGGCTGTGCACGGTCTTGATCTCGTCGCGCCTGACGCCCGGCAAGACCATCAGCTGGAAATGGATCGGCAGGAAATATTCGCCGACGATGTGCAGCTTCGATTCCGGCAGGAGATGGTGGATGTCGGCAACGCGGCCGGCGATCGTGTTCTCGATCGGGATCATGGCGAGGTCGGCCTTGCCGGTCTCGACCGCGTTGAAGGCATCCTCGAAGGTCGGGCACGGCAACCGCTCCATATCAGGGAACATGTTGCGGCAGGCGGTGTCTGAATTGGCGCCCGGCTCGCCCTGGAAGGATATTCTGTTGGTTTTTTCAGGCATGCCAAATGTCTCAGGTTGACCAAATGTCTCAGGTTGAAAGGATGGTTCTGGCGCGTTCGAGGTCGTCCGGCGTGTCGACGCCGAACGGCGCAGACTGCACGATCTCGGCGTCGATGCGCATGCCGGCCTCCAGCGCCCGCAACTGCTCGAGCCTCTCGCGCCGTTCCAGCGGCGACGGCTTCAGCGCGACGAAGCGTTCGAGCGCTGAGCGGCGATAGGCGTAGAGGCCGATGTGGTGATAGAGCGGCCCCTCCCCCCAAGGTGCCGTGGCGCGGGTGAAATAGAGCGCCCGCAACCGCGTCTCCGACAGCGGCGAGCCGACGATCTTGACGACATTCGGGTTGGTCTTTTCGTCGTCGCGGACGATCTCGATGCCGAGCGTGGCGATGTCGACCGCCGCATCCTCGAAAGGCCTCAACGCGGCGTTGATGATGTCGGGATCGATGGTCGGCAGGTCGCCTTGCACATTGACGATCGTTTCGACCTTGCGCCCGGGGTCCAGCGTCGCCAGCGCCTCGAAGATGCGGTCGGAGCCCGATTCGTGGTCCATCCGCGTCATGACAGCCTCGAAACCATGCGCGCGCACCGCTTCGGCCACGCTTTGCGTATCGGTGGCGACCACCACCCGGCCAAGCCCGGCCTCGGCGGCGCGGCGGGCGACGTGGACGATCATCGGAGCGCCGGCGATATCGGCCAGCGGCTTGCCCGGCAGGCGGGTCGAGGCCATGCGGGCCGGGATGAGGATGAGCGTGGACATCGGGTGACGAAGCGTTCGAAAAAGAGGATGGGAAAAGTGGCAAAAGGTCTCACTGGAAGCGCCCTTATAGGTGTTGCAACGCCAGAGCAAAAGACCTAGTTTCCGCCCGATTTGACCGCCTCGCGGGGTGGTTCACGATTACCGACGGACGGAGTGGACGGATCGGTCCGCCGGAAAAGGGAGCCTGGGGCGTATGGACTCTTTCGAAATCAACAAGCTGATCGGCGGGCTGCTCGGAACCGTGTTCGTCGTGTTCTCCGTCGGCATCGTGTCCGATGCGCTGTTCGCCTCCCCCGCACCGGAAAAACCCGGCTTCGCCATCGAGGCGACCGAGGAGCCTACCGAGGGCGGCCCGGCAGCCCCGGCGGCAGAAGCCAAGCCGATCGCCGATCTCCTGGCCAACGCCAATGTCGAGGCGGGTGCCGCCGTGTTCAAGAAGTGCCAGGCCTGCCACTCCGGCGAAAAGGGCGGGCCTAACAAGGTCGGCCCCGATCTGTGGGACGTCGTCGATCGTCCAGTGGCCTCTCACGAGGGCTTTGCCTATTCGGCTGGCATGAAGGAATATTCGAAGGCCGGCGCGGAGAAGTGGACCTACGAGAACCTCGACCACTTCCTCTTGTCGCCCAAGAAGGACGTGAAGGGCACCGCTATGGGTTTTGCCGGCCTGCCGAAGGATGAGGACCGCGCCAACGTCATCGCCTATCTGCGCACGCTGTCGGACAATCCGAAGCCACTGCCGACGCCTGGCGCTTCGGCGGCTGCACCCGCTGAAGGTGCGGCGCCGGCCAAGCCGGCAGAGGGTGCAGCACCTGCTGCTCCCGCACCAGCCCCTGCTGCTCCCGCACCAGCACCGGCGCAATAACGCAATTGTCATGTACATATCTTTGGGAAAGCCGGGCTCAGCCCGGCTTTTTTAATGGGAAAAGCGCATCTGCGGCGACAAAGCCGGCCTGTCGCGGTTTTCATGAGCGTCAAATGATCTAGATTGTCCGCTAAACAGCCATCGCGAAGAGGAGAAGGCATGACGGTTGGCCGAACGTTTCTAAGATCGGTGCTGGTTATGGCGGCTTTTGCCGGCGGCCTGCAGGCAACCTTCGCGGACGAATGGCGCACCACCTCGTCGCTGATCGGCGAATCCAAATATGGCGATAATTTCCAGCACTACGACTACGTCAATCCGAACGCGCCGAAGGGCGGCACGCTGAATTTGGTGGTGCTCGGCACGTTCGACAGCTTCAATCCCTATATCGTCCAGGGTTCGCCGGCAGCCGGCTTCACACAGTTCGGCGGCGGGCTGCTCTATGACACGCTGATGGAGCAGGCGACCGACGAGGGCAGCGTCAGCCATCCGCTGATCGCCGACGCCTACAAACATCCGGACGACTATTCCTCGGCGACCTACCGCCTGGACCCACGGGCCAGGTGGCACGACGGCCAGCCGATCACCACCGACGACGTCATCTGGTCGTTTCAGGTGCTGAAGGCCAACAGCCCGATGTACAGTCGCTATTTCGAGAATGTCACCGATGCCGTCGCGATCTCGGACCGCGAAGTCGAATTCCATTTCAGCCAGAAGGGCAATCGGGAGCTGCCGAAAATCATCGGCGATCTCGTCGTGCTGCCGAAGCACTGGTGGGAAGGTACCGACGCCAATGGCAAGAAGCGCGACGTCACCAGGCCGACGCTGGAGCCGCCGCTGGGGTCCGCCGCCTACAAGATCGCCAGCTTCAAGCCGGGCTCGGAAATCATCTGGCAGCGCGTGCCCGACTATTGGGCAGCCAAGCTGCCGGTGAAGATCGGCCGGGAGAACTTCGACACCCAGCGTTTCAGCTACTTTCTCGACGATAATGCGGCGTGGCAGGCCTTCACCAAAGGCGGGCTGGATGACATTAAGCCGGAAAACAGTTCGAGGCGCTGGAACACGGCCTATAATTTCCCGGCAGTCCAGGCTGGCGACGTCATCAAGAAGGAATTCAAGACCGCCTCACCCGAACCGATGCAGGCGTTCATGCTCAACACGAGACGTCCGTTGTTCAGGGATCGCCTGGTGCGCGCCGCGCTGACTTACCCGCTCGACTTCGAGTCGATGAACCGCACGCTGTTCTTCGGTTCCAACACCCGTACATCAAGCTATTTCCAAGGCACCGAACTGGCATCGAGCGGACTGCCGCAGGGCAAGGAACTGGAGATCCTTGAGCAATATCGCGACAAGCTGCCGCCCGAAATCTTCACCCAGGAATTCAAGCTGCCGGTCTACGATTCGCCACAGGCGGAGCGTAAGTATCTGAAGACTGCGGTCGATCTGTTCGCCAAGGCCGGTTGGGTGATCAAGGGCGGCAAAATGGTGAATGCCAAGACGGGCGAGCCGTTCAAGTTCGAAATCCTCGGCTGGAACGACACCGACCAGGTCCTTTCCAGTCCCTACATCGCCAATCTGCGCAAGATCGGTGTCGACGCCACGCTGCGGCTGATCGACCAGACCCAGTACGTCAACCGCGTCAACAACTTCGATTTCGATGTCACCATATCGCAGCTGGGACAGTCGGATTCGCCAGGCAACGAGCAGCGTGACTTCTGGAGCTCGAAGGCCACCGACACGCCTGGATCCCGCAACTATGCCGGCATCAAGAACCCGGTCGTCGATGCGCTGGTCGACCGCGTCATCTTCGCCACCGATCGCGACGATCTGGTTGCTGCCACCCATGCGCTCGACCGGGTGCTGCTGTGGAATTACTATGTCGTGCCGCAACACCATCGGTCGGTGGTCTGGATGGCCTATTGGAACAAGTTCGGCATCCCGGAAAAGCAACCGGCCTATAGCGGCGTCGATCAGAATTCCTGGTGGATCGACGCGGACAAGGAAAAGGCGCTGGCGGCAAAATACAAGAGTGGCAATTGATGGCGGCGCTCCCCCGGCGCGACTCTCTGGCCCGCCGCGACTTTCTGGCTCTGGGCGCCGCGGCCACGGCGGCAGCGCTGCTGCCAGGCCGGGCCTTCGCCGCCATCCCGACCGGCGTAAAGCTGCACGGCCTGTCGGCCTTCGGCGACCTTAAATATCCCGCGGACTTCACGCATTTCGACTATGTCAATCCGGACGCCCCCAAGGGCGGCCAGATGAATTTCGCACCGCCGAACTCCACCTTCAACCAGAGCTTTCTGACGTTCAACACGTTGAATTCCCTGGTGTTGAGGGGGGATTCGCCGCCGCGCACCGAACTCTGTTTCGATTCGCTGATGGCAAGCGCACTCGATGAGCCTGACGCGGTCTATGGCCTGCTTGCCGAGTCCGTTACCTTATCGCCGGACCGCAATGGCTTCCGCTTCAGCCTGCGACCGCAAGCGCGCTTCCACGACGGCTCGCCACTGACCGCTGAGGACGTCGCCTTCGCATTGAAACTTTACAAAGACAAAGGCCATCCGAACCTTTCCCAAGCGTTGCGGCATATGACTGAAGCGGTCGCGGTCGATCCGGTTACCGTCAACCTCACCTTCAACGGCAAACAGTCGGCGCAGAATATCCTTGCGATCGTCGCAATGCCGATCGTGTCCAAAGCCTTTTATACGGTCAACGAATTCGATGCCTCGACGATGAAACCGTCGCTCAGTTCCGGACCATACAAGGTGGGGCGCGTGGCGGCCGGACAGACCATCGAATATGAACGTGTCGCCGACTATTGGGGCCGCGATCTGGCCGTGAACCGCGGCCTCTACAACTTCGACCGCATCCGTATCGATTTTTACATCAATCGCCAGGCAGCGTTTGAAGCCTTGAAAAAGGGCGACACGCATTTTCGCGAGGAATTTACCGCACGGGTATGGGCGACCGGCTACGACTTTCCGTCGCTGAAGGACGGCAGGGTCATCAAACGTGAATTTCCCGGCGAGAAAACGCCGGACATGCAGGCTGTCGCGCTGAACCAGCGTCGTCCGCAATTCCGTGATGTGCGCGTGAGACGGGCGATCGCCAGTTGCTTCGATTTCGAATGGACCAAGCGGGTTCTGTTTTACGGCGCCTACGAGCGTTCGCACTCGAACTTCGAACAGTCGGATTACAAGGCCGAGGGCCTGCCCTCGCCCGAGGAATTGGCCCTGCTGGAGCCGTTCCGAGCCGAGTTGCCGCCGGAAACCTTCGGCGAACCGGTGATGCAGCCTGTCTCCGACGGTTCGGGCCACGACCGTAAGCTGCTGCGTGAGGCTTCGAGACTGCTTGCCGAAGCCGGCTGGAAGCGAGCGGGCAATTTCGTCGTCAATGAAAAGGGCGAGCGACTGCGGGTGGAAATGCTGGCCGAGGACGATGGCATCGTTCGCCTTTTCTCCCCGTGGTCCGAGAATATGAAGGCGATCGGGATCGACGCTTCGATCCGGCAGGTCGATTCGACGCAATACGAAGCGCGGCAGAGCAATTTCGATTTCGATTTCAACCTGTTCAGATGGTCGATCGGGGCGACGCCGACTGCCGACGGCCTGGAAATCCTCTATGACTCCCGGATGGCGAAAATGCCGGGGATGCGCAACTATCCCGGCACGGAAAGCAAAGCCGTCGACGCGCTGATCGAGGCAGCCGGCAAGGCGCAGAGCCGGATCGAGCTGGTCACAGCGCTCAAAGCGCTCGATCGGGTCTTGCGCGCGCGGCTAGACTGGATTCCAACATATCATCTCGCGAATCACCGAGTCGCCTATTGGGACATGTTCGGCTTTCCCGAGCAGAAGCCCGATTTCGGCTTTCCGGTCGAGGTACTGTGGTGGTTCGACAAGGATAAGGCGGCAACGATTGGCAAAGCCTGAAATTTTCGCTCAAAGAACGCAGAGAGCCTGATGGGCGCCTATATCCTGCGCCGCATCCTGCTGATGATCCCGACCCTGTTCGGCATCATGGCTATCTCCTTCGCCGTCATCCAGTTCGCGCCGGGCGGGCCGGTCGAGCAGGTCATTGCCAGGCTGACCAACCAGGGCGGCAGCGACCGCCTTGGCGGCGGCGGTGGCGACGCGGGCGGCAGCAATGTCGACGTGGCCGGCGACGTCGGTTCGAAATATCGCGGCGCGCAGGGGCTCGACCCCGAATTCATCGCCAAGCTGGAAAAGCAGTTCGGCTTCGACAAGCCACCGCTCGAGCGCTTCGGCATGATGCTGTGGAACTACATCCGGTTTGATTTCGGCGACAGCTATTTCCGCGACATTTCAGTGATCGATCTGATCCTGGAGAAGATGCCGGTGTCGATCTCGATCGGGCTGTGGATCACGCTCCTCTCCTACCTGATCTCGATCCCGCTCGGCATCCGCAAGGCAGTCAAGGACGGCTCGGCATTCGACGTATGGACCAGCGGCGTCGTCATTGTCGGCTACGCCATTCCGGGCTTCCTGTTCGGCATCTTGCTGATGGTGCTGTTTGCCGGCGGATCGTTCTACGACTGGTTCCCGCTGCGCGGCATCACCTCCGACAATTGGGACCAGCTGTCCTGGCCGGCGCGGATCGTCGACTATTTCTGGCACATGACTTTGCCGCTGACGGCGCTGGTGTTGTCCGCCTTCGCCACCACGACGCTTCTGACCAAGAATTCGTTCCTCGAGGAAATCCGCAAGCAATATGTGGTGACCGCGCGCGCCAAGGGCCTGTCGGAACGGCAGGTTCTCTACGGACACGTCTTCCGCAACGCCATGCTGATCGTCGTCGCCGGCTTTCCGGGCGCCTTCATCTCAGCCTTCTTCACCGGCTCGCTGCTGATTGAGAATATCTTTTCGCTCGACGGCCTCGGCCTGCTCGGTTTCCGGTCGGTGGTCGAGCGCGATTACCCGGTGGTCTTCGCCAATCTCTACATCTTCTCGCTGCTTGGCCTGATTGTCGGGCTTCTGTCCGACCTGATCTATACCTGGGTCGACCCGCGCATCGACTTCGAGCGGAGAGACGTCTGATGGCCGGGGCCGTAGCCGAAACGGCGCCGGACCGGATTGCCCGGCCTTGGCTGTCACCGCTCAACCAGCGGCGCCTGCAGAATTTTAGGGCCAACCGGCGCGGCTATTGGTCGTTGTGGATCTTCCTCGTGCTTTTCGTGCTGTCGCTGTTTTCCGAATGGATCGCCAACGACAAACCGGTTCTCGTTTCCTACAAGGGAGAGATCCTGTTCCCGGTCGTGGTCGCTTATCCCGAGGAGAAGTTCGGCGGCTTTTATGCGGTCACCGACTATCGCGACCCGGTCATCCAGGACGAGATCAATGCCCATGGCTGGATGATCTGGCCGCCGGTCCGCTACTCCTACCGGACCGTCAACAACGCCATCCCCGAGGCGGCACCCACCAAGCCGTCCTGGCTCTACGACGTCAAGACACGTTGCAACCAGTATCCGCAAGGTGCCGCCGATCCCAATTGCGTCGTCGGCAATTGGAACTGGCTGGGCACCGACGACCAGGCACGCGACGTGCTGGCGCGCGTCATCTACGGGTTCAGGGTCTCGGTGCTGTTCGGCCTGATCCTCACCGCCGGATCGGCGCTGATCGGCGTGACGGCCGGCGCATTGCAGGGTTATTTCGGCGGCTGGACCGATCTTCTGTTTCAGCGCTTCATAGAAATCTGGTCGGCGATCCCGGTGCTCTATCTCTTGCTGATCGTCGCCGCCATTCTGCCGCCCGGCTTCTTCATCCTGCTCGGGCTGATGCTGCTGTTCTCCTGGGTGGCGCTGGTCGGGGTGGTGCGGGCCGAGTTCCTGCGCGCCCGCAACTTCGAGTATGTCAACGCGGCGCGCGCGCTCGGCGTGCCCAATGGCACCATCATGTTCCGACATCTGTTGCCCAATGCCATGGTGGCGACGCTGACCTTCCTGCCCTTCCTGCTCAGCGGCTCGATCTCGACGCTGACCTCGCTCGACTACCTTGGCTTCGGCCTGCCTCCGGGCTCGGCCTCGCTGGGCGAGCTCCTGAAGCAGGCGCAGCGCAACCTCAACGCACCATGGCTGGGCATTTCCGGCTTCGTCGTCATCTCGCTGATGCTGTCGCTGCTGGTCTTCGTCGGCGAGGCGACCCGCGACGCCTTCGATCCGCGCAAGACGTTCAGATGAGCGAAGCTCCTATCCTCTCCGTCCGCGATCTCAGCGTCGCCTTCGTGCAAGAAAGCCGCCAGTCGATGGCTGTCGACCACATCTCCTTCGACATCGCCAAGGGCGAGACGGTGGCGCTGGTCGGTGAATCCGGGTCCGGCAAATCAGTCACGGCCCTGTCGGTGCTGAAGCTGCTGCCCTATCCGGCCGCCAGCCATCCGTCGGGAAAGATCCTGTTCCAGGGCGCCGACCTGCTCGCCACCGACGAGAAGGCATTGCGCCGCGTGCGCGGCAACAAGATCACCATGATCTTCCAGGAGCCGATGACCTCGCTCAACCCGCTGCACACGATCGAGCAGCAGATCGTCGAGGTCCTGACGCTGCACCGGGGCCTGGGCGACCGCCAGGCCAAGGCGCGCACATTGGAGCTGCTCAACGAGGTCGGCATCCGCGAGCCGGAGAAGCGGCTCGACGCCTATCCGCACCAGCTTTCCGGCGGCCAGCGCCAGCGCGTCATGATCGCCATGGCGCTGGCCAACGAGCCGGAACTGCTGATCGCCGACGAGCCGACAACGGCGCTCGACGTCACCGTGCAGGCGCAGATCCTCGAACTGCTTGCGGAGCTGAAGAGCCGCAAGGGCATGTCGATGCTGTTCATCACCCACGATCTCGGCATCGTCAGAAAGATCGCCGACCGGGTCTGCGTGATGACAAAAGGCAAGATCGTCGAGACCGGGCCGACGAAGGATATTTTCGCCAACCCGCAGCATAGCTACACGCGGCATCTGCTGGCCGCCGAACCGAAGGGCAAGCCGCCGGCGGCCAACGCTGCCGCCAAGCCTGTGATGACGGGCCAGGACATAAAAGTCTGGTTTCCGATCAAGAAAGGCTTTTTTCGGCGCACCGTCGACAATGTGAAGGCGGTCGACGGCATCGACGTCACCGTGCGCGCCGGCCAGACGCTCGGCGTCGTCGGCGAATCCGGCTCGGGCAAGACGACGCTCGGCCTGGCGCTGGCCAGGATGATCTCTTCGACCGGGACCATTCGGTTCAACGGGCGCGACATCAACGAGCTGACTTTCAACGCCATGCGGCCGCTGCGGCGCGAGTTGCAGATCGTCTTCCAGGATCCGTTCGGGTCCTTGAGCCCGCGCATGTCGGTCTCCGAGATCATCGAGGAAGGGCTGAAGATCCACGAGCCGAAACTGTCGCCCGATGAACGTGATAAGCGCATCGTCGATGTGCTCGGAGAAGTCGGGCTCGATCCCGCCACGCGCAATCGCTATCCGCATGAGTTTTCCGGCGGCCAGCGCCAGCGCATCGCCATCGCCCGCGCCATGGTGCTCAACCCGCGCTTCGTCATGCTGGACGAGCCGACCTCGGCGCTCGATATGAGCGTGCAAGCACAGGTGGTCGACCTTCTGCGCAGCCTGCAGGCGAAGCACGACCTCGCCTATCTGTTCATCAGCCACGATCTGAAGGTCATCCGCGCGCTTGCCAACGACGTCATCGTCATGCGCAATGGCAGGATCGTCGAGGCCGGCCCCTCCGAACAGATTTTCGAACGGCCGCAGACCGACTATACCAAGGCGCTGATCTCGGCCGCGTTCAGGATCGAGACGGCGCCGGTCGGCATCGTCAGCGAGTGACAGGGTCGCGTAAATAGGAAAAAGAATCCGAAATGGAAAAAGGCCGTATCCTGCTTGCCGTCACCGGCTTTCATCCGCAACGCTGGCGCGAACTCTTGTCGGCGGAACGCGAGGTGGTGCTCGAGCCGGACGGCGCCAGCGATCCCTCGATCACCTATGCGGTGGTTTGGAAGCAGCGGCCGAACCTTCTGTCGTCTCTGCCCAATCTGCGCGCCATCTTTTCGATCGGCGCCGGCGTCGACCACATCTTGGCCGATCCCACTGTGCCCGACGTGCCGATCGTGAAGGTCGTCGCCGACAACCTGACCCAGTACATGACCGAATATGTCGTCTGGCGGGTGCTCGATCATCACCGCCAGGGCATGCTCTACCGAACGCAGCAGAAAAGGAAGATCTGGCACGAGCCGCCGCAGCGCCCGGCCGGCGACATCTCTGTCGGCATCATGGGGCTCGGCACGCTTGGCCGCGCAGCAGCGTCGGTGCTTTTATCGCTCGGCTTTGCGGTCAATGGCTGGTCGCGCAGCGAGCGGCCGATGAAGGGCGTTTCGACCTATGCTGGCGAGGCCGGATTGATCCCCTTCCTCAATGCCACCGACATTCTGGTGGTGCTTTTGCCGCTCACGCCGCACACGCAAGGTATCGTCAATTACGGCGTGCTGAAGGAGCTGAGGAAACGCAACGGCCTCGGTGGCTCGGTGCTGATCAATGCCGGGCGCGGCCGCCTGCAGAAGGATGCCGACATCGCGCGCGCGCTGGAGGACGGCACGCTGAAGGAAGCGAGCCTCGACGTGTTCGAGGTCGAGCCGCTGCCGAAGACCAGCCCGCTATGGAGCCACCCGAAGGTGTTCGTGACGCCGCATGCGGCGGCGACCTCGGACCCCGTCCATCTGGCGCCGATCATGCTGCGCCAGATGGCCGCCTTCGAGCGCGGCGAGAAGCTCGAGAACCTGGTGGATCGCGACGCGGGGTATTAACTAGGCAAGCCAAGCTTGGTCTGCTTGGCCGGCTTGCCACATTCGCGGCGGGCGATCGACCGGTTCATGGCGTCGATCCGGCCGCTTGCCTGTTCGACGTCACGCTGGGTCTTGGAACGGACGTCCGGCGTGAATGGGCCGAGGCCCACCCCCGGATCGGAGAAGGACGGCTTGGCATCCTGCGAAAGGCGATATCGCTGCGCCAGCTCGTTTCGTTGCGCCAGCAATTGATCGCAAGGCACGCTATCATATTGCAGCGACGACTGGACATTCTCATCCTGTCGTTCGGCCATCGAGGCGCCGGCGCAGCCGGCCATCGCCAGGCAAGATGCCAAGACCACCAAGTTCCAGCGCATGGAATGTCCTCCGTATCGATGTCCCGCCCTTTCGGGCATGCGAATCGGGCTTTTTCGCAGCCTGTGCCACACGTGGCGCAGGTGAACGAAAAAGGGCGCCGGACGAGGCCCAAAAACGGAGGTCCCGCCGGCCGTTGCCTGTAGGCCGAGTCAGCAGTCACTTGCAACAGGCTTCCCGCGCCGGAATTAGCAACTATCTCTAAGCCATGCGCGCCAGCGACCTGCTTCATCCCCGGCCTGAGGGCCTCTATTGCCCACCCGGCGATTTTTTCATCGATCCGGTGCGGCCGGTCGACCGGGCGCTGATCACGCACGGCCATTCCGACCATGCCCGTTCCGGCCACCGCTCGGTGCTGGCCACACAACAGACGCTGGACATTATGGGGCTTCGCTACGGCGAAGGCTTTGCCGGGACGACGCAAGCGGCCGCACTTGGCGAGACGATTGCGCTGAACGACGTCACCGTAACCTTCCATCCGGCCGGCCATGTGCTCGGCTCGGCGCAGATCGAGGTCGTGCATCAGGGCACATGCATCGTCGCGTCGGGCGACTACAAGCGCCAGATGGACGCGACTTGCGAGCCGTTCGAACCGGTCAAATGCGACGTATTCATAACCGAGGCGACCTTCGGCCTGCCGGTGTTCCGCCATCCGCACGATACCGAAGAGATCGCCCGCCTGCTGAAATCGACGGCGCAGTTTCCCGAACGCGCGCATCTGGTCGGCGCCTATGCGCTCGGCAAGGCGCAGCGCGTCATGCGCTTGCTGCGCGATGCCGGCTACGACAGGCCGATCTACATCCACGGCGCGCTGGCCAAGCTCAGCGACTACTACCAGGGCCAGGGCATCGACCTCGGGACACTGGAGCCGGCGACGGTCGAAAGCGGTGGCAAGGGCGATTTCACCGGCGCCGTCATCGTCGGCCCGCCTTCGGCCTTCGCCGACCGCTGGGCGCGGCGCTTTCCCGATCCGATCTCGTGCTTTGCGTCCGGCTGGATGCGCATCCGCCAGCGCGCCAAACAGGGCGGCGTCGAGCTGCCGCTGATCATTTCCGACCATTCCGACTGGGACGAACTGACCGCGACGATCAAGGAGACCGGCGCCGGGGAAATCTGGGTGACGCATGGCCGCGAGGAGGCCCTGGTGCGCTGGTGCGAGCTCGAAGGCATTGCCGCGCGGCCGCTGCATCTCGTCGGCTATGAGGACGAGGGCGATTGATGGCGGGAGGTTCGGTGGTCACCTGCGCAGAGCTCTACGGCGCCCCCCTCTGTCCTGCCGGACATCTCCCCCTCAAGGGGGGAGATCGGATGTCGCGCCGGCTTTCGCCAATCACTGACGTTGCAGGACGGGCGGCAAGAACGAAACTGCCAATCTCCCCCCTCGTGGGGGAGATGTCCGGCAGGACAGAGGGGGGCGCGAAGGATCGCAAGCTTTCCCGATTGGCCTGGCGCGTACCCTCATGAACCGCTTCGCCGAACTCCTCGATCGCCTCGTCCTGACGCCGTCGCGCAATGGCAAGTTGACGCTGCTGACCGATTACTTTCGCAGCGTCGAGGATCCGGATCGCGGCCTGGCGCTGGCCGCCATCACCGGCGATCTCACCATCGCGGCGGTCAAGCCGGCGATGCTGCGCATGCTGGTGATGGAGCGCATGGACCCGGTGCTGTTCGGCTATTCCTATGACTATGTCGGCGACCTGGCGGAGACGGTGTCGCTGGTCTGGCCGCAATCGCCCGAGGATATCATCAACCACGAGCCGACGCTCTCCGAGGTCGTGGCAAAGCTGCAGGCGGCGAGCCGTTCCGATGGACCGAAGGTGCTGGCCGGATTGCTCGACAGCGCCAGCATCTCGGCGCGCTTCGCCATCATAAAGCTGGTGACCGGCGGCCTGCGCATCGGCGTCTCGGCGCGGCTGGCCAAGCAGGCGCTGGCCGATCTCGGCAAGGTCGACATCGCCGAGATCGAGGAGCTGTGGCATGGGCTGACGCCGCCGTATGCCGAGCTGTTCGCCTGGCTGGAAGGCAAGGCCGAGAAACCTGAGAAAACGGCGCTGGCGCTGTTCCGGCCGGTGATGCTGTCGACGCCGGTCGGCGACGGCGATCTCGAAAAGCTCGATCCGACCGACTACGCCGCCGAATGGAAATGGGACGGCATCCGCGTCCAGGCGGTTTGCGAAGGCGGTGTGCGCCGGCTCTATTCGCGCACCGGCGACGACGTCTCCGGTGCCTTTCCGGATCTCGCCGACGCTATGGACTTTTCCGCCACCCTCGACGGCGAGCTTCTGGTCGGCGATCCCTTGCAGGCGACCGGCACTTTCTCGGACCTGCAGCAGCGGCTGAACCGTAAGAGCGTGACGCTGAAGATCCAGCAGCAATACCCGGCCTTCATGCGCTGCTACGACATGCTTCAGATCGGCGACGAGGACTTGCGGCCGCTCTCCTTCCACGAGCGGCGCAGCCGCCTCGAAGCCTTCGTCAGGAGTCTCGATCCGAGCCGCTTCGATCTTTCGCCGCTGGTCGAGTTCACCGACTGGCAGGCGCTGGAGGAATTGCGCCGCAAGCCGCTGCATCCGGTCATCGAAGGCGTAATGTTGAAGCGCTGGGATTCGCCCTATGTCGCCGGTCGGCCGAAAGGCCCATGGTTCAAATGGAAGCGCGATCCGCACACGGTCGACGCCGTGCTGATGTATGCCCAGCGCGGCCACGGCAAACGTTCGAGCTTTTATTCCGATTACACGTTCGGCGTCTGGTCCGGGCCGGAAGGGTCGGAGGAACTGGTGCCGGTGGGCAAGGCCTATTTCGGTTTCACCGACGAAGAACTGAGGCAGATCGACAAATATGTCCGCGACAACACGATCGAGCGTTTCGGCCCGGTCCGCTCGGTGCGAGCCGACCGCAGACAAGGCCTCGTGCTGGAGGTGGCGTTCGAAGGACTCAACCGCTCGACACGGCACAAATCCGGCGTCGCCATGCGCTTTCCGCGCATTTCACGGCTGCGCTGGGACAAGCCGGCGGCCGAAGCCGACCGCATCGAGACGCTGCAGGCCCTGCTCGACCGTTAGAGCGACGTGCGTCCAATTGGACGCACAAAGTACGCTCTAACACTTTTGGATGCGTTGAAGCTCAAGGAACGATCGAGACGCGGATCTCGTAGATGTCGACCGACTTGCCCTGCTTGTCGAAGTCGGAATTGATGGCGATGGTGCCGGCAGCACCCGGACGCTTGTCGGGAAACCGCACGTCGAACAGATATTCGTTGTTCTCATGGCCGACCGCGTAGCGCTTGCGGCCGCAGTCACCGAGTTCGCCGAAATTGCAATCGACGGAGATCTGCGTCTCCTTGCCTTCCTCGGAGCGGGCGATGATGTCGAACACGGCGTGCTTGCCGGCGAGCCTTTCCAGCACGCCTTGCCCAACGTCAAAGCTGATGGCCGAGCCGGAGGCGCCCGACCGGATGCGCAGGAAGGAGCCGCTGTCGTCCTGCATGACTTCGGCCTTGGCATCCGAAGGCGCACTGACAAGCGCCGGGTCGCTCGGCGAAAACACATTGATCCAGTCGCGATCCTCATCCGCCGCACCGGGGGTCAGCGGCGAGGCCGTGTCGCTTGGCGGCGTGAAATCATCGTCCTCCACCGTCGGAGGCGCTTGCGGCGGCGCCGTGTCGAGTTGGGCCGCCGACTTGAAGACGCCGGTCTGCGCAGCGAAATAGAGGCCGATGCCGGCGGCGGCGAGCAACGTGACGCCGAGGAAGATTGCGGTGAGAGGCAGGCGGGGGCCTCTCACCCGCCTCTCGTCGCGGTCGGGCATCACCTCTGCGTCGTCGTCTCGGGTCGATGCAGGGGACGACATGTCGATCTCCGGCACATCGGCAGAAACCGCCTCGGGCATGATATCGGGAACGACCGGCAAGACGCGCGACCGGGGCATATCGGATGCACGAGGCCCTACCGGACCGTCGACAACGACGTCAGGCGACGGCGCGGGTCCAGCATCGGCATCCGCGCCCGGTTCGACATTGGCTTCAGCTTCAGCTTCGGCTGCGCTGTCAGCCGGCTTCTCCGTCGCCGGTGCTGCGGCGTCATCATCGGTCGGTAGGGCGACATCGGGAACCGCCGGCAGGAACTCGGATTCGATTTCCGTGATCTTGGCCTGCACCGCCTTGCGGCGCTTGATGGCGACTTCCACCGTCACGCTCGGGTTGGCCTGCAGGGCGCGGTCCAGTGCGGCGAAGGCCGATCGGTAGACCCGCTCGCGAAACGCCCGGTCGTCGGCATTGCCTTTTTCGAAGGCGTTCCGGATCGCTTTTTCGATCGCGTCCAAGCGGGATCCCTCTGCACGTACGGTCACATTGTCATGATCGTTAGCCGTAGGCGACCAATCAATCAACGGGCCAGCGGCCGCATTCTACCTTGGCGACGCATCCAAGGCCCATTTCGGCGATTTTCGGTAAAGGAATCAACATTTTTCACCGATTTTCTCGCCACGGCGCCAACGTGGCGGTCGCGCGACCTGCCGGTGCGGCATCACGCGACCGCATGGCGGATCGGTGCGGCCCCCTTATAGGCCCGGCATGAGCCCCAACGCGAAATGCCAAAGTCCCATCTTGAATTTGTGGCGGGTTGCGTTTATCACCCAGCGCATCTTGGAGGCCCTGGCTTCCCGGGCCGCTTTAGCTCAGTTGGTAGAGCACATCATTCGTAATGATGGGGTCAGGTGTTCGAGTCACCTAAGCGGCACCACTATTTCTCAAGGCTTTGCGGGTTCTGAGGGTATGGCAGAAACCGCGTGGTAGCACGCTGTCTTCAGCGGCGCCTTTTCGCCCCTTGCCTCATGTACAGGCTCGCCTCCGTCTTCCTCAATTTCAAACGCGCCCATCATCAGGATGCGAGCGACCCAGCGCACGATCCCGTCCGTCGGGATCTGAAAGACAAATGAGCGCAAATGAAACCCAATTGAGACACAACTGAAACACATCTACGCGCAGGCGACATGCACGCGAAACGTTTTGGCAGGATGTTCCGAGCCTCACAAGGCCAGCAACGCAGGAGCGTCGCCGATGACACCCGACCAGATCAGACTTGTCCAGGACAGTTTTCGCGAGGTCGTCGCAATACGCGTGGCCGCCGCCGCGCTGTTCTATGAACGCCTGTTCGCGATCGACGCGGATCTTCGCACGCTGTTTCCGGTGACAGACATGGCCAAGCAAGGCGCCAAGCTGATGGCGAGCCTGGGCTTCGTCGTGCACGGATTGGACCGTGCCGACACCATTCTCCCGACGGTGCGCGTGCTCGCCAGGCGTCACGTGACCTACGGCGTCAAGGAGCATCATTACCCGATCGTCGGGCAAGCGCTCATCGAGACGCTGGCGGCCGGCCTCGGTGAGGCTTTCACGCCGGCCGTGCGCGACTCTTGGGAGGCAGCCTACGGGTTGCTCGCAAGCGTGATGATCGCGGCTGCCCGCGAGGATCAGCTCGCAGCGTGATTTATTGGGATGCAGCCGAAGGCGACCATCCACCCGAACGACAATTCTAAATGGAGAGAAAAACGATGTTCAGATACACAGCTCTTGCAGCGCTTTGCGTTGCGGCAAGTTCCGCTTCTGCCGGCGAACTCACGGCCCGTCAGGGTGGGACCGTCGACCTCGGCAACTTTCACGGCGTCGTCTACTACACCGAGGCCGATGACGGCTATCGAGTGGTCACCACGATGGCGGCGGGCGAAGAAAACCTGCCCGTGCGCTTCGTCGCGACCCTCACCGAAGGCCAGGCGATGGTGATCTCGGTTCCGGGCGAGTTGGCAAAACCCGGCCAGACACTCGAAATCTCGCGCGCCAAAGGCAAGCTCGTCGTCGCGAAGGTCGAGTCCACCCAGTAACGGGTGGAAGTTGACGTCGCGACGCAACCGGGTAGTCTTGCGCTTGCTTTCCGCGCCTCCAACAACGCGAAGAGACAATCGGCACCACCTTTGGGATGGCTATCATTCCAACCTCGGAGAACGAGATGCTCAAGGTGCAACGCGCAGAAGTTCGATTTCGGCTTTTTGAGCGCGGACGATTTTTCCTTGTCCTGCTAGGCGCCGGTGCACTTGCGTCGGCCGCCTTTGCCGATGTCGTCGAGCCCCCGACCCTCGCCGTCGCGGATTTCGAGTTCAGGGATACGTCAGGCGAAGTCAGAGACCAGACCGCCGAACACGAAACGCGACTGAAGGCGTTTGGCGTTGCATTGCGGGATGGTCTTTCGGAGAAGATCGACCTCGTCGCATTACCCTGTCAGGCAGAACGGTGCACCATCAGGGACCCCGGCCTTGTCGATCTCTCGAAGCAGGCAAGAACAGCCAGCGCGAACTATCTACTGATCGGTCAGATGCACAAGATGAGCACGCTGGTTGGCTGGGTGAAGTTTGCAGTGCTGGATTTGAACAACAACAAGCCTGTCTGCGATCGATACCTGACTTACCGGGGAGATACCGACGAAGCGTGGCGACGAGCAGCAGAGTTCACGGCGCGCGACATCGAGAAGCACTGCATTCCGTAGGTGCGTCTCTATCACCAACGCATCTTGGAGTGCTTTGGCTTCCCCGGGCCGCTTTAGCTGAGTTGGTAGAGCACATCATTCGTAATGCGGGGATCGCGTGTTCGAGCCACGCAAGCGCACCAAAAATTCTCCAAACGAATCGGCCATCGAAAGGCCGCCGATCCAAGCCATTGTGACTCCGGCCAAACTTATCCCAACGCTTCTCGGTTAAGCAGCGTGTCGTCGCCGTGCCTCGGTCGTCGCCCTTCGAACAGGGCACTCTGGTCGCCGATCCGCGCAATCATATGTTCGCGAAAGACCCTCACCCGTTTGGTGCGCCGCAAGTCGGGATGATAGAGCAGCCATAGCCCCAGATCGTGTATCGGGTCAGGCGCGCGGAAGCGCTCCAACCGGTCGTCCCCGTCGCCCATGAAGCATGGCAGGTAGGCCAGCCCAAGTCCGTGTTTCATGGCTGCGAGCGTAAGCAACGTGTCGTCGACAAAAAAGCTGTGACGATGATCCGGGCAGGCCTCGTTGGTCCAGGATTGATGGAAAGCGCAGCATTCCACCCCCAGCCACCTTGGTTTGGCGCTGCCGGCGCGCAAAGCCTTGAGGTAGTTTCTTTCCCCGTAGACGGCTGATGCAACGTTGGCGAGCCGGGTACCGACCAGAGTGTCAAGTGGCGTGTTGGTCAGGCGAATGGCGATATCCGCGTGCCGCTCGGCGAGGCTGACATACTTGTTGGAAACCTGCACATGCAGCTCGATGTCCGGATAGCTTTCGTTGAAACTGGCAAATATGGGCATCAGCACGGATGATGCCATATTGTTGATCGCCGACACCCTCAGCTCGCCGGCAATCCGATTTTCCTGACCGCCGAGAGCGCCCTCGACTTCGAGGACCTCCATCTCCATCTTACCGGCCGCCATTTTCAATTCCTCGCCGGCCGCGGTCAGTTCGTATCCGGACTTCTTGCGCTCGATCAGGCGCGTGCCAAGCTGCGTCTCCAGCACCCTGATCCGGCGCGACACGGTGGAATGCTGAACGTTCATGCGTTTGGCGGCGCCGCTGATCGAGCCGTCGCGCGCGACCGCCAGGAAAATCCGCAAATCATCCCATTGCATCATGGAGCCCCGATCTGTGCAATTTTGCAAAATGGGCGTCTAGATTTCGAGAATTGAGCCGAAACTACGCGCCCAATATCGTTTCCTGCAAGACAATACTGTCTTCCGGATGCCGTCCGGTTTCCGAGGTTATGCGCCAGGAGGCGACCATGGATCAGCAGCAACCGACTTTCGATCCCGTCAAGTTCAAGGAAACGACCCGCAAGCAATGGGACAGCGCGGCCGAGGCATGGAACCGCTGGGGTCCGCTCCTGTCCCGGTGGCTTGGACCGGCGACGGAACTGATGCTGGACATGACCGATGTAAAGCGCGGCAGTCGCGTCCTCGATGTCGCCGCCGGTGCCGGGGAACAGACATTGACCGCGGCGCGGCGCGTTGGCCCCGAGGGTTATGTGCTCGCGACCGACATTTCGGCCGGGATTCTCGATTTCGCCGCCAGCAACGCGAAACTGGCGGGCCATGGCAACATCGACACCATCGTCGCCGACGGCGAAATGCTGGGCGCCATATCCGCTGACCCCTTCGACGCCGTCATTTCGCGCGTCGGCCTGATCTACTTTCCGGATCAGAACAAGGCGCTGGGCGGAATGCGCGACCACCTCAAACCGGGGGGAAGGGTCGGTGCAATCGTCTATTCCACGGCAGACAAGAACCCGTTCTTTTCGATCCCTGTCGGTATCATTCGCCGCCGCGCCGCGCTGCCCGCACCACTGCCCGGCCAGCCAGGCCCATTCAGCCTGGGCGATCCCACGGTTCTAGCAAAACGTCTGATTGATGCCGGATTCCGTAACGTCCGGATCGAAAGGATCGATGCGCCGGTGCGGCTGCACTCGGCCCTGGAATGTCTGCAGTTCGAGCAGGAATCGTTTGGCGCGCTGCATCAGATGCTCGCCGGCCTGTCCGCCCGGGAACAGGACGACGCGTGGGCGGAAATCGAAGAGGCGCTTGGCCAGTTCGAGCGGGACGGACAATTCGCGGGACCATGCGAAATGCTAGTCGCGGCCGCCACAAGATAGGGACACGCCGGCCTCTGTGCCGAAGCGAGGAGGAACCTCATGACGAGAATTGCCATTGTCCAGGAACCGCCGGCTTTTCTGGATCGTGAAGGGACGATCGCCAAGGCAGTGCGGCTGGTTGCCGAGGCCGCGAATGGCGGCGCCGAGCTTGTGGTCTTCTCCGAGGCGTTCATCCCCGGATACCCCGCCTGGATCTGGCGCCTGAAGCCGGGGGCCGACGGCGGCCTGGCAGGCCAATTGCACGGGCGCCTGGTCGACAATGCCGTCGACCTCTCGTCGGATCAACTGCGCCCGCTGTTCGACGCCGCCAGGACGTTCAAGGTGACCATCCTGTGCGGCATCGACGAACGCGACAGCCAGTGGAGCCGCGCCACTATCTACAACAGCGTCATCGTAATTGGCCCGGACGGTTCGCTTCTAAACAGGCACCGCAAGCTCATGCCCACCAACCCCGAGCGGATGGTCTGGGGATTTGGTGACGCCAGCGGGCTGAAGGTCGTCGACACGCCTTCAGGACGGGTTGGCTCGCTGGTTTGCTGGGAGAACTACATGCCGCTTGCCCGGTACGCGCTCTATGCTCAAGGCATCGATATCCACGTCGCCCCAACCTACGACAGTGGCGACGGCTGGATCGGCACATTGCAGCATATCGCCCGCGAGGGCGGCTGCTGGGTCATCGGCGCCGGCAATGTCTTGCGGGTGGAAGACTTGCCGCGCGACTTTCCCGACCGTGACCGCCTCTATCCGGACGCGGACGAGTGGATCAATCAGGGCGACTCCGTGGTCATCGCGCCAGGGGGAAAAATCGTTGCCGGCCCTTTGCGCAAGGAAACAGGCATTCTGCATGCCGACATCGATCTCAAGGCGGCAATTGCCGCTCGCCGCAGTCTCGACGTCGCCGGGCACTACAGCCGGCCGGATATTTTCACCTTGCAGGTCAACGCAAAATCGCAAAGGCCGGCGGAATTCAGCTATTAGCTCTACTGCAGCGACGCCACGGTCTTCAGCGCACCATCGAGCATATCGCCCTTCTCGTCCTTTAGCGCGGCTTCGCGCAGGCGGCGGATCCAGTCGGCAGCATCCGCGCGGCCCTTGAGCAGGTCGAGCGCCGACAGCACCCGGTCGAATTTCGACTGCGCGCGAACATGGGTGTCGCTGTAGCCCTTGATCAGCCGGCGGCAGTTGAGGATCTCGACGGCAAGCGCGTAGTCTTCCCTGACATGGCCGAGCGCCAGCGCGTACCAGCGCTCGAGATGCGCGGTCTCGACCTTGTGGCGCAGCAGGCGGCGACGCCAGCGGCGCATGCCGCCGATGAACCAGAGGGCGGCAAAGCCGGCGAAGCTGTCGGTGCGGATGCGGCGGCCGCGATTGATACGGCGGTCGAGAAAGGCGGCCAGCTTCGGCCGCGCCTCGATGTAGCTGCCGAGCCCGGCCGGCAGCGTGCCGCAGAACTCCTCGATGCGCGGATGGAAATATTCGGTCACCTGGAGGATCGAGCCGTCCTTGACGCCGACCTCGCGGCGCACGCGCTTGTCGCGAGTCGAGCGCGTCTTCAGGTCAGCGACGCGGATCATGTCGTCGTAGCACATGGCGTTGGCCAGATGCTTTGCCGCAGCGATCGACAGCGCGTAGTCGTGGTCGGCATTGTCCAGGACGACCGCCCGGTCTAGCCGGTCGAGATACTCGCCGCCATAGGCGATGTCCTGATAGTCGACCACCTTCCTGAGGCCGCGAAGCGCCATGTCGCGCACCGGGGCCGGCAGCGCAGCGACCCGGGCGGCTAGTGCCTGCCAGCCCTTCATCAGGCTTTCCGGGCCGCTAACCTTTGCCGCCGAACCGATTTCGACAGCTTTCGGCTCCGCAGCCTTTTCGCCCAGAGGTGGCGCGTTCGTGATGCCGCGGGCGCGATCAAAGGAGGCGCCAAAGGCGGCGAGACTGGCCTTCACGCCGCGGCCGCCGGCACTGACCGCCTGCTCATAGCTTTCGCGGGTGAACGGCAGGGCATCGGACCCCGCCAATGCGCCGAGCAGGCTGGCCGAGATCATCGAGCCGTTGTCGGCGGCGATCTTCTCCATGTCGAAGGCGATGAAGCGCTTGGCCGCGGCTTCCGCTGTCGCATGCACCTTTGGCGACGAGGCCCGGCCGTCGCCGGGCTCGATCTTTTCCGACACCGCGGCGATGCGATGCGACGAGGCGATCAGCGTCGTGCGCTCGGGCGTGACGAAGCCACGGATGATGGCGCGGCCGGCTTCCATCAGTTCGGCGGCGATCAGTATGTCGACGTCGCCCTGCGAAGGTGATAGCGCGAAGACCGGCAGCCGGCCGGTGTCGCGGCACATCTCGACATAGTAGATGGTGGCGCCGGTGCGCTGGGCGACGCCGGCGACCGAGGTCGACTGCGCGACATAGCCGTTGCGCTCGGCGACGTCGGTGATCCAGTCGGCCAGCACGCCGCCGCCCTGGCCGCCGACCGCCAGCACGGCAAGCTTGATGACGCGCTCATCTTCGCGAGCGCCGGCTTTCGAGCGCGATGAGGGGACCGCGTCAAGCATCGGCGAATGTCAGGCGCCGGCTTTCACGGCGCCGCTGCAAGAGGCCGATCGTGGCGCGACGGGCGGCTTCCAGGAAACGGTCCCAGCGGCTCGGATTGTGCACCATGTCGGCGCGGTAGAAGGACGGGCACAGCACCGCCGCATCGGCGACCTCGCCGCAATTGCCGCAGCCGACGCAGCTCTGGTCGATATGCGCCACCGGGTCGTCGCGCAGCGGATCGTCCAGCGACTTCACCGACAGCGACGGGCAGCCGGAAAGCCGCATGCAGGCATGGTCGCCGGTGCAGATGTCTTCGTCGACGCCGAATTTCGGCTTGACGATCCGCTCACCGCCCTTGATCGCCTTGTCGACCAGCGGCTTCTCGCGGCGCTGCCGGTTGAGCATGCATTCGGACGAGGCGACGATGACTTTCGGGCCCTTCTCGTCCGTCGTCAGCGCCTCGCGCAGCGTGTCCTGCATCTTGGTGACATCGTAGGTGCGGTCGATGTGGCGCAGCCATTTAACGCCCATGCCTTTCACCGCCTCGGTGATCGGATGCTTTGTCGATTTCGTCTTATTGCCGGCGCGGGATGAAAGAATATCCTGCCCTCCCGTCGCGGCAGAATAGAAATTGTCGACGATGACGATGACGCCGTCGTTCTTGTTGAACACCGCATTGCCGATCGACGAGGTCAGTCCGTTGTGCCAGAAGCCGCCGTCGCCGACGAAGGAGATCGAGCGGCGCTTGGCGTCGGGCGAATTGAACGCCGAAGCCGAGGCCGGCCCCAGCCCGTAGCCCATTGTGGTGGCGCCAAGCTCGAAAGGCGGCATGATCGAAAACAGATGGCAGCCGATGTCGGAGGCGATGTGGTGCTTGCCCAACTCCTGCTCGACCAGCTTGGTGGCGGCAAAGATCGGCCGCTCCGGACAGCCGACGCAGAAGCCTGGCGGACGGCCCGGGACGACATTGACCAGGTCGGCGGTATCGAGCCCGTCGCCGATCTTGTTCGGCGCGCGGACCTCGCCCGGCAGCAAATGGGGGATGGTGGCGCGCAGGAACGATCCGATGCCGTCGAGCATGACCTGGCCGGTATATTCGCCGGCCATCGGCAGATGTTCCTTGCCGACGAGTTTGGTGCCGCGCCCGGCTTTGTGCAGCATCGCGGCAAAGGCCTGCTCGATATAATTGGGCTGGCCTTCCTCGACGACGAGCACGGCGTCCTTGCCCTCGCAGAAGGACAGGAACTCGTCATCGACCAAGGGATAGACGGCATTCAGCACGTAGAGCGGCACGTCTGTCTCGCCATAAGTATCGGCAAGGCCGAGGCGCTGCAGCGCCCGGATGACCGAATTGTACATGCCGCCCTGCATGACGATGCCGACCGAGCCGTGCTCGGGTCCGAAGAACTCGTTGATCTTGTTCTCGCGGATGAAATCCACCGCTGCCGGCCAGCGTTTTTGCACTTTTTCCTTCTCGTGCAGGAAGGAGGCTGGCGGCAGCACGATGCGGCCGGTGTCGCGGCGCGGCGCGTCGAGCGCATCGGCCACCGTCATCGCCGGCCGCTTGTTGTCCTTGGCGATGAAATGGCCATGAACGTGACAGCAGCGGATGCGGACCTGCAGCATAACCGGCGTGTTGGAAATCTCCGACAGTTCGAAGCCGTCCTCCACCGCCTTGACGATCGACGGCAGGTTCGGGCGGGGATCGAGCAGCCAGACCTGGCTCTTCATGGCGAAGGCGTGGCTGCGTTCCTGCATGATCGAGGAGCCCTCGCCATAGTCCTCGCCGACGATGATCAGCGCGCCGCCGGTGACTCCGCCCGAGGCGAGATTGGCGAGCGCATCCGACGCAACATTGGTGCCGACCGTCGACTTGAAAGTCGCCGCGCCACGGATCGGATAATGCACCGATGCCGCCAGCATGGCGGTGGCGGTCGCTTCTGAGGCGCTCGCCTCGAAATGCACGCCGAGCTCACCCAGAATATCCTGCGCGTCGGCCAGCACGTCCATCAGATGGCTGATCGGCGCGCCCTGATAGCCGCCGACATAACCGACCCCGCATTGCAGCAGCGCCTTGGTGATGGCGAGAATGCCCTCGCCGGAAAACTCCTCGCCAGCGCCGAGCCTGAGCTTTTCGACTTCCTTGGCAAAAGACCGTTCGGCCATTTTTGGCTCCTTCCGTTACCGCCGGCATCCGGCAGCGCGTAAGATCAAATGTCGTGCTTGCGAATGTTCTTCAGCATCTTCTGCAGCGTCGCGATCAGCGCCGAATATTCGGCATCGTCGACGTCGTCGAACATCGCCTCGAACGCGTCATGCATGGCCGGCCAGGCGCGGGTGAACTCGGCGCGACCCTCGTCGGTCAGGAACACATGGCGGATGCGGCTGTCGGTTACCCCCTGCTCCCGCCGCACAAACCCTTGTCCTTCCAGCGTGTCGAGTGTCCGGCTCAACGTCGACTGCTCGATGACCGTATAGACCGAGAGATCGTTGACGGTGACGCCGTCGGCGACCGACAGCACGGCCAGCGTCCGGACCTGCGGAATGGTCAGGCCCTGCTTGCGGAAATCGTCGCGCAAGGTGGCGTTGTAGCGACCCATGATGCGGTTCATCAGATAGGGCGCGAATTGCTGCAGGCCGATCTGGCCCAAAGTCGAGATGCGCTGGCGCTTTTCAACCTTCTGTTCCATCACAGCCTCCCCGCCAGCAGGAAGCCGGAGCCGCCGCCAAGCCCGGCGCCGGGATGGGTGGAGGCGCCGATATGGTAGAGGCCCTTGATCCCGGTGGCGTGATTACGGCTCGTCTTGAACGGCCGCCACAGGAACGACTGGTCGATGGTCGAGGAGCCACCATAGGGATCGCCGCCGACCAGATTGATGTTCATCGCTTCCAGATCGGCCGGCGAATAGGCGCGGCGTGCAATGACGCTGTCCTTGAGCCCGGCGATATGGCTGGCGAGGATCGCTTCGGCACGGTCCGCGTAGGCTTCGCGCAATGCCTCGGTCCAGCGGCCGTCGGCCGGCGTCGGCAGCTTGCCGGCGGCATCGCCCTTGATATGGCGTGGGGCCTCGGGCAGTTGCAGCCACAGGATCGCCTTTCCGTCCGGACAGCGCGAAGGATCGAGCGCATGCGGTTGGCCGACGCAGATGGTCGGAACCTCCGGCAGCATGCCGCGCGTGGCCTCGTTGCAGGCTTTCGATACACCGTCGAGCCCGGGGGTCAGATGCAGCAGCGCGACCTTGTCCAAGCCGTCGCCGCGCCATGCGGGTGGTTTGTCCAAGGCATAGTGGATCTGGAAATTGCCCTTGCCGTAGCGGTATTTTTGCGTCGCTTCGACGTCGGCTTTCGGCGCTGCGTCGCCGAGCAGCCGCTCGTAGAGCTGGGTCGGCGTGACCGAACAGATGACGCTCTTCTTCGCGGTGACCGTTTCGCCCGAAGCCAGCCGCACGCCGGTGGCTCGGCCTCCGCTCTGGACGATCGAGGCGACGTCCCCTTCAGTCCGGATCACGCCGCCGCGCTCCTTGATCAGCGCTTCGAACGCGGACATCAGGTTCTTCGCGCCGCCCTTGACGATCGGCGCCCCGGCCGCTTCGAGCGCGAAGGCGATTACCCTGGCGATCTGGCCGGAAAACGCGTCTTCTGGCCCGAGACCGGCATGCAGCACCCAGGGCGCCCACAGCGCGCGGGTGGTTTCGGATTGGTAGGTGCTCTCCAGCCAGCCGCGCGCCGGCACCAGCGCTGCGCCAAGAAAGGCGGCAAGCTCACGCGGGCCGCGGCGCCAGGCTTCGCCCGCCAGCAGCTTTGCCGTGGGGTACGACCACAGGCTGCCGCCAAGCAGGCCGAACAGCAGGCCGGCATTGCGCTCGATCTCACCGACATCGCTGCCGTGCCGGTCGCCGTCACCTGCCGTCATCGTATTCATCCCCGCGACATTGGCGGGGCGGTCGGTGCGCAGGATGGCATGGCTGCCGTCCGGGCGCAGCACGCCGGTCGGCGTGCCGGTGTTGCAGAATTCCAGGCCGTGCCGCGCCAGATCCTTGCCCAGCGCCGCATAGGCCGGCGAGGTGATGAACAGGACGAAGGTCGTCGCCATCACGTCATGGATGAAACCAGGCGCGGTGATCTCCTCGGTGCGCATGCAACCGCCGATGCGGTCGTTGCGCTCGAGCACCAGCACTTTCGCCCCCTTGCCGCCAAGCATCGCCGCGCAGACCAGCGCGTTGATGCCGCTGCCGACGATGATGTGATCGGGCGCGTTCATCGACGATTGCTCCCCGCCGGCAGGAGTTCAATTGGGGAGATTGGCGCTCTACGGCGCCCCCCTCTGTCCTGCCGGACATCTCCCCCTCCAGGGGGGAGATCGGCCGTCACTGCGGCCTTCGAAAATCTCCAAGGCTGTAGGAATGAGCTGGGCGTCGGAACTGCCGATCTCCCCCCTGGAGGGGGAGATGTCCGGCAGGACAGAGGGGGGCGCCGTAGAGCCGCAGCGTTACAAGGCTGCCGCTCCCAAATCGTCACTACAGCGTTACCTGCGACCATGATCTTCTCCCGAAGACCGCCACCTCGTCCTAATGCCTTGGCACCAGCGCCAGCGCGCGGATCGGGCTGCCGGTGCCGTGCTCGATCTTGAGCGGTGCCGCGATCAGGATCGCGCCTTTCGGCGGCAGCCGGTCGAGGTTGCAGAGGCTGGCGAGGCCGTAGCGGTTGGCCTTGTGCATCAGGCTGTGCGCCGGGAATGGCGGCTCCATTCCCCCTGCTTTGCCAGCATCCGTGCCGATCGTCTCGCTGCCCCAGCCCTTGATGTCCTTGCTGATCAGAAACTGGATGGCCTCGGCCGTCGGTCCGGGCGTGTGCGGTCCGGTCTCGTCGGCGTTGAGGAATTCGGCTTCCGAGCCGTTGCGCTTGTACCAGTCGGTGCGCATCACCACCCATTCGCCGGCATTGATCGTGCCGTGCTCGGCTTCCCAGGCCTTGATGTGGTCGACGGTGAGCAGGAAATCGTGATCGGCAGCGGCTTGCTTCGAGCAGTCTATGACATTGACCGGCCCGACGAAGTTCTGCGCCGGAATGGTGTCGGTGGCGCCGTCCGGATAATCCTTGCCGGTGATCCAGTGCTGCGGCGCGTCGAAATGCGTGCCCGAATGTTCGCCGAGCTTGAGCCAGTTCCACGCCCACCATGGTCCGTTCTTGTCATAGGCGGAGATGGCGTGGATCTCGACCTTCGGCGTATCGACGGCGAGTTCCGGCGGCAGCTTGATCAGCGGCGTGTTCGGCCCAAGCGGGGCCGTCAAGTCGACCACCTGGATGGCGCCTGAAAGAAGCTGGCCGGCGACCTCGCCGAGGAGTTTTTGCGTGTCCATGGTCTCTGTTCCCTCTTCTTGGATGGCTCTGAAGGCTCGTTGCGGCCCTTAATATCCTACTAGACGAAAACATATGCATCTGCAATTATCTTTAAGCATAAAGGAAATGGGTTGGGTGGGGTGTGAGCGAGTTTGACGCCATTTTCGTCGGGGCGGGCCACAACAGTCTGGCATGCGCCGCGCATCTGGCGTTGAAAGGTTGGAAAACCGCGATTTTCGAGCGCAGCGCAACAATCGGCGGCGCCGTCCAGACCCGCGAATTCACGCTTCCCGGCTTCCGGCACGATTTCGGCGCGATGAATCTGAGCCTGTTCGCCGGCTCGGCCTTTCACAAGAAATATGCAAATGAATTGAAAAAACACGGGCTGGAATTTGCGCCGGTCGCCGACTGCTTTGCCAGCGCCTTTCCCGACGGACGCTGGTTCGGTGTCAGCCACGACCTGGAGAAGACCGCGTCGCGCCTCGCCGGATTTTCGCAAGCCGACGCCGCCACCTGGCGCCGGCTGGTTGACGCCTTCCCGCCGGAGGCCGAGCATCTGTTCCGGCTGCTAGGAGCGCCGATGAGCGGGCGGGCGCTGGCCGGCACTGCATGGAACCTGTGGCGCAGGAAGGGCTTTGCCGGCACGCTCGACACCGGTCGCCTGCTGCTGTCGTCGCCGCGCGCGTGGCTCGAGGAGAATTTCGAGACCCCGCATGTCAGAGCGACGCTCGCCGCCTGGGGCATGCATCTCGACTTCGCCCCCGACATCGCCGGCGGCGCGGTGTTCCCATATCTGGAATCGATGGCCAGCCAGTGCTTCGGCATGGTGCTCGGCAAGGGCGGCGCCGACACCATCATCCGCGCCCTGTCGGGCATGGTCACCGCTGCCGGCGGCCAGATTGTCACCGGGGCTGAGGTGGCCGAAATCACGGTTTCCGCCGGCAAGGCGACCGGCGTGCGGCTTGCCTCCGGCGAGACCCACACTGCCACCAAGGCGGTCGTCGCCGGGGTTGCACCAGGGGCGTTGCCCGGCAGACTGCTGCCTGATGGTTCCGGCGACGCCAGTTTCGACGCGGCGATGAAAAAATTCCGTCATGCGCCGGGCACGATGATGATCCATCTGGCGCTAGACGATCTGCCGGACTGGCGCGCCGGCGCCGAGCTTCGGCAGTTCGCGTATGTGCATCTGTCGCCTTCGCTCGACGCCATGTCGCGCACCTATCAGCAGGCAATGTCCGGCATGCTGCCGGACGAGCCGGTTCTGGTCGTCGGCCAGCCGACTGCGGTCGATCCGTCGCGGGCGCCGGAAGGCAAGCATGTGCTGTGGGTGCAGGTGCGCATGCTGCCCGCCGAAATGTCAGGCGATGCGGCGGGCAAAATCGCGCCGGCCCACTGGGACAACGTCAAGGAGCGCTATGCCGAGCGCGTTCTCGACATCATCGAGATCTATGCGCCCGGCCTTCGCCGGAAGATCCGCGGCCGCGCCGTTTTCTCGCCGCTCGACCTCGAACGCGAGAACCCCAACCTCGTCGGCGGCGACCAGATCTGCGGCAGCCACCATCTGGCGCAGAATTTCCTGTTTCGCCCGGCGCGCGGTTATGCCGGGTGGAACACGCCGGTCGGGAATTTGCATCTCACAGGCGCTGCAACATGGCCGGGGGCCGGCACCGGTGCAGCCTCGGGCTATATGCTCGCTCAACAGCTTGGCGGGAGGTAGAATCCAAAACACTTGCGGGTGAAGGAGAGGCAATGCGCGGTTGCCCAAGGAGCCTGAACCCACTGAACGACAACGACGACGCGCACAGAAAACCAACAGGGGAACGACCATGACAATCAACAGACGAGAATTGCTCGGATATGGCGCAGCAGCACTTGGCGCCACCGTCATCGGCCTGCCGCAGATAGCAAACGCAGCCGGTGAACTGACCATCGCCTACAATGTCAACCTGCCGTCCTGGGACCCGACCACCGGGCCTTCGGCGGTCAACCCGACGATCCAGGGCCTCTACCAGTCGGTGTTCGACCAGTTCATTCCGCAGAAGCCGGACCTGTCCTTCGCGCCGGGCCTGCTTACCGAATGGGGCTGGAACGACGACCGCACCAAGATCATGATGACGGTGCGCGACGGCGTCACCTGGCATGACGGCTCGCCGTTCACGGCCGAGGACGTGGTCTGGTCGCTGCAACGGGCGGGCAACGAGAAGACCGGCAACCCGATCCAATTCGTCTGGAAGAACGTCAACAACTTCAAGATCGACGGCAACAAGATCACCGGAGACGTCGTGCAGTTCGACCCGGTGTATTTCAAATGGATGTCGTTCCTGACCGGCTACATCATGCCGAAGGCCTATTACGAGAAGGTCGGCGCCGAAGGCTTCGAGAAGGCTCCGATCGGCACCGGCCCGTACATGGTCGACAAATTCGAGCGCAACGCCTTCCTGCGGCTGAAGGCCAATCCGAACTATTGGGGCGGCAAGCCGGCCTTTGAGAATGTGACGATCAAGTTCGTCACCGATGCGGCGAGCCGCGTTGCCGAAATCGAGTCCGGTTCCTCGCAGGTGACGCTCGAAATCCCCTATGAGGAATATGACCGCCTGATCGCCAAGGACGGGCTTGCCGGCTCGTGCAAGAATGTTTCCGACATCGGCATGATCTTCTTCAACGACATCGACGTGATGCTGGACAAGAACGTCCGCCAGGCCGCCGTCATGGCGGTCGACAAGAAGCTGCTGGTTGACCGCCTGCTGCGCGGCTACGGCCAGCCGATCGACACGCTGGAAACACCGGAATACGCCGCCTACGATGCGTCGATCAAGGTCGAGCACAATCCGGAAAAAGCCAAGGAATTGCTGGCCGCCTCCGGCTATTCGCCGGAAAAGCCGGTCAAGTTCACGATACAGACGACCAAGGGCTTCAAGCCCAAGGACTACGAGATGATCCAGGCGATCGTCGGCATGTGGCGCAAGGTCGGCATCGAGGCGACGATCGAGGTCTACGAGATCGCCAAGCACTACGAGCTGCGCGCCGCCGACAAGCTGACGCCGGCGGCCTTCTACAATTGGGGCAACGCGATCGGCGATCCGACGACGTCGACCGGCTTTGCCACCTATGGCCCGAGCCCGCATTCGGTGTGGGACAGCCAGGATCTGATCGACATGATCAACCCGCTATGGGGCGAGAAAGACGAGGCCAAGCGCATCGGCGGCTGGAAGGTTGTCGACAAGTACATCGCCGAGCAGGCCTATGTGCTGCCGCTGATCCAGTATGCGCAGCCGATCGTGCATGCCAAGGGCGTCAATGTCGTGCAGCATATATCCGGCGCGCTGCTGCCGGCGCTGATGACCCCGGCGTGAGATCGGCATAGCGTCCAAGCGCGCCATCGCCGTCGATGGCGCGCCCTTTCCGCAGGCATACGGGCGACCATGCTGCTGCAAAGATTCCTGATCCGTCTTCTGACGATGGCGATCACGCTGTTCGGCGTCGCCGTCGTGGTTTTCGTCGTCATTCGCGTCGCGCCCGGCGACCCGATCGCGATGATGCTGCCGCCCGGCGCCACCGATGCCGACATCGCCCGGTTGCGTGCGCTCTATGGGCTCGACAAGACCATCGTCGAGCAGTTCTTCATCTGGCTGTCCGGCGTTGTCAGAGGCGATTTCGGCACCTCGATCTCGCTTAGGCAAGACGTGCTGGGGCTGGTCTTCAACCGGCTGCCGGCGACACTGGAGCTCGCTATCGTCGCTCTTTTGATGGCGCTGGCGATCGGCGGCACGACGGCGATCCTTGGCGCGCGGGAACGCGGCACCGCAGTCGAGGCCGGCATCGACATCGCCAGCGGTGCAGCCCTTTCCATTCCCGATTTTTTGTGGGGCCTGGTGCTGATCCTTTTGTTCGGGGTGCTGGTGCCTATCTTCGACATTTCCGGCCGGGTTTCGCCGCAGCTCGACCTTCCCTTCGTCACCCAGTTCTATCTGTTCGAAAGCATTGCGCGGCTGCGCTTCGACCTGACCAAGGACCTGCTCGGGCACATGCTGATGCCGGCCGTGGCCCTGGCGTTGCCGCTGGCCGCGATCATCTCGCAGCTATTGAAACAGTCGCTGAAGGAAGTGCTCGATCTCGACTACGTCGTGCTGGCGCGCGTCAAGGGTTTTTCCGAAACGCAGGTCATCCTGCGCGAGGCGCTGAAGAACGCCGCGCTGCCGACGCTCACCCTGGTCGGCGTGCAGTTCACTTTTCTGATCGGCGGCACGGTCATCGTCGAACGGCTGTTTTCCTATGAGGGTCTCGGCAATATGGCGATCGACGCCGTAATCAACCGCGACCTGCCACTGATCCAAGGCATCGTGCTGGTCTTCGCCCTGCTGTTCGTGCTGATCAACCTCACTGTCGACATGATGTACGCACTGCTCAATCCGAGGCTGCGCCATGGATGACGGCCGCATCTCCAGACATGGCTCGGGCGCAAGGCTGTGGCTGGCCGGCGGCTGGCTGCTGCTCGCGCTGCTGGCGGCGATCTTCGCGCCGCTGGTCGCGCCGCAGGACCCGCTGGCGCAGGACCTGATGTTCGAGCGCCTGCCGCCGTTCTGGATGAGCGGCGCGGAGCCCGGCTTCTGGCTCGGCACCGACAGCCTCGGCCGCGATCTCCTGTCGCGGCTGATCTTCGGCGCCCGCATCGCCTTCATCGTCGCCTTCGCGGCAGCCTTGGCCGCCTGTCTGGTCGGCTCGACGCTCGGGCTTGTCGCCGGCTATTTCGGCGGCTGGGCCGACCGCATCATCTCGCGCATCGTCGACGTCTGGATGGCGTTTCCGCCGGTGCTGTTCGCCATCCTGCTGGTCGCCGTGCTCGGCACCGGCCTGAGCTCGGTCATCATCGCCATCGCGGTCATCGACTGGACGCGCTTCTGCCGGGTGATCCGCGCCGAGACCATGGGCCAGGCGCGCATGGATTATGTCGAGAACGCCCGCATCGCCGGCTACGGCCGCATCGGCATCATGCTGCGCGAAGTGCTGCCCAATGTGGTGCCGTCGATCGTCGCGCTCCTGTCACTGGAAATGGGCATCGCCGTCATCGTCGAGGCGATCCTGTCCTTCGTCAATCTGTCGATCTCGACCGACGACCCGACCTGGGGCGGCATCATCGCCGAGGGCCGCCTGTCGATCCATCAGGCGTGGTGGGTGCTGGTGTTCCCGCTGGTCACGCTGATCCTGACGGTGCTGTCGTTCAGCCAGTTCGGCGAAGGCCTGAAGGCACGCTTCGATCCGGTGCTGCGATGAACGCGAGCTGCCTCAACATCGCCAATCTCAGCGCCGTGCTGCCGAATGGCGCCCGCGTGCTGCGCTCGGTCTCGCTCTCGGTCCAACCCGGCGAGGTTCGCGCGCTGGTCGGCGAGAGCGGCGCCGGCAAGACGATGATCGGCAAGGCGGTGCTCGGCGTTCTGCCACTGAGCGTTCGCATCGTCGAGGGCGACATGCTGCTCGAAGGTGAAGATCTCGGCCGGCTTCAGCCAAAGGCGAGGCGCACCTTGATCGGCGCCCGCACCGCGCTGATCCCGCAGGATCCGCTGACCGCGCTCAACCCGTCGCGCCGCATCGGTCCGCAGATGACCGACCGGCTGGTGCGCATCCTCGGCTGGAGCGGACAGAGAGCCGACGCCCGCACCCGCCAGTTGCTCGACGAGGTGCAGATCCGCGACCCGGACCGCGTCCTCAAATGCTATCCGCACGAGCTTTCCGGCGGCATGCGCCAGCGCGTGCTGATCGCCGCCGCCTTCGCCGCCGAGCCAAGGCTGATCGTCGCCGACGAGCCGACAACGGCGCTCGACGTGACCGTGCAGAAGCAGATCCTGCGCCTGATCGCGCAGTTGCAGCGCGAGCACGGCACGGCGATCCTGTTCGTCACCCATGATCTCGGCGTCGTCGCCAAGATCAGCCAGAAAGTATCGGTGCTCTATGCCGGCAAGGTGGTGGAGGAGGCCGAGACGGCGGCGCTGTTCGCAGCTCCGCAGCACCCCTACACGCGAGCGCTGATGGCGGCGACACCGCGCTACACCGACCCGTTCGCCTCTCTGAGACCGGTGGACGACGCGGTATTGGCCGGGCTGGCCGCGGAGATCGCCGCCGCCGACCAGGCCTGGAGGCGCCCGCATGGCTGAGCCGCTGTTTTCCGTCCGCGGCCTGAAGGTCGCGCTACCCGACATGACGCGCAAGCCGCTGATCGGCCGCGCGCCGCTGGCCGAAATCCTGAAAGGTCTGGATTTCGACCTGCCAAAGGGGTCGGTGACCGGCATCGTCGGTGAATCCGGATCGGGCAAGTCGACGCTCGGCCGCGCCCTCGTACGCCTGCTGGAGCCCAGCGCCGGCAGCATCACCTTCGACGGCCGCGACATCACGCATCTGCCGGAGGCCGAGCTCAGGCCGCTGCGCCGCAATCTGCAGATGATCTTCCAGGATCCGATGTCGTCGCTCAATCCGCGCCGCACCATTGCCAGCATCATCGCCGCACCGCTCAGGCAAAACGGGTTTGGCGACAATCTCAAGGGGCGTGTCGCGGAGGCATTGCAGCGCGTCGGCCTGCCGCAAAGCTTCGCCAGCCGCTACCGTCACGAACTGTCGGGCGGCCAGCGCCAGCGCGTCGGCATTGCCCGGGCGCTCGCGCTGTCGCCGAAATTCGTGCTGGCCGACGAGATCGTCTCCGGTCTCGACGTATCGACCCAGGCACAGATCCTGACGTTGCTGGAAAAGCTGGCCGCCGAAATGGGCCTGACGGTCGCCTTCATCAGCCACGATCTGTCGGTGATCCGGCGGCTTTGCCGGCAAGTGATCGTCATGCGCGAAGGCGTGATCGTCGAGGCAAGCGCCACCGACGCTTTGTTCGAGAAGCCGCGGCAGGCCTACACACGCGACCTGATATCAGCCATCCCGCTGCCCGAGATCGATGACGGCTGGCTGCTGCCCACCGCTAAGGTGCCGGTATGAAGCAAATCTCATTCGCACGTCGAAGAGCGGGCCTCGGACGTGCGCCCGGCAAGCCACCCACGTCCCGCGAGAAGGATGACTGACATGAGGAATGCTATCCGAAACGCAACGCTTGCGACCGCCGTCCTGGCCAGCATCGGCACTGCTTCCGCCGGCACCATTCCCGGCATGCGCGGGCACGATCACACCGGGGTTACGGTGCCCGACATGAAGCAGGCCGTCGACTTCTTCACCGAGGTCGTCGGCTGCAAGAAGGCGATGTCCTTCGGCCCGTTCGCCGACGACAAGGGCACGTTCATGCAGGATCTGCTGGGCGTCGACCCCAAGGCGGTGATCGAGGAGATCACCCTGGTCCGCTGCGGCTACGGCTCGAATATCGAGCTGTTCAAATACACCGCGCCCGACCAGAGGGACCTGCAGGCCCGCAACAGCGACATTGGCGGCTTCCACATCGCCTTCTATGTCGACGATATCGCTGCCGCGAAAGCCTATCTCGATGAAAAGGGCGTGAAGACGCGGATGGGCCCGCTGCCGGTTACCGAAGGGCCGGCTGCCGGCCAGACCATCCTCTATTTCCAGGCGCCCTGGGGCCTGCAACTGGAAGCGATCAGCTATCCCAACGGCATGGCCTATGAAAAGGACGCGGAGACGGTGCTGTGGAGCCCGAAGAGCCCGGAAAAATAATCCGGGCAAGCGCGTGCTTGCGGGTCTGACCCGCAGGCAGGCCATGGGCATCCGAGGCAGATCGCTTCAATTATGAAACTTCAAGCTTGAAATAATTTATTTCAGGCGCGATACTGACGAATAATAAGCGAAGAGGAGATCGCACGAATGAAGGTTGCGGTTCTCGGCGGCGGACCAGCCGGCCTCTACTTTGCCATCTCGATGAAGCTCAGGGACGCCGCGCACGAGGTGACAGTGTTCGAGCGCAACCGCGCCGACGACACATTCGGCTGGGGCGTCGTGCTGTCGGCCGAAACGCTCGACAATCTGACCAGGAACGATCCGGTCAGCGCCGTATGGATCAAAAAACATTTCGCCTATTGGGACGACATCGCCGTCATTCATGACGGGGTGCGCACGGTCTCGACCGGCCACGGCTTCTGCGGCATCGGCCGCAAGCGGCTGCTCGTCCTGCTGCAGCGGCGGGCGCGTGAGCTTGGCGTGAAGCTGGTCTTCGAGACCGATATCGCCGACCCCAAGCCCTATATGGAGAGCCACGATCTGGTTGTCGCCGCCGACGGCCTGAATTCGAAGGTACGGGGCGCATTCGTCGACGTGTTCAAGCCAGATATCGACACCCGCAAATGCAAGTTCGTCTGGCTCGGCACGCAGCAGAAGTTCGACGACGCCTTCACCTTCGTCTTCGAGAAGACGGAGCATGGCTGGGTATGGGCGCATGCCTACCAGTTCGACAGTGAAACCGCGACCTTCATCGTCGAATGCAACGAGCAGACCTGGGAGCGCTTCGGCTTTGGCGCGATGTCACAGCAAGAATCGATCGCCGTCTGCGAACGGATCTTCGCCAGGCATCTCGGCGGCCACGCGCTGATGACCAATGCCAATCACATCAGAGGTTCGGCCTGGATCAATTTCCCGCGCGTGCTGTGCGAACGCTGGTCCTACAAGAATCTGGCGCTGATGGGCGACGCGGCGGCATCAGCGCATTTCTCGATCGGCTCCGGCACCAAGCTGGCGCTGGAAAGTGCTGCGGCGCTGGCCGACTATGTCGAGTCCGAGCCCGACCTCGAGGCGGCGTTCCGCAAATATGAAGACGCCCGCCGCACCGAAGTGCTGAAGCTGCAGTCGGCAGCGCGCAATTCGCTCGAATGGTTCGAGGAGGTCGAACGCTATCTCGGCCTCGATCCGGTGCAATTCAATTATTCGCTGCTGACCCGCTCGCAGCGCATCAGCCACGAGAATTTGCGGCTGCGCGATGCCGAGTGGCTGGCCGGCGCGGAAGAATGGTTCCAGCGCCAGGCCGGCGCCGGCGGCAACAGTCTTCGTCGCGCGCCGATGTTCGCGCCGTTCCGGCTGCGCGACATGGCGCTGCAGAACCGCATCGTTGTCTCGCCGATGGCGCAGTACAAGGCCGTCGACGGCTGCCCGACCGACTGGCACTTCGCCCATTATGCCGAACGGGCGAAGGGCGGCGCCGGCCTCGTCTATATCGAGATGACCTGCGTCAGCCCGGAAGGCCGCATCACGCCTGGCTGTCCCGGGTTCTACGCACCCGATCATGAGGTCGCCTGGAAACGGCTGGTCGATTTCGTCCATACCGAGACCGAGGCTAAAATCTGCGCGCAGATCGGCCATTCCGGCGCCAAGGGCTCGACCCGGCTCGGCTGGCAAGGAACCGACGTGCCACTGACATCAGGCAACTGGCCTGTGATGGCGGCATCAGCGATAGCATGGTCGCCTGAGAATCAGGTGCCGAAGGCGATGGACCGCGCCGACATGGACAGGGTGCGCGATCAATTCGTCGCTTCGGCCGAGATGGCGGCGCGCTGCGGCTTCGATATGCTCGAAATCCATGCTGCGCACGGCTATCTCCTGTCCTCCTTCATCACGCCGCTGACCAACCGGCGCACGGACGCCTATGGCGGATCTCTCGAAAACCGCATGCGCTATCCGCTGGAGGTCTTCCATGCGGTGCGGGCCGTGTGGCCTGATGAAAAGCCTGTTTCAATGCGCATCTCGGCTAACGACTGGGTCGGCATCGACGGCGTGACGCCAGCCGATGCGGTCGAGATCGCACGGCTGCTGCATGAGGCCGGCGTCGACATCTGCGACGTGTCGGCCGGCCAGACCTCGGCCGACGCAAGACCGGTGTACGGCCGCATGTTCCAGACGCCGTTTTCCGACCGCATCCGCAACGAGGTCGGCATGGCAACCATGGCGGTCGGCAACATCTATGAACCGGACCACGTCAATTCGATCCTGATGGCCGGCCGCGCCGATCTCGTTGCAATGGCAAGGCCGCATCTCGCCGATCCCTACTGGACGCTGCATGCGGCCGTGACACTCGGCGACCGCGGCGTCAAATGGCCGGATCCCTATCTGCCGGGCCGCGACCAGATCTACCGGCTGGCCGAACGCGACGCGGCCGCGGGGCTGAAAGTATGAGTGCCGCCGCGACGATCACAGGACGGCACGCGCTGGTCACCGGCGGCGGCTCCGGTGTCGGCCGCGCCATCGCGCTGGCGCTCGCCGGCGCCGGCATCGACGTGACCATTTGCGGCCGGCGCGAGGCAGCGCTTGCCGAGGTCGCCACGGAAAGCGATCGCATTTTCGGCATCGCCGCCGACGTCACCGATGAGGCGGCAATGGCGTCGCTCTACAGTCAAGCCGAGGCGGCGCGCGGGCCGATCGACATCGTCGTCGCCAATGCCGGCATGTCCGGCAGCGCGCCGGCACAGCGGACCTCGCTCGCGGACTGGCAGCGCACGCTCGACGTCAACCTGACCGGCGCGTTCCTGACAGTGAAACCGGCGCTGGCCGGCATGGCCGCGCGGAAATCAGGCCGTGTCATATTCGTCGCGTCGACGGCCGGGCTAAAGGGCTATCCGTATGTCGCCGCTTACGTTGCCGCCAAGCATGGCGTTGTCGGCCTGATGCGGGCGCTGGCGGTCGAGACCGCCAAATCCGGGATGACGGTCAACGCCATCTGCCCGGGCTTCATCGAAACCGAGATGCTCGAGGAATCCATCCAGCGCATCGTCGAAAAGACCGGCCGCTCGGCCGAAGAAGCAAGGACGAGCCTTGCCTCGAACAACCCGCAAGGCCGCTTCATCCAGCCGGAAGAGGTTGCAGCCGCGGTGCTGTGGCTGTGCGGCGATGCAGCTCACTCGATCACCGGGCAGACGATCTCGATCTCGGGAGGCGAGACATGGTAGCCGGCCCCCTGCCCGCGCCATCCGGACCCGGCAAGGATCGCCTGCGGCTGTGGGTTCGGCTGCTGCGCGCCTCACGCAGCATCGAGGCCGAATTGCGCGAGCGCCTGCGGCAGGAGTTCAACACGACGCTGCCGCGCTTCGACGTGATGGCGGCGCTCTACCGCGTGCCGGAAGGCATGCTGATGAGCGACCTGTCGCGCTTCCTGCTGGTGTCCAACGGCAATGTGACCGGCATCGTCGACCGTCTGGTTTCGGAAGGGCTGGTCGCCCGCGCCCGACGCAATGGCGACCGCCGCACCTCGATGGTGCGGTTGACCGAAGAAGGGTCGAAAGCCTTCAGTGTGATTGCTGCCGCGCATGAAAGCTGGATTGGCGAGCTGCTGGGCAATGTGAGCGAGGACGAGGCGCGCCGGCTGACCGGCATGCTGAACTCCTTCCGCAGCAACTGGGAGGGACGGGAATGACAAAAATGGCCGGCCGCAAGCCGAAGCATTTCCTCTGGCAGGTCGAAGGCAAGGTCGCAAAGATCCGGCTCGACCGGCCGGAGCGCAAGAACCCGCTGACCTTCGAAAGCTATGCCGAGCTGCGCGATATTTTTCGCGACCTCGTCTATGCCGAGGATGTCGATGCGGTGGTGTTCCTGCCCAATGGCGGCAATTTCTGCTCCGGCGGCGATGTTCACGACATCATCGGCCCGCTGGTCAAGATGGACATGAAGGAGTTGCTCGCCTTCACCCGAATGACCGGCGATTTCGTCAAGGCGATGCTGAATTGCGGCAAACCGATCATTGCGGCGGTCGACGGCGTGGCGGTGGGCGCCGGCGCCATCATCGCCATGGCGTCCGATATCCGCATCGCCACGCCGGAAGCCAAGACGGCGTTCCTGTTCACCCGCGTCGGTCTTGCCGGCTGCGACATGGGCGCCTGCGCGATCCTGCCGCGCATCATCGGCCAGGGCCGCGCCGCCGAGCTGCTCTACACCGGCCGCACGATGAGTGCTGAGGAAGGCGAGCGCTGGGGTTTCTTCAATCGGCTGGTCGATGCCGCAGCGCTTGAGGCCGAAGCACTCGACATGGCCGCGCGCATCGCCTCCGGCCCGGCCTTCGCCCACGGCATTACCAAGACGCAGTTGAACCAGGAGTGGTCGATGGGTCTCGACCAGGCGATCGAAACGGAAGCGCAGGCGCAGGCGATCTGCATGCAGACCGGCGATTTCAAGCGGGCGTACGAGGCTTTTGTTGGCAAGCAGAAGCCGGTGTTCGAGGGCAATTGAGGATGTTTTCTTTAATCAAAATGGACACGTTGGCGGGACAGCGCCCCCCTCTGGCCTGCCGGCCATCTCCCCCACTTGGGGGGAGATTGGCAGCTCCACCTGCAGCGCTTCTCCTGCAATGCCGGCGATTGGCGAAAGCAGTGGTGACGTCCAATCTCCCCCCTCGTGGGGGAGATGTCCGGCAGGACAGAGGGGGGCGCCGTGGAGTGCAAGGCCCGAAGCACAGTGGAGGCAGAAATGCCTGACCGGTCCTTCCTCAATTGGCCGTTCTTCGAGAACCGACACCGCGAGCTGGCCGAGCGGCTGGATGCCTGGTGCGGAAAAAACCTGCCGGTCGCGCATGACGATGTCGACGCCGCCTGCCGCGAGCTGGTGGCGAAGCTCGGCCAAGACGGCTGGCTGGAGCCGACGGCGCTCGACATGGACAATCCCGGACCGCTCGACGTGCGCGCGCTCTGCATCACACGCGAGACGCTGGCCCGGCATGACGGACTGGCCGACTTCGCCTTCGCCATGCAAGGGCTCGGCACAGGCGCGCTCAGCCTGTTCGGCACGCCCGAGCAGCAGCGCTGGCTGGCGAAGACACGTGCTGGCAAAACAATTTCCGCCTTTGCGCTATCGGAACCGCGCTCCGGATCTGATGTCGCCAATATGGAGATGACGGCCACGCACGACGGCGACGACTATGTACTGTCAGGTGAAAAGACCTGGATCTCCAATGGCGGCATTGCCGATCTCTACGTCGTTTTTGCCCGCACCGGCGAGGCGCCCGGCGCCAAGGGCCTTTCGGCGTTCATCGTGCCTACAGACATCAAGGGCCTAACCATCGCCGAACGGCTGGAGGTGATCGCGCCGCATCCGCTGGCACGATTGTTCTTCGACAATGTCCGCGTTCCGGCCTCGGCATTGATCGGCAAGCCAGGCGACGGTTTCCGCATCGCCATGTCGGTGCTCGACGTGTTCCGCTCGACGGTCGGCGCGGCGGCACTCGGCTTTGCCCGGCGCGCGCTGGACGAAAGCATCAAAAGAGTGGCCGAGCGCAAACTGTTCGGCGCTGCGATGGTCGAGCTGCAAATGGTGCAGGGTCACATCGCCGACATGGCGCTGGATGTCGATGCCGCCGCCTTGCTGGTCTACCGCGCCGCCTGGACCAAGGATATGGGCGCCACCCGTGTCACCCGGGAAGCGGCGATGGCTAAGCTGTTCGCCACCGACAAGGCGCAGGAGGTCATCGACAAGGCCGTGCAACTGCACGGCGGCGACGGCGTCCGCAAGGGCCACATCGTCGAAAGCCTGTATCGCGAGATCCGTGCGCTCCGCATCTACGAGGGCGCGTCCGACGTGCAGAAGGTGGTCATCGCCAGGCAAGTGATGGGAGCGGCCTGAGGCCGAGCTTGCGACGGAAAATTGGGTGAGCTGGTTTCGAATTTTCCACATTGCGACCGGATTTTGAATATCGGGAGGCTTGATATGCACACCATCTTGCAGCCGGAAGGCTGGGCGAAACCGGTCGGCTACGCCAATGGCGTCGCCGCGCGCGGGCAGCTGATCTTCATCGGCGGCCAGGTCGGTTGGAACGGGCAAGGCCAATTCGAAACCGATGATTTTGTCGGCCAGGTGCGCCAGACGCTTGCCAACATCGTCGCCGTGCTCGCCGAGGCTGGCGCCAGGCCTGAGCATATCACCTCGATGACCTGGTACTTTACCGATAAGGCCGAGTATCTGGCCAACCTCAAAGGGATCGGTGAGGCCTATCGCGAGGTCATCGGCCGGCATTTTCCGGCCATGGCCGCCATGCAAGTCATGGCGCTGGTCGAGGATCGCGCCAAGGTGGAAATCCAGGCGACAGCGGTGATCCCGGACTGACGCCGGCGTGCTTCCCTTCTCCCCTTGTGGAAGAAGGTGGATCGGCGCGTAGCGCCGAGACGGTTGAGGGGTGTTGGACGGAGCGCGGTCGATGCCAAGCTGGAACACCCCTCATCCGACCGAGCTTCGCTCGGCCACCTTCTCCCACAAGGGGAAAAGGGAGAGCCGCAACGCTGGCGCCATTCTTCTCCCCAGTTTCTTCACGGAAGAGAGGGGCTGAGAGAGATTGTCCAAGCGTGCACTCAGCAGCTTGGCTGTATCTGCAATTTGTGATCAGATGATCACATCCGCGCCGGCTGGCCCGATCGCCTGCCGTTTGCACATAGCTTCTGTCGAAACCCAAGGAAACCAAAAATCGTGGCTCTGGGATTTGAACCTGTATCGGGACGCGTGACCGTCCAGGACGGCGTCTACCAGCAGCTTCGGCATGCCTTGATGGTCGGCAGCTTCGATCCGGCCCAGGTGCTGACCATTGCCTCGCTGGCCGAAGCCTTTGGTACTTCGAACATGCCGGTGCGCGAGGCCTTGCGGCGGCTCGCCGCCGAGAACGCGCTGGAGATATCGCAGAACGGCTCGGCCTGCGTGCCGGTCGTCACCCGCGCGCGGCTCGACGACCTCTGCCGGGCGCGCGTCGCCGTCGAAGGGCTGGCGGCCGAACTCGGGGCGCCGCGCCTGACCGCTTCCGATATAGCCACATTGGAGAAGATCACCGCCGACCAGCAGGCGATCGGGCGCAATGGCAGCATCTACGAGCTGATCGCCAAGAACCAGCAGTTCCACTTCACCATCTACCGTGCCTCCGGCTCCGACGTGCTGTTTCAGTTGATCGAGACGCTATGGCTGCGCTTCGGCCCCTATATGCGGCTGCTGTCCAACCATGTCGCGCCTTTGATGCGAGCAGGCACGATGGAGCCGTCGGGGCGGCACACGGCGATCATCGCAGCACTGAAAGATCGCGATTTTGCCCCGCCCGCGAAGAGGTGGTTGCCGACATCAGGACGACGCAAGAGACGCTGCGCGCGATCTGCCCCGACGTGCCGGAAACTAGGCCGGTCGAGTTCGCTGGATTCGGCAAGGCCTCCTGAATCTTCGCTGCGGGTTGAACGCAAGATCGACGCCGGAAAGTGCCGACCCACGACCGCTCGTGGCCGGAAAAATCGTCCCGATCTTCGCTATTGAATCGCATTTCTTCGCGGGCAACGATTGATCCGTATTCCCTTTTGTGATCACATGATCACAGGGAGTAAAAAAACGCAGTGTCTGGTTATTTTCTCTACCATTCGATCGGGACGTTTCCCGGCAAGGCGGAGCGCATGGCTGCTGCCCTGTCGGAATTCTCGGACATCTGGTCGGCGGAAGATGACGGCCAGTGGCCGTCGGGCCTGGCCGCGCGGCAGCGCTTCATCGATGCCTGGGGCGCGCTGATCGATGCGCCACAGGGAACACTGACCACCGCCGAGAACGTCACGTCTGCGCTCTACAGCCTGATCGGCGCTTTGCCGTCCGAGCGCCTGGCAGGAAAGCGCCTGCTGGTTGCGGCCGATTGTTTTCCGAGCCTGCATTTCCTGCTCGCCGGTCTGGCCGACCGCTTCGACTTCGTGCTCGATACGGTGCCGCTGCGGCCCGGCGAGAGCTGGGTGCGCGACGAGGATTTCATCGCCCGCTGGCAGGACGATGTCGGCCTGGCCTTGCTGACCTTCGTCACCTCGACCGCCTCGCATCGCTGCGACTTGGCGCGGCACGCCGCGCATGGTCGGGAGATGGGCAGCATCGTCGGCGTCGACATCACGCAAGGCGTCGGCGTGACGCCCTTCTCGATCGCAAAGACGCCGGTCGATTTCGTCGTCTCGACCTCGCTGAAATGGCTGTGCGGCACTTCGGGCGCCGGCGTCCTGCAGGTGACGCCCGATCTGCTGTCCGTCTGCCGGCCCGAGCTTCGCGGCTGGTTCAGCCAGCCAAACCCATTTTCGTGGGATCTCGACAGCTTCACTTATGCGGACGATGCACGCCGTTTCGACCATGGCACGCCGGCCATCCTGGCCAGCGTCGCATCGCTGCCCGGCCTCGAATGGGTGGCCGAAACGGGCGTCGACGCGATCCGCGCGCAGAACGCCGGCATGACCGAGCGCATCATAGGCTGCGCGCTGGACAATGGCTGGACGGCCCGTTCACCGCTCGATCCAGACCGGCGCGGCGGCAGCGTCATGCTGACCTTGCCGCAAGGCGTCGACCCGGTGAAGACAGTGTCGACGCTGCGCAGTGAGCGACTTTACTGCGACGCGCGCGGCGCGACGCTCAGGCTGTCGCCCGGCATGGTCACCACGGACGACGCGGTGAATGCCTTGCTGGAGCGTCTGCAACAGTTGATCGGCTCGCGGCAACGCCGCGCGTCCTGACTTCAGGCGCCGCCTCGCCTGCAGTGTCCGGAAAATACGGCGCTGAAAGGGGCGGAAGTGAAAAGCGCCACAGGGAGTGGCCGAACCAGAGGGAACGAAAATGAGCTTCACTCGCCGTAATCTGCTTCTTCTCGCTGCCGCCTTCGGCATCGCCGCCGGCCCAGCCACCGCCTATGCCCAAGAGACGCTGAATGTCGGCGCCTATCCGACCAATCCGCCCTTCGAATACAAGAACGAGAGCGGCACCTTCGAAGGTTTTGAAGTCGACATCGTCAACGAGGCGGCCAAGCGCATCGGCATGACCACGGAAATTGCCGATCTCGGATTTCAGGCCCTGTTCGCCGCCACCACGTCGAAGCGCATAGACGTCGCCATCTCGTCGATCACGATCACGCCTGAGCGGCTGAAGTCGCAGGCGTTCTCGCAGCCCTATTATGATTCCGACATGGGTATCGCCGCCAAGGCCGACAGCCCGATCAAGGCCGAGGCCGACCTCAAGGGCAAGATCATCGGCGTGCTGTCCGGCTCGACCGGGGAAGCCTGGACCAAGCAGCACCAGGAGGCCGGCGGGTTCAGCGAGGTAAAGGGTTACGACACGCAGCAGAACCTGCTGCTCGATCTCAGCGCCGGTCGCGTCGACGCCGCGGTCAGCGACATTCCGGGCCTCGAATACTCCTTCACTAGGATGAAGGATCTCGCCGTGAAAGAGCGTATCAAGACCGGCGAGCAGTACGGCCTGATGATGGCCAAGGATCACCCGCTGCTCGGCAAGCTGAACGACGCGCTGACCGCGATGAAGAAGGACGGCACGCTGGCCGCGATCCACAAGAAGTGGTTCGGCAGCGATGCACCCGCCGATTCTTCGACCGTCAAGGAAATGCCGATGCCGAAGGCCTGAGCGGCAGCCGCTGAAATTGTGCCGGCTTTCCACGCCGGCACAATTTCATGGGATAGCGTTGCGCCCCTGCTGGACGCGCAACGGGCGCCTTAGCCCTTCTTTCACGCATGATCCGCTCCGAAGCCGATTTCGGGGTTTCGGAGTCATGCTTTAGCGTCGCGGGACGCCAAATCTTTCGGGAATGCTCCCCATGTCGCTGATCGAAACCTTCTTCAACGCCGATGTCATGATCTCCAGCCTGCCGGCGTTGCTGCGCGGCTTTCTGAACACACTGCTGCTCGGGCTGTTGAGCATCGGCATCGGTATCCCCGTCGGCCTGGCGATCAGTCTGATGCGGCTCTACGCGCCAAAGCCGCTGCGGCTGTTGGCGGTCGGCTATATCGATATTTTCCGGGCGATGCCGGTGCTGGTCGTGCTGATCCTGATCTACTACGCGCTGCCGTTCCTCGGCATACGCCTGTCGTCCTGGACCTCCGCGGTGACGGCATTCGCCATCATCATGGCGGCCTATTCGGCCGAAGTGTTCCGTTCCGGCATAGAAAGCATTCCGCGCGGCCAGTTCGAGGCGGCGCAGGCACTCGGCCTGCCGTTTTTACTGACCTTGCGCAAGGTGGTGCTGCCGCAAGCGATCCGTGTGGTCATTCCGCCGATGACCAGCAACTGCGTTTCGATGTTCAAGGATACGTCGCTCGCCTCCACCGTGGCGCTGCCCGAACTACTGAAGGAAGCGACCAACGCGCAGTCGCTCTACGCCAACCCCTCGCCTCTGATCGGCGCGGCACTGGTCTATCTCCTCTTTCTCTGGCCGATGGTCCGTCTCGTCAGCCTGCTGGAACGTCGCTTCAAAACCGAAAAGACCCGCTGACGTCACCAGTTTCCCATCTGTCAATTCTCGCTCCCCCCATCTGTCAGGCACTTCGCAGGAGACCATCTTGAACAAGCATCAGATCCACAATGCGAGCGACGTCTCCGCAGCCTTCCCGGTCGACACGATCCGCGCCATGTTTCCAGCCCTGCGGCAGGCCGGCGACTTCATCTTCATGGACAATGCCGCCGGTGCGCAGATCCCGCAAAGCGTGCTCGACGCGGTGACCAACCATCTGGTCGCGCATAATGTGCAGCGTGGCGGCCGCTACGGCCGCAGCGTCGCAGTCGATCAAGCGATCGCCGACGCGCGTGAAAGCGTGGCGCTGCTGATCAATGCCTATAGTCCTGCGGAAATCTGTTTCGGCATGAACGCCACCTCGTTCATCCGTCTCGTCAGCCTCGGCATCGGCCAGATGCTTCAGGAGCGTGACGAGATCGTCATCACCGACATGGACCATGACGCCAACATCGCCACCTGGCTGGCGCTGGAGTCGGCCGGCGCGAAATTCAAATGGTGGCGGATGCGCGACGACGGTAATCTCCATGTCGACGATCTTCGCCCGCTGGTCTCCGACCGGACCCGGCTCGTCGCCTGCACGGTGACGGCGCATTCGATCGGCTCGATCGTTGATGTCGCTTCAGTGGCTGATATTGCGCATGCGGCGGGTGCCGAAGTGTTCGTCGACTGCGTGCATTACGGGCCGCACGGGCTGATCGACGTGCAGGCCTGGGATTGCGACTATCTGGTCTGCTCCGGCTACAAGAATTTCTCGCCGCATATGGGCTTCCTGTGGGGCCGCTTCGAGACGCTGAGGCGGCTGCCGACTTTCCGCGAGGATTTCATTCCCGACGAGCCGCCCTACAAGGTCGAGGCCGGCACCTTCATTTACGAGAACGTCTCCGGCATGGATGCCGCGGTGCGCTATCTCGAATCGATCGGCCGCAATTTTGCGCCAGCGAACAACCGGTCGCGGCGTGACAATCTCGTCGCCGGCATGAACGCCATCCGCGACTATGAGCTGATGCTGGCGCGCGAAATGCTCGGCGTGCTCAAGGATTGCGGCGCGACGATCTATGGCGTCGCCGACGAAGCCCGCCTCAACGAGCGCGTGCCGACCTTCTGCTTCAACATCGGCACGCTGTCGCCGCAAATGATCGTCGAGGCCATGGCCGAGATGCAGATCGGCATCCGCGACGGTCACATGTATGCGCCGCGGCTGATGAAGCGCCTGAACCTCAGCATGGACAGCGGCGCCATCCGCGCCTCGCTGGTCCATTACAACACTGTCGAGGAAGTCCGGCGCTTCGGCGAGGTGTTGCGCGTCGTCATCGCCCGGCTGTCCTGATCGGAGTCGAAATACGCTTGCCTGCGTGCCGCGGTCGCCGCGTCAGGCGGCCTTCTTCTTCGCCAGCCTCGCCTTGATGCTGGCGACGTCGGCTCGCGGCGTCGCCGCAAACAGCGTCTTGGTGTAGCTGTGCTTGGGGTCGGCAAAGACCTCGTCGCGCGAGCCGTATTCGACGGCCTCGCCGTAATACATGACCATCACGTCGTCGGCGATGTAGCGCACCACCGACAGGTCGTGGCTGATGAAGACATAGGTAAGCTTGAACTCGTCCTGCAGGTCGGCGAGCAGGTTGAGCACCTGCGCCTGCACCGACAGGTCGAGCGCCGAGACCGGCTCGTCGAGCACCAAAAGGCTCGGATTGAGCATCAGCGCGCGGGCAATGGCGATGCGCTGGCGCTGGCCGCCCGAAAACATGTGCGGGTAACGGTTGTAATGCTCCGGTCCGAGGCCGACCTTCTTCAGCATCCTCATGGCGAGATCGCGCCGTTCGTTGGCCGGCGTGTCGGTGTTGATGAGCAGCGGCTCGCCCAGCACGTCGCCGATCTTCTGGCGCGGATTGAGCGAACCGTACGGGTTCTGGAAGACGATCTGCACCTTGCGGCGCATCTCCTTCGACAGCCCATCCTTGGCGATATCGACCTTTTTGCCGTCGATGAAGAGCTCACCCGCCGTCGCCGGATCGATCAGCGTGATGATGCGAGCGAGCGTTGACTTGCCGCAGCCGCTTTCGCCGACGATGGCGAGCGTCTTGCCCTTGTCGACGCTGAACGAGACGCCCTTGACCGCGTGAACCGTGCGCGAGGGACGAAACAGGCCGCCCCCGACATGATAGTCGCGCACGATGTTCTTGCCTTCGAGAACCGTCACGCTCATGACGCGGCTCCCGTTGCAGACCCGGTTCCCGCAGCCGAGGGGGCTGGTTCAAACAGCATGTCGGAAATGGTCGGCAGCCGGTCGCCGACGGCGTTCTCCGGCAGCGCCGACAGGAGCGCGCGGGTATAGTTGCTCTTCGGCTGCTCGAATAGCGACAGAACGTCGGCCTCTTCCATCTTGCGGCCCTTGTACTGGACGATCACGCGGTCGGCGGTCTCGGCCACCACGCCCATATTGTGGGTGATCATGATCAGGCCCATGCCGTATTTGGCCTGCAGACCGACCAAGAGGTCAAGGATCTGCTTCTGGATGGTGACGTCGAGCGCGGTGGTCGGCTCGTCGGCGATCAGCAGCTTCGGATTGCAGGCGATGGCGATGGCGATCATGACCCGCTGGCACTGGCCGCCCGACATCTGGTGCGGGAACGAATTCAGCCGCTCTTCCGGATCGGCAATGCCGACCAGCTTCATCAGCTCGATAGCGCGGGCCCGGCGCTGGGCGCGGTCCATGCCCATATGGAAGCGCAGCACCTCCTCGATCTGGAAGCCGGCGGTGAAGCATGGATTGAGACTGGCGATCGGCTCCTGGAAGATCATCGAGATGTCCTTGCCGACGATCTTGCGGCGCTCGGACGGACTGAGCTCAAGCAGGTCGATACCGTCGAACGCCATGCGGTCGGCCTTCACCGTCGCCGTATTCGGCAAAAGCCCCATCACCGCCAACATCGCCACCGATTTGCCGGAGCCGGATTCACCGACGATCGCCAACACCTCGCGCGGCTCGATCGACAGGTCGATGCCTTGCACAGCCATGAACGGTCCGGCGGCAGTATCGAAAGAGACCGTAAGGTTCTTGATTTCGAGAAGAGGCATGATCACGACCTCTTCAGCTTGGGGTCGAAGGCATCGCGCAGGCCATCGCCGATCAGGTTGATGGCAAGCACGGTAATGAGGATGGCGAGGCCGGGGAAGGTCACCACCCATGGCGCGCGCAGGATGAACTCGCGTGCCGTGGCCAGCATCGTGCCCCATTCCGGCGTCGGCGGCTGCGCGCCGACGCCGAGGAAGCCGAGAGCCGCGGCCTCGAGAATGGCGTTGGAGAAGGACAGCGTCGCCTGCACGATCAGCGGTGCCATGCAGTTCGGCAAGATCGTCTTCACCATCAGCCTGAGATGACTGGCACCGGCCACCTTGGCGGAGATCACATATTCACGGTTCTTTTCGGCCATTACCGCCGCGCGCGTGAGCCGCGCGAAATGCGGCTGCAGCACGAGCGCAATCGCCAGCATGGCGTTGAACAGGCCAGGTCCGAGGATCGCCACCAGAACCAGAGCAAGAAGCAGCGACGGGAAGGCCAGAATGACGTCCATGACGCGCATGATCAGCGTATCGACCCAGCCGCGGAAATAGCCGGCGAGCACGCCGAGGATGATGCCGCTGGTCAGCGAGAAAACCACGACGACCAGACCGATGAACAGCGAGAACCGCGCCCCGAAAATCAGCCGCGAAAGCATGTCGCGGCCAACAGCGTCGGTGCCCAGAAGAAACATCGATTTGCCGCCCTCCTGCCAGACCGGCGGCGTCAGCAGCGCATCGCGAAACTGCTCGTCAGGCGAATGCGGCGCGACCAGCGGCGCGAAAATCGCGATCAGCACCAGAGCCGAGAACACGACCAGGCCGATGACGGCGCCGGTGTTCATCGAGTAGTAATGCCAGAACTCGGTGAAGGCACGTTGCCGACCGCCGGTCGGAATGGAGGCGGCGGTGGCTTCTGCCGTGGTTTGGTCGGTCATCTCACTGCACCCGGATACGTGGGTTGATGACGGCGTAGAGCACGTCGACGATCAGGTTCACCGCCATGACAATCAGCGCGATGATCAGCAAGCCGCTCTGGACGACGACATAGTCGCGCTTGGCGATCGCGTCGATCATCCACTTGCCGATGCCGGGCCAGGAAAAGATCGTTTCGGTCAGAATGGCGCCGGCCATCAGCGTGCCGACCTGCAGGCCGATGGTGGTGACGACGGGGATCAGCGCATTGCGAAAAGCGTGGAGCCCGATAACGCGGCGCGGCGCCAAGCCCTTGGCGCGGGCGGTGCGGACGTAGTCCTCGCCCAGCACCTCCAGCATCGCCGACCGCGTCTGGCGCGCTATGACGGCGAGCGGAATCGTCGCCAGCACGATTGCCGGCAGGACCAGATGACTGGCGGCGGACCTGAAAGCGCCGCTCTTGCCGGAGATCAGGCTGTCGATCAGCATGAACCCCGTCGTCGGCTTGAAGAAATATTGAAGGCCAATGCGGCCGGAAACCGGTGTCCAGCCGAGATAGCCGGAGAAGAATATGATGAGCAGCAGCCCCCACCAGAAGATCGGCATCGAATAGCCGGTCAGCGCCACGCCCATCGTCGCCTGGTCGAACCATGATCCGCGCTTGACCGCGGCGAAGATGCCGGCGGGAATGCCGATGAGCACAGCGATGATCAGCGCGATCGTCGCCAGTTCCAGCGTGGCGGGAAACAGTGCCTGGAATTCACCGAGCACCGGCCGCTTGGTGGCGATCGATATGCCGAAGTCGCCGGTCAGGACCCTGCCGATATACTCCAGATACTGGATGACATAAGGCCTGTTATAGCCAAACCGCTCGACAAGCTCCGCGTAGCGTTCGGGGCTGACGCCACGCTCGCCAGCCAGGGCCATGATCGGGTCGCCCGGCAGAAGCCGGACGAAAGCGAACGCCGCCAGCGATATGCCGAACACGGTCGGGATGATTAGGGCGAGCTTGTGGAGGAGATAGCGGAGCATCTTACTTCATAGAACGGCGGCGCCGGAAGTCCAGCGCCGCCGTCCAATTTCTCAGGAGTTACTCGGTGACGTCGACGCCGTCAAACCGATGAATGCCGAGCGGATCCATGACGAAGCCCGAAACCTTCTTGTTCATCGGCATGAAGACCTTGGAATGGGCGATGGTCAGCCACGGCGCCTCACGCTTGAACACGACCTGAGCCTCCTCGTAGATCTTGGTGCGCTCGGCGACATCAGTGGTCGCCTTGCCTTTCTGCAACAGGGCTTCGAACTCCTGGTTGCACCAGATCGCATAGTTGGACTGGCCGATGGCATCGCAGCCGAGCAGGAACAGGAAGTTGTCCGGATCGCCATTGTCGCCGGTCCAGCCGAGCTGGAAGGCGCCGTCACGATCCTTCTGCTTGCCGCGTTCGCGATACTCGGTCCATTCGTAGCTGACGATCTCGGCCTTGACGCCGATCTTGGCGTAGTCGGCCTGGATCAGTTCCGCGACTCTTTGAGCGTTCGGATTGTACGGGCGGCTGACCGGCATTGCCCAGATCTTCATCGAGAGATCCTTGACGCCGGCGTCGGCCAGCATCTTTTTGGCCGCGTCCGGATCGTACGGATCGTCCTTGATGTCCTTGTTATAGGACCACATCGTCGGCGGGATCGGGTTGATGGCCGCCTGGCCAGCGCCCTGATAGACCGCATCGAGAATGGCCTGCTTGTTGACGGCCATGTTGAGGGCCTTGCGGACCTCGACCTTGTCGAAGGGCGGCAGCGTGGTGTTGTAGGCCATGTAGCCGATGTTCAGGCCTTCCTGCTCGTCGACCTTGAGGTTTGGGTCAGCCTGCAGGCCGGCGATGTCGGCCGGCGCCGGGTACGACATGATATCGCATTCGCCTGCCTTCAGCTTCTGCGCGCGCACGGCCGGATCGGTCGTGATGGCGAAGATCAAATCGTCGATCTTCTGGCGGCCGCCATAATAGCCGTCCCATGCCGCATAGCGCACGACCGCATCGACCTGGTAGTCGACGAACTGGAACGGACCGGTGCCGATCGGCTTCTGGGTGAATTGCTGCCTGGTGCCGGCCTTGTCGAGCTGGTCGGCATATTCCTTGGAGACGATCGATGCGAAATCCATGCCGAGGTCCGGCAGGAAAGCGACTTCAGGCTTGTTCAGCACGAATTTCACCGTCAGGTCGTCAACCTTGACGATTTCCTTGAGAAGATCCGGGAAGCCCATGCCGGTGAAATATTCCCAGCCGGTGCCTTCCAGATAGCTGAACCACGGGCTTTCCTTCTTCCACTGGCGTTCGAAGGAGAAGATCACGTCGTCGGCATTGAGGTCGCGCGTCGGCGTGAAATAGTCGGTGGTCTGGAACTTCACGCCGGGCCGAAGCTTGAACGTGTATTCGAGACCGTCGTCGGAAACCGTCCAGCTCTCGGCGAGGCCGGGCGCGATGGTGGTCTTGCCGTGTTCGAACTCGACCAGGCGCGAATAGATAGTGCGCGACGACGCGTCGAAGTCGTTGCCACCGCTCCACGGCGATGGGTCGAAGCCGGCCGGCGACGCCTCCGAGCAGTAAACCAATTGCTTCGCATTGGCCATGCCGCCGAGGACGCTTGCGGCCAGCAACGCGGCCGCAAAAGTCAGTTTCTTTTTCATGGAGGACTCCCTGATGTTCTTCCAAGCCCCTCTTCAGGCTCGCGAAGCGCGCATATAAGCATCGTTTTTCCGGCTTTGGAACACCCCGTTTGCTTACCCCATGGGAAGCAGAATTTAATTCTTCACTTTCACAAAAAGCGAGAATTAAATGTCAATTTCAGCCGATCACGGTATTATTAACGATTGCATTTTTTTATTATCTTTAACGCGACCGATAGCAAGGAACCGCGACCTTCGGCCTGTCGTTGGCGCGGAAGGTTTTCTTTCCCGTCTTGCCGCAGGGGCAGACTTGCACGGCTGCCGATAGTCGCAATACATAGATGGCATGTTGGATTTCCTGGATGCCGGCAACAGCGGAGGGACGTCTCTGTCATTCGGAGACGACGCGGCGGGCAAGCAGAGACAATAAGAACACCGAGGGAGGGACAGGTGGCAAAAACACCAAGGACGACGGCACCAGCGAAAGCGAAGGGCAAAGCTGCCGCAAAACCGGCCAGCCCCGACAAGCCAAAATCGCCGCCCACCAAAGCCGTTGCCGCGGTCAAGCCGAAGGCGGCAGCGACAACGGCTTCATCGGGGTCGAAGCCGGGTTCGGCCAGGAGATTGCCGAAAGCGCCTGCCGCTCGATTGCCGGAAAAGCCTTGGCTCAAAAGCTATCCGAAAGTCGTTCCGGCCGAGATCGGCGCCTTACCCTTCGGCTCCATCGGCGATCTGCTCGCCGACGTCTGCAAGCAGTATGCCGGCAGGCCCGCTTTCACCTGCATGGGCAAGACCATCAGCTATGCGGAAGTCGAGAGGCAATCGGCCGCCTTCGGCGCCTATCTGCAATCGACAGGGCTGCAGAAAGGCGCGCGCGTCGCGCTGATGATGCCGAACGTGCTGCAATATCCGGTGGCGATGATGGCAGTGCTGCGCGCCGGCTATGTCGTGGTCAATATCAACCCGCTCTATACGCCGCGCGAGCTGGAACATCAGCTCAAGGATTCCGGTGCGCAAGCCATCGTCATTCTCGAGAACTTCGCCAACACCTTGCAGGCGGTGATCGCCAAGACGGCGGTCAAGCATGTCGTGGTTGCGGCGATGGGCGACATGCTTGGCGGCCTGAAAGGGACGATCGTCAATTTCGTCGTGCGCCGCGTGAAGAAGATGGTGCCGGCCTGGTCGCTGCCGGGCCATGTCAAGTTCAACGCCGCGTTGAAGGCAGGCGCCAGCGTGAACTTCAAGCCGGCGAAGGTCGCAGCCGACGATATCGCCTTCCTGCAATATACCGGCGGCACCACGGGCATCTCGAAAGGCGCGGTGCTGCTGCACAGCAACGTGCTGGCCAATGTCGCGCAGAACGCGCTTTGGGTCGAAGACGCCTACACGGTCAAGCCGAAACCGGCGCATCTCAACTTCATCTGCGCGCTGCCGCTCTATCATATCTTTGCGCTGACGGTGAACGCGTTTATGGGCATGCAGATGGGCGGCCGGAACATACTCATTCCCAATCCGCGCGACATTCCAGGCTTCGTCAAGGAACTCGGCAAATACCCGATCCACATCTTTCCGGGCCTCAACACGCTGTTCAACGCGCTGCTCAACAATGAGGATTTCCGCAAACTCGACTTCAAGCCGCTGATCCTGACGCTGGGTGGCGGCATGGCGGTGCAGAAGGGTGTCGCCGAACGCTGGAAGACGCTGACCGGCTGCCCGGTCACCGAGGGCTACGGGCTTTCGGAAACCTCACCGGTGGCTACCGCCAACACATTCAGCGATGGCAACTTCACCGGCACGATCGGCCTGCCGCTGCCGTCCACCGAGATCGCCATCCGCGACGACGATGGCAATGATTTGCCGCTCGGCGAGGTCGGCGAGATCTGCATCCGCGGACCGCAAGTGATGGCCGGTTATTGGAACCGGCCGGACGAGACCGCCAAGGTGATGACCAAGGATGGTTTCTTCAAGTCGGGCGACATGGGCTTCATGGACGAGCGCGGCTACACCAAGGTCGTCGATCGCAAGAAGGACATGATCCTTGTGTCCGGCTTCAACGTCTATCCGAACGAACTCGAGGAAGTCGTGGCCCTGCATCCGGGCGTGCTCGAAGTGGCGGCGATCGGCGTGCCGGACGAGCATTCGGGCGAAGTGCCGAAGCTGTTCGTCGTCAAGAAGGACCCGTTGCTGACCGCTGAAGTGCTGACGGTCTATTGCCGCGAGAACCTCACCGGCTATAAGCGGCCAAAATACATCGAGTTTCGGACCGAACTGCCGAAGACGCCGGTGGGCAAGATCCTGCGGCGGGCGTTGCGGGGATAGGCGCGATTTTGGACGATTGCCTTGCCAGTGGTGAAGCGGTCGACCCGCGTTGCCGTCCCGACCCGATTGCGTTCATCAGGGCGAACATGCGCCTGATGCCGGTGCCTTCGCTTCCCGAAATCCGGCTTTACACGGCTCATCCGGGAAGCGGCCTCAGACGGCTCGCCGATCCGGAAGAAGTAATCGATCTGGAAGGACAAGGGTTCGAGCCGGGGGAGCCGGAAGAAGAAGCGAAAGCCGACGAGAACGAACCGCAGCCACCCTATTGGGCCTATGCCTGGGCCGGCGGCACGGTGCTCGCCCGCTACATAATCGACCAGCCGCAGGCCGTGGTGGGTCGCCGCGTGCTCGACCTCGGCGCCGGTTCGGGGCTCGTCGGCATCGCCGCGGCAAAGGCCGGTGCCAGCGACGTGATCGCCGCCGAAATCGATCGCAACGGCGTTGCCGCGCTCGGCCTCAATGCCATGGCGAACGGCGTCACGATCACCGTTATCGACAATGATATCACCACGGGGCCGCCACCTGCGGTCGACCTCGTTCTCGCGGGCGATGTGTTTTACGGCCGCGAGGTTGCTCGTCGGGTCACCCCGTTTTTCGATCGCTGCCTGGCAGCCGGTATCGAGGTGCTGGTCGGCGATCCCCGTCGCACAGACTTGCCGCTGTCCCGGCTGCGGTTGCTCGCCGAATATCGGGTGCCGGATTTCGGCGACGCGAAGGGTGCCGCGAGCAAGCCGAGCGGCGTCTTTCGCTTCGAGCCTGAAGATCGCTAGCGCTAGATCGAAACCCCATCACGCTAAATGAGCGGGATCGCGCCATTGCGGTCGTTCAGTTTCGAAGGATCGCATGACCGATCTGACCCTGAGCAGTGACTGGCTCAATCCCTGATTGGAAGATCCTACTGGACCGCGGCCGGAATCGACCGCAGAGTGGAACGACAGGGGAGGAGGGCTGTCGTGACCGACGAGGTGACAATTCGTGAACTCAATGGGCTCGATGAGATGCTGTCGATCTATCCAGTGTTCCGGCAGGGCAACTCGCATCTAGACGAAGCCGCGTTTCGTGAACGACTCTCGGCGATGCTCGCTCAGGGCAATTACCGCTGCATCGCGGCTTATATCGGCGATCGGCTGGTGGGTCTCTCCGGCTTCTGGACGGGCATTCAGCTTTGGTGCGGGAAGTACATCGAAGCCGACCACGTGGTGGTCGACACGACGCTACGCAGCCTTGGCACAGGCACCAAGCTGATGGCGTGGATCGAGGCGGAGGGCGAGCGGACTGGATGCGCTGTCTTCCGTATTGCCATGGTGCTTGGAAAGGAACGCACGCGCCAGTTTTACGCTCGAAACGGCTTCTTTGATGATGGTCTTCTCATGGTGAAGGCCCTGAGCAGAGGCGCCGCGGAGTTCCCGGAGTATGTATCGCGACCTGCCGAGCCAGGCTTGCGGGTCTAGCGGTTCGCAACCATCCTTTCGGGTGTCCGCTTCTGGCGCAACGTGCCCGTTCTGGCAGATGAGCCAGCGGCAACTTTCCACCCATCTCGACATTGGCGGGAAAGCCCAGGTTGATTTGAGTTTTGCCCCGGCCTTGCCAGTCAGTTGGCCAGTCAGGTCGTCTCCTTGACCCGCGCCGAAAGAAAGTCGGGCAGATCGGCAACCGAATCCAGAATGACGTCGGCGATCTGCGACAGCGATTCCCGCGTGCCGGTGCCGGAGAGCACGCCGATTGCCAGACCGCAGCCGCCGGCCCGCGCCATCTCCAGATCGTGGCGATTGTCGCCGACCATGGCGATCGCGGCAGGCCTCAGGCCGGTCAGGTCGCAGAAGGCAAGGATCGTATCCGGCGCCGGTTTCGGATTGGCCACCGCGTCGTAACCATAGGCGGCGTCGAACAGCTGCGCGACGCCCAGCGTCAGCAATGTCTTTTCCGCGCCGGTGGTCGAATCGTTGGTGGCGACGCCGAGCCGATAGGCTTTCCTGTGAAGAACGCCGAGCGTCTCGACGATGCCCGGCAGCGCCACCGCCATCGCCGAGCCCTGCATGGAGGTGATCTCGTTGAAGCGGGCGACGGCAAGCATCTGGTCTTCGTCGGACAGGCGCGGAAACCAAAGCTCGACGACATCCATGTTGGTGCCGGAGGCAAAGATGGAGTCGGGCTTGAAGCGTTTGGTGGCGAAATCGTAGCCCGCCGCGGCAAGCAGCCTGTCGGCCTTCCAGCGGTCGCCCTCCGACGCATCCATCGCCATGAAATCGGCAACGCCGAGCCATGTCGCATTGAAGTCGACAAGCGTGCCGTCCTTGTCGAACAATATTCCCTTGATCTCGGCCAAGCCGCTTACTCCGATCCGCGCAATCGGTGGATGTGTCCCACCAGCCCAGCGGTCGACGCGTCCCGCTTTGCGGCATTCTCCTTGCCTTCCACGACAGGCAGCAGCCCGGTCGCCAGTTCCTTGCCCAGCTCGACACCCCATTGGTCGAAGGAATTGATGTTGAAGAGCGTGCCCTCGACGAAGACGCGGTGCTCATAGAGCGCGATCAGCCGCCCGAACGTATGCGGATCGAGTTGTCTGTAGAGGATCGTCACCGAGGGTCGGTTGCCGGAGAAGACGCGGTGCGGGGCGATCCTGTCGACCTCGGCCGGCGTCATGCCTTTTGCCAGCATCTGCGCGCGTGCTTCCTCAAGCGTGCGGCCCTTCATGAAGGCTTCCGACTGCGCCAGGCAGTTGGCGAGCAACAGATCGTGGTGATGCTTGAGGCCCGGCTCATGGCCGATTGCCGCGGCTAGGAATTCGACCGGGATGAAATCGGTGCCCTGGTGCAGCAGCTGGAAGAAGGCGTGCTGGCCGTTGGTGCCGGGTTCACCCCAGACCAGCGGGCCCGTCGGAGTGGTCACAGCGCCGCCGTCGAGGGTGACGCTCTTGCCGTTCGATTCCATGTCGAGCTGCTGTAGATAGGCCGGCAGCCGGGACAGACGCTGGTCGTAGGGAATGACCGCGCGGGCGGGATATTTGCAGATCACCCGGTGCCACCAGCCGATCAGCCCCATCAGCACCGGCAGGTTGCTGGCCAGCGGCGCCGTCTGGAAATGTTCGTCCATCGCATGAGCGCCATCGAGAAATTCGCGAAAATTCTTCGGGCCGACGGCGATCATCACCGGCAGGCCGATCGCGCCCCACACCGAATAGCGGCCGCCGACCCAGTCCCAGAAGCCGAAGACGCGGTCGGACGCGATCCCGAATTTGGCCACCAGGTCCAGCGCCGTCGAGACGGCGGCGAAATGCTTGCCGACCGCTTCCTGGCCGAGCGCCTTCTGCACCCAGTCGCGCGCCGTCTCGGCATTGGTCATCGTCTCGACAGTGGTGAAGGTCTTCGAAGCGATGATGAACAGCGTGGTTTCGGCGGAAAGGCCCTTCAGCGTGTCGTGGATATGGGCGCCGTCGATGTTGGACACGTAATGCGTGCGCGGCCCATCGTGATAGGGCGCCAGCGCCAGCGTTGCCATGGCCGGGCCAAGGTCGGACCCGCCGATGCCGATGTTGACGATGTCGGTGATCTTCTTGCCGGTGGCGCCGGCCGCCTTGCCGGAGCGCACGGCATCGGCGAAGGCGCCCATCGCGTCGAGCACGGCGACGACTTCCGCCTTCACGTCCTGGCCGTCGAGCACGATGCCCTTGCCGTTCAGGTTGCGCAGCGCGGTGTGCAGCACGGCGCGGCCTTCGGTGACATTGATCTTCTTGCCCGAGAACATCGCGGCGCGCCGGCCTTCGAGATCGGCGGCTCCCGCCAGCTTCTCAAGCAGATCCATCGTCTGCGCATCGACCGCGCATTTCGACCAGTCGAGCAGCAGGTCGCCGTCGGTGGCGGAGAATTTTTCGAAGCGCTGCGGATCAGCCGCGAAAGCCTCGCGCATGCTGCCTGATTTGGCCGCACGGTGAGCGCGCAGGGCGTCGAGCTGTTTTTGAAAGGACGATTGATCCACTGGCTTGCTCCAAAGTCTTTGATGCCAACATAACAGGCCGGATGTTTCCGGCGCGTGTCGTCGCGGCAAACTATCTAGCCGAAATCCACTGGTTTCAATGCGCAGCGATGACGCACTGCGTCACGCCGGGAATGACGCAGTGCGTGACCCGGGGATGCCGCAGCGCAGCGAAGGATCACTGGCGTAAATCCCAACGATCAGAAAAATTGATTGGCGCAACGCCTTGTGCCACCGGTACATTCGACTGGTCCAGCCAAATGAAAAAGGCTGGCCATCGAGGAACATTTCCCATGCCACAGCGAAACGACACGGCCATATGGTCCGGCCTGTTCCGGATTTCGGCAGACTCCGGCCAGACCCTGCAGGCGCAGATCCGTCAAGCGATCGTCGCCGCCATCCTCGACCGGCAGATCGCCGCTTCGATGCCGCTTCCGTCCTGCCGGATCCTAGCCGAGAAACTCGGCGTGGCGCGCGGCACCGTGGTGCTGGCCTTCCAGCAGCTCGTCGACCAGGGTTTCCTGGTGGCGCGCGAACGGCGCGGCCATTTCGTCAATCCCGACGTGCTGGCGACCCCGGCGAGGCCGCATCAGAAGGCGCCCGACCAGGCCAACGAGATCGACTGGAAGGCGCGCCGCCAGATCGCGGCCAGCGACATGCCGCCGCCGGCCAAGCACGACAACTGGATCAAGTCGTCCTACCCCTTCGTCTATGGCCAGTTCGATCCGGCACTGTTCCCAACCGCCGAATGGCGCGAATGCAACCGCATGGCGCTTGCCGTGCTCGAGATCCGCAACTGGGCGTCCGACATGGTCGACCGCGACGATCCGCTCTTGATCGAGCAGATCCAGGCGCGGCTGTTGCCGCGGCGCGGCATCTTCGCCAATCCCGACGAGATTATCGTGACGCTCGGCGCGCAGAACGCGCTTTACATGCTGGCGACGCTGCTGATGACCAAGGGCTCCAAAGTGGCCATGGAAGACCCCGGCTATCCCGACGCACGCTCGATCTTCCGGCTGGCGGGCGCCGACGTCACACCGGTCCCGGTCGACCACTCCGGCATCGTAACCGCTTCTATTCCCAATGATTCCGGCTTCGTCTTCGTGACGCCCAGCCACCATTGCCCGACCATGGTGCCACTGTCGGCGGAGCGCCGGCAGGACCTTTTGGCGCGCGCCAACCGCCACAACCAGATCATCATCGAGGACGGCTATGACAGCCAGCTCCTGGACGAGGCGCCGCAGCAGGCGCTGAAGAGCCTCGACCGTTCCGGCCGCGTCATCTATGTCGGCTCGATGTCGAAGACGCTGGCTCCCGGTCTGCGGCTCGGCTACATCGTCGCCTCGGCCGGGCTGATCTCCGAGCTTCGCGCGCTACGCCGCTTCATGCTGCGCCATCCGCCGGCCAACAACCAGCGCGCGGTCGCGCTGTTTCTGTCGCTCGGCCATCATGAGGCGCTGGTGCGGCGGCTGTCGAGCGCCTTCGACGAACGGCGCAAGCGTCTGATCCATGCGATTTCCGCCTTTCTGCCGGAGTGGCGCTCGACCGATTCGGCCGGCGGCGCATCGCTCTGGCTCGAGGGACCGCGCGGCACCGATTCGCGCGGGCTGGCCGAGGCCGCCGCCTCGCGCAGCGTCATCATCGAGCCTGGCGACCGCTTCTTCGACCACACCGAAAAGCCGTCGCGCTTCATGCGGCTGGGCATCTCCTCGATCGCGCTGCAGCACATCGAGCCCGGCATCCGCGAACTGGCAACGGCGGCCGGGCGCAGGCCGGCGGCGGCTTGATGCCTCGTCCGGGCTGGGACCGGCCACCGTTCTTTAGCGCTCTGGCATATGCGACGGGACCGTCTGGCTCATAGGCTGTGCCAATGCCGACGGCATAGTTCGAGGCATAAGGGGACGAAGCAGGCCGATGGTGGACCAACCGCCGCCGCCAGCTTCGCAGCTAAAGGTGGAGTGCCTCCATGTCAGTGGCTGTTGAGAAGCCGGATACGCCCACGGACCAACGTTCGCGGCGTTCCGGCGGGCGCGAAGCGCGCCGCGCCATGCGTGCGGCGCCACTTGCCGACGACATCAAGCCGGTGCGCGCCGGCCTCGAAGGCGGAAGTTACGGGCCGCTCAGCGAAAACGACCGCGAGCGCATCAACGAAGCAGTGCTGACGCTGCTTGAAACGGTCGGCTTCGCCAATGCCATCCCATCCTGCATCGAGGCGTTGACCAAGGCCGGCGCCACTCTCGGCGAGGACGGGCGAATTCGCTTTCCCCGCGCGCTTGTCCTCGACACGATCAAGAAGGCCGCGCGCCACTTCACCCTGCATGGCCAGGATCCCAAGCACGACATGCTGATCCAGGGCAAGCGCGTGCATTACGGCACGGCGGGTGCCGCGGTGCATCTGGTCGATGTCGAGAAGCGCGAATACCGGGAGTCGCTGCTGCAGGACATCTACGACGCTGCCCGCATCGTCGAGGGGCTCGACAACATCCACTTCTTCCAGCGGCCGATGGTGCCGCGCGACATTCCCGATCCGCTCGACATGGATTTCAACACGCTCTACGCCTGTGTGATGGGGACGTCGAAGCATGTCGGCACGTCCTTCACGGTGCGCGAGAACGTCAAGCCGGCGCTCGACATGCTCTACGCAATTGCCGGCGGCGAAGAGAATTTTCGCGCGCGGCCTTTTGTCTCCAATTCGAACTGTTTTGTCGTGCCGCCGATGAAATTCGCCGAGGACGCTTGCGGCGTGCTCGAGGCCTGCGTCGAAGGCGGCATTCCGATCCTGCTGCTGTCCGCCGGCCAGGCGGGCGCCACGGCGCCGGCGGCGATTGCCGGTGCGGTGGTGCAAGCGGTGGCCGAGGTGCTCGCCGGCCTTGTCTATGTCAACGCCATCAAACCGGGGCATCCGGCGATCTTCGGCACCTGGCCGTTCGTCTCGGACCTCAGGACCGGCGCCATGTCCGGCGGCTCGGCCGAGCAAGCGGTGCTGACCGCTGCCTGCGCCCAGATGGCGCAATTCTACGATCTGCCCGGCGGTTCGGCCGCCGGCATGACGGATTCGAAACTGCCCGATATTCAGTCCGGTTACGAGAAGGGCATCACCGATGTGATGGCCGGTCTTGCCGGCCTCAACCTCGTCTACGAATCGGCCGGCATGCACGCCTCGCTGCTCGGCTTCTGTCTGGAAAGCCTGATCATCGACAACGACATGCTCGGCCATTGCCTGCGCTGCGTGCGCGGCATCGAGGTGACCGATGAGTCGCTGTCGATAGACACCATCGCCGACGTCTGCCTGAAGGGGCCAGGTCACTATCTCGGCAACGAGCAGACGCTGCGGCTGATGCAGACCGAATATTTCTACCCGGCGGTCGGCGACCGCTTTTCGCCGAAGGAGTGGAACGAGAAGGGCAGGCCCGACATCTTGCAGCGGGCAATCATCGAGAAGAAACGCATCCTCGCCGAGCGCTTCCCGCGCCACGTGCCGAAGCTGCTCGACGACAAGTTGCGCGCTCGCTTCGGCAATCTGATCCAACTGCCGCGTAGCGGCATGGGCGGCTGAGGATGCTTCCCGTCAAAAAACTGTCAGAGCCTAATCCATCCCGACAAAATCGGGACGGGCTCTACCTTCTGTTTGACCATGATCTTTTCCGAAAACCGGGTCTCCACTTTTCGGGATCATGGTCTAGTCGGCGCTCAAACCGTAGCGCTCGACGACCTCGCTGCTGATCAGCTTGGCATGCAGCGTCATCAGTATAATTTGCGCATCGAAGCTGTCGCCGGCCTCAAGGGCTGCCTCGAGCCGGCGCTCCGCATCCAGCCTATGTTGAAGGCCGTTGGATTGCTCGAACGCTTCCGGCCCGGCAATACAATAGCCAAATAGCTGCGCCACCGGTGGGTAGGCTTGTGGTGGCGGCTCGTCGGGCCAGTGATCCTTCATCAGATTGACGATGGTGAGCTTTGCTCCCTCCGGCACAAGGGCGGGATGAAGGTCGACGCCACGCAACGCGGCGTCGAGTTGCCTGAGGTCACCTGAACGGCCGAACATTCCGAGGAAGCCTAGGGAAGAGCGTCGTCTCGCCATGATGTTCCTATCCAAATGCCCGAAACCGCAGCGAAGCGCCGGCCGCACGCCGCCGTTATCCGCTCGCTGCCAGCAACAAAACGCCAGCGAGGGCCGATCCCGCAAGCGTCGGCAGCATGCCGATCTTCAGCTTCAGAATGGCGATCATGGCAGCACACGACAGCAGAGCCGCACCCCAGTCGATTGATGAGAGCACCGGCACGTCCATTCCAAGCCCGATGTTGCGCACCTCGCCGAAAATGACGTGCAAGCCGAACCACAGAGCGAGATTCATGATGACGCCGACGACGGCGGCGGTGATCGCGCCCAGCGCCGCCGACAGTGCCTTGTTGCCGCGCAGGGCTTCGATGTAGGGCGCACCGAGGAATATCCAGAAGAAGCAAGGCGTGAACGTGGCCCACAGGGTGAGCATCGCCCCTAGCGATCCGGCAAGCAGTGGGTTCAAGGCTCCGGGCTGGCGGAACGCGGCCAGAAAGCCGACGAACTGCAGGACCAGAATGAGCGGACCGGGCGTGGTTTCGGCAAGACCGAGGCCATCGACCATTTCACCGGGTGCGAGCCAGCCGAAGGACTCGACCGCTGCCTGCGCGACATAGGCAAGGACCGCGTAGGCGCCGCCGAAGGTGACGACCGCCATGACGCTGAAGAAGCCGCCAATCTCAGTCCATACACTGACGGATCCGGTGAACGCCCAGATCAGAAGCACAGGCCCGAGCCAGATCGGCAGCCAGATCGCAATGGTGCGCGGCGCATGCCATCGCGTCGGCCTGGTGTGGGCCAGTTCGCCGCGCTCGAACATCAGGTCGACCGCCCCTTTGATGTCGGGAGCATCGCCCTTGCCGTGCGACGCGCCGGAAAAGAGGCCCGGCGCAACACGGTTGCCAATCCAGCCTGCCAGGCCCGCAAGCAAGATGATGAGCGGAAACGGCACGTTCAATGCATAGATGGCGATGAAGGCGGCGAGCGCGATCGACACCATGACTCGATTCTTGAGGGCACGTCGTCCGATCCGGATCATCGCCTCGATCACGATGGCGAGCACGGCCGCCTTCACCCCGAAAAACAGCGCCTCGACGAGGGGAGCGTCGCCATACAGCGCATAGAGGATGCTCAAGGTGAGCATCACAAGCGCGCCCGGCGCGACGAAGAGGATGCCGGCGACGAGGCCGCCGATCGTCCGGTGCAGCAGCCAGCCGACATAGATGGCGAGTTGCTGGGCTTCAGGGCCGGGCAGCAGCATGCAGTAGTTCAACGCATGCAGGAAACGTTGCTCGCCGATCCAACGCCGTTCCTCGACCAATTCCTTATGCATGAGCGCGATCTGCCCGGCCGGCCCGCCGAAGCTGAGCAGGCCGATTTTCGCCCAGAGCTTTACGCCTTCGCGGAAGGTTGGCGCTTCCGGCGCTTCGACGATCCCGCCCGTTTTCTCCGAAGCCCCCGTTTTGTGAGACGGCATGGCGCTCATGATGGCTTGCTCGCGCTTGGCCAGTTGTGCGTCTCCTCGGTGGCGTCGCGGCACCATCGGAAAAACGCATCGTAGAGCAGCATCCCTGCCTCCAGCTGTTCAAGATCGTCGCGAAACATCCGCGACAGTCCAAGCGAGGCGGCCAGAAATCCGGCCGCCTGGGGAACCAGATCGAGGCTTGCGGTATCGGCTGCGCGCACAATCATGGCGAGGCGGTCGAGCGGTTCGGATTCGAGCCCGAACTCTTCGATCATCGTGTCGAAGGTGCAGCGTTCGCCGCGGTGTGACCAGAACACATTGTCGATGTCGAAAGGCACGGCCTGAAAGCGATCCGCAGCGGCCGGCACTTCGGCCGCTTCAACAAAGAGAAAAACCGCGCTCGGATCGATGAAACGCCGGATCAGCCAGGGGCAGGCGATGCGATCGACCTTCGGGCGGGCCCGCGTCACCCACACGGTGCGGCCCCTTTCGTCGCGGGTAGGCATCTTGCCGGTGCGGACCAAAAGCCCCTTGGCATCGCGCCAGGCCTCGAACCCGCCTTCGAGGGATTCGGCGGCAATGCCCTCATGCCGCAGCCATGCGGCCACGCCTTGCGAGAGCTTTTGTCCTCTTTGGCAGACGACCGCCACTCGGCTGCCGGTGAATTCGGATGCCCAGGTTGGGACGGTTTTGAAATCACGCCGGCTTGAGGCCGGCAGCAGGCGCGGATCGGCGTTGTAATCATCATCGACGCGAACATCGATAATCGTTGGCGCGCCCGGCAGACCAATCAGACGGGACAGTTGCGATACGGTGATAACGGTTGTTGACGGCATGGCGTCCACCTCCTTGAAAGAGAAGCTTGGACGCGAACGTTGGGCTGACGCCTCACGGGGTCGTCGCGATGCACCCCTTGCCATGATCGTGGATTTGTCGCGCCCACTTGTCAAGCGTCATGCCTAGAGCAAAGGATGCTCTGCTCCGAGGGCCGGTTTGGCGGAGCCAGAACATTTCTGCGAGGAAAAACCATGAAAAAGACCTATCACGGCAGTTGCCATTGCGGCGCGGTGCGTTTCGAAGCCGATATCGACCTCGCCGAAGGCATCCGCAAATGCAATTGCAGCTTCTGCTGGAAGCTCGGCTACCGGAAATCCTTCGCAGCCTATGAGGCCGTGAGGGTGACGGATGGCCGCGACCGGATGCGTGAATACAAGGCAACGCCGTCCAACTGGCCGGAAGGCGACATCAACCACTATATGTGCCCGAACTGCGGCGCGAATTTTCTCTCCCGCGGCTATCTCGACTTCATGGGCGGGAATTTTTGGGCGGTGAACGTCGCCTGCCTCGACGACGTCACCGAAGAGGAACTCGCCGCAGCACCAATTGTCTACGAGGACGGCAAGCGCGACAGGCAGGACCAAGCGCCGGAGATCACCGGTTATTTGTGAGCGGCGGGTTCAGAAAACATCTGACGGCGGCTTGATCGAAACAAGCCGCCGGCCAGCAGAAGGCGCCGGAGGCCGACGTTAGTGATTGTCCCGCGGCACGCCCTTGGTGTGCGCCACATCCTGATATTTCACCGCCGGCTTCAGCACCATTCCTTCGGAAAACTGGTCGACCATGCCACGCTGGATCTCCTGCCATGGCGTCTGATGCTTGGGGTAGTGATAGCCGCCACTGTTCTGCAGCTCGGCGCGACGGCGCGTGATCTCGTCGTCGGTGACGAGAATGTCGGCGGTGCCCTTGCGCAGGTCGATGCGGACGCGGTCGCCGGTCTTCAGCAGCGCCAGCCCGCCGCCTATGGCGGCTTCAGGCGAGGCGTTGAGGATCGACGGCGAGCCCGACGTTCCCGACTGGCGGCCATCGCCGATGCAGGCCAGCGCATGGATGCCCTTCTTGATGAGATGGGCCGGCGGCTGCATGTTGACGACCTCTGCGCCGCCCGGATAGCCGATCGGGCCGGCGCCACGCATGAACAGGATCGTGTGCTCGTCGATGCCTTGCGCCGGATCGTCGATGCGGGCGTGATAGTCCTCCGGCCCGTCGAAGACCATGGCATTGCCCTCGAAGGCCTCGGGGTCCTTCGGGTTCGACAGATAGCGTTCGCGGAATTCGGGCGAGATGCCGCTGGTCTTCATAATCGCCGAATCGAACAGATTGCCTTTGAGATTAATGAAGCCGGCATTGGCCTTCAGCGGCTCGGCGACGGTGCGGATGACGTCGAGATTCTCGTTGACGGCCCCACTGCAATTGTCGCCCATCGTCTTGCCGTTGACGGTCATGGCGTCGGGATGGGGCAACAGCCCAGCCTTCATCAGTTCGGCCACGACCGCCGGCACGCCACCGGCATGGTGGTAATCCTCGCCGAGATATTCGCCCGACGGCTGCAGGTTGACGATGAGCGGTATCTTGAGGCCGACCTTCTGCCAGTCGTCATTGTCGAGCGGCACGCCGAGATGGCGGGCGATGGCGTTGAGGTGGATCGGCGCGTTGGTCGAGCCGCCGATGGCCGAGTTGACGACGATGGCGTTCTCGAAGGCCTGCCGGGTCATGATGTCGGAGGGCTTCAGATCCTCATGCACCATGTCGACGATACGTTTTCCCGTCTCATAGGCGATCTGGCCGCGCTCGCGATAGGGCGCGGGGATCGCGGCCGAGCCCGGCAGCTGCATGCCGAGCGCCTCGGCCAGCGAATTCATGGTGGTGGCAGTGCCCATTGTGTTGCAATAGCCGGTGGACGGCGCCGAAGAGGCGACGATGTCCATGAACTCGTCATAGCCGATCTCGCCGGCCGACAGGCGCTGGCGCGATTCCCAGACGATCGTGCCGGAGCCGGTGCGCTTGCCCTTGTGCCAGCCGTTGAGCATCGGGCCGACCGACAGCGCGATGGCCGGAATGTTGACGGTGGCCGCTGCCATCAGCAGGGCCGGCGTCGTCTTGTCGCAGCCGATGGTGAGCACGACGCCGTCGAGCGGGTAGCCGTAGAGCACTTCGACCAGGCCGAGATAGGCAAGGTTGCGGTCGAGTGCGGCGGTCGGGCGCTTGCCCGTCTCCTGGATCGGGTGGCACGGGAACTCGAAAGGGATGCCGCCCATCGACACGATGCCCTCGCGCACGCGCTTGGCCAGCTCGATATGATGGCGGTTGCAGGGCGACAGATCCGAACCGGTCTGGGCGATGCCGATCAGCGGCTTGCCCGACATCAGCTCGGCACGCGTCAGCCCGTAATTCAGGTAGCGCTCGAGGTAAAGCGCCGTCATCCCCGGATTGTCGGGATTGTCGAACCACTCCTGCGAGCGAAATTTCTTCTTCTGTGTGGGGGCGCCGGCCATCATGGTCTCCGTATTTGTATGACAAATCGATATGACAACGCGCGAGAGCAGGCAAGAGGCACGCGCCATCCGATTCCGGACTTTGGTGCGATAGACATACATCGGCCCCCACGCTAGACGGGATCGGGGTTTGTCAACTTTGAATCCGGGAGATTTTGATGGCTTTGGTGATCGAAGGCGAGGAACGCATCGCCGCACCCCTGCAAAAGGTGTGGGAAGCGCTGAACGACCCGGACGTTCTGAGACAGACCATTCCGGGCTGCCAGAACCTCGAAAAGAAGTCGGATACCGAGATGGGGGCGACCGTGGTGCTCAAGATCGGCCCGATCAAGGCGACGTTCAACGGCGAAGTGACGCTCAAGAATCTCAACCCGCCGCATTCCTACACCATCCAGGGCGAGGGCAAGGGCGGCATCGCCGGCTTCGCCAAGGGCGGCGCCGATGTGACGCTGACCGCCGACGGGCCGGAGGCGACGATCCTCAGATATGCGGCCAAGGCCGATGTCGGCGGCAAGATCGCCCAGCTCGGCAGCCGGCTGATCGAATCGACGTCGAAGAAACTGGCCGGGCAGTTTTTTTCGTCGTTCGGCGAGAAGGTCGGCGAGTGATCCCTCCCCCTTGAGGGGAGGGTGGCCCGCAGGGCCGGGTGGGGTCCGCAGCGACGCGCACCGACATTTCCTTCGTAAGAGGTTGAGGCGGTTCAGATGACCCCTCCCGCCGCGCTTCGCGCGGCACCCTCCCCTCGAGGGGAGGGATATCCGTCTCACTCAAACACGATGCTCGGCACCGCGGCTTCCGCCGCGCCGCGTTCTTCATTGACCCTGTCCCAGACCTTAGAAGCGATGTCGCGGTAGATTTTTGCCTCGGCGCCATCGGGCTTCGAGACCACCACCGGTGTGCCGGCATCCGAGCTTTCGCGGATGCCCATCTCGAGCGGCACTTCGCCGAGGAAGGTGACGCCGAGACGTTCGGCCTCGCGGCGCGCGCCGCCGTGGCCGAAGATATCGTAGCGCTTGCCGGTGTCGGGGGCGAGGAAGTAGCTCATGTTCTCGACGATGCCCAACAGCGGCACGTCGACCTTCTTGAACATGTTGAGGCCCTTTCGCGCATCGATCAGGGCCAGATCCTGCGGCGTCGAGACGATGACGGCACCGGCCAGCGGCACCTGCTGGGCCATGGTCAGCTGCGCATCGCCGGTGCCGGGCGGCATGTCGACGACGAGCACGTCGAGCGGACCCCACTCGACCTCGCGCAGCATCTGCGTCAGCGCCGACATCACCATTGGTCCGCGCCAGATCATCGGCGTCTCCTCATCGACGAGGAAGCCCATCGACATGACCTTCAGGCCGTAATTCTCCATCGGCTTCAGGATCTTGCCGTCGACGGTCTGCGGCCGGCCATGGATGTTGAGCAGCCGCGGCATTGACGGGCCGTAGATGTCGGCGTCGAGCACGCCGACCCTCAGGCCGTTGGCGGCAAGGCCAAGCGCGATGTTGACGGCGGTGGTCGACTTGCCGACGCCGCCTTTGCCCGAGGCGACAGCGATGATCGCCTCGATGCCGGGCACGCCGCGCTTGCCCTGGCTATGCGAGGCTGGCGCATGCGGAGCCGGACGTGGCGCGGCAGCGGGTGCGGCCGCAGGTGTGGGCCTTGGGGCGGGCCTGGGAGCGGGTCTTTGCGGAACCGGAGCCTCCATGCCGCCACCTCTCTTTTCCGCCGTCAGCGCGACCACGGCGCCAGCGACACCGGGGATCGCCTTCACGACCCGTTCGGCGGCGGCACGCAGCGGCTCCATCTCCTGAGCCCTGGCGGCAGGGACCGTGATCGAGAAGAAGACCTTGGCATCGGCAATGAAAATTTCGGAAACCATGCCGAGGTCGACGATGTTGCCGGTGAAGTCCGGTCCGTTGACCGTCTTCAGGCGCTCGATGACGATTTCCTTGGTGACGTTTTCCTGGACGGCGGGCATCAGCTTTTCCTCTGCTTTTCCGCATCAGATAATGCAGTTCCCGAACAGAACCAAGCGGCGGAACGGCACGCGCAGTGGCATGGCTTCAAAAACTTGCGTCCACTTGTAGGGATTTGCGTCAATCGAAACGTCTTAGGAAGAGGCACGCCGATCGCGCGAGCTGCGGTCGCCAGAAGGCGAAGCAGCCCTATTTTCTTGCAGGGCTCGGGCGTGCTCGCCAGCAAGGAAGGAGACAATCATGCTCGCACACAGCAACGCAACGGCCAATCTCGCGGTGAAAGATCTGGCGAAGGCCAGGTCTTTCTATGAGGGAACGCTCGGCCTGACTGAGGTCCACAATGAGGGCGGCGAATTGATCGTCTACAAAAGCGGCGACACCAGCATCAACGTGTACCAATCGAAGTTCGCCGGCACCAACAAGGCAACAGCCGTGACCTGGATGGTCGGCGACGAGATCGACACCGTCGTCAAGGCGCTGAAATCGAAGGGCGTCGTCTTCGAGCACTACGAGATGCCGGGCCTGACGCTGGAAGGCGACATCCATGTCGGCTACGGCATGAAGGTCGCATGGTTCAAGGATCCTGACGGCAACATCCTGAACCTGGTCGACAGGTAGATTTCGGCGTCCACGCATGCCTGCCGCATCTGGCGTAGGGTCGCCGCGCCGGAGGCGACTCCAAGCGCCACCATGCCCGCGTCATGTTCCCAGGCTTACCGCGAGGTAGGTGAGGGCCGAGATCGCGGCGGTGGCCGGCAGAGTGACAATCCAGGCGATGACGATGTTGCCGGCGATGCCCCAGCGCACGGCTGAGACGCGGCGGGCGGCGCCGACGCCGATAATGGCGCCGGTGATCGTATGCGTCGTCGACACCGGAATGCCGAGCCAAGTGGCGGCGAACAGGGTGATCGCACCGCCGGTCTCGGCGCAGAACCCCTGCATCGGGTTCAGCCGGGTGATCTTCGAGCCCATGGTGTGGACGATGCGCCACCCGCCGAACAATGTGCCCAGCGCCAGCGCCGCCTGACAGGTGATGACGACCCATAGCGGCACGTAGAAATTTTCTCCGAGCATGCCTTGCGAATAGAGCAGCACGGCGATGATGCCCATGGTTTTCTGTGCGTCGTTGCCGCCATGGCCGAGTGAATAGAGCGAGGCGGAAACGAACTGCATGACGCGGAAAGTGTTGTCCACGGCGAACGGTGTCTGGCGCACGAACGCCCAGGAGACCGCAAGGATCAAGACAAGCGCCAGCAGAAATCCGGTCGCCGGCGACAGGACGATGGCCGCAATGGTCTTGCCGAGTCCGGTCCAGACGATGGCGCCGCCGCCTGCCTTTGCAACGCCGGCACCGACAAGTCCGCCGATCAGCGCGTGCGAGCTGCTGGAGGGGATGCCGACGAGCCAGGTGACGATATTCCAGACAATGGCACCGACGAGAGCGGCGAAGATCACCCCCGGGGTGACGATGCTGGCGTCGATGATGCCCGTTCCCAAGGTCTCGGCAACATGAAGGCCGAAGAACAGGAAGGCGATGAAATTGAAGAAGGCCGCCCACAGCACCGCATAGTGTGGCCTCAGCACACGCGTGGAGACGATGGTGGCGATAGAGTTGGCGGCATCGTGCAGTCCGTTGAGAAAATCGAAGAACAGCGCAACGGCGATGAGCCCGGCCAGCACGGGAAAGGCGATGGCGGCTTCCATTGGCTAAACGTTCTCGATGACGATGCCGCTGATCTCATTGGCGACGTCCTCGAACCGGTCGACCACTTTTTCCAGCTCGCCATAGATCTCGCTGCCGATCAGGTAGGCCATCGGGTCGCTGCGGCCATGCCTCTTGAACAGGTCCTTCAGGCCCTGCTCGTGCAGATCGTCGGCCCGGCCTTCCGCGCGCATGACCTCTTCGGCGATCGCGTTGAGGCGCACGCTGTGGGCGCCGATCTTGCTGAGCAATGGGATGGCCTCGGCGACCAGCTTGGCTGCAATAACGATGACGCCGCCCATTTCCTGCATCAGCGGGTCGAATTCCTTCTTGTCGAACAGCTTCACCGTCTTGACGGTCTTGTGCATCATGTCGATGGCGTCATCCATCGACTGGATCAGGTCCTTGATGTCACCGCGATCGAAAGGCGTGATGAACGAGCGCCGCACGGAAAGCAGGACTTCCGCGGTGATGTGATCGGCCTGGTCTTCAAGATCGATGATCTTCTGGCACCAGCGATCGATGTCCTTGCCCTGGAGGAGCTGCTCGAGCGCCTCGGCGCCATCGACCACGGTGCGGGAGTGCTGCTCGAAGAGGTCGAAGAAGCGATCTTCGCGCGGCAGCAGCTTGCGGAACCAGCCCAGCATGTTCGATCTCCCGTGCCCCACGACCTCGCCTTATCCACATAGCGCCGCATGCCGCTGCGGGAAATAGTAAGCCGGCTGAAAGGTGTGGATGCTGCCGATTGCACATGCAGCTTGCGGCGGAAGGCAATTTCCCCGACCTTGGCGCTGGACACCGGACAGATGGCATGATCGACAAGCTGGAATTCTTCATCGCGCTGGCCAGGGAAGAGCATTTCGGCCGGGCGGCGGAGGTGTGCGGCGTCACCCAGCCGACGCTTTCGGCCGGGATCAAGCAGCTGGAGGGCCAGCTCGGCGTGATGCTGGTATTGCGCGGCTCGCGCTTTCAGGGGCTGACGCCGGAGGGAGAACAGGTGCTGGTGTGGGCGCGCCGCATCGTCGGCGATACCCGCACCATGCGCGAGGAGATGCGGGCGGCGCGTCACGGCCTTTCGGGACGCATCCGCATCGCGGCCATCCCGACGGCGCTGGCCATGGTGGCGCGGCTGACGACACCCTTTCGGGCAAAACATCCCGGCGTCACCTTCTCGGTGCTGTCGCGCACCTCGATCGAGGTGCTGTCGCTGCTCGGCAATTTCGACATCGACGCCGGCATCACCTATCTCGACAACGAGCCACTGGGGCGGGTGACCAGCGTGCCGCTCTATGACGAGCGCTATCAGCTGATCACCGCCGTCGGAAACCCCTATTCCGACCGCGACAAAGTGACATGGGCGGAGCTCAGCCAGCTGCCGCTCTGCCTGTTGACGCCGGACATGCAGAACCGCCGCATCATCGACCAGCATTTGGCCGAAGCCGGCACGCAGGTGCGGCCGACACTCGAATCCAATTCGATGATCGTGCTGTTCTCCCATATCCGTACCGGCAAATGGTCGTCGATCATGCCGCTCAACCTCTCGGAAACATTCGGCTTTTCCGAGCCGATCCGGGCCATACCGATCGTCGAGCCGGATGCCAGCCACACCGTGGGGCTGGTTGCGACGCCGCGCGAGCCGCACACGCCGCTGGTCTCGGCGCTGCTGGACGAGGCGATGGCGCTGGCAGACGATTTCCGCGCCCGCCGTTGAGCTAGAGATTGCCGGATGAGTGGGATCGATAGAAGATTTCTATCGAGCAACGGATCGGCTTTATTGATTTGGCGGGTTTCCTCTGATTTCCTAAACACTTAGCGACATCGCATGTCGTTGCCCAAAAAGAACGTTTCGCACTTTTGGGCGACATGCATTGGATCGCAACGACCAGGGAGGGCGCTGCATGACAATGCAGCCTGCAAGTACCGAGATCGCGTCGCGCACGGCGGCGATCATCCAGGAGCTGAAGGGCCTCGAAGGCCCGCTATTGCCGATCCTCCACGGCATCCAGGAAGAGTTCGGCCATGTGCCGCAGGACGCGCTGCCGGTGATCGCCGAGGCGCTGAACATCTCCAAGGCGGAGGTGCACGGCGTCGTAACCTTCTACCATGACTACCGCAGCCACCCGGCCGGGCGGCATGTGCTGAAGCTCTGTCAGGCGGAAGCCTGTCAGTCGATGGGCTCGGACGCCGTTGCCGCCAAGCTCAAGCAATTGCTGGGCATAGGTTTCCACGAGACGGCGCGCGACGGTTCGGTGACGCTGGAACCGGTCTATTGCCTCGGCCTTTGCGCCTGCGCGCCATCGGCAATGCTGGACGGCGCGGTGATCGGCCGGCTCGATGACGAAAAGCTCGACGAGATCGTTGCCGAGGTGCGCTCGTGATCCCGCGCATCTACATTCCGGGAGACTCCGGCGCGCTGGCGCTGGGTGCGGAAAAGGTCGCCAAGGCGATTGAGAGAGAATTGGCCGATCGCGGCATCGAGGCCAAGATCGTGCGCAACGGTTCGCGCGGCGCCTATTTCCTCGAGCCGATGGTCGAAGTGGCAACAACAGACAAGGGCCGCGTCGCCTACGGGCCGGTGAAGCCGTCCGACGTCAAAGGACTGTTCGACAGCGGCTTCCTCACCGGCGGTCACCACAAGCGCTGGCTGGGCGCGCCCGACAAGATCCCGTTCCTGGCCAGGCAGACGCGCCTGACCTTCGCGCGTTGCGGCGTCATCAATCCGCTGTCGCTCGATCACTACAAGGCACATGGCGGGCTGAAGGGCCTGCAGAACGCCGTGGCGATGGCGCCGGCCGAAATCGTCAAGCAGGTCACCGAGTCGGGCCTGCGCGGTCGCGGCGGCGCCGGCTTCCCGACCGGCATCAAGTGGAAAACGGTGCTCGATACGACGGCCGACAAAAAGTATATCGTCTGCAATGCCGACGAGGGCGACAGCGCCACCTTCGCCGACCGCATGATCATGGAGGGCGACCCCTTCGTGCTGATCGAAGGCATGGCGATCGCCGGCATCGCGACCGGCGCGACCAAGGGTTTTGTCTATATCCGCTCGGAATATCCGCATGCGGTGGCGATGATGCAGAAGGCGGTCGAGGTCGCCCGCGAAGCGGGCCTGCTCGGTGTCAACGTGCTGGGCTCGCCCAACGCCTTCGACATGGAAATCCGCGTCGGCGCCGGTGCCTATGTCTGCGGCGAGGAAACCTCGCTGCTCAACAGCCTCGAAGGCAAGCGCGGGGTCGTTCGCGCCAAGCCGCCACTGCCGGCCATCCAGGGCCTGTTCGGCAAGCCGACGGTAATCAACAACGTCATCTCGCTGGCATCGGTGCCTGTCATCATGGACAAGGGTGCTGCCTTCTACAAGGATTTCGGCATGGGCCGCTCGCGCGGCACCATTCCGATCCAGATCGCCGGCAATGTCAGATATGGCGGCCTGTTCGAGGCAGCGTTCGGCATGACGCTTGGCGAGATCGTCGATGACATCGGCGGCGGCACGGCGACCGGACGTCCGGTCAAGGCGGTGCAGGTCGGGGGTCCGTTGGGAGCTTATTTTCCCCGCGCCCTGTTCGACACGCCATTCGACTACGAGGCTTTCGCCGCCAAGGACGGGCTGATCGGCCATGCCGGCATCACCGTGTTCGACGACACCGCCGACATGCTGAAGCAAGCGCGCTTCGCCATGGAGTTCTGCGCCATCGAAAGCTGCGGCAAGTGCACGCCATGCCGCATCGGCTCGACGCGCGGCGTCGAGACGATCGACAAGATCGCCAGGGGTATCGAGCCGGAAAAGCAGATCGAGCTGGTGACAGACCTCTGCAACACGATGAAGTACGGTTCGCTCTGTGCGCTGGGTGGCTTCACGCCCTACCCGGTGATGAGCGCAATCAACCACTTCCGCGATGATTTCAAGCCGGCGCCGGTCGCCGAAGCAGCAGAATAGGAGTCTCGCCATGGGTCTCGTTCAGGAAATCGACTACGGCACACCGGCCTCGACCTCCGAGAAGCAGGTGACGCTGACGGTTGACGGCTTCACCGTCACCGTGCCGGAAGGCACCTCGATCATGCGCGCCTCGATGGAAGCGGGCATCGCCATTCCAAAACTCTGCGCCACCGACATGGTCGACGCCTTCGGCTCCTGCCGGCTTTGCCTGGTCGAGATCGACGGCCGCAACGGCACGCCATCCTCCTGCACGACGCCGGTGGCGCCGGGCATGGTGGTGCACACCCAGACCGGAAGGCTGAAGGACATCCGCCGCGGCGTGATGGAGCTCTACATCTCCGACCATCCGCTCGACTGCCTGACCTGTGCCGCCAATGGCGACTGCGAATTGCAGACGCAGGCCGGCGTCGTCGGCCTGCGCGACGTGCGCTACGGTTATGAGGGCGACAACCACGTTTTCAAGAAGAACGACGGCGCAGAAAATTTCAAATGGATGGCGAAGGACGAGTCCAACCCGTATTTCACCTATGATCCCTCGAAATGCATCGTCTGCTCGCGCTGCGTGCGCGCCTGCGAGGAGGTGCAAGGCACCTTCGCGCTGACCATCGAGGGCCGCGGCTTTGAAAGCCGCGTGTCGCCAGGCATGCATCAGCTCTTCATCGACAGCGAATGCGTGTCCTGCGGCGCCTGCGTGCAGGCCTGCCCGACGGCGACGCTTTCCGAAAAGTCGGTGATCAAGATCGGCCAGCCGGAGCATTCGGTGGTCACCACCTGCGCCTATTGCGGCGTCGGCTGCTCGTTCAAGGCCGAAATGCGCGGCGACGAGCTGGTGCGCATGGTGCCCTACAAGGACGGCAAGGCGAACCGTGGCCATAGCTGCGTCAAGGGACGTTTTGCCTACGGCTATTCGACCCACAAGGAGCGCATCCTCAATCCGATGATCCGCGAAAAGGTCACCGATCCATGGCGCGAAGTGTCGTGGGAAGAAGCGCTCACCCATACCGCCAACGAGTTCCGCCGCATCCAGTACCAGTATGGCCGCACCTCGATCGGCGGCATCACCTCGTCGCGCTGCACGAACGAGGAAACCTATCTGGTGCAGAAGCTGATCCGCCAGGGTTTCCGCAACAACAATGTCGATACCTGCGCCCGCGTCTGCCATTCGCCGACCGGCTATGGTCTTGGGCAGACATTCGGCACTTCGGCCGGCACCCAGGATTTCGATTCGATCGAGAAAACCGACGTGGTGATGATCATCGGTGCCAATCCGACCGACGCACATCCGGTATTTGCTTCGCGCATGAAGAAGCGGTTGCGCAAAGGCGCCAAGCTGATCGTGCTCGACCCGCGCCGCACCGATATCGTGCGCTCGGCCCATATCGAGGCGCAGCATCATCTGCCGCTGAAGCCCGGCACCAATGTCGCCGTGGTCACCGCGCTTGCCCATGTCATCGTCACCGAAGGCCTGTTCGATGAGGCCTTCATCCGCGAGCGCTGCGATTGGGACGAGTTCCAGGACTGGGCGTCGTTCGTGGCGCTGCCGGAAAACAGCCCGGAAGTCGTCGGCCAGCTTGCCAATGTCGATCCCGAAGAGATCCGCGGCGCCGCACGGCTGTTTGCCACCGGCGGCAATGGCGCGATCTATTACGGCCTCGGCGTGACCGAGCACAGCCAGGGCTCGACCACGGTCATCGCCATCGCCAACCTTGCCATGGCGACCGGCAATGTCGGCCGGCCGGGCGTCGGCGTGAACCCGCTGCGCGGCCAGAACAATGTCCAGGGCTCCTGCGACATGGGCTCGTTCCCGCATGAGCTGCCCGGCTATCGCCACGTCTCCGGCGACGCGGTGCGCGACATCTATGAGAGCCTATGGGGCGTCAAGCTCGACGATGAGCCCGGCCTGCGCATCCCCAACATGCTGGACGCCGCCGTCGACGGCTCGTTCAAGGGCCTCTACGTGCAGGGCGAGGACATCCTGCAGTCCGATCCCGACACCAAGCATGTCGCCGCAGGGCTGGCGGCAATGGAATGCGTGGTCGTGCACGATCTTTTCCTCAACGAGACCGCCAACTACGCGCATGTCTTCCTGCCCGGCTCGACCTTCCTCGAGAAGGACGGCACCTTCACCAATGCCGAGCGCCGCATTAACCGCGTGCGCAAGGTGATGGCGCCGAAGAACGGGCTGGCCGACTGGGAAGTGACGCAGAAGCTCGCACAGACGATGGGGCTTGACTGGAATTACCAGCATCCGTCGGAAATCATGGACGAGATCGCCAAGACGACGCCGAGCTTCGCCAGCGTCTCCTACGATTATCTGGAAAAGATGGGCTCGGTGCAGTGGCCCTGCAACGAGAAGGCGCCGGAAGGCACGCCGATCATGCATATCAGCGGTTTCGTGCGCGGCAAGGGCAAGTTCATCCGCACCGAATATGTTGCGACCGACGAGAGGACGGGACCGCGCTTCCCGCTGCTGCTGACCACCGGCCGCATCCTGTCGCAGTACAATGTCGGCGCGCAGACCAGGCGTACCGACAATATCATGTGGCACAGCGAGGACCGGCTGGAGATCCACCCGCATGACGCCGAAAACCGCGGTCTGCGTGACGGCGACTGGGTCCGCCTGACCAGCCGCTCCGGCGAGACGACGCTGCGCGCGCTGATCACCGACAAGGTGTCGCCTGGCGTGGTCTATACGACGTTCCACCACCCCGACACGCAGGCCAACGTCATCACCACCGACTTCTCCGACTGGGCAACCAACTGTCCGGAATATAAGGTGACGGCGGTGCAGGTAGGCGCGTCCAACGGACCGTCGGAATGGCAGATCGACTATGACGAGCAGGCCCGCAACAGCCGTCGCATCGCGACGCTGGAAGCAGCGGAGTAATCTTTGAGCGCGCGCCGCAAAGCCACGACGCAGATCTCGCGGCTGGCGCACCGCGCCGGCGGCACTGCGGCCGCCAACCGCATGGTGCCGGAAGAGACGCCGGTGGCGTTCTCCTTTGCCGGCACCACTCATGCGGTGATGATGGCAAGTCCCGCCGATTTCGAGGACTTCGCGCTCGGCTTCTCGCTGACCGAAGGCATCATCGCCGACCGCCAAGAAATCGAGGCGATCGAGGTCGAGGATCACGGCGCCGGCATCGATATCCAGATCAGGCTGAAGGACCAGGCCAATACGCGCTTCGAAGCGCGGCGCCGACGACTGGCCGGACCGGTCGGCTGCGGGCTGTGCGGCATCGAGTCGATCGAGGAGGCCATGCGCTCGGTCAGCGCCGTCGGTTCGTCAAAACTTACGCTTGCGCCCGAAGATATCATCCGCTCGGTCAAGCTTCTGTCGAGGGTGCAGCCGCTGCACGCCGAGACCGGTGCGGTGCATGCCGCCGGCTTTTACATCCACGGCAAGGGCATCGTCATGGCGCGCGAGGATGTCGGCCGCCACAATGCGCTCGACAAGCTGGCCGGCGCACTGGCCAAAGCCGGCATCGACGGCACCTCGGGTGCCGTCGTCGTGACGTCGCGCGTTTCGGTCGAGATGGTGCAGAAGACGGCGGCGATAGGTGCTGCCTTCATCATTGCCGTCTCGGCGCCGACGGCACTTGCCATCCGCACCGCCGAGGATGCCGGCATGACGCTGGTGGCTCTCGTGCGCGGCGATGATTTCGATATCTTCACCCACCCTAGCCGTGTGGTTTCCGGAGTTGCCAAGCATGTCGCATGACGAAGGCCACATCATGAGCACCGGCGAGAAGCTGGTCCGCATGGCCAACCAGATCGCAGCCTTTTTTCACTCCAAGCCGCGCGAGGAAGGCATTGCCGGCGTCGCCGAGCACATCAACAAGTTCTGGGAACCGAGGATGCGGCGGCAATTGTTCGAAATGCTGGACAGCGGTGGCGAAGGCTTCAACGAGCTTGTCGTGGCCGCCTCGGTGAGGATCAAGCGGCCGAGTGCGCCGGAGGGCGCAGGTTTTAGCGCGGACGGGAAGGCCGAGATCGCCGCGGCGTCACAGAAATAGGCCAGCAAACGTCTCTTTAGCTGCCGCCGGCTTCCATTCAACCTCTCTAAAGTTGCATCTGCCGCAATCCGCGCGCCTCTGCTATGATCCCACGACCAGAAATCGTCGGGCCGGGCGGACAAACCTCGTGAGGCCGATCGAAACTCGATACGCCCGAAGCGGCGACGTGCGGATCGCCTACCAGGTGGTCGGCCAGGGATCGTTCGATCTCGTTTTCGTGCCGGGCTTCATTTCCAATCTCGATCTGCACTGGGAAGACGAGGGTTACAGCCGTCTGCTGAAACGGCTTTCAGCGTTCTCGCGGCTGATCCTGTTCGACAAGCGCGGCACCGGCCTGTCCGATCGCGTCGATGCGCATTACCTGCCTAGTCTCGAAACCCGCATGGACGATGTGCGTGCGGTGATGGATGCCACTGGCAGCGGCCGTGCGGCATTGCTCGGTGCTTCGGAAGGCGCGCCGATGGCGATGCTGTTCGCCGCCACCTATCCGGAGCGGACCCGGGCGCTGGTGCTCTATGGCGGCTATGCACATTTCCACAAATGGGTGATGCCACCGGAACGCCTCGACGCCTTCATCGAGATGGCGGAGACGGCATGGGGCACCGGCGCCACCTTGCCTCATTTCGCGCCTGGCCGGGTTGACGATTCCCGTTTTGCAACATGGTGGGGGCGCTTCGAGCGGCTATCGGCGAGCCCGACGGCGGCAGCTGCCTTGGCGCGCATGAATGCGGGGACCGACGTGCGCGGCGTGCTGGCGGCGATCAGCGCACCAACGTTGCTGATCCATCGCCGCAACGATGCGCGGGTCGATCCCGACGCCAGTCGTTTCCTGGCCAAAAAGATCCCGAATGCCCGCCTGGTCGTGATCCCTGGCCGCGACCACCCGATTTGGACCGGCGACGTGGACCGGGTGGCCGGCCTGATCGAGGAGTTTCTAACCGGCGAGCGCGCTGTCGCCGAGGCGGAGCGCGTGCTAGCCGCACTTCTAGCGACCCGCATCTACGATACCGCGCGCCTCGGCGACCGCATGTGGAGCGAGCGCAGCCAGCGTTTTCAGGAAACTTGGCGACTGCTGGTCGGGCGCCATGGTGGCCGCTCTGCTGGAACGCATGGCGAGCTGATGATGTCGCTCGACGCCCCGGCGCGTGCCATACGCTGTGCGGCGGCGCTGCGCGACGCGGCGCAGAAGATCGGCGTGGCCACAGCGCAAGGTGCGCATGTCGGCGAGATCGAGTTGCGCGGACCGCCGGCGGGGCTGACAGGCCGCGTGACGTTGCAGCTTGCCGCCCATGCCGGCAGCGGCGATATCCTCGCGTCCCGGCTGGTCGCCGATCTGGCAACCGGTTCGGGCCTTCATTTCACCGATGCCGGGCGGATCGCGCTTGACGAACTCGATGAGCCGCTCGCCCTGGTGCATGCGACGTCCGAACAGCATCTGGAGCCCGCCTGCCGGCCCAAAGCCCGGATGACCGAGCCGGCAGCGCTGACGGCACGCGAAAGCGAGGTGGTGAGCCTGATTGCCGACGGCAAGAGCAATGCTGTGATTGCCGCTGAACTCAGGCTGAGCGAGCACACTGTCAAGCGTCACGTCGCCAACATACTGCTCAAGCTGGATCTGCCGTCGCGCGCGGCTGCGGCGGCGTTTTCTGCCAGGCACGCTGGCCCGGACGGGCCATGAGAGCCATGGCGCTTTCGGGCGAAGCGGCCACGGAAGCGTAAGCGTATCAATTCTCTCCGCAGGCCAGGCGGATGTCGCCGAGAAAAGGCACCGCGAAGAGAGGATGAAATGTTGAAATGGAAGATCCAATCATTGGTGATGGCAGCAGGCATTGGTGCGCTCCTGACTGTTGCCCCGGCAAAGGCCGAGGATGCTTCGGCAACGGCTGCCTACAAGGATATCCAGGCGACGCTCGGCTCGGTGCCGGACATGTTCAGGACACTGCCGGACGTCGCGGTCGCCGGCGCCTGGGCTGAGATCAAAGGGGTGCAGCTCAACCCGAAGACCGCGCTCGATGGCAAGACCAAGGAGTTGATGGGCCTCGCTGTCGCTGCGCAGATCCCCTGCCAGTACTGCATCTATTTCCACACGCAGGCAGCCAAGCTCAATGGCGCAACCGACGAGGAGATCAAGGAAGCGGTGGCGATGGCCGCGATCGTGCGCCACTGGTCGACGATGCTCAACGGCAGCCAGATCGATCTCGCGGCTTTCAAGCAGCAGGCCGATGAGGTGTTCGCCGCCGTCAAGGCGAAGTCACAGTAGAAAAATCACTCCCCGGCGATGAACGCCGGACAGCGCCGATCAATCAAACGCCCGCTCGTGAAGACGGGCACATGGAGGATACAATGGTGACCAAGACACAGGCCGTGGACGGCGCGGCGATCAAGAAAGCGATCGAAGGCCGTGACGGAAAATTGCTGTCGAGCTTCTATGCCGACGACGCGCTGGTGCGGGTAATCGACCGCAACAATCCGCCGAGCAAGCCGCGCGAAATCCGCGGGCGCGCGGCGATCAGCACGTTCTGGGACGACATCTGCAGCCGGGCGATGACCCACAAGGTCGACACCACCATCGCCGACGGCGACAACCTCGCCTTCACCCAGGCCTGCGACTACCCGGACGGCACAAAAGTGTTCTGCGCGGCGATGCTGGAGCTGAAGGACGGCCAGATTGCGCGGCAGACCGTCGTGCAGGCATGGGACGAGTGAGGAGGCGGCCATGTTCAGCGCCAGATGGCAGATCGACGCCAAGTTCGGGCACAAGCAGGCAGTGCTCGACTTGTTGAAAAAATGGGAACGCGAGATCGGCTCGCAGGTCGGTCTCGCCGAGCTTGAGTTCCAGATCATGACCGGTTCGATCGGCGCACGGGAGGCGACGGTCGAGTCACACCACCAGGTCGAAAGCCTGGCACAACTGGAGGAATTCTTCGCCAAGATCGGCAAGATCGACGCGCACGCCAAATGGGGGAAGGAGATGGAGCCCTATGTGGTGTCGGGCACCAGCCTGTGGAACATCTATCGCATTGTGGAGTAGCGCTCTTCTGCCCGTTAACGGGAAGAAGATGCCGGCAGGCAGATAAGGGGCAGCGCCAAGTTGGCAGAAGCTTGTGCTGCCCCTCATCCGCCCTTCGGGCCACCTTCTCCCCGTGAGCGGGGAGAAGGGAAGGCGCTAGCCGTGTGCCACCATCACATGCCGCACGGCGGTATAATCCTCCAGGGCATAGAGTGACATGTCCTTTCCGTAGCCGGACTGTTTCAGCCCGCCATGCGGCATCTCGTTGGTCAGCATGAAATGGGTGTTGATCCAGGTGCAGCCATATTGCAACCGAGCGGCTGTCGCCATGGCGCGCGAGACATCCTTGGTCCACACCGAGGACGCGAGGCCATAGTCGCTGTCATTGGCCCAGCTCACCGCCTCGTCGACTTCGGAAAAGCGAGTGACCGAGACGACCGGCCCGAACACTTCGCGGCGCACGATCTCGTCTTCCTGCAAGGCGCCGGCGACGACCGTCGGCTGGTAGAAGAAGCCGGAGCCCTCGCCCGGCTTGCCACCGGTGGTGATCTCGATGTGCTTCAACTCGGAGGCGCGTTCGACGAAGCTCGAAACGCGGTCGCGCTGGCGGCGTGAGATGAGCGGCCCGATCTCGTTCTCGGTGTCGTCGGGGCGGTTGTACTTGATGGTCGAGACGGCCGAGGAAAGGTCGGCGACAAGCTTGTCGTAGATCTTCTTGCCGGCATAGATGCGACAGGCGGCGGTGCAGTCCTGGCCGGCATTGTAATAGCCGAAGGCGCGCAGGCCGTTGATCACCGCGCCCAGGTCGGCGTCATCGAAGACGATGACCGGCGCCTTGCCACCGAGCTCGAGATGGGTGCGCTTGACGGACTTGGCGGCGGCCTGCAGCACCTTCTTGCCGGTGGCGACATCGCCGGTGATCGAGATCATGTTGATTTTCGGGTGGTTGATCAGCGTGTTGCCGACGCTGTCTCCGCGGCCGAGCACGACATTGACGACGCCTTCCGGCAGGATCTCGGCTAGTACCTTCGCCAGCTTTAGCGCCGTCAGCGGCGTCTGCTCCGATGGTTTGAAAACCACGGTATTGCCGCCGGCGATCGCCGGCGCCAGCTTCCAGGCCATCATCATCAGCGGATAGTTCCATGGCGCGATCGAAGCGACGACACCGATGGCGTCGCGGCGGACCATCGAGGTGTGACCGGGAATATATTCGCCGGCGACCTGGCCGGGCATGGACCGGACGGCACCGGCAAAGAAGCGGTAGCAATCGACGATCGCCGGGATCTCGTCGTTGAGCACGGCGTTGATCGGCTTGCCGCAATTGAGCGCCTCGAGGGCGGCGAAATCCTTCGCATCGGCTTCTATGCGGTCGGCGATCTTCAGGAGATAGCCCGAGCGCTGCGCCGGCGTGGTGCGCGACCAGGTGATGAAGGCCTTTTCGGCCGCAAGCACCGCCGCCTCGATCTGCGCCTGGCTCGCTTCAGGCAGGTTGAGAATGGTCGCCCCGGTCTTCGGATTGAGGATCGGTTCTTCGGTTTCGGTGCCCTTCTCGAATTTCGAGCCAATCAGCATCTTTGTGTCCATGGAAGTCTCTCCCTTATGGATTCTTGACGTCATTTGCCCGAACCGGCGATCTGGTCGCCGTCGCGGGTCAGGTAGTAGGCAAGAAGGATGGGCAGCAGCGTCACCAGCACGACGACCATGGCCACCACATTGGTGACCGGGCGCTGGCGCGGACGGATCAGCTCCTCCAGCATCCAGATCGGCAGCGTCTGCTGCTGGCCGGCGGTGAAGGTGGTGACAATGACCTCGTCGAACGACAGCGCGAAGGCGAGCATGCCGCCGGCAAGCAGGGCGGTGGCGATGTTGGGCAGCACGACATGGCGAAAGGTCTGGAAGCCGTCGGCGCCGAGATCCATCGATGCCTCGATCATCGAGCCGGAGGTGCGGCGGAAGCGGGCCACGGCGTTGTTGTAGACAACGACGACGCAGAAGGTGGCGTGGCCAAGCACGATCGTCCAGAACGAGAACGGAATCTCGGCCAGCGAAAAGGCCGAACGCAACGCGATGCCGGTAATGATGCCGGGCAGCGCTATCGGCAGGATGACCAGCAGCGAGATGGTCTCGCGACCAAAGAATCGTGTTCGCGACACGGCCGCGGCGCACAGTGTGCCGAGGACCAGCGCGACGGCGGTCGAGATGGCGGCGACACGGACCGACAGCGACAGCGCTTGCCAAACGTCCGGGCGGTTCCAGGTGACGGCGAACCACTGCGTCGTCAGCCCCGGCGGCGGCCAGACGAAGCTCTTTTCCTCGGTCGTAAAGGCATAGACGAAGATCAGGAAGATCGGCAGATGCAGGAACAGCAGGCCGCAGGCGGCGGCGACCTTCAGGCCGAGAGGAGCGGGTCGTGAGCCATCAGAGCGCATCGAAAGCTCCCATGCGCTTGGCGCCCCAGAGGTAGAAGCCCATGATGACGATGGGCACTACGGTGAAGGCGGCGGCAAGCGGAATGTTGCCGGCGGTGCCCTGCTGCGAATAGACGGCCTGCCCGATGAACAACCGCGAGGTGCCGATGATCTGCGGGATGATGTAATCGCCGAGCGTCAGCGAGAAGGTGAATATCGAGCCGGCGACGATGCCCGGCAGCGCCAGCGGGAACAGCACGTTGCGGAAGGTCTGGCCGGGCGAGGCGCCAAGATCGGACGAGGCTTCGACCAGATTGCCCGGCACGCGCTCGAGTGCCGCCTGCACCGGCAGGATCATGAAGGGCAGCCAGACGTAAACGAAGACGATGAAGGTGCCGGTGGACGACACCGACAGCGAATTGCCGCCGACGATCGGCAGCGACAGCCAGCCATCAACAAGCCATAGAAGATGCAGCTTGGTGAGCAGCCAGGTCAGGATGCCTTCCTTGGCGAGGATGAGCTTCCAGGCGTAGATCTTGACCAGATAGCTCGACCACAGCGGCAGCATGATGCCGAGATAGAACAGCGCCTTCCAGCGGCCGCGCGCATAGCGCGCCGCGTAATAGGCGATGGGGAAGGCGATCACCGCGGAGGCGAGCGTGACCAGGGCTGCCATCGTCACCGTGCGCAGGATTATGTCGAGATTGGCGGCCTGGAGCAGGTCGCCATAGGTCTTCAGCGTGAATTCGCGGTTGATGAGGCCGGAGAATTCGTCGATCGAGAAAAAACTCTGCAAGAGCAGCGCGAACAGCGAGCCGATATAGACGATGCCGAGCCACAGCACCGGCGGCAGCAGCATCAACAGCAGCAGCAGCTTCGGCTTGCGCCAGAAGACGTCGGACAAGGCGCCACGCATGCCGCCGCCGCGGGGGAGGACGGCTGGGGCGGCTTTTGCCTGGGTCGCGGTCAGGGTCATGGCTTCTTCGACAGGTCGCGTTCCTTCGCGCCCCCCTCTGTCCTGCCGGACATCTCCCCCACTTGGGGGGAGATCGGATGTCGCGACCGCTTTCGCCAACCACCAACGTTGCAGAAGAGGTGCCGCCGACCAAGCTGCCGATCTCCCCCCAAGTGGGGGAGATGTCCGGCAGGACAGAGGGGGGCGCCGTAGAGCGCCTCATTCAGTCCGCCAGCTGCCTTCAGCGCCATCATGCCGGCTCGTCCATCAGATGCAGATGCTCGCGGTTGAAGGTGAGCACGACAGCCTCACCCTCCCTCGGCAATTTCGCACCCGCTGGCACGACGGCGTGCAGCCTCAGCCCGTCGGCATCGAGCGCCAGTCTTGTCGTGGCGCCGAGATAGTTGGTCGAGACGAGGCGAGCGGCAACGCCGTCGCCCTTGGCCGCTCGACCAATGCGAATGGATTCAGGACGCAGGCTCCCCCAGCGATGCTGGCCGGAATAACGCTGGACGAAATCAGGCGGCAGCACATTGGACGAGCCGACGAAATCGGCGACGAAACGCGTCTTCGGGCGCTGGTAGATGTCCTCCGGCGTGCCGATCTGCATGACCTTGCCGTCGTTGAAGACGGCGACGCGGTCGGCCATCGAAAGGGCCTCGCCCTGATCGTGGGTGACGAAGACGAAGGTAATGCCGAGCGCCTTCTGCAGCGACTTCAGCTCCTCCTGCATGTTTTCGCGCAGCTTGAGGTCGAGCGCGCCAAGCGGCTCGTCGAGCAAAAGCACCTTGGGCTGGTTGACCAACGCGCGAGCGAGCGCGACGCGCTGGCGCTGGCCACCGGAAAGCTGGCCGGGACGGCGGGCGCCGTAGCCCGGAAGCCGCACCAGCGACAGTGCCTCTTCCGCCGCCTTCTGCCGCTCCGGCTTGCCGACGCCCTTGACCATCAGCCCATAGGCGACGTTGTCGAGCACGTTGAGATGCGGGAACAGCGCGTAATCCTGAAACACGGTGTTGACGTTGCGGCGATAGGGCGGGACGCCTTCGGCGCGTTCGCCGAAGATGGAGAGCGAGCCCGATGTCGGCTGCTCGAAGCCGGCGATGAGGCGCAGGCAGGTCGTCTTGCCGGAGCCGGAAGGTCCAAGCATGGCAAAGAACTCGCCCGGCACGATATCGAGATCAACCATATCGACGGCGCGCACGCTGCCGAAATGGCGAGAGACTTTGGCGAACGAAACGGCTGATGTCATGGGCTGTCCCAGGCTGATCAAATTCAGGCGACGGCGCTGCCCCCTCATCCGCCTGCCGGCACCTTCTCCCCGTATTGTGACGGGGAGAAGGGGCTTACCTAAACGCCGGCGTCCTCCCTCTCCCGTCGGGGAGAGGGTGAGAGTGAGGGCAGTGATACGCTCTCAGAACGAGTGAGACGAACTCACCGCCCGCCGATGACGCCAATGTAATCCGACACCCAGCGATAGTAAGGCACGCACTGGTCGTTCTGGGTGGCGCATTTCGACACTGGCGTCTTCCAGAACTTGATCTTTTCGAAATTGTCGTAGCCGTTGGTCTTGCAGCCTTCTTCGCCGAGCAGTTCGTTGCCTTTGCAGGCAGCCGGCACCACCGGCAACGAGCCGAACCAGGCGGAAATGTCGCCCTGGACTTTCGGCGACAGCGAATGCTCCAGCCACATATAGGCGCAGTTCGGGTGGGCTGCGTCGGCCTCCATCATGGTGGTGTCGGCCCAGCCGGTGACGCCTTCTTGCGGAATGGTCGAAGCGACCGGTTTCTTGGCGGCAACCAGCGTGTTGACCTGGTAGGGCCATGAACCTGAAGCAACAACGCCTTCGTTCTGGAAGTCGTCGACCTGGATGGCGGCGTCATGCCAGTAGCGTCCGACCAGCGTGCGCTGGACGCGCAGCAGATCTAGCGCGGCCTTGTACTGATCCTCGGTCAGCTCGTAGGGATCCTTGATGCCGAGTTCCCGCTTGTGAAACATCAGATAGTTGGCGGCATCGGCGACATGGATCGGCCCGTCATAGGCCTGGACGCGGCCCTTGTTCGACTTGCCGTCAGGCAAGGTCATCTCCTCGAAGACGACGTTCCAGCTCTTCGGCGCTTCCTTGAACACCTCGGTGTTGTACATCAGCACATTCGGGCCCCACTGGTAAGGGACGCCGTAGTGGACGCCGCCGACCGTGAACCACGGCGCATCCTTGAGCCGGTCGTCGACCGTCTTCCAGCTCGGGACGAGATCGGTGTTGATCGGCTGGACGCGCTTGCCGGCGACGAGGCGCAGCGACGCGTCGCCCGAGGCGGTGACGAGATCGAAGCCGCCCTCATTCATCAGCGCGACCATTTCGTCGGACGTGTTGGCCGTCTTGACGTTGACCTTGCAGCCTGTGTCCTTCTCGAAGGACGTGACCCAGTCGTAGCCCTTGTCGGTTTCGCCGCGCTCGATGTAGCCGGGCCAGGCGACAATGTTGACCTGGCCTTCGCCCTTGCCGAGTTCCTTGACCTGAGCGATCGCCTGGCCGGAGAAGGTCAGCGCGACCGTCAGTGCAGTGCATGACTTCAGGAATGAATTCATCGTCGATCTCCCATTTGAGGGGCCGCACTGTCGCGGCGGCTTGGTCCCGACCGTGAAGGTGCTGCGAAATTTCCGGTTTCGCAAATTCATTTATCAGAAAGGCGATATCGGTTTTTCCGATAGATCAGCGGCCAATCTTCTCCGGTCGCTGACGGACCATGCGCTGCGATTGGGCAAGCCCGATGAAGTCGCGTGCGGCCTGCGGCAGGCCGGAGCCGCGCCGCCAGACCATGCCGACCTGCACCACCGGCAAAGAGCCCGAAATATCGCGCGATTCGATGCGGTCGCCTTCGAGCGACCATGGCCGGTAGACGAGGTCGGGCAACAACGCCACACCGGCGCCGGTGGCGACGAGGCTGCGCACCGCCTCGACAGAGCGGGTGCGGAAGGCGACATGCGGCTTGGCGCCGATCGCCGCCAGCAGTTTTCCGGTGTTCTCCTCGATCTCGTCGACGGTCAGCATGATCAGCGGCTCCGAGGCGATGTCGCCAATGCCGATGATGTCGGCGCCGGCCAGCGGGTGGCCGAGCGGCAGCCATAGCCGGTAGGCCGAGACTTCGAGAATTTCCGATTGCAGCGCGGTGCGATCGCGCAGGTTCGAGGTGACCATGACGGCGATGTCGAGCTTGCCTCCGATCAGGAGGTGCTCAAGGTAATCGCCATTGTCCTCGATGGCCGAGACCTCAACGCCCGGGTAGGCACGTCGATAGCGGGCGAGAAGGTCGGACAGCACATAGCCGGCGACCAGCGAGGTGACACCGAGCTGGAGCCGGCCGCCTGCGGCCGCTTGCTCGCCGAAGAAGGCGCGGCGCGCATCGGAAACGTCGGCAAGAATCTTTGTCGCGTGGCGCAGGAACTGATGGCCCTTGTGAGTGATGTTCAAGCCGCGCGGGTGGCGCTCGAACAGCTCGACGCCGAGATCGTGTTCCAGTTCCTTGATCGCTTCGGTGACCGACGATTGCGAGATCGACAGGTTCTGCGCAGCACCCGACACCGTGCCTTGCTCGGCGACGGCGATGAAGAACTGCAATTGGCGGATGGTGAAGGCCATGGCCGGACTAAACACGGCGAAGGCGGCGCTGGGAAGTGGGCGACGGGCGCTTGACGACCGCGAGACTCGTAACTAAGTAAGTTACATGAAACGAAACAGCAGACTTTCCTCGACCCTGCACATTCTCGTCCACATGGCCGAGACGCAGGAGGACGCGCTGACCTCCGAGCAGCTCGCCACATTCATCCACACGAACCCGGTCGTCGTCCGCCGGACCATTGCTGGCTTGCGCGACGCTGGCATCGTCACCTCGTCGCGCGGCCATGGCGGCGGCTGGCAGCTTGGCCGTGCGCCCGAGAAAATCTCGCTGGCCGAGATCAGCGCCGCCCTTGGCGAAACGCTGCTGCCGTTCGGCACCGAGCCGGAAAGTCCCGGCTGCCTTGTCGAACAAGCGGTGATAGCGGCGCTCGATGATTTTCGCGTCGAGGCCGAGAGGCTGCTGGCGGAAAAACTCAGTCGCATCACGCTCGCCGATCTCGCCGCCGATTTCCACCGCCGTTACGAGTTGATTGGAGTGACCAGCCATGCAGTATGATCTGCCAGCTACGCAGTATGATCTGATCGTGGTCGGCGGCAGCTTTGCCGGCCTGTCCGCCGCCATCCAGGCAGGACGGGCCCGGCGCAACGTCCTGGTGATCGACGCGGGCCAGCCGCGTAACCGTTTTGCCGAACATTCGCACGGGTTCCTGGGACAGGACGGGCGCGCGCCCGGCGCAATCCTGGACGACGCAAGACGGCAGCTGCTGGCCTATCCGACAGCCAGGGTCGTCGTCGGATTGGCGAACAAGGCCGCTGCCGCCGGTTCCGGCTTCGAGATTATGACTGATCGCGGCGAGACATTCGGCGCGGCGCGGCTGGTGCTTGCCACCGGCGTGCGCGATATCCTGCCGGATGTCCCCGGGCTTGCCGAGCATTGGGGAAAGAGCGTGCTGCACTGTCCTTATTGCCATGGTTACGAGGTGGCCGGCGGGCCGCTTGGCGTGCTGGCAACCGGCCCGATGGCAGTGCATCAGGCGCAATTGATCGCCGACTGGGGTGACGTCACGCTGTTCGCAAACGGCATGTTCGAGCCGGACGCGGAACAAATGCTTGCGCTGGAAAGGCGGAACGTACGGTTCGAGCCGGCCGGCGTGGCGGGGCTGGAAAAGGATAGTTCGGGCGGGCTGATCGTCAGTCTCGAAGACGGCCGCAAAGCCGGCATCAAGGCGCTGTTCACCGCGCCGCGCAACACCATGGCGAGCCCGCTGGCCGAGCAGCTTGGCTGTACTTTCACGGAAGGCTTCCTCGGCCCAGTGATCACCGTCGACGACCGGCAGCAGACGACCGTGCCCGGCGTCTATGCCGCCGGAGATGCGGCACGTTCGATGCACAACATCGCCTTCGCCGTATCGAGCGGAGCCTTCGCGGGCGTATGCGCCCACCAATCGCTGGTTTTCGATTAGATTCCGATCTTGCCATCCGCAATGCTGAGCCGTGCGCCCGCCTGGACAAGAGCGGTGGCGATGTCGCGCGGCGGAGAACGGTCGGTCGCAAGTTCGGAAAAACCCTCGAAGCCGCAGACCTGAACCAGGCCTTGGCGGCCGAACTTGGTGTGGTCGGTGATGACGAGCGAGCGCTGGCCGCGCGACAGCACCATGCGGGCGATTTCCGCCTCTTCCAGATCATAGTCCATGACGCCCGTGACGGCATCGACCGCACCGGTGGAGATCACCGCATGATTGACGGAAAAGCGGCTGACGAACTCAATGGCCGAGACGCCGAAGGCTGCGCCCGAATCGCTGCGCAATTCGCCGCCGGCCATGTAGACCTTGTTGCCGTTGACGGTGGCCAGCGTGCGGGCGATGTCGGAGGAGTTGGTGACTACCGTCAACCGCCGGTGGCCGAGCAGCTCGCGAGCGAGGAAAGAGGTGGTGGTGCCGGTGTCGAGCATGATCGATTCGCCGTCGCGAATGGTGGCGGCAACCATGCGGGCGATGGCGCGCTTGGCATCGGCATTCTCGCGCATGCGCCGCTCGAATGGCGCCTCGCCGGCCATCGACGGCAGGCCGACGGCGCCATGCATCTTCAGGATCGAACCGTCACTGGTCAGCGGCTTGACGTCGCGGCGCACGGTCTCCAGCGAGACGCCCAGCCGGTCGGCCAGGCTGGCGATAGTGACGGTGCCCTCCTCCTGCAGGAGACGCAGGATTTCGCCATGCCGCTTCGAATGGACCATCGAGCTTCGCCAATCGGATTGTTGCGCTGCTGACCGCTTCTAAGGCAAATTCGCCACAGTACACAAGGAATCCTTGCGAATCCGGGCAAGAAGACAGAAAAAGCCACAAGTTTTCGTTGACAAGCCAGATCACATGGCGCGACACTCGCTAGGTGATAGGCTCGGAACGGCCACGGGAGAACGATGGCAGAGCCGCATCAAAATTCGCTTACCCGAACGTCTGGAAAATCGTCCGGGGCAAGGGATAGGAATTCTTTCGAATCCGCGGGGGCGGATGCCGGCGTCGAAGAACCCGGCACAGGGGCTCGTCGGTGCGGTGCGGGATACCGATCCTGGCATCCCGCACCGACGAGATCTTCGCATTGCTCCCTCCTGCCGGCCGCCATCTTTGTCTCGCCCGCGGCGTCTTGAACCCGCCCAACGAGGGATGAACCTGTGACCGCCGAGGACCGCATCCGCGCGCTGCCCTGCTGGACCGGCAGCATCGAGATCGCTCCGCTGCCGGGCGGCCTGAGCAACGCCAACTATCTGGTCAAGGATGCGGCCGGGCGGCATGTCGTGCGCTTCGGTCAGGACTTTCCGTTCCACCATGTCTTTCGCGAGCGTGAGGTGATGACCGCGCGCGCAGCTCACGCCGCCGGCTTTGGGCCGGCCGTACGCCATACCGAGTCCGGCATCATAGTGACAGAGTATCTCGGCGCCAGGACCTTTGTCGCGGAGGATGTGCGCGCCAATATCGGCCGCGTCGCCGCCCTGATGCGCGGCTTTCATCGGGAGATGCCCAATCATGTCTCCGGCGCCGGCTTCATGTTCTGGGTGTTCCATGTCATCCGCGACTATGCGCGCACGCTGGAGGAAGGCGGCAGCCGCATGCGAAGCGAATTGCCGCGGTTGCTGACGCTTGCGGACGAGCTCGAACGGGCGCAGAAACTGCTGCCGATCGTCTTTGGCCACAATGATCTTTTGCCGGCTAATATTCTCGACGACGGCGACAGGCTGTGGCTGATCGATTTCGAATATGCCGGTTTCAACACGGCGATGTTCGACCTTGCCGGCGTCGCCTCGAACGCCGGCATGAGCGACGAGGAGTCCTTCGCCTTTCTGACCGCCTATTTCATGAAGGAGCCGGACGAGGCGATCCGCCGCTCGCATGCGGCCATGCAATGCGCATCGCTGCTGCGCGAGGCGATGTGGAGCATGGTTTCTGAACTTTATCTCGACGCGCCCGGCATCGACTATGTCGCCTATACCGACGAAAACCTGACGCGGCTCGATGCCGCGCTGGAAAACTACAGAACAAAATACGGACAAAAATCATGACATTGCCCGCCCATGCCGAGATCGTCGTCATCGGCGGCGGCATCATCGGCTGTTCGACGGCCTATCATCTGGCGCGTGACCACAAGGCCGATGTCGTGCTTTTGGAGCAGGGCAAGCTGACTTCGGGCTCCACGTGGCATGCGGCGGGGCTGGTCGGACAGTTGCGCTCGTCTGCCTCCATCACCCGGGTGCTCAAATATTCGGTCGATCTCTACAAGGGGCTGGAGGCCGAAACCGGGTTGGCCACCGGCTGGAAGATGACCGGGTGCCTCAGGCTCGCCACCAATGCCGACCGCTGGATCGAGTATAAGAGGCTGGCGACGACGGCGAAAAGCTTTGGCATGGACATGCAGTTGCTGTCACCGGCCGAGGTCAAGACAATGTGGCCGCTGCTGGAAACAGGCGATCTCGTCGGTGCCAGCTGGCTGCCGACCGACGGCCAGGCAAGCCCTTCCGACATCACGCAGTCGCTGGCCAAAGGCGCGCGCATGCATGGCGCCAGACTGCTCGAGGATGTGCGCGTCACCGGCTTCGACTCGAGGGATGGCCGCATCACCGCGGTTAAGACCAACAGGGGCGATATCGACTGCGACAAGGTGGTGAATTGTGCCGGACAATGGGCGCGGCAGGTGGGTGCGCTAGCCGGCATCAACGTGCCGCTGCAGCCGGTGAAGCACCAGTACATCATCACCGAAAAGATCGACGGGTTGGCGACCGATGCGCCGACGATCCGCGACCCCGACCGCCGCACCTATTTCAAGGAGGAGGTCGGCGGGCTGGTGATGGGCGGCTATGAGCCGAACCCGCAAGCCTGGACGACCGATCTTCCCGGCGGCGACGTCCCTGACGACTGGGAGTTCCGGCTGTTCGACGACGATTACGATCATTTCGAGCAGCATATGAACCAGGCGATCGCGCGGATTCCGGCGCTCGAAACCGTCGGCGTCAAGCAGATGATCAACGGACCGGAGAGTTTCACGCCCGACGGCAATTTCATCCTCGGCGTGGCGCCCGAATGCGCCAACATGTTCGTCGGCGCCGGCTTCAACGCCTTCGGCATCGCGGCGGGCGGCGGCGCCGGCTGGGTGCTGGCGCAATGGGTGGTCGGCGGCGAGGCGCCATTCGACCTGTGGGTGGTCGATATCAGGCGCTTCTCCGACCTGCACCGCGACCGGCAATGGGTCCGCGACCGCACGCTGGAAGCCTATGGCAAGCACTACACGATCGGCTTCCCGCATGAGGAGTATGTCACGGGCCGGCCGCGGATCGTGTCGCCGCTCTATGAACGGCTGCAAAAGCACCGCGCTGTGTTCGGCTCGAAGCTCGGCTGGGAGCGGCCGAACTGGTTCGCGCCCGAAAGTGTCGAGCCAAAGGACATCTATTCGATGGGCCGGCAGAACTGGTTTTCAGCCGTTGGCGACGAGCACCGGCACGTGCGCGAGAGCGTCGGCATCTTCGACCAGTCGTCCTTCGCCAAATACGAGATGACCGGCGCGGACGCGCTGAAGGCGCTCGACTGGATCTGCGCCAACGACATCAGCAAGCCGGTCGGCCGGTTGACCTACACGCAGCTTCTCAACACGCGCGGCGGCATCGAGGCCGACTTGACCGTGGCGCGGCTCGGCGAAGAACGGTTCTACGTCGTCACCGGCACCGGTTTCAGGACGCATGATTTCTCGTGGATCGGCGACCATGTCGGCAAGGAACTCGATGTGACGCTCACCGATGTCACCGAGGATTTCGGCACGCTGTCGCTGATGGGACCGCGTGCGCGCGACGTGCTGGCTGCGGTGACCGATGCGGATGTGTCGAACACCGCTTTCCCGTTCGGCCATGTGCGGGAAATCTCCATTGCCACCCACACCATCCGGGCGCTGCACATCACCTATGTCGGCGAGCTTGGCTGGGAACTGCATGTGCCGATCGCGGCAACGGGCGAGATTTTCGACACGCTGATGGCCGCAGGCAGGACATACAACATCCGCCCGGTCGGTTACCGGGCGCTGGAATCGCTACGGCTGGAAAAAGGCTACCGCGCCTGGGGCTCCGACATCACACCCAACGACACGCCGCAGGAGGCCGGTCTCGGCTGGGCGGTGAAACTCAGAAAGAACACGGATTTCCTCGGCAGGCGGGCTCTGGAAAGCATCAGCGGCGCCGCACCGAAAAAACGCTTTGCCGGCTTTACGGTCGACGATTGCGAGATCGTGCTGCTCGGGCGCGAGACGATATTGCGCAACAACGAGCCGGTCGGCTACCTGACCAGCGGCGGCTATGGCTACACCATTGGCAAAAATATCGGCTATGGCTACGTGCGCAACGCCGATGGCGTCAGCGACGATTTTCTCGCCTCTGGCGATTACGAGCTGGTGGTCGCGATGGAGCGGACGCCGGCAAAGATCCACCTCGAGCCGCTTTACGATCCGGCGGGAGAAAAGATCAGAGCCTAGATCAGCTCACGCGCAGAACGAGGCCGCGGCTGGGCACAGTGTCCGCCTCGCCCGGCATGGACACATAGGGCGACGTCTCCTCGGCGCGCGTGACGATGCCCTTCGCCTCGAGGTCGGCAATCCGTGCGGAAAAGCCGGCGTCCCACAGCGTGTTCTTGACCGTCAGCACGATCACCCCGCCCGGCCGGCAGATGCGGATCAGTTCGTCCAGCCCCTCTGCGCCGACATGGCCCGAGGTGAAGACGCCGGCCGATATGATCCCGGCATAGGCATTATCCGCGAAAGGCAGCGGCCCGCCGAGCGCCAGGCAGTGAAGCGCCGAATAGACGCCCTTGCGCTCGGCCTTGGCCAGCATGCCCGCAGATATGTCGAGCGCCTCAACGTGCGGATAGCCTGTGATGGCAAGCCATTCGCCAATCAGCCCGGTTCCGGCCCCAGCATCGAGGAGCGGTGCCGCGCCGCGCGGCAAATGGCGGGCAAGCAAGGCAAGGCAGATGGTTGGATGGCGGTAACCGGCCGCCAACATGTCGGCGTCGTAGGTGTCGGACCAGCGGTCGTAGAGCGCCGCCACCTCCTCTGGCCGCTGCGCTGCATAGGCTGCGGCGAGCGCACCCTCATTTTTCCTGTCCGCCATCGCAGTCCTATCCGCAAAATCAAGTGCTGCAGCGACCTTTGCGCGTCCAACAGGGACGCACGGCGCTGGAGTGAATCGCATGCCGGCGATGATAGCCAAACGGTGAAATTTGTGGAACCGTCGTCGCCACAAATAAAGACGCGAAAGGGGGCGGAAAGCGATGGTGGACGAGGAAGCACGCGCGGCGCTTGCAGCCATTCCAATGCTGGCCGCCTACCAGGGACCGCTGGAGCGGCTTGGCGGCCTCACCAACCTCGTCTTCAGGGCTGGAGATGTCTGCCTCCGGATTCCCGGCAAGGGCACAGAGGAGTATATCAACCGCGCCAACGAGGCGGTGGCGGCACGGGAAGCCGCCAAGGCCGGCGTCAGCCCCGAGGTGCTGCATGTCGACGGCGAGACAGGCGTGATGATGACGCGTTTCGTCGTCGGAGCCGAGACGATGTCGCCGGAAAAATTCAGGACCCGGCCGGGCAGTCCGGCGCGTGCCGGCGAAGCTTTCCGCAGATTGCATACATCCGGCGCCGTGTTTCCCTTCCGCTTCGAGCTTTTTGCGATGATCGACGACTATCTGAAGGTATTGTCGACCAAGGACGTCGCCCTGCCCACCGGCTATCACGACGTGGTACGTGAGGCGGAAACCGTGCGCTCGGCCCTTGCCGCGCATCCCCTGCCCCTCGCCGCCTGCCACTGCGATCCGCTGTGCGAAAACTTCCTCGATACGGGCGACAGGATGTGGATCGTCGACTGGGAGTATTCCGGCATGAACGATCCGCTCTGGGATCTCGGCGACCTCAGCGTCGAAGGACAGTTTGATACGGCGCAGGAGGAAGAGATGATGCTCGCCTATTTCGGTGGCGAGCCAACGCCGGCGGAGCGCGGCCGCGTTGTCATCTACAAGGCAATGTGCGACCTGCTGTGGACGCTGTGGGGACTGATCCAGCTTGCCAATAGCAATCCGGTCGACGATTTCCGCGCCTATGCCGACGGGCGTTTTTCGCGCTGCAAGGCGCTGATGGAGACGGCCGACTTCTCAAGACATCTGGCGGCGGTGCGCGCAGGTTAGGTACTCTGGACCTAATTTACGCCTTTCGGCACGTTTTCGGGCGGCACGGTGTCGACCACCTTCTGGCGATGGAAGATGAACAGGCCGGCCAGCACGATGATCCCAGAGCCGATCAGGATGCGCGGGCCGGGCATGTCGCCGAAGAAGGCCAGCCCGAAGATGACGGCCCACAGCAGCAGGCTGTAATGCAGCGGCGCCAGCGTCGAAGCGGGCGCTAGCTTCAGCGCCCTGGTGATCATCAGATGCGCACCGCAAGAGACGATGCCGAGAAGCAGCATGGCGCCGAAATCGAGCGAGGACGGCGTCTGCCAGTTGCCGATGGTCAGCACCGCGCCGACCAGCAATGTGCCGATGGTCTGCCAGGTAACGAGCGAGGTGTCGCTGGTGCCGCGCAGCCGCCGGTTGAGGATGATGGCGAAGGCGAATGAAATGCTTCCGGCCAGCGCGAAGGTCGACGACAGCGAAAACGCGGCCGAGGACGGTTTGAGCATGATCAGCACGCCGCAGAAGCCGACCAGGATCGCCATCCAGCGGCGCCAGCCGACCTTTTCACCGAGCAGCAGGTGGGACAATGCCGCAACGTAGATCGGCCCCGCCATATAGAAGCTCATAACGTCGGCGAGCGGCAGATAGACGACGGCGGCGTAAAACAGCGCCGTGTCGAGCGTCGTCATGACGACGCGCAAGACCTGCAGCTCAGGTCGTTCCATGCGGAACAGCTTGGCCGTACCTTGACGCGCGATCATCGGGCCGAGCACGAAAAAGGCGCCGATCGAGCGGATCAGCACGACTTGGCCGACGGAAAAGCTGGCGACCAGCCATTTGCCCATCGCATCGTTCAACGCAAACAGGAAATCGCCGGCCAGCATCAGCAGAATGCCAGCCAAAAGCACGTTCCTGATCGTCGAATTCTGGGCTGTTGGCTGTGCCATGCCCGATGTCGCTTCCTCCCGCATGAAAGCTCGGTGAGCAGCGTCGTAGACGCAAGCAGCCGCTTTGACGAGCGTAAATCAGGAACCCGGCCAGACCAGAGCCGGAAATCGGCTGGGCCTATACTGAAAGTCGCCGATTTGAACGGCCTACTTTGGCCGTGGCCGAAGGATGACCGGCCGATAGATCACGGGCCGGTCCCAGGGATCGAAAGCCGACGCACTTCTCAGTTCCGCGCGCCGCGCGAGATCGATGCGCTGCAGGCATTCCGCGAAGGCATCATTCTTCCTGGCGAAGCCGTAGGACCGGCATTTCGCCTCGTCCGCGGCACGACGGTCTTCTGCCGTCATGCAGCCTGAGATCGCCGCCAACGCGACCACCATCGCCGTCTTGTGCCACATGGTGTCCTCCTCGACATAAAACTGGAGCCTGATTGTAGACTTAAGGTTGGGACCTATCAATCTGATCGAGGCGTGCGGCTTGATGCAGGTTCAATGTCCTATTGGGCCTGCCATTATTGGTCATGAAATGGGCGGGCGATGCCTGCGGTTCACAGTTCCTGGCCGTCCTGCGATCGAGAGCCGCGTTTCCTGCCTGGCCCGCTCGGCCACCACCTTGCCCCTGGCGATGACGCAGAGGCGCTCGGGACGCAGACGCAAGGCCTCGACCGGATCGCCGGCATCGAGGACGACGAGGCTGGCGCGCTTACCGACCGCCAGGCCGAGATGGTCGAGGCCCATGATGGCGGCGTTGACATTGGTGACCATGTCGAAGCAGCGCGCCATGTCGGCCGGGCTCGACATCTGGGCGACGTGAAGCCCCATGAAGGCGACGTCGAGCATGTCGGCGGTGCCCAGCGAATACCAGGGGTCGAGCACGCAATCCTGGCCCCAGCCGACGGGGATGCCGAGGGCAAGCATTTCCTTAACCCGCGTCAGGCCGCGGCGCTTGGGAAATGTGTCGTGGCGGCCCTGCAGCATGATGTTGATAAGCGGATTGGGGATCGCCGAGACGCCGGCCTCGGCGATCAACGGCAACAGCTTCGAGACATAGTAATTGTCCATTGAGTGCATCGAAGTGAGATGCGAGCCGGCGACCCTGCCGTGCAGGCCGAGGCGTTGCGTCTCATAGGCTAGTTGCTCGATATGGCGCGACAGCGGATCATCGGTCTCGTCGCAATGCAGGTCGACCATAAGGCCGCGCTTTGCCGCGATCTCGCACAGTTCCGTCACAGACCGCGTGCCGTCGGCCATGGTGCGCTCGAAATGCGGAATGCCCCCAACGATGTCGACACCCATGTCGAGCGCCCTGATGGTGTTACCGCGCGCCGTCGGCGAGCGGTAAAACCCGTCCTGCGGGAAGGCGACCAGTTGCAGGTCGATATAGGGCGCGACCGTCTTCTTCACGTCGAGCAGGGCTTCAACCGCCAGCAAGCGGTCGTCGCAGACATCGACATGGGTGCGGATGGCGAGCAGACCCATCGACACCGCCCAGTCGCAATAGGCGAGGGCGCGGTCGCGCACCGCCTCATGCGTCAGCAGCGGCTTCAATTCGCCCCAAAGCGAAATGCCTTCCAGCAACGTGCCAGACGCGTTGATGCGCGGGATTCCCAGGGACAGCGTGGCGTCCATGTGGAAATGTGGATCAACGAAGGGCGGCGAGACCAGATTGCCATGGGCGTCGATCGCCGTGCCCGCGGTGACGTTCAACTCTGGCTCGATGGCCGCGATCGTCTCGCCGATGATGCCGATGTCGGCGATTGTGCCGTCGGGCAGCATGCCGCCGCGGACGATAAGGTCGAAATTCATCTGTCGTCGTCCTCTTTCAGAATCACGTTACAGCGCCGCGCGTCCTCTTGGACGCGCAAAGGACGCTGCAGCACTTTGATTTTGCGCATGATCCCCAGCGAAAATCGAATCCGATTTCCGGGGCCGTGTGCATCGTGGAGCAAAAGACAGGTTGCCGCAGCCGTTTTTTTCCGCGGCAGCGAACAGTTCCATCCGACCACAACTCGCTCTATAAGCCGCCTTTCGTCCATTGAGGCGAATCCGCATCGTGTGTCGCGGCGCAGCGATCGGCTTCGGGCTCAACGCCACATTCGCAACCACGGAAATCCAGTGTGAACTTGAAGTTCCTCAAAGGTGACGAACGCTCGGAAGAGAACCGGCGCCTTATCGTAAGGCTGATCAGGGAATCCTTTCACCAGCACAAGTTTGGATACGGCGCCGCCATACTGTCGATGCTGGTGGTGGCCGCCATGACGGGCGCCAGCGCCTGGATTCTGCGCGAAATCACCAATGAGTTCGTGATCTACAAAAGAGTCGAGCGCATCAACTGGATTGCCGCGGCGGTCGCCGCGATCTTCATCGCCAAGGGCATCGCCAATTTCGTCCAAGCCTATTTCATGAGCCGCGTCGGCAACAGCATCATCGCCGAACGGCAGCGCAAGATCTACGACCGCATCCTGGCGCAAGGCATCGAGTTCTACCATTCGACCTCGTCATCCGACCTGATCACCCGCATGACCAACAATGCACAGGCCGCTCGCAGCGTGCTCGACCTCGTCGTCACGTCCTATGTGCGCGACCTGGTGACGTTGGTTGTCCTGGTGGCGGTCATGGTCTGGCAGCAGCCTGCGCTGTCCCTGATCTGCTTCGTCATCGGGCCCATAGCCATCTACGGCGTCAACCGCATCCTGAAGCGCGTCCGCAAGATCGCCGCGCAGGAATTCCGCTCGCTAGGCCAGATCGTGCAGGTGATGCAGGAAACGGCAATCGGCGTGCGTGTCGTCAAATCGTTCGGTCTCGAAGGCGCGATGCGCAAGCGCATGCACAAGGCGGTGTCGGATGTCGAGAACCGCGCCAACAACATTGCTACACTGGAGGCTGCCACCAGCCCGGTGATGGAAACGCTTGCCGGACTGGCGATCTCCGGCGCCATCCTGGTCAGCGGCCTTCTGGTCCTGCAGGGGGGCCAGACGCCAGGCAACATCATGGCCTTCATCGCGGCGCTGCTGCTTGCCTATGAACCGGCAAAGCGCCTCGCCCGCGTGCGTATCTCGCTGGAAACCGGCATCGTCGGCGTGCGCATGATGTTCCAGCTCGCCGACCGGCCGCTGACGCTGGCCGAAAAGCCGGACGCCAAGCCGCTGCGGCCGGGGCCGGGCGAAATCCGTTTCGACAATGTTAGCTTTGCCTATCCGGAAAGCCCGCCGGTGTTCGAAGGGTTCGACCTGACCCTGGCGGCAGGCAAGATGACGGCGCTGGTCGGGCCATCGGGCGGCGGCAAGTCGACCATCCTCAACCTGATCATGCGTATGTACGACCCGCAGAGCGGCAAGGTGCTGTTCGATGGCCAGGACATTGCGCACGCCACACTCGCCTCACTGCGGCAGAAGATCGCCTATGTGAGCCAGGACACGTTCCTGTTTGCCGGCACGGTGATGCACAACATCCGTCTCGGGCGGCAGGACGCGCCCGACGAGGACGTGATCGCCGCCGCCAAGGCAGCCAACGCCCACAATTTCATCACCGCCATGGCGAAAGGCTACGACACGGAGGTCGGCGAGAACGGCGCGCTGCTTTCCGGCGGCCAGCGCCAGCGTATCTCAATCGCGCGCGCCATGCTGCGCAACGCGGAGATCCTGCTGCTGGACGAGGCGACCAGCGCGCTCGATGCCGAATCCGAGGCGCTGTTTCGCGACGCGCTACAGCAGCTGACGGTCGGGCGCACCACCATCGTCATCGCCCACCGGCTGTCGACCGTGCACCAGGCCGACACGATCGTGGTTCTGGAAGCCGGCAAAGTGGTGGAAAGCGGCCCGCACCGGACGCTGCTCAGGCAAGGCGGCCTCTACCAGAAGCTTTATGAATACCAGTTGATGCCGTAGCGCTCTGTTCCCTTCTCCCCTTGTGAGACCTTTGCACAGAAGCCGAACGGTGATTCTGTGGTGAAGGTTGGAGCAGGGAGATTCGGGATGGCGGATCGTGTTTTGGGTCAGTTGAGTCTGGCGGACGGTCTGGCGGCGTCGGATGAGACGATTTTCGACCTAGTATCGAAGGAACTGGACTGGGCGCCGATCCGAACATTGCTGGGTCAGCGCAGCGGTCCTGGCTCGGGCAACACCAGCTATCCGGCGGAACCGCTGGTGCGCTGTCTTTTGCTGGGCATGTGGCATGGGCTGAGCGATCCGGCGCTTGAGGCGCAGATCCGGGACCGATTGTCGTTCCGCCGCTTTGCCGGTTTCAGCCTTTCGGACCGCACGCCCGACCATTCGACACTGTGGCGCTTCCGCGAGGAGCTGACGCGTGAGCGACTGATCGACAAGGTCTTTGAGGAGATCAACCGTCAGCTGGAGGAGAAGGGCCTGATCGTCAAGCGCGGCACCTTGGTCGATGCCACGTTCCTGCAGGCTCGTGGCCGTCCGCCCAAGCAGCCGAAAAAGGGCCACCAAGGTCCGGTCAAGCCGTCGGCCGACAAGGATGCGCGTTGGGGCAAGAAGGGCAAGAAGAGCACCTTCGGCTACAAGATGCACATCGGCGTCGACCAGGAGCACACCTTGATCCGGCGTGTCGAGGCGAGCGACGCCTCGGTCACCGACACCGAGCCGGCCGACCAGTTGATCTGCGGCGACGAGAAGGCGGCCTATGGCGATCAAGCCTATTACACCCACGCCCGCCATGCCCGGCTCGCCGCCGCCAACATTAAGGACCGGCTGATGCGGCGGCCCAACAAGCATCACCCCGAGTTGCCGCCGCGCCACAAGCTGCGCAACCGGCTGATCGCCAAGGTGCGGGCGGCAGTGGAGCGGCCTTTCGCCGTGTTCAAGGAGCGTTACGGCATGCGACGCCTGCGCTTCTTCAACCTCGCCACCAACCGCACGCAGTGCATACTGGCCGCCTGCGCTTACAATCTGCGCACCATGATTGGCGTCCTCTATCCACCCGATGAGAGGCGGACATGAGGGAGGAGTGCGTCCACAATCCGGCAGGATGGCTGCCTAAACCGACAAAGGCCCCGCAAGGGCCGCGGAAAACCGCTCTGCCGGCCTTCAAAAAGGCCCTCACTGACCACCGAAATCCACTTCGCTCCCCGTGCAAAGCCCTCCTTGTGGGAGAAGGTGGATTGGCGCGCAGCGCCGAGACGGTTGAGGGGTGCTGGACGGAATGAGGCGCTGGCGTTCCCTGGAACACCCCTCATCCGACCTCGCTTCGCAAGGCCACCTTCTCCCACAAGGGGGAAGGGAAGAACCGCGCTACTCCGGCACGTACCTTACCGCACCCTTTGCAGCACTGGTTGCCATCGCGGCATAGGCGCGCAAGGCCATCGTCACCTTGCGCTTGCGCTGTTCCACGGGCTTCCAGGCGGCAGCTCCCTTTGCCTCCATCGCCGCGCGGCGGGCGACCAGTTCCGCGTCGTCGACAGCAAGCCGGATGGTACGGTTCGGGATATCGATCTCGATCGTATCGCCCTCCTGCACCAGCCCGATCAGCCCGCCTTCCGCCGCCTCCGGGGACGCATGGCCGATCGACAGGCCGGAGGTGCCGCCGGAGAAGCGGCCATCGGTGACCAGCGCGCAGGCTTTGCCGAGGCCCTTCGACTTGAGATAGCTGGTCGGGTAGAGCATTTCCTGCATGCCAGGGCCGCCACGCGGCCCCTCGTAGCGGATGACGACGACATCGCCGGCCTTGATCTCGTTGGACAGGATCGCTTTGACGCTGGCGTCCTGGCTTTCGAACACTCTGGCCGGGCCGGTGAATTTCAGGATCGATTCATCGACGCCGGCGGTCTTCACGATGCAGCCGTCCTGCGCAAGGTTGCCCTTGAGCACGGCAAGGCCACCGTCCTTGGAAAACGGGTGCTCGGCCGAGCGGATGACACCCTTCTCCCGGTCGAGATCGAGCTCGTCCCAGCGGCGGTCCTGACTGAAGGCGACTTGCGTCGGCACGCCGCCCGGAGCCGCCAGAAAGAAGTCGCGGACGCTTTGACTGGTGGTGCGGGAGATGTCCCAATGGTCGAGCGCTTCACCCAGCGTTCGCGTATGTACAGTCGGCAGGTCGCGATTGATCAGCCCGGCGTTGTCGAGCTGGCCGAGGATCGCCATGATGCCGCCGGCGCGGTGGACGTCTTCCATGTGCACATCGGCCTTGGCGGGGGCAACCTTGCACAGCACCGGCACCTTGCGCGACAGCGCGTCGATGTCGTCCTGGTCGAAGTTGATCTCGCCCTCATGCGCTGCAGCGAGAATGTGCAGCACGGTGTTGGTCGAGCCGCCCATGGCGATGTCGAGCGTCATGGCGTTCTCGAAGGCGCCCTTCGAGGCGATGTTGCGCGGCAGCGCGGTGTCGTCGTCCTGCTCGTAGTAGCGCTGGGCGAGATCGACGATCAGATGGCCGGCCTCGACGAACAGCCGCTTGCGGTCGGCATGCGTCGCCAGCGTCGAGCCGTTGCCAGGTAGAGAAAGGCCCAGCGCCTCGGTCAGGCAATTCATCGAATTGGCGGTGAACATGCCAGAGCAGGAGCCGCAGGTCGGACAGGCCGAGCGCTCGATGGTCTTGACGTCCTCGTCGGAGATCTTGTCATCAGCGGCCGCGACCATGGCGTCGACCAGATCCAGCGCCTGCGTCTTGCCGGCAAGCACCACCTTGCCGGCCTCCATCGGCCCGCCGGAGACAAAGACCGTCGGGATGTTGAGACGCAGCGACGCCATCAGCATGCCGGGTGTGATCTTGTCGCAATTGGAGATGCACACCATGGCGTCGGCGCAGTGTGCGTTGACCATGTACTCGACCGAGTCGGCGATCAGCTCGCGTGACGGCAGCGAATAGAGCATGCCGTCGTGACCCATGGCGATGCCGTCGTCGACGGCGATGGTGTTGAACTCTTTCGCAACGCCGCCAGCCTTCTCGATCTCGCGCGCGACCAGTTGGCCAAGATCCTTGAGGTGGACATGGCCGGGCACGAACTGGGTGAAGGAGTTGACCACGGCGATGATCGGCTTGCCGAAATCGGAATCCTTCATGCCGGTGGCGCGCCAAAGGCCACGGGCGCCGGCCATGTTGCGGCCATGGGTTGTGGTGCGGGAGCGATAGGCAGGCATGAATTTTCCTTGGCTGGCTGGCTGCGCTCGAGGGGAGCGCGGCGGCGCTGAATTCGGACCGCAGGCGTTATAGACGCCGAAGCCTGGTCTGGCCACAATTTTGCAATGCGCCAGATTTTCCCAAGAAAATTTGATGACACTGTCGGTCTGCATGCCGCCCGGGCGTCCTTGGGCAAACGGCACGGCAAATAACACCAACGCCAGCCAGACCGTTTCACTGTGATAGCCAACTGCAACAGCCGAGGAGCAAGCAAATGCAAAAGATCACCCCCTGCCTGTGGTTCGACGACCAGGCCGAGGAGGCCATGAACCACTATATGTCCATCTTCAAGAATTCGAAGGTGCTGAGCGTGATGCGCTGGCCCGAGGGCAGCGGCGATAGTGAGGGCAAGGTTCTGGTGACCTATTTCGAGCTCGACGGCGTTCAGTTCCAGGCGCTCAACGGCGGGCCGCAATTCAAGTTCACCGAGGCAGTCTCGCTCTCCATCGACTGCAAGACGCAGGAGGAGGTCGACTATTTCTGGGACAGACTCATCGAAGGCGGTGGCGAGCCCAGCCAGTGCAGCTGGCTGAAGGACAAATTCGGCGTGTCCTGGCAGGTCGTGCCGGAGCAGTTGCCCAGGCTGCTGCTTGATCCCGACCAGGCCAAGGCCAGCCGGGTGATGCAGGCGATGATGCAGATGACCAAGATCGACATCGCCAAGATCGAAGAGGCAGCCAGGGGGTGAGTGAACGCGCGACCTTGCCTTCTCCCCCTGTGGGAGAAGGTGGATCGGCGCGCAGCGCCAAGACGGTTGAGGGGCGCTGGACGGAATGAGGCGTCAGCGTTCCCTGGAACACCCCTCATCCGTCGCCTTCGGCGACACCTTCTCCCACAAGGGGAGAAGGAAAAGCGGCGCAGCTCAGGCTGCCTTGTCGCGGACCTGGTAATCCTTGACCGCGGCGAAGCGGATCGCCTTCCAGCGTTCGGCCTCGTAGTTGAGCGAAAAGGCGTGCTGGGCCAGGAACACCGGGTCGTTGTCGAGGTCGCGGGCGATGTCGCCGCGATGCGCCTCGATGAAGCGATGCACCTCGGCCTTGTCGTCAGCCGATATCCAACGGCAGACGGAAAAGCGCGACATCTCGAAATCGACGGGCAGCGTGTATTCGAAGTTCAGCCGCTCTTTCAGCACGTCGAGCTGCAGCGCACCGACGACGCCGACGATTGCCGGTGAACCGTCCTCCGGCGAGAACAGTTGCACGACGCCTTCCTCGGCCATCTGGTGTAGCGCTTCCTTGAGCTTCTTGGCCTTCATCGCGTCGCCGAGGCGGACGCGGCGCAGGATTTCCGGCGCGAAATTCGGCACACCGCGGAACAGTATCTCCTCGCCCTCGGTCAGCGTATCGCCGATGCGCAGCGTGCCGTGATTGGGGATGCCGACGACGTCGCCGGCAAAAGCCTCGTCGGCGGTGACGCGGGTGCGGGCGAAGAAGAATTGCGGCGCCGACAGGCTCATCGGTTTTCCCGTACGCACCAGCTTGGCCTTCATGCCGCGCTCGAGCTTGCCCGAGCAGACACGGACGAAGGCGATGCGGTCGCGATGGTTAGGGTCCATGTTGGCTTGGATCTTGAAGACGAACGAGGTCATCTTGTCCTCGGTCGCCTCGACCTTACGCGTGTCGGCCTCCTGCGCGCGCGGCGGCGGCCCGTAGGCGCCAAGCGCTTCGATCAGGTCGCGCACGCCGTAATTGCGCAACGCCGAACCGAAATAGACCGGCGTCAGATGACCCTCGCGGAAGGAGTCGATGTCGAGCGGACGGCAGGCTTCGCGCGCCAGCTCCAGCTCCTCGATGAAAGCTTCGCGCTCGTTCTCCGGCAACAGGCCGGCGACGCGGTTGGAATCGGGACCGTTGACCGGCGTGCGCTCCTTCTCGGCATCGCCCTTGCGCACGGCGTTCAGCGCCAGATGATAGGTGCCGGAAAAGGTCTTGCCGCGGCCGATCGGCCAGGTGATCGGTGCGGTGTCCAGCGCCAGCTTCTGCTCGATCTCGTCGAGGATTTCGAACGGGTCGCGGCTTTCGCGGTCCATCTTGTTGACGAAGGTGATGATCGGGATGTCGCGCAGCCGGCACACCTCGAACAGTTTTAGCGTGCGCGGCTCGATGCCCTTGGCGGCGTCGATGACCATGACCGCCGCGTCGACCGCCGACAGCGTGCGATAGGTGTCGTCGGCGAAATCCTCGTGGCCGGGCGTGTCGAGCAGGTTGAAGACGTTGTCCTCATACTCGAAGGTCATTACGGAGGTGACGACGGAGATGCCGCGCTCGCGCTCGATCTTCATCCAGTCCGACCGGGTCTGGATGCGATCCTTCTTGGCCTTGACCTCGCCGGCAAGCTGGATGGCGCCGCCGAATAAAAGCAGCTTTTCGGTCAGCGTCGTCTTGCCGGCGTCCGGATGCGCGATGATCGCGAAAGTACGGCGGCGCGCCACCGCGTTCGTGATGTCTTCAGCCAATTTGTGGAATCCCATGTGGTGCGCGGGCTTTTAGCAGCGCTTTTGTAGCCTGTCGAATATTTTTGGGCGGATGGCTCTCACCCGGTCTTGAGATAGGGTTGCCGCAACGACATCAGAAGACCCGATTCGACAAAGGACTGTCCATGAGCGCAGCCAAGCAAGTCATCGTTGTCGGCGCCGGCATTATCGGCGCGTCCATCGCCTGGCATCTGGCGAAGGCCGGCGCGAAGGTGACGGTCGTTGCCGACAGCGGCGTCGGCGGCGTCGCCACGCCGAATTCCTTTGCCTGGATCAATGCCAGTTGGGGCAATCCAGAGCCGTATTTCCGGCTGCGCACCCGTTCGATGGCCGAATGGACACGGCTGGCGCAGGACCTGCCCGGCATTCCGCTCGCCTGGTGCGGCGGCCTGTGCTGGGACCTGCCGGCGGCCGAGTTGGAAGCCTATGCCACCGAGCACTCCGGCTGGGGTTACGGCATCGAGCGCGTCGACCGTGCGAGAGCCGCGAGCATCGAGCCCAATCTTGCCGAGCTTCCCGATTTCGCGCTGCATGTGCCTGGGGAAGGTGTCGCCGAACCGGTCGCCGCCACGCTGGCGCTGCTGGCCGACGCCGAGCAGCGCGGCGCGCGGATGATGACCGGCACGGCCGTGACAGCGTTGGTGCAGGCCAACGGCAGGGTTACCGGCGTCGATACATCCACCGGACCGATTGCCGCCGACGAGGTGGTGATCGCGCCGGGCGCCGGCTCTCCGGCAATCGCCGCGACGGCCGGGTTAAAACTGCCGATCGAGACGCCGCCTGGCCTGATCGTCCATTCACGCCCCTACGAAAAGCTGCTCAACGGGCTGGTGATCGGCGACCGGCTGCACATGCGCCAGACTACCGAAGGCCGCGTCATCGCCGGCTCGGATTTCGGCGGCGCCGATCCGGGCGTGGATGCCGAAGCCACCGCCCGCGAGTTGTTTGCGGCGATGAAGAGCATGCTGCGCGGCGCTGACGGGCTGGAACTGGATTTCCACACGGTCGGTTACCGGCCGACGCCGATCGACGGCTTTCCGATCATCGGGCGCGCTCAAGGCGTCAGCGGGCTCTACGTCGCGGTCATGCATTCCGGTATCACGCTGGCGCCTGCCGTCGGCCTGTTCGCCGCCCGGGAAATCCTCGACGGCGTGCGCGATCCGCTGCTTGAGCCTTATGGGCTGACGCGGTTTGCTCAATAGCCGGGCGGACGGCGAAAACCGCCGCTCAGCGGCGCTATTGCCCTGGCGATGCCGAGCAGCCACGATTCGGACCAGCGTCTGCCGACCAGCTGCAGACCAATGGGCAGGCCGTCACGATCCTGCGGGCACGGCAGCGAAAGTGCAGGATGGCCGCTGTAGTTGAACACCGCGCCATAGGCCGGCAGCATCCAGTAGCTCTGCTCGCTGTCATCGACCTTGATCGGTGTTCCCGGCTCGCAATGCGGAAAGGCCATGGTCATAGCAACGGGGCACAGCAACGCATCCCATTCTTGGAAAAACCGTTCCCAGGCAAGGATTGACCGATCGCGGCGGCCGAGCGCCTCGAACCAGCGCGAGACCGGTGTCGGTTCTTCTGGCGGTTCAGGCTGCGTTGCCTCCAGCATCATGCCGATCAGCGCGCCGCCTTGCGTCAGATCGTCATGCAGGTCGAGCGTCGGCAGTCTTGCTTCCTCGACGACCGCGCCCGCCGACTGAAGCTCCCTTGCCAGGTTCTCAACAGCGGCCCTGATTTCGCTGGCCACCGGAAAACCCGGAAAGGCCGGCGCGAAAACGATGCGCAGGGTCTTGAGGTCAAGCTCCGGCATGCTCTCGACAGGCACCGGCGCAAGGTCGGCGTCGCGGCCGTCCGGCCCTGCAATGATCGCCAGGATCAGCGCCAGATCTTCGACATTGCGGGCTAGCGGACCGATGCAGGACATCAGCCGCACGCCGCGCGGTACGCCACCGGGATCGGGAAAGGCGCCGGCTAAGGAGACGCGATGCTCTGTCGGCTTGAGGCCGTAGACGCCGCAGAAGGCGGCAGGCAGCCGGATCGAATCCTGCATGTCGGTGCCGACCTCGAACGACGTCATCCCGGCGCAGAGCGCTGCGGCAGCGCCACCGCTGGAACCGCCCGCGGTGCGCGAGAGGTCCCAGGGATTATTGGTGCGACCAAAAAGCGGATTGTCCGACTGCCAGTCGCCCAGCATCGTTGCGACATTTGTCTTGCCGACCAGAACGCCGCCGGCCGCCTTCAGCCTGAGAACGACTGGGCTGTCTTCTCTCGCCACATAGTCGGCAAAGGGCGGAAAGCCTACCGTGGTCTTCATGCCCGATGTTTGGTGCATATCTTTCAGTGTGAACGGCACGCCGTGCAACGGCCCGAGAGCGTCGCCGCGCGCCTGCGCTTCGTCGGCCTTCTCGGCGCGTTGCCGCGCCCCTTCCCTGTCGAGCGTGGCGACTGCGTTGATCGCCCTGTTATGCCTGTCGATCTGCGCCAGATGCGCGTCCAGCGCTTCCACAGCGGAAATCCTGCGGTCGCGAATGGCGGCAGCCAATTCGGTGGTGGAGGAAAAGACGAGGTCCATGACCAATGCTCCCGGCTAGCTGGCAGCACTCGTCTCACCAAATGGCAGACTGCAGCGCGGCTTCAAGCCAAGTTCAGCATTCGAGGGCCGGCATCGCTTGATCGGGATTGCGCAGAGCTTAGCCGACCAGCGCCAGCTTCACCGCGACCCGAGAGAGGGGCGAATGCTCATGCCGAGGCAGACCACTTCGCCTAGACAGGCCGCCGGCCCGCACTTCGCCTCTAACGTCCCCTGTTGTGCGTCCGCTCGTAAAGCTCGCGGATGATCCGGCTTGCCGTAGAATCGAACAAGAACGGCAGGAAGGCGTGAATGAGCGCGGCGAATGCCGCCATGAACAACCGCGACGAGAACCACGCGGCGAAAGCCATGTGGCCGAAATAGGTTTCGCCCACCGATGCCGGATGAGAGGTGAAAAGTCTTGCGAGCCGTGCGGTCATGCTGGTCCCCTTTTCAGCGCGTGAAGTCCCGATCTTTCGCATCTTGACATGCCTCGCCGGTTCATAGGTCCCAAATCATCCTTGTGTTTGGCCAATTATTGGGACAAACATCCCACATGCCGCTGGAAATCGATGAAATCGACCGAAGATTGCTGAGCGAACTGCAACGCGACGGCACGCTGTCGGTCGACCAGTTGTCGGAAAGGGTGTCGCTGTCGCGCAACGCCTGCTGGCGCCGGGTCAAGCGGCTGGAAGAAGACGGCGTCATCACCGGCCGGGTGGCGCTGGTCGATGCGGACAAGCTTGGGCTTGGCCTCTCGGTGTTCATCCTGGTCCGGACCTCCAATCATGATCCGGACTGGCTGCAAAAATTCCGGTCGGCAGTGACCGGTTTTCCCGAGATCACCGGCGTCTACCGCATGTCCGGCGATCTCGATTATGTGTTGCGTGCCCGCGTCGCCGACGTGAAGGCTTATGACCGGCTGTATCAACGGCTGATCGCCAAGGTGGCGCTGTCGGACGTTTCGGCCTCCTTCGTCATGGAGGAGATCAAGGAGACGACCATCGTTCCCGTAGAACTGCGCTGAAGCGGAACTGCGCTGAAAGAAAGCCGTTGATAGCATTGCCGCCGGAGTTGACCGAATCGGCGTTGATAGCGATAGGATCCGCCTCATGCGCGCAGCCATCTACACTTCCTCCGTCATCGGTCCGGCCGTCGGCTTCGTCAGGCTGCCGCATGGCGAAGGCCTGCCGCTTCCCGCCTATGAAAGCGCGGGCGCCGCCGGCATGGATCTGCGCGCCGCGGTGCCGGACGACCGGCCGCTGCTGATCCTGCCGGGAAAACGCGCGCTGGTGCCGACCGGGCTGATCCTGGAGATCCCGGAGGGCGTGGAAGGCCAAGTCCGGCCGCGCTCGGGCCTTGCCTTCAAGCATGGGCTCACTTGCCTCAACACGCCAGGCACCATCGACAGCGACTATCGCGGCGAGGTCAAGGTGCTGCTGATCAACCTCGGCGACGAGGATTTTGCAGTGACGCGCAGCATGCGGATCGCCCAGATCGTCTTCGCCCTGGTGACGCAGGCGACCGTCGAGGAGCGGACATTGGCCGGCGGCACGACGCGCGGCTCCGGCGGGTTCGGATCGACCGGCACGGCCTGATGAGAATACCCAAACTCGTCATCTTCGATTGCGACGGGGTTCTGGTCGACACCGAGAACCTGGCCAATCGGCGCCTCGCCGAATGGCTAACCGCAGCCGGCTACCCGGCAAGCTTCGAACATTGCCGCAAGAATTTCTCCGGCCGCTCCATGGTCTCGGTGCAGAAGGAGGTCGAGGCGACCGGCGTCAGCCTCGGCGCCGATTTCGTCGAACGCTGGAACGCCGGCCTGCCGGACCTGTTCGCGCATGGCGTCGAAGCCGTCCCCTATGTCAGGGAGTTCATCGAAGCCGTGCACGCGGCCGGAATCGCAACGTGCGTCGCTTCATCGGCGCGGGTGTCGAAAATGCACATCACGCTCGGCCAGACAGGTCTGCTGCCGCTGTTCGAGCATGCGCTGTTCAGCTCGACCATGGTCTCGCGCGGCAAGCCGTTTCCCGACCTGTTCCTGCATGCCGCAAGCACGATGGGCTTCGCCCCTGCCGACTGCATCGTCATCGAGGACAGCGTCGCCGGGACATTAGCCGGCATTGCCGCCGGCATGCGCGTTTATTCCTACCACGGCGACCCGCATACCGATCGCGACGGCCTGACTGAGGCCGGCGGCATCCTGTTCGACGACATGCGCGAACTGGCCGGGCTGGTGCCGATTCACTGATCTAGTGTTCAGACTTCTTATCCGGCTGTACGCCTCAGTCGTTCGTGCTAGCTTGCGAACGCTCGACAGTGGGAGGCGCCAGCGTATGAATTCCATCCTGCTTCGCATCGTCGTCGCCTGTTTGCTGCTGCCGTGCCTGTGGATGACGGCCGGCGCGCAAGCCGTCAGCTTCCCGGACCTTGGCAGCGCCGTTCCTGGCCACGAGGGCACGACCTATCTCGATCTCGCCAGGATGGTCATTCCCGACCTGGCGGGGGACAAGGAAGGCTTCTATCGGGGTTCCATGCCGGTCGAGATGCGCCATATCGAGGGCCCGGATAGCGGTGGCTCGCCGCCCGAAACGTCGGGCCTTTCCAATGCCGGCGTGCTCGCCGTCAAGGCCGGCGGCAAGGATCGGCTGGCCATGCTGTTCGACCTCGGCAGCTCGTCGGACAGCGCCGAGGGGTTCGCGGTGCTGGCGCTTTACGATCTTGCCGGCAAGCCGAGACTGCTCGACGCTGTCAATGTCGCCGTCGACCGGAGCACCTCTTTCCGCGATCCGGGCAAGCTGCCGGTTGGACCCGGCGACGACGCCATCATCACCCTGAGCACGCATTTCAATTCGAGCCAGGGCTATGTCAGCACGCCCCTGCTTCTGGTCCGCGACGACAGGTTCGAGCTGATCGATACGATCCAAACATTCGACGAGTCGCTGTGCGCCTATAAGCGCACGCAGGAGCTGGCCTTTCGGACCTTTGCGGACGGCCAGCCCTATGCGGCCATCAAGGCGACGGTGACCGATGCCACAGTGCCGAATGGCGAAAGCTGCGATGATCCGGCGCCCGAAGCTTCCTCGCAAAACATCTCCGTCACCTACCATTGGGACGGGGCTGGATACGTCAAGAATTCCGACGCACTGGACAAATTGGCAGGAGAGAACGCCAGTCGCTTCTGAACCAACCGCATTCGTTTGCCCGGCAGGCAGTGGCGGGATAAAATGCGCTTCGCACTCTGGGAGCATCCATGGACAAGGGAAAAATCTTTCGCGACCTGCATAGCTCGATTTTCGTCATGCCCAACCCCTGGGACATCGGCACGACGAAATTGCTGGCCTCCTTCGGTTTCAAGGCGCTGGCGACGACCAGCGCCGGCTTTGCCTTTTCGCGCGGCCTGCCCGACGGCGCGGTGACCTTCGAGGCGATGATCCATCACTGCCGCGAGGTGACGGCGGCGACCGGCCTGCCGGTCTCGGCCGATCTCGAGAAGGGCAAGGGCGACAGCGCGACAAGTGCCGCGGAGACTGTCTTCGCGGCCGAGGCGGCGGGCCTCGCCGGCTGCTCGGTCGAGGACCACACCGGCGAGCCCGACAAGCCGATCTACGATTTTTCGCATGCCGTCGAGCGCGTCGCCGCTGCAGCGGAGGCGGCACGGGCGCTGAAACACGATTTCGTCTTCACCGCGCGGGCCGAGAATTTTCTGTGGGGCAGGCCCGACATCGACGACACGATCAGGCGGCTGCAGGCCTTCGAGAAGGCCGGCGCCGACGTGCTCTATGCGCCGGGCATCGGCGACATCGAGACGGTGCAGACCGTCTGCTCGGCGCTGACCAAGCCGGTCAACGTCATGGTGAGGCCCGGCTTCACCATTGCCGATCTTGCCCTGGCAGGGGTCAAGCGCATTTCGCTCGGGCCGTGGCTGACCAATTTCGCCTTCGGCATGCTGGAAACGGCGGCGCGCGAGATCCAGCAGGACGGCACTTTCGGCTTCACCCGCGCCGCCATGCCATTCGGCAAGCTGCAGGCGTTGTTTGCCGAACCCAATACATGACGCTCACCGTCGTCGACATGCACACCGGCGGCGAGCCGCTGCGGATCGTCACCGGCGGTTATCCCAAGATCCCCGCGGGCACTATCCTGGAAAAGCGCGCCTATGTGCGCGATCACCTCGATCATCTCAGGAAGATCCTGATGTTCGAGCCGCGCGGCCATTACGACATGTACGGGGCGCTGCTGGTGGAACCCGACCTGCCCGGCGCCGACCTCGCCGTGCTGTTCATGCACAATGAAGGCTATTCGACCATGTGCGGCCACGCCATTGTCGCGCTCGGCCGTTATGCCGTCGACGAGGGGTTGGTGGCGCGGCAGGAGCCGGTGACGACGGTCAACATCGAAGCGCCGTGCGGGCTGGTCATCGCCTCGGTCGAGGTGCAAGACGGCAAGGCCGGTGCGGTGTCGTTCGAAAGCGTGGCGGCGTTTCTGTTCGCCCGCGACCAGGAGATCGAATTGCCGGGCTTCGGTGCGATCGGCTTCGACATCGCCTATGGCGGCGCCTTCTATGCGCTCGCCGATTGCCGCCAGTTCGGGCTGGAGTTCGGCAAGAACCGCGTGCGCGATTTCGTCGATGCGGCGACGGCGTTGACGGAGAAACTGAAGGCCGAGTTCCCGCTGTCGCATCCCGACCATGCCGACCTTGCCTTTCTCTACGGCACCATCCTGACCGACGGACAGGACGTATTTTCCGATGCCCCGACCAAGAACATCTGCGTCTTTGCCGAGGCCGAGGTCGACCGTTCGCCAACCGGCTCGGGCGTCACCGCGCGGCTGGCGGCAATGCATGCCAAGGGCGAAATCGCCGGCCAGACGCGGCTGTTCGAGAGTATTGCAGGCTCGCGCTTTTCCGGCAGCGTGGCGAGGACCGCGAAAGCCGGGCCGCATGACGCCATCATCGCCCGCGTCGGCGGCCGCGCCTACTACTCCGGCCGGGCCGAATTCATCGTCGAGTCCGACGACGAGTTGGGGCGCGGCTTTCTTTTACGCTAGCGCCGGGGTGTGCTGAGATTCAGGTCAGGCCGCGCTGAGAATGGTGGGCTCCGAGAACCGGAACGCAGCGTACTTTTGGGTACGTGAGTACCGGAAGCGCAGGAAACCGCCATTCGCAAGCCGGCATCACCTGAATATCAGCGCACCCTAAGCCGCTTCCCGCGCTGAGACCGCCTTGTGCAGATGCACCATCATGGCGGCGGCAAACAGCGGTGTCAGAAGGTTGAGCAGCGGCACGGCGAGGAAGGCAGCGACAACCAGCCCGGCGAGAAACACCGTGACAGCATGTTTTTTGCGCAACGCGCGGGCCTCGGCCTCCGGGCGAAAGCGCATGGCGGCGAATTCGAAAAACTCACGCCCCAGCAGATAGCCGTTGACGACGAAGAAGGCGGCGATGTTGATGCCCGGCACCAGCAGAAGCAGCAAGGCCACGATGTTGCCGAGTATGACGACGCCGAAGAAGCGGAAAGCCAGCACCATCGAGCGCAGCGCCGGCGTGGCGCGACCAGGCGGTTCATCGGGATAATCGCTGCGCTCGACCACTTCGGCGACGTCGTCCAGGAACAGGCCGGCGATGATTGCCGTCACCGGCGCGATGAGCAGCGCCAGACCCAGCGCAAGACCGATCCCGGCGACGATGACGCCTAGCGATCCGGCCCATGACGGCAGGCCGGGCAACCATGCGTCGATCCACGGCCAGGCCAGCCATTCGAACAGGCCCTCAATCGCGAACCACAGCGCCGCGAGCGCCAGCAAGGTCAGGCCGAGCGTCTTCACGAACACCGAGCGGAATTCGGGCGAGAACAGCTGGCTGGCGGCGGCGCGGGCGGCGCTAGGGATCACGGCGTTTCCAATTCCATGTTGAACAGGGCTCAAACGGGCCCATGGCAAGACATCTGCGAGATAGGCGGAGACACGACAAGTCACAAGCGCCACCACATCCGGCGTCACGCGATTTCGACCCGATTTATAAATTCACGACCTAGGCAAAGCCGCATCAAATCGCTAGACCCGCCCGCGGCCGGCGTGGCAGAAAGCCGGTGGTTCTTTCGCGGAGACATCATTGATGCCGAACTATGACGTGCTTTGTATCGGTAATGCCATCGTCGACATCATCGCCCAGTGCGACGAGGCGTTCCTGGAGACGAACGGCATCATCAAGGGCGCGATGAACCTGATCGACACAAGGCGCGCCGAACTGCTCTACAGCCGCATGGGCCCGGCCATCGAAGCCTCCGGTGGCAGCGCCGGCAACACGGCGGCGGGCGTCGCCTCCTTCGGCGGTCGCGCCGCCTTCTTCGGCAAGGTCTCGAACGACCCGCTCGGCGAAATCTATGCCCATGACATCCATGCGCAGGGCGTTGCCTTCGATACCAAGCCACTCAACGGCGAGCCGCCGACGGCGCGCTCGATGATCTTCGTCACGCCCGACGGCGAGCGCTCGATGAACACCTATCTCGGCGCCTGCATCGAGCTCGGGCCTGAGGACGTCGAGGCCGACAAGGCTTCGGGTGCGGCAGTCACCTATTTCGAGGGTTATCTGTGGGACCCGCCGCGCGCCAAGGAAGCGATCCGGCAGACGGCGAAGCTCGCGCATGCCGCCGGCCGCGAAGTGTCGATGACGCTATCGGATTCGTTCTGCGTCGACCGCTACCGCGACGAGTTTCTGGATCTGATGCGCTCGGGCACCGTCGACATCGTCTTTGCCAACAGCCACGAGATCAAGGCGCTCTACCAGACCGCCTCGTTCGACGAGGCGCTGGCTCAAATCCGCAAGGACTGCAAGATAGCCGCGGTCACCCGCTCAGAAATGGGCTCGGTCATCGTGCGCGGCGACGAGACCGTCACCGTCGACGCGACAAAAATCCGGGAACTGGTCGACACCACCGGCGCCGGCGACCTCTATGCCGCCGGCTTCCTCTACGGCTACACGCAGGGGCGCAGCCTGAAGGAGTGCGGCGATCTCGGCTCGCTGGCGGCCGGACTGGTCATCCAGCAGCTCGGGCCAAGGCCGAGGCAGAATCTGCGCCACGAGGCTGAGCAAGCAGGGTTGATTTAGGGACGCTTTCTTCCTTCTCCCCTTGTGGGAGAAGGTGGATTGGCGCGCAGCGCCAAGACGGATGAGGGGTGTTGGACGGAGCGCCGTCGGCGCCAAGCTGGAACACCCCTCATCCGACCGAGCTGTGCTCGGCCACCTTCTCCACAAGGGAGAAGGGGAATGCGCGCGACGGCTAGACGCCGAATTCGCCGACAACGTCGCCATTGGTCGCGCTGCGCGGTCGAACCGCAACAATTGAAACACTTCAGTCGAGTTTCGGCATTCATCCGAAACAACCGGGAGCGAAAAACCGCGCCATGGAGCGAACCCGTCGGGACGGCTCCGCGGTCGAGGCCGCTAACCAACTGAAGGATCAGGAAGATGTTTACTCCCGTAACAGTCGACGCTTTCAGCGGCGTCGATCCCGGCGCGTTGACACCGACGCAGCACGAAAAGCTCCACACCGGCGCGATGGCTCGCGCGTGTCAGGAAAGATCGGCCGTGCCCGCCAAAGGCATGGCGCGCCTGACATCGATGTTTAGGATCGAAGGTCGTCTCGCCGGCATCGTCCTGCTGCTGGCGACGATCATCGGAGCCATGGCCGTCACCAACGGCGCCCGCGCCGAAGATGGCAAGTTCAAGATAAAGCAAGGTATTTCACAGGCCGTGAAGCAGAACTCGGCGTCGCCGCATATGCGCCTCGCCCGCGAGCAGTCGCGCCCCAGGATAAATGCGAAAATCAACTGCGCCGTGATTGGCTGCAAAGCCAAGCCGCCGATCCTGAAGCATAGGCCCAAGCTGCATTGCAAGGTGTTCGGATGCAAACCCGGCAAGGACCATGACGGCCACCACGGCAATCACCATGGCCACCACAAGCATGGCTCCTGGGCGTGGGGCGGCGTGACGATCGTCGCTTCCGACCATGGTGGCTGCGGCTATGAATTCTGGAAATGGAAGACGACCGGCTGGCGCTACTGGCGGCATGCCTATCAGAGCTGCCGCGGCTGGAGATGAGCCGTCCCATCGCTAGGTGAGGTGTCTGGCCTTCCCCGCATGGGGGAGGCTTTTTTCGCCTGCTGTAGGCGGAGCGGGACTCCGATCTCCTCACGCCCCCGCCGTATAGGCCGCAATCGCCGCCATGTTGACGATGTCACTATCCTTGGCGTTGAGCGAGACGATCTGAACCGGCTTGTTGAGGCCGACCAGCAGCGGGCCGATGACGGTCGAGCCGCCGAGCTCCTGCAGCATCTTGGTCGAGATCGAGGCCGAGTGGAAAGCCGGCATGATCAGCACATTGGCTGGGCCGGTGAGCCGGATGAACGGGTATTGCGCCATGGCGCGCGCGTTGAGCGCCACGTCGGCGGCCATCTCGCCGTCATACTCGAAATCGACGCGCCGCTTGTCGAGGATGCGCACCGCTTCCTGGACGCGCTCGGAGCGCTCGCCCTGCGGGTGGCCGAAGGTGGAATAGGCGAGCATGGCGAGCCTTGGTTCATAACCCATGCGGCGGGCAAAGCCGGCGGCTTCCTCGGCGATGTCGGCGATCTGCTCGGCATTCGGCATGTCGTGCACGGCGGTGTCGGCAACGATCACGGTTCGGCCCCGCGCCAGCACGATCGAGGCGCCGATGACGCGGTGGCCGGGCTTGGCGTCGATGACGCGGCGGATGTCGTCGAGCGCGGTCGAATAGTTGCGGGTGACGCCGGTGACGATGCCGTCGGCGTCGCCCAGCGCCACCATGCAGGCAGCGAAATGGTTGCGGTCGTTGTTGATCAGGCGCTGGCAATCGCGAAACAGGAAGCCCTTGCGCTGCATGCGCTCGTACAGATAGTCGGTGTAGACGCCGTTGCGGCGCGACAGCCGGGCATTGATGATCTCGATGCCTTGCCTGTCGAGCTCGATGCCGGCGTTCCTGGCGTTCTCCTTGATGATGTCGTCGCGGCCGAGCAGGATGGCGGTGCCGAGCCGCTGATTCACATAGGAGACGGCGGCGCGCATGACCTGCTCCTCCTCACCCTCGGCGAAGACGATGCGCTTGGGCTGGCGGCGCACGCGGTCGTAGATGCGCTGCAGGGTCGAAGCGATCGGGTCGCGGCGGGCGGAAAGCTCCTGGGCGTAGCGGTCGAGATCGAGGATCGGCTTGCGGGCGACACCGCTATCCATCGCGGCCTTGGCGACCGCGATCGGAATGGCCGAGATCAGCCGCGGGTCGAACGGCACCGGAATGATGTAGTTGGGGCCGAATTTCGGCCGGTTGCCCTGATAGGCGGCGGCAACGTCGTCGGGCACGTCCTGGCGCGCGAGTTCGGCCAGCGCACGCGCTGCGGCGATCTTCATGTCGTCGTTGATGGTGGTGGCCCGCACATCCAGCGCGCCGCGGAAGATGTAGGGGAAGCCAAGCACGTTGTTGACCTGGTTCGGATAGTCGGAACGCCCCGTCGCCATGATGGCATCGGTGCGGATCTCGGCCACTTCCTCGGGCGTGATCTCCGGATCGGGATTGGCCATGGCGAAGATGATCGGGTTCTTGGCCATCGACTGCACCATCGTGGTGGTCAGCGCGCCCTTGGCGGAGAGGCCGAGGAACACGTCGGCGCCGTCCAGCGCCTCGGCAAGTGAGCGCGCGTCGGTCTTGACGGCATGCGCCGACTTCCACTGGTTCATGCCTTCGGTGCGGCCCTGGAAGACGACGCCCTTGGTGTCGCACAGGATGATGTTTTCAGGCGTAAAGCCCATCGCCTTCATCAGCTCGATGCAGGCGATGCCGGCCGCACCCGCCCCGTTGCAGACCATTTTCGTGGTCTGCATGTCGCGGCCGGTGACTTTGAGCGCATTGATCAGGCCGGCGGCCGAGATGATGGCGGTGCCATGCTGGTCGTCATGGAAGACCGGTATGTCCATCAATTCGCGCAGCCGTTGCTCGATGATGAAGCATTCCGGCGCCTTGATGTCCTCAAGGTTGATGCCGCCGAAGGAGGGCCCAAGGAAACGCACGCAATTGATGAACTCGTCGGCATCCTCGGTGTCGACTTCGAGATCGATGGAATCGACATCGGCGAAGCGCTTGAACAGAACCGCCTTGCCTTCCATCACCGGCTTCGAGGCCAGCGCGCCGAGGTTGCCGAGGCCGAGAATGGCGGTGCCGTTGGAGATGACAGCGACCATGTTGCCGCGCGCCGTATAGTCGAAGGCGCGGCTGGGGTCCTCGGCGATGGCGAGGACGGGAACCGCGACGCCCGGCGAATAGGCGAGGCTGAGGTCGCGCTGGGTGGCCATCGGCTTGGTGGCGACGATCTCCAGCTTGCCGGGGCGGCCCATGGCGTGGAATTCCAGCGCCTCCTGCGCGCTGACGGAAGGGCCGTTGCTTTCGGTTTTCCTGGCCATGATGCTTTCGATTTCCTCGCCCGTGCGGCACCTCGTTGAGACGGGTGCAATGCTTTCTTTTGTGGAACGTTCGGGATTAAGGCTACACTTCGCCGCTGTAAACCGCCAAGCAGATGGCTTGGGAAATTTTGGAAGCAGCTTCTTGAACGACGAAACGCCCATTCGCAGCGACAGCGCTACGCCGGCCTTTGCGCCGGCGACGCCGATGATGGAGCAGTATATCGAGATCAAGGCGGCGAATCCGGACTCGCTGCTGTTCTACCGCATGGGCGATTTCTACGAGCTGTTCTTCGACGACGCCGAGAAGGCGAGCCGGGCGCTCGGCATCGTCTTGACCAAGCGCGGCAAGCACCAGGGGCTCGACATCCCGATGTGCGGCGTGCCGGTGCATGCCGCCGACGATTACCTGCAGAAGCTGATCGGACAAGGGTTCCGCGTCGCCGTCTGCGAGCAGATCGAGGATCCGGCCGAGGCGAAGAAGCGCGGCGGTAAGTCGGTGGTGCGCCGCGACGTGGTGCGGCTGGTGACGCCCGGCACCATCACCGAGGACAAATTGCTGGCGCCGTCGGAATCGAGTTTCCTGATGGCGCTTGGCCGGGTCAAGGGCGGAGCGGAGCCAAGAGGCGGGGAGCGCGGCAGCGCGACAGGGAACCAAGGAAGTTTTGCGCTGGCCTGGATCGAGATCTCGACTGGTGCCTTCCGCGTTGCCGAGACCACCGCCGACCGGCTGCTCGCCGATGTCTTTCGCGTCGACCCACGCGAGCTGATCGTCGCCGAGCCGGTGTTTTACGATCCCGAGCTGAAACCGGTGTTCGATGTGCTCGGCCGCGTCGCTAATCCGCAGCCGCCGAGCCTGTTCGACTCGGCGTCGGCCGCCGGCCGCATCGCCCGTTTCTTCGAAGTGGCGACGCCGGACAGTTTCGGCACGTTTTCGCGCGCCGAACTGTCGGCGATCTCGGGTGTGATCGCCTATGTCGAGAAGACGCAGAAGGCCGAGCGGCCGCCACTGTCGCGGCCCGAGCGCGAGGAGCAGGGCTCGACGCTGTTCATCGACCCGGCGACACGCGCCAATCTGGAACTGCTGCGCACCTTGTCCGGCAGCCGCGAAGGCTCGCTGTTCAAGGCGATCGACCGCACGGTGACCGGTGGCGGCGCAAGGCTGCTCGCCGACCGGCTGATGGCGCCGCTGACCGACCCGGCGGCGATCGGCGCGAGGCTGGACTCGGTGTCGTTCTTCCGCTCCGAGACGCGGCTGTGCCAAGCGGTGCGGACGAGCCTGAAGAGCGTCGCCGACATGCCGCGCGCGCTTTCCCGGCTGGCGCTCAACCGCGGCGGCCCGCGCGATCTCGGCGCGCTGCGTGCGGGGTTCGAGGCAGCCGGTGCTATCGCCGAACTGTTTGGGGCGACTACCCTTCCACAAGAACTGGCGGCGGCGCTGGCGGCGATCGAGGCGCTGCCACGCCCGCTGGTCGAGCATCTGACGCAGGCGCTCGGCGACGAGTTGCCGCTGCTCAAGCGCGACGGCGGCTTCGTCCGCGGCGGCTATCACGCCGAACTCGACGAGATGCGGGCACTGCGCGACGAATCGCGCAAGGTGATCGCCGGGCTGGAGCGCTCGCTGATCGACGAGACCGGCATCCGCTCGCTAAAGATCCGGCACAACAATGTGCTCGGCTACTATATCGAGGTCACCGCCAACCACCATGCGATCATGACCGGCAGCGACGGGGCGAAGGCGCGCTTCATCCATCGCCAGACCATGGCCAATGCCATGCGCTTCACCACGACGGAACTGGCCGAGCTGGAATCGAAGATCGCCAATGCCGCCGACCGGGCACTGGCGATCGAGCTTGCCGCCTTCGAAACGCTGACGGCGGAAGCGGTCGGCCAGGCGGACGCGATCCGCGCCGGCGCCGAAGCGCTCGCCGTGCTCGACGTGTCGGCAGCCCTCGCCCTGCTGTCCGAAAGCGAGGCCTGGTGCCGGCCGCTGGTGGATGCGAGCCTCGCCTTCGCGATTTCGGGCGGGCGACATCCGGTGGTGGAACAGTCGCTGCGGCGTTCGGGCGAAGGACCGTTTGTCGCCAACGATTGCGATCTGTCGCCGGAAGGTGACGCCAAAAACGGCGCGATATGGCTGCTGACCGGCCCCAATATGGGCGGCAAATCGACCTTCCTCAGGCAGAACGCGCTGATCGCCATCCTCGCCCAGACCGGCTCCTTCGTGCCGGCGGCATCAGCTCACATCGGCGTCGTCGACCGGCTGTTTTCGCGTGTCGGCGCCTCGGACGATCTGGCGCGCGGCCGCTCGACCTTCATGGTCGAGATGGTCGAGACGGCGGCGATCCTCAACCAGGCCGGCGAACGCGCGCTGGTGATCCTGGATGAAATCGGCCGCGGCACCGCGACCTTCGACGGCCTGTCGATCGCCTGGGCGGCGGTCGAATATCTGCACGAGAAGAATCGCTGCCGGGCGATCTTCGCCACCCATTTCCACGAGATGACGGCGCTGGCCGGCAAACTCGCTCGACTGCACAACGTCACCATGCGGGTCAAGGAATGGGAGGGCGACGTGGTCTTCCTGCACGAGGTCGGCAAAGGTGCCGCCGACCGCTCCTATGGCGTGCAGGTGGCGCGGCTTGCCGGCCTGCCGGAAGCGGTGGTCGGGCGGGCCAGGGAAGTGCTGCACCAGCTGGAAGCGGGCGAGGTTTCGGGCAAGGCAAACCGGCTGGTCGACGACCTGCCGCTGTTTTCGGTGGCGGTGAGGCGGGAAGCGCAAAAGCCGGTGAAAAACGATGCGCTCGGCGACGCGCTCGGTGCGATCAACCCCGACGAGATGACGCCGAGGGAGGCGTTGGAGGCGCTTTACCGGTTGAAGGGAATGGCGGGGAAGTAGAGTTGGCCTCGTCCGATAGTGCTCTACGGCGCCCCCCTCTGTCCTGCCGGACATCTCCCCCACTTGGGGGGAGATTGGCAGCTTCGCAGACAGCATCTTTTCTCTAGCGTTGGAGATTGGCGAAAGCGATGGTGATAGCCAATCTCCCCACCTGTGGGGGAGATGTCCGGCAGGACAGAGGGGGCGCGAAGGAACGCGGCCTTAGTTTTATTTCCCCGCTACTATCCTCAAATCATCTCCAGCCCGCGCTTGCGGGTCGGCGGCGGGAAGACGCGGTCGATTTCTGCGAAATCTTCCGGCGTGAGCTCGATGTCGAGCGCAGCGACATTCTGGCGGACATGCTCTTGTTTGCCGGCCTTCGGAATGGCGACGACGCCGTCCTGTGCCATCACCCAGGCCAGCGCCAGCTGAGCCGGCGTTGCGTCGTGGCGAGCGGCGATGGTTTCGAGCCTGGCATTGCGGGCCAATACGCCCTGATCGACCGGCGAATAGGCCATCAGCGGAATGCCGCGTTGCCGGCTCCAGGGGGCGAGATCGAACTCGACGCCGCGCTGCGACAAATTGTAGAGCACCTGGTTGGTCTGGACGCTGCCGCCGCCCGGCAGGCTGACCAGTTCCTCCATCTCATGGGTGTCGAAATTGCTGACGCCCCAGTGGCGGATCTTGCCGGCCTTTTTCAACGCCTCGAAGGCCTCGACCGTTTCCGTCAGCGGCACGCTGCCGGGCCAATGCAGCAGATAAAGATCGATGCGGTCGGTGCGCAGATGCCTGAGGCTTCTCTCGCACGCCGCCGGCACGCCGGTGCGCGAGGCGTTGGACGGCAGCACCTTGGAGACCAGGAACACCTCGTCGCGGCGCCCGGCAATGGCATCTGCCACCACCTCCTCGGCACCGCCGCTGGCATACATTTCGGCGGTGTCGATCAGCGTCATGCCGAGATCGAGCCCGAGCTTCAGGGCATCGACCTCATCGGCATGGCGGCTGAAATCCTCGCCCATCTTCCACGTGCCTTGACCCAGCACCGGAACGGCTTCGCCCGAGGGCAATGTGGTGGTTTTTATCGTTGACGGCATGGCGCGCTCCAGTCGAGGCCCGATGGCACCACAGCCTTCGGGAGAAATCCAGATGAAAGTCCTTCCCTGGATTCCTCCGGACTGCTTGACGCTACTTCACAGGGTGGGCGTCGAGCCAATCCTGCATCTGCTTGATCTCGGCTTCCTGCGCCGCGATCACCGCTTCGGCCAGCTTGCGCATTTCCGGATCCTTGCCATTGGCGAGCTCGATCTTGGCCATGTCGATGGCCGCCTGGTGATGCGGGATCATGCCGCGGGCGAAATCGACATCGGCATTGCCGGAATATTCGAGCGCCATCATGGCGGTGTGCATCTTGTCCATCGCCGCCTTGTAGCCGTCGGTTGAGGGGCTTTGCGCGCTCATCGCCCCCATGTCGTGTTTCATCTCCTGGGCTTGCGACGGAATGCTTTCGAGGAAAACGGCAAGCAGCATTCCCGCCGCCATCAGCAGCAGCACGATCTTCTTGGCCAAGGTCATTCATGATCTCCTTTTTGAACGAATTCCTATCTGGGGATTTCGCTCAGAGTTTCAACGTCCTGAGCCGCAACGCGTTGGTGATGACCGAAACCGAGGACAGGCTCATCGCCGCCGCCGCAAGCATCGGCGACAACAGCGTACCGGTGAGCGGATAGAGCACGCCGGCGGCGACCGGCACGCCAAGCACGTTGTAAAGGAAGGCGAAGAACAGGTTCTGGCGGATGTTGCGGATCGTCGCCTGGGCGAGCGTGCGGGCCCGGACGATGCCGTTGAGATCGCCCTTGACCAGCGTGATCCCGGCGCTTTCGACCGCAACATCGGCGCCGGTTCCCATGGCGATGCCGACATCGGCGGCGGCCAGCGCCGGCGCGTCGTTGACGCCGTCGCCGGCCATGGCGACGGCGGCGCCCCTGGCGCGCAGCTCATCGACCAGCGCGCTCTTCTGTTCCGGCAGCAGGCCGGCACGCACCTCATCGATGCCGAGCTTGCTGGCGATGGCTTTCGCCGTGCGTTCGTTATCGCCTGTCGCCATGATGATCTTCAGGCCGCGATCGTGCAGCGCCTTGATCGCCTCTGATGTCGTCGCCTTGATCGGGTCGGCGACGGCGACGATGCCGGCCAGTTTGTTGCCGACGGCGACGAACATCGCGGTCTTGCCCTCGGTCTGCAGCGCCTCGGCGCTGGTCGAGACGGATGCGATATCGATGCCGAGATCGGCCATCATCGCGGCGTTGCCGAGCGCGACCTTCTTTCCCGACACCGTGCCGGAAACGCCCTTGCCGGTGATCGCCTCGAAACCACCGGCGTCGGGGATCTCCACCCCGCGTTCACGGGCACCTTCGACGATTGCCTCGGCCAGCGGGTGCTCCGAGCCTTTTTCCAGGCCGGCGGCGAGTGCGAGGAGATCATCTTCCGTCACGCCTTCGGCAGCGACGACGTCGGTCAATCTCGGCCGACCTTCGGTCAATGTGCCGGTCTTGTCGACGATCAGCGTGTCGACCGAAGCAAAGCGTTCGAGCGCCTCCGCGTCCTTGATCAGCACGCCGGCATGCGCGCCGCGCCCTGTGGCGGTCATGATCGACATCGGCGTGGCAAGACCGAGCGCGCAGGGACAGGCGATGATCAGCACTGAGACCGCCGAGACGATGGCAAAGATCAGGCTGGGTTGCGGCCCGAAGATCGCCCAGGCGATGAACGCAACGATCGCAACCACTACGACGGCCGGGACGAAATAGAAGGAGACGCGGTCGGCCAGACCCTGGATCGGCGCACGCGAACGCTGCGCCTTGGCGACGAGCTCGACGATCCGCGCCAGCGTGGTCTCGGCACCGATCCTCTCGGCGCGCATGATCAGCGAACCGTTTTTGTTGAGCGTGCCGCCGGTGAGCGCGTCGCCTTCAGTCTTTTCGACCGGCAGCGGCTCGCCTGACAGCATCGATTCGTCGATGGAAGAGCGGCCCTCCAGCACGGTGCCGTCGACCGGCACGGCGTCGCCGGGGCGGATGCGCAGGCGAACGCCGACCTTGACCGTGTCGAGCGGCACGTCGTTTTCGGAACCGTCCTCGCCAATCAGCCGCGCGGTCTTCGGCGCGAGGTCGAGCAGCGCGCGGATCGCCGAGCCGGTTTTTTCTCGGGCGCGCAATTCCAGCACCTGGCCGAGAAAAACCAGCGCCACGATGACGGCGGCTGCCTCGAAATAGACCGGCACCGTGCCCTCATGACCGCGGAACTGGTGCGGAAATATATCCGGGAACAGCGCGGCGACGACGCTGTAGAGATAGGCGGCACCAACACCGAGCGAGATCAGCGTCCACATGTTGGGACTGCGGTTGAGAACCGAATCCCAACCGCGATGGAAGAAGGGAAAGGCGGCCCACAAGACAACCGGGCTCGCAAGCGCTAGTTCCACCCAGACCTTCGCCGAATCCTCGATGAAGGCGCTAAACGTCAGGCCGAGCATCGGCGCCATGGCGAAGATCAGCAATGGCACGGACAAGACGGCGCTCACCCAGAAGCGCCTGGTGAAATCGACCAGTTCCGGGTTCGGCCCCTCGTCGCCGGTCGGCACGCCCATCGGTTCCAGCGCCATGCCGCAGATCGGGCAGGCGCCAGGTTTGTCGCGGACGATTTCGGGATGCATCGGGCAGGTGTATTGCGTGCCTTTCGGCATCGCCTGAGGCTCTGGCTTGTCGCCAAGATACTTTGCCGGCTCCGCCTCAAATTTCACCTTGCAACCGGCCGAGCAAAAATAGAAGCCCTGACCTTCATGCCGGGAAAAGTGCTTCGCGGTGGCACGGTCGACACGCATGCCGCAGACGGGGTCGGTGGCCGTAAGGTACTTTTCCGGCTCGGCGGCGAATTTCGAACGGCAGCGCTCGCTGCAGAAATGATAGAGATGGCTGCCATGCTCAGCTGTCGGCTTACCGGCGGCCGGATCGACGGTCATGCCGCAGACCGGATCGCGAATGACGGCGTCGGCGACGGACGCAGCTTTCGCCGAGCAGCAGCCGCTATGCGCGTGATGGTCGTGGTCGGAATGGGTCATGCGGGAAAGGCCTCTCTGTCTCGATCTTGAGACTGAGGTAGTGCTTCCAGTGACTGGAAGGTCAAGGGCCAATTTCAGCCTTTCGTGCCGTAGTGTATGCCGGGTGGGCCTGGGTCGGTAAAATCCCGCACCCAACCGCATCCATATGCTATGGACGCCACCACTCTTGGCTAACCGCATCGATCCCGTTCAAATGAAATGCCTGGTCATCAATCTCGATCGGTCCCGCGACAGGCTCGCCCATATGACGGCCGAGTTTGCCAGCCTCGGCGTTCAGTTCGAACGGGTTGCAGCGATCGACGCGCAGGATCGGCCGGACCTCGCCCGCATGCCGCTGCGTGTTAAGCGCAAGTCGTCGCTGCGCCTGGCCGACGCCGAGATCGCTTGTCTCCTCAGCCATAAAGCCTGCTGGGCAATCATCGCGGCCGGCGACGATGCCTACGGTGCCGTCTTCGAGGACGACATCGTCTTTTCCGCAAAAGCCGGCGCATTGCTTGCCGACGCCGGCTGGATTCCGGCCGATGCCGATATCGTCAAGCTGGAGACGTTCTTCAAGAAAACCACGATCGCACGCACACACGTTTCTGCAGGACGCGGCTTTTCCGTGTCCAGGCTTCACAGGATCCACATCGACAGCCGGCTACATAGTTTCAAGGCAGGCCGCGCGCGACCTCATCAATGCCACCGAGGATATCGGTATTCCGGTCGATCACGTCGTCTTCAATCCGCGCTTGGCAACATCGTCCAGCAAGACCATCTATCAGCTTGTTCCAGCGCTGTGCGTCCAGGACCAGTTCCTGGGCGACAAGGCGATCGGGCTGCCAAGCCTGCTCAAATCGGAGCGGAGCGACCAGTGGGCTGCAATCGGCATGGTCAAAAGACACAAGAAGACGGGAGCCAACAAGATCAAGTCCGAGGTCAAGCGGATCGTGCAGCAGATTTTCGACCTCTGCCGGCTGCGGCAGGAGACGATCATCCCGTTCGACTACCGTGGAGAGCGTGTCCGTCCGCCCCATACCCAGCGCCGCGAAAACGCGCTATAGACGCCGCCGAAACGGCGAGGCCGATCTGCGCACATGGCAAGAATCTCTCTAAAGCTCGATGAACTGATCGACGGCGAAGCCTTGCGCCGCGAGATGACCGCGCTGACTGCGGCCACGGCAGGCGACGGCTCCGGCAAAACTGCGCGCGCCGGTGTTCTCCAGCTTCTCAAGGGCAGGCTGGCAGCCGGCCGCGCCGTCGCCGAACGCATGCTGATGGACGATGGCAGCGGCACCGCCTGCGCCGCCCGGCTGTCGCATCTCATGGACGAAATCATCCGCGCGCTCTACGATTTCGCCGCCACCCATGTCTATCGCGTCAAAAACCCGTCATCGGCCGAACGCATGGCCGTCGTCGCGGTCGGCGGCTATGGCCGCGGCACGCTGGCGCCGGGATCCGACATCGATCTCCTCTTCCTGCTGCCCTACAAGCAGACGCCATGGGGCGAGCAGATCGTCGAATACATGCTCTACATGCTATGGGATCTGGGGCTGAAGGTCGGCCACGCCACCCGCAACATCGACGAATGCCTGCGGCAGTCGCGCACCGACATCACCATCCGCACCTCGATCCTGGAAGCGCGTTTCCTGTGGGGCGAGCGGAAGCTCTATGACGAGCTCTTGCAGCGTTTCGACCGCGAGGTGGTGCGCACGACCGGACCCGAATATGTGCAGGCCAAGCTTGCCGAACGCGACGAACGCCACGCCAAGGCCGGCGAAAGCCGCTATTTGGTCGAACCCAACGTCAAGGACGGCAAGGGCGGCCTGCGCGACCTGCAGACGTTGTTCTGGATCGGCAAATACTTCTACCGGGTGCGCACCGGCGAGGAGTTGGTCGAAAAGGGCGTCTTCACCGACGGCGAATACAGGGAATTCCAGAAGGCCGAGGATTTCCTGTGGGCGGTGCGCTGCCACATGCATTTCCTCACCGGCAAGGCCGAGGAACGGCTGCATTTCGACATCCAGCGCGAGATCGCCGAACGGCTGGGCTACACCACACATCCGGGCCTCTCGGCGGTCGAGCGCTTCATGAAGCACTACTTCCTCGTCGCCAAGGATGTCGGAGATCTCACCCGCATCTTCTGCGCTGCGCTCGAGGAGGAGCAGGCCAAGCATGTGCCGGGCTTCAACCGCATCTTCCTCACCTTCTCGCGCCGCAAGCGCAAGCTTGCCGGCACGTCTGATTTCATTATCGACAACCATCGCATCAACATCGCCGACGACCAGGTGTTCGAGCGCGACCCGGTCAATCTCTTGAGGCTGTTCTGGTTCGCCGACAAGCATGGGCTTGAATTCCACCCCGATGCGCTGAAGCTTTTGACCCGTTCGCTCGGCCTCGTCGGCAAGGCACTCAGGCGCGACGAGGAAGCCAACCGGCTGTTCCTCGACATATTGACGTCGGACCGCAATGCCGAACTCAATCTCAGGCGCATGAACGAGGCGGGACTGCTGGGAAAGCTGATCCCGGATTTCGGCAAGATCGTCGCCATGATGCAGTTCTCGATGTACCACCATTACACTGTGGACGAGCATTTGATCCGCTGCATCGGCGTGCTGGCCGAGATCGAGCGCGGCGACGGCGAAAAAACCCATCCGCTTTCCCACAAGCTGATGCCGGGGCTGAAGAAAAGCCGCGAGGCGCTCTATGTCGCGGTGCTTTTGCACGACATTGCCAAGGGGCGGCCGGAGGACCATTCCGAGGCGGGCGCCCGGATCGCGCGGCGCATCTGCCCGCATATGGGGCTATCGGCGGCCGACACCGAAACGGTCGCGTGGCTGGTCGAGAACCATCTCGTCATGTCGATGACGGCGCAGACCCGCGATCTCAACGACCGCAAGACGATCGAGGATTTCGCCGCGATCGTGCAGTCGGTCGAACGGCTGAAGCTGCTGCTCGTCCTCACCATCTGCGACATCAGGGGCGTCGGGCCGGGCGTTTGGAACGGCTGGAAGGGGCAGTTGCTGCGCACGCTCTACTACGAGACCGAATTGCTGTTGACCGGCGGGTTTTCAGAAGTGTCGCGTGCGATGCGCACCGCGGCTGCCCGCGAAAAGCTGGCCGAGGCGCTCGCCGATTGGCCGGAAAAGGCCCGCAAGCGCTATGTCGGCAAGCACTACGAGAATTATCTGCTGACGGTCGATCTCGCCGACCAGCTTCGCCACGCCGAATTCATCCGCGAGGCGGATGCGGCGGGCAAGAAGCTCGCCACCATGATCAAGACCCACCAGTTCGAGGCGGTGACCGAAATCACCGTGCTGGCGCAGGACCATCCCCGCCTGCTTTCGGTCATTGCCGGCGCCTGTGTGGCGGCCGGCGGCAACATCGTCGATGCGCAGATCTTCACCACCTCCGATGGCCGTGCGCTGGACACGATCCTGATATCGAGGGAGTTCGACCGCGACGAAGACGAGCGCCGCCGCGCCGAACGCGTCGGCCGCCTGATCGAGGACGTGCTGTCGGGAAAGAGCTGGCTGCCGGAGATGATCGAAAAGCGGACCAAGCCGCGGCGCGGCGCCAAGGTGTTCCGCATCCAGCCGCGCGCCGAAATCCGCAACACGCTATCGAACCGGTTCTCGGTAATCGAGGTCGAGGGGCTGGATCGGCCGGGCCTGCTGTCCGAGATTACCGGGGCGTTGTCCGACCTGTCGCTTGACATCGCGTCGGCGCACATCACCACCTTCGGCGAAAAGGTCATCGACACCTTCTATGTCACAGACCTCACCGGCCAGAAGATCGACAGCCCGACCCGCACGACCGCCATTCACAACAGGCTGATCGCGGCCCTCGAAGGCACCGTGCCCGAGCGCGGCGGCAAGGCCAAGGCCGCCGCCGAGTGAACGCCGGCCTCGATTTTTCCCCATCACGCAGGCAATCTCCGCACAAATGAGCCTTGTCAAGAAATTCGCGACGGTCGCTTCCGGCACGCTGATGAGCCGCGCTCTCGGCTTCGCCCGCGAGATGCTGATGGCGGCCGCGCTCGGCACCGGACCGATCGCCGACGCCTTCAACGCCGCGTTCCAGTTCCCCAACACCTTTCGCCGGCTGTTTGCCGAAGGCGCCTTCAACGCTGCCTTCGTGCCGCTCTTCGCCAAGGAGATCGAGACCCACGGCACCGATGGCGCCAAGCGCTTCTCCGAAGAGGTGTTCGGCGTGCTGTTCACGGCGCTGCTGGCGCTGACCATCGCCATGGAACTGGCGATGCCGCTGATCGTGCGCTACCTGGTGGCGCCGGGCTTTGCCGACACGCCGGGAAAGTTCGAGATGACGGTCGGGCTTGCGACCATCATGTTTCCCTACCTGATCTGCATGTCGCTCGGCGCCATGATGGCCGGCATGCTGAATTCGCTGCGCCGCTATTTCGCCGCCGCGGTGGCGCCGGTGTTCCTCAATATCATCCTGATCGGCGTGCTTGCCTATGCCTGGCACAAGGGATCGGACGCGCGCACCGTCGGCTTCGCGCTGGCCTGGGGCGTGCTGGCGGCGGGACTGGTGCAGCTGGCGATCGTCTGGGTGGCGGTGCGCCATGCCGGCATCTCGATCGGTTTCCGCCGGCCAAGGATGACGCCCAATGTCAAGCGGCTGCTGATCCTGGCGCTGCCGGCGGCGATCACCGGCGGCATCACCCAGATCAACCAGCTGATCGGCACGGCGATCGCGTCGGCGCAGGACAGCGCGGTGTCGTCGCTCGCTTATGCCGATCGCATCTACCAACTGCCGCTCGGCGTCGTCGGCATCGCCGTCGCCATCGTGCTCCTGCCCGAACTGTCGCGGGCGCTGAAGTCAGGCAATCTGATCGAGGCGGCCAATCTGCAGAACCGGTCGGTGGAGTTCACCTTGTTTCTGACCTTGCCGGCGGCGGCGGCCCTGCTGGTCATGTCGGAGCCGATCGTTGGGCTGGTCTACGAACGCGGCGCCTTTGCCGCCAACAACTCGACGCCGATCGTGGCGTCGATCCTGGCGATCTTCGGCCTGGGCTTGCCAGCCTTCGTGCTGATCAAGGCGTTCACCCCAGGCTATTTCGCCCGCGAGGACACGCGCACGCCGATGATCTTCGCCGCCATCTCGGTGGCGGTGAACGTCACCACCGCACTGACGCTGTTTCCGTCGATGGGCGCGCCGGGCATTGCGGTCGCCTCGGCCGTCGCCGGCTGGGTCAATGCGCTGATGCTGCTCGGCGTGCTGATCCGGCGCGGCCATTGGGGCCGCGACGTGCCGCTCATGAGACGTATCCCACGGCTGGTGCTGTCGGCGGCGGTGATGGGGGCGGCGCTCTATTTTGCCGAGCACTGGTTTGCCGCCTGGCTTGCCTCGGGCTCGCCGCTGGTCATCAAGGCTACGACGCTTCTTGCGCTGGTAGCCGGCGGGGCGTTGCTTTATTTCGTCACCGCCTTCGCCACCGGCGGCGCCGACTTCGGCATGATCCGGCGCAATATCAGGCGAGGAGCGGCGAAGGCAACGCCTGTCCCAAAATCCGAACTGGACGAATAATCCGCAGACTCTGAGCGCGGCGCCGGTCTTGATCGGATCGCCGCCTTCGTCCATAAGCGCGCCGTCGAAAGACTTTCGCCGCGCGCGAAACGGCCCTCCACAAGCCATGAGGACATCATGACCGCCTTCAAACCGCTCGTCTTTTCCGGCGTCCAGCCGACCGGCAATCTGCACCTCGGCAACTATCTCGGCGCCATCAAGAAATTCGTCGCCCTGCAGGACACCTCCGATTGCATCTATTGCGTCGTCGACCTGCATTCGCTGACCGCGCAGCTCGTGCATGAGGACCTGGCGGATCAAACGCGTGCGATCACCGCGGCGTTTCTCGCCTCCGGCATCGACCCGAAAAAGCATATCGTCTTCAACCAGTCGCGGGTCATGCAGCACGCCGAGCTCGCCTGGATCTTCAACTGCGTGGCCCGCATCGGCTGGATGAACCGCATGACGCAGTTCAAGGACAAGGCCGGCAAGGACCGCGAGAACGCCTCGCTCGGGCTGCTTGCCTATCCGAGCCTGATGGCTGCCGACATCCTTGTCTACCGTGCCACCCATGTGCCGGTCGGCGATGACCAGAAGCAGCATCTGGAGCTGACACGCGACATCGCGCAAAAATTCAACAACGACTTTTCGGACCGCATCGCCGGCCTTGGCGTCGGCATAGAGATGAAGGTCGGCGAAGAGACGGTGAACGGCTATTTCCCGCTGACCGAGCCGATCATCGGCGGACCGGCGGCGCGCATCATGTCGCTGCGCGACGGCTCGAAGAAGATGTCGAAGTCGGACCCGTCGGACCTGTCGCGCATCAATCTGACCGACGATGCCGACACCATCTCGAAGAAAATCCGCAAGGCCAAGACCGACCCCGAGGCGTTGCCCGGGGAATTGGACGGCCTTGCCAGCCGGCCCGAAGCCGAAAACCTCGTCGGCATCTATGCGGGTCTCGCCGAGATATCGAAGGAGGCGGTGCTGAAAGAGTTCGGCGGCCAGCAGTTTTCGGTGTTCAAGCCGGCGTTGGCCGACCTTGCCGTGGAAAAGCTGGCGCCGGTCGCCGGTGAAATGCGCCGCATTTCCGATGACCGTGCCTATGTCGACGCAGTGCTCAGGGATGGCGGCGAGCGCGCGGGACTATTGGCCGAGGCGACGATGAAGACCGTGCGCGACATCATCGGCCTGCTGCAAAGCTGATCTGCGCCCAACATCGCTACATCCGCCGGTCGCTTGCGGCCGGGCTGTGGCGGTGGCAGATTGCGAACCGAAACCGTCGAACAGGGTGAATATGGTCTCCAAACGCCTCAGCCGCGAAGCCGGCCATCGCCGCAAGTTCCTGGCGATCATCGACGACACGCCTGAATGCGAGCGGGCCGTCGTCTACGCCTCGAAGCGCGCGCAGAGCACCAACGGCGTGCTGGTGCTGCTCTATGTGATCGAGCCGGACGATTTCCAGCATTGGCTGGGTGTCGAGAAGATCATGCGCGAGGAGGCTACAGCGACGGCTCGCGCGGCCCTCGACAGCTATGCCAACAAGGTGCGCCAGAAGCTCGGCATCGAGCCGGAACTGGTGGTGCGCGAAGGCAAGCCGACGGAAGAGATCCACAAATTGATCGAAGAAGACCAGGATATCGCCATCCTCGTGCTGGCGGCCGGCGCCGGCAAGGAGGGGCCGGGGCCGCTGGTCGGCGCGGTCGCCGGCAAGGGCGCCGCCTTCCCCATCCCGGTGACGGTGGTGCCGCAGAACCTGTCTGACGAAGAAATCGACAGCCTGGCCTGAGGTGTGCTGATATTCAGGTGAGGTCGGCCTGCAAACGGCGGCTTCCTGCGCTTCCGGTGCTCACGTACCAAAAGTACGCTCCGCTCCGGTTCTCGGAAACCATCATTTTCGGCTCGCCCTGGCTCAACACACCTCAAACCATGTTGCAGAAGACCGCAAAAACATTCTCCCAGCCAGCCGTTCTAGCGATGGCTTTCGCTTGAATGTCCCGCCGAGAAGGCCTATTTAGAATTATTCCAAACTGTCTGCCCGAATGGGCACGGAGACGTCCATGTTCATCCAGACCGAATCGACGCCAAATCCGGCGACATTGAAATTCCTGCCCGGCAAGGAAGTGCTCGTCGAAGGCACCGCCGATTTCCGTGATGCCGACAGCGCCGCCTCAGCTTCGCCGCTGGCCGGCCGGCTGTTCGAGATCCCGGGCGTCACCGGCGTCTTTTTCGGCTATGACTTCGTCACCGTGACCAAGGACGGTCCCGACTGGCAGCATCTGAAGCCGGCGATCCTCGGCGCCATCATGGAACACTTTATGTCCGGCGCGCCTGTCATGGCCAAGGCCGGTCCCGCTGCAGAGACCAGCCAGACCGGCGAATTCTACGACAAGGCCGACGAGGAGCTGGTCATCACCATCAAGGAACTGCTCGACACGCGGGTGCGCCCGGCCGTCGCCCAGGACGGTGGCGACATCACCTTCCGCGGCTTCGAGAACGGCACCGTATTCCTGCACATGAAAGGCGCCTGCGCCGGCTGCCCGTCATCGACGGCGACGCTGAAGCATGGCATCCAGAACCTGCTCCGGCATTTTGTGCCCGAGGTTCAGCAGGTCGAGCAGGTCTCTTAAGGACTCCATTCGCCTTCTCGCGACAACAAAAAACCGGGCCGAATTGCCCGGTTTTCTGTTTTGGGACGTCAGTTGTTGCCTAGACGGTCCGCGTATGAGTTCTAAAGAACGATAACCTTGGCGCCGACGGAGGTGCGGTCGTAAAGGTCGATGATGTCCTGGTTCATCAGGCGGATGCAGCCCGACGACATCGCTTTGCCGATCGAGTTCCATTCCGGGCTGCCATGCAGGCGGTAGCCCGAATCGCCGCCTCTGTTGAACAGATACAGCGCGCGCGCGCCGAGTGGGTTCGTCAATCCCGGCTCCATGCCGCCGGCAAACTTGGCGAGCTCCGGCTGGCGCTTGATCATCGCCGAAGGCGGCGTCCAGGTCGGCCATTCGCGCTTCACCGCGATGCGGGCGGTGCCGCGCCATTCAAATCCCTCGCGGCCGACGCCGATGCCGTAACGCATCGCCTCGCCGCCGCCCATGACGTAATAGAGAAACTTGTTCTGCGTATCGACGACGATAGTGCCCGGCTTTTCATCGGTGTCGTAGCTCACCACCTGCCGACGGTACTTGAACGGCACCTTTTCGATCGGAATGCGCGGCAGTTGATAGCCCGCATCGGTCATCGGGCCATAGTTGCTGGTGAATATCTGCGAGCCGATGGTGCTGCAACCAGCAATAGCCGTCGACAGCGCAAGTGCGGCGACGATTGCGAATGACTTCATGCGCATGAAAAGGTCCGATGCCCCGCCCGAAATAGAGCGGCTCGAGACGGCCGCTTTGTCACCATCATTCATGCTGGCATTTGCTTTGCTTGCCAAGCGCGCGATGCCTATATGCAGGGGCTTACGCGCCGGTAAGTGCGTAACTGTGGCTTTTCGGCAACGGCCTTCGCTAGATTGTGAAGGAAATTCAATGGGGCGGCTCGCCGGACCGCCGAAGGTCGAGGAACTGTCATGAATGTCGGAGATGCCGCCCGCCGTTCCGGCCTGCCGGCCAAGACCATCCGCTACTATGAGGAGATCGGCCTGATCCGTCCTGCGCGCGCCGGCAACGGCTACCGCGACTATTGCGGCGACGACATCCACCGGCTGACTTTTCTGCGCCGCTCGCGCAATCTCGGCTTTTCCATCGACGACTGCCGCCAATTGATGGCGCTCTACCAGGACCGCAGCCGCGCCAGCCATGATGTGCGCGAGATCGCCGCCGCGCATGTGACGGCGATCGAGGAGAAGGTGCGCGAGCTGCAGTCGATGCGTTCGACCTTGCAGAAGCTGATCCATGCCTGCCACGGCGACGACCGGCCGCACTGCCGTATCCTGGATGATATTGCCGGGGCTGCGCTGGCTGGAGATAAAATCGCTTCCGCGGCGGCATGAGCGACCAGCCTCCGGCACTCCGCGAGGCCGCAAACGGACGGCCCTTACGACCCCGGCGGGCGATACCGGATCGACTTTGCCTTCCCAAGCGCTTGCATCGTCTCTTCGACGCTTAGGAGGACGGTGGTCTCATGCGAGCTGAGCGCCCCGCCCGCACCGATAGCCAGCATGACAGATGCCATCGAGACATTGTCTGGCGCCTCCCACAGATTCCAACCATCGTGCTCTCCGAAGGCGTACCAGAACCCGTGCAGCTTTCCGCCCACCGATTCTATGTAGGAACGGGCCGCCTCGCGGCGATCCTCGGGGTTTTCGATCAAGCGCGCCCAGGTTTCGGGCGTATAGCTGAATTTCGTAAGATACATCGGCATGGTTCGTCTCCTCCCAGAGCTGCGCCAACGAACCCAGTTAAGCGCCCCAATCGGAGAGAAGGCGAGTCGTTTCCGAGGCGTAGTACCGCTGGCTTAGTTGCGGGGCCGCTAATGGAGGTGCTTCACTGGCTCTCTTCAGGGAGTAAGGCCAATGGCAGCCTATCTTATTGCTGATGTAGACATAACCGATGCCGCCGTTTTCGAGGAATACCGCCGGGATGTACCAGCAACCGAAGCGCGCTATGGAGGAAGATACATCGCTCGCGGCGGAGCCACCAAAGTGCTGGAAGGCGATTGGGAACCTCATCGCCTGGTCATTGTCGAGTTCCCGGACATGGCTTCGCTCATGGCATGGTACGACTCTCCAGAATACGGTCGGCTCAAAGCTATCCGCGAACGCTGCGCAAGGACGAGGATCATTGCGCTGGAGGGCATGATGCCGGTCAGTTAAAGGCCCGGGCTGCCAACCGGATAATCGCCTGAAGAAAGCGGGTTCAAACCGTGAACAGAATCTGGCATGGTGCTGCCATGCCAATCATCTCGCCTGTCCCTCTCAACCCGCTCATCGATGGCCGCCAGTCCGAGCGTGCCATGCTGGTGCGGCGCGGCGTGCAGCGGCTGCTTAAGGAAATGGGCGCGCATGTGCTGCCCGAACTGTCGCTGGCGACCGGGCGCCGCGCCGACCTTGTCGCGCTGACCCGCCAGGGCGACATCTGGATCATCGAGATCAAATCCTCGATCGAAGATTTCAGGGTCGACCGCAAATGGCCGGACTACCGGCTGCACTCCGACCGCTTCTTCTTCGCCACCCATCCCGGCGTGCCCTCGGAAATATTTCCGCAGGAATGCGGTTTTATCCTGTCCGACGGCTACGGCGCCGAAATCCTGCGCGACGCGCCGGAGCACCGCATGGCGGCGGCGACGCGCAAGGCGCTGATGCTGAGGATCGCACGGGCCGGAGCATCGCGGCTGCTCGCGGCGGAACTCGCCGGCGTCTCGGTGCCGGCGCTGGAGGGCGAGAGCGAGTAGAGAACGTTCGAGCTATCTGGATACAGTGCTTTGTGCTGCCTACCCGACTGCCAGCGTTCGTGGTTGGCGAAAGCCTAAGCGGCATCCGATCTCCCCCCTTGCGGGGGAGATGTCCGGCAGGACAGAGGGGGGTGGGAAGGATTGCCAACTTTCAGCTTAACACACCCCCAATCGGGAAACAGTCTTAGGGGTTTTGTTGCGATAGGTTTGGCAGGTCGGAGCGACAGCACCCCCTCTGCCCTGCCGGGCATCTCCCCCGCAAGGGGCGAGATCGGCAGCTTCGCCCGATGGCGAAATGATGATCAATCTCGACCTAGCCAGTTTCTATTCTTCTTCCTCGTCCGCCCCGTTCGCAGCCGGCGCGACCAGCAGCACGGCGGCGCCGAGGATCGCGGCGATGAAGGATCCGGCCAGGATGCCGACCTTGACCGCGTCCTGCAGCTCGACGTTGTTGGCGAAAGCGAGCAGGCCGATGAACAGGCTCATGGTGAAGCCGATGCCGCAGAGCAGCGAAATGCCAACCATGTGCAGCCAGCCGGCATTGACAGGCAGGTCGGCGAAGCCGAGCCGGATGGCAAGCGCGGAAGAGCCGAACACGCCGACCAGCTTGCCGGCGACGAGGCCGGCGGCAACGCCCAGCGTAAGCGGCTCGACCAGAGCGGCTGCGCTCAGGCCGGCCAACGAGACGCCGGCATTGGCAAAGCCGAAGATCGGGATGACGAACAACGGCACGATGTTATGCAGGCCGTGTTCGAGCCGATGCAGCGGCGAATGGTCGAGATCATGGCTGATGCCCGGAGTGACCTTCAGGGGTATGCTCAGGGCCAGCGCCACGCCGGCGAGCGTGGCATGCACGCCTGACTTCAGCACCAGCACCCACAGAACGGCTCCAAGCACGAGATAGGGCAGCAGCGTCAGCACGCCCATGCGGTTGAGCGCGATGAGCAGAGCGATGACCGCGAAGGCGGCGCCGAGATAGGCGAGCGACAGGCCGCTCGTGTAGAACACGGCGATGATGACGACCGCGCCGAGGTCGTCGATGATGGCAAGCGCGGTGAGGAATACCTTCAGCGACCCCGGCACGCGGTTGCCGAGCAGCGACAGCACGCCGAGCGCAAACGCGATGTCGGTAGCGGTCGGGATCGCCCAGCCGGACAGAGCGGCTGGGTTGTCGCGGTTGATGGCGACATAGACAAGTGCCGGCACCAGCATGCCGCCGGCGGCGGCGACGCCGGGCAGGACGCGCCGCGGCCAAGTCGAGAGCTGTCCGTCCAGCATCTCGCGCTTGATCTCCAGGCCGACCAGCAGGAAAAAGACGGCCATCAGGCCGTCATTGATCCAGTGCGATACGCTGAGCGGTCCCAGATAGGCGTGAAGGGCATCGAAGTAGGTTTCGGCCAGCGGCGAATTGGCGACGATCAGCGCCAGTGCTGCGGCAGCCATCAGGATGATGCCGCCGGCCGCCTCGCTGTCGAGGAATTCGCGAAAGATGGAGATCGGCCGCTGCTTCTGGTCCTGCATGTCGTCTCTCATGTTCCCGGTCGGACGGAATCACTTCGCAGGATGATGCTCAAGCCCCGGCAATGAGGCAAGCAGCCTGTCAGTCAGCCGTTAGTCAGCGCGGGGCGCGCTTGGCGAGTATCCGCTGCAGCGTGCGGCGGTGCATATTGAGCCGGCGCGCGGTCTCGGAGACGTTTCGGTCGCACATTTCGTAGACGCGCTGGATGTGCTCCCAGCGCACGCGGTCGGCCGACATCGGGTTTTCAGGCGGTGCGGCGCGTTCGCCAGCGGTGCGGGTAAGGGCGGCGAAAATGTCGTCGGCATCGGCCGGCTTCGACAGATAATCAATGGCTCCCAGCTTCACCGCCGTCACCGCGGTGGCGATGTTGCCGTAGCCGGTGAGGATGATGGCGCGGGCGTCGTCGCGCTTCTCGCGGATGGCGGCGACGACATCGAGGCCATTGCCGTCGGCGAGCCGCATGTCGACCACGGCATAGGCGGGCGGGTTGGCGCGCGCCTTGGCCACCGCCTCCTCGACGCTCTCGGCCGTCTCGACCACGAAACCCCTGGTTTCCATGGCGCGGGCAAGCCGTGTGAGGAATGGCTTATCGTCGTCGACGATCAACAGCGAGGTGTCCTCGCCTTCAACCATTGCGCCAATCGTTTCGTCGCCGTTCATCGTCTTCTAAATTCCTGCTGCCTGATTTTTACGCAAATATAGTTTTGGAGCGCTGTTGTCCAATTCAAGCCGTGTCAAACATGGTGGCCGAAGCCGATTCAGGATTGAGGAAGACGCTGCGTGGCCACGATATCTGCACGATGGCGCCCTCGCCCGGCTCGTTTGAATTGCGGAAATCAAGCGTGGCGCCCGAGCGCTCCAGCAAGGTCTTGGCGATGAAAAGCCCTAGGCCCAGGCCGCCGCCGGCCTCGGTGCCCTGGCGTGTCGACATATAGGGCTCGCCGATGCGGTCGATGATTTCGGGAGGGAAACCCGGCCCGTCGTCGGTGATCGAGAAGGTAACGGCGGCCTCGTTCCAGCTCCAGCGCACGGTGACGGCCTTGCGGGCAAAATCGACGGCGTTCTCGACCAGATTGCCGAGGCCGTAGATGACGCCGGGATTGCGCCGCCCTACCGGTTCGGGGCCGATGCGCTCGCCGGGACGAAGCTTGATCGAGATGCCGAAATCACGGTGCGGCGCCGTCATCTCCTCGACCAGCGAGGTCAGCGGCAGGCGGGAGAGATGCGCCTCGCCCTCAGACGAGAGGCTGGTGAGGCGTTTGAGGATTTCGCGGCAACGCTCGCTCTGCGAGCGCAGCAGCGTCACGTCCTCGCCGTATTTCGGATCGTTGCGGAGCGCCTTCTCCATCTCCTTGGCAACAAGAGTGATGGTGGCAAGCGGCGTGCCCAGCTCATGCGCAGCGGCGGCGGCAAGGCCGTCCAGCGCCGACAGGTGCTGCTCGCGCTGCAGCACCAGCTCGGTGGCGGCAAGCGCGTTGGCGAGCAAGCGTGCTTCCTCGGCCACGCGGAAGGCGTAGATCGCGGTGAAGGCGATCGAGGAAAACACCGCCATCCACATGCCTGCGACATAGATGAACGGCATCTCGAGCGGCGCGCCCTCATACCAGGGCAGCGGCAGATGGAAGAAGACCAGCAGGGTCGCCGCCACCATCACCAGCGCGCCGAGGATGGCCGTCAGGCGCAGCGGCAGCGACGTCGCCGAGATGACCACCGGCACGGTCACCAGCACCGAAAACGGATTGGTGAGGCCGCCGGTCATGTAGAGCAGGCCGGCAAGCTGCAGGCTGTCGATGGTCAGGATGGCAAAGGCCGGCAGCGGCGTCAGCCGATGCGCTGCCGGATAGCGGAAGGTCAGCAACAGGTTCATCCAGGCAGAGCAGGCGATCAGCGCGAAGCAGAGGCTGACAGGCAGCGGGAACTTCAGCCCGTAGGCGACGACGAGCACCGTCAGGCTCTGGCCGACGATGGCGAGCCAGCGCAGCCTGATCAGCGTGTTGAGACGCAGCCGCTGGCTTTGCTGGAAGTCGGGCGCCTGCAGGATGTTTATCATGACCAAGGATTATAGCCGGGAAAGGAGAAGCGGTAGATGTTTCTGTCTTCTTGTTGACCATGATCGGATCATGGTCGAGCTGCATCAGCTGCCACGCGGTTTGGCGCGGCTGGTGGCGGTGGCGAGAAGCGGGTTCTCCGGCCAGACGTGCCGGGGATAGCGGCCACGCATGTCGGCCCGCACATCGGCCCAGGAACCGCGCCAGAAGCTGGGCAGGTCACGCGTCGTCTGGATAGGCCGGTGCGCCGGCGATAAGAGCTCGAGTGTCAGCGGCACGGTGCCATTGGCAATCGAAGGGTGCCGGTCGAGCCCGAACAGCTCCTGCACGCGGATCGCCAGCACGGGCCATTCGCCGTCATAACGGATCGGCACGCGGCTGCCCGACGGCGCGTCGAAATGGGTCGGCGCCAGCGCCTCGATCCTGCGCTGGAGATCGTGCGGCACCAATGCCATGAGGCCGGCCGAAAGCACGCCCGGATCGATCGCGGCGAAGGACGCAGCGCCGGAGAGATACGGCAGCAGCCAATCGTCGAGACATTCGAGAAGCGCCGCGTCGGAAACGTCGGGCCAGGGCGCGCCGACGCCGCGATACAGCCAGCCGAGCCGTTGGCGCAGCGTTTCCGCCTCCTTGCCCCACGGCAAAAGCGACAGCCCGTGTTCGCGCAAGGCGTCAAGGATCGCGTGATCCGCCTCAGTGCCGGCCGGCGCCGGCAGCATGCGTTCGGACAGCGTGATGGCACCGAGGCGAACGGTTTCGCGCACGCGCACCGCGCGCCTGTCGCGGTCGAAGCTCGTTTCCCCGCGGGTCTCGATCTTGTCGGCAAGCGAAGCGCGAATGTCGGTCTCATCTATCGCCGCTGCTGCCGTGATGCGGGCATTCTGCGCCTTGCCCTGCAGGTCGGCGACGACGAGCCAGGTTTCGCCCGCCAGGGGATCAGCGGTGTCGAGCATGGCGCCCGAACCGTTGGCCAGCACGAAACGGCCGCGCTCGCCGCGCGCCCTGGCGACACGGTCCGGCCAGGCACGGATGAGGAGGGCGCCGGCCTCACCCTCCCCCTTGAGGGGAGGGTCGATCCGCGAAGCGGAGCGGGGTGGGGTCGGTTCGGGCACGCTGTCGGCGACCCCACCCCGGCTCTCTCGCTTCGCTACGCTCAGCTCGGTCGCCGACCCTCCCCTCGAGGGGGAGGGTTGAGCCTGCCTCGCCAGCCGCTCGGCAAGCTGCCGCGCCGATGTGGCGCGCGGCGATCTTTCGGATCGGAACCGCATCAGCCGGCGTTCGAGGTCGGCGCCGTCGCCGCCAAGGCCGCGCTCGGTGAGCAGCACAGCCAGCATGGCCGCCTCGAACGCCTGGCCGGTCTTCGCCGCCTCGGCGACCATGTGAGCGAGCCGCACCGGCAGCGCCAACCTGCGCATCGCAGCACCCGCTTCCGTCAGGCGCCCTGCCTCGTCAATGGCATCGAGCGCACGAAGCAGCGACCTTGCCTCGTTGAGCGCCGGGGCCGGCGGCGGATCGAGGAACGAAAGGCTCGTTGGATCGGCGACACCGAAGGCGGCGCAATCGAGCAGAAGTCCGGAAAGATCGGCCTCGATGATCTCCGGCGGGGTGAACGCGGGAAGTGCCGCCGTCTGCTCGGCTCGCCACAGCCGGATGGCGACGCCCGGTTGCGTGCGTCCGGCGCGGCCGGCGCGCTGGTCGGCGGAGGCTCTGCTGACACGCACCGTCTCCAGCCGCGTCAGGCCGCTGGCCGGCTCGTAGCGCGGTAGCCGCGACAGACCGGAATCGATGACGACGCGCACACCGTCGATGGTGATCGAGGTTTCGGCGATCGACGTTGCCAGCACCACCTTGCGGCGGCCGGATGGCGCCGGCTTGATGGCCGCGTCCTGCGCCTTGCCGTCGAGCATGCCGTAGAGTGGCACGATGTCGGTGTCGGCGCTGACGCGGCCCTGCAGCCGCTCGGCGGTGCGCTCGATCTCGCGCTGGCCGGGCAGGAAGGCGAGCACGCTGCCGCTCTCCTCGGCAAGGGCCGCGCGGATGGCCTTGGCCATGGCGTCCTCGATGGCGATGCCGGCCGGCCGTTCGTCGTAACGGATATCAACGGAAAAGGCGCGGCCTTCGCTCTCGATCACCGGGGCGCCGGAAAGCAAGCGAGCGACACGCGCGCCGTCGAGCGTTGCCGACATCACCAGCAATCGCAGATCGGGCCTCAGCGCACCTTGCACATCGAGCGCCAGCGCCAGACCGAAATCGCCGTCGAGCGAGCGCTCGTGGAATTCGTCGAAGAATACCGCCGAGACACCGGGCAGTTCCGGATCGTCGAGGATCATGCGGGACAGCACGCCTTCGGTCACGACAAGAATTCTCGTCCTTGCCGAGGTCCGGTTCTCCATGCGCATGGCATAGCCGACCGTCTCGCCGGGCTCCTCGCCGAGCAGTTCGGCCATGCGGCGGGCAGCGGCGCGGGCAGCGAGCCGGCGCGGCTCGAGCAGAATGATCTTGCCCGTGCCGAGCCATGCTGCATCGAGCAGCGCCAGCGGCACCAGCGTCGTCTTGCCGGCGCCGGGCGGCGCCACCAGCACGGCGCTGTTGCCATGGCCAAGCGCCTCGCTGAGCGCCGGCAGCACGGCGGAGACCGGGAGTTCCGGCAAGGGCTTTCTGGTCATCGTCCCACGGACGTACTCATCCAATCGCGGCGGATCCGCAGCGCCCGCATATCAGCGGTGACGGTCGCCGCGCAACCGAGAGCGGGCCAACTCAAAGCCGGGTCCGCGAAAATGGGTTCCAGCGCACCGTGCCCAACCTCGCCTCCTCGCGCACCATCGTCAAAAGGCCGGAGCCACCGACGATGGCGAGACCGACAAGCGACAGAAAATCGGGATATTCCTGGAAGAACAGCGCGCCCAGGATCACCGCCCAGACGATCTGCGAATAATGCGTCGGCGCGATCCGGTTGGCTGGCGCGTATTTCACGGCCATAAGCTGAAGCAATTGTCCGCAAGACGTGAACGCACCCGACAGCACCAGCCAGGTCAGCTGCCTTGCGTCCGGAAGCGTGAATGACGTGGCCGCGGCACCGATGCCGTTGAAGAACAGGCCGTAGCCAATCAGCACGCCGAGCATCGTCGTGCGCTTTTCCCCAGCCGCGAGCGAGCGCATCAGGATGATGCTGGCGGCGGCAAGGAAAGCAACGCCGAACGCAGCGAGGTGACCGAGATGCATCTCGCGAAAGCCCGGCCGCACGACCAGCATGACGCCGGCAAAGCCGGCGACCACCGCCAGCCATCGCCAAGGGCCGACCTTCTCCTTGAGGATGAGGGTGGAAAGGATGGTGACGCAGAGCGGCGCCAGGAAAATCAGCGCATAGGCTTCCGCCAGCGGGATGGTGGTGAAGGCATAGACGCTGAGCACGCCGGACGCGATGCCGGCCCAGGCGCGGGCCTGAACCGCCCAAGGCCGCTTCGTGCGCCAGAAATCGCGCCAGCGTTCGCCGTTCGGCCGGGTGAAGAGAAGAAAGAAGCCGGCAAACAATGTCGAGAAGAACCCGATCTCGAACACCGTGAACTGCCCACCCAGGCTTTTGACAACGGCATCGTTGAATGAATAGCTTGCATAGGCGATCAGGGCGAGCAGAATTCCGTTCGTCACGTGTTTCCAGTTCCAGGGAGAGCAGGGTGAAGATACTGGCGCTCGGTGCGCATCCGGACGACATCGAGATTTTCATGTTCGGTACGATGGCAGCCTATGCCGCGCAAGGCGCAGAACTGGTTTTTGCGATAGCCACGGACGGCGCCAGGGGTGGGAGGGGCGATCCGGGACCGCTCGCCCGCGCCCGCCGCGAGGAAGCGGCTGTGGCGGCGGACCTGCTTGGCGCAACACCGCACTTCCTCGATTTTCCGGACGGCGCGCTGGTTGCCGACGCCGCGCTGATCGCGGCACTGAAGACGCTGATCGGCGACATGAAGCCGGACCTGGCGATCACCCATGCGCCGAACGACTATCATGGCGACCACCGTGCGCTGTCGGACAGCGTGCGGATCGCGGCGTCTTTCGCAGTGCCGGTGCTGCATGCCGATACGCTCGGCGGCACCGGTTTTTCGCCGACGCATTATGTCGATATATCAGGGCATTTCGATCTCAAGACGATGGCGATCCGGGCGCATCAGTCGCAGGATCCCGAACGTTTCGTCGACGCGGCGCGCACGCAGAACGCCTTTCGCGCCGGCCAGTGCAATGGCGCAGCCGGTTCCTTCGCCGAGGCCTTCCGCTTCGAGCCGGTCTTCCCCTTCGCCGACATACGCGCCCTGCTGCCGCCGGCCCCGGCGCTGCGGCCGGTGACAGTGAGCACCAGAACGGTCAAATGAGCCGGTGCCCGGCGCGCCAAACAACCCGACAGAAGCCGCCTTTCCCGAACCAGCGCCCGGAGCCGACGCGTCATGCTGCGGTGCAGCGACGAATTCGCTTGCCTTGTTTAGTAAAAATTGCATCACTAAACAAATTACTAAACATCTGGTGCGCAACCGCGCCGTCATGTTTAGACCCCTGAGGAGGGGGGTTGAGGTTTTTTGAAACCGTCATCCGGGCGCGTTTCGCAAATGGGAGGAAGGCATGAAATCGACCTTGAAACTGACGTTGGGACTGACCTCGGCGATGTTTGCGTCGACAGCCGTTTCGAACGTCGCGCATGCGGAAGATCTGACGCTTTGCTGGGCAGCCTGGGACCCGGCGAACGCTCTTGTGGAACTGTCCAAGGATTTCACCAAGGAATCCGGCATCGGCATGAAATTCGAATTCGTGCCGTGGACCAACTATGCCGACCGCTTCCTCAACGAATTGAATTCCAAGGGCAAGCTGTGCGACCTGATCATCGGCGATAGCCAGTGGATCGGCGGCTCCGCCGAGAATGGCCATTACGTCAAGCTGAACGACTTCTTCGACAAGGAGAAGATCAGCATGGACGACTTCGTGCCGGCGACCGTCGTCGGCTATTCGGAATGGCCGAAGAACACGCCGAACTACTGGGCGCTGCCTGCCATGGGTGACGTCGTCGGCTGGACCTATCGCAAGGACTGGTTCTCCAAGCCGGAACTGCAGAAGGAATTCAAGGAGAAATACGGCTGGGATCTCGCCGCGCCGACGACGTTCGACCAGTTGAAGCAGATCGCCGAGTTCTTCCAGAAGCGCGAGATCGACGGCAAGACCGTGTATGGCGCATCGATCTATACCGAGCGCGGCTCCGAAGGCATCACCATGGGCGCCATGGACGTGCTCTACAGCTTCGGCTTCAAATACGAGAACCCCGACAAGCCCTACGAGATGGACGGCTTCGTCAACTCCGAGAAATCGGTGAAGGGTCTGGAGTTCTACAAGGCGCTCTATGACTGCTGCACGCCTCCCGGGGCCTCGAACAGCTACATGGGCGAAGGCGTCGATGCCTTCAAATCCGGCCAGGTGGCGATGCACATGAACTTCGCCTTTACCTGGCCGGGCCTGCAGAAGGACGAGAATGTCGGCGGCGACAAGATCGGCTATTTCGCCAATCCCAAGGGTCCCGACGGCGAGCAGTTCGCCCAACTCGGCGGCCAGGGCATCTCGGTGGTTTCCTATTCCGACAAGCAGGAAGCCGCGCTCAAATACATCAAATGGTTCGCCAACAAGGACGTGCAGGCCAAATGGTGGTCGCTCGGCGGCTATTCCTGCCTCAATGCGGTCGTCAAAGACCCGAGCTTCCCGGCCAGCCAGCCTTATGCGCAGACCTTCCTCGACTCGATGGCCATCGTGAAGGACTTCTGGGCTGAGCCGAGCTATGCGCCGCTGCTGCAGGCGTCGCAGAAGCGCTTCCACGACTATGTCGTGGCCGGCCAGGGTTCGGCGAAGGACGCGCTCGACGGCCTGGTCAAGGACTGGACCGAGGTCTTCCAGGACGACGGCAAGATGTAATCGGCGAGAGACCGGCTCCTCCCGAGCCACGACCCCAGGGCCGGATGATTTCGGGTCGGAGACCCGAAATCATCCGGCCCCGGACCAAGAGCGAGTGAGCATGATGTCGTCCGAAAACCGCTTAACACTTTTCGGCATCATGCTCTGGTCCCGTGCCGCCCTTGGCACGGGACACAGTTCAGATAAATTCCAATGTCGAGACGACTTAAAGTGACCGAAGCGGGACTGACCATGCTCAATCGGACTGCGGACAGCGTTGCCCGGGCCACGCCTGAGCCGTTGGCCCGCAAGGTCCGGGGCATCAGCGACAAGGGCCTCGCCTGGCTGTTCATCTCGCCGACGATCCTGTTGCTGCTCGCCATCAACATCTTTCCGCTGTTCTGGGCGATCTATCTTTCCTTCACCAATTACCGCGCCAATCGCCCCAACGAGGTGGTGAAAAACGTCGGCCTTGCCAACTACAAGCGCATCCTCGGCGACCAGGATATCTGGATCGCCATGCAGACGACGGCGCATTTCGTGTTCTGGACCATCCTGCTGCAGACGCTGATCGGGTTCACGCTGGCCTGGCTGATCGACCGGAAGTTTCGCGGCCACGCCTTCTGGACGACCATCATTCTGGTGCCGATGATGCTGTCGCCCGCAGTGGTCGGCAATTTCTGGCGCTTCCTCTACGAGCCGCAGATCGGCCTGTTCGCCTATGCCATCTCGTTCGTGTCAGGCATTCCGGCAACGGAGATCGGCATGCTCTCCAACGTCTCGCTGGCACCGTGGTCGATCGTCATCGTCGACACCTGGATGTGGACGCCGTACGTGATGCTGATCTGTCTCGCCGGGCTGCGCTCGATCCCCGAATATATCTATGAGGCGGCCGAGGTCGACCGTGCCTCCAACTGGCGGCAGTTCTGGTCGATCACGCTGCCGATGGCGCTGCCCTTCATCATGCTGGCGGTGCTGTTCCGCGGCATCGAGAACTTCAAGATGTTCGACATGGTCAACCTGCTCACCGGCGGCGGACCCGGCTCGACCACCGAAGTCGCCTCGATCACGCTGAAGCGGCAGGCCTTCGAAAGCTGGCGGACGGGCTATTCCTCGGCCTTCGCCATCATCCTGTTCGTCGCGGTGTTCGGGCTGGCCAATATCTACGTCAAGGCGCTCAACAAGGTGAAGCAGAGATGAGCCTGACGTCAGCCCATTCGGTCGTCGCACCCTCGGCCACGTCGAAGCGCGTCGCTGGCACGATCATCGTGCTTTACGCGCTGATCTCGATCGTGCCGCTGCTGTGGATCTTCGCCACCAGCTTCAAGACGCCGCCGGATTCGATTGCGTATCCGCCGAAGATCCTGTTCCAGCCTAGCCTCGAAGGCTACTGCAATCTGTTCACGACGCGCACAAGGCAGACGCCGGAATACATCAACTCGCTTGGACCGGCGACCGGCTTCTGCGACGAGACCACGCGCAAGCGCAACATGGTGATCGCCGGCCCGTCCAACTTCATGCCGCGCTTCGTCAATTCGCTGATCATCGCCTTCGGCTCGACTTTTTGCGCGGTGTTCCTCGGCACGTTGTCGGCCTATGGCTTCTCGCGCTTCAAGGTGCCGCTGGCCGACGACCTTCTCTTCTTCATCCTGTCGACGCGGATGATGCCGCCGATCGCGGTCGCCATTCCCATATATCTGATGTATCGCGAGCTTGGCCTGTCGGACACCGCGCTCGGCATGATCCTGCTCTATACGGCGGTCAATGTGTCGCTTGCCGTGTGGCTGCTGAAAGGCTTCATCGACGAGATTCCGCGCGAGTACGAAGAAGCGGCGATGATCGACGGTTATACGCGGCTGCAGGCCTTCTGGCGCACCGTGCTGCCGCAGGCGACCACCGGTATTGCCGCGACCGCCATCTTCTGCCTGATCTTTGCCTGGAACGAATATGCGTTCGCCGCTCTGCTGACTTCGGGCACGGCGCAGACCGCGCCGCCCTTCATCCCGACCATCATTGGCGAAGGCGGCCAGGACTGGCCGGCGGTCGCTGCAGGCACGACGATCTTCCTGGTGCCGATCCTGGTGTTCACCATCCTGCTTCGCAAGCAATTGCTGCGTGGCATCACCTTCGGCGCGGTGCGCAAATGATTGATGTGGGAATAAGAAACCGACGGTGCCACCGTTTCCCTTCTCCTCGTCCACGGCTACGGGATCGACACATTTGCGAACGCTTACCGTTTAGCGATAGCGTGTATGACAAGCAGGCACATACATCTTCTCCCGCCGCGCCAGGTCGACCCCCACTCCGTCGAGCTTCGCTCGACACCTCTCCCCCGATCGACGGGGTAGAGGAAGGGTGCGAACTTAATTCAGCCAGACTCCCTTCCTCTCCCTCCGGAGGGGGGAGAGGTGGCGCTGCGAAGCAGCGGCGGAGTGGGGGAACCACCTGGCAACCGCCTCGCCCCGTGAACGGGAAGAAGGAAGGGAGTGGAGCATGACGCGTCCTGTTGCTCCCATAAGACCATCATGGCCGCGCGCGCTCCGCCGCGGGCTGATGGAAAACATCGCCACCGCGATCATCGCCATCGGCTTCCTGATGCTGTTTCAGCCCTTCGCGCTGTCGCTCTACACGTACTCCTTCGTCACCATGCTGGCCGGCACGGCGATGTTCATCATCGTCTCGAAGTTTCCGGAGTAGACGATGGCTGAAATCCGCGTTGAGCATCTGAGGAAGGCATTCGGCGATTTCGTCGCCGTGCAGGATTCCAACTTCGTCGTCGGGAATGGCGAGTTCTTCGTCATGCTGGGGCCGTCGGGTTGCGGCAAGACGACGACGTTGCGCATGATTGCCGGGCTCGAACTGCCGACCGGCGGCAAGATCCTGCTCGGCGGCGAGGACGTCACCATGCGACGTGCCCGCGAGCGCGACATCGCCTTCGTCTTTCAGCTGTTCGCGCTCTATCCGCACATGAATGTGCGTAAGAACATCGGCTTCCCGTTGCTGGCGCAAGGCATGCCCGGCATCGAAATCCGCCAGCGCGTCGAAGAGACGGCGAAGCTGTTGCGCATCGACCATCTGCTCAACAAATCGGTCTCCGGCCTTGCCGGCGGTGATCGCCAGCGCGTCGCGCTCGGCCGCGCCATCGTGCGGCGGCCAAAATGCTTCCTGATGGACGAGCCGCTCGGCACGCTCGACACCGAATTCCGCGATCTCATGGTCCATGAGCTGCGCGAACTGCACAACCGCATCCGCGCTACCACGGTCTACGTCACGCATGACCAGATGGAAGCGATGTCGATGGCCGACAAGATCGCGGTTATGAACCACGGCGTCATCGAGCAGTTCGGCACCCCGCGCGAAATCTACGACCGGCCGGCTACCATGTTCGTCGCCGATTTCATCGGCTCGCCGCCGATGAATTTTCTCGGCTTCGGCGGCGGGCTTTCAAAGGGTGCCAGGGAGATAGTGGTGCAAGGTGCCAAGGTGGCGGTGCCGGAGGTGCGCGAGGACATCGCGCCGGCCGACATGGCGCTCGGCATCCGACCGGAACACATCCGCTTCGACGACGCGTCGAAGCTGCGTGGCGCCATCTATGGCACCGAATATCTCGGCACCACGCAGATCGTTGCGGTGGAGACATCCGGCGGCATCATCAAGGCGCGGGTGCCGGCCGAAATCCGGCTCAATGCGGGCGACCATGTCGGCCTGGCGCTGAGCAGCGCACGGCTGTCGCTGTTCGAGAGGGGCTCCGGCCGCGCGGTGCGAACCGCAATCCATGACGGGGCTTCCCAGGGAAGAGCGCATCATGGCTGACGTGCAGATCAAAGGCGTGACCAAGAGCTTCGGCGAACATGTCGCCGTTGACACTCTCGATCTGCATGTCGCTGATGGCGAATTCGTCGTGCTGCTCGGCCCGACCGGGGCCGGTAAGACGACGACGCTCCGGCTTATTGCCGGATTGGAACGGCCGGATACTGGCTCAATCCATATCGGCGGACGCGACGCAACAGCACTCTCGCCGGCCGAGCGCGATACCGCCTTCGTCTTCCAGCAATATTCGCTTTATCCGCATCTGTCGGTCTACGACAATCTGGCCTTTCCGCTGCGCTCGCCTGCGCGGCGGCTGGGCGAGGACGCGGTGCGCCGCCGCGTCGAAGAGGTGGCCAAGATGGTGCGTATCCACCACAAGCTGAACAACCGCTGCACCAAGCTTTCCGGTGGCGAGATGCAGCGCGTCGCCATCGGGCGCGCCCTGGTGCGCAAGCCCTCGATCTATCTGATGGACGAGCCGCTGTCGTCGCTCGATGCCAAGCTGCGCGCCGACCTCCGGCTCGAGCTGAAGCGCATCCAGGCCGAGCTCGGCGCCACCATGCTTTATGTCACGCATGACCAGATCGAGGCGATGACGATGGCCGATCGCATCGGCATTCTCGCCGATGGCGTGCTGGTGCAGATCGGCACGCCGCGGACGATCTATTCCGAGCCGGCAAACCTTCATGTCGCCGCAAGGCTCGGCCAGCCGGCAATCAATCTGTTGCCGACCGGCCTGCTGCCGGATGGCGACATGCCGGCGGGAACCAAAACGATCGGCGCGCGTACAGAACATCTGTCGATCGGCAAGGCATCGAATGGCCCCGCCGACGGCGTTGTTAACTGGGTCGAGCATTTGGGCGACCAGAACCACCTGCATGTGACGGTGGGAAGCAGAAAGCTGGTGACGCTGACCGACCCCGACATCCAACTGGAAAAGGGCGACAGGGTGATTATCCGCTACCGCGCGCCGCTGTTCTTCGACCAGGCCGGCAACAGGATTGCAAACCGATGAGCGCTGAGACGCTGGACAAGACTGGGACGATGGACAAGGTTGACCTGAAGACGCTGATATCCGTCACCGCCGACACGATTGTCGCCCACGCGGACGAACTGACCGCGCTCGACCAGGCGATCGGCGATGGCGACCATGGCCTGAACATGAAGCGCGGCTTCGAGGCGGTGCGGGCGGAGGCCGAGGGGTTTGCTGCAAAGCCATTGCCGGAGGCGCTGAAGGCGATCGGCACCAAGCTGGTGATGACGGTGGGCGGGGCATCGGGACCGCTGTTCGGGACGCTGTTCATGGCGCTCGGCAAGGAGATTTCCGTAGAGCCGGATCGCGCCAATCTGGCTACGGCTTTCGGCAAGGCAATCGAGGCGGTGGCAGCGAGGGGCAAGTCGCAAGTCGGGCAAAAGACCATGCTCGACGTGCTGCAGCCGGTGCATGACGCCCTGCTGCAGGGAAAGACCGGGGCGGAAATCGCCGATGTCGCGGACCGTGCAGCCGATGCCACCGTGCCGATGAAGGCATTGCGCGGACGCGCTTCGTTCCTTGGCGACCGCTCGATCGGCCATATGGATGCCGGCGGGCGCTCGGTCGCGCTTCTGGTGCGGGCTGTCACTGAGACCATCGGGGAGCAAGCATGAGCAATGTCGGCATCGTTATCGTGTCGCATTCACCGCTGGTCGCCGAAGGCACGGCGGACATGGTGCGCCAGATGGTCGGCGACGAAGTGCCGCTTGCATGGTGTGGCGGAAACGGCCATGGCGGGCTGGGGACCAATGTCGAGGCGATCATGGGCGCCATCGACAAGGCCTGGTCGGAGGCGGGTGTCGCCATACTTGTCGATCTCGGCGGCGCCGAAACCAACAGCGAGATGGCGGTCGAGATGATCGGCGAGCCGCGCGCGCAGAAGATCATCGTCTGCAATGCGCCGATCGTCGAGGGCGCGGTGATGGCGGCGACGGAGGCTTCCGGCGGCGCTTCGCTCAGGGAAGTGGTGGCGACGGCACACGAATTGTCGCCGTCGTGAATGAACAGGAATTTTGACTCAATGTCCGCATCCGCAGAAGCCACCGTCTTGATCACTCACGAGGTGGGCCTGCATGCGCGCCCTTCGGTGAAGCTCACCAAACTCGCCAAGACATTTTCGGCCGAGGTCGAAGTGGCGCTCGCCGCCAACGGCCCTTGGTTCGACGCCAAGAGCATCGTCAAGGTAATGGCGGCCAAGGCGCCGAAAGGCACGGTTCTGCATATAAGGGCCAAAGGTGACGGCGCCGGCGAAGCGGTCGGCGCGCTTGTCGAGCTGGTGCGGCGCGATTTCGACGAGGGCGCGGACCATGCCCGAACCGCTTAGGCTGAAGGGGATTTCGGCCTCGGCCGGCTATGCCGAGGGGCCGCTGTTCAACCTAGATCCGGTTGCCGCGCGCTATGCCGGTAAGGCAACGGCTGCTGAAGAGGAGGCTGCGCTCGATACGGCAATCGGTGTTGCGACAGGCAGGCTCACCACGCTGATCGAAGCGAGTGAAGGCGATGCGGCCGATATTCTCGAATTCCAGATCGCCATGCTGGAGGACGATGCGCTGACCGGCCCGGCCTTTGCCGCGATTGCCGCCGGCCAGCCAGCCGATGCGGCATGGCGGCAGGCACTGGATGCCGAGATCGCAGGCTACGAAACGTCGGACCAGGATTACTTCCGCGCACGCGCGGCCGACATGCGCGACATCAGAGACCAGGTGCTGCGCGCGATGACCGACGACAGCGAGGCAGCTGCGCCGGCGGGAGCCATTTTCTATGGCGAGGACATCGCTCCGACGCGCTTCCTCGAAACCGATTGGAGTTCCGGCGGCGGCATCGCGCTGAAAGCCGGCAGTGCCGCCAGCCATGTCGCCATGCTGGCGCGCTCGCGCGGCGTGCCGATGATCGTGGGGCTTGGTGCTTCGCCGGCTCATCTTGCCGGCATCGCACTGCTCGACGCCGAGCATGGCGGCATCGTGCTTTCGCCATCGAAGGCCGAGATCGAAGCTTTCCGCCGGTCTTCGTCGTCGTTCACGGCCCGTCGCGACAAGGCACAGTCCTATCTGGAGAGGCCGGCGGTGACAAAAGCCGGCACAGCGGTGCGCGTGCAGGTCAACATCGCCGATCCATCCGATGTCGACGGCATCGATATCTCGACCTGTGAGGGCATCGGGCTGATGCGCACCGAATTCCTGTTCGGCAAGACGCTGCCCGACGAGGAGACGCAGTATTGCGCCTACCGCAAGGTGCTGGAATGGGCGGGCGAAAAGCCGGTGACAATCCGCACCGTCGATGCCGGCGGCGACAAGCCGGTGCCAGGCTTCACCGTGGACGAGGGCAATCCGTTTCTCGGCCTGCGCGGCATCAGGCTGTCGCTGGCGCGACCGGAGGTCTTTCGCGTGCAGATCCGGGCCCTGTTGCGCGCCGCCGTGCATGGCAATCTCAAGGTAATGTTCCCCATGATCGCCGTGGCGGACGAGTACGAACGTGCCGTCGCGCTATTTACGGAAGAACAGGCTGGTCTCGTGGCGCGCGGCGTCGCGCAAAAAATGCCGCCGCTCGGCATCATGGTCGAGGTGCCGTCGGTTGCGATCGCGCCGGAAGCGTTTGCCAACGTCGCCTTCTTCTCGATCGGCTCGAACGACCTGACCCAGTATGTGATGGCGGCGGCGCGTGACAATGCTTCCGTCGCCCATCTGAATTCCGTCCGGCACCCGGCCGTGCTCCGGCTGATCGCCTCGGTTGCCGCCTTCGGCCGCGCGCAAAAGATTCCGGTCAGCCTGTGCGGCGACGCCGGTGGCGATCCAGCGTCGATCCCGGCGCTGCTTGAGGCCGGCCTGCGCGACCTTTCCGTGGTTCCCGCCCAGCTCGCCATGGCCAAGGCGGCCATCGCGGACGTATCGATCTAGGCGCTGGCATGGCCGACAAGACACCTGAACCCGGCTCCGAAGAGGCGATCCGCGCTTACAAGACCATCCTGTCGCAGGTGATCGACCAGCGCCCGTCCGGCATGCGCCAGCGCCTCGCCGACGCGCTCGGCAAGCACCGCAGCTTCGTCACGCAGATTTCCAGCCCGGCCTATTCGATCCCGATCCCGTCAAAACATTTGCCGGCTATTTTCTCCGTCTGCCATTTCAGCCCGGCCGAACGCGACCATTTTCTTGCTGCCTACCACCAGGCGCATCCGGGAAAAATGTCGGTGGCGTCAGGCATGCGAAAGACGCGGCATGTCTCGCTGATCGTTCCCGATTTCGGTGACGACAAGCAGAACGCAGCACTCGACCGGGCAGTCAACGATTTCATCCAGAAGATCACCAGCATAGCCGGCAAGGGCGGGACATAGTCGCGCCGCGCCTGGCCATTTCGGGAGGACGGTCATGAAGAAATTTCTGAATTCGGTCGACACGGTGCTGACCGAAAGCCTCGATGGTTTCGTCGCCGCCCATGCCGACATCCTTGTGCTTGGCGACGAGCATAAATTCGTCCGCCGTAAGGTGCTCAAGCCGGGCAAGGTGGCGCTGATCTCCGGCGGTGGCTCTGGCCACGAGCCGCTGCATGGCGGGCTGGTCGGGCATGGCATGCTGGACGCCGCCTGCCCCGGCCAGGTGTTCACCTCGCCGACGCCGAACCAGATGCTGGCCGCGGTAGAGGCCGTCAACACCGGCGCCGGCTGTCTGTTCATCGTCAAGAACTACGAGGGCGATGTGATGAATTTCGACATGGCCGCCGAAATGTCGGAGGGCGTCGTGCAGATGGTGACCAATGACGATGTCGCGGTCGAGAACTCGTCCTACACCACCGGCCGGCGCGGCGTCGCCGGCACGCTGGTGGTCGAGAAGATCGTCGGCGCCGCGGCCGAGCAAGGCATGGCGCTGAAACCATTGAAGGCGCTTGGCGAACGCGTCAATGGCGCGACCCGCTCTATGGGCGTGGCGCTGACCAGTTGCACCGTGCCGGCGGCCGGCAAGCCAACCTTCGATATCGGCGACGGCGAGATGGAGTTCGGCGTCGGCATTCATGGTGAGCCCGGCCGCCGCCGCGACACGTTGAAGAGCGCCGATACCATCGCCGAGGAGATCTGCGCGGCAATCCTGGGCGATCTGGGCGACAGGGCGAAAGGCCCGGCGCTGCTCTTCATCAACGGTTTCGGCGGCACGCCGCTGATGGAGCTTTACCTGATGTACAACAGCGCCCGAAATATCTTCGAGAATAACGGCGTGACGGTCACCCGCTCATTGGTCGGATCCTATGTGACATCGCTCGACATGGCCGGCTGCTCGATCACGCTGACCATGCTCGAAGACGAGACGACCGCGTTGTGGGACGCACCGGTGCATACGGCTGCACTGCGCTGGGGGATGTAGCACGGTCAAACACCGCGCTGCCCCTGAAGCGGGACTTTGCAAAGACGCCCCCAAAAATAGTCGGTGACAACACTGTCATGCGCCACGCTGAGCATTGTCAGACCAGTTTGGTGGATTTAGCACAATGTTGCTTTGTTTACCTTTGGTAAGGTAAGGAATTCGGTGGGTTTTGGGGGGCAGAACATGCGTTACAATTGGGATCGGGCTCCGACGGGGTTCGAACGTCACCGAAAGGCGCTCGCCGCTGCTTTGCTGATCGCCGGCGGGGTCGGACTCGTGCTCGCGGCGCTGCCGCTCTAGAACCAATCCGAATAGGGCAGTCGAGATGGCGTCGAGGATGCCTGGGCGCGAGCGGCTTTCAAGGCACCTCGCCGGTCACGGCGATAAAGCGGCGGTCCCGTCCTTCAAATCCCTGACTGAAGCGTTGCACGAGCACGGCTAGCACTACCGAACTGCCATCCGGGGTGAACGCATAGGATTCCGACAGGCTGTAGGAAGTCGGGCAATTCCTCGAGCCGGGCACGGCTTTGTCCTCATGCAGCAGCTTGAACGGCTTGCCATCCTGTCCCTGCAGCGTCAGGCGGAAACCGAGCGCCTTGCCGGCCGTGGCGCCTTGCTGCGTCTCATCGAAACTTGACGAGCAATCCGTCGTGCTCTCAGCTAGGGTCTGGTCGAGCTGGATGGTCGAGATGCCAAGCTCGTCATAGCTCGTCGAAAGCCATTTCTGCGAAACCTGCTCCAGGCGCGCAATGTCTTGGTAACCGATCATGTCGTCGGGAAAGGTGAATTTGTCCACGGCCGTCCGTTCGCCGCGCGGCGCGATGGCATATCGGGCGAGCAGAGGTGCCGCCTGCGCGGCTGCCTGTGCTCTCGCCTGCTCCAGGGTGAGCGTCGCCTCTTCCGACTCGTCGACGATGTGGATGGGCTTGCCGCCGACGAACTCAGCGGTGCGCGTGTCGATGATGTCGATCTCCGACCAGCCCGAATCCGAAACACCTGCATCGAGCGTGCCATATTGCTCGAAGGCGAAATAGTTGCCGTCCGGCGAAAAGCCGATAATGCGCCTCGCCGCCGCATCGCCGGCCTGAGCGGCGGAAGCGACCGTCAACAGCACAGCCGCCAACACGGTAACCTCGCATCGCGTCTTCATTGCGCCTTGCCCCCCATTATGACCCTAGACCATCATGCCGCGTTTTGCGGCCAAGGCGAGGTCGCCAAAAGACGAAATTGCACATGCTTGCAAAAACAGCATACGCTATTTCAAAGACAGCAAACATTCCTGGGGAGGAAGCTGGATGGCGTCACGCTACCACGAGGTCTATGACAGCTGGAAACGCGATCCGGAGAAATTCTGGGCGGATGCGGCCAAAGCCATCGACTCGTTCTCACCCTACGACAACGTGTTCGATCCGAATGCCGGCGTCTACGGGCGCTGGTTTGGCGGCGCCTCCTGCAACACCTGCTTCAACGCCGTTGACCGTCACGTGACGGGTGGCCGCGCCGATCAGATCGCGCTGATCCATGACAGCGCGATTTCAGGCACGATCAGGAAATTCACCTATGCCGAACTGAAGCGCGAGGTGGTCGCGCTGACATCGGTGCTGAAGAACCGCGGCGTCCAGAAAGGCGATCGCGTCATCATCTACATGCCGATGGTTCCGGAAGCGGCCTTCGCCATGCTTGCCTGCGCCCGGATCGGCGCCGTGCATTCGGTCGTCTTCGGCGGCTTTGCCTCGCACGAGCTCGCCACGCGCATCGACGACGCCAAGCCGAAGCTGATCATCTCCGCCTCTTGCGGCCTGGAGCCTGGGCGCGTCGTCGCCTACAAGCCGCTGCTCGACAAGGCGATCGAGACGTCGCGGCACAAGCCCGACGCCTGCCTCATCCTGCAGCGCGACCAGCTGCGCTGCGAGCTCAGGGAAAACCATGACATCGACTATGCCGACGCCGTCGCCCGCGAGCGGGCCGCGGGCGCCAATGTCGACTGCGTTCCGGTGCTCGCCACCGACCCGCTCTACATCATCTACACGTCCGGAACGACCGGCCAGCCCAAGGGCATCGTGCGCGACAATGGCGGCCACATGGTTGCGCTGAAATGGTCGATGGAGAACGAGTTCGGCGTCAAGCCGGGAGAGGTGTTCTGGGCGGCTTCCGACGTCGGCTGGGTGGTCGGCCATTCCTATATCGTCTACGGCCCGCTGCTGCATGGCTGCACGACCGTCATGTTCGAGGGCAAGCCGGTCGGCACGCCCGACGCCGGCACCTACTGGCGGGTGATATCAGAGCATGGCGTGGTCGCGCTGTTCACCGCGCCGACCGCCTTCCGCGCCATCAAGGGACAGGATCCCAAGGGCGAATTCGTCCCGAAATACGACCTCTCGAAATTCCGCACGCTGTTCCTCGCCGGCGAGCGCGCCGATCCGGAAACCATCAAATGGGCGGAGCAGAAGTTGCACGTGCCGGTGATCGATCATTGGTGGCAGACCGAGACCGGCTCGCCGATGACGATCAACCCGGCCGGATTGGGCCTGCTGCCGGTGAAATACGGCTCGCCCGGCGTGCCGATGCCCGGCTATGACATCCGCGTGCTCGATGATGGAGGTCATGAGGTCGAGCGCGGCACGCTGGGCAATGTCGTGGTCAAGCTGCCGCTGCCGCCCGGCTGCCTGCCGACGCTGTGGAATGCCGATGACCGGTTTCGCCAAGCCTATCTCGACGAATTCCCCGGCTTCTACAAGACGGCGGATGCCGGCATGATGGACGAGGATGGCTATTTGTTCGTCATGGCCCGAACCGACGACATCATCAATGTCGCCGGCCACCGGCTGTCGACCGGCGCCATGGAGGAGGTGCTGGCCGCGCATCCGGACGTTGCCGAATGCGCCGTCATCGGCATCGCCGATCAGATGAAGGGCCAGGTTCCGCTCGGCTTCGTCGTGCTGAATGCGGGTGTCGACCGCGATACCGGCACTATCGAGACCGAGGTGGTCACCCTGGTGCGCGAGCGCATCGGCCCGGTCGCCGCCTTCAAGACGGTGGTGACGATCAAGCGCCTGCCAAAGACGCGCTCCGGCAAAATCCTGCGCGGCACCATGCAAAAGATTGCCGACAAGGAAGAATGGACTATGCCGGCGACCATCGACGATCCGGTCATTCTCGACGAAATCACCGCAGTGCTGAAGGGACGCGGGATCGGCCTGTAAAGACATCTGGCCATCGACAGCGCGCCGGTAGCCAATTGGCTATTGTGCAACGCAGCAAATCGCCATACAGTTTTGCCGGGGCGCCCACCGACGATACGGCATGGCTCAGCAAAAAACCACATTTGGCGGCGTCGACATTCTTCGATTTCTCGCCGCCGTCCTCGTGATGTTCTACCACTACGGTTACTGGGTGTGGGCCTTTCCCGCCGGCGTTTCGGCACGGGCCACCGGCGGCATCCCGCCGCATCCGGAACTGGAGATGCTCGGCTCCGGATGGGTCGGCGTACAGGTGTTTTTCGTCATCAGCGGCTTCGTCATCGCCTTCAGCGCCGAAAACTCGACCCCCTTGCGGTTTTTCGAGGCAAGGGTGAAGCGGCTGGCGCCGGCGGTCTGGATCTGCGCGCCGGTCACTGCGGCGGTGCTGCTCCTCGTCGGCCTCAGCTGGCCGACGGATGCCGTGAACCGGCTCGTTCGCACGGCATTGTTCGTTCCCTACTCCCCCTGGGTCGACAGCGTCTATTGGACGCTCGGCATCGAGATTGCCTTTTACGCCGTCGTCTGGACCTTGCTGTGGCTGGGCCGCTTCCATCTGATGGAGGTCGTGGCCATTGTGATCGGCATGGTCAGCACGCTCTTCTGGTGCCTGTATTATCCGCTCGACTGGTCGGCCTTTGCCGAGACGCGTTGGCTCGCCCTGCTGCTGGTGCATCATGGGTGCTTCTTTGCGACGGGCGTCATGATCTGGCTGATGCGCTTCAAGGCGGTGACGCCTTTCCGTCTTGTCCTCTGCGCGCTGTTTCTCGTCGGCTGCGTCCTCCAGATCGCCAGTTCGGTCGATGTTCACACCGTGAAGGTCGAAGAGCAGATGCCATACGCGCCACCGATCGTCTTCTTCCTCGTTGCCATCGCCCTGATGGCATGGTCGTTGCGGCTCGACCTCTCCTGGCGCGGCTGGCGCCGGATCGGCCTGATGACCTACCCTCTCTATCTGATCCACGATGTCGTCGGCGCTGCCATTCTCGGCGCCCTGATGCGTGCGGGAGTGCCATATCTGCTTTCGGTGGTCATCGTCGGGGCGACCATGGTCGCCGCGAGCTGGCTGATTGCGATCGAGGCCGAACCGCGAGTCCGGCTTCTGCTCGACCACACCATCTTCCGCTATCGTCTCAAGGCGGCGTAACCGCCGGCGTGTCACGCCGGTTCGTGGCTGCAAACGTGCTGCTGTGGAATGTGCGGCGCGAAGCATGGTGCCCACGCTCTTTGCAAGTGATGAGCCCTCTTTCCTACGTGTCGACCGGTCGCGGCGCGGTCAAGCGAGGCGATCGACCCACGCATAGGACATCATTCCCGTCGACACTGTCGCTTCATGCCCAGCCGCCGATCATTGCCTTGCTCGAGGGCATCCGTGTTCGCTCACGCCGCATCAGCCAGCATCGGCCTCGCCGCACAGGACGACGATCCGCTCAACATCCATTCCTATACGGGCCTCAGGTATTTGCCTTCGTCCGCGCTTCCGATTTTTCCAGATAGTAGCTCGAATACCTGTCGAAAAATTTCTCCGAGCCGCCGATCGATCCATACTTCGCCAGCTTCTTCAGATCGACCTTGTTCAACACCACGCCGACGATCTTGTTGGCGATGTAGGATTCCGAACTCAGTATGGATTGCACCATCGCGCGCGGCGTGCGCCCCCACTCGGTCACGAGCACGAAGCCGTCGGCAAGCGGAGCAAAGGCCTTGGCATCGACCACGGGGCCGAGCGGCGGCAGATCGACGACGATGTACTCGAAGGTTTCCTTGGCGTTGTCGATGAAACGTCGCATCCCGGCCGACGACAGAAGCTCGCTTGTGTGGGAGAAATGACCGCGCGGGACGGCCGGGACGATCGCCAGCTTGGTCTGTCGGTCGATCTTGCCGACGGACTGCCAGGTCTGCCCGCTCACCACCGCTTCCATCAGGCCTTGCTCGGCCTCCATGCCAAGGCTGCGGCTGAGGCCGGGGTTGCGCAGGTCGCCGTCCACCAGCAGCGTTTTGGAGCCGTTGGCGGCAAGCAGTCCGGCCAGATTCGCCGCCACGGTCGATTTGCCCTCGCCGGGAAGGACCGAGATCACGCCGATGACCCGGCTGCCTTGCCCTTCCAATACGACGTCGAAGGCAATCTTGGCGCTGCGGAGCGTTTCGGAAAACATCGATGCCGGGGCGTCGATGCTGACCCGCATGCGCGCGCGTCTTTCGGCGGCCGACGGTGATTGGGCGGTTTTGACATCCGCCTGACCGTCATCGTTCTTGGCGACCTTGCTGCCAATGACTGGCAGGTAGCCGAGGAATTTGAGGCCGACGCGATCGCGAACGTCCTCACCGGTCCTGAAGAACCGTTCCCTGAATTCGTTCAGGCCACCGACCCCGGCCCCCATCATCAGGCCAAGCACAAGCGAAAGTCCCAGCACGATGGACGTGCGCGGCGTTGCCGCCGACTGCGGCAGCGTCGCGTCTGAGATGACGCGGATCTTGCCGACCGGGAAGGATTGCTGCTGGGAGGCTTCCTCGTAGCGGCCAAGGAATGTCTGATAAAGTGTCGAGAGCGCCGTTGCCTTCTGCTCCAGCTCGCGCAGCTGGACCTGCGTCTGGTTGTCGATGGAACTCTTGCCGGCCGCTAACGCGACATTTGCGCGGAGCGCCGTCTCGCGCGCGAGAGCGACTTCGTATTCGTTGCGATAGCTTTCGGTCAGTTGCTTCAGCTCGCCGAAAATCTGCGCCGATATGTCGACCTTTTCCTTGGCCAGCGCGACCGCCTGGGGATGCTCGGCGCCGAAATTGGCTTCGATATCCTGCTGCCGCTTGGCGACAGTGAGATAGCGGGTCTTGAGCGTCGAAATGACCGAGCTGCTCGGCTGGTCGGCGGATATGGCGGCATCCCTGAATGCGTTGTCCGAACCGCTTTCGACGATCGACTTGTACTGCTGATAGCGGGCGCTGGCGCGCGCGGTATCGGCCTGCGCTTCAATGAGCTGCTCATTGAGGTCGGACAGTTGCTTGTCGCTGATCAACTGGCCATTGTTATTGACGGCCAATCCATGTTCGGCCCTGAACTTCTCGACCGCGAGCGCCGCTCCTTGGGAACTTTCGCGAAGCTCCGTCAGCCGGCCTTGCAGCCAGACCGCCGCTCGCTCGGTCGCATCGAAGCTCGCATCGAGCTGATCGGCGAGATAGGCGTCGGCATAGGCTTTGGTGATCGCCGTCGCGAGCGCAGGATCCGTCGCCTGATAGGCTATGGAGATCACATAGCTTCGACCGATTCGCTCGGCTTGCACCTCGTTCTGCAGTTTGAGGATTGCGTAATCGCGGCGTGACGAGGCGATCATCGCCTCACGCGTCGGCGCATCAAGCTGGGTAACGTCGGTGGTGCCCACCACGGCGGGGTTGGGACGGAAGTACCGGATCACGCCGCGCACAAAACCGGCGGCCTTCGACGCTGCCGACGTCGGCGGGTACAAGAAAGCGTCGTTCTGATCGAGCTTCTGCTTGTCGACGACCACCGCCGCCAGCCTCGCCGAGTGGAGAATTTCGATCTGGCTCAGAATGGCGGAATCGGTCTGCATGCTGACCGACGCCGCCGAGACCTCGTCGACGACCTTGTTCAAGCCTTCGTCGATCAGCACGCGGCTCGTTGCCATGTAGGTGGGAGGCGTGGTCTGCAGATAGAGCACGCCCAGAAAAAGACCGATGGCGGCACATACCGCGACCACCTTTGCCTGCCTTGCTGCCATGCTGAGCAGGCGCTCGACATCGATGAAGTCTTCGGCGCTTACGGCGTCTGAACTCGGCAATGGCTTCCTCTTGTCGAGAGGAAAATTGGCATAATTCATCTTCGGTCCAATTCTAGTTTGCATCTAGAGCGGCGGTCCCTCAAGTCGAACTGTGCCGCCGCTCTATCTCTTGTTTGAGCATAGGATTTTCCCAAAACCGGTCTCCGTTTTGGGTCCGATGCTCTGGTTTGCAGGCGCTAGAGCAAGATCGGGGGCATCAGCATATGTGCAACGCAAGCTTCATGCCAGACGCCGCGAAACCCGGGCGGCCAAACATATCGGCGTGTCTTGCGTCACCATTCATACGCTAATACTCCCCAAAAATGGGCTTTATGCGGCTTCTACCCGGCGCTCATGCGACCGGACGAACTCCTGAAGCATCTCGAAGATCGGCCCCTTCATGTCGTCACGCGCCAGCGCGAAGGCGACATTGGCCTGGATGAACCCTTCTTTCGAGCCGCAGTCGAACATCCGGCCATTGAAGGGCTGGGCGAAGAAAGCCTGGCTCTGCGCAAGGCGGACCATGGCGTCGGTCAGCTGGATTTCGTTGCCGGCGCCGCGTTGCTGATTGCCGAGCAGCGCGAATATCTCAGGCTGCAGGATATAGCGGCCGTTGATGTAGTAGTTCGACGGCGCATTGGCGGGAGCCGGCTTTTCGACCATGGCGGTCACCTCGAAGCCCGAGCCGACATCCGCGCCGCAGCCGACGATGCCGTATTTGCTGGTTTCGGTCGGGTCGCAGCGCTCGACGGCGATGACGTTTCCGCCAGTCTGCGCATAGAGGTCGGTAATTTCGGCGAGACATCCGCGACCGCCGAAGGACACCATGTCCGGCAACAGCAATGCGAAAGGCTCATCGCCGATGACCTCCCGGGCGCACCATACCGCATGGCCGAGACCTTGCGGCGACTGCTGCCGGATGAAGCTCGTCGCACCAGCCACGGGAAGCAGGCTTTCCAGCGCCTGAAGCTGCGCTGTCTTGCCGGTCTGCTCCAAAGTCCCGATCAATTCTGGATGCAGGTCGAAATAATCCTCGATGACCGCCTTGTTGCGGCCCGTCACGAAGACAATGTGCTCGATGCCGGCTTCGAACGCCTCATCCACCGCATATTGCACGACAGGCCTGTCGACGACCGGCAGCATTTCCTTCGGCATCGATTTGGTCGCCGGCAGGAATCGCGTTCCAAGCCCCGCTACCGGTATGACTGCCTTCCTGACTTTCTTCATCGCATATTCCTTCTGAGGAGATCGACTTCAACCTGTCGCAGGCCGCGAAACTGTTTTTCACCTGCCTGCACCTTTCACCTCCCCCGCACCCACGGCAAATTGCGCCGCCACCCTTCGCAGCCGGACGGCGATCGGCATGCCCATATGCCGAACCGCTGCCGGATCGCTGAGCGCCGTCCACACCGCCTTGAGCGGGGACCGCGCCTTGATGTGCTGGACCAGCGACAGGAACGACGCCGCCTTGCGCAGGCTGCGCGTGCGCCTTGCGAAAGCGGCCTCGGCCTTTGCGTCCATCGAATGAGTTCTGGCGAAAACGAGATCGGCCTTGCGCATCGCCTCGACGTGATGAAGTTCGAGCACGCGGGAAATGGAGCCGGTCCGGATATGGTAGACATAGCCGGTCGTCGGCTCGACCACGCATTTGCCGCCCTTGGCCAGGGCACTGGCCAGCAGGATGTAATCTTCACCGATGATCAGGTCTTCGTCATAACGAAGCCCGTTTTCGTTCAGGAAACGTCGCTGGAATATCGGCTTGAGATAGCCGAGATTGAACCTGGATTCGAAGACCACATTGCCGGCGATAAAGTCCGCCAGCGAGATTTCACTCAAGCCCTCCAGATAGTCGGCCGGGAACATCGTCTCTTCGGCAACGCCGTCCTCGCGAACGACCTGGAGATTGTCGACCGCGATCTCGGCGCCCGCTTTCTCCGCGCGGTCAATCATGGTGCAGATCCGCCCGGGATAAACCGCGTCGTCGGAATCGAGGACCGCGACCCATCTGCCGCGGGCAAGCTCAAGGCCGGCATTCCTGGCGCCGCCGGGGCCACGGTTTTGCTCAAGTGCGACAACACGCACGATGTCTTCGGGGTAGGATCGCGCCAGATCGAGCGTCCGGTCGCCCGACTGGTCGTCGACGACGATGATTTCGACGCTGACATCACGCTGGGCAATGGCGCTGGCGATCGCCCGCTCGATGGTTAGTTCCGCATTGTAGGCGGCAATGACAAAGGTGACGTCAGGCTGCACGCTTGCCCCCTTCCTGCGGCGAGGGCAGGCCATACTGGCGGATTTCACGCACACCGACGAGCCCGCTCACGACGCCGACATGCATGATGCCGCGAAGCACGCTGCGGTTCCTGCGCACGGGATTGATGACGACCGGGATTGCCGATGCGAAACAATAGACCGCCTTTGCCGAGGCGAGGCCGACTTGCCTGACCAATGCGAGGCCGCGTGCGTCGCGACCCATGAGATGCCCGTGCGTCTGCCCGACGCGGAACCGGCGGCGGCGGAGCCAGTCGAACGCGGCCCTGGCGCGCGGCACCACTTCGTCGACCCAGGCCTGCGGCGAAAAAGCGATGCGGCCGCCGGCTTTGACCATATGGTCGAAGAACTCGGTGTCCTCGCCGCCGGTCTGGCCACGCGCGAGGCTGAACCGCCGACCGCGGAGGCTGTCGGCGCCCATCCTGAGCAGAACATTGCAGGTGTAGCCGGTGCGGATTTCGCCGCGCACCCAGACGGGCAAGGTGGAGTGGAAATCGCCGCGACGCATCCAGTCGGGCGCGTCTGGCCGATAGCGCGCCCGCACCGGTCCGAGCACGGCGGCGGCGCCACTCGCTTCCGCCGTCGCAACCAGTTCGGCGAGCCATTTGGAAGATGCCGTTTCGTCGTCGTCGAGAAAGGCGACGAAATCCGACGTGCTGGCGTCAAGGCAGGCGTTGCGGGCGATCGAGATGTTGCGCGCCGGACAATGACGATAGCTGATCGGCAGCTTCAACGTCTCCGCCAGCGTCGCCACCAGCAGTTCGGCCGTCGGGCCGTCATCATTGTCGGCGACGATGACGCGGATGTCGAACCCCGAAGGCACATCCAGAGCGGCAATGGAGCGGAGCGTGTCGGCAAGCTCCGGCCGCCGAAACGTGCAGACGCAGATATCTATGCTGCGGTTTTTTTCGGCCGCACCCATCACGCTACCCTCCTACGCTGCGATCGCGGTCCAAGCAGTTGCAGCCAGAAGCCTACGGACCAGCCGAAATGCATGACCATCGCCGAAATCCCGGCAAGCGCACTGTCCGGATTGCGCTGGCTGATGGCGGTCCATACGCCATAGCCGAGGCAAACCGACGCCCACACCAGAAGCGGCACGACCGCCAGCCAATGCACGAAGAAAAAGGCAGAGAGAAGGACGACGGGGAACACCAGCAGCGGCACCATCTGCCGGACCTTCGGTATCATGCGGTGCTTGAGAACGTTCTTTGCCCGGCCGCGGCCATAGCCGAGATACTGGAAATAGAGGCCGGCGAGCGACGACCGCGGGTAATAGATCATTTGCGTCTTGCCGCTCATCCAGATCCGGTAGCCGGCCTGGCGCAGCCGGTAGTCGAGCTCCGCATCCTCGTTGTGGCTGAACGTCTCGTCATAGCCGCCGACAGCCTTGAAGGCCGATATCCGCATCAGCGCATGGTGACCGTGATCCACCCACTCTCCCACCGAGAGATGCCGGTGCTTGGAGCCGCCCGTGCCGAGCTTGGAATTCTGTGCAGCCGCCACCGCTTTCTGCACCGTGCCGCTGCCGCTGGTCAGCATGGAGACGACGACCGAATCCGCGCCGGTGGCCAGCGCCTCCTCGACCAGCCGATCGCAATAGTCCAGGGGATAGCCGCCATGCGCATCGATGCGAATGAGATACTCCGCTCCTTCTCCGTAACTGGCAACGGCGAGATTGATCGCCGCGCTCTGCAGCCGCTTTTCATTGTGAAGAAGGATGATCCGCGGATCCTTCCCGGCGATCTCCTCGACGATCGCCCTTGTGGCGTCCGTGCTGCCGCCATCGGCAACGACGATCCGGGCACCGAGCCTCTCGGCCGCTGGTCGAAGCTGATCAACAAGCGCGCCGATGTGAGCCGCTTCGTTCAGGCACGGAATCACGATCAGGCTGGGCGCAAGCATTTCGGTTTGCGTCATTGGCCCGTGTCCATCTTTAGCCATCCTAAGCCAGTGCCTCGGCGGCATATGGACCGGGCACGGCCGTCAACCCGCGAAGCTTCTCGACGAGCGCTCGGCAATCGCTGCGATCATGGCTCCAGGTTCGCGGATTGCGGGCAAGAACACACGCCCGCAATTTCCCGAAACGATGCTGCTCCATATCGCCCAAGGCGGCTTCGAGCGCCTCAGGCGTGGCTTTAGGCAAAAGAACGCCGATACCCTGTCGGTCGAGAAACCGGCCGGTTTCGGTGTTGCCCATCGAGATCGGCACCGCGCCGAAGCGGCAGCCCTCATAGAGGCGGTTGGGCAGCAGCCATTCGGAATTCAGCCCCTGCTCGAAAAAGTCGATGGCCCAGGAAAAATGAACCTCGCGGTAGATCGTCGCCATGTCCTCGGGGTTCCGATAGGGCCCGCCAAACGAGAGCCAGGGCTCGGATTCGACGAAACCGTGAAAATCCGGAAATTCGGAAAGCGCCGGACGGCCTCTGAGGATGATTTCGAAGCGCCCCTCGAGCCGTCGGGAAAATTCGGCCAGAAGCTCCAGGGAGCGGCGGCACCGGAGTGCGCCGAACCAGCCGATCCGCCAAGGCGGAGCGACGGGATCCTCCACCACCGTGCGATCATCCAGCAAAACCGCGGCAGGCTCGAAATATTTGTTTTCGAGCAGTTCGACCGGCGCGGCAATCTGGCCGAACGGCTTGAAATAGTTGGCGATGAAGGCGGGCGAACTGGTCACCAGCAGCTTTACATCCCTGGCCAGATAGCGTTCCGCGCCGCGCATCGCCTTGCCCAGAAAGTCGTCGCGAAGCACCAGGCGATGGATATCGAGACACTCATAGACAATCGGCACCGTTGCCTGGAACGCCGATCTGGCACGGCGGGCAAGCGCCAGCATTTCCAGATTGCGCGCGATGATGAGGTCGGGTCTTGGCATCGAACCGAGTTTCGAGACGATCGAGACCGCCGCCTTTGTGACCGCTGCCAGGCGCTGGCCGAATCGGCCGTCGCGCGTCGCGCCAAGATCGATCGGCTGCAAGCCCTCGACGTCGGCGATTGGGCTTGCTGTCCGACGGAAGCCCGCCAGTGTGACCTGGGCGCCGCCTGCCTTGAGCATTATGATCCGCCGGCGCACTGCCGGGTCGGAGACGTCGTGTACCAAGTACAAGACATGCAGCATGAAAATTCGACCGCTGTTGGCCCGCCCGCAAGAATCCTAGTACAGCTCGTGCTGCATCGCAACATTTTTGGTGCAGCGTAGCAAAAATCCACGTTTTTTGTTGCGCTGCAAAATTATTGCCGTAGTTTGATGGTGGCATCGGGCGCGGGTCGGGACGTCGGACCGGCACAAAAATCAGGGACCCTGAATTTGCAAGCCAATGCATTCGACCCGCCAGAGGGCTCTCTCCGCAGATCGGTCGGACGCGGCGCTATCATCACGGCTTTGGCGCAATCGGTGCGGGTTGCGACGCAGATCGTCTCCGTCATCGTGCTGTCGCGCCTGCTGTCGCCGCAGGACTTCGGTGTGGTGGCGATGTGCGCACCGGTGCTTGCCTTCATCGCGCTGTTCCAGGATTTCGGCCTGACCCAGGCCACGATCCAGAAAAGCGGGATAAGGCATGAGGAGATCAACTACCTCTTCTGGGTCAATGTCGCGGTCAGCACGTTGCTCGCTTGCGTGCTTGCCGGCTCGGCGCCGCTGGTCGCCGCTTTCTACGGCGAGCCGCGGGTGGCCGGTCTGGTGGCAGCGCTTGGGCTGCAGATCATAGCCTATGGGCTGGGTGCCCAGCATCTGGCGCTGCTGACACGCCGCATGCAGTTCGGCCGCCTGGCCATCATCGACGTCGCAAGTGCCGTCGCCGGCCTCGTCGTATCGATCGCCTGGACTTTCATCGACCGTTCCTACTGGGCACTTTTTGCCGGCACGCTGACAACAGCCGTGCTGCCCACGCTTTGCTTCTGGGCAAACTCGCGATGGCGCCCTAGCCTGCCACGCAAGGTCGATGGCATCAGCGACCTGATCAATTTCGGCGCCGGCATCACCGGGTTCAATTTCACCAATTTCTTTGCCCGCAATCTCGACAATGTGCTGATCGGAAAATATTGGGGCGAAGCGCAGCTTGGGCTTTATGACCGAGCCTACAAGCTGCTTCTGTTTCCGTTGAGCCAGATCACCAATCCGCTGTCGAAGGTCATGGTGCCGGCTCTTTCCAGGCTGAAGGACGAGCCGGACCGCTACCGCAGCGCCTATCTTCGCGTCATGCCGCTGATCTTGCTGGTTGCACTTCCCGGTGTCGCCTTCGCCACCGCCATGTCCGACCTGCTGATACCGTTCGTGCTCGGCGAGCAGTGGCGGCAGAGTTCCAACATCTTCCTGGCGCTCGGTTTTGCCGGGCTGCTGCAGCCGCTCAACAACCCGGCGGGATGGCTTTTCATCAGCCAGGGTCGCTCGGGCGATTTCATGCGCTGGGGCATCATAGCGGCCGTGACGTCGGTGCTGGCCTTCCTGGTCGGCCTGCCTTATGGCGCGCTGGGGGTGGCGATCGCTTATGCGATCAGCGAGTATCTCAAAACACCTTTCCTGTGGCTGTATATCGGCAAGACCGGGCCGCTGCGGGCAAGCCACATGCTTCGCGCGGCAACGCCCTTCGTGCTTGGCGCGCATCTGGCGCTTGCCGCGATCTGGTTTGCCAAGCCGCTGCTGCCGCAACAGCACATCGTCGCCATGGCGAGCGCGGTTGTGCTGTCCTACATGATCACCATCGTGACCGCGCTGGCGTTTGCTTCCGGCCGCGAAGCATTGCGGGAGGCTCTGAAACTCCTGCCGGCACGGGCGCCCGCGGCAGCACCAAGCGAGGCGAAGTAACTTGCACGGACATCCATACGAGAAGCAGGTCTGATCCCATGCACTACCGATCGATCTCCGACATGAACGATGCGATTGTCAGGAACCTTCACCGGTTGCCGCGCGACATCGACCTGGTGGTCGGCGTTCCCCGAAGCGGGATTCTCGCCGCCACACTGCTCAGCCTGACGGCGAACATCCCGATGACCGATCTGGACAGCTTCCTGGCCGGAAAGATCTATACTTCGGGGGTCACCAAGCGCCGCGCCGCGCTCGACCGACAGGCCTCCGACATGCGCAAGGTTCTGGTGATCGACGACAGCGTCAGCGGCGGTGCCGCGATGCGCGAGGCGCGCAGCCGGGTAGAGGCCGCCGGCATCAAGGCGGACTTCACCTTTGCCGCGGTGTTCGGCCTGCTGCCTCAGCACGAGGAAACTGACGTCGTCCTGGAAGTCGTGCCGCATCCAAGGATGTTCCAATGGAACTTCATGCACCACAAATTCCTCGCGCAATGCTGCGTCGACATTGACGGCGTGCTCTGCCTGGACCCGACCGAAGCCGAGAACGACGACGGTCCCGCCTATGAGAAATTCCTGAGCGAAGCACTGCCTCTGTTTGGCCCGACCCGCAAGATCGGCTGGCTCGTCACCAGCCGGCTCGAGAAATACCGCGCGCTTACCGAAGCATGGCTCGCAAAGCATGGCATCGCATACGACAGACTGATCATGCTTGACCTGCCGAGCAAGGCGGAACGGCAACGGCTTGGCGTGCATGGCAGTTTCAAAGCCGATTTCTACCGCAAATCCGACGCCATCCTGTTCATCGAGAGCGAGCACCAGCAGGCCCTCAAGATCGCCAAGCTTTCCGGCAAACCGGTGCTGTGCGTCGAAACGCATCTGGTAACTTATCCCGATACGCTGTCGCTTCCGGCACTAGGACAGACGGCACGCAACCTTCCCAGCAGATTGCGGGGGATCAGTTCGCCTGACGGGCGCAAGACGGCAATCAAGACCGTGGCGCGCACACTGCTCGGCGAACGCGGCTACGAGACGCTCAAGAGCCGGATCAAAAGACCTGCTTGAATCCGATTCAGAACTTAGGCGGCCTGCCGCGAAGGCTGCCGTGCCGCCCTGTCGAGCATCGAGAAGAAGGTCGCGAACTGACCAGCCGGATCGAGTTCCGGTCGCTCGGAGAATGCACGTGCCGCCGTTGAAAGCCGCCCATATTCCTGGCTGTCGGTCCACAGACGCCTGACCACTGCCACCCAATCGGCGAGCGGGGCGTCGTAATCCAGCACCACGCCACCGGAGCCGATCGCTTCGGGCAGGCCGCCACGACGCGAGCCGACGACGGGAATGCCGCTGCAATGGGCTTCCGACGCCACCCGGCCCCAGGCCTCTTCCCACTTGCTGGGGGCGAGCAGGATTTTCGTGCGGCCATAAACGGTTTTCATGTCGCTGGTCCGGCTCTCCAGCGTGACGTTGCCGAGCGGCGCAATCGTCTGCTCGATCCGGGCCCGATGATCGTCGTCAAGCTTCCAGCTTTCAACGAATAGGAACGGGATTTCGGAACAGGCGGCGGCAATGCGCACCGCAAGCTCGAAGCCTTTTTCCTCATAGGGATTGATCAGCGTGACAAATTCGCCTGTCGTCGGCGTGCTGTAGAGGGCGGGATTGATGGTCGGCGGTATAACCGTCGAATCGATATCGAATTTTGCCTTGTAGGTGCGCGCAGTGAATTCGGAATTGGCGATGTAAAGCGCCGAATGCAGCTCGCGCAGATCGCCGCCCAATTCGTGGAACTCGACGTTTCTGAGATAGACGACCAGCGGCACGCCTTCCGCCTGCAGCGCCTTGCCGATCGGAACCGACTTGTGGCACTGGACCACGGCGACATCCGGCCTCAGCTTTTCGACGGCAAAACCCGCCGCCTCCCAGGGAAACCAGGCCCGCACGACCGGATAGCCCGGATAGCTGTCGATGACCGCGCGCTGTCTCAGAAGCTTCATCTTGGCGCGCGCCTTGTAGCCGAAAACGCCTTGGCCAAACAGGGCGGCGAGCACCGACGCCTCATGCCCGTGCTCGAGCAACTGCTCGGCAAGATGATGGGTGCTGGACTGGACACCGCCGCTGAACTGGGGCGTGTAACCGTTGCCGCCTGCAAAAAGCACTTTCATGGTTTCGGCTCCTTGTCGCATTCTCAAGTTTACGGGCGATGACGCATTGCTTGTTAACGCATGGCTTGTTCACGCGTGATGGCTTGCGACCCGCTTTCAGGCATCCTGTTGCATCTCTAAATTGGCGAACGGATTGGTGCATGGCTGCCATCCGGTGAATCGGATCGGATCGGTTGGCGAACTGCGCCGGGCATAGTCGGTCAGCATATGGAACTCGGCAATAACCCAGCGGTCGAAATGGCTCAGATCTTCTTTTTTCTGGTCGGGGAGAAACCGGCGTGCGGCGCCCAATTTCAGCTCTTCAAGCAGAGTGACCGCATCGCCCAGCTTTTTGTTTGGAAATATCCAGGGGTTCCGCTTCTGGAATTCCAGGACGAACTGCTGCAGATGTTCGATGCGCATGTTCAGCCTGCCGAAATATCTTTCGAGCGTGACGCGCACCAGGTCCTCGTCCGAAAGCGAGGAAACGGCGGCATAGGCGATGCCGGTCGAAGCAACTCCGCCAGCCATGATGGCCAGTGCCGCGCGCCGCGAAACCTTGATCATCCGGCCATTTCCTTTCCCGCTATCCGGCTCGCCGCCCGCAAGGAGAGGGCTGCCGCGGTCAGGCTCGGGTTGGCACAGGAACAGCTTGGATATGTGCTCGAGCCGACGACGACCAGGTTCCTGAGCTGATGGTGGATCATGTCCCGGTCGACCACCGAATCCGCCGGGCTCAAGCCCATCCTCAACGTGCCCTGGACGTGCGACTCGGTCGGCCGGATGCCGCGATCGAAAATCTCTTCGACCGGCAGCGGGGCTAGAAGCGCCGGCAGTTTCTCCTTTGCCCACGCCATGCCCTTGACGGCATAGTCGGATGCCCCCTTGAAACTGACGAAGGCGTTTTCATCCTCGTCGAGGATGACGAGATTTTCCGGCTCGAGCAGGTTTTCGGTGACAATGATGAGGGGAAGCGTCTGACGGATACGCCCCTTTTCGGGGCGCATCCCGTGCTGCCAGCGGTTTTCGAAATAGACCAGCGCCGCCGCATGCTGCGATCTGTGGGCGCCGTCATAAAGGCCGAAATTCAAGCCGGTGGTGATGGTGCTGCCATCGAAATTGTCGACCCCGTCGAGATAGGCTTCGAAATTCCATCCGTAAGATTCGTGCAGGCCACGCCCGACGAATTCGCCCGACAGGCCGGATCGCAACATGATCGCCGGGCTCTGGATGGCATTGGCGCCCAGAATAAAAAGATCGCCGCTGACCAAATATTCCTTGCCGTCCTGCACGAACACGACCGAACGGACCGATCCGCCGACGTGATCGAGGCGGCGCACTTCCGCGCCGAGGCAGACCGAAACGTCGGGATGCTCGAAGACGTGCATCAGGCCATTGTTGGCGGTGAATTTCGCGTCGACCGGGCATAAGCCGCATCGCAAATTGGCGCAGCACGAAGACCGCTGCGCGGTCGGCACGCGCGCCCTGGCTGTCGGCACGACAAAGTGCTGGTCCGGCTGCGCCGCTTTCATCATCCGGTCCGGCGTCGACATGTGATGCGGTGGTTGTGGAAACGGCCTGGAACGCGGCATCATCGCCGCCATGTCGGGGTCGCCTGAAATCGACATGACGTCCTCTGCATCGCAGTAGAACGGCTCGAGCTCGTCATAGCTGATCGGCCAGTCGTTGCCGATGCCGTAGAGGCTTTTCAGCCTGAAGTCGTTCGGATGAAAGCGCGGCGTCTGCGCGAACCAGCAATTCGTTCCGCCACCCAATCCGATCGTGTAGTTCCACGGCTTATCGGAGTTGGTCTTGTAGGTTGTCTCTTCGTCGATGTCTGTGTTGACGTTCTGGTCGAGCTGCCATTCATGCGTGTTGTGCCGGCCCCATTCCAGAACCAGAATGCGAGCCTTTCGCTGCTTCGCGAACGCATGCAGGAAGAACGCCGAACCGAAACCGGAACCGATGGCGACAAGATCGAAATGTTCGTTGGCGATCTGTTCCGGCCTGACGCCCAGCACCATCAGATAAAACCCTTTGTTGAAACGAGCGCGTTCATCAAAGCCTTCGTAACCATCCTTGGTGTGCGAGCCAATCTTGCCATAGGCCTTTCCCGAATGGGCCTCACGCCGCCATCCTGCCGATCGAGTGGTATTCGATGCCGTGGCGGGCAATGACCTTCGGGTCGTAGAGGTTTCGGCCGTCGAAGATGATCGGCGTGGTCAACGCATCCTTCACCGCGTCGAAAGAAGGCGCGCGGAAGCTCTTCCACTCGGTGGCGATCAGGAGTGCGTCGGCGCCACGCAGCGCTGCCTCCTTGGTCCCGCACAAGAGGAGATCCTCGCGCAGCCCGTAGATGGCCTGGCATTCCTGCATCGCCTCGGGATCGTAGGCCTGCACTTTGGCACCGGCCTTCCACAGCGCTTCCATCAGGACACGCGCCGGCGCCTCGCGCATGTCGTCGGTGTCGGGTTTGAAGGCTAAGCCCCAAAGCGCAAAGGTCTTGCCCTTCAGATTGCCCTCGAAGTACCGGTTCACCTTGTCGAACAGGACCGACTTCTGCTCGTTGTTGCGCTCCTCGACCGCGCGCAGCAGCTTGGCATCGAACTTGACGCCTTCCGCCGCCTTGATCAGGGCGCGCACATCCTTGGGGAAGCACGAGCCGCCATAGCCGAGACCCGGATAGATGAAATGGTAGCCGATGCGCGGATCGCTGCCGATGCCCTTGCGGACCTCCTCGATGTCGGCGCCCAGCTCCTCGGCCAGATTGGCCATTTCGTTCATGAAGCTGATCTTGGTCGCCAGCATGCAATTGGCCGCGTATTTGGTGAATTCGGCGCTGCGCACATCCATCACGATCATCTTCTCGTGGTTGCGGTTGAACGGCGCATAAAGCTCACGCATCACCGCCTCGGTGCTTTCGCTGCTGGTGCCGACGATGATGCGATCGGGCTTCGTGCAGTCGGCCACCGCCGAGCCTTCCTTGAGGAATTCCGGATTGGAGGCCACGTCGAAAGCCAGATCCTCGCGACCCCGCGCCTTCAGCGTCGCGGCGATCCTGGCCTTTATCTTTTCGCAGGTGCCGACCGGCACGGTCGATTTGCCGACGACGATCTTGGGCGCGTCCATCTCCCGGCCGATCGCCTCGGCGACTGCCAGCACATATTTGAGGTCGGCCGAACCATCCTCTCCGGGAGGCGTGCCGACGGCGATCATCTGGATTTCGCCATGCTTGACCGCGGCGGCGGCGTCGGTGGTGAACTTGATGCGGCCGGCCGCGTGGTTCTCCTTGACGAGGTTTTCGAGCCCGGGCTCGAAAATCGGGATGAGGCCCTGATTGAGCCGCTCGACTTTTTTCACGTCGATGTCGACGCACACCACCTGGTGTCCGACTTCGGCAAGCACCGCCGCCTGCACCAGACCGACATAGCCAATTCCAAAGACCGTCAAATTCATTTGGTTTCATCCCTGTTCAAGGCTTCGGAGCGCTTTCGGTCCGGCCGGTTCAGATTAGCCTTCACTTTATGCTGCATGCCAGCGATTCCGGAAACTGGCATGGCTGGCCGAGCGCCGTGAAGGCGACGCGGTCCACTTGCATGGTGAGCTTGCGCCCCGGATCCGAAAACGGGCCCAGCCAGCCCTTCATCGTGTCGCTGCCCCAGAGGCTGAAGAATATCTTTTGCGCATGGCTGGGCAGCTTTGCCGGATCGGTGATCGTGTTCACCAGCTGGCCATTGACGTACCAGCGCAGCCGGTCCTTCTCCCAGACGAAGGCGTAGTCATTGAAAGCCTTGTCGGTGCCGCCCGCTACATCCACCAATTTCTCGTTGTTGCCCTTGCCGGCTATGTAGGCGTTGACCTGCACCTTGGAGGTGTCCTTGGTCAGCACCTCGAAGTCGATTTCATCCCATGGCTGCTTGTCGGAGGGGCCGATGTAGGAAAAGAAGGCGGCGTTGATGCCGGAGCCGGCATCGGTTTTCATCCGTGCCTCATAGGTGCCATAGCCGAAGCGCTGCTTGGTCTGGATCTCGCCGCAGGCAAAATCGCGATCCTTCAGCTTCCGCTTTTCGAAACCGAGCGTCAGCATGCCGTCGGAAAGCTCGACCTGGCTTTTGGACCAGGTGCAGTTCTGATGGCTGCCGTTCGTCCAGCCGTCGGCAACGTACCAGCGCGCACGGTCGAAGCTGGTGAAATCATCGACGAACGATGGCGCAGTCGGGATATCCTGCGAACGGGAAGGGGTCGGGCCTGCAACCAGGCTGCCGAGCGCGACCAGCAGAAACGCGCCGCCAGAGCATAGCTGCCTCAGGTTCACTTGCCTGATCGAGCGCGTGAGCGGGCTGCCGCCGGTTGCTGGGGTGGACGTGCTTTTCGGATCCGCGTTCATACCAAACTCACCTTTGTGCTGTGTGCCCCCAACCCAAAGTCGACGTTCGAACCATGACGAAACGAGCTGATCTTGACCTTCTCCCGGCACCTTCCTTGTGCTGCCTCTTTGTTGACCTGTGGCACTAAACCTCTTGCCTGCGGCGCCACCCAGAACTTTGAAGTTCACCCCGTGCCGGCGGCCGGCTTGGCGAAATCAGCCTTGGTGGTCGAGCCACGCTGACCGCTTTCATCGAAGATTGCATCCAGCGAATGACGGAGATCCTTCATCAATTCGTTTTGCCGCGCGAGCGCCGCGATGCGCTGCTCGCAATTCAGCATCGACTTCGTCAGTTCGCTGACTTCGGCGGATCTGCTGGAGGAGGCCGCTCCATTTTCCATCGCCTCGACCAGAAAGGCCGCGTTGGTGGCCTTTGTCCGGTAGCGATTCTCAAGTCCGTTTTTCTCCGCCTCGACCTCGGCTGCGATCTGATCAAGCAGCTTTGCCAGGCGGTCAAGGCGCGAGATGTCGGTCTGCCTGTCTCGAGCCGGATCCCTTGATCTGAAGCCGAATATCGAGGCCATGCGCTCAGTCTCCTGTCATAGCCGGCCTATGGCAATCCCGTGCCCATCCAGGCCGAAAAAATCTTGTCGCATCGTCCAGCTCCTCTGACAGGGGACATTTTCGGGCCGATTCAAACGGCCAACCAAAATTGCTGCACCGCAACATACATGCCATCCCCAGAGCGAGTAGGCAACCACCTAATGCATGTTGCGCAAAAGTGCGCAGCGGTTTTGCGACAACGACATGCATAAGAACAAGAACTAAAGCGCGTCGCATGAATCTCATCAAACGCGACGCGCTTTAGTGTGGCGAATCGGAAATTCGCTTCACGTTGGAGCGGGGTAAGGACCTGTTGACATGATCGGCATGGCGCCGCTCGCGGACAAGCTCAAGTCTCGCCGAGCGGGCTCGTTGCGGCCATGAGAAAGCGCAGCGGCGGCACAGGCTGCTTCGCGGCAAAGCCGGCGCGGCGAAACAGCGCATCCAGCTTGTCGGCGGCCACGCCGCGAACGATGGGGATGAGGTTGGATTGGCTGGCCAGGGCGTAGGCCGCGGCCGACGTCAGCCCCCGCTCGTTCTTCACGTCGAGGAAGTTCCGCAACCGGTATTTGTCGCGCACCTGCCGTTCGTGCCTTCTGAGCACCGCCTTAGAGCCTTCCGGCAAACTGTCGATCGCCAGCAGCGCCAGATCCGCGTCGGCCAGACGCTTGAGATCCTGCGTCTTATGTTGGCCGCTCAGCGAATCCGCGCGAACGATGGCGCCATAGCCGCAGGACCTGATGACCTTGAAGCGTGCCCCGCAAGCAACCGCGCGCGCGTAGAGCTCATAGTCTTCGCCCAGCCGCAGGTTTTCGTCATAGCGCAGCCCATGCCGGTCGAGAAAAGCGCGGCTGATCACCGGTTTGAGGAAGCCCAGCTCACCTCTCTGCACACGGCGACTGGAGATGTTGCCTTCGATGAAACGCTCGAAATCGAGAAATTCCGGGTCGGCCGAGAATTGCGGAGCGGCGATTTTAGAGACATCGGTCACCGCATCGTCCCTGATCATCATGATGTTGTCGGCAGCGAAATCCCAATCGGCGCTGGCGAACAACTCGCGATATCTGCCCTCGAGAAAAAAATCATCGGCGTCCAGAATACTGATGAACGGTGACTTGGAGCTGGCGATCGCGGCGTTGCGGGCGAAGGAAGGACCGCCGTTGACGTCGAGCCGGATTACAGAAAGCCTGCCGCTGCCATCGTCGGCTGCCCGAGCGACTTTCGCGGTATCGTCGGTGGAAGCGTCGTCGACGACGACGACTTCCGCCACCTCCGGCTCGCGCAACGCCGATGCGATGGCAACCGGGATTGTCCGCGCCGCGTTGCGGGCAGCGATGATCACGCAGACCTCGGGTTTTGTCATCAATTCGTCTCTCGACTGCAAAGGTGGCTCCGAATTTCTTGCCGCCCCCCGTTGAATGTCCGATGCAACTCTCGTCCTCACCGACTGTCCGGCTGTTCGAAAGAGCGTCAGCCGGCGCTTATGCTGCAAGTGCGAAGCATCGCCAAAATCATTCGCTCCGTCCAGTCTTTCCTTTCGGTGTCGTCATGGCGCAAATCGATGGGCGGTGTAATGCCAGCGAATCGACGCGCCGCTTCGCAAACCGCCCCTGACCATTCTGGATAGCGCTGTCAGCGCATTCGAATCGCTGATCACCCAGTCGATCGACCGGCCGCGGCGCGATGACGACCCTGACCGTCGATCCTCGCTTTCGCCGACCAGGTGGTCGCGATGGAAAACGGCCGCATCGTCAAGGTCAGGCAAAATCAGATAGTGAATCAGCGGATCAGAGGCTGATGGAAAAATCCGGAGGTCAGTTGTCCAGGATGCTGTAAGGCGAGCAGTCCGACAGGAACCCAACCGACGCGACCTGACGTCGGGTCAGTGCAGGCTTCTCCTGGCACTGAACTTCTCGCCATCGGCCGTCTCGGTCGGACTCAGCTTTCGTTCGGCATCGCGAATCTTATCAGCCGATGTCGGCGTGTTTCTGGCAACCATGACGAAAACCAGCAAAAAATAGCCTAGCTGAATGACGATGGCGCAAGCCATAGCGCGAAAAAGCGTCGTGCCGAGCGAAGCGCCGCCCAGATGAGACCAGGCGACCACGATCGCCAGAGCGAAAATCATGCCGACAATGAATTTTGGTAACGACATACCCGACAGCCCGTCAACCTGCTCGGGCAATAATCGATGATTGACCCACCCCGAGCCTCCCTTCGCCATGCGAGCTCGTTGAGGCGGCCCGCTTTTTGGCCGGTTGCTTTCGGCCTTTCCCACGCTGTTCCATACTCTGACAGAAACAATTTGCAACTCTATTAAGGTGTGCAATAGCGGGCAAGGCCAACCACAAATAATTTTGGATGCGTTCGCGGGATCGACTCTGCCATGTTGCGATGCACACGTCTGCATCATGGCCAATCACCGGATATGGAACTCCTCCAGTAAGACCCATAATATTAATTAGTATTTTACTCTAAAATCTATATATGTCTCGGAAGCTAAAGCACGATTATGTTCCATGACGCGGTACAAAGAGCGATTCGCCTAAAATCAGCCTCAAAAAGGCACTAGATTTTTCAAAGTTGCCCATAATCTGTCACGAACGTGCCATAAAGATCAAAATTTGTGCAGGATCGGTTTATTATTTAGTCAATTCATGACGTGATTATTTCAAGCGATCGAGAAATTGTGTGTTGCGATGCAGCATTTTTTTGATATTGTGGGCGAAACCATCCGTTCAACGTATGGAGTTTACGCATGAGGGACGTAGCCAAGTCGGCCGATGCGGATTTTTCGCAGGCCGGCATCGATTTTCCACCAATCGGCGGCCTGCTAAAACGCAGCTTCGATATTGCCGGCTCACTGATTGGCCTGGTGGCTCTCAGTCCGCTGTTTGTTATGGTCGCGCTGCTTGTCAAGTTTTCCGACGGCGGGCCGATTTTCTACGGTCACAGCCGGATCGGTCGGGGAGGACGGATTTTCCCGTGCCTCAAGTTTCGCACCATGGTTCAGGATGGTGAACGGGTGCTGGCGGCATATCTTGCCGCCAATCCGGACGCCAATGCCGAATGGACAGCGACCCGCAAGCTCAAGAACGATCCGCGCGTCACGCGCGTCGGGGCCGTGCTGAGGAAGCTCAGCCTAGATGAACTGCCGCAGATCATCAACATCCTTCAGGGCGACATGAGCCTTGTCGGTCCTCGCCCCGTCGTGCGCGACGAGCTCGAAATCTATGGCAGTTCGGCTGTCTATTACCTGAAATCGCGCCCCGGCCTGACCGGGCTCTGGCAGGTCAGTGGCCGCAACGACGTTTCCTACGACAGCCGCGTCGCGTTCGATCGCCACTATGTTGAGAACTGGTCGCTATTCGAGGACATTCGCATCATCATCAAGACCGTGCCTGCGGTCTGGATGTCGCGGGGCTGCTACTGACCCGGCCGGGAGCCGGTGAGTGACGGTCCAGACGCCAAGCATTCTGCAGCAAGCTTCATCGGGCGGGGCCAAAGCGGATCGGAAAAAGCTCAGTTGAAAACAAACATCTTCGGAATCTCCTGCGCCGGCACTGTCAGCAATCACATGCGACGGATGCGGCTTATGACTGCTTGCCTCACGCTGACGCTCGCCGTTCCCCAACTAGCCACCGCCGACGAGTACCGCCTGGGATCGCAGGACAAGCTGACCATCCGCGTGGCCGAATGGCAGACCGTTGAAGGCACGTTCCGCGACTGGACGGCCGTCAACGGAGAGTACACGGTCGGTCCTGCCGGAACATTGTCCGTGCCATTCGTCGGCGAAATGCCGGCATCCGGCAAGACTACATCCGAGGTCGCGGCAGCGATCGGCCAGGCGCTCCAGCGCAAGCTCGCTCTGGCGGACCGGCCGGAAGCCTCCGTCGAAATGGCGCAGTACAGGCCGTTCTACATTTCCGGGGAGGTCCAGACGCCCGGTCAGTATCCTTACGTGCCGGACCTGACCGTGCTCAGGGCGATGAGCATCGCCGGCGGTGTCAGACGGAGTCCCGAAGGACAGCGGTACGACCGCGACATGATCAACGCCAAGGGCGATTTTGACGTTCTCCAAGACCAACGGGTCCGGCTGATCGTCAGGCGCGCGCGCATCGAAGCGGAGATAGCGGACAAGTCGACGTTCGACGTGCCGAAGGAGGTGGCCGACGATCCGAAACTGGCAAGCATCGTTGCCGACGAGATGGCGATCCTGACGGCCGATCAAAAGAATCTCAAACTGCGCCTTCAGGCGCTCGATGATTTGAAGACGCTGCTGCAGAGCGAGATTGATTCGCTGCAGAAAAAGATCGTCAACCAGCAGCGGCAGGTCGACCTGGCAAAGGAACAGCTGAGCGGCATCGGCTCGCTGGCGCAAAAGGGCCTTGTCGTCAATACGCGGGTTCTGACTTCGCAACAAACGATCGCCGACCTGGAAGGCCAGATCCTGGATTACGAAACGGCCATCCTCACCGCCAAGCAGTCGATCAGCAAGGCCAATCAGGACGCCATCGATCTGGAAAACACCCAGAATGCGGGCCTCGCCACCGATCGGCAACAGGCAGAAGCCGATCTCAGTCAAACAATGCTCAAGATGAATATGCAAACAGGCCTGATGGCCGAAGCCATGTCGGGGAACCCGGCGTTGCAACGCTATCGCGACGGCGAAGAGCCAACAATGTCGTTTGGCCTGGTTCGGGTGGTCGACGGAAAGAGCAGCGAAATCGCCGCCAGCGAAGACACGCCCGTGCTGCCCGGGGACGTGATCAAGGTGAAGTTGGCGCCGATGGCTAGCCAATAGGCCGTTTCGAGAAATCGAATACCCCGAGGTCAGCTGACGCTCAAAGGGAGCGTCACGCCAAGGCCGTCCGCATAGATGCACGCTCCTCGGCGAGGAGCGGCTATCCGTGGGGGAAGCGTAGTGAATATCTATCGTGCTAGAAGGTATATTAAAGGCACAATCATTACATTCATTTGGGTAATGAGGGGTATCGAAATATCCGATCGAGTCTCGGTGCTTGGAGTCTCGCCTCATATAGCAGGAAAAGGCAATTTTAGATTTGGCTCTCGCGTTTCGTTTCGAGGGCTGGGGTCACGTTCCTGGTTTCATGCACGCCGGAACGCAAGCCTGTCAATTGGCTCTAAATCTTTTATAAACAGCGGAGTTATGATCGACGCATCAGTCGCAGTAAGCATCGGAAAAAGATGCCTTATTGGCGATTCGGTAGTAATCCAAGACTCAAACTATCATGAGGTCGAAGATGGTGCCGGTGTTAAAGCGAAAGCTGTCCTAATTGGTGACAATGTTTGGATAGGCCGAAATTCAATAATCCTGCCTGGGGTGGAAATCGGGGATCATAGCGTAATTGGAGCCGGCTCTGTGGTCACCAAAAGTGCACCGCCACGAAGCTTGGTTGCAGGAAATCCTGCCCGAATAATTCGCGAAATTGTGGCACCCCAAGATTATATTCGTTTTTGATCTCATTTTGATAGACGAAAAGCTAGAGCTGTTTGTTTTCGCGCAATTCCGGACAGAAAACCGCACACACTTTTCCTGGAATTGCTCTAGGTGACATTTAGCGCTTTGCTTAGCCCCTTGCGGTTTCTGGTTCCGCGAGGTTGGCCGCGGTCCACCGGGGACGGGCGACTAACACCCTCACCAGCTTGAAGTAGCTGTAATACAGGAGGAAGGAGCCCATGATGTAGGGGTTGAGGGTCTCGACCTCGACGAAGGACCGGATGAACAGAAGCACCATCACGCCGGCAAGAATCACAGACTCGGCTTGCCACGTCCTGAATATCAACGCCGATATGTGGCCCCACAGCGTGCGCACGATGATCAGCGAAATCAGCGTCGCCCCGACATAGCCAAGCTCGACGAGGGCTTCGATATAGGTATTGTGGAAGTGGAAGCCTGATCGGGTTGTGATGTAGAATTCGTTCCAAAGCCGCTCGGCCTCGGCAAAACCCTGCACCCAATAGCCCGCATAGCCGACGCCGAGGATCGGCGCTTGCTGCGCCGCCTCCCAGCCCTGCTCCCAGAGATAAGTCCGTCCGGTGAGCGTGGAATCCTTTCCGAAGACGCCAAGGACGAAATCCAGAAGTCCCGCAAAGGCAACCAGGGTGACCGCGATCAGCCCGCATGTGCCGACCAGGAAAATCACCCGTCGATAGCGGAGCGAAAGCTTCTTGGCCATGGCAAGCAGAGCCACCAGAGCGAGAACTGCCGGTATCGAAGCCATAGAGGTGGCCGAATGCGCAATGACCAGCAGATAGGCCGACAGGGCGACGACGGGCGCCGTCAAGAAAAGGCTTATTCGGCCGCGCCTGAGAAAAGCCAGGAAGACAACGCAGAAGTAGACACCCAGCGATGCGACAAAGCCGATCTGGTTCTTGGAGCTGAATGCGCCGACGAAATTGTACGTCCCGTCGAGAACGTCATAGGAATAACCCCCGACCATGAGCGAATAGAGCAGGACGAGAAAAATCCCGATCAGCGAGCCTATCGTCAACGTTCGGACGCTGACGGTGCGCGCCGCGATGTAGGCGCAGGCGATATGGGAGCAATACTGGACTGCCGTCCTCAACGTGATGCCGGGAGCATCCGACCAGAACACCGACAGGCAGACGTAGATGGCAAACGCCAGCGGGAGCCATGCGCTGGATACATGTCGCAACAGCCGCCGGTAGTCCACCAGGATGAGGGGGAGCCAAACCGCATAATAGGCCAGGATCAGGATCTGGCCGAAGACGGAGGAGTAGGAGAACGCCCAAATGGAGATGGCAACAGCAAATGTACCGTAGACCGTGTTCTTCTCCGGGTCGACCAACAGAGATTTTGGAATCTTCATCTCGGTAGCGGATTCCCGTCCATGCAGTTCAATGCCGATTTGCCGCCGCGCCAAGCACTGACGCTTCCGTTGTGCAGTGCAATATAACCCATCCCCCGCAGCCTGTCACCCAAATGAGGCAAAAACAGCCATAAGGATGCCCCAAGGCGGGCGGTGAAAGACCGATAGGCCGGGCAAGAACCGAGCGCGCAGCCAGCTGTGGCCGCAAACATTGCCTAACGGCTGAGCATCACCGTCGGCACTGTCAAGAACCATCGCCGCCGCATTTATGAGCGGTTTGGCATCACCACCGCGGAACTGTTTTTCTTCTAGCACCTGACGAAAATAGCAGCCGGCATTCATTGCATCCGTTGCAATAAATGAGGTCCTCCGCGTACCCTATGTCGGGGACAAACAGACCAATGACCGCAGGATAATTGGCAGACGCTGGTCGTCCCGATCTGCTGGGTTGGAGCAAACGGATGGACAAACCTCGAATCTTCCTGGGCTCGTCGGGGAAGCAGAAAAAACTGCTGCAGGCGCTGACACGCGGTCTTGAAGACATCGCGCATGTGGTACCCTGGACGACATCCTTCAATCCGGGGACAACCACCCTGGGGCGCCTCCTCGAGCTTACGCGTGAAGTCGACTTCGCCGCTTTCGTGTTCGCTCAAGACGATTGGACCAGTGTGAGCCAGCCGGCATCGTCTGCGACGGCATCCGCTCAAGCTTCTCCACGAGACAATGTGGTTTTCGAGGCCGGCCTTTTCGGCGGAGTCCTTGGAATGCGCCGGACGTTCATCCTCCATGCCAATGGCTCCAAGCTTCCAAGCGATCTCCTCGGTCTCACCTCCGTAAGGTATGGCGAGGCGACGACCGGCGCGGAGATGAGGGCGATCAACCAAAAGCTTCGGAATGCGATCGAGAATGAAAGTCGTGTCGCCCGGATAGAGGGCCTTTGGTGGCAATTTTCCCTGTCGGAACGGACCGTAAAGGAGCCGTCCGCCGTGAGCCTCTTGCGTATCTCGCGAGACCGCGATGGCGCGCTGGAGCTGACCGGTCGCTCATGGCAAGAGAATGGCAGTCTGTCAGCCAGATACTGGAGCGAAGCGGTAAAGGAGAGAAAGGAGCCTCCCGGCATCTTCTACTTTTGGAATGGAGAACGACCCTTGGACGCGAACGCGTCGCAGTTGTACGGGACAGGAGAGATCCGGCTGGAGTCCGCCGATCGCGCGTCCGGGTACTTCACCACACGAGCCGACACACCGCCAAAACTGAACGCGCGCACCTCCGGTGTCTATCTGCGCGCCGATCCCGAGGACTTAAGCATCCTGGACGGGCGTGACAATCAGCGGCGCGTGGAGTTGATCGCAGAGCGGCTGAGCCATTGGAAGTCGATCAAGAACGTCTGAACTGCGCGCGTGGGAGAGTAGCGGCCAGGAGGGGCTTCTCAACCGCCTGCTCCTGGCCCACCACGAACCTGTTCGGAGGCTCCAGACTCCGGCTTGAACTTCTCCGTCGCTGACTTCACATTTGCCGCCGATTGGGAGGATGAGCACATGACGATGAGTTTTGCGGGACGGTTTTCCGGACGATCGGCCGTGATCACCGGTGGCGCCTCAGGCATCGGCCTGGCTGTCGCGCAAAGAATCGTTGGAGAGGGCGGACGCGTTTGTGTCTGGGATCGCGACCCCACCCAGATCGAGCAGGCCAAGGCTGTCATTGCCGATTTGCATGGCGTGACTGTCGACGTCGCCGATCCCGCGGCGGTCGAACAGGCCGCCCGGCGGACGATCGATGCCCTTGGCGCGGTCGATATCCTGGTCACCAGCGCCGCCATCACCGGACCGAACATGACGACCTGGGACTATTCGGTGGAGGACTGGCGCCGGGTCATCGACATCAACATCAACGGCGTCTTCTTCTGCAACAAGGCGCTGGTTCCGCATATGCTCGAGCGCAATTACGGCAGGATCGTCAACATCGCCTCGATCGCCGGCAAGGAGGGAAATCCCAACGCGTCGGCCTACAGCACCTCGAAGGCTGCGGTGATCGGCCTGACCAAGTCGCTCGGCAAGGAACTGGCCAAGACCAAGGTGACGGTGAACTGCGTCACGCCGGCGGCCGTGCGCACCGCGATTTTCCAGCAGATGAGCCAGCAGCACATCGACTTCATGCTGTCGAAGATACCGATGGCGCGGTTTGGCGAGGTCGAGGAGGTGGCGGCACTGATCTCATGGATCGCTTCCGAGGAATGCTCCTTCACGACGGCTGCCGTCTTCGACGTCTCCGGCGGCCGGGCCACCTATTGAAGCACGTCAGGCGCGATCTGCCGCCGGCCGACTGGAGTTCACGTCGTTTGCTTAGGGTCGAACCTCCACTGTCCGATGAAGATCTGCTCGACCGCTTCCAGCACGCGGCCTTCGGTTATTTCCTGGAAACCGTGAACCCGGAGAACGGACTGGTCGCCGACACGTCGCGGCCAAATTGGCCGGCAAGCATCGCGGTCGTCGGCTTCGCCCTGTCCTGCTATCCGGTCGGGGTCGAGCGCGGCTGGATGACACGAGACGCAGCAGCCAAGCTGACGCTTGCCGCACTGCGTTTCTTCTGGAACAGCCGGCAAGGCAATGGCGACGGCGTCACCGGCCACAAGGGTTTTTATTACCATTTTCTCGACATGCGGACCGGCCTGCGCGCCTGGCGATGCGAATTGTCGATGGTGGACACGGCGCTTTTGATGGCCGGCTTGCTCGTGGCCGGCGCCTATTTCACGGGCGACAATGACGAAGAAACCGAAATCCGCGAATTGGGGGAAGCCCTCTACCGGCGCGTCGACTGGCGATGGGCGCAAGGCAGCAATTCGACCTTGCGGCAGGGCTGGAAGCCGAAGAGCGGCTTTCTGCGTTATGGCTGGGAAGGCTATAACGAAGCGACGGTGCTCTACGTTCTGGCAATGGCCGCTCCCGACAAGCCAGCCTCGGACGACAGCTATGCCGGCTGGACGGCGACATATCAGTGGGGAAACATCTACGGCTACGACGTGCTCTATGGCGGCCCGCTGTTCATGCACCAGTTCTCGCATGCCTGGATCGACTTTGACGGCATACGGGATGCGTTCATGCGGGAAAAGAACTCGGACTATTTCGAGAATAGCCGCCGCGCGACCTACCTTCACCGGGATTATGCGCAGCGCAATCCCTCCGGCTATGACGGCTACGGCGAAGGACTTTGGGGCCTTTCGGCGGGTGACGGGCCCGGCAACTTCCGCGCGCGGATCGAGCGGCGGCCGCGCAAATTTTCCGGCTATGCGGCGCGCGGCGCGCCGTTCGGCCCCGACGACGGAACGATAGCGCCGTGGTCGTATCTGGCATCGCTGCCCTTCGCGCCGGAAATCTGCCTGCCGGCGCTGCGTCTTCTTAGAGAACGCCATCCTGAGGTGATCGACGGCTTCAGGATGCCGAGCGGCTTCAACCCGACGCTGGCGAACCGGCGGAAGTTCGGGCCGAGCGGCTGGATATCGGATGCGCATTACGGACTGGACCAGGGTATCGCCGTGCTGATGATCGAAAACCACCGCTCGCGCCTGATCTGGGACCTGATGCGGTCGAGCCCGCATATCCGTCGCGGCCTGAGCAAGGCCGGGTTCAGCGGCGGCTGGCTGTCGCAGCCCGCCGCCGCTGCCCAGGCCGGCCACCATGTCGGGTGATTCAACAGGGATCGCTCGCAACCTGGCAGGCGCCAGGCGACCGCGCCGCATCGAACGCTTGACGAAAGTGCTATTCGGCTAAAGAAGATTGAAATGGAATGGCACGGGGGCGGAACATTTCTGGATGTTGCCTAAAATAGAAACCGACTATGCGGTCCGGCTGCTGGCGCAGGGCTACATATGCCTGCCGCTTCGTGCCGGCGGCAAGCATCTCGACCTCGAGGCCATGGGGTATGATCCGCTGCATTTGCAGACCCGGCGCAAGGATCTGAAGGAACTCGCCTTCTGTTCCATTGCGTTCCAGCTGTCGCAGAAACCACCGACCGGCGGAGACATCGAGCGCTGGTTTCGAGACTTCGCCGGAAATGTCGGCATATTGGGAGGATTTTCCAACCTGCTGATCCTGGATTTCGACAACGCCGCCGCATATCGCGGCTGGTTCGGCATCCATGGTGAAATTGCAAAGCACACACCGGTCGCAAGGTCGCCCAACGGCTTCCACGTCTATCTGAGGACACGTGAACCGACCGTGTCATCCAGCCTGCATTTCGGCATGCGTCGGGTCGGCCATGCCAAGGCGCTTGGCGGTTACGTGGTCGGCAGTCCCTCGGTGCTGAAGGACGGATCCTCCTATAGCTGGTTGGAGAACCAGTCGCCGTTCGATGTCAAACCGCAGCTGGTCGAGAACCTCGCCAGTCTTTCGTTGCGCCCGGTCTCGCTGCTCAAGCATTATTATGATCGTGTGCGAAACCGCGGTTTTTTCGAGCGGCAGTGAGTAAATCAGAGGAAACGCGATTGGACGTCACGGTCGTCATCCCGGCAAGGAATGCTGCCGCGACGATCGATGCGACGCTGCGCAGCCTGATCTCAGACAGAGATCTGATCGGCGAGATCCTTCTGGTCGATGACGGTTCCGACGATCAGACCGCGTCTGCCGCGATCGGAAGCGCGCAACGATACGGATTGCCGCTGGAGGTCGTCAGCGTCAACCTCGGCAGCGCCGGTGCTGCGCGCAATGTCGGAATTGCGCGGGCCAGGGGCAAATCCATATTCTTCCTCGATGCGGATGACGAGTTGATGGAGGGAGGCCTGTCGCTTTTATATGACGCGCTCCTGCGCAATCCCGAAGCTGGCCTGTCGATCGGGGCCAGCATCCGTCGCACGAACGGGCGGCCGGACAAGCTCAAGACCCCGCACGGATACACCAGCGACAGAGCCCAAAACACCAAGCGATATCTTCTCAACGAGCTCTGGCCGATCGCCATGGGAAGCGCGCTGGTCGCGACATCGGCGACGGCCACGATCCGCTTTCCGGAAGCGATCGGCCTCGACGAAGACACATGCTACTGGGTGGCGCTGCTCGCACGCTTCGATGTGGCGATCGTCTCGGCTCCAGTGCTGCTCTACCATCACGACGAAACGAGAATGGCGCAGCGTTTCATTCTTGCGCCGCGCAGGACGTTTCTTGCCATTGCGCTCGAACTGGACCGGCTGGCTGGATCGGGCGTCGAGCGGGAGGCCCTTCAATGGCGAAAGTCTTGGATCGCGCAGCGGATTTCACGGCAGCTCATCAAGCACAAAAGATACGCCGACGCGGCGGGCATGATGCGGGCCGTTCGCGCCCACAAAGCATCCGGCCGGAGCTGGAAGGCATTGCAGTACAGCGCCCGTATCCACTTCGGAGCAATGACTGAAAAACGCAGTCCGGATGCAAGGTTTACCACCCCCCACCACGGTAAAGAGCGGCGCACGCTGGTGCTGTCCTACGATCCGGCTTTCCCTCCAGCCTCGGGCGCGGATCTCAGGAACCATCGCAACGCCGTGGCCGCAGCAGAATTCGGGCCAGTCTGCCTTGTCTCGATCCGGCCGCAGGCCGATCCGTCGAAACCGGCCGATCCCCGCATTCAAACGGCTGCCTTGACCATCGAGGGGGAAGCCCGCACGGCTTCGATCGGCTGGTGGAGGATCCGTGCCGAGAACCGAATTCCTCGCTCCGCGCTGGCGCGTCTCGAGGCTATCGTTCGCGAATTCTCCCCCGACAGCATCGTGGTCGAGGGCATTGGGCTGTTCAAACTGCTGCGGCCCTTGCGGCCATTGGCCGGGCAGCTCATTCTCGACATGCACAATGTCGAGTCGGACCTGGCGGGACAGTTGCATCGCGCCGACGATGCAAGATCGGTGCCTGCCATCGCCGCCGCCTTTGGCGTCAGGCGCCTCGAAAGAAAGGCGCTCGCCATCGTCGACAGAGCCTGGGTCTGCTCGAGGCAGGACCACGAAAGACTAGCGGCACTTTCGCCGCGCAAGGTGCCGATCGACATCGTGCCGAACGGCATCCCTCGTTTCGAAGACAGCCCCGTCGACCTGCCGGTCGAGGCCGCGACCGACGGGGGCTTTCCGATGATCCTGTTTGTCGGGCATCTCGGATACAAGCCAAACATCGATGCCGCCGAGCGGCTGGCCGCCACCATCCTGCCGCGCATCCGGCAAAGACTGCCGACCGCAAGACTGGTTCTCGCCGGCCGATACCCCAAGCCGGCCGTGAAAGCTCTGACCGGACTGCAAGGCGTGGACCTCGTCGAAAATCCGGACGATATGGGGCCACTGCTGTCGCGCGCGCATCTCAGCATCATCCCGCTTTCGGCAGGCGGCGGCACGCGCATCAAGGCTCTCGAAGCAATGGCCTGGGGCATTCCGGTGATTGCGACGCCGCTGGCGGTCGAGGGCCTGGACCTGGTCGACAATGAAGAGGTGCTTCTATCGGATTCGGATGAAAGGCTTGCCGACATGGCCATCGAACTTTGTCTGGACCGCAGGCGCATGGCGAGCCAGCGCGCTCGCGCGCATCAAGCGGCATGGTCCAGGTTCGGCCCTGAAGCCGTCCGCAATGCCGTCCGCGGCGGCTTTGGGCTGGACGATGCCGGCACATGACACCCACGCTTTTTCCAATCACCGATCGATGAGCCCCCGATGATCCCGCCCATCCTGCACCAGACGTGGAAGACCGACAGCGTCCCTGCCCGCTTCCAGGGGTATGTCGAAAGCTGGAAACGGCACCATCCCGGCTGGACGACGATGTTCTGGAGCGACCGGAGGCTGCTCGAGTTCATCGCCGAGCACTATCCGGATTTCCTGTCGATCTTTTGCAGCTATTCACATGGTGTGCTGCGCGCCGATGCGGCACGCTATCTGCTCCTGTACCATTTTGGCGGCGTCTACGCCGACATCGACTGCGAATGCGTCGCCGCTTTCGATCCGATCATGAACGAGGATCGGATCGTGCTCTGTAAGGAACCGGATACGCACGCGCTCGTCCAGGCAAAGTTTCGCGGCCTGCCCTATTTGCTGTTCAACGGCACGATGGCGAGCCCGCCCCGGCATCCCTTCTGGCTGCAGGTCTTGTCGCTGTTGCCGGGGCTGGTCCATGCCAAGGAAGCGCTCGACGCGACAGGCCCCTGTGTGCTGACCTCCGCGCAGCTCGGCTATGGCGACCAGGCGGCCTTCGCCATACACGGCTCCTCCTTGTTCACGCCGGTGGACTCGGCCGGGCGCACGGACATGCCAGCCGGCAGCGGAGCGCTGACGCTGTCGATCCATCACTGGGCGGGCACATGGTGGACGGCGCGGCCGGCAACGCGGCGGCGCGACAAAGTCCGCAACCACGCCTACCGGCTGTGGCACCATCTGACACGCGGCGCACATCTGGACGAGGCCGCGGCGAAAGCGAGCGTCAGCCAGGCGGCGCTTTCGGCATCGCCGCCGTCAGGCCCGAATCTCGCCATTCTGGTGCCGCTGCGCGATGCCGCCGACCATATCCAGCCGTTCCTCGATGCGCTGCAGGCGCTCGACTACCCTAAGGACAGGATCAAGCTGGTCTTCTGCGAGGGCGACAGTTCGGACGGAAGCTGGGAAAGATTGCAGGCGGCAGTGGCGCCGCTTGCCGGCAGCTATCGTGGCGTCGTCCTGCTGCAAAAGCGTCTGGGCACGCACCTCGATCGGGCGAAGCGAACGAAACCGCGACAGCAGCGCGAGAGACGGGGCGCCATTGCCAAGGTGCGCAACCACCTGATCGATCATGGGCTGGATGCGGACGACGACTGGGCGCTGTGGATCGACATCGATGTGTGGCGATTTCCGAGCGATGTTGTGAATCGGCTGATCGGAAGCGGGCATCGGATCGCGGTTCCCAACTGCGTGAAGATCGCCGGCGGCGACAGCTTCGACCTCAACAGTTTCGTCACCACCCAGCCGGAAAAGAACTATCGTTACTATCGTGAAATACGCGGCGGCCTTTACCAGCCGCCTGCCTATTCCATAGGCCGCCTTCACCTTAGCGATGTTCGGCATCTCGAAAGCATCGGTCTCGATGGGGTCGGCGGAACCATGCTTCTTGTCGACGCCGCCTTGCATCGTGGCGGTCTTCGATTCCCGGAAATTCCCTACCGCGATCTCATCGAAACCGAAGGCTTTGGCGCCCTCGCCAACGATCTGGGCATCAGGCCCGTCGGTCTTCCCAAGCTTGAGATACTCCACGTTCCGTGGTGATTAGGGCCGATCGACGCTGTTCGAGCTCGTGCCGGATCGGTTCCAGATAGGCTCGCGGCCGCAGCCTTTGCCAGACGTAATCGCGATCGGTCAGATGCGCGACCTGGCCGACCCATTGTCGCATCATTTCGGGGTCCCGAACCTGCCGCCAATCGTCGACTATGATGACGGGCAGCCCTTCATAGAGAGGATCGAGCGGCGACGTCCTGGTCACCACGATGCAGCCCAGATACAGCAGTTCCCACGTCCTGTGGCAGTCTAGGCCGCTTCCAGCCGCCGAAACGACCAGCGGATACTGTGAATAGCGCTCCCAGATCGAGTGCTGCGATAGCCGCCTGTCAAGAAAATCAACATGCGGGCACCCCTTCAGGGCATCGACCATATCCCGTCGCTCCCTCGGACCCCTGCTCAAGTTGAGATCACAGAATATTCTGAGCGGGCGACGGTCCGGCGCGTCCTGCCGACGGCGAATGGTTTCGAGAAGCCTCGCAAGCTGTCCGGGCGTGGTAAAGCCACGCATGGTGTGAAGATCGAGGCCGATCGGGAAAGGTTTGAGCTTGGGGTGATCGCCGACGCAGTTCTGGCTGTACCAGGACACCAGGAAAGGATTGGCGAGAAGCCGATCGACAGTATTTTTGGCGAGATTTGACGGCACCGACGCATCGCCATCCGTTGTCACCAGCGAGAACGGCGCCTTGATGGTCGGCAGGGCCACTTCGACGAAAATGTCGAGATCGCAGACACGCAACTCCCTGGCCCGGGTGCTCAGGCGTAGCCAGACCACGCCATATGCACCGCTATAGTGCTTGCGGAAGAAGGCCTCCGTCTGTGCCGATTCGGTCGGTGCGTATCGATACCAGCCTGGACCGGCAAAATCGCAAAACTGCCCGATGCCCTTAGACCATAACAGCGGCGGAACGCGAAGAAAGGGCAGCGCGGCGGAATGAACCGCCTTTTGCAAGAGCTTTAGCCGACGAAACCTGCCCATCTGCAAGCATTAGCCCAGGCATCAGCGCCGTTGCAACGTGGGCACGGGCATGCTCGCCCGTGCACCCCGCTCTGCCGATTTTATTAGCCGGCGAACGTATAGGCGGTCTTCACCGTAGTGTAGAACTCCGCCGCATAGCGGCCCTGCTCGCGCGGACCGTAGCTCGATCCCTTGCGTCCGCCGAAAGGCACATGGAAGTCGACGCCCGCGGTCGGCAGATTGACCATCACCATGCCGGCCTCCGAATTGCGCTTGAAATGCGTGGCGTGCTTGAGGCTCGACGTGCAGATGCCCGACGTCAGCCCGAACGGCGTGTCATTGGCCACCGCCAGCGCCTCGTCATAGTCCTTGACGCGGATGACGTTGGCGACCGGTCCGAAGATCTCCTCGCGCGAGATGCGCATGGCGTTGGTGGCTTGCGTAAACAGCGCCGGTTGCAGGTAGAAGCCCCGGGTTTCGCGATCGAGCCGCTCGCCGCCGAAGGCCAGATCGGCGCCTTCCTGGCGGCCGATGGCGATATAGTCTTCGTCCTGTTTCAACTGGCTCTGGTCGACCACCGGTCCGATCTGGGTTTTCGCATCGAGAGCGTCGCCGACGACCAGCTTGGCCAGGCGATCTTTCATCGCGTCGACGAAGCGGTCATGGATGCCGTCCGTCACGACCAGGCGGGACGATGCCGTGCAGCGCTGGCCGGTCGAGAAGTATGCGCCATTGATCGCGCAGTCGACGGCGACGGCAAGATCTGCATCGTCGAGCACGACAAGCGGGTTCTTGCCACCCATTTCGAGCTGGAACTTGCGCATATGCTCGACGCTTGCGGCAGCCACGCGCTTGCCGGTGCCGACCGAGCCGGTGAAGGTGATGGCATTGAGGTCAGGGCTGTCGAGCATGGCCTGGCCGACCACCGAACCCTTGCCCATGACGAGATTGAGCACGCCCTTCGGCAGGCCGGCGCGATGCAGGATGTCGACAATGGTCCAGGCGCTCTCCGGAACCAGCTCGGCCGGCTTGAAGACGATGGTGTTGCCATAGGCCAGGGCAGGAGCGATCTTCCACGCCGGGATGGCGATCGGGAAGTTCCACGGTGTGATGATGCCGACAACGCCGACCGCTTCCCGCGTGATCTCGACACCGACGCCGGGCCGCACGCTTGGAACCAGCTCGCCCGACAGGCGCAGCGCCTCACCAGCAAAGAAATCGAAGATCTGGGCGGCGCGCACGGTCTCGCCAACGCCCTCGACCAGCGTCTTGCCTTCTTCGCGCGCCAGCGCCCGGCCTATTTCATCTTTGCGCGCGGTGATCTCGTCCGACGCCTTCCTCAGCACCGCATGGCGTGCCAGCAGACCCGATCGCGACCATGCCGGAAATGCCGCTTTCGCCGCCGCGATGGCCTGCCGGGCCTGCTCGGCGCCCCCCGACGCATATTCGCCGACCACGTCGTCGAGATTGGACGGGTTGATGTTGCGGGAGCCGGCATCGCCTACCCACTCGCCATCGATGAGGTTCTTACGAATCGGGATCATGTCGCTATCTTCCTTGTCGTCCTTCGATTGCCGTCTATCTGGACCACCGGCCGCCACACCGCAAGGCCGCCGGCGACAAAGTTCTCCTCCTCGACGGGCATGTGATAAGCAGGTTTCGGAAAAGTGTCCCACGGTTTTCCGATAAAAACCTGCGACAAACAAAAACCTATGCAGGTGAAGCATGGCGAAGCCCCGCAAGCCTGCTTAGGTGTCGCGGCGGCAAAATTTGATTCTAATGTGGTGCGACGCGGATCGCGCCGGGAGGAACTACCATGTCCGACAGCGCGTTGCCGCTGGTGATCAGCGCGCCCGAGCCACGCACGCTCGACCTGATTTTCACACCTGAGGCACTGGCGAGATTCCGTGCCAAATACCGTATCGTCGAAACGTCGCCCGAAGGCGTCGCCGCCCTGCCGGCCGACGTGCTCGCCGAGGCGCGCTACATTGTCGGCCAGCCGCCGATCGCGCCGGAGACGCTGGAAAGAATGACGGCGCTGCGCTGCGTCTTCAATGTCGAAAGCAACCTCATCAACAACATGCCGTATGAGACGCTGTTTACGCGCGGCATCCATGTCGTCACCACCGGCCTGGTGTTCGCCGAACCCGTTGCCGAGCTCGGCCTTGCCATGGCGCTCAACCTCGCTCGCGACATCGTCGATGCGGACCTTGCCTTCCGGCAGGGCAAGGAGCTGTGGGGCGGAGACGGCAACCGGACGGCGCGACTTCTTTCCGGCGCGGATGTCGGTATCATCGGCTTCGGCGATCTCGGCCGTGCGCTCAACCGGCTGCTGTCGGGCTTTCGCACGCGGACCAAGGTTTTCGATCCGTGGCTGCCGCCGTCGATCCTGATAGAGAACGGCGTCGAGCCGGCGTCGCTCGACACGATTTTGTCGGAGAGCGATTTCGTTTTCGTCGTCGCTTCGGTGACCAGCGAAAATCAGGGTTTTCTCGGCGCTGAGGCCTTTGCCAGAATGCGCAAAGGAGCCGCCTTCGTCCTGCTCAGCCGTGCCGGCGTGGTCGATTTTCCGGCGCTGATGGAGGCCGTTCGCAGCGGTCATATCGTCGCCGCCAGCGACGTGTTTCCGGAAGAGCCGCTGGCGCAGGATCATCCCGTGCGCACGCTGCCCGGCTTCCTGCGCTCCGCCCACCGGGCCGGCGCGCTCGACATCGCCTTCAAGCGCATGGGCGACATGGTGCTGGAAGACATGGATCTGATCGACCGCGGCCTGCCGCCGATGCGTTCGAAGCGGGCCGAACGCGAGACGGTGTCGCGGATGCGTTCGAAGCCGGTCGACAAGAACTGAGCCGTCAAGCCAACGCCTGCACGGGTTTCTCAGATGGTGAACGACCAGAACAGGCAGGCCAGCGTCGCTGCGGCGAAGACGACAAAGAACAGACTTCTCAGCAGGATGTTGCGGCGCAGCTCGTTCATGAAGAGATGGCAGCCGACGACTGCTGCGACAAACAGAAAGCGCCAGTTCAGCAGCGCAGGCAGGATATTGCTTCGATCGAAAGCCCATCTGGCGGCGAGGCAGCCAATGATGGCTGCGAACAACACGACGACTGTCCAGAAGATCGCATCCGCGGCGTTCGTCAGGACGACGCTGGCGGCCCTGATCGGCAGGATCATCATCAGCAGCGCGCTGAAGAAATAGACCGATGCAAGCGGGATAAACGTCCCGGCATCGGCGACGTCGTCCAGGCGTTTTGCGCCGATCGCACCATAGGGATAGCCATGCTGGGCCACTGCCAGGCTGAGCGCCATCAGCAAAGCCGTCAATATGGCGACCAGTGCGAATGAAGTGAGGGCTTTGCTCATAAGGGTCCTGTTCGGAACGAATCGAATGAGGACTTTGGTAGCCCATGGTTTGTAAATTGCTGGTAAGCGTCGAGGCCCGGTGCGACAGAGTTTCTCGACGCCCTCACTCCGCCGCTTGAAGGCGTCGCGCCTCGATGATGGTCCTGATCTCGGCGCGGCAGGAGCCGCAATTGGTGCCGGCATTCAGGGTGGCGCCGATCGCTTCGACGCTGCTGCAGCCGCCGCGCACCGCTTCCGCGATCTGATTGGCGCCAACTCCGAAGCAGGAGCATACGATGGCGCCCCGGTCGGCGCGATTGCCGCCCGGCCGCCCGGCGACGATCGCCAGCCGCCCGCGCCGATCGGCATGGTCCGCGCTCAACTGCTCCACCGCCCAGCTGCGCGACACCGCGACCGGCTTGGGCGCAAGATAGAGCGCGCCAGCCAGCCGGCTGCCGGCGAAGCGGGCAAAGCGATAGTTCCCGCCGGTGACGTCATGATAGGCGAGCGTCTCGCCTTGCGCGTCCGTCCCGAAAAGCGAGCCTGCGAAAGCCGGCCAGTCCCGGCCGGCTTCCAGCGCAAGCTCGAGGCGCCAGCCGGCGGCGCAGCGGGCGAGGCTCCAATAATCAGCGTCGATCGAGGCCGGCCGTTCGGCAAACACGGCGAAGCCGAAGGCGGCAGCAGCGAAGCGTTCCACGCGGGCAGCAACATTCTTCGAGGCCGGCTGGCCTGAAATAGCATCGGTGATGGGCGCCACCAGCGCATCGACGCGAGCGCGCGCTGAGAACTGGTCCGTCCAGTGCATCGGCACGAAGACCGAGCCTGGCCGCTGCCGCGCTGTCACCAGCGCGCGAGCCAGCACCTCGCCACGCACAGTCGAGACGTGCACGATGTCGGCATCGCCGATGCCGAAGTGCTGCGCATCCGCCGGGTGGATTTCGACGAAGGGCTCGGCCAGATGCTGAGACAGTCGCGGGCTCTTGCCGGTCCGCGTCATGGTGTGCCAGTGGTCGCGGACGCGGCCGGTGTTGAGGATCAGCGGATAGTCCGGGCTGGTGCGGGCTTGCGCCGTCGGGCGGACGGCGATGAATTTCGCTTTGCGGTCGGGGGTGTAGAAGCCGCCATTGGCGAAGAAGCGAATGGGCTGGCGCCCAGTCGTGCCGCCCCCCTCTGGCCTGCCGGCCATCTCTCCCTCAAGGGGGGAGATTGGCGGTTTTGCCGGCTGCGCCCACTCATCAGGCCAGAGGGGGGTGCCTGGGCTCGGCGCTGGCCACTGGAAAGGCACCAGCGCGTCGTAGTCTTCTCCATCGGTCCCGGCGTACGCGCCTATATCAAAATCGCGCGCGCCGTCATTCTCGAATGCCGACAGCGCGGCGTGCTCAGCAAAAATCTCCCTTGGCGACGCATGCGAAAACGCTTCGCCAAAACCCATCCGCCTGCCCGCCTCGGCGACGATCCACCAGTCGGCTCTTGCCTCGCCGGGCGTGGCCAAAAAGGCGCGCTGGCGCGAGATGCGGCGCTCAGAATTGGTGACGGTGCCGTCCTTCTCGCCCCATGCTGCGGCGGGCAGGCGGACATGGGCGTGGCGGACCGTGTCGGTCTTGGCCAGCACATCCGACACCACGACAAACGGGCAAACCTTGATCGCCGCCTCGACGGCATCGGCATCCGGCATCGAATCGACCGGGTTGGTCGCCATGATCCACAGCGCCTTGATGCGCCCGTCGGCCACAGCCTGAAACATCTCGACCGCCTTCAAGCCGGGTTTTTCGGCCACAGTCGGCGCGTCCCAGAAGCGCTGCACGCGGTCGCGATGTTCGGGGTTTTCGATCTCCATATGGGCAGCCAGCATGTTGGCCATGCCGCCAACCTCGCGACCGCCCATGGCGTTGGGCTGACCGGTCACCGAAAACGGCCCGGCGCCGGGCTTGCCGATGCGGCCGGTGGCGAGATGACAGTTGATAATGGCGTTGACCTTGTCGGTGCCCGAGGACGACTGGTTCACGCCCTGGCTGTAGACGGTCACCGTCTTGTCAGTCGCGGCAAACAGGCTGTAGAAGCGGCCAAGCTCGTCCTCGCTCAAGCCCGTGGCAGCGGCGATACCGGCAAGGTCGAGCGCCGAGGCGGCCGAAAGGGCTTGCCCGAAGCCGGTCGTGTGCGCCGTGATATAGGTGCGGTCGAGCGCGTTATGCTGGCCGAGATAGGCGAGCAGCCCTGTGAACAGCGCGACATCGCCATCCGGCGCGATCGCCAGATGCATGTCGGCGAGATCCGATGTCATGGTGCGGCGCGGGTCGATCAGCACCACTTTCATCTCGGGCCGTTTTTCACGGGCGGCGGCGATGCGCTGGTAGAGCACCGGATGGCACCAGGCGAGATTGGAGCCGACCAGCACGATGAGGTCGGCAAGCTCCAGATCCTCGTAGCTGCCCGGCACCGTGTCGGAGCCGAAGGCGCGGCGGTGGCCGGCAACCGACGAGGCCATGCACAGGCGCGAATTGGTGTCGATATTGGCCGAGCCGATAAACCCCTTCATCAGCTTGTTGGCGACATAATAGTCTTCGGTCAGCAACTGGCCGGAAACGTAGAAGGCGACCGAATCGGGGCCGTGCTCGGCAACGGTTTGCGAGAAGGTCGAGGCGACGAGGTCGAGCGCTTCGTCCCAACCGGTGCGGCGGCCGTGGATCTCCGGATAGAGCAGCCGTCCGTCGAGGTCGATCGTCTCGGCCAGCGCCGAGCCCTTGGAACAGAGCCGGCCGAAATTGGCCGGATGGTCGGGGTCGCCGCGGACGGTCACCTCACCGTCCGCAGCGACCTTCGCCAGCACGCCGCAGCCTACCCCGCAATAGGGGCAGGTGGTCCTCACCTCGCGCGCTTCGTCGATCTTCATGCTCAGGCCGCGCGACTGGCCAGCGCTTCTAGCGCAATGAACAGACGCTCGCCGTCGATCCGCACCGGAATGGTGCGCACCGCACCTTCGTCGGCGCCGAGCGCCTTGCCGGTCTCTAGCGAAATCACCCAATTGTGCAAGGGACAGGTCACCGCCGCGCCATGGACGATGCCTTGGCTGAGCGGCCCGCCCTTGTGCGGGCAATGATCTTCGATGGCGAAGACCTGGTCCTCTGCCGTGCGGAAGACCGCGATCTTACCTTGAGGCGTGGCGACGCAGCGCGCGCCGCGGCGCGGAATGTCTGATATCGAGCCGATTGATATCCAGTTCATCATGATCACTCCGCCGCCTGCGCGAAGCCGACCGAAGCCATCGGCCGGAACTCGTGCTTGTCCTTGCCGGAGACGCGTTCCGACCACGGATCGACCTGCGCGAATTTCTGCGAAAAGACGAAGCGGTCGAAATAGGCCTTGCGCTTCTCGCCATCGTCCATGATCTGGCGCTTGATCTCGGCGATGCCGATGCGCTTGGCCCATTTGTAGATGCGCTCGAGATAGCGGCCCTGCTCGCGATACATCTGCGTCAGCGCCACGATATGCTCCAGCGCCTCGTCCTCGGTCTTGACCAGGCCGAGCACCTCTGTGCCCTTGATGTCGAGGCCGGCGGCCCCGGCGAAATGGATCTCGTAGCCTGAATCGACGCAGATCACGCCGACATCCTTGCAGGTTGCTTCCGCGCAGTTCCTCGGGCAGCCCGAGACCGCCATCTTGACCTTGGCGGGCGTCCACGAGCCCCACATGAATTTCTCGATGCGGACACCGAACCCCGTCGAATCCTGCGTGCCGAAGCGGCACCAGTCCGAACCAACGCAGGTCTTCACCGTGCGCAACCCTTTGGCATAGGCGTGGCCGGAGACGAAGCCAGCCTGGCCGAGATCGGCCCACACCGCGGGCAGGTCTTCCTTGCGGATGCCGAGCATGTCGATGCGCTGTCCGCCGGTGACCTTGACCATCGGGATCTCGAACTTGTCGACGACGTCGGCGATGGCGCGCAGTTCGGCGGCATTGGTGACGCCGCCCCACATGCGCGGCACCACCGAATAGGTGCCGTCCTTCTGGATGTTGGCGTGGACGCGCTCGTTGATGAAGCGCGACTGGTAGTCGTCGGCATACTCGTCCGGCCAGTCGCAGACCAGATAGTAGTTGAGCGCCGGCCGGCATTTGGCGCAGCCGCAGGAAGTGGTCCATTCCAGCTCCTGCATGACGGCGGGGATGGTTTTCAGGCCCTTGGCCTTGATCAGGCGGCGGACTTCGTCGTGGCCGAGCGTGGTGCAGCCGCACATCGGCTGCACCGCCGCCGGATTGTACTTGTCGCCGATGGTCAGCACCATCAGCTTTTCGACCAGCCCGGTGCAGGAGCCGCAGGAAGCCGACGCCTTGGTGTGGGCACGCACGTCGTCGAGCGAGGTCAGGCCCTTAGCCGTGATCGCGCCGGTGATCTTTCCCTTGCAAACGCCGTTGCAGCCGCAGATTTCCGCATCATCCGGCAAGGCTGCAACGGCCGCCATAGGGTCCAGGGAGGCGCCTCCCTGGTATGACTGGCCGAAGATAAGCGTGTCGCGCATTTCCGATATGTCGGTCTGCTTCTTCTTGAGGTCGTTGAACCAGGCGCCGTCGGCCGTCTCGCCATAGAGCACGGTGCCGATGATGCGGTCATCCCTAAGCACCAGCCGCTTGTAGACACCGGCCGAAGCATCGCGCAGCACGATTTCCTGGCGGTCGTCGCCCTCGGCGAAATCGCCGAGCGAGAACAGCTCGATGCCGGTGACCTTGAGCTTGGTCGGCGTGTCCGAATGGACGAAGGCCGCCTTCTCGTCGCCGGCAAGCTGGCTGGCCGCGACGCGCGCCATTTCGTAAAGCGGCGCCACCAGCCCATAGACCTGGCCACTGACCTCGGCGCACTCACCGAGCGCATAGATGTCGGGATCGTTGCTGCGCATGCCGGCATCGACGACGATGCCGCGATTGACGGCAATGCCGGCTTCCTTGGCGATTGCGGCGTTCGGCCGGATGCCGACCGCCATGACCACCAGCGTCGCCGGGATGATGGTTCCGTCGGCAAGTTCCACCTGCTCGACCTTGCCGTTGCCCGTGATCGCCTGGGTGTTGGCCTTGGTGATGACCTTGATGCCGCGTTCTTCAACCGCGCGTTGCAGGAGATAGCCGGCGGCGGGATCGAGCTGGCGCTCCATCAGCGTCGGCATGACGTGCAGCACGGTGACGTCCATGCCTTGCGCGTTGAGGCCGGCCGCGGCCTCCAGCCCGAGCAGGCCGCCGCCAATGACCACAGCCTTGGCCCGCGACTGGGCGGCAAGCATCATGGCCCGGACGTCGTCCAGATCGCGATAGGTGAGCACGCCCGGCAGATCGTGGCCCGGCACCGGGATGATGAACGGCACCGAGCCGGTGGCGATGACCAGCTTGTCATAGGGCTCGGTCACGCCATGATCGGAGGTGACTGTCTTTGCCTGCCGGTCGATGGCGACGATCTTGTGGCCCTTGTAGAGGGTGATGCCGTGCTTGATGTACCAGCCGTCGCCATGGATGATGATCTCCTCATAGGCCTTCTCGCCCGACAGAACCGGCGACAGCATGATGCGGTCGTAGTTCACGCGCGGCTCGGCGTTGAAGATGGTGACCTGGTAGCGCCCAGGCGCCTTTTCCAGGAGATGCTCCAGCATGCGCCCGGGGGCCATGCCGTTGCCGATGATGACGAGTTTTTCGGTCATATCCTGATCCACTCCGGTCTCACTCAGCCGCATAGGAAAGGCCTGAAGCTTCGGCAGACGCCGTGCGCTCCATCCGCCGGATGGAAAAATGCATCCAGGCAAAGCAGGTGGCGACGATGACGAAGAGCAGCATGAAGCAGCTCGACCAGACGCCGGTGAGGTCGTTGAGCGCGCCGAAGGCGATTGGCAGGATAAAGCCGCCGAGCCCGCCAATCATGCCGACAACGCCGCCGACCGCGCCGACACTCTGCGGGTAGTAAGCCGGGATGTGCTTGTAGACGGCGGCCTTGCCAAGGCTCATGAAGAAGCCGAGCACGCAGGCAACGGCTATGAAGGTGAGCGGGCCGATCTCGAAATGGAAGGCGATCGGCCCGCTGATGCCATGCACGACGTAGTCTGCCGAGGGGAGAGACAGAACGAGAGTCGCGCCGGCACTGACAGCGAAGGTCCAGTAGAGCACGGTGCGGGCGCCGATCCGGTCTGAAAGCACGCCACCATAGGCGCGGAAAATACTTGCCGGAATTGAATAGGCCGCGCCGATCATGCCGGCGGTCGCAAGCCCGAAGCCGTAGACGCCGATCAGGTAGCGGGGCAGCCACAGCGACAGCGCGACGAATGCACCGAAGGCGAAGAAATAATAGAAGGCGAAGCGCCAGACCTGCAGATTCTTGAGCGGCGCGAATTCCTGCAAGAAGCTTCTCGCGGGCGCTGCCTTGCAGGCACGGCGCTCGCGGATGACCGGATCGTCGCCGGTCGTGAACCAGAAGACGGCGGCCATGACGACGAGTGCTGCCGCCCAGATTAGCGCGACCGACTGCCAGCCCCAGGAGAGAAGCACGAACGGTGCCAGGAACTTGGTGACTGCGGCGCCGACATTGCCGACACCGAAAATGCCAAGCGCCGTGCCCTGCCTGCCGGCCGGAAAGAAACGCGAGACATAGGCGACACCGACGGCGAAGGAACCGCCGGCGAGCCCAACGCCTAGCGCGGCGACCAGCATCTGTCCGTAGGTGTGCGCAAAAGCGAGCAGGAAGGTAGCGACCGCCGCCGCAAGCATGGTCGCGGTGTATACCAGCCGTCCGCCAAAACGGTCGGTCCAGACACCGAGCACCATGCGCACGAGCGAACCGGTGAGGATCGGCGTGCCGACCAGCAGGCCGAACTCCGTCTCGTTCAACCCAAGGTCCTGCTTTATACGCACGCCGATGATTGAAAAGATCGTCCACACCGCGAAGCAGACGGTGAAGGCGATGGTGGACATCACAAGCGCCTGCTGGGGAGCACTGTCCTGGCTGGGCGCGGCTGGGAGATTTGCAGTCAATGTCTGGCTCCGGTTTGCGGCGTGGGAGGCACCGCGGATGTTTGCGGGTGAATGATCAGCGGCGCGGCATCGGCGCGTGCAACGAGACCGGGTTCGCCACGGTCGGGTCTTTGCTTTCCGTCTTGGCGCCGACGGGAAACAGCAGGAGCGCGGCGGTGAACAGCGCCGCCGTCAGCGCGCTGCTGGCCAGAAAATCGCGGCGCGTGAAGTCCGCGAGGGACGCGCCAGTTCCGATCCGTTTCGTCATCGTCGTCTCCGGTTGGGCGCCGCTTGGGACCAGCGCCGTCGATCGCGTAAAAACAAAAAAGCCGCCGGCCAGGTCTTCGCGCGTCCGTCCATCCGGGATCGCGTATGACCTGAGCGGCAGCTTTGCCTGTGGCGCCCGCCATTGGACGCCGTGTCACTTGGCCCTTGCGGACCTACATTCTAAAAAGCAGGAAGCGTGCCAATTCGACAGCGCTCTAGATTACCGAATGAAATCAATGTGAATCGCAGCCGAGCGATTTTTGACCAAGCCCGGCATCGGATCAAAGATTAGTCAGAATGCCTTGCGCAGCAGCATAATATTTGTGCAATGCGGTAGATTGCCCATTGCCGATGCAGATTGCCAATTGTCGATGATGACGCGTTTTTCGGTCATGGCCTTACTCTGCGGCTTCGACGAAGCGGTGGCGTTCGTAGAGGAACTTCAGCACCGCCTCGCGGCAGCGCAGGAAGGTCCGGTCGGAGGAAAGCTCGATGCGCCGGCGCGGCCGGGCGAGCGGCACGGGAAGCACCTCGCCGATGGTTGCCGCCGGGCCGTTGGTCATCATGACAATGCGGTCGGACAACAGCACCGCCTCGTCGACGTCATGGGTGATCATGATCGTCGTCGAGCCAAGCCGGGAATGGATATCCATCACTGCGTCCTGCAGATGGGCGCGTGTCAGCGCGTCGAGCGCGCCGAACGGCTCATCGAGCAGCAGGATCTTCGGCTCCATGGCCAGCGCGCGGGCGATGCCGACGCGCTGCTTCATGCCGCCCGAAATCTCAGCCGGACGCTTGTCCCTGGCATGCGCCATCTGCACGAGGTCGAGATTGCGCATGATCCAGTCATGCCGCTCGGCCCGGGTCCTGGTGCTGCCGAACACCTTCGACACCGCCAGGTTGATGTTTTCGTAGACGGTGAGCCACGGCAGCAGGCTGTGGTTCTGGAACACCACGGCGCGCTCGGGACCGGGGCTGTCGACCTCCTTGTCTTCGAGCAGGACCGCGCCGGCGGACACTCTCGTCAACCCGGCGATCAGGTTGAGCAAGGTCGACTTGCCGCAGCCGGAATGGCCGATGATCGAGACGAATTCGCCCTTGTCTATGGTCAGCCGAATGTCCTTCAGCACCTCGCTGACCTGGCCGCCGCGGGCGAAGGATTTGTCGATATGGTCGAGTTTCAGGTAGGCCGTCATCGCTCTCTCCTCACTTTGCCGTTGTGCCGCGGGTGACGAAGGCGCCGACCGCCGCGACCAAGCGGTCGAGGCAAAAACCGGTGACGCCGATATAGGCGAGCGCGACGATGATGTCGGGCAGCCGCGACGAATTCCAGGCATCCCAGATGAAGAAGCCGATACCGACGCCGCCTGTCAGCATTTCGGCCGCGACGATGGCAAGCCAGGACAGGCCGATGCCGATGCGCAGGCCGGTGAAGATGTAAGGTGCCGCGGCCGGCACCATGATCTTCACGAAGAATTCGAGCTGGTTGAGCCTGAGGATTCGGGAGACGTTGCGGTAATCCTCTGGAATGTTGCGGACGCCGACGGCGGTGTTGATGATCACCGGCCAGATCGAGGTGATGAAGATGACGAAGATCGCCGACGGGCTGGAATCGCGGAAGGCAGCCAGTGACAGCGGCAGCCAAGCGAGCGGCGGCACGGTGCGCAGAATCTGGAACACAGGGTCGAGGCCGCGCATCGCCCAGATCGACTGGCCGACCAGAGCGCCGAGCGCGACGCCGACGATTGCAGCCAGGCCGAAGCCGATGGCGACGCGCTGCAGCGAGATCAGCACTCGCCAGGCCAGTCCGATATCCTGCGGACCATAGTCGAAGAACGGATGGGCGATCAGATCGTAGGCCTCGTTCCACACCTGGCTCGGTGGCGGCAAGCTGGCATTGGGCGACGAGCAGGCGACCTGCCAGATGACCAGCATGACGGCGATAACGACTGCCGGCGGCACCAGCGTGCTCGCCAGTTTGCCGGCGATCGCGGCGGGATCGAAGCGGCGCCTCACCTTGGCGGTGAAAGCTATAACCTCTGCGGGCTTGGCAGGCGTGGGGAACGCCTTCACCTTGCTGTCCTCGATGGTTTGGATAGACATTTCGCAAAAAGCTCCTTGAGCACGTGGAGTGACAGGCGGCGCCAACGGCGCCGCTTGCCGTCGACGTCAGGCCGATGCCTTGATCTTGAGGCTGTCGAGATAGGCGGACGGGTTGGCCGGATCGAAGATCTTGCCGTCGAAGAAGGTCTCCACGCCGCGCGATGAAGACGCCGGGATGTCGGCCGCAGCGACGCCGAGATCCTTGGCCGCCTCGCGCCACAGATCTTCGCGGTTGACCTGATCGACCAGCGCCTTGATGTCGGTGGTCGCCGCGAATTTTCCCCAGCGGATGTTTTCGGCGAGGAACCAGCTGTCGTGGCTCTTGAACGGATAGGACACGCCGCCCTTCCAGAACTTCATGTAGAGGTCGGTGCCGGTGGCGACGCGGTCATTGCCGTAATTGATGTCGCCCTTGAGGCGACCGATGATGTCGGCGGTCGGCACGTTCATCCATTGCCGCTTGCCGATGATGGCCGCCATCTCGTCCTTGTTTTCCATGGCTTCGCACCATTGCTGGGCTTCCATGACGGCCATCAGGATCGCCTTGGTGGCGTTCGGGTTCTTGTCGATGAAGGCGGCGCGCAGGCCGAGCGCCTTTTCCGGATGGCCCTTCCACAACTCGCCCGTCGTGGCCGCGGTGAAGCCGACGCCCTGGTGGACGAGCTGCTCGTTCCACGGCTCGCCGACGCAGAACACGTCCATGTTGCCGACCTTCATGTTGGCGACCATCTGCGGCGGCGGCACGACGATGGTCGAGACGTCCTTGTCGGGATCGATGCCGCCGGCGGCCAGCCAGTAGCGCAACCAGAGATCATGGGTGCCGCCCGGGAAGGTCATGGCGGCCTTCACCTCCTTGCCCTCGGCCTTCTTGGCGGCGAAGGCGTCCTTCAACTTGGAGGCATCGAGGCCGACGCCGGTGCCGGCATATTCCTGCGCGACGGAAATGGCCTGGCAGTCGTAGTTCAGCCGCGCCACGAGCGCCATCGGCATCGGCTGGTTGTTCTGCGTCACCTTGCCGGTGTGCATCAGGTAAGGCATCGGCGTCAGGATATGGGCGCCGTCGATGCCGTTGGCTTCGCCGCCGAGCATCAGATTGTCGCGCGTCGCGCCCCAGGAGGCCTGCTTGAGCACCTCGACATCGGGCATGCCGAATTTTTCGAACAGGCCCTTCTCCTTGGCGATCATCAGCGGCGCTGCATCGGTCAGCGCGATAAAGCCGAGCTTGGCGCCGGTGACTTCCGGAGCTGCCGTCGCCGCATAGGCGCCGGACGGCAGCAGCGCGCGCGCCGCCGCCAGCGTTGCCGCGGTGGCCGCGCTCATCATCAGGAAATCGCGGCGGGTGACGCCCTTGAGGGCGGATTGGGTTTTGATGCGTTTCGTCATCGTCGTCTCCCGTTGGGCACTGCTTGGGATCAGCGCCGTCGATTGCGTGTTCGGTCAAAACAAAAAAAGCCGCCGGCCAGGCCGCGCGCGTCCGTCCATCCGGGATCGCGTGTTGACCTGAGCGGCAGCTTTGCCTGTAGCGCCCGCCATTGGACGCCTATTCCGTGACCCCGAGAAGAGTCTGCCTATTGCAAAGCAGGAACCGTGCCAGTTTCGGAATGGCTGACAAACATCAATGAGATCAACGGCATGCCGCAATCGTCGGCGCGCTGGCCTGCTGGGCGAGCAAGCCAAAGATTGATCATTAGCGCAGGCGCACGCATAATTTTTGTGCAATGCACAAGAATGGCGCGAAAATGATCAGGCTTCGGCGCGCGCCAATTTCTGCCCGGCAATGTAGGCGTCGATCTCGTCGGGATCGAATATCTGGCCATCGAAGAAACCATCGGGGCCGAGCACCAGACTGGCGCCGGCGGAGCCGACAGGTGTGGCAGACGCCAGCGCGCCCTCGACCTTCGAATTGGCGCCGGGAAGTGCGACGCCGAGCGGCTTCAGCGCCGACCGGTAAAGATCGGGGCGGTAGCAGTCGCGGGCAATAGCGAGGTTTTCCGGCGTGTGCGCGACATGCCCCCAGCGCACCATCTGCGTATAGAACCACAGCGCGTGGCTCTTCCATGGAAAATTCGCTGCCTTGCCGAAAGGAAGAAAGAAGTCCTCAACGGTCAGTTCCGCGCCACCGCCCAGCGCGACATGTCCGGTCAGGATCGGCATCTGCAGCGCCGGCGAAAGGCCGAGAACGGAAGGCTGCGCCATGAGGGCGGCCAGTTCGCCGCGGTTTGCCGGATCCTGGCACCAGCGGGCCGAATGATGCAGCGCGCGCAGCAGCGCCGCCAGCGCATCCGGATTCTGCTCCGCCCACGCCTTGCGCACGCCGACCACCTTTTCCGGGCTGTTGCGCCACAGCAGCGCCTTGACGGTGACGATATGGCCGGTGCCGGCAACGATTGAGGCGCTGTTCCAGGGTTCGCCGACGCAGTAGCCGTCGATCCTGCCGGCGGCGAGCGCGTCGGCCATGAAGGGCGGCGGCACGATGACGATTTCTATTTCGCGCGACGGATCGATGCCGCAGGCCGCGAGCCAGTAGCGCAGTTCGTAATTGTGTCCGGAGTGCGGATGCACGACCGCAAAGCGCAGCGGGTCGCGACCGGCATTTGCCCGTTCACGGATCAGCACCCCCAAGGCCTTGCCGGCTCGCGCCGGATCGAGGTCGGGCAACGCACCGTGCGCGGCCATGCCCGCCCAGACCGTGTTCGAAACCGTTACGCAGTTGCCGCCCAATCCCAGCGAGAACGGCACGATCGTCTCGGAGGCGAGTGGCGTGAGTCCCAGATTGCAGGCGATCGGCATCGGCCCAAGCATATGCGCCAGATCGAAATGTCCGATCGCGATGCGGTCGCGGATGTTGGCCCAGGATGTCTCGCGACTGAGCGTCAGGTCGACGCCTTCGCGCGCGGCAAAGCCGATCTCCCTCGCTGCGACAAGAACCGCGCTGTCGAAGAGCGGTATGAAACCGGCATTGATCTGGTGTTCGGCCGCCATGCTCAACTCTCTCCGGGATCCAGAAGGCCTGCCGCCGTCACCAGGCTCTGCGCGATTTCGCTGATCTTGCGGTTCTGGTTCATGGCGGTCTTGCGCAGAAGCGTATAGGCTGCGTCCTCCGACAGGCCGCGCGACCTCATCAGGATGCCCTTGGCGCGGTCGATGACCTTGCGGTCCTCCAATTCACTGCGGGCTTCTTCGAGTTCGCGCGCCATCCGCGAGAAGGCGTTGAAGCGGCTGATCGCCATGTCGAGGATCGGCTTGACGCGCTCCTGGCGCAGCCCGTCGACGACATAGGCGGAGACCCCCGCTTCCACCGCAGCCTCGATCGAAGCCTGATCCGACCGGTCGACGAACATGGCGATCGGCCGCTTCACCACGCGCGAAAGCTGGAACATGTTTTCAAGCATGTCGCGGTTGGGATTTTCGAGATCGATGACGATTACGTCCGGTTCGATCTCGGCGATCCGCCGCGCTATTCCCGCAACATCGTGAACGACCGTGACCTGCTCATGCCCGGCCTCCCGCAATCCCGCCTCGATGATGGAGGCGCGAATGTGGTTTTCATCGATCACCAGGACGGTGAGGGATTTTCGGATCATGCCGTATTTTGCGCACGCCGCGCGATTGTGCAATGCGGCACGGCAATAATTGACGCAGTCATCTCTTCGAATTCAGAGGGACCACCATATGTTCGCGGAGCCGACCCGTTAAGCTTCTTTAAATACCATTAATAGGGCTGACTTTGGTTTTTGTATCCACTGCGCTATCTTCCAATTGCGAACCTTGTCTCGCTGCCTAGAAGATTGGAGGTTTCCATGGATCGGCGATCATTTTTGACAGGAATGTTTGGCCTTGCTGGGGCAGCAGCCCTTGTGAGCGCAGTTCGGCCTATCGACGCAATAGCCGGTGTACCGGACGCCAGAAGCGGCATTCTCGATGAACTCGACGCGCCGGATATAGAAACCTTCGAGGACGAAGATACTCAAGCAGAGCCGGTCCGCCATCGGCGGTGGCACCGCAGGCGGCGGCGCAGGCGGCGCGCTTGGAGAAGGGTCTGCCGTCGCTACTGGCGGAATGGCTATCGGCGCGTCCGGTGCCGTCGCAGGCGGGTTTGGGTCTGGGATTGGTATTATTAGCAAATAGTGTGCTGAAAACCCCGGTGGTTGCCGGGGTTTTCGCTTCAGGCGACCGCTAGGAACCCTGCGGCGGATGTCACCGCAAGGTGTCGGCTAGCAGAAATCCAGCGAACAGGAGGACCGACCGGTTTTGTGAGGCCTGCCAGTGATAGGCAGGCCGCCTAAAGAGACTGATTTCCGTAGGAGAAAACTGGTGGAGCCAATCGGAATCGAACCGACGACCTCTTGAATGCCATTCAAGCGCTCTCCCAACTGAGCTATGGCCCCACTTCCGGCAGTCTACCGGCGCCGTTGCCGGCGAAGAGATCCGGCGCGGGTTGAGACCGCGCCGTTAGTGCAGGCGGCTTCTAACCCCGCCTTCCGTCAATATCAAGCCTTCAAGAGCGGCTTTTTCTTAAGACGCCGCGAAAGTCGGCGGTCGCTCGCGTCAGAGGCCGGATCAGACTTCGTCGTCGTCGTCGCCGACGCCGATCATGTCGGCGACATCGTCGTCTTCTTCCTCTTCGTCGGCGAGGAAAGTATCGTCGTCGTCATCGCCGAGGTCCACATCGTCCTCGTCATCGCCGAGATCGGGAAGATCGTCGGCTTTCGCATCCTCGTCGGCCTCTTCGAGGGAGACGACCTCGACACCCTCTTCCTCCTCGGCGTCCGCTTCCTTCTCGGCAACTTCCTCTTCCTCCTCGATGGGGGCGACCTTGCCTTCCTCGAAATAGGAACGTGGATAGCTCTTGCCGGTATAGGGCGAGACGACCGGATCCTTGTTCAGGTCGTAGAATTTTTGACCCGTTTCGGGGTCGATGCGTTTGGTGCCAAGTTCGGGTTTTGCCACAGCAAGCCTCGTCGATGAAAGTTTGGTCCCCATAACCAGAGTTTACGGCGCTGTCAAAGCCTAAAGCCAACGTCATAAATCCCGGTGTTGAGAGACCTGTTGCAAGGGGATGACCATTTCGGTCCGCCGTGATACGAGACCGCCCAAACCAAAAGAAAAGGCCGGCTGCCGGCGTTTGATCCAGGGAAAACCCCATGTCGCACACTGCCGCCCCGAAACCGGCCACCGCTCGCAAATCGTCAGCGCTTTCAGGCACGGCGCGGGTGCCCGGCGACAAGTCGATCTCGCACCGCTCGTTCATGTTCGGCGGCCTCGCCTCCGGCGAGACCCGCATCACCGGCCTGCTGGAAGGCGAAGATGTCATGCGCACCGGCGCGGCGATGAAGGCGATGGGCGCGCATATCGAGAAGCACGGCACTGAGTGGGTGATCCGCGGCACCGGCAACGGCGCGCTGCTGCAGCCGGAAGGTCCGCTCGATTTCGGCAATGCCGGCACCGGTTCGCGCCTCACCATGGGCCTGGTCGGCACCTACGACATGGAAACGACGTTCATCGGCGACGCCTCGCTGTCCGGCCGGCCGATGGGCCGTGTGCTCGAGCCGCTGCGCCAGATGGGCGTGCAGGTGCTGAAGGCGACGCCCGGCGACCGCATGCCGATCACGCTGCACGGGCCCAAGCACGCAGCGCCCATCACCTACCGCGTGCCGATGGCCTCGGCGCAGGTGAAGTCGGCGGTGCTGCTCGCCGGGCTGAACACGCCCGGCGTCACGACCGTCATCGAGCCGGTGATGACGCGCGACCACACCGAGAAGATGCTGAAGGGATTCGGCGCCAATCTGTCGGTCGAGACCGACGAGCGCGGCGTGCGCCACATCTTCATCGAGGGCCAGGGCAAGCTCACCGGACAGACGATCGCGGTGCCGGGCGACCCGTCCTCGGCCGGCTTCCCGCTGGTGGCGGCGCTGATCGTGCCGGGCTCGGACATTACAATCGAAAACGTGCTGATGAACCCGACCCGCACCGGGCTTCTGTTGACGCTGCAGGAAATGGGCGCCCGGATCGACATTCTCGACCCGCGCAACGAAGGCGGCGAAGATGTCGCCGATCTGCGCGTGCGCTATTCCGAGCTGAAGGGCGTCACCGTGCCACCCGAACGGGCGCCGACGATGATCGACGAATATCCGGTGCTTGCGGTTGCAGCGAGCTTCGCCGAGGGCGAGACCCTGATGCTGGGGCTGGAAGAACTGCGGGTGAAGGAATCCGACCGGCTGTCGGCCGTCGCCGAAGGGCTGAAGCTCAACGGCGTCGACTGCGCCGAGGGGGAGGCCACACTGGCGGTGCGTGGAAAGCCCGGCGGCAAAGGGCTTGGCAGACATCCCAATGGACGCAACACCGTCGTCCAGACCCATCTCGACCACCGCATTGCCATGAGCTTTCTGGTGATGGGGCTGGCAGCGGAAAAGCCTGTCACCGTCGACGACCAGGCGATGATCGCGACCAGCTTTCCCGAGTTCATGGGGCTTATGAAGAGGCTGGGGGCGGAGATCGAGTGACAGTTGATGGCAATCAATAGCCTTGAAGGTTGGGGCCAAACTGAAACGTCGGCGGGACAGCGCCCCCCTCTGTCCTGCCGGACATCTCCTCCACAAGGAGGGAGATCGGCAGCTTCGGCGCTCCGCTCAATCCTGCAACGTAGACAATTGGCGAAAGCCGCGGTGACCGCCAATCTCCCCCCAAGTGGGGGAGATGTCCGGCAGGACAGAGGGGGGCGCGAAGGATCGCCACGCCTATCTGGATCATTGTGCTTTTCGGTTACGGTGGGCGGCGAATGAGCACCCCCTTCACCATCGCCATCGACGGACCCGCCGGCGCCGGCAAAGGCACGCTGGCGCGGCGGCTGGCCGACCACTACCGACTGAACCTGCTCGACACCGGCCTCACCTATCGCGCGGTGGCCCATGCGCTGCTTCGGCTCGGCCTGCCGCTCGACAATGTCTCGGCGGCCGAAACCGCTGCCCGCCAGGTCGATCTGGCAAAGCTCGACCGGTCGGTGCTGTCGGCGCATGCGGTCGGCGAGGCGGCCTCGAAAGTCGCTGTGTTCCCGTCGGTGCGGCGCATACTGGTCGAAAAGCAGCGCGATTTCGCCAAGGCGGCGCCGGGCGCGGTGCTCGACGGCCGCGACATCGGCACCGTGGTCTGCCCCGACGCCGACATAAAACTCTATGTGACGGCGAGCGCCGAGGTGCGGGCACAGCGACGGCTGGCCGAGATCGAGAGCATCGGCGGCACCGCCAATTTTGACGAGATCCTGGCCGATATCCTGCGCCGCGACGAGCGCGACATGGGCCGCGCCGACTCGCCGCTGAAGCCGGCCGCCGATGCGCACTTGCTCGACACGTCGGAAATGGCTATAGAAGCCGCGTTTCTTGCGGCCAAGGCGATCATCGACGACGTTCTGGCCAAGAGAAACAAAGCCTGAGCCGGGTTTTCCTCCCGTTGCCGATTGCCGGCGGCGAAAAGATACCCATATCGGGCACGAACCCAGCCTGCCAGCATTCTTCATGCGCCGGAATTGCCGCTTAGGCGGCCAAGGGCTTTTTTGAAGCCCGGAACGCCGGCAGGCCAACGCAACGCTAACCCACGGCGCCCGCCCCGCGACAGATGCGGGGCATTCCAGGAGAAACTATGTCAGTTGCAAACCCCACTCGCGATGATTTCGCGAGCCTGCTCGAAGAATCATTTTCCGCCGGCCATTCCGGCGAAGGCCAAGTCGTCAAGGGCACGATCACCGCGATCGAAAAGGACATGGCTATCATCGACGTCGGCCTCAAGGTCGAAGGCCGCGTGCCGCTGAAGGAATTCGGCGTCAAGGGCAAGGACACGACGCTCAAGGTCGGCGACACGGTCGAAGTCTATGTCGAGCGCATCGAGAACGCGCTTGGCGAAGCGATGCTTTCCCGTGAAAAGGCCCGCCGCGAAGAGAGCTGGGTCCGCCTCGAAGAGAAGTTCACCAAGGGCGAGCGCGTCGAAGGCGTCATCTTCAACCAGGTCAAGGGCGGCTTCACCGTCGATCTCGACGGCGCCGTGGCCTTCCTGCCGCGCAGCCAGGTCGACATCCGCCCGATCCGCGACGTCTCGCCGCTGATGCACAACCCGCAGCCCTTCGAGATCCTGAAGATGGATCGCCGCCGCGGCAACATCGTGGTGTCGCGCCGCACCGTGCTCGAGGAAAGCCGCGCCGAGCAGCGTTCGGAAATCGTGCAGAACCTCGAAGAGGGCCAAGTGGTCGAAGGCGTCGTCAAGAACATCACCGACTATGGTGCGTTCGTCGACCTCGGCGGCATCGACGGCCTGCTGCATGTCACCGACATGGCATGGCGCCGTGTCAACCATCCGACCGAAATCCTCAACATCGGCCAGACGGTCAAGGTGCAGATCATCCGCATCAACCAGGAAACCCACCGCATCTCGCTCGGCATGAAGCAGCTCGAGAGCGATCCGTGGTCCGAGATCGGAACGAAATTCCCGATCGGCAAGAAGATCAAGGGCACCGTCACCAACATCACCGACTACGGCGCGTTCGTCGAGCTGGAGCCGGGCATCGAGGGCCTCATCCACGTTTCGGAAATGTCGTGGACGAAGAAGAACGTGCATCCCGGCAAGATCCTGTCGACGACGCAGGAAGTCGACGTGGTGGTGCTCGAGGTCGATCCGGCCAAGCGCCGCATCTCGCTCGGCCTCAAGCAGACGCTCGAGAACCCGTGGCAGGCTTTCGCCAGCAGCCATCCGGTCGGCAGCCAGGTCGAGGGCGAGGTCAAGAACAAGACCGAGTTCGGCCTGTTCATCGGCCTCGAAGGCGATGTCGACGGCATGGTCCATCTTTCCGACCTCGACTGGACCCGTCCGGGCGAGCAGGTGATCGAGGAGTACAATCGCGGCGACATGGTCAAGGCGCAGGTGCTCGACGTCGACATCGACAAGGAGCGCATCTCGCTCGGCATCAAGCAGCTGGCCAAGGACACGGCCGGCGAGGCAGCGACTTCAGGCGAACTGCGCAAGAACGCGGTTGTCACCTGCGAGGTCACCGGCGTCAAGGATGGCGGTCTGGAAGTGCGGCTGGTCGACAGCGGCATCGAGACCTTCATCAAGCGCTCCGACCTCAGCCGTGACCGCGACGAGCAGCGCCCCGAGCGCTTCACGGTCGGCCAGAAGGTCGACGCCCGCGTCATCGCCTTCGACAAGAAGACCCGCAAGCTGCAGGTCTCGATCAAGGCGCTGGAAATCGCCGAGGAGAAGGAAGCGGTCGCTCAGTACGGCTCGACCGACTCCGGCGCTTCGCTGGGCGACATTCTGGGTGCCGCGCTGAAGAAGCAGGGCAGCTAAGTCTGCAAACGCCACGCCTAGCGCACGGCTCGAACACACAACCCGCGGACCGAAAGGTTCGCGGGTTTTTTCATGATCGCGAGAGTCGCGCAATGTCACTGGGTGGCCCGGCAGCCGGTCATGCTTGAAACGCCCGATGGAGCCTGTAGTCTGCCGCATCGGCCCGAAAGGTCGGTCCGGGGACTATGCGAAACGATCGAAGGCGCGAGTTCTATGATCCGCATCGGTTTTAGTCTTGCAATCCTGTTGATCGGCACGATCGCGGCATCGGCAGCCCTGCCGCCCCACTGGCAACGCAAAGCCGAAATCCAGGCCATAGTCGACAGCGGCGCCGTCGCCGGCGTGCTGGAAAGGCGCGGCCCGATCGACGCGGTCGAGCGTGTGGGAAACGACCATTACCGGGTGCGGGCCGGCGGCTGCGCACTCGACGTGCTGATCGTCGACGATGCCAGCGCGGCCGTGATGCCGGGACCGCGCAAGTTCTTGCTCAAGCTCGGCGAGCTCGTCTGCAAATGAGCCCCCGGATGACGCTGATTTCCAGCGAGTCCTCGGCCCGATCCGATACCGGCCAATCAGGCCCTGCCGTAAAGCGGCACCAGTGTGCCGCTCATCGCCAGATTGGCCGGCGAAGCGAGGTATGCAATGGCCTCAGCGGCAGCTTCCAGGCTGACCCATTTGCTGAAATCGGCAGCCGGCATGTCAGCCCGGGTAGCCGGCGTATCGAGGGTCGAGGGCGCGACCGCATTGACCAGGATGCCCTTGCCCTTGAGTTCTTCCGCCATCGCCACCGTCATTGCCGCGACCGCCGCCTTGCTGGCGGCATAGGCGACCATGCCGGAACCGCGCCGCAGGTCGAGCCCGGCGCGCGCCGTGACATTGACGATACGGCCCGACACGGAAGATTCCAGCATCGAGCGTATCGCCGCGCGGCAGCACAGGAAGGTGGTACGGGCGTTGGTGTCCATCATTTCTGCAAAGGACGCGGGCTCGATCTTCTCGACCGGCGCGGCGGTGAAGCCGCCGGCCAGATGGATGGATGCCCACAAATCCGTAACACTGGCGTAGAACGCATCGACCTTGGCGGGGTCGGCGAGATCGACATTGTGCGCCAGCCGGACGCGCTCATGGGCCGGGAAGGGAAAATGCGCAGGCGCGGCAGCATGGGCATTGGGCACATGGCAGATCGCGCCCTGCTCCAGCAGTTTGCCGACAACCGCGCCACCGAGCGCTCCGGTGCCGCCGGTCACCACAATATGCCTGCCGTCCAGTGTGTCCGTCATCTTCGACCGCTCCAGTCATTCATATGCCGCGCCGCCGCCGAAGGGTCGCGCCTTTCGCGCGATCACTCAACCGAAATCTCGATGACACAGCGTCGCTTGTGCGCGTCAAGCCGTCGGCTATCCATCGAAGATCGTATCTCCAAGCAGACGCTGCCACAGCACTCAATCGACAGTGATCTCGATGACATACGGCAGTCCGGTCGCCCGCGCGCGCTTAAGTGCGTCTGCCAGATGACCGATGCCGGCGAGTCGCTCGGCGGCAATGCCATAGGCTTCGGCCAGCTTGCAGAAATCAGGCGGCGCCGGCGATACGCCGACCGGCTCGACGCCGACATCGAGCATCGAGGTTTCGATTTCGCGATAGCCGCGATTGTTCCAGACGACGAAGATCACCGGCGCCGCAGCATCGAGCGCGGCTCCCAGTTCCGGCAGCGTGAACTGAAACCCACCGTCGCCGGTGAGACAAACGACCGGCGCATCGGGCACGGCAAGGGCCGCACCGATCGCGGCCGCCGGACCATAGCCCAGCGCGCCGAAGCCGGTGGCGGCGTTGAACCAGCCGCCCGGGCGGTCGTGGTCGTAATAGAGGTTGGCGGCATAGACCGGCTGGGTCGAATCGCCGACGATGATCGAGCCCGGCAATGCATCACGGATCACCTCGACGGCGCGGGTTTGCGCTTGGAGACCCGGGCTGATTTCGGCGAACGCGGCTTGCCTGGTCGCAGCGGCGCGAGCCTGACCGTCGCCCGATGGCGCCTGGTCCCTACCAATTTCTGAAAGCAGCGCCTCGAGGGCTACGCCACAATCGGCCTGGATCGAAATCGTAGCTGGTCGGCGGGCAAGCTGGTCGGCGCCGATGTCGATGCGGATGAGATTGGTAGGCAGGACAAAGCCGCCATCGCCATATCCATCATAGTCGGTCGGGCCGAACTCGGTGCCGGCGGCGATGACCAGGTCGGCGTCGGCAATCAGCGCGCGCACCGCCTTCAGGCTGGGGCTGGCCGGCACGGCAAGCGAATGGCGGTGCAGCAGGCCGCGGGCATTGGCGGTCTGAACCACTGGTGCTCCCAGCCTTTCGGCGAGGCGCTGCAACGGCGCTTCGGCTCTCCTGGCGCCGCCGCCGGCAAGGATCAGCGGTCGGCGGGCAGCCGCGCAAAGTCTTGCCGCCTCTGCTATCGCCGCCGCATCCGGTTCGGGCGGCGCTACATTCGTCAGCAAAGCCGCGATGCCATCGGCCGGCTTGACCATAATATCGGTTGGGATCTCAATATGGACCGGACCGGGACGCGAGGACGAAAACAGGGCGAAGGCGCGGGCGAGCACGCCGGGCAGTTCGCCAGCCTCGGTGACACGGTGCGAGAATAGCGCGACCTTCTCCATCATGCCGCGCTGGTCGGGCAGCTCGTGCAGATGGCCGAGGCCCTTGCCCAGTGTCGGCGTGGCGTTGACGCCTGAGATCACCAGCATCGGAACCGAATCGGCGCGGGCCTGGCCCATGGCGGTGATGGTGTTGGTCAGCCCCGGCCCGGTGATGACGAAGGCGACGCCCGGCCTGCCGCTGGCGCGCGCATAGCCGTCGGCCATGAAGCCGGCGCCCTGTTCGTGGCGCGGCGTGACGTGGCGGATCTTCGAGCGCGCCAGCCCGCGATAGAGTTCGACCGTATGCACACCCGGAATGCCGAAGACGGTGTCGACATCATGGGCCTCGAGCAAAGTGATGAGCGCTTCGCCGATTGTCGTCATTGTCTGAGCACCGGACGTGTAAGGCAAGTCGGGCCGCCCTCACAGGCGATACACAGCGCGTCCGCCTCGAAGGTCGAAACCCTGCAGCCGGCGGCCGCCATGGCCGCCGCGGTCTTCGGGAAGCCGGCGACGGCGATCACGTCGCGCGGCGTGGTCGGCAGCACATTGAGGCTGAGTCCGTTGGAGGCGAAGAACTCCTGCGCGTCGCCCTCGACCAGGCGAATGCCGCGCGCCCGCAGCATCTGGTAGAAGGCAGCCGGCAAAAGCGGTGCATAGACCAGCGCCAGATCGTCGGCGAGCGGACTGATCACCGACATCAGATGCAGGCATGCCTCCTCGCCGTGCCAGAGCGGCAGGTCGTAACCGTAGACCTGGATACCTTTGGGTGAGAGCAGGTTGGCGAGTTGCTGGATGCCCTCCTGGTTGGTGCGCACGCCGCGGCCGACGGCCAGAGTCCTTGCATCCAGCCAGACGCAGTCGCCGCCCTCGACCTGTCCGGGATGCTCGATGCGACCAAGGACAGGCACGCCCATGCGCCTGTAGGCCGCCTCGTGCAGGCCGGGCTCGGCCCGGCGCAGCGCCTTGCCCATGGCAAGGATGATGGCGCCGTGGTCGGTCATCAGCGACGGATCGTGGGTGAAGACGGAATCGGCAAGCCCGTCGTCGGCGTCGGTCAGCCATTCGATCTCGGCGCCAGATGCCGAAACCAGCGTCGTCAGCGCCTCATGCTGGGCAGCCGCCTTTTGCGGATCGAAGCCGGGGCCATAGTGCCATTCCGATGCTTCGGCGCGGTGCATGGCGCTTGCGGCGGACCGCATCAGCACGCGCTGCAGGGGCCCGGCCATGGACTGCGACCCGTATGCTTTACCCACCAAGTACTCCTGAAACATCCCATCCAGCCAATAGCTACTCAGCGAGCCGTGATCAATGGTCCAAAAAGCATGGTTGACGGAGGCAAGCGGAACGGTCCATCTTGAGAATGAGAAGTCTGTCCAGTGATGGGTAATGAGTAAAAGATTCCAGCAGCGACGGGTCCAGCCGCTTCGTGAGGCACCGAAAAGGTGATAACGCAAGGCACGGCCCCCGCCCTGAAGCACACGGCGCAGAACAGCGCCGCCGAAGCCATCCATGTCGAGAACCTGCACAAGAAATTCGGCGAACTGCATGTGCTGAAGGGTGTTTCGCTGTCGGCGCGCGACGGCGAGGTCATCGCCATCATCGGCGGCAGCGGTTCGGGCAAGTCGACGCTGCTGCGCTGCATCAATTGCCTGGAGAACCCGACCAGCGGCATCGTCCGCGTCAATGGCGAGGAGATCCGGATGAAGGCCGACAGCCACGGCCACACGGTTCCCGCCGACCGCAAGCAGATCGAGCGCATCCGCTCCAAGCTCGGCATGGTTTTCCAGAATTTCAATCTGTGGAGCCACATGACGCTGATCGAGAACGTCATCGAGGTTCCGGTGCATGTTCTTGGCGTCAAGCGCGAGGTGGCTATCGCCGAGGCCGAAAAGCTGCTCGCCCGCGTCGGCCTGGCCGAGAAGCGTGACGTCTATCCGGCCTATCTGTCGGGTGGTCAGCAGCAGCGCGCGGCCATCGCCCGGGCGCTGGCCATCAATCCGCGCGTCATGCTGTTCGACGAGCCGACCTCGGCGCTCGACCCGGAACTGATCGGCGAGGTGCTGAAGGTGATCGGCGATCTGGCGCGCGAGGGCCGCACCATGGTGCTGGTCACCCATGAGATGAAGTTTGCCCGCGAGGTCGCGACGCATGTCGTCTATCTCTATAACGGGTTGGTCGAGGAAGAGGGACCGCCGGAGCAGATCTTCGGCGCTCCGAAATCCGAAAGGCTGAAGCAATTCATCCGCAACATCGGTTAAGCCGAGGCGGATGGACAAACGGGAACAACAACAAACTGGGAGTTACTGAAATGAAGACCGTTCTGAAGACATTTGCCGCAGCGCTGTTGCTCGGCGTTGCCGCGATGGGCGTGGCCAAGGCCGATCCGGTCAAGATCGGTGTCGCCGCCGAACCTTATCCGCCGTTCACCTCGCCGGATGCCTCGGGCAAATGGGTCGGCTGGGAGATCGAATTCATCGACGCGGTCTGCGCCGAGCAGAAGCTCGACTGCGTTATCACGCCTGTCGCCTGGGACGGCATCATCCCGGCGCTGACGACCAAGAAGATCGACGTTATCGCCAGCTCCATGTCGATCACCGACGAGCGCAAGAAGACGATCGACTTCTCCGACAAATATTACAATACGCCGACGGCCATCATCGGTCCGAAGGACCAGAAGTTCGGCGCTTCCCCGGAAGATCTCAAGGGCAAGATCATCGGCGTCCAGGTTTCGACCGTGCATGCCGACTACGTCAAGAAGCACTTCACCGAAGCCGCGGAAATCAAGGAATATCAGACCCAGGACGAGGCCAATCAGGATCTTGCCGCCGGTCGCGTTGATGCGGTGCAGGCCGATTCTATCGCGCTCGATGCCTTCCTGAAATCGGATCAGGGCAAGCAATGCTGCGATATGAAGGGCACGGTCGCGCCGGATCTGGCAATCCTTGGGCCCGGCGTCGGCGCTGGCGTCCGCAAGGAAGACACCGAGCTGAAGGAGAAGATCAACGCCGGCATCAAGGCGATCCGCGCCAACGGCAAATATGACGAGATTTCGAAGAAGTACTTCGATTTCGACATTTACGGCGCCGACACACAGTCGAACTGACGGCATCGCTGAGCGAATAACCACACGGCGCGGACAGCGCGCCGTGTGGTTTCGCCGAAATCCACCCATGCAAGCTTTCCGCTGACGGCATCGCCGGCGGTTTTGGCGCCAGCAATTCGGGGGCGACGCTGATCGACGCATTTCTTCCGGCCTCTGCGGCCCGCATCATCGAACTTCTTTCGCCGACGCCGCCTGGCTGGGGCGGAACACTTCTGGTCGGACTTCTCCACTCCGTCGAGATCGCTGCCGGTGCGTTCGGCCTCGGCCTCGTGATCGGCATTTGCGGTGCGTATGGCAAGCTCTACGGCGGACCCGTGGTGCGCGATCTGCTGGCGGTCTACACGACGATCGTCCGCGCCGTGCCGGAGCTGGTGCTGATCCTGCTGCTCTACTATGCAGGCACCGATTTGATCAACCAGCTGCTGACGGCAATGGGATATCAGCGCATCGACATCAGCGGGCTGGTGGCCGGCATTGCCGTGCTCGGCTTCGTCCAGGGCGCCTATTCGACCGAGGTGATGCGCGGCGCGATCCTTGCCATCCCACAAGGCCAGATCGAGGCCGCAAGAGCCTTTGGCATGTCTCCCGGCCTCCTGCTGCGACGCATCACGCTGCCGGCGATGCTGCCCTTCGCCATACCAGGCCTCGCCAATCTCTGGCTGATCGCCACCAAGGACACCGCCCTGCTCGCAGTCGTCGGCTTCTTCGAACTGACATTGGCCACGCGGCAAGCGGCGGGCGTAACCAAAGCCTATCTCACATTCTTCCTCGCCGCAGGCATGATCTATCTTCTGTTGACGCTGGTCTCCAATCTGATCATCGGCCGCATCGAGGCCCGGGCCCGGCGCGGCATGCCTTCCGTCAAGGAGGCGCGTTGATGGCTGTCGAAGCGACCATCGTCAACGTAGCCGCCCGCGCGTCGCTGTGGCTGCAGCCGCACCGCATCGTGCTGGTCCTGATCGGACTGGCTCTGGTTCTGGCGGCCGCCTTCTTCATGCGCTGGGACTGGCTGCCGCAATATTATGAAATGGCGCTTGTCGGCATCTGGCGCACGCTCTGGATCCTGGCCGTCACCTGCGTACTGGGCTTCACGCTCGCTGTGCCGCTCGGGTTGGCGCAGGCGGCCGGGCCCTTCTGGTTAGCTGCGCCCGCAAAGGCTTTCTGCACCGTCATCAGGGGAACGCCGCTGCTGCTGCAGCTCTGGCTGCTCTACTATGGGCTCGGCTCGCTGTTTCCGCAGTATCCATGGATTCGCGAATCCTGGATGTGGCCGTATCTCAGGCAAGCCTGGCCCTACGGCGTCCTGGCGCTGACCTTGTCCTTCGCCGGTTATGAGGGCGAGGTGATGCGGGGCGCCTTTGCCGGGGTGCCGAAGGGCCAGCTCGAGGCCGCCCGTGCGTTCGGCATGAGCCGCTGGAAGATCCTCCGGCGGATCTGGCTGCCGCAAGCTTTTTACCGGGCGCTACCGACGCTGACCGGCGAAACCGTGCTGCAGCTGAAATCGACGCCGCTGGTGGCGACCATCAGCGTGATCGACATCTTCGCCGTCTCGTCCAAGGTGAGGCAGGGCACCTTCCTCACCTATGAACCCTTGCTGCTCCTGGCGTTGATCTATATGGCGATCACCGGCATCCTGGTCTTCGCCCTCGGCAAGATCGAGGCGCGGATCCCGAACAAGATCGGCTAGGGTTTTTAGTGAGTAGTCGGTAGTGAGTAGTGCGTAGGCAGTCGCTCACACTACTCACTAAATCCCTACTCACTACTCACTAGAGGCACTCACAATGCAACTCAGTCTCGACCAGGCGACAGGGCTGTGCCGGATGGCGGCGCTCGGCGCCGGCGCCAATGAAGAAGCGGCGCAGTCGCTCGCAGCCTCCATCGTAGCGGCCGAGGCGGAAGGTCTGTCGACGGTCGGGCTGTCGCATTTCATCGACTATCTCGAAGCGCTGGAGGCCGGCCGCATCGACGGCAAGGCCGAGCCGGTCATCACCAGGCCGGCTTTGGCGATCTATCTCTCCGACGCGCGTGGCGGTCTGGCGCATACGGGCTTCGACCGCACGATCGACGGTCTCGCCAAGGCGGCGCGCCTGTTCGGCGTCGCCATCTTTTCGCAGAAGAACGCCTATACATGCGGCGCACTCGGCTATTTCACCGGGCGGCTGGCCGCGCAGGGGCTGGTGTCCTTCGCCGCGACCAACGGACCGGCTGTGCTTGCCGGCTCGGGCTCGGTCAAGCCGGTCTACTGTACCAACCCGATGTCCTTCGCCGCGCCCGCCGCCGACGGAGCGCCACTGGTCATCGACCAATCGTCGAGCGCCACGGCTTTCGTCAACATCCGCAAGGCGGCCGAGGACGGCAAGAAAATTCCCGAAGGCTGGGCCTTGGACGTCAGCGGCAACCCGACCACCGATCCCGCTGCCGCCATGAAAGGCGCGATGCTTGCCTTCGGTGGCCAGCGCGGCGCCAACATCGCGCTGATGGTCGAAGTGCTGGCGGCGGGCCTATCGGGCGCCAACTGGTCGCTCGATGCACCATGGTTCACCGACGGACCGGATAGCCCGGGAACCGGCCTCTTCGTGCTGGCCGTCGAGCCCAAGCTGCTCGATCCGGATTTCGAGAAGCGCATGAAGGACCAACTCGACCGGTTGCGCCGCCGCTACGGCGTGCATGTGCCCGGCCGCGCCCGAGCCGAAGCGGCGGAGAAGGCGGCGGCACGGGGCATAACGGCGCCCAAGGCCGTGGTCCAACGCATCTCCGAATTCGCCGCCCGGTATTCTTCGTAGAAAGTTTGTCTGCGTTTTTTTCGCCGTCGTTGAACCTTTTTGCGCTGTGCCGCGACCAATGCCTGTCCGGGGTGGGGTTTGCCCGGGCGGTGACATCCGGGCCCGATGTGTCCAAGGCTGAGGCGGGCGTCTCACGTCGTCCTGATACCGTCTCAGGTCAGGCCGCCTCGTCGGACCTTGACGCCGACCATGGAAGTCACCCGGAAAACCCCGCTTCGGCGGGGTTTTCTGCGTTCTCTCGGGTCTGATCGGTTAACATGCCTGTTTTGGTCAACTTTTGTTCATTTGACTTTAGCCGAGGTGGTCGGGTGTTTGCGCCGAGCAGCAAAAGAGGAGCCCCAATGTCCGCAAGCACCGACAATTCCAGCAGAAGCCTTTTCTTCCCAGCGCTTGGCAGCCTCTATGCGGCGCTGAACACCGCCTCCGAAACCATCCTGCGTGCCGTGGCCGGCATCTTCCTCACCATCCATGGTTCGCAAAAGATCACCGATCCGTTCGGCGCCGCCGAGATGGTCGAAGGCCTCGGCTTCTATCCCGGCGCATTTTGGTCTCTGCTGCTGGCCTGCACCGAGTTCTTCGGCGGCATCCTCATCGCTATCGGCCTGTTGACCCGCCCGGCCGCCTTCGCCGGAATGTTCGTGCTTCTGGTCACGGTGTGGTTCCATTGGGTCACTATGGGGCAAGGCTATTCGGGCGCCGAGAAATCGCTGCTGTGGGCGGCGATCCTGTTCTTCTTCGTCATCCGCGGCGGCAACCGCCAATCGATCGACGCGCGCATCGGCAGAGCGTTCTGAACCAGCCGAAGCAGAGGCATCGGCGACAATTGATCGCCCTTTGCCTTTGATGCGAAACCGATTATGAAACGGCTTCAGCCAAGCCCCAGTAGATCTGGGCCCCAGTAAATCTGGAAACTGCGCCGGAGCCAGCAATGACCGAAATCCTGCAGACCCCAAAGCTCGTCGTCGTGTTTGGCGGCTCCGGCTTTGTCGGCCGCCACGTGGTGCGGGCGCTGGCCAGGCGCGGTTATCGCATCAGGGTCGCCTGCCGCCGGCCCGATCTCGCCGGCCATCTGCAGCCGCTCGGCAATGTCGGCCAGATCCAGCCGGTGCAGGCCAATGTTCGTGTGCGCTGGTCGGTCGACCGCGCCGTGCAGGGTGCCGACCATGTCGTCAACCTGGTGGCGATCCTGCATGAGAGCGGCCGGCAGAAATTCACGTCCGTCCACGAATTCGGCGCCCGCGCGGTCGCCGAAGCGGCGCGCGCCGTCGGCGCCGGCCTCACCCACATCTCGGCGCTGGGCGCCGATCTGAACGCGCAATCGGACTATGCGCGCACCAAGGCGCTCGGTGAGAAAGCTGTTCTGGAAACCATCGGCGATGCCGTCATCTTGCGGCCGTCGATCAATTTCGGGCCGGAGGACAGCTTCTTCAACCGCTTCGCCAACATGGCGCGTTATTCGCCGGTGCTGCCGCTGATCGGCGGCGGGCAGACCAAATTCCAGCCGGTCTATGTCGGCGATGTCGCTGAAGCGGTGGCGCGCTCGGTCGATGGCAAGGTCCAGGGCGGCCGGGTCTATGAGCTTGGCGGACCGAAGGTGCTGACCTTCAAGGAATGCATGCAGGAAATGCTTGCGATGATCGACCGCAAACGGCTTCTGGTGTCGGTGCCGTGGTCGGTGGCGAACATGCAGGCATCGATCCTCGGGCTTTTGCCCAATCCGCTGCTGACCAAGGATCAGGTCCTGCAGCTGCGCGAGCACAACATCGTGTCGGACGCGGCCACAAGGGAAAACAGGACTCTCGCCGGCCTCGGCATCCAGCCGCAGTCGATCGGCAGCATCCTGCCGAGCTATCTCTGGCGCTACCGCGCCGCCGGCCAGTTCCAGCGCAAGACGGCGGCATAACACCAGCCAATCAGACGCTCACGAAACGCGCCGTGTGACCTGCATCGGCAGGCCGCCCTGCGGTTGCGTCGTCAGTTTCTGCACCGGCCACGGCTTGGTCTCGGCGGTGGTGTCGAAGCGGAAGCGCGACAGCATGATAGCCAGCGCGATGATCGCCTCCTGCATAGCAAAGCTGGCGCCAATGCAGACGCGAGGGCCGGCACCAAACGGCAAATATTGGAAGCGGTCGATCTTCTCGCGATTTCCCGGATGAAAGCGTTCGGGCATGAAGGCGTCAGGCCTGTCCCACAGCTTGCGATGACGGTGAACGACCCAGGGCATGACCAGCACCGCGGCGCGCCTCGGTATATAGAGGCCGTTCCAGGTTTCGGGCTCGATCGGCTCGCGATTGATCGACGGCGCCGGCGGATAGAGCCTGAGCGCTTCGTCGAACGCGGCGCGGGTCAACGGCATGGCGTCGAGCCACTTTGTCGGGTCGGGCTCGCGCGCCAGCACGGCATCGATCTCGCGCTCGATCTTTTCGCGCTCCCAAGGCGCTTCGGCAAGGCAGTAGAGCGTCCAGCCGAGCGCACGCGCCGTGGTTTCGTGGCCGGCGCCGATGAAGGTGATGATGTTGTCCTCGACCTCGGCGCGCGTCAGCCCGTCCGGTCCCTCCGCCTTGAGCAAAAGCGTGAGAAAGTCCTGTGGCACGTTGTCCGGATCGCGCTTGACCCGCTCTTCGCGCATCTTGACGGTGTCGGTGACGATCTTGCGGAAATAGGCCATGGTCTTGCGGCCGCGGATGCGGGTCAGGCGCGGCAGCCATTCGGGTGCCCGCAACAGGTCGAGCGGATCAACCCGGCCCATGGTCTCGAACAGCCGGTCGATCTCCTTGGCGAAGCTGCCCGGCTCGCCCGATATTTCGCCGGAAAACAGCGTCTCGGCCAGGATGTCAAAGGTAAGCAGCGTCATGTCATGGGCGATGTCCGACGTGCCGCCGCCCTCGTAGCGCGTGACGAACTCCCGCGTGCGCCTCAGCATCGGCTCGGCAAAACCGAAGATGTGGCGCGGCGTGAACACCGGCGCCATCGCCTTGCGTGAACGCCTCCATACCTCACCTTCGGCGGTCAGCAGGCCGTCGCGCAGGATCGGCCGCAGGATCATCTGGCGCACCGTCGCCATCTTGTAGTTTTTGGCGTTGTCGACCAGCACGTGGCGGATGAGGCCGGGGTCGTTGGCGATGACCAGTGGGCCGCCGATACCGGTCACCGATATCCAGGGTTGGTTGTAGGTCGGCTCACCCCACAGTTCGAGCGGGTTGCGGTAGACGATGCGGATCATCTCCAGCGTCGAAGGCGGCGACGTGCGCGGCTTCGGCGCCGGCGGGACGAAGGGGGCGGGCTGACTGTCCATGGCGTGCTCCGCTGGTGAACTCAATGTAGGGACTGGTAAGGCAAGCGTCCATGTGGCCGAACGGCAAAGGCCGAAGTACCGGCTCTCCGGAATGTGACCGGGCACAGAAAGTGCCTAGTTGTCGAAACAGGCTGGCCTGCTCTTGTTGCCACCGCTCTGTTCCCAAAACCGGTTCCCATTTTTCAGTCCGATGCTCTGCTGGACAGGCGTCCTCTGCTTCCCTCCGGAAATGCCTGCAAACCTTGGAAAAACCGCCTTTTGTGCCTATATCTAGGACATCAAAGCGGCGCGATTCGCAGCCATATTTTCGCGCTGGATATGCGGCATCAATCAGACAGGTTTTCATGAGCGATCAGATCGACAACGCCAGCGGCGCCGAGGCCGAGTACGGCGCCGATTCCATCAAGGTTTTGAAGGGGTTGGATGCCGTCCGCAAACGGCCGGGCATGTATATCGGCGATACCGACGACGGCTCGGGCCTGCATCACATGGTCTACGAGGTGGTCGACAACGCCATCGACGAGGCGCTGGCCGGCCATGCCGACCTCGTCACGGTGACGCTCAACCCCGACGGTTCGGTGACGGTCATCGACAATGGCCGCGGCATTCCGACCGATATCCATACCGGGGAAGGCATTTCGGCGGCGGAAGTGATCATGACCCAGCTGCATGCCGGCGGCAAGTTCGACCAGAACTCCTACAAAGTGTCCGGCGGCCTGCACGGCGTCGGCGTCTCGGTGGTCAACGCGCTGTCGGCCTGGCTGAAGCTGAAGATCCGCCGCAATGGCCAGATTTACGAGATGAGCTTCACACACGGCAATGCCGACGCGCCACTGAGGGTCACCGGCAGCTACGAGCAGCGCAAGGTTGCCGGCACCTATGAGGGGCGCAGCGGCAGCGAGATCACCTTTTTCCCGTCGTCCGAAACCTTTACCATGGTCGAATTCGACTTCGGCACGCTGGAGCATCGGCTGCGCGAACTCGCCTTCCTGAATTCCGGCGTGCGAATCGTTCTGACCGATGCCCGCCATGCCGACGTCGTGCGCCATGAGCTGCACTATGATGGCGGGCTGGAGGAGTTCGTCAAATATCTCGACCGCGTGAAGAAACCGCTGATCGACAAGCCGATTGCGATCAAGGCCGAGCGCGACGGCATCACCGTCGAAGTCGCCATGTGGTGGAACGACAGCTACCACGAGAACGTGCTGGCCTTCACCAACAACATTCCGCAGCGCGACGGCGGCACGCACCTTGCCGGTTTCCGCGGCGCGCTGACGCGCCAGATAACCGGCTACGGCGACTCCTCGGGCCTCACCAAGAAGGAGAAGGTAGCGCTGATCGGCGACGATTGCCGCGAAGGGCTGACGGCGGTGCTGTCGGTCAAGGTTCCCGACCCGAAATTCTCCTCGCAGACCAAGGACAAGCTGGTCTCGTCCGAAGTCCGCCCGGTGGTGGAAGGGCTCGTCAACGAGGCGCTCGGCACCTGGCTCGAAGAGCATCCTGCCGAGGGCAAGGTCGTCATCGACAAGGTCATCCAGGCGGCAGCGGCGCGCGAAGCCGCGCGCAAGGCGCGCGACATCACCCGCAAGAGCTCGCTCGGCGTCACCTCGCTGCCCGGCAAGCTGGCCGACTGCCAGGAACGCGACCCGGCGAAGTCCGAAATCTTCATCGTCGAGGGCGACAGCGCCGGCGGCTCGGCCAAGGGCGGCCGTTCCCGCCAGAATCAGGCCATTCTTCCGCTGCGCGGCAAGATCCTCAATGTCGAGCGGGCCCGCTTCGACCGCATGCTCGGCTCCGACATGATCGGCACGCTGATCACCGCGCTCGGCACCTCGATCGGCAAGGACGAATTCAACGCCGACAAACTTCGCTACCACAAGATCATCCTGATGACCGACGCCGACGTCGACGGCGCCCACATCCGCACCTTGCTGCTGACGTTCTTCTTCCGGCAGATGCCGGAGCTGATCGAGCGCGGCCATCTCTATATCGCGCAGCCGCCGCTCTACAAGGTGACGCGCGGAAAGAGCTCGCAATACATCAAGGATGAAAGCGCCTTCGAGGAATTCCTGATCGGCTCGGGGCTGGAAGAGGCGTCGCTTGCGCTCAGCACCGGCGAGGTGCGGGCCGGACAGGACCTGCGCAGCGCCATCGACGATGCGCTGGCGGTGCGCCAGCTCATCAATGGGCTGCACACACGCTATAACAGAGGCGTGGTCGAGCAGGCGGCGATCGCGGGCGGGCTCAACCCGGAGGTTTTCGCCGATCTCGGCCGGGCCAACGCCATGGCCGAGCGTGTCGCCCGGCGTCTCGACATCATCGCCGAGGACACCGAACGCGGCTGGACCGGCCGCATGTCGACCTCGAACGAAGGCATCGGCGGCTATGTGTTCGAGCGCACGGTGCGCAGCGTCAAGGAGTTCGCGCATCTCGATCTCGCGCTGATCAATTCGGCCGATGCCCGCCAGCTCGACCGCTATGCGCCGCGCCTGGCAGAGGTCTATGGCGAGCCGCCGGTGCTGCGCCGCAAGGATGTGGCCGAAACCATCTCGGGACCGCTGGCACTGCTCAACGCCGTGTTTGCCACCGGACGCAAGGGCCTGACCATGCAGCGCTACAAGGGCCTCGGCGAGATGAACGCCGAGCAGCTCTGGGAAACCACGCTCGACCCGAATGTGCGCTCGCTGCTGCAGGTCAAGGTCAATGACGCGACGGACGCCGACTCGCTGTTTTCGCGACTGATGGGGGACGAGGTCGAACCCAGGCGCGAGTTCATCCAGGAAAACGCGCTGTCGGTCGCTAATCTGGATATCTGAAGCCCAAGCCGGGTGCTCAATTTCGGATGTTTGAGACATAATTGGTAGGCTTAAGCTTACCAAACATGTCTACCGCCCCCAACAAAGATCACTGAGGGCCGGCCGGAACGGAACGGCTTCCAAGGCATTGTAATCGATCAACGATCACAATAGCCGCAGGAGGCACTCATGGGACGTGGCATTTTGCTCTGGCTTCTCGGAGTCCCGATTCCGATCATTATTCTCATCATGCTTTTCGCACGGTAGGGGGCTGACATGCAGTCAACCCTAACGGCTGTCGACGTTTCCACGCCGACGGAATCCTCCTCCACCGCTGTCAGCTGGGGGCCGATCATTGCCGGCGCGTTCGCTGCCTCGACGCTGACCTTGATCCTGATGCTGCTCGGCTCCGGGCTCGGGCTGACCATGGTTTCGCCGTGGTCCGGCTTGAGCACCTCGGTCACAACTTTCGCGGCCTCCACCGCGGCGTGGCTGATCATCGTGCAGTGGCTGTCGTCGGCTCTCGGCGGCTATCTTGCCGGGCGGCTGCGCACCAAATGGGTCGGCGTCCACACCGATGAAGTCTTTTTCCGCGATACCGCTCACGGCTTCCTCGCTTGGGCGCTTGCGACCTTGCTCGTTGCCGCGGTGCTCGGTTCGGCGCTCTCCGCGGCTATCGGAACTGGTGTCCAGGCCGCTTCGACTGTCGCGTCTGGCGCGGCAATGGGCGCTTCGGCAGGTGCTAGTGCGAACGTCGGAAGCGGCTCGACCGACAACGCAACGTCGTACTTCGTCGATACGTTGTTCCGCCCGGCCGATGCGGCCAGGCTTGCTGCCGCCAATCCGGAGAGCGATGCGGCGGCCACGGCGCAGGCTTCACGCATTTTGATCGCGAGCGCAGCTGCAGGCGAAGTTTCGGCAGACGACAAGACCTATCTGTCGCAGTTGGTGGCTGCCCGCACGGGGCTGTCGGAACCGGATGCCAAGGCCCGTGTGGATGCGGTGATTGCCAGGGCACAGGAAACAAAGGTCCAGGCCCAGCAGGCCGCCGATACCGCCAGGAAGGCCGGTGCCAGTTTTGCGCTGGTTGGCGCGCTGTCCCTGGTCGTCGGCGCCTTCATCGCGAGCGCGGCGGCCGCCCTTGGCGGCAGGCAACGCGACGACGAGGAGGCGGTCTTCCTGACCAACCGTTGATCGGTGCTTGACGGTGCCCTCCATGCCGGACTGTGAGCCGGCATGGGCCTGTTGTTTTAATGGCGATCGCCATGGATTGCGCGCGCTGATTCGCCGAGACGAGCGGGCTCCTATTTTCCAGCAGCGATCGTCGGCACTGCCTGACTTGGCTCGAATTTGCGGCCGAGGTCGACTGCGTCGCGCAGCACGTCAATATGCGAACGCGGCGTGCCGGCGGCTGGGGCGATCTCGATACCGGTAGCCTTCAGTGACCAGTAGAGCGTGTGGGTGAAGATGCGACCACGCGAACTGCGCAACTTGACCTGAATGTCCTCCACGCCGGGGCCGAAATTTTCTGCCATCGGCCCGGAAATCGGGTCGCCCGTCAGCCAGCCATTGCCCCGGTCGAAGATATTGGTCCAACGGGTCGCGGCAAACACCGCACCATGATGCACCGCCCGCTGTGGCTTGCCCGAACGGCTGCGCCCTTCCTGGTAAAGGACGGTTCCACCGGCCGCCTTCTCGGCAATCGGCGGGCATGCCGAGAACAGCCGCTCAGCGATGCCGCGCCTGAATTCGGCGAGATTGTAGGTCACCAGAAATTCGCTGTGAGTCAGCGGACTGCCAAGCGTGACGAAATCGCTGATCTTCCATGGTAATGGATGATCGGCGTCCCTGACGCGAAGCTGCCGATAGAGCTCCCATTGGGCGCGCCGGAATCCGGAAAAATCATCCAAGCTGGGCCACGCAGCACCATCTGACTTGAGCGTGGCCTTGTCGACGGCGTGGATTGCCTTCAGCCTCGCCTTGTCGCGGGCAGCTTCCAGCTTTCGGGGCCTGAAATCGGCCCACAATATCTGCAGCAGATCATAGGCGATGATTGATCCCAGGCTGTGCGAGACCAGCACGACCCGGTCGTAGCTATCGTCCATCATGAGACGCCTCAGCAGCGTCAGGCCACGGTCTCGGACAAGCGCGCGCTTCTCGACCGTTGCCGCTTCAGCACGCACATAGGCGGCCACATCGCCGAAATAAGGCAGGCCAAATCGGTCCACCAACCAGATGACGAACGAGGCCAGGATCGTGACGAGCGTGCCCGTGGTCCAGGAAAGATACCCTTGCGAGGCCGATGTCGCGAGCACGAGCGCCGCACACAGGACCGTTATGACGGCCAGAAGCGTGACGACATAAAGCCCACGGGCATCGCGCGGAATGTCGGCGGGCTTGCGCCAGAGCAGGCTCGTCACCCAGGCTGCAAGCCGGCCCCGTGTCGTGCCTTGCGTGATGTCGGCCCAATAGAGCTCGTAGAAATCGGTGCGGCGGCCAGCGACGTCGTAAGGGGTGGTGATCCGGCGAAGCTCATGCGAATTCGTCCGGCTGTCGGGCGTGATCCAGCTCCGGTTGATCTTCTCGCCGGCGGGCCAGCCTGGATCGGAGACACGGGCATAAAACGGCACGCGAGCGGGATCGTGACTCCAGACAGCCTGAACAAATTCCCTCAGCGTGCTCATGGGCCGCTGTTCGCCCATGCCATGCACGATGACCACAGCCTGGCTGAGCTTGCGGGGCGCTTTACCCGGGACCGGCGTATTGGCCGTGACCGGCGACGCAGCAGGATGACGGTCGGACACCAGTGCCTCCGTTGGTGCAAATCCCGGAACAGAATTCGCCCATCGTAGCTCTGAAACCGGCATGGAAGCAAAGACGCTCCAGGCCGGATGCTCAGGGTCAAGAAAAAACTCGGCGGGGAGCCGGGCTTAATTCGAGCAACTGGCGGTGTATCGGGGCCGCGAAGCCGGATCAGTGATCCATGGCCTTGACGATCTCTTCAGTCATCTTCTTGGCGTCGCCGAGCAGCATCATGGTGCCGTCCTTGTAGAACAGCGTATTGTCGATGCCGGCATAGCCGGAGCCGAGCGAGCGCTTGACGAACAGACAGGTGCGGGCCTTGTCGACATCGAGGATCGGCATGCCGTAGATCGGCGACGACTTGTCGTCACGAGCCGAAGGGTTGGTGACGTCGTTGGCGCCGATGACATAGGCGACGTCGGCTTGCGCGAATTCGGAGTTGATATCCTCCAGCTCGAACACCTCGTCGTAAGGCACGTTGGCTTCGGCGAGCAGCACGTTCATGTGGCCGGGCATGCGGCCGGCGACCGGATGAATGGCGTATTTCACGTCGACACCGGCTGCCTTGAGCTTGTCGGCCATCTCGCGCAGCGCATGCTGCGCCTGGGCGACCGCCATGCCGTAGCCCGGCACGATGATGACCTTCTGCGCGTTCATCATCAGATAGGCGGCGTCGTCGGCCGAACCCTGCTTGACCGTGCGCTCGATACCGTCGTCGACGGCAGCCGCCGTCTCGCCGCCGAAGCCGCCGAGGATGACCGAGATGAAGCTTCGGTTCATGCCCTTGCACATGATGTAGGACAGGATCGCACCGGACGAGCCGACCAGCGCGCCGGTGATGATCAGCGCCAGATTGCCGAGCGTAAAGCCGAGTGCTGCCGCCGCCCAGCCCGAATAGGAATTCAGCATCGAGACGACCACCGGCATGTCGGCGCCGCCGATGGGGATGATGAGCAGGACGCCAAGAACAAGCGATGCCACCACGATCAGCCAGAACACCAGCTTGGACTCGCTGGTGACCAGCAGCACGATCAGCACGACCAGCGCGATGCCAAGCGCCGCGTTGATGACGTGGCGGCCGCCGATCATGATCGGCTTGCCCGACATGCGGCCGTCGAGCTTAAGGAAAGCGATGACCGAGCCGGTGAAGGTGATGGCGCCGATGGCGACGCCGAGGCTCATCTCGATCAGCGCCTGGGCGTGGATGTCGGCGACCGTGCCGATGCCAAAACTTTCCGGCGCATAGATGGCGGCAGCCGCCACCATGACGGCGGCAAGGCCGACCAGCGAATGGAAGGCGGCGACCAGCTGCGGCATCGAGGTCATGGCGATGCGTCGGGCGGTGACCGCGCCGACCGAGCCGCCGATCAAAAGACCGAGCACGATGAGGCCGAAGCCGCCCGCCGAAGGGGTCGCCAGCGCCAACGTGGTGGCAATGGCGATGCCCATGCCGATCATGCCGTACATGTTGCCCTGACGGCTGGTGGTCGGGTGCGACAGGCCGCGCAATGCCAGGATGAACAGGATGCCGGAGACCAGATAGAGGAAGGAGGCGAAGTTGGCGTTCATGGCGCTCTACTTGTCCTTCTTCTTGTACATGGCCAGCATGCGCTGGGTGACGAGAAAGCCGCCGAAGATGTTGACCGAGACCAGCATCAGCGCGACGAAACCGAAACCGGTGGCGATGCCGGACGCCGAGATGCCGACTGCAAGCAGCGCGCCGACGACGATGACCGAGGAGATGGCGTTGGTCACTGCCATCAGCGGCGTGTGCAGCGCCGGCGTCACCGACCAGACGACGTAATAGCCGACGAAGATCGCCAGGACGAAAATGGCGAAACGGAAGACGAAGGGATCGATCGCCCCGCCGGACAGCGCGTGCGCCGCGTCGCCGGCCGCATCGGTGCCGCCGGGAGCGGTGGCCAGATCCTGCACCGCAAGCCGGACGGCGGCGGTCGCTTGGTCGAGCTGGTCGAGGGCTTTCTGCAAGGTCTGGTCCATCACGCGATCCCTTTCGGCTTATTAGCGGGCGACTTGGGTGCGGCAGGTTTCTTTGTAGCGGCCGGTTTCTTTGCAGCAGCGGGCTTCGCGGAAGCGTCGGCGACCATCGTTTTGGCCGGGATCGCCGGCGGTTCGACACGCGGCGCTTGCTCAACCCTGACGAAAGCCGGATGCACGACCTGGCCGCCGTCGGTCAGCATCGTCGCCTTGACCAGATCGTCGTCGCGGTTGATGGCAAGCGTCTTCGTGGTCTTGTCGACCAGCGTCTCGATGAACGCAAAGAGGTTCCTGGCATAGAGCAGCGAGGCGGATGCCGCGACGCGGCCCGGCACGTTGAGATGGCCGACGATCTTTACCCCGTTGGCCGTGGTCACCACCTGCCCGGGCACGGCGCCTTCGACATTGCCGCCGCGCTCGACCGCGAGGTCGACGATCACCGAGCCGGGCTTCATCGAGGCGACCATGGCCACTGAGACCAGCTTCGGCGCCGGGCGGCCGGGGATCAGCGCCGTGGTGATGACGATGTCCTGCTTGGCGATGTGCTCGGCGGTCAGCGCCGCCTGCTTGGCCTGATACTCCTTCGACATTTCCTTGGCATAGCCGCCAGCGGTCTCGGCGGCCTTGAACTCCTCGTCCTCGACCGCCAGGAACTTTGCGCCGAGCGAGGCGACTTGCTCCTTGGCGGCGGGGCGCACGTCGGTGGCGGTGACGACGGCGCCAAGCCGTCTGGCCGTCGCAATGGCCTGCAGGCCGGCGACGCCGACGCCCATGATGAAGGCTTTCGCCGCCGGCACTGTGCCAGCCGCCGTCATCATCATCGGCAGCGCCCGGTCATATTCGGCAGCCGCGTCGATCACTGCCTGATAGCCGGCGAGGTTCGCCTGGCTGGACAGGACATCCATGGACTGGGCGCGGGTGATGCGCGGCATGAACTCCATCGAGAAGGCGGTGACGCCGGCCCTTGCCAGAGCATCGACGGCAGCATCGTTGCCGTAGGGATCCATGGTGGCGATGACCGCTGTGCCCCGGCGATAGGCCTTCAGCTCCGCTTCACTAGGCCGGCGCACCTTCAGCACCACATCGGCCTTGGCGACATCGCCGGCCTTGCCGATCGCAGCGCCCGCCTTGGAAAACTCCTCGTCGGGAATGCGCGATGCCGTGCCGGCCCCGCTTTCGACGATCACGTCGAACCCCAGCCCCGCCAGCCGCTTCACCGTATCCGGCGAGGCGGCAACGCGCGGCTCGTTCGCATCGAGCTCACGAGGGATGAAAACCGTCTGTCCCACCGCATGATCCTTTCGGCTGGAACCTGTCTGCGCAGGACGCCGGCCGGACTTCCGGCGATGTCGCGGGCAAGGGTTTGAAGGGCAAGGGGTTTTGAAGAATTTACCGGAGAATGAAGGCGCCGACGGCGAGGATCAGAACGAACAGGATAAACCCGGAGAAGAAGCCGCCCGCAAAGAAGCCGAAAGCCATTGCCAAGAGCACGGCGGCGCAAAAGAGCGATCCGTATTTGGCGAGCATGACAAAGCCGGCATAGGTGCGGTCGTGCTCGGCATAGTCCATCTTCGCGCCCAGTTCGACAGGACCGGTCGGCGTGTGATCAGCCATAGGAATACCCCTTCGAAGACATCTTTGAGGCACATAGCGAAAAGCCGGGCCGAGGGCAATGGCGCTATTGCCGCATCGCCGGAGACAACAGCCTCAAAGGAAAGTTGAAGCCGCCAAGGATGTTCCGGAGGCGACCGTTGCAGCCGCCTTGCGCTTGCTTGCCGGCTAACGCTCGCCGCGCCAGCCGCCATTTTCAGCCGGCGAGCTGTGGAAACAACCCGAGCAGGCCGACGACGATCAGATAGAGCGCGACGATGTAGTTGAGGAGCCGCGGCATCACCAGGATCAGCACGCCGGCAATCAGCGAGATCAGTGGAGTGAGTGCGAGCGTGGAAATGGTCATGTCGGTTCCTTTCGATAGAATTGCCGCCGGAGCGATGCAGATTGACGTCGTCCACGCGCCACCCGCGCGCCTCCCAGAACGCCGAAGCGGCCGGAAAGCTCCAGCCGCGCTCTAAATTTGCCAGATGTCAGGCGGCTTCGCGATAGTATTTGGCTGTCGGCAGGATGGTCAGCGGCGCGAGTTCTCCGGCCGGCGGCTTGCCGAACATCAGGCGCTGTTCCATCGGCGTCGACCGGAAAAATGGGAACCGGGCGTAGGTCTCGTTCTTGATCGCCAGGACATCGGCTTGATAGAGCAGCGCAAAACAGTTGATTACGCCAGCATAAGGACGCGCGTCGCCGATCGGCCGTGCCCGATAGATACGTTTGTAAAAGGCGGCATGATCTTCGCGGATCATGGATATGCAATAAGGCGCGTGGAAGTGGAAGCACGCCATGCCGGCCAAGCGCAGCGTGACGTAAGGGATCTGCGGATAAACCCGCGACCACTCGGCGTCTACGGCAAAACGGCTTGGGTCGATAAAGAGCTCGCCAGCCGCCAGACGCGGCGTCAACAGGTCCTTGTAGACGCTTAGAGCCGGCGACGCTGGGTTGTCGGCGGACACATCGTGCAGGCGCATCGTACTGACCAGCCGCCCGTCTATGTAGATGCCGAACGTATGGCAGTTCGGCAGCTCGTCGAACTCGTCATGGACCTCGCGGGAAGCATTCTCGGGTACCAGCGCGTTCATCCGATAGGCGTTGTAGCGCAACCTGTAGATACTTTCGAAATCCTCGCCGGTTTCACAGCGGCGGTATTCCGTCCGGTCGAGTAGCGCATAAACGTGACGCGCGAAAGTAGACATATTCTCATGTTCAGCGCCCGCCGCCTGGCGAGGCGAAGTCAACTCAACAACCATGAACTCAAACCCCGCAAACTGCCCCCGCGAGCAACACTACGGCGGGGTCGTACGATGTAAAGATGAAAACTGGATAGGGGTCATTTACCAGTCATTAACCTTAATAATAGGTAAAATTATACTAAAGTACGAGATTTTTCGTCAGGAATTAGCGGCGTGTCGCCTTCCTGCCCGTCTTGATGTCCTTAGCAAAGGGCCAGACCGTGCTCGACATGGTCTCGATGCCGGATGCGCTGAGCGCTGAGCCGAACAGGAATCCCTGGACCAGGTCCGGCTTGACCTGCAACGAGAGTATCTTGAGCTGTTCGAAGGTTTCGACGCCCTCGACGGTCACCGAAAGCCCCAGCGGCCGTGACAGATTGACGATGCCCTTGAGCAATTCGAGCGAACGGCTGTTCTGGGTGACGTCTATAAGGAACGAACGGTCGATCTTGATCTTGTCGAGCGGCAGTTTGTGGAGATAGCTCAGGCTCGAATAGCCGGTGCCGAAATCGTCGAGCGCGATGCGCACGCCAAGCCGTTTCAATTCCTCGATGTACTGACGCGTCAGCGACTTGTCGTCGAGCAATGCCGTCTCGGTGACTTCGATCTCCAGGCGGCCGGCGGCGAGACCGGAACTGGCGAGCGCATCGCGAACCTTCTGGATAACGTCGCGGTTGCGGAAGTCCTTGGCCGAGAGATTGACCGAGACACTGGTCTGCGCGGGCCATTTGGCGCATTCAGTGCACGCGGCATGCAGGACGAAGGTGCTGATCTCGGAAATGATGCCCATTTCTTCCGCCAGCGGAATGAAGATGCTGGGCGAAATCGGTCCGAGCTCGGGGTGGTCCCAACGGCACAGCGCCTCGCAACTGACGATGCGCATCGTGCTCATCGCCACGATCGGCTGGTAGACCACCCGCAACCCCTTGCTTTCCACTGCGGTGCGCAGATCCGCCTTCATCAGCTGGCGGTTGCGGAAAGCGGCGTCCATCGACGCTTCGAACAATCGCCAAGTGTTCTTGCCGAGTTCCTTGGCCTTGTAGAGCGCGAGATCCGCCTTGACGATCATGGCGTCGACATCGGTATCCTTGACCCGCGACAGCACGGCGCCACCGCTGGCCTGGATACGCAGTCCATGGCCGGCTACGTCGACCTCGCCCTGCAAGTCGACGAAAATCCCGTCGAGTTGGCCGATCAGATGACTTTCGTCCTCGACACGGTCGAAGAAGATCATGAACTCGTCGCCGCCGAAACGGCTGATGGTGATGCCTGGGCCGGCGACCGCCGCCAGCCGCTCCGCGACGGCGTAGATCAATCCGTCGCCGACCGGGTGACCAAGGGTGTCGTTGACGTTTTTGAAGTCGTCGAGATCAAGCACGGCGAGCCCGCAAAGGCGCTCTAGGTCGCCGGACGCCATCGCCTCTCCGATCAGCTCGTGGAAATAAGCGCGATTGGGCAGGCCGGTGAGGCTGTCGTAACGCGCCATGAAGCGGATCTTGTCTTCCGCCTCAACGCGGGCCGTCACGTCCTCGAAGGTGATGACGCCCAGTTCCTGGCTACCCTCGCGCGCCGAGAACTCGTAATGCTGACCGTTCGCGAGCGAGACGAGAACCTTGCGGTCGCGCCCTTCGCGCAGGGCGCGCGTAAGCTGGGCTTCGATGTAGCGGCAGTCTTTCGGCGCCAGCATGCCGCCGGCGACGCCGCGCATCAGCAGACCGTGGATCGACCGCCCGAGCAGCGCGTCGGGGGACTTGAGCGACATCAGATGCGCGGCTTCGGCATTGGCCACCGCCACTCGGCCGTCGGGGCCGAGCATGACAAGGCCATGCGACATGGTGTTCAACGCCCGATTGAAGCGTTGGGCGATGCGATTCGCCTTCTTCTCCTCGGACAGAGCGGTAAACAGGACTTCGCGGACGATATCGGCAAACCGTTTGATAGCGAACAGGAAGGGAGCCGACATCAGACCAAGTATGACATGGTAGACATCGCCACGCAGGATGAAACCCAGTGATATCGGCCATGTGGTGGTCATGATGAAGATCATGACCATCCGCGGCGAGCCATAGTTGCGGCCGGCGATCGACGTGACCGATGCCAGCGTAACGCAGACAGCGGCTATTTCGGCATAGCTGTCGTGTGCCAGATAGATGCCGACGAAACAGAAAGCACCAAGCATGAAGCCGTGCATCGAACCATAAATGATATAGTCGTTTTCGCGGGCGCGCGCTTCCTCCCAAGTCGTCGGGGAAGGACGCCGCAAATACTTTTTGATATTGCGAAGGCGCAGCGTGCCTACGATGATCAGCCCAGCGGCGACCAGAAGATACGTCACGTCCATGGTCTTCCAGTAGACCAGAATGACGAGGAGCGTCTGCGCGACGAGACCAATCGACAGCGTGAAACCGTCGCGAAACAGAGTTTCCACGAACGGAATGTAGACGTCGACCGGGATCTCGTTCTTTCTTCTTAGATTCACGCTTGAATCCCAACCCTGGGGAGCCAAGCTGTGTCACATTCGCCTTAAGAAAGGTTTAGAGAGGCCGTTTCGGGCTCCGCCACCAACCCCGTTGACCCAACGTGAGGCAGGTTTCAGGTAAATAGGGCATATCGATCACTCGGCGGCCTGGAGTTCCCGCCGTACCGGCGTCTTTGCCAACCGATCGAGCAGCCTCTGGCGCTCGCCAGCGGCCTTTTCGGCACTGGCCTGCCTGACGTGACCATAGCCACGAATGAGCGCCGGCACCGAGGCAAGCGCTGCGGCGGCCTCGACCTTGCCCGGCGCGAGTGCTGCGGCGACAAGCTCCAGGTCAGCCTCGTACTGCACAAGAAGCTGCCGTTCCATACGCCTCTCGGTGCTGTAGCCGAACACATCGAAGACCGTGCCGCGCAATCCTTTCATCGCTGCCAGCAGGCGAAACCCCTTCATCATCCAGGGACCGAAGCTCGATTTCCTCGGCTTGCCATCCTTGCCGCGCCTGCCCATGATTGGCGGCGCGAGATGAAATTCGAGGCTGTCGTAGCTCTGGAACTGCTTGCCCAGCTCGGCGGCGAAGGAGCCGTCGGTATAGAGCCTCGCCACCTCGTATTCGTCCTTGATCGCCATCAGCTTGAACAGGTTCCTCGCGGCGGCCTCGGTCACATTGGTCGAACCGGGCACCGCCTTGGCTTCAGCCTTGCGCAGCGCGGCCAGTCTGTCGGCATAGCGCTTGCCATAGGCGGCGCTTTGATAGGCGGTGAGGAAGGCGACGCGGCGGGCTATGATGTCGTCCAGCGTTTCGGCGACAGCGGCCGTCTGTGCAGTCTTGCCCGGCTGGGCAACGAGGCCGCGCACGAAATCCGGCTGGTGGGCGGCACGGCGGCCCCAGCGGAAGGCTGAGACGTTCATCGCCACGGCCTGGCCGTTGAGCTCGATCGCCTTTTCGACTGCCGCGGCTGACAGCGGCAAGCCGCCATGCTGGAAGGCGAAGCCGAGCATGAACATGTTGGCGCCGAGCGAGCTGCCGAACAGCGCGGTGGCGGTGCGGGTGGCATCGAAGAAATGCGCCTTATCCTCGCCGGCGGCAGTGCGGATCGCCTTTTTCAGCCGCTCGACAGGCAGCGAGAAATCCGCCGAACGGGTAAACTCGCCGGGCATGATCTCGGCGGTGTTGGCGAGGAAGATCGTGTGGCCTTCGCGCACCGCGGCGAGCACCTTCTGGGCGCCCGACACGACGAGGTCGCAGCCTAGCACGAGGTCGGCCTTCCCGGCCGAAACACGGATGGCATGGATATCGTCCGGGCTCTGCGCGATGCGGACATGGGTGAACACCGAGCCGCCCTTCTGGGCAAGGCCGGCCATGTCGATCATGCCGCAGCCCTTGTCTTCGAGATGGGCCGCCATGCCGAGCACCGCGCCGATGGTGACGACGCCGGTGCCGCCGACGCCGTCGATGATCGCCGCCCAGCCTTGTTCGCCGAGCGGAAATTCGGCGGGCGCGGGCACGCCGTCGAGCGGATCGGTCGTGCCGGCCATACCCTCGGCCTTCCTGATCTTGGCGCCATGCACGGTGACGAAGGACGGGCAGAACCCGTTGATGCAGGAGAAATCCTTGTTGCAGCTCGACTGGTCGATCCTGCGCTTGCGGCCGAATTCGGTCTCGACCGGCTGGATCGACACGCAATTCGACTGCACCCCGCAATCGCCGCAGCCTTCGCAGACCAACTCGTTGATGAAGACGCGCTTGTCGGGATCGGGGAAGGTGCCGCGCTTGCGGCGGCGGCGCTTTTCGGCGGCGCAGGTCTGGTCGTAGATCAGCACGGATGTGCCCCTGACCGCGCGCAATTCGCGCTGGACGAGGTCGAGGTCGTCGCGATGATGGATGGTGGCGCCGGCGGGGAATTCGACCTTGCCGGCATATTTGTCCGGCTCGTCGGTGACGATGGCGATGCGCTCGACGCCCTCGGCGCGCACCTGCCTGGCGATCATGTCCACCGTCAGGCCGCCCTCGTGCGGCTGGCCGCCGGTCATGGCGACGGCGTCGTTGTAGAGGATCTTGTAGGTGATGCTGGCGTCGGTCGACAGCGCAAAGCGGATCGCCAGCGCGCCGGAGTGGTTGTAGGTGCCGTCGCCGAGATTCTGGAAGATGTGGTCGCGCTTCGAGAACGGCGCTTGGCCGACCCATTGCGCGCCCTCGCCACCCATGGCGGTGAAACCAACGGTGTTGCGGTCCATCCAAAGCGCCATGAAATGGCAGCCGATGCCGGCGGCGGCGAGCGAGCCGTCCGGCACCTTGGTCGAGGAATTGTGCGGGCAGCCGGAGCAGAAGAAGGGCGTGCGCGAGGCGATGTCTGACGTGTCGGCGAGCATCGCCTGGAACTGGCGAAGTTTCGCCACCCGTGCGGCAATCTCGTCCGACGGACCGATCGTTCGCAAGATCCTCTCGCCGAGCGCTATGGCGATGTCGTTGGGATCGAGGGCGCCCTTGGCCGGGAACAGCCCGTCGCCGCGCTCGTCCTTCTTGCCGACGATGACCGGCTGCGTGGCGGTGCCGTAAAGGTTCTCGCGCAGTTGCACCTCGATCAGCGAGCGTTTCTCCTCGACGACGACGACGGTGTCGAGGCCGCGAGCGAAGTCGGCGATGTGCTGCAGGTCAAGTGGCCACGGGCAGCCGACCTTGAACAGCCTGATGCCGATGCGGTTGGCGGCGACCTCGTCGACGCCGATGTCTTCCAGCGCCTGGCGAACGTCAAGATAGCTCTTGCCGATGGTGACGATGCCAAGCTTCGGGGCACGTCCACCGGAATAGACGATCCGGTTCAGCCCGTTGGCATGGATGAAGGCCGAAGCGGCGGCGCGCTTGTATTCATGCAGCCGCTCTTCCTGGCCGAGCATGTCGATCTCGTTGCGGATGTTGAGACCGCCGGGCGGCATGTCGAAGTCCGGGACGACGATATCGAGCCGTTCGAGCGCGGCATCGACCGAAGCCGTCGATTCGATGTTGTCCTTGACGCATTTGATCGCCGCCCAGGTGCCGGCGAAACGCGACATGGCAAAGCCGTAGAGCCCGTAATCGATGATCTCCTGAACCCCGGCCGGATTGAGAATCGGCACCATGGTGTCGACGAACAGGAATTCGGTGGCGTGCGCGTTGGTCGAGGATTCGGCCATGTGGTCGTCGCCCATCAGGGCAAGCACGCCGCCATATCTGGACGAGCCGGCGAGATTGGCATGGCGGAACACGTCGCCGGAGCGGTCGACGCCCGGTCCCTTGCCGTACCAGACTGAAAAGACGCCGTCATGCGTGCCCTCGCCGAGCAATTCGGCCTGCTGCGATCCCCAGCAGGCGGTGGCTGCCAGTTCCTCGTTGAGACCGGGCTGAAAGACGATGTCCGACTGGGCGAGCTGCTTCCTGGCCTTCCAAAGCTGCATGTCGAGCCCGCCGAGCGGCGAGCCGCGATAGCCGGAGACGAAGCCGGCAGTGTTCAGGCCAGCCCGCCGGTCGCGCTCGCGCTGCATCAGAAGCATACGGATGACCGCCTGCGCGCCGGAAAGGAAGATGCGCTCCTTTCCCAAGTCGAACTTGTCGTCGAGCGCGACATCATGCAGCGTCATTAGGCATTTCCTCTGCGGAGGCCGCAAGCACAGCCAACGTCGGGAGCGGATGCTACAGTGTTTCTCCCCTTGCCGGGCAGGTCAAACAAAATCGAAGATACCAAGGCGAAGCGCAACAAACGATCCGGTCCGCGCCCGATGGTGTAAGAAACCGCACACCGGTTGCTCGCCAGCGCATGAAAATTCCGGCCGCAGCCGATACCGGCGGCGACGCGTCAGCCGGTCTTCGAACAGTCGGGCTTAGGCGCGCCCGGCAGCTTGCCGTCAGGATGGCCGGCAAGCTCGGGGTTGGGCGTATAGAGCTGGTCGATGACCAACGGCCGGTCGGGCAGGACCGATTGGTCCTGCGTCGACATCAGCGTGGTGTCGATCTTCTGGAGAACCGTACCGTCGGCATCCTTGATGCTGATCGAGATCGCATAGGGCTTGTCCTTGACGATGCAGAAAAGCGCCGGGCTCTCGAGCGACACCTTGCCGAGCTTCGGCCAGACTTTCTGCTCGACGACCAACGGCTCGCCGCCGGCCGGATTCTGGAAGCTGGCGACCGCGACCTGCCCTTCCTGCATAGGCTGCAACGGTCTCAGCGTGACGACATAGGTCGCCCTTGCGAGGCGGTAGTTGAAGACGAACAGCTTGCCGGAGATCTCGAACAATCTGCCTTCGCCGTCCCTGCCGGTATCGCGGCAGGCGCTGAGCATCGTCGCTGCCACGAGCGCGGCGCCGACCAGACGCAAGATTTTCCTAGACATTGGCCGTCCCTCCGGCTGCCGTTCGGCGGCGACGATAATGGCGGCTCGCCTTCTGGCGGTTGCCGCACACCGCCATGTCGCACCAAAGACGGCTGGAATTGCGGCTTCGGTCGAGGAACAGCCAAGTGCAGTTGGGGCAGACCTTCAACCTAGCGACGGTGTCGCCCTGTAGCAGCGACAGTGCCGAAACCGCCAGTGCCGCCTCGAAGGCGATAGGCGTCGCCGGATCGCCGAATGGCCGTCCCGGCGCACGGATTTCGGTGCGGCTGTGCGCGAGACCCTCGGCGCAGGCCTCCAGGAAGTCAGGCAGATCGCCCGTGGCGACCGCGCCTTTCGACGCCGCACCACGAAACAGCCGGTCGGTCGTCTCGCGGATCGCCAGCACGACCGGCGCGATCTTACCCGGCAACGGCGCTTCGAGCCGCCTGCCGCCAAGCTCGGCGGCGCGAAAGACGCTTGCCGCGTCGGCGAAACGGGCGATCTCTGCCGGATCTTTGAGCCGGTCGAAGGTTTTCTGGGGATCGCCACGCAGCACGACGGTGTTCGCCGTATCGAGTGCAAGAAGGCCACCAGTGAAGCGGTGCGGAGTCCAGGAAACCGTCATGAGCGCCATTTCTAACCGATAAATCGCGTTTGACAAGTTAGATTACCCGATGCAAATCTGCTTCGCATGGACGCGGTTTTCCGCGATCCAAGGACGTTCGCATGCTCTATTTCTTCCAGCAGGTCCTGAACGGACTGCATTCCGGCGCGCTCTATGCGCTGCTCGCCTTCGGCTATGTGCTGACCAACGGCATTCTGCACCGGACGAACCTCGCCTACGGCGCGCTGTTCGCCTTTTGCGGACAGACGATGATCCTCACCGCAGCCTTCGGCTATCAGGCCCTGTGGCTGACCCTGTTCGCGGCCGTCGCGCTCGGCATTGTCGCTGCGTTCCTGTATGCGGCGCTGATCAGCCATGTCCTGTCGCGTAGCATCTTCGAGCCGCTGGTCGACCGCACGCCCAACGCGATTGTGGTGACGACGCTGGGCATATTGCTGCTCCTGTCAGAGGTAAGCCGCATCGCCGCCAATACCCACGACCTGTGGCTGCCGCCAATGCTGGCCCAGCCCATCATTTTTGCGCGGGGAGCCAATTTCAATGCCACGCTGACGCTCATCCAGTTGCTCGACTGCGCAGTCGTCGCGGCAACCATAGGGCTCGCCGCCTGGATGTTCGCCCGCTCTAGCTTCGGCCGGCGCTGGCGCGCCGTGTCCGACGACCCCAAAGCCGCGGCCATGTGCGGCGTCGATGTGCGCGGGGTGTTTCGGCACGCAGTGCTCGCCGGCGGCCTTTGCGCGGCGCTGGCCGGCGTCCTTGCCGGCCTTTATTATGGCAACATCAGCTTCGGCTCCGGCCTGGTCTACGGGCTGAAAATCCTTTTCGTGACGGCGGTGGGCGGCTATCTCTCGCCGTTGCGGGCAGCACTTGGCGCTGCCGCCTTCGGCATGGCCGAATCGCTATGGGCCGGCTATTTCCCGGTCGAGTGGCGCGACGCCTGGATGTATCTGTTCCTCGTCGCCATGCTGGTGCTGGTCGGCGCCGGCCGCGATCAGAGCAAGATTGCCTGAACCGTTTTGGTAGACTTTGGTTGCATGACGCTCGGTCAGGCGGCTGTTTCGCCCTTGCTCACCTCACAAGATTGTTTACTCGGCTTGCGCCGTGTTGACCCGCCGGGCCACGCACGGCATACCGTTGGGCCACAGCGGCGCGACGAAAAACAAGCGGGAATCAGCCGCCGCTGACACTTTGAGTCACGCATCGTGCTTTCCGAAAATCGACACCGATTTTCGGCCGATGCGTAAAGGGAGGAATGCATGGCAGGGCTTCTCGCTCTATCCAGAACCATTGACCGTGTGAACGAATTCATCGGCAGATGGGTGTCGTGGCTGATCCTGCTGGCAATTCTGGTCAGCGCCGCCAATGCCGTCATCCGCAAGACGTTCGACATGTCGTCGAACGCCTGGCTGGAACTGCAGTGGTATTTGTTCGGCGCCGCCTTCATGCTGGCCGCCGCCTATACGCTGAAGCAGAACGACCATATCCGCATCGACATCGTCTACGGCATGTTCTCGCGCCGCGTGCAGCATTGGATCGACCTTCTCGGTCACCTCTTTTTCCTGATGCCGTTCGTGACGCTGATGGTGATCTATTTCGTCCCCTATGTTTCGCTGTCGTTTCGCAGCGGCGAAATGTCGAACAATTCAGGCGGGCTGATCATCTGGCCGGCGAAGGCGATCCTGCTGGTAGGCTTTTTCCTGCTCGCGCTCCAGGGCATCTCCGAGATCATCAAGAAGATTGCCATCATGCGCGGCGACATGGACGATCCCACGCCGTTCATATCGGTGCATGAGCAGGCCGAACTCGAAGCGAAAGCGCTCGCCGACGAAGCGAAGGCGCTCGCCGAAGAGGTGCGCTCGTGATGGAGTTCATCGCCCAGAACATGGCGCCGATCATGTTCGCCTCGCTGATCATCTTCCTGCTGATCGGCTATCCGGTCGCGTTTTCGCTCGCCGCCAACGGCCTCATGTTCTTCTTCATCGGAGTGCTGCTGTCTCCCTATTCGGGCGGCTCGATCAATCTCGCCTGGCCGCTGCTGCACGCACTGCCGGACAATTTCTACGGCAGCCGGGTGATGTCGAACGACACGCTGCTGGCCATCCCGTTCTTCACCTTCATGGGCATCGTGCTCGAACGATCGGGCATGGCCGAGGACCTCCTCGACACGATCGGCCAATTGTTCGGACCGATCCGCGGCGGCCTCGCCTATGCCGTGATTTTCGTCGGCGCGCTGCTTGCCGCAACCACGGGTGTGGTGGCTGCTTCCGTCATCGCGATGGGCCTGATCTCCCTGCCGATCATGCTGCGCTACGGCTATGATCGCCGTGTAGCGTCCGGCGTCATTGCCGCATCGGGCACGCTCGCCCAGATCATTCCGCCCTCGCTGGTGCTGATCGTTCTGGCCGACCAACTCGGCCGCTCGGTTGGCGACATGTATGCGGGCGCGCTGATTCCGGGGCTGGTTCTGACCGGCCTTTACACGATGTATATCGTGATCATGTCGATCGTCCGGCCGAAATCGATGCCGGCCCTGCCGCTGGAGGCCCGCACGCTCGGCCACGGTGTCCTGTCGCTGCTGTTCGCGGTGCTGGCGGCAGTCGTGGTTTCCTACGCGGCGTATCGCTATCTTGCGCCCTCGCAGGGCCAAAACGCCGACATTCTCGGCGCCACCATCGGCGTGATCCTCATCTATGTCGTGGCGATCGCCGACCAGCGCCTGAACATCAACATGATGTCGCGGCTGGCGCAGCAGGTGATCATCGTGCTGATCCCGCCGCTGGCGCTGATCTTCCTGGTGTTGGGCACCATCTTTCTGGGCATCGCGACACCGACCGAGGGCGGCGCCATGGGCGCTGTCGGCGCGCTGATCATGGCGGCAATGAAGGGGCGGCTGTCGCTGGATGTGATCAAGCAGGCGCTGGCGTCCACGACGCGGCTGTCGTCCTTCGTGCTGTTCATCCTGATCGGCGCGCGGGTGTTCTCGCTGACCTTCTACGGCGTCAACGGCCATATCTGGGTCGAGCACCTCCTGACCTCGCTGCCGGGTGGCGAAGTCGGCTTCCTGATCGGGGTGAACATCCTCGTCTTCTTGCTCGCCTTCTTCCTCGATTTCTTCGAGCTCGCCTTCATCATCGTGCCGCTTTTGGCGCCGGCCGCCGACAAGCTCGGCATCGACCTGATCTGGTTCGGCGTGCTGCTCGGCGTCAACATGCAGACCAGCTTCATGCATCCACCCTTCGGCTTCGCGCTGTTCTACCTACGTTCGGTCGCCGCCCGCGTGCCCTATCTCGACCGCCTCACCGGCAAGCAGATCGCGCCGGTGACAACCGGCCAGATCTATTGGGGGGCGGTTCCCTTCGTTTGCATCCAGGTCATCATGATCGGGTTGACCATCGCCTTCCCGCAGATGGTGATGCATTACAAGGGCACGCCAGTCGATCCGGGCACGATCGATTACCAGGTGCCGGAAACGCCAAGCCTGTCGCCGCTCGGCGCACCGCCGGCGGATGGCGGCACGGCGCCGACTGCACCGGATCTGTCGCAGCCGCCGAGTTTCGGTGAACCGCCGCCTGCCAAGCCAGCAGCGCCGGCACCCGATCTGTCCCAACCGCCGAGTTTCAATTGATGCCGGAGGCCCAACAGACATGAGAGCGGTGCGGCTGGAGGGCGTGGGCAGCATTGCCCTGCGCGAGGTCGGCAAACCATCCGCCGGGCCGGATGACCTCCTGGTGCGGATCGAGGCGTGCGGCGTCTGCGGCACCGACCGGCATCTTTTCCATGGCGAATTTCCCTGTACGCCGCCGGTGACGCTCGGACATGAATTCTCCGGGATCGTCGAGGCGATTGGAGCCGCTGTGTCTAGCTTTTCGGTCGGCGATCGCGTCACCGGCGATCCCAACATCGCCTGCGGGCGCTGTCCGCACTGCCATGCCGGTCGCATCAATCTCTGCCATAATCTGATTGCCATCGGCATCCGCCGCGACGGCGGTTTCGCCGAATATGTCGTGCTGCCTCAGAAGCAGGCCTTCCTCCTTCCGAAAGACCTGAAGCCGACGCATGGCGCGTTCTGCGAGCCGCTTGGCTGCTGCCTGCATGGCGTGGAACTGGCCCAGATAAAGCCCGGCTCCTCGGTCACCGTGCTTGGCGGCGGCGTGATCGGCCTGCTCACCGTGCAACTGGCGAGGCTTGCCGGCGCGACCACAATCATCCTGTCGACGCGCCAGGCCTCGCGGCGTGCCCTCGCCGAAGAATTGGGCGCAACAGCGACGGTCGACCCCAGCGCTTGCGATATTGTCGATACGGTCGGCGGCCCGTCGGGTCTGCTGCCGGGCGGCGTCGATGTGGTGTTCGAATGTGCTGGCGTAAGAGAGACGGTCGAGCAATCGATGCGGCTCGCCAGGGCCGGCGGCACAATCGTCGTCGTCGGCGTGACGCCTCAAGGCATGAAGGCAGAATTCGAACCCTTCGACCTGCTGTTCCGGGAATTGAAGGTTCTGGGCTCGTTCCTCAATCCGTTTACGCATCGCCGGGCCGCCGATCTCATCGCCTCGGGTGCGATCGAGATCGACAAGCTCATCTCACGGCAGGTAACGCTTGAGGAGGCGGCCGCGGTGATCGCCAACCCGCCTGCGCCAGGTGAAGTCAAGGTGGTGGTGGTGCCGCGCTGATCGGCAAATCGAAATGTCACGGCGCCACGCGTCCGAAGAACGCGTGGCGCCGTGACGGTTGTCAGAGCTTGCCGGTGCGCTGCTGGACCATCATGAAGGTGTCGTAATTGTATTCGGCCACCTGCGCCCAGAGATAGTGCTCCTTGCGGAAGGCCTTGATCGAGTCCCAGATCTTCTTGAACGGCGCGTTCGAGGCTTCCATCTCGGCATAGACCTCGTTCGCCTTTTCGAAACAGGCTGCCAAGATTTCCGGGCTGAACGGGCGCAATTTGGCGCCCCCGGACACCAGCCGCCTCACGGCCGCCGGATTCAGATAGTCGTATTTCTGCAGCATGTTGGCGTCGGCGGCCTGCGCGGCGGTGTGCACCAGCGCCCTGTAAGCCGGCGAAAGCTCTTCGTATTTCGCCTTGTTGAACATCAAATGGACGGTCGGTCCGCCTTCCCACCAGCCGGGATAATAATAATTGGGCGCGACCTTGTAGAAGCCGAGTTTCTCATCGTCATAGGGGCCGACCCATTCGGCGGCATCGATGGTGCCTTTTTCCAGCGCTGGATAGATATCGCCGCCGGCGATCTGCTGCGGCACGACGCCGAGCCTTTGCACCACTTTGCCGGCAAAGCCACCGATGCGCATCTTGAGGCCCGAAAGGTCGGCGACCGTGTTGATCTCCTTGCGGAACCAGCCGCCCATCTGCACGCCGGTATTGCCGCCCGGCAAGCCAAAAAGACCCTGCGTGGCCAGAAACTCGTTGAACAGGTCGATGCCGCCGCCGTGGTAATGCCAGGCATTGATGCCGCGCGCGTTGAGCGAGAACGGAACCGCGGCGCCCAGTGCCCATGTCGGGTCCTTGCCCCAATAGTAATATGCCACCGTATGGCAGGCTTCGACAGTGCCGGCGGTGGTGGCGTCCGCAACCTGCAGGCCGGGCACGAGTTCGCCGGCGGCAAAGACCTGGACCTGGAAATTGCCGTCGGTCGCCTCTGAAAGCATCTTGGAAAAGACCTCGGCGCCGCCATAGATCGTGTCCAGGGATTTCGGGAAGGACGACGCCAGGCGCCATGTCACTTTCGGATTGGATTGAGCGATGGCCGGCGCGGCAAGCGCTGCTGTAGCCGCAGCGGCGCCCACACCGGTCGCGCCGGCCTTGCGGATGAATGATCGACGATCCATGAAGTCCTCCCTATTGGATCAACAGACCGACGTACGGAAAATGCTCTGTTCCCCGGATCGGCTTCGCGGCAAACAATACACGGGCAAGAAGTCGAGTCCAGCTTGGCAGCCGGTTTTGCCGGCGGCGTTTCCACGAAATTCGCGAGGTGAACGCGCGTCCTGCAACTATAGTCTAACGACCGCTCCGTGGCCCATGCGACATGCCGAAACTTGTCATGGCAAAGCGCGTTCGGATCGCCTATTTTAAAGGCAGAATATGTCCCTGCACTGAATGGACCCGGATAAAATGCAGCAGCCGCTCGTCGCCATATCGACCGACGTCCGCCAGTTCGACAACTACACCTGGCATGCCGCTCCGCAGCAATATCTGGAGGCGGCGCTTTCGGCCGCCGGCGTGTTCCCGTTGCTGGTGCCGTCCTTCGGCGACCGGCTCGATTTCGATGAACTCCTGTCATCGGTCGATGGCGTCATGGTCACCGGCTCGAAGTCCAATGTGCATCCCTCGCTCTACGGCGGCGATGCCAGCGAGGCCAATGGTCCCTACGATCCTGCCCGCGACGCCACGACGCTGCCGTTGATCCGCAAGGCAGTTGAGCGCGGCGTGCCGCTGCTCGCCATCTGCCGTGGCATCCAGGAGATGAATGTGGCGCTGGGCGGCACGCTGGCCACCGAAATCCAGGAGCGCGAGGGTTCGCTGGACCATCGCGCGCCGGCGAGCGACAATCAGGACGAACGTTTCGCCATCCGCCAGGCCATTTCGATCAAGCCCGGAAGCTGCCTCGCCGGTGTGTTCGGGGCGGGCGACATAATGGTCAACTCGGTGCATCGCCAGGCCGTCGACCGGCTCGGCCCGAAGCTGCAGATAGAGGCGGTCGCCAGCGACGGCACGGTCGAGGCGGTTTCGGTGCGGGACGCCCGCGCCTTCGCCGTTGGCGTCCAGTGGCATCCCGAATACTGGGTCAAGTCGGACAGCGTCTCGGCAAGGATATTCCGTGCCTTCGGCGACGCCGTGCGCCTGCACGCCGCGGCGAAATCCGGCGCGCGCGCCGCCGCGGAATAGATAACTCAGTCGCCCGAAATCAGGGGGCGCTGGCTGCCAGCGACAGCAGCGGCAGGGCCGGTGCGTAGGATTCATAACCGTCGCCGTCGGCGATGCCGAAAGTGACGATCGGGTCGATGCCGTTCGCGCTGAAGGCGATCGTGTCGTCATCCTGCTCACGCCAGAATTTCGCGCGCTCGATGCCGGGTAAAATCCGGCGGCAGTTCGCAGCGACCGTCAGCAGCGACAGGCCATCGGAAATTTCGGCACCGCGCTTGACCGCGCAGGACGCTTCGTCGCCATTGGCCACCAGCTTGTAGCTGCCGGACGGCGGCGTTGGCTCACTGGCTGCTTCGCCACCACCGCCGCGAAGCAGCTGAACGCTACCGAACAGCGCGGCGGCCGCCATCAATGCGGCAAGTGCTTTCATCCTGTATTCTCTGCTTATTTGGCGATAGATACAGAATGATTTCAAAGCGTTAAGCCGACGTTAATAAATATGGAAGGTCACCGCTTAGCTCTGCGCCTTTACCTTTTCCGTCTCCGGCACCGGCGTCAGCGCCTTTCCCCGGGAAAACCAGGAAACCAGATTGTCGACGCACAGATCGGCCATGGCGCGGCGGGTATGTTCCGAGGCCGAGCCGACATGCGGCAAAAGCGAGGTGTTGGGGGCGGCGAGCAGCGCCTGCGGCACGTTCGGCTCGTCGGCGAAGACGTCGAGCCCAGCAGCGGCGATGGTGCCGTCGGCAAGGGCTGCGGCAAGGGCTGCCTCGTCCACCGTGCTGCCACGGCCGATGTTGACGAAGACGCCGTCAGCGCCCAACGCCGATAGGATCTCGGCGTTGACCGCTTTTTCGGTCGAGGCGCCGCCGGGCGCTACCGAGATCAGCGTGTCGACCGCCTCGGCAAGGCCTTTCAGGGTCTGGTGATAGTCGTAGGGCAGGCCTTCGACTTGGCGCCGGTTGTGGTAGGCGATCGGCAGGCCAAAGGCCTCCAGCCGCCGGGCAATGGCGAGACCGATGCGGCCCATGCCGAAGATGCCAACGCTGCGGCCGCGCAAGGTCAGCCGGCTTAGCGGATAGTTGCCTTTGCGCTTCCAACTGCCGTCGCGCAGCCAGGTCTCGGCGCGTGGCAGATCGCGGAGGGTGTTGATCAGCAGGCCGAGCGCCGTGTCGGCGACCTCCTCGGTCAGCACGTCAGGCGTGTTGGTCACCATGATGCCGCGCTGCGCGGCGTGGCGGACATCGACCGAATCATAGCCGACACCGAAATTGGCGATGATCTCGAGGTTCGGCAACGCATCCATCAGTGCGGCATTTATGCCGCCAAAGGCGGCAATGCCGCGCACCGAGCGGCGCAGCTCATCGGTGACCAGTGACGCATCGGGCCGTTCGATCCCCACCCGGCTAAACGTCCGGTCGATGCGACCGACCGCGTGGTCGTTGAATTGGCCCGGCACCAGAATGGCGACTGTTTGCTGTTCGGCTTTTGTCATGCACGTTCCACCGGTTTACCGGTCGACTGGCGCACATGCAGTTCCGGCTTGATCAGTTCCTGCGACGGCCGCACCATCTGCCCATTGAGCTTGTCGAGCAGCGCGCTGGCGGCGCGGCGGCCGACCTCGCGCTGGCCGTTCCAGACGGTGGTCAGCGCCGGCGTCGCGATCGCGGCCTCCTCGAGATCGTCATAGCCGGTGACGGATATGTCAATGCCCGGCACCAGCCCGGCGCGCGCGATGCCGTTCATCAGGCCGATGGCGACGAGGTCGTTCCAGCAGCAGGCCGCGGTAGGCTTGTCCTTCAGCGCCAGGAACTGCCCAGCGGCTTCGAAGCCGGCCTGCTTGGTGCGCGGACCGGCGATGCGCCAGGACGGCCTGACCTCCAGCCCGGCCGCCTCCATGGCATTGACATAGCCTTGGTAGCGGTCGCGGCCGGTCGAGGTCTGGTCGGTGCCCCCGACCATGGCGATGCGCTTGTGCCCGAGCGAGATCAGATGGTTGGTGGCAAGCGCGGTGCCGTAGGCATCGTCGCCGCGAAACACCGGCACGTCGGCGCCTTCGACGGTGCGCGCGATCAGCACCGCCGGCAAGCCGTTTTCCTCGGCCATCAGGATGTCTTCGGGCGGCGTGCCGATGGCCGGCGACATGATGACGCCGTCGGCGCCGAGTTGCAAAAGCGTGTCGATGAAGGTGCGCTGCTTTTCGAGCTGGTCGTAATGGTTCGACAGGATGAAGGTCTGCCGGCTGCGATCGAGCTCGCTTTCGATCGAGCGCAGTATCTCGGCGAAGAAGGGATTCATGATGTCGTGAACGACAACGCCGACGATGCCCGAGCGCGAGGTGCGCAGGCTGGCGGCGCGGCGATTGTAGATATAGCCGATGGCGCGGGCATGTTCTTTGATGCGGTCACGGGTGGTTCCGGCGACCAGCGGGCTGTCGCGCAGGGCTAGCGAAACCGTGGCCGTGGACACGCTGAGCGCGTCCGCGATCGTTGAAAGCTTGATCTTCTGTGCCAGCGCTCTTCGCTCCCCGAGCTTCTTTAAACTGTTTAAAGGCGGGCTCTTATGCCATCGATCGGGAGCAAATCAAAGTTTTTTTGCCAGCGCTTCCATCTCGACGTCGAGGGCGGCGCGATTGCGCACGCGGAGCCTGTGCTCGCGATGGACGATGTAAAGGCCGCTGGCGACGATGACGGCCGCGCCGACGAGCGTCCACCGATCGGGGAACTGGTTGAAGACAATCCAGCCGGCAATGATCATCCAGATCATCTGCGAATAGGGATAGGGGGCCAGTGCCGTGGTGGTGGCGAGACGATAGGCCTGAACCAGGAGCCAGTGGCCGATTGCGCCGAAGACGCCAAGCATCAGCAAGATGAACCAGTGCCAGCCATCCTGCGGCAGGGAGAGCGAAAACGGCAGCATCGGCAGGAGCAGCACGGCGGGCGCCAGCGCCGAAAAGAGGATGAGGCTCTCCGAGGTTTCCGTGGCCGACATGCGCCGCGTCATGATGACGTAGAAACAGTTCGACAGCATCGAGCCTAGCGCGAAGAGGTGGCCAAGGCCAAAGACGCCAACGCCCGGCCGGGTGATGATGAGGACGCCGATGAAGCCGCTCAGGATCGCCAGCCAGCGCCGCCAGCCGGCCCATTCGCCGAGCAGCGGACCGGCGAGTGCTGTGATCACCATCGGTGCGAAGAAGTAAATCGAGGTGGTTTCGGCCAGTTGCAGGGTCCGCAGCGCCATGACGTTGCAAATGGTCGATCCGAACAGGAAGGCGCCGCGCAGGATATGCGCTGGCAAATTGTTGGCGCGAAAGCGCGCCGGCTCGCGCCATCCGCGGAGAAAGATACCGACAAGCACGACGTGGACGGCGAAGCGAGCCCAGGCGACGATCAACGCCGAGACCCCGGCCAGGACAAGATATTTGCTGCTGGTGTCCAGAAAGGTAAAAAACACATAGACCGAAAGCATGCAAAGGATCGCCGCCGGAGGCGTCGCGCTTTCGTCTTGTGTTGGGGGAGCAGTCAATTTCGGGCCGGATAGTGAGGTAGAGCCCACCTTTGCGGGAATTGCCACCTGCCGGCAAGCCAAAAAGACCGACTACGATTTTCGGGCCGATGCGCTAGGGATGCATACGGGCGCCCTTGGTGATCTTGTCGACAAGCTTCTTTTCGGCGCGCAGCGCGATGCCGACGACCTTGGCGTCGTCGGGCGCGAATTCGGCAAAGACGGCGCGGTTGGCGGCATCGTGTCCAGTCGAAAACATTTCGTCGACGTAGAGCGAAGTTGTCACGCCGCGGTCCAGCGCCCGCCGGTGGATCGCACTAAGCGTCGGGCGGTCGGCCGAAAGCACGATGACCGGCTGGATCGAGAGCGGGTTATAAATATTGCCGGCGCGGTCGCGATAGGGTTCGCCGATGATTTCTGTATACTGCGCGACGATGCCGCTGGTCAGGAAGGCCGTGACATTGAGCTTTTGCCAGACGGGAAGATCGTCCTGCAGCACGATTGCAAACTTGGTGTCGAACATGAGACATTCGCCATTGGTTCGTGGATGAAGCGATGCCACACGATTTAGCGGGCGAGGCCTTTCAGGGTCTTGGACGTTTGTGCGTTGACGTGGCTGAAAACTGCGTCATCTCGGCCCCCGATTCGGTCGGCATGGAGCGTATCGAGGCACGGTTCCACGGCAGCGCCTTCGATCTCCATCGTCACGATACCTACGCGATCGGCGTGACGCTGCATGGCGTGCAGACCTTCCGCTATCGCGGCGCGACGCATCACAGCCTGCCCGGCCAGATTATCGTGCTGCATCCCGACGAATTGCACGACGGCGGTGCCGGCACCGAAGACGGCCTGCGTTACAGGATGCTTTATCTAGAGCCGTCCGTCGTGCTGGACTGCCTCGATACGGTCGGCGCACCGCTGCCTTTCGTCAGGGATGCCGTGGTGACGGATCCAGCTTTCCGCATGAGGCTGCTTTCGGCGCTGGGGCCTTTGGACCAGAAGCTGGACGATCTTTTTGTCGCCGACTTCATTGCGCAGCTGATGCAAAGCCTAACACGGCATGCAGGCCTGCCGGCGAAGCCGATCCCGAGGACAGCGTGGCGGGCAGCCAGCCTGGCACGCGACTATCTGGAAGAAAATGTTTTCCGTATCGTCCGTTCCGAGGAGCTGGAGGCGATCACCGGGCTGGATCGCTACGCCCTATCGCGGCATTTCCGTGCGGCCTTCTCCACCAGCCCGCATCGCTTTCTCTTGATGCGCCGACTTCAACGAGCACGCCGCATGATCGAGGCGAGCGAGCCATTGGCGCAGATCGCAATAGCGGCCGGTTTCAGCGACCAAAGTCATTTCAACAGGCACTTCAAGAAGGCGTTCGGTGTCACGCCGGGCCGCTGGTCGGCATTGGTCCATGGGTCGTCGGCAGCAGCTGCCTGATGCCGTCAGCCGCGGATCATTCGTCGGCGTCGATCTCATCATCGACGAGAACCATCTCTCCATTCGAGAGGTTCGCCTCGACGCGGGCGAGCAGCTTGAACAGCGCCTTCTGGTCCTTTTTGTCGAGACCTTTCAGCGCCTGCTTCTCGGTCTTCTTCACCGATTTCTCGATGGCGTGAATGATTTCGCGGCCGGTGTCGGTCAGGAAGATATGGGCCTGGCGGGCATCGGCGGCCGAGGCGCGCTTTTCCAGGAAGCCCTGCGCCTGAAGCCGGTTGATGGTCTTGGTGATGGTCGGCGGGCGAACACCGAGGCGGCCGGCAAGATTGCCGGGCGTCTGCCCGTCCTCGCGGTCGAGCGCCAGCATGATCTGGTCCTGGCCGGCATAAAAGCCGTGCCCTAGGAGCCGCGCCGCCAGCGCAGTACGTGCCAGCCGCGCCGCCGAATGCAGCCGGCTCATTGTCGCAGTTTTGTCCGCCTTGGCCATGGTCATCCCTCTTCGGCCGAACCGGTGCGGACAGCATAGAGGCAGCCGCCCGGTTGGCAATCGACGATCAAAAAGATCCGGCTCTGCAAAACAGCTTTGCCGGCAAGCAATGCGATGTCCGCCGTGGCTAATGCCAGATGTTTATTTCAGTTAGATGACAAACGACTTTTCAGTGCAGGTGGGAGCTTTCCGCAGGAGCGCCGCACACACGAAACGAGACTCAATCAGCCTTTACCGCGACGATCATCAACGCCTGGTAGGCGTCCGCCACCTCACGCAGCGCCGCCTGCGACAGCGGCCCGGCGCGCCGGGCGATACCGTCCCTGGCATTCAGCGTATCCCGCCTGCCGGACCGGTCGGTGTAGGGCGCGACAGTGGTGAATATCTGCTCGCTCAGGCTGTCGGGGAAAAACAGCTGGCCGGTCATCACCGAATTGTCGTTGGGGAAGACCTTGAAGTGGATGTGGGTGGTGCGGCCGCGATACCAGCCGGGATAAATGGTGGCGAAGGAAACGATGCCGGTGTCGTCCGTCTTTTGCCAGCCGCGCAGAAAACTCTGGCCTGACGTGTCGACATCCTGGCCGTCACCTTGTCCAGGATAGCCCGAATAATGCCCTTGCGCATCGCAATGCCAGATGTCGACGCGCGCGCCGGGAAGCGGCCGGCAGCCCGCGTCGACCACCTGCAGCCGTACATTGAGGGCAATGCCCGCTTTGCCCTCGGTGATATCGGCGCGCTCGAGCTTCGGGTCGAAATAGAACGGCCCCTCGGTCGCCTCCGGCGTGATCGCGCAGACGCCGGCACCACTATCGAACAGGACAAGCCCGGCAAAGGGCGAGGCTTCTTCGGCCCTTGCAGCTGGAAGGAAAATGCCGCCGCCGGCAGTGACGGCGATGAGGCCGAGCGCCCGACGCCGGTTCAATGGAAATAAGGATGGATTGTCGGGCATCCGGCGTCACTTTCATTCTGTCGAGCAACTCACCTTGTTCTTATCTAGGCAGTGAGGCCAGCCAGCACTAATGAAAGTTCGGCAATGTTGGCGACCTGTTTGGCCCATTGGTTTGCTGCGTGCAAAAGCGAGGCGCACATCCTATATGGAGCCAACAATCCTTTTCGAGGCCCAACATGAGCGATGCACAGACGACGCAGATCCCCGTAACCGTTCTCACCGGCTATCTCGGCGCCGGCAAGACCACGCTGCTCAACCGCATCCTTTCGGAAAACCACGGCAAGCGCTACGCCGTCATCGTCAATGAATTCGGCGAGATCGGCATCGACAACGAGCTGATCGTGGAATCCGACGAGGAAATCTACGAGATGAACAATGGCTGCGTCTGCTGCACGGTGCGCGGCGACCTGATCCGCGTCGTCGAAGGCCTGATGCGCCGGCCGGGCCGTTTCGACGCCATCGTGATCGAGACGACTGGCCTCGCCGATCCGGTGCCGGTGGCGCAGACCTTCTTCATGGACGATGATGTGCGCTCCAAGACCAGGCTCGACGCAGTGGTGGCGCTGGTCGACGCCAAGCACCTGCCGTTGCGGCTGAAGGATTCCCGTGAAGCCGAGGACCAGATCGCCTTTGCCGATGTCGTCGTGCTCAACAAGACCGATCTCGTCACGCCGGAGGAACTGGGCAAGGTCGAGGCGACGATCCGCGCGATCAACCCGGCGGCCAGGATCCATCGCACCACACGCGCCGGCCTGGCGTTGTCGGAAGTGCTCGACCGCGGCGCCTTCGATCTCTCGCGGGCGCTGGAGAACGACCCGCATTTCCTCGAGGCGCATGACGACCATGACCACGACCATCATGACCATGACGGCCATCATCACCATGATCATGACGGGCATGACCACCATCATCACGCGCACCCGTCCGATATTCATGACGTGACGGTGCAATCGGTGTCGTTGCGCGGCGGCGAGATGGACCCGAAGAAATTCTTCCCGTGGATCGAGAAGATCACCCAGATGGAAGGCCCGAACATCCTGCGGCTAAAAGGCATCATCGCGCTCAAGGGCGATGATGAGCGCTATGTCATCCAGGGCGTGCACATGATTATCGAGGGCGACCACCAGCGCGCCTGGAAGGACGGCGAGAAGCACGAGAGCCGGCTGGTGTTCATCGGCCGCGAGCTCGATGCCGAGCGGCTGAAGAAGAGTTTTGACGCCTGCCAGGCCGCTTGATTTCCAAACCTTATAACGATAGCGCTGCACCTTCTTTCCTTCTCCCCTTGTGGGAGAAGGTGGCCGAGCGAAGCTCGGTCGGATGAGGCGTGTTCCAGCTTGGCACTGACGGCGTTTCGTCCAGCACCCCTCAACCGTCTTGGCGCTGCGCGCCAATCCACCTTCTCCCACAAGGGGAGAAGGTCGCGTCGCACCTAGCCACGCTAACGATTCCTCTGCGGCGGCAAGGCGACCACAACGATCTCTAATGGAACAGCTCGCATGCCCACAGTCGCCCCGCTTGATCTCGATGGCCATTGCATCGCCGCCGTCTTCCTTGACGACGTGCCGCACTTTGCCCTGGCCGACGGCACCATCCATCGGCTCGACCATGGCCACAAGACTGTGCAGGCCAATGACGGCTTGCTCGCGGCCTTCCACGACGCGGCCAACGACCGGCTGATCACCGGCGGCGAGGACGGCAAGGTCTTTGCCGTCACCGCAGGCGGCAATGCGGCGGAACTGGCAAGCGCCGGCAAAAAATGGATCACCAGCGTTGCCGCCGGGCCGCAAGGTGCCATTGCCTACGCCTCGGGCAAGACCGCGTATGTGCGCTTCGCCGACGGCAAGACCAGGGAATTCTTGCATCCGCGTTCGGTCGAGGGGCTGGCGTTCTCGCCCAAGGGCATGCGCTTTGGCGTCGCCCGCTACAATGGCGCGACGCTGCATTTCCCGGCGGCCGACGGCAAGCCTGTCGAGCTCGAATGGGCCGGCGCCCACACCGGCATCACCTTCTCGCCGGACGGCGCCTTCCTCGTCACCACCATGCAGGAAAACGCGCTGCATGGCTGGAAGCTGGCCGACGGCAAGCACATGCGCATGAGCGGCTATCCAGGCAAGGTCAAAAGCCTGTCGTGGGCGTCCAAGGGAAAATGGCTGGCGAGTTCCGGCGCGCCGGCGGCGATCGTCTGGCCGTTTTCGGGTAAGGACGGGCCGATGGGCAAGGCGCCGCTGGAGCTCGGCACGCGCGGCAACGCCATGGTGACCTCAGTGGCCTGCCATCCGAGCCAGGATGTCGTCGCCGTCGGCTATGATGACGGCATGGTGATGGCCGTGCGCTTCACCGACGCCAAGGAAGTGCTGCTGCGCCGGCCGGGCAAGGGCGCCATCACCTCGATGATGTGGGACAGGCAAGAGCGCCGCGTCGCCTTCGGCAGTGCGGCCGGCGACTGCGGCGTTATCGATATTTCGGCATAACTAGCCGGGAGTTCTACTCGGCCCCGCAGGAGACCTTGCCGGTCAATTCGACAGGCTTGTCGTCTTTGTCCGCGGCAGCCGTGCCGTCATAGATCGCGAGCGAATAGCGCCCGTCATAAACGCCTTCTTCGCTGGCCTTGGTCAAGATCGTCAGTTCGACTGAGCTATAGGTGTTTGCGACCTCGTGCTCGCGATAGACGAGCAGCCGCAGTTCCTTGCCGTCGAGCCAGTATTGCGTGAGGTTGGAACCCTCGAACACGCTCTTGCGCAGACCGTCGCCAACGGGCCTGCCAAGAATTTCGAGGTCGCCGCGAAAATTGAAGGTCGGCCCGCCCATGCCTCTGGTGACGCCGGCTTCGACCTCGAATTTCACCGCGGCATCCTCGGCGGAGCACCAGATGCCGCCGGTGGCGAAGGCCGTGCCGGCCGACAGCAGCAGCGTTGTTACACAGAAGATCGTCCGCATCTTTTCTCCCCCAAGCCACAAAACCCACCTGCATTGATGCTGGAGGATGCCCCGAGGTCAAGCGCCAGTGCTCTTCTATCGTGGCCGCTGAACCAATGCAGGGCGGCCGCGCGGCCAATTGCGGTTCCGGATGCCGATTGGCTAGAGTGACGTACGAGAGGGGCCTTCATGCATACAATCGACCATTCAAAGACATCCGTCGGCGGCATCAGCACTGCCCGCATCGCCGATCTGCGCGAGACCGAGGCCGAAGCCTTCCGCAAGGCACGGCCAAAATCGGCAGCGAAGGCCGGCAATGGTCTGCCGGGCTTCTTCGGCGGCGTGCCGATGCACTGGATGAACGACTGGCCGACGCCATTCCCGATCCTGGTCGGCAGCGCAAAGGGCGCCACCATCACCGATATCGACGGCAACAGGCTCGACGATTTCTGCCTCGGCGATACCGGCTCGATGTTCGGCCATTCGCCGCCGCCGGTCGCCCGCGCCATCCGCCGGCAGGCTGGACGCGGCCTCACCTACATGCTGCCTTCGGAGGATGCACTCGCCATCGGCCCACTGCTGCAACAGCGCTTCGGCCTGCCGTTCTGGCAGATCGCGACGACGGCGACCGATGCCAACCGCTTTGCGCTGCGCGTTGCCCGCGCCATCACCGGCCGGGAAAAGATCCTGGTCTTCAACGGCTGCTATCACGGCTCGGTCGACGAGACGATGGTGCGGCTGGTCGACGGCAGACCGGTCAACCGGCCGGGACTGGCCGGCGAATTCCGCGACCTGACCCGGGCAACTGATGTCATCGAGTTCAACGATGTGCCGGCGCTTGAGGCCGCGCTCCGGGACGGGGATGTCGCCTGCGTCATCACCGAGCCGGTGCTGACCAACTCGTGCATGGTGCTGCCCGATCCCGGCTTCCACGAAGCGCTGCGACGTCTCACCCACGCGGCCGGCACCCTGCTTCTGATCGACGAGACGCACACGATCTCGACCGGTCCGGGCGGCTACACCGAGAAACACGGCTTGGAGCCGGACCTGTTCGTGCTCGGCAAGCCGATCGCCGGCGGCGTTCCGGCCAGCGTGTGGGGCATGAGCGACGACGTCGCCACGCGCTATGCTGCCTATAATAGCCAGAAACAGCCAGGCTATTCCGGCATGGGCACGACGCTCTCGGCCAATCCGCTGCAATTCGCCGCAATGCGCGCCACGCTCGAAGAAGTGATGACCGACGAGAGCTACAGCCATATGGACCACCTGGCGCGGCGGCTCGACGCCGGGTTGACCGCTGTCATCGACCGCTACCGCCTGCCCTGGCATGTCGCTCGAGTCGGCGCGCGCGTCGAGTTCATCTGCGCACCCGGCCCGTTGAGGAATGGCGGCGAGGCGGAAACAGCGCACGCGCCGGAGCTCGAAGCGGCGATCCATGTCGCGCTGGTCAATCGCGGCGTGCTGATCGCGCCGTTCCACAACATGATGCTGATCTCGCCGGCGACCAGCGCCACCCAGGTCAACCGCCTGATCACCGCCTTCGGCGCGGTTGCGGCAAGGCTCGCGGCATGAGACAAGCTAGCGCATGAGAGAAGCGCACAAGCAAACTTTGAACGCCATCATCGCCTCCCCTTCGGGCTCGACGCCCGCCGAGGCGCAAACCTTTCTCGACGCCCACCCGGAGATCGAGGCGTTCGACATCGTGCTGACCGACGCCAATGGCGTCGGCCGCGGCAAGATCGTGCGCCGGCATGAGTTGATGAGCATCTTCGAGGGCGGCCGGCACATGCCGATATCCATCCTCGGCCTCGACATTACCGGCGAGGACGTTCACGAGACCGGGCTGATCTGGACGACCGGCGACGGCGACCTGCGGGCATGGCCGATCCCCGGCACGCTGGTGCCGCTGTTCGGTACACAGCCGCCGCGCGGCCAGGTGCTGATGGCGATGTATCATCTCGACGGTCAGCCCATGTCCTCCGACCCGCGGCTGGCGCTTGCCCGTCAGGTGGAGATACTGGCGGCCAAGGGCCTGCATCCTGCCGGCGCCTTCGAGCTCGAATTCTTCCTGCTCGCCAATGAGCGTGACGCGGACGGCAAGGTGCGACCGGCGAACGCGGTGCTCGACGGCCGCCGTTCGGCCAAGACCGAGGTCTATTCCGTCGACCATCTGCACGGCATGGAGCCGTTGTTTTCCGACATCTACGCCGCGGCCAAGGTGCAAGGCATCCCGGCCGAGACGGTCATTTCCGAATATGCGCCGGGCCAGTACGAGCTGACGCTGAACTATCGCCAGGATGTGATGCAGGCGGCCGATGATCTCGTCATGCTGAAGCGGCTGGTGCGGGCACAGGCGCGCCGCCACGGCGTCACCGCTTGCTTCATGGCCAAGCCGATCGAGAAATATGCCGGCTCCGGCATGCATTTCCATGTCTCGCTGCAGGACAAGGCCGGCAAGAACGTCTTCGCTGAAGCCAGCGGCGAGACCTGGTCCTTGCCGCTGCTGCGCGGACTGGGCGGCCTCATCCAGACCATGGCCGAATCGATGCTGGTGTTCGCACCGCACGCCAATTCATGGCGTCGCTTCGTCTCGCAATCCTATGCCCCAGTGGCGCCGACCTGGGGCGTCAACAACCGCTCGGTGGCGCTGCGCGTGCCGGCAGGCGATGCGAAAAACCGGCGCATCGAGCACCGGCCGTCGGGCGTCGACGCAAACCCCTATCTGGTCGCCGCAACCGTGCTGGCCGGCATCACCAGGGGTCTCGACGAAGGACTCGACCCCGGCCCCGAAACCACCGGCAATGGCTACGAATCGGCAATCACGCGCACGACCATGCCGGTAGACTGGCGCGCCGCGATCGAGGCCGCTCGCGCGTCGACGTTCCTCAAAGGAGCGTTGGGCGAAGACCTGCACCGGACATTCGTTGCGATCAAGCAATCCGAATATCTGCGGGTGGCGCGCACCGTCAGTGAACTGGATTATCATCTCTATCTGCATGAGGTGTGAGGATCGCATCGCCGGTCATTCTCCCGGCGAAAGCCGGGTCCGAGCTATTTGAAGGAACCTTTCCGGGGCTTCGCTCATTCCGCATCTGATCGCAGCAGCGGACAAGGCCGCATCAGCCATGATCGCCAGGATGCAGACAAATCCCGCGCCACGCCACGCCAAGGTGCAGGCAAGACGCTGGCCCAAGCCTGAATTGCCTGAGACGGCGGAAGACGACGGCGCAAGCACCATTCCCGAACTCAGCGAAGTGGCGAAAGCCTGCCGCCGATGTTCACTGTGGCGCAATGCGACACAGACCGTGTTCGGCGAAGGCCCTGATAAGGCCAAGGTGATTTTCGTCGGTGAACAGCCCGGCGACCAGGAGGATCTGGCCGGCAAACCTTTCGTCGGGCCTGCTGGCAAGGTCTTCGACGCAATCCTGGACGAAGCCGGCGTCGACCGGCTGAAAGTCTATGTCACCAACGCGGTCAAGCATTTCAAATTCGAGCCGCGCGGCAAGCGGCGCATCCACTCCAAGCCGAATGCCGGCGAGGTGCAGGCCTGCCGCTGGTGGCTCGACAAAGAGCTCGATCTGGTAAAACCCAATCTGGCTGTGGCGCTCGGCGCAACGGCGGCGCAGTCACTGCTCGGTAAAGTCGTGCCGATCATGAAGATGCGCGGCGCGGTCGTGGAGCGCGAGGATGGCCTGCGTGTGTTCGTCACGATCCATCCGTCCTTCATCCTGCGTATCCGCGAGCCGGCGGACAAACAGGCCGAACGCGAGCGGTTCCTGAAGGATATGAAGGCGGTGAAGACGCTGATGGCCGCCTGAACCTATCTGATCAGTATCGCCCGGAGATCATTGACGTTCGTCCCGGTCGGGCCGGGCACGAAAAGATCGCCAATAGCATTGAATGCCGTCCAGGCATTGTTGCCGGCAAGCATCGCCTTGGCATCGACGCCTGCCGCCCGCATCCGCGCCACAGTCGAACCGTCGGCAAAGGCGCCGGCGTTGTCCTCAGAGCCGTCGATGCCGTCGGTGTCGGCGGCCAGCGCGTGGACGCTCGCCATGCCGCTGATGCCGATTGCGAAGGCAAGCAGGAATTCCGAGTTGCGGCCGCCCTTGCCTTTTGTGCGCACGGTCACTGTCGTCTCGCCGCCCGACAGGATCAGCACCGGCTTTGGGAAAGGCCGGTTGCGCGTCGCCACCTCACGCGCGATCGCGGCGTGGACGCCGCCCACCTCGCGCGCCTCGCCCTCGATGGAATCGGAGAGGATGACCGCTTCGATGCCTTGGCGTCTGGCTTCGGCCGCAGCCGCTTCCAGCGACACGCCGGCCGAGGCGATCAGATGCACTTCATTGCGCGAAAAACGCGGATCGTCGCCGCACGGCGCCTCTGCGGCCGGCGAATTGATATGCGCCATCACCGCGGCCGGCAGTCTCATGTCATAGGCGGCGATCGACGCCAATGCGTTTTCGCGGCTGCCGGAATCGGGAACGGTCGGGCCGGAAGCGACCAGCGCCGGATTGTCGCCCGGAATGTCGGAGACGACCAGCGACACCACCTTGGCGGGATATGCTGCCGCCGCCAGCCTGCCGCCCTTGATCGTGGATACATGCTTGCGGATGGTGTTCATTGCGGCGATCGGCGCGCCGGAGGCGAGCAGCGCCTCGTTGACGGCGATCTCGTCGGCCAGCGTCAGACCTCCAGCAGGCGACGGCAGCAGCGCCGAGCCGCCACCCGAGATAAGCGCCACGACCAGATCGTCCGCGGTCAGCCCCTGCACCTTTTCGAGCAGCCGGCGCGAGGCTTCGAGACCGGCTGCGTCCGGCACCGGATGCGCCGCCTCGATGATCCCGATGCGCTGGCAGGTCGCGCCATAGCCGTAGCGGGTGACGACCAGCCCTTCGATCGGCCCGTCCCATACTTTTTCGAATGCCGCCGCCATCTGCGCTGAGCCTTTTCCGGCGCCGATGACGATGGTGCGCCCTTTCGGCATTGCCGGCAGACGATCCCTGATGGTTCTCTGGGGATCGGCAGCGGCGACGGCGGCGTTGAAAATGGCGGTGAGGAAGGTCTTGGGATCGATCTCAGTCATTTTGCTTCCGGCGGCAGTGCCAATTGGCGCCCGTCGACACCGAGATGGCTGCACAACGCGTCGACGACGACGCCGTGATCCTCGCGCTCCGGCAAGCCCGAGACCGCGATCACACCGATCACGCCGGCACCTTTGACCGTTACGGGAAAGCCGCCACCGGCAAGCACATAGTCTGATATGTCGAGGCCCTCGCCCGGCTTGAAGCTGCGGTCGGGGCGCTGCTGCTCCAGCACCAGGCGGTAGGTGCTTCTCAAAAACCGGCGCACGACGTTGATCTTGCGCCGCGCCCAGTCCGGATTGGAGGCGTTCGAGCCTGGCATCGCTGCATAGAACTGCGGCCGGTCGAAGGTCCTGATGTCGACGATGATCGGCAGGTCTTCGGCTAGCGCTCGGTCGCGGATCGCCGAGCCGATCTTGAAGGCAACAGCCTCGTCGAAGACGGGAAAGACAAGCGTGGCTTCCTGTTTCTTGATCAGAGCGATGTCGTCCGCAACGGCCATGTCGTTCCCCTGTCAACTTCGCTGCAGGCTTTGACCGATGGCTGCCGCCCGGTCAAGACGGAACGTGCGGGATAGCTAAACCGCCATATCGCTCTTCGCCGCCCGCCCGGCGACATAGACTTCGCGCACGGCGCGGTCGTCGCCGAGCGTCTGCAGCATAAACAATTCCTCCGCCAGCGTGTCCGCCGTCTCCATCCGCAGCCGCATCGCCGGCGTGGCGCGGGCGTCGAGCACGATGATATCGGCATCGCTGCCTTGGTCCAGCGTGCCGATTCTTTCCACGACCGACAGCGCCTCGGCATTGCCGCGGGTGAGCTGCCAGAACGACTGGAACGGGTTGAGCTTTTCGCCGTTCAGCGCGATCACCTTGTAGCCCTCGTCCATGGTGCGCAGCATCGAGTAATTGGTGCCGCCGCCGACATCGGTGGCGGCCGCGATGCGGAGAGCTTTGTCTCGCGTGCGGTAGCGCTGATAATCGAACAGGCCCGAGCCGAGAAACAGGTTCGAGGTCGGGCAGAACACCACCACCGAGCCTGAATCCGAAAGCGAATCCGCCTCGCGTTCCGACAGATGAATGCAGTGGCCGAACAAGCTTTTGCGCCCGAGCAGCCCGTAGTGCTCGTAGACGTCGGTATAGTCGCGCGCCTTTGGATGGAGCTGCAGCGTAAAGGCAATCTCGGCGTGGTTTTCCGACAGGTGCGTCTGCATGTGCAGATCAGGATATTCGCGGCAGAGCGCGCCCGCCATTTCCAACTGCTCGGGTGACGAGGTGATGGCGAAGCGCGGCGTGATGGCATAATGCTGGCGTCCCTTGCCGTGCCAATCGGCGATCAGCGCCTTGCTATCGTCATAAGCCGATTGCGCTGTATCGAGCACACCCTCCGGCGCGTTACGGTCCATCATCACCTTGCCGGCGATGTTGAGCATGTTGCGGTCATGCGACTCGGCGAAGAACGCTTCGGCGGACTCCCTGTGGACCGAGCAATAGGCGGCGACTGTCGTCGTGCCGTGACGCACCACCTCATCGAGAAACAGCCTGGCAATGCGGCGGCCATGCTGGGCGTTCTGGAATTTGGTTTCCTCAGGAAAAGTATAGGTGTTCAGCCAGTCGAGCAGTTCCGCGCCATGGGAGGCGATGACCTGCATCTGCGGAAAATGCGCATGCGCGTCGATGAAGCCCGGCAGCAGCAGATGTGGGCGGTGATCGATCTTTTTTGCGCCTTCATCAGCCTTTTTCTCGACCTCGGCATAGGTGCCGGCGGCTGCGATCCTGCCGTCGCGGATCAGCAGGCCGCCGTCCTCCTCGTAGCGCCAGGCGGGATGGTCGTCGACGGTCTCAGGCCAGCGCAGAAAGGACAGTGTGCGGCCGCGCAGGAGTGTGCTGATCATGCTTATTTCTCCGCCTCCTCGAACCATGCCACCAGCAGTGCCCGTTCCTTGTCGGTAATCTGCGTGACGTTGGCGGGCGGCATGGCGTGGCTGCGGCCGGCCTGCAGGTAGATCTCGCGGGCTTGCTCGGCGATACCGGCGTCCGTGTCGAGCATCACACCTTTTGGCGCGTGATAGATGCCCTCGTAGGACGGCTCCTGCGCATGACACATCGAGCAGCGGCCAAGCACTGTGTCGCGCACGGCGGGAAAATGCGCCGAGGCGACATAGATTTGTGCCGCCGAGGACGCCTTGGCTTCGCCGGTCAGCACTTTCGGCACCGTCGACAGCCACATGATGACGACGAACAGGACGGCGGCAGCCAGCCAAGTCCAGGTCGGGTTGCCCTTGCGCGCATGCATGGTGTTGAAATAATGCCGGATCAGCACGCCGATGATGAACACCAGCGAGGCGATCACCCAGTTGAACTCAGTGCCGAAGGCCAGCGGGTAGTGGTTCGACAGCATGAGGAACAAAACAGGCAGGGTCAGGTAATTGTTGTGCAGCGAGCGCTGCTTGGCGATCTTGCCGTATTTCGGGTCGGGCTTGCGGCCGGCTATCAGGTCGGCGACGACGATCTTCTGGTTCGGGATGATGACCATGAAGACGTTGGCCGACATGATCGTCGCTGTGATGGCGCCAAGATGCAGGAAGGCGGCGCGGCCGGTGAACAAATGGGTAAGACCCCAGGCGATGAACACCAGCACGGCGTAGAGCACTAGCATCAGGCCGGTGTCGCTTTTGCCGAGCGGCGAGCGGCACAAGAGATCATAGACCACCCAGCCGACGCCGATCGTCGCCAGCGACAGCAAGATGCCTGTAGGCACCGACATGGCGAGGACATTGGGATCGATCAGGAACAGGTCCGCCCCGGCATAGTAGACGACGCACAGCATGGCAAAGCCTGACAGCCAGGTGGCGTAGGATTCCCATTTGAACCAGGTCAGGTGCTCGGGCATCTCGGCCGGCGCCACCAGATATTTCTGGATGTGGTAGAAGCCGCCGCCATGCACCTGCCATTCCTCGCCGAAGGCGCCGGCGGGCATGCCCGGACGCTGGCGCAGGCCGAGATCGAGTGCGACGAAATAGAAGGATGAGCCGATCCAGGCGATGCCGGTGACGACATGCAGCCAGCGCACGGCGAAACTCAGCCAGTCCCAGAAAATCGCGAAATCCATCATTGAAAGATCGTCCCTGCCGATTGGGTGACTTTACGGGCTGGAGCGCAAACGGAAAGGGCCGAGCTGCACGATGACTTTCAAAAAAAATTGGAAAATACTAGGCTCGTTACACGCAGCTGCATGAGAGCCACGAAACCCGCATGGCCTACCTCGACAACATCGCCGTCTTCGTCCGCGTCGTCGAGCTTGGCAATTTGTCGGCGGCGGGCCGCGACATGCGCATCTCGCCGGCGGTCGCCTCCAACCGCATCAAGGAGCTCGAGAAGCATCTTGGTGTCAGGCTGTTCAACCGCACGACCCGGCAGCTGATGCCGACCGAGCACGGCACCGTGTTCTACTCCGGCGCCAAGCAGGTGCTGGAGGCGGTCACCGAGGCGGAGGCTGCGGTCAGCGCCTTATCCGGCCAGCCGCGCGGCACCATAAAAGTGACAGCGCCGCTCGGCCTCGGCCGCCGGCTGGTGGCGTCGGGCATCCCCGATTTCCACGACAAATATCCTGATATCGAGGTTCGGTTGAGGCTTTCAGACCACAATGTCGACATTATGAAGGAAGGCATCGATGTCGCCTTCCGGCTGGGCATCATCGAAGATTCCAGCCTCAGGATGCGCGGGATCATGGAGTGCGAACGGGTGCTGGTGGCGGCACCGAAATATCTGGAGGCGCGTGGCGAGCCGACCGAGCCGCAGGAATTGATCGGCAAGAAGCACGACTGCCTGATGCTGCGCTATTCCGGCGCGCGCGAATACGTCTGGACGCTGCAGACGGCGGACGGCCCGCGAAAATTCGAAGTGCACGGACCCTATGACACGGACGATGGCGACGTGCTGACCGGCTGGGCGCTGTCCGGCCGCGGCATCATCAACAAGCCGCGATTCGAGGTCGAGCCGTTCATCCGCGACCAGCGGCTGAAGGTGATCCTGTCCGACACGCCGCCGACGCCGGTGCAGTTCGCCGCCGTCTATCCGCACAAGAAGCTGCAGGACCCGAAGGTGCGGCTGCTGCTCGACTTCATGGCCGAGCGCTGTCAGCGGCTGATCAAGGATATTCTGGCCGGCAAATGATCGCCGACTGGCCGGTTGCTTTCCGTCCAGCTGGTGAAGATAATTCCTGCGGAATCTCACTCACCAGGGAAGACCGATGGCCGACGGCGCCACAATGCATCTTGCCGTTTCACTGGTTCCGGAAGCCGCGCCCTCCCATCCGTCCGACGCCGGCCCGGATTTCAGCCTTCTGGCCCGGTTCGTGCAAAAGGCCGAAGCAGCCGGCTTGGACATGGTGGTTCTTGCCGATTCCGCGCCCGCTGCACGCGGCGACGCGCCGAACCGGCAAGTGCCCTTCGAAGCGACGACCCTGCTGGCGGCGCTGGCGACGGTCACAAGCAGGATCGGCCTGATCGCCGCCGCGTCGACGGTTGCCCACCAGCCCTACAATCTGGCGCGCCGTTTCGCCTCGCTCGACGTCATCAGCCATGGCCGTGCCGGCTGGAACGCGAGCATGTTCCCCGATCCGCGCGAGGCAGCCAATTTCAGCCGTCCGGAAGGGTTTTCCGGCGACGACTTCCGCCGACGTGCGGAGGAATTCATCGGCATCGTGCAGGGCTTGTGGCAAGGCTGGGATACGGATGCCCTGCTGTTCGACAAAAGCGGCGGCCGCTTCTTCGATCCCGAAAAGATGCACCTGCTCGACCACAAGGGCGAGTTTTTCTCTGTGGGCGGCCCGCTGAATGTTGCGCGGTCGCCGCAGGATATGCCGGTGCTCGTCATGTCTGGCCTGTCGGAGGCCGACATGGATATCGGCGCCCGCGTCGCCGACGTCATCCTGTTGGACGAGCCATCGGTCGTGGGCGCGAAGGCTGACGATCTGAAGCGCCGCGCACTTGCGTTCGGGCGTAGTCCTGGCGCGATAAAGGTGCTGATGAACGTCGCGCCGAGTGCTGAAATGGCCGCCAGGCCGGACCTGATCGGAGACAAGCTCGAAGAGTCCTTCCGATCGAAAAGCTGCGACGGTTTCAACATACTCATGCCGCCGGCGCTGTCTGTGCTCGACGATTTCGTCGATCACGTGCTGCCGGAGCTTCGTCGCCGCGGCCTTCTCCGGTCGGATTATCCCGGCGCGACGCTTCGCTCCCATCTCGGACTGGTCGGGGAGGAGGGACAATGACCGCCCGTCAGATGAAGCTCGGCGCCTTCCTTTGGGCAACAGGCCACCACATCGCCGCCTGGCGCCACCCAAAAGCGCATGTGACAGCGGGCGTCGACATCGAGCACTACATCCAGCTGGCGCGAACGGCGGAGGCGGCGAAGTTCGATATGCTCTTCTGCGAGGACGCTGCCGGCGTGCGCGAGGCCAATGTCAATATCGCTAGCCAGACCTCGCGCTCGATCGGCTTTGAGCCGATCAGCCTGCTTTCGGCTCTCGCAGTCCAGACCAGCCACATCGGCCTCGTCTCCACGGCATCGACGAGCTACAACGAGCCTTACGGGCTGGCGCGGACCTTCTTGTCGCTCGACCATCTGAGCGGTGGGCGCGCCGGCTGGAACCTGGTTACCTCCGCCAGCCACATCGAAGCCGCCAATTTCGGCTCGACCGGCCTGCGCCCGCATGCCGATCGCTATGAGCGCGCGCGTGAATTCGCCGAAGTCGTCACCGGACTTTGGCACGGCAAGCTCGATGGGGCTTCCGGATCCGGTCACGACGGCCAGAGCTTTTCTGTTCGCGACCCGCTCGACCTGCCGCGCTCCCCCCAGGGCGCGCCAGTGATGGTTCAGGCCGGCGCCTCGGACGTTGGCCGGGACCTTGCCGCCCGCACCGCCGACGTCGTGTTCACAGCGGCGCAGACATTCGAGGAGGCGAAATCCTTCTACGAGGATCTCAAGGGTCGCCTGGCGACCTATGGGCGCGAGCCTGATGATATCAAGATCATGCCGGGCGTCGCACCGATCGTGGCGGCAACCGAGGCTGAAGCGCAGGAAAAATACGAGGAATTGCAGGAGTTGATCCCCGACGATGTCGGCATCGCGCTGCTTTCCAGCTATCTCAGCATTTCCGATCTGTGGCGCTATCCCATAGATGGACCATTGCCGGAGCTGCCGGCAAGCGAAGGCATGCAGAGCCGGCAAGCTCTCGTCGTCGATCAGTCGCGCCGGGACAAGCTCTCCATCCGGCAGCTTGCGCGCCACTTCGCCGGCGCGCGCGGCCACTGGCGCGTCGTCGGCACGCCGGCTCAGATCGCCGACGAACTCGAGGCACGCTTCGAGGGCGGCGCCGCTGACGGCTTCAACGTCATGCCGTCCTGGTTTCCCGGTGAACTCGATGCCTTTGCCGCGCTCGTCGTGCCGGAATTGCAGCGGCGCGGCCTGTTCCGCACGGAGTACGAAGGCCGCACCTTGCGCGACCATCTGGGCCTGAAGCGGCCGATCTGAGCAGCACGCTATGGAAGCGCGCCTGCACGAACAATGCTGCTCGGCAGTATGTTAGCCGTCAGCGGCCATCGCCTTGCCACGAGAGGCGGGGTGCGGAGCCGCTGGTGCGACGGCGTGAGCGGCCAGCGCCGTCATGATCTCGGCCGCCGCCAAGGCCGCAATCACTTGCGGTCGCTTGTCCTTGACCGTTTCGCCGCCGATCGGCGAGACGAGGCGAGCAAATCCCGCCTCGCTGCCGTCCGCCGACTTCAGGAACCAGCTCCTGAATGTCGCCTTTTTGGTCTTCGAGCCGATCATGCCGACATAGGCGGCATCCCGGCGCTTCAGCGCCTCAGTGGCGATCAGGAAATCCAGCGCGTGGTCGTGGGTAAGAATGACGAAGGCGCTCCCGGCCGGAGCCTCGCGCACCATCGCCTCCGGCATAGGCGTCAGGCTGGTTTCGATCGTGTCCGGCATGCCATCCAGCGCCTCGGCCCTCGTCTCGACAACGGCGACACGCACCGGCAGCAAGGCCACCGCCGATGCCAACGCCTGGCCGACATGACCACAGCCGAATATGTAGACATGCGGCAGTTGAGCCTCCGCGGCTTCCGCCGCCGCGACAAGCTCTTGCGCCAACGCAGCATCGACCAGCCGGATCAGCACCTCGACCCTGCCGCCGCAGCATTGCCCGATTTCGGGTCCGAGCGGGACATCGAGCGTAGCTCGGATATCCCTCCCCCTTGAGGGGAGGGTGGCGGCGAAGCCGCCGGGTGGGGTCGCCGCGGCAGTGCTCGACATTTTTTTAGGTCGCGCGCTCCCTCTACCGACCCCCTCTGGCCGCTCCGCGGCCATCTCCCCCTCAAGGGGGGAGAAAAGCATCTGCCGCGCCTTGTCGATCGCCATATATTCGAGTTGGCCGCCGCCGATCGTGCCAAAAATCGCCGCGCTCGAGACGAGCATGAAGGCGCCCTTCTCGCGTGGCGTCGAGCCTTTTGTTCCGGCCACCTCGACCAGGGCCACCCGGCCGGCGCGCGCAAGAAAGGCTTTCAAGCTTTGCACCTTCGCGTTCATCATTCGCATTCCCTATCGGGAAATATAGAGTTTTCGGCCTGAATTGCACGCTTTCTGGGATTCCGAGGCTGGGTTCACGTGCCGGCCTTGGCCTCACCCTTCAGCCGTTCGATCGCCATCAGCACCCGCTCCGGTGTCGCCGGTGGGTCAAGGCGCGGACAGATCCGGTGATCGACAACGCTCGCCACCGCATCCGACAGCGCATGCAGCACCGACATGCCAAGCGGGAGCGGCGGCTCGCCGACCGCCTTGGAGCGGTGCACCGTCGGCTCGCTCGCTTCCGGCCAATCGGCCAAAGTCACGTTGAATATCTTCGGCCGGTCCGAGGCCAAGGGGATTTTGTAGGTCGACGGTGCGTGGGTGCGCAGCCGGCCTTTATCGTCCCACCACAGTTCCTCCGTCGTCAGCCAGCCCATGCCCTGGATGAAGCCGCCCTCGACCTGGCCGAGGTCGATGGCGCGGTTCAGCGAGCGGCCGGTCTCGTGCAGTATGTCGGTGCGCTCAACCATGTATTCGCCGGTCAGCGTGTCGACCGAGACTTCCGAGCACGAGGCGCCATAGGCGAAATAGTAGAAGGGACGGCCCTCGCCCTTGTCACGATCCCAGTGGATTTTCGGCGTCTTGTAGAAGCCCGCCGCAGAAAGCTGGATGCGGGCCATGTAGGCCTGCCTGACGAGGTCGGCGAAGGCGATCTCCTGATTGCCGATGCGCACCCGGTTGGGCAGGAACAGCACCTGGTCGCGCGGCACCTGATATTTTTCGGCGGCGAAATTGGTCAGCCGCTCCTTGATCTGCCGGGCTGCGTTCTGCGCCGCCATGCCGTTGAGATCGGAGCCGGACGATGCGGCGGTCGCCGAGGTGTTCGGGACCTTGCCGGTCGTCGTTGCGGTGATCTTGACCTGGTCGAGGTCGATCTGGAATTCTTCCGCGACCACCTGCGCCACCTTGACGTAGAGGCCCTGCCCCATTTCGGTGCCGCCGTGGTTCAGATGCACCGACCCATCGGTGTAGACATGCACCAGCGCGCCGGCCTGGTTGTAGTGCGTTGCGGTGAACGAGATGCCGAACTTGACCGGCGTCAGCGCCAATCCACGCTTGATGAAGCGACTGTTGGCGTTGAAGGCACGAACCGTGCGGCGGCGCCTCGCATAGTCGCAACTCGACTCCAGCTCGGCGACGATGCGGTGGATGATGTTGTCCTCGACCGTCTGGTGGTACGGCGTGACGTTGCGGTCGCTGGTGCCATAAAAGTTCTTCTTGCGAATCTCCAGCGGGTCCTTGCCGACGGCAAAGGCGACCTCTTCGATGACACGCTCGGCGCCGACCATGCCTTGCGGCCCGCCGAAGCCTCGGAAGGCGGTGTTCGACACGGTGTTGGTGTAGAGCGGCGCCGATTGCGCGTGCACCGCCGGCCAGAAATAAGTGTTGTCGCAATGGAACAGCGCGCGGTCGGTCACCGGGCCGGACAGGTCCGCCGAAAAGCCACAGCGCGCCGCGAACATGAAATCGACACCGAGGATATTGCCCTCGTCGTCAAAGCCAACCTCGTAGTCGACCAGAAAGTCGTGGCGCTTGCCGGTGGCGATCATGTCGTCGTCGCGGTCGGGCCGGATTTTGACGGCACGATGGTGTTTCTTCGCGGCGATAGCGGCCAATACGGCAAACTGGTTGCCTTGCGTTTCCTTGCCGCCGAAGCCGCCGCCCATGCGGCGGATCTCGACCGTGACGGCATGGCTCGGCACGCCGAGCGCATGGCTGACCATGTGCTGGATTTCGCTCGGATGCTGGGTCGAGGAATAAATCGTGACGTCCTGGTCCTCGCCGGGAATGGCCATGGCGATCTGGCCTTCGAGATAAAAATGATCCTGCCCGCCGATGCGCATTTTTCCCTTCAGCCGGCGCGGCGCCGCTTTTATCGAGGCGGCGGCATCGCCACGCTTCAAGGTCAGCGGCGGCGTGACCAGCTTGTCCTTGCGGGGATCAAGTGCACCGATGTCGGTGACGAAGGACAATTCCTTGTATTCGACCTTGGCCAGCCTTGTGGCGCGGCGCGCCTGCTCGCGCGTTTCGGCGATGACGCAGAAGATCGGCTGGCCGAAGAACTGCACCTTGCCGTCGGCCAGCACCGGCTCGTCGTGACGGCCGGTCGGCGAAATGTCGTTTTCACCCGGCACGTCGCTCGCCGTCAGCACATCGACGACGCCGGGGGCTGCGCGCACCGCCGACAGGTCCATGCTGGTGATGGTGGCGTGCGTGGCCGTCGAAAGCCCAAGGCAGCCATGCAGCGTGCCGGCTGATTCCGGCATGTCGTCGATATAGACGGCCGTGCCGCGGACATGCTTGTGCGCGGAATCATGGCGCTGGTCGGTGGCAACGCCACCGGAGATTTTTTGCGCCTTGAGGTTTGGGGCATGTTTGGTCATCACGCCGTCTCGTATCTTGAAACCTGGATCGGCGCCTTGGTGCCGCTGGTCTCGGCAAAGAAGCGCAACAGCAGGTTCCGTGCCGCCAACGCCCGGTATTCGGCGCTCGCTCGCATGTCGGTCAGCGGGGTGAAATCCCTGGCGTATTCGGCCATCGCCGCCTCGACTGTCGCCTCGGTCCAAGGCTTGCCGAGCAACGCCTTTTCCACGCCGAAAGCCCGTTTGGGCGTTGCCGCCATGCCGCCATAAGCGATACGCACCTCCGCCACCGTGCCATCCCTGGCCAGCGTCAGCAGGAACGCGCCAAGTGCTGCGGTGATGTCCTCGTCACGGCGCTTGGTGATCTTGTAGACGGCGAATTTGGTGTCTCTGCCTGGCACCGGGACATGCACGGCCTCGACGAATTCGCCCAGCTGCCGGTCCTGCTTGCCATAGGCGATAAAAAAATCTTCGAGCGGGATGGTCCGCCGCTTGTTGCCGCGGCGCAGCGTCAGCCGCGCACCAAGTGCGATCAGCGGCGGCGGCGTGTCGCCGATCGGCGAGCCGTTGGCGATGTTGCCGCCGATCGTGCCCATATTGCGCACCTGGTCGCCGCCGATGCGATCGAACAGCGGGCCGAGCGCCGGGACGCGTTTCGCCAGCGTCGAGAAAGCCTCGGTATAGGTGACGCCGGCGCCGATCGAGATGACGCCCTTGTCCTCGGAGATCCCGCACAGACCGTCGAGATTGCCGATGAAAATCGCCGGCGCAATATCGCGCATATGCTTGGTTACCCAAAGGCCGACATCGGTCGAACCGGCAACGATGGTGGCGCCCGGCTCCTTGTCGAGCACGGCAGCGAGATCGTCGGCATTGGCCGGCACGACCAGCCGCTGCTTACCGGCGCCGATCTCGATGCGCGCACCGTCTTTTATGGCCGCAAGCTTCTCGGCGATCGCCTTGCGCTCTGCTGCCAGCGGGTCCTTTGCCGCCTTGCCGTAGCTGGAGATGGCACGTGCGGCGCGAACGATCGCCTCGTAGCCGGTGCAACGGCAGAGATTGCCCTGCAGTGCCTTTTCGATGGCCGCATCCGACGGCTCCGGCGACCGCATCCACAGGGCGTAAAGCGACATGACGAAGCCCGGCGTGCAGAAGCCGCATTGCGAGCCGTGGAAATCGACCATCGCCTGCTGCACGGGATGCAGCCTATCGCCGTCACCGCGCAGATGCTCGACGGTCACGATATGAGTGCCATCGAGCGAGCCGAGGAAGCGGATGCAGGCATTGACGCTTTCATAGACCAGCCGGCCGGCTGAGAGCCTTCCGACCAGCACGGTGCAGGCACCGCAATCGCCTTCGGCGCAGCCTTCCTTGGTGCCGCGCAGCGAGCGCTCGAGCCGTAGCCAGTCGAGCAAGGTCTCGTCGGGCGCAACCTTGGTCAGCGCAACGTGCTCGCCATTGAGGATGAAGCGTATCTCATTGCGTGTCTTGAGCCCGGCCATGTATCAGCTCCCGCGATAGGTCGAATAGCCGTAAGGCGATATGAGCAGTGGCACATGATAGTGCACCGGCTCGGCCATGCCGAAGCGGATCGGCACGCTGTCGAGGAAGGCCGGATCCGGCAGCCTCAATCCCTGCCGGCGCAGATAGTCGCCGGCCGCGAAGACCAGCTCGTATTCGCCGGTGCGGAATTCCGCGTTGGCAAGCAGCGGCGCGTCACAGCGGCCGTCGGCATTGGTGACCGCCGTCTTCAGATGCGTCCGCATGTCGCCGTTGATGCTGTAAAGCTCGATCGACAGGCCTGCCGCCGGCCTGCCGGTCGCGGTGTCGAGGACATGGGTCGTCAGACGTCCGCCTTCGGCTTTCGACGTTTCCGCCACTGGCTGCTCCCATTCCCGGTACAGTCGAACATGCCCGGTACCGTCGAACATGTTTGACGAATTGTGCGCCAATTAAAGGCGATGCATAAGTTCCGGTCGAGCGGAGTGCTGCAAAAACACTTTCAAAAATTTCGGGGGAATGCGCAAGCGGCCCTTTCGACTATCCTGATCACACCATCCGGCAGGAGCGACAATGCGTTACGAACGAGACATGCGTGGCTACGGCGCCAATCCGCCGGATCCGAAATGGCCTGGCGGGGCGCATGTGGCGGTGCAGTTCGTCGTCAATTACGAGGAAGGTGGCGAGAACTGCGTCCTGCATGGCGACAAGGCTTCGGAAGCTTTCCTCTCCGAGATCGTCGGCGCCGCGCCCTGGCTTGGCCAGCGCCATTGGAATATGGAATCGATCTACGAATATGGCGCGCGCGCCGGCTTCTGGCGATTGCTGCGCCTGTTCACCGAGGCTGAGGTGCCGGTCACCTGCTACGGCGTCGCCACAGCGCTGGCGCGTTCGCCCGACCAGGTCGCGGCGATGCAGGAGGCCGGCTGGGAGATCGCCTCGCACGGGCTGAAATGGATCGACTATCGCGACCATGCGCCGGAAGACGAGCGCCGCGACATGGAAGCGGCGATCCAGCTACACTACGAGGTGACCGGGGCACGGCCGACCGGCTGGTACACCGGCCGCACGTCGATCAACACTGTGCGGCTGGCGGCGGAAGAAGGCGGCTTCGACTATGTGTCGGACACCTATGACGACGAACTGCCTTACTGGTTCGAGCATGATGGGCCGGACGGGTCGACAAAGCCGCAACTCATCATCCCCTACACGCTCGACGCCAACGACATGCGCTTCGCGACGCCGCAAGGCTTCAACTCGGGCGACCAGTTCTTCGCCTATCTCAGGGACAGTTTCGACACGCTCTATGCCGAGGGGAAGCTAGGGCGGCCGCGCATGATGAATATCGGCCTGCACTGCCGTCTCGTCGGCCGGCCGGGCCGGGTCGCGGCGCTCAAGCGCTTTGTCGACTACGTCAAATCGCACGACAAGGTATGGCTGGCGCGGCGCATCGACATCGCCAGGCACTGGCAGGAGACCCATCCGTTCCGGCGGCCGGCGCTGCGCCCGTCGAAAATGGAGTTCGAGGCCTTCGTCCAGGCATTCGGTGGGATGTTCGAGCATTCGCCGTGGATCGCCGAACGCGCCTACGAGTTGGAGCTCGGCCCGGCGCATGACAGCGCCGGCGGCCTCCATAATGCACTGTGTCGTGTCTTTCGCGGCGCCAGCGAGGCCGAGCGGCTCTCCGTGCTCAACGCCCACCCCGACCTTGCCGGCAAATTGGCGCAGGCCAAGCGGCTGACGGCGGAATCGGCCAGAGAGCAGGCTTCAGCCGGGCTCGACGCACTGACCGATAAGGAGCGCGAGCTGTTCTCAAAACTCAATGCCGCCTACGTCACGTCCTTTGGCTTTCCCTTCATCATCGCGGTGAAAGGCAAGACCAAGGTGGAAATCCTGGCGGAGTTCGAGGCGCGCAGCGGCAACACCCGCGGCGTCGAATTCGACACCGCTTGCAAACAGGTCGAGCGCATCGCGCTGCTTCGCCTCAAGGACTTACTTCCGTAATGGGCTTTGGCTCCCGCAATAGGCTTGAACTCATGGATACGATCAAGATGGCCGACCGAACCTATTACGCGCCGCATGGCGGCCACCCCGGCCAGAGCGAGCTGCTGACCGGCCGGGCCGTCTTCACCGAGGCCTATGCAGTCATTCCCCGAGGCGTGATGCAGGACATCGTCACCAGCGCCTTGCCGTTCTGGGACAAAACCCGAGTCTGGGTGCTGTCGCGCCCATTGTCCGGCTTCGCCGAGACGTTCTCGCAATATATCGTCGAGGTCGCGCCCGGCGGCGGCAGCGACCGGCCGGAACCGGATGCCGGCGCCGAGGGCGTCTTGTTCGTGGTCGAGGGCGAGCTGAGCGTCTTGCTGGCTGGCGAGAAACATGTCCTGCAGCCGGGTGGCTTTGCTTTCCTGCCGCCGGCCAGCGGATGGACCGTTCGCAACGAGAGTGGTGCTGCTGTCCGCTTCCACTGGATCCGCAAGGCCTACGACGCCGTTGAAGACATCGATCCGCCGCAGGCCTTTTTTGCCAACGAAAGGGACATCGCGCCCACGCCCATGCCCGGCACCGAAGGCAGATGGGCGACGACGCGCTTCGTCGATCCTGAAGACATGCGCCACGACATGCATGTCACCGTCGTCACGCTCGAGCCCGGCGCGGTTATCCCCTTCGCCGAAACCCATGTCATGGAGCACGGCCTCTATGTGCTGGAAGGCAAGGCGGTCTATCGCCTCAACCAGGACTGGGTCGAGGTCGAGGCCGGCGACTATATGTGGCTGCGCGCCTTCTGCCCGCAGGCCTGCTATGCCGGCGGGCCCGGCAAATTCCGCTATCTTCTCTACAAGGACGTCAATCGGCACGCCAAGCTTGGCGGTGCCGGCATCGCGAAGCGCGTGCCATGAGCCGCATTGTCGCCCGGCCGCTGACCCGCGAGAGCTTCGCCGAATTCGGCGACGTCATCGATATGGGCGGCGACAATCACTACCCGATCAATGGCGGCAAGGCCGAGCGTTATCACGACCTCGCCACGGCGCAAGCGCTGGGGCCGAATGCGCGCGTGCTGATCTCCATGGTGCGGGGCGCGCCCTACGATTTTCCGCTGAAGCTCACCATGGTCGAGCGTCACCCGTTCGGCAGCCAGGCCTTCATCCCGCTGTCGCCACGGCCGTTCCTGGTCATCGTCTGCCATGATGGCGACGAAGGTCCAGGCGAGCCGCACGCCTTCATCACCGCGCCCGGGCAAGGCGTCAACTATCCGCGCAATCTGTGGCACGGCGTGCTGACGCCGATCGGCGAGGCCCAGGATTTTCTCGTCGTCGATCGCGGCGGCGACGGCTCCAACCTCGAAGAGTGCCATTTCTCGCACGCCTACGAGATCCACCTTCCCGATGGGACCGCATGATGGCCGACGTCTCGCTGATCGACCGCCTGCTCGACGTCATCGAGCATGACATCGTGCCGAAGACGGCCGAAGGCGTCGCCCACGGCAATAAGCTGTTCGGCGCGGCGATCATGAGAAAGGGCGACCGCTCGCTGGTGCTCGCTGAAACCAACAACGAGACGGAGAATCCGCTCTGGCATGGCGAAGTGCACTGCCTGAAGCGATTCTATGAAATGCCGAAGGCCGAGCGCGTCGACACCAAGGACGCCATCTTCCTCGCCACGCACGAACCCTGCTCGCTCTGCCTGTCGGCGATCACCTGGACCGGCTTCGATAATTTCTACTATTTGTTCAGCCACGAGGATTCGCGCGACAGCTTCGCCATTCCGCACGATTTGAAAATCCTGAAGGAGGTCTTCACCCTCGACCCCGGCGGCTACAATGCCGAGAACGCCTATTGGAAGAGCTTTTCGATCCGCAAATTGGTGCGGTCACTGCCCGAGGCCGAGCGCCTGCGGCTGGAAACGCGGATCGGCACCATTTCGGCGCGCTATGACGAACTGTCCAGCGCTTACCAGGCGAGCAAGACCGAGAACGACATTCCGTTGAGTTGACGCGGATTGACCAGCCGAATTCGTTGGCTGGCCCACGACGCGGCAGGCTTGGGCTCCATCATGCAGTCACCTAGGAGCCCAGCATGAAAACCGTCACTGAATTTCCCCGCAAGGTCGTCGAATTTCCGGATATGGGGATCGTCATGCCGGATGGCTGCCGGCTGTCGGCGCGAGTGTGGATGCCCGACGACGCCAGCGACGATCCGGTGCCGGCGATCCTTGAGCATCTGCCTTACCGCAAGCGCGACAGCACGATCTTTCGCGATCAGCTGACGCATCCCTATTTCGCCGGCCACGGCTACGCCTCGATCCGCGTCGACATGCGCGGCAATGGCGATTCCGAAGGGCTTATGGATGACGAATATTCCGAGCAGGAATTGCAGGACGCCTGTGATGTGATCGCCTGGGCGGCGGCCCAGCCCTGGTGCAACGGCAAAGTCGGCATGATGGGCATCTCCTGGGGCGGCTTCAACTGCCTGCAGACAGCAGCCAAGCAGCCGCCGGCGCTGAAGGCGGTGATCAGTCTCTGCTCGACCGTCGACCGCTATGCCGACGACATCCACTACAAGGGCGGCTGCCTGCTGATCGAGAACTTCGGCTGGGCCTCGACCATGCTGTCCTATTCGTCGCGACCGCCGGACCCGCTGCTGGCCGGCGACAACAGATGGCGCGACCTGTGGCTGACCCGGCTGGAGAACCAGCCCTTCCTGGCGCCGCTGTGGCTGAGGCACCAGCACCGCGACGCCTATTGGAAGCGCGGCTCGATCTGCGAGGACTATTCCGCCATTAAAGCCGCCGTGCTGTCGATCGGCGGCTGGCATGACGGCTATCGCAACACCATTTCCCATCTCGCCGCCAATATCGAGGCGCCGGTCAAGGGCATCGTCGGCCCCTGGATCCACAAGTACCCGCACTACGCAGCACCGAAACCAGCGATCGGCTTCCTGCAGGAGGCCTTGCGCTGGTGGGACCGCTGGCTAAAGGGCATCGACACCGGCGTCGAGGCCGACCCGGCCTACCGCGCCTATGTGATGGACAGCGTGCGCCCCGCGCGCTGGCATCCGGAGCGGCCGGGCCGCTGGGTCGCTGAATCGGTGTGGCCGTCGCCCGAAATCGAGACACGTGAGATCGAGCTGATCCATGAAGGCGCCAAGCCGGTAATCGTCGCTTCGCCGCAAAGCTGCGGCCTTGCCGGCGGCGAATACTTTCCCTTCACCTTCGGCCCGGAATTGCCCGGCGACCAGCGCCCCGACGATGCATTATCGGTGTGTTTCGACCAGCCGGTGCTAACACAGGCGATCGACATTGTCGGCGCGCCGGAAGCACTGGTCAGGGTTTCGTCCGACCGGCCTCAAGCGAACATCGCGATCCGGCTGTGCGACGTGCATCCCGACGGCGCGTCGGAGCTGATCTCCTATGGCGTGCTCAACCTGACGCATCGCAACTCGCACGAATTCCCCGAGGCGCTGGTGCCGGGCGAAACCGTCAGCGCCCGTGTGGTGCTCGACCAGTGCGCCTATCGCGTGCCATCAGGCCACCGCCTGCGTATTGCCGTTTCGAACGCCTATTGGCCGATGATCTGGCCATCGCCGGAGCCGGTCCGGCTCGACCTGTCGGCGGCGACACTGAAGCTGCCGTTGCGCCCGCTGGCGCACCGCGATGAAGTCACGTTCCCCTCGCCCGAGGCCGCCGCGCTCTGGGCGACCGAAACGGTCCGCGTCGCCAATTCCGAACGTCATGTCGACCGCGACGAGAAGACCGGAATCGTCACGCTTTCCATCGTCGACGATTTCGGCGAGGTGCGCGACCTGGAGCATGGCCTTGCCAATGGCAGCATCGCGAGTGAGACATGGGCGATCCATCCGGACAATCCACTGTCGGCGTCGGGCAAGACGCACTGGACGCAGACGCTGTCGCGAAATGGATGGTCGGTGCGCACCGAAACATCAGCCGAAATGCGGTCCGACGCGCAAAACTTCATGGTAAGCGCCAGAATCGAAGCCTATGAAGGCGAGAAACTGGTTTTCGAGCGCTCTTTCGAAGAGAAAATCCCGCGCGCGCTGCTTTGAGCGCTTATGCGGATTGGTCCAATTGCGACGTACGATTTACGCCACGGCATGTCGCATTCGGTCTTGCTTACGGCGTTCCCTTGCGGTCATTATTCTCCTCACAAGAAATGATAAAAAACGACCACAAGGTCGAACCAACAGAGTGAGGAACTCAACATGTCGAACGAACTGGAATTTCTCAGCCGGCGCGTCGCGTCCGGCAAACTGAGCCGTCGTGATTTTCTCGGCCGGGCGGCAGCGCTCGGCGTCACCGCGACCTTCGCCAACTCGCTGCTTTCAAGTGCGGCGCGCGCCGCGGGTCCGGTCAAGGGCGGCACGCTGAAGGCCGGCCTGGTCGGCGGCGAGTCCACCAACAGCCTCGATCCGGCCCTGTTCATGACCCAGGTGCCGTTCGCCTTCGGCAAGATGTGGGGCGAACTGATCGTCGAGCTTTCCCCGGAAGGCAATCTCGAGAACCGCATCGCCGAGGAGATCGGCTCGTCGGACGACGCCAAGGTCTGGACGCTGAAGATCCGCGACGGCGTCGAATTCCACAATGGCAAGACGGTGACCGCCGAGGACGTGGCCGCCACGCTCGAACGCCATTCGGACGAGAAGTCGAAGTCGGGCGCGCTCGGCTACATGAAAGGCATCGAGAGCATCAAGGCCAGCGGCAAGGAAGTCGTGCTGACGCTGAAGGAAGCCAATGCCGACCTGCCCTATCTGCTTAGCGATTACCATTTGATCATCCAGCCCAATGGCGGCAAGGACAAGGCCGACGCCGGCATCTCGGCCGGACCCTACAAGATCACCACCAACGAACCCGGCGTGCGCCATGGCGGCGAGCGGTTCGCCAATTACTGGCAGGCCGACAAGATGGGCCATGCCGACCAGATCGAGATCATCGTCATCAACGACGCCACGGCGCGCACTTCTGCCTTGCAGGGCGGCCAGGTCAACATGATCAACCGCGTCGAGCCGAAGATCGTCGACCTGATCAAGCGGCTGCCCGGCGTTACCATCCGCAACCATGCGGGTCCTGGCCACTACGTCTTCATCATGCATTGCAACACGGCGCCGTTCGACAACAACGATTTGCGCATGGCGCTGAAGCTGGCGATCGACCGCGAGGAGATGCTCGACAAGATCCTCAGAGGCTATGGCTCGCTCGGCAACGACTTTCCGATCAACTCGGCCTATCCGCTGTTTTCCGAGGACATCGAGCAGCGCAAATACGATCCCGACAAGGCAAAGTTCCACTACAAGAAGTCGGGCCATGACGGCGCCGTCCTGCTCAGGACATCGGACGTCGCCTTCCCAGGCGCAGTCGACGCCTCGCAACTGTTCCAGCAGAGCGCGGCCAAGGCCGGCATCACGCTGGAGATCAAGCGCGAGCCGGGCGACGGCTACTGGTCGGAAGTATGGAACAAGCAGCCCTTCTGCGCCTCCTACTGGGGCGGACGCTCGACGCAAGACCAGATGTATTCGACTGCTTACCTGTCGACGGCCGACTGGAACGACACGCGTTTCAAGCGTCCCGATTTCGACAAGATGGTGCTGGCGGCGCGTGCCGAGCTCGACGAAGCCAAGCGCAAGGCGATGTATCGCGACATGGCGATGCTCGTCCGCGACGAAGGTGGCCTGATCCTGCCGATGTTCAACCAGTTCATCGACGCGACGGGCGCCAAGGTCGCCGGCTGGGTCGACGATCCGCATCAGGAGCTGATGAACGGGTACGCTCTGGCAAAGTGCTGGCTCGAAGCCTGAGCCCGGCCTTGCGGATATGTCCTCACCCATCGTGAAACTGGTGGCCCAGCGCATTGCGCTGGGCATTCTCCTGCTGTTGGCCGTATCGGTCCTGATCTTCGCCGGCACCCAGATCCTGCCCGGCGACGTCGCGCAAGCCATCCTCGGACAGTCGGCGACACCGGAGTCGCTCGCCAATCTGCGCGAGCAGCTCGGCCTCAACGATCCGGCCTTTATCCGCTATTTCCGCTGGCTCGGCGGCGTCGTGACCGGCGATCTCGGCACTGCCATGTCAAGCGGGCAGGATATTGCGACGTCGATCAAGGGGCGGTTGTGGAACACGCTGTTCCTCGCCTTCTGGGCGGCGGTCGTGGCCGTGCCGCTGGCGATCATCCTCGGCCTGATCGCAGTGCGTTACCGCAATGGCTGGGTCGACAAGCTGATCTCCGGACTGGCGCTTGCTTCGACGTCGTTTCCCGAATTCTTCATCGGTTACGTGCTCGTCTATTTCTTTGCCGTGAAATACCAGATCTTCCCCGGCATCTCGACGGTCTATGACGGAATGCCGTTCGGCGAGCGCATGCAGGCGATCATGCTGCCGGCGGCGGCACTGACGCTGGTGGTGCTCGCCCACATGATGCGCATGACGCGCGCCGCGATCCTCAACGTCATGCAGTCGGCGTATGTGGAAACCGCCGAGCTCAAGGGGCTTTCGGCATTCGCCGTCATTCGCAGGCATGCCTTCCCCAATGCGATTGCGCCGATCATCAACGTCGTCATGCTCAACCTCGCCTACCTGATCGTCGGCGTCGTCGTCGTCGAAGTGATCTTCGTCTATCCGGGCATGGGCCAATATCTCGTCGACCACGTCACCAAGCGTGACGTGCCGGTGGTGCAGGCGGTCGGCCTGATCTTCGCCGCCGTTTATATCAGCCTGAACATCGTTGCGGACATAGCGGCGATCGTCGCCAATCCGCGTCTCAGACACCCGAAATAGGGGAGAGGGCATGCTCGACATAAAACGCATCCCCATCCCTGCGCTGATCGGCCTGGTGCTGACGGCATTGTTCGTGCTGGCGGCGATCTTCGCGCCGTGGATCGCGCCGTACGGCAATGGCGAGATCGTCGGCGACGTCTGGGCACCGATGTCGGCGACACATTGGCTGGGCACCGACAATCTCGGCCGCGACCTCCTTTCGCGCATGATCTACGGCGCCCGCGTCACGCTGTTCATCGCGGTGCTGGCCACCGCCCTGTCCTTCTCGCTCGGCGCCATCCTCGGCTTCTCGGCGGCGGTTTTCGGCGGCTGGTTCGACACGCTTATGTCGCGCCTTGTCGATCTCCTGATGTCAATTCCGACGCTGATCATGGGCCTCGTCGTGCTGTCCGTGCTGCCAACCAATCTGGTGACGCTGATCCTGGTCATGGGCATCCTCGACTCGACCCGCGTTTACCGCCTGTCGCGGGCAGTCGCCGTCGACATCAACGTCATGGATTTCGTCGAGGCGGCCAAGCTGCGCGGCGAAGGCAGCATGTGGATCATTTTCCGCGAAATCCTGCCCAACGCGTTGTCGCCGCTGGTTTCGGAACTTGGCCTGCGCTTCATCTATGCCGTGCTGTTCCTGTCGACGCTGTCCTTCCTCGGGCTCGGCGTGCAGCCGCCTAGCGCCGACTGGGGCGGCATGGTCAAGGAAAACAAGGATGGCATCGTCTTCGGCATCGCGGCGGCGCTCATCCCTGCGGCGGCGATCGCCATGCTGGCGATTTCAGTCAATCTGGTCGCCGACTGGGTGCTCAATCGCACGACAAGCCTGAAGGGAGGGCGCGGGTGATGGCTGACCAGCGAGCAAAGTCCGTGCTGCTCGATATCCGCAATCTGCGCATCGAGGCCACGGTGTTCCCGCCAGGCGAGCCGCCCAAGAACATCGTGCTTGTCCACGACGTCTCACTGACGCTCGAGAAGGGCAAGGTGCTCGGCCTGATCGGCGAGTCCGGCGCCGGCAAGTCGACCATCGGCCTGTCCTCGATGGGCTATGGCCGCGGCGGCGTCCGCATCACCGGCGGCGAGGTCATCCTGAACGGCCGCGACATCCTGAAGGGCGGCAAGGAGGGCTTTCGCAAGCTGCGCGGCCGCGAGGTCTGCTATGTCGCGCAATCGGCCGCGGCGGCCTTCAACCCGGCGCACAGGCTGATGGACCAGGTGGTCGAGGCGACGCTGCTGCACGGCACGGCGACACGGGCCGCGGCCGAGAAGCGCGCCGTCGCACTGTTCAAGAAGCTCAGCCTGCCGAACCCCGAAAGCATAGGCGAGCGGTTTCCGCACCAGGTGTCGGGCGGCCAGCTGCAGCGCGTGATGACGGCGATGGCGCTCTGTTCCGAGCCCGACCTGATCGTCTTCGACGAGCCGACCACGGCGCTCGACGTGACGACGCAGATCGACGTGCTGGCGGCGATCAAGGACGCCATCCGCGACACCCATGTCGCGGCGCTCTACATCACCCACGACCTTGCCGTCGTCGCCCAGGTCTCGGACGAGATCATGGTGCTGCGCCACGGCCGGCTGGTCGAATGGGGCGGCACCCGTCAGATCATCAAGGAACCGCGCCAGGAATACACCAATGCGCTGGTCTCGGTGCATGAGATCGAGCACCAGGAACAGAAGCCCGGCACGACGCCGTTCCTGTCTGTCAAGAACATCACCGCCGCCTATGGCCGCAGCCACATCAAGGTGCTGAAGAACGTCTCGGTCGACATCTATCCAGGCCAGACGCTGGCGGTGGTTGGCGAGTCCGGCTCGGGCAAGTCGACGCTGGCGCGCGCCGTCACCGGCCTGTTGCCGCCCGAACAAGGCACCGTCACCTTCGACGGACGTCCACTCGCCAACCGGCTTGCCGACCGGCCGAAGGAGGATCTGCGCCAATTGCAGATGATCTACCAGATGGCCGACGTGGCGATGAATCCGCGCCAGACCGTCGGAACCATCATCGGCCGGCCGCTCGAATTCTATTTCGGTCTGCGTGGAAGGCAACGTGACGCCCGCGTCGCCGAGCTGCTCGACAAGATCGAGATGGGCAAGGGCTTCGTCGACCGCTACCCGGCCGAGCTTTCCGGCGGCCAAAAGCAGCGCGTCTGCATTGCCCGCTCGCTTGCCGCCAAGCCGAAGCTGATCATCTGCGACGAGGTCACCTCGGCGCTCGACCCACTGGTGGCCCACGGCATCCTGAAGCTGCTGCTCGAGCTGCAGAAAGAGGAAAACGTCGCCTATCTGTTCATCACCCACGACCTCGCCACGGTGAAGTCGATCGCCGATTCGATCGCGGTGATGTATCGCGGCGAGGTGGTGCGCTACGGCGCGAAGAGCCAGGTGCTGGCGCCGCCCTTCGACGACTATACAGACCTTCTCTTGTCCTCGGTGCCCGAAATGGAGATCGGCTGGCTGGAGAAGGCGATCAAGGGACGGCGCATGGCAAGCGCCGGGAATTAGACACCCGGTGGCGTTGAATACAAAACTTCTGCTCATCATCCTCGACGGCGTGCCTTACCGCAATTGGCGCCGGCTGATGGGCAATCTCGAAGGCTGGGTGCAATCGGGCGAAGCGCGTGTCTGGAAGATGCGCTCCGTTCTGCCGTCGACCTCAGCCTGCTGCTATGCGTCGATCCATACCGGCGTGGCACCGCAAGTGCATGGCATCCTGACCAACGAGAGCCGGTTCCGCGTCAAGCAACCGGATATATTTTCGGAGGTCAGCAAGGCCGGCGGCAAGACCGGCGCGGTCACTCATTCCTACTGGTCTGAATTCTTCCGGGCCTATCCGTTCGATCTGGTCGAGGACATGGAGTTCGACGAGCCCGGCGGGCCGATCACGCATGGCCGGTTCCACACCATGACCGGCTACAACGCCCGCAACCAGATGACGCCGAGCGACGTCGACCTGTTCGCGACGCTGACCATGCTGACCAGGCGCCACCGCATCGACTACGGCATCCTGCACACCTGCACGCTGGACTCGATGGGCCACCGCTTCGGCCATGACTGCCATGAGATGGATCACGCCGTCTATGCGATGGACGGCATGCTCGCAGCCTTCCTGCCGCGCTGGCGGGAAGCCGGCTACGAAGTCATCGTCACAGCCGATCACGGCCAGACCGATCGCGGCCATCATGGCGGCCATGACGACGAGATGCAGGATTTTGCTCTGTATTATTTCGGACAGGGCGAGGGGCCGGAGGCCGGCACGCTGTTAGACCAGTTGCAGCTTGCGCCGACCGTGCTTGCCCGCCTCGGCGTGCCGGTGCCTGCGACGATGAAGGCCAGGCCGTTCCTCGACTGAACGAATGCTGGCCCTCTCTCCTGCAGGCGCCGACATATGGCGCCGAACGCAGCCAGATACGATAGAGCAGCGACGCATATGTCGTATCAAAGTTCGAGACAAACCTTGCCAAAGTGCTTTTGGGATTCGTAGTACTTGAAGGCATTGGCGATCTCCTGCAGCGGAAAACCGCGGTCGATAGCTGGCTTCAAACGGTTGGCCTCGATGGCACGAATCATGTCTTCCTGGTCTGCCCTGCTGCCAATAGAAATTCCGCTGATCCTAATCTGATTGGAAAACAGGGCCGGGATCGAAACTTGTCCGGCAAAGCCAGTCAGGACGCCGATCAGGGCGATGTGGCCGCCCATCCTGCAAGCTGTTATCGACTGCGCCAACGTGCCCGGCCCGCCAACCTCGATCACGTGATCGACGCCGCGTCCGTCCGTCAAAATCCTTACCTTCTGGCCCCAATCCGGCACTGCCTTGTAATTGACGACAATGTCGGCTCCAAACCGCTTCAGCTTTTCCAGCTTCTCCTCCGATGAAGAGGTGGCAATAACGCGAGCGCCCGCAATTTTTGCGAATTGCAGCGCGAACAGCGATACACTTCCCGTGCCAAGGACCAGCACCGTATCACCGGGCTTCACCTGGCCGCACACCATCAGGGCTTTCCAGGCGGTAACGCCGGCACAGGTAAGCGTTGCCGCCTCCATATGCGTGAAGTCTGCCGGTGCCCTTGTGAAGGCATGCCACGGCATGCACACATACTCGCGGGCATAGCCGTCAACATCATCTCCCAATTCGCCCCTCTTATTGGCTGGCGTCGGTTCGCCGGCCAGCCAATGGGGCCAATAAGTGCTGACGACGGCATCTCCGGCCTTGAATTCTTGGACATCGTCTGAGACCGCAACCACTTCTCCAGCGCCATCGGACAGCGGGATTCGGCCATCGGCGCACGGTTTCTTTCCCAGCGCCACCATGCTGTCGTGGAAATTCAACGAACACGCTCGTATCCTGACAAGCAACTCACCCGGCCCCGGTTTCGGACAATCTTCCTCGACCAGCTTGAGATTTTCCAAGCCTCCCGGCGCTTTCAGCCTAATCAGTCTCATGGAAAGGTCCTTCCGATCGCGCAAGGCTTCATGCGCCTCACCAGTCGCATGGACGATTGACCGCGTCGAACACCGCCATCGGCGACTGATCCACGAGTCGCGGCCGAAAAGCTGTTGTTGGTCATGACTTTCACTTCTTCAGAGGGTTGCGGTTTGCGATCGGGACCTTAGTCGCCCGGCAGCGGACCGGTGAGTTACAAACCTGTCGGGAATCCCCTGCGCGGCGGCGGCGTCCAATGACGCTCCGCCCGAGGCTGAACGACTGCACCTTGCCGACTGGGATGAGCCGCCTTGTGGCCGCCATCATGGCGAGCCTGACGGCTGCCTTTTGCTTGGTGCCCCTGACTGAGACTGACCCCTAAAAACGGGGGGCAACGGTATACTCTGGCAACCTTTCCGCTCTTCGGTTAGCCTCCGCAAAAATCCGGGCGGAAAGCGGTGAACCTTTTTGGGCCGATCGGCGACAGAGCAGACAGGAGCCAGGCGGCTCGACCGGCCATGACGGCAGCGACGGAAACCGACCGCGCGCTTGTCGGCCGGGTCGCGACGGGCGACCGTGCCGCCGTGCGGCTCCTGTTCATGCGCCACCACGCGCGGGTCTACCGCTTCGTGGTGCGCCAGACGGGATCGGAAATGATGGCCGACGATATCGCCAACGAGGTGTTTCTCGAACTGTGGCGCCAGGCGCCCGGCTTCGAGGGGCGCTCGGAAGTCTCGACATGGCTGCTCGGCATCGCCCGCTTCAAGGCGCTGTCGTCGCTGCGCAAGAAGAAGGAAGACTGGATCGACGACGATGACGCGGCCCAGGTCGCCGACAGCGCCGACACGCCGGAAGTCGTCACCATGAAGGAAGACAAGGGCGCCGCCTTGCGGCGCTTCGTCGATGCCTTGCCGGAAGAGCACCGAACGGTGATCGACCTTGCCTACTACCACGGACAGTCGGTGATCGAGATCGGCGAGGTGCTCGGCATCCCGGTTGCCACCGTCAAGACCCGGATGTTCTACGCCCGCAAGAAACTCGGCGAGGCCCTCAAGGCCGCTGGTTACGACAGGGGGTGGCCATGAGCGCCGCTGAAAAGATGTCGCGCCGCGATGAAATGGAAACGCTGCTGCCGTTCTATCTGAACGGCTCGCTGGAAGGATCGGAACTCGAAGCCGTCGAGGAATGGCTGGCGTCCGATCCGGCGGCGCTTGCCGCACTCGGCGAGGCCGAAGCAGAATTCTCCAGCACCGCTGCATCCAATGAGGCGATCCGCCCGCCGGCCGATGCGCTCGGCCGCTTCGCCCGGGCGCTCGACGCCGAGGCTGGCCCCGTGCGCGCGCCGGCGGCATCGTCCTGGCTGGCGCAGGCGTGGGGCCGCTTCATGGCGGTGCCGGCCGGCGTCGCCTGGGCTGCGGCGGCAGCACTGCTTGCCCTCGTCATGGTGCAATCGGTTGTTCAGCCAGGTGGCAAGGGCGGCGATTTCGAAATTGCCGGCCAACAAGGCGATCTGGCGAAAATGCCGTTCGCGCTGGTGAAGTTCAAGCCGGATGCGAAGATGGCCGACATTGTCGCTTTTCTTGGCGAACACCAGCTGAAGATTGCCGGCGGGCCGACCGCCGACGGTGTCTTCCGCCTTGGCATCCCCGCCACGACGGCCGCCGACTATGAAAAAGTGCTCGGCCTTATTGCCGCCCAGCCGTTCGCCGAGGCTGTGGTCGAGGGAAGGAAACCGGTTGATGGCGGCTAGGGCGGTCATTGGGTTTGCGGCGCTCCTTGTGGCGGCGATGACGCTCGCTGCCGCGCCCGCTTTGGCGCAGACCAATGATCCAAACCTCACCCAGACGGAAATCGACTGCCTCAACCGGGCGACGGCGGCGGCCGACTGTATCGAGGACGATACAAGAGACGGCAGCGGCGAAAAGCCCGGCGCTGGTTCCGCCGCGACAAATGCGGTCGTTCTTCCTGCGCTGATCGTTGACCTGTTTCCCAACCCGGTCGGCGGCGGCCAAGCTCCGCTGCCGACGCCCGATCCACGCCGCAATCCGGCCGGTCGGGCACTGCCGCCGCAGGCCGCCGGCGCGCCTGCGATACAGGCCGCCGCGACGGGCGGTCCGATCGTTTCGCCCAGCGATCTCGTCGCGGCCGAGCCGCCGCGCGCCGTCATCGGTGATTTCGTGCCCGACGAGGTGCTGGTGACGGTAGACGGCGACGCCGTCCAGCAGATCGCCGCCTCATTTGGCCTCGAGGTGCGCTCGCAGCGCCAGTCTCTGCTGCTCGGCACCACGCTGGTGCGCTTCGGCATTCCCGATGGCCGACCGGTCGGCGTCGTGCTGGCGCAGCTTGCCGCCGACGGCCGCACCGTGCGGCGCGAGCCCAACCATATCTACTCGCTGCAACAGGCAGCCACGATCGTCAATTATGCCTTCGAGCGCATCGCGCTGGATTCGAAAGCGGCCAGCGGCGAGAATGTGCGCGTCGCCGTCATCGACACTGCCATCGACGCTGCCAATCCAGCACTCTCCGGCGTCATCGCCGATCAGTTCGACGCCATGCCCGACGTGCCGATCGAGGCGCGCGATCATGGCACCTCGATCGACGGCCTGATCGCCGGCGTCGGCGCACTCAAAGGCATGGCGCCGGGCGCGAAAATCTACCACGCTCGCGCTTTCGAGGGCGGCAAGTCGACCATGGACATCATCCTGTCGGCGCTCGACTGGGCGGCAAGCCAAGATGTTCGCATCATCAATATGAGCTTCGTCGGACCGAAGAACGACCTGCTCGGCATCGCCTGCCGCAATGCCCGGGCGCTGGGCATCGTGCTGGTCGCCGCCGCCGGCAACAACGGACCGAAGGCGCCCTACGGCTACCCCGCCGCCTTCGACAGCGTCATCGCGGTGACGGCCACTGATGCCAAGGACGGGCTGATGCAGCAGGCCAATCGCGGCGCCTATGTCTTCCTCTCCGCCCCCGGCGTCGAGATGGTGGCGCCGAGCGGCGCCGGCTCGGATGTGGTCACCGGCACCTCGTTTGCCGCAGCGATCGTGTCCGGCGCGGTCGCCAATCTGTTGCATGCCGCGCCCGACCGTTCCGCCGACTGGGTCGAGAAGGCATTGGCCGCCACCGCCAAGGATCTCGGCCCCAAGGGACGAGACAATGATTTCGGCTACGGCCTGTTGGACACCAAGGCGGCCGAAGCGGCCAAGGAATAAGTCCGCGACAATCGGCGGCGCGCTCGACCCATTTCAATTCGAGCGATCGGGCCAACAGCGCCGCCCGACTATTCCAGAATGACCACGGCCTCCACCTCGAACAGCATGGGGTCAATTGCAAGCTTGGGAACGGGAAGCAGTGTCTGCGCCGGCAGCGCCTCGCCGAACATTTCCTTGACGTTCCTGGTCAGCACCTCAAGCTTGAACATATCGTGATCGACCACGAAGACCGTGAGCTTGGCGACCTGATCGGGCCTGGCACCGAGCGCATCGAGGGCGGTGTGCAAATTTGCGTAGGCCTGCTCAACCTGAACAGCGAAGTCGGGCGACAAGGCTCCCGTGCTGTCTTGGCCGCCCTGTCCGGAGATGAAGGCCACCCTGGCATTGCGGGGCGTGATCACCGCCGTGCTGTAGCCATTCGGCGACGGGTCGTAGAGGTTTTGTGGATTGACGATGGTCAGTTTGAGATCATTCTCATTCGCTGTCGTGGCAGCGGGAATTCCCATGGTCATGATGATTAGCCCTCCGATAAGCAGATGCTTGGTTGCGCGTGACATGATTTTCTCTTGGCTCTGCGGACTGCGAGCAACGTGGCCTCGCGGCCGGCATGATTGAACTTTAGCCATATAGCCCATACGTTGACTCGTACGAGGTACGATCAATCGTATGGTACGACGTACGAGTCAATCGTTCAAGATCGACATTAGTCGCGTTGGCCGGTCAAAATCGACGTTCTGAACAGCGAGGAAGACGGATGGCAGCCAAACGTAGCGGCGCCCGGAGCAAACGGTCTCAACAGATAAGCGAGCGGCTCCAGCCCGTTCAGGAGCCGCGCAGTGAACCGCTGCTCTCTCGGGAACGCATCGTGGCGACCGCGGTGGAACTTCTGGACGCCCAGGGAGTCGACGGATTGACGATGCGCCGGCTGGCCGATCGCCTCGGCTCGGGCGTGATGAGCCTATATTGGCACGTCGACAACAAAGAGGATGTCTTTGATCTGGCGCTCGACTCAGTGCTCGAATATCGCGGACCGCCGCAAATAGTCGCGTCTCAAGACTGGCGCGGAGAAATCGTTCATATGCTCGAAGACTGGCGCGCCAGCATGCTGCGCCATCCTTGGTCGGCATCGCTGTTGCCGCGCCGGGCGCTCGGCCCAAACATCCTCGGTCGCCTAGAATTGCTGAGCAAGACCTTGTCCCGAGCCGGTGTGGCGGACGCCGATGTGAACGTCGCGATATGGTCGCTCTGGAACTATGTGATGGGCGCCACCATCACCCGGGCGAGCTTCGACCTCTCGGACGCGGACAGGGCTGCCGCGCAGCAGCGCCTTACACGGCTCAGCGAACGCTATCCGACAATCGAACGCTCTCGTCTGCTGTTGGATAATGATTGGGATGGTGCTTTCCTGAAAGGCCTCGGCTTCCTGCTCGATGGCCTCTCTCCGAGATAATGATCCTAGAGCGCTTCATCGTTTCAGGGAAACGCCGAACCGCTCTATCTCATTGTTTTTGCGCAATTCCCTAGGGAAAGCGCTATGCGCTTTTCCCGGGAAAACCGTTTCACACTTTTCCTGGAATTGCTCTAATCCGGCGCGCCGGCGACCGATCCCCTGATCACCAGATCGACCGGCCAGACTTCGCCGCGGGCGCCCTCCTCCAGGCCGGAAATCCGCGCCGCCAGCCGCTCGGCGATGCGCGTCGGCCAAGCGGATCGACGAACGCGTCGTCGACAACGGCACCGAAAAATTCTCCGGCTTCAGCCAGGGGGCAGCGGGATCGGCTTGTCGCTGAGTGTGCGCAAGTAGGCGATCATGTTGACCCGTTCGGTCTCGTCCGGGACACCGGGAGTCTCCATCTTGACGCCCGGCGTGGTGAGCATGGGCCCGAAGAGAAATCTGTTCAGATCCTCGTACGTCCAGACACCCTCCCAGCCCAGCAAGGTGTCGGAGTAGCGCACATCTGCCATGGATGCCTTGTCGCGGCCGACGACGCTCCACAAGTTGGGTCCTATTTTGTTCCCTCCCTGTGGCTCGGCGTCGTGGCAAGTAGTACACCGGCGGCTGTAGTCGGTTCGGCCTTTCTCGACATCGGCAGAAGCCAACTTCATTGAGATTGGGGCTGGTGTTGGCAAGACGACGCCATGCGCCAAGAGATAGTCAGCAACTTCGCGTTGCCCCCTGCTTTTTGCCAGATGGAGCGGCGTCTTGCCGTGCATTGCCTTCGCATTCACGTCCGCTCCGGCCTCGACCAGTGCCTTCACGCAGTCGAAACAATCGAGAGTGACGGCGACATGAAGGGCGAATTCGCCACCACGATCGGAATTTGGATCCGCATCCCGCTCCAGCAACAGATTTAACAGATCGATCTTGCCTGTCCCGACAGCCGCCATCAGCGGTGGACCACCAGTCGTCTGGGCGTTGACTTCGGCACCACGTTCTATGAGCAGTTTTGCCGCTTCGATGTGGCCCATAAAGACCGCGAGATAGAGCGGCGTTGCGCTTCCATCACTCTCATCTACATCAGCGCCTGCATCCAGCGCAGCCGTGATCGCTGCGACATCGCCGTTCATGGCGGCATCGTGAATGTCGGCGGCATGCGATACAATCGGGATTTTTACAAGCAGCAGTGCAATGAAGAGCAAGGACACGCGCATTCGGCATCTCCCAAGGCAAACCGCAGTAAGCGTCACGGTTTCAAGCCGGCAAAGTATACCACGAATGCCTGATCGTAGCCACGCCCATCGACGGCTCAATGAATGGTGGCAGCCCTGAAAGAATGAAAGTTTTCAGGAAGACCGGCCATGTCCTTACCAGCCGTTTGGTAACGGGCCGAAAGTTTCCATCCACGTCACTTGCGCGGTCGCGCAAGTGACGTGGATGACTGGAATGGGTCGAACTCCGTCGCTCAGAGCGATTTGGATTTGGACCTCTAACCCGGCGCGCCGGCGACCGATCCCCTGATCACCAGATCGACCGGCCAGACTTCGCCGCGGGCGCCCTCCTCCAATCCGGAAATCCGCGCCGCCAGCCGCTCGGCGACGCGCGCGCCGGCCAGGCGGATCGACGAACGCGTCGTCGACAACGGCACCGAAAAATTCTCCGGCTTCAGCCAGGGGAAGACGTCGTCATGGGCGATCAGCGACAGGTCGCCCGGGATGGTCAGGCCGAGATCGCGCACCGCGCGCACGACGCCGAGCGCCATGATCAGGCTGGAGCAGGCGATCGCTGTCGGCGCATCGCTTTGCTCGAGCAACCGTCTGGCGGCGCGGTAGCCGTTCTCCTCAGTCATGGCGAGGGAACAGACATGGCCTTCGCCAAGCACCAGACCGCTCGCTGCCAATGCCCGGCGCACGCCACGCTCGCGGTGGATGGCGAAAGTCTCGCGGTCGTCGCCGTTGATCAGCGCCAACCGCCGGTGACCGAGCTGAACGAGCAGCCGTGCCGCCTCGTGGAAGGCACCCTCATTATCGATGTCGGTGAAAGGGTAGTCGAAATCGAGCCCTTCGCTGCGGCCATGGACGACAAACGGGATGCCGAGCGTGTTGACCAGCGCCACCCGCCGGTCGGCCGGCTTCGGCGAGGAGATGTAGACGGCGTCGACCTGCCGGTTGGCGACAATACGCCGGTAGGTCGTCTCCTGGTCGTCGGCATCGGCCGGGGACAGCGCCAGGTCGAGTTCATGCGAACGGGCATAGTCGCCGAGACCGGACAGGAATTCGACGAAATGCGGGTCGATGTCGACGGCCGTGCCGGTCGGCAAGACATAACCGATCATCCCGGTCTTGCCGGTGGCCAGCCGGCGCGCGCTCGGGTTGGGTCGGTAGCCGTGGCGCTTGGCTGCGTCGATCACCCGCCGGCGCGTTTCCTCATTGACTTCCGGGTAGCCGTTCAGCGCGCGGCTTACCGTTGTCTGCGAAAGCGCCAGCATGTGGGAGAGCTGTTTGAGGTTCACCGGAGGCCTCCAAGCCTCAAAGCGCTTTAACTATGGATCGGCCTAGCCGCTACGGGCAGCCCTGCCTGATGCAAAGACCATAAGCACCGTTTCCAACCAGTTTGAAGCAAAATATGCTGCCGCAGCGCCAAAAAAGCATGCTGCAGCGCACTTCAGTTGCTCTTATATCGCGAAAATTAAATCGATTAGCACGTGACCCTCTTGACTCCTGATCGATTCAGTGGCGTGATCGAAAAGACCAAAGCGCTTTGGAAGACTCTTCGAAAGGTTGCGGTTCCTTTCCGACTGAGTCACAGTCCTGCAGCGTCGGCGGACGGAATGGAGGTTCCGTCCGAGTGTTTGTCACCACTGGGAGGGAATACCGATGAAGAAAATGCTTCTGCTGAGCGCCGCCTTTGTCGCGCTCGCCCTGGGCGCGCCGGCGCAAGCCGAACTGAAGTTCAAGCCGGGCGAAGATCCCCGCTTCAACTGGGCGAATTACGAAGACCTCAAGAAGGTCGACCTCAAGGGCGAGACGCTGTCGATCTTCGGGCCATGGCGCGGCGAGGACGAGGGGCTCATCCGCACCGTTCTCGACTATTTCTCGGAAGCCACCGGCGCCGAGATCAAATACTCCTCGTCGGAAAATTACGAACAGCAGATCGTCATCGACACGCAGGCCGGCAGCCCGCCCAACATTGCCGTGCTGCCGCAGCCGGGCCTGATCCAGGACCTGGCGTCCAAGGGCCTGCTGACGCCGCTCGGCGACGACACCGCCAACTGGATCAAGGACAATTACGGCGCCGGCCAGTCATGGGTCGATCTCGGCACCTTCAACGACAAGGGCGGCAAGCCGGGCTTCTTCGCCTTTCCCTACAAGGCCGACGTGAAATCGCTGGTCTGGTACTCGCCTGACAATTTCGAGGAAGCCGACTACGAGGTGCCGAAGACGCAGGAAGAGCTCGCCGAGCTCGAAAAGAAGATCATCGCCGACGGCGGCACGCCATGGTGCATCGGGCTCGGTTCGGGCGGCGCCACCGGCTGGCCGGCGACCGACTGGGTCGAGGACATCATGCTGCGCACCCAGACGCCCGAAACTTACGACAAGTGGGTGAAGAACGAAATTCCGTTCAACGATCCCGCGGTGGTCAATGCCATCGACATTTTCGGCAAGATCGCGACCGACGACAAAATGGTCGACGGCGGCGCCAAGGCGGTTGCCGCGACCGACTTCCGCGACAGCCCGAAAGGCCTCTTCTCGGTGCCGCCGAAGTGCTATTTGCATCATCAGGCGTCGTTCATCCCGACCTTCTTTCCGGAAGGCACAGAGATCGGCCAGGATGCCGACTTCTTCTACTTCCCACCTTACGCCTCTAAGCCTGACCTCGGCACCCCGGTGCTCGGCGCCGGCACGCTGGCCATGATCACCAAGGATAGCAAGGGTGCCCGCGCGTTCATCGAATTCCTGAAGATGCCGCTCGCCCATGAGATCTGGATGGCCCAGGGCGGTTTCGTGACGCCGCTCAAATCGGTCAACAAGGATGCCTATGCCAGCGACGCGCTGAAGAAGCAGGGCGAAATCCTTGCCGAAGCCTCGACGTTCCGCTTCGACGGATCCGACCTGATGCCGGGCAAGATCGGCGCCGGCGCCTTCTGGACCGGCATGATCGATCTTGTCGGCGGCAAGTCCGCGCAGGATGTCGCCACCGACATCCAGAAGAGCTGGGACGCGATCAAGTAGGCGCCCCCGGCTGAACGTGCGGACTACCGATCCTGAATGGATCCGGGCCTCAATGGCCCGGATCCGACCGGCGGCCCGCGCCGCACCGATTGTCACGAGTACAACGACATTCCAGCTTGGAGTGCGATCAGCAATGGTGGAAACCGGTTTGCGTTCGATCGCTCTCAACAACTGAATCGGCCCATGATCCCGTCGCCAAAGCCATTCTCGACTGGCGGATCATGCGCAGAGGGAGGGACCCGTGGCGGCTCAGATTTTCTCGGCCATATTTGTCATCATCGTCGGCGTCGGCGGCTGCGTCGCCTATTTCTGGGGCGCCAACAAGCTGGTGGACATCATCTTCCCGTCGCGCGGCGTCGCAGGTGCTGCGGCCATCGACAATTTGCGCCGGCAGGGGATGATCCGGCCGTGGCTGTTCGTCGGCCCGGCCATGATCATCCTCACCATCTATTTGATCTACCCGGTCGTGGAAACGCTCAGGCTGTCGTTCCTCGATCGCGGCGGCGCCAATTTCGTCGGCTTCGCCAATTATGAATGGGCGTTCGGCGACCGCGAGTTCCGCACCTCCATCCTCAACAACATCATCTGGCTGGCGGTCGTGCCTGCCGCCTGCACCTTCCTCGGGCTGATCATCGCCGTCCTCACCGACAAGATCTGGTGGGGCACCATCGCCAAGAGCCTCATCTTCCTGCCGCTGGCCATCTCCTTTGTCGGCGCCAGCGTCATCTGGAAATTCATCTATGAGTATAGAGGCGCCGGCCAGACGCAGATCGGGTTGCTCAACGCCATCATCCAGTATTTCGGCGGCCAGCCGCAGGTCTGGATATCGCTGCCGTTCTGGAACAATTTCTTCCTGATGATCATCCTGATCTGGATCCAGACCGGCTTTGCCATGGTCATCCTGTCCTCAGCCTTGCGGGGGATTCCCGAAGAGACGCTGGAAGCGGCCGTCATCGACGGCGCCAATCCGTTCCAGATCTTCTGGAAGATCATGGTGCCGCAGATCTGGGGCACGATCGCCGTCGTCTGGACCACCATCACCATCCTGGTGCTGAAGGTGTTCGACATCGTGCTGACCATGACCAACGGCCAATGGAATAGCCAGGTGCTGGCCAATCTGATGTTCGACTGGATGTTCCGCGGCGGCGGTGATTTCGGCCGTGGCGCGACCATCGCCATCATCATCATGGTCGCGGTCATTCCGATCATGGTCTGGAACATCCGCCAGGCGAACAAAGAGACGGGAGGACATTGAGATGGCCGTGGCGACCGGAAAGTCTTTTGCCAGCCGTTTCGGCGTCCATATCGCCGTCTTCATCTTCGTCGCGATCTGGACCATCCCGACCCTCGGCATTCTCGTCTCGTCGCTGCGCGACAAGGATCAGATCATCGCCTCGGGCTGGTGGAACTCGTTTGCCAGTTCCACCCAGACGGAAGCGGGCCGGCTGCCACCCGCCTCGGCGCAAGTCGAGAAGGACGGCAAGTTCGTCCTCGAGGGCAACATCTTCGGCGAGGATGCGGCCCGCGACATCAGCGCCTTCGGCGTCAAGTCGGCGGCGCCGACGCAATATCCCGCCGGCACGACAGCCGATCTCGGCGACGGCGAGACCTTGCAGCTCAACGCCGACGGCAGTTTCGTCATGACCTCAACGAAGCCCTTCGAGGGCAAGCGCGGCCAGCGCGTCTACTACGCCTCGTCGGCGCCGCCGAAGTTCACCACCGACAATTACAATACGGTGCTGTTTTCGGAGGGCATCGGCCGCTCGTTCATGAATTCGCTGACCGTCACCATCCCGGCGACTGTCATCCCGATCCTGATCGCGGCGTTCGCGGCCTATGCGCTGGCCTGGATGCGCTTTCCCGGCCGGGCATTGCTCATCGCGGTTATCATCGGCCTCCTGGTCGTGCCGCTGCAAATGTCGCTGATCCCGCTGCTGAAGCTCTACAACGGCGTCGGCAGCTTCTTCGGCGTGCCGTCCAAAACCTATCTCGGCATCTGGCTGGCGCATACCGGCTTCGGTCTGCCTTTCGCTATCTATCTCCTGAGAAGCTACATTGCCGGCCTGCCGCGCGAAATCATGGAATCGGCGCGCATCGACGGCGCCAGCGATTTCGAGATCTTCGTCAAGATCGTGCTGCCGCTGTCGTTCCCGGTGCTGGCCTCCTTCGCCATCTTCCAGTTTCTGTGGGTGTGGAACGACCTGCTGGTTGCGATGGTTTTCCTCGGCACTGAGGGCGACCAGATCGTGCTGACCGCCAAGCTCAATGCGTTGCTCGGCTCGCGCGGCGGCGACTGGGAGATCCTGACGACATCGGCTTTCATCACCATTGTCGTGCCGCTGATCGTATTCTTCTCGCTGCAGCGCTATTTCGTCCGCGGGCTGCTCGCCGGCTCAGTGAAAGGTGGTTGAGATCATGCAATCCGCTGTGAAAGCGACGTTGAGCCCCGACCTCGCCGTCGGCCGCGACTGGTGGCGCGGTGCCGTGATCTACCAGATCTATCCGCGCAGTTATCAGGATTCGAACGGCGACGGCATCGGCGACCTCAGGGGCATCATCGCCAGGCTCCCCTATATCGCTGCGCTCGGCGTCGATGCCATCTGGATCTCGCCGTTCTTCAAATCACCGATGAAGGATTTCGGCTACGACGTGTCAGACTATTGCGACGTCGATCCGATGTTCGGCACGCTGGCCGATTTCGATGCCTTGACCGCCGAGTCGCACAGGCTCGGGCTCAAGGTGATGATCGACGAGGTGCTGTCGCATACGGCCGACATCCATCCGTGGTTTAGGGAAAGCCGCTCGAGCCGCACCAATCCCAAGGCGGACTGGTATGTCTGGGCCGACGCCAAGCCCGACGGCACGCCACCCAACAACTGGCTGTCAATCTTCGGCGGCTCTGCCTGGCAGTGGGACACCAGCCGCCAGCAATATTACCTGCATAATTTCCTGGCCGAGCAGCCCGATCTTAATTTCCACAGCCGCGCCGTCCAGGACGCGCTGCTCGATGTCACCCGCTTCTGGCTGGAGCGCGGCGTCGACGGTTTCCGCCTCGACACCATCAACTTCTATTTCCACAGCCAGGGCCTGGAGGACAATCCGCCGCTGCCGCCCGAAGAACGCAACGACCAGACTGCTCCTTCCGTCAACCCTTACAACTACCAGGACCACCTCTACGACAAGAGCCGCCCCGAAAACCTTGGCTTCCTCGAGCGCTTCCGCGCCCTGCTCGACGACTATCCGGCGACAGCGGCGGTCGGCGAAGTCGGCGATTCGCAACGCGGGCTGGAGGTGGTGGCGGCCTATACCGCCGGCGGCAAGCGCGTGCACATGTGTTATTCGTTCGACTTCCTGGCGCCCGAAAAAATCAGCGCGGCCAAGGTGCGCTCGGTGCTGGAAGCCTTCGGCAAGGTCGCCAGCGACGGCTGGTCGTGCTGGGCGTTCTCCAACCACGACGTGATGCGCACTGCCTCGCGCTGGGCGGCCGGCGAAGCCGACCAGACCGCCTATCTCAAGGTGATCTCGGCGCTGCTGATGTCGCTGCGCGGCTCGGTCTGCATCTATCAGGGCGAGGAGCTTGGTCTTGGCGAAGCGGAATTGCAATTCGAGGATCTGCAGGACCCCTACGGCATCCGCTTCTGGCCGGAATTCAAGGGCCGTGACGGCTGCCGCACGCCGATGGTCTGGGATGGCGCCGACAGCAATGGCGGCTTCTCCAAGGCAAAGCCATGGCTGCCCGTGCCCGCCAAGCACCTTTCGCAAGCGGTCGATGTGCAGCAGGGCGACGACAGCTCGCTGCTTGAACACTACCGGCGCTTTCTCGCCTTCCGCCGTTTGCATCCGGCGCTGGCCAAGGGCGATATCAACTTCATCGAGAGCGACGGCGATACGGTCGCCTTCACGCGCCGCGAGGGCAACGAGCAGATCGTCTGCGTCTTCAATCTCGGCAGCCGACCGGCGGAAGTCAATCTCGGCGGACGCTCGCTGCAGCCCTTGCCGGGGCACGGGTTTTCGGGACAGACTGGCGCCGGCTCTATCCGCCTCGGCGGCTACGGCGCCTGGTTCGGGCGCATCGACTGAGTTTGCAATTCACTGGAGGGAACCCATGGCCGATGTCACGCTAAGGCAAGTGAAGAAATCATACGGCAATCTCAACATTCTCCACGGTATCGACCTCGACATAAAGTCGGGCGAGTTCATCGTCTTCGTCGGCCCTTCGGGTTGCGGCAAGTCGACCTTGCTGCGGTCCATCGCCGGGCTTGAGGAAATCACCTCCGGGGAGCTCAAGATCGCCGGCGAGGTGGTCAACGACGTGCCGCCGTCGAAGCGGGGCATCGCCATGGTCTTCCAGTCCTATGCGCTCTATCCGCACATGACCGTCTACGACAACATGGCGTTCTCGATGAAGATCGGCAAGGAGAGCAAGGCCGAGATCGACAAGCGGGTGCGCCAAGCGGCGGAAATCCTGCAGCTGACCAAATATCTCGACCGCTTGCCCAAAGCGATGTCGGGCGGCCAGCGCCAGCGCGTCGCCATCGGCCGCGCCATCGTGCGCAACCCGAAGGTCTTCCTGTTCGACGAGCCGCTGTCGAACCTCGACGCGGCACTGCGCGTCGCCACCCGCATCGAGATCGCCAAGCTCAAGGAGTCGATGCCTGCCACAACAATGATCTACGTCACCCACGACCAGGTCGAGGCGATGACGCTGGCCGACCGCATCGTGGTGCTCAAGGACGGCCATATCGAGCAGGTCGGCACGCCGATGGAGCTCTACAAGAAACCCGGCAATCTGTTCGTCGCCCAGTTCATCGGCTCGCCGGCAATGAACATCCTGCCGGCGACGATCGACAAATCAGGCAACCCGACCATCGTCAGCCATGTCGGCGGGCGCAAGGCGACGGTGCCGATCGCCACGCCGGCCTCAGCGAAGGGCGCTTCGGTGAGCTTCGGCGTGCGGCCGGAGGATCTGATGATCGCTAGCGGCGCGGATTATCTTTTCGAGGGAACGGTAGATTATGTCGAGCAGCTCGGCGAGGTCCAGCTCGTCTATGTCGACATCGGCCGCGCCGACCTGCCGCTGGTGACCAAGCTGCCCGGCAATGTCGAGGTCAAGCGGGGCGCGACGCTGCGGTTGAGTGCCGATGCCGGCGACCTGCATATTTTCGATACCGACGGGCGGTCCTTCACGCTTCACGAAGCGGAAGCAAAGGCGGCCTGAGAACGGCAGCAGGACTGCCGAGCAGTTGTTGTTTGGCGAAGCCAAAAACAAGAGCGGCGGGGCAAAGCCCGCCGCTCTTGTGCATTCAGGTTGCTGTTAGAGCGACGTGCGTCCAAGTGGACGCACAAAGTACGCTCTAACACTTTGAACCTACGCATCGTGCTTTCCGAAAATCGATTCCGATTTTCGGGCCGATGCGCTAGCGGCCGAACAGGTTCCGGTCGCTGCCCTGCGGGGCGGACTTCTCTACGTCGCCCGACGAATTGAGCAGCTTGTAGATCGGCGAACCGGTGTTGCGTACCGAAGACGTCTGCGTGTTGTCGACGTTGACGGTCGCCTGCTTGTTGATGTCGGTCCCGCCAACATTGTCGTTGTTGGCAAAGGCGCTGCCGGCAGCAAGCAAAAGCGCGGCGGCGGTAAGAACGATCTTCTTCATTTCAGTGCTCCTGGATTTTCGTATCCCATCAGCGCGGCAGGCAAATGCCGCCGCTGCTGTTGGAACTGGCTGTTAGTTGTTGCCGAAGAGGTTACGGTCGCTGCCGTGGACGGGTTTCTCGTCGGCCGGAACCGGATTCTGCGCCGAAGCGGAATTCTGAACCGAAGCCGTGTACGAGCTGTCGGCCGCAGCGGCCGGCTGGTTGGCGCCGTTCGATCCATAGTTGTCGCTACCGGCAAAAGCGCTGCCGGAGATGGCCAGAATGGCGGCGGTGGCAAGAACAATCTTCTTCATTTCCAATACTCCTGAATTTCTAAAGATCCCTAGCGGCGGACCTGCCGCCGCTCTGTCTTCTTGTTTGACCATGATCTTTTCCGAAAACCGGTTTCCACTTTTTGGGACCATGGTCTGGGATCAGCTGTTAATTGTTGCCGAAAAGGTTGCGGTCGGCGCCCTGGACGGCGGGCTTTTCAGCGTGAGCCGGCTTCTGAATGGAAGCCGTGTACGAGCTGTCGACCGCAGCGGCCGGCTGGTTGGCGCCGTTGGACCCATAATGGTCGCTGCCGGCAAAGGCGCTGCCGGTGATGGCCAGAACGGCGACGGCAGTAAGAGCAATCTTTTTCATTTTTGGTACTCCAGTATCTTAGTTTTCCGTCCGGCTAGCGGCGTGTCTTGGAAGGAATTCGCGTCGTTCGGACAGCCCCGATGTGGGAAGGCCATCCCGCAGATTCCAATCACGAAGTTGTTCCGTGTGGACCAAGAATCTACACCTTGAAATTGTACCAGACGCTTCTACAGGCGCTGCTTTATCTTTTATTTTCAAAGCTTTATGCCAAAGTCGCCATTTGACGATTTGACGGATTGGCGGACCTGCGTTCACAGCGTCATGCACGCATTGTCAACAGAAACGAACCGTTCGGTTCGATTTTAGGAGCGGCTAATAGTCACTTTTGGAAACTGTTAACCTTCTTTGCCTCCGCCGCGGGTCGGAATTCGATGTCACGGCGGCCGACAATGGTGGCCGAAAAAATGGGTTTCAGCCCTGCAATTACCAACCTGCACGTTTCGCGGGCCGTGTCGCGCCGCATGGATACGATGTCGCTTTCATGCCGACAGTCAGCTGGCCGTCATGATTAGATGACGCCATCTCAGGTGCCGCTTGGTGACGACGAAGCGGAGAATTGGGAAGCCGGTCAAATCCCGGCGCTGCCCCCGCAACGGTGGTGGAGTTCAAGTCGCAACGGGAGACCACTGGGCCACAAGCCTGGGAAGGTGTCGCGACTGTCCGCAAGGACACTCCAGAGCCCGGAAACCAGCCCGAGGTGTCTAGACTCGACTGATCGCGGTGGGCGGTCAAGAGGTGGATGATGCATGTCTGGCCTGTCGCCGGCGTGCAAGCGATCCTTCCTCAATCACCACCAGTTCAGTCTTTGGAGCGACATGCGTCCATCTGGACGCATAAAGTACGCTCCAAGAATTTGAATTGCGCATCGTGCTTTCCGAAATCGATTCCGATTTCGGGCCGATGCGACGGCTATGAGGACAGGACATGGATTCGCGCAACGACATGCTGAGGCTCTTGCACGGCCGCAGGCAAGGCTATTCGCTCGAGCAGCCCTTCTACACCGATCCCGATTTCTTCAAGCTCGACATGGAGCTGATCTGGTATCGCGATTGGCTGTTCATCGGCCACGATTGCGAGTTGCCGAAGCCGGGCAGCTACATCACCGCCCAGATCGGCGACTATCCGGTCGTGCTGGTCCGCGACCAGCAAGGCAAGATCAATGCCTTCCACAATTCCTGCCGGCATCGCGGCAGCCGCGTCTGCAACGCCGACAAGGGCACGGCGGCAAAGCTCGTCTGCCCCTATCACCAGTGGACCTACGAGCTAGACGGCCGGCTCCTGTTCGCCCGCCAGATGGCGGACGGCTTCGACAAGAGCCAGTTCGGCCTCAAGCCGGTGGCTTGCGAAAGTGTCGGCGGCTACATCTTCATCTGCCTGGCCAAGGAGCCCGCCGATTTCGCGCCGATGCGCGCCATGATCGAGCCTTACCTGCTGCCGCACCGGCTGCGCGAGGCAAAGGTCGCCTTCGAATCGACCATCGTCGAGAAGGGCAATTGGAAGCTCGTCTGGGAGAACAACCGCGAGTGCTATCATTGCGCCGGCAATCATCCGGAACTGTGCAAGACATTCCCGGAAGCGCCGACCGTGACCGGCGTGCAGGGCGCCGACAGCGATCCTGAGATGCTGGCGCACTGGGCGAAATGCGAGGCGGCGGGCCTGCCGAGCAAGTTCCGCATCGATCCGGCCGGGCAATACCGCGCCACCCGCGCACCGCTGCTGCGCGACGCTGTCAGCTATACGATGACGGGAAGACGCGCCGTGAAGAAGAACCTTTCCGACAGCGTTTCGACCGACCGTGTCGGCTCGCTGCTGCTCTATCACTATCCGACGACCTGGAACCACATCCTCGGCGATCATGCGGTCACCTTCCGCGTGTTGCCGATCAGCGCCACGGAAACCGCCGTGACAACCAAATGGCTCGTCCATAAGGACGCGGTCGAAGGCGTCGATTACGACCTTGCCGAACTCACCCATGTATGGACCGAGACCAACGACCAGGACCGCCGCATCGTCGAGGAAAACGCCTTCGGCATCCTGTCGCCGGCCTATGAGCCCGGCCCTTATTCGGAACTGCATGAGGGCGGCGTCATCCAGTTCGTCGAATGGTACGCCTCCTTCATCGGACCGCGCCTTGCCGAGGACGGCCGGCCGGCGTTGCGCAGCGTCGCCTAGAGAAAGGTGAGAGGGATGAATGCGATGACGGACCTCGGGCTCTATCGCCATCTCGACGAAATGGCGCCCTGGAACGACCGGCTGCAGGTGCTGGAGGTGATCGGCGTCAGCGACGAGGCGCCCGACGTGAAGACCTTCACCTTCCGCTCCGACAACCAGACCTGGTTCCGCTATAAGCCGGGCCAATTCGTGACGCTGGAACTGCCGACCTCCGACGGCCCGCTGATGCGGACCTATACGCTGTCTTCCTCGCCGTCGCGGCCGTTCTCGATCGCGGTGACGGTGAAGGCGCAAGCCGGCAGTCTCGGCACGCGCTGGATGTTCGACAATCTGAAGCCCGGCGTTCACGTGAAGGCTTATGGTCCGACGGGCGACTTTTCGCTGCACAGCCATCCCGCGGCCAAGTATCTGTTCATTTCGGCCGGCTCCGGCGTGACGCCGATGATGTCGATGCTGCGCTGGCTGAACGATTGCGCGCCATGGACCGATGTCGGCTTCGTCAACTGTGCACGAAAGCCCGAGGAGATCATCTTCCGCAAGGAGCTCGAACTGCTCGGCAGCCGCATGCCGGGTCTGACGCTTGGCTTCATGATCGAGGAACGGTCCAGCCGCGAGGGTTGGTTCGGCCATATGGGCCGGATCGACGCGATACGGCTGCCGCTGCTGGCGCCAGACTTCCGCGAGCGCGAAATCTTCTGCTGCGGCCCCGACCCGTTTATGCGTGCGGTGCGGCAGATGCTGGAGGCCACCGGCTTCGACATGGGCAACTATCATCAGGAGAGCTTTGCGGCCCCGATGGTGGAGGAAATACCGGCCCCGTTCGGTTCGCCGGCAGAGGGTGGGCCGGCAGAGGGCGGGGTCGAAATACCTGCCGAAGCCGCAACGCCAGTCCGCTTTTCGCTTTCGGATGTCGATGCCGACTGCGTTGCCGGCCAGACCGTGCTGCAGACGGCGCGCGCTTCGGGCGTGCGCATCCCGGCGGCCTGCGAGTTCGGCCTGTGCGGAACCTGCAAGGTGAAAAAGGTCTCGGGCACGGTCGAGATGAGCCACAATGGCGGCATCCTCGATCACGAGATCGACGACGGCTTCATCCTTGCCTGCTGTTCGAAGCCGCTGACGGCGATCGAGATCGAGGCATGACCGGCGGCCCTAAAGCGCGTCGCGTTTTGACCGGCCTTATGCGACGCGCTTTAGGTTGTTGCGCGACATGCATTAGACCCCGTAGCGCTCGGTGCGGATGAGGCTTGCCGGAACGCCGGCATCGATCAGCGCCTGGGCGGCGGCCGACACGAAGGCATTCGAGCCGCAGACAAAGGCGAACCTTGGTGGCGTGGGCAGCCGCACCATCGATTGCTCTATCATTGCAACGTCGATCCGCCGAGAATAGTCCGCCGGGCGCCGGGCCGGCTCGCGCGTCAGCGTCAGCACCAGATCGAAGCCGTCCCGGCGATCATGGAAATCGATCAGCTCGTCGCGAAAGATCACCTCGTCCCAGATCCGTGCGGAAAACACCAGCGTGGCAGGAACCGCCGATTTGCGTGCGGCGCGATGGCGGATCATCGCCATCAGCGGCACCACGCCCGACCCGCCGCCGACCAGCAGAAGCGGGCCGCCGTCACTGTCGGACCAGACAAAGTGTCCGCCGAGCGGTCCGCGCAGCTCGACCTCGTCGCCGACTGCCGCGACCTCGTGGAAGAATGGCGAGACCTCGCCATCATCGAGCCTTTCGATCGCCAGCTCGATCGTCTCGCCGCCTTCCGGCGCCGAGGCAATGGAGTAGGAACGGCGCGCCTGATAGCCATCCGGCGCCGTCAGCCTGACATCGACATGCTGCCCGGCACGATAGGCGAAGGGCCGTGACGGCCGGAGGAAAAAGCTGGTGACGCGCGGCGTGCGCTTTTTGATGCGGGTGATGGTCACCGTCTGCCAGGGCGACTGCGCCGCCGGCTGGTCGCTCATGGATCGCCCGTATAGCGCTGCTCGCGCCACGGGTCGCCATAGATGTGATAGCCGCGCAGTTCCCAGAAACCCGGCTCGTCGCGCGCGGTGAACTGCAGCCCGTTCAGCCATTTGGCCGACTTCCAGAAATAGAGATGCGGAACCAGCAGCCGCGCCGGGCCGCCATGGTCCGGCGTGATCGGCTTGCCTTCGTAAAGCAGCGCCACCATCGCCTTGCCGGCGGTGAGGTCCTTCGTCGGCACATTCGTGGTGTAGCCGTCGAACGACAGCGCCAGCGTGAAGGGGCTCGGCGGCTCGATGCCGGCATCCGCCAGAATATCGTCGACCAGCACGCCTTGCCACGCCGTGTCGAACTTGGTCCATGCGGTGACGCAATGAATGTCGCGCGTCATCTTGGTCAAAGGCAGCGCGTTGAACTCTGTCCAATTCCACTTCTTGATCGGCCGCGGTCCGTGCTTGAGTGTGAACGACCACTCCTCGGTGCGCACACGCGGCGTCGGCCCGGCCGACAGCACCGGGAATCCTTGTTCGAGATACTGCCCCGGCGGGATGCGGGCATCCGCATCCGTCGGGGGCTTTCGTCCTGAAGAGAAGCCGCGGGTGACCATCGAGACAATCCATGCAGGTTGAAGCCAACCTGCGCTAGTCTTCTCGAAGATGCTCTGACGGGCAACCGAAATCTTGGCCGCGACCTCGCGCCAATGCGCTTCAGCCGGCGGCGAAGGGCACGGCGACGAAGATCTGCTCGTCGCCCCGTTCGACGAGCAGGAGCACGGACTTCTTGCCAGCCTTTCCGGCCTGCGCGATCGCCTGGTCCGCCTGCCTGGCGTCCCTCACCGGCGCCTGATTGACGGCGATGATGATGTCGCCCGGCTGGATCCCGGAAGCCGAGGCCGCCTTGTCAGGATTGACGCTCTCGACCAGCGCGCCGCGCTGGTTGGGCGCCAGGTTCATCGCCTGTCGGACATCCGGGGTGACGTCCATCAGGCCGAGGCCGATCGCAGGAGCACGAAGGCCTTGCTGTGCGGACGGTGTCTCTGGTCCGCCGCCGGCCGATGCCGTCTCCACATCGTCTCCATTGCGCCCGACATCGACGGAAATCTTCACATTCTGCCCTTTGCGCCAGACACCCAGCGTTTCCGTCTCGCCGGGCGAGACATCGGCAACGGCACGCGACAGGTCCTTGGGATCCTTTATCTGCTGACCGGCGAAGCTGGTGACGACGTCGCCGGTCTCAATCCCGGCTTTTGCCGCCGGCGAGCCGTCGCTGACCTCGGAAACCAGCGCACCGCTGGGCTGACCGAGGCCGACGGCGCTCGCCACGTCGGGCGTCACCGGCTGAATCTGGACGCCGAGATAGCCATATTGGATGGAGCCGCCCTTCATCAGCTTGGCGACCACCTTTTGCGCCTGGTCCGACGGGATGGCGAAGCCGACGCCGACGCTGCCGCCATTCGGCGAAAAGATCACCGTGTTGATGCCGACGACGTTGCCGCTCACATCCATCAGCGGACCGCCGGAATTGCCGTGGTTGATCGGTGCGTCGATCTGAATGAAGTCGTCAAACGGCCCGCTGTGCAGATCGCGGCCGCGCGCCGAGACGATGCCTGATGTAACCGTGGTGCCGAGGCCGAACGGATTGCCGAAAGCGAGCACCTGGTCGCCCGGCATGAGCTTGTCGGAATCGCCCCATTTGACGGTCGGCAAAGTCTTGTCGGATTTGATCTTGAGGACAGCGAGGTCGTTCTTGGCGTCGCGGCCAACCAGCTCGGCGGGAAGCTCGGTGCCGTCGTCGAGCGTCACCTTGATCGACGTGGCGCCGTCGATGACGTGATTGTTGGTGACGATGGTGCCGTCGGCTGCGACAATGAAGCCAGAGCCGAGCGCCTCTGCGCGAGGCGCCTGCTGCTGCGGCGGGGTCCTGGGGCCGGGCAGCCCCTGGTCGCCGAAGAACTGGCGGAAATAGTCGTCGAACGGTGAGCTGTCGCCGAAGGGAGCAGCGTCGCTCATGGTCTCCGACTGTGCCTTCATGACGGTGGTGATCGTCACCACTGCCGGCTTGTCGGCCGCCACGATCGGGGCGAACGATCCATTGGGCACCGTCATGCCAGTGACGGGAGGGGTCACTGTTTCTGCCAGGGCGCCATTCAGCTTGGGGGCGAGCGGCAGGATGAAAGGGCTGACGATCAATGCGGCGCCCAGCAAGGCGGCGACGCGATGTCTGCGAAGAATGTGGATGGGTGACATGGCCGTTGTCCGGGCGAGAAATTGGTCGGGCACCGTGGCGTTCCGGCTGGGAAACCGCCCATTCGGCGTGTCGAGGGTCGCCTTGCCTGTCTCGCCTGGCAGGCAGCCGACCGATCGACAGCCCCCGCATCTAGGGCGGCGATCGTGGTTTCCAGATGATATTACGAAGATTTAATATAACGGCCTGGCACCGGCCTGCCGGATGGCGCCGAAACCCGAAAACAAAAAACCCGCCTCAACGGCGGGTCGCTGGCGCAATCAGCACCATGCCAAAGTTACTAGCATAACTGCCGGCACAAAGCAAGAACAAAATCACTGAGACCCGGCACAAGAGCATGAACACCTCTGGCCCTGCTTCCGGCGTTGACGACTGGCGAAAGCCGTGGCGGCATCCAATCTCCCCCCTTGCGGAGGAGATCAGCAGCTTCGTCGACGGCGCCTGCCCGCATCTCTTCCCGTCCTGCCGGAGCCTCCTATGCGCCGATCCCGTCAGTCCGCCTGAGATAGCCGTTAGCGATCTCGCGCATCCGTTTGGCGTCGAAGCTCGGGCCGTGGCCGCCATGGCCGATGCGGATCGGCAAATCGAGCAGCCGCTGCATGGTGCGGCGATAGGCTGGTCGGTCGGAGTCCGGCAGGTCGTCGATCAGCATGGCGTCGTAGATGGCGTCACCGGCGAAGAACAGGCCATCGGCCTCATCGAATAGCGCGATCGAATCGGGCGAATGGCCGGGCAGATGCAGCACGCGGAACCGCCTATCGCCGAAGTCGACCAGATCGCCCTCGTCAAGCGTCCGCGTCAGCGGGGCCGGTGGGATTTTGTAATCGGCCGCTTTCCAGCCGGGCGCCGGCAGCTTGGAGACGGCGCCGTCGAGATCGTGGAACATGTGGGCGTAGGTGACCGCTTCGTCCATGCTGTCGAAATGCGCGGCACTCATCCTCGGCCCCGCCCGCGAGGGGAATTCGTGCAGCGAGCCGACATGGTCGAGATGGATGTGGGTGGCGACGACGAGCAGCGGCTTGCCAGCAGGCGTATTGATCTGCGGCGCCAGCGGGCAAATCCCCATGCCGGTGTCGACGAGCAGGTCGACGTCACGGCCGCGCAGATGCCAGATGTTGGCGCGCACGAAATCATGCACGAACGGCTCGGTCAGCATCGTCGTATGGGCGTCGACTTCCGTCTTGCTGAACCAGTCAAGCATCAGGAGATATCCGGCATCAGACGAACGGCTTCCCGACCTTGTATTTTTCGGGGACCAGGCGCTTCAGATAGGCCATGCCCGCATCGGAGAGCTGGTTGACATCCGGCAGCATGAAATCGTCGGGCATGTGGCGCGTCTTGCCGGCGACGTTTTTCAGCGGCACTTTCCTCAGCACGGTTTTCTTGCCGTCATATTGCAGCGCTACCGATCCGCCGCCCTCCTCCGCCACCTTGACGGCGAAAGCGCCGGCGTCGAAGGCTTCCTGCGCATCGACGGCGCTGATGGCGCCGACATAGCCGCGCGGCATGTAGCCGAGCGCATCGACGCGCGCCCGCTTGCCCGGCAATCCTTCGGCCAGCGCACGCTCGAGAGCGGCCGGCAGGTCGCTGCCCGACAGCTTGACGTTGCCATGCGCATCGCGCTCCAGTTTGTCCGGCGGCACCAGACTTTCGACCAGCGCCTTGCCGTCGGCGGTGCTGACGCCTTCGGAGACGGCGACGATACAGCGCTTATGGCGATCGAGCGTGGCTCGAACATCGTCGATGAAGGCCGCAGCCGAGAACGGGCGCTCCGGCACATAGACGAGATGCGGGCCGCTGTCGGGGTCAAGCTGCCATGCGGCAGCGGCGGCGGTGAGGAAACCGGCGTGCCGGCCCATGACGATGCCGACATAGATGCCGGGCAGGGCACGGAAATCGAGGTCGACCGAGAGAAAGGCGCCGGCGACAAACTCGGCCGCCGAAATGAAGCCGGGCGTGTGGTCGTTCTCCTCGAGATCGTTGTCGATGGTTTTCGGCGCATGGACGAAAGCCATCTTGCCGCCGCCGGCGGCGGTCAGGATCTGCTGCGTGCCCGACGTGTCGTTGCCGCCGATGTAGATGAAGGCGTCGGCGCCGGCCTTCTTCAGGCCGTTGAGGATGATCTCGCAATAGGCCTCGTCCGGCTTGTCGCGCGTCGAGCCGAGGGCGGCGCTCGGCGTGGCCGCAATCAGCCTCAACCGGTCCTCGGCAATGGCGGAAAGATCGACATAGTTGCCGTCACGAATGCCGCGCACGCCATGGATGGAGCCTAAAACCTTGGCGCCGGGATGCCGCTTGCGGATCTCGAGCGCGGCGCCCACCATCGTCTGGTTGATGACGGCGGTCGGGCCGCCGCCTTGCGCGATCACAAAAGTTCCGGACATGCTTCACGTCTCCCGAGCAGTGGCTTTGCAGGCACATTCGCCTGTCTTGCGAGATCACGCAACGGGAGAGTCGAGCGGCCGCGCCAGCCGCTATGAGGTCAGGCGACGACCGGGAGGGTCAGACGACGACGACGGGGTTCTTCCTGGAGACGCGGCTGTAGAGGTCGATAATGTCCTGATTGATCAGGCGAACGCAGCCCGACGACATCGCCTGGCCGATGCTCCACCATTCGGGCGAGCCGTGGATGCGGTAGCCGGTGTCCTGGCCATTCTGATAGATGTAGAGGGCGCGCGCGCCGAGCGGATTTTCGAGGCCGCCGGGTTGTCCGCCTTGCCATTTCACCAGCTCCGGCTTGCGGGCGATCATCTCGGCCGGCGGCGTCCAGACCGGCCATTCCTTGCCGTACTGGATGTTGGCGCGGCCGGACCAGCGGAAGCCTTCCTTGCCGATGCCGACGCCGTAACGGATCGCGTCACCGCCGGGCTGCACCAGATAGAGCAGCCGCTCCTGCGAATGGACGACGATGGTGCCGGGCTGCTCGCCGGTCGGGTCGACGACGATCTGGCGGCGGAATTCCGGCTTGACCTTGAGGTAGGGCACTTCCGGCAGCGTGAAGCCGCCATCGGTGACGGAGGCATACATCACACCAGGGCTGGTGATGTTCTTGTCGACGCTGATGCTCGGGCGGACAGGGGTGATCGCGCCAGTGGTGACGCCGTCGAGCTGCAGCGATGGCAAATCGAGCGTCTGGCTGCAGCCGGCAACCCCGAGCAGCGCCAGCGCACCGGCGCCGGACAACACCGCGCGGCGGGAAAGCTGGATTTCGGAAATTTCGATTTCGACGGCGTCGCCATTGTACGGCGGCGTCAGACCTTGCGGCAACTCACGCATGTACCCAAACCCTACGCTATCGGCGGGAAACACGGTCCGGCCGGATCGATGGTATTTTCACCAATCATGGTTGAAAAAGCGTGAAGACGTCTTGCCCTACCTTAACCTCTGGCCGAGCCCGTCGTGCCGTCTATTTCAATGCTGCCCCTTTACATCTTCGCGGGGTCGAGGATTTATCCTCTTCTTTGAGCTCAAGGAGACGAGCATGTCCTTCGAAAACTGGGCCGCCTTTGCCGCGGCCTCGACGATCCTTCTTGTCATTCCCGGCCCGACCATCCTTCTGGTCGTGTCCTATGCGCTCGGCCAGGGCTGGCGCACGGCGCTGCCGATGGCGGTCGGCGTGGCGTTTGGCGACTTCACGGCGATGACGCTGTCGATGCTGGGCATCGGCGCGCTGTTGGCGGCGTCGGCCACCGTGTTCACGGTGCTGAAGGTGATCGGCGCCGGCTATCTGATCTATCTCGGCGTAAAGCTGTTTCGCGCCGGTGGCACGCTCAGGGCCGAGCCGCGCCTGGATGCGGTGTCGTCGGCCAAGATGATGGCGCATGCCTGGCTGGTCACCGCGCTCAACCCGAAAAGCATCACCTTCTTCGTCGCCTTCCTGCCGCAGTTCCTCGACCGGCATGGCGATTTCTGGACGCAGATGCTGATCTTCGAAACCACCTTCCTGGCGCTCGCCTTCGCCAATGCCTTCGGCTATGCCCTGATCGCCGCAAAGGCGCGCAACGTGGTGCGCAATCCCCGGGCGATCCGTATCTTCAACCGCACCGGCGGCACGCTGCTGGTCGGCGCCGGCATCGCCACGGTGGCGATGCGTTCGGGCAATTGAGGACATGACATGGCAGTCAGGGACGCATTCGGCCTGACATTTTCGGGCGCGACCGAAGCCGGGTTTTCGCCCTACAGCCAGGCTGTCCGCGACCTGCAATGCTTCATCGGCGATCCGGTCGGCTCGGTCGACCGAGCCATCGCCGAGGATCCCGGCTTCGTCATGGCGCATGTGTTCAAGGGCTATCTCTTCGGCCTCGCCACCGAGCGCGAGGCGACTGCTGTGGCCAGGACATGCCACGAGGCGGCGCTGCCGCTTGCCGCGACGACGCGTGAGCAGGCGCACGTCGCAGCACTTGGCCATCTTGCCGCAGGACATTGGCATGAAGCCGCCCGTCTGCTCGAGGATATCGCCATCGAGTTTCCGCTCGACGCGCTGGCGCTGCAGACCGGGCACCAGATCGATTTCTTCACCGGCAACGCCCGCATGCTGCGCGACCGCATCGGCCGCGCGCTGCCGTCGTGGCAGAACGGCATGCCCGGCTATCACGCCATACTCGGCATGCAGGCGTTCGGGCTGGAGGAAATGGGCGACTTTGCGCGCGCCGAAAAGCTGGGCCGCGCGGCAGTCGACATCGAGCCGCGCGACGGCTGGGCGCAGCACGCCGTCGCGCATGTCATGGAGATGCAGAGCCGGCAAAAGGACGGCATCGCTTGGATGCGCGCCAACCCCGAAGCGTGGACGCAAGAGAGCTTCCTGCAAGTGCACAATTGGTGGCATCTGGCGCTGTTCCACTACGATCTCGGCGAGACCGACCAGGTGCTGGCGCTTTATGATGGGCCGATCTACGGCGAGCGCTCGACGCTGGCGCTCAATATGGTCGACGCCTCGGCGATTCTGTGGCGATTGCATCTCGGCGGCGTCGATATCGGCGATCGCTGGGCGGCGCTTGCCGCCAACTGGGCCAAGGCTGGCGCCGGCAATTATGCCTTCAACGATGCCCACGCGATGATGGCCTTCGTCGGCGCCGGCCAAGAAGCGCCGGTTCGCATCTTGCTCGAGGCGCAGCGCGAGGCCATGAACGGCAACGACGACAACGCCGCCTTCGCCCGGGACGTCGGCCATCCCCTGACGCTCGCCATCAAGTCGTTCGGCGACGCCAATTATGCCGAGACGGTGCGCCTCATCCGGCCAATCCGGGCGATTGCCCACCGCTTCGGCGGCAGCCACGCGCAACGCGACGTCATCGACCTGACGCTGATCGAGGCGGCGTTGCGTTCCGGCGACCATGCGCTGGCAAGGGCGCTCGCGGCGGAACGCGCGCTGGCGCGGCCGGACAGTCCGCTGTCGGCACTGTTCTCGCGTCGGGCGGCCGATTTGTCGGAGAATTGACCGGAGGCGGATCTTGTCTTAAAAACTGCCAAGTCAGATTTTTTCGAGATCCGAAAAAATTAATGGCATTGGGAGGACACCATGTATCTCGGCCTCGATCTGGGCACGTCGGGCGTCAAGGCGCTTTTGATCGATGCCGGGCAGACCGTCATCGGCTCCGGCCATGCTTCACTCGACGTGTCGCGGCCGCATCCCGGTTGGTCGGAGCAGAATCCCGCCGACTGGATCCGCGCCTGCGAGGACGCGATCGCCGAGCTCAAGGCATCGCATCCAGGGCAGCTCGCCGCCGTGAAGGGCATAGGCCTGTCCGGCCAAATGCATGGCGCCACCTTGCTCGACGCCGGCGACCAGGTGCTGCGTCCCTGCATCCTGTGGAACGATACGCGCAGCCATGCCGAGGCGGCCAAGCTCGACGCCGATCCGCGCTTTCGCAAGCTCACCGGCAATATCGTCTTCCCCGGTTTCACCGCGCCGAAGTTGGTCTGGGTGAAAAACAACGAGCCCGATATTTTCGCCAAGGTGGCAAAGGTCCTGCTGCCGAAGGATTTCCTGCGGCTATGGCTCTCCGGCGAGCATATTTCGGAAATGTCTGACTCGGCCGGCACGTCCTGGCTCGATGTCGGCAAGCGGAGCTGGTCGCCCGACCTGCTTTCCGCGACGTCGCTCGACGAAAAGCAGATGCCGTCGCTGGTCGAGGGCACCGAGAAGGCCGGCGCCTTGCGCAGCGAACTGGCCTCGAAATGGGGGATGCAGGCCGGCATCCCGATCGCCGGCGGCGCCGGCGACAATGCGGCCTCGGCCTGCGGCATGGGAACGGTCGGAGCAGGCCAGGCCTTCGTCTCGCTCGGCACGTCAGGCGTGCTGTTCGCCGCCAACGCGTCCTATCTGCCAAACCCAGAAAGCGCGGTGCATACGTTCTGCCATGCGCTGCCCGACACCTGGCACCAGATGGGCGTCATTTTGTCGGCAACCGATTCGCTTAACTGGCTGTCGGAGATATCAGGGAAAGGGCCCGGCGAGCTGACCGCCGAACTTGGCGATACGCTGAAGGCGCCGTCGGGCGTATCCTTCCTGCCTTATCTCTCAGGCGAGCGCACGCCCCACAATGACTCGGCCATTCGCGGCGCGTTTACCGGGCTTGCGCATGAAACCAGCCGCACCGTGTTGACCCAGGCCGTGCTGGAAGGCGTGGCTTTCGCCTTCCGCGACAGTCTCGAAGCCCTGACCAAAGCGGGCACGACGCTGACGCGGGTGACGGCGATCGGCGGCGGCTCGCGCTCCCTCTATTGGCTGAAGGCAATCGCCACCGCGCTCGGCCTGCCCGTCGACATTCCCGCCGACGGCGATTTCGGCGCTGCCTTCGGAGCGGCCCGGCTTGGCCTGATCGCGGCGACGGGCGCCGATCCGCTCAGAGTGTGCACGGCGCCGGCCACCGATGCCACCATCGAACCGGTCGCTGCGCTGAGCGACGCCTATGCGGATGCCTATCAGCGCTACCGGGCGCTTTATCCGGCGATCAGGGCTGTAACCGCGTGAGCCGGCGCTTACCCCCCTCTGGCCTGCCGGCCATCTCCCCCTCAAGGGGGGAGATCGGCAGTTCCAGCGCTGGTGCCAACCTTGTTTCGCTGGAGATTGGCGAAAGCAGAAAAGACAGCCAATCTCCCCCCTTGAGGGGGAGATGGCCGGCAGGCCAGAGGGGGGTGCTTGGCGCCCGCCTTACCCAGAAGTCTTCACTGCGCCGGAACCTTGTCGAGAAAGCCGGTGACGCTTTTCAGGCGGCCATTCTCGATGACGCCGATGTCGGTGCCTTCGATGACGGAATCAGTGCCTTCCGGCCCGAGATTCCACGAGAAGCGGATCGTGTCGCCAAAACCGTCCGGCTTGCCCTTGAGCGAGAACCGGAAGCCGGCAAAGCGCTGCTGGACGCCATCGATCAGCGCGGCGACGCCGTCATGGCCGTCGCCCTGCATGATCGGGTCGCGGTAGCTGACGTCCTCGGTGAAGGTCGCCTTCAGCAAGGCTTGCCGGCGAGCCGCATCACTCTCGTTCCAGGCGGTGATGTAGTTTTCGGCGATCGTGTTGAGGTCGGTCATGGTCTGTCTCCGTTGTTGAGTGGCTTTGACACGACCCTTTTCACCCAGCGCCAGCGCGAAACCAATTACGCCTGAGGTAATCAGGACAGAACCATGCGAGAGGACAGACAAACATGACCAGCGGCTTTTTCGGCGACATCAAGACGATCAAATACGAAGGACCGGATTCTACCAATCCGCTGGCCTACCGCTTCTACAACCCAGACGAGGTGGTCGCCGGCAAGCGGCTGGAGGACCATCTGCGCTTTGCCGTCGCCTACTGGCATTCGTTCGCCTGGCCGGGCGGCGATCCGTTCGGCGGCCAGACTTTTGACCGGCCATGGTTCGCCAAGGCCGGCGGCACCGACACGATGGAGTTGGCCAAGCTCAAGGCCGATGTCGCCTTCGAGATGTTTTCGCTGCTCGGCGCACCCTATTTCTGCTTCCACGATGCCGATGTGCGGCCGGAAGGCAGGGACTTTTCCGAGAGTGCCGCGCGGCTCGACGAGATCGCCGATTACTTTGCGACGAAGATGAAGCAGACCGGCGTCAAGCTGCTTTGGGGGACAGCGAACCTGTTCTCCAATCGCCGTTTCATGTCGGGGGCGGCCACCAATCCCGATCCGGATGTGTTTGCCTACGCGGCAGCGACGGTGAAACACTGCATTGACGTCACCAAGCGGCTGAAAGGCGAGAACTACGTGCTGTGGGGCGGCCGTGAAGGCTATGAGACGCTGCTCAACACCGATCTTTCCCGCGAGCAGGAACAGGCTGGCCGCTTCCTCAACCTGGTCGTCGACTACAAGCACAGGATTGGCTTCAAGGGCACCATCCTGATCGAGCCGAAGCCGCAGGAGCCGACAAAACACCAGTACGACTATGACGTCGCCACGGTCTACGGTTTCCTGAAACGCTTCGGACTTGAGAAGGAGGTCAAGCTCAACATCGAGCAGGGACATGCGATCCTGGCCGGCCATTCCTTCGAGCATGAGCTGGCGCTGGCCAATGCGCTCGGCATCTTCGGCTCGATCGACATGAACCGCAACGACTACCAGTCGGGCTGGGACACCGACCAGTTCCCCAATAATGTGCCGGAGATGGCGCTGGCCTATTACCAGGTCCTGTTGGCGGGTGGCTTCAAGACCGGCGGCACCAATTTCGACGCCAAGCTGCGGCGCCAGTCGCTCGATCCGCAGGATCTGCTGATCGCCCATATCGGCGGCATGGACGCTTGCGCACGCGGCCTCAAGGCTGCCGCCAAGATGGTCGAGGACAAGGCGCTGTCGGGTCCGCTGGCCGAGCGCTATGCCGGCTGGAACTCTGCCGAGGCCAAGGCGATGCTTGCCGGCAAGCGGACGCTGGAGGAGATCGCCGAGCGCGTCGTCAAGAAGAAGATCGAGCCGCAGCCCAAATCCGGCCGCCAGGAACTGCTCGAGAATATCGTCAACCGCTACGTCTGAGGTGTCGCGCCGGCGGGTCTCCTAACCGACCCGCCGGCCCGGAACAGCTTTGCGCGAGGGCGGAACCGGCGACAAGGTTTTGCCTCGCACGCCCCTCAATCGCCTCGCTCTTGCCTTCAAACAGCCGTCACGAATCTCGTATAGTGTGGTTCGTGGCGGGAACAGAAAGAAGGAGGCGAAACGATATGCAGCACGAACGCGAAATCGACGCCCTGCTCTCATCTGGCGAGGCCGGATCGATCATCGACCGGCTGATGGCGCTGCCGCATCCGAAGCATGGTGCGCGCAGTGCAAACGAATGGGATCGCGCGGTCGCCAGCCGCTTCGAGACCCACCTTGCGAGACAGATGCGCTCGCAGATCGACGGCAACAGCGACCGCCAGGACGCTGCCTAATCCCCACACTATCTCTGACGCAGCCTGACCGGCGCTTCGCCGAAAGCTCTTGAAAACGCCCTGGAAAATGCCGCGGCGGACGAGAACCCTGTCCGCCCGGCAATATCGGCCATGGCCACGCGCGTGTCGACCACCAGCCGGCGCGCGGCGCCCAGCCGCAGCCGGAGATAATAGGCACCCGGCGTCTCGCCGATCGATTTGCGAAAAATGCTTTCCAGCGTTCGCGCCGTCACCCCGGCGCGCTTTGCCACCGCGGCAATGGTCAAAGGCTGGTCGACATGGGTTTCCATCAGCCGGATGGCTTGCGCCAGTCGCGGATCGTAGCCGTCTAGGCGGCCGAGCGAGACCAGCGGCTGCGCATCGGTCGCCGCCCGCGCCTGGTCGTAGATGAAGACACTTGCCACATCGAGCGCGACAGCCATGCCGAGCCGCGTGCGGATCAGATGCAGCATCAGATCGAAGGTCGGCGAAGCGCCGCCGGAGGTGAAGACCGGCCCGTCGATGACATAGCGGTCGGGGCGCACATCGACGCCTGGAAAAGCCGCCGAGAAATCCTCCATGTCCTCCCAATGGGTGGTGGCGCTGCGCCCTTCCAGCAAGCCCGCGCGGGCAACCAGCCAGGTGCCGGCTTCGACGCCGCCGCAAGCGCGCGCGGCTCGCGCCGCCCGTCGCAGGCCTGAAAGCAGGGCCGATGTGGCATAGTTCTGCGTGCCGAAGCCGGCGACGACGACAAGCATATCCGTCGGCTCAGCCGAATCGAAGCGGTCGCTGACCGCAACCGGCAGGCCGCATGTGGTGATTGGCGCTTCGCCGGTCACCGAAACCAGCCTGAAATCGAACAGCGTCTCGCCGGCGATACGGTTGGCGGCACGCAGCGGATCGACGGCCGATGCAACGCACATGATCGACGAGCCGGAAAACACCAGCAGCGTCACCTTGAGCGGCGCGCGCTCAGCGCGAAAGATCGATGGCTTTTCGCTTTTTATCATATGGCCTTCGTAAAACGCAAAACAGTTTCCAGCAAGTCAGGCATTGTTGCCATCTGCTCGATCGGGCCCATGTTTGATTGGGCCATGTTTGATCGGAACCGTCTGTGCTGATTGGGAGGAAAGTCCATGCCGCTTGCGATGAACCGGGAGGTTTTCATTACCTGTGCCGTGACCGGGTCCGGCAGCTCACAGGACCGCAGCCCGCATGTGCCGCGTTCGCCCAAGCAGATCGCCGATTCGGCCATCGATGCGGCAAAGGCGGGTGCGGCGATCGTGCACTGCCATGTGCGTGATCCCGAAACCGGCAAGCCGAGGCGTGACGTGCATCTCTACCGCGAAGTGACCGAGCGCATCCGCGCGGCAGACGTCGACGTGGTGCTGAACCTGACCGCCGGCATGGGCGGCGACATGGTGTTCGGCTCGCCGGAAAACCCGCTGCCGCTGAACGAAAAAGCCACCGATATGGGCGGCGCCACCAGCCGCGTGGAACATGTCCGCCAATGCCTGCCGGAAATCTGCACGCTCGACTGCGGCACCATGAATTTCGCCGAGGCCGACTACGTGATGACCAACACGCCCGGCATGCTGCGCGCCATGGGCGGCATGATGACGGCGCTCGGCGTCAAGCCGGAGATCGAGGCCTTCGACACCGGCCATCTGTGGTTCGCCAAGCAATTGGTCGAGGAAAAAGTGCTGGATCCGGATGCGCTCGTGCAATTGTGCATGGGGGTGCCATGGGGGGCACCTGACGACCTCAACACCTTCATGGCCATGGTCAACAACGTGCCGTCGAGCTGGACCTGGTCGGCCTTTTCTATCGGCCGCAACCAGATGGCCTATGCCGCCGCCGCGGTGCTGGCCGGCGGCAATGTCCGCGTCGGGCTCGAGGACAATCTCTGGCTCGACAAGGGCGTGCTGGCGACCAACGCGCAACTGGTCGAGCGGGCGGTCAGCATCGTGTCGAACATGGGCGCAAGGGTCATCGGCCCGGAGGAAGTGCGCAAGAAGCTCAACCTGACGAAGCGCGCGCCGCTTTGAAAACGGAATCGGTAGGGAGGAGCCGCCGATGAAGACCGTGAAATTCACCGCCATGAAGGACGGCGACCGCGAGGACTACGCCTTCCTCACCGAGCACGAGATCGACTATGCGGCGAAAACCGGCGACCGGCTGCTTGACGCGCTTGTCCAGCTCGACGAGGGGCTGTCCGGCTACAAGATCACCCGGCTTGGCCATTCGCTGCAAGCGGCGACACGCGCATGGCGCGACGGCGCCGATACCGACTGGATCGCCTGCGCGCTGCTGCACGACATCGGCGACATCTACGCACCCTACAATCACGACGAATATGCAGCTTCGATCCTAAAACCGTTCGTGCGCGAGCAATGCACCTGGGTGGTGGAAAAGCACGGCGACTTCCAGCGTCTCTATTACGCCCACCATCTCGGCGGCAATCCGCATGCGCGCGACCGTTTCGCCGGCCATCATTATTTTGACGACTGCGATGAGTTTTGCGAGCGCTGGGACCAGTCGAGCTTCGACCCGGACTACGAGACGCTACCGATCGACTTCTTCCGGCCCTTCGTGCTCGAAGTGTTTGCGCGCAAGGCCTATGACCCCACCGTGATTCGAGCCGGCGAGCGAGTGCCTCTCACCGATTCCAAAGTAGCCAGGACCAGAACCGGAGCCTCCGCATGAGCATCATCAACAAGGCGGCCGCCATCGGCGGCGGCGTCATCGGCGCCGGTTGGGTGGCGCGGCTTCTCTTGAATGGCATCGACGTGTCGAGCTTCGATCCCGACCCCGAAGCCGCACGCAAGGTCGGCGAGGTGATGAAAGGCGCACGCCGCGCCTACAAGCAGATGCTGCCCGGTGGCCTGCCCAAGGAAGGAAAACTGACCTTTGCCAAGACCATCGCCGATGCCGTCGCCGATGCCGATTTCATCCAGGAAAGCGTGCCGGAACGGCTCGACCTGAAGCACCGCGTGCTGGCCGAGATCGACCTTTATGCGCCGGCTAACGCCATTGTCGGTTCGTCGACCTCCGGCATCAAGCCGACCGACATGCAGGTGGCGATGAAGAAGCATCCGGAGCGGCTGGTCGTCGGCCATCCGTTCAACCCGGTCTATCTCTTGCCGCTGGTCGAGATCGTCGGCGGCGAGCAGACCTTTCCCGAGGCGATCGAAGTCGCCAAGGAGATGTATGCCTCGATCGGCATGAAGCCGGTGGTGATCCGCAAGGAGATCGAGGCCTTCGTCGGCGACCGCCTGCTGGAGGCCGCATGGCGCGAGGCGCTGTGGCTGATCAAGGACGGCATCTGCACGGTCGAGGAACTCGACGACATCATGCGCTATGGCTTCGGCCTGCGCTGGGCGCAGATGGGCATGTTCCAGGTCTATCGCGTCGCCGGTGGCGAGGCCGGCATGCGCCACTTCATGGCGCAGTTCGGGCCGTGCCTGAAATGGCCGTGGACCAAGCTGATGGATGTGCCGGAGTTCAACGACGAACTGGTCGACCTGATCGCCACCCAGTCGGACGACCAGGCGCATGGCCTGTCGATCCGCGAGCTCGAAAAGATCCGCGACGACAATCTGGTCGCCATCATGGATGCGTTGTCGAAGCAGAACAAAGGCAAGGGCTGGGGCGCCGGCGCTTTGCACAAGGACTATACCAAGCAGCTCGCCAAGCTTGCGGCGAAGAAGCCCGCCACTTCCAAGGCGGCCAAGGCAACCAAGCCGGTGAAGGCCAAAGCTGAAAAGCCGAAGAAAAAGAAGAAAGGCTGAGACTATGGATTTTGGTCTTTCGGAGGAGCAGAAACTCATCGTCGAGACGACGCGCGCCTTCGTCGAGAACGAGCTTTATCCGCATGAGCGCGAGGTCGAACGCACCGGCGTGCTGCGCCGCGAGCTGATCGAGGAGATCAAGGCCAAGGCGATCGAAGCCGGGCTCTATGCCGCCAACATGCCGGCCGATGTCGGCGGCGCCGGCCTCGATACGGTGACTTGGCTGCTCTACGAAAAGGAGCTCGGCCGCGCCAATTACGCGCTGCATTGGACCTGTGTGGCGCGGCCCTCCAACATCCTATTGGCCGGCACGCCAGAGCAGCGCGAGAAATACCTTTATCCCTGCATTCGCGGCGAGAAATGGGACTGCCTGGCGATGACCGAGCCGGGTGCCGGCTCCGACCTGCGCGGCATGAAGGCGACCGCCGTCCAGGACGGCGACGACTGGGTGCTGAACGGCACCAAGCATTTCATCAGCCATGCCGACCTCGCCGACTTCGCCATCGTCTTCATGGCCTCGGGCGAAGAGGATTCGCCGCGCGGCAAGCGAAAGAAGATCACCGCCTTCTTCGTCGACAAGGGCACCAAGGGTTTTACGGTGCGCGACGGCTACCGCAACGTCTCGCACCGCGGCTACACCAACGCCATACTCGAATTCGACGATTGCCGGCTGCCCGGAGCCCAGGTGCTCGGCGAAGTCCACAAGGGCTTCGACGTTGCCAATTCGTGGCTTGGCGCAACCCGCCTGCAGGTCGGCGCGACTTGCCTCGGCCGGGCCGAGCGGGCGCTTGGCCATGCCATCGAATACGCCGCGCAGCGCCAGCAGTTCGGCCAGCCGATCGGCAAGTTCCAGGGCGTATCGTTTAAACTCGCGGACATGGCGACCGAGTTGAAGGCGGCCGACCTGATGGTGTTCGAAGCCGGCTGGAAGTACGATCAAGGCACCGTCACCGATCAGGACATGGCCATGGCCAAGCTGAAGGCCACCGAAATGCTCGCCTTCGTCGCCGACGAGGCGATCCAGATCCACGGCGGCATGGGCCTGATGGACGATTTGCCGCTGGAGCGCATCTGGCGCGACGCCCGCGTCGAGCGCATCTGGGAAGGCACGTCGGAAATCCAGCGCCACATTATCTCGCGGGCGCTGCTGCGCCCGTTTGGGGCTTAGAGCATGATCCCAAAAAGTGGAATCCGGTTTTTGGAAAAGATCATGATCAGACGAAAAGATGACCATGCACAGACTTGAACGTCTCCTGCGTCCACGCTCCATTGCCGTCTTCGGCGGCGCGCAGGCGGCTGCCGTCGTCGCGCAATCGATCAAGATGGGTTTTGCCGGCGATATCTGGCCGGTTCACCCGACCAAGGAGGAGGTCGCCGGCCGGAAAGCCTATCGTTCCGTGGCCGATCTGCCCGGCGCCCCCGACGCTGCCTTTGTCGGCGTCAACCGGCATTTGACCATCGAGGTGGTCAAGGCGCTGGCCGAGCGCGGTGCCGGCGGCGCCGTCTGCTTTGCCGCCGGCTTTCTCGAAACCGAGGCCTATGATGAGGACGGCGAACGGCTGCAGGCCGAACTGGTCGCAGCGGCGGGCCGGATGCCGATCATCGGGCCGAACTGCTATGGCCTGATCAACTATGCCGATGGCGCGCTTCTATGGCCCGACCAGCACGGCGGCATCAGGCTGGCCGAGGGCGGCCGCGGCGTCGCCATCATCACCCAATCGTCGAACATCGCCATCAACATGACGATGCAGAAGCGCGGCCTGCCGATCGCCTTTCTTATGACCGCCGGCAACCAGGCGCAGACCGGCCTCTCCGAAATGGCGCTTGGCCTAATCGAGGACGACCGCGTCACTTCGCTCGGCCTGCACATCGAGGCCTTCGATTCGGTAGCCGGCTTCGAAAGGCTAGCCGCGCGGGCGCGTGAGTTGAGAAAACCGATCATCGCCATGAAGATCGGCCGCTCCGAGCAGGCGCGGCAAGCGACGGTCACGCATACCGCATCGTTGGCCGGCTCCGATGCAGCTTCCGGCGCCTTCCTGAGGCGACTCGGCATCGCCCGCGTTGATTCCATCCCTGCCTTCATCGAGGCACTCAAGCTCTTGCACGTCACCGGCCCCCTGCCCGGCTACCGGCTGTCGTCGATGAGCTGTTCGGGCGGCGAGGCATCGGTCATGGCCGACAGCGCCGAAGGCCGCTGGGTGAACTTCCCGGCGCTGACCGCCGAGCACCGTGCGCACGTCAAATCGACGCTCGGGCCGCTGGTTGCAGTGGCTAACCCGCTCGACTACCACACCTTCATCTGGAACAACGAGCCGGCGATGACCGCCACCTTCACCGCCATGGTGTCGGGCGGCTTCGACCTCAACATGCTGGTGCTCGACTTCCCGCGTCCCGACCGTTGCTCGGACACCGACTGGTGGGCGACGCTACGTGCCTTCGAATCGGCGCTGAAGACCAACAAGGCGCGGGGCGCGATCGTCTCGTCGCTGCCGGAGAACCTGCCCGAGGAATACACCGCCGGACTGATGGCGCGCGGCATGGTGCCGTTGTTCGGCATTTCCGAGGCCATGGACGCCGCCCAGGCGGCAGCCTTTATCGGCTGGGCCTGGCGCGAGCCGCAGGCGCAGCCGATCGACACCTCCGCTTCCGGTGCACCGAGTGGCGACCATGTCACACCTGATGAGGCCGAGGCGAAAGCACGGCTGATCGAGGCCGGGCTTCCCGTGCCCAGGGGCGAACGCGCCGGCAACGCCGTCGAGGCGGTGATCTCGTCGATGGCGCTCGGCTTTCCGGTAGCGCTGAAGGCATTGGGCGTCACCCACAAATCCGAGCTTGGCGCGGTGCGGCTCAACCTCAGGGATGCCGAATCCGTCAGCACCGCCGCCCATGATCTCGAGCCGCTCGGCACCGGCCTCTATGTCGAGCGCATGGTGCGCGACGGCGTCGCCGAGCTGCTCGTCGGCTTCACCCGCGACCCGATGTTCGGCGCGGTGATGACGCTCGGCACCGGTGGCGTGCTGGTCGAGCTGTTGCGCGACAGCGTCACGCTGATGCTGCCGGCGACACGCGACGACATCGAGGCGGCCCTGCGCGGGCTCAAATTGTTCCCGCTGCTCGAAGGCTATCGCGGTCGGCCGAAGGCCGATGTCGCGGCGGCCATCGATGCAATATCAGGCATCGCCGCCTTCGTGCAGGAAAATGCCGGCGAGATCGAGGAACTCGACATCAATCCGCTGATTGTCTGCGCGCAAGGCAAAGGCGCCTGGATCGCCGACGCGCTGCTGGTGCTTGGAGAGAAAAAGAATGTCTGACGTCATTTCAACGCGCCGCGAGGGCACGATCCTAGAAGTCACGCTCGACCGGCCCAAGGCCAATGCCATCGATCTGAAGACCTCGCGGCTGATGGGAGAGACGTTCAAGGCGTTCCGCGACGATCCGGATCTGCGGGTCGCCATCGTCAGGACTGCCGGCGACAAGTTCTTCTGCGCCGGCTGGGACCTGAAGGCTGCGGCCGGCGGCGATGCGGTCGACGGCGACTATGGCGTCGGCGGGTTCGGCGGGCTGCAGGAACTGCGCGACCTCAACAAGCCGGTCATCGCCTGCGTCAACGGCATGGCGGTCGGCGGCGGCTTCGAGCTGGCGCTGTCCTGCGACCTCATCTACGCCTCCGATCATTCCTCCTTCGCGCTGCCCGAAATCCGCGCCGGCACGCTTGCCGATGCGGCGACGATCAAGCTGCCGAAGCGTATCCCCTATCATGTCGCCATGGATCTTTTGCTCACCGGCCGCTGGATGGATGTCGTAGAGGCGCATCGCTGGGGCCTGGTCAATGAGGTGCTGCCTAAGGACAGGCTCGAGGACCGCGTCTGGGAGGTCGCACGGCTGCTGGCCGGCGGTCCGCCGCTGGTCTTCGCCGCGATCAAGGAGACGGCCCGGGTCGCCGAATCGCTCACCTTCCAGGACGCGATGAACCGGGTGACGCGCAGGCAGCTGCCGACCGTCGATGTCCTCTACGGTTCGGAGGACAACATGGAAGGTTTTCGTGCCTTTGCGGAGAAGCGCCAGCCTGTGTGGAAGGGACGATAACGTCGGAGATGATGGCGCGAGGCACCCCCCTCTGCCCTTCCGGGCATCTCCCCCTCAAGGGGGGAGATCGGATGTCGCGAAGGCTTTCGTCAATCTTCTATGTCGCAGGGAAAGCGCCGAGCCCGAAGCTGCCAATCTCCCCCCTTGAGGGGGAGATGCCCGGCAGGGCAGAGGGGGGTGCCTGGGCGCCGTCGTCGCAGGTTGGTCTCCTCTCATGACCGACTACAATAAGCTGATCGACGCCGAGACCTGGGCCTTCATCGAGCGGACCAATTCCTACTATCCGCCTGACACGATCGACTACACGATCGATCAGCAACGTGAAATCTACGACCGCATGTGCCGCGAGTTCTTTGCCGGCTACCCAGACAATGTCACGGCGGAGACCACCGCCATTGCCACGCCCTCGCATCCCATCCCGATCCGCATCTACCTGACGCCGGCGCCGGAAGCGGCGGCGATGGTGCTCTATTTCCATGGCGGCGGTTTTATCCTCGGCGGGCTCGACAGCCATGACGACGTCTGTGCCGAGCTTTGCAGCCGCACCGGCTATGAAGTGGTTTCGGTCGACTATCGGCTAGCGCCGGAACATCTTCATCCGGCTGCCTTCGACGATGCCATCAGCGCCTTCGAATGGGCGGCGACAACTTATAAGCGCGCGATCCTGCTTTGCGGCGACAGCGCCGGCGGCAATCTCTGCGCCTCCGTCAGCCACGCGACACGCGGCCATGCGCGAAGGCCGATCGGCCAGGTGCTGATCTATCCCGGTCTTGGCGGCGACCGCTCGCAAGGGTCCTACGTGGCCCATGCCGAAGCGCCGTTGCTGACGGTGCGCGACCTCGATTTCTACACGAATATCAGGACTGGCGGCGAGGACCGCACCGGCGATCTCACTCTGTCGCCGCTGGCCGATGCCGATTTTGCCAATCTGCCGCCGACCGTGCTGATCACCGCGCAATGCGATCCGCTGTCGTCAGACGGAGAGGCCTATCGCGACCGCATCGTTGCGGCGGACGGCCACGCCTACTGGTTGGAGGAGCCGGGGCTGGTGCATGGCTATCTCAGAGCCAGGCATACGGTCGGCCACGCCCGTTCGAGCTTCACCCGCATCGTCGACGCTGTGTCGGTTCTGGGACGCGGCGAATGGATCTGGTGAGGGCTCTACCCCACCCCGCGTGACGCGGCGCGGCCGGCGCTGCGGCCGGAAAAAATGCAGCCACCGAGAAACGTGCCTTCCAGCGCTGCATAGCCATGCATGCCGCCGCCGCCGAAACCGGCGGCTTCGCCGACGGCATAGAGCCCTTCGATCGGCTGGCCCTCGGCATCCAGCACTCGGCTGCCGAGATCGGTCTGCAAGCCGCCCAGCGTCTTGCGGGTCAATATGTTGAGCCTGACCGCGATCAGCGGGCCATTGGCAGGATCTAGCATCTTGTGCGGCCTGGCCGTGCGGATCAGCCGGTCGCCGAGATAGGCGCGAGCGCCGCGCAGGGCGGTGATCTGCATGTCCTTGGAGAACGGATTGTCGAGCTGCCGGTCACGGGCGCGGATTTCGCGCTCGACCTGGCGAAGCTCAAGCAGCGGCTCGCCACCGACAAGCGCGTTCATGCGGGCGACCAGCGCCGGCAAATCAGGCTCGACGATGAAATCCTCGCCCTTCTCCATGAATGCCTTCACCGGACCGGGAACGCCTGATGTTGCGCGGCCGAGCACCTGGCGCCAGCTCTTTCCAGTGAGATCGGGGTTCTGTTCGGAGCCCGACAGCGCGAACTCCTTCTGAATGATTTTTTGGGTCAGGATGAACCAGGAATAGTCGAAGCCGGTGCCCATGATGTGGCTGAGCGTGCCCAGCGTGTCGAAGCCGGGATAGAGCGGCACCGGCAGGCGCTTGCCGCGGGCGTCGAGCCACAGCGGTGACGGGCCGGGCAGGATGCGGATGGCATGGTCGGTCCAGAGCGGCGCCCAGTTCTTGATGCCCTCGACATAGTGCCACATGCGGTCGCGGTTGATGATGCTGCCGCCGGCCGCCTCGGTGATCGCCAGCATGCGGCCGTCGACATGGTCAGGAACACCGCTGATCATGCGCCTGGGCGGCGTGCCCAGCCGCTGCGGCCAGTTTTTCCGGACAAGCTCGGGATTGCCGCCGATGCCGCCGGAAGCGACGATGACCGCTTGCGCCTTGAACTCGAAATCGCCAGCGATTTCGCGCGAACTCTTGCGGCCGCGATCGACATCGCTCGGCGCCAACATGTCGCCGCGCACGCCGTCGACGACGCCGCCCGTCCGTGTCAGTTCGTTGACCCGGTGGCGGAATCTGAAGCGGACCAGTCCGCTTTTCTCGGCCTCGCGCACACGCTGAACGAACGGGGCGAGCACGCCGGGCCCGGTGCCCCAGGTGACGTGGAAGCGCGGCACCGAATTGCCGGGGCCGACGGCGTTGCCGCCGCCGCGCTCGGCCCAGCCGACCACGGGAAAGAATTTTATGCCGCGCTGCATCAGCCACGAGCGCTTCTCGCCGACGGCAAAGCCGACATAGGCCTCGGCCCATTTGCGCGGCCAGGCATCTTCCGCGCGATCGAAGGCGGCAGTGCCCAGCCAGTCCTCCAGCGCCAGGTCATGCGAATCGCGGATGCGCATGCGCCGCTGTTCGGGCGAACCGACGAGGAAGATGCCGCCAAGTGACCAGAACGCCTGGCCGCCGAGCGACTGTTCCGGTTCCTGGTCGACGACGATGATCTTCTTGCCAGCCTCGACCAGTTCCGCCGCGGCGACGAGGCCGGCAAGGCCGGCGCCGACAATGATCACATCGGCATCGTCAGCCATTTTCTCCTCCCCGGCTTGACGAAATTGTCAGACCGTCTCCCAGCCTTCCTTCTCGCCGGCGCGGAAGATGGCGTCGATGACCTTCTGGTTGAGCACGGACTCTTCCAGCGTGAAGACGCGCTCCGTGCCGCCCTGTGCTGCCCGCGCGAAGGCCTCGACCTCCAGCCGGTACTGCTGCATGCCGGGGAAGCGGAACACTTGCGCCTCGCTGTGTTTCTGGTTGTGCAGCTCGATGCGATGATGATCGTAGATACCGGCGTTGAACGGCGAAAGCACCTCGATGAAGCCCTTCTCGCCGTGGAACACCATCACCTGCCGCGCCGCCATCTGCGTCGACAGATAGAACGACAGTTCGAAGTCGCCGAAATCGGCGCGGATCGAGGAGTAGATGTCGGTGCCGAACGTCTTGTCGCGCTCGATCGTCGCCTGGACGCGCAGCGGCTCCTTGCCCGTCGAAAAGCGCGTCGACACCGTCGGGTAGACGCCGATGTCGGGCAGCGCGCCGCCGCCGAGGTCGAGCTGGTTGCGCATGTTCTTGGGATCGACATTGTAGTAGGAGAACGCGCCCTGGACATGGCGCAGCCGGCCGATGGCGCCATTGGCGATCAGTTCGCGCACCTTGATCCATTGCGGGTGGTAGACGACCATGAAGGCTTCGCAGACCAGCACGTTTTTGGCATCGCGCAGCTTGATCAGCGGCGGAATGTCCCTGGCATCGAGCGCCAGCGGCTTTTCGACCAGAACATGCTTGCCGGCTTGAATGGCCTTCGCAGTCCATTCGACATGCTGCGCGGTAGGCAGCGGGATGTAGACGCCGTCGATGTCCTTGGATGCGAGCAGCTCGTCATAGGAGCCGAAGGCATGGGGCGCGCCGAAACGGTCGGCCAGGGCACGGGCTTTCGACAGGTCGCGGCTGGCGATCGCCGACAGCACGCCGTTCTCCGCCTCGACCATTGCGGGCAAAAGATGCTCACGGCCGATCTTGGCCGTCGACAAAACACCCCATCGGAACATCAGGCTTCTCCCTCTCGATTGCAGGACTGGAGGTTTGCCCTAATTCAGGAGAAAAGCCAATCAGACACTGGCTCGTCGATCCGCACTTTCGTCATCCTCGGGCTTGACCCGAGGATCCATGCCGCGACATCGCCGAGGAATGCGACGAAACAGAATTCTGAACCGTTGCAACGCTTTGATGTCCCGGCATGGATCCTGGGGTCTGCGCCGCGTCGCTTCGCTCCTTGCTCCGCCCCAGGATGACGAAGTGAGAGGTGTCTCTGCCAATCGCGAAAGTGAAGCTAGCTCCGCTTGCCGGTCAGTGTCATGTCGAAGTGGACGACGTTCGAATAGATCGGCGTGCCGACGTCCATGCCGTAGCGCGACCGCAGCACCTTGCCGGTGACATGGAATTTTATCGTGCCCGCCTTGAGGCCGCTAAGCTCGGCAGTGAACTTTTCCGGAAAAGTCTTGCCGCGCGCCGTCAGCCGGCCGGTGACAAGGGCTGACGTCTCGCCGGTGCGTTTCACGCTGGTCGAGCGGAACTGGATTTCCGGGTTGTTGGCGGCGTCGAACACCGCGTCGGAGCGAAGGAAGGCGTCGATGCGGCTCTGGCCGGTGCCGACGCTTTCGGGAAAGATGGTGATATTGACACGCGAGCGCCCGACATCGCTGTTGTCGATGCGGATGCTGCCCTTGAAACGGGCAAAGGCGCCGTCGAATCCGCCGCCACCGAGCTTGCCGATCGAGAAGCGAATGCTCGAACCGGCCGGGCTGATCGTGTAGCTGCCGGCGGCATCACCAAGGGTGACCGCCGCGAAAACAGGCATGGCAAGACAAGTGGCGACCGCCGCAAATCCGAGGATGCGCGCATACATGGATTTGATCCTTTTCTTGCAGGCAACGCGTTCTCCGCGCCTCACCCCGTGAACGAATGAACCGCTAGCTCTATTCCGCCTCGTGATTTGACGAAGGCCGGACCATGCGCGTCAGCACCGCGTCCTTCAGCCAGAAATGATGGCGCAGCGCCGCGGCGATATGCAGGGCGACAAGTCCGATGCCAGCATAAGCGAGATACCAATGCGTTGAGATCCAGAAGCTTTCCGCCGTGTCCGATTCCACGAGTGGCAGGTCCGGCATGACGAACAGGTTGAACGGCACGCTCGGTATCTCCAGCATCGACACTGATACCAGCGCCCAGCCGGACAGAGGCAGCGCAAGCTGAAACGCGTAGAGCGCGAAATGAACGAGCGCCGCCGCCCGGCGCTCGAAGCGTCCGACTGAGCGTGGCAGCGCCGGCGCCGCATTGCCGAGCCGCCAGGCAATGCGCAGGATCACCAAGCCGAGCAGCAAGAAACCGAAAGATTTGTGCAGCTGGATCAGCTCGAAGGCGGTGCGCTGGCTGGACACCCGCATCATGACGAAGCCGAGCACGAACTGGCCGATGAAGATCGCGGCGATCAGCCAATGGAGGACGATCGCCGCCCAGCCATAGCGGGTGGTGTCGTTTGTGATCAATGCCGGCATGGTCGGTGAACGATTGCCGGACCGGCTTTCTTCCCGCCGCTTACCCCCACCCCTAACCCCTCCCCACAAGGGGGAGAGGGACGCTGCCGCGCGCCTTCTATTTATCGCTGGTGCCGAGACATCCGCTATTTGCCGTGGTCAGCGCCTACGAGAGTCCCCCTCCCCCTTGTGGGGAGGGGTTAGGGTGGGGGTACTTCCACATGCCTGCCTGGGCAGCTCTTATCCGCTCATCTTGAAGAAATCGACAAACGCCCTGAGTGCCGGCCGCATCTGGCGGCGGCTCGGGTAGTAGACGAAGAAACCGTCGAAGGGTTGGCACCAATCCTCCAGCACGCGAATGAGCCTGCCATCGGCAATCGCCTCGCGCACATAGTCCTCGAACAGAAAGGCAAGCCCGGCGCCATCGACCGCCGCATTGGCGATCAGATGATCCTCGTCGAGGATCAGTGGCCCTTGCACGGCGAGCTCGATTTCCTCGCCGCCCTTCTCGAATTCCCAGCGGTAGAGGATGCCGCTGGAATAACGAAACCGGAGGCAGCGGTGGCCGGCGAGATCATTGGGATGCCGTGGCTCTGGCATGGTTCGGAAATAGGACGGCGCGCCAACCACGGCGCCGCGAATGTCGGGGCCGATGCGCACGGCGATCATGTCGCGCTGCAGGCTTTCGCCGAGCCGGACACCAGCGTCGAAGCCGCCTTCGACGACGTCGGTGAAGCGATCCTCGATGACGATCTCCAGCACGATGTCCGGATAGGCCGCGGCAAAGGCGCCGAGCCGTGGCGTCAGCGCCAGATGGGCCGCGGTGCGCGGCACGGTGAGCCTGAGATTGCCGGCCGGCCGGTCGCGCGCCTCGACCGCCGATTCCAGTGCAAGGTCGATCTCCGACAGCGCAGGGCGCAGACGCTCCAGCAATTGCGCGCCCTCCTCCGTCGGGGCGACGCTGCGCGTGCTGCGCGCCAGCAGGCGAACGCCGAGCCGCGCTTCCAGACTGGAGATCGCGTGGCTGACCGCCGAAGGCGCGACGGCGAGCTCCCTGGCCGCACCGCGAAAGCTGCCGCATTGGGCGACGGTTGCCAACACGGCGAGTTGGGAAAGATAGGTTCGGTTCATTGATCTATTCTTTAGAACAACCCGTGCGAATGAGAGCCGATTATCGAACGCGATGCAAGACGCTATTTCCGTCGCATCACAACAAGGAGACGCGTGATGCAAACCCGCAAGCTTGGAAATGAACTTGACGTCTATCCGGTCGGCCTCGGCTGCATGGGGATGAGCTTCGTCTATGGCGGTCAGCCTGAGGCCGACGCGATCGCCACGCTGCGCCGCGCCGTCGAGATCGGCGTCAATTTCTTCGACACGGCCGAAGTCTATGGCCCCTACGAGAACGAGACCCTGCTCGGCAAAGCGTTGAAGCCGGTGCGCGATCAGGTGACGATCGCGACAAAATTCGGCTTTAAGATTCTTGAGGAAGGCAACGGCGTCGAGCGCATGGCTGGCGTCGACAGCCGTCCCGAACACGTCAAGGCGGTCGCCGAAGCCTCGCTCCAGCGGCTGGGCGTCGAGGTGATCGATCTCTACTACCAGCATCGTGTCGATCCCAACGTGCCGATCGAGGATACGGTCGGCGCCATGGCCGAGCTGGTGCGCGAGGGCAAGGTGCGCGCGCTCGGCCTGTCGGAGGCTAGTGCGGCGACCATTCGCCGGGCGCATGCCGTGCATCCGATATCAGCCGTGCAGAGCGAATACTCGCTGTGGAGCCGCGATCCAGAAGAAGAGGTGTTTGCCGTCTGCCGCGAGCTCGGCATCGGCTTTGTCCCATACAGCCCGCTCGGCCGCGGCCTGCTGACCGGCACGATCGCCAAGCCCGAAGCCCTCGGCGCCGACGACTGGCGCCTCACCCTGCCGCGCTTCCAGGCCGACGCCATGGCCGCCAATGCGGCCGTTATCGCCACGCTGGAGAGGATGGCAACCGAGAAGGGCGTCACGCCGGCGCAACTGGCGCTCGCCTGGGTGCTGCATCAGGGCGATTTCATCGTGCCGATCCCCGGCGCGCGAAAAATCCGCCATCTGGAGCAGAACGCGGCAGCGGCACAGATCGCGCTGAGCGACACCGAGGTGGCTTCCATCGGCGACGCCCTGTCGCCAGAAAAGGTCGTCGGCAAGCGCTACACCGAAGCGGCGCTGGCGCTGGTCAACGGATAAACATCGACGTCAGAGACAACCGAGAGGGGCGCTGCGGCGTCCCTTTTTTCGAATACGGCGGTGCAGAAGATTGCGAGACGTTGGCGGGACAGCGCCCCCCTCTGTCCTGCCGGACATCTCCCCCACTTGGGGGGAGATTGGCAGCTTCGCCGTCCCGCTCAGCTTCCTGCGTTGGTAGTCGGCGAAAGCGGAGGAGATCCGATCTCCCCCCTTGTGGGGGAGATGTCCGGCAGGACAGAGGGGGGCGCTGTCCCGCCAATGTCTGCGGAGAATACTAGGCTCATCACGGCACAACAGTGATCGCCAGGTTCCCGCAAGCCGTCACGCTCTGAGCACGCCACCGGTCTGCTTGTGCACATTCTCGACGATGCGCTTGGCCAGCGCCTCGAAATCCTCGTCGGTCAGCGTCTTCTCCACCGGCTGGATCGACACCTCGATGGCGATCGATTTCTTGGCAGCACCCAGCGACGCCCCTTCGAACACGTCGAAGACCGAGACATTGGTGATCAGCTTCTTGTCGGCGGCAAGGGCGGCGCGGGTCAGCGTGGCGGCTTGGACCGCTTTGTCGACGACAAAGGCGAAATCGCGCTTGACCGCCTGGAAGGCGGACAGTTCCAGCTTCGGCTTTGTCCGCGTCGGCTTAGCCTTCGGCTCGGGCACGGCGTCGACGAAAACCTCGAAGCCGCAAAGCGGGCCGGAGACATCCAGCCCCTCCAGCGTCTTCGGATGGAATTCGCCGAATGTCCCCAAAATGACTTTAGGCCCGAGCCTGATCGTGCCGGAACGGCCGGGATGATACCAGGCCGGCCCGCCGGCCTCGATCTGCAGCCGCTCGACCGGCGCGCCGCAGGCTTCGAGCGCGGCGATCGCGTCGGCCTTGGCGTCGAACACACCGACCGGACCCGAATTGCCGGCCCAATTGCGGCCGGAGCCGTCGAGCTTGGCCGTGCCGCGCCGCACACCGGCAGCGACGCGTCGCTGCTGGTCGGCGCCGTCCCCTTCATAGGTGCCCGACACTTCGAACAGCGCGACATCGCCGATGCCCTTGTCGGCATTGCGCTGGGCGGCGGCGATCAGGCCCGGCAGCAGCGACGGCCGCATGTCCGACATGTCGGCGGCGATCGGATTGGCGAGCTTCAGCGCGGTCTGGCCGCCACCGAACAGTTCGGCATGTTTTGCCGGAATGAACGACCAGGTGACGGCCTCCATCATGCCGCGCACCGCCAGCGCCCGCTTGGCCGCCCGGGTGCGGATCTGCAGCACGGTCAGGATCTTGGCGTTGACGGCATCATGGGCGCCGAGCGGCTGCGGCGCGATATTGTCGACGCCATGGATGCGCATGACCTCTTCGACCAGGTCGGCCTTGCCGTCGACATCCGGCCGCCAGGACGGGACCGCCACATTGACGACATCGCCCGCGCCTTCCGGCTTGAAGCCGAGGCGGTTCAGGATGCCGAGGCTCTCGTCCCTCGGCACCTCGATGCCGGTCAGCCGCTTCACTTCCGACAGCGGGAAGGAAACGATCTTCTCGACATGGCCGGCATAGCCGACGACTTCGGTTTCGGTCGGCGTGCCGCCCAAGAAATCCAGCACCAGTCTGGTCGCCAGCTCCACGCCGGGCACCATGAATTCAGGGTCGACGCCGCGCTCGAAGCGGTAGCGCGCGTCGCTGATGATGCCGAGCGTCCTGCCGGTGCGGGCGGTGGTGATCGGGTCCCAAAGTGCCGATTCGATCAGCACGTCAGTGGTGTTCTCGTCGCAGCCGGAATGCTCGCCGCCCATTATGCCGGCGATCGACTCGACGCCGTCCTGGTCTGCTATCACGCACATATCAGGCGTCAGCGTGTATTCGCGGCCGTCGAGCGCCAGCACCTTTTCGCCGTCGCGCGCTCGGCGCACGACCAGGTTGCCGGCGACCTTGTTCGCGTCGAACACATGCAAGGGCCGGCCGCGGTCGAAGGTGACATAATTGGTGATGTCGACCAGCGCGCTGATCGGCCGCAGACCAATGGCGATCAGCCTTTGCTGCAGCCATTTCGGGGACGGGCCGTTCTTCACGCCGCGCACCAGGCGCAGCGCAAAACCGGGGCACAGCTCCGGCGCTTCGATCGTCACCTTGACCGGCGTCTCGCCCTTGCCGGGGATCGCCTCGACCGGCGCGCTCTTAAGTTGGCCGAGCCCGCTCGCCGCCAGATCGCGGGCGATGCCATAGACGCTGGTCGCATCCGGCCGGTTCGGCGTCAAATTGATCTCGATCAGCGGATCGTCGAGATGGGCATAGGCGGCGAAGCTGGTGCCGACCGGCGCATCTTCGGGCAGGTCGATGATGCCGCCATGCTCGTCAGAAAGCTCGAGCTCGCGCTCGGAGCACATCATGCCGTGGCTTTCGACGCCGCGGATCTTGCCGACCGTCAGCGTCACGTCGATGCCGGGAACATAGGTGCCAGGCGCTGCAAAGGCGCCGATCAGGCCCGCGCGGGCGTTCGGCGCTCCACAGACAACCTGCACCGGCGGCCTGCCGTCGCCGGTGTCGACGGTCAGCACGCGCAGCCGGTCGGCGTCGGGATGCTGCACCGCCGTCAGCACCTTGGCGATGACGAAGGGTTTCAGGCTCGCCTTGTCGTCGACATGCTCGACTTCGAGGCCGATCGAGGTCAGCCGCTCGACGATTTCGGCCAGCGAGGCGTCGGTCTCGAGGTGGTCCTTGAGCCAGGAGAGAGTGAATTTCATGACTGTGTTCCGTCTGGTCTTTGCCCGTCAGGCCTGGGCACGCTGGTCTTCAGATGGCGCGGCAAGTCGTCCGGCATGTGCACGAAGGGAAGCTGCTCGCGTACATGGGCGTGGTGCATCGGCTTGAAATAGGCCGGCATGTCCATGGCGCCGAGCATAAAATAGATGTGGTCGGCCAGCCGCTCGTCGACATAGGCGATCGGCGAGCCGCAGACACCGCAAAAGGAGCGCGTCACCGACCCGTTCTCGAACATCTTCAGCGCCTTGCCCGTAAAGGCGACCTGCTCAGTCAGGAACCCGACGAAGGCCGACACCGGCGCGCCACTGGCCCGCCGGCAATCGCCGCAATGGCAATAGCTGACATGGTGCGGTTCGGCCGAAGCCTCGAACCGCACGGCGCCGCAGCGGCAGCCGCCGGTGTGGGCCGCTGTCATGCGCTCAAGCCTGCGAATAGCGTCGGCATGTCGAGCGGCCGGAAGCCGTAATGCGACAGCCAGCGCACATCGGCGTCGAAGAAGGCGCGCAGGTCCGGCATGCCGTATTTCAGCATGGCGATGCGGTCGATGCCCATGCCCCAGGCAAAGCCCTGATACTCGTCGGGATCGAGCCCGCCATATCTCAGCACATTGGGGTGAACCATGCCGCAACCGAGGATCTCCATCCAGTCGGAGCCTTCACCGAAGCGCACCTCGCCCGGCCGCGAACGGTCGCACTGGATGTCGACCTCCATGCTGGGTTCGGTGAACGGGAAGAAGGACGGCCGGAAGCGCATCTTGACCTGTGGCACCTCGAAGAAGGCCTTACAGAACTCCTCCAGCACCCATTTCATGTTGGCGACATTGGCTGTCTTGTCGATCACCAGACCCTCGACCTGATGGAACATCGGCGAGTGTGTGGCATCGGAATCCTGCCGGTAGGTTTTTCCGGGAATGACGATGCGGATCGGCGGCTTCTGCGCCTCCATGGTGCGGATCTGCACCGGCGAGGTGTGGGTGCGCAACAGCTTGCGCTCGCCCTTCTCGTCCGACTGGAAGAAGAAGGTGTCGTGCATCTCGCGCGCCGGATGGCCTTCCGGGAAATTCAGCGCGGTGAAATTGTAATAATCGGTCTCGATATCGGGACCTTCTGCGATGGCAAAGCCGAGATCGCCGAAGATCGCGGCGATCTCGTCGCTGACCTGGCTGATCGGATGGATACGACCGCGCTCGGCCGGCGATTGCCGCACCGGTAGCGTCACATCGACCTTTTCCGCCGCGAGCCTGGCTGCGATCGCCACGTCCTTCAGCTCGGCGCGGCGCGCTGTAAGCGCCTCGGTGACGCGGTTCTTGAGGCCGTTGATAGCCGGGCCTTTTATCTGGCGCTCTTCTGCGCTCATCGAGCCGAGCGTCTTCAGCATTTCTGAGACCGAGCCCTTCTTGCCGAGCGCTGAAACACGCACGGCTTCGATCGCCTGTTCGTCGGCGGCCGACGCAATGTCGGTCATCAGGGAATTTTCGAGAGTTTCCATATCACTCATGTTTCAGACTCGATTGGAAGCAAAGAAAACCCGCGCCAGCCGTGCCAGCGCGGGTTCCCCAAAATCAGAATTGCGAATGCTTGGGAAGCGCTGGCTTAGGCGACAGCGCTTTCAAAAGCGTTCGGCGTGGTGTTCTTGAGGTATTCGAGCGCGACCTTCGCCTTAGCCACAAGTGCGGCAAATGCCTGCGGCTCGTGGATGGCCATATCCGACAGGATCTTGCGGTCGATCTCGATGCCGGCCTTGTTGAGGCCGTCGATGAAACGGCCATAGGTCAGGCCATGCTCGTGGGTCGCGGCATTGATGCGCTGGATCCACAGAGCGCGGAACGAACGCTTGCGGTTCTTGCGGTCGCGGTAGGCATACTGCAGCGACTTTTCCACCGCTTGCTTGGCGATGCGGATGGTGTTCTTGCGACGGCCGTAGAAACCCTTGGCGGCTTTCAGGACCTTCTTGTGCTTGGCGTGCGAGGTGACGCCTCTTTTTACGCGTGCCATGTCATGATCTCCTTAAAACGCTGTCCAGACCGAATGCCTTAGAGGCCGTTCGGCAGAAAATTCTTGATGACCTTCTTGCCATCCGGTTCAGCCAGAACCATCGTGCCGCGGGCATTTCGAATGAACTTGTTGGAACGCTTGATCATGCCGTGACGCTTGCCGGCCGCAGCCGACAGGACTTTACCCGTACCTGTGATCTTGAACCGCTTCTTGGCGGCTGACTTGGTCTTCATCTTGGGCATTTTGCTACTCCGTTTATATGCGCATCATCGCGCTTTTTGTTCGCTTCAGGCCGACCAAAGCCCGAAAAGCAAATGAAACCGCCACGGCATGCCCTGCCGGGCGGTTTTTGGGAACGGCGGTCCTATACGTCAAAGCGGGCCGGCGCGCAACACCCAGTGCTCAGCAACACCAGCGCTCATGGGAAACGGAACAGCACCGGCAGTATGCCCGACTGTTGGGCGCCGTCGATCAACTCGAAAAACGGCAAGGCAACGAGGAACACCAATCCGTCCAGCAGCGTCGTGCGCAGCAGGCGCGGCTTGAAGCTGCCGGTGTCGCCTTCCTGATACAGCGAAAGCTTCGGGAAGAAGCGCGGCACCCGCGCCACATAGGCCTGGAATGGAGTGCCGAGGGCTTCCTTCAGGAACTTCTCTTCGCGCAGGATGACGACATGAAAGGCGGCGGCGCAAATCACCGCGAAGCCTACCGTCGCGGTGATCGAGCCCATCTGCGCGCCGACGCCGGCGGCAGCCACCGAGGAGAAGACATAGAGCGGATTGCGGGTAATCGAATAGGGTCCGCCGGTGACCACCTCGGAGGATTTGCGTCCGCCGATATAGAGCGTCGACCACAAACGCCCGACAATGCCGAGAAAGATCAGCAGGATGCCGACCATTTCGATCGTTTCGTGCGGCACGCTTTCGGGAGGAAAGGCAGATTGGCCGAACAGCAGCGCCACGAACATGACGAGCACGAGCACGGCAAGCACCATCCTGCGCGCGTGCTGGTAGCTGCCCAGCGCACGCCTGGCCTGCACTTGTTCGGCCTGCGCCGATTTAACTTCATTGAGCATGTCGGGAATCCGATCGTCGAGGAACTTTGCCGGCGATCGCAGCGTCTGGCTAAGAAAACAGGCGCCCCGCCGATCGCCGGGACGCCTTTGCAGGATAATTCAGGCGTATTTAATGCATGTCGCCTCTTTTGCCGGCATCCGCAGCTCAATACAGCCAGAAGAGGACGGGAATTACACCGCTTTCCTGTCCGGACTCGATGAGTTCGAAAAACGGTATGGCAGCCAGGAACATCAAGCCGTCGCGCAGCGTGTGATTGAAGACGCGCGGTGTGAAGGTGACCTTAGCCTGATCGCGAAAAAGCCGGGGATTGGGAAAAAACCGCGGCACCCGGGCGAGGTAGTCCTTGTACGGCGCCCCGAGCACGGTCGTCAAATGCCGTTCCTCGCGCAGCGTGACGATGTAGAACGCGGCCGCGCACAAAACCGCCGACGCCACCGAGACGATCACGCTGCCGGTCTGGGCGCCGATGCCGGCGGCCGCCACGGTAGAGAAAAAATACAAGGGGTTGCGCATCACCGAATATGGGCCGGTAGCAACCACTTCGGCCGACTTGCGATCGCCGATATAGAGGATCGACCAGAGCCGGCCGCCGATCCCGATCAGTATCAGGGCGACGCCGTACTGCCCCTCTATGCGTTCGTGGCCAAGCTCATCGTGCGCGGAGCCGCCGAAGATCAGCAAAGCGCAAAAAACACCGATCAGCAGCGCCAGCAGAAGGCGCCGGCGCCGCTGATAGCGGCCCATTTCGTCGAACGACTTTTCGATCGGAGAACGTGCCGCAGCGGCCATGGAACAATCCTTTTGCCGCGAGGACCGGCAACCAGGTTCCTTGTCGATGCAACTTGCGGAGAAATCATGGGCAACTTGCGGAGAAATCATGACGAAGACAAAAACAAAAACAAAAGGCCGCCGAAGCGGCCTTTGCTTTGACGGGATCGCTCTTAGCGGGGTGCCAGCACCATCATCATCTGGCGGCCTTCGAGCTTCGGTTCGGCTTCGACCTTGGCGATCGGCGCCACTTCCTCGCGAACCTTGTTCAGAAGCTGCATGCCGAGTTCCATATGCGCCATCTCGCGGCCGCGAAAGCGCAATGTCAGCTTGACCTTGTCACCTTCTTCGAAAAACCGCCGGACGGCTTTCATCTTGGTCTCGTAGTCATGACTGTCGATGTTGGGGCGCATCTTGATCTCCTTGATCTCGATGACCTTCTGGTTCTTGCGCGCCTCGGCCGCCTTCTTCTGGTTGGCGTATTTCAGCTTGCCGAGATCGAGGATTTTTACGACGGGCGGCACCGCGTTGGGCGATATCTCGACCAGATCGAGCCCAGCCTCTTCGGCGAGCAACAATGCGTCGTTGATGGAGACATCGCCGTGGTTCTGGCCTTCGGCGTCGATAAGCTGGACCCGGGGGACCCGGATGTCACGGTTGGAGCGCGGGCCCTCCTTGGTGGGCGCCGTTGCTTTGAAAGGTCTGCGAATGGTCGTGGTCTCCTTGAGCCGTTTCGTTCAGGATTTTCAGTTCAGATTTGTGAACGCGCCAATGTGGTGAGCGCGCGGCCGGAGTCAATAGCACAGCGTTCACAGGAAATCACCTGTTCCCTGACCGCAGCCTGCACCAAACGAAGAAACTTGCCGAGCGCTTTTCGTTGAACCGCCAGCCGTGCCAAAAGACCTGCCTGAGGAGTTAGCCATGACCGCACCGATTTTTCTCGACGTCGACGGAACCAGCATCGCTGTCAGGCGCGCTGCGGGTGCTGCACCAGGCATTGTCTGGCTCGGCGGCTACAAGTCGGACATGCTGGGCACCAAGGCCGAGAAGCTGTCGGAATGGGCGAGCGGGCAAGGTCGTGCTTTCCTGCGCCATGATTATTCCGGCCATGGCGAATCGGGTGGCGCCTTTGCCGACGGCACCATCTCGAAATGGCTTTCGCAGAGCCTCGCTGTCTTTCGCCATTTCACGCAAGGCAGACAAATCCTGGTCGGCTCGTCGATGGGCGCATGGATTGCGCTGCGCATGGTTCAGGAATTGCACAAGGCAGGCGAGAACCGCATCGCCGGCCTGGTGCTTCTGGCTCCGGCGCCGGATTTCACCGCCGAGCTGGTCGAGCCGGCCCTGACCAAAGCGCAGAAGCGAGACCTTGCCAAAAAGGGTTTTTTCGAGGAGCCGTCGAACTATTCGGCCGAGCCTTACGTCTACACCCGAGCGCTGATCGAGGACGGCCGCAACAACCTGACAATGACCGGGCCGATCGACACCCATTGCCCCGTTCACATATTGCAAGGGCTGGCCGATGCCGACGTGCCGTCGAGCCATGCGCTGAAACTGGTCGGCCTGCTGCCGGCCGACGACGTCACGCTGTCGCTGATCCCCGACGGCGATCACCGCCTGTCGCGGCCGCAGGATCTCGACATGCTGGTGCGGGCGGTCGACGCCATGGTGCGGCAGGCGGGGTAGAGACATGCGTATTTCCATTCCGATATCCGCCTTCGTCGCGGCGATCGTCGGCTTCGGCGGCACGCTGGCCATCGTCATCGCCGCTGCCAAGGCGGTCGGCGCGACGCAGGTCGAAACCGCGAGCTGGGTGACGGCGATCTGCCTCGCCATGGCGATCGAGAGCCTGTGGTTGTCATGGCGCACCAGGATGCCGGTCATCGCCGCATGGTCGACGCCGGGGGTGGCGCTGATCGCGGCATCTAGCGGCTTTTCAATCGGCGAGGCTGTCGGCGCCTTCATCGTCACCGGGATTTTGCTGATCGCCACGGGCCTGTTCAGGCCTTTGACCAAGCTGATCGCCAGGATACCGGCCTCGGTCGCGTCGGGAATGCTTGCCGGCATCGTCGTCACCTTCGCCATCAACGCGGTGAAGGCCATTCCCGCCGACCCGTGGCTGATCCTGCCGCTGATCGCCGCCTTCTTCGTCATCCGCCTGTTCAATCCGGCGCTCTCGGTGCTGGCGGTGCTGATCGGCGGCGGCGCTGCCGCCTTCCTCACCGGCCGGGTCGGTGGCCTGCCGACGCCGGAGCTTTCGACTTTGACGCTGATTGCGCCGCAGTTCACCGTCACGGCGATCATCGGCCTGGCGCTGCCGCTTTATCTGGTCACCATGGCCTCGCAGAACCTGTCCGGCCTCGCCGTGCTGAGGGCCGCGGGCTACCACCCAGACCCCGGCCCGCTGATCGGCGTCACCGGCCTGCTTTCGCTGCTGTCGGCGCCATTCGGGGCCTCGACCACCAATCTGGCGGCGATCTCAGCGGCGATCTGCACCGGCCCCGACGTGCATCCTGATCCGGGCGAGCGCTGGAAGACTGGTCCCTTCTACGCGCTTGCCTATCTCGTCTTCGCGATTTTCGGCGCCTCGCTGGTGGCGATCTTCGCCGTGCTGCCGCAGAGCCTGATCGTGCTGGTTGCCGGGCTGGCGCTGATGGCACCGCTCGCCAACGCGCTGTCGATCGCCTTGAAGGAAGACGGCGAGCGCATGGCCGCCACCGTCACTTTTGTCGTCACCGCCTCGGGGCTGACGCTGTTCGGCGTCGGCGCGGCGTTCTGGGGCCTGATTGCGGGCCTGGTCATCCTTTTCCTTGAAACTCTCAAAAAGCGATAATCATTTCAGCTGCTTGTCCGGTTTTGGCTGACACTGTCTTGAATCGCCGTTTTTCCCTTCCCATTTCGATTCCACGCAGCCGGGTTTGGCTGTCTCCAACTGAAGGATTGGGAGAAAATGAACACATCTGCATTGATCCGTCCGGCCTGGACGCCGGCAACCATCGCACTGATGGTGATCGGCTTCATGGTGTTCTGGCCGCTCGGCCTCGCCATGCTCGCCTACATCATCTGGGGCGACCGGCTTGAAGGCTTCAAGCGCGACGTCAACCGCGCCACCGACGGCATCTTCGCCGGCTGCCGCCGCAGTTCCGACAAAGCGGCGCGCTGGGGCCACGGCTCCGCCCGCACCGGCAACGTCGCTTTCGACGACTGGCGCGAAAAGGAACTCGAGCGGCTCAATGAAGAGCGCCGCAAGCTCGACGAGATGCTGAGCGAGTTCGACGAATATGCCAGGGAACTGCGTCGCGCCAAGGACCAGGAAGAGTTCGACCGCTTCATGGCGAACCGCAACAAGTCGACGTCGCCTACAACCGGTGGATCAACCGGCTCGACGGGGACCGGCAAACGCGGTGGCAAATCCACGCCAGGCCTACTGGACGAGTAAGGCACTTGCCCCGATAAATAATCAAAAAACGGCGTCGCGTCAGCGGCGCCGTTTCTTTTATGTTCTATTCGTTTTCCTCGAATCACGTATCGTCGCCCCATGTCATTCGGCTTCTTCCGCAACCTGACCAAACCCAGGCTCGCCCCCGTCGTGGAGCGAGAGCATTGTGTTGCCGGCCGCACGCTGCCGCTCAAGATCGTCGAGAGCGACCGGGCGCGGCGCCTGACGCTGCGCATCGATTCCGGCGGCCGTGGCTTGCGCATCACCGTGCCGCCGGGCTTGCGCCGTGGCGAAGTCGAAAAATTCCTGGACCGCCATCAAGACTGGCTGGAGCAGCGGCTGGCCAAGGTGCCCAACCGGCCGCAGGTGCGGCCCGGCATCAAGGTACCGGTGCGCGGCGTGCCGCATCGCATCGTTCATGAGCCTTCGAAACGCGGGACCGTCACGCTGTCGCGCGACGAGCGCGGTCCGCTGATGATCGTGCACGGCGATCGCGTGCACCTGCCGCGCCGCATCGCCGATTTCCTCAAGCGCGAAGCCAAGCGCGAGATCGAGGCGCTGGTGGTCAAGCATACAGGCGCGGTCGGCAAGCGCGCCAAGGCTATCCGCTTCAAGGACACGTCGAGCCGCTGGGGATCGTGCACCTCCGACGGCAATTTGTCCTTCTCCTGGCGCATCATGATGGCGCCATCGCCTGTTATAAACTATCTCGTCGCGCATGAGGTGGCGCATCTCAAGGAGATGAACCACGGCCCGAAATTCTGGAAATTGTGCGAGCAGCTTTGCCCCGACACCGAGCGCTGCAAGGATTGGCTCAAGCGCAATGGCGGCGCGCTGCAAGCGATCATGTTCGAGTAGATCGCCCGATCAATCGTCGTTGGCGGCGTTCAGCTCTTCGGGACGTAAGCCTTCGTCGGTATGGCGCGGCCATGGCAAGAAATTCTTCTCGAAGGCATCGTTGCTGAAATAGGCCAGCGCGCGATGTGCCTCGGCGCCGTTGAAGGCGGCCTTGTCCATCAGATGAGCGATGACCTCGTGGGCCTGGGCGATCTTTTGCCTTAGTTGGGCGACGGTTTGGTCTGCCATGCTTGTTTGCTCCCGCCTGTACTGTCTGAAGTAAGGTAGCGCGTTCCGCGCTGGTGGCAAACATGCGCTTTTTCTCGACTCTTTTGCCGTTTCGTGCCAATCCCGCGCCATGGCGCTCGACATCAAGATATGCGGACTGAAGACCGACAAGGCATTGGCCGCGGCATTGGCCGGCGGCGCCAGCCATGTCGGCTTTATTTTCTTTGCCAAAAGCCCGCGCTATGTCGAGCCGGCGGAAGCCGGCCGCTTGCGCGAAGCGGCAATCGGCAAGGCCAAGGCGGTTGCCGTGACGGTCGACGCCAGCGACGCGTTTTTGAATGAAATCGTCGAAAAGATGCAGCCCGATATGCTGCAGCTGCATGGTTCGGAAACGCCCGAGCGGGTGGTCGAGTTGAAGGCGCGCTATGGCCTGACGGTGATGAAGGCGCTGTCGGTCAGCGACGCTGTCGATCTGGAGCGGCTAAAACCCTTCGTCGGCGTTGCCGACCGCTTCCTGTTCGACGCTAAGCCGCCGAAGGGTTCGGAACTGCCGGGCGGCAACGGCGTTGCCTTCGACTGGCGCATTCTGGCCGGTCTTGACGCAGGCGTCGATTACATGCTTTCCGGTGGGATCAACGCCGCCAATATCGGCGATGCCCTTCGGCTTGCCAACCCGTCCGGATTAGACATTTCCTCGGGCGTGGAAAGCGCCCCGGGCGTCAAGGATCCGGCGCTGATCGAACAGTTTTTCCGGGCCGTCAGGGCAGCACGCGACAACCGCGCCGCCTGAAGGATAGAACCCGGAGCATGTCCCGGAAACGTGGAAACCGGTTTTCCGACAAGGACATGCTCCAAACAAGAAGTAGGAGATCGGCGATGGACAAGCCGGCGATACCCAATTCCTTCCGCACCGGACCCGACGAACAGGGCATGTTCGGCATCTTCGGCGGTCGTTTCGTTGCCGAAACGCTGATGCCGCTGATCCTCGACCTGGAACGGCACTGGAACGAGGTCAAGGACGACCCGGATTTCAAGGCCGAGCTGACTGACCTTTCGACCCACTATGCCGGGCGGCCGTCGAAGCTTTATTTCGCCGAAGGCCTGACCAGGCATCTTCGTGAGGTTTCCGCGGCGAAGGGCCTCGGGGGCGGCGCGAAAGTCTATTTCAAGCGCGAGGATTTGAACCACACCGGCTCGCACAAGATCAACAATTGCCTCGGCCAAATCCTGCTGGCCAAGCGCATGGGCAAGAAGCGCATCATCGCCGAGACCGGCGCCGGCCAGCACGGCGTGGCGTCGGCCACGGTGGCGGCGCGTTTCGGCTTTCCGTGCGTCGTCTATATGGGCGCAACCGACGTCGCCCGGCAAAGCCCGAACGTCTTCCGCATGAAGCTGCTCGGCGCCGAGGTGCGGCCGGTGACCGCCGGCCACGGCACGCTCAAGGACGCCATGAACGAGGCACTGCGCGACTGGGTGACCAACGTTGAAGACACCTATTACCTGATCGGCACTGCCGCCGGCCCGCACCCCTATCCGGAGCTTGTGCGCGACTTCCAGTCGGTGATCGGCATTGAGGCGCGCGCGCAGATCCTCAAGCAGGAAGGCCGGTTGCCGGACACGATCATCGCCTGCGTCGGCGGCGGTTCCAACGCCATCGGCCTGTTCCACCCCTTCCTTGATGACAAAGAGGTTCGCATCATCGGCATCGAGGCCGGCGGCCGCGGCCTGGACGGCATCGAGCACTGCGCCTCGATGAGCGCCGGCGCGCCCGGCGTGCTGCACGGCAACCGCACCTACCTTCTGCAGAATGCCGACGGGCAGATCATGGACGGGCATTCGATCTCGGCCGGCCTCGATTATCCGGGCGTCGGGCCGGAGCATTCCTGGCTGCGCGACTCAGGGCGCGTCGACTATGTGCCGATCCTGGATGACGAGGCGCTAGAGGCGTTCCAGCTGACGACGCGCGTCGAAGGCATCATTCCGGCGCTCGAATCCGCCCATGCCATCGCGCATGCGGTGAAGATCGTGCCCGCCATGGACAAGGACCAGATTGTCATCGTCAACCTGTCCGGCCGCGGCGACAAGGACGTGCATACGGTGGCCAATATGCTGGGCATGGAGATCTGATCATGACCACCCGCATCGACCGCCGCATGGCCAAGCTGAAGGCCGAAGGCCGCCCGGCGCTCGTCACCTATTTCATGGGTGGCGACCCGGACTACGACACCTCCCTGTCGATCATGAAAGCGCTGCCCGGCGCCGGCAGTGACATCATCGAGCTTGGCATGCCGTTTTCCGATCCGATGGCCGACGGCCCGGCGATCCAGGCGGCCGGCCTGCGCGCGCTAAAAGGCGGCCAGACGCTGGTCAAGACGCTGAAGATGGCGTCGGAATTCCGCGCCGGAGACAATGAAACGCCGATCGTTTTGATGGGCTACTACAATCCGATCTACATCCACGGCGTCGACCGCTTCCTGAGCGACGCGCTGGCCAGCGGCATAGACGGGCTGATCGTCGTCGACCTGCCGCCGGAAATGGATGAGGAGCTGTGCATTCCGGCACTGAAGGCCGGCATCAATTTCATCCGGCTGGCGACGCCGACCACCGACGACAAGCGCCTGCCCAAGGTGCTGCAGAATACCTCCGGCTTCGTCTACTACGTGTCGATGACCGGCATCACCGGCTCAGCCCTTGCCGACACCGGCAAGGTGGCGGCGGCGGTCACGCGCATCAAGGGCCATACCGACCTGCCGGTCTGCGTCGGCTTCGGCGTCAAGACCGCCGAGCAGGCGCGCGTAATCGGCGCCAATGCCGATGGCGTCGTCGTCGGCACCGCGATCGTCAATGCGGTCGCCAATGTTCTGGGGCCGAAGGGCGAAAAAACCGCCGACCCGGCCGAGGCGGTCGCCACGCTGGTCAGCGGGCTTTCGCAAGGCGTGCGCGCGGCTCGCCTTGCTGCCGCCGAATAGTCTTCCTACGTCTTCGTCAGGACAGGAGCCGAAGCGATGAACTGGATCACCAACTACGTTCGCCCGAAGATCAATTCGATGCTCGGCCGGCGCACCGACATGCCTGAGAACCTCTGGATCAAGGATCCCGAGACCGGCGAGATGGTCTTCCACAAGGATCTGGAGCAGAACCAGTTCGTCATCCCATCCTCCGGCCACCACATGAAGATCTCGGCCAAGGAGCGGCTGAGATTCTTCATGGACGACGGGAAGTACGAGACGCTCGAAAATCCCAAGGTGGTGCAGGACCCGCTGAAATTCCGCGACGAGAAGCGCTACACCGACCGGCTGAAGGACGCCAAGGCCAAGACCGGCCTGGAAGACGCGATCATCAATGCGCTGGGCACCGTCGAGGGCCTGCCGGTGGTGGTGACCGTGCAGGACTTCGCCTTCATGGGTGGCTCGCTCGGCATGGCCGCCGGCGACGCCATCGTTCGTGGCTTCGAGGTCGCCTTGCAACGCAAGCGGCCGCTGATCCTGTTCGCAGCGTCCGGCGGCGCCCGCATGCAGGAAGGCATCCTGTCGCTGATGCAATTGCCGCGAACCACGATCGGCGTCGATCGGCTGAAGGAGGCCGGTCTTCCCTATATCGTCGTTCTGACCAACCCAACCACCGGCGGCGTCACCGCCTCCTACGCCATGTTGGGCGACGTGCACATCGCCGAGCCCGGCGCGCTGATCGGCTTTGCCGGGCCGCGCGTCATCGAGCAGACCATCAGGGAAAAGCTGCCCGACGGCTTCCAGCGCTCCGAGTATCTGATGGAGCACGGCATGGTCGACATGGTGGTGTCGCGGCTGGAGATGCGCCAGACGATTGCGCGGCTCCTGAAAATGCTGCTCAAGCTGCCGGAAGAGCAAAAGCCGCTGGAACCGGAAATCCTGCCGCCGGCGGCGATCCCGGCGGAAGCACGCCCGCAAGCCTGACGCGACATCCTTCGTCGCGAACCGCGATTGCGCGCCATCTGTGGCGCGCCTAGGATTCTCCCATGACCACGCTTGCCGCCGACCGCGAAATCGAAAGCCTGATGTCGCTTCATCCGAAGGGCTTCGATCTTTCGCTCGACCGCATTTCGCGGCTGCTGGAGCGGCTGGGCAATCCGCAGGACCATCTGCCGCCGGTCATCCACATCGCCGGCACCAACGGCAAGGGCTCCTGCGCCGCGTTTTCGCGGGCGCTGCTCGAAGCGTCCGGCCACCGCGTCCATGTCCACACATCGCCACATCTGGTGAACTGGCATGAGCGCTACCGACTGGCCGCCGACGGCGGCGGCAGGCTGGTCGAGGACAAAGTCTTTGCCGACGCCATCGCCCGGGTCGCCAAGGCCAATGAGGGCCAGAAGATCACCGTCTTCGAAATCCTCACCGCCGTCACCTTCCTGCTGTTTTCCGAACATCCGGCGGATGCCGTCATCATCGAGGTCGGCCTCGGCGGCCGCTTCGACGCCACCAATGTCATCACCGAGCCGGCGGTGTCGGTGATCATGCCGGTCTCACTCGACCACGAATCCTATCTCGGCGACCGTGTCGAACTGATCGCCGCCGAAAAGGCCGGCATCATCAAGCGCGGTTGCCCGGTGGTCATCGGCGCGCAGGAAAGCGAGACGGCGCTTCAGGTGCTTATCGAAACCGCCGAGCGGCTCGACTGTCCCGCCTTCGTCTATGGCCAGGATTTCCTCGCCTTCGAGGAAAACGGCCGCATGGTCTATCAGGACGAAGACGGATTGATGGACCTGTCGCCACCGCGCCTGCCGGGGCGCCACCAGTTCGCCAATGCGGCGGCGGCGATTGCGGCAGTCAAGGCGGCGGGCTTCGAGATCAGCCATCGCGTCGCCGACAAGGCGATGGCCAATGTCGCCTGGCCGGGGCGGATGCAGAAGTTGCCGCAAGGCAGGCTGACGGAACTGGCGCCGAAGGGCGCCGACATCTGGCTCGACGGCGGCCACAATCCGGGCGCCGGCGTGGTCGTCGCCGAGGCGCTGGCCGAGCAGGAGGAAAAGAACCCGCGGCCGCTGTTCCTGATTTCCGGCATGATCAACACCAAGGACCAGAGCGGTTATTTCAGCGCCTTCAAGGGTCTGGTGCGGCATGTCTACACGGTACCGGTGAGCCTCAGCGACGCCAGCGTGCCAAATGACGAACTGGCGGTCCGCGCCGTCGAGGCCGGCCTATCGGCCGAACCGGTGAGCTCCGTCGCCAATGCGCTGATGTTGCTGCGCGATACCTGGGACGGACCGCCGCCGCGCATCCTGATCAGCGGCTCGCTCTATCTGGCCGGCGCTGTGCTGGCCGAAAACGGCACGCCGCCGGTTTGAGGCTCTGGTTCACCAGGCCATGATGACGGACTTCGTCAAATCACCACGAGGAGTCAGCCATGATCAACGTAAAGCAGCTCGCTCACGTTTGCATCTTCGCAGATGATCTCGAAGTGACGCGAAGCTTCTATCGGGACGTCCTCGGCATGGACACCCAGTTCAACTTCCTGCGCGACGGCAAGATTTTCGGTTTCTACCTTAATTGCGGCAGCCGCAGCCACGTCGAGGTGTTCCAGAAAGACGGGGCCAACTATAGCGACTTGAACCAGATCAACCACTTCTGCCTTGAAGTGGAAAACCTTGACGCCGCGATCGCCCACGTAAGAGCGAAAGGCGTTGAAGTCACGTCAAAGAAACACGCATGCGATGATACCTACCAGGCGTGGATTCGCGACCCTAACAACGTGAAGATAGAACTGTTTGAATACACTGAGAAAAGTGCGCAGTTCGTCGGAGGCGATCGTATCGCGGATTGGTGATCGCCTCACGCCTACGGCGGAGACGGCCTCGGTGGGGACTACTTCAGCTCAATCTCGATGAAGGCATACTCGCCCTCATTGGCATTGATGACGTCATGCTCCACGCCCTCCTTGCGGAAATAGGGCGCGCCCTTCTTCATTTCGGCGAAGGATTCGCCGTCCTTGGTCAGGAGCTTGAGCTTGCCGTCCATCAGCGGCACGATGACATAGTCGTGGCCATGACGGTGCCAGCCGGTGTTGTCGCCCGGCGCGAAGCGATATTCGGTGACGATGACGCGCTCATTGTCGATGAAGACGGTGGCTTTGGCGGATCCGGTCATGTCGTTCTCCTGCTTTAAGCCAGACAAGAACATGACGCGGCAAGTGGCGAGTGCCAGATCGGCGGATTGGTGACACCAACAAAAAGCCCGGCGCGAGGGCCGGGCTCGTCTGCGAAATTTTCGGTCGGATCAGGCGAGATTGCCGTTGATCCAGTGCGACAGCGCCGTCTTCGGCGCGGCGCCAACCTTCATGTCGGCCATTTCGCCGCCCTTGAAGATCATCAGCGTCGGGATAGAGCGCACGCCGAACTGCGCGGCCAGCTCCGGATTCTCGTCGATGTTGAGCTTGGCGATCTTCACCTTGCTGCCGAGTTCGATGGCGATGTCTTCCAGCGCCGGCGCGATCATCTTGCACGGGCCACACCATTCCGCCCAGAAATCGACCACGACCGGCTCCTTGGCGTCAAGCACATCGGTCTGGAAGTTGCTCTTGTCGACCTTGACGGTGGCCATGCGAAAATCCTTTCGAGAGTTATTGTCGCACCAAATGTGGTGGTGATCGTGGCCTTCTTCAAGCAGCTGTTGTGTCACGCTCCCGTGAGTCGGGCAAGAGCGTCGTCCATGACCGCCGGCGGCAGCTCGATCAGCCGCGGCACTTCAGTGAACAGCAGAGCCGCCGAGACCTCATGCCGGGGGTAAAGCGGCTGGAGCAGCGCGCGGTAGAGCGCGAGCTGCAGGACATAGGCCGGTGGAACGTCCGCCAGCGCTGCTGGCGCCGGCCGGTTGGTCTTGTAATCGACGATCGACACCTTGCCTGATGTGACCGCCAGCCGGTCGATCTTGCCGGAGATGGAACGCAGCTTGCCCTTGACCTCCAGGCTGCCCTTGACCGCGACTTCGGCGCGCGACGATGATGCAAACAGCTGATCGAAGCGGCTGTCGGCAAGGATCGCCGCCACCGAGGTCAAGGCCTTGTCGCGCTCGCCTTCAGGCCATTGCGCGCCAACGCGCTTGAGATAGCGTTCCGCGGCATCCCGGCGTTCGGCCTCGGCAATGCCGGGCAGCATCTGCAACAATTTGTGCAGCGCCAGCCCTCGCATCACGGCAAAGCCAGGTTCCGCCTCGGTGTCCAGCACCGGCGAGCCGGTGTCGATTACGGCTTCCTTGGCCTCATCGATCAGGGCCGAGGCGCCGGAGGGCGACAGCGGTCGCGGCAGATCCTCGAAAGGCGGCAAGGGCTGGAACAGGGTCTTCGGCAACGGCTCGAACTGTTGCGTCTGCCGCGCCTCTTCGGCCGCCGCCTGTGCGACCGGCGGCAATTTTGTCACGTGAAACCGATGCACGGTCTCGCCGGTGGCGGGGTGCAGTCGCTCATCGCTTTCGGGGGCGCCGACCAGCGCGCGGCTGACGATCGAATGCCAGGTACCGGCGTTCGGTGCCCGCTTGCCATGGTAGCCGCAGACGATCAGCCGGTCCTCGGCGCGGGTCATGCCGACATAGAGCAGCCGACGGTATTCGTCGTCGGACAGCTCGCGAGCGCGAACCGAAGCGGCCCGCGAGAATCCATTGGCGACATCGCTGGCCGAGCGCCAGAGATAGCCCTTGCCACCCCAGTGCTCGCCCGAGCCATCGAACGGCATCAGTCGCGGCAGATGCTGGTCGCTGAACGGCGCCGAGCCGCCATCGACCAGGAACACGACAGGCGCCTCCAGGCCCTTGGCGGCATGCACGGTCATGACGCGAACCTCGTCGCGGGTCTGGTCCATTTCGCGCTTGATCTCGGGGCCGGCATTTTCCAGCGTCGACAGGAAGGATTCCAGTCCCGGCAGGCCGGTCCGTTCCCCGGCCAGGCAAAAGCTTAGAAACTCGTCGAGGATGTCGCCGGCTTCCGGCCCGAGCCGCGCGATCATTTTCTTGCGCAGGCCGTCGCGGGCGAGAGCCCCGGCATAGAATTCGAATACCGGCTTGAATGCGGCCTCATCGGACCATGTGTCGAGTTGGGCAACGATTGCGGCCAAGGCAGCGCTTTCGCCGGCATGCTGTCTGAGCGAAGCGATCAGCGAGAGACCGGACGGCCGCTCGCCCGCCAGCGCGAAAAGCTTCTCTTCCGAAACATCGAAAATCGGGCTGCGCAGCACGGCGGCCAGCGACAGATCATCCTCAGGCTGGATGAGAAAATGGCCGAGCGCGATCAGGTCCTTCACCGCGATATGGCCAGGCAGGCTGAGCCGGTCGGCACCAGCGACCGGGATGTCGCGGCGCTTCAGCGCACGCGTCAGCGCATGGACAAAGCGATCGCGCTTGCGCACCAGCACCAGCACGTCGCCGGGCCGAAGCTTCTTGCCACGGCCTTCGATGATCTCGCCGGTGCCGATCCAGCCAGCAATGGTCGCCGCCACGTTCTCGGCAACACGCACCGCCGGCGCATGGGCGTGGTCGACGGCTTGCGTCCAGTCGTCGGGTTCGTCGACGACATCGGCGCCGATCGACGGCCAGACCTCGACATAACCCGGCGCATCGGTGCGGATCGCCTTGTGGTCGAGCGGGTCGGGATCGTGGCTGATGCCGCGCCGCACGATCGGGTCGGCAAAGACACGGTCCACCGCCGCAAGCACGTCGTCGGTCGAGCGGAACGACCAGGTCAGCTTGAGATCGGCGAAGGCGGCGTTGGCGTCGCGCACCCTTCCGGCAAACAGGATCCTTGAGTCGGCAAAGGAGTCGGGCGCCGCTCCTTGAAAGGAATAGATCGACTGCTTTTCGTCGCCGACGGCAAAGACCGTGCGATGAACATTGTCGCGCGCGCCGAGCCCGGCAAAGAATTCCTCCGCCAGCCGCTTAACCACCTCCCATTGGTCGGGGCTTGTGTCCTGCGCCTCGTCGAGCAGGATGTGGTCGATGCCCTGGTCGAGCTTGTATTGCACCCAAGGGCCGGCGTCGGGCCGCGCCAGAAGATTAACCGTTCGGGTGATGAGGTCGTTGAAGTCGAGAAAGCCGCGGGCGCGCTTCAAGTGCTCGTAGCGGGCGATGAGCCAGTCGGCGATGGTCAGCGCGGCACGTGTGCCCTCCAGCATCCTGAACAAGGCCAATCGATCGGAGATTTCGAGGATCGCATCGGCAGCTGAGAGATAGCGCTCGGCAAGATCGGGCAGCCGGTCGAGCAACGCCTTCTTGAATGTCTTTGCCGGCTCATAAGGCTCGCCATCCGCCCGCAGGAAAGCTTTTGCCAGCAGATGCAGCCGGCGAACCGGATCATCCTCGGCGAAGGCAAGACGCGCATAGGGCAGAAGATTGTTCAGCACGATGCGGGCATCGGCGGCTTCGGCAGCGCGGGCAAAGGTGATGAAATAGTCCGGCAGGAAGCCCGGCAGCGGCCAGACGGAGGCCGCCAGGCCTTCGGCGGTCTGGCCGGCGCGAAACCTGAACTCGTCGAACAGCGCCCGGAAGCCATCGCCACCGGCCGCGCTGATGAAGGCGCGCAAGCCGTCGCGCTTGCGCACGATCTCGGCCAGCAATGCGTCGAGCCCATGTTCGCCGCCGCGCTCCAGAATGGTGGCGAATGCCTCTGCCAGTCCCGCATCGCCGGCGGCCGTGCCCGAGATCATGTCACGACGGGCGGCGGCGAAGAGCGACGCCTCCATCTGCGGATCGAGCATTTCGAAATGGGCCGGAATGTTGGCTTCCAGCGGGAACTGGTGCAGCACCGATTCGCAGAAGGCGTGGATGGTCTGGATCTTCAGCCCGCCCGGCGTCTCCAGCGCCTCGGCGAACAGCCGGCGCGCGCGGCGCATGGTTTCGCGATCGGGCTGGCGACCGTCCAGCGCCTCTACCCTCGCCGCCAGATCGACGTCGGCAAGCGCAGTCCATTCCGACAACGTCGAAAACACCCGGTTCGACATGTTGGCGGCGGCGGCACGGGTGTAGGTCAGGCACAGGATCTTCGATGGATCGGTGCCACGCAGCAAGAGCCTGATGACGCGCTGGGCCAGCACATGGGTCTTGCCCGATCCGGCATTGGCCGACACCCAGGCGGAATTTTTCGGGTCGGAGGCGCTTGCCTGGCTGGCGGCGGTATCGGTCGGGATGGGATAGGTCTTCTTCATGCCTCCCCTCCTTCGTCGTCGGCGTCGCCGCCGGCGGACCATTCGAGAACGCGGGCGAGATGGTCGTAGTCGCCATCGGTCTCGCCCTCGCGAAATGGCAGCGCCCGCGACAAATAACCGGTCGTCGGGTCGGCGTAATGGATCAGCAGTTTTTCCAACCGCGCCCAGGCCTCCTCGGCGAGATCGGCGGCGGTTCGCGGCTTGCGGTTGTATTCGAGGATGGATTCCTCGAATACCTCGCCGTTCGGCTTCAGCCTGACGAAGGCCAGTTGCGACGGCTCGCGCGCGCCAAGCCCCTTGAAGGCCCCGCGCCTCAGCAATGCCCCCTCCAGCGCCAATTGTGGCGACAGCAGGGTGTGGGCCTGCGCCTTGGACGGCGAGGAGCCGGTCTTGTAGTCGAGAATGTCGGCCATGCCGCCGGCCAGGAGGTCGACGCGATCGGCATAGCCGGACAGCGTCACGCCGGACCGGCCGACGCCGGTTTTCTCGGCGCGCTCCTCGGCGTGCCGCATCGTCACGGCAAGGGCGCGGCCGCGCTCCCATTCGATGATCCCTGCCGCAAGCTTTTCGAAGCGCGGCCACCACACCGCCTCGACATCGTGAGGGAGGGCCGCTTCGGCAAAGCATTGGCGGCCGGCGACGATGAGACCGTCAAGCGCCTCCGGCACAAGCGGATCGGCCACCCTCGCTGAGAAAAGATGCAGGATGGCGTGAAACAGCGTGCCGCGCTCGGCGGCGCCCGGGTCGCGGATGACCGGGTCGAGCGGCATCAGGCGGAGAATCCTCCTGGCATAGATCGCGTAAGGGTCGCGGCGCAACGTCTCGATCTCGGTGACCGAGAAATGCTGCGGCCGCACAGCCAGCGGCGGCTTCGGCTGCGGTCGCGGCGCGAAGTCTCCTCTTTCGCCGGCATCGAGCGCACGGGCCCACGACAGGAATTCATCACCACGCCGGCGAAGCACCGCCGCATGATCCTTGCCGATGAAGGTCAGGAGGCGCTGCAGCCAGCGCGACGGCACCGCCGGCGCGTCGCCCGAGCGGGCGGAGCGCGCCAGCACCACTTTCTTCGCCCCCATCGCCATCTGGAAATCATGGGCGGCCAGGCCGATGCGCCGTTCCGGCGGCTCGAGATCGATGCCGGTCTTCATTAGCCGCGACATGAAGCGGTCGCTTTCCGGCTTGCGCGGCCACACGCCTTCATTGAGCCCGCCGACGACCAGCATGTCGACGCTCTGCAGCCGTGCTTCAAGCGCACCCCAGATGGCGATGTTCCTGTCGGTGCCTCGTGCCGGCTTGACGGTTTCGGGCGCGATCAGCGCCTCCATCACATCGGGCCATTCGTCAGCCGCGAAGGAGAACGAGGCCGAGGCGGCGACCAGCCCGCGCAAGAGCTCGGCGAGCTTCTCACCGGCATCGCCCGCATAGAGTTCGCTCAGGCTGCCATCCGCGGTGCGGCCGAGACCTTCGAGCGTGACGACGCTGGCCCGGGTCAATTCGGCAAGATCGGCTTCGGCTTGACTGCGAAAGGCGATCAGCGGCGCCAGCGCCGCGGCAAGACGGACGAGCAATTCGCGCGCGCCCTCGATGTTGCGCACGGTCAGGCGGGAAAACCAGAAGGGCGGGCGGGCATCGCCCAGGCCGGTGAGACGTATGTCGAAGAGCTCCGGCAACGATGCAATGTCGGGGCGGCCGGTGCCGCCACGCAGCGCCACCAGTTCGATGATCTCCGCCGCATGACGGACGCTTGTGCGTTCCAGGCCGAGGCCAAGCAGCGGGTGCTTGAGCAGCGACAGCAGGGCGACCGGATCGCCGGGCCGGAACGCGGCCTGAAGCGCCAGCCTGAGCAGACTGGCGGCTGGCGTGTTGATGAGCGGCGTGCCGCCCGAATCGTCGGCCACGACCCCAAACCGCAACAGCTCGACCGAGACGCGCCGCGCCAGGGCGCGGTCGCCGGTGACGAGCGCCGCACGCTGGCCGGGCTGCTCGACGGCACGTTTGAGCGCGACGGCGATCGCCACCGCTTCGTCGCGTTCGCCGGCGGCTTCGAGAAGCGTCACGTCGGCGAAGGCATCAGTGATGTCCGCGGCGGCAAAGCCAGCGCGCGTCTGCGCCCATAGCTCAGTGGTTTCGGCCGGCCGCAGCGCCTCGCCGACAAGTGCGGCGCGCAGCGCCAGCGGCCTTTCGGCAACGGCGATCTCCTCGACATCGCCGCGCAGCACGCCGATCTTGCCGATCAGTTTTGCCAGGCCGTATTGCGGATGGCCAAGCAAGGCCGGGCGCGCCCCGGGCGCCGCGATTGCCTGGAATGACGGCTCATCCAGCATCAAATCGAGGCCGGGCAGCACGACGGCGCCGCTGGGCAGGCCGGCGATCACCGCAAGCAATTCGGCGGTGGCCGGAATCGACCCGGTGGAGCCGGCTGCGATCACCGGCCCAGTGGGCGGATTGCGCTTCAGCCGCGCCGCTTCCAGCCTTATCAGCGCATTGCGATGCGCGGCGGGGTTGGAGCGGTTGCGTTCCTCGAGGAGATCCGGCCAGTTTTCGGTGACGATGCTCAGGAAGTCGAGCGTCACTTGCCACCAGCCGGCAAGGTTGCCGGTGACCAGATCGGCGAGCCTGGTCCAGTTTGTGCCTTCGGTCTCGATCTCGTCCATCAGCCGGGCCAGGTCGCGCGCCAGCCAGATGGCGTCGGCGGCGGAGGCCGGCACGACGATCTCCTCGTCGAAAAGTGCCGCGACATGCGCTGGCAGGCGGCGCTTCCAGGCGCGCACCAGCGGTGCCAGCAGCAGCAGCCGCTCGATCGCCGCGATCGGCGGCGCGAGATCGATCGCCGCCGATGCGTCGGCCTCGAATGCAGCTTCGTCCTCGTCGAACTCGCCAAGCGGACGGATGACCGGCAGGATCGCCGAGCGGCCACCCAGCCGGTCGACGAAGACGCCGCGCAGCGCCCGCGCGGCGCGGCGCGTCGGCACGTAGATAGTGGCGTCGGCCAATGCCAGCGGGTCGCCGTCGAAGCGGAAATCGGGGACAAGCCGACCCGACAGCAAGGCCTCGGCCAGCGTCGGCAGAAACGGCGCTCCGGGCGGGATCGAGAAAACGCGGCGGGAGCCGCTCATTTCGACTTAGTGAAGGCGCTGGTCAACTCGGTAAAAGCACTGGGTGACTCAGCGAGAGCGGCGGCGACGGCGGCTTCCGCAAGCGGAATGGCGTCTGGCGTGCCGACGGTGATCCAATGGCCGTGCATCACCGTGCCGAACAGGCGGCCGGCAGCAATGGCCGCATCGAAATAGGCGTTGAGCGAATGCGGACCGGCCGGCGCATCCGCGAAAAGCCTGGGATGGACGATCGCCGCCCCGGCATAGATCAGGCCTGTCGGGTCGCCTTTCGAACGCCGCAAGGCGCCGTCCGGCGCCATCAGGAAGTCCGTGCCGCCGCTGTGTCCGGTTGCTGACTGGAGATCCGCGAGCATCAGCAGAATATCCATTTTCGCCGCGTCCCATGCAAGGGCGAGGCGGGCAAGGTTGGGCACGCCGCTGTCGATCCAGAAGGTGTCGGCGTTGACGATGTAAAAGGGAGCCCCTCCCAGTTCCGGCAAAGCATGGACGATACCGCCGGCGGAATCGAGCAGTCTTTCGCTTTCATCGGAAATGACGACTTTCGGGGCGCGGCGCGCGGCGACATGGGCGACGATCTGTTCGGGGAAATAATGGACGTTGACCATCGCCTTGTCGACGCCGGCCTGCGCCAGGCTGTCCAGGCTCCAGTCGAGCAATGTCTTGCCTGATATCTTGACCAGCGGCTTCGGCATCGTGTCGGTGATTGGCCGCATGCGCTTTCCCAGCCCGGCGGCAAGCACCATTGCGGTTTTGAGGTGTGTCGTCACAGCGACCGCTCCTCTAGCAGGCCGTGGGCGGTATAGAAATCCCGCAAGCTGGCCAGCCCGGGATGCGCCAGCGCTCGCCTGAGATAGTCGCGAATGCGCGGCAGATGTTTTAGATAATAGGGCTTGCCGTCGCGCTTTTCGAGCCGAACAAAAATGCCGAGTATCTTCGAATTGCGCTGCGCCGCCATGATCGCATAGGTCTCGACGAACTCGTCTTCGTTGAAAGCGCCAGCCTTATGGCGCGCAGCGATATAGGCGTTCAGCGTCCGCTTCTCGATCTCGGGCGAAAGCGTGACGCGCGCATCCATGGCGAGCGAGGCGAGGTCGTAAGCGGACGGGCCGATCAGCGCGTCCTGGACATCGACGATGCCGAGGCGGTCGTGACCGGTACGATTGCCGCGCCAGATGATGTTGGGCGAATGAAAGTCGCGCAGCATGAGCGTGTATTCGCGCCCCTGCAGCCGGTCGAGGACCGCATTCCATTCCCTGACATAGCCGGCGCGCAAGGCATCGCTTGCCGGGCCGCCTGATATCGCCGGCACATACCAGTCGAGCAGCAATTCGGCTTCGATCATCATGGCGTCGCGGTCGAAAGGCGGCACGTCGTGAAAGACGCCGGGCGCGGCCTCCATTCGATCGGGCCATGATTTGCCATGCATCATGGCAAGCAGTTTGGCCGCCGCTGCGTACCGTTCCGCCACCGGCTGACCATGCTGGCCGAGAAATCCCTCCGAGCCGAGATGCTCCAGCAGAAGAAAGCCCTGGTCAAGATCCTGGGCGTGGATCTCCGGGGCGCTGACGCCGCCGGCCCGCAATGCCCGGTCGATGGCGACGAAAGCCGCAACGGATTGCGCGGTGTGGGCGATCACCGCATAGGGCTTGCCGTCGCGGACCGGCGGTCCGAGCACCAGTTTTGGCGAATTCATCAACACGCGCGGCGGCAGGCCGGCCAGCGAGACGATCTCATAGGAGCGGGCCGAGGCGTCGCCGATAAAATATCGTCTCTGCGCTTCGCCCCAGCCAGCGCTTTCCAAAAAATCGCGCATCGCCAGCGATCGAGCCGCGCGTTCGAAGGCAGCGCCTTGTCCCGTCAGTCTCGCCAGGCGGCCATCGCCCTGATGGAGCAGCTCGATTTGGATCGAAGTCTTTGGCAAATAGGCCTCTGCCCGTTCCGGCCATTCCACCAGGGCAGCGCCTTGCGCCAGCGCTTCGTCGAAACCCAGTTCATCCAGTTCGGACGCCGCGGACAGGCGATAGAGGTCGAAATGATGGATGGGAACGCGCCCCTCATAGCTCTGGACGAGCGTGAAGGTCGGGCTCGGCACGTCGAGACCGGAATCGTCGGTCATTGCCCTGATCAGCGCCCGCGCCAAACTCGACTTGCCGGCGCCGAGATCGCCTTTCAGCGCCAGCACGTCGCCGGCGCGCAGCGACATGGCCAGGTCCTCGCCCAGCCTTGCGGTCTCAACCTCGTCGGCGAGAAAACGCTCCAGCACCACGCCTGCCATCGAGCGCGCTACTCGGCCGCCGCGCGGATGCCGGACGGCGTGTCGGGAAAGGCACAAATGACCGTGGTGCCCTTGTCCTTGCCGGTCTCGATGCGGACGCTGCCGCCATGCAGCTCGACAAAGCTCTTGACGATCGACAGGCCGAGGCCGGCGCCGCGCCGGCGGCCGCCATTGGTGCGCGGTTCAAAACGCCGGAACACCGAATCGAGCAGGTCCGGCGGCATGCCGGGACCGTCGTCATGAACGGAGAATTCCACGCCTTCGGCAAGCTGGCGGCACGCGAGCGTGATGGTGCTCGCCTCCGGGGCGTAGTTCGCGGCATTGCTCAGCAAATTGTAGAGGATCTGGCGGATGCGGGTTTCGTCGCCATGGAAGGTCTTCGGCGCGGCGGCCGCGTCGATCTTGAGCCTGATCGCATGCTCCTCCAGCCGGTCGGCAACAAGCTCGGCAGCGGCTGCGATGGTCCGGTCGACGTGAACTTCGGAGATATCAAGCTCCATGATGCCGGCATCCACGGTCGCCAGGTCGAGGATGTCGTTGACGATGGTGAGCAGGACCGAGGAAGACGAGCCGACATGCTCGACATACTCGCGCTGCTTCTGGCTCAATGGTCCGGTCGCCGGCAGCGAAAGAAGCTCGGTGAAACCGATGATGTTGGTCAGCGGCGAGCGCAATTCGTAAGAGACGTGCTGCACGAACTCGTTCTTGAGCTGGTCGGATTTTTCCAGCGCCTCGTTCTTGTCCTTCAGCGCCCGCTCGACATTGACGCTGTCGGTGACGTCGACGAAGGTCATCATCACCTGCCCGTTGGGCAGTGGGATCATCGCGTAGCGCAGCACGTTGCCATTGTTCAGCTCGGTCTGGCCGTGGCGGTCGCGGCGCTCATCGTCGAAACCGGTGATGGCGGCAACGAACCCGGCCCAGGGACTGTCGGCGGCGCGCCGGTCGCAAAGATCGCGGATCGTGGAGACGTGGACGTTGGGCTTGGCGGCGTCGGAGTCCAGTCCCCAAAGTGCTGCGAATGCCGGGTTCGACAATCTGAGCCTTCCGTCCGGGCCGAACACGGCCACGCCCTCGGCAAGATTGTCGAGCGTCTCGCCCTGGACCCGCACCGCGGTCTGGTAGCGGCTTTCGAGGTCCATCTTCTCGGTCAGGTTCTCGAACACCCAGGTCACGCCGCCCTTGGGCTGCGGATTGGCGACAACGCGGATGGTCTTGCCGTCCGGCAGATGCCACCAATGTTCCTGCGACTCGACCGCGCGATAGGCGCCTAGCAGGCTCTCCTTCCAGCGCCGCCATTCGGGCTGCTCGGCGATCTTGCCTTCGCTGCGCAGCCTGTCGAGCAACAAGGCGTTGTCCGGGGCGCTGTGCAGGAAGCCGCTGTCGAGGCCCCATAGTTTCTGGAACGCCTGGTTGAAAAACCGCAGCTTCTCGTCGGTATCGAAAATCGCCACGGCGGTGTTGAGTTGATCGAGCGTGTCGGCATGGCTCCGCACGGTCCGCTCGTATTCGTTACGGATGATCTCGATGCCGCTGGTGTCACAGGCAAGACCCGCCGAACCATCCGCGCCGGCGAAGTCGGTCACAGCGAACATGCGGCGGTCGCCTTCGATGACGGTGGAAAGCGCCTGCTCGAAGACGGGATGCGACTTGTGCTGCGCAGCGATCGCATCGCGCGCCTGACCACCCAGGAATTCCTTCGCGTCGCGAACGGCCGCTTCGGCATTTTCCGCTTCGACTGCGTTGGCATAGGCGCGGTTGACCCATTTCAACCGCCCGTCCGCCGTGCGCAGCCATGACGGCATGCTGAGCGCGTCGAGAAGGCCGAGCATCGTGTCATAGTCGGCGGCGAGGCGCTGGTTCTCGATTTTCAGCCTGGCCTCGCTTCGCTGCGTTTCAGACAGCGAGACGAAGCGCACAAGCACGTGTGCTGCGCTCTTGCGACCGTGCACTTCGAGCGGCGCACCGACCTGCGATTCGATGACGAGATCGAACGGCCTCGCCTTTTCCCGCAGTCCCGCCACGGCATTCTCGAGCGCCGCCGCCGAGCGCGGCATCAGCCAACGGCCGAAGGCGAGGAAAGCGGCGCGGTCTTCCGGGGCGCCGCTCTCAACCGGCAATGTTCCGACGAGCTCGGGTTTCTTGTTTTCCGCGGCCCATACGATGACACGCTGGTCGCGCAGATTGAGCAGCGCCTCGGAGCGCCGCAGCGCAGCGTTGACGTCGGCTAAGCGGGCTCTGAGTTCGACATTCTGTGCCGAGGTGCGCGCTCTTTCGCGGATCAGGGCGATGGCCGAGACAAGTGCCGCGCCCATGACGCCGACAAACATGGCGAGTTGCATGACCTCGACCGTGGAGACCGACAGCCCGGCTTTTTGCGCAGCGACGGTTTCAGCATGCGCCGCAAAACCGAGCAGCGGACCGGCGAGCGCGGAAGAGGCAAGCAATTTTCCGACGCGAGCGCCAGCGCACCATAAGAGGCTTCCGCCTGTTGCAGCGGAATCCGTGGTCACCGAATCGTTGTGGCCGCCGGAAACGGCCTGTCCCGCGCGAGGCGGGTTATCCCCCGGCATGTCTTGGTCCTCTTCGCCGCCTGAATGCAAGACCGCCCTGATGCGTGCGTCGGCCCTCGTCCCCGGACCCGCGAATCAGCACCATAGCGCTTGCGCGAATCGGCGTGAAGAATCAATCAGCGCAAAAATAAAGCCGGGCGAAAAGTCAATCGCCCGGCATCAATATCTAGTGGTAATTTAAGCTTTGGTTAATAGCGGTAGTGTTCCGGCTTGAACGGCCCCTGCGGGGTCACGCCGATATAGGCGGCCTGTTCGCCGGACAGTTCGGTAAGCCGGGCGCCAAGCTTGTCGAGATGCAGGCGCGCGACCTTTTCATCGAGATGCTTCGGCAGGACATAGACCTGATTCTCGTACTGGCCGGGCTTGGTGTAGAGCTCGATCTGCGCCAACACCTGGTTGGTGAAGGACGCCGACATGACGAAGCTCGGATGGCCGGTGGCATTGCCGAGATTGAGCAGGCGGCCTTCCGACAAAAGGATCATCCGCTTGCCGTCCGGGAAGGTGATCATGTCGACCTGCGGCTTGATGTTGGTCCACTTCAGATTGCGCAGCGACGCCACCTGGATCTCGTTGTCGAAGTGACCGATATTGCCGACGATCACCATGTCCTTGAACGACCGCATGTGGTCGAGGGTGACGACGTCCTTGTTGCCGGTGGTGGTGATGATGATGTCGGCCGTCGGTGCGGCATCCTCGAGCGTGACGACTTCGAAGCCGTCCATCGCCGCCTGCAACGCGCAGATCGGATCGACCTCGGTGACCTTGACGCGGGCGCCGGCGCCCTTGAGCGACGCCGAAGAGCCCTTTCCGACGTCGCCATAGCCGCAGACGACCGCGACCTTGCCGGCCATCATCGTGTCGGTGCCGCGGCGAATGCCGTCGACCAGAGATTCCTTGCAGCCGTATTTGTTGTCGAATTTCGACTTGGTCACGCTATCGTTGACGTTGATGGCCGGGAACGGCAGCAGGCCCTTCTTCTGCAACTGATAGAGCCGGTTGACGCCGGTCGTCGTCTCTTCGGTGACGCCGCGGATCGCTTCCTTCTGCTTGGTGAAGAAGCCGGGCGAAGCCGCCATACGCTTCTTGATCTGCGCAAACAGGATCTCTTCCTCCTCGCTGCCCGGATTGGAGAGCACATCCTCGCCGGCTTCGGCGCGCGCGCCGATCAGGATGTACATGGTGGCGTCGCCGCCATCATCCAGGATCATGTTGGAGGTGCCGCCATCGGCCCACTGGAAGATCCTGTCGGTGTAGACCCAGTAGTCTTCGAGCGTCTCGCCCTTGATGGCGAAGACCGGAATGCCGGCCTCGGCGATGGCCGCGGCCGCATGGTCCTGGGTCGAGAAGATGTTGCAGGAGGCCCAGCGGATATCGGCGCCGAGCACCTTCAGCGTTTCGATCAGCACCGCCGTCTGAATGGTCATGTGCAGCGAACCGGTGATGCGCGCGCCCTTGAGCGGCTGCGCCTTGCCGAATTCCTCGCGGCAGGCCATCAGACCCGGCATTTCGGTTTCGGCGATCTCGATCTCCTTGCGGCCCCAGCCGGCAAGAGAGATGTCGGCGACCACATAGTCTTTGCTACCCGTCATGGCAGTGCTCCGATCAAGAATTGTCTTCGGGATGCGCCCGCGCCAAAGGCGTTTCGAAGGGCGCGAGTTGCCGGCCTGACTAGCAGATCGCCGGTCGGACGACAATGGGATATAAAGAAATCTTTATCCGTGCATGTCTTCGGAAGCGATTTTCGGAAAGCACGATGCGCAAATTCGAGTCCAAAGGACGCGCGGCGCTCCAGGCGTCAGGATTCTTCGCCGAAGCGGGAGGCGACCAGTTTCTCCAGTGCATCGATGACCTGCTCGGCCTCCGGGCCGCTGGCGGTGACGCGAATCGAATAGCCGGGGCTCGCCGCCAGCATCATCAAACCCATGATCGAGGTGCCGCCGACCTTGACGCCGTCCTTCTCGACATGGACGGAGGCGTCGAAGCCGCTGGCAACCTGAACGAACTTCGCCGAGGCGCGGGCATGCAGGCCACGCTGGTTGACGATTGGAAACTCCCGGACGATGTCATCCTTCTTGGCCGACAGCGCGTTCATTTGCTGCTCAAAAGCTGGCTGGCGACATTGATGTATTTGCGGCCGGCTGCCTGCGCCTCGTCCAGCGCTGCGCTCATATTGTCGCCCTTGCGAATGCTGGACAGCTTGATCAGCATCGGCAGGTTCATGCCGGCAATGACCTCGGTACGACCGGATTCCATCACCGAAATGGCGAGATTGGAGGGCGTGCCGCCGAACATGTCTGTCAAAACGATGACGCCCGCCCCCGTGTCGACACGGGCAACGGCGTCGACGATGTCGCTGCGGCGCTGCTCCATATCGTCATCGGCGCCGATCGCCACGGTCTCGAAACTGTCTTGTGGCCCGACGACATGTTCCACGGCATGGCGGAATTCGGCGGCCAGTTGACCGTGCGTTACAAGCACGAGTCCGATCATTCTTTGGTGGCTCCCGTCATCGCCGCTTCATAAGGCGTTTCATACTCGCCGGCCATTCCAGGCGGCGGGAGCGCTATCTTGTCGACGCGAGACGCGTTGACAAGCCCAAAATTGCATAGGCCTAGGCCATTTTGACGCATTGCAGCAAAAAACCGGAACCGGATCATAGAAAAGGCGCGATGGAGAGCCGTGCCATCACCGCCGGCAAGGCCGTGGCGGCGTTGCGCTCGGCAAGGTCGATACGCGGCACCGGACAGCCTGCCACCGGTTCGCTGATTTCCTCCTGGAAACGGGCCATTTCTGCCTTCGGCACCAGCCGGACATGCAGGTCGATCACTCCACCCGGCTCGAAGGGCAGCGGGCGCGGCATGAACCCAGGCACTTCGGCGAGACCGGCGATGGTCGCCGGCACGCGACAGACCAGCCGCCCGGCGTGGGCCACGGCGAGCAGCCTGTCATCGCCGATAAGCCGCGAAAACAGCCCGCGCGCGCGGCAATGATCCAGGAGCGTCAGCGCCAGCGTCGTCTTGCCGGCGCCGGACGGTCCGGTGATGAGGACGCCGCGCTCGCCGATCAGCAGCGCCGTTCCATGAATGTTTTCAGCGCGCATAGATCAGCCTTCGGCCGGCAACGTCACGACGAAGCGCGCGCCCTTGATCTCGCCGGGTTTGGTGCCCGGGATGTTCTCGGCGGTCAGCGTGCCGCCATGGGCTTCGACGATCTGCCTGCTGATCGACAGGCCAAGCCCTGAATTCTGGCCGAACGCCTCGCCGGCCGGCCGGTCGGTGTAGAAGCGTTCGAAGATGCGGTCGATGTTGTCTGCTCTTATACCGGGACCATTGTCGTCGATGGTGATGATGTTGACCTTGCCGGCGCGCGCCAGCGAGATAGTGATGTGGCCGCGCTCTTCAGGAACGAAGGAGCGGGCATTCTCGATCAGATTGGTGATGACCTGGCCGATCCTCAGATCGTGGCCGGCGACGAAGTAGCCCTTGACGCCCTGCGGCGGCTTGGCGACCTTGAACTCGATCTCGACCGTCTTTTTGTTGCGCGTGGCCGTGCGTGAAACGTCGACCAGATCCGTGATGAACTTCTTGAGATCCACGGTTCCTGCGTCTTCCCGCGCGAGCTCGGCGTCAAGACGGGAGGCATCGGAAATGTCGGTGATGAGACGGTCCAGCCGCCTGACGTCGTGCTGGATGATATCCATCAGCCGGCTGCGCGACGTGTCGTTCTTGGCCAGCGGCAGGGTCTCCACTGCGCTGCGCAGCGAGGTCAGGGGGTTCTTCAACTCATGCGAGACGTCAGCCGCGAAACTTTCGATCGCCTCAATGCGGGCATAGAGCGCATTGGTCATGTCGCGCACGGCGATCGACAGATTGCCGATCTCGTCCTGCCGGTCGGAGAAATCAGGGATTTCCTCGCGGTTCTTGACGCCGCGCCGCACCCTGACCGCCGCCGCCGACAGCCGGCGCAGCGGGTTGGCGATGGTCGAGGCGAGCAGCATCGACAGGATGGCGGTGACAAGGGCGGCAATGCCGAAGACGCGCAGGATCGCCTTGCGCTCGGCCGCGACGATCCTGTCGATGTCGCCGCCTTCCGTCGACAGCATCAATACGCCGAGAACGGCGCGGAAGCGCTGGATCGGCACGGCGACCGAAACAATCTGCTCGCCCTGTTCCGAGATCCGCACGATGGTCGACGGGCTGCCGGTAAGCGCCTTGACCACCTCCGGAAATGCAGCGCCATTGCCGCCCGGCTGCTCATGATAGACCGGCAGCGCGGTGTTGCGGAAGAAATCGAAGACGAATTTCTGGATACGCTCCAGAAGGTCGGGCTCTTCCGCGGAGACCGGCGGCAGGTCGTAGCGAAGGATCTGGCCGCGCGAATAGAGATGGCGGGAATCGAGCAGCAGGTTGGCGTCGCGGTCATAGATGCGGGCACGCGTCCGCGTCGGCGAAATCAAGCGCCTGAGCACCGGCGCGACGCGCTCCGGATTGATCGGGAAATCCAGATTGTCGAGCTGATCGGAGCCGGGACCCAGGCTTTCGCCGGCCTGCAGTTCCAGCAGTTTTTCCGGATCGATGCTGATCGAATCGGTCTCGACCGTCGCCGATGCCGCGATCGCGCCGGCGATGATCTCGCCCTGGGTCATCAGGCTCTCGACGCGGGCATCGATCAGCCCGTCGCGAAACGTGTTGAGGTAGAGAATGCCGGTGACCAGGACGGCCAGGCCGGCGAGGTTGAGGAAGAGAATGCGCCGCGTCAGGCTGGAAAAGATATGGTGGCCGAGGAAGCGGCGCATCGGCACCGTGATCCTCGACAGGAATGCGGGCAGAATCCGCGACGGGCGCCGGCCGCCCGTCCGTCTCACTCGCTCTACGTCCACTGCCATCGAATAGCAGCCCCCGCTCGGTCTTTAGTTTTGAGCATGTCGTTGTCCCAAAACCGGGACCACTTTTGGGCGACATGCATCAATTCATGCTTCGCGGAACCGGTATCCGACTCCGTAAAGGGTTTCGATCATCTCGAAGTCATCATCGACGGCCTTGAACTTCTTGCGAAGCCGCTTGATGTGACTGTCGATGGTGCGGTCATCGACATAGACCTGCTCATCATAGGCCGAATCCATCAGCGCATCACGGCTTTTTACCACACCGGGACGCTGGGCCAGAGAATGCAGGATCAGGAACTCGGTGACGGTAAGCGTCACCGGCTCGCCCTTCCAGGTACAGGTGTGGCGCTCCTGGTCCATGACAAGCTGGCCGCGCTCGAGCGAACGTGCCTGCTGGTTGGGCGTCTTGGCCGACGCCTCGCGGGCGCTGGCACGGCGCAGCACGGCCCGAACCCGCTCGACCAGAAGACGCTGCGAGAAGGGTTTGCGGATGAAGTCGTCGGCGCCCATCTTGAGGCCGAAAAGCTCGTCGATCTCGTCGTCCTTGGACGTCAGGAAGATCACCGGCAGGTCGGATTTCTGGCGCATCCGGCGCAGAAGCTCCATGCCGTCCATGCGCGGCATCTTGATGTCGAGGATGGCGAGATTCGGCGGACGCGCCGCCAGGCCCTCCAGCGCCGATGCCCCATCCGTGTAGGTTTCGACGCGATACCCCTCCGATTCGAGGGCGATCGACACCGAAGTCAGAATGTTGCGATCGTCGTCGACAAGCGCGATTGTTGCCATTTCAAGTGGCTCCCTCATGAGCTGTCCCTTCTTTGGTCGAGAAGGGGCTTTTGCAGGACAAATTAGGTACAAAATGTGGCACAGGCTCAGTCCGCTGTCACGAGCGGCATGCCGGCGGCCACAATCTCACCTCGATATGGATTGGACTGATAAAGACCGCCAATCCTTTGGGCAACCGCCTGATTTTTTGCATATATAAACGATTTAAACAACTTTCAAAATATTTAAATCGATTAATTATTTGATATCATTTGGCTTTTCTGGTTCTGACGCTTACAGTCTCCGTCGTGGGGGCTCCGGAAATTCGCCGGCCAGGATGCTCAAATCGAAGAAGGAACCCTCATGTCGGAAGCCGGCAAACGCAATCCCGCATGGGCGATCGATCGGATCGGCCTGAAAACCACGGGCGCGGTGCGCTATAATTTCGGCGTGGCGGCCCTTTACGAGGAAGCGATCCGCCGCCGCGAGGCCCGGACAACCGCGCATGGCGCGCTCGTCGCCGAAACCGGGCAGCACACCGGCCGCTCGCCCAAGGACAAATTCATCGTGCGCGACGAGACCACCGGGCCGCATGTGTGGTGGGACAACAACAAGGCGATTTCGCCGTCCCAGTTCGACGCGCTGCTCGCCGATTTTCGCGCCCATGCGGCGGACAAGGATCTTTATGTGCAGGATCTGGTCGGCGGCGCCGACGAGGACTTGAAGCTGACGACCAGGGTCGTCACGGAGCTTGCCTGGCACTCCTTGTTCATCCGCAATCTGCTCATTCGTCCGGAAGCCGCCGAGCTCGAGCATTTCGTGCCTGACATGACGATCATCGACCTGCCGTCATTCCGCGCCGATCCCGTCCGCCACGGCACCCGCACCGAAACGGTGATCGCCGTCGATCTCTCGCGCATGATCGTGCTGATCGGTGGCACCTCCTATGCCGGCGAAATGAAGAAATCGGTGTTCACCGTGCTCAACTATTTGTTGCCGACGAGGGGCGTGATGCCGATGCATTGCTCGGCCAATGAAGGCGCTGGCGGAGACGCGGCCATCTTCTTCGGCCTTTCGGGAACCGGCAAGACGACGCTGTCGGCCGACCCGTCGCGCACGCTGGTCGGCGACGACGAGCACGGCTGGGGCCCGGATGGCATCTTCAATTTCGAAGGCGGCTGCTATGCCAAGACGATAAAGCTTTCGGCCGAAGCCGAGCCGGAGATCTTCGCCACCACGCAGCGCTTCGGCACGGTGCTGGAGAATGTGGTGCTCGACGCGGACCGTGTGCCGGATTTCGACGACGGCAGTCTCACCGAAAACACGCGCTGCGCCTATCCGCTCGACTTCATCCCCAACGCCAGCAAGACGGGCCGCGCCGGTCACCCGAAAAACATCATCATGCTGACCGCCGACGCATTCGGCGTGATGCCGCCGATCGCCCGGCTCACTCCGGCGCAGGCGATGTATCATTTCCTCTCCGGCTATACCGCCAAGGTGGCAGGGACCGAAAAGGGCGTCACTGAACCCGAAGCGACGTTTTCGACCTGTTTCGGCGCACCGTTCATGCCGCGCCATCCGTCGGAATACGGCAATCTGCTGCGCGAGCTGATCGCCCATCACGGTGTCGATTGCTGGCTGGTCAACACCGGCTGGACCGGCGGCGCCTATGGCACCGGCAAGCGGATGCCGATCAAGGCGACGCGGGCGCTGCTTGCCGCGGCACTCGACGGCTCGCTGAACGGGGCCGATTTCCGCACCGACGCCAATTTTGGTTTCGATGTGCCGGTGGCGGTCGCTGGCGTCGACCGCGCCATTCTCGATCCGAGATCGACCTGGGCCGACACATCAGCCTATGACCTGCAGGCGGCGAGGCTGGTCGGCATGTTCGCCATCAATTTCGAAAAATTCGAACCTCATGTCGACGCCATTGTGCTCGGCGCCGCCCCGCGCATGCGCGAAGCCGCGGAATAATCGCCGGGCGGATATCCTGCACCTCAAGGCCCGGACCGGGATCGGGGAGGCCCGACCCGGGGAACGGGAACGCCCGACCCCGGGGATCGGGCCTTTTCTTTTTTCGCTTGCCGCGCCATGACTGCGGCATGAACGCCGACGACAAGATCATCATTGCCGACGATGCGGTGATCCATCCAGATGACCTGCATGAGGACTTCATCCGCTCGTCCGGCCCTGGCGGCCAGAACGTCAACAAGGTGGCGACGGCGGTGCAATTGCGCTTCGATGCGGCGAATGCGCCGGGCCTGTCGGAGCGCGTCCGCGAGCGAACCATAAAGCTGGCCGGCCAACGCGCCACCAAGGACGGCGTCATCGTCATCGAGGCCGGACGCTTCCGCACGCAAGAGCAGAACCGGGCTGACGCCCGCGCGCGGCTTGCGGAACTGGTCGCCAAGGCCGCCGAACCGCCGCCGCCGCCGCGCAAGAAGACGAGGCCGTCGAAAGGCGCGGTCGAAAGGCGGCTGAAGACCAAGGCTGGGCGCGGCACAATCAAGAAATTGCGCGGCCGGGTGGACGACGATTAGAGCGACGCGCCTCCACGATGCGGTAGGCGCGACATCGATCCCGCGGTCGAGACGGCTTCCAATTCAAGGTTGCAGATGGCAAGTTCAGTATTCGCCACAGCAAGGGAGACCGCAGATGGGCATGTTTGATTTCGTCAAGGGCGTCGGCAAGAAGCTCGGCTTCGGCGACGATGAGCCGGAGCCGACCGCCGATACGCTCAAGAAGGAGCTCGATTCGCACGCGCTCGGCACCGACAATGTGGAAGTCGTCGTCAAAGGCGATACGGCCGTCCTGAAAGGCGTGGTCAAGGATCAATCGATCTTCGAAAAGGCTGTCATCGCCGTCGGCAATACGCTCGGCGTGTCCAAGGTGCAGGCGGACGAATTGCAGGTCGCCGCACCCGAGTCCGGCACGCCCGCTGCCGCGGCCAAGGAACCGACCTTCTACACGGTCAAGAAAGGCGACAACCTCTGGAAAATCGCCGAAAAGAGCTACGGCAAGGGCAAGGGTGCGAAGAACCCGATCATTTTCGAGGCCAACAAGCCGATGCTGACCCACCCGGACAAGATCTATCCGGGGCAAGTCCTGCGCATACCGGACCTCGACTAAGAGACTGTTTGGAAACTCTACTCTGGCGAGTCATCTGATGGCGTTTTCTGCGCTTCCGGTGCTCACGTACTTAAGTACGCTCCGCTCCGGTTCTCGAAACCACCACCATATGACTCGCCAGAGCGAATTTCGAAACAGTCTCTAAGCCCGGTGCAATCGCGACAAGAGAAGAACGGCGGCTTTCGGGTCGCCGTTCTTGTTTGTTGGTGGCATTGTCCGCCAGATGAACCTAATGGAGCGACCAAGCTGATGCTCGTTCTGCCCAAAGGTGTCCGCCACATGCCCGGCTATCTGTCCCGTCCGGTGCAGGAAGCGCTGGTCGAGGATGTGAGACGGGTCGTCCAGGAGGCTCCCCTGTTCGTGCCTGCCATGCCGCGCACCGGCAAGGAGATGAGCGTGCGCATGACCAATTGCGGCCCGCTCGGCTGGGTCACCGACAAGGAGCACGGCTATCGCTACCAGCCGACGCACCCGGTGACCGGAACGCCCTGGCCGCCGATCCCGGACGTGCTGCTCGAGTTGTGGCGGGACGTGTCTGCCTATCCGCATCCGCCAGAGGCTTGTTTGGTCAATTTCTATTCGCCGGACGCGAAGATGGGCCTTCACCAGGACCGCGACGAGGAGGATTTCGCCGCGCCGGTCGTGTCGGTCTCACTGGGCGACGATTGCCTGTTCAGGGTCGGCCAAAGCACGCGCGAAGGCGGCACAAAATCGTTCAGGCTGAAAAGCGGCGACGTCGTCGTGCTTGGCGGCGAAGGCCGCCTCTCTTTTCACGGCGTCGACCGCATCTATCCCTCGACCTCGGCGTTGCTCAGGAATGGCGGACGGATCAATCTGACGCTGAGGCGGGTGACGACGCCGACGTGAGGCGCCCGACCGTCAACGGGCCGGGGCGGACATAGTCATCGCGTAGATAGATGCGCAGGGCACCGTCTTCGGCGAGCACGTGATAACGGGCCAGGATCGCGTCAAAGCCAAAACGCTCGGTCAGTTGGCTTGTCCAGTTGGTGTTGTTTTTCTTGAAGATGATGACATCCGCGCGCAGGCGCTCAAATTCTTCGCGCTTGCTTTCGGCGTAGCGCACCATGATGGCTTGGTAACGTGTCGCCTCGGCGGTGTCACCGGAGAGGACCGCCTGCTGGGACAGGCGGAGCGAGAACGCTCCAAGCCAATCGCTGACATGGGTCGAAACGAACTGCCCGTCGATCATGCGGTTCAGCGGATGTCCAGAGGAAATGTCCGGGCTGATCAACGCGACGGTCGGCCGATCGGTCGCGGCGCGAATGGCGGCAACCAGCGCGGGGTCTGGCTTCTGAGTGCTCCAGTACGGCAAGAAAGCGATCGCCACCCCCGCCAGCGCCCAAGCTCGCGAAGGTGCCGTCACAAATGACAACAGCCTTGGCTGCTGCTGCTCGATCCTGGGCAATGCCAGCAGGCAGAGAATGGCTGCCACGGCGCAAAAGATGGCGGGATAGGCATGATAGGCCCAGCCTTTCGCCTGGTAGAACAGCGGGAACATGCCGGCGACCGACGCGGTCAGCGCTACCGCCGCCAGCTCCGGAAATCGCCCGGCCGGCCACAGCCACCACGTCAGGAATACGAGAAAGCCCCACGTAAAACCGTAGACGATCACAATCGGCAGAAAGACGCTGACCTTTGCATAAACATCCGCCATCAGGGGATAAACGTCGCGCAGGAATTCCGGATGGATCAATGTGACCGCGCTGAAATAAGCGATGCAGACGCCGCCTATGACCCAGTGCTCCGGAGCGAAAACCGATTTCAGACTGCATCGGCGTGCTGCGACGAGCAGTGCCGGCGCCAACACCATGATCGCGTAGTAGGGCTTGATCAGCAACAGAACACTGCCCGACAGGCCGGCAAGGGCTGCAAGACCCAAGCCTGGTTGCGCCGTTGCATCTCGGCGCGCGCGCCAGGCATGAAGTGCGAGCAGCGGCATGAAAAGCGCTATGCCGATATGCTCTCGCTCGCTGAAGGCGTTGCCGGGAAACATCACCAGCATTGCGTAGAAAGCTGGCGCCAACGCAAATAGTGATGCTGCTTCGGCGAAACCCGCACGCTTGACGATCACGCCCGAGAACGAAAGCCCGACAAGTGCGGCAAGATAGGTCCAGGCCTGAACCAGGACTTCCGGGGCGATTCCCAGCAACCTGGCCGCAGCCACTGGCGGCAGATAGAGCCATACGCTGAATGGAGGGTTGGTCTCGTAGATTTGCGTGTAAAGCCGCTCACCAGAGAGTATCCGCTCGCAGACGGTGATCAGCCAACTCGTATCCGGAATAGTTCCCCAGCGCACCTGACAGGCGATCGACAAGACTGTGAGCGCAGCAATCGCAAGGACATTGCGGCCAGGATGCAGCGACGCCGCAAAATCCCGACTGCCCCACCGGCCCCAGCCGCCAGTCTCGTTCGCGACGCTCACGGTGCTGTCCTGCCCCGGAACGTTGACATATGTGCTCTCCGATAAAACGATTGGATAGTCCTTACCATGTTCTCTGTAGCCTCTCCCTCGATCAGCCAATCGTCCGGACGGAACTAGTTCGAAACGGGCGTCAACTGGCGCGCGCCGCCGTGCAGAAAGACGGTGATCTCCGGCTCGGCGTGCAGCACATGATAGTCGCTCAAGGCAACCGCGATTCGCTTGTCCTGCAGCATCAAGGCAGTCCACGAGGGAGAGCCTGACAGCACGATGTCGGGCTTCTTCGTTGATATCTCGGCGGCGTATTCGCCGATCACCCGATCGCGGATCCCTTCAAATTTCCGTTTCTGTCCGTACTCATCGGCCTTGCGGGCAAGTATTTCCGCATTGAACACCGCCCAGGCGCCTGGGTGACGCGACATGAACTTGCCGCCGACCAGCCTGGTGAGGGGATGGCCCACCTGCATCCGATCCGCGATCGACATGATCGTCGGGTTTTCGATCGTGGCTCTGATTGTGGCGGCGGACCGCTCTATCGGCTCGTTGTCCGCGGTCAGCGCAGCGTATTGTGCTCTACCCGTTATTTGCAGCACCAACACGCAGCCGAAGACAAAGCCGGCTTTGCGAACGAAGCCTGCAGCGCGGAACTCACCGAACCGCGGAAGCTGGACAGCGAATGCAAGTACCGCCACAACCACCATCGGCAGCGCATGGTTAGGCCAACCCTTGCCCATGACGACGAAGGCGGGGATGAACCCGAGAGCGGCCAGGAGCGGAATCCGGACGTCCCAATGCAATCGCCTGATGTCGCCCGCTGCCAGCAGGACGGCCGCGGCCAGAAGCAGCACTATCTTCGGCCAGTTTGCCATCATCTCGACGACCGAAGCTCTCAGCGGCAGATACACCTCCCTGACGAAGGGCAGTATTTCGCTGAAATAGGCGCGGTCGAAGATCGCAATGGAAGCCACATAGATGACGATGACCGCAGCGCCGAGAAGATTTTCCACGGCGAAGAACGGCTTTAGAGACCGTCGATGGAGCGCAAGGCACAGCGAGGGCAGCAGGAAGGCCAGGGCAAAATGCGGCGGTTTGAGCATGATAACGGTGGCCGCGCCCAGCCCCGCCAGAACGCGCTCCACGGTCGAGCCTGCGACGAAGTCCGGCGTTCGCTGGCGTGCGCACTGCAATGCCAACCAGGGCAGAATGGCAATCAGCGCGAAATGCTCGCGCTGGCCGAATTGGTCCGGCAGGAAACACAGGACCATGAACAGCGCGACCGGAGCTGCCAAGAGAGCGTTAGGCTGTCGGTAAATCGGGTCGACGCGGGCGAGAATGCGGGCGGAAACAACCAGGCTGGCCAAGCTCAGGCAGACGACACCGAGCGTCAGCCAGACTTCGGCCCGTAGGCCGCTAAGCTTTTCCAAGAGCATAAACGGCATGTAGAGAAAGATCGAGAAAGGCGGATTGGTCTCCATGATGTCGGTGTTCAGTCGCTCTCCGCCGAGCAACCGATCACACGCAACCAGGAGCCATGACACATCGACATTGGTCGGCGTCACAACTGTCGATAACCAGACGGCATACGCCACGACCATGCCGGCCAACAACAACGGAACAGCACCTGTGCCGCCGACAAACCGCGAGAAACGGCCTATGGCAGGCAGCGGTTCACCGAGGGATCGCGCGCTAGAGACCACGAAACACCCAGCGCCCGAGGACGACATAGTTGATAACCGGCACGGCAATGCAGGTAAGCAGGATCGGGACTGAAGCAGGGACGCCGAGCATCTGGGTCAAAAGCCCCGGCAGAGCGACCGCGACAGCGAGGCCCGAAGCGGTGAGCAGGAGGAAGCGGGGCAGTTCCATTGCGTGGCTGCCGCCAGAGATGAATGTGAAATATTTATGCCCGGTATAAGAAAACAGCGCGGCGATGGCGTAAGCCGCAAAGGATGTGAGCGCTGCCGGCAGGCCCGCCGTTGCCTGTCCACGCGACAGCAGGAAAGCGCAAACGGCATAGATCAGCGTCGAGGCGATCCCGATCAGGGCAAAGCGCGACAGGCGACGATACGAGCCAGTAGCCGACATGGCGCGATCAGGCCGCCAGTTTCTCGTCGAGGCGACCGGTGTCGACGGCGCCATCCCTACGAAACACGGCCAGTAGCGAGACACCAAACGGCAGGCTTGCGTTTGGCACGATACGGCTCTCCGCCGAAAACACAGCCTTCATCGCCGCATTGACCGGCTTCGGCGGCGTCGCGTGGCCCGCTGGCCTGGCCGGTTTGCGCAGCCTGTCAACCAGTCGTGCCAACACAGCTGCGGGAAACAGCGCGGCATTGGTGTAGCTCAGCCGGTCGATCGTGAAGCCGGCCTTTTCAATGCGCTCACGCAGCAGATTGCGGGAATAGCGCCGCATGTGATGCAGCCCCACGTCGTGGGCGCTCCACAGCCATTGATGTGCAGGCACCGTAAGGATGACGCGGCCACCTGGTTTCAGCATTTGGCGGATTGCGGCCAGCGATGCTTCGTCCTCCGCGACATGCTCCAGCACGTCGAACAGGCAGATGAGGTCACAACTTTGCGGCGCGACAGGAATGTTGTCCGGCAGATGGCCGGCGAGAAAGTCGCGGCCGGTCTTTTCCCCGGCGATCTCGCGCGCCAGATCACTCATTTCCACCGCCGTCACCGCGCCGAACTGTTCCAGCATCGCGATGTTGCCGCCGGTGCCGGCGCCGATCTCGACGATGCGCGCCTTTGCGGGCAGGTCGAGCTGGCGAATGACCGCCTCCGCGATGGCGCGCCGCCCGCAGAACCACCAATGCTCGTCTTCGGTGGCGGCCATCTGTCGGTAGGCGTCGAGCTCCATCAGTTCATCCCCTCATATTTGCGACGCACGATGTAGATCGGACGCTGCTTGATCTCGGCGTAGACCCTGCCGAGGTACTGTCCGATGATGCCGATGCCGAGCAACTGGATGCCGCCAAGGAAAAGAACACTGACCAGCAGCGAAGCGTAGCCTGGCACGTCCGCGCCAAAGATCATCGTCTTGGCGACGATCAGCAGGCCGTAGAGAAACGACAATGCCGAGATCGTCGCGCCGACATAGGTCCAGATTTCAAGCGGCGCAGTGGAGAAGCTGGTGATACCTTCGAGCGCGAAGTTCCACAGCCTCCAGCCGGAGAATTTCGACTGGCCGGCGATGCGCCGATCGCGGACATATTCGACGGTCGCAGTGCGGAAGCCCACCCAGGCGAACAGGCCCTTCATGAAACGACGGCGTTCGGGCAAGGAGCGCAGCGCTTCGATGACCTGACGATCGATCAACCTGAAGTCGCCGACATCGTGCGGGATCTTCTGCTGCGCGATCCAGTTGTGAACGCGGTAAAACGTCGAGGCGGAGCGCTGCTTTAGAAAACTGTCGCTCGACCGATTGGCTCGCTTGGCCAGAACGACCTCGAAACCCTCGCGCCATTTTTCGACAAGCAGCGGAATGACATGCGGCGGGTCCTGCAGGTCGACATCCATGGGAATTGCGGCATCGGCATCGCAACTGTCGAGACCGGCGGTCATCGCGGCCTCCTTGCCGAAATTGCGTGAAAGGTCGATCACCCGAATACGCGGATCGGCTTGTCGGGCTTCGATCAGCCGTTCGAGCGTCGCATCGCTGCTGCCGTCATTGACGAAGATGAGATCGAAGGTAACGCCATTTTCCTGCAGCGGATCGATGCTTTCGCATACGGCCTTCAGAAATGGCGCGATCGCGCCTTCCTCATTGTGCACCGGCACGATCAGCGCAATCGTGGCGGTCCCGCTCCCCGGATGTGCGACGCGGTCAGCTGCCGGTCGATCAATATGAAGGAATGGCGCGTTCATTGTTTGCCGGAGTCCGCAGATCAGGCCCGACAATAGAAAGGCTGGGTTAAGATGACTTTAAGGAATGGCTCGGAATTTCACAGCTTCCTGAGCGCCACTTCCTCGACCAGGTGATTGGCGCCCTTGCGCAGGATGAGATCGGCGCGGGCTCGCGTCGGCAGGATGTTCTCGCGCAAATTCTTCAGGTTGATGTTGGCCCACAAGCCTTCGGCGATGGCGCGGGCCGCTGCTTGCGAAAGTTGCGAATAGCGGTGGAAGAAGGAATCCGGGTTGCGGAAGGCGGTCTCGCGCAGCCGCATGAAGCGGGCGATGTACCAGTGATGGATCAGCTCCTCTTCGGCATCGATATAGATGGCGAAATCGAAGAAATCCGACAGGAAAGGCACGATCTTGCCGTCCTTCGGCAGCTTGCCGGGCTGAAGCACGTTGATGCCTTCGAAGATCAATATGTCCGGCCGGTCGATGGTCTGGAACTCACCGGGAATGACGTCGTAAGTCAGGTGCGAATAAACAGGCGCGCGGACATTGCGCTGCGCCGATTTGATGCCCGACAGGAAACGCAGCAGGGCGCCGACATCATAGCTGTCGGGGAAGCCCTTGCGTTCCATCAGGTTGTTGCGGCGCAGGATTTCGTTGGGAAGCAGGAAGCCGTCGGTGGTGATCAGATCGACCTTGGGGCTCGACGGCCAGCGCGCCAGCAATTCCTTGAGCACGCGCGCCGTGGTCGATTTGCCGACCGCGACAGAGCCGGCAATGCCGATGATGAACGGCGTTTTGACGATATCCACCGCGTTGAAGAAGGCCTGGCGCTGCCTGAACAGCAGCTGGCTCGCCTCGACATGGGCCGACAAAAGCCGCGACAGCGAAAGATAGATGCGCTTGACCTCTTCGAGGTCGACAGGGTCGTTGAGCGAGCGCAGACGACGGATCTCGTCCGCGCCGAGCGTCATCGGGGTGTCGGCGCGGAACTGCGACCATTGCTCCGCCGAGAAAAAACGAAAGGGCGAGTATTTCTCGGTGGGGGCGAGCTGGTCCATCGAGTTTCCTACCCTCCGCAGCGATCAGCCCCGGTCCTGCCGAGACGCCTTCTCGGCGATCCCCGAACGACCGGTGCGGCGCTCGAGCTCTGTCAGGACATCGGCAAGCGGAACGCCGGCGACGCCCAGAACGACGAGCCAATGATAGATGAGATCGGCGCTTTCCGAAACGAGAGCTTGTCTGTCACCGCCAACGGCCGCGATCACCGTTTCGACCGCCTCTTCGCCGAGCTTCTGTGCCGCCTTGTCGATGCCGCGCGCGAACAGCTTTGCCGTCCACGAATCCGCATCGCCGGAATGCGCGCGTTCCCTGATGATTATCTCCAGATCGGAGAGCGAAAACTCAGCCATGGCGCCATCTATCTGCTTGTTTAAGCAATGATCTTTCCCGAAAACCGGTTCCCGCTGGCGGTCATGCTTAGAGCCGATCGCCCGACGAGTCCAGCCGCATCGGCAGGCCGGCGCGGGCCATATGCGCCTTGGCTTCGGCGATGCTGTAAGTGCCGAAATGGAAGATCGATGCCGCCAGCACCGCACCGGCATGGCCATCGCGAATGCCCTCGACCATGTGATCGAGCGTGCCGACGCCGCCGGAGGCGATGACCGGCGCACGCACGGCGTCGGCTACCGCGCGGGTGAGCGCAATGTCGTAGCCGGCTTTGGTGCCGTCGCGGTCCATCGACGTCAGCAGGATCTCGCCGGCGCCGCGATCGACCATCTGCCGAGCAAATTCGACTGCGTCGATGCCGGTCTTCTCGCGGCCGCCATGGGTGAAAATCTCCCAGCGGTCGGCCTCGTCTTCACCCGACACTTTCTTGGCGTCGATGGCGACGACGATGCACTGGTTGCCGAACTTGTCGGCCGCCTCGGCGACGAAATCGGGATTCTTCACCGCCGCCGTGTTGATCGACACCTTGTCGGCGCCGGCCAAAAGCAGCCTTCTTATGTCGGCGACCTGGCGCACGCCGCCGCCGACGGTCAGCGGCATGAAGCATTGTTCGGCCGTGCGGGCGACGATATCGAAGATCGTCTCGCGATTTTCGGATGAAGCCGTGATGTCGAGGAAGCAGAGCTCATCGGCGCCGGCGGCGTCATAGGCCTTGGCCGCCTCGACCGGATCGCCGGCATCGATCAGGTCGACGAAGTTGACGCCCTTGACGACGCGGCCGTTCTTGACATCGAGACAGGGGATGACGCGGGCTTTCAGCATCAAATCCTCTCAAGCGCGGCAAGAAAATCGCCAAGCAATTGCCCGACGATAGGCGGAACCTCGCCCTTGGCGTCAAATGCCGGGTCGTAGGCAGACAGGGTGACGCCGACAATCGGGATCGACCTGGCCAGCCCGCAAGCCAGTTGCCGCAGTTGATCCGGGTTTGGGCCTCCAGGCTGCGCATAGCGGTTCACTTGCAGCACATCCGGATCGTGAACGTCCAAATCCAGATGCAGATGCGCCCGAACCGCGCCGGCCGCCTTCAGCTTTCCGACATTGTCGAGCGCATCGGCGCATTGGGTGCGAATGACAGGCAATGTGTCCAGCAGGCGCTTTTCATCGGGATCGAGGTCGCGCGCATCGACCAGCATGCAACGCGACGGATCTATTGCCTGGAAGCGGGGAATCGCTGACGTCATCGGACGCCAGCAGAGCCCCAGCGTCGTCGCCAGCGCCATGCCGTCGAGGAAGCCGTAGGCGGACGTCTCGGGCGTGTTGAGATCGCCATGCTGATCGATCCAGATGATCGAATCCGCGGCGTTGCCGGCCACCGCACCGGCGGCGGTCAGGCAATTTCCGGCGAGCACGATGGGAAAACGCTCATCGTCGCGCGCCAGATCGACCTTGGTGGCGACTGCCCGGCAAACCGCGAAGCCCGTCGCGATTTCGCGTCTCTGGGCATCGCCGACCTCGCCGATGTCCTCGACGAGGACATCGTGGCCGCGGAAAGTAAGTTCATCGACGAGGCCGCCGGCAATGATGGCGTCGGGGCCCTGGCCACAGCCGGCATGGTAAAGGCCGCTGTCATAGGGTGCGAGGATGATCGAGAGTTTCATCGCGCCCTCGCCTTCTCCGGTCCTGCCGCCAGGATCGCCAGTGCCTCGGCCGGATCGATACGCCCGTCATAAAGCGCGCGACCCGAGATGGCGCCTTCGAGTTTTTGCGCATCGGGCATGGTCATGCGCACGATGTCGGCGATCGAGGCCAGACCTCCAGAGGCGATGACCGGGATCGAAACCGCTTCGGCGAGATCGATGGTGGCGTCCCAGTTGATGCCGGTCAGAACGCCGTCGCGGTCGATATCGGTGTAGATGATGGCGGCAACGCCGGCGCCCTCGAATTTCTTCGCCAGTTCGATGACGCCAAGGCTTGAGGCCTCTGCCCAGCCCTCGACCGCCACCTTACCGCCCTTGGCATCGATGCCGACGGCGATCCTGCCGGGGAATGCCTTGCAGGCCTGCCTGACCAGATCGGGATCGCGCACGGCCACAGTGCCGAGAATGATGCGGGCCAGCCCGCGATCGAGCCAGTCCTCGACCTGCGCCAGGGTGCGGATGCCGCCGCCGAGCTGCACCGGATTTTTCGTCGCCTTGAGGATGGCGCCGACCGCCGCGCCGTTGACGCTCTGGCCCTTGAAGGCGCCGTTGAGGTCGACCACATGCAGCCATTCAAAGCCCTGTTGCTCGAAGGCTCTGGCCTGCGCGGCCGGGTCGTCATTGTAGATCGTCGCGGTCGCCATGTCGCCGTGCTTCAGGCGCACGCACTTGCCGTCCTTGAGGTCGATGGCCGGGAACAGGATCACCGTTCAAGCGCCTTCGACAATGACGAAGTGACCGGTCGAGGCGGCAAGCCTGTACTTCAAAGCCGCCCGGTATTCAGGTGACTCGTAGCATTCTATCGCCCTGTCGTAGGACTCGAACTCCACCAGGACATGACGGTTGCCTGTCGGCCCTTCCGGGTTCGCGTGACGCCCGGCCCGCACGGGAAACTTCGCACCATATTTCGCAAAAGCCGCGGCGTTCGCCTCGATATATTGCTTGTAGACCTCAGGATCGCGGACATCGACCATCGCCATCCAGTAGCCTTTCTTGCTCATCCTAGGGCCTCCAGCTCAGGAAATTGGTGATCAGCGCCAGGCCAAGCGCCTGGCTCTTTTCGGGATGGAACTGCGTGCCGGCGAGATTGTCGCGGGCGACCGTAGCCGTCACCGGACCACCATAGTCGGCAATCGCCAGCACGTCGTCCGCTTTCCTGGCGTCAAGATGATAGGAATGAACGAAATAGGCGTGCAATCCCTTGGCGCCGGTCGGAATGCCGGAAAACAGCGGATGCTTGTGCGTGAGCTCGATGGTGTTCCAGCCGATCTGCGGGATTTTCAGCGCAGGATCGGCCGGGGCGATCTCCTTGACGTCGCCGGCGATCCAGCCAAAGCCTTTTGTAACAGTCTTCTCCAACCCCCGCTCCGACATCAGCTGCATGCCGACGCAGATGCCGAGGAACGGCCGCCCCTTGACGATCGCGACCTCCTCGACCGCTTCCCACATGCCGGCCACAGCGCGCAGCCCGGCCGCGCAATCGGCGTAGGCGCCGACGCCGGGCAGGACGACGCGGTCGGCGGTTCTGACACGCTCGGCATCGGCGGTCAGGTCGATGGCGGCGGCGATGCCGGCTTCGTGCGCGGCGCGCTCGAAGGCTTTGGTGGCCGAGCGCAAATTGCCCGAGCCGTAGTCGATGATCGCCACCCGCATGTCAGGGTCTTCCCGGCGTGTGGTTCAGCCCTAGCGCTATGCCCATATGTGCTGGCCGGGCATGGACAGCGTCGGGAACGATGCGTTGCGCGGGCGCTTGCTCATCCGAATGCGCTTCGGCTTCCAGCACATAGCGCGTATCGGCATCATCGAGCCTGTCGGCCTCGACGACGCCCCATTCATGCCAGCCACGGCGGCGCAGTGCGGCAATCCGCAAGGCCTGCCCTTCCAGCCCGACATAGAGCGATACAAGCAGCGACAGCAGCGGACCTGCCAGCCCCAGGCTCAATCCTTCAGCAAGCATCGAAAGGAGAGCCATGGCGACAAAGGCCAGTGCTGCCTCGATCCACAACCGGTGCCAGAGCAGCCACAGCGGCGGCACGAGGAAGCCGAGCCAGGAAAAACCATCACGGACAAAGGCCGTCATATCAGGCTTTTCGCCGCGGCCGGGCGGTTCCATCACGACATAGATGGCCATGGCCTATCCCTTCAGAGATCCCTTGGTGGAAGGAACCGCGTCCGGCTGGCGCGGGTCGCTTTCAAGTGCTGCGCGCAGCGCGCGGGCCACTGCCTTGAAGCAGGTCTCGGCGATGTGGTGATTGTTGGCGCCGTAGTGATTGGTGACATGCAGCGTGATGCCGGCATTCTGCGCCAGGGCCTGGAAGAATTCGCGCACCAGTTCGGTGTCGAACGTGCCGATTTTCGGCGACGAGAACGCAACGTTCCAGACAAGGAAAGGACGACCGGAGACGTCAATCGCGGCGCGTGTCAGCGTCTCGTCCATGGCGAGATCGATCGAGGCATAGCGCATGATGCCGCGCCGCTCGCCCAACGCCTTGGCCAGCGCCTGGCCGAGCGCGATGCCGGTGTCCTCGACCGTGTGGTGGTCGTCTATGTGCAGATCGCCCTTGGCCTTGACCGTCATGTCGATCAGTGAATGGCGCGAAAGCTGGTCCAGCATGTGGTCGAAGAAGCCGACGCCCGTCGAAATATCGGATTTTCCCGAGCCGTCGACCTGGACCGATACGGAGATGTCGGTTTCCCCAGTCTTGCGGCTTGCGTTGGCGGAACGGGGCGGCATGAGCTCATCCTTGTCCAGAGTTCAGACGTTCCAAGCGCCCACGTGCTTGAAAACGAGAGCCTTCTAGCAGCATGATCCGGCGATTGCCAGTTGCCATGCCAGGGGATATCGAGCCTGGCAGATGACCGGTTTGCAATCATCGGGCCTATGCATACATATGGCCGATCAAGTCACTCGTAACGCGCCAATTGCCTTCGGGATCGGTGCTGATCGGAGCAGAGAATGTCTGATAAACTGACCATGCACGCCACGACCATCGTGACGGTGCGCAAGGGCGGCAAGGTGGTCATCGCCGGCGATGGCCAGGTCAGTCTCGGCCAGACCATCATGAAGGGCAACGCCAAGAAGGTGCGCCGCATTGGCAAAAGCGGCAATGTCATTGCCGGTTTCGCCGGCGCCACCGCTGACGCCTTCACCCTTCTGGAGCGGCTCGAGGCCAAGCTCGAACAATATCCGGAGCAATTGACGCGGGCCTGCGTCGAGCTCGCCAAGGACTGGCGCACCGACCGCTATCTGCGCCGGCTGGAAGCGATGATGCTGGTCGCCGACAAGTCGGTCTCGCTGGCGCTGACCGGCACCGGCGATGTGCTCGAGCCCGAACATGGCGTCATGGCGATCGGTTCGGGCGGCAACTACGCGCTGGCCGCGGCGCGCGCGCTGATGGACAGCGACAAGGATGCCGAGGAGATCGCCCGCAAGGCGATGCAGATCGCATCCGACATTTGCGTCTACACCAACAACAACTTCGTCATCGAAACGCTCGATGCCGGTTGAGCCGGCCGCTGGCCATGATCCCGAAAAGTGGAAACCGGTTTTCGGCGGAAATCATGGCCAAACAAGAGAATAGATATGATTTTCGGCCGGTAACCGAGGCGGACCTGCCGATGATCGCGGCATGGTTGGCCGAGCCGCATGTCGCCGAGTGGTGGGATGATCCCGAGACGGAGATCGCGCAGATCCGCGAGCATATCGACTCGATTTCCGTCGAACCGCTGATCATCGAGCTCGACGGCGAGCCGATCGGCTATATGCAGAGCTACGACCCGCATCTGGAGGACGGCCATCCCTATAGCGACCAGCCGTTCGGCACGCTCGGCATCGATCTGTCGATCGGCAGGCCTGAGCTTGTCGGACACGGCCACGGCTCGGCAATTGTGCGGCAGTTCGTGGAACAGCTGTTCGAGGAAGGGGCGCCGCGTGTCATCATCGACCCGGATCCGGCCAACGGACGAGCGATCCGCGCCTATGAAAAGGCCGGTTTCAGAGCTATCGATCGAAGGCAATCGGAATATGGCGACGTTTTGCTGATGGCGATTGATGTCGAAGTGGGCGACGCCGAAGAGGGGCAGTAACAGCATGAGCACAACCGGCGCCGACAAATCCGTCTCGGCCTACGAAGACAGCTGGCGGATGGGACTTCTGCTCGTCCTCGGCCTGATCATATTCCAGGCCGGAGCCCTTTACGGCATGGGCCGAACGCCAATCTGCACATGCGGCTATGTCAAGCTATGGCACGGCATCGTGCAGAGCTCGGAGAATTCCCAGCATATTTCCGACTGGTACACATTCTCGCACATCATCCATGGCTTCCTGTTCTACGCGCTGGCGTGGGCTCTGTTCCCGCGCTCGCCGATCGGGCTCAGGCTGGCATTTGCGGTCGTCATAGAGGGCGGTTGGGAACTTCTCGAGAACAGCCCTTTGATCATCGAGCGCTATCGCGCCGGCACAATTTCCCTGGATTACTATGGCGACAGCATCATCAATTCGGTGGCGGACACGCTGGCGATGGTGGTGGGATTTGTGATGGCGCGGAGGCTTCCTATATGGGTGATCGTGACCCTCGCTCTCGTCTTCGAATTCGGTGTCGGCTACATCATCAGGGACAATCTGACACTCAACGTGATCATGCTGCTGCATCCGTTCGAGTCCATCCGGCAGTGGCAAAGTGGAATTTAGTGATATGAGCACATTCTCGCCCCGCGAAATCGTTTCGGAACTCGATCGCTTCATCATCGGCCAGAAGGACGCCAAGCGCGCCGTGGCCATCGCCTTGCGTAATCGCTGGCGCCGCCAGCAGCTCGAAGGCCAGATGCGTGAGGAGGTGATGCCGAAGAACATCCTGATGATCGGCCCGACCGGCGTCGGCAAGACCGAGATCTCGCGCCGCCTGGCACGCCTTGCCGGTGCGCCGTTCGTCAAGGTCGAGGCGACCAAGTTCACCGAGGTCGGCTATGTCGGCCGCGACGTCGAGCAGATCATTCGCGACCTGGTCGAGATCGCCATCGGGCTGGTGCGCGAGAAGATGCGCGAGGATGTCAAGGCGCGCGCCCATATCAATGCCGAGGAACGCGTGCTGGAAGCGCTCGTCGGCAAGACGGCGAGCCCGGCCACGCGCGACAGTTTCCGCAAGAAGCTGCGCGACGGCGAGCTCGACGACAAGGAGATCGAGATCGAAGTGGCCGACACCGGCACGGGCGGCATGCCCGGCTTCGAAATCCCCGGCATGCCGGGCGCCAATATCGGCGTGTTGAACATCAACGACATGCTGTCGAAAGCGATGGGTGGCCAGAAGACCAAGACGCGCAAGACGACGGTGAAGGAATCCTACACGCTGCTGGTCGGCGACGAGTCCGACAAGCTGCTCGACCAGGATGAGGTGGTGCGCAGAGCGCTCGAATCGACCGAAAACGACGGCATCGTCTTCCTCGACGAGATCGACAAGATCGCCTCGCGCGAGGGCGGCATGGGCGCCGGTGTTTCCCGCGAAGGCGTGCAGCGCGACCTGCTGCCGCTTGTCGAAGGCACAACGGTCGCGACCAAATACGGACCGGTGAAGACGGACCACATCCTGTTCATCGCATCGGGTGCGTTCCACGTCGCCAAGCCGTCCGACCTGCTGCCGGAACTGCAGGGCCGTCTGCCGATCCGCGTCGAGCTGCGGGCGCTGGAGAAGGACGATTTCGTCCGCATCCTGACCGAGACCGAGGCCAGCCTGATCAAGCAGTATATCGCGCTGATGAAGACCGAGGGCGTCGACCTCGTCTTCACCGACGACGCCATCGATTCGCTTGCCGGCATTGCCGTCGATCTCAACGCCAGCGTCGAGAACATCGGCGCCAGGCGGCTGCAGACGGTGATGGAGCGGGTGCTGGACGAGATTTCCTATGACGCGCCGGACCGCCACGGCACGTCGGTGACCATCGACGCCGCCTATGTGCAAAAGCATGTCGGCGACCTATCCAGAAACACGGATTTGTCGCGTTTCATCCTGTAAGACGGCGCCGGCCAAGCCCGGTGCCCGGGCGACGAGCGATTTCCGGACATTCCGCAGTGTGTGGCCAAATGGAAGCATCTGGCCACCTTTTGTCTCAGTTGTCGAAGGGCTCTCGACTCGACCTGGAGCTTTACCTAGTTTGCCCGGCGACTATTACAGGCGGCGGCGCATGAAAAAACTGATCCTCGTCATTCTCTGGCTGACGCTGGCGGCAGCCATGTTCGCTGCGCAAGCGGCGACGATGGTGCCGCCTGGCAACAGTCATGCCGAGCAGCCCATCATACCGGGCGCATCGAGCCGGCGCACCCAGGCCACCAACACCACCTTCCAGGCAAAATACCGCAAGGTCTATGCGCTGCTGCAGAACGACGCCGGTCTTCGCGGCAAGATCAGCCAAGCGGCGGCGACCTATGGCATCGATCCGATGCACATCGTCGGCGCCATCGTCGGCGAGCACACCTACAATGTCGACGCCTACGACCGGCTGCAGACCTACTACGTCAAGGCGATCTCCTATCTGTCGAGCAAGCTGTCCTTCGCCTATGAAGGCGAGGACATCACCGATTTCGTGCAACGGCCGCAATTTGCCAAATGCGCCGGCAAATCGGACAGTTACGCGCTGTGGGCGTGCCGCGAGCAGGTGTGGAACCAGTCCTTTCGCGGCAAGAATGTCGGGGGGACAAGCTTTCCCAATGACCGCTTCGGCGCCACTTTCTTCCAGCCCTATTATGCCGGCCAGACCTTCGGTCTTGGGCAGCTCAATCCGCTGACGGCGTTGCAGATAAGCGATCTCGTGCACCAGGTTTCCGGCCTGCCGAAGCTCGACGTCGGCGATCCGAACGGGGTCTACAAGACCATCATGGATCCGGACCTGACATTGGCTTATGTCGCGGCGACGATCCGGAAATCGATCGATGCCTACCAGAACATTGCCGGCTTCGACATATCGGACAATCCCGGGATCACATCGACGCTCTACAATGTCGGTAATCCGGAACAGCGCGCCTATGCGCTGAAGGCCGAGAACGACAAGCGCCGTGCCGCGGGCGAACCGGAGAAGCTGCCCGAGGAAAATTACTATGGCTGGCTGGTCAACGACAAATTGCCGGAGCTGAAGGCGCTGTTTTAGAACGTGTTGAGATTCGGATTTTGAGCCGGATCGAAGTCGCCCCTTTCGGGCGTTTGCGCTGCCCCTCCTTGCCCTGCCGGGCATTTCTCCCCGTATAGTGACGGGGGAGAAAGAACGCTGGCATCGGCTGCAACGCCCGTTCGGCGGCGCTGGCGATTGGCGAAATCCTAAGCGACAGTGTCCTTCTCCCCGTCACTATACGGGGAGAAATGCCCGGCTGTCCGAACCGGATAGATAGGTAACAGAATGGACCGATTGCATGGGTGACAGTTTCTTGTCCGCCGGGAGGACCGGCGATGGTTTGGCGAGAGACTGGCATCATGGACGAGCGGCTTCGGTTTGTTGTGGATTGCCTTGCAGATGAGGAGACGATGAGCGAGCTTTGTGCGGCCTACGGCATATCGCGCAAGACCGGCTACAAATGGCTTGGTCGCTATCGCGCGCTCGGCCCGGAAGGTTTGCGTGATCTGCCACGGGCGCCGCTCAATCATGGCCGAGCGACGGCCCTGGATCTGGTGGAGCGGATCGTTGCGGCAAAGGAGACGCACCCGCTGTGGGGCCCGAAGAAGATCATAGCGCGGCTCAAGCGCACCGCTCCCGAGCTGCTGTGGCCGTCGGCCTCGACGGCAGGTGCGATCCTTGCGCGGCACGGGCTTGTCAGCGTCCGCAAGCGGGCACGGCTGCGGGCCTGTGGCAACGGACCATGGCCGCAAGCCGAGGAGCCGAACGCGGTGTGGACGGCTGATCACAAGGGCTGGTTCCGGACCCGTGACGGGTGGCGCTGCGAACCGTTGACGGTGATGGATGCGTCGAGCCGCTACCTGTTGGCGCTCGAAGCGACGGGCTCGACGGCGGACGACGAGGCTTGGCCGGTATTCGAGCGGCTGTTTGAGGAGCAATGGTCTGCCGGATCGGCTCAGAAGTGACAATGGCCCGCCTTTCGCGTCGGCCGGCGTCACCGGGCTGACGCCGCTTTCGGTGCGCTTCATCAAGCTCGGCATCACGCTGGAGCGGATTGCGCCCGGCAAGCCGCAGCAGAACGGACGGCACGAGCGCTTCCACCTGACCATGCTGCCGCTGGCCAAGGCGCCGGAGGCCGACAGAATGGCGCAGGGCCAGGCCTTCGAAGCCTTCCGGCGCAGCTACAATGAGGAGCGTCCGCATGAAGCGCTGGCCATGGACACTCCAGCGCAGCATTACCGCGCCTCGCCGCGCGCCATGCCCGCGACACCGCCCGAGCCCGACTATCCGGCCGAGGCGGCGGTGCGCAGCGTGCGTCACAACGGCGAGATCAGGTGGAACGGCGGCTTCGTTTACGTTTCCAAGACGCTGGCCGGCGAAGCGGTCGCCGCCACCGAGACCGAGGATGGTGAATGGGCGCTCAGCTTCCATGCCCATCCGCTCGGCATCCTCGACACCAGGCGCATGAAGCTTGTCCGCCGCAGCGCCGCGCCAACCAAACCGCTTGGCGCTGCGGCCGACAGCACAGGGGGAAAACTGTAACCCATGTATCCGGTTCAAAGTGTTACCCATCTATCAACTGGACACCGGCAGGCAGATGAGGGGCGGCGCCGGCTTTCGGCAATCGGCGCCACGGCTCACGCCGCCAGCAGAGACTTCAGCTTGACCGTCTGCGAGCCGAGCGCTTCCGGCGCCGGCTTCGCCCTTTTGGCGATCAGCATCTCGGCCAGCCTGATGTCGCGGGCGACCGTGTTGCCCGGGCCGATGCCGCTCGCCGCGACGAGCCTGCCGTCCTCGGCGAGGTGGAACAGGATGAAGGCGCCATCGTCGAGGTCGCGGCGCACAGTGCTGCGGCCCTCGTCCGACAGGCCGGATATCTGCAAGGTCAGGCCGTATTGATCCGACCAGAACCATGGCACCGCCGCGTGGCTTTCGCCGGCGCCAAGCATGTTCCTGGCCGCAAGCGCGCCCTGCTCCTGCGCGTTGCGCCAGGCTTCCAGTCGCACGCGCCGGCCGCCATAGACGGCAAGCGGAAACGAGCAGCAATCGCCGGCGGCGAAGATGGCCGGATCGCCAGTGCGAAGCTCGGCATCGACTGCTATGCCGTTGTCGATCGTCAGCCCGGCTTCCGCGGCGAGCCCGGTCACCGGCACTGCGCCGATGCCGATCACGGCGAGATCGGCGACGATGTCCAGTCCGCCGGCAAGCGCAATGCGCACCTCGGCGCCATCGTCGGCGATCGCGGCGATGCCGTCGCCGCACAGGATTTTCACGCCTTCGGCTTCATGCGCCTCGTGGATGATTTCGGCGATCTCGGCCGGAACCCCGCGCATCAGGATGCGTGGTTGCGCCTCGATGACGGTGACCGCGGCTCCCAGCCTGCGCGCCGCTGCGGCAAGCTCGAGGCCGATGAAGCCGCCGCCGACGATGGCGATGCGGTTTCCGCCGCTGAGATGAGCGCGAATGGCCAGCGCGTCGTTGAAGGTCCGGAGATAGACGCAGCGCCCGCCAAGGCCCGGCATCGGCAGCTTGCGCGGCACAGAACCCGTCGCCAGCAAGAGCTTGTCATACGGAAGGACCGAGCCATCCGACAGGCGAACGAGATGCGCGGCGCGGTCGATCGCCACCGCCTGAACCGAATGGATATGCCGGATCGATCTCTCGGCCAGGATCTCATCGCTGGCGATCGCCTTGATCTCGGGCGCATCGCTGGCCATCGCTTCTTTCGACAGCGGCGGCCGCTCATAGGGCAGGTGCGGCTCGTCGCCGACCAGCGTCACCGGCCCGTCATAGCCGAGATCGCGCAGCGCCAAGGCAGCCCGCCCGCCGCATTCGCCGGCACCGATGATGACCATCCCGCTCGTCATCACCGTCACCCGATCTGAATGAGGATTTTACCGGCGTCGAGCCTGACCGGATATGTCTTGAGATTGACGCAGACTGGCGCGCCCCTGGCTGCACCGGTCTTGTAGTTGAAGCGGCCATTGTGCTTCGGGCATTCGATGATGTCGTCCATCACCAGCCCGTCGGCCAGGTGCACCTTCTCATGCGTGCACAAACCGTCCGTCGCGAAATATTCGTCGTCGGGGCTGCGATAGATGGCGAAGGTGCGGCCTTCATGGTCGAACCGCATCACGTCCTCTTCGTCGATGTCTTCGGCATCACAGGCCTCGACCCAGTCGCTCATCAGTCCTCCCGGCGTTTTTTGCTTGGTCAACTTGCCCGGCATGTTGCCTGGCATGGGCGCATATCATTCCGCTGCTGCCGCGACAGCATCGTTATCGTTGTGGAATTCCTCGCGATAGGGCTTCGCGGTCGGCGGCAGTTCGCGCTTGAGGAAATAATCTTCATTGCGCAGCTGGCGCAGGAAAGCAGGGACCATCTCGCGATAGCCGGCCAGGATCGACGGCGTCGGCGCTGGCAGATCGTGCTTGATCATCTCGTGCAGCCTGGGCAGCGCGTGATAGGGCACCATCGGGAACATGTGGTGCTCCACATGGTAGTTCATGTTCCAATAGATGAAGCGGCTGACCGGGTTCATGTAGACGGTGCGGCTGTTGAGGCGATGATCGATGACATTTTCGGCGAGACCGCCATGCTGCAGCAGGCCGGTCATGACGTGATGCCAGGCGCCGTAAAGCCTGGGCAGTCCGACCAGCATCAGGGGCAGGAACGACCCGCTATACAGTGCCAGCGCGATGGTCGCGGCATAGATCGCCGCCCAGATGCGGGCAATGCGGATCGCCTTTGGCTGCTCCTGCTCGGGAATGAAGGTTTTTTCCGCCGGGCTGACGATGCCGGCCGCATTGCGCAGCATGTCGCTCATGGCATGCCAGGCATCGAGAATGCCGAAGAAATTGAGCACGACGCGCAACAGATCCGGCGGGCGCATCACCGCGATCTCCGGATCGCGACCGACGATGATCGTATCGGTGTGATGCCGCGTATGGCTCCAGCGCCAGGTCACCGGGTTGCGCATGATCATGAAGCAGGCGAGCTGGTAGATCACATCATTCATCCACTGCGTCCTGAACGCGGTGCCATGACCGCATTCGTGCCAGCGTGAATCGGTGGAAGAGCCGTAAAGCACGCCATAGACGAAGAAGAACGGGACGCACCACCAGGTGCCCCAGAACCAGGCGCCGCCCGCGCCGCTCAGGATCAGGGCGCCGAGCCAGATGATGGTGTCGCGGATCGCCGGGCCGTCGGAGCGCTGCATCAGCGCCTTCATCTGCTTGCGGGGGACGTCGGTGTGATACCACTCGGCCGCCGCCAGCCCGGTCTCGACGGCGAGCTTGGCGTCGCGGCCGATCAGGCTGTAGTCGCGCCGGGACGGTGCTGCGTCCATCGTTGCGTCCATGGGAGTGCCTCCACCAGCGCCCTGCGATCCGCCCCGGTCAATGACCGGGCCGCGGTCGCAAGCGTCGTAGGCTAGAAATAGCGCCAAGCCATGATAGGCTCAATATCACAAAGATAGTTTCTATCATTTCCCATCAGAATGATATAAATTGCTTTGGCAAGCGGAGAGACAGCCATGGCAAAACGGCCGACCATCACCGATCTGGCGCGCGCCTCCGGCGTCAGCGTCGCCACCGTCGACCGGGTGCTGAACAATCGCCTGCCGGTGCGCGAGGAAACCGCGCGCCGTGTCTATGAGGCGGCGACCGATATCGGCTATCACGCTGCCGGACTGATCAAGCAGCGGATGCGCCAGGAACTGCCGGAGTACCGGCTCGGTTTCCTGCTGCTGAGGGGCAATGATGTTTTCTACAGCGATTTCGCGCGGGAGCTCGAACTGGCGGTGTCGCAGTCGCAGCGCTTCCGCGGCGTGGCAACCATCGATTTCGCCGGTTCGCTGGCCCCCGGCGAGATCGCTGCCCAGATGCGCAAGCTGGCGGCGAAATCCAGGGCGGTCGCCCTTGTCGGTCCGGATCATCCGACGCTGACGGCAGCCGTCGAGGCGCTGAAGGCGAGAGGGCAACCCGTCTTCTCGCTGCTGTCCGACTTTGCCGCCGGCATCCGCGAAGGCTATGTCGGCCTCGACAACCGCAAGGTCGGCCGCACCGCGGCCTGGATGATCGCCAGGGCGGCGAGGAAGCCCGGCAAGGTCGCGCTTTTTGTCGGCAGTCATCGCTTCCATGGCCATGAGCTGCGCGAGATCGGCTTCAGATCATTCTTCCGCGAGCATGCGCCGGAATTCACGGTGCTGGAGACGCTGGTCAATCTGGAGGCCAACCAGGTGACCCATGATGCGATGATCGATCTTCTGGCGCGGTACCCGGATCTTGCCGGCTGCTACGTCGCTGGCGGCGGCATGGAAGGCGCAGTTTCCGCGCTACGGGCGGCCAGGCCGGCAAACATGCCGGTGGTCGTCTGCAACGAGATCAACGCCGAATCGCGCGCGGCGCTTGCCGACAACATCCTGACCATGGTTATTTCGACGCCGCTGGCAGCACTATGCCGCGAGCTTGTCGATCTGATGGCGCATGCCATCGAGGCAGGCGCTGCCAACGCGCCCGGCCAGACCTTCCTGCCCTTCGACATCTATCTGCCGGAAAACATCTAGGTTCGGGCACGATGCGTCGGCAATGATGTGAACAATCAGCCTGATGGATTCTTGCAGAAGATTTGCCGGCCCTCAGCTGCGTTATCCGAAAATCCGGCATCCGCTTTCGGAATCTCCTTGACGCCCGCACGCGGAATGGAATAAATATTTCACCAGATAGGTATTTTGGTTCTTTCGTTCCGGAACATCTGTTTCAAGCAGAGGGCTTGGCGTTCCAGTCAACTCGGAAATCGCCATCGGGAACGGAGATGGCAATCGGGAGAGATTCCCTGTGAGATCGGGGATTCCGGGTAGATCGGTGCAGCCGGACACCAATTCTGTGGAGGAGAAAATAAAATGAAGAAACTGCTTTTGGGCGTCGTGTTTTCGGCGCTGATGAGTTCGTCCGCCCTCGCGGCCAAGATCGGCGTGTCGATGGCGCTGTTCGACGACAATTTTCTCACCGTGCTGCGCAACGGCATGATCGAGCAGGCCAAGGGCATGGAAGGTGTGGAGCTGCAGGTCGAGGACGCGCAGAACGACGTCGCCAAGCAGCTCGACCAGATCAAGAACTTCGTCGCCTCGGGCGTCGACGCGATCATCGTCAATCCGGTCGACACCTCGGCCACCCAGGCGATGTCGGACGCCGCGGCTGCGGCCAAGGTTCCGTTGGTCTATGTCAACCGCGAGCCGGTCAATGTCGACACGCTGCCGGACAACCAGGCCTTCGTCGCCTCTAACGAGGTTGAGTCAGGCACTCTCGAAACCCAGGAAGTCTGCCGCCTGTTCAAGGAGGCCGGCAAGACCGAGGCCAATGTCTACGTGATCATGGGCGAGCTGTCGAACCAGGCCGCGGTGCAGCGCACCAAGGACATTGACGATGTGATCGCCACTCCGGAATGCAGCTTCATCAAGATCATCGACAAGCAGACGTCGAACTGGAAACGCGAGGAAGCGCAGAATCTGATGACCAACTGGCTGTCGACCGGCACGCCATTCGATGGCGTGATCGCCAACAATGATGAAAGCGCCATCGGCGCCATCCAGGCCATGAAGGCTGCCAATATCGACATGAAGTCGGTTGTCGTCGGCGGCGTCGACGCCACCCAGGACGCGCTTGCCGCAATGCAGGCGGGCGACCTCGACGCGACCGTGTTCCAGGACGCGGCCGGCCAGGGCGCCGGGGCGCTGGACGCGGCGCTCAAGCTTTCCAAGGGCGAGGCGGTCGAACAGAAGGTCTACATCCCCTTCCAGCTGGTCACGCCGGCGAACATCGACAAGTTCCTTAAGAAGAACTGAGGCAGCGGGATCGTTTCGATAGGGAGCGGCGCGTCAGAGCATCGGAACCGGTTTGGGGTAATCCGATGTTCAAGCAAAAGAAACGCCGCTCCTCTTTCCCTCATCGCCGTAGACAGGCGGCGGGAGGCGACTGCTGACGGAGGAAGCAAGATTTGGCACAGACAACCCATGGCGTCGGCGGGCTCAGCTATGATGCGAAGAAGCGCACATGGCCTGCCGAATTCAACGTTTTCCTGGCGCTCATCATCCTTGTCGGCGCCTTCGAGCTGATAGGCCGCGTCTTTCTTGGCGACAGCTTTCTGTTCAACACCCGCGCCAATGTCGATACGATCTTCAACGAGGCGCGCCTGCAGATCATCATCCTGCAGGTGTCGATCGTCGGCATCATCGCCATCGGCGTGACGCAGGTGATCATTTCCGGCGGCATCGACCTTTCCTCTGGTTCGATCGTCGGCGCCACGGCGATGATCGCCATGAGTTTCGCCCAGGTGGCGACGGTCAACGGCAACCCTAACCCCAAGGCGGTGTTCCTCGCGCAAGGATGGACGGACCTGCCGGTGATCGTGCCGGTGCTGGTCGCGATCGGCTGCGGGCTGCTGGCGGGCTTGGTCAACGGCTCGTTGATCGCCTACACGCGCATTCCGCCGTTCATCGCCACGCTCGGCATGATGGTCACCGCGCGCGGCATCGCCAAATGGTGGTCCAAGGGGCAGCCGATCTCGTTTCCCACCGAGAGTTTCGCCGCCATCGGCAAGGGGCTGATGCCGGTCATCATCTTCATATCGCTGGCGATTCTGTTCCAGCTGATCCTGTCATACACCAGGTACGGCAAGCACTGTTATGCCATCGGCTCCAACGAGGATGCCGCGCGCATGTCCGGCATAAATGTCCAGAACCACAAGATCCTCGTCTTCGTCATTGCCGGCATCCTCGCCTCGCTCGCCGCCGTGGTGCTGAGCTCCAAGAACCTCACCGCTCAGGCCGGCATGGGCGTGATGTACGAGTTGGACGCCATCGCCATGGCCGTCATCGGCGGCGTCTCGCTGTCGGGCGGCCGCGGCTCTATCATCGGAACGGTGATCGGTGCGCTGATCTTCGGCGTCATCATCTCCGGCTTCACCTTCCTGCGCCTCGACGCCTACTACCAGGAGATGGTCAAGGGCGTGATCATCATCGGCGCAGTCGTTCTCGACCAGTGGCGCCAGCGCCTGCGGGCAATGAGGGCTTGATCATGTCAGACATCGTCCTGAAGACCGAAAACCTGACCAAATACTATGGCGGCGTGCATGCGCTCGAAAGCGCGAACTTCGAGCTGCGCAAGGGCGAGCATGTCGCCATCATGGGTGACAACGGCGCCGGCAAGTCGACCTTCGTGCGCCAGATCACCGCCGTCGAGCAGCGCACCAGCGGCAAGGTCTGGTTCGATGGCAAGGAAGTGAACTTCGCCGGCCCGATCGCGGCGCGCGAGGCCGGCATCGAGACCGTGTTCCAGAACCTGGCGCTTGCCGACGATCTCGACGTGCCGTCGAACCTGTTTCTCGGCCGCGAGAAGGTGCTTTTCAATCTCGGGCCTTTCTCGATCCTCGATCGCAAATTCATGCGCAAGGCGACCGAGGCGGCGCTGGTCCGCACGGCGGTCAAGATTCCCAACCTCAACAACACTATCCGCCATATGTCGGGCGGCCAGCGCCAGTGCGTGGCGATCGCCAGAACCGCGACCTTTGCATCCAAGCTGATCATCATGGACGAGCCGACGGCAGCACTTGGTGTGCAGGAGACGATGCAGGTGGAGAACATCATCCGCACACTGAAGGCCAATGGCGAGCCGCTGATCCTGATCAGCCACAACATGCGCCAGGTGTTCGACCTTTGCGACCGCATCGTTGTCTTCCGGCGCGGCCGCATCGTCGCCAATTTGCGCAAGCAGGACACCGACGGCAACGATATCGTCTCATATATCACCGGCGCCAAGACCGGGGAGGCGGAACTTGCGGCCTAGGGCCAATGCCGGCGCGGGTCATCGACCCGTCGCCGATCTGCCGCGATAAGAAAATCTACTGCGCCTCGCGCTGAACGGTGCAGGAAAGACGCACTTCCATTTTCGAACAATCCTCAAAGGAAATTCCCATGTCTCTCCGCTTCGCTCTTCTCGGTGCCGGCCGCATCGGCAAGGTCCACGCCCGTGCCGTTGGTTCCAATCCGCAGGCCAGGCTGATGGCAGTTGCCGATGCCTTCGAGAAGGCGGCGACGGACCTGGCATCGGCCTATGGCGCCGAAGTTCGCACCATTGAGGCCATCGAAAAAGCCGGGGATATCGACGCGGTCATCATCTGCACGCCGACCGACACCCATGCCGATTTGATCGAGCGGTTCGCCAAGGCCGGCAAGGCGATCTTCTGCGAGAAGCCGATCGACCTGGACGCCGGCAGAGTGGAAGAATGCCTGGCCGTGGTCGACAAGGCCGGGGCCACTTTGATGGTTGGCTTCAATCGCCGCTTCGATCCGCATTTCGCCGCCGTGCGCAAGGCGATCGACGACGGCGCCATCGGCACGGTCGAGATGGTGACCATCACCTCGCGCGATCCCGGCCCGCCGCCGCTCGATTATATCGGCCGCTCGGGCGGCATTTTTCGCGATATGACCATCCATGATTTCGACATGGCGCGCTTCCTGCTCGGCGAGGAGCCGGTGGCCGTCAGCGCCCATGCCTCAGTGCTGGTCGACAGGCAAATCGGCGAGGCCGGCGATTTCGACAGCGTCAGCGTCATCCTCGAAACCGCCTCCGGCAAGCAGTGCATCATCTCCAATTCACGCCGAGCCACCTATGGCTACGACCAGCGCATCGAGGTGCATGGCTCGAAAGGCATGATTGCGGCCGAGAACCAGCGGCCGGTGTCGATCGAACTGGCCAATGAAAAGGGCTATACGCGCCCGCCGCTGCACGACTTCTTCATGACCCGCTACCTCGACGCCTATGCCAACGAGATCGCTGCCTTCATCGCGGCGGCGACATCAGGCAAGAAGGCGGCGCCGAGCGGCAAGGACGGGCTCGTCGCGCTGAGGCTGGCGGACGCGGCGCTGAAATCGGCGAAGGAAGGCAAGACCGTTCGCCTCGACAAGACAGTCTGACTATCAAGCACAGGAGCAAGGCGATGAACGGTTCCGCCGGTCGCAATTCAGAAACACGCGCCATCGTCACCGGAGGTGCGCAAGGCATTGGCTTCGCCGTCGCCGAGGCGCTGGCCGATGAGGGCTGCCGGGCGCTGGCGCTGATCGGCCGCTCGCAGGAGAAGGGCGACAAGGCCGTCGCCATCCTCAAGAAGTCGGGCGTCGACGCCATCTTCATCAGCGCCGATGTTTCCAAAGTGGCCGACTGCAAGCGCGCGGTCGAAACGGCGATCGGCGATTTCGGCAGCGTCAACGCGCTGGTCAACGCAGCCGCCACCTCGGCGCGCGGTTCACTGGTCGAGACGAGTGAAGAGCTTTTCGACACGATCTTCGCGACCAATGTGCGCGGTCCCTTCTTTCTGATGCAGGGCGTGGTGACGCATCTGCTGGGACGCAAGGCGCCGGGCTCGATCGTCAACGTGCTGTCGATGTCGGCGCATTGCGGCCAGTCGTTCCTGACGCCCTATTCGACCAGCAAGGGCGCGCTGGCGACGCTGACCAAGAATGTCGCCAATGCTTACCGCAGCAATCGTATCCGCTGCAACGCCGTGCTGCCCGGCTGGATGGACACCGAGGGCGAGGCGATCGTGCAGAAGAAATGGCACGATGCCCCTGACAATTGGCTGGAAAAGGCCGAGGCGGCGCAGCCGATGGGCCAATTGGTGAAGCCGGACCAGCTTGCCCGGCTGATCAGCTATATGGTCAGCCCGCAGTCGGGCGTCATGACCGGGTCGCTGGTCGACTATGACCAGAATATTGCAGGCTCGTCGCCGGAGTAGGGTCAGCCGAGTAGCCTCACGTCCAGAAGCAGCTCGGCCATGCGTCGGCCGAGATGACCCGAGAATACCCGCGCCGGCGTGATCGGTTCGACCAAACTCACCAAGGCACCCGGGCTCTGAAAAAACCCTCTCTCCTTCCCTGTTGCCGCCGTATTGCCATTCCCATATAGTCAAGATGGTCATAATGGTCACGGAGGTCGAAATGCTGGCTGCGCCCAAAGAGGATACCAACTGGACGGTCGCTGGGGCAAAAGCCCGGCTCTCGGAGGTTATCGAGCGCGCGCAGTCTTCGCCGCAGACGATCACCAGAAACGGCAGACCAAGCGTGGTTGTCGTCTCGGCCGAGGAATGGCAACGGAAGACCGCGCGCAAGGGTACGCTTGCGGAGTTCCTGTTGGAGTCGCCGCTGCGCGGCGCCGATCTTAACCTTGAGCGCCAGCGCGACGAACCGCGTGATCTGCCGCTGTGAGGCTACTGCTCGATACGAATGTCTTGTCCGAGGTGACAAGGCCGGCGCCGGACGCACGCGTTCTGGACTGGCTGGACGGGCTTGATGAGGACCGCTCATTCATTAGCGTCGTGTCGATCGCCGAGATCCGACGCGGCGTCGCCCTCATGGATGAGGGCCGGAAACGCGAGGCACTGGCCCAATGGCTCGCTCGGGACCTGCCGCAGCGCTTCGAGCAGAGGGTTCTTCCGGTGGACGAATCGGTTGCCTTGGCGTGGGGCGACCTGATGGGCCTTGCGAAGCGCCGCGGTCGCGGTCTGTCGTCGATGGACGGCCTGATTGCAGCCACGGCGATTGCGCAGGAGCTCACCTTGGCAACGCGTAATACGACGGATTTCGAAGGCTTTGGGATTGAACTCTTCAATCCCTGGACTGCATGAACCGCTCGGCACTGCGTGTTGGGGCTCGAAAGCGACCGATGTGTCCTCGTCATCACTTCGTCATCCACGGGCGGAGCAAGGAGCGTAGCGACGCAGCGCAGACCCGAGGATCCACGCCGTGACTTCAACGCGTTGCCGCGATGCAGAATTCTGCTCCGCTGCGCTCTTCGGCTAGCGTCACGGAATGGATCCCAGGGTCTCCGCGACGGAGCTTCGCTCCTGCTTCGCCCTAGGATGACGAAGTTCGGAAGGCTTCAGCCAATCGCGAATGGGCTGGAGTAGACCTCCTCCTCATCAGACACGTGACAATCGCCACGGCTTCGACTATATGAGCCCCATGATCAACCTGACCGCCACCTATTGGTACTTTAGGAACTCGCTGGCGGCGGGAGGATTGCGCTCGATCTGAAGATTGCAGCATCAAAATCCGAACAGCCGCCAGACCTGGCGGCTTTTTTGTTTCAGCCGGCAGGTCTCCCAATCAGGAGCAGAGAGCCGTGTTGACGACCACAGATGATCTTCGGGTCAAGGAAATAAGGGAATTGAGTACGCCGGACCAGGTGATGCGGGAGATACCGCGCACGCTGACGGCGACGCGCACCGTGACCGCGTCGCGCAACGCTATCCACGCCGTGCTGACCGGCACTGACGATCGGCTGATCGTCGTCGTCGGCCCCTGCTCGATCCACGACCCGGCCGCCGCCGTAGACTATGCCAGCCGCCTGGCATCGCTGCGCGAAAGCCTATCCGATCGGCTGGAGATCGTGATGCGCGTGTATTTCGAGAAGCCGCGCACGACGGTCGGCTGGAAAGGCCTGATCAACGATCCTGACCTCGACGGCAGCTTCAACATCGACAAAGGACTGAGGATGGCGCGCAATGTGCTCTCCGCCGTCAACAATCTCGGCCTGCCGGCAGCGACCGAATTCCTCGACATGGCCACCCCGCAATACATTGCCGACCTCGTCGCCTGGGGCGCGATCGGCGCGCGCACGACCGAGAGCCAGATCCATCGCGAACTCGCATCCGGCCTGTCCTGCCCGGTCGGCTTCAAGAACGGCACCGACGGCAATTTGCGGATCGCCGCCGAGGCGGTGAAATCCGCCGCCCAGCCGCATCATTTCTTGGCGGTGACGAAGGGCGGGCGCAGCGCCATCGCGACGACCACCGGCAACGAGGACTGCCACGTCATCCTGCGCGGCGGCATTCAGTCCAATTATGACGCGGCAAGCGTCGCCGCCGCCAGTGCGGAACTCGCCCGGATCGGTGTCGCGCCCCGGCTGATGATCGATGTCAGCCACGCCAACAGCAACAAGAAGCCAGAGAACCAACCGAAGGTAGCGGCCGACGTGGCGGGCCAAGTCGCGGCAGGCGACGAGCGCATTATCGGCGTCATGATCGAGAGCAACCTCGTTGCCGGCCGGCAGGACGTCATGCCCGGCAAGCCGCTCGTCTACGGCCAGAGCATCACCGATGGCTGCATCGACTGGGCAACCACCGAAACGGTGCTGCACGGCCTTGCCGACGCGGTCGAGCAACGCCGGTCGGCGCGACGCGCCCTGGTCGCCAGCCGCCCGGGAGCCGCTTGACGCTTCCCCTTCTCCCCTTGTGGGAGAAGGTGGATCGGCGCGAAGCACCGAGACGGATGAGGGGTGCTGGAAGAAATGAGGCGTTGAGATATCGAGTGATTTTAGGTTCTTAAGACGTCAAAGTCGCGATCTGGCCAACACCCCTCATCCGACCGAGCTTCGCTCGGCCACCTTCTCCCACAAGGGGAGAAGGGAAGCCAACGTCGGCGAATCGCTACCTAACATCCACCCAGCGCTGCTCCTCGAACGAGCGCGCCATGGCATGCACGGTGCGCTCGATCTCAAGGCCTTCGTCGAAATCGATGATGCGCGCCGGCTTGCCGGCCAGCCTGGTCAGCAGTTCTCGGCATTCGATGATCTTGAGATCGTTGAAGCCGAGACCGTGGCCGGGTGCCGGCAGGAAGGCGTCGTAAGGTCTGTGGTGCGGCGCCACCAGGATGGTTCGGTAACCCTGCTCGGTCGGCCGGTCGGCGGTGAGATAGAGCTGGAACTCGTTCATCCGCTCCTGATCGTACAGGATCGAGCCCTTCGAGCCGAAGAACTGGATAGCGATCCGGCCCTTGCGGCCCCAGGCCGAACGGTTGGCCAGCAAGGTGCCGGCAACGCCGTTTTCGAGATGCATCAGCACGCTGGCGATGTCATAGGTCTCGACCGCGCGGCGCCCGCCTGAAGCGACGCGGCGATCGGCATAGGGTTTTGCCATGTCGCACATGACGCGGGCGACGCGGCCGAACAGCACGGCGACCAGCGACAGCGGATGCACCGCGAAATCGTCGAGCGCGCCGTAACCGGACGCCGCCTCGTGCTTCCAGAAGAACAGCGCCTCCGGATCGGCCATGAAATCCTCGTCCATCTCGATGCGCAGATGGTTGACCTCGCCGATGATCTTTTCGTCGAGCAGCGCACCGATATGGCGGATCGCGGGGTTCTGGATGTAGTTGTAGCCGAGAGCGGCCACCTTACCGGATTGTTTCGCTGCTGCCGCCATGGCTTCGGCCTCTGCGAAGCCCGGCGCCATCGGTTTTTCGCACCATAGATGCTTGCCGGCTTCGAGGATGGCGATGGCCATTTCCGGATGGAACTGGTTTGGCGTCGTCAACGATACGATATCGACCTCGGGGTCGTTAACGACGGCGCGCCAGTCACCGGAACCCTTGGCAAAGCCGAATTCGGTGGCACGGCGCTTGGCAAGGTCCTCGTCGACCTCGCCGAGATGGACCAGCCTTGGTTTGGCCACGTCGGGAAAGACAGTGCCGACCGCGTTCCAGGCGATGGCGTGGCACTTGCCCATGAAGCCTGTGCCGATAAGACCGACTCCGACCATTCCCTTGTCTCCGCTATCAGGAAGATTTGCGTGGATGAATTAGTCCATTTTATCCAGAAATGGAACGCATGCCTCATTTTTTATGGCCTTCTTGCACAGGCTCGCTATGATGGGGCACACAGCATCGACTGATGGGCCTAGGCGGAGCGACGATGGACGAACGGGTGCCCCGCGATTTCGAGACGCTGCGTACGACGATCCTGGAACGGCGCCATAGCCTGCCCAAGCGTATCGCGCAGATCGCCGCCTATGCGCTCGACAATCCCGACGATATTGCCTTCGGCACCGCCGCCAGCATAGCCGCCTCTGCCGGCGTTCAGCCTTCGACCCTGATCCGCTTTGCCCAGCAGCTCGGCTTCGACGGCTTCACCAGCCTGCAGCTGGTATTTCGCGAGCGCCTGCGTGAGCGCAATTCGTCCTATGACGAAAGGCTGGCGGCATTGCGCGCCAAGGCCGAGGAAGGCGCCGGTCACCGAGCGATCTTCGACGGCTTCGTCGCCGCGGCTAGCACCTCGCTCAACGATATTTCAGGCAGGTTGAACGAAGAGCATTTCGAAGATGCTATCGCCTTGCTGGCGAAGGCGGAGACCATCTATGTGCTGGCCAAGCGCCGCTCCTATCCGGTCGCCTCCTACATCGCCTATGCGCTGGGCAAGCTCAAGATCCGCAACCAGCTGATCGAATCGGCCGCCGGACTCAACGCCGAGATGATCGGCTTTGCCTCGCCCAGGGATGCCGTCATCGCCATCAGTTTCTCACCCTATGCCCCGGCGGCCATCGAGGAGGCGCGCGTCATCTCCGAGCAAGGCGTGCCGATCGTGGCGATCACCGACAGCTCGTTCTCGCCGCTCGCCCAGTTCGCCAAGGTCTGGTTCGAGGTCGCCGAAGCCGATTTCGCCGGCTTCCGCTCGCTGTCGGCGACCATGGCGCTGGCCATGGCGCTGACCGTCGCGGTTGGCGAGAAGCGGCGCGATACCGGCCGCAAGCGCAAGGCCTAGGTGGCCATCGCGCCAGCACTTTTCAGCAAAGGAACGCGTGTTCCATATTGACTATGGATTGGAATTATTATTTCATATTGCCGGCGCCACGCTGCCGCTCGCGCGTGTTACCCAAGACAACAAGGCTTATGGGAGGTTCGAATGGGCGAAGCCGTGGACGCGAAATATGCGGCGCTCGATGTTATCACCATCGGTCGCGCCTCCGTCGACCTCTATGGCCAGCAGATCGGCTCGCGCCTTGAGGACATCACCTCCTTTGCCAAGTCGGTCGGCGGCTGCCCGGCCAACATTTCGGTCGGCACGGCGAGGCTTGGCCTGCGCTCGGCACTGCTCACCCGCGTCGGCGACGAGCAGATGGGCCGCTTCATCCGCGAGCAGCTGACGCGCGAGGGCGTCTCCGTCGCCGGCCTCAAAACCGACCCGGACCGGCTGACCGCGCTGGTGCTGCTGTCGGTCGAGGACGAAGGCGTCTCGCCGATGATCTTCTACCGCTCCGACTGCGCTGACATGGCGCTTTCGGAAGACGACATCGACGAAGCGTTCATTGCCTCGGCGCGCGCGATCGTCGTCACCGGTACGCATTTTTCACGGCCCAACAGCGATGCCGCGCAGCGCAAGGCGATCCGCACTATCAAGGCCAAGGGCGGCAGGGTGGTGTTCGACATCGACTATCGGCCCAATCTCTGGGGCCTTGCCGGCCATGCCGAAGGGTTCGAACGCTATGTGAAATCCGACCGGGTCTCGGCGCAGCTGAAATCGGTACTGCCTGATTGCGACCTCATCGTCGGCACCGAAGAAGAGATCATGATCGCCTCCGGCACTGACGATTGCCTGAATGCGCTCAAGACGATCCGCTCGCTGTCCAAGGCCACCATCGTCTTGAAGCGCGGCGCCATGGGCTGCATCGTCTATGACGGACCGATCAGTGACGATCTCGAAGACGGCATTGTCGGCAAAGGCTTTCCGATCGAGGTCTACAATGTGCTCGGCGCCGGCGACGCCTTCATGTCGGGCTTCCTGCGCGGCTGGCTCGGCGGCGAAAGTCTTGAGACGGCGGCCACCTGGGCCAATGCCTGCGGCGCCTTCGCGGTGTCGCGGCTGCTCTGCGCTCCGGAATACCCGACCTTCGAGGAATTGCAGTTCTTCCTGAAGAACGGCAGCAGGCACTTGGCGCTGCGCAAGGACGAGGCGATCAACCATGTCCATTGGGCGACGACGCGCAGGCGCGACATTCCCTCGCTGATGGCGCTGGCCTGCGACCACCGTATCCAGCTTGACGATGTCGCCGCGAAAGCCGGTGCCGACCCATCGCGCATCCATGATTTCAAGGTGCTGACGGTCAAGGCGGCGGCAAGGGTTGCCGCCGGCCGTGCCGGTTACGGCATGCTGCTCGACGAGAAATACGGCCGCGAGGCGATGTTCGAATTCGCCCGCCATTCCTTCGCCTGGCTCGGCCGGCCGGTCGAACTGCCGGGATCGCGGCCGCTTCGTTTCGAATTCTCGCAGGACATCGGCTCGCAATTGATCGAGTGGCCGGTCGACCATTGCATCAAGTGCCTATGCTTCTATCACCCCGACGACCCGGAGCCGCTGAAGACCGAGCAGCAGCAGAAGCTCAAAAGCCTGTTCGAGGCCGCGCGGAAAGTGGGCAGAGAACTTCTCATCGAGATCATTGCCGGCAAGCACGGCGAGCTCGACGACACGACGATCCCGCGCGCGCTCGAGGAACTCTACGCGCTTGGCATCAAGCCCGACTGGTGGAAGCTCGAACCGCAGGCTTCAGCCGGGGCTTGGGCAAAGATCGAGGCGGTGATCCTGAAGAACGACCCATGGTGCCGCGGGATTGTGCTGCTCGGCCTCGAAGCGCCACAGGACGAGCTGGAAGCCGCCTTTGCCGCCACCGCCAAAGCGCCCATCGTCAAGGGCTTCGCCGTCGGTCGAACCATCTTCATCAACGCAGCCGAACAGTGGCTTGCCGGCAGAATGTCGGACGAGGAAGCGGTGGCCGACATGGCGTCTCGCTTCGAGAGACTGACCGAGGCATGGCTTGCCGCGCGCGGCCGCAAAGCAGCATAAGAAGGCGCGGCATAAGGACTGCGGAGGAAAACAAGATGACCAAGACAATCCGCCTGACGATGGCGCAGGCGCTGACCCGCTTTCTTGCTCGCCAGATGACCGAGATCGACGGCAGGAAAATGCCGATCTTCGGCGGAGTCTGGGCGATCTTCGGCCATGGCAATGTCGCCGGCGTCGGCGAGGCGCTCTATCAGGTGCGCGACGAATTGCCGACCTTCCGCGCCCATAACGAGCAGGCGATGGCGCATGCGGCGATCGCCTATGCCAAGGCCAATTTTCGCCGCCGCTTCATGGCGGCGACCAGCTCGATCGGCCCCGGCGCGCTCAACATGGTGACGGCGGCGGCACTCGCGCATGTAAACAGGTTGCCCGTCCTGTTTCTCCCCGGCGACGTCTTCGCCAATCGCATCCCCGATCCCGTGCTGCAGCAGGCAGAGGATTTCTCCGACGGCACCGCGACGGTCAATGACTGCTTCCGGCCGGTGTCGCGCTATTTCGATCGCATCACCCGGCCGGAGCAGATCATCCCGGCGCTCAACCGTGCCATGCAGGTGCTCACCGATCCGGCTGAATGCGGACCGGTGACGCTGGCGCTCTGCCAGGACGTGCAGGCCGAGGCTTATGATTACCCCGAGAGCTTCTTTGCCGAACGGGTCTGGCATCAGCGACGGCCGCGTCCGGACCGCCAAGAACTCGCGGCTGCGGTTGCGGCGCTGAAGGGGGCGACTAAGCCGTTGGTGATTGCCGGCGGTGGCGTGCTCTATTCGCAGGCGTCGGGTGAATTGGCGAAGCTGGTGCAAGACGCCAGCATCCCGGTCTGTGAGACGCAGGGCGGCAAATCCTCGCTGCCGGACGATCATCCGCTCAACATGGCGGCGGTCGGCGTCACCGGCACCTCGGCGGCCAACAGGCTGGCTGAAGAGGCCGACGTCGTGCTTGCCGTCGGCACCAGGCTGCAGGATTTCACCACCGGTTCCTGGGCGCTGTTCAAGAATTCCGGCAAAACCATCATCGGCCTCAACGTCCAGCCTTTCGATGCGGGAAAGCACCAGGCGCTGCCGCTGGTCGCAGACGCGGCGGAAGGGCTCGCCGAGCTCGGCGCGGCGCTGAAAGACTGGAAGGCGCCGGTCGCCTGGACCGACAATGCGGCCAGGGGCAAGAAGGATTGGCAGGCCGATGCCGACAAGGTGACGGCGTCGACCAATGCCGCCTATCCCTCCGACGCGCAGGTGATCGGTGCCGTGCAGCGCGCCATGGGCGCCGGTGTGACGCTGCTTCATGCCGCCGGCGGCCTGCCCGGCGAATTGCACAAGCTCTGGCAGGCGGGGGCGCCCGGCTCCTACCATGCCGAATACGGCTTCTCGACCATGGGTTACGAGATCGCAGGCGGGCTTGGCGTCAAAATGGCCAAGCCCGACGAGGAGGTCGTCGTGATGATTGGCGATGGCTCCTATCTGATGCTCAATTCCGAGATCGCAACGTCTGTCATGCTCGGCCTCAAGCTGACCATCGTGCTGCTCGACAACCGAGGCTATGGCTGCATCAACCGGCTGCAGATGGCGACCGGCGGCGCCAACTTCAACAATCTCTTGAAGGACGCCCGCCACGAGGTTCTGCCCGATATCGACTTCGCCGCGCATGCGGCAAGCCTGGGCGCGATCGCCGAGAAAGTTTCGTCGATCGCCGGGCTGGAAACGGCGCTGGCGCAAGCTCGGAAGAATACCAGGACCACTGTGCTTGTCATCGACACCGATCCGCTGGTTTCGACCGAAGCCGGTGGAAGCTGGTGGGATGTCGCCGTGCCGGAAGTCTCGGTGCGCCCGCAAGTGAACGCGGCGCGCAAGAAATACGAGGAAGCGCTGAGCGGGCGGCCTTAAGCCGTCCGTGAAGCTGATCCTAAGGCCTGAACTGGAGTAACGACTTGAGAGCCAAACTGGGCATGTCCCCCATTGCATGGTGGAACGACGATCTTGCGGAACTCAGCGATGATGTGTCGCTGGAGGAATGCCTGGCGCAGTCGCGTTCGGCAGGCTTCACCGGCATGGAAATGGGCCGCCGTTTTCCCAGCGATCCGGAGATCATGCTGCCGATCCTGAAAGAGGCCGACGTCACGCTTTGCGGCGGCTGGTTCTCCGGCACACTGGTCGACGAAGGCATGGCTGACAACAAGGATCGCATCCAGCCGATGATCGATCTGTTCAAGGCGGTGAACGCGCCCTGCATCGTCTATGGCGAGGTGGGCCGCTCCATCCAGGGAGATCGCTCGAAGCCGCTCGCCACCAAGCCCAAGCTTTCGGACGACGAGATGAAAGCCTATGCGAGGCGCCTCACGCAGTTCGGCGAATGGTGCGCCGAGCAGGGCATGCCGCTGTCCTATCACCATCATATGGCGGCGGTGGTCGAGACCGAGCCCGAACTCGACGCATTCATGCGCTACTCGGGAGAAGGCATTCCACTGCTGCTCGATGCAGGCCATCTGGCTTTTGCCGGCGGCGATGTTCTGCGCGCCATCGACAACCATCACAAACGCATCAACCACGTGCATGTGAAGGACGTGCGCATGGAGGTGATCGAGAAACTCGACCGCCAGAAGCAATCCTTCCTCGATGCTGTGGCACTTGGCGCCTTCACGGTGCCGGGAGATGGCTCGCTGGATTTTGGCGCCATTGTGGAAAGGCTGGCGAACTACGGTTATGAAGGCTGGTTCGTCGTCGAGGCCGAGCAGGATCCCAGGAAGAATCCGCCGCTCAAGATGGCACAAGTCGGCTACAAGGAGTTGATGCGGGTGATGACGGCTGCCGGCTACACCGTTGAAACACAGGGCTTCCCCAATGCTTGAATGCACTATTCCCGGCAAATGGCTGATCCGATGCGGGGGTTGATCCGATGAAGGACTCCGAGCACCCGTTCTTCCGGCCTCTGTGGCGGCGCGTTGCCATCGTCGCGGTCTGCCTGGTCTGGGCCGTGGTCGAGTTTGCCACCGGCGCACCATTCTGGGGCACGATCGCGCTCGGCTTCACCGGCTATGCCGTGTGGCAGTTCTTCTATCTCTACAAGCCGGCCGACGAGGACAAGGCTTCGGCCGACACCGAACCGAAGGAATGACCCTAGATGTCGAAACTGCTCATCAAAGCCGATAAGGGCCATGGCCGCGTCGCCCATGTGACGCCGCAAAGCGCCGGCTGGACCTATGTCGGTTTCGATCTGCATCGGCTGCGGCCCGGTGAGGCAGCCTCCGGGCAGACCGCGAACTGCGAAGTCTGCCTGGTGTTCGTCACCGGCAAGGGCAAGGCTAGGGCGGGCGACAATGATCTCGGCCTGCTCGGCGAACGCATGTCGCCCTTCGAAGGCAAGCCGTGGTCGGTCTATGTGCCGCAGGGCTCTGACTGGTCGGTGACCGCCGACACCGATGTCGAACTCGCGGTCTGCTCGGCGCCTGGGCTTGGCGGCGGCCTGCCGGTCCGCGTCATTGCGCCGAAGGAACTCGGCCAGGAGGTTCGCGGCAAGGGCACCAACACGCGCTATGTCACCAACATCCTGCCGGAAGGCAAGCCGGCCGATTCCTTGCTGGTGGTCGAGGTCATCACGCCCGGCGGCCACACCTCGAGCTACCCGCCGCACAAGCATGACCAGGACAATCTGCCGGCCGAATCCTATCTCGAGGAGACCTACTATCACCGGCTCAACCCGCCACAGGGCTTCGCCTTCCAGCGCGTCTACACGGATGCCGACAGGAATGGCGCTCGTTCGCTCGATGAGGCGATGGCGATCGAGGACGGCGACGTCGTGCTGGTGCCAAAGGGCTATCATCCTTGTGCCGCCTGCCATGGCTACGACCTCTATTACCTCAACGTCATGGCCGGGCCGAAGCGGACGTGGAAGTTCCACAACGCGCCTGAGCACGAATGGCTGATGAAGAGCTGATCGCGCGGCTCTTCCGGGTTGGCAAACTGGCCCAAAGCGAAAAAATCGTCGGCTAATGACCCGCCTGAACAACTTTGTTATCAGGAGCGATCATCAGCTTCGTCATTTCGTCATGCAAATCGCCTATGGCAGCGGGAGTTGACGAGGACTTTCGATGCGCTACGCTATCTATTTCACCCCCCGGCAGGACGAACCGCTGGCGCGGATCGCCGCCAATTGGCTCGGCCGCGACCCATTCGGCGCCGCCACAAGGCCTGTCGAGGCCGTGGGCGATCTGTCGGCGGCGGAAGTCGCCTTCCACACCGCTTCGGCGCGCCGCTACGGCTTCCACGCGACGCTGAAGGCGCCCTTCCGGCTGGCCTCGAACGAGACGGAAGCCTCGCTTCGCGCGGCGCTCGACGATTTTGCCGAGACGACGCCGGTGGTGATGATCCCGCGTCTGGTCGTCAGCCAGATCGATGGCTTCTTCGCGCTCGTGCCGGAAGGACCACTGCCGGCGCTCAACCGCTTCGCCGACGACGTCGTGCGCGACTTCGACCGTTTTCGCGCGCCGCTGAGCGAGGCGGAAATCGAGCGGCGCAGCCCGGATTCGCTGAAGCCGGCTGAATTCCGCAATCTCTGCCAGTGGGGCTACCCCTATGTCTTCGAGACCTTTCGTTTCCATATGACGCTGTCCGGCCGAGCCTCGCCACAGGAAAGCCCTCGTCTTCGCTTAGCAATCGACAGCCTGTTTGCGCAGGTCCTGCAAAAGCCGGTGCCGGTGGACGCGCTGACCCTATTTGTCGAAACCGAACCTGGCGCCCCGTTCATGGTGCTTTCCCATCACGCGCTCGGGCGCCGCCCGGCTAGAAAAACTGCCTGAGATGACTATCTCTTTTAACCGCGTTTGTGCGACGCCAATCGATTCCAATTGGCTGCAAAATGCTCCAAGGACTGCCTGAAATGACCGCCGAGACCGTTCTCAACAATGCCCGCATCGTGCTTGCCGACGAGATCGTCGAAGGATCGATCGTGCTGCGCGACGGCTTGATCACCGGGATCGATGCCGGTGCCGGCCGGACCGGCGAGGACATGGGCGGCGATTTCATCATCCCCGGACTGGTCGAGCTTCACACCGACCACCTCGAAGGCCATTACGCGCCGCGGCCGAAAGTGCGCTGGAACCCGATCGCCGCGGTGCTCGCTCACGACGCGCAAGTGGCGACCGCCGGCATCACCACCGTGCTCGACGCCTTGCGCGTCGGCATGGACGACGATGCCGACATGAATTCGGCCGACATGCGCAAGCTGGCCGATGCGATCGAGGACAGCGTCCAGCAGGACCGGCTGCGGGCCGATCATTTCATCCATCTGCGCTGCGAGGTTTCGGCGCCGGATTGCCTCGCAGCCTTCGCCCATTTCGACGGCGATGACAGGATCAAGCTGGCGTCGCTGATGGACCATGCGCCGGGACAGCGCCAGTTCGTCGACTTGGAAACCTATGCCTATTACTACCAGCGCAAGCTGAAGCTGACGGATCGCGAATTCCAGCAATTTTGCGAGAAGCGGATGGCGGAATCGGCGACGAATTCCGGCCCGAACCGCGCCTTCATCGCCGCCGCCTGCCATCAGCGCGGCATCGTGCTCGCCAGCCATGACGACGCCACGACAGGCCATGTCGATGAAGCGATCGAGCAGGGTGTCCGCGTCGCCGAGTTCCCAACTACAGAAGAAGCCGCCAGGGCCTCGAAAGAAGCAGGGCTTGGCGTGCTGATGGGCGCGCCGAACGTCATGCGCGGCGCCTCGCATTCTGGAAACGTTTCAGCCCGCACACTCGCCGGCGACGGGCTGCTCGACATACTGTCGTCCGACTACATTCCCTTCAGCCTGATCCAGTCGGCCTTTTTTCTCGGCGACGTGGTCGACGGCATTTCCCTGCCTCAGGCGGTGGCGATGGTCTCGAAGAACCCGGCCGAAGCAGTCGGCCTCACCGACCGTGGCGTCATCGAGCAGGGCCGGCGCGCCGATCTGGTGCGTGTACGTCTCGACGACCATGTCCCGGTCGTCCGCACGGTCTGGCGGCAAGGACGCCGGGTCGCATGATGGCGTCGGCGTTGATCGAGCGTGAGTTGTCGGCCGCGGCGTTTCCGATCCGCGACGGTGTCTTTGTCGCCGTTGTCGGGCCGAGCGGCGCCGGCAAGGACACGGTGATCGGCTATGCCCGCACCCGCTTCGCTGACGAGACAAGGCTGGAGTTCGTGCGCCGGGTCATCACCCGGCCGAGCGACACGACAAGCGAGGATCACGACACGCTGGCCGATGCGGCCTTTGTCGAGGCCGAGGCGGATGGCGCCTTCGCCATCTCCTGGGAGGCGCATGGTTTGCGCTACGGCATTCCGGCTGAAGTCGACTGGTCGGTCGCCAATGGACGCGTCGCCATTGCCAATGTCTCCCGCGCCATTATCCCGGTTCTACGCGAGCGTTACGCAAATCTCGCCATCGTCGAGATCACCGCTTCACCGGAAATCCTGGCCGAGCGATTGGCCATGCGCGGCCGCGAGTCGCGCGGCGAGGTGCTGGCGCGCCTGGCGCGCAGCGCCAATGTGGCGCTGTCCGGGCCAGGCGTCACCTCGATCGACAATAGCGGCCCACGCGAGGCAGCCGGCGAGCGCTTCGCCGATGTGCTGCGCAAGGCCATGGCTTTTTCGGATATGTCGGGCTTGATCTAGGCAGCCCCTTACCTTCTCCCCTTGTGGGAGAAGGTGGATCGGCGCGCAGCGCCGAGACGGTTGAGGGGTGCTGGACGGAGTGCGGTCCTGCCAAGCTGGAACACCCCTCATCCGGCCGAGCGGAGCTCGGCCACCTTCTCCTACAAGGGGAGAAGGACGAGGCGGTGCAACTATTCGGCGGCAGCACCAGCCGCGCCCTTGCGGGCTGCCCCCAGCATCAGCCGCCGCTCCCGGAACACACCCCATTGCTGGTCGACCAGCACGCCGATGAGGATCACCCCGCCCATCACCGCGAAGTTGAGCGAGGAGGGGATGCCGAGCAGGTTGACGAGGTTTTGCAGCTCCTGCAGCAAGACCGTGCCGAGGATGACGCCGATCAGCGAGCCCTCGCCGCCGCGCAGCGAGAAGCCGCCGAGCACGGCTGCGGCAATGGCGTAGAGTTCGTAGAACTGACCGTGGCTCGCCGGCGAGATCGAGCGCGTGTACATGGCGAAGTAGATCGCCGACAGCGCCGTCAGCACACCGCAGATGACATAGGCGGCGATAACGACGCGACCGGTGCGGATGCCCGAATATTTCGCCGCCTCCTCGTTTTTGCCGATGGCATAGAGGTAGCGCCCGAACACCGAGCGGTGCAGCACCACCCACGTCACGATTGCGATGACGATCAGCGCAATGAAGCTGTTTGGCACGCCATAGGATCGCCCGGCGGTCAGGAACTCGAGCTCCGGAAAGTTCTGTCCGAAGGCGAAGCCGGCGGTGCCGTCGGCTGTGTAGAACCGCGCCACGCCGCGGTAGATCAGCAGGCCGCAGAGCGTCACCACGAAAGGCTGCAATTTGAGCCGCGTGATCAGCCAGCCATGTGCCAGCCCGATGAGGCCGCCGAGCACGAGGATCAGCGGCAGCGCCACCGGCCATGCCATGCCGCGCGTCGCGATGAAATCGACGAACAGGACGCCGAGCAGCGCGACCACCGAGCCGACCGACAATTCGATGCCGCCGGTGATGATGACGAAGGCCTGGCCGATCGCCAGGATGCCGAACAGCCCGATCAGGTTCGACGTGTTGGCGAGGTTGATCGGCAGCAGGAAACGCGGATTGATGATCGCCACCACCGCTCCCACCACAAGGATCAGGATCAGCAGGCCGAGATCTTTCTTGCTCATCGTCTTCTCCCAATGCCTGCCTAGAACCCGCGCCAAAACAAAAAGCTATTTCGGCTGTTTGCCAACCGCCAGCAGCAGCACGTTTTCCTGGCTGAATTGCTCCTTGTCGAGAATGCCTGAGATCTGGCCCTCATGCATGACGGCGATGCGGTCGGAGACGCCGATCACCTCCTCCATGTCGCTCGAGATCATCAGCACGGCGACGCCGGCATCGGCCAGCGCCCGCATCAGCCCGTAGATTTCGGCCTTGGCGCCGATATCGATGCCGCGTGTCGGCTCATCGAGGATCATCACCTTGGGGTGCATGGCCAGCCATTTGGCAAGCACCACCTTTTGCTGGTTGCCGCCGGACAGCGTGCCGGTGCGCGTCGCCACCGAGGGCGCCTTGATGCCGAGATTGCGTTTCTGCTTCTCGGCGGTGACGGCTTCGGCGCCGGCAGAAACCAGGAACCGCCGGGCATGCGCCGGCAGATTGGGGAGCGAAATATTCTGGGCAATCGACAGGTCGAGCAGGATGCCGGTCAGCTTGCGGTCTTCCGGGACGAGGAAGATACCGCTGGCGACCGCGTCCGCAGCCGAACCAAGGACCAGATCTGTTCCATCAAGCTGGAGCGCACCGCCTAGGCTCTTCTCGATACCGAAAAGCACGCGCGCCAGCTCGGTGCGGCCGGAGCCGACAAGACCCGCCAGCCCGAGGATTTCGCCATGCCTGACGCCGAGATCGACCGGCCGATCGGGATAGGCGCTGGTGCGAACGGCCTTGGCCGACAGGGCGACGGTGCCGGGCGGGCGCGCCGATTCTGCGGCCTTCTCCCTCTCCTTCAGCATGCGTCCGATCATCAGCTTGACCATCTGGTCGTGATTGATGGCGTTCTTCGGCAGCGTGCCGGCAAGCATGCCGTCCCTCAGCACCACAACGCGATCGGCGACCCGCTCGACCTCGTGAAGGCGGTGCGAGATGAAGATGACGCTGATGCCCTCCGCCTTCAGCGCCCTGATGACATCGAGCAGCTTGTCGGTTTCGGCAAGGGGCAGGCTCGATGTCGGCTCGTCGAGGATGACCAGCCGCGCCTCGATCGACAGCGCCTTGGCGATTTCGACCATCTGCTGCTGGGCAAGCGACAGGGCCGATACCGGCGTGTCGGCGGAAAAATTGGCGCCCACGCGTTTGAGCAGCGGCGCCGACAGCGCGCGCAGCCTGGCGCGGTCGACCAGCTTGAGCGGCCCGGCGCGCAACGGCTCACGGCCGAAAAAGATGTTGGCGGCAACGTCGAGGTTTTCGAACAGGTTGAGTTCCTGGTGGACGAAGGCGATGCCGGAACCGATGCTGGCTTCGACCGTCAGCCCGTCATGAGCGACGCCGTCGACGATGATCGTGCCGGTGTCGGGGGTGGTCACGCCGCCGAGTATCTTCATCAGCGTCGACTTGCCGGCGCCGTTTTCGCCGACGAGGCCGATGACCTCGCCGGGCCTGACTTCCATCGAAAACCCGTCCAGCGCAACCACGCCGGGGTAGGTCTTGCGCACGCCCTCGAGACTGAGGAACGGGGCAGTCGTGGATGCGCTGATGGATGCGTCGGAATAATTCATCATGCCTGACAGCAGCCGGTGGGCCACAGACTGACGGGCCTGGCGAGGCCCGTCAACAACAGCGTGGCGCTGCCCCTCACCCTTACCCTCTCCCCGTGAGGAACGGGGAGAGGGGGATCGCCAGCGCTGGAGCTTGTCGCTTCTCCCCGTTGTTCACCGGAGAAGGTGCCGGCAGGCGGATGAGGGGCAGCGCCAACGCCGATTATTTACCCGCCATTGTCTTCAGATTGGCGGCATAGGCGTCGACGTCGTCCTTGCCGATGATCTTGGTCGGCACGATGATCAGCCCGTCGGCGGGAACGCCCGATTTGTCGCCCTTGAGATAGGCGGCCATCAGCTTCATGCCCTGGTAGGCCCATTCGAAGGGCTGCTGCACGACGGTGGCGGCAACGGTGCCTTCCTTGACGCCGCCCAGCGTGATCGGATCGTCGTCGAAGCCGACGACCGTGATCTGGCCGAGCTTGCCGGCGTCGCGCAGCGCTTCATAGATGCGCGGCGTGTTGTAGGAGTAGAAGCCGACCATGCAGGTGACGTCGGGGCTGGCGACCAGCGCGTCCTCGACGTTCTTCTTGGCGCGGGCCTGGTCGATGTCGTCGCCACGAACGTCGATCAGCTCGATCTTGCTGCCGGCGAGCCCTTCCTTCATGCCTTCGATGCGCTCCTTGGCATTGTCGGCGCCGAGCAGGCCGACGAAACCGAGGCATTTGCCGCCGTCAGGCATCGCCTTCTTGGCGATCTCTGCCGCCTGCTTGCCGGCGTCGATATTGGACGAGCCGATATAGGCGACCCGCTTGGTCTGCGGCGCATCGCTGTCGGTGGTGAACAGCGCCGTCTCCGAGGCGATCTTGTTCAGCCCGTCGGTCGAGGTCTTGGGGTCGACTGCCGAAACCATGATGGCCTTGACGCCGGCCGTCACCAGATCGTCCATCAGCCGTTGCTGGATGGCGACCGACGACTGCTCCGGATATTTGAGCTGCAGATCGTAGTCGGGCAATTCGCCCTGCGCCTTCTTGACGCCGGCTTCGGCCGCCTTCCAGAAATCGGAAGCGCCGTTGACGACGAAGGCCAGCGTCGGTTTGTCCTGGGCGCGTGCAATTGCCGTGATGGACAGGCCGAGAGCCAAAGCCGCGGCGGCGACGGACGCATTTCGTATTACAGATTTCATGTTCAACCTCCCGTTTGATTCAGTCATTTTCGCTGATCTGAACTTTGTCGAATGCGGCTTGGACGCCCTCCTCCTCAAGGGGTGCTGGCAGCGAAAGAACGGCGCCATTCCAGCCGCGATTTTGGACTTTAGAGACTCATTGGCTGTTCGTATAGTCGGATTTGTCTGACATTTCTGTAATTGCGTGGCGTTGCTTTGCCGGTCCAAGAGCCGCGGATGCCGCGCCACACGCCTGCTTCCCGTCATGCCCGTTCGACCCCGGGCCGGCATGACAAATTGACTTTAAAACGCTTACGACTATTAGTAAATAGTATTAGTCTTCTGCTTGGAACCTGGTGTCGCTGACGAAATGGCTGCCTGCCGCATGGTGCGAGAAAGTGAGGAATTCGCCCTTCAAGACCGCGTCTATCTCACATTGCTCTCTTCGCGCTGATAGCCATTCGGTTGCCAGGAATGGTAATAATGATTAATCGAGTGCTTGTTTTATAAACGCGAAGCACCGGGCCGTGCTGCCGTATTTAACGACGTCCAAGGCGACCTCTGATCAGCCAGGCCGGGAATTTGGAACACAATGCCATGAACGAACCGACGGATCTGCGTGATCCTGCGCCTGAGGTCTCCAAGCCCCGAAAGGCCCCTGCGAAAAACCCCAAGGGTCGCGTCACCATGACGGACATCGCCAGGGCCGCCGGCTGCTCGCAGGCGACGGTTTCGTTCGTGCTCAACAACACGCCGGGCATAAGGCTGTCGCAGCAGACCCGCGAACGGGTGATCGAGGCCGCGCGGGGTCTCGGCTATGCGCCACCAGCCTTCTCTGCTCTTCGCGGCCCTGTCGCCTCGTTCGAGGGGCTGGACGGGGTGATCGGCTTCGCGGTCGATCAACTGGCGACCAGCCCCGAAGCGGTCGTCGCCATCGAAGGTGCGCGCCAGGCCTCGTGGAATGCCGGCAATGTCGTGCTGGTCGCGCAGACTTTGGGTGATTCCGTCATGGAGCCGCGCGCCATTGCGGCACTGACCAAGCGGGGCATTTCGGCGCTGATCTATATGACCATCTTCACGCGCGAGATCGTCGCGCCCGATTATCTCTATGGCCTCGACATCCCGGTCATCCTGCTCAATTGCTACACCGCCGACTACGCCTTCCCCGCCGTGGTGCCGAGCGAGATCGCCGGCGGCCAGAGTTCCACCCGCCACTTGATCAGCCATGGCCACCGCCGCATCGCCACCATCACCGGCGAGCCCTGGATGCAGGCAGCGCAGGATCGGCTGAAGGGCTACCGCCGGGCGCTGGCGACGGCCGACATCCCGTTCGATGCGGAGCTGGTGGTCGAGGGTGACTGGTCGGCGAGCGCCGGTTACGCGGCGACCGTCAAGCTGCTGGCGCTCAAGGACCGCCCGACCGCCATCTTCTGCCAGAACGACCGCACCGCGATCGGCTGCTACGAAGCGCTCAAGGAAACCGGCTTGCACATTCCCGGGGACATTTCGGTTATCGGTTATGACGACGAGGAAATCGCCCGCCATCTGTTCCCGCCTTTGACGACGTCGATCCTGCCGCATATGGCGATGGGGCAATGGGCGATCGAGCAATTGGAAGTTCCCGCACCGCCCGGCCGGGGCCGCTATCCCATCACCAAGCTTGAATGCCCGCTGGTCGAACGGGAATCGGTCGGTGCTGTGGCGCCCGCGCGCTCAAACGGTCCGACAACCAGCTGAGCATGGACCAAACCACTTCTGAAAATTGTGGAGTTCCGTTAAGCATCGATACCGGAAGGGAATTGCTCACCCCAACGGCATAATGCCTCAGCTCCAGCATTGAGCGCCGCTCCGCTTTCTGTCAACGAATAGACGACCTTGGTCGGCGATCCCGGATAGACTTCTCGGTTCACAAGCCCGTCGGCCTCCAGTTCACGCAATTGCTGCGTCAGCATCTTTTCACTGATCGCCGGAATCGACTGCCTCAACCGGCCGAACCTGCGAGACGCCGTTCCAAGCTCACAAAGAATATCCACTTTCCACTTCCCTTCGATCGCCTTGATCGCGGTTGCGAAGCCGCAATTGGCCGTCGGCTTATTCATGATGTTCTCCTTACCGTTGGGTAACCACTTACCTCCAGGTGCGTATTGTGCGCGCCATTCACTCCAGCATACCTCTGCCCGTGACGGCAAAACCATGACGCCACGCGCGCCTATTGGCATCTATTGGTATGGAGAGTTGCAATGAAGCTTTCAATCAGCGTTGTGGGGACGGGTCGTATGGGATCGGCGCTCGCCCGCTCCCTGCTTCAGTCGGGTTATCGGACGACGGTCTGGAACAGGACAAAACAAAAGGCCGAACCGCTGGCCGCGCTCGGCGCCACTGTCGCGGGGTCCGTCCTCGAAGCTGTCAATGCGGCTGAGATTATCATCGTGAACGTAAGCGACTACCAGGCAAGCGCAGTTCTGCGCGACGATGCTGTTGCTTCAGCTATTCGCGGCAAGCTGATCGTGGAACTCACTTCGGGAACGCCGCATGGCGCACGCGAAGCCGCTGAATGGTTTGCCGAGCACGGAGCCAACTATCTCGATGGCGCGATCATGGCCACGCCGGATTTCATCGGCACAAATGCCGGGACGATACTGATCTCGGGGCCAAGGCAGGCTTTCGACGCGAACGAGGAGATGTTTCGTGCGTTGGGCGGCAATGTCCAGCATGTCGGGGAAGAACCGGGACGGGCAAACGCACTTGATAGCGCGCTGCTTGCTCTCATGTGGGGCGCGCTGTTCGGAGCGCTCCATGCGATCGCCGTGTCTCAGGCCGAAGAGATCGACCTCGGCGAGTTGGCACGGCAGTGGACCGCAACAGCGCCTGTTGTTGACGGGCTTGTCGTCGACCTCATCAAGCGGACGAATGCTGGCCGTTTTGCCAGCGACGACGAGACGCTCTCGTCGATCTCCCCGCACTACGGCGCATTCCAGCATCTCTTGGAGCTGATGGAGGCGCGCAAGATCGACCGCTCGGTCGTCAACGCTTACGACGCGATCTTCCAACGGGCGATTGCAGCTGGCCACTTACGTGACGATTTTGCCGCGTTATCGCAGTTTCTGGGAAAGTCCGGATAGGTGACCTCTCCGACCTGGATTGCGAGAAGGCCCTTTCTGACTGGCTGAGCAGATTTTCATCATGCAGCTTTCGGCCTTACTGAGGCGGATCATGCTTTACCGTCAGCCAGCGGGCCGTTTAACGGTGGGCTGCGTTCGGGCTTTGTTGTCCAAGCATGGGCCGAGTCAGGCCAGTGATCCGCATTAGGGGAATAGGATGCCTTTGACGCTTCTCATCGATTCGTATTGTGCTGCCTGGTCTGATGAGAACGCCCAGCAGCGGCGGGCGTTGCTGTCATCGGTCTGGAGCGATGGCGCAACATACACCGACCCTACAGTCCATGCGACTGGCGCGGAAGAACTGCTCGCGCACATAGCAGGAGTTCTGGCCAAGCATCCCGGTGCCCGCATCTTACGGACAAGTGACGTGGATGTTCATCATGGGATCGCACGCTTCGCGTGGAAGTTTGTGATGCCTGATGGATCGTCCTTCCCCGAGGGTTTGGACATAGCCTTCCTCGACTCCAGCCAGAAGCGAATAACGCGTATCGTCGGCTTTTTCGGGCCGTTGATAAGGTCTTCAGTGTCATAGGCCACGCACCAAATTATTCAGCCAGATCCGGTCGCAAGATCGTCGCTTCAGTTGGGGATATTCCGACAAGCTCTCGCCATCAAGCAGATCGACCAGCGCGTGCCAGCCCGTGCGCCACCAGCCGATCGATGATTTCGGAATAGCTGACGCCGCTTGCCGCCATCGCCTTGGAATACATGCTGATATCGGTGAAACCGGGAATGGTGTTGAGCTCGTTGATGAGGACGCGCATGTCAGGCGTCACGAAGAAATCAACGCGGGCCATGCCGTCGCAGCCGACCGCACGGAAGGCCTTTGCTGCCATCGCGCGGATCTTGCCCTCAATCTCCTGCGGCAGTTCAGCCGGGACTTTCAGCGCGGCGCCGTGCTCGTCGATATATTTGGCGTCGTAGCTGTAGAAACCGTGGCTCTGTGCTGGCATGATTTCGCCAGGACGGGAAACGAAGAGGCCGCCTTGCGTATCCTCCAGCACGCTGCACTCGATCTCGCGGCCTCGAATAAATTCTTCGGCCAGCAGCTTGCGGTCGTGACCAAAACCTTCTGTCAGCGCTGCCTCATAGTCTTTTTCAGCCGAAACCTTACTGACGCCGACAGAGGAGCCCTGCCGGGCCGGTTTGATGAAAAGCGGAAGACCAAGCACGCTCTCCAGTTCCGCAAAGGCCGGTGCGGCGCCGTGGTGGATTGTGACGGAACGCGCGGTGGGCAAGCCCGCCTCGTTCAGCAGCCGCTTGGCAATGTCCTTGTCGAGGGCGGCGGCCGAACCGAGTATGCCGCAGCCGGCGAGCGGCACACGCGCCACCTCCGCGAGCCCCTGCACCGAGCCGTCCTCGCCATGGAGGCCGTGCAGGGCGGGAAACAGGATGTCGATGGCAGGCAGTTCGTGAGGCGTGCCATTCGTCGGGATCGCCAACACCCGTCCTTGTCCGCCCGGCACCAGACAGACTTCTGTACCGGTCGAAGGTTTCGCCAGCGTGCCATCCTCGAAGCTGCTCAGCAGCCATTGTCCTTCGCGGGTGACGAAGACGGGAACGGCATCGTACTTCGCGGGTTCCAGCGCACGCATGATATTGGTTGCCGACAGCACCGAAACGTCATGCTCGGCGGAGCGTCCGCCAAAGAGCACGGCAATGCGCAGTCTTTTCGAGGTGTCGGCCATGAGCGTCTCCAAAATGGTCTAGGGATGCCGGCAGTGGGCACGTTGGGTCTCGGCGCGCAGCCCGAACGGTTCCCGACGAGGGTCATGAAGTTATGTAGATGATCGGCTCGTATACTCGTATACGAGTCGAGAGGTGGCCATTCAAGTCCGTGTCTGAGGTGCTTGGGTTCGGTCTCCTCCCCAGTGCTCCTCTCATTGAAGGAAGCGCAGCATGAGACCTGAATGAGGAGAGAATACGCTGCCCTCTGCCCTGCTTCGCAAGCAACTGGGGTTGCCTTGATCATAAACCTGTGCTTATCATAAACCATGATTTATGATTATGCAGGTATGGTCGCGCTGGCCGACCCCACGCGCAGAAAGGTATTCGAGCTTGTGGCCGAAGAGCCGCGTTCGGTAGCGAACCTCGCTCGAACCGTGCCGGTGTCTCAGCCCGCGATCTCTCATCATCTGAAGGTGCTGAGGGAGGCGCGGCTGGTCCGCGCCGAGCCTCGCGGCGCCAGCAACATCTACCATGTCGACCCTCATGGTCTTGGCGAGATGCGAGCCTGGCTCGACCAGATGTGGGGGAACGCGCTCGACGCCTTCCGAAACGAGATCAACAAAGCCAAGGAGCGAAATAATGACGGCGATCATTAAACCAGCGCCTGTGCGCAAGTCGGTCACCGTGGACGTGCCGGTTGCCACGGCGTTTGAAGTGTTCACGAGCGGGTTCGGACGTTGGTGGCCGGCGTCCCACTCGATAGGCAAGTCCGCGCTCAGGAGCGCGACTATCGAGCCAAAGGCAGGAGGCCGCTGGTTTGAGACCGGCGAGGATGGGACGGAATGCGACTGGGGCGAAGTGCTGGCGTGGGAACCGCCAAACCGCATCGTCCTGGCATGGCGGATTCGCGCCGACTGGCAATATGATCCGTCGCTGCTGACCGAAGTCGAGATCAACTTCTCCGAGGCCGGCGAGAACGCGACTCGCGTCGAGCTCGAGCATCGTCGGCTTGAGAACATGGGCGCGGCCGGCGAAGCGGTGCGTGAGATCTTCGAATCCGATCGCGGCTGGAGCGGTATCCTGAAAAACTATGTCCAGTTGATAGAGAAGCGGTAGGCCGCCAACCGATCGGCCAACACACTTACCCTTGAGTGCGTGAAAGGTGCGCTTCAATTCGCAATCCAAGTACTATAGTTAAGGACCAGGAGGGCGGCTTGCCGCTTGCTGAGACAACGACGGCGAAAGCATATTTTGCCGCAGTGTATGACGAGCCGTGCCGGTGAGATGAGACGAAACGGTCGAAGACAGGCTAGCATAAGGCCCGGCACTCTGCTCAGCATGGGTGCTGGTCTGCGGCTGCTCGCTTCATTGCTCTTCTTGATCTGGACCATTCCCGCGGCAACAGCCGCGCACGTCGGACAGGACCTTGCCAAGGGGCAAATGAGGCTCGGCGCGACCGGGCCCGTCACTCACCCGACTTTCCTTGTCCGCGACATTGCACGCCGTGTTGCTGCTGAGACTTCCCGTTTCAAGACGGGAACGCCTGTCACTGCGGGAAACGGCAAGCCCTTTTGCATCATCCCGGATTTGCGCCTGCCGCTCGAAACAGCGTCAGCCGCACCGTTTGGTATAGGGTCCGAAGAGCGGCCGAAACTGTCGCCGAACCGCGCCTTCGATGCGCGCGCGCCTCCGCTTCTCACGGCATGATCTTGGCCGCGCGACCGCGGCCCTCGGCTCCCAAAACTTTCACATCGCGTTCCCGGGCTCTCGTCGAGTTGCTCGCCGATCGGAACGCCAAAGCACTTGTCGGAGGCGGTTTCCGCCCGATATGGGCTGAACGGATAAGAATATGCTGCATTTTTCGCGCTGGAAGACCATTCTCATCTGGCTGACGGTCCTGGCCGGTGTCCTGTACGCAGCGCCCAATTTGGTTCCCGCCTCCACTCTGGCATCGCTGCCCAATTGGCTGCCAAAGCAGCAGCTGACGCTGGGGCTCGACCTGCAGGGCGGCTCGCACATCCTGCTCCAGATCGATCGGCAGGACCTCGCCAACGAACGCCTCGAAGCGGCCCGCGACGAGGTTCGCACATCGCTGCGCGATGCCCAGATCGGTTATACCGGACTTGCCGGCACCGCCAATTCGATCCAGGTCCGCATTCGCGACCAAGGTCAGGTCGAAGCTGCGAAGAGCGCGCTCGAAAGATTGACGCAGCCGATCTCGACCGGACTTTTCATGAGCGGCTCCGTGACCGAGATGGAGATGGCCGAGCCGGAACCGGGGCTGCTGCGTTTTACGCTGACCGAAGCCGGGATCGACTACCGGATCGCCGCGGCGCTGACCCAATCGATCGAGGTGGTGGGCCGGCGCGTGAACGAGCTCGGCACGACCGAGCCGATCATCCAGCGCCAGGGTTCGGACCGTATCATGGTCCAGGTGCCGGGCCTGCAGGATCCGCAGCGGCTGAAGGATATTCTCGGACAGACCGCGAAGCTGACCTTTCAGATGGTCGACCAGTCGATTCCGGTCGAGGAGGCTATCTCCGGCCGCCCGCCGGCGGGCTCGACAGTGTTGTATTCGACGGACGAACCGCGGGTTCCGCATCTGATCGAGAATCGGATCATCGTCTCCGGCGAAAACCTCGTCGATGCGCAGGCAACCTTCGACCAGCGCACCAACGAGCCGGTGGTCTCGTTTCGTTTCGACAGCCGCGGCGCCGGCCGCTTCGGTCAGGCTACTCAGACCAATGTCGGGCGCCTGTTCGCGATCATCCTCGACAACGAGGTGATCTCCGCGCCGCAGATCCGCGAACCAATCCTGGGCGGCACCGGGCAGATATCCGGCAGTTTCACGGTGGAGAGCGCGAACGACCTTGCGGTCCTGCTGCGCGCCGGCGCACTGCCTGCCGACCTCACCATCGTCGAGGAACGCACCGTCGGCCCGAGCCTCGGCAGCGATTCGATCGACGCCGGCCAGTTCGCGTCAATCGTCGCCGGGTTCCTCGTCGTCGGCTTCATGCTGTTCGCCTATGGGCGACTGGGGCTGATCGCGAATATCGCGCTCCTGGCCAACGTCGCATTGATCATCGCCGTCCTGTCGGTTCTCGGCGCGACGCTGACGCTGCCCGGCATCGCCGGCATCGTGCTGACGATGGGGATGGCGGTCGATTCCAACGTCATCATCTTCGAGCGCGTCCGCGAAGAGAGCCGCCAAGGGCGCTCGATCGTGCAGTCGATGGATTCCGGGTTCAAACAGGCGCTGGCGACAGTCGTCGACGCCAATGTGACGACGCTGATTGCCGCCGTCATCCTGTTCTTTCTCGGCTCAGGGCCGATCAAGGGATTTGCCGTCACCCTCGCCATCGGCATCGTCACCACCGTGTTCACGGCGTTCACGCTGACGCGCTGGCTGGTCGCATTCTGGCTTCGCCGGCAACGCCCGAAAACCATGCCCAGCGGTGTCATGCGACTGGTGCCCGACGACACGCGCGTGCCATTCATGGCGTTCCGAAAGTACGCCTTCACGCTGTCCCTGCTATTGTCGATCGCTTCGGCCGCGGCGTTCTTCACTGTCGGCATGAACTACGGCATCGACTTCCGCGGCGGTTCGAGCATCGAGGTGCAGGCGAAGGGTCAGCAGGCCGACATCGGCAACATCCGCGAGCGCCTGACAGGTCTCGAACTGGGCGAGGTGCAGGTGCAGGAGTTCGGGTCGACCCGGGATGTGCTGATACGCATCGGCACCCAGGGGGGCGGCGACGTTGCCGAACAGTCCGCCGTCCAGAAAGTGAGAAGCGCGCTCGAATCTGACTACGAGTTCCGCCGCATCGAGGTCGTCGGCCCGACTGTGTCCTCGGAACTAGCCTTCAACGGCACGATGGGCGTGCTCGCCTCGCTGCTGGCGATGCTCGTCTACATCTGGGTCAGGTTCGAGTGGCAGTTCGGGCTCGGCGCCATCATTTCGACCTTCCACGACGTGATCCTGATGATCGGCTTCTACGTCGTCGCGGGCATAGAGTTCAATTTGACCTCGATAGCCGCGATCCTGACTATCGTCGGCTATTCGATCAACGATACGGTTGTTGTCTATGACCGGGTCCGCGAGAACCTGCGCCGCTATAAAAAGATGCCGATCGCCGAGCTGCTCGACCTGTCAATGAACCAGACTCTGGCGCGAACGGTCCTTACCGGCGTGACGACGCTGTTCGCGCTGGCGGCGCTTTCGATCTGGGGCGGCGAGGTCATCCAGTCCTTCACGGTCGCGATGATCTTCGGCATCCTCGCCGGGACCTATTCCTCCATCTTCGTCGCCGGGCCGCTGCTGATCCTGTTCAGGCTCCGGCCGGGCGCCCTCAGTCCAGAGGAACCCACAGCGGCGAAAGAGCCGCCGGCGCGACCGGCTTTATGACGCAACGATGGGTGGTGCCGTCTCTTCGGGTCCTATCGTCTAGCGGATGGCGGATCGGACCGTGACGGCTCGAAGCTGATCCACGACGGCGTCGATTTCGGCGCTGGTCGTGGCTCGACCAAGACTGAAGCGAACGGCGCCCATGCCGATCTTCTCGGGCACGCCCATGGCCGTGAGCACTGGGGAGAGCTCGACCCGGCCGGCGTGACAGGCCGAACCGGTCGACGCCGCGACGCCGTCGAGATGCGAAAGCACCTCGGCGCCGATCATGCCGACGAATGAAACGCTGAGCGTGTTGGGAAGGCGATGCTGAGGGTGCCCGTTGAGCGCGACACGGTCGCCGAAACCCTCCTGCAGCGCGTCCCAAAAACGATCCCGCAGCACGCGGACGCGTGCCATCGGCTCCAGGTCGCTGGCGAGCGCACAGGCCGTACCGAGGCCAACCGCGAGCAAGGCGCTCTCAGTGCCAGCGCGCCGGCCATGTTCGTGCCCCGCGCCATGGATCAGCGGCTCGAGCGTGACACCATCGCGGACATAGAGCGCCCCGACACCCTTTGGTGCATAGAGTTTGTGGCCGGCGATGGTCAGCAAATCGACGCCAAGCGCGTCGACCTTGGTTGCAATCTTGCCGACCGACTGCGCTGCGTCGGTGTGAAACCGGACCCCACGTTCCCGCGCAACAGCACCGATCTCCTCGATCGGCTGGATCGTGCCAACTTCATTGTTGGCGTGCATGACGCTGATCAGGATGGTGCGCGGCGTGATGGCACGACGCACGTCCTCGGGATTGACCCGGCCCGTGCTGTCGACCGGCAAATAGGTCACTGCCGCGCCGAGCTCCTCGAGAAACCGGCAAGGCGCGAGAATGGCCGGGTGCTCGACCGTGGTGGTGACGATGTGCTCGCCCTTGTGGCGGAGGGCGAAGAACGTGCCCTTGATCGCCAGGTTGTTGGCCTCACTGCCGCCGCTTGTGAACACGATCTCGTCGGGTGCGCAATCGAGTAGTGCCGCAACCTGGCCGCGGGCCTTCTCCAGCGCAGCCTTCGCCGGCATGCTCGCCCAATGGCCGCTCGACGGATTGCCGAAAGCCTCATCCAAATATGGCCGCATGGCAGCCGTGACGGCCGGATCGATCGGCGTGCTCGCGTTGTAGTCGAGGTAGATCGACGTCATGTTCGGGAGCCCTCCTTCGCGGCTTGTCGCCCGGCGATCAGCTGCGCGCGGCTACTGCCGCATGAATGCCTGCACCTCTTCGGGTGTCACTTTGCCGTCTTTGTTTGCATCGACCTTGTCGAAGATTCGCTTATGGATAGCGGTGATCTCTTCGAAGGAAAGCGCGCTGTCGCCATCCGTGTCGGCAATGGCGAACATGATCTTCATCATGTGCCCACGCATGCGCATCATCGGCATTGCGCCCATCATGCCGGGCTGTTTCATCTCGCACATCATGCCCTGACCCATGCCTTGGCCCATCATGCCTTGACCCATCATTCCGGGAGGCATCATGCCGGGTTGAGCGGGCTGTGCCCCTTGGTCTTGTCCCGCCATATCTCCAGGCTCGGTGGACGGCGCCGCCTGTGCGACCGTCGTATCGGGATGGTGCGGATCGGCTGCGGTCGTTTGCGCGGCGGCTATAGCCGTCATGCCGGCGGCGACAATTGCGGCGAGCGCGGCCACGCGTGTCAATGAAATCAACGTCATAGCATCCTCCTTCCTCTCATGGGCTCGGCAGTTTTGACCCACTGGCGGCTCTGCGGCCGGAAATGCTTTGGGCTCTTTCCGTACTGCCGGCAAACTGCCGGTCGCGGTCAAATTCCAATATAGGCCCAACGGGCAGCGCGGCGAGCTTGCGCCGGATCAATTGCTTGGGCAGCGATCTGCCGCCGCTGTCATGTTGCCCTCCTCGCGGACGGATGAGCCTCGGTTTCGCTCATCACAACAGCCACGACTACCCCTGAGAGAAACGTCAGCGCGGCGATCGATGTGATCGCCCATGACAGCCCGAAGCTGTCGGCGATGAGGCCGGCGGAGAGCGCGCCGATCGCGTAGCCGAGATCCCGCCAGAAGCGGTAGACGCTGAGTGAGCGGGCGCGCCAGGTCGGATGCGAGGCGTCGGAGACGGCTGCGATCAGGCTTGGGTAGACCATCGCCGTGCCGAGGCCGAGCAGAAGGCTGCCGACGATCCACCACTCGAACTGGCGCGTCGCCGCGGTGAGAAACAGACCCGCGGCCTGTACCCACATGCCGGCGACGATCAGGCCCTTGCGCCCCCAGCGATCGCTCAAGGGGCCTGTGGCGATCTGCAGGACACCCCATGTCGCGGGATAGACCGCCTTGAGGATGCCGATGCGCTCGACGCCGAGACCGAAGGAAGCGAAGAATAATGGGAAAATGCCCCAGCTCATGCCGTCGTTGAGATTGTTGACGAGGCCGGCCTGCGAAGCGGCGAACAGGTTGCGATCCCCGAACGAGGTGAGCGCGAAGACTTCCCGAAAGCTGATCGGCGCGGACTGCTGCGCGTGGGACGAAGCTTCCAGCCGAACGTGGTCCCGCGTGTCGCGCACGAGCAGGATCGACAGTGCGGCACCGACGACCGCATAACCGATGCCGAGATAGATCGGCACTGGCCGAAGTCCGTATTGTGAGGCGAGATAGCCGGTCAGGAACGCCGTCACCCCGACGGCGAGATAGCCGGCGAACTCGTTAAGACCAACGGCAAGGCCGCGCGACTTCGGCCCGACGAGATCGACTTTCATGATCACGGTCATCGACCAGGCGAGCCCCTGGTTGATGCCGAGCAATGCGTTGGCCGCAATCACCCATTCCCAGGTCGGCGCCCAGATGATCATGAACGGCACCGGCAGGCCGACCAGCCATCCCAAGACGAGCACGCGCTTGCGGCCCCACGCGTCGGCAAGCTGCCCCGAGACCAGATTGGCGAGCGCCTTGACGACGCCGAAGCTGACGATGAAGGAGACGATGAGCGTTGTCGACGTGACGTGGAACTCTTCCGATCCGATCAGCGGCACCACCGTTCGTTCTATCCCGACCATGCCGCCGACAAAGGCGTTGATCACGACGAGCAACGCGAATTGCGGCCAGTTCTCTCTGAGGCCTAGCCTGACGGGTGAACCCGCCTTGCCTGGCACCGATGCCGCTTCGTCCATGGGTCAGGCCGCCGCCGCAGCCAAGGCGGAATTGGCGGCCCGGAGCGCCGCGGCCTCGGGCGGAGCCGGGGGAATCTCGGCGAGCATGAAGCGGATGAACGCGGCTTCGTCCTCGATCCGCAAGGCCTCGTTGTGGCGTTTCTCGAAACCGATGGTCGACCAGGGCTTGCCGCTCAGGCGCCGGCCGCAGACCGAGCCAGCATAGGCGCCGGGGAGCACCTCGACATGATCTGGGAGAGCCTTGAGCCGACCGGCGCTGTGAAACATATCCTTTGCGCCTTGCTCGGCGCTGACGGCGAGTTCGGTGCGACCGAGATCGCCGACCATCAGCGTGTGGCCGGTCAGCACGAACCATGGCTCGTCGGCACGCGTGCGGTCGCTGACGAGAATGCAGATATGCTCCGGGGTGTGACCGGGCGTGTGCAGGACGGTTGCGGCGACGTTGCCGAGCGAGAGGGCCTCTCCGTCGCGCATTCCTTTGAACGGGAACGCGACATACGCCTCCGCCCCGAGCACGTATGCGGCGCCCGCCGCTTCGGCGAGCGCGCGGCCGACAGAGAGATGGTCGGCATGAACATGCGTGTCGACGACGAAGTGGATGCGCATGCCGGCGTCTTCGGCGGCGCGCAGGTAAAACTCGATGTCGCCGGCCGGATCGACGACGGCCGCGGCTGCCTTGCCGCCGCAGCCGAACAGGTATGAGACGCCGACTGGATCGGTATGAAGGAATTGGCGAAGGATCATGGTCTTGCGCGCCTCGCGACGACGGGCTAGAGACATTCAATCATTCCGCTGAATGTTCCACTGAGGAGAAGCCGTGTCAAGCACCGGACCGAAACAGGCGATCTACGCGAGCCTTGCCGAAGTGGCTCAGGCGCTCGGCCATCCGCATCGGCTCGAGCTTCTGGAGCACCTCGCGCAAGGGGTGCGCAGCGTCGAGGACCTCTCCGCGCGAGCCCATCTGAGCTTCGCCAACACGTCGCGCCACCTGCAGATCCTGCGGCGGGCTCGCCTCGTCGAGACGGAGCGCCGCGGCAAGCACATGCTCTATAGCCTCGCCGGCGACACCGAGGTGGTGGCGCTGATCAAGGCGCTCGGCCGCGTCGGCGAGCGAAATGTTGCCGAAATCGGCCGCGTCATGGCCGACTACTTCCGGGCTCGCGATGCGATGGAGCCGGTGTCGCGAGACGAGCTCGTCTCAAGGCTGCATGACGGCATGGTCACGGTTCTCGACGTGCGGCCAGAGGATGAGTTCGCGGCCGGACATCTTCCAGGCGCCCTCAACATCCCGCTGGCCGAGTTGGAGCGTCGCTTAGGCGAGCTAGAGGCAGATCGGGAAGTGATCGCCTATTGCCGCGGTCCCTATTGCGTTCTCTCGTTCGAAGCGGTCGCCGCCTTGCGAGAGCAGGGCTATCTCGCGCGTCGGCTCGAAGACGGCTATCCCGAATGGAAGACCGCCGGCCTGCCGGTCGAAACGGCCGCCTGAAACAGAACACGCGGGCGCTCACGCAGGTGATGAGGGCAGGCAGATCAGTGCTGCGGATCCATTCGACGACCTTTCTTTTCATGGCCCGTGCCTTGCGCGACATGGGCGATGGCTTCGTGGCCGTTCTGTTGCCGGTCTATCTCCTCGCGTTAGGCTTCACTCCCCTTCAGGTAGGCGTGATCGCAACGGCGTCACTGCTTGGTTCCGCGCTCTTAACCATCGTTGTCGGGTTCCTCGGCGTCCGTTACGATCACCGCCAACTCCTGTTTGCCGCCGCCAGCCTGATGGTCGCCACGGGCGTGGCCTTTGCTTTGGTCCATGACTACGCGCTGCTGTTGGTGGTCGCGTTCGCAGGCACCATCAACCCCTCGGCCGGCAGCGTCAGCGTATTCGTGCCATTGGAGCATGCGGTGCTGACACGCGGAGTCACCGATGCCGCGCGGACCAGGATGTTCGCGCGTTACAGCCTTGTGGGTGCGCTGGCAGGCGCGGTTGGCGCGCTCGTTTCGGCGACACCTGATCTTCTGGCTCCGGCCGGCCTCGACCAACTCGCCGGCATCAAGGCGATGTTCGTGCTCTATGCGTTTCTGGGTCTTCTCGGCGGCCTCCTTTACGCGCAGATTCCGCAGCGCCGTCCAGCGACGGACTCCAGCAGCGGGTCCGCGCTCGGCCCCTCGCGCAAGATTGTGTTCAAGCTCGCGGCGCTTTTCAGCCTCGATGCTTTTGCCGGAGGCTTTGTAGTCCAGTCGCTGCTTGCCCTCTGGCTTTTCGAAAAGTTCGATCTGTCGCTTTCGGAAGCGGGATTTTTCTTCTTCTGGTCCGGCGTGCTTTCGGCGTTCTCTTTCCCCGTTTCAGCTTGGCTGTCCCGGCGCATCGGACTGATCAACACGATGGTGTTCACCCACATTCCGTCGAGCATCGCCCTGATGCTGGCGGCGTTGGCGCCCACGCTGCCTCTGGCACTCGTCCTGCTGCTGATCCGCGCAGCACTTTCGCAGATGGACGTGCCGACGCGATCATCTTACGTGATGGCCGTCGTCACGGAGGCGGAACGGGCGGCGGCCGCGAGCTTCACATCAGTGCCGCGGAGTCTGGCCGCCGCAGTCAGCCCCGCGCTGGCTGGCGCGCTGTTCGCGGCCTCGTTCCGGGCTTGGCCCCTCCTCATTTGCGGTGCCCTGAAGATCACCTACGATCTGTTGCTGCTGATGCAGTTCCGGCATCTCAAGCCCCCGGAGGAACGGTGATGCGGCCTTGTCGCTTCGGCGCGTTTTACCACGACGGATCAATCACGCAGAAAGAACGTTGGAAGGTTGTCGATCACTTTCGGCTGGCTGCTCTTACTTTCATCGTCGTTGCTCGTCCGATTCACCGAGGTGTGACCCACCTAGAATATTCCACGCTCTCGGCGATTTCGATCGGGCCCGGGTGCAACTCGTCCCACTAGATTGTATAATGAGTATCGACTTATCGGTTTGAGCCATAAATGCGGCGTGGAAGACTTGATATGCTTCTGGCCTTTCTGGCCGTCGCACGGGAGGGCAGCTTCACGCGGGCTGCGGCGCAGCTCGGAATTTCGCAGTCCACGCTGAGCCACACGGTCCGTGCACTCGAAGAGCAACTGGGTATTCGGCTGCTGACCCGCACGACCCGCAGCGTTTCACCTACAGAGGCCGGCGCGCGGCTGCTGCGCAACATCGGCCCGCGCTTCGAGGAGATCGACGTCGAGGTCGAGGCGTTGAGCGAATTGAGGGAAAAGCCTGCCGGCACCATTCGCCTCACCGCCAGCGATCACGCATTTAATTCTGTTATCTGGCCGAGGTTGGCGAAGCTCCTTCCCGACTATCCCGACGTCACAGTTGAGGTGTTCCTCGACAACGCACTGACAGACATTGCAGCTGAACGGTTCGACGCAGGCGTGCGAATGGGAGAGAGCGTCGCAAAAGACATGATCGCTGTGCGCGTCGGGCCGGACATCCGCTTCGCCGTCGTTGGGGCGAAATCATATTTCGCCAAGCGGCCGCCGCCAATGACACCGCAGGAGCTAACTGGTCACATTTGCATCAACCAGCGCTTTTCCTCCAACGGCGGGCTGTGGGCCTGGGATTTCGAGCGAGACGGTCGCGAGCTGAAGGTGCGGGTGGACGGCCAGATCATCCTGAATGGCACCGTCGAGATTCTCGAAGCCGCGTTGGAGGGTTTCGGCCTCGCCTATATGCCGGAGGACGTGGCGCAGGCCCACCTTGACAGCGGTCGCCTTGTGCGGGTGCTCGACGAGTGGTCCCCGCCTTGGCCGGGATATCACCTCTACTATCCCAGCCGCCGCCAAACGTCCCCCGCTTTCGCTCTGCTTGTCAATGTGCTCCGCTATTCGGGCTGAGGCCGCCCACGAAACGGGCAGCGTGGCTCCCGCCGGCGCAAGTCCACTTTGGCTTGGCGCCCACGCGAAGCCGGCCTAGACGGCTTCAGTCAGCGGGCGCGGCCGGGAAAATCCGAAGCCCGCCAAAGCCGCTACGATGGGCGGCGTTCCCGGCGATAGCTCCAGTTTTACGCAGCTGTTATGCTCGCGGCGCACCAGCATGCAGATGTTCACAATCCGATCTGTCCACTGGGGGCGTGCCTGCTCGCTATGTCGCTGCTGGAGGGTGGCAAAATGAACCAATGGTTTTCTTCACTGCCGGCCTTGGCTAAGTGGACGATTGGCGTCATAGGTAGTGTCCTGATTGGAATGGGTGTTACTTCTGTTGTTACCGAAGTCGCCTCCGGCAAGGCCTGCTTCCTCAGTCAAGCACAAGTAATCCACACGGACCAGGGTCAGAAAATATTCCAAGTAGTTACCTACACAAAGAATTATGGCCGTGGATCCGTTAAGGATGTCAATGTTCGTTATGTCTATACTGTCGAAGAAGGTGGCGAACTAGGCGCGCGATTCGCAGATTTAATTTCTGAAAACCCGCCGGACAGCTCCTCCAGCAGATGCCGGGAGCAAAAAAGAGAGAATTGGAATGGGAGAAATGAGCTGACTGTGGAGTTCGTCGGGTGCGATTTTGAGCCTACTGAAGCCATGGACACATTTACGGGACCGTACATCCAAAAGGCTCGAAAGATCGTAACCACCGTGGAAAATGAGAGCGGGGCTCGTTGGGCGGAGACCATGCGGCTCAGCGACCGCGACTATCTAAGGCACATTCGATCAGAGTCTACGGGGACAAGAAGAGTTCAATGGCACAACATCAGGATATCTGTTTTGGTTGAAATGGGCGTTAGCACCCATGATCTGTCTTACGAAAAGTTAAGGGAGATTGAGCGCCAGCGTCGTGCATGCCCTAAGTTCCTAACGCCGAACTACTGCTGAGGAGTTAGCAGCGCACGCGTTGATTGATGGCGTCGGATAGGGTTGCCTTAGCATCGCCTGCCGCTGGGCAGCTTTCGGCTCAATGACATGGGTCTGGCGTGCTCTTCGACATGCCGGGAATAGCGGTGCAGGCCGCGCCGAAGCGCCACAGGGGCTCGCCCGCACGAAAACGTCTCTCATAGGTTGGAGGGCTTTCGCTGGCTACAAGCGCGTCCGGCGTGCTGCAGCGTAGATTTGGCGCGCCCGAAGAGATTCGAACTCCTGACCCCCAGATTCGTAGTCTGGTGCTCTATCCAGCTGAGCTACGGGCGCGCAACAGGCCATGCTTTGCATAGCCCGCGATCCGATCCTTAACGACCGGCCGCGATGTGACGTGTTCCCTAGCGACTGAATTTCCGAAAAGCAAGCCGATCCGGCAAAAGTTTTGCTGTTCGTGCTGGCCGGCTCTTTGTTCTGCGCAATTCCGGACGGAAAACCGTCACACACTTTTCCTGGAATTGCTCTTTGTTCTGCGCAATTCCGGACGGAAAACCGTCACACACTTTTCCTGGAATTGCTCTTTGTTCTGCGCAATTCCGGACGGAAAACCGTCACACACTTTTCCTGGAATTGCTCTGGATCAGGCCGGGCGGCGCAGGCCGTTGCGGGCCTGGTCGAGCCGGACCGGCTCGTCCGGGATGGTGACCGCGAATGTGGTGCGGCCGCCTCTGCTTTCGACAAGCTCCACCGTGCCGCCGTGAGCGCGGATCAATTCATAGGCGATCGCCAGGCCAAGGCCGGTGCCGCCGCTGCGGGCCGAGCCGCGGAACGCCGCGAACAGGTTCTCGCGCGCCTTCGGCGGCAGGCCGGGGCCGGTGTCGGTGACGGTGATCCGGCTGACGCTGCCGACGCGCTCGGCCGACACCGCCAACCGGCGCACCACCGCGCTTTCCGCGTCCGCCGCCATCGCCTGCACGGCGTTGCGGCAAAGATTGGTGAGCACGCGAAAGAGCTGATCGGAATCGGCATCCACCTCGAAAGCCAGATCGACGGCGTTGACGAATTCGATGCCGCCTTCGGTGTCGAGCAGGCCGTGGACGTCGTCGACCAGCTGGCGCAGCCTGAGCCTGCGGCGCGAAGGCGGCGGCTCCTGGGTGCGGCCATAAGAAAGCACACCTTCCGAATAGGATACGGCACGATCGAGCGCGCGCAGCAGTTTCGGCGCGAAGGCCTGCACGGTCGGGTCCTTGACCTGACGCAAGCGGTCCGACATCAGCTGCGCCGACGCCAGGATGTTGCGCATGTCGTGATTGATCTTCGACACGGCGAGGCCGAGATCGGCGAGATGCTTCTGCTCGGAGAGCATCTTCTGGAGCCGCTCCTGCATCTGCGAGAGCTCTCGCTCTGCAACGCCGATCTCGTCGGCGCGGGCGGCAGGGTGGATGATCCGCCCGGGATCGTCGGGCGCCTCGGAGAAGGCCAGCATCGAACGCGTCATCGTCCGGATCGGGCCGATCATGATCAGGTCGATGGCGGCATAGACCAGCATGGCGGTGAACAGCGAGATCAGTAGCGAGACGAAGGCGACGTTGCGCGAATAGATGAGCATGGCATTGCGCAGGCTGTAGTCGGGCATGATCAGCTCGAATTCCTTGTCGCTGTCGCCGACCGGCCCGAAAACGCGCAGCATCCGCTCGCCACCGAAAAACAGCGTGTCCAAAGCACTGGTCATGCCCTGGACCAGGCCGATACTGGCGATGTCGATATGCTCGTCGACGTGCGGCGGCATTTCAGCCACGACCAGAAGGCGCGAGACGCCGCCGTCGCGCACGGCGATGGCCTTGGCGCCGATCGCCGTCAGCACGTCGTTCTGCGCTGCGCGCGACAGCGAGGCTGGCTCTCCCTGCACCAGCACGATCGAGACCGCCGCGGCGGTGCTCAGCCTTTCCTTCAGCCAACTCATTCGGTAGCTGGCGATCCAGGGCAGAAAGATAAGGACCTCGGCCAGAAGCACGAAGACGATCGTGAGCAGCAGGAGCTTTGTCGACAATCCACGCGACAAAGGCACGGTCCGGGCGGCGGCCGTCGCCCGGTCGGTCCCTTCGCCCGCGGATGGGATTTCACTCATGCTGCTTTTTCTTCACGATCACTTGATCAGCCAAGATTAGGCCATTGCGGCTTTTTTGCCAATTTCATCCTTCGTCCCAATACGGGATAAGACCGCCCAGAGTTCGGCCATCACTTCAGCCATCGGCCATGACGGCGCCGGATTGACTTCCAAAACCCTTCTTTCTATAAGCCCGCTCACGCTCGGGCCATTCGTCCCGGCGCGGTTTCGATCGCGCCAAAACCGACCCGGCAAAGCTCCTGTTACAGAGTGACAGAATCAAGAAGGGCCGCACCCCGCGGTATTAAAACAAATGAAGCGTACCTACCAACCGTCCAAACTCGTCCGCAAACGTCGGCACGGTTTTCGTGCCCGCATGGCCACCAAGGGTGGTCGTGGCGTCGTCGCAGCCCGCCGCAACCGCGGTCGCAAGCGGCTCAGCGCCTGAACGGAAGACGAGATCGTTGCCCGCAACCGGCAAGCCAGTGGGAGCACATCCCAAGCGGCTTCTGAAACGCGCGGAATTCCTGGCTGTCCGGCGTGGCGAGAAGCGCCGCGGGCGGCTTTTTCTCGTCGAGGTTCTGGACCGCAGCGACAGCGAGGCACCTCGCGTCGGCTACACGGTCACCAAGAAGGTCGGCAACGCAGTCGTGCGCAACCGCATCCGGCGGCGGCTGAGGGAAGCCGTGCGCACGCATGCCGCGGGTGACATGGCGCCTGGCAATGACTATGTCATCGTCGGGCGCGAAGACGTGCTTACCACTCCGTTCGGCCAATTGAAGGCCGAACTCTCCCGCCGATTGCGCGGAACACGATAGGCCAAGGCTTTCGATGGAAAACAACCGGAACTTCTTCATCACCATCGCGCTGTCGGTGCTGATCCTGTCGCTTTGGCAGTATTTTTACGTGCTGCCGCAGAGCGAGGCACAGCGCGAGAAGGCCCGCATCGAAGAACAGCGGGTAGCGGAGCAGAAGAAGGCGGCCCAAGCCACCAGTCCGGGCGGTAGCGAAACGCCGGTGCCGCCGCAAGGCGCCATTCCCAATGCAGCGGGCCCCAACGCACCGGGAACCGACGGCACGACGCCGGCCGGCCGCGAGCAGGCGCTGGCGTTGACCCAGCGCGTCAAGATAGACACGCCGAGCCTGGAGGGCTCGATCAATCTCACCGGCGCCCGTCTCGACGACCTCAGGCTCAAGCACTACACGACGACGGTCGACAAGAACTCGCCCGAGATCGAGCTGCTCAACCCGGCGGCGCTGCCTACCGGCTACTATGCCGAGATCGGCTTCGTCGGCAGCGACAAGACCGGCGCGGTGCCGGGGCCGGAAACGGCGTGGACCGTCGAGGGCAATGCGACGCTGACGCCGGCGACGCCGGTCGCGCTGACCTTCACCAACGACAAGGGCCTGACCTTCAAGCGCACCTTCTCCGTCGACAGCGACTATATGTTCACCGTTTCGGACACGGTGCAGAATTCGAGTTCGACCGCCGTTACCCTGTCGAATTACGGCCGTGTCACCCGCTTCGACAAGCCTGCCGTTGCCAGCATCTATGTGCTGCATGAGGGGTTGATCGGCGTCACCGGCACGGAAGGCCTGCAGGAACACAAATACGCGGCCGTCGAGGAGGACAAGCAGTTCACGCCCGGCAAGTCGACCGATGGCTGGCTGGGCATCACCGACAAATACTGGGCGGTGACGCTGGTGCCGACCGAGAAGCAGCCGTTCCAGCCGCGCTACGCCTATTTCGAGGACGGCCGCCCCCGCTACCAGGCCGACTTCCTCACCGACCCGATCAATGTTGATGCCGGCCAATCGGCGACGGTAGAGACCGAGATCTTCGCCGGCGCCAAGGAAGTCGCCAAGGTCAACGCCTATGCGCAAGATCGCCATATCAGGCTGTTCGACCGTTTGATCGACTGGGGATGGTTCATCTGGATCACCAAGCCGATGTTCTACCTGATCGACACGATGTACAAATTCTTCGGTAATTTCGGTCTGGCCATCCTCGCCACCACCGTCGTCGTCAAGGCCGTCTTCTACCCGCTTGCCAACAAATCCTACGCGTCGATGGCGAACATGAAGAAGGTGCAGCCAAAGATGCTTGAGATCCGCGAGAAATACGCGGACGACAAGATGAAGCAGCAACAGGCGATGATGGAGCTCTACAAGACCGAGAAGATCAATCCGCTCGCCGGCTGCTGGCCCGTGGCGCTGCAGATCCCGGTCTTCTTCGCGCTCTACAAGGTGCTCTATATCACCATCGAGATGCGGCACGCACCGTTCTTCGGCTGGATCCAGGATCTGGCGGCGCCCGACCCGACCTCGATCTTCAACCTGTTCGGCCTCATCCCGATCACCTTGCCGCATATGTTGATGGTCGGCGTTTGGCCGCTGATCATGGGCGTGACCATGTTCCTGCAGATGCGCATGAACCCGACGCCGCCGGACCCGACGCAGGCCATGATCTTCACCTGGATGCCTGTCATCTTCACCTTCATGATGGCGGGCTTCCCGGCCGGCCTGGTCATCTACTGGGCCTGGAACAATTTGCTTTCGATCATCCAGCAAGGCGTTATCATGAAGCGGCAGGGCGCCAAGATCGAATTGTGGGACAATCTGGTCGCGCTTTTCCGGAAGAAACCGTCGCCGGCGGAGTAGCCGGCGCCCCCTTTTTTTGCGAATCAAGGAAAGCCCCGGTGCCGGGGCTTTTTCGCACAAGCCGAGCCGCCGCCGAACGCGAAACCAGTCGGCCCGGCGGTAGACGCCGCCGCGACACATCCCTATAAGTCGCGATCGTTTCAGGAGCGCTCCCTCGATGAACAGGTAAGGATGATCCGCTGCGCACGCGGTTGGTGCTGCCGGGCGGATCGCGCTATTTTGACCTTGCCCGTTTGTTTCGCCGATGGAGCCAGACCATGATCGGACCCAACCCCAACATCAAGCACCCGATCCCGATGCATACCCGCGTCGGATTCCTGAAGGGACTGGTCACGGCGCCGAACATCGAGATCGGCGACTTCACCTATTATGACGATCCGGACGGGCCCGACAAATTCGCCGAGCGATGCGTGCTGCATCATTATCCGTTCATCGGCGACCGGCTGATCATCGGCAAGTTCTGCGCCATCGCCGAGGGCGCCCGCTTCATCATGAACGGCGCCAACCATGCCATGTCCGGCTTTTCGACCTATCCGTTCAACATCTTCGGTCATGGCTGGGAAGAGGGTTTCGACCCGGCGACCTGGTCGAAGGAATTGCGCGGCGACACAGTGCTCGGCAATGATGTATGGATCGGCATGGAAGCGGTGATCCTGCCCGGCGTGACGATCGGCCATGGCGCCATCGTCGCGGCAAAATCGGTGGTGACGCATGACGTGCCACCCTATGCGATCGTCGCCGGCAATGCGGCCAAGGTGGTGAAGATGCGCTTCGACGACAGGACCATCTGGCGGCTTTTGGCGGCGGCTTGGTGGGATTGGCCGGTGGAAAAGATCAGCCGCAACCTCAATGCCATTCGTGGCGCCGATATTTCTCTTCTGGAGGCAGCGGTTTGAACGCGTTGAACAAGACCGTGATCGGCATCGAGCTGTTCACGCGGCCGTGGATCTTCATCCGCGGCGTGCCGGCGATGAAATTCCTGCCGCCGGAAGGACCGCCGGAGATCGCCTTTGCCGGCCGCTCGAATGTCGGCAAATCGTCGTTGATCAACGCGCTGGTCAACCAGAAGGGGCTGGCGCGCACATCCAACACGCCGGGGCGGACGCAGGAACTCAACTATTTCGTTCCGGGTGGATTTTCCGGCGAAGGCGCCGACCTGCCGCCGATGGCGCTGGTCGACATGCCGGGCTACGGCTACGCCACCGCGCCCAAGGAAAAGGTCGACGACTGGACAAAACTCGTCTTCGACTATCTCAAGGGCCGCGTCACGCTGAAGCGCGTCTACGTGCTGATCGACGCCCGCCACGGCATCAAGGCCAAGGACGATGAAGTGCTGTCGCTGCTCGACAAGGCGGCGGTGTCCTACCAGGTCGTGCTGACCAAGACCGACAAGATCAAGGCGGCCGGCGTGCCGCGATTGATCGAAGAGACGCTTGCGAAGATCAAGAAGCGGCCGGCCGCCTTTCCGTTCGTTCTCGCCACGTCGTCGGAAAAGAGCGAGGGCCTCGAGGAATTGCGCGCAGCGATCGTGCTGGCAGCCAATGGCGGCTAGGACTTTGCCTCTAGTGCAATCGTCTGGGTGCTTTCTTCCGTGGCAAGCGTTTCGGTGCCGTAAGCTTTCAGGAACATGCCGACGCCCGACCTGACGATGTGGTCGATTTCATCCTGGCTCGGCGCCTTGGTGCGGTAGGCGAATATGCACTGGCGAAAGAGACCAGCCAGGCACAGTTCGGTGAACTGATAGGCGGCAAGGTCGACATCATCGATCTTCAGCAGGCCACGTTCGATGGCCGCGTTGAGGAAATCGACAACCTTGTCATGGCCGCGCTTCGGGCCGCGTTCGTAAAAACGCGCGCCAAGTTCGGGAATCCTGTCGGACGCGCCGATTACCGTGCGCTGCGCCTGGATGACCTTGGCCGACGTGATCTTGAGGGACAGCACCTTGCCAAACTTCACCAGCGTCTCGCGAAGGTCGTCGGCGCGGTCGAGCATATCATACATGTTCTTGAAGATCGTGCCGCGCTCTTCCTCGATCAGCGCCTCGAACAGCTCTTCCTTGTTGGCGAAATAGACATAGATCGTGCCCTTGGAAACGCCGGCCTCGCGGGTGATGTCGTTCATCGACGCCGCCTCAAAACCCTTGTCGATGAAGACACGGCGCGCGCCTTCGATGATCTGGCTGCGCTTGACCGGATCCTGTCCCGCCGCCGGGCGGCCGCGACGCAGGCCATCCAGCAGATCGCACTGGTCCTTGTCGGCTTCGGTCATAACGTCACACCTCGAAAAATATTCGAACCGATCGGTTCGATCACCCTTGATATGGGCCCCTCTCCGCGCTAAGTCAATGTCCACATCGAACCGAACGGTTCAGTCTGACTGATTTTCCAGAGAGATTGCCAGTCTCCAGAGACCCAGAGAGATTCCATGTCCTCGAACGCGACCCCCACCGCCGAAGTCCGTCCCTTCCCCAACGCCAAGATTGCGCCAGCGACCGAAGCGCCGACCGCACCGACCGAGCCCGCAATAAGTCCTCCGGCCGAGACGCCGGCCAAAAAGAAACGTTCGGCACGCTCCTTTCTGTTGCCCATCATCGCGCTTGGATTGCTGGGCGCAGGCGCCTGGTATGGCTACGACTACTGGACCGACGGGCGTTTCATGATCTCAACCGACGATGCCTATGTCCAGGCCGACATGGCATTCATCTCGCCGAAAATTTCCGGCTATGTCGATCAGGTCAAGGTGACCGAGAACCAGCAGGTCAAGGCCGGCGACCCGCTGCTGGTCGTCGACAATGGTGACTACAAAATAGCGGTCGCCCAAGCCGAGGCGCAGATCGCCACCCTGAGCAAGACGCTCGACCGCATCGACGCCCAGACCGAGGCGGCGCGCGCATCGCTCGAGCAGGCGCGGGCGCAGAAGACCGCCGACCAGGCCGCCGCCGACAATGCGGCGCGAGCTCAAGTGCGCGCCGCCCAATTGCTCAAGACACGTGTCGGCACCCAAGCTCAACTCGACGATGCCCAGACCGCGGTCGAGCAGGCCAACGCCGCCCTTGTCGGCGCCGACGCCCAGATCGCGGCGGCTGAGGCCAATATCGGTGTGCTTCAGGCGCAGCGCGCGGAGACGGCAAGCACACTGGCGTCGCTGCAGCTTGCCCGGGACAAGGCCGCGCGGGACCTGTCCTTCACCGTGCTGCGCGCGCCCTATGACGGTGTGGTCGGCAACCGCTCGGTCGAGCAAGGCGACCTGATCAGCCCCGGACAGAAGCTCGCCGTCATCGTGCCGATGGACAAGCTCTATATCGTCGCCAACTTCAAGGAGACGCAGCTTGCCCGGCTGGTGCCTGGCGAAAAGGTCAGGATTTCGGTCGACGCTATCGACGGTCATGACTTTGAAGGCACGGTCTCGTCGCTGGCACCGGCCTCCGGTGCGGTGTTCTCGCTGCTGCCGCCGGAAAACGCCACCGGCAATTTCACCAAGGTCGTGCAGCGTGTCCCGGTTCGCATCGACGTGCCGGCGGCTGTGCTGAAGACAGGCAAGCTGCGCGCCGGCCTCAGTGTCGTCGTCGCCGTCGACAGCCGCACAGCGCCGGCCGCGTCGAACTGAGCGGCCGCTTGGGAGCAATGCCATGGCAACCGCAACCGTGACGGCAGGATCGCCGCCGGCGAGGCCGGCTACGCCTGACACCATTTCCACACGGCGCGTCATCGCTTTCCTGGCCATGGTGTTCGGGATGTTCATGGCGATCCTCGACATCCAGATCGTCTCGGCCTCGCTGGCCGAAATCCAGGCGGGCTTGAGCGCCAGTTCCGACGAGATCCCGTGGGTGCAGACCGCCTATCTGATCGCCGAGGTGGTCATGATCCCGCTGTCCGGCTTCCTCAGCCGGATGCTGTCGACGCGGGTGCTGTTCACGATCTCGGCGGCAGGCTTCACTGCGGCAAGCGCTCTTGCCGCGACCGCAACCAATATCGACCAGATGATCGTCTACCGCGCCGTGCAGGGCTTCATCGGCGGCGGCATGATCCCGAGCGTCTTCGCAGCCGCCTTCACCATCTTTCCGCCGTCGCGCCGCGCCATCGTTTCGCCGATGATCGGCCTGGTGGCGACGCTGGCGCCGACCATCGGCCCGACTGTCGGCGGCTATATCAGTCACGCCATGTCCTGGCACTGGCTGTTCCTCGTCAACGTCGTGCCCGGCATTCTGGTGACGACAGCCGCCTGGTCGCTGATCGACTTCGACAAGCCCAATCTCAAGCTGTTCAGCAAGTTCGACTGGTGGGGTCTTGCCGGCATGGCGGCCTTCCTGGGCTGCATGGAATATGTGCTGGAAGAAGGTCCTAACAACGACTGGCTGCAGGATCAGGCGGTGTTCATCTGCGCCACCATCATGACCGTCGGCGCGGTGCTGTTCTTCTGGCGCGCTTTCACAGCCGAGGAGCCGATTGTCGACCTGAAGGCCTTCACCAACGTCAACTTCGCTTTCGGCTCGTTGTTCTCCTTCGTCGTCGGCATCGGCCTCTACGGCCTGACCTATCTTTATCCCGTGTTCCTCGGGCGCATCCGCGGCTACGATTCCCTGATGATCGGCGAGGCGCTGTTCGTCAGCGGCCTGGCCATGTTCTTCACCGCCCCGATTTCCGGCATCCTGTCGAACAAGATGGACCCGCGTCTGATGATGATGGTCGGCTTCTTCGGTTTCGCCACGGGGACCTGGTGGATGACGCATCTCACCGCCGACTGGGATTTTTATGAGCTGCTGATCCCGCAGATCCTGCGCGGCTGCTCGATGATGCTGTGCATGGTGCCGATCAACAACATCGCGCTCGGAACCTTGCCGCCCGAGCGGTTGAAGAACGCGTCCGGCCTGTTCAACCTGACCCGCAATCTCGGCGGCGCGGTTGGCCTTGCCGTCATCAACACGGTGCTGATCGACCGCAATGCCTTCCACTACGCCAGGCTCTCCGAGCACGTGCAGTGGGGAAGTGCCGCAGCACAGGAAAAGCTGCAGAACATGACGCTCAACTTCGAGCAGACTGCCGGGCTCGACGCCTCCAAGGCGGCGATCTCCAAACTATCAGGCATGGTCCAGCAGCAGGCGTCGCTGCTGTCTTTCATGGACGTGTTCTTCATGCTGACCGTGTTGTTCGCCACGCTGGGGCTCTTCACCCTGTTCATCCGCAAACCTGCCGCGGCCGGTGGCGGTGGTGGCGGACACTGAGGAGCGCCGGGACCCCCCCCGGTATCCTCGCGCATGACCCCGAAAAGCAATTTTCGGGGTCATGCGCAAAATCTTCAAAGGCAGTAGGCGCGTCGCGTGTGATGGGAACCACGCGCCGGGCTTTAGGTCTTTGATCTATGGATGTCGTTCCCCCAAAACCGCTGCACACTTTTTTGGGCGACATGCATTAGCTGGTTTCGGCTAAAGTTCCGGGATGAACATCCTGATTCTCGGCGCGACCGGTTTCATCGGTTCCGCCGTTGCAAGGAAACTCGCGGACGAAGGCCATCAGGTCACGGGGCTTGGGCGTGATATCGCGCGTGCCTCGTTGAAGATGCCGTGTGTTCGCTGGCTGAAGGCCGATCTCGCCGGCCTGACGCAGAGCGTCAGCTGGCAGCACGTGCTGGATGAGCAGCAGGTTGTCGTCAATTGCGCCGGCGCGCTGCAGGACGGGCTTTCGGACGATCTGAGTGCCACGCAGGACAGGGCGATGCTCGCCCTCTATGAGGCGGCGCGCGACGAAAGGCTGCTGATCATTCAGATATCGGCGGAAACGGAAACCGCTGACCGCGACATTCCTTTTCTCAGCACCAAAAGGCGAGCGGACACGGCTCTCGTGGCAAGTGGCGTGCGCCATGTCATCCTGCGTCCGGCGCTTGTGCTCGGCCGCAACGCGCATGGCGGATCCGCATTGCTAAGGGCTCTCGCAGCCTTTCCCATGGTCATTCCGCTGGTTTACGCTGAAAGCTTCGTTACGACGGTCGCACTCGACGATGTCGCCAGCGCCGTCAGCGCGGCCATCCAGGGAACGCTGCCAGCCGGATCCGATGTCGCTCTCGGCAGCGATGAAAGGCTCACGCTTAGAGAACTCGTCCTATTGCATCGCAGCTGGCTCGGCCTTCCTGCCGTGCCGGTGATTTCCATGCCGCCGCGGTCGCTCGGCCGGTGACATGGTTCGCCGACATGGCCGGCAGGCTTGGTTGGCGTTCGCCGCTCCGCTCTACCGCCATGGCAGTCATGTCAGGTGGCGTTGGAAACCGGCGGCCAAGGGACCACTGCCCGCGTCTGTCGTCGACGGCCGAGACGCTCGCCGCGGTCCCTTCGGGGGTCCAGGATCTCTGGTTCGCCCGCCTCTATCTGCTGAAGTCGCCAATCATTATCATCCTGGCGCTTTTCTGGCTGATTTCCGGCCTCGCGCCGTTCCTCACATTCGAGGCGGCGCAAAGCCATCTCGCCTTTCTACCCGATCGTCTCGCAGGCATCATGGTGGTCGCGACATGTCTCGCCGACATCATGCTGGGGCTTGCGGTTCTTTTCCGACCCTGGGCAAGACGCGCGCTGATCGGCATGCTTTTCCTGACGCTTGTCTATCTGGTTGCCGCAACGTTCACCGAACCTGTGCTTTGGCTCGATCCGCTCGGTCCCCTCGTCAAGGTGGTGCCGTCGATTCTGCTGACGCTCGCGGCCCTCGCCATTCTGGATGAACGCTGATGGCTGGATGAACGCTGATGGCGGTCGCGCTCGAATTCAAGCCGTCAGGCCGTGGCCGGCTTGAAAGTCAGGGCGACGCCGTTGATGCAATGACGCAAGCCGGTCGGCGGCGGCCCGTCGTCGAAGACATGGCCAAGATGGCCGCCGCAGCGGCGGCAATGGACCTCGGTGCGGGTCATGCCGAGAGACCTGTCCACGGTCTTGCCGACGGCATTGGGAATCTCCTGCCAGAAGCTCGGCCAGCCGGTGCCGGAATCGAACTTCGTCTCGGAGGAATAGAGCGGCAGGTCGCAGCCGGCACAGGCGAAGATGCCCTTGCGGTGCTCGTTGAGCAGCGGGCTGGTGCCCGGATATTCGGTACCTTCCTTGCGCAGCACATTGAAAGCCGCGTCAGACAGCACGGCGCGCCACTCGGCCTCGGTCTTGGTGACCTCGAAGGTTTCGGCCGCCCCCGCATCCTGCGGTCCGCCCATGCGCAACAGCGCCGCGGCACCTGCAGCCACCCCAATTGCAGCCGCACCGCTCAAAAGAAGATCGCGACGGTTCATGATCATTTCTCCTGTTATCCGTCTGCCAAATTCGACCGTCATACGGAAATCAAAAGCCGGTGACGGCTAGCTCCTGAAAACGGATACTCCGCACCGGGCCCCCGCTTGCAGCGGACGGTGCGGAGTGTACGCTTGTCGATCGCGCGGGTCACGCAAGCGGAACCCGCGCTATCGGCATGGAGCCTCGCCCATATCTTCGCTGGCAGCAGGCCCTTCGTTACATCTTCGGCAGAAGAACCTTGTCGATGACGTGGATGACGCCGTTCGACTGCTCGACATCGGCGATCGTCACATTGGCGACATTGCCGTTCTCGTCGGTCACCGTGACCTTGCCGCCATCGGCCTTGAGCGTCAGCTCGCAGCCACCGGCCGTCTTGGCCTTGTGCGCACCGCCATCGTCCATGACCATCTTGGTGACGTCGGCGGCCAGCGCCTTGGCAGCGATGACGTGGCAGGTCAGGATCTTGACCAGCTTGTCCTTGTTTTCGGGCTTGAGCAGTGTGTCCACCGTGCCGGCCGGAAGTGCTGCAAAGGCCTCGTTGGTTGGCGCGAACACGGTGAAGGGACCGGCACTCTGCAGCGTCTCGACGAGACCACCGGCCTTGACGGCCGCGACCAGTGTCGTGTGATCTTTCGAATTGACGGCGTTCTCGACGATGTTCTTGGTTGCATACATGGCGGCGCCGCCGACCATCGGATTCTGGGCATAGGCGGCGGTGGCGAGCGCGGAGGCGATGACCGTTCCGGCAAGCAAAAGGGTGGCGAATTTACGCATTATGTCAATCTCCTCAGTTTATCTTTCCCCTCTTTGGGGGCGCAAGGAGATACGGGAGATAAGTGTGTGAGTTTCGTCGCTCAGGAGAAAATCTTATCTTTCACAACGGCGATTCAGAGCAGGGCCATGCTCGGTTGTATGTTCATAAGCTCATTCAACCATAGGAGATAGATTAAAATCTTCTCGTATGAGCGAGAAGACAGGTGCGATCAGATGCTCTTCAAATCGCCCGCGGCGACCACGGGGCCGGTCGGCTGACCGGTCGGCGAACCGCCGGCCGGCTCGAGGCTGACCGCAAGCACGGCGCCCTGCGCAAGCTTTTCCTGAACGGCCGGCGAGATGGTCATATGCGCGGTCTGACCGGCCGGGATGACGCCCATCGAGACCGGCGCATTCTTGCCCTCGATCATCCACAGCTCGAAATCCTTGCCGGCGGCACGCTCGCCCGAGACATGCGACAGGCCGACCTCGCGATGGGCGGCGTCATAGACGGCAAGATATCTGACGTCGCTGCCGTCAGCGGCCAGCGAGGCGACAAGCCGCGGCTGTTCGACCGGCGGGTTGAGGTAAGGCACGGCGATGGTGATCGCCAGCGCCGCGACGGAAGCTGCGGCAAGACCGCGCCAGAAGGCAAGGCTCGACCAGAGACCGGCGCGAGGCTCTGCTACGAACAGCTGGCGATCTATCGCCTCCTTGACCCTGATCGGAGGCTCTGTCTCCGGATAGGCGCCTGCCATCGGCGAAAGATGCGCCTCCCAGGCATCGACGAGGCGCGCGAAAGCGGCGTCCGCGTCGATGCGGCGTGATGCAATCTCGCGCTCGTCCGCGGCCAGCACGCCAAGAACATATTCGGCGGCGAACAGGTCGTCGCCCTCAGGTTCCGGTCCGTTATCCTCTTCCAGCGTCATCTTTCCAGACACTCTCTGAGCTTCAACAGGCTGCGCCGCAGCCAGGTCCGCATCGTGTTCAGCGGCACGTCATGGCGTGCCGCCAGTTCGGCATAGCTTTCGCCGTCCAGATAGGCGCCCCGGACGGCCGCCGCCCGGTCCTTTTCCAATTCGTCGAGACAACGATAGATGCGCTCGGATTCACCGCCCGCAACAGCCGCAGCCTCTGGTCCCGGCGCCGGATCGGCCACCTCGAGCGCAGCATCGATATAGGCGGCAGGCTCTCGCCGCGCCCTGATGCGATCGATCGCATGATTGCGCGCAATGGCCACCAGCCAGGAAATCGGGCTTAGATCCGAGACGGCGAAACGATCCGCCTTCGTCCATATCTTGACGAAGACCTCCTGCAGCGCCTCTTCTGCCTCTCCCCGGTCCTTCAATACACGAAGGCAGACGCCGAAAAGTTTCGCGCTGGTCTGCCGGTAGAGCAGATCGAACGCAGCCCGGTCCTTCATCGAAGTCCGAACGATCAGGTTGCTGATGTCCTGCGGCGTCATCGGCTGCCAAATTAGGCAATTGCAATGTATTTGCAACGGCGGAAGCGTTCTTGTGCACCGGGAGCGTCGTGGACTTCGATTGCCAAGAAAATCCGCAACCGCTAGCCTTCTCATAGCGGGGGGAGCGGCAATGTCGGTTGAACGGGTCTTGTGGGAGCACGACGCAACCGGGCTTGCCAGCCTGGTGCGCAAGGGCGAGATCGCACCGCAGGAGCTCGTCGATGCGGCGATTGCGCGGGCCGAGGCCACCCGCCCGGACATCAACGCCATCGCCGAGCCGCTTTACGAGGCGGCGCGGACGCGGGCGAAAACCATCGACCGCAAGCTGCCGCTGGCCGGCGTGCCTTTTGCGCTGAAGGATCTCGGCATCGCCATGAAAGGCGTGCCGACGCATGGCGGCAGCCGCATTCCGGCTTTCGTTGCCGATTTCGACTCGGTGATGACCGAACGCCATCTGGCCGCTGGCCTTGTCCCGATCGCCACCAGCACCTCGCCCGAACATGGGCTGAGGCTGATGACCGAATCCACCGCTTTCGGCATCACCCGCAATCCGTGGAACACCGCGCATACCAGCGGCGGCTCGTCTGGAGGTGCGGCGGCGCTGGTCGCGGCCGGCGTCGTGCCGGTGGCGCATGCTTCGGATGGCGGCGGCTCGATCCGCGTTCCCGCCGCCTGCACCGGGCTGGTTGGGCTGAAAACCTCGCGCGGGCGGGTGCCGCTGTCGCCGCTCGTCACCGAAAGCTGGTACGGCCTGGTCGTCGATCACGCGCTTGCCCGCTCGGTCCGGGATTCGGCCTTGCTGCTCGACCTGACCCATGGCCCTGATCCGCTGTCGCCCTATGCGGCGCCGCCGCCGAAAGGCGCTTTCGCCGCCGCGGTGGCGCGCGATCCCGGCAAGCTCAAGCTGGCCGTCTATCGGAAATCGCCGCTCGGCCTGCCGATATCGGCCGAGACGCTGACCGCGCTGGACACGGCCGTGGCGTTGGCGCGCGAAGGCGGCCATACGATCGAGGAGATCGACCTGCCCTATATCGATCGTGATTTCATGGCCGATTTCTGCAAGATTGTCGCCGCGGCGGTGGCCGGTACGATGCGCGCTGAAGCGTTGCGTGTCGGACGCTCCGTCTCGGGCGACGTCGAGCGCGCCACGCGTCTGATGAGCCGCTTCGGCGAGATCGTCTCGGCCGGCGAGATCTATGCCGGCCTGCAGCGGCTGCATGCCGTATCGCGCCGCCTGATCACCGAGACCGCGCAATACGATGCCGTGCTGATGCCTGTTATTGCCCATCCGCCACTCGCCTGCGGCGCCATGGACCCGAAAGGCGCAGATGCGTTCATAGAGGACGTGCTCGACAGGCTGCGCCTCGCCCGGCTGCTGATATTCAAGCCGCTGTTTGGGCAGTTGATGGACAAGAGCCTGTGGTTCACCCACTGGCCGGCGATCCAGAACGTCAGCGGCCAGCCGTCGATCGCGCTGCCTGTCCATGTCACCGATGCCGGCCTGCCGCTCGGCATCCAGGCCGCCGGCCGGCCCGGCGACGAAGAGACGCTTCTGTCCCTCGCCGCGCAAATGGAAAAGATTTCGGGATGGCAGGCGCGGCGGGCGCCGCTGCGAATGCCAGCATAGAAGCGGGCCGATTTCACCTGATGTGACAGCAAAGCCGTTTGCGGCCCGCCGCAATTCCCGCTAAGACGCCGCCGATCATTTCAAGCTGGGAACAATGCCGATGACGGACGTCGCCGCCACCGCCGAAATGCAGGCCGCGCTGCTTTCGAGGGCGCTGCCTTACATGCAGCGATACGAGAACAAGACGGTTGTGGTGAAATATGGCGGCCATGCCATGGGCGATATTGCGCTCGGCAAGGCCTTCGCCCGCGACATCGCGCTGCTCAAGCAATCCGGAGTCAATCCGATCGTCGTCCATGGCGGCGGGCCGCAGATCGGCGCCATGCTGAGCAAGATGGGCATCGAATCGAAATTCGAGGGCGGATTGCGCGTCACCGACCAGAAGACGGTCGAGATCGTCGAGATGGTGCTGGCCGGCTCGATCAACAAGGAGATCGTCGCGCTGATCAATGCCGAGGGCGAATGGGCGATCGGCCTATGCGGCAAGGACGGCAACATGGTTTTCGCCGAAAAGGCGCGCAAGACCATGATCGACCCGGACTCCAACATCGAGCGCGTGCTCGATCTCGGCTTCGTCGGCGAGCCGGTCGAGGTCGACCGCACGCTGCTCGACCTTCTGGCGCGGTCCGAAATGATCCCGGTGCTGGCGCCGGTGGCACCGGGCCGCGACGGCCACACCTACAACATCAATGCCGACACCTTTGCCGGCGCGATTGCCGGCGCCTGCCAGGCGACACGCCTGTTGTTCCTCACCGACGTGCCCGGCGTGCTCGACAAGAACAAGAAGCTGATCGACGAGCTGACCGTGACCGAGGCAAAGGCCTTGATCAAGGACGGCACGGTGTCGGGCGGCATGATCCCCAAGGTCGAGACCTGCATCGAGGCGATCGAGCGCGGCGTCGAAGGCGTCGTCATCCTCAACGGCAAGACCCCGCATTCGGTGCTGCTCGAGCTGTTCACCGAGCACGGCGCCGGCACGCTGATCGTGCCATAAGCGGCGGCCTTTGGTCGCGCCGCCAGTCGATTAGCTGGGCTGAGGAAGGCGCGCGATGACTTTTATTTCAAAATCGAAGCCAGCCAGCCAGTTCACGCCCACCGCGGTCCAGTTCGGGTAGGGCGGTTCACCGATCGCCTTCAGCCGGACGGCGTTGATCGCCTCCCACTGTGTGGCCGGATCGGTGTGGAATGTGGTGACGTCAACGATATCGTCGAAGGTGCAGCCGGCAGCCTTCAGCACCGCCGCGAGATTGTCGAAGGCAAGCTGGACCTGCTTTGCAAAGACCGGCTCGGGCGACCCGTCCTCGCGGCTGCCGACTTGGCCTGAGACGAACAGAAAGTCGCCCGAGCGGATCGCCGCCGAATAGCGGTTGATCTCGTAGAGGGCCTGCCGATCGGCAGGGAAGATCGCATCGCGTTTGGTCATTGTTTCACTCCATCTAGACAAGGCAGGCCAGACCTCCCGACGATCGCGATGTGGCTTCGCCGAGAAGGGCGAGAGCCGCTCGCAAGGCTTCAGGGTTTTGGATCGCTGCGCTCCGGTTTCCGGGCGGTTGTGACATACCCCCGTCTCCCCGAAGTGGGCACATACGCTCCGTATGTCAATACGCATACGTTGCGTATGTTTTTAGGAGATTGCCCAGAGCTGATCAGGCGCTCGGCGACATCGCGATCCCGGGCGGTGTCAGCTTGCGCGCCGGGTGCCCGAACACCATCGATTCCTCTTCCTCGTCCTGCGGCGCGCCCCAGAATTCGGCCAGTGTCGGACCGTCCTTCAGGCGGCGGTCGCGGGCGAGAAAGCCCCAGACCTCGCGGAACCAGACGCGGCGGCCCATCTGCGTGTACCAGCGCATCGAATGGCGCTGTTCCGGGTCCTTGTGGAACAGGATGCGCGCCAGTGCCTTCGGCCGCGACTGCACCGCCAGTTCGATCAGCTTGACGCTGAAGAACAGCATCCAAGGCTTCAGTCGGGTCATCTGCAGCACTTGATGCTTGTAGTCCCACAGGCGGGCGTCCAGCTGGATCACCTTGCGGTCCCTGGCCATCCTGAAGAACGGCGTCCAGCGGTGCGGGGTGACATAGAGCGCCTGGATCTGGTCCGGATCATAGGCGATGAGCTGGCGGAAGCCGCGCCAGAGATCGCGAAAGCGCTCATCCTCGAAACCGGCGACCCAGGTCGCCATCGACAGTATGCCATTGAGGCGCAGCAGCCGGATCGCCTCGCGGTCGGACGAGGTGCTGCCTCCCTTGCGGATCAACGCAAGCGTCTTCTCATCGGTGTTTTCCATGCCCAGCAGCCAACGGATGACGCCTGCCTTGCGGTAGAGATGCAGGCTGTCGGCATCACGAACAATGTCATCTGCGCGGGTTGAGCCGACGATCAGCACCGGCACGTCCTCGGCGATCATCGCATCGAGAAAGGCGCGCCAGGCTTTTTTGGACGAGGTCGGATTCTCGTCGGCAAGGTTGATCAGCTCGACGCCATGCTCGCGGTGCAGCCAGGCGATCTCTTGCGCGAACTTCACCGGGTCGCGATGCCGCCATCGCGTCCAGAAACCGCGCTGGCCGCAATAATTGCACAGATGCGGGCAGCCTCGGGAAAACTGCATGACCACCGCGCGCTTGCCGCCCCAATAACTGTAACGACTGATATCGATCAGGTCCCAGCCGATGCGGTATTCATCGAGGTCGGCGATCGTGCTTGCCGGCTTGGTGGCAAAGGGACGGCGCAAATCGTCGCGAAAGGCGATGCCCGCCACGTCAGACAGCGGCCGGCGCTTTTCCAGCGCCTCAACCAACGCGACGATGGTCGCCTCGCCTTCGCCGCGCACGATCAAGTCGAAGACGTCCGTTTCGGCAAGTATGTCGCGCCAGTGATAGGTGGGGAACACGCCGCCATAGATCACCATCGTTGCTGGGTCGATGTGCTTGACCATTCGTGCGATCTCCAGTGCTGTCGGATGCGCCGATGTCGAACCGGAATGGCCGATCAGAATGCAATCGGGATGATCGCTCAAGGCGTCTTGCACGGCTGCGGCAAGCGGCATCGGCCCGAACTCGGCATCGACGAGCCGCACCTCATGGCCAGCGTCGATCAGCGGGCCGCCCAATGCGAGCAGGCCGAGCGGCGGCAAATGGTCGTCGGGCACGCGGCTGCCGATGGCGGTATGCGGCGGATTGATCAGGACGATTTTCATGAAGGACCTTTTGCAATGGCGGTCCGGTCATCCTGGTCGTCGATCTGGGCCTGCAGCTGGCCCGGTTCAGCAGTTTCCGTGCAGCTTTTCCGCAGAAATGCAAATGCCGAGATACAATTTCATCGCCTGAGGTGCCCGAGCGGCACGTGGCCCGGCCCCTTGATGTTCTGCAGCACAAGCTGCGTGTGGACGTCGCGCACGCCGTCGAGCCGCATCAGCCGATGCATGACGAAGGCATTGAGCTCGTCGACCGACGGCACCATCACATGCAGCAGGAAATCGTAGTCGCCGGTCATCGTCCAGCACGACGACACCTCGTCCATGCGCTGCACGGCAGCGATAAAGGTTTCGGGCGAACCGTCGCTGTGGGTTACGAGGCGTACCTGAATGAACACCTCGACCAGCAGGCCGACGGCGCGGCGGCTGAGCACAGCAGCAAAACCCTTGATGATACCGGCGCTCTGAAGAGCCTCGAATCGGCGCGCGCATGGCGTCGTCGACAGGCCGATCTCCTGGGCCAGTTCGGACACAGGCTTGCGTCCGTCACGTTGCAAGATATCGAGCATCTTGATCTCAAAATCGTCAAACTGAGGCACTTTCACTCTCCTACAGCGTTGCTGTGGTGGCTTTTACCTCAAATCGCGTATTCGAGCCATCATCAAAGCGGATTTGCCTCACCGGATCCGGCTAGATTTTCATGATGTTAGTCGTGATTTCCAGGGAGAACAGCCATGACGATCAACGTTGCCGACTACGCCCGCGAATGCGCGGCGCAAGGCCTTCGCGGCGACTATTCGGTCTGCCGTTCCGATTTCACCGTCGAGCAGAGCTACAACTACACCGCCGACGAGCAGGCGGTGTGGCGCACACTGTGCGACCGCCAGACGAAGTTGACCAAAAAGCTGGCACACCGGTCTTATCTCGACGGCGTCGCCACGCTGGGCCTGCTAGACAAGATTCCGGATTTCGGTGTGGTCAGCGAAAAACTGCGCAAGCTTACCGGTTGGGAAATCGTCGCCGTGCCGGGCCTCATTCCCGCCCCCGCCTTCTTCGTCCACCTCGCCCACCGGCGCTTCCCGGTGACCAACTGGCTGCGGACGAAACAAGAGCTCGACTACATCGTCGAGCCGGACATGTTCCACGACTTCTTCGGCCACGTGCCGGCACTGACGCAGCCGGTCTTTGCCGATTTCATGCAGATGTATGGGGAGAAGGCGGAGGACCTGATCGCGCTTGGCGGCGACGAGATGATCAGCCGCCTTTACTGGTACACCGTCGAATACGGGCTGATACAGGAAGCCGGCCAACCGCTGAAGGCTTTCGGCGCCGGGCTGATGTCGTCCTTTGCGGAACTTCAATTCGCGATTGAAAGCAAGGACGCGCACCATGTCCCCTTCGATCTGGAAACGGTGATGCGCACCAGCTACGAGATCGACAAGTTCCAACGCGCCTATTTCGTGCTGCCATCCTTCGACGTTTTGCGCGATGGATTCCAGAATGTCGCCGAGATGGCAGCGATTGTCGGACGCCACAAGGGCAAACCGGCGCTCGACCCGGCGAAACTTTAAACGCTGGGCAGGCTCGGACGCTCGCAGCCGACCGGCGCGGGCGTTGTTGGCGGTGGACTGCGATGGCGATCCCTCGGCCGGCCGGCTGAGCCGGCCTTCTATACGCCGATAACCTTGCTGAGGTGATCGCCCAGCCGGCAGGCCAATGCGACGATCGTCGTCGTCGGGTTGCATTCGCCGGACGTGCAGAACACCGAAGAGCCGCCGACATAGAGATTGTCCATGCCATGCACCTTTGAGTTGGCGTCGACCACGCTCTTGATCACATCCGTGCCCATACGGGTGCCGCCCATATGGTGGTGGCCGGCCAGCTCCTCATTCGTCGGATAGTCCCCGCCATTGGTGAGCCAGTCGGCGATGCGCACCCGGCCGAGATCCTTCTGGACGAGCGTCGTCCCGAACAGCCTCAAGCCCTCGAGAAGCGTGCGGCGCTCCAGCTCCGACTTTTTCCAGTGCAGCTCGATGCGCGGCACGCCAGCATGGTCGACATCGGCTTTCGACAACTGAATCCGGTTCGAGGCCAGCGGCGCCTGTTCCCAGGTGACATAGAGCTGGGCGGCGCAGCGCAGGTCCTGGCTGAGCTGATAGGACACCCATTCGGCCATCTCGGGCGCCGTGCAGGCGAGGTCGGCGATGACGCGTTTGACCCCGGGGTACGGCGTCGCGATCAGCCTGATCCCGAAATTCATGATCTCAAGGCGCTCCATGGCGGCAAGCGTCGGCGAGAAGAAGGCCTCGTTGGTGGCGTCGACCTCGAACGCGCTATAGTCGGCGAGGATGGCATTGCCGCCCTCGAAGGTCGGATGCTCCATCCAGTAGCTGCCGAGTGCCGTCGCCTTCGGCACCACGCCGCCATTCGAGCGCTGGTTCGACCACAGAAGCAGCCGCGAGTTTTCCAAGCCGCCGGTACAAACGATGAAATAGTCGGCGGTGAAGGAACCGGCGTCCTGGCCGTTCGACCACAATTTGGCGCCGGTCACTCGTTTGCCATCGCCGGCAAGCTCGGTGGCATAGGTGTTGAGCACCACGGCGACGTTCCTGCTCTTGTCGAGCTCGTCGGCGAATTTCTCGCCGAAGCGCACGGCCGGGCTTTTGATCAGTTGCACCCAGCGAATGTCGTCCGAGATCGGCACATCCGGCCGGAAATCGGGAAGTTCGAGGATATCGTGGACTTCAGGCAGGTAGGGCTCGATGTCGGCACGGCTGATAGGCCAGCCGGTATCCGGCGCCCAGGCCTTGGGCTCGAAATCTTGGCTGTCGAGCACGCGGCACCAGCCGGCCCAGTGATTGGAGCTGCCGCCCACGAAGCGCAGCCGGGTGATGTCGAGATCGAAATAGGGATCGCCGACCGTGGCGCCGCGGTAGAAATCCTGCGAATCATCGCTGAACTCACGGGAGCCGGCCTCCAGCACCACAACCGGAATGCCGGCCACGCCAAGCTTCCTGGCGATCGTGGTGCCGGCTGGCCCCGAGCCGAGAATGCAGACCTTGGCGGTGAAATTCACCGCGCGAAATGCCTCGTAGCTGTCGAAGATCACGCCAGGTCGCTCCTTTTTAGGATCCAACCATTGACCTCGACGATTGCGTCCGGATCGGCATCGGGCAGCTTGCGGAACAGCGACAGGGCCGGCAATGCGATCAGCGCCTGCATGATCGTGCGGCGCGACATTTTCTTTGTGAAGAAACTCATGACACGTCTCGATGGGGCCTTTATCCACGCATGGCGTTCCCAGAACGGCACATGCTCGCCAAGAGAAGCCAATTCCGTGCCAAACCTAGCCGCACACTTGCTTAAGCCGTGTAAACGGCCAGGCTGATTGAAAACCGCTCAAGCCGCCTCGGAAATGTCCGTGTCCAGGATGGTCAGATTGCGGCCGCGGTGCTTGGCCTGGTAAAGGCGCCGGTCGGCGGCACGCATCAGATCCGATACGGCGGCGCCCTCGCCGCAGGTGACGCCACCGATGCTGACGGTGAGGGGTATGATCCGCTCATCAACGGGACGGAAGCGGATCAGCTCGACTTCACGGCGAATGCGCTCGGCGACGCGTTTGGCTTCCTGCTCGGTGGCGCCGATCAGGAACGCGCCGAATTCCTCGCCGCCGATGCGGCCGATCACGTCTCCGCTGCGCACGCCGCGCTCGATCGCGCTTGCAATGAGGAGCAGCGCGTCGTCGCCGGTCAGATGGCCGTAGCTGTCGTTGATGATCTTGAAGTGGTCGGCATCGATGATCAGCAACGCACCGCGATCGGATTTCCGCCGGGAGGCGTCGAGCGCCGCAAAGAAGCTCTCGCGGTTGAGCATGCCGGTCATGTCGTCGCGGCTCGCCTTTTCCGACAGGCGCCGATGCGCGGCGGCGAGTTGGGCATGAGCGCGGGCGAGATCGCGATGGGCGCCTTTCAGCCTCTCGCCCTGCCAGAATGTATAAGCGCTAGCAATCCAGGCAAGCGCGAGCGGGCAGACCGTGCACGTCAGCCACATCGTGCGGTTGAACGGAAAGCCCATTGCCGGGACGACGATCAGCGTCAGCAAAAGCGAGACCGCGAGGGAGGCGAAAGCGACGGCGGCAGACTTCAGAAATATGCGGCTCATCGCTGGCTCCCCCTCGACCGTCTGTGTGCCAGCAAGCCCTGAATGCCACCTTTCTGCGATGCCTAAAATTTGAATCATGGCGTCATTTTCGCCACCCGAAACCCGCATAAGTTGTGGATAAAGCCTCTGCCAAAAGCAATGTTTCGTGCCATAAGGATTGCATGACCACACTCCCGGATCCCGCCCGCTTTGCCCATGTCACCGACTGGGTGTTCGACCTCGACAACACGCTCTATCCGCACCATTCGAACCTGTTCTCGCAGATCGACGTGAAGATGACCGCCTATGTCGGAGAGCTGCTGACGCTGCCGCGCGACGATGCCCGCAAGCTGCAGAAGGAACTCTATAGGGAATACGGCACGACGCTGAATGGCCTGATGGCGCGCCACGGCATCGATCCCGACGACTTTCTCGAGAAGGTCCACGACATCGACTATTCCTGGCTGGTTCCCGATCCCGTTCTCGGCACCGCCATCCGCCAACTTCCCGGCCGCAAGTTCATCTTCACCAATGGCGACCGCAGGCATGCCGAACGCACCGCGCGCCAACTCGGCATCCTCGACCATTTCGACGACATCTTCGATATCGTCGCCGCCGGGCTGAACCCCAAGCCGGCGCGCCGGACCTACGAGAAGTTTGCGGAACTCCACGCCGTCACCGGCCACAATGCGGTGATGTTCGAGGACCTGGCCCGCAACCTGTCCGTGCCGAAATCGCTGGGCATGACCACGGTGCTGGTCGTGCCGCGCAACTTCGAGCCGACCTTCTCGGAAATCTGGGAACGTGACCCGGCCAACGAGGACGATGTGGATTTCGTCACCGACGATCTTGCCGAATTCCTTACTGCGATCGTCGAAGTCGCAGCCTAGAGCACTTCATCGTTTCACGGAAACGCCGAACCGCTCTAAGTATTTGTTTTTACGCAATTCCGGACGGAAAACCGCTCCGCACTTTTCCTAGAATTGCTCTAGTGCATGTCGCCAAAAGCATGCCCTCGGGCTTGACCCGTGGGTCCGCAGCGAGGTCTCAGAGCTTGTAGAAACGGCTGATAATCCCCCAGGCCTCGTCGGCGGTGTCGACGAAATCGATGATGTCCTGGTCGCCGGGGGTGATCGTGCCTTGCTCGGCGAGGAAATCGAGGTCGATCGCCCTTTTCCAGAAAGCCTTGCCGAACAGGATCACCGGCACGCGCTCCATGCGGCCGGTCTGGATCAGGGTCAGCGTCTCGAAGAATTCGTCCATCGTGCCGAAGCCGCCCGGAAACACCGCGACAGCCTTGGCGCGCATGACGAAATGCATCTTGCGGACCGCGAAATAGTGGAAGTTGAAACAGAGCTCCGGCGTCACATAGGCATTCGGCGCCTGCTCGTGCGGCAACACGATGTTGAGGCCGATCGACGGTGCGCCGACATCGTCGGCGCCGCGGTTGCCGGCTTCCATGACGCCGGGTCCGCCGCCGGTCACCACGACGAATTCGCGATAATACGAGGTGGCCGACTGCTGCGAGCAGAGGCGGGCGAATTTTCGCGCTTCCTCATAATATTTGCTGTTTTTCTCAAGGTTCTTCTTCTGCGTCTCGTTCTTGGCCGCCCAGGCTTCTCCGCCCGGCTCGGGGATGCGCGCGCCACCGAATAGGATGACGGTCGAGCGGATGCCGCGCTCGGCCAGGATCATCTCCGGCTTCAACAGTTCGAGCTGTAGCCTGACCGCGCGCAGTTCGCGCCGTGTCATGAAGTCGGGATCGTTCCAGGCCAACCGGTAGGTTTCGGCGCGCGTCTGCGGCGTATCCGGCACGCTTTTCGAACGCTCCAGATCCTCGTCCGAATGCGGCAGCGGCGTCCACCCCGCCTTTTCCATAGGAGTCATGTTACCTACCGTCCAATTATTCACTTGCGCCGTCCCGTGGCGCAGCCGCGATTGACCCTCACCAAGCCTTCACATAGGGTCCGGCGACTTTCAAAACAGGTTAAGGCGCGGCCCCTTAACAGCTTGGTAATGGAGCGAATTCATGTCGAAGCCCGATCTGGCGAGTCTCGAAAAGATCATCGAAGAAGCCTTCGAGGAACGCGACACGATTTCGACGGCAACCCGTGGCGCGACGCGCGACGCCATCCAGTCGGCGCTCGACCTGCTCGACCGGGGTGTCGCCCGCGTTGCCGAGCGCCAGGCCGACGGCAAATGGCATGTCAACCAGTGGCTGAAGAAAGCGGTGCTGCTGTCCTTCCGGCTCAACCCGATGGAGATCATCAAGGGCGGCCCCGGCCAGGCCGTGTGGTGGGACAAGGTGCCGTCGAAATTCGACGGCTGGAGCGCCATCGATTTCGAGAAGGCAGGTTTTCGCGCCGTGCCGTCATCGATCGTGCGGCGCTCCGCCTATGTCGCGCCAGGTGCCGTGCTGATGCCGTCCTTCGTCAATGTCGGCGCCTATGTCGACAGCGGCACCATGGTCGACACCTGGGCCTCGGTCGGCTCCTGCGCCCAGATCGGCAAGAACGTGCATCTGTCGGGCGGCGTCGGCATCGGCGGCGTGCTGGAGCCGATGCAGGCCGGTCCCACCATCATCGAGGACAATTGCTTTATCGGCGCACGCTCCGAAGTGGTCGAAGGCTGCATCGTGCGCGAGGGCTCGGTGCTCGGCATGGGCGTCTTCATCGGCCAGTCGACCAAGATCGTCGACCGCGCCACCGGTGAGGTCTTCTACGGCGAAGTGCCGGCCAATTCCGTCGTCGTCGCCGGCTCGCTGCCCGGCAAGCCGTTGCCCAGCGGTGAGCCCGGTCCGAGCCTCTACTGCGCCGTCATCGTCAAGCGGGTCGATGCCAGGACCCGGTCCAAAACCTCGATCAATGAACTGCTTCGCGATTGATCCTTCGCAAAAAAACGGACGCACCCGATTGCTCGACAGACCTCGATTTTTCTGGCTTTTCTTCAGCCTTTCCGGGCGAGTGAACCCCAGCGCCTACGTTCTGGCCGGTCTTTTGCCGCTCCTCGTTCAGCTTTTTCTGCTCTACCAGTTCTCGCGAACGCCGCTCGGCACTGCCGCAAGCCAGTACTGGGCGCTCGCCTGGTGGATCGCTGTGGTCGTCTCGACATGGTCGACCTTTGCGCTAACGGCGAAGCGGTTCCATGATTTCGGCAAGCCTACCTACTACGCATTGATCTCTCTCGTCATCGGCGCCATTCTCCTTATCATTCTGGCCTTTTTCAAAAGTGATCCCGGACCCAACCGCTACGGCAAACATACCAATGCACCGGCCGAATCCTGAACGTCGATCGGGTCTCTCGCCATGCGCTACCGCACGCTTGATTCGAAACTGATCATCGAAACCGCCGAGCAACTGGAAAAACGCGTCGCCGACCGTTTTCCCGATGCAGGCTTGCGTGGCGTCGCCATTGAACTTGTGTCGCTGTCGCGTGATCTGGCCAAGGCGGCGAAGGCGCTGGAAGCGCCGATCTGGTGGCTGCGCGGCGTCATCATCGCCGCCATTGCCGCTGGCGCGCTGATGTTCCTGTTCGTCGGCACCATCCTGCCGCTCGGCCGTGTCTCGGCAAACCACGATGCCATCCAGTCGGTGCAGGGCATAGAATCCTCGATCAACGTGATCATCCTGACGGCGCTGGGCTTCCTGGCCTTGATCCGAACCGAGGAGCGTATCAAGCGCAAGCAGGTGTTTCGCAAGCTTCACGGCTTGCGATCGCTGATCCACGTCATCGACATGCATCAGCTGACCAAGGATCCGGCAGTGCTTTCAGCCGATTTCAAGCCGGCATCGCATTCACCGGCACGCATAACCGACCGTGCCGATCTCGCCCGCTATCTCGACTATTGCTCCGAAATGCTGTCGATCACCGGCAAAATCGCCGCGCTGTTCGCCCAGTCGGTCAACGACAATGTCGTCGTCGATGGCGTCAACGACATCGAGACTCTCGCCTCCAACCTGTCGCGGAAGATCTGGCAAAAGATCACGCTGATCGAAGGCCGGCACTGATCGCTTCCGGTGTCAGGCCGGGCGATCCATGATTTTCCTGCTCTGCCTTGCGAACCAGTGCCGTGACACGCTTTATCAGCGGCGCCGGCGTGCCCTCTCTGTCAGCCAGGCGCAGGATCGCACCTTGCAGCTCGTCGATCTCGGTCGGCCGGCCGCGCTGCAGATCGTCCCACATCGACGAGCGTGCCTCGGGATCGATCGCAAGCATGCGCCGCGCCAGGACCTTGAACAGCCCGTCGGGCAGACGGAGCAGTTTTGGCAGCAGCGCCGGGCGCAGGCCGGCGATCCGCGCCGGCTCGATGCTCGACGCCCGCATTGCCGCCAACGCCTCGTCGATCTGGCCGGCCAGGATCAGCCGCCAGCGGCGGTCGGCCAATTGCGTTGCCAGCGGCAGGCCGCAAAGCGCCACCAGCGCGTTGTTCAAGTTGAGCAGCAGCTTGCCCCACAGCACCGCGGTCATGTCGCCATGCGCGGCGACTGCGAACCCATCGACGTCGAGCAGTTCATCGAGGCCGGCGATCCCTTCTTCGATCATCACCTTGCCCTCGCTGGCGCGATGCACGCGAAGCGGCAATTCGCCATCCGGTGACTGGACCACGTTGAACGGCACCATGCCTGCGAGCACAGGTCGCCCAGTAAGCCTTGCCCGCAGCCTGTCGGCATTGTCGACGCCGTTCTGCAGGCTGACCACCACCGCGTCCGGGCGGGCGTGGCCGGCAATGAGCGCCGCCATGTATTCAGTAGCGCCGCTCTTGACCGTCACAAGAATAATTTCAGCACCGCGCAAGGCGGCCGCCGGATCGGCGGTGGCCGACAGCCCATCCGGCTTGATGGAGCGATCGCGGCCGTCAAGCTCGGTGGCCCGCAACCCGTCCTTCCGCAAGGCCTCTTCGATGCGCGGCCGCGCCAGCAGAATCACCCGTAGCCCGGCGAGCGCCAGGCAGCCGCCGGCATAGCAGCCGATGCTGCCGGCGCCGGCGATGACGATCCTTTTGTCCTCGTTGGCCATCCGATGATGCTGCCTTGGCCTGCGACTATACGACATGAAAACCATAATGTCGGCGGGATGGCTGGCCCTTATGTCTGGCCGTGACAGGCCTTGCGCTTTCGACTATCGCTTTTGCCCATGACGTTGCCTTCCGATCCCGCCAGAAATCTAGCCGCCCTTATCCGTTGTGCCTCGGTGACGCCCGCTGAAGGCGGAGCACTGAGCACGCTCGAAACAATGCTGAAGCCGCTCGGCTTTTCCGTCGAGCGCCCGGTGTTTTCGGAAGGCGGCACGCCCGATATCGAAAATCTCTATGCGCGGCGCTCCGGCAACGGTCGGCATCTGATGTTCGCTGGGCATACCGACGTGGTGCCGGTCGGCGACGAAGCTTCATGGACTCATCCGCCTTTCGCCGCCGAGATTGCCAAGGGCGAGATGTTCGGCCGCGGCGCCGTCGACATGAAGGGCGGCATCGCCTGTTTCATCGCCGCGGTGGCGCGCCATATCGAGTCGAAGGGCGGCTTGAAAGGCTCGGTCTCGCTGCTGATCACCGGCGATGAAGAAGGGCCGGCCATCAACGGCACGACAAAGCTGCTCGAATGGGCAGCCGCCAAGGGCGAGAAGTGGGATGCGTCTATCGTCGGCGAACCGACCAATCCAGACGCGCTGGGCGATATGATCAAGATCGGCCGGCGCGGTTCGCTGTCCGGCAGCATCATCGTCAACGGCCGGCAGGGCCACGCCGCTTATCCGCAGCTTGCCGACAACCCGGTGCGCGGCCTGATGACGCTGGTCGACGCCTTGCTGCACCCCGTCTTCGACGAGGGCACAAAGGATTTCCAGCCGACCAATCTGGAGGTGACCTCGATCGACGTCGGCAATCCGGTCACCAATGTCATTCCGGCGAAGGCGACCGCCACCTTCAACATCCGCTTCAACGACACATGGACCGCCGAGACCATCCAGGCGGAAATCCACAACCGTCTCGACAAGGCGGCGAAGCGCAAGAAATACCGGACCGGCAAGACGACGCCGGTCGATTACGAGCTCCTCTGGCGCGATCGGCCGAGCCACGTCTTCCTCACTCGCGACGACCGGCTGATCGAGACGCTCAGCGGCTCGGTCAAGGCAGTGATCGGCAGGAAGCCGGCGCTTTCCACCTCCGGCGGCACCTCAGACGCCCGCTTCATCAAGGACTATTGTCCGGTGGTCGAGTTCGGGCTGGTCGGCAAGACCATGCACATGGTCGATGAACGCGTCGCGCTTGCCGACCTCGAGACGCTGACGCAAATTTATCAGCGCTTCATCGAAGACTGGTTCGAGCGAGGCATATCGTAACCATGCTTTCGTCGGACGAAACCTATGCTTCCCTGACAGGCGCCTGGCGACTGATGCTCGGCAAGGCCGACGGGCTGCGCCTGCTCGACCTTTCGGCCGACGGTTTCTGGAATTCCTTCTTCGCCATCATCGTCGCGGCACCGGCGCTGATCGTCGGTTGGGTCGGCCTTGCCAACGAGATCGGCGATCCGGATGCATTCGCGGGGCGCTTCAGCATGCTGATCCGTCTGGCGACGGTCGACATTGGCGCCTGGGTACTGCCGCTTGTCGGCCTTGCCTTTATCGCGCCGCGTGCCGGCATTGGCGGGCGCTTCGTCCACTATGTCGTCGCCAGCAACTGGGCGTCGGCGATCATCGCCTGGATGATGCTGCCGTCGGCGTTGATCAGGCTTTTCCTGCCTTCCACCAACGAGTTCGCCGTACTGGCGTCGCTGCTTTTGTTTGCGCTGTCGATGGTCCTGACCTGGCGGATGACAAACATCGCCATCGGCAGGGGCGCAGCTGTCGGCACCGCCGTCTTCGCCGGCATGTTCGTGGCGTCGCTGGTCGTTCTGTTCGGCCTGCAGGCGCTGCTCGGCATCGGTGCGCCCGCTTAATCGACTTTCGGATAATCCACACCGACGAGAAAAAGTCCGTCGGGCGGCGCAACCTGGCCGCAGGCTGCACGGTCGCGCGCATCGAGCGCCGCCTTCAGGTCGGCAATTGTCCAGCCGCCTTCGCCGACGCGCTTCAGCGAGCCGACCATCGAGCGCACCTGATTGTGCAGGAACGAGCGCGCCGAGGCTCGCACTTCGATCACGTCACCCAGCCGACTGACATCCAGCCGATCAAGCGTCCGGATCGGGCTGTCGGCCTGGCATTGGGTCGAGCGGAACGTAGTGAAATCATGCCGCCCCAGCAGCACTTTTGCCGCCTCGTGCATGGCCTCGGCGTCGAGCCGCTTCGGCACCCACCAGATCTTGCCCTTGTCGAGCGCTGCCGGCGCGCGCCGGTTGACGATGCGATAGAGATAGTGGCGGCCGGTCGCCGAGAAACGCGCATCGAAGCTATCAGGCACGACAGCCGCCTTGAGGACGGCGATGCGCGTCTTGGCCGCTTGCAGATGGGCGTTGACCGCATCGCGCACCTTGTCATCGGGCCACGCCTTGACGAGATCGACATGCGCTACCTGGCCGGTCGCATGGACGCCGGCATCGGTGCGGCCGGCGCCGCGCAGCGAGACCTGCTCACCGCAGAATTTCTCGATCGCCTGCTCGATCGCCTGCTGCACCGAAGGCTGGTCTGCCTGGCGCTGCCAGCCGGCATAGAGGCTGCCGTCATATTCGATGTCGAGGCGAAAACGCGGCATTCCTAAAGCAGGATGAGGTTAGGCGGCGAGCGCGGAGCCGAAGGCCGAAGCGTAGACCAGCTTGCCGGTCTCAGGCGCCTCGCCCCAGGCCAGCGCCTGCAGCGCGTCGCCCTGATATTCGCTCTCGAATTTTTCGGCGCGTGCGTGGCTGTAGCCGAAGCGGCCATAATAGGCGGGATCGCCAAGCACCACCGCCAGCACCTCGCCGGCGTCCTTGAGACGGATATGCGCCTCGCGGACCAGCGCGCCGCCGATGCCGGTGCCATGGAATGACGGCTCGACGGCCAAAGGCGCCAGCGCCACCGCTGGAAAGCTCTTGCCACCATTCTGCACGAAAAGCCTGGAAAACAGGATGTGGCCGACCACCTGCCCATCTTCGTCCGCCACCAGCTCGACGACGGCATCGCCGCCGGTGACCAGCGCGTCGACCAGTCCGGCCTCCGCCTGCTGGCCGAATGCGTGTTCCTCGACGAGGCGGATCGCCTCGCGGTCCCGCGGCGTCGCCGCGCGTATCGACATCATGCTCATGAGAATTTCGTTCCTTTTTCGAGCTTGGCCCCGCGCAGAAACTCTTGCGCGGCAATGGGCCTTCCGCCCGCACGTTGAACTTCGACCAGCCTGATGGCGCCTGACCCGCAGGCGACCGTCAGGCGGTCATCGAGAATTCCTCCCGACTCGCCGGCGCCTTGCGAAAGCGTCGAGCGAAGCAGTTTCAGCCGTTCCAGGCGGCCGCCGATTTCGGTCTCGCACCATGCGCCGGGAAAGGGCGACAGGCCGCGAATATGATCGTGGACTTCGCCAGCAGGCCGCGTCCAGTCCACGCGCGTCTCCGCTTTATCGATCTTTTTGGCGTAGGTCACCCCCACCGTCGCCTGCGTGGTAAATGTCAGGGCATCCCGTTCCAGCCGTGCCAGCGCTTCCGCCATCAGCGCGGCACCAATGAGCATCAACCGATCGTGCAGGTCGCCGGCCGTCATATCGGGGCCGATGGTGCATTTTTCAATCATCGCCACCGGACCGGTGTCCAGACCTTCCTCCATCCGCATCACCATCATGCCTGTCTCGGCATCGCCGGCCATGACGGCGCGCTGGATGGGTGCGGCGCCGCGCCAGCGCGGCAACAGCGACGCGTGGCCATTGAGGCAACCGAGCCGCGGCGCCTCGAGGATGGGTTTGGGCAACAGCAATCCATAGGCGACGACCACGGCGACGTCGGCCCGCAAGGCGCGGAACGCCTGCTGCTCGGCCTCGCTCTTCAGCGACACCGGCGTCCGCACCTCGACGCCCAGCCGCTCCGCCTCGCGCTGCACCGGCGATGGCGTCAGTTCCAGCCCGCGGCGACCTGCGGCGCGCGGCGGCTGGGTGTAGACGGCTTCTATCTCATGCCCGGCCTCCGCGATCGCCCGCAGCGTCGGCACCGAGAATTCGGGCGTACCCATGAAAACGACGCGCAGGGGCATTTTTGAGCCCTATCCCACCAACTTGCCCGGCGCCTTGCTGCCTGATGGTTTGTCCCTGGCGAGCTTCTTGAACTTCTTGACCACCATGTCGCGCTTCAGCTTCGAGATGTGGTCGATGAACAGAACGCCGTTGAGATGATCTATCTCATGCTGCAGGCAGGTCGCCATCAGCCCTTCGGCCTCGATCTCCTGCAGCTTGCCGTCGCGATCGAGATATTTCACACGCACGGCGGCGGGGCGCTCGACCTCGGCATAGTAATCCGGGATCGACAGGCAACCCTCCTCGTAGACCGAGCGCTGATCGGCGCTGTCGAGAACCTCGGGGTTGATGAAGACATGCGGCGCCGGCGTCTCGTCTTCCTTGGCGAGGTCGATCACCAGCATGCGCAACGGTTCGCCGACCTGGATCGCCGCCAGGCCGATGCCCGGCGCATCGTACATGGTCTCCAGCATGTCGTCGGCGAGCTTGCGCAAGGCGCCGTCGACGCGCTCGATCGGTTTCGAAACCTGGCGCAGGACGGGATCGGGAAGAATGATGAGAGGCTTGATCGACATGGCGTCTCACCTAAGACGTCGCACGGAAAGCGTCAACCGGGGCAATTGAAGCGCCGTTCACGTTTTGATCTGTGCCGTCAGGGAGAATCATCTATGCTGTCCATATGAACGACCTGACATCAATCCTGTCCGAACCAATCGCCCGGCTCGGCGCCACCACGATCACGCTCGGCCACGCATTGGCATTCGGCGCGATCCTGTTTCTGGGCCTGTTCGTGGCGCTGGTCGTCGCGCTGTGGCGGTCGGCCAAGGCGCGTGCAGTGGCGGCTGCGGAAGCCGCCGACCACGCCCGCGACGCCGAGGCGCGGATGGCCGGCATCCTGCAAAGCCAGGCCGAGATGCAGGGCCGCATGGGCGCCATCGCCGAAGTGTTCGGGGCGCGGCAGGCCGAACTCACACAGTCGATCGGCCAACGCCTCGACGCGATGACCGGCCGCCTCGGCCAGACCATGACCGAGCAGACGAAATCGACGCATGAGAGCCTTGCCAAGCTGCAGGAACGGCTGGCGGTCATCGATATCGCGCAGGGCAACATCCAGTCGCTCGCCGGCCAGGTCGTTCAGCTCCAGGCGATCCTCTCCAACAAGCAGACGCGCGGCGCCTTCGGCCAGTCGCGCATGGAGGCGATCGTCGCCGACGGCCTGCCGCACGGGGCCTACGAATTCCAGGCGACCTTGTCGAACGGCAGCCGGCCCGACTGCCTGGTGAAGATGCCGAACGGCGCGCCGGCGCTTGCCATAGACGCCAAGTTTCCGCTGGAAGCCTGGAACGCCATCCGTGCCGCCGAAGGCGTCGATTTGCAGAAGGTCGCCGCACAAGCGTTTCGACGCGACATCGAGGTGCATGTCCGCGATATATCAGAAAAATACCTGATCCAGGGCGAGACGCAGGACACCGCTTTCATGTTCGTGCCGTCGGAATCGGTGTTTGCCGAGATCCACGAGAATTTCGAGGGGATTGTCCACAAGGCGCACCGCGCCCGCATCGTCATCGTCTCGCCGTCGCTGCTGATGTTGTCGATCCAGGTCATCCAGGCGATCCTCAAGGACGCCCGCATGCGCGAGCAGGCGCATCTGATTCAGGGCGAGGTGATCCGGCTGATGGAGGATGTCTCGCGCCTCGACGAGCGGGTGCGCAAATTGCAGAGCCATTTCGGCCAGTCGGCCAAGGATATCGACGATATCCTCGTCTCGACGTCGAAGGTGACCAAGCGCGGCCAGAAGATCGAGGCGCTGGAGTTCGGCGCGCAGCCGACGGAGGGCGACGCCGGATCGGCCGAGACCACACACGGCGCGAAGGTCGAAGCGGGTGCGCGCGTCGCCGACTCCAAGACCGGTCAGCTGAGACTTAGGGTCGTCGAAGGCGACGACTGAGAGGCTACTGCTCCTCGACGATCGTCGTGCCTTCGAAGTCCGGCAGCCAGTGTAGCGCCGAGCGATGCCACAACTGCCGTCTCGGCACCAGTTCATCGCGCTGACGCGCCGTGCCTACCCTGATGCCGTAGACTTTCGGTCCGTCACCGACCGACGTGGCATAGAGATGCGAACCGCACTCGCCGCAAAAAGCCTGGGCGCGCCTGGCGCCGCTCGACCCGGTCTTGATGTAGATCTTCGGCGTGCCCCTGGTGATCCGGTAATGATCCTCCGACGCCGGCACGGTCACCCGAAACGCCGTTCCAGTCAGTTGCTGGCAATCGATGCAGTGGCAGATATTGGTCTTTTCCGGATCGACTTCGGCCTCGTAGGTGATGGCCCCGCAATGGCACCCGCCGTCGATTTTCATCTTCATTCCTCCCAAAATCCGTTCGGCAATGCTTGAGCGACGTGCGCCCGTTTGGACACATAGTATGGTGTAATGCTTTGAACCTACACATCATGCTTTCCGAAATCGACTCCGACATTCGAGTTGATGCGGCAGCGCGGCAGGCGAACCTTGCAACGGCAGGCCTCTAGTCCGGCGCTTGTCCCGACGCGGCCTCTATGGCCTTGAGCCGGCGGGCTCAGGTTCCGCGGACGAACAGTCGCGTGACCTCGGGCATCTCGGTCTTCAGCCTGCCTCGATGCGTTCGACGCAGGTCTCGATCTCGGGCGCCGACAAATGGTCCTCGTTGGCAACCGGCTCGGGCGCCATCGGTCGGACTTTGAGCATTCCTTCTCCAAGCGTGAGAACAGTCCGCAGTTGGCCGGGCGCGCCAGTATGCGAAATCCGCTGTGAAGGTGGGGGCTTAGCCACAACCGCTCAAGGTCGGTCCGTCGTTGCAGGGCTGGCGTGTTTTCATCGAGCCAAGACTGACGCTAGGTACCGTGCCGGGAATGAGATATAGTTCAGATACTAGTGACTGCCGGGCGCTGGCACAATGGCTGGACTGGGTGAACAGATTGCGCGTCAGCAGCGCACCATGGGACCGCTCCTGGTGGCGGCAGTGGTCATCGGCCTTATCGGTCTGCCCGTCGCCGCCTGGCTCGATCTCCGAGACCTATCGGAACGGATGCTGCGCACGCAAGCCAGCGAAATCAGCCGGATCATCGACGAAATGCGCGGATTCTACGGCAGCGAAGTCGTGGGACGCGTGCTGCAAGCAGACGACGCCGTGACCGCGACGCACAACTACCGGGATGTGCCAGGCGCGATCCCTATTCCAGCAACCCTCTCGATCGAACTCGGCAAGCGCATCAGCGCTCACGACGGTTCCGTGAAATATCGGTTCGTCTCGGATCTACCTTTCAAAGGTCGCGACCCCCACCAGCTCGATGTATTCGAGCGGAATGCAATCTTTGCTTTGCGCGCCAACCCGAGGGAGCCGATCATCGAAGTCTCGGGTTCGCTGTTTGACCGACACGTCCGCGCCGCGGCCCCGGTTGTAATGGGACAAGTCTGCGTGACCTGCCATAACTCCCACCCGGACAGCCCCAAGACGGACTGGAAAGTAGGGGATGTCCGAGGGATCCAGGAGATATCAGTCAATCAGCCCATCGCTGCGAACGTCCTCGCTTTCAAGTATCTGCTCCTATATTTCGGCTTCGCGGCGGCGGCGGGCCTGGCGTTCATTCTCCTGCAGCGTCGGCAGTCCGCCTTGGTTCAGGGCATCAATAAAGAGCTTTCCGAGGCAAACGACTTCCTGGCCGCGATCTCATTGAAGATCGCCAAATACCTCTCGCCTCAAATTTACAAAAGCATCTTCAGCGGCCAGAAGGACGTCACCATCGCGACCGAGCGCAAGAAGCTCACGATCTTTTTCTCCGACGTCAAGGATTTCACCGCGATCGTGGAACGGCTCCAGCCCGAGGACCTGACGGTTCTCCTCAACGAGTACTTCACCGAGATGTCGACGATCGCGCTCAAACACGGCGCCACCGTCGACAAGTTCATCGGCGACGCGCTTCTTGTGTTCTTCGGAGACCCCGAGACGCAAGGCATCGAGGAAGACGCGAGAGCCTGCTTGCGCATGGCTGTCGACATGCAGCGTCGGCTGGAGCAGTTGAACAGGGTGTGGCGTGACCGCGGAGTTGAACGGCCCTTCCGAGCTCGCATGGGCATCAACACGGGCTATTGCAATGTTGGGAACTTCGGTTCCGATGATCGGATGGACTACACGATCATCGGAGCCGAAGCGAACTTGGCGGCCCGTCTGCAGTCGATTGCCGAGCCCGGCGGCATCTGCCTCAGCTATGAAACTTACGCGCTCGTCCGCGACCTTGTCCGGGCGCGTCCGTTAGCACCGATTGCCATGAAGGGGATCAGCCGGGAGGTTGTCCCCTATGAAGTCGAGGGCCTCCTGGGTGAACTGGCCCAGCGCCCTCAGGTCATCAGCGAGCACGCGACTGGCCTCGACTTGTTCCTCGATGTTGAGGCAATCGACGAGAACGGGGTCGAGCGGGCGAAGAAACGACTTTCGGAGGCGCTCCTGGCCTTAACCATCCGAAGCAAGCCCGCCGCTTTTTAGGTTCTCTAGAAGCTGTCCCACTGTCAGGGCACCTCTATGCCCAGCATCATCTCGCCGAGTGCTGCTCCTCCAAACTCAAGCTGTTCCGCTGGGTCGCAACCCGCTCGAGAAAACCGCCCGCAATTACCGCCGTTGTCACTCTCGCGGCTATTGTCTTGTGGTTGCGGTAACTGTCCACACGGCCTAGTCGACGATCTCTTCCGTCCAGACCTTGAAACCGGCCAGCGTGCCCGGCCCGAAAATATGGGTCAGCGGCACATCGGCTGCGTCGCGGCCGGAGGCGATCAGGATGCGACCTATGCGCGGCGCATTGTTGCGCGGATCGAAGGCATGCCAGCGACCGCCGAGATAGACCTCCATCCAGGCAGCGAAATCCATATCCGACCACGGTTTCGGCAGGCCGATGTCGCTGATGTAGCCGGTGCAGTAGCGCGTCGGGATGTTCAGGGCGCGGCAGAAGGCGACGGCGAGATGGGCAAAATCGCGGCAGACGCCGCTTTGCTCACGATAGGCCTCGGCTGCCGTGCGCGTCGGCCGCGCATTGCCGTAATTGAAGATGATGTGGTTGTGGACGAAGTCGCAGACCGCCTGAACCCGTGGAATGCCAAGCGGTGTGTGGCCGAACAGCCGCCATGCCTCGCTCGCCAGCACGTCGCTCTCGCAATAGCGGCTGGGCAGCAGGAACAGCAATGTTTCCGACGGCAGGTCGCGCACCTCGTGCTGCCACGCCACCAGCTCGCCCAACTCGAAGGTTCCCGGGTCGCGGATCACGGCGTCCGTGCCGAAGGTGAAGCGACCGGGCGGGGCGACAAGACGGTTGCACCAATTGCCGAAACTGTCGCGGTAGCTCTCGATCGGCACCGGTGGGTTCGAGGTCAGGAAATCCGGTCGCTCGAGATCGGACGCCCGGGAATAGTGGACGTTGAGCATCGCGATCAGCGGCGCTTCCTGCGGAAAGTCGAAGCTCATCTCGCAGCCGATGTGGATTCGCATTGTCGTCCTGACCGGCCTGCCGGATCAACACCCGGCGAAGGCACGGGCTGTTGCTGCAGTGCAAAAAGATCATCGCACGGACCAACGCGGTTTACGAGCGAATTAGAAACCGCTTGACGGCCGCCGGCCGGCACAGGCGCCAGATTATGCCTCTTGCGGTCGGGCGTTTCTCTTGGTTCATTTCGCTTGCCACAATCGGAGGACGAATCATGGCTAAAGGTGCGATGAAGGCGGGCAAAGAAGCCCGCAAGCCGAAGAAGGACGCGAAGAAACCCGCCGCTGCCCCGACCCTGAAGGCGCCGCCCGTCAAGGCGACCAAACTCAAGGACAGGTAAGTCTCGGCGTTTCGGCGCAAGGCCATGACCGGCGGCATTTCAGGACCAATCGACAGTCAGCGATTGGTCCTGAAATGCCGCCGGCGCTGCTGTTGATTGGGCACCCGAAATTTCTATATCAATGCAGCGAAGACGACTTCGCGCTTTCCGAAAAGACCGGGACGACCCGCAATTCAATGGAGCGTTCCGATGTCGTGGATTCTTCTCTTCTTCGCTGGCCTGTTCGAGATCGGCTGGGCGATCGGCCTCAAATACACCGATGGGTTTTCGAAACCGCTGCCGACGGTCCTGACGGTTGTCTCGATGGTCGTCAGTCTCGCCTTGCTCGGACTGGCGCTGAAGACGCTGCCGGTCGGCACGGCCTATGCGGTGTGGACCGGCATCGGCACAGTCGGCACGGCGCTGCTTGGCATCTGGCTGCTCGGCGAGCCTGCGACGGCGATCAGGCTGGCCTGCATCGCGCTCATCGTCTGCGGCATCATGGGGCTGAAGCTCGCGGCCTAGTTTGGCTGCAAGATTGCAACACAAACGCCTTCAGGGCCGCTGCAAGGCGGCCCTGAATTTGCTTGGTGAAATCGCGCTGTAGGAGCGCTAGCGAGCCGAAAAGCCCGGGGGCGTCCTGCCGGTGCGCTGCTTGCGCGCCGCATAGCGCGCGTCGCGCTTAGCCTTGCGCTCGGCCTCGTCGGCGAGCAAACGAGCGATGCGCTCGTTCTCTTCGGCTTCCCGGATCTTCGCTTCCGCCTGCGCCGCTTCTTCGGCAGCGATACGCGCTGCTTCGGCAGCCGCTTCGCGCTCGGCCTTCTCGGCCGCTTCGCGCGCCAGCTTTTCCTGCTTCAGCCTGGCCTTTTCGGCCTCGCGTATCGCACGAGCTTCGAGGATTGCCTTGCGTTCGGCCTGTCGTGCCAGCACTGCTGGATCGTCTGCTGCCGGCTTTGCCTTGAAGCGCTCGAGAAGCGCCTTCTTTGCCTCGTTTGCGGCATTGCGCCGCTCGAAAACGTCTTTTTCCCTATAGATAGCCAAGTCCACTTCCCTGGAGTCAATTTGCGAGGCTTACATACGCGTGAAAACCCAGAGTTCAAGCGCCAAAACGGTATGCCAGCCATGAAATTCTGAGCTGTTGCAGTCGGGAGACGCCTTTTCGGCTGAATTCGGCTGAAACGGACATGCACTGTTCACCATCCGCCCCTCTGGCGGCGCGGCGGACTGGTCGCTACCTGTAGCGCGAAAAATAAACGCCAGGATGACACATGATGGAACTCGGTCTCTATACCTTCGCCGACGTCAGCCCGGAACCGGGCCCCGGCGCCATCGGCGCGCATGAGCGGCTGCGCAACCTAGTCGAGGAGATCGAGCTGGCCGACCAGGTCGGCCTCGACGTGTTTGGGCTGGGCGAGCATCACCGTCCCGACTATGCGGCTTCAGCGCCAGTCGTGGCCCTGGCCGCGGCCGCCGAACGCACCAGGCGCATAAAGCTGACCAGCGCGGTCACCGTGCTTTCCTCCGATGATCCTGTCCGCGTCTTCCAGCAGTTTGCGACGCTCGACCTTCTCTCCAGCGGCCGGGCTGAGATCATGGCCGGGCGCGGCTCGTTCATCGAATCCTTCCCGCTGTTCGGCTACAATCTCGAAGACTATGACGAGCTCTTTGCCGAAAAGCTCGACCTGCTGCTTGCCATCCGCGATCATGTCAAGGTGACCTGGTCGGGCAGGCTGCGCGCTCCGATCAACGATCGTGGCGTCTATCCCCGCCCCTTCCAGGACAGATTGCCGATCTGGATCGCGATTGGCGGCACGCCGCAATCGGCCGCGCGGGCCGGTGCGCTCGGCCTGCCGCTGGCGCTGGCCATCATCGGCGGTGAGCCGGCACGGTTCGCGCCGTTGTTCGACATTTACAGGGAGGCGGCCAAACGGGCCGGCAACGATCCGGCTGATCTCGCCACCAGCCTCAACGTCCACGGCTTCATCGCTGAGACCACCGATCAAGCGGCCGACGATTTTTATGGGCCACAGGCCGAGGTGATGAACCGCATCGGCCGCGAGCGTGGCTGGGGTCCAACGTCAAGGGCGCATTTCGACCAGTCGCGTGGCCCGAACGGCGCACTGTTCGTCGGCAATCCCGAACAGGTGGCCGAAAAGATCGTTGCCCAGCACAGGATCTTCGGCAACGACCGCTTCCTGCTGCAAATGGCGATCGGCACCATGCCGCACGCCAAGATCATGAAGGCGATCGAGCTCTACGGCACCAAGGTCGCGCCGATCGTGCGCAAGGAAACGGCGAAGACCATCCCTGCCGTGGCCGCGCCGGCCGCCTGATTCATCGGCCCTGATTCACTGGCAAGGGCGCAGTACGGCCTTGCCATCAACGCCGGCTAACGCATCGGCCCGAAAATCGGAATCGATTTTCGGAAAGCACGATGCGTAGATTCAAAGTGTTAGAGCGTGCTTTGTGCGTCCAAGTGGACGCACGTCGCTCTAACGGAACTTTGAAGCCGCAAAGGCGTTTCCGCCAACAGCGTACACCAATCGTGGCGTGCCGCCGAGGGCCAGAATGAAAGCCGAACCCGCCGCTTTGGGCACAGGCGCTGCCGAAGGCCCGGATCCGCGCGTCGAGGCGCGTGCGGATATGCATCTGATGCGTTCGCTGCTCGTCGGCATCTTCATCTTTATGGCGATCTATGCGCTCTACTTCGCTCGTGCCTTCTTCATGCCGGTCATTCTGGCTTTCCTGCTGGCGCTGACGCTGACGCCGATCGTCCGCTTCCTGCGCAAACACGGCTTGCCCGACGTGATGTCGGCGACATTGCTGGTGCTGCTGTCGTTCTGCGTCGTCGCCGTCGCAGGATATCTACTCAGCGGGCCAGTCATTGATCTCATCAACAACACCTCGGTGATTGGCCAGCAGCTGACCGAACGGCTCGCGCAACTGCGGCGCCCTTTCGAAAGGATCATGGAGATTTCGCGGCAGATAGAGGGGCTGACGCAGACATCCCAGGAGCCGGGCGTTCAGAGGGTAGCCATGGCGCAATCCGGCCTTCTCCCGCAAGCCGCCAGCAATTTGCTGTCGGCAGGCACCAGCCTCATCATCGTCTTCGTCCTGTCGCTGTTCCTGCTCGCCTCCGGCACGATGTTCTATGAGAAGATCGTCGAATCCTTCCCTAGTCTCAGCGAAAAGAAGCGGGCACTGCGCGTCGTCTATGACGTCGAACGTGAAATCTCGCACTACCTGCTCACCGTCGCCGTCATCAATACATGCCTGGGGTTGTTCATCGGACTCGGCCTCTGGGCACTCGGCGTGCCCAACCCGCAGGTCTGGGGCGCGGCAGCGGCTCTGCTCAATTTCCTGCCCTATATCGGGGCGCTGATTACAATCACGCTTGTCACGATCATCTCGCTGATCAGCTTCGACAGCATCTCCTACGCACTGCTGGCGCCGGCCTTCGTGCTGTTGTGCGATACCGTCGAGGGCCAGTTCGTGACGCCGACGGTGGTTGGCCGCCGCCTCGAGATCAATGCGGTGGCGATCCTCATCGCTATTGCCTTCTGGTCCTGGCTGTGGGGTTTCGTCGGCGCGCTGATGGCGGTGCCGCTGCTGGTCGTCATCAAGGTGTTCTGCGATCATTTCGACAGCCTCAGCCATGTCGGCAATTTCCTGGCGGCGCAGCATACTGCGGTGGTTGAGGAAGAACTCATCGAGGAGACGAACAGCGCTGCAGCGCAAACCGGCGCGCGGCGTTTGCGGCGCCCGGATTGAATGCCTATATCGAGCTGGTCAAAGCTTGGCTCCCTTCCATGACCGATATCTCCTTCGACATCGACGCCTATTTCGCCCGCATCGGATACACCGGCTTGAGAGACGCTTCGCTAGAAACGCTGAAGTCGCTCCATCTCTTACACCCGCAGGCAATCCCGTTCGAAAATCTCGATCCGTTTCTAGGCCACCCGGTTCGTCTCGATCTCGCCTCGCTGCAGGAAAAGATCGTCGCTCGGGGTCGCGGCGGCTATTGCTTCGAACACAATCTCATTTTCATGCATGTGCTGAAGGCGCTTGGCTTCGCCGTCAGCGGCCTTGCCGCACGCGTTCTTTGGGGCCAGCCCGATGATGCCATAACCGCCCGGAGCCATATGTTGCTGCGCGTCGAACTCGACGGCCGAACCTACATTGCCGATGTCGGCTTCGGCGGACTGACACTGACAGCGCCGCTCCTGCTTCGACCGGGTCTCGAGCAAAAGACCCCACATGAGACATTCCGCATGGTTGAGACAGGCGATCATTTTCGGCTGCAGGCCAATGTCGGCGGCGACTGGCGGACAGTTTACCGCTTCGACATGCAGCAGAACTATGAGGTCGACTATTCGGTCAGCAACCATTTCCTGTCGACCCACCCAACCTCGCACTTCCTTTCCTCCGTAATCGCCGCACGAGCCTTGCCGGGCCGCCGTTATGCGCTCCGCAACAACCGGCTGTCGACGCATCATCTCGGCGGCCATACCGAGCAGATGGAGATAGCGACAGCCGCCGAACTCGCCGACGTGCTGGAAGGCCCGCTCGAGATCGCCATTCCCGACCGTGCAGCCTTCGAAGCTATGGCGCGACAGAAGAAAATCCTGGAGGCCTGAGACGCCATGACCCCTCTTTCCGCTCTCGACCTGTCGCCGATCGTCGAAGGCAGCAACGCTTCGCAATCGCTCGCCAATTCGCTCGATCTCGCCCGCCAACATGCCGGGCATCGCCAGCGCCGCCACCTCCATCGTCATTGCCCATGTCGCCGGCGGCACCAGGACGATACGCGTCGGCGGCGGGCGCATGTCCGGGAACCGGGATAAGTTCCGGAAGGGACCTCGAATTAAAAATGCCTAGAGCGTCCTTTGCGGCTGCTTGGACGCGCGGCGTCTGTTCAATTTTTTGAATTTGCGGCCGTGGCGGTCGCTTCCTACATCCCTCCCGTCCACAGGATCCCCGCCATGACCGCTCTTTCCGTTCTCGACCTGTCGCCGATCGTCGAAGGCAGCAACGCTTCGCAATCGCTCGCCAATTCGCTCGATCTCGCCCGCCATGCCGAGCGGCTGGGATACAAGCGCTACTGGCTGGCCGAGCATCACAACATGCCGGGCATCGCCAGCGCCGCCACCTCCGTCGTCATTGCCCATGTCGCCGGCGGCACCAGGACGATACGCGTCGGCGCCGGCGGCATCATGCTGCCCAACCATTCGCCGCTGGTCATCGCCGAGCAGTTCGGCACGCTTAACGCATTGCATCCAGGGCGCATCGACCTCGGCCTCGGCCGGGCGCCGGGCACCGACATGGGCACGGCGCGCGCGCTACGCCGCAACCTCGAGGCCGGCGCCGACAGTTTCCCGCAGGATGTCGTCGAGCTGATGGGCTATTTCCAGCCGGCCGAAGACGGCCAGCGCATCCGCGCCGTGCCCGGCGAGGGCGAGCAGGTGCCGATCTGGATCCTGGGCTCAAGCCTCTATGGCGCGCAGCTCGCCGCCATGCTCGGCCTGCCCTACGCCTTCGCGTCGCATTTCGCGCCGGCCGAGCTCGACCACGCGCTGGAAGTCTACCGCTCGCGCTTCCAGCCGTCGGAACAGCTCGACAAGCCCTATGTCATGCTCGGTCTCAATGTGTTCGCTGCACCCTCCGACACCGAGGCGCGGCTGTTGTTCACCTCGCTGCAGCAGGCCTTCGTCAATCTGCGCACCGGCCGGCCCGGCCGATTGCCGCCGCCGGTCGAGGGATATGAGCGCGACCTCGACGCAATGGCCAAAACAATGCTTGGCCAGGCGCTGTCCTGCGCCGTCGTCGGCGCCCCGGAAACGGTCAGGCAAGGCATAGAAGCGTTCGTCCGCCGCACCGGCGCCGACGAGCTGATGGTCACGGCGCAGATTTTCGATCACGCAGCGCGGGTGCGATCCTTCGAGATCCTGGCCGACGTCCATAAATCCCTGTCGGAAGCAGCCTGAGGTCTTAAGGCGCGTTACGCACTGACGCTTTGTGCGATCGCCCCCAAGGGCGCCCCCAGCGGCCGGCATGAATTGCGGATCATCAAGCGTCCCTTGAGCGCCAGCTTGCGTGGCGGCGCGTCCCTGTTTCCGGCGAGCCGGTCGAGCAGGAGATTGGCGGCCTGCTCGCCGATCGCCTGCACCGGCTGGGCGACCGTGGTCAGTTGCGGCTGGAACACGTCCGACCACGGAAAATCATCGAAGCAGGCAATCGAAATATCCTCGGGGCAGGACAGCCCGATGTCGCGGATCGCCTTCATTGTGCCGATCACCATCGGGTTGTTGGCCGAGAAGATGGCGCTCGGGCGGTCGTGCAGCGAAAGCAGCTGCATCGTCGCGTTGTAGCCGTCGACTTCGTGGAAGTTGCCGTAGCGAACGAGCTCGTTCTCGACCGGCAGGCCGGCGGCCTTGAGCGCCTCGCGATACCCTTCCATGCGGTCATGCATCGGCGAGATGTCGAACGATCCGGAGATGTAGCCGATCCGTCGGTGGCCGAGATCGATCAGATAGGTGATGGCGTCGAACACCGCGCGCTGGTTGTCGAGGACGACAGTATCGGTGTCGACGCCTTCGCAGACACGGTCGAGCAGCACCACTGGCACGTTCGCGTCATCGACAATTCCCTTGAGGATCGCGCCGTCGCCGACGCGCGCGACGATCAGCCCGTCGACCATCCGGTCGAGCAGCAGCCTGATCTGGTCGTCCTGCGTGTTCAGGTCCTCGTCCGTGCAGCACAGCATGACCGCGTAGCCGGCGCGATCGAATGCCTGCTGGATGACCGACACGACATCGGTGAAGAACGGATTGGTAATATGGGGAACGGTAAGCCCGATGGTGCGGGTCGTCCCCATTTTCAGGCTGCGGGCGATCGCGTTGCGCTTATAGCCGATGTCGCGGATCGCCTGTTCGATGCGCTGGCTGAGTTCGGGACTGACAGTAGCGGTGCCATTGATCAGCGCTGAGACGGTGGCGACCGAAACACGCGCCACTTGAGCCACGTGCAGCATGGTCGGGGCCGTGGACTTCCGCTGCTTTTTTCGCCCTGACGCCATCATTTTCGAAACGTTTCACCGCCTTCTGGCTGCAATATCTACGGAATCTTGCGGTTCCGCGCAAGAATTGAAATTCGTTCACCGGCCTCACCAGATATCAGCTTGACACGATCGAAACGTTTAGATTAGCGTTTGAGACGTTCGACGACGGCGGAAGGGAGGCCGATCTGTCATGGAGCATGGCAATTCCATCACGTCCGGAGATGATGCGGCTGCGGCCGGCCGCTCGGCTGTGGTGCTAAGCGCCGAGCACATTTCCAAGACGTTCGGTGGCATCGCCGCACTTGTCGATGTTGGCTTCGACCTGCGGCGCGGCGAGATCCATGCGCTGATGGGGGAAAATGGCGCCGGCAAGTCGACGTTGATGAAAATACTTTCCGGCGTCTACACGGATTACGACGGAACGGTGAACGTCGATGCCCATCCGATCCGTTTCGCCGGCGTCCGCGATGCCGAGCACGCCGGCATCGCCATCATCCACCAGGAACTCAACCTCGTCCCCGAGCTCAGCGTTGCCGATAACATCTTCCTGGGGCGCGAAAAGCTGATCGCCGGACTTATCGTCGACCGCAAGGCAAGCAGCCATGCCGCCGGTGCGCTGCTGCAGAGGCTCGGCATCGAGCTCAACCCGGAGGCGCGGGTCGGCAGCTTGCGCGTCGGCGAGCAGCAGCTGGTCGAAATCGCCAAGGCGCTGTCGATGTCGGCGCGCATCCTGATCATGGACGAGCCGACATCAGCGCTTTCGCCGGCCGAATGCCAAAGGCTGTTCCGGATCATCCGCCAGCTCGCCGACAGCGGCGTGGCGATTGTCTACATCTCGCACCGCATCGACGAGGTCATGCATCTGGCCAGTCGGGTCACCGTGTTTCGCGATGGACGCCACGTGCTGACCGAGGCGATGGCAAAGCTCGACGAAAACACCATCATTTCGGCGATGGTCGGGCGAAGCCTGCTTGCCTCTTCCCAGGAGGAGCGCGGCCCCAGCGGCAAGGTCGTCCTCTCCGTAAGCGGCTTGTCGCTATCCAAACCCGACCGCCACGGCTGGCGCACAGCGCTCGACGGCGTCGGCTTCGATCTTGCCGAAGGCGAAATTCTGGGGATAGGCGGGCTGCTGGGCTCGGGACGCACCGAAATCCTGGAGACCATCTTCGGCTCCAGCGGCGGACGCGCCGGCGGCGAAATCCGGCTCGACGGCGAGCCGGTGGAAATCCGTTCACCGCGCGACGCCCGCCGGCTCGGCATCGCCCTGGTGACAGAGGACCGCAAGACGCAAGGCCTGCATCTTCAGGCCTCGATCACCGACAATGTCGCGCTGCCGCTGGTCGGCGCACTGGCGCGGTTCGGCCTTCGCTCGCTGGCCGGCGAACAAGACCTGGCGCGGCACGCCGTCAAGACGCTCGGCATTCGCTGCGGGACCATCGAGCAGCCGGCCGGCACGCTGTCCGGCGGCAACCAGCAGAAGGTCGTCATCGGCAAGTGGCTGGCGACGCGGCCGCGGGTCCTGTTGCTGGACGAGCCGACACGCGGCATCGATGTCGGCGCCAAGCGCGAGATCTACGATCTCATCTTCAGGCTGGCGCGAGACGGACTCGCCATCGCCGTCATCAGCTCGGAATTGCCGGAGCTGCTGCATCTTTCCGACCGCATCCTGGTCATGGCCGATGGTCGCCAGACGGGGATCCTCTCGCGCGCGCAAGCCAGCGAGGAGGCCATCATGCGGCTTGCGGCGCCGCGACGGACCATGACGAGACCCGCAGCATGAGCATCTTGAACATCCTGTCCCGAACCAAGCTCTATTGGGGCCTGATCGCCATCTTCCTGATCGGCGTTCTGGGCTCGCCGATCAGCTCCAAGGGCAACAACATTTTTCTGTCCTACGGCAATCTGCTCGACGTCCTGCGCCAGGTGTCGACCACCGGCCTGATCGCCACCGGCATGACGGCGGTGATCATCACCGGCGGCATCGATCTTTCCGTCGGCTCGCTGATGGCGATCTGCACGGTGGTCTGCGCCATGCTGCTGACGGTTCCGGGTGTTACGCCGGCGGTGGTGCTGGGGGTGCCGACAGTTGCCGTGGTCGCCCTTTGCCTCGGCATCCTGGTTACCCGCTTCATCTTCCTGAACATCGAAAAATCCCGCGTCGGCTCGCAAGCCACGCACGACATCAGGCTGGATAGCGTTCGTGGGTTGGTCACACCCGGCATTGTCGGGGTGATCCTCTGCAGTCTTGTGCTGTGGTTCCTGCTGCCGCAGGTAGGCTCAAAATTCGGCGTGCTCGGCGTGTTGCTGGTGGCGCCTTGCGTCGGCTTGCTGTTCGGCGCGCTCAACGGCTTCATCATCGTTGCCGGGCGGCTGCAGCCTTTCATCGTCACGCTGGCGATGATGGTGACGGCGCTCGGCATCGCCCGGCTGACCGCCGGGCAGAACAATGCGGTGCTGCCGGTCTACACCGGGTCGAACGCCACCGCGGATTTCGAAATCCTGCGCTCGTTGGTCTTCGGCGTGATCCCGATGCCGGGCCTGTTCTTCCTCGGAGCGATCCTGATCTACGGCGCCGTGCTGCGCTTCACGCCGTTCGGCCGCTATGTCTATGCCATCGGCGGCAATGAAGAGGCGGCGCGGCTGTCCGGCATCGCCGCCGGCCGCGTCAAGATCGCCACCTACGCGGTATCAGGGCTGCTGGCCGGCGTGGCGGCAGTGCTTTACGTTGCGCAATACAGGCAAGGCAAGCCGGATGCCGGTGCCGGACTTGAGCTCGATGCCATCGCCGCAGTGGTCATCGGCGGCACCAGCCTGATGGGCGGACGCGGCAGCCTCATCGGCACATTTTGCGGCGTGCTGATCTTCGGACTGCTCTCGAACATCCTGCAATTGCACAACATCAATTCGAACCTTCAGCTCGTGCTGAAGGGGATGATCATCATCGGCACCGTGCTCGTGCAGGAGCGCAATGCCTTTGATCTTCTCTTCTATCTGCGCCTGTCTGGTGGAAAAGCGGCGCACAAGGAAACGACCGCAGCAAAGCGGCCGTCAAAAGAGACCCCGTCTCTAAATCTTGGAGGAAACAAGAAATGAAACGACGTGACATGTTGAAGCTTGCCGCCGTCACCGCGGCACTGCTGACCACGACCGCGCTTTTGACCAGCGGCAACGCATACGCTCAGGACAAGAAGTGGAAGATCGGCTTCTCGCAGGTGACGACCATCGAGCCGTGGCGCGCCCAATTCAACAAGGACATTTTGGCTGAGGCTGCCAAGCATCCGGAAGTCGAGCTGATCGTCACCGACGGCGAGGACAAGACCGAAAAGCAGGTCGCCGATGTCGAGAACCTGATCCGTCAGGAGGTCGACGCGCTGCTGGTGTCACCGAAGGAATCCGCCGGCTTGACCGGCGTCGTGCAGCAGGCGATCGATGCCAAGATCCCGGTCTTCGTGCTCGACCGCAATGTCGAAACCAAGGACTACACGCAGTTCGTCGGCGGCGACAACAAGCTGATCGGCCGGGCTGCCGGTGAATACGCCGTCGAGCTGCTCGGCGGCAAGGGCAAGGCCGCGGGCAATGTCGTCGAGATCTGGGGCGGCATGGGCACCCAGCCAGCACATGACCGCCATGACGGCTTCCATGAATTCACCGACAAGGAGCCGGGCATCAAATACCTGCTCGACCAGCAGTCGGGCGACTGGAAACAGGACCAGGCCTACAACATCATGGCCACGGCACTGCGCAACAACGAGAAGATCGACCTCGTCTATGGTCACAACGACCCGATGGCGTACGGCGCCTATCTTGCCGCCAAGGATGCCGGACGCGAGAAGGACATCAAGTTCATCGGCATCGATGGCCTGCCCAATGAAGGCGTGACGCTGGTCAACAATGGCGAGCTGACGGCGACCTTCACCTATGTGACGCCCGGCGCCGAGGGACTGCGGCAGGCGATCAAGTTCCTGAACGGCGAAAAGGTCGAAAAGACCATCACCTTGCCGACGGAGAAGATCACCAAGGAAAATGCCGCCCAGGTCCTGAAGGACAACGGCCTCTGAGGCACCGGAGACAGTGACATGAGGGACATAGCATAGCGCTGCCCCTCAACCGCCTGCCGGCACCTTCTCCCCGTATAGCGACGGGGAGAAGGAACTGGCCGCGGCGCCCGGCACCCTTTTTGCAACGCTGTTGATTGGCGAAACCGTCGATGACGGCATCTTTCTCCCCGTCACTATACGGGGAGAAATGTCCGGCAGGACAATGAGAGGCGGCGTAGACCGACCAAGTTCGCTCAGCCTCTGGGAGCCAGCGAGGGCACCGCTCAGGCCAGCTTGGCCAAAAGCTTCATGAAAATGGCGGCCTCCTTGGCGGAAAGCGGCGCCAGCGTTTCCTGCGTGATATCGCGGGCGATCGGGATCAGCCGCTCGATGGCATCCCGGCCCTCAGCGGTCAGATTGACCAGCAGGCGCCTTTTGTCGACCTCATGCTTGGAAAGCTCGACCAGGCCGCGCGCCTTGAGCCGGTCGATGACACCTTTCACCGTCGCCGCGTCCATGGCGATCAGGCTGCCAAGCTGGTTCTGAGAGGTCTCGCCGACGTCGTGCAATTTGGCCAGGGCGGCGAATTGCGGCGGCGTCAGGTCGGCGATGTGTGCTGCGAAGATCGAGACATGGCGCTGGTGCGCCTTGCGCAGGATGAAGCCAACCTGCTCCTGCAGGCGGTAATCGTTTTCGTCAGGCTCCTCCGCCTCGACCAGCTTGAGCTTGATGTCTTCGGCGCTCACCGCAGTCCGTCCCATGCCTTGATGTCCTTGGCCGCGAGGCCGCCCATGCGATCATGCACGCGCGGGCCGCAGGTCATGGCGAGGCAGAACAGGATCTCGTCGGGACGAGGCCCGTCGCTGATGCCGACCTCCATGGCATCGAAATGGCTGCGCACATAGGCGGCGTTGATATGGCCGAGCGGCACGTCGAGCCGCGCGCCGAAGGCGCCAACCTTCTTTGCCGATGGCACGATCGCCTTGGCGTCGCCGAGCCGCTCGCGCATGGCGTAGCCACCCGGCACATGCCATAGCGCGCCATGCTCCAGCTCGCCGGCGATACCGACGATGGCGCCCTTGCCGTAGCCGTCGATCTGCTTTACGTCGCCGCCCAATGCAGCGATGAGCTTGTCGGAGAGCAGCAGGCCGAGCGGCTTCAGATCGTCCATGGCACCCTGCAGCTCTTCCACGTAACGGCCGGCGAACGGGTTCTTCACCACCGCCATGGCCGCGGCGCGGCGGCGCGGCACCTTCGCCACCGGTCCGCCCTCGTGAAATACTTCTTCGGTCAGCACCGCAACCTTGCGGATCGCAAACTCAGGCATGGGCAATTTCCTTCCTTGATTTCTCATTGGGCGCAGCGAGCGCCATGGGACCGGCGATCCGTGCCTGACCGGCAAGGAAAAGCGCTGAGGCGGCAATCAGGCGATGTCGCCGAAAATCTTCGGCGACAGCAAGCCCGCTGTCCAGCGCAGCGGCTATTTCGCCTGATGAAAGCACGCCGACGCCCTGGGTGACCAGACGATCGCCAAGGTCGCTGTCGGGCGCCAGATCGCGCGCCGGCACGCGCTCGATGGCGGGATGACCGGGGAGATCGACGGCATTGGCGATCAAGGTCGCGGCGGCATCGGCTTCAGCACCCGTCCGCGCCAGCACGGTGACTGCGTTGGCGATGCCCAGCGAAAAGGAACGGCCGCGCCAGCCGCTCGTCGCGACGCCGCGGATCCCGTCTTCGGCGCGGATCGTGATACGGTCCGCCAGTCCATGACCTGTCCCGGCAATGGCGAGGGTCATGGACCGGCCGTTGCCGAGATGGATCGCGCTGTCACCGCCATTGTTGACATAGGCGCGATCGAGCCGGCGCCCGGCCAGCAACGCGCCAAGCATTTCGTCGGCTACCGAACCGGCGACGGCAGCCATCGGCGTGATGAATTGTTTCGCTAGCGGAACAACCGCCGCTTCCATGCGCCGCGCCGTCGGCCCAGCGAAAGCACGTGGCCGCGACGAAGCCGGACGGCGCAGTTCTGGGAGGTCGTCGACGATCTCCTGCAGGATTGTCTGGAACCGCGCCACCGCCTGGCTGTAGGCGGCGCGGCATTCGTCCGCATCGCCAAAAGCCTCGATGATCAGGTCGATCGGGCCATGATTGAGATGCAGCCGCCTGCCGTCCTCAAGCCAATGTGCCTGCGGGCCGTTCATCACCCGGACCCGTTGCTCGCGGCACGCCGCAACTGCGCCAGCGGCGGCCACGGATTGCTGGCCGGCGCGCCCGTGCCGCGGCGCGGATTGAGGTACTCACCGCCCTTGGCAAGAATATCCTCGACGCTGCGGATCTCAGCTTCGTAGCCACCGAGCCTGACATAGTCGTCGCGGCGCAGGGTGAACTCGATCGGCGCCACCAGCGCCGGCGTCGGCACATAGCCGAAGGCACCTTCCGGCACCCGGGTGACATCGACCATCAGCGTGATGCCGCCGCCCGGCCAAACATAGACCGGCGCGCCGCCAACGGTGACATAAGTCGTCAGGCCCTGCACCGAGCGGGTCAGATTGACCGGGTTCTCGGTGACACCGGCGCGCAGCGAGCCGCCGGCACCGCCGACGAACAGCACGGTGCACAGCGCCGGCTCGCAATTGTCCTCGATCAGGCCGACGGATTTCTGCAGCCGCTCCGGGAAGGGCTTTTGCACCGGCTTCAATTCATCATCGAGCTCGTAATAGGCGAACTGCTCGCCGGTGGTCGAGACCATCAGCAGCGACAGGCCGGGGCGGGCGCCCTTCTTAGCGTTCCATTCGCCGAGGATCGACAGCGGGTCGGAAATGCTGGTGCCGCCCCAGCCGAGGCCGGGCTCGGACACCTTGAAATAGCGGCCCGGCGTCGAACGGCGGCCGATGATCTTGATTCCGGTGTCCTGCCAGCCGAGCACCTTGCCTGCCTGATGCTCGGACACGACGCCGGTGATGTGGTCGTCGACCACCACCACCTCGTCGACCAGGTCGCGCCACTGGGTGGCGAACATGCCGATGGTGGCCGAGCCGCAGCCGACCCGCATGCGATGTTCGAGCTGGCCGTCGATGACCGGGGGCTTGCCGGCTTCGACGATGACCGTGGCACCGCCGTCGATGGTGAGCTCGACCGGCTTGCGGTTGCATAGATTAAGCAGCGCATCGCAGGTGGCGCGACCCTCGGCCTTGGAGCCGCCGGTCAGATGATGCACGCCGCCCAGCGACAGCATCTGCGAGCCATATTCGCCTGTCGTGACATGGCCGATTGCCTCACCCGCCGCGCGGACCGTGGCAGTCTCGGGACCAAGGTGGCGGTCGGTGTCGATCTTCACCTTGACGCCGCAGTAGGAGAAGATGCCCTCGGTGACGACGGTGACGAGATCGACGCCTTCGACCTCCTGGCTGACGATGAAAGGCGCAGGCTTGTAGTCGGGATAGGTGGTGCCGGCGCCGATCGCGGTGACGAAACGGCGGCCGGTGTTGACCAGTTCGCCGTCCCATTCTTCGCCCTCGGCGACAAAAGGCACAACCACAGCGCCGGTCTCGGCCGCATGGTCGAGGATGGTCAGCGGATCCATCCGCACGATCCTGCCGCCGACATTGCCGTAGCGATCACAAGCGCCGGTGCGGCCGTCTGATATATAGCACATGACCGGGCAGGCATCGCAGCGGATCTTTTCCGCCACTTGCTTCTCGCCGGGATCGTGGGTTTCGAAGCGTTCGGCTAGCTCGCTCATCGGCCCGCCTCCTTGTCGCGGATCGCAGCGCGGATGCGACTCGGCGTCGCCGGAATTTTGGTGACCAGGACGCCGGTGGCATGGCGGATGGCATTGAGGATCGCGGGCGCCGTCGGGATCAGCACATGCTCGCCCAAGCCCTTGGCGCCAAAGGGTCCTTCCGGATCCGGAACTTCGATCAGGATGGTCTCGATCGGCGGCACGTCGCCGATGGTCGGGATGAGATAGTCGTGCAGATTCTCGGTGCGACCGGGAATGTACTCCTCCATCAGCGCCATGCCGATGCCTTGCGCGATGCCGCCCTCGATCTGGCCTTCGGCGAGCAGCGGATTGATCGCCTTGCCGACATCATGCGCGGCGGTGATCTTGATCAGCTTCACCGTGCCGAGCTTGAGGTCGACCTCGAGTTCGGCGATCTGTGCGCCATAGCCGTAGACGGCATAGGGCTTGCCCTGGCCCTTGGCGTCGAGCGGCAGCGTCGGCGGGTCGTAGCTTTCCTCGGCACGGAAGACGAAGCCGTCAGCATCGGCCTTCAGCGTGGACAGATCGATATGCCGCGTCGCTTCGCCCTCGCGGATGACCAGGCTTGTGCCATCCAGAGCGATCGCTGCCTTCTCCGACACATTGGCGAAGCGCAGCATGATCTCGCGCAAGGCGCCGCCGGCCTTTTCGGCGGCCTTGCCAGTGACGAAGGTCTGGCGCGAAGCAGACGTCTTGCCGGCATCGGGCGTGATCGCCGTGTCGGCGCTTTTCAGCCGGAATTTTTCGAGCGGCAAGCCAAGCGCGTCGGCGCAGATCTGGGCAATGACCGTGTTCGAGCCTTGCCCGATATCGACGGCACCCTGATGCAGGACGACGTCGCCGGTGGCGGAGATGCCGACTCTGATGGTCGATGGATTTGGCAGCGAGGTGTTGCCACAGCCATACCAGCAGGAGGCGACGCCGACGCCACGTTTCCTGCTGTCATTGGCACTGTTGAATTTTTCGGCATCGGCAAGCGCGCGCGTCCAATGCGGCCGCAACGCTTCGAGGCACTCGGCAATGCCAACGCCTGCTTCCAGCCTCTGTCCGGTAACCGTTTCGGAGCCGTTACGAAGACAGTTTTTCAGGCGAAAATCGAGCCGGTCCAGCCCAAGCTTTTCGGACAGCTCGTCATAGAGTGTTTCCTGCATGATCGTCGCCTGCGGCACGCCGAAACCGCGGAAGGCGCCGGAGATCGGGCCATTTGTGTGGATGGCGCGGCCTTCGGCACGGTAATTCGGCGTCGCATAGGGACCGGAGGCGTGCACCGGCACGCGGTTGGCGACGGTCGGGCCCCAACTCGCATAGGCGCCGGTGTTGAAATCGCCTGCGAAGACCATGCCGGTGACGCGGCCATCGGCATCGGCGCCGATCGTTGCCTTCATCTCGGCGGGATGACGCTTGGTGGTCGAGATCATCGATTCGTTGCGGGTATAGGCGAGTGCAGCCGGCCACCCGGTCTTCATCGCGACCAAGCCGATCAGCGGCTGCAACGAGACGTCGAGCTTGGAACCGAAGCCGCCGCCGGTGGCTGTCGGCACGATACGCACCTTGTCAGCGGCAAGGCCAAGCACTTTTGCCACGTCGTCGCGATCCATGTAGGGCGCCTGCGTGCAGGCGACGACGACGAGCGTGCCGCCATCCATATAGGCATGGCCGGCTTCCGGCTCGATATAGGCGTGCTCGACATAGGAGGTATCGATGGCGCCGGAAACCACGAAAGCCGCGCCGGAAAGCGCGGCTTCGGGGTCACCGCGCTCGACGAAGCCAGTGGTGAGCAGGTTTGCCGGCCGGTTCTCGTGGATCAGTTGCGCGCCGCCGGCTTGCGCCTCGCAAGGCTGCAGAAGGTATGGCAACTCGGTCCAACGAACAGGAAAATCCGAAAGATCGAGATCGAGGATGGCCTCGCGCTCGCCGGCAACCAGCGCCACTGCCTCGCCGCGAAAGCGCGAAAAGCCTTCGGCCAGCGCCGGCTGGTCGGCAAAAGGCGCAATGACGCCGAAGCTGTTCTTTCCCGGAATGTCGGCAGCGGTGAAGACGCCGACGATGCCGGGACGGGTTTTCACCCAGGCGTCGAGATCGCCGAAGGCGAAGCGGGCGTGATGATGCGGCGAGCGCACCACCAGCACCGCCAGCGCATCGGCCGGGAAGGAATCCCCGCCGAATTTTTCGCCGCCGGTGACTTTCGGCAGGCCGTCGAGCCTGATCGGAGAGGAGCCTACAGCATGGCCTGAGATTGGCATTCTGCGGTCAAGGTCGAGATCGAGCCGCTGAAGTTGGTGCTGCCCCTCACCCTTACCCTCTCCCCGTGAAAGACGGGGAGAGGGGGACGCCAGCGCTGGAGCTTCGTCCTTCTCCCCGTCACTGTACGGGGAGAAGGTGCCGGCAGGCGGATGAGGGGCAATGCCGTCCGTCGATAGTTCGCTCGCGAACCGTCCAGCATCCATCACCGCCGCAACGATCTTCCGGTACCCGGTGCAGCGGCACAGGACGCCGCCCAGCGCATCCTGGACTTCGGTTTCGCTCGGGTTCGGCTCCCTGTCCAGCAGCGCGGTTGCCGCGATTAACAGGCCGGGCGTGCAGATGCCGCATTGCGCGGCGCCATGGTCGAGGAACGAAGCTTGCAGCGCCGACAATCTGCCATTGGCGAGCCCTTCGACCGTGGTCACCACGGTGCCAGCGGCAGAAGCCACTGACATGAGGCAGGCGCAGACGGGTTCGCCGTCGACAAGCACCGTGCAGGCGCCGCAGTCGCCGGCGTCGCAGCCGATCTTGGTGCCGGTCAGGCGCAATTCGTCGCGCAGCACCGAAGAGAGACGACGAACCGGCGGCACGCAGACAGAAACGGCGGCGCCGTTGACCTCGAAGGCGATGTCGGCCCGCTCCATGCTCATGCCAGGCTGAGCTTTGCTCATGCCGCCACCGCCTTGTCATTCGATGCGTGACCCGCGGCATCAAGCACGGCGCGGGCGACGATCTCGCGCACGGCGTCCAGCCGGTATTCGGCGCTGCCGCGGACGTCGCCGATCGGCGACAGCTCGTCCATCGGCGCGGACTGGATCGCAGTGACGAGGGCGTGGTCAACCGGGAGGCCGCGCAAGGCTGCTTCGACACTTGCAAGACGTTTGGCGACCGCTGAACAGGAGCCGACGGCGACGGCAGCGTTGCCGACGATGCCGTCCTCAACGGTCAGACGGGCGGCCGCCATGGCTATGGAAATGACGAGATAGCGACGGGCGCCGAGTTTCACGAAAGCCGACGTGCCGGCGGAGGCGTTTTTCGGCACGCGGATGGCGGTGACCATTTCGCCCGGCTGCAGTTCCGTGCGGCGGTTTCCCAGGATGAATTTTTTCAGCGGCAGATGGCGGGCCATCGCTGCCGAGCGCAGCTCGACCTCGGCGTCGAGAATGAGCAACGCCGGCACGCCGTCGGCGGCCGGAGAGGCATTGCAGAGATTGCCGGCGATGGAGGCGACGTTCTGGATCTGCACGGAGCCGACTTCCCGCGCCGCCTGCTTCAGCGCATCGAACGCCGCCGGCAGCGGATGACGGACAAGATCGGTCCAGGTCGTGCGCGCGCCGATGACCCAATGGTCCTCGGTTTCGGCGATATCGCGCAGCGTTGCGAGACCGTTGATGTCAAGGACATTCTCGCGGAAAGGCTTGGCCCCTTGTGCCGGGTAGAAATCGGTGCCGCCGGCAAGGATGCGCCACGAAGCCTCGCCAAGCAAAGCGAGAGCCTCGTCGACGGTGGTGGGTTTCGCGTAACGGATCACGCTTTGCCTTCCCAGAAATAGGGATCCTTCCGGCATTCGGGCCGGTCAAATTCATTCGTATGCAAATGATATCAAGCCGGGAGGAATTGTCAAAGCCAGAGTTTCGGGCCGCTCTCCGCATCGGCGCGGCGGCACGCATTTGTTATACCGTTGGAGGTTGACGCAGCCGGCCATCTGGTCGAGTTTCTGCATCCGGTCGCGTCCAGCGGCATTTTTCGGTGGAACCTGGCTTCGAACACCGGATTCCACGTTTCGGCAGACTTCCGGTTCGGGTCATGCCTCCGGACAAACAAGAGGGAGGCCCATGGCCGACGAAGCGCTTGTCATCATCGACCTGCAGAACGATTTCTGCCCGGGCGGCGCGCTGGCGGTGGCCGGCGGCGACGAGATCGTGCCACTGGTCAACGACCTGATCCGGCGGACCGAACATGTCGTGCTGACGCAGGACTGGCATCCCGCCGGCCATTCGAGCTTTGCCTCCAGCCATCCCGGCAAGCAGCCGTTCGAGACCATCGAGATGCCTTACGGCCAGCAGACGCTGTGGCCGGACCACTGCATCCAGGGCAGCCTAGGCTCGGACTTTCACTCCGGCCTCGCCTGGACCAAGGCCGAACTGGTCATCCGCAAGGGCTTCCGGCCGGCGATCGACAGCTATTCGGCTTTCTTCGAGAACGACCATACGACGCCGACCGGCCTTGCCGGCCATCTCAGGGAGCGCGGCATCGACACGCTGACCCTGGTTGGTCTTGCGACCGATTTCTGCGTCGCCTTTTCGGCGCTCGATGCGGTCAAGCAGGGCTTCCACACAACAGTGCGGCTCGACGCCTGCCGCGGCATCAATCTCAACGGGTCCGTCGAGACGATGCTGAACCGGATGCGTGATGCCGGCGTGACGCTGGCTTGAACATCACCAATCGCATCCGACACAATTCCAGAGGGGGCCTTATGCGGTTTGCGGCGGCTTTGACGGCGGGCGCTGTGGTGGCAGTCGCAACCCTGCTTCCGGACATAGCGCTCGCAGCCGAGGCCCACGAGTTGCCAGGCGAAACAATGTCGCTGTGGTGGGCGCTTCCCTTTGCCGGCCTGCTTCTGTCGATCGCCACCGGGCCATTGCTCTTCCACCATGTCTGGGAGCACCACTACGGCAAGATCACCCTCTTCTGGGCGGCGCTTGTGGTCGTGCCGCTGGCGGTTGCGTTCGGCATGCCTTCGGCCACGGAAGCGGTACTGCATGCGCTGCTCACCGAATATATGTCGTTCATCATTCTTCTGTTTGCGCTGTTCACCATTTCGGGCGGCATCCTCGTCGCCGGCAACATCCATGGCACGCCGCTGGTGAATGCCGGACTGCTGCTGATCGGGGCGATGCTCGCCTCGGTCATCGGGACGACCGGCGCCTCGATGATCCTGATCCGGCCGATCCTGCGCGCCAACGACAATCGGCCGTTCAACGCCCATGTCGTCATCTTCTTCATTTTCCTGGTGTCCAACATCGGCGGCTCGCTGACGCCGCTCGGCGACCCGCCGCTGTTCGTCGGCTTCCTGCGCGGCGTCGATTTCTTCTGGACCACCACCAATCTCTATCAGGAGACACTGTTCGTCGGCGGCCTGGTGCTGGCCGTCTTCCTGGCCATGGACATGGTCCTGCATCGCCGCGAGGACGGCGCGCCAAAGATCAAGGATCCGACACCGGATACGAAGGTGCGCATCCGAGGCCTGGCCAACGTCCCGCTGCTGGCCGGGGTGATCGGCGCGATCCTGCTTTCCGCGACCTGGAAGCCAGGCGTGGCTTTCGCCGTCCAGGGCGTGAGCCTCGAATTGCAGAACCTCGTGCGCGACACCATCATCCTGGCTCTTGCCTTCCTTTCGCTGGCGGTCTCGCGCAAGAGCCACAGGGAGGCGAACAACTTCCACTGGGAGCCGATCGCCGAGGTGGCGAAACTGTTCGCCGGCATCTTCATCTGCATCGTGCCGGTCATCGCCATTCTCAGGGCCGGCCCCGACGGCGCGCTGGCGCCTCTGGTCTCGCTTGTCAGCTCGCCCACGGGCGAGCCCAACGACCTTGCCTATTTCTGGATGACCGGAGCGCTGTCATCCTTCCTCGACAATGCGCCGACATATCTGGTGTTCTTCGAGCTCGCCGGCGGCGACCCGCAGCATCTGATGACCACCTTCGCATCGACGCTGGCGGCGATCTCGGCCGGCGCAGTGTTCATGGGCGCCAACACCTATATCGGCAATGCACCGAACTTCATGGTCTATGCCATTGCCAGGCATCGCGGCGTGAAGATGCCGGGCTTCTTCGGCTACATGGCATGGTCGGGCGCGGTGCTGATCCCGATATTTTTGCTTGCAGGCTTTTTGTTCTTCGGGTGACTACCCGACACCGACATAGCGACGGACCGCCGACGGATCGGCGCGGAGCTCCTCGACATCGACGGTCTCGCGGTTGCGGCCGTTCTCGATGAACGAGACCCGGTCGGCGACGGACAGCACTGCATCGACCCGCTGCTCGACCAGGATCGTCGAGACGCCAAGGTCGCGCAGCTTCGACACCGTCTCACGGATTTTTGCGATCATCGACGGCATCAGCCCTTCGGTCGGCTCGTCGAGCAGAAGCACCTCCGGTTCGAGGCACAGTGCCCGCGCCATGGCCAGCATCTGCTGCTCGCCGCCGGACAGTGTGCCGGAGCGTTGTCTCAGCCGCTGGCGCAGCAGCGGAAAAAGGTCGAGCACGTTTTCGCGCGTCGTCTTGCCCTTGCTGCGGGCCCTCAGGCCGATCTCGATGTTTTCCGCCACCGTCATCTCGGCGAACAGCCGCCGGCCCTGCGGCACATAGGCGACGCCGGCCTTCGGCACGTCGTGCGCCGGCAGGCCGGTCAATTCCTTGCCGTCGAGCCTGATCGAGCCGGCACGTGAGGGAACGAGGCCCATGATCGCCTTCAGCGTCGTCGTCTTGCCGGCGCCGTTGCGGCCGAACAGGCAAAGCACCTCGCCCTTGTTGAGCACGAGGTCGAGGCCATAGAGCACCTGGACCTCGCCGTAGAAGCAGTCGAGCCCGGAGATGGTCAGTGCTTCAGACCGTGTTTCAGTCATGGGGTCGTCCCGAGATAGGCGTCCTGCACCTCGGCGTTGGCACGGACCTGCTCGGGCGTGCCTTCGGCCAGGATCTTGCCGGCGTTGAAGACGGTGATACGGTCGGCAAGCTGCATGACCACCGGCATGTTGTGCTCGATCAGAAGCACGGTGGCGCTTTTGGCGATCTCGCGCACCAGCCCGATGAAATTGTCGATCTCGCTGTCGGCCAGCCCCTGCGTCGGCTCGTCGAGGATCAGCAGACGCGGCTTCAGCGCCAGCCCCATGGCCACTTCGAGCAGGCGCTGATGGCCATAGGACAATTGCCCGGCCGGCATGTGGGCGCGGTCGGCAAGGCCGGTGCGTTCCAGCGCCGCCATGACGCCGGCATGCACGGCGCCTTTCGAGCGGCCATCGGTCAGCGTGCGCTGCACCGGCAGCGCGACATTGTCATAGGCGGTGAGATTGGCAAAGACGCTGGTGATCTGAAACGTGTAGGCGATGCCAAGGCGGACCCTGGCGTAGGCCGGCAGGTTGGTGATGTCGGCGCCGTCGAAGACGATCATGCCCGAAGACGGCTGGATGCGGCCGCTGACCAGGCTGACGAAGGTGGTCTTGCCGGCGCCGTTGGGGCCAATGACGGCGCGAATCTCGCCCGGCATGAGGGCGAAATCGACACCGTCGACGGCGCGCAGGCCGCCGAAATTGCGGGACAGGCCTTTGGTCGTCAGCAGCGGCATCATGGCAGCCATCCTAGCCAACGTTGGCGGATGGTGCCGAGGATGCCCTTGGGGAAGAACAGCATCAGCAGGATGAGGGCGATGCCGACGATCAGCAGGTAGGCCGAGGTGTAGCCGCTGGTGATGTCGACGACATAGTACATGAACAGCGTGCCGATCAGCGGACCGAGCGTGGTGGCAGCACCGCCGAGCAGCACCCAGAGCAGCGGCAGGATGGAATATTGCACCGAGGCGAAAGTCGAGCCGACATAACCGAACAGCAGCGCGTAGGCGGCGCCCGAGGCCGCACAGATGGTGCCGGAGACGACGACCGCGGCGAGCTTGTTGGAAAACGTGTCGTAGCCGAGCATTTTGGTCCGCTCCTCGTTCTCGCGGATAGCGACCAGCACACGGCCATACCTGGAGCGGACGACGGCGAGCGTCACCAGGAGCACGATCGAGAACAGGACGAGCGCGCTCATGTAGCGCACGGTCGGATTGGTGAGGCCGAGCGACGTGTTGCCCAAGACAAGCACACGCGCCGACTGCGGCACCACCAGGCCCTGGTCGCCGCCGGTCCAGGCGGCGAAATAGAGGATTATGAGGTAGAACACCTGCGCGAACATCATGGTGACGATCATGAAGGCGACGCCAGACGTGCGCAGTGCAAGCACCCCGATCACCAGCGCGAGAAGCGCGCCGCAGGCAAGGCCGGCGGCGAAGGCGGCCGGCACGCTCCAGCCGAGATGGATGACGGCAAGGCCTGCGCCATAAAGCCCGGCCGAAAAGAACATGGCGTGGCCGAGGCTGAGCAGCCCGACATAGCCGAACAGCATGTTGTAGCCCATGGCGAAGACCGCCAGCACCATGATGCGGGCGAGCAGCCCGTGGTGATATTCCGGCAGGACGAAGCTTAGGGCAAAAAGCAGGGCGATGACGCCCAGATGCAACGCATAGACTTTTGCCGGTGAAGCCTCCTTCATCGCGATGCCGTCCCGAACAGCCCTTGCGGCCGGAACACCAGCACCATGGCAACCAGCAGCGTGGCGATGATCTTGGCCAGCGTCGGCGAGAAGAACACCGAGATAACGCCGTCCGACAGGCCGATGAGCACGGCGGCGACGACGGTGCCGCGCAGCGAGCCCAGCCCGCCGATGATGACGACGATGAAGGACAGCAGCAGCGGGTCTTGCCCCATCAGATAATGCGCCTGGCTGATCGGCACGATCAGCACCGCGGCCACCGCCGCCAGCATGGCGCCGAGCGCGAAGACGCCGGCATAGACGCGGTCGACCGGAATGCCGAAGGCCTGCGCCGTCTCGCTGTCATATTGCGTGGCGCGCATGACGAGACCGATTTTCGTACGCGTCAGCACGAACCATGTCGCGACAAGCAGAAGCGCGGACGCGGCGATGATCGACAGCTTGTAGCCGGAATAGCCGAACCACGGCAGAAGGATGCGGTAGCTGAAGGGCGGCTCCACCGGCCGTGCCTCCGGACCATAGAAGGTCAGCGCCAGTTGCTGGATGATGTAGAGCATGCCGATGGTGGCGACGATGGTGGCTTCCGGATTGTAATTCAGCCGGCGCAGCACCAGCCGTTCGGCGACCAGCGCGATCAGGCCGACGATCAGCGGCGCCAGCACCAGGGCCGCCACGAAGCCGAGCGCCGGATGACCTGATATCGCCGTGGAGATCGCCCAGGCAAGCACCGCGCCCAGCATGAAGAACTCGCCATGGGCGACATTGACGACGCGCATGACGCCGAACACCAGCGACAGGCCAAGCGCCGTCAGCGCCAGCACGGCGGAGGTGACGAGGCCTTCAAGGGCGGCGAGGAGGAGGTGGGGTCCGAAGTGCATCGGTTATATGCCCATGGCCGGTGCGAGGCGCACCCCCCTCTGGCCTGCCGGCCATCTCCCCCTCAAGGGGGGAGATCGGCTGGCATCATCGGTTTCGCCAATCGCCAAAGTCGGTAGGCAGCCGCCTTCGTACGAACTGCCAATCTCCCCCCTTGAGGGGGAGATGTCCGGCAGGACAGAGGGGGGTGACTTGGCTCCCACGCTCACTGACAAAGCCGTGTCTAGAGCGGCTGGGTCGTGTAATCCCCTTCCGGCTCGTAGAGGCCGTCCTCGATCTTGGTCTTGTGGACGACATTCAGCCGGCCGCCTTCGACCTTCGAAATGTTCTGGATGCCAAAGCACTGATGGATCTTGCCGTTGAAGGTCTTCGGCCCCTGCGGATGCTCGGGGCCTTCGGCGAACTCGGTCAAGGCTTCGGTCGCCTCGACCAGCTTGGCGCGGTCTTCTGGACCCTTGTAGCCGGCATCCTCCATGGCCTTCTTGACGACATAGAGCGTTTCCCAGCAGCCGAACATGTGCGCGGCGGTAGACACGTCCTTGGGATCGCCGACGGCAGCACCATTGTCGTCGATGCCGACGGCGGCGCGATAGGCCTTCTGCGCGGCGGAGTCGTCAGGCTGCGCGTAGCGCGGCGAGCCTTCCCAGAAATGGCTGCCGTCGAGGAATTCGAGGCCGGGGCTGTTGATGTCGGTGGCCTCGAGCGAATCGATGAAGCCGAACAGTTGCGGCCGGTTGGAGCCGTAGAATTCGCCGAGCTCCTTGACGAAGGTGAGCACCGCCGGGCCGACCATGACGTGGTAGATCACCTCGGTCTCGGCCGGGATCTGCGGAAAATATTTGGTGAAGGACGATTCCGTCGGCGGGATGGCGATCTGGGCGATGACCTCGGCGCCTTGCGCCTTCAGCGCCGACGGCAGGTAGTCGCGATGATCATAGCCGAAGGCGAAATCGGGGAAGATCTGTGTCACCTTCTTGCCGGCGTTCGCCGCAATCCATGGCGCCATCGACTGGATCTGGCTCTTCACGTCGGTGATGCCGGGCTGGAAGACGTAGCGGTTGAGCTTGGTCGAGGCGACGTGGTGGCCTTCGCTGACGACAAAATAGGGCATCTTGGCTTCGCCGGCGGCGGGCGCCGAGCCGATGACGACATGCGAAAACAGCGTGCCGTAGACGATGTCGGTCTTGTGCTGGGTGGCGAACTTGCCGACCACTTCGGCGCCTCGGCCGGGATCGGTGCCGTCATCCTCGATGATGACCTCGACCGGCCGGCCGTTGATGCCGCCGGCTTCGTTGATCGCCTTGACCGCAGCGGCGGTGGTCTTTTCATACCAGCGGCCATAGGCGGCGCCAATGCCGGTGCGGTGGGACTGGAAGCCGATCTTTATCGGCGCCGAGCTCTGCGCCTGGCTGTACCGCACGAACCCAGGCGCGACGGCAAGGCAGGCGCCCGCGGCCAACCCCTTCAGCGCGGTGCGGCGGGTGAGGCCGGTTTTGGAGAGATCGAAAAACCCATTCTTGTCAGTCACGGCAGTTCCCCTTGTTTTTTGAGTTTTGACCAATGGCTGTAGCGAGGTGGGCCACTCTTAATAAGAGGGCCGAAATTGCATGTGTACAAACTAAATCACCAAAGCCCTGATGTGGCAAGCGGGCTTTCCCTGGGGATTAATCGACGCCATCGAGCCGGGCTTTTGTCTCATCCGGCCGCCGGCGTGGCAAGCAACCACAGGCCGAAGACAGTATAGGCGATCATCAGCACGGTGAGCGGAAACTGGCTGAGCGTGGCGCGGGCGGGAACCGGGTGCAATCGCCAGGCGAGGCCATGCGCGACGAGCACGGCGAGCATGTGACCGGCGATGATGACGCCGGCCTGGAGATTCCACAGCCACCACGCCGAGCCGGCGCCGGCGACCACGCCGGCTTCGATCTGCATATCGGCGGTGCCGAACAGGTTCCAGCCCAGCGCGAAGGGGTCGGAAAGGGCGGCGATGGCGTATTGGCCATCGACCAGCAGCGCCGTCAGATAATGCGCGACATGATAGGCGAGCGCGATCGGCACGATCGACCAGACCAGCAGCCCGGCGGCCTGACTGAGGGAATGCTCGCTTCCGGCCAGGCGCTGGCCGAGGACAATTGCAAGAATGAATGCGGCTGCAAGCAAGACGAACGTCAGCACGAGACCGAAGGTGCCGATGCCGATCACCGCCGTGCGGCCGGGAAACTCCAGCGGATTGATGCCGAACAGGCCGAGCCAGAAGAAGGTTTTCGACAGGCCGTCGAAGGAGACCGACGACAGCGCCAGCAACAGGAAAGCGAGGCCACTGGGCGACAGCGGCGCGGCATTGCTGAGCTTGGCGCCCGGCCAGCACAGACTGAGCCGGCCGTCTTCATTGCGCTCGACTTCATTGCGCTCGACGACGGCGAAGCGCGCAATCATGGCGAAGAAGACGGCCAGGAACTCGCCTCGCCGGCTCCAGTCGCGGTAGCCGAACACCAGCATGGCGGCAAAGCTCAGCAGCCAATAGAAGCCGGCGGCCCAGGCCAACCGTGCCGGATCGTCGGGCGCCGGGTCGATCAGCTCGAACCAGGCGAAGGCGAAGAACAGCGCGACGGCCGGCCAGCAGCCGAGCCAAGGGGGCGGGCGCCATGTCCGCCGCTTGCCGAACAGGCGCGAGATGACGCGCCAAGGCCCGTACCAGGGGTTCAGCCAGGACCAGAGATTGCCGAACAGGCCCTGCAGCGAGGCCAGCCCAACCCAGAGCAGCGTCCAGATGGTGAGGGGCAACGGGTTGGAGAGCGGATCGCGGCTGCCGAACAGGCCGGCCGCGACAAGAATTGCAAAGCCGGCAAAGAATATCAGACTGACGATAGTCCGTGCGCCGTCGCCGAATGCGAAAAGCGGCAGGCGCCGCCGCCAGAGGCGGTTGATGGAGTCCGGCGGCAGCAGCGCCAGAACGAGGAAGCTGGCGGCGACAGCGAGCGCCCCGCCGACGACGTAGTAGCCGGTGGGGAGGAGCAGGACGTGGCCGCGGTCGGAGGCATGAGCGAAGGCGGGGGTGGGCAGGAGTAAACACAGGGTTGCAAGCAATACCGCCAGCGAAAGACGACGGCGCTTTACGGCGCCCCCCTCTGTCCTGCCGGACATCTCCCCCACTTGGGGGGAGATCGGCAGTTCGCTCGATCGGCGCCTTCCATGCGATGTTGGAGATTGGCGAAGGTGCAGATGACAGCCAATCTCCCCCCTCGTGGGGGAGATGTCCGGCAGGACAGAGGGGGGCGCGAAGGAACTCATGCTTTCGGAGAATTCCGTCTTGTCAGCCCCCTCACCCTCACACCTTGACCAGCTGCTCCACGCGGTCTTTCTCGCCAAAGATCCTGATGTAACGCTCGATCTCCTTCTCGTCGCCGGTCGCCTTGGCCGGGTTGTCGGAGAGCTTGACCGCCGGGCGGCCATTGGCCTCGGTGACCTTGCAGACCAGCGAGATGGCGTCGAGCCGGTTGGTCTCGGTCGGCGCGCAACCCTCGAAATCATTGGTCAGGTTGGTGCCCCAGCCGAACGACATGCGCACCTTGCCGTGGAAATGGCGGTAGGTTTCCTCGATGGTCTCGACCTCGAGCCCGTCGGAGAAGATCAGCAGCTTCTGCCTGGGGTCCTTGCCCTTTTCGCGCCACCAGGAAAGGATCTTTTCGCCGCCTTCGATCGGCGGCGCGCTGTCGGGGCGAAAACCGGTCCAGTCGGCGATCCACTCCGGCGCATCACGCAGGAACGCCGCGGTGCCGAAGGTGTCCGGCAGCACGATCAGCAAATTGCCGCCATAATAGCGCTGCCAGTCCTGCAGCACCTTGTAGGGCGACTGTTTCAATTCCTTTTCCGAATTGGCGAGCGCGGCGAACACCATCGGCAGCTCATGCGCGTTGGTGCCGAGCGCTTCGAGGTCGTTGTCCATGGCGAGCAGCACGTTGGAGGTGCCGGTGAAAGCCTCGCCGATGCCTTCCTTGAGCGCTTCGACGCACCAGCGCTGCCACAGGAAGGAATGGCGGCGGCGTGTGCCGAAATCCGAAATGCGGATATCGGGCAGCGCTTTCAGCCGCTCGGTCTTGGCCCACATCTTGGCCTTGGCGCGGGCATAGAGCACGTCGAGCACGAAGGGCCCGAACGCCCGCATGGCCGCGCGTGAACGAAGTTCGTTGATGATGGCGAGCGCCGGGATCTCCCACAGCGTCGTGTACATCCACGGGCCGCTGAAGCTCAATTCGTACTGGCCATCGCGCTTGGAAAGCTCGTATTCCGGCAGCTGGAAATCTTCGAGCCAGGCGAGGAACTCCGGCTCGAATATCTGCTTGCGGCCATAGAAGGTGTTGCCGCCAAGCCAGATCATCTCCTTCTTCGAGAAACGCAAGGTGCGGGCATGGTCGAGTTGATCACGCAGTTCCGCCTCGTCGATCTCGTCGGCAAGGCGGACCGAGGTGGTGCGATTGATCAGTGAGAAGGTGGCATCGACCTTGGGATACATGCCCCAGATCATCTGCAGCATCAGCAGCTTGTAGAAATCGGTGTCGAGCAGGCTGCGGACGATCGGGTCGAGCTTCCAGGTGTGGTTGTAGACGCGCCGCGCTATATCGGTCTTAGTCATGTCTCGATGCCGCCTTCACTGCTCGCTTCCTGCGGAAGCCTCTTAGCATTGAATTTTTGAATGCGCTCCCCGCTTTGCGGGCTGGCCCGACAAAAAGAGAGCCGGCGGCATGTATGCGGCTTCGGCAATTGCAGCCTCAGGACGCGGTCTTGGCGCCGACCACTCGCAGCGCCGGGCGCTTCCTGCGGATGCCGATGCGGCCCGCCACCGGCGCATCGGCGCGGCCGTCAGCCTGCTCCTTTTCGGCAAACAGCCAGTCGATGAACAGCTGCACGATCGGCGCCGACCTCATCTCGTTGCGACAGACGACGTAGAAATCGTCGACCGCCGGCACCGACAGGCTGAACGGCGCGACAAGCAGCCCCCTGGCGAGCAGCCCGCTTGCCGTCACTGTATCGCCAAGCGCCACGCCATGACCATGAACCGCAGCCTCGCTCGCCATGCGCGCGTCGCCGAGATGATGGCGGCGGCCGCGCTCCAGGTCCAGCGCGTCGGCGGCGGCCAGCCAGGTGTGCCATTCACGGCCGTCGTCGCCATGCAGGAAGACATGATCGGCGAGATCGCGCACGGTGCGGATCGGACGGTTGTTGATCAGCGTCGGACTGACCACCGGGAACAGCTCGAGGCCCGACCATTTGCGCATCCAGCAATCGGTCCAGCTGCCGTCGCCATAGTGCACGCAGATGTCGATATGCGGCGCGCGGATGTCCTTGGCGTCATTGGATGGGATCAGCGTCAGCCTGATATCAGGGTATTGCGAGGTGAAGCTGCCGAGCCGCGGGATCATCCACAGCAGGAGCAGCGCCGGCACACAAGACACCGACAAGGCGCCGGTGCTCGCCGGCCTGGTCATGCGCTGCGTGGCGGCAGCGATGCCGTCGAAGGCGGTCGACACTGCCGGCAGCAATTCGGCGCCGTGTGGCGTCAGCTTCACCCGCTGACCGGCGCGCTCGAACAGCTTGACGCCAAGCGATTGTTCGAGCGCCTTGATCTGATGGCTGATGGCGCCATGGGTGACGTTCAACTCAGCTGCCGCCTTGGTCAGCGAGGCGTGACGCGCCGTCGCCTCGAAGGCCCGCAATGGATTCAAAGGTGGCAGACGCTTGGCCATCAGATTCCCGCTGGAGCACGATCCCGAGAAGTGGGACCCGGTTTTCGGACAGGTCGTGCTCAACATTGATGTGAGATTTCCTCACAGCGAAGACCCTAACAATATCAATTGATTTTTCAATGCGGCTACAAGACACTTTGCCCGGGAACAGTATCAAGACCTGAAATGCGCAGGCAGCCGGCGGGATGGCGACCGTCATTGATGGCCGCACTGCGCCAGCCATGGAGGACCGACATGGGTTATAACAGCGGCAAGCTCGAAGCGTTGCGCCGCAAATATGGCGAAAGCCATGGCGGCGAGATGTTCGACCCGAAATTCCGGAAGGTCGCCGACAAGATCTTTTCCAAGAGCGGCACGCGGCTGGCGCCCTATTCCGGCATCCCGACCTTCCTCGCCGCGCCCTATCGGCAAATTGCCGCCGACAATCCGGATTTCGGCGATCTGCAGGTGGCGATGATCGGCGTGCCGATGGATCTCGGCGTCACCAACCGGCCCGGGGCCCGCTTCGGGCCAAGGGCGCTGCGCGCCATCGAGCGCATCGGGCCCTACAATCATGTGCTGGAATGCGCCCCGACGCATGAGCTGAAGGTGGCCGACATCGGCGACGTGCCGTTCCAGAGCCGCTACCGGCTGGAAACCAGCCATGACGACATCGAGCGCCGCACCAACCAGATCGTCGACGCCGGCGTCATTCCGCTTTCGGTCGGCGGCGATCATTCGATCAGCCATCCGATCCTGAAGGCCGTCGGCAAAAAGGCGCCCGTCGGCATGATCCACATCGACGCCCATTGCGACACCAGCGGCCTGTTCGACATGACCAAGTTCCATCATGGCGGGCCGTTCCGCAACGCGGTGCTGGACGGCGTGCTCGACCCGACCCGCACCATCCAGATCGGCATCCGCGGCTCGGCCGAATATCTGTGGGAGTTCACCTACGAATCCGGCATGACCGTCGTGCATGCCGAAGAGGTGACCGGCCTCGGCGTCCCCGCCATCATCGAGAAGGCGCGAAAGATCGTCGGCGACGGGCCGACCTATGTGTCCTTCGACATCGACAGCGTCGATCCGGCCTTCGCGCCGGGCACCGGCACGCCGGAAGTCGGCGGGCTGACGACGCGGGAAGTGCTTGAACTGCTGCGCGGCCTGAAGGGCCTCAACATCGTCGGCGGCGACGTCGTCGAGGTGGCGCCGCAATATGACGCAACCACCAACACCGCACATGCCGGCGCGCAGGTGCTGTTCGAGATCCTCAGCCTGATGGTCTTCAGCCCGGCGATAACAGGCAAGGGAGCCTGAGGGAGCCCGACACCGAATCCAAGGCGACCGCCGCGCTGGAGCCGGCGGCCGCAGTCAAACAAACAAGCTTCCAGCAGGGGAACGACAATGACATTTCACATGAAGCTCAAATCATCCATCGCCGCCGCGCTGCTGCTCGCCGGTTTTGGTCTCGCCACCCAGGCCGCCAATGCCGACGCGGTCGACGACATCACCAAGGCCGGCGCCATCAATGTCGGCATTTTCTCCGACTTTCCGCCCTTCTCCTCGGCCAGTGCCGATATGAGCATCAAGGGCTATGACATCGACGTGGCGCAGTTCATCGCCGACCAGCTCAAGGTCAAGCTCAATTTGGTCAGCGTGACCGGCCAGAACCGCATCCCGTATCTTACCGACAAGCGCGTCGATATCCTGATGAGCGTCGGCTACTCCAAGGAGCGTGAGCAGGTGATCGATTTCGCCGCCGCCTATGCACCCTATTATATCGCCGTGATTGGCCCGGCCGCGCTCAAGGTCGAAGGCAAGGACGACCTCGCCGACAAGTCGATCGCCGTCAACCGCGGCACGCTGGAAGATACGTCGCTTACCGAGGCAGCACCCGCCTCGGCCGATATCCGCCGTTTCGACAACTATAATTCCGTCATCCAGGCCTTCATCTCGGGCCAGACCCAGCTGATGGTCGTCGGCAACGACGTCGGCGCTCAGGTGCTCGCCCGCCAAGAGGCGCTGAAGCCGGAGCAGAAGTTCCAGCTCCTCACCTCACCCTCGCATATCGGCCTCAACAAGAACGAGGACCGCCTGAAGCAGGCCGTCAACGACGCGATCGCCAAGATGCTGGCCGACGGCAAGCTGGACGAAAGCTCGAAGGCCTGGCTCAAGACGCCGCTCAATCCCGACAACCTCAAGGATTGACATCGGGTGGGCTATAGCCTCGACTTCGGCTGGCTTGCCGATGCGACAGGCGCGATCGCGCGAGGGGCGGCCACGACGATCCTCTTGATCGCCGTGACCACGCTCGCGGGAACGTTCCTCAGCATCCTCGGCGCGGCGGGGCGGCGAAACGGCCCCCTGCTGCTCAAGCGGGCGATCGGCGTCTATGTCGAAATTATCAGGAACACGCCGTTCCTGGTGCAGCTGTTCTTCATCTTCTTTGGGCTGCCCAGCATCGGCATAAGGCTCGATCCGGTGCTGGCCGCCATGCTGGCGATGACGCTTAATATGGCGGCCTACACGATCGAGATCGTCGGCGCCGGGCTCGACGCCGTGCCGCGTGGGCAGACGGAAGCGGCCCTGGCGCTTGGCCTCCGGCCGCGCCAGGTCTTCGTCAAGATCGTGCTGCCGCAGGCGCTCAAGGTGATCTTTCCGGCGTTGACCAGCCAGATCGTCATCATGATGCTGGAGTCCGCCGTCGTGTCGCAGATCGCGGTGCGTGAGCTGACCTACGAGGCCGACATGCTGCAGGCGCGCACCTTCCGCGCTTTCGAGACCTATTTCGTGGTGACAATGGTCTATCTCGTCCTGTCGATGGGGCTGCGCCGGCTGCTGGTCAGCGGCGGCCGCCGCGCTCTGGGAGCCGGCGTGTCATGATCGAATTCACCTTCTGGGATATCGTCCGCAACCTTCTGCTCGCCGCCCGCTGGACGGTGCTTCTGTCATTGGCGGCCTTCGTCGGCGGCGGCGTGGTCGGCATGGTCGTGCTGTTCTTCCGCATCGCCAAGAACAAGTGGAGCCGGCGAATTGCTTCGGGCTACATCGCGCTTTTCCAGGGAACGCCGCTGCTCATGCAGCTCTTCCTGATGTTCTTTGGCCTGCCGATGCTGGGCTTGCGTATCGAACCGTGGACCGCCGCCGCATTTGGTCTCACCTTCTTCGCCAGCGCCTATCTCGCCGAAATCTGGCGCGGCGGCGTCGATGCGCTGCCGCGCGGCCAGTGGGATGCGGGCGCCAGCCTCGGCCTTCATTATCTGCAGGAACTCAGGCTGATCATCCTGCCGCAGGCGTTTTCTATCACCCGCGCGCCGACCGTCGGTTTCCTGGTGCAGTTGATCAAGTCGACCGCGCTGACCTCAATCATCGGTTTCGAGGAACTGGTCAGGACATCCAACGCCATCAACAATGCGACCTTCGAGCCGTTCACCGTGTATGGGCTGGTCGCTTTGATCTTCTTCATCATGTGCTTCCCGCTGACGCAATACGCACGTTCGCTTGAACGACGGGCAACTAAAAACTAGGACGCCGGTTCTGCGACTAGCGCTCGGATGCCTCCTTAACCGTGTTTCCGGTCACCTCTTCGGAGCTATCTCCTTGTTGGAAGAAGAGTTCTGTGTACTCTCCACATACTTTAGGAAGGGCTTGGGGATGAGAATTGCAATGTTCGTCGCGTTGGCAGCGACGGTGGCCGGATGCGCGATCTCTCCGGTCGACTATGGAGCGTCGCTTTCGAAGCAAGACCAGAAATGGGCGTCGCCGGGATGCCAGCAAGCCCGCATGGAGGCCTCGGACTACGACGCTCGCGAAAAAAAGCAGCCGGGTTGGGGGACCGGCGTCTTTCTTGGCCCGTACGGATTAGGGCTCGCAGCAGCCATCAAGGAGCACCAGCAGAAGCAACGAAAATTGTTCGCCCGCGAGGTGCACCTGCGGTGCTCAAGTCTTCCACTGCCAACGGAGTTGCAACGCGATTTAAGCCCCCAGGCCGCGAGTGCAAATCAGACGAAATACCCATAGACGTCACGACCCGCACTCCTTCGTGACGGTGCCGCTTTCATCAATGCCCAAAGGAGATCGGCGGCGCGATCCTGTCCCGCCGCAGCCAGCGCGCCAAAAGCAGCGCCGCCACCACCGCCAATCCCAACGACAGGCCGATCCAGATGCCGACGCCGTTGAGCCCGGAATGGAAGGCCAGCAGCACGCCGAGCGGCAGGCCGATGCCCCAATAGCCGATCGCGGCATAGATCATCGGCACCGTGGTGTCGTGCAGGCCGCGCAGCATGCCGGCGGCCACGGCCTGCGCTCCGTCGAAAATCTGGAACAGCGCGGCAAAGGCCAGGAACGACACGGCAAGCCCGATCACCCTGGCATTGGCCGGGTTACCGAGGTCGATGAAAGCGCTGATCAGCAATTGCGGCCACAGGATCATCGCCAATCCCATCAGCGCCATGAAGGAGACGCCGATGACAAAGGCGGTCCAGCCGGCGCGGGAGACACCTTCCGCATCGCTGGCGCCATGGGCCAGCCCGACGCGCACCGTCGCCGCCTGGTTCAGGCCAAGCGGCACCATGAAGGAGATCGATGCGATCTGGATGGCAATGGCATGCGCCGCGAGCGAGTCCGCATCGATCAGGCCCATGAGAAGCGCCGCAGCATTGAAGATCGTCACCTCGAACGCCAGGAGGCCGGCGATCGGCAGGCCGAGCCGCAGCAGGCCCTTGAAGCGCGGCCAGTCGGCCCGCCAGAAGCGCCCGAACAGACGGTAGCGGCGAAACTTCGGCTCAAGCATCACCACCGCCGCCATGCCGACGAACATCAGCATGCTCGACAGCGTGGTGGCGAGGCCGGAGCCGGCAATACCCATCGAAGGAATGCCGAGATTGCCGAACATGAACACCCAGTTGAAGAGGGCGTTGCAGGCGACGGCAACGAAGACGATGACCAGCGCCCAGCCCGGCCGCTCCAGCGCCGAGATGAACGAGCGCAGGACGATGTACCCGTAGAAGGGCAGCACCGCCCATTCGAGCCAGCGCAGGTAGATGCCGGCCTGATGCGCGAGCGCCGGCTCCTGGCCCATGGCCAGCAACACGGCCTCGCCGTGCCAGAGAAAGATCCAGATCGGAATGCAGATGAGGATCGCCAGCCACAGGCCCTGGCGCACGGTGCGGCGTAGGTCGCGCACCGAATGACGACGGCGGCCGAGCTCGGTGGCGATCATTGGCGAGGTCGCCAGCATCAGGCCGAGCCCGAAGATCAGCGGCATGAAATAGAGGTTGGCGCCGAGGGCGCCGCTGGCCAGCGTGTCCGGACCCAGCCGTCCCATCATCATGACGTCGGTGGCGGTCATCGCGGTCTGGCCGAGATTGGTGAGCACCATCGGCCAGGCGAGCGCCAGCGTCGCCCTGATTTCCTGACGCCAAAGGTTTTCCGGCGCGCGAGCGCCGGCTTCGATCGCAGACATTTTTTCGCCTATCCGATTGCGGCGCGTCGGCTAAAGCCGGAAGCCACGTCTCAGCGCGGAAAATGGCCGTGATCGGCCCGGATTCCGCATTAACCGCACGGCTTGTCTACGAAATGGGCAGCTATGGCAAGAGGCTGACGCGGGGAAGGGTTAAGCCAGCAAAGTCGCAGAGGTCTCAATCATGCCTATTGGCGCGCCTATTGGAGAAAGCATGGAAGCCACTATAGTTTGCGTTGTGGCCAATCCGACACCGGCAGGCGGCGTACAGATTTCATCGAAAGGCATGCGGATGAGCGCGTTTCTCGAAATCTATCTGGTTCGGCATGGCGAGACGGAATGGAGCGCCTCCGGAAAGCACACCGGCCTGACCGACATACCGTTGACGCCTGCCGGCGAGGAGGCGGCCGGGCGGATCGCTGAGCGGTTGCAGGGCCTTTCGTTCCAGGCTGTCTGGTCGAGCCCGTCTCAGCGCGCCTTCAAGACTTGCACGCTGGCCGGCTTCGGCTCGGCCTGCGTGAAGCTGGCCGATCTGGCGGAATGGGATTACGGCGCTTACGAGGGCCTGACCACCAAGCAGATCCTCATCGAGCGTCCAGGCTGGCGTCTCTTTCGCGACGGCTGCCCAAGCGGCGAAGCGGCGCAGGATGTCGGCGCGAGGGCGGACCGGATCGTCAACCAACTGCGCGAGGTCGGCGGCAATGTCCTGGTTTTCTCAAGCGCTCATTTCCTGCGGGTGCTGGCCGCGCGCTGGCTCGGCCTGCCGCCGCAAGACGGCGCCCTCCTCGTCCTGGATACCGCCAGCATAAGCGTGCTCGGCTACGAGCACGACCTCGGCGAACCAATTATCCGGCGCTGGAACCAGAGATAGCAGACGCATTGCAGGCTGTTCGAGCCTATCTGATCGCGTCCAGCGCCTGCCTCTGCCGATGCATCTCCAAAAACACGCGGTAGTCGCGATCGAACCGGCCGGCGGCAGCCGGATTCGACGCCCGCTTCCTGCCGCCCTGCTGCATGGCGACGCAAGCGGCGTTCAGATCAGGGAAAAGCCCGGCGGCGGTGGCCGCAACCATGCCGGTGCCGAGCAGCACCGCCTCGTCGGCCAGCGGCTCGACCACCGTGCAGCCGGTGGCGTCGGCGTAAAGCTCCATCAGCAGCGGGTTCTTGGTGTGCCCGCCGGTGACATGCAGCGTGTCGATCAGATAGCCGTTCTCGTTCAGTGCCTCCAGCACATGGCGCACGCCCAGCGCGATGCCGACGGCGGTGCGCCAATAGAGCTTGCACAGGCTGTCGAAGGAGGAATCCAGCGTCAGTCCGCTGATGACGCCGACCGCATGCGGATCGGCGAGCGGCGAGCGGTTGCCGTGGAAATCCGGCAGCACATGCAGCCTTCCGGCAAGATTCTCGCCCTCTATGGCACGCAGTTCGGCGACACGCCGGGCGATCCTGGCGTGCATGGCGGCGTCCGGCTCACCGCCGGCGCCATGCCAGCGGATGATGTGGTCGAGCAGCGCGCCGGTCGCCGATTGACCGCCTTCCGACAGCCAAAGCTTGGGAAGGCCCGCCCCATAGTAAGGGCCCCAGACTCCGGCAAAGGGTTGCGGATCGGGTGACATCGCCATGACGCAGCTCGACGTGCCGGCGATCAGCGCCAGATGGCGGCCGATGTTGGTTTCATCGCCGGCAAAGCCACCGAGGACCCCGAGAGCGCCGGCATAGGCATCAATGACGCCGGCGCCGACCCGGCATTTTTCGGTCAGGCCAAGCTCAGCTGCAGCTTCCGCGCTCAGCCGGCCGATATCGGTGCCGACCGGGCTGGCCTTGTCAGGCAGATTGCCATGCTCGAAAAGGTCGCCAAGGCCGACGGCTTCGAAGAAGCTGCGCCGCCAGCCGGTTTCCTCATGCGCCAGATAGGTCCACTTGGCGGTCAGCGTGCACTGCGAACGGGCGAGCGAGCCGGTCGCCTTCCAGGTGAGAAAGTCGGTGAGGTCGAATAAATAGCCGGCTTCATTCCATGTTCCGGGCAGGTTGCGCTTCAGCCACATCAGCTTCGGCGTTGCCATTTCCGGCGACATGACGCCGCCGATATAGTCGAGCACGGCATGGCCGCTTTCGGTGCATTCATCCGCCTCGGCAATGGCGCGGTGATCGAGCCAGACGACGGTGTCCCAGCGCCTTTCGCCTGACACCGACACGCTGAGCTGGCCACCATCCCTGCCCCGCACCACGAGCGAGCAGGTGGCATCGAAGGAGACGCCGACGATATTCTCCGGCGCCACGCCGGCCTTTTCGCGGGCGGCGCGCACCGCAATGCAGACTGCCGACCAGATATCTTGCGAATCGTGTTCGGCGTGATCGGCCTTCGGCCGGTTCATGACGATCGGGTGCTCGGCGCGACCGAGCAAGGTGCCTCCGGTGTCGAGAATGCCTGCGCGGGCGCTCCCGGTGCCGACATCGACCGCGCAAACGAAACTTTTCGTCAAGGTGTTCCTGCTCTCGCTCCCAGGCCTGCAATCAGATCAGGCAATTGCAGCATGTCAGCGAATATAAAGTCCGGCTCACTCGACGCAAGCCGCGCTTTCAGTGCCGGGTTGCCAGTATGTGAGCCGCCGGTGAAGGCAAGGACGCGCATGCCTGCAGCCCGCGCCGCTTCGATGCCGGCGGGGCTGTCCTCGATGACCAGACAATTTTGCGGGATTGCTCCCATTTTGGCGGCTGCGTGGAGAAAAAGGTCCGGCGCCGGCTTGCCCCGCGCGACCATGGCGGCGCTGAACAGATGCGGCTCCAAGAGCTCGAGCAGCCCGGTGACGTCGAGCGCATAACGGATGCGGTCCAGCGTGCCGGAGGAAGCGACGCAGCATGGCAGCCCGAGCCTCGGCAGAACCTGCCCGATGCCGGGGATCGGCTTCAGCTCCTCGCGAAACTTGCGCATCAGCTCGACACGCATCCCGGTCAGATGCTGGTCGGTGATAACAATCGCGAAGTCGCTAAGAAGAATTTCGCGAACGCTTTTCATGCTCTTGCCGAGAAAATGCTCATAGGCGATCTCCTCGCTGATCGTGCCGCCGGCAAGCGTGATCATGCCAAGCAGCGCCGCGACGGACAGTGTCTCGCTATCGACCAGCACGCCGTCGCAGTCGAAGATGACCAGATCAGGCGTCATTGCAGGGCCTTCATGGGCGAGACTTCATGGATATTGAGCCGATTTTAGAGCTGGCCGGCGAGGTAGCGCGTCAGTGTCGCACGCGCGCCGTCGGCCCAGAGCGCCTTGAGCGCATTGGCAAAGGCTTCGACAAACGGCGCCGCGCGGCCGACATCGCCATAGATGTCCTCCATGGCAAGCCAGGCGGCAGGCGCATCCTTTGCCGCCCTGGCGGTCGTCTGCAGCCGGTCCCAGCTCGGATCGTTGGGTTCGATGACGGCTCCGCTATCCGTCGTGCCGAAGCAGTAGCGGCACCAGAGCGCCGATTCCAGCGCCAGGCCAGCGACGCCCTTGCCGGCTTTCAGCCGGTCGGCGATGGTCGGGATGATAAATTTCGGCTGCCGGTTGGAGCCATCGAGACAAAGCCTGCGGATCGTGTCGCCGATCTTCGGATTGGAGAAGCGGTGCTCGATGAGTTGATAATAGTCCTCCAGCACGGTGTCCGGCACCGGTGGCACGGTCGGGATGATCTCGTCGTGCTCCAGTCTGTCGAGAAAGCCGCGCACCAGCGGCTCCTGCATCGCCTCGTGGACGAAATGGATGTCCATCAGTCCGGCCGGATAGGCGATGGTCGCATGGCCGCCATTGAGGATGCGGATCTTCATCAGCTCGTAGGGCGCGACATCGCTGACGAACTGCACGCCGACCTTCTCCAACGGCGGGCGGCCGTCGGTGAAATGGTCCTCCAGCACCCATTGCTTGAACGGCTCGCAGAACACCGGCCAGTTGTCTTCAAGGCCGAACTCGCTCGACAGAATGCCGCGCTCACGGTCGGTGGTGGCCGGCGTGATGCGGTCGACCATGCCATTGGGAAAGGCGACTTCCTCGCCCACCCACTTCGCCAGATCCTCGTCGATCAGCCGCGCGAGACCAACGACGCCGTCAGAGGTGACATGGCCGTTGTGGGGGATGTTGTCGCAAGACATGACCGTGAAGGGCACGATGCCGTTGTCGCGGCGGCGGATCAGCCCGGCAAGGATGATGCCGAAGACGGTCTTCGGCGTAGCGCCCGGCTCAGCATCGGCGACAATGTCGGGATGGGTTGGATTGAACACGCCGGACGCCGGATCGATGAAGTAGCCGCCTTCGGTGATGGTCAGAGAAACGATCCTTATCGCCGGATCGGCGAGCCGTTCGATGATCGCGGCCGCATCGCCCGGCATCAGGAAATCGACCATGACGCCGGTGACGCGGGCGCTCATATGACCACTGTCCTGCTCGACCACGGTGGTCAGCCAGTCCTGTTCCTGCAGCTTGCCGCGGCCGACCTTCTCGCCCTCGAAGACGCCGGCGCCGACCAGTGCCCAGTCGTGGCCAACGCCCGAATTGAACAGATCGTCGAGATAGACTGCCTGGTGCGAGCGGTGGAAATTGCCGACGCCGAAATGCACGATGCCGGCTTTGAGCGCAGCGCGATCATATTTCGGGCCGGCAACCTTGGGCGGAAGCTTGGCGAGGATGGAAGACGAGAGTTTCACGGCCATTTGCTTTTTATCCTTGGGCGGGACGGCTCTTCTCCCCGTGGAGGAAACGGGGAGAAGAGCGCCTTCGCCCCCCTCAACTCATCCACTGGCCACCGTCGACATTGTAGGTCTGGGCGACGATGTACTCGGCGTCCTCGCTGGCCAGGAACACCGCCATGCCGGTGAGGTCTTGCGCCGTGCCCATACGGCCATAAGGCACCGCCTCGCCGACCAGCCGCTTCTTCTCGCCTTTCGGCCGGTTCTCGTACTTGGCGAACAGGGAATCGACATGATCCCAGTGCTCGCCGTCGACGACGCCCGGCGCGATGGCATTGACGTTGATGCGGTGCTTGATCAGATCGAGCCCAGCCGACTGGGTGAGCGAGATGACGGCGGCCTTGGTGGCGCAATAGACGCCAACCAGCGCCTCGCCGCGGCGCCCGGCCTGGCTCGCCATGTTGATGATCTTGCCGCCCTTGCCCCGGGCGATCATCGAGCGGGCGGCTGCCTGCAGCATGAACAGCGTGCCGGCGACATTGACGGAAAACAGACGATCGTAACTCGCTTTGGTGATCTCGACGATCGGCGCCAGGTCGAACAAAGCGGCGTTGTTGATCAGGATGTCCAGCCCGCCGGTCCTTGTCTCGACCGCTTTCACCGCCGCCTCGATCGAAGCGAGGTCGGTGACGTCGAGCTTGACCGCATAGGCTTTCGCACCGATCTCGGAAGCCGTCTTTTCCGCAGCTTCGAGATTGATGTCGCCGATCGCAACCGTGGCGCCCTCGCGCGCATAGGCTTCGGCGAACGCCCTGCCGATGCCGCGCGCCGAACCGGTGATCAGCGCCGATTTACCCTCGAGCCTCATTGCATCATGGCCTTTCCGTCGGCGCCGAAGCGGTGCAGCTTGGCCTTGTCCGGAGTCAGATAGATCGTGTCGCCGTGATCGACGGACAGTTCGCCGTCGGCGCGCACAGTCAGCGGACCGACGCCGTCCGCTTGCACGTGCAAAAATGTATCGGAGCCAAGGTGCTCGGCGACACCGACCGTGGCCTTCCAGTCGCCTGTTGTCGTTGAAATGTTCATATGCTCCGGACGGATACCGACGGTCCTGGCGCCGTACTTGGCCGCCGGCGCGCCTTCGATCAGGTTCATCTTTGGCGAGCCGATGAAGCCGGCGACGAACAGGTTCTTCGGCGTCTTGTAGAGCTCCATCGGCGAGCCGACCTGCTCGACATTGCCGGCATTGAGCACGACGATCTTGTCGGCCATGGTCATCGCCTCGACCTGGTCGTGGGTGACGTAGACCATCGTCGTCTTGAGCTGATGATGCAGCTCACTGATTTCCAGCCGCATGGTGCCGCGCAGGGCCGCGTCGAGGTTGGACAAAGGTTCGTCGAACAGGAAGGCCGAAGGCTGGCGCACGATGGCGCGGCCGATGGCGACGCGCTGGCGCTGACCGCCGGAGAGCTGCCCGGGGCGGCGTTCGAGATAGTTGGTGAGATTCAAGATGCGCGCCGCGTCCTTCACCTTCCTGTCGATGGTCGCCTGGTCCTCTCCTGCCATCTTCAGCGGAAAGGCGATGTTCTTGGCCACCGTCATATGCGGGTAGAGCGCATAGGACTGGAACACCATGGCCAGCTTGCGCTTGGCCGGTGCCTCGCCGGTCACGTCGCGGCCGTCGATGTTGATGGTGCCGGCGGTGGTGTCCTCCAACCCGGCGATCAGCCGCAGCAGCGTGGACTTGCCGCAGCCCGACGGGCCGACGAAGACGACGAACTCGCCGTTCTCGATGACCAGATCGATGCCCGGAATGATGATCGTCGACCCGAAGGACTTGGAGACGTTCTTGAGCGTGATGTTTCCCATGGTTTCCTCCCCGAGGGGTTATTTTTCGTCTGATGCTTCAGGCAATGTCCGTCACTTCACGGCGCCAAAGGTCAGGCCGCGCACCAGCTGCTTCTGGCTGAACCAGCCCATGATCAGGATCGGCGCGATCGCCAGCGTCGAGGCCGCCGAGAGCTTGGCCCAGAACAACCCTTGAGGGCTTGAGAAGGAGCTGATGAAGGCGGTGAGGGGTGCTGCCTCGGTGGTGGTCAGCCGGATCGTCCAGAACGCCTCGTTCCACGCCAGGATGATGTTGAGCAGCATCGTCGAGGCGATGCCCGGCACCGCCATCGGCGTCAGCACATAGACGATCTCGTTCCAGAGCGAGGCGCCGTCCATGCGCGCCGCTTCCAATATCTCGCCGGGGATTTCGCGGAAATAGGTGTAGAGCATCCACACCACGATCGGCAGGTTGATCAGCATCAGCATGATCATCAGGCCGATGCGGCTGTCGAGCAATCCGGTATCGCGGAAGATCAGGTAGATCGGGAACAGCACGGCAACCGCCGGCATCATCTTGGTGGAAAGCATCCACATCAGGATGTCCTTGGTCCACTTGCCCGGCGAGAACGCCATCGACCATGCCGCCGGTATGGCGACAAGCAAGGCCAGAATGGTCGAGCCGACCGACAGGAATACCGAGTTGAGGAAGAACTTGAAGTAGCCGCTCTGCGCCTCGACCGCGGTATAGCTCTCCGTGGTTCCCGACGGAAACAGGTTGAAGCCCTGGATGGCCTCCTGCTCCGACTTGAACGAGGTGATGATCGTATAGAGGATCGGGAAGAAGATCAGCAGAGCGACGATCCAGGCGGCCGCGGTCGCAATCGTCTTGTGCTGGGTGCTGACTGCACGTGCCATGGTCAGGTCCTCACGTATCGGCGATGCTGGCGGCAGGGTCGACCCCCACTCCGGTTTGCTGCGCAAACCACCTCTCCCCCGATCGACGGGGTAGAGGAAGGGCGCGGCTTCGATGCAGGCGTTTCCTCTCCCCCGGGCAGGGGGAGAGGTGTCCCGCGCAGCGGGACGGAGTGGGGGTGGTTCAGCGCACGTAGCATCGATTCCCTCCCTTATTTGTCCAGGTTCTTGCCGACCGCGCGCATGGCGAAGAAGGCGACGATGTTGGCGAGAATGACGGCGAGGATACCGCCGGCGGATGCCTGGCCGATTTTGAACTCCAGCAGCGCCTTCTGGTAGACGAGGAAGGGCAGGTTGGTGGAGGCGTAACCGGGGCCGCCATTGGTGGTGACGAGGATCTCGGCATAGACCGACAGCAGGAAGATCGTCTGGATCAGGATGACGACGGTGATGGCGCGCGACATGTGCGGCAGCGTCAGATAGATGAAGCGGCTGATGAAGCCGGCCCCGTCCATCTCGGCGGCCTCTTTCTGCTCGCCGTCTAACGACTGCAGCGAGGTCAAAAGAATCAATGTCGCAAATGGCAGCCACTGCCAGGCGACGATGATGATGATCGCCAGCATGGGATATTGCCCGAACCAGTCGATCGGCTGCCCGCCGAAGAAGCGCGCAATATCGGCAAAGACGCCGTATTGCGGATGCATGATCATGTTCTTCCAGACCAGCGCTGCCACCGGCGGCATGACGAAGAACGGCGAGATGACGAGGATGCGGACGATGCCCTGTCCCCATATCGGCTGATCGAGCAGGAGGGCCAGCAGGATGCCGCCGATCACCGTGATCAAAAGCACGCTGACCACGAGGATAAGCGTGTTGAGGATCGACTGCAGGAATGCCGGGTTTGAATAGAAAAGCGCGTAGTTCGAGAAGCCGACGAACCCGTCGCGGATCGGGTTGAGCGGGTTGTACTGCTGGAAGGAGAACCACAGGGTGAACGCCAGCGGCACGATCATCCAGACGAACAGCAGCACCACGGATGGCGCCATCATGAAGCGGGCAAGCGAACGGGTCTGCTGAGTAGCCATGACGGTCACCCTTCAAAGGTCAGCCAAATTTTCGAAAGTGTGAAGGTGGCCGCCCGAACTGGGATTCGGGCGGCCCCTTTGCCGGCCATGATAGGCAACCGGCGTTCGGCACCGGGAGGAGCCTTACTGGATATAACCGCCCTCGGTCATCGTCGCGGTGGCAGCGTCCTGCGCCTGCTTCAAGGCGTCGTCGACGCTCGTCTGGCCGGCGAGTGCCGCCGAGAACAGCTGGCCGACAGTCGTGCCAAGGCCCTGGAACTCGGGGATGGCGACGAACTGGACGCCGACATAGGGCACCGGCTTGACGGTCGGATGCGTCGGATCGGCGGCGTTGATCGAGTCCAGCGTCATCTTGGCGAAGGGCGCCGCCTTCTGGTATTCGGGGTTGTTGTAGAGTGAAGTGCGCGTTCCGGGCGGAACATTGGCCCAGCCTTCCTTCGATGCGACGAGCTCGGCATAGGCTTTGCTGGTTGCCCAGGAGACGAATTTCTGAGCGGCGTCAGCCTTCTGCGTGCCGGCTGGAATGGCCAGCGACCAGGCCCACAGCCAGTTGCCGCGCTTGCCAAGCCCGTTGTCGGGAGCAAGCGCGTAACCGACCTTGTCTGCGACTGTTGAGTTCTTCGGGTCGGAGACGAAGGACGCGGCGACGGTGGCGTCGATCCACATGCCGCACTTGCCCTGCTGGAACAGCGCCAGGTTTTCGTTGAAGCCGTTCGAAGACGCGCCCTCGGGGCCATTGGCCTTCATCAGGTCGACATAGAACTGCAGCGTGTTCTTCCACTCGGGCTGGTCGAACTGCGGCTTCCAGTTCTCATCGAACCAGCGTGCGCCGAAGGAGTTCGACATGGCGGTCAGGAAGGCCATGTTCTCGCCCCAGCCGGCCTTGCCGCGCAGGCAGACACCGTTCACGCCGCTAGCGCGATCCGTCATCTTGTCGGCGGCTTGCTTGATGAAGTCCCAGGTCGGCGCGTCGGGCATGGTCAGCCCGGCCTTCTCCATCAGGTCCTTGCGGTACATGACGAAGGAGCTTTCGCCGTAAAACGGCGCTGCGTAAAGGGTGCCGTCGACCGACAGGCCGCCGGCGATCGCCGGGATGATGTCCTTGACGTCATAGTCGTCGCCGAGCTTGTCGAGCGGCAGCAGCCAGCTCTGCTTGGCCCAGATCGGAACCTCGTAGGTGCCGATGGTCATCACGTCGTACTGGCCACCCTTGGTGGCGATGTCGGTGGTGACGCGCTCGCGCAGCACGTTCTCCTCGAGCGTGACCCACTGGAGCTGGATGTCGGGGTTCTTGGCGGTGAAGTCGGCGGTCAGCTTCTGCATGCGGACCATATCGCCATTGTTGACAGTGGCGATGGTGATGGATTCGGCATGCGCGGCGAACGCAAAGGCGCTGGCCGACAACAGACCCAGGGTGAGCGTGCGAAGTTTCATCAAATTCCTCCCATAAACCAAGCTGAGCATTTGCCTTGGCTATGGGCAATTACTCACTCTCCGTGAATTATGTCAAGCCGGATTCGTTGCTGCAGCGCAGCACGCGGGCTCGTGCGGCATCCGATTCCAGACGCTTTCGGGAATATTTGAAGGCGGTTGGTATCTGTCTCGGCACGCCCGAAATGTCGGATTTCGGTGCCCTCTTGATCGGATGGATTGTTGACCTATTGGCCGGCGATCTCAGCCAGGATCCATTCGCGAAAAGCGCGGATCTTCGGCACGTTGCGCCGCGCCTGGGGATAGACCAGCCAATAGGCATGGCCGTCGTCGCCGACCAGATCGAACGGCTGGATCAGGCGGCCATCGGCAAGCTCGGCCTTGAAAAGCGCGGCCGTCACGATCGCCACGCCCTGCCCGGCGATCGCGGCGTTGGCCTCGTAGGCCTGCGCACCCATGCTGGAGCCGGGGCGCTTGGCCAATTCCTCGACCGGCAGGCCGGCGGCGATAAACCAGTCCCGCCACCAGATGTCGCCTGGGTCGAGGATCGGCAGGCGCAACAGATCGGCAGGCTCCTTCACCCCGCCAATGGACGCCGCGAGTTTCGGGCTCAGCATCGGCGTGAAATCCGCATTGAAAAGCTTGTGCACTTCCACGCCCGGCCAGTTTCCCCCGCCTGAACGGATGGCGATGTCGATATCCTCGCGGGTGAAGTCGACCACGCGGTTCGATGTGTCGAGGCGAACCGCCAGCGACGGGTGCGCGACCTGAAACGAGCCGAGATGCCGCGCCAGCCAATTCGAGGCAAAGGTCAGCAGCGTCGAGACACAGAGCACCCCATCGGCGCCGCTGCGCGCGGCGGCATAGGCTCCGCCCAACAGGGCGAACGCCTCGCTGACCGCAGGCGCCATGCGTTGCCCCGCCTCGGTCAGCACGATCTGCCTTGGCCGGCGCAAGAACAGAGGCGCGCCGACGCGCTCCTCCAGAAGCTTGATCTGATAGCTCGCCGCCGCCTGCGTCATGCCAAGCTCGCCGGCGGCCTTGGTGAAGGAAAGATGCCGCGCCACCGCCTCGAACACGCGGATCGCCTGAAGCGGAGGGAGTTGGGAGACCTGCCGTGACTTGAGTTCAGGCATAAGCCCTCCTTATGGGCCGTGATCGACGTTTGATTGGCAGCAAGGCGCCGTCAAGCCAATATTTGTGGTCGACGCATCAATCAGTTCAAGCATAGCGAAGGCTGACGATCATGACCACGATCCAGGAAAAGCTGTTTCTAACGCCAGGCCAAAGCTGGTTTTCGCGGCTGGCGCGCGGGCTTGCACGGCACGCGGCGAGAAAACGGGCCTATCTCGACATCAGGGAACTGCCGTCGCATCTGCAGCGCGACATGGGTTTTCTCGATGGCAACGATCCTTACGGTCGGCACAAATAGCCTTGCTGGACTTATCCCTAATCAACTGGCCGCCAGCAAAGCGGCGGCAGTCCGTTCGTCGGTGATGAGGCCGTTGACCAGCCGCCGGTTTACAGCCGCAAGGATGCCGGGCAGCTTCCGCTCGCCCATGGCGAGCGCGATCACCAGAGACTTTTCGCGCGACGGCAGCGACGCCGAAGACACCCTGTCATTGGTGATGCCCTCGATCATCCGGCCTTCGCGATCGAAGACCCAGCCGACGATCTCGGCGACGCCGCCGGCTTTCTGCAGCGCCTTCAATTCACTTTCCGAAATGAAGCCGTCTTCATAGAGCGGCGCCTTCGGGCCGAGATCGCCGATGCCGATGAACGTGACGTCGGCTTCCGCTGCAAGCGCCAGCGTCGGTTGAATCATCGGTTGGCTGAGCAGCATCTCGCGCTCCTCCGGCGAGGAGGCGATGACCGGCAACGGCATCGGGAAGGAGCGCGCCTTGACCCTGTCGGCCATGGTGAAGATGACGTTGTAGAAGGCGGCCGAGCCGTCGGGCGAGATGTTGCCGGTCAGCGACACGACCTTGTGCTGAGGGCATTCCATCGGCGGCAGCTGCTCGATTGCCGCCTTCAGCGTCCGGCCGGTGCCGATCGCCATGACGATCGGCGTCGGCGACCGCAGCCGCCGTTCAATCTCGGCCGCCGCCGCCTCGGCGACGCCGATGATGGTCGAGGAGGAAGCAGGATCGCTCGGCACCACCTCGACCAGATCGAGCGCGAAGCGCGATTTCAGTCGCGCCGCGAGATCGAGGCAATTGGCGATCGGGTGGTCGACGCGCACCTTGATCAGCCCTTCCGACACCGCCAGCGACACAAGCCGCTGCGCCGTCTGCCGTGAGATGCCGAGCGTCGAGGCGATCTGGTCCTGCGTGTTGCCGGCGACATAATAGAGCCAGCCGGCGCGTGCCGCGTCGTCCAGCCTGTTGCTGCCGCTGTCCTGCCGGGAATTCAACTTGCTGCCTCCCTGCCCCGAGCATCAAGGCGGGGGGCGCTTTACTTTTAAGGGGGAATGCGCTTGTGCGCAATTGCCTATCACCAGAGCAATTGCTTAGGTGAACTGCCCGAGGCGCCTGTGGTGCTTAGAGTGGATGATCGTAGCCAAGCAATTTTTGAAGTCCCGCAATGTCCGTGCAGTCAGGCGCGGCGGTTTATCTCCCGACGCAAACCCTTTAAGGGATTCAGACAAAGGAGCCTCGCATGACGCCGAAAGCGGTTTTCTGGGACATGGACGGCACGCTGGTCGATAGCGAGCCGTTGCACGAGGCGGCGCTGGTGGCGGCGCTGCACAGCGTCGGCATCGCGGCGCCGGCCAACCTGCATGAGCGGGTGCTGGGCATTGCGGCATGGCCGGTCTACGAGATGCTGCGCGACGAGTTCGGCCTCGACCTGCCCTTCGACGACTGGATCGTGCGCAAATACGATCACTATCTGCCGATGGCCGAGACGCTGAAGCCGCGCATCGGCGCGATCGAGATTTTTAACGAGCTGCGCGCGCTTGGCGTGGCGCAGGCGGTGGTGTCCAATTCCGACCGGCTGATCGTCGATGCCAATCTGCGCGCGGTTGGCCTCTTCTATCCCGGCATGAAGACAATCAGCCGCAATGACGTGCACGAGGGCAAGCCGCACGCCGAACCCTTCCTGCGCGCCGCTTGGCTGGCCGGTGTCGATCCGGCCGATGCCGTGGCCGTCGACGACAGCGTGACCGGCGCCACGGCGGGGCTGGCGGCGGGGATGAGGACGATCTTCTGGCCGGAGGCGCCTATGGACGGGCCGCCCGGCGCGATCGTCATCAACAGCGCCGACGAATTGCGGGCGGAGCTGGGGCTTTAAGTATCAGTTCCGGTAAACAGGCTCCTGCTCGTCGAGGATCGCCTTCAATTCAGACAGGTGCCGTTCGGCCTGGCCGGGATAGTCCTCTTGCTCCAGCGCTGCTTTTTCCGCGATTTCATCCGGCAGGACCCGCAGCGGACGGCCGGTCCACAGCGCCTTGATATAGGTCTCGGCGGCGCGCTCGAAATAGAACATGCGGTTGAAGGTGTCGGCAACGGTATCGCCGATGACCAGCACGCCATGGTTGCCCATGACCATCACCTTGACCTTCGGATCGGTAAGCAGCTGCGAGCAGCGTTCGCCCTCCTCCTCGAAGGCGAGCCCGCCATAGTGGCCGTCGACGACGTGGCGGTTGAAGAAGATCGCCGAGTTCTGGTCGATCGGCGGCAGCGTCGAGTCGGCGAGCGAGGCGAGCACGGTGGCGTGGATCGAGTGCACATGCATGACACAACGCGCATGACGCACATTGCGATGGATGGCGCCGTGCAGGCCCCATGCCGTCGGGTCGGGCGCATTCGGGCCGGAGAGGGTGTCGGGGTCGTTGGCGTCGATCAGCAGCAGGTCGCTCGCCTTGATGCGCGAGAAATGCACCTGGTTGGGATTCATCAGGAATTGCGAGCCGCCATCGTTGACGGCCAGCGAGAAATGATTTGCCACCGCCTCGTGCATGTTGAGCCGCGCCGTCCAGCGGAAGGCGCAAGCCAGATCGACGCGCTCCTCGTAGAAAGGCAGGTTGGTCAGCATTTCCTTCTGCAGGCGGGCGATGCTCATCGAAAACCTCCGTGAAAGAAGCAAGGATGCCGCGCGCCGGCGGGACGCGCAACCGGTTTCGTTTGGTGCAGGCGAGCGCCGTCGCCTTACGCCGCAGTGCTTCTGGCGGCGTCGACCCGCAGCCCGCCATGCTCGATGATGAAATCGATCACCTCCTGCAGACCCTTGCCGCGCGACAGGTCGGTGAAGCCGAACGGCCGCTTGCCGCGCATGCGGGCAGCATCTGCCTCCATGACATCGAGATTGACGTTCACATAGGGGGCGAGATCGCTCTTGTTGATGACCAGGAAGTCGGATCGGGTGATCGCCGGTCCTCCCTTACGCGGGATCTCCTCGCCCTGGCAGACCGAGATGACGTAGAGCGTCAGATCAGCGAGGTCGGGGGAAAATGTGGCGGCGAGGTTATCGCCGCCGGATTCGATGAAGACGATGTCGAGATCGGGAAATTTCTTGGTCATCTCGGCGATCGCCTGCAGATTGATCGAGGCGTCCTCGCGGATGGCGGTGTGCGGGCAACCGCCGGTCTCGACGCCGATGATGCGATCCTCGGGCAACGCTTGGAGCCGGGCCAGCATCATGGCATCTTCCTTGGTGTAGATATCGTTGGTGACGACGGCGATGGAAAACTCGTCGCGCAGTGACTTGCAGAGCTTTTCGGTGAGCGTGGTCTTGCCAGAGCCGACCGGGCCGCCGATGCCGATGCGAAGAGGACCATTGGCTTGGGTCATGCGGAAAACTCCGTGATGGCAAGAATGGCGAAGCCGAGCCCGATCAAAAGGCACAGCGGCGAATAATAGCGGACATCGAACCGCGCGAAAGGCTGTTCCGGCGTCAGCCGGCGCCACCAGGGCGTGAAACCGGCAATGCCGCGCCCGAGGAAGACCAGCGCGATGAGCAGCGCCGTGGCGGCAAGCCCGGCCTTGGGAAAGGGCGTGGCAAACACGCCTTCAAGCGCCATCGGCCACAGCGTCGCCAGGCCGAGGCAGGCAGCAACGGCAAAAGAAGCGAAGGGCGCCGGCATCTCGTCGACGCCGCGAAAGCCGACCACCGCGCGGGCGCAGGAGGCAGCGTCCCTGCCCGGCCAGATCCCGCCAATACCCCAATAGACATGCAGCGTGGTGATCAGCAGCAGGACGATTGAGAGAATGAAGGCAAGCACGATCATGAGCGGAACAGCCGGGAATACTGGGTTTCGTGCTTCATCGCCATGATGTCGGAGACGAAGGCGCAGCCGCCGAGATCGTCAAGCGTCGAATTGGAGGCACGGGACGCCGTTTCCAGTGCCAGCGGCTCGAAGCCGGCGAGCAGCGCGGTGGCGCCGGTCTGGCCGACGACGCCGAGCCGGATCGCCGCCTGGACGAGATTGGAAAAGAAACTCTGCAGGAAGGCCGACAGCGCGTCCTGCAGGGCAATTGCGTTGCCACCGGCAGTTGCGCCGACGGCGACGCAATAGGGGCACTCGGCCGGCAGACGGTCGAGCGCCTGGCACGGCCAGGCCGATGCCGCCTTCAGGAAGGCGGCGCCCTGCAGCATGGTCTCGGCATGGCGCTCGCGCGAGCCGGCCAAGGCCTCGGCGCGTGCGGCGATCTCGTCGAGATCACCGGCTTGCCGCGCGCGCCGCCAGCTTTCGGCAAACAGCACGGCATCGTTCCAGCCCGAGCCCATCTCGACCAGCGTCTCCAGCCATGCGGCGAGGTCTTTGCTGTCGGCAACCAGTCCGTCGTGCACGGCGCGTTCGAGGCCATGGCTGTAGGAAAAGCCGCCGACCGGAAAGGAAGGCGACAGCCACGCCATCAGCCGCAACAAGGCAACGTTGGAAGGCTGGTCAGTCATGATCATGGCCGTGCGAATGGCTGTGGGAGTGCGATTCGCTGTGGGCATGGGAATGCGCCTCAGCGTGGCTGTGTGCATGCGCCTCGGCATGGCCGTGGCCATGGCCGGAATAGGCACCGCGCACCGGCACGAACGGTTCGGAGACGTCGCGCACGGTCGCGCCCAGCCCTTCCAGCATCGCCTTGATGACATGATCGCGCAGGATGAGTATGCGTTCCGCCTCGATGGCGGCCGCCAGATGGCGGTTGCCGATATGCCAGGCGAGCTCGGTCAGATGAACAGGGCTCAAGGCGCGGATGTCGTAGAGCGGCTCCTCCGCGGCGATGATCTCGACATGGCGGCCATCCTCAAGCACCAGCCGGTCGCGATCGCCCAAAGCAACCGGCTCGGGCAGGTCGACCAGTATCTTGTCGCCGCCTGAAGTCTCGATGGCGCGGCGACGCAGGTGCCGCTCGTCATGGGCAAGCACGGCCCGATCATAGGGCGTGACCGCTCCCGCTTCGCCGGCGGCAAGCACGGAGACGGCACGCGGGAATTTGGTGAAGTCGGTGCGGATATCGAGCTTCATGTAACACCTGCCTTGCAAAAAGCTTAGTCCGTTCCAGGCATCGACCCAATGCCAGCGCATGACCCCGAAATCGAATTCGATTTCGGGAAGGATCATGCGCCAAGTCAAGTTTCTACAGCGTCCTTTGCGCGTCCGAAAGGACGCGCGGCGCTGTAGTCAAACGATCGTGTCGAAGAGCCGCAGGATAAACGATATCTGGTAGACGAGGGCGGCGGCGACAAAGGCGATGTGGAAGCGGCGATCGCGGACAAGCATCGCGATGATGCAAAGCGCGACGAACACCGGCGTGCGGAACAAATATTCAACGCCGAAGCGGGCAAAATGCTCGGGCCCTTTCAGAAGCGTGTCGATCACATCGAGCAAGTAAGTCGCCGCCAGCAGGCCGAAGAACCAGGCACGGCGCGAGTAGAAAAAATCCTCGTAGCTGGTGTAGTCCAGCATCGAGTCCGGAAACAGCAGCGCGCAGAGCAGGAACAGCGTGACTGCGTAGAAGATGATGAACAGGTACTTGCCGAAGGTCCAGGTCTCGATCTGAAACAGGCCGAACTCCCACCACCAGAAATGCACCAGCATCAAGAGCACCGACACAACCCAGGCCAGATGCACCGAATAGAGCCGGTACTGTCCGGGATGCTGGACAATGCGGGCCACCCCGGACAGCAGCCGCGTGACGCCAAGCCCGATCACCATGCCCAAGATGATGCGGATGTGGGGGAATATGTCGTGGGCGTAAGGGAGTTGCTGGTTCATAAACGCCCAAGGAGGATTCGGTGCAATGGGGCTGTTTAAAGCGTCGCGGTCTAAAGGCTTAATCGCGGATAAGTTGATCCGACGACCAAGGAGCGCCCGGAAAAAAATCGTGGTGGAGAATGTCTCTGATCGAATACGGGCAGTCGACAGGAAAATCCCGCTCGTTCAGACCCGTCTCGTCGGCCGTCTTTAGCCTCGCCATCCTGAATTCCTGTCCGAGCTGTTGCCCAGGATAAGCTTTCAGGCTTGGGCTTTCGTCGAGCAGGTTTTCGATCTGATATCGCTGCTCGCGGATTGAAATCAACCATCCTGCTTTACGCTTCTCGGGTTGAAATTGCCATTTGAGGAGGTGCAGTAGCAAGGTGCCCAGCCTGCTTCTGATCTCTCTGTTGTCACTACGCCCCAAACTCTCGATCTCCTCCGCCAGATTTTCTCGATCGAGGTCGGACAGACGACCTTCGCGCAGCAGCGCGCCTTGTTCGGCGCACCACTGAGCATAGTCGGCCTCGTAGGGCGTCAATTGCTGTTTTCGAAAAATCTTGTTCATCCAGCGTATATTGCTCCAAAGGGTCCAGATTTCCAAGCTGGAAGCAAAAGATGGAGCCGATCAGGCGATTCTCCGAAACGTTTTCAGCGCGGCGGTTGACAATCCGTGCACAGTTTTGGGCGAGCAGTTGACAGAACGCGCGCACTTTGCCGTCAGAGCATTTCCAAATTCATGAACTTTGGTGAAGTTGATTGGTTAGAACAAAAAGTACCTTTGTGCCATCGGCAGCACCGTGGCCGGCTCGCAGGTGAGCAATTCACCGTCGGCGCGGACCTCATAGGTTTCAGGGTCGACCTCGACATGCGGGGTGGCGTCGTTGAGCACCATCGAGTGCTTGCCGATGCCGCCGCGGGTGTTCTCGACGGCGACCATCTGCTTGTCGACGCCGAGCCTGCCGCGCAGGCCAGCGTCGAGCGCGGCCCTGGAAACGAAGGTCACCGACGAGTTGGTCATCGCCTTGCCATAGGCGCCGAACATCGGCCGGTAGTGCATCGGCTGCGGCGTCGGGATCGAGGCGTTGGGATCGCCCATCGGGGCGGCGGCTATCATGCCGCCGATCAGCACCATATCAGGCTTGACGCCGAAGAAGGCCGGGTTCCACAGGACCAGATCGGCGCGCTTGCCGACCGCCACCGAGCCGATCTCTTTGGATAGGCCATGCGCGATGGCCGGGTTGATCGTGTATTTGGCGATGTAGCGGCGGACGCGGAAATTGTCGTTGTAGCCGGTCTCCTGCGGCAGCGAGCCGCGCTGGCGCTTCATCTTGTCGGCGGTCTGCCAGGTGCGGATCGCCACTTCGCCGACGCGGCCCATCGCCTGACTGTCGGACGAGATGATCGAGAAGGCGCCGATGTCGTGCAAGATGTCTTCGGCGGCGATGGTCTCCTTGCGGATACGGCTTTCGGCAAAGGCAATGTCTTCGGGAATCGACGGCGACAGATGATGGCAGACCATCAGCATGTCGAGGTGCTCGGCCAGCGTGTTGACGGTGTAGGGCCGGGTCGGATTGGTCGATGACGGGATGACGTTGGGCAGGCCGCAAACCTTGATGATGTCAGGCGCATGGCCGCCGCCGGCGCCCTCGGTGTGGAAGGCATGGATGGTGCGGCCCTTGATGGCCGCCACCGTGTTCTCGACAAAGCCAGACTCGTTCAGCGTGTCGGTGTGGATCATCACCTGCACGTCGTAATCGTCGGCGACCGACAGGCAGCAGTCGATTGCCGCGGGCGTCGTGCCCCAATCCTCGTGCAGCTTCAGCGAGCAGGCACCGCCGAGCACCATTTCTTCAAGCGCCGCCGGCAAGGACGCGTTGCCCTTGCCCGACAGGCCGATGTTCATCGGGAAGGCGTCGAAGGACTGGATCATACGCGCCATATGCCACGGCCCAGGCGTGCACGTCGTCGCCAGCGTGCCATGCGCCGGGCCGGTGCCGCCGCCGAGCATGGTGGTGATGCCTGACATCAGCGCTTCCTCGATCTGCTGCGGGCAGATGAAATGGATATGCGCGTCGAAGCCGCCAGCGGTGAGGATCTTGCCCTCGCCGGCGATGATCTCGGTGCCGGGGCCGATGATGATGGTGACGCCGTTTTGCATATCCGGATTGCCGGCCTTGCCGATCGCGGCGATGCGGCCGTCCTTGAGACCGATGTCGGCCTTGAAGATGCCGCCCGACGCATCGACGACCAGCGCATTGGTGATGACGGTGTCGACCGCGCCTTGGGCGCGGGAAACCTGGCTCTGGCCCATGCCGTCGCGGATGACTTTGCCGCCGCCGAATTTCACCTCTTCGCCATGAAGGGTGAGATCCTTTTCGACCTCGATGAACAGCTCGGTATCGGCAAGCCGCACCTTGTCGCCGACGGTCGGGCCGTACATCTGGGCATAGGCGGCGCGGGTGATTCTAGCCATCGGCAATTGCTCCTGAAATGCGGCCCAAAATACAGCCGGTCGAAGCCCGGCCCCACATTGTCGCCATCCTATGGTCACGCAATGACCCGCTGGGCGACACTTTCCGATCCCATTTAACGTTTGAGGTGGCTGGGCCACCCCAAAACGACCGTTTGCCAATCGATGGAAAGGAAGATCCATGCGCAAAACGATACGTCTCGCAGCCGCCGCCACGCTCCTGCTCGCGACCGCTGCCAGCGCCCAGCAACAGCCTGCGCCGCAACCCGGTGAGCCGCCGGCTTCGCCCGCTCCCGCGGCGCCCGGCGCTCAGCCGGAAGTGCCGGCGATTCAGACCGTCAACGTCGTCGACATCGAAGAACTGCCCGAGGAAACGAAGACGAAGGTCAACGAAGTGATCGCCAAGCGCGGCGAGGACGGCCTGCAGAAATTGCGCAGCTCGATCGACGCGACGCCTCAGGTCAAGTCCGCGCTCGAAGCCAAAGGACTCACCTCGGCGCAAGTGATCGCCGCCAGCATGGACACCAATGGCGCGCTGACCTTGATCACCAAGAAAGCGAGCTGACGATGCGCTATGGCGGGCCGGCGCAAGGTCGGCCCGCCGCGTCGGGGAGGGAACCTTCGCAGGGCAGAACACGTTTCGATTTTTTGGCGTAGAAACGAGCCTCGAAAGAGGCTCCGAGAGCGAGCGATGGCGATCACCACCTTCCCCGACACAAGATGGCTGCATATGATTGCCGCAACTGCGTTTCTCGCGGCGAGCGTTCCCCAGGCCGCGCTGAATGCGCAGGGTCTCGAAGGCCCGGACACCGTCAACAGGATCATCGGCTCGGAGGTTGGGCAGGAAGAGACCAACACGGCTGTGGAAGCCGGCAAAGTCGCCACGGCGATCGACCGGACGCGTGAAAACATCGGCGCGGTGCGCAAGACGTCCAAGCTCGACAAGGTGGATATCGTGTTCCTCACCGATGCCGCGCGCACGGAAGGCGGTCCGCCGCCGGAGATCGAGACCAAGGTTAAGGAACATCAGGAAGACATTGCGGAACTGCGCAAGGAGATCGAGGCGAACGCATTGCTGTTCAATGCCATCGACTCGCGACGCGTGCTGACCGAAGACGTTCTCGCCGTGGAATTCGACGATCCCGGAAAGGTCGTCATCTACGCGGCGGCCAAGCCACCCAGCTGAGCCGGAACTGCTCGACGCCTTGGATATCACAGCGCGCCCATGATCTTCTGCTGAAACCCATAGACTTCACGCTTGCCGCCGAGCGGCACCAGCGTGACGTCGCGCTCCTGGCCGGGCTCGAAGCGCATGGCCGTGCCGGCGGCAATGTCGAGGCGCATGCCCCGCGCCTTGTCGCGATCGAATTTCAACCCCTCATTGGTCTCGAAGAAGTGATAGTGGCTGCCGACCTGGATCGGCCGGTCGCCGCTGTTGGCCACTTTCATCGTGATGGTCGGCTGGCCCTTGTTCAGTTCGATCTCGCCGCCTGCCGTGATAATTTCGCCCGGGATCATCGCCAGCCTCACAAGACGCCGAAGGCGAGGCCGGCACCGACGGCCGCACAGGCGCCGCCGGCGGCGCGCGCAAGGCCTGGGAACCTGATGCCGAGGCCAAGACCGGCAGCGAGGCCGGCGGCATGGAGCAGCGCAGTGGCGACGGCAAAGCCGGCCATATAACCGAGCCCGCTGGCGTTTTCAGGCACTTCGGTGCCATGGGCGTGACCGTGGAACAGCGCAAACAGGCCGATGATGGCGACGCCGGCCGAGACGGGAAGATCGACCGCAAGCGCGACCAGCAGTCCCAGCGCCACGACCGACGCCAGTATGCCCGGTTCGATGAACGGCAACGGCACCTGCAGCATGCCGAGGGCGCCGCCCGCCAGCATGACGCCGACGAATGCGAGCGGCCATGCGACAACCGCCTTGCCGCCCTTGAGGGCCGCCCACAGCCCGACCGCGATCATCACCGTCAGGTGGTCGAGGCCGGAGAGCGGATGCATGAAGCCGGCTGACCAGGACGAGGTCGTGCCGATGCCGACATGGGCATAGGCGGGCATTGCAGCGGCGAGAAGCAGGACCGCCGAGAGGGACGTGCGTTTGATCGTTGCGGGAACCATCGATATGCCTTCCGTTGTCAGGATCGTGCCGTCACGCGGCATCGCGGGCCGGACCGCAGCCCTCGGCTTTGAAGACGCGCTTTGTCGAAGCGGGATATTTCATCAGCATCGCCGCCGGCCGAATCGGGCGCATGGAGAAATTGCCGCCGCAATTCGGGCAGGCGCCGGCCAGCACATTTGCCACGCAATCGGCGCAGAAGGTGCATTCGAAGGTGCAGATCAGCGCGTCCGTTGCCTCAGGCGGCAGGTCCTTGTCGCAGCATTCACAGTTGGGTCGCAGCTCAAGCATTTTCCTCTCCTCACCTTATCGGCCTCACCTTATCGGCTCGTGCACGGTGACCAGCTTGGTGCCGTCGGGAAACGTCGCCTCGACCTGGACGTCGTGGATCATCTCGGCGATGCCCTCCATAACCTGCGCGCGGCTGACGACATGGGCGCCGGCCTCCATCAGCTCGGCGACCTGGCGGCCGTCGCGGGCGCCCTCGACGACGAAGTCGGTGATCAGCGCGATCGCCTCCGGGTGATTGAGCTTGACGCCGCGTTCGAGCCGCTTGCGCGCCACGATCGCCGCCATGGCGATGAGCAGCTTGTCCTTTTCCCTTGGCGTCAGGTTCATGCGTTTCCCTAGGATGGCTTAATCAGGAGTGGCGTAATCGGAATCAGAGTGACCATAATTTGGGCAGACCCGCCCGCCCGTTGAGCAATTCGACGAGCGGAACCAGCCGCTTGCGGAGCTGGTAGCCGTCCTCGGCAAACAGCCTCGCAAGAAGCTTGCCAGATTTCTTCACGCTCCAGACACTGGCGTCGCCCTGGCCGCCGATAATGTCCCGGGCCGGATCGAGCAAAGCCTCCACCCGCGGCGAGACCATCAGCACCGTCGCCATTGCTATGGCGCCGCCGGCCACCGCGGAACGGCCCAGAATGGCCGCAATGCCGGGCCCGATGCGGAAATCCTCGGCATGAACAAGCGTTCCGTCCTGACTGACGCGCCAGCGGTCGTGGAAGCTGCCATACGTCGCGCGTTCGCCCATGGCGAGGCGGCCGAAGACGGTCGCCTCGAGCACCAGCGCCTCGGCACCGGCGGCAAGCTCTAGGTCGAGCCTGCGGGCAAAGGCCGATCGATCGAAGACGATGGTTTCCTGCGGCAGCCAGGCGATGCGACCGCCAGCGTCGACCGTCAGCTTCACCCGCACCTCGGCGCGATCGGATGCGGCACGGTAGATCTTCTCGCAGGCCTGGGTGGTTATGGTGGCGGAGGCGCCGGCGCCGACATCGACCTCCCAGCCAAGGCGGTCGCCGCCGGTCAACCCGCCGGCGGTGTTGATCAAGACGGCCTCGAGCGGATCGGCCGAGACGGCCGGCATGCGGATCTTGGCGGAACCATCCTGATAGAGGCGCCGAAGACGCGTGCGGTCGCCATTCCTGTCGCAGCCAAGCTGCGCCATTCCGGCGACGCGCTGGGCCGGCAGCACCGAGGTCAGGCCATGTTCGATCGTATCCACGGCGCCAACGTTAAGCACAGCGGCGCCTTTGTCGATATATAGCTTGTTGCTTGACAACGTTTCGGTTTCTATAGAGGGAGCCACCTTGGTACTGTCATGCAGCGCCTGACGGGGTAAAAGGCGACGATGACGATTTTGAATCCGGGAAAAAAGGGGCGCTGATCCGTTGGCGTCGAGAAACGACAAGGTTGGGGAAGGAACCGAATGGCTGACCAGCTGGCAACGGACATCATCGCGAAGATCAAGGCTCATGCCGAGCCCGGTGGCGAAGAAATCACCACCACTACCGAACTGACCTCACTTGGCATCCATTCGCTGGAACTGACGGAGATCATCTTCGACCTCGAGGAACAGTATGGCATCGAGATCGAGATGAACACGGTCGACGCCTGGAGCAACCTGAAGAACGTCGGCGACATGGTCGAGGCGGTTCGCGCGCTGATCGCGAAAAAAGCCTGACTGAATGCACAAGCGCGTCGTCATTACCGGCATCGGCGGCCTATGCGGGCTCGGCACCAATGCACCCGCGATCTGGGGCGAGATGCGCGCCGGCCGTTCGGCCATCGGTCCAATCGTCAATTCGGAGCTGCATGACCTGAAAGTCAGGGTCGGCTGCGAAATCAAGACGCTTCCCGATCACGGTATCGACCGCAAGCAGGTCGTGTCGATGGACCGCTTCAGCCTTTTGGCGACGATCGCCGCGCGGGAGGCCGCGCAACAAGCCGGGCTGACCTCGCACGCAGCCAACACCTACAGGATGGGCGCCATCGTCGGCGTCGGCGTCTGCGGCTGGGAGGCGATCGAGGAGAGCTATCGCGCCATCCTGCTCGAAGGCAAGAATCGCACCGGGATCTTCACCGTGCCGAAAGTGATGCCGGGCGCTGCGGCCGGCCATGTCAGCATGGATCTCGGCCTGCGTGGACCGGTCTTCGGCATCACCTCGGCCTGCTCTTCGTCCAATCACGCGATCGCCTCGGCGGTCGACCAGATCAGGCTCGGCCGCGCCGATATCATGGTCGCCGGCGGCACCGATGCGCCGCTGGTCTGGGGCATCCTGAAAGGCTGGGAGGCGCTGCGGGTGCTGGCGCCTGACACGTGCCGGCCATTTTCGGCCGATCGCCAGGGCCTGGTGCTCGGCGAAGGCGCCGGCATGGCGGTTCTGGAAACCTATGAGCATGCGGTGGCGCGCGGCGCCACAATTCTCGCCGAAATTGCCGGGGTCGGCCTTTCCGGCGATGCCTCCGATATCGTCGCGCCGACCATCGAAGGGCCGGAGGCGGCGATGCGCTTCTGCCTCGTCGACGCGGGGCTCAATCCGGAAGACATCGACTATCTCAATGCGCATGGCACCGGCACCAAGGCCAACGACCAGATCGAGACGGCGGCGATCAAGCGCGTCTTCGGCGACCATGCCTACAGGCTTTCGATCTCGTCGACCAAATCGATGCACGCCCACTGCCTCGGCGCGTCGGGCGCCCTGGAGCTGATCGCTTGCGTGATGGCGATCCGCGACGGCATCGTGCCGCCGACGGCCAATTTTCGCGAGGCCGACGCCGATTGCGATCTCGACATCACGCCGAATGTGGCGCGCGAGCGCAAGGTGCGCGTTGCGATGAGCAACAGCTTCGCCTTCGGCGGCACCAATGCGGTGCTGGCGGTCAAGGCGGTCTGACCGCAGGCGGTTCACGGCTGGTTGTCCGGGCACGGCGAAACTTTTCAGCCGTCATATTGATTCGGGCCGCCCGTCACGCTTATTTCTCTGCGACCCGCCCCTCCCGCGTGCGCGCAAAAATCCCCGCCCAGGAGTTTTCGATGACCGACCTGTCCGCCTTTCCGATCGCCACGCGCTGGCCGGCCAAACATCCCGAACGCATCCAGCTCTATTCGTTCCCGACGCCGAACGGGGTGAAGGTGTCGATCGCGCTGGAGGAACTCGGCCTGCCATACGAGGCGCATGCGGTGAACATCGGCAAGGACGAAAGCTGGACGCCGGAATTCCTGTCGCTGAACCCCAACGGCAAGATACCGGCGATGATCGATCCGAACGGCCCGGGCGGCAAGCCGATCGGGCTTTTCGAATCCGGCGCCATCCTGCTCTATCTCACCGACAAGACCGGCCAGCTGATCCCGGCCGACCCGGTGCGGCGTTACGAAACGATCCAGTGGGTGTTCTTCCAAATGGCCTCGATCGGGCCGATGTTCGGCCAAGTCGGCTTCTTCCACAAATTCGCCGGACGCGAGATCGCCGATAAGCGCCCGCTGGAGCGCTATCGCGACGAGTCGCGGCGGCTGATCGGCGTGCTCGAGACGAGGCTGAAGGACCGCAGCTGGATAATGGACGACGATTACACAATCGCCGATATCTCTATGCTGGGCTGGGTGCGCAATTTGATCGGCTTCTATGAAGCACGGGAACTTGTCGGTTTCGACGACTTTCCCAATGTCGCGGCATGGCTGGAACGCGGCCTTGCGCGACCGGCCGTGCAAAAGGGCCTCAACATCCCCGCTCGGGGCTGACCGAACCGGCCGGTAGCGCAGAAAGGACGGCTCGGCCTATTTGGTTTTAGCGCCGCCCTTGCCCATGGCTGCCTTTGCCCATGACGGAAGCGGCAAGGGACGCAGCGCCCCGGGCCGCGGCGACAACCGCGCCGGCCGCAACATTGGCCGTCGCCTTCACGGTGCGCATTGCGCTGTCTGCCAAGCCGCCATTTGCCGATTTCCTGGGCTCCGATTTCCTGGGCTTGGCGTGTTTTGCCGTGGCCTTGGCAGCGCCCGGCATCACTTTCCTCGGCGCCGCCTTGCCGAAAGTAGGCTTTGCATCCTTGGAGCGGGCGGCGACCGCCGGGACGGCGCCTGTCTTTGATTCAGTTGCCTTTGATCGAGTCGCCCTGCCCTTGCCGGGCGCAGGCTTTCTTGCCTTGGTTGCCATCGGACAGTTTCCCTTATGTCAGCATCATTGCCGTATCTGACATAACGGTCGGAAAGTCCTAAGGTTCCGGCGGGCCGTGCTGCGCATCAAGCGTGATCGCCAATCACCAGATCGGCAGGGCGGCGGCGGGCAAGCACGCGGTCGATGTTGGGCATGTCGTTGGAGGCGATCCAGGCGCGGGCATCCTCGTCGGAGCGGCCATGCTCGTGCCATCGCTCAAGCAGACGGCGCTCGAGCTCGGCACGCGGCACATCGACGAAAATAGAGAAATCGAACAGCGGGGCCAGTCGCGACCAGGGTTCTTCGTCAAGCAAGAGATAATTGCCTTCGACCAGGATGAACTTGGTGTCGGCAGCGATGATCGAGGCGGCGGCGCGCGACAATTCCATGCTGCGGTCGAACACCGGAATGGCGATGTCGGGCTCGCCCGCGCGAATGCGCTTCAGCAAGGTTTCGAAGCCGGCAAAGTCAAAGGTTTCCGGAGCGCCCTTTCGCGCGCGCAGGCCGCGCCGCTCAAGCACGACATCGTCGTAATGGAAGCCGTCCATGGGCACGATTTCGGCCGTGCCTTCCGGCAGCAGTTCATGCAGGCGGGTCGACAGCGTCGACTTGCCGGCGCCCGGAGGGCCGGCGATGGCGACAACAAAACGCTGCGCCTTGCCGGCGCGCTTGAAGATGGTGGCGGCGAGATGAGCGATCTCGGACATCGGAGCCTTTCTGGCTGGTGTTTTCGATCGCATCTTGGCGATAGTTTGCCGGAATTTCAAATCCCGGACTGGTGTTGTCCAGGGTAGTCGCTTCAGCAATGATCGCTTGCTACTTGTGTTGAAGACCGACCAATTGTCGAGGGCGGCGCCACTGCCCCCTCATCCGGCCGCTTCGCGGCCACCTTCTCCCCGCTGGGGAGAAGAGAGGTAGGAGCCGGCGCTGCCGATCTCCTCTCCCCTCGGGGAGAGGTCGGATTGCCCCGAATTGCTCTTTGCAATTCGGTTGGCAATCCGGGTGAGGGGACAGCGCCAACGCTCGCAATGGAAGGCGAACTCCAACCTGAAGCGATCGCCCAGGACACTCAGGCTGGGACCGACCTGCCGAGCCGCAGGAAATCGCCGTCGAAAGCGATATCTTTGGTCGAACCGTCGGCAGCCGTGAGGCGCACGTGCCCCTGCGCGGTGGTGATGTCGCGCGGCGGCTCGCCGCCGGCTTCTTGGGGCAAGGCGCCGATGATATGGCGGAACGAGACGTTGCGGCCTTCGCCAAGGGCAAAGGCGGTCGCCACCCCTTCCCGCTTCAGCCAGTTGTCGCCCAGCGAGGCGGCATGGCCGAGCGCTGTGCGGCCATCCTCGATGCCGAGCACGCCGCGATGACGGCCGCTCCACGGCGCGTAGTCGCGTCCGCCATTGCTGACCCACAGCATGGTGACCGGCAGCTCGGCCGGGTTCTTCAGCACCAGAACGAGATCGGCTTCCGCCTTTCGCGCCAGCGCGGTCCAGCCCGGCCCGCCATGGTCGGCCTCGACCAGGGTGACGAAATCCTCGCGGCTCTGGTCCATGCGGTATTCGGTCAAGTCGAGTGTGCCGCCATCGGCGGCGGGAAAATGCGTCAGGTCTGCTGAGCGGGCCGGATAGGCGAAGAGAAAACGGCCGCGGGCTGGATCGGGCTCCAACGGGTCGTCCGGCGTTGCCGCAAACCGCTTTGGCGAGAAAGCCAGCTTGCCGCCGTCCTTCATCACCGTCATCGGATGATGGGCGACGGAAATCGCGCCGGAACCGCCGGAAAAGACATGTTCCTGATAGAGAAACGGGTGGTCGTCGCGCAAGGTGAGGATCTTGTCGACCGTCGCGCCCATGACCTTGTGCTGCAACCTGAAGACCGCGCGCCAGCCATCGGCAGTCGCCTCGCTGCCGACGACATCCCACGGGCTGTTGGCCGGCCAGCCATGCAACGGCGCTTCCTCGACATCGCTGCGCGAAAACGGCGCGCAGAGAAAATCGCCGGACAGGCGAACGGTGCCGGCGGGCAGGTCTTGCGGCAGCGTTTCGCGCGGCTCGTCGATCCACGGCGCGCGATGCAGCGGTTTTAGCCGGCGCCCGTCGATATCGACCACTATCTCGGCGAGATGGCCGACGGTGAGATCGACCGACACCGAAATGCCCTTTGCCTTGATCGTGAGCGTATCCATGGCGCACCTGCTGATTCTGTCGGCGCCAGCAAACCCGCTCGATGCCGGTTGCGCAAGCCGCGTGGTCGGCATTTTACGTCAGGCAGCTCTGGCGTCGGCGCAGCAGATCGCCTTACTGCCGCTTGTATTCCCGCACCGGCGACTGGGTGCCGTCGGTGTAGGTGACCTGGACCGACATCGACTTCACGTCGTCGGCGACCTTGAAATAGGGCTGGTAGTCGTAGGGGATGGCGTAGGGATCCTTGGGGTCGCAGGCCGGCATCTTGATCTCTTTGTCGAGCGCCGCGCCGTTCAGGCCGTAATGCACCGCCTTGATGGCGCAACGGTAGGACAGCATATGGCTGAAATAGACCAGGCCGCGGTTGCCGCTGGCGTCGAAGGCGATCCACGACGTCCAGAACTGGTCGAGGATCTGCTTGTTGCCTTGCTGAAGTGCCATCTCGGGGTCGAAGCGGATGTCGAACGGGCCGGTCTCGCGGCCGCTGACATCGAGATATTTGATGGCGATGCTGCCGGCCGCGGTGCTGTCGGGCAATTCGAAGCTCGGATTGGGCATCGGCTTGCCGGTGGTCTGGTCGTTGAGCGCCAGGAAGCCGGTTTCGGTGAACGGGCCGCTGTCTCCCATGCGCCATGAAATGCCGGTCGCCGGCTCGGGAATGGAGATGGTCATCGACCAGCCCTGGTTCGAGCGCATCGGCGTCAGCGTCGGGGCAAAGCGCTTTGCATCGAGCACGTCGCCAAGCGCTGCCAGCCGGCTGCGGCTGCGGTCGAGCCAGTCGGCGAGCTGGGTCTGGTCGACGAAATATTTGAGCAGCCCGCCATCCTTCTCATACGACAGGAACTTGGTCAGCGCCGTCGCCTCGCTGCGCTTGTCGGACAGCGCCTGGAAGCCGAGACGATCTTCCGAAAACTCCTGCGACAGCAGGAAATAGGCCGGCGCGAAATCGGGATTGGCGGCGACGAAGGCGTTGAGCTTTTGGAGACGCTGGGCATCATCGAACTGCAAGGCATGGACAAGCTTGATCGACAGCGCCTTACCCTTGTCGGCCAGTGCGCCGAACACCTCGCGGGCACCGGCCTTGCCATCCTGCACCCGGAGCAGAGTGGCAAAGCGCGTATAGGGGTCGATGGCGTCGACATCGAAGCCGGCGAAGGCGAGGTAGGAGCGCCGGGCATTGAGCATGTCGCCCGACAGTTCATAGACGCGGGCATTGTGATAGAACTCGTCCGGCCGCTTGGGCTCGGCGATCGCCCCGCCCCGTGCGGCAAGTGCGGCAAAACCCTTGGCGATGGTGTCGATCGAGACGGCGATCTGCTCGGTCGTCGCCTGCAGCTTCTCGGCCTGCGCCTGCTGCTGCTGTTGCCCGGCAGCCACGGTGTCGGCCAGTGTGTCGGTTGTCTGCTTGACCGCTTCGACGGTCTTTTGCGTCTCGGCACCCTGCTCGGTCTGCTGCTGCTGGACCGAGGCGATCTCGTCGGTCTTTTGCAAAACCTTGTCGGTCGATTGCTTGACCGTCTCGACGGTCTTTTGCGTCTCGGTGACGGTCTGCTCGATCTTCGCCACCTTGGCCGAGACAATGCCCATCGAGCGCTGCAGCTCGGCCACGGCCGGCACCAGGCCGGCGACCAGCCCGTTCTGGGTATTCGTCTGCTTTTGAACGGCAAAGACGCCACCTGCGACCGCCGCCGCGGTGCTGGCGAAGACCAGCGCCGGCAGCGCCTTGGCCGCCAGCACCAGCCGCAGCACAATGGCGATGGCGATGATCACCGCGGCGATCGCGGCGACCAGCGCGATATAGGCGGCGAACGGCGCCAGCGGATTGAGGATGTCGGAAATGAAGCCGCCGACAAAGGCAACCCCGGTGGCCCATCTGCCGGTGCGGCCAAGAGATGCCCTGATAAGCGACGGCGCAGCGCCGCCCATGCCGATACCGCCCGCCATGCAATCCACCAAATACCCCAATGCCGCGCCCTTTCTAGCCGGAGCGCGACCCCGTGGGAAGATCAGGACAGGAAACAGGCGATTGCGGCGGCAGGTGATCGACGGCGCAGGCGCGGAAATGCGTTTATCCGGGGATAACCCTGGGCAAGGCCAGTGTTAACCAAATGGACGGCGCTTTTCAGTTACGCTAGTTTCCCACTCGTTTCAGCAACAGTCTACCTTCAGAACAGATCCATCTTGTCCAAACCGCGCCTCTTTCCGCTCATCCAGAAACTTGTCGCGGCGTTTGCGCTGCTGGGGCTCGTCGCCGGCTGCGCGACGACGCCGCCGGAGACCATGCTGGCGGTGCCGGCGGCGCCGCAGAAATATGCGGCAATCGTCATCGACGGCAGCTCCGGCAAGACGCTGTTCGAGGTGAACTCGACGGCGCCGCGCTATCCGGCGTCGCTGGCCAAGATGATGACGCTCTACCTTCTGTTCGAGGCGCTGGACCAGGGCCGCGTCAGCAAGACGACGCTGATCCCGGTGTCGGACAACGCCGCCAGGCAGCCGCCGACCAAGCTGCGCTTCAGGCGCGGCGAGGCGATCGATGTCGAGTCGGCGATCCGGGCGATCACCGTCAAATCGGCCAATGACGTGGCGGTCGCCGTCGCCGAATATCTCGGCGGCAGCGAAGACGCGTTTGCCGCAATGATGACGGCCAAAGCGCGCCAGATCGGCATGCGCAGCACCGTCTTCCGCAACGCTTCGGGCCTGCCGGACGGCGTCCAGCAGACGACGGCGCGCGACATGGCGGTGCTCGGCATGGCGCTGCGCGCCCGCTTCCCGCAGCATTTCCACTATTTTTCCGAAAGCGACTTCATGTTCCGGGGCAGGCTGGTGCGCGGCCACAACGACATGCTCGGCCGCGTCCGCGGCGTCAACGGCATCAAGACAGGCTATATCAGGGCCTCAGGCTTCAACATCGTCACCTCCTACGATGCCGACGGCCGCCGGCTCATCCTCGTGGTGATGGGCGCCGACAGCGCGCGCCAGCGCAACGACCACGTCGAGGCGCTGATCCAGCGCAACCTGTCGCCGGCGTCGAATACGACGACAAGGTTGCTGTATGCCGAGGAGTAGGGGCGGCGTTCGGCAGTGATGGGGGGGCTCGTGGTTTCAACTTGACAGGTGACGGCAACTATGCTAGGAATTTATTCATGGTGCTGATTTGCGCCAACGACCCGCCCGCCGAGGCGGGTTTTTCGTTTTAGGCTTCGGCGCCATTCTTCATAGGTCCGATAAAACCGCAGGTTTGCCGGTCTTCAGGCTTGCTTCCCGCACCTTCGAGGGTCATGGCAGGCTCCAGATCGTGGGCCTCCGTGGAATGAGCAATCCGAAAAATGCGTTATTCCGAGTTCGCAGCCTTGCCGCCGGCCACTTGCCCGTTGAAGCTTGCCCCTGCTTCCGCTAAGAAGCCGTGGCTGGCCGGTTTACCGGCTGGTTCGTTTTCCGGATCGTCGATCCCGAAGGCACCCGTAGCTCAGCTGGATAGAGCGCTGCCCTCCGAACCGTCCCCGCTGCGCATTACTTTCAGCAAGACAAAGCTTCTCCAACGCATACGATTCGTGCGATATTCCAAATCAGACACCAGCTATCAACTCTGTTCTCGAGATTCTACGAGGCGATTGGCTTCCTGCTTCTCAAACATTCTTACTCGGACGATAGCGCCACTGATAGCGGCTTGAGCCAAGGTAATCGTTCCTTCACAAAAGCGACCTGATATATATTCGTCTGTCTCATCGTTATTGTCATTGTATAGGCATTTCTGCTTAACAATATCCAGATCTCCCCTCAACAGCCAAATAAGTGCGTCAACCCTACTTAAGCGATGTTTCGTGGAGATCAACACAGGCTTGCGAGCGTAACTTTCTTCCATTGCCTCAATCATCGATACTCCATTACCTTCTCCTATGGGAACAAGAGAAACTGTGAATCCACACCCGCGCAAAACGTCGAATATTTCATCAAAAGGAAATAGCCATAGGACTGCCTCGGCAGCAGACCTTTGTTTCTGCTTGTGAGGAAATGAAGTCTTCTTTTTGACTAACTTGGGAGGGTTGATCTCCTGTTGCAATGCAGGATGCTCGAGGAGAAACTTCCCAACCTCTTCAATGGCCAAAATCGCAAGTGCAACAGCTGTTTGTATCGCCTGCCCTTGCGAAGGAATTGCGCATCCCGAAAGAGCCGGTCAGCGTTGTTAAGCGCGGGATATCGCCGAATTAGCGTCTGTCTGTCTAGCATCTAGCTATTGCACTTCCTCTGCCGCCGCCACTGTCGGCAGAGGAGGATCTTTTTCAGGTGTGAATTGCATCATTGCGCGGCCGTGTTTTGGTGCCATTTGGTCTAAGCGTAGGATACGCTTTGGCAATCGTATAGTTACTAGGGAAGCCTGCCCCACCGACTATCCGGTAGGCACCTTTGCCGTTACCTATTGGCCATTTGTAACTTCTCGGAACCCCATCCGGCATGAGAATTGTCCGGTAGAGAGGGCAGATGCTCTTGAAGGACTTGTTCATAACACCAATGTATGATTCTATTGCGAGCGAACAAACCATGAATCATCGGAGGTAATTTTGGACACTCGCCTGACTGTGCTGAGTGCATTCCTGAGAGCTTTGGGGCAACCGTTAGACATAGCCACGAAGGACGATCGGCTTCGAACCCAGAAGGCGGTGTATCTGGGTCAGCTGACTGGTGTCGATCTTGGATACCGCTACAATTGGTATGTGCACGGTCCATATTCCCCCTCGCTTACGCAGGACTACTACGCCCTGGATGCGCTTTCTGGCGAAAGTCGTGCCCAGGCTAATCAGACTTTCTTAAATGCCGCCACAATTCAAAAGCTGGCTGGGGCATTGCCACTATTTCAGATCCCGGCCGGAGTTAACTTGCAGTTGCATAACTGGCTTGAGCTGCTTTGCTCGTGGCACTACCTCCGCAAGATCGTTGGCTATGCTCCGGACAAGGCCCGGGCAACCTTGACTGCACAAAAGCCACATGTAGCTCAATATGTCGATCAAGCTGATGCAGTGCTCGCGCATGAACATTTTCTCTAGTTGAGCCTGTGACATTTTGGTCGGGGAACCAATCTACGTTCATCGTATTAACGACCCGATACACGGAACGATTCTACTAAGTGATGTAGAAATCGCCGTGATAAGCACGCGTGTTTTTCAGCGCCTCCACAATGTCTACCAGCTGGGTCTCGCACACTATGTTTTTCCCGGCGCGAACTACTCCCGCTTTGCGCACTCGCTGGGGGTTTGCCATATAGCTGGACGACTACTGGCGGCGATTAATACCAATAATCCAGGAAGGCTTAGCGACCGAGACATTCAAATTTATCGATTGGCGGCGCTTCTTCACGACATTGGCCACTACCCGTTCTCGCACGCTATGGAGCACGCCATACGCGGTCACTATGCGGGCCAAAGGTTTCTTGAGGGGTCGCCAGCGCCTACCGAAAACGGCCAGAAGTTCCACGATCTCGTGCTCGACAACGAGCCGGCGTCGTATGATCACGAGCTAATGGGCAAGCGAATTATGAGCTACGACAGCCAGCTCATAGGCGCTCTAAAATCACATGGGTACCCTCCAAGTGATGTCATCGGAGCGTTCGCAGCAAGTGGACCAGGGTCCCTTATTCATCTGCTTAGCTCTGATTTGGACTGCGATCGTCTCGACTATCTGATGCGGACGGCGCATCACGCGGGAATGCCGTATGGGGCGGTCGACATCGACTACATTGTCGGCCAAGCCACAGTCGACGACAACGGTATATTTTGCTTTCGCCAACAAGGTTTAAAAGCCGCCGATCACCTGCTTATCTCAAGGTTCTTCGATTATCAGCAGGTCCCCTTTCACAAAACCGTTGTCGCCCTTGAGCTTCTTCTTGAAGAGGTTCTGTCGGCCTTTTTTGCTCTCGGCGAAATCAACTGTAGCGCTGTGGATATGCTGCAGGACATTGATCAAAATAGCTGGGCTAGCTTCGACGACCGCAAGGTCGTCGGTATTTTCCGTGAATTCCTTGCCGACGAGCAAAAGAGTAAAGCAGATCCCGAGCTAGCGCTTAAGGTGAAGAGTCTTCTGGATAGGAATCCGCCGCGGCTGCTGGTCAGCTTTGAACGGCTGGCGGACCGCAATGGGAGCGTCGATCGCATAGTCTATTCGGGCATTCTCGACCGGTTCAAACAAAATGTCGGAACCTGGGCACAGAAAACTGGAATACCGCGCGCCCGGTGGATGTGTTGGGACACTTCGTTTCCACTAACGAAAATTGGGCCGACGATGTCCGTGACAAAGGCAGGTGCGCGACCTATCGAAGACGAGGAGGAGCGCGCGGTGCGCATTCTAACGTCGAGAGGCACAAGAGGCGGCTCCAGTAGTAAACCTATTATGGACTTTGACCAGGCACTGATGAGGCCCTTGTCCACACAGCTCTATGACGCCATCCGGTTCTATGTCTTGCTCGATCCAGCTGAGGATGGAATGCGCGAACTGCGAACTCAGGCACGGGAAATTGTCGCAGCGGACTTTAAGGACATTCCTTTCATGGTTTCATAGGGCCGTGGATGGGTAGCCGCTGCCGTAACATGCAGCGCTCACTCGCCTCTAGCTGTCCGGAGGTCCTTGATCCCGCTGGTAGCCATAGCGCTGGGTAAAGCCCCGAAGAGCGCGCCAGACGCTTGCAGCACGCTCTCTGATCACACTCGACACCGGAAACCTCCTTGGCGGCGCCGGAGAGGCGTCCAGACATTAAGGTGTTCGATGACCAAATCTTCTGCGCAATAACGTTCAGCGCGCCTAGTCGAAGAGTCCCGGCTGATTTGGATCGGGCGCTCGATCGTCCTTCTGTCCGCCAGGAGGGGGCGGTGGCGCGCCTGCAAGTTCTTCAAGCGCTTGGAAGTAGCCTGCGGCAAAGCACTCCAGCATTTCGGTCTTGCGATGGTCATCTAAGCGGGGAATGTCGCGTGCGTCGATAACGCGAAGCTCACGCGCTTGCTTCGGGCTGCGACAACTAAAATCCAGAACCTCGAACCGCGCCGTTTCCAAGTCAGGGTCCTGCATCAGGATTTCGTCGACCAGCGTGACGAATAGCGAAAGCCGCTCATTCGAAAGCGGGTTCTGACGCCAGAAGCTGAACCAAGGGAAATAGAGCTGACCTTCGACGCCGTAAATCATTGGCGGCTCGAACGGCACCATCAGCCCGCGTCCAACTGGATAGTAGCGTTTGTCGATAGCCTGAAAGAAATCGGGAGACACACCAGCGAAATGGTCACGGATAAGCGGCAGCACCCCGAGCAGGTTCTGGCGAACTTTTTCACGTTTGATTTTCTGAATGCCCTTCACAACATCGTCATAAGGGACACCAAGAACCAGCATGTCTCGGACTGCGCCATAAAGCGGGTTGTAATTGAATCGCGGTGGATTGAGCGCAAGCCGAACCAACGCGCGCGCGATAGTTTTGGAATCGCCGCGCCAGTTGCGCGCGAGATGTTGGACAGAGGGAATGCGTAAATCTGCCATATGGTATCTACTTATTGAACAGAGAAAGGAGGCGCTACCTTTGAATAAAACTCTTGAATCATGGTGTTGTCTATCTTCATGCCCGGATTTACATGCCCTCCGTGATTCCATACAGAATACCACGGCCCACCCTCGGCATGACTCAGTTCTACTAGATCGCCTGCGCGGAGCCTTGAGTAAAATGCCGCAATCTTGTTCAACAGCGACTCAGTCTGCGAGTCGACATTATACGGAACAGTTTCGTGTTTGCCATTCGCCGGATTGATTTGCGTGGCACGACTCACAATTGGCAACCGGTCGTAATTTTTAAACTCTCGATAGAGATATGGCAGAACCGGTCCGTATTCCCAAGCCTCGAATTTATGTCGGATCAGCGGACGATTTAGCTCGATCAATGACCAAACGTGGCAAAAATAGACGATCTTCTGCAATGCGAGGTTCGTGACTGTCCGGTCATTCCTGGCGCAGAAGTCGAGTATGAAATTGGCGATCGCGCGTCCGTCGTAGCCATTTGTCATATCATGTTCCTTATCTGTTCTTATAGCCAGATTCGCCTGAAGACAATGGCCGATGGGTTCGCGTCCACAAATTGCTCACAGCAGCAGAACGGTTACACCGAAAACGAACCGGTCGCCTCCGGCACATGACCGGCACTCGACGGAATTCGAACCAGTGACCTCCACCTTTTGGAATTCGCGCAAACTCCACTTGCCCGTTGAAGCCTGACCCGGCTTCCGCTAAGAAGCCGTGGCCGGTTTACCGGCTGGTTCGTTTTCCGGATAGTCGATCCTGAAGGCACCCGTAGCTCAGCTGGATAGAGCGCTGCCCTCCGAAGGCAGAGGTCACAGGTTCGAATCCTGTCGGGTGCGCCAATTTGCAAAGGGTCCATTCTGGACACATGGGTTACATTTTATACCGGAGACATAGGTAACACTTTCGGCCCGAAAGGGTTCTCAAGTGGTTCCAGTCTGCATGTCTCGTCGTCGAAATATCCCAAATCATAGTCCATGAAGCTCGCCAGCCAGATTCGATCCTCGACCTGTTTGATGCCGACGGTCTGGCCGGCAAAGACGAGGCTGAGATTGATCTTCTTGCGGTCGAAACAGATGCGCCCGCATGTGGTGACGGTGACGGCCTTGTCGTGGAAAGGGTAGTCGAGCTGCGGCAGTCCCCGATAGGGTCGCGGCGATGGGCTGTAGCGCTCGGCAGGGCAGGCCATATCAAGCGCCTGGTGCGGGCGTTCGGTGTTGAACTCCTCGACGAAGTCATCGAACCTGGCCTGCTGCTGCAGGAAGTTGGCGCTGGCCGGTTTGGTGGTCTCCAGTTTCAGGGTCAGATGCATGCGCTCATGACGGCCGTTTTGCTGCGGGCAGCCGGGCTTGATGCGCTCGATGGCGATGCCAAGCCTTAGCCACCATACCGACAGCCTGGAGAGATTGAACAGCGCATTGGGACTGGCAAAGGGCACGCCGTTGTCGGTTCTGATCGCCCCAGGCAGGCCGAATTCCTTGAAAACGCTTTCGAACACGGTGAAAGCATAGGCCTCCTTGGTGGTGTGAAGCGCCTCGCAGGCCAACAGATAACGGCTGGCGAAGTCGCTGATCGTCAACGGATAGCAGTAGCGCCGGTCGGCCAGCATGAACTCGCCCTTGTAATCGGCGCACCACAACTCATTGGGCGCGGCGACGTGAGACAGCGGCGTTCCCGTTGCCCTGTTGCGTCGCCGCTTGCGGCGCTTGACCAAGCCGTGGCGGTCGAGCACCGCATGCACCGTCGAGATCGCCGGACAATGAACGTCTGGATAGAGCCGCACCAATCGCTCCCTGATCTTCGGCGCGCCCCAGTTGGGCTTGTCCTGCTTGGCACGCACAATCAGCTTCTCGATTTGGAAAGGAAGCTGATTGGCGTGCCGGTAAGGCCGCCGCGAGCGGTCAGTCAGCCCTTCCAGCCCGCTATCATTGTAGCGATTGATGAGCTTGTAGCCGGTCTTGCGCGATATCCCGAACTCCCGGCAGACCACCGCCATCTTCTCGCCATCCAGAAGCCGCGCTACGAATTTGAGACGCTCGTCCATAAGATTGCACTCCTGCCAAGGCACCTTTGCTCTCCTCGCAAAGGGCTAGAAGTGTAACCCATGTCTCCGGAATGAACTGTCACCCATCTCTCGGGAAGGGCAAAGGTCCATTCTGGACACATAGGTTACGGTTTGTACCGGAGACACGGGCCACCCATCTCTCGGGACGGGCACGAACTGCGATCTCTCCATGTCAGCCATATCGCGTAAGCCGGCCTCGATAGTCTGGAACCCAATCCGTCTCGAGCGACTTGTTCGTGCGTAGATTTTGAAGGGAGAAACCATTGTCCGCACCTGAGGAAATGGATGTCGTTCTCGAAAAGCTGCCTTTGAGGATCGGCGCCTACGTGCCCGACGACTTGCTGGAGGACTGGTTCGCGCCGGGAACGGGCATGAACCCGGTCAGCAAGGAAGCGCTGGCGGCCGCCAAGACTTATGGATGGCGCTTCGAATGCGAGTTCAAGCACTACCCCGAACGGATGGAGGGCGTGTTCTGGAAGTGGGTGCCGGCGATCTGATCCGCATAATTTCTATCGGCCCGGACTCCTTGGCGCTTCGGTGATCGAGATTGCCGCGAAGCTTGATCGCTATCCTGATCGCCTCAGCCTATCGGCGTCGTCACCTTTCCGGTTCCGCCGCATTCGGGGCAGGTGCGGCCGTCGATCATTCCTGTCCCGGCGCAGCGGTGACAAATTTTCTCGCCGGCGCCGGCAATGCCTGCCGCGTCGACATTGGCTTCCCCAAATTGCTCGGGTTTGCCTTGCAGATTGCCTCGCAACCGGGCGGCGGTCTCGTCGACTTCAAGTGGCGTGCTGTCCGGCAGACCTTCACCGGATTGGACTATGGTCTCGTTGCGCGGCCGGTCGTTGGTGCCTGTCGTTATCTTTGCTTTCTGAGCCATTGCAGTACTCTTTGCCGATTGCAGGCGCAGCTTTCAGCTCCTGCGGTTCGAACGCCTCAGCTCCACAGAGGTTCCGGTTGGCAATCGTTCGCCGGCGGGCTTGGAGGGAAGTGGCAACAGCCAAGCGCATCCAGGCTGAAACGGCACGAGATCGGGGGCGCTCAAGCAGGAATCCCCTTCAATGGCGCCGCGCCGCCTTTGCGTCAGCCCAGCCGCTCCGACCGCACTTTCACATCGTCGCTCAGCTGCCGCACGATCTCGGCGGTCTTGCGGATATCCGCTTCGTCGAGAGCGACGCCCATGGTCGCGGCGATCGCCATCAGCTGGGCGTTCAGCTCGCCGTAGCGCGCGGCGCCTTTGCGCGTCAGCTGCACAAGCTTCGAGCGCCGGTGTTTTGGATTGTCGATGAATTCGACCAGCCCCTCGGCCGCAAGCTCATCCGCCAGCCGCTGCATGCGCTGACGGCTGGTGGGCCGCATCTGGGCGATCTGCGGCACGGTGAGCGGACCAAGCAGCGCGAGGCTTCGCATGAAGCCGAACGCACCGCCGCCCCAACTGGTGATGAGCCCGGTCTTCTGGCCGAGAGCCCGTATTCTGAAGAAGCACTGGGCCACGTCGAGCATCAGCTCGGCGATCGCCTCGGCCTTGCTGTCAACGATGGCCCCTGTCCCTCGGTTGTGTCGTGCCGCCATCGCCTCCATTCCCTCTGTCCGTGCCAATTTCCGCGATTGACACCGCTGTTGTCAACTTCTAGAATGACACCTTAGTTGTCGTCTCTAAGCGGCTATGGGCTTCGTAGCCCTAGGCATCTGCGGGAGCAGACATGGCAATGGCTGGGCAAACCGACACCGAAACCGCAGGCGTCATCGCGAGACCGCCCCTGCTCTTTCTCGCCGCTCTTCTGATTGGCTTCGTCCTGGATCGCCTGCTGCGCTTGCCTTTCTCGGTTGCGGGGGCCTGGATCATCGGCGGCTTGCTGATGCTGATCGGTTTTGTGCTTTTCATCGCGGGCATTCGCAACTTCTCTCTAGCTGCGACGCCGGTGCCGACGAATGAGCCGACGCGCGTGCTGGTGACGATCGGCATCCACGGATGGACGCGCAATCCGATCTACCTCGGCATGTTCCTCATCTATGGCGGCATCGGCGTGGCCGCGCAGAATATTTGGATCCTTGTCCTCACGCTGCCGCTTGCCATCCTGATCCGCTACGGCGTCGTCGCCCGCGAGGAGGCCTATCTCGAGCGGCGTTTCGGCGATGCGTATCGCGACTACAGGCAAAGCGTGCGGCGGTGGCTCTGAGCGGGAAAAGTGAGGGCCGGGAAAGCGACCGCGTTGCGTCTGGTCGCGCGAAGGGATCTCGCCGAAAAATGGCGTGCCCCGCCTACGGGACGCCCGTGGTAAGCGCCCCTGTGCTCGCAATCGCATAATCTTTGAGAGAATATTCCCGGCTTCGCATCTGGCGAGAAACGCGGTTCTTTGATCCGGCGGCCAGCATCCCCGATGCTGTGCACAAGGCTTCGCACTTTGCCTGGCCACCATGATCTAACAACGGACGGGATTCATCATGATAGGGATTACCAACACTTTGCTGTCATCCTTTTCGGCAACTATAAATCGCCGCACAAGTCTTGCATTACTTTTCGCTTCGGCTGTCGCAATTGCCGGTTTGGCTACGCCCAGTTCGGCCATCGCCGAGGACAAGAAGGCGATCAAGGTCGGCATCATCAGCGGCGAGGATGAAGACGTATGGCGCGTCGTCACCGCGCAGGCGGCCGACAAAGGGCTGACGATCGAGACCGTGGTGTTCAACGACTACACCCAGCCGAACGAGGCGCTGGAGCGTGGCGAAATCGACGCCAACGCCTTCCAGCACAAGCCCTATCTCGACAATCAGATCAAGACGCAGGGCTATCACATCGTCCCCGTCGGCTATACCGGCGTCTGGCCGATCGGCCTCTATTCCAAGAAATACGCGAAGGTTGCCGAGCTGCCGGAGGGCGCCGTCATCGGCGTGCCGAACGACCCGTCCAATGAAGGCCGGGCGCTGCGCGTCCTGCAGAACGAGGGCCTGATCAAGCTGAAGGACGGCACCGGCATCCTGGCGACAACGGCCGACATCGCCGACAACCCGAAGAAACTGGTCATCAAGGAGCTCGACGCCGGCATCGTCGGGCGCTCGGTGGAAGACCTCGACGCGGCCGTGGTCAACACGGATTGGGCGCTGAAAAGCGGCCTGACCCCGGAAAACCGCATCGCCCAGGAGCCGATCGCCGACAATCCGTACCGCAACTTCATCGCAGTGAAGGCCGGCAGCGAGAACGAGCCCTGGGTGAAGACGCTGGTGGCTTCCTATCAGAACGAGGCGGTAAAGGCCGAGTTCGACAAGGTCTACAAAGGCACCGGCACCAGCGCCTATTGATGAGACATGGGTCCGGGGCGTCCCGGATATGAAAAAGCGGTCCGCGCCCAACGCGCGGGCCGCAATCCTATTTTTACGGACCCCCCGAAACAGGAAGGCCATGAACCAGCATTTCCCCGCAACTGCCGAGCTACCGGTCGGCACCCCGGAGCGGCCGGAGGACGTCGTGCGTCTCGTCGAGCTGAAGCGCCGCTTCGGCCAGACCGCGGCGCTCGATGGCGTGTCGCTCACTGTGCGCAAGGGCGAGATCCTCGGCATCATCGGCCGCAGCGGCGCCGGCAAGTCGACGCTGATCCGCTGCCTCAACGGTCTGGAACGGCCGGATTCCGGCCAGGTCTTCATCGAAGGCCGCGAAATCAGCCGGCTCGGCGAGCGCGAATTGCAGCCGCTCAGGCGGCGCATCGGCATGATCTTCCAGCACTTCAACCTGCTTTCGGCCAAGACCGTCGAGGACAATGTGGCGCTGCCGCTCAAGATCGAAGGCCGTCCCAAGGCCGAACGCCTGGCGCGCGCGGCCGAGCTGCTCGAGCTCGTCGGCCTGTCGGAGAAGGCCAAAGCCTATCCGGCATCGCTGTCGGGCGGCCAAAAACAGCGCGTCGGCATTGCCAGGGCGCTTGCAGCCCGTCCCGCGCTGCTGCTGTCGGACGAAGCCACCTCGGCGCTGGACCCGGAGACGACCCGCTCCATCCTTGCGCTTTTGAAAGACATCAACCGGCAGCTTGGCCTGACCATCCTGCTGATTACCCACGAGATGGAGGTGATCCGCTCGATCGCCGACCGCGTCGCGGTGATCGACGCCGGCCGCATTGTCGAGGAAGGCCCGGTGTGGTCGGTCTTTGCCGATCCGAAGTCGCCGATCACCCAAAGCCTGCTCGGCGGCATCCGGCCGCAATTGCCGGCGGAGATCGCAAGCCGCCTGACGCAGGGCGCCGGCACGGAGGCGATCCTGAAAATCGACGTGGCGGGCGAGGCGGCGCGCGGCCCGCTGCTGTCCGACCTCGCCGCAGCGGTTCCCGGCTCGTTCCGCCTCGTGCATGGGGGCATCGACCATGTCCAGCGGCAGCCTGTCGGAACGCTGTTTCTGGCGGTACCAAGTGACGATGCAATTCATCTGGAACAAGTGATTGCGTTTTTGAGAGCCCGCGAGGCGCGGGTGGAGGTGCTTGGCCATGTCGCCAGTTCTGTTTGAGCTCCTGCTTCGTTCGATTTGGGAGACGATCCTGATGACGGCCGCGTCCGGATTCATTTCGCTCCTCTTCGGACTGCCGCTCGGCCTGGCGCTGGTCGCCACCGACCGTGGCGGCATCGCCGAAAGCCTGTGGGTGAATCGCGTCCTCGGCGCTGTCATCAACGGCTTCCGCTCGGTGCCGTTCATCATCCTGCTCGTCGCGCTGATCCCGGTGACACGGCTGATCGTCGGCACCTCGATCGGCACCTGGGCTGCCATCGTGCCGCTGTCGATCGCGGCCACGCCCTACTATGCCCGCATCGCCGAAGTGTCGCTGCGCGAGGTCGACCACGGCCTGATCGAGGCGGCGCGCGCCATGGGCGGCAACCGCTGGACGATCATCCGCGAGGTGCTGGTGCCGGAAGCCCTGCCCGGCATCGTCGCAGGCTTCACGGTCACGCTGGTGACGCTGATCGGCGCCTCGGCGATGGCCGGCGCCATCGGTGCCGGCGGGCTTGGCGACCTCGCCATCCGCTATGGCTACCAGCGCTTCGAGACATCAGTCATGGTCGCCGTGGTCATCGTGCTGATCATCCTGGTCTGCGGCATCCAGTGGGCCGGTGACCGGCTGGTGGCCAGGCTGGATCACAGGGGGTAGGATCAAGCCCTCAGCCTGGTCCCTTCTGGATCGAAGAATGGCATCGCCGACACCACCGCGCGTGTTGGCGTGCCGTCGATGTCGATGCTGAGTTCCGTTCCGATCCGGGTGAATGGCAGCCGAAGATGCGCGGTCGCCAGCACCTTGCCCAGCGAGTAGCCGTGGTCGCTGTAGGTGACAACGCCGGCATCCTCGCCGCCGGCCAGAACCCGCGCATTCGTTGCGGCCGGCGTGCCGCCTTCGACGGTCAGCCCGGTCCAGCGCTCGTCGACGCCTGTGTCGCTGACCTTGAGCAGCGCCTCGCGGCCGACGAAATCGCCCTTGTCGAACTTGATCCAGCTGTTAAGGCCGACATGGAACGGCGTGCGGGTCTCGTCCATGTCGATGCCATGCGCCGGATAGGCCTTCTCCAGCCCCAGCGTGAACATCGCCAGCACGCCATAGGGTTTCAGGCCGAAATCGCGGCCGGCCCGCATCAGCGCATCCCAGACGGCAGTGGCCTCGTCGGCCGGCACGAACAGCTCGAAACCGAGCTCGCCGGTCACGCCGGTGCGCGAGATCAGCAGCTTCGTCTCGCCGATCCGCCCTGATGTGAACGACCAGCGTTTCAGGCCATCCAGGTCGGCGTCCTGCACCAGCACCTTCAGCAGCCCGCGCGAGCGCGGTCCCTGTATCGTCGGAAAGGCGATGGCCGCCGTGATGTCGGTGACATAGGCTTTTCGGCGCTCGGCGTGATGCAGCAGCCAGGGCAGCATTTTCTGGCGGTTGACGGAGCCGGTCACCAGCATGAAATGCTCGGGCCCAAGCCTGAACACGGTGAGGTCGTCCATGATGCCGCCATCCTCGCGGCAGATGGTGGAATAGCGCACCTGGCCCGGTTGCATGGCAGCGGCGTCATTGACGATGACATGGTTCACCAAAGCCTCGGCATCCGGGCCCTTGATGTCCATCTTGCCCATGGTGCTGAGGTCCTGGACACCGACATTTTTGCGGGTGTTCAGATGCTCGTCTGCAATGCCGGAGTAATATTTTGCCGAGATGAAATCGCCGCCGACCCGGCCCATCGTCGCACCGAGCCCGACGATGCTGCTATAAAAAGGAGATCGCCGTTCGGGCAAAAAAGTCTCCATCTTCACGAAAACGACAGCGCCGGACAGCGCTGCCGAAGGCGTTTGTCGTCGGTCTCAGCTGCCGTAGACGTCGAAGGCAAAGTACTTGTCGTTGATTTCCTTGTATTTGCCGTTGGCGCGCAGCGCGTCGATCGCCGCATCGAGCTTGTCGGCCAGATCCTTGTTGCCCTTCTGCAGGGCGATGCCGACGCCTGGGCCATGGATAGCCGGGTCGGGGGCCAAGGTGCCGAGCAATTTGCAGCAGGCGCCTTCAGGTTTCTTCAGCCATTCGGTCAGCAGGATAGAGCCATCCATCATCGCGTCGAGACGGCCATTGACCATGTCGGTGCGGGCGTCGTCGCCGGTCGGATAGGGCTTGATGGTGGAACCGCTGTATTTCTGCTCGGCGAAATTCTGATGGATCGTCGCGCTCTGCACGCCAAGCGCCTTGCCTTTCAGATCCTCGGGCGAGGTGCCCGTGACAGTCGAATCCTTCGGCACCGCGATAGCCGGCGGCGTCTGGTAGTATTTGTGGGTGAAGTCGACCTTCTCGGCTCGTTCCGGCGTGATGGTGATGTTGATGATGGCATCGAACTTGCCGGCCTGCAGTGCGGGGATCGAGCCGTCGAAATCCTGCACGACGAATTCGCATTCGGTCTTCATCTCGGCGCACAGCGCCTTGCCGAGATCGATGTCGAAGCCGCCCAGCGTGCCGTCGGCATTGGCATAGTTGAAGGGCGGATAGGCACCCTCGGTGCCGAGCCTGAGTTTCTTGTCCTGGGCGGAGGCGGCGCCGGTAGCGAGAGCCAGGGCGACGGACGCGGCAAGCACGAAACGACCGAAAAGGCGCATGATCCAGATCTCCGTTGACAGGCGAAGTTTACGGGGTTTTGTACCCCCGGCGGAGACGGAAACGACATGCCCTGCGGCGATCACGGCGCACAGGGAGATCGGCGTTTGCGCGAACCAGCGACACTAGCTGGCGGCGCGCTTCTTGTCCGTCGCAGCCCGATTGATCGCCAGCCTGTCCGCCGACAGAGCGACACCGAATTTTCCATCGGCTTCCTCGGGCGTATAGTATCCCAAGGCCACATCCCTCAGCACCAGTTCCGGATCGCGCTGCAAGGGATCGCCATAGCCACCGCCACCCGGCGTGCCGACGCGCACGCGGTCGCCGGCCTTTAGCGCGATATCCTGTTCCTTGGAAAGATGCGGCGGCACATGTTCCTTGCCGTCGCGGAACACGGTCACCGTGTTGACCGCGCCGTCCTTGCCGCCGAGCGCGCCCTGCGGGCCGAAGCGGCCGTGGTCCATGACGAAGGAGGCGCGGGCGTCGCCACGCAGGATCTCGACCTCATAGGCGAGGCCAAAACCGCCGCGATGCTTGCCGGCGCCGCCCGAGCCTTCGCGCAAGGCATAGTGGCGATAGAGCACCGGAAAAGCCTGCTCCATGATCTCGACCGGCGGCGATTTTGAAATGCCGATGGTCGAACAGCCGTTGGTCAGGCCGTCATGGCCGGCATTGCCGCCATAGCCGCCGCCGGAGATCTGGTACATGACATAGTCGCGGCCGCGCGCCGGATCGTTGCCGCCGAGCGCGAAATTGCCGCTGGAGCCCGCCGGCGCCGCCGTGACCTTGTCCGGCAGCGCCTGCACCATGGCCGCGAACACCGCTTCGGCGATGCGCTGCGAAACTTCGGCCGCGCAGCCGGACACCGGGCGCGGATATTTTGCGTCGAGGAAGGTGCCTTCCGGCCGCTTGACGATCAGCGGCTCGAAGGCGCCGGCGCTGATCGGCACATCCGGGAAAATGTGGCGCATGGCGAGATAGACCGACGACAAGGTCGTTGCCAGCACGCTGTTCATCGGCCCCGCGCAAGGCTTTGACGAGCCGGCGAAATCGAAGCTGAGCGTGTCGCCCTGTTTCTCCACAGCAAGCGCGATGGTCAGCGGCTCGTTCACCACCCCGTCGGAATCGACGAAGGCCTGCGAGCGATAAATGCCGTCGGGAATGGCTGAGATGTTGGCGCGCATCTGCTCGGCGGCGCGGCGGCGCAGTTCGGCGATCGCCTCGACGACCGTTTCATCGCCGTAACGATCCAGGATTCCGTTCAGCCGGTCCTGACCGATCAGCAGTGCCGCCGCCTGCGCGCGGATGTCGCCGATGCGCTGGTCGGCAACCCTGATGTTCGAGCAGATGATGGCGTAGATCTCGCGATCGAGCACGCCCTTCTTGAACAGTTTCACCGGCGGCAGCCGCAGCCCTTCCTGCTCGACTGCCGTCGCCGAGGCGGAAAAGCCACCCGGCACCGAGCCGCCAATGTCAGGCCAATGGCCGGTGTTCGACAGCCAGCAGAAAATCGTTCCGTCCCGGTAGACCGGCATGGCGAAGCGCACGTCCATCAGGTGGGTGCCGCCGAGATAAGGGTCGTTTACGATGTAGATGTCGCCAGGCTCGGGCGGCAAGCAGCTTCCGTCGGCGATCATTTCGATCACCGTCCGCGTCGAATATTGCATGACGCCGACGAACACGGGCAGACCCTGGCTACCTTGCGCAATCAGCGAACCATCGACCGCCGAATAGATGCCGTCGGAGCGGTCATTGGCTTCGGCGATAACAGGCGAGAAGGCGGCACGCGAAAACGTCAGGTCCATCTCGTCGCAGACCTGCTGCAGCGCCGCCTGGATGACCGAAAGCGTGATAGCGTCGAGCTTTTCCATCTCAGGCCTCACCAATGTCGATGATGATGTTGCCGTCGGCGTCCGATCGTGCCCGGTCGCCGGGCTCGAGCACGGTGGTCGCATCCATCTGTTCGAGGATCGCCGGACCTTCGATGACGGCGTCGAGGGGCAGCTTCTCCCTGACATAGACCGGTGTGTCGTGCCAGCGCCCGCCATACCAGACCGGCCGGATTTCGCGGCGCGCCTCGTCGAGCGTTCTGGCGCGGCCAGCCGGGTCGATCAGCCGGGACAGATCGATCGCCGGCCGCACGCCGGTCACCGAAGTGTTGAGGTTGACCAGATTGGCGCGGATCTCCGGCAGCTCGACCTTGAAGCGGGTGAAATAGGCTTTTTCGAACAGTTGCTGCAATACCTCGCGCGTCACCGCGGACGACGGCAGCGGCACGTTGATGATATGCGTCTGGCCGACGAACTGCATGTCGGCGGAATGCGTGACGCGGATCGTCTCCGGCTTCACCGCTTCCTTGCCGATCAACTCCTCGCCTTCGTTTCGGTGCCGTTCCAATATAGCATGGAGATGGATCTCGTCGAGGCTCGCAACCGGTTGGTTGATCGTGTTGACGAAGTCGTGCCTGAGATCGGCGACGACGCAGCCGAGCGCATTGGTGATGCCCGGCCGCGCCGGCACCAGCACTTTGGGCAGGCCGAGCTCGCGCGCCAGTGCCGTCGCATGCAGCGGCCCAGCGCCGCCGAAGGCGAACAGCGCGAAATCACGCGGGTCGTGGCCGCGCGACACCGAGACCATGCGGATAGCGCCGGCCATCTTCATGTTGCCCAGCCGCAGCACGGCACCCGCCGCCTCGACACCGGACAGGCCGGTGGCACGGCCGATCCTGTCCCCGAATATGCCGGTGACGTGTTCGACGGTGACCGGATTTTCGACCGCGAGCAGCTTCTTTGGCGCCAGCCGGCCGAGCACCAGATTGGCATCGGTGATGGTCGGCTCGCTGCCGCCGCGCCCGTAGCAGATCGGGCCGGGATTGGCCCCGGCACTTTCAGGGCCGATCTGGATCAGGCCCGCCGCATCGACGCGCGCGATCGAGCCGCCGCCGGCACCGACGGTATGCACCGCCACCATCGGCACATGGATCGGCATCGCATATTCGATCTCGATCTCGTTCGACACCGCCGGCTCGGCATTGCGGATCAGTGCCACGTCGGTCGAGGTGCCGCCCATGTCGTAGGTGACCAGGTTTTCGAAGCCGGCGCGTTTCCCCGTATAAGCGGCGGCGATAACACCGGAGGCCGGGCCGGACATGACGGTCTTGGCCGACTCACGTGTGACAAAGCGGGCCGAGATCATGCCGCCATTGCCGTTCATGATGAGGAAGTCGCGGGCATAGCCTTGCGATCCCAATTCCTTGCGCAGCCGCTCGACATAGCGCTCCAGGATCGGCTGCACCGAGGCGTTGACCGAAGCGGTGACGCCGCGCTCGAATTCGCGCGCTTCCGACAGCAATGCGTGGCCTGACGTGATGTAGCCGTTTGGCCAAAGCTCGGCGGCGATTTCGGCCGCCCGCCGCTCATGCGCTGGGTTGGCGTAGGAATGCAGGAAATGGATGACGAGGGATTCGCAGCCGGCCTCGATCAGGCTTTTCACCGCGTCGCGCATCTCGGCTTCGTCGAGCGGAATGCGCACCGCGCCCGAGGCTTCGACGCGCTCCGACACTTCAAGCCGCAGATTGCGCGGAATGATCGGGACGAAGGTGCCCGTCATGCCATAGGCCTGCGGCCGCGTTCGCCGGCCCAGCTCGATGACGTCGCGAAAGCCGCGCGTGGTGATCATGCCGGTTTTGGCCAGCCGGCGTTCCAGCACTGCGTTGGTGGTGGTCGTCGTGCCGTGCACGATGAGGTCGATGCCGTCGACCGGGAAGCCGGTGGCGCCGAGCGCCGAAACGACGCCGAAGGCTTGGTTGTCGATAGTGGTCGGAGTCTTGGCGATATGCACCCGGCCACCGTCACGGCCGTCGATCAGAAGCAGGTCGGTAAAAGTTCCGCCGACGTCGATGCCGGCGACGACACTGCCCAGGGAATCCAGCGTCTGCGCCGAAAAATTCTCTTTCATTGTCGAAACCCGAAATGCCCGGACTACTGATATGTCTCAGTTTGGAAAGGTGTTTCACGCTGGCGTCTTGACGCAAATATCATTTGTATACTAATAAATTCCGGACACAAGAGCTTGCCGCTTCGCAGTGTGCAAACGGCACGCCGGAACCTGATCGGTTCGGGCGCGCAGGAGAAGGTTTGGCGCCCATCTGAAGATTGGGTCTTGAGCCCGGGCCAGAAGGTTAGGTTTGATGAACACCACATCCGCGCTCAACACCGTCGACGCCCGGCCGTTGCAGTTCCCTATACCGGCCAATGTCTATGCCGAGACCGTCGTCTCGGTGAAGCACTATACCGACCGGCTGTTCTCGTTCCGCATCACCCGGCCGCAGTCGCTGCGCTTCCGTTCCGGCGAGTTCGTCATGATCGGCCTGCCCAACGCCGAGAAGCCGGTGTACCGCGCCTATTCTATCGCCAGCCCTGCCTGGGACGACGAGCTGGAATTCTTCTCGATCAAGGTGCCGGATGGCCCGCTGACCTCGGAGTTGCAGAAGATTGAGATCGGCGACACCGTCATCATGCGGCAGAAGTCGACCGGCACGCTGGTGGTCGACGCGCTGACCCCGGCCAGGCGCCTGTTCATGATCTCGACCGGCACCGGCATCGCGCCCTTTGCCAGCCTGCTGCGCGATCCCGATACCTATGAGAAATTCGAGCAGGTCATTTTGACTCACACTTGCCGCGACAATGCTGAACTCACCTATGGTCAGGAACTAGTCGCTGCGCTGGAGAACGATCCGCTGATCGGCGAGCTGACCGGCGGCCGCGTCACGCTCTACAATTCGACGACGCGCGAAACCTCCGAGCGCATGGGCCGCATCACCGCGCTGATCGGCTCGGGTAAATTCTACACCGATCTCGGCATCGACAAGCTCGACCCGGAGACCGACCGCATCATGATCTGCGGCTCGATGCATATGCTCAAGGACGTCAAGGAACTGGCCGAAAGCCTCGGCTTCCAGGAAGGTTCGCTGCATCATCCAGCAAGCTTCGTCGTCGAGCGCGCCTTCGTCGGCTGAGGCGCCGGGGGCGCTGCGGCGTCCGCCTCATGCAGGTTTTGACCGTACGGTCAAAAATCTGCTGCTTTCGTGGCCTTTTTCAACTATGACCGCCTGAAGGACTCGTGAAGCGCTGCTTCACGGTCTATCTTCGGCAGAAGTCGTCGAACGAAAGGGCAGGAGATGAGCAGCACGATCCGCGAGGCCGATCTCGGTGCGTCCAAGATCACGCCGCTGCCAGCGCGCACCGCCGCCAACGCACCGGCGCCGCAAGCGCACGGTATTGCCCGCAATCCCGGCATGAAGCTCGATCTCGGCTTCATGGAATCGATGCGCAGCGTCAACCGCTCGGCGCTGGAGCGGCGTGTCGCCAGCCTGACCAAGCGGCGCTCGATCAAGGCCGACAACCAGGCCGCCTGGCTGCTGCGCGCCGTCGCCTGCATGGACCTGACCACGCTGAACTCGAACGACACCGAAGAGCGCGTGCGCCGGCTCTGCGCCAAGGCGGTCAATCCGTTCCGCCGCGACATCGTCGAAGGCCTCGGCATTACTGGTGAAAAGATCCGCCCGGCGGCGGTCTGCGTCTATCATCCCTTTGTCGCCACCGCCGTCGATGCGCTGCGCGGCAGCGGCATCCATGTCGCCGCCGTATCCACCGCTTTCCCGCATGGCCTCACCCCGCTTTCGACGCGTCTGCAGGAGATCGAAGCCTCGGTCAGCGACGGCGCCAACGAGATCGACGTCGTCATCCCGCGCGGCCTGGTATTCGGAGCGAAGTGGCAGGAACTCTATAACGAGATCGTCTCGATGCGCGCCGCCTGCGGCGAGGCACATCTGAAGGTTATTCTCGGCACCGGCGACCTCGCCACGCTGCGCAACGTCATGCTCGCCTCGATGGTGGCGATGATGGCGGGCGCCGATTTTATCAAGACCTCGACCGGCAAGGAAAGCGTCAACGCGACGCTGCCGGTCGGCCTTGCCATGGTGCGCTCCATCCGCGCCTATTTCGAAGAAACCGGCTATCTCATCGGCTTCAAGCCGGCCGGCGGCATTTCCACGGCAAAGGCTTCGCTCGACTGGCTGGTGCTGATGAAGGAAGAGCTTGGACGGCGATGGCTGGAGCCAGACTTGTTCCGCTTCGGGGCGTCGAGCCTGCTGACCGACATAGAGCGCCAGCTCGAACATCATTTGACCGGTCACTATTCGGCCAATCATCGCCACGCAATGGCGTGATTTCGGAGCGCCTGATGAACATTCTCGAACGCTATCATGCCATGGAATACGGTCCGGCGCCGGAAGCCCGCAACGAGGCTGATGCCTGGCTTGCCGCGCGCGATTTTTCCAAAGCACTGTTCATCGGCGGCGACTGGAAAGCAGCCACAGGCGGCAAGACCTTCGAGACCAGCGATCCTGCCTCGGGCAAATTGTTGGCCAAGGTATCGGATGCCGGTGCCGCCGACATCGATGCCGCGGTTTCGGCCGCGGCAAAAGCGCTGCCGAAGTGGAGCGCATCCTCAGGCTACAGCCGAGCAAAAGTGCTCTATGCCATCGGCCGCTCCATGCAGCGCCACCAGCGTCTGTTCGCGGTGTTGGAATCGATCGACAATGGCAAGCCGATCCGCGAAAGCCGCGACATCGACGTGCCACTGGCCATCCGCCATTTCATCCACCATGCCGGCTGGGCGCAGGCGTTGGACAGGGATTTTCCCGGCCATAAGGGCGTCGGCGTCGTCGGCCAGATCATCCCGTGGAACTTCCCGCTTTTGATGCTGGCCTGGAAGATCGCGCCGGCGCTCGCCGCGGGCTGCACCGTGGTGCTGAAGCCGGCCGAGTTCACGCCGCTCACCGCCATCCTGTTTGCCGAGATCTGCGAACGATCGGGCGTGCCGAAAGGTGTCGTCAACATCGTCCAGGGCGGACCGGAGGCGGGCGCGGCAATCGTCAATCATCCCGGCGTCCAGAAGATCGCCTTCACCGGGTCGTCCGAGGTCGGCAAGATCATCCGCAAAGCCACCGCAGGCTCGGGCAAGAAATTGTCGCTGGAGCTTGGCGGCAAGTCGGCCTTCGTCGTCTTCGAGGACGCCGATCTCGACAGCGCCGTCGAGGGACTGGTCGACGGCATCTGGTTCAACCAGGGCCAGGTCTGCTGTGCCGGCTCGCGCCTGCTGGTGCAGGAAGGCATCGCCGACGCCTTCATCGCCAAGGTCAAGACGCGGATGAGCCGGTTGCGCGTCGGCAGCCCGCTCGACAAAAACACCGATATCGGCCCGCTGGTCGACCTGACCCAGCTCGATCGGGTCAAGGGACTGGTTGCGGAGGGGGCGAAGCAAGGCGCCGTCTGCTGGCAGCCGGACGTGGCGCTGCCGTCCTCCGGCTATTACCATTTGCCGACGCTGGCGACAGGCGTTTCGCCGGCTAACATCCTGGCACAGGAGGAGGTATTCGGCCCGGTGCTCGCCACCATGACCTTCCGCAACACCGAGGAAGCGGTCGAGCTCGCCAACAACACGCGCTACGGGCTGGCCGCCTCGGTGTGGAGCGAGAACGTCAACCTCGCCCTGCACGTCGCGCCGCAATTGAAGGCCGGCGTCGTCTGGGTCAACGGCACCAACATGTTCGACGCCGCCTGCGGCTTCGGCGGCTACCGCGAGAGCGGTTTTGGCCGCGAAGGCGGGCGCGAGGGCATGTTCGAATATCTCTCGGCAAAGCTGCCGCTCGGCCCCGTCATCAAGCCGGCAACGGCTTCCGCCCAGCCTGTCGAGCAGGCCGAAAGCGACGCCATCGATCGCACGGCAAAACTGTTCATCGGCGGTAAGCAGGTCCGGCCGGACGGCAATTATTCGATTGCGGTGGCTACCGCCAAGGGCAAGCTTGCCGGTGAGGTTGGTCTCGGCAGCCGCAAGGATATCCGCGACGCCGTCTCCGCTGCCCGCGCTTGCAAGGCTTGGCCGGAGGCGACCGCCTACAACCGTGCCCAAGTGCTCTACTATCTGGCCGAGAACCTGTCCGGCCGTGCCGACGAGTTTGCGGCGCGCCTCACTCAGCTCGTCGGCGCCACGGCCAAGGCCGCGCGCGAAGAGGTCGACCAGTCTATCGAGCGGCTGTTCCTCTATGCCGGCCTGGCCGACAAGTTCGAGGGCCGCGTCCACCAGCCGCCGGCCCGCGCCGTCACATTGGCACTGCACGAGCCGGTCGGCGTCGTAGGTATAGTGGCATCCGACAATGCGCCCCTGCTCGGCCTGATGTCGCTGGTTGCTCCGGCGCTCGCCATGGGCAACACCGTCGTCGCGGTGCCTTCGGAAAAGTACCCGCTGCTTGCCACCGATCTCTATCAGGTCATCGAATATTCCGACGTTCCGTCCGGTGCCATCAACATCGTCACCGGCCGCAGCGCCGAACTCACCGGCGTGCTGGCAAAGCATGACGACGTCGACGGGCTCTGGGTGTTTGCCGATGCCGAGACCTGCGCCAAGGCCGAAGCGGACTCCGTCGGCAATCTCAAGCGCGTCTGGACCGGTAACGGCCGCAGCCTCGACTGGGCATCGAGCGAGGCCGGCGGCGATGCCTTCCTGCGCCGTGCCGTCGAGGTCAAGAACGTCTGGGTGCCCTACGGCGACTGAGCGGTCGCCTTGCGCGCGGCGTCGGGCGAGAAGCGTTCGGGCTTGACGGCAGAAATGATGTTCTTTACCGAGAAAAAACATTTAGGCGAACAGCGATACAGGCGGCATGATAGTGCCTATCTGGCACTTTGCGCCTTGGCCGCGTGCCGGTAAAACCGGGCGGCCACAGAGGAGAAAAGCATGGCGGATCTGGCAGGCAAGATCGTTGTCGTCACGGCGGCGGCACAGGGCATCGGCCGGGCGAGCGCGCTGGCTTTCGCCAAGGCAGGCGCCGCCGTCGTCCATGCCACCGACATCAACGAGGTAATGCTCGCCGAACTTGGCAAGACGCCCGGGATCAAGACCCGCAAGCTCGATGTGCTGAACGACGAGGCCGTGACCTCGGCCTTCGCCGAGATCGGCGCCGTCGACGTGCTGTTCAACTGCGCAGGCTTCGTCCATTCAGGCTCGATCCTCGAGATGAAGGACGCCGATCTCGACTTCGCCTATGATCTCAACGTCCGCTCGATGATCCGCACCATCCGCGCCGTGCTGCCCGGCATGCTGGAGCGCGGCGATGGCTCGATCATCAACATGGCGTCGCTGGCCAGCTCGACCAAGGGCGTGCCAAACCGCTTCGTCTATGGGCTGACCAAGGCGGCCGTCATCGGCCTGACCAAATCGGTCGCCGCCGATTATGTCGGCAAGGGCATACGCTGCAATGCCATCTGCCCGGGAACGGTCGAAAGCCCGTCGCTGCAGGACCGCATGCATGCGCAGGGCGACTACGAGGCCGCCCGCGCCGCCTTCATCGCCCGCCAGCCGATGGGCCGCTTGGGCACACCCGAGGAAATCGCCGATCTCGCCGTCTATCTGGCCGGTGCCACCTATACGTCGGGACAGGCTTATAATATCGACGGTGGCTGGTCGATTTAAGAGGCCATTAGAAACTCTACTCCGCCGGGCGCCTAGCGCGGTTTTCTGCGCTTCCGGTGCTCACGTGCTTTAAGTACGCTCCGCTCCGGTTCTGGAAAACCACGCCATTCGCCGCAGCGGAGCGAGTTTGCAAACGGCCTCTGGTCTCAACTGGGAGAAAAAATTCTATGAAACTGCTGCGCTATGGCGAAGTGGGGAGCGAACGCCCCGGCATGCTCGACGCGGACGGGACGATCCGTGACCTCTCCGCCCATGTCAACGACATTGCCGGCAAGGCGCTCGACCCGGCATCGCTCGAGACATTGTCGAAGCTCGATCCGAAATCGCTTCCGGCGGTTTCCGGCAAGCCGCGCATCGGCGCCTGCGTCGCCGGCACCGGCAAATTCATCTGCATCGGCCTCAACTATTCCGACCACGCCGCCGAGACCGGCGCCACCGTGCCGCCGGAGCCGATCATCTTCATGAAGGCGAGCTCGGCCATCGTCGGGCCTGATGACGACGTGCTGATCCCGCGCGGCTCGGTCAAGACCGACTGGGAAGTCGAGCTTGGGGTGGTCATCGGCAAAACCGCGAAATATGTCACCGAGGCCGAGGCGCTGGATTATGTCGCCGGCTACTGCGTCGCGCACGACGTTTCCGAACGCGCCTTCCAGGCCGAGCGTCAGGGCCAGTGGACCAAGGGCAAGAGCTGCGACACGTTCGGGCCGATCGGCCCGTGGCTGGTGACCAAGGACGAGGTGAAGGACCCACAGAACATCCCGATGTGGCTGAAGGTAAACGGCAAGACGATGCAGAACGGCTCGACCAAAACCATGGTCTATGGCGTCGCCTATCTGGTTTCCTATCTCAGCCAGTTCATGTCGCTGCATCCGGGCGACATCATCTCGACCGGCACGCCGCCCGGCGTCGGCCTCGGCATGAAGCCGCCGGTGTTCCTGAAGGCCGGCGACGTCGTCGAGCTCGGCATTGAAGGACTGGGCATGCAGAAGCAGACGTTTAGGGCGGATGTGTAGGGCTCTTCCTTCTCCCCTTGGGGGAGAAGGAAGAGGTGCTACTTCAGCACCTTGCCATCGGCGCCGAACCGATAAGTCTTTGCCGGATCCGGCGTCGCATAAAGGGTAGCACCGGGTTCGGCATTATAGACGCCGAAGATGCGCACGGTGATCAGCCCGGCCTTCTCGCAATCGAGATAAAGATTTGTGTCGGCGCCGAGATGCTCGGCATGGACGACCGTGCCTTTCCAGGCGCCGGATTTCGCATCGACGGTCAGGTGCTCGGGGCGGACGCCGATGGTCTTGGCCGTCTCGCCAAGCCTGGCGCCGTCGACGAAGTTCATCTTCGGTGAGCCGATGAAGCCGGCGACGAATTCATTCGCCGGGGAGTTATAAAGCTCCATCGGCCCGCCGATCTGCTCGATCTTTCCCGCGTTGAGCACGACGATCTTGTCGGCCAGCGTCATCGCCTCGACCTGGTCGTGGGTGACATAGATCATCGTCGCCTTCAGCCGGCGATGCAGTTGCGCGATCTCCAGCCTGGTGTTGACGCGCAGTGCCGCATCGAGGTTCGACAGCGGCTCGTCGAACAGAAAAAGCTTGGGCTCGCGCACCACGGCGCGGCCGATGGCGACGCGCTGGCGCTGGCCGCCGGACAGCTCGGCCGGCCGCCTTGCGAGATAGGGCTCCAGCGACAGCATCGAGGAGGCGATGCCGATGCGGCGGTCGATCTCGGCCGGCGGCGTGCCCGCCTGCTTGAGGCCGAGGCCCATATTGTTCTTCACCGTCAGATGCGGGTAGAGCGCATAGGTCTGGAACACCATGGCGATGCCGCGCTTGGCCGGTGGGGTTGCTGAGACGTCCGCTCCGTCGATCACCACACGCCCCGAGGTCGAATCCTCCAGTCCGGCGATGACCCTGAGCAGCGTCGACTTTCCGCAGCCGGAGGGGCCGACGAAGACGACGAACTCGCCATCGGTCACTTCGAGGTTGATGCCTTTCAGCACCTCGACCGGCCCAAAGGCCTTCTTCACATTCTCGATGTTCAGCGAGCCCACGGCGTTCCTCCGGATTGGAATGTGGGCGCAGAAGCACCCCCCTCTGGCCTGCCGGCCATCTCCCCCTCAAGGGGGGAGATTGGCAGCTTTGACGCCGCCGCACTCTTCTCGATGTTGGTGATTGGCGAAAGAAAACGTGACGGCAAATCTCCCCCCTTGAGGGGGAGATGGCCGGCAGGCCAGAGGGGGGCGCCGTAGAGCGCAACTCCGGACGATAATTCTCTTGTCACAATTGCACCGCCTTCCCGCTGCGAACGCTCTCGTCGGCGGCAAGGCAGACGGCGAGCGACTTCACCGCGTCGTCCATGTGGCGGGTCAGATCGAGATCCTCGCGGATCGCCTTCAGCACAAAGGCCTGTTCGAGGTCGCAGAGATCCTGATGGCCGGGCTCACCCTCCATCGACAGCATCTCGTCAGCCTTGGCGAACTTGCCGTCCGCACCGGTTGCCGCACTGTGCAGGCGGATGGTCGATGTCTTGGTGTGGGTGTCGATGTCGTCGGATCTGACACCCTCCTTCATGACGATCGACACGCAGCCCTTGGGCGAGATCACGTCCTTCACGAAGAAGGCCGTCTCCGAGATCATCGGCCCCCAGCCGGCCTCGTACCAGCCGACCGAACCGTCGTCGAACAGCACTTGCAAATGACCGTAATTGTACATCGTGGGCGCGATCTCCTCGCTCAGCCTCAGCCCCATGCCGCGCACCTCGACCGGCCTGGCGTCGGTGATCTGCAGCATCACGTCGAGGTAGTGCACGCCGCAATCGACGATCGGTGACGTCGTCTGCATCAGCTGCTTGTGTGTCTCCCAGCTATGGCCGGAGGATTGCTGGTTGAGGTTCATGCGGAACACGTAAGGGCCGCCGAGCTTGCGCGCCTCGGCGATCAGCCTGATCCAGGAGGGATGATGGCGCAGGATGTAGCCGATCACCAGTTTCTTGCCGTTGGCCTTGGCCGCGGCGACGACGCGTTTGGCGTCCGCCACCGTCGTCGCCAGCGGCTTTTCGACGAAGACATCGCAGCCTGCCTCGAACGCCTTCACCGCATAGTCGGCGTGGCTGTCGGAATAGGTGGCTATGCAGGCGACATCAGGTTTTTCGTCGCGCAGCGCCTCGTCGAAGGAGCGCCTGATATCATAGCCGGAAAGCACGGCCGGCAGCGGCACATCCGAGCGGTTGACCAATGCTGCGATCTGGAATCCCGGATTGGCGTGATACGCCAGCGCATGGCTGCGGCCCATATTGCCGAGGCCGGCAACGACGACGCGAAGGGGTTTTTCCGAATTCACTTGACCGCTCCCGAGGTGATGCCGCGGATCAGTTGCCGCGAGAAGATGACGTAGAGGATCAGCACCGGCATGATCGCCAGCGACAGCGCAGCCAGGATGGCGTTCCAGTTGGTGACGAACTGGCCGAGGAACAGCTGGGCGCCGAGCGTCACCGTCTTGGTCTCCTCCGACGGCGCCAGGATCAGCGGGAACCACAGATCGTTCCAGATCGGGATCATGGTGAAGACGGCGACGGTTGCCATCGATGGCCTGACCAGCGGCAGCACCAGCCGGAAGAAGATCGTGTATTCGGACAGGCCATCGATGCGGCCGGCATTCTTCAAATCGTCGGACACCTGTTTCATGAACTCCGACAGGATAAACACCGCCAGTGGCAGGCCTTGCGCGGTGTAGACCAGGATCAGCGCCGTCAGCGTGTTGACCAGCCCGCTCGCCACCATCAATTGCAGGATGGCGACGGTGCCGAGACGGATCGGGATCATGATGCCGAGCGCGAGATAAAGCCCCATCATCGTGTTGCCGCGGAAGCGGTATTCCGACAGCGCGAAGGCGGCCATGGCGCCGAACAACAGCACGAAGAACAGCGAGGCGACGGTGACGACAAGGCTGTTCTGGAAGTAGTGAATGAAATCGCCTTGGCCGATCACCGTGGTGTAGCCGATCAGGTCGAAGGTCTTTGGCGTCGGCGGCGCCAGCGGCGCGCCGAAGATCGCCGCGCGGGATTTAAACGAATTCACGATGACGATGATCACCGGAAACAGGGCAATCACCGTATAGGTCAAAAGCACCGCATGGGCGCCGATGGTGCGGGGCAGGGAATGGGTTGCCGTGCTCATCCCAGAGTCTCCCGATTTTGTGCCAAGGCACCCCCCTCTGTCCTGCCGGACATCTCCCACTCAAGGGGGGAGATTGGCAGCTCCAGCCTGGCGGCTTCTCTTGCAACGTTGAAAAGTGGCGAAAGCAATGCGGCAGTCCAATCTCCCCCCTTGAGGGGGAGATGGCCGGCAGGCCAGAGGGGGGTGCTCAAGCTCAACATCTCGCCCCCTAAAACTGATACCGACGCAGGCGCGTCTGGACGAGGAAGAGATAGACGCAAACGCCGCCAAGGATGATCAGGAACATCATCGTGGCGATCGCCGCGCCCATGTTGGGATCGCCGACCTGTAACTGGAAACCGAAGAAGGCGCGGTAGAGGAAGGTGCCGAGAATATCGGTCGAATAATTCGGCCCGGCTAGCGCGCCCTGCGCGGTGTAGATCAGGTCGAAGGCGTTGAAATTACCGACGAAGGTCAGGATCGAGATGATGCCTATCGACGGCAGGATCAGCGGCAGCTTGATCTTCCAGAACTGCGACATGCCGGTGATGCCGTCGCATTCGGCCGCCTCGATCACCTCCTCGGGGATGGACAGCAGTGCCGCATAGATCAGCATCATCGGGATGCCGACGAACTGCCACACCGAGATCAGGCTGAGCGTGGTCAGCGCATATTGCTCTTTGCCGAGCCACGGCGTGAACAGGCTTTTGAGGCCGACAAGATCCATCAGGTTCGGCGCCACGCCCCACAGCGGCGACAGGATCAGCTTCCAGGCGAAGCCGACGATGACGAAGGACAGGATCGTCGGCACGAAGATCGCCGTGCGGTAGAAGGCGGAGAACCTGAGCCGCGGGCTGGACAGCAATGCGGCCAGCAGGACGCCGATCGGGTTCTGCACGACCATGTGGATGATGAAGAACCAGACGTTGTTGCGCAGTGCGTTCCAGAAATTGACCGACCAGTTGGGATCGCCGAACAGCCTGCGGAAATTTTCGAACCCGACGAAGACCTGGGCCTGCTCGATGTTGCGAAACAGCGAGAGCTGCAGCGTGCCGGCCAGCGGCAAGATCATGATCGCCGTATAGACCAGCACCGCCGGCGCCAGGAAGACGACGATATGCCAGCGGAACGGTCGTTTCGGTGCTGCGGCCATGCGTTCGGTCCCCGCCGATCAGGTTCTTGCAATTGCCGCAAAAAGGCGCGGCGCCTCCCTCCCCCTCGAGGGGAGGGTGCCTCGCGAAGCGAGGCGGGTGGGGTCGGCCAAGGCAGTGCGCCATCGTGACTTCGACCGTGCCTTTCAGCAACGATGAAGCCGCGGCCTGCCTTTACCGACCCCCTCTGTCGCCTTCGGCGACATCTCCCCCTCGACGGGGGAGATAGCGCTCGCTCTTACTTGCCAGCCTTGTACCAGCTGTCGAGGCCGTCCTGCAGCTTCTTGGCCGCAGCTTCCGGCGTGACGGTGCCGTTGATGACGTTGGCCGATTCAACCCACGTCTCGTTCTCGAGGTTCGGCGTGCCGCGCGACAGGATCTGATAGGTCGAGCGGATCGTCGACTTGCACTTGTCGCGCCAGGAGACGAATTCCTGGGCCAGCGGGTCTTCCATCTTCACCGGGGTGTTGTTCAGGCTGAAGAAGCCCGGCAGCGCGTTGGCGTAGATGGTGGCGAAGTCAGGCGAGGCCACCCATGTCAGGAAGGTCTTGGCCGCATCCGCGTTCTTCGACGCTGCATTGAGGCCCATGCCGATGTCGGTGTGGTCGGAGATGTAGCAGGTGTCGCCGGCCTTCTGCACCGGCGGCGGGAATGCGCCCATCTTGAACTGCGCCTGCGTGTTGAACAGGCCGATTTCCCATGAGCCGGCCGGATAGATGGCGGCGCGGCCGAGCGTGAACAGGTTCTGGCTGTCCGGGTAGGTCTGTGCCTCGAAGCCGTCGCCGAGATAGGGCTTCCACTTGGCCAGTTCGGCATAGGGTGCGACCCACTGCGGATCGGTCAGCTTCTGCTCGCCCTTGATCAGCGCGGCGCGGCCTTCCTCGCCCTTCCAGTAGTTCGGGCCAATGTTCTGGTAGCCCATGGTCGCGGCTTCCCAGAGGTCCTTGGTGCCCATCGCCATTGGAATGTAGGTGCCGTCGGCCTTGATCTTGTCGAGCGCCGCAAAGAACTCGTCGCGCGTCTCCGGCACCTTGATGCCAAGCTTGTCGAAAGCGTCCTTGTTGTAGATGAAGCCGTGGATGACGGAAGCCATCGGCACGCAGAAGCTCGCCTTGCCGTCGTCGGTCTGCCATGCGGCCTTGGCGACGTCGGAGAAATTCTCCATGCCGGGCAGCGTCGAGATGTCGGCGAGGTTGCCTTTCTTGAACAGCTCCAGCGACTTGTCGAACGGGCGGCAGGTAATCAGGTCGCCCGCCGAGCCGGCGGCGAGCTTGGCGCCGAGTGCGGCGTCATATTCGGTCGGCGCCGACGGCGCGAACACCACTTTGATGCCCGGGTTCTTGGCCTCGAAAGCCGGGATCAGCTTGTCCTTCCAAATGGCAAGGTCGTCGCCGCGCCAGCTTTCGATGTTGAGCGTTACGTCCTGGGCATAGGCCATTCCGGCTGAGCCGAGAATGCTGGTGCCGAGAAGAAGTGCCGTCAGTAGTTTCGTTGTCATGCTCAGTCTCCCTGTTGACCTTTTTCAGGTTCGGTTTTGAGAACAGGGGCTTTTTGCCCCATGCTCCCCTCAATCACGGAAAGGGCCGGGCGCAGCTTCTGGCCGGTCCCTTCCAGTATCTTCTCGGCCGCATCGGCGCTGGCGGCGCCGGCGGCGAGCAGAATAGCAGTCTTGACGCCGCCGCCGCTCTTCTCGAGCAGGCGCGCCGCATCCTCCTTGTCGCGCCCGCTGATGGCGGCGACGATGCTTGCCGCGCGGTCGCGCAGCTTGATGTTGTCGGCCATGAGGTTGACCATGTAGCCGTCATGCACATGGCCGAGATGGATGGCGGCCAGCGTCGAAAGCATGTTGAGCGCAATGTTCTGGGCGGTGCCGGCGCCCATGCGCGTCGAGCCGGCGATCAGCTCGGGCGGCGTTTCGAGCACTATGGCGATATCGGCCAGCCGAAGCAGCGGCGCATCCTTGTTGTTGGCGATGGCGATGGTCGCCGCGCCCCGGCGCCTGGCGTCCTCGATAGCCCTGACGGCATAAGGGGTCGAGCCGCTGGCCGAGACCGCGATCAAGCAGTCGCCCTCGCCAATGCCGGCAGCGGCAACCGCGGCCGAGGCTTCGCCGGTGTTGTCCTCCGGCCCGCCGGCCAGTGTCTTGAAGGCATCGTCGCCGCCGGCGATCAGTATGGCGATGCGGTCGCGCTGAATGCCGAAGGTGCCCGGCAGTTCCAGCGCATCGGCCAGCGCCATCAGTCCCGAGCTGCCGGCCGCCGCATAGGCGAGCTTACCGCCGCTCTTCAGCCGGGCGGCGATGATCTCGGCTGCATCGGCGATGGCGGGGATGGCGCCGCGCACCGCCTTGGCGGCCTCGATCTGCGCATTGGCCAAAGAGGAAAGGATGGCGTCCGGAGCCTGGATGTCCAGCCCCTCGGCATTCTGGTGAAGCGCTTCGGTGCGCGTTTCGGCCATACCGTTCCCTCCAATCCACAAAACAATACCAAAAAAATACCACTTGTCCACACGCATTAACGGAATCGTTGCAACCAAATCGGCATGCCGGCAGAATGCATCGATTTTTCAATAAAATACCGCTTAATCTTTTTGAAACAGAAATTAATCCTTGGCTATTGGTACTTTATTGGTATTATCCGCCCGGAGGAGAAATCGCGTGAATTTCGTGCTTGGCATCGATGGCGGAGGCACCAGCTGCAGGGCGGCTCTTGCGACAGCGGGCGGCATGGTCGTCAGCCGCGCCAAGAGCGGCGCCGCCAACATCCGCACCGATCTCACCGGCGCCAGGGCCAACATCGTCGACGCGGCGAGGCAGGCCTTTGTAGCCGCCGGACAAGACCCCGAACTGATCCCGCAAACCCCGGCCATCCTAGGCCTCGCCGGCGCCAATGTTGGCACCTACAGGCAGCAGCTCGAAGCCATCCTGCCGTTCAGCCAAAGCCGTGTCGAGACCGATGCCGAGATCGCGCTGGAAGGCGCGGTCGGCTCCGGTGACGGCGCCATGGCCATCCTCGGCACCGGCACCGCCTATATGGCGCGCAGACAAGGCAAATCGCGCGCCATTGGCGGCTGGGGTTTCCAGGTCGGCGACCAGGGCAGCGGCGCCCGCATCGGCCGCGACCTGCTCGAACAGACGCTGCTCGCCTATGACGGCATCCGCGAAGCGTCGCCGCTGACGCAGGCCATGCTCGCCATCTTCCGTGACAATCCCGAGGATTTGGTCGAGTTCACCACCAATGCCAAGCCCGGCGATTTCGGCGGCTTCGCGCCCAAGGTCTTCGACCATGCCGAAAAAGGCGACGCCGTCGCCAACTGGATCCTGGACAAGGCGGTCGCCGATGTCGAGGCAGCACTTGGCGTCCTCGATCTCGGCGGCGACGATCCGCTGTGCCTGCTCGGCGGGCTGGCGCCGTTTTACGCGCCGCGCCTGTCGTCGCGCTACCGGGCGCTGCTGAAGCCGCCGCTCGACGATGCGCTGGGCGGCGCGGTGCAGATGGCGGTCCGTGTCTTCGCCAAAGCGGAGGCAGCGCGATGAGCGAGGCCGCCGACCAGATTTTCGCCACGCTGAAGCAGTCCTCGCAAAGCGGCGCGCCACTCTATCTGCAGCTCAGGAAGAGCATCGAGGACGCGGTCAATCGCGGCCTGATCGGGCCGGGCGACGCGCTGCCTTCCGAGCGCGACATCGCCAGCAAGGCCGACATTTCGCGCGTCACCGTGCGCAAGGCGGTGCAGGATCTGGTCAAGGGCGGCATCCTCGTCCAGCGCCACGGCTCCGGCACTTTCGTCGCGCCGCGCATGGAGCGCGTCGAGCAGTCGCTGTCGCGGCTCACATCCTTCACCGAAGACATGGCGCGGCGCGGCATGGCTGTCCGTTCGGCCTGGCTCGACCGCGGCCTTTATGCGCCCTCGCCGGACGAGATGATGGTGCTCGGACTGTCGTCGAACGAGCTGGTGGCCCGCGTGGCGCGCCTGCGCATCGCCAACGACACGCCGCTGGCGATCGAGCGCGCGGCACTGTCGGCCAGCGTGCTGCCCGACCCGGCAGGAATAGGGTCCTCGCTCTATGCTGCGCTGGAAACGACCGGCCTCCGGCCGGTGCGGGCGGTGCAGCGCATTTCGGCCGCCAATCTCGGCGACAGTGACGCGCGCCTGCTCGAAGTGCCGCCCGGGATTGCCGGGCTGCACATCGAGCGTATTTCCTATCTGGCGAGCGGCAAGGTGATCGAATTCACCCGCTCCATCTACAGGGGCGACGCCTATGATTTCGTCGCCGAGCTCCGGCTGAGCGGGCCGGGCGAAGAGGGCCGGCCATGAGCGCGACCAAAACTCATATGCGGCGCGAGATCGAGGAGATCCCGGAGGCGACCGCGCGCCTGCTCGATGGTTCGGCAGCCGTGCTGACCGAGGCCGGGCGCGGCATTCGCGAGCGCGACCCGCATTTTATCGTCACCGTGGCGCGCGGCTCCTCCGACCATGCCGCCACCTTCATGAAATATGCCGTGGAGCTGACCGCCGGCCTCGCGGTCGCTTCGGTCGGTCCTTCGATCGCCTCGATCTATGGCGCCAAGCTCAAGCTCGGCGGCTCGGCTTGCCTGGCGATCTCGCAATCGGGCAAGAGCCCGGACATCGTCGCCATGGCGCAAGCCGCGAGGGAGGGTGGTTCGCTGACCGTCGCCATCACCAACACCGCCGATTCGCCGCTGGCGCGCGCCTGCGACTACGCGATCGACATACTGGCCGGGCCGGAGCGCAGCGTCGCGGCGACCAAGACCTTCGTCAATTCCGCCGTCGCCGGCCTCGCCTTGATGGCGCACAGCACCGGCGACGACAAGCTTCTGGCAGCACTTGCCTGCCTGCCGGAGCATTTCCGCAAGGCGATCGCCTGCGACTGGATGGCGCTGGCCGGTGCCTTGGAGACGCCGAAATCGCTGTTCATCCTCGGTCGCGGTCCGTCCGCGGCGATCGCCAATGAGGCGGCGCTGAAGTTCAAGGAAACCTGCGCCATGCATGCCGAGGCCTATAGTGCTGCCGAAGTGATGCATGGCCCGCTGGCGCTGGTCGGGCCCGACTTCCCGGTGCTGGCGCTCGCCGCCCGCGATGCTTCCGAGCCGTCGGTTGCCGAGGCTGCCGACAGCCTGGCGGCCAAAGGCGCGGCCGTTTTTGTGACCTCGGACAAGGCGAAAAGCGCTCAGCAACTGCCGCATGTCGCCACCGGCCATCCGCTGACCGACCCGCTGGCGCTGATCGTGTCCTTCTATGGCTTCGTCGAGGCCTTTGCTCGCCATCGCGGCCTCGATCCGGACACGCCGCCCAATCTTCGCAAGGTGACGGAAACCATATGAGCGACCGTTTTGCCCTGACTGGCGCCCGCATATTCGACGGTGAGGACTGGCATGACAACGCCGCCCTTGTCGTGCGTGACGGCCTTGTCGAGGCCATCGTTCCGGCAGGCGCCATTCCGTCCGGTGTCGAGCGTGTCGAAACCGACGGCGGCATGCTTGCGCCGGGCTTCGTCGACCTGCAGGTCAATGGCGGCGGCGGCGTCATGCTCAACGATCATCCCGATGTCGCCTCGATCGAGACCATCTGCCGGGCGCACGCGCCGTTCGGCACGACGGCACTGCTGCCGACGCTGATCACCGACACGCCTGAAATCACCGCAGCGGCGGTTGCCGCCGGAGCGCTGGCCGCGCAACAGAAGGTGCCGGGTTTTTTGGGCCTGCATCTCGAAGGCCCGCATCTATCGGTCGCCCGCAAGGGCGCGCATGATCCGGCATTGATCCGGCCGATGACCGACGTCGACCAGGCGATGCTGATAGCAACGCGAAAAACTCTGCCGGTGCTGCTGACAACGATCGCGCCTGAATCCGTCGACCCCGCGCGCATTTCGGCGCTCGTTGAGGCCGGCATCGTCGTCAGCCTCGGCCATTCCGACACCGGCTATGCCAAGGCGCGCGGGTTCGCCGATGCCGGCGCAACGGTGGTCACCCATCTGTTCAACGCCATGAGCCAGATCGGCAATCGCGAGCCGGGGCTGGCGGGCGCGGCCATCGATACCGGCACATTGTTTGCCGGCATCATCGCCGACGGCATCCACGTCGATCCCGCCACCATGGCGATTGCCTTGCGCGCCAAGCAGGGGCCGGCAAAAATTTTCCTGGTCACCGACGCCATGGCGACGATCGGCACCGACATGACCTCGTTCACGCTGAACGGCCGCACCATCTACCGCAAGGACGGCCGGCTGACGCTTGCCGACGGGACGTTGTCAGGCGCCGATCTCGACATGATCGCCGCCGTGCGCTTCGTTCACCACGTCGTCGGACTGGACCTGTCGGAGGCGCTGCGCATGGCTTCGCTCTATCCGGCACAAGCGATCGGCCAGGCGCATCGGCTTGGGCGCTTCGCCAACGGCACCGCCGCCGATATTGTTGCGCTGTCGGACGAATTGGACGTCAAGGGCGTCTGGATAGAAGGCGACAAGGTTTTCGGAGCAGGCATCAATTGAACGCAAACCTCTTGCTTCAGCCGGCTTTGGCCGGCGCGTAGAGGCCCTTGTAGGTTTCGCGCAGCAGGTTCTTCTGCACCTTGCCCATTGTGTTGCGCGGCAGCTCGTCGACGAAGATCACCCGCTTCGGGTGCTTGTATTTCGCCAGCCTTCCGGCGATGGCACCAACGATCTCGGCGGCGGTGATGGTCGAGGCCGGCGTCCGCACCACGATCGCCGTGACGCCCTCGCCGAAATCCGGATGAGCAACGCCGATCACTGCGCTTTCGATGACGCCGGGCAGCGCGTCGATCTCGCTCTCGACCTCCTTCGGATAGATGTTATAGCCGCCGGAAATGATCAGATCCTTGCCGCGCCCGACGATGTGGACATAGCCGTCGGCGTCGATCAGGCCGAGATCCCCGGTGATGAAGAAACCGTCGTCACGGAATTCCGCCTTGGTCTTTTCCGGCATGCGCCAATAACCGCCGAAGACATTGGGGCCTTTCACCTCGATCATGCCGACCTCGCCTTGGGCAAGCGTGGCGCCACCGTCGGGGTCCGCGATGCGCAGTGCCACGCCGGGCAAGGGGAAGCCGACCGTGCCGGCACGCCGCTCGCCATCATAGGGGTTCGACGTGTTCATGTTGGTCTCGGTCATGCCGTAGCGCTCAAGGATCGCGTGGCCGGTGCGCTCGCGCCAGGCCTTGTGCGTCTCGGCCAGCAGCGGCGCCGAGCCGGAAACGAAGAGGCGGATGTTTTTGGCCGCTTGGCGGTTCAAGCCGTCCTGCTGCAGCAGGCGCACATAGAAGGTCGGCACGCCCATCAGCGCGGTGGCGCGCGGCAGCAGCGAGACGATGCGGGCCGGGTCGAATTTGGTTTCGAACAGCATCGAGGCGCCGGCCATCAGGACGACGTTGGTGGCGACGAAGAGGCCATGCGTGTGGAAGATCGGCAGCGCGTGGATCAAAATGTCTGCGGCAGTGAAGCGCCAGTGGTCGACCAGCACGCGCGCATTCGAGGCGAGGTTCTCATGGCTGAGCATGGCGCCTTTCGAGCGGCCGGTGGTTCCCGAGGTGTAGAGAATCGCCGCAAGATCGTCCGGCCCGCGCACCACATCGTGGAAATCCGAAGACTGCCGCGAGGCCTGATCCATCAACGACCCTTCGCCATTGCCGCCGAGCGTGACTGTGATAGCGCCCGATGTCTCCGCCAAGGCCCCGATATCGGCTGCCCGTGCCGGATCGCAGACGACCAGCCGCGGCTCGGCATCGCCGAAGAAGTAGTCGAGTTCGGTCAGCGTGTAAGCGGTGTTGAGCGGCAGGAAGACCGCACCGGCGCGCAGGCAGGCGAGATAGAGCAGGACCGCCTGCGGGCTTTTCTCGACCTGAACGGCGACGCGGTCGCCGGCTTCGACGCCCAGTTGCAGCAGCGCGTGGGCCAGTTGCGCGGATCGCGCCAGCATATCGCCATAGGTGATCGAGCGCCCGTCACCCGTCTCCATCAACAGACACTCGGGCGCCGGCATGCAGGCGCGGAAAGCGTCGAACAAATGGTTGCTCATATGTCCCTCTTGTCCTCATTCTCCTGAGGTTGCGCCGGAAGCCGCGGCGCGGCTGACCTCGCTGGTTTCGGCAGCAGGCGGCGCACGGCGGGTGCGGCCGCCACATCGTTCCTGGCGGCGAACAGCTCGTGGTTCTTCTCGATGTCGTCGAGCTTGTAGCGATAATTGACCATCAGCCCATGCGCCTGACGCAAGGCTCGGGGCGACAGGTCGCCGAAAAGGTCGATGCGCTCCAGCCGCGCGCCATTGCCGAGATGGAACCGGGCGACCGAGTCGATCACCTTGCCGGAAGCGGTGCGGGCTTCGAGGAAATACTGTGCCGCTAGAGGAAGAAGGACCTGGCCCACGCGCTCGCGCGCGGCAGCGTCCGCATGCCAGCCTTCGTCGGCGACGAGGTCCAGCGCCTCAGTGGCGGAGGGACCGGTCTGCTCGGCTAGCCAACGGGCAAAGCCCGGCACCGGGGACAGCGTGACGAAATCGGTCAGGCCGGGAAGGTCGCGGCGCAGATCCTCGACTACCTGCTTGATCAAAAAATTGCCGAAGGAGATGCCGCGCAAGCCCTCCTGGCAGTTGGAGATGGAATAGAATACCGCCGTCGTGGCCTGCCGTGGTTGCACCAGCGGCCGCTCATCGGCAAGCAGCTCGGCGATCGTCGTCGGCATCGCCCGTGTCAGCGCGACCTCGACGAAGATCAGCGGCTCGTCGCCAAGCTGCGGATGGAAGAACGCATAGCAGAGCCGGTCGGCGGGCTCGATCCGGCGGCGCAGATCGTCCCAGGTGTGGATGGCGTGCACCGCCTCGTAGCGGATGATTTTTTCCAGGATGTTGGCCGGCGTCGACCAGTCGATCCGCCGCAGCACCAGGAAGCCGCGGTTGAACCATGACGACAAGAGGTGCGTGAAGTCGGCATCGACGATGGCGAGATCGGGCGACGTGGTCAGCCGGGCAAGCAGATCCTCGCGCATGCGCACCAGCGTCTCGATGCCGCCGGGCGCCAGGTTCAGGCGGCGCAGAAGCTCCTGCCTGGCCGGTTCGGCGGCGTCGTGCAGGGCAAGTGCGGAGCGATCGTCGGGCGCGTCGCGATAGGCATCCACGGCAGCGGCAAGCCTGACATGATCGGTGCCGAATCGATCGCGCAGCACATGCAGGAAGGCCAGCCGGCCGTCAGCATCAAGGGTGCGCCAGCGATCGAGGATTTCGCGGGCATAGGCGACGCCCGATGCCTCACCCTGGCTGGAAAGAAGACGCGTGCACAGACGCGCCAGGCTGTCGGCCGAGACCGGCTCGTCACCGCGAACGAGGTTCAGCATCATCCGGCCGCGGTCGGCGATGGTGTTCAGCAGATCAGCAAAGAAAGGGCTGCGGTTCATCGATCCAACCGTCGAAGAGGCGCCTGCGGGAGGGTCCGGGCATAAGGATGAGACAGAGAATATGGGACCGCATGTGATGAGCACAAGCGCACCGGCGTCGGACCGGCTGGAGAGACGGCACGTGGCGCCGTCAGCATCAGCGTTAGCCGGCCGCCCGGTCGGCCGCTGTCCGGATCGCCTCGATGTTCGCCCGATAGGCTTCGACGCTGCCGCCCTTGAAGATCGCCGCACCGGCGACCAGCACGCTGGCGCCGGCGGCGGTGACCAAAGGGGCGGTTTCGGGCGAGATGCCGCCGTCGATCTCAATCCGGATCGGCCGGTTGCCGATCAGCGCCTTCACCCGCTTCACCTTCTCGACAATCGCCGGAATGAAAGCCTGGCCGCCAAAACCCGGATTGACGCTCATGATCAGGATCAGATCGAGCCGGTCGAGCACATATTCGACAGCCGATTCCGGCGTCCCCGGATTGAGCGACACGCCCGCCTTCTTGCCGAGATTCCTGATCATCTGCAGCGAACGGTCGAGATGCGGCCCGGCCTCGGCGTGCACCGTCATGCCGTCGCAGCCGGCTTCGGCGAAGGCTTCCAGATAAGGATCGGCGGGCGCGATCATCAGATGGCAGTCGAAGAAGGCCTTGGTGCGGTTGCGGATCGCCTTGATCACCGGCGGACCGAAGGTGATGTTGGGCACGAAATGCCCGTCCATGACGTCGAGATGGATCCAGTCGGCGCCGGCAGCCGCCACCGCCTCGACCTCGTCGCCGAGCTTCGAAAAATCCGACGCCAGCACAGATGGCGCGATCAGGGTTTTTTTGCTCATGATCCGGCCTTTCCAGGCGCCCGTGGCTGCGGGCGCATCGTCTGGATCGACTGCTAGACCATGATCCGGAAAAGGGGAAGCCGGTTTGTCCTTGGCGCGATGGCTTCAGATGTCGGCGCCAAGACCCCGCCGGATTGCACCGGCGGGGTTTTGGTGGGTGCGAATGGTTAGTTCAAAATGCTGTTGCGCGCGGGATCCTGCTGCCGGGGAATCCGTTGTTTTTGCCTCGGCACAAACTGCTGCAGGATGTTCGGGTTCAAGAGGTTCGGATTGATCTCCAAGCCCGGCCTTCTGCGGATCGGGGTGCAGTCCGGATACTGCCCGGTTGTCCCAACCGGACAGCGCCGCTTGATGATCGGCTGGCACTGGCCGTCGATCAGCCGTGAGCCAGGCGCACACTCCACCTGCGGCCGGCGGCATGCGCCTCTGATCACCTCGGTCCCGCGCGGGCAGACACAGGCGCCGCGTTTGTTGTGGACCTGGCCGCGGATGGTGCACTGTTCCACCGTCGGCTTTTTGACGATCGGCACGCAGGCTCTGCCCTTCAGTTCCGTCCGTCTCGGGCAGACGCAGTCGCCGTTCTTGGTGCGGATCTGGCCGGGCAGCAGCTTGCATTGCTCCACTACCGGCGGCTTTTTCCGGATCGGCTGGCAGGCGTCGCCCCTTAGCTCCGTCCCTCTCGGGCAGATGCAATCGCCGTCCTGGGTACGGATCTGGCCAGGCAGCAGCTTGCACAGGCGTGCCGGCGGCTCGTCGGTCGACACGCACCTGCGGTTCTCCAGCTCGGTTCCGCGCGGGCAAATACAACGCCCGTCGGAGGTCCGGATCTGGCCCTTGAGCAGCACGCAGCGCTGCGGGTCCTTCGGCTTCGGTATGATGACCGTGCCGCCACCGGACGAGCACTGGCCGTTACGGAAAGTGGTGCCTTCCGGGCAGACACACCGGCCGGCGTCGTTCATGACGAGGCCTGCCGAGCACTTCTTCTGCACCTCACGCTTGATGGTGAAGGGATGGCAGGCATAGGCCTTGCCGCGATCGCCCTGCACGTTGGTCGGGTCGCGGGAGAGCACGTCGCCCGCGCCTCGCACCGGCGTGTCGGGGGACAGCACGCCGACGCAGTTCTGGCCGCTGACGGTGCCCTGCAGATTGGCCAGGCGGCCGTCGTCGGGAATGATCACGGTCACTTGGTGAACGTGGCTTTCCCCGGCGCCGAGCGTCAGGTCGGCGATGCAGGACGCAGGCAAGGTCGCTGGCTCCGGCGCGCAGCCGAAGGGCGGGTCGATCGAGGTGATCGCAACGCCTTCCAGCCGGCCGAGGCCTTCAACGCCGATCGCATCCCCGATGCGAACCGGACCGGAGAAGGTGCTTTCCCCATCATTCGTGATGGTGATCTCGAACGAGCAGGGCTGGCCGACCCGGCACTCGGCATCGCCGGTCTTCTCGACCCGGATGGTGGCAGGGCCGCCACCCTTGGCGCAGGCCCTGCCGATCGGATAGACGATGTCGTCTCCGGGCGCTGGGCCGTAAGAGCCGCGCGCGCAGTTCTCGAACACGCCATTGGCGGCAACCGTCACGTCGAAGTGGCGGCTGGTTCCAGGCGTCATCACGGCGCCAGGAATCTGGCACGACAGCGTATTGGCCGGAACCGGTCCGCACGCCCATTCCGCGCCATCAGGGATGACGGTCTGGATCTGGATGGGCGCGCCGCCGGCCACCAGCGTGGCGGCATCGTTGACCCGCACCGGACCGGTGGGGGCCGTGGTGCCGGTGCTGATGACGGTGATGCGGCAAGTGACGGCCGCAGCACCGGCCAGCGAGCCGTTGCACACCTTGGCGATGCGCATGGCCGGCTTGCCGCCATCACGGATGCGTTGCTTGGCGCAGGCCCGGTTGTTGGTGAGGTCGTTCTCACCGGGGATGGCCTTCACCGCGGCGCAGTTCTCGACGGTGTCCGGCCGGTAGCCGGCCGGCATCACCGCTTTGACGAAGATCGGCGTCGAGGCGCCCGGCGAGAGCACGATGCCGGCATTGTCGCAACGGAACTGGCCGGGGCCGTTCGGCCCGCATGTCCAGGGCGGGGTCGGGCCGAAGGTCGAGGATGCCGGCGCGCCGCCCGGATAGGTGTCGGTGACCGTCAGCGGCCCGTCATAGGGGACGCTGCCATTGTTGATGATGTCGATCACGAAGGTGCAGACACCATCGGCCGTGCAGACCGGGGCGCGGGCACGCTTCTTCAGGATCAGATCGATTTTGTTCTCCACCGGCGGCCGGCAGCCGCGGTCACGGTCACCACGCCGGCAGATCGAGATCGAGGCGCAGCCGCGGTCGTTTTGCTGGCTGCCGAACAGCGGCTTGCCGCTGGCCCCATAATTATAGGCGGCGCAGTTGCGCAAGACGCGGCCTTGCCAGCCTCCCGCTGGCTTGAAGCCGAGCTTGAGGTCGACAGAGGCACCCGGGTTGAGCGTGGTCACCGGATGGGTGCATGTCATCGGGGTGGCCGCCGGCGCACAGGCCCAGGGCGCATTCGGTCCTGAATCGAGGGTGGAGCCGGCCGGCAGCGTCACTTCGTCGAGCACGATCTTGCCGTGATACGGCCCGTCGCCGACATTGGTGACCCTGATGGTGAAGTCGCAGCCGCCGGCTATCGTGCAACGCCGGACATCAGCGCGTTTTTCGACCTTGAGATCCGGTTCCTTGTCCTTGGGCGGGCATCTCTGGTCACGCGGAATGACGATTTCGATCGTCTGCGTGCAGCACAGGCCCCAGCCCTCCTCCGGGCCGGCATAGGTTTCGATGCCGGTGACGACGAGGTGGACGACGTCTCCGGGTGAGGCCCCGACGATCTTCCAGTCGAGCACACCGCCGCCCGCCGGCACCAATTGCGTGTCTGGGATGATGGTGATGCCGGGTGTCGTCGTCGAGAGCTGCACCCACTTGCCGCCCATCTCGGGGCCGACCGGCATATGGTAGATGAAGGCGCCGCCGCCGGGCACGCAATCGAGCGTGCCGCGTTCGACCTTGAAGCATTCCTTGTCGCCGGGAGGTGGCGGCGGCGGGTTGCACTTGGTCAGATCGATCTTGATCGAGGTCTTTTCGCCGGTGAGGATGTTGCCGTCGTCCGGCTTGCTTGGGTCCTGCGACGGGATGATGGTCCCGGTGCCGGGCCCGACGGTTATCTTGATCATGCCCTGATTGTCGACGATCGCCGGCGAGGCAAACGCCGCATGGTCGATCTTGGCGGTGATCTGGAAGGTGATGACGCGTTCGTTTGGAGCGCCGATGCCGTCGAGATCGGCGGCGGATATCCGGAAGTCGGAAACATCAGCCGTGTCGTTGGGATCTGCCGACGTGCTGATCGAGGCTCCGGGCAGCGGTCCGCCGGACACATCCGTGCCGTCGCCGGACACATGCACACCGACGATCCGCAGGCCATGCGGAAGCTGGTCCTTGAAGTCGATCCTGGCCTTTTTCAGCGCGGCCGCGAGGCCTGGGCTGGCAAAAGCTTGCGGGTTGCCGCGCAAGCCGAAGCTCAGGGAATATACGACATAGTCGCAGCCTCGTTGCCTGCCTTTCTTGGTGAAGAAAGGCACGACCCGGCCGGGCCGCGGATTGACGATGCGCGGCTCATCGAGGTCGAGCCCGAAATCCGGACTGGCGGTTTCGAGCGGACCGGAATCGGCAGGCTTGTCGATGTCGGCCTGGCTGGTCTGGACCGGAACAAGATCTTCCGCGAAGCCTTGCGCCGGGCTCAGCATGGCGAACGCGATACCGGCCGCCATCAGCCAGCGCGCGCCGCGCCTGGCGAGTGACAGCGGTTTCATGGTCGTCGCGAGCGGGGAAAGTGCTGAAATGCTCATCTTCCCCTCCTCAACGTTCGCAGCTGATGGCTGGGGTTCTGAGCGGCACGGTCATCTTGCAGCAAGGGAAGTAGCCGCCCTTGTCGCGATCGGACTGCCTGTAGAAGCAGAGCCCGACATCGACCGTGTCGCCAGGATAGTGGCCGGTGATGCCGATCGTGTAGGGCGCGCCGGGAGCATGCGAGAGGGGCGACGTCACCCCGACGCCTGATGTCCTGGACAGAGCCTTGATCGAATCGCCGCCAAAGCCGGCATGATCGTGGAGATAGAGTTCGGCCTCGAGACCGGAGGGCGTGCAGAAGTACCTGACATCCTCGACATCGAGGCAAGGAGGCACGCCACCGGGGGGCGGAAAATCAGGCGGATAGAAAGGTGGCAGGTAGCCGCCGCCCGGTATCTGCTCGTAATAGCCGGCACGGCCCTCGCAGGGGTGCCAGACCTCGACGTCGCCGACATGGCCTTCAACCTCAGGGTCTTCGAAATAGCCGTCGAAGTCGACGAACCACGAGCCGAAGGGCGGCACGTTGGCCGACTTGACCAGTGCTGTCGGCGTGATCTGCACGCCGGGCACGGCGAGCGGCCCGCCGCCGACAAGCTGTTCGGCAAGTGCGGGATTGTCGCGCAATTTGTCGCCGGTCTTGACCAGCGTCTCGGTGCAGACGCCGGCATCGAGATTGCCGTCGGAGTCGTAGCCATATTGCAGGTCGAGGCCGCCGGCCGACTGCCGGTTGTCCTCCGGGAAACCGACCGCATATTCCTGCGGCATTTCCACCCAGACTGGTTCCGTCGCCGGATCGTCCGGGTTATCGCGCCAGTAGCGGATGACCTCGCCCTTGCCGGAATCGGCGAACTGGCTGTAGTCGTAGCGGTTTTCCACCGGGCCGCGCTGAGCCAGGTACATGAAGCCTTTGTTGTCGAAGGCGATGTCGGTGACGGCGTGGTCCCTGTCGGCCTTGACCGTCAGCTCCCAGCGCGGGTCGCCGGCAAAGCTGCCGTCGCGGGCAATGCCCACCGACCAGATCTCGGCCTTTTTACCAACCGAATAATAGAGCCGGCCACCATGATAGGCGACGGACCAGACGCGGCGCTCGTCCTGCGTGTAGCCCCATGTGTCGGGGTCTTCGCTGTCGAAGGCAGCGTCCTCGATGTCCATGGCCGAGCCGTCGTCGGCAAGCGGGGCCAGCCGGTGCGCCGGGCGCCCGGCGATGCCGTGGTCGAACGTGTCGACCGGCGTGCCACTGGCGTCGATGCGATGGATGAGACCGGTGTCGAGGTCACTGGCAAAGAGCTGGCGATGGATATTGTCGAAGCTGATGTCGCCGACGCCGGGACCGCTATTGGTGTCGATGTCGGCGAATTTCGAAACGGCGCCGGTGATGCCGTCGATCTTCCAGATCGTGCCCGGTCCGCCGCCGTTCTCGGTGCCGAGCTGGCCGTCCATGAAGATGGCGCCGGCAGCACCGCGACGCTGCCGCTCCGGGCGACCGTCCGCATCTTCGTCAGATGTGACGATACGGATACCGTGCAGCGAGGTGGCGCCGGCATAGAGGTTCGGAATGCCTGATGGAACGCCGTCGCGGACGCCGTCGTCATAGGTGATGCCGAACACCTGGCCGATCTGCTCGGCTGTCACCTCGAAGGGCGGCGGCGTGAAGACGAGCTGGCCGGAGGCCGGCCCGCCTAGCCTTGAAACGTCGAAAACGCGCAAGGTTGCGCGCGTCGTGTCGATGAAGGTTTCGTCGACGGGATCGACGCCGGGCGGCAAGCCTGCTTCGAAATTGGGCCCCTCTTCGAAATTGGGAATGACGGTGCCGGAAAACCCTGTCACCGCCATCGAGCCCGGATAGATGATCTGCGTTTCCTGCGCCTGGGCGGCACCGCCAAGCCAGACGGCGGTGGCGAGCGCCAACGCCAGGAATCTACTGGTTGCCGGGAATCCACTGGTTGCTTGGATCGCACGGCGCAAACGGCCAGCACGAGAGCGCACGAACGCGCCGTGGTCGCAAGACATGGAATTCCCCCCGCGGGCGGGAGAAACATCCGGTCTTGCCGCGCAAATCAGGGCAAGGCGCGACGTTCCGGCACGTTTTTCCCTGATCGAATTGTCTGCTTTCCTCGCAGTCACGATACGCCGGCTCTTACGCAGGGTCAACGGAATCAGCGGAAAGCCCAGCGGATCGCCCCCATCCCGAAAGCGGTGGTCGCGCTGAGTTCCCGGAGACCGCGGAGCCTTTGGATTTCCAGTCATGGCACTTTCCTTTCCGGGGCCGCACCATGCAGCACCTAGGTGTCAGTCGCGAACAGACGCGGAAAGGTTCATGGGAAGCGCTGGACGGCCTGGGCTCACCGTGCCATGGCCGGAGAACACCCGGCTCGGCCCGAGCAAAGGATGTTGGGCGGCCTTGCGCAGAATGCTTGCGCGCCGCGCAGCCTGTTCTTATATACGCGCCAAGCCGTTCGACGCCGGAATGCCGGTTGCCGAAGCGGAATTTCTTGTGAACAGGGGCTTTCGTCGGAACGCCTGTACGGGTCCTGAGAGCCTGCTTAGCGGAGAGACTAGAAAAATGGCAAAAGTAATCGGTATCGATCTGGGGACCACCAACTCCTGCATCGCCATCATGGATGGCAAGGAGTCGAAGGTCATCGAGAATGCGGAAGGCGCGCGCACGACCCCTTCCATCGTCGCCATCAACAGCGATGGCGAGCGCCTCGTCGGCCAGCCGGCCAAGCGCCAGGCGGTCACCAATCCTGAAAACACCATCTTCGCGGTCAAACGCCTGATCGGCCGCCGCTATGACGATCCGGTGACGGACAAAGACAAGAAGCTTGTCCCCTATAAGATCGTCAAGGGCGACAATGGCGATGCCTGGGTCGAGGCCGGCGGCAAGAAGCAGTCGCCCAGCCAGATCTCGGCAATGATCCTGCAGAAGATGAAGGAAACGGCGGAAGCCTATCTCGGCGAGAAGGTCGAGAAGGCGGTCATCACCGTTCCGGCCTATTTCAACGACGCCCAGCGCCAGGCCACCAAGGATGCCGGCAAGATCGCCGGCCTTGAAGTGCTGCGCATCATCAACGAGCCGACCGCGGCCGCACTTGCCTACGGCCTCGACAAGAAGGAAGGCAAGACCATTGCCGTCTATGACCTTGGCGGCGGCACGTTCGACATTTCCGTGCTCGAAATCGGCGACGGCGTCTTCGAGGTGAAGTCGACCAATGGCGACACCTTCCTTGGCGGCGAAGATTTCGACATGCGTCTGGTCGAATATCTGGCGGCCGAGTTCAAGAAGGAGCAGGGCATCGACCTGCGCAACGACAAGCTCGCCCTTCAGCGCCTCAAGGAAGCGGCCGAAAAGGCCAAGATCGAGCTGTCGTCCACCACGCAGACCGAGATCAACCTGCCCTTTATCACCGCCGATGCCAGCGGCCCCAAGCACCTGACGCTGAAGCTGACGCGAGCGAAGTTCGAGAGCTTGGTCGAGGATCTCGTCCAGCGCACGATCGAGCCCTGCAAGGCAGCGCTGAAGGATGCCAGCCTGAAAGCTGGCGAAATCGACGAGGTCGTCCTGGTTGGCGGCATGACCCGCATGCCCAAGATCCAGGAGATCGTGAAGCAGTTCTTCGGCAAGGAGCCGCACAAGGGCGTCAATCCGGATGAGGTCGTCGCATTGGGCGCCGCTATCCAGGCCGGCGTGCTGCAGGGCGACGTCAAGGACGTGCTGCTGCTCGACGTGACGCCGCTGTCGCTCGGCATTGAGACGCTGGGTGGCGTGTTCACACGGCTGATCGAGCGCAACACGACGATCCCGACCAAGAAGAGCCAGGTGTTCTCGACGGCCGAGGATTCACAGTCGGCCGTGACCATCCGCGTCTTCCAGGGCGAGCGTGAAATGGCCGCCGACAACAAGGCGCTCGGCCAGTTCGACCTGGTCGGCATTCCGCCGGCGCCGCGTGGCGTGCCGCAGATCGAGGTCACTTTCGACATCGATGCCAACGGCATCGTCAACGTCTCGGCCAAGGACAAGGGCACCGGCAAGGAGCACCAGATCCGCATCCAGGCATCCGGCGGCCTTTCGGACGCCGACATCGAGAAGATGGTGAAGGACGCCGAAGCCAATGCCGAGGCCGACAAGAAGCGGCGCGCGCTGGTTGAGGCCCGCAACCAGGCCGAGGCGCTGGTGCATTCCTCGGAGAAGTCGCTGAAGGAATATGGCGAGAAGGTTTCCGAGGCCGACCGCACGGCGATCGCCGATGCGATCGCAGCGCTGAAGACCGCCGCCGAAGGCGACGACGCGGCCGAGATCGAAGCCAAGACCCAGGCGCTCGCCGAAACCTCGATGAAGCTCGGCCAAGCCATGTACGAGGCTTCGCAGAAGGAAGCCGCGGAGGCCGACGCCAAGGCGGATGCCGCCAAGGACAGCGACGTGGTCGATGCCGATTTCGAGGAAATCGACGAGGACGACGACAAGAAGAAGTCGGCCTGAGCCGCCTGACGGCAGATAAAGCGGAAAGCCCGGCGCAAAGCCGGGCTTTTTTGCAACTCTGGTCGAAAAAATACGGGCTTGACCGAAAAAATGCGGGCAAGCCCGCGTCGACACTGGCATCCCGGCCCCATCGCACCTAAATCGGAACAGCGTGCCGGCAAACGACGCAACAAGGCTTCAAGACGTTGAATATCCGGACTGCAGGAAAAGATGAAAGCTGATTTCTACGAAACGCTGGGCGTGCAAAAGGGGGCAGACGAGAAGGAGCTCAAGAGCGCTTTCCGCAAGCTCGCCATGCAGTTCCATCCCGATCGCAATCCCGGCGACCATTCCTGCGAGCACAAGTTCAAGGAAATCAACGAGGCCTACGAGACGCTGAAGGACCCGCAGAAGCGCGCGGCCTACGACCGCTTCGGCCATGCCGCCTTCGAGCAGGGCGGCATGAATGGCGGCGCGCAAGGCTTCGGCGCCGGCGGCTTCGCCGACATCTTCGAGGATATTTTCGGCGACATGATGGGCGGGCGCCAGCGCCGCTCCTCAGGTGGCCGTGAGCGCGGCGCCGACCTGCGCTACAATATGGAAATCACGCTGGAGGAAGCATTCGCCGGCAAGACAGCGCAGATCCACGTGCCAGCGTCGATCTCCTGCACGGAATGCTCCGGCACCGGCGCCAAGCCCGGCACCCAGCCCGTCACCTGCTCGATGTGCAATGGCCACGGCAAGGTGCGCGCCACGCAAGGCTTCTTCTCGATCGAGCGCACCTGCCCGCAATGCCAAGGGCGTGGCCAGACCATCAAGGAGCCGTGTCCGAAATGCGCCGGCCAGGGCCGCGTCACCGAGGAGCGGTCGCTGTCGGTCAATATTCCAGCCGGCATCGAGGACGGCACCCGCATCCGCCTCGCCAATGAGGGCGAAGCCGGCCTGCGCGGCGGCCCCTCGGGCGATCTCTACATTTTCCTTGCGGTCAAGCCGCATGAATTCTTCCAGCGCGACGGCGCCGATCTCTATTGCAAGGTGCCGATCTCGATGACGACGGCCGCCCTTGGCGGCTCCTTCGAGGTGGCGACGCTGGACGGCACCCAGACGAAAGTGAAGGTGCCGGAAGGCACCCAGAACGGCCGTCAGTTCCGCCTCAAGGGCAAGGGCATGCCGGTGCTACGCCAACACAATGTCGGCGATCTCTATATTCAGACCGCGGTCGAGACGCCGCAGAACCTTTCCCGCCGCCAGCGCGAGTTGCTGGAGGAATTCGAGCAGCTTTCCTCGAAGGACAATTCGCCCCAGTCGAGCGGCTTTTTTGCCCGCATGAAGGACTTTTTCGAAACCTTCAGCGAGCGCTGATGCCTATTCTCGTCAATCGGGTGTAGAGTGCAATTAAGGCGAAGCTTCCCTAGCGTCATCAACATCTTATACCGGCATCCGCCTTGCCTAGAACCCCGTAGCTGCTAAGTAGCCTCTCGGGGGAGCGTTCAGGAGAACTTGCATGGCACATGGTCCCGGACTGCGAAAAGCGCTGGCAGAAAAGTTCGACGACGAGCTGAAGTTCTTCAAGGGCTGGATCGACAAGCCGAAGGCAGTCGGTTCGATCGTGCCGACCAGTTCCATCACGGCCCGCAAGATGGCATCCGTCGTCAACCCGAAGTCGGGCCTGCCGGTGCTCGAAGTCGGACCCGGCACCGGCGTCATCACCAGAGCCATCCTCGCCCAGGGCGTAAAGCCTGAAAATCTCTATGCGGTCGAATATTCCCCCGATTTCGTGCGCCATCTGCGCCGGCTCTATCCCGGCGTCAACGTTATCGAGGGCGACGCCTTCAATCTCGATGCGACGCTTGGCGACAAGAGCAGCCTGACCTTCGATTCGGTCGTCTCCGGCGTCCCACTGCTCAATTTCCCGGTCGCCCAGCGCATCGCCTATGTCGAAAGCCTTCTCGACCGCATCCCGACAGGCCGTCCGATCGTGCAGCTGACCTACGGCCCGCTGTCGCCGATCCCGCCTGGCCGCGGCGACTACACGGTTGAGCATTTCCATTTCGTCATCCGCAACATCCCGCCAACGCAGCTGTGGATCTACCGGCGCGCGGCACACTAGGGTCGAAACTTAGCCAGCCGCCGCAAATGGCCTAAAATGGGTGGAAGCGGACATCTCTACCTCGCCTGGTGCCAGACTTTCCACGCGGAGATTACGAGGATCGCGGCTAGCGCTGGCAATAGCAGGGCGCTAGGAACGATGCCGAGCAGAAAACCGCCGATCAAGGTCCCCATGATTGATCCAGCTGCCATTACAAGCAAGAGCGACCGATTTCGTCCGATGGTGGCGAAGCTCTGATCGCGGCTGTAGCGTGAGAAGCCGACCAGCACCGTCGGAAGGCTCACGGCGAGCGACAGGCTTCCAGCAAGCTTGATGTCCGCACCGAAGAGCAGAACCAGCGTGGGTATCAGGAGCTCGCCGCCGGCAACGCCGAGAAACGACGCGACGACGCCTATTGCGAACCCTGCGACAGCACCCACCGCCATTTGGGCCGTACCCGTCAACAGTGCTCGCCCCACACTGGCATCATGTCCGAACACAAGCACAGCCGCGATGACGATGAGCAGCGCTGCGATCACCCTGTAGAGCGTTTCCGATTTCAGGCGCGTTGCCCATCCCGCTCCGAACCATGCGCCGAGAAGGCTTCCGGCAAGCAAATTCACGATGATCGGCCAATGCGCCGCAATCTGGCCAAAAGGCACCGTGCCCATGCGAAAGGGTAGCGCCGTGGCGACGACCACCAAGCTCATGGCCTTGTTGAGGATGACGGCTTCCAGCGCGGTGAAGCGGAAGACCCCGATCAGCAGCGGCAAACGAAATTCAGCACCGCCGAGGCCGATCAGGCCGCCGAGAGCGCCAATGATTGCGCCACCGCCGAATGCAAGCGGAAGTTTTTGCGGAGGATTTGTCGAGGTCAATCCTTGAGTCATAGCGCTATATCTACACGTAAACGACGCCTGGAACAGGCGATCCTTGGGCCCGTCAGTAAGCGTCCGCTCCGCGTCGAACTCGGTCGCTCAGAGTGAGCGAGGTTTGATCCCTTGAGCGACGTGCGTCCTCTTGGACGCACAACACCTTGAATCCAAGCATCGTGCTTTCCAGAAATCGATTTTCGATTTTTGGGCCGATGCGTTGATCTGAGCGATCCTTGGCTGTACCTGTCCGGGAACAAAGGTGGCCAATGGCAGTGATCCCGAAAATTCTCGTCTTCGCTGGCTCGATTCGCGCTGGCGCCTACAGCGGCAGGACCGCCGACGTGGCGCAGAAGGAACTCGCCATGCAGGGCGCCGAGGTGACCCGGATCTCGCTTGCCGACTATCCGCTGCCGATCCTGGACGAGGATCTGGAAAAGGAGAAAGGCGTTCCCGAAAACGCCGTCAAGCTTGCCCGGCAGATCGCCGCCCATGACGGGCTGCTGATCGCGACGCCTGAATATAACGGCTCCATCCCGCCGCTGCTCAAGAACACCATTGACTGGGTGAGCCGGGTGCGCACGGATGGCGGGCGGTCGTTCAGGCCGTTCACCGGCAAGCCCGCTGGCCTTTGTTCGTCTTCCAAAGGACACTTCGCCGGGGTACGCTGCATCAACCATCTGCGCGCCGTGCTGGTGCGCTGCCAGATGGAGGTGGTAACGCCGGAGTGCTCGGTGCCGGAGGGCGGCAACGCCTTCGACGGCGACGGGAATTTCAGGGACGAGAGACTGCACAGATCGATGGAGCACCTATGCCGCACGCTGATCGAAACCTCGCGCCTGCTGTCCACGCGGATCGAGGCTTGATCCAGGAGCGCGCCAGCACCATGCAAGACAGGCTGATCGTCGGCCTCGACGTGCCGACGCTGAAGGAAGCCGAGAAGGCGGTGCGCGAGCTCGACGGGGTCGTCTCCTTTTACAAGATCGGCTATCAGCTCGCCTTCGCCGGCGGGCTCGACTTCGCCCGCGAGCTCGCCAGCGGCGGCACCAGAATCTTCCTCGACATGAAGCTGCTCGACATCGACAACACGGTGGCCAAGGGTGTCGAGGCCATTGCCAGGATGGGCATGACCATGCTGACGCTGCACGCCTATCCGAAGACGATGAAGGCAGCGGTCGAGGCCGCCAGGGGCAGCGACCTCTGCCTGCTTGGCGTCACCGTGCTGACCTCGATGGACGAGCAGGACGTGATCGACGCCGGCTATGAATATGACCCGCATACGCTGGTGCTGAGGCGCTCCGAGCAGGCGCTGCATGCCGGCATGGGCGGCATCGTCTGCTCGGCCGAGGAAGCGGAAGCGGTGCGCCGGATCGTCGGGCCCAACCTGGCCGTCGTCACGCCGGGAATACGGCCCAAGGGCAGCGACCATGGCGACCAGAAACGCGTCGTCACGCCGGCGCAGGCGATCCGCAACGGCTCCAGCCATCTCGTCGTCGGCCGGCCGATCGTCTTCGCGACCGACAGGCGGGCGGTCGCGGAAGCGATCCTTGACGAAATGCGCTCGGCTTAACGCTTAGATTTCGGAGAAAAAGAGCATGCCCAAGGGATACTGGATCGCCCGCGTCGATGTGCGTGATGCGGAAGGCTACAAGGACTATGTTGCTGCCGCCAAACTGGCCTTCGACCGTTTCGATGTGAAATTCCTGGCGCGTGGTGGCGCGCACGAAAAGGCCGAGGGGCCGGGCCGCGACCGCAACGTGATCATCGAGTTTCCGTCATTGGCTGCGGCGCATGATTGCTACCACTCGCCGGAGTATCAGCGCGCCGTGGCGATCCGCCAGAAAGTGGCCGACGGCGAGATCGTGCTGGTCGAAGGGGTTTAGTCCAGCGGCAACCGCCTGCGGCGGTCAGACCGAATGCAGGATGTAAAGCTTGCGCGTTTTCTCGTGGATGGTCCATTCGCCCTGCCAGCCAAGCGGCAGGACAAGCAATTCGCCGGGTCCGACACCTTTGGCCGCGCCATCGGGACCATGCAGCGTCACGCGGCCGGAGACGATGTGGCAAATCTCGGAATTCGTGTCTCGGCGCGCGGTGAACCGGCCCTGCGAACATTCCCAGACACCAACTTCGATCTTGCCGTCATCCGAAGTCCAGAGCGTGTTGGCTGCTTCCAGCTGATCGCCTTCCACCGAGGTGGGTTTCGGCTGAGGCTCACCGAGGTCGATATGCGCAAGGTGGGCGAAGGTCTTGAAGTCGATCATTTTCTTAAGTCCTCGAGGTAATGCGGTTCAGTGCCCGGTGATGCGATCGGCCAGGGCGGCCAGCCGCGATGTCCGCGGCAGTCCCTTCGCTTCCCGCTCGTCGGCAATTCGGTAGAGCTGATACATCGAATGCACGCCCAGCCAGCGCAGCGGCTCCGGCTCCCATTTGCGCACGGTTCGATTGACCCAGGGAAGCCGCGTCAGCTCGGTGTCGTTGCCCAGCAGCAGATCCCTCAATGTGCGTCCCGAGAGGTTCGAGGTGGAAACGCCGAGGCCGACATAGCCACCGGCCCAGCCTATTCCGGTCTGCTTGTCAAAGCCCACCGTCGTGCACCAGTCGCGCGGCACGCCCAGCGTTCCACACCACGCATGGTCGAGCTTTAGCCCCTTGGTCTGCGGCAAAAGCGTCGTCAGGATCTTGTGCAGCTTATCGATCGTCGCCTGCTGGGTGACGCCTCGAACGTCGGTCTTGGAACCGAAACGATAAGGCACCCCGCGTCCGCCCATGGCAATGCGCCCTTCCCGGGTGCGTTGCGCGTAGCAGTAGGTGTGCGCAGCGTCGCCGAGCACCTCGTAGCCGTCCCAGCCGATTTCGCTCCACAGTTTTTCGGACAACGGCTCGGTCACAACGATGGCGCTGTTGAGCGCCAACCAAAGTCTCTCGTGGCCAGCGATGCCCGCGGTAAAACCCTCGGTTGCCCGCACGATCTTTTCGGCGCGCACCACGCCCCGATTGGTTACGACCTTGCCCTTCTCGATCGACAGCACGGTCGTCTGTTCACAGATCCGGACACCGAGGCGCTCCACTGCCCTGGCGAGCCCCTGCACCAGCTTTGCAGGCTGAACCCGCGCAACTTTCTTGATGACGAAGGCGCCGCGCGCATTGTGCACCGCTATGCGCCGGCGCATCTCCGCGGCATCGATGTACCCGACGCGGTCGTCGGTCAGCTCCCAGGATCTGGCATGGGCATACATCGCCTTGGCGCGCTGCTCCTGCGCCTCGTTGGTTGCGACCAGCAGTTCGTCGGTACGGCGAATATCGGCGTCGATGCCTTCGGCTTCCGCGACCGATATGACCTCGTCCACCGTGCCCATCATCGCCGCCTGCATGGCGATGACCCCTTGGCGCGACGATGCCTCCTCATATTTTTCGCGCGACCATGAGAAGCCGCCGGACAGCCAGCCGCCATTACGTCCCGAAGCACCGAAGCCGGCGAACTCCTTCTCGACGATGACGATGTTGAGGTGCGGCGCTGCCTGCTTCAGGTAATAGGCGGTCCAAAGGCCGGTGTAGCCGGCCCCGACGATGCAAACGTCGGCCACGATATCGCCCTGCAGCGGCGGCCGGCAGCCGGGCACGCCGCCGATGTCTGCATACCAGAATGAAACATCGCCGTTCTTCTTCACGTCCATTGTCGCGATTTTCCCAGGTAGGATTCAGGTCAGCGTGAAATCGGCCTTTTCGTCGTCCGCTAACAGCTTTACGTCGCTGCCCGCGAATATGAGGTCGACCTCGTCGCCGATGGCGAAGGTCTCGGCATCCAGCGTCGAGCGCACGATCGCCTTGGAGGTGTCCGCCAGCACGACTTCGTATTTGGAGCCCGATCCGAGATAGATGGCTTCGCCGATGCGCCCGGGCAGGGTGTTTCGATCCTGTCCGCCCTTCCCCCGTCTGGCGAGGCTCAGCTTCTCCGGCCGCAGCAGCATCACGGGCTTGGCGCCATCGGGAAGGCGTTTGGCGGCGGCCACTTTCCGCCCTTCTATCTCGATGGCGGTCTCGTTCCCGGAGGTGGAAGCCGCGCCACGCAGTATCGTCGAGTCGCCGACGAACTTTCCGACGAACAAGGTCTCGGGCTCGTCGTAGAGCTGGCGACCGGTGCCGATCTGCTCGATGCGTCCTTGGTTGAACACGGCGATGCGGTCCGAGAGGACCAAGGCCTCCTCCTGGTCGTGCGTGACGTAAACGAAGGTGGTGCCCAACTCCCGGTGGATCCGTTTGATCTCGAGCTGCAGCCATTCACGCAGCTTCTTGTCGAGCGCGCCGAGCGGCTCGTCCATGAGGAGCAGCGGCGGATCGAATACGATGGCGCGCGCCAGCGCGACGCGCTGCTGTTGTCCGCCGGAAAGCTCGCTGGGAAAACGGTGGCCGAAATCCGCCATCTTCACCATGTCCAGCGCCTTGCGCACCCGGGCCTCACGATCGGGATTGGCGATGCCGCGCAAGGTCAGTGGGTATGCGACGTTCCTGCTCACCGTCATGTGCGGAAACAACGCATAGTGCTGGAAAACCACGCCGATGTTGCGTTTGTGCGCCGGTACGCCGATGACGCTCTTGCCGCCGACATCAAGCGAACCCGAGCTGACCTCGGTGAAGCCGGCGATGACGTTGAGCGTGGTCGTCTTGCCCGAACCGCTGGGTCCGAGCAGCGTCATGAACTCCCCCGGCTCGATGCGCAGCGATACCTTATCGAGAGCAATGAAGCTGCCATACTGTTTGCTGACGGATTTGAGATCGATGGCTGCGCCGCGGGTCGATGGTGAGGCCATGTCAACGTTTTCCCTGTCTCGAACCGATCAGCAGCCCCGCCCCGATCACCAGCGACGTCACGATGAAGAGCAGCGTGCCCACCGCCGCAACGGTGGGGTCGGCATCCCGGGTAATGCTGGAGAAGATCTGGACCGGCAGTGTCTTCAGATAAGGGCTGGTGATGAACAGCGCGACGATGATCTCGTCGAACGAGGTTACGAAGGCAAACAGCAGCCCCGACAGGATGCCCGGCGCGATCAGCGGCAACGTCACCGTCCTGAATGCCGTCAGCCGGGTCGCGCCGAGGCTGGCCGCAGCCGTCTCCAGCCGTTTGTCGAAGACTTCCAGGCTGGCGGAAACGGCGATGATGACGAAAGGGACGGCGAGCATCGTGTGAGCCAGCACGAAGCCGGTCATGGTGCCGACCAACCGCGTATCGAGATAGACCGCATAGATTCCGACGGCGAGCACCACCCCCGGCACGACCATCGGCGTGATCAGCAGTGCACGCAGCACGCCGCTGACGCGGCTTTTCATGCGATCGAGGCCGAATGCCGCCAGCGTGCCGATGACAGTGGCGAACACCGCAGTGACGACGGCAACCTTGAGCGAGCCGACCAGGCTCGCCGACCATTCGGGGTTGGTGAAGAAGTTCTGGTACCACTGCCAGGAAAAGCCGGATGGCGGAAAGGCCAGCGACTTCTTGTCGTTGAACGACATCGGCACGACGACGATTGTCGGTGCGACCAGCCAGACCGCGACCAGCAGGCAGAACAGACCGAGCAGGATTCGACCGGGCTGTTTCATCAGCGTGTCGAGCCCGTCTTGTGCGGTTGGCGCGACAGCGGTGCTGCAAGCGCGAGCAAGACGAAGGTCGCGATCAACAACACCACACCCATCGCACCGCCGCGACCCCAGTTGAGCAGGCTGAGCACTTGGTTCTGGATCAGGGTCGAGAGCATGGTCGAACGCGGACCGCCGAGCAGCGCGGGGGTGATGTAGAACCCGAGCGCAAGAATGAACACGATGATGGCGCCCGCGTAGACGCCCGGAAGCGAGAGCGGCAGATAGACCTGGGCAAAGGCGCGCGCCGGGCTTGCGCCGAGGCTTCGTGCCGCCTGCATGAGCCGCAGGTCAATCGTCTTCATTACCGAATAGAGCGGCAGGATCATGAACGGCAACAGCACCTGCGCCATGCCGATCACCACGCCTGTCTGCGTGCGGATCAGCTTGACCGGACTAAGGCCGACTGCCCGTATGACGGAGTTGATCACGCCGGAATCCTGCAGAAGGATGACCCATGCCAAGGTGCGCACCACACCGCTCACCCAGAACGGCACCAGAACGCACAGGATGAGGACGAGCCGCATCTTGGGCCCGACCGCAGTCATCACATAGGCATAGGGATAGCCGGCAATGAGACATACCAGCGTCACCCAGGCGGAGATCGCGAAGGTCCGCTGAAGCACGGTTAGGTTGACCGGTGTGCCGAAAAACCAGGCATAGTTCTGCCATCCCCATTGCGGCTCGGAAAAGCTACGCAAGGTCACGATGGCGAGCGGCAGGCCCAGGCAGACGACGAGTAGCAGCAGCGCCGGCGCGACGAGCCAGAAAGCCTGTCCACGAAACCAGCGCCGGCGGTCGTCTGCTGCGACAGCCGGACCAGTGTTCCGGCTGTCGGTTGTTATCGTTGCCACTGCGGCGGACCTAGTTGCCCGCCATCAACGCGTTCCACTTTTCGTTCGCCACCTCGAAGTTCTCCACCCAGAACTTGATGTTCTGCTGATAGCCAAGCTTCAGCTTGTCCGGCGTATTGGTCATGAACGCCGCGGTGACCTCGTCCACTTCGGGCTTCGCGTCCTTGTGGATCGGGGTATACGAGGTGGTTTTTGCAAGCGTCTCCTGCGCGCTCTTGCCGACATAGGCGTTGATCAGCGCATGTGCTGCGTCGGGATCCTTGACGCCCATCGGAATGGTCATCTGGTCCATCACAACCAGCCAGTCCTGCCACGCCGGCGTGTACGCCGCGCCGTTCTTCACCGCGGTCATGGCACGTCCGGTCCACATCGCGATCATGTCGGCTTCACCGGATTCGGCGAGCTGCTGGGAATCGGCGCCGGTCTTCCAGAAGATCGTGTCCGGACCGAGCGACTTCACCTTCTCGATAGCCTTGTCGATGTCGGCCACCGTCATGTTTTCCACCGACCCGCCGGCTGCGAGCAGCGCCTGCTCGATCATGCCGCCGGACAGATCGCCGCTGCCTTCCAGAGCGCGCGAGCCCGGGAACTTCTCGATATCGAAGAAATCCTTCCAGCTCCTAGGCGGATTATCCTTGTACTTTTCGGTGTTGTACATCAGCACCACGCCATAGTTCATGGCCGGCACACTGCAATCACTGATCTGGCCCTGTGGAATGTTGGACGTATCGATCTTCGAGAAGTCCAGCTTCTGGAACAGCTTGCCGCAATAGACGTAGGGCGGGAAATCGCCGGTGTCGACGACGTCCCAGGTCACATTGCCGGACTCGACCTGCGCCTGCAGTTTCGAGATTTCGGTCGGCCCATCGCTGAGCAGCGTCACACCGGACTTGTCGACGAACTCTTTTAGCGCGGCGATCTGGCCATCCTGATAAATGCCTCCATACGAGACGAAGGTAAGCGTCTTGTCCTTCAGCGAGCCCTCGGCCACCTCGCCTGCCACGGGCTTGCTCTGTGCAAGCGCTGCGGTCGTGATCATCAGCAGCCCGAGCGCGGTCACCTGTCCGATCTTCATGTTTTATCTCCCATTTACGTGCACCCGCATTACTTCTGTCCACCCGGTTGCGAGCCTTGTCCGGGCGTGTATTGATTGAGTTCCGCCGCGCCGCTGGTCGGGGGCGCGATGATCCAGAGCACCTGCGCCGGCGTCTTGCCGATGTTCACCGTGCGATGCGGCGTCGAGGTTGCGTATTCGATGCTGTCGCCCTCGTTCATGGTGAAGCGCTCGTCCGCCAGTGTCAGCTCGACTGTCCCGTTCAGGACGACGAACATCTCGTGCTTGCCGCCATGCGTGTAAGCGTCGTTGCCGGTCGAGCCGCCGACGTCGAAATCCCCCGAATAAACCTCGAATTCATGGATCGGCCGCCGCGACAGCAACGTCTTTCGACAACCGTGGCTGATCGGCAGCAGGGGGCGGTCGGCTCTGGTGAGCACCTTGTGGAACCCACCGTCGGTCTGCTCGAACAAGTCGTTGATGCCGAGGTCCAAGGCAGCCGCGATCCGCATCAGGGTGCTGGCGCTGGCTCCGCTCAGATTGCGCTCGAGCTGGCTGATGAAGCTCGCCGTCGTGCCGATCATGTCGGCCAGTTGGCGAAGCGAAATGCGTCGGGCCGTGCGAATGGCCTTGATCCGCCCACCGACATGCTTCGTCTTGTCCGCGTCCGCCGCTGGCAGCGCCGCCACGTCCGGGGATGTCGCAGGGTCGACTTTCACCGAGTGCCTCCTTCACTTAACACCCTATTAAGTGGAGCGCCGGAACGCAAGCCATTTGTCGAGATCCGATACGATCCTGGGTCGCCCGGGGCAGCTTTGCGCAGGATTTCTGCTCAGGACGCGGCCACTCGGCTAAAACGACTCGCCGCGGTCTCGACCATCGCATCGGCGAGGCTCATGTTCCATTGCGAGCGGCAATAGGCGCGGAAATCGAAGCAGGGCAGGCCGGGACACACTTCAAACTCTATGAGATGGACCGTGTCGTCGGCCTCGATCCGAAGATCGATCGAAAAGACGTCCCGCAGGCCAAGCCCAATCATCAGCCTTTGCGCGACTTGGCGTATCCTTGCATCGGCTCGCGGCTGGCTGGCGGCGACCGGCAGCAGCACCGGCTCGGCGTATGTCCCCGCCGCCCTGGCAGCCTCGCCGGTGTCGCCGTAAAGCGCCAGGCTGTCTGCCATGGTCTGGAAATCACTACCCGAATCGACGAAGGCGACGCCGAGCGCTTCGACGCCGGTGTCCGGCTTCAGGCCCAGAAAACTAGCGCGCGCGTTGCGCCCGGCGACGTAGGACTGCACGACGACATCGTCGCGATAGGCGGCGAACACACGCCGGCTAAGCTCCAGCGCGTGGCCGAGATCGGCACAGCGTGAATCCGGCCAGATGCCGATCTTGGCGCCGAGCCGGTTCGGCTTGACGAACCAGCCGGCTGGCGAAGCCGGCGGCTCGACCAGCCAGCGGCCGTCGCGGGCCAAGCCGGATCGCGGCACCGGCAGGCCGAGCGCGCCGAGCACGGCGCCGGAGCGGAATTTGTCCTGGCAGAGCGCAAACAGCGCATCATCGGCGCCGAGCACCTTCAGGCCGTTCAGTCTTGCCAGAGCCGGTGCTGCACAGCCACGGAAATAGGCGACGCCATCGGTCAGCGTCCACACCAGCGTGGCCTTCGGGTCCTCACCGGCAAGCACGCCTGCGGCATCGTCGAGCGCCACCGGCGCGAAGGACAGGCCGCGCGTCAGACAGGCTGCGGCTAGTGCATCGAACTCAGGGGCGATGTCAGTCGACTGCGCCAGATAGGAGGCGATTTCGGCGGCACGCGCCGGCAAATGGCCTTCGACGACCAGCCGGTCGAAGCAGGCCTTTTCCGGCTCGTAGACAAGGATCAGCTTCGGCTTGCGGCTTGACATGGGATGAGCGGATCCTGGCAGCGCGATTGCCTACCATCGCACGGCGAATGTATCAGGCTTTCGCGGAAACCGACGTCAGTCGGACGCCTGCACGACAGTGCTGGTGCGATCTTCCCGTTTGGGACAATGTTCTTTTCCGAACCGAAGGTTCGGGATCATCGCCTAGGCGATCAGCACGCGCGGCTCGAAGCGGCCGTTGACCGGAATATCGAGCAGAAACGCCATGCCGGCTTGCGGGTCCAGCAGGCGCTGTTTCTCATCCTTCCCCGACCAGGCGGAAGTGACCGCCAGCCGGTCGGCATTCCTGCCGACAAAGGCTGGGCAAGACGGCTGCGTCACCGGCATCGCGACCGACCGGATGAGGCTGCCGTCGGGCCCGTAGGCTTCGATGACGCTGCCGCCCCAGCAGGCGTTCCATAGGACACCGTCGCGATCGAGCACCGAACCATCGATATAGCCCTTGGCCTTGCGGTGATCGACGAAGATCTTCGGCTCGCCGGACGGCAGGCCGGTTGCCGGATCGCAGCCGACACGCATCAGCAGTCCGGTGCTGGTATCGGTGTAATAGGCGACCGCCCCATCTTCGGAAAAGCAGATAGAGTTCGACACGGTGATGTCCGAATAAAGCCGGCGCAACTCCCCCCTAGAGAACCAGTAGATCGAGCCGGCGGCCTTTTCCTCGCCCTTGCCCATGGTGCCGATCCAGAAGGCGCCGCAGGGGTGGACGCGCGAATCGTTCGAGCGCGTCACCGGGTTGTCGGCCTCGATCGCCGTGTGCAGCGTCATCTTGCCGGTCGCCACGTCGCGGACGTGCAGGCCGGTTTCGGTGGCGATCAACTGCCTGCTGTCGTCGATGATGGCTATCGCGCTGGCCATCTGGCCAAGCTCGTGGATTTTGACCGCGCCGCCGGACAGGCGTTTTTCCAGAAGCTGGCCGTTGACGATATCGAACCAGTAGAGCGTATCGGTGGCTGGATCATAGCTCGGGCCTTCGCCGAGCTGGCAGACATGGTCGGAAAAAACCGAAACTTTGGCTTCACTCATCCTGCTGCTCCAAACGCCGCATCCCAGGCTACTGTGGCAGCACGGGCCCGCACGGCCACCTCTTCGACGCTCATGCCAGGTTTGAACAGGCTGGATCCCAAGCCGAAGACGCTGACGCCGGCGGTCTTGTAGCCGGCAAAGTCCTTCTCCGAGACACCGCCGACCGCGCCGACCAGCGTCTCTGCCGGCAAAACCGCGCGCATCGCGGCGATGCCGGCAGCCCCAAGCACGCTGGCCGGGAAGAATTTCAGCGCCGAGGCGCCGAGCCGGATCGCCTGGAAGGCTTCGGTCGGCGTGAACACGCCGGGCATCGTCACAATGCCGTAATCCATCGCGCGAGCCATGACCTCGGCATCGATGTTGGGGCTGACCAGCAGCCGGCCGCCCGCCTTGTGCAATCCGTCAACATCGGCTGATGTCAGTACGGTTCCTGCACCGACCAGCGCCGTCGCCGGCAGCGCCTGCACGATATTCGCGATCGAGGCAAAAGGGTCCGGCGAATTGAGCGGCACTTCGATCGCTTCGATGCCGGCCTCGAAGATCACCCGGCCAATGGCCACCGCCTCGCCTGGCTTGAGGCCGCGCAGGATGGCGACAAGGCCGCGTCTGAGCTTCGGAAACGGTGCGGTCTCGGTCATGCTACAACTCCGCTTCCGGCAATCATGCCATTTTCGCGCGCGGCCTCGATCAGGCCGGCACGCACTGCCTCGTCGGCGTCGACAGTCTTGACCGCAAGTCCGGCAAGGCCGAGCGCTTCAGCGTAGAGAGCGCCGAGCGCGCCGGAAGCAATCAGCACGACCGACGCAGCGCCTTTCCCATAGCGGTGGCTGGCAGAGGCGATCTCGCCGCCGATCAGCAGGCCGGACAGGCAAGCAGCGGCATCGTCGGGTTTCAGGTCCTGCAGCAGGCCCGCGGCACGGATCGAGAACAGTCTCGACGTGACATCGCCGCCGTCGGCCAACGCGGTCTCGCACCAGCGCCGAAAGAACGCATTACCTGGTGCGACCGGCTTGGGCTGATCGCCCAGCGAATGGCGCAGGATCGAATGCGCCGCCAGCACCGAAAACAGCTCGCCGGTTGGCCAGGTGCCGAAACCTGTAACGGCGCCGTCCTCGACCAGCACCCATTTCGAATGGGTGCCGGGCATGCAGACGAGATGGCGACCCTTTGCCGGCAAACCAGCGCCGGCAAGCTGCGTTTCCTCGCCGCGCATGACGTCGGGCGCGTCGGCCTGGCGCTGGGCAAGGCCCGGCACGATGCGGATGTCGCGGCGCTGGCCCGGAATGCGCGCCGCACCCGCCAAAATGGCGCCGATCGGCGCCGGCACGGTGACATAGGGCGCCTCGAGCCAGCCCTGGCGCGAGCCGGCCATGCCGCAGATGATGACGGGCATCGCTTCCGGCGCGCCCATCGCCGCCAGATGTCCTTCGAGGATGGTCGAAAAGCCGGTGGCTTGCGCAGTGATCAGCCCGTCGTCGCCGCGGCGCTCGGCAAGGATTTTTCCGGTCTCATCGACCAGCCAGACCCTGAGACGGGTGGTGCCCCAATCCACGGCGGCGACAGAGGGTGCTTTGCTCGGGGATCCTGGGCTCACAGGAAGCCCCCGTCGACGATCAGCATCTGGGCGGTCAGCATCCGCGAAGCGTCCGACGCCAGGAACAGCACCGTGCCGACGATGTCATCCGGCTGCATTACCTGCTTGATGCATTGCTTGGCGACATGGGCGGCGAGCGCCTGTTCGGTGACCCAGAGCTCCTTCTGCCGCTCCGTAATCACCCAGCCGGGTGCGATCGCATTGACGCGAATGCCGTCGGCGCCGAGCTTGCCGGCAAGGCCCTTGGTCAGGCCGACGATGCCGGCCTTGGCCGCGGTATAGGCCGGCATGTCGGGGTGGTTGATGAGAAACGACGTCGACGTGAAGTTGATGATCGAGCCGCCGCCGGCCCGCTTCATGCCCGGCGCCACCGCTTGGGCGGAGAAGAAATGCGGACGCAGATTGATCGCCTGATTGTTGTCCCAGAATTCCACCGTGACGTCTTCCACCGCGTGGCGTTCGTCAAGTGCTGCATTGTTGACCAGCACGGTGACGTCGCCATGCGCTTCGGCCGCCTTGGCGGCAGAAGCCCGCAGCGCCTCGATGTCGCGTATGTCTGTGTTGAGATAGAGGGGTCGCCGGCCGAGATCCTTCTCGATGCGGTCGGCCAGCGCCAGGCTCGGGCCGTCAGCGATGTCGATGAAGGCGACCTTCGCCCCCTGGCGTGCAAAACCCTCCGTCAACGCCGCGCCGATGCCGGAGCCGCCGCCGGTGATCAGCACCGAAGCGCCTTCAAGGTCGGCAAAGCGCGCCGATGGCATCATTTTTTTCTCCACAAAGTCAAAGTGCGGCAGCGTCCTTGGCGCGTCCCAAACGGACGCACGGGGCTGTAGTCTGGCCGGCGCGCATCCTAGCCAGCCCGGTCCAGGGAGCAAGGGCGAAAAACGGATTCTTACGGCTTATGTCTGACAAAAAGAAGGCTGCGCCGCAGTGGCAGCGTGGCCGGTCGTCAGATTGCCTTGACGCGCAAGGCGCCGCGGAAGCTATCCCTGAGATAGCCGAGCGTGGCGTCGGCATCGACCGGCCTGCCGAACAGAAACCCTTGCCCACCGGCGCAACTGGACAAGGCGCTCGGCCTGCGCTTCCTGCTCGATGCCTTCGGCGACTACGTCCATGCCGAGCCCCTCGCACATGGCCAGGATCGCCCGGATGATATGTTCGGACGGGCGGTCGTCGAGAATGGAGGAAACGAAGGCGCGGTCGATCTTGAGCTTGTCGAAATGGAATTCGCGCAGACGGCCGAGCGAGGACTGGCCGGTGCCGAAATCGTCGAGCGAGACACGGATGCCGACGCGACGCAGGTTCTCGACGATCTTCTCGGCCGAGGCTGGATCGTTCATCAGGCCGGTTTCGGTGATCTCGATCTCCAGCCGGCGCGGGTCGAAGCCGGTGCGGTCGAGGATCGCCAATATGTGCAGCCCGGTGTTCTGGTCGACGAGCTGCGACGGCGACAAGTTGAAGGACAGGAACAGATCCTTGGGCCAGCTCCTGGCCGCCTCGGCGGCCTTGCGCAGCACAAGCTGCGACAGCGGGCCGATGATGCCCCGCTCCTCGGCGATCGGGATGAAGACCGTTGCCGGGACCGAGCCGAGATCACCATCTGTCCAGCGCGCCAGCGTCTCGAAGCCGATGATGCGACGGGTCCTAAGATCGACGATGGGCTGGAATTGCGGCTCGACCTCGCCGGCCGAGACGGCCCGGCGCAGCGCCTGCTCGATGCGGGTGACGCGCTTGGCCGCTTCTTCCATCTCTCTGCTATAGACGACCACCCGTCCGCGGCCCGAACGCTTGGCATGGTACAGCGCCGTCTCGGCCTTGCCGACTAGAATTTCGGTGGTCTCGTCGCCCGAATAGAACATCGAGCAGCCGACCGAGGCCGAAAGCCTGGCAGTGCGTTCGCCGACATCATAGGGTGCCGACAGGATCTCGATCAGCGTTCGCGACTTTTCGGCCGCCGCCTCCTCGCTGAACATCATCGGATAGAGGAAGGCATATTCGTCGGCGCCGATGCGGCAGACGGTGGAATGGCTGTCCATAGAAGCGCGCAGCCGCATCGCCACCTGGATCAGGATCTCGTCGCCGGCCTTGTGTCCGAACAAGTCGTTGATCGGCTTGAAGCCATCGAGGTCGAGGATGCCGACGGTGAACGGCGCCGGATCGTCGGCGCGGTCGCTGATCAGGCGGTCGACCTTGTCGAAGAAGCGGCGATGATTGCCAAGCCCGGTCAACGGATCGGTAAAGGCCAGATCCGTGCTTTCCCCGGTTGCTTGCCCGGTGCCAAACGTCGTTTGCATCGGTAACCCTGTTAGGTCGGAACAATCCCGAGACTGGCAGCAAACCCTTTAGGAACCGTAGCCCAAGCCGATTTCTTTCACAGGTGAAGAACCGTTTCAGCGGTCGAGCCGAACGCGGTACAGTTCGAGGGAACCTCCGCTGATTGGTGTGACCGGCTCGAGCCATTCCGGCACGTTGCCACGCATCAGCCCGCCAAGAAAGCCCTGAGGCGCCTTGGCGGCGAGAAGCTCGCTTTCCGCATTGCCACGACAAACCGCGACGAGGCCGACATGATGCGTTGCCACGACCGTCCTGGCAGCGGTGGATGACCCCAGGAAGGTGTCGAGCGCAAGCAGATCTCCGGCGATGTTGCGGTGATAGGGCCCGGCGAAGACGCGATGACCGGAATAGGCGAGGATCGGCGATCCGAGATTGGAAATCGCCAGCACCGTGGTGTCCGGCACACCGCCAAGTGCCGCAAAGGAGGCCTGGCGCTGGCAGGCCATGTCGGCACCGCTGTCATTGGCCGCCGTCTTATCGGCTTCGAACGCCACCGCGGCCGCTGCCGCGGCGCCCGTCCACACGGCATTCACCGAGACGAGCCAGACCGCGGCCATGCGCAGCGCCACGCTGCTCGAATGACTGGTCTCGGCCCGCTGACGCCAACTGGCGATCCAGGCGGAAAGCGGGATGACCGCCAGCGCGACCGAGAATGTCGAGCCGCGCACCTGCCAGGCGCTGACGACGAACGCCACGGCAAGCAGCGCGCCGACAAGACTGTCCTGCCGCCGCCAACCGCCACGGCCAAGGCGAAGCGCCATCAGGACGAGCGCGACGGCCGGCGTGACATAGCGCGCCGCCACTCTGGCCGGGTCCTGGGCGACAAGGCTGAACAGCGACTGGGCTTCGTCGACGTGATCGAGCCACAGCTCCTTGAGGCGCGGATCGAGGTTCGCGTAGGGAGCCGCCAGGCATTGCGGGAACAGCACCATGACGACCGTGCCCAGCGCGAGCGCAAGGATGCCAAGCGACACCAGCCGGCGCGTGCGGCCGACGGCCTCGATCGAGGCTATCGCCGCAAGGCCGGTTCCGGCCAACACGGCGACGACGAACTGCACGGTCGAGAAGGCGTCGCATTGCGCCTGGCTCCAGGCGGAGACGGGAACAGTGGTGACAAAGACGAGAGCGGAAGCGCCGGCAAAACCGACGCCGAAGTCCCTGGCGATCCGTCTTTCGCCATCTGCGTCAAAAGCGAACAGGAGCGCGACGCAGGCGCCGATGGTGGCGACATAGGGGGCGGTTTCCATGCCGACAGCCAGCATCAGCGCGGCGCACACGCCGGAGAACAGCGCTGCCGGCCCGCGCATGGTGGCTTCAAGCAGCAGGCTGAGGCTGGCTATGGTCAGCGTGAGCTGAACATTGTGATGATCGAGCGCGCCCGGCGAGAAGATGCCTATGAAGTGCAACGCCGCCGCGCCGACGACGACAGCGGGCAGCACGGCGGCCTCACCGGCGAAATTGCGCGCCGCGCGGGTGATGAAAAACACCGCGAGGCAGAAGAGCAGCGCCGGCCACAGCACTTGCGCGACGTTCTCGGCCAGAGCCATGCTGCCGGTCAGGGCCGTCGCTGCAAGAATGATGGCGGCGATCGGCGCATCGACCAGCCGCGACCAGTGCATGACGAAGCCGCCTTCGAGCCCCATCCTGTACTGGTGCAGATCGAACCAGCCCTGGCCGGCCAGAAAGTCGCGAACCTCGACCAAACGCAGCAAATTGTCGTTGTCGCCGTGGGCGTTGGTCAATTGGGGGAATCCGGCCCAGGCATTGACGGCGAACGCCACCAGCGTGGCAAGCAGCGCCAGCACGATTTCGGACCTCCAAATGGAGGCGCCATGCTTGGCTATGCTCATTCTATGACCTTTGGAAGGAATATGGGGCAACTTAAACCTAGCCTTAACGGCTTCAATAAATAGTAAAGGCGCCCGAGCAGGCCGGCATTCAGCACGGCCAAGGACCCGGGCCAAGGCATCCGGAGACGAAAATGCCGCAAGAAGTTCGCTACGAACCCGCCATCGCCGTGCTTCTGCCTTGCTACAACGAGGAGCTGACGATCGCGGACGTGGTGCGGCGTTTTCGCGAAACCCTGCCTACGGCCGCGATCTATGTCTATGACAACAATTCGCGCGATCTGACGGCGCTCCGAGCCCGCGCGGCCGGCGCTACCGTCATCCGCGAGCCGCGCCAGGGCAAGGGCAACGTGGTGCGCCGCATGTTCGCCGACATCGAAGCCGACATCTATCTGATGGCCGACGGCGACGGCACCTATGCGCCGGAGGACGCGCCGCAACTGATCAACACGCTGCTCACCGAGCGCTCCGACATGGTGGTCGGGACAAGGCGAGGCGTCACCGACGATGCCGGCAGGACTGGCCATGCCTTCGGCAACAGCGTCTTCAATCGCCTCTACAAATGGCTGTTCGGCAGCGAGTTCACCGACATCTTCTCCGGCTACCGCGCCTTCACCAGGCGCTTCGTCAAGAGCTTTCCCGCCGTCTCCGGCGGCTTCGAGATCGAGACCGAAATGTCGGTCCACGCCTCGCAGCTCAAATTGCCGGTCAGCGAGATCGGGCTCGACTATGGCCGCCGGCCGGAGGGCTCCTCGTCGAAACTGTCGACCTATCGCGACGGCGCGAAGATCCTGTGGATGTTCGCCATGCTGATGAAGGAGACGCAGCCGCTGCGCTTTTTCGGCGCCTTCGCGGTGCTCTTCCTGGCATCGAGCCTGTTCCTGATGATGCCGGTGCTGATCGAGTTCGTCGAAACCGGCCTTGTCCCACGCATGCCGACCTGGGTGCTGTCGGTCGGCCTGCTGCTTCTGTCGATGTTGGCGGCGGTGACCGGCCTGATCCTCGATTCGGTATCACGCGGCCGGGCCGAGCAGAAGCGCATCTTCTATCTGTCGATGCCCTCCGGACGGGTCGAACGCGAACGCACAGGCGCGCCCTCGACCTTGAAGACCGGAGCGGGCAAGACCCCACGGGCGGCCTAGGCTCTGTTGTGAAACGCCTCGTCCGCTTCATCTTTGCCGGCGGCGTCGGTTTCGTCGCCGACGCGACGGCGCTGTGGCTTCTGCTGACCTTCACGCCGCTTGGACCGTTTCTCGCGCGTGTCGTCTCGATCGGCTTCGCGTTGTCCGTCACCTGGGCCATCAACCGCCACCTGACCTTCTCGCCGTCGAGCCGCGGCATCGCGCAAGAGGGCGCACGCTATGGCGGTGTCGGTATCGCCACCAGCATCCTCAATTACCTCGCCTATTGCGCCATCCTCTTCGCACTTCCGTCCGCGCCGCCGCTGGCGGCGCTTACCGTCGCCTCGCTGGTCGCCATGGCGCTTTCCTTCCTGGGTTATTCCAGGCTGGTCTTCGACCGCTAAAGCGCTGCACCAAGCAAAGCGTAGCCCTGCAGCAAACTCTACCGATTGGCAGAAGGCGCCGAGTTCCATATATCGCTGTGGTCGATGCATCGGCTCGAAAAACGGAATCGATTTTCGGAAAGCAGGATGGATAGATTCAAAGTGTTGGAGCGTACTTTGTGCGTCCAAATGGACGCACGTCGCTCCAAGTGCGCCGGAGAGCCGCCATGAAATTGAAAATCGCCGTCCAGATGGACCACATCTCCACCGTCTCGATTGCCGGCGACACCTCGTTTGCGCTGTCGCTGGAAGCGCAGCGCCGCGGTCACCAGCTGTTCCACTATACGCCCGACCGGCTGTCGCTGCGCGGCGGCAAGGTGTTTGCCCGCATCGAGGCAATGCAGGTCCGCGATGAGAAGGGCGATCACTATTCGCTCGGCGAAGAAGTGCGCACCGACCTGTCGGAGATGGACGTCGTCCTGCTCAGGCAGGATCCGCCCTTCGACATGAACTACATCACCACGACGCACATACTCGAGCGTATCCATCCTAAGACGCTGGTGGTCAACGACCCGGCCTGGGTGCGCAACAGCCCGGAAAAGATCTTCGTCACCGAGTTTCCCGACCTGATGCCGGAAACGCTGATCACCAAGGATCCGCTGGAGGTCGCCGCCTTCCGCAAGGAGTTCGGCGACATCATCGTCAAGCCGCTCTACGGCAATGGCGGTGCCGGCATCTTCCATCTGCACGAGGCCGACCGCAACCTCGCCTCGCTGCTCGAGATGTTCGGCCAGATGTTCCGCGAGCCCTACATCGTGCAGCGTTATCTGAAGGACGTGCGCAAGGGCGACAAGCGTATCATCCTGATCGACGGCGAGCCGGTCGGCGCCATCAACCGGGTGCCGGCCGAGCATGATTCACGCTCCAACATGCATGTCGGCGGCCGCGCCGAAAAAACCGAACTGACGGCGCGCGAGCGCGAGATCTGCGCCCGCATCGGCCCGTCGCTGAAGGAGCGCGGTTTTATCCTCGTCGGCATCGACGTGATCGGCGACTACATGACCGAGATCAACGTGACGTCGCCGACCGGCGTGCGCGAGGTAAAACGCTTCGGCGGCGCCGATATTGCGAGCATGTTCTGGGATGCGGTCGAGGGCAAGCGCAAGTAGCCTTCCCAGGCGCATTTCGAGCCCGCGCAACTTCCTGGCAGCAATGGTATTTGTCTGTTCCCCTAATGTTCTTGCCTTGGCCGTAAATCTGTGGTTGTCTCTGGTGAAGCCGTTCGCGGCATGATCGCAGAGGCTTGGGCAAGCCTGCATCCGGGGTGAAAAAATGGTTGCGCGGGTCCGCACGGTCGCTTTCCAGGGCATCGAGGCCGTGCCGGTCGACGTGCAGGTGATGATCGCGCCGGGCAAGGTCAACATGCACATCGTCGGCCTCGCCGACAAGGCGGTGGCCGAAAGCCGCGAGCGGGTGCACGCGGCATTGCACGCATCGGGCCTGTCGATGCCGTCGAAGAAGGTTACCGTCAATCTGGCGCCGGCGGATCTGCCGAAGGAAGGCAGCCATTACGACCTGCCGATCGCGCTCGGCCTGATGGCGGCGCTTGGCGCCATTCCGGGCGACATGCTGGCCGGCTATGTCGTGCTTGGCGAGCTGTCGCTCGACGGCACTATCGCCGCGGTGGCCGGCGCGCTGCCGGCGGCGATCGGCGCCAATGCCGAGGGCAAAGGCCTGATCTGCCCTTTCGCCTGCGGACCGGAAGCGGCCTGGGCCGGCAAGGATTTCGACATCCTGGCGCCGCGCAGCCTGATCGCCATCGCCAATCATTTTCGCGGCACCCAGGTTCTCTCGCGGCCGGAAGCCGGCATCCATGCCTCGGCGCGCGACCTGCCTGATCTCGCCGACATCAAGGGCCAGGAAACCGCCAAGCGGGCGCTCGAAGTGGCGGCCGCCGGCGGCCACAATCTGCTAACATTGTGGCTAATTAAACGGCGCGCCATGCTCGCGGTCAGGAAGGCCCTGTAGGAGCCAACTGCCTAAGCTGAGCGGCGGGCTGACAGGTATAGAGGTCGGGAACCGAATGGCGCTGTGGGCCGCAAATGGCGCATGGTTGGCGCGTAGTACGTCGTTCAATTCAGTTGAAGAATCGGAGTGATGAGAGCCAAGGAATCGCAGTGCCTATCTCCAGCGTGGTCAGCGGTTAACAGCAACGACTTGAGCTTTGGGATTTTTATGTCAGGAAATGCTTGCCACCCGCTCCCCGCTACTGTCGCGGCGTGTAACGGGACAAGTTTGTCGTTCGGTAGACGGCCCTGGATTACCAGTTGCACTGAGCCTAGTGTCGAATTGTGACAGCTGTCGATCAGTTGCGACAGGCCGCCGAACTTGAGAAAAGTAAAGCGTTGCCCGCCAAACGAGTATTCCACAGTCCCTGGCCCGCTAGTCTGCGAGTCCATCGATATTCCCCAGGTAAAGGGTGTCCCGTCTCGACGTTGCGCATTAGAAAGCGCTCCCATTCCGCCAACTGTCGTGGGAAGAGTGCCGCCTATAATGGGCAATTCGTCGAGTCGTACATAAGAAGTTAGAACCACCACATCCGATTTAGGAACGTGCGGTGCAAGTTCATTTGGGCCCTGCCAATGGTTTTTTTCAGACGTATTGAAAGTAATTACCGTGGATTTAAGTAAATCTATTCTTGTACACCTAGTGCCAAAGCCGGCTGACGTAATGATGCTCGGCTTGGCTCTGCACAGTGCATTCTCCGGTATAAAATCTAATACCCTAGCCTCTTGAGTGACACCGGTCGGCCTGAAAATGGCGCGAAATTCGAAGGACTCTGGATCGGAGTGCTGGATCAGCCATGCGTGTAGTCCGCTCGCATTTAGCTCCGTGCAACGCTGCATAAGTGCTATGATCGCGGGATTTATTGCCCTTACGAAACTTTCGGTCACTACTCGATCGTCCTGAGCATAAGACGTGTCGTCACAAAACTCAGAGGACGAGGATTGGAAATCTGAATCCGACTGCTGGATGTCGAGGTCGAACGGAACCGGAACGCCGTCCAGTGGTAACGTGGCGCCCAAAGACGCGTTGAAGTCTCGGGCACGCTGCGCGCTCTCAAAATTCTGCTGACAGTACAATCGTCTATAGGAGGAGGCCCGTGTAGCATCGGTCGCCTCCGACCGGTAATCGTAAATTCCGAAGCGTCCGAACGAACTGCAATCGACCTGGGCTTCCGCCGTCGCCGCTCCCACGAGAACAGAACTGATTCCAACGACTATCCTCAGTAAAATGCTCACTCGTCTCATGTCATCCCCCCACGGTCTGGAAACATGAGGTTGGTCCATGTCAACCCGGTTTGCAAGCATGATCACCGCCAGTGATGTGTGTCAGCGCGGTCGCGCAGATGAGCCCGTCTCGTGTCTCTGCGACGGCGGCCACATGGAGCTTGCTTTCCTTGACCACCCGCCCTCGTGGCTGGCGGGCCACTCGTGCTAACATCGTATCGCATTAATTTCGAGGTACGAGGCTGCTTTTTCCAAGGCGGTCGTTAAGGCCACTAGTGCTTTGGCACTGCGGCAAAGATTCCGTTCTCACGAAAGCGCCAACGTGATAAATAGGACTCTAGTAGTTGAAAATTTCTTGAAATGACTTTGACTGGCTCTGCTATCTTTGAAGGTGTGAAGGAGGAGGAATCGTGGGTGCCTCGCGTAGCGCCTTTTGTTCGACCACTTTCTTGCTTGCAGCTGTTTTAACGGCGGCTTCCCCATCGTTCGCGCAGGATGACCGCTTTCCTTACAATCTCCAAGTACTATACAACGATCCCCAACAGGGGCTGATGTGCAGGGGTCACTTAGGCGACGCTCCGTGCTCGGTCATCCTTCAATATCTCTCAAAAGAGACATCAACAAACCCGCCGCAGATGCAGCATGTACTACCGGGAGTTGCGATGGAGAACTCCCCATTGGGCGGCGACAACTCTTTTCTTCGTAACCCAGGCGCCATTTTCGGCGGGGGCAATCGACCTTTGGTAGAAGAGCGGCCTTGGGGGTTCTGCCCACCGCCGTGCAAGGGGAATTAGGAAGTGACAGATTCGGTTTCTGCCGACATACTTACGGAAATATACAACCTCCTCTGCAGAAGCGCTTTGAACAGGGAATATTACGGTCGCTCTTTGTCATCGACTCAGCGATGCAACGACATACTGGAGATTTTGATAGCAATAGGCACGACAGGCAGCGGAATATCTGCCTTAACAATCTGGGGTCTGAGAAGCCATATGGGCCATGGATTTGGGGCACGTTAGCGACCGCTTCGGCCTTGCTCGCTGTAGCTAAGCCTATAATTCAATTAAACAAGCGCATCGAACGTCTTACTAGATTGTATGTCGGCCACTCAGATAATTATGCGAATTTGCTTATCTTGGTGAGCAGAATTCGTCGTCATGGGGATATAGACAAGGAGTTAACCAGTACCTTTGAAGTTTCCGAGGCCCGGTTCTGTGAACTTTCCAAAGAGGACGATCCTCGGCCGAACTTGAAGCTGTTGAGACAATGCGAGGCGATGGTTAGAGACCGCCATCCGCCGGAGGCTGCGTGGTATCCCATCGGAAGGCCAACGACCCCGACGCACCTAGCTTAGCCACTAACGTTGTCAGGGACCTACAACTGATGACCTGCTGTTTGATCGCCCCAGGATTAGGTGGCGGAAATGGTGACTTAGCGGCTCGGTCCGGCGGTCGAGCCGCGGACCACCAGTTCACATGCATCACGGTTTGCTTCCGGGGCAGCGTTCGCTAACACCATGGCGAGGAGCCGCCGCGACACTATCCTGCGCTGTGGCCGAAATGGGCAGTATGATCGGGCATCGGGCTGAGAAAATTGTCGATAGCCATCGGTTGAAGCCGCGGATATCAGCGGCGATCACATCGACGTCATTCGGGTGATTTCCCCGAACCGATCGTGATTCGAATTACGCCTCGTCGAGCTATTCCACGTTCGCCAACGTGCATAGATATCCTTGGAAAACTTGCTCGTCGGATCTACTCCTGAAATGCAAATGCAGGGTCAATGGTGTTCCGTATTGCCGAAGTCTCTAATTTAGCTTAGAATAATTTATTTTCGGGAGGGGAAAGCGATGCCAACAACTTATGCAGCAAAAATCGCCTCCTTGGCGGAGGCGGATTTCGACCAATTTCATGGGTTTAATGAAACAACGACGAGGATGTCGAACCGTATTCGAAAATATTGGACGGAGGTGGGACTTCACTTTCCAGGCGTCGGCACCCCCTGGTCGGCGGTTTTCGTGTCGTTCTTCGTGAAATCGTCAGGGGCGACGGCTTCTGAATTTCATTTCGCGGCGGCGCACGCGCGGTTCGTATTTGTTGCGATACGGAATGCGCAGAACAATGTCGGGGTTTTTCGCGGCCGGCGCTTGAACCAGTACGCCCCGAAGATCGGTGACATCATTCAGAACAACCGCGGCGGAAACACATTCGACTTCGACCATGCGGCCGCGCACAATGACTACGAGTCCCATTCGGCCATAGTCGTAGAAGAAGGCATCGACGGAAATGGGAGATACGTGCGAACGATTGGAGGCAATGAGGCAGATTCGGTCGGCGACAAGATTGTTCGCCTTTCGGCCCGCGGTCTCATAAGGCAGCCATCCACCGATCCTCATCGATACATGTGCGTCATCGAGAATTTGAAGTAGCATTCCTTTCCCTAGCTTCGGCGGATGAGCGGCAGCAGAGGCTGGAAGGACTACAGAGCCTACGAAGAGACGCAACGGAACGCATTCCGCGAGTGGAGGGCCTCGGTGCGAGTACTGGTTCTACCAATGGGAGCGCTGGAAACACTGGAAGCGCTTCCTCGCCGGCGCGGCGACCGCCGGAGCCGGAATCCTGCTGTGGCCGCGGCGCCTTGGCACGGGATCACCTATCCATTCCAACCATTGAGAAGGGCTATAGAATGACCTTCTCTGCCCAAGCCAGGAGGGCGGACGTGTTACGACTAGTCCTCTTAACATCATTTGTGCTTTGCGTGCCTGAAGTCGCTGTCGGCGTCCCGGCTGGAGCCCAAATTTGGCACGAGGACGCGGGAGATTACCCCCTTGTTCTTGAGCGATCTGGGCCGACACTCAAGTTCTCGCTCGAGTCAGGCTCCTCAGGATTGCGTTTTGATAACCCAATAAGGTTCGTGGCTAACGTTGACGGAAACAAGATCGTCGGTCTGATGCCTGTCTATGTGAGTAAGAATTGTGCCAAAACCTCATTCCAAGTTGAAGGCACTTACACTCCTAGCAAGATCGTTGTCCGTGGAAACGAACCTTACCTGGATAGAAATGGGTGTGCGTCCAATAAGAACTCTCTCCGAGAGTTCGTTTTCAACTACGTATTCACATCGGCTGTCAACACCAGCGAGAAAGTGCCTCTCTGGGATAGAGAGAGCCCAATACGAGAGGCAATACTTAGAGACCCTTTAGGGTTGATTCCGGAATTTGCACGGCGCCTTCCCCCAAGCGGAAGTGACGTTAGCAACAATATAATCGGCTCGATGATCGCGGGAATATTTCCTCAGGGGCTCGGAATTGGCGATTGCGTGATTTCCGCTTATGATCTACCGGATTTTTCTAGCGGTGAAGACAAATTCATTTACGATTACTTACAACGAATAGCCGACAATGAAAACGATAAACAATCGTTTATTACAATCGGGTATCCGCCGGAGATCATTGAGCGCGTGATGGATGCCTATACTCGCGCGTCATTGAGCTCTCTCCTTAGACTGTCTCGGGAAAACCCTGGGTATAGCTATCACGATGCCCAAGAGGCAGTTTATCCCAATGCAGAGGCCGCAGTGCTTGAGCTCGAACTTTACCGCCGTAATAAAAATCCAGATCTGCCTAAGGTTGATGCCCGTGGTGTCTGCGGTGGCGACTATTTCGGCGTGAACTCGATGCTCCTAGACCCGCCTGACGGAAGGTTATGGCTCATTTCGCAATTCAACTTTGACTTCTGTACGTCGACGGGCGTTGATCCGTTGGATACCAAATGCGATCTTTGGTTCGAGGCGCTGAAAGGCAGTGCGTTTCCAAACGGAATGTATAGGTATCGTGCCAGATGGCAAGACGGTTCAACGCAAACAAGCCAGATCGAGTTGTTCAACTCTGGGGGAGAGGATGAACAGAAATATGTTGTTCGGAAGCAGTAATCCATGGCCACAGGATTAGATTCGTTCAAGGAAGTATTGGCTGAGTATCGGAGCCTTGCGCTTTGGGCTGGCGTCTCAAGCGTGTCGATCCCTTTCTTTGCCGCATTTGCGGGTGTCGCGCCACCGTGGCCCAACCGCATTGCGCTTATGACAGCAGTTTTTCAGCTGATTGGCTTGATCCTTTCTTTCCAACTGTATTATAGTGCCAAGCGACGAGTGGTCACTAAAGCAATTATTGTGATGACGTTAGCGTCCTGCATTCTTTTATTACTTTACATTTTTCTCTTTTCTATCTTTGCGGTGTCGGTTGGCGGGGCGCAAAAATACATCATTGTTGGGTACGAGTGCACAACAAAGGCAGCTGCTACCTACGGAAAGGAATGCCAAGGGATTGGATACGAAGAGCTTCGAGCGGCCCAGTTCAATGAATTTGTGATTTGGACGCGAATGTCAATCGCTGTTGTCCGAACGGCACTGACATCGATTTGGCTTGCCTTTTTCTTAAGTCTTTCGAGCGTCATCGCCCTCTTTCTGGTGTTTCAAAGGTCTCGGGTAGTTAAGCCTACCTGAAGCAATACCACTCTGATGAGTGTTGGAGTCTCGTCGCCGGAGTGTATGATTTTTAGCAGTGGGGCTGATGATGCGTGCTATTGGCTGGACGGCCGCTTTAATTGTGGTGTTTTCATCGTCCCCGGCCAGCTGCGAAAAACTGTTCTCATATTTTTCTGAAAGCGATGATCCACCTCAAACTTCGGTGTCTATAAGCCCTTGCACAGGCGACGAAGTAGCAGAGTGCATTTCCCATAGCCTTTCATGCGAGAAGACATCCGGGGGTGATCCGGAATTCACAATCTTCTCCGGCAACGTCGAGAAAGTCGCCTCGTCCCTGATCATTGGAACAGGAGGCCAGGCTAAGGCTCAGCTTAAGTTGTCAGGCGGCTCCGCCATCGTCGATTTAGCCGTCAATTCGGTTCGCGTAGATTCGAACGACATGGATGGCGGGTGGATCGTTACATTTGGCCTCGGATCCATTGATGCCTTCTTCGAAGCTTTGACAGATAAGAGCGGGGAAGGTGCATCCCTCATTGTTGCTGGGAAACGGTTCCCTTTGGCGCCCCAGGCAGGTGATGGCAATAAACTGGTCGATTGGAAAAATGCTTGTGTGGCGCTTGAAGGGCAGTCGCTCGGTCAAAGCGCCTCTGCACCAGTACTAGATTGCGAATTCAATTCTCGGCGCTACCGGTCGAAATTGAATAGGGACGAAAGCCCCACTTCATATCAGGAACTTCAGTTCACCGAGGGCGCCCAGATTGGCAAAGTAAACCTAACCGAATATCACGGTGACAAGGCTGCTTGGACCGCAAAGGGTGATTTTGCCTGCTCTAACGGTGTCTCAATCTGTCGGCTGACATTCCCTTTGATGCTGGCTGGGCAGATTGAGTTGCCGTATGAGACGGTCAGCGATGGCGCCGTCCAGATGGTTGTCATTCCCGCATTTCGTCAGGAAGTCTACCAAACCGAACAGTATGCTGTAGCACAGGGTAGGCGCTATGGAGGACTCGTCGCAGACCTTCTTGGCGGCTTTGCACCGAAAGATAATGAACCAATCACCCCATATAATGTTTATTCCTATGCAGATTGCGCCAAATTTCCCTAGATTTTGACGGCTTATCAAACATTCTGATCGGCAGCTTGCCGCTATCCTAAAGACACGATGATGGAGGAGCCGATTCGGATGCTGACGCCGTCCTCGTCAGAGCAGAAGACGCCATGCTATCTGATGTGTCATGAGAGATGACAAATACGTTTTCTGGTTGACCTTGATGGTTGGACCGCTTCTTGGCGGGTTCGCGGCTTACTTTGTGTCAGCTTCCGTGTTGGCAGAATACTCGTGGTGCATCGTAGGTAGAGAAGAACACTGCGTACGCGAGTGGATCTCTGCGACGAGTGGGTGGGCAGCTGCGTTAGCGGCTGTCCTTGCGATCGGGCCGCTCCTCGGCCAGTTGCGCGAACAAAGACGCCAGACCGGGTTTGTTCTCGGTGACGCAGCGCCAACTTTCGACATTGAAAGAAGAGCATACCTTAGCTTGCGTGTACGCATCGTGAACTGGAACCGTCGATCTCTCAGCCTGCGACCCCTTCAGTTTAAGATGGCAGGCAAATCATACGAAGCTCGAAGCATACTTCGGAGCAACGAGAACCAGGGGTCTACCAGCGTTGGTGACTACGGCTTTACGATCGACGGTTGGGAAGACCGCGCATCGAGGCCCCCATTCTCGGAATTAGCAATCGAGCTCGAGGAGGGAAGTAAGGTTGGTGATTTGAACCAACCGATCGTTGTGGAAGTTGTTGGCGATCTGATTGGCGAAGGCGGTGGCCGTTTCTATCGAAGAATAACTGTTAGCCGCTGGGGGGCAGCTGCCCTCCTGACGGTGTAAGGTGTCAAATGCCCTGCCAGATCGTTGGACAACTTATGGATCGCCGTCTAGGCCTTTCACGAACGCCCTCGATAAGACAGGATCGATTCCATCTGCTTCGGTCAAGTCGCGAGGCGATCTAAGACGCAGGTTCCGGCACACGGCCGCTCGCTATTGCTGCCCATTGAGTTTGCCTTGGCGAGCCTTACCTCTCGTCAAACGGAGTGGCGTCGAAATGGCACGTAAGTAGAGCGCGATCGGTTTCAACAGGCCGTTGGCTGGCGATGTTATCCTGCTCTCGCGGAACAGGCTGCTGGGCAGCTGGAGCTCGATGCCGACGACGATCAAATCGACCTCGTCACGGACAAACGCATCGCCGAACGTCTGATGGAGACCTTTGATAGATTTTCTCCAGGCCGGTGAAGGTGACGATGCGCCCAGGTTTGCGGTCGAGAGGTTGAAAGAACACTGGGTAGTTAGCTCTTGTGCTGAAATCTCTCGTCGGTCATCCGACTATGGACATTTCACACCACCAAGTAATTTCTAACTACTATTCCGGCGGGATCACTATGGACGAGCCAACTTTTGAGACTAAACTTCAGCGTCTGCGTGAATGCATCCAGAACGTAGGCCCTTACAACGTATGGGGCAGTCTGGCACACGCATATGCTGCATGCATGTCATCCGACGAACTTTCCAAGGCGGCACTTCAAACGATCGCCGACGAAATGCCTGTACATGGAGTGGTTCGGAATCGACTGGTCAAAGCCGCTATAGACGCAGGCTCGGCCCTCGATGACGTTGCGGAAAAACTGCTATTCGAATTCGAGAAAAAGGACACGCTTACCCGGCGTCGAGCGGACGCTTTGCTATCCCGCATTTTTGAGACTCTAAGCCCACCAACAAAAGTCTCAGTGTTAGATTTTTGGCGCGGGCGCGGCGGAGTTGGTGTCGGGAGTCGGTGGTTGAAGGCAATCTCACAAGATAAATTGCTAATGGATATGAACGCGATCTTCGAATACTGGACAGAAAACAATGATTGGCGTGCCGCGAAAATCATAGCTTACCAAGGCGACTTGCAGCTTTTGACTAGAGCATTGCCTGATTTTATGGCTCGTTGGGTTGCGGGATGGATCGTTGGTAAGACTGTTTTGCGTATGAACGAGGTATCGGCCGAGACGTGGATGTCTATCCGCATGCAATATCCAGCAACCTATGCGTACCTTTGCGCCAAGCTCCGGAGGCAAATTGAACCTGTGGACGCGGTCTCTATATTGGACGAAATTTCGCGAACTGAGCCGGATAAGACAGGGCTTGCTGTTTGGGCGTTTGGCCAACTGCGGCTTTGGGATGTTCTCGAATCCGTTCGTGCCAAAGCTTAAGCCTTTTACCGATTTCTTGGTCATCTGAGCCAGCCTGCAAGGTGCAGCTTCGCGTAAGGCGTCTGAGGAGCCGACGTGAAAACGTGATCATGCGACCCCGCGAAACCCACGATTGAAGCGCGTTCGCCCATTCTTGCTGTTAAACGCTAGTCCACTGCCAGCGCTGCGCCCGCGTTTGCGGCGGCCTTTACCGCGGTGCGGTCTCGCCAGAAGGTGGCATAATCCGGGCCTTTGGAATTTGGTGGGTGTGTAGGTTCTTGAATCATGATCGGAACTGGTGCCGGTAGGCCCGGCCCAATGATGATTGCTTCACCAGGGGCGAGGCTGGGGATGAAAAGCGCAGCATTGCGATCGAGATCACCGCATGCGCGCTCCACCGCCATTCGATCCTCGTCATTCGTCAGCCGATGAACGATGAACGTCCCGAGTTGGCTCAGCACGTCTGCTGGGACATCTCGCGGTCGCTGCGTCGCCAGAACACACGTAAGGCCATATTTGCGGCCCTCCTTGGCGATCAAGCCAAAAGCCTCCAACTTGACACTGACGTACTCGTCACCGATCGTGCGTCCGAGAAATTGGTGAGCTTCATCCAGAACGGCTATCATGGGTCGATCCCGAAACACATCGCTTCTGGCTCGGCCTAGAAGATAGCGGCCAATCACGTTCATCAGAATCTCGCGGGTATTGTGTTCAAAACGAACATTTTTGAATGATATGCGAATAATATCGTCATCATCGGTGGCGATGAATTGATCAATAATGTCAGCAAGCGATGGGCCGTTCGTCGCAAAAACGCAGGCCAACTCTGCCGAGTGAACAAGAGTCCGAATACGCGAGATCAAGCTTTCACAATGGCCAACCGCCTGCTGATCCACCTTGCCGAAGTTGGCCGGTATATCGAAATCAGAGCTGTAGATGCATTCTGCCGAAATCTGTTCCGGCAAGTCCTCAATCTGGAATGCGCAATAAGGACTGTGCAGGGCCGCTGCATTGGCACCCACTGCGGTATAAAATGCCGCCCTCGGTCTCTGCCTCTTAGTCAACAACCTCTGCTCGTAGATTGTCAGTGTCTGTGAAGTTCCACCCAGCGCATGCACCAGCTTGAGACTTCTAATAGCTTCTCGGAGCTTTGGACCCTGACTCTGCCCCCCAGGGCGAAACAGAGCGAATAAATCGTCCTCGGTTGTCTTGCGATAAGGAAAATGAACCTGTTCGGCACCGGCTTCAGCAGCATCGAACGCATAGTGCTTTGAGATCGATGGGATGCCCGCAAACTCACCCGTCGGGTCAAACAGAATTGCCTTGCCCCCTACTTTTTTTATCTGGTCGACGACAGAGGCAACCGTCCAGCTTTTGCCGCCACCGGTTGCACCAAATATTCCACAATGCCGGCCGAACAATCGCTCCGGCTGCAGTCGCAGCATGACATTTGAACCAGCACTCAATGTGCCGATATCTACAGTCAGTTGCCCTGTGGTATTGAGAGCGTTCGCAAATAGCTGACCCAATAACAATGGATCGGCTAGATAGACCGCGTCGCCTATTCGGGGATACTCCTTCAAGCCACGCAAAAGTCTGCTGGTTCGCTGATCGACCGAGGCCAGCAGCTGAATCTTACCAATCGGATTCGTCGATTCAACCCTCCCCAAGCTGGGTTCAACGGCAAGTCGCTCCGCATCAGGTATCTTTGCTTCAATGATCCTGCCCAACAATTTGACCAGTTCACAATCTACAAAAACGAAGTCCCCAACTGCCCCGCGAGACAGCGCGCGCCGTTCTGGATTTGCGGTGGCACGAGGCATGTTGACTTGGACAGCCGACGCGCCAACCAAGGTGACGGTCCCAAGGTATCTGTCGGGATCAATAAGGCTGGCCTTGCTCAAGCAAAGACCCCATTCGCTGCGTTCGTCCGCGCCGCTATCATTCGTTCGGCGTGTCGTTCGCGCTCGGTTTGTGACACTAGGTCCGGGACTACAAGAGCCAGGTCCTCGAATCGTCCGTTCAGCAGCGTTAACCGTGGGTCGCCCTGTTCGGCAATAGCAATAAACTGCTCAAAATACGGATTGGCGAACATGCGAGGGGCGTTCTTGGGAACGACATCCGGTTCGGCTTCCAAGGTCGCGTCACTGATGAACGCCACATCACATAGGACAACGCGCAGACCCATGTTGGCTTCGAGCGCGGCCATAATCGGTTTTGAAATGTGATCGTCCTTAAAGCCGAATCCAGAGACAATTAGGGCCGTGTCGGGTTCTCGCAATGCCGTTTGAAATGCCCCCATCATATCCAGATACGGCGTCTCAAACGCTTCCTGATATTTGGTGTCTCGCGGGAAGATAAGAACCGGCGATCCGTCAGCCTCTGTGCGACTACGGATGATGGAAGGTGATCCCCGACGCCAGTCCAGCGAACCGTGCAGTTTGTAAAGGTGAAACACATTCTCGATATAGTCCGGAGCATCGTCAGCACTTCCACGCCGAACGGTGTCGTACGAGAAATGAGCACGATCGTAGACCTGAGGCGTTGTATGAGAAAAACCGTCGACAATGACGAATTGCTGGCCTTGTGCGGCATATTCAAAACATAAGTCGTAGTTCGTGGTGAAAATCTTCGTCCTTGGCTTCCGAATTCCTCTACGAGCAATCTTCCGCACCAGTGATCGATGACTGGTCAGATCCGTCGTTGAGCCGACAAAGTCGACGCGTGCGAGAATGGCCTTCTCAGCAGCCTTGATGAAGGCCTCCACCTTGTTACTGTTGGCATCTAGGAAGAGCGACACATACAATTTGCAAAGCGTAAGCAATTTTTCGATGTTCTTTCCGATCCCAGCGGCAGTTGGGATGAGAGCTATTACCTCAGCCATACCGGGCGCTGTGACTTTCGCTTCCACAGCATCCCAGAGATCGCCCATACCAGGAGCACCAGCTGCACCCTGAGCATTGCGGGCGCAAAATGAAGATCCAGCCCCAGTAAGAAGCAACAGGTTGCTCGCGTTCAATGCGGTCGCAAACGAAAGTTCAACCTCCCGGTTAGCACCGAAGAACGTCGTCTTGCCGTCCAGGTCAACGGTATCCTCGTATCTCTTCCACCCAACGTTTGTATTGAGGAGTCGAAGATTGGCGGCAGCTGCGGGTCGCCCATTCCAGAATACCATAACGCCCCCAATTTATTAGTGGCACACTATATAGATATCCAGATCAATCACAAGTTCATCAAGCTAACTGCCAGTTAACAGCATCTCAGAGACATGCTTAGTCTTCCCATAGAATGTTGGAAAGCCCGCATTTCTAGGCTCAGTTCTGCGAGGCAGCACAAGCCCGGGCTCGCACACGCCGAGCTAGGGAATCCGATAGCGATAGAATTTTCAGTCCTTGTAGCCTGAGCTTCCCATTTGGAGGAGGCCTTAAAACATAAACCAGCGTTTATGTTTGACGGGGCTCCATGAAATATGTTGGCTACTACAGGGTTTCCACGAAGAAGCAGTCGAGGTCTGGGCTCGGTCTAGAGGCACAGCAGCAGATGGTTCGGCAGTTTGTCGAGGCCAATGGGTCGCTGGTCGCAGAGTTCGTTGAGGTGGAATCTGGCAGGAACGATCAGAGATCTGAACTGGCAAAAGCGATGGTCGCGTCAAAAAAGGCGGGAGCATCACTGTTGATTGCCCGCCTCGACCGCTTCTCGCGTCGTGTCAGTTTCATCGCCACTATGATGGAAAAGGGCGTTCAGCTGGTCGTCGCTGAAATGCCCCATGCGACCGACTTCCAGCTGCACATTTTTGCCGCCCTAGCACAGGAAGAGCGGCGGTTGATATCTGAGCGAACGAGAGCAGCCCTTGCCCAAGCGAAGCGCAGAGGAACGATCCTTGGTCGGAATGGGACGGTCTTGGCCGAAGCAAACCGACAAAGTGCCATTGCATTTGCCAACCACATAGAAAGCTTCCTGCCTCCTGGATGGCCGACAATGTCGTACTCAGAGATAGCTCGCCGGCTGAATGAGACCTGTGCGACAAGCCCAACCGGCAAGCAGTTTCATGCTCAAACAGTCAAGAGCTTTGTCACCCGTCTGCCGGCTGGCCGGGCTCGTAAAACTGTTTGACCTTCTCGTGATGCCGCAGTCCCTCGGGGCGATAAGGCCTCAGCACATACTGAAGCATTTCAGGTAACGCGAACCTATCCAACACCGACTGATGAAGTGTCGCATCTGCCGGTATGGTTCTGACGAAAGGCGTAACAAACCGGAATACGCTGCCATTCGTCGTGTTGTGGGCCTGCTGCGTCCGGACACGGACTGAAAACCCTTTCTGTAGTTGTCGCTATTCGCAAAATCTGCCCACGTTTAGCCGTTGTCGATAGTCGTCTGGTTGAGGATAACGCCGCCCATCAGAACGTAGCTGATGGAGGTCGACGGTGGACGCACGAATCATCAAGGCGCTGGCTTGCGAGAGCAGGCTCAAAATCTTGGACTACCTGAACTGGCCAGAACTGTATTTTCCTGAGGTTCCAGACGCTCGGCAGACCGGCCTGACAAACAAGATGATTTGCAACCGGCTCGGTATCACACAGGAATCGGTCAGCTTACATATGCGCTGGCTCACGGAGACCAAGCTGGTCTGTTCCACGAAGATCGGGACGCATGTTTTCTACAAACGCAACGAACACGGAATCGACGAAGCAATCACTTCGTTGTGCGAAATCCTGCAAAAGCAACACTGACGGTGATCGGCGGACCTTAGCTGATCGTCCGTTTACGATTGCAGATGCCAGATGATAGCTACGGCCAATGCCCGGAGGAATATCGCGCGACGTGTGGTCTGCCGGCTGATCTAATTACCCGATGGTCGGCCCAAATTATGCTGCATCTCGGTCGGCGATGGCAAGGAAGATCGGCCTTGGGCCGGAAGCCCAAGAAGGTGTCAAAAGCGGGTGGCTAATGATTCCGGAAGACGGAAATCTAAGGCCTGGTCGACCATCTCCCTAACTTGCAGGGCGGCGCGACATGCGCGCGACATGGGGGAACATTGTGGCCGACGACAAACTTAAAGTGATGCTGGAAAATGCTCAGCTCGACAAAGCCAATGCTGATGCTGCTAAAGCAGACGAGGCGGCAAGCGAGCTGGCTGCAATCAACGCGGCAGCGGCTGAATTGAGGGAACGACTCATGCCGCGCCTTAATGCTGCGAAACAAGCATGGAAAGACAGCATCATTCTCAACATTGAGGATGGGACGACTGGCGATTTCAGCGAACGGGCTTCGTATCCTACGTTGCGTCGTGTGCCACAAATTCGGGTATGGATGAGCACGGGCTCTGTGCAGGCGGGATAGATTTTTCGAAGCCATCATCCGGGGTACACGTCTATCGTGGCTGGTGCCGGCAGAAATCAAGGAAACTCTACCATGGATTTTCGCATCGAGAAGATCTCCGAAATAACGGAAGAACTCATCGATCGCGTATTGCATTCAATGGTCAGAGAAGTTCATGGATTAAAGTAGGCAACGGCCCGCCACCCGTGCGGCAGCGAAGCGAAGTGAGCTACGACCTACCGCCGAGGAATCCCGGGGCCTTCGATCTGCATTTGACAGACTTGGAGTTCGATGGACTGCTGGCGTTCCTTAGATCTCAACAGAGAATAGGCCGAGCCTGGATTTTCGGCTCCCGGCGGTCTGGTCTGCGCCGGCCAAAAGATGTCGTTAAGCCCGCTGATATCGACGTTGCCGTCGAATTCGTGAACGTTCCTGAAGCAGATTCGCTGCTGGCGATGTTCGATGTCCGGTTCGCTGCCAACGAGTTTTTCGTGCATGGGCACCCGCAATACGGCCTCTCGACTACGGAAGGTCAGGCTGGCTTTGTTCAAATCGAGTTTCCTGGGAAAGAAGGCCCAACCGTCGCGGCGTTCATCACTGCGGACGGCGCCACCCTGATCTTTGAGCGAGCCGACCTGCTGCCGAGGTAGCTTGCGCGATAGCCGCCCCTTGCGGATCTGACGCTTTTGAAGTTCAGTGTGCGCAGGGGGAAATCACCATGCGCAAACGCTATGTTTTTGCGGCGGGGGCTGCGATCATCCTTTTAAGCGGATGCTCCGGTTCGGGCCTCGGGATGCCTGGCTCGCCGGCTTGGTTTGCCACCACACCGCAGGCGGAACAGGCAACCTATTTTCGGAACCGATGCGTCTCCTACGGCTTCGAGCCTGGAACCCCAGCCATGGCCCAATGCATCCAAAATGAGTCTATTTCGTCTCGCGGTAGGGCATCAGCCAGAGCAAATGCGGCTTTTGCCAACATGCAAAACAGTAAGCCAAAAACAACGACTTGCAACCGCTTCGGCAACACCGTGAACTGCACGACGTTTTGATATTCGGGCAGTCCGCACCTATTGCGAACGCTCGACCGCAAATGTTGGCGCGTCACCGCCCTCGCAGGCCTGGTGAAATTCGGCGAGGGCTTCGTTGACAGCCTGCTTCCCGAGCTTCGGGCGGACAGTCGGGGTTAACCAGCTCGCAAAGGACGGTGGCAGCATCTCGCAGAACCCCCCTAATCTCATCCGGCGTCAGCTGCTAGAGACATCTCGCGGCTTCCAGAAGATCAACGACAAGATCATCGGCATGCGCGGGCACGTGCGGCATTTTGAAAACCCCAATGTGGACGGCAGATTAGACGCACTAACATAAGGTTTGGCAATCAACCGACGGTCGCGCTTTTGAACGGGCTACAGCAGCACGTGTGCTCATGGCGCCGATATAGGGCGGCGTGCGCGTCGCCAGCGCGCGTTTAGGGCGGCCGCTGGTTCGGGCAGCGGGGAAGCGTTCCGCGAGTCCTGGCGGGGGCGCTTGTGCCGGCGCTGCAATGATGTTTTGCTGCGGCTCAATTAAGGGGGGGCTAAAATGCAATCTGCGATTCTGGCCGCATTGGCGGCGTTGATCTTATCGAGCTTTGCCGCCGACGCATACGCGCATAGCGGCGGCACGGACAGCAATGGTTGCCACAAGAACCACAAGACAGGCGACTATCATTGCCACTGAAGGTGACCGACCTCTGAATGACCCGCCTATCTGTTGCGGAAGAGCTTGAAAGCGCCGCCGACCGTATCGCCGATATGTCACGGCCGGATCTGCAGATCATCCTGCGACGGGCTGCATTGATCCTTAGAAACGTCTCAGGCGTGCCGCTGGAGCCCGCAACGGAGGACGCTCTCAACTCCATCGCGGCCGAAATGAAAATTGGCCGGTCGGACCTCATTCAGATCGTGCTGCGCGAATGGCTGGAAACCAACGTCTATTTGCCAGTCAGAACGATCGACGAGGAAAGCGAAACAGACGGCAGCGCCTAAGGTCTTCCGCGGTCACGGAAGTTACTTGAATCGCCATGGTCGGTACTTTCCAAGGGCGGACCCCATCAGGCAAATCTTACCCCAACGCCCCCAAGCGGCGCCGGCCTTCCCCTTGTCTGGCGCATTAGCCCTCTACTGTTCCGTGGCCAATCAGCAATCTTCGGTGGTCTTCTTCATTTGGCCGGGGGCGGCGGTCTTGGCGTCCGTGTCCTGCTGACCAGGGGCGGCCTCCTGCGCGCTGCCGGTCTGCTGGCCAGGTGCGCAATCCTTGGCCGAGTTCGGGTTCGTGCCGCTGGTGGTGGTGGTGTCAGTTCCCTGATCAGTGTTGGGCGTGGTCGTGGTCGTGGTCGTTGTCGTAGAAGTTCCGCCCGAAGTTCCACTCGTCGTCTGGGCAAAGGAAAGCCCGGTGGAAAGCGCCAACACGGCCGAGGCCAGAAGTATCCGTTTCATATTCTTTCTCCTCTGTTAAGCGCACGAACGCGCTCATAAACCAACCTGCGGACAAAAAGAATGTTCCAGTGATGGTGCTCATCCCCGAAATCTTTCCGTGTGCCAAACGATCTTGCCGTCGACCTTAATCGGCTTGTGGATCATCAATCGCTTGGGAAGGTGCTCGGGATGCACTTCGAGCAGGGTGATCGTGATCTGCGGCTTGCAGCGGCTGCAATCGAACTTGAGTTTCAGCGGGTCGGCGCCGCCGCCATAGACCATCATGAGGTCTGCTGAACGGCAGTAGCGGACATTGCCGCAACTGCATTCCGCTTTGACGAGCATATTGTGCCGGGTCGCCTTGCCAAGCGTGTCGATTAGATCGTGCGCCATCCCCTTAGAAAAGGAACATATTCCTGCTTCGTCAAGAGGCTCTTGACTCCGATGTTCTCATTTCGTTCACTGTTGGCAAGACATTCACAGGAGGCAGTCATGGACATGATCATGAACGCCAGGGGCGCAACGCCCGAGGAAAAGCAGAGGGGCATCTTGGCCCGCTAAGCGTCCCCGAGATCCTGCGCAACTGAGGCAACGGCATGTGCAATCTCTATAACATCACGACCAGCCAGGAGGCCATTCGCCAGTGGACACGCACCTTGCGGGACATCACCGGCAATCTTGAACCGTCGATCGATATCTATCCCAACCAATTCGCCCCGGTTGTGCGTAATGCGGCCGACGGCGCACGCGAACTGGCCAGTCTACGGTGGGGAATGCCGACCCCGCTGGAGCGCATCAGGGGTAACGCCGATTCCGGAACCACCAATATTCGCAACCCTCACTATGGCCATTGGCAACAGTATGTCGGCGTCGAGCACCGCTGTGTTGTCCCAGTGACGAGCTTCGCCGAGCCCAGCCCCACGCCCGGCGACAAGGACCCCGAGACGGGTGGCATTCAGCGGAACTATTGGTTCGCACTCAACGAGGACCGTCCACTGTTTTTCTTCGCCGGCCTGTGGACGCGCTGGCAGGGAGTGCGCAAGGTCAAGGAAGGCCCCGGCGATCATGAGGTTTATGGTTTCATGACCACGAAGCCGAACGCCCTGATCGCGCCTATCCACGAGAAGGCGATGCCGGTGATCCTGACCACGCAAGAGGAAACAGAAACGTGGCTGACCGCCCCATGGTCGGAAGCAAAACGGCTACAGCGAACGGCACCGGATGATGCTCTTGTGATTGTCGAGAAGCCTGCTACGCAAATTAAGGTGCCGCAGCAGGCACCAGCGCAGGGCACACTGCTTTGAGGACGTAGGATGAGCGACGAAGTCCGCCTTCCCGGTGAAATAGAACGCGCCCTGGCATTCAGCACCATAGATGCGAGCATCCAGGCTGTAGCAAGAATGCGGGATGGGGCTTTGCCAAGCCGAGGCAACCATCGCACTGGTTCTGTTTCGAGCACCGCGCCGAAGGCGAGCGATATCTATGAGGCAGCCGGGATGATCAGACCGCCAAGACCGTGCGAATAGCATCTTGGCCTCCTTTGGCCGCAGCTTCAAAAGCCTTCATCTATTCGGCCGATGCGCCGATCCGCTGGAAATTGACAATCTGGCCCAGCTATAGACCGCTTCGTGCTGGCGGTGGCGTCTGCAAACTTCGGATGAAGGGCTGTCCTATATTGTTGCGCGCAGGCTCATATCCGATCGTGGCAAGGGTTGCTTTCCTTGCCGCGTTGGCCGGCGTTCTCCTGCTGCTCACTCTTTTCCCGGGGTGGCTCCTGCGGAATTGGGGAGTGACCTTCACCCATCATGGCAAGCTCATCCACGCCGCCGCATTCACCGTTTTGGCGGCCTTGGCGAGTGTCGGCTGGACGAAACACAAGGCAAAGCTGATTGTTCTCCTCGCATTTTCGGGCGTGGCGATTGAAGTTGTTCAGGGCGCGCAACTGCTAGGTCGCGGTTCGGATGTTTTCGACTGGATTGCCGACTGTGCCGGCATGGCGTGCGGGATCACAATCGCAAGCTGGACAAGGCGGCACCGGGTAACAAATCCGCCGAAGCGACCTGGCGAATATCCTGGTCGCGAGGTCGGGTGTCAGAAGGCCATGGAGCCAGGCTTTCAGGCGATCGTCGATTCCATGCTGGAAGCAGGCTGGGCCCGTGGAGAGATCATGTGCTCGCTACGCCGGCTGATCTCCGCAGACAACATGATGCAAAAGGAGAACGCCAAGGTCGAGGCCAAGCTGGCGATCGCACGCGCCATGATGCGCGCTGGCCGGCCCTTCTAGTGGCACGGCACGGCGCCGGCACCGAGGCAAAGCTCGATGTCCGCAAGGGGTGGAACTTAGACGTTCCAGCTGACTGCCGGATCGGCTTGGCCGCGCCAAAACCCGTCAAATAGTTCGATGACCGGCTAGCCCTTTTCATTGGCGGCCGATGCCCTTTGGGCCGATGGCCCCTTAGGATCACCGAGGTGGCTATTTGAGCAAACTAGCCGACGCAGGCGCGTAGTAGGAGTTGCGCAAGAGATCATCGATTCAGGGTAGCGGGATCGGCTTGTCACTGAGTGTGCGCAAGTATGCGATCAGGTCGACCCGTTCAGTCTCGTCCGGTACACCAGGCGTCTCCATGTAAACGCCCGGCGTGGTGAGCATAGGCCCGAAGAGATATCTGTTCAGATCCTCATACGTCCAGACGCCTTCCCAGCCGAGCAAAGCGTCGGAGTAATGCATTTTTGCCACAGAGGCCTTGTCGCGGCCGACGACGCTCCACAGGTTAGGTCCCGCTTTGATCGCTCCCTGTGGCGCGGCATTGTGACAACCGGCACACACGCTGGTGAAGTAGGTTCGGCCTTTCTCGACATCGGCAGCAGCCAACTTCATCGAGATGGGAGCTGGTGTTGGCAAGACAACGCCGTGCGATATGAGATAGTCAGCGACTTCGCGTTGCCTCTTGAATTTTGCCAGATGGAGCGGCGTCTTGCCGTCCTTTGTCTTCGCATTCACGTCCGCGCCGGCCTCGACCAGTGCCTTCACGCAGTCGAAACAACCGAGATTGACCGCGATGTGGATAGCGTTTTCGCGGCTGCGCTTCGAATTTGGATTTGCGCCCCCGTCCAGCAACAGATTGATCAAATCGATCCTGCGTTTTGCCAAAGCCGGCATGAGGGCAGGACCCAAAGCCGGCGTTGGGGCGGCGTTGACGTCGGCACCGCGTTCAATGAGCATTTTTGCCGCCGCAAAATGCCCGCCCCTGACCGCAAGATAGAGTGGTGTCGCTTGCCCATTGCTCTCATCAACGCCGGCACCTGCGTCGAGCGCTGCCATAATCGCCGCGACATCACCCTCTTTCGCGGCGTCGTGAATGGCGGCGGCGTGAGATACAATCGGGATGTGTACAAGCAGTAGCGGAATGAAAAGCAAGAACCCGCGCATTTCGCATCTCCCAAGGCAAGCCCGAGGACCCGGCACGATTTCAAGACGGCAAAGTCTACCTCAAAATCCCTGATCGTGACAGCGCCATCGATGGCTCAATGAATGGTGAAAGAATGAAAGTTTTCAGGAAGACCGGCTATGTCCTTACTGGCCGGGCCGTAAGGTCCCATCCGGGGTCAACTTGCGCGGTCGCGCGAGTGACCGTGGATGACTGGAATGGGTCGTACTCGGTCGTTCAGATTAATTGGGTTTTGACCCGTCCTTGACAGTTGCCAAGCCGGCGCCAGAATCCCGGCTATGCGATGGCCGCTAGGGTGAGTGTACGGTCTAACTCGAACGCTATCTGGCGCATTGTGGGAAGGTGGGGAAGCGGACGGATAGGAGAGTACCCTGGCTTTCCGCCCTGGTTCATCATAACTGTCATTTCATCAATGTTTTCGAACCACAATGAATGGCGGGAGAATTCGACGTAGGCTTCATCCGTCAACTGTGGATCAACGTGCCCGCCTCCATCTTGGTTTCGCAACGAAAAGACCAGCCGTCGCCGGTTCATTGACTGTCCACTCGGAGAGCGAAATACAAGTTCCTTCTCCCACCACTCGTGAAATTGTATTTTTTTCTCCGGCCTCGGACCTTGGTCAAGCGTCGGAGCCCAACCGCTTTTTGCACCCCCAGTAACTATCAATACTGCCAAGGGCTGCGGCAGGTAGTCGAGGGGGTGGGCCGGGTTCAATGGAGCAGCATAGCTTGAGAACCTAAGCCCCGCGCGGAGCTTGAGCTGCGTCAGCAAGCACTGTTGCTGCGATCCGTCGTGCACCATCATAAAGACCGATGTGGCAAGTCTCGCCGCTTCCGCATGGTGGCCCTGGTCGTAAGCAGAGCAAGATGCTCGCATAAAAGCGACCTGGTCCGTCAGGGCCTGCTCTAACTCCTCGCGCGGACGGGTCCACCCAGTTTTGTTTTTTGGCGTCCTCGACATCAGCGAATGCTTAAAGGCAAACCTTCGTCGGCGCGAGAGGTCGAGAGCTAGCATATCAACTTTTCTCCCGGAATCGCGCGCCCTTGACGATTGCCAAGCGGGTGCCAGATGGCTCCGAAGAGATGAAGCGGGTCAGAACTGACAACCTCGGGACCGGCCACCGAGGCAAGCCGCACGCCGGCCCCGTAGACGACGAATCGAAACATTTCATCCACTGCCCGGTCTGCGGGCAGACATTCGACGCGCGCGACCTGGGGCAGGTGTTTGAACATGCCGAGCCGGAGCACCAGCCGATTCCTGCAGAACAATAAGCCGCTCATCCAACGCGGAACATTAGTAGCTACTAACGGTTATCTGGGACCAGTGGGCTACCCCCCGCTTAGCCCAGCCCGCTGCAGATCGGGTGCTGCAACCCGGTCGGCCCGCGCTCGGAGGAGGAGCGCGGGTTCTTTTCTTGGCAACCCTATTCCTCGTCACCAAAACCCAGCAGCGTTGCATGGCGTATGTGGCTGTGGTCGCCGCGGAGATGCTTGACGCGCAGCTTTACGCCAGGCCCGACCCACTGCGTTGCAGGCCGTTTCTTCATGCCCTCCGGCGGCGGCGCGGCGTGTTCCCGGACCCGCTTCAAAAGCCGCTCCTTCATGTCGCGGCCCAAGGTGATGAATGCAGAGCCGACATACCTGCCGGTTCCTGGCTGTCCCAAAAGGGCGAAGGCTGCCTTGCCAGGCTCGCGCTCGACGCCCAGCAGTTCGAATTCGTCGACCGTGAAGCTCTTGGTCTTCAGCCAGTTCGAGGTCGGGCCGCTGCGATATTTGCTGTCGGGACGCTTCGATACAATCCCCTCAAGCTCGACCTGCTCGACGAGATAGAAGATCGATTTGGCGTCGCCAGGCATAGCCTCGCTGAACTGGATCCGGCTGTTTGGCTTGATGATGCCGGAGAGAATTTCGCGACGCGACTCGCAGCCGATGTCGCGCAGATCCTGGCCGTTCAGGTGCAGAATGTCGAAGGCGCAGAGATACATGGCATAGGGATTGTTGTGGACCGCATTCTGGAGCGCATTGAAGTCGGGCATGCCGGCAATGTTGGTGACGAGCGCCTCGCCGTCGATGATGGCGTTCTCGACGGCGAGCTCCCTCGCGGCCTCCACGATGCCCAGATATTTGCGCGTCCAGTCCTTGCCGGTTTTGGTAAAGACGCGAATATCCTCGGGGCTGTTGATGACCACCTGGGCACGGTAGCCATCGAGCTTGATCTCATGAATCCAGTTGTCACCCTCGGGCGGCTTGGCCACCAACTTAGGCTCCATCGGGGGGATGAACCGCAGCCGGCCGGTAACGGTACTTACAATTTTACGCACTCATGTGATTCTAGGCGGCAGCCTTATATTAGCTAGTGCGAATGGACGAAATTCCGCAGGCTGCGGCAACAAAACCGCGTTTCCGGCGTTGCCATCGATCCGAAGCTCACCAAGAGCACCACATGGCCGACGACAAGACCAAGCGAGATTTCCGGGACCGCAACCGTGTCTCTGCCGATGAAAATTACGAGGTGGAGTATTTTGCCCTAGAGATGGGGATCACGCCGGACCAGGTCCGCGATCTGATCAGGACGATCGGCAACAATCGGGCTGCCCTGACACAACCTGCGAGGGCGCTCAAGGCGCAGAAATGAGATACCGGACCAACAACGAAGGCACGGGCTTCAAGGGCAGAGATCACGACCAGCCAATCAAGCCCGAGGCGGAGCATTTCGAACATTGTCCAGTGTGCGGACAAGATTTCGACATGCGCGATCTTGGCCAGGTCCTTCATCACGCGAAACCAGAGCATCAACCGCTGCAGCCTGTGAATTGAAAGAGTGCGGCATCTTGCGCATGAGCGCGGGCCCTACTGATGCCGCGCGAGCCGGTCCATGGGTGCGTTTGCTTCGGCCAGACTAGCCAGCGCTTGCTCGACTTTTTGAGCCGAGGCGTCAGTGCGCTTGATGTGCCGGATCATTTGGTGCCTCAGCCGCACAAGCCTTGCGGCGCGATATACGTCGCCGTATCTCGCAGTTTCAAGGTGGAGGGTCGCGAGTCTCATGGGCGACGATTCCGATTATCTAGCAGTAGAATTCGCGAATCCGCCTTTCGTTCCGATGTCCGACCTTGGCTCGCAAAGGGCCGGCCGGACGGCCACGACGAATGAGCCGCATCCCTGCCAAAAGAGATCGTCCGCTGATGCTGCTCAGTCGACCGCCGGTCCAACCAGACGGTAGCGGAAGTGATTGCGGATGTGCTCGTTGAAGTAGCGGCCCTTGGCAAAGGCGGCTTTGAACGCGGCAAAGGTCTCCGGCGGCACGCCCTCAAACTCGTACCGTTTGCCGCTGGCCACGAACCACACCAAAGGACTTTGCGCTCCGGATCGTATTCCGTGTTGCGTATCGAGGTGGACGGCATGGGACGGTCGCTCGATTAAAAGCTGTCAACGATTACAAGCCCGCCACGTTCCTTTTTGTTGGGGCGCCCAAAATGGGACGATCGCGCGTCATCCCTGCGCGACGCGCGCCTGCTAGGACCGGGGGCCCCAATCGCCCTAACCGAACGGAAAACCAGCCCGGCAGCAATTCCGTGGAACCTTTCAAAGCCGCATGCCTTGTCCGTTCTTCATGGAAGGAGATGCGAAATGAGCCTTGACATAGGAAAAGTCGCCATAGCCTTGCTTGGCCTGCTTGCCTACAAGAACAGGGACAAGATCGGCGAGTTAATCGCCGGTAGGAACTCGTCAGATCCCAAAAGCGCTGGCTCCCCCGGCGGGCTCGGCGATATCCTGGACCGCCTCCGGAATGCGGGGGCGGGTGATCAAGTTGATTCTTGGGTCAGTACAGGATCAAATCGCCCCGTTCAGCGCGACCAGGTCGAGAAAGCGATCGACCCGCAAACGTTGAGCGATCTCGCTGAGCAAACCGGATTGTCCCGCGACGAACTTCTCGAACGGCTCACAAGAGAACTGCCCGACGCAGTGGACAAGCTTACTCCCGACGGCCAAATGCCTGTGAGCAACGGTCCAAATCTCCTCGACGAGGTACCAGGAGGTAGCCGCATTTAGCGCCAAGCTGAAAATGAAGCCCGCGCCCCACGGGGTCAAGGACGCGGGCTGATCGGGAAATCCGATCGCACAGCATTGGCTGCGAGAACATGCTGCAGCAGCCGAACTTTCGCTCAAGCCAAGTTGTTCCATACCGAAAAAAATCTCACCGCACCTTTTGGCACGGCGGGCGAGACACCTTTGTCGTTCACGTCAGTCAATGTGCTCGGGCAAGTCCTTCAGCTGGTCGGTGGTCATTTGCGTGATGGCATGCACATTGCCGTCTTCGTCCCGCATAAAATCGAGCTGACTGGCATAAAGCGCCACGCGCTTTGAGCCGATTCCGAGGAAGCCGCCAACATCGAAAACGACCTGGGCGTCGTCCCCGGTTCCATGGATGTGGTCTACCGAACTGATTTCTTCATCATCGCGACCGTAGATGGTCGCTCCTTCAATCAAATCAGCGCGCAGTTCCGCATTCGTAAGCCGTACATGATTGGTGTGGTCCATAGTGGGGTGTCCTCTCATTTGGTCTGAGATAACCCCCCGACCGGCCAACCGTTCCGAACGATATTTGCGGCTCTATGGAGAGCAACAGATGCCTACGCTGGTGAAGCTGCGTGAGACTATAGCTGCGACCTTCAATGGCAGCACCAGCCGCAGTCTCGCGCTTAGCGTACTACAGCCGACGAGGTTGCGATCGCGTCGATCGCCAGTCCTACTCGTATCGGTGGCTTCTGTGCGGCGGCTGCAGCCTTCCGGCTAACCCGATGAACGCCAACGGGCATGCCTAGAGCCGAAGTAACTGATATTTAGGTTTTTGGCGCGCCGCATCGCCCTTTGAGAATTGCAATCTCGGTTTCGTGGTCCCCGCCCGACATCGAGGAAACCGGCACGCCTATGAGAAAAACGCCCAAAGCGTCCCCGGTCGCAGCTTTATTTTGCTGATTTGATACGATAGCCAAACGCTCTTTGTCAGCCTGTGTGCAGGGGCCGGCATTCGGAACTCCTGCGATCTTGTCAGGCGGCGTGGCGCACGCCACCAATCCAGCTAGCGTTGAAATCGTCAAAGCAAATCGCTTCACAGTCCCCACCCCTTTTTACAGCCCGGCGGCAACATCGCGTAGTGGAAGACTGCGCGCAAGCTCGCTCGTCGACAGATTCGACAACAAAGTGCAGAAGGTCCATGATCCCATCTGGTGTCGGGGGATACCTTCATGCATTGGCGTTTGTATTTCGCCGCCCTATCAGCGGTTCTTATTTCGGTGACGCTGCGTTCGGCCGGAAGCCGCTCAGGCGGCGCGATGTGATGATGGGCCACAGGTCTCGCTACGATAATCGGTCCGACCAGTGGCGGAAGCGCAGCGGGCCAAAGCGGCATCATCGGCGCTGGTTGTCGGGCGTGCCTATGCGGCTGGTTTTCGTGACCGTGGCCGCAGCTTCAGCTTTGGCAACGCAATTCGCCCTGCAACACACAGGATCGCTGCCTGAGATCAATCTACAGAATTTGACCAAGCCGGCCCCGGCCCCGATCTCTGGGGTGGCTTCGGTCATCGACGGCGACACAATTGAAATCCATGGGCAGCGCATCCGCTTCAATGGCATCGACGCGCCCGAGAGCCAGCAATACTGCAACGACGCCAAAGGTTTCGAATATCCGTGCGGGCACCTTTCCGCCGAAGCACTGGACGGCTTCCTGTCGGCGTCAAAGCCGGTCCAATGCACTTTCGTCACGTGGGATAGCTATGACCGCTATGTTGGCGACTGCCGGCGCGCGGACGGCTCCAGTGTCGCCGCCTGGATGGTCAAGCATGGCCAAGCGCTCGATTGGCCGAAATACAGCAAAGGTGCCTATGCAGGGCAGCAAGCTAAGGCGAAAGCGTCGAAGGCCGGTCTTTGGGTAGGTACGTTTCAATTTCCGTGGGACTGGCGAGCGCAGCATAGCTACGACTCGCAAGCGACGCCGGCACCTCTTCTTGCGACCGGCAACGGCAACTCAGATTGCAACATCAAAGGCAACATTTCAGCGGATGGCGAGCACATCTATCACGTGCCTGGCCAAAAGTATTACAGCGTCACCAAAATCACTGAAGCCAAGGGCGAACGATGGTTCTGCTCCGAGGCAGAAGCCGTTGCCGCCGGTTGGCGACAATCAAAGCGATAGCTGTATACGGAGGACCGCTCCGCTTTTTCACGCAGATTTTTTCTCATTCCTTCGCAGGCGTCTAACCGAGGTTGGCTAGCCAGAATTGCTCGGCGGCCCCTTACGAACATATTGCGAACGGCCAACTACACGCTCCTGAATGGCACAAACGTGGTCAAAAGCTGCCAAATGCCTTCGCGCGACTATAACTCATGGAGAAGATCGATTGGTCTTCGAGAGGTCTCCCTCAGCTCATTGCTCAGGCATCGTTGGCCTGCCGCCACCATCGTATGCTTGGACGACCTCATCCCTACCGTTCTCCGTCGTGATCTGGCGACCTTCGACACATCGATGCTTGAGGTGCTTGACCTTGGGAGAATCGAAATAGACCGCCTCGTCGCGATCGAACGTGATGAACCAACCCGAGTGCTTGCCCGCATATGCGCGGATTGAACGAACCAGGTTGGAGACGCACGCGGCTGTTTCACCCGAATATCCACGTCGGATAGCGACCTCCGCAGCACGATCATATTTCTCCAGGGGAATGCGGACGCCGTCCTCTGCCAAGGAGCTGCGTGCCATCGTCGCGATCGAGATCAGCAATGCCAACTCGAGCTTGCCTGCTCTGGCGGTCGTTCGATGATGCGATCTATCAAGCGCCATCAATAGTAGTACCGCTTGTTCCGGAATAGATACATCAGGATGTAGACCGGTAGCCAAAGCCCACCGGTCACGATCACCAGCAGAATGTGAAGCCAGTGGGGGAACCGCTTGACCGGCCCACCAAATCCAGATGCCGCTGCTGCTGCTCCTCCGCCGGCATTCATAAACACCTGAGGGGCGTTCCGTTGGCTCTTTAGAAGCTCGATTTCGCGCATTTGCGGGTCGAGGATCTCCCCACAGTGCTTGCACTTCTTGGACTTCGGATTGATCGGCTCCGAGCAATACGGACAGTCGATCGTGCTGATTGGTGCGGCTGTTTCTTCCACGTGGTCCCCCCAACTTACTCCGAAATCATCGTCCTATAATACGTGGTTTCAGACAAGTGCAAATGATTGCTTCCTGGGGATGGAAGTCCAGTCATTGGTCGCTTGGAATCTAAGGCAGCTGAGGGTCAAGCGAGGCATCTCTCAGGACGATCTCGCCTATAGTTCCGGGGTTGAGCGGGCATACGTGGGCCATCTGGAGCGTGGGGTGCGGAACCCGACTATTATAACTTTAGAAAAGATCGCGAAGGCCCTCGATGTTCACATCGCCCAGCTGTTTCGGGAGCCTGAGCCTAGTGAAGGGGTTCCTGCGACTTTGAAGGCTGGGAGAAAGAAGAGCGCCTAGCATGAAGCTATCCCGCTTTTTCGAACGGGATAGGTCTTCTTTCATAATCTCCTCAGCGGCCCTTCTTGAACCTTGCTCGAACCTGCTCGGACACAGACGCGAGTTGGCTGTCGAATGTCCCGTCGACAGCGGCTTCTCGGGCCTTCTGAAGCGCATCAACCACGCCCGCCATATCGGAGCACGCAATCGCATGCTTGCCCTTTGCAAGCTCCAGGGGAATCTTGCCGTACTTAATTGCCAGCGTGGGCTTACCGCCCATGTCGATCGTCCACCAGCGACCACGGAACTTGCGACCTTGGTTCTCAGGTTCGGCCATATACAGCTGATGGTCGATCTGCATGACCAGTCTTTGCCGACGCTTGGATGCGGGGTCCGATGCGTCCTGCTTCGGGGTTGCGACCAGCTTCAATCCTTCGAATGCCATTGTGATCTCCTTCCTTGTTGATCGACAACGGCATCCGGCAGAACGACCGAGAAGGTCAACAATGGCTGAACGAACCAGTCACTTCACTATCTGGAATGGAGGGAAGTTACACGCAATGATAGTAAGATGGTCATTTATGAAAAATAAAGAAATCCGTAAAAGTTATATATGGGTGTGGGAGGAGTAACAATTACGGAAAACCAAACTTCATCCCGAAGGGATGTCGTTATAATATTCAACGTAAATTCGAATTCAATAGGAATTCCGACATCCAAGAGAAACTTTACTTTCAAAGGGAAACTTGCTGTTGACGGACCGTTTGTCAGGGTGGACGGTGTTATCAGTGAAAGATGGGAAGGAATTGCGTAGCCTGAAATTCGACGGTCCTAAGAACTGGCTGGCTGGATGATGGCGAAGTAATTCGTTTCCAACTTTTGCTGATCGAGGAACAGGTCGATGTCCAGTTCTGGAAAATGCTCCTGCTTGAGTTGGTTGAGAGCCAATACGACCCGGTCTGTCGGCGGTGTTTTGTACGGAATGAAGTCACTCCTCTTTGCATTTTCGACATCATCGACCGAGCACGGAATTTCGACTCCTTCAAGGATCTCAACCAGAGTCTTGTGCCGGATTTTTCCAGTCCGCAGAAGGATAGCGTCGAACCCTGCCTGCTGATGACAGAATGCCCTTGTGATATCCCTTCGCAATCGTAGAAGATCGGCGTTTTCAGACTTTCTCATATAGGTTTGTGTTGATGGGTTGGATTTCCTATTCGTCTCTAAATAATCGAGAAAACTGCTTAAATCCGTGCCGGATTTAAGCAGCCTGAAAGGCTGGCGATCCATTTCTGCCACGCATCCCTTATCCCAAGAAATTCCTCGAGGCTGTCCAACGGTTCGGATTGGAATGATAGGTGTGTGTAATTTTTGCCGTTGAATTCGACTGTGCGATCCTGAGGGTCAACCGGACGTCGTTTCCAGTCGAACTCCATCGACAGCCGTTTGGTGATCGAGCGATAGACGAAGTCCGATCCGTAGCGAATCGTGTCCTTCAGACCGATTCCGGATGTGTATTGCTGGGTCTCGCCGGGAGCTCGGTTGAAGAAAAGTTCGACGATACGGGTATTTTCTTCCTCGTCTGTTAGGTCCCGCTGGGCTTTGATACCGCCCTTCTGAATGACGATATTGCCCTTTTCCCCATCGCCAAGCTTTAGCGTTGCTGAACCCCTGGTGCGCCATCCCAGTGGTTGTCGGATCGTGTGCTTAACCTCCAACGGCTGATCGTCCTGGACCAAGCGGCTTCTTGCGGTGCGGAAGGACTGAAACAGGAGGCCGCTTGTCGCGTCTGCAATTTCCCCATCGCTGGCATGTGACAGGAACCCGTCGGTGGTTACGCTGAACACCTGCACACTGATGGGAAACCGGTTGAGAATCTCACCGAGCACGGCACGTGTGTACGATGTGATGAACGATGCAAAGAATGGTTGGGTCAACGTGCTTTCGGGTAGCTCAACCATGTCATCATCACGCAGGTCGTACACCCGCTTCTTGCGAAGACCCTGGGCGGTTTTGCCGTATGTGCTATTACCGACTTCCTTCCAGAAAAGCTCCTCGAACGTTTTCTTTTTGTACGCTGACCGTTTGACAATGCAGTCGGCAATGAACCTGCTGAATATTCCGGTATCGGGTTCGACCGGAACCTTGATCGATCTCCTCAGGATCAACTGCGCTCCTAGCTGTTTGGCAAGGATCAGTTCTGGCGCAGCACAATAGGATCGCCCTTTTCGGGGAAAAATGATCCCATTTGGTGACCTTACAGGAAGCGTGGGAAAGCGGACCGTTTCGGGAAACTCGAAATCAACTGACACGAATGCCAGATCCAGCGCATCGATCTCGTCAATGTTCTCGACCCTATGAATCTGCTGCCAAACAGGCTTCCCTATCAGTGACATTGCCGTGGTGTATGCGGAGCTAAGGTCGTGATCCCGCCATATATGCTCGTCGCATATGCCAAAGAGGAACTGTTCGTTCCGGCCGCCATGATAGGTTTCGGTGACGAAATCCAACTCGAAATGCACGTCTTCCAAGTAGGGATTGACCGTCTCTATGACGGAATACCCTCTTTTTTTGTCGAAACGGGGCTGTGTCTTTTCCTCCTTACCCAGGACTTCATTTGGTTCCCATCCCTGATTTTCCCAGTCGGAAATCACCAGTTTTAAACCGAATGACGTGAGGGTCAGCGACATTTTGAATTGATTGAACAGCGTATCGTATTGCCTGATCACCCGCTCTGCGTATTCGGTGCAGATCTCCGCGTCTCGAATCGCGTAATCTCGGAAAACTGGCCAGTTTTCTTCCCGAAACTGCTTCATATTCTCTTTGATTTGCCGTTCTGAAGCCCGATCCTTGTGCAGTTCGATCTTTTCCATCCCAAGCATATCGCCGATGTCCGCCAGTTTTTTGGCATTCGCTGGCGCCAGTAGGATCGTATCTCTGAGCCTGATCCGGAAGCTTTCGATCTCGTTTCCGTCGTGATCCTCGATCGTCATTGGGATGAAATTCTCGATCGATACGAACGTGTTGCGGACATTGCTCAATGACCGTTTGGCTTCACCGCGGAACTCATGGAACATTGGCAGATCGGCACGGGTGAAGTGCCCGACCAGATAGATGTCGGTGGGGACCTTTACGTCAGGGCATTCCTTGATCAGCGAGCCAATTGCTGCGGCGACAAAATCCAGCAGGAGCCATCTCTGGTCGTTTCTTCCCGGGATGATGATCCCGCTGCATTGAGGTGCCGGCTGCAACGGATCCTTGGAGATCAGCTTCGTGCAGAACTGATAGGAGAGAATTTCGTTCTTGGCATCCTGGGCCTCGTCTTTGGTTGGCCCAATTGGATCGCGCGACTGATACTCGCTGTCGAACCCAATTATCAGATGAGAGGTTGGTGGCGCTTTCTTCTGGCCACCCTTGCGCTTGGGTCGAGGGAGGATGTTTTCAGGTGGGATAAAAACTGTAACGGGCAGATCGTTTGGATCGATCGTGGTGAAATATGTTTGCTCGTTAGCTGTGCCGGACCCACTGCGGCGGGTTACCGGCGACCTGGCTTCGTCTCGCTCTATGCGTCTTAGCTCTTGCTGGTTTGCCTCCGCATGGGCAACACCTTCATCGAACATTTCCATATCGTGTCCCCTAATGTTGATCGAAAAGCACATGCCGAAGGCCTCGCCCAAAGGGCGAGGCTCGGTCGGTTTCGAACTTAGGGGTTATGCGGCCTTCAGATCCTCGACGACTGGCCCGGCCGACGGCTGATCGTCGTTTGCTTTGCGGCGGTCGACGGCACGTGAATGGGGATCTGCGTTGTTGGAGGGACGTATTGTCGTCTTGTGAAACGATCGAACCACTGGCGGCCCATCCGTCCCGTATAACACCTGCATGTCCGGCAAAGCTGCCAGCGCCTTAAGCGTTTGGCTCGGCTCTTCCACATTATGGAAAAGCTGCTCGGCCTGCATGCGGTCGATCACGAAGTCATGCTTTGGATAGTCGGTTGTCAGTTTCTGAACCGTACCATCTTTCGCGTTTTCGGAGACTTCTGCAAGCAGCAGGCCATACTTGATTCCTTCCTCGTCCTCGCGACGATGTTTGCCCAGCAGTACCGGATCGATCTTGGCAACGAGCGAAGAGACCATGCTGGTAGCCATCATCGCACTGATCTCTGCAGCAAGTTTGAAGCTGATACTGCCCTGGCTCTTTTGAACCAGCCGAATGGTCGAATCTTCGAAGAAATCGAACGAAGCTTCAAACAATGAGTCGAGCGATGCACGGGTACAAAGGCTTGACCCGACCATCCCAATTGCATCCTGCTCAAGCACTTGAGAGTCGATCGGACCGAGCTCCGACATCGAGGTCATCAGAATCATATGCGCACCCAGTGCGACGACCGTGCCTGCGCTTTTGCAGTACGCCGGGACAAAAATCTGAAAGTCTTTGTAGTGGTTTTGGAGGAGGCGAGCTATTTTGAACGCTGCAGAACCTGAGCCGCCTGCTGTGACAAGGATGAGTGTCACTTCTCTGGAATGTACGTTTCCGACGATCTCCTGCGCCAATCGGATGTAGCCGGCCTCTGATATCTCCCCGGCATATAGATAAATGTCTCTCCCGCTCTCCTTGACTGCCTGCTGTGAAATTTTCTCGAGTTGTGACTTTCCCTTTTTAGATACTGCCATGCGCAAATGGACCCTCCGTTGGGCGCCGGCAGAGGTTTCCCTGCCAGCGTTGGGCCTAAATGGGTGCGACAAAATGGCAGCGCAAGTACCCTTGAAAAATAAACTTCATAACCCGGTTTGGCATGGATCTGCTGACGAATAGCCTGCGCCCTGCCTGATGGCTGGGTGCAAGCGAACCACACTGAGACACACACGCCGGGTTGACGGGGGAATTTTTGGGACGTCTGAAATCGACAGGGTGACACCAGGGTCACAGGAAATCCCGATCCTCCGGTCAAACTCAATGCTAAACTCAGCTTTCCATCCTTCAACACGCCGGCACCCTGCGTAGACCATGCCTCAGTTCAGCGTTTTCTCGACGTGAAACGGGCAGCACCCTGAAGTCAGCAGAACCGACCGCGTTGCAGACGTTGAAGACGTCTTTGTGAGCCAATCCTGGATGCCATCGCTCTGATTACTGTAGATGATTGCCTGCAAGACGTAGTCCGGTCTGCAATGTTGACATGGTACCCGGGCCTGCGCACTAAAAGTCCCGGGATGGAGGGGCAAATCATGCGGGGCTCTTTTTCGATACTTTTGGCCGTCATGGCTACCCTGTTTGCTGTCGACAGTCTGAGAGCCGCGACCATCGGAAAATCGGATTCGACGAACTGTGTGATGGGCATCCGCGGCGAGATCGTGCAAGGCGATTTCGAGAAGTTCGTAACCCTCGGGAAAATTCTGTTGCCGGGCAGCGATGGCGAATCCACGAGCGGGAACAGGGTTTGTCTCGACAGCCCAGGAGGGAGCCTTTCCGAAGGCGTCGAATTCGCCAAATACTTCTACCACGACGGGATCGGAACGGTCATCGACGATGGCCAAGAATGCTATTCGGCGTGCGCGATCATGTTCATGATGGGAACGGCCACCGGGGCCGAAGTCTCCTTCGTCAATCGCAAACTGCACGTTGGAGGCAAACTGGGTTTCCATCGCCCCTTCATCGACATTCCGTCCGGCAGCTCGATCGATATTAGTGCGATGCGGTTCGTATACGACGCGGCACTCTCATCAGCTCTCGATCTCATCGCCATCGCGAATTCAAAATCGCCATGGAGCAGCCAGCCGATGATGAAGCCTGATCTCATTCAGGGAATGCTCCAGCACATCGGCAACGACATGCTCATGATCGATACTGTTGACAAGGTTGGCCGCTGGGACATCGAGGTGATCGGAGCGGTAGAATCGTCCCTGCTCTCCGAAGAGCAGGCGTTCTATGCCTGCGAGAATTCGCTGCAATGGCAAAACGGACTGACAGAAGAAGACATCACCTATCCCAAGTTTAGCGAAAGATCGAATGGCAACAGGCGCTCACGCTTCATCAAGGAAGCCGGACAGACGGCATTCATTGTTGAAGGCTTGGCTGCTGGTTACGCCATGGAGGGCTGCGTTATCTGGAAGACGGAGAGCGCACTCCAAGGATGCGGTATCGACGAATATTCCGATGCGCGACTTGGAACAGGCGACTGCGACCAGTCCAATTTCGGGGACCGCAGTGTACGCCTCAAGACGATCTCGGTTTTGAATCCGGCAACGAGGCTGGAGGACCTGCACTCTGGTAAGGCACCGCCATCTGCTCAATCAGGGGCTACTCGCTGCCTCGTTCTCAAAGGCGGCCAGATCATCGACAATGAGCTCTGCCTTATTGTCCACGTCGGCGACGCGGGGGTAGAGGGCCATGCCTCAACCGTTACCCATTTCGTGTGGCCGTCTGGTGGTAAGACCGTTCTTGTTCAATTCGGCGAGTCGTTCGAGATCAACGGCGTCCCGACTTCAAAAAGGACGATCGCCGACCGGGGCGACTGCTATCTGAACAGCGCAACCCAGAACGATTTCTGCGTTCTCGGCACTTCGAACTAGGCTGAAACCTTCGAACTAGCATAGCGTCGAAATCCCTGACCTATGCGAGCGACCAGCACCTATCCACCTGCTCGATTTGCGCCGATCTGGGAAGCGCCGATCGGGATGCGGAGTGGCCTAAAGGGCATATACACCGGGTTCACAGGAGATTCTTAGCTGAAACAGCCTAGGGTGACTAAATCGTTCAATGGAATTTCGCATTTCGCGATCAGACTCGATCCAACATGCCAAAACCCGCCCTTCAGGTCGCCTGCACCCTGCCTGCACCCTGTCTCAGTTCACTGATTTCTCGACCTGGAATGGCAGTACCCTGAAGTCGTCAGCGACTTTTAGCTCGTGATTGTTGTGCACCATGAATTTGGCCATGTACGACGATGCACGACCCTCACCCGTCGAATTTCGATGGTCATGATCCAGCTGCTGGATATCTAGCTCTCGAATCGAAAACCGTTCTTTGATGGATAGCAGTCGTTTTTCGTCGGCTAATATCTTTTGAAATCCATCTCGTGTTTGATTGGTGAAAATCCAGATTGAATGGATGTGAGCATTTTCCAGCTCTCCGATCGATCTCCAGTATCTCGACCCATTCATGTCCAGACAACCGATCGCCAGAGGTTTTAGGTCGTGGAACGAAGGGCGATGGTAGTTCCGTCCGACCAGTTCACGGCATAGGAAATTGTACAGTTCGGTGAACGTATCCATCATTGTTTTGGCACCTGAGCCGTCGATCAGGGCGGAACCTTCTAGCCGCTGTTTGCGACGGCTGTGATTGAACGAGATCGTTATGAAAAACCCGTTCCGTCGTTTGAAGAATGAGGTTGGCTCGAACCTACCTTTGTGAGCTTCGATGAACTCCTCGATCCTGTCATCGAACCAGGATGAATATTGAGACGAGATGGAAGGTTGAGAGGCGTGTGAGTGGCTTTGGAGCATGTGGGTTGGTCTTCTTTCACAGGGATATAGACCCATCGACCTGATGGGCTGAAATGTCGTTTGGATGTTTGAAGGCGTGCGAGGATTGCCGTCGGCACGGCTCAAACACCGATTTGAACTGATAAAAGGGGAACGATCAGGTTCTGAGTGAATGGCGGTTCTATATGTTGCCATCTATTTATGGCTAATCGAAATCGGATCTCGCCAGCCCTCTCGCAATTCGATTAGTCAGCGCGAAAAGTTACCGGCAATTGTCGGGTTATTCCGGTGCGGTCGGAATTGACTCGCCTGCGACCCCAGAGTCAGCCTGGACGCTCTTCGCTCCGAGCTCGAATGTCTCGAACGATATATCAATGAGCCATTCAGGCGACACGAATTCCATGCCGATCCGTGCCAGCAAAGAGTCAGATATACCGGCAAGGCCGCCGTCCCCTGACACGTCGACGCGGACCGGGTAGTTCGGATCCTCTGTGTTGAACGTCGCAATCGCGCCCCTTGCCGCAAAAATTGCGAGCAAGGCGTCGATCTCCATAATCACCAGAATGTAGATATCGCCCTTGATGAAGGCCCAAAGGTGATCCTTGTTCTCGATCGAAAGGACGAAGGGATAGTAAGGAGCCCAATCGCGAAGCGTTTTCCGCTCATTCAGAAGGAACAACCAAGGGCGTTTCAGGCCAAGAGAATTCATAACCTCGTTTATCGCCGATCTGGCCATCACGATGTAAAAAAGGCCTGGCTCAGGTTGCCGCACCGCGTGCCCACAGGAGATCGCCTCGACGATGCAGTGATTGAGTTGGTCTGTGTAGGACCGCTCAGGGGATCTATAAGCCTCGCGGCGCAGGTCTGGGATACCGCGAAGGCCCAAGCTTCTGTCAGTTGAAAAGAAGCCATGGAGCTTTTCGATGCTTCGCTGCTGTTTTTTGCCACGCTGGTTGAGTTTGAGAGAGCTTTTTACTTCAATCAGATACGGGTCCGATGCTCCCATCAGGCACACATCGCCATGTCGGATCGTGTTCGTCAGATCGACCAGAAGTGCCGGAACGCTGTGGGCTAACGCCGCCTCCAGCAGGCTGATCTCCCTTTCCAAGCCATCCTTGCCCGCGATGAAACCCGCATCCTGTTTCGGATTGACGTTGTGGGTGTTGAGGAACGTCTGTTTAAGAGCGAATTTGTCCATATAGAGGAACGCAATCGAATCACCGAAACAGCGCCAGACGAAGGCGCATTGCCGGAACCCATCTATCCGCTTTTCAAGGTAGGTTGCGCTCTTGTTGATGTTATCCGATCCGGCAATTGATTGCTTGAGATCGGCTTTCAGTTCTCTGATGCGTATTTCCGCCCGGATTACTTCACGGAGAAGCAGGAATTGCAATTCCCGGAGGGTCGAGAGGTCGTCAAGATTAGCCCTTAGATTTGTGAGCAGCGAATGCGCTCTGTAAAAGGATGATTTTCGATAACCCAGCATGCTCCATATTAGGGTGGACGCTTAAGGAGTAAGCAACCGCCATCTGGCTTTTTTTTCGCGGTCCAGGCCTGGTTAGGCCTGTTCGCTAATGCACCGACTTTTCCAATGCACGTCCGAATAGCGTTTGCAGGTCCAAGCCACGATCGGTGCCGCTAGGGCTACCCTCGGCATCCACAGTGACCTCAGCGATGAAGTCCGTTGGGTCGTCATTGTTCAGCACAATTTTGCGTGAAATTCCGTCGGCTAGAACGACCGTGAAACTCCGATTGTAGCGCTGACCCTCAACGTTGGACTGATCGATCAATTCCATAATTCGCTGGCGCTCTAACGGACCGGTCCCTGCCTGATCGAAAAGCGCTTCCGCCTTCGCCAGCCGAGGTTTGGTGCCTTCAATATCTAGTCGCAGGTCGATGATGATTTCGCGCAAGCGGCCGGCAAGCATTGTCCTTTGCGCGAACGCGTCGGGACCTTCTGTCTCTTGAAGCTGGTCAATCAAGCGGTGCAGTTCGTCAGGCGAAATCGACTGCTGTTCGCGGATTGCGGACAGCCGTAGCTCGACGTCGGTGATCTGCACGTCAACGCCGGCTAGATCGTTTTCGCATTCTTTCAGTTTTGCCGACACGAAATCGATCGAAATCGCCTGATTTATAAGAGCGTAGCTTCGTTCCCGTTGAACCTCTAACTGATGACGTTTCTCCTTCAGCGAAGTCAGGCGATTGTCCAAGGCGATTGCATCAGATTTCGTGGCCGATGCGGCAAGTGTTTCGCCTAGATCGATCTCCTTGACGTACAGAAAGAACGACCTCTCAAAATCCTGGTAGCGCCATGGGGTTGAAACGCAATCCAGTCCACGTAATGCCTGACTGCATTTCAGGTATGTTCCGCCCCCCGGCCCAAACCCCTTGTTGAGGAAATGCATGGGCGCACCGCAGTACCCGCATTTGGCCAGATGGGTGAACAGGTTGCGCAGCGCTTCTCCCTTCCGCCCCCCGCCTTCTATGCGGCGTTTACCCCTAGCGAATTGCGCTCGAAGAAACAGTTCCTCATCTATGATTTGCGGATAATAGCCAGGAATCGGGTCGCCAAACGGTATCCGTTTTCCATTTTGCTTGGTGTGAGGCTGAAACTCACCCAATACGGCACGCGTCTGAAGGATCTTAGTGACATATGACTGCACCCAGCCGTTCGACCTACCAAAGGCTGGTATGCCCAAATCGTTCAACCGTCTGGTAATGACAAACGACCCTTGGCCGCTTGCGCAGTCTTCGAACATGCGCGCGACTATCCTCGCACGATCCTCGATCACACGAAAACTCTTTCGGTCGTCCGATAACTCCAACCAAGCTGGGCATAGTCCGGTCAGTTTCTTGTCACCGATTGCCCTTCGTTTGGCGCCCCACGCAGCCGACAAACGCTGGCTTTTGATTTCAGATTCCTCGTTTGCACGAGCCATCACAACTATCGACATGATCAGCTGAGCGAATTCAGCTTCACCAGCCTTGTAAAGCTGGTTGTCCGAGAGGGTGACGAGGTTGATTCCGTTCGACGTAATGTCGAAGAATAGAGACACCGAGGCATTCAGTTTTTGGCGTGACAGACGGTCAAACGACTCGACCAGCAAGTAGGAACCTTTTGGAATCCTGCCAGCCTTCACTGCCTCGAGGAACTTGCCTAGCGCACCTGACGAAACGTTGTCGCCCTTGAATGCCGAGACGCCAATGTCCTCTAGCCGAAAGTCCTCGACGATCTGGAGATCGTGATCGTCGGCATATTTCTTCGATCGCTCCGTTTGCCTTCGCAAACTGTCGCCTTTCAGCTGTATGTCGGTCGACATGCGGACGTAGGAATAGGCGAGTGGCTTTGTCAGATGAGATCTCCGATTTTAGACTTTAATACCCTACAATCCATGCCAACCTCCAACCGCCTAAACTGCTTTTAATATAGCACATTATCCTCATGATCGGACCGCCGGGGTCGGGAAAATCGATGCTGGCGCAGCGGTTGCCGTCGATCCTGCCGCCGCTGGCGCCGAGGGAATTGCTCGAAGTCTCGATGATCGCGTCGGTGGCCGGCGAACTCGGTGAGGGAAAACTGACCGACCGGCGGCCATTCCGCGCGCCGCACCATTCTGCCTCGATGGCGGCGATGGTCGGCGGTGGCCTGCGCGTGCGGCCGGGCGAGGCGTCGCTTGCCCATCACGGCGTGCTGTTCCTCGACGAGTTTCCCGAATTCTCGCCGCAGGCGCTCGATGCGCTGCGCCAGCCGCTGGAGACCGGCGACTGCATGATCGCCCGCGCCAATCATCGCGTCACCTATCCGGCGCGCATCCAACTGGTCGCGGCGATGAACCCGTGCCGCTGCGGCATGGCCGGCGAGCCGGGCTATCGCTGCCTACGCGGCGACCGTTGCCGCACCGATTACCAGGCGCGCATTTCGGGCCCGCTGCTCGATCGCATCGATCTCCGGATCGAAGTGCCGGCGGTCTCGGCCAGCGATCTCATCCGGCCGGACCGGGCGGAGAAAAGTGCCGCGGTGGCGCTGCGCGTGGCGCGCGCCCGCACCATCCAGCGAGAGCGTTTCGAGCGGCTCGGCGCGACCTCCGCCACCACCAACGCGCATTGCTCGCCCTCCGTCATCGAGGAGATCGCGATGCCGGATGCATCAGGCCTGGCGCTGCTCAGGGATGCCAGCGAGAAACTCGGCTTTTCCGCGCGGGCCTACCACCGCGTTTTGAAAGTGGCGCGGACGCTGGCCGATCTCGAGGCCAGCGAGACGGTCGGCCGCATCCATCTGGCCGAGGCGATTTCCTACCGCATGAGCTCGGAGCGCATGGCGCAGGCGGCGTGATACAAGGAGAGGCCGAGAACCGGCCCGGGAGATGGGATGCTCGACGCGACCTGGATAAGAAATATGCCACTAGACAGACCAACTCGATCCCCAGCGGTGGCTCTCGCCGTGGGTGCACTTGTCGCCGGTGCTGTCAGCCTTCTCGTCTTATTGCTCATTTGGTTAACCGGCTATGACGCCTGGTGGGTTCGTTCTGCGTGCGTTGGAACGGGCATTTTCTTTGGAAGTAAGGCTGCCCACCGACTGCTGAAGGAGAGGGCGTAGCCGTCGGCGCACTTCACGCAGGACCCACCCGGCCCTTTGGGCCACCCTCCCCTCAAGGGGGAGGGGACGCTTCGCTCAGGCCTGCTCTTTCGCCTTCAGCTCCAATCGCCGCGCGTGCAGCACCGGCTCGGTGTAGCCGTTGGGCTGGACCCGGCCCTTGAAGACGAGGTCGCAGGCGGCGAGGAAGGCGATGGACTTGTCGAAGTCCGGCGCCATCGGCTGGTAGAGCGGGTCGCCTTCGTTCTGGCTGTCGACGATCGCTGCCATGCGCTTCATCGTCTCCATCACCTGATCCGAGGTGCAGACGCCATGATGCAGCCAGTTGGCGATATGCTGCGAGGAAATGCGCAGCGTGGCGCGGTCCTCCATCAAGCCGACATCGTTGATGTCAGGCACTTTCGAGCAGCCGACGCCCTGGTCGATCCAGCGCACGACATAGCCCAGAATGCCTTGGGCGTTGTTGTCGAGCTCCTTCTGGATGTCTGCCTGAGACCAGTTCGGCCGCACCGCGACCGGCACCGACAATATGTCGTCGAGCTTTGCCTTGGGCCGGCTCTTCAGCGCCACTTGGACGGCATGAACATCGACCTTGTGATAGTGAGTGGCGTGCAGCGTCGCCGCCGTCGGCGATGGCACCCAGGCGGTGTTGGCGCCGGCCTTGGGGTGAGCGATCTTCTCCGCCAGCATCGCCGCCATCAGATCGGGCATCGCCCACATGCCCTTGCCGATCTGGGCGCGGCCGGCCAGCCCGCATTCCAGCCCGGTATCGACATTCCAGGCTTCGTAGGCGGCAATCCAGGCAGCCTGCTTCATGTCGCCCTTGCGGATCATCGGACCGGCTTCCATCGAGGTGTGGATCTCGTCGCCGGTGCGGTCGAGAAAGCCAGTGTTGATGAAGACGACGCGGTCTTTGGCGGCGCGGATCGCCTCCTTGAGGTTGACGGTGGTGCGCCGCTCCTCGTCCATGATGCCCATCTTGATGGTATTCGCTGGCATCTCCAGCAGCGCCTCGACGCGGTCGAAGATCTCTACGGCGAAGGCGACTTCCTCCGGCCCGTGCATCTTGGGCTTTACGACATACATCGAGCCGGCGCGGGAGTTTTGCCGGCGTCCGTTCGGCCCGACATCATGCAGCGCGATCAGCGCCGTCATCGTCGCATCCATGATGCCTTCCGGCACCTCGTTGCCGTCGCGGTCTGTGATCGCCGGATTGGTCATGAGGTGGCCGACGTTGCGGATCAGCATCAGCGAGCGGCCGGGCAGCGTCAGCGCGCCGCCATCGGGCGCGGTGTAAGAGCGGTCGGGATTGAGTTTTCGCGTAAACGTCTTGCCGCCCTTGGTGATCTCCTCGGCAAGGTCGCCCTTCATCAGGCCGAGCCAGTTGCGGTAGACCACGACCTTGTCCTGCGCATCGACTGCCGCGACCGAATCCTCGCAGTCCTGGATGGTGGTCAGCGCCGATTCCAGCACGACGTCGGCAATGCCGGCCGGATCGGTCTTGCCGATCTGATTGCTGCGGTCGATGACGATCTCGATATGCAGGCCATTCCCGGTGAGCAGGACGGCTTCGGGATTGTCGGCATCGCCGCGATAGCCGGCAAACTGTTTTGGGTCGGCAAGCGTGGTGGCGCCGGCGCCCTCGCCCAGCCGCAACATGCCGTGGGCAACCGAAAGCCCGTTCACCCCAGCCCATTTTCCCGAGGTGGCCGGCACCGACTCGTCGAGAAAACCCTTCGCCCAGGCAATGACCTTGGCGCCGCGCACGGGATTGAACTTCCCGCCCCTATCGGCGCCGTCGGTCTCGGGGATAGCGTCGGTGCCGTAGAGCGCGTCATAGAGCGAGCCCCAGCGCGCGTTGGCGGCGTTCAGCGCATAGCGCGCGTTCATCACCGGCACCACCAGCTGCGGCCCGGCAACCCCCGAGATTTCCGGGTCGACATTTTCCGTCGCGACGGAGAAGGCCGGCCCCTCCGGCACGAGATAGCCGATCTCCTTGAGGAACGCCTTGTAGGCTTCCATGTCGCTGGGCGCGCCATTGTCGCGATACCAGCGGTCGATCTGGTCCTGCAGGGCATCGCGCTTTTCCAGCAGCGCCCGGTTCTTCGGCGAAAGATCGTGCACGATGGCCGAGAAGCCGGTCCAGAAGGCGTTGGCGGCAATGCCGGTGCCCCGCAGCGCCTCGTTCACGACGAAATCATAAAGCTCGCGGGCAATCCGCAATCCGGCGATTTCGACGCGATCGGTCATCAGGGCTTCTCCAAGATGAAAGGCTTTGGCCGGGCCTTTGGCATGTCAGGGTAGCACGGTCAATTCAGCTTAGGGTGAAGGGGAAGATTTTCGAAGTCGGCGAAGCTGCCAATCTCCCCCCTTGAGGGGGAGATGGCCGGCAGGCCAGAGGGGGTCGGTCCGACCGGGCTCGGCCTCCTGCGACAGAAGGAAATAGCGCTGCACGCGCGGCGACCCCCTCTGTCGCCTTCGGCGACATCTCCCCCTCGAGGGGGGAGATTACGCGCTTACACCGCAATTCTTGGCCGCCCCGAGGCCACCGCCACGACATGCGCCTCGATGAACATGCGCTGGCCCTCGACAGTCGAGACGCGGAATTCGCTGGCGATTTCGATCTCGGCGCTGTCGGTGCCGGCGTCCCTGGCCCGCCCGGCGGCAATGGCGCGGACGTCGGTTTCCGCCGCCGCGATCGCCGCCGCCTCGTCATTGAAATCGCGCACGGTTTCGCCGGAGGCGACGCGAAACAGCCCTTCCTTGGGCTGGCTGACCCGCGCCTCCGCCGAGACCCTGACCTGGCCGACGACCGCGCCGAGCGCGTTGGCGACATCGGTATCCTCCGGCACGACGCAGCCGTTGCCGATGAGCGGAGGCAAGCCGGCATAATGCAGCGGCGCCGAGGCGCCGAGGCCGATCACCGGACGGTCGAGCGCGACGCTGAGGCGGGCAATGCCGGGATGGGCATCGACGGCGCGCTGGACCAGCGCATGGGCGACGGTCGCCGCGCCGTCTAACCCGTCCTCGGCAAAGGCGGTTTCGAGGATGACTTCCGCCGACAGGCGGGTCAGCGTGGTCAGCACTCGTTCCGATATCGCCTCCGGCGAGGCGGCTATTGATTGCCCGCGGCCGTCGCGCTTGCGGGCGAACAACTCGGCGCCGAGCCGGGCCGTTGCCGCATCCCAATTCGCCTGCTTGCCCAGCACATGGGCGGCGTCCGAAGGCGTGAAGCCGGCGACATGCACCAGCCCGCGCGACACCAGCCGGTTCAAGGTGGCGTTCTGGGCATTCGAGGTCAAAAGCCTGTCTACGGCGAGCGGCACAGCACCGATCATCTCGTAAAGCTTTGCTTCGGCGCCGGTCAGGCCCGCGGCCAGCCGCTCCGGCACGCCGGTCCTGATCGCCAGGCGACCATCCATGCGGCCGGGGTTCGGCGCCCGCAGCTGGCGTTCGAGCTCCGCTGCGACGACTTCGCCATGCATCATGCCGGCCAGCGCCAGCGGCACCAGGCGGCGCGGCCCGAGCAGGATTTTTGGGTTGAGCGCGCCATCTTCGAGCGCCACTTCGGAATCGCCGCCGAGCCCAAAAGTGCGCATGGCGACGGCCTCGACCATGGTGCGGAAACCGCCGACGGTGGCGCCTTCCGGGTCGAGCCTGGGACGGCCCTTGTCGAGCACGGCGACGTCGGTGGTGGTGCCGCCGATGTCGGAGACGACTGCATTGTCGAGGCCGGTCATGTGGCGGGCGCCAACCAGGCTGGCGGCCGGACCTGAAAGAATCGTCTCGATCGGCCGCTGGCGGGCGAAGGCCGCCGAGACCAGGGCGCCATCGCCGCGCACCACCATCAGCGGTGCGGCGATCTTGCGCGCGACAAGAAAACCTTCAGTCGCCGCCACCAGCCGGTCGATCATCGAGATCAGCCGGGCGTTGAGCAGCGTCGTCAGCGCCCGGCGCGGTCCGCCGAGCTTGGCCGAAAGCTCGTGGCTGGCAGTGACCGGCAGGCCGGTCTTTTCGCGGATCAGGTCGCGAGCGGCAAGCTCATGCGCCGGGTTGCGGGTGGCGAAATAGGCGCAGACGGCAAAGCCGGACACCGAGGCGCCGAGTTCCGGCAGCGCCGCCTCCAGCCCAGACAGGTCGAGTTTTGCCGCATTGCCGTGGACATCATGGCCACCGGGGCAGAACACGACAGGATCGGTGCCGAGCGCCGCCTTCAGCCCATCGCGGGCAAGATCGCCTTCGGAAAAGCCGATCATCACCAGCGCCACGCGCCCGCCCTGGCCCTCGACGAGCGCATTGGTGGCAAGCGTCGTCGACATCGACACCAGTTTGATCGCGGCAGGGTCGGTGCCGGATTTTTGCAGCACCGCATCGACCGCGCTCGATATGCCGACCGCGAGGTCGTGGCGCGTGGTCAGCGCCTTGGCCTTGGCCAGCACTTTTCCGCTTGGGCCGCCGGCCTCCGACCACAGCACGGCGTCGGTATAGGTGCCGCCGGTGTCGATGCCGAGGAACAGGGGAGAGGATTTGGTCTTGGCGGTCATATTTTTGGCAGGTCCGGGGATTTTCGTCTCCGCCCCTTAGCCGATACGGACCGGCGGATAAAGCCACGAGCGCTGGGCCAAGCGCCTAATCTCCCCCCTTGAGGGGGAGATGTCGCCGAAGGCGACAGAGGGGGTCGCTTCGCGTGAAGTGCCAACCTCTTATAGGGCGAAAGAAGAAGTCGGCGCTCCACGCGAGACGACCCCCTCTGGCCTGCCGGCCATCTCCCCCTCGAGGGGGGAGATTCCAGCGTCGCCTACCCGACAAACCCCACGCGCTTGTGGCTGCCGTCGCAAAACGGCTTGTTCGCCGAATGGCCGCAGCGGCAAAGGAAGGTGCGTTGGGTGCGGTCGACCGTGTGCCCGGTGCCGGTGACGATCTCGACATTGCCCTCGAGCTTGAGCGGGCCGTTGGTCGTCGGCGTCACCGTCAGCGGGCCATTCCTCGCGTCCAGCGCCGGCGTGTCCTTCAGCGCCGGCTCGCCGGTGGCGGCAAAACCTGATTTGGTGTGGCTGCCGTCGCAGAACGGCTTGTTCTCCGAAGCGCCGCAGCGGCAGAGCGTGGCGCGATAAACGTTTCGCCGCCGAGCATGATCTCGGCATGCACCGCCAGCGGGCCGTTTTCCCTGATGCGCACGGTGTTGACCACCGGTGGCTTTTCCTGCGGGCCGCCATCCTTCCTGACATAGGTGATGGCGCCCGACGGGCAGCTTTCGGCGATCGCCACGATCTTCTCGACGCTGGCCGCCTCGGGATGTATCCACTGGCCCTTCGCGTTGGGCACGAAGACATGCGGATCGCCAAGCACGCAATTGCGCGAATGGATGCAGCGTTTTCCCGAAAAGCCGACATCGATCTTTTCGCCTTCGACCGTGCCTGCCATGGGTGGGGTCTCCTGGGTTGCAGATAGGCTAGGGCTGCTACGCGAAGGGCGTCAAGTAGCGATCTCCCCCCTCGTGGGGGAGATCGGCTGTCACGGCACCAGATCGATTTCCTCGGTCTCGCCGCCGCTGCAGGTGTAGCAGCAATCGTCGCATTTTTCGGTGTTGCCGGGGCCGACGCCCCAATAGGTGCCCTCGTCGCCATCGACCCAGGCGCCGTAGCAGATCGATTCGCCGTCATTGCAGGACAGCGGGATCGACTTGGTCTCGCCGTCGTTGAGATAATAGTCCTGATCGTTGCCCGGCCAGATATAATCACGGTCCTGGCTGTAGAGCTCGACGCGCATGGCGTTGGGATGGCTGTTCTTGATGGCGAAGGTGACGTCGCCGGCATGCGCGGCAGGCGCGAACAGAACGGCAAGACAGAGCGCAACGGCTATGCGCCGCGCGAAAGCGTAAGACAACATGATGATTCCCCCCCCGGAATGAAACGGCTTGCTCGGCCGCGAGGGGAGCATGGCATGGCGCGTGGAGAGGAGGAAGGGGGTGGTAATCTTCGCTTGACGAAATGCGTGGGGCTCAATCGCCCATCTTCAGCGCCTGAATAAACGCCTCCTGCGGGATATCCACCTTGCCGAACTGGCGCATCCGCTTCTTGCCCTCTTTCTGCTTGTCGAGCAGCTTGCGTTTGCGCGAGACGTCGCCGCCGTAGCATTTGGCCGTGACGTCCTTGCGCAGCGCCGAGATCGTCTCGCGGGCGATGACCTTGCCGCCGATGGCGGCCTGGATCGGGATCTTGAACAGATGGTTCGGGATCAGCTCCTTGAGCTTCTCGCACATCAGCCGGCCGCGCTTTTCCGCTGCCGTGCGGTGGACCAGCATCGACAGCGCGTCGACAGGCTCCTCGTTGACCAGGATCGACATCTTCACCAGGTCGCCCTCGCGATAGTCGGTCAGGTGATAGTCGAAGGAGGCGTAGCCCTTGGAGATCGACTTCAGCCGGTCGTAGAAGTCGAAGACGACCTCGTTGAGCGGCAGATCGTAGATGAGCATGGCGCGCTTGCCGACATAGGACAGATCGGCCTGGATGCCGCGCCGGTCCTGGCACAGCTTTAGGATGCCGCCGAGATACTCGTCCGGCGTCAGGATCGTGGCGCGGATCCATGGCTCCTCGATGGCCTGGATTTTGACCACGTCGGGCATGTCGGCTGGATTGTGCAGTTCCTTCGTCGTGCCGTCGTTCAGCAGCAGCCGGTAGACGACCGAAGGCGCGGTGGCGATGAGGTCGAGGTTGAACTCGCGCTCCAGCCGCTCCTGGATGATTTCGAGATGCAGCAGGCCAAGGAAGCCGCAGCGATAGCCGAAGCCGAGCGCCGCACTGGTTTCCATTTCAAAGGAGAAGGAAGCGTCGTTGAGGCGCAGCTTGCCGACCGCGGCGCGCAGATCCTCGAAATCGGCGGCGTCGACGGGGAACAGGCCGCAGAACACCACCGGCTGCGCCGGCTTGAAGCCTGGCAGGGCCTGCGCCGTCTGGCGCTTGTCCTCGGTGATGGTGTCGCCGACGCGGGTGTCGGCCACTTCCTTGATCGAGCCGGTGAAGAAGCCGAACTCGCCGGGGCCGAGCTCGTCGACATTGATGCGGGCGGGCGTGAAGACGCCGGTGCGCTCGACCAGGTACTTGGCGCCGGTGCCCATCATGCGGATGGTCTGGCCCTTCTTCAGCACGCCGTCGATGACGCGGACCAGCACGATGACGCCGAGATAGGCGTCGTACCAGCTGTCGACCAGCATCGCCTTGAGCGGCGCCGCGATGTCGCCCTCGCGCGGCGGCGGCAATTCGTTGACGATAGCCTCCAGCACGTCGGGAATGCCGAGCCCCGTCTTGGCCGAGATCAGCACGGCGTTGGAGGCATCGATGCCGATCACCTCCTCGACCTGCTCCCGGATGCGCTCGGGCTCGGCAGCCGGCAGGTCGACCTTGTTCAGCACCACGACGATCTCGTGGTTGTTGTCGATCGCCTGGTAGACATTGGCCAGCGTCTGCGCCTCGACGCCTTGCGAGGCATCGACGACCAGCAGCGAGCCCTCGCAGGCGGCCAGCGACCGCGACACTTCGTAGGCGAAGTCGACATGGCCGGGCGTGTCGATCAGGTTGAGGATATAGTCCTCGCCATTGTTGGCGTGGTATTTCAGCCTGACGGTCTGCGCCTTGATGGTGATGCCGCGCTCGCGCTCGATATCCATCGAGTCCAGCACCTGCTCCTTCATGTCGCGCAGCTCCAGCCCGCCGGTGGACTGGATCAGCCGGTCGGCAAGCGTGGATTTGCCATGGTCGATATGGGCGACGATGGAGAAATTGCGGATGTTCTTGATCGGCGTTGTCATGATGGGGCGGCTTTAGCAGGGGCAGCTTGCCCGGGCAAGCGGCCGGGCGTGCGGCCAGTCGCTTGTAGTTTGCGCTGCCCTCATCGCCCTGCCTTCCAGAGTTTGTGTTTGGCGAAAGCCGAAGCGACATCTGATCTCCCCCCTTGCGGGGGAGATCGGCAGCTTCGCCGACGGCACCTACCCCGGGGAGCAAAGTCGTTAAACTTTGATCCATCCCATTAGAGCATAGTTCGCGCCCTGCGTGATAGGGCACACCCCGTCACCGTTGGGGGGAACCAAAACATGCCGCAAGCAGGACGCCATTTTGTCAATTCCGAGAGCGGCTCCCTTGCGCCGATACTCGCCATCGCACTTATCCCGATGATTGCCACACTGGGCTTTTCGCTCGACTACAACTCGGCCGTCTCGACCAAGGCATCGATGCAAAACGCGCTCGACGCCGCGACCCTGTCGATTACGACGCTGCCGACGGACACGTCATTGGCGGACCGTCAGGTTAAGTTGCAGGAGTCATTTGCCGCCAATAGCGGGCAAGGCACCGCCAAGCTCGACCGCTTCGTCGTCGCCGCCGACGGCACCGCCACCATCAACGCTTCGGCCGGCTTTGCCATGCCGACCAATTTCATGCAGATCGCCCACCTCCCAACGGTGCAGATCGGGGTTGGCTCGGCGGTAGTAAAGAGACCGGCGCTGGTGGAGGCCACGTTCAAGGTCAACAAGATCTCGGGCTATTGGGACAAAACGATGACGCTGTACGGCACCAAGTTCGGTGAGACGCTGGCCAACAAGCTGATGAAGATCTCCTACGTACACAACAGGTATGGCGATCCGAAAGGCTATGGAACGGCCAGTGTGTATACGATCAACGGATCGACAGAGACGCTGGCCCAGAAACAAGTATGCACGACCACCACGGTGACCAGCTTCTACGGCTTGCCCACCACGACGATCACCCAGACGAGCGGCAACACCAAATATGCGACCACCTGCGTCAACACCATGTACCCCGCCACTGGCGCCGGCGCGGTGATCGACGTCAGCTTGATGGACAAGCTCTATCTGGAGATGAAGATTCCGAATCCCAATCCTGGTCTTGGTCTTGGCGGCGGCTACCTGCCCACGGGCACGAAAACAACTCTGCGATCGGACAATACGGCGACGTCCAACCGGCTGTACATCGACAGCGTCGAAGTCGGGCAAGGCAAAACGGTGGACATTTTCACCGCCGTGCCATGCGGCCAACCCAGCGTGCAGGCCTGGGAAGACGGCGGCAACACGGTACCGGCTCCAGTGTCCAACGCCGACTTCTTCTATACCGTGACCGGCAAGTGCGCCTTCAACAAGCGGCCTTCGGAAACGGTGCTCATACAATAGGCCGGCGGTCATAGCGGGGCGCGCCGCCAAAGAGACCTCCTATCGCATCGTCCCATCACAAACGCCGCCCGGCCTTCGGGCGGCGTTGTCGTTTGGGCCGCTATCGCGACGACTCGATCGCCCCTGGGGGCATCGCGCTGGCGAGGAAAACCGGGCCACCGATCACGAAGCGGTGATGGCTGTAACGAAGTCTCAGGTCACGGCGAAGAGCTGATGGGATCGCCATTTCCGGCGCGCCACCAACTCCAGAGGAGACCAGCATGACCGACTTCACCCGCCTGACGCTGCCGGCGCTTGCCTTCGCGCTTTGCTCGACGGCGCTTTTTGCCGGCGGCATCGCCCGCGCCGAGGATGCGATGAAGCCCGCCAACCCGATGGCCACGGATGCCATGAAGCCCGCCGATGCCATGGCTACCGACGCGATGAAGCCCGCCGAACCGATGGCCGCCGAAAAGATGAAGGACTGCATGGACAAGGCAGCCATGGAAACCGACGCGATGAAGAAGGACGAGGCAACGAAGGCCTGCGACGCGATGGGGATGGCCAAGTAGGTCTTGTCGGCCTCGGCAGTTCCTGGCCGTTCCCTGTCCAGGTCGGGGACGGCCTTGGCGGCCCGGCGCGGGCAACCTGCGCCGGCGCAGCAATCCAAAAACGCACGGCCCGATATGCACGGCAATGTGAGACGCCGGCGGACCCAATGTTCTATAGTCACAACACCATCATGGGAGATCAGACATGACCGGTATTCGAGAACCAGTTGCGAGACGGTCGACGAGCTTCGTCAGGAGCGCGCTTGCGGCGCTGATGCTCGCCGCGGCCGGCGCCGCCTTGTGGCAGACGCCGGCGATCTCGGCCGAGGCGGCGGTGGTGATCCCGCCGCCGGCGATGGACGAAAAACCCGCTAGCGGCACCGAGAAGGCGGTCTTCGCCGGCGGCTGCTTCTGGGGCGTGCAAGGCGTGTTCCAGCACGTCAGGGGCGTGACCAGCGCCGTCTCCGGCTATGCCGGCGGCGACAAGGACACCGCCGTCTACGAGACGGTCGGCACCGGCCGGACCGGGCACGCCGAAGCCGTCGAGATCACCTACGAGCCGACAGAGGTGACCTACGGCCAGTTGCTGCAGGTGTATTTCTCGGTCGCGCACAACCCGACGCAACTGAACTACCAGGGGCCGGACCGCGGCCCCCAATACCGTTCGACGATCTTTGCCGAAAGCGACGCCCAGAAGAAGATCGCCGAGAGCTACATCGCCCAGCTCGACAAGGCGAAGGTGTTTCCGGAGCCGATCGTGACCACGCTGGAGACCGGAAAACCCTTCTACCCGGCCGAGGACTATCACCAGGACTTTTTGACGCTGAACCCGACCTATCCCTACATCGTCTACAACGACCTGCCCAAGGTCGAGAATTTGAAGACGCTATTCCCCAGCCTTTACAGCGACAAGCCGGTGCTGGTGCTGGCCGCCAACAAGAGCTGATTTTCTTTTCGCGGGCGGCGGACGGCGACGCCTGCCCATCAGACGTCGGCGGGACAGCGCCCCCCTCTGTCCTGCCGGACATCTCCCCCACTTGGGGGAGATCGGCAGCTTTGCCATCCCGGCCTTCCTTCAACGTTGGGGATTGGCGAAGGCCGAGGTGACATCCAATCTCCCCCCTCGTGGGGGAGATGGCCGGCAGGCCGGAGGGGGGCGTGAATGATCGCCGGCGTTGCTGTGCAGCGGTTCTTGTCGTTGTCCCAAACCGCTGCGCACTTTGGGCGACAAGCATCATTGCACGCCCAGAAATTGCCTGAGCTCCGGCGTCCTCGGGTTGGCGAAGACCTCCTCGGGGGCGCCGATCTCGTGGACGCGGCCCTGATGCATGAAGACGACGCGCGAGCAGACATCGCGGGCGAAGCGCATCTCATGGGTGACCATCACCAGCGTCATGCCTTCCGCGGCCAATTCCTTGACGACGGCCAGCACTTCGGCAACGAGCTCGGGGTCGAGCGCCGAGGTGATCTCGTCGCATAGCAGCGCGATGGGCTGCATGGCGAGCGCCCGGGCGATCGCCACGCGCTGCTGCTGGCCGCCGGACAGCTCGTCCGGCAATGCGTCGAACTTGTGGGCGAGACCGACGCGGTCGAGCATTTTACGCGCGACCGCTTCGGCGTCCTTTTTCGGCGTCTTCTTCACCACCATCTGCGACAGCATGACATTGCCGCCGGCCGTGAGATGCGGGAACAGGTTGAATTGCTGAAAAATCATGCCGACCTTCAGGCGCAGCGCCTTGAGATGAACCTCGTCGGGCAGGAACTGGGCGCCGGCGACGACGATCGAGCCTTCATCGATGGTCTCCAGCCCGTTGATGCAGCGCAGCAGCGTCGACTTGCCCGAACCGCTCTTGCCGATGATGGCGACGACCTCGCCCGGCGCGATGTCGATGGAAATCCCCTTCAGCACCTCATTGTCGCCGAAGCGCTTCTTCACCTCAGTGATTGCGATGAGCGACATTGAGCTTCCTTTCCAGGAGCTGGCTGGATTTCGACAGCGGCCAGCACAAAGCAAAGTAGATGAGCGCGACCAGGCCATAAACGGTGAACGGCTGGAACGTGGCGTTGGTGACGATCGAACCGGCCTTCGACAATTCGACGAAGCCGATGATAGAGGTGAGCGCGGTGCCCTTCACCACCTGCACCGAGAAGCCGACCGTCGGCGGCACCGCCACCTTCAGCGCCTGCGGCAGGATGACGTAGCGCATCTGCTGGAGATAACCCATGCCGAGGCTGGCGGACGCCTCCCACTGGCCCTTGGCGATGCTCTCGACGCAGCCGCGCCAGATTTCGGCGAGGAAGGCGGCGGTCCACAGGATGAGCGCGACACAAGCGGCAAGCCAGGCGGGAACGTCGATGCCGAACAGGCCAAGGCCGAAGAAAGCGAGAAAGAGCTGCATCAGGAGCGGCGTGCCCTGGAACAGCTGGATGTAGCCGCGTGATAGAAGCCGTGCCCAACGCCGGCCGCCGATGCGCAGGAAAAGCAGGGCCGCGCCGACGATGCCGCCACCGATGAAGGAGACCAGCGAGAGGACAACGGTCCAGCGGGCGGCCAAAAGCAGGTTACGCAGGATGTCCCAGAAGCTGAACTCGGTCATGGCGCATGTCTCATCGCGACGCCTTCCTCGGGAACAGCATCCAGCCCAGGCCAGCCAGCATCTGGCGCAGCAGGATGGCGAGGGCCAGGTAGATCAAGGTAGAGACGATGTAGGTTTCGAAGGCCCTGAAATTGCGCGACTGGATAAAGTTGGCGGCGAAGGTCAGGTCCTCGGCGGCGATCTGCGAAACGACGGCAGAACCAAGCATGACGATGACGATCTGCGACGACAGCGCAGGCCAGATGCGCTGCAGCGCCGGGACCAGAACCACGTGCCAGAAGGTCTGGAACGGGGTCATGGCGAGGCTCGCGCCGGCCTCGAACTGGCCGCGTGGCGTGGCCTGGATGCCGGCGCGGATGATCTCGCAGCTGTAGGCGCCGAGGTTGACGATCATGGCGAGGTTGGCCGCGCTCAGTTCCGACATCCTGATGCCAAGCGACGGCAGGCCGAAGAAGATGAAGAACAGCTGGATCAGAAAGGGCGTGTTGCGGATCAGCTCGACATAGGTCGCGACGACGGGCTTCAGCCATTTCGGCCCGAGGGCGCGCACCCAGGCGCAGGCAATGCCCAATGCCACGCCGAACACCGCGCCGATCAGGATGAGCTGCACGGTGATCCGGATGCCCTTGAGCAGCACCGGCAGAGAATCGATCAGCCAGCCGAAATCGAACTGATAGGTCATGGCTTGCTGTCTGACCTAAACCACACGCGGCGGGCGGCGATCACAGGTCAGCCGGCAGGTCCACCTTCAGCCATTTTTGCGAAATCGCGTTGAGGGCGCCGTCGGACCTGGCGGCGGCGATGATCCCGTTGACCTTGGCCATCAACGCCGGCTGCTCCTTGTTCATGCCGATGTAGCAAGGCGAGTTCTTGATCAGGAATTTGAGCTCGGGCCGCTTGGGCGGGTTCTTTTCGATAATGGCGGCGGCGACAACATTCCCGGTCGCGATCACCTCGACCTGGCCCGAAAGGAAGGCTGAAATCGTGCCGTTATTGTCCTCGTAGCGCTTGATCTCAACGCTCGCGGGCGCGACCTTGGTCAGTTCGAGGTCTTCGATCGCGCCGCGGGTGACGCCAATGGTCTTGCCGGCGAGGTCTTCCGCCTTTGCGACCGCGACATCCGCTGGAGCGAACACGCCGTTGTAGAAGGGGGCGTAGGCCTCGGAGAAGTCGATGACCTTCTCGCGATCGGGATTCTTGCCGAGGCTGGAGATGACCAGGTCGACCTTGTTGGTCTGAAGATAGGGAATGCGGTTGGCGCTGGTGACCGGGACGATCTCGACCTTGGCGCCGAGCTTTTCGCCAATCAGATTGGCGATATCAATGTCGTAGCCTTGCGGCGTCATGTCGGCGCCAACACTGCCGAAGGGCGGGAAATCCTGTGGAACGGCGATGCGGACGGTGCCCCGCGCGCCGATGTCGCTCAAGGCGTCAGCCCGCGCCCGCGAAGACGGAGCCATGGCCATTCCGACCACGGCGGCCAAGGCCAGCATGCACATATTGCGACGGTTCATTATTTTCCCCTTTGACTGGACAAAACCAATTGGTCGCCAGGGCAAAGCAACAGACATGCCAAACCATCGAAATCGGCGGGAATCGGGCTTCCCCTGTAGGATTGGATAAGGCCGCTTTCGCGACCCATGCCGCCCGACTGGCAGGTTGCCTAAATATTGTGCAGATAATTCTTGTGGCGGATTTGGCGTCGTGCGGAGCGGACGGTCCGCTATGCCGTCCCTTTGCGCCACGGCAGGCTCCAGCGCAGCTTTTCCGGCGTGGCCCCGGCCGCAGTCGATGTCGGGGCGGGCTTCGTCTCGCGAAAATGCGCCGAGCCCTGCGGCGGATAGGCGTGGGTGTTGTTGAGGGCGAGCTTCTCGATCTGGCTGAAGTCGGGGAAAGGCAGGTTTTCCGCCTCGCGCCATTCGCTGACCCGTTTTTCGGCCGCGATGCGTTTTTCCTCGTCGGCCGGCAGATCGGCGGCGGTGTACTCCAACTGCGAGGGGAAGGCGAACTGCGTGCCGGCATCGTCCATGATGTTGATGATGGACAAAAGGATGTCCTCCCGTATGGCGAGGAACTCGGACCCGTCCGCCGTCATGACATAGGTCGACACCTCGATGTCGAGCGAATAGGGGCCGAAGCCGACAAAGCGCACGTGACACGGATCGTCGATGACGCGCGGATGCGCGATCAGCAGCTTGCGCAGCTCGGCCAAAGTATAGCGCAACTGATCGGGCGTGGTCTCGTAGCGCAGTTGCAGCGTCGTCGCGAAACGGGTGCGGTCGCGATGCGCGTAATTTTCGATCTGCATGCCGGCGAAGTCCGAATTGGGCACCGAGATGATTGTGCGGTCGGGCGATCTTATGCGGGTCGAGCGCATGCCGATATGCTCGATGGTGCCCGACTGTCCGCCGAACTTGCAGAAGTCGCCGACGCTGACCGGCCGGTCGGCGTAGAGCGTGAGGCCGGAGAGGAAATTCTGCAGCGTCGGCTGCGCCGCCAGCGCCACGGCGAGGCCGCCGATGCCGAGGCCGGCGATGACGCCTTCATAGGGGATGGCAAGCACTTCGGCCAACAGCAGGAAGGCGACGACCAGCACGGCCACGCGGGCCACGCCGGTGGACAGCGAGATCAGCGTGTCGTGATAGCCGGGCACCTGCCACATATTGCGGTAACGATCGGCGATCCTGCCGATCAGATGCCAGACCACCGGAACGAAGCCGATCACGATCAGGCTCCAGGCCACTGCCTTCACTGGTGCTGCGACCACTTGCGGCAGGCCGAGCGGGCGCAATGCCACCAAAAGGAAAAGACCTAGGAAGATCGCGCGCACCGCCCATTCGACTACGCGTAAGAAACCCGACCGCTGCGAACGATTCTGACTGGGCGCAAAAAAGGAAATGACCGCATTGGCGATGAAGCCGAAGGCAATGCCGGCCAGCACTGCGAGGCCGAGCATCCACCATTGCCAGCGCTCCATCGGTCCGGCGCGGGTGAGCAGGCGGGGGCTGATCTCGCGCGCCAGGCCACGCGTGGCGAAGAACGGGTCGTTGCTGGCGAAAGCGGCGAATTCCGGCGCCACCGGGACCTCTTCCACATCGGCATAGAGCGTGCGGATGTTGGCGAGCGTCTCGGGCGTGAATTGCCAGATCTTGCCGTTGCCGGTGCCAGCGGGGTCCGTTTCCACCGGGCCGATGACGATGTTGCCGGACGGATGCTCGAAATAGACATAGGGCGTGTTGCTTTTGGGATCGTCCGGAATTTCCTGCCAGTAGACATAGCCGATACGATCGATGACCTTCTTCAGATAGCGCTCGAGAAGGACCGCCTCGTCGGCGCGCACGGCTGGAGTGTAATCGCGCAGATCAAGCGCCGCCTGTGCCGGGTCGCCGGCCTCGGTGACGCCGCTGAGCAGCACCTTGAACGCATCGCGCGGCGAGGCAAGCTTGCTCGGACTGTCGACCATGTCGACGGCTTCGCCGCGCGCCGCCTGGAATTCGGCGAGCTTGGCCTGGAGCGGGCCGAGCGGCGGCCCGACGATGAACCACTCGTCTTGTCTGCGGCGGAAGGTGACGTCGAAGGAGACGTTGGTGCCATATTGCTGGAGCTTGGCGCTCACCTCGGCGCCCGCGATCGCGTCATGCGGCAGGCTCCAGAGGCGGAAGGTCGCATTGTCGATGACATTGAACAGAAGCTTGGTGTAGTCGGGCATGTTGAGGCCGCCGCGGTCGGCGTCGGCGACATCGACCAACCCGGCCGCTCGGGCGGCGAGGCCCATGCCGCCGCCGGTTGCGCGCGGCACATTGTCGGCGCCGCTCTCGTTCATCGCCTGCAGGAACGAGCGCATGGTCGTCATCGGGCTGGTCTGGTCGACACGGATCTCCTCGACGGCGCTGACGCGCACGCCTGTCCACCATTCGGCAGTAGCGGTTTCGAAGCGCCCCATGAAGCTCTCGCCGTCGGGCGACTGAACGAAGAGGAAAGCGCCCTGGCGGTTGCCCTCGAACCAGCGTCCGACAAGCTTTTCGCCTTCGGCCTTGGCCTCGATGCGGCCATTATAGAGCGGGTAGACGCCCTTCACCTCGGCGCCGGTCTGCTCGAACGTGATCTCGGCGCCGCCGCCGCGCCATTTCGTGTCCCAAACACCGGTCCAGTTGGCACCGGTCCAGTTGGCCGTGTCCTGGGCATGCGCCGGCTGCAGGAACGGCAGCAGGCCGGCCAAGGCAAGCGCCGCGATCAGAGCGATCATGCGGATCAGGACCAAGGCCACTCGATCTGATGCGACGGGGACACCGCTCATTGCATTGTCCTTCTTCTCGCCCGCGCAGCAGGGGCCGGACTGTCGAAGAAGGGTTATTGCCCCGGAAGATGAATATTCTATTTCCGGGGTCATGGAACACCGCCGGATCGCGGCGCTTGCCGGTCAATCGTAGGTCAGATCCGTCGCCTTGCCGCCGAAGACGCGATAGGCATAGAACGAATAGAAGATGATGATCGGCAGCACGACGACCGTGCCGGCCAGGATGATGGCGAGGCTTTCGGGCGCCGACGCCGCCTGCCAGATGGTCAGCCTGTCGGGCACGACGAAGGGATAGAACGACCAGGCGAGCCCGGCAAAGCCGAGCGTGAAGATGGCGGCCAGCGTCAGGAACGGCATGAGCGCATGGCGATCGTCCGCCTTCGGCAGATGGAAGGTCTGCCACCACAGCCACCCGAACAGCACCGCCGACAGGATCGGCAGCGGCGACAGATAGAGCATGGCGGGCCAGACGAACCATTTGTCGAAGATACGCGGGCTGGCGAGCGGCGTGGCCAGCGAGACGGCGACCATGCCTAGCGCGGTCAGCACCAGCGCCCTGCGCAGCCAGAGCACCGCCTTCTTCTGCAGGTCGCCTTCCGTTTTGTAGATGACCCAAGCCGCGCCCATCGCCGCATAGGCAGCGGCAAGGCAGAGCGCCACCAGCGCGCCGAAGGCGATGCCCGCCAGGCCGAAATCGAGCCCGAGCACATAGACGCCCAGCATGTAGCCCTGCGCCAGCGAGGCAATGACGGAACCGAGCAAGAAGATGCGGTTCCAGCGGTGCTTCCTGCCAGCCGGCACCTTGGCGCGGAAATCGAAGGCGACGCCGCGCAGGATCAGGCCGACCAGAAGCAGGAAGACCGGGATATAGAGCGCGCCGAGGATGAGCCCGTGCGCCAGCGGGAAGGCAACCAGCAGCAGGCCGACGGCCAGCACCAGCCAGGTCTCGTTGGCGTCCCAGAACGGGCCAATCGCGGCGATCATGGTGTCCTGCTCGGCATCCTCGGCCACTGCGAACAGGATGCCGATGCCGAGGTCGAAGCCGTCGAGGATGACGTAGATCAGGATGGCGAGGCCCATCAGGCCGGCGAAGATCAAAGGGAGCAGGGTCGGCCAATCGAAGGTCATCACCGTTCTCCTGGTTGGGCAACCGGCTGCGACAGCGGCGCGTCGAGAACGCCGGGCAGCGGCGAGGCGTCGCCGTCCTTCGCTGCCTTCAGCGCCAGATGCACCAGCACGCCGAGATAGGCGATCAGAAGCAGCACGTAGAGGATGAGGTATATCGCAAGCGTCAGTGCGACATGGCTGCCGGCGACCGGGCCGACGGCATCGACAGTTTTCAGCACGCCGGTGACCAGCCAGGGCTGGCGGCCGATCTCGGTGGTGTACCAGCCGGCCAGCGTCGCCAGCCAGCCGGACAACGCCATCGGAACCATCGCCAGGGCGAGCGGCTTCGGCAGGCTATGACGACGCTTGAGGAAGAAGGCCGCCGACCAGGAGACGACAAGCATCAGAATGCCGGTACCGACCATGATGCGGAAACCCCAGAACACCGGGAAGACCGGCGGATGATTGCCGGGATAGTCGTTCAGCCCCGGCACGACCCCACTGGCGCTGTGCCTGAGGATGAGGCTGGCCCCGTCGGGGATGGTCAGCTCGAATTTGTTCTCCTTGGCCGCCTCGTCGGGAAGCGCGAAAAGGACCAGCGGCACGTTGGGACCGGTGTTCCAGTTGGCCTCCATGGCGGCGATCTTCTGCGGCTGATGCTCCAGTGTGTTGAGGCCATGCTGGTCGCCGGCGAAGATCTGGATGGGGATCAGGATCGCCGCAGTGAAGACACCGGTGCGCAATGCCTTCCACATCGATTCCGAGCGGTCGCCATAGAGATAGCGCAGCGCCGACAGGCCGGCGATCAGGAACGAAACCGTCAGGCCGGAGGCAAGCAGCATGTGGACGAGCCGGTAGGGCATGGACGGATTGAAGACGATGGCCCACCAGTCGACGGCGTGGGCGACCCCGTCGCGCATCTCGAAGCCGACCGGCGTCTGCATCCACGAATTGAGCGCTATGATCCAGAAGGCGGACAGGGTGGTGCCGCCGGCCACCAGCACGGTTGCCATTGTGTGGATGCGGTTGGAGACGCGGCGGAAGCCGAACAGCATGATGCCGAGGAACGCTGCCTCGAGGAAGAAAGCGGTGAGGATCTCATAAGCGAGCAGCGGGCCGGCTATGTTGCCGACGGTCTTCATGTAACCCGGCCAGTTGGTGCCGAACTGAAAGCTCATGGTGACGCCCGAAACCACGCCCATGGCGAAGGACAGCGCGAACACCTTCACCCAGGTAAAATAGGCGCGCATCCAGGCGGAATCGCCTGTGGCGTTATAGCGAAGCTTGAAGAACAGCAGCATCCAGCCAAGCGCAATGGTGATAGCCGGAAACAGGATATGGAACGAGATATTCGCGCCGAACTGAATGCGCGAAAGGATGAGCGGGTCCATAGCGGGTTCCGGCTGCTGCTTATGTGGCGGAAGATAGGCCGGATGCGCCGAACGGTCAAAGCGGCGTGGCGTCACGCGAGGCGGAACGCCGCAGGACGGGATTATTCATCCCTGATCCTGGACTAGATGATCTGTGGGTTGGTTGGTCATCACGGTGAACGTTCCGACCCGCTTGGACCGCAATGGTTCCGAGCTTTGTACTTGTTGAGCCGTTCATCCGTTTCGGACAGGAAAAGGCTCGCTTTTCCGTCTGCGGCGGCATTGCCGACCGGTGCGGCTCTGCCTTTTATCGCCTGGTGAACAGACCGGCGTGCGACCGCACGACTGCGGCAGGGGTGGATGCGTCTTCGCGGGCCAATGTCCAGAACTGTCAGGAGTGCCATTGACTTCCGGCTGCGCGCACCGACATTCAGCGGATTAAAATCAACAGACCTCTTTCAAGCAGCCGTTTTTCAGCCATGCCCTCCATCATTTCCATTTCCGGGGTCACCAAGACCTACGCTACCGGTTTCAAGGCGCTGAAGGAGATCAACCTCGATATCGAGCGCGGCGAGATCTTTGCGCTGCTCGGGCCGAACGGCGCCGGCAAGACAACGCTGATCTCGATCGTCTGCGGTATCGTCAACCGCTCGTCGGGCACGGTCACCGTGGACGGCCACGATATCAGCCGGGATTATCGGGCTGCGCGCAGCCTGATCGGGCTGGTGCCGCAGGAACTGACCATCGACGCGTTCGAGAGCGTATTGGCGACTGTCAGCTACAGCCGCGGCCTGTTCGGCAAGCCGGCCAACCCCGCCTTCGTCGAGAAGGTGCTACGCGACCTGTCGTTGTGGGACAAGAAGGACGCCAAGGCGATCACCCTGTCCGGCGGCATGAAGCGGCGGCTGATGATCGCCAAGGCGCTGTCGCACGAACCGAGGGTGCTGTTCCTCGACGAGCCGACAGCCGGCGTCGACGTCGAGCTGCGCCAGGACATGTGGGCGATGGTGCGCCGGCTGCGCGAGGATGGCGTAACCATCATCCTGACCACGCACTATATCGAGGAGGCCGAGGCGATGGCCGACCGCGTCGGCGTCATCAATCGCGGCGAGATCGTGCTGGTCGAAGACAAGGCCGAACTGATGCGCACGCTTGGCCGCAAACGACTGTTGCTGGAGCTACGCAGCCCGCTCGCCGCCATACCCGAGACGTTTTCGCGTTATGCGCTGGAGCTTTCGCCGAACGGTGATCAACTGACTTATACCTATGACAACCAGAGCGAACGGCCGGGCGTCGCCTCGCTGCTCCGCGACCTCGAGACGGCCGGCATCCAGTTCCGCGATATCGACACGCAAAACAGCTCGCTCGAGGAAATCTTCGTCAATCTGGTGAGGAAGGACGCATGAACCTGCGAGCAGTCTGGGCGATCTACAAGATGGAGATGGCGCGCGCCTTTCGGACCGTGCTGCAGAGCATCGTCTCACCGGTCATCTCGACATCGCTCTATTTCGTCGTCTTCGGCTCGGCCATTGGCTCGCGCATCACCGAGATCGACGGCATCAGCTACGGCGCCTTCATCGTGCCGGGACTGATCATGCTGTCGCTGCTGACGCAGTCGATCTCCAACGCCTCCTTCGCCATCTATTTCCCGAAATTCGTCGGCTCGATCTACGAGTTGCTGTCGGCGCCGGTGTCCTATCTGGAGATCATCGTTGCCTATGTCGGGGGTGCGGCGACCAAGTCGATCATACTCGGCCTGATCATCCTGGCGACCGCGTCACTGTTCGTGCCGCTGACCATCGAGCATCCGTTCTGGATGCTCGCCTTCCTGGTGCTGACGGCGGTGACGTTCAGCCTGTTCGGTTTCATCATCGGCATCTGGGCGAGGAGCTTCGAGCAGCTGCAGCTGGTGCCGCTGCTGATCATCACGCCGCTGACCTTCCTTGGCGGCAGCTTCTATTCAATCGACATGCTGCCCGGCATCTGGCGCACGGTGACGCTGTTCAATCCTGTCCTCTATCTGGTCAGCGGCTTTCGCTGGAGTTTCTACGGCAAGTCCGACGTCTCGATCGGCATCAGCCTCGGCATGACCGTCGTTTTCCTGCTTATCTGCATAGCGATCGTCGCTTGGATTTTCAGGACCGGCTACCGGCTGCGGAACTGACGAATCCAACTTCGTCATCCCAGGGCGGAGCAGGAGCGAAGCTCCGTCGCGGAGACCCTGGGATCCAGGCCGTAGCCCTAACCGAAGAGTGCAGCGGAGCAGAATTCAGCACCGCAGCGGCGCTTTGAAATCACGGCATGGATCTGGGGTCTGCGCCGCGTCGCTTCGCTCCTTGCTCCGCCCCAGGATGACGAAGGCAGAGAGCATTCAGCCAGGATCACTATGCGCGTCCCCTAGACGGCCTTGACCAGGCGGAGCAGCCCCAGCATCCCGACGAAAGTCCCCTTGCGAAAGGCGACGTAGGTCGGCTCCTCGATGCCGTGGAAGCGGCGCTTGAAGGCAGCCTGCCCCTGCAGGTTGAACTTGCGGCGATTGATCCAAGGCGAACCATAGGCGCGCTGGAAGGTGGCGCGCCAGAAGTCGCTTTCGGCAAATCCGCCGGGTCCGACGTCGACAAGCGGCGATAGGCCGAGCGTGACGACGGAGATGCCTTGCTCGCGGAAGCGGTCGACGGCGAATTTGGTCAGGCCGATCTCGGCATGCGACGTGGCGTCGACATGCTTGCGCTTGAACGAGGTGGTGTAGCCAATCACCTTGCCGCCACTGAACAGGGGATCGAAGTCGAGCAAGGCGACGAGCTCTCCATCGGGGCCATGCAGGACGAAGCGGCGCATGTCGACGCCGAGATGATCGCTGAAGGGGCGGTTGAGGAAAGCCATCTCCCATCGCTTGACGATGCGGTCCGCCCGCCAGTTCTGCGATAGCCGCTGGATCTCGTCGAGAAAGATGGTCCGCTTGTCCTCGGCAAAGGAAAAACCCTTTTTCAACAGCCAGCGCTCGGAATAGCGCACGGTTTCGTTGCGCTTTCCGGAAAAATCATGGGCGGGCAGGACCAGCCGCGTATCCACGCCGAGACGATTGACCTGGTATCCGAGCCCGGCGAGCACGCGCGCCGTCTGTTCGCCGATTTGCACGAACCACGGGCTGTCGGCAGCCTCGACGAAACGCCTGATGTAGTCGGGCCGATCGGGCGGGTGAGCCACCGGGTCGCCAAGCGCGAAATGGTGCTTCATCTTGGTGCCGAAGGCGATGTAGCCGTCAGCGTCGCCGAAATAGGAAAGGTTGCGCTGGACGGCGGTCGAATAGGCGAGCGAAAAATCGCCATGCCGGCGCACCAGCGCCAGGCGCTCGACATGCGTCAGCTCCCGCCGCTCCACCTTCGGCGCTGCGCCTTCGAGCAGGCGGTCGAAATGAATGCGCAAGGAGGGCATGGTCGAGTTCCGCGTGCCGCGCTTCGCTATTGGGAATACCCGTCAGCCCACGGGCTTCGAATCATTGGGCGGTCTGACTGTCGGTCATATCGCGCATGTCCCCTTTGGAGCGCAACCGGCGTGGTGAGCACCGATGAATTGGTGGCAGCGAGAACGGAACGGAAGCCCATCAATCGGGCATAAACTGGCAATTGGGCATAAAAAGGAGAGGCTTCGGTCGCGCCGAAACCCCTCCTTCACGATTTGTCAGCGTGGACCTTGGACCGAGATGTGCTCTAGAGCGCCTCATCGTTTCACGGAAACGCCGAACCGCTCTATCTCTTTGTTTTTGCGCAATTCCCTAGGGAAAGCGCTAAGCGCTTTTCCCCGGAAAACCGTTTCACACTTTTCCTGGAATTGCTCTAGACCGCAATCTTGCCGCCGCCCTGTTTGGTGATGGCGACGACCGACGGCCGCACCGGCATGTCGGGCTTGAAGTCGGGCCAGCGGGTCGACAAGTCCTCATAGTAAGAGGGACGGCCAAAAGGCTCCCAGTCTTCGCCGCCATCGGCCGGATGCTGGACGGCGACGAAAGCGGTCTGGTCGTCCGGCGTGAATAGCGGGCCGCACATTTCGGCGCCGATCGGCACGCGGAAGAACAGCTTTGATGTCGCCCGCGCCTCGCCTTCGGTGTCGACCGCCCACAGGCCGTCGGTGCGGCCGGTCGCCTTCGGGCCCTGGCCGTCAGTCGAAACCCAGAGCCGGCCGGCCGCATCGACGGCGCAATTGTCCGGCATGCCGAACCAGCCATTGGCGGTCGTTGCGGTCGAGAAGGTGGCGCCGACTTCGGCCACGGCGGGGTCGCCGCATTTCAACAGCACTTCCCACTTGCCCTTGGCAGCAGTGAAATCGCCGCCGTCCTCGACGATCTCGATGATGTGGCCGAAGGCGTTTTCGGCGCGCGGGTTGGCGGCGTCGACCTGGTCGGCCTTGCGTTTCGAATTGTTGGTCAGCATGACGTAGACCTTGCCATTGGCGGCATTGGGTTGGATATCCTCGGGGCGGTCCATCTTGGTGGCGCCGAGCAGGTCGGCGGCACGGCGGGTCTCGATCAGCACGTCGGCCTGGCTGGCAAAGCCGTTCTCGGCGGTTAGCGGACCCTGGCCAAAGACGACTGGCAGCCATTCGACCGACCCGTCCTCGGCGAATTTGGCGACATGGAGCGTGCCGTCGTCGAGAAGATCCAGGTTGGCGGCACGGTCCTCGGCGTTGAATTTGCCTGTGGTGACGAATTTATAGACATAGTCGAAACGCTCGTCGTCGCCGAGATAGAAGACGACACGGCCATCCTTGGCGACGATCGATTCAGCACCTTCATGCTTGAAGCGGCCCATGGCGGTGCGCTTCTTCGGCGTCGAAGTCGGATCGTTGACGTCGACCTCGACGATCCAGCCGAAGCGGTTGGCCTCGTTCGGCTCCTTGCCGAGGTCGAAACGGTCGTAATGCGCCGCCCACTCATAGGCGCCCTCGGGAATGCCCAGGCGCTTGTAGTTGGCCGCTTCCGCGTGACCGGCCGGCAGTTCGCCCGAGAAATAGCCGTGGATATTTTCCTCGGCCATGACATAGGTGCCCCAGGGCGTGACGCCGCCGGCGCAATTGTTGACGGTGCCAATGACCTTGGTGCCGGTCGGGTCGGCATTGGTCTTGACGCGGTCGTGGCCCGCGACGGGGCCGGACAGCGCGATCTCGGTGTTGGAGGTGATGCGGCGATTGAGCTTGCCGTCGCGCACCACCTGCCATTTGCCTGATACCTTGCGGATCTCGACGATGGTGCCGCCATGCGCGGCCATCTCGACATCGACCTGTTCCTTGCTCAGCGGCGCCTGCTTGGCCTCACCATCGACGATGGTGACGAGGCCCGGGAACATCAGATGCGGGTTGGTGTATTCGTGGTTGACCACCAGCAGGCCATGCTCGGCCGAGCCGTCGAGCGGGATGTAGCCGACATAGTCGTTGTTGTAGCCAAACTGTCTTTCCTGAGCCTGCGCCGACTGTTTAGTCGGATCGAATTCCGGCGAATCGGCAAACAGCGGATCGCCCCAGCGCAGCAGCACGTCGGCGTCATAGCCCGGAGCGACATGATGCTTGTCGTCGACACCTGCCTCGACCTCGTCGAACGTGAAGGCCGAGCCGCCGGCGGCGCGGGCATCGTCGGCGAGGATCAGCGCGAGCGGGCTGACGGTGACGGCGATGGCGGTTGCCGCGAGCGATCCCTGTAGAAAACCGCGGCGCGAGAAACGCGCGGCGATGATCTCGCCCATCGTCTTGTTGTCAGTGGGATTGGTTCCTGGCCCATCGTTTTCCTCGAGCAGACTGGTGCGGAACTGGGCGTCGGGGGAGCGATGTTCGGTCGAGCGATGTTCAGTCATGGGGGGCTTGCCTCTGGCTTCTTTGGGATGGCTGGAGCGTCTTGCTTGACTGACCGCGTATCGCCGGGAGATCACAGTTTGATGACGTTGCCGGCCAATTTCCAGCCCCGATTTCATGTCCATGATCAGCCCCGCTTGACCGCGACCGATGCTTCGGAAACAAGATCTGCTGCAGGCGCGGAAGCACCGCTTCGAGAGGGACAAAAAGTGAGTTTTTGGGGACTGGGGCAGCTCGGCATTTCTACAGTGATCTTCCTGCTGGCGGCGACGGCGGCGAAGCAATGGGGACTGGCGCCGAGCCTCGGCAAGATCGTTCTGACCTTGGCGCTCTATTCGCTGGGCAATCTGATCATGCTGAGGCTGATCCGTGAATTCGGCATGTCGGTGTCTTTCAGCCTGTCGGCGGTGATCCAGCTGGTGTCGGTGAACGTCGTGGCCCTGGTCTTCTTCGGCGAGCGCGTCAATGCGTTGCAGGCGACTGGCATCGTGCTCGCCGTCGCAGCTGTGGCGCTGATAACGCTCGGACCCTATCTGCAAAAATTGTAATTGCGAGGGTCGATGAAGAATACCGCAAACAAGTTGCTCAACTGGATCGAATTCCCGGTGCTGCTGGCCGGACTGGTCATCGCCGGCGGATTGTGGGGGTTCGAGGAGCTGATGGAGGTGGCGCGAGACACCACGCCGCACGCCTTCGATACGGAAATCCTGCTCGCTTTCCGTGAAGCGGGCCAGCCTGACAATCCGATCGGACCGCCATGGCTGGAAGGAGCGATGCGCGACCTCACCAGCCTCGGCAGCGCCAGCGTGCTCGTGCTGACCACTGCTGCGGTGATCGTTTATCTGCTGCTGATCCACAGACCGGGACCAGCGTTTCTCGTTTTCGTGGCAGTGGCGGGCGGGCAGGCCCTGTCGAGCACGCTGAAGCTCGGAATCGACCGGCCGCGCCCCGATCTGGTCTCGCATCTCGCCGACGTGGCGACGCTTTCGTTTCCGAGCGGCCATGCGATGCTGTCGGCGGTGACATATTTGACGCTGGGCAGCATGGCGTCGCGCTTCCTGCCTGGGCGAACGACCAAGATCTATGTGTTGGCACTTGCGGTGCTGACGACCCTGCTGGTCGGCATCAGCCGCGTCTATCTCGGTGTTCATTGGCCGTCCGACGTGCTGGCCGGCTGGTGTGCCGGCTTCGCCTGGGCGATGCTGTGCTGGCTGGCCGCACGGACGCTACAGCGATGGCGCGGGCACACCGACGGCGGCTGAACCGGCCGTCAGAACGACGCTGCGGCTAATTCTCCTCGAAATTTGCGGCGCCCGAGGGCCTACTGTCCTAGCTGGCACGCAAGCTCTGCAGGACACAACCGATCTTGGTGCGTGCATGTCTGACATATGCATCATGATGCTTGAACCATCAAAATGATAGTATTATGCATGGGAATGCAGACTCAGACGGGGGTTTTTAGCCGATGATCACTGCCGCGCAGATGCGCGCCGCAAGGGCGCTGGCCGGCATCGATCAGAAGACGCTCGCCGAGCGCGCCGGGGTTTCGCTTCCAACCATTCAGCGCATGGAAGCGAGCGACGGCGTGGTCAGGGGCGTGGTCGATACGCTGATGAAGGTCATCCAGGCCCTCGATGGGGCCGGCGTGGAACTGATCGGCGAGAACCAGGCCAGCGAGCGCGGTGGCAGGGGCGTGCGCCTCAAGCCGGTCGTGCCGCGGAACCCGCCGGGCTGAGTCGACAAAGTCGCGACGGCGACCGCCGACAGTCCTGCCGACGATCCCCGCCGCCTTCTTGGTTTTATGCATGCCCCAAAACCGCTCAGCATTTTTGGGCGACATGCATCAGGAGCGGAAGGTAGTCCATGGATCGAACCCGACGGGCAATTCATCAACCGGCGCGGCCGGCATTTTCCGAACTGTTCACACCGAAGCTGGTGACGGTGCTGCGCGAGGGCTATACGCTTGGGCATTTCAAGGCCGATGCGATCGCCGGATTGACCGTGGCCATCGTGGCGCTGCCGCTGTCGATGGCGATCGCGATTGCTTCCGGCGTGACGCCGGAGCGCGGCCTGTTCACCGCCATCGTCGGCGGTTTCATCGTCTCGGCGCTCGGCGGCAGTCGCTTCCAGATAGGCGGTCCAGCCGGCGCCTTCATCGTGCTGGTGGCGGCGACGGTCCAGCGCGAAGGCATCGATGGGCTGCTTCTGGCGACGATGATGTCCGGCATTTTCCTGCTCGCCATCGGCTATCTCAGACTCGGCACCTATATCAAATTCATCCCCTACCCGGTGACCGTCGGCTTCACCGCGGGCATCGCCATCATCATCTTTTCCGGACAGATCGTCGAACTGTTCGGGCTGAAGCTCGCCGGCAACGAGCCCGGGCCACTGCTGCCGAAGCTCGTGGCGATCGGTGAGGCCGCCGGCACGCTCAACATCTCGGCGACGCTGGTGGCGGTGCTGACCATCGCCACCATTGTCGGGCTGAAGCGGTGGCGCCCCGGCTGGCCGGGCATGCTGATCGCCGCCGGGCTCGCCTCGCTGGTCGTGGCGCTGCTGGCGCTGCCGGCGGAAACGATCGGCACGCGCTATGGCGGCATTCCGCGCAGCCTGCCTTTTCCGGCGCTGCCGGCGCTCAGCCTCGACAAGGCGATCGCGGTGCTGCCGGACGCCGTTGCCTTCGCGCTGCTCGGCGCCATCGAATCGCTGCTGTCGGCCGTGGTCGCCGACGGCATGACGGGACGTCGGCACCGCTCCAATTGCGAACTGGTGGCGCAAGGGTTCGCCAACATCGCTTCCGCCCTGTTCGGCGGCATCTGCGCCACCGGCACCATTGCCCGCACCGCGACCAATGTGCGGTCCGGCGCGCACGGGCCGGTTTCGGGCATGTTGCACTCGCTGTTCCTGCTTGTCTTCATGCTGGTGGCGGCGCCGCTGGCCAGCTACATCCCACTCGCAGCTCTTGCCGGCGTGCTGGCGGTGGTGTGCTGGAACATGTTCGAAAAACAGGCTTTTGCCACCCTGCTGCGCGCCTCACGCGGCGACGCACTGGTGCTGATGGCGACCTTCCTGATCGTCGTGTTCCGCGATCTTACCGAAGGCATCATCGTCGGCTTCGCGCTGGGCTCGATCCTGTTCATCGACCGTATGGCCAAGAGCATCGCCGTGGAGACCGACCTGCCGCTGGTGCAGGACGATGTCGCTGACGGCAGCAACGGTGGCGGCGCCTATGATTCCAGCGAGGCGAGCGACGCCGATACCGTCGTCTACCGGATCTCTGGCGCATTCTTCTTCGGCGCCGCTTCGACCGTCGGCACGGTGCTGGACCGCATCGCCGACCAGCGCAAGAACTTCATCCTCGATTGCTCGGCGGTGCCGTTCTTCGATTCGACGGCCGCCAACGTCATTGAGGGTGCCGCCCACAAGGCGAGGCGCGCCGGCGTCCGTTTCATAATAGCAGGCGCTTCGCAGCAGACACGGCGCATGCTGATCAAGCACGGTGTCAAGCGGCCGCTGGTGACATTCGCCGCCTCGATCAGGGACGCGCGGGCGCAACTGGCAAGGAAGACGGAGGCGGAGTAACCGCCGACCGGAATAGCCGGTCGGCGGTCAATCGCTGCGGAAGCTCAGTCGAGGGAGAGCGCCGCGACTTCGCCCTCGTTCATCTGCGGCACATAGATGGTCGACTTGCCGTCGGTGCCGATGTCGGCGCTGCCCGGCTTGAAAGTCGCGACTGCCTCAGGCTTGCCGCCGGCCTTGTAACGGTAGAGCCTGCCGGCCATGTAGGCGGTGGCGTAGACGCTGTCGCCGACGACAATGACACCGTCGAGGTTGGCAAATTTTTGCGCGCCGGGCAGGTGCGAAACTGTCCTGGTGGCGAGATCGACCGAAAGCAGGCCGCCCGGTTCCGCGGTGCTGAAATCCGGCTTGATGCCCTTGCCCCAGGACGCGACGATCAGCCGGCCACCATCGGCGAAGATACCATTTGGCGACGCAAGTGCCGCATCCCTGACGAACAGTTCCTGCCCGCCGTCGTCGAGGCGGTAGATCGCGTCGGCCAGCATGTCGGTGACGTAGATTTTGCCGGAAGCGTCGGTGGTCATGTCGTTGAGAAAGACGGTATTCGGCACATCGATGGTCGACACGAGCTTGCCGTTTTCGAGATTGACGACGCGGATTTTCGTGATGTCAGCGACATATAGCTTGCCGCCGGATATGACCATGCCCTTCGGCGCGTCCATGCCGTCGGTCCAATGCTGAGCAACCATCTTGCCGTCCAGGGACAGGATTGACAGGTAGCCATTGCCGTCAGCTTCGCCGGGATTGCCGACGATATTGGAGACGATGATGCGCTTGCCGGCAGCGTCGAAGAACGCCGATTCCGGCTGTTCGAGGCCAGTGGCGCGCCAGATTTCACCGGCCCGAGCGGCAGGCACGATGGCGATGCCGATGATGGCGAGAAGTGTCGAGGTGATCAGGGTTTTCATGGCTGGTTCTCCTGTAGTGATGGCGGAGAACTAGGGTTCTTGATACTTTTCGGGAAGAACGATTGCAGCTAGTATCGAGGATCGATACGAAACCACCCAAAAGAGGTGCATCGCATGAATGGCCTGATCTTCGAGGCGCTGAAGCGGACGCTCAAGGCAAAGGGCGTCACCTATCGCGTGCTTGCCGAGCGCATGGGCGTTTCCGAGCCGACGGTGAAGCGAATTTTCCACGAGCGCAACTGCAAGCTCGACCGGCTGGTGGAGATTTGCGCCGCTGCCGGCGTGGAACTGGAAAACGTGCTCGGCTCTCTGAACAGGGGACCGGGGCCGGCCAACCACATCGCGTCGGACATCGAGCGCAAGCTCGCCAGCCGGCCGGCGCTGCTGTTCATCTTCGTCATGCTCTCCGAGAAATTCACGCCCGAAGGCATCATGCGCTCACAAGCGTTGAGCGAGGCCTCGATGTTCCTCTATCTGCGTGACCTCGAGGAGCTGGGCCTGGTCGCGCTTGGCCGCGGCCTGTCGGCCAGGTTGCTGGTCGAGACGCCGATCCAGTGGAATTTCGAAGGGCCGCTCAGGCCGCTGTTCGAGATGACCAACAAGAATTTTATCGGCTGGGCGATCACGCATCTGGAGCGGGAGGCGACCTTCGTCAGCTTCTCCAGGCGGATGCGGCCGGAGACGGCGGAAATGGTGAAGCGTGAGGCGGAGGAGCTGGCGGAACGCGTCAAATTGCTTGCCCATCACGATCAGCACACGACGCCCGAAGACGGGCTCGCCGGTTACAAATGGACGTTTGCCTTTGGCGCGACGCCGTTCCCGGCGATCATGCCGATCGGGCCGCACCCGCGAGATGCCGGGGCGTCCGACCGGCCCGTCGCTCCTGCAAAGGGACGCCGTGCTTTGCCGGCCTGACACAGCCAATCATCCCGAGCAGGATTGTACCTGGCGGCTCGTCGCGCACCACTCCGGCGGCGCCGACTGCCACCATTTTTGGTGACCTGAACTGGGAAGCCTCCGCCTGTCCTGCTTCAGTTTCCACGATGATCTTTTGTCCGGACACTTTTTACTCTTTGCAGCCGCGCTTCAAAAATGAAACCACATTCATGGTAGAGTTCGCGCACTGATTTGCCAGTAGAGGGCGGGTTTGCCGAATGCGTGACACGTCCCCGTGAAATCGAAGTGATCCTATGCCGACGGCGCCAACACTTGAACTTCGCCGCTATTCGCGCCTGAAAAATTTGCGGGAGCGCGCAGAACGCCAGGGTGCTGCATTGCAGTTCTGGGCGCGTACGGCATCGCTCGCCGTGATCTCCTGCTTCTTTTCATCGATCAGCCGCTGGGATGCCTCGCTGCTCTTCGTGCTGGCGGGCCTCGTGCTGTTCCAGCTCGTCGGCCTGATCCAGTTTCTCTTTGCGCGCCGTCGCAACGCGCCATGGTGGATCGGTTACCTCGTGGGTACGCTGGACATCATTCTGCTGACCGTTCTGCTGGTAACGCCCAACCCGTTTTCCCTGGAGGTCGCGCCGGCCGCGATGCAACTGCGCGAGGGCAGCTTCAAATTCCTGCTGATTTTCGTATGCCTTGGCGCGCTGACCCTTTCGACACGATTGGCGCTCTATCTCGGCGCGCTCGCGGCCTTGACGTGGGCGATCGGGGTGGGGTGGGTGATTTTTCATGCGGGAACCGTCATTCCGGCGACGAACCTCTATTCGCTGCCGATGACAGAGCGACTGAACCTCTATCTCAATCCCAATTTCGTCGATACATTCGCGCAGGCGACCAACGTGTTGGTTGTGCTGATTATCGGCGCGATCATGGCGCTGGTCGTCTCTCGTTCCCGACATCTGTCGGAAGACTATGTCAAGGCAGAGCGCGCCCGCGCCAATCTCGCCCGGCATTTTTCGCCCAATGTCGTCGACCAGCTCGCCACGGATGACGAGCCCTTCGGCCCAGTCCGCCGGCAGGATATCGCGGTGCTGTTCGCCGACATCGTCGGCTTCACACACTATTCCGAGGATCATCCGGCCGAAGCAGTGTTCGAACTTCTGCGTCAGTTCCACCGTCGCATGGAGCAGGTCGTTTTCGACCACCATGGCACAGTCGATAACTATATCGGCGATTGCATCATGGCGACATTCGGGGTTCCGCAAGCCAGCCACGACGACGCGACTCGGGCCATCCAGTGCGCTGAAGCGATGATCGCCGCTCTCAAAGACTGGAATGTGCAGCGGGTGTCCAGGGGATACCCGCCGCTGGACGTTCGGATCGGTGCACAATATGGCGCAGTCGTCATCGGCGCGGTCGGCAGCGAGCGCAATCTGTCCTTCGCGGTGGTGGGCGACACCGTCAACGTCGCCAGCCGTTTGCAAGCGCTCTGCCGTGAGCTTCAGGCGAATATTTGCTTTGGGTCACGACTGATTGAGGCCGCGCAGGCGGAATCGCCCACGACACAGTTGAATGCGCGCGATCATGGACCGGTGAGCATCCGCGGCCGGGACGAACCGGTCCATGTTTGGGTCGAACACAAAGCCGAAAACCAGGGCGCTGTTGCGGTCTCGGCGTGATATAGGCCGCCATGTGAAACGCCTGCACCTCGGCCGGATAGCGGCCGCGCCATAGGGGTATGTCCTGACCCAGGCCAAAAGCCATCACGTGCCTGAGGTGATTGCTCCAGCCTTCGCGGCTGCGGCGTCTGTGCCTGCCTTGTCCTCCCAGGTCACCGCCCGGTAGTCGAAACCATATTCCAGCGTCGGTTTGACGATGCGGAAGAAGGGCGACAGGTCGAAATCGCGCGGCGTGTAGAGCGAGTGGTGGCGGATGTGCAGGATTTCCTTGCGCGAATAGTTCGACTGGGCCGAGGCACGGCCGGGCGCCCGGGTGATCTCGGGCAGGATCGGATAGCGGATCTGGCCATAGGCCTCGGCGATCAGCGAGGAGCAGATGGCCCGGGTCGGGTCGCCGGAACCGAAAGCCAGCATGCGGCGGCGCCAGCGCACCGGCACCGGCGGTGTCGGGAAGAAGTAGCGCAGCATGTCGAAGATGTTCTTGAGATCGTATCTGAGGCCGAGCTTGCCGATCATGAAGGCAACGACCTCGTCGCGATCTTCCGGCGCCAGACCGCTCGCCCGGCAGATGCGCGTGTTATAAGTCCGGTAGCGCGACAGCGGCACGGCGATGCAGCCATCGCCAAGGGTGACCTCGATCAGACGGCGCCGCTCCGATCCGTCCGCCGGTTCAGGCAAGGCATCGCCGACATAGAAGGCTGCATGCGACCAGGTCGACTGGGTCAGGTATTTGATCGCCGCCGAGATCTTCTGGTTGCCCTCGATGAGCAGGATGTCGCCGGGCTCGAGCGTTCGGCGCAGCGTTTCGGCATCGGACGGCGTGTAAGGCTCGTAGCCGGACGATTCCTCCTGCAGCCGGCCGGCAAGCCAGCGGCCAAGTCGGTCCAGAAGCGTGTCACCGGTCTCGATCATGCCAGACGGCGATTACCACAGGCCGGCGGCCCAGACCATGATCCCGAACCGAAGGACTGCGTCAGCCGGCGGCGCCGGGCGCGCTGGCGTCTTCGCGCGGCGCGGCGGCCAGATCGTCGCGCGCTTTGCGCGCAAGTTTCCTTGTCGAGCGCCTGGGGCTGTCGCCGAACAGACCGGCTGCGACGGCGAGACAGGTCTTCTTCAGGCTTTTCTCCGAGCGCTTCAACAGCTTGCTCAGGAGCCGTGTTTCTTGAGGAGAGCCGAGCGGCCGGTCGTCGGCATCGAGAAGTTCACGCATGACGAACACATCATGCAATTCGCCCAGTCTTTCGCCGAGTTCGTCGACCGCCTTGCGCCGGGCCTTGATCGGCGTCGGCCACAGTCTTCCGAGCAGCGACAGATGCATGCCGTGGGTCTTTGCCGCCTTGCGCAGATCGTGGAAATCATCGGCCTCGCCGCGCGAGCCAGCCTTGTCCAGCGCCTTTCTGGCGCGGCGCAGGGTGATGCGGGCGCCGTCGGCAAGCACATCGGCGGCCTGTTCGGGCTGGTCGGGCAAGACCAATATGTCGATCCGGCTGATGCCCTCCTCGCAAGCCGCAATCGCCGCGCCTATTGCAGCGTCGAGGCCTGCTCCACCATGCAGTTCGTGCTGGCGCGCGACGAGCGTCTCGCGAACGGCATCGAGACCGCCACCCGCGCTCTGTTCGGGAAAGCTTGCTGCCAGCCGGTCGATTGTTTCAACCAGCGCGGTCGCCTCGCGCGGACCGGCAAGCAGGGCTGCAACGTCGCGGTAACACTGATTCTCGGTCACGCAAAATGTTTCGTCTCCGGAACGGACCAGGCGCAGCAAGGCGCGAGCGTTCTTCAGCCGCTTGCGGCATTTGTGCAGCCCCTGTTCCGGCCTGTCGCGCGCCATGTCCAGATGGACCAGCGCCTTGCCGATCTCCTCGGCGAGGATGCGCCTAACCTCGCCGGTCAACGGCAGGCGCGGATTGATGCGATAGCTCATGCGGCGATCTCCGGAATCCCCTCGAGGGCGAGCGACGCGTTGTAGAACCTCTGCTCGCCGGTGACTTCACGGCCGAGCCAATCTGGCAGCATTTCGTCCGGCACGTTCTCAGGCGTCTCGAGCTCGGCGACCACCAGACCACTAAGCATCCCGCCGAAGACATCGACTTCATAGAGATGGCCGCGATGCCTAACATGGTGGCGTGTCTTCTCGATGACACGTCCGATGGCGAAGGCCAGCATCTCTTCCGCCTCCGCCAGAGGGATTGGATATTCGAATTCGTCGCGTTCGCGGGCCTTGCTGCCGAATTTGAGCGTCAGCTTTGCCGAGGCGCCGTCGCTGATGCGCACGCGCACCGAGCGGCCGGATGCGGCGGCGAGATAGAACTGGCGAATGCAGATATCCGCTTCGACCAGATCCCGCCACTCATTGCCGGAGACCAGGAACTTGCGCTCGATTTCCTTGACCATGGCTTCACACTAAAGCGCTTGCGGCTAGAGATGGCAAGGCGGCGATGGGCCGGGTTGACTTTAATCATTCGATTGATTAAATCGTTTATCATGAGCAAATCGACAAACGCCAAAACTCCGCCGCGCGAGGCTTCCCCCGCCGACATGACGCGCACGGCACTTGTACGCGCGGCGCTGAAACTGTTCGGACGCCAGGGTTTCGACGGCACGTCGACGCGCGAGATCGCGGCTGAGGCCAAGGCCAATATCGGCTCGATCGCCTATCATTTCGGCGGCAAGGAAGGGCTCCGCAACGCCGCGGCCGACTATATCGTCGACACCATCCAGACCATAGCCGGCCAGGCGATCGGCAATCTGCAAGCGCCCGCGGCGGCAATGGCCGATCCCGAGGCAGCGCGGGCACATTTATTCGTCGCACTGGAGCGGATGGTGGCCTTCATCGCGGCAAGGCCGGAAGCCGGCGAGATCGTGCAGTTCGTCCTGCGCGAGCTGTCCCATCCAACCGCCGCGCTCGACCGTATCTATGACGGTGTGTTCGAACCGGCGCATCGCCGGCTGTGCCTGATCTGGGAACAGGCGACGGGGGAGCCCGCCGAGAGTGAGGCTACCCGGCTCACCGTGTTCACGCTGATCGGCCAGGTCGTCTATTTCCGCATCGGCCGCGAGGCGGTGATGCGCCGCATGGGCTGGCGCGCGATCGGCGACGCCGAGGCCGCTAAGATCGCAGCGGCGGTGACGGATAACCTTGGGGCCATATTGGCCGCCCGGAAGGATCGTAGGTCATGAGTTTTCTTTGTTCTCTGCCGCTCGCCGCCCTGCTTTTCAGCGCCTGCGCACCGGCCGCGCCGCTCGCCGTCGGCTATGTCGAGGGCGACTACGTGCTGCTCGCGCCGATCGAGGTGGCGCAGGTCGAGACGATTTCGGTCAAGCGCGGCGACCGCGTCGCGCCGGGCACGCCGGTGGTGACGCTTGAAAGCGCCGACGCAAGAATAGCCGTCGCGCAAGCCGAGGCGGCGCTTGCCCAGGCCCAGGCGCAACTTGCCGACCTGCAGGTGGGCAAGCGGCCGGAAGAGATTGAGGTGCTCAAGGCGCAGGTCGACATGGCCAGGGCGCAAGCCGCCGACGCCAAACGCAGATACACCCGCGCCAGCGATCTGTTCAAACGCGGCACCGGCACGCAGGCCGATTTTGATACCGCCTCGGCCACGCTGGAGACAGCCAACGCTCAGGTCGGCCAGGCGGAAGCCAATCTCGCCGTTGGCGGCCTGCCGGCACGGCCCGAGACGATCAAGGCCGCCGACAATCAGGTCAGTCAGGCGCAATCGGCGCTCGAGCAGGCGCGATGGCGGCTTTCGAAGCGCGTGCTGGCGGCGCCGTCGCCCGGCCGCGTCAACGACGTGATCCGCAACCCCGGTGATACGGCCGGCCCGACCGCGCCGGTCATTTCGATGCTGCCGGACGGCGCGGTGAAGCTCAGCGTCTATGTGCCGGAAAGTGCGTTCTCGTCGGTGAAAGTCGGTACGCTGCTTAATGTCCATTGCGATGGCTGCGGGCCGGACGTGAAGGCTCGCGTCAGATACGTGTCGCCGGACCCGGAGTTCACGCCACCAGTGATCTATTCACTGGAGACCCGGCAGAAGCTGGTCTACCTGGTCGAGGCGCGGCCGGAGGGCGACGCCAGCGCCCTGCAGCCGGGGCAGATCGTCGATGTCGATCTGGCGGACATCGGCAAATGAACGTCATCGACGTTCACGGCCTGGTCAAGCGCTTCGGCGACAAGACGGTCGTCGACCATGTGACGATGACGGTGGCCGAAGGCGAGATCGTCGGCTTCCTCGGCCCGAACGGCTCGGGCAAGACGACGACCATCCGCATCATGTGCGGGCTGCTGACGCCGGATGAGGGCGACGGCACGGTGCTCGGCTTCGACATCCGCACCGACAGTCTAAGGATCAAGCGCGAAGTCGGCTATATGACGCAGAAATTCTCGTTCTACGAGGATCTGACCATCGCCGAGAATCTCGAATTCGTGGCGCGGCTCTATGGGTTGAAGCCGCTCGACGAGCATGTGGCTAAGACGCTAGAGGAGCTCGGCCTGACCTCGCGCAAGGACCAGTTGGCCGGCACGCTGTCCGGCGGCTGGAAGCAGCGGCTGGCATTGGCCGCCTGCATCATGCACAAGCCCAGATTGCTGCTGCTCGACGAGCCGACGGCGGGCGTCGATCCGAAAGCCAGGCGTGAATTCTGGGACGAGATCCATCGGCTGGCCAGCGGCGGCCTGACCGTGCTGGTCTCCACCCACTACATGGACGAGGCCGAGCGCTGCCACCGCATCAGCTACATCTCGTATGGCAAGATGCTGGCGTCAGGCACGGTCGAGGAGGTGGTCAGGAATGCCGGGCTAACGACCTTCGTCGTGCAAGGCCCACGGCTTGATCAGGTTGCTGCCGCACTCGGCGGCCGCCCCGGCGTCGACCAGGTAGCGCCATTCGGCGCGACGCTGCATGTCGTCGGTTCCGACAAGAAGGAACTGGAAGCAGCACTGGCCGATGTCGAGAAAGAGCACAAGGGCGTGACGGTGACGCCGGGCGAGACCAGCCTGGAGGATGTGTTCATCCAGTTCATGTCCGGCTCGAAGGACAACATGGGATGAAAAATGGGATAAACAGCGTCTTTTCCTTCGCCAGGCTCGGCGCGCTGCTGATCAAGGAGTTCATCCAGATGCGGCGCGACCGCATCACCTTCGCCATGATGCTGGGCGTGCCGCTGATGCAGCTGGTGCTGTTCGGCTATGCCATTAACAACGATCCGAAGAGCCTGCCGGCAGCCCTGGTGGCGATGAGCAGCGATCCTTACACGCGGGCCATGGTTTCGGCGCTGCAGACCACCGGCTACTACCGCTTCGACCATGTCGCGCAAAGTGCCGCCGAGGCGGAATTCCTGATGGCGCGCGGCGACGTCGCCTTCGTCGTCACCATCCCCGCCGATTTTGCCAGGCGGGTCGAGCGCGGCGACAGCCCGCAGATCCTGATCGAAGCGGACGCCACCGACCCAGCCGTCGCCAGCGGCGCCATCTCGACGCTCGGCACGGTCGCCAACCAGGCGCTGCTCAGGGCACGCGGCATGCAGGAAACGGCCGCCGAAGCTGCCCGGGGCCAGCTCGAGGTGGTGGTGCACCGGCGCTACAATCCGGAAGGCATCTCGCAATACAACATCGTGCCCGGCCTGCTTGGCGTCATCCTGCAAATGACAATGGTGATGATGACCTCGATCGCGCTGACGCGCGAGACCGAGCGCGGCACGATGGAGAATCTCCTGGCGATGCCGTCCAGCCCGCTTGAAATCATGCTGGGCAAGGTGCTGCCCTATCTGGTGGTCGGCGCCGTGCAAGTGGTGGTGGTGTTGGCGGCAGCCAAGCTTTTGTTTGGCGTTCCCTTCACCGGGTCGTTGTCACTGCTGCTTGCGGCGGTCCTGGTCTTCGTGTTGGCGCTGGTGCTGCTCGGCTACACCATTTCGACGATGGCGCGCACCCAGATGCAGGCGCTGCAGCTCACCTTCTTCTTCTTTCTGCCGTCGATCCTGTTGTCGGGCTTCATGTTCCCCTATCGCGGCATGCCCGGCTGGGCGCAGATCTTCGGCGAGATCCTGCCGTTGACGCATTTCCTGCGCATCATCCGCGCGGTGATGCTGAAGGGCGCCGAACTGCCGGCGGTCGCAACCGAGATCGGCTGGCTCGTCGGGTTCGTGGCGCTCTTCGCCGGCGTGGCGCTGGTGCGGTTCCGCCGAACGCTAGACTAAGGCCTGTGGCCTAGCTTTGGCCGCGTTTGGCCTTCTCTTCATTCGCCAGATACTGGTGAACGAACGCGATCGCCATGCTCCCTTCTCCGACCGCTGACGCAACCCGCTTGACAGGACTCAAGCGTACGTCGCCGCAGGCAAAGATTCCGGGCGCACTGGTTTCGAGCAGATAGGGATCGCGGTCGTGCGACCAGCCACCGGCCTTCTTCACATCGTCCCCGGTCAGCACGTATCCGCGGGCATCGCGCACGACATCGGCCGGCAGCCACTCGGTCTCGGCGTTGGCGCCGATGAAAACGAACAGCCCGCCGCAATCGTGCCGGCTCACCTCGTTGCTGGCTTTGTCGAGAATATCGATCGCCGTCAGGTGAGTCTCGCCGTGCACGGCCTGGACTTCGGATCGAAGCTGGACTTTTACGTTCGATTTCGCCCTGAGCTGCTCGATCAGATAGTGAGACATGCTGTCTGCAAGGGACGGGCCGCGCACGAGAAGTGTCACGCTGCGCGCATGGCCCGAAAAATGCAGTGCTGCCTGGCCGGCCGAGTTGCCGGCGCCGATCAGGAAGACGTCCAGTCCATGGGTGGTGCTTGCCTCGCTGCGCGCGGCTCCATAATAGACGCCCTTGCCGATAAGCCGATCGAACCCGTCGATGCCGAGACGACGCCATGTCACGCCTGTTGCAAGGATGAGGCTGCGCGCCCGCACGACATCGGTGCCGTCGAGAAACAGATCGTGCGTGGTCGGATCGATGCCGGCGACGGAGCGGGTGACCAGGATTTCGGCGCCCAGCCGTCTTGCTTGCTGCAGCGCGCGACTGGCCAGTTCATCGCCGGAAATTCCGCTGGGAAAGCCGAGATAGTTCTCGATCCGTGACGATGTCCCCGCCTGTCCGCCAGGCGCCTCGCGCTCGACGACGATCGTGCGCAGCCCCTCGGATGCGCCGTAGACCGCGGCGGCAAGGCCGGCCGGGCCGCCACCGATGATCGCCACATCGTACTCGGCGCCGCGCGGGCGCGTCTGCAACCCGAGGCGAATGGCAAGATCGCGCACGGCCGGACTTTCCATGATCTCTCCGTCCGCCAGCCGGGCAACGGGACCATCGAGAGCCGGCCTGCCCGTGGCGGACCAGAAGGCCTCGGCATCCGATGTGTCGGGCAACACCCAAGTGAATGAGATCTGGTTGCGGGCCAGAAACCGGCGCAGCTCCCCGCACGCCGTGTCCCAGCGATGGCCGACCAGTGTCACGCGCGGCTTCTGCGGCTCGGCGGTGATGCTCTGCAGCCCGCCCATCCGCTCGCGCGCAAGCGCGCTGACCTTCTGGGCCACGTCCTTTGAAACCGCCGCGATGGAATAATATTGCTGGACCTCGAGCCGCATGACGCGGGACGGCTCAGTGGCGCGATACCCGCCCGGAAAACCCGAGCCCAAGGCAATCGGCACCTCACCGAATATCGTTCCCGGCAGCCGCCAGCCGAGTGTCCGCTCGACGCCGTCGAAGGTCTTCACGACTTCGATCTTGCCGGCGAGAACCGCAAACAGCGCGGCCTCTCCGCCCTCATGAACCGCGAACTCTCCGGGGCCGAGATGAAGGTCGGCCGCCGTCCGCGCCAGCCGCTCCAGCTCGCCCGCCGGCAACCCCGAAAACAACGGGATCGCTCCCACTTCATCAACTGTCAGCATGGTCCCTCGCGGGAGCCAATTAGCGTTGTTTTTCCGCTTTGATCAACAAAAAAGCGGAGTCTCGCCTTGGCGGATAGGTTGTGAAACAGCGCGCTTGAAGCGCGTCGGGTTGTGCCGATAGGCATGACCATTCGGGTCGAGTTTCATGCCGGCTTGGCCTGAGCCGGTACCGGCGGCAATTCAGGCGCATCCAGCCCTTTGAAAGGATCGCGCCAGGCGTCGATTCCTTCAAACTGACGATACCAACGGCCGACAGACGGATAGTCGGCGAGCGGCAATCTGGCGACATCGTTGAAGGGCAGAAACGTCGCCATTCGAAAGTCGGCGTAGGAAACCGAATTCTCGACCAGCCATTCTCGCTCCGAAAGCGCGGCCTCGAGTGTTGCAGCGGCAGTGCGGAAGTCTCTCAGGCCCTCCTCAACCCGGCCCTGATCGATCGGGCCGAGCCCATATCGCTGTTTGGTCCCGCGTTCGAAATGCACGACGTCGCAAGCTCTTGCGAAGTTCTCCTTCCCCCAACTGAGCCATCGGATCATCTCGGGTTCGTCGTCGCCGGTGCGCCAGAGATCCGAATGCGCGTCGCGTGATAGCCGGCAAGCTATGGCGTCGGCCTCCCAGAGGCTTTTTCCCGAGCCTACAAGTATGGGCAATGAAAGATTGGGATTTAGCGGGCGAAATCGCTCGGCCTGGCCGGGAGCGAAGGGGGAGGCGAATTCAAACTCGACCTTTGCGTTGAGATAGCGTGCCACCGCGACCGCGAGGCGAGGATTGGGATTGCGGCTGAAGAACAGTTTCATTCCTGTCTGTCCTTGAATGGTACGGTTCGATTGGACACGTAGGGGACGCTTTGACACCTTTAACCGGCCGCGTGGCCCGGAACTGGTCGCCACCTAAGCCGCCGCCATGATCTCCGCATAGGTGGCGAAATCGACATTGCCGCCGGACAGCACCACGGCAACGCATTTGCCTGATAGCTCGATCTCGCCCGACGATAGCGCGGCCAGCCCGACGCTGCCGCCAGGCTCGACCACCAGCTTGAGGTGGGCCATGGCGTCGCGCATCGCCTGTGCCGCTGCCTTGTCGGAAACGGCAATGCCGCCGGCGAGATTCCTGCGGTTGATCTCGAAGGTCATCGCGCCCGGCTCGGCGGTGAGGAGCGCGTCGCAGATCGACGTGTGGCCGGGTTCGATCGAAACCCGAGCACCTTTGGCCAACGAACGACAGGTGTCGTCGAAATGCTCGGGTTCCACCGCCCAGACGGCCGTATCTGGTGATGCATCCTTGACCGCGATGGAGATGCCGCTGCTCAAGCCGCCGCCGCCGCAGGGAATGACGATCGCGTCGAGACTCACGCCGAGCGCTTTCGCCTGCGCCATCAGCTCGAGGCCGATCGTGCCCTGGCCGGCGATGATGGCCGGATCGTCGAACGGCGGGACCAGGACCATGCCCCGGTCCATATAAGGGCGAACCACCGTCATGCGGTCATCGCGGAAACGGTCGAACGGAACCACTTCCGCTCCCATTTTCCTGACATTTCCGACCTTCATTGCCGGGGCGTCAGTGGGCATGGCGATGACCGCCTTGACCCCGAACATCGCCGCCGACGCGGCGACACCTTGCGCGTGGTTGCCCGACGAGAAGGCGACGACGCCACGGCTGCGTTCTTCCTCGGTGAGCGAAGACAGTTTGTTGTAGGCGCCGCGGAACTTGAACGAGCCGGTGCGCTGCAGCGTCTCCGGCTTGAACAGGATCCTGGCACCGAAGCGCTTGTTCAGCTCAGGCGATTCGATCAGCGGCGTTTCGACGATCAGGCCGGACAATCGCATTGCTGCGGCGTGGATATCGGCGATGCCGGGAGGCGTGGTCATGGCGAGGTCCTGCGGAAGTGAGATCGCCCATGGTGCACGGAAAGCAGGGCCGCGCACCACTGAAAAGATGTGACCGACACAATTCGTCGATTGCGAGACGAGCGTGTTGCCTTATCAGCGCCCCCGACGTTTGCGATTGGCCGAAGCCTCACCCCAAAAGCGTCCGTCGCCGCTTGGCGCCACCCATCTTGCGCCAGTTGTTGAAGCGATGGGTGGCGGCGGCGAAGGAGATCTTCATCTGCTGGGCAACCGAATAGCGCGACTTGCCCTCGTCGAACATGCGGTAGCAGCACTCGACGCCCTCCTCGGTCAGCTTGCCGTCGGGGGCCTTGTTGTGCGGATTGGCGGGATCGAATTTTTCGACCTGCTGCTCGACCAGGCCTTTCAGGCGCTGCAGGTCGGCCTCGATATTGGCGATGAGGTCGAGAACAGGTTTCGGGTCAAACGCATGGGTGGGCTGCTTTGCCGGCATCTACGGATTCCTTTCTCTTGGCTTAGGTTCAGCTATATAGGTGAACATTCACCAATAGTTAAGGGCGGCGGAGGATCCCCAGAGCCAATAATTTTGAACCTCCGGCGACGGGTGCGATTGACCAACGGCGCACCAGACCATAGTTTAGAACTATTCTAAACTAGGGTGAATTTCTCATGCTTTCCCGTGTTTTCGGCTTTGGCCGCCGTCCCTTCGAATCGCTCTCGGAGCAAGAGATCCTGGCGCTCGCCATCTCTTCCGAGGAAGACGACGGGCGTATCTACCGGGCCTATGCCGATGGATTGGCAGATAGTTTTCCACATTCGGCCAAGGTGTTCGAGGAGATGGCCGAGGAGGAGGACGGCCATCGCGACTCGCTGATCGAGCTTCACCGCGAGCGTTTCGGCGAGCGCATTCCGCTGATCCGGCGCGAGCATGTGAAAGGTTATTACGAGCGCAAGCCGGACTGGCTGGTCAGGCCGCTCGGTATCGAGCATGTGCGCCAACAGGCCGAGTCGATGGAGCGGCAGGCGTATCTGTTCTACGTCGAGGCGGCGAAACGCACCAGCGATGCCTCGACGCGAAAGCTGCTCGATGATCTGGCGGTGGCCGAACAAGGCCACGAGACGCTGGCGCAGCGGCTGGAGCAAAAGCATGTGCCGGGCGCGGTGAAGAACGAGGAAGCCGCGGCCGAGCAGCGCCAGTTCATCCTGACCTATGTGCAACCGGGACTGGCCGGGTTGATGGACGGATCGGTGTCGACGCTGGCGCCGATCTTTGCCGCCGCCTTCGCCACGCACGACACGTTCCAGACCTTTCTGGTCGGGCTTGCCGCCTCGATCGGCGCCGGCATCTCGATGGGCTTCACCGAGGTGGCCTCCGACGACGGCAAGCTGTCGGGCCGCGGCTCGCCGGTGAAACGCGGGCTGACAGTCGGCATCATGACCATGCTGGGCGGCCTCGGCCACGCGCTGCCCTACCTCATCCCGTTTTTCTGGACGGCGACGATTGTCGCTGCGGTCGTGGTGTTCTTCGAGCTATGGGCGATCGCCTTCGTGCAGAACCGCTACATGCAGACGCCGTTCTGGCGCGCCGCCTTCCAGGTGGTGCTGGGCGGCGCGCTGGTGTTTGCGGCCGGCGTGCTGATCGGGAATGCTTAGCTCGATCTTTCCTTCTCCCCTTGTTGTGGGAGAAGGTGGATTGGCGCGTAGCGCCAAGACGGAAGAGGGGTGTTGGACGGGTCGCAGTCGGTGCCAAGCTGGAACACCCCTCATCCGTCGCCTTCGGCGACACCTTCTCCCACAAGGGGAGAAGGAAAGGCCGCATAGTCCCACTCACCCATGCACCACCCGGCTGTCCTCAGGCGCCTCGGCCCGTTCGGTCAGGCCATAGTCGCGCACGACATGGGCGATGCGCAGACGATAGTCGGCAAAGATGCCGCCACGGCCGGCCTTCTGCGCCCGCCTATGTTCCTCCGTGTTGCGCCAGGCCTTCACCGCCTCCTCGTCGCGCCAGAACGACAGCGACAGGATGCGATTCGGGTCAGTGAGGCTCTGAAAGCGCTCGATAGTGAGAAAACCGTCGATGCCGTCGAGCGGCGGGCGCAGGTCGGCGGCGAGGCCGAGATAGGCATCGCGCTTGCCCGCTGCCGGCTCGACCTCGAATATGACGGCGATCATAATTTCACCAGAGAGGCATGCGGCCCGGACGCCAGCTTCAGGAACATGCGATCCTCCTTCAGGATGAATCTTTCACGCCGCGCGAACTCGTAATTCGCCTTGCCGACCGGATCGGCGGCCAGCCTGGCACGGTAGGCCTCGTAAGCCGCCAGGCTGTCGATGTTGTAGGCGGCGTAGGCGGTCGTGGCCGAGCCTTCATGCGGAGCAAAATAGCCGATCAGATCGGCGCCGCAGCGCGGAATGGCCTGGCCCCAGTTACGGGCATATTCCTCGAACGCCGCCTTGCCGAACGGGTCGATCTCGTAGCGGATGAAGCAGGTGATGGTCATCTTTTGTCTCCTAGACGGGTGGATGCATTCTTGCGCCCACAGTTCGAGCGGTGTCGAAATGTTCAGTGGTTCTAGTGTGCTAGGCAATTTCTCCGCTGGTCATGCTTGCCAGAACGATTTCGCGCATTCGTGGCGAACGTCTTCCGGCGTCAGGCCAAGGTCGCGCAAAAGATGCTCGTCGATCTCGGCAAGGTCGAGGCGCTGCAGATAGCGGTCGTGCCACCGCGCCAGGAGCCGCAAATGCAACCGGCGCAAGACGAAAAACGGAAACGGCCGGCGGCCGAACCGGCCAGTGGATACGGCGTCGGGAACGGTTCTTGCAGTCATCGTCGTCTCCTTGATCTCAGTGGAGGTTAGTGGTTATCTGACAGGAATGCTTCGATGAGGAACGAACTATGCGTGAAGGACCAGATATAGCCCGCATCGGCAGCCTGGTCGGCGATCCGGCGCGGGCAAACATGCTGACCGCGCTGATGGGCGGCACGGCGTTGACGGCGAGCGAACTGGCGCTCGAGGCCGGTGTGTCGCTGCCGACCGCCAGCTCGCATCTGTCGAAACTGATGGAGGGCGGGCTGCTGACGCTGGCAAGCCAGGGGCGGCATCGCTATTACGGCCTCGCCGGGCCGCAGGTGGCTGGCATGATCGAAGCCATCACCGGTGTCGCCGCAGCGGTCGGGCCGCAGCGGGTCCGGCCGGGTCCCCGTGATACGGCCATGCGCGTGGCGCGTGTCTGCTACGACCACCTCGCCGGAGAACAGGCCGTGGCGATGCTCGACCGCCTTGTCGCTCGACAAGTGCTCCTGCGCGACGACAAGGAGATCAGGCTTGGGCCGTCGGCCGCCTCGTATTTTGCCGCGATTGGCATCGGTGTCGAGAGCAAGGCGCGACGACCGGTGTGCCGGGCGTGCCTCGACTGGAGCGTGCGGCGCTCACATCTTGCCGGCACGCTGGGCGCCGCCATTCTCGACAAGATCCTTGCCGAAAAATGGGCAAGGCGCGAGAAAGACAGCCGCGCGGTGATCTTTTCGCCGACGGGCAAGCAGGCGTTCGAGAAGGTGTTTCTCGCTTGATTGTTAGCCGCGCTTGAGCACCTTGCCCTGCCTGAAAAAATCCTTCCACGGATCGGCTTCGGCCAACTGCTTCAGCGTCGTCTTGTCGCCGATCGGAAATGCGTTCGGCACCAGTCCGGCCTCGATCTCCGCCCAGGTCGCCGGCATCGACACGGTAGCGCCCTTCTTGGCCCGCGACGAATAAGGCGCCACCGTGGTCGAGCCGCGGCTATTGCGCAGATAGTCGACGAAGATTTTTCCGGTGCGCGCCTTCTTCGACAGCGTCGCCGTGTAGCGGTCGGGTGCCGCCTGTTCCAGCGCGCGGGCGAAATCATGGGCGAAGTCTTTCACCTCATCCCAATCCGCCGATGGTTTCAGAGGCACGACGACATGGTAGCCCTTGCCACCCGACGTCTTGACGAAATTCGGCAAGGACAGCTCATCGAGCCTACCGCGGATTTCGAGCGCCGCCGCGCGCACCGCTTTCACGTCGACGCCTTCGTCGGGATCGAGATCGAAGATGATCTGGTCCGGCTTATCCAGTTCGTCGATGGTGCAGCCCCAGATATGGATCTCGACCACGCCGAGCTGGACCAAGGCAGCGACACCGTCGAAGTCGCGGATGAACAGGATCTCCTCGCCGTCCGTCGGATCCTTCATCCTGGCGATCTTGTCATGCATGCCGGCCGATGCATGCTTCTGGAAAAAGCGCTGGCCCTCGACGCCGTCCGGCGCACGCACCAGGCTTAGCGGCCGATTGACGACGAATTGTTGCAGGCGCGGCCAGACCAAAGCGTAATGATCGAGCAGGCCCTGCTTCGATACCTTCTCCTGCGGCCACAGAAGCTTGTCGGGATGAGAAAGCTTTACGACGGTTTTTGCCGCCCCCGAGGATTCAACAGAGGTGCCCTTGCCCCCGGCAGGCTTTTCCTTGGTATCGGCCTTGCCTGCGGGTGCCTTTGGCTTTTCCTGCACGACTTCCTCCGCCGGTTTGTCCTCGCGCAATCCCTGGAACGAGGCGTGGCGTATTATACGGTCGGACGTCCAGGTACGGAACTCCACTTCGCCGACAAGGTCTGGCTTCACCCAAACCACTCCTTTGCCCAGCCCTTTGCCCCTCGGTAGCGCCTGTCGAAGGGCGAGGTCTTCGCCTTCAGAGCATCAAGCTTCTTCTTCAGGTCGTTGGTGCCCTGCATCGAAAAGCCGGTGCCGACACGGCCGGCATAGTGCAGCTTGCCGCCCTCATGGTAGCCGACCAGCAAGGAGCGCAATCCACGCCCGGTCTTCTCCGACGGCAGGTAGCCGCCGATGACGAATTCCTGGCGAAGCGTGCATTTCGACTTCACCCAGGACAAGCCGCGGCCGCTGCGATAGGGCGCGTCGGCGCGCTTGGAGACGATACCCTCCAGCCCCATGCGGCAGGCGTGCTCCAGCATGACCTTGCCCGGTTCGGCAAAATGGTCGCTGAAGCGGACTGCCGAATTGACTGGCTGTTTGCCAAGCAAGTCCTGCAAAGCCTGCTTGCGCTCGACCAGCGGCTCTGTGCGCAGATCCTCGCCATCGAGACGCATCAGGTCGAAGACGTAATAGAGAAAACGATCCGTGCGGCGCGCCGACAGATCCGCCTGGAGCAGCGCGAAGGACGAGACGCCGCTGTCCGCCAGCACGACGATCTCGCCGTCAATGATGGCATCCATGCATTTCAGGCGCCCGAGTTCCGCAACAATCTCGCCGCCGAACTTGTCCGTCCAGTCAAGGCCGGTGCGCGTCAAGAGCCGCACCTCGGTGCCGGCAAGCTGCGCCTGCATGCGGTAGCCGTCGAATTTCACCTCATGCAGCCATTCCTTGCCGGGAGGGGCATCCCTTTGCAGTGTGGCGAGGCATGGTTCAATGAATTCGAGCTGCTTTGCCGCCTTGGCCTTCGCCTTGCTAGCGAGCCGTTTGTTCGAATGCCAGACCCTTGGCTTCTTGCCATCGGCGGTCTTGCCTTCGCCGACCTCCTCGATCGTCAGGCCCGACTTCACCGATTCTGGCGCCTCCTGCAAAATGTCCTCGCCCGGCCGGGCGGCGACATCGTCGGATTTGATCAGCAGCCAATTGTCGCGCGTTTTGCCGGGACGCGGCTTCAGGCGCACCAGATGCCAGAGACCGTTCAGCTTGTGGCCATGCAACTCGAAGCTGATATGGCCCTTTTTCATCGCCTGGGCCGGATCGGTCTCCGGTTGCCATCTGCCTTCGTCCCAGACGATGACCGAGCCGCCGCCATATTCGCCCTTGGGAATGGTGCCCTCGAAGGACGCGTAGTCGATTGGGTGATCCTCGACATGCACGGCGAACCGCTTTTCATGCGGATCGAGGCTCGGGCCCCGGGTTATCGCCCAGCTCCACAGCACGCCATTGTGTTCGAGGCGAAGGTCGTAATGCAGCCGTGTCGCGGCGTGCTTTTGGATGACAAAGATGCCGGCCTCACCTTTCCTGCTGCGAACGACCTTGCCGGCCGGCTCGGCGGTCTTCTTGAAATCGCGCTTGGCGTGATACTGCTCAAGGCTGGCCATGACACGCGATCCTATGCGGATTTGCTATGGCGTCGAAGGCTTCGGCTTGGCGACGCCGGCACGAGGTCTTGAACGGATAGAAATCGTTTCAGTTCCGGCCCCGCGAAAAGCGAGGCACGCCGGATTGCCCGGCGTTGCCTCGATCGAGAGTGCTATTCGGCGGCTTGAAGGTTGACCTTGGCCTCCGCGATCTCGGTAAGCTTGCGGTCGGTAGCCTGCTCTTCCTTGATGTTGTTGGCCAGGACATTGGCGCAGTCGCTGCGGCCAAGCTGCTTGGCCCAGGCAATCAACGTGCCGTAACGGGTTATCTCATAGTGCTCGACCGCTTGCACGGATGCGATCAGGGCGGCGTCGAGAACATCCTTGTCGTCGATGTCGCCGCTGACTTCATCGGCTTCCTCGAGAATGCCGTCGATGGCCGGACAGTTGACCGTCTTGGCCTTCACGCCGTGCAGTTCGAACACGTTCTCGACGCGCGCGATATGGCCCTTGGTCTGCCCGAGGTGCTTCTCCAGGCCGGCTTTCAATTGCGGATTGGTCGCCTTGTCGATCATCTTCGGCAGCGCCTTCTCGATCTGTTTTTCGGCGTAATAGATGTCGCGCAGCGTGTGGACGAAGAGGTCGTCCAGCGTCTTGATGTCTTTCGAAAAGAAACCCATGGCTTTTGCCTTTCCATCATTCTTGCTGTGTTGGGGTTCCGGCGGCGGTCCCGCACGGAAGCCGCTGTCTGCTGGAGCCGGGTTGGTGCGGCTCTTGGCGTCAACGTGCGGCTATCGGACGGGTTCCTGACTTTCCCTGGGCAAGCACGGAAATTTCGCGGCGCCGGCCAAGGTTGAAACACAAGCGCGCCGCAGCGACATCCAAACGAAACATATGTGATGCAAAAGTCACATCGACCGAAATGTCGACGAACTGCATGGAAAGACCCCGAATCAGCCGCATTGCGGCCACGAACCAAGGCATTTTCGACCAGATATTAACATCGTGTTCACCGACTATTCACGCCTCGACGCTATGATCTCCGCAATTCGGAAGGGACATCCGAAATCGGGACAGGGACAGGTAAAATGAACTTCTTGACGCACCTCATCGGCTACGCTGCCGCCATCCGCGAATTCGTCGCGCCGACCTACCGGCCGGAGCGCTATTACATGCGCGGCCCAGGGCCCGCCTGCGCACGCCGCGGCCACACGCTCGGCATCAGCGCGCACTGATGACGACCATGGAAAGCCGTCATGACAGCCGGATCTGCAGGCCGGCCGCCGATCACCGTGCGACCACCTATCGTGCGGAGCGCCCTGCGCTCGCCGACAGGCGGCGTGCGACAACAAGGTTCTGAGATTCTGGGGCTTTGATCTCGCCGCCGGCAAGCTTAGTGTCGTTTGACACCAAGCAGCCGGACCCGCGTGACCACCCAGCCAAACCATCCTCCTGAAAAGCCAGCCTTCGATGCAAGCCATCCGTTGATCGTGTTCGACGGCGTCTGTGTGCTGTGCTCGGGCTTCGTGCGCATGGTGGTCAGGCTCGACCGCAAAAGCCGCTTCCGCTTCGCCACGGCGCAGTCGCCGCTCGGCGAAGCGCTGTTTCGAAAATACGGGCTGCGGACGGATAGCTACGAGACCAATCTGGTCCTCATCGACGGCGCCGCCTTCACCCGCCTGGACAGTTTCGTCGCCGTCATGGCCGAACTGGGCTGGCCGTGGCGGGCGGCGAGGTCTTTCCTCCTGCTGCCGCGCCCGCTCCGCAACTGGCTCTATGATCGCATTGCAAAGAACCGCTACGCGCTGTTCGGCAGCAAAGAGAGCTGCGAGATTCCCTCCGCTGAATTGAAGGGCCGGCTGATCGGCTAGCGCCGAACCCCAGGAATGCCCATCCTGCCCGGGTTTGCACCCCTTGATCGGAACGATCGTCCGCTATCGCGGCTGGCTCGAACCTTCGCACGGTTCCAGCACGATCGTGCCGCCTGCCGCCTTACCCAGTTCGCGGCAGTCTTCAACCGTGCACAGTGTCCAGCCTTCGCCGGTGGCCCCGGATGCGGCAAGCACGAGGCGCGGCTGAGGCTTGATCGGGGGCGTGTAGGCCCACCAGCCGTCCCGCAGAAGCGCGCCCTCGGGTGGCTCCATGCCGGCGCCCGATCCTTTGACCCGCGCCTCGACGATTTGCAAGCCGGAGGGCAGCACCTTCCAGTCCTCCTGCCAATGCGTCCTTTCCACCGAATGCGTCCAGGAAAGCGTGAAGGCGGCCACAGTGAGCGTCACCACTTTGCCGGCGGTCAGGATGCAGAGGCTCATGCGGACCCGGTGGCCGACGCCTGCCGTGCACGCCAGCAGTGCCAGCCGATCCAGACGAGAGAGAGTACCCAGCCGGCTTCGTCGGTGAGCGGCAGTGCGGCAACCAGCAGAGCGCCGGCAGCGAAAGCGACGAGACGTTCCCACCAGGCCATGCGCCGGGCGAGAAACCCGACAGCAGCCGCGCCCCACAGAACGATGCCCATGCAGGCCTTGGCGACGACATAGGCAACCTCGACGGGATAGCCGAATTGGGCGGCGATCGGACCGGCGTCCTGCAACATCAATGCCGGGGTGTAAACCGCCATGAACGGCACGACGAAGCCGGCGATGGCAAGCTTGGTCGCCTGGATGCCGATCTTGAGGCCGCTCTCCTTGGCCATGGGCGCGGCGGCGAAGGCGGCCAGCGCCACGGGCGGTGTGAGGTCGGCCATGATGCCAAAATAGAAAACGAACATGTGGCTGACCACCAGCGGCACGTCGAGCGCCAACAGGGCCGGTCCGGCCAACGATGAGGTGATGATGTAATTGGGGATGGTCGGGATGCCCATGCCGAGTATCAGGCAGGTGAGCATGGTCAGCACTAGCGACAGGAACAGATTGTTCTCACCGATGGAGATGATCCAGCCGATGAAAGTCGAGGCGATTCCGGTGAGCGTCAGCGTGCCGATGACGACGCCGACAATGGCACAGGCAATGCCGACCGGCAGCGCGTTCTTTGCTCCCTCGGCAAGCGAGTCTATGCATATCTGCAACGTCTCGCGTCCGCCCCTGAAGGTGAAGCAAGCGATGACGAGCGCCGCGATCACAAGGCTGAGGATGTTGACGCCGAACTTCATGAAAGAGGCGGCGGCAAGCCCCAGCGCCAGCCAGAAGACAATGCGGAAGGCAAGCGGCCCGATCAACGCCGCCAGCGGCGTGCCGAGGATGAGCACGATGGTCAGCGCCAGCCCCATGGTGCCGGCGAAGATCGGCGTATAGCCGGCAAACAGCAGATAGATGAGCGCGGCAAGCGGCAGAACCAGCGGCCAGTGTCGTCTCACCGCGTCCCACGGATTGGGCAGATCCGCTTTGGCCATGCCGTGCAGGTCAGCCTTGCCGGCTTCCAGATGCACCTGCCAGAAACAGGCGCCGAAATAGAGCAGTGCCGGGATGATCGCCGCCTTGACCACTTCAGCATAGGGGATGTTCAGCGTCTCGGCCATGATGAAGGCGACCGCGCCCATCACCGGCGGCATGATCTGGCCGCCCATCGAGGAGGTCGCCTCGACGGCGCCGGCGAAAGCCGGGCGGAAGCCGAAGCGCTTCATAAGCGGGATGGTGAACTGGCCGCTGGCCACCACGTTGGCGACGCCGGAGCCGGAAATGGTGCCCATCAGCGCCGATGACAGGACGCAGACCTGGGCCGGGCCGCCGCGCCACGAGCCGACCAGGCCAAGGGCGAAATCGTTGAACAGCGCGATCATGCCGGCGCGTTCGAGAAAGGCGGCGAAGACGACGAAGATGAAGATGTAGGCGGCCGAGACGTAGACCGGCGTGCCGTATATGCCTTCCGTGCCAAAGGCGAAGGTGTCGACGAGCTGGGCGAAATCATAGCCGCGATGGATGAAGGGCGACGGTAGGTGATTGCCGGCAAATGCGTAAGCGAGGAAGATCAAGGCGATCAGGGCAAGCGGCAGCCCCATCAACCGCCGCGCGGCCTCGAAGACCAGCACGACCAGCACCGTGCCGACGATCAGGTCCGGCGTGGTGAGGAAGCCGGAGCGGCGGATGAGGTCGGCATAGAACACCCAATTATACAGGCCGGTGGCGAAGCCGAGCACGCCGAGTGCCCAGAACGCTGCTTTCGCCGGGATGCTTGTGGCGCGCAGATTGGCGATCAGGCCAAAGCCGAGCAGCAGCAAGAAGCCGACATGCATGGCGCGCACCACCTGGCTCGGCAGGCTGCCATAAGCGGCGATGTAGATCTGGAAGATGGAAAAGGCGACGGCGATGAGAAAGGCGGCCTTGCCGGCGATGCCTTCGCCGAAACCCGGCGGCAGCCCTTCAATTGGCTGTTCTTCGGTCGGAGTTTCAGAACGGGTCATTGGCGGGCTCCTGGCGGGACGCTCCCCTCCCCCTCGAGGGGAGGGTGCCGAGCGAAGCGAGGCGGGTGGGGTCGCCTCAACTGCCTCGACCTTTAACTGAGAAAGTTGGAGCGCGTCGCCGAGGACCCCACCCGTCCATCCGCCTTCGGCGGCTGGACACCCTCCCCTCAAGGGGGAGGGGACGGCTTACTTGATGAGCCCCTTCTCCTTGTAATACCTCTCGGCGCCTGGATGCAGCGACACCGGCATGCCGTCGAGCGCCTTGGCCGGGTCGATCGCCTTGGCGGCGGCATGGGCAGCAGTGAGCTGGTCGAGATTTTCAAACAGCAGCTTGGTCATCTGATAGGCGGTCTCGTCGGAGACGTCGGCGCTTGTGATGAGGAAGTTGCCGACGGCGGCGGTCGCAACATCCTCGGTCTGGCCCTCATAGGTGCCCTTAGGAATGGTCACCGAAAGATAGGGCGAGCCGATCTTGGCGACATCCTGCGCCGGCACGGCAACGACGTTGATCGGCACCGAGGTGGCGAGGTCGCGGATCGAGGCGACGCCGAGGCCGGCCGATTGCAGCGTGGCGTCGAGCTGGCGGTTCTTGATCAGCTCGACCGATTCGGCGAAGGGCAGATACTCAACCCGTCCGAGATCCTCGTATTTCAGCCCGGCGGCGGCGAAGATGGCGCGGGCGTTGAGCTCAGTGCCGGAGGCCGGCGCGCCGACCGACAGGCTTTTGCCCTTGAGGTCGGCGAGCGTCTTGATGCCGGACTCCTTACTGGCAACGATCTGGATGTAGTTGGGATAGATGGCGGCGATGCCGCGCAGCTTGTCGAGCTTGCCCGGATAGCCGGCTTCGGTATTGCCCTCGGCGGCCAGCTTGACGGAATCGCCGAGCGCGAAGGCGATTTCGCCCTTGCCCTGCTGCAACAAATTGAGGTTCTCGACCGAAGCTTTCGTCGCCTGGACCTGGGTGCGGGCACCTTCGATGCCCTTGCCGTAGATTTCCGACAGCGCGACGCCGAGCGGATAGTAGACGCCCGAGGTGCCGCCGGTCAGCACGTTGATGAATTCCTGCGCCTTGGCCGACATCGCGCCAAGGCCCAGCGACAGCGCCAGCGCGCCGGCGGCAACAACCTTCGTCCTGAAATTGAGCATGCGATTTCCTCCCTGAAATATCAGCGGCCGTACCACCCTCCCAGCACGAGCCGAGGCGAGTTTAGACAGCGGGCGGGAAATGCCAACCCGCAATAGTATCCATTAGACGAACGGCTGAGTGATGCCGCAACGCATGGCCGCTTGCGTAAAACGCCATCGGAGCCGAAAGATTTTTCCAACGCCTGTCGAAATCGGGCCGGGCCGCGCGACATACGTCCGGCTCGCAATGATGCGGCCCTGTGAACATGGGAGAGAAGACCATGCGATACATGCTTTTGATCTACGTGAACGAAGCCGCGATGGCGGCCGCGCCGACCGACAAGACCTACGAGATCAGCGCAGCCTATGGCGCCTATACCGAGGCGTTGAAGAAGTCCGGCGCCTGGTTGGCCGGCGACCGGCTGAAGCCGACCCAGGCCGCGACCTCGGTGCGGATGGCCAATGGCAAGACCAACGTGCTCGACGGCCCGTATGCCGACACCAAGGAACAGCTCGCAGGCTTCTACATGATCGAGGCCGAGGATGCCGATGCCGCGATTGCCTGGGCGGCGCGCTGTCCGGGTGCCAGCACCGGCACGGTGGAGGTGCGGCCGATCTGGGAACAGACAATGTGATATCGGAACGGCCTGACATCGCGCGGGCGGCGGCGGAAGCGGCCGCCCGGCAAAGCTACGGCAAGCTGATCGCCTATCTCGCCGCGCGCATGCGTGATGTAGTCAGCGCCGAGGACGCCCTGGCCGACGCCTTTGCGGCGGCGCTGGAGCGCTGGCCGCAAACCGGCGTGCCGCAGAAGCCCGAAGCCTGGCTGCTGGCGGTGGCGCGCCGGCGCCGCGTCGACGCCATCCGGCGGCGGCTGACCAGCGAGGCGGGCCGCGACCATCTCAGGCTGATCGCCGAGGAGATGGAGGCTCGCATCATCGATGAAGACCTGCCCGACGAGCGGCTGCGGCTGATGTTTGCCTGCGCCCATCCGGCGATCGAGGCGGGCGTGCGAGCGCCGCTGATCCTGCAGGCCATTCTGGGCTTCGACGCGGCGACGATCGCCTCGGCCTTCCTGGTGTCACCGGCAACGATGGGCCAGCGCCTGGTGCGCGCCAAAAACCGCATCCGCGAGACCGGCATTCCGTTCCGGGTGCCTGAAAGAACCGAGCTCGGCGAGCGGCTGGATGCGGTGCTGGAAGCGATCTACGCCGCGTTCGCCGAGGGCTGGTCCGACCCGGCCGGCACCGAAACCCGGCGCCGCAATCTCGCGACCGAAGGCATCTGGCTCGGCCGTCTGGTGGCGTCGCTGATGCCGGATGAGCCGGAAGCGCTTGGCCTGCTGGCGCTGATGCTGTTTGCCGAGGCGCGGCGTGCGGCGCGGCGCAGTGCCTCCGGAGACTATGTGCCATTGGCCGAGCAGGAGCTTGCGTTGTGGGACGACGCCTTGATCGACGAAGCAGAGACACTGCTCCGGCGCGCCGCGGCCAAGGGCGTGGTCGGCCGCTACCAACTTGAGGCGGCCGTGCAATCCGCCCATACGACAAGACGGCTGACCGGCCGGACCGACTGGGTCGCGATCAGACATCTCTACGACGCGCTGTCGGTGATTGCCGCCTCGCCGGTGGTATCGATCAACCGCGCGGTGGCCATTGCCGAGGCCGACGGCGCCGCGGCGGGATTGAGCGCACTTGATGAGCTTGGCGATGACAAGCGGCTGCATGATTATCAGCCTTATTGGGCCGCCCGCGCGGGCCTCCTGGCCAGGGTCGGCAAAACTCGGGAAGCGACTGAGGCCTATGACCGGGCGATCGGCCTCGAACGTGATCCGGCCGTGCGCCGGTTCCTGCAGGAACGACGGGCAGGGCTCAGCCGCGCGGAAAAAGACTGACGCAACACGATCCGTTCAGGCCGGCCACATGGCGTGGGAGGCGTTCAGCGTCCTCATCACCTGATGCTCCCGCAACTTGGCCCACAGGCGTTCGATGTTCGGCCAGGCGCTGGGGACCTTTTCAATCTCGGGATGCCAGGCCACCAGCATGATAAGATAGATGTCGGCCAGCGAGAGCCGGTTGCCGACCAGCCAGTCACGGCCTTCGAGGGCAGCATCGAGAATGGCCAAGCCGCGATCCATTTCCGAGATCGCCGCCTGCTTGACCGCGTCCACGCCGCCGGGATCGGCGGTGTAGCGATGAGCGTAGAAGAACCGCAGGTCAGCCTGATAGATGACCGACGACATGAAGGTCATCCAGCGCAGGAAATCGGCGCGGGCGGGCGAGTTCACTGCCGGCGCCAGAGCTGCTTCCGGGTGGCGTTCGGCAAGCAGGATGCAGATCGCCGCCGACTCGGTCATCGAGCTTCCGTCCGGCAAGACCAGGACCGGCACCTGGTTCAAGGGGCTGATGTCGAGAAAGGCCTGATCGGGCGAGGTCGATTTCGGAACGTCGACCTGGTCGAAAGGCACACCCGCCAAAGCGAGCGCCGCCTCGACGACAAAGCCGCCAGTGTTGGCACGGGTATAGAGCTTGTACATGAAATCCTCCGCCAGCCGATGCAAGGCCGGCGACGATCTGACCGGAAGCGCCACTTTACTCAAGCGAGCGGCGGCCGCCACAGGTGTTTTTTCAGCGGTCCAGCGCTGCTATCTGGGTCCTCGGCGCACGGGTGGAGCCTGTCGCCCCTTAATGGACTAGCGCAAACCTTCGAGATTAGCTGACGCCGACCTACCTTCGTTATCCCAGGGCGGAGCAGGAGCGAAGCGACGTCGCGTAGACCCTGGGATCCATGCCGTAACTTCCGAGCGTCGCGACGTTGCAGAGCCTTTTGATGTCGGAGACAGCGCGCCCCTGCCGGATAAGGCGACGCGAGAAGGGCCTGTTGTCGAACGGCTTTCATTCTGCACCGCGGTATTCCTCGGCCGCGGTCACGGCATGGATCCCAGGGTCTGCGCTCCCGCTTCGCGTTCGCTCCGCCCTGGGATGACGAAGCGGACCTAAGCCCCCAGCCCCTCGAACAGGATCGTCGACAGATAGCGTTCGGCGAAGGATGGAATGACGACCACCAGGTTCTTTCCCTTGTTCTCCGGCCGCGAGCCGACGACGATCGCCGCCTGCAGGGCAGCGCCCGACGAGATGCCGACCGGGACGCCTTCGAGGCGGGCGACGAGTCGCGCATTGGCGACCGAATCCTCGTTGGAAACCTTGACGATCTCGTCATAGATCGTCATGTCGAGGATCTTCGGCGCGAAGCCGGCGCCGATGCCCTGGATCTTGTGCGGGCCGGGCTGGCCGCCCGACAGCACCGGCGAGGCTTCCGGCTCGACGGCGACGACATGCACGGAGGGCTTGCGCTGCTTCAGCACCTGACCGACGCCGGTGATGGTGCCGCCGGTGCCGATGCCGGCGACGAAGATGTCGACTTCGCCTTGGGTGTCATTCCAGATTTCCTCGGCCGTGGTGCGGCGGTGGATTTCCGGATTGGCCGGATTTTCGAACTGCTGCGGAATGATGGCGTCGGGCAGCGTCGCGGCCAGCTCGTCGGCCTTGGCGATGGCGCCCTTCATACCTTTCGGCCCTTCGGTCAGCACCAGTTCGGCACCGAGCAGCGCCAGCATTTTCCTGCGTTCGACCGACATGGTCTCCGGCATGGTCAGGATCAGCTTGTAGCCCTTGGCGGCGGCGGCGAAGGCGAGCGCGATGCCGGTGTTGCCCGAGGTCGGCTCAATCAGCGTGGTCCTGCCGGGCGCAATCCTGCCCGATGCCTCCAGCGCCTCGATCATCGAGACGCCGATGCGGTCCTTGACCGAGCCGATCGGGTTGAAGAATTCGAGCTTGGCCAGCAGATTGGCGACGACGCCCTTTTCATTGGCGAACTTGTCGAGCCGCACCAGCGGGGTGTCGCCGATCGTTTCGGTGATCGAATTGTAGATGCGGCCGCGGCCGGGCACATGCGCGGTGGTGGCAGGCTTGTTCATTGGTTTCGCTCCCCGAGTTCAGATGGGCCAGAGGTCAGATCGGCCAGAGTCAGGTTGGCCAGAGTCAGTCAGGCAAGTGTCAGGCGGGCATAAGATAGGGCCATCCGCCGCGCAAGATAGTCTGTCGGTTGAAAATATCCGAGTGGGACGCATGCTGAAAACAGCTTCGGCCTGGAAAAGCATTTCAGGCGGTGTCCTGTTTAGGAATGGCTCGACCGCGAGATGCCTATTGCCGGGCGGCGATCGCAGCCGCTGCTCCGACCATGAAACCGGCGGCGGTGCGGTTCAGCACCCGCAGCGCACGCGGCGACTTCAGGAGCCCGCGCGCCTTGGCCGCCAGCGCCAGATAGGGCACCAGCACCACCAGCAGCACGAAGAGCGTCAGCGCGACGAGGATGCCGTAATCGGCGAGCGTGATGGTCTTCAGATCGACGATGGTCGGCGTGATGGCGAGATAGAAGATCATCGTCTTCGGATTGCCGAGCGTGACGGCGAGGCCGGCAATAAAGCTCGACACCAGCCCGCCCCTGCCTTTCTTCGCCTCCACCGTTTCGGGCGTGATGCCGCTCGTCCAGAAGCGCCAGCCAAGGAAAGCGAGATAGGCGACGCCCAGCCATTTGATTACCAGGAAGGCCATGCCGAAGGTCTGAGCGACGAGGGAAAGGCCGAGCACCACGGCGGTGAGATAGGTGAGATCGCCGAGCATCAGCCCGAAAGACATGGCGAGCGCCGAGCGAAAGCCGGAACCAAGCGCACGCGCAATAAGCGCGGTGAGACCTGGGCCAGGAATGGCGGCGGCGATGCCGAGGGCCGCGCTGTAGGCGAGGAATCCGGTGAGGGTCATGATTTCGGCCTTAGCGCATGACCCCAAAAACGGAATCGACTTTTAAGACTGCGCGCCTTGTCTCACAAACGCGGGCAGGCGTGTACTCCCTAAGGTTAGGATTCGATTGCACCAGAGCCGCCGGCCGGGAACTCGCCGATCATGACGGACTTTTGTCGTACGTGACGCGCACACGGAGAGTTGAAACGGAATCGATCGGTTTTCAGAACTCAGTTTCCGGCTGCGTAGAAATCGTCGTCGAGGCGCTTTTCCAGCGCGACGAGATCGGCCGGCAGCGGCAGGCCCATGGCGCGCATTTCCCTCAGCTTTTCGCGTAGCTGCTCCTGCACTTCATGCTGATCCTCGGGCTGGTTGATCATCTGCTCGAGCAACAGGCTGATCTGGGCCTTGAACGATTCCAGCGCCATTTTTTTCTCCTTAGGTCCGGCCTAAGCGCGTCGCGTTTGAAGGGTTCCTGCGACGCGCTTTGCTTTCTTGTTTTTATGCATGTCATTATCCCAAAACCGCTTGCGCATCACAGGTCAAGCCCGAGGGCAGGCTTTTGGGCGACATGCATTATCGCAGCATGCGGGAAATAAGCTGCGCGGTATAGTCGACCATCGGCACGATGCGTGCGTAGTTCAGCCGGGTCGGGCCGATGACGCCGAGCGCGCCGATGACGCGGGCATCCTTGTCGCGATAGGGCGCCACGACCAGCGACGAGCCCGACAACGAAAACAGCTTGTTTTCCGAGCCGATGAAGATGCGCACGCCGGACCCTTCCTCGGCAAGATCGAGAAGCTGGATCAGCCCGTCCTGCGTCTCCAGATCCTCGAACAAGTGCCGCAACAACTCGATGTCGGCCTGGGCCGTGACGTTTTCCAGCAGATTGGCGCGGCCGCGCACGATGAGACGCGCCGGCAGGCCGCTGTCGGCGCCTGCCCAGACCGCCAGGCCCTTTTCGACCAAGTCCTGCGACAGCGTGTCGAGGGCGGCCCTGGTTTCTTCCTTGATGCGGGCGATCTCGATCCGCGCCTCGGCCAGCGTGCGGCCGCGGATGTGGGCGTTGAGGAAGTTCGAGGCTTCATGCAATTGCGAAACGGTGATGCCGGCGGGCAGATCGACGACGCGGTTTTCGACGTCGCCGTTCTGCGATACCAGCACGGCCAGCGCCTTGGTCGGCTCGAGCTGGATGAACTCGATGTGCTTCAGCGCCACCTCGTTCTTGGCGGCAAGCACGAGGCCGGCGCCGCGCGACATGCCTGACAGCATCTGGCTGGCTTCGGTGAGCATGTGCTCCAGCGTCGCGCCCGAGCCGGAGGCGCGCACCTGTGCCTCGATGATGCGGCGCTCCTCATCGGAGAGGTCGCCAAGCTCCATGAACGCATCGACGAAGAAGCGCAGGCCGGCCTGGGTCGGCAGCCGGCCGGCCGAGATATGCGGCGCGTAGATCAGTCCGAGATGCTCGAGATCGCTCATCACGTTGCGGATGGTTGCGGGCGACAGCGAAGACGGCAGGATCCGCGACAGGCTGCGTGAGCCGACCGGCTCGCCGTCCTTCAGGTAGGAATCGACGATGCGCCGAAAGATGTCGCGCGAGCGCATGTCAAGCGATTGAAACGCGGGCGATTGAAACCCGGGTGACTGAAGCACGGGCGACTGCGAACTGGGATCGACTGCCTTGGTCATTCGGGCCAAAAACCTCCGGCCCAAAGATATAGACTTCGGCCGCGCCCGCGCAACCGGCCATTTTCCTTTGCGCCCTGCGCCCCATGCGGCTACAAGCCGGCCACGATTCCGAAAAAGATAGGAAAAAAGCCTGAATGCGCCCTTCCAAACGCCAATTCGACGAAATGCGCGCCATCTCCTTCGAGCGTGGCGTCTCCAAGCACGCGGAAGGTTCGTGCCTGGTGAAATTCGGCGACACACATGTGCTGTGCACGGCCAGCCTCGAGGAAAAGGTGCCGGGCTGGATGCGCAATTCCGGCAAGGGCTGGGTGACGGCGGAATATGGCATGCTGCCGCGCTCGACCGGCGAACGCATGCGCCGCGAAGCTTCGTCCGGCAAGCAAGGCGGCCGCACGCTGGAAATCCAGAGGCTGATCGGCCGTTCGCTGCGCGCCGTGGTTGATCTGCAGGCGCTCGGCGAGCAGCAGATCACCGTCGACTGCGACGTGATCCAGGCCGATGGCGGCACGCGCACCGCTTCGATCACCGGCGGCTGGGTGGCGCTCTACGACTGCCTGCGCTGGATGGAAGCTCGACAGATGGCCAGCGTCGCCAAGGTGCTGAAAGACCATGTCGCGGCGATCTCCTGCGGCATCCATGACGGTCAGCCGGTCATCGACCTCGACTATCTCGAGGATTCCTCGGCCGGCACCGACGCCAACTTCGTCATGACCGGCAAGGGCGGCATCGTCGAGATCCAGGGCACGGCCGAGGGTGAGCCTTTCTCTGAAGAGCAGTTCACTGCGCTGATGGAACTGGCCAAGAAGGGCATTGCGCGACTGGTCAGCCTACAGCAGATGGCTGTAGGTTAATTTTCGGTTCTGTCATGATTCCCTCCGCCATCCTGGAATCAGCCCTCTACGTCACCGACCTCGATGCCGCGGAAAAATTCTATTCCGGCGTGCTTGGGCTCGATCTGCTGGGCAAGGTCGACGGCAGGCATCTTTTCTTCCGTTGCGGGGACGGCGTGCTGCTCATCTTCAACGCCGAGGCGACCAAGGTGCCGCCGGCGCCCGACGCCAGGCTGAAAGTGCCGCCGCACGGCACGGTCGGCGACGGCCATCTCTGCTTTGCCGCAAGCGCGGACGAGATCGTGCGCTGGAAAGCGCATCTCGAGCAGAAGAAAATCGCCATCGAAAGCGAGTTCGAATGGCCGCAGGGCGGCCGGTCGATCTATATTCGCGACCCCTCCGGCAATTCGATCGAATTCGCCGAGCCAAGAATCTGGGGCATCTGATGCATTCGCTTGATGGACATAAGATCGTCGTCGCCAGCCACAATGCCGGCAAGCTGCGGGAATTCGCCGATCTGATGGCGCCATTCGGCATAGAAGCGAAGTCGGCCAAGGAATACGGCCTGCCGGAGCCGGACGAGACCGGCACCACCTTCGAGGAGAACGCCTTAATCAAGGCTTTAGCCGCCGCCAAGGCGACAGGCCTGCCGGCATTGTCGGACGATTCCGGCCTATGTGTCGATGCGCTGGGCGGAGCGCCCGGCGTCTACACCGCCAACTGGGCCGAGGCGCCGGACGGGTCCCGCGACTTCGACATGGCGATGCAGCGAGCGGAAGTGGCGTTGCAGGAAATCGGCGCGGTCGCGCCGGCTCAGCGCAAGGGCCGCTTCGTCGCCGTCATCTGCCTCGCCTTTCCAGACGGCGCGGCCGAATATTTCCGCGGCGAGGTCGAGGGCACGCTGGTATGGCCGCCTCGCGGTGAACTCGGCTTCGGCTATGACCCGGTGTTCATGCCGGATGGTTTCGAAAAGACCTTCGGCGAGATGAGCGCGGAGGAAAAACATGGTTGGAAGCCCGGCCAGCCGACGGCATTGTCGCACCGCGCCCGCGCCTTCCAGAAGTTCGCGCAAGCCAGACTGGATTTGGCACGATCGGGCGTGAAATGACCATGCTGCTCGACCGCAGCCCCGGCTTCGGCGTCTACATCCACTGGCCGTTTTGCGCGGCCAAGTGCCCCTATTGCGACTTCAACAGCCATGTCCGCCACCAGCCGGTCGACCAGGAGCGTTTTGCGCGCGCCTTCGAGACCGAGCTTGCGACGATGCGCGACCGGACCGGACCGCGCGAGGTGACCAGCATTTTTCTCGGCGGCGGCACACCGTCGCTGATGAAGCCGCAAACCGTGGCGACGGTGCTGGACGCGGTGGCGAGGAACTGGACGGTGCCCGATGGCATCGAGGTGACGCTGGAAGCCAACCCCTCTTCGGTCGAGGCCGAGCGCTTTCGCGGCTACCGGGCGGCAGGCGTCAACCGGGTGTCGCTCGGCGTGCAGGCGCTGAACGACAAGGATCTGCGGTTCCTCGGCCGGCTACACAATGTCGATGAAGCACTGCATGCGATCGGCCTGGCGCGTGAAATCTTTCCGCGGCTGTCCTTCGACCTGATCTACGCACGGCCCGGCCAGACACCGGAAGCGTGGCAGATGGAGCTCGAGCAGGCGATCGGCCACGCCGCCGACCACCTATCGCTCTACCAGCTGACCATCGAGGAAGGCACGCCGTTCCACGCGCTGCATGCGGCCAGGAAATTCGCCATTCCCGACAACGACCACGCCGCCGATCTCTATGCGCTGACGCAGGAGATCACCGCTGCACGCGGCTTGCCGGCTTACGAGATTTCCAACCACGCCAGGCCTGGGGCGGAAAGCCGGCACAATCTCACCTATTGGCGTTATGGCGAATATGTCGGCGTCGGTCCCGGCGCGCATGGCCGCTTCGTCGAAAACGGCCGCCGCGTGGTGACGATAGCCGAAAGGATGCCGGAGACCTGGGCCAATCTGGTCGAGGCCAAGGGCCATGGCATCACCGGCGGCGAGACCCTGACGCGCTCGGAAGAGGCCGACGAATTCCTGCTGATGGGGCTGAGGCTGGCCGAGGGTATCGACCTCTCGCGCTACGAAGCGTTTTCCGGCCGCGGCCTGTCGACGGCGCGGCTGTCGATGCTGCAGGGCGAGGGGCTGGTGGCGCCGATCGGCAATGCCCGCCTGCGCGCCACGCCGGCTGGCATGATCGTGCTCGACGCCGTAGTGGCGGATCTGGCGCGGTAGAGCATGATCCCGAAAAGTGGGATCCGGTTTTCGGACCAGATCATGTTCAAACTGGAAGATGGGACCCGTTGAAGAACGTCCTCTTCGTCTGCAGCCAGAACCGCTTGCGCAGCCCGACCGCGGAACAGGTGTTTTGCGGCCGCAGGGATATCGAGGTCGCATCGGCCGGTACCAACCATGATGCCGACAACCCGTTGACGCACGACCTCGTCTCCTGGGCCGACATCATCTTCGTGATGGAAAAGGCGCACCGCGCCAAACTGCAGAAGAAATTCAAGGCCAGCCTGAAGAAGGCTCGTGTGATCTGCCTCGATATTCCGGACGATTATGAATTTATGGACCCGGTCTTAGTTCGCCTTCTGGAAGCGCGCGTCTCGAAATATCTGGGTTGATGATGTGGCTGAGCGTTTTCACCGGCGCTTTCGTGAGAAGTGTCTCGGCCAATCGCGAGGTTGCGGTAGTCAAGCGTCGTGCTTGTGGCGGCGCTTGGCGTGGTCTTTCTCGGCGTCCGTCTCACCGGAGCGAGCCGGCTCGGCGTCGCCCTTGTCACGGCGGGCGCGGTTTTGATCGCTTATGGGGTGTGAGGGCGCTCCATTGCGGGAGCTTTTCGTTTCAAGGCGGGTGATGAAAATGTCGAAGCGATTGGGCATCGTCTGGTCAGTGCTCCATCGTGCTACCGGTCGAAGGCTCGATTTCCAGGTTGGTTGCCTTTGAAGGACGACGCTTTCGCGGCTTTTTGGCCAGGCCCGCGCCGGCTTTGGCAGGCTGGCGCTTGTCCTTTCGCGCGGCAAAGCGTTTGCGCCCTGCATAGTAGGGTTCGAAAACGTCCTGTATCTTGAGGCTGTCCATCCTGCTCCTCCCGAGATCAGGGATAAATCCGTCGGGCATGGTTTCGTTCCGTACTATGGCAAAGGCATGGCGGCCACTTCACTTCGGCGCGGGTTTTGCAACCAGGCGAGAGCCGTGGCAAACAGGGCCGAATGCATTCAAGTGTCAGAGCCTGACGGGGAACACCGGTGACCGGCGAGTTGGCGAAACGCAGCTATGTAATCGGCCAGACCGAGATATCAGCCCGGCCGCTCGCGCCGGCGCTCTACCTGGTGGCGACGCCGATCGGCAACCTCGCCGACATCACATTACGCGCGCTTGAAACGCTGGCCGCCGCCGATATCGTCGCCTGCGAGGACACGCGTGTCAGCCGCGTGCTGCTCGACCGCTACGGCATCCGCCGCCGCACCACTGCCTATCACGAGCACAATGCCGGCGAGGCCGGACCGAAACTCATCGCAGCCTTGCTGGCCGGGCAGAGCGTGGCGCTGATCTCGGACGCCGGCACGCCGCTGATCTCCGATCCCGGCTACCGGCTGGTCGGCGAAGCCCTCGATCAAGGCATTCGCGTCGTGCCGATCCCCGGCCCGTCGGCGCCGCTGGCGGCGCTGACGGCGTCCGGCCTGCCCTCCGACGCGTTTCTGTTTGCCGGCTTCCTGCCGGTGAAGACCGGACAGCGGCTGACGCGGCTGGAAGCGCTCAAAACCGTGCCGGCGACGCTGATCTTCTTCGAATCGCCGCGCCGGCTGGCCGAGACGCTCAGTGCCATGGTCGAGGCGCTGGGCGGCGCCCGCAAAGCTGCGATCGGCCGCGAATTGACCAAGACTTTCGAGGAAATGCGGACCGGCACCTTGCAGTCGCTCGCCGAACACTATGAGGCAGCCGACACCCCAAAGGGCGAGATCGTCATCTGCGTCGGCCCGTCGGAAGCGACCGCCGACGAGCCTGAAGACATTGATCGGCTGCTACTTTCGCTTGCCGCCGAGATGCCGGCCTCCAAGGCGGCGGCGGAAGCCGCCAAGATGACCGGCGGCCAGAAGCAGGCGCTTTACCGGCGACTGCTCGAGCTCAAGGAGACCGGGAAGAACGGGGAGACCGGGAAGAACGGGGAGATCAAGAAAGACGGCGATGGCTGAACGCCCGGTCGCCAGCCGCCGGCAGGCCTATCGGCGCGGCCACCGCAGCGAGTGGCTGGCGGCGGCGGCATTGATGGTGAAAGGCTACCGGATCCTGGCGCGCCGCCATCGCACGCGGTTCGGCGAGATCGACCTGATCGCGCGGCGCGGCGACCTGGTGCTGATCGTCGAGGTGAAGGCGCGCCGCACGCTGATGGAAGCCATGGAGGCTATCGCTTACGAGTCGGAGCGCCGCATCGAAAGCGCTGCCGATCTCTGGCTGTCGCGCCAGTCCGACTATGGACGATTGTCGGTGCGCTTCGACATGGTCGCGGTGCTGCCGTGGCGCTGGCCGGTGCATGTCGAGAATGTTTTCTACGGGCGAAACTAGCTCAGGATTCATTGATCAGCGCCAGAATGTAACAGTAGCCGCAACACTTATCGCCGGGAAGAACGTGTGGGCGCTACCGTCGCGCGCGTAACTGCTATTCGCCCATTGCTTGGGAAAGTACCGGCCCCTGTCCTTAAGAGAGAACCGCACTAGTTTAGGCGAATGGGACGTGCGCTGCAATTTTTGCTGGGCCGTCTTTGAGTAGTATTGTCGGACGTGGGCTTGAAAAGCCGACACCTTCGGGAGGAACCGATGACCAAAGCAAGTATCCAGAATATGAGGTCGCGCCGCAAGTTCCTTGGCGAGGCGGCCGTGGCAGCTGCGGCGATCGTTGCCGCGCCGAGCGTCGTCAAGGCACAGGGGCCGGTCAGCATGCGCTGGCAGAGCACATGGCCTTCCAAGGATATCTTTCACGAATTCGCGCTCGATTTCGCCAAGAAGGTCAACGACATGACCGGCGGCGACCTGAAGATCGAGGTGCTGCCGGCGGGCGCCGTGGTGCCGGCCTTCGGCCTGCTTGACGCGGTGTCGCAAGGAACGCTCGACGGCGGCCACGGCGTGGTCGTCTATCACTATGGCAAACAGTCGGCGCTGGCGCTGTGGGGTTCCGGTCCGGGCTTCGCCATGGATGCCAATATGCTGCTCGCCTGGCACAAATACGGCGGCGGCAAGGAGCTGCTCGCAAAGCTCTACGAATCCATCGGCGCCAATGTCGTTTCGTTCCTCTACGGGCCGATGCCGACACAGCCGCTCGGCTGGTTCAAGAAGCCGGTGGCGAAGGCCGAGGATCTCCAGGGCCTGAAATTCCGCACCGTCGGCATCTCGATCGACGTCTTCACCGCGCTCGGTGCCGCAGTCAACGCGCTGCCGGCCGGCGAGATCGTCGCGGCTCTGGATCGCGGCCTGATCGACGCGGCCGAGTTCAACAACGCCTCGTCCGATCGGGTCCTCGGCTTCCCGGACGTCTCCAAGATCTGCATGCTGCAAAGCTATCATCAGAATGCCGAGCAGTTCGAGATCTTGTTCAACCGGGCGAAATACGACGCCTTGCCTGACCAGATGAAGGCCATCATCACCAATGCGGTCGAGGCGGCCTCGCAGGACATGCACTGGAAGGCGATCGACCGCTATTCGAAAGACTATGTGGAGATGCAGACGACCGATAAGGTCAAATTCTACAAGACGCCGGAGGCAATCCTCAAGAAACAATTGGAGGTCTACGACGAGGTCGTGAAGAAGAAGGCGGCGGAAAACCCGGCTTTCAAGGAAATCATCCTCTCCCAGATCGCCTTTGCCGAGCGGGCAACGCGGTGGGAGCAGGACACCGTCGTCGGCCGGCGACTGGCGTTCGATCACTACTTCGGACAGGGCGGTGTGGCGAAGGAGTTCTGACCCGTGAGTTCGGGCATCACCGGGCAGCGGCCCGGTGATGCTTCTGACCAAGGTACCCGTCATCCGGGGGCGCGCATGAACGTCCAGCATTTCCTGAATACAGTCGATGCAATCAGCACGTGGGTCGGCAAGGCCGCGGCGTGGCTTATCATCGGGCTGATGACGCTGGTCTGCGTCGAGGTCTTCAAGCGCTACATCCTGAACATGCCCACGGCGTGGATATTCGACGCCAGCAACATGTTCTACGGCTCGCTGTTCATGCTCGCCGGAGCCTATGCGCTGGCGCAGAATGCACATGTGCGCGGCGACTTTCTATACAGCTCGATGCGGCCCCGCACCCAAGCCGCGCTCGATCTGTTGTTGTACGTGGTTTTCTTCCTGCCGGGGATCGCGGCCCTCGTCTATGCAGGCTACGACTATGCCGCGATTTCATGGCGGATCGGGGAGCATTCGACCGTGACAGCGGAGGGTCCGCCGATCTACCACTTCAAGTCGGTCATTCCGCTGGCCGGCGCCTTGGTGATGCTCCAGGGTGTGGCCGAGATCGTGCGCTGCATCGTCTGTCTCAGGGCCGGGCAATGGCCCAGCCGGCGCAAGGACGTTGCGGAGATCGACGTCGTGGAGGAACAGCTCGCGCTCAGCGAATATGTGGATGAAGAGACGCGCAAGACCGCGATCGAGCGCGCACAAAAGATAGACGAGCAAGCGCGCCAGCGCGGAATGGGTGGAGACCTGCAGAGTTGAGCGATCCAGCCCTCGGACTCACGATGCTCATGCTCATCGTGGTCGTCATAGTCATGGGTTTCCCGACAGCCTTCACGCTGATGGGCCTTGGCATGTTCTTCGGGTTCTACGCGTTCTACAACCCTGCGGAGCACTGGATCGACAACCGCGTCTTCGATCTGATGGTCCAGCGCACCTATGGGGCAATGACCAACGACGTCCTGATCTCCATCCCGCTTTTCGTGCTCATGGGATACGTGATGGAACGCGGGGCGCTGGTCGACAAGATGTTCTACAGCATCCAGCTTTCGTTCCGACGAGTACCGGCGTCGCTGGCCATCGCTACGCTCATTGTCTGCACCTTCTGGGGCATCGCCAGTGGCCTCGTCGGCGCCGTTGTGGTTTTGATGGGGGTGATTGCCTTCAATCCGATGCTGCGCGCCGGATACGATGTGAAGCTCGCTTCCGGCGTGATCACCGCGGGCGGCACGCTGGGCATCCTGATCCCGCCGTCAGTCATGATCATCGTCTATGCGGCAGTTGCAGGCCAGTCCGTCGTGAAGCTCTACGCTGCGGCGATGTTCCCCGGTTTTTTCCTCGCCTTCCTCTATCTCGTCTACATTCTTGGCTGGGCGACGATCAGTCCGAAGATCGCCCCGCCTTTGCCGGAGGATCAAACAAAGGTTCCGGTGCCTGCGTGGATGGGAAGCCTTCAGACAGTTTACTCGCGCAACATGCTTGTTGGACTTCTTTCCGCCTTGTTCTCGCCGTCCAGGGCGATGGCGCTCGAGACGGAGAACGGACGCCTCACATATTGGGAGCTGTTCAAGAATTTCTGCGCTGCGCTGGTGCCCCTCGCCTTGACAGCACTCACCCTCCTGCTGGTGTGGTGGTATGTCGTCATCCATCCGCAGGCATCGGCCGACGTCGAAGCTCCAGAGGGATTGGAGCAGCTCGGCGCTCCGGCGGTGGAGGAACTTGGCGCACCCGCAGTGGACGCAGGGCCGGCAACCAGCTTCTACGCCACCTTCGGCATCATCGCAGCACTCGCCGCAGTGGTGCTCGTCCGTTACTACCGGAACATGACTGCCGAACGGCTCGAGGTCGTAAAGCTCCTGGTCTCGTCGGTCATGCCGCTGGCCATACTTACTGTCGTCGTGCTCGGCGTCATCCTGTTCGGAATCACGACGGCGACCGAGTCCGCGGCAGTCGGCGCCGCTGGTGCCTTTCTGCTGGCGTTACAGGCGCGAACGCTCGACTGGAAGCGCATCAAAGAAGCAGTGTTCCTGACGGCCAAGACCACAGCCATGGTTTGCTGGCTCTTTGTCGGCTCGGCGCTGTTCTCCGCCGTTTTTGCGATCCTCGGCGGCCAGGCACTTCTCGAGCAATGGGTGCTCGCGCTCGACCTGACGCCCGTGCAATTCATGATCCTGTCGCAGGCGATCATCTTCATTCTCGGCTGGCCGCTCGAATGGACCGAGATCATCATCATCTTCGTGCCGATCTTCCTACCGATGCTGACGCACTTCGACATCGATCCGGTTCTCTGGGGCGTTCTCGTTTTCGTCAATCTGCAGGCGGCGTTCCTGTCACCTCCGGTCGCGATGTCGGCCTACTATCTCAAGGGCGTTTCGCCCCCGCATGTCACGCTCAACCAGATATTCGCCGGGATGATGCCCTACATGCTGATCGTCATCCTCTGCATGGTCCTCATGTATATCTGGCCCGGCATGGCGCTCTGGCTTCCGAATTATCTTTACGGCAGCTGAGAAGACTCCGCCATTTCCGGACTTTTGCGATCGCAGCGCGAAGGTTTCTTGCCGGGGAGATAATGCCGACTTTCAAACGCCAGTTGACTTTCGGCGACAGGCGCCGATTCTCAAGGTCAAGGCGGCCTGCCGAGCAACATGCCGCCCGAACGATCAGAACGATGATCGAGAGCAGCTTTGACCCTGGTCAATCCGCCGAGCCTTGTTCTAAACGGTGTCGAGTTCGATTTCGACGCCGGTCTCCTGCACGGCGAGCATGGTGAAGATGTCCCGCTGAGGCCTCAATCGCTCGCGGTGCTGAAGCATCTGGTCGCCAACGCCAACCGTGTTGTGACCAAGGAGGAGCTCCTGGACACCGTCTGGCCCGGCATCGCGGTGACGGAAAACAGCCTTTCCCAGTGCATCAGCGAAATCAGGAAAGCCATCGGCGACGAGAAGCAGAGCCTGCTAAAGACAGTCGCGCGACGGGGATATCGCTTTGTCCCCGAAACCGAAGCGCCCGGCATACCGCACGATTCCTACCCGCAGATTTACGGCACTGCCTCTTCTGATCCGCGCGAAATTAAAGCCCGGCGCGGCCTGATGTTTGTAGTCGCTATACTGGTGATCGCTGCCGCAGTCGCGGTGTTCATCTGGAGGCCCACATTTGAAACGGAAGTGCCGACCTCCCTGTCGATCGCGGTTCTGCCGTTCGCAAATCTCAGCGAAGCCGAGGCACAGGCTTATCTTGCCAACGGTTTCGCGGACGATCTGACGACAGAGCTGGCGCGCGTTCCCGGCCTGTTCGTGGTCTCGCGCAATGCCGCGCGTGCATATCGCAACAGCGGTCTGCCGCCGGCGAAGATCGCAAAAGAGCTCGGCGTCCGCTATCTGCTGGAGGGCTCCGTTCGACGTCTCGGCGATGAGGTGCGCATCAATGCGCATTTGGTCGATGCCTCGACGGTTGGGCAGATCTGGGCCGAGCGGTTCGAAGGTCCATTCACCGACGTGTTCAAGCTCCAGGATCAGGTGATCGGTCAAATTATCGCCGCGCTGCAGCTGAAGCTCATCCCGGGAAAAGCAAACCTCGCCGTGTCCGGTGATACTGACGACCCGGAAGCTTACCAGGCGTTTCGACGCGCCATCGAGGCGCGACGAAAGGATACACCATCGGGCACGGTGGAAGCATCGGGCTACCTTCGCCAAGCCTTGGCGCTGGACGCCGATTTCGGCGCGGCGGCCGCGGAATTGGCGTGGCTCCACTGGGACGCCGACGAGGTAAGGAGGCAAGCTCTCGGGATCAGTTGGACCGAAATCGACGACGAGCTCTATGGCAGTCTGGCCATCGCTGCCGGAAATCCGTCTCCCGGTTACTATCAGCTGATTTCCGAACTTCTGGTCCGAGAGCATAGGTCCGACGAGGCGGTGGCTGCCCTGCAAAAGGCGATAGCGCTCGACCCGAGCGATTCCTGGACCTACGAAGGGCTGAGCCAGGCCCTCAACTTCAACGGCAGGCCGGCCGAGGGGCGAGCCTTTCTCGAGGCGGCCTTACGCGTCGATCCCGGATGGACGGAGTGGCGACACTACCAGGCTGGCTTGGCGGCGTTCGGCCAAGGCCGCTACGAGGAGGCGGTCGCGCAGCTTAAGCAGGTCGATGTCCGCTCCCCCAATCCGTGGACGAAGTTCTACGGCCTGCATGTTCTTGTCGCGGCGCTTGCGCATCTCGATCGCCTGCCGGAAGCGGCCTCGGCCCTAGGGCAGCTCCGACGCGTGCTGTCGGACATGCAAGAGGGGCAGCCCAACCTGCTGATCGCGCAGCAGTTCTTCGTCTACAAGCGGCCGCAGGACATCGCTCGCCTGCTCGATGGCTTGAGGAAGGCGGGGGTTTCCGAGCTTCCCGCCGGAATGGAGCCGGAATCCGCGAAACGGATGAACGGCGTCGACATCGGGAATCTCATAATCGGACACGAGCTGACGGGACGCCAGATTCTGCCCAATGTCTCAGCCTACCATGCTGTGGTTGCGGCAGACGGCAGCGTGACCAGAACAGTTGGTGAGGAGGTCGTGACCGGTCAGATGTGGGTGCAGGGCGACAGCTTGTGCAGCGCATATCCGCGTAAACTGACAGGCTGTGGCGCTGTGTTCCGCAACCTGAGCGGCATATCTGGAGCCACGAAGGAATACATACTTCTGTCTCGCTTCAAGCGTTACGAATTCTCGGTGACGAAGTAGCAGCAACTTCGCCGCGCCTACGGCGGCCATGAGAGATTGAGGTCCATTTCGCTCATGCCTTCGGTACCGTAGGGGCCACACTGCTTCAATGCGTCAGCGAAATCCTTGGCTAAGGCCTTGAACGTCTCGGTCTGTGGCGCAACGTCGACGATTTCGATGGCACTGACTTGACCCTCGCGCGTGAAGCTGACGTGGACATCGGCGCTGAAGCTGATTCCGCGCATCGCCGTCTGCGTAGGCCAGCAGCTTGCTGCCCGTTCGAGAATGTGACGGCTCAGACCATCACCAGCGGACGCGGTGGTCGCCGCGCCGATCACGAGAATTCCCAAGATGCGGTTGATCATCTTTTATCTCCTCAGTTCGACGCCCGAACCGTGTGGGGACGGCTTGGTGGGGACGGCTTGTGAGAGAGAACGCGAGGGGTCGTTCGAAGTCATGAAATCGACGTGAAAAAGTTCTGAAGAGTGGTGAACGCAGTCGATTTTGGCTACGGAATGCACGCAAGCGGCAAGAACGATCCTGCGAGGTCGGCATGGGTCGGGGGCAGGTCTACGTTGGTCGTCCCCACCATCAACGGCATTGCTACGCCAACGAGCAAATAGAGCCTTGGGCGATAAATTAACTGTGCCGCCTCACCCCCATACGAACAGCGCAACCAGCCCGACGGTGCCGATGACCACCCGCCACCAGCCGAACAGCGAATAGCCGTGGCGCGAGACGTAGTTGAGCAGGAAGCGCACGACGATGAGCGCCGCGACGAAGGCCGCGATGAAACCGGCGGCGATGACGGGCAGATCGGCGCTGGTCAGCACATTGCGGTTCTTGAAGAGGTCGAAGGCGAAGGCGCCGACCATCGTCGGCATGGCGAGGAAGAAGGAGAATTCCGCAGCCGGCCGCTTGTCGACGCCCAGAAGCAGCGCGCCGACGATCGTCGAGCCGGAGCGCGACGTGCCGGGGATCAGCGAAAGGCATTGGAACAGTCCGATCTGCAGATAGAGCCTGAGCGGAAACCGCTCGACGTCGTGGTAGAACGGCTTCAGCTTGAGACGATCCACCCACAGCAGGACCACGCCGCCGATGATCAGCATGATGCAGATCAGCCTCGGCGATTCAAACAGCACCGTCTTGATGAAGTCGTGCGCCAGCGCACCGATGACGGCCGCCGGCAGGAAGGCGACGAGGATGCCGAGGACGAAATGCCGCGTCACCCGATCACGCGGCAGATCGACCAGCATCTGCCACAGACGATGGAAATAGACGCTGAGGATCGCCAGTATTGCGCCGAGCTGGATCAGGATCTCGAAGGCCTTGCCGGTCGAGTGGAAGCCGAGAAAATGGCCGGCAAGCAGGATATGGCCGGTCGACGAGACCGGAATGAACTCGGTCATGCCCTCGATCATGCCGAGCAGCAGCGCTTCGACGATGGTCTGGCTTTCCATGGCAACCTCGGCGTTCGAGTGAGAGCTTGAAGAACGGCTTGCGAAAGGGCTTGCTTGTCATGGCGCGGAACTCCTCCTATAGGTCGCAGCACCCTGACAGCCCTTTGAATCGGGGCGGCTAAGACTTACCGGCGCAGCCGGCGATTTGCCAGTGCGCTCTATTATCGCGGGACCATGCTGACGCTTTTCCACCACCCGATGTTCGCCTCCTGCCGGTTCGTGCGCCTCGCTTTCGGCGAATATGGCGAGGAGCTGGCGCTGATCGAGGAAAAGCCGTGGACGCGGCGCAAGGAGTTCCTGGCGCTGAACCCGGCCGGCACGCTGCCGATCCTGCTCGCCGAAGGCGACGTGCCGATCGTCGGCGCCATGGTCATCGGCGAATATCTCGACGAGACGCGCGGCGTGCTCAAGCGCGACAAGCGGCTGTTCGCCGAGGATCCGATGGGGCGCGCCGAAATCCGCCGGCTGACCGACTGGTATCTCAACAAGGCCGATAGCGAGGTGACGCGGCATCTGGTGCGCGAGCGCGTGCTGAAGCCGGTCATGCCGGAAACGGCGGGCGGCGGCTCGCCCGATTCGGCAGCGATCCGTGCCGCGCGCGCCAACATCCGCCAGCACATGAAATACACCAACTGGCTGGCCGGCACCCGCCAATGGCTGGCCGGCAACAAGGTCACCTATGCCGATCTCGCGGCTGCAGCTGCGCTGTCTGTGCTCGACTATCTCGGCGAGATCGACTGGCGCGAACACGCTGCCGCGCGCGAATGGTATGCACGGGTGAAATCGCGGCCATCGTTCCGGCCGCTTTTGTCCGACCGGGTGCGCGGCCTATCGCCGGTGTCACATTATGCGGACCTCGATTTCTAAAGCGGAAAACCTGCGCGCGCTGATCGACCGCGAGGCACGGCGCGCCGGTTTCGATGCCGTTGCCGTCACCACGCCCGATGCCATTCCGCAGGCGCCGGCCCGGCTCGCCGAATTCGTCGCCGACGGTTTTCACGGTTCGATGGGCTGGATCGCCGAGACGCTCGAACGCCGCAGCGAGCCGACAGCACTTTGGCCCGAAGTTCGCTCCATCATTGTGCTCGCCATGAACTATGGCCCCGACCACGACCCACGCGCGGTCCTGGTGAAGCGCGACCGCGGCGCGATCTCGGTCTATGCGCAGAACCGCGATTACCACGACGTGATGAAGGGCCGGCTGAAAGAGATTGCCGGCAAGATCGTGGCGCGCGCCGGTGGCGATGTAAAAGTGTTCGTCGATACCGCCCCGGTTATGGAAAAGCCGCTGGCAGAAGCCGCCGGCCTCGGCTGGCAAGGCAAGCACACCAATCTGGTCAGCCGCGCGCACGGCTCCTGGCTGTTCCTCGGCACCATCTTCACGACGGCCGAGCTTGCGCCCGATACGCCCGAGGACGACCATTGCGGCTCCTGCCGCGCCTGCCTCGACGTTTGCCCTACCGACGCCTTTCCGGCTCCCTACCGGCTCGATGCGCGACGCTGCATCTCCTATCTCACCATCGAGAGCAAGGGGCCGATCCCGCACGAGTTCCGGGAAAAAATCGGTAACCGCATCTATGGCTGCGACGACTGCCTGGCCGCCTGCCCGTGGAACAAGTTTGCCCAGACTGCGTCGGAGGCAAAGCTCGCCGCCCGCGCGGACTTGCGCGAGCCGCCGCTCGCCGATCTCTTGGCGCTCGACGACGCGGCTTTCCGGTCCTTGTTCACCGGTTCGCCGATCAAGCGCATCGGTCGCGACCGCTTTGTCCGCAATGTGCTGATCGCCGCCGGCAATTCCGGCGATTCCTCGCTCGGCAACGCCGTGCGCGCGCTGCTCGGCGATGCCTCGCCCCTGGTGCGTGGGGCGGCGGTATGGGCGCTGTCACGGCTTGTGCCTGAAACTGAATTTGCCAGACGCGCCACCGCTGCGGTCAAAGCAGAAAGCGACGACGCCGTGCAACGCGAATGGCGCCTGGCGCTGGCAAATCAAATCGAGGCGCATGCATGAGCGAGAAGCATATCTTTGTTTTCGGGGCCGGCTATTCGGGCAAGGCATTTGCCCGAGCCAACAAGGATGCCGGCACGATCCTTGGCACGACACGCGCGCCGGAGAAATTCGAAGCGTTGCGGCAAGCCGGGATCCAGCCGCTGCTTTTCGATGGCGCGCTGACGCCCGAAATCCGTGACGCGCTCGAGAAAACAACCCATCTCGTCGTCTCGGTGGCGCCGGAAGAGGCCGGCGACCCGGTGTTGAATGCGGCGCGCGAGACAATTAGGACGGAGATGCCGGCGCTGAAATGGATCGCCTATCTCTCCACCGTCGGCGTCTATGGCGACCATGGCGGCGGCTGGGTGGACGAGACCGCCGAATGCCGGCCGGTGTCGAAGCGCTCGATGATGCGTGTCACCGCCGAGCGGGACTGGCTGAGACTGGGTCGGGACATCGGCCGGCCGGTGGCGATCCTGCGGCTTTCCGGCATTTACGGGCCGGGCCGCAATGCCCTGGTCAATCTGGAAAACGGCACCGCGCGGCGGCTGGTCAAGCCGGGCCAGGTGTTCAACCGCATCCATTGCGACGACATTGCCGGGGCGCTTTGGCATCTAATCGGAGACAATCGCGGCGGCATCTTCAACGTCACCGACGACCTGCCGGCGCCGCCGCAGGACGTCGTCGCCTATGCCGCCGGGCTGATGGGCGTCACACCGCCGCCCGAAATTCCGTTCGAGACCGCCCAGCTTTCGCCCATGGCGCGATCCTTCTATGGCGAGAACAAGCGTGTCGCCAACGCGGCGATCAAGGCTGCCGGCTATCGCTTTCGCTTTCCCGACTACCGCTCGGCCTTCGACCAAATGTGGTCTGACGGCAGATGGCACGACGGCGAGGCGCGCAGCCCGATGAAGCGGTCGTGATCGAAACCTCGCGCCGGGCATGATATGATTCGACTTAAATTCGCAGAGGGGTTCTGCTTCATGAAACCGTTGAAGCAATCATTGCCCGGCAGAGCATTGCTGCTAAAGCGCGTCGCGACGCGCTTTAGATCTCTGTTTATGCCTGTCGTTGTCCCAAAGCCGCTGCGCACCCTCGGTTCAAGCCCGAGGGCATGCTTTGGGCGACATGCATTAGCAGCGCTCGCCGTCCTCGCCCTGGCGGGGCTTGCGGCGCGACCTGCCGCCGCCGAAGGCCTGGCGAAAGACCTGTTCGGCGCCAAAAAGCTGCCGGCCGTGGCTGCGCCGCAATCGATCGGCTTTTATTCCAAGGGCTGCTTTGCCGGCGGCGTCGCCATCCCCATGGACGGCCCGAAATGGGAGGTGATGCGGCCTTCGCGCAACCGTCGCTGGGGCCATCCGACGATGATCGCGCTGATCGAGAAACTGTCGCGCGACGCCGCGGCCGACGGTTGGCCCGGCCTGCTGGTCGGCGACATTTCGCAGCCGCGCGGCGGCCCGATGCTGACCGGCCATGCCTCGCACCAGATCGGCCTCGACGCCGACATCTGGCTGACGCCGATGCCCGACCGCAAGCTTTCGATCGACCAGCGCGAAAATATGAGCGCCACCTTGCTTGTCGATGAAAAGACCCATCTGGTGAAGGATGCGCTCTGGGTGCCGGCGCATATGCGGCTCCTAAAGCGCGCGGCAAGCTACGCGGAAGTCGAGCGCATCCTGGTCAATCCCGGCATCAAGAAGAAGCTCTGCGACACGGTGAAAGGCGACCGCGCATGGCTGCGCAAGGTCAGGCCGTTCTGGGGCCACGACTATCACTTCCACATCCGCATCGGCTGCCAGCCCGGCTCGCCCAATTGCAAAGCACAGGAAAACACGGCGCCCGGCGACGGCTGCGACCAGTCTCTGGCATGGTGGTTCACCGAGGAACCGTGGCGCCCCAACAAAAACCCGGACAGGCCGAAAGCGCGCGACGTGATGACGATGGCGAGCCTGCCCGCGGCATGCCAGGCGGTGCTCGACGGGCCCGATCCGGCTTCGGCGGAGGCGGTCACCTTTTATGGCGACGGCGTGCCGGTCGCGGCTGCACCCACTCTCACGGTGGCCCCGGCGCCGGCGCGGGCATCCGCAAGCGGCGCGGCAGCGCTTCCGGCCTCGATCAACGCCTTCGCGGCTACACCCGAGATCGGCATTCCATTGCCGCGACCGCGGCCGGGGAACTGATGCCAGGATAATCGCCTCGGCTTCCACTGATGTTGGAGACGACCAACTGTTGGGTCGGCGCCGCCCCTCATTGCCCTGCCGGGCATTTCTCCCCGTATAGTGACGGGAGAAAGGGCTGGCCGCGGCCTTGGCGCCGTTCTTGCAGAGTTGGAGATTAGCGGAACCATCGATGAAAGCGCCCCCTTTCCCCGTCACTATACGGGAGAGGATGCCGGCAGGCAGGTGAGGTGCAGCGCCAACGCTGAATAGGGCTAGCACGAAATTCGGACCTGAGGTGATTGCTCCGGAACTGACTCTGAAGCGACTTTCCCTTTTCCAGGTCATGCGCTAGTCAACGAAAGAACAGCGGAACGCCACTGGGAACCGGGACGGACAAGAGCATGCCAGGCGACGACGACACAGCGCTGCAGTTTCCGGTCCTGATCGGCGACATAGGCGGCACCAATGCGCGCTTTTCGATCGTGCTCGACGCGAACTCGGAACCAACCGAGCCGCAGATCGTCCAGACGGCCAACTTCAACACCATCGACGACGCGATCCAGGCAGCGGTGCTCGACCGCTCGCCGGTCCGGCCCAACTCCGCCGTGCTGGCGGTGGCCGGCCCGGTCGACAGCGACGAGATCCCGCTCACCAATTGCCCGTGGATCGTCAAGCCGAGAAAGATGTTTGCCAGCCTCGGCCTCAGCGACGTCGTGGTGCTCAATGATTTCGAGGCGCAGGCGCTGGCTGTCGTGGCGCTTGGCGAAGAGCATATGGAAAAGATCGGCGGCGATGCGCCGGAGCCCAATGCCGGACGGGTGGTGCTCGGTCCCGGAACCGGGCTTGGCGTCGCCGGCCTGGTCCACGCGCTGAACCATTGGATTCCGGTGCCCGGTGAGGGAGGGCACATGGATATCGGGCCGCGCTCGCCGCGCGATTTCCAGGTCTTTCCGCATATCGAGAAGCTCGAGGGCAGAATCTCCGGCGAACAGATCCTGTCCGGACGCGGCCTGGTCAATGCCTACCGGGCGGTGGCCAAGGCGGACGGCAAGCCGGCGCCCTTCACCACGCCGGCCGAGGTCACCGCGGCGGCACTGGCGAAGTCAGATCCGGTGGCCGAGGAAGCGCTGTCGATGTTCGTCACCTGCCTGGGGCGCACAGCCGGCGACCTTGCGCTGGTGTTCATGAGCCGCGGCGGCGTCTTCCTGACCGGCGGCATCGCCCAGAAAATCCTGCCGGCGCTGAAAACGGGCGAGTTCCGCGCCGCCTTCGAGGACAAGGCGCCGCATAGCGAGATGATGCGCACCATGCCCGTCTATGTGATCACCCATCCGCTGGCAGCGCTTTCCGGTCTTGCCGCCTATGCCAGAAACCCGTCGCTGTTCGGCGTCCAGACGGCGGGGCGACGCTGGCGGGCTTAAGTGACGCCCTGAGCCGCGGCGAAGTTTTGCCTACCTCGGCCATAGGCAAGCCGCCACCGGGGCGCTAAGAGGATTGCCGAATTAGCCCGGCCGCGAGGCCGAACCGACATCACGGAACGATCCCGACTTTGAACCAGTCGCCCAAACATCAAGCGGAAGCCCGGCACCAAGCCAAAGCCCGGCCCGGCGAGATCGTGGCGGTGGTCCGCCGCATCATCGCCGAGAACAGCCACGAGTACCGCTGGTATTATGCTCTGGCCGTTCTGTGCCTGGTGATAGTTGCGGCTACGACTGCCTTCACCGCCTGGATCATGAAGGACGTCGTCGACCAGATATTCTACGAACAGCGCGGCGATCTCATCGCGCTGATCTGCTTGTTGATCCTGGGCGCATTCATGCTGCGCGGGCTGGCCACTTACGGCCAGGCGGTGACGCTGGCCAGGATCGGCAACAATCTGGTGGCGCGCTACCAGCGCCGCATCTTCGCTCATCTGATGAAGCTCGGCGTCGGTTTCTTCAACGACACGCGCTCGGGGCGGCTGGCCGCCCAGATCAACGAGAACGTCAACGGCATCCGCGACCTGCTCTCGATGACGCTGACGTCATTGGCACGCGACGCCGTATCGCTGGTCGCGCTGATCGGCGTCATGATCTGGCAGGATCCGATGCTGTCCCTGATGTCGCTGCTGGTCGGGCCGCCGCTGATCTACACGGTCGTCTACCTGACCCGCAGAATACGACGCGCCACGCGCGAAGCGGTGCAGATCAACTCGCGGCTGATCGGCGCCATGCAGGAAGCAACGCAAGGCATCGCCATCGTCAAGGCGTTCACGCTGGAAGACGAGCTGTCGCGTCGCATCAGCGATCTTGTCACCGGCGCCGAGCAGCGGGCAAACCGCATCGCGCGCGTGTCGGAACGGTTGACGCCGATCTCGGACATGCTGGCCGGCTTCGCCGTCGCCGGCGTCATCGCCTATTCCGGCTACCGGGCAGCCGTCAGCGGCCAGCCGCCTGGCGCGGTCTTTTCCTTCATCACGGCACTGATGCTCGCCTACGACCCGGCCCGGCGGCTGGCGCGCATGCAGGTCGGCATGGAACGGGCGCTGGTCAATGCGCGCATGATCTACGAGCTGCTCGACCTCGAGCCGCAACAGGGCGACGCGCCCGGAGCGGTCGAAGCGAAGATCACCAGGGGCGAGGTGCGCTTCAACAATGTGTCGTTCGGCTATGTCGCCGACGCGCCGGTGCTGCAGGAGCTCAGCTTCGTCGCCGCTGCCGGCAAGATGACGGCCATCGTCGGCGCCTCGGGCGCCGGCAAGTCGACGCTGGTGGCGCTGCTGCAGCGCTTCCATGATGTCGAAGCGGGTAGCATCGAGGTCGACGGCCAGGACATTTTAGAGATGACCAAGCAGTCGCTGCGCAGCTCCATCGCCTATGTCTCGCAGCAGCCCTATCTGTTCGAAGGCACCATTCGCGACAACATCCGCTACGGGCGGCTCGCCGCCAGCGACGCCGAGATCGAACTGGCCGCGCAGCAAGCCGAGGCCGACGGCTTCATCCGCCAGCAGCCGCAAGGCTATGACACCCCTGTCGGTGAAGGCGGCGTGACGCTGTCGGGCGGCCAGCGCCAGCGTCTGTCGATCGCCCGCGCCATCGTGCGGCAGGCGCCGATCCTGCTGCTCGACGAGGCGACCTCGGCGCTCGACAACGAGGCGGAAGCGCGCGTCCAGCAGGCGCTGACCCAGGTGACGGAAGGGCGCACGACCATCGTCATCGCGCATCGGCTGTCGACCGTGGTCAATGCCGACCACATCGTCGTCATGGAACAGGGGCGGCTGGTCGAGCAAGGCACGCATGCCTCGCTGATGGCCGACCCGCACAGCGTCTATGCCCGCTTTCACCGGGTGCAGGGCAACAAGGGGCTGGGGCTTGTCGACGACGGCAAGCCAATCCAAACTTCGGTGCGCCGCGCGAAAAAGGCGGTCGGGAGAACTTTATGAGCGGTGCGGCCACAAACGATCCCCCCGTCAATGAAATGGGCCTGGTGGTGGTCGGCGCGGCCGGCCGGATGGGCCAGGCGCTGATCCGCGCCATTCACACGATACCGGGCGCACGCGTCGCCGGCGCGATCGAGCGGGCCGGCTCGCCACATCTCGGCAAGGATGCCGGCGAGCTTGCCGGCATCGGCAATATCGGCGTGGCGATCGGCGACGACCCGCTGCCGGCCTTCGCCAAGGCCGACGGCGTGCTCGATTTCACGAGCCCGGCAGCGACGGTCGAATTCGCCGGCTACGCGGCGCAGGCGCGCATCGTCCATGTCATCGGCACCACCGGCTGCTCCGCGGACGACAATGCCAAGATAAAGGCGGCGGCGCGCCACGCGACGGTGGTCAAGTCAGGCAATATGAGCCTCGGCGTCAATCTGCTGGCGGTGCTGGTCGAGCAGGCGGCGCGCGCGCTCGACGCCGATGATTTCGACATCGAGATCCTGGAAATGCATCACCGGCACAAGGTCGACGCGCCGTCGGGCACGGCGCTGCTGCTCGGCGAAGCCGCTGCCGTCGGGCGCGGCATCGATCTTGACGGGAACAGCGTGCGGTCGCGCGACGGCCACACCGGCGTGCGAAAGACCGGCTCGATCGGTTTTGCCACGCTGCGCGGCGGCTCGGTGGTCGGCGACCACTCCGTGGTGCTGGCCGGCACCGGCGAGCGCATCACGCTCGCCCATCACGCCGAGGACCGGGCGATCTTCGCTCGCGGCGCGGTCAAGGCCGCACTGTGGGCGCGCGGCAGGAAGCCGGGACTGTATTCGATGCGGGACGTGCTCGGACTCGCCTGAGACGATCTGATCCACAAACTGAAGGAGCAAAAATGTCGGGAACTCTCGTGCTCGTGCGCCATGGCCAGAGCGAATGGAACCTGAAGAACCTCTTCACCGGCTGGCGCGACGTTGACCTGACCGAGCTGGGCCACGCCGAGGCCAAGGAGGCGGGCGCCAAGCTGAAGGCGCGCGGCCTGAAATTCGACATCGCCTTCACGTCGTCGCTGATCAGGGCGCAGAAGACCTGCCAGCACATTCTCGACGCGGTCGGCCAGAGCGATCTCGAGACCATCCGCGACCAGGCGCTGAACGAGCGCGACTATGGCGACCTCTCCGGCCTCAACAAGGACGATGCGCGCAAGAAATGGGGCGAGGAGCAGGTGCATGTCTGGCGCCGCTCCTACGACGTGCCGCCGCCCGGCGGCGAAAGCCTGAAGGACACCGGCGCGCGCGTCTGGCCCTATTATCTGCACGACCTGCAGCCGCATGTGCTGCGCGGCGGCACCGTGCTGGTGGCGGCGCACGGCAATTCGCTGCGTGCGCTGATCATGGCGCTGGACGGCAAGTCGGGCGAGGAGATCGTCAAACTGGAGCTCGGCACCGGCGTGCCGGTCATCTACAAGCTCAACGCCGATTCGACCGTGGCATCCAAGGAAGTGCTGGAGAACTGAGCCGGCGAGTGCGTTTCAAAAAAGCGCGTTGACACTCACCGTTTGCCCGCCTAAAGAGCCCGCACCAGCCCAGATGGCGGAATTGGTAGACGCGCACGGTTCAGGTCCGTGTTCCGCAAGGAGTGGAGGTTCGAGTCCTCTTCTGGGCACCAAATCCCTTTGTAAGTTCTTGATTTCCCGGAAACTGCGGTTTCCGGGCCGTCGGCTGCACATGACCTTGCGAATGACCTCACCCAACAAGGTGTCCTAGCACGCCCTACAGTTCGTAAGGCGTGTGCCCGCGGACAACTTGAAAGTTGGCGCGCGACCTCCGGTTGTAAGCATCTTCCCATACGGAATGTCATCGAGTAGCGTGCAGAGGCGGCATGTGACGGCGCTCTCTTTGGCGAATGCATTGTCGCACCTTCAGCAGTTGCCGTCGGCAGATGGGGCTGCTGTCACAACCCGGTGCTTGCCGTGACAGATTGTTCCCGTCCCGGTTCATTTCAGCGCCGAAGCGAGGGGGAAGAAATGCACGACCGATTTCGGCAGTGCCTGCGGAAAATGTCGCTGGCGGCATTGACGATGCTGGCGATCCCGGCCCAAGCGGCTGATCTCGTCATTGCAATGCCGAACTGGCCGTCGGGCCAGGCGACGGCAAACATTCTCAAGGTCAGCCTGAAGGAAAATTTCGGGCTCGATGCCGATGTGCGCGAGATGGGGACGCTTATTGCCTTTGCCGGCCTCGATTCGGGCGAGGTGGATATTCATCCCGAAATGTGGCTGCCCAACCTCGACAATCTGGTGAAGAAGTATGTGGACGATGCCGGCACGGTTGCCATCAGTCCCATCGGTGTGCCGGCATGGCAAGGCATATGCGCAACCCGCGAAACCGCCGACAAATTTGGCATTCGCGACATTTCGGACCTCACCGACCCGCGCAAAACTGCCGCGTTGGACACTGATCGGGACGGACATGGGGAACTGTGGATTGGCGCGGAGGGTTGGTCCTCGACGGCTATCGAGCGTGTCCGCGCCAACAGCTATGGCTATGCCAAGACAATGACATTGCTGGAGACGCCGGAGGATGTCGGAATGGCGGCTGTCGATGCCGCGGTCGCCACGGCTCATCCGATGGTGTTTGCCTGCTATGCACCGCATCACGTGTTTGAGCTGCACGACATTGTCCGGCTTACCGAGCCGCCTTTTGACCCGGCAAAGTGGAAGATCGTGCTGCCTTCCGAGGACCCGCTCTGGGTCTCGAAGTCCAGCGCGCCAGTGTCATGGGATACCGCACATTTCCATATCGCTTACGCCACCTCACTGCGCAAAAAATATCCGAAGGTGGTCGAGTTCCTGGAACGGGTCGCGCTCAAGCCCGAAGACGCCGCGAAGATGAGTTATGCGCTCCAAGTGGAGCGTCAGGATCCTTACGAGTACGCCAAACAATGGGTTGCTGCACAGGGCGCTCGGGTGAACGGGTGGGCAAATCCATGAACGGCAAGCTGATGATCGCGGGACGCGCCATTCTCCAGCGGCGCTCCCTGACGGCAATTGTCGCGGCAGCGTTCGGTCTTGTCGCAGTGGCGGCGCTGGCTGCGGGAACACAGGTTTTCGATCCGAAAACCCGCAAATGGGTGGACTACGACCGCACCAAGGCACGCAAATACTATGCCGCGCACAATGAAGTGCCGGAGGCGTTTCGGCCGCAGATGGTCAAGTTCCGCACCGCGGAAGTGCCCGGCACGATCATCATCGATGGCAACCAGCATTTTCTCTATCTTGTGCAGCCGGGTCAGCGGGCCATGCGCTACGGTATCGGCGTCGGCCGGGAGGGATTTGGATGGGCCGGAATCGTGCGCGTCGGCCGCATGGCGGAATGGCCGACCTGGACACCCCCGGCCGAAATGATCGCTCGTGATCCGAATGCGGTCAAACATGCGGGAGGCATGCCGGGAGGACCGGACAACCCGCTCGGCGCCAGGGCGCTCTATCTGTATGAGCGCGACCAGGACACGATCTACCGGATACACGGCACTCCGGAGCCCTGGACGATCGGGCTCGACGTGTCATCGGGGTGCATCCGGATGAGGAACGACGACATCACCGATCTCGCATCGCGCGTCAAGGTTGGAGCCAAGGTCATCGTTCTCATGCAGGGGGCGGCACTTTACAAGGGTGTGTAAGGCCGGGAAGCGGCATTCGGAGAGGGACCAAGCAATGTCGGCAAAACATGCAGTGAGAACGTCGATCCGGGCAACAACAATTGGATTTTTGGTGGGAACACTGAGCGCTTGTGTCAGCGCCCCGCCGCCGCCTCCCCAGGAACAGATGTCCAGGACCAAGGTCGAGACGGCCCCGGCGGACCTTCAGCTTCTTTGCGCCGACGCGGCCGCCAAGGCGAGCGGCGTCGACAGCACGAAGATACTTCCGGTTTCGTCGAGCAAGATCGATCCCCAAACCTATCAGGTCGAGCTCGATGCCGGCGGCAAGAAGACAAGCTGCCTTGTCGATACCGAAGGCAATGTCAAATCGGTTCAGCCTGCCTGATCCGCTCTGGTCGAGGAATTTTGGGCGATCTGACGATTGCCGCGAAGCTGCCGTCGACTTCGGACGTGAGGTGGTGGCGATCAGCCGTGATGAAAGGCTCAGAAACCTCGAGAAAAAACCGGCCGACCGCAGCTTGCCTCAACCCGGCGGCATCATCGTGATTGGCAGGTTCGGGCATCCGCTGTACCATTCCTATGCCGGTCGTCGACGTGGCGTGTTCCGGCGAGGGAGAAACGTCCATGTTACGATCAATTTCGCTTGCGGTTTTCCTGGCGGTCGTTCCTGCGACAGCCTTTGCAAATTCGTGCCCGACCATCATGGCCGCGATCGACGCGGCGTTGCCGACCGCCACCCTCTCCGAGGCCGATATGACCAAAGTCAAGGAACTGCGCGCCCAAGGCGAGACATTGCACGCCGCCGGCGATCATGCAGGGTCAGAGGCCGCGCTCAACCAAGCCAAGACGATGCTCGGCATATAGCTGCGACGAACGCGGCTTTGCTGGCCGATCTTCTTGGCCGATTGCCGGGCTTTTGTTCGGCTGTCGACCGGTTAGAGCAATTCCAGGAAAAGTGTGAAGCGGTTTTCCGTCCGGAATTGCGCAAAAACAAAGAGATAGAGCGGTTCGGCGTTTCCGTGAAACGATGAAGCGCTCTAGGCATCGCGGCCTTGACCGGTTGAAACAGGCCGGGGCAGGAGTGGATCAGCCCAGTCCGATGCGCTTGGCGCCTTGCCGGAACACGGCTGCAGCGTCTTGCGAAGAACAGCGGAAAAATTTCGTGCCTCGTCAAGCCGTCCCGCCAGCGCAAGGCAGTGCGCCGCGATCGCCAGTCAGTTGCTTGGCAATCCAAAAAGCCTTCCGGCGGGCACGACGTCATTGATCCCGGCAAGCCGCAGACAATGCCAGGCCATGGCGTGGTTGCTGGACGTGACCGGCACGCCGATGCGCTGCTCGAGCCCGGCGGCCGCTTCGGCGATGCGCAGGCTGGTGCATGATATGAAGACCGCATCCACCCCCGGCGTGGCAGCCATCCGCTCGGCCGCGGCTTCGATCGATGTGGCCGAGATGCGGGCGGCGTCGCGATCGTCGCGCCGGTCGAAGGTCGCGACGGCTGATATGTCGACGCCGCGCCCGCTGAAATAGGCAACGAGGTTTTCATTGATCTGCGGCGCGTAGGGCGTCAGCAGGCCGATGCCTTTGACGTCGAGAGCCTTGAACGCCGCGAGCGCGGCGGTGACGGGTGTGGTGCAGGCGACATTTGGCCGTGCCTTCCTGATCTCCGCGAAAACCGCCTCTTCGCCGAGCGTCATCGTCGCCGAGGTACAGCCGAAGGCAACGACGTCCAGGGGAATGCTCGGCAAGATGAGGTCGACGGCCGGCGCGATCCTGGGACCGATGGCGCGCAAGGTCTCGGTCGTTATGTCGTTGTCGCTGAACACGCGGGATTCGTAGAAGGCGACACCGGACTGGCGCACGAGCGCGCGGAATTCATGCTCCAGGGTCTGATCCGTTGCCAGCACCACAAGGCCGATCGCCGCGCGCGACGCCAGACCGCCGTCGAGTTCCGATGGCAGCACGCCGAGATCAATCGGCCCGGAAGACGCAAGGCGCGTGGCGGCGAGGTTGGCAGACATGACGTTGTTGAGAGACATAGCGTTGTCGAAAGACATGGCGTTCCCTTTCAAAGTCGGTTCAAAGACCATTCATTGGAATGGCCGGCGTCCGGCCGGCGATCAGATCGGCGGTGATCCGGGCCGACCCGTGCGACATGGTCCAGCCGATGTGACCATGCCCGGTGTTGAGGAAGAGGTTGCGCAAGCGTTGCCGTCCGAAGGCGGGAAGATTGTTCGGCGTCATGGGCCTCAGACCCGCCCACATTTCCGCGCGATGGTAGTCGGCGCCCTCGGGGTAGAGGTCCTCGGCAACCCCTTTCATGAAGGCGAAATCGGCGGGCTTATGGCTGGTGTCGTAGCCGGCGAACTCCGCCGTTGCGGTGACGCGGATACGGTCGCCGAAGCGCGAGATGGCAACCAGATTGTGCTCGTCGACGGAGGCGATGGTCGGCGGCAGCGGACGATTGCCGATCGGGATCGTCAGCGAATAGCCCTTGATCGGGTAGATCGGCAGTCGAATGCCGATCTTTCTTGCCAGAACAGGACTGTGGCTCCCGAGCGCAAGCACATAGGCATCACCCTTGAAAGGCTCCTTGTCGGTGAGCACCTGCGCGACAGCGTCGCCGGTCGTTTCGATACCGGTGATCTTCGTGCCTGTGTGGATGGCGCCGCCGCGGGCGATAATCTTGGCGGCGAGGGCCCTGGTGAACTTTGCCGGGTCGCCGGTCTCGTCGGTCGGGCAATAGATGCCGCCGGCAATCTTGTCCTTGGCGGACGCCAGAGACGGATCGAGCGCGACGACCGCGTCTCGGTCGAGCACCTTGATCTCTTGTCCGTCCGACTGCAGCAGCTTCATATGCTCGACACCATTGTCGAGCGCTTGCTGGCTGCGGTGGAAATAGACGATGCCGCGATCGTTACGGTCGTAGTCGATTTGCTCGTCGGCAACGACCTCGCGCAGCACTGCCTGCGAGTAGGCGGCGAGGCGATGCTTGAGCAGCGTGTTGCGCCGCGCCTTGGCGGCCGTGCATTCCATGAGAAACAACCAGGACCACGTATAGAGCCGCGGATCCGCCGAGAACTTGAAGCGCAGCGCCTGGTCCTTGAGCACCAGCGATTTCAGCAAGGTTATCGGCGCCCTGGGGGACGACCAGACAAAGGAATGGCCTGGCGCGATCATACCGGCATTGCCCCAACTCGTTTCAGCGGCGACCTGCGCATTGCGTTCAATGAGCGCGACGTCGTGACCGTCGTTTTGCAGTTGATAGGCTGTCGTGACACCAACGACGCCGCCACCCAGCACCACTATGCGCATGACGCCTCCGGAAATCACAAAGTGAGTACACTTTAGAAGGTTGGTTGGAATTCACAAGAGGCCTGAAGAGATGGGCGAGGCGACGAAGCTGCCGATCTCCCCCCATGCGGCCCCATGCGGGGGAGATCGGCTGTTCCGCCGCTCACGCTCGTTCCGCCTCGCTGTGTTCCTCTTCCCCGCTCTCCGCGATGGTCCTCCTACGCGGTAGTGCCGAAAAAGATCCGCGCTAAGCCACGCGCGGCCACCTCCATTGCATGCGCCGAACTCAGCGTGATGTGCTTTTCGACCAGGGCTGCCCCGCCCGCGGCATCGCGACGGCGCAGGGCATCAATGATCGCCTCATGCTCCTGGTAGCTGTGGCTGCGGCGCGGCATGGACTCCAGATCGATGCGCCGGAAAAAGCGAATCCGCGAACATAGGCCCTCGAGCGCATTGACCATCTGCGCATTCTTCGACAATTGCGTCAGGGCCATGTGGAAACTTTCATCGGCAACGGCAACCTTCGCCCACGACCCTTCACCCTTCAGGCTGCTATGCTTGGTCCATGCGTCGACCGTCGCCTGGATCTCGGTGTCCGTTGCCCGCTCACAGGCCAGGACGAATGCGGCCCGCTCGATCGCCGCGCGGAGTTCGTAGAGATCGCGCACGGCTTCCGGCGTGAGTTCGCGGGCATAGAATCCCTTGTTCGGAACGGACGCCACGAAGCCGTCGCGCTGCAATCTGTTGAGAGCCGCGCGCACCGGCGTGCGACTTACGCCAAGTTCAGTCGCGAGTTCGACCTCGTTGATCTTCTCTCCCGGCCGGAAACGATAGTCGATCGCGAATTCCTTGATCGCCGCGTAGACCCGATCGACACTGTCCGCAGCGCGGACGATGCGCTCTCGCTCCTTTGCGCGCGTTTGGACTTTTACCCCGTTATTGACGTCATTCCTGGGGTTCGTTGTCATCCTGTCCTCATGCCTCCGCACGCAGCTGAAGCACGCGTCTGAAGAGGCCCATGCGACGCGCTTTATTTTTTTGTATGCATGTCATTACCCCTTTTTGGCGACATGCATTAGCCTCCCGAGAAGGTCAGCTCCGATAAGATACATAGCTGAGTCGTAAAGTGCACTCAGTTATCCGCACCGAGAGGGGCCCGGGCGAGGATCGCGGCCACGATCGGTTGTAGTGTCAGACGGAGGCATGGCTCGGGCTCATTCGCTTCACAAGCACCATCCCGACCTGGGATGGATCAGCCCAGCCCAATCCTTCTCGCCCCTTGCCGGAACATGGCCTCGGCGCCCGGCTCGAAGCGGAAGGTGCCGATAAAATCATCGGCGCAGTAGTTCGGCAGCGTCTTGCGCAGCGCGGCGGAAAAGTTTCGCGCTTCGTCAAGCCGTCCCGCCAGCGCGAGGCAGTGGGCCGCGATCGCCAGGATGATGGCATGGGCATTGGGACGGGCGGCGGCTTTCAGCGCCCATTCGGCAGCCTCGTCGAACTGGCCGAGCCGGACATGCGCCATCGCCCTGGCCCCCAGCATGCCGAACAGCAGCGGATCGAACGGGCTCAGATGGCGCGAATGGTCGGATGAACCGATCGCCGCTTTTGGGTCACCCGACTGCGAGTGTACAAACGAAAGTGCGTAGTGGCCAAGCGCGAAGTTCGGGCTGAGGTCGACGGCCCGCTCCAACTCGATGAGGGATCCGTCCTGCTCGCCGCGCAGCCACAGAGCCCGGCCCATGGCCCAGTGGGCGGCCGGATTGTGGTCATCGACCAGAAGACTTTGGCCGGCGGTTTCGAAGGCCAGCGCGCTTTCCCTGTCGCGGTCTCCCCAGCGCTGAAAGGCGTTTTGCCAATGGGTGAAGGACAGGCCGGCATAGGCACGGGCGAAGGTCGGATCGAGCTTCAGGGCCATGCCGAAGAAATGCCGGGCCTGTTCGTTTTCCGTGCGGGTGAAGCGATACATGTGCCAGAGGCCGCGATGGTAAGCCTCCCAGGCATTCAGCGAGTTGGGCGCTTTCAGCAAGGCGCGGTTGCGCTCGACCATCTCGATTTCGGCCGAGATCGACGAGACAATGCTGTTGCCGATATCGTCGAGGACGGCAAAGATATCGTCGGGCTTGCGCTCGAACGTCTCGGCCCAGACGATCCTGACCGTGCGAACCTCGACAAGTTCGACTGAGACCACGACGCGGCCTGCCTGGCTGCGCACGGTGCCGGTGGCGACATAGTCGACGTTAAGCCGCCGGCCGGCGTCTTCGGGCGCGATGTTTTTTTCCGCCAGCGCAAAGACCGAGCCGCGGGCGATGACGAAGAAGTCCCTGAGCTTGGCCAAACGGGTGATGATGTCGTGGGTGAGGCCATCGGCTAATCCACCGCGAGAGGGGCCACCGCGAGCACTGCCGATGCCGGCTTCCTCGATGAAAGGCATCACGGCAAGCGAAGCCTTCTGCGATGCAGCAGTATCGGGATGGGGAAGCACAATCGACGCCTGGGGGGCCGCGGGCAGAAGTGCCGGTCGCGCCCAGAGCGTCGCGGCAGTTCGTTCGCTGCGGATCGTCCGCCATGCCTCACGAACGGGACTGAAATCCAGATCCTCCGAAGCAAACAGCTGCTCCGCGGAAGCGAGATGTTCCTCGCACGCGCCGATCTGGCCGCGCCGTGCAAGCCCTGCCAGAAGAGCCGCATGCGCGCGCCCGTCGAACGGATTAAGTTCCACCCACTTTTCCAGATGCGGAGAGGTTTCGTCGGCATCTGCCGGGAGATTGTTGACGAGATGTTCCAGGATGGCGGCATGGCATGATCTGAACCGGCGGCGTTGCGCGATCAGCCAGCTGTCGAAATGCGGGCTGCGGTCGATCTCCAGCCCGTCGAGGAAATCGCCGACGAACAGGCCGGACAAGACCTGCAGCCGCTCCAGATCGAGCGTCTCGATTCCATCAGCGGCGGCCGAGGCAATATCGATCGCGTCGACGAGACTGCCGCTGAGATCAAGCGCGACCGTATCGCCAGACGTCTCGATCCTGGCGGGGTCGTCGAGAATGCTTCTGAGCTTGCTGAGGCACCAGCGAAGCTCGCCCCTCGGATCGTTCGGCACGTCCCACAAGAGCTCGCACAGACGGCTGCGTCCGACGGCATGCGGCGCTAGCGCCAGATAGGCGAAGAGCGCGCGCAGCTTGCGCGATGCCGGCAGTTGCACGACGGCACCGTCGCGCATGATCGTCAGCGGCCCGAGCAGCCGCACGGACAGCCCGGCCGTTGCGCCGCCCAGGCTCGATCGAGCGGATTCCACGTGCGTTTCCACGCTTGCTCCCACGCTGGCCTATCGCCCTCTGCTTTATCACTGAAAGCGATAGAGTGCATCCGGCAACGAATTTTCCGCGCCGGACGCCGGCATTGCCGCCTTTCCGGGCAGCATTGCCGCCACAGGCACCGTACCGCGGCAAGGTCTCGAAACCTCGCCGCCCACGCCGCCGGTTTGTAACCGGCTCGTGACGACAACTCGTGACAATAACAAAAAGAGGAGAACAGCCATGTTGTATCAGCAAAAAATCAGGACCACGGCCGGCCGCGGCCGCCTGTTCGACAGCATTCTCGATACGGTCGGCGATACGCCGGTGATCAGGATCAACAATCTCGGCCCCGATGGTGTGACGATCTATGTGAAGGCCGAATTCTTCAATCCGGCGGCGTCGGTGAAGGACCGGCTGGCGCTCAACATCATCGAAGAAGGCGAGCGCAGCGGCGCCCTGAAGCCGGGCCAGACGGTCGTCGAGGCGACCAGCGGCAACACCGGCATCGGGCTGGCCATGGTCTGCGCCCAGAAGGGCTATCCGCTGGTGGTGACGATGGCCGACAGTTTCTCCATCGAGCGCCGCAAGCTGATGCGCATGCTGGGCGCCAAGGTGGTGCTGACGCCGCGCGCCCAGAAGGGTTTTGGCATGTACAACAAGGCGGTGGAACTGGCCGAGGCCAATGGCTGGTTCCTTGCCCGCCAGTTCGAGACCAAGGCCAATGCCGCCATTCACGAGGCGACGACGGCGCGCGAAATCATCAACGATTTCGCCGGATCGCGGCTCGACTGCTTCGTCACCGGTTACGGAACCGGCGGCACCGTCGTCGGTGTCGGGCGCGTGCTGCGCCGCGAGCGCCCGGAGACGCGGATCGTGCTGGCCGAGCCCGCCAACGCCCAGCTCATCGGCAGCGGCAAGGCACAGGAGCGCGGCGCCGACGGTGGGCCCGCCGCCAGCCATCCGGCGTTCGAGCCGCACCCGATCCAGGGCTGGACCCCCGACTTCATTCCCAACGTGCTGCAGGAGGCGGTCGACGCCAGCCTCTATGACGAGGTCGTGCCTGTTCCCGGCCCCGAAGGCATCAAATGGGCCAAGGCGCTGGCGCAAAAGGAAGGGATTTTCACCGGCATCTCCGGCGGAGCCACTTTTGCCGTGGCACGCCAGATCGCGGAAAAAGCCGCACCCGGCTCGGTGATCCTGTGCATGCTTCCCGACACCGGCGAACGCTACATGACGACGCCGCTGTTCGACGGCATCGAAGCCGAGATGGACGCGGAGGAGACGGCCCTTTCGCGCTCGACGCCGGGCTGCCAGTTCCCGGCCGAGTAGCGGGAGAGGGAGAAACCACCATGGACGCGACGCCAAAATCCTCCGGCATGGCTTTCGAAGAAACGCTCGACATGCGCCGCCTGCAGCAGGGGAAGTGCGTGCCAATCGCCACCGTGTCCAGCCGGATGCTCGCCGTCACCGAGGAAATGCGCACGGTCATGGATTTTGCGCGAAACGTCCTGGAGGGCGACGGCCTGGGGCCTGATGCCTGCGATTTCATGTTCGGCAATCCGCAGGAAACGCCGTTGCGTGGATTTGTCGATGCATTGATCCGCCACGTCGAGCCACAGGATGTTCACTGGTTCGGTTATAAAAAGTACGATGCGCTGGCGCGCGAAACGGTGGCCCGCTCGCTCAGCCAGGCGCGAAGCCGGAACTACAAGCCAGACGACATTGCGATCACCGCGGGAGGGTTCGGCGCGATAGCGGCTGCGCTGCTCGCCGTGCTCGAGGTGGGAGAGGAGGTCATCTATCCGCGTCCCGGCTGGTTCGCCTATGGTGCCCAGATTCGCGGCGCGGCAGGGACACCCGTCGCCGTCGATCTAGCACCGGGAACCTATGACCTCGATCTCGAAAAGATTGAGGCAGCGATCACCCCGCGCACCCGCGTGGTGGTGGTCAACACGCCGCACAACCCGACCGGCCGCATCTTTCCCCGCGCTCAACTCGACGCGCTCGCCGACAAGCTCGCGGCCGCGTCCGAAAGATTTGGCAAGGTGATCTATCTCCTTGCCGACGAGCCCTATGCGCGACTGGTGTTTGACGGCCATGCGCATATCAGTCCGGCCGAGAGCTACCCGCACACGCTGATCGCCTATTCCTTCGGCAAGACCTTGCTCGCGCCCGGCGAGCGCCTGGGCTGGCTCGCACTCGGGGCGGACATGCCCGAGGCCGATCGCATACTATTGCGCGAGGCTGTCGACATAGCGCAGGTTTCGCACGGTTGGGCTTTTGCCGGCCGTACCCTGCAGCGGGCACTGCCTGATCTCGAGAAGCTCAGCATAGATGTCGCAGCCCTCGCGCGGCGCCGCGATCGCATGGTCGAAGGCTTGAGGGCAGCGGGATACGACCTGCCGGTGCCTGAAGGTACCTTCTATCTCATTCCACGCTCCCCAATACCGGACGACGTGGCCTTCGCGGCACGCCTCGCAACTGACGGTGTCTGGGTGCTGCCCGGCAGCGTCGCCCAATTGCCTGGACGTCTGCGGATCAGTTTGACTGCAAACGACGGCATGGTGGAGCGCTCTTTGCCCGTCTTTGCGCGAGCGATCCGGGAAGTCGCCGCCTAACTCCTGGCGAGCAGGAGCTCACACAAGGGCTTCTGGTCCATCGCTTGAGCGATGGCTGGCGGCCGTTGCAATCGACTGCTGAATGCCAAATTAATAGGTCCTGATCCTAGTCAGGGATGCTTCAGCGCATCGCAAAACCTTCGCGGTCACGCCGGAATATCTGGAATCGACGCCGCGCGGCCTCGCCTCCGGACACTGGCTGCATGATTACGGCCTGCAGACGTCACGCGGTTTCCAGGCGCTGAAGGTATGGATGGCGCTGAAGGAGCACGGCATCGAGAAGTTCGGCCGCCTGATCGACCAAAACATCGCGCAGGGACATTATCTCAGCACGCTGATCGAGGCCGAGCCGCTGCTGGAACTCGTCGCGCCACCGAGCATCAACATCGTCTGTTTTCGCTACCGCGGCGACGAGACGTCGGGCGAGCGACAGAAGGCGCTCAACACCGAGATCATGCTGAGGCTGCAGGAAGAAGGCATCGCCGCCCTTTCGGACACGACGGTGCATGGCCAGCATTGCCTCAGGGTGGCGATCAACAATCACCGTAACCCGGCGCGAGGATCTAGACCTGCTGGTGCGGGAGACAGTGCGCCTCGGACGTGAGATATCAAGGTCCGGCGTGGCTCTCCCTTCTCCCCTTGTGGGAGAAGGGAAGACCCGCGATCACGCGTCCAGCCAAACCTTCTCGAAATGCTGCTCGAGCGACTGGTGCTGCTCACAGCCATGCACGCCCTTGCGATAAGTCCGGTACACCGAGCGCCAATAGGGCTGAGTGATGATGCCGGAGTCGCGCAAATTCTGTTCGATCTTGGCCATGATCTCCTTGCGGGCGCCGGCGTCGGGTGTGGCCAGCGCCTTGTCGAGCAAGGCGTCGAACTCCGGATTGGCGTAGGCGCTCTCGTTCCAGGCAGCGCCCGATCTGTAGGCCAGAGCCAGCACCTGGACGCCCAGCGGCCGGCCGAGCCACTCGGTGCAGGAGAAAGGATATTTGCTCCAGTCGTTCCAGAACGTCGCCGCCGGCAGCACGGTGCGTTTGACCTTCAGTCCGGCGTCGCGCATCTGCGCGGCGATGGCATCGCCGGTGTTCTTCTGCCAGTCGACATCGACGGATATCAAGTCGTATTCGTGGTCGGACTTGCCGGCCTCGGCAAGCAGCGCCTTGGCTTCGTCGACATTCCGCACGGCCGGGCCGATATCGGCATATTCGGCGTGCATCGGGCCGACATGGTGGTTCTCGGCCGGCTTGCCGCGGTCGTCCATGCCGATCTTCAGGATCGTGCCGTTGTCGACGGCGAGCTGGGCGGCGCGCCGCACCCTGATGTCGTCATAGGGCGGATTGCCGACGTTGAAGCGCGCGACGATGGTCGAGCCGGTGGCAAGCTCGGAATTGCTTAGATCCATGGCGTCCGTTTGCGAAACCGTATCGGCGGCGGTTTCGTGGTTGGTGTCGATCTCGCCCGATTCAAAAGCCGAAAACATGGCATTGGGATCGGAGCCGTAGTCGACCCATTGGATGCCGTCGAGATAGAAGTCGCCCTTCCACCACGGCTTGTCCTTACGGCGGACCTCGGCGCCAACCTCGGCGTTCCATGCCACCAGTTCGCAAGGTCCGGTGGTGATCGCCAGCGCCTTCAGCGGATCGCCGTCGCCATCGTAGCTGCGATGCATGATCAGCGCCGGATAATCGGTCATGCCGGCAATCAGCGATATGTCGGGCTTCGGCAAGTTGAGCCGAACGGTAAAGTCGTCGACACGCTCGATGCCGCCGTCGACAGGTTTCTTGGTAGCGGCGTCGACCAGCGCGCCCATGCGCTCGGCGACCGAATTGCCGGCGACGCCGGCATCGCACCAGCGCGTCAGATTGTGGACGACGTCGTCGGCGTTGAAGGTATCGCCATTCGACCAGGTGATGCCCTTGCGGACGTGCAGCGTGAGCACGCGGGCGTCGTCGCTGGTCTCCCAGCTCTCGAGCAGCCACGGCTCGAAGGTGAAATCGCGGTTCCAGCGCACCAGATATTCGTTGCACTGACGGGCGACATTGGACATTTCGACGCCGTCGAAAGTGCGCGGATCCTTCCAGCCCTTGACGTTCATGGCGACGCGCAAGACGCCGCCGCGCCTCGGCTCCTCGGCCGCCCTGGCCGGGGAGGGCGCAAGGCCGCCCAGCGCCAGCGCGCCAGCGGCGCTGACCCCAAGTGCTGCCATGGTGGCGAGATATTCGCGCCGGTTCATGCCGCCTTTCTTGAAGCCGTCGGCGACGGGCTCGGCCTGCGGATGCAACGCTCTGTCGGTCAGCATGAACTTCATCGTCGTTCCTCCCTGTCGGCGCCCGGCCGACCGCGTCGCGGGGGCGGATGCGATCGCCGGGCGCCTTTGGCCATGGGCGATGATAGTGCGGGTTTTACGGGCGAAGTGTTCGGGTTTCCGCAGTTGTTGTGCGCTGTTCCGCAGAAGCTTGCGCTGCTGCAGTGCGGAACTTTTCGAGACGCCGGCGGGACAGCGCCCCCCTCTGTCCTGCCGGACATCTCCCCCACTTGGGGGGATCGGCTGTCGTCCCGGCTTTCGCCAATTTCCAACATCGCAGCAGGAGCGCAGCGCCGAAGCTGCCAATCTCCCCCCAAGTGGGGGAGATGGCCGGCAGGACAGAGGGGGGCGCGAAAGATCGCAGCCTTCGAGTTAACCTGGTTCCGAGTGGCCGGTGATTCCCGCCGGCGACCGACGCGAGATGCAGCGGAACAGCCTCACTACAACCAGCCACCCTTGCCGAGCGTGGCGATGGCGGCGACGATGCGGGTGAAAGCTTCGCCGGCCCGCGGCACGGTCTTGCGGGCGCGTAGAAAGCTATGCACGAGGCGCGGCTCTTCGTACCACCAGGCGCGGCCGCCGGCGGCGAGGATGCGGTCGCGATAGGCTTCGCCGTCCGATGACAGCGGGTCGCATTGCGCGGTGACGACGACCGTCGGCGGCAGGCCGGAGAAGTCGCTGTCGCGCAGCGGCGAGAAGGTCGGGTCGTCTGGTGACCGTGCCTTGCCGGAGCGGACCTGCCTGTAAAATTCGATGTCGCTCAGCGTCAGCAGCGGCGCTTCGGCGTGCTCGACATAGGAGCCGGCGCTCTCTTTGCCACCTAGCTCCGGACCGCCCAGCTCCGGATAGATCAGCACCTGGCCGATCGCGTGGCGAGGATGGCGGCGCGCCGCATGCGCGACTGCGGCGGCAAGATTGCCGCCGGCGCTTTCGCCGCACAGCACGATCGGCAGGCCCTCTGTGTCAGCCGCCCATTCGAACACCGTCAGCGCATCGTCGAAGGCGGCCGGATGCAGATGTTCGGGCGCCAGCCGGTAGTCGGCGGACAGCACCGTAAAGCCGGTGCCGGCGCAGATCTCGGCGCAGATGTCGTCATGGCTGTCGAGCCCGCCAAGCACAAAGCCGCCGCCGTGATAATAAACGACCATCGCTTGCGGTGCCTTGCCCGCCAGTTGGTAGCGCCGGATCGGGATCGCATGGTCGCCGGCGGCAACCGCGCTGTCGCTGGCTTCGACGCCTGCGGGAGTGCCCGTGTGAAACGCCCGGCACATCGCGTCATAGACCGCCCGCTGCTTGTCGACCGGCAGATCCATTTCGGGCGGATACCATGCGTTGACCCGGTCGATATAGGCCCACAGCGCCGGGTCGAGCAGCGTCGCGTATTTTCCCCGTTTTGCTGTCTCGGGCTTTTCGGCGTCGCTGACCATTGCCATCCGATCCCACCAAATCCGCTGGAAGCGTCAGAGCTCGTCGTAGAGCCGGGCCGCGTTTTCGTAGGTGAAGCGCAAAGGCACGGAACCCACGACCTGCCATGCATCGACGGTCTCGCCTGCGATCAGGCGGCAGGCGCCGTCGGTGGTGGTGACGGCGCCGCCATAGAGCCGGTTGGCAAGGTTGATGATGGCAGTCTGGTGCATCGCCGTGCTGCCGCTGCCGCAGGCATCCTTGACCAGCAGCACCCGAAAGCCTGATGACACCGCATCCCTGACGGTGGCGTCGATGCAGGCCTCGGTCCACACGCCGGCAACGACCAGCCACTCGATGCCTTCGGCCTTGAGCCGGCCCGCTGCAGGCCCTGCACCGAAGGCGCTGGCCTCAGTCTTGACCAGCATCATCTCGCCGGCGACCGGCGCCACTTCCGGACAGATCGCGGTCAGCGGATCGTCCTTGTCGGAGAAAGCCGACCTGCCATTGGCATCGACCGGATGGAACCGCCGCGCCTCCCTGGTGAGATCGACGATATAGGCCGAATGGTAGAGCAGCACATCGTTGGCCCGCGCCGCCGCCTGCAGACGCTGGACATTGGCGAGAATGCCGGCAAAACCCTCGACCAAATAGCGCCTGTCCTGCCGATGCTCCTCCTGGAGGTCGACAAAGACCGCGGCCGCCGTGCCGCGCTCGATCGAGACAGGGCTCTTCATTCAAACCTGCCCTTCATTCAAACCTGCTTGTCAAGAAAATCGTCCTCATAGGGAAAGCGCGACAGAAGCTCGGTGCCGGTCTCAGTGATCAGTATCTCGTCCTCGAGCTTGACACCCTCGCGTCCGCCTTTCTCGCCGATATAGCTCTCGACGCTGACCACCATGCCGGGCACGACAAAACCGTCGCGGCCATAGGTCTCGTAGTCCATGGCGTGCGCGATGAACGGCGTCTCGCCATGCATGCCGACGCCGTGCATGACAGAGGTATAGCGCTGGTCGACGAAGCGGTCCGGGATCTTCCAGGCCTTTTCAGCAATCTCGCGAAACGCCATGCCGGGTTTCACGATCGAGATGTTGTGCTGAACCTGGTCGTGGGCCATGCAGTAGAGCGATTTCTGATAATCCGTCGGCTTGCCCGGCCCGCAGCGGAAGGTGCGCGAGAAGTCCGAATAATAGCCGTAGCAGCCGATCGTATCGGTATCCAGCGCCAAAAGTTCGCCCGGCCTGATCTTGCGGCCGCTCGCTTCGTTGAACCATGGGTTGGTGCGCTGGCCGGAGGTCAAGAGCCGGGTTTCGATGAACTCGCCGCCCTGGCGGATCACCTCGTGATACATGATGGCGAACAGGTCGTTTTCGGAAACACCGGGCTTGATCGCCTCGCGCACCGCATAGACGGCGGCCTCGGCGCCGGCCATCGACACCTGCAGGCATTTTACTTCCTCCGGCGTCTTCACCGCCCGCACCGCCAAGATCTCGCCTTGGCAATCCCTGACCTCGCAGCCGCGCTTTTCCAACGCCAGCGCCTGCAGATGGCCGCAACGGTCGAGGCCGAGCTTCATCGAGCCGCCGCCATGCGCCTTGAGCAGCTCGGCGATCTCGTCGGCGAAGGGACCCGCTGTTTCGTCGTCGCGGCCCGACACCGAGGACCACACCAGCTTGGAAGGACGCGCCTCGTCGATCGTGTCGAGCACCATCGAGACATGGTAGCTCTGCGGATATTCGAACAGCACGATCGGCCCTTCGGTCGGGATGAAGAAATAGCGCGTCGAGTTGCGCAGGAAATAGCCGAACATGTTGCGCGAGCCGGTGGCATAGCGCTGGTTGTAGGGATCGAACAGCACCACGCCGCCATAGCCGGCCTCGCGCATCCAGGCGCGCAGCTTGGCCAGCCGCCCCTTGCGCAGCGCGTCGGCGTCGATGAAGGACGGCTCGGTATCGGACAGCCACATGCCGCCGGCCGGATCGGCCGCCGCCGGGTGGCGCATGCGGTCCTTGAAATCGACGTCCTCGGTGCTGTCGGGATCAAAAACGACAATGCTCATGGGGTGCCTCCTGGAAACGGGGAAGATGAGCCATGCCTTGCGCAGAGGCTGTGCGGAATCCCGCAGGTGTTGTGCCGGATGCCGCTTGAAGTCGTCCGTAGCGCTCTACGGCGCCCCCCTCTGTCCTGCCGGACATCTCCCCCTCAAGGGGGGAGATCGGCCGTCATCGCCGCTTTCGCGAATTTCGACCGTCGCAGGAGGCGCGGAGCATCGAAGCTGCCAATCTCCCCCCTTGAGGGGGAGATGCCCGGCAGGGCAGAGGGGGGCGCTGTCCCGCCAACGTCCGAGAGGACCTAGCGCCTGCGCGCCACCTTCGGCGCGTGCCCATGCTCCTCCCGAAATGCCCGCGCAAAACTCGACATCGAGGCGAAGCCGCAGGCGAGCGCCACGTCGCGCACCATCAGCGTCGAATGCGCCAAGAGATCGGCGGCGCGCTTCAGCCGCAGGCGGCGGTAATAGCCGTTGGGCGAGATGCTGAGCTCGGAGCGGAAGTTCCGCTCGAGCTTGTCGGAGGAGACGCCGAGCTTTTCCGCCAGCGCCGCCATGCCTAGGCGCTCCTCCACCGCATCCTCCATGATGGCGATGGCCGACAGCACCAGCTCGTTCTGGACGCCGGTGCGCAAGCGCAGCGGCATCAGCTTGCGGTCGACGCTGGAGCGCAGCGGACTGTGCACGAACCATTCGGCGACGCCGGCCGCGAGCTCGGCGCCATAGTCGTTGGTGATGATCTCCAGCATCATGTCGAGGCTGCCGACGCCGCCGGCCGAGGTGAAGCGCTTGCGGTCGATGACGTAGAGATCGCGCCTCAGCTCGATATCCGGAAACGCCTCGGTGAAGGCGGCCTGGCTTGTCCAATGCAAGGTGCAGGCATGGCCGTCGAGCAGGCCGGCCCGCGCCAGGAAGAAGGCGGCATCCGCCACCGCGCCGATATGGGCGCCGCCGCGCAGGCTTTTGCGGATCCAGCTCACCGCATCGTCGGCGACGAGATGATCGGCATTTCCGCCCGAGCAGACGACAATGCGATCGACCTTCGGCGCATCACCGGCGAAAAAGCCGGGCTGGATGACGACGCCGTTCGAGGCCTCGACCGGACCTGCGGCAGCGCCGACGATGATCCAGCGATAGCAATCCCGCTTGGCCAGCACATTGGCCGCACGCAACGGCTCGATGACCGAGCTGAACGCCATCATCGGAAAGCCGGGGAAGACCAGGATGGCAAAGGTGAGGGGAGCGTCGGTGGGTTTCAGTGGGTCGCGCGTGGGGGTGGTCATGGGTGTGCTCGCCGGCAACTGGATGGAGCGTACAATTCTGCCGAATACAGTCGGGGTCAACTGGAACCGCCATCCTTCCATCAATCAGGTGATCGTTCACGCCAAAAGCGTAGGCGGCGAGACTGTTGGAGGTGGAGCTTGAGCATTTGTGCACAATGTAGTTTGTTCCCCCCGAGGGGAGCGGGGGAAGCAGATGGAAATTGCGAAACTTGTTATCTCGGCGCTTACGCCGATCGTCGTTGCTATTCTAGGTTGGAGAATTAGCCGGACACTCAAGGAGATCGAACAAAAACAATGGGCTAGCAGAAAGCTAGTGGAGAAAAGGATAGAAATCTATGACAGGATTTCCCCTCAAATAAATAGGTTATTTTGCTATTATCGCTGGATTGGGGATTGGAAAAAATTCTCTCCCCATGAGATAATCGATACAAAAAGAAACTTGGATCACCTAGTATATATTTACCGCTACCTTCTTGATGACAAATTTTTTGAATCGTATTCCAGTTTCATGGACGCTTTGTTTCTGACCTACAACGGCGCTGGTGAGGATGCGCGTTTACGCACTCATATTCGGAACGAGGAGGGGGATCGCGCCAAGTCGACATTTTATCAATGGGCTGCGGCATGGGAGGACTGTTTCGACGATAGCCAAGTTTTGCCACTGAACGAGATTTCAAGGCGCTATGAGGCCGTAATGCAGGCTCAAAAGGCCGGTATATTTTCGCAGTAGGATGAGCGGGGAATAAGGCGCACGCTTCTAATTGCGATTTCGTAGCATCGGCAACTTTTCAGGCACCAGATACGCACGACATTCGAGACTATGAGCAAACCTCCAATAGACAAAGTCTTGAAACGCCCAATCGACCGGAAGCGTGAGTCAGCCTTTTCGATGACCATTGGTCACGACGGCGACGGAAAACTCACTGATATGGTCGTGACCACGGATTCGATGTTTCTTATCAAGGAACATTCCGTACATTCGATCAGATTGGCGGATCAACTTGATCCCGATCGCACGAACATTGACCTCCCCAACACCCAGCAATTGTTTGCTGATGCCGGTTCCGAGTCCGATATCGTAGCCCGGACCCTACTTTCGGCTGGTCGGCTTTTTTCAAAAACCCATTTTCCGGACCCCAAGACAAGAGACTTCGGCATTTCGACCTCCGCCGACATCATGACCCAGCTCTTAGCGGCACAGAAAATCTTGTCCCAGCTCGAAACTGATGAGGCGAGGCAAATCGCAGAGGTGAACTCCTCCAAGGATTCCACACGATTGCCCGCGGTGACGGAGGTCGAAACTCTAGCGAACACTTTCATTCAAAAAGCGGAGCACGCCCTCCAAGCGATTTATCGCCTCGCAGAGGTTTTTTACGGTCCGCAAATGAAAGCTGCGGGAAAATGGCCGGATAGTTTGACTTCAGTCCTAACTAAGGAGTTTGGCGAGAATGACGTCACAACGGTTTTTGCTAGGGAGTTGGCGAAGTTTGCGCATCAAGTTCGCAACACCCGCCATTGTGTCGAACACCGCAAAGATGATCAGCGGGTCATAGCAACGGATTTTTGCCTCAGTTTAAATGGGACGGTTACGCGGCCGTCGATCAAGGTGGTGCACCCCAAGACTCCGATAGATGAGACCGATCTGACCGCGTTTATGTCAGCATGGGTCGACAGCTTGACGGGTGTCACGGAAACGATGCTCCTGCATCTTGCAGGCAAAAACCACGCTCCGTTTGGAAATATTCCGATCGGAGTTGGCATAATTCCGGAAAATCAGAGAGCCATCCAAAAGGTTCGCGTCGGGTATCTAATAAATGTTGGAGGCCAATGGAACTGCCTAGGCTAGTCCTGAGAAGGAAGACAATGCGAACCTGGGCTCGCGTCTTGGTGCCTCTAGGGAGCGAGTAGTCGATGCCACGGTTGCGCGATGGGATCTCCAATTTCCAGATGCATGTCTATTTGTTGGAAAGGTTGGATATAAACAGCCCGCAATCGACAATTCGGTTGAGCCTTGTAAGCCGCGTGTTAGATCAAGGAGACGTTCGCTTCCAGCGAGGTTTATACCGGATATATCCAGCAAAGTCTTTGTGGGCCTACCTTGCCAATTTGAAATCTGAGGGCAAGGATTGGTTTCTGGAAGATGGCTCGCCGCACAGTGCCGAATTTAACAGGGACCCTGAAACGGTAGTGCCTGAACCATTTTTTAAATTGTGGGAGAGGAGAGGGACCTACTAGAAACAAGCCCTCGCCGCCCATTCGGCACGGCGGATTAAAGGGGAGCGGCTCCTGTAGTCCAACGCCGCCAACGTTTTTTCTCTTCCGATCACTTAGCAAATATCGTCTTGGCCCCAGCCAGAACTTCGAGATGATACCAGCCGCCTCGGCATGGATTCCCGCTCAACTCGCCAGCGCCTGATCCAAATCCGCAATCAAATCGTCGCCATCCTCGATACCTGCCGACAGCCGCACCAGCGAATCGGAAATCCCGATTTCCGCGCGCTTTTGCGCCGGGATCGAGCCGTGTGTCATCAGCGCCGGGTGCTCGATCAGGCTTTCGACGCCGCCGAGGCTTTCGGCCAGGGTGAACAGCTGCGTGTGTTCGAGGAAGCGTTTTGTGCCGGCGAGGTCGCGGTCGAGCTCGACCGTGATCATGCCGCCGAAGGCATGCATCTGTCTCCTCGCGATGGCGTGCTGCGGGTGGCTCGGGAGACCGGGATAGATGACGCGGCGTATGTCGGGGCGGCTTTCCAGCCAGTGCGCGATCTTCTGGCCGTTCGACGAATGGCGCTCCATCCTCAGCGCCAGCGTCTTGAGACCGCGCAGCGCCAGAAAGCTGTCGAACGGCCCGGATATGGCGCCGATGGCGTTCTGCAGAAACTTCAGCTGGTCGGCGAGATCCTTGTTGTCGCCGACCACGGCGACGCCGCCGACCATGTCGGAATGGCCATTGAGGTATTTGGTCGTCGAGTGGACTGATATGTCGATGCCGAGTTCCAGCGGCCGTTGCAGATAGGGGCTGCAAAAGGTGTTGTCGGCGACCGAGAGCACGCCCCTGCGCTTGGCCAGTGCGGCCACCGCTTCGAGGTCGACGACACGCAGCAGCGGGTTGGTCGGCGTCTCGACCCAGAGCATTTTGGTTTCCGGGCGGATCGCCGCCTCGACCGCCGCAAGATCGGTGAAGTCGACGAAGTCCACCTGCAGGTTTGCCGAGCGTTTGCGCACCCGCTCCAGCAGCCGGAAAGTGCCGCCATAGATGTCGTCGGTGGCGACGACATGCGCGCCGGAATCGAGCAGCTCGAAAATGGTGGCGATAGCCGCCAGCCCCGAAGCGAAGGCGAAGGCGGCTGTGCCGCTTTCGAGGTCGGCCACCGCGCGCTCGAAGGCGAAGCGGGTCGGATTCTGGCTGCGCGCATATTCAAAGCCCTTGTGCACGCCCGGGCTCTGCTGGCCATAGGTCGAGGTCGCATAGATCGGCACCATCACCGCGCCGGTCGTCGGGTCGTGGCTCTGGCCGCCATGGATCGTGCGCGTCGAGAAGGCCAGACGGTTCCTGCCCGATACGGTTGCTTTGATGGTCATCGGGCGCGCCTCAGATGGTTGATCAGGTCGATGCGGGTTATCAGCCCGATGAACTCGTCGCCGTCGAAGACGATGGCGACCTCGTTGCGATCGAAGACCGGCAGCAGCGCGTCGAGCGTCTGGCTGGCCTGCAGCGTGTGCAGGGTGGAGGTCATCGCCGTGCGCACAGGGGCTTTGAAGCGGTCCCAGCGGCTGTCATAGGGGCCTTCGACGTGGGCGAGGATATCGCTTTCGTCGACGATACCGACGAGCTTGCCCTCATCCAGCACCGGCAATTGCGAGACATCCGAACGGCGCATGCGGCCATAGGCGTTGAGCAGGCTTTCGTCGGGGCCGACAAACACGGTGTCGCCGGTGCGGTGCGAGCGCATCACCAGATCGCGCAGATCGCCATGCTGCTCCTGCTCGGCAAGGCCCTGCTCGGCCAGCCAGAAATCGTCGAACACTTTCGACAGATATTTGTTGCCGCTGTCGCAGACGAAGGTGACGACGCGCTTCGGCACGGTCTGCTCGCGGCAATAGCGAAGGGCGGTCGAAAGCAGCGTGCCGGACGACGAGCCGGCGAGGATGCCTTCCCTGGAAAGCAGGTCGCGCACCGCCAGCATGCTCTGCTTGTCGGTGATCGAGTAGGCCTTTTTGACCAGCGACAGATCGGCATTGGGCGGGACGAAATCCTCGCCGATGCCTTCCACGGTCCAGCTTCCGGCCTCTGTCATCTTGCCGGTCTTGATCAGCGGCGCCAGCACCGAGCCGACGGGATCGGCGAGAATCATCTCGGTTTTCGGCGAGACCTCAGCGAAATAGCGGCCAAGCCCGGTCAGCGTGCCGCCCGAGCCGACTCCGACGACCACCGCATCGACGTCACCATCGAGCTGTTGAAAGATTTCCGGGCCGGTCGTGGTTTCGTGGGCCAGCGGATTGGCGGGATTGGCGAACTGGTTGGCATAGAAGGCGCCGGGCAGCTCGGCGGCGATCTTTTCGGCCATGTCCTGATAGTATTCCGCGTGACCCTTGCCGACATCGGAACGGGTCATGCGCACTTCGGCGCCGAGCGCGCGCAGATGCTGGATTTTCTCGCGCGACATCTTGTCGGGCACGACGAGGATGATGCGGTAGCCCTTGGGGATGCCGACCTGCGCGAGGCCGAGACCGGTGTTGCCGGCGGTCGCCTCGACGATGGTGCCCCCGCGCTTCAGCTTGCCCTGTTTTTCGGCGGCGGCAATCATCGACAGCGCGATGCGGTCCTTGATCGAGCCGCCGGGATTCTGGCTTTCAAGCTTGATGAACAGCCGGCACTTGCCGATATCGAATTTGGTCAGCTCGACGACCGGCGTCTGCCCGATCAGATCGAGAACCGATGCATAGGGCGGACGCAGGCGGGACAGTTCATCGTCCCGTGCCACGATCTTATGCTTGCTCATATCAGATGCTCCATGGTCAAGCGACCGCCTTGGGCAGGCTGTCAGCCTATCCTCTTTTCCAGCCGTTTGCAGTCTGAAAGAAGATAGATCGTGCCAATCCATTGGCCAGACGAGGAATGGGATTCCACGGCTGGACATGTGGGCCGCTCGCAAAAGGCTGCGGGACAGCGCCCCCCTCTGGCCTGCCGGCCATCTCCCCCACGAGGGGAGATTGGATGTCGCAATGGGTTTCGCCGGCGCGGTCAGCGAAGCTGCCGATCTCCCTCTTGTGGGGGAGATGTCCGGCAGGACAAAGGGGGGCGCCGTAGAGCGCCGACCCACAGCCCTAACCCAGCAACCGCTTCCCCAGCCGCGCGCATTGGACGCGAATATCTGGAATGGCGTCGATCTCGAAGAAGGTGCCGCGTGTCAGTGGCCCGACCGCCAGTATCTTGGCCGATACAGTGCCGTCGCCGGCGATGACCTCGCAATTGTCTGATACGTCGAGGCCAAGGCGCAGCGGATCCGGCCGGGCCAGCCCGCGGTCGACCAGCGACCGCACCACGCTGTTCGAGGTGGTCGAGATGTCCCTGGCGATGCCGCTGCAATCGTAGATGCGGGCGATTTCGAACGTTTCGAGACGCTGCGTGTGGCGGGACTGGACCTGCACTGTGAATTCGTCGCCCGCCGTGATGTCGACGACGCGCCCGGCGACAAGCCGGATGCGTCCCTTTTGAACCGCCTCGGTGACACGGCCGTAGACTTCCGGCGCCATGCGATGGCGGTGGATGTCCCACCATGCCTTGGTGTGCTCGACAAAGCGGCGCTTGGCCGAGGACGGCCAGTTCTGCCAGATTTTCTGGTTGAAGGGCCTCAGACCATCGACGACATCGCGCCAGTCGATGCCGGCTTTCTGGTTTTCCCGGATCAGGTCGCGGAACCACCCGACGAAATAGGAGAGCTGGGTGCCGAGCGGAATATCGGCAACGTCGAGCTTGATCGGGTTGCCCTTGCGGTGCGGCGAAGGCAGCAGGCCGCGCCGTGACACCGCGACGATATCGCCGCGATGGCCGCGCTGTTCGAGCGACAGGAACGCATCGACCATGCTCAAGCCAGTGCCCAGCACCAGGACTCGGGCCTCGGGGTCCAGCGCGGTGTCGGCTTCCGATCCCATCCTGATCGCGTGGCCCTGGCCGGCGCCCGGCTCCTCGTCATGTCCGGTCGCCAGCACGGCAAGGTGGGCGACGACGCTGGTGCCGTTGGCCAGCGCCACCTCGACCCCGGATGCGGTCGGCGAGATCGACAGGCTCTCCTCGCGGATCAGGCGAAGGCGCCCCGTCTCGCGGGCCTCAAGCTCGTCCAGCAGCTCCTTCAGATAGCGGGCATAGACACTGCGCGGCGCGTAGACCGGCGCCTGCTCCGGGGTTGCCAGGCCGCGTTCGAGCAGCCAGCGCCAGAAATTGCCGGGGTCGTCGGCATAGGCGCTCATGCCGGCCGCGCTGACATTCAGCACATGCGCCGACAGCAGCGTGGAATAGGCGATGCCCTGGCCGAAATGCGGGCGCTTTTCGATCAGCGTGACGCGGAGATCGGGATTGGGCGACTTCAACAGATGCGCGGCAAGGACGACGCCGCTGGCGCCGCCACCGACGATAATGATCGAATTTGGGATGATCGAATTTGCGCGACTGGTCATGCGCGCACCAATTGCCTCAGGAGCCAATGGTTCCAGCGTTGCTGGTTCAGGCTTTGTTGGCTCAGGCCTGGATTTCCAACGCAACCGAAAGGTCTTCGTCGCTGGCGATATCGCGCATCTCGGCGAGGCTGCGCTGATCCAGCACCTCGGCGATCGCTTGCCGGACCTCCAGCATCAGGTGTCGGACTTGGCATGTCGCCTCGTTACAGTCTTCACAGCGCTGATACCGGGTGCGGCTGGCGCAGGGAATGGGGGCCAGCGGCCCGTCGAGCACGCGCACGACATGGCCGATCTTGATTTCATCCGCCGGCCGCGCCAAGCGATAGCCGCCCTCCTTGCCCTTGCGGCTCTGGACGAAACCGGCATTGCGCAATTCGCCGAGGATGGCGTCGAGAAACTTCTTCGGAATGTTGTTTCCGGTGGCGATATCGCCGACGAAGGCGAGCTGTCCAACCGGCAGCCGTGCAAGATGCACGAGCGCCTTGAGGCCGTACTTGCCCTTTTTTGTGAGCATAGACCGAACGTTTCTCTGTCGTGCGATGGCGCAGGGCCACCGGTTGTGAAACGCCTGGCGTGGGTCCCCACCGCGGCCAAGCTTGTATGACACATAATTTCTAATCATAATATACAAGCCAGTTGCTGTTGATTTTGCTTGGTTTTCAAGCCGTGGCAGCGATTTTGGGCCAGGCTTGTGACGCCGAGGACACAGAAACACGGCTCGCATGCATCGGAGCATGTGGGCCGATGCCACGAGCGATCGCCGGAGCACGGTGGGTATGGTCGCTCATCTCGTCAACTCCCTAAGTCGATAAGAATACTATAGTTACTCGCGAAGACAGGGAAGGAGGTTCCAATTTATCGCTTGTTTGAAGTATGGATTTACCGGACTGGCGCTGGATCGGGAATTGAAGTTCACCCCGATTACTGCCGGTCGCACCCAGCACCGTAATGGCTTCGACCAAGCTCCAAGGTTTTAGTGCCACCTGTAGCAACGACCCCGCCGCAGCCGCTCTATCCGCTCGCCAGCCCGTCGCCGACAGCTTTTTTCCACCAACCCCGCCGCCGCTGGAAGGATTTAACTCTACAAGAACGATAGAAATAGCTGACTATGCAGGCCAGTCCGGTTTTCTCTTTTCAAGGAGCCTTTCATGTCCACCATTTCACGACGCATCGTTCTCCTGTCGTCGGCAGCCTTTGCGGGCGCCGCCTTCCTCGGCCCGGCCCAGGCGCAAGACCTCAAGATCACCATCGGCTACCAGACGGTGGTCGAGCCCTCGAAAGTGCCGCAGGCAGACGGCGTCTACGAGAGCACGACCAAGGCGGCCATCGACTGGCGGAAATTCGACTCCGGCGCCGATGTGATCGCCGCCGTCGCTTCCGGTTCGGTCGACATCGGCTATGTCGGGTCGAGCCCGCTGGCTGCCGCGGCCAGCCGTGAGCTTCCGATCCAGACCATTTTCATCGTCGGCCTGATCGGCGAATCCGAGGCCCTTGTCGCCCGTAACGGCGCCAGCATCGAAAAGGTCGCCGACCTCGCCGGCAAGAAAGTGGCCGTGCCTTTCGTCTCGACGACGCATTACAGCCTGCTTGCCGCGCTGAAGCATGAGGGCGTCGATCCGAAGTCGGTCGAAATCCTCAATCTCAGGCCGCCGGAGATCGCGGCGGCCTGGGCGCGCGGCGACATCGACGCGGCCTATGTCTGGGATCCGGCGCTCGGCCAGATCAAGACGTCCGGCAAGGTTGTGGTGGACTCCTCACAGGTCGCCGCCTGGGGCGCGCCGACCTTCGACGCCTGGATCGTGCGCACCGATTTCGCCGAGAAGAATCCGGAAGCGGTGCGCGACTTCGTCAAGGTGACGGGTGCGGCCTACGCCGAGTTCCTGGCCAAGCCGGACGCATGGTCGGTGTCGTCGCCACAAGCGGCAAAGATCGCCAAGCTCACCGGCGCCAAGCTGGACGACGTGCCGCTGCTGCTCAAGGGCTATGTCTTCCCGACGCTCGGAGAGCAGGCCTCGGACAAGTTCCTCGGCGGCGGCACGGTCAAGGCTGTGGAGGCGACATCGGCCTTCCTCAAGGAGCAGGGCAAGGTCGACGCCGTGCTGCCGGATTACTCGAAATACATATCGTCGAAATATGTCAGCGAGGCGCTGGCTTCGAACTGACGCCAAACGCGCGCGGTTCTCCTTCCCTGACGCCGCGTGCTGTCTGCCCCGAACCGCTGACGAGGAGCGGCTTCGGGGCAGGCGGATTCTCTCAAAGATTCTGCGAGGCCACATGACGCATCTCGTGCTCGACAAAGTCTCTGTCCATTATGACGGCCAGCCGGCCGTCGAGCGCGTGTCGATCGATGTCGCCAAGCACGACTTCGTCGTTCTGGTCGGCCGCTCCGGCTGCGGCAAGACCTCGCTGCTCAATGTTGCCGCCGGCCTGGTCGAGCCGGTGCGCGGCAGCGCCACGATCGGCGGCAGGCCGATCACCGCGCCCGGCTCGGACCGGGCCGTCGTGTTCCAGAACGACGCGCTGTTTCCGTGGCTGACCGCACGGGAGAATGTCGCCTTTGCTCTCAGGCTGCGCGGCGCACTGCCAGCTGAGCGGACACGGCGCGCCGACGAGCTGCTCAGGCTGGTGAAGCTCGACGGCGCCGGCGACAAGCATATCTGGGAGCTTTCCGGCGGCATGCGCCAGCGCGTCGGGCTGGCCCGGGCACTCGCCGCCGAACCGCAATTCCTGCTGCTCGACGAGCCGCTGGGCGCGCTCGACGCGCTGACGCGCGAGCGCATGCAGACGACGCTGCTCGATCTGTGGACCGCAAGCCATGTCGGCGTGCTGATGGTCACGCATGGCATAGAGGAAGCGCTGGTGCTCGCCACCCGCATCGTGGTGCTGGCGCCCGGGCCGGGCCGGGTGGTGCGGACGTTCGAAACCGGCTTCAGCCGGCGCTATGCGGCCGGCGAGCCCATCCGCGCCATCAAGGCCGATCCGGCCTTCGCGGCGTCCCGCGGCGAGCTGACCGACGCGATCTTCGAGGGAGAGGCGGCATGACCGTCTCCTCCTACACGGAACGGCCAATTGCCAATACCGGCGCCAAGGCCGACGAGACCGACGCCTTGTCGGTGCCGTGGTCGCGGCCGCGGCCAAAACGGGGCCGGGTTTCGGCGCGCGTGGTCAGCGCTGTCACCATTCTGGCGGTGCTGGCGGCATGGGCGCTGTCGGCTCGCCTGCAACTTGTGTCGCCGGTCTTTCTACCGTCGCCTGCCGCCGTCTGGATCAAATTCATTGCCGTCGTCCGCGACGGTTTTGTGGACGCGACGCTCGTCCAGCATATCGTCGCCAGCCTGGGCCGCGTGTTCGCGGCGCTGGTCGCGGCCGTCATCGTCGGCGTCCCCGTCGGGTTGGCCATCGGCACCAGCGTGATAGGTCGCGGTATCTTCGATCCGCTGCTGGAATTCCTGCGGCCGATCCCGCCGCTCGCCTATCTGCCGCTGGTCATCATCTGGTTCGGCATCGGCGAGCCGTCAAAGATCCTGGTGATCGCCATCGCCATGCTGGCGCCGGTCGCGCTGTCGACGGCTTCGGGCGTTCGCGGCGTCTCGCAGGAACGCGTCAACGCGGCCCGTTCGCTTGGCGGGACGCGGGCGCAGGTCATACGGCATGTGATCCTGCCCAGCGCCCTGCCCTCGATCCTGACCGGCCTGCGCATCGCGCTTGGCGCCGGCTGGTCGACCTTGGTCGCCGCCGAGCTGGTGGCGGCGACGCGCGGGCTTGGCTTCATGATCCAGTCGGCCGCCCAGTTCCTCGTCACCGACGTGGTGGTGATGGGCATCCTGGTGATCGCTGCCATCGCCTTCGTGCTCGAATTCATCATTCGCAGGCTCGAGCGCGCGCTCGTTCCATGGGCAGGACGGGAGTGAACAAAGGAGAGACAGTGATGGACCATTCCACCGCAACGCTGTTTGCCTTTCTTGGCAGCCGGCTTCGCCTGATCCAGGCCAGGGACAGTCAGGCGGCCGAGGACGAGCCCAGATCGCCAGTCCCCGTCCAATTGGACGCCGGGCGCAGCCGCCTGCCGCCGCGCGACGAAAGCTTCTACTGGGCCTGGCAGTATTGGTCACAGTGAATAGCGCGACCCGGCTCCCGCGCCATCTGGTCTGGTCCCTGCAACAAACCGCTGCGCACCCCGGTCCAAGCCCAAGGCTTGCTCTGAACGCCATGCATTGGGTCAACCGCGCGAACGGTTCGCCCACACCAATCCCACCAGCCCGACCAGCATGGCGACGATGCCGATATAGAGCCATTGCGACTGGCCGGTCATGAAGCTGCCGTCGACGAGGCCGATGCCTTGCAGCGACCAGAGCGCACCAATGGCGAGCACCAACAACGCCAGCAGATTCTTGATCAATCTCATCGCCGGAATTTCCTTCCCAAGTCGATCGTCAATTGCGCCATGACCGTGATGCAAGAGCGAAAGGAAGCGACCCTATCGCGCTCACCTGACCTTGCATCTTAACGTCTGATCTTGATGACGACATCTCGAAGATCAGCGCGAAGATCATCGAAGACTCGCAACCAGCCAGCAGAAAACTCTGACAGACTGTTTCGCGCCGACTCCAAACGTGTGCCGCTGCCACGGAACTGCCGGGCCTTTGCCGCATTTCCTGCCTTATTCGCCTCCAACGGCTTGGGTCTGTCAACGGAGACATTCCCAAACATGAACAAAAACAAACAGACTGCGCTTGTCGCGGCGACGATCGCGGCTGGCCTCATGGTCGGCGCATCCACCTCCCCTGCCGCCGCTCAATGCGGCCGCGCCTCCTGGTACGCGCTGCACTCGAAGACCGCTTCGGGCGAGCGGATGAACCCGTCGGCGCTGACCGCGGCGCACCGCACCTTGCCTTTTGGCACCAAGCTGAAGGTCACCAACCGCAACAATGGCCGCAGCGTCGTCGTGCGCATCAACGACCGTGGCCCGTTCATCAAGGGGCGCGTGATCGACCTGTCGAAGGGCGCCGCCAGGCGGCTCGGCTTCATCAGTTCGGGCCATACTTCCGTGTGCACCGACCGCGTGTGATGCTTCTTGTGTCCGGCCAGCGCCGGACACGCCTTGCCTCGTTACGCCTTCGCAGTCGCACAATAAGCCGGCTCCCGCCGTTCAAAGCCGGATTTCAACACCTTAAACGAAAGTATGAGCATAAATCACGGCACATGACGTATTGCATCGCAGCAGTTTGTTGTTAACTTCCCCGCGAGAGATTCAAGGCTCGGCACTGCTGTCGTCCCTTCGGTCGCAGCAGCGGGGTTCTCGATGTTCTACCAGTTCTACGAATTGAACCACGCCGCCGTGCAACCAGCCCGCCTCTATGCCGATGCGGTGCGGATGCTCTACACCAATCCGCTGAATCCATTCACGCACACGTCCTGGGGCCGCTCGGTCGCGGCAACGGCCGAATTGTTCGAGCGCACGACGCGCCGCTACAGCAAGCCGCAATTCGGCCTGACCAAAACCGTGGTCGACTGGAAAAGCGTCGACGTCACCGAAAAGACGGTGTGGTCGCGGCCGTTCTGCAATCTGCTCCGCTTCGAGCGGGCGGTTCCCGCCGGCCGCCGGCCCGATCCGAAGCTGCTGATAGTGGCGCCGATGTCGGGCCATTATGCGACGCTGCTGCGCGGCACGGTCGAGGCGATGCTGCCCCATGCCGACGTGCACATCACCGACTGGGTGGACGCCCGCATGGTGCCGCTCAGCGATGGCAGCTTCGACCTCGACGACTACATCGACTACATCATAGACATGCTGCACGCGCTAGGCCCCGATACCCATGTCATGGCGGTATGCCAGCCTTCGGTGCCGGTGCTGGCGGCGGTGGCGCTGATGGAAACGCGCGGCGACCCGTTCGTTCCTTCGACAATGACGCTGATGGGCGGGCCGATCGACACCCGCCGCAATCCGACCGCGGTCAATCTTCTGGCCGAGGAAAAGGGCATCGACTGGTTCCGCGACAACGTCGTCATGCAGGCGCCGTGGCCGGTGCCGGGCTTCGGCCGGGAGGTCTATCCCGGCTTCCTGCAGCTTTCGGGCTTCATGAGCATGAATCTCGACCGCCACATCATCGCCCACAAGGACTTCTTCATGCATCTGGTGAAGCATGATGGCGACAATGCCGAGAAGCACCGCGACTTTTACGACGAATATATGGCGGTGATGGATCTGACGGCGGAGTTCTACCTGCAGACCGTCGACACCGTGTTTGTCCGCCACGCTCTGCCCAAGGGCGAAATGACGCATCGCGGCGTGGCCATCGATCCCTCAGCGATCCGCAATGTCGCCCTGTTCACCGTCGAGGGCGAGAACGACGACATTTCCGGCCTCGGCCAGACCCAGGCCGCACACGACCTCTGCGTCAACATCCCCGCGGACAGGCACGCTCACTACATGCAGCCGGCGGTCGGCCATTACGGCGTCTTCAACGGCTCGCGCTTCCGCTCCGAAATCGTGCCGCGCATCGTCGACTTCATCACCAGCTATGGCCGCCAGACCCGCGTTGCAGTGAAGCCGAAGCTGGTCCGCACCGCCAAAAAGTAAGAATGCACCTTATGAGGCCCGGATGGTAGCAGCCGCTCAAATCTACCTGTTGCACAATAGCCGCGTTTTCGGCCGTGCCGGTAACCATGTCGCAAATCTGGCCGTTCGTATAATTGACGGGACTGTGAATCGCCCTTAACGTTTCGTTAACAACAAGGGACGAGGGGGACAATGATTTCCTCACCAATGGCGAGAAAGGTGCGCGTGTGCGCACTCGCAGGGCTGGCACTTGCGGCAGGCTGGTCGACGGCGGCTTCGGCGGCCGGACCAATGGCAACCGGCGGCCCGACATCGCAGCCGATCGGCCATTACGATTTCTGCAAGACCAATCCGGCCGAATGCTCGATCCGCCCGGGCAATCTCGCCCCCGCCACCATGACCGGCTCGCTCTGGCGCAAGATGCTCAGCGTCAACGCCAGGGTCAACGCCGCCGTCAAGCCGATAAGCGACTTCGACATCTACGGCAAGGACGAGGTCTGGGCCTATCCGGCCAAGGGTGTCGGCGACTGTGAGGACTATGTCCTGGAGAAGCGCCGCGAATTGAACCGCATGGGCGTGTCTTACGCCGATCTTCTGATGACCGTGGTGCGCAAGCCCGACGGCGAGGGCCATGCAGTGCTGACGGTGCGCACGAGCAAGGGCGACTACATCCTCGACAATCTGGACGGAAAGGTCCGCGCGTGGGACCGGACCGGCTACCGCTTCCTCAAGCGGCAGGCGATCGACAATACCGGCCGCTGGGTCTCGATCCGTGATGGCCAGCAAGTTCTGGTCGGCGCGGTCCAGTAGCAGGCGATCACTTCGGCTGCTTCAAAGCGGCGCGGATCGATGCGGTGATGCGGCGAAGCTCGGCTTCGTCGAGTTTTTCGATGTTCTCGGCCAGCAGATTGGCAAGCTCGGTGGCAGCGGGGCTTAGGCCTGACGTGTCGAGCTTCACCCGCGGGTGCGAGGTCTCGGCCAGCCGCGCGAGTTCTTCCGCATCGTCCCATATGACATTGAAATAGCCGATGATCTTCTGGATCACCGTCCAGGTCGGCGCGCCGCGACGGCCATGCTCCAGCGCCGACAAATAGGCGGCGCTGACGCCGATCGCCTCGGCCATGGCCTTTTGACTGACGCCGCGCTCGCTTCGCAACGCGCGAAGCTTTTCGCCGAACGGGGTCACAAGTTCGTCCTCATAGGCGCGCCCGCCGCAGGCGGACATAGAGCGCGCCGGAGCCGCCATGGTTGCGGGCGGCATGGTCGTGGCTGGAGACGAGCGGCCTGAATGCGGGTGTCGACAGCCAGGCCGGCACGGCGCGCCGCAAGACGCCGTCGCCGCCCGACGAGGAGCCTTTGCCGGTGATGACCAGCACATAGCGGATGCCGCCGGCATGCGCCCGGTGCAGAAAGGAAAACAATAGCGAATAGGCCTCGTCCTGGATCAGGCCATGCAGATCGACGCGGCCTTCGATAGGCAGCCGGCCCTTCGACAGTTTTTCCAGCGTCGGTTCGTCGAGCGCATGTGAAACGTGCTGCGTCTTTGCTTTCGCCGCCGCGGCCGGAGCCATGGCCTGGGCACGCGGCGGTGGCTTCGTGTCATCACCGTTGTCCGGGCCGATATCCGGGATGTCGATGGCGGTCCTGCCCTTCAGCGGCTTGGCCGTTCGCGCCACCAGGTTCCACAGCACCCGGTCGTCCTCGCTCAGCCTGTCGATACGCCGGGTCATCGCCCCGCCCCCGGAACAAGCGGACGCGGTATCAGCGCGTAGAAATCGGCAGGATTGCGGACGACACCGGCGATCTCGCCGGCCGCGTCGCCCGTTCCGGCGAACAGGTCGCCACGGGCCGGCCCGGTGATGGCCGAGCCGGTGTCCTGCGCTATCATCAGCCGCCGGAACGGCTTTTTATCGAAAGCGGTCAGCGACGGCGCGTCGATGTAGAACGGCGTGCCGAACGTATGGAGCAGCCGGTCGACGGCGACGGAGCGGCCCGGCGTCAGCGGCACCTTTGCGGCAGCGATCGGCCCGAGTTCCGGGTCGTCGACCCCCGCCTCGCTGAGGGAAATCTCGCGGAAAAAAATATAGGAGCGGTTGCGCCACAGGATCTCGTCGATGCGATCCGGATGCGCCTTGAACCAGGCACGGATCGACTGCATGGTCACCGCTTGCAGCGGGATTTCGCCTAGCTCACTCAGGATCTTGCCCGGTCCGGTAAAGCGCTGGCCGGATTTGGCGGCATAGGTGACGCGGCAAAGCCGGCCGTCGGTCATGGTGAGCCGCGCAGAACCCTGCACATGGATGAAGAAGGCGTCGACCTTGTCGGCGAGCCAGGCGATTTCCAACCCCTTGCCGGCCAGGCTTTTGCCGGCCAAACCTTCGCCAGCAAGCGCGCCGCGCTCGATCTCGCCGCGGTCGAAGTACTCGACCGGTCCGTTCGGCGTCTCGCGGCCGAAGGCGAGATAAAGGTCGATGCCGGGCGGCCGGTTGGCGTCGTCGATGTCGACGAGATCGGCCGGGCGCGACAGCAGCGGCACCGTAAAGCGCTCGGTTCGCATCGGTGAGGCGTCGACCACGGGTTCATAGAAGCCGGTGACGAGGCCGGCGCCGCCGCTTTCGGCCCTTATGTGCGCCGGGATGAAATGACGCTCGAAGAAGGCGCGGGCTTGCGCCCGGTCGGTTGGCGGAACGGTGCGGGCCGCAGCGTAGGCGTCGGTGAAGGCGTTGAAGTCGACGCCGAGCCCGCCGGAGCGATAGGGTTTTGTCAGGACATGAAAAGCCGAACGCCGGAAAGCCGCGAACGCAGACAGATGGTCGTCCTCGTCCCAGCCGGGCAGATCGTCAAAGGATTTTTCGCGGAACGCCTGAGAAAGCGACACGACAGACCCCGCCGTGGTCCGGGCTCAGTCTTCTTCTTCGGTGGCGACCAGCTTCCAGTTCGGGTCGCGCGAGCGCGTGTCGCGGGCGAATGTCCAGACGTCCTTGACCTCGGCGACGGTCTCGGGATCGCCGTCGATGACGGCGCCGGCCTTGTCGCGCGTCGCCGAAATCAGCTCGCTGACGATGCGCAGCGTGATATGCGCCTCGCCGCCCTTCATCTCGGCGGAGACGATGTCGGCCTTGTCGATGCCGACGAAGGACGACTGGATCTTTTCCGATTTCGCCTCACGGTCGCCGATGGCCGCGACAAAGCCGTCATAGACCTCGCGCGACAACAAGTTCTTCAGCGTCTTGCGGTCGCCATCGGCGTAGGCCATGACGATCATCTCATAGGCCATCTTGGCGCCGTCGACGAAGGTCTTGGGGTCGAATGCCGGATCATTGTCCTTGATCGTGCGCAGGCCCCTGTTGAGATCGGTGTCAGGCTTGGCGAAGGCGTCGATCGCCGCATAGGCGTCGATGGCCGGCTCTCCCGGCGCCCGCTTGCGCGGCAGCGAGACCACATTCTCGGGTTTCTGGGCGGCGTCCTCGCGCGTCCGGCTCGCCGTATAGGGATCGAAGGGCGGGCGTTCGCTGCCGGTGCGGCGGCCGAGCACGTTGCGCAGCTGGAAAAAGATCACAACCGCCGCAACCAGAAAGAAAATCGTGCCGAAGTCGAAGAATCCCATATCTTCCGCCAATCAATCCCTACTCCGGCCGGACCGCCCGGCCTAGCAATGGCTGCGGTCGCATAGCGTTCAACATTCAAAGCATATAGAACGCAAGGTGCCATCATTCAAATTAAAGGCAGGCATACCTATCTACAAGCTCCAGTGCCAGCGGCGATTGCTCGCCGGCCGGCAAAACATGGAAACGATCGGTCAAGATTTGCGTATTTCGCTGCTTCCCCTGTTCATTCTCGCGCTTCCGCTGCTGGAGATCGCTGGTTTCGTCGTTGTTGGCCGTCAGGTCGGCGCATTGGCGACGGTCGGCCTGGTGCTGGCCTCGAGCATCGCCGGCGCGCTGTTGCTGCGATACCAGGGTTTTGGCGTCATGAGCCGGGTCCGTGCTGAAATGGACGCCGGACGTGACCCAAGCCGCCAGCTCGCGCACGGCGCGATGGTCGTTCTGGCGGCGATCCTGCTCATCCTTCCCGGTTTCATAACAGACATTTTCGGCATTCTGCTGTTCCTGCCGCCGGTCCGTGACCTTGCCTGGCGCCTGCTGAAAGGCCGCCTCGTGCTGGCGACCAATTTCGGCACCGGCGGATTCCGCGCCCGACAACGCGACAAGACCATCGATCTCGACGACGGCGACTATTCGCGCGGCGACGATCACGGGCGTGGACCGGATCACACTTCTCCCTGGCGCCGCCTCAAGGACGACTAGGTCGCCTCAAGGACGACTAGGTCGGCAAACGCCTCCGGAACGAATGCCCGGCAAACCTTGTCTTGTCATGCCGACCATGGTAGCGAACGCCCGATTTCAATCCGGTCAGCAACGCTGCCCAGGCAAAAGGACAACAGCTTATGGCCAGCAAAGACGACGCGCCGACCGGCGCGGCCAATGGCAACGGTGACGTGACGCAGCCTTCGCTCAACGTGCTCGCCCAATATGTGAAGGACCTTTCCTTCGAAAGCCCCGGCGCGCCGAATTCGCTGCGCGGCCGCGACAAGGCCCCCGGCATCGCCATCAACGTCAATGTCAACGCCAACCCGCTTTCGGACAAGCAGTTCGACGTCAATCTGACGCTGAACGCCAAGGCGTCCTTCGATAAGGAAGTGCTGTTCAATGTCGAGCTGGTCTATGGCGGCGTTTTCGCCATCAGCGGTTTCCCGCAGGAGCATATGCTGCCGCTGCTGTTCATCGAATGTCCGCGGCTGTTGTTCCCGTTCGCCAGGCAGATCATCGCCGAGGCGACGCGCAATGGCGGCTTCCCGCCCTTGATGCTCGACCCGATCGATTTCGCCCAGATGTTCCAGCAGAAGTTGGCCGAGGACCAGGCCGCCGGCAAGGTCAAGGCGAGCTGAAGGCTATCTCGGTAGCGTTTAAGAAGCCCGGCCTCGCGCCGGGCTTTTTTGTAGGGAAGTCGGCGGGACAGCGCCCCCCTCTGCCCTGCCGGACATCTCCCCCACAAGGGGGGAGATTGGATCTCACGCCGGCTTTCGCCAATCACCAACGTTGCAGGGATGAGCGGAGCGCCGAAACTGCCAATCTCCCCCCTCCTGGGGGAGATGTCCGGCAGGACAGAGGGGGGCGCGAAGGAACACTACAGGTCGGCTGATCCTGAGAGCCGCTGCACTCTTCGGCTGATGTAACGGCATGGATCCCAGGGTCTCCGCGACGTCGCTTCGCTCCTGCTCCGCCCTGGGATGACGAAGGGAGGGGTGTTTCGGCTAATCTCAAAGGTTGCGATCTGCCACTGAGATTGGCCACTGAAGCGAACAATCGACGCTCACTGCCAATCGCCCCCGTCAAAATCACTATGCCGCGGAACTCGCTTCCGGGGCGACGCGCAGCCAGAGCGCCTTTTCGCCTAAGGTGCCGACCATGCTCGCGTGCGCGGTGCGCTCTGCGTCGGTCAGGCGAGACGGCAGCGCTATCGGCCGCACGCCGATGCTGATGTCGATATCGTCGACATTTCTCCTGCCGCTAGCCGGCGCCGTGGCACTGTCGAGGATCAGCGCCGCCTGCTTGCCGCCGATGAGCTCGATATAGACCTCAGCCAGCAATTCCGAATCGAGCAGCGCGCCGTGTTTGGTGCGACGGGCATTGTCGATACCGTAACGCCGGCACAGGGCGTCCAGTGAATTCGGTCCCATCGGATGCTTGCGGCGCGCCAGCGCCAGCGTGTCGACGACAAGCCCGGGGTCAACGACCGGATGGCCGAGCCGGCCAAATTCGACATTGAGGAAAGCGATGTCGAAAGTGGCATTGTGGGCGACCAGCTTGGCGCCGTCGATGAAGGCAAGAAACTCCTCGGCGATGTCGCTGAAAGTCGGCTTGCCCGTGAGATCGGCGGCGCTGATGCCATGAACGGCCTGCGCCTCCGCATGAATCGGTCGTCCCTGCGGATTGATGTAGTGGTGGAAGGTGCGGCCGGTCGGGAAACGATTGACCAGTTCGATGCAGCCGAGCTCGATGACGCGGTCATCGCGGAAATCGAGACCGGTGGTTTCCGTATCGAAGATGATCTCGCGCATCTAAACAATCCGTTGGCTCCGGCGTCACTCCAGCCGAATCATGATGGGAACAAATTGGCAACATATTACGCCGGATGCAAGCGTCGTTAAGCAGGCTTGCCGACCTTATCCCCGGCCAGTTCGGCGACGATCGCATTGACCGCCGCGCGCGCCGCATCAAAACCCTGTCCGGTGTCGATGACGAAATCGGCGCGCTTGCGCTTTTCGGCGTCGGGAACCTGCCTGGCCAGGATCGACGCCAGTTTCTCCTCGCTCATGCCCGGCCGCGCCAGCACCTGGGCGCGCTGGATTTCGGCCGAGGCGGTGACGACCACGACCTTGTCGACGCGGTCTCGGCCGCCGGTTTCGAACAGCAGCGGGATATCGAGAACGACAAGCGGGGCGCCGGCGGCACGGTTCCTGGCCAGGAAGGCGTCGGCGTCGGCGCGGACCAGCGGATGGATGATCGCTTCCAGCCGTTTCAGCGCAGCCGCATCGCCAAGCACCCGCTCGGCCAGCTTTGTGCGATCGACCGACCCTGATCCGGTGGTTCCGGGAAAAGCCGCCTCCACCAGCGGAGCCGCCTTGCCGGCGTAGAGGCGATGCACCGCTTCGTCCGAATCGTGGACTGGCACGCCGGCCTCGGCAAACATCTTCGCCGTGGTCGACTTGCCCATGCCGATCGATCCGGTGAGGCCGAGCACGATCATGCCTTTTACTCCTTGGCGCCGAGATCGGCGACGATCATCCGGCGCAATTCGGCAGTGACCTCCGGCCTGATCCCGAACCAGCGCTCGAAGCCGGGCACCGCCTGGTGCAGCAGCATGCCGAGCCCGTCGACGGTTTTGAGGCCCCGCGCTTTGGCTGCGGCCAGCAACGGCGTTGCCAGCGGCACATAGACAATGTCGGTGACGATGGCATGGTCCGGCAGCCTGGCCGGATCGGCGGACAGGCCTTCATTGCCATGCATGCCGAGCGCTGACGTGTTGACCAGCAGGCCGGCATCGGCAAGCAGCTCGCCGGTCGCAGCCATGCCATGGGCCGAGACCCTGGCGCCGAAACGGTGGCGCAGTTCCTCGGCTCGGGCGAGCGTCCGGTTGACGACGCGGATGTCACTGATGCCGCGCTCAATCAGCGCGTGGATGACCGCGCGGGAGGCGCCGCCGGCGCCGAGCACCACGGCCGGGCCATTATTTGCCCAGCCGGGCGCATGCTCGTCCAGATTGGCGGCAAAGCCATGGGCGTCGGTGTTGCCGCCCCAAAGATCTCCGCCCTCGAACCACAGCGTGTTGACCGCGCCGATTTGCTCGGCCGCATCGTCGCGGCGCGCCGCCAGCGCGAAGGCGGCCTCCTTGTGCGGGATGGTGACGTTGCCGCCGCGGTAGCCATTCGTCTCGAGTGTTTTGACGAATTCGGCAAAATCGTCCGGCGCGACGTCGATGGCCCGGTAGCTGCCGTCGATGCCGTATTTCGCCAGCCAGTAGCCATGGATCTTCGGCGACCGCGAATGCGCGACCGGGTGGCCGGTGACGAAGGCCTTTTTCGCGGCCTCAGCCATCGATGGCTCCGAGCTCACGCAGCTTGGCCAGAACGGGCAGAAGCGGCAGGCCGACAATGGTGAAATAGTCGCCCTCTATTCTCTCGAACAGCTGGATGCCCTCGCCTTCGATCTGGTAGGCGCCGACGCTGGACAGCGCCTTGGCGCCGACCCGCGCTAGATGGCGGCCGATGAATGCCGGATCGAGCTTTCGCATGGTCAGGCTGGCGATGCCGACATGCCGCCACAGAACCGCGCCATCGCGGGCCAGCACCACGGCGCTGTTGAGCTGATGGGTCCTGCCCGACAGCGCCAAAAGATGACGGCGCGCAGCTTCCATGTCGGCCGGCTTGTGGAACACTTCGTCGCCGAGCGACAGCGTCTGGTCGCAGCCAAGCACCAGGGCGCCGGGCCTTCTCTCGCTGACTTCGGTGGCCTTGGCCTCGGCGAGCACCAGGGCGACGTCCTCGGGCGAGACGCCGCTGTCTTTTAGCGGAGCCTCAAGCGCGCGCTCATCGACTTCCGCCGGAACCGCCTCGATGGCGATGCCGGCATTGACGAGCATAGTCTTGCGGAACGGACTTCCCGAGGCGAGGATGATTTTTTCGGTCATGGTTTTTCGCCCGGTCTTTCCTTCTCCCCTTGTGGGAGAAGGTGGATTGGCGCGCAGCGCCAAGACGGTTGAGGGGTGTTGGAAGGACTGCTGTCGGTGCCAAGCTGGAACACCCCTCATCCGACCGAGCTTCGCTCGGCCACCTTCTCCCACAAGGGGAGAAGGAAAGGACCGCCCACAGCACAAGCGCCCGAACCCTACCGTGTCTTTCCCCGCAGGGCAACGATGGCCGCCGCCGTCTCCTCGATCGAGCGACGGCTGACGTCGATCATCGGCCAGCCATGCCGGGTGCAGATCTGGCGGGCGTAGGCGAGTTCCTCGGAGATCGCGGCGCGGTCGACATAGTCGGTCGGCTCATAGGCGCTGGTGTTGCCGAGGATGCGGTTCTGGCGGACCTGCGAGATTCGCTCGGCGGTGGCAATCAACCCGACGATCAGCGGCTTCGTGGCGCTGACCAGGCTTTCCGGCACCGGCACGCCGAGCACGATCGGGATGTTGGCGGTCTTGATGCCGCGATTGGCGAGATAGATGCTGGTCGGCGTCTTCGACGTGCGCGAAATGCCGACGAGCACGATGTCGGCGTCGTCCATATTGGCCGGCAGCTGGCCGTCATCATGCTCCATGGTGAAGTTGAGCGCGTCGATCCGGCGAAAATATTCGGCGTCCAGCACATGCTGGGCGCCGACGCGGCGGCCGGCCGGCGTGCCGAGATAGGACTGGAACACGGTCAGCACCGGTTCCAGCACGGAGACGCAAGGCAGGCCCATGGCGGCGCAGCGTTCGTCGATGCCGCGGGCGAGTTTCTGGTCGACAACCGTATAGAGGATGATGCCCGGCTCCTCCTCGATGTCCTCGAACACTTTCGTCACCTGCTTCTCGGTGCGGATGAGCGGATAGATATGCTCGATGGCACGCGCATCCTTATATTGCGCGGAAGCCGCGCGCCCGGCCGCCAGCAGCGTTTCACCGGTGGCATCGGAAATCAGGTGGAGGTGAAAGAAGCTCTGGGGTTTGTTCACAGGGGTTCGTTCCAAGCTGTGGGCCGATGTGGATAAGGTCGGTCGGAAAGATCGGTCGGTTTGGGGCGACTGTATCAGATGCCAGTTTGTCCACAATTCGATGCGCTGTCGGCTTCGTCGGGCGGCTGGGGACAAGTCCGGGGACGGGCTTTTTTGACTCAGCCCCATCCACAGGCCCATTTTCTTTGCGCGGGCGGCAACTCATTGTTCCCAGTCGGAAATTTCCAACTGTCCCCAATCCCCTCCTATCCGGCAGAAGAAGCACGCGACAATATGCTGGCTGGCCTTTTCCGGGGCAAAACGGGACAGGAGACAACCACCGATACCAACAGACTCTTAGAATCATAAGATTCCTAGAAATAGAATATTTAATTATAGAGAAGCCTGGAGAGGCAGAGGATTTGACTCTTTGACTGGGCCTAAGAGAGATCATGAACGGTCGCTGCCGATCGGCCTTCAGCCGCCAATCTCCAACATCTGCGATCGGCCGCAGACCACCATGCGAGCGCTGAATGCCTGAAAACCGGATCATGCTGGACGTGTTGAAGGGCGAAGCGGTGTTCCCGCCGCCGCTCTGGATGATGCGCCAGGCCGGGCGCTATCTGCCGGAATATCGGGAGACACGCAGGCGGGCCGGGTCGTTCCTCGATCTCTGCTATAGTCCCGACTTCGCGGTGGAAGTGACGCTGCAGCCGATCGAGCGCTTCGGCTTCGACGCATCGATCCTGTTTTCCGATATCCTTGTCGTGCCACATGCGCTGGGCCGCGACGTGCGCTTCGAGGAGGGACGCGGGCCGCTGTTGACGCCGATCTCGGCCATGGAGATTGCGGCTCTGGACGGCGAAACGTTTCACGTGAATCTCGAACCGGTCTATGAGACGGTCAGACGGCTGCGGGCAAAACTGCCCGATGAAACGACGCTGATCGGCTTTTGCGGCGCGCCCTGGACGGTGGCGACCTATATGATTGCCGGCCATGGCACCCCAGACCAGGCGCCGGCGCGGCTGTTCGCCTATCGCGAGCCGGCAGCTTTCTTGCAGCTGCTGAATGTGCTTGCCGATCATTCGGCCGCCTATCTGATCCGGCAGATCGAGGCAGGCGCCGATCTGGTGCAGATCTTTGACTCGTGGTCCGGCGTTCTCGATGAAGTTTCTTTCGAGGCGTTTTGCGTCAGGCCGGTGGCGGAGATCGTCAGGCAGGTGCGAGCCGTCCATCCCGACGTTCCGATCATCGGCTTTCCCAAGGGTGCCGGCGCTCACTACACGAGCTATCGGCAGAAGACCGGCGTGACGGGGCTGGGGCTCGACTGGACCGTGCCGCTATCGACTGCGAAGGAACTGCAACACGGTGGCGCCTTGCAGGGCAATCTCGATCCGTTGCGGCTGGTGGCCGGCGGCAAGGCTCTAGCCGACGGCGTCGACGCTATCCTGAAGGCATTGGGCGATGGGCCGCTGATCTTCAATCTCGGCCACGGCATCACGCCGGAGACGCCGATCGCGCATGTCGAGGCCATGGTGAAGCTGGTGCGGAGCGCATCATGACGATGATGGGGAAAGGCCCTGCGGAAGGTGGTGTTGGCGCAATGCGCCGCGCAGCGATCGCGATTGCGGTTTTCCTCGTGTTGGCCGGGCTTCTGTTCCTGTTCGGACCGGATGATTTCTATCCCTGGGCAAAGGCGATCCACGTCATCGCCGTCATCTCGTGGATGGCGGGCATGCTCTATCTGCCGCGGCTGCTGGTCTATCATGCCGATGCGGAGAAAGGCTCGGTCCAGTCCGAAACCTTCAAGGTGATGGAGCGCCGCCTGCTGCGCGGCATCATCAATCCGGCGATGATCATCACCTGGGCGTTCGGCCTCTGGCTGGCCTGGAAGGGCTTCGGTTTTCAGGGCGGCTGGCTGCATGCCAAGATCGCCGCGGTGCTCGGGCTCTCCGCCGTTCATGGCTATCTCGCCGGCGCGGTGCGCAAATTCGCCGAGGACCGCAACGAAAAGCCCGCGAGGCACTGGCGGATCGTCAACGAGATCCCCACATTGCTGATGATCGTCATCGTCGTGCTGGTCATAGTGAAGCCTTTCTGAGGCTTCGATGACCTGCAAAAGGCGGCTTGCTCTTTCAGTCGACCGACGATAAAAGACGGGTCTTCCTTCCCGTCATGCGCCGCCCCATTCATCGCTTCGGCCGCGCCCGGCATTTGTCGCATCCCGCCGATATTTTCCCAATGCTTACTCACTCAGAGTCCGTCTAATGATGCAAGAAATGAAACTCGCAGAGTTCAAGAACAAGAAACCGCCAGAGCTGATCGCCTATGCCGAATCGCTCGAGGTCGAGAACGCCAGCGTCATGCGCAAGCAGGAGCTGATGTTCGCGATCCTGAAGAGGCTGGCAACGCAGGATATCGAGATCATCGGTGACGGCGTCGTCGAGGTGCTGCAGGACGGTTTTGGCTTCCTGCGCTCGGCCAATGCCAATTATCTGCCGGGTCCGGACGACATCTATATCTCGCCGTCGCAGATCCGCCGGTTCTCGCTGAAGACCGGCGACACGGTCGAAGGCCCGATCCGTAGCCCGAAAGAGGGCGAGCGCTATTTCGCGCTGCTCAAGGTCAACACGATTAATTTCGACGACCCGGAAAAGATCCGCCACAAGATCCATTTCGACAATCTGACGCCGCTTTACCCGACCTCGCGGCTGAAGATGGAAATGGAGGTTCCGACCTCGAAGGACATCTCGGCCCGCGTCATCGACCTGGTGGCGCCGCTCGGCAAAGGCCAGCGCGCCCTGATCGTGGCGCAGCCGCGCACCGGCAAGACGGTGCTGTTGCAGAACATCGCCCACTCGATCACCACCAATCATCCGGAATGCTATCTGATCGTGCTCTTGATCGACGAGCGGCCGGAGGAAGTCACCGACATGCAGCGCTCGGTGAAGGGCGAGGTCGTGTCCTCGACCTTCGACGAGCCGGCGGTGCGCCACGTCCAGGTCGCCGAAATGGTGATCGAGAAGGCCAAGCGCCTGGTCGAGCACGGGCGTGACGTCGTCATCCTGCTGGATTCGATCACCCGCCTCGGCCGCGCCTACAACACCGTGGTGCCGTCATCCGGCAAGGTGCTGACCGGCGGTGTCGACGCCAATGCGCTGCAGCGGCCGAAGCGCTTCTTCGGCGCCGCCCGCAACATTGAGGAAGGCGGCTCGCTGACCATCATCGCCACCGCGCTGATCGATACCGGCAGCCGCATGGACGAGGTCATCTTCGAAGAGTTCAAGGGCACCGGCAATTCGGAAATTGTGCTCGACCGCAAGGTGGCGGACAAGCGCATCTACCCGGCGATGGACATCCTCAAGTCCGGCACCCGCAAGGAAGATCTTCTGGTCGCCCGCCAGGACTTGCAGAAGATCTTCGTGCTGCGCCGCATCCTGGCGCCGATGGGCACGACCGACGCCATCGAGTTCCTCATCGACAAGCTCAAGCAGACCAAGACCAATGCGGATTTCTTCGATTCGATGAATACGTAAGAGGGCTGAGGCGCGGCGATCCTTCGCGCCCCCCTCTGTCCTGCCGGACATCTCCCCCACAAGGAGGGAGATTGGCCGTCATGACTGATTTCGCCAACCACCAACTTTGCAAAAGGGACGCTGTCGGCGAAGCTGCCGATCTCCCCCCGAGTGGGGGAGATGTCCGGCAGGACCGAGGGGGCGCTGTTCCCGGTTCTGCGCACCTTTGCGCCTACTGACGATGTAACAGGCGTTCGAGCTCCTCAGCGCTCGTTACGGCCGGCAGGCAGACCTGCCCGGTGCACAGCCAGGCGCCGGGCTTGTCGGTTGGCGGCAGCATGCCCCCCGGCAAAGCCGGCACGTTCCCCACCGAACCGACTGGCACGATAGTGTCGATCCGGCGCGGGTCGGGATTTCGATTCGCAACCGGAACAAGCCGGGTATTCTCCGGGTCATCAACCAGCACCAGTTTCAATGGCTCGATCGCCAGGGCACAGGCGTTGACGATGCCCGCCTGGCCATAGGCCTGATGCGCCGCACGGCCGGCCGCGTGTTCGGCGATTTTCCAGGTCTTTTGCTGCAATTCGAGATCGCCTGAAAGCGAGGACAATCGGACCATGGCCTCGATGATCTGGCCGGTGGCAGATGGAATGGCCTCGTCGACATCGCCCCTGATGCGGATCGGCACATCGCTGCTGTCCGAAGCGGTCAGATAGTGGCCGGTGTCGTCACCGTCGCGATGCCACCGGTCGAGCTGCGCGATGAATTGGCCGGACAGCTCGGCGTAACTCGATGTGCCGGTAGCTTCGAACAATGAGAGCGCGGCGTTGGCCATGGCGGCGTAGTCGCTCGACAGGGCCGGGAACAGCTTCTTTGCGCCAAGCATCGAATGCGGCAAACGGCCGTCTCGGCTGGCGCTGGCAATGGCGGCAAAGGCCTGTTCCGCCGCCTCGATCCAGTCGATCCGTTTCAGGGCGCGCCCGGCTTCGGCGAGAGCCGCGATCACCAGCCCATTCCAATCGGTCAGGATTTTTCCGTCACGCCCGGGTCTGACGCGCTGCTCCCGGACTGCCAGCAATTTTTCTTTTAACTGAATGAGCCCGTCGCGATCGACCACGCTTTGCGTTTGCTGGGCTCCGGTCTGGTGGATGATGGGCTTGCCCTCCCAGCCATGTGGACCGGAAAGTGTGAAGTGTTTGAAAAACAACGCTGATTCATCGCCAAGAGCGGTTTCGATCTCATCCCTGCTCCAGGTGTAGAACAACCCCTCCTCGCCCTCACTGTCGGCGTCGAGGCTGGCGGCGAAAGCGCTGCCATCGACGCGCATCTCGCGCAAGAGCCAGTCGATCGTCTCTTCGATTCGTACCCGGAACAAATCATTGCCCGATGCCGCATAGGCCCAATTGCACAGCCGGATGAGCTGGGCGTTGTCGTAGAGCATCTTTTCGAAATGCGGCACCAGCCACTCGGCATCGGTCGAATAGCGGCTCAGCCCGCCGCCGATATGGTCGTAGATCCCGCCCGCCAGCATCTTTTCGAGGCTGAGCAGCACGGCGTCGCGATGCGATGTGCTACCGTCGCGCAGCCACGACAGCCAAAGCGTCTGCATGAAAGGCGCGTTGGGGAATTTGGGCGCGCCGCGCAGGCCGCCGAGATCCCTGTCGATCATGCCGTCGATGCCTTGGGCAAGGTTCGCGAGCGTGTCGCGGTCGAGCACGGCCTTGGCATGCGTGCCCGCCAGCCGCGCCTCGACATGCGTGGTCAGTCCGTCGGCGCTTTGGTTAACGCTTTCTTTCTTCTCCCGCCACGCCTTGTCGACCGCCTCCAGCACCTGGACGAAGCCCGGACGGCCGTAACGCGCCTCGCGTGGAAAATAGGTGCCGCCCCAAAATGGCTTTCCGTCCGGCGTCAGGAACATGGTCAGCGGCCATCCGCCCTGCTCGCCCATCGAGGACAGCGCGGCCATATAGATCTGGTCGATGTCCGGCCGCTCCTCGCGATCCACCTTGATATTGACGAAGAGACGGTTCATGACGGCGGCGACATCGTCATTCTCGAAGCTTTCGTGCGCCATGACATGGCACCAGTGGCAGGCGGCGTAGCCGACCGAGAGCAGGATTGGCCGCTCCAGCGCCTTTGCTTCGGCGAGCGACGCCGGCGACCACGCCCGCCAATGCACCGGGTTGCCGCTATGCTGCTGCAGATAGGGGCTGGCCTCTTCGGCAAGTAGATTTTGCGCGGGCAGATTTTGCGCGGGTAATGTCACGGTCGGGCACTCGGCGAATTGTCGATGAATAAGCGAAGCTAGGGCGGTTGTGCTGGGTCGGCAAATGATTTCAAGTGATTCCATTGTTGCCCTGTCGAGCGGCCGCCTGCCCGCCGGCGTTGCCGTGATCCGCATTTCGGGTCCGCAAAGTCGATTCGTCGTCGAAACGATTGCCGGTCCAGTGGTTAAGAACCGTGTTGCGGCCTATCGCAAGTTCAGGGCGCCGGGCGGATCGGTGCTCGACAGCGGCCTGATCGTTTTCTTCGCAGGACCGAACAGCTTTACTGGTGAGGATATCGCGGAATTCCATGTCCATGGCGGCCGCGCCGTGGTGGCGAAGATGCTGGAGACGATCGCCGGCTTCGATGGCGTCAAGCATGCCGAGCCGGGCGAGTTCACCCGCCGCGCCTTTCTTAACGGCAAGGTCGACCTGGTCGAGACCGAGGCGCTGGCCGATCTCGTTAACGCCGAGACGGAGGCGCAGCGACGCTTTGCCGTGCAGAATGCCGAGGGTATGCAGAGCGAGCTCTATCTGGGCTGGCGGCGTCGGCTCATCCATGCGCGGGCGATGATCGAAGCCGAGATCGATTTTGCCGACGAAGACGATGTGCCCGGTTCCGTTGCAGAGACGGTCTGGTCGGATGTTCGCGCGATGACCGACGAGATCGAGCGTCATGTCCAGGGATTCCGGGCGGCCGAGATCATCCGCGACGGGTTTGAGGTCGTCATCCTCGGCGCGCCGAATGCCGGCAAATCAAGCCTGTTCAATGCGCTGGCCCGGCGCGAGGCGGCAATCGTCACGGAAGAGCCCGGCACGACCCGCGACCTGCTCGAGGTGGTGCTGGATTTGGAGGGGATGCGGGTCAGGGTGACGGATACCGCCGGCCTGCGCGAGACGCCCGGCAGGATCGAGGCGATTGGCATCGAAAGGGCGAGGAGCAAGGCGGGAACCGCCGATCTGTTGCTCGTGTTGGAGGATATGGTGGACCCGGTCCCGATCGGCACAATACCAGCGGAGGTCCCGACATTGTGGATCGGGACAAAGGTCGATTTGTTGCAAGATGAATCACCGGCGCTTGCGACGCGCTACGATGCCGTTATCTCGACCAGAGACGGTGCCGGGCTGGCGGAGCTGCTGGCGGAGATCGGGCGTCGCGCGGCAGCGCAGATCGGCGAGGCCGGCGATATCCTGCCGTCGCGGCTGCGGCACGTCGAGCTTCTCAATGAGGCGAAAAGCTTTCTGCTTGCGGCGGTGGCAGGGGATGAGCGCGGGCAGGAGCTGCGGGCCGAGGAATTGCGGCTGGCAGCTGATAGGCTTGGCCGGATCGTTGGGGCGGTCGATGTCGAGGATTTGCTGGACGTAATCTTCTCGCAATTCTGCATCGCCAAATGACTCACGTGAAACACTGGGGAGGGAAGGCTCGCGATGATTCACGTGAAACGCTGAGTGATCACGTCGAAGGCATTGTTTCACGTGAAACGATTCGCCGGGCAATCGCTTTAGGTCGAGTTCGCTCCTCACTGATTCCGGGGCGAGCCGTGGCGCGCCGGCGCTAGAGCTTTTGTGCGCTCTCCCTTCTCCCCTTGTGGGAGAAGGTGTCGCCGAAGGCGACGGATGAGGGGTGCTCCAGCATGGCACCGACCGCACTCCGTCCAGCACCCCTCAACCGTCTTGGCGCTGCGCGCCAATCCACCTTCTCCCACAAGGCGACAAGGGAAGACGGCGCCGGCTTCGCCACTTCTTCGAAGAGATTTGCCCGCCAAACTCCACGTATTCTTGACACCACGTCCTGACGGGCACATGTGTCGGGCGACTTGAATGCGGGATTCTAAAATGACCGATCACTATGATGTGGTTGTGGTGGGCGGCGGCCATGCTGGTTGCGAGGCGGCCAGCGCTGCCGCGCGCGCCGGTGCCAAAACCGCTCTGGTGACGCTGCGCTTCGAGACGATCGGCGTCATGTCCTGCAATCCGGCGATCGGCGGGAACGGCAAGGGCCATTTGGTTCGCGAGATCGACGCCATGGACGGGCTGATGGGGCGCGTCGCCGACGCTGCCGGCATCCAGTTCCGCCTGCTCAACCGTCGCAAGGGACCGGCAGTTCGCGGGCCGCGCACGCAGGCCGACAGAAAGCTCTACCGGCTCGCCATGCAGGCGGCGATTCGCGAGCAGGCCGGTCTCGACGTGGTCGAGGGCGAGGTCCTGGATTTCGAAGTCGACAATGAGCGCATAGCAGCGGTGCTGCTGGCGGATGGCCGCCGGCTTGCCTGCGGCGCCGTGGTGCTGACGACCGGCACTTTCCTGCGCGGGCTAATCCATATCGGCGAGAAGAAGATCGTTGCCGGCCGCATGAACGAGCAGGCCAGCCTTGGCCTGTCGGCGACGATGAGCAGAGCGGGTTTCAAGCTCGGGCGGCTGAAGACCGGCACGCCGCCGCGGCTGGATGGGCGGACGATCGATTGGGCGTCGCTGGAGAGCCAGGCGGCGGACGAGGATCCGGTGCCGTTCTCGCTGATGACCGACCGCATCGCCAACCCGCAGATCCATTGCGGCATCACGCGCACGACGGCGGCGACGCACGAGCTGATCCGCGCCAATCTGAGCCGTTCCGCCATGTATTCCGGCTCGATCGAAGGGGTCGGGCCGCGTTACTGTCCGTCCATCGAAGACAAGATCGTCAAGTTCGGCGACCGCGAAGGCCACCAGATTTTTCTGGAGCCGGAAGGGCTGGACGATGACACCGTTTACCCCAACGGCATTTCGACCTCGCTGCCCGAGGACGTTCAGCTCGACATTCTGAAGACCATTCCTGGCCTTGAGCGTGCCATCATGCTGCAGCCCGGCTATGCCATCGAGTATGATCATGTCGATCCGCGCGAGCTTAAGCCGACGCTGGAAACCAAGCGGATTGGCGCTCTTTTCCTGGCCGGGCAGATCAACGGCACCACCGGGTATGAGGAGGCCGCCGCGCAAGGGCTGCTTGCCGGCCTCAACGCTGCGCGGCAGGCTTCGGCAAGCGACCAGATCGTGCTCAGCCGCACGGAGGCCTATATCGGGGTGATGGTCGACGACCTGACCAGCCGCGGCATTGCCGAACCCTATCGCATGTTCACTTCGCGGGCCGAGTTCCGGCTGTCGCTGCGGGCCGACAATTCCGATGAGCGGCTGACGCCGCTGGCGACGAAGCTCGGGATCGCTTCACCGGAGCGGATGCAGCGCTTCAACGATGTCATGCAGGAGCTTGAAAAGGCGAGGGACCTTGCGCTTGGAACGACCATGACCCCCAACGAAGCGGCGCGCCATGGGCTGGAGATCAACAGGGACGGAGTGCGTCGCTCGGCCTATGAGTTGCTGGCTTATCCCGGTGTCGATATCGCCTGGTTGGCCCGAACCGCTCCCGAATTTGGCGCCATCGACGCCAAAACGGCCGAGCGCCTCGAAACGGAGGCGAAATATTCGGTTTATCTCGATCGCCAACAGGCTGATGTCTCGCAGATCAGGCATGAGGAAAGCCGGCTGATCCCGGCTTCGCTCGACTTTGCTTCTGTGCCGGGCCTGTCCAACGAGCTGAAGCAGAAGATGCTGGCACGCCAGCCGCGTTCCGTCGCCGACGCACAGCGGATGGAAGGCATGACGCCGGCGGCACTGGCAATCATTGTCGCGCATGTTCGCAACGCCGAGGCTGCCGCGCGAAGGAATGTTGCGTGAGCGCTGCCTCCTGGGCGAGCCTGCAAGCGGCTGCAGGTCCGGTTTCACGTGAAACATTCGAACGCCTGGTCGAGTTCGAGGTGGTTTTCCAGAAATGGAACCGCCGGATAAACCTGGCGGCGCAATCGACGCAGGACGATGTCTGGCGCCGCCACATCCTGGACAGCGCGCAGCTTGCGCGAATCAAACCGGACGCGAAGCGCTGGGTCGATCTCGGCTCTGGCGGTGGTTTTCCCGGCCTGGTGCTTGCCTTCCTGCTTGCCGAGCGTGACGGCGCCAGCATCGATCTGGTTGAGAGCAACCGGAAAAAAGCGTCGTTCCTGCAAGCGGTCGTCGGGCAGTTCAATCTGCCGGCGAGAGTCATCGCGCGGCGCATCGACGATGCCTATCCGCTTGTTTCGACACCTCAAATCGTCACGGCCAGGGCGCTGGCGTCGCTTCCGACGTTGCTTGACCTATCGGCGCCGTGGCTGACGGCGGGCGGGCGCGGCCTGTTCCACAAAGGCCGGGATTACCGCGCCGAAGTGGCAGAAAGCGCTCAACGATGGTCGTTCGATCTGGTAGAACATGCCAGCGCGACCGACGCTCATGGCGTCATCCTCGAACTGTCTGATTTGCGCCAACTGACTTAGATCGGCGACCTCGGAATGAATTTCTGGCATAGACCCATGATGAAGAATGGCCCCCGAATCATCACCGTAGCCAACCAGAAGGGCGGCGTCGGCAAGACGACGACGGCCATCAACCTGGCCACGGCGCTGGCGGCGATTGGCGAAAAGGTGCTGATCGTCGACCTCGATCCGCAAGGCAATGCCTCGACAGGCCTTGGCATCGACCGCAAGGACCGTACCGTCTCGTCCTATGACGTGCTGACCGGCGATCTGGATCTGGAAGCAGCGGCGATCCCGACGGCGGTGCCCGGGCTGTCGATCGTGCCGTCGACACTCGATCTGCTCGGCATCGAGATGGAGATCGCTTCCGCGCCCGACCGGGTGCTCAAGCTGCGCAATGCTCTCCGTGCCGCGAGCGAGCGTGGCGCCCCATTCGGATATGTGCTGATCGATTGTCCGCCATCGCTCAATCTGCTGACGCTGAACTCGATGGCGGCGGCCGATTCGGTCCTGGTGCCGCTGCAATGCGAATTCTTCGCGCTTGAAGGCTTGAGCCAGTTGCTGGAGACGGTCGAGCAGGTGCGCCGCTCGATCAATCCAGATCTGATCATTCAGGGCATCGTGCTGACCATGTATGACGGCCGCAACAACCTCGCCAACCAGGTGGTGCAGGATGTGCGGGCGCATATGGGCGACAAGGTCTACGAAACTGTCATCCCGCGCAATGTGCGTGTCTCCGAGGCGCCGTCTTACGGCAAGCCGGCGATCCTGTACGACCTCAAATGCTCCGGCAGCCAGGCCTATCTGCAGCTTGCCTCCGAGGTGATCCGCCGCGAGCGCAAACTGCGCGCCGCTTGATGCAGTCGCCCAAAACTGGGAACTGGTATGCAGAAGATAATTCGATACCGAAACGATCTGGACAGACGATGAGCGAAGACCTTTCAAGAAAAAGACTGGGGCGGGGACTGGCCGCGCTGATCGGCGAAATCGATCGTCCGGCAGCAGTGGAAAAGCAAGGCATGAATGCCGACGGCAAGGTGCCGATCGAGTTCCTGAGCCCGAACCCTAAAAATCCGCGCCGGCATTTTGGCGACGCCGACCTGACCGATCTTGCCCAGTCGATCCGCGAGCACGGCGTGGTGCAGCCGGTGGTGGCGCGGCCGTCGCCGACGCAAGCTGGCCGCTACGAGATCATCGCCGGCGAGCGGCGCTGGCGGGCGGCGCAGCGCGCCGGGCTGAGCGAGATCCCGATCATCGTGCGCGACGTCAACGATCGCACGGCGCTGGAACTGGCGATCATCGAAAACGTCCAGCGCACCGACCTCAATCCGGTCGAGGAGGCGATGGGCTACCAGCAGTTGATCGACGATCACGGCTACACCCAGGCCGATCTCGGCCAGGTGATCGGCAAGAGCCGCAGCCATGTCGCCAACACGCTGAGGCTGCTGAAGCTGCCGGACGTGATCCGCGACATGCTGGTCGACGGCGCGCTGTCGGCCGGCCACGCCCGCACATTGGTGACGGCGGAGGATCCGGCGGGCCTGGCCAAGAGGATCGTCGAGGAGGGGCTTTCGGTGCGCCAGGCCGAAGCGCTGGCGCAGATGCCGGCCGGCGCTCCAACCGTAAAACGACAGCCTGCGGAACCGGCGCAAAAAGATGCCGATACGCTGGCGCTGGAAAAGCTGATGACCGACACGATAGGCATGATCGTCACGATCGAGCACAAGGAACGCGGCGGCGTGCTGCGCGTCGCCTATCGGACATTGGACCAGCTCGATGAGCTCTGCCGGCGCTTGAAGCAGGAGCGGTAGCGCGCTGAGGCACGCCTGTTTTAGCCGGCAAATAATCTTCGGCTTAGGAGCAACCCGGCGGACATCTTCGCCCTGGTAATACAACGAGGCGAATGCCGCCCTTCCTTTTTCAGTGCTCTGGTAATTGGCGAAATCGCCGAGGCTGCTGATCTCCCCCCTCGAGGGGGAGATGGCCGGCAGGCCAGAAGGGGTCGTCTCACATCAAGCGCCGGCACCTTGCGGAAGCGAAGAAGATGTCGGCGTTCCACGCGCTGCGACCCCCTCTGTCGCCACCGGCGACATCTCCCCCTCAAGGGGGGAGATCATCCGCGCTGAGCCAGCCTTGCACTCTCCACGGCAATGCCGAGCAGCGCTTGCCGTGCCAGCGCGACCGACAGATCCGGCCGTCGGCGCGTCTGCAGGACCGCCGTCTGCAGCCTGGTCAAAGCGCGGCCAAGCGCCTCGCTGTTCCAGCGTTCGAGGGCCTTCTCCACCAGCTTGCGCCTGGTGAAAAAAACCGGCGGGCGCGCCGCGGCAACGACCGAAGCGGCGTTGCGGCCGCCGGTGTCCATCTGGCCGCGCATCGCCTGGATCGCCTGCAGCTGCCGCATCGCCGACGACAGCACCAGAAAGGCCTGGCCGCCGGACTGGCAGTGGCGGGTGAAGGCCATGTCGAAGTCGCCGACCTTGCCTTCGAGCAAAGCATCGACGGCGTCGTCGAAGGAGAGACCGGAGACGTCGCCCGATGTCGCCTTGACGTCCTCGATGCCGATCTCGGTCTGGCCGTGGGCATAAAGCACCAGCTTATCGATCTCGCCGCGCGAGGCCAGCCGGTCACCGCCGAGGTTCCGGCGCAGCGCCTGGCGCGCCTCCAGCGTCATCGACATGCTGGCCTTGCGCAATTCGTCGTCGATGACCGTGTCGATGTCGCGGGCTTCGTCGGCGTAGCACGGCAAGGCCATGGCGATGTCGGCCGCTTCGACGATGGCCCGCAGCCCGACGCCTTTCTTCAGGTCGCCGGCCTCGATCAGGATGATGGCGTCTTGCGGCGGCTCCGCGGTCAGCGCCTTGACGTCGTCGGCAAGCGCTTTCTGGCCGCTGGCATTGCGCACCCAGAGCAGGCGCCGCTCTGAAAACATCGGCACGGTGCGGGCTTCGTCGAGCAGGCGGCCCTCGTCGCGATCGACTTCCGAACCGTCCAGTCTGACCACCGAGAACGGATCGTCGAGCGGCAGGCCGGTTTTGCCGGCAAAGGCCTTCGCCCGCTCGGCGACGAGCCCGCGATCGGGACCATAGAGCAGGACGATCGAGATGCGCGGATCGGGCCGCGCCAACCACGAATCGACCTCGTAACCTTTCTTCTGTGCCATGGGGGATGGTTAGCATGATGCGGGCGCGGGGTGAACGGCGGGGCTCCTTCTTCCTTCTCCCCTTGTGGGAGAAGGTGGATTGGCGCGCAGCGCCAAGACGGTTGAGGGGTGCTGGACGGAGCGCCGTCCTTGCCAGGCTGGAACACCCCTCATCCGACCGAGCTTCGCTCGGCCACCTTCTCCCACAGGGAGGGCTTTGCACGGGGAGCGAAGTGGATTTCGGTGGTCAGTGAGGGCCTTTTTGAAGGCCGGCAGAGCGGTTTTCCGCGGCCCTTGCGGGGCCTTTGTCGGTTTAGGCAGCCATCCTGCCGGATTGTGGACGCACTCCTCCCTCATGTCCGCCTCTCATCGGGTGGATAGAGGACGCCAATCATGGTGCGCAGATTGTAAGCGCAGGCGGCCAGTATGCACTGCGTGCGGTTGGTGGCGAGGTTGAAGAAGCGCAGGCGTCGCATGCCGTAACGCTCCTTGAACACGGCGAAAGGCCGCTCCACTGCCGCCCGCACCTTGGCGATCAGCCGGTTGCGCAGCTTGTGGCGCGGCGGCAACTCGGGGTGATGCTTGTTGGGCCGCCGCATCAGCCGGTCCTTAATGTTGGCGGCGGCGAGCCGGGCATGGCGGGCGTGGGTGTAATAGGCTTGATCGCCATAGGCCGCCTTCTCGTCGCCGCAGATCAACTGGTCGGCCGGCTCGGTGTCGGTGACCGAGGCGTCGCTCGCCTCGACACGCCGGATCAAGGTGTGCTCCTGGTCGACGCCGATGTGCATCTTGTAGCCGAAGGTGCTCTTCTTGCCCTTCTTGCCCCAACGCGCATCCTTGTCGGCCGACGGCTTGACCGGACCTTGGTGGCCCTTCTTCGGCTGCTTGGGCGGACGGCCACGAGCCTGCAGGAACGTGGCATCGACCAAGGTGCCGCGCTTGACGATCAGGCCCTTCTCCTCCAGCTGACGGTTGATCTCCTCAAAGACCTTGTCGATCAGTCGCTCACGCGTCAGCTCCTCGCGGAAGCGCCACAGTGTCGAATGGTCGGGCGTGCGGTCCGAAAGGCTGAAACCGGCAAAGCGGCGGAACGACAATCGGTCCCGGATCTGCGCCTCAAGCGCCGGATCGCTCAGCCCATGCCACATGCCCAGCAAAAGACAGCGCACCAGCGGTTCCGCCGGATAGCTGGTGTTGCCCGAGCCAGGACCGCTGCGCTGACCCAGCAATGTTCGGATCGGCGCCCAGTCCAGTTCCTTCGATACTAGGTCGAAAATCGTCTCATCCGACGCCGCCAGACCGTCCGCCAGACTCAACTGACCCAAAACACGATCCGCCATCCCGAATCTCCCTGCTCCAACCTTCACCACAGAATCACCGTTCGGCTTCTGTGCAAAGGTCTCACAAGGGGAGAAGGAGACGCCGCGCGAAGCCCCTCAATCCGCCGAGAATTGCTCATCTGGCGGGAAACCCGGCGCAATCATGCGCCAAATTGCGCGTGGCGGCGGAAGATCGACAAGAAATTTCGCCGACATATCTTCATCTTGGCGAGTGCTGGCTGGTGCATCGCTGGCCTGAAGCCTTGCCCGACGAATTGGCACTGGTCCGGCGGTGTGCAACTATCGCGCCAGGCAACATTGGAGGACGAAGGTCATGGCCGATGCAGGAATGTTGCGCTTCCATGTGCCGGAGCCGGAGGTGCGGCCGGGCGGGACGCCGGATTTCTCTGACGTGACCATCCCCAAGGCCGGCTCGGTGCCGCGTCCCGAGATTGATGTCGATCCGCGCACCATCCGCGATCTGGCTTTTTCGATCATCCGGGTGCTCAACCGCTCCGGCGAAGCCGTCGGGCCATGGGCCGGGCTGCTTTCCGACGACGAATTGCTGGAAGGGCTGCGCCACATGATGACGCTGCGCAGCTTTGACGCCCGCATGCAGATGGCGCAGCGGCAGGGCAAGACCTCCTTCTACATGCAGCACCTCGGCGAAGAGGCGGTGAGCTGCGCCTTCCGCAAGGCGCTGGCGCCGGGCGACATGAACTTTCCGACTTACCGGCAGGCCGGGCTGCTCATCGCCGACGGCTATCCGATGGTCACGATGATGAACCAGATCTATTCGAACGAGGCCGACCCGCTGAAGGGGCGGCAATTGCCGATCATGTATTCGTCGAAGGAGCATGGCTTCTTCTCGATCTCCGGCAATCTGGCGACGCAATATATCCAGGCGGTCGGCTGGGCGATGGCTTCGGCGATCAGCAATGATTCTAAGATCGCCGCCGCCTGGATCGGCGACGGCTCGACCGCCGAGTCCGACTTCCATTCGGCGCTGGTCTTCGCCTCGACCTACAAGGCGCCGGTCGTGCTCAACGTCGTCAACAACCAGTGGGCGATCTCGACTTTTCAGGGCATCGCCCGGGGCGGCTCCGGCACTTTCGCCGCGCGCGGTCTCGGCTTCGGCATTCCCTCGCTGCGGGTCGACGGCAACGATTACCTCGCCGTCCATGCGGTGGCGAAATGGGCCGCCGAGCGGGCGCGGAAAAATCTCGGGCCGACGCTGGTCGAATACGTCACCTACCGCGTCGGCGCGCATTCGAGCTCCGACGATCCGTCCGCCTACCGGCCGAAGGCCGAGTCCGACGCATGGCCGCTCGGCGACCCGATCGTCAGGCTGAAAAACCATCTCATCCAGCGCGGCGTCTGGTCGGCCGAACGCCACACCCAGGCCGAGGCAGAAATCCTCGAAACGGTGATCGCGGCGCAAAGGGAGGCCGAGCGGCACGGCACGCTGCATGCCGGCGGCAAGCCCTCGGCGCGCGACATGTTCGAGGGCGTCTATGCCGAGATGCCGCCGCATCTCAGGCGCCAGCGCCAGCAGGCAGGGGTCTGACCATGCCAAGGCGGACCATGATCGAGGCGATCCGCGACGCCATGGACGTGTCGATGGCGCGCGACGAACGCGTCATCGTCTATGGCGAGGATGTCGGCTTTTTCGGCGGCGTCTTCCGCTGCACGCAGGGCTTGCAGGCGAAGTACGGCAAGAGCCGCTGCTTCGATGCGCCGATCAGCGAAGCCGGCATCGTCGGCTCGGCCATCGGCATGGCCGCCTACGGCCTAAAACCTTGCGTCGAGGTGCAGTTTGCCGACTATGTCTATCCTGCCTACGACCAGATCGTCTCGGAGGCGGCGCGGCTGCGTTACCGGTCGAACGGCGATTTCACCTGTCCGATCGTGGTCAGGATGCCGACCGGTGGCGGCATCTTCGGCGGCCAGACCCACAGCCAGAGCCCGGAGGCCCTGTTCACCCACGTTTCCGGCCTGAAGGTCGTCGTGCCGTCCAATCCGCACGATGCCAAAGGCCTGCTGATCGCAGCGATCGAGGATCCCGATCCGGTGATCTTCCTGGAGCCGAAGCGGCTGTACAACGGCCCGTTCGACGGTCATCACGAGCGCCCGGTGACGCCGTGGTCGAAACATGACCTCGGCGAGGTCGCCGACGGCCATTACACGGTCCCGCTCGGCAAGGCGGTGATCCGGCGGCCGGGTGCCGCTGTCACCGTGCTCGCCTATGGCACGATGGTCTATGTCGCGCAGGCGGCGGCCGAGGAGAGCGGCATCGACGCCGAGATCATTGATCTGAGAACCCTGCTGCCGCTCGATCTCGAGACGATTGTCGCCTCGGTGAGAAAAACGGGCCGCTGCGTGGTCGTGCACGAGGCGACGCTGACATCGGGGTTTGGCGCCGAGCTGTCGGCGCTGGTGCAGGAAAATTGTTTCTATCATCTGGAAGCGCCGGTGGCGCGGGTCGCCGGCTGGGACACGCCCTATCCGCACGCGCAGGAGTGGGATTATTTTCCAGGTCCCGCCCGGCTTGGCCGGGCCTTGCTTGAGACGATGGAGGCCTGATGATGGGAGGCAGAGCAATCGCTTCGGACCAATTGCCAACCATGGCGCCGCCCCTCATCTGCCTGCCGGCATCTTCTCCCCGTGAGGGACGGGGAAAAGGGGCTGGCCGCCACGCAGGCGATCCCCCTCTCCCAGTTCTTCACGGGGGTCCCAAGGACGGGCGAGACAAGCGGCTCGCCCCGGAATGGGCAGGGGTGAGGGGCAGCGCAAACGCCTCGGTAGGGGAGGCCTGACGATGGGCGAATATGTGATCAAGCTGCCCGATGTCGGCGAAGGCGTCGCCGAGGCCGAGCTCGTCGAATGGCAGGTCAAGGTCGGCGATCTCGTGCGCGAGGACGCGGTGCTTGCCGCTGTGATGACCGACAAGGCGACGGTCGAGATTCCGTCGCCCGTCGATGGCGAAATCCTGTGGCTTGGCGCCGAGATTGGCGACACGGTGGCGATCGGCTCGCCCATCGTCAGGTTGAAAGTGGCGGGAGAGGGTAATGTGAAGGCAGGTGCGGAGTCAGGAGGCGAGGCGGGCGCCAAGAGTACCCCCACCCCTAGCCTTGCCGGGGCGAGCCACGGGTCTCGCCCGTCCTTCGGACCCCCACAAGGGGGAGGGGGACGCGCTTCGGCTCCCGAGGCCGACGTCAAACCAGCCCTGGGTTCATCCGGAAAAGTTTCAGTGCATGGTGCACCGGCGACGGAATCCCCCTCCCCCTTGTGGGGAGGGGTTAGGGGTGGGGGTACTGCGCCCGTCAGCGCGCCGCGCCCCGAAGGTGAAAAGCCGCTGGCGTCGCCCGCTATCCGCCTGAGAGCGAAAGAGGCCGGCGTCGATCTTCGGCAGGTCGCGGGAACGGGCCCGGCCGGCCGCATCCAGCATGAGGACATCGAGGCGTTTCTGGCGCGTGGACCGCAGCTCGCGAAAGTCTCCGGCCTCGCCCGCAACGAGGCGGTCGAGGACATCAAGATCATCGGGCTCAGGCGCAAGATCGCCGAGAAAATGGCGCTGGCCAAGTCGCGCATCCCGCACATCACCTATGTCGAGGAGATCGACGTCACCGCGCTCGAGGATCTGCGCGCCGCGCTCAACAAGGAGAAGCGCGGCGGCGCGGAACGGCCGAAGCTGACGCTGCTGCCGTTCCTGATGCGGGCGATGGTCAGGGCGATTGCCGACCAGCCCAACCTCAACGCGCTGTTCGACGACGAGGCCGGCATCATCCACCAGCATGGCGGCGTCCATATCGGCATCGCCGCGCAGACGCCTTCGGGGCTGGTGGTGCCGGTGGTCAAGCACGCCGAGGCGCGCGACATCTGGGATTGCGCCGCCGAGGTTGTCAGGCTGGCCGAGGCGGCAAAATCCGGCACGGCGAGCCGCGACGAGCTGTCGGGCTCGACCATCACCATCACCTCGCTTGGCGCCATGGGCGGCGTCGCGACGACGCCGGTGATCAATCACCCGGAAGTGGCGATCATCGGCGTCAACAAGATGATGGTGCGACCGGTGTGGGATGGCACTCAGTTCATCCCGCGCAAGATGATGAACCTGTCCTCCAGCTTCGACCACCGAGTGATCGACGGCTGGGACGCCGCGGTGTTTATTCAACGGATCAAGACGCTGCTGGAGACCCCGGCGCTGATTTTCGTGGAGTAGGGCCATGAACAGAGGATCGCAGTGGCGCAGAATGAGAGCGGTAGCGATCCTTCGCGCCCCCCTCTGTCCTGCCGGACATCTCCCCCTCAAGGGGGGAGATCGGCTCTCATCCCGACTTTCGACAATCTCCAGCGTTACAAGACTAAGCGGAGCGCCAAAGCTGCCAATCTCCCCCCTTGAGGGGGAGATGCCCGGCAGGGCAGAGGGGGGCGCTGTCCCGCCGGCTCGACGAACCAAGGTGCCATGATGAAAGAAATCTCCTGCAAGCTGCTCGTCATCGGTGCCGGGCCTGGCGGCTATGTCTGCGCCATCCGCGCCGGCCAGCTCGGCATCGACACGGTGATCGTCGAGTTCGGCAAACCGGGCGGCACTTGTCTCAATGTCGGCTGCATTCCGTCCAAGGCGCTGATCCATGCGGCCGAGGAGTTCGAGAAGATCTCCCACATGGCCGGCGGCAAGAGCCCGCTCGGCATTTCAATCGCAGCACCATCCATTGATCTCGAAGCCACCATCGCCTGGAAGGACGGTATTGTTAGCCGACTGAATAGTGGCGTTGCCAGCCTGCTCAAGAAGGCCGGGGTCAAGACCGTGCACGGCTGGGCGAAATTCCGCGACGGCAAGACCGTCGAGGTCCAGACCGAGACCGGGATGCAGGTGGTCCGCGCCGAGACGGTGGTGATCGCGACAGGCTCGGCGCCGGTCGAGCTGCCGTCGCTGCCGTTTGGTGGGCCGGTGATCTCGTCGACCGAAGCGCTTGGGCTGAGCGAAGTGCCGGAAAGGCTTGCCGTGGTCGGTGGCGGCTATATCGGGCTCGAGCTCGGCAATGCCTTCGCCAAGATGGGCGCCAGGGTGACCGTGGTCGAGGCTTTGCCGCGCGTGCTGGCGCTGTATGATGCAGAGCTGACGCGGCCGGTCGTGAAGCGGCTCACCGAGCTCGGTATCGAGGTGCTGGTGGGCGCCAAGGCCAAGGGGCTGTCGACTAAGGGCGATGCGCTGCTGGTCGAGACGAAGGACGGCAAGAATGCCAAGATCGCTGCCGACAGGATCCTGGTCACCGTCGGGCGCAAGCCGGTGATCGAAGACTGGGGGCTGGACCAGATCGACCTCGACATGGCGGGGAAATTCATCCGCATCGACGACCAGTGCCGCACCTCGATGCGCGGTATCTTTGCCATTGGCGACGTCACTGGCGAGCCGATGCTGGCGCATCGGGCGATGGCGCAAGGCGAAATGGTCGCCGAGATCGTCGCCGGCCACAAGCGCAGCTGGGACAAGCGCTGCATTCCCGCCATCTGCTTCACCGATCCGGAGCTGGTCACCGCAGGCCTGTCGCCGGACGAGGCCAAGGGGCTCGGCGGCGAGATCAAGGTCGGGCTGTTTCCGTTCGCCGCCAATGGCCGCGCCATGACGAAGATGGGTGAGGAGGGGTTCGTCCGGGTCGTTGCCCGGGCGGACAACCATCTTGTGCTCGGCATCCAGGCGGTCGGCCAAGGCGTGTCGGAACTGTCGACGGCCTTCGGCCTGGCGCTGGAAATGGGCGCGCGGCTGGAAGACATCGCCGGCACCATCCATGCCCATCCGACACAAGGCGAGGGTTTTCAAGAAGCGGCGCTGAAGGCGATGGGGCATGCGCTGCATATTTGAGGTGCTTCACCCTTCCCTCTTGTTGGACACAAGGGGAGGAACGGCGCGAACCTACGTCGCCAGGCGCCTTTCCTCTCCCTCCGGAGGGGGGAGAGGTGGCGCTGCGAAGCAGCGACGGAGTGGGGGAAGCCGGTCCTCAAATGCGCCGCCGCTGACAACTCACGACATGGGCTCAATTAGGGCGAGGCATCGCCCCGATCTGAAATAACGGCGCCCGAGCCAGGTCGACCCCCCACTCCGTCGAGCTTCGCTCGACACCTCTCCCCCGGTCGACGGGGGAGAGGAATGGCGCGAACTTATTCCTTCCGGCTCCCATCCTTCTCCACAGAGGTGGCACCTCACCCCGCCAGCCGGCTAACCATCTCGTGCTGTGCGTAGGCGTGCCCAAAACGGTTAGCGAGGAAGGCGTCGAGCGCGATGTCCTCCTGCTTGATGAAGCCCTTCGCCGGCAAGGTGCCGTCGGCCAGCATGTCGAGCACGGCGCAGATGGCGGAGGCCGTGGTGATCTGGATGGCGCTGCGCACTATTTCGCCGACGCGCTTGGCGTAGATCTTGTTGGCGTAGGTCTCCTGGAGCAGGCGGCCGTTCTTGCGGCCGCTGACGGTGACGAAGACGATGACCACGTCCTGCAGCGTCGCCGGCAGGGCGCTCTCAAAAATGTCCTTCAGCACGTCGCGGCGGTGGCGCAGGCCGAGGTCGTTGAGCAGCGCCTTCATGATCGCGGCGTGGCCGGGATAGCGGATGGTGCGATAGTTCAGTGTGCGCACCTTGCCCTTCAGCGTCTCGGCCAGCGTGCCGAGCCCACCCGACGTGTTGAACGCCTCGTATGTGACGCCGTCGAGCGAGAATTCCTCGCGCTCCTCCAGCGGCGGCACCTCGATCAACTCGCCTTCGACGATCGCCTCGCAAGGCTCGCAATATTCATTGATGACGCCGTCCGTGCTCCAGGTCAGATTGTAGTTCAGCGCATTCGAGGGGTATTGCGGCAGCGCGCCGACCCGCATGCGCACGCTTTCCAGCGTGTCGAAGCGGCTGGCGAGATCATTGGCGACAATCGAGATGAAGCCCGGCGCCAGCCCGCATTGTGGGATGAAAGCGCTGTTGGCCGAGCGCGCCAGCTCCTTGACGCGTCGGGTCGCGACGACGTCCTCGGTCAGGTCGAGATAGTGGACGCCGGCACTGGCCGCCGCTTCGGCGATGCGCGTGGTCAGGTGGAAGGGTGCAGCACTGAGCACCGCGAACTTGCCGGCCATGGCCGCTTCGAGCGTGCCTGATGCTTCGATGTCGAGCTCCAGCGTCTCGACCGTGGCAGGCAGTTCGGCCGCGCTAAGCTGCGCCGCCGAGCGGTCGACGAGGGTGACGTGATAGTCGCCGGTTGAAGCCAGCATCTCGGCGATGGTCGAGCCGATCTTGCCGGCGCCGACAACAATGATTTTCTTCATGACAGTTCCCTCGCCCGAACATTGATTGCGACGCACAGAATCGCAGCTTGCCTGTCGAAAGGAAGCGTGGAATTGTTCGAAACGAAGTGGCTTCTTGATTAATATGCCGATAAGGTTCGTCGAAAGTGCTTAGCAACGCCGAACAGGCCCTGCTCTCCCTGCTGCGGGCGAATGCGCGCGCCTCGACGGCCGAGTTGGCGCGGCAGCTCGGCGTGTCGCGGACAACCGTGCAAAGCCGGATCGAGCGGCTGGAGCAGCGCGGCATCATCACCGGCTATGGCGTCAGGCTTTCACCCGATTACGAACAGGGACTGGTGCGGGCGCATGTCCTGCTCACCGTCACGCCCAAGCTTGCCGACAAGGTGGTGCGCAGCCTGCAGGCGCTGCCACCGGTGCGGACACTGCATTCTGTAAGCGGCAATTTCGACATGATCGTCATCGTCGACGCGCCGTCGATCAAGGATCTCGACACGCTTCTCGACCAGATCGGCGCGATGGACGGGGTCGAGCGGACGTCGTCCTCGATCATCCTGTCGACGCGGATCGACCGCTGAGCGGGCAGAAGTAAAGCCGTTCTGTAGCGATCCTTCGCGCCCCCCTCTGCCCTGCCGGGCATCTCCCCCACGAGGGGGGAGATTGGCAGCTTCAGCGCCCCGCTCACTTCTGCAACGATGGAGATTGGCGAAAGCCGGGATGACGGCCGATCTCCCCCCATGTGGGGGAGATGTCCGGCAGGACAGAGGGGGGCGCTGTCCCGCTGGCATCAAAAGGTTTCCGGCATCGTCGTGATGGCCGGCTTCTAGCCGCCGAGCGGGTGCGGCATGTAGCCGACGAAGCCCGATATTTTCCAGCGACCCTCAACCTTGGTGCAAAAATAGAGGGTCTGCCATTTCAGCTTCTCGGCGCTGCCATCGGGTTTGGCGACCGAGCCGTTGAACTTCTTGTGCAGCACGGCGCGGTCGCCGTCGACATCGATGTCGCGCATGTTGGTGATGCGAAACAGCGCCTCGCGCAACGGTTCGGCGAATTTGGTCGCCGCGGTTTCCTTGGCTTGGCGCAGCCACTCGTCGCGGTAGCTGCGAAGCGTCGGGAATTGCAGCCGCCAGGCATCCGCATCGCTGAGGAAATGGGCGTGCATGCCGAAGAAGCTCGAGGCCACGAAATCATCCTCGACCATCGTCCAGTCCTGGCCGAGGAAGGCGTCGATGTCGCGCCGCACCAGCATCTCCCAGAGCGCATGGCGGTCGGCGTCGCCGGGCGGAAACGGATTCTTGTCGAAGGTCACTTCTGCTCCCCTATGTTGCGATGTTTTGGGTGTTGCGATGCTTCGCTCGATTGAAGGCTCGACTTGATCCGATCAGTCGCCGATCTGGTCCAGAAACGGCAGATTGCTTGCCATCAGGCCGGCATCGACATTCAGGGTCGTGCCGGTGATGCCGCTGGCAAAGGGCGACGCCAGGAACACCGCGGCGCGGGCGACCTCGACCGGCTCGACCAGTCTTCCTAGCGGATAGAGCTTGCCGACGGCGGCGAGGATCTCCGGCTTGTGCGCAAGGCGATGCTCCCAGGCCCCGGTCCGGATCGAGCCGGGAATGACGGCGTTGGCGCGGATGCCGTTGCGGCCTTCCTCGGTGGCGATGGCGCGCATCCAGGCGTTGAGTGCTGCCTTGGCGGCGGCATAGGCGGGATTGCCGAAATGGGCTTGCGCGTTGACCGAGGAGATGAACACGAAGGCGGCGCCTTGCGGCTGGTTGCGCATGACGGGAAGCAGTGCCTGCGACAGCAGTGCGGCGCTGCGAAAATTCAGATCCATTTCGTGATCGAGGGCGGCCGTCGAGACATCGGCGAGCGTTTCCGCCCGCGTCCAGCCGGCGTTCGAGATGACCGCCATTGGGGCCGCCCTCTCACCGACACGCTTGGCAAACGCCGCGACGGCGGCGTCATCGAGCAGGTCGAAATGATGCGCTTCTATTCCGGCGCCGGTCAAGTCGGTGCCCTCGCGATCGCAGGCGACCACCCTTGCCGCGCAGGCGGACAGGACGGCGACCAGGGCGCTGCCGACGCCGCCGGCGGCCCCTGTCACGACCACGCTGCGACCACCGAAATCGATCATGCGGCTCCTCGCTTTTCCTTCGCCCAATCCTCGCCTGCCGGATGCATCGAAGCAATCGCTGATCGAGCAGGATGCTGATGCTCTTGTAATAAAGCAACATGAATTCCAAAAAATGTTGCTTTCCAACACAGCCTGTATGAGAATCGCTCGGACAGGCGTAGACCTTCCGGCGGGAAACGGGCAAACCGGCGCAGCGAAAGACCCCGCGCGGACTCTGCGGCGATTGCCGCCAATGTTTGAACAGGAGACTTTTCCGTGCCCAAACAGTGCTTTGGAACATCCCATGTGCCGCTGTCGCCGGCGGTCCGGGCCGGCGATACGGTCTATGTCTCCGGCCAGGTGCCGGTCGGTAGCGACGGCGTGGTGGTCAAGGGCGGCATCGCCGAGCAGACCGAGCAGGTGCTTTTGAATGTCAAGGCAGCGCTGGCGCTGGCCGGCTGCACCATGGACGACGTGGTCAAGACGACGGTATGGCTCGAGAACGCCAGCGACTTCGGCGCCTTCAACGCCGTCTACGCCAAGCATTTCCCAAAGGATCCGCCGGCGCGCACCACCGTCGAATCGCGGCTGATGATCGACATCAAGATCGAGGTCGAGGCCGTCGCCTACAGGCCGGTCTAGACGGAACGGAGGCGGACGCCGATGCAATTTGATCTCCTCCTGAAGGGCGGCCGCGTCATCGACCCGGCGTCCGGCCTCGACGCGCAACGCGATCTGGCCATTGCCGATGGCCGCATCGCCGCGATCGATGCCGACATTCCGTTCGAGCGTGCCGCGCGCGTCATCGATGCGACGGGCTCCATCGTTGCGCCCGGCCTCATCGACCTGCACAGCCACGTCTATTGGGGCGGCACCTCGCTCGGCGTCGACGCCGACCGTCTCGCCGCCAAGAGCGGCACCACCACGTTCATCGACGCGGGAAGTGCCGGCGCCGGCAACTTCCTCGGCTTTCGCCGTCACGTCATCGAGCGCTCGAAAGTCCGCATCCTGGCCTATGTCAACATTTCCTTTGCCGGCATTTTCGGCTTCTCGCAGACCGTTTCGGTCGGCGAATGCAGCGACCTCAGGCTCTGCGAGCCGCGCGAGACGGTGGCGGCGGTGCGCGAGCACGCAGACGTGGTTGTCGGCGTGAAAGTCCGCTCGGGCCGCCATGCCGGCGGCACCAGCGGCATTGCTCCGGTCGATCTGGCGCTCGAGGCCGCCGACCAGGTCGGCCTGCCGCTGATGGCGCATATCGACGAGCCGCCGCCCGGCCGCTCGGAAGTGCTGCCGCGGCTGCGCAGGGGCGACATTCTCACCCACTGCTTCCGGCCGTTTCCCAACGCGCCGATCTTCGCCTCCGGCGCGGTGCGGCCCGACATGCGGCTGGCGCGCGAGCGCGGCGTCATCTTCGACATCGGCCACGGCATGGGCTCGTTCGATTTCGAGGTTGCCAAGGCGATGCTCAGCGAGGGGCTGGCGCCTGACGTGATCAGCAGCGACGTGCATCTCTACTGCGTCGACGGGCCGGCCTTCGACATCCTGGTGTGCATGTCGAAACTGCTGGCGCTCGGCATGCCGCTTGTCGAGGTGCTGCGCGCGGCGACACAGCGGCCGGCCGAGGCCATCGCAAGGCCCGATCTTGGCGCGCTTATGGTCGGCGCGGTCGGCGATATCGCGGTGCTGCGGCTGCGCCCGGGCAGTTTCACCTTTGTCGATGCGGTCGGCGCCTCGCTGGTCGCCGAGCAAAGGCTGATCTCGGACGGTGTCGTGATCGGCGGCACCTGGTGGCCGAACGAGGCGGCAGGCGATCTCGGCGATACCGAGCGCTTCGAAGCGCATGCGCATGAGACGCATGTCGATGTCGTGGCTAGGCATTTCGGGCGTGGGTGATCTCCCCCCTCGAGGGGGAGATGTCGCCGAAGGCGACAGAGGGGGTCGGTTCGACCGGGCTCGCCTTCCTGCAACGGATGGAAGTTGGCGCTCGACGCGCGGCGACCCCCTCTGGCCTGCCGGCCATCTCCCCCTCAAGGAGGGAGATTACGGCTTCACCCCCGGCGCCCCATAAACCGGCGTGGCAATGCCTTCCATCCTCGCCTTGATCTGCAGCGCCACGAATTTCGAGTAAAAACGCGACAGCGCCAGGTTGCTGCCGTGGAACCATAGCGCCTCCTGCGCGGTCGGCTTCCACATGTTGCGCAATTCGCCTTGCCATGGTCCGGGGTCGCCTCTCACGCCCGAGCCAATCCCCCAGCACGGGCCGACCTTGTCGGCGACCTCACGCGAGACGATCGCCGCCACCGTCTCGTTCATCGACTGATAGCCGGTGCAGGAGATGACCACGTCGGCCGCAAGCTCGGTGCCGTCGTCGAAGAGTATCCCTGTCGGCGTCAGCGACTTGATTCCGACGCCGCTGCGGACGCCGATCTCGCCGTTGATGATCAGATCCGAAGCGCCGACGTCGATGTAGTAGCCCGAGCCGGTGCGGTAGGCCTTCATCAGCAGTCCGGTCTCGTCGTCACCGAAATCGATGGCGAAGCCAGCGCCGCGCAAGCGGTCGTAGAATGCCGCGTCGCGGGCCTTGATGATGTCGTAGAGCGCCCGCTGGCTTTGCGGCAGCAGCGCGAAGGGCGTCGAGGCGACGATCATGTCGGCCTTCTCGGTGGTGATGCCGCGCGCCAGCGCTTTTTCCGAAAAGATCTCGAAGCCGACTTCCATCAGCGTGTCGGACTTGACCACCGTCGTCGGCGAGCGCTGGATCATGGTCACCTCAGCGCCGCTTTCCCAAAGGTCGACGCTGACGTCGTGCCCCGAGCTTGCCGCGCCGATGACCGCGACGCGTTTGCCGCGGAATTTCTCGCCGCTGGAATACTGGCTGGAGTGCAGGATCTCGCCCTGGAACGCCTCGGCGCCGGGCAGGTCGATCTGCCTCGGCGGACCATAGGCGCCGGTCGCGAAGACGATATGCCTCGGCTTCAGCGTGATGCGCTCGCCGGCGCGATCGACCTCGACCGTCCAGATTTTTGCGACTTCGTCATAGGACGCGCCGACACATCTCGTGGAGGTCCAATAGTTGAGCTCCATGACGCGCGTATACATTTCCAGCCAGTCGCCCATCTTGTCCTTAGGCGTGAACACCGGCCAGTTCTCCGGAAACGGGATGTAGGGCAGATGGTCGTACCAGACCGGGTCGTGCAGCACGAGCGAGCGATAGCGGTTGCGCCAGGAATCGCCGGCTTGAGCATTCTTCTCGATGATGATGGCCGGCACGCCCATTTGCCTGAGCCGCGCACCCAGCATAATGCCGCCCTGGCCGCCGCCAATGACCAGGCAATAAGGCTGCTGGCCGGCGCCGAGTTCACGCGTCTCGCGCGCTCTCGCCTCCGACCAGGTCTCTCGGTCTGGATCGGCCTTGTGGCGGACACCCAGCGGCCGCGCCGGTCCCTTGCGCTCCTCATACCCCTTGAGGTCGGTCATCGCCGTGAACAGCGTCCGGCACCGACCGTCCTGCAGGCGCAGGATACCTTGGCCCCACGCCGATGACGTCTCGAAGGTGAACCAGGCCTCGACGATGCCTTCGTCCGAGCTTGCTTCGCCACTGAGCTGCCAGGCAGTCGGCTGTGCCGTCGCCAGCGTGGTTTCCAGCATGTCGCGGATCGTCGCGCGGCCTTCCATCGTCTTGATGTTCCAGGTGAAGGTCAGCAGGTCGCGCCAGTAGCAGTCCTCGACGAACAGGTTGGTCGCGGCCTCGGCGTCGCCTGCCTCGAGCGCGCGGGCGAGGGAGGAAAGCCAGGTGGCCGCCTGTTTCGATGGTGCCATGTCGAGCATCTGTTGTCCTTCTACCTTTTCAAGTCGGCGCTGCCCGGTCTTCCCTTCTCCCCTTGTTGTGGGAGAAGGTGTCGCCGAAGGCGACGGATGAAGGGTGTTCCAGAGGAACACCAACGTCTCACTCCGTCCAGCACCCCTCTTCCGTCTTGGCGCTGCGCGCCAATCCACCTTCTCCCACAAGGGGAGAAGGAAAAAGGGCCCCTCAATCCCCGAGCGGTTCCATCTCCTTGCCCGTCCTGTGGATCTGGGCGTTGTATTTGATGCGGCGGACCGTTTCGCGGGCCGAGCCGTCGAGCTTGTAGGCGGCCGCCACCGCCATCAGGTCGATCGCGGCCAGGAAGGCGAACCGCGAGGCGGTCGGCTTCAGCGTGTCGGGATATTCGGGCACCGCGACCGTCAGCCTGACGTCGCAGGCGCGGGCAAGGTCGGTGTCGGGCGCGGTCACGGCGATCGCGTTGGCGCGGTAATGCTTGGCGAGCTCGACGGCCTCGATCACTTCGCGCGTGCGTCCCGTCGCCGAGATGGCGATCACCAGATCGCTGGGCTTCAAGGTCGAGGCGGTCATCCGCATCAGATAGGGGTCGCATTGGGCGCTGACGGTGATGCCGTAGCGAAACAGCCGGTATTGGGTTTCCTGCGCCAGCGCCGAGGAGCTGCCGCCGAGACCGAACACTGTGACCTGGCGTGCCTTGGCGATCAGCTCGGCCGCCTTCACCAGCTGCGCCGGATCGAGCTGCCGTTCGGCTTCCTGCAGCGCCCGGCGTGCCTCGCCGAACACGGCATTCCAGAACGGCATGCCATTGTCGGCGCTCGCGGGCGGCGGCTTGCTCAGATAGAGCGCGCCGACGACGAGGCTCTGCGCCAGCTTCAGCTTGAAGTCACGCACACCTTCACAGCCGATGGCGCGGCAGAACCGGGTCACGGTGGGTTCGCTCACCCCGGCGCGCTGGGCGAGCACGGCATTGGAAGCGTCGACCGCGAACCTGACGTCGTCGAGCACGACGTCGGCGACGCGGCGCTCCGCCGGGCGCAGCTCACTGTAAGAGTCCTTGACCAGCGAGATGATGTCGGGGATGCGCCTGACATGGTCGCGTGTATCCGGCTCGCCATCCGAAGTCAGTCGTGCATGGCCTTCAGCTTCGGTCATGAGTCATTCCCCTGACGTTCGTGGAACTCGACCTCTACCATGTTTGCGCACCGCTTGCCTGCTCCGCTTCACGCGACGTGTTTCCGAAGTATGTAGGAAAGCAACAAGCTTTTCAAGAAATAGAAAATGTAATTTAAACAAACAGATATGGCTGGCCCTAGCGATCTTGCCAGCGATAGCGACGGTCGCCGCTTGACAGTAAAGTAGGATAGTTACAGACTGATTTCTGCGACCGTATGACCCACTGGATCATCGCGCAATCTCCGAGGGGCGCATGAACGCGGGCAGTGCAAAAACCCCGAAGCTTGGCGTGCAGGACGCGACCAAGATCTATCATACGGCTTCCGGCGACCTCTTGGCGCTGGACCGTTGCAGCCTCGACGTCCACGCCAATGAGATCGTCTCGATCGTCGGCCCCTCCGGCTGCGGCAAGACCACACTTTTGTGGTCGATGTCCGGGCTGCATCGCCTGTCCAGCGGGACCATCCGGCTCGACGGCAGAGAGATCACCGGGCCGCATCCGGATATCGGCATCGTCTTCCAGGAGGCGAACCTGCTGCCCTGGCGCAATCTCGACGCCAACATCCATTTTCCCTTCGAGATCAAGGGCGAGAAACCGGATCGCGCCTGGATCGCCCATCTCGTCAACCGCGTCGGGCTAGACGGTTTCGGCGGAAAGTTTCCGCGCGAGCTCTCGGGCGGCATGCAGCAGCGCGCGGCGATCGTGCGGGCGCTGGCGCTGAAGCCCTCCGTCCTGCTCATGGATGAGCCCTTCGGCGCGCTCGACAGTTTCACGCGCGAGGAGATGAACCGTCTCGTCGAGGAGATCTGGCTCGATACCAAAACCACCATCGTCTTCATCACCCATAGCATCGAGGAGGCGATCTTCCTTTCCGACAGGGTGGTGGTGCTGAGCGCGCGGCCGGGGCGCGTCGCCAAGGAATATCGCGTGCCATTCCTACGCCCGCGCTCGCTGGAGATCATGGCGACGAAGGAGGTCTTCGATCTCACCAACACGATCAAGATGGACATTGTCGGCGAACGCGTGCGGCCGAAGGCGCGGGAGCGCGGCACCGCCGAAATTGTGAGGATCAGGCCGTGAGCGGAGGCGACACTATCCCGGAATTTTCCAAGACCAAGGCGGGTGACGGGCACGACGTCAGCCTGACCAATCTTTCGGCCTTCGCCAGCGGCCCCGGCATCAGGTCGGGCGCCGAGGTTGCGGCCATCATCGCCGTTGCGGTGATCATCATCGGCGGCATCGAGCTGGCGCTGCGGCTCTTCAATGTGCCGCACTACATCATGCCGGCGCCAAGCGCGATCGCCTATGCGCTGTTCGACGAGTTCCCGCTGATTGCGCCGCATCTCGGCTATACGCTGGTCGAGCTTATTTCCGGCTTCTCGATCGGCGCCATCATCGGCCTGGTGATGGCTGCGGTGATCACGCAATTTCCCTTCGCCGAGAAGATCGTGGCGCCTTACATCTTGCTCTTGGTCACCACGCCGATGCTGGCGCTGGTGCCGCTTTTGATCCTGCGCTTCGGTTTTGGCTACACACCGCGCATCATCGCAGTGGCGCTGGCCGCCGGCCCGATGGTGATGATCAATGCGGCGACCGGCTTTCGCCGCGTCGATAGCGCCAAGATCGCGCTGGCGCGTTCCTATGGCGCCAGCACCTTGCAGATATTCTGGAAGATCCGGGCGCCGATGGCGCTGCCGATGATCCTGGTCGGGCTGATGATCGGCGCGATCTTCGGGCTTTTGACCGCGGTCGGCGCCGAGATGGTCGGCGGCGGCTTCGGCCTCGGCAACCGGCTGACCACTTATTCGTCGATGATCCAGATGCCGCAGTTCTTCGCCGTGGTTCTGATCCTCTCGATGCTTGGCATCCTGATCTATGTGCTGTTCTTCCTGATCGGCAAGAAATGGGCGAGCTGGGAGGCGTGAGCGCAGAAATGACGAAAGGTCCCGGGAGGCGGGCGGCAAGAGACTGAAAATCAACAAAAAAGGGGAATGCCATGACCAAAGAAAGTTCAATCAGCCATAGTGCGAGGATCAGCCGCCGTTATTTCCTGCAGGTGACCGGTGCCGGCCTGGTAACGGCGACTGCGCTCGGCGCTTCCAGCCTCAGGGCCAAGGCCGAGGCCTATGAAAAATTCACGTGGATCTCGCCGCGCGGCACGCTCGAAGTGCTGGACGATTATCCCTATTGGGCGGCCAAGAAGGCTGGCTATTTCGGCGACCTCGAAACCGACATGCAGCCGGGTCCGTCGGACGGCACCGCGACGGTGAAGTTCGTCGATGTCGGCCAGGCCGACATGGGCTTCCCCTCGCCCGGCGTTTTCTCCTTCGCCATCCAGAACGGCATGAAGCTCAAATCCGTGTTCCACATGGGCGCGCGCGACACGTTCAGCTTCGCCTTCCGCAAGGGCGAGGGAACAAACGACCTGAAGCAGCTAGAAGGAAAGACCATCCTGCTCGGCTCCGCCGCATGGCAGTCGATCACCGATCCGCTGCTGGCGGCGCAAGGCGTCGACATCAAGAAGGTGAAATATGTCGAGGCCGGCTGGCCGACCTGGGGCACCGCACTTGCCGGCGGCCAGGGCGACGCCGCCCTGTCATGGGAAGGGCTGCGGGCCGAATGGATCGCCAAGAACCTCGACTTCGAATACTGGCTCGGCGTGCAGAATTCGAAGCTGCCGGCGAACACTTTCGTTGTGCGCGCAGCAGATCTCGAGGACCCCGACCGCAAGGCGTTCCTGGAAAAGTATTTGCGCGGCTGGGCGATGGGTTTGGAGTTCGGCTACCAGAATCCACGCGCCGCCGTCGAAGCGGTGTTCGAGCAGTTCCCGACGCTGGCCAAGAACCTTGGGCCGGAGCTCGGTACAACCTCGATCCTGCAGCAGATCAACGTCTTCCGCGGCGACATGGACAAGCGCGAAGGCTGGGGCTCGCACGACATGGCGAGCTGGCAGGGCTTCTTCGACGAGATCCACAAGATCGGCCAGATCACCAGCCCGGTGAAAGCCGAGGACGTCTGCACCAACGAGCTGATCGGCCCCGCCAACAGCTTCGACAAGGCCAAGGTCAAGGCCGATGCCGATGGCTACAAGCTGTCAGAGGGCTTTGCCGCGCTCGATGTTGATAACATCAAGGCGCATCTGTTCGACTCGGCGGTCAAGTAAAGGCTGCAATTGTCTATGTCGGCGCTGCCCTTGGCCTGCCTTGGCTCCTTTCCTCTCCCTCCGGAGGAGGGAGAGGTGGCGCCGCGAAGCGGCGACGGAGTGGGGGAAGGCGTTCGCCAAACGCGTCGCCGCAAGACAGGCACAATGTGGCGAGCAAGTAACCTCAGGCGGGCGCGAAGGTCGACCCACACTCCGTCGAGCTTCGCTCGACACCTCCCCCCCGATCGACGGGGGAGAGGAAGGGGCCGGGTAATGAGCGGCGGTGCTGACCTAAGGTGATTGTCCCAGATAGACATACGAGCGGCAACCGATCGCCGCGCACAACTCAACGAAGAATTTGGGAGGCTGAGATGACCAACAAGGTGAAAGTGCTGGTGATTGGGCTGGGCAATATGGGCGCGTCGCATGCCAGCGCCTACCACCGGCTGGACGGCTTCGAGATCGTCGGCATCATGAGCCGCACGATCAAGAGCAACACAAAGATCCCGGCGGAATTAGCCGGCTATCCGCTCTACGAGGATTTCGATCAGGCGCTGAAAGAGACCAGGCCGGATGCCGTTTCCATCAACAGCTGGCCCAACACGCATGCCGAATATGCGCTGAAGGCGATTGCCGCCGGTTGCCATGTGTTCATGGAAAAGCCGCTCGCCACCAATATCGAGGATGCCGAAAAGGTCGTCGCCGCGGCGCGAGCGAAGAACCGCAAGCTGGTGCTCGGCTATATCCTGCGCGTCCACCCGTCATGGATCAAGTTCATCGAGGTCGGCAAGACGCTCGGCAAGCCGCTGGTCATGCGGCTCAACCTCAACCAGCAGAGCAGCGGCAGCGCCTGGCACTGGCACAAGAACCTGATCGATTCGCTGATCCCGATCGTCGATTGCGGCGTCCACTATGTCGACGTCATGTGCCAGCTGACCGGCGCCAAGCCGGTCCGCGTGCACGGCATCGGCGCCAAACTGTGGGCCGACGCCGCCAAGCAGAATTACGGCCATCTGCACGTTACTTTCGATGACGGCTCGGTCGGCTGGTACGAGGCGGGCTGGGGGCCGATGATGAGCGAGACGGCCTATTTCGTGAAGGATGTGGTCGGCCCCAAGGGCGCGGTCTCCATAGTCGCCGGCCAGCAGACGAGCAGTGCGGCCGAACTGGCTGAGGTATCGAACTCCGCCGACATCGATCGCCACACCAAGACCGATGCGCTCAAGATCCACTACGCACAGGTCGACGGCGACAAGAATTTCAGCAAGCCGGACGAGATCGTCAGCATGGAGGACGAACCCGGCCACCAGGAGCTTTGCGACCGCGAGCAGGCATTCTTCCTGCGCGCCATCCGCGAGGATCTTGATCTGACCGAGCAAATGGATGCCGCGGTCAACAGCCTGCGCATCGTGCTTGCCGCCGAGCAGAGCATCGCGGAAGGGCGGACCGTCGAGCTGGCCTGAGGCCCAGCTCCGCCTTCTCCCCTTGTGGGAGAAGGTGGCCGCCCACGGGTCTTGCCTCCGGCAAGCCCGAGGACAGGCTCCGCGGCCGGATGAGGGGTGTTCCAGCTTGGCACCGACTGCACTCCGTCCAGCACCCCTCAACCGTCTTGGCGCTACGCGCCAATCCACCTTCTCCCACAAGGGGAGAAGGAAGAAGGAGCGCCCGTTCGGGCACGGCAGAACGAGGGAGAGAGACATGGCCGAAATCACCGACAGCTTCCTGGAAACCTACGCCGAATCCGACGCGCTGGATCTGGCCGAGCTGGTGAAGCGCGGCGAAGTCTCACCGGCCGAGCTTGTCGAGGCGGCGATCACCATGATCGAGCGACTCAACCCGGCGCTGAACGCGGTGATCCACCGCCTGTACGAGATGGCGCGGGCTTCGGCTGAGACGGTCGAAAGAAGCACGCCCTTTGCCGGCGTGCCATTCCTGCTCAAGGAACTGGGCTCGTCCTGGACCGGAGCGCCCAACACCAACTCCTGTTCTTTCCTGAGAGATGTCGTCGCCGATTTCGACACCGAGGTTGTGCGCCGCATGAAGGCGGCGGGCCTGGTGCTTGTCGGCAAATCCAATGCGCCCGAGAATGGCTGGTCGATCAGCACAGAACCCAAGCTTTACGGCGCGACGAAAAACCCTTGGAAGCACGGCATCACGCCGGGCGGCTCGAGCGGCGGCGCGGCCGCAGCCATCGCCTCGCGCATGGTGCCGATCGCCGAGGCCAGCGATGGCGCCGGCTCGATCCGTATCCCGGCCTCCTGCTGCGGCATCGTCGGCCTGAAACCGTCGCGCGGACGCGTCAGCCTGGCGCCCTTCGGCGACTATTGGTATGGCGGCGCCTATTTTCTGTGCTGCTCCAGGACGGTGCGCGACACGGCAGCCTATCTCGATGCCGTGGCCGGCGCGCTGCCGGGCGATCCCTATACGCCGCCGGTCCCGAACGGCACCTGGCTCAGCCTTTTGACGCGCGCGCCAACGAAGCTGCGCATCGGCTTCACCGTCACGCCGCCAAACGGCACGCCTGCTGACCCGGAGGTCAAGGCCACGGTGCTGACGACGGTGGCTGCGCTCGAGCGCCTCGGCCACGATGTCGAGGAGCACGACATGCCGCTCGACGCCAATGCGGTGTGGAAAACCTACACCAACATGACCTGCGTGCAGACGGCGGCAACCTTCGGCTATCATGAAACGGTGATCGGCAGGCCGGTGACGCCAAGCGACGTCGAGCCGGTAACCTGGGCGATCATCGAGCGCGGCCGCGCAACGAGCGGCATTCGCCACATCTCCGACGTCGAGACGATCCGGCAAATCGGCCGCGACATCGTCGGCGATCTCGCGCCCTACGATCTCTTCATCACCCCGACCTTGACGCAACTGCCGAGGCCGTTGGGCTATTACGACATGTCGGAACCGGACATCGACCGCTACAATGCGAAGTGGACGGACGCCGTCTTCGCCTTCCCCTTCAACATCTCCGGACAGCCGGCGATCTCGCTGCCGCTTGGCTGGTCAGCCGGCGGCGTGCCGATCGGCGTGCAGCTGGTCGGCCGCTACGGCGACGAAGCGACCGTGCTCGCCGTCTCCACGCAGCTGGAACGGGAGATGCCGTGGAAGGATCGGCGGCCGAAGGTGAGCGGGTAGGTCTCGTTCGCCCTCGCCATCACCTGTTCCGGGGAGCCGTGGCGTTGCGCCTCGCGCGGCTCCCCTTCTCCCCTTGTGGGAGAAGGTGTCGCCGAAGGCGACGGATGAGGGGTGCTCCAGCTTGGCACCGACGGCACTCCGTCCAGCATCCCTCTTCCGTCTTGGCGCTGCGCGCCAATCCACCTTCTCCCACAAGGGGAGAAGGCGAGGTAGGTCAGCCCGTGCCTCGCGCGCGCTGCCGATCCGAACCGCCGTCCAGCCACGCAAGGTCATCCGGCGAAAGCGCAATGTCGAGCGCCTGCAGACTGTCCTCCAGTTCGTCGAGCGTGCGCGGTCCGATCAGCGGGACGGACGGGAACGGCTGGGCCAGGACATAGGCGAGCGCGACATGGATCGGGCTCTTGCCCAGTCTGTTGGCGAGCTCGATCGCCCGGTCGCGGCGGCCGAAATTCTTCTCCGAGTACCAGACCCGAACCAACTCTTCATTATCACGCTGGTCGCGCCCGGCGCGGCCGGTGAAGAAACCCCGCCCTTGGCTCGACCAGGCAAAGTTCGGCATCTGCCGGGCGGTCAGCCAGGCCTTCCATTCATCGCTCGACGATGTGACGCAACCTGGCCAGATCGGCACCAGCATTTCGGCCAGCGAAAAATTGTTCGAAAGCGCGCCAGGCTTTTGCTTACCGGTCCGCTCGGCATAGGCAATAGCCTCGTCCATGCGTTCCCTTGTCCAGTTCGAGCCGCCGAACGGACCGCGAATGCGGCCAGCCCTGACCTCCCTGTCCATTGCGTCGACGAATTCGTCGACCGGCACGTCCGGATCGTCGCGGTGCATGAAATAGACATCGACATGATCGGTCTGCAGCCGGTCGAGCGACTGGGTGAGCTGCTTGCCGATCACATCGGGATAGCAGAGCGGGGTGTGCGCGCCCTTGCCGATGACCACCGCTTGCTCACGCACGCCGCGGTTCGTCAGCCACTGGCCGAGCAGCGTTTCGGTGTAGCCGCTGCCATAGATATAGGCGGTGTCGAAGACGTTGCCGCCGGCTTCGAAATAGGCATCGAGCAGGATCATGCCCGAGGAGAACGTGCGGAAATCCTCGAAGCCGAGCGCCAGGCACGAGGCCGGCCGCGGCAGGCCCGGAATTTCGCGCTTCGGGATCGCGGTGCCGCCGGAACGCAGCCGCCGACCGGAGATGGTGTTGAGGCGTTTTTCGGGCTTCTCGATCTCGTATTCGAGGCCAATCGCGGCGCGCCATTTGTCGAGCACGCGCAGATTGCCGAGACTGTCGGCCCAGCCCATGCCCGGCCAGGCAAACTCCTGCTTCCCGGCCAGGATGGCCTCGCCGGCGGCGTCGACCTCGAAAGCGTAGAGCCAGCGGTCTTCCCTGACCTCGACCACCACCTCCCCGCCCGGCCGGATGATGCGGATTTCGCCGGTGCCGCCTTCCCTGCCGCTCGCATACCAGAAATCCGCGACCTCGATGCGACCCTTGGTGCCGACGATGCGCAGGACATTGTCCTGCGCCAGCGAAATGCCGCAGGAAACTTCGGCGACGATGCCACTGGGAAAATGCAGGAGCGCCGAGGCCCATTCGTCGACGCCGGACTGGCCGAGATGCGCAGCGCCGACCACCTTGTCCGGCTCGGCGAAGGGCGTTCCGACCGCCGCCCCGGCAATCAGCCGCGCCATCGAAACGGGGTAGCCGCCGACGTCCAGAATGCCGCCGCCAGCGAGGTCGTTGGCGTAGAGCCGGTGCTCCGGCATGAAATCAGGCATGGCGAAGCCGAAGCTCGACTTCACCATGCGCACCTCGCCGATCGCGCCGGACCTGATCAGCTCGACCAGTTTTGCCGTCTGCGGATGCAGCCGGTACATGAAGGCTTCGCCGAGAAAGGTACCGGCCTTGCGCGCCGCATGGATCATCGCATCGGCCTCGAAGGCGGTCAGCCCCATCGGCTTTTCGCAAAGCACATGCTTCCCGGCCTCGGCCGCCTTGATCGCCCATTCGGCGTGGCTGGGATGCGGCGTCGAAATGTAGATCGCATCGACGTTCGGGTCCGCGAGCAAAGCCTCGTAGCCGTCGAGGATGCGGGCGCCGGGGAAGTTTTCAGCGAGGCCTGATTTGCCGGGATTGCGCGCGGCAATGGCAACCAATGTGCCAGTGCGCGAATGTGCCACGCCGCCGGCAAAGGCCTTGGCGATGGTGCCAGGCCCGAGAATGCCCCAGCGGATGGGCGCGATTGAAGTCATTGTCATTCTCCTGGGATTTGAGACGAGCTGGCCGTCAGCGCAGCCGCCGTCCGTTGTCGTCGAATAAGTAAGATTTGCGGATGGAAACGGTGATCTCAGGGGCGTCGGGCACCTCGGCCGCGTCGCGCTGGATGACGATATCGTCGCCAGCCGCAGTACGGGTGTAGAGAAAGCTCGTGCCACCCAGATGCTCGACCACGTCGATGGTCACAGAAAGGTCGGCGTCGCCCTTTCCGGCATGACCGAAATGTTCTGGGCGAACGCCCACCACTACCTTGCTTCCCTGTTCGGGCACCGGGCCATTCAGCGGCTGTGTAAGACGCGTCCCGCCTGCCAATTCGACCGTCACGCCGGAAGCGCTGTGCCCCAGGACCCGAGCTTTGATGAAGTTCATCTTCGGCGAGCCGACAAAGCCCGCGACGAACTGATTGTCGGGGTCACTGTAAAGATCGAGCGGTCTGCCGATCTGCTCGACATAGCCGTCGCGCAGCACCACGATCCTGTCGGCCAGCGTCATCGCTTCGGTCTGGTCGTGCGTCACATAGATCATGGTGACGCCGAGCTCCTTGTGCAGGCGCGAGATCTCGACCCGCATCTGCACCCTGAGCTCGGCATCGAGGTTGCTCAGCGGCTCGTCGAACAGGAACACTTGCGGCTCGCGCACGATGGCGCGGCCGATGGCGACGCGTTGGCGCTGGCCGCCCGACAATTGCCGCGGGCGGCGCTTCATCAGCTCGGCGATGCGCAGGATCTCGGAGGCCCGCTTCACCCGCCGCTCGGTGTCGGCCTTCGGGTTGCCGTTCATCCTCAGCCCGAAGCTCAGATTCTGCTCGACACTCATATGCGGGTAGAGCGCGTAGGACTGGAACACCATGGCGATGCCGCGATCGGCCGGCTCGACGTCGTTCACCACCTTGCCGCCGATGGCGATCTCGCCGCCGCTGATGTCCTCGAGCCCGGCGATCATCCTCAGCAGCGTGGACTTGCCGCAGCCGGAGGGGCCGACAAAGACGACGAATTCGCCGTCATTGACGTCGATGTCAGCGCCGTGAATGATCTGAAAGCCGCCGAAGCGCTTGACGACATTTTTGAGTGTGACCGCTGCCATGCTGATCCTATTTGATGGCGCCAGCGGCAATGCCGGCAACGAAATGGCGCTGCAAGAGCACGAACACGACGAGCATCGGCACGGTGAGCATCACGGCGCCCGCCATGATGCCGCCCCACGACACTTTGGTGAGGCCGATCAGCGTGCCGAGCGCCACCGGCGCCGTCATCGCGCCGGGCTTGGAATTGATCAGCAGCGGCCAGAGATAGTTGTTCCAGGAGGCAAGGAACAGGATGATGGCGAGCGCCGCCAGCATCGGCCGCGCCAGCGGCAGCGCTACGAACAGGAAGATCCGCCACTCCTTGACCCCCTCGACCCGAGCGGCGTCGAACAGATCGCCCGGCATCATCGAGAAGCTCTGCCGCATGAACAGCACACCGAGCGAATTGAAGAGCGGCGGCACGATCAGCGCCACCCAGGTGTTGGCGAGCTTGAAGTCGCGCGCCACCATGATGAATTGCGGGATCAGCACGACAGCATAGGGCAGCGTGATGGTGCCGAGGATGATGGCGACGACCACGCCCTTGCCGAAGAACTGGTAGCGCGCCAGCGCCCAGCCGGCCATCGAGGTGAGCAGCACCGACAGGAATGTATAGGTCACCGCCACCGAGAGGGAGATGCCGATGGCGCCAATGAAATTGGTGTCGCGCTGCAGATTGTTGACATTGTCGAGGAAACTGCCGTGCGGCAAAAGCTCGATGCTGGGGCTGAAGATGCCTCTGTCGGGCATGGTCGAGAAAATCGCCATCATCCACAGAGGAAACAGCCAGATCAGCGCCAGCGGCGTCAGGAAGAGATGCAGCGCGATGCTGCGCCCCAGTTTTGAAGAGGAACGCGAGCTCATTTCGGGTCCCTCGTTAGCCAGAGCTGCACCAGTGAGATGGCGATCGCCAGCCCGGCCATGGTGTAGGCGATGGCCGAGGCGTAGCCGAAATTGAGCGACCTGAAGCCTTGGCGGTAAAGCAGCAGCCCGAGCGTTTCAGTGCCGCCGCCCGGTCCGCCGCGTTCGGTGATCAGGAACGGCTCTGTGAACAGCTGCATGGTGCCGATGATCGACAGCACGGCGCAGAATACGATGATCGGCTTGAGCAGCGGCAGGGTGATGTAGAAGAACTGCTTGAGCTTGCTGACGCGGTCCAACGTCGCCGCCTCGTAGACATCCTGGGGGATGGACTGCAGGCCGGCGAGCAGGATGATGGCGTTGTAGCCGGCCCAGCGCCAGGTCACCGCGATCATGATGACCGCCATCGCCGGTGTGACGTTGGAAAACCAGTCGATACGGGGCAGGCCGACACTGTTCAGCAGCTTGTTGATGATGCCGTAATCGAGGTTGAACATCAGCCGGAACACCGCCGAATAGGCGACTTCGCCGACCACCACCGGGGCGAAGAAGGCGAAGCGGAACAGGCCACGGGCTTTCAGCAGCGGCGAATTTAAAAGCACCGCCATGACGATCGCCAACGTGATCATCACCGGCACCTGGATGACGAGGATGAGCAGCGTGTTCTTCAGCGCATTGAAAAACGCAGGGTCGCCGATCAGCCGGCCCCAGTTGAAGGTGGGGGCGAACCGCCACGGCACGGTGCGCGTCGCCTGGAAGGAGATCAGGAACGAGCCGATGATCGGCCACAGCCAGAAGATCGAGAAGATCAGCAGGTAGGGCGCGAGGAAGCGATATGCCGTGGCGTTCTGATAGCGCATCGTTGCCTCCTTCTCGCTTCTAGGTTTACCGGCCTGAGTTTCCTTCTCCCCCTGTGGGAGAAGGTGGATTGGCGCGCAGCGCCAAGACGGTTGAGGGGTGCTGGACGGAGCGCCTTCCATGCCAAGCTGGAACACCCCTCATCCGTCGCCTTCGGCGACACCTTCTCCCACAGGGGGAGAAGGGAGAGCCGTGCAGATCACTCTTTGGCCGGCAGGCCGGTCGCCGAGGCGATCTGGCTTGCGGCATCGTCTAGCGCCGCCTTGGCATCGGGATAGCCGCCGCCCAGATATTTGGTCTGCACCGCGCGGACGATGATCTCCGCGTCGCTCTGGAACGGGGTGCCGCGGCTGGGGACGACTTTGGGCAAGGTGCCGAGGATGTCCTTCCACACCGCCTGGCCGCCCCAATAGGGCTGGCCTTCGGAGACATAGGGATCGTCGAGCGCCGAGATCAGCGACGGCACGAGGCCAAAGCCCTTCAGCATCGCTATCTGGCCCTCATTGGTCGCGAGCGAGTATTTCAGGTAGGCGTAGGCGGCCTCCTTGTTGTTGGACACCGAGGTGATGGCGAGTGACGAACCGCCGAGATTGGCGGCGCGCGGGCCGTCGGCGGTGAGGCTCGGCATCAGGTAGACGCCCCATTTGCCGCTGCCGTCGGGCGATTCGGTGCGTATGGTGCCCTCATACCAGCCGCCATACATCTGGGTGGCGACCTTGCCGGCGGTGTTGTTGGTGATCTTGGTGCTCCAGTCGGCCGAGGTGATGATGCCGGCGTCCTTCATCTCCTTGATCTTGGTCATCGACGCCACACAGGCCGGTTGATTGACGGTGATCGACTGCCCATCGGCGGCGAAATAGGCGCAGCCCTGCTCGTTGGCGATCATGCGGAAGAATTCGGAGTCGCCGTTGAAATCGGCGTTGGTCATCGTCACGCCGGGATTGGCGTCCTGGATCTTCTTGCCGGCGGCAATGAAATCGTCCCAGGTCTTGATCGACGCGGGATCGACGCCGGCCTTCTCGTAGAAGTCGCGGCGATAGTACATCGCCACCGGGCCCGAATCCCATGGCATCGCATAGGCCTTGTCTTCCACTTCGAGTTCGGTGCGCTTGAAATCGGGGAATTTTGCCTGGTCTTCGGCCGTATAGCCCAGCGTGTGAAGGTCGACGAAGCAGTCCGGGAACTGGCTCCAGTAGTTCTCGGCCTCGCCGTTCTCGATCGTCACGACATCCGGCAGCCCCTCGCCGCCGGCGGCGCAGCCGGCGATCGACTTGTCGTAGGTCGGCTGGTTGCCGAGATCCTGGACCGTGACCTTGACGTCGGGGAACTGCTTGTTGAAGCCTTCTATAGTGGCCTTCAGCGATGAAGCGGCGACGTTCCAGCTCCAGATCGTGATTTCGCCGGACTGCGCAAAGGCCGGGGCTGAGCCCAGGGCAAGCGCGAGCGCGGCGCAGGTCAATGTGGTGCGCATCGAAATCCTCCCATTTCATTTGCTCTCTCTTCGCGAGCATGGCTAGACTAGGCACTGGCGAAGGCTTGTCCGCGACAAAGGGAATAAAGAATTGGCGGAAAGTAAGATGCCGGAAAGACCGTTTTACCAGCCTGGCGCCAGCAGCGTGGAGGGCCTGCCGCTGCTCCTGCAGACGTTTCACAATCATCCCCTGGTGATGCTCAAGCCGCATTGGCATGCCCAGGTCGAGGTGAACTTCATCATGTGCGGCACTGTCCACTACCGCATGAACGATCACGAGATCTCGCTTTCGGCCGGCGACATGTGCCTGTTCTGGGGCGGCCTGCCGCATCAGATGATCGATGCATCGGACGATGCCGTCTTCGCCGGCGCGCATCTGCCACTGGTGCATTTCTTCCGGCTGCATTTGCCCGCTGATACTCGCAACCGGCTGATGACGGGCGCGACATTGGTGACCAATGCCACCGACCGGTCCGACAGCGACAATTTCGAGCGCTGGAACCGCTATGTCCGGTCAGGCGATCCAGCCAAGGCCGAGCACGCCGTGAATGAGCTGTTGCTGCGGCTGGAGCGGGTGCGGTTCGAGCCCTACCGGCTCGCACCCGAAACCTCGATCGAGCAGGAAGCAGGCAATCCTTTCGATCAGCAATCCCTGCGCAATGTCGGGCGCATGTGCGACTTCATAGCGGAGAATTTCCTCTACGAGATCGACTGTGTGGACATCGCGGCGACGGCCGATATCCATCCCAAATACGCCATGAGCATCTTTAAGAAATCGACCGGCATGACGCTCAACGAATATGTCAACCTGCTGCGGCTCAGCTACGCCCAGGCGCTGCTGATGCACCAGGATGCCAACGTGCTGCGCGTCGCGATGGACTCCGGCTTCGGCTCGCTCAGCGCCTTCAACAAGTCGTTCCGCAAGCTGGCCGGCATGTCGCCGTCGGATTTTCGCAGAGGCGCTGGCGTCAGATAGTCCGGGTTGAAATGCCGTCATGGTTTGCGTTATCAGCAAGGGGTGAGACTAAAAGAATATTTCTATCTGCTTGGATTGAAGCCAAGAACACGCGTTTACGGCCACTCGATACAAGTCATCGATCTCCCGAAAGACGGGAAGATTGAATTCGCTCGCTGGAAGAACCCGCGCGGGGCAGACCTCGATCTCACCCAGGGCGAAGTCGATGACCTGCGGACGTTCCTGAGCGATGGCGACGTGGCGATCGACGTTGGTGCCCAGGTTGGCGACAGCACGATACCGATCGCCCTCGCCTGCGGGCCGCAGGGCCTGGTCCTCGCTTTCGAGCCGAACCCTTTTGCCTTCACGATCCTCGGAGCCAATGCCGCGCTCAACCCTTGCAGACTGAATATTTTTCCGATTCCTTACGCGGCGACGCCGGAAGATGGGTCGTTCGTCTTCGACTACGGCAACCCGGGATTTGAGAACGGCGGCGACCACACCGGCGTGTCGCGGTGGAAGCACGGGAGCGCTTTCAGTATCCCGGTCGAGGGACGGCGAATTGAGCCGTTGATCCGTGCCCGGCTCGGCCAGCGCATCAAGCGCCTGCGCTACATCAAGACCGATGTGGAGCAGCATGATCTGTCGGTTTTGATCTCGATCGGCGCGCTGATCGACGAATGCCGGCCCTACATCAAGTCCGAGGTCAATCACAATCTTTCGATGGACGAGCGGGTGCGGATGCGCCGGTTCTTTGCCGACAAGGGCTACGATGTCCACTTGGTGGGGCCGACGACGCTGTTCGGTCCGAAACTCACCGAAAACGATCTCGGCAGGAAGAAGAATTTCGACATGTTCGCGGTTCCCCGGAACTGACGCCGCTGGCCCTTCCAGTGCGTCGCGTTTGGTGCGTGCGGCGGTATGGTGGCCGCCAGCGGGTTTTGATATCGTCTAATGACCCGTGATGTGGTCTGACGTTTGCGGTCCGACATTTCTCTTGAGACAGGCCGTTCGGAATTGCGGGACAGTTTTCAGCCAGTGCGCGAGGGACCTCGGTTTCGGCCGGATATACAGGGGCTGCGTGGTCTCGCGGTCGCTCTGGTCGTGGTTTTTCATCTGTGGCCGGATGTTCTTCCCGGCGGATATGTCGGTGTCGACGTCTTTTTCGTTATTTCGGGCTATCTCATCACAGGCTTGCTTGCGCGAACAGCAATGCGCGACGGCCGGATCTCGCTGATCGAATTCTATTCCCGGCGAATCCGGCGGCTTCTGCCAGCAGCAACCCTGGTGCTGCTTGTGACGCTGTGCGGAACGTTGTTTTTCCTCTCGAAGGCGCGCTGGGAGGAAACAGCCAACCAGATCGGTGCCAGCGCCCTTTATGTCCAGAACTGGCGGCTGGCCTCGATCGCCGTCAGCTATCTCGATGCCGACAGCCTGCCGAGCCCGGTACAGCATTACTGGTCGCTCTCGATAGAAGAGCAGTTCTATATCGTCTGGCCGCTCCTCATGGTTGCGGCGATCTGGCTGGCGCGTCGCCGAGGATTCCCGCTGAGACTTTCATTGATCGGGGCATTGTCGCTCGTGTTCACCGGGTCGCTGATCGTGTCGGTGATCTTGACCGAGATGGACCCTGCGCAGGCTTATTTCGTGACCCAAACGCGCATATGGGAATTGGCGCTGGGAGGGCTGTTGGCCCTCACCGGACACGGGTTTCGACTGGGAGCGTTCGCACGACAGTCATTGGCGGCGGCGGGCGTGGCAGGCATCCTCGCATCCGCCCTGTTGTTCTCCGCGTCAACGCCGTTCCCAGGCGCAAACGCCTTGCTGCCGACCCTCGCTACCGTTCTTGTCATCCTGGCCGGCGAGGTTGAACGCGGTCGGTTTCGCGGGCTTGATTCGAAAATGCTTCGCTTCATCGGCGACCGGTCGTACTCGATCTATCTCTGGCACTGGCCACTGATCATTTTCTTTCTGGCGCAGGGTTACTCCGTGTCGCTCGTCAACGGCCTTGGGCTGATTGTGCTGACCACAGCATTATCGGACCTGTCTTACCGATATGTGGAACAACGCTATCGACGGGCTCGCGCCGGTGTCGAATGGAAATCGCTGGGATACGGTACTCTTGCGATACTTGCTTGCGTGGCGGTCTCCGGCGGCCTGCTCTATTCCCTACGCACCGAAAGCATCGACACGGCCTTGATTGGGACGCCTTCCTATCCCGGCCCGGCGGCATTGCTCAGCCACGCCCCCGTTCCGGACGATGTGAACCTGCTCCCTCCCCTCGCCAGGCTGAAGCGAGACTTGCCGGTCGCCTATCTGTCGAAGTGCCACCAGGAGGAAGGTGCAGAACCGACAAAATGCTCTCTCGGCGATCCGGCCGGTGCGAGGGCCATCGTCCTCGTGGGAGATTCTCATGCCGCCCAATGGATTCCGGCGCTGGACAAGATTGCCAAGGACCGCAAATTCAGATTGATCACCTTTACGAAGTCCGCCTGCCCATTCAGCCGTGTCCCGATCGTCGCCTATGGCAAACCCTACGTGTCTTGTGCCGAATGGCGGGAGAACGTGCTCGCCGAGATCATCAAGCTGCGGCCGTATCTGACATTCACCAGTCAATCCGGCTACAGTGCCGTTCCGCAAGAACAGATGGTTGAGGGGTTACGGAGCCTCTGGAGCAAACTGACGCAGACAGGCTCGCAAATCGTCGCGATCCGCAACACGCCCTATATCAGGTTCGACCCCGGCGATTGCTTGAGAACTACGCCAACGAAATGCTTCACCAAGCGCAGTGAAGTTGAATCGAACAGCACGTTTGCCTTGGCAGCAAAGTCGCAGAAGAATGTGGTCTTCGTGGATATGACCGATGCCATATGCGGCCCGCTCCTATGTCCCGCAGTCGCCGGCAACATCATCGTCTGGCGCGACCTTCACCATTTGACGGCCAGCTATTCGCTTGCCCTGGCCCCCTATCTGGCATCGAGGGCCGGCCTTTGAAAGTCGGGCGTCGATGCCGTGCCAGTCCCCGCTGGTGCAGTTGAGCGCCCACGCAAAAACGCACCACCGGCCGGAGCCGGTGGTGCTCTCTGGACAGTCTGTAGGGGCAGGACCGTCCAGCGATCCCCGAGGATCTGGGCTCAATGTGGGCTCTTCCTTGACCCATGGCATCGGCCAAACAGATGAAGGAGCCCGCCAGCCGGGCAAGAATTTTCGATAGTTGCGTGCGCCGCCGCGGACGCACGCATTGCAATTTTATTCGGCTGCGTCAGGAATTTCGCCGGATGTGTCGTCGGAAGACTCTGCCGGGTCGGCCTCTCTTGCCAGGAACTTGTCCAAGGCTGCCTGCAAGGATAGGGTGGCCTGCGGTGAGGCCGGCGTCGTCGAAACGACGCCCATTGCATGAGCAATTCCCCTCGTCGTCTTATCCTTAGCCGCCGCAGAAGTTGCGGCTCCGTGTCCCTGCGATCCGGCCCCGCCAGAGTTTCCGCCGTTGCCGTTGCTTCCGCCGTTACCGTGCCCGCCGCCATTGCCGCCGGGCCCGGCGAAGACCGGAGACGCGACAAGGGCGAGAGCGGCGACCGTTGCGAACAGACTGGTTCGAGTTTTCATGGTTTCTCCTTACGAATCGCCGTCCCGCCAGGTTGGTTCTGGATCATAAATGTGAGGACTCTCTAATATGAAGGTCCACTATTTAGCCAGTTTCCTTTAAATACAGCCGTCCGCAAGGGACCTTGGTCCGAGGTTGAAAAGCAAAAGTCCTAACTCTATCCGGGGCGTATTGCGCGGCGAACAAACGCTTGCTGGTCACAAGCCAGCAAAGCGAGATAGCGAAATCGATGGGAGCGCGTAGACGCAATCCTCCGCGATCACGCGATACACATCGCGGCTGGCTGCGGTGCGAGGGTAGGAACCACTGGCGGTTCTTGCCGCCTATTGCGTTTTAACCCCGACGATCTCTGCAAAAGGACCGCCAACGCCGGGCGCGCGAAGTGCCGCTCCTGTCGCGCCGCATGGGATCACTGCGACGCTGCCGGCGCCAGTCGTAATATCCTTCCCGCTGGCTCGTCGGTCAACGCCATTACCGCGCCGTCGGGAGCCTGCACCACGTCTCGGACGCGGCTGCCGAGAGCGAGGACTTCCTCGCCGGCGAACTGCTCGCCGTCAATTCTGACACGAACGATGCCTGCCGCGGACAGTCCGCCAATCAGGAGGTCGCCTCGCCAATCGGCAAACATGTCGCCGGTGTAGAAGGTCATGCCGGAAGGCGAGATGACCGGTGTCCAGCTATGGATGGAGCCGGCAAACTCCGGCCGTGTCGATGGATCGGGGATGCGTTTGCCCGAATAGTGCCGCCCCCAGCTGACCACGGGCCAGCCGTAATTCCTGCCGGCTTCCGGAATGTTTAGCTCATCGCCGCCGCGCGGCCCCATTTCCGCCGTCCAGAGCACGCCGGTTTCGGGATGGATCGCTGCGCTTTGCACATTGCGATGGCCGTAGGACCATATCTCGTCGGCGCCGTCCTTGCCGACGAAGGGATTGTCGTCAGGCACAGAACCATCGGGATTGATGCGGACGACCGTCCCGAGATGATTGCTCGCGTCCTGCGCCTGTTGCGCCTTGCCGCGCTCGCCGAGCGTAACGAAGAGCTTGCCGTCCGGCGCGAACACCAGGCGGGAACCGAAATGGTGCTGGCTCGAGACGGTTGGTTCCTGCCGGAAGATCACTTCGAAGCCCGAAAGCGCGCTCCCGTTCTCGTTCAGGCGTCCACGGCCGACGGACGTGGCCGCGCCGCCGCTCCGCTGCTCCGAATAGGAGAGATAAACCGTCCGGTTGTTGGCAAAGTCCGGATCGAGCGCCACATCCAGCAGGCCGCCTTGTCCGTCGGCGAGGACGTCCGGCACACCGTCGATCGGATCGGAAACGGCCCCGTCGGTCGAGACGAGCCGCAGGCGCCCCGGACGCTCGGTGACCAGCAGCGTGCCGTCGGGCAGGTAGGTCGCGCCCCAGGGATGTTCGAGCCCTTCGGCAAAGGTCTCGACAGCAATGCGGCCTGTTTGGCTCTCTATGCTCTTGGAAGGGTCCTGCGCGAAGGTGGTCGAGGGCGCGCTGAAGGCAAGAAGAAAAAACAAAGCAATCGGTATCCGCAGCATGATTTCTCCATCCGAACGGGGGGAGCCGCCGGCTCCTCGATATAATGACCGACTACCGATGCGGTTCCCAAGCTGGCGAGCGGGTTCTCATCAATGGCGTATATGGCGGCCGAAGATGTCCGCCTGCTGCTAAGCTGCAAGCGGCGCTTCGGCGTAGCTGTCAATCGCTGCGATCTCTTCCTTTTTCGCGTCAGCTTCCATAGTGAGGTCAAACGCGGCCTGCATGTTCATCCAGAACTGAGGCGTCGTATTGAAGAACTTGGCAAGGCGAAGCGCAGTGTCGGGAGTGACGGGCGTCACTTCGGCCACAAGGCGCTCAATCCTGGTCCGTGGCACATGGAGCTTTTTGGCGAGCGTGTAAGGCTTCAGACCCAGAGGGGCAAGAAACTCCTCCCGCAAGATTTCGCCAGGGTGGATCGGCGAAGTAAAGTGTAGCATTGCAGATCTCCAACTCTTGGTCGTCCCCACTCTTGGTCGTCAATGGCAATCGGCGATTTCAACGTCCTCGGCGTTGCCGTCTACCCACCGAAAGCAGACACGGAATTGGTCATTAATGCGGATCGAGTGCTGTCCGGTGCGGTCGCCTTTCAGCGTTCCGGGCTGTCAACGAAAAAGTACCACCGCGTGAGACTGACGGCCCATCTTCAGATGAAGGCAATCTATGATTGAACTGGTCCAGGCGAAAAGATGGATGACGATACGTCGCCGATTTTGGCACGAAAAGCTCACCGTGGCGACATGGTCGCGACACAGGGCCACAAAGCGAATCGGCCGCCCGAAGGCGGCCGATTTAATCGCTTGATTCCCTGAGAGAAACTGGAGCGGGTGAAGCGATTCGAACGCTCGACCCCAACCTTGGCAAGGTTGTGCTCTACCCCTGAGCTACACCCGCTCGCGCGGCTTTTTGGCCGCAAGCCGCGCCTATATGGCTGAAGGGCGCGGCGATTGCAACAGGGAAATCGCAGGTTTTTTGGCCGCACCCGGCGACGTAAACGAGCCTTCGGTAGCGTGGATAGCAACGGAATCGGCAGCCTCGCTGCGCAACGGTCTTGTCTCGGCCGCGTCATTGGCCGTAAACGGCGTGATCCAAACCGCGACAACAACAAGTCCGACAAGAAACAACATGCCGAAAACCGAAGCCGAGCTCTTTGCCTTTCTCGCCGATCTTGGGATCAAGGTCTCGACCATGCGTCATCCGCCGCTGTTCACGGTCGCCGATTCGCAGGCGCTACGCGGAGAAATCGCCGGCGGACACACCAAGAACCTGTTCCTTAGGGATAGGAAGGACAATTTCTTCCTGGTCAGCGTCGGCGAGGAGGCGGCGGTCGATCTCAAGCAGATCCACCACGTGATCGGGGCTGCCGGGCGCGTGTCTTTCGGCAAGCCAGAGATGCTGATGGAGCTTCTCGGCGTCCTTCCGGGCGCGGTCACGGTGTTCGGCGTGATCAACGATACCGAGCGGCGGGTCAAGGTCGTCCTCGACCAGGAGCTGATGGGCCATGCCATCATCAACGCCCATCCGCTGACCAACGAGGCAACGACATCGATCGCCGCCGCCGACCTCGTCAAATTCGTCGAGGCAACCGGGCATGATGCTGTTATCTTGAAAGTCACGGCATGATCGCCACATGGATGACGATAAAACCGACTTCTGAGTGAGGAAATGGACGTTGTGCCGGGTCGGTGGGCCGGCGGCGCGACCGAAAGGGTGACGAGATGAGCGACAACAACCAATTTGGCGGCCCATTTGGCAGCAATGGCGGGCAGTATGCCACCACTGTGCAGTATGGCGGCACTGACGCCACCCCCGCAAAAGTCGCGCTTGGCGAGCCGCCTGTCGCCGTCGACCTCATCAAGGACACGACGACCGCCGCATTTGCCGCCGACGTCATCCAGGAGTCGCGCCGTCAGCCGGTGCTGGTCGATTTCTGGGCACCATGGTGCGGGCCCTGCAAGCAACTGACGCCGCTGCTGGAAAAGGCGGTCACGGCCGCCAGCGGCAAGGTCAAGCTGGTCAAGATGAACATCGACGACCATCCTTCGATCGCCGGCCAGCTCGGCATCCAGTCGATCCCAGCGGTCATTGCCTTTAGGGATGGCCAACCGGTCGACGGCTTCATGGGCGCCATCCCCGAGAGCCAGATCGCCGCGTTCATCGAGAAGGTCGGCGGCAAGAACAATGGTGCGCCGCAGGTGGCCGAGGCGCTTGCCGCGGCCGCGGAGGCGCGCGACGCCGGCGATGTGCAGACCGCGGCGGACATATATGACGCGATCCTGGAACAGGCGCCGGAGACGATCGAGGCGATTGCCGGGCTTGGCGATCTGCTGTTCGAGGCCGGCGATGCCGAGGGCGCCGAAGCCGTGCTGGCCCGGGCGCCGGAAGCAAAGAAGGATGCGCCGCCGCTCGCCGCGGTGCGCGCCAAGATGGCGCTTGCCGCGCAGGCGGCAGCTCTTGGCAATCCGGCGGAGTTCGAGCGGCGCCTGGCTGAGAACCCCGGGGACCACCAGGCACGGTTCGATCTTGCCATGATCCAGAACGCCAACGGCGAGCGCATGGCGGCGGCCGACAATCTGCTGGCGATCGTCAAGGCCGATCGCTCGTGGAACGACGACGGCGCCAAGACGCAATTGCTACAATTCTTCGAGGCATGGGGCATGACCGACGAAGCAACGCTGGCGGCGCGGCGCAAATTGTCATCGCTGCTGTTTGCCTGAGCGCGGCATGGACTGTTTTTGCCTGATGGCCTTGCTGTCGGCTGCGGCTGCGCCAGATTAGGGGCCAGACCGATCCGTTTTTCGCTTCCCGACGATTTGCGCGTCAAGTTGCGATGGGGTGGACGGATTTGATGCGCTTCTCAATGAAGCGAGCGGAGGACTGAAGTGCAGGCGGGAAACGCGCATTACCGGCTCGATACGGATTTGCCGTCGACGGTGCCGATCTTCCCGCTTGAAGGCGCATTGCTGCTGCCGGGAGGCCGCATGCCGCTCAACATCTTCGAGCCGCGTTATCTGGAAATGGTGGATGAGGCGATCGCCGGATCGCGGCTGATCGGTGTCATACAGCCCAGCCTCGACGGTGCGCGGCGTGCCGATGGCGAGCCGGAGCTTTGCAATGTCGGCTGCGCCGGACGCATCATCGCGCTTTCCGAGAGCGGCGACGGCCGTTACCTGATTTCGCTGCAAGGTGTGTGCCGGTTCCGTATCGTGCAGGAGCTCGCGGTCAAGACGCCCTTCCGCCAGTGTCGGTTTGCGCCCTTTCTCACCGATCTCGATGAAGATCAGGCAGAGGCCGGGATCGACCGGCCGGCGCTGCTCAAGGCGTTTCGCGCCTATTTGCAGGCCAACGATCTTGAAGCCGACTGGGAAAGTGTCAGCCGTGCCGAAAATGCCATGCTGGTCAATGCGCTGTCGATGATGGCTCCCTACGGGCCGGCCGAGAAACAGGCGTTGCTCGAAGCGGCGGACCTGAAGACACGCGCCGAAACGCTGATCGCCATCACCGAAATGGCGCTGGCGCGCGAAAACGAGGATTTCGGGTCGAGTTTGCAATAGGTGGCTCTTCCTTCTCCCCCTGTGGGAGAAGGTGGATTGGCGCGTAGCGCCAAGACGGTTGAGGGGTGCTGGACGGAGCGCGGTCGGTGCCAAGCTGGAACACCCCTCATCCGACCGAGCTTCGCTCGGCCACCTTCTCCCACAAGGGGAGAAGGAAGAGCCGCGCGAAGCTTAAATGCTGGTGAGAGGACGGGCCGAATGGTGGATGGGCGTGACGGAAAGAAGGCCAATGTCGATCCCAAGCTGCTGGAGTTGCTGGCCTGCCCGCTGACCAAGGGCCCGCTTACCTGGGATCCGGAGCGCGGCGAGCTCATCTCGAGGCTCGCGCGGCTTGCCTATCCGGTGCGTGACGGCATCCCGATCATGCTGCCTTCGGAGGCGCGCTCGCTCCCCTTCGACGACGGATTGCCGCCGCCGCGCCTGGGCGGACCGTCCTGAACTGTAGTGATCTTTCGCGCCGACATTTCGCAAGATTGTGCACCGCCGCACCGGTATCCCCTATTGAAAATTGCGCCCCTTGGGCATGACGCTTTCTGCCTTCCCCGATAGCGTCGGGATATCCTGCCGGTCGCTTTGCACGACAGGTACATCGGGCTTCTCCTCCAAAAGCACGGATAGCCAGGGCGTCAAATCCTCGATCTTCTCGGCGACGATATGGATGACGTTCGATTCCGACTGCAGTTTGCCGGTGACACGAACGAACCGCGCCCCCATGACAATGGGTCGGTAGCGATTGAAGGTTCTTTCCCAAAAAATGACGTTGGCGACGGCATGCTCATCTTCCAGTGTCAGGAAAATCGCTTTGCCAGTGCCTGGGCGCTGCCGCACGAGCACCAGGCCGGCGACGGAGACCCGCCTGCCATCCGGCACGGAGGGGAGGCGCGCATTGGGCGTGACGCCGGAGCGATCCAGCCGCTGGCGCAGAAAGGCAAGCGGATGCGCCTTCAGCGACAGGCCGAGCGAACGGTAGTCGTGGACGACATGCTCGCCGAGCGGCATTGTCGGGAGCCGGGTTTCGGGCTCGAGGTCGCGCAAACGGATCGCCGGCCGGTCGAACAGCGGCAAGGTCTCGGCGGCACTCTTGCCGTCGAGCGCGCGGACGGCCCACAGGGCGTCACGGCGGTCGAGGCCGAGCGAACGGAACGCGTCGGCTTGCGCCAGCTTCTCGATCTCATCGACATAGAGGCCCGAGCGCAGCCAGACATCGCGAACGGTTGCGTAACCGTCACCACGTCTGGCGACAAACACCTCCATGCGCTCCTTCGATAGGCCCTTGACCTGGCGGAAACCCAGCCGGACGGCATGATTGGTCCGGATAACACCGCGCATCTGGGTATGGCGTTCAAGGATGCGGGCCGGATCGAAAGGCTCTTCCTCCAGCGCGCAATCCCAACCGGAAAAATTGACGTCGACCTCGCGGATTTCGACGCCATGGTCGCGCGCATCACGGACAAGCTGAGCCGGCTGATAAAACCCCATCGGCTGGGAATTCAGGATCGCGGCACAGAACACGTCGGGATAGAAGGTCTTGAACCAGCAGGAGGCATAGACCAGCAGGGCGAAGGAGGCGGCATGGCTTTCAGGAAAGCCATACTCGCCAAACCCCTCGATCTGCTTGAAGCAACGCTCGGCGAAGTCCTTTTCGTAACCCCGCAAAACCATGCCATCGACCATCCGCTTGCGATAATTGCCGATCGTGCCGGTGCGCTTGAAAGTGGCCATGGCGCGGCGCAGTTCATCGGCTTCGCCCGGTCTGAAGCCGCCGGCGACGATGGCAATCTTCATCGCCTGTTCCTGAAACAGCGGCACGCCCAGCGTCCTGCCGAGTATCTCTTCCAGTTCCGGCTTGGGATATTCGGGTTTTTCCTTGCCCTGCCGGCGGCGTAGGTAGGGGTGGACCATGTCGCCCTGGATAGGGCCCGGCCGCACGATCGCCACTTCGATGACGAGGTCATAGAATGTTTTCGGCTTGAGGCGCGGCAGCATCGACATCTGGGCGCGGGATTCGATCTGGAAGACGCCGATCGTGTCGGCACGGCAGATCATGTCGTAGACATGTTTGTCCTCGGCAGGGAGGGTGGCCAACACATAGGGTTGGCCATACTCGTCCCGCTCATCAGGATAATAATCCCTAAGCAGGGTGAAGGCGCGCTGCAGGCAGGTCAGCATGCCGAGCGCCAACACGTCGACTTTGAGGATCTTCACCGCGTCGAGATCGTCCTTGTCCCACTCGACCATCTTGCGCTCGTCCATCGCCGTCTTGATGATGGGCACGATCTCGTCGAGCCGGTCCCTGGTGATGACGAAGCCGCCGACATGCTGCGACAGATGACGGGGAAAGCCCATGATCTCGTTGGCGCATTCGATCACATGCCTTGTCGATGGATCGGTCTGATCGAGCCCGCCGGCCCTGGTCTCCTTTTCGCCGAGCTCCGAGGTCGACCAACCCCAGATCGAGCTGGACAAAGCGCTCCGGACATCATCCGACAGGCCCATCGCCTTGGCCACTTCGCGCATCGCCGACCGGCCCCGGTAGCTGACGACGGCCGCGGCAAGCGCGGTGCGCCTGGCGCTGTATTTGGAATAGATGTACTGGATGACCTCTTCGCGCTTTTCATGCTCGAAATCGACATCGATGTCGGGTGGCTCGTTTCTTTCCTCGGAAATGAAGCGCTCGAAAAGCGAGTCGATCCGCTCAGGCCCCACTTCGGTGATGCCGATGCAATAGCAGACCACCGAGTTGGCCGCGGAGCCGCGTCCCTGGCAGAGTATGCCTTGGCTGCGGGCGAATTTGACGATGTCGTAGACAGTCAGGAAGTAGCGCGCGTAATTCAGGCGCTCGATCAAAGCGAGTTCTTCCCGGATGCGCTTCGTCACATAGGCGGGAACGCCTGAGGGATAGCGTATCGCGGCTCCCTCTCGAGCCAGCCTTTCCAGCTCGGCCTGTGGCCCGAGGCCGGATTCCGTCGGTTCGTCGGGATAATTGTATTGGAGGTCACTGAGAGAGAAGCTCAATTCGCCGGCAAAGCGCAGCGTTTCCGCCAGTGCCTGCGGATGCCTGCGGAAAAGCCGCGCCATCTCCATTGGCGGCTTCAAATGGCGCTCGGCATTGGTCGCCAGTTCCAGCCCCGCTTCGGCAATAGGCACGTTGAGGCGGATCGCCGTCAGCACGTCCTGCAACCGGCGCCGTTCGGACGTATGGTAAAGAACGTCGTTGGTCGCCATCAGCGGAATGCCCGATGCCTCAGCCATGGCAACTGCCTGCTCGATGCGGAAGCGGTCGTTGCCGTGATAGTCCGGCGAAACGGCAAGCCGCAGGTTCTTGCCGAAGCGATCCTTGAGCCGGCTAATCAGCCTGAGATCGTCCTCCGCCGGCGCCGACAGGTCCGGCAGGATCGCCAGCGACATGAGATCGCCCCATTCGAAAAGGTCGTCGCGATAGAGAAGCGGTGCGCCCTTTTCGCTTTCGTCGCGCATATTGGCTTGCGTCAGCATGCGGCACAGATGGCCCCAGCCCTTGCGGTTCTGTGGATAGGCGAGAACATCAGGCGTGCCGTCGCAAAAAACCAGACGGCAGCCGGGATGATAGGATAGTCCTTCCACCTTGGCCTGCTGCCAGGCGCGCACGACACCGGCCACCGTGTTGCGGTCGGCAAGCCCGAGCGACGAGAATCCCAAAAACTTTGCCGCGACCACCAGCTCCTCCGGTTTCGAGGCGCCGCGCAGGAACGAGAAATTCGACTGGATGCCGAATTCGGCATAGGGAACGACCGCCAGCGCGTTCATGCGAAGACCCCATGCATGAACCAGCGCGGCGGGACTTGAGAGGCGCCGTAGAGACCCTGGCGGTAGAGCCAGTAACGGCGGCCGTCGCTATCCTCGATGCGGAAATAATCCCGGGTCGGCGCGTCTTCCTGCCCCGCCGCCTCCCGCCACCATTCAGGGGCGATGCGTTCCGGCCCTTCGGCGCGCGCGACCCGGTACAGCGCGCGCCGCCAGCGGAAGTTCATGGGCGGGCCCTCAGGCATTTCGGTGACCGGCACCTCGATCGGTTCAGGCGAACGGAACAGCCGGATCGGGCGTTCCGGCCGAAAGACAGGCTTGGATGAAGTGTCTTGTATCTTGCCCGGCTTCTTCGGCGGAGAGACCCTTTGCGGCGCCTCCACGAAGGAAAGCGTGGCGACGGCGCGCTCGGGTAGATGACTCTCGACGGCAACCGGTTTCAAAACCGCGCTGTCGCCGAGCCGGGCGCGGATGCGGTCGGCGAAAAGGGCGATATCGGCGCCGTCATCGCTCGTCTCGCCGGCGAGATCCGCCTGCTGCATGTCGAAGGCCGCGGCCGTCAGGACCGAGAGGCGCACAAGATCGAAGCCATAGCCGGCATCGATATCTTGTTCGAGCGCGGCAAGCCTTTCGTGGAACAATCTTTGGATCAGCAGCGGCTCGCGCAACGGCCGCGACGTGCCGACGGCGATGCGGCTGACGGCCCCATCGACGCGGAAGAGCAGCAGCGCCAGCATTCTTGCGCCCTCGCCGCGGCGCTCGAGATCCGCCTTCAAAGTCGTCGCCAGCATTTTCACCAGCCGCTCTATTTCGTCGGTCAGCATGATGGGTTCTGCGAGGTGGCGTTCGACCGAAAGCGGCGCGACTGGCAGGCGCGGCGACACGGCTTCGTCGAGACGGCCGAGCGCCTGGTCGAGGCGCAAAAGCAGGGATAGGCCAAAGCGGCGGGCGAGCGGTGCGCGGGGTGCTGCCATGACGGCCCCCGCCGTGCGCAGGCCGACGCTTTCCAGGCTGGCGCGGATATCAGGCTCGATGCGCAGCGCCGCCAGCGGCAAGGGTGCGAGAAGCGCTTCCTCCTCGCCGCCGGGGACGATGCGGTCACTGGCAAACCGTGCTGCCGCCCAGGCAGCACCTGGTGTGGCGGCAAGGCCCGCGCGGACATCAAAACCCTGATGGAAAAAGCGCGACAGGATGTCGTCCAGCATTGACCGTTCGCCGCCGAAAAGATGGGTGCAGCCGGTGACGTCGAGGAACAGGCCATCGGCTGCGTCGAGCGCCACCAGCGGGGTGTAGCGGTCGCACCAGTCGGCAAGACTTTCGAGCAGGCGGCGGTCGGCCTCGGGATCGGCTTCCACCACGTCGATCGACGGATGCATGGCGCGCGCGTCGGCTATGCCCATGCCGCGTTTCAGGTGAAGCGCCTCAGCCCGCTCGTCGAGGGCGGCGATGCGCTGCGCGTTCCCCTGGCGATGACTGATCACCAGCGGCAGGTGATCCGACGGCAGGGAACGCCAGGACCGCCCCAGACGCTGCCGCAGGATCCTTTCCGCGGCGAGGTGCGGAAACCACAGGGACAGAATTCGCTGCCCTTCTTTCCTCGAAACTGCGTTCATCGGGATTCCACTCCAGTGTGAATTGTCCTGGCAAGGCCGTGCGGCTCTTGCCGATGCTGACGGTGAAGGCGGGGCGGCCGATCGAGCCGGCGAGCGGCCCGGCGATCGTCTCGCGTGGTGCCGACGGCGCCGCCGACAGGACGAGGCGGACGGGTGCCGCCGTCGGTTCTGGTTCGCCGGCCTGGCGCAGCAGGAACACCGGCCGGCCGGCATTCTGTGCCCGGGCGTGCAGCCGCCGCGTCGCGGTGAGGTCCAGCCGCTGCGGGCTGCCGCGGATTTCGAGGATGACGGCGGCGAGCGCCGTCATCCGGGCGGCCTCCTCGGCGATCCACAGCGCATCGAGGAGCCTTGGCGCCTCGGAAAACAGCAATTGCTCAGGCTCGATGCCGAAAACGGCGTGAAGCCCTCTGGCATAGGGGAAGCCCGCCTCGCGGAAGATTTCCGCGGTGCCGATCCACAGGACCGGCAATCGCGGCCCCTGTTTGAGGATCAGGCTGACGAGCGACAGAGCGAAGCCGGCGACGGCCCCGGCATCGCGGGTCGCGGCGCCATGGATCTCGCTCAGCGCCGCCTTCGGCAGGCCGCCGCTGAGCGCGGTATCTAGACCTTCCGCCCCGGTGCGCAGAAACGCATCGGGCGGCGCCACGGCGAGGCCGCGGCGAACGATTGTTAGATCCCGGGGCGTGACGTCCGCTGTTGGATTCTGGAAGGTGACATCCGTATCAACGGGGGTTGCGCCAGCCGGCGCCTCCAGGCGCTCGGGCAGCGTTCCCTCGATCTTCGCGATCTTGCGGCGCAGGGCAAAAACAGTCTCCCGCGCCACGGCGCTTGTCGCCATGACGGTCAGCTTCCACTCACAATTGTTCCTGTTATGTTCTAATAGATTCCAGAGGGCGACCGAAGAGTCAAGCGGAGTCATGGGGAATTTATTCCTGCCCTTGCGTGGACGGCAACCCGGCCATTTGCCGAGCCCGGCTCGAAAGCCTATATGCCGGGATCAGAAGGACAAAGCATGGCCCGCATCTACAAGACCCGTGTCTGGCACGACCAGCTTTCGCCATCGATGGAGGAAATGGAGTTCCTGGCGCTGGAGGCTTACGCCCATCTGCCGGAGGAATTTCGCAAGCTGACCGGCGAGATCGTCATCCAGATCGCCGAATTCCCGACCGACGAGATCATGGACGATCTGTCGCTAGAAACGCCCTTCGACCTGCTCGGCCTGTTCGAGGGGCGCGGGATCGCCGAACGCTGGAATCCGCAGACCGGCGAGGGGCCGAACCGCGTCACGCTCTACCGCCGCGCCATTCTCGACTACTGGGCCGAGAACGAAGAGACGCTGGGCGACATCGTCACCCATGTGCTGATCCACGAGATCGGCCATCATTTCGGCCTGTCGGACGATGATATGGAGCGGATCGAAGAGGCGGCGGAGTAACGGCCCACGCTTCGTCGCCGCTATCCTGCTCCGGTTCGGCGTCATTTGCGCCGGCGCGCATCACTGTGAGAGATAGATCTTCGCCGACTGGCCGGCGATGCCGCTGAATTTCCAGTTGGCGGAGTTGATGATCATGGTGTTCACGACCATCGAGATCTTGCTGGAGGTGATGTTCGTGGTCGAGTTGTAGGTGACGTCCCGGTTGGGCAGATAGATGATCCCAGTCAGAGACTCGCCGTTCGAGCCGTTGAACACATACTGGCGCTTGTTGGCGTTGTTGGCGGGATCGCTCGTCTTTTCTAACATCAGGATATCCTTGTAGGCACCGCTGCTCGGGGCCGAGGCCGTGATTGTGAGGGCGCCGTTGGCCTGGATCATGCTGTCGGTATCCGGGAAGTAGAAGGTGACGCCTTCGGCGATGACCTTGGCGCCGGAATTGATGATCATCGGTCCCTTGATGATATGAAGGCCCGGATTGAACGTGATGGTAGGGCTGCCATTGAAGTTCACCCAGCAGTGCAGTCCCGGGTTCAAGGTCTGCGTCTGTCCGTCACGCGCGCCGGATGTGGTGCAGGCCGAGGGAACGGCGGGCTCAGGAATGGCGCCGGCATAGGGATCCGCCGTGACGGCGCATGCCGTCTCCAGCTTGGACAGCGTACCGCCGTTCTTGATGTATTTCGTGCCCTTCACGCAGAGCTTGCTGATGTTCATGGTGACGCCGGCATTCATGATGAAGGCCGGGTCCCTGGTAGAATGAACGTCGATCACGCAGGACTCGGCATCCACGTTGGCGCCACTATTGAGCAGCAGCGCCTGCGGGTTATTCGCAAGGACGATGATGCAAGGGACGGCCGACGTGGCCATCTTGACGGCGGACGTGACGCGAACGTTGACGGTCGGGTCGCCCAAGACAAACGGGAACAAGCGCGGGTAGCTGTAGGTCGCGCTGCCCGAGAGCGTACTGTTGTCCAGCTTGATGGACATGTTGGCCTTCAGGTCCGGGTCGGCCGCGAAATCCGGGCTGCCGGCGATGAACCCGCTGAACAGGGACGTCGCCGTGGCCTCGGCGGAGGTGGCGCCCTGCGCCGCGCCCCCCAGCAGGGCGGCGTCGAGAAGGGCCTGCAACTCATTCTTTTCGCGGAGGACGTTGGTATAGTCGATCGCAAACCCGATCGCCCCGACCAACGGCAGCAGGCTCAGCGCCATGACGATGGAAAGGTTCGCGGCGCGGGAATGGACAAAACGACCATAGCAGGATGTCGCCATGGCGCTGACGATCCGGGCCAGTGCCGACCGCAATTCGAACCTCAACCTCATGGCAATCCACCCCTCAAATGCGCGCCCATCGGCGTTCATAGCCGCGAAATTATTTCGATTCGGTTTCGGAATCGTAGCATTTGATGCCGGGCCTTCCGCCGTCAGGGAAACCCGGGGACAGTTTTAAAACTGTTCACTTAGCAAGCTGACATGGGATCAGCTTCTGTCGGAGACGCCTTTCGGTGATTGGTCGCCCTCGGCAACACGACTAATAGCACCGCGAGGGAAACAATGGACAGCTACGCCGGCCCGTCATAGAGCTTGCTTCGCCTTTCGCGGCCGACAGCGATGCGACGACTAGCATTGGAAAGTGCGCCAGACTTGCATTTTTGGCGCTGATCGGGTCGTGCGCGCCGCCGTTGGCTGCCGTTCCGGCTTTCGCCAAGAACTGCTCACTCGGACAGCAGGATAAGCTTGTTTTACTAGGATGACGAAGGACGAGCGATGTCAGCGCCCTACCAGTCGCTGAGCTTGGTGTCGGGCCCGTATTCCTGGCCCTCGATATCCTTCACCACGGCCTGGCCGCAGCGCATGGCCTTGGCCTCCTGGTCGTAGGAATAGGTCGGTGAGCCGAACAGGTGCCAGCCCTTGTTCAGCGCCGCGGTCACCTTGTGGCAGAAGCTGGAATCGTCCGGAGCGGACAGAAAGCGGTAGAGTTTCATTTTTCATTCCTGTCGTGAGTTGCCAATCATGCCCCGATGGCGGCCGCCTTCGCCAGCAGTTTTTCGGCCTGCGCCAGATGCAGCCGCTCGACCATCTTTCCATTCAGCGCAATCACTTGGCTGCCGGCATTTTCGGCAAGCGCGAAGGCCTCTTTCACCGAGCGCGCCTCGGCCACCGCCTCGGCAGATGGCGCAAAGGCCCGGTTCGCCGCCTCGATCTGCGCCGGGTGGATCAGCGACTTGCCGTCAAACCCCATGGCGGCTGCCTCCCCGCATTCGCGCGCAAAAGCGTCCAGGTCGCGAAAATCATTGAAGACACCATCGAGCAGGTCAAGGCCACCGGCGCGCGCGGCGAGCACCATCTGCATCAGCCACGGTGTGAGATAGCGCCGGTCGGGCGTGGCGAGAATGCCGGTTTCCTTGACCAGATCGTTCGTTCCGGCAACGAAACAGACCAGCCGCGAGGCCGGATCGCGGCCAAGCTCGGCAATCGGTCCGATGTTGAGCAGTGCCTTGGGCGTTTCGATCATCGCCCATAGTTTCACCGCGTCCGGTGCGAAATTGTCGTCGAGGACGTCGCCGGGTTCGAGGACATCGCGCGGTGTGTCGACCTTGGGCAGCAGGATGGCGTCGGGCTCGCAGCGTGCCGCAGCCAGCAAATCGTCGGCGCCCCATTCGCTGGAAAGCGCATTGATGCGCACGACCATCTCGCAGCGGCGGCTGGGGCGATCGGCGAAGATGCCGGCCAGTTTTTCGCGCGCGGAAACCTTGTCGGCGGGGGCTACGGCATCTTCGAGGTCGATGATGACGGCATCGCAGGCCAGCGACGGAAGCTTGGCCAGTGCCTTGTCGTTCGAAGCCGGGACGTAGAGCACCGAGCGGCGCGGGCGGTAGGTTTCGGTCGTCATCCCAGATCTATGCCGCCTGCGGCCGGTCGAGGCAAGCCGTCTTCGCCTGCACAAAAACTGCATAAAACTCCCGAAAATCTCCTTGGACCCGCCTCGCTGCCTGCATTTCGGCCGGCGAAAAGGGCGGCATGCAAGAGAGAGAAAAACCCCGTTGGTCGCTGCCTTACCGGCTCCGTAGCGAAGATTGGTGGCTCGTCGATCCACCCGGCACTTCGGCGACCCTCTTCCCCTTCATCCCCAAATCTCTGCCCAGATATGCCGGCCGGATCAAAGCCGCTGAGAAAGTCCGATCATGACATCGTTGCTTACGGCCGCGCCGAGCTATTGCGCGCGCTTCGGCGTTGCGGTCCTGCTTGCCGCGCTGGCCGATTTCTTCTTCTACGGCCAGCCCGTCGGCATCACGCTTTTCCTGTTCGGCATTACGCTTGCCGCCGCAGCCGCGGCCATCCAGCCTTCGGCGCTCAGCGTCCGCGGCCTGTGGCTCCGACTTGCCGCCTTGTTTGTCGGGCTGCTGCCGCTCATTGAAAATGTCAGTGCGCTGTCCGTCGCCATCGGGCTGGTGGCCATGGCCGTCTTCGCGCTTTCGCTGGTCGGCCGGCTGCGGCGCGGGCTTGCCCGCATTGCCGGCCTGGTCGCGCTCTTCCTGCTCGCGGCACCATTCCGGCTCGTCCACGATTTCTTCCGCTGGCGCAAGGCGGCGCGGCGGCTTGGCCGGCGCCGCATCCGCTTCGCGGCGATCGCCGTCTGGGTCATGCCGCTGTCGCTGGGAACGGTGTTTCTCGCTCTGTTCGGCGCCGCTAATCCGGTCATCGAATACTGGCTGTCGCTGATCGATCTGCTCGCGTGGCTCAAGCTCATCCAGCTGCCGCGGCTAGCCTTCTGGCTGTTCGTGCTTGCCGGCGTCTGGGCCTTTCTGCGCCCGCGCCTGCCGCGCTCTCTTCGCTCCATTCCGCGTGTGGTATCGTCTATGCCTGTCGGCCAGGTGACGACGACAAAACCCGCCACGGCAATCGAGGACATCATCTTCGGCAAGGCCGCCATTCTTCGCGCGCTGGTCGTCTTCAACATCCTGTTTGCGATGCAGACCGCGCTCGACGTCACCTATCTGTGGGGCGGCATCGCCCTGCCCGACGGGCTGACCTACGCCGCCTATGCGCATCGCGGCGCCTATCCCTTGATCGTCACGGCGCTGCTCGCCGCTGGCTTCGTCCTGGCAGCGCTGCGGCCAGGCAGCACAACCTCCGGCGATCCGCTCATCCGCCGGCTGGTCTATGTCTGGGTGGCGCAGAACATCATGCTGGTCGTCTCGTCGATCCTGCGGCTCGACCTCTATATCGGCGTCTATGCGCTGACCTACTGGCGCATCGCCGCCTTCGCTTGGATGGGGCTGGTGGCGGCGGGCCTTGCCCTGATCATCGCCCGCATCGCGCTCGAGAAATCCAACGAATGGCTGCTTTCCGCCAATCTTCTGACGCTTTCGGTGAAACTCTATGCCTGCTGCTTCATCAACTTCGCGGCGCTGATCGCCAACTACAATGTCGAGCACTCCTTCGAAATGACCGGCCAGGGCACCGAGCTCGATTTCGGGTATCTGCGCTCGCTCGGTCCCAGCGCCTGGCCGGCGCTCGATCGCTTCCTCGAGCATCAGGGCAAGACGAATGCGGCCAGCGTTTCCTCCTACCGCGAGCTCGCCCGTTTGCTTGGGCAGGACGAGGCCCACTATCTCGCGGCCCGAGAAAACTGGCGCGCCTGGAGCTTTCGCGACTGGCGGCTGCTTCGCACTCTCGACACACGTATCCCGTTCGTGGTTCCTCAGGGCTCCGAACCCTTCGTGCCGGGCCGCTGATTCATGCCGCATCACATCCTGGTCGCCGACGATGATCCGCACATCCGCGAGATCATCTGCTTTGCGCTCGAAAAGGCCGGGATGAAGACGGTTGCCGTTTCCGACGGCGCCGCCGCCCTGCTGGCGATCGAGCGCCGCGCCCCCGATCTTGTCGTGCTCGATATCGGCATGCCGGAGATGGACGGGCTGGAGGTCTGTCGGCGGCTGCGGCACACATTGGACGTGCCGGTGCTGTTCCTGTCCGCGCGCGATGAAGAGATCGACCGCATCCTCGGCCTCGAAATGGGTGGTGACGACTATGTCACCAAGCCGTTCAGCCCGCGCGAGCTGGTCGCCCGCGTCAATGTCATCCTGCGACGCGCCCGTCCGACAAAGGCGGAACAGACCGACGACAGGCAGTTCTCGCATGGCAAGCTGGCTTTGGTGCCGGCCAGCCACGCCGCCAGCTTCGATGGCAGGCCGCTGGTGCTGACGGGAATCGAATTCGCGATCCTGAAAGGGTTTCTGGCGCGCCCGGCGCATGTGCTCGGCCGCGACATGGTGATGGCCAATGCCTATGCAGCCAACATCCATGTCGCCGATCGCACCGTCGACAGCCATATCCGCAACATCCGCGCCAAGCTGGCGTCGGCCGGCTGCACGGACGCGATCGAGACCGTGCATGGCGTCGGCTTCCGGCTGGGCCGGTGCGGCGCGTGAGCGCCCAAAAATGGATTGGCAGCAAATGGCGGCCGCGCCTCGCCACCATCGTTGTCGCCATCCTCATCATGGTGATGGCGCTGCCGCTGGTCGGCCTGTTCTTCTTCCGGCTCTACGAGAACCAGCTGATCCGCCAGACCGAGGCCGAGCTGATCGCGCAAGGTGCCGCCCTTGCCGCCATCTATGCGCAAGAGGTCCGCGACGCCGGCATCCCGGCCGAGAAGCTCGGAGCGGCCGTGCCTGCCGCCAGTGCCAGCGATCCGAACTCTCCCTACCGGCCGATCGAGCCGCGCCTCGATCTTGCCTCTGACTCCGTTCTTCCAACCCGGCCTGTGGCCACTGCCGCCATCGTCGATCCCGCCTTCTCAGCGGTCGGGGCACGGCTGTCGGGCATTCTTGCCGAGACGCAGAGAACCACGCTTGCCGGCTTCCGGCTGCTCGACGCAAAAGGCGTCGTCATCGCCGGACGCGAAGAGGTCGGCATGTCGCTCAGCGCCGTCGAGGAGGTTCGCGCAGGACTTGCGGGCCGCTACGCCAGCGCGCTCAGGCAGAGGATCTCCGACGAGCCGCCACCATCGCTCTACTCGGTGAGCCGCGGCACGAGAGTCCGCGTTTTCGTCGCCCTGCCGGTCGCGGTCGCCGGCAAGGTCGCCGGCGTGGTCTACCTGTCGCGAACGCCGAACAACATCGTCAAGCACCTCTATGGCGAGCGCGGCAAGGTGGTGCTGGCGGCGATCGCCATCCTCGGCGGCACGCTGCTCATCGCGCTCGTCTTCCTGCGCACCGTCAGCCGGCCGATCTACGCGCTGATGGAACGCACGAAGCGCATCGCCGCCGGCGACCGCGAAGCGATCAGGCCGCTCGAACACCACGGCACGAGCGAGATGGCAGCGCTGTCCGCCGCCTTTCTCGACATGGCCGAAAAGCTGCATGCGCGCTCGGACAGCATCCAGACCTTCGCCACGCATGTCTCGCACGAGCTCAAATCGCCGCTGACGGCGATCCAGGGGGCGGCCGAACTGCTGCGCGACTCGGGTAGCGCGATGGACGAGGCCGAGCGACGGCGGTTCTCGAACAACATCGTCACCGACGCCGGGCGGCTCAATTTGCTGGTGCGTCGTCTGCTCGACCTGGCGCGCGCCGAAAATCTTGCCCCCAGCGGCGAAAGCACGTCGCTCGGCGGCGCACTGGCGCTGCTGCCGGCCGAAGACAGGCTGGCGGTTCGTATCGAGGCGGGCGGTGATATCGGCCTGCGCATCTCGGCCGAGAACGCGGCAATCGTGCTCGCCAATCTCATCGACAATTCGGCGCGGCATGGCGCGACGCTGGTTTCGATGACAGCGGCGAGCGCGGACGGCAAGGCAACGATCCAGGTGAGCGACGATGGCGCCGGCATTTCGCCCAGCAACCAGGCCCGCATCTTCGAGCCATTCTTCACCACGCGCCGCGATTCAGGCGGCACCGGCATGGGCCTCGGCATCGTGCTGGCCCTCCTGAAAGCGCATGATGGCACGATCCGGCTGGTTGACTCCGAGCGCGGCACGCGCTTCGAGATCATCCTGCCGGTTGTATGAATTGGAGCCTGATTCCGAAAACCGGCTTTCGGGATCATGCTCTAGAACTGGAGAAGCGAGAAAGTGCGCTACGATATCGTCATCATCGGCGGAGCCATCGTCGGCTCCTCGATTGCCTATTATCTGCGCGGGGAAGGATTTTCGGGCTCGATCGCGCTGGTCGAGCGCGACCCGCAATTCGCCCATGCGGCAACGACGCTGTCCTGCGCTTCCATTCGCCAGCAGTTTTCGATTCCCGAGAACATCCGCCTGTCTCAGTTCACGCTAAAACTGTTTCGGCGGCTGACGGAAGAGTTCGGCGCCGACGCCGATATCGGCTTTCGCGAGGGCGGCTATCTCATCCTTGCCGGCGAGAACGGGCTGCCGATTCTGCGGGCCAACCACGAGGCGCAGATGGCCGAGGGCGCCGACATCGTGCTTGAGGATGCGGATGCGTTGGTGCGTCGCTTCCCCTGGCTGTCGGCCGAGGGCATCACCGCCGGCGCCTATGGCCGCAGCGGCGAAGGCTGGTTCGACGCGCATGCCATGCTGATGCTGTTCCGCAAGGCGCTGCGGGGCAAAAACATCGATTTCATCACCGCTGATGTGACCGGCATCGAGCGCCAGGGCGATCGTGTCACCAGCGTCAGCCTCGGCAATGGCGAGCGGCTCGAGGCCGGCATAGTCATCAACGCCGCCGGGCCGAATGCCGGCAAGGTGGCTGATATGGTCGGGCTGGCGCTGCCGGTGGAGCCGCGCAAGCGCAATGTCTTCGTCTTCGAGGCGCGCGAAAAATACGCCGACATGCCGCTGCTGGTCGATCCCTCAGGCATCTATGTCAGGCCGGAAGGCTCGGTCTACATCACCGGCGGTGCCGAGCCGGAAGAGGGCGACGGCCCCGCTGACCCCGGCGATTTCGAGCCCGACTGGCCGCTGTTCGAAGAGGTGATCTGGCCGGTGCTGGCGACCCGCATTCCGGCCTTCGAGGCGATCAAGCCGACGCGCGCCTGGGCCGGCCATTACGACTACAACACGCTCGACCAGAACGCGGTGATCGGCCCGCATCCTGAGGTGAAGAATTTCCTGTTCGCCAACGGTTTTTCCGGTCACGGCCTGCAGCAGGCGCCGGCCGTCGGCAAGGCGCTGGCCGAGCTGATCGTGCATGGCGGCTACCGCACGGTGGATTGCACGGCGTTTGGGTACAGCCGTGTCGCCGAAGGGCGGGCTTTTCGGGAGCTGAACGTGATCTAACAACAACGGCGCCGCGACGGTCCTCTTTGGTGCCGGCGGGACAGCGCCCCCCTCTGTCCTGCCGGACATCTCCCCCACGAGGGGGGAGATCGGCCGTCACCGCCGCTTTCGCCAACCTTCAACATTGCAGGAGTAAGCGGAGCGCTGAAACTGCCAATCTCCCCCCGTGTGGGGGAGATGTCCGGCAGGACAGAGGGGGCGCGAAGGATCGCGACAGGCGATGCTGCGGTGCAGAGGCCTAGCCAGGCCGTCAACCCTCGCGGCCAAACCAGAACGCGTCCGCCATGCGCGTCATGCCGATCCGTTCGTAGAAGCCGACGGCATCGGGCACGGAAATCAGTGAGACGGCGACGGACGGCCCGAGCTGCCGCCGCACTTCGTCGAGCAGGCCCTTGCCGATGCCGAGCCCTTGCGCCGATTTGCAAACGGCGAGCTCGGAAATGTAGCACACCCAGGAAAAGTCGGTGATGCCGCGGGCGAGGCCAATCAGCGGCTTGCCAGGCGCATCGAGGCGCGCCGTCAACACCATATCCGCGCTGGCAAGCATCGTCTTCAAACGGGCTTCGTCATCGATGGGCCGGGTGGCGCCGAGGCCGGATTCCACCAGCACGCGGCGGAACTCGGCAGCGTCGAGGGCTGGTTCGCTGGCGTAGAGGATTTTGGATCGCGTTGTCATGCCGGTGAAAGTGCACCATAGGGCGGCGGTTTTGAAGCTGTCTGGTGCCGATTTTGTGTTCCGAACCACGAGCGACGACAGCCGCCTTTTATTTGCCCGCCTCTTTGTGTAAACCGGGCGCCAACACATCCCCCGCAGCGAAAAGAAGACGGGCAAAGACCATGGAAAAATTCACCAAGCTCACCGGCGTCGCCGCGCCGATGCCGATCGTCAATGTCGACACCGACATGATCATCCCCAAGGATTATCTCAAGACGATCAAGCGCACCGGGCTCGGCAGCGGACTGTTCGCCGAAATGCGCTACAAGGACGACGGTTCGGAAAACCCGGACTTCGTGCTCAACAAGCCGGCCTATCGCAAGGCGCAGATCCTGGTCGCCGGCGACAATTTCGGCTGCGGCTCCTCGCGCGAGCATGCGCCGTGGGCGCTGCTCGATTTCGGCATACGCTGCGTCATCTCGACCTCGTTCGCCGACATTTTCTACAACAACTGCTTCAAGAACGGCATCCTGCCGATCACCGTCAGCCCGGAGGATCTGGAGAAGCTGATGGACGACGCTTCGCGCGGCTCCAACGCTACGGTGTCGGTCGACTTGGAAGCCAAGGAAATCCGCGGACCGGACGGCGGCGTGGTCAAGTTCGACCTCGACGACTTCAAGCGGCACTGCCTGCTCAACGGGCTCGACGACATTGGCCTGACCATGGAAAAGGCCGGCGCCATCGCCTCGTTCGAGAAGAAGAACGCCGAGCTGCGCCCCTGGGCCTGAACGGTGCGATGACCCCGGCTGCGACAGGCCGGGTTCGTGGCGGCTGAAGGGAGGGACAGTCATGACACGTTCGCTTCTTGCCGGCGCGTGCGCGCTGGCGTGGATTCTAACGTCGGTGGCTGGCGCGCATGCACAGACCGACATGGTGCTCGTGCCGGCTGACGATGCGTCCGGCGGGGCCGCCGACCAGGGCGCGTCGAGCAATGCGGCCCTAGCCGACGATGACAGCCAAGCACCGGTCCCGTTCGAGGGCGGCCAGCTGACCATCACCCAGCAGGAAGAGTATGGCGAGAAGGTGCTGGCCTATGACGGCAAGCAGCTGGCCAGCAATTACGACGTCTTCTTCGACAGAATAGTCGAGGTCGGCGGCGTCAAGGTGGCGCTGGTCGATGTCGGCGACGGCGGCAATCAATGCGGCCCGGCCAAGGTGATCGTGTGGAAGCCGGAAGGCGGCATGATCCAGAGCATCACGGTCGAGCAGGACGAATGCGGCGCGCCGCCGGCCGCGGTGTCCGACAGCGCCATCTATTTCGTGCCTTATCTCTTGCCGGGAGCTTCGAAACCGACGCTGCAATGGTCGCCTACGGGCGGATTGTCGACCTCGGGCAATCTCACCTACATGCCGGAACCGGGCACCGGCTGGAAGGATATCGATCCGGCGAAATACGACAACATCATCGACGCCTTCCGCAATGAGGCCGTCTACAAGGCGGCTGAAAAGCTGCTCGGCAAGGACATGCCCGACATGGCGACCAGCCTGCTGGTCGGCGGCGGCACCGAGAAGACCGCCTCGGGCGGCGCCTTTTATGCCAGCGGCTGCGTGCCGCACGATTGCGGCGGCAATGACGGCTTCATGGCGGTCGATCCGGCCAACCAAAAGCTCTATTTCGCCCGCCGCGGCGACAAGCCCGAGCCGGACGCATGGCCGGCGCGGACCACGTGGCCGGCCGAGGTCATGGAAGCGATGGACAAGGCGCTCGGCTCGCCGAATTAGCTCCTCTGCTTCGCGCCGTCATCCCGGGTGCCGCCGAGCGGCGGCAGTCGTAACCTTAGAACATCAACAAAAAAGCCCGGCCATGGCCGGGCTTTCCGTCGAATAGAGATTTCTATCAATCGCCATCGATCGCCGTGGCCATGCGGGCGATGGCCTGTTGATAGACGCTCGCGGAATTCCAGCCAGCAATTGCGCCCATATTCGCCTGATAACCCGCGCCGGCCTGCCAACCATGACCCTTGAGGAAGTTGGCAGTGGAAGCCAACGCAGTGCTCTTGTCGCGCAGATTTTTGTTGCCGACTCCATACTTCAAAACGTTTCCGGGGAGGAACTGCGTGTGGCCAATCTCGCCATGAGCGGCACCGACCGACGAGGCGCTCAACGCTCCGCGATCAACCAGCTTCAGGGCTGCAACGCCATGCGGGTAAAAGAACTCCGGACGGCGGCAATCATAGGTAAGCGTTAAAATGGCAGAGACCGTATTCTGTTTGCCCATGGAGGCGCCGAAGCCAGTTTCCATACCCCAGATGGCGAGCAACACACCCGGCGGTACGCCGTAGGTCCGTTCGATCTTGTCGAACAGCGCCGCGTTCGACTTCTTCAGCGCACGGCCCTTGGCAATGATCGCAGATCCGCCACGGCGCTTCATGAAACTTTCCACCGAGCCGCTGAAAGCCTTATGAAGGGCGCGGTCGACGGCGATCGTCTTTGTTGCGTAGGTCGCGCGAGCCAGAGCGGCTAGACCCTTCGAGCCTACACCGTTGGCCCTAGCCTCCGCGGCGAAATCTGCCTTCCACGCTTCGAAGCCCGCACTCGTCTTGCCGCATTGGGCGGCCTGCGCACCTGTTGCCGCCGCAAGCATCATCAATGCTGCCGCTGTGTAAATCTTTCCCTTGGCAAGAAATGCCATGTTGCTCTCCTGGTTGCCTGGATCACGTCCCAAATACGAATTTGCCAGCGAAACGCTCGCTTGTCACTGTTGCAGCGGCGTTCGTCCACTTGGACGCAGTACGCTCTGACACTCTAATCTGCGCATCGTGCTTCCGAGAATCGGAACCGATTTTCGGGCCGATGCGCTAAGAAGTCGTTTACGTATCCCCGCCGCAGCGCTGGCGAATGCCGGAGAACTTGCTTACGATCAAGTAATTATTGTGGCGGGGGCTGGAATATTCATGGAAGACGTTGACGTCGTGGTCATCGGCGCTGGCTCGGCCGGACTTTCCGCCGCCAAGACCCTGCGTGCAGCCGGCCTTTCTTTCAAGCTGTTCGAAGCGATGAACCGGATCGGCGGCCGCGCCTGGACCAGCGATCAGCATTTCGGCGTTCCTTTCGACATCGGCTGCGCCTGGCTGCACGCGGCCGACCGCAATCCCTACTTTCCCGAGGCACAAGCCGCTCGCTGGACGCTCCACCATCACGATATGAATATCGATCATCTCTATTATCGCGACCGAAAGGCCAGCGAGGACGAAGAGGCCGCAATGAAGGCGGCCGATATCAGGCTGTTCGAGCTGCTGGCGGCGCATGAGGTCAAGGATGGCGACGACGACCGTCTTTCGGCGTTGCTCGCCAGGGGCCATGCGCCGCGCGCCGCCGCCACCTTCGCCGGGCCAATGGATTTCGGCGCCGACGAGGACGAGATATCGATCCGCGACTTTCAGGCCGCCGCCGATCTCGAGCCGAACTATTTCACCAAGGAGGGGTTCGGCGCATTGGTCGCCCGTTTCGGTGCCGACGTGCCGGTCGAGCTGTCGACGCCGGTGCGGAAAATCCTCTGGGACGTGCCTGGCGTCGCCTGCGTCACCGATCGCGGCACCATTCGCGCCAAGGCGGCCATCGTCACCGCCTCGCCGGCGGTGCTCGCCTTCGAGGAGATCGAATTCGCGCCGGCGCTGCCCGACACGCATTTCGCTGCCTTCTTCGACCTGCCGATGGGCATGCTGACCAAGCTGCCGGTCGAAATCAGGGGCACAAGGCTCGGGCTTGAGCCGTTCGACGACCTGCTGATCGAGCGGCTGGCCCGGCACGACATCTACTTCCTTTGCTTTCCCTTCGACCTCGACCTGATGGTCGGCTTCGTCGGCGGCGATTTCGCCTGGGAGATGTCGGCGGCGGGCGAGGCGGCAGGCGTCGACTTCGTCGTCGACCGGCTGTGCGCCATCTTCGGCGGCGACGTCAGAAAACATGTCGGGCGCGCCATGATGACCAATTGGGGCGGCGAGCGGTTCGTGCGCGGCGCCTATGCGGCGGCCCGGCCCGGCCGTTCGCGGGCGCGCGCCACGCTGATGCAGCCGGTCGCGGAGAAAATCTTCTTCGCCGGCGAGCATCTGGCCGGCCCGCTGATGCAGACCTGCGGCGGCGCCAGGCTATCGGGCGAGGCGGTGGCGAGAATGGTCGCCGCCCAGCTTGCGGCAAAATAGCATCGGCAGGAACGCCGGCCGCTGACGGGCGTTTGGGCGAAATGCCGCTCCGCACTATATCCGGGCCTGACGATCTAAGACCTGATGATTTGAGATTGGGATGAAGCTCTTCGATTGTCCGCATTGCGGGCACCGCCTTTACTTCGAGAACGCCCAGTGCCTGAACTGCGCCAGCTCCGTGCTGTACGATCCCAGGCATGCGCGCTTCGTCTTGTCCGGCGCCGGCGGCGTTTTCCAGTGCACCAATGCCGACGAGTGCGCTTGCAACTGGATGGCGGAACCGGGTCATGCCTTCTGTCGCGCCTGCATGCTGAACCAGTTGATCCCGGACCTTTCGGTCGATGGCAACCGCCGTCGCTGGATCCGCGTCGAAGCGGCAAAGAAGCGGGCAATCTATTCGCTGCTCGCTGCCGGACTGCCGGTCGCACCCAAGCGGAACGCCGACGACGAGGTCGGCCTCGCCTTCGACTTCCTCGCCGATCCGATCGGCGGCGGTCCGGGTGGCGGACGTATCCTGACCGGCCATGGCAACGGCCTGATCACGCTCAATGTCGCCGAGGCGGACTCGGCCGAGCGCGAAAGACGGCGCGTCGAGATGGGCGAGAACTACCGCACTTTGCTCGGCCATTTCCGCCATGAGCTTGGCCACTACTACTGGGACCGCCTGATCCGCGACGACCCGCAACGGCTCACCGCCTTCCGCGCATTGTTCGGCGACGACCGCGTCGATTACGAGCAGGCGCTGAAGGCCTACCATGCCAATGGTGCTGTGCCCGACTGGCAGCAGGGCCACATTTCGGCCTATGCCACGTCCCATCCCTGGGAGGACTGGGCCGAGACATGGGCGCACCATCTGCACATCACCGACACGCTGGAGATGGTGCATGCGCTGAATTTCCCGCTCGGCCGGCTGGAAACCGTGGAGGCCAACGACCTGTCGCGGGGCGACACCGGCGGCGAGCTGCAACCGGCGCCGTCGGAACCTGCCGCCGTTCCCGAACCGTTCGAAAAGATCCTGGCCCGCTGGCTGGTGCTGTCGGAAGCGTCCAACTCGATCAACCGCTGCATGGGCCTGCCGGACCTCTATCCCTTCGTCATCTCGGAGGTGACCGCACAGAAGCTGGCTTTCGTCCATGAACTCCTGACCGGTGTAGCGAAAGAAACTGGAACAAAACGTGAGCCGGCCGAGGCATTTTAGCCGGAACGCATGAGGACTTGTTTCGTTTTCGTTCGCGAGGGATTACGAAAACGGAGCGAAATCATGAAACGCATACTGCTTCCTGCTGTCGCCGGAGCGCTTGTCGCCATGTCGGGCGCAGCCTTGGCCGATACCGCCGTCTCGGCTGTCGCCGATCTCAACGTGCGCGCCGGCCCCGGCCCGCAATACCCGGTCATCGGCACGCTCGCTGCCGGTCAGTCGGCAACGCTGGAGGGCTGCATCGAAAACAGCAAATGGTGCACCATTGCGGAGGCCAATGGCCAGGGCTGGATCTATTCCGATTACGTGACGGCCGATTTCGGCGGCAACGACGTTGTCCTGACCCGGCGCCCGGCCGACGCAGGCATTGCCATCGTCGAAGCGCCCGCCGACATGGACTATGACGATACCTATACCGGAGCGATCGTCGCTGGCGAGCCGATCGAGCCGATCAGGCGGCCGCCGGCCGAAGTCCGCACCTATATCGACACGAACCGGCTCGACCCGGTCTATCTCGAGGGCGAGGTGGTTACGGGCGCGACCTTGCCCGATACCGTCGAGTTGCGCGAGATTCCGGACTACGACTACCGCTATGTCTATGTGAACGGCCAGCCGGCGCTGGTCGATCCGGGCACCCGACGCATCATGTACGTCGAGCGCTGACATAACCAAGCAACCAGGCCGGCCGCTGGGGCAAGAGCAACGGCGGCCGCCTCGGTCCGATATCGTTTCATCCAGAGCTTCGCGCTGGAGCGGCGTGCCGCCGCTCCAGCTTTTTGAGCACCGGATTTTCCCAAAAACGGTTCCACTTTTGGATCCGATGCTCTAGATCATGCGACCCGATGCATCAGGCAAGGAACCCGCGTGACGATCGATCCAACCGCTTTCGAGCGTTACCGGCATATTCCCAACGCCAAGACGACCCTGCCGCGCCTGCTGCTCGGAACGTCGATCGCCATCCTGTTCTGGGTCGCGACAACCGTCGCCGTGCTGTTCGGCGGCGCCTATCTTTTTGTTATCTGGCAGGCATCCTCGGCCCCGATAGAAGGAGGGGCGGTGCAGAATTTCATGGCTTCGCCCGCCGGAATCCTCGCTGCGCTCGCCTCTTTTGCCGGAATCTGGCTCGGCCTGTGGGCTGCCATGCGCTGGGTCCACCGCGAGCCGCTGTCGGTGCTGATCGGTACCAGCCGCCGTGTTTCGCGCTCGGGATTCCTCAAGGGATTGGCCGCGGTGCTGGTCACATCGCTGCTCTCCGAAATCCTGCTCTATCTCTTGCAGCCCGAGATTGCGCGCGGTGCGATCGGCCTGTCGTCCTGGCTGCTGTTCCTGATCCCGATCGCCGGGCTGACCCTGCTGCAGACCTCGTCCGAAGAAGTGCTGTTCCGCGGCTATCTCCTCAGGGGCCTGGCCAACCGGTTTAAAAACCCCTTCATCTGGGCATTGCTGCCAGGACTTCTGTTCACCTCGATGCATTGGAGCCCAAGCTCGACGGCCGCCATCAACGCCTGCGTTCTGGCCGCGATCGCCGCTTTTGCGCTGCTCCTGACGCTTGTGGTCTATGTCACCGGCAATCTCGGCGCGGCCTTCGGCGCTCATCTCGGCAACAATCTGACCGGCTTCCTGCTGATTTCGCACCAGCAAAGCTACAATTCCTTCGCCCTGTTCAACGCCAAGCCGCTCGAAGGCGCCGGCTGGACGACGCTTGATGCCGTCCTCATCGCAGCGATCGGCATCGTCTGCAGCCTGTTGACGATCCTGCTGCTGCTGCATCCGCGCTCGCCGCTGAAGGTCGAGCCGGACAGACCATGATCCCAAAAAGTGGAAACCGGTTTTTGGGTAAGATCATGGTCAAGCAAAAAACTGGCGGGCCAAGCTGATGCGCATCGCACTGGCGGTGACCGGAACCATCCCCTCCAGGGGCTATGGCGGCACCCAGCGCCAGGTCGACTGGTTGGCGTCGGAACTTGCCCGGCTTGGCCATCGTGTCGTGCTGATTGTCGATCCCGACTCGAGCCACCCGCTTTGCGAGGTGCGGCATGCGTCTTCGGAAGCGCAATGCCGGGCCGCCATCCCCGCGGACGCCGATATCGTCCACTTTCACAGCTGGTTTCTCGACGTTCCCTTCCCGACCCTCAATACCGCGCACGGCTTTTCCCCGGAAAAGCCCAGGCCGCAGCCAAACTGGAGTTTCGTCAGCGCCAGCCACGCGCGCAACCACGGCAGGAAGACCTTCGTCTACAATGGCTTTCCGACTGACACCTACCGCCTGGCCGGTTCGAAGAACGATCGCCTTCTGTTTCTCGCCGGCATCTCGCGCGCCAGCAAGAATCTGAACCGTGCGGTCGATCTCGCGAAAAAATTCGATTTTCCCCTCGATATCGCCGGTGGCTCGCGCTGGCGGCTGTTGCTACGCAGCCAGGTTCGGCGCGATGGCGTTTTCTTCAAGAGCCTGGGCAGCCGCTTTCGCTTCCATGGGGTCGTCGACGGCGACGAAAAACAGCGCCTGCTGGGCGCGGCAAAGGCCTTTCTCAACCCGATCGCCTGGGAAGAGCCGTTCGGCATGGCGCCGGTCGAGGCCATGCTGTGCGGAACGCCGGTGCTGACAACGCGGCGCGGCGCCATGCCCGAGATCGTCGACGACGACACCGGACGGTTCTTCGACAGCGATGAGGAATTTGCTGCGGCCCTCGACGCGATCGCCGGCCTTTCCCCGCAGCGCTGCCGGGACTCTGCCGTCGACCGATTTCCAATCTCCCGCACCGCAAAGGGCTATCTCGATCTCTATGCCCGGATCCTCGACGGCGAAACGCTGCCATGACCGCCCCTTTTTTCCTTCTCCCCTTGTGGGAGAAGGTGGATTGGCGCGCAGCGCCAAGACGGAAGAGGGGTGTTGGACGGAGTGCCGTCGCAGCCAAGCTGGAACACCCCTCATCCGACCGAGCTTTCGCTCGGCCACCTTCTCCCACAAGGGGAGAAGGGAAGGGCCTGACCTGGCCATATCACGTCCGTACCTTGACTCCGCGCCCGATTTCCTGTCTACACGCCGCGAATTCCGCGACGAGTATCCCTCCGAGCAAGCCGACCGGGACGCCGAAACCTCGTTGAGGTGACGTGCTGTAAATCGATCCTGGAGGCCAACATCCGGCAGCGCTGTGCGCCCCCGGGTGCTTTTTGGCTTTGGACTTTTGCTCGGACTGTTTGGACACTGGGCGCGAACGCATTACCTCTCGGGCATCATCCGGGTGCCAGGGAAAAGGAAAAAGAATGTTTGAATCGCTACAGGAACGTCTTGGCTCGATCCTGAACGGCCTCACCGGCCGCGGTGCCCTGTCCGAGGCCGATGTCTCGGCGGCGCTGCGCGAGGTGCGCCGTGCGCTGCTCGAGGCAGACGTGGCGCTGGAAGTGGTGCGTTCCTTCACCGACAAGGTGCGCGAGAAGGCCGTCGGCGCTGCTGTGGTGAAGTCGATCAAGCCGGGCCAGATGGTCGTCAAGATCGTCCATGACGAGCTGGTCGAGATGCTGGGCGCCGAGGGCGTCGCCATCGACCTCAACGCACCGGCTCCGGTCGTCATCATGATGGTTGGCCTGCAGGGCTCCGGCAAGACGACGACATCGGCCAAGATCGCCAAGCGCCTAAGCGAGCGTCAGAACAAGAAGGTCCTGATGGCCTCGCTCGACACGCGGCGTCCCGCCGCGCAGGAGCAGCTCCGTCAGCTCGGCGAGCAGGTCAAGGTCGCCACGCTGCCGATCGTCGAGGGCCAGACGCCGGTCGACATCGCCCGCCGCGCCGTGCAGGCGGCAAAGCTCGGCGGCCATGACGTCGTCATCCTCGACACCGCCGGCCGCACCCATATCGACGAGCCGCTGATGGTCGAGATGGCCGACATCAAGAAGGTGTCGTCGCCGCACGAAATCCTGTTGGTCGCCGATTCGCTGACCGGCCAGGACGCCGTCAATCTGGCGAAAAGTTTCGATGAGCGCGTCGGCATCACCGGCCTGGTGCTGACCCGCATGGACGGTGAGGGCCGTGGTGGTGCAGCACTTTCCATGCGCGCCGTCACCGGCAAGCCGATCAAGCTGATCGGCACCGGCGAGAAAATGGACGGGCTGGAGGAATTCCATCCCAAGCGCATCGCCGACCGCATCCTCGGCATGGGCGACATCATCAGCCTCGTCGAAAAGGCTGCCGAAAACATCGACGCCGAACAGGCGGCGGCGATGGCCAAGAAGATGCAGTCGGGCAAGTTCGACCTGAACGACCTTGCCGGCCAGCTTCAGCAGATGTCGAAGATGGGTGGCATGGGCGGCATCATGGGCATGATGCCGGGCATGGGCAAGATGAAGGACCAGATGGCCGCCGCCGGTCTCGACGACAAGATGTTCGGCCGCCAGCTCGCCATCATCTCGTCGATGACCAAGGCCGAGCGCGCCAACCCCGACATTCTGAAGCACTCGCGCAAGAAGCGCATCGCCGCCGGCTCCGGCACCGATGCGGCCGAAATCAACAAGCTCCTGAAGATGCACCGCGGCATGGCCGACATGATGAAGGCGATGGGCGGCAAGGGCAAAGGCGGTGGCCTGATGCGCGGCATGATGGGCGGCCTTGCGCAGAAGATGGGCCTCGGCGGCATGATGCCAGGGGGTATGGGCGGCCCGGGCGGCATGATGGGCGGCGGCATGCCGGACCTGTCCAAGATGGACCCCAAGCAGCTCGAAGCCTTGCAGAAGCAGGCGCAGGCAGCCGGTCTCGGCGGCATGAAGGGTCTTCCCGGTGGCCTTCCCAGTGGTGGTGGCGGCCTGCCCGGGCTGCCCGGCGGCATGAAGCTTCCTGGTTTGGGCGGCGGCGGGCTTCCCGGACTCGGCAAGAAGAAGTGAGGGCGCCATGAACGAAGAAAAGGACATGGCCGACGCACATGCGGCGCTGGTCGACTACCGCGCCTCGATCGACAACATCGACGCAGCGCTCATCCACATGCTGGCCGAGCGTTTCCGCTGCACCAAGGCGGTCGGCGTGCTGAAAGCGTCGCACGGCCTGCCGCCGGCCGATCCGGCACGCGAGCAGCAGCAGATCGCCCGCCTTCGCCAGTTGGCGAAGGATGCCCATCTCGACCCGGATTTCGCGGAGAAATTCCTGAACTTCGTCGTCCGCGAAGTGATCCGGCATCACGAGCAGATCGCCGCATCAAACGGCGTTACGAAAACCGGCTGACAACAATCATAAACCCCGATCAACGAAAATAAGAGTTTTAGGAGAAAAGAAATGCCACTGAAAATCCGACTGGCCCGTGCGGGCTCGAAGAAGCGTCCCTATTACCACGTCGTCGTCGCCGACGCCCGTTCGCCGCGCGACGGCCGTTTCATCGAGTCGCTCGGCTCGTGGAACCCGCTGCTCCCCAAGGACGGCGAGCGCGTCAAGGTCGACGCCGACCGCGTCAAGCATTGGCTCTCGCACGGCGCCCAGCCGACTGACCGCGTGCTGCGCTTCCTCGACGAGGCCGGCATTGCCAAGCGAGAGGCCCGCTCCAACCCGAAGAAGGCCGAGCCCGGCAAGAAGGCGCAGGAACGCGCCGCACTTCTGAAGAAGGCGCAGGAAGACGCAGCCGCCGCTGTTGCCGCCGCGGCAGCCGCGCCGGCCGAGGCGGAAGCCGCGACCGCGGAATAATTCGCTTTCTATCCCCTACGAAACGGCGGGCGCTTTTGTCCGCCGTTTTGCTGTTTCGTCCGACTTATGACGTGGCCCGATCAATAGCCTTCCGGGCAGCGGGCGATGTAGACACGCCCATTGCGACCGCGATAGCGGCACTGGCCGCTTTCCGTGGCACGACCGATCAGTGCGCCGGCGACGGCGCCGACAGCACCACCGACCAGCGCACCTCCAACTGCGTCATCGGCCACTGCAGCACCGACCGCAGCGCCGCCCAGGCCACCGACCGCAGCGCCCTGTTCTGTCCGGGAGCAGGCTGCGAGCGAGGTTGCCAATACCATCAGGACTACCAGTTTCTTCATTGTCGTTCCTCCCAAAACGGGGGTTTTCCGTCCTCACCGCCACATCTCCTAACTCGCAACCGGGCGATTTGATCCAAAGGCAACGAAGAAGGGCAGCGGCAGAAAGCGCCCTCTCTGGCGGCGCGACCGCCATAGAACGGCTTTCGAGACCGCCGCTTAACGCGTGAAAGGGATCAGCGCGCGCACCCTGGGATCGCGCAGGAAAAGGCCGCCCCACAGGATGAATCCGAGATAGACGCCGAACAGTGTGTGCGAGAATAGCGGGCTGCCGATACGTATATGGGTCGCGATCGCGCCGCCGAGATAGGCGGTGAGCAGGATGGCGCCGAGCACCGCGGTGCGCGGCACCGCATAGAGCGCGGCCGAGACCAGCCCGATGACGCCGAGCATGCGCGAGACGTTGGGATCGGCCGGCCAGCCGAGCTCAACCATGGTCTGGGTGACGATATCGAGCGGCGGCAGCTTGATGACGCCGTCGAAGATCATGAACAGCACGATGAGGGCGCTGAGCCCGCGGCCGGTCCACAGCGCGCGCGGCGTGACGGATGCTGTTGGAGAAATGGTCATTGATGTTCCCTTCGGCTGTTTTGAGCACTGATCCTCTTAGCCAGGACCCGAACCAAGGACGCGGCGTGAGATGGCGATCCGACACGCCTCTGGTTTTTGGGCGCGCGGTCCTGCGATGAGCGTGGGAACAAACCTAGGAAAAATAGAACTTTTCGGCGGGGATCATTTTCGGCGGCGCCTCGCCGAGCGCCTCGAACACCGAGATTTCACAGACGCGGCAAAGGCCGTCGAGGGCGAGATCGTTGGCCTCGGTGCCGAACGGGTCCTCCAGTTCTTCCGAAAGCGCGTCGAGGCCGAAGAAGGTATAGGCGATCAGCGCCGTGAACAGCGGCGTCGCCCAGCCGGCCGTCGAAGCGAGCCCAAACGGCAGCAGCAGGCAGAAGATATAGGCGGTGCGCTGCAGGAGCAGCGTGTAGGCAAACGGAAGCGGTGTTCCCATGATGCGCTCGCAGCCGGCCTGCGCTGCGGCGATTTCAGCCAGGCGCTCGTCGAGGATGCGATAGCCCATGACGTCGATCGCCCCGGACTTGTACAGCGCGGCGGCTCGCTCGCCCATCCGCCGCACCATGGCGTCGGGCGGGTTGGCCGCCCTGGCGGCTTTTTCGGCTTCGTCGCCGATGAACGCGCGTGCATCCGACGTGGCGTCCACCCGCCTGAGCAGGCCGCGCAGGAAGTGGCAGAAGGCGATCGCCTCCATCAAGAAGCCACGCAGTTCCGCCCGGTTTTCGATCAGCCCGGTGCTGGCACGTGCCAGATTGCGGATGTCGAAGACAAGCTGGCCCCACAGCTTGCGCGCCTCCCACCAGCGGTCATAGGCGGCATTGTTGCGGAAGCCGAGATAGATCGACAGCGCCACACCGAGCAAGGCGAACGGCGCTGGGCCGGCATTGCCGAAATCGAGCTTCAGCGCCCTGACCGCCAGCACCACCAGCGCGCCATAGATGCCGAAGCCGAAGATTTGCGGCAGGATGCGCGGCACCACCGAGCCGCGCATGATGAAGAACAGATGCAAGAATCCCGGCCGCGGGCGAACGATCATCGAAACCCCTTTCACGGACCGACAATGGTCCTGATCGGTTACATTGTGCGATGCAGTACACGAACAAGCCCGGCCGCCAGCGACATGGCGATGTCGTCTTGCCGGTTTGGGGCAAAGTAAATTATCGAAAATCCGCAAGACATTCGGGAGCAAATCGATGGCCGGCGAGACCGATCTGAAAAAACTGCTGGCGACGATGGCGCCGGAATTGCGACCCGGCATCCATGTCTTCGCCAAACTGCCGCCCGATGCGCCCATGCCAGACAGCCTCGAGCCGGTGATGCTGTTTCGCGAGCGCGAGGGCACGACGGTGATCGCGCTTGAAGAGAAAGCCAAGGCCGCTGGCCTGGAAACCGTCTTCCGCTGCCGGATGGTGACGCTGAACATCCATTCGTCGCTGGAGGCGGTAGGCTTCCTCGCCGCCATCACCACGCGTCTGGCCGCCGCCGAAATCGGCGTCAATCCGGTCTCGGCCTTCTATCATGACCATTTGTTCGTCCCGGCCGACCGGGCGGAGGAGGCGATAGATGTGCTGCGGAGGCTGGCGGAGGAGAATCGGGGGGTGACTACCTTTCCCCCGTGAGCTGGGAGAAGGGAGCTATCCGGCCGAAGGCCGAGCCCGCGTCCGCGGGCTGTCCGGCGCCCCCGCGGAGGGCCCGCCGCGGCAGCGGCGATACGGCCCGTGAGCGAAAACTAAGCCGCCTTCTTCTTCGGCTGGATCAGTCCGCGCTCGATCAGCAATTCGGCGATCTGCACCGCGTTGAGTGCGGCGCCCTTGCGCAGATTGTCGGAGACGATCCACATCGACAGGCCATTGTCGATGGTCGAATCTTCGCGAATGCGCGAGATGAAGGTGGCATCCTCGCCGGCCGAATCCAGCGGCGTGATGTAGCCGCCGTCCTCGCGCTTGTCGAGAACCTGACAGCCTGGCGCCTCGCGCAGAATCTCACGTGCCTCGTCTGCGGTTATCGGCTTTTCGAACTCGATGTTGACCGCTTCCGAATGGCCGATGAACACCGGCACGCGCACGCAGGTCGCCGTCAGCTTGATCTTGGGGTCGAGCATCTTTTTGGTTTCGGCCACCATCTTCCACTCTTCCTTGGTGAAGCCGTCGTCGAGGAAGACGTCGATGTGCGGGATGACGTTGAAGGCGATGCGCTTGGTGAACTTCTTGACGTCGACCTGGTCGGCGACGAAAACCGCGCGTGTCTGCGTGAACAGCTCGTCCATGCCTTCCTTGCCGGCGCCGGATACCGATTGATAGGTGGCGACGACGACGCGCTTGATGGTGGCGAAGTCGTGCAGCGGCTTCAGCGCCACGACGAGCTGCGCCGTCGAGCAATTCGGGTTCGCGATGATGTTCTTGCGCGTGAACAGCGAAATCGCGTCCGGGTTCACTTCCGGCACGATCAGCGGCACGTCCTGGTCATAGCGGAAGGCCGACGAATTATCGATGACGACGCAGCCCTGCTTGCCGATCTTTGGCGACCATTCCTTCGAGACATTGCCGCCGGCCGACATGATGCAGATGTCGGTGTCGGAAAAATCATATTGGTCGAGCGTCCTGACCTTCAGCGTGCGGTCGCCGAACGACACTTCCGTGCCCTGGCTGCGCCGCGAGGCCAGCGCCACCACCTCGCTCACCGGAAAGCCGCGCTCTTCCAGTATGTTGAGCATTTCCCGGCCCACATTGCCCGTGGCGCCGACGATTGCAACCTTGAAACTCATCGAAATCTCCTGTCCTCTCCGCTCGGTTTTTGGAGAAAACCCGCCGGCCGATGCGGGTTTCAACCCCCGGGCCGGACCCGGGAGAGGGTGGTTAGGCCAAGGGAACTCAGACCGTTTTAGTGGTCGTTTTAGCCGTAGTTTTGCTGGAACGAGGAGACGCGCCGACGCGCCCGGCCCAATGGTTTGCATTGCGGCCGGGGAGGTCGAATGCAAGAAGCGCCATCAAAAGGCCGCGCATCGAAACTATCCCGTTCGGTGCCGGCTTTTACGCGGTTTGCGTAAAGAGTCAATCGCGACGAGCGAGGCGGCAACGCAATCGCGAGGTTGAATAGCCCGCCCCTTTTTGGGCGTTTGCGCTGCCCCTCACCCTTACCCTCTCCCCGTGAAAAACGGGGAGAGGGGTCGCCGGCGTTGCGGCTAAGCCCCTTCTCCCCGTTCTTCACGGGGAGAAGATGCCGGCAGGCAGATGAGGGGCAGCGCCGACATTGACAATTGATCGCGGTTTTTTGCGCACCCTGTACAATGATGGTCGCGCGAAGTACGAACGGCCAAGATTGTTTGGCTGGCGCTGCGCCGGCCCCGGCATGCGCTCCGATGAGCACAGACCTTGAATTCCGAAAGAAGCATATGTCCAATTTCGAAGCTATTGTCCCCGCGCTGGCAAAGGCGCTGGAAAACCGCGGCTATGTCGAGCTGACGCCGGTGCAGAAGGCGGTTCTCGATCTCGGGCAGGCCGATGCGCTGGTTTCGGCGCAGACCGGCTCCGGCAAGACCGTCGCCTTCGGGCTGGCTCTGGCGCCGACCCTTCTGGATGGCGCCGAACGCTTTTCCCATGCCGCGGCACCGCTGGCGCTGGCTGTCGCGCCGACGCGGGAACTGGCCCTGCAGGTGACGCGCGAGCTGGAATGGCTCTACGAACTGACCGGCGCAGCGATAGCGTCCTGCGTCGGCGGCATGGACATGCGCACCGAGCGGCGCACGCTGGAACGCGGTGCCCACATCGTCGTCGGCACGCCTGGCCGACTGCGCGACCACATCACTCGGCATTCGCTCGACATGTCGGCGCTGAAGGCAGTGGTGCTCGACGAGGCCGACGAGATGCTCGATCTCGGCTTTCGCGAGGATCTCGAATTCATTCTCGACGCTGCCCCAGCCGAGCGCCGCACGCTGATGTTTTCGGCCACCGTGCCGCGCTCCATCGCCACGCTGGCCAAGGGCTACCAGCGCGATGCGGTGCGCATCTCGGCCTCCGGCGAGGAGAAGCAGCATCTCGACATCGAATACCGGGCGCTGAGCGTGGCCCAGGCCGACCGGGAAAACGCCATCATCAACGTGCTGCGCTATTACGAGGCGAAGAACGCACTGGTGTTCTGCAACACGCGCGCTGCCGTCAATCACCTGACCGCGCGCTTCAACAACCGCAACTTTTCCGTCGTGGCGCTTTCGGGCGAACTGAGCCAGAACGAGCGCAGCCACGCGCTGCAGGCGATGCGCGACGGCCGCGCAAAAGTCTGCATCGCCACCGACGTGGCGGCGCGCGGCATCGACCTGCCCAACCTCGAACTGGTGATCCACGCGGACCTGCCGACCAACCCGGAGACGCTGCTGCACCGAAGCGGGCGGACGGGGCGGGCGGGACGCAAAGGCGTCAGCGCGCTGATCGTGCCCAACAGTGCCCGCAGGCGCACCGAACGCCTGCTGCAAAGTGCCGGCCTTGCGGCGACATGGGCAAGCCCGCCTTCAGCCGACGACGTCCTGCGCCGCGACGACGAGCGCATCCTCGCCGACCCGGTTTTCACCGAGCCCGTGTCGGACGACGAGCGCGGCTTCGTCAATGCGCTTCTCGACCAACGTGGCGCCGAACTGGTGGCGGCGGCCTTCGTGCGTCTCTGCCGCTCCAGCCGCTCGGCGCCCGAGGATCTTTTGGACGTCGCTCCGTTCACGCCGTCGGGTGACAAGTTTGCGCGCAGGGACGAGGCGCCAAGCCGCCGCGACGATTTCGGCGACAGCGTCTGGTTCTCGCTGTCGGTGGGGCGCCGGCAGAATGCCGAGCCGCGCTGGCTGATCCCGATGCTGTGCCGGACAGGCGGCATCAGCAAGCGCGAGATCGGCGCCATCAAGATGCAGCCGGAGGAAACCTTCGTGCAGATCGCGGCCGACTGGGCCGACCGGTTTCTCCAGGCGATCGGGCCCGACCGCAAGCTGCAGAACAACATCGCGGTGAAGCGGCTGGACGGCATGCCCGACCTGTCGCGCGCCGGCTATCAGGAACCACGGCCGGACAAGAAGCCGCACCGTGGCAAGCGGACGTTCGACCAGAACGCGCCCAAATTCGAGAAGCGCGCGGCGCCGGCCGGACAGCGCGATGCCGCGCTCGAGGCAAAGCCCTGGGCGAAGAAGCCGGGCAAGCCGAAGTTCGAGACCAGCGGATCGCCGAAACACAAGAAAGCGAAGAAGCGGCCGGGTTAGGTCCTCGACACGGTGATTCCGTCAGGCCGATACGACGCGAACGTCGACAGTTCCTTTCTATAGCAGAGACCCTGGGATCTATGCGGTAACAGGAAGAAGACCGTAGCGTCGGCGATCCTTCGCGCCCCCCTCTGTCCTTCCGGACATCTCCCCCACAAGGGGGGAGATTAGATGTCACCTCGGCTTTCGCCAATCTCAAACGTTGAAAGAGGGCAGGACGGCGAGGCTGCCGATCTCCCCCCTTGTGGGGGAGATGTCCGGCAGGACAGAGGGGGGCGCTGTCCCGCCGACGCCTCCGCAAAGTTCTCCACCACCGCATTGTCGTGACACAGGTCGATGCACTGCATTTCGCAGACACCCCTTGCGATCCGCCGCAACTCTAGACAGTCTGGGCGAGACGCGAATGGGGGTGGGCAAGCATGCGCGGCGAGGTTCTTCACTATGACGAGACCCAAGGCTTCGGTTTCATCACCGGAGCGGACGGCAACCGCTACAGCTTCGCGCGCGAGAATCTGCGCCGCGAGACGTCGATGGCCAAGGGCGCGCTCGTTGAGTTCCAGCCGGGTGGCGGGCATGCGCGCGATGTCTTTTCGATTAACGCCCAGACGGCTGCGGCCGGTGCTCCTGCTGCTCCCTCTCGGATCGGCAACGCGCCTGAAGCGCCTAAGCCGCAACATTTCGGCCGGTCCGCCGACAACGAGCCCGCTGCCGCTACCGGATTGTGGGATTACTTCTGGCGGGGCCTGACTGAAAATTATTTCAACTTCGCCGGTCGTGCCCGCCGCAAGGAATATTGGGGCTTTTGCCTGTTCTGGACGATCGCGCTGACCGTGGTCGTCGGCATTGGCCTCCTCATCGACGACTCCATGGGCAATATGGACGAGTTGCCGGTAGTAACGGTCGGTCTTTGCGGCGTGTTTGTGCTGGCGACAATCCCGCCATGGATCGGACTGAACGTGCGGCGCCTGCATGACATCGGCTTGACCGGCTGGCTTTTTCTGGTGGTGTTCATCCCGACCATCGGCGGGCTGATCATCCTGGTCTTCGCGCTGGTCCCGACGCAGGCCCGTGAAAACCAGTGGGGCTCGGTGCCGGCAGGCGTCTAGCTTAAAACGTGTACCTTGCAACTGACTACAACTCTTGATAGTATCAAGGCGGCACAGTATTTGGGGGCAAGGCAATGCGCGGCGCGGTTTATCATTATGACCAGGATCAGGGTTTTGGATACATCAATGGGGCCGACGGCAAGCGTTACATCGTCGGGCATGAGGATCTGAGTCCCGGCGTGGCGTTGGTCAGAGGCGCGCCCGTCGAGTTTCAGCCGGACGATGGGACTGCGCGCGCCGTCATTGCAGGAAGGCCAAGCGCTGCCAAATCCCGCAACCTCATTCCCCGTGGCGTTGAACCTGCCCAATCCACCACCGGATTATGGACGTATTTCTGGCGCGCATTCAAAGTGAGACATGTCAGCTTCACCGGCCGTGCCCGCCGCAAGGAATTTTGGGGCTTTTTTCTGTTCACGCTGATCGTGTTCTTCGCGCTTTTTGCGTTCGGCGTTCTCATCGATGCAGCGATCACAGCTATCGTAGGCGACCTGGAATTTGGAGCTTTGGGTTATGCGCCAGCCTTCGTGTTCCTGCTTCTGACTGTCTTGCCGTGGTTTGCCCTTATGGTACGACGCCTGCACGACATCGGCCTGAGCGGCTGGTTCGTTTTGCTGTACTTCGTTCCCGGCTTCAACACGCTGGGTGTGTTGGCCCTTGGGCTTATCCCATCCAAGGTCGGCGAAAACCCTTGGGGGCCGGTGCCGGCGGGCGTCAGGATTTAATCGCGATCGCCTTCAGCGCCTCGCCGGACAGCCTGAGAAAGACTTTCTGGCCATGGCGGTCGGCACCAAGCCCGTCGTAGAAGCGTAGCGCACCTTCGTTCCAGTCCTCGGTGGTCAGGTCGATGCGGCCGATGCCTTCGCGCAGGCAATGGCCGGCGAGAAATGCCATCAGAGCCCGACCGACACCGGCATTGCGGACGTTTTCCCGCACGAACAGATCCTTGAGGAACAGCAGCCGTTCGAGATCGATGCCGGGATGTGCGATCGCAACCGACGCAAGCCCGCAAATCTCGCCCTCGGCGAAGGCGAGTGCGAAATGCGGATAGGCCGGGCTTTCCTGGTCAAGCCATTTCTGCGAGGCAGACAGAGCCCGGTCGGCATCGATCGGCGGCTGCCGGTAATGCACCGCCATCTCGCACAGCATGGTGGCGAGTGTAGCCGCATCCCCGGTCGTCGCCCAGCGGACGTCGACCGCCACAGGCTCAGCCCAGGAACTTGGCGATGATCGCATCGCCCATCTCGGTGGTGCCGACCTCGGTCATCCCTGGCGAATGAATATCCCTGGTGCGCAGGCCGTCGTCGAGCACGGCGGCGATGGCGCTTTCCAGACGGTCTGCTTCGGTTACCATGCCGAAGGAATAGCGCATGCACATGGCGAAGGAGGCGATCATGGCGATCGGATTGGCGATGCCTTTGCCTGATATGTCGGGCGCCGAGCCATGCACCGGCTCGTAGAGCGCCTTGCGCTTTTTCGTCTTGGCATCCGGCGCGCCGAGCGATGCCGACGGCAGCATGCCGATCGAGCCGGTCAGCATGGCGGCGATGTCGGACAGCATGTCGCCGAACAGATTGTCGGTGACGATGACGTCGAACTGCTTGGGCCAGCGCACCAACTGCATGCCGCCGGCGTCCGCCAGCATGTGGTCGAGCTTGACGTCGGCATAGCGCGCCTTGTGGGTCTGGGTGACGACCTCGTTCCACAAAACGCCTGACTTCATCACATTGCGCTTTTCCATCGAAGTGACGTGGTTCTTGCGGGTGCGCGCCAATTCGAAGGCAACACCCGAAATGCGCTCGATCTCGAACGTGTCGTAGACTTGCGTGTCGATGCCGCGTTTCTGGCCGTTGCCGAGATCGATGATCTGCTTGGGCTCTCCGAAATAGACGCCGCCGGTGAGTTCGCGCACGATCAGAATGTCGAGACCCTCGACCACGTCCTGCTTGAGCGAGGAGGACGCCGCCAGCGCTGGATAGCAGATGGCCGGCCTGAGATTGGCGAACAGCTCCATATCCTTGCGCAGCCGCAGCAACCCGGCTTCCGGGCGCACTTCATAGGGCACCGCATCCCATTTCGGCCCGCCGACGGCGCCGAACAGCACCGCGTCGGCGGCCATCGCCTTGGCCATGTCGGCATCGGAAATCGCCGCGCCATGCGCGTCATAGGCGCAGCCGCCGACGAGCCCCTCATCGGTGACGAAACCACTGCCGAGCTTGTCGTTCATGGCTGATATCAGCTTCTTCACCTCGGCCATGGCCTCGGGGCCGATGCCGTCGCCGGCGAGCAGGAGAAGATTTTTCGAAGCCATCAGAACCATCCTAATTGTGGCGCATGACCCCGAAATCGGAATCGATTTCGGAAAGGATCATGCGCAGAAACAAAATTCTACAGCGTCCTTTGCGCGTCCAAAAGGACGCGCGGCGCTGTCGTGAGCCGCGGCCTTGCTAAACGCCAAGCGGGCTATGCGCAAGCGTTTGGTTCAGAGCATCTTTGGCGATCCTTGGCGCCCCGCACCGACGCGCTCAGGCCGTGCGCTTGAGTGCCGTCACCTCGATCTCGATCTTCATTTCCGGCTTGTTGAGCTGGCAGACGATCATCGTCGCCGCCGGCCTGATGTCGCCAAAGGCTTCGCCGAGGATCGGAAAGACGATGTCCACGAAAGCCGCGTCGGTGATGTAGTAATGCGCCCGCACCACATCGGCCATCTCGAAGCCGCCGTCCTGCAACGCCTTGGCGATCGTCGCCAGGCAATTGCGCGTCTGCGCCTCGACCGTCTCCGGCATCGACATGGTCGCATAGTCGTAGCCGGTCGTTCCGGAAACGAAACACCAGTTGCCCTGCACCACGGCGCGCGAATAACCGGCGGCCTTCTCGAACGGCGAGCCGGTAGAGATCAGTTTTCGCATGGTCCTTCCCTCGCGTATTCTTCAGGCAATGTTGAGCTGAAGAAGTGCCTTTCGGCTGCAGGCCGGCCGCCACAGTCCCTTTAAGGCTCTGTACAGAGAGCCAAATCCCTCTGTACAGAGGAACTGGCTAGCTTTTTCGACTACGCGCCGCCAGCGTCCTTAGCCTCAGCGCGTTGAGGCGGATGAACCCTTCGGCGTCCTTCTGGTCGTAGGCGCCACGATCGTCCTCGAAGGTGACCAGCGCATCGGAATAGAGCGTCTTCTTCGACTTGCGGCCGGTGACGATGACGTTGCCCTTGTAGAGCTTCAGCCGCACCGTGCCTTCGACATCTTCCTGGCTCTTGTCGATCATTGCCTGCAGCATCAGCCGCTCGGGCGCGAACCAGAAGCCGTTATAGATCAGCTCGGCATAGCGCGGCATGAACTCGTCCTTGAGGTGGGCGGCGCCGCGGTCGAGCGTGATCGATTCGATCGCCCGGTGGGCGGCGATAAGGATGGTGCCGCCGGGGGTCTCGTAGACGCCGCGCGATTTCATGCCGACGAAACGGTTCTCGACCAGGTCGAGCCGGCCGATGCCGTTGTCGCGGCCGAGATCGTTGAGCGCCGCCAGCATCGTTGCCGGCGACAGTTTCTTGCCATCGAGCGCGATCGGATCACCCCTCAGGAATTCGATTTCGATCTCGGTCACCTTGTCCGGCGCGTCCATCGGCGAGACGGTGCGCTGGTGGACGAATTCCGGCGGCTCGGTCCACGGGTCTTCCAGCACCTTGCCCTCGGAAGACGAGTGCAGCAGGTTGGCGTCGACCGAAAACGGCGCATCGCCCTTCTTGTCCTTCGGCACCGGAATCTGGTGCTGCTCGGCGAAGTTGATCAGGTCGGTGCGCGATTTGAACGACCAGTCGCGCCATGGCGCGATGACCTTGATGTCGGGGTTGAGCGCATAGGCCGCGAGCTCGAAGCGGACCTGATCGTTGCCCTTGCCGGTGGCGCCGTGGGCGATCGCATCAGCGCCGGTCTCGTTGGCGATCTCGACGAGGTGCTTGGAGATCAGCGGGCGGGCGATCGAGGTGCCGAGCAAATAGGTGCCTTCATAGACGGCGTTGGCGCGGAACATCGGGAAAACGAAGTCGGAAACGAACTCCTCGCGAACATCCATGATACGGATGTCCTTGATGCCCATCATCTCGGCCTTGCGCCGCGCCGGCTCCAGCTCGCCGCCCTGGCCGAGATCGGCGGTGAAGGTGACGACCTCGGCGCCGAGCTCGGTCTGCAGCCATTTCAGGATGATCGAGGTGTCGAGGCCGCCGGAATAGGCGAGCACGACTTTCTTGACGGCTTTTGCTTTTGGCATTGTGGGCGGTTCCGCGACGGGGTTCTTCGCGGGCGAGGTATCACGCCGGTTCCGGCTAGCGCAAGGGACGAACGATCCCCCGGTCGCTGCTGGCATACTGGATCAGCCGTGGTGCCGGCCAGAAGCTGGCGCCGGCTTGGCGCTTGCGGTATAGGCTGCGCCTTCTTCATTCAGGGGCCCGCCCATGTCCTTCATTCCCGACACCACCACGCTGATCCAGTTCGCCATCGCCACCGTGATCCTGGCGATCACGCCGGGTCCCGACATGACGCTGTTCGTCTCGCGCACGCTGAGCCATGGTCGCGCCGCCGGCTTTGCCTCGATGGCGGGCGCGCTGTGCGGCACGCTGATCCACACCACGCTGGTGGTGGTCGGCATCTCGGCGCTGATCGTTGCCTCGCCGGCGGCCTTTCTTGCGCTCAAGATTTTCGGCGCCGGCTATCTCGTCTTCCTGGCGTGGCAGGCGATCACCAAGGGATCGGCGTTTTCGCCCGAGAAGAAGAGCGGGCCTGAGATTTCGCTGTTCCGCGCCTGGGCGGCGGGGCTCGGCGTCAATCTGCTCAACCCGAAGATCATCCTGTTCTTTATGACTTTCCTGCCGCAGTTCGTCTCCGCACACGACCCGAACGCGCCCGGAAAACTGTTTTTCCTCGGCGCGATGTTCGTCGTGCTGTCGATCCCGGTAACGGCGCCGATGGTGTTTGCAGCGGAAAAATTCTCGGCGGCGATGAAGACCAGCCCGCGCGTCACACGCGTCGTCGATTATCTGTTCGCCGGGGTGTTCTCGGCCTTCGCGCTCAAGATCCTGACCGCCCAGGCGAAGTAGGCGCGGACCTTCCGGCTTGCCGCCAGCTCCCGGCCGAGCGCCCGGCGCTCAGCCAGTAGAAAATGCCGCCGACCATGCCGCAGCCGATCACGGCAGCGGCGACGCGCGGATCGGTGATCTCGAAATTGGCATCGGCGGTCTGGTAAGCGAAGCCGAGGAAGACCGCCGCGACCACCGCGCCCGCCAGCGCGTAGAACAGCCAATCACGCCGTCCCAGGATTTCGGAGACGAGGATGGCGACCGCCGCCGGCATGAAGGCGAAATAGGCGACGAACAGCGCAACGAAGGGGATCGAAAAATACAGGGAAGCAGTCGCCGTAGGGTGCGCGTGCTCCGGCGTGTAGCCCAGCGACGCCAGAAACATGACGTTGAGGAAGGCGCTGGCAGCCAGCGAGGCGACGACATAGCCGATCAGGATGACGGCGAAGCGGATGAGGTAGGCAAAGAGACGGTTCATGCCGAAACTGCTTCCCTTTGTTTGATAAGGAAACGCCCGGTTACTGCCCAGTAGGCATAACCGCCGGAGAATCCACCGGGTAGACAGGGCAGGAGTGGCGCAGCGGATATGTTCAACGGGGTCGTTTGTGTCCAGGCGCTTAAGACCAGAAGCGCGAGGATGGCGTTCAGGGCGCCAGCGCACGCAAATGGCAGCCAGCGGTTCCAGCCTTGTCCACGGGCGACAAGCAGCGTGAGCAGAAAACCGGGCAGCGCCGTCAGGAAAGTAGTCATGAGCACGGATTGGTAAACAAAGCCCACACCGCGGACGCTGCGGTAAAACGATCCCCAGGCGCCGCCATCCGGCAGGACGGTCGGGAGCAGCAACACGAAGAAGGTGGCGGCGACCGCAACCAGGACGGCAATGACATAACCCAAAGATATGAATGCGACGTGGCCGAACCAGGCAACAAGACGATTCACGCCTCGCCGTGCCCCGCGATCATCATCGCCTCCAGCGCCAGCCGGTCGACCTTGCGCATGCGCTCCGAGTCCGACTTGAGCTGGCCGCAGGCGGCGAGGATATCGCGGCCGCGCGGCGTGCGGATCGGCGAGGCATAGCCGGCATTGTTGATGTAGTCGGCGAACTTCTCGATCGTCTCCCAGTCCGAGCACTGGTAGTTGGTGCCCGGCCACGGGTTGAACGGGATCAGGTTGATCTTGGCCGGAATGCCCTTGAGCAGCTTGATCAATCCTTTGGCATCCTCGATCGAATCGTTGACGTCCTTCAGCATCACATATTCGAAGGTGATACGGCGGGCGTTCGACAGGCCGGGATAGGCGCGGCAGGCGGCGATCAGCTCTTTCAACGGATACTTCTTGTTGATCGGCACCAACAGGTCGCGCAGATCGTCATTGGTGGCATGCAGCGAGATCGCCAGCATGACGCCGATCTCCTCGCCGGTGCGGAAGATCTCCGGCACGACGCCGGAGGTCGACAGCGTGATGCGGCGCTTCGACAGCGACAGCCCGTCGCCGTCGGACGCGATCAGCAGCGCCTTCTTCACCGCCTCAAAATTGTAGAGCGGCTCGCCCATGCCCATCATGACGACGTTGGACACTTTCCGGCCCTCGGCCGGCACGATGGCGCCGTCGGGCGTGTCGCGGTCGGGGAAATCGCCGAGCCGGTCGCGGGCGGTCAGAAGCTGAGCGAGGATTTCTTCCGCCGTCAGGTTGCGCACCAGCTTTTGCGTGCCGGTGTGGCAGAAGGAGCAGGTCAGCGTGCAACCGACCTGCGAGGAGATGCACAGCGTGCCGCGGCCTTCTTCGGGGATGTAGACGGTCTCGATCTCGACCGGCCGGCCGGCACCGCGTGGCGGAAAGCGAAACAGCCATTTGCGCGTGCCGTCGGAGGAAATCTGCTCCTCGACGATCTCGGGCCTGGCGATGGTGAAATGCTTGTCGAGCTCGGCGCGCAGATCCTTGGAGATGTTGAACATGCCGGCGAAGTCGGAGACGCCGCGCACATACATCCAGTGCCAGAGCTGCTGGGCGCGCATCTTGGCCTGGCGCTCCGGCACGATGCCTGACGCAATGAGGGCGGCGCCAAGCTCGGCCCGTGTCAGGCCGATCAGGGACGGTTTTTCGGCCGGCATGGCGCGGGCGCGCAACGCGTCACGGGCGCCGTCAGTGGTAAGATCAAATGAAAGGGTCATTGTTGCGCCAATATAAGCGATTTGCGGCCGATTACAGCATCGTGCCCGAAATGAAGCGCGGCGCATAGCACAGGTTGATGGCGGAGTCATGGGCGGCGGCGGGGCAAGGCTCGCTGCAATGTGCCGGCCGGCGGCGCTTCAAAAGCAAAAAAGCCGGGCTTGCGGCCCGGCCCTTACTCAAACTCGGCCTATGGCTATTTGCACTTGGCGATAGACGACAGCGCCGCCGAGATGCCTTTCAGCGAAAACACATAGGTGGTGGTGTTGCCGCGGCCGGACTTCGCCTGCACCTTCATGTCGCTGCCGGACTTCATCGCGGCGATCAGCACCGGCTCCTCGGCGGCGTTCTCGACCCAGGCCGACTTGCCGCGGGTGAACATGGAAAAGCTCTTGCCGTCGATGGTGACGGTGGCCTTGGAGTTTTCCTGGAAATTGTAGCCGGCGATGAATTGCGGCTCATAGGACACCTGCTGTCCCGGCCGCTGGCTGACGAAGAAGAACATGTCGCCGTGATCAAGCGTCGGCGGCTGCTTGTCGGTCGGCACGGTCAGCACATAGCAAACCTTGCCGCCCGACGCCTGGTAGCTGTAAGTGCCCCAGGCATTGTGCTGGCCGATCTTGGTCGCCGACTGCGCCAACACCGGCGCTGTCATGGCCACCAGTGCCAGGCTCGAAATTGTAGCAATCAATCCGCGCATCGCTTTTCCCGTATTCCAAATGGTGCGGACGCAGGCCGGCTCGGCGTCCTGCCCGTCGCTTCATTTTGATTTAATCTGGGTTACCAAACGGTGAACTTCCCTTGGGAAAAGGACTTCCACCCCAGGAAACCGCCGCCATCCTTGCGCCCGTCGCTCGAAAAGCGGCAGTTGCAACGTCCCTGTCGCGACTTGGAGGCCACGAAAGCGGCAAGAGTTTGACTTTTCTGCCTTATCGCCGGCTCAGCTGTTGTCGGCTATCGCCTGCCTGGCGGCGAGCCGGTGCGCGGGGGTGATGTGGGCTTTGACGGCAGTGATCGCGGCGGTCAGCACGGCGATGTCGTCGGTAAAGCCCAGCCCGAAGACGAAGTCGGGGATGACGTCCGTCGGCAGCACGAAATAGCCGAGGGCCGCCAGCAAAATGCCCTTGGCGCGCAGCGGCGTGTTCTTGTCCATGGCGCAGTAATAGGCGGCGACCAGCTCTTCCATGAACGGGATTTGCCGGGCAGCCTTCTTGGCCGTGCGCCAGAAGTTCTCGCGCACTTCGCGCGCGTCGCCCGGCTTGCCGCCAAAGCCGAAGAAATCAAAACTGGATTTTTGCGCCATCAACCTCTCCTAACGAGGCTGCGCTCGTCGTTCCACGCGCGCCTGCCAGCGGGAAATGTGGTGAAAGCGCCCGTCCACTACAAGAGCTCGGCCGTTCCCGGCCTGAAAATCAGGTGATGCTGGCCTGCAAGTGGCGGGCAATCGCCCGCTTTGGAGTTTGCGGAAACGCCCCTCCCGTCGTCATCCTGGGCGGAGCGAGCGGCTACGGCGTCTTCAGATCTCCAACGACCTAATCGAAATAGCGGTTCATCGTCTTGGCCAGTTCGAAATCGAGCGCGGTCAGGCCGCCGGCATCATGGGTGTTGAGCGTCACGTTCACGGTCTTGTAGACATTCGACCAGTCGGGGTGATGGTCCATTTTCTCCGCCGCCAGGGCGACGCGGGTCATGAAGGCGAAGGCTTCGGAAAAGTTGTTGAAGGTGAAGCTGCGCGCGATCGAGCCGCCATCCTTGGCCAGCGACCAGCCATCGAGACCGGCCAGCGCCTCGGCGACCGCCGCCTTGCTCAGTTTCTCTCTCGCCATGTTCGTTTCCCGTGCTATCTGGATTTGCAGTCTTCAGCATAGTGCCGGATCGATGAGCGCAAAGCCGATAAAATCCATTCTTTTCGTCTGTCTCGGCAATATCTGCCGATCGCCACTGGCGGAGGGCGTGTTGCGCGCCGTCCTGGCGGAGCGCGGCCTCGATCGGGATATCCTGCTCGATTCGGCCGGGACCAGCGACTGGGAAGCCGGCGCGGCACCCGACCCGCGCTCTATGTCGATCGCAGAGCGGCACGGCATCGATATTTCCAGACAGAGGGCGCGCAAGCTGACACCGGACGATTTTTCGCGGTTCGACCTCATTCTCGCGATGGACAGATCGAATCTCCGGGATCTGAAAGCGCTGGTGCCTGCCGCCATGCGCGACCGTGTCCATCTGTTCCTGGAGTTTGCGCAGGGAAGAGTGAGCGACGTGCCGGACCCTTATCACGAGGGGCCGGAGGCGTTTGCCTCGGTCTACCGCATGATCCGCGAAGCATCGGAGGCGCTGGCGACGCGGCTCGAAGCGCGGCTGTCGGCGCCAGACAGCGGCCAGGCCTCCTCGACGATGTAGGGTCCGCCGCCGACCGAATCGCGCGATGACATCAGGACGAAGCGGCCGACGCGGAAGGGCAGCGTCGAAAAGTTGCCGCGTGCCGACAGATACTGGGCGACGTCGAGCGGGCTCGAATTGCGTAAGCGGGCCAGCGTTACATGCGGCATGAACTTGCGCGGATCGGCGGGGATGCCGAGGCGCTGGCAGATGCGCTCGATCTCGGCTTGCAGGGCCGAAAGATCGGGCGAGGCGGAAACGCCGGCCCACACCGCATGCGGTTTCTTCTGGCCGAAGGCGCCGACGCCGGACAGCGTCAGCTGGAAGGACGGGCGGTGGACACGATCGAGCGCGTTGGCGATCTCGTCGGCGACATGGCCCTCGACATCGCCGATGAAGCGCAGCGTCATGTGGTAGTTCTCGACGTCGATCCAGCGGGCCCCGGGCAGGCCGCCCCGGAGCAGGGACAGCGAAAGGGCGGCATCACGGGGTATTTCGAGGGCGGTGAAAAGACGCGGCATGGCAAGCCTCCTGTCCTCGAATCGAACTCTTGTCCCTAGCGAATCATCGATAATCGAGCGGGGCAAGTGGTTTGTTGGTCGCAGGCCCGCCTAAAATCTTCCCCTGGGGAAGGCGAAGCCTCCTCGAAGTCCAGTTCTTCAAGAGTTGCCCTGAATCACGGCAATGGCCTTTTCGACATCCGGCAGTATGCGCTCGACCATGCGGTCGATGCCCTTGGCATTCGGGTGCAGGCCGTCCTCGAGCTGCAAAGCGGGCTCGCCGGCGACGCCGTCGAGAAAGAACGGATAGAGCGGGACGCCGTATTTTTCCGCCAGTTTCGGAAAGATCGCGTCAAAGCCGTTCTGGTAGTCGGCGCCGAGGTTGGGTGCGGCACGCATGCCGGCCAGCAGCACGGCGATCTTGCGCTGCTTCAACTTCGCCAGCATGGCGTCCAGATTCTTTTGCGTGATATCGGGAGAAACGCCGCGCAGCATGTCGTTGGCGCCGAGCTCGAGGATGACAAGCTGGGTGCCGTCCGGCACCGACCAGTCGAGACGCGACAGGCCGCCGCTCGACGTATCGCCGGAGACACCGGCATTGGCGATCGTCACATCGTGGCCCTTGGCGCGAAGTGCTGCCTCGAGTTTTTGGGTGAAGCCTTCGTCCGGTCCGAGGCCAAAACCCGCCATCAGGCTGTCACCGAAGCCGACAATCTCCAGGGGTTCGGTGCGCGCCGACGAAATGGCGCCGCAAATTCCGAGGAAAAGGATGAAGACTGCGGCAAGAGGGTGTTTGAAAGCCATGTGGCAGGCCCCATATGACCAAGAACATTACGTTGGCGCAGGCCGAATTCTGGCCTCCACTCTCCCATATAGGACGATTTTATTTTGACAGAAGCCGTCATCGCGCTGAAAGACGTATCGCTGACGCTCGGCGAAGGAGCGTCTTCCGTTCATGTGCTGAAAGGTGTCAGCCTCGATGTGGCAAGTGGCGAGGCGACCGGCATCGTCGGGCCGTCGGGCTCGGGAAAGTCGACGCTACTGATGGTTCTGGCTGGGTTGGAAAGGGTCGATTCGGGCACGGTACGAATTGCCGGCGAATTGCTGAACGGCAAGAGCGAAGATCAGATCGCATCGTTTCGGGGGCGAAACATTGGCATCGTTTTCCAGTCCTTCCACCTCATTCCCAACATGACGGCGCTTGAAAATGTCGCAGTGCCGCTGGAACTTGCCGGCCATGCAGATCCGTTCGGGGTGGCGGCGCGGGAGCTGGAGGCGGTGGGGTTGAGCGATCGCGTCACTCATTATCCCGGCGAATTGTCCGGCGGCGAACAGCAGCGTGTGGCGATCGCCCGGTCGCTGGCGCCTTCACCGCGCATCCTGATCGCCGACGAGCCGACCGGCAATCTCGACCAGACAACCGGGCGGCAGGTTGCCGATCTTCTGTTCGCCAAGGCGGCCGAGCGCGGCATGACGCTGGTGCTGGTCACCCATGATCCGGCGCTCGCCGCACGCTGCTCCCGGCAGGTGTCGATGCGGTCGGGCCGGATCGAAGACGCGCCGTTGCTCAAAGTGACGGCGTAGCGCCATGGCTGACAAGGCCCCCTCATCCGGCCCTTCGGGCCACCTTCTCCCCGGCGGGGAGAAGAGGCTGACGCCGGCGTTGGCAACCTCTTCTCCCCTCGGGGAGAAGGTGGCCGCGAAGCGGCCGGATGAGGGGGTTGCCTGGTCGCGCACGCTGAAGCTCGCCTTCCGCTTCTCGCTGCGTGAGATGCGCGGCGGGCTGTCCGGCTTCCTGGTCTTCCTTGCCTGCATCGCGCTTGGCGTCGCGGCGATCGGCGGCGTCAATTCGGTGGCCCGGGCGATTACTGCCGGTGTCGCCAACGAAGGCCAGTCGCTGCTCGGCGGCGATCTTCGTTTCCAGCTTAACCAGCGCGCAGCGACGCAAGCCGAGCACGTCTTTCTCGACGGGCTGGGCACGGTCTCGCACAGCGCCAACATGCGCTCGATGGCGCGGCTCGAGGACGGTTCCGACCAGGCACTGGTCGAGGCCAAGGCGGTCGACGGAGCCTATCCGCTCTACGGCGCGCTGGAGACCGAGCCGGCGCTGTCGAAGCAGGAATTGTTCGGCGAAAGATTCGGTATTTTCGGCGCCGCTGCCCCCGATCTTTTGTTCGAGCGGCTGAACCTTGGGATCGGCGACCGGCTGAAGCTCGGCAGCGCCACATTCGAACTGCGCGCCAGGCTCGTCAGCGAGCCGGACGCGGTATCCGACGGTTTCGGCTTTGCGCCGCGGCTGATGGTCTCGACGAACGGGCTTGCCGCTTCCGGTCTGATCCAGCCGGGCAGCCTTGTCGAAAATGCCTACAAGATCCGCCTGCCCGTCGGCACCAGCGAAGCGGGTATCAAGGCGATCCAGGAGCAGGCCGGGGAGGACTTTCCCGAGGCCGGCTGGACGATCCGCACGCGCAGCAACGCAGCACCTGCGTTGTCGTCTAACATCGAACGGTTCTCGCAGTTCCTGACGCTGGTCGGGCTGACGGCGCTGGTGGTCGGCGGCGTCGGCGTGGCCAATGCGGTGCGCGCCTACCTCGACGGCAAGCGCGGCGTCATCGCCACCCTTAAGAGCCTGGGCGCATCGGGCGGTTTCGTCTTTGCCGTCTACCTCGTGCAGATCCTGATGATCGCCGCCCTCGGCATCGCGCTTGGCGTTGTGCTTGGTGCGCTGATGCCGTTCGCCGCGAGCGCGGCACTCCAGTCGATCATTCCGGTGCCGGCGGAAGGCGGGTTCTATCCCGGCGCGCTCGGCATGGCGGCGCTGTTCGGGCTGCTGGTGACGCTGGCTTTCGCCTTGCTGCCGCTCGGCCGTGCGCGCGACGTGCCGGCGACGGCGCTGTTTCGCGAAATGGGTTTTGAGGGCCGCGGTTTTCCGCGCCCGCTCTACGTGGCGGCGGCGCTCGGCATCGCGCTGTTGCTGGCGGCACTGGCCATTCTGTTTTCCGGCGATCGCCGCATCGCCTCGATCTTCGTCGGCGCCACCATTCTTGCCTTCCTGGTGCTGCGCGTCGTCGGCGCGCTGGTGCAGTGGGCCGCCAAAAAGAGCCCGCGCGTGGGCTCGACAGTGCTCAGGCTTGCCATCGGCAACATCCACCGGCCGGGAGCCTTGACGCCGTCGGTGGTGCTGTCATTGGGACTGGGGCTGACGCTTCTGGTGACGCTGGCGCTGATCGATGGCAATCTCAGGCGGCAGATTTCCGGCAGCCTGCCGGAAAGAGCGCCGAACTTCTTCTTCGTCGACATCCAGAGCAGCGATGTCGACGCGTTCTCCGCGCTGGTCGGCAAAGAGGCGCCGCAGGGCACGCTGGTCAAGGTGCCGATGCTGCGCGGACGGGTGATGGCGCTGAACGGCGTCGACGTCGACAAGGTCAAGGTCCCGGCGGAAGGAGCCTGGGTGCTGCGCGGCGATCGCGGGCTGACCTACGAGGCGAGACTGCCGAAGAATGCGACGCTGACCGAAGGCACATGGTGGCCGGACAATTATGCCGGTGAGCCGCTGGTGTCGTTTTCGGCCGAGGAAGGCAAAGAGATCGGGCTGAAACTCGGCGACACCATCACCGTCAACGTGCTTGGCCGCAACGTGACGGCGAAGATCGCCAATTTCCGCCAGGTCGAGTGGGAGACGATGGGCATCAACTTCGTCATGGTGTTCTCGCCCAGCACATTTGCCGGCGCGCCGCATAGCTGGCTGGCGACCCTGACCGAAAAGGGCGCGTCGGGGGCCGACGATGCCCGTCTTCTCAACGCCGTCACCCGGGCCTTTCCCGCGGTGACGACGGTCAGGGTCAAGGACGCGCTCGACATCGTCAACCGGCTGGTGGCGCAACTCGGCACGGCAATCAGGGCCGCGGCCGGCGTCGCGCTGATCGCCTCGGTGCTGGTGCTGGCTGGCGCGCTGGCCGCCGGCAATCGCGCTCGCATTCACGATGCAGTGGTGCTGAAGACGCTGGGCGCCACCAGGAAAACGCTGATCGCGGCCTTTTCACTGGAATATATGCTGATCGGCCTCGCCACCGCGATCTTCGCGCTGGCGGCAGGCGGGGTTGCCGCATGGTTCGTTGTCGCGCGCATCATGACGCTGCCATCGCATTTCATGCCCGACGTGGCGGTGGCAACCATCGTCTTTGCGCTGGTGGTCACGGTCGGCATCGGTCTCGCCGGCACCTGGCGGGTGCTGGGCCACAAGGCGGCGCCGGTGCTGCGCAATCTCTGATCGCAAGGCTTGACGAGGCTGTTTTTGATTAATTCTGCGTAATGTTGCGGCTTTGAAAGCCGAAAAACCGGATTTCAGGGACTTCACGAAGCATTACGCTCCGTTACGGTCTTGTTCTTGACGCCAATAACCATCATATTTCGCCGCAGGCATGCTGGAGCCCCGCCAGCGGCGCCTGGGTCTAAATGGACCTGACACCGGACGGGGCAGAAGCAATATGAGGATTTCCATGGCTGAACCCGTTCGCAATTATCAGACGCGCGCTGTGCCCGGCGCCGGCGTCGATGCTGCCATCGACCAGGGCCTGCGCGCCTATATGATCAAGGTCTACAATCTGATGGGGCTTGGCCTCCTCATCACTGGCCTTGCCGCAGTCGGCACGATCATGCTGGCCACCACCACCGATCCGGCTTCGGCGGTTGCGACGCTGCCGAGCGGCGAGATGCTGACCTCCTTCGGCTACGCGATCTTCGGGTCGCCGTTGCGCTGGGTGGTGATGCTGGCTCCGCTCGCCGCCGTGCTGTTTCTGTCGTTCCGCGTCCAGTCGATGAGCGTTTCTGCCGCGCAGACGACGTTCTGGGTCTATGCCGGCCTGGTCGGTCTGTCGCTGTCGTCGATCTTCCTGGTCTACACGACCGCCAGCATTTCGCAGACCTTCTTCGCCACCGCGGCGGCTTTCGGCGCGCTGTCGCTTTACGGCTACACGACCAAGCGCGATCTGACCGCGTTCGGCTCGTTCCTGGTGATGGGTGTGTTCGGCCTGATCATCGCGATGGTGATCAACATCTTCCTGCAGTCGTCGGCATTGTCCTTCGCCGTTTCGGCGCTCGGCGTGCTGATCTTTTCGGGCCTCACCGCCTATGACACGCAGAAGATCAAGGAGATGTATTTCGAGGGCGACGCCACCGACGTTGCCGGCCGCAAGGCGATCATGGGCGCGCTGACGCTCTATCTCGACTTCATCAACCTGTTCATGTTCCTGCTGCAGTTCATGGGCGACCGCCGCTAACAGGCTTTTTTTTGGGTTCCACTTTTCGGGATCATGGTTCTGACTGGACCAGCGAGTTTGCTAAGGGCGGCCCAACGGCCGCCCTTTTCTTTTGTTCCGGCCTCTGCTGTGATAGCAGGCAGATGAACGATTTGCATAAATTATGAGCAGCATCACCATACGGGCCGCTACATCGGCGGACCTCGACAGGATCACCGACATCTATGCCGACGCGGTGACAAACGGCACGGCGAGCTACGAGCTGGAGCCGCCGAGCCGCGCCGAGATGGGCCAGCGATTCGACAGTTTGATAGCGGGCGGCTTTCCCTATCTGGTGGCGGAAAAAGACGGCATCGTGCTCGGCTGTGCCTATGCTGGCGCCTTCCGGCCACGCCCCGCGTATCGCTTTGTCGTCGAGGATTCCGTCTATGTCGCGCCCGAGGCCAAAGGCCAAGGCGTCGGGCTCAAGCTGATGCAAGGGCTGATCGAAGCCGCCGCGGCGGCGGGCTTCCGCCAGATCATCGCGGTGATCGGCGACGGTCGGCCGGACAGTGCCTCGGTGCGGCTGCATGAAAAGCTCGGCTTTCGCCATTCGGGCCGCCTCGAAGGCTCCGGCTATAAGCACGGACGCTGGCTGGACACGGTGTTCATGCAACTGCCGATCAATGACGGGGCTCTAATTCCGCCCGATATCAACTCGTTGCCGGAACAGAAATTCCGCAGCCAGAATAAGTAGTTAGGCCTCGACCAGCTTCAGCGTGCGGTCGAAGACACCAAGCACGCGGCCAAGTTCCTGGCCGCGCTTGAGGATGCGGCCGCCGGCGGCGATGACGGCGAATGCGCCTTGCCGGCGCGCCAGCTTCGGATCCTTGACGATCTGGAACAGCGGCACCTCGCTGGTGCGGCGGAACACGGAAAAGACGGCGCGATCGGTGAGATGGTCGATGGCGTAGTCGCGCCACTCATTGGCGGCGACCATGCGCCCGTAAAGCCTCAGGATCTGGTCCAGTTCGCGCCGGTCGAACCGCACCGGCTGGTCGAGGCGTTCGCGTCTTGCCTCATGCAGCGGGATCAGTATTGCGGATGCGTCCCCATCCTCCGTCCCACTGCCATGATCAGTCATGCCTCGATCCCTTCGAATGAATCTTATGCCAACCAAAGTTGGCGCTTTCGCCGTAGAATTGCAAGCCCGACCGAGCAAAGGCGGCGGCGCACCGTTTCCGCAGTGTCCAGTCACGTTTATAAAACGCCCGTTGGAATTGGTGATGCTTCGCCACAATTCTGCCTTCTTTTATCCGCGCTCATGCCCCAATGTCCGACGAATTTACGGGTGTTGCCTGAGACGGTTCGGTCCGGCACTGGCTCGTAAACCCCAAGCCCCCCGCCCACGGGTCTGCGTCGGATCGAACCAACCTCGGTTTTTCCTTGGAAAAATCGGGTGCGACGATCCCAAAACCTAAATGACCGGCGTCAGAAGCAAGCTGACGCCGGTTTTTTATTGGCTGGGCGGAGTGGCGGGTAGCGCGGCTCTCCTTCTCCCCTTGTGGGAGAAGGTGGCCTCGCGAAGCGAGGTCGGATGAGGGGTGTTGGAAGGATCGCTGCGCTGAAGACGTAAGCGTCTAAAATCATTTCATATTTTAACGCCTCATTTCTTCCAGCACCCCTCAACCGTCTCGGCGCTGCGCACCGATCCACCTTCTCCCACAAGGGGAGAAGGGCGCGCTGTGGTCAAGGCTTGTGGATTATGGCGGCGCCCAGAATGGGGCCCGGCAGGCCGTCCTTGCCCACCGATTGCAGCAGCACGGCGCAGCCGCCTTTCTTGGAAATCACGCTCATCGGCAATTCGTAGCGCTGCGCCTTGCCGTGCCACATGCCGGCGGTCTGGATACCGGAGACGGCGTTCCAGTAGGTCATGCTGCGGCCAGTGTTTTCGCCCTTGCCGATCTTGATCGTCTGCGGCGGGTCGAAATAGACGATGACGACATGGGCATCGCTGGGGCCGGTCCCGGCATCGCCGGCGTCGATGATGACGCGGTCGCTGGTCCGGCTGACCTTGATGCTGACCCGCATGCCGTCGCCTGATTTCTCCATGCGGGCGAGCGCCCCGTCGACCTCCCTGCGGCTGGCTCCGTTGACATGACTGCGGCCATTGATGACGGCCTGCGGCGTATAGACCGAGCGGTTGCCGAAGGCGCGCATATACTCATATTGCCGCTCCGTGTTCTCCTTGCGGCTCAGCGTGTCCTTCCAACCGAGATAATCCCAGTAGTCGACATGATAGGCGAGCGCGACGATGTTCTCCTTGGTGGCAAGATCGGCGAAGAATTCATCGGCAGGCAGGCAGGAATTGCAGCCCTGGCTGGTAAAGAGTTCGACCACGCCCAGCGGTTGGTCGGTCAAGGTTTTGTCAGCCTGGGGCTTGTCGGCCTCGCCGGCAAGCACATTGCCGGCAAGTCCAGCGCCGGCAAACACCGAGAGGGCCAGCGCAAGTGCCGCAAGCCGCAATGGTCTTCGAGATGTCATGGCCGTTTCGACTCCCGCCGGTGATGCCGGCCTTGTTCTGATTGCTGAAATATGTGGCAGAAGCGACAGTCAACGGGAAGTCACGTTGCGGTGAAATTTGCCATTGCAACCAACTGCAAGGCCGCAATAGGAAGGGTCACACTTCACGGTAGAAGCCGATTCGGGCAACAATCAGCATGTGGCAAACCCTCCTGACGCCGGTCGATCTCTACTGCGAGCGGACCGGGCCGGAGCTCTGGGCCGAACCGGCCAACGCACTCACCAATCTAGCTTTTCTTGCCGCCGGGCTGTGGGGTGTCCGGGAGGTGCGCCGGCGCGGCACAGGTATCTTCGCCGAAGCGCTGGCCTGGTGGGTGGTGGCGATCGGCATCGGCTCGGCGCTGTTCCATACCTTTGCCAACCACGGCACGGTCTGGGCTGACGTGCTGCCGATCGCCGGGTTCACGCTGGCCTACACGCTGTTCAACCTGCGCCGTTTCCTCGGCATGAGATGGGGCAAGGCGATCGCCATCTTCGTTGCCTTCTACGCCGTCACCGGGTTGTTGACCTGGGCCGTGCCGGACTGGCTACGCCAGGCGTCGAACGGCACGACCGGCTATCTGCCGCCTTTCCTGGCGCTAGCCTTCTTCGGCGCCTGGGTGGCGGCGAGCGGCAACCGCGCCGGCTGGTACAATCTGGCGGGATCGGCGATCTTCGTCGTGTCGGTCATCTGCCGGATGATCGATCCGCTGGTCTGCGGCAGCTTTCCGCTCGGCACGCATTTCCTGTGGCACATCCTCAACGGGCTGATGCTCGGCGTGCTGCTGGCGGCGACGGCGCGCTTCGGAGCGCCAAGGGCAGGGGAGTAGGGGAGTAGCGCAGTAGGGCAGTAGGGGAATAGGGGCTGTCTTCCCTACTCCCTTACTCCCTTACTCCCTTACTGCCCTACTAAGCTGCCAAATCGCGCAGCACATATTGCAGGATGCCGCCGTTCTTGAAGTAGTCGAGCTCGTCCAGCGTATCGATGCGGCAGATGATCGGAACGTCCTTCACCGTGCCGTCGCCATAGGTGATCTTCGCGATCATCTTCTGGCGCGGCTTGATGGCGCTCAGTCCGTCGATCTCGACCAGCTCGTCACCCCTAAGGTTGAGCGACGCCCATGAGGTACCCTCCACGAAGACGAAGGGAATGACGCCCATGCCGACCAGGTTCGAGCGGTGGATGCGCTCGAAGGACTGGGCGATGACGGCGCGGACGCCCAAGAGGTTGGTGCCCTTGGCCGCCCAGTCGCGCGACGAGCCATTGCCGTATTCGACACCGGCGAAGATGACCAGCGGCACGCCTTCCTTCTTGTACTCCATGGCGGCGTCGTAGATCGATGTCTCTTCCTTCGACGGATAGTGGATGGTGTAGCCGCCCTCGCGGCCGTTCTCGCCCAGCATATGGTTGCGGATGCGGATGTTGGCGAAGGTGCCGCGCATCATCACCTCATGATTGCCGCGCCGCGTGCCATACTGGTTGAAGTCGGCGACGCCGACCCCGTGGTCGGTGAGATATTTGCCGGCCGGAGAGGCCGCCTTGATCGAGCCGGCCGGGGAGATATGGTCGGTGGTGATCTTGTCGCCGAACAGGCCGAGCACGCGGGCGCCCTTGATGTCGCCGATTGTGCCGAAACCCGCGGTCATGCCGTCGAAATAGGGCGGGTTCTGCACATAGGTCGAATGGTCGTCCCAGGCGTAGGTCTGGCCTTCCGGCGCCTTGACGTTCTGCCAGTACTCGTCGCCCTTGAAGACGTCGGCATATTTGCGGGCGAACAGTTCGCGCGTCACGTTCTTTTCGATGAACTCCTGGATCTCGACCGAGCTCGGCCAGATATCCCTAAGGTAGACCGGGTTGCCGTCACGGTCCTCGCCGAGCGGCTCGGTGGTCAGGTCCTTGGTCACGGTCCCGGCCAGCGCGTGGGCGACGACCAGCGGCGGCGAAGCAAGGTAGTTTGCCTGCACGTCGGGCGAGACGCGGCCCTCGAAATTGCGATTGCCGGACAAGACCGCGGCGGCGATCAAGCCCTTATCGTTGATGGTCTTGGAGATCGGCGTCGGCAGCGGGCCGGAATTGCCGATGCAGGTGGTGCAGCCGAAGCCGACCAGATTGAAGCCGATCTGGTCGAGTTCCTTTTGCAGGCCGGATTTCTCCAGATATTCGGCGACGACCTGGCTGCCCGGCGCCAGCGATGTCTTGACCCACGGCTTCTGCTTGAGCCCGAGCCGGTTGGCGTTGCGCGCCAGCAGCCCGGCGCCGATCAGCACGCTCGGGTTCGAGGTGTTGGTGCAGGAGGTGATGGCGGCGATGACGACATCGCCATGGCCGAGATCATAGTTGGTGCCTTCGACGGCATAGCGCTTGTCGATTTCGGCGGCCTTCCGGTATTCGGTCTCCATCGCCTTGGCAAAGCCGTCCGGAATGCCTTCAAGCGCCACGCGGCCTTCCGGACGCTTGGGGCCGGCCATCGACGGCACCACATCGCCGAGATCGAGCTCGAGCAGGTCGGTGAAGACCGGGTCGGCCGAGCCGGTATCGCGCCACATGCCTTGCGCCTTCGCGTACGCCTCGACCAGCGCGATACGGTTTTCCTCGCGGCCGGACATGGTGAGGTAGCGGATGGTTTCGCCATCGACCGGGAAGAAGCCGCAGGTGGCGCCATATTCGGGCGCCATGTTGCCGATGGTAGCGCGGTCGGCCAGCGTCATGTTGGACAGACCCGGACCGAAGAATTCGACGAATTTGCCGACGACGCCCTTCTTGCGCAGCATCTGGGTGACGGTGAGCACGAGGTCGGTGGCGGTGACGCCTTCCCTGAGCCTGCCGGTGAGGCGGAAGCCGATGACTTCGGGCAACAGCATGGAGACGGGCTGGCCGAGCATGGCGGCCTCGGCCTCGATGCCGCCGACGCCCCAGCCGAGCACGCCAAGACCGTTGATCATGGTGGTGTGGGAATCGGTGCCGACGCAGGTATCGGGGTAGGCGGTGGTTTCGCCATCTTCAGTGTTGGTCCACACGACCTGGCCAAGATATTCGAGATTGACCTGGTGGCAGATGCCGGTGCCGGGCGGCACGACGCGGAAATTGCGGAAGGCCTGCTGGCCCCATTTCAGGAATTTGTAGCGCTCTTCGTTGCGCTCGTACTCAAGCTCGACATTGCGGGCGAAAGCCAGCGGCGTGCCGAATTCATCGACGATGACCGAGTGGTCGATGACCAGATCGACCGGCACCAGCGGATTGATCTTTTGCGGGTCGCCGCCAAGCGAGGCCATGGCGTCGCGCATCGCAGCCAGGTCGACAACGGCCGGAACGCCGGTGAAATCCTGCATCAGCACGCGAGCCGGGCGATAGGCAATCTCGACGCCGGCGGTGCCCCGGTCGGTCAGCCAGCCGGCGACCGCCTGGATGCTCTCCTTGGTGACGGAACGGCCGTCCTCGTTGCGCAGCAGGTTCTCCAGCAGCACCTTCATCGAATAGGGCAACTGGGCAATGCCGGTGAGGCCGTTCTTCTCGGCCTCGATGAGGTTGTAATAGACATATTCGGCGCCACCAGCAGTCAGCGTGCGGCGGCAATTGAAACTATCGAGGGATTTTGACACGTGCGGTCCGTCCTTGTCTGTTCAGCCTGAAAGGGAACGGACGCCGATGGCATGCAATCACGCGCAAAGGTGCGGGTACGGCCATTTCCGCTGTCCGTTCCCAGCCAACCCGAGCCGTTCAAGGCGGCGCGTGCGCTGGTTCGGCGCTAATTCTGTTCCCGTGCCGACCGCTGGCACGGATGACCCGCATATAGAGAATTTCCTGGAATAGTTCTAGACACGGAATCGCCATTTTTGTTGCGGCGCACCGAAGCCGCGCTAGGACTTCCGGCGAAGGGGAACGAATGCGGCTGATCGCCGAAAATCTGGGCGGCGAACGCGGCGGTGAGGCGGTCTTTTCCGGCATCAACTTTGCCCTTGAGAAAGGCCAGGCGCTTATCGTCACCGGGCCGAACGGCGCGGGGAAATCGACGCTGCTCAGGGTCGTCGCCGGGCTGCTTCCGGTGGCGGCCGGTCGTGTGCATATCGAAGGCGGCGGCGAGGATTTTCCGTCGGTTGCCTCGGCCTGCCACTATCTCGGCCACCAGAACGCGATGAAGACGGCGTTGACCGTGACGGAAAATCTGCGCTTCTGGCGCGATTTTTCGGGCGCGGATTTCTTGCGTGCCGAAGAGGCGCTGGAAACGGTCGGACTTGGTGATATCGGCCATCTGCCGTTCGGCTATCTCTCGACTGGGCAGAGGCGGCGCGCGGCGATCGCAAAACTGCTGGTCAGCCGGCGGCCACTGTGGCTGCTCGACGAGCCGACGGCAGGATTGGACAAGGCATCGGAAGAGCGATTCGCCGTGCTGATGCGGAAGCATCTGGAAGGCGGAGGGATCGTTGTGGCGGCCACGCATCTGCCGCTGGGAATTGAGGGAGCGAAGGAGTTGAGGATGGGGGAGGCCGTTTGATGTCGGAGCTCCACGGCGCCCCCCTCTGTCCTGCCGGACATCTCCCCCACTTGGGGGGAGATCGGCGGCTTCGGCGTCGCCGCCCAATTTGCAATGTTGAAAATTGGCGAAAGCGGAGCCGACAGCCAATCTCCCCCCAAGTGGGGGAGGTGTCCGGCAGGACAGAGGGGGGCGTGAAGGAACTCCGGCCTTTGCCTGGCCATTACGAATACATCGGGGCTGCATCGTAATGTGGTCCCTCTTCCTTCGCGACATCCGCCTCAGTATCCGCGCCGGGGGCGGGGCGCTGACCGGCGTGATCTTCTTTCTCGCGGTGATCGCCACGATCCCCTTCGGCGTCGGACCGGACCTCAATCTGCTCGCCCGCATCGGCCCGGCAATCCTGTGGATCGGCGCCTTGCTCGCTTGCCTGCTCGGTCTCGACCGATTGTTCCAGGCCGACCGGGAAGACGGCTCGCTCGATCTTCTGGTGCTCGGCGACGACCGGCACGTGCTGGCGCTGACCGTGCTGACGAAATGCCTGGCGCATTGGGCGGGAAGCGTGCTGCCGCTGGTCATCGCGGCACCTTTGCTCGGCCTGTTCATGAATATGGAGCCGGTAGGCATCGGCGCCACGGCGCTGACCCTTTTGGTCGGCACGCCGGCGATCACCTTCATCGGCGCTGCCGGCGCGGCGGTGGCGGTGGCGCTGCCCCGCGGCGGGCTGCTGATCTCGGTGCTGGTGCTGCCGCTAACCATTCCCGTGCTGATCTTTGGCGTCTCGGCAAGCTATGGCGCGGTGGCGGACCCCGATCCGTTCCTGCAGCCTTTCCTCATTCTCGCCGCGCTGACCTTGTTTCTTGCCGTGCTGGGGCCGGTTGCCGCGGCGCTGGCGCTGCGTCATGGGGCGGACTAAATTAGACGGCCGCCTGACCTCAAGGGCTGCGGCGCTGCTGTCGATTGCGAAGCCGATAGCGCAAGGTTAAGGAAAGACATGTTCGAACGAAGCGAAATGGTCCGGCGGAAAGGCTTTGCGCCAGCGGAGCGAACCATATGAGCGCGCATGCGCTCTATGTGACCGCCGCCTATGCCATCACGGCCGTGGTTCTGGCCGGGCTGGTCGGCTGGATCCTTCTCGACCAACGGGCACGCAAGCGGGATCTCGCCGAGCTGGAAGCGTCCGGCGTGCGGCGGCGCTCCGACAAGGCGGGGAAATCATGAGCATGGAGGCCAAAACACCGGCGCGCGGGCGGCGCCTGATCGTGCTTTTGCCGCTGCTGATTTTCCTCGGGTTGGCGGGACTGTTCCTGACGCAGCTGCTGTCCGGTCGCGACACCTCGGAGGTGCCATCGGCGCTGATCGGCCTGCCGGCGCCGCAGACCAATCTGCCGGCGCTGGAGGGCATGAATTTGCCGGGGCTCGATTCCAAGCAGTTCGCCGGCAAGGTCACGCTGGTCAACGTCTTCGCGTCCTGGTGCGGGCCATGCCGCGACGAACATCCGGTGCTGCTGGCGCTGTCGCAGGACAAGCGCTTCGTCATCGCCGCGCTCAACTACAAGGACCAGCCGGAAAACGCCCGCCGGTTCCTCGGCGATCTCGGCAACCCGTTCCAGGCGATCGGCGTCGACGCGGCGGGGCGCGCGGCGATCGACTGGGGCGTCTACGGCGTGCCGGAAACCTTCGTCATCGGCAAGGACGGCAAGATCGCCTACAAGCATGTCGGCCCGCTGACGCCGGGCTCGGCGCAGACGCTGCTTTTGCCGGAGATCGAAAAGGCGCTGGCCGCGCCGGGCTGACACGCCGAAACGCGATGAACGAACGAGACATGCGCGATCATTTTCTGGCCCAGGCGAAAGCCTGCGACAGGCTTGGCTCGCCGTTCACCGCGAATTTATGCCGTGCGCTGGCCGAAGTTCTCGACGCAAACACTAGGACCGGGCAGGCGGTACTCGGCTGGCCGGGCGACGCGCGCGCCGACGCCCTCTCATTGCGGCTCTGCGGCGCGCTGCATGCGTTGGTCCTGACGGGTGCCGATGAGCGACTGGCACTGATCTACCCGCCCAACCAGAAAAGCGAATCCGAGATCGCCGCGGTGCTGCCGGAGGCAATTGCGCGATCCGACGAGCGGATCGTCGCTGGCCTCGCCGGCGCGCCGCAGACCAATGAAGTCGCCCGGTCGGCGATGCTGCTGCCTGGATTCCTGACGATCGCGCGGGAAACCGGCCTGCCGCTGGACCTGTGCGAGATCGGCGCCAGCGCCGGGCTCAATCTCCTGTTCGACAGCTTTCACTACAGCTACCGCGATGCCGAGTGGGGCGACCCGGCCTCCCCCGCCCGGTTGGCGCCGGAGGCGCGCGGCCGCGCTGTTCCGCTTGGTGGGGCGATCGACGTCCGCTACCGCGCTGGCTGCGACGTCGCGCCGGTGGACGTCGCCGACGCAGCGGCGCGGTTACGGCTTCGGTCTTTTGTCTGGGCCGATCAGGCAGCGCGGCTGGCCCGGCTCGACGCCGCGCTGTCACTTGCCGAAAAATTTCCACCGCTGCTTGTCAAAGCGGACGCGGCGGATTTTGTCGAGAAGGCACTGGCCGCACGGCAGCGGGGCGGCGCCTTCGTGCTCTACCATTCGATCATGTGGCAGTACCTGCCGCGGGCGACCAAGGATGCCATCACCGCTGCGCTGGAGCAGGCGGGCAGACAGGCCACGGCCGCTGCGCCTATCGCAAGGCTGAGGATGGAGCCGCGCGATCCCACAAACAATTGGGCGGTACTCAGCCTCACTCTATGGCCCGGCGGCGAGACACGCCGCTTGGCCCATTGCGATTATCACGGCCGCTGGATCGAATGGATCGGCTAAGCCCGATCAAACAGTTCTGGTTGCGCATGATCTCGTCCGAAAAGTCTGCAACTTTTTGCTGCGCTGACCTTCGGTTCGGGATCATGCGTTCGCCTCAGCCGTAGATCTGCTTGTGGACCTGATAGAGCATTTCGCTGCGGTCGGCGCGCATGTCGGCCAGATCGCGGCTGGAAAAGGAGTCGATTTCGGCGACGAGGCGGTTGTATTGCCGGCGCTTGGCGATGGTGGCGCGAGCGCGGCTCATGAGGCTGTCGAGAATCATAGCGAGGTTCCTTTTGCGCCGCATTGTTGCGGCAGGTTGTTCCTCCCTTGATCTGTATGGAGCATGACATAGTTATGGTGCGTTGCAAAAAGAAGATGTTGCAATGCACCATTGCGCCGGACGCATAGCCGGTTAACGGCGCATGAACCCCGTCATTTGGGCAGGCGGCACTGCCGCAGCTTGCCTCGATGCCTCAAGATGCGGTGAGACTGATATCAGCGATCTTGCCATATTGATCGCCGGCTGGCTTGATCGCGCCGGCATCACCGATTTGCATGACTGGGAGGAAAATCATGGCCGCCGAAGACTACGAGATTCTCGATCCACGTTTTGCGCGGCTGTTCAACAGCAATGCGCAGGTGGAAAAGCTGTTCACCGGATGCCGTTGGGCGGAAGGGCCGGCCTGGTTCGCGGCCGGCCGTTATGTGGTGTGGTCCGACATCCCCAACAACCGCATGCTGCGTTACGACGAGACCGACGGCAGCGTCAGCGTGTTCCGGCAGCCGTCGGGTAATTCCAATGGCAACACCGTTGACCGGCAGGGTCGGCTGGTCACTTGCGAGCATTCGGGCCGGCGGGTCAGCCGCACCGAGCATGACGGCTCAATCACCACCATCGCCGACAAATGGCGCGGCAAGCGGCTGAACTCGCCCAACGATGCAGTGGTCAAGTCCGACGGGTCGATCTGGTTCACCGACCCAACCTACGGCATCGACACGGACTATGAGGGCGACAAGGCCGAGAGCGAGATCGGCGCCTGCCATGTCTACCGGGCCGATCCCGGCACCGGTGAGATCGACGCTGTCATCACCGATATGGTCAGGCCCAACGGGCTTGCCTTCTCGCTCGACGAAAGCAAGCTCTATGTCGTCGATACCGGCCGCACGCACGGCGCGCAGAATCCGGCGCATATGCGGGTGTTCAATGTCGACAAGGGTGGCAAGAAGGTGTCCGGCGAAAAAGTCTTCGCCGACTGCGCGGCCGGCCTGTTCGATGGCTTCAGGCTCGACGATCAAGATAGGATCTGGACCAGTGCCGCCGACGGCATCCATTGCTACGATCCGGACGGGACGCTGATCGGCAGGATCAAGGTGCCGGAAGTCGTCGCCAATTGCGTGTTCGGCGGCAACAAGCTGAACTGCCTCTACATCGCCGGCACGACCTCACTCTACATGGTCCGGCTGATGGTCAACGGCGCAAAGACATTTTGAGCGGCCGCCAAGCAATATCCCAGGGGAGGGCGCCATGCCATTCGTGAACATCCGCCTGGTCAAGGAGGTGATTGCCGATGACCCGGCCGGCAAGAAGGCCGCGATCGCCGCCCAGGTGACCGCGGCCATCACCGGCGCCACCGGCCTGACCAGCAACGACGTCTGGGTGGTTTTCGAGGAGGTCGCTGCGCGGGACTGGTTCGTTGGCGAGACCGATGTCGAGACGATGCGCAGCAAACGCTGAAGGAATTTCGCCGCGACCTTTGATGGTTGCAGCGCGGCCGGTCAGCAGGCGTCGAGGGCCGAGAGGTGTTTCGGACGGATCATGTCCGAAACAGTCTACCACATGGTGTGTTTGTATTCGTCATCCAGCCAGCGGTCGGTCGCCTCGGCCGAATCGGCGAGCGCCAACTGGTCGCGCAGGATCTGGCCGAGCGTCGGCAGCGTCGCGCGGTCGTACCAGCTTTCGGGCTTCCACAAATCGGAGCGCATGAAAGCCTTGGCGCAGTGCATGTAGGCGGCCTTGACCGTCACCAGGACGACGCTTTGCGGTTCCTTGCCGTCGACCGCGAGCCGCTCGCGCAAGCCCGCATCGACGGTGATGCGAGCATCGCCGTTGACGCGCAGCGTCTCGTTCATGCCTGGAATGAGAAAGAGCAGCCCGACCGAGGGGTTGATAAGAATGTTCTCAAGCGTGTCGAGCCGGTTGTTGCCGGGCCGGTCGGGGATGGCGATGGTCCTCTCGTCGAGCACGACGGCAAAGCCGGGCTTGTCGCCCTTCGGCGTCACATCGGCATTGCCGGCGCCGTCGGAGGAGCCGATCAGCACGAAGGGGCTTTTGCCGATGAAAGAACGGCTGTGACCATCCAGCGCCTTCAATTCCTTGCGGATAGAGCCGTCGGTCGGCCGAGGCGTCTTGTAGATCGTTCTCAGCTCTTCGCGCGTGGTGACGAATTCCATGCCCTCTCCCCAACTGTTACTTGCCGGCCTTCTCTTCTTTTCCGGGCTTGCCTTCAAGCGAATGGCGCATGATCAGCGGCATCTGGCTGAAGGTGAAAAGAAGCGTGATCGGCATGATTCCCCAAACCTTGAAGGTAACCCATGCGTCGGTGGAAAAATTCCGCCAGACCACTTCGTTGACAAGGGCCAGGAACAGGAAAAACAGGCCCCAGCGGAAGGTGAGTTTCTTCCAGCCTTCGGCATCGAGGCTGAAGGCCGAATCGAAGACGTAGCCGAGCAGCGATTTGCCGAAGAACAGGCCGCCGAGCAGGACGCCGCCGAACAGCATGTTGACGATGGTCGGCTTCATCTTGATGAAGATGTCGTCCTGCAGATAGAGCGTCAGCGCGCCGAAGACGAACACCACGACGCCCGACACCATCGGCATGATCGGCAAGGTGCGGGTGAGCAGCCAGGAGGCGATCAGCGCGATCGCGGTGGCCGCCATGAACAGGCCGGTGGCGACGAAGATCGGCCCGCCGAATTCGGCCAGCGCCGGAAATTTCTGCGTCAGCCACGCGCCACGCGCGTTGGCAAAGAAGAACACCATCAGCGGGCCGAGCTCCAGCACCAGCTTGAGCAGCGGATTGACGCCTTCCTTCTTCTGTTTCTGTGGGTCGGACGGGTCGCGTTCGAGGATGGGCGGGTTCATAGGCTTCCTTCTTACGCACGATCCTGTCCAAAAAGTCTGCAACTTTTTGGGATCATGCTTGTTAGGCCACTCCAGCGATCGCCCTGGCGAACTCGCTTGCGGAGAAAGGTTCGAGGTCGTCGACTTGTTCGCCGACGCCGATGAAATAAACCGGCAATTTGTGCTTTGCCGCGATCGCCACCAGAATACCGCCGCGTGCCGTGCCGTCCAGCTTGGTCATCACCAGGCCATTGACGCCGGCGACATTGCGGAAGATCTCGACCTGGTTGAGCGCGTTCTGGCCGGTGGTGGCGTCGACCGTCTGCAGCACGGTGTGCGGCGCCTCCGGATCGAGCTTGCCCAGCACCCGAACTATCTTTTCCAGTTCCGCCATCAGCTCGGTCTTGTTCTGCAACCGCCCGGCGGTGTCGATGATCAGCACGTCGGAGCCGGCTTGCTTGGCCTGTTCGAAGGCGTCGTAAGCGAGGCCGGCGGCGTCGGCGCCAAGCTTCGAGGCGATGACCGGCGATTTGGTGCGCTCGCCCCAGATCTTCAACTGCTCAATCGCGGCGGCGCGGAACGTGTCGCCGGCTGCGAGCATCACCGACAGGCCGCCATCGGTCAGCTTTGCCGCCAGCTTGCCGATGGTTGTGGTCTTGCCGGTGCCGTTGACGCCGACGACAAGGATGACATGCGGCTTGTGACTGAGATCAAGCTCCAGCGGCATGGCGACGTGGGTCAGCACCTTCTCCACCTCCGTCGCCATGATGGCGCGGACTTCCGTCTCGGAGACGTCCTTGCCGTAGCGGCTGGCGGCCAGCGAATCGGTGATGCGCAATGCCGTCTCCATGCCGAGATCGGCGCGGATCAGCACGTCCTCGAGATCCTGCAGCGTGTCCTCGTCCAGCTTGCGCTTGGTGAAGACGCCGGCGATGTTGCCGGACAGTTCCCGGGAAGAGCGGGCAAGCCCCTCCTTCATACGCTGGAACCACGAGCGTTTCGGTGCCGGTTCCGGCGCCTTCTGTGGCTGGGCTTTCTGCTCGACCTTCTTGGTTACGGTCACCTTGCCGGGGGCTGGCTTTGGCTCCGGCGGTGGTTGCGGAACGGCCTCCGGCTCCGGTGCGATCTCAGCAAGGATTGGCTTTGCCTCGACCGGCGCCGGCTGGCGAATGGGGGGCGGGATTTCGGCCGGCGGCGCCTCAGGCTTGGGCGCCGTTGAGGGGATCTCGGCGGGCGGCGCCGGCATGTCGACGGGCGCCGGCTCAGGCCGTTTTTCCGGCTGGGATGGGGCGACTTCTGGTGGCTGAGGCTCTGGTGCAGGAGCCGGCTCAGGGATGACGGGAACGGCCGGGATTTCCTCGGGCGCTGCCTGTTCAGCAGGCGCTTCCGGCTCCGGTTCCAGCTCCTCGACCGGAACCGGCTGGATTTCAGGCTCTGGCGCCGGCTCCTCGGCAGGCGCCTCCGGCTCCTCGATCGGAGCGGGTTCCGGCTGGATGTCTGGCCCGGGCGGAATGGTTGGTGCAGGAGCGGGCGCGGCCTCTTCAACAGGCGCCGGCTGCGGCGCGAGCGGTGCTTCCGCCTCGACTGGCGGCGGAGGCGCAGCTTCTGTTTCGGGCTGACGCTCTTCCCGTTTCAAAAATTCCGGAACGGCCTGCTCAGAAGCCGGTTTCAGCGCCTCCAGCGCATCCCATTTGATCGGCGGCAGAGGTGCCGACTCGTCGATCCGCTCCTCGACCACTTCCTTCTTGCCGAACGAAAATATCTTCTTGAAAAAACCAGCCATGTCTTTGCGTCTCAGGCGACGCTGGCGGCAAGCGGCGCCGCAATCAGTCTGATACCATCATGGCCGGCGATATCAGCCTCAACGATTTCGCCCGGCGCGCCGGCGGAGACCGCGGCGAGCGTAAACCCTTCGGTGCGGCCGAGCCCGTCGCGCTCGACCAGGATCGACTGGCGCGTTCCGGCGAGTGCGGCGAGGTGACTGACATAGGCGGCGCCACCGGCGGCGCGCAGCCGTGCAGCACGCTGCTTGACCACCTCGCGGCGAAGCTGCGGCATGCGCGCCGCGGGGGTGCCTTCGCGCGGTGAAAATGGAAAAACGTGGAGATGCGTCAGCCCGCATTCCTCGACGATCTCCAGCGATTTTTCGAACATGGCGTCCGTCTCGGTCGGGAAGCCGGCGATGATGTCGGCGCCGAAGACGATGCCGGGGCGCAATTTGCGCAAATCCTCGCAAAAACGGATCGACTGATCCCGGTTGTGTCGGCGCTTCATCCGTTTCAGGATCATGTCGTCGCCCGCCTGCAGCGACAGATGCAGATGTGGCATCAGTCGGGGCTCGGTGGCGATCGCGTCGAGCAGATCGTCGTCGGCCTCGATCGAATCGATCGAGGAGAGGCGCAGGCGTTTCACGTCAGGCACCTGCTTGAGGATTGTCTTGACCAATTTGCCGAGTTTCGGGCTGCCCGGCAGGTCGGCGCCGAAGCTGGTCATGTCGACGCCGGTCAGCACGATCTCGGCATAGCCATTGCCGCTCAGCCGCTTGACCTGCTCGACTACGGCGCCCATCGGCACCGAGCGCGAATTGCCGCGGCCATAGGGGATGATGCAGAAGGTGCAGCGGTGGTCGCAGCCGTTCTGCACCTGGACGAAGGCTCGCGCCCGGCCTTCGATGGCGTCGACCATGTGGGCGGCCGTCTCGCGTACCGAAAAGATATCGTTGACGCGAGCCTTCTCGGTATCGTTGACGCCGAAATCCGGCAGCGCGCGATAGGAATTCGCCTTCAGCTTCTCCTCATTGCCGAGGACGAGATCGACCTCGTCCATGGCGACGAAATTCTGCGGCTCGGTCTGCGCGGCGCAGCCGGTGACGATGATGCGGGCGGCCGGGTTCTCGCGGCGGGCCTTGCGGATCGACTGCTTTGCCTGGCGCACCGCCTCGCCGGTGACGGCGCAGGTGTTGAAGATGATGGCGCCGCCTGCCAGCGCGCCAAGGCCGGCGCTTTCCGCCTCGCGCCGCATCACCTCGGATTCGTAGGTGTTCAGCCGGCAGCCGAAGGTAACGACGTCAATGCCCTTCTTGGGAAGAGCGGGCATCAGGCGGCGCTTTCGGTGTCGCGGGCCCACACGCCGGTCGACGGGTCGAAGCTGCCGGAAAATTCCCATTCGGCGGCACCGGTGAGGACGACGTGGTCGTCGCCGCGCCATTCGACATGCAAGGAGCCGCCGCCGGGCGTCACCAAGGAGACGCTGCGTCCGGTCCGCTTGGTGCGGGCGGCAGCGACGACGGCGGCACAAGCCGCCGTGCCGCAGGCCTTGGTCAGGCCGGCGCCGCGCTCCCAGGTGCGGATGACCATCGTCTCGGGCGAGGTCACCTGCGCGATTGTGATGTTGGCGCGTTCGGGGAAGATCGGGTGGTTTTCGAGCAGCGGACCGAAGCGGTCGAGCTCGTAGGACCAGACGTCGCGGTCGACCCAGAAAATGGCGTGCGGATTGCCCATCGACACGACCGAGGGCGAGTGCAGCACAGGCGCGTCGATCGGGCCGATCTGCAGCTCGATCATGCGGGTGTCGCGGAATTCCTCGGCCAGCGGAATATCCTGCCAGCCGAAACGCGGTCTGCCCATGTCGACCGAGATCAGCCCGTCGGCATGTTCCTCGGCGTTGAGGATGCCGGCGACCGTCTCGAAGGCGAATGTCTTCTGGCCGGTCTCGGCAGCAAGCGCTTGCACCACACAGCGCATGCCGTTGCCGCAGGCCTGCGCGCCGGTTCCGTCGGAATTCAATATGTCGATGAAAAAGGCGGTGCCCGGCGTCCTGGCATCGTGGATCGCCATGATCTGATCGAATTTCGTCGCGGCATCGGCGTTGAGCGCAAGGGCGGCAGCCGGCGTCACCCGATCGGCGCGACCGTGCATGTCGGCAACGATGATCTCGTTGCCGATGCCGTTCATCTTGGCGAAGGGGACAGTGCTTGCCATGGATCGAAAGGTCTCATGCCGGTTTGGCGCCTATATGGCGGATACCGGCCGAAATTACCAGTGCGCGGACATTTTGAATCCGCGCATCGTGCTTTCCAAAAATCGATTTTCGGGCCGATGCGCTACGTCACCGCGAAGACGCCGAGCATGACCAGCAGGAAGATGATCAGCACGATGCCGATGAGGATACGGGCACCGGTGGCGGCAGCTCCGGCCAAGGCCGGCATGCCGAGCAGGCTTGCCGCGGCCGCGATGATCAGAAGAATGATGATCCATTTGATCATGAGAAAAAACCTCGCGGCCGACGGTTGTGGAAACTACCTACAAACGCGTCTGCGATGGCTTGGGTTCCGATTCCTTGGATTTGCCTGGAAATTCCCTGCGCCGCGAAGCCGGTCGCCTGCCTAGGCCGTCGGCACGTCCCAGACCTCGCCGGGACGCAAGGCGCGAAAGCGTTCGCGCGGGACGCTCTGGTCATCCAGGGCCTCACCAAGCTTTCTTGCCGGCTCGTCGATCGGCTCGTTGGTGAGCCGGAACGTGCCCCAATGGCAGCCGGCAGCATAGGCGGCGTTGCACAAAAGCATGCCTTGCACCGCCTCCTCAGGGTTCTGGTGGTGTGGCGCCATGAACCAGCGCGGCTCGTAAGCGCCGATCGGCAGGATGGCGAGGCGGAAGCCGCCGTGCCTTTCGGCCATCAGCCGATAGTTGATGCCATCGTGGAAACCGGTGTCGCCGGCGAAATAGATCTTTCCGCCCGGCGTCTTGACCACAAAACCCGCCCACAGCGCCATGCGCCGGTCGCGGGTGCCACGCGCCGACCAGTGGTGCACCGGCTCGACATGGACGGCCACGTCCTTGCCGATGTCGACCCGCTCGCCCCAGTCATGCACGGAGAGCCGCATGCCGGGAACGCCATCTTCGATAATGACGTCGTTGCCGAGTGGCGTCAGCACCAGCGGGTCATGCTTTGTCTTCAGCCGCTTCAGCGTGGCGAGGTCGAGATGGTCGTAGTGATTGTGGCTGACCAATACGAGGTCGATCGGCGGCAGGCTGGAAAACGCGATGCCCGGCAGGTTGACCCGTTTCGGCCCGGCAAAGGAGAGCGGCGAGACGCGCCGCGACCAGACCGGGTCGGTGAGGATATTCAGGCCGGCTGTCTGGATAAGCAGCGTGGAATGGCCGACCATGGTCAGCCTCAGCCCGGGGCCTTCGATCCGCTCGGCCGGCGTGGCCTGATGAAACGGGCTCGGATTCGCCGCTGGCCATTTCGAGCGCTCGCCGCCCAGCTGCCACTTCAAAAGATCGGAAAAACGCGCAGGCAGCTTGCCGTTGGGATTGAAGAACAAGGTGCCGTCGAAATGATCGCTGGGCGGGCCGCTGTAGTAGCGATTGGCGGCTCTTTTTCTTGCAGCCAAGGTTTCGCCTCCGGCAGAGTTCCGTTTCACCAGAGATAGGACCGAAGCCGGCTAGCGCAAGCATCTGGGGCCGAATGCCAAGGGCACGCCTCTCCAGGCAAAACCGCTGTGCACGGTCGGGTCAGACCCACAGGGCAGGCTTTTAGGCGGCACGTATTTTGTGGTAAAGTTGCAACAGATGCTGCCGCAAATGGTATTTTAACCATATCGGGTTGAAATTCTGCCACCTTCTCCATCTTGGTGGGGGAAGACATTGTGCGGACGGCAGCCCCAGCCGGATCGACGGAGGTTTGAAATGGATTTTTCGAAAACCGGTCTGCTGGCCGTATCGCTTGCCGCGCTCGTTGCGAGCGGCTGTTCAACGTCACGGTTCTCATCGATGGACCAGGAGCAGCCAGCGCCGCTGCAAGCCGCGCCCTCCGGCAAGGTAACCGGAAATCAGCTGCCGCCGCCGGCGTCGCCCGGCACGGCCGACCCGTCGAAATTTCCGACGGCGCCGCAAGGCACGCTAAACCCCCAGGTCGCCTCGTTGCCGCCGGACGGAACGGCACCGGCCGGAGCCCCGGATCTTACCGCAGGCAGCGTCGCCGGCGTGTGGAAGGCCAGCGTGTCCGGCCAGAGCTGCCAGGTGGCAACGCCGCAGACGAAATTCGGCGCCGGCTATCGGGCCGGACCGCTGCATTGCCCGGCGCCGATCGACGGCATCAAATCATGGAACGTCGCCGGCAAGCAGCTGACGCTGTATGATGAGAATGGCGGCACGCTGGCACGGCTCTATTCCTCGGGCGGAGAGAAATTCGACGGCCAGACTTCCAACGGCCTGCCGATTTCGCTTACAAGAGGCTGACCCGCCTCCTATTTGTTTTTACGCAATTCCTAGGGAAAACCGCTACACACTTTTCCTGGGATTGCTCTAGAGCAGGATGAATTCAAATTGAGTCGGTCATCCTGCTCTAAGTCTTTTTTTGCGTATGATCTTGTCCGAAAAGTCTGCAACTTTTCGGGATCATACTTCAGAACGACGTGACCGATGCATCTGCGTGACGGCCTTCAGACCCATGCGACCGTCCGGCAGCGCTACGACCATTTGGTCGATACGGGCCTGATCGACCGCGATCCGGCACAGGAGCGGATTGTCGCGGCACTCGACCGGCTGATCGATGAGATTTCGGCAAAGCGGCTGGCGCACAAATCGAGCGCGCTGGGCTGGCTGTTCGCCCGCAAGCGCGAGACGCGCGAGGCCGTCAAGGGCCTCTACATCCATGGCGGCGTCGGCCGCGGCAAGACCATGCTGATGGACATGTTCTTCGAGCTGGTGCCGGTCAGGCGCAAGCGCCGTGTGCACTTCAACGACTTCATGGCCGATGTGCAGGACCGCATCCAGAAGCATCGGCTGGAGCGCAAGAATGGCACCGTCAGGGAAGACGACCCGATCGCGCCGGTGGCCCGCTCGCTGGCCGAGGAAGCCTGGGTGCTGTGCTTCGACGAGTTTTCCGTCACCGACATCGCCGATGCGATGATCCTGTCCCGACTGTTCTCGGCGCTGTTTGCCAACGGCGTCGTGCTGGTCGCCACGTCCAATGTCGCGCCGGAGGATCTCTACCGCGACGGTTTGAACCGCAAGCTTTTCCTACCCTTCATCGGCACCCTGGAGCGGAATGCGCAGGTGCTGGCGCTAGACGCCGACAAGGATTATCGGCTGGACAAGCTCAGCCGCCTGCCGGTCTATGTCACCCCCGCCGATGCCGCCGCCGATGCTGTCCTCGACGAGGCCTGGGAGGTGATGACGCATGGCAGGCCGACGGAGGCGGCGGCGCTGACGGTAAAGGGCAGGCAGATCGTGGTGCCGCGTGCTGCCGGCGATGCGGCGCGGTTTTCTTTTGCCGATCTCTGCGAGAAACCGCACGGCGCCCGCGATTTCCTGGCGATTACCAGCCGCTTCTCGACCATCTTCATCGATCATGTGCCGGTGCTCGGCGAAGGCAGCCGCAACGAGGCCAAGCGCTTCATTCTGCTGATCGACACGCTCTACGATCATCATGTGCGGCTGGTGGTGAGCGCCGCTGCACCGCCACCGCAGCTTTACACGGCCAAGCGCGGCACCGAGGTCTTCGAGTTCGAGCGCACGGCGTCACGGCTGATCGAGATGCAGAGCCACGAATGGCTGGAGGACTGGGCGAAACGGCAGAGTGCGCCGCCGCCGTCGCCGGAAGCGCAACAGGCTCAGGCCTAGAGTCGATAAACATACATGACAAAGCCTTCCGCCTCGCCATGCGGCTCCCTTCGCGCCTCATACAGTGCGCGAGCGGCAACATTGTCCGGCTCGGTGCCGACCCAGGCCTCCTCGCAGCCATGCTCGCGGCCGAGCGCAAACATGGCGTCGAGCATTCTTGTCGCTGTGCCCTGGCGCTGGAAGGCCGGCGCCACGCCGACTTCGTCGATGTAGAGTTCGCTCACCTTGTCCGGATGGCGGTGGATGACGGCAGCGCACTGGCCGACGACCACGCCGTCGGCGAGCGCCACAATCATGAAATGTCCTGGTGAGGCGAGGTAGGCGGCAAGGCGATCAGGCCTCACCGGCTCGTCGAACACGTCTTCGGCGACCCGCATCACAAGGGCGTCATCGCCGGGAAGCAGCCTTCTTATTTCCATCTTCATTGTGTAAATATCCCAAAGTCGGCTTAATTCTTTTGACGCTTACGTAATTCCCGTTGTTTCTAACCGATTGAAATTATTCACTCCGAAATAATCGTTTGAATTTTTTTTGCACCGGGGCTATTGGGTGCGGCGAAATCCCGCGGCTTCCCCGCAGCATTCCGGCCTCCTTCCTCGACGTCGTCATCCCAAGTCGTTAAAGATTGGGGCGCCGTCACAGTCTAAAGGGAAAACATCCTGACATGGCACGCAACAAGATAGCGCTCATCGGCTCGGGCATGATCGGCGGCACGCTCGCCCATATGATCGGCCTCAAGGATCTCGGCGACGTTGTGCTGTTTGATATCGCCGAGGGCATCCCGCAAGGCAAGGGGCTGGATATCGCGCAGTCATCGCCGGTCGATGGGTTCGACTCCAGGCTGACCGGCGTCAACGATTATGCCGGCATCGAGGGCGCCGACGTCTGCATCGTCACCGCCGGCGTGCCGCGCAAGCCGGGCATGAGCCGCGACGACCTTCTCGGCATCAACCTGAAGGTCATGGAGCAGGTTGGCGCGGGTCTCAAGAAATACGCGCCGAAAGCCTTCGTCATCTGCATCACCAACCCGCTCGACGCCATGGTCTGGGCGTTGCAGAAGTTCTCAGGATTGCCGAAGAGCCATGTCGTCGGCATGGCTGGCGTGCTGGACAGCTCGCGCTTCCGCTATTTCCTGGCCGAGGAATTCAAGGTGTCGGTCGAGGATGTCACCGCCTTCGTGCTCGGCGGCCATGGCGATTCCATGGTGCCGATGATCCGCTATTCGACGGTCGCCGGCATCCCGCTGCCCGACCTCATCAAGATGGGCTGGACCTCGAAGGAAAAGCTCGACCAGATCGTGCAGCGCACCCGCGACGGCGGCGCCGAGATCGTCGGCCTGCTCAAGACCGGCTCGGCCTTCTACGCACCGGCCGCCTCGGCGATCGCCATGGCCGAAGCCTATCTCAAGGACAAGAAGCGCGTGCTGCCGTGTGCTGCGCATCTCTCCGGCCAGTATGGTGTCAAGAACACCTATGTCGGCGTGCCGGTGGTGATCGGCGCCGGCGGCGTCGAGCGCATCATCGAGATCGAGCTCAGCAAGCCCGAGCAGAAGATGTTCGACAGTTCGGTGGCGGCGGTGCAGGGCCTGTGCGAGGCCTGCGTCAAGATCGCTCCGCATCTCGCAGCCAAGTGACCCGCCGCCAAGTGACCCGGAGACAACGCGCATGAACATCCATGAATATCAGGGCAAGGCGCTGCTGAAGGGCTTTGGCGCACCGGTGGCCGAGGGCGTGCCGGTGTTCGAGGCAAGCGAGGCGGAAGCCGCCGCCAAGGCGCTGCCCGGCCCGCTCTATGTGGTGAAGAGCCAGATCCATGCCGGCGGCCGCGGCAAGGGCAAGTTCAAGGAGCTCGGCCCCGACGCCAAGGGTGGCGTCAGGCTGGCGAAGTCGGTCGCCGATGTCGTCGCCAACGCCAACGAGATGCTCGGCCACACGCTGGTCACCAAGCAGACCGGCCCGGCGGGCAAGCAGGTCAACCGCCTCTATATCGAGGACGGCGCCGACATCGACCGCGAGCTCTATCTGTCGCTGCTGGTCGATCGCTCGGTCGGCCGCATCGCCTTCGTCGTTTCGACCGAGGGCGGCATGGACATCGAGGCAGTCGCCCACGACACGCCGGAAAAGATCATCACCGTCGCCATCGACCCGGAAAAGGGCGTGACGGCGAATGATTTGAAAGAACTCAACGGTGCGCTGAGGCTCGACGGCGACGCCGCCAAGGACAGCGAGACGCTGTTCCCGATACTCTACAAGGCCTTCCTGGAGAAGGACATGAGCCTGCTCGAGGTCAACCCGCTGATCGTCATGAAGAACGGCCGGCTGCGCGTGCTCGACGCCAAGGTGTCGTTCGACAACAACGCGCTGTTCCGCCATCCCGACGTGATGGAGCTGCGCGACATCACCGAAGAGGACGAAAAGGAGATCGAGGCGTCGAAATACGACCTCGCCTATGTCGCGCTCGACGGCAATATCGGCTGCATGGTCAATGGTGCCGGCCTTGCCATGGCGACGATGGACATCATCAAGCTCTATGGCGCCGAGCCGGCCAACTTCCTCGATGTCGGCGGCGGCGCGTCGAAGGAGAAGGTGACGGCGGCGTTCAAGATCATCACCAAGGATCCGGCGGTCAAAGGCATCCTGATCAACATTTTTGGCGGCATCATGAAGTGCGATATCATCGCCGAAGGTGTCATCGCAGCAGTCAAGGAAGTTGGGCTGCAGGTGCCGCTGGTGGTGCGGCTGGAAGGCACCAATGCCGAACTCGGCAAGAAGATCATCAATGACAGTGGCCTCAATGTCGTCTCGGCCGACGACCTCGACGATGCCGCGAAGAAAATCGTGGCGGCGGTGAAGGGCTGATCTGGTGCCTCCGCACAAGATAAACCTGGTCGAGGCGGCGGATGCGAAGATCAAAAAGGTCTTCGATCCGCATATCGCCGGCGACGTCAACGATGCCCAAGTCAAGATCGCCAAGTTCGGCGATGTCTTCGACTGGCATGCGCATGACAACGAGGACGAAGCGTTCCTCGTGCTGCGCGGCCGCATCGCCATCGATTTCCGCGACGGCACGGTGGAGCTTGGCAGCGGCGAGTTCATCGTCGTGCCGCGGTCCGTCGAGCACCGCCCGCGCTCGCTGAGCGAGGAGCCGGTGGTGCTGATGTTCGAGCCGGCGACGACACTCAACACCGGCAACGCCAAGAGCGACCTCACCGTCGCCGATCTCAAGCGGCTCTGACCATGGCATCTCTGACGATGACCACGCAGCCTTCCTCGATCAACGGTTTGTAAAAAGGACCACCATGTCCATTCTCGTCGACAAGAACACCAAGGTGCTCGTGCAGGGCCTGACCGGCAAGACCGGCACGTTCCATACGGAGCAGGCGCTGGCCTATCACGGGACGAAAATGGTCGGCGGCATCCACCCCAAGAAGGGCGGCGAGACGTGGACCGGCGCCAAGGGCGAGAGCCTGCCGATCTTTTCCACCGTCGCTGAAGGCAAGGCGAAGACCGGCGCAAACGCTTCTGTCGTCTATGTGCCGCCGGCGGGCGCCGCCGAGGCGATCCTGGAAGCGATCGAAGCCGAGATCCCGCTGATCATCTGCATCACCGAGGGCATCCCGGTGATCGACATGATCAAGGTCAAGGCGCGGCTCGACCGCTCGACATCGCGGCTGATCGGTCCCAACTGTCCGGGCGTGCTGACCCCCAACGAATGCAAGATCGGCATCATGCCCGGCAACATCTTCCGCAAGGGCTCCGTCGGCGTTGTTTCCCGCTCGGGAACGCTTACCTATGAGGCAGTGTTCCAGACCACCAATGTCGGCCTCGGCCAGACCACCGCCGTCGGCATCGGTGGCGACCCTGTCAAAGGCACGGAGTTCATCGACGTGCTGGAGATGTTCCTCGCCGACGACGAGACCCGATCGATCATCATGATCGGCGAGATCGGCGGCTCGGCCGAGGAAGACGCCGCGCAGTTCCTCAAGGACGAAGCCAAGCGTGGCCGCAAGAAGCCGATGGCCGGTTTCATCGCCGGGCGCACGGCGCCGGCCGGGCGCACCATGGGCCATGCGGGCGCCGTCATCTCCGGCGGCAAGGGCGGCGCCGAGGACAAGATCGCGGCGATGGAATCGGCCGGGATAAAAGTTTCGCCCTCGCCGGCCCGGCTCGGCACGACGCTGGTCGAGGCGATCAAAGGTTAGGGCAGTAAGGGAGTAGGGCAGTAGGGCGGTAGGGACAAGACGAGGGCATTGCCCTACTCCCATACTGCCCTATTGCCCTACTCCCCTCCAAAACAGGAGACGGAGCCAGGCTCCGCTGAAAAAATGGCAAGACAAGATCAGGCCAACGACCAATTTTCGCTTACCTCTTTCCTCTATGGCGGCAATGCCGATTATATCGACGCGCTCTACGCCGCCTATGAGGACGATCCCTCTTCGGTCGACCCCGAATGGCAGGATTTCTTCGCGGCGCTGAAGGACGACGCCGGCGATGTTCGCAAGAATGCCAAGGGCGCCTCATGGGCTAAGCCCTCGTGGCCGTTGCAGGCCAATGGCGAGTTGGTGTCGGCGCTCGACGGCAATTGGGGCATCGTCGAGAAGCACATCGAGAAGAAGGTCCAGGACAAGGCGGTGATGAACGGCGTCGCCCTTTCCGACGCCGACGTGCACCAGGCGACGCGCGATTCCGTGCGCGCCATCATGATGATCCGCGCCTACCGCATGCGGGGCCATTTGCACGCCAATCTCGATCCGCTCGGCATCGCCAAGCCGCTCGAGGACTATAACGAGCTATCGCCGGAAAATTACGGCTTCACATCAGCCGATTACGATCGCCCGATTTTCCTCGACAACGTGCTCGGGCTCGAATTCGGCACCATCCGGCAGATGCTCGACATCCTGACCCGCACCTATTGCTCGACGCTCGGCGTCGAGTTCATGCATATTTCCGATCCCGAGGAGAAGGCCTGGATCCAGGCGCGCATCGAGGGCACCGACAAGGAGATCTCCTTCACCGCCACCGGCAAGAAGGCGATCCTGCAGAAGCTGGTCGAGGCCGAAGGTTTCGAGCAGTTCATCGACGTCAAGTACAAGGGCACCAAGCGCTTTGGCCTCGACGGCGCAGAGGCGCTGATCCCGGCACTGGAGCAGATCGTCAAGCGCGGCGGTCAGCTCGGCATGAAGGAGATCGTGCTCGGCATGGCGCATCGCGGCCGGCTGAACGTGCTCTCCCAGGTGATGGCCAAGCCGCACCGCGCCATCTTCCACGAATTCAAGGGCGGCTCGGCCGCACCCGACGAGGTCGAGGGCTCGGGCGACGTGAAGTACCATCTCGGCGCTTCGTCGGACCGCGAGTTCGATGGCAACAAGGTGCACCTGTCGCTGACCGCCAATCCCTCGCACCTGGAAATCGTCGATCCGGTGGTGATGGGCAAGGCGCGGGCCAAGCAGGACTCTCTGTTCGGCCGCAGTCGCGAAGAGATCGTGCCGCTGGAAGAGCGCGCCAAGGTGCTGCCGCTGCTCCTGCATGGCGACGCCGCCTTTGCCGGCCAGGGCGTGATTGCCGAAATCCTCGGCCTGTCGGGCCTGCGCGGGCACCGTGTCGCCGGCACGCTGCATTTCATCATCAACAATCAGATCGGCTTCACCACCAATCCGCGCTTCTCGCGCTCGTCGCCCTATCCGTCGGATGTGGCCAAGATGATCGAGGCGCCGATCTTCCACGTCAATGGCGACGATCCGGAAGCCGTGGTCCATGCCACCAAGGTGGCGATCGAATTCCGCATGAAGTTCCACAAGCCTGTCGTGGTCGACATGTTCTGCTATCGCCGCTTCGGCCACAATGAAGGCGACGAGCCGGCCTTCACCCAGCCGATCATGTACAGCAGCATCCGCAGTCACAAGACGACGGTGCAGATCTATGCCGACCGGCTGATCGCCGAAGGCCACCTTACCCAGGCCGAATTCGACAAGCTCAAGGCCGACTGGCGGGCACATCTCGAGCAGGAATTCGAGGTCGGCCAGCATTACAAGCCCAACAAGGCCGACTGGCTGGATGGCGCCTGGTCTGGCCTGCGCACGGCCGACAACCAGGACGAACAGCGGCGCGGCAAGACCGCCGTGCCGGTCAAGACCCTGAAGGAGATCGGCAAGAAGCTGACCGAGGTGCCGAAGGATTTCGCGGCCCACAAGACGATCATGCGGTTTCTCGAGAACCGCCGCCAGGCGATCGAGTCGGGCGAAGGCATCGACTGGTCGACGGCCGAGGCGTTGGCCTTCGGCGCCATCCTGCTCGACGGCAATCCGGTCCGGCTGTCGGGACAGGATTCGGAGCGTGGCACGTTCTCGCAACGCCATTCCGTGCTCTACGACCAGCGCGACGAGACACGCTACATTCCGCTCAACAATCTGTCGGCGGCGCAGGCCGGCTTCGAGGTCATCAACTCGATGCTGTCGGAAGAGGCCGTGCTCGGTTTCGAATATGGCTACAGCCTGGCCGAGCCGAAGGCGCTGACGCTTTGGGAAGCACAGTTCGGCGATTTCGCCAACGGCGCCCAGGTGGTGTTCGACCAGTTCATATCGTCGGGCGAGCGCAAGTGGCTCAGAATGTCGGGGCTCGTCTGCCTGCTGCCGCATGGCTATGAAGGCCAAGGGCCGGAGCATTCGTCGGCCAGGCTCGAGCGCTTTCTGCAGCTTTGCGCCGAAGACAACATGCAGGTGGCCTACTGCACGACGCCGGCCAACTACTTCCACATCCTGCGCCGGCAGTTGAAGCGGGATTTCCGCAAGCCGCTGATCCTGATGACGCCGAAGTCGCTGCTGCGCCACAAGCGGGCGGTGTCGACGCTGCCGGAGATGTCGGGCGAAAGCGCGTTCCACCGGCTGTTGTGGGACGATGCCCAGCAGCTCCCCGGCCAGGCGATCAAGCTCACCAAGGATTCGAAGATCCGCCGCGTCGTGCTCTGCTCGGGCAAGGTCTATTACGACCTCTACGAGGAGCGCGAGAAGCGCGGCATCAACGACATTTATCTGCTGCGCGTCGAACAGCTCTATCCGTTCCCGGCCAAGGCGCTGATCACCGAACTGTCACGCTTCCGCAACGCCGAGATGGTGTGGTGCCAGGAGGAGCCCAAGAACATGGGCGCCTGGTCGTTCATCGATCCCTATCTGGAATGGGTGCTGGCGCATATCGACGCCAAGCATCAGCGGGTGCGCTATACCGGCCGGCCGGCCGCCGCGTCGCCGGCGACCGGATTGATGTCGAAGCATCTCGCCCAGCTTGCCGCCTTGCTCGAAGACGCGCTCGGTGAATAGAACAGAGCTCGGCGAATAGAACAGAACCGACAGAAAAACGGACAGGCACAATGGCTACCGAAATCCGCGTCCCCACTCTTGGCGAATCCGTCACCGAGGCGACCATCGGCAAATGGTTCAAGAAGGTGGGCGACGCGATCGCCACCGACGAGCCGCTGGTCGAGCTCGAAACCGACAAGGTAACGGTGGAAGTGCCGGCCGCGGCCGCAGGAACGCTCAGCGAGATCGCGGTCAAGGAAGGCGAGACGGTCGAGGTCGGCGCTTTGCTCGGCATGATTTCGGCAGGCGACGGGGCAAAAGCGGCAGCGCCCGCGAAGGCGTCAACTTCCGAACCGAGGCAGGACGCGGTATCGCAAGCCTCGGCACCGACCGCCGCATCAACCGTCAAGCAAGCCGCGGCCGAAACCGCCAAGATCGCCGGCGATGCCGGGCCAATCGAGGCGCGCACGATGCCGCCGGCGCCAGCGGCGGCGAAGCTGCTGGCCGAGAGCAATCTCGCGGTCGACCAGGTCTCGGGTTCCGGCAAGCGCGGCCAGGTGCTGAAGGGCGACGTGCTCGACGCAATCGCCAGGGGCGCGCCGTCGCAACCGGCTGAGACGCCGAAGGCGCCTGCACCGGTCGCTGCCCGTGCGCCGTCCTCGGCCGATGACGCATCACGCGAAGAGCGTGTGCGCATGACCAAGCTGCGGCAAACCATCGCGCGCCGCCTCAAGGAAGCGCAGTCGACCGCCGCCATGCTGACCACCTTCAACGAGGTGGACATGAGCGCGGTGATGGCGCTCAGGACCAAATACAAGGATGTGTTCGAGAGGAAGCACGGCGTGAAGCTGGGCTTCATGGGCTTCTTCACCAAGGCCGTCACCCATGCGCTGAAGGAGATCCCTTCGGTCAATGCCGAGATCGACGGCACCGACATCATCTTCAAGAACTACGCCCATATCGGCGTCGCCGTCGGCACCGAAAAAGGCCTTGTCGTGCCTGTGGTGCGCGATGCCGACCAGATGTCGATCGCCGAGATCGAGAAGGATATCGGCCGGCTGGGCATCGCCGCGCGTGACGGCAAGCTGTCGGTGGCGGATATGCAAGGAGGCACGTTTACGATTTCCAACGGCGGCGTTTACGGGTCGCTGATGTCGACGCCGATCCTCAACGCGCCGCAGTCGGGCATTCTGGGCATGCACAAGATCCAGGAGCGGCCGGTGGTGGTCGGCGGCCAGATCGTGATCCGGCCGATGATGTATCTGGCGCTCTCCTACGATCATCGCATCGTCGATGGCAAGGAAGCGGTGACCTTCCTGGTGCGGGTCAAGGAAAGCCTGGAGGATCCGGAACGGCTGGTGCTCGATCTCTAAGGGTCGGTCGAGGTGAGCCGGAGAATGGATCTGCGCCACCGAACGAGCTTCTCTCGGTTGCGCTCCGGATTGTTTTTCACGCTGTGCGTGGCCGGCCTTGCGCTGACGGCATCGACGGCGCACGCCGCCTGCCCGCTTGAGCTCGCCGTCTATGGCGATGCCGAACACGTCGCCGAGATCGATTTCAGGCCGACCATGGAATCGGCTGTTGTCACCAACACGTTCAAGATGGTGCTCGACAACAGTGTCGTGCTCGACGGCATCGTCATGTGGACGGAAGGCGTGGCGCGGCCGCATGGTTCGCTGATGTACAAATGCCCGACAGGCGACGTCACCGGCGACGAACTTGCCGCTTGCACGGTGTGGGAGGGGGTCGTCTACAGTGCTGACGACAAGGGCAACATCGCTCTGCTGCCAGCCGAAGGCGTGGCCGCGCCGAAGACTCTTATCTTTCCCGACCTCGGACCGTCGCTGCAGATGTCGGCCGCCTATGGCACCAACGGGTTTTCGAAAGTGCCGTGGGATGTTTTTTCGTTGAAGGGCTGTCAGGAATGAGCGCGACCAAAAAAGTGCTGCTGGTGACCGGCGGCAGCCGCGGCATCGGCGCCGCCACGTCCAGGCTTGCCGCCAAGGCTGGATACCGTGTTGTGGTCAACTATGCCTCGAATGAGGCTGCTGCCACGGCGCTTGTCGAGGCAATCGCGCAGGATGGCGGCGAAGCGTTGGCCATCAAGGGCGACGTCGGCAGCGAGGCCGATATTCAGGCGATGTTCGAGAGGATTGATGGCACCTTCGGCTCGCTCGATGCGCTCGTCAACAATGCTGGCGTGGTCGACCGGAGGGCGCGTGTCGACGAAATGAGCGGAGCACGGCTGGAGCGCATGATGCGCGTCAACATCATTGGCTCCATGCTCTGTGCCCGCGAAGCGGTGAAGCGCATGTCGACCAGCCATGGCGGCAAGGGCGGCGCTATCGTGAATATCTCCTCGATTGCTGCGAGAATTGGCGGGCCGGGCGAATATGTCGACTACGCCGCCTCGAAGGGTGCGATCGATTCCTTCACCATTGGCCTGGCGCGCGAAGTGGCCGGCGAAAGCATTCGCGTCAACGCGGTCAGTCCAGGCATCATCGACACCGAAATTCACGCCTCGGGCGGGCAGCCGGATCGCGTCGAGAGGATGCGTCACCTCGTGCCCATGCAGAGGGCGGGAACCGCCGAAGAGGTCGCCGCGGCAATTCTTTGGCTCCTGTCGGACGGGGCGTCCTTTACGACAGGCGCGAATTTGGAAGTGGGCGGCGGCCGCTAATCCCAGCCAAGGCTGAGTGCCAGACCAGAAGGATAGTATCATGGCTTATGACGTCGTTATCATCGGATCGGGACCGGGCGGCTATGTCTGCGCCATCAAGGCGGCACAGCTCGGCCTGAAGACGGCGGTGGTCGAGAAGAACCCGACCTTCGGCGGCACCTGCCTCAACATCGGCTGCATTCCGTCCAAGGCGCTGCTGCATGCCTCCGAGATGTTCGCCGAGGCCGGCCATTCCTTCGACACGCTGGGCGTCGAGATCGGCGCGCCGAAGCTCAATCTCGGGAAGATGATGGCGCACAAGGACGCGACCGTGGCGTCCAACGTCAACGGCGTCGCCTTCCTGTTCAAGAAGAACAAGATCGACTCGTTTCGCGGCACCGGCAAGGTCTTGTCCGCCGGCAAGGTGTCGGTGACCGGCGAGGACGGCAAGGTCGAGGAGATCGAGACCAGGAACATCGTCATCGCCACCGGTTCCGACGTCGCCGGCATTCCCGGCGTCAAGGTCGACATCGACGAGAAGGTGATCATGTCCTCGACCGGCGCGTTGGCGCTGGACAAGGTGCCGGGCCATCTTGTGGTGGTCGGCGGCGGCGTCATCGGGCTGGAGCTCGGCTCGGTATGGGCGCGGCTCGGCGCCAAGGTCACCGTCGTCGAGTTCCTCGACACCATACTGGGCGGCATGGACGGCGAGGTCGCCAAACAGTTCCAGCGCATGCTGTCCAAGCAAGGCATCGAATTCAGGCTCGGCGCCAAGGTGACCGGTGTCGCCAAGGCCAAGAAGGGTGTCACCGTCACCTTCGAGCCGGTCAAGGGGGGTGCTGCCGAGACCATCGAGGCGGATGCGGTGCTGATCGCGACGGGACGTCGGGCCTATTCGGACAGTCTCGGGCTGAAGGAAGCCGGCGTCGATGTCGACGAGCGCGGCCGGGTCAAGACGGACGGCCATCTCAAGACCAATGTGCCCGGCATCTACGCCATCGGCGACGTCATCGCCGGGCCGATGCTCGCCCACAAGGCCGAGGACGAGGGGGTGGCGGTGGCCGAGACCATCGCCGGCCAGGCCGGCCATGTGAACTACGAGGTGATCCCGAACGTCGTCTACACCAGTCCGGAAATCGCCTCGGTCGGCAAGACCGAGGAAGAGCTGAAGGCGGCCGGCATCGACTATAAGGCCGGCAAGTTTCCGTTCAGCGCCAATGGCCGGGCGCGCGCCATGCTGCATACCGACGGCTTCGTGAAGATCCTGGCGGACAAGCAGAGCGATCGCGTGCTCGGCGTCCACATCGTCGGCTTCGGCGCCGGCGAGATGATCCACGAGGCGGCGGTGCTGATGGAGTTCGGCGGCTCGTCGGAAGATCTTGCCCGCACCTGCCACGCCCATCCGACGATGTCGGAGGCGGTGAAGGAAGCGGCACTGGCGACCTTCTTCAAGCCGATCCATATGTAGGCCGTCCTAGAGCGGTTCAGCTTTTGATAGAATCGACGAACCGCTCTAAGTCTTTGTTTTTACGCAATTCCGGACGGAAAACCGCTGCGCACTTTTCCTGGAATTGCTCTAAGCTACTCCGGCAGCCATCTGATGGCTCAAAGCAAAACGGCCCGCTTTTCAGCGGGCCGTTCGTATTTGAAGTCAGCAGCCGATCACTGCGCCGGGGCTGGTGCGGGCGCCGGAGCAGGCGCTGGCTCTGCAGGCGCCGGAGCCGGTGCAGGTGCAGGCGCCGGAGCAGGCTCTGCGGGTGCCGGGGCTGGCGCAGGTTCTGCCGGGGCCGGGGCAGGTGCCGGTTCTGCGGGCGCCGGGGCCGGTGCAGGCGCCGGTTCTGCGGGCGCTGGGGCTGGCGTGCTGGCGGCCGGCGGCTCAGCAGGCGCTGGCGTTTCACCGCTTCTTCCGAAAATATAGTAAGCGACAATAGCCAGGATAACGACAACCAGGGCAATCAGCCAGCCGCTGCCGCCGCCACCCGACTTGGGAGGGGGGGTCGGAGTGGTATACGGGTCGTTTGGATTCGCCATAAAAGTGTCCTCCGTGGATGAAAAGTATCAATCAACACAAATCAACGCGCAATCGTTGAACAGGTTTCACGCTAGGTATCGAAAACGCCGAAAACAGGGCAATCTGCGCCTGGAATCGTTTGTCCGCACGCATTTCCCTCGCAAAATTGGCGGAGATCGAGCCAAAACGAGCCTTTTCAGCCATCTTGCACCAAGACCGGACCGCCGCCCTCGCGTCCTGATTCGGGAAGGCATCGATCGGAATCATGTCTTCCTGGTCCGCAACTCAACCGTGCAACTCAGTAAACGACGGTCAGGTTCAGGCGGCCTTGGGGAAATCCTCGACCGGACCTCCCGCGTTGAGAGGATGCAGGGCGTCATGAAGGCAGCGAGGGATCGGCCCGGCATGATCGATAACTTGTTGGGGCCGGCGAAAAGTCATTTTCTCGATGCGGCGCAGCCCGCCGGACTGTCCTTCAGCAAGCTCGACAGCATGTCGGCGCCGCCGCAAGCCGGACTCCCGGCGTGCGCCTTGCCGGCCGCGAGCAACGCGACGACGAGAAAAGAGACAAGAAACAGGGCGTTGAGTACCACAAGCAGCTTCAGCGACACAAAAGCCGCGCGGTCGGTAATGGCGATGACGCGTTTCATGGCTCTTTCTAGGCCTAAAAAAGCGGCGAAACGGTTAACCGGCTTATCCAAATTGTCTTGAACGGGGCTCGTTGCGCGTGCGCTGTCCGGACTTTGCAGGCCTGCACGTCGCTCACGCCCGCGGATGGGCGGCTTCGTAGATTTCGAGCAGCCTCGCGGTGTCGACGCCGGTGTAGATCTGCGTCGTCGACAGGCTGGCATGTCCCAAAAGTTCCTGGATGGTGCGCAGGTCGCCGCCGCGCCCAAGCAGATGCGTGGCGAAGGAATGGCGCAAGGCGTGCGGCGTGGCGGTATCGGGCAGATTGAGCGCCGAGCGCAGCTTCGCCATGTCGCGCTGGACGATGGCCGGATTGAGCGGGCCGCCGCGGGCGCCGCGAAACAGCAGGCCCTTCGGATCGAGATGATAGGGGCAGAGCCGGCGGTATTCGGCGATCGCCCTCAGCGCCAGCGGCAGCACCGGAACCAGCCGGGTCTTGCCGCCCTTGCCGGTGACGCGCAGCACGCTATCGGCAGCCGACGACAGATCGGCGCCCGACAATCCGAGCGCCTCGGAAATGCGCAGGCCCGAGCCGTAGAGCAGCGTCAGGACGGCGGCGTTGCGGGCGGCGATCCACGGCTCCTCCGCCAGCTGGCCTTCCACCGAAACGACGTGTTTGGCATCGCTGGCCGTCAGCGGCTTGGGCAGCGACTTCGGCTGACGTGGCGCGCGCAGTGCCGCAGCGCCCGCCGCATTGACGAGACCGCGCCGCTCCAGAAAGCGCAGCAACGAGCGGATGCCGGCGAGCCCCCGCCCGAGCGTGCGGGCGCCGGCGCCCCCGGCGCGGCGGGCGGCGAGAAAGCCGCGCAGATCGGCCGGGCGCAGATCGGCGATATCCGAAATGCCGGGCGAGCCGCCGCAATGGCCGGTCAGGAAGTGCAGGAACTGGCGCGTGTCGCGCTCATAGGCTTCCACGGTTTCCGGCGACAGCCGGCGTTCGCGCGCCAGCATCTTCAGCCAGGTTTCGCGGGCCGCCTGAAGGTCTGGTTTGGCTGGAATAAGAAATTGCTGCATTGGCTCTTTCGATATTCCGTTCTTCCAATTCGTTCTTCCAATTCTGGGCCATCTTCCGGCAGCCGGGTTAGGAAGCGGTGAAGAGCCGCGTCATTGAAATGACAAGAGGCTGGAGCTAGAGCAAGGCCAAAGGATTTTTCCGCCGATGACCAAACCGCAAAACCCCGTCCAGATGGCCGTGATCGGCGCCGCCCACGGCATCAAGGGCGAGTTGCGCGTGAAAACCTTCACCGGTGACCCGTTGGCGCTGGCCGACTACGGGCCGCTCTATGCCAGGGACGGCCGCGCCTTCCAGATCGTCGACATCAGGCCGGCCAACACGGTCGTCGTGGTGCGCTTCAAGGGCATCAGCGACCGCAACGCCGCCGAGGCGCTTGCCGGCACGGAATTGTTCGTCGACCGCTCGATGCTGCCGGACGATGGCGAAGAGGACGAATTCTATCATGCTGATCTCGTCGGGCTGGCGGTCCGGGACGATACCGGTGCTGACATCGGCAAGGTCGTGGCCGTGCATAATTTCGGTGGCGGCGACATTCTCGATGTGATGCTTGGCGAGCGCAAAGGCGTGCTGATCCCGTTCACGCAGGCCGCCGTGCCTGACGTGTCGATCACTGAGGGTTTTATCCGCGTCGATCCGGCGGCCGCCGGCCTCGTGGAGGACGAGGATGGCGAGGTTCCCGGCCGCGAGGGTTTCGACCCGAAGGGCAGGCCGCGCGGACCGAAGGATGCCGGGGGCAACCGGTGAGTTTTTCGGCCTCGGTGCTGACGCTCTATCCGGAGATGTTTCCCGGCGCGCTCGGCCTGTCGCTGGCCGGCAGAGCGCTGGAGGCTGGCACGTGGGAGCTGGAAGCAATCCAGGTCCGCGATTTCGCCAGCGACCGCCACCGCACCGTCGACGACACACCGGCCGGTGGCGGCGCCGGCATGGTGATGCGCGCCGACGTTTTGGCCAAGGCGATCGACCATGCCTCGCCACCGGGTGATCCACGGCCACGGCTGCTGATGAGTCCGCGTGGAAAACCGCTGACGCAGTCCCGCGTGCGCGAACTGGCCGCCGGGCCGGGCGTCGTCATCGTCTGCGGACGCTTCGAAGGCGTCGACCAGCGGGTGATCGACGCGCGTGGGCTCGAGGAGGTCTCGGTCGGCGACTTCATCCTGTCCGGCGGCGAGCCGGCAGCGCTCGTGCTGCTCGACGCCGTGGTGCGGCTGTTGCCCGGCGTGATGGGCAATGCGGTATCAGGCGATGAAGAGAGTTTTGAAAACGGCCTGCTCGAACATCCGCACTACACGCGCCCGCAGGAATTCGAGGGCCGGCAAATCCCCGAGGTTCTCACCTCGGGCAATCACAAGAAGATCGCCGCATGGCGGCGCGCTGAGTCGGAAAAGCTGACCAGGGAAAGGCGGCCTGACCTGTTAGCCGCTCAGCCCTTGGCAAAATAGTAAAAGGCCAGGAACACGCCGATCCCAACCACGAAGCCGCGCACGGCAATTTGCGGCACGCGCTTGGCGATCCAGACGCCGGCATAGCCGCCCAGCGCGCCGCCCGGTATCATGATGATCGCTTGCGGCCAGGCGATCACGCCGCCGGAGACGAAGACCAGGATGGCTATCGCCGCGATGACCACGGCCAGCATGTTCTTCAGCGCGTTCAGGCGGTGATAGTCGCCGGGCTGGGTGAGGCCGAGCGTTGCCAGCATCATGACGCCCATGCCGGCGCCGAAGAAACCGCCATAGACTGCGGTGGCGAATTGCGCCAGGGAGCCGACCAGCGAACCCACCGCGGCCTCATGCCCCGGCTTGGGTGCCGGCTTCAGCCACGGCCCGGCGGCGAATAGCGCGGTCGCCGCCAGCAGCAGCCATGGCACCAGGACGCGGAACGACGGATTGTCGAGCGCCAGAAGGATGAGCGCACCGGCCAGCGCGCCGAAAGCCGATATGAGGCCGAGCAGCAACGCCGTGCGCCAGAAATGCTTGATGTCGGACCAGTAGGCGAGCGTCGAGGTGATGTAGCCGGGAAACTGTGTCACCGACGAGGTCGCGTTAGCGACGATCGGCGGCAAGCCGACCAGCGTCATGGCGCCGAAGGTTACGAACGTCCCGCCGCCAGCTATCGCGTTGACGGCACCTGAGAGAAAGCCCGCGAAAAAGAGCAGGGCCGCATCGAGAACTGGCATGGGGGTATTGCCGCCGGAGGAAAGTCACGTTTTACCCGCCTTAAAAAGCTTGGGCCTTCGACGCAACCCCTGCTGAAAGATTGCAATGTCGGCCAACGACCAAAAAAGAACACGGCAAAGGCGTGACAAAGCGTCGAAATAGCTGTATGTGCCCGCCCGAACCGGAAGAAAAATCTGCCGGACCCGTCAACAATGGCGGTGTAGTCGCCCCTGCCTGATGTTCTCGCGAACGAAGGGCATAGCCGAGTGGTCAATGGAACTGCAAAGCGAGTGTCGGACGCTCTGACTGTCGGAAGAACAAGAAGTGGATTACTGAGATGGACATCCTCCGTCAGCTCGAGGCCGAACAGGCCGCCAAGATCGAAGCCAAGCGCAAGCTTCCCGAATTCCAGCCCGGCGATACCGTGCGCGTCCAGGTCCGCGTGACCGAAGGCACCCGTACCCGCGTCCAGGCTTATGAGGGTGTCGTCATCGCCCGCGCCGGCGCCGGTTTCCAGGAGAGCTTCACCGTTCGCAAGATTTCCTACGGCGAAGGCGTGGAGCGCGTGTTCCCGGTCTATTCGCCGATGGTCGAGGGCGTCGAGATCGTGCGCCGCGGCAAGGTGCGTCGCGCCAAGCTTTACTACCTGCGCGATCGCCGCGGCAAGTCGGCCCGTATTTCGGAAAACACCGGCGTGCGCGCCCGCAAGCTGAACGATGAGGAGCGCGATGCGCTGAACGCCGAAAAGGCCCGCATCGAGGCCGAGAAGGTGGCCGCCGCGCAGGCGCTGGCCGCCGAGAAGGCAGCCCAGGACGCCGCCGAGAAGAAGGCCGCCGACGAGGCCGCCAAGGCTGCGGAAGCGGCTGTCGCCGAATAAGTTTTTTCAACAACCGTGCTTCGGAAAGGCGGCTTCGGCCGCCTTTTTTGTCCCTGAGGTGACGCGCCGGACGGGGTTTGATCCGCAAGGCACGAATCGTTGCGCAAGCGCTCGGTTGGAAGCATTAGAATCCGTTTTAGCGCAAAGCGGCCCATCGGACCGGCTTGCAAGCCGCTAACGGAAAGCTAAAGTCGGCGCCGGGTTTTCCTGCAAGCCTCGACAATGTCCAGGCTGTTCAAGTTCTTGGGGTGTGTCATGACCAAATCGAAACTGCTGTTGGCCGGCCTGTTGGCTCTGATTCTCGCGCCCGTCGTCGCCCTGGCGCAGGCGCTGCCCGATCTCGGCGGCAAGAAGGTGGTGGTAGTGACGGAGAACGCCTATCCGCCGCTGCAGTTCATCGACGCCAAGACCGGCAAGCAGATCGGTTGGGAATATGACGCGATGAACGAGATCGCCAAGCGGCTGAATTTCCAGGTCGAGTACCAGAACACCTCCTGGGACGCGATGATCCAGGCGGTTTCCGACAACCAGTACAACATCGGCATGACCGGCATCACCATCAAAGACGACCGCAAGCAGAAGGTCGATTTCTCCGACCCTTATATGCGCTCGGAACAGTTCATGCTGGTGCGCGGCGACGAGAAGCGCTTCACCGACGCCAAGACCTTCGGCGCCTTCAAGGATGGGCTGATCGGCGCGCAGGCCGGCACCACGCCCTTCTACACCGCCGTCTACAGCGTGCTCGACGGCAATGAGCAGAACCCGCGCATCAAACTGTTCGAGACGTTCGGTGCGACGGTGCAGGCGCTGAAGACTGGTGACGTCGATGTCGTTTTGACCGACGGCACTGCCGGCAAGGGCTATGTCGAGGCGTCCAATGGCGGGCTGAAGCTGATCGGCGGGCCGCTCGGCACCGAGGATTTCGGCTTTATTTTCCCGAAAGGCTCGGATCTGGTGAAGCCGGTCAATGCGGCGATCGCCGCACTGAAGGCCGACGGCACGCTCGACGCGCTCAACAAGAAATGGTTCCTTGATTACAAGATGGGGCAGTAGCTTCCATTGTTGCGCACGTTGGGTGATGCGCAGGAACTCGCGCTGACTCCGCGCTCGTCCACCCCCCTCTGTCCTGCCGGACATCTCCCCCTCAAGGGGGGAGATTGGCAGCTTCGCTGGCCGCGCTTTTTCTCTAACGTTGGAGATTGGCGAAAGCAGAATGAACAGCCAATCTCCCCCCTTGAGGGGGAGATGTCCGGCAGGACAGAGGGGGGTGCCTTGGCACCATGCCTTCGCGATGTCTGCTTCACCGGCGTCGCCTGATGGCAACGCCCGCGTCTTCCACCTCCAAAACCGACTTTCCCTGGTGGCTTGCCGCGGCGATCGCGCTCGCCGTGGCCGCCGCCATCTTCATCGCCGCAAGCGACCTCTACGCCCAGGTTTTCGCGACCGTCGCCAAGGGCATCGGCATCACTGTCTTCGTCACCGTGGTCGCCTTCGCGCTAGCCTCCGCAATCGGACTCGGCATTGCGCTGATGGGACTGTCGGGGTCGCGCTGGCTGCGCCAGATCGCTCGTTTCTATGTCGAGATCATCCGCGGCGTGCCAATCCTGGTGCTGTTGTTCTGGATCGCGTTTGCCGGCGCGCCAGCTTTCGTCGCGGCATGGAACGCGCTGACCGCGCCGCTGCAAAGCGCCGGCGTCTTCGGCGAGCTGCTGGTGCGAGACGTGTCGCTGCTGTGGCGCGCCATCATGGCGCTGACCATCGGCTACTCGGCCTTCATCTCGGAGGTCTTCCGCGCCGGCATCCAGGCGGTCGAGAAGGGCCAAATCGAGGCGGCGAAGGCGCTGGGGCTGACGCGCACGCAGCGTTTCCGGCTGATCGTCTTTCCGCAGGCGATCCGCACCATCTTGCCGCCGCTCGGCAATGATTTCGTCGCCATGGTCAAGGATTCGTCGCTGGTCTCGGTGCTCGGCGTCGCCGACATCACCCAGATGGGCAAGATCTACGCCGCCGGCTCGTTTCGCTTCTTCGAAACCTATTCGATCGTCGCCTATATCTATCTCATCCTGACGGTTGGCCTGTCGCTGGCCTTGCGGGCGCTGGAGAAGCGGTTGCGCCGCCAGCATGAGGAATAGAAGGCAGGCGAAGACGGCGCTACGATTGACCTGCCCGGTTGCGGAGGAATTGATCCATGAACATCGACAAAGCCAATGCGGCGCTGGAGTCCGTCTATACGGCGGATACACCGGAAGCGCTGGCGCAAGCTTATGCCGCATGGGCTGCGACCTATGACAGCGAAACCGCCTCGCTCGGCTATCTCCTGCCGTTCCTGATCGCCGCCTGGGTGGCGCGCCATGTGCCATCGGGCGAGGGGCCGCTGCTCGACGCCGGCTGCGGCACGGGCCTGTCGGGACCGTCGCTCAAGGCGCTGGGCTATCAGGACATTGCCGGGCTCGACCTGTCGGAGGACATGCTGAAAATCGCCAGCAGCCGGCAGGCCTACAGCGAGTTGAAACAGGCGATGCTCGGCGGTCCGCTGCCTTGGCCCGACGGGTATTTCCGCGCCTTCTTTTCGACCGGCGTGTTCACCCTCAGCCACGCGCCGGCTTCCGGCCTGCATGAACTGGTGCGCATCACCAAGAAGGGCGGCCATGCCATCTTCACCGTTCGCGACCAGGTGTTCGAGAGCGGCGGCTTTCGTGACGTTTTTGCCGAGCTGGAGCAGGCGAAGAAATGGCGGCCGGTCGAAGAAAGCCCATGGTTCCGCTGCTATGCCATCGCCGAACCCGAGGCGCTGGTGAAGACGTTCGTGTTTGAAGTGCTTTGAGGGGCGGCACTTTCCCTTCTCCCCCTGTGGGAGAAGGTGGCCGAGCGAAGCTCGGTCGGATGAGGGGTGTTCCAGCTTGGCAACGACAGCGATCCGTCCAGCACCCCTCAACCGTCTCGGCGCTGCGCGCCGATCCACCTTCTCCCACAAGGGGAGAAGGGGAAGCCGCGCCACACCCTACCAATTGCCGAAAACCCAAAACATTGATATGAGCCACGCCATGGAACAGCTTTTTGGCGATCCGGCCTACAAGGGCTTCGTGCTGCAGGATAGAAAACGCCTGCCGTCGCGATTCTCCGCGCGCGTTTCCGGCGCTCTGACCAGCCGACTTCGCTAGGCCGTGTTCGCCGGCTAGCCGGCGCTTGTCCTTCCCATTTTCATATCGACGGATTTACGCACATGAGCGCACCGCGCACCCTCTACGACAAGATATTCGACGACCATGTCGTCGACCGCCAGGACGACGGCACCTGCCTGCTCTATATCGACCGCCACCTCGTCCATGAAGTGACCAGCCCGCAAGCCTTCGAAGGCCTGCGCATGACCGGCAGAAAGGTCCGCCATCCTGAAAAGACGCTGGCCGTGGTCGACCACAATGTGTCGACCTCGCCCGAGCGCAAGTTCGGCATCAAGAACGAGGAAAGCCGCATCCAGGTCGAGGCGCTGGCCAAGAATGCCAAGGATTTTGGCGTCGAATATTATTCCGAAAAGGACATCCGCCAGGGCATCGTCCACATCATCGGCCCCGAGCAGGGCTTTACTCTGCCCGGCATGACCATCGTCTGCGGCGACAGCCACACCTCGACGCACGGCGCTTTCGGTGCTTTGGCGCATGGCATCGGCACCTCGGAAGTCGAGCATGTGCTGGCCACGCAGACGCTGATCCAGCGCAAGGCCAAGAACATGCTGGTGCGCGTCGACGGCGTGCTGCCGGAAGGCGTCACCGCCAAGGACATCATTTTGGCGATCATCGGCGAGATCGGCACTGCCGGCGGCACCGGCTATGTCATCGAATATGCCGGCGAGGCGATCCGGGCGCTGTCCATGGAAGGCCGCATGACCATCTGCAACATGTCGATCGAGGGCGGCGCCCGGGCCGGCCTGATCGCGCCCGACGAGACGACCTTCGCCTATGTCAAAGACAAGCCGCGCGCTCCCAAGGGCGAGGCGTGGGACGCCGCGCTTACCTACTGGAAGACGCTGCAGTCCGACGAAGGCGCGCATTTCGACAAGGTGGTCGTGCTCGACGCGGCGAAATTGCCGCCGATCGTCTCCTGGGGCTCTTCGCCCGAGGACGTCGTCTCGGTCCAGGGCATCGTGCCGAACCCCGACGATATCGCCGACGAAAACAAGCGCACCTCGAAGCAGCGCGCGCTCGACTACATGGGCCTGACGCCAGGCACCAAGATCACCGACATAGCGCTCGACCGCGTCTTTATCGGCTCCTGCACCAACGGTCGCATCGAGGATTTGCGCGCCGTCGCCAAGGTGGTCGAGGGCAAAAAAGTCAGCCCGCATGTCGATGCGATGATCGTGCCGGGGTCAGGCCTGGTGAAGGAGCAGGCGGAGGCCGAAGGTCTCGACAAGATCTTCCTCGCCGCCGGCTTCGATTGGCGCGAGCCGGGCTGCTCGATGTGCCTTGCCATGAACGACGACCGCCTGAAGCCGCATGAGCGCTGCGCCTCGACCTCGAACCGCAATTTCGAGGGCCGCCAGGGCTTCAAGGGCCGCACCCATCTGGTGTCGCCGGCCATGGCGGCAGCAGCGGCGATCGCCGGCCACTTCGTCGATATCCGTGAGTGGAAATAGATTCAGGCGTGAGTGGAAATAACTCGGGCCGCCACAGTTGAGTGCATGCCAGAACCCGAACCGCGATGCGGTTCGGGTTTTCTTCACGCCGGGCGCCTTACGAACTCATGGAATTGCTCACGCCGGCCGGGTTGCTCCGCAGCGACTACGAGTGCCAGCTGACGTTCGTCGAAGAGCTTGAACCATTCGTCCCATTCGACCAGCTCGTAGCCGCCCGCATTGACCGGACGTTCGCCCAGATCCTGGTCCTGATAAGCGTGCTGGCCGAAGACCAGCCTCAGCATGGCTTGCGTTCCCGTTTCGGGCGACACGTCGACGATTGCCGGAAATCCGGCGCGCGCCGCGACCCATGAGCGAATTGCTTCGTGATCAGTCAGCATGATCGTATCGGCCATGAAGCGTCTCCATCGATTGCTGCTGGAAAACGCCGATCGCGGTTTCAAGTTCCGCGCATCAGCTTCATGGGCGACCCGGCGCATATTCGACTTTGCTCAACGGCTTGCTTGGACTTAACCGCTTGTTTGGGCTTCCGCCCTAAGGTCTTCCCTGGCGGAAGCGTGGGGGTCACGGTCCTTTGGACACCGGTTTGCTGGTAGCGTTGCTCAATCCGACGATCGCGCTTGCGCTCGGCGCGGTGTTTCTCGTGCTGTGGTTCTACCAGCGCCACCGCCCCTATCTGGCTGTGCTCGCCGCCAGCTACTCGCTCTCGGCGGCGGGGTTCCTGTTGCAGTACTTCACCCTGCCCGTCGGCATGGCGCCGACCAAGCTGCTCTCCAATACATGCTTCACCTTTGCCGCCTGCTGCCTCTGCAGCGCGATCGTGGCACGCTATGGGCGGCGCGTGCCCTATGTCGGGATCGGCGTTCTGGCGGGCGGCGGCCTGACCGCATTCTGCTGGTTCCTGTTCGTTCAGCCAGACCTCACTTGGCGGATCCTGGCGATGAATTTTGGCTTCGGCGGCCTCAGCCTGCTTGTGGCGGCCGAACTGCGCCCGGTGCGCGGCAGGGGTCCGACCGAAATGATCCTGTTCGTGCTGTCGCTGCTTTCCGGCCTGAATTTCTTCGTGCGGACACTGGCCGTCATCATCGCGCACGGACCCTTCACCAGCTATGACGGCTTTTACGCCTCGTCCTACTGGACGACGGCGTTGCTGTCGCATGCGCTGCTGTCGCTGCTCATCGCGCTTTGCCTGTTCTGCGCGGCGGCGCTCGATGTGATGAAGGCGCTGAAGGCCGAGGCGTATACCGATCCGCTGTCGGGCCTGCTCAACCGCCGCGGCTTCGAGGAGCGCGCCAGGCTTCTCCTGCTTCACTGCGCCACCGCCAAAATGCCGGTCGCGCTGGTGCTCGCCGACCTCGATCATTTCAAGGCGCTCAACGACCTTCACGGGCATGCGGCGGGCGATCGCGTGATCGCCGACTTCGCCGCCAAGCTTCTATCGGCTGCCGGCACGGGCGGCGTCGCCGGCCGTATCGGTGGCGAGGAGTTCGCCGTGCTTTTGCCGCTGAGCGACCTCGGCGCGGCAAGGCTGTTTGCCGAAGCCATTCGCACGCTCTATTCGGCGGGCAGCGTCGACGGGCTTCCGCCCGGCACAAGAGTGACCGCGAGCTTCGGTGTGACGGCTCGCACCGGCGACGAAGGACTTGAGCCGCTGATGCGCCGCGCCGACGAGGCGCTCTACAAAGCCAAAGGGAATGGCCGCGACAGCGTGCGGCTATCTTATGAACGGTCGGCCTATGAACAGCCGGAATCGGTATCCGTCGTGGAACCGCTCAAAGCCGGCTGATCATACGCGCTTGGGTTCGCATTAACGTCTTTTTCGCCCGTCCGTGATTTGCTTTCGCAGGGAGTGCGAAAATCACATGGGCGGCGCAGGCTTCATCCTTGCAATCAACCTGTTCGTTGCCGGCCTGCTGGCCGCAGCCTTCATGACGATCGCGTTCTACGATGTAGGGCGTGTGTCGGCACGCTGGCTGGCCCTCGGCTATCTGCTCGGCGTGGGCTATTACATCGTCGAATTCAGCATTCCGGTCTTCGACAATGCGCGACCTGCGGTCGTTACGGCTTTCGCCGTTTTCCTCGGCGCCACCATCGTCTTCAATGCTGGGCTCGCCCATAAATACGGCGTGGCGACGCCTTGGCGTCCGATGCTTCTCTTCTTACTTGCAGCCACCGTCACAGTGTATTTCGTGCAGGATCTGCCACGTCAGTCGCTCGCCCGCATGATGGCCTACCAGCTCCCCTATGCGGCCATGCAGTTCGTCGGCCTCGGCATCGTCTGGTCGTCCAGGCAAAAACGCGACCGGCTCGACCGTGTGCTCATGGCCGTTCTGGCGGCCAGCGCCCTGCAATTCGTGAGCAAGCCGTTCATCGCCCACGCTCTGGGTGGCTGGGGCGTCAATCCGCAGGCCTATATGCGGAGCGACTACGCTCTGGTGTCGCAATCGCTTGGCACTGTGTTCGCCATGGCAATCGCGCTTCTTGTTCTGATCATCCTGGTCCGCGATGTGCTCGCCGAGGCGACGTCGAAGTCGGAGACGGACACGCTTTCAAGGTTGTTCAACCGGGGCGGCTTCGAACGTCACGCGGAGCTCGCGATGCGCGACGCCGTGCGCAAGGGCGTCCCGGTCGCCCTGGTCATCGCCGACCTCGATCATTTCAAGAGCGTCAACGATAGTTTCGGCCATGCGTCCGGTGACCGGGTCATCGGGACCTTTGCTGGTTTCCTGCGTGACGCCGCCGCCGACCATCACGTCGCCGGCCGCATCGGCGGAGAAGAGTTCGCCATCATACTGCCGGGGACCAACCTCGCCGCGGCGCGGCTCCTTGCCGAAGGGACACGCAGCGCTTTCGGTGCCTTGCCGATCGACTGCCTGCCGGCGGACCATCGGTGCACCGCCAGCTTCGGCGTTGCCGAGCTTCAACCGGGCGAGGGTTTCGCCGATCTCATGCGGCGCGCGGACGAAGCGCTTTACCAAGCCAAGCGCGGCGGGCGCGATCGCGTGCGTATTGCGTTAGAGCCAGCCCTGCAGACCCCGGTGGCGACGCCTGACAGAATCAGCGGCAGGGGCTGAGTTCGGGCATCTCGCCGTCGGAAAGGCCGTACATGTAGCTGCGGCCTTTCACGAAAACCGGTGGCCTGTAACAGTCGCGGCTGCTGACGTCATCCGCTTCGTTTTCATAGATTTTGGGCTGACCGGCGCCGGTGTAGTCCGACAGTTCCTTGGCCAGGTTGCCCTCGCCAACGAGGATGCGCTTGTAGCCGGCGGCGCTCTCGATGACCAGATTTCCGAAGGAATCGGCGTAGACGCGGTCGCGCGTCCCGGCGAGTGCCGGTGCTGCGAAGCCGATGGCCACCGCCATCAAGATGAGCGCCGAAAGGCGCGATCTGCCTGAGTTCGAACGCATGGCGTCCTCCATTTGTCAGAGGCGAACTTCCTCTGACTCGGAAATTAACCTTTTATTAACCTTTGTTAAGAGGCTAGCCCTGCTAGCCGTCAGGTCTCGGCAAACATGGTTAATATCCGGCGCCTGGGCGGCCGCGGTCATCTTTCGGCCATGCTTGCCCGCACCATCGCGCCCGGTGTCGGGTGATCTTGGCAAGCATCGCGGCTGGTTTGATGCGTAGGGAGACAGCATATGGCGTTACGCCGGACGTTTCGGGTGACGCTTGCCCTTTTTTCATTGCTGATCACTGCTGCCTGCGTGTCGCAGACCAATGCGCCGAAGGCCGGCACGACCGATTTGACGGCACCGCAGCCGCGCACCGCTACCTACAATTGCGCCGATGGCACCAGGATCACCATCGAAAACCTCGGCACATCGGTGCGCGTGCTTGGCCCAGACGGCGCCAGCGAGGAACTGCCGGCCTCGCCGGCCAATCAAAGCAGCCGCTTCGGCGAGGCGCATGACGCAATCGTGATCGACGGGCGCGATGCGCTGGTGATGAAGGGCGGTAAGACGCCGCTGACCTGTAAGCGTTAATCAGTTTACCGCACTGCAGCGAACATAGCGCCGGCTTTGGGTCGCGCCCTAATCGATTGAAGCAAAGACCGCCCCTTTTGTCAGACTAAATTACGTTTTCGAAACGGTTTTCTGGCTTTGACGCGGTGCAAAAAGAGCATTAGAAACCGGCTGTCCGAAGTCGCAACCGGAAGCGGTAACGCCGCATTTCCACCTGGGGCTCCAGAGACGCCGAACTGGGGGAGCCATGAGCAAATCACCAGCCACCCGCGAATTTGCCAGACGTGAACGGCCGCTTTCGCCGCATCTGACCGTCTATCGGCCGCCGATCACGATGACGATGTCGATCATCCATCGCATCACCGGCGGGGCGCTCTATTTCGGCACGCTGCTGGTCGCCCTGTGGCTGATGGCGGCGGCGAGCTCGCAATCCACCTTCGATGCCGTCAACTGGGCCTTCGGCTCGTGGCTGGGGCGGCTGGTGCTGTTCGGCTATACCTGGGCGCTGATGCACCACATGCTGGGCGGCGTGCGCCATCTGATCTGGGACACCGGGGCAGGTCTTGAAAAGGACACCGCCTCCAGGATCGCCTGGGCGACGCTGGCCGGCTCGATCGTGCTGACGCTGCTGATCTGGGTCGCCGGCTATATGGCGCGGGGAGCCTGATCGTGAGCCACCACAACACCGACATGCGCACGCCGCTGGCGAAGGTCCGCGGCCTCGGCTCCGCCCGCGAGGGCACGGAGCATTTCTGGCGCCAGCGCCTGACGGCGATCGCCAACATCCCGCTGATCCTGTTCTTCGTAGGCTTCCTGATCGCGTTGAATGGCGCCGGCTATGTGGAGGTGCGCGCCGCACTTGCCAACCCGTTCGTGGCGCTGGTCCTGGCCCTGGTGCTCTTGTCCGGGCTTTATCATATGCGGCTCGGCATGCAGGCGATCATCGAGGACTATGTCCATGGCGAGGGCATGAGGCTGGCGCTGCTCGCGCTCAACACATTCTTTCCCGTGGTGGTTGGCGTCGCCTCGATCTTCGCCCTGCTCAAACTGGCATTTGGAGGCTGAAATTTTGGCCAAGGACGCGAAAAACGCCAACACGGCGTCCGCCTATACCTATGTCGACCACAAGTTCGACGTGGTGGTCGTCGGCGCCGGCGGCGCCGGCCTGCGCGCCACGCTCGGCATGGCCGAACAGGGCCTGCGCACCGCCTGCATCACCAAGGTTTTCCCGACGCGGTCGCACACTGTCGCCGCTCAAGGCGGCATTGCCGCTTCGCTGTCCAATATGGGGCCCGATTCCTGGCAGTGGCACATGTACGACACCGTGAAAGGATCGGACTGGCTCGGCGATGTCGACGCCATGGAATATCTGGTGCGCGAAGCACCCGCCGCCGTCTACGAGCTCGAGCATTACGGTGTGCCGTTCTCGCGCACAGAAGAGGGCAAGATCTACCAGCGGCCGTTCGGCGGCCACATGATGAATTTCGGCGACGGCCCGCCGGTGCAGCGCACCTGCGCCGCCGCCGACCGCACCGGCCACGCCATCCTGCACACGCTCTACGGCCAGTCGCTGAAGAACAACGCGCAGTTCTTCATCGAGTATTTCGCGCTCGACCTGATCATGGAGCCGGACGGCACCTGCACCGGCGTCGTCGCCTGGAACCTCGACGACGGCACCATCCACCGTTTTTCGGCCAAGATGGTGGTGCTGGCGACCGGCGGCTATGGCCGCGCCTATTTCTCGGCAACCTCGGCGCACACCTGCACCGGCGACGGCGGCGGCATGGCCGCACGCGCCGGGCTGCCGCTGCAGGACATGGAGTTCGTGCAGTTCCACCCGACCGGCATCTATGGCGCCGGCTGCCTGATCACAGAGGGCGCGCGCGGCGAAGGCGGCTATCTCGTCAATTCCGAGGGCGAGCGTTTCATGGAGCGCTACGCGCCGTCGGCCAAGGACCTGGCGTCACGCGACGTCGTTTCGCGCTGCATGACGCTGGAGATCCGCGAGGGACGCGGCGTCGGCAAGAACAAGGACCACATTTTTCTCCACCTCGACCACCTCGATCCGGCCGTTTTGCGTGAGAGACTTCCGGGCATTTCGGAATCGGCAAAAATCTTTGCCGGCGTCGACCTGACCAAGGAGCCGATCCCGGTGCTGCCGACGGTCCACTACAATATGGGCGGCGTGCCGACCAATTACTGGGGCGAGGTGCTCAATCCCACTGCCTTGAACCCGGACCAGGTGTCGCCCGGGCTGATGGCGGTCGGCGAGGCGGGCTGCGCCTCCGTCCATGGCGCCAACCGGCTGGGCTCGAATTCGCTGATCGATTTGGTGGTGTTCGGCCGCGCGGCGGCGATCCGGGCCGGCCAAGTGATCGACCGCAACGCGGCGATCCCTTCGCCCAACGAAGCCTCGGTCGAGAAGATCATGGATCGCTTCGACCGGCTGCGTCATGCCAACGGCTCGACGCCGACGGCGGTCTTGCGCGAAAAGATGCAGAAGGCGATGCAGGATGATGCGGCGGTGTTCCGCACGCAGGAATCGCTGGAAAGCGGCTGCAAGCGCATTTCGCAGATCTGGGGCGAGCTCAAGGACGTAAAAGTGTTCGACCGCTCGATGATCTGGAACTCCGACCTGGTCGAGACGCTGGAGCTGGAAAATCTGATGGCCAACGCCATCACCACGGTCTACGGCGCCGAGGCGCGCAAGGAGAGCCGCGGCGCGCATGCGCGGGAGGATTTTTCGGCTCGCGATGATGCGAACTGGCGCAAGCATACGCTGTCCCGGCTCAGCGAGGCTGGCGAGGTATCGCTCAGCTATCGGCCTGTGCACACCGAGCCGCTGCTCAAGGAAGCAGACGGCGGCATCAACCCGGCCAAGATCGCGCCGAAGGCCAGGGTGTATTGACGATGGCGCTGGCGGTCTCAGGATATTCCGGCACGCCCCTTCCGGCCAAGCTCGGCCTGAAGGACGGGATGACAGCCGCCTTTATCGCGCTGCCGGCGGAACTCGACGATCTGGCCGAAGCCGTCGACTTCGCCCACGTCGACCGGCTGCCGGACTGGTCGAAGATTTCAGGTGCCCAGAAATACGATGCCATCCATGCCTTCACCCGGCAGCGCGCCGAGATCGAGGGTTGCCTGAGCGATGTCGAGATGGCGATCAAGCGCGACGGCATGGTTTGGGTCTCCTGGCCGAAGAAGGCGTCGAAAGTGCCGACCGACGTCACCGAGGACGTCATCCGCGCCGAGGCGCTGAAGCTCGACCTTGTCGACGTCAAGGTCGCCGCCGTGAACGATATCTGGTCCGGGCTGAAGCTCGTCATCCGAAAGGGCCTGCGGTAATGGTCGAACTGACGCTTCCGAAAAACTCGAAGATCAAGGCCGGAAAAACCTGGCCGAAGCCGGAGAATGCTACCAATCTGCGCGAATACCGCATCTACCGCTGGTCGCCGGACGATGACGAAAACCCGCGCATGGACACTTATTTCGTCGATATGGACGATTGTGGGCCGATGGTGCTCGACGCGCTGCTCTGGATCAAGAACAAGATCGACCCGACGCTGACCTTGCGCCGCTCCTGCCGCGAAGGCATTTGCGGCTCCTGCGCCATGAACATCGACGGCTCCAACACGCTCGCCTGCACCAAGGGCTGCGACGACATCTCCGGCGCGATCAAGGTCTATCCGCTGCCGCATATGCAGGTGGTCAAGGATCTGGTGCCCGACCTCACCAATTTCTACGCCCAGCACGCCTCGATCGAACCGTGGCTGAAAACTGTGTCGCCCGAGCCGGCCAAGGAATGGCTGCAGAGCCATGAGGACCGCGAAAAGCTCGACGGGCTCTACGAGTGCATCCTTTGCGCCTGCTGCTCGACCTCCTGTCCGAGCTACTGGTGGAACGGCGACCGCTATCTCGGGCCGGCGACACTGCTTCAGGCCTATCGCTGGCTGATCGATTCCCGGGACGAGGCCACGGGCGAACGGCTCGACAATCTCGAAGACCCGTTCCGGCTCTATCGCTGCCACACCATCATGAACTGCGCCCAGACCTGCCCCAAGGGGCTCAACCCGGCCAAGGCGATCGCTGAGATCAAGAAGATGATGGTGGAGAGAAGGGTGTAGACGGACGGGTGCCGTCGAGATCGTGTCGTCTGTAGCGATCCTTCGCGCCCCCCTCTGTCCTGCCGGACATCTCCCCCACGAGGGGGGAGATCGGCCGTCACGCCGACTTTCGCCAATCATCAGCGTTGCAGAAGTGAGCAGAGCGCTGAAGCTGTCAATCTCCCCGCAAGTGGGGGAGATGTCCGGCAGGACAGAGGGGGGCGCTGTCCCGCCAGCTTCAAAAGGATAGCCGATCTATGACTGACTCTGACTTTCCCATCCTTTCTCCCGTCGAAGCGCGCGTGCTCGGTTGTCTGATCGAAAAGAAGGAGCTGACACCTGATATCTACCCGCTGACGCTCAATGCAGCACTTGCCGCTGCCAACCAGAAGACGGCGCGCGAGCCGGTGATGTCGGTCGAGCTGGTCGAGGTCAGGCGGGCGCTGAGCCAGCTTGAGCAGAAGGGTCTGGTCAGGCAGGTCTTCGCCTCGCGCGTCGAGCGCTACGAACATATCGTCGCGCAGCGCTTTTCGCTGACCTCGGCGCAGATCGCGCTGCTTGGCCTGCTGTTGCTGCGCGGTCCGCAGACCGCTCATGAATTGCTGGCGCGAGCTGAGCGCATGGTGCGGTTACCCTCCATCGACGAGCTTCGCAGCAATCTCGACCTGTTGATCGGCCGCAAGCCGCCGCTCGTTCAGCAGATCGATCGTGGACCCGGCCAGCGTGAGGACCGCTATGTGCATCTCTTGAGCGGAGTGCCGCAGATTGCAGCCGTCGCCTCACGTCCGGCGCAATCAGCCACCTCATCAGCCTCCGATCTCGAGGCGCGAGTGCAAGCTCTCGAGGAGGAGGTCGCGACGCTGCGCGCACGCATCGACGCGCTGACTGGCGAAGGACAGTAGCGCAGTAGGCTCAATTGTGTTTCCAGATTGAATTTGCCCTCACGCTTACCTTCGAGGCGTTGGCGCTGCCCCTCACCCGCCTGCCGGCGACCTCTCCTCGTATAGTGACGGGGAGAGGGACGCTCTGATCGACGGTTTCGCCACATAGTCAGCGTTGCAAGAAGGGCGCCGCGGCTGCGGCCCGCCTCTTTCTCCCCGTCACTAAACGGGAGGAATGCCCGGTAGGACAATGAGGGGTGGAGCCGACGTCAACAATTGATGGTCTCCAACCCAAGCTGGAGGAGACGGTCACATGTGGGAAGCGGCCGCTCAGCCGAGCTTGGCGTCGAGCGACACGTTTATGGCGCCGAGCGCCTTCGAAACCGGACACCCGGCCTTGGCCTGTTCGGCCAGCTCTTGGAATTTCGCCGCATCGATGCCCGGCACCTTGCCGACCACCGTGAGAGCGCTGCCTGTGATCCCCGTGCCAGGAATCAGCGTCACCACTGCCTTGGCGTCGAGTTCGTCGGCGGGGGTGCCGTTCTCGGCCAGGAAGTGAGAGAACTGCATGGCGAAGCAGCCGGCATGCGCCGCCGCGATCAGCTCCTCCGGATTGGTGCCGGACTTGCCGCTCTCGTCCTCGAAGCGTGCCTTGAACGAATAGGGCGTGCCCTTCAGGGTCCCGCTCTGGGTGTCGAGCGTGCCCTTGCCCTCCTTCAGATTGCCTTTCCAGACGGCGTTTGCGGTGCGGTCCATGAAATTCTCCTTGATTGTCCGGATTGCGCCGGCCCGGCGCCGGCGTTCTTCAAGACTATAGCGCGGGCGCGGGCGAAGACCACCGCGCTCTTTGCGCAGTCGCGCAAAATTGGCGGCGGCGGGGCTGAATTTTCTTGAAAAAATGCGCGTGCAAGAATGTCGACTTCCATCGGCCTCAACCGTCCTGCGGGCGGTCACGGATTTCGCGGCCGGATGGAGGTTCACATGGATGGCTTGTTTTTTGCACTGTGGAAGAGCTCGGGCCGCAAGCCCGAACGACGGGAAGATTACGGGCTGCATCCGCCGCCTTCCGGTTTCGGCCGGCTTCTGGCGGCGGTTGCCATCATCGGGGTCGCGATAAGCGTTCTCGATCACATGGCGGCACGCAAAGGCGCCGCTGACGCCGTGGCCGCATCCTATGGTTCGTCACCACAAGGGAGCTGGAAATGAAATATGTCCTGCTGGTCTACGGTGAGGAAAAAGACCTCTACGCGCTCACTCCGGAGGGATCGGCAAAGCTCGACGCCGATTCGCTGGCCTATGACAGGTCATTGGATCAGCAAGGCAAGCTGATCATCGCGCAGGCGCTGCAATCGGTGAAGACCTCAAAGACCGTGCGCCGGCGCAAGGGCAAGCGGCTGATCACCGATGGCCCTTTCGCCGAGACCAAGGAGCAATTGCTCGGCTTCGTCATGATCGAGGCCGGGGACATCGACGAGGCGCTGGAGATTGCCGGCGGCATTCCGCTGGCGGAAATCGGCACGATCGAGGTCAGGGCGATCTACGAGGTGCCGGGGTCCTAGACAACCATCTGCTCCCGGCGGTGCCGCCCTGACCCGGATTCTTCTGCGGGCGCAACTTTTGCGTGTTGAAGCGGGACAGCACTTCTCCTATCGTCGCTGCGGTTGGGGGATTTCTGCATGCCGTTCTTGATTGCTATCCTTGGCGTGTTGGGCGCGGCAGCATTCTGGTGGTACCGGATGAAGGCTATGAACGATGCGGCGCGCGAGGTCGCGGACGTCGTCGGGCGTGTGCAAGGGAACATTCGGCGCAAGAGACTGCGTAACCAGGCGGCGCTCTCACCGCTGACGGCGATCGACGATCCGGTCGTGGCGGCCGCGACGCTGATCACTGCCATGGTCTCCGAGAACGGCCCTGTCCTGCCGCAGCGCGAAGCTGCCATTCGATCGGTGATTTCGGAGATTGCGGACGAGAAGAAGACCGATGAGGCTGTGGTCTATGCCAAATGGGCGGCGTCACAGATCGACGATGCCACGATCGTCATCGACAAGCTGGCGCCATTTCTGCGCGAGCGCCTGGATGTGACTGAGCGAAACGATTTGCTGCAGATGGTGAACCGCGCAGCGCAGGCTGGTGAGCAGCCCCTGCAGATATCCGATCAGCGGATGCTGCGGCTGCGCCAGAAGCTGGGCTTCGAAGTCAACTGAACGAAATTGCCTGATGCTCAATATGGTTTGCCGCCCCTTCCGGGCGCTAGATCGCCTCGCCCTTGAGCAGTTTCGGTGTGTCGCCGGACAGTCCGGACGCCTGGCGGATAAAGAAATCCTTCAGCCGCGGCATGCGTTCGACGAGGCCGAGGCCGACGTCGCGGACGGCGCGCAGCGGGCCGATGTCATTGGAAAACAGCCGGTTCAGGACATCGGTGGTGATGCCCATTTGCAGCGTGTCGAAGCGCCGCCACTGCTGGTAGCGTTCGAGAACGTCGAGCGCGCCAATATCCTGGCCGAGCCGGTCGGCCTCGACCACCACTTCAGCCAGTGCCGCCACGTCCTTGAAGCCGAGATTGAGGCCCTGGCCGGCGATTGGATGGATGCCATGGGCGGCGTCGCCGGCGAGCGCAATACGCGGCGCGACGAAGGCGCGGGCAAGCGTCAGGCCGAGCGGCCAAGCGCGTGGCTTGTCGGCGACATGGATTTCGCCGAGCTTTAGGCCAAAGCGCTGTTCCAGCTCATGCTCGAAGACGAGATCGTCGCCGGCGACCAGTTTTTCGGCATCTTCCGAGCGCTCGACCCAGACGATCGACGAGCGGTTGGTCCCGTCCTTGTCCGGCTTGAGCGGCAGCGTGGCGAAGGGGCCGGCTGGCAAAAAATGCTCCTCGGCGCGGCCACTGTGGGGCCGCTCATGCGCGACGGTGCAGACGATGCCGGACTGGCCATACTCCCATTTCACCGTCTTGATGCCGGCCATGTCGCGCAGCTTCGAGTTGACGCCGTCGGCAGCGATCAGAAGTCGCGCCTTCAGCGTCGCGCCGTCGGCAAGATGCACGGTGATACCGGCACCGTTGACGTCGAAGGCACTGACGGCGACGCCTTCGATGATGTCGATGCCGAGTTTTTCAGCGCGCCGGCGCAAGGCGCCGTTCAAATCCCTGTTGGCGACCATATGCGCAAAGGCTTCGCCGGGTGCGACTTCGCCATCGAAGGTGAGAAACACCGGGCGCACCGGATCGGAAGTGCGCGAATCGGTGACGATCATTTCGGTGATCGCCTGCGCCTCCGGCGCGATTTCGGCCCAGACGCCGAGCTGGTCGAGCATGCGGCAAGCGGCAGCGGCGATGGCCGAGGCGCGGCCGTCCTTTTGCCAGACGCCGGCGGGCGCGGCGTCGACGACAGCGACGGCGAGGCTCGGCCGCGCCTGTTTCAACGACACGGCGGCGGCAAGGCCGACGTAGCCGGCGCCGGCAACCAGAATGTCGAGCGAAGTTCGGTTTTTTGCATCCGCCTTGCGGTCCACCATGGCAAATTCCTTTCCGGCCAATTTCTTTCCGGCCTTGACTGCCCGTCATTCCTGTCGGAAACCGCCATAACACTTCTGCGGCTGGACGAAGTTCGAAATCAAAACGACAGGGCGCGAAACATGACGGCGGCCATGGACGAGCTTCTCAGCATTCTCGACCTCGAGCAGCTGGAACACAACCTGTACCGTGGTCGCAGCCCCAAGCTCGACTGGCAGCGTATCTTCGGCGGCCAGACCATCGCCCAGGCGCTGGTCGCCGCCCAGCGAACGGTGGAGCCCGAACGCCACGTGCATTCGCTGCATGGCTATTTCATGCGGCCCGGCGACACCAAGGTGCCGATCATCTACCAGGTCGACCGCATCCGCGATGGCGGCTCCTTCACCACGCGGCGTGTCGTGGCGGTCCAGCACGGCCAGGCGATCTTTTCGCTGGAAGCCTCGTTCCAGCAGGACGAAGTCGGGCTCGAGCATCAGGTGCCGATGCCGCAGGACGTGCCGGCGCCCGACACATTGCTGTCGCAGCGCGAATTGATCGGCAAGTTCGGCGAGGCCGTCCCAGACGGCATCAGGCGCTACTGGGAGCGTGACCGGCCGATCGAGATGAAACCGGTGATGCTGGAGCATTACACCAGCCGGGAAAAGCTGGAGCCGAAGCAGAACATCTGGATCCGCACGACCGGTCCGGTTCCGGCCGATCGCGCCACGCAGGCGGCCGTGCTTGCCTATCTTTCCGATATGACGCTGCTCGACACCTCGACCTTTGCGCATGGCCGCGCCATTTTCGACAGCGACATCCAGGCGGCGAGCCTCGATCACGCCATGTGGTTTCACCGCAGCCATCCGCTCGACGACTGGATGCTCTACACGCAGGACAGCCCGTCGACGCAAGGGTCGCGGGGGTTCACCCGCGGGTCGCTGTTTGCCCGCGACGGCACGCTGATCGCCTCGGTTGCCCAGGAAGGCCTCATCAGGCTGAAGCGGCCGCCTGCCGAATAGGCAATTTTGCAAAATTGCCTACTTTTTAATCAGCTGTGCTGCCGCGACTATGAACAGTCAGCCGACAAACCTTCCCCAATTCCTTATTTAACAACAGGTTAACTCCCTGCTTCGGCAATTGGCACGGAGCTTGAATCCTAGCGGGCACTCTCCGGCTCTCATGGGGATCGGCGAAGTCGTGCAAACGCGGGGACCCGCAACAGCAAAGGGTGAAACCTTATGAAAATCGTGATGGCAATCATCAAGCCGTTCAAGCTCGACGAGGTGCGCGAAGCGCTCACCGCAGTCGGCATCCAGGGCCTGACCGTCACCGAAGTCAAAGGCTACGGGCGTCAGAAGGGACACACGGAAATCTATCGCGGGGCGGAATACGCGGTCAGCTTCCTGCCGAAGATCAAGATCGAAGTCGCGGTCGGTGTGGACATGGTCGACAAGGCCGTCGAAGCCATCACTGCGGCGGCCAAGACCGGACAGATCGGCGACGGCAAGATCTTCGTTTTCGGCATCGACCAGGCGGTGCGCATCCGCACCGGCGAAACAGACACCGACGCGCTTTGAGCTGCGGACACGTATTCCAATGGAGAGTTCAATGAATATTCCTTCCACTTTGAAGTCCGCGGCGCGCACCGCGCTGCTGGGCGCGTTCACACTTGGAGCCTTAGGCACGATTGCCGCATTCGCGCAGGAAGCAGCTCCGGCCGCACCAGCAGCGCCAGCGGTGCCGGCCTTTACCGTCGACAAGGGCGACACGACGTGGATGATGATTTCCACCATTCTGGTGCTGTTGATGACCATTCCCGGCCTTGCCCTTTTCTACGGCGGCCTGGTTCGCGCCAAGAATATGCTGTCGGTGCTGATGCAGGTTTTCACCATCACCAGCGTGGTCATGATCGTCTGGGTTTTCTACGGCTACAGCCTTGCCTTCACCCCCGGCAATGCCTTCATCGGCGGCCTTTCCAAGATGTTTCTCGCCGGCGTCGACGTGACGACGCTGTCGGAAACCTTCACCAAGGGCGTCGCCATTCCTGAGCTGGTGTTCGTCATCTTCCAGATGAGCTTCGCCTGCATCACGCCCGCCCTGATCGTCGGCGCCTTCGCCGAACGCATCAAGTTCTCCGCCGTGATCCTTTTCACCATCCTCTGGGTCACGTTCGTCTACTTCCCGATCGCGCATATGGTCTGGTTCTGGGGTGGCCCGAGCGCTTATAGCGACCCGTCAGGGCTCATCTTCAGCTTCGGCGCCATCGACTTCGCCGGCGGCACCGTCGTTCACATCAATGCGGGCATCGCCGGCCTTGTCGGCGCGCTGATGGTCGGCAAGCGCATCGGCTACAACAAGGACGTCATGGCGCCGCACTCGATGACGTTGACCATGGTCGGCGCTTCGCTGCTGTGGGTCGGCTGGTTCGGTTTCAACGCCGGTTCGAACCTCGAAGCCAACGCCTACGCGGTGCTGGCGATGGTCAACACCTTCGTCGCCACAGCGGCGGCGGCCGTGACCTGGATCGTGCTTGAAACGCTGCTCCGCGGCAAAGCGTCCATGCTCGGCGCGGTTTCTGGCGCTGTTACCGGCCTTGTCGCCGTCACGCCCGCTGCCGGTTTTGCCGGACCGATGGGCGTCATCGTGCTCGGCATCGTCGCCACCTGCGTCTGCTACTTCTTCGTCTCGGTCGTGAAGAACAAGTTCGGCTACGACGATAGCCTTGATGTCTTCGGCATCCACTGCATCGGCGGCATCATCGGCGCGCTCGGCACCGGCATCCTGGTCAATCCCGCCCTTGGCGGCGCCGGCGTCGTCGATTATTCGACAGCCGACTTCGCCGCCGGCTATGCCGGCACGGCCACACAGCTGTGGTCGCAGTTCAAGGGTGTCCTGGTAACCGTCCTGTGGTCGGGCATCGGCAGCGCGATCCTCTACAAGATCGTCGATATGATCGTGGGCCTGCGTCCGACAGCCGATGCAGAACGTGAAGGGCTCGACCTCACCTCGCACGGCGAAGCGGCCTATCACCCGTAAGCCTTGTCTAGGGCGGCCTTGGCCGCCCCGCATCCTCCCATCCCGTCGTGACGCTCCAGAAGGGCTCACGCATTGAGGCCCGGAACGTTTCCGGGCCTCTTTTTTGCGCGCAGATGCCGTGCCAGATACCCGCCGCAAGATACTTCCCCCAATCCCTTATAGTTAATGCTGCCTTAACCTTCCCGCCGATAGTCTGGTGCCCGAATCTGCCGAGCTGCGCGCACGCGTCCGGCCGGGCAATGACAGACGGGGAAGAGCATGCGTTCAGGGGCTTCAGCACCGCTCGCGCTGGCCGATACGGGGCACGGCATCGGGGCATTCGCGCGGCGGCAAGTCGGCCGGCTGGTCGGCGCCGGCCTGTTTGCGCTGGTCGCCTTCGGTATCGCCAGCCTCGCCACCTGGAACGTAGCCGACCCAAGCTTCTCCCACGCCACCGATAACATCGTCACCAACGCCATGGGCTATGTGGGCGCTGTCTTCTCCGACCTTGCCATGCAGTTCTTCGGCCTTGCCGCGGTCGCGGCGCTGGTGCCGGCAGTGGTCTGGGGATTTCTGCTGTTTTCGGCGCGCGGCGTCGACAGGCTGCCGAAGCGCGGGCTCGCCTGGTTCGGCTACGCGGTGCTTGCCGCGGCCATGGCCGGCTGCGTGGTGCCGCCCAAGACCTGGCCGCTGCCGACCGGTCTCGGCGGCGTGTTCGGCGACATGGTGCTCAACATTCCCGGTTTCTTCGTCGGCGGCTACCCGACCGGTCTCATCGCCAGCGTGCTCGCCGTGCTTCTGGCGGCGCCGGCACTGTGGCTGTTTGCCTATGGCTCGGCGCTGATTGCACGCAAGAACGGTTTCGCCGTCCTCGAGCAACAGGCCGCACCTGATTCCCGGGATCAGGACGACCTGCTTTTCGACAATGACGAGGATGAAGGCGACGAGGGCATTCTGGCGCTTGGCGCGATCACCCATTGGTGGCTGTCGTTGCGCGCCTATCTCCGCCGCCGCGCCGCTCGCCGCCGGGAACGCGACGATTTCGAACCGGAGATGGAACCGCGCGCCAGCGCCTGGCGCCGCGCTGCCGAGAGGGTCGAATCGGCCGAGTTCGCCGAAGCGCGGATGAGCCCGGATGGCCGCGCCCGCGTCGAGCCGGAATTCTTCGCCGCGCTGGTCAACGACCGCAGTGCCTCGCTCGATCCCGACGATGCCGATGTCTTCGACGAGGACGACGCCATGGATTTTGCGCCGGAGCCCGCGGGCCAGCGCCGCGCCGCGCCCAATGCGAAGGTGCAGCCGTTCCGCTCCGATGCGGCCACACGCGTCGAGGCGCCGGCGCCCCGGCCCGTTCCGGGCGCTCGTGTCCAGCGCGAAGCGCAGACGTCGCTGATCGGCTCCGAAACATTCGAAATGCCGTCGCTGCATTTCCTGTCCGAGCCGAAGAACGTCGTGCGCGACGCCAGCCTGTCCAAGGACGCGCTGGAGCAGAATGCCCGCTTGCTCGAGGGCGTGCTGGAGGATTTCGGCGTCAAGGGCGAGATCATCCATGTCCGTCCCGGTCCGGTCGTCACGCTTTATGAGCTGGAGCCGGCGCCCGGCATCAAATCGTCGCGGGTCATCGGCCTGTCCGACGACATCGCCCGCTCGATGAGCGCGATCGCCTGCCGCGTCGCCGTGGTGCCCGGCCGCAACGCCATCGGCATCGAGCTGCCGAACGCCAAGCGCGAGACCGTCTATCTCAGGGAGATCATGGCCAGCCGCGATTTCGAGACCACCAAAGCCAAGCTGGCACTGGCGCTCGGCAAGACCATCAATGGCGAAGCGGTCATCGTCGACATCGCCAAGATGCCGCACGTGCTGGTCGCCGGCACCACCGGTTCGGGCAAGTCGGTCGCCATCAACACCATGATCCTGTCGCTGCTCTACCGGCTGACGCCTCAGGACTGCCGACTGATCATGATCGATCCGAAAATGCTGGAGCTCTCGGTCTATGACGGCATCCCGCATCTTTTGACGCCTGTCGTCACCGACCCGAAGAAGGCGGTGGTGGCGCTGAAATGGACCGTGCGCGAGATGGAGGACCGCTACCGCAAGATGTCGAAGGTCGGCGTCCGCAACATCGACGGTTTCAATGCGCGGGTGCAGCAGGCGGAGAAGAAAGGCGAGAAGATCTCGCGCACCGTGCAGACCGGTTTCGACCGGCAGACCGGCGAAGCCATTTATGAGACGGAAAACCTCGATCTCGAGCCGATGCCCTACATCGTCGTCATCATCGATGAGATGGCCGACCTGATGATGGTCGCCGGCAAGGACATCGAAGGCGCAGTGCAGCGCCTGGCGCAGATGGCGCGTGCCGCCGGCATCCACGTCATCATGGCGACACAGCGGCCGTCGGTCGACGTCATCACCGGCACGATCAAGGCCAACTTCCCGACCCGCATTTCCTTCCAGGTGACGTCGAAGATCGACAGCCGCACCATCCTGGGCGAGCAGGGCGCCGAACAGCTGCTCGGCATGGGCGACATGCTTTACATGGCCGGTGGCGGCCGCATCCAGCGCGTCCACGGTCCCTTCGTTTCCGATGACGAAGTCGAGAAGATCGTCGCGCATCTGAAGCTGCAGGGCGTGCCGGAATATCTCGACGCCATCACCGAGGATGACGACGAGGAAGACGAGCCGTCGGGCAAAGGTAGCTCCGGCGGCGGTGGCAGCGGCAATTTCGAGGATTCCGACGATCCCTACGATCAGGCGGTTTCGGTGGTGCTGCGCGACGGCAAGGCCTCGACCAGCTACATCCAGCGCAGGCTCGGCATCGGCTACAACCGCGCCGCCTCGATCATCGAGAAGATGGAGAAGGAAGGCATTGTCGGCCCGGCCAATCATGCCGGAAAACGCGAGATTCTGGTACCGACGGAGGACGACAAGTTCTGATCAGGCCGGCAACAACCGGCAGACCTGCCCGCCACAACCTTAACGGGCGGCAACTTTGAACCTTTTGGCGCGTTGCAACGACCAAGCGCTGTTCGCCCGCCAAACTTAAGCCCAACTGGGGGGCCAAACACTGCGACAACAGATAAACCAGACGAGAGTGACCGGCATGAAAAACTCTTCTTTCGCCACGATCAGCGATTTTGCCCCGACCCGCCGCCAGTTGCTTGGCCTCGGCCTGGTCCTGGCAGGTGCTGCGGCCATCAATGTCGTGCCCGGGGTCCAGTTGCTGGCGTCGGCGCAAGCGGCGGTGCCACCCACCGCGCAGAAGATCGCCGACCATTTTTCCTCGGTCAAATCGATGGCCGGCGAGTTCGTGCAGTTCGGACCCAAGGGCGAGCAGACCGGCGGCAAGTTCTTTCTGGAACGGCCGGGCAAGATCCGCTTCAACTATGACGGGACGTCGAATTTCAGGGTGATTTCCGACGGCAGGTCGGTGGTCATCCTCAACAAGCGGCTGAAAACGTCCGATCTCTACCCGTTGTCGAAGACGCCGCTCAAGCTGCTCCTCGACACCAAGATCGACCTCTCCGGCGGTCGCGTCAAAAGCGTCAAGGAAGAGAACGACGTCACCACCATCCAGCTTGCCGACAAATCCGTGTTCGGCAGCTCGAAGATCACCATGATGTTCGATCCGAAATCCTACGAATTGCGCCAGTGGACGATCACCGACGCGCAAGGCAAGGACACGACGGTGATGATCTTCAACGTCAGGGAAGGCGTAAGCTTTGCCCCCGACACTTTTGCCATCGACTATACGGCTAACCGGGAACTGAACACCAAGTCGCGGTAGGGTCCGCTGTTATTCAGGTGAGGCCGGCCTGCGAACGGCGGTTTCCTGCGCTTCCGGTGCTCACGTACTTTGAGTACGCTCCGCTCCGGTTCTCGGAATCCGCCATTCTCGACTCGGCCTGACCTGAATCTCAGCGAACCCTGGTGCCAGCCCGGGCAGCGCTTCGAGCGCGGCCCGGCTTGTTTTTGAAGCTCGCGGCTGGCAGGTTCTGGCCCGACTCTCTCATGGGCGCATGACTCGCCAAAGGTGTTTGCCTCTGGCGACCATGTGCTGCCCCCGGATCCTGTACATGTCCTTTTCCATCGCCACCTGGAACATCAATTCCGTCCGCCTGCGCATGCCGATCGTCGAACGCCTGCTTAGGGAACAGGCGCCGGATGTGCTCTGCCTGCAGGAAACCAAAGTTCCGGACGAGCTGTTTCCCGAGAAGGCGTTCCGCAAGCTCGGCTACGAACACATCGCCTTCCACGGCCAGAAGGGCTATCACGGCGTGGCGACGGTGGCCCGGCGGCCGATCGAGATCGTCGAAAAGCGTCGGTTCTGCGAGATCGAGGATTGCCGGCATCTGTCGGTCACCGTGCGGGCCGGCGGCAAGGCGATCCTGCTGCACAATTTCTACGTTCCGGCCGGCGGCGACGAGCCCGATCCTGAGATCAACCGCAAGTTCAGGCACAAGCTGGATTTCGTCGCCGAAATGAACGCCATCCGCGCCGAGCATAACGAGGTCTCCGGCTCGATCCTGGTCGGCGACCTCAACATCGCGCCGCTCGAGCACGATGTCTGGTCGCACAAGCAGCTCTTGAAAGTGGTCAGCCATACGCCGGTCGAGACGGAAAATTTCGAGGCGATGCGGCTCGCCGGCGACTGGGTCGACCTGATGCGGCTCAACGTGCCTTATGAGCAGAAGCTCTACACCTGGTGGAGCTATCGCGCGCAGGACTGGGAAGCGTCGAATCGCGGCCGGCGGCTCGACCATGTCTGGTCGTCGCCCAATCTGGTGTCGAGCTTTGCCGGCTATGAGATCCTGCGGCTGGCGCGCGGCTGGGAACGGCCGTCGGACCATGTGCCGGTGATCGCGCGGTTCGATTTAGAGTAGTGCGGACTGCCGCCTGTAGCGCGTCCCCCTCTGTCCCGCCGGCGTTTCAGAAGTTCCGAACTACCGTTGCCCGCTCAACTGTCGAAGCGCGACGCCAGCTCTTCGATGCGGCGGATCATTGCCTGAAAATCCTCGGAAATGCGCTGGTGCAGATGGACCGCGATATCGGGATATTCCTCCAGGATGCGGCGGAACATCTTGCGGCTGAGCCGCAGCACTTCCGAATCGATCTCGGCGGATGCGCTGGTCAGCCGGTTGGTGTCGGCGATCAGCGCCAGTTCGCTGAGCGTCGTGCCGGGGCCGGCCGTGCCTATCGGGACGCGGTCGCCATTCTGCTCGCGATACAGCACGATGCGCCCGCTGACCACGATATAGGCGCAATCGGCCTCGTCGTCCTCGCGGTAAAGCTTGTGGTCGGCCTGCAGCCTTGTGGTTTCCGCGCCAAAGGCGAGCAGACGCAACTGTTCGTCCGTGAAGCCCTCGAAGAGCCTCACGGTGGACAGGATGCGGATGTCGTCATCCAACGCCATCTAGCTATGTCCCCGAACGGTCAGTCCAATCCCTCCCTTAGGGCGCCGAGCGTCCCTTTGGGCGCGCAAAGGACGCTCTAAACGCTTGAAATCGACGCACCGTGCTTTCCAAAAAATCGATTCCGATTTTTGGGCCGATGCATCAGCGAGTCCGATCCAGAACCACCTCCAGTCTCAGGATCGTGCCCGAAAGCGGCCCCGCCCCGACCGCTCATTGGATAATTAAATGTTTAAGGAACCAGCTTGTAGCCGCCGCTTTCTGTCACAAGAATTTCCGCATTGGAAGGATCGCGCTCGATCTTCTGGCGCAGCCGATAGACATGGGTTTCCAGCGTGTGCGTGGTGACGCCGGAATTGTAGCCCCACACTTCCTCGAGCAGCACGTCGCGCGTCACCACCTTCTGGTCGGCGCGGTAGAGATACTTGATGATCGAGGCCTCCTTTTCGGTCAGCCGCACCTTGGCGCCGCGCTGGTCGATCAAAAGCTTCTGGCTGGGCTTGAACGTGTACGGGCCGACCGAAAAGGTGGCGTCTTCGCTCTGCTCATGCTGGCGAAGCTGCGCACGGATGCGGGCTAAGAGAACCGCGAAGCGGAACGGCTTGGTCACATAGTCGTTGGCGCCGGCTTCGAGGCCGAGAATCGTGTCGGAATCGGTGTCGTGTCCAGTCAGCATGATGATGGGCGACTTGTAGCCGCCCTTGCGCAGTATCTTCACCGCCTCCCGGCCATCCATGTCGGGCAGGCCGACATCCATGATGAGCAGATCGATGAGGCCGCCGCGGGCCGTGGCGACGCCTTTGGCGGCGGTTGATTCCTGCAGGACGTCGAATTCCTCATAGAGAGACAATTGCTCGACGAGCGTGCCGCGCAGGTCGTCATCGTCATCGACGATCAGAATGGTGCGTGAAGTCATGGATCAATCCGTTGTTTTGAAAAGAAAATTCAGTTGACCGCTGCCTGTTTATGCGGAAGCTGACCGGCACAACAGCCGATCACAGTGATTTGTTCCGTGGCACGATCATACAAGAAAAAACGCGCGTGCAATGAGGCGAGCGCATTTTTGCGAAAAGGGCTTCGTGTTCTCACGGTGCGCGCAAGACCCGGCCACGCCAGCCAGGGGTTCCTGCAGGCTGGCAAACTGGTGTTTTCATGTGCGCTGGGACGCGGCGGCATATCGGCCGGCAAGCGCGAAGGCGACGGCGCCACGCCACTTGGTTCGATGCGGATCCTGTCGGGATATTTCCGTAACGATCATTTTTCCGAGGGCCGCAAAACCCGGCTGGCGATGGCGCCGATCGGCCCAGATCTCGGCTGGTGCGAGGTGCCTGAGGACCGCAACTATAACCGCCCGGTCAGGATTCCCTATGGCGCCAGCCACGAGCGGATGCTGCGCGCCGACCGGCTTTATGACGCCTGCCTGGTGCTGGACTGGAACATTGCGCCGCGCCGCCGCGGGCGCGGCAGCGCGATCTTCTTCCACCTGGCGCGCCCCGGCTTCACGCCGACGCAAGGCTGCGTCGCGGTGACGGCACGCACGATGGCCCGGCTGTTGCCGCTGCTGTCGGACCGGACGGTGATGAGAGTGGTACGATAGGGGAGTAGGGGAGTAGGGGAGTAGGGGAGTAGGAAGTTGTCAGCCGATATGCGCGTTCGCGCTCCCTTACTCCCCTACCGTTTCGGCTTCTGCCAGCCGATGTCGAGCAGGCCGAGCCGGCCTAGTTCCTGGTCCATGGCGCGGGCGACATCCTTCCGCTCGGCGCCGATGTCGCGCAGTTGGCGGTCCGAGAGGTCCTCGACATTTTCACGCGGCAGGCCGGGCTCTTGCGAGAGGTTGATCGCGATTCTCGCGTGATGGAACCATTCAACTGCTGCGCGCAGCCAGGTTGGTCCGGCAGCTGGAGACTTCAAAGCAATGTGTGACATGACGTGATCCGTTCCATCCGGACATCAAATCCGGTTTGATAGTTTATCGATGGTCACATCATGCCGGATTGAAATCTAAGAGGGAAACGAGTAGTTTTTTCCAGATCATCAAGTTTAATTTGTGGATCAAGGGCAATGATCCTGCCAAAAATCATTCCGCGCTGATGGCGCGCCTGCTGCCTGGAACCCGTGCACTGAGGACGCTGGAAGCGGCGGCCCGGCACCTCAATTTCACCCGCGCCGCAGACGAGCTCGGCCTGACGCCGGCCGCGGTCAGCCACCAGATCAAGGAAATCGAGGATCAGCTCGGCATCGTGCTGTTCACGCGCACCAGCCGCACCATCCGGCTGACGGAAGCGGGCGCGGTGCTGTTCGAGGCCGCGACCGACGCGCTCGACCTGCTTGGCCGAGCCGTCTCACGAGCGCACAAGGTGGCGCGTGGAACGGCGCTGCTGAAAGTGACCCTCGACGCACAGTTCGCGACAAAATGGCTGATGCGCCGCGTCGACGGGTTTCGCAAGCATCAGCCCGACATCGAGCTCCGCTTCGACATCAGTTATGAGGTGCGCGACTTCGACCTCGACGATGTCGATATCGGCATCCGTTTCGGCACCGGGAAATATCCGGGACTTTGCGCCGACCGGCTGTTCGACAACGTCATCATCCCCGTCTGCAGCCCGGCGTTGCTGCGGGCGGGGCCGCCGCTGAAGGAGCCGCGCGACCTGTTTCACCACACGCTTGCCCACATCGAGTGGGCGCGCCAGGGTGTGACGTGGCCGAATTGGCGCATGTGGATGGCAGCGGCCGGCGTCGACGATTTCGACGATAGCCGAACGATGGTCTTCGGCACGTCCTCGGATGTCGTTCAGGCTGCGCTCGACGGCAATGCCGTCGCGCTCGCCGATTTCGCCATGGTGGCAAACGACCTTTCCGAGGGCAGGCTGGTGCGACCGTTCGAACTGGGCATCAAGGTTGCGCCCGAATTCGCCTATTTCCTGGTCTACCCAAAAAGCGCGGCGCACGACCCGCGCATCGTCGCTTTTCGCGAATGGCTTCTCGACGAAGTCGCGAAGACGCCGACCTGACGATCGGATCCTTAGAGCGGTTCAGCGATTAAGAGAATCGCTGAACCGCTCTAGCTGTTTGTTTTTGCGCAATTCCGGACGGAAAACCGTTGCACACTTTTCCTGGAATTGCTCCAGCTCAAGCCGCCGCCGCGCCGAACCAGCCGATCACCGCGCCAATGATAAGCAGCACACCAAGCCAGTGGCCGCAGTCTATGATGGTCAGGTCCCAGCCGAAACCCTCGTAACGATGATTGACGGAAAGCGTCGTGGCGACGAATCCCAGCCAGAGAACGAAGCCGAAGACCAGCCCGGCAATGAGGCTCGGCTCGCCGCCGGTCATTGCTCCGATGACCAGGGACATGACGAGCGCCATGACAATTTCCGCGACGAAGCTGATGACGAAGGGCAACGGCGATTTACTCATGGTCGCCGGATCAAGCTTGGCGGCTTTGAGCCAGGGCTTGCTCAAGCCCATGTACCAGGCGGCGCCGAACAACCACGCCACCACGGCGGCGACGATAACCGCCAGCCAGTTTACTGCGGAAAAATCCATGATTTCCCCTCCCGGAAGCATGTCCCCCAAACCCTGCCCTCGGGCATGACCCGAGGGTCCCAGTGGTTTTGGGACAACGCCGTGCATAGTCTCAAAATCGACGCGTGATGGAACGCCCGTTCGGCCGTGTCGTCAAGCAAAGCGCCAGACGGTCGTGCGCTTGACCAGGGAATCCTCCAGCGCCCGGGTCACCGCCACTTCGTAGACGGCAAGCGGTTCCAGCCCCGTCTTCGGCAGATAGGAGCGGCCGGGATCGCCAACGAAGATGTCGGCGCCGCGCGACTTCAGTGTCGCGAACCACGGCATCAGCCTGTCGGCGAAGGACTTGTCGTAGAACACGTCGCCGGCCAGAACCACATCCCAGCCCGCATCGGTTCCGATGCAGTCCGAGCCGAGGAATTTGATCCGGACATCATTGGCCTCGGCATTGAGGCGGATCGCGGTCGCGCAGAACGGGTCGATGTCGGCGGCGATCACCTCCGCCGCGCCGGCCTTCACTGCGGCAATGGCGACAAGGCCGGAACCGGAGGCGAAGTCGAGCACGCGCTTGCCGTACACATCAGACGGATTGTCGAGGATGTAGCGGGCAAGGCCTTGGCCGCCGGCCCAGGCAAAGGCCCAGAAGGGCGGGGGCAGGCCGATTTCGGCCAGTTCGTCCTCGGTCCGCTGCCACAGATCATGCGCCTCGTCGGCCAGATGCAGCAGGATCTCCGGCACATGCGGCGGCGCCATCAGCGTCGTGTTGTCGAGGATGAAATTCTTCGCGCTGTTTGGCGTCAGCGCCGTCACGGCGCCGGCGTCAGGTCGCCCATGCGGCAGACCTCTTTCCATTCGGCCGGCGTCACCGGCTGCACGGAAAGCCGTCCGAGCCGGACCAGTGCCATCTCGGCAAGCTTGGGATTGGCCTTGACCTGTTCCAGCGTCACCGGCTTCGGCATATCCTTGACGGCACGGATATCAACGCATTCCCAACGCGGATCGTCGGTGGTGCTGTCCTGATGGGCCAGCCCGCAGACCTCGGCGATGCCGACCACGTCGAGCCCGTCATTGGAATGGTAGAAGAAGCCGAGATCGCCGATCTGCATCGCCTTCATGTTGTTGCGCGCCGCATAGTTGCGCACGCCGTCCCATTGCGTGCCGGCCTTGCCCTTCGCCTTCAGCGCTTCAAAGGAGAAGACCGAGGGTTCCGATTTGAACAGCCAGTAGTTCATCGTTTTTGCTCCTCCTGAAGGCTGGAAATCAGCTACAGCGCCGCGCGTCTCTCAGACGCGCAAAGGACGCTGCAGCACTTTGATTTGCGCATGATCCCCAGCGAAAATCGATTCCGATTTTCGGGGTCATGCGCTCGCCGGCTTGTTGAAGGTCCAGTTCCATTGCCTGATTTCGACGCTTTCGAACAGCCCGGCCTTGGCGTAGGGGTCTGCCGCCGACAGGGCCTCTGCCGCGGCCAGATCGGGCGCCTCGACCACGACGAGGCTGCCGTTCGGCTTGCCGTCGGCGTCGAGGAACGGACCGGCGAAGGCCAGCTTCTTCTCGCCGTTCAATCTTTCCAGGAAGGCAATATGCTCGGGCCGCGTATCGAGCCGCACCTGCAGGTTTTCAGGCTTGTCCTTGCAAATCAACGCAAACAGCATTTTTCGATCTCCGGATTGTTCGAGATTTATCGCATCGGCCCGAAAATCGGAATCGATTTTCGGAAAGCACGATGCGCAGGTTCAAAGTTGTTAGAGCGTACTTTGTGCGTCCAAGCGGACGCACGTCGCTCTAAACATCGGTTTCGGTCTTCAGCGGCCTTGTCATCAGCGCCGACACAGCCTGGCGAATGGTGATCGTGCCGTCCAATATGGCGGCGACGGCGGTGATGATTGGCGCGTCGATCCGACGCTCGGCGGCGATGCGGGCGGCGATCGCCGCCGTCGGCACGCCTTCGGCCAAGGGCAGCCCGGCAAGCGGCTTGCCTTGCCCCAGCGCCAGCCCGTAGGCGAAATTGCGCGACTGGGCGGACGAGCAGGTGAGCAGCAGGTCGCCGAGGCCGGAAAGCCCCATCAGCGTTTCCGGTCTGGCGCCGAACGCAGCACCGATGCGACGCAATTCGACAAAGCCGCGCGTCACCATGGCGGCCTGGGCGCTGGCGCCGAGCCCGGCGCCGGTGACCGCGCCGGCGGCAATGGCGAAGACGTTCTTCAGCGCGCCACCGATCTCGACGCCGATGAGATCGTCGCTCGAATAGCAGCGCAGGTTCTGCGCGGAGAAGCGGGCGGCAAGATCGGCCGCCAGACCCTCGTTGCGGGCCGCGACCACCACGGCCGTCGGCAGGCCCCTGGCAACGTCGGTGGCGAAGCTCGGGCCGGACAGGGCGGCAACCGGGTTTTCAGGCAGAATCTCTTCGACTATCGCCGACAGCAGCGCGCCAGTGTCGCGCTCGATGCCCTTGGCGCAGAGGACCAGCGGGACGTCTTTCGGCATATGGGTCTTCGCGGTCGCCAGCATGGCGCGCAGCGACTGCGCCGGCGCCACCGCCAGCACGCAGTCGGCGCCGTCGAGCGCGGCCTCGATGTCGCTCGTTGCCACGATACCGGCCTGGAGCGCGATGCCCGGCAGATAGCGCGGATTTTCGCCACGGTCGATCGCGGCGACGGTCTCCGGGTCGCGCGCATAGAGGCGGACGAAATGACCGGCTCGCAGCATGGCCAGCGCCAGCGCCGTGCCCCAGGCGCCGCCGCCAAGCACCGCGACGCGCCAGCCGCTTGGCGCCCTGTCCTCGCCGCCGGTCATGCCTTGGCTCCACGCCGGCCCGAGCCGACCATCGGGGCGGAGATGCTGTCCAGCGGCCAGCGCGAGCGCGGCACGAAATCGGCGGTGTTTTCACCCGCGATGCCGGCGCGCAGCCGCTCGATGCCGGCCCAGGCGATCATCGCCGCATTGTCGGTGCAGAGTTTGAGCGGCGGCGCGACGAAAGCAAAGCCGGCTTTTTCGCACAAGGCTTCCAGCGTCGCCTTGATCGTCCGGTTGGCAGCGACACCGCCGGCGACAACGAGCGCAGGTTTCGCCTCGCCTGGAAACTCCTGACGGAATCGGTTCAGCGCTCTCGAAACACGATCATCCAGCGCATCCGCCACTGCCGCCTGGAATGAGGCGCAGATGTCGGCGACGTCCTGGTCGCTCAATGGGGCGATGGCCGTCGCTGCCTGGCGCACGGCGGTCTTCAACCCGGAAAAGGAGAAATCGGGCTGCGCCGAGCCCTTCATCGGCCGCGGGAAGGCGAAGCGCGTGGCGTCGCCGGTCGCCGCCACCTTCTCGACATTCGGTCCGCCGGGATAGGGCAGGCCAAGCATCTTGGCCGTCTTATCGAAGGCTTCGCCGAGCGCATCGTCGATGGTTGTCGCCCAGCGCTGATAGTCGCCGACGCCACGCACGGCGACGATCTGCGTGTGACCGCCGGACACCAGCAGCAACAGGTAGGGAAAATCGAGACCGTCTGTCAGCCGCGCGGTCAGCGCGTGGCCTTCGAGGTGGTTGATGGCGATCAGCGGCTTGTTTGCGGCCGCGGCAATGGCTTTCGCCGTCATCAGGCCGACGATCAGCCCGCCGACGAGGCCGGGGCCGGCGGTCGCGGCGATCGCGTCGATGTCGGCGAGATCGACGCCCGAATCGGCCAGCGCTGCCTCGATGATGCCGTCCAGCGCCTCGACATGGGCACGTGCGGCGATTTCCGGCACGACGCCGCCGAAGGCGGCATGCTCCTCGATCTGGCTGAGCACGATATCGGACAGGATTTTGGGTGCGCCGCCGCCATCCAGCGTCACCACGCTGGCGGCGGTCTCGTCGCAACTCGTCTCAATGCCCAGAACGCGGATCAATTCGTCGCTGTCCCTAGAAGATTGTACAACCGGGCTTTCCCCGGTAGGAGAAGGCCCGGCAAAGCCCTCGCCTGAAATGTTCTGGCCGGGTTATCACGGACCGCGCGCCATGCAAACAACCTTGAAAATCGGAACACGCGGCAGCCCGCTGGCGCTGGCGCAGGCGCATGAAACGCAGGCGCGGCTAATGGCCGCGCATGGCATGCCGGTTGAGGCGTTCGAGGTGGTTGTCATCTCGACCAGTGGCGACCGCATCCAGGACCGGCCGCTGTCGGAAGCCGGCGGCAAAGGGCTGTTCACCAAGGAGATCGAGGAAGCGCTGCTGGCGCGCCGTATCGACATCGCCGTGCATTCGTCGAAAGACATGCCGACGGTGTTGCCCGACGGGCTGGAGCTGTCCGCCTTCCTGCCGCGCGAGGATGCCCGCGACGCTTTCGTCGGCAAAGCGGCGAAGACAATCGCCGGACTGCCGCAGGGCGCGAAGGTCGGCTCGTCGTCGCTCAGGCGTCAGGCATTGATTCGGCGCATGCGGCCGGACCTCGACGTGGTGATGTTCCGCGGCAATGTGCAGACGCGGCTGCGCAAGCTCGACGAGGGCATCGCCGACGGCACCATCCTCGCCTATGCCGGGCTGAAGCGGCTTGCCCTGGAGCATGTCGTCACCGACCTGATGCCGCTCGACACCTTTCCGCCGGCGCCCGGGCAAGGTGCCATCTGCATCGAAAGCCGTATCGGCGACCGCGATGTGGAAAGGATGCTGACGGCAATCCATGACGTGCCGACCGGACAGGCTCTGGCCTGCGAGCGCGCCTTCCTGGCGGCGCTCGACGGGTCGTGCCGCACGCCGATCGCCGGCCATGCGGTCATCGCCAACGGAACCGTCTTCTTCGCTGGGCTGATCATCTCGCCGGACGGCACGCAATCACATGAGGTCGAGGCGGAAGGCCCGGCGCAAGATGCCGCCCGCATCGGCAACGAAGCTGCTAGGACCGTGCGGGCCAAGGCCGGCGAAAAATTCTTCGACGGCTGGGCCTGACATGGTTCGCGTCCTGGTGACGAGGCCGGAACCGGGCGCCTCGCGCACAATGCGGCGGCTTGAGGACCGGGGGTTTAAGCCGATCCCGCTGCCATTGACCGAAACGGTGGCTCTGCCCGTCGACGTGGAGGGGGTCGCAAACAATGCCGTGGCCGTTGCGGTCACCAGCGCCAATGCCGTGCGCCATGCGCCGAGGGAAATTATCGCGGCGCTCGCCGCTTTGCCCTGCCATGCCGTCGGCAGAAGGACGGCAGAAGCGGCCCGCGCTGCGGGATTCTTGTCCGTCAGCGAAGGCCCCGGCGATGCCGAGGCGCTGGCGGATGCGCTTGCCGGCGGCTTCATGGCAAAGACGATCATCTATCTGTGTGGACGCGTGCGGTTTCCGGCGTTCGAGGCGCGGCTGAAGGCCGCTTGTGTCGCCGTCCGCGCCATCGAGACCTACGACACAGTCACCCTGGACCATTCGGACGCCGCAATCCTTGCATGCCTGTCCGGCCAGCCGGTTGAAGCGGTGCTTCTTTATTCGGCCAAGGCGGCGACAGCGATGCAGGCCCTGGCTGGCCGGCCGGCGCTGCGTGGTCTTTTTGAAGAGACATGGTTTTTCGTCCTGTCCGGACGTATCGCCGCAGCCTTGGAGGCTGTCGCCTCAGAAAAGCTCCGGGTTGCGCCGGAGCCCAGCGAGGAGGCGTTGCTGGAACTTTTGCGGACGTGGCGTTGACCCCGTGTCATCACGCCGCCCCTTTTCACCGCTTGGTGATGTGCTAGACCCTTTCTGAACCATCCCGAAGCGAATTTTGCGGAGCCCAAGCATGGTCAAGACGCCGAAGATGCGGCATTCGAAAAGCCGTCGCGAGCCTGTGACCATCGAGCTCGAACCCGGGGCCGTCTCGCGCGTTGCCGACGAGAATGCCGCCAACGGGCGGACCGACGAGGCGAAAGCGGAGGAGGCGGCGAACGCGTCGCAGCCGGGTGCGCCTGAAGAACCCATGCATGCCGACCAGACCGACATCGAGCCGTGGGAACATGCCGATGCGGCCCCGCCCGCCGGTCCGGAAGAGCCGGCAGAGGGCGGCACCAAAGGTCCTGAAGGACCCAAACCGACTTATCCGGCCGGCTCAGACGCATCGGCGAAACGGGCCTTCGACTACAGCTTCGACGACGCATCTGCCAAAGCCAGCGGGATGGGGGCCAAAGGAGCGCCGAAGGAAGCCCAGGCAGGGGATGAAGGCATGGCAGCACAGCCGAGGCGTGGCGGCATCAACGGCATCGCTGCCGGCATTGTCGGCGGCGTCATCGCGCTCGCCGCCGCCGGAGGGCTGCAGTTTGCCGGCCTGCTCGGCGCGCCGGGTTCGGGCGGCGTGTCGCTCGATGGCGTCAATGGCGAAATCGCTTCGCTGAAGAGCGAGATTGCCGGGCTCAAGGACACAGCCGGCAACAATGATGCGTCGGCCAAGGTGGACGGGTTGTCGTCGGCCCTGGATCAGGTCAAGACGGATGTCGCGGCGCTGAAATCGGCGGTCGAGCAGGGTGGGGCCGGCGACACTGCCGGGCTTGCTGCCCTTGGCGACAAAGTCAGGCAGATCGAGACGACTGTTGCTGCCCTTGGTCAGGCAGGCAATACGGCGCCGGTCGATCTCGGGCCGCTCAACGAAAAGCTGGCCGGGCTCGACGCGGCGGTGAAATCCGCCGGTGAGGCGGCATCGGCGCAGGAAGGCCGGCTTGCGGCGCTGGAACAGTCAGTGTCGCAGCTTTCCGGCAAGGTCGAGGCACAGGCGGGACAGCCGAAGATCGCGCTCGCCATCGCCGCTTCGGCGCTGAAGGCAGCAGTCGACGGCGGTGCGCCGTTCGCCGCCGAGCTCGAAACGTTTGCGGCGATTTCACCGGGCGCACCGGAGATCGCAACCTTGCGTCCCTACGCCGAAAAGGGCGTTTCGACCCGTGCCGAGATCGCCGCCGAAGTGCCCGCCGCGGCCAATGCCATGGTCGCTGCCTCCGAGCCCGTCGACCAGAATGCCGGCTTCCTGCAGAACCTTTTGTCGAGCGCCGAATCACTGGTCAAGGTCAGGCCGATCGGTGCCGTCGAAGGCGCCGGCGCGCCGGAAACCGTCGCGCGCATGGAGGTGGCGGTCAGCCAGGGCGACTACGCCAAGGCGCTCAGTGAATACGATACACTGCCCGAGGCGGTGAAGGCCGCCGGCGCCGACTTTGCCGGCAAACTGAAGGCGCGGATCGAGGTCGAGACACAGGTCGACGCGTTGATCGCTGGTGCGATGAAGGCGTGAGGAAAACCCGATGATTCGCATTCTGCTTTTCCTCGCCGTCGTTTTCGCGCTCGGGCTGGGTTTCGCCTGGCTGGCCGACCGGCCGGGCGAGATGGTCGTCACCTTCAGCGGCTATCAGTATCAGGTCAGCCTGATGGTGGCGGCGGTGGCGGTCGTCGCCGTGGTTGCCGCGGTGATGATCGTCTGGTGGCTGATCAAGTCACTGTGGAACAGCCCCTACACCATCTCGCGCTATTTCCGCGTGCGCCGCCGCGACCGTGGCTATCAGGCGCTATCGACCGGCATGATCGCCGCCGGCGCCGGTGACGGAGCACTCGCCCGCAAGAAGACCAAGGAAGCGGCAAAGCTGATCCGCTCTGACCAGGAGCCGTTGATCCAGCTGCTGGAGGCGCAAGCCTCGCTGCTCGAAGGCGACCACGACGGCGCCCGCGAAAAGTTCGAGACCATGCTCGACGATCCCGAAATGCGGCTGCTTGGCCTGCGCGGGCTTTATCTCGAGGCCGAACGCCTCGGCGATCGCAACGCGGCGCGCCACTATGCCGGCCGCGCCGCGGCGATGGCGCCGCAGCTGGCCTGGGCCGCCGAATCGACGCTGGAAGACCTGACCGGGCGCGGCGACTGGGACGGCGCGCTGAAACTGGTCGAGGCGCAGAAATCGACGCGCCAGATCGAGCGCGACGCCGCCAACCGGCGCCGCGCCGTGCTGCTCACCGCCAAGGCGCAGGCGCTGATCGACAGCGATCCCAATGCCGCCAAAACCGCTGCTCTCGAGGCCAATCGACTGCGGCCGGATTTCGCGCCGGCGGCGGTCGTCGCAGCCAAACTGCTGTTCAGGCAGAACGATGTGCGCAAGGGCGCGAAGATCCTCGAAGCGGCGTGGAAAGCCGAGCCGCATCCGGAGATCGCCGAGCTTTACACCCACGCCCGGCCTGCCGATGCCGTCCTCGACCGTCTGAACCGGGCGAAGAAGCTGCAGGAGATGAAGAAGAACCACGCCGAATCCTCGCTGACGGTGGCGCGCGCCGCGCTCGATGCGCAAGATTACAAGACCGCCCGCCAGGAGGCCGAGGCAGCCATTCGCATGGATCGCCGCGAAGGCGCCTATCTGCTTCTGGCCGACATCGAGGAGGCCGAGACCGGCGATCAGGGCAAGGTGCGGCAGCTTCTGTCCAAGGCGGTGCGTGCACCGCGCGATCCGGCCTGGGTTGCCGACGGCCTCGTCTCCGAACGATGGGCGCCGGTGTCGCCGATCACCGGCAGGCTCGACGCCTTCGAATGGCGGGCACCGATGGAGCGGCTCGGTCAGCTCATCGACAGTAATGAGGACGCGGCGGATGCCACGGTGCCGACCATTGCGGCGCCCATCAAGCCGGCAAAGGAAAATGTGATCGAGCTGAACCCCGCTGCTTCGACCGAAAGACCGATCACTGCGATGGCATCGGAAAGCGGCGAAGACCAGGTTACGCCGGTCACCGCCACGGCCTTTGCCGCGGTGCCGCCGGATGCCGAAGCTGTCGAACCGGCGGAGGAACTGGCCCGGCTGCCCGACGATCCCGGCGTCGATCCGGACGACGAAGACCAAAAATCACCACGCAAGTTTCGATTGTTTTGATCTGGCCGAGCTTGTTAGTTTTGGCCGATGGGAAGTAAGAATCACATGTTCGAACGTGTTCTGTCGTTTCTGAAGGACCTGCCGGCAGGTGGCAGCGCCCGCAACAACGCCGATGATCCGCGCGTTGCCGCATCCGCCCTTCTCTACCATGTGATGAGTGCCGACGGCGTGCGTCAGGATGCCGAATGGGAGCGCTTCAAGGCGGTGCTGGCGGAAAGCTATTCAATCAGCGGCGACGAGCTCGACGCGCTGGCCGCCGCCGGCGAGCGGGCCGACAATGAGGCGGTCGACCTTTATGCCTTCACCAGCGTGTTGAAGCGTCAGCTCGACGCGGACGCGCGAAAAGCCTTCATCGGCCTGATGTGGGAAATCGTCTATGCCGACGGCGAATTGCACGAACTCGAGGACAATATCGTCTGGCGGGTCGCCGAGCTGATCGGCGTTGAACGCCGCGACCGCGTCGAGGCGCGCCGCAAGGCGGCGGCCGAAGCGCCGGGCGCCACCGGAACGTCGAGCGACGAATAGACGGGATACCCATGCCATTCACACCGAGGTCGAGACCAAAAATCCTGATCGTGCTGCATCAGGAGAGTTCGAGCCCCGGGCGCGTCGGCCACATGCTTATCGAAGAAGGCTTCGACCTCGATCTCCGCTGCCCGCCGCTCGGCGACGCCTTGCCGGAAACACTGGACGGTCATGCCGGAGCCGTGGTGTTCGGCGGACCGATGAGCGCCAATGACGAGGACGACTTCGTCCGCCGCGAGACCGACTGGCTGAAAGTTCCGCTCAGGGAGAACCGGCCGTTGCTCGGCATCTGCCTCGGCGCGCAGATGCTGGTCAATCATCTTGGCGGCAAGGTCGAGAGTCATGGCGAGGGGCTGGTCGAGATCGGCTGGTATCCGCTGAGGGCGACGGAGGATGGCCGGAAGCTGATGCACTGGCCTGACATGGTCTACCAGTTTCACCGTGAGGGCTTTTCGCTGCCGCGGGACGCGACGCTGCTGGCGACGGCCGAGACCTATCCCAACCAGGCCTTTCGTTATGGCGACAATGCCTGGGGCATCCAGTTCCATGGCGAATTGACCCGGGCGATGATGCAGCGCTGGGTCGTTCGCGGCGCGCACCGCTTCGAGTTGCCCGGCGCGCAGCCCGGCCGCGACCATCTCGGCGGCCGGCTGATCTGGGACATGCATCTGAAGCGCTGGCTCGGCGAATTCCTGCAGACGATCTTCGGCAGGCCCGCACTGTCCTAATCTAGTCAAACAGCTGACCCTTTGTGAGACGCGCTCGCTGGTCGCCCTTCGTCATTGTCGTCGTATTGCGCTCAGCTGAGTTCTTGGGCGAGCCCGATGAGAAGCCCTCCAGGCCCGCGGATATAGCAGAGCCGATACACGTTTTTATACTGGACTACTTCGCCTACGAGCTGCGCGCCGCGATTGCGGAGCCTTTCAAGCGTCTCGTCAATGTTGTCCACGGCGAACATGACGCGGAGATAGCCTAGAGCATTAACCGGGGCGTTGCGGTGATCCGCGACGGCAGGCGGCGTGAGGAAGCGGGATAGCTCGAGCCGGCCGTGGCCGTCCGGCGTGCGCATCATGGCAATCTCGACGCGCTGATCGCCCAGTCCAGTGACACGTCCGGCCCATTCTCCTTCGATCGTGCCCCGCCCTTCGAGCTCAAGGCCGAGCTCGCGAAAGAAATCAATCGTCCCTCCGAGGTCATCGACGACGATTCCTACGTTGTCCATCCGTTTGAGCGCCATGTGTCCAATCTACAAGGTGTCATCCTAGGCCGTAAACTCATAAAACTGCTTGCCGGGTGAGCATTCAGGGCTCTGGGAGGGAGCCTTGTGATGCGTCGCTGGTTGATCTGAGGGATTTTGCTCTTCGCTACTGGAGTAAAGGGTTATGTGTCTACGGCCTAGCGTATGCCGGGGCCTGCGCTTCTGGCGACCATTGCGACGATTGTTTCGAAGAGTTCGTCCCGCGCTTGCGCGGCCGTGATTTCTGCGGTCGCGGCAGCATAGGACAGGGCCTCGGCTGCACCGAGCATCGCCCAAAGGCCCGCTGAAGCGACAGCACCAGTTCCGGCGAATGGGGCAAGCGCAATCCGGCACCTCTCGATGAACGCCGTCTCGCAGTCGCGCTTGATCCTTTCAAGCTCAGGCGAACCGGCCAACGCAGCGATGACACCGGGTATCTCGCGGCCTTGGAGAAGCACGCAGTCGACATAGGAAGACGCGATAACCGCGGCTCTGCCCGCCAAGGTCGGTTCGCTCGCCTGAAGCGCGGCGTCCATGAGCGCATTCTGGCGCGCGTCGAATTCCCGATAGAGCGCCGCCAGCAGCCCGGACCGCGTGCCGAAATGGTCGTAAACGACGGGTTTTGTAACAGCCGACTGCTCGGCCAGCCGTCCGAGCGTCAGGGCTTCCGTTCCTTCTTCCCCAATCAGCCGCCATGCGACGTCCAGAAGCTGGCGATGCCGTTCCTCTCGCGACAGCCGGCGACGCGGTCGCGGATGGGAAGCCTGATCACTCATTTCGGCGCTTGACATGGCTATATACCAAAAGTAACTTACTAAGAGTATATAAGTTTGGTCGTTCGGCCGCAACCAACCAGCAGGAGTTTTCGATATGCACGCGCTCATCGTTATCGCGCATCCCGATCCCAGCTCGCTCAGCCATAGCGTCGCCAGGCATGTCGCCGAGGGTGTGTCCCTGTCCGATCCCGGCAATTCCTTCGAAATTGCGGATCTTGCGGCGGAAGGCTTCGATCCGAGGTTCACCGCGACGGATCTCGCCGTCCATCGCAGGGAGACGCCGCCCTCAGCCGATGTTGCCGCCGAGCAAGCGAGGATTGATCGCGCCGATGCCCTCGTGCTGGTCTATCCCGTCTACTGGTGGTCGATGCCGGGGCTTCTCAAGGGATGGATCGATCGGGTATTCGCAAATGGCTGGGCTTACGATGAAGGCCCAGACGCCAAACTGGTGAAGAGGCTTCGCCACCTCCGGGCTCATCTGGTTGCCATCGGAGGCGCCAACCTGCGAACCTATGCGCGGCACGGCTATTTCGGAGCCATGAAGACGCAGATCGACCATGGCATCTTCGATTACTGTGGCGCGTCCGTCGTGACGTCCGAGCTGCTGCTCGGCTCGGAGACGCAGGATCCAGCCTCTAATTTCGGCGCCGCGCGCGCCATCGGCGGCAACCTCTTCAAGGCATCCGCGCGAGGCGCGGAGGCAGCTTGAGCGCGTAGCGCACCGGCAGCACATGGCACGGTGTTCGCGGCCCCCGTGCCTGGATCAGTGCCGCCTGAAGCGCCTACAACTCCTGCCGGTTCGACCGAAGCCGGAGTCGTTAATGTTGACGTCAGACCGGCAGGCCGTTCTGCTTTCGTAGGCTTTTGTCGAATGCGGATGCCGGGACGAAACGGCGCAGGAAACTGACCTGGCGTGCCATTTTTCCCGCCGCATAGCGCCTCCTCGGAACGGAATCGGTCGCTGCTTTCAAGACCGTCCCGGCTACAATTTCGGGAGCATCACCTGTTTCCATCGCTTTGCGCAGGATCACATCCATGCCAGCGCGCGCAGCGTCATAGATCTCAAGCAACTGGTCCGGCCTGGCGAGATTTTCTTCAAATGACGTTCGGGTATAGGCGGGCTCGACCAACACGACGCGAATTCCAAAAGGGCGCAGTTCGTGGTCGAGCGATTCGGAATAGCCCTCGATGGCATGTTTGGTCGACGCATAGAGCGCGGAATAAGGTGCTGGGATTAAACCCAACACAGAACTCAAATTGACGATTCTGCCCTTCCCTTGACGGCGCATTGCCGGCAGGACCGCGTTGGTCACGCGCAGAACGCCGAAGACGTTCACGTCGAACAGCGCCTGAGCCTGGACGGTCGAGGACTCCTCCGCGCCGCCGAGCAGGCCGACGCCGGCATTGTTGACGAGCAGGTCGATACGCCCGGCTTCAGCCAACACGTCATCGACCAGTTTCGCAACGGACGCGTCATCGGTGACGTCGCAGGTCAGCATGGTAACGCCGTCGGATCGTTCGGCGACCGCACGACGGCTGGTTCCGAACACGCGAAAGCCCGCGTTCTGAAGGGCCTTGGCCGTTGCGTGCCCGATGCCGGTGGATGCCCCCGTCACCAGGGCGACGCCTAGATTGGTCTTGTTCATGGAAATCACTTCTTTCTTTGTGCTGGATTTGCCGGCTGCAGGCGTGCGCAAATGGAGATAGGCGCACGCCCCGCGATCCGATGAGGCCATTACTCGGCAATGGCCCCAGTTTGCTGGTTGGACACTGATCCCACCTCGGTGACGGTAAGCTTGTCGCCGGAGCGCGAAATCTCGAGGTTTTGCTCAGGCTCGCCCAATTTCCGCGGCACGGATATCGTAGCCGACTGCCCTTCGGCGAGAGTGGCCGAGAAGCGCAAGGGAATCCCGGTCTCTCCTTCCGCTATCGTTGCGATCACCCGATAGCCGTCATTTTCGTCGGTGTAGTGTACGACGCCGCGAAAACCGCCGAGATCGATACTCTCCCCGGCCATGGCCGACAACTCACCGGCATGCAACGGGGACGCGGCCAGGAAGAATGCCGCCACGCCACCGATAAGGTTGATCATCGCGAGGCTCCGTTTGGATGGCGCCGATCTCGGCCGGCCTGCGGCGACATAATGCGCGGATTGCACGCGCTGACGGTTAAGTTCTGGATGGGCGGCGCCAAGGTTGGTCCTGTTCATGGAAGTCACTCCTTCTTTGTGCTGGATTGCATTTCAAAAAGATGTTACTATCATTTCGATATCAAGTCACTATCAAAATGATATGAACATGAAAAATCTTTCCGATGCCTTTTGCCCGATCGCCCGCGGCCTCACCTGCGTCGGCGATGCGTGGAGCATGTTGATCCTTCGCGACGCGAGCCTGGGCCTCACGCGCTTTGACGAGTTCCGGAAAAGTCTGGGCATCGTCCCCACCATTCTGACCCGACGGCTGGCGACGCTGACGGAAGAGGGACTTCTGGAAAAGCGGCGCTACTCGGAGCGGCCTCCGCGCGATGAGTATGTGCTGACGGCGGCCGGACGCGATTTTTTGCCGGTGCTCATCTTACTGGGTGCGTGGGGACGCCAGTACCGCGGCGAAGGCAGGTTGGCGCGATACATCGATGCAGAGACAGGAGAAGAAATCGAGCCGGTGGCCGTGGATGCCGTCAGTGGGGCAAAGATCGGCACCCGCCCGATTCGCGTTGCAACACCCGAATAGCATCCGCGATCGCAAGCGCCGGGCTGCCAGGCGGTCGGAAGTCAATCACCGGACTCTGCGATGCTTGCGCCGGCCAGCTGGTCCGTCCAGCGCCGGAATAGCGCGCTGGCATTGACGCCTCCGAAGCCGAAGCCGTTGGAGATCGCGTAGTCCATTCCCATCGGCCGGGCTTGGTTTGCGACGAAGTCGATCCCGTCGCCCGCTGGATCCGGAGCGCTCAAATTAAGGGTTGGCGGCGCCACTTGATCCCTCAGCGCCAGGATTGCGAAGATGGCTCCAAGCCCGCCGGCGGCTCCGAGCAGGTGTCCGGTCGCCGATTTGGTTGCGCTGACAGCTATGCTGGAATCTGCGCCGAAGATTCTTTTGATCGCCTCGATTTCCCCGAGATCACCGACTGGCGTGGAGGTCGCGTGCGCATTGAGATGAGATACCTCACGCGCCGAAATGCCGGCTTGGGCAATCGCGATCTCCATGGCTCGGCGCGCGCCGTCGCCGTCCTCGGGACCGGAGGTGACGTGATGAGCATCCGCCGTCGTGCCGTAGCCGACGAGCTCGGCGAGTGGTTTCGCGCCGCGCGCAAGCGCGTGGCTCAGTTCCTCGATAATCAGGATGCCGGCCCCTTCACCCATGACGAAGCCGTCCCGCGACGTGTCGAAGGGGCGCGAGGCTTGAGCCGGCGTCTCATTGAAGCCGGTGGAAAGAGAGCGTGCGGCAGCAAACCCACCGAGACTGACGATGTTCATGCAATGCTTCCGTGCCGCCGCACACGGCGATATCGGCTTCATTGGCGCGGATAAGACGGGCCGCGTCGCCGATCGCCTGGATGCCGGCCGCGCACGCCGTCACCGGTGCGCCGAGTGGCCCCTTGAGACCATAGCGGATCGAGATGTGGCCTGCCGCGAGGTTAACCAGGAAGGACGGCACCGTAAAAGGCGAGAGACGGCGGACGCCGCGCCCGTCGACCGTGCGCACCGCCTCGGTTATGGCTGGGAACCCGCCGACCCCTGAAGCGATGATCGTTGCCGTGCGCAGGCGATCCGTTTCCAAGGCAGGCTTCCATTTCGCCTGCGCAAGCGCCTCTTCTGCCGCCGCCAGCGCAAAGAGAATGAACCGATCCACCTTGCGCCGATCTTTCGCAGCCAGGATGGCATCGGGATCGAAACCAGCGTCCGGATCTTCTTCCAAGGAGGGAACCACGCCGCCGATCTTCGCCGGCAGGTCTCCCACGACATCGTCCGAAAGCCTCCGGATACCCGAGCGACCGGCCAGGAGGCGCTACCAGGACGCTTCGACATTGGCAGCAAGGGGCGTGACCGCTCCCATGCCTGTAACAACAATGCGTCGCATCTGCTCTCCTATCAATTTGGGTGCGCCGCCAGCATTGCCTACGCCGTTCAAGCGGCGACTGCTTCGCGAACCTGGTCGGTCGCCGCATCCAGAAAGGCCTGGGCGAGATCGGGGTCGTTGACGACCCGCGAAAGCAGCACCGCGCCGACCATTGTCGAGAGAATGGCCATGGCCTTGCCGCCGGCCTCCTCGCCGTCGGCCTCGCCAACCCAACTGCCGAGCATCTTAAGATATTCCCTGATCCCGGCCTCGAATGACGCCTTGACCTCGGCACCCTGTCTGGCGGCATCCGAGCCGAGCGCCACGACCGGGCAGCCGTCCATCTTTTCTCCGCGATGGCCCATGCTGAGGTAGAATGCGATCACCGCGCCGAGCGGATCCTCAGGCTTTGCCGCAGTCGCGGCCGACCATCGGTGAGTGGCGCTCTCCATCGCCCGCCTGGACGCCTGCGCCGCCAGGTCCTCCTTTGATGCGAACTGCTTGTAAAAGGCGCCCTGGGTCAGACCGGCTCCCTTCATAAGATCTTTAAGGCCGATGCCGTCAAAGCCGCGCTCCCGAAAAAGGCGGCTTGCCACATTGATCACGGTTTCACGGTTTTCCGCGGCCTGCACGCGACTCACGCGCATCATCATCTCCTTTTTTTAGATTGCATTCGTAATCTATAACCCTTATAGAGGACGAACGCAATCTATTTCGAGATGAGCCGATGGGCATGAAAACGAGACCCGCCATCTTGCTGGCGGGCGTGGCGGCGAACGTCGTCAAAAATCACCGGACGGGAGCGCCACACGGTGCCCTCGATCACGCCACCGAATAAGTTTGGAGGAGAGGTCAAATGCTATACAGTTATTTTGTCGAGAAATCGATCCGACAGAGCTTCGACCACGTCAACAACCATCGCTGGAATGCGGCGGTGAAAGCACTCGTACCGCGTGTCCGTCACCGCGTTTCCGGCGCCCACGCGCTTGGTGGTGAGCGCCACGACAAAGAAGCCGTGCGCCGCTGGTTTGAGCGCCTCGGCCGCGTCCTGCCTAATCTCCATCTCACGGTCAACCACATCTGGGTGAAGGGCTGGCCGTGGCATACCACCGTGTTTGCCCAGTGGGACGGCACCGCAACGCTGCTCAACGGCGACGCGTCGTACGTCAACCGTGGTCTCCACGTGTTCACCCTGCGGTGGGGCAGGGTCTATGCACTCGAGGAATTTTACGATTCACAAGCAGCGGCTCGCGGTCTTGCCGCCCAAGCGGCAGCTGGCCTCGATGAAGCTGCCGCCGAACAAATTGTAAGTTAGCCAAAGCGCGATCGCTCAGCCATAGCATCGCCAGGCATGTCGCCGAGGGTGTGTCTCTGCCCGACCCGGCCTTCGAGATGCCGCGGGCCCGCGCCCGGATCAGTGCGCTCTGGATCAGTTTCGCCCGTTGAGGTGGCGCACCTTGCGCAGCTGCGGGAACAGCACCGCCCACAACCCGGCGACAATGACTGCGCCGACGCCGCCAATCACCACCGCGGGCACGGTGCCGATCAACGCCGCCATGGTGCCTGCGCGGAATTCGCCGAGCTCGTTGGAGGCGCCAACGAAAACCTGGTTGACGGCGTTGACGCGACCGCGCACCTGGTCCGGGGTCCAGAGCTGGATCAGCGTCTCTCTGATATAGACGCTGAACATATCGGTGGCGCCGAGCAAGGCGAGTGCGGCGATCGATAGCCAGGTGATGGTGGAGAGGCCGAACACCACGGTAAAGGTGCCGAACAGCGCGACGAAGCCGAGCATGACCAGGCCGGCGTGGTTGCGGATCGGATGTCCGGCCAGCCAGATGGCAACGCAGATGGCGCCGATGCCCGGTGCCGAGCGCAACAGTCCGAGGCCCCACGGGCCGAGTTCGAGGATGTCGCGCGCGTAGACCGGCAGCAGTGCTGTGGCGCCGGACAAAAGCACGGCGAACAGGTCGAGCGAAATGGCGCCGAGCACGATCTTCTCGCTCCAGATATAGCCGAAGCCGGCAAACAGGGTCTGCATCGTCGGCTTGTCGGTCTCGCTGCGCTGGGCAGGTTTCGGGATGGTGAAGATCAACACCGCGGCGACAAGCATCAGAACGGCAGCCGTGCCGTATGCCGCTTCCGCCGAAAGCCCGTAGAGCAGGCCGCCGGCGACGGGTCCAATGATGGTTGCCGTCTGCCAGGCTGACGAATTCCAGGCGATTGCGTTGCCAAAATCCTCTGGTGGCACGAGATTGGCGAACAGCGACGCTGCGGCCGGCCCGAAGAAGGCGCGCGCGATGCCGAACATGGCGAGCACGCCGAAGATCAAGCCCGGTCCGCTAAGGCCGCGCAGCGTCAGCAGCAGCAGAGCCAGCGCGCAGATCGCCTCCAGCAGGACCGTCAGCGCCATAATCAGACGGCGTCCGAAACGGTCGGCGACCACCCCGGTGACCAGCACCAGCAGCAGCGAAGGCAGGAACTGGACAATGCCGACAAGCCCGAGATCGAACGGATCACGGGTCAGGTCATACACCTGCCAGCCGACGGCGACGGATACGATCTGGGTGGCGAATGTGGAGAGGAAGCGCGCCGCCCAATAGCTCAGGAAGGGTTTGTGGCGGAAGGCGGCATAGCGCTGGTCGGGCGATGTTTGTTCGGCTGTCATTTGTGAATGGCCCCGGCGAGACTGTGTATCGGCCGGCGGGGCTTCCACAATGGGCGCTGGTCCGACCACAGCGCTTTTTAGCGCAGTTCGGTGCGGGGCGCGCGCAAAAATCGGCTCTGGATCAAGGGTTTCCAGGTGAGATTGGCGAAATACTTTTCGAAGGCGTCCTTCTCCCCGTCACTATACGGGGAGAAGTGCCCGGCAGGGCGATGAGGGGCAGCGCAAACCTGAAGCGATCAGGGAGATGTCCGCCGGGCTTCGAACGGCGTGTCAGACCGTGGCCTTGGGCTTCCTGGTCTTCTTGACGGGCGCCGGCGGGGCGGCCTTACGGCCGAGGCCGATTGCCTTCGCCAGTTGCGAGCGCGAGGCCGCATAGTTGGGGGCAACCATCGGATAGTCGGCCGGCAAGCCCCATTTGGCGCGGTAGGCGTCCGGTGTCAGCCCGAAATGAACACCGATATGGCGCTTCAGGGATTTGAACTTCTTGCCGTCCTCAAGGCAGACGATGTAGTCCGGCGTTACCGATTTCTTGGGGTTGACCGCGGGGATCAGCGGCGCTGCCACCGGAACGGCGGGTTGTCCGAGTCCACCTATCGACGCGCTGACGCTCGCGATGAGATCGCCGAGGCCGGAAGCGGGCAAGCGGTTCTTCTCGACGTAGGCGGACACTATGTGAGCGGTCAGCTCGAGAAGGTCGATGTCCTTGCGGGCCTTGTTGCTGTCGTCGGTCAATCTATTTTCTCCGTCCGTGGGGGTCATAGAGTTCCTAGTCGGCAAATCTGCGTAACGCAATGACGCCGAGCCACGTCGCACATTATTTTGAATAACAATACTAACGGCAGGGTCGGTTCAACAGGTCTGACCCCAACCACCATAATATCAGATAATCAGGGATTTGTCGCGCCACAGTCGAAACCCACCTTCGAAGGCGCGTGTGTTGTCGCCGCGCCTGCAACCGGCAGGCAACTCGTCGAGTTCGTCGACATTGCCGCCGCCGATGACCACATAGTCAGGCTGCATGGCGGCGCGAAGCCGCTCGATGACGTCGAAGACGTGCTTGCGCCATTTCTTCCTGCCGCGCTTCTCCAGGCCGCGTTCGCCGACATAGTCCTCGAAACTGCGGCCTTTCTTATAAGGAAGATGCGCGAGCTCCATCGGCTGGGCGACGTTGTCGACGATCATCGCAGCACCCAAGCCTGTTCCCAGACCCAGGAACAGCATGCGCCCACCCTCGTAGCTGCCGACGGCCTGCATCAGTGCGTCGTTGATCACCTTAACCGGCTTGCCGAACTGTGCGGCAAAGTCGAATCCGACCCAGCCCTTGCCGAGATTGGCCGGGTCGGTCAGCGGCCTGTTGTGATGCACCGGTCCGGGATAACCCATCGAGACGACGTCGTAGGGCAAGCCATCGGCGAGCGCCTGCACGGCCGTGATCATCTGTTGCGGCGTCAGCCCGGGTCCGGAATCGGCCTTGCGCTCCTCGCCGCCGGCGCTGGTGAGGATCTTGACATGGGAGCCGCCGATATCGATCGCAAGCACGATCTTTTCGCTCTCCGGTGCCGGCTTCTTCGCCGCTTTGGCCATTGCGTCGCCTCCCGAGATCATTTCGCCGGATTGATCCAGCCGTTCGGCGGTCCAAACCCGGCCATTGCATCGGCAGGACCCCATGTCCCCGGGTCATAAAGCGGGGGCGGCGTGGTGTCGCCGAGCACCGGGCCGACGATCCGCCAGGCAAGCTCGCTGGCGTCTTGGCGGGTGAACAGCTGGCCGTTGCCGTTCATGGCATCGCCGATCAGCCGCTCATAGGGCGGCATCTCGCCCTTGCTGTCGTCGAGCGCCGTCAGCTCGACCTGCTCGCCGATCATGTCGTCACCGGCGGCCTTGCGCTGGGCGCCGATCGAGATCGCTACTTGCGGATCGATGCGGAAGCGCACGTGGTTGGCGTCGTCGGGCTTGATCGGGTCGAAGACGTCGAGCGGCGGCCGCTTCAGCCGCACGATTACCTCGGTGGCGTGCACCGGCATCGATTTGCCGGCGCGGATGAAGAAGGGCACGTCCTGCCAGCGCCATGTATCGACGAAGAAACGCACCGCTGCGAAGGTCTCGACCGGCGAGTTTGGCGCGACACCCGGCTCGCTGAGATAGCCTTTGAACTGGCCGCGCACGACATCGTCTTTGGTCAGTGTCCGGATTGCCCGCAGAACCTGCACCTTCTCGTCGATCAGATCGTCAGCCGAGCGGCCGACGGGCGGTTCCATGGCGAGCAGCAACAGGATGTTGAGCAAATGGTTCTCGATGACGTCGCGGATGCAGCCGACCTCGTCGTAGAAGCGGCCGCGGCCTTCGACGCCGAAATCCTCGGCCATGGTGATTTGCACGCTTTCGACGAAATTGCGGTTCCAGATCGGCTCGAGAAAGGAATTGGCGAAGCGGAAATAGAGCAGGTTCTGGATCGCCTCCTTGCCGAGATAATGGTCGATACGGAAGATCGACTGCTCGTCGAACACCAGGTGCAGGACCCGGTTCAGCCAGCGCGCCGATTGTAGATCGTGACCGAAGGGCTTTTCCACCATCAGGCGCGCACCCTGGGCCGCGCCCGACTGCTCCAGCCCCTGGATGACCGTCTCGAACATGGTCGGCGGCACCGCCAGATAGTGCAGGGGATGCTGCGCGGTCCCCAGCACGCTTTTCAGCTTCTCGAATGTCGCAGCGCCACGGTAGTCGCCGCTGACATAGCGAAGCAGCGAGGCGAGTTTCGCGAAGATTTTTTCGTCGACCTTGCCGGTCGCCTTGACGATGCCGTCGCGGGCTCGCGCCTGCAACTGCTGCAGGTCCCAGGCGTCGAAAGCGACGCCGATCACCGGCTCGGTGAGCGTTCCCTTGGCGACCATGGCGTAAAGTGCGGGGAAGATCTTCTTGTGGGCGAGATCGCCGGTTGCCCCGAAAAGCACCAGCGTATCGGACCGTTCCAGGCTCATGAGCGTGTCTCCCCCGTCACGAGCCGGCCTTCGGCTTTTCGACATGGCCGCCGAAAGCGTAACGCATGGCGGATAGCAGCTTGTCGGCGAACTCGGATTCGCCTTGCGAGGAGAAGCGGTCGAACAGGGCTGAGGACAGAACCGGCGCCGGCACGCCGGTGTCGATGGCCGCCTTCAGCGTCCAGCGGCCTTCGCCAGAATCCGAAACCCGGCCGCCGAACTGCGTCAGCCCCGAATCGGCCTTCAATACGCCCGCCGTCAGATCGAGCAGCCAGGAGCCGATGACGCTGCCATGCCGCCAGACCTCGGCCACCTCAGCGATATCGATGTCGAACTGGTAATATTGGGGATTTTCCAATGGACTGGTTTCAGCATCGGCCGTCCGCTGCCGCTTGCCCGCATTGGCCGACTTCAAAATGTTCATGCCCTCGGCATAGGCGGCCATGACGCCGTATTCGATGCCGTTGTGGACCATCTTGACGAAGTGGCCGGCGCCGCTTGGTCCGCAGTGGAGATAACCGAACGGGGCCGTTCCGGCATCCTTTCCCGGAGCAAGTGCCCCGGCATCGGTGCCCGGCGCCAGGGTCGCGAAGACCGGGTCGAGATGCTGGACCGCGCTGTCGGGGCCGCCGATCATTAGGCAATAGCCGCGCTCGAGGCCCCAGACGCCGCCGCTGGTGCCGACATCGACATAGCTCAGGCCTTTCAAGGCCAGACGCGCTGCATGGTCGACAGCCTCGTGATAATAGGAATTGCCGCCATCGATGATGATGTCGCCCGGCTCCATCAATGCGGCCACCTGATCGACGATTCGGCCGGTGATCGCCGCCGGCAGCATCAGCCAGGCGCTGCGCGGCTTGGTCAGCTTGCCGACGAACTCCTCCATCGACGCCGCTCCGATCGCGCCTGCCGTCACAAGGGCTGCGACGCTGGCCGGGTTGATGTCGTAGACCACGCATTCGTGACCATCGCGCAGCAGGCGCCGCACCATATTGGCGCCCATCCTGCCCAGTCCCATCATTCCGATCTGCATGTTTCTCGTCCTGATTCTTGAGGGATAGAAAACCTATTGGCTCTATTGTTGGAGCATGATCTTTTCCGAAAACCGGGTTCCACTTTTCGGGATCATGCTCTAATCCAGCTTGTCGATACCGATGGAAAAGTCGACATTCTCCCAACGGCCGGCATCGGACCAGAAAAAAGTAAAGACGATCGTATTGCCCGGCGAAACATCGGCAACCGGCAGATCCGTGAGATGGATGCCGAAGGCATTCTCGGTCGTCTCGGCGTCATGGGCGGTCGCCCAATTGTCGCTGCTCCAATGCACCACCGCTCGGGCCAGCAGCTCGACGCGCAGCATCTTGCCGGCGGGCAGGATGCGGACCTTGTGGTTGAAGCGCCATGTCCGGCGCGGCGACACGGTCCTGTCCTCGATGTAGCGCTTCACGCCTTGCGGCGGCATGTCGAAGACGGCGCCGTCGCTCAGCGAACGCAGCAGCTTGATGTGCTCCGAATGCGCCCAGACCAGCGGCATGGCGCTGCCCGATGGTCGGCCGCGCCACAATTCCCTTTCCGGCATGTCGGGACCGTCCCAGACCTGCTCGGGCAGCAGGCCGCCAGACCCGGCCGAGGCCTCGAACGTCTTCAGCAGGCTCGCCGCTCTGTCCTTGCGCCCCGCCGCCAGCTCGTAATGCGCGCGCTCGCCGGTGAGCAGCGGCCAAGCGCGACCCTGCCCGGTCCCGTCGAAGGGCGCGCCGTCGGCGTGTTCGCCGTAGCCGTCGCCGCTATAGCGATACCAGACAGGCCCCTGCGGCAGGTCGCAGCGCAGCCGCGCATCGATGACCTTGATCGTGTCGACGATGCGCGGATCGTCGGCGGCCCTGAGGCCGAAGCGGACGAGCGCCAGCGCATCCGGGCTGACGATCGCCTCGGCCGGCCGGTCGCTATCGCCAGGCGGCCGGTTCTTGATTGGGACATAGCCGTGTTTCGGTGACGCCGCGCCGGCGGTGTCGGGCGGCGCAATGCGGACGTAATAGCCTTTGACGCCAACCTCTTCGCACAGCGGAGTGCCCGTGACATAGGTCCAGCGCTCGATCTGGTCGTTCCAGACATCGGCGGTTTCACGCAGATAATTTGCCGGCTCTGCTTTGCCGCAAACACCGAACATGTCGGCCGCCGCAAGCAGCGCTGCGATCTCGACGGCAAGCGTGAACGGGCTGTAGCCGGCGTCCTCCTCCCAGCGGTCCTCGCCGGTGACCGGACCATTGCGCACGACATAGGAAGCGGCGCGCTCGATCATCGGCATGAAGGCGAGCAGCTTGGCGTGCGGCAGGTGCCCGGCCCGGCGCAGCGCGTCGGCGAGCAACAATGGGAACGCGCATTCGTCCATCTGGATGCCGGGCCAATAGGCAGTGCCGTCGAGCCAGGCATTCTGCGGCCAATGGCCGTTCGGCTGCTGGATGGAGCGGAGATAGGCGAGAATCTCAAGCGCTTGCGCTGGATCGCCGGCGGCCAGGAAGCCGCCTGCCGTTTCGACCAGATCGCGCGGCCAGACCAGGTGATAGCCGCCAAGATCGTCGTCGCCCATGCTGAAGCCCCATGGGATCGACAGGCTGGCGACGGCTGCACCGGATTTCGCGGACGACCGGTGCGCTGCCAAAACAGCCGTGCTGACGCGATAGGTGTTGATCCCGGACACTGCATGCCGGTCGAGCGGAAGCAACCCTTTCTGCCATTTGCGCCATTTTTCGACATAGACCTCGGCAGCGGCATCGAAGCCTTGCTTCAAGCTGGCGGAAGCAACCCCCGCCGCCTCTTGCGGTGTTGCCCCAAAACCCAGCGCCAGCAAGACTTTTGGGTTCTCGGCCGAAAAGCCAATCTCCCCTGTCAGCGCTACATTGCCGTTCTCTGCCCTTTGATAAGCCGGATCGAACCGGCCGTCACAATGGAGTTGCTGCCAGCCGTCGGAGGCGCCGACATAGCCGGCCGAGCAGGCTCCCCAAGGCAGCGACGAGGCGAGCGCCAAGTAAACACCACGCCCCGATGCAAACAGGACAGGCTTTCCCTCGTAGTCGTCGACCCAGGCGGTATTGCCCATGCCGGCGTTGACCAGATGCGGCGCCAGCAGCGCGTAGACGCGGTGATCGGCAACCGTGCCTCTCAGCAGCGTGAAGCTGATTTCCTGCAGCAAAACGGGACGTTCCGGATCCGTAATGATCCGCTTTTCGATCCGGTAGGTGCCATCAGCCGCGGTGTTGACCAACCTGTAGGCGGGCACGCCGTCCTCGAACGGCTCGATGCTGTGTTCGGCATCGCGCTTCTCTTCCGAGAAATAGCCGCCCGGTCCCGTGACGACCAACCCCATGTCGCGCGTGCAGGCGCTGTCCAGGTGGGGATAGTAGATCTCGTTGAGGATGCCGTGGCTGATCGTGAACCAGACGCGGCTAGCCAGTGAAAGCGCGGTGCCGACACCGCTCTTGGCGCTCGAGGTCCAGCGCGCCGCAATTCCGGGTGCGCCCGGCGCATCAGTCGGCGTCACTGCCATTCGATTTCGGCCTCCAGACCCTTCCCTAGCCCATGAACCAAAGGCTTTTCAATCATGCACCGCAAGTTGATCGCCAACTCTGCGCGGATTGCAGTTGACAGCTTGCGAGCCATCTGCATTTGTCTGACAATAGATAAAAAACAGGGACGCGAATTTTAACAACCATCAGCAGTCAACAAAAGATCAGCAACTCAGGGAGGAGTATGACATGAAGAAGATGCTCGTTTTGGGGGCATTCGCGGCGATGCTCGCGTCAGGCACCGCACTGGCCGATACCAGCGACAAGAAGATCGCCTTCTCCAACAACTATGCCGGCAATTCGTGGCGCCAGGCGATGCTCGACAGCTATGCCATCGTCACCAAGAAGGCGGTCGCGGACGGGGTGGTGGCAGCCGCGGACATCTTCACGACGGCCGACAAGGAGGTGCCGACCCAGGCGGCCCAAGTCCAGAACCTGATCCTGCAAGGCTATGACGCGATCGTCATCAACGCCGCCTCGCCGGATGCGCTCAACGGCGCCGTCAAGCAGGCCTGCGATGCCGGCATTGTCGTCGTCTCCTTCGACGGCATTGTCACCGAGCCTTGCGCCTACCGTGTGGTCGTGGACTTCAAGGACATGGGCAAGCAGGAAGTCGAGCAGATGGCCAAGTTCCAGCCCAAGGGCGGCAATCTGCTGGAAATCCGCGGCCTTGCCGGCACGTCGATCGATGACGCCATCCATGCCGGAATTCTGGAAGGCGTCGCCGCTCATCCCGAGTTCAAGATCGTCGGTTCGGTGACCGGTGACTGGGATCAGACCACAGCACAAAAGGCGGTCGCGACGATCCTGCCGTCGCTGCCGGAAATCGTCGGCGTCGTCGATCAGGGCGGCGACGGCTATGGCGCGGCACAAGCCTTCGCCGCCGCCGGCAAGCCGCGCCCGACCATCATCATGGGCAATCGTCAGGACGAGCTGCAATGGTGGAAGGAACAAAAGGACAAGGACGGCTACCAGACCTGGTCGGCCTCCATCGCGCCGGGCGTATCGTCGCTGGCCTTCTGGGTAGCGCAGCAGGTGCTCGACGGCCGCACCGACATCCCGCATGATCTCTTGGTGCCATACCTCGCCTTCACCCAAGATGATTTCGAGGCCGCGCTGCCGAAAATCCCCAAGGGTGGTGTCGCCAGCCACGAATACACACAGGAAGACGCCATCGCGGCGATCAAAGCCAACATCAAGTGAGCATGGCACATCCAATGCCGCACGCGTTGCCGACCGGATATCGCTAGGGATGCCCGAGGCCGGCGCAGACATCATCCGGCTGGACGGCGCCGAAAAACATTTTGGCGCCGTCCGTGCCCTCGCCGGCGTCGATTTCCACGTCGGTGCCGGTGAATGCGTTGGTCTCGTCGGCCACAATGGTGCGGGCAAGTCGACGCTCATGCATATGGTGGCGGGCACGCTAGTGCCCGACAGCGGCCAGATCGCGGTGCGTGGCGGCATCGAGAACAACTATTCGGTGCCGCGCGCCCAACAGCTCGGCATACGCTGCGTGTTCCAGGAACTCTCGCTCTGCCCGAACCTCAGCGTTGCCGAGAACACGCGTATCAACCACCCGGCATTGCGCGGCCTCGGCTGGCGACGCAAGGCTGCCGATCTCATCACGGCCAAGCTCAACGAGATCTTCCCGGACCACAGCATCTCCGCCTCCGATATCGCCGGCGACCTCTCCATCGGCAGGCGGCAGATGGTCGAGGTGGCGCGTGCCTTCACGGTGACGCAGGATCCGCTCGAACTGGTCATCCTCGACGAGCCGACATCGTCGCTCGACGCGCATACGGCCGGCCAGCTGCTGGCCTTCGTCCGGCGCTTTGTCGCCGGGGGCAAGAGCTGCATCCTGATCTCGCATGTCCTTGGCGAGGTGCTCGGGAATGCCGACCGCATCGTGGTGATGCGCGACGGCAAGGTCGTTGCGTCAGATGCGGCAACGGCTTTCGATCGCGACAGGCTGGTGACGACCATGGGTGGAGCGGAAGCGCGTGAGAAGATCGCGGCCGAAATTGCGACCCAAAAGCCGGAGACCGGCCCGTTGCGGGTCCGGGCCCGCCCAGCGCGGCAGCAGGACGGCAACGAGCTTGTCGCGCATGCGGGCGAGATCATCGGTCTTGCCGGGCTGGCCGGCCATGGGCAAACCGACCTGCTGCTGGCGATCTTCGCCGCTGCGGCGCGCTCTAAAACCGGCATCGAGGTCACCGCGCCGGTAGCGCTGGTGGCCGGTGACCGGCAGTCGGACGGGATTTTCCCGCAATGGTCGATTGCGCAGAACATCGGCATCCGCTCGCTGAAGCGATTGCGCAACGGCCTGCTGATCTCGCCGCAGCGCGAAGCCGAGCTCGCCGACTTCTGGCGAGGGAAAATCGGCATCCGCACTCCGGACATGAACAACAACATCTTCTCGCTGTCCGGCGGCAACCAGCAGAAGGCCTTGTTTGCCCGGGCGCTCGGCTCCGACGCGAAGATCGTGCTGATGGACGACCCAATGCGGGGGGTCGATATCGGCACCAAGCTCGAGGTCTACGACCTCGTGCGCGAAGAAGCTGGGCGCGGCCGCACCTTCCTCTGGTACACCACGGAAACCGAAGAGCTCGACAATTGCCACCATATCTACGTCTTCAAGAACGGCCGGATCGTCGCCAATCTTGGGCGCGACGAGCTGACGGAGGAAAAGATCATCCAGTCCTCGTTCGGCGACGCGGCCTGAGATGACGGCAGCACCTGTCGAGACCGGGCTCAAAGGTTCCGCCGAGCGTGACAGGCTAGCGCGGGCGCGCCTGTTGCGCAGCCTGCTGCCGGCTTTATCGCTGGTGCTTGTGCTGCTGGCGATCGCGTGGCTCAACCCGCGCGCCATCAGCTATTTCGGCTTCAGCCTGATGCTCAATTTGGCGATCCCGATCGCCCTGGCGACGATCGCGCAGATGTTCGTCATCGCCGGCAACGAGCTCGACCTGTCGATCGGCACCTTCGTCGGTTTCGTCGGCTGCGTCACGGCGACGTGGCTGAAGGACGCGCCACTGGTCGGCATCTTGATCCTGCTCGGCTCGATCGGTGTCTACGCGCTGCTCGGCGCGCTGATCCATCTGCGCAACCTGCCTTCGATCGTGGTGACGCTCGGCATGAGTTTTGTCTGGCAGGGGCTCGCCATCCTCATCCTGCCGAAGCCCGGCGGCAAGGCGCCGGACTGGTTGCTGTCGCTCATGGCTTTCAAGCCGCCTTTCATTCCCTTTCCGATCATTGCCGCGCTGCTGATCGCGGCGGTCGTTTATTTCGGACTGATGCGCACCTCCTATGGCGTGATCCTGCGCGGATCGGGCGGCAATGCCGCGGCACTCAGCCGTGCCGGCTGGTCGCTGCTCAAGACCAAGATCATCCTGTTTGCACTCGCCGGCCTGTTCGGGGTGCTGTCCGGCATGGCCTTGATCGGCATCACCACCTCGGCCGACGCCAATATCGGCAATGGCTACACGCTGCTTTCGATCGCCGGCGTCATCCTCGGTGGCGGCGAATTCGTCGGCGGCCGGGTGTCGCCGATCGGCGCGGTGATCGGCGCGCTGACGCTGGCGCTGGCCGCGTCGCCACTGCTGACCTTCATGCACATTCCGCCTGATTGGCAGGTGGCCGCCAATGGCGCCATCCTGATCATCGTGCTGGCGGCCCGGGTGCTGATCAGCCGCAGGGAGAGGTGAGCGATGGCATCGTTGCGATTGCTGCTCGCCAAACCGTGGATCTGGTCCTTCATCGGCGCGCTGCTGGTATGGCTGGCGACGATTGCCTTCACCGGCGGATATGGCGGCGGCGGCATGATCACGGCGGCACTTTCGCTCGCCGTCTTCACCGTCATCGTCGGTGTCGGCCAGATGTTCGTCATCACCCTCGGACCGGGCAATGTCGACCTGTCGCTGCCGGCCAATATCGGCCTCGCCAGCGCCGTTGCCATGAAGGTGATGGACGGCAATGATTCAATGATCGCCGTCGGGCTGCTGGCGGCGCTGGCCTGCGGCATGGCGGTCGGCGCCGCCAATTATCTCTTGATCTGGGCGCTGCGCATTCCGCCGATCATCGCTACATTGTCGGCGAGCTTCATCATCCAGTCGATCGACATCAGCTATGGCCGCGGCTTGCAGATCAAGCCGCCGCCGGGCTTCGCCAGTTTTACAAACTGGCAGATTCTGGGCATTCCGGTGCTGGCGATCCTCACCGTGCTGTTCACCATCGGCGCTGCCATTGCGCTGCAGCGCATGATCTATGGCCGTTCGGTGCTGGCGATCGGCCAGAACATCCGCGCCGCGTGGCTGGCCGGTATCAATGTCGGCCGCATCCGCTTCCTCACCTACACGCTCTCGGGCGCGCTCGGCGGCCTCGACGGGGCGCTGCTTGCCGGCTATTTCCGCGGGGCCAATGTCGATATCGGCAACGAATACCTGCTGGCCTCGATTGCGGTCGTGGTCATCGGCGGCACGTCGGTCGCCGGCGGCAAGGCGAATGTGCCGGGCGTCTGGGGCGCGGCCCTGTTCCTGGTGCTGCTCTTGACCATGCTCAATACGTTCGGCGTCAGCGCCGGCGTCCGGCTGCTGCTGACCGGACTGATCATCGTCGGCGTCATCACCGCTGCGGGCGGCCAGAAAGCGCTGCGCTAGTTCTTTCGCACAAAGGTGCCGCGACGGTACAGAATCTTTTAATGGCGGAGGGACAGCACCCACTCTGCCCTACCGGGCATCTCCCCCGCAAGGGGGGAGATCGGCAGCTCCAGCGCCCGTCTACTCGTATGACTTCGAGATTGGCGAAGGCCGTGATCACGGCCAATCTCCCCCCTTGCGGGGGAGATGTCCGGCAGGACAGAGGGGGTGGGAAGGATCGCGACGGCTCTCATTTGGGCCATCGCTGTGGCGAGACCTGATATGGCAGAGTCCGGCGGCTGGCCACGGCAGGCCCGGAGCCTTTCCGCGAAAACATCGCGGTTTCCATCCGGGCATCGGCCCTGTAAATCGTTCGGCCAAGATCATTGCGAGAGGTTTGCTTGTCCGATTTCGTGAGCGTTACAAGGGATGGCCGCATTGCCGTCGTGACCATCGACAATCCGCCGGTCAATGCGCTGAGCTTCCATGTTCGCGAGCCGCTGATGCAGGCGCTTGTCTCCTTGCGCGACGAGCCTGATGTCGCGGCCATCGTCATCGCTTGCGCCGGGCGGACCTTTGTCGCCGGCGCCGACATCACCGAATTCGGCAAGCCGGTGCAGCAGCCGGATTTGCGCGCCATCATTGCCGTGCTGGAAACCATCGCCAAGCCGACGGTTGCCGCCATTCACGGCACCGCGTTGGGGGGTGGCCTGGAACTGGCGCTTGGTTGCCATTTTCGCGCTGCGGATACCGGCGCCAAGCTGGGCCTGCCGGAAGTCAAGCTCGGCTTGCTGCCGGGCGGTGGCGGCACGGTTCGGCTGCCGCGTCTCGTCGGCGCGCTGAAGGCGCTCAGCATGATCGTTTCGGGCACGCCGATCGGTGCGGCAGAGGCGCTCGCCGCCGGGCTGGTGGACGCCGTCTTCGAGGATGGCCTGACTGCGCAAGCGGTTCGTTTCGCTAGCGAAATGGTTGGCAGGGGCGGACCGTTCACGCCGGTGCGCGACCGTGACGGCCGTCTCGACCGGGCGGAATTGCCTGAATTCGATAGGCAAGCAGCGGAGCTTGTCAAAAAGGCGCGCGGGCTCGAAGCGCCGATCGCCTGCGCGCAGTCGGTTCGCAACGCCATCACGCTGCCGTTCGACGAGGCGCTGGCGGCGGAACGCGAACTGTTCGTCAAACTCGTTGCTGGTGACCAATCGCGCGCTCAGCGCCATCTGTTCTTCGCCGAGCGCGAGGCGGCGAAGGTTGGGGCTAAAGATATCGTCAGGCGCAAGATCGCGCGGGTCGGCGTCATCGGCGCCGGCACGATGGGCGGCGGCATCGCCATGGCGTTCGCCAATGGCGGGTTTCCTGTGACCCTGCTGGAAACGACGCAGGAGGCACTAGAACGCGGGCTGGCGACGATCGAGAAGAACTATGCCGTCTCCGTCGCACGCGGTTCCCTCAGCGAAGACGCCAAGCGCCTGCGGCTCGGACTGTTCAAGGGTTCCACCGACTATGGCGACCTCGCCGATTGCGACCTGATCGTCGAGGCCGTGTTCGAGGAGATGGCGGTCAAGCGCGAGGTGTTCGGCAGGCTAGACGCGGTGGCCAAACCGGGCGCGATCCTCGCCACCAACACCTCCTATCTCGACGTCAACGAAATCGCCACCTCGACGTCGCGCCCGCAGGATGTCGTCGGCATGCATTTCTTTTCGCCGGCCAACGTCATGAAGCTGCTGGAGATCGTGCGTGCCGAGAAGACCGCGCCCGATGCGCTGGCGACAATCGTCGAGCTGGCGCGGCGGATCGGCAAGGTGCCGGTCGTCGTCGGCGTCTGCCATGGCTTCGTCGGCAACCGCATGCTGGCCGCGCGGGGTTCGGAATCCGAGGCGCTTTTGCTGGAAGGTGCAACGCCACAGCAGATCGACCAGGTATTCACCGATTTCGGCTGGCCAATGGGCCCGTTCCAGATGGGCGATCTCGCCGGCCTCGACATAGGCTGGCGCAACCGCAAGGCGCGCGGCCAGACGGCAATAATCGCCGACACACTGTGCGAACAGGGGCATTTCGGCCAGAAGACCGGCAGCGGTTTCTACCGATACGAGAACGGCTCACGCACACCGGCTCCCAACCCGGAGGTCGAAACGCTGATCCGCGACAAGGCTGCCGAGAAGGGTATCGCGCCGCGCACGATCGGCGCCGAGGAGATCATCGAGCGGACGCTTTATCCGATGATCAACGAAGGGGCGAAGATCCTCGAGGAGAAAATCGCCGCCCGCGCCTCCGATATCGATGTCGTCTGGGTCAACGGCTACGGTTTTCCGGTTGGCAAGGGCGGGCCGATGTTCTGGGCCGGTCTCGAAGGGATCGACAAGATCATCGGACGGCTGGACCACTGGCACGAGCGGACCGGCAAGGACGTTTTCAAGCAGGCCCCCCTGCTCAGGCAGATGGCTGAAACCGGCTCCTGGGAAGGCGCTGCCAGCTAAACTGCTTGAGCGAGGCCATTTCGAAATCGTGGATTACCGAATCCGCGCGTCGATGATCTCGACGAAACGCGCGAAGAGACCAGCCTGCGATTTGATCTTGAGCTTGCGATAGATGTTGCGGCGGTGGACCTTTACGGTTCCCGGCACGATGCGCATCGCCCTGGCTATCGATTCCGTCGAATGGCCCTGAAGCACCAGATCGACGACATGCTTTTCTCGCGGCGTGAGCGAAAGGCTCTTCCAGATATGAGCACGCTCGAACTCGTTGACCGGCGCAATCGCCTCGTCCTGCTTCGTCGCTGCCGGTTGGTCGGCCGGAAGGGCCGGCCAGCGCAGCCTGGCGAGACCGATCACCGCCGGCGCCATGTCACGCAGCAACCTGGCGTCGGCGGTTCCGAATGGTCCCGAAGCGTGCAATCGCATCAGCGAGACCACCAGCGCGTCCTTTCCCTTAAGCGGCACGAAGAAACCGACCTCCTCGGCCAGCTTGGTCTGGCTATAGTAGGAGCGATAATATTCGCTGGCATAGAAGCGGTCCGGCGCCAGCTCGCGCATGCGCCAAAAACCTTCCTTTCGCTCGACCGCTGCGTGATGGAACGGGTCGAGCAGATAAGGCCCTTCCTGATAGAGCGCGACGAAGACGTGGCTTTCGGCCGGCGAGAACGTCTCGAACAGCAGCGGCGGGCGCGAGGCGCCGCGATAGCCGAAGATCACACAGTGATCGAAGCTGACATGCCGCCGGAGCCAAGCGACCATCGCCTTGCCGAAAAGCTCGCCGCTCGTCTCCCGTGTCGCCGCGATGAGCGCAGCGAGCTGATTGTATTCGTCGCCGCGCGATCCGCTCAATTTATACCCCTTTAAACGAGAAAATAGACCAAATATACCACCTGCGAGGTATATACTAGTCACCGTTGGCTCTGATAGCGTCTTGAAAATCGCCTTCGCTGGAGCCCGCAGCTTTGACCGCAGTGCCAGATATCGAGTTTCGCGGGGTCACCAAACGCTACGGCAGCGTGACTGCGGTCAGCGGCATCGATCTAGCCATCCCGCCGTCTGCCTTTGTCGCCTTGCTCGGGCCGTCCGGCTGCGGCAAGACAACCTGCCTGCGCATGATCGGCGGCTTCGAACAGCCGAGCGAAGGCGCGGTGTTCATCCGCGGCCGCGACATGGCCGGCACGCCGCCCTACCGGCGGCCGGTCAACATGGTGTTCCAGCAATATGCGCTGTTTCCGCATCTGGATGTCGAGGACAACATCGCTTACGGGCTGCGCCAGGCGCGGCCGCGGCTGACGTCGCGGGAGATCAGCCTGAGGGCAGGCGAGGCGCTCGCCATGGTGCGGCTTGCCGGCTACGGCCGCCGCAAGATCCACGAGCTTTCCGGCGGCCAGCAGCAGCGTGTCGCCCTGGCGCGCGCGCTGGTCAACAAGCCGGCGGTGCTGCTGCTCGACGAGCCGCTGGCGGCGCTCGACAAGAAACTGCGCACCGACATGCAGATAGAGCTGCAGAACCTGCAGCGCGAGATCGGCATCACCTTCGTCCTTGTCACGCACGACCAGGAAGAAGCACTGTCGATGAGCGATTTCGTCTGCGTCATGAATGGCGGGCGCATCGTCCAGCTCGGACAGCCAAGCGAAATCTATGACGAGCCCGCTGATCTGTTCGTCGCGGACTTCGTCGGCAAGACCAATCTGTTGAGCGGCAAGGTCGCCGGGCACTCGGGCGACCTCGTCGAGGTGGCACTTGCCGACGGCACCGTCATTGCCGCGCGCAAACGGACTTCGCTGCGCCAGGACGAAGCCGTTGCCGTCAGCCTGCGTCCTGAAGCCCTAAGCCTCGGCGCGCCGGGAAGCGGTCGGCTGAACGGCATTGTCCGCAACCGGATCTTTCTTGGCTCGACCGCGGAATATGCGATCGAGGTCGGCGGTATCGGAACGCTGCTCGCCAAGGCCGATCACCTGATCGGCGGTCGAAATCTCTTCAAGCCGGGTGAACCCGTCGCCATCGGCTTTACATCAGGAACGCCGCTCGCGTTCCCGGATCCCAAGAACAACGGGACCAACCAGAGGGAAAACAAACATGTCGAAATCATATCGTGACGGACTGCCGATAAACCCCGAAAAATTCGTCGACCAATTGATGCGCCTCAAGCGCGGTTCGATCGGCCGCCGTGAGTTCCTTGGCCTCACCGGTCTTGGCGTGGCAACGGCGGTGATGGCCCGCGAACTCGGCATCATGCCCTCGCCCGCCTTCGCCCAGGAGGGTCTTGGCGACCGCATGTCGATCGCCACCTGGCCCAATTATCATGACCCGGCGACGTTCGAGAATTTCAAGGCGGAGACCGGCGTTGCTGTCGAGGTCAATGTGTTCGGGTCAAACGAGGAGATGCTGGCCAAGCTGCAGGCCGGCGCCTCGGGCTGGAGCCTCTTCGTGCCGACCAACTACACGATCTCCACCTACAAGAAGCTCGATATCATCGAAGCGCTCGACATGGCCAAGCTTGCCAATTTCGACGGCTCGCAACAGGACCCGCGCTTCACTGGGGAAGGCACGATCGACGGTGCGACCTACGCGGTGCCGAAGAACTGGGGCACCACCGGATTTGCCGTCAACACCAAGAAGCTGACCAAGCCGGTGACGAGCTGGAAGGAATTCTGGGATACGGCCATGACCGAGGGCGACGGCCGGACCATGGTTCATGACTACCAGCTCACCACGATCGGCAATGCGCTGAAATATTACGGCTTCTCGTTCAACTCACTGAAGCAGGACGAACTCGCCAAGGCGGAGGAACTGCTGCTGAAGGTCAAGCCGCACCTGTTTGCCGTTTCCAGCGATTACCAGCCGTCGATGCGTGCCGGCGACGCCTGGCTGACGATGTGCTGGACCAATGACGGGGCGCAGCTCCACCGCGACATTCCCGAGATCGCTTATGTGCTTGGCAAGGAGGGCGGCGAGATCTGGACCGACTTCTACGCCATTCCGAAGGACGCGCCCAATAAGCCCGCCGGCTATGCCCTGCTCAACTACCTGATGGACCCGAAGGTCGCGGTCAAGGAGCACCTGGCCAACGGCGCGCCTTCCACCGACGCGCGGGTCAATGCGCTGCTGCCTAAGGAGGTGCTGGACAATCCGATCCTCTACCCGGCGGCCGAACTATTGACTCCGCTGGAATTCGGTGCGGCTGCGACGCTGACCGATCCGGCCCGGGCCGAACTGATGGCCCGCTTCAAGTCGGCTTGAACCGGGCGGGCCCTAGGTCCGATGCAGGCAACTCACCCGGCGGGCAGATGTCCGCCGGCACCGGGGCGGTTTTTTAATGCGCAGCAATGTCCTTCGTCATAATCTGCTGACCGCGCTGCTACTCGGTCCCGCAACCGCGTGGCTGGTGGTGTTTCTGGTCCTGCCGTTCATCGCGATCGCCGTCTTCAGCGTCGGCGAGCGGGCGCCTGAAGGCGGCTATCAGGCTGCTTTCACGCTCACGCAATATGCCAATCTTCCGGCACGGGCGACTGCCTTCTGGAACACGATGGTGCTGGCACCGGCAGGCGCCTTGGCCTGTCTCCTCGTCGCCTATCCGGTCGCCTATTACCTCGCCTTGCGCGCGCCGGAGCGGTGGCGGCTGATCCTGCTTGCGCTTGTCGTCATCCCGTTCTGGACCAGCCTGCTGATGCGAACCTATGCCTGGATGTATGTTCTGGGCGGGCGCGGCATCCCGGCATTGCTGGCCTATGTCGGGTTTGAAGACGTGCGGCTGATCAACACGCCGGGCGCGGTCCTGCTCGGCATCGTCTATGGCTATCTGCCGCTAATGATCCTGCCGATCTATGTCAGCCTCGAGCGGCTCGATCGCCGGCTGCTGGAAGCCTCCGCCGATCTCGGCGCCACGCCGATCTCGACATTCCTAGGCGTGACGCTGCGGCTGTCGCTGCCGGGTGTGATGACCGGCTTCTCGCTGGTCATGATCCTGCTGCTCGGCGAATATCTGATCCCGACGCTGCTCGGTGGCGGCAAGGTCTTCTTCATCGGCAACGCGCTGGTCGACCTGTTCCTGCAGTCGCGCAACTGGCCGTTCGGGTCGGCAATCGCGATAACGCTGGTTCTGGTTTCCGTGGTGGTGCTGCTTGCCGCCAACCGAATTTCGACCCGGCTTTCCGGAGCGCGCCGGGTGGACCTGATCTGATGCGCGCCTTCGTCATAGCGGTCTTTGCATTTCTCTACCTGCCGATCGCGCTTGTGGTGCTGTTCTCCTTCAATGCCGGCCGCCACGCCAGCGAGCTCACCGGCCTGTCGGTGCAATGGTACGGCAAGGCGCTGTCGAACCCGTTTCTGGTCGAGGCACTGAAGAACAGCCTGTTCATCGCCACCACCAGCGCCTTGCTCGCAGCACTGTGCGGCACGGCGGCGGCGCTTGGCCTGGCGCGCGTCGGCGCGCGGACACGCGCCGTTTTCGATGCGCTCCTGGGTGCTGCGATCGTTGTTCCGGGCGTCGTCATCGGCATCTCGACGCTGGTCGCGCTCGTCCAGCTGTTTGGGGTCCTCAATCCGTTTCTCGCGTCGCTGTGGCCGAACGACCAGCCGCCGCGCCTCGCACTCGGCTACGGCTCAATTATCGCCGCGCACGGGCTGTTTTCGATGGCGCTGGTGGCAATGATCGTCGGCACACGCCTCGGCAGCCTCGACCGCAATCTGGTCGAGGCCTCAAGTGATCTCTATGCCACCCCGCTGACGACGTTCCGCAGCATCGTGTTGCCGCAGATCATGCCGGCGGTGATCGCCGGCTTCCTGCTTGCCTTCACCTTCTCCTTCGACGATTTCATCGTCGCCTTCTTCGTCGCCGGCGCGCAGACGACATTGCCGATCTATGTCTTTGCCTCGATCCGGCGCGGCGTGACGCCCGAAATCAACGCCATCGCGACGATCGTCCTCGTCGCCTCCGTTCTGCTTGTGGTGCTTGCCCAATGGCAATTGCGCCAACGCAAACCATCAAACTGAAAGTCGCATCATGATTCTGAAAGATCGCATCGCCGTGGTGACCGGCGCCGGGTCGGGCATCGGGCGCGCCGGTGCGATGATCATGGCTAGGGAAGGCGCGGTGGTGGTGATCGCCGACAGGGATCAGGCTGCGGGCGAAGCCACGGCTTTCGACATCCGTACCGCCGGCGGCCGGGCCGAAGCGGTCGCCACCGATGTCGGCGACGATGCGGCGATCGAGCAACTCATTACGGGCACACTGGGCAAACATGGTCGGATCGATGTCCTGCACAACCATGCCGGGGTCCAGGTCGGCGGCACGCTGACCGAAGTCGGCGTCGACGGCATGGATGCCTCCTGGCGGATCAACGTACGGGCGCAGTTCCTCGCGGCCAGGCTCGTCATGCCGTCGATGATCGAACAGGGCGGCGGTGTCATCGTGAACACCGCCTCGAATTCGGGTGTGTTCTATGACCGCGAGATGATCGCCTACGCAACCTCAAAACATGCCGTGGTGGCGATGACCCGGCAGATGTCGCTCGACTATGCCAAGCACAATGTCCGCGTCAACGCACTCTGTCCGGGTTGGGTCGACACGCCCTTCAACGAGCCGTTCATCGCCCAGATGGGCGGGCGCGATGCGATCGAACGCTATGTCCGCACCAAGATTCCCATGCAGCGCTGGGCCGCGGCGGAAGAAATAGCCGAAGCGATCCTGTTCCTCGTCTCCGATCGTTCGTCCTTCATGACCGGCCAGGCGCTGGTGATCGACGGCGGCGAGAGCATCGGCTGACGCAGCCGTTCATATCTCATACGTGCTTGCGTCCGCCGGCCTCGCGAAACCAGCTGTCGGGATAGGGATACCACCAGTCCTGGATCGCTGGCTTGTGGTCGATGATGACCATCTTCGAACGGCGGAAGGCATCGAGGCCCTGGCGACCGAGCTCACGGCCGAGGCCCGATGCCTTCCAGCCGCCGAAAGGCAGCGCGTCATTGTCGATCAGCGGATTGTTGACCCAGACCATGCCGGCTTCGAGCCGTTCGGCGGCCTCATGCGCCTCGGCAAGGTCGGTGGTGAAGACCGAGGCGCCGAGCCCGAACGGGCTGTCATTGGCAAGTTCTATCGCCTCGTCGAAATCCTTGACCCGGCAGATCGCGGCGACCGGTCCGAAACACTCTTCGCGCACGATCGCCATACCGGGGGTGACACCGGTGAGAATCGTCGGCTCGTAGAACCAGCCGACATTATGCGCCGGCGGAATACGCCCGCCGGTGACCGCCTTGGCGCCGCTGCGGATCGCATCATCGACCAGCCGCATGACTTTCGCCCGCGCCGCCTCGCTGACCAGCGGCCCGATCTCGGTCTTGTCGAGGCCGTTGCCGATGCGCAGCGCACGCGTCTTCTGCGCAAACAGCTCGACAAAGCGGTCGTGAACGGCATCGACGACGAAGAATCGCTCGGCCGAGGTGCAGACCTGGCCCGTAAGATGGAACGCGGCGGTGACGCTGCCGGCCGCCGCTATATCAAGCGGAGCGTGTTGGCTGATGATCAGCGGATCGCTGCCGCCCGCCTCGATAACGCACGGCTTCATGCGTTCGGCGCAGGCGACGGCGACAGCCTTGCCGGCGGCGACCGAGCCGGTGAAGGCGACCGCGTGGGTACGGTCCGAAGCGATCAGCGCCTGCGCGGTGGCCGCCCCGCCCGGCAGGCAGGAAACCAGGCCCTCCGGCAAGGAGCGGAACACGGCCATGTAATCCAGCGTCGACAATGTCGTCGCTTCGGCCGGCTTGATCACGCAGGCATTGCCGGCGGCGAGCGAAGCGGCGACGGTCCAGCACATCAACAGGATGGGGAAATTGTAGGGCATGATGTGCACCGAGGTGCCGTAAGGCTCGTAGCGCGCGTACTGGAACGAACCGGCCTGCGTCGTGCCGGCAATCTTGCCGGCATCGTCACGCGCCATTTCGGCGTAATAGCGGAAGATCGGCGCGCAATTGGCGATCTCGCCGATCGCTTCCGGATAGGGCTTGCCCATCTCGCGCACCATCAGCTCGGCGCAGCGCGTGAAGTCGGCCGCCTCGATGGCGTTCGCGACTGCATGCAGATGCTTGGCGCGGCTCTTGGCGTCGAGCTTTTTCCATGCCGCTTGCGCCTTGGTCGCCGCGGTCAGCACGGCGTCGATCTCGCCATCGGTTGCAGTCGCGATCGCGCCGACGGTTTCGAGCGTCGCCGGGTCGATCACCGGCTTTCTTGTGCCGGCCATCGGCCGATAATCCGGATTGACGAAGAAGGCCGGCCGGTCAGCGGAGAATTCCATGGTCTTCCTTTCAACCCCGCTCAGCGGATCATGTAGACCTTCTTGATGGTCTCATGGACGGTGCAGACGCCCTTCCAGTCCTGCGGAAAGAACGCCGCCGTGTCCGGCTCGATCTCGATCACCTCGCCGGATTCGTGGACATAGGTGCAGCGGCCCTCGAGGAAATGGCAGAACTCGTCGCGGGTGACATGGCAGTGCCATTTGCCTGGGGTGCAGACCCACAGCCCGCATTCGGAGCGGCCCTCCGGCCCCTTGTGCAGCAGCTTGCCGGAGGTGCGGGATTCGCCGGCGATCATGGTGGGGATAACGCCCCAGTCGACGAGGTCGTGATGGCGAGCGGCGATTTCATGATTGGCGTTGGCATTTCGTGAAGCTCCAGTGCGGCAGGCGTGAGTCAGGCCAGCATGTAGACGTTGCGGATGGTCTCATGGACGGTGCATTCGCCGGTCCAACCGGCCGGGAACATGACAAGCGTGGCGGCGGAGATTTCTATCACCTCGCCGTCGTCCGATCTGTAGGTCGCGCGGCCGGCAACGAAATGGCACAATTCGTCGCGCGGAATCGCCAGACGCCAGCGGCCGGGCGTGCAGACCCAAATGCCGGATTCCGGCTGGTTGTTCGGTCCCTTGTGGGCGAGCCTGCCGGTGGAGTGGGACGCGCCTTCCAGCATATCCGGCTGTGCGCCCCAGTCGACAAGGTCGGTGCGGGTCGAGGCCTGGTGGAGATGCGGCGCAGAGGCGGTCATGCGGGTGCTCCGGTTCGACGCTCATTTTCGAGATGGCTTCGCTCTACGGCGCCCCCCTCTGTCCTGCCGGACATCTCCCCCTCAAGGGGGGAGATTAGCAGCTTCGGCCCCCTGTTCACTCCTGCGATGTTGGTGATTGGCGAAAGCCGAGGTGACATCCAATCTCCCCCCTTGAGGGGGAGATGGCCGGCAGGCCAGAGGGGGGTGCCTTGGCTCCGCACGTCAAACATCGCGCTCATAGAAGTTGCTCCAACAGCCCCGCCGCTTTCTCCGGGCCGTTCTGCGACTGCATCTGCGCCGAGGTTTTCGCCAGCTTGGCCTTCATCTTGGGGTCCGTCAGGCAGGTTTCGATCTTCGCGATCAGCGCGGCGTCGCTCCAGTCGTAGCGCGGCATGCCGAAGCCGTGGCCGGTTTCCTCGACCCGCGTCGCGTTGTCGTGGCCGTCCCAGACATAGGGCATGATGATCGCCGGCTTGCCGAAATAGAGGCACTCGGTGAATGAGTTGTTGCCGCCATGGTGGATCACCGCATCGACCTGCGGGATGACCGAGGGCTGTGGAAACCAGCTCTCGACGATGACGTTTTCGGGCACTTGCGCGTACTGGTCCTTGTAGCCGCCGACATTGACCAGCGCCCGGTAGCGCGTCTTGCCTAGCGTCGCGATAATGCGCTTCAGTAGGTCGACATCACCGGCGCCAAGGCTGCCGAAGGAAACATAGAGCAGCGGCCCGTCGTTATTCTTCGTAAAAGTCGGCACCGTGTAGGGTTTCTCCTGCCGCACGCAGCCTTCCAGATACTGGAATTTTGCCGGGTCGAGCGGATGGCGGCGCTTGAACTTTGCCGCCTCGGGATAGAGCAGCAAATTGAGGTAGGGCGAGGCCTCGAAAAACTGGCCGATCGGATAAGGCGCTTCGTTGTTGGCAATCAAGAACGCGTTGAAGTCGTCGTGGATCGGCTTGATGACCGTGTTGAAATGGTCGCGATAGCGCTGATGGCAGGCGTGGTCGTTCTCGCCGCAGCCGGACAGATGCGGCGGGATGTCCTCGTCCTCGATCTCGTTTTCCGAGCATGAGATGACGCGCACCCACGGCTTGCCATACTGCTTGATCGCCGGGAACAGGATGACGTTGTCGACGCAGATGACATCGGGCTTGATCGTCGCAAGCACGCCGGGCAGATCCTTCTCAGCCCATTTGGCGCTATCGACGATCGCCGTCCAGCAGTCCTTCACGTAGTTGTCGACCTGGTCGTAGGGCGATTTGCGGAAATTCGGGATATGGCCGTTGATGAAATCTTCCCAGAACTTGGCCATCTGTTCGGGCGGCATCGGTTCGGACAGGTTCACCGGATGAGCCTCGAAGCCGTAGCCCTTGTAGACGTCGACAAAGCCGGGATCCGACAGGAACACCGCTCTGTGGCCGCGTGCCTCGACCGCCTGGGCGATGCCGACGGAATTGAGCGCCGGGCCATAGGCCGCTTCCGGAAAAAACGCGATCGTCTTCTGCGCCATGACAGCTTCTCCTTCAATCAATCTGCGAAAATTCTGACGTCGGCGGCGTCCCAGCCGAGCTCGACCGCATCACCTGACGCAACTGGGCGTCGGTCGGCGGCGTCGGCGGTAACGCGCACCAGGAACGGCTTTGGCGACAGGGCGGTGCGGACATGCAGCTGCAGGTCGAGCCCTTGATAGGCCAACGCCTCGACGGTGCCGGCAACACGGTTGGCCGTTTCTGGCGACGGGAACAGCCGGATGCGTTCGGGCCGCACTGATGCGACCGCCGCAGCGCCGGGGATAAGTGTTGCGGGAACCCGGCCTGATATCCGCGCGCCGTTGGCCGCCAGCACGCCGTCGGTGGCGGCCTTGCCCGGCACGAAGTTCATAACGCCAATGAAGTCGGCGACGAAACGGTCGGCCGGATACTCGTATACCGCGTGCGGCGTGTCGCATTGCAGCAGCTTGCCGTCCCTCAGCACCGCCATGCGGTCAGCCATGACCAGCGATTCCTCCTGGTCATGGGTGACGATGACGAAGGTGATGCCGACCTCGTGCTGCAGGCGCTTCAGCTCCAGCTGCATGGCGCCGCGCAATTTCTTATCGAGCGCACCGAGCGGCTCGTCGAGCAGCAGCAGCCGCGGCCGCTTGACCAGCGCCCGGGCCAACGCGACGCGCTGCTTCTGCCCGCCGGACAGTTGCTCCGGCTTGCGGTCGGCGAAGGCGACGAGCTCGGTCGTTGCCAGGATGGCGTCGACGCGGGAGCGGATTTCCTTTGCCGGCAAGCGTTCCATTTCGAGGCCGTAGGAGACATTGGCCCTGACGCTCATATGCGGAAACAGCGCATAGGACTGAAACATTAGATTGACCGGCCGCTTGTTGGGCGGGGTCCTGGCGATGTCGCGGCCGTCGAGCAGGATGCGGCCGTCATTGGGCATCTCGAACCCGGCTAGCATGCGCAGCAACGTGGTCTTGCCGCAGCCCGAAGGCCCGAGCAGGGCGAAGAACTCGTTCTCGCGGATATCGAGCGAAATGCCGTCGACAGCGGTCACCCGGCCGAAGTTCTTCGACACCTTGTCGATCGCCAGCAGTGTGCGGGGTGCGCTCATTGGCCGATGACCCCACGGTTGAGCCGCTGCGACAGTGTCAGCGCGGTGATCGAGACCGCCATGACGATGGTCGCCAATGCATTGATCTCCGGCGTGATGCCGAAGCGGATCATCGAATAGATCTGCATCGGCAGCGTGGTCGAGGCGCGGCCGGCGCCGGCGGTGAAGAAGGCGATGATGAATTCGTCGACCGACAGGGTGAAGGCGAGCAGCGAGCCGGCGACGACCGCCGGCAGGATGACCGGCAATGTCACCCGCCTGAAGGTGGTGAGCGCGGAGGCGCCGAGATCAGCTGAGGCCTCGACGATCGACCAGTCGAAGCTTTTCAGCCGCGCGCGCACCACCGAACAGACGAAGGCGAGATTGAACACGACATGGGCGAGAATGATGGTGTGCAGGCCCAGGGTGAAATCGAGCATAGAGAAGAAGCTGAGCAGCGCGATCGCCAGCACGATGTCGGGAATGATCATCGGCGCAAAGATCAGGGCCTCGAGGCCTCTCCCATACTGCCGGCGCATTTCGACGCCGATCGCCAGCAGGGTGCCGAGCAGCGTGGCGATTGCGGTCGAGACCAGCGCCACGATCAGCGTGTTGAGGGCGGCGGAAAGGATCGCGGCGTTTCCGGCAAGCGAGGCATACCATTTCAGCGAAAAGCCCGACCAGACGGTCGGCAGCCCACCTTGGTTGAACGACAGCGCCACCAGCACGGCGATCGGGATGTAGAGAAAGGCGAAGACGAACGAAAGCACGAGCCAGAGCGTGCGACGCGTGGCAGGGGAGCGTTCAGCCATCCGCGCCTCCTTTCGCTTCGGCGATACGGCCAGCGGCGCGATCTGCGGCCAAAGCCTGCGCGGTCAGCACCAGCAGCATGATAGCGATCAGCGCCATCGCCAGCGCCGCGCCGAAGGGCCAGTCATTGGCGGTCAGGAACTGGTCGTAGACGAGATTGCCGATCATCTGGAAGCGGCCGCCGCCGAGCAGCGCCGGCGTGACGAAATTGCCGATCGACAGCACGAAGACGAAGACCGCCCCGGCGGCGATACCCGGCACGGTCAGCGGCAGGATGACCCGGCGAAATGTGGTCATGGCCGAAGCGCCGAGGTCGCGCGAGGCTTCTGCAAGCTCCGGATTGAGCCGCGACAGCGGCGCGTAGCAGGCGAGGATGACGAAAGGCAAATAGTTGTAGACCAGGCCGGCGATGACGGCGCCTTCGGTGTAAAGCATCGACGGCGGCTCGCCGGTGTAGCCAAGCCAGCGCAAGAGCTGGGTGATCAGGCCCTCGCGGTTGAGCAGCACGATCCAGGCATAGGTGCGGATCAGGTAGTTCGACCAGAACGGCAGCACGGCGAAGAACAGGAACACCGGCTGCCACCGGCGCGGTGCTGCCGCGATCGCATAGGCGGCCGCATAGCCGATCACCACCGCGATCAGCGTTGCCGTGCCGGCGATGCGTGCCGAATTGAGGAAGATGCCGGCATAGAGCGGGTCGAACACCAGCCCGAAATTCTCCAGCGTGAAGGTGTATTCGATGCCGCCATAGATGCCGCGCCGGAAGAAGGCGAGCGCCAGCACCAGCGCGCATGGCACCACCATCAAGGCGGTGAGCCAGGCCAGCGCCGGCGCCATCAGCAACGAGGAGCGGGAAGGTTGCGTCAAGTCGCACCCCCCTCTGGCCTGCCGGCCATCTCCCCCTCAAGGGGGGAGATTAGCAGTTCCAACCTCTCGCTTACCTTCAAATATTGAAGATTGGCGAAAGCGACGCCACAGCCAATCTCCCCCCTTGAGGGGGAGATGGCCGGCAGGCCAGAGGGGGGCGCGAAGGAACGCAAGCTTGCTTCCAGTAATCGATTTTACTGCGCGGCCTTGATCTCGCTGACGATCTTCGAATAATCGCGCTGGGCGTCGCCGACGTCACGCAACTGCTCGAACTTGACGAGTTCAGCCACCGGCATGGCCATATTGGGAAACTTGGCGAGGAAATCGGCCGGCAGGCTTTCCATAGCCGGCTTGTTCGGCACCTTGTAGTCGATGTTCTGGGCCGCCCAGGCGTGGTTCTTGGCGTCCAGCATGAAGTTGATGAATTGGAACGCGGCGTCCTTGTTGGCTGACGCCTTCATCACCACCATCGTGTCGACCCACAGGTCCGAACCCTCCTTGGGAATGACGTATTTGATCTCAGGCTTCTCGGCGATGCCATAATTGCACCAGCCATCCCATGCCTGCACCATCAGCGCCTCGCCCGAGACCAGCTTCGAATAGAAGGTGGTATCGTCATAGGCGAGCAAGGTCTTCTTGGCCGAGATCAACAGGTCCTTGACCTCGGCGAGCTTGGCTGGATCGGTCTCGTTGACCGAATAGCCCTTGGCGAGCTGGCCGGCGGCAAGCAGCCAGCGGTCTGTCGCCAGCATGGTGGTCTTGCCCTTGAGCGCGTCGGATGGGGCGAGAAGATCGTTCCAGCTGGTCGGCTCGGTCTTGACCAGATCCGAGCGGTAGCAAAGGCCGGTCGTGCCCCAGGTGTAAGGCACGGAGAAATTGTTGCCGGCGTCGTGCGGCAGCTTCGCCGCCTCGGGATAAAGATTGGCGAGGTTGGGGATCTTGGCGTGGTCGATCGTCTCGATCAGGCCGAGCTTGTTCAGCACTTCGGCGAAGGGCGAGGAGACGAAGACCACGTCATAGCCCTTGCCGCCCGAAGCGACGAGCTTGCCCATGATCTCCTCATTGGTGGCGTGGACGACGACCTCACCGGAAACGCCGGTCGCGGCCTTGAAGGCGGCCATGGCATCCGGCGCCATGTAGCCATCCCAGTTGGAAATGACGAGGTCGGCGGCAGAAGCCGGCGCCGACAGCGCCAGGGCGAGGCCAAGCGCAATCGAAGATATCTTTAACGGATGGCGCAGGCGGGTTGAGGCGGTCATGACAGACTCCCATTCTGGTTGATCGTCGAATTCAATCAATCGTCGGACCAGCGCTTGCGACCATGCCGCCGCTTCGATCCTGTTCCCCGGTCTTTTTATTGCCGATTGACCTGACAGTACTATTGCAGAAAAAAGTACGTCAATCCATAATTTGGAAAATCGCTGCGAAACCTGGCCGATTGTGTCTGCAAGGGCGATCGGTCAAGCCGCAGCGGTCAAGCCCGCTCACGAGAATCGCCATGCAAGCCGCCGCCAGACGACCGCGCACCAACCATCTCGATCTCGCTCAGCGCATTCTGGATGTGGCCCGGCAGCGCGGCTTCGAAGCCGGAGCCCACCTCCCGGAACAGCAGATCGCCTCCCTCTGCAACGTTTCGCGGACTCCGGTGCGGGCCGCATTGCGCCTGCTCACCGAAAAAGGCGTCGTGCGCTGGGAGGCTGAATCGGGCTACCGCCTTGCGGTGGACCTCACCAGCCAGGCGACTCTTGCCACCGATCTGCCTGTTACCGAGGAGGACGAGCTCGCGGAGATGATCCTGCGTGATCGGTCGGCGCGCCGGCTGGATCAGACGGTGACCATCGGCGCGCTGATGCGGCGGTATGATGCCGAGCGGAAGACGGTACTAAAAGCGTTAAAGAAACTGACAGATGAAAATCTTCTGGACCGCGCGCCGGGTCAGTCCTGGCTGTTCAGGCGGGCGCCCGATGATCCGGAGGCACAAGGGGAAAGCTACGAGTTCCGCCTGCTGCTCGAACCTGCCGCCATTCTGGCGCCTGGCTTCCGGCTGGACGGGGCCCGCGCGGCGGCATTGCGCCAGGGCATGGAGGCGCTGCTGGCGCTGCCCGACGCCGCATTCGATATCAGAGAGTTCCAGCGCCTGGACATCGACTTTCACGGCCTAATCGCCGATGGCGCCGCCAACCGGTTCGTCACCGACGCGCTGTCCGACCATCTCAGACTGCGCCGGCTGCCGGGGACCTATGCCGGCGTCAACGTCTTCCGGCTGAAGCAGTCGCTACGCGAGCACCTGACCATACTCGACCAATTGGAAAGCCGGCAGTATGAGGTTGCGGCCGACCTGCTTCGCGTCCACTTGCGGCTTTCCCGCAGCCAGCGGCCGCAGGCGGCCAGTCGCGGGGCCCCCGCATTGTTCGGCATGATCAGCCGGCCGGCTTGACGAGGACCATAGTGACGCGCAAAGCCAGCCCGACCATCGCGCTGTTTCCCGAAGCGAGCTTCGGCGCCGCACTCAATTGCGTCGGTATCGCGCAGGCCTTGCGCGCTCGTGGCGCCCGGCCGGTGTTCATCTGCCATGCCGGCTTCTCCGGCGTGTTTGCCGACTATGGTTTTCAGGAATACCAGTTGCCGACCGACGAGCCGCTGACCGACAGCGAACGCCAGAGCTATTGGCAGGCCTTCGTGCGCCGGCATCTGCCGCATTTCAGGCTGAGCCCGATCGACCAGCTCGAAACCTACGTCGCACCGACCTGGGAAGCGATTGTCGATACTGCGCTCAATGCCGAGGCGCCGCTGCGTCAATTGCTGGCGCGGCTAAAGCCGGACGCGGTCGTGCTCGACAATGTCATCATGTTTCCGGCGCTGGCTGCCGCCGGCTGCCCATGGGTGCGCGTCGTCTCCTGCGCCGAAACCGAGCTGCCCGACGCCGATGTACCGCCTTACCTTTCCGGTCTCGCCGCCGACGACCCAAGCCGCGCAGCCTTCGAGGCCCGCTATCTGGCAGCGGTCGCTCCGGCCCATGACCGGTTCAACCGGCTTCGGGCGGATGCCGGTCTTGCGTCCTTGCCGAAGGGTCTTTTTCTCGAAGCTTCGCCCGACCTCAATCTGCTGCTGACCCCGACGATCGTGCGGCGGGAACGCGCCGAGCCGCTCGACCCAGCCCGCTTCGTCTATCTCGAAGGTTGCGTCCGTTCGGAAGGGCCGTTCGACGTGCCGGTGTTTCCGCGCAATGACGGGCCGCTGGTCTATCTCAGCTTCGGCAGCCTGGGCGCCATGGATGTCGGGCTGATCGAGCGCATGCTCGCCGTGTTCGACCGGCTTCCGGCCCGCTTCATCGTCAATGTCGGCGGTCTGCGCGACACCTATCGCGCGGTTCCGGACAATGTCTATCTCGATGCCTGGTTTCCGCAGCCATCGGTCGTTGCGAAATCCGACCTTTTCATCCATCACGGCGGCAACAACAGCTTTTGCGAAGCGCTGCGTTTCGGCGTTCCGTCGCTGATTATGCCCTATTGCTGGGACGGGCACGACAATGCGCAACGTGCCGAGGAAACCGGCGTCGGCCGTCACCTCAGCCGCGATGGCTGGAGCGACGATGAACTGGAAAACGCCATCCTTGGCCTAATGGCCGACGGCGAAATGCGCTTTCGTCTCAAGGAGAATGCGGCCACCATGGCACGGGCGCCGGGAACCGACGCCGCCGCCGAAGCCATTCTCGCCCTTGTAAGGACGTGACCTGATGCTCAAGACCACAACAACGGATGCACCGCAAATGACCCCAATGGAGGATCCGAAGGGATGGCTGGAGCAGCAGGGGATCAGGGAAGTCGAGTGCCTGGTGCCGGACGTGAATGGCGTGTTGCGCGGCAAGACCTTGCCGACGGCCAAGCTGCTGAAGTCACTCGAGGATCGCGCGCTCTATCTGCCGAGCAGCGCCTTCCTGGTCTGCATCGACGGCCGCTATTCCGGTTCCAACGACGAGGGTTTTGGCTATCAGGACCCCGATATGCGGATGGTGCCGGATGTTGCGACGCTCTGCCTTGCGCCTGGCGCCGGAGCAGGCAGGGCCTATGTCTTTGCCGATGCGTTTCACATGGACGATCGGCCATGGATGGCCTCGCCGCGTCATGTCCTAAGGGCCGTGCTCGATCTTTATCGCCAGCGCGGATGGCGGGCGGTAGTCGCGCCGGAACTCGAGTTCTACCTGACCGCGCCCAATCCCGATCCTGATCGGCCGCTGACAGCACCAGTCGGGCGCAATGGCCGCTCCGAAACCGTGCAGCACCCCTACGACATGGCGGCGCTGGAGGAGTTCGAGCCGGTGATCCAGCGGCTCTACGACTACGCGGCAAAGGCCGGGCTGCCGCTCGACACGCTGATCCATGAATCGGGCACGGCGCAGCTCGAGATCAATTTCCTGCATGGCGACGCGCTGCCGCTGGCCGACAAGGTGCTGCTGTTCAAGCGGTTGACGCGCCAGGCCGCACAGGAATTCGGCATGCATGCAACCTTCATGGCCAAGCCGATCGCAGCACAAGCCGGCAGCTCCATGCATCTCCACATGTCGGTCATCGACGAGGCCGGGAATACGCTGTTTGCCGGGCGTGATGATGCCGACACCGATATGTTCGGGCATTTCATCGGCGGCCTGCAGAAATACATTCCCGAGGTGATGCCGCTGTTTGCACCGAACGTGAATTCGTTCCGCCGCATCCGGCCGAACCACAGCGCGCCGGCCAACATCGAGTGGTCGCATGACAACCGCTCCTGCGGCCTGCGCGTGCCGGCCGGTGGGCGCGCCGCCCGTCGGGTGGAAAACCGGCTGCCCGGCGCCGATTCCAATCCCTATCTGGCGATGGCCGGCTCGCTGCTCTGCGGCTATCTCGGCGTCGAGGAAAAGCTCTCGCGCTCGCCAGAGGCATCGGGCAACGCCTATCGCAGCAAGAGCACGCTGCCGAAAACCATGGAGGAGGCGCTCGACCGTTTCGCCGCGTGCAGTCCGGTCCGGGAGTTGCTCGGCGAGGATTTCTTCCAGACCTATCTGCGCGTCAAAAGCGTCGAACTCGACTTGTTCCAGAGCGTCGTCACGAGCTGGGAACGCGACCATCTGCTGCTCAAGGTTTGATGATGGGCTTCAACTCCGGCCTGGATATCGGCAAGTCCTATTATGTCGCGACGGCCAATCCGGCTCCGGATCATCCGGCGCTGCAAGGCGACGTTGACGCCGATCTGGTGGTGGTCGGCGGCGGCTGCACCGGCCTGTCCGCGGCTCTTCATGCCGCCGAGCGCGGGCTGAAGGTCGTGCTCTTGGAGGGCGGCAAGATCGGATGGGGCGCGTCCGGGCGCAATGGCGGCCAGATCATCCCCGGCCTGCGCAAGGGCGCCAAGGGTCTGGTCAAGCTTATGGGCCCGAACGGGCGCGGGCGCTGTTCGACCTCGCCTTCGAGGCGCGCGGGCTGGTGCTCGACCTGATCGAGCGCCACGCCATCGATTGCGACCTCCGGCTGACCGGCCACCTCGCCGGTGCGGTCAATAGCTCCGACCTGCGCGACCTCGAAGAAGAGGCCGAGTGCCTTGCCACCGTGATGAATTTTCATGACATCGAGATGCTGTCGGCAGCGCAGGCGCGCGGAATGGTAAACACGCCCTATCACGGCGCGATGTACGAGAAGCTCGGCGGCCATATGCATTCGCTGAACTATACGCTGGGTCTTGCCCGCGCGGCGGCAGCGGCGGGCGTCACCATCCACGAAAATTCGGTGGCGCTGCGGCTGGAGCGGCAACCTTCCATCCGGGTTTCGACGGCCAAGGGCTCGGTCCGGGCTAGGCATGTCGTGCTGGCTGGCGACGCCCTGCTCCAGGGGCTCGAGCCGCGCGTCAACAGCCGCATCATGCCGGTCGGCAACTACATCATCGCGACCGAGCCGCTGGACGACACGAGCGACGTCATCCCAAGCAATGTGGCCGTTTCCGACACGCGCTTCGTGGTCAACTACTACCGGCTGTCGGCGGATGGCCGCCTGCTGTTCGGTGGCGGCGAGCGCTACACGCCGTCGCCGCCAGCCGACATTGCTGGCTTCGTGCGGCCGCATATGGAAAACACTTTTCCGCAATTGCGCGGTCGCCGCATCGACCATGCCTGGGGCGGGCTCGTCTCGGTGACGACATCGCGCCTGCCGGATGTCGGCCACTATGGCGAGGTCTATTTTGCGCATGGTTATTCCGGCAAGGGCGTGATCCTGTCGACGCTGTCGGGAAAGCTGCTCGCCGAGGCGATCACCGGCGACGCTTCGCGGTTGGATCTGTTTTCGACGCTGAGGCCAATGCCGTTTCCTGGTGGCACGGCGCTGCGCGGTCCGCTTTATGTGCTCGGCATGCTCTGGTATGCGATGCGCGACCGTATCAAGCACTGAGCGAAAGCGGGCGGGACCGTAGCAGGGCGGCGTATAAGGAAACCGGAAAAGAGAAAGCTGCATAGATGGCCGAGGCCTATATCTGCGACTACATCCGCACGCCGATCGGGCGCTTTGGTGGGCAGTTGGCGTCGGTCCGAGCCGACGATCTTGGCGCGATACCCCTAAGGGCATTGGTCGAGCGCAACCCCGGCATCGACTGGGCTGGTATCGACGACGTCGTCTATGGCTGCGCCAACCAGGCCGGCGAGGATAATCGCAATGTGGCGCGCATGGCGCTACTGCTCGCCGGACTGCCCAAGGAGATTTCGGGTTCGACCGTCAATCGCCTCTGCGGTTCGGGCATGGATGCCGTCATCATCGCCGCGCGCGCCATCAAGGCGGGCGAGGCGGAGCTGATGATAGCAGGCGGCGTCGAATCGATGAGCCGCGCTCCCTTCGTCATGCCCAAGGCGGAGACGGCGTTTTCGCGCAATGCCGAGATCCACGACACCACCATCGGCTGGCGTTTCGTCAATCCGTTGATGAAGAAGCAGTATGGCGTCGATTCGATGCCGGAGACCGGTGAGAATGTCGCAAAAGAGTACGCCATCTCCCGCGCGGACCAGGATGCCTTCGCCCTGCGCAGCCAGGACAAGGCGGTCGCCGCGCAAGCCAATGGCCGGCTGGCGAAAGAGATCACTCCCGTAACGATCCCGCAGCGCAAGGGCGATCCGGTTATCGTCTCGAAGGACGAGCATCCCCGCGCCGGTACGACGTTCGAGGCGCTGGCGAAATTGCCGACGCCGTTTCGGCAAGACGGCACGGTCACGGCCGGCAATGCCTCGGGCGTCAACGATGGCGCCGCTGCGCTGATCGTTGCCTCGGAAGCCGCGGTGAAGAAATACGGCCTGACGCCGATCGCCCGCATTCTTGGAGGCGCGGCCGCCGGCGTGGCGCCACGTATCATGGGCATCGGTCCTGTGCCGGCGACGCAGAAGCTGTGTGCCCGGCTCGGCCTGAAGCCAACAGATTTCGACGTCATCGAGCTCAACGAAGCCTTTGCCTCCCAGGGCATCGCCGTGCTCCGCCAACTCGGCATTGCCGAGGACGCGGAGCACGTCAATCCGAATGGCGGTGCCATCGCGCTCGGCCACCCGCTCGGCATGTCGGGTGCGCGCATATCAGGCACCGCGGCGCTGGAGCTTCGCGAGCGCGGCGGCCGCTATGCGCTCGCCACCATGTGCATCGGCGTCGGCCAAGGCATCGCCGTGGCGCTGGAAAGGCTGTAAAACAAACTGCAATCAACGGTCGCCGCCACGAGGCGCGGCCAGCTGCAGCTTCCCGGCAAATTTGACCATGTGGACAAAGGTCGGACGCCGTTCCATAGTTCCCTCGCTGATAATTCAAAGAAACAGCCGGCTCGACACGGCGTCAATCAGAGGGGCATGCAATGGAAAATGGGAAGAGCAAAATCCAATCGAAACGCGAAGGACTTTCGCGACGCAATGTGCTGGAGCTGGGCGCGCTAGGCTTGGCAGCAGCCATGCTGCCGGGCAGTGCCTTGGCGCAGGACAAGAAGCTGAAGGTGGCGGCGATCTTCGCCACGCCGATCGAGGAGCCATGGGACCACCAGATCCATGTCGCCCTGCAGAGGGCCGAGAAGGAACTCGGCATCGAATACAAATGGTCGGAGAAGGTGCAATCGGCCGATTTCAGCCGGGTCATGCGCGAATATGCGCAAGGCGGCTATGAGCTGGTTCTCGGCGATGCTTTCGCCGCCGAGCGCGAATCCCGCCGAACCGCCAAGCAGTTCCCGAAGGTCGCCTTCCTGTTCGGCTCCGGCGCCGGGCCGGCCGAGCCGAATTTCGCAGTCTTCGACAACTGGATCCACGAGCCGGCCTATCTCTCCGGCCTGATCGCCGGAAAGATGTCGAAATCAGGCACGATCGGCGCCGTCGCGGCGATGGGCATTCCTGAGGTCAACCGGCTGGTCAACGCCTTCTTTGCCGGTGCCAGGGAGGTCAATCCTGATATCAAGAGGAAGGTCGCTTTCATCGGCTCCTTCTTCGATCCGCCGAAGGCAAAGGAAGCGGCGATCGCCCAGATCGACGCCGGCGTCGACGTGATCTATGCCGAACGCTTCGGCGTCATCGAAGCGGCGGTCGAGAGGAAAATCCTCGCCATCTCCAACATGTCCGACCAGTCGAGCCTCGGCCCGGACACGGTGATCACCGGCCCGGTCTGGGACATGTATCCGACGGTCGAGCACGCGATCAAGCTGGTCAAGGCGGGTGTCTTCACCGCGCAGGATTACGGCGATTTCTCGCGCATGGCCAAGGGCGGCTCCTTTCTGGCGCCCTACCACAAGTTCGACAAGACGCTGCCTGCTGACGTCAAGGAGCTGGTCGAGAAGAGGAAGGCCGAAATCCTAGACGGCAATTTCCGCGTCGATGTCGACGAGAACACGCCGGTTTCGGATTAGAGCGCTGTTTTTTTTTGGGGATCTGGCGCTTGTCGCACCCCCCTCTGGCCTGCCGGCCATCTCCCCCTCAAGGGGGGAGATTTGCAGCTTCGCGGACAGCGCCTTTTCTTCAGCGTTGACGATCTGCGAAAGCCGAAGTGACATCCAATCTCCCCCCTTGAGGGGGAGATGGCCGGCAAGCCAGAGGGGGGTGCGGCGCATCCCGTCGATCAAAGCTGAATCGTAGAGCCAATTCCGATCAGGAGCACCCGTGCCGAGGCCCGCCCCACTCATCGAAATGCGCGGCATCTCCAAGAGCTTCGGCGCCGTCAAGGCAAACGAAGCCGTCGATCTGAGCGTGGCACCCGGTGAAATTCTCGGGCTGCTGGGTGAAAACGGCGCCGGCAAGACGACGCTGATGAACGTGCTGTTCGGCGCCTATGCGCCCGATGCCGGCGAGATCCTGGTTCAGGGCCGTCCGGTGACGATCAACAGTTCGGCCGATGCGCTTGCCGCCGGCATCGGCATGGTGCACCAGCACTTCCATCTGGCGCCGCGGCTTTCGGTGCTGGAAAACCTGCTGATCGGCATTCCCGGAAAGTCGGGCCGGATCGATCGCGCCGGCGGGCTGGCGCGGCTGGGGGAGATCGGCCGGCAGCACGGGCTCACGCTCGATCCGGACCTTCCCGTCTCGGCACTCTCGGTCGGCGAGCAGCAGCGTCTCGAAATCGTCAAGGCGCTGTTTCGCGGCGCAAGGCTGCTGATCCTCGACGAGCCGACGGCGGTGCTGGCGCCGACAGAGGTCGACGGGCTGTTTTCGGCACTGCGGTCGATGGCGGCCCAGGGCCTCGGCATCATCTTCATCTCGCACAAGCTCAACGAGGTCAGGGCGCTGACCCATCGCTGCGTGGTGCTGCGGCATGGCCGCGTTGCCGGCCGTGTCGACGCGCCTGCCAGCACGACGTCCTCGGAGATGGCGCGGCTGATGTGCGGCCACGAGATCGTTCCGCCGGCCAGGGGACCATCGACGCCGGGTGCCGCGGTGCTGACGCTCGACGATATCTCGACGTCGCGGCATTCCGGCATGGCGCTGCGTGACGTGTCGCTTGCTGTGCGAGCCGGTGAGATCCTTGGCATTGCCGGTGTCTCGGGCAATGGCCAGCGGGCGCTGGCCGAGGTGATCTCCGGCGTTCGTGCGCCCGATGCCGGCCGGATGACCATAGCCGGCAAGATTGTCTCGCGGTTCTCGCCGCGCGAGGTGCAAGCGCTCGGTCTCGGGCGCATTCCGGAAGACCGCATGACGACCGGGCTGGTCACCAACCTGCCGCTCGCCGATTCGATGGTGCTGCCGCGCATCGGCACCGACGCGTTCAGCCGCAACGGCCTGCTCAGGCCCGACGCGATCCGCGCCTTCGCCGAGGCGCAGATCAAGGCCTATGACATACGCTGCCCCGGGCCGATGACACGGGCCGGAGCGCTGTCCGGCGGCAATCTGCAAAAGGCGCTGCTGGCGCGCGAGCTCGCCTTCGACCCAAAGGTGCTGATCGTGTCGCAGCCGACGCGCGGTCTCGACATCGGCGCGGCGCGCTTCATCCACGAAAAGTTCCTCGACATGCGCGCCAAGGGCTGCGGTATCATCGTCCTCGGCGAGGATCTCGAAGAGCTGCTCATGCTCTGCGACCGCATCGCGGTAATGTACGAGGGACGCATCGTCGGCACGCTCGCCAGCGCCGACGCCACCATCGCGCGGCTCGGCCTGATGATGACCGGGGCGGAGGGTCACGGCTGATGTTCCGCTTGGAAGCCCGCACCAACACGCCCGCCTGGTTCAATCTCGCTCTGCCGCTGCTGGCGATCGGGGCAGCGCTGGTGCTATGCAGCGGTCTGATCGCACTGGCTGGCGCCGGCGTGATCGAGGCCTATGGCGTGATGTTTTCGGCGTCGCTCGGCGACAGCTACGCAATCACCGAAACGCTGGTGCGTGCAACACCGATGATCTTCACCGGGCTTGCCGTCGCCGTCGCCTTCCGCGCCAAATTCTGGAACATCGGCGCCGAGGGGCAGTTGCTGGCCGGTGCGGTGGCGAGCTGCGCGGTCGGCGCCATCCCGATGCCGGGGCCGCTCGCCATACTTCTCATGGCAGTGGCGGGTGCTGCAGCCGGCGCTGCGATCGCCTTGGTGCCGGCGACGCTGCGCGTAAAATTCAGGGTTGATGACGTGGTCAGCTCGCTGCTGCTCAACTCGGTCATCTTCTATGCCCTGATGGCGCTGATCGAGGGTCCGTGGAAAGACAGTTTCAGCGGCTACCCGATCTCGCCGCCGATCGAGGATTCGGCGAATTTCCCGGTGCTGCTCGAAGGCACGCGGCTGCATCTTGGGGTCGTGGCGGCGTTCCTTGCTGCGCCGGTCATCTGGTTCCTGATCGCGCGCACGACGCTCGGCTTCAGGATCAGGATCATCGGCGAGAACCCCGAAGCGGCGCGCTATGGCGGCATTCATGTCGAGCGCGTGCTGATCTCGACGGCGCTGCTGTCCGGGGCGCTCGCCGGACTTGCCGGCGTCGGCGAGGTCGGCGGCGTGCATTTCCAGGTGATGAGCGACATCTCGCCGGGCTATGGCTATTCCGGCATCGTCGTTGCCATGCTGGCGAGGCTCAATCCGCTCGGCGTGGTGCCGGCGGCGCTCTTCCTCGCGGCGGTCATGACCGGTGCCGAGGCGATGTCGCGGGCCACCGGCGTTCCGGCCTTCCTCAGCGACGTCATCCAGGGAACCGCGCTGCTCGCCATGCTGGTGGCGCTGCTGTTCACCGCCTACCGCATCCGCCGCGTGGGGACAGTCAAATGAGCGTGGTGCTCGAACAGATTTTTCAGGTCGGCTTCCTCGCTGCGATCATCCGCATCGCCACGCCTTTGGCTTTTGCGACGCTGGGCGAGATGTTCTCCGAGCGGGCCGGCGTGCTCAATCTCGGCATCGAAGGCATCATGCTGTTGTCGGCGATGACCGGCTTCACCGCGACCAACCTCAGCGGCAGCCTGTGGCTCGGCGTGCTGGCGGCAGTTGTCACCGGTGCGCTGATGGGTGCCCTGCATGCATTGTTCACGGTGGCGCTCGGCCTCAGCCAGCATGTCTGCGGCATCGGTGTCACGCTGTTCTCATCGGGGCTTGCCTATTTCCTCTACCGGCTGATCTTCGGCCAGCAATCGGTGCCGCCGAGCATCAAGAGTTTCGAAACGCTGCCGATCCCTGTTCTCTCCGACATCCCGGTGCTCGGGCCGGCGGTGTTCAATCAGTTTTCGCTGGTCTACATGGCGATCCTTGCGGTTCCCCTGGCCGCCTTCGTTCTCTACCGGACACCATGGGGCCTGTCGGTGCGCATGGTAGGCGAAAATCCGCGTGCCGCCGATTCGGCCGGCGTCGGCGTCATCGCCACGCGCTTCCAGGCGGTGATCCTCGGCGGCGCCTTGATGGGGCTGGCCGGCGCCTTCCTGTCGATGGTGCAGTTCAACGCCTTCACCTTCGGCCTCGTCTCGGGGCGCGGCTGGGTGGCGATCGCGCTCGTCGTCTTCGGCCGCTGGGATCCCTGGCGTTCGGCGGGGGCCGCACTGCTGTTCGCCTTCGTCGATGCCTTGCAATTGCGCATGCAGGCGAGCGGGCTCGGCCACATTCCCTATGAGGCGTTCCTGATGCTGCCCTTCATCTTCACCATCGTCGCCATGGCGGTTATGTCTCGCAACGCCGTCGCTCCTTCGGCGTTGCTCAAACCGTTTCGCCGGGAAGAACGCTAACAGCCAGGCGAAATGCCGGGTCCTTAGCTGGCGACAGCGGGCTTCAGTACTTCCTCGCACCATTGGCGGAAGCTGGTGGGTGTGGTGGACTGTGGTGTACGCGGCTCGGCATTGTCGAGGCCCTCGTTCTTGGCCTCCAGCATGTCGACCATGGCCTGCGCGAAAGCCTCGGAGGCGCCGCGCTCGATGAAACCCGCTCTGAATGCCTCGAAGGAGACCTGCTCAAAGCGTACTGGTTTTCCCAGCACCTGCGACATGATCTGCGCCATGTCGTTGAAGGACAGGTCCTCTGGGCCGAGGATTGGGACACGGTCTTGTCCGCTCCAGGTGGGGTCGAGCAGCAGCTTGGCGGCGGCAGCGGCAATGTCGCGGGTGGCGCAGGTAGGGAGCTTGCGGTTCCCGGAGATTGGCCAGAAGAACATGCCCTGGTTCTTGATCGGCACCACCTGGCGCAAGATGTTGTCCATGAACGAAGCGCAAGATGTTGTCCATGAACGAAGGCATCGTCAGCGCCCGGTAGCTCACGCCCGTGCTCGCAATCAGATCGTCCATTGCCAGCGATGCCGACACATGTCCGGCCTTCCCGGCCACCGCCGTCCCGCGGCCAAGGGCCGACACCGCGACCACCCGTTTCACGCCCTGGCTCTTGATCGCGTCGCATGCCGGCCGGCTGAAATCCACATAGGCTGCCTCGACGTTCTCGGCGTGGACGTTTGGGGGCACCAGCCAGAACACGGCGTCGGCGCCAGCGAACGCCTCGTTGACGATGCCGATGTCGCCGTGCGACCCCTGCACCACCTCGACGCGCTCGCGTGTGTGCGAGGACAGACGGGAGGGGTCGCGCGCGATCACCCGGATAGGCTCGCCGCTGCCGAGGAGAATCTCGAGGACTTGGTGGCCGATGCTGCCTGTAGGTGTGGTGACGACGATCATATGGATCTCTCACTTCGTGTCGTGACCGCATTTCGCGATCGACGGGATAGATCGCCCTCGCGTTCCCGGTCGATGGCGGTCGCTTGAATCATCCAGACGACCGCCATGAGCGCAACGAGGGCGAGGGTGAGCACCTCCCAATTCAGGCGTTGAGCGCCGCCAGCACGCGCTCCGGCAGGAACGGATAGTGCCGGAGCCGCACGCCGCCGGTGAGCCGCGCCACCGCGTTGGCGATCGCCGGACCAATCGGCGGCAGCCCGACCTGGCCGATGCCCCCGATCGGTCCCTCGGGCGTTGGAATAACGGTGACGTTGATATCGGGTGCCTCGGACATGCGTATCACCCGATAGGTGTCGAAGTTCGTTTCCTGCACCTGGCCATCGACGATGTTGATCTGCTCGAACAACGCATGGCTGGCGCCGCCTGTGATCCCGGTAATCATCAGCGCTTCGATGTTGCGTGGCTGTACGGCTATTCCCGGATCGACAGCGCACCACACGGTGTGCACGCGGATCTCGCCGGTCTCGCGGTCGAGCGAGACCTCGGCGATCTCAGCGCAGTGGGAGCCAAAGGCATCGGAATAGGCGACGCCCAGCGCCCGCCCGTCGCGTTGGCGGTCCCATTCCGCCATCTGGGCGACGGTCTCGATGACCTTGCGCGCCCGCGGCTGGTCCTTCAGGAGCTCCAGCCGAAGCGCCACAGGATCGACCCCCTTGGCGGTCGCGATTTCGTCGATGACACATTCGATGCCGAACCTGGTGTAGCCAACGCCGACCCCGAACCAGAAGCCTATGTCCAGGCCATTATCCCTACGGATATACTCGATCTGATGCGCAGGGACGGCATAGTTGAAATGCGCGCCCTCGGTCACCACACTGTCGTGGCCACCTTCGCTCTCGAACAGTTGAGGCATCGTGCGGGCAAAAATGGAATCCGCCACGATCCGATGCCGCCAGCCGATAATGTTGCCGTCGCCGTCGAGCCCGACCTGCACATGTTGCGCTTCGAGCGGCCGGTACTTGCCATGCTGGACGTCGTCTTCGCGGCTCCAGATGACCTTGACCGGGCGGCCTTGGACCGCCTTGGCGAGCGACACGGCGTCGATGATGAAGTCGGCCTCGGCTTTGCGACCAAAGCCGCCACCGAGCAGGGTGGTGTTCACCTTGACCTTGTCAGGGGTGGTGCCGACCACCTCCGCGGCAAAGCCCTGGGTGCCTGTTGGGCCTTGCGTCGGAGCCCAGATTTCAACCGTATCGCCCGTCACGAGCGCCGTGGCGTTCATCGGCTCCATGGTCGCATGGTGAACATGGTCGCTCATGTAATCGACCTCGATGACCGTTGCGGCCTTCGAGATCGCGGTCTGTGCATCTCCTTCCGTGGCAGCGCTAACGCCGCTTTGAGCGAGGTCGCGGCCAATGCGGCGATACTCTTCCAAGAGCCGATCGCTGGTGTAGCTTCGGATCCGCGACGACGTGGTCCACACAATTTTGAGCAGATCCTTGGCCCGCTTCGTCGCCTCGACCGTTTCGCCGATGATGCCGACGCCGTAAGGCAGCGGCACGATGTGCGTGATGCCCGGCACGGCCATGGCTTCGGCATCGTCGATGGTTTCCGGCTGTTCGCCCTGAACGGGCGCCCGCAGCACCGCTCCGTACAGCATGTCCGGAAGCTGCACGTCGATGCCGAAGATCGCCGTGCCGTCGACCTTCGAGGGTATGTCGACACGCGGTACCGTCAGATTTCCAATATAGCGCCACTGATCGCTCGGCTTCAGATCGGCGTCGGTCGCCTGCGGCAGCGGATCCGGAAGCGCGCCGGCCGCGGCGACTTCGCCATACTCCAGCGAGCGGCCCGACCGCGCGTGCACGACCCGGTTGGGCTCCGTGGTGAGTTCGCTCACCGGAACGTTGAGCATGGCGGCAGCACTCGCCAGGATGATCTTGCGGGTCTGGGCGCCGACCAGGCGCAGCATTGTGTAATAGCCCCGCGTGGATTCGCTGCCGCCGGTGAGCTGTACGCCGTAAAAGCCAGGGTTGCCGTACTTTTCCGCGTCGGACGGAGCCTGGACGACGCGAACCTTGTGCCAATCGGCGTCCATGTCCTCGGCGATGAGCAGCGGCAGCGTCGTCATGATACCCTGCCCCATCTCGGATGCGGGTGACATGATGGTCACGGTGCCGTCGGCCGCGATGGCCAGCCAGGCGTTCGGCCGGTAACTGCCCTCGACCGTCGGCGCAATGCTGGCGCCAGAGGCGTCCTGGAGCAGGCCTCCGAACGCAACCGCGATGCCGGTGGCGCCAACGGTGATGAGGAAGCTGCGCCGCGACAACGTTCTGGTGTGCAGCTGCAATGTCTCGGTCATGGCTCAGGCCTCCCGTGCGGCGCGTTGAATGGCGCTGATGATTCGCACATAGGTCCCGCAGCGGCAGATGTTGCCGTCCATGTGTTCGACGATCTGATCGCGGGTGGGGTTGGGGTTGCTCTTGAGGAGTGCCGCCGCCTGCATGATCTGCCCGGACTGGCAGTAGCCGCATTGCGGCACCTGCTCGGCGATCCAGGCTTGCTGCAGCGGATGGTTGGCATCCGGCGACAGGCCCTCGATTGTCGTCACCTCCATTCCGGCCACGTCCTGAAGCAGCGTTATGCAGGAGCGCGTCGGCTCGCCGTCGACATGAACGGTGCAGGCGCCACATTGCGCGATGCCGCAGCCGAATTTGGTGCCGGTGAGTTTCAGATGCTCTCGTATCACCCATAGAAGCGGGGTATCTGGCTCGGCGGCGAGATCCACCGCCCGTCCATTGATCGTGAACGCTGTCATGGCTATTGTTCCCTTAACCGGCGCAATCATCGGATTTCTTCCAGTGATGATGGCAACGTTATCCGCTCTATCCGTAGACATCCACGACTATGCCATCATGAATATTTCAAGAATTTGATTATTACTTCAGATGTTTCCACATTGTCGGAGACGTTGTTATAAAATAGCCTGTTGAGGAAATGCGATCTATGCTGTAAAGTCCGTATTATCTTCGCAATCGTCCGGGAGGCCCATGGATCCGCTCTCAGATGTGCTGTCGCTGCTTAAGCCACGCAGTTATGTGTCCGCCGGCTTCGATGCAGGGGGAAACTGGTCAATCCAGTTCTCCGATCAGCACGAACTTATCAAATGCTACGCTGTGGTTTCCGGCGGGTGCTGGCTCACCGTGGAAGGTGTTGCCGATGCGGTGCGGCTGGAGAAGGGGGACTGCTTCGTGCTGCCGAGCGGGCGGCCTTTCCGCCTCGCAAGCGACATGACTTTGACGCCTGTCGGAGCCGGCACGATTTTTCCCCCCGCGCGGGCTGGCGGCGTCGTGACGTATAATGGCGGCGGTGATTTCTTTCTTGTCGGTAGCCGCTTCGCTGTCAGTGGCAATCATGCCGGCATGCTGCTGGGCATGCTGCCGCCCATCGTGCATATCCGGAAAGAAACGGATCAGGCGGCGCTGCGCTGGTCGGTGGAGCGGATGATGCAGGAACTGCACGAGCCGCAGCCGGGCGGTTTCCTGGTCGCGCAACACCTCGCCCACATGATGCTGGTTCAGGCCTTGCGCCTGCATCTGGCGGAAGGGCTGGGAGGTGGCGTTGGGTGGTTCTTCGCGCTGGCAGATAGACAGATGGCTGCTGCGATCAACGCCATGCACGACGATCCGGCGCATCGCTGGACGTTGCAGGAGCTGGCGGAGCGTGCCGGCATGTCGCGATCGACCTTTGCCCTGAAATTCAAGGAGATGGTTGGGACGTCGCCGATGGAGTACCTGACGAACTGGCGAATGCTGTTGGCGGGGGACAGGCTGGCAAATTCCAGCGACCCAATTTCCGTCATTGCCCTGTCGCTCGGCTACGAATCCGAAAGCGCCTTCAGCACGGCCTTCAAGAGGGTCATGAACTGCACACCACGGCAATATGGCCGTGGCCGGAACCCCGCTTCCCCTTCAACGTTCAACACGCGCCCAGAGGACACGGCCGCTGCCCGCTGGCTGAAAGCCGGTTGATCCGACCCGAGCCGAAGGGAAATCTCAGCCGCCGCTTAGCGCCCGCACCACATTCGGCAGCGCCGGCAGCGTCAACAAAACCGTGCCGGCAAGCCAGATAGACGAAACGACGATGCTTCTGGGCTGCGCCGACCAGCGCTCATAGAGCGCGGCCGGCACGCCGGCGAGCATGATGGTTATCGTCGACAGGATCAGCGCACTTGCCATGTAGACGATCTGACTTAGGGGGGGCGCCCAGGCCGGATACCAAACCGGATAGAACAGGAACACCATCAGCACCCAAGGCGAAAAGATACCGTTGACGATTGCGACCGCCATGACAGGCACAAGAGCGTTTCTGTCCATCGCCTCAACCCCCCTGTGAAGTCATCGGCGCGATGCCGAAATTGATCAGCAAGACGAGATAGCTGATGCGCAAGGCCATAAGCCAGAGCACGCTGAAGACGATCACAACCGGCTGGGTCAGGATCGACGGCGTGACGGTCCGCACGATCCGCAGGAATGGGTCGGTGACGGTCTTGAAGAAGCGCCAGATGTAGTTGTCCCAGCTTTCGGGCACGAAGAGGCCGAGCAGGAGACGCCCCATCAGCGTGTACATCACCGCGGCAAGGATGAAATTCGGTAGGTGGAAATACCAGTAAGACCAGAAATCGTTCATGTGGATTTTCCAAGGAGCGGCGGCGCCGCGTTATGCCAGCGACGCCCCCGAAATGAAAGCGGGGTCCGTCGCCGGACCCCGCCTCGAGCGCCGATCGCTATGCGAGATCAGGCGATCTTTTCTTCCATCATCTGCTTGCCGCGAGGCACACGGATTTCCTCGATGAAATCCTGCATATCCCGGGACGGCGCCTTGGTGAGAAGGCTGACGATGATCATCACGGCGAAGCCCACCGGCAGACCAAAGGCCGCCGACGAAATGTTCTTCACGCCCCACCACAGTTCCATATTGGGCGTCGCCTTGTCGAAGTCGGCGCCGTACTGCGTCATGACGAGATAGAAGATGGTGATGCCGAAGCCAGCGATCATGCCGGCGACAGCGCCAGCCGAATTGGCCCGCTTCCACCAAACGCCGAGCACCAGGGCTGGGAAGAGCCCGCCGGCTGCAAGCGAGAACGCCCACGACACCATCGACAGGATGTCCGACGGCTTGGTCGATGCGACGTAAGCAGCCAGCACCGCGACCATAACCAGCAAGATGCGCGACACGATCAGACGCCGCGACGTCGGCGCGTTCTGGTCGATCATCTTGTAGTAGATGTCGTGGCTGAGCGCGTTGGCGATGGCCAGCAGCAGGCCGTCCGCCGTCGACAGCGCGGCGGCAAGACCACCGGCGGCGACGAGGCCCGAGATGACGTAAGGCATGCCGGCCATTTCCGGCGTGGCCAGCACGATCATGTCGGCGTTGAGGTTGATATCGGCAAACGAAAGTGCCGTCACGCCCTTTTCGGCGCAGGCCGCGACGATCGCCGCGGTGTCTGTCGCCGCTTTGCCGCAAATCTGCACGAGCGTATTGTCGGCAGCGGCCCAGCGCATCATCCATCCGGCTTTCTCCGAGATGTTTTCAGGCGTCAGGCCGGACGCCACCAGGTCGAGCATCGTCCACTTGGCGAACGCCGCATAGGCGGGCGCCGTGAAGTAGAGGATGAAGATGAACAGCAGCGACCAGGCGACCGAAACGCGCGCCTCACGCACCGACGGGGTGGTGAAGTATCGCATCAGGACGTGCGGCAGTGACGCCGTTCCGACCATCAGGCAGAGGATCAGCAGGAAGTAGTTCTTGGCATCATAGCCACCATGCACGAATGGCGTGATGTGGTGCACCGTGATGCCCTGCGCCGTCTCAAGCGCGGTGATGTTCGCCAGCGCCTGGCCCTGCATCAATTGCGGGATCGGCACGCCGGTCTTCACCGTCGACATCCAGATGACAGGGATGAGATAGGCGATGATCAGCACGATGTACTGTGCGACCTGCGTCCAGGTGACGGCGCGCATGCCGCCGAGCATCGAGCAGACCAGAATGCCGGCGAGGCCGACATAGACTGCGACGTTGAAGTCGATTCCCAGGAAGCGGGCCGAGATCAGCCCGGTGCCGAAAATCTGCGCGACCACATAGGTGAACGAGCAGGAGAACAGAACGACCACGCCGATCAGACGGGCAAGATTGCCGCCATAGCGCGCCGACAGGAAGTCGGGAACCGTGTAGGCGCCGAACTTGCGCAGATAGGGTGCAACGAGGATGGCCACGAGCACGTAGCCGCCGGTCCAGCCGAGCACGAAGCCGAGGCCGTCATAGCCGAGCAGGTAGAGCGAACCGGCCATACCGATGAAGGAAGCCGCCGACATCCAATCGGCGCCGGTCGCCATGCCGTTGTAGAGCGCCGGCACGCGCCGCCCGGCGACGTAATATTCGCCAACATGCATGGTGCGGCTCAGGACGCCGATCACCGCGTAGATGACGATGGTAAAGCCCATGAACAGGTAGCCGATTACAACGTTTTCGACACCCAAGGCGCTCAAGATAGCCATCAGGATGATGAAGGCTATGAAGCCGCCGGTGTAGATGCCGTAGATGCGGCCGAGGTTGGAGGTGAAATCGCCTCCGCCTGCCGTAGTCGCTGTCGTGTTAGCCATTGAAGCCCCCCCAATCATTCTTCATTGACATGATGCTCTTCGTCGATCGCGTTCTGGCGCCGTGCGAACCAGAACAGCATGACGACGAAGGCGATGAGCGAGCCCTGAGCGGCCATGTAGAAACCGAGCGGAAAGCCAAAAATGACGATGGTGTTGAGTTGCTCCACGAACATGTGGATGACGTAACCGAAGAACACCCACAGTCCCAGCATGACGAACATGAGACTCTTGGTCTTGTTCCAATAACTTACGCGGTCTGGCGTCGCCATAGCGTTGAACCTCCCTTGGTTGGCAGCTTGCGAACCGTCTCGAGCGCAAGGCGCCGTTTAAAGCTTGCCTCTTCCGCTAGCGCGGAAGTCCTCCGGCATATGTTGCGGCCAGGTATAGAATCAGCCGACCGTAACTTTATAGGAGTAACACTTCTTGCCGCTGCTGTTCATACGACTTTAGAATCGGTGGGAGGACTGGAGAATCGGTGAGAGGAACTTGGTGCGTAAGAGGGCTGGCGGTGCGGCGTGACGGAGGCTAAACGGTTAACATCGGTTGGAACAAAACCGAAGGGAGAGCGCCATGGGCCTGCTGAACGATTTGTTGCCCGAGTTCCTGCGCAAGCCGCAGCCGATCGGCAGCGTCGGCGAACTGGCTGACTTCATGGATTCGCGCGCCGCCTTCCTGGCGCAGAAAAGCATCGTCGAGTTCTGCCGCGTCAGGGCAGGGGTCTACTGGCAGAAGCTGTTCAGCGAGAAGGAGTTCCAGGCGGCGCTCAACCATTCACGCTGGCGCGCCTACCCTGCGTGCTATGCCATCGTGGCGGAAATGGTGGAGGGCGCGCTGCGCGAACCTGCCGGCTTGCGCCAGCGGGGTCTGCCGGCGGCGCTGGAAAAAGTGGCCCTGGCAAGCTTCTCCAAATATGCCGTTCCGGAGGGCTCGGCCCCCTCTTTCTGGGAGGACGCCGCCGAACTCACACGTCAGCGCCTCGCCGCCACGCAGATCGGTCCGCCGCGGCCGGTGCGCGAAATCCCCGAGCCGCTGGCGCGAACGGTTTTCGAGATGGTCCCGATCCACCCCAATCTCCTGACCAACGACTACGATTACATTTTCAACTTCCTGAGAATGAATCTGCTGCGCGCGAATGAGGATTTCCTTGAGCAGGCTGACCGCAGCGCCCTCGTCGACGAACTGCTTGGTGCCGCGCGCATCTGAGCTTTGTTCCTGCCGATATCCAGGGCTTCGCCTTCGGCCTTGCACTGTCCAATCGTCGCCAGCTATGCGAACATCAGGTCCCGCACCAGGTCGGGTGCCGACTGAAGGCGCTTAATGAGGCTCTTGAGCTCTATTTGCTGCTCGCGCGTCAGGGCATTGACCTCGATGCGGTTGGATACCGGTATACCGGCGTAGATGTCATGCGTCTGCTGGCCGAGCAGCAAGCCGATCAGCATGGCATGACCAGCCTGCATCGCCTTCATGTCGCGCTCGCCGCCAATATCCAGCGCGATTAGTTTCTCGAGCCGGGCACGTGTGCTCCGCTCGCGGATGCCATGGCGAATTGCAAGCGTGCGTGCGGTCGCGACGATCGGAAAAAGGCCATGCTTTTTGATGTTCAGCCGGCCATCTTCAAGCTGAAAGCCGCCAAAAACAGTGAAGGGATTGCCGGTTGTCATCTGCTCGCCGAGAAGCTTTGCGAACACCGGCTCGGCGTGGCCACGCTCATATGCATATTCGATGAACTGCGCGGCCAGCGTCGTGTCGCCGTGAACCGGCCGCAGATCGTAGACGATATCGACGTTGAGCAGGTCCTCCGGCCGTAGGCGGCGAACCCAATCTTCGACGCGCGCCTTCCAGGTGTCGAGACTTCCGCGGAATGGGGCATTCGCGGCCATTACCCCGCCTTTGCAATACGGCACGCCTGATATGTCGAGCATGTCGGCGAGCTTGGCGCCGAGAATTTTGAACCAGCGGTCTTCGGGCCCGTCCGGCTCGCCTTCTGCGAAGACGATTGCGTTGTCCTGGTCTGGGGCCATCAGGCTTTCGCCACGGCCGCCTGAGCCGAGCACGAGCGTGGCATAGGCGCAGGGCGGCGGGCCGTGGCCTTCGATTAGCATCTGCTGTTCGGCAAGCACAGCGGCGCGGCGGGTAAGCGAGCAAAGTTCGTCGCTGATGATTTCCGCCACCACGCGTGGGTCGATCGCTTCGCCGATCAGCGAACGTACCACGCCCGGCAGCATCGACCATGTGGCCGCCAGTTCGGCGGCGTCCTTGGCATGTTCGATCGTGTCGTCGAGATCGATGGCAGCGGCGGCGCGGAGCCTCAGCAGGTCACGCGACGAAAGCACGCCGACCAGCATGCCGCCGTCATCGCGGACAGCGAGGTGGCGGACTTTCAGCCGATCCATGCGGCCGATCGCCCGATAAGCGAAGGCGGCGGCGCGGATGCTTATCAGCGGTCGCGTTGCGATGCTTGCGACCGGCATGTCAAAAGCGCGCTCGGCGTCGGACGATATGCGGCGTAGCAGGTCACGCTCGGTAACGATGCCATAGTCCTCAATCGGCTGATCCGGCGTTCCTCGGTCGGACACGAGGACCGAGCTGATCTTGCGCTTCACCATGAGGTCGATGACCTGCCTTGTCGGCTTGGTCGACTTCACCACGACCGGCGGGCCGCTCATCAGGCTGCCGACACGATGGCGATAGGCATAGGGATCAACCGGCTGAAACGCGGGAGCCTGGGGTCGCGACACCGGCTCGGCCCAGCCGGCGCGATGGCCGGCTTCGAGAGCGTCCGAAAGGGCAAGGCAGGCGACCTCTGCCTCTCCGAGTGTTCGGATGTTGCGCTTGCGCAACTCCGGAATCAGCGCGGCAAAGATGTCTCCCGCCGCGATCGCATCGCCCAGAGCCGAATGGCGGCCAGCTATCTCCAGGCGAAGCCAGGCGGCGATCGTTTCCAGCGAATGGTCTGCCAGATTGGGATTTGCTATGGTTGCAAGAAGCCGGACGCACAGCGCCCGAGGCTTTTTCCAGGGCAAACGGGCGCGTCGGCATTCGCGCTCCCATACCGCCAGATCGAAGCCGATCGAGTGGCCGACGAGGATACGGTCCCCGACGAACTCCTGGAATTGCGCCCATGCGTCCAGGAAGGTCCCGGCCCCGTCAACATCGGCATCCGTGATGCCGTGGACGAGCGAGACCTCGGACGGAATCGCTTCGCCGGGATCGATGAGGAGATCGAGCTGACGTTCCCGGACGACCTTGCCATGCGCGATGCCGACCGCGCCGATCTGGATCACGCGTGCCTTTGTGGCGTCGGGCCCGGTTGTTTCGGTGTCGACGGCCGCAGCCGCAATTGCTATCAGCGGTGTCGCGCCGGTCGCCGGCTTCAATTTCGTCCCTTTCGGCATAGCCGATAGCATTCCTCTGCCGGATGTCCCGGCTTGCCGAGACAGCGCTCTGTCGATGCCGGAAAGGTCGATCTTGCTTGCCCTGCAGCATAGCCGATCCCGGAGAGAAGCGCTGGCCGCGAAAAGACGTTGAACGCCGCGCAAGTGGAGGGCGGCCGCGATGTCGGCTGTAATGCGCCACAAGCGGTCATTTAGGTCCTCGCCTATCTTCGACTAGCTCGGGCCGGAAGTGGGACCGATCGCTTCCAGCGGTAATCATAGCAGACATTCAGTCGTGCAGGAGCGAAGTTATTGGCTGATCGTTGGGGGCCTTTGCCTTCGCTCAGTAGGAACGTCGCTAAGGGGCGAGACGTGACCCTGGTGGCGGCGCAAGGCGGTGGCTGGCGATCTGCCGGCCTCTGACACTAATCCCGGCCCTGACGGTCAAGAGCTTCTCGACTATGCCAAAGGCGGTCACGAATGCCTTGCGATATGTTCGACAAGGCGAGGTGCTTCCTCGGCGATCGCCAAGATGATGCCTGACTTGCGTGTGGAGGCGAAGTCCAGCCCTGCGAAGTAAAGGCCCGGCAGGGCGGCCACGCCATCCGCGTGAACAGGCTGTCCCGCGCTGTCGAGCGCACCGGGAAGCCTCATCCAACTGAAATCGCCCCTAAAACCCGTGCACCACACCACGCTCGTTACGCCGGAGCGGGAGAGATCGAGCGAACCGATCGTCGGGTTCGGCTGACGCATCGCGACCGTCTCCGCCGGGTCGGGCTCCGCAACGGGCGCATCGATCCCGGCGCGGCTGATATAGTCGTCGACATGGCGTTTGACATTTTCGGAGGCTTCATCCGCAAAGCGGGCATTCGCTTCGAGATCGTCGGCGAACGAGAGGCTGCCGCCATCCTCGATGCCGGTGAGGCGCCCAAGAAGCACGACACCCTGGGCGCTCAGCGCCTGAAGGCTTATCGTATGCATCGACCCGAGCACACCACGCGGCGGGATGCGTCCCGCAAATCGAATGACTTCCTCCCGGCGCACGTCGAGAAACCCGCTTTCGAGCAGCCAGACCATGATGTCGCGACCCCGGTAGCGCCGTGGGAGCCGTCCGACACGACTGGTCGCAAGGAAGACCGTTCGACCCACGTCCGCCAATTCCTCCGCGATCTGAACACCAGATTGGCCGCCTCCGACCACCAGCACCGCTCCATCGGGCAGATCGGCAGCGCTGCGGTAGCCGGAGGCGTCGATCTGGTGGAGAGCTGGCGACAACGCGGTGGCCCAGACTGGGCGCACCGGACAATTCAGGCTGCCGCTTGCGACGATCACATTGCGCGCCCAAAGCGTGCCGTGTGAGGTGGTCAGCCGATAGGCGCCATTCTCGTGCGTGAGTTCGCTTACCGCAGTATCCGGTTCGATCGGCAGCGCGTTGCGCCCGGCGAAATCCTCAAGGAGAGTAACGAACTGATCGCGCGTCAGAGCACCATCCGGATCCGGACCGTCATAGCAATCACCCGGCATGACGGTCTGGACGTTGGGAGTATTCATCCGAAATGAATCCCATCGCTGTGTGCGCCAGGTCTCTCCTATGCGGCCCCGCTCCAATACGGCGTGGCGCAGGCCCCGTCGCGCCAGCCAATAGCTGACACCCAGGCCGGCCCAGCCGGCCCCGATGACGACAGCATCGAGAACATCGCCGCCGTCAGTCATTTGCTGCGGTGATCTCATAATCGCCCCCCGGCAATCTCGCCAGCCCCGCGCAGCATTAAGCCCTGTCCATGGCAATGAGTCCAGCACCGCCGATTTCCGCCGCCGGCCGCGTCGATGGCCAAATTTTAGGCTGTGGCGCTCGCAAAGTGCGCCGGTCGGTCCGGAGCTGCGCCCGCACGTCCATCCGAATCCCGGAGGTTCACCCGTCCAGGCGGCATATTCGCCTTAAAGTGATTTGATACGGTCGAAGCGCTCGCACATTGTCGGCCAGTTTGTTGCCGAGGCAGCCGATGGACGAGATCAGGCGGGTTGCTGTGGGATGCATCGGGCGCGCCGTTATGTTCGGATCGCTTGCCATCGGCTGTGTCATGATCGGCTTCTCCTTCAACCCGGTATCCGCCTTCCGCGCCGGCGCGTTCCTCACGCTGACCATGGTTCTGGCGTTGATGTGGAAAGCCACGACCGCAGGCAGCAAGAATCCCAAGCACACCGAAGTCTGGCTCTATCTCGACGAGAAGTCGCGCCCAGCCGATGGCCCGGCGCGACGGGTGTTTGGCACCATCATGAGCGACGTTTACAAACTCTACGCCCGGATCGCGCTCGGCGTTGCGGTCGGCTTCTTCCTGGTGTCGCTCGTGCTGATGCTGTTCGGTCTGGAAGCTTACAGGCCGCCCAGCAGATAGGAGGCCGCTCCGCCCATCCCCGTCCCTCCGCCTGCAGGAGCCCGGGGTTTTTATCACTTGGCCGATCAGGCTCGGAAGCATAGCTCTAAGCAGAAAACAAACCAAATTATCATCATAATTGAGAAAAACATTCTAATAATCGCTGGAAAATAGCACTCGACAAAGTCTACTGATTTTATAGATTAACCGCCGAAGACGGAGGTCGATATGTCCTATTTCCAGAACGCCCGGACTGCCCGCAAAGGCCAAAGGCTTGGTTCTGACCAGACTTGGCGGCCGGCCTATGCAGGCGCCTTTGCCTATCTCGTTTTTGCCCTTGCGTTTGTGTTCACCGGAGCGGTTGTTCTGGGCCTTATCCCTTGACCATGAAGTCCCGAGCCGTCGGGCCCTGAATGATCAGGGGGTAGCGACCTGCCGCTTTCAGAATACCGGAGTTGAATGAACCGAATTCAGGTGCGCTTTTGCGCGCCCGTGATCCCAACGTGATGGAGGAGATGGCAATGCCGATCGAGTTCACGCATGTTCCCGGTAAAACTCACCCCGCCGACTCAACCGTGCCGTTTTTCTACGATTTCGCGGAAACCGCGACAAAGCTGTCGCTGGTCGAGGACATCGGTTTCCAAAAGATCGTCGTCGACGATCCGGCTGGGCTGCTGACCAATATGGATATTGCCGCCCAGGCGCTGAGCCGCACCTCATCTCTGGAGGTCGTTCTCGCACATTGGGCGGGTGTGATCGAGCCGACGGTGGCGGCGCGGCAATTGGCAGCCCTCGACGCAGAAAGTGGCGGTCGGCTGTCGCTCAGGATGCTCAGCGAGCCGCTGAGCGACGACGATGCCGAGGCACGTCCGGTCGGCCATACGGTCGTCTGGCAGCGGATCGACGAATATCTGGTGCTGCTGAAGCGGTTATGGTCGAACGACAGGCCGTTCGATCATGAAGGCGCCTTCTACAGCGTCAGGTCCGGGTATGTGCCGCGCAAGGGACCGCATGGCGCCGACATGACCATCCGCATGGGCGGACAGTCCGGAACGGCCCTCAGGGTCGCCGGGCGGCATGCCGATGTCTTCGAGCTGACGCCAGGTTCGCTCGACGAGATCCGGCAGCTGATGGAGCGGGTGCGCAGTGCCGCCGCCGAACACGGCCGGGCCGGCAAGCTGCGTTTCGCGCTTCCCGTCAGGATCCGTTCGGAGGACAACGCCGCCTGTCAGAAGGCGGTCGAAATTGCCGGGCCTCCGGCGCAGGTCGCGCTGGCGCTGCTTCCTTACGCGGCCTTGGGAATCCAGGAATTCATGATCGTTGGCGTCGACAGGCCACGCGAAATCGCGACGGCTGGCCGCGAGGTGATCGCGCTGTTGCGCAACTCGGTGGCGCGTCGCGAGGCCGATGCCCCGCAGCCCGAGGCGTTTGCGTCCCGCGTGGTCCGGGAAACACGTGCCGCAGGCTGAACGCTGGTTATTTCAGGACGCGTTCGACAATGTCGCCGAAGGTCGGCGGGTCGAACGCCGGCAGAATGAGAGGCTCGACGAAGCCGTCGCGCCGGGCCGTCAGCACATACTGCATCATGACCTCGTTATCAGGCATTTCAAAAACCTGAACGAAGTCATAGGCGCCGAGCGTGGCATAGAAGGCGACGGATTTGCCGCCAAGGGCTGCAACCCGCTCCTCGCTGATTTTCCGGCGATTGGGGCTGCCGGCAAGCTCAGCCAGCCCCTTGTCGGTCAACCGCATCAGCGAGACGTAAAGCCGGCCGGTCTTGGCTGCGGCGGGTGTGTCGGCAGTATCTTCGGGCATATCAGTGCGCCTTGCCGGAGAGTAGCGACAGCGCCGCGATAACGGCGCTTGAATCGGTCAGCGCGCCGAAAATCCCATTTTCGACCGTCACCATGTGGAGTGCAGCCTCATGCGCATATCTGTCGCCGCTGGCGCAAGCATCCGTGATCGTCAGGCACTGGAAATTCCGGTCGCAGGCCTCGCGCAAGGTCGTGTGCACGCAGACATCGGTCGTGCATCCTGAAAACAGCAGATGCGTGATGCCCTGCGCGCGCAGCACGTGCTCGAAATCGGTGTAGGTGAAAGCGCCATTGCAGGTCTTGTCGACGATGATGTCCTCAGGCGCGACGTCGATCTCGGGAACGATCTGGAAGCCGGGGCTCGAACGCAGCAGGATGTCGGTACCCTCAAGGCCGGCCCGTTTGCGGCGCCATTTCTCATAAGGCGTCATGTCGGCCATGTCGGCCCGGTAGCCTTGCCTGGTGTGGATGATTTTCAGGCCTGCCGCGCGGGCGGCCGCGATCAGGCGGTTGACCGTCGGCAGGATGGCTCGCAGCGGGCTCGGATCGTATCCCTGCTTGGCGAAATAGCCAGATGTCGACAGGAAATCCTCCTGCATGTCGATGACGACAAGAGCAGTATGTCCAGGCACCAGCCTGCCGTCGTAAGGAAAATCGAAAGGCGTCGCCTTGATCATTTTTCTCTCTTCTCCAGCGAGATATGTTTCGCCGGCTCAAGACCCCCGGGTTTCGTTCGGCAGGACGCCGATAGCGGACGGGTCAATCCGGCAGTCGATGACTTGTCCGGGAACGGCCGCGACGGCTGCTTCCGAGCGCAGCGTCGCAACCATCTGTTCGCCGGTCGCCGTCCGCAGCAGGATGCGTTCCAGCGCGCCGACAAAGGAATTCTCGACGACCGTCGCGCGAAAGCCGATCTCGTCGTCCGTTGCCTGCCCGATGCAGATGTCCTCGGGGCGCACCCACACGGTCAGACTGTCGCCGGGCCGTTCGCGGTCTTTGACCAAGGGAAAGCCGAAGCGCGTGCCGAACGCCTCGACCATCGTCTCGTCATCATCGGCACGATGGCCGGACAGGAAATTGTTCTCGCCGAGAAAACCGGCGACGAAGCGCGTCGACGGTTTTTTGTAGAGGTCGCGAGGCAGCCCGATTTCGACGATGCGGCCGTGGTTGAACACCGCGATGCGATCGGACATGGCGATCGCCTCCTCCTGGTCGTGGGTGACGTAGACGAAGGTCACCCCGGTCTCGCGATGCAGCCGTTTCAGTTCCTTCTGCATGGATTCGCGCAGCATGCGGTCGAGCGCCGAAAGCGGCTCGTCGAGCAGCAGGATGCGCGGCCCGAAGGCCAGGGCGCGGGCGATGGCAACGCGCTGCTGCTGGCCGCCCGACAATTCGCGCGGCTTGCGCTCGGCCAGATTGTCGAGGCCGACCAGCGACAGCATTTCGGCCACCCGCGCGGCGATCTTCGGCTTCTCCCATTTGCGGACGCGGAGGGAGAAGGCGATGTTGTTGGCGACGGAGAGATGCGGGAACAGCGCATAACCCTGGAAGACGAAGCCGAAATTGCGGTCCTCGGGGTCGACATGGGTGATGTCCTTGCCGTCGAGGCGGATCGTCCCCTTGCTCGGCGTGGTGAAGCCGGCCAGCGACATCAGCAAGGTCGTCTTGCCGGACCCCGAGGGCCCGAGCAAGGTGACGAACTCTCCCGCCTCGACCGAGAGGTTGATCCCGGTCAAGGCGGTGACCTTGTCATAGGTCTTTTCGAGATCGTCGATGACCAGCAATGCCATCAGTTCGAGACCATATCAGATCGGGTCCCTGATCAGCGGTGCGGTCGAGCAATGCAGGCCGCCGCCGCCGAGCTCGACCGTCTCGTAATTGCAGGTCAGCACGGTGATCCCGGCCGCGTCGAGCCTGTCGGCCAGGCGCTTCGAGCGGCTGCCATGCATGATCACCCGGCCGGGCGCGACGGCCAGGCAATTGAGCGACATGGCGCTGTCCTCGGGAGGCAGTTCGATCATCTTGATGCCGCGCTTCTCCAGATACTCAATGAACGGGTAGGGCAGTTCGTTGACATTGACGATCGCCGTCTCGACGTCGACCATAATGAAAGCGCCGTCGATGTGAATACGGTATCCGGGCATCGGCACCTTGATCAGCGTCACGCCGAGGCCGGCGAGGATGCTCTCGACCTGCCGCACGCCTTCCGGGTTGCAGGCGATGGAGACCGTGCAGACGGCGGTCTTGGCATCGATGAAGGCAAAGCCGCCGCCTTCGAAGACGGCCGATCCGTGGATGGTGCCGAGAATCGGGCATCCGGCCTTGGCCAGTGCCCGGGTCACCGGCAGTTCCTCGCCGCGGCGCACCCGCCGCGCCAGGCGGGTGACGATGGCGCCGCCCGGAATGCCGATGACGCTGTCGCGCGTGTAGATCTGCTTCATCGCGCCGGGGGCGGCCTTGTCGACGAGAATGACGTCGACGCCTTCCGAACGCAGCAAACCGGTGAATTCGTCGTGGGCGCGCTGCATGGCGGGCAGGTCCGGCATGGTGCGGCCCATCCAGTACCAGCCTTTTTCCGGATCGCCGAAGCCGCCGACTTCGGGCATCGGCTTGTTCTCGACGACGGAAAGCTCGTCGCCGGGGCGATGCATCAGGACGGCGCGCAGCTTGCCGACATCGTTCGAGCAGCCCCAATGGCGGCCCCATACCGGGATCTGCTCCTCAGCGGTGTCGAAGCCCGGTTCCGGAACGGAGCCGAAGATGCTGAAGAACTTGTTCTCACGGTATTCGTTGTCGCTCATCGCGGTGCTCATGGGTATTCCTTTCCTTTCGATCTGTTTCCGAGGTGTTTGAATTTAGAATTTCCGTTGCCGTTGCCTGCGTTCGATCAGCGCTCGTGCGACCAGCGCCAGCACGGTGACGACGAGCAGGACGGTGGCGATCGCCGCCAGCGCCGGGTCGACGGCATCCTGGATGCTCGTCCAGATGCGGCGCGGCAGCGTGACGACGGCGCGTCCGGTGATGAACAGCGTCACCGTGATCTCGTCCCAGGACGCGACAAAGGCGAGCAGGGCGCCGGCGGCAACGCCGGGAACGATATTCGGCAGGATCACCTTGCCGAACACGGTCATCGGCCTGGCGCCGAGGCTTCTCGCCGCCTGCACCAGCCGCTGGTCGAGGTTGGAGAGCGACGCGCCGATGGCCAGCACGGTCAGCGGCAGGGCCAGCACGACATGCACCAGGACGACGCCGGTGTAGCTGTCGAGCAGCGACAGCCGCGCCCAGAGCTTGACCATGCCGACCGCGTAGATGATCGGCGGCACGATCATCGGCGACAGCAGGAGGATGCGCATCAGGGACGGCCACCAGCCGCCCGCCGCCCAGGCGCCGACGGCGAAGGCGACGCCGAGAGCCGTGGCGATCGCGGCGCAGGCCAGCGCGATGCCGGCGCTGGTCAGCATGCTTGGCAGCCAGCCCTTGCTCCAGTCGGTCAGTGCCGCGAAATGCTCCATCGAAATGCCGTCCTGCGGCAGCGACAGGTAATCGCGGTCGGTGAGCGCGACCGGGATCACCACCAGGATCGGAACGAACAGGAAGCCGAGCAGGCACCAGGCGAGCAGGCGCGGCAGGCCGACTTCTATGATGCGCCGAAGCCTCATTGCTGCGGCCTCGCGACGAAGGCGGCGCGCAGCGCCGGGCTGCGCATGGCAGCGAAGACAATAATGCCGACCACCAGAAGCAGCATCGTCGACAGCGATGTTGCCAGATCCCAGCGCGAGGTGCTCGATATCTGAACCGAGATGTATTCGGCGATCATCAGGGTTTTGCCGGCGCCGAGCAGAGCAGGCGTGACCAGGAAGCCGAGTGAGAAGACGAAGACGAACAGAGTCGCAAGCGCGATGCCGGGCAGGCTGAGCGGCAGCCAGACGCGCCAGAAGATCGTGGCCGGGCGTGCGCCTAGCGAGCGCGCCGCCTGCATGATACGGCGGTCGATGTCCGACAAATTGGCATAGAGCAGCAGGATGGCGAACGGCATCATGTAGTGCACCATGCCGATGGTGACGCCGAAGAGATTATAGACGAGGTCGAGCGGGCTCGAGATGACGCCCATCTCCATCAAAGCGCTGTTGAGAACGCCGCGCCGGCGCAAGATGGTGATCCAGGAAAATGCCCTGACCAGCACCGATATCCAGAACGGCACCAGCACCAGGAACAGCGAGATGCGGCGCCAGCCTGCCGACATATGGATGATGGCGAAGGCGACGACGTAACTCGCCAGCACGGTCAGCACCGTCGTCATCAGAGACACTTTGAGCGTCGTCATGACGACGCGGCCCACGGCTGCGTTGGCGAACAGGCTCTGGTAGTTGGCAAGGCCGAACTTCGGCTCGGTCAGGCTCAATGCCAGAACCTGCAGGATCGGCGCTGCATAGAGGCCGATCGCCACCAGGCTGGCGGGAACGGTCAGCAGCAGAGCTGTTGTCTTGAAATTGCGCATCGGATCAAATTCGCATCGGATGAGGGGCCGCCGCCTTGCCGGCGGCAGCCCTTCCCTGTTGGCTCGTCAATCAGCTCGAGATGAAATCCAGATACTTGTTCTGGAGCTCGGTCTCGTGTTCCGCGTAATAGGCGGGGTTGAGCATGATCTGCGAGGCCGCGTTCTCCTTCGTCGTCGGGTTCACGGCGGCGTCCGCCGGCGTCATCAAGGCCAGGGTCTTGGGATTGGAAGGCCCGTTGCCCATGATCTGCAGCAGCACGAGCTGGCCTGCCGGATCGAGTGTCGAATTGATGAAATCGAACACTTTCTTGCCGGCGGGATTGCCCTTGGGAACCGACCATGCGCTGGCCGAAAGGATGTTCTGTTCCCAGATCCATTTGAACTTGTCGGGCGTCTCCTTGTTGAGCAGGTTGGCGCGGGTGTGCCAGATGTTGCCCATCACGACTTCGCCCTCGCGGAACAATTGCTGTGTCTGCGCGCCGCCTTCCCAGAAGATGATGTCGGCAAGCATCGGCTTCAGCTTCTTGAACGCCCGGTCGACATCGAGCGGATAAAGGTCGGCGGGCGCGACGCCGTCCGCCATGAGGACGAATTCGAGCTGGCCCTGGATCCATTTGCACATGGTGCGTTTGCCGGGGAATTTCGCCGTGTCGAAGAAGTCGGCCCAGCCGGTGGGTGCTGTGCCCTTGGTCGCCTCGGCGTCATAGGCGAGCACGTTCGAATAGACATAGTTCGAGACGCCGAACTCGCCGGCGAAATTCTCGGGCACCTGCGATTTGTCGACGATCGTGTAGTCGATCGGCTCGACCAGATTGCCCTTGCCCAGTGTCAGCGAGTCGATCATGCCGCCGTCGGTGGCGTCCCAGATGACCTTGCCGGACTCGACCATGGCCCTGATTGTTCCGACCGCTGGCCCGGCCCCGTCGATCACCACTTTCATGCCGCTCTTCTTGGTGAAGGGGTCGCCATAGGCCTTGGCGAAGGCGTCCGCCGCGGCACCGCCCCAGTTGCAGACGACGATTTCGGAGGCGTCGGCCTGGGCAACACCCGGCTTGAAGGCGGCCGCAAGTCCGAGGCCGCCGAGGGCAAAGAGGAAAGATCGGCGATCGATCTCACCGCGGTTGAATTTTTCCAGCGCGATCTGCGCCGCGTCTTGTGCGAAATGCGAGATTGTCATTTTTCATTCTCCCATTGTTGATGGTGACTGCATGTCTTCGCGGATTTAATCCGTCTCTGTTGTCTTTCTTGGCCATGATCTTTTCGGGATCATGGCCTAGATTCCCACTCTTGCCGGCGGTCGATTTTCCGCTGAGGCGTTTCCTGCCAGTTTCCAATGCGCCTTGCGCGGCGCGGCCACGGAGTGGCGCACGACAAGCTTCACCGCGACCGGCGCCACGTCCGGAATCTCGGCGCCGTTGATGTGGTCGATCAGCAGGCCAACCGCCCGGCGCCCGAATTCCTCGGCGGATTGGTGGATGGCCGTCAGCGGCGGATCGAGAAGATCGACATTGCGGATGTCGTCGAACCCGACCAGCGACAGCTCGGCCGGCACGGTGATGCCGAGCTTGCGGCAGCCTTGCAAAATCCCCAGCGCCAGCATGTCGGCGGAGGCGAAGATGGCGGTCGGCGGATTGTCGAGTGCGGCGAACTGCAGTATGGCACGCAGGCCTGACTGTTCGTCGTAGTCGCCGAAGAAGACGTGATCGGGATTCACCCTCAGGCCGCTATTCTTGAGACTGTCCTTGAAGGCGCCGAACCGTTCCCTGCTGCTGAGCAGCGCCGGCGGGCCGCCGACGAAGGCGATCGTCTCGTGCCCATGCGCCAGAAGATGATCGGTGGCAAGCTGGGCGCCGAGACGGTTATCGGCAAACAGTCGCGGCGCCATGGCGCCCGGAACATCCTCGTCGACCAGGACGACGTTGCTGCAGGCATTGATCTTCTCGACGAGCGCGCCATCGTCCGGATGGTTGGTCATCAGCAGGATGCCGTCCACCTGTGCGTCGTCGATGCGCGACAGGAAGGCCAGTTCCTTGGCGGCGATGTTGCGGCTGTTGAACATCACCAGGCTATAGCCGAGACGGCTCGCTTCCTCTTCCGCCGAACTCGCGATGGCGGCGAAAAATGGGTAGGAGATGTCGGAAACGATCAGGCCGATGGTTTCGCTGCGGCCTTTGCTGAGGCGTCGCGCGATGGCGTTGGGGCGATACTCCAGCTTCGCCACGGCGGCTCTGATGCGCTCGCTGGTTTCCGCGGGCAGCTTGATACGGCCGTTCAGGTGACGTGACACGGTGGTGACCGAGACGCCGGCCGCGTGCGCCACATTCCTGATCGTCGATGCAGCGGGCTTTTTCATCGGAGGCTCGGCCACATTCCTTCAACAGTGCAAACGTCTGCGGCCCTCATATCGACTTCTCCCAACAGCCGAGAGTTCAGCATAGGCAACAGGGTTTGTAAACCGCTTTACTAAACCGGTTTCGTGAATTTGCGATCTGTCTTCGGAAACATAGGGTGGTGCCGCCACTAAAATTCGCGGCAGGGCGTGGTCGTGTGCTGATCCCTAACGGAGCCGGCTAACAGTGGGATCTTCCGACGCTATCTGGCCGCCAGCCGGTAGCGCTTGACGGTGCGAAGGCCAGCGCTCATTGCCGGCCTTTCCACATCAGCACCATGAAATAAGGCCCTCCGACCAGGGCAGCCAGCAGGCCCGCCGGAATCTGCCATGGGAAAATGAGCGTCCGGCCGGCCCAGTCGGCCAAAACAAGGATCATCCCGCCAACGATCGCGGATGCGAAAAGCGGCGGCAAGGCGCGTTGGAAGCCGAGCATGCGGGCCAGGTGCGGCGCCATCAATCCGACGAAGCTCAGCGGTCCGATGACAAGCGTGGCTACTGTCGTCGGCACCGCAATAAGCACCAGGAGGATGACCCGAACGCGAAAGAGGCTAAGCCCGAGCCCGCGCGAGGCGGCTTCTCCAAGCGGCAGGATTTCCAGCCAGCGGATTGTGAGGGGCACGACGGCCAGCAGAGCAATTGCCGTCACAGCTGCGATTGTGGCATCGGCGGCGGTGGCCCGGTAGGTGGAGCCGGATAGCCAGCCGATGAGCGTATCGAGCCGAGGATCGCCGCTGGCGAGCAGCACCGCCGAGAATGCCGATGCCATCGTCGCCACGGCGACACCGGAAAGCAGCAGCCGATCATTCGCGATGGGTTGCCGGCGGCCGGTCTGCGAAATCATCGCCAGGCTGGCCAGAGCCCCGACGAGACCGGCCGCGATCATTGCCGGGCGGCTGACATCAGAAGTCGCGGAGAAGAGCAGCAGGATGCCTAGCGAGGCGCCGCCGGAAACACCCAGCACCTCGGGCGCCGCCATCGGATTGCCGGTCATCCTCTGCATCAGCGTGCCGGCCACGCCCAGCATCATGCCAGCGGAAACTGCGACGGCGATGCGAGGCGCCCTGAGCGGCAGGAGGTCGGCAAGTTCGGCGGCCGAGGCCACGTGCCAGCCGGCCGCGCCTCGCCCGACAACAAGCGCGGCGCAGAGAAGAAGCGCCATCGCGAGGAGGCCGGCCAGCAGATAGACCCACCCGCTTCGCCTGCGCACGGAAGACAGCATGGCGCCGTCCCGATCCGGGCTGGTGCGCAATTTCGGCAGGAGAAGAAACAGCAGCGGCGCACCGAGGAAAGCAGTCGCCACGCCTGCCGGGATTTCGGAGGTGAACGGCACGACCTGCACCAGCCGGTCGGTCAGCCACAACAGCGCGGCGCCCGCTAGGGGCGCCCAGATCATGCGCTGGCGCAAGGTCCGTGCGCCGGCGAGCCTGACCAGCGCCGGCGCCGCAAGCGCCACGAAGCTGATGACGCCGACGGCTGCGACCACCATGCTGCTCAGCGCGACGGCGACAGTCATCCCGGCCAGCCGTGTCACCACGGGTTTCGTGCCGAGGCTTTCCGCACCCTCGTCGCTCAGGTCCAGAAGCCGTAGCGGCCGGAGCAGAACGAAGGCAGCAATGCCGGCCACCGCGAGCCATGGCGCGTCGCCGAGCACCACGGCGTCGCCGTTCTGGATCAGCGAACCGCTCTGCCAGATGAAAAGCTCCTCGGAATATTCGCGATTGGCTGCCATCAGCAGAGCGCTCGCCGAACTGCATGTCAGGCTGACCACCAGGCCGGAAATGATGATCGCGACCGGCGAGAAACTCCGGCCCTGAGCCAGCGCCAAAACCGCCAGCGTCGACAGGGCGCCGCCGGCGAGCGCCACCCATTCGCGACCTTGCTCCAGCATCCACGGCGCGTAGAGCGTGGCGATCGTCAGGGCGACGGTCGCGCCTGCATTGGTGCCGATGGTCGTCGGCTCGGCGAGCGGATTGCGCAGCACCTGCTGGAGCAGCGTGCCGGTCAGGCCGAGCGCCGCGCCGGCCAGCAGGCTGATCGCCAGACGCGGCAGAAAGGCATGGCGGTAAAGCAGCTGCCGCGGATCGGCAAAGTCCGTCGCCCCGAGCGACTGCCACCACATGTCGGCGGGCAACAGGCGCAAAAGCCCGGCTGCGGTGAGATATGCCGCGAGCACCGCCGGCACGCCGACGAGGGCGACGAGCATCCAGCCGCCTGCCACGAAACGAGCACGAGGGCCGGCCGTGGACTGCATGACGGTCATGCCCGGACCAGCAAATTTGCAAAACGGGCAGCGGCGGCAAGTCCGCCAAACGGCCATACCGGCGGGATTGTCCTTACGTTGCCGGCTTTGACGCAGGGAAGATTCGCCCAGAGGCTGCTTTGGTCGATCCTGATCTTCACATGCGGCGGGATCGGATCGAGGGAAATCACGCGAGCCTCGCCGATCGCAACCAGCTCTTCGATGCCCAGCATGGAAAACCCCCAACCATCGGTCGGCGCCGTCCAGGCATTGGTGAGGCTCAGCCTGTCGAGCACGTCCTGGAACAGACCGCCCTTGCCGTAAACACGGACGTGGCGGTCGTCGAACATGCTGACCACAGCGAGCGGCTGCTTTGCCCGTCCTGCCAATTGTGCCCTGATCTGGGCGATTGCCGCCGCCGTCTCCTGGATAAGCCGCTGCGCCTCAGCCTCGCGGCCGAGCTGCGAGCCAAGCTTCAGCGTTTCAGTTTCGGCCTGGCGATAAGGCGCTTCGGCACCGTCGTAGAAGGGCACGGTGTGCACTGGCGCGATCCGCTTGAACGGAGCTTCGTCGAGCCCGAAGCCATAGGCGCCGGTGATCAGGTCGGGCTTGAGTTCCAGGAGCAGCTCGAGATTGGGCTCGCCGCGCGAGCCGAGATCGATGCAGCCGGCGGGAAGAGCCGGACCCACGACCCAGTCGCGGTAACCCTTGACGTCGGCGACCGCGACTGGCCCGATGCCGAGCGAGATGACCATCTCGGCCGAGGTCCATTCGAGGCAGGCGATCCGCGGCGGCGGTGCCGCACGCGCCAGATCGCCGCGCAGACCGAGGCTCGTCGCGGCCAGGCCGGCAAGGCATCGGCGCCGCGTCAGGGGTGCCAATTGGGTCCGGGCCTGCACGCGAGGGTCACCATGTGTACTTCACCGAGCCCTTGATCCGGCGCCCCTCGCCATAAAAGCAGCCGAAGCTTTCTGCGAAGCAGGAGGCGACATAGCGCTTGTCGAACAGATTGCTGACATTGAGGTTCAGCTCGGCGCTCTGCCATTTGTAGTGGAGCGCGGCATCGACGAGCGTGACGGCCGGCACCTTGAACGTATTGGCGTCGTCGCCGTAGGTCGAGCCGACATAGCGGATGCCGGCGCCGAGCCCGAGGCCCTCCAGCCTGCCGCTGCCGACAGTGTAGTTCGCCCACAGCGAGGCCGCGTGTGTCGGCACGCCGAAAGGCGTGTTGCCCTGGTTGCTCGTTCCATCCCCGTTGATGCTGGTCGGACTGGTGATCTCGGTGTCGAGATAGGTGTAGGCCGCCCTGAGGTCGAAGCCGGAATCAAGGCTCGCAACGCCTTCCAGCTCGATGCCGCGCGAGCGGATCTCGCCGGTCTGGAAGATGTCGTCGGGTCGGCCAACGCCGCCATAGCGCACGACATTCTGCCGAGTCAGGTCGAAGGCCGAAACGGTGACGAAGGAGTTCCAGCCGACCGGCTGATATTTCAGGCCGATTTCGTACTGCTTGCCGGTTTCGGGGACGAGGGGATTGCCGTTGCTGTCGGGGCCGGACACCGGCTGGAACGATTCGGAATAGCTGACATAAGGGGCAAGGCCGTTGTCGGCGAGATAAAGCAGGCCGGCGCGGCTGGTGAAGGCGTTGTCCTTCTGGCGGGGATCGAAAGCGCCGGCCAGATTGTCGTAGACTTTCGAGTCCGCCCAGTCCTGGCGTCCGCCGAGCGTCAGCCGCCAGTTGCCCAGCTTGATCTGGTCCTGCGCATAGAGGCCGACCTGCGATTGAGTCGTGTCGGTGTCTGTATAGGGCGTCATTTCGCCGACCGGGTAGCCATAGACCGGGTCGAAAATATTGAAATCGTCGCCGATCATATCGTTGCTGGAGGCATCGTCGCGATAGGTGTAGCGCTTGTAGTCGAGGCCAATGAGCAGCGTGTGGGCGAGCGGCCCGGTATCGAAATCGGCTTGCGCTTGGTTGTCGATGGTCACGCCGCTGAGCCTGGTGCCGCCGGCATCGGCATAGCGGGAATAGTCGCCCTCATCATTCAGAAGCCCGCCTCCGAAGACGCCTTCCTCATAGTGCTTCAGATAAACATAGCGGGCATGCTGGCGAACCTGCCATGTCTCGTTGAAGCGGTGATCGAACTCGTAACCGATCGACGCCTGGTCATTGTTGTAGGTGTCGAAGTCCGGTTCGCCGACGAACATGCTGTTCGGCAGATATTTCCCGTCCTTACCCGGCCTGATCGTGCCGTATGCCGGTAGGTACTGCATCGCCCAGCCGGAGCGATCGCGCTGATAATTAGCGAGTATCGTCAGGCTGGTATCGGCATCCGGCTGCCAGGTCAGCGCCGGGGCGATGAAGATGCGGTCGTCCTTGACGAAATCTGTCTGGGTGTCGCCCATATGGGCGGCGCCGGTGAGGCGGAACAGCAGCGACTTGTCGGCGTTGACTGCGCCGCTGAAATCGAACTTTCCTTCATAGCGGTTGAAGCTCCCGGCGCCGAGCTCGACCTCGCGGAGGTTCTCCTCGGTCGGGCGTTTGCTGACGTAATTGATGATGCCGCCAGGACTTGCCTGGCCGTAAAGAACCGACGCCGGCCCGCGCAGGATTTCGTAGCGTTCGGCGCCGTAGGAATCGAGCGCGGTGAACAGCGTGAAATTGCTTTCTTTGAGCTGCAGCCCGTCCTTGTAGAAGACGCCGCTGGAGTTCGAAATGCCGCGCATCTGCAAGCCGTGGCCACGATTGTCGGTGCCGTAGAGATTGCCGCTGGCGCCTGGAGTATAACGCAGCGCGCTGTTCAGGCTGTCCACCGCCTGCGCTTCCATCTGGTCTCTGGTGACGACCGATATCGACTGCGGCGTCTCGATCAGCGGGGTGTCGGTCTTGGTGGCGGTGGAGCCCTGGGTGGCGACATAGCCGTCGACCGTTCCAAAGGCGCTTTCGACGCGTTCCTGGACATTGATCGGGTCGAGAGTGGTGGTCGCCTCCTGCGCGACGGCATGGCCGCCGCCAAGCAGCACAGGCAGCGACATCGCCGCGATCAGCAGGTTTCGGCGCGCAGGCATTTCATACCGGATTCTTCCGCGACCAGAACCACTCACCATCTCGGCCAGCCCTACTTTTTCGAATTTCGACGCAGATCCGGCGCGTCACGACATTTTGTTGACTCAAAAAGTCATCTTCATTGTTGACTAGTAAAGTCATGTTTCATAGTCAACCGGGCATCGGCGCCGAAAACCGGATTGCCGAAACCGATTTCGGAAATGCGCGCGCGAAGCCGAAGAGAGGCCAACACCGTGGCTGGAACACATGCCCAGACTGCCTTCCATGTCGATGCGGTGCGCTTTGCTGTCGGCGAGCGGACGCTGCTCGGTCCTGTCACACTCGAGCTGCAACGCTCGCGCGTCTATGGGCTGATCGGGCACAACGGCTCGGGCAAGTCGACGCTGATCAAGCTCTTGGCGCGCCAGCAGCCGGCAAGCTCGGGCGGCATCACCTTCGCGCAGCGGCCGCTGGTGCAGTGGGGCGCGCGCGAGCTCGCCCGCGCGCTCGCCTATCTGCCGCAGACGACGCCGGCGGCGACCGGTCTCACCGTGCGCGAATTGGCGACGCTCGGGCGCTATCCCTGGCATGGCGCGCTCGGCCGCTTCGGGCATGAGGACAGGCGCCATGTCGACGAGGCGCTTGTCCTGACCGACATGGCTGACTTCACCGACCGGCTGGTGGACGAATTGTCCGGCGGCGAGCGCCAGCGCGCATGGCTGGCCATGCTGGTGGCGCAAAATGCCGGCGTCATGCTGCTCGACGAGCCGATCTCGGCGCTCGACATCGCCCATCAGGTCGAGGTGCTGGGGCTGGTCAGGGCTCTTAGCCGCAAACGCGATCTGTGCGTCGTCGTGGTGCTGCACGATCCCAATATGGCGGCGCGCTACTGCGACGAACTGATCGCGCTGAAGGATGGCAGGCTGCTGACGCGCGGCACGCCGGACCAGATCATGCAGGGCGACGTGCTCAAAGGAATTTTCGGTGTCGAAATGGGTGTGTTCGCGCACCCCGTCACCGGCCAGCCCATCGGCTATGTGCAATGAGGCCACTGTGAGAATGAGGAAGAAGCCCTTGTCCAGACATGGTTTGTTCGCCGCGTTGGTCGCATCCGTCATCCTGTCGGCCGGCGGCACTGCCGCCCAGGAGCAACCGGGCACGGCCGCCCAGGAGCAACCGGGCGCGGCTCCGGCGATCGAGGCGCCCGCTCCCGCGCCGCCGGCGGAGGCCGCGCCAAACGCCGTCGTGCCGCAGGCGACGCAGCCCGGCGTGACCACGCCCACCCAGACCACACCCATCGAGACTGGTCCTTCGGCGGCGACGTCCCTGACCCTGCCGCATGATCTGTCGCCATGGGGCATGTTCATGGCAGCCGACATCGTCGTGAAAGCGGTGATGATCGGGCTGGCTTTCGCGTCCTTCGTCACCTGGACGATATGGCTGGCCAAATCGCTGGAGATCCTTGGCAGCAAGCTGCGCGCCCGCCGCGCGGCACAAGCGATCGGCAATGCCGCCACGCTGAACCAGGCCGGGCGCGCGCTTGGCCACAATGGTGGTCCTGGCGCCCTGCTGGTGCGGGCGGCGGAGGAAGAGGCAGCGCTTTCGGCCGGCTCGCTCGACCATGTGTCCGGCGACGGGCTGAAGGAACGGGTCACCTCGCGACTGTCGCGCATCGAGGCGGCGGCGGCGCGGCGCATGTCGCGCGGCACCGGCGTGCTGGCGACGATCGGCTCGACGGCGCCGTTTGTCGGCCTTTTCGGCACCGTCTGGGGCATCATGAACGCCTTCATCGGCATCTCGCAGGCGCAGACCACCAATCTCGCGGTCGTTGCCCCGGGCATTGCAGAGGCCTTGCTGGCCACCGCGATGGGCCTTGTCGCGGCGATCCCGGCGGTGGTCATCTACAACGTCTTTGCGCGATCGATAGCCGGCTACAGGCAGATCCTTGCCGATGCGTCGGCGGGGGTCGAACGGCTGGTCAGCCGGGATCTCGATTTCCGCACGGTCGCGCCGGCAAAGTCGATGGCCGCGGAATGAACACGGAGCGACGCCATGGCGGCTAGAATTCGAGAGAACATCGACGGCGATCTCGAGGAAAACCACGAGATCAACGTCACGCCGTTCATCGACGTGATCCTGGTCCTGCTGATCATCTTCATGGTCGCAGCACCGCTGGCGACGGTGGACGTCAATGTCGACCTGCCCGGCTCGACCGCGACGCCGGCTCCCCGGCCGGAGACGCCGCTGTTCCTGACGCTGAAAGATGATCTCAGCCTGGCAATCGGCAACGATACCGTGCCGCGTGAAACTTTCGCCGCCGCGCTTGTCGGCAGGACAAAGGGCGACAGGCAGACGCGCATCTTCCTGCGCGCCGACAAGGCGGTCGGCTATGGCGATCTGATGCAGGTGATGAACCTTTTGCGCGGCGCCAGCTATCTGAAGATCGCGCTGGTCGGTCTCGAGACGGCGCCCGGCGATGCCGCGGCGCCGCAAGACGGAACGGGCCAATAATGTCGCCGGCGGCCGCCCTGCCTATGGCCGATCAGCGCCGCTTCGGCATGCGTGAGATGGCATGGTGGGCGGGCGCGGCTGCGCTGGTTCTGGTGGCGCATGCCGCTATCGGCTATGCGATGCAGGGCTGGCGGCCGGCCGCGCCCGATGGCGGGCCGCCGCAGGCGCAGCTGATCGAATTGTCGCCGATGGCGTTCACGCCGGCCATGCCGGCCCCGATACCGGACGAGGTGACGCCCGATCAGCCGGATCCGGCCGAGGAGCCCGAGATAGCCGAAACGGAGCCTCCGCCCGAACCGCCCGTCGAGCAGGCAGAGCCGGTCGTCGAGCCGTCGGAAACCGCTCCGGCCGATGCAATCGAGCCCACCCCGCCGACCGTGGCGGAACGGGTCGACCAGCCGCCGCTCGAGGAGGTCGTGCCTGATATTGCCGAGGCCGTCACGCCGGACGTGGTCATTCCGCTGCCTCAGCCGAAACCGGTCGACAAACCCGTCGAGGCCAAGCCAAAGAAGCAGGCGAAGGTGAAGGAGCCGGCTGAGGTCAAGGCGAAGAAACCAGTCAAAGAGGCCAGACAGCGCCCGAAAAAGGAGAAAGCCGCACCGCCCCGGACAACGGCCAGTGTCGCTGCGAAGCCCGCAACCAGGGCGGCCGCACCGAAATCGGCCAAAGCGGCGGCCTCGAGACGCGGCGACTCATCCAAGTGGGACTCGCGCCTGGGTGCATGGATCAGGCGGCACACGGATTATCCGAGGGCGGCGAAAGCCCGGCGCGCGGAGGGTAGTCCGCAAGTCACCTTTACGGTCGACGGATCCGGCCGAGTCCTATCCGCCCGGCTGGCTCGTTCCTCCGGCGATGCCGACCTCGATCGTGCGGCGCTCAGCGCGCTGCAAGGTGCCAAAGTGCCGACGCCGCCGCCAGAACTCGGCTCGCGGATAAGTCGCACGGCGCCCTTCGTGTTCAACCTGCGCAACTAGGCAGCACGACCGAGGACCGGTTCTTCCGGATCCAGGTCGTCTTTGCCGGATGCGGACCATTGCAGTCCGCAAAGACGATTTTTGACTATCAATCGTCATCTGACTGTCATATTTTGGCGCTATACATCCATAATTCCGGATTCTAGGATACATGGACAAGAACACCGCTCTTCTCGCATTGGCAGCGCTTGGCCAGGACACCAGGCTCGCGGTGTTTCGCCTGCTGGTCCGGGCGGGCGCAGACGGCGTGCCGGCCGGCGAGATCGCCTCGCGCCTCGGCACGGTGCAGAACACCATGTCGGCGCATCTGAAGGTTCTCGACCATGCCGGCCTCGTGCGCGCAGAGCGCGACGGCCGGACAATCCGCTACGTCGCCGACATGACCGGCTTCCGCGATCTGCTTGCCTATCTCATGGAGGATTGCTGCAACGGTGCGCCGGAGCTCTGCCAGCCGGTCATCCAGGCGGTGACCTGCAACTGTTAGAAGGACGCCATGAGTGAGCCATACAACGTTCTTTTCCTGTGCACCGGCAATTCGGCAAGGTCGATCCTCGCCGAGGCGATTCTGAACCGTGTCGGCGCCGGCAAGTTCAGGGCCTATTCGGCCGGATCGCGCCCGAAGGGAGAGGTCCATCCCTACGCGCTCCAGCTTTTGAAAACCCTCAACCACGACACGTCCTTCGCCCGTTCGAAAGACTGGCAGGAATTCGCAGCTCCCGGTGCGCCCGAGATGAATTTCGTTTTCACCGTCTGCGACAACGCGGCCAATGAATCGTGCCCGGTCTGGCCGGGGCAGCCGATGACGGCGCATTGGGGCGTGCCCGACCCGGCCGCCGTGGACGGCACGGACGCCGAAAAGCACCTGGCCTTTGCCGAAGCCTACCGCATGCTCAACAATCGGATCTCGATCTTTGTCAGCCTGCCGATGAACACGATCGACAAGCTCGCCCTGCAGAAACGGCTGGATGAAATTGGCCGCGATCTGCCGAAAGTGGGCTAACCATGGCGGCTGACCTGCCCCGTCGCATTGTCGCGGAAGCGCTCGGCACGGCAATGCTAGTCGCGACGGTCGTCGGGTCCGGCATCATGGCCGACAGGCTGACGGATGATGCGGGTCTTGCCTTGCTCGGCAATACCTTGCCGACCGGAGCGATCCTGGTGGTGCTGATCACCATACTCGGACCGATTTCCGGGGCGCATTTCAATCCGGCAGTGACGCTGGTTTTTGCGCTGAGGCGCGAAATCGACGCGACCACGGCTTTGGCCTATATCGTGGCCCAGATTGTCGGCGGCGTCGCTGGAACGTTGCTGGCGCACGCCATGTTCGAACTGCCGATTTTTCAGATCTCCCAAACCGTGCGGACCGGAAACGGACAATGGATTGCCGAATTGGTGGCCGCCTTTGGTCTGGTCTTCACCATTCTTGCGGGCCTTCGCTTCCGTTCGGAGTCCATCCCTTGGCTCGTCGGGCTCTACATCACCGCGGCCTATTGGTTCACGGCTTCGACGTCGTTTGCCAATCCAGCGGTCGCCATTGCGCGGGCGGTTTCCAACACATTCGCGGGCATCCGGCCGATGGATTTGCCGGCGTTTATCGTCGCCGAACTTCTGGGCGCGCTGCTTGCCATCGCCTTGGCAGGATGGCTGCTCACCGAGCCTAAACCAATCAGACAGATGAGAGCCGCGAAATGACTATCACCATCTATCACAACCCCGACTGCGGCACCTCGCGCAACACGCTCGCCATCATCAGGCAGTCGGGTGAAGAGCCTGAGGTGATCGAGTATCTGAAGAACCCGCCGTCGCGCGAACGGCTGGTCGAGCTGATCGCGGCGATGGGGATGACGCCGCGCGAATTGCTGCGCGAGAAGGGCACGCCGTACGCCGAGCTCAATCTCGGCGATCCCAAATGGACCGACGACGAGATCGTCGATTTCATGCTGAAGCATCCGATCCTGATCAACCGGCCGATTGTCGTCACGCCGCTCGGCACCATGCTCGCACGGCCGTCCGAAGCGGTTCTCGACATCCTGCCCAACCCGGATATCGGGCCGTTCACCAAGGAAGACGGCGAAGTCGTCATCGACGAGCAGGGCAAGCGCGTTGCCTGACCAGATACCCGAAGATTCCTTGCCGAACGTGGACGAAGACCAGTTCCGGCCGATCGACCTGCAGGCGCTGCTCGACGTGCCGCGGTCGATCCACAAGCCTCGCGTGCTGATGCTCTACGGCTCGCTGCGCGAGCGGTCCTACTCCCGGCTGGCGACGGAGGAAGCCGCTCGCATCTTGCGTCGCCTGGGCGCCGAGGTGCGCATCTACAATCCCGCTGGCCTGCCGCTGCCGGATTCGACGTCGGCCGACCACGCCAAAGTCCAGGAGCTGCGAAACCTGTCGGTCTGGTCGGAAGCGCAGGTCTGGTGCTCGCCCGAGCGGCATGGCTCGATGACGGGAGTCATGAAGGCGCAGATCGATTGGCTGCCGCTCTCGGCTGGCGGCGTCAGGACGACGCAAGGCCGCACGCTCGCGGTGATGCAGGTTTCCGGCGGCTCGCAGAGCTTCAACGCCGTCAACCAGCTTCGTATCCTCGGCCGCTGGATGCGGATGGTCACCATCCCCAACCAGTCGTCGGTGGCCAAGGCTTTCAATGAGTTCGACGAGGCTGGCCGCATGAAGCCGTCACCGTACTATAACCGGATCGTCGATGTGATGGAGGAGCTGATGAAGTTCACGCTGCTCCTGCGTGATCGATCCGCCTATCTCACGGACCGTTATTCCGAGCGCGTCGAAAGCGCTGAAGAGGTTGCCAAACGGGTCAGTCAGCGGTCGATCTGAGGTGATTGCCGCTCTTCGGCGTCGTAGCCGGATGCAGGATTATCCTGATCGGTCTCACAAGCGATCGGGGTTGGATACCGGTATACGACTAATTCGAGAATTTTCGAAATAGGGTTGACGCCACGTATTTCCGGCGCTACCTTATTTCCATGAAACTCGAACAAGCAGCAAAACAGCTCGAGGCGCTCGGCAATCCAACGCGGCTCAACCTCTATCGCACGCTGGTGAGGGCAGGCGAAACCGGACGACCCGTCGGTTATCTGCAGGAAACCCTCGGCATCGCTGCGTCAACCCTGTCGCACCATCTGCACCGGCTTATCCTGACCGGCCTGGTCACCCAGGAGCGCCAGGCAACGACCTTGATCTGCCGTGCCAATTACCCCGTCATGAACGATCTGCTCGGCTTTCTTGCCGACGAATGTTGTGCCGACGCTGCATGCGGTCCGGCGGTCGGCGAGGCGGCTGCGTAACTCTTTTTTGGCCAATATTTCTATAGTCCTAGAAGCATAGAAGGTGCGTCATGGCTCCCAATAGTAATCTCCCGGTCGCCATCATCGGCGGCGGACCTGTCGGTCTGGCCGCAGCGGCCCAACTTGTCAGCCGCGGCCTTCCGGTCAGGGTTTACGAGGCGGGTTCCGCGGTCGGCTCGAACCTTCTGGATTGGGGCCATGTGCGGGTTTTCACGCCGTGGCGCTATTGTGTCGATGCGGTCGCCCGAAAACTTCTCGAGAGCCACGGATGGCAAATGCCGGAGCCCGAGGCATTCCCCACCGCCGATGAGATCGTCGACCAATATCTCGCGCCGCTCGCAAAGCTTTCCGAACTGGCGCCGTCGATCGAGACCAATGCCCGCGTTGTCGCCATTTCCCGGTGGGGAGCCGACAAGGTTCTGAGCAGAGCGCGAGAGACGCGGCCGTTCATGCTTCTGGTCGAAACGGGTGCGGGCACGCGTCGGGACAGCGCCCGTGCCGTCATCGACGCGTCCGGCACATGGCAGACGCCGAATCCGCTCGGTGCCAGCGGCTTGCCGGCCGAAGGTGAGAGGGAATTCGGAGATCGCATCGCCTACGGCATCCCGGATGTTCTCGGCCGCGACCGTCATCTCTATGCAGGCCGCACGACATTGGTGGTGGGCGCCGGCCATTCCGCCGCCAACGCCTTGCTGGAATTGGCGGAGCTCGCACAAACCGAGCCGGGCACCTCGGCATTATGGGTGACGCGCAGCACCGATCTTGTCCGCATCTATGGCGGCGGCGATGCCGACGCCCTGCCGGCGCGGGGCGAGCTTGGTTCCGATGTCCGGCATCTCGCTGAAAGCGGGCGCGTGCGGCTGGTGACTGGCTTTGCCACGGTTGCCATTCGCGAGGTCGACGGCCGTCTGGTGGTCAAAGGGCAGACAAAAGATGGATTGCGCACGCTCGGGCCCGTCGACCGGATCATCGCCGCGACCGGTCAGCGCCCCGACCTCGCCTTGACCCGCGAGCTTCGGCTGGACCTCGATCCGTGGCTCGAAGGCGTCAAGGCGCTGGGGCCGCTCATCGACCCCAATGAGCACTCCTGCGGCGATGTCCCGCCGCATGGTCACCGCGAGCTCAGCCATCCCGAGCCCGAGTTCTACACGGTCGGCGTCAAAAGCTATGGCCGAGCGCCGACGTTCCTGCTGCTGACAGGCTATGAGCAGGTCCGCTCGGTCGCCGCGGCGATCGCCGGCGACATGGAAGCGGCCGATGCCGTGCAGCTGGTGTTGCCCGAGACCGGCGTTTGCACGGTGCCGGTATCGCTTTCAAGCACGTCGTCCCAGGGCTGCTGCGGCGGACCAGCGCCGGCTGCTGTCGACGCCTGCTGTGTCGACGACGCCAAGGCAAAGGCGAGCGGCAAGTCTGGCTGCGGCTGCGGCAGCACGCAAGCGATCGCAGCAGTGCGCAGCGGCGATCTCGAGATTGCGGATGCCGCTCAATGAGCGACCGGAAGATCCCGGCTGCGGCACTCTGGGCGTTGGGGCTGACGCAGATCATCGGCTACGGCACGCTCTATTACAGCTTTAGCATCCTGGTGCCGTCGATCGCGCTCGAGTTCGCCTGGCCGGAACAATGGGTTTTCGGCGCCTTGTCGGCGTCGCTGCTGGTGGGTGGCCTGTTTGCCCCGACAGCCGGGCGCTGGGCCGATCGTTTCGGCGCCGGCCGGGTGATGACCTTTGGCTCGGCAGCCGCGGCGGCAGCGCTTGTCGCTTGCGCGCTAGCACCCGGTCGGGTGACCTTCGTTTTGGCGTTGATGGCCATGGAACTGGCGTCCGCGTTCGTGCTCTACAGCGCCGCTTTCGTGGCGATCGTCCAGGTCGGCGGAGCCAGGGCGCAGCGAAGCATCACCCATCTGACGCTGATCGCCGGCTTCGCCTCCACGCTGTTCTGGCCGCTGACGGCGGCACTGCACGAATACCTGACCTGGCGCGAGGTCTACCTGGTCTTTGCCGGCATCAATGTCGCCATCTGCCTGCCCATCCATGCCTGGCTGGCACGGCTGTCGCATCGGACAGATGAAAGTGCTTCACCGATACCTGCGGCCATTGGGCCGGCAGGCGGTGCGGTTGCCTCGCGCGACCGCAGCAGAGTGTTTCTGCTCATGCTTGGCGGCTTCGCGCTCGAGGGCTTCGTGCTGTCCTCGATCCTCGTTCACATGGTGCCGCTGACGACGGCGCTCGGGCTTGGCTCCGCCGGGCTCGTCGTCACCACGCTTTTCGGGCCGTCCCAGGTGGCGAGCCGGCTCATCAACATGCTGTTCGGCGGCCGGCTGGCGCAGACCTGGCTCGCGGTCATCGGCGCGACCTTGCTGCCGCTCGGCCTTGTCGTGCTGCTGGCGACGACACCATCGGTGCCTGGAGCCATCGCCTTCGTCATCCTGTTTGGATTGGGCTCGGGCCTCGCCAGCATCGTCGGCGGCACGCTGCCCCTGGAATTGTTCGGGCGGGAGCGTTACGGCGCCCGGCTCGGCTGGGTGACGGCGGCGCGTCAGTTCTCGTCGGCACTTGCACCATTTGCCCTCGCCATGGCGATGGCAGGCATGGGCGTCCAACCATCGCTCTGGCTGGCCGCAGCGGTCGGCATGCTCGGCATACTGGCTTTCTCGGCAATCATTCTGATCAGGCGGCAGCCTCTTGGGGCTGCGATCCCTCTTGTGAACGCCAATAGCAGCTGATCCTAACACTCCCCCGCCCAGATCGGCGGATACCGCGTCGGCCATTGCGTTACCTGCTCCAGCTCATGGGCAATGCGAAGCAGCCGGTGATCCTCATTCTGGCGGGCAACGAGCTGGATGCCGATCGGCACGCCGCCCTCGGACTGAAAGAGCGGAAGACTGGCGGCGGGCTGCCCGGTGACGTTGAAGATCTCGGTAAAGGGCGCGAATCCGTAGGCCCTGTTTGACCATTCCTCATAGTCGAAATGCGCGCCGTTGCCGTTGATTTCGCCCAGGCGGGGCGGCAATTCGGCCGTGGTCGGCGTCATGATCAGATCGAACCGATCGAATTTCCTCGCCATGGCGAGGGACGCCCGATGAGCGCACCCCTGCGCATCGAGGTAATCGGCCGCCGAGGATTGTTCGAAGCGCTCCAGCGCGTGGCGGCTCAGTCGCTCGATTTCATCGTTTCCCGGCATGCGGCCGATCTCACCGGCTCGTTCCCGGATGGTCAGACCGATCTCCGACATCCAAAGGATGCTCCAGCCGTCGCCGCAATCGGCCTCGGGTGGAAACGATGCTTCCTCCACCTCGTGCCCCAGCTCCTCGAGCAGCGCCATGGCTTCCAGAAAACGGGTCTTGATTTCGGGCGTGACATCAGTGCCATCGGCTCGCCGTCCCAAGCAGGCGATGCGCAGGCGTTCGCTCGGCGTGCGCAGCCAGTCGAGATAGGAGGGCACGGATCTGGACACGCGGTAAGGCGCCCCCAGTTCCGGGCCGGCGGTCATATCCAGCATGGCGGCGCTGTCGCGGACCGTGCGCGAAAGCACGTTTTCGGCATGGAGTCCGGCTCCGACCTCGCCGCGATAAGGGCCGACAGGATTAAGGGCGCGGGAAGGTTTTAGGCCGAACAAGCCGCAGCAGGCCGCCGGCACGCGGATCGATCCGCCGATATCGGAGCCATGCGCTACCGGCACCATGCCGCTTGCGACGGCGGCGGCAGCCCCGCCGCTTGACCCGCCAGCCGTGATCGTCAGATCCCAGGGATTGAGTGTCGACCCGCGGAAGGCCGGCTCGGTCACGAAGTCGTTGGCATATTCCGGCGTGTTCGTTTTTCCCAGGAAGACCAGGCCGGCCGTCCGCCATCGCCGAACGATCTCGCTATCGGGCTTGGGCGCGGCATCCCTGAAATAGGCGGAGGAATGCGTTGTCGGCCAGTCCGCCGTGTGGATACCGGTATCCTTTATGAGGAAAGGAACGCCGGCTAAGCGAGCGCTTCGATCCAGGCTCCTTGCGCTGGAGCGAGCGCCTTCGACATCGACCAGTGTCACTGCGTTGAGGACAGGATTGATCTTTGCGATAGCCTCGATTGCCGCCTCAACGACCTCGGCAGCGGACAGGTCGCCGGAGCGAACATGTTCGGACAGCGCAACGGCATCGAGCGCCGCATATTCCTGCAGCTTCATGGCTGGCTCATTTGCCTCGGCTCTTTGTGTGCCGGAAAATGTGCAGAGATCAGCTGGGCGATCAGGGCCGGATCCTCCCAGTGCGGGTTGTGGCCACAATCGGCGGCTTCGACGACTGCGGCGGTGCGAAAGGCTTCCACCAGCCGCTGCCGATGCATGCTGTCGAACAGCGGGTCGCGCCCGCCGTTTACGATCAACGTATCGACCTTGACGCTTCGCGCAGCCGCCGTGAGATCGGTGCGGCGCACCTGCTCCAGTATGGCGCGCCAGCGTGGCGCGGGCATGGTCGACGCCTCCGCCGCCGCCATTGCGAGGAAGTCGCGTGGAACATCCGCCTCGCAGGCGTGCCAATAGGCATAGAACGGGTCCGTCGGCGATATCGGGTCGCGCAGCGATTGCACCCCGACGACCATCGGATGGGCATCGGGGATTGCGGGCTGCAGCGTGCCCGCAAGCAGCACCAGTCCACCGGCCAAAGCCGGATGCCGTGCAACCATCTCGATCGCAATCATGCTGCCCAGAGAGTGGCCCACCAGAACCGGCTGCACGAGCTGCAGCCTGGCAATGAGTGCGGCAAGATCGTCGGCGAAATCGGCCGGCCCGAGGCCGCTCGTCCCGGCCTGCGAGGCGCCGTGCCCGCGCAGGTCCGGGATGATCAGGCGGCGGCCTTCCAGATAGGGCACGAGCAGGGAAAAACTGCGGCTCGTATCGGTAAAGCCGTGAATGAGGACAAGCGGCGGCTCGGCGCCGCCGATCTCGATATAGGCCATGGCGGTCCCGCCGATAGCGACACTTCGCTTGCGGCCGGCCCATCCCTCCTGCGTTACTGAGTTCACAGGCCGAGCTTTGCCTTCACGGCGTCGAGCGCCGGCTTGCCGTCGAAGGTGGTAACGCCTTGCAGCCAGGCGTCGAGCCTTGCCTCATTTTCCGATATTGCCTTCTGCGCGGCATCGAGCGGCGCCATGCCGTCATTGATCAGGTAGCCCATGCCGGTATTCTCGAAGTCGATGTCGAAGCTGAGGTTCCTCAAGAGCTGCGCTGCGTTCGGACAGGCTTCCAGATAGCCCTTGCGCACCTGGGTGCTGACGGTCGCCGCGCCAAAATTGGGTCCGTAGAATTTGTCGCCGCCGGTCAGATATTTGAAATCGTACATCGTGTTCATCGGATGCGGCGCCCACCCCTGGAAGACGATGAAGTTCTTTTCCTTTATCCGATATCCGACTTCCGACAACATGCCGGCTTCGCTCGACTCGACTACTTCCCATCCGTTCAGACCCAGGCTCGGGTCGGCGATGGCGTCCATCATCAACTGGTTCGATCCAGGTTCGATGCCGTACATCTTGTTTCCGAATTTGTCGGCGAACTTCTTGAGGTCGGCCACGTCCTTGACGCCTGCTTCCCAGACATAGGTTGGAACGGCAAATGTGTATTTGGCGCCTTCGAGATTGATGTGGACGGTCTCGACCGAGCTATCCTGCTTGTACGGCGCAAAATTTGCGGCCATGGCCGGGTCCCAATAGCCGAGGAAGACGTCGAGATCATTGTTCTTCAAAGCGGCATAGATGACGTCTATGCCAAGCAGGGTGCTCTGCGGCTTGTAGCCGAGAGCGTCGAACAGCACGGAAGCGACACCGGTGGTGAAGGCGAGATCGTTCCAGCCAGGCTCGGCCATGCGGACGGCTCCGCATTGTTCCGGTTCCGCGGCCTGGCTCACCTGCGGCGCAAGCGCCAGAACACACAAGGGCATGCTGAGAAGAAAGGTGCGAAGCATTTCGATATCTCCCGTGTTGACCATTTGGTCTGATTATTGTCCCACTGGTCAATTATTGATCTCGGTGGACTAGAATGTCAATATGCTTTTGCATCGGGAACAATCATGAAACTCACTCGCCTCAGCGACATCCGCCGCAAGGAGCTGCGTCAGGCAGCATTCGCCGTGCTTCAGCGGGAAGGCATAGCCGGCGCGACGATCGAAAAGGTCGCGGCGCAGGCCGGCGCGTCGAAGGGCATCGTCCTGCATTATTTTAGGGATAAGCGAGAGCTGTTCGAACACGCGATGCGCGAGTCGAATCTGGTGCTGCGTGATGCGGTGGTGGCGCGGCTGAAAGGCGCGCATACGCCTATGGAAAGGCTCGACGCCGTGATCGACGGCAATTTCGAGCTGCATTTCTTCCAGCCGTCGCTTTGTCATGCGTGGCTCTCACTATGTGCGGAGGTGCCGCGCGATGAAAAATTGAAGCGCATTCAGCGTGTGATCCACAGCCGGATGCGTTCGAATTTGCTGTCCGGCCTGCGTGGCCTTGTTGTCGAAGCTGACGCAAACGATATCGCTTTCGGCATCACCACGCTGATCGACGGGCTATGGCTGCGGCTTGGCCTGCAACCCGGCAGCGTTTCGCGCGACTACGCGCTGCGCCAGGTCAAGGACTATGTCGCCGCGCGGCTGGCAAGTTCCGAATTGCCGCCGGCCACGCGGCCTGCATCGGTTGGCGCCTAGAAGGCCAGCTAGCCGGCGCCTGATGGTTGCGCTCCATCCGCATTCGTCCAGCTTGTGCGCAACAGCGAGCGGTCGGCCATGCGCGCTCGACGGGCCGCGATGCGGTTGATAAGCCCTCTCCCCAAGGAGAGTCGAGACATGACCGTTGCGATCGAGATGGGCCACACGACCGCAGGCGCCCCGGCGGCGCTGGATCTTGAGGAGCTGCTGGCGACCCGCCTTTTGGTGCAGGGCAATTCGGGCTCCGGCAAATCGCATCTGCTGCGCCGGCTGCTGGAGCAGAGCGCGCCCTGGGTGCAGCAGACCATCATCGACCCCGAAGGCGACTTCGTGTCGCTGGGCGACCGTTTCGGTCATCTGGTGATCGATGCCGAGGAGCATACCGAGCGCGGCCTGCAGAGCGCCGGCGAGCGCGCGCGCATCCACCGCGTCTCCACGGTGCTCAATCTCGAGGGGCTCGACGCCGAGAACCAGATGCGGCGCGCCGCCGCCTTTCTCGGCGGGCTTTTCGAGGTCGCCCGCGACCACTGGTACCCGATGCTGGTGGTGGTGGACGAGGCGCAGCTGTTCGCACCGGCCGTGGCGGGCGAGGTGTCGGACGAGGCGCGCAAACTCTCGCTCGGCGCCATGACTAATCTGATGTGCCGTGGCCGCAAACGCGGGCTTGCCGGCATCATCGCCACCCAGCGACTGGCCAAGCTCGCCAAGAACGTCGCCGCCGAGGCTTCCAATTTCCTCATGGGTCGAACTTTTCTCGATATCGACATGGCGCGCGCCGCCGACCTTCTCGGCATGGAGCGGCGACAGGCGGAGGCTTTTCGCGACCTGGAGCGCGGGCAATTCATGGCGCTGGGCCCGGCGCTGTCGCGCCGTCCGCTGGGGCTGCGCATCGGCCCGACCGACACAAGCCCGCGCAATGGCACCCCGCGCCTGATGCCGCTGCCGGAATCGGCGTTGGAGGATGCCCGCGCGATCATCCTGGCAGCCCCGCCGCCGGAAACGGTCCGGCCGCAGCGCCGGTCGTCGCCGGACCTGCTCGATCAGCTGATGGCGGCGAAATCGGCGGCGCTGGAAATCCGCCCCGAACCGGTGGAGCCGCCGATCAGCGCCGAGGATTTGGCGGAGCGGCGGGAGCGCGTGGACCGTGTCCTGCGCGCCGTGCTGGCGCAACCCGATGCGGGCTTCCGTGTCATCGGCGTGCTTTACCAGGAATTCGTGGTCCGCTGCCGGATCGAGGGTCTCGCCTCGGTTGTGCCGGACCTGCCCGCCTTCCGCCGCATGCTGACGCGCGCCCGCGCCGGGCTGGGCTCCGACATGGCAGGGGATGATGCGTGGCAGGATGTCTCGGTGCGCGCCTCGCTGCTGCCCGAGGACATGCAAGGCGTGTTCATGATGATCGCCCGCGCCGCGAAGGAGGGCTGGCCCTGCCCGAGCGACGCGGCGATCGCCCGCGCCTATGGCTCGCACTCGCTGCGCCGCGCCCGGCGCCTGCTGACCTATATCGAGGAGCAGGGGCTGATCGTCTGCCAGCTTGACGGGGTTGGCCGGCGGACGGTGACGCTGGTGGAATTGGCCTGGGCGACGGCACCGGGGGATCCCGGTGCCGCGGAGGTGGAGCAGGGGAGTTTGGCGGTCTGAGGGGATGGTCTAGCGTGCAAGGGGAATGCCACGCGTCAAGGCGATGTATGACCGAGCGGTAGGTACAGCGGCGAGTCTTTTAGAGATCAGCCCCGATCAACTGACGAAGTACAAGAAATACGGCAGGACTGTAGCGCAAATATCTGCCGAAACTACGCTGCCGCCGCCGATTACCCCTTCGGTTCATTCTGTTGACATCTCCTGCTTCTGGAGAGATGGTAAGATACTACGCGGCGGCCCTTTTTCCGAAGATTTTATTCTGCAGCTTTATCAAAGGATTTCGGCAATGCGTTTGTCTCGATCGCGCCGACTTATGGCCGTCGCTTTGACGGCAATCGCAGCCGTTCCCTCTTATGGACATGCCGAGGACAGACTGCTGACAGAAGCGGTGCAGTTCAACGGCACGATCCTGTATCTCTCCACCGAGGTGCCTGGCCTGATCTTCGGCGCCGTGCGCAACGGCGAGACGGCCTTGGCCGGTTTCGGCAAGATTGCCGACGGGAGTGAAAAAGTGCCGGACGGCGACACAATGTTCCGCATCGCGTCCGTGAGCAAAGTGTTCTGCGGCAGCGTGCTTTCCTCGCTGGCGATCGACGGCAAGGTACAGCTCACCGACCGGCTGCAGGATCGCCTTGGCTGGGACGTCACGCTCCCTGAGAAGGATGGCCGCGCCCTCCGCCTGATCGATCTCGTCGCGCAAGCTTCCGGCCTTCCGCGGGAGGTGCCAGTGGCCGAGGCGCCCCCCTCCGACCCCTTCTCGACGAACACCAAAGAGGCGCAGATTGCCGCCCTCAAGGACAATCCGCTGCTATTCGCGCCGGGCACCGCCGTTCTCTATTCGAACTTCGGATACGACCTCCTCGGGGCGGCGCTCGCGAATGTCTCTGGAAAGCCCTATGCCGAGGTCCTGCGGGAGCGTGTCCTCGATCCACTCGGCATGAAAGACACGGTTTTCAACCCAAGACCGGCGGACGAGCCGCGCCTGATGCAGGGCCATAACTTCGGCGGCAGCCCCCTGCCCATCGTGCCGACGAGCACAGCCATGGAGTGCGCCGGTGGATTGTACTCGACCGCGGACGATCTGCTGCGCTGGATGAACTGGCATGTGGACAACAAGCCTTCCGCGGCCGACGCCGAGTTGCGGCTTTTGAACCACGCGGCTTTTTTGTACCGGGACGGGCTCGCGTCGGTGGTGGGGCTGGATGACGGCGGCCCGATGGACGCCATGGGTCTCGGATGGGTCATCATGCTCCCCAACGAGCATCGCCCGCTCATCCTCCAGAAGAGCGGCGGCCTGCAAGGGATGTTTCTCTATGTTGCGATTGCACCGACACGCGGCGTCGGCGCTTTCTTCGTCATGAACGAATTCAATGCCGCCGGCTTCATGGCTGGGGTCAAGACGACGAACGATCTCGTCGCAGAGATCGCTCCACGCTGATTTTCGCGCTGCTTCATGGCGCGGCCCCCTCCGGCTTTGGGCCGGTATAGCGGAGTATCCAGAGGCCCTGGTTCTTGTCGCTGATGTAGATGAAGCCGCGACGGTCCACGACGACATCCTCGGTCTGCAGCACCAGCTTGTCTTCAGGCATTGGTCCGTAGCGCCGGGTGGGTTCCGGTGGAATGAAATAGCCGACCTCACGCGGAAGCCGTGTGTTCGAAACATCGTAAATTCTGAGCCCGGCGTTGAAATGCGCGATGTAGAACAAATCGCCCTGTTTCTCGACGTCGGGATGATGTTGGTGGTGGTTGATGTTGTGCGGCCCGCGCCAGCCGCCGCGCGTGGTGAAGTCCGAATAGGAAGCGCCTTCGGGCGGCACGGGCTCCGGCAACAGCGACAGCAAGAACGGTTCGGCAGGGTCGGAAATATCGACGATCGACGCGTGATGCATAGGGCCGCGTCCATAAGTGACGTTCTCCGAATTGGCGAAGGCGATGCCCCGCTCGGGTATCGGCAGCACGCCGTGCACGCCGAAACGGGAATGAAAGGGCGGACTGAAGCTCAGGCTGCTGATCTGCTTCGGCTGCGAGACGTCACTGATGTCGAGCACGATGATCCCAGCCGCGCCATAAGGCAGATACACAAGGTCGCCGACGACGTAGGGCGGGCCATGCAGCGATATGTCCTCGCCCGTGCTGGCGCAGAAGGCGCCGCACATGCATTGCGGCCGCAGTCGTAGCCGGTAGCGGTCCGACGCCTCCTGTGATGCTGCTGCGGGTTCGGCCGATGGGAAGCTCTCCCCGCCGGCCTCGTGCTGGCCCGGCACCCACCAGCGTCCGACCTCGCGTGGATTGGCGCGGTCCGAGATATCGAGAATGACGTAGATGTTACCCTTGTAACCGGGCATGCCGGCGGCAAGATGAACATAACGCCCGCCGGGATAGAGGTTGCGGTGCGTGCCGTTGCCTCCGGTCCGGTAATGACCGAGTTGTTTCGGATTGACGGGATCAGCGATATCCCAGATCAGGACCCCTTCGCCAAAAGCCGCGTCGGGGTCACCGCCGAAATTCGCGAAAGGTTTTTCGAGGGCCGTCACCATCGTATCGCCGGACAAATCGATCTGCAGCGTCCAGGTGTTCGTGCCCGGATAGGGCACGAACTTGACGACCTCAGGCTTCGCCGGATTGGTCACGTCGACGATGCTCCAGCCAGAGTGCCAGAAGTGTCCGGTATAAAGATACCAGCGCTCGCCGACCTGCCGGATCGCCATCTTGAAGGCAGGGCGATGATCGAGATCGGTATAGCCGATTGCTTCGACATGATGGGCGAAGGCGCCAGGGGGCGCCGGCGAGGCAGCAGGAACTGGCTGTGCAAGCGCCTCACAGACAAGACCGGATTGAGATGCGGTGGCAATCGCCGCACCAACAAGTGGAGCTTTCAACATCTGGCGGCGAGAAATCTCGGCATTCCTCAAGAGCATATCTCCCAGATTTGTGACTGCCTAAGCTTTGCGATTTTCAATATTTCTGTCCAATATTGATTGGAGAGCGATTAATTCGATTCTGGAAATTAAGAGATGGATCACAAGCTGATGCAGTCCTTCGTAGCTGTCGCCGAAGAGTTGCATTTCGGGCGCGCCGCAGCGCGCCTGCATATCTCCCAACCCCCTCTCACCAAGCAGATCCAGCAGTTGGAACAGGTCATAGGCGTGCGCCTGCTGGAGCGCACCAAACGCAAGGTCGAACTGACCGAGGCCGGCCGGGTGTTTCTCGAAGAAGCGAGAGCAGTCCTTCATCAGACCGGGCAAGCCGTCGAGCTTGCCCGCAAAGCCGGTCGTGGCGAAACCGGCCATCTGTCAGTCGGATTTATCGATGCCGCCATCTATAGTGTGGTGCCAGCTGTCGTTCAGCGATTCACCGAATGTTATCCCGAGGTCGCGTTGAGCCTGACCGATCTGCGCATTCCCAATCAAATAAAACTGGTAGCCGAACGGCAGCTCGACATTGGCTTTGTCCACCCTCCCGTCGTTCACAACGCCCTTCAAGCCGAAAGCATATTGGTCGAACCGCTGATCGTGGCCTTGCCGGAAACACATTGGTTAGCCTCAGAGACCGAGATCGCGCTGGCTGACTTGGCTCAGGAAGCACTGATTCAGTTCCCGCGCAGCATCAATCCGTCCCTCTATGACGAGATTGTCGGGCTGTGCCGTTCATCCGGCTTCAGCCCGAGGATCGTGCGGGAAGCAACGCCCAAGCAAACGATCATCGGACTTGTATCTGTTGGGCTTGGCGTCTCGCTGCTGCCTGCCTGTCTCGAGAATCTGCAGCGATCCGGCGTCGTCTATCGACCTATTCGGGGCCGAAACCTGTCGATCGATACGTCAGTCATCTATCGGCGCGAACAGCCTTCGCCTGTGCTAAAGGCATTCCTCGACATCGTGCGCGAGACGACAGGCATAGTTCCAGAACATTTTGCTAAGCAGGCCGGCATGTGACGTGGGGCTCATCCATGACGCTGGCAAAGCGCTTCTCAGCTTCCGTCGTTTTTTGTTGCAGAGGACTCTCTACGCCCGAAAGCGAGTTCGGCCATCACCTGCCAATATAGGCGGCTAGTTCGTCCGGCGTTCCATTTGGGAAGGCTTGTTTTAGAAAGTCCAAGCACGCCGACACCCGCGCGCTGAGCAGCCGCCGAGATGGGTAGAGCGTCCAGAGAGCGATCTCGGGGCCGTCGATATCCCCCAATTTACCAGTGTGCCGTCAGCCAAGCCGTGGCTCACCAACGAAATGGGAAGACGTCTTGCACCGACGCCGGCTCGCACCGCATCCCGGACCATGATGAGCGTTGACAAAGCGAGGACCGGCTCGATTCTAATTGTTGACCGGCCAGCGGGTGTCTTCACGTGCCATGTTTGCCGATCGCCTGCGCCGCGTCCAACGGCAGGAGCGGCGCGTCCACCGGTCGTGCGAGGAACATTCGGGCTCGCCACGACGACCAGGCGGTCGCGGAGAAACGCCCGCGCCTATGGCTCGCACTCGCTGCGCCGCGCCCGGCGGCTCTTGACCTATATCGAGGAGCAGGGGCTGATCGTGTGCCAGCTTGATGGGGTTGGCCGGCGGACGGTGACGCTGGTGGAATTGGCCTGGGCGACGGCACCGGGGGATCCCGGTGCCGCGGAGGTGGAGCAGGGGAGCTTGGCGGTGTGAGGCTGATGCGGTTTGGGCGAAAGCTGACGTGGCTCAACATCAGCAAAGCGCTAAAAGCCGCCCGGGTGGGTGGTCGATCAGAGTCTTCGCAATCTCTGTCGCCACGACATGCTCGAAAAATGCCCGCCCTTGGCGAACAGATCCCAGTCTGTCTCCGCGACCTGTCTTTAACGCAGGTGGCTCAATCGGCAATGTGGGTTTACATCGGCCGCCAAGTCCCTAGTTTTAGAGTTTCGCGCCGCGCACCTTAGTGCGTGAATGATCGAAAACGGGACCCGTGAACTCTGGCCGGTCCCTCAAAAACTCCCAAAGGATGACTGCCATGACACAGGCCAAGAATGGCGACACCGTGCGCATCAATTATACTGGACGTCTAGCCGACGGCACTCAATTCGATTCTTCCGGCAGCGAACCGCTGCAATTCAAGCTCGGTGAAGGGCAAGTGATCCCCGGCCTTGAGACCCATGTCGAGGGCATGGAGGTCGGCGCGAAAAGCACCGTCACCATTCCCGCCGACGCCGCTTATGGCCCCCACCGCCCCGAAGCGGTCATGACCGTCGACCGCGCCAGGGTGCCGGACAACATCAATGTCGATATCGGTACTCGATTGCAGGCCAGAACCACCGAAGGGCGCCCCATGCAGGTGACGGTCGTCGGCGTCGACGACGCCAGCGTCAAGCTCGACGGCAATCATCCGCTAGCCGGAAAGGATCTGGTGTTCGACGTTGAACTGGTCGAGATCGTTCAGGCGGCGTAGGTATCCATGCGGCCAAGGCCGTGGTGGCTATGATTTCGGGTGACGGACTTCCGCCGGAGGTTTCGGCGGTTTGTGCCACCTGCCGCTCTGCTTTCCGCGCTTAGGCGATCGCCAAAACCGTGGCGACATTCGTAAGGTTCGACACTGCATCTAATGCGACTTTCCGGCCGCTCAATGGATGTCAGCGGCCAGCCTTCGAATTTCTCGTTCCGGAATGCACAGGTAGCGCCACAAGCAGACGTTCCAATGATGCGTGTTGAACGGCTACATTTGGGCCGGAAGGGGACTGGCAGGTTCTGGAGAGCGAGGCCAAGAAGGCAGACTTACGCGGTAAGCCGCGGCGGGCATCCGGTGAATCACAGCTCCAGAGGCGTGTCTTGGAAGTATTTTCCGGGAGAGGCACCGAAGGCCGCCCGAAAAACCGCGATGAAGGCGCTGGGGCCTGAGTAGCCGAGTGCGAAAGCGATGTCGCCGACGCTTCGGCCACCGGCGAGCCACTCCACCGATTTCAGCAATTTCGCCTGCTGTCGCCAGGCGCGGAAACTCATCCCTGTCTCAGATTGGAAGTGACGCTGGAAGCTACGTGGGGACATGGCCGCACGTGACGCAAGCTCATCGAGGGGCCAATCTGCGCCCGGCTCATTCCGCATGTCTGCGGCGATGTCCCGGAGGCGTTCGGATGCCGGCAACGGGAGAGACAACGGTGCGACCGGACTCGTCTGGAGCTGGTCGAGAATGACTGCCACAAGTCGTTCGGCGGGGAGGCTGCCCGCGTCCGCGCGAGGTATTTCCAGAAACGCCAGGATTAGCTCGCGCAGGAGCCGCGTCGTACCGATCACGGAGACTTCCGGTGACAGGCTCGCCACCGCGTCGGGGCGGAAAAAGAGATAGCTGCGCTCCGTCTCCTGCAGGTAGGTCACCTCGTGGAGGACCCCGGACGGGACGAACACGGCGCGTTCGGGTGGGATGATGAAGTAACCCCGCTCGGTCTCCAGCCTCAGCGAACCCCGCACGATCTGGAAAAGCTGCGCCCGGTGGTGCGTATGAAAAGCGTAGGTCCGCCCGGCGGGCTCTGCTCCGCCCTGAGCGACAGCGGTATGCGAATAATCTCCGAACCCGTCTTCCGGCAAATGAACGTTGATCAGGTTGTCGCGGGCAATCATGGCGGCTCAGAGACATAATTTGTCAGACTGCCGATAACACGTCTGACGGCAATTCACTAGGTTGGCATTAACTCAGCACAACTTGGACGAAAGTCATGACACTGGAATTCCAAATAGCCGAAATCCCGGATCGCCTTGCCCGCGGCCTTCTGACGAAGCTACCAGCTTTGAGGTTCGGAGCCTCCGTCGTTGTGGGCTGGTGGCAACGGAGCGAGACCGAACACGCACTACACCGACTATCGGATCGTGATCTGGCGGACATAGGTACTGCGCGTCGCGATATTCGCGAGTTCGCTTGGACTGGCACCGTCGCAGCCAGCGAGCGACGAAACAGATCACCGGCCGCTGCCATGGATGCGCTTGCCTGCGGGGAATCCCATGCCCCGAGCGGATGGGTGGAAGCTGATCCCTTTCGCGACGGCTCACGAATTAATGCGATGCCCACGAAGCCGCGGTCAACGCGATAGCGCCGTCGGTCTTGAAACAAGCGTTACCAGAGAGGCAGACAGAATGCATGATGACGGGCTTTTCGACGAGAAGATCGCTGCGACCTACGATGATGATAAAGGCATCTCTGCGCCAGAGGTGATTGAGCCGGCCGTTGATCTCCTGGCCGAGCTCGCAGGAGGCGGGCGCGCCTTGGAATTCGCGATCGGAACCGGACGCATCGCACTTCCTCTCGCGCGGAAAGGGGTGCAGGTGGAAGGCATCGAGCTTTCGAGGCCGATGGTGTCTCGCCTTCGCGCTAAAGAAGGAGGCGCGGAGATCTCGGTAGCGATCGGCGATATGGTAACGACGGATGTCGCGAGACGGTTCTCACTCGTCTATCTGGTTTTCAATACGATAAACAACCTGACATCGCAGGACGCTCAGCTCGCCTGCTTCCGGAACGCAGCCGCGCATCTCGAACCTGGTGGACACTTCCTGATTGAGGTCGGCGTGCCACCGCTTCAGCGGCTGCCGGTTGGCGAGACGATCCTGGCGTTCGACCACGGCGAAACGCATTGGGGCGTCGACGAGTACGACGTGGTGAACCAGAATTTCTCGTCCCATCACATCTGGCTCCGTGACGGAAGCTATAAGCGATTCTCAGTACCGTTTCGTTATGCCTGGCCAGCTGAATTCGATCTTATGGCGCGACTGGCTGGTTTAAGGCTCAAAGAGCGTTGGGGCGGCTGGAAAAAGGAGCTGTTCACGCAGGTCAGCGATAAACATGTCTCCGTCTGGCAGAAGGTTGAAGGTTAGGACGCGTGGAGCGAAGCGTCATCACCCTCGTCCGCAACGCGCCGATGGGAAGCCGGCCGCTTTCAACGCCATGCCGCTGCTTCCGGTCACACGCAGCAGGCAACGAGAGCATCTCCTGCATCTTGGCTTTATCGTTGGCGTGTCCGCTTTCAGGATATGTTGAAGCCAGCCCAAACGACCGACATTAGGCGCAAAGCTGTCATGCACGGCTCCGTTTGCGAGAGTCTGCTTCGGTCAAAAGCAGCCCCGGCTCCAGCGGTTCCCCTACCGATCCTCGATAATCCGCAAATAAGCCGCCGTCACGAACAACACGATCAGCCCGAACAGAAACCGCCGCGCGCCTTCGGGCATCTGCAGGATGGTCAGCAGCGTCGTCAGCACGGTGAGGATCAGCGCGCCGATGATCGTGCCGGTGTAGCCGCCGCGGCCGCCGAAGATCGAGGTTCCGCCGATCACGGCCGCTGCCACCGAAGGCAGCACCAGCGGCTCGGCCAGCGACAGCGACGGCGCCTTGATCAAGCCGATATAGAGCAGACCGGTGATGCCGGCGAGCACGCTCGAGATGACGTAGAGCGCTGTGATCACCTGCCAATAGCGGACGCCGGACAGGCGTGCCGCCCCTTCATTGTCGCCGACCGCGTAAAGCAGACGGCCGAAGCCGGTGCGGTTCAAGGTGAAGACGATGAGGACGGCGATGGGCACGAACAGCAGCAGCGCGTTGGGCACGCCATAGGTCAGGCCAGTGCCCAGCCAGGCCAGGAACGGCGGAATCTTGGCGCCTGAAGCGATGACGGTTCGCTGGTAGACCTGCAGGCAGCCGGTGCCGATCAGGCTGGTGCCGAGCGTCATGATCAGCGGGTGCACGCGAAAGACGCCGACGCCGATGCCGTTGACCAGGCCGATGAGCACCGCCGGCACCAAGGCGATGAGGATCGCCACCGCCGGGTCATGATTGACGACCTGCGTCGCCATGATGAAGGCGCTCATCGTCGCCACGGTGCCGACCGACAGGTCGATGCCGCCGGTCAGCATGGTCATGGTCTGGCAGCCGGCGAGGATTGCCAGCGGGATGGCGAACTTGACCGTGTTGGCGAGCCAGCGCTCGTTGACGATGCCGGGGCGCAGGATCTGCAGGATCACCACCAGCATGACCAGCAGGATGATCAGCGGGATCAGCGGCCGGTCGGCCATGAAGCGCTTGAGGCGGCGGCCGAAGGGGACGGGTTGGATCGCTGATATGCTCATGAGATTGCTCGCAATTGGGGTGGCGCGATGTTGGTGCCGGGAGAGGATGGTGCTCTACGGCGCCCCCCTCTGTCCTGCCGGACATCTCCCCCTCTTGGGGGGAGATTGGCAGCTTCACACTCGGCGCCCTTCTTGCACCTTCGGAGATTGGCGAAAACCGTAGCGACGGCCAATCTCCCCCCAAGAGGGGGAGATGTCCGGCAGGACAGAGGGGGGCGCGAAGGATCGCTACGCTCATGCCGATCTGCCAGCGTCACGGCATTGCTCATGATTGCCGGCTCCGCATGGTGATGAAGGCGCCGAACATCACAACGGCGACCATGATCGCGCCCTCGATGATTGCGGTGACGTTGGGATCGATGGCCAGAAGCGTCAGGTCGGTGCGCACCAGGCGCAGCACGAAGACCGCGACGATCGGGCCGAGCAGTCCGCCCTTGCCGCCGCCAAGTGCGACGCCGCCGAGCACCACCGCAGCCACGCTGGCAAGAAGATAAGGGCCGGGAATGGGGGCGCCGATGCCAGTGCTCATGGTCAGCGCCAGCCCGCCCATGGCGCCGAAAAGCCCCGACAGGGCGTAGGCGATGATCTTGGTGCGCGCGACGGGCACGCCGCTGCGAAATGCCGCCAGCTCGCTGCTGCCGATGGCGTAGATCGAGAGGCCGAGCTTCGAGCGCTTGAGCGGTATCCAGATGATGCAAAGGCAGACGACAAGCAGGACCAGCGCCTTCGGTATCCAGGCAGAGATCCCGGGCAGCCCCGGAATCGGGACGGTGCCGATGATGGTCGCCCTCAGCCATTCGGCCACCGCGCCGCCGGGCGCACCGAGGACGAGCAGGGCCGCGCCCTGCAGAACGAAGAGGGTGGCCAGCGTGACGACGATATCGGGCACGCGGGTGACGACGATCAGCATGCCGTTGACGGCGCCGAGCACCAGGCCCATGGCCAGCACGAACGGCACGACGAAAAGCGCGTATTCCTCGCTGGCGCCGTCCATCATCGAGGCGGCGGTGACGCTGGTCAGCGCCATCATGGCGCCGACGGAAAGATCGATGCCGCCGGCGATGACGACAATCGTCTGGGCGGCCACGGCAAAGGCGTAAGGCAGCACCGCGCGCACCAGCGAGCCGAAATCGCCGCTGCCATAGCCCGGCTGGATCAGCCTGGTGATCACCAACAGGACCACGAACAGGACGAGCAGGCCGGCGACCCAGCCCTGACGGCGGACGAGGCGGGTCAAGGTTTCGCCACCGGGCTTGAATGGATATCGGCAAGAATGCCGACATCCTCCTTGGCGCCGCGGGGCAAGCCGTAAGCGGCGCGCATCAGCGCCGGCTCGTCGGCGAGCTCGACGGGGAAGACATCGACGACGCGCCCCCCAAAGATGACGATGACGCGATCGCAGACACGCTGCACCTCCTCGAGCTCGGATGTATAGAACAGCACCGACTTGCCCTGGTCGGCGAGTTCGCGCAGCAGCTTGTAGATCTCCTGCTTGGTGCCGACATCGATGCCGCGCGTCGGGTCGAAGCAGAGGACGGTCTGTGCTTCTGCGGCGATCCAGCGGGCGATCGTCACCTTCTGCTGGTTGCCGCCGGACAGGCGCTGCACCTCGCGCTGGGCGCGCGTGTCGATCTGCAGACGCTCGATCGCACTGACGACCCTGGAGCCTTCCTGCCGCATGTTGATCGGCCCCCAATTGCGCAAGGCGGCGCTGAACGGGAGCGCGATGTTTTCGCGCACCGAGCGCTGCATGGTCAGAGCTTCGGTGCGGTCGCCGGGCACATAGGCGATGCCGGCGCGAATCGCATCCGCCGGATGCGCGAACCTGACCGGCTGCCCGTCCACCTCGATGGTGCCGCCGGACGGGCGGATGGAGCCGGCGAGGGCGGCGAAGAGCTCGTCCTGGCCTTGGCCCTCAAGCGCGACGACGCCCGCGACCTCGCCATTCGCCAGATCGAACGAGACGTCGTTGAGCTTGGTGCCGACACGAAGGTTCGCCACGCCGAGGCGCGGACGGCTATCCCCAGGCGAAGCGGCCTGGCTGGCCTGGCGCGACGTCACCCGCGTCTTTTCGATCCTGGCGCCGAGCATCATCTCGACGATGCGCTCCTCGACACCCGGCTCGATGTCGACGACGCCGACGGTCTCGCCGTCGCGAAGCACCGTGGCGCGGTCGCAAAGTGCCGATATCTCGACAAAACGGTGGGAAATGAAGATCACCGAACGACCGCTGTCGCCCTGGCGGCGAACGACTTCAAGCACCTTTTCGGCAAGGTTTGCCGGAAGTGCTGCGGTCATCTCGTCGAGCAGCAAAACGTCGGGCTCGACGGCAAGAGCGCGCGCCAGATCGAGCACGCGCAGTACGGCCAGCGGGATGTCGCGCGCGATGTCGCGTATGTCGAGGTCGGGAATGCCCAGCTCGCGCACCCAGGCGCGGAATGGCTCGACCGGCGTGCCGGTCAAGCGAAGGTTGGAGGCGACATCGAGATCCGGGATGAGCGATGGTTCCTGATAGACGGGAAGCAGGCCGGCGCGGCGCGCATCGGCGGGCGAGCGCACGTCGCGGGCTTCGCCGCGGATCAGGATATGCCCGGCATCGGCGCGGATGGCGCCGGTCAGGATTTTTACGAGCGTCGATTTGCCGGCGCCGTTGGCGCCCATCAGCGCGTGAACCTCACCCGGCAGCACCGACAGCGACGCATTGCGCAACGCCACCACGGCGCCGTAGGTCTTCACGACGCCGGTGGCGTCCAGGAGGGGATTGGTGGTCAAAATCGCGTTGCTCTCGTTCCAAGCTTTCCAAATGTTATGGAGCCATGATCGGTTGGCCGTCTACGGTTGACGATGCCGGCCGAAACAGCGACCCTCCCTTCTCCCCTTGTGGGAGAAGGTGGCCTCGCGAAGCGAGGTCGGATGAGGGGTGTTCCAGGGAACACCAACGCCTCATTCCTTCCAGCACCCCTCATCCGTCTCGGCGCTGCGCGCCGATCCACCTTCTCCCACAAGGAGGGCTTTGCACGGGGAGCGAAGTGGATTTCGGTGGTCAGTGAGGGCCTTTTTGAAGGCCGGCAGAGCGGTTTTCCGCGGCCCTTGCGGGGCCTTTGTCGGTTTAGGCAGCCATCCTGCCGGATTGTGGACGCACTCCTCCCTCATGTCCGCCTCTCATCGGGTGGATAGAGGACGCCAATCATGGTGCGCAGATTGTAAGCGCAGGCGGCCAGTATGCACTGCGTGCGGTTGGTGGCGAGGTTGAAGAAGCGCAGGCGTCGCATGCCGTAACGCTCCTTGAACACGGCGAAAGGCCGCTCCACTGCCGCCCGCACCTTGGCGATCAGCCGGTTGCGCAGCTTGTGGCGCGGCGGCAACTCGGGGTGATGCTTGTTGGGCCGCCGCATCAGCCGGTCCTTAATGTTGGCGGCGGCGAGCCGGGCATGGCGGGCGTGGGTGTAATAGGCTTGATCGCCATAGGCCGCCTTCTCGTCGCCGCAGATCAACTGGTCGGCCGGCTCGGTGTCGGTGACCGAGGCGTCGCTCGCCTCGACACGCCGGATCAAGGTGTGCTCCTGGTCGACGCCGATGTGCATCTTGTAGCCGAAGGTGCTCTTCTTGCCCTTCTTGCCCCAACGCGCATCCTTGTCGGCCGACGGCTTGACCGGACCTTGGTGGCCCTTTTTCGGCTGCTTGGGCGGACGGCCACGAGCCTGCAGGAACGTGGCATCGACCAAGGTGCCGCGCTTGACGATCAGGCCCTTCTCCTCCAGCTGACGGTTGATCTCCTCAAAGACCTTGTCGATCAGTCGCTCACGCGTCAGCTCCTCGCGGAAGCGCCACAGTGTCGAATGGTCGGGCGTGCGGTCCGAAAGGCTGAAACCGGCAAAGCGGCGGAACGACAATCGGTCCCGGATCTGCGCCTCAAGCGCCGGATCGCTCAGCCCATGCCACATGCCCAGCAAAAGACAGCGCACCAGCGGTTCCGCCGGATAGCTGGTGTTGCCCGAGCCAGGACCGCTGCGCTGACCCAGCAATGTTCGGATCGGCGCCCAGTCCAGTTCCTTCGATACTAGGTCGAAAATCGTCTCATCCGACGCCGCCAGACCGTCCGCCAGACTCAACTGACCCAAAACACGATCCGCCATCCCGAATCTCCCTGCTCCAACCTTCACCACAGAATCACCGTTCGGCTTCTGTGCAAAGGTCTCACAAGGGGAGAAGGCAGAAGCGCGGCTCGTCAAGCCTGCGATTACTCGCCCGGGCCCTTGCAGGCGATGATCTGGTCCTTGGTGTAGGTGGTCCAGTCCGGGATGGAGATCGAGACCGGCCATTCCGGGCTCAGCGACGGATCGGCCGCGCCCTTCAGCTTGGCCTTGCCCTCTTCGGTGGCGTTCTCCCATAGCTGCGGCTCGACCAGCACGGTCTGCTCCGCCGGCTTCTTGCCGTTCAGGATCTGGAGAGCCAGCGTCACGCCGGCGCCGCCGATCGAGCCGGGATTGGTCACCGCCGCCCCGACAAGGCCTTCGACCGAGTTCAACTGGCCGACGAAGCCGGCATTGTCGGCGCCGACCACTGGCACCAGCGGCGTCTGCGACTCGACCAGCGCATCGACGATCACATTGTCGATGCCCGAGGTCCAGATGCCGTTGAACGGCGATCCGGTGGCGATGAAGTCGAGGATTTGCTGCTTGCCCTGATCCTGCTGCCAGCCGGTGAAGACCTCGTGCACGACCTTCACATCGGGGAATTCGGCAAGCGCCTTCTTGAAGCCCTTGTCGCGGTCGCTGTCGGCCGAGGCGCCGGCGGCGCCGCGCATGTAGACGACGTCGCCCTTGCCGCCCATCTGCTGGAACAGCCATTTGGCGCCGAGATAGGCGTATTGTTCCTGGTTGTTGGAGATGATGTAGGCCGACGGCTCGGTGACCGCCTGGTCGACGGCGACGACGACGATGCCGGCCTTGGTGGCTTCCTCCAGGGCTGACTTGATGCCGGCTGGATCGGCCGGGTTGACGACGATGGCGTTGACCTTGGCGCTGATCAGGTTGCGGATGTCCTCGAGCTGACCGGCAGCGTCGGTGTTGCGGTGGGCGATGTTCAGCTTGGTCACCTCGCCGGAGGCGAGCGCCTGGGCCTTCATCGCGCAGATCATCTCCTCGCGCCAGCCATTGCCCTGCACGGTGTTGGAAATGCCGATCGTGTATTTGGCTTCAGCGGACGAGACGCCCACCGAAGCCATGAAGGCCGCGCCGGCAAGCAGCGGGACTATGGTCAAAAGTTTTTTCATTTCAGTCTTCCTCCACAATGTTTTCAGTTTCAGGGCCTGATCCTGTCGACCTGAGACAGGATCAAAGCCAAGCTGTTTGCGCCGTCACTTCACGAAGGGGCGCAGCACGTCGCGGGCGAGTAGAAAACCCCGCTTGACGTTGTCGTCGCTCCCCTCAAACCGCCGGTCCTCGTGCTCGATGATAACAGGCCCGTCATACCCTGCGCGATAGAGACCGGAGAAGATCACATTCCAGTCGACATCGCCGAGCCCCGGCATGCGCGGCACCTGCCAGCCTATGCCGGCCGAGAGGATGCCGCGCTCGTAAAGTCCATCAGGATCGATCATCAGGTCCTTGGCATGGACATGCAGCATGTACGGACCGAATTCTCTGATGAAACGGGCCTGGTCGATCATCTGCCAGACCAGATGCGACGGGTCGAAGTTCATGCCGACATCGCCGCCCCAGGCTTCAAGGATGCGGCGCCAGATATAGGGCGAATAGGCGATGTTGTGCCCGCCCGGCCACTCGTCATAGCTGAAGATCATCGGGCAGTTTTCAAAGGCGAGCTTCACGCTATGGTCTCGCGCATGGGCTGTTATGGCGGGCCAGACCTTGAGCGCCTCTTGCCAGTTGGCGTCGATGGTTTTCGAAGCGTCGCCGCCGCAGAAGGTGTTGACGACAGGCACGCCCATATGGCTCGCCAGCACGATCACCTTCTTCAGATGGTCGATGATCGCCGCGCGATGCGCCGCATCAGGGTGCAGCGGATTGGGGTAATAGCCGAGGCCCGACACAGTCAGGTTCTTCTCCGCCAACGAGGCGACGATTTCCTTGGCCTGCGAGGCCGATGTCGAGGCGGCATCGATATGGCTGGTGCCGGCATAGCGCCGGGCGCCGCCGGAGGATTTCGGCCAGCAGGCGATCTCCAGCGCCTCGAAGCCGGCCGAGCTTGCCCAGTCGGAAACCTCGCCAAGCGAGGTGTCCGCAAACGGTGCGGTGAGCAGTCCGAGCTTCATATTGCCTCCCTTCCCCTTACTATGCCGATTGTGCGGGCCGCTTCAACCGGGCAACCTCGGGTTGTTCCAAACTTCGCCTGACGACTGCCATCGGGTTGTCTGAGAGCAGGCCGTCGAGGGCTGATGTGATAGCCCTGCGGAAATCGCCATTTGCGGCAAGCTCCGGATCGAAGATCGTGTCGATGGCAAGGATCGCGGCTGCCAAGGCCTTCGTGTCGGTGCCGACCGAGTCGGCAATGCCGGCGATCCTATCGGCATAGGGATCGGACACCGGCCAGCGCTTGCCGAAGCGTGCCGAGGAGCGGATCAGATAGGCCATCCAGCCTGCGACCGGGACCGACAAGAGCGCGATGCTTTCGCCGCGCCGCAACCGGTCGCGGATCGGGTTGAGAAGCCGCTGCACGATCTTTTGCGAGCCGTCGGTGGCGATCTGGTGGTTGCGATGGCGGATCGCTGTATTGCGCAGACGAGCGAGGCTTTGCTCGACATAGGCTTCCGGCGAGACGCCGGGCATCGGCATCAAGGTCGGCAGCGTCTCGTCGATCAGCATGTGCCGGACGAAGGCGGCGAGCAGCGGGTCGGCGATGGCATCCGACGTGTGCTCCAGGCCCGCCAGCACTCCGAGATAGGCAAGCGTGGTCTGGGCGCCGTTGAGCACCCGCATCTTGAGGTGCTCGAAGGGGGTGACGTCGCCGACGAACGTCGCGCCAACCCGGTCCCATCGCGGCACGCGGCCGGCGAATTTCTGCTCGATCACCCATTGCCGGAACGGCTCGCCGACGACGACGGCGGCATCGCGGTAGCCGAAATGCTGCTCCACGGTCTCGATATCGGCCTCAGAGGTCGCTGGCGCGATGCGGTCGACCATGGCCGAGGGAAAGGCGACGTTGGCCGCGATCCAGTCCGACAGGCCATTGCCGCGCCGGCTGGCCAAAGCCTGCACGACGTTCTCCAGGATGATGCCGTTGGTCGGGATGTTGTCGCAGGAGAGCAGCGTCACCGGACGGCTGTGCGAGGCCATGCGCAATTCAAGCGCCCGCGCCAGAATGCCCGGCACGCTTCGCGGTTCCAGTGGATTGGCGAGATCGTGGACGACGTCCGGGTGCGCCAGATCCAACGCGCCGCTGGACGGGATGTGGCAATAGCCTTTCTCCGTCACGGTCATCGTGACCATCTCGATGCCGGCGGAAGCCAGCACGTCGATCGCGGGTGCCGCACTCTCCTGGCTGTCGACAACCCTGACGATGCTGCCGATGATTCGCGCCTCGACTTGGCTGTCTTCGCGGATCAGGCGCGTGTAGAGGCCGCCCTGCCTGCCCAGCGTTTCCGACAAGTATGGTGCGCGGATGTTGATGCCGACCACGCCCCAGCGATCGAAACGGCGCGAAAGAAGATCGTCGGTGTATTCCGCCTGGTGGCAGCGGTGGAAGGCGCCGACACCGATATGAGCCATCCCCGGGACAAGTGCGGCCCGATCATAGGATGGTTTTTGGACGGAGGAAGAAAGCCGGCTAATGAGCTCTGGGCCGAGCGTTTCGGGGGGCGTTGAAGCGCTCACCGGTTCGCCCCGACGACCCATTGCTCCTGGTCGATCAGGGCGCCGGTCATCGGCCCGGAGGCGTCGGAGAGCAGGAACACGGCAAGGTTCGCCACTTCGTCGGCCGCCAGCAGCCTCCCGAAAGGCTGCGACGCATTGGCGGCGTCGAGCCAGCCTGGGCCGTGGCCCAGCGTCTGCGCCTGCATGATGCGTTCGGCCGGGGTGTCGGTCCAGCCGACATTGATGCCGTTGACGCGGATGCGGTCGAAGCGGTGCGCGTTGGCGGCGTTGCGGGTGAGGGTGGCGAGCGCGCCCTTGGTGGCGGAATAGACGGCGAGTTCGGGCGAGCCGCAATGCGCGTTGATCGACAGGATGTTGACGATGGCGCCGCCTTGACCTTGCTTGATCATCTGCGCGATGGCCGCCTGCATCAGGAAGAATGGCGCCCGCACGTTGACGGCGAACAGCGCCGCCCAGTCGTCGAGGCCGGCATCGAGAAACGAGGCGCGGTTGGTCAGGCCGGCGGCGTTGACCAGCGCGTCGATGCGCCCGAAACGGGAAATGCACGCCTTCACCAGTTGCGCCGGCGCCTCGGGGTCCGCCAGATCGGCTGCGACGAAAGCGGTCGGCGTGCCTATCTCTGAAAGCGCTGCGGCGACTTCAGCGCCACGCACCGGCTCGCGGCCGGTGACCAGCAGGCCGCCGGCGCCTGAGTGCGCCAGCGTCTCGGCGATCGCCCGGCCAATGCCTTGCGTCGCGCCGGTGACCAGCACCACCTTGTCGTCTAGCCGAAGCTCCATTCCTCCTCCCGGAATAAAGTTTCTATTTTTCTAGATATGGAACACCAATTCCCGATAGTCAATCGTATCCGTCTCAGGTCGTGCGGCGCGCGACAACACCGTGGACAAGGGCCATGCCGACGGCGAGCGAAGCGGCAAGCGAGCGGAAGCCGGCAAAGTCGGACTCAACCACTTCCAGCCATGTATCCGACAGCTTGACCAGGGGAGAAAACGTGCTGTCGGTGATGGTGACGATGCGCGCCTTTCGCTCATGGGCGACAGCGACGAGGTCCGGCGTGATCGAGTTGTAGGGGCTGAAGGATACCGCCAGCACGACGTCGCGCTTGCCGATGCAGCCGACCTGGTCAAGCGCGGTGGAACCGACATTGTCGACCAGCACGTTGCGCACGCCCTGTTGCGACAGAGTGAGCGAGAGATAGGTGGTGACGGGAAAGGCGCGTTTGCTGCCGATCACATAAATCAGGTCAGCGGAAGCCAGCAGATCGACCATGCGCTCGAAGCTGGCAATGTCGAAGTTATTGTCGATGCGGCCGAGCGAAGCCTGCGAGGCGCCGACCATGCCGTTGAGAAAATGCAGATTGGCGTTGGGCTCGGTGGCCGCCCGTTCTTGTCCGTCGCGCGCCCGGCCTTCGGGCCAGGAGCCTTTGACATGCTCCTTGAAAAGACTCTGGAAATCGGAAAAGCCGGCATAGCCGAAGATCTGCGCAAAACGAACAAGCGTCGAGGGCTGCACACCGGCCTGCTCGGCGACCTGCGCGATCGTGCCAAGCGCGACGTCGCTCGGATGCTGCCACAGGAAGATGGCAACCTGGCGCAGGCGTTTCGGAAAATGGACGGTGCCGGACGACAATACGGCGCGCAGTTCTTCGTAGGTCTGCGGCTTGGTATAGCCGAGCGCGGCAAGCGACCGGCCGCGCTTGCGGGTCGCCGCCTCGTCGGCAATAGACCGTCCGGATGCTTTGCTCGCGTTCATGCCATGAGCCGAGGCATGTGCGAAGCGACCCCCACCCCTAACCCCTCCCCACAGGGGGAGGGGGATTTCCGCAGGCGCTTACGGCGGCAAATTGCTTTGTTTCAGATCGAGAAATAAGCGAATGGCGCGCAACAGAGTTCCCCTCCCCCTTGTGGGGAGGGGTTAGGGGTGGGGGTACTCCTAGGGCAGTATCACAGGGACTTTCCCGGGCGACTGCCACGCGCTTCGTCATCCGAATGTCCTCCCGAACTTCACGCTAGCGTGGCACGATCGTTTTGCAAAACAGAAATTGGAATTAATGTTCGAAAATAGTGGCGGGCGCCCTATAGTGGTCTATTCAATCGCTGACGGATCGACGCGCCAACGCTTGGCGGTCGGCCATGCGGCTCGACGACCAGTTCACGCTGGTGGCCGGGCGCATTGTTCTCGGACCCCAAAATGCCTGTTGGTGTTATTTCACTGCGGTGACCCTGCCCGCCGCATCAAGGTGACAGCCGACCCGCGCCCGCCGAACTTCGATGCCCCCTTGTCTTGTGTAGTCTATTCGCACCTCGATCGGCGCCGTGAGTGCGCTCCGACGTTGACGCAAGGCGCCTGCGCTTACCGCGTGGACACGGACGGCGCCAAGCGGCGTCGCAGCGGATATGATCGCCGCGCGGCAGGCTCGCACGACCGCAGCTGGCGTACCGGGTTTCGCTTTCAGTGGTCTCAAAGATCCAAAGGGATACCCCTTCGTGGAGTCACCCTCACCGGCTTTGGAAGGCCTGAGAGCGGGTGGCAGGGCGATCGATTGCTTGCCGGTCTTGGCAGAGGCAGTGGCTGCCGTGACTGCGGCCGGACTACCGGGAGCGGTACTCGTTCCGTTTTCGGCGGACGGATCGTCGCCCACGCCGACACCCGTCGAAGGGCTAACGCCTGCGTCGAGTGATCCTGCGCCGACCGAAACTCCAACGTTTGCTCCACCCACACCGTCGACGCTCGTGCCCACCCCCACAGATGCGCCTTGCGAGCTGGCGCTCACTCCGGCACCGACCCCGAGGCCGCCGGCCTTACCGCCTAAACCTGCGTCAAGAGCCGAGGCAGGCCCGATTGCGATCCCGATCGTCAACACGGCTGCGACGTACTTTTTCATTGTGATACTCCCCTGCGGCATACATTTCGCTCACTAGTCTTCACTGGCATAGGTCGAGCTTCACAGTGGTCGGGTCGGGAGCAATGCGGCGGGAAGAGCGATGGTTGCCGGCAGAACAGGATGTGGTGACTTTTTTGCCTTCACTTTCCGTTTTTTCGGCAAGCCCGGTTTACGGGCTGGTTGGGCGCCCGAACGCGATAGCGTACTTGCAAGTGGGGTACGTGATTTCGGCGCGCGCTCCAAAGCCGCAGTGCGACTCTTATCCTTGACGATGTCGATCGCCTCACGCGCGGCACTGAGGCTGCGGCCTAGACCGATAGCCCTTTCACGCTCTTTCTCCAGCACCGCACTCAACTCTGCCGAGATCTGCTTTGAAGCGTCGCGTTCCTTGCGAACAATATCGAGGTCGCGCGCAGCTGAATCTGCTCGTTCGCGTTCCAGTTCGAGTGCTTCTCCAGCTTGCTTTAGAGCGGTCTCGACCACCGATCGGTCTTTTATGGCGTTGGTCTTCTCGACCGCGGCCAGGTTTGCGCCTGTCTTAAGAGCGTCGATAGTTTGGCGAGCCGTGGTGAGTTCTTGTTCCAGGAGTTCAACCTTGTGCCTCTCCTCATCAAGCGCTTGCTTCGCAGCAACCTGAGAGGCTTCCATAGAGGGGTGCGCTCCGGCGGCCTTCTCGCGGTCCCAGAGAATGGCTTCGGCCCTAAAGTCTTCGATAACGCGCTGCGCCGTCTCCAGCGCTTCGTCTATTTGCTGCTGCTCTTTTAGGATTTGTGCTTGCTTAGCCGCCAGTGCGTGTGCATGGGCGCTTGCGTCACGTGCCTCGCGCTGCATGACGTCTAGCTCCGCGCGTGCTGCGGCCAATTCGCGGCGTAAAGCCATTTCATGCTCGCCGGGCGGCGTCTGCACACCCTCCTTGAGTTGCGCGGCGCTGGCAATGCTGACTCCCGCGGCGGCGATGACGGCAACCGCGACTGAACGAAATGTGGACGAAATCTTCACGATGGGAGACTCCTCAAGATGGCCGCCTACCTAGCGGGACGGACACATGTCGACGTCCGGCTGATAGCCACCTTCGCGGTAAAGGTTCTCTGCGATGTAGCTGCCTTTCGCCCCTTCCAGCACACAGGCCCAAGGTGGATTCCTCGGGCATCTGTAAAGACCTACTGCTGCCATCCGCGGTGTTCCTTATTTTACCCCCCGGACAGGATGATCCCGTAGACGCCTGCGAATGTCGCCCTTCATTGTGATGAAGCGACGGGCCGCGCGCGGCCCATGCCCGATATCGTCGATGGGGCCCCATGCAGCAGCGATTTCACCGGTGAAGGAGTTCTGTGCAGTGGCCGGCACTTGGCATCGGTCAGCGCGCAAATCGATCCGGGGGCGCAAAATAGATGCCATGAAAGCCAAAGGGAATGTGATGCGGGACTGAGGCCCGGGCGAGTTCGGCAAGCGTCGCGGCGTCTAGCACAAGCAGGAACGACCTGCCGGCGCCGACATCGAGCACGACGGACAGGAGGACGCCATCGTCTTCCTCTCCGCCCGCTGGCCGCGCCACAAAAACAGGCTCGCCAGCATAGCAGCCCGGTTCGGCCCAGGTCGTCACGGTCGCCGGCGCGGTGGCTGAAAGCTCGACCTTGGCTATGGTGTCGAGGAAACTGTCCGGTTCACTTTGCCCTGTTCCCCATACGCAGCGATACGGTCTGCCTGCGCGGCGGGAATAGTCGATGCGCGGCAACTCGATGCGCGTGTCGCAGAGCGGTTCCGGCTCGATCTCGATAGTCGCAGAAGGATTACCGTCGAGCGGAATGCGGTACCGCGTCAAGGTCGAGGTCGGGTTGACCTGCGCTCCGGAGCGCAGCCGGTCGAGGCGCAGCTCGTCGATGATTCTCGCATCGGGATAGGCGAGGAGGTCCACCAGCAGCGCGCCGTCCGCCTCGAAGGCATTGACGTGGTGAAAGCAGAAGCACGACGACGCCCTGGCACGGGCGGCGAAAGCGCCGGTCGACTTATCGATCACTGTGAATACGGTGCCGAACTTCGGTTGCCAGCGATAGTTTGTGATGAAGGGTCTGCCTGAGAAGACGAGCTTGAGCGGGTTCACCCGAAGCGGAAACTCCGTCAGCACCAAATAGCGTTCCGACATGCCGAAGGAATGCATGTAGCTCGGCCGATCGACGGGCAATTCGGCCAGGACACGCTGCATGCCGCTTTCGTCGACGAACAGGCGATACGTGCTGCGGCGCCCCATCTCGATGACGTACGAGTAGCCGCGCTCGCCGTCGCTGTGCGGGTGCGCAGTCGAGATCTGCCCGCTGATCGCTCGACTGAATTGGAGCCGTCCGTGCGTTTTGAGCGTGTGCGGATCGAAGCGGATCGGCATCGGCGTCTCGGTCAGCGCCACGATCTCGCCGGCCAACACCGACACATTGACATTCGCATTGTCGGTCAGCTTCGGATTGAAGATCGCCATGACGCGGCCAAAGATCGTGCGGCACGGATCAGTCATGAATTCGCCGCGTGCGATGCGGCCCTTCTCCATCGCCTCGCAATAGGATTGCGAGCGGATGAAGCGGTTGGAATAGCGGACCGCGCCATCGCTGAAGTCGAAGGCGTGGAGCATGGCGAGCCCGTCGAACCAATGCGTATAGGCTTGCCGACCCACCTCGAATTTCGCAGGCCCGGTCCGGATCAGACTGCCGGTCAGCCATGCCGGCAATTCGCCTTCCACCTGCAACGGCAGTTGATCGACCTCCTGTTCGAGTGTGGTGAAGCCCAGTGCGTAACGGCCATTCGCTTCTGGCATTTTCAGCCTCTTTCGCTTTGCCTGATGCCTCCGCCCTCCTGCCGCTAAACGCGTCAGCGTCGCCGATGTTTCGCATCCGAGCCGTAGAGCCGGACCAACTTCCTGCCAAGTTCCTGACGCAGCGGGATCAATCAGCCTCGCCAGCAGGTCGCCGATCTTGTTTGTGATCCAGACAGAACCGGGTATGGCACGATCCTGGGCGTCATAGGCCGTCGGCGCGGCGGTGAACCTTCGTCATCCGCCCGTATGCAACTGCCGCCGTGCCGGACAAGGGATGACCGGCTGAGCGAACCACAGCCCCAGCCAACGGAAAAACCGTTCGCTGGCAGCGAAATCAGATATTTGGGATATCCCGCTGGTGGAGCTGAGGAGGATCGAACTCCTGACCTCGTCATTGCGAACGACGCGCTCTCCCAGCTGAGCTACAGCCCCGTCCAGCGGATGGGCGCATTTATCGGGCGTGGCGGTTTCCTGTCAAGACGGCGTTTTGCCCAAAAAAGCCGCGCGGCGAGCCATCGACGTGGCCTGCCGCGGACAGCGGCTCTTGCCGCTTTCGCCCGTAATGGCTACATGTCGGCAACAATCGGAGACCGGCATGATAGCCCTCATTCAGACCATTGTCCTGGCGCTTGACATTTATTGGTGGATCATCATCGCTTCGGCGATTTTCTCGTGGCTCTACGCCTTCAACGTCGTCAACTCGCGCAACCAGTTCGTCGATAGCGTCAGCAACATGCTCTTCCGGCTGACCGAGCCGGCGCTGCGGCCGATCCGCCGCTTCTTGCCCGACCTCGGCGGGATCGACATTTCGCCGATCATCCTGCTTCTGATCCTGTTCTTCCTCCGGCAGTTCCTGCTCACCACGGTGGCGCCGCTGGTCGTCTGACGGCCATTCGATGACTGGGCCGTTTCGCCCACGTAACGACGGCGTCGACCTATTCGTCCGGCTGACGCCGAAAGCGGCGATGGACAAGCTCGAAGGCATCGAGATTTCGGCAGACGGGCGAAGCCATCTGAAGGCTCGCGTCCGCGCCGTGCCGGAAAACGGCGCCGCCAATCAAACGCTCGAACGGCTGGTCGCCAAGGCGCTGGGAGTGCCGCGATCGGCCGTTTCGGTCGTCGCCGGCGGCACGGCCCGGCTGAAGACGCTGCGCATCCTTGGCGATCCGGCTACGCTGGCGAAAGCCATCGAGGCGCTCAGCAGCGCTTGAGGCATCTCATTCCTTCGCGCGCCCCGTCCCGCCGGACATCTCCCCTCCGAGGGGCAGGCAGTCGCATTTGGATTCTTGCGAAGATGGACCCCCACCCTAACCCTCCCCACAAGGGGGAGGGAACGCTGCCGCGCGCCTCCACTTTGGTGCCGAAAGGCAGGCAATTTGTCGAGGTCAGCGCTAGCGGAAGTCTCCTTCCCCCTTGTGGGAAGGGGTTAGGGGTGGGGGTGCATCGTAGAGCGAAAGCCGTGGCTTTCCACCTGCCATAGCCCTGCCCACAAGGGGTGAGATTGGCAGCTTCGTTGTTCAGACCAGCCCGCGCTTGACCATCATCGCTTCGGGCGACGGCATCTTGCCGCGGAAGGCGGTGTAGAGTTCTTCCGCGTCCTTCGAGCCGCCGGCGGCATAGACGTTCTTTCTGAGCCGCTCGGCCAGCGCCGGATTGAACGGGTCGCCTGTTTCCTCGAAGGCGGCGAAGGCGTCGGCGTCGAGCACCTCCGACCACATGTAGGAATAGTAGCCGGCCGAATAGCCGTCACCGGAAAATATGTGCCCGAATTGCGGGGTGCGATGGCGCATGGCGATGGTGTCGGGCATATCGAGCTTCTCGAGCGTTTCGGTTTCGAAACGAAGCGGCTGGTCCGGCGCATCCGGCCGCGCATGGTAGGCCATGTCGACCAGCGCCGACGCGGTGAATTCGACCGTTGCGAAGCCGGCGCCAAACGTGCGCGCCGCCAGCATCTTGTCGACCAGCGCCTTCGGCATCGGCTTGCCGGTCTTCACATGCAGCGCATGCTTTTCCAGCACCGCCGGCACGGTCAGCCAGTGCTCGTAGAGCTGCGAGGGCAGCTCGACGAAATCGCGGCTGACCGAGGTGCCCGCGACCGACGGCCAGGTGACGTCCGTCAGCATGCCATGCAGGGCATGACCGAATTCGTGGAACAGGGTCTTTGCCTCGTCGACCGACAACAGCGCGGCCTCGCCTTCCGGCGGCTTGGCGAAATTCATGATGTTGTAGATGACGGGCTTGGAGCCATGGCCAAGCTTGTAGCCGGATTTCAGCGCGCTCATCCAGGCGCCCGAGCGTTTCGAGGGCCGCGCGAAATAATCGGCCAGGAACAGACCGCGCTCGCTGCCATCTGCATTCCTGACGACGAAAACACGCGCGTCCGGATGCCAGGTGGCGATGCCTTTCTTCTCCTCGAAGGTGATGCCGAACAATCGTGTCGCTACGTCGAAACAGGCATCGATGACGCGGTCGAGCTGCAGATAGGGCTTCAGCTCGGCCTCGTCGAAGGCGAACTTCTCGGCGCGCAGCTTCTCCTGATAGAAGCGCCAGTCCCAGGCAGCGAATTTTTCGTTGCTGCCGGCCTCGGCCGCCAGCCGCTGCAACTCGGTCTGGTCGCTTGCGGCCTTTTCCAAGGCTTTTTCCCAGACCGGGTCGAGCAGCGTGTGCACGGCCTCCGGCGTCTTTGCCATGGTGTCGTCGAGCTTCAGCGCGGCGAAGGAGGCGTAGCCGAGCAGCTTCGCCTTTTCGGCGCGCAGGCGCAGCATATCGCGCACTACCGTTGTGTTGTCGGTGGCGCCGCCATTCTGGCCGCGCATGGTAAAGGCGCGGAAGGCGATCTCGCGCAAGTCGCGGCGCTCGGAGAAGGTCGAGAACGGCTCGTAGATCGAGCGCGACAAGGTGACGGCATAGCGGCCCTTCTGGCCGCGCATCTCGGCGGCCTCCGCCATCGCGCTTTTCAGGAATTCGGGCAGGCCGGCAAGGTCGGCCTCGTCGAGGAACAGCGCCCAGTCGCGCTCGTCGGCAAGCAGGTTTTGGCCGAACGTCGTGCCGAGCGACGACAGTTCCTCGTTGATCGACGCCAGCCGCTTCTTGCCCTCGGCGTCGAGTTTGGCGCCGGAGCGGACAAAGCCTTTCCAGGTCTTTTCCAACACCCGCAGCGTTTCGGCATCGAGCTTCAGGGTTTCCCGGCGCTGGTAGAGATCGTCGATACGGGCGAACAGCCTCTCATTCATGGAGATCGCCGAGAAATGCCGCGACATCTTTGGCGAGATCTCGCGCTCCAGCGCCTGGATCGCCTCGTTGGTGTGAGCGCCGGCCCGGCACCAGAAGATCGACGAAACATGGTCGAGCGCCTCGCCGCCAAGCTCCAGTGCGGCGAGTGTATTCTCGACGGTCGGTGTCTCGGCATTGCCTGATATTGCCTCGATCTCGGTCTCATGCGCCTTCAATGCCGCATCGAAAACCCCGGAAAAATCGCCGTCGCCGATGCGGGTGAAATCGGGCAGGCCGAGCGGCCCTTGCCAGGTGGTCAGCGGATGGGCGGCGAGGTCGACGGCTTTTGTGGACGGCATGGACAGTCTTTCGCTGAGAGAGGGGGCTTTCGCTGAGTGGGAGAGCTTTCGCTGAGTGGCTGTAGAGGCAGGGCGGGATCATCACCGATGTAAGGCGCTGGCTTGCCGCACGCAATATCGCAGCTGCTACCCTCTCAGTAGCCGTCGCAGTTTTCCGCGATCGCCGCCTGCGAACTGGCGGTGATTTGGTTGTCGGTGATGGCGAAGGTTTCCTGCATCAGCATGTCGTTTTTGGGAAAATCATAGCAGGCGATCACCGTGGTGACGCCGCCTTCGGTCTTCTCGATCCGATGCCGGATCTCGGCTCCGGCGACAGCGCCTTTCCATTCGTCGATCGAGGCGATGAACTCCTGCTTGGTCTGGACGACGCCGAGGTCGTCGAGTTTAATCCGGACGTCATCGGCAAGCAGGTCCGACAATTCCGTGCGATCGGCGACCAGCAGCGCCGCATACCAGCGGCCGATGAGCGCGCCGTCGTCGGCGCGGGCGGATACGATTGAAAACAGCAGCGCCGCTGCGGCCAAAGCGATCGAACGGCATACCATGCAATCCTCCTATGTCATCTCCGGCCTCTCGAAGTCACCGGTCTCCTTGTTCATCACCCAGAGCTCGCCGGTCGAGATGTCGAACCAGGCGCCGTGCAGCGACAGCCGTCCCTTGCCTTCCAGGATCGAGACGCAGGGAAAGGTCCTGAGATTGGCGATCGAATAGCGGATCGAAATGCGCTCCAGCGCGGTCTGGCGCTCCGTCGCCGTCATGAAGGTGCTGGAGGACACGGTCTCGGCCGCCGGCGCAATCAGGCTCATCCATTTGCCGATGAAGTCGCCGGGCGACAAGGGCGCGGCCGTGCTGTCGAGTGCCGCGCGGATGCCGCCGCAGCGGCCATGGCCCATCACCACGATGTTCTTCACCTTGAGGCTCTGCACGGCAAACTCGAGCGCCGCCGAGGTCGAGTGGAACTGGTCGTCGGGCGCATAGGGCGGCACCAGATTGCCGACATTGCGCAGCACGAAGAGCTCGCCGGGGCCAGCGTCGAAGATCGCCTCGGGAGCCGCGCGGGAGTCGCAGCAAGCGACGATCATCGTTTCGGGGGACTGGCCCTCGCGAGCGAGCGAGCGATAGCGCCCGCTTTCGGCGAGATAGCGGCCGCTCATGAAATTGCGATAGCCGGTGAGCAGATGATCAGGGAGATGAGGCATGGGCGGCGTCTGGAGCCTTTCCGGGTTAGGCGGCAGCTCTTTTTAAGTCAGGAAGGCTCTAGCGGCAAAAGCCGGTCGCGAGCAATGCCGAATCGCAGAGGACGTGGTTGCCATGCTGGAAGGCCCCCTCATCCGGCCTCCGCTTCGCTACGGCCACCTTCTCCCCCAGGGGAGAAGAGGTCGCAAGCGCCGGTGCCAGCCTCTTCTCCCCGGCGGGGAGAAGGTGGCCCGAAAGGGCCGGACGAGGGGCCTTCGCCCAATGCGATTGCCTTGCCGATAGATGAGGCGAGGAAATTCATGCCCAGATCGCCACAGGGATGCCAAAACGGTCGGCGAGCGGCGGATCCGGAAACGGCCTTGCCTCGCCGCCGGCGATGCGGCCGGCGATCAGCATCATCACTGCGGCGTCGAGAAAGTCGTCGGCAGCAGCGCCTCGCGGCGGCGTCCGGTCGAGAAAGTCCCTGAGATAACCGTGCCGGCAAAGCAGCGCCTTGCGTTCCGCCATGCCGGCCGGGTTGATGGCGCCCTTGATCTTCTTCGGCAAACACATCGCCTGATCGCCATTCAACCGGCAGAAGGCGACTTCCGGATGCGATTCGAAGACGCGGCTGCGCAGTTCGGGACGCGCGATCAGCACGGCATCGATCTCGCGGATCTTGGTAAAGATGCCGAAGGCCTGGATCGAGACGCCGCGCGGCGGATCGGAGGTCGCCTTCGCCACTTCGCTCGCCTGGCGATGCGCGGCATACCAGGCCTCGATCGTGGTGAAGCCATCCGTATGCGCGTAAAGCGCGGCACGCGAAGGAATGGCGAAGACGCTGGACTGCCTGTTACCAAGCAGCGGCCGCACCAGCGCCTCCGGCCCGCGACCGCCCTTTTGCGAAAGTTCCGGCAGGCCGATCGGCATGTCGACGGCGACCGTCGCATCGACCGGCAATGCGTCGAGCAGTGCTGCGAAGCTGGGGAAAACGGCTACCGAGGGCGCAGCACCCGGGTTACGAGGTGTCGAACCGGGATCGCGGCGAACGGCGATCCAGCCGGCCTTGCAGCCGTCGACACCGACAAGGACGCGGCTGCCGTCCGAAGTCACGCTCTTTTGTCCCGCCCCGGATGCAGGAGATGGCGAAGCTGCACCATCGCCATCGGGTGCGACAGGCTCTGAGCGTCGGTTTCGAGCTGCAATTCGTCGCCGCCGCGCTTGGCGGTGCGCGCCAGGATCTCGTAGACCGCCGCCGTGGTCGACTGCAGTGCCTTGACCGCTGGCTGGCCGGACAGGATGCGCGCCAGGTAGACGGCCGCCGTCAGGTCGCCGAGCCCATTGGGCGGCTTGTCGATGAGGCGATGCTCGGCCAGCAGCGCCTGGTTGCCGTTGAGCAGCAGATTGCCGGTGCCGCCGGCCATCATCGCCGGCGCCGAAGTGACCAGCATGGCCGGTGGCCCGGCATGAAGGGCGGCCGCCATCACCGCTTTCAGGTCGGGCAGCGGCGCTCCCGCCATCCATTCCAGCTCGTAGCGGTTGGGCGTGGCGATGTCGGCGATCGGCATCAGCCGGTCGCGCATGGCGATGGCGGTCGCCTCCGGCACATAGAGCCCGCCCGAATCGCCCATCACCGGATCGCAGATATAGATGGCATCCGGCGTCTTCGCCTTGACCGCGCCGACCAGCGAGGCGACGGCATCGGCTTGGCCGCCTTCGCCGAGATAGCCGGACAGCACCGCGCCGACCTCGCCAAGCCACGGCGCGCGCTCGAGATCGGCCATCAGCGCCTTGAATTGATCGAGTGGCGGCACGATGCGCGTCGCCCGTCCATGGCCCGGATGCCAAGGCAGGATGACGGTCGGCACCGCCCACACCGGAAAGCCCAGCGTCTCCAGCGCAAAGACCGCGGCGCGGTTGCCGACCGAGCCGCGCGCGACATGGCTGGAAATGACGATGACCGCGCGCGGCGCGTCGTGTTCTTCGGTGCTCACGGGATTCCTAACTTTGGATGATGAAAAGCACGAGCCAGATCAACAGGCCAATGGCGATAATGAGCCCTAGCGCCCGGCCAATGCGCGTGCCCCAATATTCGATCGGGTCCGACTGGTCGGCATCCACTGCTGCGACGTGATCGCGCGCGCCCTTCGCGGTCCGCGCAATGAACGAGGTGCCGCCCGGGTCGGTCTCACGTGCCACGCGCTCGATGATGCGGCGCGATTCGTCGTCGCTGTCCTGGCGTCCCGCCATGGCGATGTCCTGTTTTCGCGGCGACTTTAACCCGTTCGCCCGGCCAATCACAGGGCCTTGCAGCGAATGATAAAGAACCAGTAACGCTTCCGGGCGGAGGTCATGTTCTTGCGCGCGGATTGTGGTAATGCTTCGCCTGTCAGTCTTATTGAGGGATCTTACCATGCTTGCCCAGCGTCTTTCCTCCCCTTTCGTCTTCCGCAACCTGCCAGCCTTGCTGATGATGGCGATCGTGCTGCCGCTGCTTGCCGGCTGTGGCTACAACACCATCCCGACGGCGGAGGAAAACGCCAAGGCCGCATGGAGCCAGGTGCTGAACCAGTACCAGCGTCGCGCCGATCTCATTCCCAATCTGGTCGAGACGGTCAAGGGCTATGCCGCGCACGAGAAGGATACGCTCGATGCGGTGGTCGAGGCGCGCGCCAAGGCGACGCAAGTGACGGTGACGCCGGAAACGCTGAGCAATCCGGAGGCCGTCAAGAATTTTCAGGACAGCCAGGCCGGCCTGACCAGCGCGCTGTCGCGGTTGCTGGCAGTGGTGGAGAATTATCCCGACCTCAAGGCCAACCAGAATTTTCTGGCGCTGCAGGCGCAGCTCGAAGGCACCGAAAACCGCATCGCGGTCGCCCGCCGCGACTATATCCAGGCGGTGCAGGAGTACAATCTGACGCTGAAGACCTTCCCGTCGGTGATTTGGGCAACCCTGTGGTTCCGCGGCAATCAGCCGTTCGCCAACTTCACCATTGAGGAAGACAAGATGCAGACGCCGAAGGTCGATTTCGGCACGACGCAGGGCGGGTGACGAACAGCTGGTGAGCGTGGTCCCTATTGGCCTTGCACTCCGTAGCACCCCCCTCTGTCCTGCCGGACATCTCCCCCTCAAGGGGGGAGATTTGCAGCTTCGACCCCGCCGCCAATCTTGCAACGTTGGAGATTGGCGAAGGCAGGAATGACATCCAATCTCCCCCCTTGAGGGGGAGATGTCCGGCAGGACAGAGGGGGGCGCGACGGAGTGGCAACCTCTCGCTTCTAGGCGTCACTCTAGTTCTGCTTTGCCTTAGCCTCTTCCTCCCCCTCACCGCGCTCGCCGCCGAACTGCCTGCACTGACCGGGCGGGTCGTCGACAATGCCGGGATCATCGATGCCGCGACCAAGGCGGCGCTGACCCGGAAGCTCGCAGATTTCGAGGCAAAGGGCTCTGACCAGATCGTCGTCGCGACGATCGATAGCCTCGACGGCGAGGAGATCGAACCCTACGCCAACCGGCTGTTTCGCGCCTGGAAGCTCGGCCAGGCCGGTGAGGACAATGGCGTGCTTTTGCTGGTCGCCCAGAACGACCGCAAGATGCGCATCGAGGTCGGCTACGGGCTGGAAGGCACGCTGACCGACCTGCACACCAAGCTGATCATCGAAAACGACATGGTGCCAGCCTTCCGCGCTGGCGACTTCTCCGGCGGCATAGCCAAGGCCGTCGACGACATGGTCATGGTGCTGGAAGGCAATCCGGAAGAGCTGGAAGCGCGCGGGACCCGCAACCAGCAGGCGCCATTCAACACCGACGATCTGTTCTTTGCGATCTTCATAAGCATCTGGGCGATCATCTTCTTCGGCAGCATCGCCGCCTCCATCCTGCCGCCGATCTTCGGCCAGAAGATCGGTCCTGGCCGCTATCGCTGGCTGGGCATGACCTTCGAGCCGAGCCGGCGGTCTTCCAGCGGCTGGTCGGGAAGTTCCGGCGGGGGATGGTCGTCGGGTTCAGGCGGTGGCGGCTTTTCCGGCGGCGGTGGCTCGTCCGGCGGCGGCGGCTCATCGGGAAGCTGGTGACGACATGACAAGACGCGCCATCCGTCCACCAGCTTCCGGCCGCTTCGCCGCGACGATCGGCGCTGCCCTGGTGGCCATGGCGGTGCTGCTGCTTGCCGGCTTTACCGCGCTTGCCGCCGAATTGCCTGCCCTGACCGGGCGGGTCGTCGACAATGCCGGGATCATCGATGCCGCGACGAAGGCGGCGCTGACCCGGAAGCTCGCGGATTTCGAGGCCAAGAGCTCGGACCAGATCGTCGTCGCGACGATCGATAGCCTCGACGGCGAGGAGATCGAGCCCTACGCCAACCGGCTGTTTCGCGCCTGGAAGCTCGGCCAGGCCGGCGAGGACAATGGCGTGCTTTTGCTGGTGGCGCCGAACGACCGCAAGATGCGCATCGAGGTCGGCTACGGGCTGGAAGGCACGCTGACCGACCTGCACACCAAGCTGATCATCGAAAACGACATGGTGCCGGCCTTCCGCGCCGGCGACTTCTCCGGCGGCATCAGTAAGGCCGTCGACGACATGGTCATGGTGCTGGAAGGCAATCCCGAAGAGCTGGAATCTCGCGGGATCCGCAATCCGGCCGACAACAGTTCCGTCGATCCCATCGTGGCGCTGTTCATCATCGTGTGGGCGACGCTGTTCTTAGGCGGCCTGGCGATGGCGGTCCTGCCGCCGATCTTCGGCACCAAGTTGTCGCCGGGCGTGTATAAATGGCTGGGCATGACGTTTCGCTATGGCCAAAGGTCAGGCTATGCGCGCACGGGCGGCGGCGTCTGGACAACGAGTACTTCGTCCGGCGGCGGCTGGTCATCGGGAAGTTCCGGTAGTGGCTGGTCGTCGGGTGGCGGCGGCTTTTCGGGCGGCGGCGGCTCGTCCGGCGGTGGCGGTTCTTCAGGAAGCTGGTGAGACACAACATGGCAACAAGACCGATCAGCCCCGAGGATCATGACCGCATCGCCAAAGCGATCCGCGCCGCCGAGACAAAGACCGACGGCGAAATCTACTGCGTCGTGGCCTATGCCAGCGACAGCTATTTCTTTCCGGCCGCGTTCATGGCGACGCTGGCCATGCTCGTCGTCAGCCTCGCCGTCAGTTACGGGCTGGAAGCGTGGTGGCTGTCGATCCGCTTGCCGCATTTCGTCATCGCACAGCTTCTGGCGCTGGCCTCGGTGCTTGGCCTGTTGTGGGCGCTGCCCGGCTTGCGCATCCATCTGGTGCCGAGGCGGCTGCGCTACCAGGCCGCGCACGCCAATGCGATAAAGCAGTTCCTCGCCCGCAACGTCCATCGCACCACGGCGCGCACCGGCGTGCTGGTCTTCGTCTCCATTGCCGAGCGCTACGCCGAGGTGGTCGCCGACAGCGGCATCGACAGCCGTGTCGGCCAAGACGTCTGGGACAGCGTCGTCCGCGACCTTACCGCGCATGCCGGCGACGATCGTCTCGCCGACGGCTTCATCAAGGCAATCGAAGCGACGGGCGCGGTGCTGGCCGAGCATTTCCCGGTTTCTTACGGCGACAGCAACGAGCTCGACGATCATCTGGTCGAAATCTGAGAGCCTGCCTGTAAACGCTACTCTGCCGGACGCCTGACGCAGTTTTCTGCGCTTCCGATGCTCACGGACCCAAATGTCCGCTGCGCTTCGGTTCTCGAAAACCACGCCATCCGCCTCGGCAGAGCGCATTTTCAGACAGGCTCGCGGGTCTTCCGATGGCCTGTGCGAAAGCGGGGGGAGCCGCTTACCGGACTCTTGCAATCGGGCGATGCGGGTTTATGGTTAACCAATCATGAATACGCTGAGCATCGATATCAGGAAAGCCGAGCCGCGCGACGCAAGCGCCATCGCCGACGTGCACCTGCTGGCCTGGCGCGGCGCCTATGCCGGCATCATCCCGCATCGCACGCTGACATCGATGATCAACCGCCGCGGCGCCGAGTGGTGGGCGAACGCCATCCGTCGTGCGGCCACCGTTCTGGTCGTCGAGATCGGCGGCAAGATCGCCGGCTATGCCACGATCGGCAAGAACCGCGCCCGCGAGCTCAAGCAGCAGGGCGAGATCTACGAACTTTACGTGCGCCCGGAATATCAGGGCATCGGGCTCGGCAGCCGGCTATTCTCAGCCGCACGGGCGCGACTGGCTGACCACGGGCTGAAAGGCATGGTGGTGTGGGCGCTGGAGGACAATCAGAACGCGCTCACCTTCTATGCCGGCGCCGGCGGCCGCGACGTCGCCGAGGGCGTCGAGGTCTTCGAGCAGAAGGCGCTGAAGAAGGTCGCCTTCATCTGGGAATGACGGTTCGACACTCCTCTCGCTAACACCCTCAGCTGTTTTCAGTACCATTCGCCGCATTGCACCATGCGCCCCCGCCCGCTATCGGTTTCCAATCGAAAGAGGGACAAAAGCCATGCGTATCGAAGCCATCGCCATCGGAAAGAACCCGCCGGAGGACGTCAACGTCATCATCGAGGTGCCGATCGGCGGCGAGCCGATCAAGTATGAGATGGACAAGGAGGCCGGCACGCTGTTCGTCGACCGCTTCCTGCATACCTCGATGCGCTATCCCGGCAATTACGGCTTCGTGCCGCACACGCTGTCGGGTGACGGCGACCCGATCGACGTGCTGGTCTGCAACACGCGCGCGCTGGTGCCAGGCTGCGTCATCAATGTGCGGCCGATCGGCGTGCTGGTGATGGAGGACAATTCCGGTCTGGACGAAAAGATCATCGCGGTGCCTTCGCCCAAGCTGACGCTGCGCTACGAGAACGTCACCGAATACACGCACCTACCCGACATCACCCGCCAGCAGGTGCAGCATTTCTTCGAGCACTACAAGGATCTCGAACCCGGCAAATGGGTCAAGATCGAGGGCTGGCACGATGCCGCCTACGCCAAGAAGATGATCGTCGAGGCGATCGAGCGGGCCAAGGCAAGCAAGTAGGCCCAGCGCTTTCAAAATTGCGAGACGTCGGCGGGACAGCGCCCCCTCTGCCCTACCGGGCATCTCCCCTACTTGGGGGGAGATTGGCAGCTTCGCCGCCCCGTCTCTCTTTCAGCGTTGGAATTGGCGAAAGCCAAGATGGTAGCCGATCTCCCTCCTTGTGGGGGAGATGTCCGGCAGGACAGAGGGGGCGTGAAGGATCGCCGAAGGGCGGCCATTGCTACGCTCTTCCTCACCCCCACTAATTGTCGACGCGGCCAAAAGCGGGCACGTCGCCGATCATCGCGCGCTTGTCCTTGCCGCAGGCAAAGGTCCGTGCCTTCTCGTCGGCGAGCTTGCGCGCCTCATCGTTGGCTGCGGGATTGCCGGTGGCCAGCACCAGTCCGACGGTGCAGCCCTCGTACTTCTCCGGCTGGGAGACCTTGGCGACGACCAGCACCTCGGTCGGTTTGTTCTCCCCCTCGGGATCGCTGATCGAGCGACGGTGGATGACCGCGAAGGGAATGGCGAGGTCGCCGTTCGTCTCGATGCGCCACTCGAGCTTTGGTCCAGCCGAATTAAGCCCGACAAAACTTTCCCAGACCGTGGTCATGTCGCTGGGCGGAAAACCATAGAACAGCGATTCCCGGGCGTCGTCGTAAGAGATCAGCACTGGGTAGCCGCGATAGCCCGAACAGACGAGACTGGCCCAGTCGCCATCGCCTTCCTCGGCCTGCGCATAAGTCACGCAGTCCTTCTTCGAGTCGAGATCGGTGTAGGCACTGGAAATGTCGCCGGCCTGGGCGGTCTGGCAGAGGCCGGCGAGGGCTAGCGAAATCATCAAAAGGGCTCGCATCGCAGGCAACTCCGTTTCGGGCTGCCGTAGCGTATCGTCAAACGCTATTTCTGCAAGCTCGCTTCGATCAGCAGGTCGGCGTTCCGGGCCACCGATTTTGCCGGTCCGCCGGCACCGAACAGCTGGCCGCTGATATAGGCGCCCTCGATCAGGAGCAGCAGCCCGTCGCCCAGCGTGTCGGCGTCGCCGGCACCCATTGCCGCCGCCATGGCGCGCAGGCGTCGTCGCAGTTCCTGCTTGTTGGCCTCGCTCACCACGCGGGCCGGATGGCCGTGCTCGGGATACTCGACCGCCGCATTGGTCATGCCGCAGCCGCGATAGTCTGGTCTTTGCGTGCGCTTGCCGATGCGGGTCAGGAATGCGGCGATCTGCGCGCGCGGATCGCCGGGATGGGCAGCCACTGCCTCGTCGAAGCGGGCCCAGAACTCGAGGTCGTATTGCCGGAGATAGGACGCGGCCAATTCGTCCTTGGAGGGAAAGCTGCGATAGAGGCTGGGCTTGGTGACGCCGGCACGCCGCACGATCTCGTCGACGCCGATCGCCCTGATGCCTTGCCGGTAGAATAGGTCGCGGGCAACGCGAAGGATTTTCTCGCCGGCGCGGGGCGGTGTCACTTCATCCGCTTTGATCGTTGGTTCAATGCTTTTCATCTAGGACGTGCCGTGGCCTGCTTGACAATGTTACCGATCGGTACGTATACCTCGGTGTAACTGCAACGTACCGGTCAGTAACATGATAGCTCAATCCCGCCCGTTTGGCCAGCGCTACGCTTTCGTCGTGGTTGCCGTCATTTTCCTTTGCCTGCTGATCGCGGCGGGCCTGCGGTCGGCGCCGGCCGTCATGATGCTGCCGCTGGAGGAGAGTTTCGGCTGGCGGCGCGATGTCGTCTCGCTCGCCGCGGCCATCGGCATCTTCCTCTACGGCCTGACCGGGCCGTTTGCCGCGGCACTGATGGAACGGGTCGGGCTGCGCCGCACGCTGCTGGCATCGCTGGTGGTGATGTCGGGCTCGACGGCGCTCAGCCTGTTGATGACCGAGCCGTGGCACCTGCTTCTCACCTGGGGCGTATTCTCCGGCGTCGGTTCGGGCGCGGTCGCCACGGTGCTTGGCGCCACCATCGTCAACCGCTGGTTCAAAACCAATCGCGGCCTGGTGATGGGACTGATGTCGGCCTCCGCCGCCACCGGCCTGCTGGTGTTCCTGCCACTGCTCGCCGCGCTCGCCCAGTCGGGCGGCTGGAAGCCGGTCGCCATCGCCATTGCGGTGGCCACCGCTTGCCTGGTGCCGCTGGTCTGGCTGCTGGTGCCGGAGCGTCCAGCTTCGATCGGCATGGTGCGCTACGGTGCTGACGCCGACGACGTGCCGCCGGTTCCACCGGCCTCGCAGGGCAATTTTCTCACGCACACGCTCAGCACGCTGCGCCGTGCCGCCGGCACTCGCGTGTTCTGGTATCTGTTCGCGACCTTCTTCATCTGCGGTTTCACCACCAATGGCCTGGTCGGCACGCACCTGATCGCGTTTTGCGGCGACATGGGCATCGGCCAAGTGCAAGCTGCCGGCCTGCTGTCGCTGATGGGCATCTTCGACCTGATCGGCACGACGCTGTCGGGCTGGCTCACCGACCGCTTCGACCCGCGCAAGCTGCTCGGCGTCTATTATGGCATTCGCGGCTTGTCGCTGATCTATCTGCCTTATTCCGGCTTCTCGTCGACCAGCCTGATCATTTTCGCCGTGCTCTATGGATTGGACTGGATCGCCACCGTGCCGCCGACGCTCAGGCTGTCGAACGAGGCGTTCGGTGATCGTAGTGGACCGATCGTCTTTGGTTGGATCGTCGCCGGCCATCAGGTGGGTGCGGCGACCGCCGCCTTCTTCGGCGGCACGATGCGCGAATTGCAGGGCAATTACGAGCTCGCCTTCCTCATCGCCGGCATGACGGCAATAGCCGCAGCCTGCATCTCGCTGTTGATCAACACCAGCCGTCCGGCCTTCAACCCGGAACCGCAGGCGGCTTGAGCTGCGACGGCCGAGCGCTAATCTCCCCCCTTGAGGGGGAGATGGCCGCGACGCGGCCAGAGGGGGTCGGTCCGACCGGGCTCGGCCCCTTATCGCAGACGCAGGAGGTTGGCGCTTCACGCGAGACGACCCCCTCTGTCGCCTTCGGCGACATCTCCCCCTCAAGGGGGGAGATCACCTGTCCATTGTTATCAAACCTTCATGGTTTCGAGATGTGCCTGAAACATTGACCCTGGACCTTGGCGGCGACGTTCAACGCCATCCAGGAGACAGCCATGAACAAAATTTCGATGACGCGGCGCGCTTTCGTCACGTCGGCGAGCGCCGTTGGCCTCATCGGCGCCTCGGGCCTCGCGCTGCCCTACTATTCCCGCGCCAATCAGCGGCCGGCCTTCACCCATGGTGTCCAGTCAGGCGACGTCGACGCCACCAGTGGCATGGTCTGGACGCGCACCGATCGCCCGTCGCGCGTCGTGTTTGAAGTCTCCTCGACGGAGAATTTCGCCAACGCCGTCCGCCTTGCGCCGCTCGATACGTCGCCGGCCAGCGATTACACGGTAAAACGGCTGCTCACCGACCTCGCCTCGGATCAGGATATATTCTACCGCATGACAGCGGCCGATCTCGCCGACATCAACGCCGTCTCCGAGCCGATCGTCGGCCGCTTCCGCACGGCGCCGGCCTCGAAGCGTGACATCCGGTTCGCCTGGTCGGGCGATACCGCCGGCCAGGGTTGGGGCATCGACGACACCGGCATGAAGACCTATGCCACGATCGGCAAGCACACGCCCGACTTCTTCCTGCATTCCGGCGACACCATCTACGCCGACGGCGCGATGAAGGACGAGGTCGACATTCCCGGTGGCGGCAAGTGGAAGAACACCGTCCTCATCGACGAAAAGCGCAAGGTTGCCGAGACGCTGGACGAGTACCGGGGCCAGTGGAAATACAATTTGATGGACGGACATGTGCTGGGGCTCAACGCCATCTGCCCGACCTTCTACCAGTGGGACGACCACGAGGTGGTGAACAACTGGTCGGATTCGAAGGACCTGAGCGCCGACGACCGCTACTCGGAAAAAAACATCCATGTGCTGGCGGCACGCGCGGCACGCGCCTTCCACGAGATGACGACGATCCGCTACGAGCCGTCGGAACCGGGCCGCGTCTATCGCAAGATCGCCTACGGGCCGCTGCTCGACGTGTTCTTCCTCGACATGCGTTCCTATCGCGGCGCCAATGGCCTTGGCATGCAGGATACGATGACCCCGCAATCGCGCATTCTCGGCGAACAGCAGACCAAATGGCTGAAGCGCGAACTGGCAAACTCCAACGCAACCTGGAAAATCATCGCCGCCGACATGCCGCTCGGTCTCGTCGTCTGGAACGACGCCACCAAGAAGGCCGGCGCCGAGGCCGTCAGCAATGGCGACAATGGCCCGGCCAAGGGCCGCGAGCTGGAAATTGCCGACCTCCTTCGCTACATAAAGAACGCTGGTATCAGCAACACCGTCTGGCTGACCGCCGACGTGCACTACACGGCGGCCCACTACTACAATCCAGACAAGGCGCAGTTCCAGGACTTCAATCCGTTCTGGGAGTTCGTCTCGGGTCCGCTCCATGCCGGCACGTATGGACCCAATGATTTCGACATGACCTTCGGCCCGGAGCTGAAATTCATCAAGGCGCCAACTGCCGAGCAGGGGCAGAACCTGCCACCGTCGGCCGGCCTGCAGTTCTTCGGCCTCGTCGATATCGACGGCGCCACTGAACAGATGACTGTGCGGCTTATGGACCGCGACGACAATGAACTCTACAAGGTCGCGCTCGATCCGGTGCGATCGGCGTGAGCCAAACCATGATCCCGAAAAAGTGGGAATCGGTTTTCGGAGAAGATCATGGTCAAACAAGAAGATAGAGCCCCATCCCGATTCTGTCGGGATGGATCAGGCTCTAGTCCGGATAGCAGACGGTTGGAATCTTAGGCCAGACCGCGCTGTCGCAGCCGGCATTTTCCTGTCTCTGCTTGAAGGCGGCGCTAACCGGCCCGGTCACTACCGGGTCGACGCCATCGGGCGCATCGGCAAACAACTGCTCCGCCGAACGCGTATCGGACGGCAGGGCAGGCGGCGTCTCCTTCAGCGTCGCGGCCGACTGCGCCGCGCCTGCCGCAAGCAGAACGGCGAGGGCTGCCCATGCAAGGATTGGCCGGTATCTGATGCCCGTATTGGTCATGAAATTTGAACTGTCCCGACCCTGAAAGGTTCCGCTTTGGTTAATAATTTCATTTCACACCAAGACGCTTAAGATTTGGTGACCATGTATTTGGTGGCACGCCTCCTCTTTCGCAATTGCGAAAAACCCTGTATGAGCCGCCCAACCGAAAGAGGCAGCGCCTTTTGGCCTGCTGCCTGCAACGCTCCCGAGACCACAACATGAAAATTCGTAATATCGCGATCATCGCGCACGTCGACCATGGAAAAACCACCCTCGTCGACCAGCTCCTGAAGCAGTCCGGCTCGTTCCGCGACAACCAGCGCGTCGCCGAACGCGCCATGGATTCGAACGATCTCGAAAAAGAACGCGGCATCACCATCCTGGCCAAGGCGACGTCGGTCGACTGGAAGGATACCCGCATCAACATCGTCGACACCCCCGGCCACGCCGATTTCGGCGGCGAGGTGGAGCGCATCCTGTCGATGGTGGATTCGGCCATCGTGCTGGTCGACGCCGCCGAAGGGCCGATGCCACAGACCAAATTCGTCGTCGGCAAGGCGCTCAAGGTCGGGTTGAAGCCGATCGTCGTCATCAACAAGATCGACCGGCCGGACGCCCGCCATGTCGAGGTGGTCAACGAAGTGTTCGACCTGTTTGCAGCGCTCGACGCGACCGACGAGCAACTCGACTTCCCGATCCTTTACGGTTCAGGCCGCGACGGCTGGGTCTCGGAAAACCCCGAAGGGCCGAAGGACCAGGGCCTCTCGCCGCTGTTCGACCTCGTCATCAAGCACGTGCCGGCGCCGACCGTTCATCCCGGCCCGTTCCGGATGATCGGCACCATCCTGGAGGCCAATCCGTTCCTCGGCCGCATCATCACCGGCCGCATCGAATCCGGCACGCTGAAATCCAACCAGGCGGTCAAGGTGCTGCACCATGACGGCACCCAGGTCGAAACCGGCCGCATCTCGAAGATCCTGGCTTTCCGCGGGCTCGAGCGCCAGCCGATCGACGAGGCGCAGGCGGGCGACATCGTCGCCATTGCCGGCCTGTCGAAAGGAACCGTCGCCGACACGTTCTGCGACCTGTCGGTGACCGAGCCGCTGCATGCGCAGCCGATCGATCCGCCGACCGTGACGATGTCGTTCCTCGTCAACGACAGCCCGTTGGCTGGCACCGAAGGCGACAAGGTGACCAGCCGCGTCATCCGCGACCGCCTGCTGCGCGAGGCCGAAGGCAATGTCGCGCTGAAGATCGAGGAATCGCCTGATAAGGATTCGTTCTTCGTCTCCGGGCGAGGCGAATTGCAGCTTGCCGTGCTGATCGAGACGATGCGCCGCGAAGGTTTTGAGATTGCCGTGTCGCGTCCGCGCGTCGTCATGCAGAAAGGCGACAATGGCGAATTGCTGGAGCCGGTCGAGGAAGTCGTTATCGACGTCGACGAGGAGCACGCCGGTGTCGTCGTGCAGAAGATGTCGGAGCGCAAGGCCGAGATGGTCGAGCTGCGCCCGTCAGGCGGCAACCGCCAGCGCATCGTCTTCCACGCGCCGACGCGCGGCCTGATCGGCTACCAGTCGGAGCTGTTGACCGACACGCGCGGCACCGCTGTCATGAACCGGCTGTTCCATGCCTACGAGCCCTACAAGGGCGAGCTGCCGGGCCGCACCAACGGCGTGCTGATCTCCAATGAACAGGGTGAATCGGTCGCCTATGCCATGTGGAACCTGGAAGACCGCGGCCCGATGGTCATCGATCCGGGCGTCAAAGTCTATCAGGGCATGATCATCGGCATCCATTCACGCGACAACGACCTCGAAGTGAACGTGCTGAAGGGCAAGAAGCTGACCAACATCCGCGCCGCCGGCAAGGACGAAGCGGTGAAACTGACGCCGCCGATCCGCATGACGCTGGAACGCGCGCTGGCCTGGATCCAGGACGACGAGCTGGTCGAGGTGACGCCGAAGACCATCCGCCTGCGCAAGCTCTACCTCGACCCGAACGAGCGCAAGCGTTTTGAGAAGTCGGCGAAAGTGGTCGGCGCGGCGTAAGCTTTTTTCTCCGGAAACAATTATCGAGGGAGGGAGCATTGCTCCCTCCCTTTTGCTTTACCCGCCGGCGGCCGAGATGATGGCGTCGCGGTCGGTTTCGCCGGCCAGATCGATGCGGATCGCCGTTCCCGCGCGTGCCGGCTTGCGCAAGGCTTTGGCCCCGTCCGGACCAACGACCAGCAATCGCTTCTCGTCCCAAGCCTGAAGCCGCGATCGCGAGATGCCGAGTTCACCGGCGAGCAACCGGTCGAGCCGCAGCGCTGTCGGCATCTCCAGCCCGAGCTGGAGTTCGAGAGCGGTGGTGTTTTCCGGCCTGTCGCCGAGCACCTCCTTATGAACGGCGGCTTCGGGAAACTCCTCGACTCGCCCGATCCTGCTTCGCAGTGCGACAATATCGAAGGCATGGCGACGCGCCAGGGCCGGGTCGTTGCTTTCGAGCGCCTGCAGCAGCACAGGCTCGATGTCGCGGCGGTTGCACCGCTCCAGAATGCCGAAATTCCAGGAATTGTCGCAATCGATGCATCGGTAGATCAGCCACGCATCGATGCGTTTGCCATTGGCATTGACGCGGAATTTCCCGCTGCTGTGGTACGCCTTGAAGGCGCCGCAGCGATTGCAGTTGATGTGAGGTCGAGGTGCGGTTTTGGGTGCGATCGCCCAGCGGATACGCAGTATCGAAGACATGCCGAAAAGCCCTTCCCGTCGGGAAGTTCGTCAGATCGGCGATGTCGAGATGCCCATGCGGGCACGGCGTGGCGAGAGACTGCGGTGGTCGAAATCAGGTGTCGCGGGTGATTGTGCGCGACAGCGGTTCAGCAGTGCCAAACCGGTCTCGAACCGCCACCCTGAGGAACACATGATATGAAACAGACGCCGCGAAAAGCGGCGCCATGCATTGTGTCGGGGGAGTTGACGAGACCGGCGGTTACGTAGGCAAAGTGAAGCTCAAAAATGTGTCGGGACGAAACTTCTAGCTGCGACGCGCCGGGTCGACAAGCCCCTTCTATTATCGATGCTACCGCCGCGGGGGCACTTGCGCTAATATCGAGCGATCAACGTCCCAAGCAAAGATCCCGGTCATGCACTTCACCTCGCTTCTGATCTTCGCCGCCGCCCTTTTCGTCGCCGCTGGCTCGCCCGGCCCCTCGATTGCCGCTCTGGTGGCGCGGGTCATCGCAAAGGGCTTTCGCGACGTGTTCCCGTTCCTGCTCGCCATGTGGATCGGTGAGGGCATCTGGCTGTCGCTGGCGGTGTTCGGACTGGCGGTGGTGGCGCAGACCTTCCATCTTGCCTTCGTCGTGCTGAAATGGGTCGGCGTCGCCTATCTCGCCTACCTCGCCTGGAAGATGTGGACTGCCCCGGTCGAGGCGCGTGAGGGCGAGATGCCGCGCGAGGAGTCGGCCATCAAACTGTTCTTTGCCGGGATGGCGGTGACACTCGGCAATCCCAAGATCATGATGTTCTATCTGGCGCTGCTGCCGACCATCATCGATCTCGCCTCGGTGACGGTCGTCGGCTGGGTCGAGCTGACGCTGACCATGGCCGTGGTTCTGGTCGCCATCGATCTCGCCTGGGTGCTGGCGGCAGCGCAGGCGCGAAAGCTGTTGAAGAGCAAGCGGGCGATGAAGATCGCCAACCGCGTCAGCGCTGGCACCATGGCCGGCGCTGCGGCGGCGATCGCGGCGCGGTCCTGAGCCGGCGCGTCAACTCATTTCGATGATCGGCGCGATCTCGACGCTGAAACCCGGGTCCGTCAGGATAGGACAATCCTTGGCTTTGGCGACGGCATCGTCGATGTCTTTCGCTTCGATGATTGTATAGCCGGCGGTCGGATTGCTGCCGCCATTGTTCTCGACCTTGCCGCCGGGCAGCACGGTCTTCGACATGCCGACCGGATTGCCGCCGTCGACAACGGCCGAGCCAAGCTTGCCGTACCAGCCGTTCCAGGCATCCATCGCTGCTTTCCGCTCGGCCTCGTCGGTCGGCATCTTGCCCGAGCCGTGATAGACGTAGAGAAACTTCGCCATGGTCTCCTCCCTTGATCGCGGCATCGAACCGGCATGCGGTCACGCCGCAGGAGCGATCATCGGACCAAACCGGCAAAGACGCAACGAGAATGCGCGATAGCTAATATACAGATGACTCGCACATCACCGCGCCATCGCGTGGTATTCATCGTTCGGCCGCATGTCGACTGCCGCTGCCACCCGGTTCGACATGTTGAAGAAGGCGGCGGTCGAGGCGATGTCCCAGATGTCGCGGTCGGAAAAGCCAGCTTCACGCAGCGCTGCCCGGTCGGCTTCGACGATCTTCGCCGGTTGCTCGGTCAGCTTCACCGCGAATTCGAGCATCGCCTTCTGTCTCGCGGAAAGATCGGCGGCGCGGAAATTCATCACCATCATCTCGCCGAAGGCCGGGTCCCCTGAAAGCTGGCGCACCGCCGCGCCATGGGCGGCGAGGCAATAATAGCAGTGGTTGATGGAGGAGACGGCCACCGCGATCATCTCGCGCTCCAGCTTCGACAGGCCGGATTGGCCCAGCATCAGCTCGTTGTACATATCGGTGAAGGCACGCAGCTTCGTCTCGTCGAAAGCGTAGGCCAAAAGCACATTGGGAACGAGGCCGAGCTTCTCCTCGCATTTGGCGAAATAGGCTTTTGTCGCTTCGCTCCGCTCCGCGGGTGCGAGATCGAGTGCAGTGATTTTGTCAGTCATGGCGGATTTTCTCCTTATTTTCGGTGACCCACCGGCGAATTCCGACATTTCGTCGCAAGCCGTCAAACCTTTGTCGCCAAGTACCGGTCATCTGCTACCATAGTTGCAAAACATATGACGGGAGGGATTAGCGACATGGCCGGCCTGAAATCCGCAAGCCAGTTGAAAAAGTTGAGCACGGCCAAGGGCAGCGAAAAGTCCGGCAGGCTTGCCGACTACCTGCTGGCCCGCGCGCCGGCCGAAGATGTCGCCGCCTATGATGTCGCCGACCTCGAACGCGCCGCCGATCTTGCCGGCCGCGCTGTCGCCAGGCACAAGAAGGGCGATTGCGTCGTCGCCATAGAGGTCGATTCCGGTGTCGTCCGCCAGGGCAGGCCAATGACCGTGATCACTGTCGTCAATGACAACATGCCGTTCCTGTTCGATTCCATCCTCGGCGAGATCTCCGAGAGCGCCGGCGAACCGCTGCTGGTTACCCATCCGGTCATCGTCGTCAGGCACGGCAAGAGCGGCGTCGACGAAATCCTCGGTGATGGTGGCTTTGCCAAGGGCGATCACAGCCATGAACGCTTGAGCGTCATCCACGTCCATATCGGCCGTCTTTCGGCCGAGCAGGCCGAGGCATTGGCCGGACGGCTGAAGAAAATATTGGACCAGGTGCGCGCCGCTGTCACCGACTGGAAGCCGATGCTGGCCCGCCTCGACCAGGCAATCTCGGAGTTCCGCTACGCTCCGGTGCCGCTCGACAAGGCCCACGTCACCGAAGCGATCGCCCTCCTCGAATGGTTGCGCGACGACAATTTCACCTTTCTCGGCATGCGCGAGTTCAAATACACCGGCGGCGAGAAGAGCGGCACGCTGGAGCGCACCGAAAAGCCTGGCCTCGGCATCCTCTCCGATCCCGACGTGCTGGTGCTGCGGCGCGGCACCGAAGCGGTGACGACGACGCCGGAAATCCGCGCCTTCCTGCATGGGCCGGAACCGCTGATCGTCACCAAGGCCAACGCCAAATCGTCGGTGCACCGCCGCATCTATCTCGACTACATCGGCGTCAAGACCTACACCGCCAAGGGCGTGCTTTCGGGCGAGCTGCGCATCGTCGGCCTGTTCACCTCGACGGCCTATACGCGCTCGGTGATGAAAATCCCCTATCTCAGGTCGAAAGCCGAAACGATCATCGCCAAATCCGGTTTCAACCCTGAAGATCACTCCGGCAAGGCACTGATCAACGTGCTGGAGAGCTATCCGCGCGACGAGTTGTTCCAAGTTCCGGTGCCGGTCCTGCGCAAGCACGCCGAAGCGCTTCTGGGGCTGATCGAGCGGCCGCGCGTCAGGGCGCTGGTGCGCGTCGACCAGTTCGACCGCTTCGTCTCGATCCTCGTCTTCGTGCCGCGCGACCGCTACGATAGCATCGTGCGCGAGAAGATCGGCACCTATCTGAAGACGGTGTTCGAAGGCCGGCTGTCGGCCTACTATCCCGCCTTTCCGGAAGGCGGACTGGCGCGCGTCCATTTCATCATCGGCCGTTCCGGCGGCAGAACGCCGAAGATCGACCAGGCGACGATCGAGGCAGCGATCCGCGCCATCGTGCGGACCTGGGACGACATTCTGCGCGAGACCGCGGCCGAGACCGGCGCCGATGCGACGCTCACGGCGATCGCCGCGCGCTTCTCGGGAAGCTATCGCGACAGCTTCTCGCCGGCTGAGGCATTGGCCGATGCCGGGCGCATCGCCAGGATCAGCGCGGCCAATCCGATCGCCATCGACTACTACCGCCATGTCGACCAGGAACCGCATCAGGCGGCGCTGAAGATCTATCACCATGGCAGCCCGGTGGCGCTGTCGCGACGGGTGCCGGTGCTGGAGAACATCGGTTTCCGCGTTATCAGCGAGCGCACCTTCGAGGTCGGCGACGATGCTTCCGGCATGATCAATAGTGATCAGCCGGGCATGATCAATAGTGATCAGCCGGGCATGGTCTTCATCCACGACATGGAGCTCGAAAACAGCTACGGCAAGCCGATCGACCTTGACGACCGCGGCGCGCTGTTCGAGGACGCGTTCCTTTCCGTCTGGCGCGGCGACATCGACAATGACGGCTATAACGGCCTTGCCCAGACCGCCGGCCTGTGGTCGGGCGAGGTCACCATCCTGCGTGCCTATGGCCGCTATCTGCAGCAGGCCGGGATCCCGCAGAGCCAGGATTTCATTGCCGCCGCGCTCAACCGCTATCCGGAAATCGCGCGTGGCCTGCACGAGCTGTTCGTTGCCCGCCTCGGACCGACGGCGGAGACGGAAGGGGTGGTCGCGGCCAAGCACCTCAAGGCCAAGATCAGGGATGCGTTGGAGGAGGTTCCCAACATCGATGACGACACCATCATCCGTCGCTACCTCAACCTGATCGAAGCCTCGCTACGCACCAATCATTTCGTCCCCGATATGAAAGAGAAGGGCCAGTCGCTGGCGATCAAGCTCGATTCGCAGGCGGTCGACGGCCTGCCGGCGCCGCGGCCGTGGCGGGAGATCTTCGTCTACGGTTCCGAGGTCGAGGGCGTGCACCTGCGCTTCGGCCCGGTCGCCCGCGGCGGTCTGCGTTGGTCGGACCGCGCCCAGGACTATCGCACCGAGGTGCTCGGCTTGGTCAAGGCGCAGCAGGTCAAGAATGCGGTAATCGTGCCGGTTGGCGCCAAGGGCGGCTTCTATCCGAAGAAGTTGCCGATGGGCGCCGGCCGCGACGCCATCTTCGAAGCCGGCGCGTCCGCCTACAAGAATTACGTCTCCAGCCTGTTGTCGATCACCGACAATATCGGCATCGACGACGTTATCCCGCCTGCCGGTGTGATCAGGCGCGACGAGGACGATCCCTATTTCGTCGTCGCCGCCGACAAGGGCACGGCGACCTTCTCCGACACCGCCAATGCCATCAGCGAGAAGCATGGCTTCTGGCTCGACGACGCCTTCGCCAGCGGCGGCTCGGCCGGCTACGACCATAAAAAGATGGGCATCACCGCCAAGGGCGCCTGGGAAGCGGTCAAGCGGCATTTCCGCGAGATGAACCGCGATATCCAGACCACACCCTTCACCGTTGTCGGCGTCGGCGACATGTCGGGCGACGTGTTCGGCAACGGCATGCTCCTGTCCGAGAAGACCCGGCTGATCGCCGCCTTCGACCATCGCGACATCTTCATTGATCCCGATCCCGATATGGCGGCTTCGATGGCCGAGCGCCGGCGCATGTTCGCCCTCGCTCGTTCGAGCTGGCAGGACTACGACAAGACAAAACTGTCGGAAGGCGGCGTCATCGTCTCGCGCAGCCAGAAGTCGATCACGCTGCCGCCGGCCGCGGCCGCGGCGATCGGCCTCGGCAAGACAACCGCCTCGCCGGTCGAGATCATGAGCGCGATCCTCAAGGCGCCGGTCGACCTTTTGTGGTTCGGCGGCATCGGCACGTATCTGAGGGCATCGACGGAAACCAACCAGGATGTCGGCGATCGCGCCAACGATGCTATTCGGGTGACCGCGCTCGACGTGCGCGCCAAGGTCATCGGCGAGGGCGCCAATCTCGGCGTGACGCAGCGGGCCCGCATCGAGTTCGGGCTGAATGGCGGTCGCTGCAATTCCGACGCCATCGACAATTCGGGCGGCGTCAACTGCTCCGATGTCGAGGTCAACATCAAGATCGCGCTGGCTTCCGCCATGCGCAAGGGGGCGCTTACCCGCCCGGTGCGCAACAAGCTGCTTGCCGAGATGACCGACGAGGTAAGCGCGCTGGTGCTGTCCAACAATTACGAGCAGACGCTGGCGCTGTCCCTTGCCCGCAAGCGCGGCCTCGCCGACATCGCCCATCAGAGCCGTTTCATGGCAGCGCTCGAGGCGCGCGGCCTGCTCGACCGCGCGGTGGAGACGCTGCCTTCGCCGGCAGCTCTTGCCGAGCGTGAGGCGCGCGGTGAGCCGTTGACCAGGGCCGAGCTCGGCGTGCTGTTGGCCTATGCCAAGATCGTGCTGTTTTCCGACATTGTCGCCAGCGACGTGCCGGACGATCTGCATTTCGACCGTGACCTGATGGGTTATTTTCCGGACCGTATGGCGAAGAAATACGCGGCCGAGATCCATGGCCATCGCCTGCGCCGCGAAATCATCGCCCGTGTCGTCGCCAACGACCTGGTCAATCGCGGCGGTCCATCCTTCGTCAACAGGCTGCAGGAAGCGACCGGCCGCAGCGCGGCCGACGTGGTCCGGACCTTCGCCTTGGTGCGCGACGGCTTCGGATTGCCGGCGCTCTATCGCCAGATCGACGCGCTCGACAATCAGATCGACGGACAGGTGCAGCTCGACCTTTATCAGACCGTTAGCCGGCTTACTTATGTGGCCAGCGGCTGGTATCTCAAGAACGATACCGGCACCGCACCGCTCGGCGAACGGATCGCCGAATTGCAGGACGCGCGCAAAGCACTGGAGCCGAAGCTCGTTTCACTGCTGCCGGCCTTCTCGCGCGAGTGGATCGAGGAGCGGCGGCATGGTCTAGCCAAGGGCGGCGCGCCCGAAAGGCTGGCCGAACAGCTGGCGCTGACCGATGTGGCGGGCGTCGTCCCTGACATCGCGCTGACGGCCCGAACGGCGAATGCCGACATCGTCGTCGCCGCGAAAGCGTTTTTCGCTGTCAGCGATGCCTTCCGCATTCCGCGCGTCGAGGACGCGGCGCGCTCTATCGCGCCGTCCGACTACTACGATCAATTGGCTCTTTCCCGTGCCACCGACACAATCGGCGCGGCCAGGCGCGGCATCGCGGTGGCGGCGCTGACCGGCCATGCCGGGGCGGCGGACCCGGTGGCGGCGTGGCTGGAGGCGGGCGGGGAACGAGTCGTGCGTATCCGCGAGCGGCTGCAGGCGCTGACCGAAGGCGGCGACATCTCCGTGTCGCGGCTGTCGGTGGCATCGGGCCTGATCAGCGATCTGATGGGGATGTGAGAAGTCTTCCACATCGCGCGGGATTGCCGGCAAAAACTGCGCTATAGAGCGAAGCGGCGACCGCTCCGGGGCGCCGTTTGCGGGAGGGTATATGGCCGAAATAGCAGTGCAGCGGGCATCGGGACGCGGCATCTGGGGATGGATGCTGTTCGACTGGGCGGCGCAGCCGTTCTTCACGGTCATCACCACCTTCATCTTCGGACCCTACTTCGTCTCGCGCATGGCGAGCGATCCGGAGACAGGCCAGGCGGCATGGGGTTACGGCATCGCCGCAGCCGGGCTGGTCATCGCCGTGCTGTCGCCGATCCTCGGCTCGATCGCCGACCAGACCGGCCCACGCAAACCCTGGATTGCTTTGTTCGCCGCAATCAAGATCACCAGTCTTGGCCTGCTGTGGCTCGCCGCCCCCGGCTCCAATCTGTTTCTTGTGGTAGCGTTGTTCTCGCTGGCCTCCGTTGCCGCCGAATTCTCAACCGTGTTCAACGATTCGATGATGCCGCGTCTGGTGCCGAAGAGCGAAATCGGCCGAATCTCGAATATGGCATGGGGTCTTGGCTATCTCGGCGGCATGATCGCGCTGATCTTCGTCGTCGCTTTCATGGCCAGCTCGCCGGAAACCGGCAAGACGCTCCTCGGCTTCAATCCAATCCTCGGGCTTGATCCGAAACTCGGCGAGGACGCACGGGCGACCGGACCCCTCTCAGCAGCCTGGTATTTCCTGTTCATTCTGCCAATGTTCTTCTTCACACCGGATGCGGTGAAGGGCATTCCCTTACGACCGGCGGTGCGCGAGGGGCTGTCGGAACTGAAATCGACACTGACCGAAATACGCAGGCGTAGCGGCATCTTCCGCTTTCTCGTCGCCCGCATGATCTATCAGGACGGCGTCAATGCGTTGCTTGCGTTGGGGGGTGCCTTTGCGGCGGCGATGTTCCACTGGTCGATCACCGAGATAGGCCTGTTCGGCATCATCCTCAACGTCGTCGCCATCGTCGGTTGCCTCATTGCCGCACGCCTCGACACGGCGCTTGGCTCCAAGACCATAGTGATGATTTCGCTTGTCCTGCTCAGCATCGCGACGATCGGCATCGTCTCGACCGGGCCAGGCTATACGCTGTTCGGTGCCTGGATGATGCCTGGAGCCGATAGCGGCGGATTGTTCGGTACACCGGCGGAAAAAGCCTACATCTTCTTTGGTCTGCTGATCGGGCTTGCCTTCGGACCGGTGCAGGCATCGTCGCGCTCCTATATGGCGCGCAGCGTCACCGCTGCCGAATCGGGCCGCTATTTCGGCATCTATGCGTTGGCCGGACGGGCTACGAGTTTTGCTGCGCCGTTCATGGTGGCGACGATCACGCTGGCCAGCGGCTCGGCGCGGCTCGGCATGGCGGCAATCGTGCTGTTCCTCGGCGTCGGCCTAGCGATCTTGATTCGCACGCCTTATCCGGCGGACCAGCCGGCGGCGTAGGGGCGCCTTTCCCTTCTCCCCTTGTGGGAGAAGGTGGATCGGCGCGTAGCGCCGAGACGGATGAGGGGTGTTGGAAGAAACTCAACCTGAAACATCAAGGGATTTGAAGCGCTTACGTCTTCGTCGCAACGATCCTGCCAGCACCCCTCATCCGACCGAGCTTCGCTCGGCCACCTTCTCCCACAGGGGGAGAAGGGAAGAAGGGCTCAGTGCCTGAAATGCCTGACGCCGGTAAACACCATGGCGATACCGTGCGCGTCGGCGGCGGCGATGACATCGTCGTCGCGCATCGAGCCGCCCGGCTGGATGACGGCCGTAGCGCCGGCTTCGATCGCCGACAGGAGCCCGTCGGCGAAGGGAAAGAACGCGTCTGACGCGACAACAGAACCTTTGGTCAGCGGCTCGGCCAGGCCGGCAGCCTCGGCCGCGTCGAGCGCCTTGCGGGCGGCGATGCGCGAGGAATCGACCCGGCTCATCTGGCCGGCGCCGATGCCGACGGTGGCGCCATCTCTGACATAGACGATGGCGTTCGACTTGACGTGCTTTGCGACGCGGAAAGCGAATTTGAGATCGGCCATTTCGGCCGGCGTCGGCGCGCGCCTGGTCACCACTTTCAGGTCGAGGTCGTCGACCACCGCATTGTCGCGGCCCTGGACGAGCAACCCGCCGGAAACGGATTTCACGGTGGTGCCGGCCGAGCGCGGATCGGGCAGGCCGCCGGTGACAAGCAAGCGTAGATTCTTCTTGGCGGCGACGATGCGGATAGCTTCTTCCGAGGCGCCCGGCGCGATGATGACCTCGGTGAAGGTTTTCACGACCTCCTCGGCGGCCTCGGCATCGAGAATACGGTTCATCGCGACAATGCCGCCAAAGGCCGAGACCGGATCGCAGGCAAGCGCCTTGGCGTAGGCCGCCTTCAGCGAAGTGCCCTCGGCGACGCCGCACGGGTTGGCGTGCTTGATGATGGCGACGGTGGCGGAGCGGGCCGGATCGAACTCGCCAACCAGCTCGAAGGCGGCGTCGGTGTCGTTGATGTTGTTGTAGGAAAGCTGCTTGCCCTGAAGCTGGCGCGCCGTCGCGACGCCCGGCCGCTTGTCGCCATCGATGTAGAAGCCGGCGCCCTGATGCGGGTTCTCGCCGTAGCGCATCACCTGGTCCAGTCTGCCGCCGAAGGCGCGCCAGGTGGGATGCTCGATCTCCAGCGCCTCGGCGAACCAGCCGGAGATCGCCGCATCATAGCTGGCAGTGCGGGCAAAGGCCTTGGCCGCCAGCTTCTTGCGGAAATCCAGCGAGAGCGAGCCGAAATTCATCTCCAGAGCGTTGAGCACCGAGGCATAGTCCTCGGGATCGGTGACGATGGCGACATAAGCGTGGTTCTTGGCCGAAGCGCGGATCATCGCCGGGCCGCCTATGTCGATGTTCTCGACGATCGAGGCGTAAGCGGCCCCGGAGCGGCGGACATCCTCGAAAGGGTAGAGATTGGAGACGACGAGATCGATAGGCTCGATGCCATGATCGCGCATCGCCGCCGCGTGTTCGGGATCGTCGCGCACGCCAAGCAGCGCGCCATGCACCGACGGATGCAGCGTCTTGACGCGGCCGTCCATGATCTCTGGAAAGCCGGTAAGCTCAGAGACGTCGCGGACGGCCATGCCTGCCTCAGCGATCGCCTTTGCCGTGCCGCCGGTGGAGACCAGCTCGACACCCGCCGCGGCCAGCGCCCGCGCGAGATCGAGGAGCCCGGTCTTGTCGAAAACGGAGAGCAGCGCGCGACGCACGGGAACGAGATCGGGCTCGGGAATGTTCTTGGCGGCGACGGCCATGGGCTGGCGGCCTTTCACGGCTGGTTGGGAAAGTGTCCGCGCGCCGTAGCACATGAGACCTGGAAATCAAACTGCGAGGCTAGCCGCAGTCTCAGCTTTTTTCCGGATGACCGGCGATGACCGTTCGCGTCAGTTGCCAATGGACTTCGGAAACCTCCGATGCCCTGAAGGCCAGCACGATCTGCCGGCTGCGGCGCGGGCCGCCAAGACCGGCGAAATAGATGGATTCCTCGACCTCGGGCGCCACCTCGGTACAGGTGAACACCCAGGTGTCGGCCTGGTCAGCGGCCAGCACCAGGCGGTCGTGCTCGTCCTGAAGCAGGCCTATGTCGGGATGGATGTGGAAGCGCACCGTGACGAAATCGCGGCCATTGTTGCGGATCGCGGCATTGCCGGGCCGCTGAAAACGGTCCCTGCCGGCGAGCACGTTGCCGTTCGTCGACAATTTCAGCTCGCGCTCATGCAGCAAGCCGAAGCGCGCGACATAGCCGTCGTGACGGGCCAGGAAACCCTGGCTGCCCGGCTGGTCGGTGCGTTTGCAAGGCACATGCTGCGGGCCGCCGATCAACGGCGTGCCGAGGAGATCGTTGACGCGCAGCGAATGGCTGAAACGCGCCGACGAGGTGTCGTTGATGGTGGCGGTCGAGTGGGCGGCCGTGGCGCGGGCAAGCGGCCTGAATTCGGCGGCGCCATAGGTGTCGACGCCAGCGTTGACGACATAATGCTGGCGGCCGGACGACAGCTCGAAGGCCAGGCATCCGGCGTGCGCCGCGTTGGAAACGTCGATGGGCGGTGGCAGGCCGGTATCGGCGACCACGGTGACGCCGCCCATGGAGAGGCGTTCGTAGCCCGAATGTGGCGCGTGCAGCAACGGCGCGCCGGCGGTGTCGTCGTGGCGCAGAATGGTGGCGATGCGGTCGTGGATGGTCGCGCCCATGCCGTTGAAGCGGGCGAGGCTGCCGTCCTGGTGGCGAAAGAAGCGCAGCGCCGGCAGCATACGGTCGATGGCGCCCATCAGCGCCGCCGGCGGCGTCTCGGCTTGATTGGCATAAGTCTGGCGCAACGGCAGAAGGTCGGCGAGGATTTCAAGCACGGTCATCGGATTGCGGGAAATATGGCCGCCATCCGGCAGAATCTGACGGTCAAGCTCTTCGGCCAGGTTGCGGGTCGCGCCGCGCAAAGCCGATGCCGGCGCCGGTAGCGACAAAGCGGCAAAGGCAAGCGCGATGCGGGCGCGCAGCCTGTCCTTGCCGTCCGGCATCTCGCGTGCCATCGCCCTGAGATAGCGGATCTGCACGGCCAGCGATTTCAGGAATGCCCGGTAAAAGGGAAATTCAGCGCCCTGCAGCACCACCGAGGAATGCTGCAGCCAGGCGATGACGCGCTTGGCCGTCGTGCCGGGCTCCCAGGCGACACCGGAAATTTGGCTGCCATGGATGGTGATCCAGTCGGAGACCAGCGCGCGCGCGTTGGCGGCGGCAAGCTCGGTGCCGGCGGCGCGCATATGGCGCAGCCAGCGAAAACCGTGCAGGGCCTTTTGCCATCCGGGATTGGGCACGGCGATCTGGAAGGGCGATTTGCCGCCGGTCTCGACCAGATGTCCCGACAGCGGATAGCGGCCATAGTAGATCTCCAGCGCGATCTGGGGGTCGGCCAGGCGCAGGTCCGGCGGAGCGATCAAAACGCGTTCCGGCGTGCGGCCGGAGTAGCGCCAGCGATAGACCGGCCCGGCGCGCAGGCGCCGGCGCGTCTTGCGCCAAAACTCCTTCGCGACAAGCGTCCATAGACGTGTCGTGCTGCCGGCAGCGATCGCCAAAAGCCCTCCTCATAGCCCTCAAGCCGAAGACAAGTTTATATGATTCAAGAACTTATGCGAAGGCGAATTCATCGGAAGCTTTGGAGTTCAGCCTGTTTTCCGCAGGATTCAACCTAAATAGTCGTCAAATTTTTAGCATTAGCCGGCTCTGCGCATCCGGGCGGCGAAGAAGCCGTCTAGGCCGGACCGTTCCGGTGAGCCGAGATCGAGATCGGCGGGCGTGGTGCGCAGCGTGCCTTGCGGCGTCAGGAACGGATCGATGCCGGCGATCTCTCCCGGGCGGAGCGGATCGTCGACGATATCAGCCGTCCCGGCGAGGAACGCGCGGTGAAGCGCCTCGCCTTCGAGCGGGTCGAGCGAACAGTTGGAAAAGACGATGCGCCCGCCGGGCCTGACCAGGGTGACGGCGCGGGCGAGTAGCCTTCGCTGCAGATCGGCGAGCTTTTCGACGTCGGCCGCGGTCTTCGTCCAAGGCACGTCGGGATGCCGCCGCACCGTGCCGGTCGAAGAGCAGGGCGCGTCGAGGAGGACGGCGTCGAACAGTTCCTTCGGCTCATATTTGAGCAGATCGGCCTGAACGATCTCTGCGGACAGGCCGAGCCGCTCGAGATTCTGCGAGAGCCGCGCCAACCGGTTTTTTGAGGAATCGATCGCGGTGACCTTGGCGCCGCCAAGTATCAGCTGGGCGGTCTTGCCGCCTGGGGCGGCACAGAGATCGGCGACGCGCAAACCCTTTATGTCGCCGAAGAGCCGGGCCGGAAGGCTTGCCGCGGCATCCTGAACCCACCAGGCGCCATCTTCGAAGCCTGGCAACTCGGTGACGGAGGCGCTGAGCTTTTCCACCCGCACTGTGCCAGTCGGCAGCGCGATGCCGCCAAGCCGCTCGGCCCACAACGCGGGATCGGACTTGACGGTGAAATCGACCGGCGCCTCGTATCTGTGGGCAGCGAGAATTTGCCTGGCTTTCTCAGTGCCATAGGCGGCCTTCAGCCGGTCGGAAAACCATTTTGGCGCTTCGTCGGTAGCGGCAAGCGCTGCAGCCAGCTCGGCCTGCTTGGACCGCGCCAGCGTGCGCAGCACACCGTTGACGAGACCGGAGAAGCGCACCGTGCGCGGATCGGACTTGGCGTGGGTCACGGCAAGGTCGACGGCGGCGCTGTCGGGAATGTCGAGGAACAGGATCTGTGCCGCCGCCACATGCAGAATATGCGAAAGCGCGGTGGCATTGGGCGGCAGCGGCTTTTCCAGGCGGCGGGCCAGCAGCCCTGATATGGTCATGCGGAAGCGCAGCGCAGTGACCAGTATGGCACGCACCAGCGCCCGGTCGCGCAGGTCCAGCGCCTTGTATTGCGGATGGCCGTTCTCATGGTCGGTCAGCCCGTCAAGCGGCGTCCTCGCGTCGATGACGGCAGCAAGCAGCCGTGCGGCCGCCTTGCGCGCGGCGAGACCGGCAACGGGCTCGCCGGGGCTCACCGCATTGTTTTCATGATCGCCTGAAATTCGGTGCCGGCGTTTCGCTTCGCTCACGACCACGGACCCTTGGGTCCGGTCGGATTGCGGCCCCAGGGATTGGATTTCGGCCGGGCCGGTTGCGCCGCCGGCTGCTCAGGCTGCTGTGCTGCCTGCTCCCACGGGCCCGAAGGCTGCTGATCGCCGGCCTGATCTGGCATCGGAGCTTGCGGCCGCGACTGGGCGGATCCGCCACCGACCGCCATGTCCCGCGCCATCGCCTGCAGGGCCGCGATGCGGTTATCGGTATTCGGGTGGGTGGAAAACAGACTGTCCATGCGCTCGCCGGAAAGAGGATTGATGATGAAGAGGTGGGCGGTCGCCGGATTGCGCTCGGCATCCGGGTTGCGGATGCGTTCGGCGCCACAGGCGATCTTGTCAAGGGCCGAGGCAAGCCAAAGCGGGTTTCCGGCTATTTCGGCGCCGCGCCGGTCGGCCTCGTATTCGCGGGTACGACTGATCGCCATCTGCACGATCATCGCAGCAAAGGGCGCCACGATCATCGCCACCAGCACGCCGACAAAGCCGAACGGATTGTTGCTGTCGCGGTTGCCGCCGAAAAAGAAGGCGAAATTGCCGAGCATCGAGATCGCGCCGGCAAGCGTGGCGACGATCGTCATGGTCAGCGTGTCGCGGTGCTGCACATGGGCGAGCTCGTGCGCCATCACCGCGGCGACTTCTTCAGGCGACAGTTGCTGCAACAGTCCGGTGGTGGCGGCGACCGCGGCGTTCTGCGGGTTGCGGCCGGTGGCGAAGGCGTTGGGCTGCGGGTTGTCGATCAGATAGGTTTTCGGCATCGGCAGGCCGGCCTGTCTGGCGAGGCTCTGCACGATGGCGTAATATTCCGGCGCATTCCTTTCGTCGACCTCGACCGCGCGGTGCATCGACAGCACCATCTTGTCGGCGTTCCAATAGCTGAACAGGTTCATGCCGGCGGCAATCAGCAAGGCGATCACCATGCCGCCCGATCCGCCGATCAGATAGCCGACGCCCATGAACAGCGCGGTCATCGCGGCCAAAAGCATGGCGGTGCGAAGTGTGTTCATCGTCTGCTCCGTTTCTGCCGGCGCTGCGTAAAAGGGGTCGATCCTTGTCGGCTCATCGCTATATGATGGGAAACACTGGCCCCTGTTTCAATTGGCGCCGGTTTCTCTGTCGGGAATATCGCATGATCGACGAATCCAGCAATACAGCCGAAACCAGCAATACAAATGCCGACCCCACCTACGACGCGCCTCGAAAGACGCTGACGCCGGCAGCCCGCCGCGCCTTGGCGGAAGCGGAAGCACGGCGCGAACACTACCGCCAGCAGGAAGCCGCGATGCCCCGGGAGATCGGCGGTCGTGGCGGCAAGGAGCCCGGCCGCTATGGCGATTGGGAGGTCAAGGGCCTGACCAGCGATTTCTAGGCACGACCCTGATACTTGAGGCTTAGCAGACCTCGGCGGCGCGCTCCGGCTCGAGGGCGATCCAGCCGCGGTCGTCAACAGCGATGCCGATCGCGTCGTAACCGGCGATTGTGGCATGCGGCGTTTGCAGCGGATGCTGGTGCGTGGCGCTGATCACCATGACCGCAGCACCTGCCGCCTCGGCCGCCGATATTCCGGCGGGCGCATCTTCGAAAACGAGGCAGTCGCGCGCATCGACGCCCAGCCGCTCGGCCGCCAGCCGGAAGCAATCGGGCGCCGGCTTGCCGTGGGAAACGTCCTCGGCCGCGACAAGGACGGCGGGAAGCGGGATGCCGGCGGCCGCGATGCGCAGGAGAGCCAGCTCGCGCGGCGCAGAGGTGACGATGGCCCAGCGCTCGGGCGGCAGCGACGCCAGAAACGCCGCGGCGCCGGCGATCGGAAGGATGCCGTCGATATCGGCCACCTCGGCCTTCAGAAGCGCATCGGCTTCGCGCATCGGGTCGACGCCTGGAAGCGCCAGTCGAGCTATGGTCTCAATCGCCCGCACGCCGTGGATCGTCGGCAGGAATGCAGCAACGTCGAGACCTTGCCGGTGTGCCCAATCTGCCCATACCCTTTCTGCCGCGGCAATCGAATTGACCACTGTGCCGTCCATGTCGAACAGGAAGGCTGCGAATTTTTTGCCTGCGAACATCTGCTATCCCGGGAGGTTGTTTCGGAGAGATCAAAGCCTGTCGATCGACCGTAACGTCGCGTCGGCTGCATGGGAAGGCGCGAGGCCGCGTTTTCGACAATGCCAGGGAACCACGGCGAGCCGTCTCGCGTTCACCAGACTGTCTTCCGCGATGCTCAAAAAGGGGTGGAACCGCGATGCTGATTCGGCTCGGCTACGAAATCGCCATCGACTGTGCGGAAGCCACCCCGGTGATTTCGCTGCTCGAGATCCACAAGGAGCGGCAGGCAGACATCAAGCGGCAGACGCGCGTGCTGACCTCGCCGGCCGTCCCAACCAGGCTCTATCACGACCTTTATGGCAACACCTGCCGTCGCTTCACGGCGCCTGGCGGCGGCTTTCGCATTCTCTACGACGCCGTCGTCGAGGACAGCGGCGAGGCCGACGAGGTCAACCTACTGGCCAGGGAAGTGCCGGTGGCGGAGTTGCCCGACGAAGTGCTCTGCTATCTGCTCGGCAGCCGCTATTGCGAGACCGACCACCTAGGCGGATTGGCCTGGCAGGTTTTCGGCCCTGTTCCATCCGGTTGGGCGCGGGTGCAGGCGATCGTCGACTATGTCCACAACCGTCTGTCGTTCGGCTACGGCTATGCGCGCCCGACACGCACGGCGGCGCAGGCGCATGAAGAGCGCGTCGGCGTCTGCCGCGACTTCGCTCATCTGGCGATCACGCTCTGCCGCTGCATGAACATCCCCGCCCGCTATGTGAACGGTTATCTCGGCGACATCGGCGTGCCGCTCGACCCGGCACCGATGGATTTTTCGGCGTGGCTGGAAGTGTTCCTCGATGGCAAATGGTACACGTTCGACCCCCGCCACAACATGCCGAGGATCGGCCGCATCGTCATCGCGCGCGGCCGCGACGCGACAGATGTGCCGCTGCTGCACAGTTTCGGCCCGCACCGGCTTGGGCTGTTCAAGGTCTGGACCTACGAGCAGGAAAGCAACTTGTTCAACCCGCCCCATCGCGGCGTCGACAGGACCGTCAGCGCGCAGATGCTGGCATAGAAGCGCAGGCGAACGGCGTGCGTCCCGCTGTTACTATCATCCGGGGCTGTTCTACAGATCTGGTGAGCCTGATCCGCTTCGGCACAGCCCGTCTGTGCCGGATCGGGACCGAGTTCTTGTGCTCCACGGCACACGGCGGGATCATGGTAAGCATTTCGTAAACGAAACTGCCGCAGCGGCTTGCCGTTTACCGGTTGTTCACCCTGTCGCATTCCCAAACCAAGCAGAAACAATGGTTTGACAATGAGCCGTTGGCTGTTGGTCCCTTGGCGGTGCCATCCGGCCGGATTCCTGCAATGCGCCTTCACACGACCTCGATGTCGTTGGCGAATGGAGGCGGAAGCATGCGGCATTTTGGGGGTCTTGTTGACGCGATCGGCGGCTTTGCCAAGGATCGCAGCGGAAATTTTGCGGTTCTGTTCGGCATCGTCGCGTCGGTGCTGGCACTGGGCGCCGGCTTTGCCGTCAACGTCTCCCAGCTCTCCAACGCCAAGTCGAGCCTGCAAGGCGTGGTCGATGCGGCGGTGACCTCGACGGCGCGCGACCTGACGACCGGCGTTATCAAGGAGGCCGATGCCAACACATCGGTGCAGGCCTTTCTCAACGCCAACAGCCAAGCGGGCATCCTGAGCGCTGACCAGATCGTCCTCGACAAATTGACAGTCGACAAAATCGCCAAGACGGTCCAGGCGGACGTCCATGTCGATGTCGGCCTTTATTTTCCGATTTTCAGCATGGGTGATATGAAGCGCGTTGCCGCATCGACGACGGCGGTCTATTCGGACAAGACGATCGAAGTGGCGATGATGCTCGACGTCACAGGGTCGATGGCGGGCCAGAAAATCATCGATCTGAGGACGGCTGCGGCGAACGCGGTCGACAGCTTCCTGAGCGGTCAGGACCCCGCCAAGCCACGGGTGCGAGTCTCCATCGTGCCCTACGCCAATTCGGTGAATGCCGGCGCGCTTGCCGGCAGCAGCGTCTATGTCGAAACCTCGACCAGCCAGCGCAAGCAGGCGCCCGGCAATGGCGCCGTACAGTACGTCTCCGGCTTAACGCGTCCGGACAATTGCGCCACCGAGCGCAAGGGCACCTATCAATATTCGGATGCCGGTCCCGATGTCAGCATGGTCAATCGCGACTACCTGTTGTCGTCCTTCGCCTGGCAGACCGGCACGGCTGCCTGCCCGGCCGCCGCGTTGAAGCCGCTGACGGCGGACGCCACGGCGCTCAAGAACGTCATCAAGAACTTTGTCGCGTCGGGCGGCACCGCGGGCCATATCGGCGTGCAGTGGACCTGGTACATGCTTTCGGAAAACTGGGGCAGCGTGATGAATGCTTCGCAGCGGCCGGCCAAGGCGGATCCGAAAAAGGTCGCCAAAATCGCGATCCTGATGACCGACGGCGAGTTTAACCTGTCCTATTTCGACGCCAGCACTGTCGGTGAGGTCTACAATGATGCCGGCAAGGAACCGACTCGCACGGCAGCCAAGACGCTGTGTACCGCCATGCGCGACAAGGGCATCGAAATCTTCACCATCGGTTTCGATCTCAACGAGGAGAATGCCCAGGCGACACTGCAGAATTGCGCGAGCCCGGATACCGCCAAGATCAAGCACTTCTATCAGGCCGCCAACGGGACGGAACTCAATCAGGCTTTCCAGGACATAGCGCGCAACATCGAAAGCCTGGCACTGACCAAGTAGAGGGCATTGACCAAACGGGGTCCAGAACAAGGAAAAGGCCGCCGCTTCTTTCGAAGCCGGCGGCCTTCCGTGTTTCCGTCCATGGCGCGGCCCATGGCGGCGACGTTTTACGTCGCCAGCCGCGCATCTCGCGCCTTAACGGGAAGACTGCTTCCCGAAAGTGCAATCCGCTGAGGCCACGTTCTGGAAAACGAAATCACTCGACATCGGATCACCTCCTTTCGATTTGTTGAACACGCCCTCATGATGGGGTGTCGATCCGCAAATGGCAAGGCGCCATGGTGAAAATGCCGTGCGAGCTTGTCGCTAGCGGCTTGCGACTATCCGATCGGACAGGCAAAGTCGGCGCCGGACCGCCAGCGTGCTGAGCATGAGAGGACGGGAATGGAGGCAGCCGACAAGGCAGCACGGATTGTTCGAACGGCTATCGAAACGCTGAAGCCGGGTTTCGCGGTCAGGCTGTGGACCGGCGAGCGGATCGGGCCGGTCACCGGCCCTGTGCTCACCATCAATGACCAGGACATCGTCTGGCAGGTGATCCGCCGGCCGTCCCTTTCGACGCTGATCGAAATGTGGATTTCCAAGACAATCGACGTGGAAGGCGGATCGCTGTTCGATTTCTACGCCCTGCCTTCGCAAGGCAAGCTCAGGACGAAGCTAAAGACATTGCCGAAACTCGCGATCTTGCGGGACTTGCCGGCCGTGCTGTTTTCGAGAAAGCAGATGGCGGCGCGGACCAACCTTTCCGGGCGCAACCCCTTCGTCAGCGGGTCGAACAGGCAAGCGATTCAGCACCACTATGATATTTCGAACGCCTTCTACCGGCTCTTCCTCGATGAACGCATGGTCTATAGCTGCGGCTATTTCACCGATTTCGCCAATAGCATCGACCAGGCGCAGAAAGACAAGCTCGACCACATCTGCCGCAAGCTCCGGCTGAAGCCGGGCGAAAGGCTGCTCGACATCGGCTGCGGCTGGGGAGCCATGCTCATCCATGCCGCGAAAAATTACGGTGTCGTCGGCCTCGGCGTCTCGCTGTCGGAAGCCCAGACCCAACTCGCCCGCGAGCGCATCCGCGCCGAGGGGCTGGAGGATCGCATCACCATCGAGATAAAATCCTACGCCGAGCTGTCCGGCTCCTTCGACAAGATATCGTCGATCGGCATGTTCGAGCATCTGGGCCTCGCCAACCACGCCGCCTATTTCTCGACCATCCATCGCCTGCTCAAGCCGGGCGGCATCTATCTGCACCACGCCATCACCCGGCGCGACAAGGGCAGCATCAAGAAGACCTTGCGCAAGGGCCCGGAATTCAAGGCGTTGATCAAATACATCTTTCCCGGCGGCGAGCTCGACACGATCGGGATGACGCTCGGCAATCTCGAAGCGCACGGCTTCCTCGTCTACGATGTCGAGAATTTGCGCGAGCACTACGCCCGCACCTGCCGCCTGTGGGCCGAGCGCCTGCACGCACGCTTCGACGAAGCGATCGCCGAGGTCGGCGAAGCCAAGGCGCGCCTCTGGCTGCTTTATCTCACCGGCTGTTCGATCACTTTCGAACGCGCCTCGGCGCAGATTTTCCAGACCGTCGTCACCAAGCGGGCGCGGGGTCCAAGCGGTCTGCCGCCGACGCGAGCGGATTTGTATCGATGATCAGCACACATGTTGCGTTCTGCCGCGATCCTTCGCGCCCCCCTCTGTCCTGCCGGACATCTCCCCCACAAGGAGGGAGATTGGCCGTCACCACGGCTTTCGCCAATCGCCGGCGTGGTATTCTGGGCGCGGCGCCCGAACTGCCGATCTCCCCCCAAGTGGGGGAGATGTCCGGCAGGAGAGAGGGGCGCTGTCCCGCCCTCATCTCAAATGTTCTGCACCGCCTAAACGAACCGCATCATCTCTCGACACGGGCCGGCCGGTCGACCAAGCAGTAGACGCCGAGATTTGCGCACGTTGTGGCGGTTGCTGCCTGCATCAAGCCCTCTTGTTTTGCCGGTTGGCGACGAGGTCGTCGACGACCGCCGGATCGGCCAGCGTCGAGGTATCGCCGAGCGCGGCGAAATCGTCCTCGGCGATCTTGCGCAGGATGCGCCGCATGATCTTGCCCGAACGGGTCTTCGGCAGGCCGGGAGCGAACTGGATCTTGTCGGGCGTGGCGATGGCGCCGAGTCTTTGCGGACATGGGCGACAAGTTCCTTGCGCAGCTCCTCGCTCGGCTTCTCGCCTGCCATCAGCGTGACGTAACAGTAGATGCCCTGGCCCTTGATGTCGTGCGGATAGCCGACGACGGCAGCTTCCGAGACTTTCTCGTGCGAAACCAGCGCGGATTCGACCTCGGCCGTGCCCATGCGGTGGCCGGAGACATTGATGACGTCGTCGACGCGGCCGGTGATCCAGTAGTAGCCATCGGCGTCGCGGCGGCAGCCGTCGCCGGTAAAGTATTTGCCCTTATAGCTCGAAAAATAGGTCTGTTCGAAACGCTCGTGGTCGCCATAGACGGTGCGCATCTGGCCTGGCCATGAATCGGCGATGCAGAGGTTGCCGCTGGCAACACCTTCCAGCACCTTGCCGTCGCCGTCCACCAGTTCCGGCTTCACGCCGAAGAACGGCCGCGTCGCGGAACCTGCCTTAAGGTGGGTGGCGCCGGGCAGAGGCGTGATCAGGATGCCGCCCGTCTCGGTCTGCCACCATGTGTCGACGATCGGCACCTTGCCGTTGCCGACGACGTTGAAATACCACTCCCAGGCCTCCGGATTGATCGGCTCGCCGACCGTGCCGAGCACACGCAGCGACTTTCGCGACGTCCTGGCGACATGGGCGTCGCCGGCGCCCATCAGCGCGCGCAACGCCGTCGGCGCGGTGTAGAAGATATTGACCTTGTGTTTGTCGATGACCTCCCAGAAGCGGGACTGCGACGGGTAGTTCGGCACGCCTTCGAACATCAGTGTGGTGGCGCCGTTGGCGAGCGGCCCGTAGACGATATAGCTGTGGCCGGTGACCCAGCCGACATCGGCCGTGCACCAGTAGATGTCGCCGTCATGATAGTCGAAGACATGTTGGTGGGTCATCGAGACATAGACGAGATAGCCCGCCGTGGTGTGCAGCACGCCCTTCGGCTTGCCGGTCGAACCCGACGTGTAAAGGATGAACAGCGGGTCCTCTGCCTTCATCTTCTCCGGCTTGCATTCCGCCTTAACCGTCGCGACCTCGTCGTGGTACCAGACGTCGCGTCCGGCCACCCAGCCGGTCTTGCCGCCGGTGCGGCGCACCACCACGACCTTCTCGACTTTCGTTCCGGCCTTGGCGGCGATCTCGATCGCCTTGTCGGTATTATCCTTCAACGGGATCGGCTTGCCGCCGCGCAGGCCCTCGTCGGCGGTGATGACGAAGGTCGACTTGCAGTCGTCGATGCGGCCGGCCAGCGCGTCCGGTGAGAAGCCGCCGAAGACCACCGAATGGATGGCGCCGATGCGTGTGCAGGCAAGCATCGCATAAGCGGCTTCCGGGATCATCGGCATATAGATGGTGACGCGGTCGCCTTTCCTAACGCCGTGCTTCTTCATCACATTGGCGAGCCGGCAGACATGCGCGTAGAGCTCGTTATAGGTGATCTTCCTGTCGTCGTAGGGGTTGTCGCCTTCCCAGATGATGGCAGTCTGGTCGCCGCGCTTCTTCAGATGCCGGTCGATGCAGTTCCATGAGACATTGGTCTCGCCGTCCTCGAACCATTTGATCGAGACCTTGCCGTCGAAGGAGGTGTTCTTGACCTTGCTGTAGGGCTTGAACCAGTCGATGCGCTTGCCGTGCTTGCCCCAGAACTTGTCCGGGTTCTTCACGCTGTCGGCGTACCATTTCAAATAGGTGTCATTGTCGATCAGCGCATTCTTCTTCCACGCCGGCTGGACGCGATGGACATGAACCTCGGACATTTCTTCACTTTCCTCCCGAAACCAGGCCGCCCGGCTTGACCGCCGTCGGCATCACGGCGAAGCGACCGCGAATTCGCGCGCATTATTAACAGTTCCGCGGTGACGGCAACATTAGACGTTGGATTTGCGCGGCGGGATGCCGCAGAAGCTTTTCCCACCGTTGTCAGCACTCGGGGTTGACGGCTGCTAACTTTATGATTTTGCATAGTAAACCCGGCTTCAACCACGAAATATCAATAGACGATTAAGCAAATAGCGCGCACAATTTCGCATTGGGAGGAAAGGAGAATCAACCCAGAGGATCGAAATGCGCGACCAATCCGAAATGGACCTGATGCTTAGGGGATATGGCTTGACCACGGCCAAGATTCTTTATCATTTTCCCGATCATCCGCATCTGCTGCAGAGCTTCATCTGGCAGGACTACGACATCGCTCCGAAATTTCCGGTGCTGATCCGGTTCATCGAGTTCTGGCAGACCAAGCTCGATGGCCCGCTGCATTCGGTGAGCTATACGCACCAGAAGCTGATCGCGCCGAATGAGTGGCACAAAGTCGACGGCGAGTTCGTGCTGCATTAGGGCATGTCGATATTCAGGTGAGGCCGGCCTGCGAATGGCGGTTTCCTGCGCTTCCGGTGCTCACGTACTTTAAGTACGCTCCGCTCCGGTTCTCGGAAGCCACCATTCTCGGCGCGCCCTGACCTGAATCTCAACATGCCCTGTCCCCGGGGCACTTGATGTATCGAGCGGGGTCAAACCGCAGGCGGGCTGAGCCTGGCAAAACCTTCCTGCCGGCGATACGGAAAATACGGATAGGGCGCGGTGACTTCGCTTGCTGCGTCGAGCTTCTTCATCTGGTCTGATGTCAATGACCAACCGACTGCGCCGAGGTTCTGGCGCAGCTGCTGCTCGTTGCGCGCGCCGACAATGACAGAGGCGACGGTCGGCCGCTGCAGCAACCAGTTGATGGCGATCTGCGGCACGGTCTTGCCGGTTTCCTGGGCGACAGTGTCGAGCGCATCGACGACCCGGTAGAGATGTTCGTCATCGACCGGCGGCCCGAAGCTCGCGGTGTCGTGCAACCGGCTTTTTTCCGGCAGTGGCTCGCCGCGGCGGATCTTGCCGGTCAGGCGGCCCCAACCGAGCGGGCTCCACACCAGCGCACCGACACCCTGGTCGAGACCGAGCGGCATCAACTCCCATTCATAGTCGCGCCCGACCAGCGAATAATAGACCTGATGGGCGACGTAGCGCGGGTAGCCATGCTTATCCGCCAGGCCGAGCGATTTCATCACCTGCCAGCCGGAGAAGTTGGAAACGCCGACATAGCGCAGCTTGCCGGCGCGCACGAGACTGTCCAGCGTCGACAGCACCTCCTCGATCGGCGTTGCGGCGTCGAAAGCATGCAGTTGCAGCAGGTCGATGTAATCGGTGCCGAGACGCTTGAGCGCGTCCTCGACGGCTTTGATGAGACGCGAACGGGAGGAACCGGCATCGTTGGGTCCGTCGCCCATCGGCAGCGAGGTCTTGGTCGAGATCAGCACGGCATCACGGCGGCCCTTGATGGCCGCGCCGAGCACTTCTTCGGAGGCGCCGTTCGAATAGACGTCGGCGGTATCGAACAGGTTGACGCCGGCCTCGAGGCAGATATCGATTAGCCGCCGCGCTTCCGTCGCATCGCTGTTGCCCCAGGCGCCGAACAGCGGGCCTGAACCGCCGAAGGTTCCAGCGCCGAACGAGAGTGCCGGGACCTTCAGGCCCGAGGCGCCTAGACGTCGATAGTCCATGGTTTTGCTCCTTGATGATGTCGGATGAGTTTTTTGAAGAGTGATTGAGGTTTGCCGACCTATGACCGCACGATTTCCGGTGTGGCGAGGACGGTATTTTGGTCGAGGCGAAGCGCCAGTGCCGCCACGGCCAGCGCCGAGAGCGGCAGCAGGGCCGCGACCCAGGTGACGGCGCCGAGGCCGGGACCATGGGCGATGACCATGCCGCCGAGCCAGGCGCCGGCGGCGTTGCCGAGATTGAAGGCGGCGATGTTGAAGGACGAGGCGAGGCTCTGGCCGGCGCCTTGCGCTTTCTCCAGCACCCACATCTGCAGCGGCGCCACAGTGGCGAAGGCGGCGGCGCCGAGCAGGCCGACATAGATGACGGCCATTGCCTGGCTGTGCAGGGCGAAGGTCATCGAGCCGAGCACCAGCGCCAGCACGACGAGACTGCCGAGAACCGAAGGCACCAGCCAGCGGTCGGCGAATTTGCCGCCGGCGAGATTGCCGGCGATGAGGCCGCCGCCGAAGACAAGCAGGATCGGCGACACGGCTGCTTCCTCAAAACCGGTGATCTCGGTCAGCAAGGGGGCGATATAGGTGAAGACGGCGAAGACGCCGGCATAGCCAAGCACGGTGGTGGCGAAACCAAGCAGAACCGGCGCGCGGCCGAGCACGGCGAGATCGCCGCGCAGGTCGCTCTTCTCCGGCTCTGTCTGGCTGCGCGGCACCAGCAGGAGAATGATGGCGAAGGCGACGATGCCGACAAGGGTTACAGCCCAGAAGGTCGCCCGCCAGCCGAAGGCCTGGCCGAGCCATGTGCCGAAGGGCACGCCGAGGATGTTGGCAATGGTCAGGCCGGTGAACATCAGGGCGATCGCCGAGGCCTTCTTGTTGGGCGCTACCAGCCCGGTCGCAACGACGGAGCCGACGCCGAAGAAGGTGCCGTGGGCAAAGGCGGTGAGCACGCGGGCACCCATCAGTGTCCAGTAGTCGGGGGCGAGCGCACAGGCGAGGTTGCCCAGCGTGAAGATCGCCATCAGCGCCAGAAGCACGGTTTTGCGCGGCCAGCGGCCGGTGGCGATGGTCAGCAGCGGCGCGCCGATGACGACGCCCAGCGCATAGCCGGAAATCAGCTGGCCGGCGGCCGAGATCGAGACGCCGAGATCGGTGCTGACGTCGAGCAGCAGGCCCATGATGACGAATTCGGTGACACCGATGCCGAAGGCACCGGCGGCGAGGGCATAAAGAGCAAGAGGCATGGCGGTTCCCACTTCGATCGCGGTCGTTTGATGGGACGCCGTGTCTTCCCACGCCCCGTCCCGGAAGATCGTGTCGCGATGTGCTGTGAACCAGCCTTGCGTCGGGCACATTGTCTGTGAAATAGATTCACGAATGGCGAGACCCGACATCAACCGCTCCGGCGAGATCGAAGTGTTCGTCCGCGTCGTCGAGGCGGGCAGCTTTTCGGCCGCCGCTCGCGCCTTGCGGATGACGCCGTCGGCGGTGAGCAAGCTGATTGCGCGCCTTGAGGCCCGTCTTGGCGCGCGCCTGGTCAGCCGTTCGACGCGCAAGCTGCAACTGACACCTGAGGGGGCGGCCTTCTTCGGCAGCGGCGTGCGCATCCTGGCCGACATGGCGGCAGCCGAGCGCGAGGCGGCGGCCGGTGCCGCCCCGCGTGGGCGGCTGCGCGTCAACAGCTACGTGCCGTTCGGGCAGCACCGGCTGATCCCGCTTTTGCCGCGCTTCCTCGAACGCTATTCGGAAATCGCCGTCGATCTGGTTTTGACCGACAGTGTCATCGACCTGTTGGAGGAGCGCGCCGATGTCGCGATCCGCGCCGGGCCGCTCGGCGAATCACGGTTGGTCGCCCGCAAGCTCGGGCAAAGTCCGGTGGTCGTCGTCGCCGCGCCATCCTACCTCAGGACGCATGGCACGCCCCGAACGCCGGCCGATCTCGATCGTCACAACCGGATGGGTTTCTGCTTCGTGCGCCATATCGACGGCTGGCCTTTCGTCGGCGCAGCCGGCGAGACCATTGTCGTCCCGATCACCGGAAATGCGCTGGTCAGCGATGGCGAGGCGATGCGGCTGATGGCGCTCTCCGGAGCGGGCATCGCCCGGCTGGCGCGCTGGCATGTGGAGCCCGACATCGCCGCCGGGCGGCTGGTACCGCTTCTGGAGGACTTCAACCCCGGCGATGAGGAGCTCACCCATGCCGTCTATGTCGGCCAGGGCAAGCACTTGCCGGCGCGGGTGCGGGCCTTTCTCGACTTTTTGGTCGAGACTGTCCGGTTGTCCTGAGCCCAAAGAAGATCGGGAGTCTGCCGGCTCCCGAAACATCAATCGAAGGTGAGATTGAATTATTTTTTCGGCGCAAAGGGCGCCGGCCGCCGGCCAGCCGCCTGACGCTCGAGCATCCAGCCCGGATATTCGGCCGGCAGAGCGCTGACCTCGTCGAGGCGAACAAGATCCTCGGTATCGAGCTTCAATTCGGTGGCGGCAAGGTTCTGTTCGAGTTGCTCCATGCGGCTGGCGCCGATGATCACGCTCATCACGAAGGGTTTGGCCAGCACATAGCCCAGCGCGACCGTTGCGACGCTGACGCCGTGCTTGCCGGCGATCTCGCGCATGACGGCGACCGCCGCCCAGGCGCGATCCTCATTGACCGGCGGGAAATTGAAGCTGGCGCGGCGGCCCTCGCCATTACCGGGCGCGCCGGGTCCGTATTTGCCGGAGAGCAGACCGCCCGCCATCGGCGACCAGACCATCAGTCCAAGCTTCTCTTCGTCGAGCAGCGGCACGATCTCGCGCTCCAAGTCGCGACCGGCGATCGAGTAATAGGACTGGACGGTCTCGAAACGGGCAAAGCCTTTACGGTCGGCAATGCCGAGTGCCTTGGCGATGCGCCAGGCTGCCCAGTTCGAAACGCCGACATAGCGGACCTTGCCGCTGGCAACCAGATCGTCGAGCGCCCGCAGCGTCTCGTCGATCGGCGTCACCGTGTCGGTGCCGTGAAGCTGGTAGAGATCAATATGGTCGAGCTGTAGCCGCTCGAGACTGCCCTCGACCGAATCCATGATGTGGCCGCGCGAGGAACCGCGCTGGTTGGGGCCGTCGCCCATGGCGCCATGGGCTTTGGTGGCGATGATCACATCCTGCCGCTTGATACCGAGATTCCTCAGCGACTGGCCGAGAAGCCGTTCCGATGCGCCGAAGGAATAGACGTCCGCCGTGTCGAAGAAATTGACGCCGGCGGCGAGCGAGCGCTCGACGATCCTGTCGACGCCATCCTGGTCGAGGCTAGCGATCAGGCCCCATTGGGCGTTTTCGCCAGCGGCGCCGAAGGTCATGGTGCCGAGGCAAAGTTCGGAGACGAACATCCCCGTGTTTCCAAGTTGATTGTAGCGCATGGTGCGGCTCCGGAAATTTGGTGGTGACGTCTGGCAAATAGGAACGAAACGTTTCGTTTCAAGTCTCTCCGCAGAACGAATTTCCGGCCTGGCGGAAAGGCCGCTGCCGTTACGAACAGCAAAAGGCGCCGCCTCAACCAGCCAGGCGCGCCATGATCGCAAAGGCCGTCATGCCGAAGGCGACTGCGGCGAGCGGCAGGAGAAGCTCGACCAGCGCGGTCTTGGCGCTCACGCGACCTTGTCCGGTGTCGAATTCGCCAGCGATCCAGTCCTCGAAGCTGTGGGCGGCTGTGTCGCTCCGGTGATGGTGTCGAAGCCAGACGCGCCCGGCAAAGGCCGGCAACGCGACCGAGATGATGATGAATCCGGTCATGACGACGAGAAGATAATCGGTATAGCCGCCGTCGCCGAAGCCTATCCAGGCCGACAGCGCGTACCACGCGGCAAGCCCGACCATCGCCAGATAGACGTGCGGGTGCAGCCCGTCGGAGACATATCGGTTATGGGGAACGCGTTCTTTGCTCATGTTGCCCTCCTTCGCATTGCAAAGGAACGGCCATGGTTGGTCGCTCGGGTTCTCCCTCGGAGCTAGCGCACGGCTTAGGCCTCGCAATGCGGTGCTATGACGCGGCTACCTGGCTCCGAAGATCGCCGAGCCGACCCTGACGCTGGTTGCGCCGAAGGCGATCGCCGTCTCGTAATCGCCGGACATGCCCATGGAGAGCTTTTCGACGCCGGCCTCAAGCCCAAGTTTCTCCAGCAACGCGAAATGCGGACCGGGATTCTCGTCGGCCGGCGGAATGCACATCAGACCTTCGATGGCGAGGCCGTGAACCGTACGGCAGCGCGCGACGAACGCGACGGCTTCCCGCGGTTCGATCCCGGCCTTTTGCGGTTCCGAACCGGTGTTGACCTGAACGTAGAGTTTTGGAGACCGGCCCAGTCTGGCGATTTCCTTGGCGAGTTCGGCGGCGATTTTCTCGCGGTCGACCGACTCGATGACATCGAACAGCGCGACCGCTTCCTTCGCCTTGTTCGATTGCAGCGGACCGATAAGATGCAGCTCGATGTCGGGGAAAGCTTCCTTCAGCGCCGGCCATTTTCCTTGTGCTTCCTGGACGCGGTTCTCGCCGAAGATACGCTGGCCGGCCTCGATGACCGGGCGGATATCGTTGGCGTCGAAGGTCTTCGAGACCGCGACTAGCGTCACCGCGCCGGCCTGCCGTCCCGCCTCGCGCTCGGCAGCGGCGATCTTCGCCTTGACCGTGAAAAACTGTTCGACGGCGCTCGTCATGCCTATATCTGCCTCTAGTTTTGATACTCGCCGGACCGCCGCAGTTGACGGGTCCGGCAATCCATGGTGAACACCGCGACGACATTTCCTGAGCCGCCGGGCATTGTCCGGCCGTTCGCGCATGCTTTTAAGTGAAAAACATCCGATGGCAACCGAACGATACAACCCGCGCGCATCAGAGCCCAAATGGCAGAAGGCCTGGGACGCCAAGAAGCTGTTCGAGGCTGACAACGACGACCCGCGCCCGAAATACTACGTGCTGGAGATGTTCCCCTATCCGTCGGGGCGCATCCATATCGGCCATACCCGTAACTACACGATGGGCGACGTGGTGGCGCGCTACAAGCGGGCCAAGGGTTTCAACGTGCTGCACCCGATGGGCTGGGACGCCTTCGGCATGCCGGCCGAGAACGCGGCCATGCAGAACAAGGTCCATCCCAAGGACTGGACCTATCAGAACATCGCCGTCATGCGCGAGCAGCTCAAGGTCATGGGCCTGTCGCTCGACTGGGCACGCGAATTCGCCACCTGCGATGTCGACTATTACCATCGCCAGCAGATGCTGTTCCTCGATTTTGTCGAGAAGGGTCTGGTGACGCGCAAATCCTCCAAGGTCAACTGGGATCCGGAGGACATGACGGTGCTTGCCAACGAGCAGGTCATCGACGGACGCGGCTGGCGCTCGGGCGCGCTGGTCGAGCAGCGCGAGCTGACGCAGTGGTTCTTCAAGATCACCGACTATGCGCAGGATCTGCTGGACTCGCTCGAAGGCCTCGACGACTGGCCGGAAAAAGTGAAGCTGATGCAGGCGAACTGGATCGGCCGTTCGGAAGGCCTGCTGATCCGCTGGCCGCTGGCCACCCCAGCTACTGGCCCAGCTACTGGCAAGGTGATCGACGGCGAAGATGAGCTGGAGGTCTACACGACGCGGCCCGACACCATCTTCGGCGCCTCCTTCATGGCGGTCGCAGCTGATCATCCGCTGGCGAAGAAGGCGGCCGAAAGCAACCCGGCGCTGGCCAAGTTCATCGACGAGGTTCGCCACATGGGCACTTCGGTAGCGGCACTGGAGACGGCCGAGAAGAAGGGTTTCGATACCGGTATCCGCGTCGTTCACCCATTCGACGCCAACTGGACGCTGCCTGTCTACGTCGCCAATTTCGTGCTGATGGAATACGGCACCGGCGCCATCTTCGGCTGTCCATCCGGTGACCAGCGAGATCTCGACTTCGCCAACAAATACGGCCTGCCGGTCATCCCGGTGGTGATGCCGGAAGGCGAGAATCAAGGAAACTTCCAGATCATTGACGAGGCCTATGTCGGCGACGGCGTGATGATCAATTCGCGCTTCCTCGACGGCATGAAGCCGGATCAGGCGTTCGACGAGGTGGCGAAGCTGCTGGAACAAAAGACCATCGGCAACCGGCCGATGGCCGAGCGCAAGGTGAACTTCCGCCTGCGCGACTGGGGCATTTCGCGCCAGCGCTACTGGGGCTGCCCGATCCCGATGATCCATTGCGAGGATTGCGGCGTGGTGCCGGTGCCGAAGGCGGACCTGCCGGTCAGGCTGCCGGACGATATCGAGTTCGACCGGCCGGGCAATCCGCTCGACCGCCATCCGACATGGCGGCATGTCAAATGCCCGCAATGCGGCAAGGATGCACGCCGCGAAACCGACACGATGGACACGTTCGTCGATTCGTCGTGGTATTTCGCGCGCTTCACCGCGCCCTGGGCGAACGACCCGACCGATCCCAAGGCAGCGACTGAATGGCTGCCGGTCGATCAGTATATTGGCGGCATCGAGCACGCCATCCTGCACCTGCTCTATTCGCGCTTCTTCACCCGCGCCATGCGCGAGACCGGCCATGTCGATCTCGCCGAGCCGTTCAGGGGACTGTTCACGCAAGGCATGGTGGTGCACGAGACCTATCGGGTCGGCAGTGGGTCGAACAGCCGCTGGCTTGCGCCCAGCGAGGTGCGGCTGGAGGACGTCGACGGCAAGCGCCGCGCCATCGAAATCGCGACCGGCGAAGAGGCTGTAATCGGCCCGCTCGAAAAAATGTCGAAGTCGAAGAAGAACACGGTGAGCCCGGAAGAGATCACCGACGGCTACGGCGCCGACACCGCGCGCTGGTTCATGCTGTCGGACTCGCCGCCCGAGCGCGACGTCGAATGGACCGACGAAGGTGCGGCCGGCGCGCATCGCTTCATCCAGCGCATCTGGCGCCTGGTGTCGACGGCCGCCGAATCGCTTGCCGGCACCCAACCGGCAGCGGCGGAGGAGGGCGAGGCGGGGACTGTTTCCAAGGCCGCGCATAAGATCCTGAAATCCGTCGGCGAGGATATCGAAAAGCTCGCCTTCAACCGCGCCATCGCCCGCATCTACGAGCTCGCCAATGCGCTCACAACGCCGCTCAACGAGGTGGCCGAAGGCAAGGCCGGTGCGGCGCTGAAAGGTGCCTGCCGGCAAGCCGTCGACATCCTTGTGCATCTGATCGCGCCGGTCATGCCGCATCTGGCCGAGGAATGCTGGCAGACGCTCGGCGGCACCGATCTGGTCGCCGAACGGCCCTGGCCGGTCTACGATCCGTCGCTCGTCGTCGACAGCGAGATCGTGCTGCCGGTCCAGGTCAACGGCAAGAAGCGCGGCGATTTGACAATTGCCCGCGACGCGGACCAAGGTGCGGTCGAAAAAGCGGTTCTGGCTCTCGACTTCGTGCAGAAAGCGCTCGAAGGTAAGGCGCCGCGCAAAGTGATCATCGTCCCGCAGAGGATCGTCAATGTCGTTGCCTGACTTAGGGAAGACAGAAGTGACGCATTTGCTGCGCCGCGCAGCGCTTTGCGGCCTGGTCGCTTCGGTTGCGCTGGTTTCAGCCTGCACGGTGCGCCCGCTCTATTCGAGCGCGCCGCTGTCGGCCGGGTCGCAAGTCGGCGCTGCCGCCGAACTCGGGTCCATCTCGGTCAAGCCGGTCAACACCCGCTACGCTCAGCAGGTCCGCAACAACCTGATCTTCGCGCTCGGCCAGGGTGCGGGGGAGCCGGCTTCGCCTGCCTATTCGCTCGATCTCGGCGTTACCGAACTTGTTGAATCCGCTGCAATTGTGCAGGTCACGACCGATGAGGACGAGCCAACGGCGGGCACGGTGACACTGACCGCGAACTATGTGCTGACCGACGCCAAGACCGGCACGACCATCGCGACCGGCCGGCGCTCGATAGCGTCGTCCTTCGACAAGCCCCGTCAGGAGTTTGCCTCCTACCGGGCGCAAATCGACGCCGAGAACCGCGCAGCGCGCGAACTGGCGGAGCTGCTGCGCCTGTCGATCGCCCAGGATCTGGTCAAGCACGGCAAGACGGTGGCGGGTTAACTTTCCGGCCTCGATCAAGACGTTCCGGTTCTCGCCCACAGCCGCTTGCTGGCGCACAAAAAAGGCCGATTGCTCGGCCTTTTTTCATGAACGCGGCGTCTTGATTTCAGCCGATCTTCTGGCCGGTCTTGGCCCAGTCGGCGAGGAATTGCTCCAGGCCCTTGTCGGTCAGCGGGTGCTTGACCAGCGCCTTTAGCGTCGCCGGCGGCGCGGTGATGACGTCGGCGCCGATCAGCGCGGCCTGCTTGACATGGTTCACCGTGCGCACCGAAGCGGTCAGGATCTCGGTCTGGAAATCATAATTGTCGTAGATGGTGCGGATGTCCGAGATCAGTTCCATGCCATCCCAGCCGGTGTCGTCGATGCGGCCGACGAAGGGCGAGATGAAGGAGGCGCCGGCCTTGGCGGCGAGCAGCGCCTGGGTGGCCGAGAAGCAGAGCGTGACATTGACCATGCGGCCGTCCGACCGGATATCCTTACAGGCTCTCAGGCCGTCGAGCGTCAGCGGCACCTTGATGCAGACATTGTCGGCGATCCTGGCCAGGATCTTGGCCTCCGCCATCATGTCCTTGTATTCGGTGGCGACGACTTCGGCCGAGACCGGGCCCTTGACGATCTCGCAGATCTCTCTGGTGACGTCAGCGATCTTGCCGCCGGATTTGAGGATCAGCGAAGGATTGGTGGTAACGCCGTCGAGCAGCCCCAAATCGTTCAGCTCACGGATTTCCTTGACATCGGCGGTGTCGACAAAAAATTTCATGACGGTCTCCTGAAGATTTTTTCATGTGCATGTCATGCACATTTGGGGTCGGACTTTGATCTAGACGAAAGTCGGGGCAAGGTCACGCCTCATGATCGAAGATTCGCCCTTTGTCGCAGCCGCGCCAGTGCTGGTGCCGATGCCCGCCGAGCGGCCCTACACCTATGCCGTGCCCGCCGGCATGCGCGTGGTGCCGGGCTCGATCGTGCGCGTGCCGCTCGGCCCGCGCCAGGTTGCGGGCATCGTCTGGGACGGCGCCGTCGAAAAGGTCGATGCCAAAAAACTGCGCCCGATCGAGCAGGTCTTCGACTGCCCGCCGATCGACCGCGCCATGCGCCGCTTCGTCGACTGGATCGCGCAATACACGCTGTCGCCGCCCGGCATGGTGGCGCGCATGCTGCTGCGGGCGCCGGAGGCCTTCGACCCGGAACCGTGGATCGAAGGGTTGCAACGCACCTTTGCCAAACCCGATCGGATGACGGGTGCGCGGATGCGCGTGCTGGAAACAGCCGAAGGCGGGCTTGCCTGGACGCGGTCCGGGCTGGCGCATGCGGCCGGCGTTTCGTCGACCGTCATCGACGGGCTGAAAGCGCAAGGCGTGTTCGAGACGGTCATGATCCCGCCGCGACCGGTGGTCGCAGCACCCGACCCGGGCTACGCCCAGCCTTCGCTGATGCCGGACCAGAGCGATGCGGCCGCCATGCTGCGCACCAATGTCGCGGCCGGCGCATTCGGCGTCACGCTGCTCGACGGCGTGACCGGGTCCGGCAAGACGGAGGTCTATTTCGAGGCGGTGGTGGCGGCGCTCGACCGTGGCAAGCAGGTGCTGATCCTGCTGCCGGAGATCGCGCTGACCCACGCCTTCCTCGAGCGCTTCCAGGAGCGATTCGGCGCCAAGCCGGCGGAATGGCATTCGGACCTGCCGCCAAGGATGCGCGAGCGTGTCTGGCGGCAGGTGGCGGAAGGTGGAGTGCGCGTCGTTGCCGGCGCGCGTTCGGCGCTGTTCCTACCGTTCCGGGAACTCGGGCTGATCGTCGTCGACGAGGAGCACGACCCCGCCTACAAGCAGGAAGACCGCGTCTTCTACAACGCCCGCGACATGGCGGTGGTGCGCGGCCATATCGGCGGCTTTCCGGTCGTGCTTGCCTCGGCGACGCCGTCGGTCGAAAGCCGGGTCAATGCGAGCCAGGGGCGCTATGACAGGGCGGTGCTTGCGGCGCGCTTTGCCGAGGCGGCCCTTCCCGACCTGAAGACGATCGACATGCGCCGCGCCCCGCCGGCACGCGGCGGCTTCCTGTCGCCGGTGCTGCTTGGCCATATGCGCCAGACACTGGAGAAAAAGGAACAATCGCTGCTGTTCCTCAACCGGCGCGGCTATGCGCCGCTGACGCTGTGCCGGGTCTGCGGTCACCGCTTCGGCTGCCCGGTCTGCTCGGCCTGGCTGGTCGAGCATCGCTTTCGCGGCCAGCTCGTCTGCCACCATTGCGGGCACAATGAACGCCGTCCCGAGGCCTGCCCGGAATGCGGCACGCTCGATCATCTGGTCGCCTGCGGGCCGGGCGTCGAGCGCATCGCCGAAGAGGTCGTTGCGCATTTCCCCGACGCCCGAACCATCGTGCTGTCGTCCGACCTGATGGGCGGTGTGCGGCGGCTGAGGCTGGAGCTTGAAGCCATCGCCAATGGCGAGGCCGACATCGTCATCGGCACGCAGCTTGTCGCCAAGGGTCACAATTTCCCCAACATGACGCTGGTCGGCGTGGTCGACGCCGATCTCGGTCTTGCCAATGGCGATCCGCGCGCCGCCGAGCGCACCTTCCAACTGCTCAGCCAGGTGACGGGCCGCGCCGGAAGAACCGGCAAGAAAAGCCTTGGCCTGCTGCAGACCTTCCAGCCCGACCACCCGGTGATGCGGGCGATCGTCTCCGGCGACGCCGAGGCTTTTTACGAGCGCGAGATCACGGAACGTGAACGAGCGGCGCTGCCGCCTTTCGGCCGGCTCGCCGGCGTCATCGTCAGTGCGGCGACGCGGGCGGAAGCCGAAGGGCACGCCCGCGGCCTGCGGCGTGCCGCACCGCAGGCAAGCGACCTGTTCGTGCTCGGACCGGCCGAGGCGCCGCTGTCGCTGATCGGCGGCCGCCATCGCTTTCGCCTTCTGATCCAGGGCGAGCGGCGCGCTGACATGCAAGGGTTCATCCGAGCCATGCTGGCCGAGGGACCGAAGATACGGGGCTCGGTGCGTGTGCAGGTCGACATCGACCCGCAGAGCTTTTTGTGATGGGCGAAGAATTAAGCCCTTGGCCCGCCCTCGGCGAATGGGTTCAGGTACGGTACATCGAGGATGGCGAAATGCCGGACATTGGCTGTCAAGACAGACAGGCCGTTCAAACGAGCAGTCGCTGCGATCAAGACATCAGCCAAGCCCGGATTGACACCTCGTGCGATAGTTGCGTCTTCCAGTCGTCCGGCTTCTCGCGCGATTGCAACATCGACGGGGAGTATGCGCTGGTCAAATTCGATAAGTAAACTTTCGAACCAGCGGCTAATGCGTTCCACCTTCGCATGTCCGCCTGACCGCTTCAGTTTCGCGATGCCTCTTTCCACCTCTAGAATTACGATCGACGACATATGCCAGGAGCCACGCTCCCGTTGTTCAGCAATCCACTTCTGCACATGTTGAGGAATCGGAGTGCGGCCAGGTGCAAAGGCCGAGAGAAAAGACGTATCAAGCAGATAGTCGCTCAAAACTCGACTTCCCGCGATGGCGATTCGTTCCGCTCAAGCTCGATGCCACCTGGGTATTGAAGCAGGAAATCCACGAAGTCTTTTTGGCTGTTTTGCGGATAGAGCTTCCGTCCCTCATCGATCGGTACAACCATGGCTGTCGGCTTGCCGTGCTTGGTAATGACAGTAGGCTCGCCATTCGCCGCCGCCGCCACGAGCACGGAAAGGCTCGCCTTCGCTTCTCGTAGCTGCATTGTCTTCATGCGAGAACTCCTTGTGGTCTCATGTGGTCACAATATAGGAATCGCACAGGAAAAGGAACAGCCCATCATGAAAACCCTTGGCCTCATCGGCGGCATGAGCTGGGAATCGACAGCGATCTACTACCGCCTGCTCAACGAGATCGTGCGCGAGCGGCTGGGTGGGCTGCATTCGGCGAAACTGCTGCTGTGGTCGTTCGACTTCGCCGAGATCGCCGAACGGCAGCACGCTGGCGACTGGCAGGGGGCGGGCGTTCGGCTGGTCGACGCCGCGCGCAAGCTGGAAGCAGCCGGCGCCGAAGGGCTGCTGATCTGCACCAACACCATGCACAAGCTGGCCGACACGGTGCAGACGGCGGTGTCGATACCGCTCATCCACATCGCCGACGCCACCGCCGTTGCGATCAGCCAGGCCGGCGTCAAGCGGCCGGCGCTGCTGGCGACGCGCTTCACCATGGAACAGGATTTCTACAAGGGCCGGCTCACCGACAAATACGGACTTCAACCGGTGGTGCCTGATCAAGCCGGGCGGGATATGGTTCATCGCGTGATCTACGACGAACTTTGCCAGGGCATCATCAGTACCGAATCAAAGGCGGCCTACGTTGGTGAAATCGCTCGCCTGCGGCGCGACGAAAAGATCGACGGCGTCATCATGGGGTGTACCGAGATCACCATGCTGATCGGCCAGCCGGACTTCGACATTCCTGTGTTCGATACGACGCGCATCCATGCCGAGGCGGCGGTCGAATTCGCGCTGGGTTGATGCGCTTTTCGCAAATTGCCGGCGCCATCTGGCGCATGTTTCTTCCTTCGCTAGAATGCCCGAAATTTCGAACAGCCATTTACGAGGGGACAAGATGGAATTTGCGTTTCCGTGGCCGATGAGCCAGGGCGAGTGGCTGGCATGGTCGAGCGCCGTTGTGACCTTGCTGTTCGGCCTGCTGCTGTTCCTGGCGCCGGGGCTGGCCTTCCGCATCCTGCGGCTGCAGGTCAAGCCCGAGAAGGCGGCGGCGATCGCCGAAGGGCGTGGCAGGATGTCGGGCTTCTATCTCGGCGTTAGCCTGTGCTGCATTCTGCTGGCGCAGCCGCTGCTCTACATGGCGCTTGGCTTTTCCTGGCTGTTCACCGCCTTCGGCCGGCTGCTGTCGATGATGTCGGATGGCGCCAACACGCCTTTCAACTGGGTTTCAATTGTGGTGGAACTGGCGTTGGCGGCACTGCCGCTTGCCTTCGCCTTCGGCTTTGTGCCTTGAATCAAAGGCTAATTCGGGGCCAGTCGCTAAGCTCGGCCGCCAGATGCGACAATAGTGCCTAAAACCATGCAGGACGACGCATTGCGGTCTTAAAATGCCTGTGCTAGACGGCAATCGACTTTCGGCCGGGGATAGCGGAAGCCGCGCCTCCGTGCTTGGAAAAATGCAGTAAGGTCAAAGATTTAGCCAGAGTTCTCGCTCGCGCCAATAATCTGCGGCCTGTCAGACAAGAGAAAAGACGGTCCGTGGCCCAATCGTCATCGCCAATCTCAGGTGTTGCAGAACGCTATGCGGGTTCGCTGTTCGAGCTCGCGCTGCAGGCAAACTCGGTTGCTAAGGTTGAGGCTGACCTCAACAGTTTCGCGACGATGCTCGAAGACAGTGCCGACCTCACCCGTCTGATCAATAGTCCGGTGTTCTCCAGCGAGGACCAGGCCAGGGCCATTGCGGCGATCGCCGACAAGGCAGGGATCACCGGCCTCACCGGAAATTTCCTGCGCGTCGTCGCCCAGAACCGCCGGCTGTTCGCCATCCCTGGCATGATCAAGGCTTTCCGCCAGATCGCCGCCGAGCATCGTGGCGAGACCGCCGCTGAAGTCACCTCGGCGCATGCGCTGACGGCGGCTCAGCAAACCGAGCTGAAGGCGGCGCTGAAAAGCGTTGCCGGCAAGGATGTCGCGATCACCGTGACCGTCGATCCGTCGCTGCTCGGCGGGCTGGTGGTCAAGATAGGCTCGCGCCAGATCGATACGTCGCTCAAAACCAAACTCAATTCGCTCAAGCTTGCACTGAAAGAGGTCGGCTGATGGACATCCGCGCCGCGGAAATTTCCGCAATTCTGAAAGACCAGATCAAGAATTTCGGCAAGGAGGCCGAGGTCTCCGAAGTCGGCCAGGTTCTGTCCGTCGGTGACGGCATCGCCCGCGTCTACGGCCTCGACAATGTCCAAGCCGGCGAGATGGTCGAGTTCCCCGGCGGCATCCGCGGCATGGCGCTCAACCTCGAAGCCGACAATGTCGGCGTCGTCATCTTTGGCGCCGACCGCGACATCAAGGAAGGCGACATTGTCAAGCGCACCGGCGCCATCGTCGATACGCCTGTCGGCATGGGCCTGCTCGGCCGCGTCGTCGACGCGCTCGGCAATCCGATCGACGGCAAGGGGCCGATCCAGGCGACCGAGCGCAAGCGCGTCGACGTCAAGGCGCCCGGCATCATTCCGCGCAAATCGGTGAACGAGCCGATGTCGACCGGCCTCAAGGCCATCGACGCGCTGATCCCGGTCGGCCGCGGCCAGCGCGAGCTGGTCATCGGCGATCGCCAGACCGGCAAGACCGCGATCATCCTCGACACGATGCTCAACCAAAAATCGGTGCACGATCACGGGCCGGAGAAGGAAAAGCTCTATTGCGTCTACGTCGCCGTCGGCCAGAAGCGCTCGACCGTCGCGCAGTTCGTGAAAGTTCTCGAAGAGCGCGGCGCGCTCGACTATTCGATCATCGTCGCCGCTACCGCTTCCGATCCGGCGCCGATGCAGTTCCTGGCGCCGTTCACCGCCTGCACCATGGGCGAGTATTTCCGCGACAACGGCATGCATGCGCTGATCAGCTATGACGATCTGTCGAAGCAGGCCGTCGCCTACCGCCAGATGTCGCTGCTGCTGCGCCGCCCGCCTGGCCGCGAAGCCTATCCGGGCGACGTCTTCTATCTGCATTCGCGTCTTCTGGAGCGGGCCGCCAAGCTCAATGACGACAATGGCGGCGGTTCGCTGACGGCGTTGCCGATCATCGAGACCCAGGCCAACGACGTGTCGGCCTACATCCCAACCAACGTCATCTCGATCACCGACGGCCAGATCTTCCTGGAAACCAATCTGTTCTTCCAGGGCGTCCGCCCGGCAGTCAATGTCGGCCTGTCGGTGTCGCGCGTCGGCTCCTCGGCGCAGATCAAGGCGATGAAGCAGGTCGCCGGCTCGATCAAGGGCGAGCTCGCGCAGTACCGCGAAATGGCGGCCTTCGCTCAGTTCGGCTCCGACCTCGACGCCGCCACGCAGCGCCTGCTCAACCGCGGTGCGCGCCTGACCGAACTCCTGAAGCAGCCGCAATTCTCGCCGCTCAAGGTCGAGGAACAGGTCGCGGTGATCTTCGCCGGCGTCAACGGCTATCTCGACAAGCTGGCGATCGACCAGGTCAGCAAGTTCGAGCATGGCTTGCTCAGCCACATGCGCTCGGCCGGCAAGGAGGTGCTCGACGGTATCCGCAAGGAGAAGGCGCTGTCGGACGATCTACGCGCCAAGCTGAAGGCGGAGATCGACACCTTCGCCAAGACCTTCGCTTGAACGAAGCCGGACGGACGGGATCAGGTTTGAAGCATGCCTTCATTAAAAGACCTTCGTAACCGTATCGCCTCGGTCAAGGCGACGCAGAAGATCACCAAGGCGATGCAGATGGTCGCCGCGGCGAAGCTGCGCCGCGCGCAAGAGGCGGCGGAGGCCGCGCGCCCCTATTCGGAGCGCATGGGCGCAGTGCTGGCCAACATCACCCAGGCGATCGGCGGCGGCGGCGAGGCCCCGGCGCTGATGACCGGCACCGGCAAGGACGACGTGCATCTGCTCGTCGTCTGCACTGCCGAGCGTGGTCTGTGCGGCGGCTTCAATTCGCAGATCGCACGCTTCGCCCGCGACCACATCCGCAAGCTTCTGGCCAACGGCAAAAAGGTCAAGATCATCTGCGTCGGCAAAAAAGGGTTCGACATCCTGCGCCGCGACTACGCGGAGCTGATCATCGAGCGCGTAGACCTGCGCGAAGTGAAGACGCTCGGCTTCGTCAATGCCGATGCCATTGCCAAGAAAGTCATCCAGCTCTTCAACGAGGGCGGCTTCGACATCTGCACGCTGTTCTATTCGCAGTTCAAGTCGGTGATCAGCCAAGTCCCGACGACCCAGCAGATCATCCCGGCAGGTGTGGCTTCGGCTGCCGCCGAGACGACGGACGGCGGCAATGCCGTCTATGAATACGAGCCGGAGCCGGGCGAAATCCTCTCCGACCTCATCCCGCGCAACATCTCCGTGCAGGTTTTCCGTGCGCTGCTCGAAAATGCGGCCGGCGAGATGGGTGCCAAGATGAGCGCCATGGATAATGCGACACGCAACGCCGGCGACATGATCAACAAGTTGTCGATCACCTACAACCGCCAGCGGCAGGCGCAGATCACCAAGGAATTGATCGAAATCATTTCGGGCGCCGAGGCGCTCTAGGCGTGCTCCCACGAAGGTCTGTGACCTTCAAGCGGATCGCGTGAGAAACAAAGAGACGAAAAGGGTAAAGACGATGGCGAAAGCAGCGACCCCCCAGAAGGCGGCCCCGAAGACCGCCGCGAAGGCGGCAGCACCGGCAAAGGCTCCGGCAGCGGCAGCAAAGGCGGCTCCGGCCAAGAAGGCGGCCGCGCCCGCCAAGGCTGTTGCGGCGAAGGCGCCGACCGTCGCCATCAAGAAGACTGGCTTGGCCGGCAAGGTTCGCCAGGTCATCGGCGCCGTTGTCGACGTGCAGTTCGGCGAACATCTGCCGGCGATCCTGAACGCGCTGGAAACATCCAATGTCGGCAATCGCCTCGTGCTCGAGGTGGCCCAGCATCTCGGCGAGAACACCGTGCGCTGCATCGCCATGGACTCGACTGAAGGTCTGGTTCGCGGCCAGGACGTCTATGACACAGGCGCGCCGATCACCGTGCCGGTCGGCCCGGGCATGCTCGGCCGCATCATCAACGTCATCGGCGAGCCGGTCGACGAGGCAGGCCCGGTCGACGGCATCGAGATGCGCTCCATCCACCAGCCGGCCCCGACCTATGTCGAGCAGTCGACGGAAGCGCAGATCCTGGTCACCGGCATCAAGGTACTCGACCTGCTTGCGCCTTATGCCCGCGGCGGCAAGATCGGCCTGTTCGGCGGCGCCGGCGTTGGCAAGACGGTGCTGATCCAGGAACTGATCAACAACGTCGCCAAGGCGCATGGCGGCTTCTCGGTGTTCGCCGGCGTCGGTGAGCGCACCCGCGAAGGAAACGACCTCTACCATGAGTTCATCGAGTCCGGCGTCAACAAGAAGGGCGGCGGCGAAGGCTCAAAAGCGGCGCTCGTCTATGGCCAGATGAACGAGCCGCCGGGCGCGCGCGCCCGCGTCGGTCTGACCGGTCTGACGGTCGCCGAATATTTCCGCGACCAGGGCCAGGACGTGCTGTTCTTTGTCGACAACATCTTCCGCTTCACGCAAGCGGGTTCGGAAGTGTCGGCGCTGCTCGGACGTATTCCTTCGGCCGTGGGCTACCAGCCGACGCTGGCCACCGACATGGGCGCGCTGCAGGAACGCATCACGACGACGACCAAGGGCTCGATCACCTCCGTGCAGGCGATCTACGTGCCGGCCGACGATCTGACCGACCCGGCGCCGGCGACCTCTTTCGCCCACCTCGACGCGACGACCGTGCTCAACCGCGCGATCTCGGAAAAGGGCATCTATCCGGCCGTCGATCCGCTCGATTCGACCTCGCGCATGCTCGACCCGATGGTCGTCGGCGAAGAGCACTACCAGGTGGCCCGTCAGGTGCAGTCGATCCTTCAGCGCTACAAGTCGCTGCAGGACATCATCGCCATCCTGGGCATGGACGAGCTGTCGGAAGAGGACAAGCAGACGGTCGCCCGCGCCCGCAAGATCGAGCGCTTCCTGTCGCAGCCCTTCTTCGTCGCCGAAGTGTTCACCGGCGCGCCGGGCAAGCTGGTCGATCTCGCCGACACCATCAAGGGCTTCAAGGGCCTCTGCAACGGCGACTACGACCATCTGCCGGAGGCCGCCTTCTACATGGTCGGCGGCATCGAGGAAGCGGTCGAGAAGGCTCAGCGCCTGGCGGCTGAAGCGGCGTAATCAAGGCAATAGGGAGTAGTCAGTAGTCAGTAGTGAATAGCAGCCGGGTGATCGGGACAATTGTCCTCTCCCTACTCCCTACTCACTATTCCCTACTCACTAAATTGACATGGCTGAAGCTTTCAAATTCGAACTGGTCTCGCCGGAGCGCCTGCTGGTTTCCGAGCAGGTCGAATCCGTCGTCATTCCGGGCGCCGAAGGCGAAATGACTGTCATGGCGCATCACGCGCCGGTCATGACCACGATCAAGCCGGGTGTCGTCACGGTGAAGACCGCCGCCGGCAAGGAAGAACGCTACGTCGTGTTCGGCGGCTTTGCCGACATCGTTCCGGCTGGCTGCACGTTGCTGGCAGAATCGGCGGTAGCCGTCGGCGACATCGACCGCGCCGACCTTGCCCGCCGCATCCAGGAAGCCAGGGAAGACGCCGCCGACGCCAAGGACGATCAGACCCGTACCAAGGCCGAGCAGTTCCTTAGCCAGCTCACCACACTCGAAGGCGCCATCCTGCCGGCATAGAGGCTGGGCTATCCCTCGCCATTCAGGGCGAAGCGGAGCGTAGGTCCTGGGATTTATGCTACGACATCGGCCAAGAGTAGGACGGCCCAGGATAAAGCTTCCGTCGCGTTCCTTCGCGGCCCCCTCTGTCCTGCCGGACATCTCCCCCACGGGTGGGGAGATCGGCCGTCACTGCGGCTTTCGCAAATCTCCAACATTGCAGAACTGGCGCTGGCATCAGAGCTGCCAATCTCCCCCCTTGTGGGGGAGATGTCCGGCAGGACAGAGGGGGGCGCTGTCCCGCCGACCTCCGCAATCCGATCCTAGCCAGCGCTAGGTCCCCTAGGTTCATTCGCTCCGTATGCCGAGTGCGGCGAGGGCGAAGGCCACTCCGCCTTGCCGCAACCGTTCGAGATGGGCGGCCGCCAGGTCGATCAGCGTCAGGCGCTCAGCACCGCCCTTGGCGAAGCCGGCCAGGTCGAACACCGCCGCAACCGCTTCGCCAGCCGATAGCTGCCGAGTGCCGAGTGCGGCCAGGGCCAAGTCGAGCGGATCGGTGAAATGATTTTCCGGCAGGGATTTGCCGCGCGCCTCGCAAGCGGCGATCCAGGCGGCCACCACCAGCATCAGATGCGCGGGCGGGGCACCGGCACTCAGCCGCTCCGTGGCCGAGGCAACGATGCGCTGCGGCAGTTTCTGGCTGCCGTCATTGGCGATCTGCGCCGTCCGGTGGGCAAGCGCGGTGTTCGAATAGCGCTTAGCGAGTTGAGCCGTGTAGTCGGTCGTGTCTAGCCCGGCGTCCTGCGGCAGCGTCGGGATGGCCTCGGCCCATAATCCGTCGACGAATTGACGGATCGCCGGATCGGCAAAGGCGCGGTCGACCGTCTCATATCCGCTGAGCAGGCCGAGATAGGCGATGGCCGAATGCGAGCCGTTGAGCAGCCTGAGCTTCATGTCCTCGAACGGCCCGACATCACCGACCATGGTGACGCCGAACTTTTCCCAGGCCGGCCTGCCCGCCGGGAAATCGTCTTCGACCACCCATTGGCAGAATGGCTCGGTCATCACCGGCCACGCGTCTTCGACGCCGAGCTGGCCTGATATCCGTGTCCGGTCGGCATCGGTGGTCGCCGGCACGATGCGATCGACCATGCTCGACGGAAACGCCACCTCGTCGGCGATATGGCGGGCGAGATCGGCATCGCCTGAAGTGGCGAGCCTGGCATCGCCTGAAGTGGCGAGCCTGGTACCGCGTAGCGCGGCGAATTCGACCAGCAGCCTGTGCAGCGTGGCGCCATTGGCCGGGAGATTGTCGCAGCAGAGCACGGTGAATGGCCGGATGCCGGCGGCACGGCGGCGCGCAAGCGACTCGGTCAGGAAACCATGCGCCGTTCGCGGCATTTGCGGGTTCGCCAAATCATGGACGATGTCGGGATGAGCTGTGTCCAGCCCGCCGCCCGCCGCCCTGAGATAGGCTTTTTCGGTGATCGTCAGCGTGACGATCGAGGTGCGCGGATCGGTCAGCGCGGCCAGCACCGCGCCGGAATCCTCCGGAGCCACCAGCATCGACAGGATCGAGCCGACGACGCGCAGGCTTTCACTGTCGCTGCTTCTGACCGCCAGCGTGTAGAGCCCGTCCTGCGGCGCCAGCGCGTCGCGTGTGTCGGCGCTGCGCAGCGAGACGCCGACAATGCCCCAATCCGTCTCTCCCGCCGCCAGGCAGTCGTCGACATAGGCTGCCTGATGAGCGCGGTGGAACGCGCCGACGCCGAGATGGACGATACCTGGCACGATCTGGTCGCGATCGTATCGGGGGATCGCGACGGGGGCCGGCAATGCCTGCAGCGTGCTGTTGGAAAGGCGTCTGTTGGTCATGGTGCGGCGATCGTCCGGAGCGTGGCTGGCAGCGGCGTAACATCCGTTTCCATCCTGCACAATGGGTCACCGCCATCAAGTCATCATATAACAACCCGATTTTTGTATGTTGACATAACTTCTTTCCGATCCTACCGATTGCCGTATTGGGAGGATTGATGTGGCCGTGCTGACCGATCCGGATTTGCTGTTTCCATCGGAGACGCGTCCGCTTTCGCTTGCCCGCGATCTTTACGCCGGCGTGAAGAACCTGCCGATCGTCAGCCCGCATGGTCACACCGATCCGCGCTGGTATGCGCTCAACGAGGCGTTTGCCGATCCGGCGCAATTGCTTGTTGTGCCGGACCATTACATCTTCCGCATGCTGTTCAGCCAGGGCGTTCGCCTTGAGGATCTCGGAGTGCCAACGCTCGACGGCTCACCGGTGGAGACCGACGGCAGGACGATCTGGCGGCGGTTCGCCGAGCACTATTACCTGTTCCGCGGCACGCCGACGCGGCTGTGGTTCGACCATGTGCTTGCCCATCTGTTCGGCATCGAAGAGCCGCTGACGGCCGCAACCGCCGACCGCCATTACGACATGATCGCGACCTTGCTGCAGTGGGAGAATTTTCGCCCCCGAGCGCTGTTCGAGCGCTTCAACATTGAGGTCATCGCGACGACCGAAGGCGCGCTCGACGATCTCAAATGGCACCAGATGATCCGCGACAGCGGCTGGGATGGGCGCGTCGTCACCGCCTATCGGCCGGACGCGGTCGTCGATCCCGATTTCGAAGGGTTTTCGGCCAATCTCGACCAGCTCGGAGAAATCACCGGCTGCGATACCGGTAACTGGGCCGGCTATCTCGATGCGCAGCGCCAGAGACGAGCCTTCTTCAAGAGTTTCGGCGCGACCGCGTCGGATCACGGCCATCCAACGGCGGAGACCGCCAATCTGTCGGATGCCGCCGCGCAGGAGCTGTTCAACCGCATCCGCCGGGGCTCGGATGACGAGCGCGAGCGAAAACTGTTTCGTGCCCAGATGCTGACCGAGATGGCCAAGATGAGCCGCGACGATGGGCTTGTCTTGCAAATCCATCCCGGCTCCTTTCGCAATCACTCGCCTGCCGTCTTCCAGAGGTTCGGCAGGGACAAGGGTTTCGATATCCCGACCAGAACCGACTATGTGACGGCGCTGAAGCCGCTGCTCGACTGCGTCGGGCTGGAGCGCGACCTTACCATCATCCTCTTCACGCTGGACGAGACCAGCTATGCGCGCGAGCTGGCGCCGCTCGCCGGCGTCTACCCGGCGCTGAAACTCGGGCCGGCCTGGTGGTTCCACGACAGCCCGGAGGGCATGCGCCGGTTCCGCGAGATGACGACCGAGACGGCCGGCTTCTACAACACCGTCGGCTTCAACGACGATACCCGCGCTTTTCCATCCATCCCAGCTCGCCACGATGTGGCGCGTCGGGTCGATTGCGCCTTTCTTGCGCGTCTCGTCGCCGAGCACCGGCTCCGCGAGGAAGAGGCGCACGAGTTGGCGCAGGATCTTGCCTATACGCTCGCAAAAAAGGCGTACCGGCTCTAACGGCGCTTGCCGCCATCGTTCAAACGGGAGGAAACCAATGCTGCATTTTTCTAGACTGGCGGGAGCTACGCTGCTTGCCGCCGCACTGATGGCTGGAACGGCAAGCGCCCAGACGGTTCTGCGCTCGTCCGACACGCATCCGGACGGCTATCCGACGGTCGAGGCGGTCAAATATTTCGGCGAGCTTGTGAAGGAGCGGACGGCCGGCCGCTATACGGTCGAGCTTTATCATTCCGCGCAGCTCGGCGAGGAAAAGGACACGATCGAGCAGGTGCGCTCCGGCGTGATCGACCTCAACCGCGTCTCGATGGCGCCGTTCAACGGGCTTATTCCCGAAACCACCGTGCCTTCGCTGCCCTACATCTTCCGCTCGGAAGACCATATGCACAAGGTCATTGACGGAGCGGTCGGCGACCAGATCGCGGCGGCGTTCGAACAGGTCGGGCTGGTGCTGCTTGCCTTCTATGACGGCGGCGCGCGCTCCTTCTACAATTCGAAGAAGCCGATCAACTCTGTAGCCGATCTGGCCGGCATGAAGTTCCGCGTCATCCAGTCCGACATCTTCGTCGACATGGTGGCGGCACTCGGCGCCAACGCGACGCCGATGCCGTATGGCGAGGTGTATTCGGCGATCGAGACCGGGGTCATTGACGGCGCGGAGAATAATTTTCCGAGCTACGATACCGCCAAGCATGCGGAAGTGGCCAAGTTCTATTCGCTCGACGAGCACACGATGGTGCCGGAAGCCTTCGTCATGGCGAAGTCGAGCTGGGACAAGCTGACGCCGGAAGACCAGGCGATCTTCAAGGCGGCGGCCAAGGAAAGCGTCGCCAAGCAGCGTGAGCTGTGGGCCGCCAAGGTCAAGGAATCGCGTGCCAAGGTCGAGGCGGCCGGTTCGCAGATCACGACGCCGGACAAGCAGCCCTTCATCGACGCGATGGGCCCGGTCTACGAGAAGCACGTCAAGGACGACAAGCTGAAGGCCATGGTCGAGGCCATCAAGGCCGCGCAGTGATCAAGCGGCGGCGCGGGCATTCCGCGCCGCCATCCTCTTGCGGAGAGAACCGGTGACCTTCAGCCCAGAACAGAGACCGCCCCTTGCCGGCATCGCGCGCGTGATGTCGCGCGTCAGCACGGCGGCGCTGTGGATCGCCGGCATCGGGCTGGTGCTGATGACCGCCTTCGTCGCCTGGCAGGTGTTCGGCCGCTATGTTCTGAACCGCTCGCCGAGCTGGACCGAGCAGGGCTCGGTGATGCTGATGAGCTGGTTCATTTTCCTCGGCGCCGCCGTCGGCGTGCGCGAGAACTATCACCTCGGCTTCGACGTCCTGCTCTACGTGCTGCCGAAAAGCGGCAAGCGTTGGCTGAGGATGATCTCGGACCTCGTCGCGCTCGCCTTCGGCATCGGCATGATCTGGTATGGCAGCCAGCTGGTCGCCTTGACCTGGGGCGCCACCTTGCCGTCGCTCGGCATATCAGGGGGCTGGGACTACGTCCCGCTTGTCGCGGGAGGCGCGCTCATCGTGCTTTTCACGCTGGAGCGGATCGTGCTTCGCCTCTCCGGTGCGCCGATCGACGATGCGCTCGATGAACTGCCGCCGGCGGAAGTCGCAGCCGAACTCGACACAGCGAATGTGAAGGTCTGACGCCATGGAACTCTGGATACTCTTCGGCGTCTTCACCGTTCTGATGCTTATCGGCACGCCGATCGCTTTCTGCCTCGGCGTCGCAAGCTTTGCCACAGTCCTCTACATGGGCCTGCCGCCGCTCATCGTGTTCCAGCGCCTGAATTCCGGCATGAGCGTCTTTTCGCTGCTGGCCATTCCGTTTTTCATCTACGCCGGCGACTTGATGGTGCGCGGCGGCATCGCCAGCAAGATCGTCGCCTTCGCCGGCTCGCTCGTCGGCCACATGCGTGGCGGTCTCGGGCAGGTCAACATCGCGACCGCTACACTGTTCGGCGGCATTTCGGGCTCCGCGGTGGCGGAGGCGGCAGCGGTCGGCGGTTTGATGATCCCGCAGATGAAGGCGCGTGGATATGGAGCGGACTACGCCGTCAACGTCACGTCGATGGCGGCGCTGATCGCGTTGCTCCTGCCGCCGTCGCACAACATGATCATCTACTCGATCTCGGCAGGCGGAAAGATCTCGATCGCCGACCTGTTCACGGCCGGCATCATCCCGGGCCTGCTTTTGGCCCTGGCACTGATGGTCACCGCCTATTTCGTGGCGCGCTCCCGCGGCTATCCGACCGAGCCGTTTCCGGGTTTCGCCGCCGTCGCGCATCTCTTCGCTGTCGCGGTGCCCGGCCTGCTGCTGATCGCGATCATCTTCGGCGGCGTGCGATCGGGTATTTTCACGGCCACCGAGAGTTCCTGCATCGCCGTCATCTATGCGCTGCTCGTTACCGTCCTCGTTTACCGGCAGATGACTTGGGAAGGTTTCGTTCATGCCACCCATGGCGCCGTGCGCACCACGGCCATGGTGCTGCTCATCATCGGCATGGCGGCGGCGTTCTCGTGGTTGATGGCCTTCCTGAAAGTGCCGGCGGCGCTCATAGCCTCGATGAACGCGATCTCGGAAGATCCGCTGGTCGTGCTTCTCCTGCTCAACGTCTTGATGCTGTTCCTCGGCACCTTCATGGACATGGGGCCGACGATCATCATCTGCACGCCGATCTTCCTGCCCGTGGCACAGGCCTACGGCGTCGATCCGGTGCATTTCGGCGTCATCATGATCCTCAACTTCGGCATCGGGCTGAACACGCCGCCGGTGGGCGCCGTGCAGTTCGTGGCGTGCGCGGTCGGCAAGATATCCGTCTGGGAAGCGATGCGCTCGATCTGGCCATTCTATGGGGCAGGCCTCGTGGTGCTGGGGCTCGTCACTTACATTCCGGCCATCTCGCTATGGCTGCCGAGCGTCTTCAAGTAGGGGTTGGCAATGGCATCGGATACGGCGATCAGCCTGAAGGTCGAACGCAAGCCCAAGCTGTCGGAGACCGTGGTAACGGCGATCCGCAAGCAGTTGCAGGCGGGCGAGATCCAGCCAGGCCAAAAGCTGCCGACCGAGGGTCAGCTGACCGAAACCTTCGGGGTCAGCCGCACCGTCATCCGCGAAGCGCTGGCCAAGCTCGCTGCCGACGGTCTGGTTGAGCCGCGCCAGGGCGCCGGTGTCTTCGTCACCGAGCATATCTCGACGATGTTCGGTGCGCTGGCCGCGGACATGGGCAGCAAGGATTCGATCGCGCTCAACGTGCTCGAGGTGCGCCTGGCGATCGAGATCGAATCCGCCGGGCTCGCCGCTATCCGTCGCAATGCCGCGCAGGAAGCGGCGATCCAGGAGGCGTTCTTCGAGTTCGAGAGGCTGCTCTTGAACAGCGAGCCGACGGGTCCGGCCGACCTTGCCTTCCACCGCGCGATCGCCAGCGCCACCAACAATCCGTTCTATGTCGAGATGCTCGACGTGCTCGGCCGGCGCGCCATTCCTTGCGACGTGACGTCACCGTGGTCCACCGAGCTCGCCCAATCCGACGTCTACCAGCGGGGATTGCAAGGCGAGCATCTGGTGATCCTGAACGCGATCACGGCAGGCGATGCCGAGTCCGCGCGCGAGGCCATGCGCGCGCATCTCACCGCTAGCCAGCAGCGCTATCGTGAGCGGCTGCACGCACGTCAAAGTTTTTATGCCGAGTCGGTCAAGGCCGCGGCAACCGAATGACCAATGAGGCAGCCCAATGGGACAGCAATGAATCACACTGACAATCACACGGACTTCACCTCGCGCGTCGCCATCGACCCTGTTACCGCCGCGGCGATGGGGACGGACGAACTTCGTCACAATTTCCTGATCGAAGGCCTGTTCCAGTTAGGCCGCATCGGCCTGACCTACACGCATTACGACCGCATGATCGTCGGCGGCGCCATGCCCGCGGGCACGCCGCTGCCGCTGGAGGCGATCAAGCCGACCGGGACCAAGAACTTTCTCGATCGCCGCGAAATGATCGCCGTCAACATAGGCGGCGCCGGCATGGTGAAGGCGAGCGGCCAATCCTACGAGCTGCAGCCGCGCGACATGCTGTATCTCGGCATGGGCGCCAATGAGGTGTCGTTCGCCTCAGTCAATCCGGCCGAGCCGGCCAAGTTCTATCTACTCAGCGCGCCGGCGCATCAGAGCCATCCCAGCCAGCTGATCCGCATCGGCGATGCCAAGCGGCTCGACCTCGGCAGCCAGGCGACCTGCAACGAGCGCTCGATCTTCCAGTTCATCCATGCCGGAGGCGTGAAGACCTGCCAGCTCGTCGTCGGCATGACCCAGCTTGCGTCAGGCTCGGTCTGGAACACCATGCCGTGCCATGTGCATGACCGACGCATGGAGGCCTACCTCTATTTCGACCTACCGGAAGCGGCGCGCGTGTTCCATTTCATGGGCGAACCGGACGAGACCCGCCACCTCGTCATGCGCAATGAAGAAGCGGTGCTGTCGCCGGGATGGTCGATCCATTCGGGCGCCGGCACCTCCAACTACGCCTTCATCTGGGCGATGGCCGGCGACAATGTCGACTATACCGATGTCGATCCGGTAGCGATGGAAGAGCTGCGGTGAGCGACCTCTCGGCTTTCAGCCTCGCCGGCAAGCGCATCCTTGTCACCGGCGCCAACACCGGCATCGGTCAAGGCATCGCCCTGTCGATCGCGCGCGCCGGTGGTGCTGTGGTCGGCGTCGGCCGTTCGGCGATGGACGAGACGGCGGAAAAGGTCGCGGCGGTGGGCGGACGCTTCGAGGCGGAACGCTGCGATCTTGCCGATCATGCCGCCGCCCAGGCGATGCTCGATCGCGTCTGGGACGAAACCGGGCCGCTCGATGGGCTGGTCAACAATGCCGGCATCATTCGGCGCGCCGACGCCGTCGATCTGACGGAAGCCGATTGGGACGACGTCACGGACGTCAATCTGAAGACGGTCTTTTTTCTCGGCCAGAGCTTTGCCCGGCGCGTGCTTGCCGATCCGGGGCGGCGCGGCAAGATCGTCAACATCGCGTCGATGCTCAGCTTTCAGGGCGGCATCCGCGTCGCCTCCTATACCGCCTCGAAACACGGCGTGCTCGGCATCACCCGATTGCTCGCCTGCGAATGGGCGTCGAAAGGCATCAACGTCAACGGCATTGCGCCCGGCTATATCGAAACCAACAACACCGAGGCGCTGCGTGCCGATCCAGACCGCAGCGCCGCCATTCTGGCGCGCATTCCGGCCGGGCGCTGGGGCGGTCCGGAAGACATCGGCGACGCGGCTGTCTTCCTGCTGGCGCCGGCGTCCAACTATATGCATGGCGCGGTGGTGCCGGTGGACGGCGGCTGGCTGGCGCGATGAGGAGGATTTGGCGATGACCGGAACGAAGATCTTCTCGCACGCCGGCGAGGGCGCATGGACGCCGACGCCGGACGGCAATCGCAGGCGTGTGCTGCTGCACACGGACGAACTGATGATGGTCGAGTTCGGGTTCGACAAGGACGGTGTCGGCGCGCTGCATTCGCACCCGCATGTCCAGGCGAGCTACGTCGCCGAAGGCCGCTTCGAGGTCACCATCGACGGCAGGACCGAGATCCTGGAGACGGGAAGCAGCTTCATTGTCCCTTCCAACCTGGTTCATGGCGTCAGGGCGCTCGAGGCCGGGCGCCTGGTCGACAGCTTTACGCCGCACCGCGCCGATTTTATCGACTGAGGGCGAGCGAAGGCAGGTCATCGCGGCGTGTGTCCGGCCGAGGGGGCAGGCGCTTCCAGCATATCCCGCAAACGAAAAGCCCGCGCCTCCGGAGAGACGCGGGCGTGTTGCCTGGGCGCTTGTGGCGCCGCGGTACTCAAAACATCACCGCAGAACCTGAACCTGCCGAATTATGATGAAGATAGGATTAACCGGCCAGAGTCGACGCGATATTCACAGCCAAAGCGAATAGGGGCTGGAATCACGATCCCATATCCGCCAATGAGGGAGATATTCTTTCAGTTGGCGCCGACGGAGACAGGGCTTGAAGGGGGATCAAGTGTTCGAAACCGCGGTCAAGGCAGTCACCTGGAGATTCGTCGGGGAGCTTCGGCAGGTCACGTCGCCGCTGCTCCTGGCCGTTCCCACCTTGCCTTTTCAGGCGGCGCCGATCGTAGAAATTCCCTGATGCACGTATCGACGGCGAGCGTCCCGGCGGAGGATCCCAAGCGGCGCGTCCTGAAGGACGTGTTCGGCTTCGACGATTTTCGTCCCGGCCAGGACGCTGTGACGGAGGCACTGCTGGCCGGGCGTCATGTGCTGGCTGTGATGCCGACCGGCGCTGGCAAATCGCTCTGCTATCAGGTCCCGGCGCTGGTCCTGGGCGGGCTCACCATCGTCGTTTCGCCCCTGGTGGCGTTGATGCAGGACCAGGTCGCCGCATTGCGTCTTGCCGGCGTGGCGGCCGATACGATCAATTCCTCACTCGACCGCGATGCCAATGTCGCCGCATGGCGCCGCGTTGCGGCGGGCCAGACGCGCCTGCTCTATCTTGCGCCGGAGCGGCTCATGACCGCGCGGATGCTCGAGGCACTGGCCAGGCTCGACATCCGGCTGATCGCCGTCGACGAGGCGCATTGCATCTCGCAATGGGGCCCGGCGTTCCGGCGCGAATACGAGGAGTTGTCGCGGCTGCGCGACATTTTCCCTGACGTGCCGATCATTGCGCTGACGGCGACAGCGGACGAGGCGACACGCACCGACATCGCTGCGCAGCTGTTCGCCGGGCGCGTCGAAACCCTGGTGCTGGGTTTCGACCGGCCGAACATCAAGCTTGGCATCGAGCCCAAGCAGGACGGCAAGCGCCAATTGCTGAGCTTCGTAGAGCGTCATGCCGGCCGTAGCGGGATCGTCTATTGCCTGTCGCGCAAGAAGACCGAGGAGATAGCGGCGTTCCTCGAGAAGAACGGCGTGCGCGCGCTGGCCTACCACGCCGGCATGAGCAAGGACGCGCGTGAAGCAAATCAAAACGCTTTCATGACCTTGTCCGGCGTGGTGATGGTGGCGACCATCGCCTTCGGCATGGGGATCGACAAGCCTGACGTCGCCTATGTCTTCCATACCGATCTGCCCGGCAGCCTCGAAGCGTACTATCAGGAAATTGGGCGCGCGGGCCGCGACGGGCGGGCTGCCGAGGCACATATGCTCTTCGGTCTCGGCGATATCCGCATGCGCCGGCTTTTCATCGAAGACGAGGACGCACCGGCGGAGCATAAAAGGCGCGCGCATGGCCGCCTCGATACGCTGATCGGCTATTGCGAAACGGCCCAGTGCCGCCGCCAGATCCTGCTTGGCTACTTCGGCGAAACAGCAATGCCTTGCGGCAATTGCGACAATTGCCTTGACCAGACGCCGCATGCGGATGGCGAGGCGGAGGCACGGATCATCCTCGCGGCCATCGCCCAGACCGGCGAGCGCTTTGGTGCTGCCCATGTCGTCGATGTTCTGCTCGGCCACGAAACCGAGAAGGTCCTGGCCAAGAACCATCACAGGCTTGCCAGCTTCGGGACCGGTGTGGCGCACAAGAAGGACGTGTGGCTGTCGCTGGTCCGCCAGCTCGTCGCGGGAGGGTTTCTGACATTGGACTCAGGCGGCCATGGCGGCCTCGCCATCGCCGAAAAGGGCCGTGAGCTGGCCCGTGGCGATGTCCCGTTCCGGTATCGCGTAGAGGTGCGGAACCGCGCACCGCGCGGCAAGACACGTCCCGATGCTGCCGCGGGCACGGAAGACCTGGATACCGCTCTCTTGGCCACGCTCAAGGCGGTACGGCTGCGTCTCGCCCGGGAGCGCCAGGTGCCGGCCTTCGTGATCTTCTCCGATCGCACACTGATCGACATGGCCGAACGCTGCCCGCGCGACCTCGACGCCTTCGCCGCAGTCAACGGTGTCGGCGCCGCGAAGCTTAGGGAATTCGGTCAGATTTTTCTGAGCGCGATCGCCGCGCACCAATCCGGGGCATCGGGCTGAGGGCTGTATCAACGCGATCATGCCGACAGCCACCAGACCACTCCGGCGCCGCAATCAGCACTTGCTTCGTCTCACCGCCGCGATCGCAGCCTCCTGCTGCCGCAAGCGCTCGATTCTCGCGCTCTGGCGGGCAGTGACGGTAGAGGCGACACGCCGGGCTCCCCATAGCCAATCCGGAATATTGGTTTTCGCGACTTTGCCCCGGGTGATCGCTGTCGCCGACATCTCCTTGGAAACTTCGCCCATGGCTACGTTGAGTTCGACACAGCTCATCTTGTCGTATTTCGCGGCATCGAAAGATGCGTGGAAGGGCGATGCGCAACCTCCGACAAATACGAAGCTGCCTATCAGAAGCGTGGCTGCAGTGATCGCCTTCATTTTTTATCAAGCAGGTTTGACGCCGACGGGCGAATATCAGAGGGTTCTCGATCTCGAGCCGCGGAGCGCTCCCGAGGTTCTGAGTAACGGACGCATATGACGTCTACAATACTCTGTTCGACGCGTCATTCCCCCTATTATCCTCGAAGAATTTCGAGAGAGCCGCTGCGGTCTGGTGAGGATGCTCTTCTGGAAAGAAGTGCCCGCCTGGGACAGGGCTTCCTTCAACGCTGTCGGCCCATTTTCTCCAAATAGCCAGCGGCCCGCCTTCCTCCGCATACCAGTTCTCCACGGCGCCTTCGCTACTCCATAGCGCCAGGAGCGGACACTCGATGCGACGACCGTTTGCCTGGTCCAGCGCGTCATGTTCACGATCGATCATGGCAGCGGCCCGATACTCTTCGCATATCGCATGAACATGAACGGCATCGCGAAGCGCATCGACATAGGCGTCCCTGACCTCCGCAGAGAACATTTCTGCCGGCGACCCCCACTGCACAATCGCATTGTCGACGATGGCATCGGGCGCCGCGCCTATCAGTCGCTCCGGCAGAGGCTCCGGTTGCGCAAGAAGGCTCCAGGGCCAGAAGCTCAGAGCCAGCCTGGCGTCCGCCCTATCCCACGCGGCGGCGGTGGGGATGACGTCGAGGACGGCGACTTTGGAGATTTCGCCGGGATGGTCGAGCGCCAGGCGATAGGCGACCCGCCCGCCGCGATCATGTCCGGCAACCATGAACTGCTCAAACCCCAGCCGCTTCATGACTTGAACCATGTCGCCGGCCATGGCGCGTTTGGCGTATGGACTATGATCGGCAGAGGAAATCGGACACCCGCTTTGCCCGTAGCCTCGAAGATCGGCGGCGATCACCGTAAAGCGGGGCGCCAATGCTGTGGCGATATCTCTCCACATCAGATGTGTCTCGGGAAAACCATGAAGTAGCAGCAGCGGCGGACCCGTTCCGCCGACCCTTGCGAAAATGGTCGTCTCGTCCAGTTGCAAGCTGGTGGCGCTGAAACCTGCAAACATTGTTCGTCTCCCTCGGCGTGCCCTCAGGCAACAACGCACAATTTAGCAGAAGGATCACGTCAGCTGCCGTGCCTGGTGGAGAGGCGGTAACGGAATTTCTCCTCAATGGCTGGTGCGGGTCACTGATATTTCGATCGGCGCACCCCATATGAGCGGCAAGAGTGTCGCTTAAGGGTTTGCTATGATGATTTCGCGTTCGAGCCGGTTTGCAGTTTTGTTTGCAGGACTGTTCCTGGCACTTTCCATGGTCACGGCCGATTACGCCGAGGCGCGCCGTGGCGGCAGCTTCGGCAGCCGCGGCACGCGCACTTTCCAGTCGGTCCCGCCGACGAGGACGGCGCCACAGCCGGCCGCGCCGGTCGAGCGCTCGATGACGCCCGCGACGAACAATGCGGCCCGCCAGACGCCGGCATCCCAACGACCAGGGATCTTCAGCGGCCTCGGCGGTTCGATGATGCGTGGCCTGCTGCTCGGCGGTCTGATCGGACTTCTTTTGGGTCAAGGGTTCGGCGGCTTGGCTGGCATGTTGGGCCTGCTGCTTCAAGGTCTGCTGATCGGCGGCGCGATCATGTTGGCCATCCGCTTTTTCCGGTCGCAATCGGCACGCAACCAAGCGCCCGCCATGGCCGGTGTTCCGCGGAGCATGGGCAACTTCGGGCGAAACGCGGCAGGCCAGCCCGAGACGGGCGACGTGTCGTCTTTCCCCATTCCAGGCATCGGGTCTGGATTTGGCCGGACGGCTCAAGCCTCCGATGAAATCACAATGACGCCGGCCGACCTCGACACATTCCAGCAACGGTTGACGGAGGTTCAGGAAGCGTTCGGACGCGAAGATCATGCTGGCCTGCGCCGGCTGGCGACCCCCGAGATGGTGTCGTACCTGTCCGAGGAACTTGCCGATAATGCCAAAAAGGGCATCAGGAACGACGTGTCTGACGTCAGCCTGTTGGAGGCCGATATTGCGGAGAGCTGGCGGGAAGACGATCGCGACTACGCGACGGCTGCGCTGCGCTACGAGTCTCTCGACGTGATGCGTGATCGCGCCAGCGGCAAGATCGTCGCGGGCGAAGCCGATCAGCCGACGGAAACGACCGAACTGTGGACCTTCACACGTCAGAACGGTGGCGACTGGAAGCTCGCAGCAATCCAGCAGCCCTGACCGATACGCTGCAGCCTCGGCCGCTCACGTCCTCTTGCGAGCCACGATGTAGGGACGGTTGTCGTTGCCCTTCGTTGCGTGGCTTTCGGTGGCAAGAACGTCGAAGCCCGCGGCACAGATATGCTGGCTCAGGTCTGCCGCCCGAAAGACGCCTGCATAGGGTGCTTTGCCGATCGCGTGCATTGCGGGCAGCAAGGCAAGCCGGATGAGTGGGTTCATATCGCCGACGCAGGGTGTCTTGGAGATGAACAAGCCCTCCGCTGCAAGTAAGGCGTGGATGCGGCGCAGAGTGCCAGGCAGGTCGCGGACCATATGGAGATAGTTGAATCCCAGAACCGCGTTAAACTGCTCGTCGTCAGGCGCAAGCGCGTCTACGGTCGCGGTGCGGAAGACAAGCGCCGGGATGGGGCCAGCGGCGTGTTTCTCGTTGGCAATCGCGATCATTCCGGCGGAAATATCCGTCGCAAGATAGTTTTGAACATCGCCCGCGAGCCGGAGCGCGGTTGTTCCTGTTCCGCAACCCAGCTCCAGCACCCTGTCGCCTGGTCCCAACAGGGCGCGGGTCCGGTCCAGCGTGCGCTCATATCCGGCCTGATCCGCAATCGCGCCCATGGCGTATTTCCGTGAACTGCGGTCCCAGAAGCGGGCGTCGCTCGCTATGCTCATGATGGCTGCTCCTCAGATCGCGGCCTCGCCCTAATCCGCATTAAGTTCGGCATTAAGAATGATCTGAGGCGAGTCGTGTCCGCTCAAGTCAAGTCCCGCAGAAGCTCGTTCGGCTAGATGCGGTGATTGGGCAGTTATTTCGCAGAATAGCGTAGACTCGGCGGAACTGGCGGAGAGGGAGGGGTCCAACTGTCTGGGCATTAAGGTTTCCTCACAGATATCGCTCGCCGTTGGCGCGGTGCTCGAAACAGAGCCAGTGCGGCGTCTGCCTCGGCTTGGCAAAGCTCCATCCCGCATTCTTGGCGCAGCCGGGATGCTGGCACCAATGGCGTATAATGCCGGGGCGCGTGACGGGCTCCATCGCATCCGGACGGCGGATCAGTATGTCACTCATGCTATGATCCTTCCTTCTGAGCAGGAGGTGGACTAGCCACCTCTGCGAACAATGCGGAAAGCACGAGTTCATGCATGTCGAGACGCAAAACCCAACCGCTCGGGAACGGCAGGGCATTCGGGTTAGGCGGCTTGCCGAAAGGTTCGAATCCTGTCGGGTGCAGCATTGCCGCAGTTCGCTTGCCGACAACTATTCCTGCTGGAATTGACAGGGCCAATCTTCAGGCCTCGTCAAGCCAGAAGGCAACTCGGTCCGGGCGTCTCCGCAAGCCATGTTGAGCTGCCACTGGGACAGACCCGCCGAATTGGAAAGGTCGACGCCCTCGATACGGGTCAGAAAGAAAAAGGCGCGGTCAAAGTCTATCGACGCGGTGAACGTCGCTCCTCGGAAATCCGCCCGTGCGAGATTGGCAAACGAGAAGCGGCTGCCGCTGATATCGGCGTTATGGAACTGCGCACGCCCCAATTCTGCCTTTGTGAAATCAACGTTGGTCAGATTGGCGTCCTGGAAATTCGAGCGCTGCATTTCCGCGCTCGCAAACACAGCGCCCTGCGCGTCCATACGGCTGAAGTCGGTCCTGTAGGCCTCGATTCTGTCGAACCGGGCGCCTTTGGCGGTCGAGTCGGCCAGGGAAGCACGCACAAGCGTTGCCTTCTCAAGATTTGCCCCAAGGAGATTGCTGTTCCTGAGGTCGGTCGAAGTGAAATCAACACCGAACAGGTTCGCCCCGCTCAGGTCCTGTCCTTCTAGGATGAGAAGCTTCTTGTCACACTCGTGCCAATTGACGCCAGGCGTCGCGGCTGCGTGGCAATTGTGAGCAGCAGTGGCGTTCTGCCAAGCAAACATAGTGCAAACCGCTAGAACCAGGCCGGATGCGGCGTAAGCTCTGGTTCGCCTCAAAGTCATTGTTGCTGAACCTCTGCTACTCGCCGACACTCAACCTGACCACATCTGCTGACATTCGAGAGTGCTCCTCGTCTACACCACCGTCAACCCGGGAGCAGAGGACATGGCGACGGTCGCCGCAGATGCGCAGCGGACGTCAACAATGGGGAGCCTGCTCGGGTGCTGACCGCCACCGCCGGCGTCCGCTGCCGACAAGCGTGAATCCGCTTGGGTCCGCACCGATCGGTACTTCCCGACGGCGAGGTTGACCCGGCACGGGGGCTAGTCGCGTACCCTCATTCCGCTGTCGCATGAACCCCACGACTTCGCTTAGCGAGGCCGAAGTTGATCTCTGCCATCTATCAGGTCGAGGCATGAACCCCGCATATTTGTGTCGTAAGCTGACGTGCCGCGAATACGCCGTTCTCGGTAGGCGGGCTTTATGGCGGCGCGCAACCTATTCTTTGATTTTTATTAATGTAAACAATGCCATATGGCGGAGAGGGAGTCCTCCTAACTATTGTCCGCCAACGTCTTGGGTTGTCTCCCAACCTATTGAAAATAGGTGAATTTTCTTTACAACTTGACTTCCATTGTCTACCATTGTCCCTCGTTATCCCCACTCGAAAATGGGGAAGAAAGTGGGGAAGCAATGGCCCGAACTCTCCAAAAACTCTCCGACACCAAGATCAAGTCAGACTCTCTCAAGCCGGGCCGTCACAGCGATGGTGGCGGCCTCTATCTCAACGTATCGCCGTCCGGTTCGAAGTCATGGCTGTTCATGTGGACGCCGGCAGGCGGCAAACGGCGGGAAATGGGTTTTGGCGCATACCCCGGTGTTCCTCTGGCCAGCGCCCGTAAAAAGGCTGCGGACTACCGGGCCGCAGTGGCCGAAGGTCGCGATCCGATTGCCGAGAAGGCAAAAGAGGCGGAACCGACTTTCGGCGAATGCGCCGACAAGTTTCTCGCATTGATGGAAGCATCTTGGCGGAACGACAAACACCGCACTCAATGGCGCATGACATTAACCGAATATTGCGGCCCCATCCGCACGAAAAGGGTATCGGAAGTTGGCACCGACGACGTGCTGACAATTCTCTCGCCGATCTGGAACAGCAAGCCCGAGACGGCGTCCCGGCTTCGTGGCCGGATTGAGCGGGTTCTTGACTTTGCCAAGGCAAAAGGATGGCGCAGAGGCGCAAACCCTGCGCTTTGGCGTGGTCACCTCAAGAATGTCCTCCCGGCCCGCCAGCGCCTCTCCAGAGGGCACCATGCAGCCATGCCGTATGCAGACGTGCCGGCCTTCGTGCTGCGTCTTCGTAATGCCGAAGCCATGGCGGGGAGGGCACTCGAATTTCTCATTCTGACCGCTGCCCGGTCCGGCGAAGTCTATGGTGCCGAGTGGTCAGAGTTCGATCTCCATAAAACGATATGGACCATTCCGGCAGGGCGGATGAAAGCTGCCACGGAACACCGGATCCCGCTTTCGAGCCCGGCCTTGGCCATCGTCAAGTCACTGCATGAGCTTCGTCTGTCCAAGTTTGTCTTCCCGGGGCAGCGGCCAAATTCGCCGCTGTCGTCGTCGGCGATGGAAATGCTGCTGCGCCGCATGAAGACTGATGCGTATACCGTTCACGGGTTCCGGTCCGCGTTCCGGGATTGGGCCGGCGACGAGACAGGCTTCCCCCGTGAGGTTGCCGAAGCCGCTCTTGCCCACCGCGTCGGCAATGCGACCGAGCAGGCATATCGGCGAGCCGATGCCGTGGAGAAGCGCCGGAAGTTGATGGCAGCTTGGGCAGCTTTTTGCGGTGCCGAGCGCAAAGTACACGGCGTTCAGTTTGCGGCCTGACAACATGGCGACACACAAATCTCAATCCGCTGCAGACGCCGCCAAGGAGATTTTGGCCGCTGCCTCTGATCATTCCGGCAAGGCCGATGCCCATGTTATTTACGCGAGAGACTGGCTGCGTAGCGGACGTGAGCATGACGCTCGAAAATACGTTGCACACATGTTGCGCGGCGGACGGGCGTCTCCAGCGATGCAAGCCTTGGCTGCAGACATAATCGATCCCCGAATTGCAACGAAGAGTCGGGGAAGGAAAGTTATCGAAAGGCCTAAAGACTGGATGGAAGTTGGCTCGGCTTTTGAACAATACCGGCAACAAGGCATGACCTACGAGCTCGCTCTTGATGAGGTCATGAAAGATTTTGGAACAAGGAAAACATCCACAGATGCCGCAGTACGCTACTTCCTTGCAGTGTCGAACAATATCGACGGGAAGTGACGCAACGGAACTCTCATTGATTGCATTCAACTCGGCTTTGATCTGCTTTTCGCGAGGTGCCCTCCCGCGTTCGGTGTGAATAATCGGCGACCGTCTCCAGCAATCGAGGACGGTCATGTTTTCCACCACTGAGATTCCCCATCCTGAGCGCATCGCTTACACGATCAGGCAGGCTACCGAAGCCACAGGGCTTTCGACGAGTTTCATCTACAAACTGCTGAAGGATGGCGTCCTTGCCCGCCGAAAAGTGGGCAAGCGGACGTTCCTCCTTCGCGCAGATCTCGAAGAATTTTTCCGCACTCGCCCGACTGGCAAGTGGAACCCCGGCGACACGTCGGGGCGCGGGCGGGCCGCCACGCGCCCCGTGAGCAGCAGCCAGAGCCGGCTTGCCAAGGGTAGGCGGGCATAGCCCATGGCGATGGATACTGTTCTGCATCACGACAGCACGCCGGGTCCGGCTGCAAAGCTCTCCGGTGACCGCACAGCAACCATCGAACAGGCGGCGATGCCGTTGCCGCAATCGGTTTCCAAAATCCATTCCTTCGGCAAAATGGCGGAGCGTGCTCTCGACAGCGGTTTCCTTCCCGTTCCGATGGAGGGCAAGCAGCCGATGATCCGCTGGAAAGGTCGCCCGCTTGGCAAGCGCGCAATCGCCAATCTCCTTGCCAACCCGGCAATCGCGGCAGCAAATATCGGATTCCGGACTGGCGAACTCGTGGCCATCGATGTCGATTACGATGATGACGCGACCAGCCGCCGCATAATGCATTTGGCTTTTGCTGCACTTGGCGAGACACCGATTGTCCGGGTCGGGCGGCGGCCAAGGCAGATGCTCTTTTACCGGTCACGGGAGCCGATTGCGTCCACTTCGATAGGCAAGGTCGAGATCCTTGGCGCAGGGAAAATTGCGACGGTCGGGGGCAACCACCCCGATACCGGCGAACCCTATCGGTGGCCCGAGGGATGTCTTTTCGACGCGGACCTCTCGGAGGTGCCGTTAACCGATGCTCTTGAGGTCGAGAAACTTCTGCGCTGGCTGAAAGACGAACTGGGGACCGGCAAGAAGGCGCTTGGCCGGCAGCTTGCCGCAATTGCGACAAAAGCAGCTTCTCGTGCCGCCTCGTCTGCCGTCATGCGTCCTGCGTCGACTGGTCCCGTACGGGAGGGCGAACGCAACAACACCCTTTTTCGTCTGGCCATGAAGCTGGCGGTAAATTCTCGGGCGCAAGCCAATCTTCTTGACGCCGTTCAACGTGAAAATTCCTACTTCCTGCAACCGCTTGAGGACAAGGAAGTCGAAGGAATTGTGGAGAGCGTGTGGAGTTATCGCCGGAAGGGCAGGCTCTTCGTCAAGGGCAAGCAGGTGCTTGTTTTGCCGATCAACAAGGATGAAATTTTTCAGGTGTCAGACAGAGCCTTTAAACTCCTTGGTGTCTTGAAGTTGACCCGGACCACTACGCGGAGAAGAAAGACGTTCACCATCCCGCAGAAAGACACGGCGAAGCGTCTGCGTTGGGGCTCAGACAGGGTCAAGAAGGGCATCGACGAGCTCCTGTGTGCCGGTTACATCCGCATCGTCCGGCAAGAATTTCATGCACAGATCGAGTATGACTGGGGCCATAACGCCTAAACCATAGCCCATCGGGTGACACGGAATGAATGCCAACGCGGCCTTTGGTCTGACACTGGATGGTAACCGTCTTTCGCGGACGTCTTTGTAGCCTGCTGCTTTCCGTAGTTGGCTGCCTCGTCGTGCAATGGCATTGTCCCGACTTCCACTCGCCATGCAGCCACGTCTTCCCTTGACGACATGTAACTGTCTGGCCTCGTCTGGGGGATATTTTATTTGTCTTGTTAAGTACGTCCTTGTTTCAGGGACGCAACAAAGGCCGAGTTGAAGCCGTGATTCGTCACGGACCTTCGCCTGCACATAACTTTCCGGCACCCAGAGGCGGCGACACTCCTTTGAGTGTCTTATGGGTGGACGCGGTGATCGTCGTGTCTTTTGCGATAGCCAGAGCCTTGCCACTACATGCGGAGTGTACCGCACGATAACCCTTTGAACTTGCGCCGATTAGTGAGCCACGGCTTTCAGGTCGTCGTGTCAGCATGACAATGACTCTGACCCGGTGTTTGCTTCCTATCCACTCGGCGCGATACTGCCTTTCAACGACTAAATATCTTTCATAAACCTGCACTTATCGCATGGGTCCCATCAACGCTGCCAATGTTTTCTTGTCTTCGTAGAGGTTGATCCTGATCTATAGGCCGGAAGCGGGCGCCCGGTTATCACCTTCTCAGCGTGTTCGAGCCTCTGAGCATCGATGCCGGAAGACATTGCGGTATCGCTGGGTGATCGATCACTTCACTCTGCTCTGGTGCAACGCTTGCCCTATCAGAAATTCTGACCCTGAAATTGCGCGCTGTCAAAGGTTGGGAATTAGGTTGTGATACCCCGTCTCGACAGAACACCTTTCCCGGAAGACTTGGATGAGGTGGTCACCGGAGCGAGTTCGAATAGCGCTATGCGGTCTCCTTCCGTCACAGCGGCCACGATCCGGCCCGTCGGCGAAATACGCTTCACCGTTTGTTCACTAGACTACAATCAGAAACCCGGCACTCAGACTGCCCTGATTGGCTTCCAACCACGCTTTTGACGCCTCGAAGTCAGGCATAACCGTCCGGAGGAAATCCCAGAACGCAGGTCCGTGCGAGCGATGCCGGAGATGGGCAAGTTCGTGGGCGACGATATATTCCAGCACCTTCCTCGGCGCGAAAATGAGATGCCAGTTGATGAGGATGTTGCCCTCGGGGCCACATGATCCCCAGCCGTTTGCGAAATCGGCGACGCGGATCGAGCGAGGCGCAAGCCCGAACCGGGTCTTATAGCCTGCGGCGATCTCCGTCACGTCACGCCGAACGCGCCGCTTCAGCCACAGTTTGAGTTCGCTGGCGACGAGTTGGTCGGCGTCATCGTCTACCCATGACGGAAGATCGATGATGAAGCCGTTGTGGTAAGTAAGCTCGATCCGCTCGCCATCGCTGCGTCGGACGGTCAGCCGCATCCGGCGGCCCCGGAAGGGTATCTTCGAACCAGTGATGAAGCGCGGCACGGCATGCCGGTCGGCAGTGATCCGCTCCATCTCGCGGACGGTGTTGAATACCCATTGTCGCTTGCGTTTAAGAAATGAGTTGATCGCCGTATCGTCATCGGTGGAAAGCGCCAGCACCTCGACGCAGCCGGGGGTCACGGTGATGCGGCGCTCCGACGCCGTTGCGGAGCGGCGAAGCTCGTAGGGGATCTCGGCGCGGCCAATGCGTAGCGACGGCATCAATGGCCTCCGACATACGCGTGGACGGCAAACTCTTCCACCGCCTCTCGAATGGCCTTGGTTTCGCCAATGCCATGTTCGGAAAGGATGCGCCGAACCTGCTGACGTAAACTGCGCAGGTATTGGGGCATGAAGGTGAAGGCTGGCTGGCTCGCCTGCGCCCCGGCATAGATCGCTCCGATGGCAATGGCCGCATTCTGTAAGGTGCCGTGGCCGGTGTCCGGTGCCCGTGCCTCCATGATGCGCAGGATCGAGAAGGCGCGTTCGTCCATGCCCAGTTCGGCATGAGCGCCCTGTTCGGCGTTGATGCCGCCGGTCAGGTTTTCGAACTCGTGCAAACCCTCAGCGGCAGCGATCTGCCCTTCCTCGAAGCGGCGGATAATCTCCAGTACGCGCTCGGAGAAACGGCCATATTGGGCGGGGTTCTTGTCAACCAGTTCGCGGGTGACACGGCGAAGCTCGGCGGATTTTCGGACGAACGCTTCCTGCAACTCCGCGTCCGTCTTCTCCTCGGTCGCAAAATCGTCGGCGAAGTTCGGATCGGTAATCGAACGCAGCCGGATCGTGGTGGACAGGCCGGTCGCATGGACATGTGCTTCCAGCATGTCCCTGATCTTGCCGGTGTAATGGCGATGGTCAAGGCTCTCGTCCTTGGCGATCACCTGCGTGGCAAGTCGGAGGAAGGCAGCGGCCCATTTTACTTCGTTCGTGAAATCGAGGATCGCCGGATCGGGTGAGAGATCGCCATAGACGCGGATGAAATTGCGAGCGAGGCGCTGAAAGTCGAACCATTCATCCTCACGGCCAGCCGTCACGAGTTTGCCGACGGCATAGGCCGCCGCCTTCTCATCCATGCCCTCCAGCCCCATTGCGCGCTTCTGCGAACGGTAGCGGGCGTGGGCTTCCTTCAAGTCGTTGCGCAGGATGGCGATGTCGCGCAGCGCATTCTCGACATCCTCGGATCGATAGGATTGCAGCGCTTCGTCGAGATGGCTGGTGACGCCTATATAGTCGACGATCCGGCCATGCGGCTTGGCAATCTCGATCCCGTCCGGGCGCTTCAGCGAGCAGGTGCGATTGGTTCGGGCGATGGCCTGCAAGAGCCCGTGCTCCTTAAGCGGCTTGTCGAGATACATCACCGCCTCAATCGGCGCGTCGAAGCCGGTGAGCAGCTTGTCGCAGACGATCAGGAAGCTGGGTTCCTGCCCAAACGCCTTGAACGCCTTTTTCGCCTCCTTTTCGGCGGCGTCATCCAGATAGTGCCGTTCAAGGTCAGTGCGCAGGGCGGCGACGTCCGGGGCCTCGGAAGGTTTGTTGTCCTCTTGGCTCTTGGAATAGACGCAGGCAATCATCGCGTCGGCCTTGGCCCGGGCCGCGTCTTCGTCCATTCCGCCCTTCACCAGATCGGCGGCGATCACGCTCGCAAGCGCGGCGCGGTAGAGGATCACCGCCTCGCGGTCCACGGCGACGATCTGCGCCTTGAAGCCGTCGGGGGCGCAGACCTGCTTGAAATGCTCCCAGATGTCCAAGGCGATCAGCCCGACCCGCTCAGGGTGCTTGGCGATCGTTGCGAGCGTCAGCCCCTTACGCTTCAGTTGCTCACGCTTGTCATCGGGCAGATCGACGAACCAGCGGTCGAACAATATGTCGATCTCGGCCTCATTGATCGCCCAGTCTGTTTTTCGACCCTCGTAGAGGATTGGCACGGTCGCGCCGTCGCGCACGGCGTCGTCGATGCCATATTTATCGAGATAGCCCTCGCCCTCGATGCTGAACCGGGCATAGGTGTCCTTGTCGGTGCTTTTGATTGGCGTGCCAGTGAAGCCAAAGAAGCGGGCGTCGGGTAGCGTCGCCTGAAGATAGGCACCAAGGTCCTTCTCCTGCGTGCGGTGGCACTCGTCGACCAGCACGATCCAGTTCTGAGAGTTGGGGATCGGATCGCGGGAACCTGCGAACTTGAAGATGGTCGACAGCAGGATTTGCCCGTTGCCGCCACGCGCCACGGCTTCCCGCAACTCGGCGACCGATCCGGCCTGTTTCGGGTTGGGCAGGCCGCAGGCGGCAAACGTGCTGCTGATCTGGCTGTCGAGGTCGATCCGGTCGGTCAGCACGAGAATGTTGGGATTGGCGAGCGTCGGCGCGTCAAGCGTCAGATGGGTCTTCAGCTTCAGCGCGAGGAAGACCATCGTCAGGCTCTTGCCTGACCCTTGCGTGTGCCAGACCAGCCCCTTGCGGTTGACGCCCTCAGCAACCCGCTGGACGGCCTTGTTGACCGCTCGGAACTGCTGATAGCGGCAGACCTTCTTCATCTTCCGCCCCGTCTCCGGGTCGGTCTCGAACACGATGAAATGGGCGAGCAGGTCGAGCAACCGGGACGGCTCGGCAAGGCACCACAAATCCTTGGCGAGATCGTCGGCAAATTCGGAGTGGGTGCGCGGCCATGCGTCGGGCCACGGCGCATAGAACGATGACGAAGCCCCGGTCGCCCCATAGAGCGTGACGAGGCCGTCGGTGACGATGTTGAAGGCATTGGACGCGAACAAGCGGGGAATGTCGCGCTCATACTGCTTGATCTGCTCGAACGCTTCCCCGGCCTTGGCAGTGGCCTTCAGCGGCGATTTGGCTTCTAGCACCACCAGGGGAATGCCGTTCACGAACAGCACGATGTCCGCGACGCGCGGTCGCTGGGCGGCAACGCGAAACTGGCGGACGACGTGGAAACGGTTGTTTGACGGAACCTTGAAGTCGACTAGCGCAATGGGTTGGTCGCGGTTCTTCCCGGCGAGGCGGCGCGAATAGCCGCCGCGCAGCTTTCTCTGCCAGTCCTCATTGTCCGACAGGGTGGCAAGGTCGTTGTAGATCGCCTCGGCGTCGTCCAGGCCGATGCCGTTCAGGGCCTCCAATGCCTCTATCAGCACCGGCTTCAGGATGACGCGGTTCTCTTCCTGCCGCATCGCCAGGGCCGCTTCGGGCGAGAGCGGCTGATATCCCATTCCTGCCAGCACATTCAGCGCGGGGTTCTCGGCGAGACGGTACTCGCTCATTCGGGCGCTCGAACGCGACCGGAGAGAAGGTCGTTCAAAATGTGTACTTTTGAACGGGTCAGGTCATTCAATGATCGCTGGTTTACCCTGCGTACGCCTTCGACCATCAACAGGGCATCGATCCATTTTTGCTGATCGCCAGTTGGAATGGATGGGAGAGGAAGATCGCCAATGATTGAGGTACTCAGGTTTGGCATAGTCGCCCCGACCGCGTGGTCGCAAAGCCACGATCGGGCCTGTTGCGACTGGATCAAGAAATAGGCCAGCACTGGGTCCATCTTAGAGTTGTCCAGTCTAGCACGCAGGCAGCCGGTGCCGCAGAGTGCTATCGGATCATTCTCAAGATAAAGTCCGCATCGTCCAATCTCTCCACGGCGGGCAAACAAAACGTCTCCCGGCCGCAGGACGTGCCGTTTGAGTTGATCGCATTTTTCCAGCGATGTCGCCTTTGCCGTCCCAAAATCAATGCCCTCTGCCCGGAGGTCAACGGGCATGATCACCGGGATACCATCTTCAATGTAGTCGGACGCCTTTAGCTGGCTTCCGAAAGGCCCAGTTTGCAGCCCATTGGGTACGCAGAGCGACCGAAACACCGCTCGCTCATGGTGATACCGTCGAAAGATGTCGGCGATCAGGGCGTCAAAAGTCGTGGCGGCAAGAGCGGAGACATCGGCGGCTGCCGCAATCGCCGCGTCCACCGACCGCAACACGTCAGCGATCCGCCGCTGCTCGTCCAGGGGCGGAAGTGCAATCGGCAGCCTTTTCAAGTCTGCCTGATTGAGCTTCGCGCGTGTCCCACCTTTGATGAAGGGGGTAATGTCTCGGTGTACGAACCAGTAATAGAAGTAGTCACGATCCGCCTTCAAAGGCTTGATAATATGTGCGTGATTATTCACCCACGCCCGACCGTCCAATCGATGGCAGATAGGCCGGGAGGCCGCTTTATCGAAATAGCCACCATCCTCCGCCATTAGAACAAGTGGCTCGTCGAACAAGAAATCATCGACATAATCGAGGATGCCGTTTGCCCCCCAGTATGGATATGGACCTTGACGGGTTCGCCTTTGCTCCGAGTTTAACGGGATGCGTCGACTATCAAATATTTCAGCGACATCCCCCACATCAGAAAGCAACCACCCCTCCGGGACCTCACTCAACATAGCCGAGCCTCTTGAGGTGCCCGAACATCACCGCCTCGGCCTCGTTGCGCTTGGTTATCAGGTCTTGCAGCTTTGCGATTTCCGCCGCGACATCGACCGCCTCAACATCACCGTTGGTCTGCAGGTATCCGCTGATATTGAGATTGTAGCCATTGGCGGCGATGTCCTTGACCAGCACGATGCGCGCCAGCTGCTTGATGTCAGCGAAGCCATGCACGGCGTCGGCCAGAGTTTGTACATGCGCGTCGGTCAGGAAGTTCTGGGCTTTGCCGGGTTGGTAGGTGGCGTCGCCATTGACGATCAGAACCTTGCCGCGCCGCTCCTTCGGTTTGTTCTTTCGGGCGATCAGGATCGCTGCCGGAATGCCCGCGCCATAAAACAAGTTCGGGGCAAGGCTGACTATGGCCTCGATCACGTCAGCCTTCAGCATCCCTTCGCGGATGCGTCCCTCGGCCCCACCGCGAAACAGGACGCCGTGCGGCACAATGACAGCGAGCATCCCCTCTGGCTTCAGGCTCGCCAGCATGTGTTGGACGAACGCCAGATCGCCATAGCCTTTGGGCGGGCAGCCATATTCATCACGCCCGAACGGATCGCCGTTGGCCCACACATCATAACCCCAGACCTTCTCGGAGAAGGGTGGATTGGCAAGCACCCGGTCATAGGCCCCGACGCCCTCGGCGAACTCACGCGCCTTGGGATCGTATCGCTTGGGCGACCGGATCGTGTCGCCTCTAGCTATGAAGGCGTCGTCGACGTCGTGAAGGAACAGGTTGATCTGGGCGATGCCCCATGTGCCGAAGTTCTTTTCCTGACCGTAGAGCGACAGGCTGCGGGCATCCTCGCCGCGATCCTTCAGATATTGCACAGCCTCCAACAGCATGCCGCCCGACCCGCACGTCGGATCATAGATCGACATGCCGGGGCGCGGCTCGACAATCTCGACCATCAGCCGAACGATTTGGCGTGGTGTATAGAACTCGCCGCCCTTCTTGCCCGCTCCCTCGGCGAACATCTTTATGAGGTATAGGTAGGCGTCGCCGAGCATGTCGGCAGGCACGTCGGAATTGCGCAGGCGATGCTTCTCGAAATGGGCGAACAGTTTTTCCAGCAATGCGTCAGAGAAGCGGTCCTGATTGGCGAAGTCGACATCGCCGAACACGCCACGCAGCCGCAGGTTGGCATCTTCGATGGCCGCCAGCGCGTTGTTCAGCCGCTGACCGATCTGGGTTGATTGCTTGCGCACTGCGTCCCAGCGATGCTCTATCGGGATGTGAAAGCGATGCTCGTCCGGGTCGGCAGCCTCCTCGCGGTCGCCAGTCTCGGCGAGGAGCTTTTCATACTCCTCGTCCCAAACGTCGCAGAGACGTTTATAAAAAAGGAGGCCGAAGATATATTGCTTGTAGTCGCCGGCATCGACCGTGCCGCGCAATATGTCCGCTGCCTGCCACAAGTGGCGTTCGAGGTTCTGCTGGGAGAGGGTGGGCATGAATTGGTGCTATCTTTCGAACTTTTCGCCAAACTGACGGCGCACTTCTGTACCCATAGGCTTGGGGCGTTCCTCGGTCCAGATAGTGTCGGCCTAGACGGGAATATCGTGCTCCGCCTTGTCCACAGATATTGGGCGCATTTAATTGCCTGAAGTGCTGTGTCGTGTGAACCTACAAGGCGTCGGCGTCTCCAAATTTTTTCGCGGCGGATTTTTACCGACCCTTGGCGGAGGTTAGTCTGCATCTCGCTAGAGGCCATCCGGTTCACGCCGGGGGCGGGGATAGGTGGGCACATCAACGCTTCTAAGCAATCGAAGGCAGTACCTTCCAGCGGGGCCTATCAAGCCACTAAAATTCGTTGGTGCCGACCACTATGTGTTGTCATGCGGAGGGACATCCTGTGGCAATCATGCGTGCGGTCCAAAAACTCGTATACATATGGGCCCTGCAAATAGGCGCAGGGAAGCCTGCCCCCAATCGCTTTTCCCTTAGCGGTCCACGGTCATTGGCCAACGATTTCTATGAAATTCATCTTGTGGAGCCGGCTGATCCGGACAAGAACGTCCTCGTCCGAAGCCTGACCAGCCACGGCGTCGAGGGGGTCTACTTCAATGCCACGGGTGAACCGGGATATGACTGCAGTGTCCCGAAGGCCTCATTGAGCGGGTATCGTTTCGACGCGACCCACTATTTTCGGGGCTATTCATTCCAAACTACGTCGCCGGGTCAGTTCCTCCTGAGTTCATTGCCCGCCTTGCCCCGGTTTATTATTTGGCGAGACAGGCTGGAACAGAAACGCTTCAATCGACGCCCCCTTGTTAGGGAGGACCGTATCGACATGCTGAGATTTTTCTTAGCAAAGACCATCAAGAATGGCAGTTTTAGAACAACCCCCATCGGCCTTCTCGAAATGCTCTATAGTCGGCGCGGCTTCCTCCATCCTGAAAGAGAATTAGTGACCAACTACTATCGTCTCATGCTGGATTCATTTGTGGCGACTGGCGAGCTGCTGGTCGAAAACCACAGCTATCGCTTGTCTCCACATGGCGTCGCGCGCCTTGCCGAGTTTGAGTTGGAAAACAAGCGGTTCAAGGAAAGCTCTAGGCAGCAAACGCTGATTGGATGGCTTACGATCGCTATCGTGGCAATTGGCGCGGTTCAGGCCTACGTCACATACCTCACAGTCCCTTAAGGCACGGCGGGCTCTTCGGCGGGCACATTTTCGCTGTTGCGGGGCAGACTGCGGGTGTCTGGCAGCACGACCTCACCGATCTTCTAAGTGGGGAAGGAAGTGGGGAATAAGGGATTACCATCGAAGATGCGAAGTGTTTTCAGCAACTTAATTGATGGCTTTGGCGGAGAGGGAGGGATTCGAACCCCCGATGGGCTTGCACCCATGCCGCATTTCGAGTGCGGTGCATTCGACCACTCTGCCACCTCTCCGCGGTCATGGTCCGCCGTTGCCGGCGCGGCGCACTAGATAACGGCTGGGCGGCCAGGTTACAAGGGCCAATCTGCCCGACGATCCGGCTTCTTGTCAGGTCGCGCGCTTAGCTTGAATGCGTTCGCGGCTCGCTGGCTGACTGCTCGCCTTGACTCGCGCCGAACCTTCGGTTAGGGACAGCGCGCAATCGGCGTGGAGGGTTCTTCCGCGCCGCTTGTTTTTTGAACCCGCAGACTGACAAAAAGACGGCCGAACCGCCTGAAGCGGTTCATCAAGGCCGACCGAACAGCGAAAGGCAAAAAATGTTCGCAGTCATCAAAACGGGCGGCAAGCAGTATCGCGTCGCCGCCAACGATCTCCTGAAGATCGAAAAAGTCGAAGGCCAGGTCGGCGATATCGTCGAGATCGGCCACGTGCTCGCGCATGGCGAGGGCGAGAATGTCACGTTCGGCGCGCCGTTCGTCGACGGCGCCTTGGTCACCGCCGAAGTCGTCGAACAGGGCAAGAACCGCACCGTCATCGCCTTTAAGAAGCGCCGCCGGCAGAATTCGCGCCGCAAGATCGGCCATCGCCAGCTTTTGACCACCGTGCGGATCGCCGAGATCCTGCTGGATGGTGCCAAGCCGACGAAGAAGGCCGCGGCCAAGACCGAGGCAAAGGCTGCTCCGAAGAAGGAAGCCAAGGCAGAAGCTGCGCCGAAGGAAGCCGAGGCCAAGGCAACCGAAACCGCCGCTCCGCTGTTCAAGGCGCCGAAGGGCGAGCCGGACGATCTGACCGTGATCAAGGGCATCGGCCCGGTCGCGGCCGGCCAGTTGAACGAACAGGGCATCACGACGTTCGCCCAGATCGCCAAGCTGTCCGACAAGGATGTCGCCAAGATCGACGAGCATATGCCGTTCAGCGCCGACCAGATCATGGACTGGCGCGAGCAGGCCAAGGAATTGGCGAAGAAGTAAAGCAAGCCGGCGCAATCGTCGCCGGATCGGACTTGAAACGGAACGCGAACGCGTTCATAAGACCTTTTAGGCGCCCCTGCGGCGCATCGGAGTTAGTTAGATGGCACACAAGAAAGCTGGCGGTTCGTCGCGCAATGGTCGCGACTCGCATTCCAAGCGGCTCGGCGTGAAGAAGTTTGGCGGCGAAGCCGTGATTCCGGGCAACATCATTATTCGTCAGCGCGGCACGACGTGGCATCCCGGCGTCAATGTCGGCATTGGCACGGATCACACGCTGTTTGCGCTCGAAGCTGGCGCAGTCACCTTCAACAAAAAAGCCAATGGCCGAACCTACGTATCGGTGAACCCGATGACGAAGGCCGCGGAGTAGCCGGTTCCGTACGAGAACACCGGCACCCATCTCGGGAACCGGTGTCTGGCCAAGCCAGGAAATGGATCAGGGGAGATGGGTTTCCATCTCCCCTTTTTCTTGTGCCTGGAGGACTGACATGGTTGCCGAAGCGGAAGACACAGACGGTGAAAGTTACGCGATAGATTGCCCGGTCGTGATGACCGAGCGGCTGGTGCTGCGGGCGCCGCGCGAAAGCGATATCGAGCAATTGGTGGTGCTCGCCGACAACCGCCATGTCGCCGAAATGCTGGCCCGCATGCCGCACCCCTATGGTGAGGCCGAGGCGCGTGCTTTCCTCGCGATGACGGCCTCGCGCCGGGCCGGGATTGCCTATGCCTTGACGCTGGCCGGGACCGAAACCTTCGTCGGTTGCGCCGGCCTCAACACCACCGATCGCGGGCTGGAGCTCGGCTACTGGATCGGCGAGCCCTACTGGAAGCGCGGCTATGCGACGGAGGCAGCGCACGCGCTGGTCGACCTCGCCTTCCAGAAGACGGCGATCCAGGTGCTGCATGCCTCGACGCGGGTCATCAATCCGGCCTCGCGCCGGGTCATCCACAAATGCGGCTTCCAATATGCCGGCCAGGGCATGCTGAACTCGATCGTCGCCGGCCAGGTGCCCGTCGAGCGCTATCGTCTCGACCGCAAGACCTGGACCAGCCTCAGGAACTGGGTGCATTTTTGAGGCGCGTTGATATTCAGGTGAGGCCGGCCTGCGAATGGCGGCTTCCTGCGCTTCCGGTGCTCACGTACTCTATGTACGCTCCGCTCCGGTTCTCGGAAGCCACCACTCTCGGCACGGCCTGCCCTGAATCTCAACACACCTCGGCGCATGGCCTCGAACCAAAGGTTCCGAAAGAATCATTGTGAATTCAAAAAGTCAGTTGCGAACCAAACTCGGGGTCAGGCCATCTCGACCCAGACCGGCAGGTGGTCAGAGCCGACCGCTTGCCGGTCGACCCACAGGGCCTTCGGCGATTTGGCGAGCGAGGCGCTGGTAAAGACATAGTCGATGCGCTTGTGGCGGCTGGCGTCGTCAGGCCGCTTGGGGTCGACCCAGGTGACGAGATCGGGGCTTGCGGTGGCAAGACGCAAGGCAACATCGACGGCAAGATCGGCGGTCACAGGCATGCCGAATTCGTGATCCGGGCGGCCGGCGAGTTCGACATATTCCGGCGATCCGGACAGCATGTTGAAGTCGCCCATGACGACGAAGGCTTCGGGACAAGGCAGGTCCGGCAGGCCGACTTCGGCGACGCCGGACAGCGCGCCGCCCTCGATCGCATAGTTCAACAGGCGCTGGCGCAGAAACCGGATCTGGCTCAAGCGTTCGAGCGGGCTGCGATGGTCGAGATGGGTGGAATAGAAGCGGATGAAACCAAGCGGCGTCTCGATCAGCGCCTCCAGCGCGCCGCGCTGGAAATTCATCAGTTCGAAACTGCGGCTGCGCGGCAAGAGGAGATTGCGCGACAGATGAACAGGCGTTTTCGACAGCACCATATTGCCGAGCTGGAAGGTGGTCGTGATGGCGCGGCCGTTTTCCAGGCGCGAGCCGACATTGGCCTCGAAATTGCTGCCGTAGACGGCGAAGTATTCGGGCAACGCCTTGGCGAGCTCGGCCACCATGTCGCGCCCGCCATTGTTGGGGTTGTTGCGCGAGACCTCCTGCAGCGCGATCACGTCGGCGCCGCGCACGGCGTCAGCAATGCGGCCGACATCGTAGCGGCCGTCGAGACCGACGCCGTAGTGGATGTTGTAGGTTACGAGCTTCATTGCGACTCCGGCCATGTTCATAAACAGCCTCGCCCTTCGCCCCGCCTTGGTTTAGAGCAGTGCCAAAGGTTTAGAGCAATGCCGCAAGGCCAATAACAGAAACTCAGCAATCCGATGAAATTTCTCGATCAAGCCAAGGTTTATATCCGCTCCGGCGACGGCGGCGCCGGTTCGGTGTCGTTCCGGCGCGAAAAATTCATCGAGTTCGGCGGTCCCGACGGTGGCGACGGCGGCCGCGGCGGTGATGTCTGGGTGGAGGCGGTCAATGGGCTGAACACGCTGATCGACTATCGCTACCAGCAGCATTTCAAGGCCAAGACCGGCACGCACGGCATGGGCCGCAACATGACCGGCGCCAAGGGCGCCGACGTGACGCTGAAAGTGCCGGCGGGAACGCAGGTCTTTGCCGAGGACAACGAGACGCTGATCTGCGACATGACGGTGGTCGGCCAGCGCTTCCTGCTTGCCAAGGGCGGCAATGGCGGCTTCGGCAACCAGCATTTCAAGACCTCGACCAACCAGGCGCCCCGCCGCGCCAACCCCGGACTGCCGGGCGAAGAGCTCAACATCTGGCTCAGGCTCAAGCTGATCGCCGATGCCGGCCTGGTCGGCCTGCCCAATGCCGGCAAGTCGACTTTTCTGGCTGCCGTGACCGCGGCCAAGCCGAAGATCGCCGATTATCCCTTCACCACGCTGCATCCGGGCCTCGGTGTGGCCCGCATCGACGGGCGCGAATTCGTCATCGCCGACGTTCCCGGCCTGATCGAAGGCGCGCATGAAGGCGTCGGCATCGGCGACCGTTTCCTCGGACATGTCGAACGCACGCGCGTCCTTCTGCACCTCGTCTCCGCACAGGAAGAAAATCCGGGGAAGGCTTACAAGACCGTGCGCACCGAACTCGATGCCTATGGCCATGGACTGATCGAGAAGGTCGAGATCGTAGCACTTTCCCAAGTCGACACGCTCGATGCCGACGCCCGCAGGAAGAAGGTCGCTTCGCTGAAACGCGCCGCCGGCCGCGCGCCGATGCTTTTGTCCGCGGTCACTGGCGAAGGCGTCGAAGCCGTTCTGCGCGCGCTGATGGCGGTGGTGGCCGAGGCACGCGAAGCTGTCGCCACGCCGGTCGAGACGCGCTGGAACAAATAGCGATGACCGCGCAGTCGCTGAGAAAATACCGGCGCATCACCGTCAAGATCGGCTCGGCGCTGCTTGTCGACCGCACGACGGGCCTGAAGCGCGACTGGCTGGCCTCGCTTGCCGACGACATCGCCGTACTGGCTGAAGGCGGCGCCGAAATCCTCGTCGTGTCGTCCGGCGCCATCGCGCTGGGCCGCACCATTCTCGGCCTCGGCAAGCGGGCACTGAAGCTCGAGGAGAGCCAGGCGGCGGCTGCCGTCGGGCAGATCGCGCTGGCTGGCGCCTGGTCGGATGCGCTCGGCAAGGGCGGCCTGAAATCGGGCCAGATCCTGCTGACGCTCGGCGACACCGAAGAGCGCCGCCGCTATCTCAATGCACGGGCGACGATCTCGACGCTGCTCAAGATGAAGGCGGTGCCGGTCATCAACGAGAACGACACGGTGGCGACCTCCGAAATCCGCTATGGCGACAATGATCGGCTGGCGGCGCGCGTCGCAACGATGATGGGCGCCGACCTCTTGGTGCTGCTCTCCGACATTGACGGGCTGTATACGGCGCCGCCGGCGCGCGACCCGCAAGCCCGGTTCATTCCGATCGTCGACCGCATCACCCCTGATATCGAGGCAATGGCCGGTGCGGCGGCGTCCGAATTGTCGCGCGGCGGCATGCGGACAAAACTCGACGCCGGCAAGATCGCCACCGCCGCCGGCACCGCCATGATCATCACATCAGGCACGAGACTGTCGCCGCTGAAGGCGATCGAGCGGGGCGAGCGGGCGACTTTCTTCCGTCCGAGCGCCAATCCGGTCAAGGGCTACAAAACATGGATCGCCGGGCAGCTCGAGCCGGCCGGCCGGCTGACTGTCGATGCCGGCGCCATCGGTGCGCTGCTTTCGGGCAAGTCGCTGCTGCCGGCCGGCGTCAAGCTGGTCAGCGGCAATTTCTCGCGCGGCGACACGGTGGCGATCCTGTCGCCCGAAGGCCGCGAGATCGCGCGCGGACTGGTTGCCTACGATGCCGCCGATGCCGTAAGGATCGCTGGCTTGAAGACAGCCGAGATCGAAACGGTGCTTGGCTACGAAGCGCGATCGGCGATGATCCACCGCGACGACCTTGTGGTGAGCGGCGCGGCCGACGGAGATGCGGCCCGCCATTGACGGCGCGCTACTGGTCAGGCTCACGCGGCCATTTGGGTGGGTTGCGATATCGATCCTGAAAGTCCTGGTATATCTTCAGAAGCTCGCTGCAACCTCCCAACTCCGCTTCGATGCCAGCCTTGGCACGTCGATCCACTTCGGCTTGGGGAACATCCTTGTCGTCTCCGACGACGAGATCACGGATGAGCGCGTCAGTCGTCATTGCTTCTGCCCCTTTTTCCTCTTCCATCCTTTTTTTGAATTCTGCCTCAAGCCGAGAGCGCGGCCCACATCCATGCAGTTCTTCAATAACGACGTCGATCTGGGAAAGCGGTGTCGGTGACGCGCCGCAATAGCGCTCAGCAAGTGCGAGGGACATCATCGAGCTTACCATAGTCATGGCCTTGCCGTCGGGGCTCTCGCCGGGTTCAAACTTGTCGTCGCAGTAGTCGGCGGCACGGAGGCCTGTTGGTATGAGCATCGCGCCGAGAGCAACGAGGATTATGACTCTCTTCATTCTGCTTCCTCAAATTTACGGCCATTGCCGCGAAGGCCGGCCGCGTGTAAATCCACCAGCTTCACTGGATCGGTCAAATGCTGAACAAACACCAAGGCGATGATGTAGCCAGTTTGATGGCACGGATAGGCCGCAGGGCGCGCGCTGCCGCCCGACCGCTGGCCATCGCCACGACCGCCGCCAAGAACGCCGCACTTGTCGCCATGGCGGAGGCGATTATCCGCCGCGAGCAGGATATTCTCGACGCCAACGCCATCGACATCTCGAATGGCCATGGGTCGGGGCTTTCCGCCTCCTTCATGGACCGGCTGAAGCTCGATGCCGCCCGCATCCGCGCCATGGCTGACGGCATCCGCGAGATCGCCGAACTCAGTGATCCGGTCGGCGATGTCATTGCCGAATGGGACCGCCCGAACGGGCTGCATATCGAACGCGTTCGCACGCCGCTCGGCGTCGTCGGCGTCATCTATGAAAGCCGGCCGAACGTGACGGCCGATGCCGGCGCACTTTGCCTGAAAGCCGGCAATCCGGTGATCCTGCGCGGCGGCTCGGATTCGCTCCATTCTTCCGCCGCGATCCATGCCTGCCTGGTCGAGGGGCTGAAGACGGCCGGTCTGCCGCAGGACGCCATCCAGCTGGTGCCGACCACCGACCGCGCCGCCGTCGGCGAAATGCTGAAGGGCCTCGGCGGCAATCTCGACGTGATCATTCCGCGCGGTGGTCGCAGCCTGGTCGAGCGTGTGCAGAACGAAGCTCGGGTGCCGGTCTTTGCCCATCTCGAAGGCATCTGCCATCTCTATGTCGACCGTTCGGCCGATCTCGACATGGCGGTCAAGATCGCCGTCAATGCCAAGATGCGGCGCACCGGCGTCTGCGGTGCGGCCGAAACGCTTTTGGTCGACCGTGCCGTCGCTTCCACCCATCTGGTGCCGATCCTTGACGCGTTGCGCGCGGCTGGCTGCGCAATCCACGCCGACGCCGAGGTGCTGAAAGTGTTTGCCGACGCCCAGCCGGCGACCGATGCCGACTGGATCACCGAATATCTCGACGCGGTCATAGCGGTGAAGCTGGTCGATGGCGTTGCGGGCGCGATCGAGCATGTCGAGACGTTCTCCTCGCACCACACCGAGGCGATCGTCGCCGAGGATGCCGGTGCAGTCGAACGTTTCTTCAACGAGATCGATTCGGCGATCCTTCTGCACAATGCCTCGACTCAATTCGCCGATGGCGGCGAATTCGGCATGGGCGCCGAGATCGGCATCGCCACCGGCAAAATGCATGCGCGCGGCCCGGTCGGTGTCGAGCAATTGACCTCGTTCAAATACCGCGTGCGCGGAACGGGACAGGTGCGGCCTTGACGCTACTTGCTCGAAGAACCTGAAGCTTTGCGCCCAGCCACCCCCCTCTGTCCTGCCGGACATCTCCCCCTCAAGGGGGGAGATTGCCTGTCATTTCTGATTTCGCCAATCGCCGGTGCTGCAAGATTTGCGCCTGCGATGAAGCCGCCAATCTCCCCCCTTGAGGGGGAGATGTCCGGCAGGACAGAGGGGGGCGCCTGACGCATGCTTTCCTCGCCCGAGCATCCCGTTCCCTCCCGCTACCTCAAAATGCCGCATGCCGAAAAGGGCCTGGCCGTCGGGCTGTTCGGCGGCTCGTTCAATCCCGCCCATGCCGGCCATGGCCTGGTCGCCGAGATCGCGCTCAGACGCCTGGCGCTCGATCAGTTGTGGTGGATGGTGACGCCCGGCAATCCGCTCAAGAACAAGCGGGAACTGACGCCGCTGACTGAGCGGCTCCGCCTATCCGAGCAGATCGCCAGGAACCCGAAGATCAAGGTCACCGCCTTCGAGGCCGCGCATCACGTCCGCTTCACCGCCGACACGCTGGCGCTGGTCAAGGCGCGCAATCCCGGCGTCGACTTCGTCTGGATCATGGGCGCCGACAGTCTGCGCGACTTCCACCGCTGGCAGCGCTGGCGCCAGATCGTCATGACGTTCCCGATCGCGGTGATCGACCGCCCTGGCGCGACGCTGTCCTTCCTGTCCTCGGTCGTCGCCAAGACCTTCGATTATGCACGTGTCGACGAGGGCGACGCGCCGCGGCTCGCCCGCATGAAGGCGCCGGCCTGGACCTTCATCCACGGCCCGCGCTCGTCGCTGTCGTCGACCGCGATCCGCAACATGGCGAAGGGATAGGAGTCTCCTTCTCCCCTTGTGGGAGAAGGTGGCCGAGCGAAGCTCGGTCGGATGAGGGGTGCTGGAAGGATCGCTACCTTGAAGAACTAAGCACTCAAAATTCCTCGATCTTTTTACGCTGCATTTCTTCCAGCACCCCTCATCCGTCTCGGCGCTACGCGCCGATCCACCTTCTCCCACAAGGGGAGAAGGGAAGACCGCTGATGTCGCATTTGCGGCTGCTTTTCCCCGATCCGTGGGCGATCCTGCGCGCGCATGGTGATTCTCGAGCAAAACCAGACCAGACGCGATCCGGCGCAAGGCAGCCCGCCAACCCCGGCGATCGCCATCGCCAGCGTCGTCCTGTCGATGGCGCTGGTTGCGGTCGGCAACGGACTGATGTTCGCCTATATCCCGGTCCGGCTCGGCGCCGAGGGCTTCGATCCGACCTGGGCCGGGCTGATCGTCACCGGCCTTTCGGCCGGCGGCCTGGCAGGCTGCATCCTGACCGGTCCGCTGGTGCGGCGCGTCGGCCATGCTCGCGCGTTCATGGTGCTGTCGGCGCTGATCGTGCTGTCGAACGCCGCCGTCGGGGCCGGGCCGCACCCGCTGTCGTGGATCGCGGCACGCGCGCTCTATGGTTTTGCCATATGCGGCTTGTTCATCGTCGCGCAAAGCTGGCTGAACGACGTCATTGCCAACGCCATACGCGGCAGGGTCATGGCCTTCTTCTACGTCGCCTATGTCGCTGGGCTCGGTGTCGGCTACGCCACACTGGCGCTGATCGATGTAAGGGCGGCGGACGCGCCGCTGATCGGCATCGCCTTCACCGCGCTGTCGATCCTCCCCGTCGGGCTGACGCGGCTCGCCCAGCCGCCGCCGCCGCAGGCGGCGTCCGTCGCGCTTGGCCGGGCCTGGCGGATTTCGCCGGTCGGCGTCGCCGGCATGCTTGCCGTCGGCGGCCTGTCGATGACGATTTCGGGCTTCGCGCCGATCCATGCCACGGCCAAGGGCTACAGCCAGGCAGATGTGGCACTGCTTTTGTCGGCGATGCCGGTCGGCACATTGATCCTGCAAATTCCGCTCGGATGGATTTCCGACCGCACCGACCGGCGCTTTGTGCTGGTCGCCGCTTCGGCGCTTGCCTTGGTGGCGGGCCTGTTCGCGCTGGGCTTCGACGGCGGTGCGCTGGCGGCACTGGTCGTCATCTATGTGGTCTGGGACGGCGCGTCGGAATCGATCTATTCGCTGGCCAGCGCGCATGCTGCCGACCGCGCCGGCAAGGACGACATGGTGGCGCTGTCCAGCTCGCTTCTGTTTGCATGGTCGCTGTCCGGTTTCATCGTGCCCGGCATCGTGACCGGGCTTTCCGCTGTCTATGGAACCCAGGCCTTCATCTATGTGGCCATCGTCATTGCCGCTGTCTTTTGCCTGTTCGTGCTGTGGCGTGTGGTGGCGATGGCGCCTGTTCCCGCCGCCGAGACCGGCAATTTCGCGCCGATGAGCGCGCAGGCGCCGTTGCCGGTGGATCTTGCCTTTCCGTCCGAAGAACAGCGCCGCGCGGACAAATAGGCCTGCGCTGGGAATTGATCATCTCACTGTCTGGTGGCGGTTTCCTGTCGTGGCGCTTCCGGTGGTGGCGCGGGTATAGAAATGCCTTCGCTGTCGAAAGCCTGCTTGGCGCGTTTGGTGAGATCGATCTGGGTGGCGAAGAAATCCGCAGCCGAGGTCCAGTAGCGCAACGTGATGGCGACGTTGCTGTCGCCGACGGTCGCCACAAACGCAATCGGCGCCGGCTCCCGCCTAACGCGCCGCTCGGCGGCGGCGACGCCAAGCATGGTCTTCTGCGCGAGATCGATATCGTTCCAGGAGCCGATGGTCAGCGTGATGTCGCCACGGCGGGCACCGTTGCGCGTATAGTTGCGGACAGGCTGGTTCCACAGCGTCGAATTGGGGGCGAGGACGTAGACGCCCTCGACCGTTCTCAGCGTGGTGGCGAACAGGCCGACTTCCTCGATGGTCCCGGCGATGGCGCCGACCTCGACATATTCGCCGATGCGGAATGGCCGTAGCGCCAGCAGCATGATGCCGGCGGCAATGTTCTGCAGCGTGCCCTGCAGCGCAAGGCCGATGGCCAAGCCGATGGCGCCGATGGCGGCAATGATCGAGGCCGTCTGGACGCCGAACTGGCCGAGCACCATGATAACGACGAGGATCAGTATGGCGTAGCGGGCGATCCTCGAGAAGAAGTGGCGCAGCGTCACGTCGAAGCCATGGATATGGCCGAGGCCGGCATAGATCGAGCGCTGCGCGAGGCCGGCGACGATATAGCCGAGGACCAGCAGGATGACGGCGCCGATGGCCGAGAATGAGTACGAGACGATCAGCGCGCTGAGCTGCGCAATGCCGGCCTGCACGGTGTCAACGGCGTTCTCAGGGTCGATAGGCATGGCGGGAATCCGATTGGTCGATGCGCCGATAACCCCAGCAAGGCGGCAAGAGTTCCGATTTTTCTTCTGCGGAACCGGAAGAAACGGCACTTCGTGGACCACGGCAGGGTTGCCGTCTTGAAACTGCAACCCAACTCTGCCTATCTAAGGAGTGTCACCTGCTTTGAAGGGTGATTTGGTTGTTCTTGCTGCGAAAGGAAATACACTGAGAACAGCACTGCGGAAGAAGGCCGACATCGTGCCTTCGCCGGCCGGGATCAGCGTAAACGACGCCGTGTCCCGCGCCATCAACACAGTCCTTGTCAGTCTGGAAGACTCCAAGGCCGAAAACATCGTCTCAATCGACATTCAGGGAAAATCGAGCCTCGGTGACTATATGGTCATCGCGTCCGGCCGATCGCACCGTCATGTCTCGGCTGTCGCCGATCATCTCCTCAAGGCGCTCAAGGATGCCGGCCTCGGCACGGCGCGCGTCGAGGGACTGGCCGGCGCCGACTGGGTCCTGATCGATTCGGGCGATATTATCGTCCATGTCTTCCGTCCCGAAGTCCGCGACTTCTACAATCTCGAAAAGATGTGGCAAGCGCCGGACCTCGAGGAAGAGACCCTCCACTGAGCCGTAATTTGATTGATGCATGTCGTTTCCAAAAACCGGTGACCACTTTTGGTGACATGCATTAGCGGCTCTTCGAGGCAGGGATGAAAATTACAGTTCATGCCGTGGGCCGGATGAAAGCCGGCCCCGAGAAGCAGCTCGCCGACCGATATTTCGAGCGCTTCGCCAAGAGCGGGCCGGCCGTGGGTCTCGAATTCTCAGGTGTGGTCGAGATTCCGGAGGGCCGCGCCCAGACCGCCAACGAGCGCCGGCGCGAGGAAGGCCAGAAACTGCAGGCGCAGTTGCAGCCTGGTACCGCGCTCATGCTGCTCGACGAGCGCGGCAAGAACTTTTCCTCCGAGGATTTCGCCGGCCGCATCGGCCTGTTGCGTGATGGCGGCCGCAAGGCGCTTATCATCGCCATCGGCGGTGCCGACGGTCACGACCAGTCGCTGCGCGATCAGGCCGATCTGATGGTGTCGTTCGGCGCGCTGACATGGCCGCACCAACTGGTCCGTGTCATGTTGGGCGAGCAGCTTTACCGGACGGCCACGATCCTGTCCGGCCATCCCTATCATCGCTCTTGAGCTTTGCAGGTTCCCACCCGAAACCGGTGGATTGGCGTGAGCCGCCCGGATTTTCGCCTCAATGCGTCACGAGGCTGTTTGCGGTCGGCAGGGCTCTCGAACATGGTTGATGGTTCGTTAACGAAGCCACGCATAGAGTCGGGCTTCAATGTCTGAAGGTTGGAAATCGCGAACGGGCTTTTGGCGCGCACGCTGCGGCTTGGCAGCGGCGGCGCTCGTGCTGTCGTTCAGCGCCGCGCGGGCGCAGAACAGGCTCGACATGACGCCTGATCCGGACCAAAGCCGGGCCGAATACGAACGGGTGTCGAAGGAGATCACGCTTTCGTCCGAGCGGCTGGCCAAGCTCGCCGCCGACATGGCGACCGTCAAGAAGGATCATGCCTCGATCACCGCGGCGCTGATCCAGTCGGCGATGACCGAGCAGAAACTTGGTCAGGACATCGAGGACATCGGCGCCAAGCTGGAAGGGCTGAAAGGCGAGGAGCAGAAAATCCGCGCGTCGCTGGCCGCTAGACGCGACGTTCTGGCCGAGGTGCTGGCCGCGCTGCAGCGCATGGGGCTCAATCCGCCGCCGGCCATCCTGGTCAAGCCGGAAGACGCGCTGTCGTCGGTACGCAGCGCCATCCTGCTCGGCGCCGTGGTGCCGGAACTGCGCCAGCAGACCGAGATACTGGTGGCGGACCTCAAGGAGCAGTCGCGGGTGACGGCCTCGATCGAGGCGGAGAGGGCGCGGCTGACGGCGGCAGTCGGCGAGCAGACGGCGGAAAAGAAGCGGCTCGGCATGCTACTTGAAGCCAAGCAGAGGCTTGAGGCCGAGACGCAAACGGCGCTGGCCGAGGAAAAGCAGCGATCCGCAGCATTGGCGGCCAAGGCCGGCAGCCTGAAGGAATTGATCGCCTCGCTCGAGGCCGACAAGGCCCGCAAGGCGGCGAATGCGGCGAAGGCAGCGGAGCAGAAGACCGCGGATGCCGACAAGGCCCCGACACAGGAGGGCCCGGCACAGACGGCCCCGGCACAGACGGAACTGGCGGCGCTGCCGGTCCCGGAAGCCAACCGGCTCACCGCCGCCGCACCGTTTTCGGCGCTTCAGGGGCAGATCGCGCTGCCCGTCACCGGCAAGATCAAGCGGCGGTTCGGGGCCAGCGACGGTAACGGCGCAGTGATGCTCGGTGACATGGTTGCGACACAATCGGGAGCCATCGTTACCGCGCCAGCGGACGGAAATGTGCTTTATGCGGGACCTTTTCGCTCCTATGGTCAACTCTTGATCCTGAATGCGGGTGACGGCTATTATGTCGTTCTGGCGGGGATGAGCAGAATCAGCGTCGCGTCTGGCCAGTCGGTGCTCGCAGGAGAGCCGGTCGGCGCGATGGGAGAGGCCCGGGTGGCGAGCACCTCGGCGTCGAAGAATGGAAATGCCACGCCGGAGCTCTATGTTGAGTTCCGCAAGGATGGAAAACCCGTCGATCCGACCCCATGGTGGGCGGATCGTTTGTCTGGAAGGACGTGAGATGATGCGGAAACTGTCGCTTCTGTTTGCCGGTGCGCTGATGGGCGCATCCGCGATGAGCCTGGTCTATGGCGCGCCCGGCTCGACGGCGAACGCTGCGGGCTCCGAGACCTATAAGCAACTGGCGATCTTCGGTGACATCTTCGAGCGGGTGCGGGCGCAGTATGTGACGCCGCCCGACGACAAGTCGCTGGTCGAAAACGCCATCAACGGCATGCTTACGTCGCTAGACCCGCACTCCTCGTATATGAACGCCGAAGAGGCGCAGGACATGCGCGTGCAGACCAAGGGCGAGTTCGGCGGCCTCGGCATCGAGGTCACGATGGAGAACGACCTGGTCAAGGTGATCACGCCGATCGACGATACGCCGGCCGCCAAGGCGGGCGTGCTTGCCGGCGATTATATTGCCAAGATCGACGGCGAAGAGGTTCGCGGCCTGAGCCTCAACGACGCGGTCGAGAAGATGCGCGGGCTGGTCAACACGCCGATCAAGCTCACCATCCTGCGCCAGGGCGCCGACAAGCCGATCGAGCTGACGGTGGTGCGCGACATCATCAAGGTCAAGGCGGTCAAGTTCCGGGTCGAGAACGACATCGGCTACATGAAGATCACCTCCTTCACCGAAAAGACCCATGACGACCTCGAGAATGCCATCGACACCATCAAGAAGCAGGTGCCGAACGAAAAGCTCAAGGGCTACGTGCTCGATCTGCGCCTCAATCCGGGCGGCCTCCTCGATCAGGCGGTGAGCGTGTCCGACGCCTTCCTCAACCGTGGCGAGATCGTCTCGACACGCGGCCGCGATCCGAAGGACGTCACCCGCTTCGACGCGCGGCCCGGCGACGACATCGACGGCAAGCCGCTGGTCGTGCTCGTCAATGGCGGCTCGGCCAGTGCGTCCGAAATCGTCGCTGGTGCGCTGCAGGATCTGCGCCGCGCCACGGTGGTCGGCACGCAGTCCTTCGGCAAGGGTTCGGTGCAGACCATCGTCCCGCTCGGCGAGAACGGCGCGCTGCGCCTGACGACGGCGCTCTATTACACACCGTCCGGCAAGTCGATCCAGGGCAAGGGCATCACGCCCGACATCAAGGTCGACCAGCCGTTGCCGCCGGAACTGCAGGGCAGGGACCTGACGCGCGGCGAGTCGGACCTCAAGGGCCACATCAAGGGTACCGACGAGGGCGATACCGGTTCGGGCTCGGCAGCCTATGTGCCGCCGGAGCCGAAGGACGACCTGCAGCTTATCTTTGCCGAGCAGTTGCTGCGCGGCGAGAAGACCGATCCGGCGTTCCCGCCGAATCCGGACAAGGCTGTTTTGAACCAGTAACGTCGATCGGCCGGGCAAACAGGTCTGGCCGCCTGATCGAAGCGATGTAATGCTGCCGGGGCCGCAAGGCCTCGGCAGTTTGATTCGGGGGAACCGCGGCTGGGGATGCGGCTTGGCTGACATCGGCAATGACATCGAACGCCCGCTCGGACAGGCCGTCCGGCCGCCGCGCGCGGCCCGCAGGATCAGCGCCGGCGTGGTCACGGCCACTCTCCTGGTGCTGGCCGTGATCGGCGTCTCCGGCGCGATTGCGCTGCGTGAAAGACCGTTTCGAAAGCCGGAAGAAGTCGCCGTTTCGACGCCGAAGACGACCGCGGTGGTCGAATCCGCAGCGCCGGCCACTGAGCCCGCGCCGCAGGCGCAAGCGGGACCCAAGATAAGTGGGCCGCAGATCATCCATATGCCGACCGAAGCGGACGGTGGTCCGCCCAACGCGGCCATCGTCATCCACGACCCTTCGACGATCGGCCAGAACCTGAGGATCGCGCATATTCCCGACAGGGCGCTGATCGAGACCAGTGAGACCGGCCCGTTGCCGGTTCGCGCCGCCGACGGAAGGCGGCCGTTCGATGTCTATGCGCGGCCGTGGTCCGGTGCGCGCGGCGCGCGCGTGGCGATCGTCATCGGCGGGCTTGCCGTGTCGCAGACCGGCACGCAGGCGGCCATCGCCAAGCTGCCGGCCGAAGTGACGCTGGGCTTCGCGCCGCAGGGCAACAGCATCAGCCGCTGGATGCAGGCGGCGCGGCAGAGAGGCCATGAGATCGTCATGCAGGTGCCGCTCGAACCGTTCGACTATCCGAACGTCAATCCGGGCCGCAACACGCTGACGGTCGCGGCGACACCGGACGAGAATTTGAAGAACTTGCGCTGGGCGCTGTCGCGGATGACCAACTACACCGGCGTCATGAACTATATGGGTGCGCGATTTTCGGCCGATGCGGCGGCGATGGCGCCATTCATGGCCGAACTCGGCAGGCGCGGCCTGGCCTATCTCGATGACGGCTCGTCGGCGCGCAGCCTCGCGTCCGACCTAGCACTGAAGGACGGCGTGCCCTTCATTGCCGGCGACACGTCGATCGACGCCGTGCAGGACCGGGGCGCCATATTGAAGAAGCTGGACGAGCTGGAAGCCACCGCGCGGGCGAAAGGCTTTGCCGTCGGCATCGGCTCGGCCTTCGACCTGACGGTCGACACCGTGTCGTCCTGGGTGATCGAGGCCAAGAAGCGCGGCATCGAGATCGTGCCGATTTCGGCAGTGGCGGTGGATCCGGAAAAAGGTTGAGCATGGCGAAGAGAAAACCGGTCGATCCCGAGACGCTGCCTTATCGCCCCTGTGTCGGACTGATGATACTCAATGGTGACGGCCTGGTCTGGGTCGGGCATCGCATTGCCGAGCCGGATAGCGAATTCGCCGGCACGACGCAGCTCTGGCAGATGCCGCAGGGCGGCATCGACAAGGGCGAGGAACCGCTGCAGGCGGCGCAGCGGGAACTGTATGAAGAGACCGGCATGCGCTCGGTCTCGCTGCTGGATGAGGCGCCGAACTGGATATATTACGACCTGCCGGCCGATCTGGTCGGCATCGCCTTCAAAGGGCGATATCGCGGCCAGACGCAAAAATGGTTCGCCTTCCGCTTTCACGGCGACGTGAGCGAGATTGAGATCAATCCGCCACCGGGCGGCCACACCGCCGAGTTCGACAAATGGGCATGGCGGCCGATGCAGGAATTGCCCGACCTGATCGTGCCGTTCAAGCGCAAGGTTTATGAGGACGTGGTTGCGGCGTTCCGGCATCTGGTTGCGTAGCTTGGCGCTAGCCGCGGTCGCGCCGACCACGGTTGCCGCGTCAGCGCGGTGGCCTTATTGATGGCCAATCCGCCGCAGACGGGGTTGGCATGAACGACGCCTCCAAAAAATCTCTTTCTGAAAAGGTTGCCGTCAGCGAGACAGCGGCCGGCGCCATATTGACCGTCGATCTCGGCGCCATCCGCGAAAACTACCGGCGGCTCAAGGCGCGGCTGGGCGGCGTCGGCTGCGCGGGTGTCGTCAAGGCCGACGGCTACGGGCTCGGCGGGCCCCAAGTGGCGGCAGCGCTGGCGGCCGAGGGCTGCGACATTTTCTTTGTCGCGCATCTGGTCGAAGGTGTCTTGCTGCGCCAGGCGCTCGGCTCACGGCCGGCGATCTATGTGCTGAACGGCATTCAGCCGGGCGCTGAAAGCGAAGCGGTCGAAGCGGAGCTGGGCGCGGTCATCAACAGCGTCGGCCAACTCGCCGCCTGGCGCGCGGCGGCGCAGCGGGCCGGCCGCACGCTTAAAGCTGCAATCCAGGTCGACAGCGGCATGTCGCGGCTCGGCATGGCGGCAGCGGAGGTGGAGGCCGTCGCTGCCGATCCGCAGGCGTTCGACGGTATCGACGTCACCTTTGTGATGAGCCATCTTGCTCGCGCCGACGAGCCCAAGCATCCGGCCAACGAGCAGCAGCGGCTGGAATTCGAGCGGCTGCGCAGGATGCTGCCAAAGGCGCCGGCTTCGCTCGCCAATTCCTCCGGCATCTTTCTTGGGCAGCCCTTTCATTACGACCTCGCCCGGCCCGGTGCGGCGCTCTACGGCATCAATCCGATGCCAGCGGAGGAAAATCCGATGCTGCCGGTGGTGCGGCTTCAGGCAAAGGTCATTCAGACGCGCAGCCTCGATAGGGGAGCCGGCGTCGGCTATGGCCATATTTTTCACGTGACCGAACCGCTGGCCGCAGCAACGATCTCGCTTGGCTATGCCGATGGCTGGCATCGTCGCGCGGCCTCAGCCGCCTGGTTCGAAAATGTGCCGCTGCCCTTCCTCGGACGCGTATCGATGGATTCGATCGTTCTCAACATTTCGGCCCTGCCGCCCGACAGGCTAAAGGCGGGCGACCTCGTCGAGCTGATCGGGCCGTCGCAGACGGTGGATCAGGCGGCCGGCCATGCCGGCACCATCGGCTATGAAATCCTGACCAGCCTCGGACACCGCTTTCACCGGCGCTATGTGACCGGCGCTATGTGAATGGATAGCGCGCGGGCTTTTTTTATGCATGCCGTTGTCCCAAAACCGCTGCATACTTTTGGGCGACATGCTTGGCCACTTGGCGGACGCCGTAAAATCCGGCAGACAGAAGCCACGATGCCGCGCCCCAAACCCCTGACGAGACGTCGTTCTGGAGAGCTATGCGATGAAGATCTTCGTGCTGGGCGGCGGCGTCATCGGAGTCACCACCGCTTATTATCTCGCCGAGGCCGGCCATGAAGTGACGGTGATCGACCGCCAGAAGGGCCCGGCGCTGGAAACCAGCTTTGCCAATGCCGGCGAGATCTCGCCCGGCTACGCCTCGCCCTGGGCCGGTCCCGGCGTCCCGTTGAAGGCGATCAAATGGCTGTTGATGAAGCATGGTCCGCTGGTGGTGCGGCCGACTCTTGATCCGCATATGTGGCTATGGCTGGTCAGGATGCTGCGCAACTGCACGGCCGAGCGCTATGCGGTGAACAAGGCGCGCATGGTGCCTCTGGCCGAATACAGCCGCGACACGCTGAAGGCGCTGCGCGAGGCGACCGGCATCGCCTATGATGAACGCGCCAAGGGAACGCTGCAGCTTTTTCGCACGCAACAGCAGCTCGACGGCACGTCAGGCGATGTCGAGGTGCTCAAGACATATGGCGTTCCTTACGAGATTCTCGATCCCGACGGCTGCATAGCGGCCGAGCCGGGGCTGGCAGGGGTGCGTGAAAAATTCGTCGGCGGCCTGCGGCTGCCGGGCGACGAAACCGGTGACTGCAAGATGTTCACCGACCGTCTGGCCGAGCTCTGCGTGGCGCGCGGCGTCACCTTCGAATACGACATGTCGATCAGGCGCATCATCCGCAAGCGCAACAGTATCGCCAACATCAATACCAGCAAGGGCTGGAAGACTGCCGACGCCTATGTGATGGCGATGGGCAGCTATTCGGCCAAGTTCATGCGCATGCTGAGACGGTCCATACCGGTCTATCCGGTCAAGGGCTATTCGATCACCCTGCCGATCAAGGATGCTGCCGCAGCACCGGTGTCGACAGTGATGGACGAGACCTACAAGGTGGCGATCACCAGGCTCGGCGATCGCATCCGGGTCGGCGGCACAGCGGAGATTTCCGGCTTCGACCTGAGGCTGCATGAAACGCGGCGGCGCACGCTAGAACATTCGGTCGGCGACCTTTTTCCAGGCAGCGGCGACATGCGGTCGGCGAGTTTCTGGTGCGGGTTGCGGCCGATGACGCCGGACGGGCCGCCGCTGATCGGCCGCACCGAATTTTCCAACCTCTATCTCAACACCGGCCACGGCACGCTCGGCTGGACCATGGCCTGCGGCTCGGCCAAGGTGCTGGCCGACATCATCTCCAACCGGGTACCGGACATCAATGTCCGCGATCTCGGACCGGAGCGATACCAGCGGTAGGACCAGAAGGCTTCCTTCATCGAGCCCGGCCTTTGAGGGCGGTGACTTCGCCCCAAAACTGCGCAGTGTTTTGGGGACATCACAATTTCAATGGGTCGGGTGAATCTCGTCAGACGAACAATCCCCGCTCCCGTTCCACTGCCTTGGTGATGAAGCTCGCGACGATCTGGACGCGGCGCAGCGGCCTGACCGATTCGTGATAGACCAGCCAGTAGGCACGGCGGATCGGCGCGACGATATCGACCGCCACCAGTTCCGGCATCGAGCGGGCGACGAAGGTGTGCAGGATGCCGATGCCGGCGCCGGAGCGCACCGCTTCGGCCTGGCCGAGCGCCGAGGAGATGGCGAAGCTGGTGCGCCAGTCGGCGCTGAACTCGGCCGCATAGTCGAGCGAGGGGCTGACGATGAGGTCCGGCACATAGCCGATCAGCGTGTGCCGCCCGAGCTCGGCGGGCGTTTGGGGCAGGCCATGCGCTTCGGCATAGGCCTGGGACGCGAACAGGCCGAGCGTGTAGTCGACCAGCTTGCCCGCCACCAGCCTGCCTTCGGTCGGCCGCTCGACGGTGATGGCGATGTCGGCCTCGCGCCTGGACAGCGAGAAGGAACGCGGCACCGGCACCAGCTGGATGGTAAGTTCGCGGTGAAGCGCCGTCAGTGCGCCGAGGCGTTTGGCCAGGAAGGCGACGCCGAAGCCATCAGGCGCGCCGATGCGCACGGTGCCGGAGACATCGTCGCCTTCGCCCGCCACGGTCGAGCGCGCGGCGATCATATCGCCTTCCATGCGCTCAGCGATGTCGAGGAAGCGCTCGCCCGACGGCGTCAGCTCGCTACCGGTGGTAAGCCGGCGAAAGAGTTTTGTGCGCAGCGCATCCTCAAGTGCGGCGATGCGGCGCGAGACAGTGGCGTGATTGAGCTCCAACCGCTTAGCCGCGCCGAGGATTTGGCCGGCCCGCGCCACGGCGAGGAAGATGCGGACGTCATCCCAGTTCATGGGAATGGTCCGTATGACGCCGATTACGGCAGCGCTCTACGGCGCGCCCCTCTGTCCTGCCGGACATCTCCCCCACTTGGGGGGAGATCGGCCGGCCGCTCCGGCGGCGACTTTCTTGCAGCGTTGCGGGTTGGCGAAAGCGGGGATGACAGCCAATCTCCCCCCTCGTGGGGGAGATGTCCGGTAGGACAGAGGGGGGCGCGAAGGAACTCATCTCTCAATCCTTGCTGCTAGGGGCCTGCATCCTTACTATTTGCGAGAATTGATGTTCTGCCGTCAATTGCTATCTATTTTACGCACAACGGTTGCGTTTTCGCTCGCGTTGCCATCGGCCGCGCAAAGGCGGACAATGCCGCATCACAAATGCAGGGAGAGAGATCATGATCGAATACGGTCATTTCATTGGCGGCAAGCGTGTCGCTGGGACCAGCGGCCGCAAGCAGGATGTCATGCAGCCGATGGACGGCACGGTGCGCGGCACGGTGGCGCTGGCTTCGCAGGCGGAACTGCGCGCGGCGGTGGAAAACGCCAAGGCCGCGCAGCCCGGCTGGGCAGCGACCAACCCGCAGCGGCGCGTGCGCGTCTTGATGAAGTTCCTCGAACTGGTCGCCAAAGAGTATGATTCGCTGGCCGACATTCTGGCGCGCGAGCACGGCAAGACAATCGCCGACGCCAAGGGCGACATCCAGCGCGGGCTGGAAGTGGTCGAGGTCTGCATCGGCGCGCCGCATATGATGAAGGGCGAGTTCACCGATGGCGCCGGCCCCGGCATCGACGTCTATTCGATGCGCCAGCCGCTCGGCGTCGTCGCCGGCATCACGCCGTTCAATTTTCCGGCGATGATCCCGTTGTGGAAGATCGCGCCGGCCATTGCCTGCGGCAACGCCTTCATCCTGAAGCCTTCGGAGCGCGACCCGGGCGTGCCGTTGCGCATCGCGGAGCTGTTCATCGAGGCCGGCCTGCCGGCGGGCATCCTCAACGTCGTCAACGGCGACAAGGAGGCGGTCGATGCCATCCTCGACGACCCCGATATCAAGGCCATCGGCTTTGTCGGCTCGACGCCGATCGCCCACTACATCTATTCGCGCGGCACCGCCTCGGGCAAGCGCGTGCAGTGCTTCGGCGGCGCCAAGAACCACATGATCATCATGCCCGACGCCGACATGGACCAGACCGTCGACGCACTGATCGGCGCCGGCTACGGCTCGGCCGGCGAGCGCTGCATGGCGATTTCCGTCGCTGTCCCGGTCGGCAACGATACCGCCAACCGGCTGATGGAAAAGCTAGTGCCGCGGGTGGAAAGCCTGAAGGTCGGTCCCTCGACGGATTCATCCGCCGATTTCGGCCCGCTGGTGACGGCGCAGGCGCTGGAGCGGGTCAAAGGTTATGTCGACACCGGTGTCAAGGAAGGCGCCAAGCTGGTCGTCGACGGCCGCGGCTTTTCCATGCAGGGCTACGAGAACGGCTACTATATGGGCGGCTGCCTGTTCGACAACGTGACATCAGACATGCGCATCTACAAGGAAGAGATCTTTGGGCCGGTGCTCTCGGTGGTGCGCGCGCCGACCTATGAGAACGCGATCAAGCTCGCCAACGACCACGAAATGGGCAACGGCGTCGCCATCTTCACCCGCGACGGCGATGCGGCGCGCGACTTCGCCTCGAGGGTCCAGGTCGGCATGGTCGGTGTCAATGTGCCGATCCCGGTTCCGATCGCCTACTACACCTTCGGCGGCTGGAAAGCGTCCTCCTTCGGCGACCTCAACCAGCACGGACCGGACGCGTTCCGTTTCTATACCAAGACCAAGACGGTGACCTCGCGCTGGCCGTCAGGTGTGAAAGATGGGGCAGAGTTCGTCATCCCGACGATGAACTAGCCGGACGGTTCCGGATTCAGATTGAAGACGAAGAGGCCCGGCTAGAGACCGGGCCTTTTTGCTGACCGGTCGCGGTCCATATATTCCTGAACGCTAATGTGATGGAACCGGGCGGGCAGCAGAAGTCTTAACTTGCAATCCTGCCGCGAAGGAGGCGCGGCAGATCAACCAACGGCGCTGGCGACAGCTGCGGGGGCATCGGTCGGCGCAAGGGAGGTGTCAGATGACACGTCTTATGGTGACGATACTTTGCGCCGCCGCGGCGGCGTTTTCCGCCGCCCCGGCAATGGCGGCCGAACAATGCGCGGCACGAGCCGACATGATCAAGGCGCTCGGCGAGAAGTTCCGTGAAAATCCGACCGCGCTCGGCGTCGTCAATCGGAATGTGATCGTTGAAGTCTTCGTTTCCGACCAAGGCACCTGGACCATCCTCGCCAGCGACACACGCGGTCAAAGCTGCGTGGTTTCGGTGGGTGAAGGCTGGGAGAGCGCGGTGACGACAGCGGCGCTGCCAGGCACCTGAGCATGGCCCTTTTTTTGCTGCGGCCGCGGTTTCGGCATAGCCGCGCAGGCCGCGGTTCTCTGCGATCACCTTGAAACGGATCCACAGGCGCCCGCTGCGGGCGCCTGCTTGCGCTTTTTCGTTGCCGACACCATATATGGAACATAGTGGGAACATCAAAAATCGTCCCCGCTGATGACAGACCGGAACACGGAAAGGAACGACGCGATGGTGATGACGTCGGAACCGGCCTGGATCGTTTCGGCAAAATGAGGCGTCTCCCTTTGCCGGACGTGATGGCAAAGGAGGTGCCCTATGGCACGCAAATCGCTATTGGGTTGGGTGAAAACCCTGGTTCTTGCTGGCGCATTGGCGGCGGGTACGAACGCCGCAAGCGCCCAATATCAGTACTGCGTTGAACATGGCGATCTCGTCGCCCACCTGACTGAGAATTTCCAGGAAAGACAGTTTGCTTTCGGGCTGATCGGTCAAGTGGCGATCATGGAAGTTTTTGTCGCCGAGACCGGAAGCTGGACGATCATCGTCACCGATGTCGCCGGCAGAAGCTGCATCGTCGCGGCCGGCGAACATTGGGAAAACGTGGTGATCCCGGCCGACCAGGACGCATGACGGTCAGGACACATTGATCGGATGAGCGGTCTCAGCGCGTAGCGGCCGTCTCGGCATGGCCGCGTAGCAGCGCCATCAGGCGCTTGGCATCTTTAGCGGCGGCATCTTCGTCGCCGGCGAGGATCGAGCGGATCAGCGCGACGTGGTGCTCGGCCGATTCGGCGAGCCCGGTTTCGGCCTTGTAGCGGAACCAGAAGCGGCGGCTGTGGGTCTGCAAGGGGGCGGCCAGCCGTGCGGCGAAGGGGTTGTCGGCAGCCAGCGCCAGCGCCTCGTCGAGCGCCTTGTCGGCTTGAATGAAGGCCAGCACATTGCCTGATATCACCGCTTTCTGCATGGCCAGTGCCGCATCGTGAAACAGGTCAGCGGCTTCACGGGTGACGAAGCGGGCGGCCGAGCGGGCGAGAACCACCTCGATGCCACGCCGCGCATCGAGGACGCGCAACCAGTCGCCGGGATGGAGCGGGGCAATGGCGATGCCGGCACGGGGCCGGACATCCAGCAGTCCTTCCCAAGCCAGTCGCTGGATCGCCTCGCGCACCGGCGTGCGGCCAAGCCCGAGCCTGTCGATCAGGGCGCCCTCGGTGATGAAGCTTGCAGGCGCCAGTTCGAGCGTCACGATCATATGCTCGAGCACACGGTAGGCTTTCGCCGCCACAGGCTCGAATGCCGGGCTTGTGTCACTGAATATCAAAGGTGAGCTCCTGATATATTTTCGATATATCATAGCGAAATCCGTGTTGACAGTCCGTTTCTTAATAAATATACGACTGATATATCAGATGGAGCGACCACCATGTGGACCGGAGTTTTCCCCGCCGTCACGACCAAATTCACTGAGGACGATCGTCTCGACCATGGCGAGATGGAGCGCTGCTTTGCGCTGCAGATGGAGGCCGGCTGCGACGGCATCATCGTCTGCGGCTCGCTCGGCGAAGGGCCGATGCTGTCACATGACGAGAAGATCGACGTGCTGAAGACCGCGCAGAAGATCGCAGGCAACAAGCCGGTTCTGCTGACGGTCAACGAAGCCGGCACGCGCGAGGCGGCGGCGATCGCGCGCCGCGCCGCGAAAGAGGGCGCCAACGGGCTGATGGTGGTGCCGAGCCCGATCTACCACACCAATGAGGAGGAGACGGTCGCCGCACTGCGCGCTGTCGCCGAGGCCGGCGACCTGCCGGTGATGATCTATTCCAACCGGCTTGCCTATCGTGTCGACGTTACCGTCGACCAGATGGAGGAGCTGGCGAAGGACAAGCGCTTTGTCGCCATCAAGGAATCCTCGGACGACATCCGCCGCTCGACCGAGATCATCAACCGCTTCGGCGACCGCTACGACCTGTTCACCGGCGTCGACAATCTGGCGTTCGAGGCGCTGTCGGTCGGCGCCATCGGCTGGGTGGCGGGGCTGGTCACCGCGTTTCCGCGCGAGACGGTCGCCATCTACCAGTTGATGAAGCAGGGTCGCCGCGAGGAGGCACTGAAAATCTACCGCTGGTTCCGGCCGCTGCTCGACCTCGACGTCTCGACCTATCTGGTGCAGAACATCAAGCTCGCCGAAGTCTTGGCGATCAGCACCAACGACCGCGTGCGCATGCCGCGCCAGCCATTGTCGGGCGAGCGCCGCAGGACGGTCGAAAAGATCGTCAGGGATGCGCTGGGGGCAAGGCCGGAGCTGCCGACGTTTTGAGGCAAGCTCTCTTCTTCCCGTTTTACGGGAGAAGATGGCGGCAGCCAGATGAGGGGCAGCGCCCACGTGCAAGGAATTTCCAAGTCGGCAAAAGCGGGGAGCCGCCCCTCATCCGCCCTTCGAGCACCTTCTCCCCGTGAACGGGGAAAAGGGGAAGACATCGCCATTATCGGCGGCGGCATCATCGGCGTCTGTGTCGCCGCCTATCTGGCCGAGGCAGGGCGAAACGTCACGATCTTCGATCGGACGGGGATCTGCGAGGAGACGAGTTCCGGCAATGCCGCCGCCTTGGCCTTTTCCGACGTGCTGCCGCTGGCCCACAAGGGCATGATCAGGCATCTGCCAAAATGGCTTGCCGATCCGCTCGGCCCGCTCAGCATCCCGCCCGCCTACCTGCCGAAGCTGTTGCCCTGGCTTGTCCGCTTCTGGCGCGCCGGGCGAAGCGACCGCTACGAGGCCAGCCTCGCGGCGCAGGCCGGCATGATGCGGCTCGCCGAGGCCGAATGGGTCGGGCTGATGGCGCGCTCGGGCACCGGAAACATGCTGCGCGAGGACGGCTCGCTCGAACTTTACGAGAGCGAGGCCGAGTTCAAGGCGTCGCTGCCCGGCTGGGCGGCCAGGCAGCGCTTCGGCATCGGCTTCAGCCATGTCGAAGGCGATGCTCTCGCCGCCTTGCAGCCGGGCCTGTCGCCGCGCTTCGTCAAGGGTACTTTCGTGCCGGGATGGAAGACCGTTACGGACCCGAAATTATTGGGCAAGGCGATCTGGGCCTATGCCGAGACTAAGGGTGCGCGTTTCGAAAGAGCGCGGATCGACCGGGTCGAAGCGGGGCAGGACGGCGCGACATTGACGCTGGCCGACGGCACGGCGCGGCAAGCAAAATGCCTCGTCATCGCTGCCGGCGCGTGGTCGCATCTCCTGGCGAAACATCTCGGCGACCGCATCCCGCTCGAAACCGAGCGCGGCTACAACACGACGCTGCCGAAGACCGCCTTCGACGTGAAGCGGCAGCTGATCTTCTCCGGCCATGGCTTCGTCGTCACGCCGCTTGAAACCGGTGTGCGCGTCGGCGGTGCGGTCGAGCTCGGCGGCATTAAGCGGCCGCCCAACTACGCCCGCTCGAAAGCGCTGCTCGAAAAGGCCAAAAGCTTCCTGCCGGGGCTCGATCCGGCCGGTGGCCGCGAATGGATGGGGTTCCGGCCGTCGCTGCCGGATTCGCTGCCGGTGATCGGTGCCGCCAGGCAGGCCGGCACGATTGTCTATGCCTTCGGCCACGGCCATCTCGGCCTGACCCAGGCGGCTGCCACCGGACGCTTGATCCGCGATCTCATTCTCGGCCAATATCCGGTGTTTGATCTTTCTCCGTTTTCTCCGAACCGCTTCTGACGGGATCTAGAAATGGCGCGCCACTCCTTCTTCTGCATCGACGGTCACACCTGCGGCAATCCCGTGCGGCTTGTCGCCGGCGGCGGACCGCTGCTCCAGGGCGCGACGATGATGGAGCGGCGCGCGCATTTCCTGGCCGAATATGACTGGATCCGCACCGGGCTGATGTTCGAGCCGCGCGGCCATGACGTGATGTCCGGCTCGATCCTCTATCCGCCGACGAGGCCCGATTGCGACATCGCCATACTGTTCATCGAAACCTCGGGCTGCCTGCCAATGTGTGGTCACGGCACCATCGGCACGGTGACGATGGCCATCGAGCACGGGCTGATCAAGCCGAAGACGCCGGGTTTGCTCAGGCTGGACACGCCGGCCGGCCTGGTCACCGCCGAGTACAAACAGGTCGGCGACTATGTCGAGGAGGTGCGCATCACCAACGTGCCGTCCTTCCTCTATGCCGAGGGTCTGACGGTCGAATGTCCGCAACTCGGCGAGATCAGTGTCGATGTCGCCTATGGCGGCAATTTCTACGCCATCGTCGAGCCGCAGAAGAACTATCGCGACATGGCCGAGCATTCCGCCGGCGACCTCATCGCCTGGAGCCCGGTGGTGCGGCAGCGGCTCAACGAGAAGTACTCTTTCGTGCATCCCGAGAATCCCGGCATCGACCGGCTGTCGCATATGCTGTGGACGGGTGCCCCGACCGACAGCCAGGCGGATGCGCGCAACGCCGTCTTCTACGGCGACAAGGCGATCGACCGCTCGCCTTGCGGCACCGGCACCTCGGCGCGGATGGCGCAGCTTCACGCCAAGGGCAAGCTTAGGGCCGGCGACGATTTCGTCCATGAATCGATCATCGGCTCGCTGTTCAAGGGCAGGGTCGAGAAGGAAGTCACGGTGGCAGGCAAGCCGGCGATCATTCCCTCGATCGGCGGCTGGGCGCGCATGACCGGATTGAACACGATCTTCATCGACGACCGTGATCCGTTCGCGCACGGATTCGTCGTCAAATAGAGAGGATCCTAACCCAAGGGAAACGAACGGAACGCAAAGATCGACTGCGTCGGCGGCGCAACGATCCCGCTCATCAACTTATTTTGACGGCGATTCCTTCGAAACGACGTGCATTTTGACGCCGAATCGTCAAAGACATTGCGTTATGCCAATGATAGGGTCCGCGATAGTCCAGAGGCCGGAAGGGAAAGAACGGGCAATCTGAGTGGCGTGCTTCAAAATCACGCATGACGATTAAAAAATGACGTTGCAATCCGGGCTCGAAACTTTACGACTAGGGGAAATACGAAAAGGAATGCGTCTGCATGGGCGACATTCCAGGGGAGCCACGACAGCATGCAGTATTTTGTCCAGCAGCTTATCAATGGGCTGACGCTGGGATCGATCTATGGACTGATAGCGATCGGCTATACGATGGTCTACGGTATCATCGGCATGATCAATTTCGCCCATGGCGACATCTTCATGATCGGCGCCTTCACCGCCCTCATCGTTTTCCTCATCCTCGGTGCGTTGTTCTACTCGGTGCCGGTGGTGATCGCGCTCTTGATCATGATGATCGTCGCGATGCTGCTGACCAGCCTGTATAACTGGACGATCGAGAAGGTGGCCTACCGGCCCTTGCGCGGCTCGTTCCGGCTGGCGCCGCTGATCACAGCGATCGGCATGTCGATCGCGCTGTCGAACTTCGTCCAGGTGACGCAAGGCCCGCGCAACAAGCCGATCCCGCCGATGGTGTCCAAGGTCTACAATATCGAGGGCATCAGCGTATCGCTGAAGCAGATTATCATCGTCATCGTCACCGCGCTGCTGCTGGCGCTGTTCTGGTACCTGGTCAACAAGACGTCGCTTGGTCGAGCGCAAAGAGCGTGCGAACAGGACCGCAAAATGGCGGCGTTGCTCGGTATCGACGTCGACCGCACCATCTCGATCACCTTCGTCATGGGCGCGGCCCTTGCCGCCGTCGCCGGCACGCTATTCCTGATGTATTACGGCGTCATCGCGTTCTCCGACGGCTTCACGCCCGGCGTGAAGGCGTTCACTGCGGCCGTGCTCGGCGGCATCGGCTCGCTGCCCGGCGCCGTGCTCGGTGGGCTGATGATCGGCTTCATCGAGAGCATGTGGTCGGCCTATTTCTCGATCGACTACAAGGACGTCGCCGCCTTCTCCATCCTGGCGATCGTGCTGATCTTCCTGCCTTCCGGCATTCTGGGCCGGCCAGAAGTCGAAAAGGTCTGAGATCATGGCCGATACCGTATCTCCGGAGCGCGACATCGTCGCCACCCCTATGCAACGCGCCACGCGCGAGGCGCTTTATGCCGGCGCCATCGCGCTCGGCCTGTTCGTGCTGTTCATCGGCCTGAGGACCGATCAGAACATCTCGAACGAACTGATCCTCGTACAGCGCTGGTGGCTTCTCTTTACCGTGGTTGTGCTGACCATGGTCGGGCGCTTTGTCTATGTCGCCTATGGCCAACCCTTCCTGGCCAGCCAGAAGGTCGTCGACATCGCCACCGGCCTGTTGCCGGAGAGCGCGGCGACGCGGTTCTTCCGGTTGCCGTATTTCATCGCGGCCATCGTGATTGTTGCCGTGCTTGCTCTTCTGGCCGGCTCCCTCGATGATTTGCTGGGGCCGGGTCTTGCCGGTTACGCACGGTTCGCGCGAGCGCTGGCGATCATCTATGCCCTCGCCTCGGTGCTGTTCTATTTCCGCAGCTTCATCCATGCCCACTTCTCGGCATTGGGCATCGCCGCACTGGCGATTTATCCTGTCGTCGTCGTGCTGGTGCTTGCGGTGTACAGCGGATCGATGGTGGGCGGCTTTCAGGGCTCGCTGAAATGGGTCGACAATTTCGGCATCCAGATCCTGATCTATGTGATGCTGGCGTGGGGGCTGAATATCGTCGTTGGCCTCGCCGGCTTGCTCGACCTCGGCTATGTCGCGTTCTACGCCGTCGGCGCCTATGCCTATGCGCTGCTCGGCACGCATTTTGGTCTGTCGTTCTGGATCCTGCTGCCGGCCGCCGGGGCCATGGCCGCCTTCTGGGGCGTGCTTTTGGGCTTTCCGGTGCTGCGCCTGCGCGGCGACTATCTGGCGATTGTGACGCTGGCCTTCGGCGAGATCATTCGTCTCGTGCTGATCAACTGGCGCGAGGTCACCAACGGCTCGGCCGGTATTTCCGGTATCCCGAAGGTCTCTTTCTTCGGGCTGATGTCGTTCAACGTCGCGGACGAAAACTATATCGCCAAGGTGCTCGACATCGCCCAGTCGGGCGCCTACTACAAGATCTTCCTCTACTACCTGATCCTCGGGCTCTGCCTGCTCACCGCCTTCGTCACTATAAGGCTCAGGCGCATGCCCGTCGGCCGCGCCTGGGAAGCGCTGCGAGAGGACGAGATCGCCTGCCGCTCGCTCGGCATCAACACCACCACCACCAAGCTCACCGCCTTTGCCACCGGCGCCATGTTCGGCGGCTTCGCCGGCTCGTTCTTCGCCGCGCGGCAAGGTTTCGTCAGCCCGGAATCCTTCATCTTCCTGGAATCGGCGATCATCCTCGCCATCGTCGTGCTCGGCGGCATGGGCTCGCTGGTCGGCATCGCCGTCGCCGCCATGGTGATGATCGGCGGCACCGAGGCGCTGCGCGAACTCGATTTCCTGAAGCAGGTCTTCGGTCCAGATTTCACCCCGGAACTCTACCGCATGCTGCTGTTCGGTATAGCCATGGTCATCGTCATGGTTTGGAAGCCGCGCGGCTTCGTCGGCAGCCGTGAGCCGACAGCCTTCCTCAAGGAGAGCAGGGCCGTATCCGGCTCCTTCACCAAGGAAGGCCACGGCTGATGAGTGATGCGAGCCTATCCATGAACGATGCCATCCTGCAGGTCGAGCATCTGTCGATGAAGTTCGGCGGTCTCGTTGCCATCGGCGACCTGACCTTCCAGGCCAAGCGCGGCGAGATCACCGCGCTGATCGGGCCGAACGGCGCCGGCAAGACCACCGTGTTCAACTGCATCACCGGTTTCTACAAGCCGTCGGAAGGCATGCTCACGCTCAATCGGCGCGACGGCTCGAGCTATCTGCTTGAACGCCTGCCGAATCATGAGATCCCGGCGCGCGCCAAGGTGGCGCGCACTTTCCAGAATATTCGTCTGTTCTCGGGCATGACGCTGCTGGAGAACCTGCTGGTGGCGCAGCACAACAAGCTGATGAAGGCATCCGGCTACACCATCCTCGGCCTGTTCGGCTTCGCCGGCTACCGGACAGCGTCGGCCGAGTCGATCGACCTGGCTAGGCACTGGCTGGAAAAGGCCGATCTCGTCGACCGAGCCGACGATCCGGCCGGCGACCTGCCCTACGGCGCGCAACGGCGCCTGGAGATCGCGCGGGCCATGTGCACGGGTCCGGAGCTGCTCTGCCTCGACGAACCGGCCGCCGGCCTCAATCCGAAGGAATCGATGGCGCTCAATGAACTCCTGATGGACATCAAAGACAACACCGGCACCTCAATCTTGCTGATCGAGCACGACATGGCGGTGGTCATGCAGATTTCCGACCATGTCGTGGTGCTCGAATACGGGCGCAAGATCTCGGACGGCAGTCCGCACGCGGTACGCACCGACCCGCGTGTCATAGCCGCTTATCTCGGGGTCGAAGACGAGGAAGTTGAGACTGTGCTGACGGAGGTCGGCGACGAAGACGTCATCGAGCAACTGGATACGGGCCCGGATTCGGCGCACGGGCCGGGCACATCATCTTCGTATCTCGCCGGGCCGGTAACCGACACGGTCGGCCATAGCGAAGGCGAACGCGTCACGGTTTCCAAGGGCGCCTCGAAAGCCGGGCAGCTCGATGCAAGGTCGAGTGCCGCAGCAAGCAAGCCAAGCTCGAAGCCTGCCGCAGCCAAACCCAGCGCGAAATCTTCTGCCGCAGCAAAGCCAGCCACCAAGGCACCGGCCAAATCAAAGGCCGCGGGCGTTTCGAATCGGCTCACAGCACCGCGTGGCGGCAAGGCCGACAATCTGACCCGCATCAAGGGCATCGGCACGGTCAATGAGAAGAAGCTCAACCAGCACGGCATCTTCCATTTCGACCAGATCGCGGCATGGAAGAAGGCCGACGTCGTGGCCGTCGAAGCCTATCTGGCCTTCGACGGGCGCATTGCGCGCGAGGACTGGGTTGGCCAGGCCAAGCTTCTTGCCGCTGGCAAGGAGACGGAATTTTCGCGCCGCGTCGATGCTGGGAAGGTGGAGACAAGCCATGTCTCTGCAACGCCTGCGACGGGCAAGCGGGGGGGGCGCAAGTGATGGCCGGCACAACGCTGCTCGATATTAGGGGTGTCCAGACCTACTACGGCAACATCAGGGCGCTGAACGGCGTCGATGTCACCGTCAAGCAGGGCGAGATCGTGGCGCTGATCGGCGCCAACGGCGCCGGCAAGTCGACGCTGATGATGACCATTTTTGGTGCTCCACGGGCGCGGGCAGGTACCATCACCTTCGCCGGCACCGACATCACCCAGCTGCCGACCCATGAGATCGCGCGCATGCGCATCGCCCAGTCGCCGGAGGGCCGGCGCATCTTCCCGCGCATGACGGTGATGGAAAACCTGCAGATGGGCGCCAGCCTCGACAACCTCCAGCATTACGACGAGGACGCCGAGAAGGTGTTCACGCTGTTTCCGCGCCTGAAGGAACGCATTGCCCAGCGCGGCGGCACGCTGTCGGGCGGCGAGCAGCAGATGCTGTCGATCGCGCGCGCGCTGATGGCGCGGCCGAAGCTGCTCCTGCTCGACGAGCCGTCGCTGGGCCTGGCGCCGCTGATCGTCAAGCAGATCTTCGACGCCATCCGCGAGTTGAACCGCACGCAGGGGCTGACCGTGTTCCTGGTCGAGCAGAACGCCTTCGGCGCGCTGAAGCTCGCCACGCGGGGCTATGTCATGGTCAACGGCAATGTGACGATGAGCGGCACCGGCAAGGAGCTGCTCGCCGATCCGGACGTGCGTGCCGCCTATCTCGAAGGCGGCCATCACTGAGTTCAGGAGTCTTCATCATGCAGGGCATTCTCTATGAGGAACCCTCGGTCTGGCAGTTCTTCTTCGTCACCTGCCTGCTTGGCGGCTGGGCGGCCTGGATGACGGGCAAGGCCTGCGCCCAGACATGGCGCAGCTTCGTCCAGTTGTTCGCTTACATGCTCGGCCTCGGCATCGCCGTAAGGTTCATCCATCACGCGCTGTTCGACGGCACGATGTTCTCGCTGCAGTACTACATCGTCGATACCATCGTCCTGATGATATTGGGCTTCATCGGCTATCAATACACGCGCACCAATCAGATGGTGACACAGTATAGCTGGCTCTACGAAAGAGCATCGCTTTTGAGTTGGAAACCAAAAGGTTGATGTTCATCATTAACGCCGTTTCGGGGATGAATCGGCGTGACAAGTGCCTGAAAATCGGCAAAGTACGTTTTCTGCGAGTAAAAGTGGGCATCGCATGAAAGCATCATCCACGCCCACTCTGTAAATGGGAGCGTTTTACATGAGAAAATCACTTTTGTCCGCCGTCGCCCTGACCGCGCTCGTCGCGTTCAGCGGAAGCGCGTGGGCTGACATCCTGGTCGGCGTGGCCGGTCCGATCACCGGTCCGAATGCCGCTTTCGGCGCGCAGCTGCAGAAGGGCGCCGAACAGGCTGTCGCCGACATCAATGCGGCCGGCGGCATCAACGGCGAGCAGATCAAGCTCACGGTCGGCGACGACGTCTCCGATCCGAAGCAGGGCATCTCGGTCGCCAACAAGTTCGTCGGCGACGGCGTCAAGTTCGTGGTCGGCCACTTCAACTCGGGCGTTTCGATCCCGGCATCGGAAGTCTACGCGGAAAACGGTATCCTCGAGATCACGCCGGCCGCGACCAATCCGAAGTTCACCGAACGCGGCATGTGGAACACGTTTCGCACCTGCGGACGTGACGACCAGCAGGGCAGCATCGCCGGCGCTTACCTCGCGTCGAACTTCAAGGATGCCAAGATCGCGGTCATCCACGACAAGACGACTTACGGTCAAGGTCTTGCCGACGAAACCAAGAAGGCGATGAACGCTGCCGGCGTGACGGAAGTCATGTACGAAGGCGTCAATGTCGGCGACAAGGACTTCTCGGCGCTGATCGCCAAGATGAAGCAAGCCGGCGTTTCCATCATCTATTGGGGTGGTCTGCACACCGAAGCCGGCCTGATCATCCGCCAGGTGGCTGACCAGGGCCTCAAGGCCACGCTGGTTTCCGGCGACGGCATCGTGTCGAACGAACTGGCCTCGATCGCGGGCGACGCGGTTGCGGGCACGCTGAACACGTTCGGCCCGGATCCGCGTCTGATCCCGGCGAACAAGGAACTCGTCGAGAAGTTCCGTGCGCAGGGCTTCGAGCCGGAGGCCTACACGCTCTACTCCTACGCCGCCATGCAGGCTATCGCGGGAGCCGCCACAGCCGCCAAGTCGAACGATCCGATGGAAGTTGCCAAGGCTCTCAAGGCGAATGGCCCGTTCAAGACGGTGCTGGGCGATCTTTCCTATGACGCGAAGGGCGATCCGACGCTGCCTGGCTACGTCATGTACGAATGGAAGAAGGGCGACGACGGCAAGTACACCTACATCCAGAAAATGTAAGCCTGTCGACGACGACAATTCCGGAATGCCCGGCGCCTCGCGCCGGGCATTTTTCGTTTGATGTGTTACCCGTTGTTAAAGCGTCCTTTGCGCATTCGAGGGAACACGCGGCGCTCAGAGCAAAAAGAATCGATTTAAATCGGTTTAATCGCCGCCCGATTTTGTTTGCGCTGCAACATTTTCGCGTTAATCATGGCGCCAGTTTCCTTCCCGTCAGCGTCCGGAGCCTTGTCCTTGGCAATCACGAAAATCCTTGTCGCCAACCGGTCCGAAATCGCCATCCGCGTCTTCCGCGCGGCCAACGAGCTCGGCCTCAAAACCGTGGCGATCTGGGCCGAGGAGGACAAATACTCGCTGCACCGCTTCAAGGCCGACGAAAGCTACCAGGTCGGGCGCGGGCCGCATCTGACCAGGGATATGGGACCGATCGAAAGCTATCTGTCGATCGAGGAGGTGATCCGCGTCGCCAGGCTTTCGGGCGCCGATGCCATCCATCCGGGCTACGGGCTGTTGTCGGAAAGCCCCGAGTTCGCCGAAGCCTGCGCCAAGGCCGGCATCATTTTCATTGGACCCAAGCCGGATACGATGCGCAGGCTCGGCAACAAGGTCGCCGCGCGCAACCTGGCCGTCGAGGTTGGCGTGCCGGTGGTTCCCGCCACCGAGCCGTTGCCGGACGACATGGCGGCGGTGAAGGCACTCGCCAAGACGATCGGCTATCCGGTGATGCTGAAAGCATCGTGGGGCGGCGGCGGCCGCGGCATGCGCGCCATCCGCTCGGAAACCGACCTCGCCCGCGAAGTGACGGAGGGCAAGCGCGAAGCGAAAGCCGCCTTCGGCAAGGACGAGGTCTATCTCGAAAAGCTGATCGAGCGTGCCCGCCATGTCGAGGTGCAGGTGCTGGGCGACACACACGGCAATGCCGTGCACCTGTTCGAGCGCGATTGTTCCATCCAGCGCCGCAACCAGAAGGTGGTCGAGCGCGCGCCGGCGCCGTACCTCGAAATGTCGCGGCGCGAAGAGCTTTGCGATTACGCGCTGAAGATCGCCCGCGAGACGAGCTATGTCGGGGCCGGCACCGTCGAGTTCCTGCAGGATGCCGACACCGGCAAATTCTACTTCATCGAGGTCAATCCGCGTATCCAGGTGGAGCACACCGTCACCGAGCAGGTGACCGGCATCGACATCGTCAAGGCGCAGATTCACATCCTCGATGGTTTCGCCATCGGCACGCCGGAATCGGGCGTGCCAGCGCAGAAGGATATCAGGCTCAACGGCCACGCGCTGCAGTGCCGCATCACCACGGAAGATCCCGAGCACAATTTCATTCCCGACTATGGCCGCATCACCGCCTACCGCGGCGCCACCGGTTTTGGCATCCGCCTCGACGGCGGCACCGCTTATTCTGGCGCGGTCATCACCCGCTTCTACGACCCGTTGCTGGAGAAGGTGACGGCCTGGGCGCCGACGCCGGCCGAGACCATCGCCCGCATGAACCGGGCTCTGCGTGAGTTCCGTATCCGCGGCGTGGCGACCAACCTCACCTTCCTCGAGGCGATCATCAATCACCCGAGTTTCGCCGACAATTCCTACACGACCAAGTTCATCGATACGACGCCGGAACTGTTCGCGAGCGTGAAGCGGCAGGACCGCGCGACCAAGTTGCTCAACTACCTGGCCGATGTCAGCGTCAACGGCCATCCCGAGACGCGCGGCCGGCCGCAGCCGAAGGCCGATGCGGCCGCACCCATGGTTCCCTATCTCAACGGCAATGTGCCTGACGGCAGCAAGCAGAAGCTCGACGCGCTGGGGCCGGAGAAATTTGCGGCTTGGATGCGCGCACAGAAAGAGGTGCTGGTCACCGACACGACGATGCGCGACGGACACCAATCCCTGCTCGCGACGCGCGTGCGCACATATGACATCGCCGGCATTGCCGGCACCTATGCGCGCGCGCTGCCGCAGCTTTTGTCTCTCGAATGCTGGGGCGGGGCGACCTTCGACGTCGCCATGCGCTTCCTCACCGAAGACCCGTGGGAACGGCTGTCACTGGTGCGCGAGGCAGCGCCCAATTTGTTGCTGCAAATGCTTTTGCGCGGCGCCAACGGCGTTGGCTACACCAACTATCCCGACAATGTCGTCCAGCACTTCGTTAAACAGGCCGCCGCCGGCGGCATCGACCTGTTCCGCGTCTTCGACTGTTTGAACTGGGTCGACAACATGCGTGTCGCCATGGACGCGGTCGGCGCCGAGGGCAAGCTGATCGAAGCGGCGATCTGCTACACCGGCGACATACTCGACCCGGCGCGAGCCAAATACGACCTCAAATACTATGTCGCGCTGACCAGGGAGTTGCAGGCGGCCGGCGCCCATATCATCGCGGTCAAGGACATGGCCGGGCTCTTGAAGCCGACGGCGGCGCGCGCACTGTTCAAGGCGCTGCGCGAGGCGACCGATCTGCCGATCCACTTCCACACGCACGACACGTCAGGCCTGTCGGCGGCGACGGTGCTGGCGGCGGTGGACAGCGGTGTCGACGCCATTGACGCGGCGATGGACTCCTTATCGGGCAACACCTCGCAGCCTTGCCTGGGCTCGATCGTCGAGGCGCTGAAGGGCACCGAGCGAGATCCGGGCCTCGACCCGCAATGGATTAGGAACATCTCGTTCTACTGGGAGGCGGTGCGCAACCAGTATGCAGCCTTCGAGAGCGACCTGAAGGGGCCGGCCTCGGAAGTCTACCTGCACGAAATGCCAGGCGGGCAATTCACCAATCTCAAGGAACAGGCGCGCTCGCTCGGGCTGGAGACGCGCTGGCACGAAGTGGCGCAGACCTATCACGACGTCAATCTGATGTTCGGTGACATCGTCAAGGTGACGCCGTCGTCCAAGGTTGTCGGCGACATGGCGCTGATGATGGTAAGTCAGGACCTGACGGTCGCCGATGTCGAAAATCCAGCCAGGGATATCGCCTTCCCGGATTCGGTCGTGTCGATGCTGCGCGGCGATCTCGGCCAGTCGCCCGGCGGCTGGCCGGAGGCGCTGCAGAAGAAGGTGCTGAAGGGCGGTAAGCCGATCACTGTGCGACCTGGCTCGCTGTTGAAAGCAGCCAATCTCAAGGCCAGCCGCAAGGAGATCGAGGAGAAGCTCGAGCGCAAGCTTAGCGAATTCGAATTCGCCTCGTGGCTGATGTACCCGAAGGTTTTTTCCGACTTTGCCGCAGCCCAGGAAACCTACGGGCCGGTCAGCGTGCTGCCGACGCCGACCTATTTCTACGGCATGAAGCCGGAAGACGAGATCTTTGTCGACATCGAGAAAGGCAAGACTCTGGTGGTGCGCTGCCTGGCCATCGGCGATGTCGACGAGAAAGGCATGGTCACCGTGTTCTTCGAGCTCAACGGCCAGCCGCGCCGGATCAAAGTGCCGGATCGCGCGCATGGTGCTTCCGCCGCCAAGGCGCGGCGCAAGGCCGAGCCGGGTAACGAGGCGCATGTCGGCGCGCCGATGCCGGGCGTGGTCTCGGCACTTGCCGTCGCCGCCGGCCAGGCGGTCAAGGCCGGCGACGTGCTGCTGTCGATCGAGGCGATGAAGATGGAGACGGCATTGCATGCCGAGCGTGACGGCACAATCGCCGAAGTGCTGGTGAAGGCCGGCGACCAGATCGACGCCAAAGATTTGCTGATCGCCTTCGGGTAAGGTGCGTTGATATTCAGGTGATGCCGGCCTGCAAACGCCAGCTGCCTGCGCTTCCGGTGCTCACGTACTTAAGTACGCTCCGCTCCGGTTCTCGGCAGCCACCGTTTTCGGCTCGGCCTGACCTGAATCTCAACACACCTTGGGGTGTGCCTAACCCTTCATGCCGCATCGATAACAGCTTGACCGGTCGCCCCCGGTCGGGCATCGAACCGCTGCAAATTCGCCGCGACACGTTCCTGAGTCGCGGCATGGAAAACGACGCGGAGAAAAAAATGGCCGACGACATCACCGAGACCAGCCAGACTGTTGCCGCCGGCCAGCTGCGTGCCTTCATCGAGCGCATCGAGCGGCTCGAAGAAGAGAAGAAGACGATCGCCGACGACATCAAGGAAGTGTTCGCCGAGGCCAAGGGCACCGGCTTCGACACCAAGGCGATGCGGTCGATCATCCGGCTGCGTAAGAAGGATCAGGCCGAGCGGCAAGAGGAGGAAACTATCCTCGACCTCTACAAAGCCGCGCTCGGCATGGTGTAAGGCTGGTAACAGCCCTGGGCGCCGGTTGCGGCACCCTCAATGGGTCGAAGCATGAGCGAATTCGACTTTGGCGTCCGCCGCGCCTCTGAATTCCGCCAACGCGGCTTCTGGACGCTGTTTTCGGAACGGCATCCGGAAGAAAGGGCTCTGATGGCGCGGCGCGGACCCTGGTTCTGGCAGCGCGGGCTGCCCGACTTCGCCTTGGTCCTTTCCATGTATGTCGCGCCGGCGCAGAACCATGTCGGCGTCTTCTTCGGCCGCAACGAGAAGTTCGGTGCCACGCAAGCCTGGTCGCGGTTGAAGCCGTTCCAGCCGGCGATCGAAGGCAGATTGAAACTCAGGCCGGAACAGAGTTGCGAGGGCCTCGGTATCAATTCGATGTGGCGGGTGAACTGTTTTGCCGAGGACAATTGGCCGGCCATGGCCGACTGGCTGGTGACGGAAGCATCGCGTTTCGAATGCGCCGTAGCCGAGGTTCTGGGAGACGATGGCGCAGCCGGTTCGTGACTTCACCTGCCTGTTGGCCGCTTGAGCTAGTTCGGCTTCGGCGTGTCGCGGCCGATCGCATCGATATGCTGTTGCAGCGCCAGATGGTCGAGCGCACCCATCGGCAGATTGGTGAACAGCGAGATGCGGTTGTTGAGCATGCGATAGGCATCGGCAAAGGCAAGGTGCAGTTCGGCTTCGGTGCCGTCTGCTTTGGCTGGGTCCGGTATCGACCAGAGTGCGGTCATCGGATGACCCGGCCAGATCGGACAGGATTCGTTCGCGGTGCTGTCGCAAAGCGTGAAGATGAAGTGCATCTCCGGCGCGTCGGGCTCGGCGAACTCGTCCCAGCCTTTCGAACGGGCAAAGCTCGTATCGTAGTTGAGGCTTTCGAGCAGCTGCAGTGCGTAGGGATTGACCTTGCCCTTCGGCTGCGAGCCGGCGGAAAAGGCCTTGAACCTGCCGGCACCGAGCCGATTGAGGATGGCTTCGGCCATAATGGATCGCGCCGAATTGGCGTTGCAAAGAAACAGCACGTTGTAGACATTATCGCTCATCTCAAGACCTCCTTGACAGGCGACTGGATGATGGGGGCGGCAGATTCCGGCAATTTATCTCTGCCAAGATGCCGGCAAGGGCGACGTAGAAAGGTTTCACGACCGTTTGATGACAATCTGTCAAATCATATGCTTGCGTGCCGATGATCGACTTGCGTTGACAGGCTTGCTGCGTTCGACATTTCTGCGGCTGTCGAAAGAGAGAAGGCCGCGCCGATGAGTGCTCCCTTCGAAGGCGAAGGCGGTGAGGCAAGCCGCGCTCTGGGCTTCTTCCGCTCGCGCTGGCAAGGCACGGCCCCGCTCGATCGGCTGTTCTGGCGCGATCTTGTCCTTGTCGGCACGGCGATCAACATCGCAGTGTCGGTGCTGGCGCTGATCCTGCTCGGGCTAAAGCTGCCGCTCGCTCTCGTTCTGGCGGTGCATTTCGCGCCGGTGCCGTACAACTTCTTTCTGACTTTTGCGGTGTGGCGGACCGCCGAGAAATCCCCCAGCATCAAGGCTTCGCTGATGACGCTGGGGGCTGTGCTGTGGCTGATACTGGTGGTGGTGGTCTGACAGGACAGTGCTGCCAACGTCGAATTCCAGTCAGGCAGCCGGCTCGAATTTCAGCGCGACGCCATTGATGCAATAGCGCAGGCCGGTCGGCGGCGGACCGTCCTCGAAGACGTGGCCGAGATGGCTGCCGCAGCGAGCGCAGTGGCATTCTGTGCGGACCATGCCGTAGCTGCGGTCGACGGTCGTCTCGACCGAACCGGGCACCGGGTCGTTGAAGCTCGGCCAGCCGGTGCCGCTCTCGAATTTCAGCTTGGACTCGAACAAGGGCTGGTCGCAGCCGACACAGGAAAAGGTGCCGGCGCGCTTCTCGTGGAGCAAGGCGCAACTGCCTGGCCGCTCGGTGCCGTGGTTGCGCATCACCGCATATTGCTCTGGCGACAGGCGCGCGCGCCATTCGGCATCGGTACGGGTGACTGGGTAGGTATGGCTATCCATCTTTTTGCCTCTTAGCTCATGCCGCTATTTGGGTTGCCTTCCCAAGTTCGCCTAAAATAGGCATTCGTTACGGCGTTTGCCCATATTTTCGATGCCGCGAAGAATTCCTCAGGCGATCGCCGCGAGATACCGCGCAACCGACGCTGCAAATGCCGCCTTTGCGTCTCCGAGGACGTTCTGGTTCCACCATGCGCCATAGATATGGTCGAACGCGAAAGGCTCCAGCGCGGCCTTGATGCCGAGCACTTTCGCCGCATTGAGCGGGATGTAGTTCGGGTAGCTGTACATGAAGCTGACATGGCGGCGCGTAGGCGTCACCTGCAAGATGTCGCCGGCCAGGATGGCGTCGCCGCCGTCGCGCTTCCAGTGCAGCACCTGGCCGCCGGCAAAGTGGCCGCCGCAACGGATAAGTGTCAGCGAGGGGTTTAGGGCGCGCGTCTCGCCTTCCCAACTGATAACAGCCGGATGCGGCCGCATGATCCACTTGCGATCATCGGCGTGCAGGTAGATCGGCACGCCGCCAAACGCTTCGCTCCACTCGACCATTGCCGAATAATAATGGCAGTGCGAAATGGCGATCGCGGTCAGGCCGCCCCGTCGGTTGATTTCGGCCACCGCCTCGTCATTGACCATCGAGATGCAGTCCCACAGCAAATTGCCGTGCGGCGTTTGCGCCAGCAGCGCCCGCTGACCGATGGCGAAGCGCGGCTCGATGCCGAAGGCGAGCGCGCCGGCGTCGTCTTTCATCACGATCCGATGCCCGGCAGCGAGTTCCTCCGGCGTGATCCAGGCCTGGCCCTCCCAGCGCACATATTGCCGCTCGTCCTCGCAGATCGGGCAATGGTCCGGCGGCGCGGCTGTCGCCGCGAATTGGACGCCACACTGCAGGCAAAGGAAACAGGTCATCGGCCTTCCTGTCTTGCGTTCCGAAAATCCACTCAGTGCTTCCTTGAAAGCTGTTTCGTCGCGGCTTCGAGCCCGGCAAGCGTCAGCGGAAACATGCGGCCGCCGAAGATATCGCGGATCATGGCGATCGAATGAGTATAGCCCCAGTGTTTCTCATTTTCCGGGTTGAGCCATACCGCGTTTGGCCATTGCTGCAGCAGGCGGTTGAGCCAGACGACGCCGGCTTCCGGATTCCAATGCTCGACCGAGCCGCCGGGATGCGCGATCTCATAGGGGCTCATCGAGGCATCGCCGACGACGATCACCTTGTAGTCCGGGCCGTATTTGTGGAGGAGGTCGAAGGTCGGGATCACCTCCGCATGGCGGCGGCGATTGTCCTTCCAGACGCCTTCGTAAAGGCAGTTGTGGAAGTAGAAGTATTCGAGCTGGCGGAATTCGGCGCGGGCAGCCGAAAACAGCTCTTCGACGCTTTTGATGTGATCGTCCATCGAGCCGCCGACATCGAAGAACATCAGCAGCTTCACGGCATTGCGCCGCTCGGGCCGTGTCTGCACGTCGAGATAGCCATGCTCGGCCGTGGCGTGGATGGTGCCGGGCAGGTCGAACTCCTCCTCGGCGCCTTCGCGCACCCAGCGGCGCAAGCGCTTCAGCGCGATCTTTATATTGCGGGTGCCGAGCTCGACGGTATCGTCGAAATTCCTGAATTCGCGCTTGTCCCAGACTTTCACCGCGCGGCGGTTGCGGCTCTCATGTTGGCCGATGCGAACCCCTTCGGGATTGTAGCCATAGGCGCCGAAAGGCGAGGTGCCGCCGGTGCCGATCCATTTCGAACCGCCTTGGTGACGGCCCTTCTGTTCCTCCAGCCGTTTCTTCAGCGTTTCCATCAGCTTTTCGAAACCGCCGAGCGCCTCGACCAGCTTTTTCTCCTCGTCGGTCAGGTGCTTTTCGGCAAGCCGCCGCAGCCATTCCTCCCGAATATTCTCGACGTCGACCGCGTTTTCGCCAGCCAGCGCTTCGACCCCCTTGAAGATATGCGAAAAGACCTGATCGAAACGGTCGATGTGGCGCTCGTCCTTCACCAGTGCGGAGCGGGCGAGATAGTAAAAACCCTCGACGTCATAGTCGACCAGCCCCGCCTCCAGCCCTTCCAGCAGCGACAGATATTCCCGAAGCGAGACGGGAACCCGCGCGGCTTTCAGTTCGAGGAAGAAGGGGATAAACATCGTACGACTTTATCTGTGACCTTCGATCTTCTCCCGTGCGGCGCTGGCGATGAAAGCGGAACGCGTGAGGCCGCGTCGGCTCGCTTCGGCATCGATTGCCGCCAAAAGGCCTGCGTCGAGCGACAGATTGGCCCGGACAGGCCGGCCGGAATCGATCAGCACGGGGATCATCACGGCAGATTCGCCGGCAGCGCTATCGATTTCGCCCAGTCGGAGCAGATCTGCCACCGTGCGCGCGGCGGGCAAGGGCAAGTGCTTCGCCATTCGTGCCTCGGCCCATTCGCGAACGGCGGAAGTCGCATCGGCTATCGCCTCCTCGGGACTTGCGCCACCGCCGTGACACCCGGGAAGATCGGGCACCCGCACCCCCCAGACATCATCTGCGCCGTCAAGAATTCCGACATAGTGCATCATGATTCGTCCCTAAATCCATCCAGCAAGCCGGGCGATCGACCGCGCGACACCCAGAGATTGTTCGCGATGCCGCGGCACGATGATCATGATCTCCGGCCTCTCCGGATGCTCATACTTCTCATGCTTGCCGCCGCCTACGTTCACCCAGCCATCGCGTAAAAGCCTCGTGACGATCTTGCGTGTGTTGGTCTCGATCAGTGGCACGGGCAGTCCTGATCATGCGCAATATATTGCGCAACAGCAGCTGTTTCAATCGTCGGCAGCCATCACATCAAATCATATTCGATGAAGCCCGTGCGCCGCGCCACGTGGTCGTAGAGCTTGCGCGCGGTGGTGTTGGTCTCGTGCGTCATCCAGTAGACGTTCTTGACGCCGATCTTGCCGGCTTCCTGCTTCACCGCCTCGATCAAGGCGGCGCCGACGCCCTTGCCGCGCACATCCGGGTCGGCGAACAGGTCCTGGAGATAGCAGTTGTTTACCTGGGACCAGCAGGAGCGATGGTAGAGATAGTGCGTCAAACCGACCGCCTTGCCGTCGAGGGTGGCGATGAAACCTTTCGGCTCGAACTCGCCTGCCGTGAACAGGCGCTTCCAGGTGAGGGCGTAGACGTCCTCCGGCAGCTTGGTTTCGTAAAAGGTGAGGTAGGCGGTCCACAGACGCTGCCAGTCGGCATGGTCAGATTGTGCAAGTGGGCGGACGGTGATCTCGGTCATTTCATTTCTCTCTGAGGTCTGCAACCCGATCCATCCCAATAGAATCGGCATCACGAATATCTTTGCCTATCCCGCCGGCAAATTATACTCGCGAAAAGCGGTCGCGAGCATGCGCAGCGCCTCTCGTGCCCGCGGCGCCAAAGCGTGCGAGTGCAAAACGATCTCCGAAGACGGAATTGGCGGCAAGCCGAGTTTGCGGCCCACGTCGACAAGGCCGGGGGGAACGACACGGTGGGCGAGGGCGGAAATGGCGAAGCCGGCCGATACCGCGATGTTGACGGCCGCGCCGCCACCGCCCACGAAAGCCTCACTCCAGGCGATACCTGCCCTATCCAGCGCCTCGACCGCCCTCAGGCGGTCTGGGCAATTGCATACGGTGCTCAAAAGGGCCAGGCGCAATGGCGTTCCGGGCCGCCATTCGAAGGCAGGGGCCGCGAACCAGCCATAGTGGGTGCGCGACAGGGCTTCGCCGCGTCGGATGTCATCTTCCTGGTGCACGATCACAGCGTCGAGCTCGCCGCGATCGAAAGCTCCTTCCAGCATGGAGCTGGTGTCGATCCTTATGTTGAGCGCGAGCGACGGATCATGGGCATGAAGCTGGGCTATCAGCGTGGAAAGCTTAGGCCCCGCGACATGATCGACAAAACCGAGAGCAAGCCGACACGGCGCTGCGGAAAATTCCGCGACGGCGCGTTCATGGGCGGCAAGAAATTCACGGGCCGCGGGAAGGAAGACCGCTCCCCTTGCCGATAGAGCCACACGGCGCGGAGTCCGTTCGATCAAACGCGCGCCGAGCTTTTCTTCGAGCCGGCGCAGCTTGACGCTGATCGTCGCCTGGGTGCTCCCCATCGCGGCAGCCGCCCGGGTGAAACTCTGCAGGTCGGCCACCATGACGAAGGTGCGCACGGCGTCGACATCAAGGCTGGTCATCGCGATCATTCCATTTTGTCATTTCTGAAATAGAAACGCATAGCCTTTTTTCATAGTCAAGGCTCGTCTATGTCATGTCGGCCGCAGTTAAGGGCGCCGCTCGCAGCCCCTGTGAATGCTCCGATGGAAAGTGATCGATATGACGTTTCAAATTGACCGAAACACCGTTGCGCTCGTGGGCGTCTGCCTTGCCTCGCTGCTGTTCGGCCTCGAAATCTCCAGTGTGCCGGTGATCCTTCCGAAACTGGAAAGCGTGCTCGTCGCCGACTTCAAGGATCTGCAATGGATCATGAACGCCTACACCATTGCCTGCACCACGGTGTTGATGGCGACGGGAACATTGGCCGACCGTTTCGGCCGCAAACGCGTGATGGTGATCACCACCGTAGCCTTCGGCCTGGCATCTCTGCTGTGCGGCCTCGCACCGACCGCTCCACTTCTGATCGTCGCGCGCCTTCTGCAAGGCCTTGCGGGGGGCGCGATGTTCACCTGCAGTGTGGCGGTGCTGTCCCACCAGTTCCAAGACGGCAGTCAACGCGGCAAGGCCTTCGTTGCCTGGAGTATCGTCTCGGGCATCGGGCTTGGTTTTGGTCCAGCCATTGGCGGATTGATCGTAACGCTGTCGAGCTGGCAGTGGGTGTTCCTCATCCATGTGCCACTCGCCATTCTTGCCTTGGTCTTCATCAGTGCCGGTGTCACCGAATCATTCGATCGCAACGCCCAGAAGCTTGACCGGGCCGGCATCCTCACGCTCTCGTTTGCGGTGTTCGGCCTCTCCTATCTGATCACGCAAGGGGCTGATCTCGGCTCTGGCGCCCGCATCGGCGTGGCAAGCGCGGCCGTGCTGGCTTTCATCGCGTTCCTTGTTGCCGAAAAGATCAACCCCTATCCGATGTTCGATTTCTCGGTGTTCCGCATTCGCCAATTTTCGGGAGCGATCATGGGCGGCATTGGCATGAATTTCAGCTACTGGCCGTTCATCATCTATCTGCCGATCTATTTTTCGGGAGTGCTCGGCTACGACAGCACCACGACCGGTCTGTTGCTGCTCGTCTACACGCTTCCCCTCATGCTGATGTCCTCGATAGCCGAGCGCTTGCGCGCACGCTATCAGGCGCGGGTAGCGATCCCGCTTGGCTTGCTGACATTGGGGATCGGCTTCATCGCCATGAGGGTAGGCTCCGGGCTCGAGGGGGCCAACTGGCTGACCATGCTGCCCGGCACGCTGATCGCCGGCATCGGCATCGGCCTGACCAATTCACCGACCACCAACACCACGACCGGCTCAGTGTCGCCGGATCGTGCCGGCATGGCTTCGGGCATCGATATCAGCGCGCGCTTGATCACGCTCGCCATCAATATCGCGGTGCTGGGCTTGCTGTTGACGCAGGGGATCGTTTCTTATCTGCGCGACGCATTGGGCACGGCCTTGGATCCCAATGAACTGCGCGCGCTGGCGGAAAAGATCGCCGCCGGAAATCTCGACGGCCTCTCGCAACACTCGCCCAAGCTCGCGATACTCGATCCGTCCGGCGCCATCGCGCATGCCGCTTTGGTCAACGGTTTTGGCTGGGTCATGCTCTATAGCGGGATCGGCGTTCTTGCTCTTGCCGTCATCAGCTTCATCATCTTCGGCCCCAAAAACGTCGCGCCGCAGGAGGCAAGGGGCCATCATCCTGCTCACAGCGCAGGCGAAGCCCGCCCGTAGCAACTGCCTTCCGGCTCGGCGTCAGAGGCCGAGTTCCTGCGGCCCAGGATGACCGCTCCTCACCCCTGCCGTCTCGCCATGAAGGCCAGTCGCTCGAACAGATGCACGTCCTGTTCGTTCTTCAAAAGCGCACCATGCAATTTCGGCAGCGCGTTCTTCGGGTCGGCGCGCAAATCCTCAGGCGCGATGTCGTCGGCGACCAAGAGCCTGATCCAGTCGAGTGCCTCGGAGGTCGACGGCTTCTTCTTCAGGCCCGGCACGTCGCGGATCTCGTAGAACTGGGTGAGCGCGGCGCGCACCAGGTTCTGCTTGATACCGGGATAGTGCACGTCGACGATCCTGTGCAGCGTGTCGACGTCGGGAAAGCGGATATAGTGGAAGAAGCAGCGACGCAGGAAGGCGTCCGGCAGTTCCTTCTCGTTGTTGGAGGTGATGATGACGATCGGCCTGACTTCGGCGCGGATCGTTTCGCCAGTCTCGTAGACGAAGAACTCCATCCTATCGAGTTCCTGCAACAAATCGTTGGGGAATTCGATATCGGCCTTGTCGATCTCGTCGATCAGAAGCACCACCCTATTGGCCGTCGCGAAGGCATCCCACAGCTTGCCGCGCTTGATATAATTCCTGATGTCGTTGAAGCTGATATCGCCGAGCTGGCTGTCGCGCAGCCGCGAGACAGCGTCATACTCGTAGAGGCCCTGCTGCGCCCTTGTCGTCGACTTGACGTGCCATTCGATCAGCTCGAGGCCGAGCGCTGCCGCCACTTGCCTCGCCAGCTCGGTCTTGCCGGTGCCGGGCTCGCCCTTGACCAGCAATGGCCGCTCCAGCGCGATTGCCGCATTGACCGCCACCATCAGGTCCTTGTCGGCGACATAGGCCGCCGTGCCTTCGAAACGCATTCTTGCTCCTCGGTTTTTCATAGCAACCGTAAGGAGACGGTCCAGCCTGTGCAAGGCGCAGCAGCGAGGGCACGGTGAAACCTCATGCCGCGCAGCTCCCAGGCGGGTCTTTGTGTCGAATTAAGCCGCGGAGCATGGCCGTCTCTCTGGCGCTTGGCCGATCGCCAGCCTATATTGGTTGTGACGGTCTGCGCTTCCCGGCAGGAGAACATTTTCCCCGGGGCCTTAATGATCCCTAGGGAGCTGTCCCTGGGAAGACCCGTGGGTTTTCTCATACGGCGCCCACCTACTTTGTAGGTTCCCGGGATCGCTCTCTCCACCGGTTGTGTGGATCGTCACTCGACGCAAAAGATCCACTCAAATTCGGTGGATCATGCGGTGGAAAACGTCGCTCCTAAAACTCCAATCAGATCCGACCTTTTCTACCTTGGCCCCATGACCTCTCCAAAAGAACTGAAAAGACATCTCCGCAAGGAAGCACTCGGACGCCGCGACGCGCTCGATCCGTTCTGGCGTGTGGAGGCAGCGCTCGAAATGGCCGAGACGGCGCGGGACAGCATTGCGATAGAGCCTGGCCAGATCGTCTCCGGCTTCTGGCCGATGCGCTCGGAAGTCGACGTCCGGCCGCTGATGTTTGCCTTGCGCGAAAACGGGGCACGGCTTTGCCTGCCTGCCATTCTCGACAAGACCACCATCGTCTTTCGCGAACTGGTGCGTGGGGCGCCGATGGTCGATATGGGGTTCGGCACCGTCGGGCCGCATGAGGAGGCCGAGGTGCTCGATCCCCAGGTAATGCTGGTGCCGCTCGCGGCTTTCGACGCGCGCGGCCACCGCATCGGCTACGGCGCCGGTTATTACGACCGCGCGATCGCGCGGCTGGTCGACAAGGGGCAGCCGCCCCGGCTGATCGGGATTGCTTTCGACTGCCAGGAGGTGGCGCTGGTGCCGGACGAGCCGCACGACATGGTCATCCCGGAAATACTCACCGAGAACGGGTTGCGCCAGTTCGCGCCGAAATTGTAGATAAGTTCCTGGACGCATGGTCTTTTCCGAAAGTCATGCAGCTTTTGTGCTTCGCTGACCTTTGGTTCGGGATCATGTTTAGATGAGACTTCTCTTCCTCGGCGATATGGTCGGCAAGACCGGGCGCACGGCAGTGTGGGAACAACTGCCCGGCCTGATCTCAGATTTCAAACTCGACTTCGTCATCGTCAATGGTGAGAACGCCGCCGGCGGCTTCGGCATCACCGAAGAGATCTTTCGCGAGACGATCTCGGCGGGTGCCGATGTCGTCACCACCGGCAATCATGTCTGGGACCAGCGCGACGCGCTGGTTTTCGCGCCGCGCGAGGAACGCTTCCTGCGCCCGTCCAATTTCCCCAAGGGCACGCCGGGCCGCGGCTCCGGCGTCTACATCGCCAGGAATGGCGCGCGCGTTCTGGTCACCAACATCATGGGCCGGGTGTTCATGCATCCCGAACTCGACGACCCGTTCCAGGCCGGTGAGCGCGAGCTTGCCGCCTGTCCGCTCGGCGAGCAGGCCGACGCGGTGGTCATCGATTTCCATGCCGAGGCGACGTCTGAAAAAATGTGCTTTGCGCATTTCGTCGACGGCCGTGCCAGTCTCGTCGTCGGCACCCACACGCACCAGCCGACCGGCGACCACCATATCCTCAATGGCGGCACCGGCTATATCTCCGACGCCGGCATGTGCGGCGACTATGATTCCTCGCTTGGCATGGATAAGGAGGAGCCGCTCAACCGGTTTCTGTCAAAGGTGCCGAAAGGGCGCTTCGAGGCGGCGACCGGCCCGGCGACATTGTGCGGCGTCGGCGTCGACATTTCGGATCGCAGCGGCCTGACCGAGCGGATTGCGCCGTTTCGCCGCGGGCCGCGGCTCGAGGAAACCGCACCATCCTTCTGGTCATGACATTGATATAAGCGATGTAATACCTAACTGCCGGCTACGCCTGCTTCAGATCGTAAAGAGGGGACGACCTCCATGCAGCTCATCGAATTCCTGGCGCCACATTTCGCCTTTGTCTCCGATCCGACCGCGTGGGTCGCGTTGCTGACGCTGATCGTGCTGGAGGTCGTGCTCGGCATCGACAATCTGATCTTCATCTCGATCCTCACCAACAAATTGCCGGAGGCACAAAGGGCCCGCGCCCGGCGGCTCGGCATTTCTGCCGCGCTGATCATGCGGCTGGTACTGCTTGCCACCATCTCGATCATCGTCCAGTTGACGGCGCCGGTATTCACCGCTTTCGGCCATGGTTTTTCCTGGCGCGACCTGATCCTGATCGCCGGCGGCCTGTTCCTCGTCTGGAAGGCGACCAAGGAGATCCACCACACGGTCGATCTCGAGGATCATCAGGACACGATGATGGGCCAGACGCTGCAGCTTTCACTGGCCGGCGCGATTTTCCAGATCCTGCTGCTCGACCTCGTCTTCTCGATCGATTCGATCATCACCGCGGTCGGCATGACGGACGAGATCGCCATCATGTACATCGCCGTCATCGTGGCGGTCACCGTGATGATGCTGGCGGCCGGGCCGCTCGCCGACTTCATCGCCAAGAACCCCAGCATCGTCATGCTGGCGCTGAGCTTCCTGCTGATGATCGGCATGACGCTGATCGCCGACGGCATGGGCTTCCATGTGCCGAAGGGCTACATCTACGCCGCCATGGGTTTTTCCGCCCTTGTCGAGGGTCTCAACATGCTGGCGCGACGCCGGAGGAAGGCAAAGGCTGGCGGGCACTAAGATCGGGCGCTTTGGGACGCCGGTGCGTTTTAACTCGCAGGCACGCCTTTCGGATGACGGTCGCCGATCAGGCCAAGCGTCAGGCCTTGCTCCAGCCACGCCTTGGCGCCGGCGAGCACCAACGCGAAGCCATCGGTCGAGCCGATCGCCTGCTTGACCTGCTCGTCGGCACTGCCGGCAAAGCCGAAATTGCGAACTTCGACGAAGGTCGCGCCTTCAGGCATCTCGGTAAAGGTCCAGACCACCGTGGTCGGCGGATCGCTCCATTGCATGACGATCTTTTCGTTCCTGACGAATTCGCTGACCGTGACCGGCGTCGAGACGCCGTACATGCGCCATTCCCAGCGAACCTCCTTGCCGCTGTCCAGCCTGCCGCTGCCATGAGTGAACCAGAATTTCGTCGTGATCGCCGGATCGACGATGGCTTCGAACATTTCTGCGACCGGCCGCCGGATCAGCATGCCGGCTTCGGCGGTCGGTGTCTCACGGATTTCCATATCGTCCTCCTTTCCGAACAGGCCTCCGTCACCAGGCGTCGGGTTCGCGCACCATGTGAACGATGTTGGCCGGATTGGTGATCCAACCGCCACGAAAACCCTCACCCAGCGCCTCAATGGCGTCGCAGCGCACGATACCGGCCTTGGCGAGATGATCGGCTGCGGCCGGAAAATCGTCGGTGAACAACTCCAGCCAAACCTCTGCCTGGCTCAGCATCGGCGCTTCGTCGATCCATAGGCGATTGGGGCCGAGTTCGAAGCCGATAGCCGGCGCCTTGGCCGTGAACGGCTTCAGGCCGACGACGTCCCGGTAGAAGGCGATCGTGTCCTGGTACTGGTGTGGCGGCACTTTCATGGCGATGTTGATGCCGCCGGTGATTTTCGCAGTCATTCTTTCCTCCGTCTTCTCAGATATTGTCTTCGCTGGCCGGCTCGGCCTTCATCTCGCTGCGGTAATAGCCGTCGCGCAGATTGATGCCGTATTCGACATAGGCCTTCATGCAGGCCAGCATCTGCGACCAGCCTTCGCAATTGAGGTAGGACTTCTTCAGGCCGACCGCGTCCTCGTGCCAGCCGGTCTCGGCGATGGTGACGAAGGTGCCGCCGTCATCCAGCGGCTCGAAATTCATCTCGATGCGCGTCTTGTAAGCCGGCTTGCCGTCGGCGTCGGTGGCGTCCCAGCGCAGCACGATGCGGCTGTCTTTTTCCACCTGGTCGACCTCGACCGGGACCTTGCCCCACCAGACGACGCCGGCGCCTGCCACCAGCGGCGCGCTGGCGCCGCCGATCGTGGTGAAATAGCCGCTGAGCTTGGTCGGATTGACGACTGCGTCGAAGACCTCGGCGACCGGTTTGCCGATGCGGCCCGAAACTCTGAATCCAAGAGACATATCCACAGCTCCTTCCTTGATCAGGCCGATATTATGTTATAGAAATATAACATGTCAAGCAAAACGCAGGACGACAATGTTTTCAAGGCGCTGGCGCACCCGCGCCGGCGTGCGCTGCTGGACGAGCTGAAGGACGCGCCGCGGACCACCGGCATGCTGTGCGATGCCTTTTCAGACATGGACCGCTGCACCGTCATGCTGCATCTGAAAGTGCTGGAAGAAGCCGACCTAGTCGTGGCGCGGCGCGAGGGCCGCGAACGCTGGAACCATCTCAACGCGCTGCCGATCAAGCAGATCCACGACCGCTGGATCAGCCAATACGCCACGCACGCGATCAGCATTCTCGACCGGCTGAAATCCGATCTGGAAGAATGAATGGCCGCAGGAATGCAGCTGGCGGGCGCTTTGCGCACCGCGCTTACGGCGCGGCTGGACGAATTGAGCCGATTTATCTATAAGCCGGCCATTCCGAGATAGAGCGCCGTACGTCCATCCGGACGCACCAGGGACGTTCTGAAATTTTGAATTCGAGCATTTTGGCAAAAGGCGAGGTGACACCTCGCTGCAGGATGCTCTGCCAAGAAGACGACAGGGGTGCCATGGCTGGCCATTCACAGTTCAAGAACATTATGCACCGCAAGGGCCGCCAGGACGCGGTGCGGTCGAAAATGTTTTCCAAGCTGGCGCGCGAAATAACCGTCGCCGCCAAGAGCGGCACGCCGGATCCGTCGATGAACCCGCGCCTGCGCTTGGCCGTGCAGAATGCCAAGGCGGTGTCGATGCCGAAAGACAATATCCAGCGCGCCATCAACAAGGCATCAATGGGCGACGCCGAGACTTACGAAGCCGTGCGCTACGAAGGCTACGGACCCGGTGGCGTCGCGCTCATCGTCGAGGCGCTGACTGACAACCGCAATCGCTCGGCGTCGAATGTACGCGCCGCCTTCACCAAGGCCGGCGGGGCGATGGGGGAAACCGGCTCGGTGTCGTTCATGTGGGACCGTGTCGGCGAGATCTTCTATCCGGCGTCAGTCGGCAGCGCCGAGAAGGTCATGGACGCGGCGATCGAGGCCGGCGCCGACGACGTCCAGTCAGACGAGGAAGGCCACACGATCTATTGCGCCTTCGAGAATCTCGGCGAGGTGTCGAAGGCGCTGGAAGGCGCGCTCGGCGAGGCAGAGTCGGTGAAGCCGATCTGGAAGCCGCAGACCAACATTGCGGTCGACGAGGAGCGGGCACAGTCGCTGATGAAGCTGGTCGCGACGCTCGAGGACGATGACGACGTGCAGAGCGTCTACGCCAATTTCGAGGTCGACGACGAGACCATGGCGAAGCTCAGCGCGGCATGAGCGGAACTCAGCCAGACATGAGCGGAGCTCAGTCCGAGATATGAGCGGAGCTCAATCTGACATGACCGAAAAGCCGCTGCCGACCATCCGCATCACCTATTGCACGCAGTGCCAGTGGTTGCTGCGGGCCGGCTGGATGGCGCAGGAGCTGCTCTCGACCTTCGGAACGGATCTGGGCGAGGTCACGCTGGTGCCCGGCACCGGCGGCATTTTCACCATTTCCTGCAACGACACGCTGGTCTGGGACCGCAAGCGCGACGGCGGCTTTCCCGATGCCGCAAAGCTCAAGCAGCTGGTTCGCGACGTGATCGATCCGGACCGCGATCTCGGCCATGCCGATCGCAAGGGCCACAAGTCAAAAGATCCGACATCTAGGGACCCTGCCTGACGCAGGGTCTTTTGCGTTTCTACCCCTGCATTCACCGCCCTGCCATGATGAAGCAGCCCAGAGCTGCGATGGCGGTGATGGTGCGGACATGGTTCCACATCACCCAGTCCCTGAGATAGGTGGTCCACACCGCGGCGCCGTTGGCGCTTGCCGGATCGACGGCGGCCAGAGCGTTGTTGAGCGGCACGTTGAAAATCATGGTCACGATCAGGTTGCCGACGAGATAGATCAGGGCACCAGCGAGAAGCCACAACGAACCCGGCTGGTTCCAGCCGAGGATGGCGCCGACGGCGAGGGCGAGGCAGATCAGCCCTGTGCCGAAAAGCGCGGTCATGAATATCGGCGTCACCGCGGTGACGTTGATCGAATTCATCGCGGCGATGCCTCCCGCGGCAGGCATGCGGGCGAGGCCCGGCATGACGAAGCTGGAAAAGGCGAAGAAGACACCAGCGACGACGCCCGAGCCGAGCGCGGCGACGAAGGTGAGGGTGGGAAGCAGTTTCATGATCATGTCAGTTGCTCCAGATGCCGGTAGCGGCGGTTTCGGTTACATAGGCGGAAAAATCTTTTGGGGCGCGGCCGAGCACGCGCTGGACGCCGTCAGTCAGCGCCTCGTTGCGGCCGTCGAGCACCTCGGTGAACAGCTCGTTAAGCAGCCAGGCGAACTCGGCCGGCAACTCGTACCCGGCTATCGCGGCGGTGAACTCGGCATGCGAAATCCTGACAAACCGGATGTCACGACCGCTCGCCTTGCTGATCTCGGCGACCGCGTCGGCGAAGCTCAGCAGCCGTGGCCCGGTCAGTTGGTAAAGCTGGCCGATATGGCCTTGCTGGGTAAGCACCGTCACGGCGGCGTCGGCAATGTCGTCGGCGTCGACGAACGGTTCTCCGACATTGCCGACCGGCAAAGCCACCTCCCCGGCGAGCAGCGGATCGAGCAAAAAACTCTCGCTGAAGTTCTGGGAAAACCAGGCGCAGCGCAGGATCGTCCAGTCGGCGCCTGAGACTTTCAGCATCTCTTCGGCACGTTGCGCTTCCGTTTCGCCGCGCCCCGACAGCAGCACCAGCCGGCGCACACCGCGCTCCACGGCAAGGTTGGCGAAGGCGCCGACCGCTTCGGCCGCACCGGGCACCGCAAGATCAGGATAGTAGCTGATGTAGACGGCACCGACACCATCAAGCGCAGGTTCCCAGGTCGTGTCGTTTTCCCAGTCGAAGGGCGGCGTGCCCGAGCGCGAGCCGATCCGCACCGGCAGGCCCTGCGCCGCCAGCCTGTCCGCGAGACGACGGCCGGTTTTGCCTGTGCCGCCGAGGATCAAAGTCGGTTTTTTCGCTGTGTCGTTCATGGTGGTTCTCCTTGCTTGAAAACATGAGTCATACTCACATTTGCAAAACGTGATAAACCCTCGTATTTTACGAGTCAAGCCAGTTTGTTGGCCAATTTGTTGGATCATTCGCCAGGAGACAGTGATGGAAGGCTCGACCGTATCGGGTTCACAGGGTGGCCAGATCGCGTTGCCGCGCCGGGCGCCAAGCCAACAGCGCAGCCGCGAGCGGGTCGAGCGGATGCTGGCTGCCGCCTCCGCGCTGATCGCCGAGCAAGGCAGCGATGCCATGCGCATGGGCGAAGTGGCGGAACGGGCCGGCGTGTCGATCGGATCGCTCTACCAGTTCTTCCCGGACAAGCGGGCGATCATCTGGGCGCTGGCCGAGCGTTACACCGCCGAAAGCCAGGCCTGCATCTCAGCGGCGCTGGCAGATGTCATCGATGCCGAAGGGCTGCGGCGGGCATTTTCGGAGCTGGTGGATATCTATTACCGGCTGTTCCTAGCGTCGCCTGTCATGCGCGACATCTGGTCGGGCACGCAGGCCGACAAGGCGCTGCGCGAACTCGAGCTCGCCGACAGCCGGGCCAACGCTGACTTCCTCACAGCGGTGCTGAAGCGGCTGCGGCCCGCCGCCGATCCGGCGGCGCTGGAAACGACGGCATTTCTCATCTGGCAGATGGGCGAAGCCACCATGCGGCTGGCGATCTCGGTCGGGCGGCAAGAAGGCGACGATCTGGTCGCCGCCTACAAGCGCATGGCGCTGCGCGAACTGGTCGGCGAATAGGCCGCATTTCGGCAACAAAAAAACCCGCCACGAGGGCGGGTTTCTTCGATCCGAGAAAGGCCTGCGGCTTAGAGGCCGAAACCTTCGAAACGCTTCTTGAACTTCGACAAGCGGCCGCCGCGATCGAGCAGGGTCTGCTGGCCGCCGGTCCAGGCCGGATGGGTGGTCGGGTCGATGTCGAGGTTCATCGTGTCGCCTTCCTTGCCCCAGGTCGAACGGGTCATGTATTCGGTGCCGTCGGTCATGACGACCTTGATGGTGTGGTAGTCGGGATGGATGTCGGTCTTCATTGTGCTATTCCTGGTTCGCCGGCGCTGACGGGCATAAAGCCTGCGTCGATGCGCCCCTTTTTAAAACTCGAAGCCGCAGCTATTGAGGAGCCACGGCTTCTAAAACGGTCGGCGAGCCTATACATCAGCCGGAATTGAATCACAAGGCCGCGGTAAGCGCATATTGAGGCGCATACCCATAAGAGCCAGAGGAAACGGTCATGGCGCACACTAGCGGCGATGCAGACGAGCGTAGGCGCTCGCTCAAGCCGCTGCGGCGCCTGTTCCCCTACATCACCCGCTACCGGAAAACGGTCATTGGCGCGGTCGTCTCGCTGACCGTCGCGGCGGCGACGACGCTGGCGCTGCCGCTGGCGGTGCGGCGGATGATCGACCACGGCTTTTCCGCTTCCGATTCCAGTTTCATCGCCGAGTATTTCGCCATGCTGGTGGTGATGGCTGCCTTGCTCGCTGCGGCGTCAGCCAGCCGCTACTATTTCGTCATCACGCTCGGCGAGCGCGTCGTCGCCGACATCCGCAGCGATGTGTTCCGCCATGTCACGACGCTGTCGCCATCCTTCTTCGATACCGCCCAGTCGGGCGAGATCGTGTCGCGGCTCGCCGCCGACACGACGCAGGTCAAGTCGGCGGTCGGTGCCACCGCTTCGGTGGCGCTGCGCAACGTCATCCTCGGCCTCGGCGCCGTGGCGATGATGGTCTTCACCAGCCCGAAACTGTCGGGCCTCGTCATCGCCGCCATTCCGGTGATCGTGCTGCCGCTCGTCGCCTTCGGCCGTTCGGTGCGGCGCAAATCCCGGCTGGCGCAGGACACGCTGGCCGACGCCACGGCCTATGCCAGCGAGCAGATCGGCGCGGTGCGCACGCTGCAGGCCTTCACCAACGAGAAGCTCGTCACTGGGCATTTTTCATCTGCCGTGGAAACCGCGTTCGAAGCGGCGCGATCCTCGATCTTTGCCCGCTCCTTCCTCACTTTCTTCGCCATCTTCATGATCTTTTCCTCGGTGGTGGCGGTGCTGTGGTTCGGCTCGCGCGACGTGCTTGACGGCACGCTGTCGCCGGGCACGCTCGGCCAGTTCCTGCTCTATTCGGTGTTCGCCGCCGGCGCCCTCGGCGCGCTGTCAGAAGTGTGGGGCGAGCTTTCCCAGGCGGCGGGTGCTGCCGAACGGCTGACCGAGATCCTGGCCGAGAAGCCCGCGATCCAGGCCCCCGCGCATCCGAAACTGCTGCCGGCGACGGCCAGAGGCGCAATAAGTTTCGACGACGTATCGTTCTCCTACCCCGCTGGGCCCGACCGCGCCGCCGTCCACGGCCTGAGTTTCCAGGTCAAGCCCGGCGAGACGGTGGCGATCGTCGGCCCCTCCGGCGCTGGCAAGAGCACTGTCTTTTCGCTGCTTCTGCGCTTCTATGATCCCGAGACGGGCAAGATCATGATCGACGGCGTTGACGTGCGCGAGGCCGACCCCGTCGCCATACGAGAGCGCATCGCCATCGTGCCGCAGGATGTCACCATTTTCGCGGCCAGCGCACGTGACAACATCGGCTTCGGCCGTCCGGACGCCAGCGACGCCGAGATCGAGGCGGCGGCCAAGGATGCGCTTGCCGACGAATTCATCCTCAAACTTGAGAAAGGCTATGACAGCCAGGTCGGCGAGCGCGGCGTGACGCTGTCCGGCGGCCAGCGCCAGCGCGTGGCGATTGCCCGCGCGATTCTGCGCGATGCGCCGATCCTTCTGCTCGACGAGGCGACCTCGGCACTCGACGCCGAAAGCGAGACGCTGGTGCAGACGGCGCTGGAACGGCTGATGCAGGACCGCACCACGATCGTCATCGCCCACCGGTTGGCGACGGTGCTGAAGGCCGACCGGATCCTGGTCATGGATGGCGGCTGCATTGTCGAGGAAGGCACGCACCAGAGCCTCGTCGCCAAGGGCGGCATCTATGCGCGGCTGGCCAAGCTGCAATTCGAAACCGGGGCGAGTGCTTTCAGAGGTGCTGCCGAGTAGACAGGGGGTATCTGCGCCGCGATTCTACTGCCGCCTCACGCCGCTCCATACCGCTTGCGCAAGTGATCGGTGAAGTGTGCGGCGTTCAGTTTTTCACCTGTCGCCCGTTCGAGCAGCTCCGGCGTCGACCAGCGCGAGCCTTGCGACCAGATCTTTTCGCGACGCCAATTGTTGATGGCGCTGAAGTCTCCCTTGGCGAGATCCTCGTCGGCGGAGGGATGGTCTCTGGTCAGCGCCGCCCATTGCTGCGCCGCCATCATGGCGCCCAATGTGTAGGACGGGAAATAGCCGAAGGCGGCACCCGGCCAGTGCACGTCCTGCATCGGTCCGTCGGCCGGGTTGTCCGATGTCGACAGACCGAGATAGTCGCGCATCTTGGCGTCCCAGGCCTCGGGTAGGTCGGCGGCCTCCAGCCGCCCCGAGACAAGCTCCTGTTCCAGCTCGAAGCGCAGGATGACGTGCAGCGGGTAGGTGACCTCGTCGGCGTCGACGCGGATCAGGCCGCGCTCGACCCGATGCACATGCGGCAGGATGTCGTCGATCGACCAGGCCTCGCCGAGGTGCCTTTCGACCACCGGCAGCGCCCAGCGCCAGAATTCCGGATTGCGACCGATCTGCTTCTCGACGAACAGGCTCTGGCTTTCATGCACGGCCATGCCGCGCGCCTTACCGAGCGGCCAGTGCGCCCACGACTTCGGCAGGTTCTGCTCGTAAAGCGCGTGGCCGGTCTCGTGCAGCACGCCCATCAGCGCCGACAGGAAGTCGGTCGTCTTGTAGCGGGTGGTGATGCGCACGTCGCTCGGCACGCCGCCGCAGAACGGATGATGCGACACCGAAAGCGAGCCGTGCGTCAGGTCGAAGCCGACCGCCGCCATCATGGCGAGGCCAAGCTCGCGCTGCTTTTCGATCGCATAGCTGCCCGAAAGTGGCTTCAGCGGGCGCTTCGTCAGCCGCGCCTCCTGCACGGCCAGTGCCTCCGGTACGAAATCCCTGAGGAAGGTCTTCAACTCGGCGAAGACCGGCGTGATGTCGGCGGCGCGGTTGCCGGGATCATATTGCTCCATCAGCGCGTCATACGGATCGAGGCCGAGCACGTCGGCGCGAAGCGCTGCTTCCTCGCGCACCAGCGCCACGACGCCTTCGAGCGCCGGCAAAAACCCTGCCCAGTCGTTTTTCGCGCGCAGGTCGCGCCAGAGCTGCTCGGAGCGCATGCGCGCCGTCGTTTGGCGCTCGACGAATTCGACCGGCAGGCAGGTCAGGTTGGTGTATTGCCGCCGGAACTCCTTGACCGCTGCCTGCTGTTCCTCGTTCAGCGTTTCCTGCTCGGCCGCCGCGATCCAGTTGGCGATCTCCGGCGCGGTCGCTCTGGCGTGATGCATGCCGGCCAGCGCCGACATAGCTTCGGCGCGCTTTTCGCCGCCGCCGACGGCCATGTGGGTCGCCTCGTCAGCACCGAGAATGGCGAGCGCATGTTCCAGCGCTTCGAGCTTGTGGCCGAGGTCGTCGAGTTTTTGAAAGGACATGGCAGGTTCCGCTGAATTTGAACGGCGGGAAAAGATACCAATGCGCGGGCATTGGCAACCCTGAAGGCCGTTTTGCGACGGGCGCTTTGATCGCGCCATACCTCGACGTGATCCGGCGGAAGCAAGGGGCATCCTGCGGAAGCGAGGACGGCGTGATCAATATCGCCTCGCCGGCCTTTGCGCGTCCCAAAAGGATGCGCGGCGCTGTCATGAAAGAGGCGCCCGCGGGGCAAAAGCCCCGAGGGCGCCGGGCAGTCCATTCCTCGATATGATCAGCCGTTTGGATTTCCGCCATCGGTGTAGTCGCCGATGTTGAAGGCGTTACCAGTGTCGAACAGCAGCGCCTGGTCGACATTATCGAGCCGGCGCAACAACTGCCGGTATTGCGCGCCCGGTATCCTGCCATAGTCTGTCGTAGCCACTCTCTCGGCGGCCTGGCTGATATGGGCCGCCCGCATGTGCAGCCTTTGTGCCTCGGCCGGCGTGATCGTGTTCTCCTGCCTCGCGTCCGCGATGCCCTTGTCCACGCCCTGAACCTGATCGATCAAGCTTGTCACGCGCGGACCGTAGAAAACGGTCGGCGTCGCCTCGTCGAGGGCGCCTTTGTGATGTCCGGCGGCGTAGGCGCCCGCGAACGGAACGGCGATGAGAAATGCGGTGAGGGTTGCAGTCCTGAGAGTCTTGAAAGAGCGCACGGCGGCGTCTCCTTTTATCGGGGAAGACGGCGGCTTGGGCCGCTCCGCCTTCCAGTCGCGGGCCGTCCGGTTCCGTCGCGTCGCGATGAGGGAGGGCATCGCCGGCGGTTCTCGGCCTTGCAACGGAAGCTAGGAGCGGGCCGCAGCAAAGTGTAATTAAAAAAAGATAATCTTTTCAGGCCTTGTTGACCACGAACCGGCGCCCTAGCTGGCGCCGCTCCGCCACAAATCTCCCCCCGGACCGATGTCTGGTGTCCCGCATTCCCCACAGCATTCGAGATAAAAGCCTGCCGACAAGCAACGAAGGCCCGCATCAGCGGGCCTTCGTTGCGGAAGGGATCATGCGCAAAATCAAAGGATCATGCGCAAGATCAACTGCGGCGCTGTAATGGATGATTTCAGCCCCTTGGATAATTTGGGCCGTAGCCGTTTGGATAATATCCGCCATCGGCGCCGTTGCCGATAAGGAAGGCGCTGCCGGTGGCAGCCCGCAGCTTTTGGCTCACATCATCGAGCTGCGCCAGCAACTGCTGATATTGCGTGACCGGTATCGTTCCATCTCGCGCCGCCCTCTGGGCGGCCCGATCAAGTTGGGTGATCTGCGTGCGCAAGTCACGCGCCTCGCCCGGCTCGAGCTGGTTCGCCTGCATGGCGGCCCGGATACCCGTATCCACGCTCTGGATCTGATTGATCAAAGCTGTCTCACGCGGGCCGGCGTAGGCGCCAGCAAGCGGAACGGCGACGAGAAGTGCGGCAAGCGTTGCAGTCCTGAGGCTTTTGGGCCTGAGGGTTTTGGGAGTGAAAGAGCGCATGGTTGCGTCTCCTTTTACTGGGGAAGGCGGCGGTTGGGACGCTCACCTTCCGGCCGTGGGCCGTCCGGTTCCGTCGCGTCGCGATGGGCGGTTCCACCGCCGGCGGTTCTCGGCCCCTTGGTACAACCTAGGAGCGGTTCTCGGCAAAGTGTAATCAAAAAAAGGTAATCTTTTCAGACCTTGACGGTCTGCGCTGGCACGCTAAATCCGCGCGTTCGCCCTGAGCCTGCCCGGTCTGGATCAACGCTCGGTCAGTTTCAGCTCGATGCGGCGGTTCTTGTTGCGCGCGTCTTCGGTGTCGGCGGGGTCGAGCGGCTGGAATTCGCCGAAGCCGGCCGCAACCAGCCGGTTGGCCGGCACGCCGTTCTCGATCAGGTACTTCACCACCGAGGTCGAGCGCGCCGTCGACAATTCCCAATTGTCGCGGTAGCGGCCGGTGCCGGACAGTGGTTTGTCGTCGGTGTGGCCGTCGACGCGCAGCACCCAGTTGATCTCCGGCGGAATCTCCTTCTGCAGGTCGATGATGGCGTCGGCGAGCTTCTTCATCTCGACCTTGCCGGCGTCGTTGATCACTTCGGAGCCTGTCGGGAAAAGCACTTCCGACTGGAAGACGAAGCGGTCGCCGACGATGCGGATGTTCTCGCGATCGGCGAGGATTTCGCGTAAGCGCCCGAAGAAGTCGGACCGATAGCGGTTCAGTTCCTGCACACGTTGCGCCAGTGCGACGTTCAGACGGCGGCCGAGATCGGCGATCTTGGTGTTGGACTCGCGGTCGCGCGTTTCGGACACGTTGAGCGCTTCTTCGAGCGCTCCGATCTGCCTGCGCAGCGCCGCAATCTGCTGGTTGAGGATTTCAACCTGGCTCAGTGCCTGCTGGCTGATCTGGCGCTGGCTGTCGAGTTCACCCGAAAGTGCCGTGGCGCGCTGGTTGGCCGCGTCGCCGGCACCCGCACCTTGCGCCAGCAATTGCTCGAGCCGGCTCTTTTCCGCCTCCGATGCCGACAGCGACGCCTGCAAATTGGCGAGCGAATCTTCCTTGTCCTGCGTCGTCGAGCGCTCCAGCGCCAGAAGCTGGGTCAGTTCGTTGATCTGCAAATTGAGGCGGTTGAGCACCGTGTCCTTGCCGGAGATTTCGCGACCGAGCAGGAACTGCGCCAGCACGAAGACGGTGAGCAGGAACATGATCGCCAGCAGCAACGTCGACAGCGCGTCGACGAAGCCCGGCCAATAGTCGATACGGCGATCGGTACGCCGGCCCCTGGCGAGAGCCATGCTAATGAACTCCAGGCTTCTTCAGCGCGTCGGCGATCTTCTCCAGCGTGCTGCGCATCGCCTTCTGCTCGTCCGATTGGGCCTCGACCCAGTCGCGCATGATCTGCTGCTCCGAGCGCATGTTCTTGACCAGGCCCGAAATGCCGTCGGCAAGATTGGCCATGGCGGTGGCGACGCGCGGATTGGCGCCGCCGCCATTCTCCTGCATGCTGCGCAGTTTTTCAGACAGGACGCGGATCTCATCGGAGGATTCGGTCTTGGCCGGATCGGCGACGACGATGTCGGAGGACAGGTCGGTGACCGAGGACAGCCAGTTTTCGAGCTCGGTGTAGAAGCGCGTCTGGGCGCGGCCAGCCTGCAGGTCGAGAAAGCCTAACACGAGGGAGCCGGACAGGCCGAACAGCGAGGACGAGAAGGCGGTGCCCATGCCGGCCAGCGGCGCGGAAAGCCCCTGCTTCAGCGATTCGAGCACGGCAGCGGCATCGCCGGTGCCAGGATCGAGCGAATCGATGGTTTCGCGGATCGAGCCGATCGTGTTGAGCAGGCCCCAGAAGGTGCCGAGCAGGCCAAGGAACACCAGAAGCCCGACGAGGTAGCGCGAGGTGTCACGGGTTTCGTCAAGGCGGGTGGCGATCGAATCGAGCATTGTCCGCATCGAACTGGTCGAGAAGGCGATCGTCGACGAGCGGCCGATCATCGCCTTCATCGGCGCCAGCAGCACCGGTTCGGTGGTTTCGGAGCCAGCCCGAAAGGAGTTGACCCAGCGCACTTCGCGAAACAGCCGGCCGACCTGCACGAAGGCCAGCAGGATGCCGACGACAAGCACGCCGATGATCAGGCCGTTGAGGCCGGGATTGGTGACGAAGGCGCTCGAGATCTGACGGGTCAGGATGGCGGCGATGAAGGCGACGATCATCAGGAAGATGACCATGGTCATGAGAAAGACCTGCGGGCTCGACAATTTGTGCGGGTCGTACATCAGAACGTCGGAGCGTTTGCCCATGCCGAAAGATTTGAGAAAAGTCATCCGTGTCCCGTTTCCGATGCCGCCGATCACGTTGAGCGCGACTCTAAACGGAATTATGACGAAATTGAATGGCGTGTGGCAATATTGCCGACCGGATCATTGGCGTTAGAGTCGATTGATGACCAGGCAGTCAACCATGGCCGCCAGATGCAGGCCGGCGCCGGTGACGACAAAGCCGTGCCACAGCGCATTGTGGAAGCGCAGGCCCTTCCAGGCGAAGAAGATGACGCCGCAGGAATAGACGATGCCGCCGGCAACGATCAGCGCAATCGATGTCGTCGGCAATGTCTGGACGAGCGGCTCGACAAGAACGATGCCGCTCCAGCCGATGGCGAGATAGAAGACGATCGCCAGCCGGTCGAAGCGGCCGGGAAGAAACACTTTGATAGCGATGCCGATCGCTGCAGCAGCCCAGACCAGGACGATCATCGAGATGGTCAGCGGCGAGCCGTCGAGCTGAGCGAGGAAGGGCGTATAGGTCGCGGCGATCAGCAGGTAGATCGCGGCATGGTCGAAGCGCCGCAATATCCACTTGGCTGGCGACGACACCGGCCACAGATTGTAAGCCAGCGACACCGACAGCACGGTGAGCAGCGAAACCACGTAGAAAGCGGCGGCGATGTATTCGCCCGGACCGGTGTGGAAGGCGGCCAGCGCCAGCAGCGCCGAGCCGGCGGCAATGGCCAGCACGATGCCCACCGCATGGACGACGCCGTCGGCGATCATTTCGGCGCGCGAATAGTGCCAGCGTCCCATGAAGGGAATTTCGATCTGGGATTCTGGCCCGATGTCCGTCATGAACAATCCTGCATCACCCTCTATCTGGGTCGATGTAGAACAGTATTTCAAGCTTTGGTTGCGGTTTTGCGACTGCGGCGGTTCAGCGCGCCAAGTCCGCTAGAGCCTGGTCCGATAGAATCCGGACGGGTCTTTTTGATCTAGCGCGGCGCCACCGGCTTCCTGACGGTCTTCAACAGCGCCCGCTGGATGATCTCGTTGCCGGCAACGACCGAGCCGCCATCCAGCATGTTCTGCCCGCCGGCGAAGTCGGAGATAAAACCGCCCGCCTCGCGGATCAGCAGGATGCCGGCGGCAACGTCCCAGGCCGACAGGCCGGTTTCCCAGAACCCGTCCATCCGGCCGGCAGCGACGTAGGCGAGATCGAGCGAGGCGGAGCCGAGGCGGCGCACGCCCGAGACTTCGGCCATCACGTTGCGCAGCTCGACCAGGAAATTGCCATGCTGGCCGCGGCCGAGATGCGGCACGCCGCAGCCGATCACCGTGTCGATCAGCTTGGTGCGGCCGGCGACCCGCAGCCGGCGGTCGTTCATGAAGGCGCCGCCGCCGCGCTCGGCAGTGTAGAGCTCGTCCATCGCCGGATTGTAAACGACACCGGCAACGATCTGGCCCTGGCGCTCCAGCGCGATCGAGATGGCGAACATCGGAATGCCGTGCAGGAAATTGGTGGTGCCGTCGAGCGGGTCGACGATCCAGCGGTGCTGGCCGTCGTCGCCTTCGATCAGGCCGCGCTCCTCCATCAGGAAGGCATAGGCCGGCCGCGCCTTCGACAACTCGGTGAAGAGGATGTCCTCGGCCTTGCGGTCGGCCTGGCTGACATAGTCGCCCGGGCCCTTCATCGAGACCTGCAGGTTCTGCACTTCGCCGAAATCGCGCGACAGCGAACGGCCGGCCTTCATGGCGGCCTGGACCATGACATTGAGGATCGCGGAACGCGCCATTGTGCTTCTTCCTGCTGCGCTTCTTCCTGCTGCCGGCGCCTTAGTCGGCGCGGCGCACGTAAGTGATTTCGTTGGTGTCGACGATGATGCGCTCGCCCGAACCGATGAAGGGCGGCACCAGCACGCGGATGCCGTTCTCAAGTATCGCCGGCTTGTAAGACGAGGCCGCGGTCTGGCCCTTCACCACCGGATCGGCCTCGGTGATGGTCAGCGTTACCTGGTCGGGCAGCGAAATGCCGATCGGCCTTTCGTCATAGAGCTGGACCGTCACCATCATGCCGTCCTGCAGGAAGGCGGCGCGATCGCCGACGAAGTCCTTCTGCAATTCAAGCTGCTCGTAGCTTTCGGTATCCATGAATACCAGCGCTTCGCCCTGCTCGTACAGGAAGGAGAAATCCTTCATCTCCAGCCGGATCTGTTCGACGGTTTCGGCGGAGCGGAAACGCTCGTTGAGCTTGGTGCCGTTGATCAGGTTCTTCAGCTCGACCTGGTTATAGGCGCCGCCCTTGCCGGGCTTGACGTGATTGGTCCTGACCGCCACCCAAAGGCCGCCATCATGCTCGATGACGTTGCCGGGACGGATTTCGTTGCCATTGATCTTGGCCATGAGGATGTGATCCGGGATGAGATTTTCGCAATGAAAGCGATTTGGTGCCTCCAAGACCACAAATCGCCAGGAGAGGCAAGGGAGTGGCGGGCGCCCAGCCATCTCATGGCGCTTTACGGCAGGCGGTTGGCCCTCTGTAGCGCCTGCTTTGTCTGGTCGTCGGTCAGGCCCTGCAGAAAATCGTCCATCTGCGGGTCGATGAGCCCAGCGCGGCGGGCGACGACATACCAGGCGCCGGCAAGGATCGGATCCGGATCGGTGCCGATGCCGCCCATGTAAAGCTTGGCGAGGCGGTTCTGGGCGGCGACATTGCCGCCTTCGGCGGCCTGTTTCATCCAGCCGAAGCCGGATCTCAGGTCACGGGCGCCACCGCGTCCCTCGATCATCCAGGCGGCGAGATCGATTTGTGCCGTATCGTAGTTCTGCCGTGCTGCCTGCGCCAGCAGGCCTCGCGCCTGGACATCGTCGCGCGGCTTGCCGCCGACGCCATTGGCATAGACCTGCGCCATTGCATATTGCGCGTCGGCAAGGCCGGTCGCGGCGGCGCGCTGATAGTAGGACACGGCCTTTGCAATGCCGGCATCGCCGGGGTCCTGCTGGACGAGCAGCTGCGCAAAATTGAACTGTGCCAGACGGTTCCCGGCCTCGGCGGCGGCCTGCATCAGCGCGTAGGCCCCCTTTTCGTCCTTCTTGACGTAGCGGCCGTCGAGCAGCATCAGCGCATATTGGAACTGCGATTCCGGTATGCCCTGCTCGGCGGCAAGCGCGTACCACTTCGCCGCCTCCGCCGCGTTGACCGGCATGCCAAGACCGCGCGACAATATCTCGGCGGCCAGTGTCTGCGCCGCCGGATCGCCGTTCTGGGCGCGGACCAAGGCGAGGTTGTAGGCCGTCTTGTAAAGGCCGCGCTGGAAGGCGCCATAGGCAGAATCCGACGGCTTGGCACCGAAGCGGTCGGGATTGATGGCGTCGGCCGACGGCAGCGGGGCCGTGGTGGCGGGCTGCGGCAGCGGCGTGGCGATCGGCTTGTCCGTCTTTGCACCGACGTTGGGTTTGGCTTGCGGCAATGGGACGGTTTCCGCCATGGCGGTCTGCACCGCGAGCGCCACAAGCAAAGCACCGAAAAGGATTGTCCGCGTGGGCACGTCAGTCCTCGAAACGCGGCGCGGCCTCGTCGAGCAGCGTATTGGCGCTGGCGACTGCCATCTTTGGATCGACGCCTTCGGCAAAGATGGCGCTGGACAGCGCCACGAATTCGGCGCCGGTGGCAGCCACCGCTTCCACCGAGGCGATGTCGGACCCGGCCATGACGATACAAGGAATCTGGATCACATCTGCCCACCATTGCCCCAGCGACAGGTTGCGTGGGTGCGGCTCCGGCTTGTTGTCGTAGCCGAAACGGCCGAAGAAGATGTAGTCGGGCCTGAGCTCACCGAGTTCCAGCGCATCGTCGCGGGTCTTGGCGCCGCCGGTGCCGACCATCATTTTTTCCTGAAAACGTTCGATCGTCTCGGCGAGTTCGGCCTTGCCGACCTCGATATGGATGCCGTCGGCCTGAACGCGGCCGGCGATGCGGGTGTCGCCGGCAATGACGACGGCAACGCCTGCCGCTTGCGCCGCCGGCACTATCTGTTCCGCGAAGGCCTGGAAGGAGGCCTCGTCCATGCCGTTCTCGGGCAGGATAAGCGAGGCGACGTCGCCGCCCTCGAACGCCGCAACGATGCGCTCAGCCGACACGCCCGGCGGCGCGATCAGCACGATGCGGCAGCGATTTGGAGGCGTTGCGTCGTTCATTGGTTTTCGATCCCGGTTTTCGCCTATGCCGGGCGAAGATGGTTGCATTGCGGCATAGAGCAAAGTGCCGGCCTTGAACAGGCGGGCGGGGCAGGATCATTGGCGCAGGATTGTCGTCCGGCGACGTTCTTGCCTCACTTGATTGCCTGAGTGCTCCCGGCTGGGGTCTTCGATTTCCACAGCGTCCAGCCAAGATTCATGCCGGCGGCGGCGATCAGGATGGCGGCGGCGCCGACGATCTGGGCCGGATGCAGCCGGTGGCCGAAGGCGACGACATCGACCAGGATCGCGACCACGGGGTAGATGAAGGACAGCGACCCCTGCAGATGCGTCGGCAGTTTCTGAATGGCGCCGTACATCAGGATGTACATCAGACCGGTATGGACGACGCCAAGCGTCGCCAGCATGCTCCAGCTCCACGCATCGGCGGGAAGTTGGGAAAAATTGGCGAAGGGTGCCAGCATGACGACGCCGACGCAGACCTGGATCAGGGCGATCAGGTGCGGTGGCGTGCCTTTGAGCTTCTTGGTGACGATGGCGGCGACGGCCCAGAAGAAAGCCGCACCCAGCGCCATCGCGATACCGGTAAAATAATCCGTGCCGACATTACCTGTATTGGGGCCTGCATCGGAGCCGGCATCAGGCGAGCCTTGCACGATCAGCAGCATGCCGGCAAAGGCGATGCCAAGCCAGGCCAGCTTTGTCATGGTCAGCCGCTCTGAGAAGAAGAGCGCGCCAAAGCCGACCAGCATGAAGGGCTGCGTGTTGTAGACAGCCGTGGCGATCGAGATCGAGGCGCGGGAAAACGAGCTGAACAGGAGCAGCCAGTTGACGACGATGGCAGCACCCCCCAGAGCCGCGATCGCCACGATGCGCAGTGACAGCCTGCCGCGCAGCAGCCCCAAGGCAGCGCAGATGATCAGCAGCGTTATCGCGCCGAAGGCACAGCGCCAGAAGACGACGTCCATGATGGGCTGGCCCGACATGACGACGAACCATCCGATCGTGCCCAGGATCGTCATTGCGGCCGTCATTTCGATCGTGCCACGCACCGTGCTGTCCATGAAATACCCCTGAGATCTGTTGAGACTTGATAATCTCACATGGTTCCGGCGCTTTCCATGATTTGCAGAAGGTGTTATCCCTGCTTTGCCTAATTAAGTGAGGCAAATCTCGTTTTCGATTGAGGATCGTAAAATGCTGGACGACCTGGACAAAAAGCTTCTCGACATCCTGATCCGGGATTCACGAACCTCGCTGAAGGAGTTGGCCCAGCAGGTCGGGTTGTCGTCGCCAAGCGTTTCGGAGCGGCTCCGACGTCTCGAGGATCGCGGCGTTATCAGGGCTTTCACCGTCGAGATCGATCCCCAAGCGCTCGGCTACACCTTGCAGGCGATCGTTCGCATCCGGCCCTTGCCGGGCAAGCTGCATATCGTCCAGAAGCTGATCGAGGAGATCCCGGAGTTTGGCGAATGCGACAAGGTGACGGGCGACGATTGCTTTGTTGCCCGGCTGTTCGTGCGCTCGATCGGCGATCTCGACAAGCTCCTCGACCGTATCGCCGACAAGGCCGAAACCAGCACAGCCATCATCAAGGCGCAGCCGATCCGGAGGCGCCCGCCACCGCTCGACATGCCAAACATCTGACAGGCTCCGCCGGCTGACGGGCTCAGGCGCATTGCGTTCGTATTTTGCGGTCGCGGCGTGACCATTTCTGGTCTATTCCAGAGCCCGACCTTCCCTCCAACTGCTCCCCTCCGATGTCAGGCCTGCTTCTCGATCCGTGGTTCTATGCCGCCGCCATTCCAGCCGTCATCCTGGTCGGTCTGTCCAAGGGCGGCTTTGGCGGTGCGGTCGGCTTCGTCGGCGTGCCGCTGATGGCGCTGGGCATGCCGCCGGTGCAGGCCGCCGCCATCCTGCTGCCTATACTGTGCCTGATGGACATCGTCTCGGTGTGGACATGGTGGCGTGTCTACGACCGCAAGATGCTTATAGACATGATGCCAGGCGCGGTGATCGGCATCGGCCTCGGCTGGCTGACCGCGGCGCTGGTGACAGCGGAAATGGTGCGGCTGATCGTCGGCGCCGTGGCGATTATCTTCGTGCTTCGCTGGGTCTATCTACAGATGCGGCACGGTGCAAACCACTCAGCCGAGCCCAACCGCGCCGCTGCCGCTTTCTGGGGGACGGTCGCCGGCTTCACCAGCTTCGTCGCCCATGTCGGCGGCCCACCATTCCAAGTGTATGCGCTGCCGATCCGGCTCGATCCGAAAGTGCTGTCGGGCACCGCCGCAATCTTCTTTGCCGCCACCAATGCTTTGAAGCTCATCCCCTATTTCGCGCTCGGACAGTTCGACACCACCAACCTGACCGCGTCGGCGGTTCTGGTACCGCTGGCGCCGCTTTCGACCATCGCCGGCGCCTGGCTGGTGCGGCGGATGCGGCCGGAACTGTTCTACCCCTTCACCTACGCGACCGTGGCGGTCGTCGCGGTCAAGCTTCTGTGGGACGGGATCGCCGGCCTTCTATAGATCGCCGTGGCCGAGTTGCCGTCAGCTTCACGGCAAAGTTCGGGCGGCACTCGGCACCGGCATCGTTCAACGATTGCGCAAGCGCGTCACGCTGTTTTCTGCTATTCTGACAGCGCCGGGAAGGGTCGGGCGCCACGCGACATCGTCCAGAAACATTGCCGATGCTAATGCGCCGATGCCGGGGACCCCGGTGGCGGGTCGACCGCCTGAATTCAACCCATTCCCATAACGGGAAAAGGCAAATCGGGGGATACTATGCAAAAGGTAGCACGAAATTTCTTCACGCTGGCCGTCATCTACGCGATGTTCGGGATGGCGCTTGGCCTTGAGATGGCGATCAGCAAAGACCATGCGCAGATGCCGACCCACGCCCACATCATGGTGGCCGGATGGCTGATGTCGGCGGTGTTCGCCTTCTTTTACCATCTGTTTCCGGCAGTCGGGCAAAAGACGCTCGCTACTGTCCATTTCTGGTTGACGGCAATCAGTGGCATCGGCCTGTTGATCGGCCTTTACATCATGCTTGGCGGAAACCCGGCGATCGAGCCACTGGTGGCAACGTCCTCGATGGGCTTTTACGCGGGATTGCTGCTGTTTGCCTACATCGCACTGCCGGTGGTTTGGAAAGCCGAGCGGCTTCCTGAGGCGCAAAAGGCCTGAGCCCAAAGGGTTGAGCCCGGGCCTGAGCATGTGCTGTTACGGCACAGGCGGGCGGCGCTAGCTCAAAAAATATCCGCGCCGTTAAGGCTTCATTAAGCTTTACAGGCGTTTACTATGTGCATCCAGTGATCTGGATTCTTACCGAGTGGTTGGAGCCACTTTGTTTGACGCCTCCCTGTTAAACTCCTGAGAGCCGCCTTATCCGCGGCTCTTTTTTTGCCCGCAATCCGGATTGCCCGGGCGTCTGCGCCGCCGTTAACCGTTTGTTAAACATGTGCTTGCCTTCACCCGCTCCGAAGCGCATTTTCAAGCCTCGGTCATATAGGGTGCAGGACGTGACGGCGATGACGCCGATTCGGCCGGCTGTAAGGCAAGTGCAGGGCGTATCGATGAACGAGACTTCGAAGGGAAGCGCGAAAACCATCAAGCTGGCGGAGCGCCGGGTTTTCTCCCAATCCTTCAAGCCGCTCTACCAGGAAGGCATGGGCCTGGTCGAGCAGGCGGCCGAATATCTGGACGGCAAGGGCCGGGCCGAGGCGAAGAAATTGTCCAGGCTGGCGGCGACGCTCTATGCGGCCGAGTCGATGCGACTGACCACAAGGCTGATGCAGGTCGCTTCCTGGCTGCTCTTGCAGCGTGCGGCGAATTCCGGAGAGATGACCCGCGATCAGGTTGCTTCCGAAAAATCCAAGGTGCGTCTCGACACCGCTTCCGCCAACAACGATGCCGCAGGCTGGGTCGAATTGCCCAAGGATTTTCTTGACCTCATCAACCGTTCGCTGCGCCTGCAGGCGCTGGTGCGTCGCATGGACGAGGAAATCTACGGCAGCGCCGTGCCTGACGTGTCGCCATCCGGCCGCCGCGTCAATCCGGTTTCCGACCAGATCACGCTGCTCAACACGGCTTTCGCCCGCGGCTAACAGGCTGCTCGGGTGTAGCGAGAGCCTGTTTCTGGTTTGTTCACATTTCGCTGGCATCGCTGTCCGCTAGGGGTAGACTTGGCGGATGGGGGAAGCGATTCGCATCATCGGCATCGATCCGGGGCTGAGGCGCACCGGCTGGGGCATCGTCGAGAGCCTCGGCAATTCGCTGCGCTTCGTCGCCTCCGGCACCGTGCGTTCCGACGACAAGGCGGCGCTGGCGACGCGTCTTTGCCAGTTGCATGATGGGCTCGCCGAGATCCTGCATGCCGCCATGCCGCACGAGGCGGCGGTCGAGCAGACTTTCGTCAACAAGGATGCGGCAGCGACGCTGAAGCTCGGCCAAGCGCGCGGCATCGCCATGCTGGTGCCGGCGCGGGCAGGCCTGGTCGTTGCCGAATATGCGCCCAACGCCGTCAAGAAGGCGGTGATCGGCGTCGGTCATGGCGACAAGAAGCAGATCCACATGATGGTCAAGGTGCTGATGCCGAAGGCGACTTTCGATACCGACGATGCCGCCGACGCGCTGGCCATTGCCATCTGCCATGCGCATCACCGGCAGAGTGTTGCCTATAGGATGGCGCTCGCCTAGAGCGACGAGCGTCCATTTGGACGCACAAAGCACGTTCTAGCACTTTGAATCTACGCATCGTGCTTTCCGAAAATCGATTCCGATTTCGGAACGATACGATAAGTTTGTTCTTGACTTGTTCTCAGGGTTGGCAATAAGTAATACCTGAGAGGTATTACCATGCGGGTGACAACCAAAGGACAGGTGACGATCCCGAAAGAGATACGGGATCGCCTGGGCATCGGCCCAGGCTCGGAGGTGGAGTTCTTGCCCACTGACGATGGAGTTCGTGTCGTTGCGGTCAACGAAAACATTTCCGAAGAGGAGGCTTCCCGTAGCTTCAGCCGGCTGCTCGATCAGATGGCCGGCACGCTGGATCTGGGAGGGATGACGGCAGACGAGTACATCGAGTGGCTGAGGGGTCCACGTGAAGATCTCGACATTGATTGACACAAATGTCCTGATCGACGTTTGGGGTCCTGCCGGACGGGAGACGAAGTGGTCGGCGTCGGCGATCACCGCATGCCGGCGCGATGGCGCACTCGTTATCAACACAATCGTCTGGTCCGAACTCGCGCCGCTGATAGCGACGGAAGCCGCACTTCGTAAAGCAGTCGAGACGCTCAAGATGGATCGCGAACTCTTGCCATGGGAAGCGGCGTTCCTTGCCGGCGTCACGCATTCCCGCTATCGCCGCGCAGGGGGGCTCCGCGAACGAACGCTGCCGGATTTCTTTATTGGAGCCCACGCCGTCGTTGCGGGACATCGTCTGCTGACACGCGATGCCGCGCGCTATCGCAGCTACTTCCCGGACCTCGACATCATGTCTCCGGAAACCTATCCATGAGGGCCTTGCATCCATGAGAGCCTTGGCATGATCGGCAAGCTCAGGGGCACGCTGGACGAGATCGACGAGGATTTCTGCATCGTCGATGTGCACGGCGTCGGCTATGTCGCCCACTGCTCGGCGCGCACGCTTGCCGCTTTGCCGGCACCCGGCGAGGCGGTGGTGCTGTTCATCGAGACCTATGTGCGCGAGGACATGCTGCGGCTCTACGGTTTCCAGTCGGTGCTCGAGCGCGAGTGGTTCCGGCTGTTGATGAGCAATGTGCAGGGTGTCGGCGCCAAGGTGGCGCTGGCCATCCTGTCGACGCTGGCGCCGGCCGATCTCGCCAATGCCATCGCGCTACGTGATATTGCCATGGTCAGCCGCGCGCCGGGCGTTGGCAAAAAAGTGGCCGAGCGCATCGTCACCGAGCTGAAGAATAAGGCGCCGGCCTACGCGGGCACTGCCTCCGGCACCATCGGCCTGAAGCAGGAGCTCGGCGAAGGCGTCGCGCCGGCGCCGATCACCGACGCCGTCTCGGCGCTGGTCAATCTCGGCTATTCGCGCGATACCGCCGCCAACGCGGTGGCGGCGGCGCTGAAAAGCGCTGGTGAGGATGCGGATGCGTCGAAGCTGATCCGCTTCGGGCTGAAGGAACTGGCGCGGTGAGTCTACGCTTGTCCAGCTCCCTGCCCTGTGCAAGGAAGGCGGCATGAGCCTTTCGACACGCCTCATTGCTCCCGACAAGCGCGGCGAGGATGCCGAGCAGACCTTGCGGCCGCAGACGCTCGGCGAGTTCGTCGGCCAGGCGGCGGTGCGGGCCAATCTCAAAGTGTTCATCGAGGCCGCCAAGGGCCGCAGCGAGGCGCTCGACCACGTGCTGTTCGTCGGCCCGCCCGGCCTCGGCAAGACGACGCTGGCGCAGATCATGGCGCGCGAGCTCGGCGTCAATTTCCGCTCGACCTCCGGTCCGGTCATCGCCAAGGCTGGGGATCTCGCAGCGCTGCTCACCAATCTCGAAGATCGCGACGTGCTGTTCATCGACGAGATCCATCGGCTCAATCCGGCGGTCGAGGAAATCCTCTATCCGGCGATGGAGGATTTCCAGCTCGACCTGATCATCGGCGAAGGGCCGGCGGCGCGCTCGGTCAAGATCGATCTTGCCCGCTTCACCTTGGTCGCCGCAACCACCCGGCTCGGTCTTTTGACCAATCCGCTGCGCGACCGTTTTGGCATTCCGGTTCGTCTCAATTTCTACTCGGTCGAGGAACTGGAGCAGATCGTGCGGCGCGGCGCCCGCATCCTTGCCATGCCGCTCGGCGACGATGGCGCGCTGGAGATCGCGCGGCGGGCACGCGGCACGCCGCGCATCGCCGGCCGGCTGTTGCGCCGCGTGCGCGATTTTGCCTCCGTCGCCGGCGACGGTCATGTCGATCGCCAGATCGCCGACGAGGCGCTGACGCGGCTCGAGGTCGATGCACTCGGCCTCGACGCGCTCGACCGCCGCTATCTCTCGATGATCGCGCGGAATTTTGGCGGCGGGCCTGTCGGCATCGAGACCATCGCTGCAGGGCTCTCCGAGCCGCGCGATGCCATCGAGGACATCATAGAGCCCTATCTGATCCAGCAGGGTTTTATTCAGCGCACGCCGCGCGGCCGCGTGCTGACCGCCAATGCCTGGCGGCATCTCGGACTCGACGCGCCGAAGGATCTGGCGCAGCAGCAGATCAGCCTGTTCCAAGAAGAGTAGCGCCCCCGCGGCTCGTTGTTCCTGCGCAAAATCTCCTAATCCCGGTCAGCTTGCCGGCGCATTTGCGGGCTCTAACGCCTCGCGCTGTGGGACCGTCGATCCCACGAACAACGGAGCTGAGCGATGATCACCAGACGTGGCTTCCTGCGCCTCATCGGCGGTTCGTTCTTATCGGCCGTTTCGCTCAGCGCTTATGCGGTTGGCCTGGAGCCGATGTTGCTGACGCATGTAAAGCGCTATGCATTGACGCCGCCAAACTGGCCTGCAGGATTGCGGCTTCGCGTTGTCGCTCTCGCCGATATTCATGCTTGCCGGCCATGGATGACGCCGGAGCGGATTAGGTCGCTTGCCGAACGGGCGAACACCCTGCAGCCGGATCTGATTGTTCTGCTTGGCGACTATGCATCCGGCACACGCCTGGTGACGGACTGGGTGGATTCCTCCGAATGGGCGCCGGCCTTGTCCGATCTGAAGGCGCCGCTCGGCGTGTGGTCGATCCTTGGCAATCACGACTGGTGGGAGGACCTTTCCGCGCAAAAGGCCGGGTTGGGGCCGACGGTGGCGCGCAGGGCGCTCGAGAGCGCCGGTATCCCGGTCTTAGAAAACGATGTCGTCCGCCTTGAAAAGGACGGGCATGGCTTCTGGGTCGCCGGGCTTGCGGACCAACTTGCGCTGCGGCCGGGCAAAGCCTGGGGCCGCAGCAGATTCAAAGGACTGGACGACCTGCATGGCACGCTGGCAAAGGTGAGCGACAAGGCTCCCGTTATCCTGCTCGCGCATGAGCCGGATATATTCCCGAAGGTCCCGTCACGGGTATCGTTGACCCTTTCAGGCCATACCCATGGCGGACAGGTGCGGTTGCTCGGCTATTCTCCGGTCGTGCCATCCCGCTTCGGCAACCGTTTTGCCTATGGCCATGTCGTGGAGGAGAGCCGCAACCTGATCGTCTCCGGAGGGCTCGGCTTCAGCATCCTGCCGGTGCGTTTTGGGGTGCGCCCAGAGATTCTTTCGATCGAGCTGGGTTCAGCCTGAACCGCTTCAATGAAGCGACTTGATCATCTCCATCACATCCGGCTCGGCTTTTTCTCTGTCAAAAGCGTCGACGATGCCGAAGGCGCCGCCATAGCTCCAGACCGACCAAGAGAAGCCATGAGCTTCGGCGCGCGCGACCATGTCCCTGACATAAGCGGCGCGGTATTTGGCCGGCATCACATAGGCATTGCCGTATTCCTGGAGGATCATGCCGAACTCGCCGAGCGTGATGTTCTCCGGTTTTATCCCATTGGCCTTCGCCCAGGCTTCGACAGTCTTGAACGGCGTGTCCATGACAGCGAGCAGCTTCTCATCCGTGTCCATGCTGGCGACCTGCTCGTCGAGATAGGCAAGCAGACCGCTCTGCCGCGCCCATGGCGCCTCGGCCTTGATCCTTGCCCGGATCGTATCGAGCGTAGCATCCAGCTGGGCGCGCGGGACGGCGCTGAGCGGATAGGGCAGGCCGGTCACGTAGGGGATGAAGTCGCCGGCCCAGGTCGCGCCCTGGTGGGTCAGCAGGAACGGCTCGTAGGAGTGAAAGGTCCAGATGATGTTGTCGTCGGGGATCGCCTTCGGATCGATCTTTGCCAGCGATGCCGCATTGGAATAGCAGGCGCCGGTCAGGATCAGGGTGAGCTTGGTGGCCGACGAACGCGCAGCCGCGAACAGTTTCTGCTGGCGCTCCGGCCAGAGGCTGGTGACGTCGCTGTCGCAGTCGACGACCGGCTCATTCATCGGCTCGAAGGCGACTTGGCGCGGATCCTCATCGGCCAGCGTGCGCGCCATCTTGCGCACCATTTCGACATAGGCTTCGAAGGTTTTCGGCTCGTCCATCACCTCGCCCATGCCGATCTTGCGGCTGCTGCCGCTGGGGATCAGATGCATGTCGACGATCACCTTCAAGCCGGCGCGATTGATCATCCGCACCGAGTCCAGCACGCTGGCATAGAGCTCGTCGCGCAGCGCCGCCGTCTCGTCCGACAGGAACGGCGACGGATCGACCGGCATGCGCAGGAAATCGAAGCCGGCGCCCTTCAGCGCCTCGAGGCCATCATCGCCAAGGAACTTGCGCCATTCCGGATAGGGCAGGATTGCCTGCCGGTCGCCCCATTTGTCCTCGCTCGGCCAAGTCGTCCATTGGTCGAGATTGAGGCCGCGCTTCACCGAAAAGCTCGCCGCCTGGCCCGGCAGCGCCAGCGCGGTCAGCACAAGCAGCGCCGCCATCAAGGTCTTGATCATCGCCGTCAACAGTGCCATCGGGTTCATGCGCCAAGCTAATGAGTGTCGCCCAAAAAGTGTGTAGCGGCTTTGGGACAACGACACGCACGGAAACAACTACCTAAAGCGCGTCGCGCTTTAGGTGCCCGGTCAGGCCCAAAAAGGAAAGCGCGATGGACGATCATGGTGAATCGGCGGCGCTCGGCGCCGGGCTTTCCGGCGCGCTGACGGAATTCGGCCACCGGCTGATGGCGCGGGTCTATTATGCCGACACCGATTTCTCCGGCGTCGTCTACCACGCGCGCTATCTCGAATTCTTCGAGCGTGGCCGTTCCGATTATCTCAGGCTTGCCGGCGTCCATCACACCGAGCTCGCCAACGGCAAGCATGGCGAAAGAATAGTCTGGGTGGTGCGGCGCATGGAGATCGACTTTCGCGGGTCCGCCCGCATGGACGACATCCTGACCATCGAGACGCGCACCGAGGACATTTCGGGCGCCCGCATCTTCATGGCGCAGCAGCTGAAGCGCGGTGGCGAGGTGCTGGTCGAGGCGCGGGTCGAGGCGGCGATCATCGGCGAGAATGGCCGGCCAAGACGTTTTCCGAAGGAATGGATCGCGGCCTTCATGCCCAAGGCAAATGGATAAATTACTGACGCCGATGATCCGCTGACGATGCCTGGCGGCCGGCCCAAGGCGCGGCAATGCGCCGCGCTGTACGTCCTAACCCATCCTTAACCATAACGGTTCATGAAGAGAGTGGTGAAGATTGGAGGAATCCAGCGCCTTCCTTTCACCAACATTTGCCCCGAAAAGGCCGCCAACGGTGCATTTTGGGGTTATTCCGGAAGCTTTGCGCGAACGGACCACAAGGGATGCCCATGGGCCAGCCGCCAGCCGTGCCCGGAAAATCTTAAGGACGTAACCATGGAAAATATCGCACTCGCCGAACCGGGCGCGCATTTGTCGATTTGGGCGCTGTTCATGCAGGCTGGCTGGGTGGTCAAGCTGGTCATGATCGGGCTGCTCTGCGCCTCGATCTGGACCTGGGCGATCATCGTCGACAAGCTCGTCGCCTATGGCCGCATGCGGCTCGCGCTCAATCGCTTCGAACAGGTGTTCTGGTCCGGGCAGTCGCTGGAAGAGCTTTATCGCACGCTCGCAGATCGCAAGACCACCGGCATGGGCGCCATTTTCGTCGCCGCCATGCGCGAATGGAAGAAGAGCTTCGAGAAGGGCGCGAAATCGCCGCTTGGCCTGCAGAATCGCATCGACAAGGCGATGGACCTGGCGCTGACCCGCGAAATGGAAAAACTGGAAGGACGGCTTGGCTTTCTCGCCACCACCGGCTCGGCAGCGCCCTTCATCGGCCTGTTCGGTACCGTGATCGGCATCATGACCTCGTTCCAGGCGATCGCCGCATCCAAGAATACCAGCCTGGCGGTGGTCGCACCCGGCATTGCCGAAGCGCTGCTGGCCACCGCCATCGGCCTGCTCGCGGCCATCCCCGCCGTCATCGCCTACAACAAGCTGTCATCGGACGCGAGCAAGATCGCCGTGCGCATGGAGGGGTTTGCGGACGAGTTCTCCGCCATACTCTCGCGCCAAATCGATGAAAAAGTCGCGCAGAAGACCTGAGGAACAATCATGGGAATGTCTGTAGGCGCGGGTGGTGGAGGACGCGGTGGTCGTGGCCACAGGCGGCGCGGCCGCCATCACGCGATGATATCGGAAATCAACGTCACGCCGATGGTCGACGTGATGCTGGTGCTGCTGATCATCTTCATGGTCGCCGCACCATTGCTGACGGTTGGCGTGCCGATCGACCTGCCGGACACGCAGGCCAAGGCGATGAATGTCGACACGCAGCCGATCACCGTCTCGATCAACTCCACCGGCCAGATATATCTCCAGGAGACCGAAATCCCGATCGAGGAGCTGGTGGCGAAACTGCAGGCGATATCCAAGACCGGCTATGATGAGCGCATCTTCATCCGTGGCGACAAATTGACGGACTACGGCACCGCCATGAAGGTGATGGCCCGCATCTCGGCCGCCGGCTACAAGAACATCGGCCTGGTTTCGCTGCAGGAACAGGATCAGTAGACGCAAGATGAGGACGGGCCTCACCACATCGGTGATCTTGCATACGGCAGCGTTGGCCTTCGGGCTGTTCACGCTGTCGTCGCCGCCTGCCATGCCCGCGTCCGACGTGGAATCGGTGTCGGTCGAGATCGTGCCGATAGAAGCAACCGCGCAGATTCTGCAAGGCGACAAGAAGGCCGTGATGCACGAGAAGCCGGCGCCGGTGCCGACACAGCGCCCCGACATCGTTCCCGATGCCCAGAAGGTCGGCGAGAACAGCGTCGACACCGACAAGCCGATAACGCCGGAAGCCAAGCCCAACCCGGTCGATCTGGCCGCCGCACCACCGCCCGCGCCCACGCCGAAAGAGAAGCCGAAGCCGGAGGACGTGCCGAAGCCGAAGGAGCAGCCCAAGCCTGTTCCTGCGACGGAGGTCGCACCGGTCCCGCAGCCGAAGGAAGAGGTGAAGCCGGAGCCAGTCAAGCAGGCGGAGCCTAAGCCGACACCGGCCAAAGAGCCGGCACCGACGCCGCCGCAGGACAAGACCGCCGCCATCGACCCGCAGCCCGAGGTCAAGCCGGACGCCGTCGCCGAAGCAATAACGAAAGAGCAGCCCACCGAGACGACGCAGCTTCCGGACTCTGCGCCCGCCCCGCAGGCGCGGCCGAAGCCGCAGCCGGCCCAGGCCGAAAGCGCCAAGGCGCCGGAGCGCAAGGACGCCGACAAGCCGGTCAAGGAGGCCTCGTCCAAGCCGAAGTCGGAAGACAAGCAGTTCAACGCCGACGAGATTTCCGCGTTGCTCGACAAGCGAAAGCCGTCCGGCGGCGGCGCCAAGCGCTCGACCCAACAGGCATCGCTCGGTGGCGACAAGGATCAGGGCCAGAAGCTTTCAAGGTCGGAGCAGGGAGCATTGGAGGCCCAGCTTGGTGGTTGCTGGACGCTGCCGGCGGGGCTCGAGGGTTCGGAGAATTTCATCGTCGTAGTCCGGTTCAACCTGGACGCCTCAGGCAAGCTGGATGGCCGGCCATCCGTTGAAAAATCGAGCGGAAACCGCCCGTTCGACGAAAGTGCCGTGCGCGCGGTTCAGAAATGCGATGTGGCCGGCCTGCAGGTTCCCGCAGGCAAACAAGACATCTGGGCCGACGTTCGGGTCACTTTCGATCCGAGAGAGATGCTGGGCCTATAGGCTGGGCGCCCCCAAAATCATTGAAGAGAAGCGAGAAGACATGAAATCCATCCTCAAGCCGCTCCTGATGATCGTAGCGATGGCGCTGGGCACGACTGCTGTCGCCACCTTGCCGGCGTGGGCGCTCGTTGAGCTCAACGTCAACAAAGGCAATGTCGAGCCGCTGCCGATCGCCATCACCGATTTCCAGGGTGGCGATGCGCTGGGCGCGGAGATTTCCGGCATCGTCAGCGCAGACCTGAAACGCTCGGGCCTGTTCGCGCCGATCGACAAGAGCGCCTTCATCGAAAAGATCTCGAACCCGGATGCCACGCCCCGCTTCGAGGATTGGAAGGTGATCAATGCCCAGGCGCTGGTCACCGGCAGCGTCAGCAAGGAGGCCGACGGCCGCGTCCGCGCCCAGTACAGGCTGTGGGACACCTTTGCCGGTCAGCAGATGTCGGGCGAGCAGTTCTTCGCCAACGATGCCAATACAAGGCGCGTCGCCCATATCATTGCCGACGCCATCTATGAGCGGCTGACCGGCGAGAAGGGCTATTTCGACACGCGCGTCGTCTTCATCGACGAATCGGGCGCAAAGAATGCGCGCAAGAAGCGCCTCGCCATCATGGACCAGGACGGCGCCAATGTCCGCTACCTGTCGAACGGCAAGTCGATCGTGCTGACGCCGCGTTTCTCGCCGAACCGGCAGGAAATCACCTACATGTCCTATGAAAGCGGCCAGCCGAAGGTCTATCTGCTGCAGATCGAGACCGGGCAGCGCGAGCTGGTCGGCGACTTTCCCGGCATGACCTTTGCACCGCGCTTCTCGCCCGACGGCCAGAAGGTGATCATGAGCCTGCTACGCGACGACGGCAATTCCAACATTTTCGCCATGGATTTGAGAAGCCGCTCGACGACCAGGCTCACCAATTCGGCGGCCATTGACACCTCGCCGTCCTATTCGCCTGATGGCAGCAAGGTGGTGTTCACCTCCGACCGCGGCGGCCGCGCGCAGATCTATGTGATGGGCGCCGACGGTTCGGGCCAGACCCGCATCTCCTTCGGCGACGGTGTCTATTCGACGCCGGTGTGGTCGCCGCGCGGCGATCTGATCGCCTTCACCAAGCAGACTGCCGGTGAATTCCAGATCGGCGTCATGCGCATCGACGGTTCAGGCGAGCGCATCCTTTCAACCGGCTTCCAGCAGGAAGGGCCGACCTGGGCGCCCAACGGCCGGGTGCTGATGTTCTTCCGCGATTCAGCCGGCGGGCCGAAACTCGTTTCGGTCGATCTCACCGGCCGCAACGAACAGTCGATCCCGACTGCGAATTTCGCGTCGGACCCGGCCTGGTCGCCGCTGCTCGAGTGAGAGGAATTGGAGAAATGAAGAATTGAAGAGATGAAGAAAACGGCATTCCTCAACTCTTCAATTCACTCCTTTCCACGGCTTGGTCGCGTTTTAGCCGCATTTCCGCCTACGGTCCGCGCACATTGTGGACCCCTTGGGCGGCCCCTGGCAAAACGGCTGCGGACGGCAGCCGAAACCAAATTTTAACCGTGTTTCTTGAACGCCGGTTAACCCAAACGTGGTTACTGGACGATCAACGAAATCACTCGAATTGCGAAGGAGAGGCGGCATGGGCCGTATCGCAGCACTTACCAGAAACCCGGTGATGATCGCGCTGGTGGCGTCGCTCGCCATCGCCGGTTGCGCCTCGAAGAAGACCCCGAACAGCGCCGCCGATCTCGGCCTCAGCGGCGCCGGCGCGGCAACGCCCGGATCGGCCCAGGACTTCACCGTCAACATCGGCGACCGCATCTTCTTCGACACGGATTCGTCCTCGATCCGCGCCGACGCGCAGACGACGCTTTCGCGCCAGGCGCAGTGGCTGAACCAGTATGGGCAGTATGCCATCGTCATCGAAGGCCATGCCGACGAGCGCGGCACGCGCGAATACAATCTGGCGCTCGGTGCCCGCCGTGCCGCCGCCACCCGCGACTTCCTCGTCGCCAGGGGTGTTTCCGGCCAGCGCCTGAAGACTATTTCATACGGCAAGGAGCGTCCGGTCGCGGTTTGCGACGACATCTCCTGCTGGTCGCAGAACCGCCGCGCCGTCACCACGCTCAGCGGCGCCGGTTCTTGATCGGCAATTCCTGATCGGCAGAAATGCAACACATATGTGCGAAAGGCGGCGACGGCCGCCTTTTTCATGTCCGGCACCCGGATATGAGACTTGAAACAAAATTTGGCCGAAGTCCTGCGTCCTGCTAAGAGCCAAGGCGCCTGACGGTCCCACTCCGATCGGAAGGCATGCAACAGGTAACAATTTCACGGCGAGAGGCACATGCATTTCAGATCGGTCTTGAGCGGCACGCTTGCGCTGCTGCTCGTATCAAGCGTCGCCGCACTTGCTGCCGGTACCGGGGCAAGCGGCAACGAGCAACCTGCAGAAAAAAGCGGCTTTTCCTTCCGCCTGCCGACGCTCGGCATTTTCGGTGAAAAGCCGGGCATTTTCGGTGAAAAGAAGAAGCCGGATCCGGTTCAGTACGCACAGGATGGCACCGGCACTACCGCACTGCAGGAGCAGCTCCGGCAAATGAACGGCAAGATCGAGGAACTCAACTTCCAGGTCCTGCAGATGCAGGAGCAGATCCGCAAGCAGCAGGAAGACAACGAGTTCCGCTTCCAGCAGCTGGAAGGCGGTTCGCAAGGCGCGCCGCAACCAGCGGAGCAGAAAAAGTCGGACGCCACCACCAACACCGACAGCAGCGTCGCCGAGGCTCCGGCGACGCACGCCCCGGCCGATGCGGGCACACCGCCCGCCGGCGCCCAGGGCGAGGACGTCATCGTCGAATCGCCGACGGGCGAACCCGGCAAGGTGATCCCGGGCACGCCGCCGAAGACGTTCGGCACCATCACCGTCGACAAGAACGGCAATGTGGTCGACGCCGACGGCAACACCCAGGCCCATGCACCGGCGCAGAACACCGCCCCAGCCACTAACGATCAAGCCGCCGGCGACCAAGCCACTGGAACGCAGGCCGGCAAGTCCGACGATACGGTGGTCGCGGCGCTGCCTGCCACCGACGACCCGGAGGAACTTTACCGCAACTCCTACCAGTTCATCTTGTCGGGCGACTACAGCACTGCCGAACAGGGCTTTCGCGACCACATCGCCCGCTTCCCCAAGGACGCCAAGGCGGCGGACGCGCATTACTGGCTGGGTGAGTCGCTACTCGGGCAGCAGAAATACCGCGACGCGGCCGAGACTTTCCTCGCCGCCAGCAAGGACTATCCGAAGGCCAAGAAGGCTCCCGACATGCTGCTGAAGCTCGGCGTGTCGCTGGTCGGATTGAACCAGCGCGACGTGGCCTGCGCCACTTTCGGCGAGATCGGCAAGCGCTATCCTAACGTTTCCGGCACGCTCAAGGAACGTGTCAAACAGGAAAGGGCGCTCGCGGCGTGCTAGTTTTTCTCTTGCATGTCGTTGCCCCGGACCCACTTTTGGGCGACATGCATTGATGCTCGAAACCGAGCCTGATCTTTCGGTTTTTTCGAAGATCGACTTTACCAACGGCGCTGTTGCGGCCGTGTCCGGCGGCAGCGACTCGACCGCCCTTCTCCTTCTCCTCAAAGATCACCTCGACCGTAGCGCGCCCGCAACGAAATTGCTGGCTGTGACGATCGACCACAATCTGCGGCCGGGCTCGGCAGCGGAAGCGCGAGCCGTGGCCAGGCTTTGCGCCGCGCGCGGCATTGCCCACCGCATCATGGTCTGGTCCGGGCGCAAGCCGTCGACCGGCCTGCCGGCTGCCGCGCGAAAGGCGCGCTACCGGCTGCTGGCCGAGGCAGCGCAGGCGGAGGGCATCGGCCTCATCCTGACCGGCCACACTGCCGACGACCAGGCCGAGACCGTGCTGATGCGGCACGCGCGCCAGGAGGGGCCGCGAGAGGCAGGGCGAGGCCTTGCCGGCATGGCGCCCGCAACCCTTTACGACTGGCGGATCTGGATCGCACGGCCGCTTCTCGGCACACGGCGTGCGGCGCTGCGCGAAGTCCTGCGGCGCGCGAACGTCGGCTGGGCCGAAGACCCGACCAATGACGACGAGGCTTTCGAGCGGTCGCGCATCCGCGCAGCACTTGCCGATGGCAATGGTGCGCAGGAAGACGCGATGGCGCTGGCCGCACGGGCTGCCGTGGAGCGCGAACAGCTTGGCCATCGCGCGGCCGCGTTGATCCGTGGCTTTGCCAGCAGGCCCGCCGATGGCCTTATCCGTCTCGATCCGGGTTTTGCGACGGCCGGCGACGACCTCGCGGCCGTCTATGCGCTGCGCATCCTGCTGGCGACTGTCGGCGGCGTTGCCTTTCTGCCCGACCAGGCTCGCAGCGAGGCGCTGTTTGCCCGGCTGAGGCCCAGGCCATCTTGCGTGATGCCATTTTATGCTAACCCGTTTTGCGCCACATTGTCGCGGACGGTGGTCGATGCACGGCGTGCCGGCATTTTCCTGCGTCGCGAAACCCGCAACCTGCCGCCCGCTGCTCCTGCCGTGGACAATGCTCTCTGGGACGGCCGCCGGAGGATCACATTGGGCGACGAGCCAGGTGCATTTTTGATCGCGCCGCTCGGCGCGGCTCGTGCCGCAAAACGAGAAATTGCCGAAGACGGCGCGCCGCCAAGCCTTGTCCGCGCGGCCCTGGCGGCCGAGCCGGCGTTGTGGCGCTCAAGTGGACCTCTTGGCGAAAGCCTTAGTCCGGTGCAGGACAGTCCGGCCTTGCCACGAATGGCGGCATGTCCGGTCGTCGCACCTTTTGCCCGCTTCCTGCCGTCCTTCGACCTGGCGCCGGCCGGAACTGTCGCCGCGCTGATCGGCGCGCCGCTCCTCCCTGCCGCGCCTTTCAGCGGCCACACTGCCGGTTGATGATGGGCGAAAGCTTAACCGCGACATGCTGTTCTGCTTGGCAAGGGAGGACGCCATCCCTATGTTAGACCCAAGTTTCCTCTCACGACGCGTGTCCGCCAGCGGACGCCAACGGGACAATTGATGAATCCGAATTATCGCAATCTCGCGCTCTGGGCGATCATAGCGGTCCTGCTCATCGCTCTCTTCAATCTGTTCCAGACGCCGCAGACGCGCGGAGCGGCGAGCGATGTCCCCTATTCGCAGTTCCTGCAGGATGTCGCGGCCGGCCGGGTCAAGACGGTGACCATCGCGGGTGCCCGCATTTCCGGTACCTATACCGACACCTCTACCGGCTTCCAGACCTATTCGCCTGGCGATCCGTCGCTGGTTTCGAGGCTGCAGGACAAGAACGTCACCATCAATGCGCGCCCTGAATCCGACGGCTCCAATTCGCTGTTCGGCTATCTCATCTCCTGGCTGCCGATGATCCTCATCCTTGGCGTCTGGATATTCTTCATGCGCCAGATGCAGTCCGGCTCCGGCCGCGCCATGGGCTTCGGCAAGTCGAAGGCCAAGCTTTTGACCGAAGCGCATGGCCGCGTCACCTTCCAGGATGTCGCCGGCGTCGACGAAGCCAAGCAGGATCTGGAGGAGATCGTCGAATTCCTGCGTGATCCGCAGAAGTTCCAGCGGCTTGGCGGCAAGATTCCGCGCGGCGTGCTGCTTGTCGGCCCTCCCGGAACCGGCAAGACGCTGCTTGCCCGCTCGGTCGCCGGTGAAGCCAACGTGCCGTTCTTCACCATCTCCGGCTCGGACTTCGTCGAGATGTTCGTCGGCGTCGGCGCGAGCCGCGTCCGCGACATGTTCGACCAGGCCAAGAAGAATGCGCCCTGCATCATCTTCATCGACGAAATCGACGCGGTCGGCCGCCATCGCGGCGCCGGCCTCGGCGGCGGCAATGACGAACGCGAGCAGACGCTGAACCAGTTGCTGGTCGAAATGGACGGCTTCGAATCCAACGAAAGCATCATCCTGATCGCCGCCACCAACCGACCGGACGTGCTCGACCCGGCGCTGCTCAGGCCCGGCCGTTTCGACCGCCAGGTGGTGGTGCCGAACCCCGACATCGTCGGCCGCGAGAAGATCCTGAAGGTGCATGTGCGCAACGTGCCGCTGGCGCCCAATGTCGACCTCAAGGTGATCGCACGCGGCACGCCGGGCTTTTCCGGAGCCGACCTGATGAACCTCGTCAACGAATCCGCCCTGATGGCAGCACGGCGCAACAAGCGCCTTGTCACCATGGCCGAGTTCGAGGACGCCAAGGACAAGATCATGATGGGCGCCGAGCGCCGCTCGTCGGCCATGACCCAGGCCGAGAAGGAACTCACCGCCTATCACGAGGCCGGCCACGCCATCCTGGCGCTGAACGTGCCGTCGGCCGATCCGCTGCACAAGGCGACCATCATTCCGCGCGGCCGGGCGCTTGGCATGGTCATGCAGTTGCCGGAAGGCGACCGCTATTCGATGAGCTACAAATACATGATCTCGCGCCTCGCCATCATGATGGGTGGCCGCGTCGCCGAGGAGTTCAAGTTCGGCAAGGAGAACATCACCTCGGGCGCGTCCTCGGACATCGAGCAGGCGACCAAGCTGGCGCGCGCCATGGTCACGCGCTGGGGCTTCTCCGACAAGCTCGGCCACGTCGCCTATGGCGACAACCAGGAAGAGGTTTTCCTCGGCCATTCGGTGGCGCGCACGCAGAACGTCTCGGAAGAGACGGCGCAGATCATCGACGCCGAAGTGCGCCGGCTGATCGACGAGGCCTATTCGACGGCAAAATCCATCCTGACCAAGAAGAAGAAGGAATGGATCGCGCTGGCGCAGGGGCTGTTGGAATACGAGACGCTGTCGGGCGAGGAGATCAAGCAGTTGATCGCCGGCCACAAGCCCGCCCGCGATCTCGGCGACGACACGCCGCCGAGCCGTGGCTCGGCCGTGCCGAAGTCCGGCAGCCGACGCAAGAAGGGTCCGGAGCCCGAAGGCGGCATGGAGCCCCAGCCGTCAAGCTAGGGTCCGGCCCAAGAGGTTGATTTCGAAAACGCCGCGGCTTGGACCGCGGCGTTTTTTGTTCAGGAGGTGGGGAGGACTGCGGAATTGTCCGCGACCTGTACCCGACCTGCAACGTTGGCGATCGGCGAAAGCCGGTGTGGCGGCCAATCTCCCCCCTCGTGGGGGAGATGTCCGGCAGGACAGAGGGGGCACTGTCCCGCCGGTATCTGGGGCTAGGGCGAACTTCACTCTGGCTGTTAGTTCGAATTTCCCTCATCGCCTCGGTTTCGCCGAGCCACCTCTCCCCATTTTCGGGGAGGCGAGGAATCCAAACTAGAATGAAAGCAGCGATCCTTCGCGCCCCCTCTGCCCTGCCGGGCATCTCCCCCACGAGGGGGGAGATTGGCAGCGTCGTCGATGGCGCCTCCTTGCAACGCAAGAGTGGCCTCTCCTGAAGCGGCGAACAAAAAAGCCCGCGAACCTTGCGGTTCGCGGGCTTTCGTTCAGATGCTGCTATCTATCAGCTCTTCAGCGCGGCATTGCACAGGCTGTAGAAGCCGCCGCCCTTCTGGATCCACTTGAGGCCGCCCAGCGCGTTGGCGTCCTTGTTGGCGTAGTACTGATCGAGGCAGGTATGCATACGGCCTTTGGCCGGGGTCTCGGTGCTATATTTCTGGGAGATCGCCTTCGGAAACTTCACACCTTGGGGAGCGGTGACGGTCGGTGTTTCCGGGTCGCTGGTGTAGCTCGCCTCATCGGCAGCCGGCACGGTGTCGTCGTCGGATGCACCAGCACCGCACTGGCTCTTGCGGAAGTCGTTCCACTTCATGCCGTTCAGCGTGTTGCCGGTCTTGGCCGCCTGATATTTGGCGCTGCAGTCCGCCATGCTGAGGCCTTTGCCGGCGTCAGCAGTTGCCGCTGCCTTGGTCGTCGCTGCGGCCGGTTCTACCGTAGCGCTGGCGCCGGCGGCACATGCGCTCTTGCGGAAGTCGTTCCACTTCATGCCGTTCAGCGTGCCGGCAGCCTTTGCAGCCTGGTATTTGGTGCTGCATTCTTTCGCCGTCAGGCCCGGTGCCGAGTCATCAGTGGCCGCTGCCGTCGCAGCCGGTGCTGCCGCGGCCGGTGCTGCCGCAGCGGTAGCGCCGGCGGTGCATTCAGTCTTGCGATACTGGTTCCAGGTCAGGCCGTTCAGTGTGCCGGCGGCCTTGTCTGCCTGATACTTGGTGCTGCACTCTTTCGCCGTCAGGCCCGGCGCGGCGTCATCGCCAGTGGCCGCTGCCGCCTTGGTCGTCGTCTTGGCGGGTTCTGCCGTGGCGCTAGCGTCCGTGCCGCATTCTGCCTTGCGGAACTGATTCCAGTTCTGTCCGCCAAGTGTTCCGGCGTCCTTTGCCGCGTTATACTTGGTGCTGCACTCGGCCATGGTCAGCGCATTGGCAGGCGCCGCCAGGAACAAGGTCACGACGGCAAGACCCGTCAAAGTGGCAAGTCGATGGATGAGCATGCATTTTCTCCCTACAGCGGTTCATGATATGTCCCAGCAAATCAATAGCGCTCAACGGCTGGTTGCGCTAGATGCCAAGTAGCGTAAAAAGTGCCGGAAAGTGTATTCTTTCCGATAAGGTGATGAAATCGTTGCCGGGCGCTGTCTCGCAGCCAAGTTTTTCCGGGTGCATTTGCACGGAGAGCGCGTATATAGCGGTTCGCAGTCAGGAGACTGCCTCGCATGACAGCCAGTCGAACCGGCTGGTGCGGCGGATCCTGAATTCACCTCGGTCTGGAGCAGAACGACGCGCGGATTCCGAATTCAAAGCCATACTGACACACATCAAGAATCCAGATGCGGTTTGAGTTGAAGTTCCTGAACGCTGCTGCCGCAATCAGAGCAGGGAACTTGAAAATCAATACAGTGGCGTGACACAAAACACACAAAACAACAATTTTCTAAGGATTGGAGGCATATAATCATGCATTGTGATGATAGGGCTCGGGCCAATTTGTGGCATGACGTGCCGGGAAAGAACCATCGGGAAGCTGACTAGCATGGCAGGAAGTTATTTCGGCACGGACGGCATTCGCGGGCGCGCCAACAGGTTTCCAATGACGGCGGAGATCGCCATGAGGGTCGGCATGGCCGCTGGCCTTTCGTTCCAGCGCGGCAATCATCGCCACCGCGTCGTGCTCGGCAAGGACACCAGACTTTCCGGCTACATGATCGAGAATGCGATGGTGTCGGGCCTCTGCGCCGCCGGCATGGACGTGTTCCTGCTCGGCCCGATTCCGACGCCCGCAGTCGCCATGCTGGTGCGCTCGTTGCGCGCCGACATCGGCGTGATGATCTCGGCCTCGCACAATCCTTACTATGACAACGGCATCAAGCTGTTCGGCCCGGATGGCTACAAGCTCTCCGACGAGATCGAGGAGCGTATCGAGGGGATGCTCGACAAGGATATCGAGCTGGCGCTCGCCGATTCGGACGGGCTCGGCCGCGCCAAGCGCGTCGACGGCGTCCATGACCGCTATATCGAATTCGCCAAACGCACGCTGCCGCGATCGATGTCGCTTTCCGGCCTCCGCATCGTCGTCGATTGCGCCAATGGCGCTGCCTACAAGGTGGCGCCCGAGGCGCTGTGGGAACTCGGCGCCGAGGTCGTCGCCATCAATGTCGAGCCCAACGGCTTCAACATCAACAAGGAGTGCGGCTCGACCCATCCGGCCGGCCTGCAGAAGAAGGTGCACGAAGTGCGCGCCGATATCGGCATCGCGCTCGACGGCGACGCTGACCGCGTCGTCATCGTCGACGAGAATGGCGCGATCGTCGATGGCGATCAGATCATGGCGCTGATCGCCGAGTCCTGGCATCAGAGCGGACGGCTGGCCGGCGGCGGCGTCGTCTCGACGGTGATGTCCAATCTCGGCCTCGAACGCTTCCTCGGCGACATGAACCTGCAGTTGCACCGCACCAAGGTCGGCGACCGCTATGTCGTCGAGCACATGCGTGCGCACGGCCTGAATGTCGGCGGCGAGCAGTCTGGCCACATCGTGCTGTCCGATTTTTCCACGACCGGCGACGGCCTGGTCTCGGCGCTCCAGGTGCTCGCCTGCATCAAGCGGCAGAACCGGCCGGTCAGCGAACTGTCGAAGAAGTTCGAGCCGGTGCCGCAGCTTCTGAAGAACGTCCACATTTCCGGCGGCAAGCCGCTTGAGGAAGCCCCGGTCAAGGCGGCGATCGAAGATGCACGCCACCGCCTGGGCAAGGCCGGACGCCTGGTCATCCGGCCATCCGGCACGGAGCCGCTCATCCGCGTCATGGCGGAAGGCGACGACCAGCAGCTGGTCGAGGCCGTCGTCAACGACATCGTCGAGATCATTTCAGAAACGCGCAGCGCCGCCTGATCCTGCAGCTTTTGCTGGTCTGAAAAGCCCGCCTTCCGGCGGGCTTTTTCGTTGGGTTGCAGGTCAACGCTGCCCGTAGTTTCCTCGAATTCTAGAGATTCATGGTTAAGCGATACGGTTAAACGCCTTTTAACTTTTCCAATTCATTATCCACGACTGAAGCCAATCACATTCGGACGCGTTCGCTGTGCCGAGGGTTCTCAGGGGTGACAAGCATGTTCAATACAGCAAGAATGGCCCTCTTTGCCGCGCTGTTCGCGGGCGTAGCCGGACCAGTGTTCGCCGCCGACTTCGTCGAGCCGCCCGTGATCGAGCCGGCCCCGCCACCGGCCGTCTACGAGCAGCCGGCCGAATATGGCGGCTGGTACATTCGCGGCGACATCGACTATCATTGGTCGAAGTTTCGCGGCGCCGACTACATCACCTACGGTGACACACCCGGTACCGGCCGCTTCGACAGCGGCAAGCTGGAGAGCGCCTTCTCGGCCGGTGCCGGCGTCGGTTACCAGATCAACCAGCATTTTCGCACCGACCTGACCGCGGACTGGATGAGCAAATCCGATTTCCGCGGCTCGACCAGCGGCTTCTGCGGCATCAACCCCTGCACTTCGACCGACACGTCGTCTTATACGGCGCTGCTGCTCCTGGCCAATGCCTATGTCGATATCGGCACCTGGCACGGCATCACGCCTTATGTCGGCGCCGGCATCGGCGGCGCCTGGGTCAAGTGGGACAAGCTGCACAACACCATTGACGACGATACGTTTGAGCATAGCGGCGGCAAGGGCTGGCGCTTTGCCTATGCGGCGATGGCGGGCGCCTCCTACTGCCTGACCGATCGCGTCAAGCTCGATCTCGGTTACCGCTTCAGCCATATCGAAGGCGGCAAGATGTTCGACTTCGCCAGCGATGTCGGTCCCGGACATGACAAGGGCATCAATGTGCACGAAGTGCGCGGCGGTCTGCGCTATCAGTTCGGCAACTCCGGCTGCGCCCAGCCGGAACCGATCGCCTATGAACCCGAACCGGTCTACACCAAGTAATCGCTTCGACAGCAGGTTTGCGGACCGCCCGGCAAAGCCGGGCGGTTTTCGTTTGTGTCGGGAAGCTCATCAAAATCAATTCGCTAACGTCCTGTTATCCTTAACCGCCACTTAACCACTATGGTTAACAATGCTCTCAAACGGCGCTTGCGATTGCGATGGCGCCACCTTCGGGAGCCGGATCATGACAGTCAAATCGCGCATAGCGCTGGCGCTTGCAGCAATCGCCCTGACGCCGCTGTCGCAGGCACTCGGCGCCGACTACGACCCGCCGATCTATGTCGACCAGGCGCCGGACTACGTGCCGGTCGAAGTCGGTTCGGGATGGTATCTGCGCGGCGATGTCGCTTATTTACCGGAAGAGAGCTTCGAAAATGAGGATTTCGCCTTCACGCCGGCGAGCTTCAGCGACAAAGAAGATCCGATCTTTGCCAGCATCGGCTTCGGTTACCATTTCAACGACTATCTGCGTGCCGACCTCAATCTCGGCTATCTGCCCGGCAACGAGATTGGCGTCGGCTATGACGATTCAGCGATTGCGGCAGAGGCGACCGTGGCATCAGCATCCCTGGAGAACTACGCCTTTTCGGGCATGCTCAATGGCTATGTCGATCTTGGCACCTATGTCGGGATCACGCCCTATCTCGGCGCGGGTATCGGCGTCGTCCAGAGCAAGCGCAAGCTTTCGGCGAGCTATTTCACCGACAATGATGACCCCGCCGACGATTTCGTTCTGCAGGACAACAAGACCCAGTATTCCCTTGCCTATACGCTGAATGCGGGCCTTGCCTATCGAGTGTCCAAGAATGTCTCCGTTGATCTGGGCTATCAGTATTTTTCCGCGCCCGACGCCGAATATGCCACCGCAGAGGATCTGGATTCGTATCCGATCCGCAAAGGGATCAGCAATCATCAGGTCAAGATCGGGTTGCGTTACGACCTCTGGTAGGAGCCGCGCAGGCGACAATCAAGACGGCGGATCTTCGGGTTCGCCGTTCGTGTTTTTAGGCCATGACATTCTCACCACAGGTGACCAGTATCCTGCCAGCGACAAAAACTTTCCCCTTGACGCCTGACGCCTGAACGCATATCGCCGTCCGTGGGCCACCCCTCCCCAACGAGGGGCCACTATCTGGAAGGATAGACCACGATGACGACGCATACGAAGCCCGGACTCCGTCCGGCAAATCCCAATTTTTCCTCAGGTCCCTGTGCAAAACGCCCCGGCTGGTCGGTCGAGGCGCTGATCAATGCCGCGCTCGGACGCTCGCATCGCGCCACGATCGGCAAGACCAAGCTCGAGCAGGCGATCGAGCTGACGCGGGAGATACTTCAGGTTCCGGCAGACTATCGCATCGGCATCGTGCCGGCGTCGGATACCGGCGCGGTTGAGATGGCGCTGTGGTCGCTGCTCGGCGAACGCGGCGTCGACATGGTCGCCTGGGAGAGTTTCGGTTACGGCTGGGTCACCGATGTGGTCAAGCAGCTGAAGCTTGCCGACGTGCGCAGGATCGAAGCCGGTTACGGCGCGCTGCCGGACCTGACAAAAATCGATTTCGACCGCGACGTGGTCTTCACCTGGAACGGCACGACATCGGGCCTGCGTGTGCCGAACGGCGATTTCATCCCGGCCGCTCGCCGCGGCCTCACCATCTGCGACGCCACTTCGGCGGCCTTTGCGCAAAGGCTCGATTTCCAGAAGCTCGACGTCGTCACCTTCTCCTGGCAGAAGGTGCTGGGCGGCGAAGGTGCGCACGGCATGCTGATCCTCAGCCCGCGCGCCGTCGAGCGGCTGGAAAGCTACAAGCCGGCCTGGCCGCTGCCGAAAATCTTCCGCCTGACCTCGGGCGGCAAGCTCATCGAAGGCATCTTCAAGGGCGAGACCATCAACACGCCGTCGATGCTGTGCGTGGAGGACTATCTCGACGCGCTGCGTTGGGCGAAGTCGATCGGCGGCCTCGACGCGCTGATTGCCCGCGCCGACGCCAATGCCGCCGTTCTCGACGGCTTCGTCCGCAAATCCGCATGGCTCGGCCATCTGGCCACCGACCCGGCGACGCGGTCGAACACGTCCGTCTGCCTTTCCTTCACCGACCCGGATGTCGCAGCACTCAATGCCGACGGCCAGGCGGCGTTCGCCAAGGGCATCGTCTCGACGCTCGACAAGGAAGGCGTCGCCTACGACATCGGCGCCTATCGCGACGCGCCGCCCGGCCTGCGCATCTGGTGCGGGGCGACGGTCGAGACCTCCTCCCTCGAAGCGCTGCTGCCGTGGCTCGACTGGGCCTTTGCCACGCAAAAGGCGTCGCTCAAGGCAGCGGCCTGATCCCTCCCCCTTGAGGGGAGGGTGGCCCGAAGGGCCGGGTGGGGTCGCCTCCACCCAGCTCAACGACCCCACCATCCAGAAAGAATCGGCCGCGTCCGGCCGCAACGACCCCACCCCGGCGCTTCGCGCCGACCCTCCCCTCAAGGGGGAGGGGCGCCAATCGCAAAGGATCTAGCCCATGCCCCGCGTTCTCGTCTCAGACAAACTCTCCACCACCGCCGTGCAGATCTTCAGGGATCGCGGCATCGAGGTCGACTACCTGCCCGATCTCGGCAAGGACAAGGAAAAGCTCCTTGAAGTGATCGGTCAGTATGACGGCCTCGCCATCCGTTCGGCGACGAAAGTCACCGAGAAGCTGATCAACGCCGCCACCAAATTGAAGGTGGTCGGCCGCGCCGGCATCGGCGTCGACAATGTCGACATCCCGGCGGCAAGCCGCAAGGGCATCATCGTGATGAACACGCCCTTCGGCAATTCGATCACCACCGCCGAGCATGCCGTCGCCATGATCTTTGCGCTGGCCCGCCAGATACCGGAAGCCAATGCCTCGACCCATGCCGGCAAATGGGAAAAGAACCGCTTCATGGGCATCGAGATCACCAGCAAGACGCTGGGCATCATCGGCTGCGGCAATATCGGCTCGATCGTCGCCACACGCGGCGTCGGCCTGAAGATGCACGTCATCGCCTTCGATCCGTTCCTGTCGGACAGCCGCGCCGAGGAGCTCGGCGTCGAGAAGGTCGAGCTCGACGAGTTGTTCGCCCGCGCCGACTTCATCACGCTGCACACACCGCTTACCGACAAAACGCGTAACATCATCGACGCCGCGGCGATCGCCAAAATGAAGACCGGTGTGCGCATCATCAATTGCGCGCGTGGCGGGCTGGTCGTCGAGGCCGATCTGATCGCGGCGCTGAAAAGCGGCAAGGTGGCAGGTGCTGGCATCGACGTGTTCGAGGTCGAACCGGCGGAGTATAATGAACTGTTCGGCCTGGAGAATGTCGTGGCGACGCCGCATCTCGGCGCGTCGACCACCGAAGCGCAGGAGAATGTCGCCCTGCATGTCGCCGAGCAGATGTCCGACTATCTGATCAAGGGCGCCGTTTCCAACGCCATCAACATGCCGTCGATCACCGCCGAGGAAGCGCCGCGCCTGAAACCTTTCGTCAAGCTTGCCGAAGTGCTCGGCGCCTTTGTCGGACAGGTCACCGAGGATCCGATCAAAGAGGTCGAGATCCTGTTCGACGGGTCGACCGCGACGATGAACACGCGAGCACTTATCAGCGCCACCCTTGCCGGGCTGATCCGGCCGCAGGTCTCCGACGTCAACATGGTGTCGGCGCCGATCATGGTTAAGGAGCGCGGCATCATCGTCGCCGAGGTCAAGCGCGACAAATCCGGCGTGTTCGACGGCTATATCAAGCTCACGGTCAAGACCGAGCATAGGACGCGCTCGATCGCCGGCACCTGCTTCTCTGACGGCAAGCCGCGCTTCATCCAGATCAAGGGCATCAACCTTGACGCCGAGGTCGGCCAGCACATGCTCTACACGACCAATGCCGATGCGCCCGGCATCATCGGCCTGCTCGGCACGGTCTGCGGCGAGAACGGCGTCAACATCGCCAACTTCCAGCTCGGCCGCAACCGGCCTGGCGGCGATGCCATCGCGCTGCTCTATCTCGATGCGCCGTTCCCGGAAAACGTGCTGGAGCAGGTGCGGGCGCACAAGTCGATCGACTCCGCCAAGCGGCTGCATTTCGATGTGGGCGGCGCCTGAATCATCCGCGCCCCGCGTGCTTCCAAAAGCACACGGGGCGTTTCGACAATGACGTCAGAGCGTTTGGATAATCCTTTGACGGCCGTTATTTGCAGGCGAAGCCGGGCGCGATCTTGCATTTGCCGGGACGGGGCCGGTGCGGCTTATGCGGCCGGTGCGGCCGATGCGGACGGTAATGCGGCGGGCGAACGATAATGTGCGGCCGCACGACGATCGGTCGGGAAACATAGACGCGGTCCAGATAGTTTGCGCTGGCCCAGCCCCGTATCCCGGCGGCACGAATTGCGCACCAGCTGCCCTGGCAATCGATCACCGTCACCCTGTGGCCGGCCGGCAATGTTGCGATCCTTGCATAGCCGGGGCCAGGGCCGCTTCGCACATTCAAGGTCCCGGTTGTATAGGCGGTGGCTGCGGAGGCCGATACGGGAAAGGCTGCCAAGCCAACAAAAGCAAGGACAAGCGCCGCAAGCATTCGAAAATTCATGATCGTCTCCATTTCACCGAGATCAGCTAAACTGGTGCTGGGAAGATGAGTTGCGAAAGATGAAAAAGTCAATCTCCAGGGAATGGCGCCGTATATTGGAATGTCCGTATCCTTAATACAGCCGTACTGGTATCTCTGGTTCTTAATACATTAGTTGTTTTGGATATTCGTCCGGCCACTGTTGTAGGGGCTTGGTTCACCATGAGGCTGCGACAGGCTCTGGATCGCACCATCCGCATCCGGCGCCGAACATTTGCCGGCTAAATCGCCATCTTCCTTCCGCTGTATTCGGCGAGGCTGATGCCGCCGAGCACCAGCACGAGGGCCAGCGCCTGATAGAGCTGGAATGTCTCACCGACGATCAGCACCGAGAGCAGCGTGCCGAAGATCGGCACCAGATTGATGAACAGGCCGGCCCGGTTGGCGCCGATCAGCTCGTTGCCCCTGATGTAGAAGATCTGCGAGATGACCGAGGCGCCGATCGCGGTGTAGAACGCGACCGCCCAGCCGCGTGCATCGGGAACGATGACCTTGCCGGCCGCCACCTCCCACAGGAAGAAAGGCAGCGAAGTGGCAAGTGCGGCAATCGACAGCGCCAGCATCAGGCTCTGCCAGCGTATGGCCGGCTTCAGCCGCAGCCCGACCGAGTAGAAGCTGTAGCAAAGCACCGCGATCAGCATGATGGCGTCGCCGAAATTGAGATCCAGCCTGAGGAGCTGGCGCAGATCGCCATGGCTGGCGGTCAGGGCGACGCCGATGATCGTCAGCACGACGCCGGCGATCTGCACCCGGTTCACACGCAGGCGAAACAGCACGAAATTGGCGAGGATGATCACGATCGGTATCGCCGCCTGCTCGATCGAGACGTTGATCGCCGTGGTGTAGTTGAGCGCCGTGTAGAAGATGGCGTTGAAGAAGGTGAAGCCGCAAGCGCCGAGCCCGCCGAGCAGCAACCAATGCTTGCGCACCACCGGCCAGTCCTCGCGCAACGTTCGCCAGCCGATCGGCAGCATGATCAGAACGGCCAGAACCCAGCGCAGGAAGACCAGCGTCATCGGCGAAATGTGGTCGACCGCCAGCTTGCCGGCCACGGAGTTGCCGCCCCACAGCAAGGTGGTGAACAGCAGGAACAGATAGGCGGTTCGATGCATCGCGAAATTTCCAGCCGGGGCGGGCGGGCGAAGGGTCTTTTGCCGACCTATTGTGATGGTTCGCCCAAGTAAATGATGTCAAAGGCGAAAATTGTTGTGCCTGGGGGCGCCTTCGGCGGTAAAGAATGGTCGCGCTCGCCGGGTCTTGACGTTATAGAGCGACGTGCGTCCACTTGGTCGCACACAGTACGCGTCTCGAGGCTTTGAATGTTCGCATCGTGCTCGCCGAAATCGATTCCGATTTTCGGGCCGATGCGATAGAAGCCTGTCGTTTCGAAACCATTTCAAGCCGCTCCGAGCGGCGCCTCAAGGGAAAAGAAACATGGCCAATGTGGTGGTCGTCGGCTCGCAATGGGGCGACGAGGGCAAAGGCAAGATCGTTGACTGGCTGTCGGAGCGCGCCGACGTCGTCGTGCGCTTCCAGGGCGGCCACAATGCCGGCCATACGCTGGTTGTCGACGGCAAGGTCTACAAGCTGTCGCTGCTGCCGTCCGGCGTGGTGCGGCAAGGCAAGCTGTCCATCATCGGCAATGGCGTCGTCTTCGATCCGCACGCCTTCGTCGCGGAAGTGGCGAAATTGAAGGCGCAAGGCGTCGAGGTGACGCCTGAGCGCCTGAAAATAGCCGAAAACACCGCGCTTATCCTGTCCTTGCACCGGGAACTGGACGGATTCCGCGAAGACGCCGCCACTAATTCCGGAACGAAGATTGGCACGACCCGTCGCGGCATCGGCCCTGCTTATGAGGATAAGGTGGGCCGGCGCGCGGTCAGGGTGATGGATTTGGCGGATTTGGAAACGCTGCCCTTGAAGGTCGACAGGCTGCTGACGCACCACAATGCGCTGCGCCGCGGGCTCGGCCACGCAGAAGTCACGCATGACGCGATCATGAATGAGCTGATTTCGGTCGCCGACGAGATACTGCCCTATATGGACCGTGTCTGGAAGATCCTCGACGACAAGCGCCGCGCCGGCGAACGCATCCTGTTCGAAGGCGCGCAAGGCACGCTGCTCGACATCGACCACGGCACCTATCCGTTCGTCACTTCGTCCAACACGGTCGCCGGCCAGGCCTCAGCCGGATCCGGCGTCGGCCCGGGTGCCATCGGCTATGTCCTCGGCATCACCAAGGCCTATACGACGCGCGTCGGCGAAGGTCCGTTCCCGACCGAACAGAAGAACGAGATCGGCGAGTTCCTGGGCACGCGCGGCCACGAGTTCGGCGTCGTCACTGGCCGCAAGCGCCGCTGCGGCTGGTTCGATGCCGTGCTGGTTCGCCAAGCCGTCGCCGTCAACGGTATCAAGGGCATCGCTCTGACCAAGCTCGACGTGCTCGACGGTCTGGACGAGATCAAGGTCTGCACCGGCTACCGCCTCGACGGCGAGGCGATCGATTATCTGCCGGCCAGCCAGGGCGCGCAGGCGCGAGTCGAACCGGTCTACGAGACGCTGGAGGGCTGGAAAGGCACCACCGCCGGCGCCAGAAGCTGGAACGATCTGCCGGCCCAGGCAGTCAAATATGTCCGTCATATCGAGGAACTGATCGGCGCGCCGGTCGCACTCCTTTCCACCAGCCCTGAACGGGACGACACAATACTTGTGACCGATCCGTTTCAAGACTAGATTCTCAGCCGTTCCGGGCATCGCGGCCGATTTGCGGGGGCCGGCCCAGAAACGAAATGCAGGTCGACTGAAGCATGGCAGATTTTGTTGGTGCTCTGAAAAAGACGCTCGATGGCCTTGGCAATCCGACGCCGGAGATACGCGCGAGAGTCTATGAGAAGGCTCGCTCGACCATCGCGGACAAGCTGGCCAAGAACACACCGCCGCTGGCGCCTTCGGTCGTTGCCCAGCATAAGCGCACCCTGGAAGACGCCATCGCCAGCGTAGAGCGGGGCTATGCCAAGCCTGCGCCCGCATCCGATCCGCTGGCGGAACTGGAAGACATCTTCTCCTCCATCGACCGCAACAAGAACCAACCCAGCCATGTCCGGCAGCCGGCAAAGGCCGAGCCAGCATGGCAGCCGGCAAAGACCGAACCGGCATGGCAGCCGACGCCTGCCGCCAAAGCCGCGCCGAACTGGCAAAAGCCGCCGTCCGTTGCTTCTCCTCCAGAGCGCACCGATCCGGTGCCTTCGGACAGGGATTTTCCAGCGGCGGACGAAAAGGGCGACGTCTTTAGAAGCGATGTCTTTTCCAACGAGGAGGAACCGGCGGCGGACACCTTTCCGCGTCTGCGTCCTGCCGAGCGCAAGCGCAGCTATGGCGGGCTGATCGCCGCTGTCGTCGCTCTGCTCGTCGTTGCCGGCGGCGGCTACGGCATCTGGCTGAACAAGGACGCGTTCAGCAATATGCTGGGTCTCAACAGCACCGAGGTCGCAACGATCGAACCGTTGGTCAAGCCTGCTCCGGCCGAGCCGGCTACCGATGCCGCGGCAAGGCCTCCGGCCGCAGCGGCTCCAACGGATGCCGAGGGCGCAAAGTTCACCCAGCGCCTGACGCCCGAGGGCGGTGAGGTCGATCCCGGCCCCGCTGCTTCAGGACAAAGCGGCATCGGAGAGGGCGAATCCGTCGCAGCACTGACCACGCCGCCTCCGGCCGCACCTGCGCCCGCAGCGCCGGGCGGCGATGCGCCAGCCACGAATGCGCCCGCCACGCCAGGTGCAGCCCCTGCGACACCGCCTGCCGATGGAGCAGCGCCGACGCCGGCGGCGCCTACCGACAGCGCAGCCGCCCCGGCAGCGCCGACCCCGAGTGCCACACCGGCCGCGCCGACAGCCGCGCCTGCGGAAACCGCGCTGGCGGTCGGCCAGAAGGCGATCTTCTACGAGGAGCGCACCAGCACCGCCCAAGGCTCAGCCGAGCCCGGCAGCATCGTCTGGTCGCTGGTGCAGGAATCGCCCGGCGGCAATCTGCCGCCCGAGCCGGCAATCCGCGCCGAGGCGAGCATTCCGGGCAAGGACGTGCAGTTGCGCATGACCATCCGCCGCAACACCGACCAAACGCTGCCGGCCAGCCATATCATCGAAATGATTTTCCTGACGCCCGACGGTTTCGACGGCGGCGGCGTCGACAATATCCTGCGCGTCGCCATGAAGGGCTCCGAACAGGATGCCGGTAGTCCGCTGATCGGCATCCCGGCCAAAATCGCCGACGGCTTCTTCCTGGTCGCTCTCAACGACACCAAGGCGGACGAAGACGCCAATCTGACCCTGCTCCGGGGCCAGAACTGGATCGACGTGCCGGTCGTCTACAAGACCGGACGGCGGGCGCTGCTCACCATGGAAAAGGGCATTCCCGGCGAGAAGGTGTTCGATGAGGCGCTGAAGGCCTGGCAGACAAAGACGGCGGGCTGAGGGCCGCGCTCACCAGCCTAACGCTCCCCTTTGGCTCAGAAGCCTTGGAACAGCATGTCGAGTGCTGCCACGATGTCGTCGTGGTGCCTGGTGATATTCAGTCGACTTTCACCCAATTCCTTGGCCGGAACGGTGGCGATCAGATGGGTCGCCATTATCAATTTTCGGCCATTGATCTCGAGGATGGGGTGGAGCTTTCGCATCGGCGGCGGCGTCATTGTTATCGGCAGAAGCGGGATCACTACCCGTGTTTTAAAATCGTCGAGCAGGTCGGATTGAACGTCCAGCAAATAGCTGCCTTCGACCCGGCCCGCGAAGACATCATAGCGTGCCATCAGAACTGCCGATGTTCTTCCAGCGGGATACCGTGCTTTTCGACGTATTCGTTCCACGCCTCGATCGTGGCTCGGTTCTCAAGCTTCCATAGTCGCGCCTTTTCGGCAGCGACAGCCTCTGCGATGCCGGCCTCCGCGGCGCGTGAGACGTTCACGTCAAGCCCCTTGGCTTCCTTCATGAGTTTTGAGTCGATCGACAGGTTTGCCGGCTGGCGAACCGCGTTCAAGGCTAGCTTGCGCATTGTGACCTCCGCAGTGTGCGCATAATGTATGCGCATTTGCCCGGCGTAGCAACGACGAAACGGCGTCTGATCGTGCGCCCAGCCCTCCGCTATGGCTTCGGCGTTCGTCGCTCCAATCTACAAATAATTGTCGATCGATCGGCCCGCGGCCGAACGCTCCTCATCCCTCCATTTCTTCCCTTAACATTTCAAGTTCCAGCCATTCCTCCTCAAGCGCGGCCAGCGTGGCTCTTTCCTTGTCGAGGGCGGCGATGGTCTTCTGGAACGAGGCCGGATCGCGCTCGTAATAGGCCGGGTCGGCGATGTTGTCCTCCAGCCGTGAGATCGAGGCGGTCACCGCCTCGATCTTCTTGGGCAGCGATTCCAGCGCGAATTTCTGCTTGAACGACAGTTTCTTTGCCGGGCCCTTCGGCGCAGCTGCTTCGGTCCTGGCTGCCGCCGTCGCTTCGCTGGTCTCGGCCTTCGTCCGCGCCTTGCGGTCGTCCAGCCTGGTGCCGCCGCGCTGCGCCAGCATGTCGGAATAGCCGCCGGCATATTCGATCCAGCGGCCGCCGCCGTCCGGCGCGATCAGGCTGGTCACGGTGCGGTCGAGGAAATCGCGGTCGTGGCTGACCAGGATGACGGTGCCGGCAAAACCGGCGACCAGCTCCTGCAGCAGTTCCAGCGTCTCCATGTCGAGATCGTTGGTCGGCTCGTCGAGCACCAGAAGGTTTGCCGGCCGTGCCAGCACGCGGGCCAGCAACAGCCGCGCTCGCTCGCCGCCCGAAAGCTCACGCACCGGCGTGCGCGCCTGTTCCGGTTTGAACAGGAAATCCTTCATGTAGGAGACGACGTGGCGCTGCTCGCCATTGATGACAAGGTTCTCGCCGCGTCCGTCGGTGAGGTATTGCGCCAGTGTCTCTTGCGGATCGACCGCCTCGCGCTTCTGGTCGAGTGTGGCGATCTCCAGATTGGTGCCGAGCCGCACCGTGCCTGAGTCCGGTTTCAATTCGCCGGTCAGCATCTTCAAGAGCGTCGTCTTGCCGGCGCCGTTCGGCCCGACCAAGCCGACGCGGTCGCCGCGCTGAATACGGGTCGAGAAGCCCTTGACCACGGTGAGGTCGCCAAAGCTCTTCTCGATGTTCTTGGCCTCGATCACCAGCTTGCCGGATTCGGCGGCGTCGCTGGCCACCATGGTCGCCGCGCCCTCGGCGCCGCGATGGCCACGAAAGCGCTGGCGCATGGTCTGCAACTCGCCGAGCCGGCGCATGTTGCGCTTGCGTCGCGCCGTCACGCCATAACGCAGCCAGTGCTCCTCGCGCACGATCTGGCGGCCGAGCTTGTGCTGCTCGCGCTCTTCTTCTTCCAGCACCGTGTCGCGCCATTCCTCGAAATGGCCAAAACCCTTGTCGAGACGGCGGGTCTGGCCGCGGTCGAGCCAGACGGTGGCGCGTGACACGCGCTCGAGGAAGCGGCGGTCGTGCGAGATGACAATCAGCGCCGAAGAGGTGCGGGCAAGCTCCTCCTCCAGCCACTCGATGACCGACAGGTCGAGATGGTTGGTCGGCTCATCGAGGAGGAGAATGTCGGGCTCCGGCGCCATGACGCGGGCAAGGGCAGCGCGCCGCGCCTCGCCGCCGGACAGGTCGTTCGGTCGTTCCTCGCCGGACAGGCCGAGATGCTCCATCAGATAGGTGGCGCGGTAGGGGTCATCGGCGGGTCCAAGCCCCGCCTCGACATAGGCGCGGACGCTGGCGAAACCATCCATGTCTGGCATTTGCGGCAGGTAGCGCACTGTCGCCGAAGGCTGGCGGAACATCTCGCCGTCCTGCGGCTCGATCAATCCCGCAGCGATCTTGAGCAACGTCGACTTGCCCGAGCCGTTGCGGCCGACCAAAGCGATCTTGTCGCCCGCCGACGCTGTCAGTTCCGCCCCGTCGAGCAGCGGCGTGCCACCAAAAGTCAGCTTTATCCCGTCGAGATTGAGAAGTGGCGGCGCCATGTCAGCTTTCAGGTAGGGGAAAAGGATGGGCGAGCAACAGCGCGCGGCCGCTGCCCAGCGCGATTTCGAGCCGGCCCTTGACCTCGTTGGAAATGGTCAGCGATGAGCCGAACGCGACCTCGACGTGGTTCAGCGGCCATTTGGCGCCGGTAACGGTCAAGCCGGAAAGGTCGGAGAAGCCGAGGATCGAAAACAGCGTGCTGTCGGCGTAGTCGAAGCCGGTCTTTCCGGGAAGCAAGGGGATGCCTTCCTGGGCGCCGCTGGTCAAAAGCACCTCTATGCCTGCCTCGGCCAGCCGGATGCTGAGCGCGAGGTGCAGGAAGGCGTGGTCGGTGCGCTTGCCGCCGAACGCGCCGGCGAGCACGAGCCCGGTCGCGCCGCGTTCGAGCGCAGCGGCGATAGCCAGCTCGCCGTCGGTCTTGTCCTTTTCTGCCGGAAACACCTGGCGGGGCACGGCGGCCAGATCGTCCGGCAAGTCCGCCGGCACCGAATCGAAGTCGCCGACCCAGAGTTCCGGCGTCAGCTCCAGCGTCCGGGCATGGCCGATGCCAGCGTCGGCGGCGATGACACGGGAGCCTTCGACCTGGCGGTCGAGCAGCGGCGTGCGGATAAGATCGCCGCCAAGCAGGATGGTGAATTTGCTCATATGCGTGGCCCTTACCAGCCCTGCTTGCGAAACGGAAGGCCGCGCTCCAGATGCCCTGCAAACTTCAGCTTGCGCAGCACTTCGGCCGGGCCTATGTGTCGAAACGCTCTAACGGGGTGCTGGACGTGATCTTCGCGGACCAGCTGAGAGGCAACCATGCCAACCCGCTGAACCTGATCCGGTTTGTACCGGCGGAGGGATTAGACGTTTCGGACAGCCCGACGCCTCAATTCCTTTCAATGTGAACGAAGGAGGCGCCGATGCGCACGTTTTCATACTCTCTTGTTTCGGCAATGCTGCTTGCCGCGTCCGTTCTCGGCACCGGGCCAGCATCCGCGCAGGAGAAACTCACCGTCTATACCTATGAGAGCTTCACCGCCGACTGGGGTCCAGGCCCCGCGGTCAAGAAGGCCTTCGAGGCGGAATGCGGCTGCACTCTCGATTTCGTTGCGGTCGCCGACGGCGTCGCGCTGCTCAATCGCGTCAGATTGGAAGGGGCCGCGACCAAGGCCGACATCGTGCTCGGCCTCGATACCAATCTGACGGTGGAAGCCAAGGCTACCGGCCTGTTTTCGCCGCATGGCCCGGTATCGGACGTCAAGGTGCCGGGCGGCTGGAGCGACGATATTTTTGTGCCGTTCGACTATGGCTATTTCGCCGTCGTCTACGACACCGAAAAGCTGAAGACCCCGCCGAAGAGCCTGAAGGAATTGGTCGAGGGCGATGCCGATGAGAAGATCGTCATCCAGGATCCGCGCACCTCGACGCCCGGTCTCGGCCTGCTGTTGTGGGTGAGATCGGTCTATGGCGACAAGGCGCCGGAAGCCTGGGCCAAGCTCAGGGCAAAGGTGCTCACCGTGACGCCGGGCTGGAGCGAGGCCTATGGCCTGTTCACCAAGGGCGAGGCGCCGATGGTGCTGTCCTACACCACGTCGCCGGCCTATCACATGGTCGCCGAAAACACCGAACGCTATCAGGCGGCGTCCTTCGAGGAGGGCGAGTACCTGCAGATCGAGGTTGCCGGCATCACCACGACTGGTGCGAGGAACCCGCTGGCGGAAAAGTTCCTGGCCTTCATGACCGGTCCGAAATTCCAGAACGTCATTCCCGAGACCAACTGGATGTTTCCTGCCGGCAAGACCGACAAGCCGCTCAACCCAGCCTTCGACAAGCTCGTCAAGCCGACCAAGGCCTTGCTGTTCAGCCCCGAAGAGGTCGCCGCCAACCGCAAGGCCTGGGTCGACGAATGGCTGGCGGTGATGAGCAAGTAGCTTCTGATTGACGATGATCACTCTACGGCGCCCCCCTCTGTCCTGCCGGACATCTCCCCCACGAGGGGGGAGATCGGCCATCATGCCGGCTTTCGCCAATCTCCGACATTGCCGGAATGAGCGGAGCGCTGAACCTGCCAATCTCCCCCCTCGTGGGGGAGATGTCCGGCAGGACAGAGGGGGGCGCGAAGGAACGCAATCCTCGCTAAGAATCTCGAATCTGGTGGTCTAGCGTGCAACGCGCGCCATCATCGGATTCCCGCGTCACAGCTGGCATTCTCGCGCTTGCGGCAATAGCACTTTTGATCGGTGGAGCGTTCGCCGGGCTCATCGTCGAAGGCGCCCGCGACCCGTCCGGCGCCGCGTCGGCCTTCGACCCCTATCTCTTCCGCGTTGTCCGTTTCACCTTATGGCAAGCGCTACTGTCGACACTGCTGTCCGTCCTGCCGGCGCTGCTCGTTGCGCGGGCGCTGTCGCGGCATCCGTGGTTCTTTGGCCGCGGCCTGATCCTGCAGCTCTTCGCCGTGCCGCTGGCGCTGCCGGCCATCGTCGCCGCGCTCGGCATTCTGGCCCTCTATGGCCGTGCCGGCTATTTCGCCGGCCTGCTCAGCGCGATTGGCGGTCAGGGTTGGCCGGGCATATACGGCCTGTCCGGCATCCTCGTCGCCCACGTCTTCTTCAACCTGCCGCTGGCAACGCGGCTGTTCCTTGAAGCGCTGGGGACAGTGCCGGCCGACCAGTGGCGGCTGGCGAGCCAGCTCGGCATGGGCGCCAGACCCGCCTTCCGGCTGATCGAATGGCCGACGCTGCGGGCGGCGCTGCCGGGCGTCGCCGGGCTTGTCTTTATGCTGTGCATCACATCCTTCACCATCGTGCTCACGCTGGGCGGCGGGCCGCGCGCGACGACACTGGAGGTCGCTATCTACCAGGCGCTGCGTTTCGATTTCGATCCTGCCCGCGCGGTGACGCTGACACTGCTGCAGATCGCGCTGACCTTCGTCGTGGTGCTGGTGTTGATGCGGCTCGGCGCCAACACCGTCGGCGATGCCAACCTGTCGGTGGCACCGCGCCGGTATCTTTCGGCAAGCGTCGGCGAGACCGTGCTGAACGCAGCATTGATCGTTCTGGCATTGCTGTTCGTCGCCGGGCCGATGGCGGCCACGGTGATGTCGGGCCTTGGCGCCGATCTTGGCCGGCTGGCGGGCGAGAGCGCTGTGCGGCAAGCGACGCTGACCAGCGCAGTGCTCGCCTTGCTGGCGGCGCTGCTTTCGGTGGCGCTGTCGCTGTCGCTCGTCATGGGACGACGGGCACTGGCCCTGAAGCGTCGCGTCGGCGCCAAGACGCTGCTCGAGCATGCCACCGATACCGGCGCCGGCTTCGTGCTCGTCGTGCCGCCCATCGTCATCGGCGCCGGCTGGTTTCTGCTCCTGCGTACCGTCAGCGACGTCTTCGCGATCGCCCCTGTCATGGTCGTCACCGTCAACGCGGTGATGGCGATGCCGTTTGCCATCCGCGCTATTCGCCCCGGCTATGATGCGGCGAGCGAACGCCACGAACGGCTCTGTTTGCTGCTTGGCATTTCGGGCTGGAACCGGTTCCGGCTGATCGACTGGCCGTCGCTGCGGCGGCCGCTCGCCATGGGTTTCGCCTTTGCCATGGCATTGTCGCTCGGCGATCTCGGCGTCATCGCCCTGTTCGGTAGCGACTCCCTGCAGACACTGCCCTATCTCTTGCTGGCGCGCATGGGCAGCTACCGCACGATGGATGCCGCCGGCCTAGCGCTGCTGCTCGGCCTGGTCTGTCTCGCGCTTGTGCTGGCCGCGGATCGGCTGGGGCGGGGAGAAAAGACATGACGCTCAGCAGCGCTGAAAACGGCACGGCTGTGCGGCTGGAAAAGGTCTCGTTCAGCTATGGCGAAGCGCCGTTTTTATTCGATGTCGCGTTCGCCGCCTCGAAGATCACTGCGATCATGGGGCCGAGCGGCTCGGGAAAATCGACGCTGCTCAATCTGGTGGCCGGCTTTGAGACGCCACGATCGGGCCGCGTGCTGATCAGCGGCGCCGATGTCGGCGCCAAACCGCCTTCGACGCGGCCCGTGTCAATGGTGTTCCAGGAGAACAATCTCTTCGCCCATCTTTCGGTCGAACGAAATGTCGGCCTTGGCCGCTCGCCGTCGCTCAGGCTGGCTGAGGCCGACCACGTGGCAATCGCGGGGGCACTCAAGCGCGTCGGCCTTGCCGGCAAGGAACGGCGTCTGCCGCGCGAACTCTCCGGCGGCGAGCGGCAGCGTGTCGCACTCGCCCGCGTCCTCGTGCGCGATCGGCCGGTTCTTTTGCTCGATGAGCCGTTCGCCTCGCTCGGGCCGGCCTTGCGTGACGACATGCTCGACCTGGTAGCCGGCGTCCATGCGGAGCGGCGCATGACGGTGCTGTTCGTCACCCATCAGCCGGAGGACGCCCACCGTATCGGCCAGGACATGGTGTTCCTGGACAATGGCACGGTTGCCGCGACGGGGACTGTCGCCGATTTTTTCACCAAGGCTGGACCGGAAGCATTCCGGCGTTATATCGGTGCAGGTCCGTTTGGCCAAGGATCACGAGATGTTGCCCGGAAGCGGACATAATTTACGGCCAAACCGGCTTCAGGCGATGTGGCGTTTGCTTGCCTTGGTCAAAGTAGTGTGGCTAGGTCCTCCGATACTGGTCCGGCATAGACTGTGATTTGCCACTACAGTGCCGCGTGTGCTCGTGCGCGCGAAGGATGCTGTGGCAGTTTGATTTTGCGCATGATCCTTTTCTGAAAATCGATGCCCGATTTTCGGGGTCATGTGCCGAGACCCGAAAGGAAGCTGTTCTGCCGACCGGCACCGACAGAGTGAGAAGGAAACCGCTGGCGCGCTTCCTCGCGCTGGCCGGCTTTGCCATGGCGCTGGCAAGCTGCCAGATGTTCACGCCTCCGGACGTTCAGGAATCCGGCTTCCAGCCTTCCAGCAAACCGATCACGGTCGACAATGTCGCCGCTAACAGCAAGCTCGCCGAAATGGCGAAGGCGCAGCATCCGCGTATCCTCGCCACCTATGGCGGTGAATATTCCGATCCCAAGCTCGAGCGCATGGTCGCCAAGGTCGTCGGCCGCCTGACCGTGGTGTCGGCCAACCCGACCCAGACCTACCGCATCACCATCCTCAATTCGCCCAACGTCAACGCTTTCGCATTGCCGGGCGGCTATCTCTACATCACGCGCGGCCTGTTGGCGCTGGCCAACGATTCGGCCGAGCTCGCCGCGGTGATCGCGCATGAGATGGGCCACGTCACTGCCAACCATGGCTTGCAGCGCCAGCAGCTCGAGGCCGAGGAGGGGTTTGCTACGAAGGTCGTCTCGGATGTGCTCGGCGACAGCCCGACCGCCAAGGCGGCACTGATCCGCGGCAAGCTGCGGCTTGCCCAGTTCTCGCGCAATCAGGAGCTGGAGGCCGACGGCATCGGCATCAAGTCGATCGGCGAGGCGGGCTTCGATCCCTTTGCCGCCGGCCGCTTCCTGCAGTCCATGTCGGCCTACACCGATTTCCGCTCGATCAGCGGCGCCACCGACGCCAGCCTCGACTTCCTGGCGACGCACCCCAACACGCCGCAGCGCATCGATCTGGCGCAGCGCCATGCCCGCCAGTTCGGCGCGCCTGGCGTCGGGACGCGCGACCGTGACCCCTTCCTCGCCGGTATAGACGGCCTGCTCTATGGCGACACGCCGGAGGAAGGCTATGTGCGTGGCGAAACCTTCCTGCATCCGGGGCTCGGCGTGTCATTCTCGGTGCCCGGCGGCTTCATCATCGACAACTCGGCCGCGGCGGTGACGGCAACCGGACCCGGCGACATAGCGATCCGCTTCGACGGCGTTTCGATCGACAAGAGCCGCCCGCTGACCGACTACATCCGCAGCGGTTGGGTGGCTGGTCTCGACGAAAGCAGCGTGCGCCAGGAAACGATCAACGGCAACGAGGCGGCGACGGCGCATGCCAGCGCCGAGGGCTGGCAGTTCGACATCGCGGTGATCCGCGCCGGCGGTCAGGTCTACCGACTGTTGACGGCAGCCCCCTCCGCCAGCACCTCGCTGGACGCCGTGGCGCGCTCGGTCAGCGGCTCGTTCCGTATCTTGAGCGCGGCCGAGAAAGCGGCGCTGAAGCCGCTGCATATCCGCGTCGTCACGGTGCAGCCCGGACAGACCATGGGCTCGCTCGCCGCGCAGATGGTCGGCGTCGACCGCAAGCTCGACCTGTTCAGGGTGCTCAATGCGATGTCGCCCGGTGCTGCCGTTTCGGCCGGTGATAAAGTCAAGATCATCACCGACAGGTAGGGTGTGTCGATATTCAGGTGATGCCGGCCTGCAAACGGCAGTTCCTGCGCTTCCGGTGCTCACGTACTTTAAGTACGCTCCGCTCCGGTTCTCGGAAACCACCGTTTTCGGCTCGGCCTAACCTGAATCCCGACACACCCTAGGCGGCTGTCGCCAGAAACTCGGGGTTTTGCTTCACCAGCGCTATCTTGAGCTTTTCCATGGCGCGTGCCTCGATCTGGCGGACGCGCTCCTTGGAGATGCCGAGCGCCTCGCCGAGCGCTTCGAGCGTCGCGCCCTCGTCGCTCAGCCGGCGCTCCTCAATGATCCTGAGCTCGCGGGCGTTGAGCGCGCCGAGCGCCGTTTTCAGCCAGACAGAGCGGCGTTCGACATCGATCGTGTCACCCACGACCTCGTCCGGCAGAGGATCGTCCGAAACCAGGAAATCCATCCGCTCGGTGGCGCCCGCATCGTCGGCGAGCGGCTGGTTGAGTGAGCTGTCCGGTGCCGAAAGGCGGGAATCCATCATCGCCACGTCGGCCTCGGAGACGCCGAGCGCCACTGACACCTCGCGATAGAGCGAGGTATTCGAGATCGGCTCGGCGCCGTTTGCCAAGCGGGCGCGCAGGCGCCGCAGATTAAAGAACAACGCCTTTTGCGCCGAACTGGTGCCGCCACGCACGATCGACCAGTTGCGCAGGATGTAGTCCTGCATCGAGGCGCGGATCCACCATGTCGCATAGGTCGAAAACCGTACCTCGCGCTCCGGTTCGAAGCGGGCCGCTGCCTCCAGCAGGCCAACATGGCCTTCCTGGACCAGGTCGCCGAGCGGCAGGCCATAGTGGCGGAACTTCGAGGCCATGGAAATGACCAGCCGCATATGTGCCATGGCGATTTGGTGCAGCGCCTGCTGGTCGTTGTCTTCCTTCCAGCGCAGCGCGAGAAGATGCTCCTCGTCGCGCTCGAGATAGGGGGCTTTCATCGCCGCGCGGACCATGGTTCGCCCTGCCGTATCTTCCATCATGCCACGCTCCCTGTTCCGGGCGTTGTGGTGCGACCCTGAGCTGGCATCGTGGTTGAATTGGCGACGCCGCGCCCTACAACAGCCAAGAACGTGCCACGCGGGTGAATGGTTCCGCCGCTGAGGTCGCGTGGATTGCACTGTCCGAAAGCTCGTTGCGGCGGTCGCTACGCGGTCGGTTGGGCGTGACTCGATGTGGGCTTTAGAATTGGATTTCGAAATCATATCATTTTTGAAATCTTATTCCTTATTTTGCAAGCCTGCATCTGTCAGTTTCCGGCGCTCACAAATGCGCCGGACACCGGCCAAGGACGGGATCACAGAAAAATGAAATGGCTCAAATCGCTTATCGTCGCCGCAACATTGCAGGTTCTGGCCGTCACATCAGGCCATGCCGGCGCCAATCTCGATCAGATCAAGCAGGCCGGTGTCTTCAAGGTCGGCACGGAAGGCACCTATGCCCCCTTCACCTATCATGATGCCTCGGGTGCGTTGGTCGGCTTCGACGTCGAGATCGCCCAGGCGATCGCCAAGCGCCTCGGCGTCAAGGCCGAATTCCTCGAAGGCAAATGGGACGGGCTGATCGCCGGCCTAGACGCCAAGCGTTATGACGCAGTCATCAACCAGGTCGGCATCACCGAGGCGCGCAAGGCCAAGTATGATTTCTCCGATCCCTACATCGCTTCCAAGGCGGTGCTGATCGTGCGCGGCGACAATACCGACATCAAGAGCTTTGCCGACCTTAGGGGTAAGAAGGCAGCGCAGTCGCTGACCTCGAATTTCGGCAAACTCGCCGAAACGAACGGCGCCGAGCTCGTCGGCACCGACGGTTTCGACCAGTCGATCCAGCTGCTTCTTACCGGCCGCGCCGACGCCACCATCAACGACAGCCTGTCCTTCCTCGATTTCAAGAAGCACAAGCCCGACGCCGATGTGAAGATCGCCGCGCAGGAAGAAAACGCCGACTATTCCGGCGTCATCGTGCGCAAGGGCGATCCGGAACTGGTCGCCGCCATCAATCAGGCGTTGGCCGACATCAAGGCCGACGGGACCTACCAGAAAATCGCCGACACCTATTTCGGCCAGGACGTTTCGAAGTAAGCGCATTTCATGGAGCGGGCCGGGTTTGCCGGCCCGCATGGCAAGCAAGTCTCGCGGCGAGCCGTCTTTGACGGCCGCCGCTTTTCGCGTGATATGACGACCGTATGGTCGCGCCTTGATGCTGCCGGGCCGGTTTTTGGGCGGCAATCTCGCAAGGAGGGTTTTCGTGCCGCATTGGCTGCAATTGATGCTGGACTCGTTGCCGACGCTGTTGTGGGCGGCGCTTATCTTTACCGTGCCGCTGACGCTGCTGTCGTTCGCCTTCGGGCTGTTCGTTGGGCTGGTCGCGGCGCTGGTCCGGCTGTTCGGCCCGAAGCCGCTGGTCGCCGTGGTTCGCTTCTACGTCTGGATCTTCCGTGGCACGCCACTTCTGGTGCAACTCTTCCTGATCTTCTACGGCCTGCCTTCGGTCGGCATCCTGCTCGACGCTTTTTCAGCCGCGTTGATCGGCTTCACGCTCAACATCGGCGCCTATACGTCGGAAATCATCCGCGCCGTCATAGGCTCGGTGCCGAAGGGGCAGTGGGAGGCGGCCTATTCGATCGGCATGACCTGGAGCCAGGCGATGCGGCGCACCATACTGCCGCAGGCCGGCCGCGTCGCGGTGCCGCCGCTATCCAACACCTTCATCTCGCTGGTCAAGGATACATCGCTGGCCGCCGCCATCACCGTGCCGGAGATGTTCCAGGCGGCGCAGCGCATCGTCGCCACCACCTATGAGCCGCTGATCCTCTATATCGAGGCGGCGGCTCTCTATCTGGCGCTGAGTTCCGTGCTGTCGGCATTGCAGACGCGCTTGGAAAAGCGGCTCAACCGCTATGGCGGCTTCCTGGAGGCGCGCTCATGATCGGCCTCACCGACATCGAGAAGCGCTTTGGCGACAACCTCGTGCTGAAGGGCGTGACCGTCACCATCGAGGAAGGCAGCGTCACCGCCCTTGTCGGTCCCTCGGGCGGCGGGAAAAGCACGCTGCTGCGCTGCATCAACCTGCTCGAGATCCCGACTTCGGGCACGGTGCGCATCGGCGACGACGCGCTCGAATTCCACCCGGGCGGCAAAGTTCCCGGCAGGGCCATCCAGCGCCTGCGGTTGCAGACGGGCATGGTGTTCCAGAATTTCCAGCTGTTTCCGCACCGCACGGCGATCGAAAATGTCATGGAGGGGCTGGTGACGGTGCTGAAATGGCCGACGGCGAGGGCGCGCGAGCGGGCGCTCGCCCTGCTCGAAAAGGTCGGCATGGCGCACAAGGCCGATGCCTGGCCGGCGACGCTGTCAGGCGGCCAGCAGCAACGCGTGGCGATCGCCCGGGCGCTGGCGCCGTCGCCGAAGGTGCTGCTGTGCGACGAGCCGACCTCGGCGCTCGACCCGGAATTGGCGCAGGAAGTGGTCGACGTGCTCAGCCAGCTCGCCCGCGAGGGCACCACCATGGTGATGGCGACGCATGATCTGCGCCTCGCCTCCAAGATCGCGCAGGAAGTGGTGTTCCTCGACGCCGGCGCCATCGTCGAGAAAGGCCCCGCCGCTGTTCTGTTCAGCAATCCGGAGCGCCAGCGAACCAAGCGATTCATCGCGACGCTGAAGCAGGAGGCGGAGAAGGAAGGCGGCGGCGAAGATTAATGCATGCTGCCCCAAAAGGGCGTAGCGGTTTTGGCATAACGACATGCAAAAAACAAAAAACCCGGCGCGAGGCCGGGTTTTTCTGAATTCTAAGGTGAGAAGCGCTCAGGCAGCTTCTTCCTGCTCGGCTTCTTCGTTGTCGGCCTTGGCGCCGCGCTTCGGACCCTTGTTGAGGTTCACCTCGATGAGGCGCACCGCTTCGGTTTCCGACATGCGGTTGACGGCCGCGATCTCTCGCGCCATGCGGTCGAGTGCCGCCTCATAAAGCTGGCGCTCGGAATAGGACTGCTCCGGCTGGTTGTCGGCGCGGTAGAGGTCGCGCACCACCTCCGAGATCGAGATCAGGTCGCCGGAATTGATCTTCGCGTCATATTCCTGGGCGCGGCGCGACCACATGGTGCGCTTGACGCGGGCGCGGCCCTGCACAACTTTCAGCGCGCGATCGACATAATCTTCTTCCGACAGCTTGCGCATGCCGATGGAGGTCGCCTTCGCAACCGGCACCTTCAGGCGCATCTTGTCCTTCTGGAAGTCGATGACGAACAGTTCCAGCTTGTGGCCCGCAACTTCCTGCTCGTCGATCGAGACGATCTGGCCGACGCCATGCGCCGGATAGACGATGTACTCGCCGGTCTTAAAACCGTGACGCGCTGCGCTGGACTTCTTCTGCGGGGTGATAGTTGCCATTACGCCATGAACTCCTTGGTGTGGTACCGGCATTCTGCCGGCCGAACTCGCGCGATCGGGTAACCGATCGTTAGCCGCGCAACGATGAACCCACCGGAAAAGCCGAGGCCGGCAAACCGCATAATTGCGATCGCCTGCCCCAGATCACTCTGGTCCGGATTGAGAAATTCACCTTTCAGTGATTTGGGGCGTTTGCGCCATAAATCGACGTTGTGTCACCGGCATGTTTGGTTAATGTAGCACAAAAAGTCGGAAGAATCAAGGTTTTGCTGCACGCGCGAAGGCCATGCGCCATCGCCGCCTGTCGAGGCGGTTAATGTGCCGTGCCTATTACGCGGCGTTATGCTGGCTGACTCAGCGGTCTTGTCAGTCGCCTTCGCCGGGCTCGGCGGAGAAATATTTCTCGAACTTGCCGGCCTCGCCATCGAAGGATTTGGCGTCGGCCGGCGGCTCCTTCTTGGCGGTGATGTTGGGCCATTTATCAGCATATTCGGTGTTGATCTGCAGCCATTTGTCGAGACCCGGCTCGGTATCCGGCTTGATCGCGTCGGCCGGGCATTCGGGTTCGCAGACGCCACAGTCGATGCACTCGTCGGGATGGATGACGAGCATGTTCTCGCCTTCGTAGAAACAGTCGACCGGACAGACCTCGATGCAGTCCATGTATTTGCATTTTATGCAATTGTCGGTCACGACATAGGTCATCGGTCGGCTCCGGGACGTCCCGTTTTTGTTGGGCTTTTTTGGTCAGGTAACGCCTTTACCCGCTGCTTGCAAGGGCAGCCATTGCCGCGCGACACCGATGTTCCGGAATGGAATTCCAGAGGGGCGATGCGGCTAAGCCCGGTTATGCGTCAGTCGTCGTCGAACAACCGGTCGGTATCCCGGCGTTCCTTCTTGGTCGGGCGGCCGCTGCCGGCATCGCGCAGCGCGGGAATCGCATCCGGAACGGCCTCGCCTTTTGGCACCGGCGGTGGCGACATATCCTCGTAAAGCAGGCGCGCTTCCTCGGCCGGGCCGCGCCGGCTCCCCGTGCCGAGCACCTTCCAGATGAAGATGCGTCGCTCAAGAGTGATGGTCAGGACGTCGCCGACCCGAACCATATCGGAGGCCTGCGCTGCTTTGTCGCGATTGATGCGGACGCGTCCGGCCACCACCAGCTTCGCGGCAAGCGATCGCGATTTCACCGCACGCGAAAAGAACAGCCATTTGTCGATGCGCTGGCGGGCATCAGTGACCATCGGAGCGAGCGGGGCTTACTTCTTCAGCTGGTCGCGCAACGCGGCGAGCTTGGCGAATGGAGAATCCGGGTCGAAGCGCACAGGACGCTCCTCGCGAGGCTTAGGCTGGAACGCGGGCTTTCCACCTGGCGCGCCACCCTTGCCGTCCTGCCTGCCGCCCTTCCAGTCAGGCCGGCTTTCGCGACGATCGGAACGCTCGCCCTGCGGCTTGCCGTCGCGCCGCTCTCCCGCCTCGCCCTGGGGCTTGGGCTTGAATTTGCTGCGGTCGAAGCGCGGCTTGCCGGCGCCGTCGCGGCGTCCTTCATGGGTGGGCCGGCTGCCTGGAGCGCCGGCCGGTTGTCCGCCGGTGGCATCTGCGGGCGCGTCGCCGCGGCCGTCGCGCGCGGCTTGCCCGTTGCGCGGGCGATTGTCCCGTGAATTGTCACGGGGCCGGTTGTCATGGTGGCGGTGGCGCGGGCGCTGGTCGAAGCGGCCCTGCCGCCACAACAGAATGGGTTTTGGTTCCTCGGCCTCTGGAACAGCCTCGCCAGTGGCGGCTTCCGCCGCCGCGGCAGGCTCGGCCGAAACTGCTTCCGTTGCAGGCGAGGTTTCGGAAGCCGGCTCTGCCGGTGCGACCTCAACCTCGGCGGCTTCGGGTTCTGCCTCTGGCTGAGCCGCTGATACCGCAGGCACTTCAGCTGCGGTTTCCGCTGCAGGCAGCTCCTCTTCCGTGACCTCAGCCGGAGTTTCCAGCTGAGGTTCCGCGACAGGCTCCGCTTCGGTTGCGGGTTCCGCGGGAACTTCGGCTGTGGCCTCTGCCGCGGTAGCCGCTTCCGATTCCGAACTCTCGGCCGGCGCCTCGGCGGCTGTGTCCGCAATCGCGGCTTCCACTGCCTTGGCCTGCTCGGCTTGTTCTTGCGCCGCCTGCTTAGCCGCGGCGGCTTCACGCGCGGCATTGTCCTGTGCCTCGAGCCGCGCCTTCACCTCGGCCACCGGCTTCGGCTCGGCGCGATAGCCGAGACCTTTCAAAATCTCTTCCATGTCGTCGGCAGTGGCGCCGAGGATCGACATCATCGGCGGCGTCACCATGAAGGACTGACCGTCATAGGCGCCCTCGGGCCGCTGACCGAGGCCCGGCTTCCAGTTGGTTGCCGGCCGAATCAGATCGGCCAGCCGTTCAAGGATGTCGACGCGCACCGCGCGACGGCCGAGATTGCGGTAGCCGGCCAGCTTGTAGAAGGTCTTGTCGAAGGTGGGATCGATGACCACCGAGGTGCGGCCGGAGGCCAGCGCGTGAACCACGTCGCCAAAGCCGGGCTTGTCCTTGCCGTCGTTCCTCAGGGCCCATAACAGCGTCACCAGTCCGGCCGGGGCCGGCTTGATCAGCGCAGGCACGAAGACGTGGTAGGCGCCGAAGCGCACGCCGAGCCGGCGAAGGGCGGCGCGGCCTTCCTGGTCGAGCGACTTCATCTCCTCGGCGATGTCGCGGCGGTTGATGAGGCCGAAATGCTCAACGAGCTGGAAAGCGATGCCGCGGCCGATGCCGGTGATCTGCTCGGCGTTTTTGAGGTCGACCAGCGGCTTCAGCAAGGACTCGATCTGAAAATTGACGAAGCGCTCGGCGCGCGCCGCGACCTTGTCGCGGGCTGGACCGGTGAGCTGCTCGTCGGCAAGCAGCACAAGGCGCGGCTTCAACGGCTCGTCGCCTGCGACCAGCGTGCCGATCGGCGCGCCGATCCAGCGCAGCGTGCCGTCGGAGCCGAGCGCGATGTCGCCGTTGGCCGAGGCGCCGAAGCGCTCGGCCCGGGCCTCGAACTCGGCTGCAAGCGCTTTCTGGGCTGCCGTGCGCACCGCCTTGGCGTCTTCGCCGCCGGCGCTCTGGTCGGCGGTGAAGCGGAACCCCTGCAGCTCGCCGACATGGTGGCCTTCGACGAGGACGGTTCCGGTTGGGCTAATTTCGGCTTCAGGCATGGTATTTTCTCTAAGGCGCCGCATGAGGACGGAAGTCCTGCGGTCTACGAAGCGTTTCGTCAACCGCTCATGCAGCGCATCCGACAATCTGTCTTCGATTTCGCGCGTCTTTTCCTGCCAGTGTGCCTGATCGGCCAGCCAGCCGGGCCGGTTGGAGACGAAAGTCCAGGTGCGGATCTGGGCAATCCGGTGCGACAGCGTGTCGATGTCGCCCTCGGTGGTGTCGGCACGGCGGACCTGCTCTGCCATGTAATTCTCGTCGACATGGCCATGCCTGGCAAGGTCCGTGTAGATCGAGGCGATCAGGTCGGCATGCTGGGCCGGCGCGATCTTCCTGTAGTCGGGGAGGGCACAGGCCTCCCACAGCAGCGCCACGCGCCTGGCGTCGGTGGCAAGCGCCCGGATGTCCTCGTCGCGGGACAAATGCTCGAGCGCCTGTGCATCCACTGCCGGCAGCGCACGGGTCAGGCCTTCGACCGGTGCGTTGGTCTCGATGGAGCGCTTCAGCGCATCGAGGCTGGCGAAATCGAAATGCGCGGTGCGCCATTGCAGCACCTTCACCGGGTCGAACTCATGCCCTTCGATCTTCTTGACCAGATCTTCGTCGAGCGGATCGACCTGGCCGGTGACGCCGAAGGTGCCGTCGCGCAAGTGCCGGCCAGCGCGGCCGGCGATCTGGCCAAGCTCGGCCGCCGTCAGGTTGCGATACTGGTAGCCATCGAATTTACGGTTCTGGGCGAAGGCGACATGATCGAGATCGAGGTTTAGGCCCATGCCGATCGCATCGGTGGCGATCAGGTAATCGACATCACCTGACTGGAACAGCGCCACCTGCGCGTTGCGAGTGCGCGGCGATAGCGCGCCGAGCACGACGGCCGCACCGCCCTGCTGGCGGCGGATCAGTTCGGCGATGGCATAGACCTCGTCGGCGGAAAAGGCGACGATCGCCGTGCGCCGCGGCAGACGGGTCAGCTTCTTCGAGCCGGCATAGGCGAGATGCGACAGCCGTGGCCGAGTTACCACCGACACGCCCTTCAGCAGACGCTGGAGGATGCCGTGCATGGTGGCCGCACCCAGCAGCAGCGTCTCCTGGCGGCCGCGCAGATGCAGGATGCGGTCGGTGAAGATGTGGCCGCGCTCGAGATCGCCGGCCAGTTGGACCTCGTCGATGGCGACGAAGGCGGCGTCGGTCTGGCGCGGCATAGCTTCCACCGTGCAGACCGAATATCTGGCGCCGTCGGGCTGGATCTTCTCCTCGCCGGTGATGAGCGCCACCTTGTGAGCGCCGACCTTCTCGCAGACGCGTGTATAAACCTCGCGAGCGAGCAGCCTGAGCGGCAGGCCGATAATGCCGCTTTCATGCGCCACCATGCGCTCGATGGCGAGATGGGTCTTACCGGTATTGGTCGGCCCGAGCACGGCAGTCACGTCGCGGCCCGACAGGATCAGCGGCTCAGTGTGTTTCGACTGGATGTTCATCGACCTGGAAATAAGGCTCTCTGCCTCGCGTTGTCGGGAGCGCGCCCCATGGTGGCGCGTGTGACAAGCGACACATAGGGATTTCGGGCGCGAAGCGAAAGCGGAATGTTCTAACGGCAGCTCGAAGGCTCTCGTCTGGTGTTGTCAACCGGTCCTGATTTAACAGTTGGAACGAGTCTGGAACGAATCAGCTACGAATCGCTGACTCTTGCTGATTCAGGTTTTGTTCACGGCTACATCTGGTTTTTTTGCCAACGAGTCTCACCACATGCTGAATCGCCGAACTGGCCCGATTCATGCAGGGCGGACGTCGTCGTTAACATTTGCCGGTGGACGATCGGCGCAGGCCGGCGGGCGTCACCCAACATTATGAAATTATTGGTCTTTCTTAACGCGCCTTAACGGTTCGAGGAGTGTTTTCAGCCTTTGTCGTTAACCTTCCGGTCAAAGCCGGAACGAAACGGCGACGAATCAGCGCTGGCGGAGGTTTCTCGTTTTGTTCACCCCAACATGTTGTGTTGTGAACAGCTTTTCCACCGAGAATCCACAGGCGGTGAACAGGTTTTGCACAGGCTGCGCGGCCGCCGTTAACCTTTGCGTGCCGCTTCGGCACAAATCGGTGTCACGTCCATCGGTTGACAAGCAGTCGCTGCACGTGGACCAGACTCGGCCACCAACGCTGAACGGCAGGTTCAAAACACGTCCTCTCCCACGGCATAGCGCTGCAAAGTGGGGCCGACGTTCTGGATGATTTCGTCGTGGGACAGGGCGACGACGGGCGGAAGCCGCAGCAGGTATCGGCACATCGCCAAACCCAGCAACTGGCTCGAAACGAGCCCCGCCCGTCGGCCGGCGTCGGCGGGGTCGGCGACCGCCGCGACCACCGGCCTCACCTGGTTGCCAAATACGTCGCGCAACTTTTCGGCAGCGAATTCGTTCGACGTCGCCGAACGCAGCAGAATTGCCATGCCAGGACCGCTGGCAGGGCCTTCCCAGATTTCGAGGAAACGCCTGATCAGTGTTTCGCCGATGGTGGTTCGGTCGATCACCCGCAGTGACGGCAATTGCAAATCGACGACCGCCGCCCTGGCGAACAGCTCGTCCTTGCTGCGGAAATAGCGGATCACCATGGCCGGATCGATCGAGGCATGTGCGGCGACGTCGCGGATGGAGGCGCCGTCATAGCCGTGCTCGGCGAATAGAAGCCTTGCGGCCTCAAGGATTTGGGCGCGCGTGCGGTCTGACTTGCTGGGTTTCTTCGGCTGATTCTCCGTCATGAAATTCATATGCCAACGACTGTTGACAAATGCAATAGGTCCGACTAGAAAGTCAACGATCGTTGACAAATGGAGAGAGAAATGTTGCCCGATACAACGGAAGTCCTGATCATTGGCGCCGGCCCGACCGGCATGGCGCTGTCCATCGTGCTGCACCAGGCCGGTGTCGATCATGTTCTGATCGACAGACTGGCGCAGGGCCTTCAGACCTCGCGGGCTGGCGTCATCCACGTCCAGACGCTGGAATCGCTGGAGCCTCTCGGCGTCACGCAGCGGCTGAGCGAACTTGCGCTGAAGCTGCAGAATTTCGCTATTCGCGACCGCAATCGGGCGCTGCTCAAGCTCGATTTCGGCAAGCTTCCGTCGAGGCATCCCTATTTGATGATGCTGCCTCAGAACCTGACCGAGCAGGTGTTCGCCGAACGGATTGCCGCCCTTGGCGGCGTGGTTCACCGCATGGTCGAGGCCAAGGCGGTCGTTCAGGGCGTTGACGGCGCGCGCGTGACGGTGGTCGAGAACGGCCGCGAGAAACTGATATCGGCGCGCTATGTCGTTGGTGCCGACGGCATGCACAGCCTGGTGCGTAAGTCGACCGGCATCGAGTTCGACGGCGCGGCCTATGACGCTTCGTTCGTACTCGCCGATGTTCGTCTCGACTGGCCGGTTGGGCCGACCGAAGTGTCGCTGTTCTTTGCACCAGCCGGGCTGGTGGTGGTGGCACCGCTTCCGGACGGATCATACCGGGTCGTCGCAACCATGGATGATGCGCCGGAAAAGCCCGAGGTCGCCGACATCCAGGCGCTGCTCGACAGCCGTGGACCGACCAAAAACAGAACCCGGGTGCTCGAGCTGTCGTGGAGTTCGCGTTTTCGCGTGCATCACCGCCTAGTCCGCTCGTACCGCAAGGACCGGTTGTTCCTCATGGGTGATGCCGCGCACGTGCACAGCCCGGCGGGAGGGCAAGGCATGAACACCGGCATCATCGACGCGGTCGTGCTTGGTCAGTTGCTTGGCGACGTGGTGAACGGCGTGCGCCCGGAAGCGGAGCTCGACCTCTACGAAGCGCTGCGGCGTCCTGCGGCCCAAGAGGTGCTTGAATTGGCGGGCACGATGACCGAGATGGCGCTTACCCGCAGTCCGGTGAAGCGGTTCGTCCGCAATCTCGTGCTTTCCGTGCTGAACCTCAACCCATTCCTGAAGCGTCGCATCGCCTTGAAACTGTCAGGCCTCAGCCGGGCGCCGCTTGCCCGCCTGCCCGCACCTTCGCGCGAGCCAGGTCCGATCGCCCAGACCAAGCCTGCAGCCGAACCAGGGCTGAAGTTTGTCGCCTGACAGCGTTACGGGCGTGTATGCCCGTACCGGGCCGGCTCAGTTATCGGCGAGGGGCTGACGCCTCAGGCGATGTACTGACCGCCATTGGCGGTTAGGGTTGAGCCGGTGATGAAGCCGGCATCGTCGGAAGCGAGGAAGACGACGCAGCGTGCGATCTCTTCCGGTTCGCCGAGGCGGCCGACCGGGATCTGCGGAATGACACGCTCGTTGAGCACCTTTTCATCCATCGCCCTGACCATCTCGGTGGCGATGTAGCCGGGGCAGATGACATTGACAGTGATGCCGGCCCGCGCCCCTTCCTGTGCGAGCGCCTTGGTGAAGCCGATGTCGCCGGCCTTCGACGCCGAATAGTTGACCTGGCCGGCCTGGCCCTTCTGGCCGTTGATCGAGGAGATGGTGATGACGCGGCCGAACTTGCGGTCGCGCATGCCGCCCCACAGCGGGTGCGTCATGTTGAAGACGCCCGACAGGTTGGTATCGATGACCTCTTTCCACTGCTCGCGCGTCATCTTGTGGAACATGGCGTCGCGGGTGATGCCGGCATTGTTGACCAGAACGGAAACCGGGCCGAGATCGGCCTCGATCTGCTTGATGCCGGCGGCGCAGGCATCGTAGTCGGCGACCGACCATTTGTAGACCGGGATGCCGGTCATCGCGTTGAATTTTTGCGCCGCTTCGTCATTGCCGGCGTAATTCGCGGCAACCCTGTAGCCGGCGTTTTTCAGTCCGATTGAAATCGCGGCGCCAATACCGCGCGACCCGCCGGTGACGAGTGCTACCTTTGTCATGCTGTCCTCCCCTTTCTTAATTCGTGCGTGGCAGGCGGGGAACGCTCTAACGGCGATTGAGCCCCGTTCGCCACCGACTATTTCACGGCTTGCCTGGTGCATGAACCCCGAAAATCGAAATCGATTTTTCGGAAAGGATTATGCGCAAGCTCAAAGTGCTACAGCGTGCGCGTCCCAAGGGACGCGCGGCGCTGTAGCCTGTCTTCACAGCGCTTCCACGCACATGGCAACGCCCATGCCGCCGCCGATGCACAGCGTGGCGAGGCCTTTCCTGGCATTTCTGCGGCGCATCTCGTAGACCAGCGTGTTGAAGATGCGGGCCCCCGAGGCGCCGACCGGATGGCCGATGGCGATGGCGCCGCCATTGACGTTGACGATGGACGGGTCCCAGCCCATGTCCTTGTTGACGGCGCAGGCCTGCGCGGCGAAGGCCTCGTTGGCCTCGACCAGGTCGAGGTCGCCGACCGACCAGCCGGCCTTGGCCAGCGCCTTGCGCGAGGCGGGGATAGGCCCGGTGCCCATGATCTGCGGGTCGACGCCCGCGGTCGCCCAGGAAACGATGCGCACAAGCGGCGTGATGCCGCGTTTTGCGGCTTCGGCTTCGGTCATCAGCACCACGGCAGCGGCGCCATCGTTGATGCCGGAAGCATTGGCGGCGGTCACGGTGCCTTCCTTGTCGAAGGCGGGCTTGAGCTTGGTCATGGCCTCGATCGTGGCGCCGTGGCGGATGTACTCGTCCTGGTCGACAATGGTGTCGCCTTTCTTGCCCTTGACGGTGAAGGCAACGATCTCGTCTTTGAATTTTCCGGCCTTCTGGGCAGCCTCGGCCTTGTTCTGCGAGCCGACGGCGAAGGTGTCCTGGTCGTCGCGGGTAATCTGGAACTGCCGGGCAACGTTCTCCGCCGTATTGCCCATGTGGTAGCCGTAGAAGGCGTCGGTCAGGCCGTCCTTGATCATGGTGTCGATCAGCTTGAAGTCGCCCATCTTGACGCCGCTGCGCAGGTGCTGCGCATGCGGCGCCATCGACATCGATTCCTGACCGCCGGCGACTATGATTTTTGCATCGCCCTGGGCGATCTGCTGCATGCCAAGCGCGATGGCGCGCAGGCCCGAGCCGCAGAGCTGATTGAGGCCCCAGGCGGTCGCTTCCTGCGGCACGCCGGCCGCCATCGCCGCCTGCCGTGCCGGGTTCTGGCCCTGAGCCGCAGTCAGGATCTGGCCGAGGATGACCTCATCGACCTCCTTGCCGTCGACGCCGGCACGGGCGAGCGCTTCCTTGACGGCGACGGCGCCCAGTTCATGGGCCGGTGTGTTGGCAAAGGCGCCGTTGAAAGAACCGACGGGCGTGCGCGCCGCACTGGCGACGACAATGGCATTGGAAGCGGACATGTTCTTCTCCAGACTTCAGGGGTCGAATTTGGGGTGCGGTTAAGGACTTTTCTTGCCCTTTCCGTGACCCAAGTCAAACCGGAAATGGGGATGCCGGCCATGCGGGGCAAGCAGGTTGCGCATCGTCATGGAAACAGCCGGCCCGTTGCTGCGCAGCATATTTAGCCCGCCCTGCAGCATTAATCGATCCCGCACTGCACAAACCACTTGGAATTGTGACGCTTTTGCGCATATCCTTGAAAAGCGCAATCGTTACCGGCTGCTTACTCAAGTGCGCCGGTGTCCCGGGAGGATACTGATGGCCGCGAAAGACGAACCGATTATCATCAAGAAGTATGCCAATCGCCGCCTCTACAACACCGGCACCAGCACTTATGTGACGCTCGAGGATCTTGCCGACATGGTCAAGAAGGGCGAGGAGTTCACCGTCCAGGACGCCAAGACCGGCGACGACATCACCCATCCTGTGCTGACCCAGATCATCTTCGAGCTGGAGAACAAGGATGGGCAGAATATGCTGCCGATCCCGTTTCTGCGCCAGTTGATCGCCTTCTACGGCGACCAGATGCAGATGATCGTGCCGAGCTTCCTCGAGCAATCGATGATCGCCTTCTCAAAGGAGCAAGAACGCTTCCGCGAGCAGATGAAGGGTGCCTTGGGCAAGTCGCCGCTGGACATGATGAAGATCGCCACGCCGATCAAGGCGCTGGAAGAGCAGACGCGCCGCAACATGGAGATGTTCCAGAATGCCATGCGCCTGTTCACGCCCTTCCCACCCGCAGGCTCGAATGGCTCTTCCGCGGCGCCGGCAGAGCCGGCCAGGAAAGAAGCATCGGAAAAACCCGATGACCTTCAGGAGTTGAAGGAACAGATCGCCGCCATGCAGCGCAAGCTCGACACCATGTCGTGAACGCCGGCCGGACAAGGTCCGGCCGAAACCATCCTCTGTAGCCCTTGTCAGAACATCTCCGCCTCGAATGAGGCAGAGATGCCAGCCGGCCCACGCTATTTCGTCGTCACGGTCACCATGGCGGTAACGGGTTTGCCGTCCACAAGGATGGGCTTGTGATGATCATCGGCAAGCAGGATGCCGATCACGTGCTTGCCGTCGGCATCCGGGCAATGGCCGAAACGAGCCTTGATAAGATCGCCGCCAAAGTCGCTGTTCATGCTGTTGTACGGCCTGCCGGGGATGTTGCAGGTGTCTCCGTCGGGATCGATCTTCATATGCACGTGGCCGCAGTGGCTGTTGTCGCCGCATTCACCCGCAGGGAGCAGCGTGAAGTTGCTCCTGACGATGACGCCTATCGCCTTTTCCGCATCATTGCCGAGCTCGATGACCGAACCGGCGGCCGGCCAAACAATTTCCAGGGTAGGCCGATCTTCGGCCTGGGCAGACCCGAGCAATAAGGAGAAAGCGAGGGCAGTCGTTGCGATGATGCGATGCATGGTAACCTCCGTTGTTGTGTAATCACCGATTACATATGAATCGCTCCGGCGCAAGAAAATAATCAGTGATTACATTTTGGCCTTGTGCTATTGGAAAGGCATGGCCAGCACCACGGATTCCGGCGAAGCCGCCAACCCCAAGCGCTATCATCATGGCAATCTGGTCGAGGCTTTGATCGCTGCAACCGTGGAGATCATCGAAGAGCGCGGCGCAGAGCATGTGTCTGTGCGCGAGGCCGCAAAGCGTGCCGGCGTTTCGCCCGGCGCTCCATTCCGGCATTTTCGGTCGAAAACAGCACTGCTGACCGCAGTCGCCGAACAGGCCATGAGCCGGCTGACCGAGGCCGTTGCCGATGCGCAGTCAAAAGCCGACAGTGCAGATCCCATTGCGGCCTTCGAAGCAATCGGACAAGGCTATCTGGAATGGGCGATCAGCAATCCCACGCATTTCCAGATCATCAGTTCTCGAACGCTGATTGATTTCGACGCGTCGGACAATCTTCGTGATCAGAATGAAGCCATTCGCCGGAAGATGATCGACCTGCTGACCCAGGCGCAAAAACAGGGTCGGCTTTCCCCGGACACCGACTTCGATCATCTGGTGCTTGCCGCACGTGCCTTTGTGTATGGGTTGGCGCGCATGGCGATTGATGGCCATTTTCCGGAGTGGCATCCGTCGGAGCAGCCGTCCCTCGCCGTGCGGAGGGCCCTGCGTCTTTTCATGAGCCAGATGACCATTTCCAAAACGCGGTCTTAGGAACACCCCAAAGAGGCTCCCCGGGATCGCTGACGAAACTGTTTTCACAGGGCCTGTCAGGCGCACAACTTCGACTGAGGCCGGCCTCTTCATGACAAAAATTTCATGTCGTCGCCGATCGGTGCCGCTGTTCTTGCGCCACACGAGACATATATGCTGCACTGCAATATGCTTTCGTTAGCACCGTACTGAAGGATTTCGCCTTGCCCAGCAGAAAAACCGCCATCGTCACCGGGTCTACGTCGGGCATCGGCTTGGCCATCGCCCATGCGCTCGCGGCGGAAGGCTGCAATGTCGTCGTCAATTCCTTTTCCGACACGGCCGACGACCAGGCCATCACCGACGCGATCGCCAAACATCACGGAGTGAAGGCCGTCTACATCAAGGCAGACATGTCGAAGCCGGCCGAATGCCGGGCGCTGGTTGCGAAGGCAGCCGAGACATTCGGTTCCGTCGACATATTGGTCAACAATGCCGGCATCCAGCATGTCGCGCCGGTGGAAGAATTTCCGATCGAGAAGTGGGACGCCATCATCGCCATCAATTTGTCGTCGGCCTTCCACACCATCGCCGCCGCGATCCCGCCGATGAGAGAAGCCGGCGGCGGCAGGATCGTCAACATCGCCTCGGCCCACGGGCTGGTCGCCTCGCCGTTCAAGTCGGCCTATGTCTCGGCCAAGCACGGGATCATGGGGCTGACCAAGACCGTCGCTTTGGAACTGGCGCGCGACAAGATCACCTGCAACGCCATCTGCCCCGGCTATGTGCTGACGCCGCTGGTCGAGGCGCAGATCCCCGACCAGATGAAGGCGAACAAGATGGACCGCGACACGGTGGTCCGCGAGGTCATGCTCGAAAAGCAGCCGACCAAGGAATTCGTCACGGTCGAGCAGGTTGCCGCTGCCGCGGTGTTCCTGTGCTCGGATGCGGCAGCGCAGATCAACGGCACGCATATCTCGGTCGACGGCGGCTGGACCGCCCAGTGAATTGGGAGCGCAAAACAAGTCTGACCGACAAATCAAGGGCAACGCCATGACGACAAACGGCAAGGCGGAGGAGCCGAAGAAGATCAACGTCGCGCTGCAGGGCGGCGGCTCGCACGGCGCCTTTTCCTGGGGCGTGCTCGACCGGCTGCTGGAGGACGGACGGCTCGACATAGCGGCGGTTTCGGGCACCAGCGCCGGCGCCATGAACGCCGTGGCGCTGGCCGACGGCTTCGTCCGCGGCGGGGTCGAGGGGGCGCGGCGGAAACTCGACGATTTCTGGCGCGCAGTGGCGCTGAAGGGGCGGTTCAGCCCGGTGCAGCGCATGCCGTGGGACGTGGCCTGGGGCAATTGGTCGATCGAGAATACGCCCGGCTATCTCTTTTTCGACACCATGTCGCGTGTGTTCTCGCCCTATGTCGCAAATCCGCTCGGCCTCAACCCGCTGCGCGATGTGATCGAGCAGGAGATCGATTTCGGCAATGTGCGCGCCTGCAAGTCGATGGAGCTGTTTATCTCCGCGACCAATGTCGAGACCGGGCAGTTGCGCGTCTTCTCCGATGGCGAGATCGACCTTGACACGGTGATGGCGTCGGCTTGCCTGCCGCAACTATTCCGCGCCGTCGAGATCAAGGGCGTGCCCTACTGGGACGGCGGCTATGGCGGCAATCCGGCGCTGTTTCCGTTCTTCAAGACGGCTGCCACCGAGGACGTGCTTTTGGTGCAGATCAATCCGGTGGTCCGCGAGGGAACGCCGAAGAGCGCCAACGAAATTCAGAACCGCATCGACGAGATCACCTTCAATGCCGGGCTGCTGCGTGAATTCCGTTCGATCGCCTTCGTCAAGGAACTGATCGCCGCCGGCCGGCTGCCGCATGGCGAATACCGCGACATCCGCATGCACCGGATCGATGCCGACGAGGCGTTCAAGGACCTGTCGGCGTCGTCCAAGGTCAATGCCGAATGGGCGTTCCTGACCTATCTGCGCGACCTTGGCCGCACCGCCGCCAGCGACTGGCTGGAGGAGAATTACGACGCCGTCGGCAAGCGGCCGACGCTTGATCTCTCAGGCGAGCTCGACGACGGCTTCAAGCCGGTGCGTGGTCCGGCACCGGGCCGGCGGGTCAAGGAGTTCCTCGCGGCACGCAAGAAGCCGGAGGCGGCGCGCCGCCAAGCCTGAGGCATTTGGAGACGTCAGCCTTTTTTCAAGGCTAGATCGATCACCCTGATCAGTGCGGCCGCCGCTTGCCGCTGTTCGTCAGGATCGCTGATGCGCGTCTTCATGCCTTCCAGCCCGTCGAGCAGCATGTCGGCCAGCAATTTTGCCGACAGGCCCTTGGCGGTGAGATCGACGCCATTTTCGATGGCCTCGTCCTCGATTGCGGTTGCGACATGCTCGACAAGGCCGCCGCGCCAGCATCCGACCAGATCGGCCACGCTCGATTTCATGTCGAGGAGTTCAGCGCCGTGCGGCGAGGCGTGGACGGTGCGCATCATCGAGATCAGCGCTTCGTCGATGGCCCGCGTCATGCGCTCGGCGAAGGCGCTGTCGCCGGCAAGCGCCGCTTTCGCCTGCTCGATCGAACGGCCAAGCAGCATCATGGCGATGGCGCGGTAGATGTCGGTCTTGTTCTTGAACTGGAGATAGAGCGCCGGCCGCGACATATCGGCGGCACGCGCAATGTCGTCCATGGTGGTGCGGGCGAAACCATAGGCCAAAAACACCTTCATCGCGCCGTCGAGGATACGGGCGCGTTTGGGGTCTATGTCGGCGATGTCTTCGATCTCGATCATGGTGCAACTTTATCCTGCAAAAGCTCTGTTGACAAAATAACGAAATTTGTCAAGATGTTTGAAGGACGAAGCGAGCGCTTCTCCCTTGGGCTGTGGACGACAACGAAGGGTATCCCCATGCGCCTCACCGTCGACGGGCAGGCATTCGATATCAATGCCGATCCCGAAATGCCGCTGCTGTGGGCGCTGCGGGATCTCATGGGCAAGACCGGGCCGAAGTTCGGCTGCGGCATTGCCGCCTGCGGCGCCTGCACGGTGCATGTCGACGGCCAGCCCGTGCGCTCCTGTTCTTTGCCGGTCGGTGAGGTCATCGGCGCGGTCATCACGATCGAAGGCATCGGCACCGAAGGCAGACTGCATCCGGTACAGCAGGCATGGCTGGAAGAGCAGGTCGCTCAGTGCGGCTACTGCCAGGCCGGCCAGATCATGAGCGCGGTGGCGCTGCTCGACGAGGTTGCCGACCCGACCGATGCCGACATCGACAATGCTATGGGCGGCAATCTCTGCCGCTGCGGCACCTACCCGAAGATCCGCGCGGCGATCAGACGAGCGGTCGTCCTCAAGACGGCGGGGATCTGACCATGGCCAGTGTCGGAAAGATCGCCCGCCGCACGTTTCTCATCGGCGCGGCTGCCATCGCAGGCGGCGTCGCCGTCGGTTATTATTACTACCGCAAACCTTATCCGAATCCGCTGGAAGGCGATCTCGCCGCTAATGAAGCGACCTTCAATCCCTATGTGAAGATCGGCGCCGACAACACCATCACCATCGTCGCGCCGCGTGCCGAGATGGGACAAGGCATCTCGACGACGCTCGCCGCCATGGTTGCCGAAGAGCTTGATGTCGGGCTCGACCAGGTCAAGGTCGAGCACGGCCCGGCCTCCTACGCCTATTACAATGCGACGATCCTGGAAGAGGGCGGTCCGTTCGCCTTCTTCGACGAAAGCATGACCGCGGAAGTAGTGCGCGCCGGCATGGGCGTGGTCGGAAAATTCCTCGCCCTCCAAGGCACCGGCGGCTCGGCCTCGACGCGCGACGGTTTCCTGAAGATGCGGCAGGCAGGTGCCGCCGCGCGGCAGATGCTGATTGCAGCGGCCGCGCAAAAGCTCGGCATAGCCGCCGCCGATCTGGAAACGGCCAATGGCGGGGTCCTGCACAAGGCATCGGGCAAGTCGCTGACCTATGGCTCTGTCGCCGCGACCGCTGCGACGATGGCGCCGCCCGCGGAAGTGCGGCTCAAGGACAAAGCCGACTGGAAGCTGCTCGGCAAACCGCAGAAGCGCATCGACATGCTGGCTAAGGTCACTGGGGCGCCGATCTTCGGCATCGATGTGACGCTGCCGGACATGCTGTACGGCACGGTCAAGATGAGCCCGCGCTTCTGGGCCAAGCCGGTCAAGGCGGACCTCTCCAAGGCCGGCAAAATGCCGGGCGTGATCAAGATCGTGCCGATCGAAACGAATTACGGCCACGGCTTCGGCATTATCGCCGAAAACACCTGGGCGGCATTCAAGGCGGCGGAGGCGATCGACGCTGAATGGGCGGATCCCGAATATCCGTTGGACAGCGCCGCGATTTCCGACGTGCTGAAGCAGGCGCTTGGGACCAAAGGCTCGGTGATGCGCGACGATGGCGATGTCGATACCGCCTTCGCCGACGCGCCGCGCGAAAGAATAGTCGAGGCCGACTACGCGGTGCCCTATCTGGCACATGCGACGATGGAGCCGATGAACGCCACGGCGCGGTTGAAGGACGGCGTCCTCGACATCTGGTGCGGCAACCAGGCGCCGACCTTGGTGCGCCAGCTTTGCGCCAGTGTTGTCGGCATCGAGCAGGACAAGGTCAACGTCCACACCACGTTCATGGGCGGCGGCTTCGGTCGGCGTGTCGAGGTGGATTATGCGCTCTGTGCCGCGCTAATGGCGAAGGAGACGGCCGGCCGGCCGATCAAGGTGATCTGGACGCGCGAGGAGGACATGCGCCACGATGCGTACCGGCCAGCCGCGATCGGCAAATTCCAGGCGCGGCTTGGCGGCGACGGCATGCCGGTCGCCGTCGACATGACAATCGCCTCGCCATCGCTGATAGCCAGCACCTTGCGCCGGCTGTTTCCCTCGATATCGCCGCTCGGCCCCGACAAGTCGATCGTCGACGGAGCCCATAACCAGCCCTATACGATCCCGAACTACCGGGTGACTGGCGTCGCCGCACCCGTCTCCATCCCTGTCGGCTCCTGGCGATCGGTCGGCAGTTCAATCAACGGCTTCTTCCATGAAGGATTTCTGGACGAGATCGCGGTCGCCGGGAAAACCGATCCGGTCGAACTGCGCAAGAAGCTGATGGCTGCCTATCCGACAGCGGTGAAGGTGGTCGAGAAGGTCGCCGAAATGGCAAAATGGGGCGAGGCGCTGCCCGCCGGCAAGGCCAAGGGCATGGCGTTCACGCTGTCCTTCGGCAGTTGGGTGGGCGAGATCGTCCAGGTCGCCGACACGCCGGCCGGAATCCGCATTGAGAAGGTGTGGATCGCCGCCGATGTCGGCACCGCACTCGATCCTGGCATCATCGAGGCGCAGCTCATCTCCGCCGCCATCTATGGCCTGTCGGCGGCGATGGCTCAGGAAATCAGCTTTGCCGACGGCATGGTCGAACAGTCGAATTTTCACGACTACGATGCCATGCGCATCTCCCAGTGTCCGGCGTTCGAAGTCGCAATACTGGAGAATTTTCACAAGATGGGCGGCGTCGGCGAGGTCGGCACGCCGCCGGCGGCACCGGCACTCGCCAACGCCATCTTCGCACTGACCGGCAAGCGCATCCGGACACTGCCCATGTCGAGGGAGGTGACCTTCGCATGAAACTGGTTTCCACCATGCTGACAGCTGCTGCCACGCTGTTTCGATGGCGCCTTTCCCAACGGCGCCGGAAAGCCGAACACAGAACCGATGATGGTCGACGCAACCAAGGGTTTGCCCAAGGAATGCGGTCTACACGGTACTCTTGCATCCGCGTTGCGCCGAGTGCGATGTCGCAGACGAACGGCCGCGCTGGTCCGGCGCGCCTCATGGCGGCGAGCGCGTCCTGCCCAGCGAAGTAATAACCCATCAACTTTTCTGACTATATTGCGGTGCAACTTTGATGTAGAAGCTCGTTCGCCGATCACGGCAAGTTGAACACGGCCTTGCGCGCACCCATATCGGCGACGCGCCGAGTTAGAAGACGCGGCCTGGCCGATTCCCGCGCACTGGAAAAACGATGATGCCGAAATACAGGTTTCACAAGCTTGCAGCCATTGTTGTGCTTGTCGGGTTCGCTGCCTGGATGGTGACGGGCGAGTTCTCGTCCGTCGGGAGCGCGTCTGCCGACAACAAGCCCAAGGCAGGCGAAGTCGAGCAGCCAAACACGGCTGACGCGGGTAAGCCCAAGCCCACTGAGGCAGAACAGCCAAAGGCAGCCTTACGCACCGTCGCGGTCATTACCCCGCCGCGGCGCACCTATGCGCGCGCCATCCGGATTTCCGGACTGACCGAAGCCGATAAGCGCGCGGTCCTGGCGACGCGTGTCGCCGGCGTCATCGACAAGCTGCCGGTCAAGCAGGGACAGCGCGTCAAGACCGGCGACCTCGTGCTGATGTTGGCAGCCGAGGAAAAGCTTTCGGCGGTCAGCAACGCCAAGCAGCTTTTGGTTCAGCGTCAGGCCGAACTCGATGCAGCGTTGCGGCTGATGAAAACCGGCAATCTGCCCAAGCTGCAGCTCGACACGGCCCGCTCCAACCTCACGCTGGCCCAGTCGCACCTGGAAGCCGCGCAGGCCGAGCTCGACCGCAACGAGGTGAAGGCGCCGTTCGACGGCGTCATCGACCGGGTGCCGGTGGAGCTTGGCAGTTCCGTGATGCAGGGCGGTGAGGTGGCGACCATTCTGAAGCTCGATCCGGTAATTGCCCGCGGCGAAGTCAGCGAACGCGATCTCGGCTTTCTGAAGAATGGCGACAAGGCAAATGTACGGTTGGTCAGCGGCCAGAATGTCGAAGGGACCGTGCGCTACATCAGCCGCGACGCCTCCTCCGCCACCCGCACCTTCCGCGTCGAGATCGCAATCCCTAATCCCGAAGGCACCATCCCAGCCGGGATGACGGCCGAGATCGCGCTGAGCGCGCAACCGACCGACGCCGTCATGCTGCCGCGATCGGTGGTCACGCTCGGCGACAAGGGCGATCTCGGCATTCGCGCCGTCGATAAGGACGACAAAGTCGTGTTCTTCCCGATCGACCTCGTCGACGACACGCCAACCGGCCTGGTGCTCGGTGGCATCCCTGCCGATGCGCGCGTCATCGTCGCCGGCCAGGAACTGGTGAAGGAAGGCGAAGTTATCAAGCCGGTCGAGGCCGATCAGGCGACCATTCAGAAGCTGTTGGGCGAAGCGACGGCCGGGACGCAATAATCATGGATATCGTCAAGCTCGCAATCAACAATGCCCGGCTGACCATTTCGGTCCTGATCTTCCTCATCCTTGCGGGTGCGGTCGCATATCAGTCGACGCCGAAGGAAGCGGAACCCGACGTTCCGATTCCGATGATGTATGTCAGCCTGATCTATCAGGGCATCTCGCCTGAGGATTCGGAACGCCTTCTGCTGCGGCCGATGGAAGCCAAGCTGAAGAGCCTCAAGGGTCTCAAGGAGATGCGCTCGGCCGCCTTCCAGGGCGGCGGCTATGTGCTGGTCGAATTCCATCCGCAGACGGATCTGGCGACGGCGTTGCAGGACACACGCAGCAAGGTCCAGGACGGTAAGGCCGACCTGCCGCAGGCAGCCGAGGAGCCTGTGGTTACCGAAGTCAACATCTCCGAGTTCCCCGTCATGGTCGTGACGCTGTCGGGCGAGGTGCCCGAGCGCGTGCTCACGACGGCGGCGCGCGAGTTGCGCGACCGCATCGAGGAGGTGCCCGGCGTGCTGGAAGGCACGCTGCAAGGTGCCCGCGACGACCTCGTCGAAGTCGTCATCGATCCGATGAAACTATCTTCCTACGGGCTTCAGCTCGAGCAGCTGATCGGTGCGGTCGGCGATTCCAACAGTCTTGTCGCTGCCGGCAACATCGAAGGGTCCGAAGGCAAATACGCGATCAAGGTGCCTTCGCTGATCGAGACGCCGGAGGACGTGGCGGCGCTTCCGATCGTCGCCGGCCCCAATGCCGTGGTGCAGGCCAAGGATATCGCCACCGTCCGCTCCACCTTCAAGGACGCCGAGACGGTGACCCGTCTCGACGGTAAGCCGGCGATCGCCATCGAGGTGAAGAAGCGCATCGGCTCCAACCTGATCGACACGATTGCCAAGGTCAGGGAGGTGTCCGACGCCTTCATAAAGACCATGCCGGCAGGCATGCATGTCACCTACACGCAGGACAAGTCGGTCTTCGTCAACCAGTTGCTCGGCGATCTGCAGAACCACGTCGTGATCGCCGTGATCCTGGTGTTCATCGTCATTCTCTACGCGCTGTCGGGCCGGGCCTCGGTGCTGATTGGCCTCGCCATTCCATCGTCTTTCCTGATCGGCATCCTGCTGTTGGCCATGATGGGCTACACGATCAACATGATCGTGCTGTTCAGCCTCATCCTGGCGGTCGGCATGCTGGTCGACGATGCCATTATCGTCACCGAATTCGCCGAGCGGCGCATGAGCGAAGGCATGCCGAAGGCAGAGGCCTTCGAGCTTGCCGCCAAGCGCATGGCCGGTCCGGTCATCGCCGCGACGATGACGCGCATCGCCGCCTTTTCGCCTCTGCTGTTCTGGCCAGGCATCATCGGCGACTTCATGAAATACATGCCGATCACGCTGATTGTCACGCTTTCGGCCTCGATGCTCTATGCGCTGGTCTTTGCGCCGACGCTGGGCGCCTTGTTCGCCAAGGCGCCGCCCCATGACGAGGACGACAACCGTGATGGCTGGTACATGGCCGTGGTCAAGCAGGCGGTGCGCTTTCCCGTCACCGTGCTTCTGCTCACCGTCGCGCTTTTGTTCGGTGTCGGCTTTGCCTATTCGAAATACGGCGCAGGCGTCGAGTTCTTCCCGAATGTCGAGCCTGACTACGGCCTGCTCTATGTGCACGCCCGCGGCAACCTTTCGCTCGCCGAAATGGATGCCTCCACAAAGATCGCCGAGGACCGGCTTCTCGGCTGGCCAGGCGTGAAGTCGGTCTATACCCGTGTCGGCAAGACGCAAGGCGGTGGCCAGGACATACCTGAAGACGTGGTCGGCGTGATCCAATACGAATTCGTCGACTGGCGCGAGCGCAAATCGGCGAATGCGATCCTGGATGAACTGCGCGGCGTCATGGCCGGCATTCCCGGCGTCGACGTCGAGGTTCGCGTGCCCGAGGCCGGCCCGCCCACCGGCAAGCCGATCCAGATCAGGCTTTCGGCCGTCGATCCGAAAGGTCTCGACGACAAGGCGCGCGCGGTCGCCGCCCGCATTGCCAAGGTGTCCGGTGTGATTGACATTTCCGACGGCCTGCCGCCGCCCGGCGTCGACTGGGCGCTTGAGGTCGATCGCGCCAAGGCGGCACAATACGGCATCAGCCCGACCTCGGTCGGAACGGTGGTGCAATTGGTGACGAATGGGCTGAAGCTCAGTGAATACCGGCCAGCCGGGGCGGATGACGCCGTCGACATCAGGCTGCGCCTGCCGGAAGACCGGCGCACACTGTCGGCGCTCGACGATCTCAGGGTGCAGACCTCGCAAGGCTCGGTGCCGATCTCGAATTTCGTCGTGCGCAAGCCGGAGCCGACCGTCGGCATCCTCAACCGCATCGACGGCGCGCGCACGGTGGTCATCCAGGCCAATGTCGCCGCCGGCGAACAGGTCGCTGCTGTCCAGCAGCAGGTCACCCAGGCCGTCGCCGACATGGACCTCGGCAGCGGCATACGCTGGAAGCTCGCAGGCTCGAACGAGGACAGCGCGGAGGCCAGCGCCTTCCTCAGCAAAGCTTTCGGCGCCGCGATCTTCCTGATCTTCATCGTGCTTCTGGCGCAGTTCAACAAGTTCACCAGCGTCTGGCTGGTGCTGTCCTGCGTGGTCATGGCGACAATCGGCGTGTTCCTGGGACTTCTGATAACAGGGGAGACCTTCGGCATCGTCATGTCGGGCATCGGCGTCATCGCGCTGGCCGGCGTGGTGGTGAACAACAACATCGTGCTGATCGACACCTATGACCGGCTGCGGGAAGAGGGCTGGGATAAGGTCGAAGCGGTTCTGCAGACGTGCCGCGAACGCGCGCGCCCCGTCGTGCTGACCGCCGTGTCGGCGATCCTCGGCGTGCTGCCGATCGCCTTCGGCCTCGGCCTCGAAATCTTCCATCACGAGACGACGATCAACGCGCCGTCGACGCAATGGTGGATTTCACTGTCCTCGGCGATCGTCTTCGGCCTGTCCTTCGCCACCGTGCTGACGCTGGTGGTGACGCCGTCGATGCTGATGGTGTTCACCCGGGCCAAGGTCAAGCCCGGCGCACGGCGCGGCTGGCTCAGCCGCTTGTTCGGGCGCGGCAAGGGTGCGATCTCGCCGGAGGAGTCGACACCAGAGCTGGACGCCGAACCGGCGATCGCCTTCCCGAAGGCCGCCGAATAGGCCGATTTTGCTTGGAGTGCCGCGCGTCCATTGGACGCTCAAAGAAGAGGCCGCTCGGGAACAACCGGGCGGCCTTTAGCATTGTAGCGGTATAGTAGCACCTCATGGCGAGGAATCTCTCATGACGCTCAGCACCATTCTCATCATTATTTTGATCCTCATCCTGATCGGCGCAGTGCCGACGTGGCCGCATTCGCGATCCTGGGGCTATGGCCCTTCCGGTATCGTCGGCGTCATTCTGATCGTGCTGCTGGTGCTGCTGTTGATGGGCAGGATCTGAAGCCTTGTGCGTACGGCAAGCCGCGGAGGCCTATCGGCCGCCGCTGCTTCTCCTGATCAGGCATCTTCTGTCAGGCGGCGATCCGGTTGCCTCCTGCACCGGCGGTTGGAATGCCGATGTCGTTCAGGGCATCCGCGATGGCTTTATCCAGCTCCGTATGCGGGATCGTGCCAATGATGCCTTCCAGCCTTGCCGAGGTTAGCTGGTGTGGCTCGAAGCGGAGATAGGACATCGAGACGAGCTCGCGCCACATCGCCACGAACGGGCTGCCGGCGCGCAGCACCCACCACGGCATCGACGTTAGTTTCAGCGTGCGCCCCAGGGCCTGTTCCGCGGCCGCTTTGATCTCCAGATCGGTGACGGCGTGGCCCGGAAAGTTCAGCGCCTCGTAGGAGCCGAGCTTGTTGAGGTTTTCGGTCAATCCGACGAAAGCCTTGGCCAGGTCTGGCAGATAGGCCCATTCATGCACGAGATCGGCCGGTCCGGGGGCCGTATAGACACCCTTGTCCATCTTGGCGGCCACAATCAAATCGAACCACGAGCCGGTGCCGGTGCCACCAAAAAAGTCGCCGGCGCGCAGCAGAATGGTCCGCACGCGGCCCGCTTCAGCCTCGCGGCGAAAGAGGCCTTCCATGGCGACGCGGATGCGGCCCTTTTCGGTCGTCGGGAGAAATGGCGTGTCTTCGGTGATCACCGCCGGCATCGGCGAGCCGTAATTGTAAACGTTGCCTGGAGCGAGGTGCAATGCGTCGTTCGCCCGGCACGCGGCCATGACGTTCTCGGCCATCGGCAGGCACTTCCCCCAGTCGGTGTAGATCGGGTTGAGGCCGTTGAAGATGATGTCGACGCCTTCGGTGGCGCGGATAAGCGCCTCGCGATCGAGGCCATCGCCGGCGGCGGCCGTGGCGCCGGTGAGCTCTGCCGGTATCTTGCCGCTGCGGGTGACGGCGCGGACATCATAGCCGGCGTCGATAAAGGCCTTGGCCACCACGCGGCCGAGCCGGCCATTGGCACCGAGAATTGCGATCTTGGTCATTTTTCGTCTCCGTGTTTGCGTTACGCTCGCAATATGACCCGCTTGAAAACGAATGGAAATTGACTGAATTTGGCGATATGATATTCAGTTTTGAATGGAAATCGACTGGAACCTGATCAAGAGCTTCGTCACCGTGGCGGAAACCGGCAGCCTGTCCGCTGCCGCGCGTAAGCTGGCCGCAAGCCAGCCGACGCTCGGCCGCCATATCGCCGAGCTGGAGCAGGCGCTCGGCGTCACCCTGTTCCGGCGCGGGCGGCGCGGCTATGCGCTGACCGAAGCCGGTAGCACGCTCTATGAACGCGGCCGAGCGGTAAGCGAGCAGGCGAGCGCCTTTTCGCTTTTGGCACTGGGATCGGTCGAGGCGATCGAGGGCACGGTGCGGATTGCCGCCAGCGAGGTGGTGGCGGCCTATGTCCTGCCCGAGATGACGGCGCGGCTGGGTGCCGAGGAGCCCGGCATCGAGGTCGAGATTGTCGCGTCGAACCAGGTTGAGAACCTTTTGCGCCGCGATGCCGATATCGCCATCCGTATGGTCAAGCCGGCGCAGAACGAACTGGTGGCGCGCAAGGTGACCGACATTCCGCTCCGTGCCTGCGCGGCAAAATCCTATCTCGGCCGACGCGGTCGTCCGCTCAAGCCTGGCGATCTCGTCGGCCATGATCTGATCGGCTTCGACCGCAGCGACGAGATCATTCGTGGCTTTGCGCAGTTCGGTGTCCCGCTCACCCGCAATGCCTTCCGCTTCAGGACCGACAACCAGATCGTGCTGTGGGAGGCGGTGCGGGCGGGAAACGGCATCGGTTTTGGCCAGGAGCCGCTGGCCGACCGCGATCCGCTGGTGGAGACAGTGCTGCCGGGCCTCGCGCTGCCGACGCTGCCGGTATGGCTGGCCATGCACCGCGACGTGCGCACCAGCGTGCGCATCCGCCGTGTTGCGGATTTCCTCTACGAGGAGTTGAAGCGCTATTCGGCTGGTGCTGCGTCGGGAGCGAATTCGGCGCGATGAGCCAGACTGGCCATCAAAAATACGACGACCAGCAGCCCCGACAGGGCGACGAAGATCGGACCGAAGCTTGAGTGCTCGGCAATGAAGCCGATTGCCGACGGCGCCACCAGAATGCCGGAATAGCCCATTGTGGTGACGACGCTCATGCCGGTGCCGGACGACATGCCTTCCTGGTTGCCGCCGGCCGAAAACAGGATCGGCACCATATTGGCGATGCCGAAGCCGCAAAAGGCAAAAGCCGCGATGGCGAGCCAGGGCGAGGGTGCCAGCCCGGCCACCAGCATGCCGGCGGCGGCGACAAGAGCCGAGACGCGCAGCGTCGTCACCGCGCCGAAACGGTTGCGCACGCCGTCGCCAAAGAAACGCATCACGGCCATGATGCCGGAAAAGGCCGCGTAGGCAAGGCCAGCGATGGCAAGATCGGCGCCGAGTTCCTGCTGCAGATACAGCGCCGCCCAGTCGAGCACCGCGCCCTCGGAGATCATCGTCATCAGCGCCATCAGCCCGACCAGATAGACCAGCGGATTTCCAGGCAGGGCAAATTTGCGCTGCCCGGTGCCCCTTGATGGTCCTCGGAGCGGCTTGTCCTCGGCGATCAGATAGCGGACTGCCACTGCAATCAGGGCGAAAGCGAACGCCGTCACTACGATCGCATGGGTGAGATGACCATAGTTCTGGATGGCGAACCCGCCGAGAGCGCCGCCGGCGAAACCGCCAAGGCTCCAGAAGCCGTGGGAGGACGACATGATGGCGCGGGACAACCGCCGTTCCACCACCACCGCATTGGCATTCATGGCGACATCCATGCCGCCGATCGAACCGCCGAAGATGAACATGGCGATGGCCGCAAGCGGCACATTGGGCGCGAGCGCCACAACCAGCAGGCCGAAGCTTCCGATGAGACCGAACCAGCGCAGCACGGTGCGCGACCCATGCCTGGAGATCAGGTGGCCGCACCAGGTCATCGCCGTGACCGCGCCGGCGCCGAACAGCAGGATCAACAGGCCGAGCGTGAACTTCGAGATGTCGAGCCGGGTCAGGAACACCGGGATCTGCGGCGCCCAGGCGCCGGTCAGAAAGCCGTTGGCCAGGAACATGGCCGCCACGGCCCATCGTCCACGAATGGCGGTCTGCATGATTTTTTGCGCGTGCATCGCGTAGAATCCGGTCTGAAAAATGGCCTCGCGAGGCAAATTAGATCGATTCAATTTCCAGTCAAGCGCTCAGGGCTGAAAGTGCTTGGGCCAAGCCAAAAGCTTCCTTCATGGACCTCTCGTTCCCTCGCGTCGGCGAACCATCTCGGCGATCCACATCGGTGCGTAAGGTGGCGTGCAGCCGGGTGATGCAGGATAGTCGATGAAGACAGCGAGCCGTTCGCCAATCCCGATTGCTCGCGTTCGAAGTTTCGGGTGGTGAATGCCGATCTCGGCGAGGCAGTGGTTCATTGCCCATTGTTTCTGAGCAGGCGCCTTCCTCAGCTCCTTCTCAATCTGGTCGAGCAGGGCATCGAGATCGAGGCCCTCGGCGTTCCTGACGACCCTTTCGGTCGTCAGGCTCCAGCCTGCGCGACCGACAAGGTCGTCGCCGTCCTTCCAGCCCAGACGAAGTTCTTCGGCGTGGCGACCGGGCTTCACCACGTTCACGATGAACCAATCGAGCAGCTTGGGAGAGCGGATGTCGCTTATCATCGTGTCGAGCTCGGCCGCAGAGAAGGCCTTCGGCCTGCACACCAGGGTCGCGACAAGGCGCGCGGCGGTGTCGCCTGTAGCCCAGAGCTGAAGTGCGAGCTCATGCTGGGTCTTCAATCGCTTGGCGAGAGCGCGAAGATGGGTGAGGTTCACACCGTGATCGTCGCCACGGCATTCATTGGCCTCGCGCATCTTCGGATCTTCGAGCGCGACGAGTTCGCGCAAGACGTCCTTGACTGTTGACATGATGCTCTCCTCCCTTCGCAGCGTTCCTCTCGCTTTGCGCTGACCGGCTCGGGCCGAACTCGGTCGTTCGGCGATCCTAATGATCCCTGGGGCGTCTTGCCTCGAACTCCGCCTTCTTGGCATCGGAGGCGTCAAGCTGGTTGAGCGTCTGCCATTCGGCATAGGGCATGCCGTAGATGATCTCGCGCGACTGGTCCTTGCTGAGATCGACGCCCTCGGCTTCCGCGGCGTCGCGATACCAGTTGGACAGGCAGTTGCGGCAGAAGCCGGCAAGGTTCATCAGGTCGATGTTCTGCACGTCCGTGCGTTCGCGCAGATGCGCGACCAGCCGGCGGAAGGCGGCGGCTTCGAAATCGCGTTTTTGCTCGTCGCTGAGTTCGGTCATGTGTTCTTGGCCTCCTTGGGCCCTCCTTACAGCGGCCCGGTGCGCGAGCCGAATCGTTTGACCTGATGTATATCGGGACGGCTGTTGATCGCGTCAACGATCGGCGCCAGCCGTTCGGCCCAGGCGCCTGCATTCTTCCGATCGGCGATCAGATCCTGGCGGATTTCGATCAGCGCATGAGCAAAGCCGTTGACGATGGCATGCCTGAACATGGTGTCGCCACGTAGCGCGCCGTCATAAGGCTCGTTATCACCGACGACGAGGTCCTTGTCGGCGGCCAGCATATCGATCAGCGGTCGCGCCACTCGGTCGTCGCGATCCCACAAGATACCGACATGCCAGGGGCGCACGAAGCCCTGCATGAACGGGGTGAAGGAATGTACCGAAAAGATGAAGGGCGCACTCGCGGAAGCCTGGGCCACCGAGGCGATCATGGCGCCGACCGCATCGTGATAGGGCCGGTAGAAGCGATCGAGCCGCCTTTCACGTTCTCCCGGGGCAAGCGGATAATTTCCCGAAATGACGGTGCCGTCATAGAGTTGGCGGATCAGCGTCGGATCGTCCTCGCCGCGATTGGGGTCGATCAGAAGCCGCGAAAAGTTGGTGAGCACCGCCGGCACGCCGAGCAAAGCCGCCAACTCGCGCGTCACTGTATCGACACCGATGTCGTAGGCGATATGGCGGTCGAATTCCGCCGCCGGCAGGCCGAGGCTGCCGTACTCTTCCGGCAGGTCGCGACGAGCGTGATCGGCCAGGAGCACGATGCCTCGCTTGCGGTCGCCTTCGACGATGTCGAATGGCGCGAAAACTGTGGATCGGGTCATTGGCGGGAGATGGTCTGTTCGCTGGCTTCCGGGGAGGGTGGTATCGTCATTCCACGAAGAGGACGCGTGCGCAATGCCGTCGTTTGGCCACGGTTTCTGCGGAAATCTGGCGGAAGGTGACAGACCATGCGCCGGAGCCTTTCTAAATCGATTGGAATTGAGCAAAAGGGCGCGTTGACATGCGCCCGGACTTTTCCGAAAAGGGGCGTTGAGAGATGCAAATGTGGTTCTTGAAGGGTTTCAGGATGGGTTCCGCCGGCAGGTCGCGCGTGCGCTACGGCTTCGCCATGCCGCTCCTGACCCTTGCCGTGGGCTTCGCCGCGATGGTTGCTGCCTCGCCCGCGCGCGCCGATTTCCGTGTCTGCAACGCCACGCAGAATCTGGTCGGCGTCGGCATCGGCTATCGCGCCAAGGCCGGCTGGATCACCGAGGGCTGGTGGCATATCGAGGGATCGAGCTGCAAGACGTTGATCGAAGGGCCGCTGTCATCAAGGTTTTACTATCTTTATGCAGAAGACGCCGAGCGTGGCGGGCGCTGGGATGGCCCGATCAACATGTGCGTGGCCGAAAAAGAGTTCAAGATCGCCGGCGTTGCCGATTGCGTCGCACGGGGCTTCCAGCGCGCCGGATTCCAGGAATATGACACGGGCGAGCAGGCAAGCTGGATGGTCCAGCTGACCGATGACCCCGCAACGGGGGGCGCTCCAGCCGCCCCGGGAACAAACAGTCAATGAGACGCAGCCGCAAGGTCAAGATACTCGCCACCATCGGTCCGGCCTCCTCCTCCGAGGACATGCTGAAGAAGCTCTTCGAAGCCGGCGCCGACGTGTTTCGCATCAATATGAGCCACACCGATCATGAATTGATGCGCACACTTGTCGGTCGCATCCGCAACGTCGAGAAAGCGGTCGGCCGGCCGATCGGCATTCTCGCCGACCTGCAGGGGCCCAAGCTGCGGGTCGGCAAATTCGCCAACGGCAAGGAGGCGCTGACACTCGGCCAGACGTTCACGCTCGACGACAATCCCGAGCCCGGCAATTCGACCAGGGTCTATCTGCCCCACCCCGAAATCCTGAGATCGGTCGAGGCCGGTCACCGCCTTTTGATCGATGACGGCAAGCTCGAGCTGAAGGCGGTGAGAAGCGACGGCAAGGCGATCGTCTGCACCGTCGTCGCCGGCACCACCATCTCCGACAAGAAGGGCGTCAGCCTGCCCGACACCGACCTACCGGTCGGCGCGCTGACCGAAAAGGACCGCAGGGACCTCGATGCGGTGCTGGCCACTGGCGTCGACTGGGTCGCGCTGTCGTTCGTGCAGCGGCCGGAGGACCTGGCGGAAGCGCGCAAGATCGCGCGCGGCCGGGCACTCATCATGGCCAAGATCGAAAAGCCGCAAGCCGTCGCCCGGCTGGCCGAGATCATCGAACTTTCGGACGCACTGATGGTTGCTCGCGGCGATCTCGGCGTTGAAATGCCGCTCGAAGCCGTGCCCGGCATCCAGAAGCAGATCACCCGCGCCGCGCGCCGCGCCGGCAAGCCGGTGGTGATCGCCACGCAGATGCTGGAATCGATGATCACCGCGCCGGTGCCGACCCGCGCCGAGGTGTCGGACGTTTCGATCGCCGTGTTCGAAGGCGCCGACGCCATCATGCTCTCGGCGGAGTCCGCGGCCGGCGCCTACCCGGTCGAGGCGGTGGCGATGATGAACCGCATCGCCAGCAAGGTCGAAACCGACCCGACCTATGCCGGCATCATCAATGCGCAGCGCTCAGAGCCGGAAGCGACCGGCGCGGACGCCATCTCGCTCGCCGCCCGCGAAATCGCCGAGACGCTGAAACTGTCGGCGATCATCAGCTATACGGCGTCCGGCACGACCGGCCTGCGCGCCGCGCGCGAGCGGCCGCAGGTGCCGATCGTCGCGCTGTCGCCGATCGTCAACACGGCGCGGCGGCTGTCGCTTTTGTGGGGCACGCATTGTGTCGTCTCGCCCGATGCCATCGACCTCGACGACATGGTCGACCGCGCTTGCCGCATCGCTTTGGACGAAGGGTTCGGCAAGCCGGGCGACCGGGTCATCATCACGGCCGGCGTGCCGCTGAGGACGCCGGGCTCCACCAACATGCTGCGCATCGCCTATGTCGGTTCGGACGCCCAGATCAGGCGCTAGAGCAAATCACCCAAAGATGCGCAGCGATTTGGGTAAAAACAAAGACTTAAAGCGCGTCGCAAGAATCCATTCAAACGCGACGGCTTTAGGCCGCTCACGCCGAATTCACCAAGCTGAAGCCTCGCCTCGATGGGACTGGGAGCGTAGCGACTTATTGCCGATCAAGAAGGTGAGGCGACGGCGAGCACGATCGCGATTATCAGCAAGAGCGGTCCCATCCATTTGAAATGGCTGGGAAGGCGTGCCAGCCAAGTCTGTTGTCCGGTTTGGGGTTGGTTCGGCAGCTGAAAGAACCCGTAGCCGACGCCCGACATCCCTAGACCGGCGCAAAACATTATGAATTCGTCGATGTAAGCTGCGATCATGATTGCCGAACCGCTCCAACCCTAGACAGGAAACCACACCTCGCGCTCACCGACAAGCAGCACTGCAAGAACGGCAGCAATGTTGAAATTGCCGTGGAGCGTCGCAGCCAGGCGCACTGGTCCACCGGCATCAAATCCCTTCGCCGGCAAGTTCTTCCGAAAGCGTGCCGACCTGATCCTGGGCGCTGCGCAGCATCGGATAGATGCTGAGCACGCGCTGCCAGGCTTCCAGCGCCGATTCCTTGTGGCCGGTTACGGCCATGATCTGTGCCAGGCCGGACAGCGCGCCGAAATGGCGCGGCTCGAGCTGCAGCGTGCGGTCGATGTCCGCCATCGATTTCCCAAAATTATTCATCATGAAATGTACGGTGGCGCGCCGGTTCCAGCCTTCCGCATAGGCCGGTTGCAAGGTCACCACCTGGTCGAGGAAGTCGAGCGCCACGTCGAACTTTTTCTCTTCGACCGCCTTTTGCGACCATTGCATCATCAGGTCGATCGAGGCGCTGCCGGATTGCACCCACTCGTTCGAGATGCGCGCGGCGATGCGCTCTGCGGCTTTTTCGTTGCGCTCGCGCTTCAGGTCGACAAACAGCTGGTCGAGCCTTGCCTCCCTGGTCGTGGCAATCGGAGGGGCGACCGTGTCCTCCGCTTGAGCCGGAGGTACGGCGGAGCCGAAAAGAAAAAGCGCCGCGAAGAATGCAAAACGAATCCGCATGGCCGAGAATCTAACCCCGGACGGCAGATCGTCAAACTGAATTTAGCGTGAGAGGGCCGGGAGGCCAGCAATTACATCATGCAAGCGTGGAGGCAGGCCTCCACGCGAAAAGACTCAGCCCTGGCGCGCCTTGTAGCGCGGAGCGGTCTTGTTGATGATGTACACGCGGCCCTTGCGGCGAACCAGCTGGTTGTCGCGGTGACGCGCCTTGAGCGCCTTGAGCGAATTCTTGATCTTCATGGTCTTGCCCGTCGGTCTGGGCCCGCTTGGGCCGAATTATTAAGGCGCGCTCGGAAAGCGCGCCTCTCAACTTGTGCGTGGCTCATAAACGAGGAGCCTTGCCCGTGTCAACCGCAGCATGCTTCATGGTGCGGCGGATTTTGAGTTTCTGCTCTATCGACGGCGTTAGAGCGGCGCCGTCCAATAGCCTCAACGGCGACGGCTCATTCGCGTAAAATGGCCCATCTTGCGGCCAGGACGCGCCTCCGCCTTGCCGTAGAGATGCAGCATCAGATCGGGCTCGGCGAGCAGGGCTGGGACGCGCAAGACGTCGTCGCCGATCAGGTTTTCCATGACGCAGTCGAAATGGCGACCGGGATTTCCCAAGGGCAGGCCGGCGACAGCACGAATATGCTGCTCGAACTGCGAGACGATGCAGGCGGCTTCCGTCCAGTGGCCGGAATTGTGAACACGCGGCGCGATCTCATTGGCCAGCAGCGAGCCGTCGGCAAGGACAAAGAACTCGATGCCGATGACGCCGACATAATCGAGCGCCGCAAGTATTTTTGCCGCGGCTGCCTGCGCCGCAGCGGCGGTTTCGGACCCTATCCTGGCTGGCAAGGTCGAGCTGTGCAGGATGCCGTCGCGGTGGACGTTTTCTGCCGGATCGTAGGCGGCGAGCGAACCGTCTACGCCGCGCGCCGCGATCACCGAAATCTCGCGTTCGAAGGCGACGAAGGATTCGAGGATCAACGGCACGTTGCCCATCGCCTCGCAGGTGCCGGCAAAGCCGCCCGTTTCCATGTTGCGGAAGACACGCTGGCCCTTGCCGTCATAGCCCATGCGCCGCGTCTTCAATATGCCGCTGCCGTCGAACTTTTTCAGCGCCGCCGTCAATTCGTCGTCATTGTCGACGGGACAGAAATCCGCCGTGGGAATGCCGATGCCGTTGAGGAACTTCTTCTCCGCCACCCGGTCCTGCGCCACTTCCAGTGCGCGTGCCGGCGGATAGACCGGGACCGTGACGGCAAGCGCGCTGGCGGCCACGACCGGCACGTTCTCGAACTCGTAGGTGACGACCGCGCTGACTGCAGCCAGTTCGGCGAGCGCGGCCGTATTGTCATAGGCGGCGGTGATCTGCCGGTTGGCGACCTGTGCCGCCGGCCAATCCGGCTGCGGTTCCAGCACGACCGTGCGGTAGCCGAGGCGGGCGGCAGCCATGGCCAGCATGCGGCCGAGCTGGCCGCCGCCGATGATGCCGATGGTCGATCCCGCAGGCAGGCTCATGGCGTGTCCGTGGGCTCGGCGGCGACCTTGGCGGTCTGGGCGGCGCGCCAGGCATCGAGCCGGGCAGCGAGCTTTTCGTCGGTTAGCGCCAGCACGGCCGCAGCCAGAAGCGCGGCATTGATGGCGCCCGCCTTGCCGATGGCCAGCGTGCCGACCGGAATGCCTGCCGGCATCTGCACGATGGAGAGCAGCGAGTCCTGTCCGGAAAGCGCCTTCGATTCCACCGGCACGCCAAAAACGGGGAGCGGCGTCATTGCCGCTGTCATGCCCGGCAAGTGCGCCGCACCGCCGGCGCCGGCGATGATCACCCGAAAACCGGCCGCCTTGGCGCCCTTGGCGAAGTCATAGAGCCGGTCGGGGGTGCGATGGGCCGAGACGATCAGCCGCTTGTGCGGGATGCCCAGCGCCTCCAGCGTTTCGGCGGCGTGGCGCATCGTCGCCCAGTCGGACTGGCTGCCCATGATGATGGCGACGTCGGCGCGTTGATCGTCCAAGCTTCTGCTCCCGGCGGCAAAGGCGCGCATTAGCGGAATTCGGGATCGACGGCAAGGATGCGATGCCTCTGCGTCCATTCGGGCGCATGGCGCCATCGTCACCTAATCCGGCCAGCGCAACGCGCCGGCGGTGTCCTTGCGAGCCGGCTTCATCGCATCCGCCGGGCGGTCGGTTGCGTTCAACACAGCCTGCAGGCGTTCGGCGACGATCTCCGCCTCGCCGGGATGGAGATTGCACGGGTCGAGGAAGAAGTGACCGCGCTCGACCTCGTGGTTGCGCACGATAATAGGAGGCGAGCCTGCCGCCAGCGCCGAGGCAAGGCCGGCGGCGCTGAACCTGCTCTCAGGCGTAACAAAAACCTGCAGGCGGTCGAGCGGATTGCCGGTCGGATCGGGAATGACATGCGCGGCGATGCCGGGCAGGCTCTGCAATGCGTCCTCCCACAGATGCAAGGCCGCATCCTCCCGCTTGCGGATGCCGGCGTGATCGCGACGCTCCCAGGCCTCCAGCGCCGCCATGGTGCCGGCGACGCTTTCCTTGCCGACCTTCATCGCCCGCGCAACGCCACGATTCTGGAGATAGGCGGCTCGCACCAGATCCTTGCGCCCCGTCACGATGCCGCTAGTGGGCCCCGAGAGGAATTTGTGCCCGCTATAGACGACGATGTCGGCGCCGCGTGCGAGAAAGCCGCGCAGGTCGTATTCCGAGGCGGCGTCGACGATCACCGGGACGCCCTTGGCGTGGCAGATCTCGCAGAATTCCTCGAGCGAGAGCATGCCGTATTGCACTGTGTGATGCGCAACGACGTAGAGGCCGGCCGCGGTGCGGTCGCGGATCGCGTCGCGCACATGATAATCCTGCGTCACGCTGACCGTGCCGGCCGGGACGGCCTTGGCCCCGGCAAGCCGGATCGACTGGTCGATCGGCGCGCCGTAATTGACGATGTGGCCGAGCTGGACGATGACCTCCGACTTGAGGCCCTCGGTGTCGTCCGGCAGCCGCTCGATCGCCAGAAGGTTGGTGCCGGTCATCGTGCCGGCAATCGCCATGGTGATGCCGCTGGCGCAGCAAGCGGTGACGAAGCCGGCCTCGCCCCCTGTGAGGCGCGCGACGACCGTGCTTGCGGCGCGTTGCAGATCGTCCATCTCCACCCACTGCGAAGCGATTTCCGACATCGCGGCGATCGCTTCCGGGACGATGATCGAGGCACCGAGCGCCGTCATCGTGCCGGAAACGTTGATGATCGGGCGAAGGCCGAGTCGTTGACGAATTGTCGTGTTGGAGCCGTTTTCGGAATAGGTTTTCATCTCTAGAGGTCCCGTTGGTAGACGTCAGGCGGCGGTCTCGACGACCGCCTCGATTTCGACCGTGATGTTTCCCGGCAAAGAGCCAACACCGATCGCCGAGCGGGCGTGCCCGCCGATACTATCGAAGACTTCGGCGAAAAGATCGGAGCAGCCGTTGACCACCTTCGGATGGTCGCTGAAGGTCGGGATCGCGTTGACGAAACCCAGCAGCTTGACGACGCGCACGATGCGGCCGAGGTCACCCGCTGCGGCATGCATAACGGCAAGCAGGTTCAAGCCGGTGAGACGGGCATGCCCATAGGCCTCCTCCACCGTGACGTCCTCGCCCACCTTGCCGGTGCAAAGCGTGCCATCGGCGCGCAATGGCCCCTGGCCGGAGAGGAAGATCAGCCGTCCGCTTTCGGCGTGGGTGACGAAATTGGCGATCGGCGTCGGCGGCTCGGGCAGCGTCAGGCCCAGTTCGGCGAGCCGGATGTAAGGCGACATGAAAAGGCTCCTTGCGACAGCTTTCGCCGTCCGATGTCAGAAATGCGAGGCGCGGAACCGCGCCAAAAAGCTGCGAAGACGTTCGTTGTCGATCTCCTCGCCCAGAATCTCGGCAGGCGGGCCTGCGGCACTGACGCCGCCATCCGCCATGAAGATGATGCGGCTCGAGGCGTCGCGTGCAAAGGCCATCTCGTGCGTGACCATCACCATGGTCATGCCGTCTTCGGCCAGACTGCGCACGACCTCAAGCACTTCGCCGACGAGTTCCGGATCGAGCGCCGAGGTTATCTCGTCGAGAAGCAGGATTTTTGGCTCCATCGCCACCGCGCGGGCGATGCCGACGCGCTGCTGCTGGCCGCCGGAAAGCTCGGCGGGCAGGCTGTCTGCCTTGTGGGCGAGGCCGACCCGGCCCAGCCAGTGCTCCGCAATCTGGCGGGCTTCGGCGCTGCTTTTGCCGCGCACCTTGCGCAGGCCAAGCATGATGTTGCCGGCCGCCGTCAGATGCGGGAACAGATTGAAACTCTGGAACACCATTCCGGTCTCGGCCCGCATCTTCGCCAGGTCGCGCTCACTGCGGCGCTGGCGTGTTCCCGTCTCGCGGAAGCCAACCTCCTTTCCGTCGATGCGGATGGAGCCGCTATCGTAGCTCTCGAGAAAGTTGACGCAGCGCAGCAGCGTGGTCTTACCACTGCCGGAAGGCCCGATGACAGTCACCACCTCGCCGCGTGTCACCTTTAGGCTGACGGAGCGCAGGACCTCGACGGATCCAAAGGATTTGGAAACGTCGCGGATATCGAGAAGCGCCGGATTGGCGGGCGGGGCGATGGACATCTTGCTATTCCCGGATGAAGGAGAAACGCCGCTCCAGCCGTCGGCTGGCCAGGGAGAGGGCGTAATTGACGGCGAAGTAGATGACTGCGCCGAGGATGTAGAGCGGCATCGCCTCGTAGGTGCGGCCGATGACCTGGTTGATGGCGTGCATCAGGTCGGTGATGCCCAGCAGCGAGACCAGCGCGCTGCCCTTTACCGCATCGGTGACGCCATTGATCCATGGCGGCAGGAAGCGCCTGAACGCTTGCGGAAAGATGACGTAGGCCAGTCGCTGGCGAAAGGTCAGCCCGATCGCCATCGCCGCCTCGGACTGCCCCTTCGGTATGGAACCGACCGCGCCGCGCAGATATTCGATGACCTGGGCCGTCTTGAACAGGGTGAGCGCCAGCACGGCGGCCCAGAAGGACTCCAGATGGATGCCGATGGCAGGCAGGCCGTAATAGACGAAGAAGATGAGCACCAGGATCGGAATGCCGCGTATGGTGTCGCTGAAAATGCGCACCACCCAGCGCAGCGGCGTAGGGCCGTAGACAAGGCCGACGCCCATCATCACGCCGGCGACGAGCGACAACACCACGACAAGCAGCGACACCCACAGTGTCACGGCAAAACCCTGGGCTAGGAAGGGCAAGGCATAGGCGATCTGGCCAAGCATGTTAGTGCGCCGCCCTGAACCGGCGCTCGACAAGCCGAAGCGCATAGAGAAGCGCGTAGCCGGTCAAGAGGTACATCGCCGTCACCACAAGGTAGACCTCGACGATCCGGAAGGTGTTGAAGTTGATCCATTGGGCGCCGTAGGTGAGCTCGGGCACCGAAATGACCGAGGCGACGGACGTGTCCTTGAAGAGCGATATGAACGTGTTGGAAAGCGCGGGCAGCGTTATCCGCAGCATCGTCGGTAGGCGCACATGGAGCAGCCGCTGCCAGGGCGTCAGGCCGATCGCCTTGCCAGCGTCGATCTGTCCGCGCGGCACGGCTTCGAGCCCCGAGCGAAACACCTCGACCAGATACGCGCCGCTATAGAGCGACAGTGTCGCGACAAACGAGGTCTGGGCGCTGTAGGCGAGATCGACCACGGTCGGCAGGCCGTAGAAAACGAGATAGACAAGCAGGATCAGCGGCACGTTGCGGATGAATTCGACATAGGCGGCGATTATGGACCGGACGACGCGCCCGGCCGAGACGTACCAGACCGCCAGAACGAGCCCGATGACGATGCCGATGGCTATGGAGATCACGGCGAGCTCGAGACTGAGCAGCAGGCCGCCCCACAGCTTGTCGAAATGCCGCCAGATCAGGTTGAAATTGAGGGCGTAGCCCATGCGTCTGCCTCAGTGCCGAGGGCCGTCGAGGAGAAGGAGGCGGAAGGGCGCCGATTGCTGCCCTTCCGCCAGCTGCATCAGATGACCGGAAAACCGGGATGCCGGGCCGGCGGCTCCAGCCCGAAATAGTCCTTGAACGCCGCGTCGTAGAGCGCCGTTTCATGACCGAACATTGCCGTCGCGAAGGATGCGTTGACGAAGGTCAGCCAGTCGAGATCGCCTTGCCTCAGCGCCGCGCCGTAAAGCATGCTGAACCAGCTTTTGCCGGCATCGAAGTAGCGGTCCGGGTTGCGTGAGGCGAGCCAGCGCACCGTGGAAAGATCGACGGCGGCCGCGTCGACGCGCTTCGACTCGAGTGCCTGCAGCACGTTGGCCTGGGTGTCTATCTGCATCACCTGCGACTCCGGCAGGACAATGTGCACATTTGCCTCGGCATCGACATTCTGCAGGATGGAAATACGCGTTGCCGAACCGCCGGCAAGCAGCTTGTCGAAGGTCTTGTTCTCGGCGGTCGGAAGGGTCAGCAGAGCGATGCCTTCGACGTAATAGGGCCGCGAGAAGTTGATCAGCTGCGAGCGCTGGGCGGTCATGGTCATGAACTGGATCGAGATGTCGACCTTGTTGGTGGTCACATTCGGAATGCGCTGGGCCGGATCCTGCATGACGAAATCGACCATGGTCGGATCGTCGAAAAGCCCCTTGGCAAGAATGCGCCCCATGGTGATGTCCATGCCGACGAGTTCGCCGGCATCGTTCTCGAAGTGCCAGGGTGCGTTGGTGCTGCCGGTGCCGACGATCAGCTTGCCGCGATCGAGAACAGTACGCAGCAGGCTGTCCGGCGCCGCTTGCGCCGCCGCCTTCTGAACATCGACCGTTGCTGCTGCGCCCATCACTCCGGCCGTTGCAAGCCCGGCCATTTTCAGAAATTCACGTCTTTTGGATGTGTCGTTCACGGCGACCTCCTTCGTGTTGTGTTCCCCTTTGGATGAGCAACATGCGTCGTTGCAATGAACGTGATTGTCCCTTACAAGAGACGCATGTACTCTATACAAGACAGATACTAACATCAGGAGCCGGTAATGCAAGATGGCAATGCCTTGGCAGTTCGACCGGACGCCGGCCTGGACGAAGACAGGGCATCGGGCTCTCGCGAGAAGGGTCTCAACCGGGTGCTCCAGATCCTGGAGTTTCTCCACACGACCCAGCGTGCGATCGGGATTGGCGATCTCGCCAAGGCAGTGAATGCGCCTCGCTCGACGACCTACACGCTTGTGCGCTCGCTGGTCGATGCGGGCCTGCTGGAAATGGCCGGCGACGGCAATCGCGTCTATTTCGGAAAAAAGCTTTACCTCTACGGAATGGACTATGTGCGCGGCAACGACCTGCTCAGGAGAGGGCGGCAGGAGGTCGACAATCTGTCGCGCGAGACAGGCGAGACCTCTGAATTGTGCATGCTGCAAAGCGGCCGCTACACAATCGTCCATTCAAGTCCGGGCACCAGGCCGTTCCGGATCAGCTCGGCCACAGGTCTGCAGATCCCGCTTCCCTGGACCGCTTCGGGGCGGTTGCTTCTCGCCGGTTTCGAAAGGGCCGTGATCGAAGACATGGTGTCCGAAGACGATCTCGTCCTGCCAGACGGCCGCAGATTGCTGCTCGACGACTTCATAGAAGATATCGCCGTGGCTGGCGGTGTCGGCTACTGCGTGACCTCGGGTCTTGTCGACGCCTACACAAAATGCCTTGCCGCGCCGGTCTTTTCAGCGCCCGGCAAGGTCGAGGCGACGATATGCCTGGTGGTTCCCATCGACACTTCCGGAGAAAAGACCGACGATCTCATCGCCATGCTGCGCGAACGCGCTGCGAGGCTTTCGATCACAGGATGAGCAGGTTTGCCGAGTCGCCAAGTGGGAATTCGCTCACGCGATGATGTCGGGGATGATCCGGTCTTCCAGCGCCATCAGCCGGTCTTTCAGGAATAGTTTTTTCTTCTTCATGCGCTGGATCTGCAGCGGGTCGCAGCCCATGGCGATCATCGCGTTGATGGCCGCGTCGAAATCGGCGTGCTCTTGCTTCAGCCGAGAATATTCGAGGCGGATATCGGCCTGTTCCTGTTCGGACATTATCTACCGTCTGCACGTCTGCGGCGCCCAAAAATGGGCCTGATTAGGCGGGGCCGGGGGCTCTCTTGCACCGGCGCGCAGCCAATATCACATTTCACATTGTCGTGGAATGCTACCACGCAGCATTCGACATCGCTGCCCGATGGTGGCACACTGTCATTATGCCGTCACAGAAGCGAGCCTGCGGTGGACACGCCTTGACGGCTGCAATCGAGGAAACCATGAAAGGGAGAACCAATCATGTCTCTTGCATCCCATCTTGATGAGTTGCAGCGGAAACACGGCGACATCGAACGCGAAATCGATGACGCGATGAATCATCCATCAGTGGATGACCTCGAAATCGTGAATCTCAAGCGGCGCAAGCTGGCACTCAAGGACGAGATTGAAAAACTGAAAGCGAAACCGACCACGCATTGACGCTTTTCCTCGAATAGCTGCGCCGGTTTCGGCGCACGAGCATCTTTCCGGTGGCGGCCATGCCGCCGGAGCGCTGCTTCACACGACTCGGAGATGGTTCCGGCCGCCAGCGCCACGGATAAGATGGGCTGTTTGTCTCCTCTCCCGTTATCGATTTGGTAGGTCTGCCTGCCTGTCGCCATTGACAAGCCATCTTTGCTCCTCCACCTCATGCCCGGACCTTCTACAGCGCCGCGCGCCCTTTCGGGCGCGCAAAGGACACTGTATTTTGATTTTTGCGCGTGATCCTTTCCGGAAACCGATTCCGGGATTCGGGGTGATGCGCTAACAAAGGGCAGCCGGCCATGACCGGATATTTTTCCTCTCCCTTCCCGCGCCGCACGTCGGTCGGTGTCGATGTCGGCGGCGTGATGGTCGGCGGGGGTGCCCCTGTCGTCGTTCAGTCGATGACCAACACCGACACCGCCGATGTCGACCAGACAGTCGCTCAAGTTGCGGCGCTGCATCGTGCCGGCTCCGAGATCGTGCGCATCACCGTCGACCGCGACGAGAGCGCTGCCGCCGTGCCCGCCATCCGCGAGCGGCTCGAACGGCTCGGCATCAACGTGCCGCTGGTCGGCGATTTCCACTATATCGGCCACAAGCTGCTCGCCGACCATCCGGCTTGCGCCGAGGCGTTAGCCAAGTACCGCATCAATCCCGGCAATGTCGGCTTCAAGGACAAGAAGGACCGGCAGTTCACTGATATCGTCGAGATGGCGATCCGGCACGACAAGCCGGTGCGCATCGGCGTCAATTGGGGGTCGCTCGACCAGGAGCTTCTGACCCGGCTGATGGACGACAACCAGCGCCAAGGCTTTCCGCTGACCGCGCAGGAAGTGACGCGCGAGGCGATCGTGCAGTCGGCGATCCTTTCGGCCGAAATGGCCGAGGAGATCGGTCTTGGCCGCGAGAAAATCATTCTGTCGGCCAAGGTTAGCGGTGTGCAGGACCTGATCGCCGTTTATACCGAGCTTGCCACCCGCTCCAACCACGCGCTGCATCTTGGCCTCACCGAGGCCGGCATGGGTTCAAAAGGCATCGTCGCCTCGTCCGCAGCGATGGGCATCCTTCTCCAGCAAGGCATTGGCGACACGATCCGCATCTCGCTGACACCGGAGCCGAATGGCGACCGCACCCGGGAGGTGCAGGTATCGCAAGAACTCCTGCAGACCATGGGGTTCCGGCAGTTCGTGCCGATCGTCGCCGCCTGCCCCGGCTGCGGCCGCACGACCTCTACCGTGTTCCAGGAACTCGCCCAGAACATCCAGGCGGATCTGCGCAAGAACATGCCGGTGTGGCGTGAAAAATATCCCGGCGTCGAGAACCTCAAGGTCGCGGTGATGGGCTGCATCGTCAACGGTCCAGGTGAATCCAAGCATGCCGATATCGGCATTTCTCTGCCCGGTACCGGCGAGACGCCGACGGCGCCGGTATTCGTCGACGGCAGGAAGGCGGCGACGCTGCGCGGCCCGTCGATTGCTGCGGACTTCGAGAAAATGGTCGCCGACTATATCGAGCAGCGGTTTGGGCAACTTGGCAAGCCCGCGGCGGAGTAGATCTATGCGGCTCCCTTGGGCGACGCCGGTCTTGCTTGGTGGGTTTGTCTTGCTTTGTGGGCTGGGCTGGGTGACAGCCGTCCAGGCCGATCCGCCGCGCCCCGCCAAACAACGACTGCTCGACCGGGTTTGCAACCTGATCGAGGCTCATGCGGACCAAAACGGCCTGCCCAAGGACTTCTTTGCCCGGTTGATCTGGAAGGAAAGCCGCTTCGATCCCAGTGCGGTCAGCCCGGTCGGCGCCGAAGGCATTGCCCAGTTCATGCCGGGTACAGCCAAGATACGCGGCCTCGCCAATTCCTTCGATATCGAGCAGGCCATCCCGGCCTCGGCAAAATATCTCGCCGAAATGAAAACCGGCTTCGGCAATCTCGGCTTGGCCGCCGCCGCCTACAATGCCGGTGAAAGCCGGGTGTCGCGCTGGCTGAGTTCTGGCGGTTTCCTGCCGATGGAGACCGAAAGCTACGTTCTGGACATCATGGGCGAGCCAGCCGACAGGTTCACCGACACCGCCTATGCCGGCACCATCCGGCCGCTCGACAAGAAAGCGAGCTTCGCGGTCGCCTGCCGCAAGCTGCCGGTCATCAAGTCCCAAACCGTGGCCATGGCGTCGATCAACATCAAGCCGTGGGGCGTGCAGGTGGCCGGCAATTTCCGCCGCGCTGCGGCGCTCAGTCAATGGAATGGTGTGAAGCGCCGGTTTCCGGCCTTGCTTAAGGGCCAAAATCCGGTGGTCAGCCGGGTGCGCTCGCCAATCGGCAGGCGCGGCATCTATGCGGTCCGGATCGGCGCCGACTCCAAAGCCAAGGCCGACAACATTTGCCAGAAACTGCAAAGCGTCGGCGGTGCATGCATTGTGGTGCGGAACCGGTGATGGGTACCGACCGATTTGCCCGACAAACCATCGAAGCTGCGCTTTGACTCCACGAATTCTGCTGCTCCACGGTTCCAACTCCAGGCCTTCCATGACCGACCGTCTCTACAGCGATCCCGACCTCGCCCAGTTCTACGATATCGAGAACGAAGGCGGCGTCGACTTCGACTATTGCGTCGGCTTTGCCAAGGGTGCCGGATCGGTTCTCGACCTCGGCTGCGGCACCGGGCAATTGGCCGCCGCGCTCGCCGATCGGCGTAATGTGACCGGTGTCGATCCGGCGCCGGCGATGCTCGACATCGCGCGCCGCCGAGCCGGCGGGCAGAGGGTCGACTGGGTCGAGGCCGATGCGCGAACCGTCCGGCTCGGACGACGCTTCGATCTGGTTCTTTTGACCGGGCACGCCTTCCAGGTGTTTCTGACGCCGAAAGATCGAGAGGCGGTGCTTGCCACGATCGCTGCTCATCTGGCTCCCGATGGGCGCTTCATCTTCGACACGCGAAATCCAGCCACCGAGGAATGGCTCGAGTGGACGCCGGAAAGGTCCGAACGGGACCTGAGTCATCCCGGATTGAGCACCGTAAGAGCGTGGAACGATTTCCGGCGCGATCCCGCTACCGGTGTCGTCACCTACTCGACCCATTATGAAATCCCCGACAGCGGGCGGGTGCTCAGCGCCGAATCGAAAATAGCCTTCCCGACAAAGGAAAGCCTTGCGGGGATGATGGACCAGAGCGGGCTGGTCGTCGAAGAATGGCTCGGCAACTGGCAGGGCGAGCCGTATGGCCCGGCCTCGCCGGAAATCATCCCGATTGGCCGGTTGCGCTAGCCCGGACGTTGCTTCGCTCTGGGCGTTTTCCCATCTTTTGCGGTGACCGGTTGAGCACGCGGATAATCCGGAGACACCACCGCCCGATTGCGGCGCTGCGCTGACGACGTGCCCACCGATGCAGCTCGTGACCATCGCGCAGGTTTGGCTGTTCTGAACGCATCGCACTCTCCTCACCAGCATTTCGGATGCTGAGGAGGGAATCATATTATGTATCGCAAATACTGATAATTGGTGATAATTTCCGTTCATCTGTGACGAATTGGAATAGATATCATGGACCGACAGGAAACGATGGGTGTGTTCCTGTCAGTTGTCGAGGAAGGCGACTTCTCGGCAGCGGCACGCCGGCTGCGGATGACCCCATCGGCCGTCAGCAAAATCATCGGTCGCCTTGAGTCCCGCCTTGGCGTGCGCTTGTTGCAACGCTCGACGCGGCGCATCAGCTTGACAGCGGAAGGCAGCAGCTATGCCGATAGCGCTCGCCGGATCCTGAACGACATCAAAGAGGCTGAAATCGCGATTCAACCCGGCGCAGAACCTCGCGGCCGGCTGCGCGTCAGTCTTCCGAGCGCCTTCGGCCATCGTTTGATCGTGCCGATGCTACCGACTTTTATCGATCGCTATCCAGCCATTGAGCTCGAGCTGATGTTCACAGATGCGATTATCGACCTGTTGACTGAGGAAACGGATGTCGCCGTGCGGGTTGCCGCCCAGAGCGATTCCAGGCTGGTGATGCGGCGGCTGGCGCCCAATCACCGTGTCATTTGCGCGTCAGCCCAGTATCTCGAAAAACACGGCATACCGATGACGCCGGGCGACCTTCAACATCATACATGCCTCGGCATCACATCACGCGGCGGCCTTAACATCTGGGAATTCGATGGCCCGGACGGTCCGCAAAGCATGCGTATCCGCAGCCCGATAGAGGCCAACAGCACGGAAGCCCTGCGCCGGCTGGCGCTCGCCGGTGTCGGCATCATCCGCATGTCGGAGATATTGGTCGGACCGGATATCAGGATAGGCAGGCTGACCGCACTGCTTACCGGATACAATCATCACGACGGACCGCCAATCTGCGCTGTTTATCCGCCTGGCCGGATACTGTCGCCGCGTGTCCGCGTGTTCGTGGATTTCCTGGCCGAACAGTTCACCAACCCTCCTTGGCTACGCAGCGCGCCACAAGACGTCGGGAATACAGTTTAGAGCAGCGTCAGCTGTTGCGGGTCGCCACGAATGTCGCCGCTTGCTTCAGAAGCGCGGCGGCTTCGCCATAGGGATCGAGCAGCGCGTGGGCCTGGTCGACGAGGCCTTGAAGCTGGTCCTGCGCCCAGTTCGCGCCGTGCAGCGCCACCAGCGTCGCCTTGCCGGCTGCTGCATCCTTGCCGGTCGCCTTGCCCATCTGGTGCGCGTCCGCCGTCAGGTCGAGCAAATCGTCGGCAAGTTGAAAGGCAAGCCCGATCGCCGAGCCGAACTCGGCCAGCCTTTCGCGGTCGACCGGTGGCGCGCCGGCAATGAGTGCGCCCGCCTCGCAGGCGAAGCGGATCAGCGCGCCGGTCTTCATCGCCTGAAGCCGGATGATGCCGGCTTCGTCCGGCCCGATGCGCTCGGCCTCCAGGTCGAGCATTTGGCCACCGACCATGCCGCCGGCTCCCGCGGCGCGGGCCAGCGCCAGCACCAGCGCCGCCCTTCGCTCGGCTGGCAGCATGGTCGCTTCGTCGGCAATGATGTCGAAGGCGAGCGCCAGCAAGGCGTCGCCGGCGAGGATGGCGGTCGCCTCATCGAAGGCCTTGTGCACGGTCGGCTGGCCACGGCGCAAATCGTCATCGTCCATGGCCGGCAGATCGTCATGGATCAGCGAATAGCAATGCACGCATTCGAGCGCCGCCGCCACGCGCAGCGCCGCCTCGCTGTCGGCGGAAAACAGCGCGGCGCTTTCCATCACCAGGAAGGGACGCAGGCGCTTGCCGCCGTTCAGCACGCCATGACGCATCGCCGCCATCAGACGTTGCGGCCGCGCGATCTCGTCTGAAAGCGGGCGGCCGTCGAGGAGACGCCTGAGCAGCGCCTCGATCGGACCTGCGCGCGCGAGAAGCGCTGCCTCGAACGGAATTTGATCGTCTTTCGTCATCGCCGGGACCGGTAGCCGACACTCAGACGTTGCGCAAGAAGCCAAGCGCCATTATGCCGGGGCAGGGAGCAGCATGGATTGGGCGGCTTGGCGGAACCGATCGTCGATCACGAAACCGAAGGGTTGGACATGGTGAGGCCGAAACGCGGCAACCGCATCGGTCTCAAACGCTGGCCCCGGCTCTGGGTCCGGCGCGGCATCACCGTCGCCGTCGTGCTGGCGCTGATGCCGGTGGTGTTGACGTTTCTGTATCTGCCGCCGTTCGTGCATCCGGTGTCGACCCTGATGCTGAAGGATCAGGCGACGTTTTCCGGCTATAACCGGCGCTGGGTCTCGATCGACGATGTGGCGCCGGCGCTGGCGAATTCGGTCATCATGTCGGAGGACGGGCAGTTCTGTTTCCATCGCGGCATCGACCTTGGCGAGTTGAGGGGCGTCGTCGACGACGCGCTGGCCGGCGAGATGACGCGCGGCGCATCGACCATCACCATGCAGACCGTGAAGAATCTCTATCTGTGGTCGCGGCCGCTGGGCTCGGTCCGGAAAGTCGTCGAGCTGCCGCTGTCTGTCTATTTTGACATGGTGATGTCGAAACGGCGCATCATGGAAATCTATCTCAATATCGCCGAATGGGGGCCGGGCATCTATGGCATCGAGGCCGCCGCCCAGCACCATTTCGGGGTTTCGGCAAAACGATTGTCGCGTCGCCAGGCGGCACTGCTTGCCGTCACCTTGCCGAACCCGATCGCGCGCAACCCGGCGAAGCCCGGACCGGGGCTGAGGCGGCTGGCTGCGCTGATCGAGCGGCGCGCAGGCCGGTCCGGCGCCTATGTCGGCTGCCTGCGATAGCTTAAAAAAATTCGCGACGGCGCTGGCCAAAACGGCGCAGGGCGTGTATAGGCCACCCGACTTTCTCAGATTCCGGCCCTGACGCGGCCCTTTCACGAGGGCAGCCGGGGCGTTTTGACCATGTAGTGGAGCATATCCATGGCCGTACCGAAACGAAAAACCTCTCCGTCGAAGCGCGGCATGCGCCGTTCGGCCGACGCATTGAAGGCCCCGACCTATGTCGAGGACAAGAATTCCGGCGAGATGCGCCGCCCGCACCATATCGACCTGAAGACCGGCATGTATCGCGGTCGCCAGGTTCTGGAGCCGAAGGAAAGCTGAGACAGTTTTCGACGGGTTGTGACTACCGAAGGACCGGCCATTGCGCCGGTCTTTTGCATTTTGGCGCTGAGGATCGCTCACCGAACCAATTTCAGCCATCCAGCAACCGTTTAGGATGTCAGCCGGGCCGGCTGACATTGTTATTTCGCACCGTCTTTGTCCGTGTTCGCGGTCGCATACGAAAATTCTTGACGGCGAACGCCGGGCGCATACTACAGAGGGCAGTCCAACCGGAGCCGCCTGATGTTCGGTGCCATCCCGCTGCTGATCGTGCCCTTCGTCCTCTATAATCTCGGGCTTCTGGGAATATTCGGCGGTGGCGACGACCCCTGGGCAAGCGAACTGGTCTCGATCCGCATGATGTCGGGCGGGGTGTTCTCGCTGACGCTCGGCGATCTGATCGTGCTGATCGGGCTAATCCTCTTCTTCGTCGAAATCGTGAAATCGACGCGCACGACGAGCGCCTCGATCATGGACCACCTGCTGTCGACCTTCGTCTTCGTGGCGTTCCTGGTCGAGTTCCTGCTGGTGAAGGGCGCGGCGCACTCGGTTTTCTTCACGCTGATGGTCATCGCGCTGGTCGACGTTCTGGCCGGCTTCTCGGTGTCGATGCGAGCGGCCACCCGTGACATAAACATGAACTAGACGCCGGGCCTCAGCCTGGTCGGCGGTGAAGCCAGCCGCCTCGATGCCGGCGATGGCCGCCGCTTCATCATTGTCCGACGCATCGCCGGAAATGCCGACAGCGCCGATGACGGCGCCATGCGCAACGAACCACCCTATTTTTTCTTGGCGCGCGCCGGCTTCTTCACCGGAGCAGCCGGCGCATTGGCGAGGTCTTCGGCTTCCTTGGCGAGGCGCAGCGCCCGCAGTTTGTTGGTCTTAATCTGGCGGGCGTCGCTCTCGGCGACATATTCCGCCATCGCCTTCTGACGAACAGTGGCTGCCTCTTCCTGCTTTTTGAAACGCAAATCGGCCCGCGCGCGGGCAGTATCCTTAGAGTTCTCAACCAAGGGCTTTTCCAATCCCGTAAATTATAGTTTTCAATGCCTTTAATAGCAGAGCCGGCCTGCGATGGGGAAAAATAAGTTGGTCAGGCGCGGGGATCGCACCCGGTGCCCGACGCCTTTCGGGCGACAACCGCCTCGTATCCAGCCTGCAAGGTCGCACGCACGGTGGCGTCCGGCGGCGTGTCGGAGGGTGTGCCCAGATGTTCGTGGCGCAGCTCGTCCATGAACTTCTCCCACATAGGCGGGCCGCCCTTTTCCAGCAGCTCGGCGCGGATCGAGAGTTCCTCGCTGACCGGCAGCCAGACGCGACCCCAGGCGCCGAGATGCGCCAAGATCGGCACCAGCGTTATCGCCATTTCGGTCAGGCTGTAGATCGCCTTCTGCTTGTGGGTGGGATCGTCGGCCCTCGTCAGCATGCCAAGCTCCATCAGCCGCTTCAGCCGATCGGCGAGGATGTTGGAAGCGATGCGTTCCAGCGATCCGTTGAGCAGTTCGCGAAAGTGGCGTTTGCCGCCGAAAATCATATCGCGAAGGATGATCAGGCTCCACCGGTCGCCAAACACTTCAAGCGACAGGTTGATCGGGCAGCCAGACCGGCGATCGATGCTCATGCGATTCTCCGAAAGAAACCGGTTGCATTATCATGTCGGTTTTATTATTGTGCAACTGATTGCAAAATGCAATCGGTTTTGCAAAAAGGAGACGGCGATCATGATGAAGGCTGCGGAACCCGAAATCGCATCCCAGACGTTTGGCGATCCCGCGCATCCACCGATTCTGCTGATCATGGGCGCCATGGCTTCGATGCTCTGGTGGCCGGAGGCGTTTTGCCGGAAACTGGCCGGCAAGGGTCTGTTCGTGATCCGCTATGACAATCGCGATACCGGCCGTTCGACCAAATATGCGCCGGGCGAACCGCCTTACACATTCGACGACATGGCGGACGACGCTATCCGCGTGCTCGACGGTTACTGCATCGCGAAAGCGCATGTGGTCGGCATGTCGATGGGCGGCATGATCGCGCAGCTTGTGGCGCTGAAGCATCCATCGCGGGTCATCTCGCTTGCGGCGATCAGCACTTCTCCCGTGGGAACCGACACGTCGTATCTGCCTGGGATGACCGAGGTCTATAGGAAACATTCGGCCGAAGGCGCTGATGTCGATTGGTCGGACCGTGACCAGGTGGTCGACTTCATCGTCAAGGACGCGCACGCGATCGCCGGCACCGCGCATCCCTTCGACGAGAAGCGGATGAGGGCGTTTGTCGAACAGGATTACGACCGATCCGGCGGCTTCTTGAGCGCGACCAATCATTTCATGCTCAAGAGCAGCGAGGATCGGGGCGGCGAGGACGGGAAGGGCCGCCTGCACGAATTGAAGGTTCCGCTCCTCGTGATCCACGGCACCGATGATCCGATCTTTCCGATCGAGCATGGCGCCGCTCTTGCCGAAGCAGTTGCCGGCGCGAAGCTTGTCCGTATCGAAGGCGGTGGCCACGAACTGCATCCCGACGATTGGGCCGTGATCGTCGATGCCATCGTCACCCATACCCAAGCCAGGTAGGTAGCAGGCCGAACCTCGATACCGCCCGTCCGGGAGGCGAACCACCAAAGGAACGAACAAACAATGTCCCTGACGATGCATCTTCATCCGCTGGCGTCCTTCTGCTGGAAGCCGCTGATCGCGCTCTATGAGAACGGCACGCCGTTCACGTCGGTCGTCGTCGATCTCGGCAATGAACAGTCGCGCGCGGCGTTCCTGAAATTGTCGCCGGCCGGCAAGATGCCGGTGCTGCGCGATGAAGCGCTGGACCAGACTGTGCCGGAATCGACGATCGTCATCGAATATCTCAACGCGCATTATCCCGGACCGGTCGAGCTGATCCCTGCCGATATCGATCTCGCCCGCCAGACCCGCCTCGCCGACCGATTTTATGACTTCTACGTGCAGCACCCGATGCAGAAGATCGTCGGCGACCGCCTGCGGCCGGAAGGCATGACCGATCCGTTCGGCGTCGAGGAGGCGCGCGCCCAGCTGCGCAGCGCCTACGCCATCATCGAGCAGGACATGCAGTCGCGGACATGGGGCATGGGCGAAGCCTTCACCCTGGCCGACTGCGCCGCCGCCCCGGCATTGTTCTATGCCAACAAGGTCGAGCCGTTCGGCGACAGATATCCCGCGGTGAGGCGCTACCACGACCGGCTGCTGCGGCGGCCGTCTGTCGCCCGCGTGATCGAGGAAGCGCAGCCCTATTTCAAGCTGTTCCCCTACAACAACGGTTAGGCCCGACACTGTACGTCCCGCCCAACGACGTACGTCCCGCCCAACGACGCGCTTAGCGCTTCACTGGCCAAGACGTGACGGCGCATCTCCGGGTCAACCCAGCTGCTCTGCGTCCCAGAACTGGTCGAGCCAGATGTTGAGCTTCAGGAAGCCGGCACTGCTGACCGTGTAGACACGCCTTGTCCCTTCCGGCTTGGCATTGACCAGCCCGGCGTCGAGCAGCACCTTCAGATGCTGCGAAACAGCCGGGCGCGAGACCGGCAACCCGGCGGCAAGTTCGTTGACGGTCTTCGGGCCGCGCCGGAGCTCTTCCAAGAGATAGCGCCGGTTGGGATCGGCAATCGCCATAAAGGCGTCGGAAAACATCATGCCTTATTTGTGAGGCAAAGTTTTCCAAATCTCAACCGTTGGTTTCAGGCTTTCTGCGCGGATCGAGCCGCAGTGCCTCCGGCGTGATCGAGCGCTCGGCCGGTTGTGTCTTGAAGGCGTCGCGGTCTTCGATCGGCACCGGCGCGCGCCGGCTGATGCGCAGCAGCGTATAGCCCGCCAGGCAAAGATGCGCGAAGGCAGTCGCAAGGAACAGGGCTTCCGGCCGCATCCAGCCCATCAGGCCGGCGGCCAGCAGCGGCCCGATCATTGTGCCGAAACCGTAGAGCAGCAGCAGCCCGCCCGACACTTTGACGAAATCCTCGGCCCGGGCGTGATCGTTGGCATGGGCCACGGCGATCGAATACAGCGTGTAGGCAAAGGCGCCGTAGGCGGCAGTGCAGACGATGACGAAGACGCCGGAGCGCGGCTCGAACAGGAAGACCGCGACGGCGAACAGTGCCGCGCCGAAGGCCAGGCCCGCAAGCACAAAGCGGCGGTCGGTCTTGTCGGAAAGACGCCCGGCCGGAAGTTGCATGGCTGCGCCGGCGACGACCACCAGGCTCATCATCAGCGCAATCTCGGCCGTGGAAATGCCGATGCGGGCGCCATAGACGGCGCCGAGCGTGCCCCAGGCGCCGTTGGCGATGCCGATCAAAACGCAGGCGATCGCCGACACCGGCGAATTGGCATAGAGCCCCTTGACGTCGAGCGAGACGTCCTGCAGCGGCTTGGGGTGTGACGCCGTCGACACCGCGGTCGGGATGAGCGACAGGCAGAACAGAATGCCGGTGATCATGAACAGCGAGGCCGACTTCACGTCGCCGCCGGCAACGATCATCTGGCCGCCCATGATCGAGGCATAGGTGACCATCATGTAGAGGCCGAAGACGGCGCCGCGGTTCTCGTTGGTGGACTTCTCGTTCAGCCAGCTTTCGATGACCATGAAGGCGCCGGCCATGGTGAAACCGGTGAAGGCGCGCAGCAGGATCCAAAAATATTCGTCGATGATCAGGCCGGTGAGCAGTGCGACGATGGCTCCCGATGCCGCAAAGGCGCCGAAAGCGCGTACGTGACCGGCGCGACGCACGATGCGCGGCGCAAAGAAGCAGCCGGTGACGAAGCCGCCGGCCCAGGCCGTGCCCATCAGGCCGAGCGATGCGGTCGAGAAACCCTCCAACTGGCCGCGCAGCGGCAATAGCAGCCCGTGCAATCCGGTCGCCGCCAGCAGGAAAGCGGTGCCGCGAAGCAGCGAGAGGATCGGTCGGTAGCTTGCAAACATTTAGCTGATCCGGCTGGAATTAGGGAGGATCTGAAGACAGTCGCATTCGGGCTTTTCGGCGGCGGGCGCTTCGGCTCTGGAGACTATCCGCGGCGGAACAGCGCCTCGGCCGCTGATTTGGTGGTGCCCTTGGACTTGAGCTCGGCTTCCAACCGGGCGATCTCGTCGCGCAGGATGCCGATCCGCTCGGACAGTTCGTCGACCGAAAGCAGCGACAGATCCTGACCGATCTCGTGCGGGCGCGCTTTCTTTTTGGGTTCGTCGTCGAAGATCGCCATCGTCGCTCCTCCCTGATGCGCAAAAATTAGACTGCTACAGCATCCATAGCGCGTCCAATCGGACGCCCGGCGCTGCAGTGGCCATTTGCCTGATTTGGCAATCAGCATACATAGGGCAGGGGCATGGATGCAAATAGTCGGCAAGAAACTGGCCGCTGGCAAGAAACTGGCGAAGCGAGACGGGAAAATTCATGGCGAATGGACAGAACAGAATTCCAGCGACGATGATCGCCATTGCGATCTCGGAACCCGGCGGACCACGGGTGCTGAAACCCGAAACGCGCGACGTGCCGGTGCCGGGTCCCGGCGAAATCCTGATCCGGGTGCGCGCCGCCGGCATCAACCGGCCGGATGTGCAGCAACGCAAGGGCGTCTACCCACCGCCGCCCGGTGCGTCGGACCTGCCGGGTCTCGAAGCGTCGGGCGAAGTTGCAGCCCTTGGCGATGAGATATCGCGCTGGCGCGTCGGCGATCGGGTCTGCGCGCTGACGCCCGGCGGCGCCTATGCCGAATATGTCAAGGTCCATGCCGGCAGCGTGCTGCCGCTGCCCGCAGGCTTCACCCACACCGAAGCGGCGGCAGTGCCGGAAAACTACTTCACTGTCTGGCATAATGTCTTCGAGCGCGGCGGCCTTAAGAGCGGCGAGACACTGCTCGTGCATGGCGGCTCGTCGGGGATCGGCACCACGGCGATCCAGCTCGCCTCGGCCTTCGGCGCCTATGTCATTACCACTGCCGGCAACCAGGAAAAGTGCGACGCCTGTCTGAAGCTCGGCGCCGACCGGGCGATCAACTACCGCGAGGAGGATTTCGTCGCAGCGGTTAAGGACGCGACCGACGGCCGCGGCGCCAACGTTATCCTTGACATGGTCGGCGGCGACTATGTGGCGCGAAACTACGAGGCCGCGGCGGTGGAAGGCCGCATCGTCCAGATCGCCACGCAGGGCGGGGCGACAGCCACCGCCGATTTCTCGAAGCTCATGGTCAAGCGGCTCACCCACACCGGCTCGACGCTGCGGCCGCGCACCGTCGAGTTCAAGGCGGCAATCGCCGCAGCGCTGGAGGCGCAGGTCTGGCCGCTGCTCGGCACCCGCAAGGTGGCACCGGTGATGGACATGATCCTCCCGCTCAAGGAAGCGTGGCGGGCGCATGAGCGGATGGAGGAGGGCGAGCATATCGGCAAGATCGTGCTCGACGTCGGCTGACGGGCGGTAACAAGCTGAACAAAAGCTTAATTGTGCAATGCAACAAACGCATTGCGGCCATGCAAAAGCGTCTGTTCAACTTTTCATCAACGATGCCTATTTGAGCGGCATCGAAACGATGGAGGACTACCATGAACCCGATCCGTGCTTTCCGTAACTGGCGCATGTACAATGAAACCGTGCGCGAACTGAACCGCTTGAACGCCCGTCAGCTCAACGACCTTGGCATCAACCGTGGTGACATCGAGAGGATCGCCCGCAAGGCGCTTTGATCTCGAGTGTAATCTCGCCCGAAAGCATCAAGCCGCCTTTTTGTGCAGCGGCGTTTCGGTCCGAGATCATGCTTTAGAAGCCAGAGCCGCAACAGACGGGTTTTTCCGTCGCCGGTTCCGAGCCCGCTGGACCCTGTCCGGCGGGTTTTGTCGTTTGAGGTCCGTGTAACAGCGGCGGCTGCGTGTATCTTTCTCAATAACCAAGTGCGGCAAAGCCGAGCGCCACCAAGGCTCCTCCCAGCACAATGTCCGCATGCTTTCGGAAACGACTATAAAATCGCCGTGTGGCCGGTTGGGAAATGGAAAGGCCGAGAAGACCAAACCAGGCGATCGCAATGGCAAACACCAATGCGACCACGGACAGGTGAGTTGCCCCGCGAGCATTTAAATTCAGCGTCGAGGTTGCGAAAAACAGCGCGGTGGCAGGATTTGCCGCTGCCGTGATAAATCCCAGCCGGAAGTATCGAACGATTGGAACCGGCTTAGGCTCGTTGGCGCCAGCTTTGATCGACAGCGCCCGCCGCATCGAATTCCAGCCGATGAAGACCAGAATTGCGCCGTAAAGGCTGGCGGCCATCTGGTGTGCGATGCCTCCCGGCGGCAGCGCGCCGGCTCCCGTCGCGACGATCGCCGCCAGCGAACTCGCGCCAAGGGCAATACCGGCGGCAGCCGAAAGCGCTGTGGCACGCGACGCGGTTAGCCCGGCCTGCGCGACGACGGCAAAATTGGCGCCCGGCAGCATTGCCAACAGCGCATAGGAAATGGCGAACGGAAACAACCCCGCCGCGACAGCGTGCCCGGTTTCCAACATCGATCAGCCCACATCGGCGGCGTCTGCTCTCCCAAGGGCAGATCGCCGCTACCGAAGCGAAATGTGGATGAAACACTTCCCCTCTAACAGTCGGCAAATGCCGACATGAGGACGTTTTGTTGGCGGGTTACCAGCCGCGCCCGCTGAGTGGTTCCGTGCTCTTGAGCAATGCGACCAGTTCGCTCTGCTGCCGGGTGCGGGTCTTGGAGAAAATCCGTTCGAGATAAGTGCGGCAGGTCTTCACGGTTATGTTCGAATTCGCCGCGGTTTCCTTCAGCGACCGCCCCGATGCCAAGGCTGTTGCAAGCTTCGCCTCAGCCGCCGTCAGATCGAACAGGTAGCGGATATGGGTCTCGAAACCGTCGGGAATGCGCCGGGCGACCTCCGTGACCATGATCACCGCGCAACGCTCCGACGCCAGGCCATAGGCGCGGGCGTCGACGAATGGGGCAACCGACAGCACCAACCGTGTCAGGTCAAATCGCTCGCGGTCCGATGGCACCAGCAGCGTTCCTCCGGTCCCGAGCATGGCGCCGCCATGTAGCGAGCAGGCATTCGCGACCAGCCGCTGAAGCTGCTGAGCATCCCTGAGATTGGAGGCGACGATCGTGCCGCCATTCAGTGCCAGAGGGCTGTCGGGCCGTGCCAGCATTGCCTCGGCGGCCTCGTTCATTTGGGCGATACGCTGAAAGCCGTCCACCAGAAACACGCCGAAGGGCAGATGCGAGAAGGCCGATGCCAGCGCCGACGTGTTCTCCAACTGCCGGCCGATCTCCCCAGCGCGCAGCATATGCGGCACGATCTTCTGCAACAGATCGATGTCGTCGGCACCGAACGCGCCCTGCTTCGAGCCGCGATGGATATCGAAAAACCAATAGGAGCCGTTGGAAGCCAGAAGATTGGAGGCGAGTCCGTGATGCATGTCGCGCGGCCTCATCCACTCTTGCCAGAGTTCGCGGCGACGGAACGCCGCCACGTCTCCAGCTATCCGCGTCCGATCATAGATTTTGCCCACCGGCAGCGCTGCCGCGACCGTGCTGATGGGGTCACGCATGTGTGCCGCTGCCGCCTCGGGAGAACACAGCCCCGGGTCATCGACAGTCCCGACCGCGCTGAACGCCTGCTGATCGAGCCGCGCGATACAGCTTCGCGATGCCTTGAACAGGTCGCGCAGCCCCACGACCACATCAGGCCAGCGCTCCTGATCATAGGCGGCCTCGTAGATCTGACCAACAACGGTGGAAACTGAATGGATGGTCACGTCAGCCATGATGATGGCCTTCCGTTGCTGCGCACATTTGGCTGATGAAGCCTAGCACACGGAAGCTCTCGCGCAAGTTGCATCGCCGCTGAATCAGGCGATGCTGCCCTCAATCCCACCTCGCCGATGGCGGGCTGAACCTGAGCAGGACTACTCTTCTGGCGCTCGGCCAAGCCATAACCTGCGGAGCCGAAACGCCGATGCACGGCGCCGAAGCTGAAGGGCTGCCTTGACAGGTTCGATATCTCCCGCCGTCCTCGCCGCCACGCGCCAAAAACGTTGCGAAATGGCGAGAGAGCGGTTATACAGACCGCGAATTTCCCATTTTGGTGGCTCTAAAACCACCGCCCGCGCGGGAACGCGGGCGAACGAGAAGGATATTTTGCAATGGCCAATACGCTGCTGATGCCCAAGGCGACCGCCGTCTGGCTGGTCGACAATACCGCGCTCTCCTTCGAGCAGATCGCGCAGTTCTGCTCGCTGCATCCGCTCGAGGTCAAGGCGATCGCCGATGGCGAATCGGCGCAAGGCATCAAGGGCATGGACCCGATCATGACTGGCCAGCTGACCCGCGACGAGATCGCACGTGCCGAGAAGGATGCGAACCATCGGCTGAAGCTGTCCGACCCCAAGGTGCGGGTGCCCGAATCCAAGCGCAAAGGTCCGCGCTACACGCCGTTGTCGAAGCGCCAGGACCGGCCCAACGCCATACTCTGGCTGGTGCGCAACCATCCCGAGCTGAAGGACGCGCAGATCGCGCGCCTCGTCGGCACCACCAAGTCGACGATCGACCAGATCCGCGACAGAAAGCACTGGAACTCGGCCAATCTGCAGCCGATGGATCCGGTGACGCTGGGTCTCGCCTCGCAGATCGATCTCGACATGGAAGTCAACCGCGCCTCGCGTGGCCGCGAGCAGGCACAGCCGGCCGGCGACACGCTGCTGCCGGCTGCATTGACCGAGCGGCTGGTGCCGGCGCCGGAGAAGCCAAAGGACGAGGATGCGGAACTCGACGCCAACGCCGTCTTTGCCAAGCTTTCGGCGCTGAAGTCGAAGGACGAGGATACCGACGACGAGGATTGAGGAACGGCGCCCTTTCCTTCTCCCCTTTGTTGTGGGAGAAGGTGGCCGAGCGAAGCTCGGTCGGATGAGGGGTGCCGGACGGATCGCGGCGTTGGAGTTTCTTCCAACACCCCTCATCCGTCTTGGCGCTGCGCGCCAAGCCACCTTCTCCCACAAGGGGAGAAGGAAAGGCGCCGCGCCTAAGTTCGCGCGGCTCGGTCCGGTGCCATCCCGTAATCCTCGCTGCGCTCAACCGCACGATAGAAATCTGCGAGCTGCTTGCCGCGCTCCGGCTTGAAGACGCGGCCGGCTATGACCACCGAAGCGATGCGATCGATACGGAAAGCGCGGAAATCGTCGCGCATCTCGCACCATGCGACCAGCGTCCACACCTTGCCCCAGAACCATAGGCCTAGCGGCCTGATGTCGCGCGCGGTGCTGCGGCCGGCCTCGTCGGAATAGTCGATGGTGAGCACCTGGCGTTTTTCCACCGCGCGCTCGATCAGGTCGATCGCCTCGCGCGCGGCGTCGCTCACCACCCACATCGGCGTGTGGATCTCTGTGCGGGCGATGCGGTCCTTTTCAGCATCGGGCAGCACGGCGCCGATCTTGACCAGCGCCTCGTCGGCGGCCCGCGCCATGGCAGCGCCGCCAAACGCGCGCACCATGCGGGCGCCGGCGACCAGCGCGACGATCTCATCACGCGTGAACATCAGCGGCGGAAGGTCGAAACCCTCCCTCATCATGTAGCCGATGCCGGCCTCGCCGTCGATCGGCACACCAGTCGATTGCAGGTCGGCGATGTCGCGGTAGATGGTCCGCTCGGAAACCTCGAGCCACGTGCCCAGCTTCTGGGCGGTGACCAGACGGCCACCGCGCAGATGCTGCACGATCTGGAAGAGCCTGTCGGCACGGCGCATCGTATGGTCCCTCGGTGTTGTTTCTATGCATGTCGTGGTCCCAAAACCGGTTCCCACTTTTGGGCGACATGCATTATGGTTCGAGCTCTTCGCGCTTGCGCTGCGCGGCGACGAATGCCGCGCCGAAGGACAATTTCCCTGTTGTCGGCGTCTTTGCATCCAGCACCCGCCAGAACGGCGCGATGTCGCTCAGCGGCATGCCGCGTTCAAGATCCTCGTTGGCGGCCTCGGCGACAGTGCGCAGATGATAGCCGATAGTGACCGGGCATGTCACTTCGGCGCCGTGCTCGATGGCGAGCGCGGTGCGCAATGCGCGGACGTCCATGTCGACGCCCTTTGGGATGGAGCGGATGAAATCATCGACCTGCCGTGCCGTCGGCACCAGCATCGGCTGGCCCTCGACGATGTCGCCAACAGTGCGCGGCGTCGGCTTGATACCGTTGATGCCCGGTGTGTTCAGCCTGTCGTTCCAGCTTTTTGCCATGCGGCACCTAGACGAAGAGCCCAAAGCTGTTGCCGTCCGGGTCGAGGCAATAGGCGAATGTGCCGGCCGGAATGGAGATCGCCGGCGAGACGACCTGGCCGCCGTTCTGCCTCACCCGTTCCATGGCATCTTCGATCGGTGCGGCAACCGACAGATGGATGGTCGGGCCGGTTCCCGGTGCCGCTGGTTTTCCGGGGTAGACGTGCCCGGATGCCATTCGGTCCTGCGTGGCGAACATGGCCAGTGGGTTCGGGCCGCTCTCCTCCAGAGCGAGATCGTTCTGAAGCACCGATCCATAAAAGGCGCGCGCCCGATCCATGTCGGTGACGGGGATCTCGAACCATGCCGAGGCTTTTGCAGGGATGAAGGCCATGTCAGTCTCCTGATACTGTCGCACTATTGCACGCCGCTCCTGACACCATACTGTCAGGAGACTTCAGCATGTTCCCCTTCGGCATACTCCCTGGCGAACAGCGTGCGCATCTGCGCGAGGTCGCTTGTTCTCTGGGGATAGAGCGTCTTCAAATAGGCAAGAGCGAAGGTGCCGGGAGCCGAACCCGGCGCGGACACGATGCGGCCGTCGGCGACGGCATAGGGCACGTCCTGATAGTTCTGGGCGCCGGGGTAACCCGGTTCCTTTTCATTGATCCAGTCACGACCATTGCTGGTGTGTTTGGCCTTGTCGAACAGGCCGGCACGCGCCAACGCCAATGTGCCGGCGCAGATGCCGCCGATCACGCCGCCGCGTGCCGCAATTGCCGTCAGCAGTCCGGAGATATCAGGCGGTGCATCGACCCATAGGTCGGAGCCGATGACCGCGACGGCGTCGAGATCGGTGTTTTCATCAACCTCGGTGGAGCGATCGGGCGTCAGCATAAATCCGCTGGCCGAGGTCACCGGCTTGCCGTTCGGCGTCAGCGACACCGCGCGTGCGCCGAACCATTCGACCGCCGAAGCCGCCAGCAGGCCGTATTCCCAGTCGGCGAAGCGATCGATGAAAACGACGCCGATGGTTTTCTGTTCGGACATTTCCTGCTCCGTCCTTCGGCCCGCCGGATCTATATCTGGGCGCCTTGGCGTCCGCATCCAGCCGCTGCCGCGAAAAATCACCCGCGACCGTGGCGGCCTTCGTAATTATCCGGCCAACCGATGTCCTTGCGGATGCTCTGCGGCAAGCCATTCATGAAACGCCGGGTGCGGATCTCGTTGCGCATCGTCCGGATCTTGCCGACATAGCGCTGCACGCTGTGCAGAATGGTAAAACCGTTCATGGCTGGTCTCCTCTCTTTCGATGGAGACACTATCGCACACCCCTCCTGACAGCAGTCTGTCAGGAGGCTGAGCGGTCTTTGGCGAGCGTGCCAGGTTTTGCCGGTTCCGATCCCGCCTGCACGAGAGAAGCAGGCTTTTTTGTCGCTCTGCCGGGGTTGAGTCGTTCAGCTTTCAACGACGGACGGTTGGAATTCGCAGCAGCGATAGGGCCGGCGTTCTGATATTGAGGGAGAAAATTCCTCGGAGATCAGGGAGATGACCATGAGCCTGCAACTGACAGGAATTCACCATCTGACCGCAATCACGGCCAATGCGCCGGGAAACCTTCGTTTCTACACCGGCACTTTGGGGCTGCGGCTGGTCAAGAAGACGGTCAATCAGGACGACACGTCAGCCTATCACCTCTTCTATGCCGATGCAGAGGCGACGCCTGGCACTGACATCACCTTCTTCGACTGGCCGGTCGGACGCGAACGGCGCGGCACCAACAGCATCGTGCGGACGAGCCTGAGGGTCGCCAGCCCCGAAAGTCTTGCCTGGTGGAAGGATCGCCTGGCCGGCGAGGCCGTCGCGACGGGAGAGATCGGCGACATCGGCGGCTATCCGTCGCTGGATTTCGAAGATCCAGAGGGCCAGCGCCTGCGCCTCGTCAGCGATGGCGGCAAGGGCGACAGCCATCCCTGGTCTCAAAGCCCAGTCCCAGTCGAGCACCAGATACGCGGGCTCGGGCCTATCGTCATCAGCGTTCCCGACATCACCAACACCGAGGCGGTGCTGACCAGGGTGATGAACATGCGCAAGGCGCGTGATTATGCGTCGCCAGATGGCGAGGGTCTGGTTCATGTCTTCGAAATGGGAGCAGGCGGGCCGGCGGCGGAGCTTCATGTCGCGGTGCAGCCGGGTCTTGCGCCGGCACGTCAAGGCGCCGGGGCGGTCCACCACGTCGCGTTCAGGGCGCCCGACCAGGAGACCTTGCATCAATGGACGGCGCGGCTGGCCGAGTTCCGTCTGCCGTCAAGCGGTGAGGTCGAACGATACTACTTCCGCTCGCTCTATTTCCGCGAGCCGAACGGCATATTGTTCGAGATTGCCACCGACGGCCCCGGGTTCACCGCCGACGAGCCGCTGGAAACGCTGGGCGAAAAGCTGGCCTTGCCGCCGTTCCTCGAACCGAACCGGGCTGCGATCGAGGCCGGCCTCAAGCCGCTGGCATAGCAACTCTATCGCGAGCGAGCGAAAGGAGCGCTTTGACAGCCGCTTGTGATGCTGGTCAAAGGCGGCATGTCGAAACTCCTCGCGCTCGTCATCGTCGCCATGATGGTCATCCAGCTGATCAAGCCGCTCGGCTGGCCGGGGCTGAAGCGGCGCAGCGATTTCTGGAAACTGGCGGTGCTGGCGATGGCGGCGATTTCGATCACAGCGGCGCTGGGGCATTGGACCTAAAGCGCGTCGCGTTCGACCGACCTCACGCGACGCGCTTTAGGTTGTTGTTTTATGCATGTCGTTATCGCAAAACCGCTGCACACTTTTGCGCGACATGCATTAGGACCGGCGACCCGCTACGCGACGCGTGGTTCGTTGGCGAGCACCAAGCCGACGAGATGTTCCGCCCAGGCCCGGTAGCCGGCTTCCGAGGCATGAAATCCGTCGGACGCAAAGCCGGCTTCGGCATCGGTGATCGGCAGGCGCGGCGCCGGCACCGCGCCGCGTTCGAGGCAAAGGCGCTCGCCCATCCGGTTCATCTCGGCGGCGCGGATTTCCAGGATCTTTCCGAGCAGCGGCGGCATTGCCGGTGCCCGGGTGAATTCGAGCACCGGCGACCACACCACGCGCGCCTCCGGCCATTTGGCGCGCAGCGCGTACAGCAGGCCGCCAAAATCGCTCTTGAAGCGTGGCACCGAGTGGAAGTTCTTAGTGTCGTTGGTGCCGATGGCGAGCACGATATGCGTCCACGGATCGGCCGACAGATTGGGCAGCACGTGGTCTCGGATCTGGCCTGAGGTCGCCGAGTTGAAGCCGGCTGCCCGCCAGCGCACCGCACGGCCAGTGCGTTTCGAGATCAGATCAGCCAGTTGCGCGGCCAGCCCATACTCGGAATTGCCGATGCCGACCGAAGCGGCGGAAGAATCGCCAAGCATCAGAAGCGAGACCGCCGGCGCCTGGCCTGATATCTCGTGCATGACCGGACCCTGCGCCGGCAGCATGCGGGTGGTGCGGCGGCGCACGCCGAGCCCCTGCCAGACATAGACCGGAAAGGCGAGCCAGGTGAGGAGGGCAAGAAAGCGCTGCATCGCAAACCGTTAATGGGCAAGTCCGTTAAAGGGCATAGCGAGCAGCACTTAGCGCATATCGGGCTAAAGGCGAAAGACCTTGCGTCGACGGCCCGTCGTCAATGGCAACAGGCGTCCGGCATCTCGGGCCGGTCTGCATATTCATCGTGCAGCCGCACCCAGTCCATCAGGCTGTGGTAGGGGCCGGTCTCGTTGCGGCCCTTCGGCGTCAGGTCGAGATAATGATAAGCGCCGATCAGCGGATCGCCGCCCCTGGAGCGCGACATGAAGGTTAGGAAGATGTCACCGTTGTCATCCCTGTAGAACACGCTGATGCCGGGAAGGTCTTTTGATTTGCGCGCGCGCTGCTCGAAATTGTAGGTCGTGTCGCCGGATGCGATCTGCTTGTCGGTGAAGGAAACCTGCATGTCGAAGTTGAAATCCGAGGCGTAGGACGACACCCAGTCGAATTTCCAGCCCATGCGCTGTTTGTAGGGCAGAAATTCAGCCAACGGTGCCCGCGAGATCACGACAAGCGACACATCGTGGTGCTTGAGGTGCTGGTTGGCGCCGTCGATGTGGTCGGCAAGGAAGGAGCAACCTTCGCAACGGTAATCGGCGCCCGGCCCGAACATGAAGTGGTAGACGATCAGCTGGCTTGCGCCGGCGAATAGTTCGGCCAGTTTCTTCGGGCCCTGTTCGGTCTCGAAGACATAGTCCTTCCGGATCTTCAGCCAGGGCAATTCCCGCCGTTCGGCAGCGATGCGGTCGCGAAATCGCGTCAATTCCTTCTCGCGGGCCAGATGCGCCTTGTGCGCCTGGAACCAGTCTTCCCGTGAAACGATCTTGTTGCTTGGCATGGGTCTGCTCCTCGTTGAGCCCCAAGGACGTTTGGGCTCGACGCAAGCCGACACGGTCCTCGCATTTTTGGAGCGATTTCAGAGCACATGGAACCCGGCACATGACCCGGGTCCGGATGAAGGCAAAAAAACCGGTCAGGCGGCCTGTTCCAGTTCCGGCTGCCATTTTCCAAGCGCGGCCAGATGGTTCATGTGGGCGCGGTGGGCGAAGGCGGCCTGGGCAGCGGCGACGTTGGCCGCCTTGCCGCTCCACGCCTTCTGTGGCGCCGCCTGCAAGGCGCGGCCGTAGGAGAAGGTCAATTTCCACGGATGCGGGCCGATGGCGTTGATGGCATTGAGGTTGGCGGTCGCCTCCTCGTCCGATTGTCCGCCCGAGAGAAAGGCGATGCCCCCAATTGCGGCCGGCACCGTTTCGCGGAACAGTTTTATGGTCTTTTCGGCGACTTCCTCGGGGCTGCTCACCTTGCCCGACTTCTTGCCGGCGAGAACCATGTTCGGCTTCAGGATGGTGCCTTCGAGGACGACGCGGGCTGCGTAGAGCTCGGTGTAGAGCTTCGTCAGCGTTGCCTTGCTGATCTCGTAGCAGGTGCCGATGTCATGGGCGCCGTCCATCAGCACCTCCGGCTCGACGATCGGCACGATGCCGGCCTCCTGGCAGAGCGCCGCATAGCGGGCGAGCGCATGGGTGTTCGAGCCGATCGACGTGGCGGAAGGCACGCCCTTGGCGACGTCGATGTCGATCACCGCACGCCATTTGGCGAAACGGGCGCCGAGCTTGTAATAGTCGGCAAGCCGCTCACGCAGACCGTCGAGGCCTTCGGTGATCGTTTCACCGGGGTAGCCGGCCAGAGGCTTGGCGCCGGCATCGACCTTGATGCCTGGGATGGCGCCGGTCGCCTTGATAATGTCGACAAGCGGCGTGCCGTCGGCGGCCTTCTGGTGGATGGTCTCGTCATAGAGGATGACACCGGAAATGTATCTGGTCATCGCCTCCTTGGCGCGGAACATCATCTCGCGATAGTCGCGGCGGCTGTCGGCGGTCGATTCGACGCCTATCACGTCGAAGCGCTTCTTGATGGTGCCGGAGCTTTCGTCGGCGGCCAAAAGACCCTTGCCGCCGGCCACCATCGCGGCGGCAATGTCCTCGAGACGTTCGCTCATTGTGCTTCTCCCTGAAACGGTTGTTCCAGCCTAGCAGACCACTAGAGCAAGGCAGGTTCAAGTCGAACCATTCCAAGCGGAAAGCTCGAATCGATTGAAACGCGCAAACGCCCCGTTCGCTTTCTCGCCTCAGCGCTTCAGCACATCGACGCCGGGCAGCGGCTTGCCTTCCATCCACTCCAGGAAGGCGCCGCCGGCGGTCGAGACGTAGGTGAAGTCGTCGGCGACGCCGGCGTGGTTGAGTGCGGCCACCGTGTCGCCGCCGCCGGCCACCGAGACCAATTTGCCGGCCTTGGTGCGGGCCGCAGCGTGCCTGGCTGCCGCCACCGTCGCCCTGTCGAACGGCTCGATCTCGAAGGCGCCGAGCGGACCGTTCCAGACCAGCGTCGCGGCGCGGTCGATCCAGTCGGCAACGGTCTTTACGGTCTTTTCGCCGACATCGAGGATCATGCCGTCGGCCGGCACCTCCGCGATAGCGACAGTTTCGCTGGCCGCGCCCGCCTTGAATTCCCTGGCGACGACGCCGTCGACCGGCAGGATGACGGCGCAGCCGGCTTCGGCCGCCTCGATCATGATCTGCTTGGCGGTGTTGGCGAGATCATGCTCGCACAGCGATTTTCCGACATCGGTGCCGCGCGCGGCCAGGAAGGTGTTGGCCATGCCGCCGCCGATGACCAGCGCGTCGACCTTCCTTACCAGGTTCATCAGGAGGTCGATCTTGCTCGAGACCTTGGCGCCGCCGACAATGGCAACGACAGGGCGGACGGGATTGCCGAGGCCCTTTTCCAGCGCGTCGAGCTCGGCCTGCATGGTGCGCCCGGCGAAAGCCGGGAGCAGGTGCGCAAGCCCTTCCGTCGACGAATGGGCGCGGTGGGCGGCGGAAAAGGCGTCGTTGACGAAGATGTCGCCATTGGCGGCGAGCTTTTCGGTGAAGGCCGGGTCGTTCTTCTCCTCGGCCTTGTAGAAGCGGGTGTTTTCGAGCAGCAGCACGTCGCCGTTGCCCATGGCGGCGACGGCGCTCGCGGCTTTGTCGCCGATGCAGTCGGATGCGAAGCCGACAGGGCGGCCGAACACCTCCGCGGTCGCCGTGGCGATCGGCTCAAGCGAGAATTCAGGCGACGGTCCGTCCTTTGGCCGGCCGAAATGGGCAAGCAGGATGACCTTAGCGCCCTTGCCGGAAAGCTCGGCGATGGTTGGCGCGATGCGCTCGATACGGGTGGCGTCGGTGACCTTACCGTCGGCGACGGGAACGTTGAGGTCGACGCGCACCAGCACGCGCTTACCATCGATATTGCCGATGTCGTCCAGTGTCTTGAAGCTGGCCATGCTGTTCCCTTTCGCGAAAAATCGCCGGGACCTTAACCCGCAACAACGACGATGCAAGACCTGCAATGGTGCTACGCGGAAAATGACCACAGCCCGTGTCGGGAGCCGTCAGCCCTCGTCGGTTGCCTTTTCCACCACCGGCTGTGGAGCCGGTTCCGCGTCCGTCAGCGCCTCGCCACTCTGCTTTTTGACCCGCTTGCGCCAATTGCGCGCAAAGGCAACGATACGGTCGCCGATTTCGCCGGCACTCAGGAACACCGGCACCCGTGCCACCGGCGCGGTCGGCTCGAGGGAAAGACCAAGGCCGGTGATCTTGCCTTTGTCGTCGACGTCGCGGACGATCAGCTCGATCGGACCAATCAGCACGCGGTCGGCATATTCGGCATGGCCGCCGAGCCGCTCCGTCACCAGGTCGCCGACGGTCAGCTTGCGTTCCTCCTCGGTCAGGCCCGGCGTGTAGGCCGCTTCCAGTTCCGCGGCGGAGCGCGCCGGATCGACGGCGAAGGCGCCGAAGAAGTCCGCATCCTCGGGATCGACCACGGCGCGGCTGGCGAACAGCTTGTCGAGCAGGGCTGGATAGCGATCCGGCACGAAGATGTAGACATGGTCGCCGGCGGCGAGCCTGCCCATGTCCTGGAAGCGCATCGAGCGCCCGTCGCGCAGCACCAGCGACGGCCGCGCCCAGCGCGGAATGCGCTCACCGCGCGCCACTGGGCTGCCAGGTGCTACGCGATAGGCGAGAAGCTCGTGATGGGCGGAGCCGGGCAATTCGAGCTCGACCTTGTCCAGTGGCCCCAGGCGGGCCGGCACGATCAGGCCGAGGCGGCGCGCCAGCGGTCCGACAGTCCATCCCTGGATGACCAGCGACACCAGCACGACGATGAAGGCGGTGTTGAAGATGAGGCGGCCGTTCTCAAGGCCGCCAAGCAGCGGCGTGATGGCGAGCAGGATCGACACCGCGCCACGCAGGCCCACCCATGAGATGAAGGCGACTTCCGGGCGCGGCAGACGGAACGGCATCAGGCAAAGCCAGACGGCGATTGGCCGCGCCACGAAGATCAGGAACAAGCCTAGCAGCACCGCCGGCAGCAGGATCGCCGGAAATTGCGAAGGCGTCGCGAACAGGCCGAGGATCAGGAACATGATGATCTGTGCCAGCCACGACATGCCGTCCTGGAAGCGCTTGAGGATGGTGACGGCGCGGATGTCGGAATTGCCGGCAATGAGGCCGGCGAGATAGACCGCCAGAAAGCCGGAGCCGCCAATGGCGCCCGCGGCGGCGAACACCATCAGCGACAGTGTCAGCACGAAGATCGGCAGCAGCCCGTGGTCGAGATTGAGCCGGTCGACGAGGCGCACGATGGCAAGGCCGCCGAAAATGCCGACGATAGCGCCAAGCCCCATGTTGAGAAGGAAACCGAGGACGAGGTCGGTAGCCAGCACCCCGGCCTCGAGATTGGCGTTGACGGCGATGATCTCGACCAGGGTGATGGTCAGGAAGATGGCGATCGGGTCATTGGTGCCGGATTCCACCTCGAGCGTGGAGCGCACGCGCTCGCGCAAATTGATCTCGCCGGCGCGCAACAGGAAGAACACCGCTGCTGCGTCGGTCGAGGCAACTGCGGCACCGAGCAGGAAGGATTCCAGCCAGCTGAGATCGAGCAGGTAATAGGCGACGACGCCGAACAGGCCAGTGGTCACAAGGACGCCGATCGTTGCCAGCGACAGCGCCGGTCCGGCCGCCTGCCGCAAGACATTGAGCGGCGTGCCGAAACCAGAATCGAACAGGATCACCGCCAGCGCCAGTGAGCCGGCAAAATAAGCCAGCCGCGCATTGTCGAACTGGATGCCGAGGCCGTCGGTGCCCGTGGCCAAGCCGATGCAGAGAAACAACAGCAAGAGAGGAGCGCCGAAGCGGAAGGCGATCAGGCTCGAAAACGCGGCTGCAACGACAAGTGCGGTGCCAACCAGCGTTACGAGATAGATCGCATGCTCCATCCGAAAACCGCCCCCTCAATTTCGTGTACCTCTCGCTTTACGGGAGAGTGAGGCGAAGACATGACCGGTGCAAGGCGGGAGGGTGGTTTTTTGCCCTATGCCGCCCAACTTCGTCATCCTAGGGCGAAGCAGCCGCGAAGCGGCGTCGCGCAGACCCTGGGATTCATGCCGTGACATCAGCCGGAATGCGGCGGAACAGAATTCTGCACGGCCGCAACGCTCCAACGGCACGGCATGGATCCTGGGGTCTGCGCCGCGTCGCTTCGCTCCTTGCTCCGCCCCAGGATGACGAAGCGCGATGGCCGTCAGGCCAATCTCCAAGACGTGCGATCTGCCGACACAAGAACGCGGCGCTCCAATGAAAAACGCCCGGACAGAGCCGGGCGTTTCCAAGTCGCGAGAAGATGGTCCTGTGATCAGGCGATGGTCTTGCCGAATGCAACGGCTGTGTCGGCCATGCGGTTGGAAAAACCCCATTCATTGTCATACCAGGACAGCACCGAAACGAAGTTGCCGTCCATGACCTTGGTCTGGTCGAGCGCCATGATCGAGGAATGCGGATCGTGGTTGAAGTCGATCGACACGTTCGGGTGATGGGTGACGGCGAGAATGCCCTTCAGCTTGCCCTTGGAGGCGGCGATCACCGCCTCGTTGATCTCCTGCACGGTCGTTGGCCGCTTGGCGATGAACTTGAAATCGACAACCGAGACGTTCGGGGTTGGCACGCGAATGGAGATGCCGTCGAGCTTGCCCTTGAGGTCGGGCAGCACGAGGCCGATCGCCTTGGCCGCACCGGTCGAGGTCGGGATCTGCGACAGGGCCGCGGCGCGGGCGCGGTAGAGATCCTTATGCATGGTGTCCAGCGTCGGCTGGTCGCCGGTGTAGGAGTGGATCGTCGTCATCATGCCCTTCTCGATGCCGACGGCCTCATGCAGCACGGCTGCCAACGGCGCCAGGCAGTTGGTGGTGCAGGAGGCGTTGGAGATGACGATGTGGTCCTCGGTCAGCTTGTCATGGTTGATGCCATAGACGACGGTGAGGTCGGCGCCTTCCGCAGGCGCCGAGACCAGGACCCGCTTGGCGCCGGCGGTCAAATGCGCCGCTGCCTTGTCGCGGGCGGTGAAGATGCCGGTGCATTCGAGCGCAATGTCGATGCCGAGCTCCCTCCAAGGCAGCTGCGTCGGATCCTTGATCGCGGTGACCTTGAACTTCTCCGTGCCAACAGTGATCTGGTCCCCGTCAACCGTCACTTCGTGCGGGAAGCGGCCGTGCACGCTGTCGAAGCGCAGCAGATGCGCATTGGTCTCGACCGGGCCGAGGTCGTTGACGGCAACCACATCGATGTCCTTGCGGCCGGATTCGTGGATGGCGCGCAGGATGTTGCGGCCGATGCGGCCGAATCCGTTGATGGCAACTCTGACGGTCATTTTTTTCTCCCTGGGAGTTGGAGGCCGAAGATCAAGTCCGCAGCTTCATAACGGCGGGCTGCCAAAGAATCCAGCCGTCGATGGGTTGGATTTAAGTCCACCAAACTGAGGCTGCCCGCAAAACCGCTACGCGCGTTTTCGCGGGCGCCAAGCTTTATTCGCCGTGCAGGCGGGCTTCCGCCGCCTTCACCGTCGCTTCGGCGGTGATGCCGAAATGCGGATAGAGCTGTTCGATCGTGCCAGAGGCGCCGAAGCCGGTCATGCCGATGAAGATGCCGTCGGTGCCGATGAAATGATCCCAGCCCTGGCGGATGCCGGCTTCGATGGCGATCTTGATCGGCGCGTTGCCGATCGTCTTCTTGCGATAGTCGGCGCTCTGCTTGTCGAACAATTCGAAGCAGGGGACCGAGACGACGCGGGTCGGATGGCCGTGCTTTTCCAGCGCCTCGCGCGCCGCCAGCGCGATTTCGACCTCGGAGCCCGAAGAGAAGATCGTCACCGCCGCATCGCCATTGGCGGCGGCCAGCTCATAGGCGCCCTGGCGGCTGAGGTTTTCCGCAACGAAGTCGTTGCGCACCGTCGGCAGGTTCTGCCGGGTCAGCGCCAACGTTGAAGGCGTCTTTTCCTGCTCAATGGCCAATTGCCAGCATTCGGCGGTCTCAACCGCGTCGGCCGGGCGGAAGACATTGTGGTTCGGAATGGCGCGCAGTGCGGCCAAATGCTCGACCGGTTGATGGGTCGGACCGTCTTCGCCGAGACCGATGGAATCATGGGTCATGACGAAGATCGAGCGGATGCCCATCAGCGACGCAAGCCGCATCGCCGGACGGGCGTAGTCGGAAAAGCACATGAAGGTGCCGCCATAGGCGATGAGGCCGCCATGCAGCGTCAGTCCGTTGAGCGCGGCCGCCATGCCGTGCTCGCGAATGCCGTAGTGGACGTAGCGCTGGCCGTAATCGTCTGATGTGATGTTCTTGGTCTGGCTGGTCTTGGTGTTGTTGGAGCCAGTCAGGTCGGCCGAGCCGCCGATCGTTTCCGGCACCGCGCCGTTGATGATCTCGAGCGCCATTTCCGACGATTTGCGGGTGGCGACCTTTGGCTTGTCCGTGGCGAGCTTCCTCTTGTAGTCGGTGATGACGGCGTCGAAATTCGCCGGCAGCTTGCCACTGATGCGGCGCTCGAATTCGCTGCGCAAATTGGCATCGGCCTTGGCGAGGCGGCCTTCCCAGTCGGTGCGTGCCTTGACACCCGTCTTGCCGGCGTCGCGCCAGGCATCGAGGATATCGGCAGGGACATCGAAAGGTGCCGAATCCCAGCCGAAGAACTTTCTCGCCCCGGCGATTTCATCAGCGCCGAGCGGCGAACCGTGCGCCTTGTTGGTGCCGGCCTTGGTCGGCGCGCCGAAGCCGATCGTGGTCTTGCAGGCGATCATCGTCGGCTTGTCGGAATGGCGGGCCGCCTCGATGGCATAGGCGATCGCTTCCGGATCCTGGCCGTCGATGTGGCTGGCGTTCCAGCCGGACGCCTGGAAGCGGGCGACCTGATCGGTGTTGTCGGCCAGCGACACCGGGCCATCGATCGAGATGTTGTTGTTGTCCCAAAAGACGATCAGCTTGTTCAGCTTGAGATGTCCGGCAAGCGCGATGGCCTCCTGCGAAACGCCTTCCATCAGGCAGCCGTCGCCGGCCAGCACATAGGTGTAATGGTCGACAAGGTCATTGCCGAAGGCGGCATTCATGATGCGCTCGCCGAGTGCGAAGCCGACCGAATTGGCAAGCCCCTGGCCGAGCGGGCCGGTCGTCGTCTCGATGCCGGCGGCATGGCCGTATTCGGGATGGCCTGCCGTCCTCGATCCCAACTGGCGGAAATGCTTGATCTGGTCGAGGGTGATGTCCTCGTAGCCGGTCAGGTAGAGCAGTGAATAGAGCAGCATCGATCCATGACCGGCCGACAGGATGAAACGGTCGCGGTCGGCCCAGTGTGGAGCCTTGGCGTCGAATTTCAGGAAACGCGTGAACAGCACCGTGGCAATGTCGGCGCAGCCCATGGGCAGGCCAGGATGGCCGGATTGGGCCTTCTCGACAGCGTCCATGGAAAGAAAACGGATTGCATTGGCCATCCGGTCATGTTGTTCACGCGAGGTCATGCTTCCTCCAGTGTGGGGGTTTGGGGCCTTGGGAGAGCCCTGGAAAGGGGTGCGCGACACATAGCAGGCGCGGCTTTTTAGTCAATAAACCGGCGCGCTTTTGCCGGTCTTGTGATGGCGCCAGAAGGGTCTTGGAGGCCCTACATTAGCGTTAGCAGGGGACAGTCGCGAGACCTTTATTGACGTCGGCTTCACACGGCGCGTAATGTTTCAGACATAACGCGTTCTGAACGTGGATGATTCGGTGATGGGCAGGGCGCAGGACGAAAGCCATGACCGGGGAAACGACACTCAAGGAAGTCATCGCGAGGCTGGGTAAGGCCATCGAGGGGCTGGAAAATGCCGTCGCGGCCAAGCTCGAGCACGAGCGCGACTATACGGAAGCCGAGGCGGAGGTGCAGCGCATGAACGCCGACCGCTCGCGGCTGGCGCAGGAACTCGACAATTCCGAAGCGCGCGCCGAACGACTGGAAGACGCCAACAAGGAAGTGTCGCGTCGGCTGGTGACCGCCATGGAAACCATCCGCGCCGTGTTGGATAGATAGGGGCTGGCCCAATGGCACAAGTCACGGTTTCCATAGACGGCAAGCAGTATCGCATGGCTTGCGACGAGGGCCAGGAAGAGCATCTGATCGACCTCGCCGAGCGCTTCGACCGCTATGTCTCGCATCTGAAGGATTCTTTCGGCGAGATCGGCGACCAGCGGCTGACCGTGATGGCCGGCATCATGGTCATGGACGAGCTTTCGGAACTGCAAAAACGCGTCAAGGGCATGGAAAGCGAAGTGCTGACGCTGCGCAAGACGCGTGACGACGCGCTGACCAAGGCCGATAAGAACGATTCCGTGCTGACGAATGCGCTTGGCGCGCTCGCCCAGCGCATGGAAGATCTGGCGACGACGCTGGCGGTGAACAAGGCCTGAGCCAGCGCAGCGGAAATTCCTGCTGCATTTGCCGAGAAGCAATGAAAATTTTTCGCCGCCGGCCTCAATGCCGGTGGCAACAGGCGTTTGAAGGATGACACCGGAGTGGTAGAAGGGCAGAGCAGCGCCGGTGGGTGCCGGCTGCGATCTGCAAATCTGCAATCACAGGGTAGGGACACGTCATGAGCCTTCGTATCAACGATATCGCGCCGGATTTCACGGCCGAAACCACGCAAGGGACGATCAGCTTCCACGAATGGATCGGTGACGGCTGGGCGGTGCTCTTCAGCCATCCGAAGAATTTCACGCCGGTCTGCACGACCGAGCTCGGCACGATGGCCGGGCTGGAAGGCGAGTTCAAGAAGCGCAACGTCAAGATCATCGGCATTTCCGTCGATCCGGTCGAAAACCACGCCAAATGGCAGGACGACATCAAGACGGCGACCGGCCATTCGGTGAACTACCCGCTGATCGGCGACAGGGATCTCAAGGTCGCCAAGCTTTACGAGATGCTGCCGGCCGGTGCCGGCGAAACCTCGGAAGGGCGCACGCCCGCCGACAATGCCACGGTGCGCTCGGTCTATGTCATCGGCCCCGACAAGAAGATCAAGCTGGTGCTCACCTACCCGATGACCACCGGCCGCAACTTCGATGAGATCCTGCGCGCCATCGATTCCATGCAGCTGACCGCCAAGCACCAGGTGGCGACGCCGGCGAACTGGAAGCAGGGCGAGGACGTCATCATCACCGCCGCCGTTTCCAACGAGGATGCGATCAAGCGTTTCGGCGCCTATGAGACGATACTGCCGTATCTCCGGAAGACCAAGCAGCCCGCTGCCTGAGCAGGGCAGAGGCGGCACAGGAGATTTTTCGGTTTTCTCGTCTGCACGAGCATGCGGTGCTTGACGGCGTGGCGCTGGCGAATGACCATGCTCTTCTTTTGCCCCGGCAGGGAAAACCATTCCTGCCGGGTAGGAGTTGAGGGAGCCGGGATTGGACGCGACATCGGCCAAGCTGCAGGTGGCAGGCTTTTACGACAAGCCGAGCGGGTCCATCCAGTATGTCGTCGCCGACCCGCAGACGCGACGATGCGCAATCATCGATCCGGTCCTGGATTTCGACGAGAAGTCCGGCGCCACGGCGACGAAGAATGCCGACGCCCTGCTCGACTTCATTAGAGATCAACGGCTGGTCGTCGAATGGATCCTCGACACCCACCCGCATGCCGACCATTTCTCGGCGGCGCACTATCTCAGCGCGAAGACCGGAGCGCCGACGGCGATTGGCGAGAAGATCATCGACGTCCAGAAATTGTGGAAGGTGATCTACAACTGGCCGGATTTTCCTGCCGACGGATCCCAGTGGAACAGGCTGTTTGCGGATGGCAAGACCTTTTCGGTCGGCGGCATTCCGGCAAAGGTGCTTTTTTCGCCGGGCCACACGCTGGCATCGATCACCTATGTGATCGGCGACGCCGCTTTCATCCACGATACGCTGTTCATGCCGGACAGCGGCACGGCGAGAGCGGACTTTCCCGGCGGCAGTGCCGCCCGGCTCTGGCGCTCGATCCAGGATATCCTCGCGCTACCGGACGAGACACGCCTGTTCGTCGGCCATGACTACCAGGCGGAGGGGCGCGAACCCTTGTGGGAGAGCACTGTCGCGGAACAGAAATCCAAGAACACCCATATTGCCGCCTGCAGGACCGAGGCCGATTTCGTGGCGTTGCGCGAGGCGCGCGACAGGACGCTGCCCATGCCCAGGCTGATCCTGCACGCGCTGCAGGTCAACATGAATGGTGGACGCTTGCCGGAACCGGAATCCAACGGCCGCCGGTATTTGAAATTTCCGCTCGATTGCTTGTGATGAGATGGGTCGCAGACGCCAGCTAGTCTAGCTTCAGGGTTTTGTTCTGCGGGCTAAATGTTCATACGTGATTTGCCAAGGGTCGCTCTCGGAAGATCTTTCCTCGCCGATCCAATGGAAGCTGTTGGTAGTGATCTCAGTGAAACGCCATCGAGTTTTCAGACCGCGCGAGTCATTGCCGAGCTGGACAATGTCCTTACCCTCGGCCCGCCCGATCTGGCGCGAGTGATCTCGGTTGAGCGGGTCGTTCCATATGATGTGCCAGCCATCGATCCCAGGATCGAAGATGCGCAAAGTCGTGCCAAACATCGTGGACGGCGCAGGGCGCTTGGGCCTGATCCAAACGTCCTGAATCGCGCGGCCTTCGAGCACCCAGCCAAAATGGCATTCTCCATTCCATTTCTGGATTGTGCCGTCGTCGAGGTAGTGGACCGTGTCCATTTCCCAGCTTCCAATTAGCCATCCATACAGGTCCATCTCTTTCGCTCGGTCGGCTGGGGGACCTTCGGATTCGAGAGCGGTGAGAAACTGAGAAATCGTCATCGTCATCTCCAAATAGACGAGGTCGGCGCCCCATTGTCGCGCCCGCCTGCCGCAAGTGCCGCTTCGTGGAATTTCGCGACGGAAGCTCGTAAGGCGCCGGAACATTGCCGCCACAATTTGCAGCGTTGCGGTTTCCGGGGCTTGGGGAAAATTGCTATAATGCCGCTATGAATAAGATCGTTTGCGAACGCGATGGCGAGGCCGAAACCGCCGGCATCTTTGGTGGAGCGGTAGCGCGTCGCATGGGCGGGCAATAACCAACCCTAGCTAGAATATGGCACCAAGGTACAGCTCTCCCGGCAGTCGGAGGACCCATAAAAAACGGCGGCGCCAGTTGCCTGACGCCGCCGTTATTTGTTTCGTCGGAAGCCTTACGCCGCCGGCTGCGCCTCGATGGTGCGCAGGGCCTGCATCTGGCGCTTGGCCGCGGCCTTGACCGCGTCCTGCACCTTCTCGAAGGCGCGCACCTCGATCTGGCGCACGCGCTCGCGGCTGATGTCGAACTCGGCCGACAGCTCTTCCAGCGTCAGCGGCTCCTCGGCCAGGCGGCGCGCCTCGAAGATGCGCCGCTCGCGCTCGTTGAGCACGGCAAGAGCGCCGGACAGCATGCCGCGCCGGTTTTCCAGCTCGTCCTGCTCGATCAGCGCCTCTTCCTGGCTTTCGTGGTCGTCGACCAGCCAGTCCTGCCATTCACCCGATTCACCTTCGCTCGCCCGGATCGGTGCGTTGAGCGAGGCATCGCCCGAAAGGCGGCGGTTCATCGACACCACCTCCGCTTCGGACACGTTGAGGCGGGTGGCGATCTCGGTGATCTGATCGGGCTTCAAATCGCCGTCGTCGAGCGCCTGGATCTTGCCCTTCACCTTGCGCAGGTTGAAGAACAGGCGCTTCTGGTTGGCGGTCGTGCCCATCTTGACCAAGCTCCACGAGCGCAGGATGTATTCCTGGATCGAGGCCTTGATCCACCACATGGCGTAGGTGGCAAGCCGGAAGCCACGCTCCGGTTCGAATTTCTTGACAGCCTGCATCAGGCCGACATTGCCTTCCGAGATCACCTCGCCGATCGGCAGGCCGTAGCCGCGATAGCCCATGGCGATCTTGGCGACGAGCCGAAGGTGGCTGGTGACGAGCTTGTGCGCAGCCGTGGTGTCCTCATGCTCAGCGTAACGCTTGGCGAGCATGTACTCTTCCTGCGGCTGAAGCATCGGAAAGCGACGGATTTCTTCCAGGTAGCGGCTGAGGCCGCCTTCGCCGGAAACGATACTGGGTAATGACTGGGCCATGATAGCGCCCCCTCTCTCTTGGAGTGGTGCCCCCGAAACGCGGCGGGCATATGTCGCGAACGCCAAAAGGCTCGTCGCGACAGCGGATGTATATAGGAACAAAACCAGAAAGGACAGCATTGGTTCAACACGAAACAGTGTGTCACGCCAAAGTGAACAACGACTGTCAGGTTTTGCCAATCAGGTTTTGAGTGGATGGAAGGCGGTTCAGAGTTTGCGAAAACCGTCGACGAGTTCCTCCATATCCCTCGGTACCGGCGCCTCGAACCTCATCGTTAGATGGGTAGTCGGATGCCGAAATTCAAGGAGGCGGGCATGCAATGCCTGTCGCGGAAATGCCTTCACCCGGCCTTTCAGCGGCTCGGGCAGCCGGTTCGCCTTGGTGCGAAACGCCTGGCCATAATCGGGATCGCCGACGACCGGATGGCCGATATGAGCCATGTGGACGCGGATCTGATGGGTGCGGCCGGTCTCGAGCCGGCATTCGACCAGGCTTGCCGTGGCAAATTCCTTTTGCTGCTCGCCAAAGCGCTCGATCACGGTGAAATGGGTGACGGCGTGGCGGGCATCGTCGCGGCCCTCGGGCACCACGGCACGGCGCACGCGGTCGGCGGCGCGGCCAAGCGGCTCGTCGACCGTGCCTGTCGGTCTCATCGGTATGCCCCAGACCAAAGCCAAATAGGCGCGTTTGAGATCGCCGGTCAGGCCATGGTCGGCAAAGGCCTCCGACAATGACTTGTGGGCGCGGTCGGTCTTGGCGACGACCATGACGCCGCTGGTCTCCTTGTCCAGGCGGTGGACGATGCCCGGCCGCCGCACACCGCCGATGCCGGAAAGACTGTCGCCGCAATGGTGGATCAGCGCGTTGACCAGCGTGCCGGTCCAGTTGCCGGCGCCGGGATGGACGACCAGCCCCGACGGCTTGTTGATGACGATCAATTCATTGTCTTCATAGAGGACGTCGAGCGGGATGTTCTCGCCTTGCGGCTCCGCCGGCTCCGGCTCCGGCATGTCGACCGACACGCGGTCACCGGCCGCCATCTTGCGCTTGGTCTCGGTGACCGGCTGGCCGCCGACCTTGACGGCGCCCTGCCTGATCAGCATCTGCACCCGGCTGCGCGACATGTCCGGACCGAGCTTGCCCGCCAGCCATTGGTCGAGGCGCTGGCCGGCCGCATCGGGACCCGCTTCCAGCATGATCGATCCCCCGTCTGGCGATCCCCCGTTTGGCGATCCGCCCTCCATCAATCCATCCTCTATCAATATGGGGGCCTCTTCGTTATGAGCGCTCATCGAAAAAAAAGTTCCGGAATGTTTGCCATGGCCGCTGCCGATGAAGACGAGGAAAAGCCGCTCGACCCCGAAGTCGAAAAGGTGCGCAAGAAGCTCGTCCGCTTCGTCGCCATTAATCTCGGCCTGCTGTTCCTTGCCCTTATGGTGGTGATCGCAGCCCTTGTCTACAAAACGCGCACCGCGCCGCCGGCTAGCCCGCCACTGGCCGGCGACATCCAGGTGCCATCAGGCGAGCCGCTGACCGGCGACATCGTGCTGCCGGTCGGCGCCAAGGTCATCAGCCAGTCGCTCTCCGGCAATCGCATCTCCATCGATGCGGAGCTTGCCGACGGCAGCCGCGCCATTTTTGTCTACGCCATTACTGAGCGCCGCATCATCGGTCGCTTTTCGATCCGCAACAAATGACTGGTTTCGCCGAAAATCGCCGCGTCGCCACGGTCGCACTCGTGGTCAGAAACTATGACGAGGCGATCGCCTGGTATGTCGGCAAGCTGGGCTTTGTACTCACCGAAGACGTTGATCTTGGCGGCGGCAAGCGCTGGGTCACGGTGGCGCCGGCAGACCGACACGGCGCGCGGCTGCTTCTGGCAGAAGCGTCGGGCGACTTGCAAGCAAGCTGCATCGGCAACCAGACCGGCGGCCGGGTCTTTCTGTTCCTCGAAACCGACGACTTTGCCCGCGACCACGCGCTGATGCTCGAAAAGGGCGTCGAATTCCGTGAGGCGCCCCGACACGAGGCCTATGGCACTGTAGCGGTTTTCGCCGATCTCCACGGAAATCTCTGGGACTTGATCCAGCCAAAACGGTAAGCCTGCAACGGATATTTTCCCGGCACTAGAGACTGTCCGAAGGCCAGTTGCTTTTTCCCAGCCGTCAGCCTATATCGCCGGTTCTTGAACGCGCCCATCGTCTAGCGGTCAGGACACCGCCCTCTCACGGCGGGAACAGGGGTTCGATTCCCCTTGGGCGTACCAAGGATTTCAAATTTGCGTACACGGGTATCGCCGTCGGTCAAAGCCGGAGCCGTCGCTTCTGGTGCGGCGCCCTCAATTGAATTAGCATCGCTTCATGTAACCGAAGGGCCAAGGGTCCAGGACGGTGCGCAGAACGCCGCCGGGACGAATCTGTCGCGCAGCGAATAGATCGACGCTCGTCCTGGGGACGAGGAGATCGTAGGGAGAGAGGGCCAATGCAGAAACTGCAATCGCAGGGCGTCCATCACATCACGCTGGTCGGCGCCGGGCGCCAGACCTCCATCGACTTCTGGGAAGGCGTGCTTGGCATGCCTTTCATCTTCGAGCAGCCCAACCTCGACAAGGCCAGCGAAAGCCACCTCTATTTCGATCCGGGCGACGGCCGGCTGATCACCATCTTCACCGATGAGAGCCGCACGCCGGAGAAACGGCGCACGCCGACCGATCCGGGCTGCGTCCATCACATCGCGTTTGCGGTGTCGCGCGTTACCTTTCTGCAGGCGGTCGCCCGGCTCGACGAGCGCGCCATCAAGCATAGCGGCGTCAAGGATCGCGGTTTTATGGATTCGATCTATTTCGAGGATCCGCTCGGCCTGCTGATCGAGCTCGCCTCCTACCGTTTCGAGCCGCCGGCGGGCTTCACCCACGCCGACGTTCTGATGCAGGCGCACAAAATCCGCGTTGGGCGCGGCGACTACGCAATAGCCGAGGTGCATCTTGCCGACGCGATCCAGGCGCTTGTCGAGCGCTCACGCGCCACCTTGTCGGACGATCGGGCGCCGAAAAATCCATACTGACGACAGCACCCCGAGGGAGGAACACAATGGCAAAGACGACAACGAAGAGTGCGACGAAGCCGGCTGCCAAGGCCGCCACAAAACCAGTTGCCAAGGCAGCGACAAAGCCTGCAGCCAAAACGTTGAAAGCTTCCGCCAAGTCGGCAACGAAAGCCCCCGCAAAACCTGCAGCCAAGGCATCCGCGAAGTCCGCGCGGAAGGCCATAGCGAAATCAGCGAAAAAGTCCGCGCTGACGCTCAGCATGCTGAAGCCGAGCGTCAATAACATGAGCGTTCGGGTGTTTGCACGGGCGGCGGGGCTAGATCATTCCGAGACCGACGTATGGGGCCACACGCGCTCGCCTGAATACATGGCGCGAAACCCAGCCCATCTGACGCCGATGATCGAGGACAAGGGCTTGCCGAGAGGCGTGTTGTGGGAGAGCTGCGCCATCATGCAGTATCTCGCCAACAAGCATGGGCTGGAGAAATTGTATCCCAAGGCGCCGGCCAAGCGGGCAATGATCGACAGCGCCATGTTCTATCTGATCGGCACGCTTTACCCCTATGTGGCGCGCGCCACCTATCCTGCGCTGAATTTTCCGCAATATGCCGGCGAGGTCGGCCACAGCGACGCCCACCCTGACAGGAAATCGGAAGCCCAGAAGGCCGCGGCGGCCGCAATTGCCGAGCCGCTGGAGGTCTTTCACTCCTTCTTCAGGAACGGCAAGCCGTTCATCGGCGGCAAGAACCCATCGATCGCCGACATCCGCCTGGCGGCGACGCTGGAATTCCTCGCCGTCATCGACTACGCGCTGCCCCAATGGGCAAAGGAATATATGGCGGCGATCGAGAAGAAGCTCGGCAAGGCCTACGCGGAGCCGGCCAGCGACGTGCGCGGCTATATCGCCTATGTGAAGTCACAGGCCGAGGCGTGAGGCTTTCGCTCTAACGGTTGCTTCCTAAGCCGACCTAAAACAGAGGGCGAAAGCCCTGCCTTTTACTGGACGTAAGAATGTTTGAAGCGTCGACGAAGAAGCGACGGTTGACCTGGGGGCATAGGTCCCGATGATGGGGCCGCGCGGGTGGCGTCCATGGAAGGGACTGTACATGACCCGCAAACTACCTTTATTCGCCGCGTTCGGTTTGGCGCTTGCTGCCCTGGCGGCGTGTGACCAAACTCAATCAGGAGGAACGCAGGCGACGACCGCTGGCCAATTGCCGCCACCTCCAGCCGACACGATGACGCCGGCACCCGCAACCCCGCCAGCTCAGACCGCCCCTGTTCAGTAGCAGATCGTAGCTTCAAAAATGGAACCCTCGCCCAAGGCGGGGGTTCACTTTCGGCATCGCCAGAGCCCAACAGGTTGTTGCGCTTGTCGTTCAGGGACCGAATATCACAAGCTCGGTGAACGTCAGATCTCCAAGCGAGGGTGGTTTGGGGCCCTTGAAATATTTCAGCCCCCTGTTGTGGCGGTACCGCCCGTGCAGACCTGCAATCGGCTCCTTGGCGTCGACGACGCAAAGCAGGATGCCGCTTCGCAAGAGAAAGCGCCCCACAGCGCCGGCGCACCGGCTCAAATCCGCGAGGGAGCGGCAATAGATGACCTGATAGCACGGGACAAGACCGCGCAATATTCGGCGCGGCATCAATACGAAAGGAAACGCCACGCCGTCGCAAATGCAAATCAATGACATGCAGCCCAGCGCGGAGTGTTCCGAGAGTATGTATCTCTCACTGTCGGGCAGCATCGCCATTTCCGCAAGATCGGGACGAGCCTCGAGCACGCGATATGACTGCGGCACTGAATTCAAAGCCGGCAAGAAGGCGAATTGTCCGGTGGAAAAGGGGCGAAAGCCGAGCGCCCAGTTAGCCTTTAATGTCGCGGGCGCCGGCGAAATATTCGTGTACGTCACGTCCCTTTGCTTGAGAATCGTCGTAACCAATTTGGCGCCATAGGGACGGGATTCCGCGTCGACGGACCAGCTTGAAAGGTTGCAGCGGACTTCGTCCCCTTCCTGCCCGCGATAACGGGTATATAGGGTCAGCACAACGCCAACGATCCGACCAGCCTTCTCCAAAGCCAAGCCGTATTGTGGGAACTCGGCGACGGCAGGCCGCTGCGACAAACGGGTCAGCGCCTGTATCCAGTAATTCCGGTCACGCTTCGGAAAGCCCCGGCACAGGCAGTCAACCACCCCTTCCCAATCAGCTTCGCGAATTGGTCGACAGAGAACGTCGGGAGGGAGGGCGCCAAGCACGGCCATAAAACGACTTCCAGAATACGATAGTTACTTCGATATGTCTCACGCGCCAACATGTTGGTGCACAACGATTAATAGTCTGTGCTGGTTTTAAAAACGACTTTCCGCATTCATCACGAAAACGCCGATCAAGGTTGGCCAGGACGCGTCGGTGAGCAGCCCGCCAGCTAAGGATTTGTTAACCAAAGCCCTATCTACTGATCGGCAATTCACCCCCAATCCGTGACCACGGATGTACTGGCGCGGGCGAGGTGAAAAGGAAAGGTCGGCCATGTGCCGGCCTTTTTGCTCTCAAGGGCCATTTCGCCCGGGAAACTGCGGCCTGACTTCGCGAATTGCCGGGCATCAAGCCTTCGCAAAACATATTGTCATCGTCACCATTGTCCGTACCATATCGCTGTGCGGGCAAGGCGGAAGGACGAGGACTTGCAATGAAACGCGCTGCAGGGCTGTGGGTGATTGCGGGCGCGGTATTGGCAGGCGCCACCTGTCAATCGAATGCCGCATCGCTCAACACCATGGATGATGTCGGGGCTGCGATCCAGGCGTGCTGGACCCCGCCGGCAGATGCCGGGAATTCAACCGTCACGTTGAGCTTCAGCTTCAAGCGCAATGGCACGCTAATCGGCCCGCCAAGGCCGGCTGCCATCAACGTGACCGGCGACGCGAAGGCACGACAATCCTTTGTCGATGCCGCGATCGCCGCCGTGGAAGACTGCTTGCCGCTGAGCTTTTCGCCGGCGCTCGCCCAAGGGATTGCAGGCAACGTCTTCACCCTGCAATTCAGCTCGCCCAAACAGTAACGCCATCCCAAGCAAAAGCTCGCTCGTTTCCGGGCGGCCATTCAGCCACGCATAGCCCGGTGGCGCCGATCCCAAGCGATCGGGCCTAACGCCGGTTCGAGATGTTAGAGCGGTTCAGCTTTTGATAGAATCGCCGAACCGCTCTAAGTATTTGTTCTTACGTAATTCCGGACGGAAAACCGCTACGCACTTTTCCTGGAATTGCTCTAGTGCTGCCCACGCCTCGCATTGACATGGCGCGCCAATTCCGGCGTTTCGAAGACGTAGTCGCTCCAGGCCGATTCCGGAATCTGGCCGGCCAGATAGCATTCCAGCAAAAGACTTTGCTCAGGACTGAGAGGTCTCGGCGCGCGCTCATGGTCCAGTCCAAGCGAATGAAACAGATTTCTGGTCAGGCCCGAGACAGTGAAGTGAATCGACATGCGCGTCTCCTTTGACCGTCCAGCGCATGGCCCAAGACCGGAAAGGACCATGCGCCAAATCAAAACGTTACAGCGGCCTTTCGCCCAAAGGGACGCGCGGCGCTGCAATGGCCATTTAACGCCGAAGACAGGACAAAGGTTTCAGTGCGAAACTGCCGGTAACGCCGGATTGATCGGAAATTCACCGGTCGATCGAGGAGTCCGAAACCTGCCAGTCAGGTCAAATTTTCGGCAGTGGCGCGGGTAGCCGGCGTTGTTTTTGGTTTCGTCTCAATCTTGAAACAAAAGTGCAATATTGAATTTACGCGAATACATGTAATACACTAGTATTAAAGTCTCTTGAAACTGCAATCTCGCTGGAATTAGGTGGTGCTCATTTAGAGAACCCTTATTCACCATCAACAAAGAATGCGGTTCCAGGTTATCGGCAGAAACAATGGCAATGGTCGCTCCAATGACACGCTTCTGGTCTGACATGTTTCTTGTGCCGGTATTGGTGACGGCATTTATGCTCGGCACTTCCTCTTCATACGCGGATAGTTGCAGCGCGATCAAAAGCCAAATGCGTTCGGCCGAACGCGGCGGCGGGTCGAGCCCGCAGCTTGCGCAGTTTCGCCGGCAGCTTGTTGCGATCCAACGGTTGGAGAAACAGCGCCAATGTTCGGCCAAAAGTTCGCTGGTCGGGTTCTTCTTCAACCCTTGTGCCGATCTCGTCAGGAGCAAGGCAGAGGTGCAACGCCAGATCGCGGCCGCATCGAATGCGGGCAGGAATACAGCCGGCCTGCGGGCCAGGTTCGCCGCCCTGGGCTGCGCGCCCACCGCCAAGCAACAGAATCGGCAGAAAGAGCAGCAGCAGGACCAGCGTTCGGCAGCCAAAACCCAGTCCGCTGGCCTGAAATATGCTGGCAGCCCGATGCTGTTTTGCGTGCGCCTGTCGGACGGATATTTCTTCCCCGCGCCAAAATCGCAGTTCGCCAAAAGAGACGATCTGAAGGAGACCGTCGATCAGTGCCGCTACATTTGCGACGATCCCGGTGTCGACCTCTATACGCTGGAGGATGCCAGCCTCGAGACCGAGGCGATGGTCGCTCTCGAGACGCGAAAACCCTATACGGAGCTTGCGGCCGCTTTCCGGTACCGCGACGACGCGAATTTCAAGGCTTGTAGCGTCAAGCGGTATTCCCGGCGGGTCGCCGAACTCAGGGCGCGGACGGTAACACCCGCCAACATGGCCAACGCCATCATTCCATTGCCGACGACAAAGCCGGATCTTGGCGCCGTTGCAGAAATTCTCGAACCCGATGCCAAAGCTCCGGATCTCGGGGCTCCCAATGCCGAAGCCAAGGGCGCCGCTCAGCATCAGTCGATCGAAAAATTAACCGAAACGCGGCCGGTAAGGGTGGTCGGGCCGGCTTTCTTCCCCGAAAACTGACCCCGTGGAGCTTAATTTAGATCACCGTTGAATGCCGGTCGGCTATTCGCAGACCATGCGGACCCGTTTTCCGGGTTGGCTGACATTCCTGCAAGTGAGCGGTTTTGCCGGCTCGGATGACGGCGTCGGCGGATCTTTGGAAATCCTGGTGATTTGCCTTCTCGGCGCCACGGGGGTGTTGGTTCTGCGGACCTCGGCTTTTTTCGGCGTTTGGGGCGCCACAGGAAACACATCGGTCTGCAACTGCGGCTGTTCGGCTTGCGCCTGCTGCGGCGGCCTGTCCCAGAACCGCCGGACATCGAGCGGCCTTGGAATGACGACGGTGCCGTCATAACTGCGCGAGCAGCCGCTCCCGAACAGCAGCATCGGGCATAGCAAAAAAGGCAGAATCCGTCCCAACATCGACAACACCCTTACGGGATTGTAACGCGGCTTCGGTTCTAGCGGCAACCGTCGGAATATCGCGGGCAAAATCAAAGTGCCGCAGCGTCCGTAGCGCGCCCGAAACGAGGCGCGGCGCTGCAGTTTGGCGAATGCGAATTCGCCCCAGTTTGGAGCGGCGCAACAACCGAATTCCAAATCCGATGCACTGGTCACGGTCCGTTAAGGTTAGCGGAACGTTGATGCTTGTGGGGCACATTCCGGCGCGCCGCCGGCCGGCGGTTCCGAGAACGACATGGCGCAGTCATCGCCGGTGCAACCGCCGCTGCCCGTATACGGAGCCGCGTCCGGGCGGGCGCTGCTGCAGCCGCCACCGGTTCGTCCCCGCACCAGCGCGCCGGCAGGCACCGGGCATCGGCTGGACATCCTCGTTGCCGAGGACAACGAGGTGAACCAAATGGTTTTCACTCAGATTCTCGGCGAGACCGGCTACGGCTTCGAGATCGTCGGCAATGGCCGCAAGGCGCTCGATGCCTTCGGCAGGCTCAATCCGCGCATGATCCTGATGGATGTTTCGATGCCTGAGATGAACGGCCACGACGCGACCGCCGCTATTCGGCGGCTGGAACAAGAGACCGGCGCGCATGTCCCGATCGTCGGCGTCACCGCGCATGCGCTGAAGGGTGATCGCGAACGATGCCTGGAGGCGGGCATGGACGATTATCTGCCCAAGCCCGTCAGCCCCAGGGCCTTGCTCGAAAAGGTCGAACGCTGGCTCGGCGCGGACGGCGAAATCCAGCGCAACGCGGGATAGGCATCCGGTCAGGCTGCAGAAGTTCACTTGAGATTCGGCGACGCGTTGCGGACGAAACTATGGCGCGATCGCACCATACCAAAGCGTGCGCCAGGTTGGGACAATAAGCACATTCGAGTTCCGCTCCTCCAGTTACGGGCGGGAGCAGCGACCGCCGGCAAGAAACAGGGTCAGATTTACCCCAACGGACCTGTTTCGGCGATGGCGCGGCCATGACCTCCTTTGGCCGCATGCAACGCGCTCCCGCCCGGATTTTCTTTTTCGGCGCAAATTGCACCGCCAGTCGAAGGGAAATGCCGGCTGGAAACCGTGCAAGCTGCTGATTCCAGCGGCAAACCACGGCTGTGCCGGCGAGACCCGCGGCGCTTCCCTTTCGACATGGCTGTGCGGCGTTACCGGGCTGACATCAAACTGTCATGCGACTGTTATAATCGGGGGCTATTGGCCTCAGCGGGCGCCGAAGGAATGGCGCCGAGAGACCATATTCCGAACAGGAGCAGGCCACATGAAGAAATTCCTCCTTACGGCGTCGGCCGCGGCGCTTGCGCTCGCCGCGTCGGCTGGTTATGCCGCCGCGCGCGACCAGATTCAAATCGTCGGTTCGTCCACAGTGTTCCCCTTCACGACGGCTGTCGCCGAAAAGCTCGGCCAGAGCGGGCAGATCAAGACCCCGGTCGTCGAATCGACTGGCACCGGCGGCGGCATGAAGCTGTTTTGCCAGGGCGTCGGCGAAAATACCGCCGACTTCACCAATGCCTCGCGCGCCATCAAGGACAGCGAGCTTAAAACCTGCAAGGCAAACGGCGTGACGCCGGTCGAGATCAAGGTCGGCTTCGACGGCATCGTGCTCGCCAACTCGAAGGCAGGGACTGTCGTCGATCTGACCAAGGAACAGGTTTTCAAGGCGCTCGCCAAGAATGTCGCAGTTGACGGAAAGGTCGTCGCCAACCCCTACAAGAACTGGTCGGATGTCGATGCGTCGCTTCCCGCGACAAAGATCGAAGTGCTTGGCCCGCCGCCCACGTCTGGCACGCGCGACGCGTTCGTTGAACTCGTCATGGATGCGGCCTGCCAGGAAGAGGTGAAGGCGGCTAATGAAAAGGGCTGCGGCGAAATCCGCGAAGACGGCGCTTTTGTCGAGGCCGGCGAAAACGACAATCTGATTGTCCAGAAGCTGGAAGCCAACCCCAATGCCTTCGGCATCTTTGGTTTCTCGTTCCTTGACCAGAATGCCGACAAGCTGCAGGGCCACAAGGTCGACGGCGTCGAGCCGACCTTCGAAAACATCGCATCCGGCAAGTACGGCGTTTCCCGCTCGCTCTTTATCTATGCCAAGAAAGAGCATGTCGGCGTCATCCCCGGCATGCAAGAGTTCATCGCAGAGTACACCTCGGAGGGTGCATGGGGTCCTGAGGGTTATCTGGCCGACAAGGGCCTGATCCCGCTGCCGGACGCCGAGCGCGCCACGTGGGCCGAAAACGCCAAGGCCCTGAAGGGCATGGGCTCCTGATTTTTTCGGGGTCCGGGCAAATATCCGCTCTGACCCTCATGCTCTAAAGCACAAAGCGCGGGACCAACGTCCCGTGCTTTGAGCCGGTGAATGGCCGGCGGTCGAGGGGACGTCCTGAATCATGGTCGGTTATCTCGTTGTTCTTCTGTTAGTTCTGGCTGCTGCGGCCTATTGGATAGGCCGCACACGCGCCATTGCCAGTGTCAATGGCGACGTCGCCCGGCTGCATTCGCTGCCTGGCCAGCATGGCATGTTCCTGGCGCTTTTTGCCGCCGGTCCCGCGCTGCTTGCGATCGTGCTGTGGTCGATGGTGACGCCGGGAATTGAATCGTCGATCATTGCCGACCGCTTCTCCGCCGAGTTGTCGGGAATGGGCATTCCGCAGGTCGAAGCTTTCATCCGCGACGCTCGCGCGATGGCCTTTGGCGGGCTTGTCGGCTTCGCCGATCCCACGAAAGAGGCGGCCGCGGCCGTCTACAAATCGATCCATGCGACCAGCGCCTGGATCATCTGGGGGATCGCGCTCATACTGTCCGCGTCCGGATTTTACTGGGCCTATTCGCGCATCGCACAGGCCTACCGGGCGCGCCACGTGGTCGAGCGCGTTCTTCGCGCATTCTTGATCACCTGTTCGGCGGTCGCGATCCTGACGACGATCGGCATCGTCTTGTCGCTCATCTTTGAATCCTTGCGGTTCTTCCAACAGGTGCCGCTCTATAAGTTCCTGTTCGGCACGCATTGGTCGCCACAGAGCGCCTTCACCGGCGCCGGAGCGGAAGCCGGGGCGGTCAACCAGGACATTTTTGGCATGGTGCCGCTGTTTGCCGGCACGTTGCTCATCACCTTCATTGCCATGCTGGTAGCTGCGCCTATCGGGCTGATGGCTGCGATCTATCTTTCGGATTACGCCTCCAAAAGCGTCCGCGCGGTCGCAAAGCCGGTATTGGAAATCCTTGCTGGCATTCCGACCGTCGTCTACGGTTTCTTCGCTGCGCTGACGGTTGCGCCCTACTTCCGTGGTCTGGGCGAAAGCCTGGGTCTCAACGTTGCGTCAGAATCCGCGCTCGCCGCAGGCGTGGTCATGGGTATCATGATCATTCCCTTTGTTTCCTCGCTTTCCGATGATGTGATCAACGCCGTTCCGCAATCCCTGAGAGACGGTTCTGCCGGCCTCGGCGCGACCAAGTCTGAAACCATCCGCAAGGTGATCCTTCCCGCGGCCCTTCCGGGCATCGTTTCGGCGATGCTGCTCGCAGTCAGCCGCGCAATCGGTGAAACAATGATCGTGGTCATGGCCGCGGGGCTGGCGGCAAATCTCACCGCCAACCCGCTCGAAGCGGTCACCACCGTGACGGTGCAGATCGTGACGCTGCTTGTGGGCGATCAGGAATTCGACAGCGCCAAGACGCTTGCAGCCTTCGCGCTCGGCCTGGTGCTGTTCTGCATCACGCTTACCCTCAACATCGTCGCTTTGCGCGTCGTCCAGAAATACCGAGAGCAATATGACTGATGCGATCTCGTCATTCGGTGCCGTCGGACGGCCGGTCAGTATTCATACCGACGACGCCGCGAAGGCGCGGCTAAAGGGTCGTTACCGTGCGGAAACATGGTTCAAATGGCTTGGCGCCGCAGCCGTCGCGTTGGCCGGCTTATTCCTTGTGCTGCTCCTGTCGACGATCGTCACGCAGGCGATCCCGGCGCTGCGGCAGAACTATCTGACGCTGCCGATCGATCTTTCGGCGGCCAAGGTCGACCCGGCGAAACTCGACGCCGTCAACTACGACGCCATCGCCCAGGAAGCGCTTACGGCAAAATTTCCGGATGTGACGAGCCGTCAGGACAAGCGCCTGCTGCGCGGACTGATTTCCACCGGCACAGGCGTGTTCCTGCGCAAAGATATCGCTGCTGATCCGGGGATGCTCGGAGGAACGGTGGACTACGCGGTTCCACTTGACGATTTTGCCGACCTTTATCTCAAGGGTTTGCTTGCCGACGTCGGTTCGGACGAGGCGATTTCGACAAGCGTCACGCCTTCGCAAAGCAGCGGCGACATCGATCTGACCTTCGGCGACGATGCCATGCTGGCGTTGGCGCGCGGCCATGGTGCGACCGAGGGCGAAAACGGCATGCTCACGCTGACGAGCGGCGCGTCGTCGCTGCTGGTCGCGTTCAATGGCGGCACGGTCAAGCTGACCGCGCTGTCGCCTGGGGCCAACGGAACGGCGGTCGCAAAGGGCACGGTGATCGAGGCGCTGGACAGCACGGCGCCAGCCGCGAGCGGCCAGGCATTCCTGCGGGTCATCGACACGCCGGAAGCATCGCGAAAGATTTCGGACAAGGTGATCGTCTGGCTCGATACGCTGAAGAGCGCCGGCCTGATCGAAAGCCGGTTCAACTCGATCTTCTTCTTCACCGGCGCAAGCCGCGAGCCGGAACTGGCCGGTATCTGGGGCGCGGTCGTCGGATCGTTCCTGACCATGATCGTAACGCTCGCCATCGCCTTCCCGATCGGCGTTTCGGCGGCGATCTATCTTGAGGAATTTGCGCCCAAGAACCGGCTGACGACGATCATCGAAGTGAATATCAACAATCTGGCGGCGGTGCCTTCGATCGTCTTCGGCCTGCTTGGACTTGCCGTATTCCTGAATTTCTTCGGCCTGCCGCGCTCGGCCCCGGTGGTCGGCGGCATGGTGCTGGCGCTGATGACCCTGCCGATCATCATTATCGCCTCACGCGCTTCGCTGCGCGCCGTGCCACCGTCGATCCGCGAGGCGGCGCTTGGCATCGGAGCGTCCAAGGTCCAGACCGTATTCCATCACGTCCTGCCGCTGGCGATGCCGGGTATCATGACCGGCACCATCCTCGGAATGGCGCATGCGCTGGGTGAAACCGCGCCGTTGCTGATGATCGGCATGGTCGCCTTCATCGTCGACATTCCCGGTGGCTTCACCGATCCCGCGACGATCCTGCCGGTGCAGATATTCATGTGGGCCGATTTTCCTGAAGCGGGGTTCCAGCAGAAGACTTCGGCGGCGATTTTGATTTTGCTGGTGTTTTTGGTCATCATGAATGCCATCGCGGTGATACTGCGCAGGCGCTTCGAGCGGCGCTGGTAAGGAGTAGAGGATATGAACATCATGACGGAAGCCAGCGTCGAGCAGAAACTGAGTAGCGGAACCAACGAGCCTTCGATCAAGATGAAGGGCGAAAAGGTCTCCGTTCATTACGGCGAGAAGCGAGCTCTGTTCGACGTGGATCTCGATGTCCGCGAGAACCAGGTGACGGCGTTGATCGGCCCATCGGGCTGCGGCAAGTCGACCTTTCTGCGTTGCTTGAATCGAATGAACGACACGATCGACATCGCGCGGGTAAGCGGCAAGATCACGCTCGACAACGAGGATGTCTACGACCCGAAAATCGATGTCGTCGAGCTGCGAGCTCGCGTCGGCATGGTGTTCCAGAAGCCGAACCCGTTTCCGAAGTCGATCTACGAAAACGTCGCCTACGGTCCGCGCATTCACGGTCTGGCCAGGAGCAAGGCGGAGTTGGACGGCATCGTCGAATCGAGCCTGAAGAAGGCCGGCCTGTTCAACGAGGTCAAGGATCGCCTGCTCGAGTCGGGCACTGGCCTTTCCGGTGGCCAGCAGCAGCGTCTGTGCATTGCGCGCGCCATCGCTGTGTCGCCGGAAGTGATCCTGATGGACGAGCCTTGTTCGGCGCTCGATCCGATCGCCACCGCCCGTGTCGAGGAACTGATTGACGAACTGCGCCAGAACTACACGATCGTCATCGTCACCCATTCGATGCAGCAGGCAGCGCGTGTGTCGCAACGCACGGCGATGTTCCATCTCGGCTATCTGGTCGAGGAGGGCGCGACCGACAAGATGTTCACCAACCCCGACGACAAGCGCACCCAGGACTACATCACCGGCCGGTTCGGCTAAGCGGTCCGGCTAATTTTCGAGCACGAGGACAGTATCATGGGTGAACATACCGTCGCATCTTTCGACGAGGAATTGGAGCACATCGACAGGCTGATCCGCGACATGGACGAGCTCGCCGCCGCGATGGTCGCAGCGTCGATCCGCGCGTTGCTTGCGTCAGATAATGCGATGGCGCAGCGCGTCGTCTCGGATGACGCCATCATGGATGCGCGGCAGCGCGAACTCGACGACAGCGCGATCACGCTGATCGCCAAGCGGCAGCCGATGGCGCAAGATCTGCGCGCCGTGGTTGGCGCAATCCGGATGGCCGGCGATCTCGAGCGCATCGGCGACCTGGCCAAGAACATAGCCAAGCGGGTCAGCGCCGTCGGGCAGAGCGCCACGCCGCGTAATCTCTCGCACGGTATCGACGCGATGGCGGATCTCGTTCTCGAGCAGCTCCGCGGCGTGGTCGAGCACTATGTGTCGCGCAACGCCGGCGCGTTGAAAGAGCTGCGCGCCGCCGACGAGAAGATCGACGTGAAATACACGGCGGTTTTTCGCGAACTCCTGACCTACATGATGGAGGACCCGCGCAACATCACCGCCTGCACGCATCTTCTGTTCTGCGCCAAGAATCTCGAGCGTATCGGCGATCATGTCACCAACATCGCCGAAAACGCCTACTATGTCGTGACCGGGCAGCAATTGCCGGCGGATCGACCGAAGCTCGACGAAACGACGATGTCGGCGTCGGCGACATGACAGGGGTAACCGGCCGATGATCGCGCCGCGCATCATGGTGGTGGAGGACGAAGAGCCGCTGGGCGTCCTCCTTCGCTACAATCTGGAATCCGAAGGCTATCAGGTCGAGGTGGTGACGCGCGGCGACGAGGCCGAAATCCGGCTTCAGGAAAACGTGCCCGATCTTCTGGTGCTCGACTGGATGGTGCCGGCGGTTTCGGGCATCGAGCTTTGCCGTCGCCTTCGGGTGCGTCCCGAAACCGAGCGGCTGCCGATCATCATGCTGACCGCGCGCGGCGAGGAAAGCGACCGGGTGCGCGGCCTCTCGACCGGGGCCGACGACTATCTGGTCAAGCCGTTCTCGACACCGGAATTCATGGCCAGGGTCAAGGCGCTGCTGCGCCGCGCCAAGCCCGAAGTGCTGTCCAGCGTGCTGAAGGTCGGTGACATCATGCTCGATCGCGAATCGCACAGGGTCTATCGCAAGAAGAGCGAGATCCGGCTCGGGCCGACCGAATTCCGGCTGCTCGAATTCATGATGCGGCACCCGGGTCGGGTGTTCTCGCGCAGCCAGTTGCTCGACAATGTCTGGGGCGAGACGATCTACATCGACGAGCGCACGGTGGACGTCCATGTCGGCCGGCTGCGCAAGGCGGTCAACAATGGCCGCATGCCCGATGTCATCCGCACCATCCGCGGCGCGGGCTATGCGATCAGGGAAGACTGAACAGACTGCCTGAATTCAAGCTGCGTTCTTCCATTCAGGCCACGTGCTTCCTGGCCGTGCCGGACTTCCCTTGCGCGCCCGGCGCGAAAATCTCCTGGTCGACGAAGCTCAGCGCTCGCATGGCGCAGCCTTCGCGGATCAGCGGCAGCTCGTTCGGCTCGGTGTCGAAGGAAATCGAACCCGAATGCTGACCGCCGGCGGTCTGAGCGATGGCCTCGCGCAGGGCCGGCTCGATCAGGTCGAAGGCGGCAGCGCTGGCGCCGACCATGGCGACCGGCGCCGGATCGATCAACGCGAACAGGCTGCCAAGCCCGAAGCCGAGCGCTTCGCCGGCCTTGCGGTAGGCTTCGCGCTCGGGTCCGTCCGTCTGGCGCGCCCGGGCCGCCAGTGCCCGCATCTCGGCGTCGCTGACATCGGCGACCGGCTCGGCGTTCTCGCTCAACTGCCTTGCATTGCGCCAGATGGCGTAGTTGCCGGCATAGGCCTCGACGCAGCCGCGCCGCCCGCAGCGGCAAAGCGCGCCGCCCGGCCGGTGGATCATGTGGCCGAATTCGCCGCCTGAGGAATGGGTGCCGGTGAACAGTTCGCCCTTCAGCACCAGCCCCATGCCGATGCCGTGGGAGAGCAGGATGGCGATGAAATCGTCGCGGTAGCGATCCGGGTCGCGCCAGCGCAGCGCCACGGCCATCATGTTGCAGTCGTTCTCCATGATGGCCGGGATGCCGAACTCACGTTCCAGAATGTCGGCGAAGGCAATGTTCGTCTGCGGCGTGATCGGCGACCACAACATGGCGCGCGCATGGGAATCGGTGATGCCCTGGATCGCCAGCGCGATGCGGGCGACGCTTTGGACATCGAGATCGGGATCTTCGAGCCGGCGCCGGACGATGGCGACACATTCGTCGATCAGCTCGTCGCGCGACATGGTCAGCGTGTCCAGCCGGCGCTGTTCCTCGGCGACCACTTGTCCGGCATAATCGATGACGGCGACCGAAAGGAAATTCAGCGACAACACGACGGCCAACACCGCTGCCGCTTCCGGATTGAGGCTAAGGCCGACCTGCGGCCGGCCGCGTTTCAGCGAAACGGTCTCGCTCGCTTTGCTCTCGGTCAGGATGCCTTCCTGGATGAGGTCGGAAGAGATCGCCGATATGGTCGAATGGCTGAGGCCGGTGGTCGCGGCGATCTCGGTTCGCGACGGCTGGCCTGCCCGGCGTACGGCCGAAATCACCATCGCCCGGTTGCGCCGACGCAAATCGTCATGACGGATTCCAACCGACATTCTTTTGCTTCCTCCCTCTTGCCGCGGCCGCTCATGAACCGGAAGCCGTCGGTAGCGTCCGACAAATACTGGCAGAAGCAGAAGGCCCTGTCATTGTTTATTCCGGGGCTCGAAAAAAGTCGGCAGGGACATCAAAATCCATCAGAATTGATGTTGACAGCGCTTCGGCGTTGGACCAGTATTTTTTCGAGGCTCGAAAAAATAGAGCCTTTGTGCCGGCCTTCGGGCCAGTTTGGTCGCGCCGTATCGCGGCGCAGGGAGGACTATCATGAAGAGATTCGCAGCCGCCATCCTGGCGGGGGTCGCCATGTCGCTGACGCTCGCGTCGGTCGCACAGGCGAAGGACAAGGTCATTGGCGTTTCGTGGTCGAACTTCCAGGAAGAGCGCTGGAAGACCGACGAAGCCGCCATGAAGACGGCGATCGAGGCTGCCGGCGACAAGTATATTTCCGCCGATGCGCAGTCCAATCCCGGCAAGCAGCTGACCGATGTCGAGAGCTTGATCTCGCAGGGCGCCAACGCGCTGATCATCCTTGCGCAAGATGCGTCGGCCATCGGGCCGGCGGTGCAAAAGGCGCTGGACGAAGGCATTCCGGTCGTCGGCTATGACCGGTTGATCGAGAACAAGGACGTGTTCTATCTGACCTTCGACAACCAGGAAGTCGGCCGCATGCAGGCCCGCGAAGTGTTCAAGGTGGCGCCGGAAGGCAACTACGTCTTCATCAAGGGCTCGGGCGCCGATCCGAATGCCGATTTCCTGTTCGCCGGCTCCATGGAAGTGCTCAAGGATGCCATCGACAGCGGCAAGATCAAAAATGTCGGCGAGGCGTATACCGACGGCTGGCTTCCCGCCAACGCCCAGAAGAACATGGAACAGTTCCTGACCGCCAACGACAACAAGGTCGATGCGGTGGTTGCCGCCAATGACGGCACTGCCGGTGGCGTCGTCGCGGCGCTGACGGCGCAAGGCTTGGCCGGATCCGTCCCGGTGTCCGGCCAGGACGGCGACCATGCAGCGCTGAACCGCATTGCGCTCGGCACACAGACCGTATCGGTGTGGAAGGACGCGCGAGAGCTCGGCAAGAACGCCGCCGAGATCGCCTCGCAGCTTGCCGACGGCAAGCAGATGACCGACATTGCGGGCGTCAAGGACTTCACCACGCCGGGCGGCAATGCCGTCAAGTCGCTGTTCCTGACGCCGATTGCCATCACCAAGGACAATCTCAACGTCGTCATTGACGCCGGCTGGATCAAGAAGGACGAAGTCTGCGCGGGTGTCGCCGCGGGCAGCGTTGCGGCCTGCAACTGATCTGGATCATTTCGCAAGGAAACGAACGCCGCGGCTGTCAGGCCGCGGCGTTTTTCGAGAGGCTTTCCGCTTCAAATGACCGTGGAAAGCAAATAGCATTCTGTTCCGGCATCCGCGCCAGACGGCAACCCGGTCGGAGGACATCATGACCGACACGGCATCCAACCCACCGGTCGCCCACACGGCCGAAGACCGGGCGCGCGAATCCGAGCTCAGCGCCATCGGACGGTTCCTCAAGGCAACCGAGCTCGATATACGCATGCTCGGCATGGTCGGCGCTCTGCTGGTCATCTGGGTTGGAATTCACATCCTGTCGGGTGGGCTTTTCCTCACGCCGCGCAATCTCTGGAACCTGTCGGTGCAGACCTCCTCGGTGGCGATCATGGCGACCGGCATGGTGCTGGTCATCGTGATGCGCAACATCGATCTTTCGGTGGGCTCCGTCGAAGGCGTGATCGGCATGGTGATGGGCGTGGCGCAGGCCGAATTCCTGATCCGCGTCATGGGGCTCCAGGTGGGAAATCCCTGGATATGGATTATCGCATTGGCTGCCGGTGTGGTGCTCGGCCTCATGATAGGCGCGCTCCAGGGCTTCATCATCGCTTATCTCGAGGTTCCGGCCTTCATCGTGACGCTGGGCGGCTTGCTGATCTGGCGTGGCATGGCGTGGCTGATGACGAGCGGGCGCACCGTCGCGCCGCTCGACGCCACCTTCCAGCTCATGGGTGGCGGGCCGCGTGGCTCGATCGGGGCAACCGCAAGCTGGATCGTCGGCGTTCTCGCCTGTGCGGCCGTCGCTTTCATGCTGCTCAACGGCCGGTCGCAGCGCAAGCGGTTCAAGTTTCCGCTGCGTCCTGTCTGGGCGGAGAGCTTGCTTGGTGTTGTCGCCTGCGCCGCCATCCTCGGCGCCGTGTGGATCGCCAATTCCTATCCCTGGCCAATCGGCATCGTGCGCCAATACGCGCAGCGGAACGGCATCACCGTCCCCGAAGGCGGGCTGTTCATCGCCCATGGCATCGCCATACCGGTGCTGATTGCGGTCGCAGTGGGCATCGTCATGACCTTCATCACCAGGCGCACCCGTTTCGGCCGCTATGTCTTTGCCATTGGCGGCAACCCGGAAGCGGCGGAACTCGCCGGCATCAACACGCGCTGGGTGACCATGAAGGTGTTCATGATCATGGGCATATTGGCCGCAATCAGCGCGGCGATTGCGTCGGCTCGCCTCAATGCCTCGACCAATGCGCTGGGTACGCTGGACGAGTTGCTGGTCATCGCCGCAGCCGTCATCGGCGGCACGTCGCTGGCCGGCGGCTCCGGCACGGTGCTCGGCGCCATGCTGGGCGCGCTTCTGATGCAGTCATTGCAATCCGGCATGGTGTTGCTCGGCATCGATTCACCGCTTCAGAGCGTCGTCGTCGGCGCCGTCCTGGTGATCGCCGTCTGGCTCGACACCGTCTACCGCAAGCGCGTTTAGGGAAGGGCGATCATGGTTGACACAACTGCTCGCACAGGCACGCCGTTGATCGATATGCGGAACATCTCGATTGCCTTTGGTGGTATTCGCGCGGTCGACGACGCGTCGATCGACCTTTTCCCGGGCGAGGTGGTGGCGCTGCTCGGCCACAACGGTGCCGGGAAGTCGACGCTGATCAAGATCCTGTCCGGCGCCTACAAGCGCGACTCGGGCCAGATATTCGTCAATGGCGAGGAGGCCTCGATCTCCAATCCGCGCGATGCCAAGAAATACGGCATCGAAACGATCTACCAGACGCTGGCGCTCGCCGACAATGTCGACGCCGCCGCCAACCTCTTCCTCGGCCGCGAGCTGATGACCGGCTGGGGCACGCTCGACGATGGCGCCATGGAGGCCGAGGCGCGCAAGGTGATGGGCAGGCTCAATCCCCGCTTCCAGCGCTTCAAGGAACCGGTGGTCAAGCTTTCGGGCGGCCAGCGGCAGTCGGTGGCGATCGCGCGCGCCATCCTGTTCAACGCCCGTATCCTGATCATGGATGAGCCAACGGCGGCATTGGGGCCGCAGGAAACGGCGCAGGTCGGCGAACTGGTCATGCAGCTCAAGGCCGACGGCATCGGCATCTTCCTGATCAGCCACGACATCCACGACGTGTTCGAGCTTGCCGACCGCGTCTGCGTGATGAAGAATGGTCAGGTCGTTGGAACGGCGCGCACCAGCGACGTGACCCAGGACGAGGTGCTCGGCATGATCATCCTGGGGAAGTGTCCGCCCGGTGCCATTCCGGGGCCAGGTGCGCTGAAGATCGCAGCCTGAGGCTTTAAATAGCCGGCTAAATATCTGCGACATGATATGCCAGCCGTCGTGATGGTTTGGCCGCGCCATTGTGTTGGCGCGGGGACTTGCCCATAAAGGTCAGGAACCGTTCATGGGCCGCAGCAGCAATTGAAGAAGTTCTTTCCGACCGTCGCTTTCATCGCCGTCGCGCTGATCAGCCTGACGATGGCGGGATTCGCCTATTTCGCGACGCAGGAAGCGGCGCGCATCAAGTTCGAGGCGACGGCGGACGACGCGCTCAACCGGATCGATAGCCGCATTGACCTGCATCTGTCGCTGCTGCGATCGACCCAGGCGCTGTTCGACGCTCGCAATGGCGGCATTTCGCGGGGCGAGTTCAAGGCGTTTTTCGATGCGCTTGGCATTAACGACAATTTCGCCGGCCTGCGCGGCATAGGCTTTCTCAGACTGGCGAGAGCCGGCGACGAGGCAGCGGTCGAGCGTGCCATCCTGCACGACTATGGCACCAGCCATGCCGTCTATCCGGATACGACATTGCCGTGGCGTACGCCCATCATGCTGTTCGAGCCGCTCGACGCTTCCAATCAATCCAGCATCGGCTACGACATGTTCACCGACCCGGTGCGGCGCGAGGCGATCGAAAAGGCGATGGCCGACGACCAGCAGCACGCGACCGGGCGCGTGCAGCTAGGCCAGGAGACAGGTGCTGCGCAAACCTTCACCGGCTTCCTGGTTTTCGTGCGGCTCAACGTCGAAACCGCGCCGGACGGCATCGATGCGTCCAGATCCTCGACATCAGGCTTTCTTTATGCGGCCTTCCGCGCCCGCGATCTGTTCCAAACCGCGCTCAGCCGGACGCCGCTGCTGCCGGTGAACATCGAAATCTATGACGGCAAGGTGGATGCCGACCATCTTTTGTTCCAGTCGGAAACGCCGCCGGTGTCGACCTTCGGCGACAGGCTGCTGGCTTCCCGCAAGATCACCATCGCCGGACGTCCGTGGACCATCCTGTTCAGGCCGACAAGCGCCTTCTCGCAACCCTCCTCGCGCGCCATTCCGGTGATGCTCGGCCTGTTCGGGCTGTTGCTCGCAGGCACCATCGCGCTGGTGGCACGCTATCAGGAGCGGGCCTATGACGCGGTCTCGCTGCTTCACGAGACGACGGAAAAGAGCCTGCTCGAAAAAGACCTGATGCTGCAGGAAATGAAGCACCGCATCAAGAACTCGATCACGCGGGTGCTGGCGATCGCGCGCCAGACGGCGTCGCACGCCACCGACGTCCACGAGTTCTCCTCCTCCTTTTCGGCCCGGTTGCAAGCGATGGCGGCCTCCCAGGACATGCTGACGCGCTCGCGCTGGCAGAAGGCCGATCTCGGCGATCTCTTGCGCATCGAGCTTGGCCAGGTGTTCGGCAAGGAGCTTCCCGAGGGGATATTGTCGGGGCCAGAGGTGCTGCTCGACGAGACGACAACGCAAGCGCTCGGCCTGACCTTTCACGAACTGGCGACGAATGCACTGAAATATGGCGAAACCGGCAACTCAGTCGGCTCGCTCAAGGTCGACTGGTCGGTCGAAGGTCGCAGGCGCGACAGGACGCTGGTTCTCAACTGGCGCGAAGTTGGCCAGAAGAAGCTCGAAGCACCTGTCAAAACCGGTTTTGGCACCAAGCTGATCGATTTGAACGTGACACGCGAATTGCGCGGTACGATCAATCGCGATTTTCACGATGGCGGATTGAGCGTGGAAATCAGGATTCCACTGTCGGGCTGAAACGCTGCCGCAAACCGACCGTTTTCGAAGGCGCAAGCAAGCAGAGACCGGACGAGCCGGTCTCTGCTTCTATTGCCTCGTGCGTTTGAACGGATCAGCAGCGAGCCGTATAGAGACGGCCACGGTTGTCGCGGTACTGGCAATAGCCATTGCGCAGGTTGCGCACCAGCAAGCCGGAACCGGCACCGATGGCTGCGCCGACAAGCGCACCCTTGCCTCCGTCAATCAGGCCGCCGGCCAAAGCGCCGACACCGGCGCCGACGCCGACATCCCGCTCGGTGGTGCTGCAACCGCTGACTGCGACCACGGCAACCATGGCAATAATCATCTTCCGCATAGAGTCACTCCTCGCTTTGTCCTCACTTGTAGCTCCACCCGTCACTTATCATGCGAAAAAGGGTTTTGCCTGCTCGATTTTATTGTTGGCTAAGAGAATCTTTTACGGGGCGCGCGCCGTTCGAAACAACCTCGACGTTGGAAATCTCAACGGAAGCGTCGAGCGTGCCGTCTGGACGCACATTCCAGACGATCTGGTCGTAATCATCCTCCAGTGCCGGATCGACGGGCAGGCATTTGGCAATTACGCGCGGGGCCTGAACTTGCACATCGCCCAAGGCGAACGGACGCTCGGCGGTGCATTCCTGAGCGGTTTCGAACACGCTCACCGATGCGGGCAGTTCGCGGCATTCGGTCATTGTGTTCGAACAACCAATGACCAGCAGCACGGCAGCGATGTGTTCCATGGCGACGGTCCTCTCGCCATAAGAAACGGGCCACATTCGCCAAAGTTCCTGCGATGCAGGCTGGCGCGCGATTGATTCGAAAAACAGGTCAACATGAGGCAAGCACAACCCGCCGGCCACTTTGGTTTCGATGCTCTAGATCAACTGGAACGCGGCGGCCAGGACGACCGCCGCGGCCAGCGCAATTGCGGCGACGCCGGGGGTCGGGAGGGAAGCACGGGGCGATGGCATCGCGGATGCTTCGAGATCCTGAAACCCGCCCATCGAAACGCGTGCGGCCTGTTCCAGCCTGTTGATGTCGGCAACCGTCAAAGCCACTCCTCCCGTGCTGCGCAGCAAACTGCGATCGAAAACGTCATGCGTCGCGGTGCCTGGGAAAAACAGCATCGGACTTTATGGTGAACAAGTGGTTAAAGCCGGGGCGGCCGGTATCAGTCCACTTTGGCTCGGCTGTTGTCCGCTCAATCGGTCTCGAAATTGCCGCGAGGAACAATAAGGCGATACTCGAGGCGGTCCCTGGTGATTTCAAGTGTCGCCGTGCCGTTCAGCGACGCAGGGACGACGCGCTCGAGCGCGACACTGCCAAAACGCTTCTCGCTGGGCTGATTGTCGTTGGCTCCGATGGCTTCGGCCCATGTCAGCGACAGGGCGGTCTCACCAGCGGAAGCAGCCGTCAGATCGGCCGTCACCTCGACGAATCCGTCGGCTCGCGACAGCGCGCCGTAGCTGACCGAATTGACGGCTAGCTCGTGCATGGCCAAGCCGATATGCAGGGCGGCATTGGGGTTGAGGTATGGATTTGCACCCTGGAAACGCAGGCTGCGCGAGGGGTCGGCTCCATAGCGGCCGACCTGACCGGACACCAGTTCGCGCAGTGCCGCTCCCCGCCAGTTGGACGAGGTCACCAGATCCTGGGATGAGGCAAGCGATTGCAGCCGGCCGCGAAAGCGTGTCAGGAAATCACCGAGCGTGTCTGAATAACGGCTGGTCTGGGTGGCGATGCTCTGGATGATGGCCAAAAGGTTCTTCGAGCGGTGGCTGACCTCGCGCAGCAGCGTCTTCAGGGTCTGCTCGCGACGTTTCTGCTCGGTCGTTTCGACCATGGTGGTGACGACGCCCTGCACGGCGCCGCCGTCGTCGTGATCGGCATCCACCCATATTTGGAACCAGCGAACGCCATCGTCGGCGGGAATGCTGAGTTCAAGATGTTCGGGATTGCCGGATGCGATGACGTTGCGTTTGGCCGCACCGATACGCTCCGCCTGCGCTAGTGGCAGGTTGCCGTTGCTGTCGGCCGTATCGGAGGCCCATGGCGGGCGCATGTTGCGGGCCCAGACGGTTTTCATCTCGCGATCCTGATAGAGAACCGAGATGCCGGCATTGTGCAGCGCATGGAGAAGGGCCCTACCAAGCTGCATTCCACTCTCAGCGGAATGCAAAGCGATGATCTCATCACTTCGTCCGCTGTCTTTCATGTCTCCGGCTCTGGATTGCATCGCACTTCACCCGCCCAGTCCAGGCTGAACGGATGACGGAAAAATGGGTTCCCAAAACAGGTCCGCCGAGCGACGTCCCGTTGAAGGACACCGCCCGGCGGTAGCTGGAAACCGCTTGAGGGGTGCGGCTCCCAGTGTCTGATCGCACCTAGCGTTCACGACGCCCGTTTGAACAAGCCCGCGATAAGCGAAATGATCAGGAAAGCGAGAAAGATGAAAAACAATATCTGCGCTATACCGGCAGAGGTGCCGGCGATGCCGCCGAAACCAAGAGCGCCTGCAATGATCGCGACGACGAGAAATACGAGCGCCCAGTAAAGCATGATCCATCTCCTTCGAATGGTGTGGCAAAAACGCCTTTCGCTGCCGTTTGTTCCACCATTTCCCGAAAAAGACGATCCCTGGAAATCTTTCCGGCCCGAATTGAATCGTCACGAGCAGGGAAAGTTCGAGGCGCAAAGGACGTTTGCCAGCCGCAAAGGGCCAGCGTCGTTTGATCTGTGGAAAACAGAGCGGCGCTAGGCTGGGCCTATGCGGTCCTATGCAGCGGCTTTCGCATGCCGGTCGAAGAACAGCGCCTGGCTGATCAGGGCCTTGACCATCTCCGGATTGAACGGCTTGGTGACGAGGAAGGCCGGCTCCGGCCGCTCGCCGGTCAGGAGACGTTCGGGAAAGGCGGTGATGAAGATCACCGGCACCGGCGTGGACGACAGGATTTCGTTCACCGCTTCGATGCCCGAGCTGCCGTCGGCAAGCTGGATGTCGGCCAGCACCATTTTTGGCCGCGTCTTTGCGAACATAGCCACCGCCTCGGCGTGGGTACGCGCAGTCCCGACGACGCGGTGACCCAGGCTTTCGACCATTTGCTCGATGTCCATGGCGATCAGCGGCTCGTCCTCGATGATCAGCACATCGGTTGCCACCTGGCGGGAAATCTCGTTGCTGGCCTCGGTGAGAAGTTCGGAGAACTCCTCATCGTCGACGTCGAGAATCTCCGCCGCCTCGTCTTCGCTGAAACCTTCGACGGCGACCAGCAGGAAGGCCTGGCGGGGGCGCGGTGAGATCGCGTTCAGATTGGCGGCGGCGCGCTGTTCCCACGCCGACTGCGGGTGCTCTTGCGGAACGCGGATGGCGACCGAGGTGAATAGCCTGGCGAAGACCTTGTAGAGCGCGATGCGGTCGTTCGACGCGTTCGGAAAGATGTCGACGTCGGCGATGATGGCTTCGAGCATCGCGGCGACCAGCGCGTCGCCACTCTCCTGAGATCCGGAAACGGCCCGCGAGAAGCGGCGCAGGAACGGCAGGTGTGGAGCGATGGTTGCGGATAGGCTCATGACGGACGTCTCCCTCTGACGTAAATGCATAGATTGCAGGCCAAGCTGATTACAAGTCCCGAAAATAGCCCTGAAAACACAAACGCCGGATTTCCGAAAAAGTTCCGATGGTTGTGGAACTAATATAATGGGACGGCGTTTGAGGTCGGGATGGGGCAACCCGACGAGGGGGCCGCTTGCTTTGCGTCTTGTGTTGAGGGGCGGCCGGGTGCTGGGAACAAAGGGCGAAATGAAGACATGACGAAAAATACCACGGCTGGCGCTGCAAACAGGCGCCGGGCTGCTTCCGGCGACCCGCTCGGGCCAAATTCGGAAATCGGCCGCAAACTCAAACAATATTACGACGAGCTGGTCTCCGACAATGTGCCGGATCGCTTCGCCCAATTGCTCAGCCAGTTGGAACGGGCCCAACCTGCACAGAAAAAGGACTGAGGCATGGCGGCTGTCTCCCAGAGCTTCAAGACCGATCTGCTCGGCTCGATTCCGAGCCTGCGGGCCTTCGCCGTATCGTTGACGCAAAACGCCGACAAGGCCGACGATCTGGTGCAGGAAACGCTGGTGAAGGCCTGGGACAAGCATGAAAGCTTCGAGCCGGGCACCAATCTCAAGGCATGGCTGTTCACCATCCTGCGCAATGAATTCTATTCGCAGATGCGCAAGCGCGGCCGCGAGGTGCAGGACAGCGACGGCATCATGACGGCCAGGCTAGCCGTCCATCCGGCCCAGCACGGCCAACTCGACCTCAAGGACTTTCGTAGCGCGCTCGAGCAATTGCCCGAGGACCAGCGCGAAGCCATCATCCTCATCGGCGCTTCGGGCTTTTCCTACGAGGAAGCCGCCGAGATCTGCGGCTGTGCGGTCGGAACGATCAAGAGCCGCGTCAGCCGCGCCCGCACGCGGTTGCAGGAAATCCTGAAGATTTCCGGCGATGACGAGTTTGGCCCGGACGCGATCTCGGCTCAGGTGACGGGGTCGAACGCCGCCTGAACACTGACCCCGGCAATGCGCGCCTCCGTTTCCGGACCCTCAAACAAGAGGTCCGCGCCCGCACGCCGCCGCCACTGCCTGCACGAGGTCGTCTCCCGAATAGGGCTTGGTGACCAATCTGATATCGGGAAAGGACACCTTGATTTCGTCCATGTCGGAATAGCCCGAGGCGAAGACGAAAGGCACGCCCGATTCGCGCAGCCGCGAAGCGAAATCGAGCGTCGAAGCGCCGCCCAGCATGAGATCGACGATGGCTGCGTCGAATCGCAAGGCAACGTTCTTGCGATCGATCTCACCCAGATCGCGGGCGATGGTCACGTCGCCGGCGCCGTAGTCGCGGCAAAGCTGCTCGACATCCATGGCGATCAGGAATTCATCCTCCAAAACAAGAATCCGCAATCCGTCAAGCAGGGGTGGCACGTGGCAATGTCTCCGTGGCGCGCAGGGAAAAGGGGAAGCGCAGGGAACAGAGGAGTCATGATCGCTATTTGGTGTCCTGTCATCTAAAGTTATTTGGCATTCTGTTATGTAAAAAAACATGTCGGTCGCAGACGACGGAATCTCGATCGTTCAACAGACGATCCGCAGGCTTAGCTCGCGCTGGGGGGTAGCCGGCTGCTGATCTGACGCCGGTCCTGGGATGTTCGGTTCGGGCTGGACTCATACGCGGAAACACCCTTTCATGGACCTTGTTCCGATTTCGGAACCTTGGTGAGTATCGAGCGTTTGAAACCAAGCAAGCGCAAGGAGTTAAGCAATGGCGACTGCCGCAGGAAAGACCGCGAACGCAAGCCGGGCGAATTCGGATCTCGAGGCCGACATCAGGCAATTGAAAGCCGATATCGAAAAACTCACCAAGCAATTGGCCAAGACCGGCGAACATGGTTACGGGACGGCCCGCCGCGCCGCGACCGAAGGCGTCGAGCAACTGCGCGCCCAGGGCGAAGCGGCCTTCGACACCCTGCGCAGCAACGCCAAGGACCTCGAAGCGCAAGTGGCGGCGAGCGTGCGCGAAAAGCCGGTGACGTCGCTGGCGATCGCAGCCGGCGTCGGCTTTCTGTTCGCGCTTCTCGCGCGCCGCTAGCCTCAGCCCAGATGGGAATGCTGGCATCGCTGATCTCGGGCCTCGCCTCGGGTGAGACCGTTGCAGCCGTGCGTCGCGCGCGCACGGCTGCAATCGTCTATGCGCTCGCGGCACTTGCAGCACTGTGCGGCCTCGGTTTCCTCGTCGGAGCGGCCTATATTTGGGTGGCGGGCCGCTACGGGCCGATGGCAGCCTGCTTTGGTTTCGGAATCGGCTTCCTGGTGATCGCAGGGGTCCTCCTGCTTATTTATCAGCTGTCGGCCGGCGCGCGCGCCCGACGCAGGGCGCGGAGGCGCAATGCCGACATGAAGGCGATCGGCATCACGGCTGCGCTCGCCATACTGCCGACGCTGCTCAAGGGGAAAGGTGGCCTGGGCACCATTCTCGGTCCGGCGATCGCACTCGCCGCCTACGCCATCTACCGCGAGAATATAAAGCCCGATGCCGACGATCCGGATGCCGGCGAAGCGAAATAGCTCGAAGCGATTCTTCTTCTTGTTCGACCATGATCTTATCCGAAAACCGGACCCCACTTTTCGCTGACGAGGACCTTCGGTTCGGGATCAGGGTCGAGCCATCACTTCGACAGATCCTCCAGCGGCATCGATATTTCGGCAAACACGCCTTCCGGTCGGAATTCGTGGGTCACTTCGCTGGAGATGACCTTAGCCAGGCTGCGGCGGATCAGGATCGAGCCGAAGCCGTGGCGTTCGGGCGAGGCAACTTCAGGCCCGCCGCTTTCGCGCCAGGTCAGCACAAGACGCCGTGCGCCTTTCCGGCCCTGTGCCTTCCAGTCGAGATCGACCTTGCCCGCAGCCGCCGACAGCGATCCGTATTGCAGCGCGTTGTTGGCCAGTTCATGCAGGATCAGGCCGAGCCCGACCGCCTGGTCGGGCGAAAGCAGGAGATCGGCGCCTGAGATCGTCATGCGCGGCTGTTGGGCGGTGTCGAATGGCTTGACCTCGATCTGCACGAGTTCGCGAATGCCGATGCCGCGCCACTCGCGGTCGGACAGCAGGCTGTGGGCGGCGCCTAGCGCCTGAAGCCTGGCGCTAAAGGCTTCGAGGAACTCGCTCGGCTGGCGGGCATGGCGAACGGTTTGCGTCGCCAGTGCCTGCACGGTCGCCAGCGTGTTCTTGACGCGATGGTTCAGCTCGCGCAGCAAGAGCCGTTGCCGCTCGTCGCCGAGCTTGCGTTCGGTGACGTCGTAATTGACGCCGAAGATCAACGTCGGCTTGCCGTCGCCGTCGCGCTCGATGACACGGCCGCGCGTAGCGAGCCAGCGCGGCGGACTGAAGCCCTTGACGCGGTATTCGCCAAAATAGTCGTCACCGCTGGCCAGCGCGTCGCGAAAGTGCGTCTCGGTCTGGTAGACATCGCGCGGGTCGATGGCAGCAAGGATATCGCGCGCCCTTAGCCGATTCGAGCGCGGCAGGTCGAACAGCTCGGACAGCCGGACATCGCATTCGATCATATCGGTGGGGATATCCCATGCCCAGCTAGCGAGCGAGGCGGCGTCGAGCGCTATGGCGCGCCGCTTTTCCTCACGCGCCAGCGCCGCAGCGGCGCTGGCGCCGTTGCGGGTGGCGTCCTTCAATGCGAACAGGCTGGCGGCGAGACTGGCGAGCGCCGTCAATTGTTCGAGCTTGGCTGTAGACGGCGACGCGCGCGGCTTGCGGTCGAGCACGCAGAGCGTGCCGATCCGGGCGCCGGCTACCACAATCACCGCACCCGCATAGAAACGGACATGGTGCTCGCCGGTGACCAGCGGGCTGGCGTTGAAACGCGAATCCGTGCTCGCATCGGTCACCACCATCGGCTCGTCGCCGGCGGCAATGGCGTGGGCGCAGAAAGATGTATCGGTCGCGGCCTCGGTCTCATCCAGGCCGACACAGGACTTGAACCATTGCCGCTCGACACCGAGCAGCGTGACGAGCGCGATAGGCGCTTGCATCACCGCGGCGGCAAGAGCGCTGATACGGTCGAAGTCAGGATCGGCCGTCGTGTCGATTGCATCGAGACCGTGGAGCACGGCAAGCCGGTCCGCGGCGCCAACCGCGCCAAGCACATCGACCGGCAGAGTCGGCTTTTTCACTACCCTGCTATCCACAAGGCCCCCAAATGCATCGGCTTGCAGCCATTCGCGCTAGGCCAGTTGCCTGGCTCTGAAACCGGAACCTTCGCCTTGAGGAACCGTTACCCAACCACGTTTTGCCAGCCGCGCCCGCCGGCGCCAAACGACATGCTTGCGCCAAACAACATGGAGGCCGATCATGCCCAAGATCGTTCCTGAAGACAAAGCCCGCCAGGGACGCTGGGGGTGGCACACTTTCCGTATCTTGATCGCCGCGCTGCTTTTGGCGTTTATCGCCTGGGGCATCGCGGAGATTTACGGCAACATGATAGACAAGACGTCGACAACCGAACAGGGCGAGCTTCCCAGGAACGAACAGGGCGAGATTCCCAAAGGCTGAAGCCTTCCGATCGACTGTGCCGGCCTGCATCACGCGGCCTTCGCTTGGACAGCGCGCGCCGGGACGAGAACGTTCAGCGCGCCAGGACGGATTTCGATCGTCGTTTCGCGGTCAAGCCTGACCAGTTCGCCATCCATGACGGCTCGGAATTTCTTGGTTGCCGAGTGGACTTTCAAAACGGCCCGGTCGGCCTGGTGGATTTCGACGTGCTCGCTGTCGCGCCATTTGCCGCGCGCCATGTCGAAGAGGAACCTGATCAGTTCGCCACGCCGCCGCGCCACCGTGACATAGATGCCGAGCACGCCGCCGGCGGGATTGTCGGCATAGGGTAGATGACCCTCACCGAACAGATTGTTGGTGATGCCGATGCCGGTGGTGCGCGTCACGATCTCGGCTTCGCCGATAGTCAGCGTCACCTTCATTGCCGACGGATTGTTGATCGCCGCCCAGGCAGCCTTCGCCGAGGCCCGCATCTTTCCCAACCGCGAGCCAAACTCCATGGTCTGGCGAAGTTGAACCATCCTGGCATGCATGCCGATCGAGAACTGGTGCACGAATGGCTGGCCATTGGCGGTTGCCATATCGACTGCGATCACCTCGCCGTCGGCAAAGGATTTCACTGCCGCGTCAAGGGTCTGTGGGATGCCGAGCCCGCGCGCGAACAGGTTCATCGTGCCAGCCGGCAAAATGGCAAGTGCCTTCTTCTTGCCCATCAACCGAGCCGCCGCGGCCGAAATGGTGCCGTCGCCGCCACCGGCCAGAACAATGTCGATGCTGTGCTTCGAAGCGATGCGGTCCAGCGCTCTAACGATGTCATTGCCGGCAACGATGTCGATATCGATGGAGTGACCTGCTGCCTCCAATGTCTGGCGCATCCGGTCGGTGAACGCGGAAAGATCAATCGTGCGCAAGGTGCCGCCCTCCTGGTTCAGCACCGCCGCAAATCGCATCCCCCCGCTCCGTTTTTTCTTGTCAGCCATTGGGTAATCATCGACCAGGACAGACCCAGCCACAGGCTGAAACGGGGCGGCTGAAAAAAAGTTCCGCAGCTCTAACGAAAATACAGGCGCGAATCTCACCGGCCGACTGCCTGATTGGCGCGGTTCGGAGGGTTTTTTCACGACGCTCGCCATGGTTTCGGAACAACGGCGCGGTCACGACGTTGTGAATATATAGCGCCGCGACCAATCTCCCACCGGCGGCCCGTGGCGTGAACGAAATAACGCACGAGGAGATTACAATGATCCGCACCCTTTTAACCACCACCGCACTCGCAGCGTTGATTGCGACCGGCGCATACGCGCAGACGGCCACAACCCCGGCGCCGACGCAGGATCCAGCAGTCCAGGATACCGCTCCGGCTGCCCCCATTCCGCGCGCCGAAGGCAGCTTGGTAACCAATATCATCGGTGAATCTGTCTATAATGGCACAGCCGACGATGCCGAGAACATCGGCAATGTCAGTGATGTCATCTTCGATGAAAACGGTCAGGCGAAATCCGTCGTCATCGGCGTCGGCGGCTTTCTTGGCGTCGGCGCCAAGAATGTCACTTTCGACTACAGCAAGCTGCAGTGGGCCGAACGCAATGGCGACCGCTGGCTGATTGCCCAAACCACAAAGGATGAATTGACGGCTCAGCCGGACTTCGATCGCAAGCCCTATGATCCGGCTCCTGCGGCCAGCGACACCACGGCCACGGCTCCTCCAGCCCCTTCTGGCGCGACCGATACCACCGCACAGAACGCTCCGGCGGCTCCGGCTGAACCGGCTCCTGCCGAACCCGTGAAGCGCGCCGATGGGAACCTTGCCACCAACATCATCGGTGAAACCGTCTACAACGGCACTGGCGACGATGCTCAAAACATCGGCGACGTGAACGACATCGTCCTGGCCAAGGATGGCATGGCCGAGTCGCTAATCATTGGCGTCGGCGGCTTCCTTGAGGTTGGCGAAAAGAACGTGGCCTATCAGTTCGACAAGGCTAAGTGGGCGGACAGGGACGGTGATCGCTGGCTGGTGGCCGAGACCACGAAGGAGGGGCTGGAGGCGTTGCCGGAGTTCGACCGCAGGCCCTATGATCCCGCCCCGGTGACTACCGCATCCACTGACGCGGCGGCGCCGGTAGCTACCACCCCTACCGTCACTCCGGCTCCAGCACCGGCGGACAAGACGGCGCAAGCCCCCGCGGCAACGCCTGACACCGCTGCTCCGGCCCCAATGGACAAGACAGCCGAGGCTCCGGCTGCAGCAACGCCTGACGCCTCCGCCCCCGACCAGACGCAGACCGCTGCGATCGACAAGTCGGCGCTGACCGAAATGCCGGTCGACAAAATCCGGTCCGAGGATCTGGTTGGAACCACCGTCTATGGCGCCAATGATGTCAATGTCGGTGAAATTGGTGACGTCGTGCTGACGGGCGACAAGAAGGTCGACGCCGTCATCATCGACGTCGGCGGTTTCCTTGGCGTTGGCGAGAAGGAGGTGGCGATCGGCATGGACAACCTCAAATTCATGACCGACAAGGATGGCAAGCGCTATCTCTACACGAACTTCACCAAGGAGCAGCTCGAGGCGCAGGCCCCCTATGACAAGGCTACATATGCGCAAAACCGCGACACACAGCGCATGATCATGCGGTAGTTCGCTCCAACGATGAAAAAGGCCCGTGCCGGCAACGGCGCGGGCCTTTTCATGACTGGAAAGGTGGCAGGCCTGCGACGTGGCCGGCAACGCCATCCTCGGTCAGTTCGGCAAGCGCCAGCGACTGGTCGAGATGTTCGGCCCGCCAGGCAAGCAGCCTTTCGGCAAGCTCCAGCCGGACTGGCAAATAGGCCGGGTCGCCAGCGACATTGGTTAGCTCGTCTCGATCCTTCTCCAGGTCGAACAGCAGTGGCGGCAGGCCGCCGCCGAAATGTACATATTTGAATTTTTCCGTGCGGATGACGGCCAGATTGCACTGGCGCGGACCATGCCGAAGTGGCGCTCGGCATCACCGTCGGCTACCGAGCGGAAATCGAACTCCCAATGCGCGGCCTCGCGCCAGTTGTCCGGCTCCCCGGCATCCAGGAACGGCTTCAGCGATTGTCCGTCGAGATGCGGCGGCGTTTCCTCGCCAAGCAGATCGAGCAATGTCGGCGCTATGTCCACCGCCTCACTGAAGCGGTCGACGCTGGCGCCGGCCGCATTGCGGCGACGCGGGTCGCGGATGATCAGCGGAATATGAAAACTGCCGTCGAAGAAGCCGCCCTTGCCCAGCATGTAATGGTCGCCCATCATCTCGGCGTGGTCCGAGGTCAGCACGATGATGGTGTCATCCCATGCACCCGCCGCCTTGACCGCCTGCCAGATGCGGCCAAGCTGCGCGTCGACCTCCGAGATCATGCCGTAATAGAGTGCGCGGATGCGGCGAAAATCGTCGTCGCCCCAATCGCGCACCTTGCCTTCGGCGCCGGGGCGGAATTTTGCCCGCTGCTGCTGGTCAAGATCATAGGCAAGGTAGGGGTGGCTCTCCGCCTCGGCCTGCCAGCTCGCGGCGCGGCGGAAGGCTGTGCCGTCGGCCGGATCATACATCATATTGTAAGGCTCCGGCACGATGAAGGGCGGATGCGGGCTGAGGAAGGAAAGATGCGCAAACCACGGTGTGTCGCGCTCCTGTTCGCCAAGCCAGCGGACGAATTCGCCGGTCAGGAAAGCGGCTGGGGTCTCGTCCTTCGAATAGACGGGCGGCGCGCTGGTCACCGCGCTTTCGATCCTGCCTCCAATCTCGCTCGCCGGCCGATGGATGTCGGGAAAGCCGGCGCCGCTATCGATGCCGCGCGCCTTGAGCCAGGACAGCCACGGTTTCTGATGCTCCGGCAGGAGTTGGCGCACGGTGAAGCCGGGCAGCACGCCTTCGTAGCTTTTCAGCCGCGGGTCGCCTGGCGCCAGAGCGCGCGGGTCGGGCGACACGTCGGTATAGCCGAACAGCGTCGGATCATAGCCGAGGCTGCGCGCCCAGAGCGCGATGTTGCCGTGGCGTGCGTCGAGCGGAGTGCCGTTGCGGCAGACGCGGTTGTTCATCTGGTAGAGGCCGGTGTAGAGGCAAGCGCGCGCCGGCGAGCAGGGCGCCGCGCCGCCATAGTGTTCTCTGAACAGTACACCCTCGGCAGCGAGTGCGTCGACGTTTGGGGTCCGCACCACCGGATGACTGACAGCCGACAGACAATCGCCGCGCCACTGGTCGCAGGTGATCAGGAGAATGTTCTGGCGTCTGCCTTTTTCGGCCAATCGCTGTATCCTTCCCATCATGTATCCGTGCCGCTCATGGAGCCGAATTTTGGCGATGACGCAAGCCTGACGGGTTTTCTGAATAGTGAACAGAAATCGCCTTATTGTTCACTTTTCCAGCACATTCTATTCTGCGTTTGCGGCCTTTGCCGCCGGCTGGCGGGTCCTCATATTGGCGTGGACCGCGGCATGGGCCGCACAGGACAAGGGAAGGAGCAGGAAAATGCTCGACCAGATCAAGGGCCTGCATCATGTCACCTCGATGGCCAGGGATGCACGCCAGAACAATGAATTCTTCACAAAAAAGCTTGGCCTGCGCCGGGTCAAGAAAACCGTCAATTTCGACGCGCCGGATGTCTACCACCTCTACTATGCCGACGAGGTCGGCACGCCCGGCTCGGTGATGACCTATTTCCCCTTCCCCAACATCGGCAAGGGCCGCCACGGCGTCGGCGAGGTCGGCACCACGGTCTATTCGGTGCCCGAAGGCACGCTCGCCTATTGGGAAATGCGTTTTGCCGATGAGGGCGTCATGGGGCTGTCGCGCGAAGAAACATTCGGCGAGAAGCGGCTTGCCTTCGCCGGTCCCGATGGCGACGGGTTTGCGCTGGTCGAGAACAAGGCCGACCATCGTGCGCCATGGGCGAAAGCTGGCATTCCCTCCGACGAGGCGATCCGCGGGTTTCACTCGGTGTCGCTCAGACTCAAGGATGGCGGCGCCACAGAAGAGCTGCTGAAATTCATGGGCTATGAGGAAGTCGACACATCCGGCAACGTAAAACGGCTGGCAGTGAAGAACGGCAATGGCGCCAATTTCGTCGATATCGAAGCGCTGCCGGGCGCTGCTTTTGCTGATCTCGGCGCGGGATCCGTCCACCACGTCGCCTTCGCCGTCGAAAACCGCGCCAAGCAACTCGAAGTGCGCAAGGCGCTGATGGACACCGGCTATCAGGTGACGCCGGTGATCGACCGCGATTATTTCTGGGCGATCTATTTCCGCACGCCTGGCGGCGTGCTGTTTGAGGTCTCGACCAACGAGCCGGGCTTCGACCGCGACGAGGATACGGCCCATCTCGGTGAGGCGCTGAAGCTGCCGACGCAGCACCAGCATCTGAGGCCCTATCTCGAACAGCATTTGCAGAAGCTCGAAGACTGAGGACAGGGCCATGAGCAAGGACGCTTACATCCACAAGGTGCTGCCCGGTTCGCCGGGCAGCGCGCTGCTTTTCGTCTTCCACGGCACCGGGGCCGACGAGAGCCAGCTTCTGTCGCTCGGGCGCGATCTCGCGCCGCAGGCGACCATCATCTCGCCGCGCGGCGATGTCTCGGAACACGGTGCGGGACGCTTCTTTCGCCGCACCGGCGAGGGCGTCTACGACATGGGCGACCTGGCGCGGGCGACGGACAAGATGGTGGGTTTTATCAGGGCACATGTCGAGGCGGCAAAACCCTCGTCGGTGCTTGGCCTCGGCTATTCCAACGGCGCCAACATCCTGGCCTCGGTGGTGTTCGCTGCGCCGACGCTTCTCGATGCGGCGGTGCTGATGCATCCGCTGATCCCGTTCGAGCCGCAGGTGCACGGCAGCCTTGCCGGCCGCCGCATCCTGGTCACCGCCGGCAGGCGCGATCCGATCTGCCCGCCCAACCTGACGTCGCGGCTGGAGGCGTATTTGCGCGCCGATGGCGCCGATGTCACAGTGGAGTGGCATGACGGCGGCCATGAGGTGCAGTCGAACGAGATCGAGGCGGCGCGGCGATTTCTGTCCGCTACGCCGGTAGAAGGAGCGTAAGCAATGCTTGACCAATTGCCGGAGATCGAACTGGAGGACCGCGGCTCCAAGGGCCGTTATCTCTTGCGCGGGCCTGATGGCGCCGAGGCGGAGATGACCTTTACCAAGGTCGGCGAGCACCAGATCATCATCGACCACACCGAGGTGCCGGATGCATTTCGCGGCCAGGGTGCCGGGCTTCGCCTCGTCACCCGCGCCGTCGAGGACGCGCGCGCGGCGGGCAAGAAGATCATCCCGCTTTGCCCGTTCGCCAACGCCCAGTTCCATCGTCACAAGGAATGGGCCGACGTGCTGAAACAGTAGGTTCGGCTCAATTCGGCCACCTGAGCGCGCGGGATGACGGTGGAAGAGCGGGTGGCCACAACGGGATAACGTCTCTGGCATTTGCGCAGTTCGCACATCTTGCCTAATTAGGCATATCGCCTGCAGACTGGCTGCGTCTGAGGCACACCCCCTTAACCGAATGGCTCCCTGATGACCGAATCCGATCTCGTCCCCGTCTTCGACGGCCACAACGATACGCTGCTCCGGCTCTATCAGTCGAAAGACACCGATGTCGAAAAGCTGTTCATCGAAGGGACGCAGGGCGGCCACATCGACCTGCCCCGCGCGAAGAAGGGCGGCTTTGCCGGCGGCATGTTCGCGATCTTCCCGCCGCCGGCTGAGAAATCCAGGCGCAGCGCGGTGCCGCCGGCACCCAGCGACAACGAGCCGTTGCCGCCCGAACTCTCCCGTGCCGACGCGCTCGATTCCACCATCGCCATGGCCTCGATCCTGTACAGGCTGGAGCGGGCGTCGGCGCTCACCGTTTGCCGCAGCGCCGGCGACGTGCGAAACGCGATGGCGCAAGGATCGATCGCTGCGGTGTTCCATATCGAAGGCGTCGAGGCGATCGACCCCGAACTGACGATGCTCGACGTGCTGTATGCCGCCGGCTTGCGCTCGCTCGGCATCGTCTGGAGCCGCCCGAACGCCTTCGGCCACGGCGTGCCGTTCCGCTTTCCGTCGACACCCGACACCGGACCTGGCCTGACCGATGCCGGCAAGGCGCTGGTCAACGCCTGCAACCAGCTCGGCATCATGGTTGACCTTTCGCATCTCAACGAAAAGGGGTTTCGCGACGTGGTCGAGATCAGTGATGCACCGCTGGTCGCGACCCATTCCAATGTCCATGCGATCTGCGGCCATTCCCGCAACCTCACCGACTGGCAGCTCGGCGCGATCCGCGACTCGGGCGGCATGGTCGGGCTGAATTTCGCCACCGGATTCTTGCGCGAAGACGGCAGGATGAATGCCGACACCAGTCTCGACATCATGGCGCGCCATGTCGATTCGCTGCTGCAGGCGCTGGGCGAAGACGGCGTCGGCCTCGGGTCCGATTTCGACGGCGCCATGATCCCGGCTGTGATCGGCGATGTGACCGGCCTGCCGAAGCTCATCGATGCGCTCGCCGCGCGCGGCTTCGGTCGCGCGCTGATCGAGAAGATCGCCTATCGCAACTGGATCAGCATGCTGGAAAAGACGATCGGGTAGGGTCTGCTGATATTCAGGTGATGCCGGCCTGCGAACGGCGGTTCCTGCGCTTACCTACAGCGCCGCGCGCCCTATTGGGCGCGCAAAGGACGCTGTAGAACTTTGATTTTGCGCATGATCTTTCCGAAATCGATCTCGATTTCGGGGTCATGCGCGGGCTCACGTACTTTAAGTACGCTCCGCTCCGGTTCTCGGAAACCACCATTCTCGGCGCGGCCTGACCTGAATCTCAACACACCCTGGGGCGAGCTATTCAAAGCTCATGCGCTTCAGCCAATCCTGGCCGACGCCGCGGTCGCGGATGATCGGCAGCGGATCCGTCGAATCCAGCCGCGCGCAGATGCGGTAGACTTCGAGCGTCTCGGCGCTCATCTCGCCGCGCTTGTAGAAGAACATGGCCGCGGCATAGCGCGTGCGCCCCGACCATTTTTCGCCGAGCGGCGTGTTGACCAGCTCCCACTGCTCGCTGGCTTCTGCATCGACGTCGTGCTTGTTTGCCTCATCCGTCATGGTCAGAAATCTGCCGGCGGATTGGCGGTGCGCCGGTCGAGCTTGATGAAGGGTCGCTGCACCACCTTGGCCCGCTTCATCAGCTTCTGGTATTGCAACTCGCGCATGGCGTAGATCTCGACCCAGAGGTCGTCGACGACCGTGTCGCCAAACGGCCGCGCCAGCGACGCGATGGCGATGTTGCGCTTGGCCATAGGCGACCACATGGCGGCGCTGACCAGCCCGACCTCTTGGCTTTTCCGATAGTAGACGATGGCGTGTTCGGCGGGAATGTTGCCCTCGATCTCAAGCCCGACCAGCACATGGCGAAGACGCTTCTTCGCCCGCGCGCCTTGAATGGCGCGGCGGCCATTGAAATGACCCTTTTGCAGGTCGACCATGAAGCCGAGACCGATCTCGTCCGGCATGCGCAAGCGGTCGGCGCGAATGGCATGCTCGGACGTCGTGAAATCCGCATTGGCAACGATCAGCCCAGCTTCGAGCCGGGCGCGATTGAGCGCGGTGTAGCCGATGGCGCGGATGCCGCGTAATTCGCCGGCCAGTATCAGCCGGTCCCAGAGGCTGAGCGCCTTGTCGGCCGGCACGAACAGTTCGTAGCCGAGATCGCCGGTGAAACCGGTTCGCGAGATGGTGATGGTGCCGTGGTCATGCGGGAACTCGGCTAGATCAAAAACCCTCAGCCTTTCGACGCCGGCGAAACCGGCATCGCGCAGCACGGCAAAGGAGGTTGGGCCTTGCAGCGCCAGACCGGCGACGGCCTCTGTTTCTTCCTCGACCGTCACGTCGAAGCCTGTGGCGCTATCCAGCAGCCAGGGCAGATGCCGTTCCTGCGAGCACAGCCGGAACCGTGTTGGCGACAGGCGGAACAGCGTGCCGTCGTCGAGGACGAAACCGTCGTCGTCGCACCAGGCGGTGTAGTGGACGCGGCCCGACTTCAGCTTGGTCACGTCGCGCAACGTGACGCGATTGAGGAAGGCCTCGGCGTCCGGCCCGGCGATGCGGTATTTCGTCATCGGCGAGATGTCGAACAGGGCCGCCTGGCTGCGGATGGCGAAATATTCGAGCTCCTCGTCCCACAGCGAATGTGGGGCACGGTAGCCGGCCCAATTGTACCAGTCATTGGTCCTGGCCAGCGCGTCGATGCGCGGCTGGAACGGCGTGCCGAGCCGCAAGGTACGGAAATGGGATTGTGCTGCGGCGCGGGCTGCTGAGGCGTCGAGGGTAGGTAGCTGATTCATGACTGCATTCCTTCGCGCCCCCGTCTGTCCTGCCGGACATCTCCCCCACGAGGGGGGAGATCGGCAGCTTGGGCGCCTCCTCTTGTTCCTCGGGCGTTGGTGATTGGCGAAAGTCGGGATGGCGGCCAATCTCCCCCCAAGTGGGGGAGATGTCCGGCAGGACAGAGGGGGGCGCCGTAGAGCACGGCCTTGGCCGATTGAGTATTCATGCCTACCCCTTCATCCCAATAATGCGCCGCGCGGCATTCAAGCCGGGCGCGCCGGAAACGCCGCCGCCCGGATGCGAGCCGGCGCCGGCGAGAAACAGCCCGTCGATCGGCGTGTCGTAGCCCGACCAGCCGGAGACGGGGCGCGACATCAGCATCTGGTCGGCCTGCAGTTCACCGTGATGCCAGTGACCGCCCGGCATCCGGTAGCGCGCCTCGATGTCGGCCGGTGTCAGCAGCTCTGCATGAAGCACAGTCTTGCTGATTCCCGGCGCAGAGGTCTCCAATTGAGCCATGATCGCCTTGAGGAATTTCGGCTTGCCAACGCTCCAGCCTTCTTTCAGCGCATAGGGCGCATACTGCACGACCGCAGACAGCACACAGGCGCCGTCCGGCGCCAGCGACAAGTCGGCAAGGCTGGGCAGCGTGATCTCCATCACCGGCTCCGGCGAGAACTCGCCGTACTTCGATGGATTGAAGGCGCGCTCGACATGATCGGGCGAGGGCGCGATCACCAGACGGCCCTTGTGGCCGGCGGCATCGACGCCGGTGAATTGCGGCGGCCGGTCGAGCGCCAGATGCAGCTTCGCCGCATCGCCCTTCATGCGGATATTTTTCATCTTGCGCACGAAGCCTGTGTCTAACTCGCGCGGCCCGACAAGATCGAAAAAAGCGGTCGCCGGATTGATGGCGGAGACGATCGTCTTGGCGCGGAGCATCTCGCCGCTGGCCAGCACAACGCCGACGGCGCAGCCTTTCTCGACGATTATCCTTGCCACCGGAGTCGCCGTGCGGATGGTCACCTCTGCCTTTTCCGCTGCAGCGCGGATGGCTGAAATGACAGCACCCATGCCGCCCTTTGGCAGAACCTGCGCGCCGGCTGTGCCGCCTGCCTCGCCTGCCAGCCGAAAGTAGAGACCGAGCAGCGAGGTCGGCGAGCGCGGGCCGAGATGGCTGCCGAGCGTGGCATCGAAGGCGAGCAGCCCCTTCAGCCTGATATCGGCAAGCTGTTCATCGAGCAGGTCGGCAACGTTCATCAGCAGCACGCGCAGGAAATCGCGCATATCCTCCTTACCAAGCTTCTTCAATGCCAGCGCGGTCTGACCGAGCGATGCCGTCTCAAGCAGCGACATGCTGCCGAGGTCGGGCGGCCGGCGTGCAAGGAACGGCTTCAGGATGCCGGCGTAGCGCAGCAGTTGCGCACGCAGCTCCTTCCAGGCGGTCTGCTCGGAGGAACTGGCGCCGGTCAGCACCTCGCCATAGGCGCCGTGCAGGACAAGCGACGGGCCGTCTTTCGACAGCGCCACGGACGGCACGAAGTCGTCGCGCGCGAATTGCAGGCCGTGCTTCTCCAACTCCAGCGTCTTCACCACTTCGGGGTGAAGACGGTTCAGCAGGTGAGCGATTGAGGAGACGCGAAAACCCGGCGCGAACTCCTCGGTGCGCGCCGCGCCGCCGACGTCTCGGGCGGCTTCCAACACCAGCACCTTGCGGCCGGCTTTCGCCAGCGTGGCGGCAGCGACGAGGCCGTTGTGGCCGCCGCCGATGACAACAACATCAAATAACGTCATGGGCCGGGCTCATATGCTTAGTCGGCTTGGCAAGGTCGCGCAGGATTTCGGCCGCTGCATTGCGACCGGGCGCGCCCATGACGCCGCCGCCGGGATGGGTCGAGGACCCGCACATATAGAGCCCCGTGACCGGCGAGCGGTATTGCGCGTAGCCCGGCACCGGGCGGTTGAACAGCAGCTGGTCGAAGGTCAGTTCGCCCTGGAAGATATTGCCTTCGGTGAGGCCGACCTCGGCCTCGATCTCACGCGGCGTGCGCACCTCCATATGGACGATGCGGTCGCGGAAGCCCGGCGAATACTCGGCGATCTGCGAAATCACGCTTTCGGCAAAACCATCGCGGTCGGCGTCGGTCCAGTCGCGGCCGTTCACCTTCGGTGGCGCGTACTGCACGAAGCAGCTCATGAAGTGCTTGCCAGGCGGCGCCATGGTCGGGTCGAGCGTCGTCGGGATCACCATGTCGAGGAAAGGGTCGGCCGACCAGCGTCCGGCCTTCCAGTCGTCATAGGCGCGCTCCATGCGCTCCATCGAATCGGTGAAATGCATATCGCCGCGATAGACCGGCGAATCCTTCGGCAGCGCCGGGAATTCGGGCAGCGAATCCAGCGCGATGTTGACCTTGCCCGACGAGCCGCGGATCTTGAAATTCCTGACTCGGCGCAGGAAGACGTCGGGCAGTTCCTTTTCCTCGACCAGCTTGAGGAAAGTGCGTTTCACATCGGCGTTGGAGACGACGAGCTTGCCATAAATCTCCTCGCCGTCGGCCAGCATGACGCCTTTGGCCCTGCCGCGCTGGATCAGCACATGATCGACCTCGGCGCCGGTGCGGATGGTGCCGCCGGAGGCCTGGAAGCTCGCGGCAAGCGCCTTGGTGACGGCGCCCATGCCGCCGCGCGCATAGCCCCAGGCGCCGACGGAGCCGTCGACCTCGCCCATATAGTGATGCAGCAGCACATAGGCGGTGCCCGGCGACATCGGGCCGAGCGCAGTGCCGATGATGCCGGACAGCGCGAAATTCGCCTTGATGACATCGGTCTCGAAATATTCGTCGAGGAAGTCCGAGATCGACATGGTCCAGAAGCGCAGCGTCAGCGCCATTTCCTCAGGCGTGAGCCCGGCGAACTTTCTGCCCAGATACAGAAGTTCGCCGAGGTCGCGTGGCCGGAAACTGGTCGGGTCGGGTGCAGTGCGCATCAGCAATGGCTGGATGAAGCGGCACTGCCGCGTCACGTCACGGGAATAGCGGTCATAGGCTTCCGCGTCGCGCCTGGAGAAGCGGGCGAATTCGCGCCGGTGGGCATCGTGGTCGCGGTAGTTGGCGAGGTAGTCGCCGTCGCGGGTGAACACCGCGCCGCCCTCGTAGGAAATCACCTGCAGGCCGAAGCGCGGCAGTTCGAGGTCGCGCATGATCTCGGGGCGAAACAGCGAGCAGACATAGGAGCAGTTGGAATAGAGGAAGCCGGGCGTCAATTCCCTGCTGGTGGCGGCGCCGCCGACCCAGCCGTTCTTCTCCACGACCAGCACGTCGAGCCCGGCGCGCTGCAGATAGCAGGCATTGACCAGACCGTTGTGGCCGCCACCGATGACGATCGCATCCCAGGATTTCATCTTGGCTCAGCCTTCATTTCTGCCCGACCGCTTCGTGTGATCGATCCCGAATACGCGAAATCTGGCATGGCTGTCGCCGTATTGTCCAGCCATTTTGAATGAATGTTCAACAAATGATGTTGCGTTTTCGCGTTAATCCGCTAGGCTTTGCCAACATTCGATATGGGCTTTGGACTGAGGTCTGATGATCGAAACGGTAGATGCCGAGCCGGAGTATGACGACACTGCCATCCGCTTCCTCGAGGCGCTGTGGGGCGACGGCTATCTGTCGCCTGGCGGGCCGGATGAGGTCGACCGGGTTGTCGAGGGCCTCGCGCTCGAGGGCAAGACGATCCTCGACATAGGTTGCGGCTCGGGCGGCATCACGCTGCATCTGCTCGAGCGCCATGGCGCTGCCCACGTTACAGGCTTCGATGTCGAGCCGCCGGTGATCGAGATGGCCAGGCAAAGAGCGGCCGCACGCGGGCTTTCCGGTCGCGCCAATTTCGTCCAGACGCCGCCCGGGCCGTTGCCCTTCGCCGACAGTTCCTTCGACGTCATTTTCTCGAAGGATGCGCTGCTGCATGTGTCTGACAAGGAAACCTTGTTGGCCGAAATCTTTCGCGTGCTGAAGCCGGGCGGTGTCTTCGCGGCATCGAACTGGATGATCTCGCACGACGGCGAGCCGTCGCCTGAGATGAAGGCCTATGTCGCCGCGGAAGGCCTGTCCTTCGCCATGGCATCGCCGGCCCGCTATGCCGCGGCGATGCGCCGGGCAGGCTTTGCAGACGTCACGGTGCATGACCGCAATCCCTGGTATCGCGACGTCGCGCGGGAGGAATTGAAGCGCCTCAAGGGCCCGCTCTACCCGGCGGTTGTGGCTGCGGTCGGTGCGGCCTATGTCGACAAGAACATACGAACCTGGGAAGCCATGCAGAAGGTTCTTGACAGCGGCGAGCACCGTCCCACTCATCTTCGCGGTCGAAAGCCGGTTGGATAGCTGGCGATGCTGGAGACCATCACGCCCATGAAGACAGCCGAGGCCAGGGAGGCCCTCCTCGAATCCGCGCGCAGACACGAGCCCGAAAAGCGCGGTCGCAAGGCGTCGAAGGAGGTCAGGCAGCTGCAGCTGATCGAGGCGACAATCGACTCGCTGGCCAAGCGCGGCTATTCGGAGACGACGATGGCCGATGTCGCCGATGGCGCCGGCCTGTCGCGCGGGATCGTCAACTTTCACTTCGAGAGCAAGGAGAAGCTGCTCGTCGCCACGTTAGCATACATGGCCGACGAATATGCCGCGCACTGGCGCGCTGCCCTCACCAAGGCTGGCGACGATCCTGCCCGCCAGTTGCAGGCTCTGGTTGCCGCCGATTTCGACCGCTCGATCTGCAACAAGCGCAAGCTGGCCGCCTGGTGCGCCTTCTGGGGTGAGGCCAAGTCGCGCCCGACTTATCAGGCGCTGTGCGGCGCGCGCGACGCGGCCTATCAGAAAGTCTTCATCGATCTTTGCGCGACGCTCAAGCAAAGCGGCGGCTATGCCTTCGAGCCGCAAGTCATGGCGCTGGCGCTCAGTGCCATGCTGGAGGGTCTGTGGCTGCGCCTGATGATGGGAACAGAGGACGTCACCCGCGAAACCGCGCTGCAGGCGGCGAACGAGTTCCTGTCGGCGGCATTTCCAAAGCATTATCCGTGGCCAACAGCCGGCAGCGACAAGACTGCATGAACAATCAAAAAAAGAGGATGGAACAGCAATGAAGACCATGGCCCGACGCCTGACACTGACATTGGCACTGACTGGTGTGCTGGCGGCTTCGGTCGCAACGCTTGCGGTTGCCGCGGACAAGGACCTGATCGTGTTCGACTGGTCCGGCTATGAGGATCCCGGTTTCCACCAGAAATATGTCGAGAAGAACGGCGATTCGCCGACCTTCACCTTCTTCGGCGATGAGGACGAGGCGTTCGAAAAAGCCCGTTCAGGCTTCAAGGCCGATCTCGGCCATCCCTGCTCGCAAAGCGTGGTGAAATGGCGTGAGGCGGGGCTGCTGCAGCCGCTCGATACCTCGAAGATATCGGCCTGGAAAGACCTCAATCCCGGTATCATGGCGATGAAGGATCTCGCTACCACCGCCGACGGCAAGGCCTGGTTCATGCCTTGGGACTGGGGCAACTCGCAGCTGACCTATAATTCCGACAAGGTCGATGAGAAGGACGTCCAGTCGCTGAAGGCCTTGGCCGATCCCAAGTTCAAGGGCAGGGTTTCCATCGGCGACAATGTCGACGACGCCTATGCGCTGGCCTCGCTGGCGATCGGGCTCAAGGACTGGACAAAGATGACCGACGACCAGTTCAAGCAGGCGTCGGACTTCCTGCGCCAGGTGCACAAGAATGTTCGCTCCTATTGGACCGATTCCACCGATATCGTCCAGCTGTTGAGCGGCGGCGAGGTCGACCTTGCCTGGGCGTGGAACGACGCGACGGTGCAGTCGGTAGCCGCCGGCGTGCCGATCAAGGCCAAGAAGGATACCGAAGAGGGGATTTCGACCTGGGTCTGCGGCTATGTGCTGTTCAAGGATGCGCCGGGGAATACCGACAAGGCCTATGATTATCTCAATGCCGTCAACGATCCGGAAGTCGCCAACATCCTGGTCAAGGACTGGGGCTATGGCCAGGCCAACGCCAAGGGCATGGCCGCTGTCGATCAGGCCGTGCTGAAGGAAAAGGGCTACGACGACGTGCAGAAATTCATCGACAAGACGCTGTTCCAGGCGCCGGTTCCATCGGATCTCAAGCTCAAGATGATCGCCGAGTTCGAGAAGATCAAAGCCGGCTATTGAGCTTGTTTTACCTATCTCGCCTGCCCACCAAACCGGCGGGCAGGCGGGCTCGCCAAGGTCACTGAAATTCCGTAACGTCGCTGCGCCACTTCCCACGATGAGGAGTTTCGCGCCATGGGTTCCATGCTTCGCCGCCTTGCCGTTGCGGCCGCATGCACGATCGGCCCAGCTGCCCTCGCCGTTGCGGCGGACGGGGGCGACCTCGTCGTGTTCGACTGGTCGGGCTACGAGGATCCGCTGCTCCATCCGGCCTACGTCGTCAAATACGGCACTGAACCGACCTTCGCTTTCTTTGGTGACGAGGACGAGGCCTTCCAGAAGATGCGGGCCGGCTTCAGGGCCGACATTGCGCACCCCTGCTCGCAAAGCGTGGTGAAGTGGCGCGAGGCCGGCATGCTGCAGCCGCTCGACACCAGCCGCATCGCCGGCTGGAAAGACCTCAATCCCGGCATCATGGCGATGAAGGATCTCACTACTGCCGCCGACGGCAAGGCCTGGTTCATGCCTTTCGACTGGGGCAACACATCGCTGCTCTATCGCACCGACAACGTGACGGCGGAACAAGCGCAGTCGCTGCGGATCTTCTCTGATCCGAAATTCAAAGGGCGCGTCACCATAGGCGACAATGTCGACGACGCCTATGCACTGGCAAGCCTCGTCATCGGGTTGAAGGACTGGACCAAGATGACCGATGCGCAGTTCAAGGAGGCGTCCGATTTCCTGCGCCAGGTGCACAAGAACATCCGCTTCTACTGGACCGACGATACCGACATCAATCAGGCCTTCTCCGGCAACGAGGTCGATCTGGCCTGGGGCTGGAACGAGACGTTTGTGACGCTCAAGGGCCAAGGCGTGCCGATCGCCATGAACCGCAACACCAAGGAGGGCCTGTCGACCTGGGTGTGCGGTTATGTGCTGATGAAGGACGCGCCGGGCAATCTCGACCACGCCTATGATTTCCTGAACGCCGTCAATGCGCCTGATGTGTCAGGCTACATGGTCACGACATTCGGCTATGGTCATGGCAACGGCGCCGGCATGGAAGCGATCGAGCCCAAGCTGTTGGCCGAGCGGGGCTTCGACAATCTCGACAAATTCCTCGACAAGACCTTGTTCCAGCAGCCGGTGGCGCCGGAGTTCAAGCAGCGGATGATCGAGGAGTTCGAGAAGATCAAGGCCGGCTATTGAAGAGCGGGATCGAACGAACCGATGTCGTCATCGTCGGCGCCGGTTTCACCGGCCTGTCGGCGGCGCTGGAACTAAAGAAGGCCGGCGTCGATTTCCTGCTGCTCGAAGCGCGCGACCGTGTCGGCGGGCGGGTTGAGTCAATGGAGATCGGCCTCGGCGAGCGCGTTGACAGCGGTGGCCAATTCCTGTGCGAGGACATGCCGGAACTGATGGCGCTGGTCGAGGCTCGCGGCAAGACGCTGGTTGAGACCTATGTAAAGGGGGAATTCATCACGCAACCGCGGATGAGCGCTCAGCAAGCCGACCGAGCTTACCTGGGCTCGATGGCGATTCGCGACCGGATGAATGCGATCGCGCCGGACGAGCCTGATATTGCCGGATTGACCGTCGCGGAATGGCTCGACCGTCAGCCTGATCCCGACCAGGCCAAGGCGGCCTTCCGTTCGATGATCGAGGGCTTGTGGTGCCAGGCGCTCGAAAAGCTGCCGCTGTGGCACCTGATCGACAATGACCGTCGCATCACCAACGAGGTTTCGGAGCTGCAATATTTCGTGCGTGAAACCATGCAGTCGCTGGCGGACGATCTGGCCGGCGACCTCGGTGATCGCGTGCGGCTGAACACGCCGGTCGGAACCATCGAGCACGGGCCGGAAGGGGTTCGTCTCGCCTCGGCGATGGGTGTGGTCGAAGCGCGGTCGGCCCTGGTCGCGGTGCCGCCGATGACGGCCTCGAAGCTGGACTTTGCACCGCCGCTGCCGGCTGGCCTGAGAAGGGCGCTCGGTGTCTGGCAAAGCGGCGCGGTGATCAAAGTGCTGGTGCGCTATCCCAGCGCCTTCTGGCGTGCAAGAGGTCTGAGCGGCGTGGTGATGTGGCGCGACCTGCCAGGGCTGTTTGCCTGCGACGTGAGCAAGGACAACGACCATGCCGCGCTGGTCGTCTTCGTCGGCGGGCCGCTGGCCCTGCGCTGGCGTGAGCTCGGCGACACGGCATTGCGCGCCGAGGTGACGACGAGGCTGAAGGATGCGCTCGGCACGGAGGCCGCCGACATGCTCGATTTCAGCTATCGCGACTGGACGCATGATCGCTGGAGCGGCGGCGGCTACAGCGATCTTATCGTCGATGCGACGGCGACCGATGCCGAACGCATCATCCTTGCCGGCGCGCAGCCACTGCATTTCGCCGCGTCCGAACTGTCGCCGTCATTCCCGGGCTACATTGAGGGCGCTGTTATGGCTGGGCGCATCGCTGCACGAAAGATCATCTCGGGCCTTCAGTCTGCCATCGCCACCAGCGCCTCGGGATCGTAGGCGAGGCGGATCGAGGTGCCGACCGGTATGTCGTCGGCGCCGAAATCGTTGGTTTCGGTCACCGAAAGCGGCTTTTCCAATCCCGGGATCTCGACGATCAGATGGGTGATCTCGCCGAAGTAATGGCGCTCCACCACCTTGCCGGCCACCTCGAACTTCGCCGTGGCGTTGTCCCACAACACGCGCAGACGCTCCGGCCGGATGCCGAGCGTCGCAGCGCCGCCATTGCGGACGAAAGCCCTAGGCTTGTCGGTTTTGACGCGGCCGAAGCCCAGCGTGTCGAGGACCAGCGAAGCGCCGTTCTCCTCGACGATCTCGGCCTTGACGAAATTCATGCCGCCGAGGAAGTCGGCGACCTGACGGTTGACCGGCCGCTGGTAGATCTCCTTGGGCGAAGCGACCTGCGCGATCCTGCCGCCGAACATCACGGCGATGCGGTCCGACATCGCCAGCGCCTCATACTGGTCGTGCGTGACCAGGACGAAGGTGATGCCGACCGCCTGCTGCAGGCGGCGCAGCTCGACCTGCATCTGCTCGCGCAGCTTCTTGTCCAGCGCCGACAGCGGCTCGTCGAGCAGCAGCACCTTGGGCCGCATCACCAGCGCGCGGGCCAGCGCCACGCGCTGGCGCTGGCCGCCGGACAGCTCGGTGGCGAGGCGCTTGCCGAGGCCGGTCAGCGACACCTGGTCCAGCGCCTCTTCGACGCGGCGCTTTTCTTCCGACCGTTCGAGCCTCAACCGCTTCAGCCCATAGGCGACGTTCTGCTCGACATTGAGATGCGGGAAGATCGCATAGCTCTGAAACACCATGTTGGTTGGCCGGCGATTGGCCGGGATGCCCTCCATCGACTGACCGTCGACCGAGATCAAGCCGCTGGTCGGATTGTCGAAGCCGGCGATCATGCGCAACAACGTGGTCTTGCCGCAGCCTGACGGGCCGAGCAGCGAGAAGAATTCGCCCTCCTTGATGGTCAGCGAGGCGTCGTCTAGCGCCTTGAACGACCCATAGTTGCGGGTGACGTTGCGAATCTCGATCATTGGTCGTTCGGTTTGGTGGGATCGTTCGGCTTGAGGCGGCTTAGGCATGGAGGCCTCCCTCGTTCTGAGTGCGCCTTGCCGCGCGGCGGCGCAGGATTTCAGCGATGGTCATCAGCAGGAAGGAAGCAGCCAGCAAGAGCGTGCCCAGCGCCAGCACGCCAGGCAGCTTCGAGGCGAAGCGCAACTGGCCCCAGATATAGATCGGCAGCGTCGCCTCGGTGCCGGTCAGGAAGAAGGCGATGATGAACTCATCGAGCGAGATGGTGAAGCAGACGAGCAGGCTGGAAATGATGGCCGGCGCCACCATCGGCAGCGTCACCCGTCTAAAGGTGCCGAAGGCGCTCTCGCCGAGATCGGCGGAGGCTTCCTCCAGGCTGCGGTCGAAGCCCTCGAAGCCGGCGGTCAGCACGGTCATCGAATAAGGAATGCAGATCAGGACGTGGCCGAGCACGATGGTGAACAGCGACAGGCTCAAACCCAGTTGCAGTATCACCAGGAGCATAGAGATGGCGACGATGATTTCGGGCAGCACCAGCGGCGCCATGATCAGGCCGTTGATGGCACGGCGGCCGGGGTAGCGATAACGGGTGATCGAGCGGGCGGCGAGAATGCCGAGCACGGTGGAGAGGATGGAAGCCGATACGCCGACGACCAGGCTGTTCCAGGCAGCGTCAAGCAGCGCCGGCGTGCGTGGCAGGTCCTCATACCATTTGAGGGTGAAGCCGGAGAGCGGGAATTTCGGCGTCGCGGCGCTGTTGACCGAAAAGATCGGCAGGAAGATGACCGGCAGGTAGAGGAAAACGACATAGAGGAACGCATAGGTCGACAGCCAGCCGCTGGCCAGGAAGCGCCGCATCGCCGTCATCGCGCCAGCCTCATCGTGCCAGCCGTCATCGTGCTAGCCTCTGGGCGGCGCGGATGACCAGCACGGTGGCGCCGGCCATCAGGGTCACGATCAGCATCGTGGTGACCGAAAGCGCGGCGCCAAGCGGCCAGTTGGAGGCCTTGCCGAACTGCGCCTGGATGGCGTTGGCGATCATGACGCCGTCCTTGCCGCCGACAAGCTTCGGCGTGACATAGTCGCCGACGGTCGGGATCATGACGATCAGCGCCGCCGAGATGATGCCGGGCGTCGACAGCGGCAGCGTCACGCGCAGAAAGGAGCGAATGGGACCGTCGCCGAGATCCTTGGCCGCTTCGACCAGCGTGCGGTCGATTTTTTCCAGCGAGACGAAGATCGGCAGTATTGCGAAGGCCGCCCAGGCGTGGGTCAGCGTGATGATGACGGCGCTCGAATTGTAAAGCAGCGCGGTCGACGGCTCGTCGATGACGCCAAGACCCATCAGGCCGGAATTGAGCACGCCATTGTAGCCGAGGATGACCTTCCACGACATCACGCGCAGCAGATAGCTGGTCCAGAACGGTATGGTGATCAGGAACAGCCACAGGCTCTTGTGGCGGCCGCCATGGAACGAGATGAAGTAGGCGATCGGATAGGCGAGGACCACCGTGAAGAAGCTCACCATCAGCGAGATGTAGAGCGAGCGCCAGAGCAGGTCGCGATAGATCGGCTCGGTCAGCGCAACTCGGTAGTTTTCCAGCGTGAAGGTGCGATCGATGGTCAGGTAGTTCTGCGTCCAGAAGGAGTGCGCGACGACGACCAATATCGGCAGCACCAGAAGCACGAGCGCGTAGAGAAAGGTCGGGCTGATCAGGGCAAAGCCCTGGACGGGTTCGGACTGCAGAAGGGCGTTTCGCCTGGCCCGCGTCATGCCAAACGTGGGCGATCCTTCTGCAGCCGCCGTCATTGCGGGCCCTCGGGCAGGGCCCTGGGCGTGATCTCGGTTGCTGGCGCGGATTGTCCTGCCATGCGGCGTCCCATTGCTAGCGCACCGGCTGTTTGTTCCCAATTTTGTACCCAGGGCGCCATCGCGGATCGCGCTCCGAGCTTGCCGGCTTTCTTTCATCATGCGCGCATCCGTGGATTGAAATCAAGCGCTATTTCTGCAATGTTGATTGAACGGACAGTCAAAATTGTGCCAAGAAAGCCGGGTTTTCCGGTGCTTGGCGCCGAAATTCAGTCCGATGAAATTTGCGATGAAACGATGCGAGGCAACGATGGCGGCTGCAAGAGATTTGAGGGCGACTGAAACGGCTGGGCCTAGCCATGCCGTCGAGCTGGCCAAGCGCCACCTCGTCCAGCCCTGGCCGTTCGCCGGCTCGGTCGGCGCAGAGGCGCGCGCCCTGATCGGTGAGGGTGACGGCATCTACATCACCGACGGCACCGGCAAAAAGCTGATCGACGGGCCGGCCGGCATGTGGTGTGTCAATATCGGCCACCGCCGCGAGGAATTGGCGCGGGTGATGTACGATCAGGCGATGGCGCTGTCCTACAACACGCCGTGGTACACGATGAACGCGCCGTCAGCGGAACTCGCCACGCACATCGCCGGTCATGCGCCGGGCGATCTCAACCATGTCTTCTTCACCACCGGCGGCTCCTCGGCCGTGGAGACGGCGCTGCGCTTCATGCAGTTCTACAACAATGTCCGCGGCCGCCCGGAAAAGAAGCTGATCCTGAGCCGGGGCGGCGCCTATCATGGCTCAACCTATCTGTCGGCCTCGCTCAACGGGCGCCCGCGCGATCGCGACTGGATGGACGGCGCCGACGATCTGGTCGTCAAGCTGTCGTCGCCCGATCCGTTCCGCCGTCCGCGCGGCATGAGTATTTCAGCCTTCACCGATGTCCTGGTCGACGAATTCCGCGATACTGTCGGCCGTGTTGGCGCCGACAGGATAGGCGCGTTCGTCGGCGAACCGGTGCAGGCGTCCGGCGGCGTCATCGTGCCGCCTGACGGGTATCTCAAGCGCATCCGCCAAATCTGCCGCGACAACGACATCCTCTATGTTTCCGACGAGGTGGTCACCGCCTTCGGCCGGCTTGGCCATGTCTTTGCTTCCGGCGATATGTTCGGCATCGATCCTGATATGATCACCTTTGCCAAGGGCGTCACGTCAGGCTATTTCCCGCTTGGCGGCGTCATCATCTCGGAACGGCTTCTCGAGCAGCTGCGCCGCTCAAACCATCCGGACGCCATGTTCGGCCATGGATTGACCTACACCAGCCATCCGGTCGGTTGTGCAGTGGCGCTGAAGAACCTCGATATCCTGGAAGAAAGCGTGCTGACGCACGCGCGTGAGGTTGCGCCCTATTTCCAGGCGCAACTGAAGACGCTGGAAGAGCTGCCGCTGGTCGGCGAAGTGCGAGGCCTCGGGCTGATGGCTTGCGTCGAGTGCGTCGCCGATCGCGAAAGCAAGGATCCGCTGCAGCTCGACAAGGATGTCGGCAAGCGCATCGATGCGCATTGCCATGAACTTGGGCTGCTGGTTCGGCCGCTGATCAACATGTGCGTGATGTCGCCGCCGCTGATCATTACGCGAGAGCAGATCGATGACATGGTGTCGATCCTGCGCGAAGGCATTTCGCGCACGATGGACGATTTGCGGAAGGAAGGGGTGTGGCAAGGGTGACAGCCGATCTCCCCCTTGAGGGGGAGATGTCGCCGAAGGCGACAGAGGGGGTCGGTTCGACCGGACGCGACCTACTGCGGTAGATGGAGGTTGGCGCTCTATGTGGGGCGACCCCCTCTGGCCTGCCGGCCATCTCCCCCGCAAGGGGGGAGATCGGCAGCTTCTCCGTCTCGCCTTTACGACTTCGACCGCAGCGCGTCGTTGAGCGCCCACATATCCTTTTCCTCCGGCGCCGTTTCCAGCCCGAGCACGGGGATTTGCTTGCGCAGATGGTCGTGGTGGGTGCGCACGCCATATTCGAGGTCGGAGAGATAGAAGCCGCCGAAGGCTTCCGATAGCATGGATTCGTTGGACCACACGGAAAGCTGCACGTCCTCGTTCATGGTGTCGCGATCGATGCGGTAGGCGAGATAGCGTGCCGCTGCCTGCCCCCTGGTCTCGTCGGGGTAGCGGTAGATGGCGCCGCGCAGCAGCGTCTCGCCGGTCGATAGCGGAAACTCCTGATAGAACTGCACGGATTCCGGCATGATCGACAGCGCGTTGTTAGGGAAGATGCCGTAATAGATCCAGGCCTTGCGCAGGTGTTCCGGCAGACGCGTCGCCACGGGCGCGATCTTGATGTATTGCCCGACGCTCCAGCGCCGTCCGGCATGCGGATTGTAAGTGGCGAAGGAACGCGACACGCCATTGATGAACGGCTCGTCGAAATAGGTCGCGCCGTAAAGGTCCTGCAATGCGGGATGCGCCATGGCAACGTGGTAGCCTTCATTGTCGACGTCGCGCACCGACTTCCAGTTGACCGGGCTCTTCTGGGTCCAGATGCCCCAGGACGGCACCATCTCGGCGACGCCATAGTGGGCGATCTCGGCCTCGATCGGCTTCAGGAGCTCGGCCACCGACGGCTGCGGGCCACCCTTGCGGAAGCGGATGAAGATGAGACCCATCCAGATCTCGAGGTCGAGCGGCATCAGGCCGAATTCAGTCTTGTCGAGATCGGGGAAAGAACGCGGACGGGCGGCGCCCCGCAGTGTGCCGTCGAGATTATAGACCCAGCCGTGGAAAGGGCAGACCAGAGCATTCTTGCAGGTGCCTTGGCTATCGGCGACGACGCGGCTGCCGCGATGGCGGCACATGTTGTTGAAGGCGCGGACGACGCCGTCCTTGCCGCGCACGATCAGCGCCCGCTCGCCGACCACGTCCATGGTCAGATAGTCGCCGGCGTTCGGCAGGTCGGAGATGTGGCCGGCGATCTGCCAATGGTTGCAGAAGACGTATTCTTTCTCGAGTTCGAGCAGGGCGTCGGAATGATAACTCCAAGCCGGCAGGCCACGCCGGTCCCAATTGTTGGGGATCGCCACGTCGCGGAGGTGCGGGTTCATAAAAGCTCTCATTTGTTGAATGCTCATTCAATAAAAGCATATTTTCCATTGAATTGCAATGGCTTGTCGAAATTGATCAAGTTCTTGCTGCGAAATCTTCCGACGTTGTTTGTCGGAAGCCAAACGCTCAAGGCTTGAGAAATCTCGAAAATTCCGGGTGTTAGCCAAGGTTCGCATAGACGTCTTATCTCGGCTTGAGCCATGAGAGCCGCGTGGGAAACATGGCTCCCGAAGATGGAAAAAAACAGCCCAGGGCTCGCCTGTTTTCAGGGCAATTCCGATGTCCGCCGATGCTCGAACCGGTTTTGCCCAAGATGCCGAAAAACCGGTTTCTTGCCCGTTACATTGCCGGATGCGCGTCATCGTTGGCTTGTTACAAAGCGCGAGTACGTTCGTTTCAACAGAAAAAGAAAATCAACGAAGGGAACGGCGATGTATACGAAAATCCAGACTGCCTACAATGACCGCCGTGTGCAGGCGCCGGAGCGCAACGACCGCCGGCCAAAGCTGGCGCTGCGCCAACGCGCCAACGACCATCCGATGGCGCTGTTCGCGGTGCTGGCCGCCGCCGCATTCGTCGGCATGGCGTTCGCGCCGACCGTTGGCCCAGCCTTCGCTTCACTAAACCCGCCGGCAAACATCGTCGACGGCGCGCCGACCACGACCAAGACCGCGCGCCTGCCGATGCCGGAGATCGATTTTGTCTGCAAAGGGCAGGCCTGGGGCGCCGAGAGTGCGGACTGCCTGCGCGTCATCGCCGAGCAGTCCGGCATCCACAAGGCTCGCACGGTCCGCGTGATCGCCAATGCCGCGCCAGCCACCGATACGCCGAACGTTTTTTGATGCCCCCCGAGCGACCCTCCAGCGCTCCAGGCAGGCTCCCACCGCATCGTCGGTCGGGAGTCTTTTTTCTCCGGGCGCTAGCTCTTTGTTGAGAATCGGATTTTTCCAAAACCGGTTTCCACCGGTCCGAAGTTCTAGCTGCCCAAGGCGGCCTGCTCGGCAATGGCCGAGAGCACGCCGCGCACGTCCAGCGTGCTGAACGGCTTTTCCAGGATCTGCGGCCGCTGCGGCGCAGGCAACGCCTCGATTTCGGCTTTCGCACCGATCAGATCGCCGGTGACCAGCACGAAACGCCGCGCCAGATCAGGTTTTTCGGCGAGCAGCTCGCGATAGATGGCGATGCCGCTGATGCCGGGCATGCGCAGATCGGAAAAAACGATGTCCGGCGGCATATGGCCGTTCAAGGTCGCAGCGGCCGATGCCCAGGCCGGCACGACCCGCGACTTGATGCCCATTAACTCCAGAATGTCGGACAGCGATGCCGCGACATCCGGCTCGTCGTCGATGATCAGGGCATGACGCAATCCGCTCGAGCGCGCCGGGCTTTCGCCGGCGATGGCCGCGCCGGCGGAGATCGCCGGCAACTGGACGACGAAACGGGCGCCCCTCGGCAGAACTTCTTCGAACCAGACATTGCCATTGTGGCGTTCGATGATCGATTTCGAGATCGACAGGCCGATGCCGGTGCCGACGCCGACCGGCTTGGTGGTGAAGTAGGATTCGAAGATGCGGGAGCGTATCGCTTCCGGCACGCCCAGCCCGTTGTCCTCGACCGAAAATCCGGGATTGCCGCGGTCGCCGCGAAACGTACGGACCTTGATCAGCCGGTCGCCGGCAATGCCGGCCAAGGCGTGCTGGCTGTTGATGAGGAAATTGGCCGCCACTTGCGTCACATGGTCGGCATCGGCCATGGCCAGCAGCGGACCGCTGGCGAAATCGGTGTCGATGATGATGCCGCTCGACCTGGCGCCGTAGGCGGTCACTTCGAGTGCCGCGCGGACCACCTGGTTGAGGTCGGTCTCGGCTTGCGAAGCGGGATGCAGGCGGACCATCGAGAGGAAGCTCTTGACGATGCGGCCGCAGCGCTCGGCGGCGGCGCGCACCTTTTCGGCGCGCACCTTGGTCTGCGGGTCAGACGCGAATTCATGCAACAGCGTCGACTGGGCGACGACCACGGCAAGCGGGTTGTTGAGCTCGTGTGACACGCCGGCCAGCAGCGAGCCCATCGCCGCCATCTTCTCGTTCTGGTGCAGCTTTTCGCGCTGGCGGCCGATCTCTTCCTCGGCACGCAATTTGTCGCGCAGGTCGCGGATCGAGCCGAAGATCAGGCGGCGGTCGGCGACTCGCATCTCGGTCGCTGTCAGTTCGATCGGAAAGACCTCGCCGGCCGCATTCTGGGTGACGGTCTCGATCCGCTGGCCGACCATCGGCGCGCCGCGGCCCGACATGTATTCGGCGCCCGACACATAGCCCTTGCGATAATATTCCGGAACGACGGTGTCGAGCAGGTCCTTGCCGAGGATGCCGCTGCGCTGGTAGCCGAACATCTTTTCGGCGGCCGGATTGAATTCGATGATAGAACCGGTCTCGTCGATGACGATGATGGCGTCGAGAGAAGCCTGCAGCATCGTGCGGCGGATCACTTCGCTGGCATGGGCATCGGAAAGCGATCGTTCGATGGCGTCGCCGATGGCCAGTGCCACGATGTGCAGCGTCGCCTCTTCCTCGTCGGTCCATTCACGCTCGTTCACGCAGGCGTTGACCGCCAGCGTGCCCCACAAATGGCCATGCGCAAAGACCGACACCGACAGGAATGACTTGATGTGCTGCTTTTCGAAGTCGGTCCTCAGAAAGCCTTCGAGGTCGCGCGTGTGTCCGGCGAAGATCTTGCCTTGCCGCTCGTCCTCCGCCAACCGTTCCAGCAGCGGGTCCGAATTGACGACCGACTGCATGATGATCGTCGGCGACGCCAGCTCGCCGCCAAATCGGGGATCGATCCAGTAGGCCGCGACCGACTGGGCAAACCCCTGGCCGGGCAACTCGCGCAACCGGAACAGGATGCCGCGCTGGCAATCCATGGCCCCGCAGAGCGTTTCAAGAATGCTGTCCATCTCGCGCTGCCAGTCGCCAGCTTCGCGAAGCCGGCGAACGACATGGACAGCGGCCATCGCCGCGCCCTGCCTGACGCCGTGCATATCGCTGGGTGCTGCTTCAACCGTCATGGTCAGCCATCATTTCAGAATCGTACCAAGCCAGAGTGACGCCGGGCTAGATGATACCAGGCGGTCGCTCCGCTCAGTTGCTTTCGCCGGTCGGCAGCGAGAAGATATAGCCTTCGCCGCGCACCGTGCGCAGGAATTTCGGATTGGCCGGGTCCGCCTCGATCTTCTTTCTCAGCCGCATGATGCGGATGTCGACCGCGCGCGACGATTCAGGATCTTCCACGAAGCCGATCGCCTCGGAGATCGCCGCACGCGTCAACAATCGGTTGGCGCGTGTCAGGAAGACCTCCAGCACGTCGAACTCGCTCTTGGCCATGTCGATGACCGTCCCATTGGTGCCGGTGACAAACCTGCCGTCGAGATCGGCATGGAAGGGGCCAAAGCTCATGTAACGGCGATTGGCTGTTGCTTCGGCCTTGGCGCTCTGCGGCTCGGTCGGCTGCGGAACGCGGCGCAGCACGCTGCGGACCCTCGCCAGCACCTCGCGCAATTCATAAGGCTTGACGATGTAGTCGTCGGCCCCAAGTTCCAGCCCGACGATGCGGTCGAGCGCGGTGCCGGCGGCGGTGGCATAGATGATGCCGATTGGCATTTTCGAGCGCAGCCAGCGGCCGAGCGACAGGCCGTCTTCGCCTGGCATGGCGATGTCGAGGATGGCCAGGTGAAACGACTGCGTTTCCAGCAAGGTTCGCGCGGCGCTGGCACTCTCGGCCGTGGCGACATCATAGCCACTGGCGCCGAGATACTCGGCGACCGCGTCTCTCAGATCGGGCTCGTCCTCGACGATGACAATTCGTGCCCGCACTATGCTCTCGCTCCCGCTTTCAGTGGAAAGTAGATTGGGTATAAACATCATGTCCAGCGCTCATCTTGGGTTGCCGGTTGCAGGGTGGGAAAAAAATGGCTGCACGATCCATTATCGCGCTTGTTTCCGTCGCCGAAGTGGTCGCGACCAATCTCGCTGACCATCTTGAACGGCGCGGTCATGACGTGCGCGCGGTGCGGCAGCCGTGGGAGGCCGAATCCCTGCTTTCCGGAAAGGGCATCGATGTCGTCGTCGTCGGCGACAGCCTCAGCCAGGCGGAAGGGCGTGATCTGCTCAGGCGCCATGGCGGCGAGGGCGGGCCGGATTTCATCCTGATCTGCCGGCCGGCCGATCTCGTCGACAAGGTGCTGGCGCTCGAACTCGGTGCTGCCGACGTCGTCGAAAGCCCGCTCAACGTCAGGGAACTCGCCGCCCGTATCGGCGGCTTGCTGGCACGGCGCGGCAGGAACGCCGGGGAATTGGTCGTGCTGGAGAACGCGACGGTCGACCTCCGGTCGGCCATGGTCATGCATCGCTCCGGCACTGAAGAACAATTGTCGCCGGGTCAGGTGGCGCTGCTCAGACTGTTTCTGGCCAGCCCGCGCAAGGTTTTGACGCGCGACGACATCATTGCCGCCGCGCCCGCCGAAAATGCCGATGCCTTCGATCGCTCGATCGATTCGCGCATCGTGCGGCTGCGCCGCAAGCTCGACACCGAAACCATCACCACCATAAGGGGGGCGGGTTACCGGTTCGATCCGCCGACGCAGTTCGCCGACTGACGGCTGGCCCACCTCGCAAAGGATACTGTAGCACTTCAATTTTGCGCATGATCCCCAGCGAAAATCGTCTCCGATTTCGGGGGCATGCGCTTGCAACTCAGCGCACCACGAGGAGCGACGGCCCTGACGGCCTTTCGTAGGCCGTGCCGAGTTCGCTGGCATGGGCCCGATCTTTCAGGAGCACGGTGGCGAGGCCGGCAAAGCCGAGCAGGCCCTGCGCGTAGAGCAGTGCGGAAAGCACCGAAGCAGCAAATTTCGTGTTCATCGTTTTTGTTCCCCAATTCGGTTTCAGGTTTGCTTCAGGGAAACCCCGAAGCGCCCGCGCCGCCAGCGGAGCCCCCCGTCGCGGCGCGGGCCTTCGGTCCTCTCGGCTGCAAGTTGCCGGAGGGGCCGCGCATCTTCTTCAGCCCAAAACCGACCCGCCAGAGGGCCTTGAGCCGGTTGATGCGCAGGCTGGACACAATCCAGACCGTGGCGAAAAACAGTGCAGCATGCAGGGTCGAAACTTCGCTTGAAGTCATCCCCGCAAGCTTCGTCGTCGGGCCGCCGGCGAAGGTGCCGACGCCGCCAAGGATCGCTGCGGCTATGCTTATCCTGAAAAGCCAGGACATCGCGTTCGATTGCAGGTTCATCTTCGTTTGTGCCGGCTGTTTTCGTTGGGTCAACTCTGCGGGTGGCCTGTATCCAGATCATGCCGCTAGTGCGCGCGCCTTGTTGCAAATTGGTTTCGAGGAAAGTCAAATTTCTTTCATATGAGGGAAGATCGCGCTTTCGTTTAGCGATGACTGCACCTTCCGCTGGTCCGGGCCCGGCCAGCCGAGGGCGTCATGTCCTTGGTTCCGCCTTCGGGATGTCCCTCGGAGAGGCTTCCGGCCGTTAACCAGAGGAAACACATTCGAAACAGAAATGGCTGCGATACGAAATCAATTCGAAACATCACCCGACGATAAGCCGATCATCGAATTGGAGCCGGCCATGTCCGGCAGACAGGGGGATCTCATGTACACTGCCATTTCTGCCAAGCTCATCAACATCGCTGCCGCCGCCCTGACGGGTGCGGTTCTTCTGTTCGGCGCCGGCAATGGCGTTGCCCATGCCGCCAATCAGATCGTGGCACGGATTTCGCTTTCGCAGCAGACGATGGAAGTCCTGGTCGATGGGCGGCCGACCTTCGCGTGGAAGGTTTCGACCGGCGCCAAGGGGCATGTCACCCCGACCGGCTCGTTCAAGCCGACCCGCATGCACCAAATGTGGTATTCGAGGAAATACGACAACGCGCCGATGCCGCATTCGGTTTTCTTCAAGGGCGGCTACGCCGTCCATGCGACCAATTTCGTCAGGCGCCTGGGACAGCCGGCCTCGCATGGCTGCGTGCGGCTGCATCCGGCCAACGCCGCCGATTTCTACCAGCTTGTCGAGATTTTTGGCCCGGCCAACACCCGGATCGTCATCGTCAAATAGCTACCAAGACGATCGGCCTGACGGGTATGACTGCCCAAGAAAAAGGCCGGAAGTTCCGGCCTTTTTTCGTCAATCAATCAATCGGCACCGGCATCAGCTTCGGGTCCGGCTTCTCGGCGTGATGCGGCAGGTCCTTGCTGGCGATGAAGGTGTAGAACATCGGCACCACGAACAGGGTGAACATGGTTCCCACCAGAATGCCGGTGAAGATCACCAGGCCCATCGAATAGCGCGCCGCGGCACCCGCGCCGCTGGAGATGATCAGCGGCACCACGCCGAGCGCCATCGCCGCCGTCGTCATCAGGATCGGCCGCAGCCGCACCTTGGCCGAGGCGATGATGGCATCGCGGCGCCGCATCCCGTGGAGCTCGCGCTGCTGGTTGGCGAACTCGACCAGAAGAATGCCGTGCTTGGTGATCAGGCCGATCAGCGTGATCAGGCCGACCTGCGTATAGATGTTGAGCGTTCCCAGCCCCAGATTGAGCGGCACGATCGCGCCGAAGATCGACAGCGGCACCGACATCATGATGATCAACGGATCGCGGAAGCTTTCGAACTGCGCCGCCAGCACCAGATAGATGACGAGAACGGCTGCCGCGAAGGCGATGATGATCGTGTAGCCCTGTTCCTTCTCCTGCCGCGACTGGCCGGTATAGTCGATGAAGAACGTGTCGGGCAGGCTTTCCCTCGCGATATCCTCGATGGTCTTCAGCCCATCGCCGGTGGTGACGGTGGGCAATGGCAGAGCGGAAATCGTGGCGGAGTTCAACTGGTTGAACTGCTCGATCACGGCCGGCGAGGCATTGGTCGAGATCTTCACCACTGCCGAGAGCGGCACCATCTCGCCCGACGCGCTGCGCACGAAATACTCGGCCAGCTTTTCAGGGTTGTCGCGGAATTTCTGCGGCACTTGCGGGATGATGTCGTAGCTGTTGGATTCGCGGTCGAATTGCGCCACTTCGGCGCCACCGACCAAGAGGGTCAGCGTCCGACCGATGTCGGCGATCGGCAGGTTGAGCGCCGCGGCGCGGTCGCGGTCGATCGTCACCGTCACTTGCGGCGCGTCGAAGGTCATCGAATTCTGCACGACCATGAAGCGGCCGGAGGCCTGCGCCTTGTTCTTGATGTCCTCGGCCGCCTCGTAGACCTGGGAGGCCTCGCCGGTCGAGCGCACCACCATCGTGATCGGCAGGCCGCCGCCGGAGCCTGGGAGCGTCGGCGGTGCGAAGACGAAAGCTTCGACGCCCGCCACCTTGCTTAGGCGACCCGTGATGTCTTCCTGGAGTTCCTTCGAGCTGCGCGTACGCTCGGCCCAATCCTTGAACGCAAAGCCGACGAAAGCGGTGTTCGTCTGGCCGCCGCCGAAGGCGACCGCCGAGAACCGTGCCCGCGTCTCAGGCAGGTCATCGACCAGGCCGAGTATCTGATTGACGTAGCTCTCGGTATAGTCCGATGTCGCGTAGCGCGGCGCGGTCACCAGGGAAAGCAGGAAGCCCTGGTCTTCTTCCGGCGCCAGTTCGCTCGCGGTCCTGGTGAACATGAAGCCGGTCGTGGCGACCAGTGCGATGACGATCATCAGCGTCACCGGGCGATATTTCAGCGAGCCGCTGACCAGCCGCTCGTAGAGGTTTTCGACGCGCCCGAACGTGTTGTCGACAATGCGCTGGAAGCGGCTGTGCGAGCCGGCCCTCAGGATGCGTGCCGACATCATCGGTGTGATGGTGAGGGCGACGACACCCGAAAGCACCACCGAGCCGGCAAGCGTCACCGCGAATTCGCGAAACAGTGCGCCGGTCAGGCCGCCGGTGAAGGCCAGCGGCGCGAACACGGCGGCCAGCGTTATCGTCATGGCGACGACGGCGGAGGAGATCTCCCGCATGCCGTTGAAGGCCGCCTGCATCGGCGACATGTTGTCTTCTTCCATGTGGCGGTGAATGTTTTCCACCACCACGATGGCATCGTCGACGACGAGGCCGATCGCCAGCACCATAGCCAGCAACGACAAAAGGTTGATCGAATAGCCCAACGAAAACAGCAGGAAGCAGACGCCGATCAGCGACAGCGGAATGGTCACGATAGGCATCAACACCGAGCGGAATGAGCCGAGGAAGAGCAGGATGACGACGATGACGATGATGACCGCCTCGCCGATGGTCTTGAACACCTCCTCGATCGAAGCGCTGATCTGCTCGGTCGAATCGTAGACGATCTCGATCGTCATGCCGAGCGGCAGCGTCTCCTGGATGGTCGGCACAATTTCGTGGATCGCCTCCGCTGTCGTCAGCGGATTGGCGGCCGGCGTCGGGAAGATGGCGAGGAAGATGCCGGGCTTGCCGTTGAAGCTGACCCTGGTGTCGGTGTTCGCCGCGGCGAGCTCGACGCGCGCGACGTCGCGCAGTCTCACAACATTGCCGTTGTTGGAGCGGAGCGGAAGGGCGGCGAAAGCCTCTGGCGTCTGCAGCGTCGAGCGGACGGTGATCGAGGAAGCCACATACTCGTTTTCGGTATTACCGGGCGCGGAGAGAAAATTCGATTCGTTGATGGCGGTCAGCACTTCCGCCGCCGTCACGCCGCGCGCCGCCAGTTTGATCGGGTCGATCCAGACGCGCATCGAATATTCGGCGGCCCCGAAGATCTGCACGTCGGCAACGCCCTCGACCGTCGACATGCGCGGCCGCACGACTCGTTCGATATATTCGGTGAGCTGTTCCGGCGTCATGTTCGGATTTTGCATCGAGATATACATCATCGCGAACTGCTCGCCGGTGCCCTTGACGATCACCGGGTCTTCGGCCTCGTCCGGCAGCTCGCCGCGCACGCCTTGTACCTTCGACAAGACTTCGTTCAGCGCGATGTCGGGGTTGGAGCCGAGTTTCATCTGCACCGTCACGGTGCTGGAGGACGGCCGGCTCGCCGACGTGACATAATCGATGTTTTCGGTCGAAGCGACGGCACGGGCGATCGGCGCGGAAATGAACCCTTGGATCAAGTCGGCGCTGGCGCCGGGATAGGCCGTGGTGATGGTGATGGCCGTTTCTTCAACTTCCGGATACTGCCGGATCGAAAGGTTGAAGATGCCCTGGAAACCCAGAAGCAGGATCATCAAGGCGAGCACGGTCGAAAGGACCGGACGGCGGATGAAGAGGTCGGAAAAGCTCATTACTGGGTTGCCTGCTGGTTTGCCGGCTTGGTCGGGTCGATCGTGTTGTCGACGGCAACGGACATGCCGTTGGAGAGCCGGTTCTGGCCGGCGGTAACGACTTCGTCGCCGGGCGCGATGCCTTCCAGGATCTCAACCAGGCCGGCGTTGCGGCGGCCGGGCTTGACGAACACCTGGGCAAGCACGAGCTGCGGCTTCTGTTCTTCCGCTTTCGGTTCGGCCGGGGCAGCAGCCGGTTTTTCCTCCGGTTTTGCCGCGGGTGCGTCGGCCGCGGGCTTCGCAGTATCCGTGGCGGGCTTTTCTTCCGGCTTCGCAGCAGCAGGGGTCGCGCCATTGGCCGAGGCCGGCTTCGCAGGGCGCACCACAAAGACAAAGTCACCGTACAGGCTGGAGGTCAGCGCGGTCTGCGGCACCGTCAGCACGTTGTTTTCCTCGGGCAATTCGACGCGCACCTGCACGAACTGGCCAGGGGTCAGCTTGCCTTCGGGGTTAGCGACCTCGGCCCTGACCGTCACCAGCCGGCTGGTCGGGTCGATCTTCGGGTCGATACCGCGGATGGTGCCGGCGAACGGTAGCTCGCCGTCGCCAATGCCCAGCCGCAGCTTCTGGTCGATCTTCAGTAGCGGAAGCTGCTGTTCGGGAATCGAGAAATCGGCCCGCATCGTCTCCAGGTCCTGCAGTGTCACTACGGAAGTGCCGGGTGAGAGGTACTGGCCGAGATCGATCCTGGGGATACCTACCGTGCCGCCGAAGGGCGCTGTCAGCAGCTTCTGATCGAGCACCGCCTGCAGCCTGTTGACCTGCGAAGCGGAAGCCGATGCGGTTGCCCGCGCCGTGTCGAGCGTCGATTCCGAGCCGACACCGCGTTTCTGCAATTCAAGGGCGCGTGTCAAAGCCGTCTGGTCGAGCGCTGCTTGCGCCTTCGTCGCATCGAGATCGGCGCGCTCGGCGGCATCGTCGAGCTGAAGGAGAACCGCGTTGGCTTCAACCTTCTGATTGGCGTGAAATAGGATGTCCTTGACGATGCCGGCGGTTTCGACGGTCAGGTCGACGCCGCGTACCGCGCTTACCGTGCCGATCGCCTCGACGCCCGGAGTCCAGTTGGTCGGCTCGACGATTGTCGTCGACACCGTCGCGGCCGGCGGCTTCATCGTGGCGAAGAATTGCTGGATCGCATTGTCGCGGAACAAATTGAAGCCGACGATGCCGCCGCACACCAGCACGAGCAGAATGAAGGCGATGATGAAGCGCTTGATCACGAACAGTCCCCTTGGCCATGGCCCGGCATAACGGTCGGATGACCGAAACACATACCTGTGACTGGTCCCGATTTCAAATGACGGCGATCTTACTGTACCGTCTGGACGGTCTTGTCAATTCCGCATAGGCTAATGTATGGGGAGCGATTGATGAAAGCCCGAAGAGCGAATTCGCGCGAGAAGATTCTCGCCGCCGCCGCCGCCGTGGCGCGCGAGACGGGGCCCGGCAGCCTGTCGCTGGACGCCGTCGCCAGCCGTGCCGGCGTGTCGAAAGGCGGCTTGCTGTACAATTTCCCGACCAAGGCGAAACTGATGCAGGCGCTGGTGGAGGATTACCTGCGCGCCTTCGAGCAGGCGCTGGAGTCCGCCCGCACGGCCGGCGTCATCGGCGAAAGCCCGCTTGCGACTTACATCAAGCTTTCAGCCGAACATGCCGAGGAGTCGAAACCGTCGGCTTCCTGGATATTTTCGGCGATCGCCGAGGATCCCGATTTCCTGACACCGATAAAATCGTTCAGGCGGCAGGTCTTCGAGCGGCTCAAGGGAGAGACGCCGGACCTCAAGGCACTGCTGGTCTGCTATCTCGCCATCGAAGGGCTTCGCAGCATGAACCTCTTCGATTCGGACGTCCTTTCACGGGACGAACGTCGATTGCTGGTATCGTCCTTGCTGGAGATTGCGGGATAGATCGAGGATGCCATCAGAAGCCGTCCGGCCAACGGTTTCTCGTCCGATGCGGTCCAGCGCAGCCTTTCCGTCCTATCCAAAACCGGTGCGCACCCTCGGGTCAGGTCGATAGCAGCGCTTTTGAGCGCGCCAACGTCACCATCAACGGCCTGGGCGAAGCAGCTGCCATCGAGCGGGAGCGCGCCGGCATCGAAGCGGATTTCGGCGTCAAATGCCGTTACTCCGGCGCCAACATGATGGATGCGGCAGCGGTGAGCGCCATGGTGCGCGAGGCCGAAGAGACCTTCGGCAGTCTCGACATCCTGGTCAACAATGCCGGCATCCAGCATGTCGCGCCGATCGAGGAATTCCCGGACGACAAATGGGAAGCCATCATCCGCATCAATTTGCTCGCCGCCTTGTTTGCAATCAAGGCGGTGCTGCCCGGTATGAAGGCGCGCAAATGGGGCCGCATCATCAACACTGCGTCGGCGCACGCGTTGGTCGCCTCGCCGTTCAAATCAGCCTATGTGTCGGCCAAGCACGGCATAGCGGGCCTGACCAAGACAGTGGCGCTGGAGGCGGCACTTGACGGCGTCACCGTCAATGCGATCGCGCCCGGCTACGTCTGGACGCCGCTGGTCGAAAAGCAGATTCCGGACACGATGAAGGCGCGCGGCATGACCGAGGAAGAGGTTAAGCGCGACGTGCTCCTCGCCGCCCAGCCGACCAAGGAGTTCGTCACCGTGGACGAGCTTTCCGCACTGGCGTTGTTCCTATGCTCGGATGCGGCAAAGCAGATCACCGGCACAACCTTGCCGATTGATGGCGGCCGGACGGCGCAGTAAGCACCGGCGCCATTGCCGCAGCCATCATTGTCACGGCCGGATTTCCAACGTATGCCGACGCCATGCCGCACCGGTTGCGTGAACAATCGGCGGGACGCAATGATATGCCGATTGGTGAAGCATGAGCGAAATCAAGGTGGAGCGTCTCACCAAGCGGTTCAATGAAACCGCCGCGCTTGACGCCGTTTCGCTCGACTTTGCGGCGGGCTCATTTACGGCGCTGCTCGGCCCGTCCGGGTGCGGCAAGACCACGATGCTGAGACTGATCGCCGGCTTCGAGGCGCCCAGCCAAGGCCGCGTGCTGTTTGGCGACGAATTGATGGCCGATCCGCAGCGGCAGGTGCCGCCGGAAGCGCGCGGCGTTGGTGTCGTCTTCCAGTCCTATGCGCTTTGGCCGCATATGGATGTCGCCGAAAACGTCGCCTATCCGCTGAAAGCCCGGCACGTCAAACGGGGCGAGATCGCTGGCCGTGTCGGCGCGGTTCTCGATATCGTGGGACTCAATGGGTTTGAAAGCCGCCGCATCGAGGAACTGTCCGGCGGCCAGCGCCAGCGCGTGGCGCTGGCGCGCTGCCTCGTTGCCGACGCCAAAATTATCTTGTTCGACGAACCGCTCGCCAATCTCGATATGCATTTGCGCTCGTCGATGGTCGACGCCTTTCGCGACATCCATCGCCGCACCGGCGCCACCATCGTCTATGTCACCCACGACCAGGCCGAGGCCCTGGCGCTGGCCGACCGCGTTGCCATTATGAGCCGAGGCAAGGTGCTGCAGGCGGCGGCGCCGCAGGAGGTCTATCGCGCCCCGGCCAATGCCACGGTTGCCGGCTTCGTTGGGCGCGGTTCCATCGTTGGGGGGACAGTCATCGATCATGCCGAAGAAACCGCGACGGTCGACATAGCCGGGCATCGCCTCGTGGCGCGAAGTGCCGGGACATCGGCAGGGCCGGTGAAAATCCTGCTGCGACCGGAAGCGCTGCGGATTTCACCTGAGGGCATGCCGGCGACGGTGCTCGACAGCGTCTATCGCGGTCCGGTGCATGAGGTGCGGCTGGCCTTGCCGATGCCAGGGCCAGGGCCAGGACCAGGACCAGGACAGGAATTGCTGATCGACAGCACCGAGGCAGTGGCAGTCGGCCAGAGCGTGAATGTCGCCGTCTCGGACGCCTGGATTATTCCAGGCGCCTAACGCTGCTTACCGCCAGGGCAAGACGCCTGCCGGAAGCCGCCGGCCGAACCGGTCGAGCACAAGCAGCAGGACGACGACAACGGCAATCGTGGAAACGGCGATCGCGGCGGCCTGCGTTCCCAAGCCTGCTTCCTCGAGGCTGAACAGCACCACGCCGAGCGTCTCATTGCCGCTCGACCAGAGCAAGGCCGAGACCGTCAGCTCGTTGAAGGCGCTCATGAAGACGAGCAGCCCGCCTGCCACTGCCGCGGGTGCGGCGAGCGGCGCGGTTATCGTTGCAAGCCGGCGCAGGGACCCAGCACCCGACACCGCCGCCGCCTCGTCGAGGTCGCGTGAAATCTGCCCGACCGCGGTAGCCACTGGTTTCAAGGCGAGCGTGAAAAACCGCATCGCGTAGGCGACCACGATGATCGAGGCCGTTGCATAGAGGCTGCCGACCAGCGGCAGCGGGCGCAGGAACAGGAGGATGCAGGCTATCGCAAGCACGACGCCGGGGACCGCATAGGGAAGGTCGACGATGCCGCTGAGGAGACGCTGCCAACGCCGGCCGAGCCGTTCGAGCACAGCGGTCACCGGGATGACGCCGATGGCGAGGATCAGTGCCGCAGCACCGGCAAAAAGAAGGGAATTGCGGAAGGCGCGAACGGTCGAAGCCTGGCGGACAAGAACCTCGGCATAGTTGGACGCGGTCAACGTTTGCCAGCCAAGCGGGACACCGAAGGACGGCACGAGCGACGTCGCCAGCAGAGCGCAAGCCGGAAGCACGAGGATGAAGCCGATCGCCAGCCAACCGAGACCGGCCAGCAGCAGGCGGTAGCGCCCGAGCTCGAAACGCGCCGGCGTGCCTGAAGTAAAGCGGTGAGCGGCGCCGCGCAGAGCCAGCGACTGGCAAGTGACACCGGCCAGCGCCAGCACGCCGACCAGCACCGACAGCGCGGTGATCTGCGGCAAGACGCCAGGTCCAAAACTCGACAGGTCCTGATAGATCAGCGTCGGCAACGTCAGATAGTTGACCGGCATTCCAAGCAGGGCCGGGATACCGAAATTGCCGACGCCGGAAACGAAGGCGAGTGCCGCCGCAGCCACGATATAAGGACGCACGATTGGCAGGACGATGGTTCGCAGCACGAAGAGCGGCCTGGCGCCGGAGGCCCTGGCTGCTTCGACGAGATCGCGAGGAATCCGCGAAAGCCCCGCCCGCAACGTGATGAAGACGATCGGCGCGTGCTGGACTGCGTAAAGCAGGATGATGCCATTGCGGCCGAGCATCGGATTGGGTGTGCCCGGTGGCGGCGCCATGCCGACCATGCCGAGAAGCGTGCTGGACGGGCCAAACAGATGCAGCCACGACAAAGCGGTCACCTGCGGCGCGATCATCAGCGGCAGCAAAAGCAGGAAACCAAGGGGCTTTCGCCCGGGCAGGTCGGTCATGGTGACGGCGATGGCGACGGGGCCACCGAGGCAGACCGCCAGCACGGCGCCGAAAAAGGCAGTATCCAGCGTATGCCACGTCGCCCGTAAGGCGGCGGGCTTGGCCAGGCGTTCGGCGAATGCGCCGAAATCGAGCTCACCGCCCGGCGCGACGGCCGCGACGAGGAGCCTGACCATCGGCAGCAGACTGAGCAGGGCGATGACCAGCAGAACGGCGAGCGCCGACGCGCGAAACCCCGATGTGGTCCGCACCCCGGGCCCGCGCCGTGCCGGCACGGACTGCCCGGGGAGGATATACTGCGCGGACGATACCACTGGCGGCTGGACTCGCTACTGGCTCATCACGGCGGCGAACTTTTCCTTGTTGGCGGCGTCGTTGGCGAGCGCGGCGGCCGCATCGTAGCGCAGCACCTTGATCGACGAGCGATCGGGATAGCCGGCCGGCAAGGCAATATCGGCGCGCGCCGGAATGTAGCCCATCTTCGCGGCGGCTTGCTGTCCGTCCTTGGACAGCAGGAAATCGACGAAGGCCTTGGCCGCCTCGGTGTTCTTGGCCGTGGACAGTATGGCGACAGGCTCGGTGACGGCCGAGACGCCTTCCCTCGGGAATACGAACTCGACGGGCGCGCCCTTGGCCCTTTCGCGGATGGGCATGTAGTCGACAATCATGCCGAACAGCTTGTCGCCGCCGCTGACGGCCTTCAGCACGTCGCCATTGCCGCCGCTTGCCTGGGCGCCGTTCTTGGCGAGCGCGTTGTAATAGTCCCAGCCTTCCGGCAGGTTTCCGGTCAGCGTCACGGTGTGGATCATCGCCGCACCCGAGGTCAGCGGGCTGGGCATCGCGACAAGGCCCTTCGCCTCCGGCCTGGTGAGGTCTTCCCAACTCGCCGGCACGAAGGGCGCCTTGGTGTTGTAGACAATGCCGGTGGTGATCAGCTTGGTCGAGAAATAGGTCTTGTCCTTGTCGTAGAGGGTGGCGTCGATGCCGGAGACATCGGCCTCGGGATAGGCGAGCAGCCTTCCTTCCTTCTTCAGCCCTTCCATGGTCACAACGTCGGCGATCAGAAGCACGTCCGCCTGCGGCTGGCCGGCTTCGATCTCAGCACGCAGCTTGGCCAGGATCTTCGGTGTTCCATCGCGCACCCATTCGACCTTGACTGCGGGGTATTTCGCCATGAAGGCATCGACGGTCTGCTGAGCGTCGGTGTTGGGCTGGCTGGTATAGAGGACCAGCGTGCCGTCGGCAGCTGAAGCGCCTGCGATGGCGGATGCCAAAAACATGGCGGCGAGAATGATCTTGCGCATGGAAAACCCCACTTCGTGTGAAGAGACGGATCCGGCTGAGCGCCGGATGCGAGAACGCTCTCCCTAGCGCCGCAGGATAAACCTATTGTGACAGGCGGGGATCGGCAAGGATGGCAGGTTTTTCGTCGCCTCGGACGATCCGGGGAACTTTTGCTCGGCTGGCGATTTTGGATGTATGGGGAGACGCTGAACGGCCAGAAGGTGATTGCCGATGACGACAAGACGCTTTGCGATCCGCGTGCTCGCTCTCGCGATAGGCTGTAGCCTATCCGCTTCCGCCTTCGCGGGCGACAAGCACCGCGACCACCGGGTTCAATCCGAACGCTACGTTCCCGCCGAAGACGATATCATCGACATCCTGTTTGGCGGCCCGCGCTACTATGACCAGCAGTTGGTCACCACAGCCGCAGGAGCCTGCTCCTACCACCGGATCGGACCCGACGCGAATGCGCTAAACAAGATCAACGATCACCATTGCGGGAAGTAGGCGCGGGCACTCAGCGCCCGCCAGCCTCCTTCATCCGCGCGATGATCTCGGCCATCAGCGCCAGGTCGCGGCGCGAATCCGCCAGGTCCGTCAATGGCCTGGTGCCATCTGAGATGTGGCGGTGGAAAGTCTCCAGCTCGTTGGAGAAGGCGTCGCCATAGAGCGGCCCGAAGGTCCGCGTGACCGGGCCGAGCGGTCCGGCTTCCGTCACTTCGAGCCGTGTCGGCAGGCTGCGGATATAGGGCGTGTCGTAGACGATGCGGATGCGTTTGGTGTTCGAGCGCACCTCGATCATGGCATCGAACAGGCCGAGATCGTCGACCACCGCGTCATACTGGCAGGCGAAATGGCCGTAGTCGAAGGTCACTGAGGTGTTGGCGCCGCCATTGGTCCGGTGCGCGGCGAGCACGCGAACCGGTTCGCCGATGAGCCCGCGCATCGCTGAGATGTGGTGCGACGACAGCGCGGTCAGGCCGCGATAGGCGCGCACGAGATCGGCCGGCGCATCGGCACCCACGATTTCGCGGATCAGCGTGTCGCGCTCCCTGGCGCCGCGTGCCAGTAGCGCCGAGTCGATATCGCTGGGATAGAGGATGTTCTGGCTCCTCTTCAGGAAATGCCGGCCTTCGGAGATCAGGTCGAAGATGCGCACATGAGTGATGTCGGCGAAGGCGGGTAGTTCGTCCCTGGCAGCCAGATAGGCAGGTGCATAGCGGCGCATGTAGCCGACGAAGATCGTCTTGGCGTAATTCGTCGTCAGCACCAGCAGTTCGTCGATCTCGCGCACCGTCAGACAAGCGGGTTTTTCCAGAAGGACGTGCTTGTCGGCTGCTACGGCAGCTCGGACGAAACGGCTGTGGGTGTCATCTGATGACAGAACAAAAACTGCGTCGATGTCGGGCGAATTGATCAGCGCTTCTGCCGTTTCGAAGGCCTTGGCGGTTGGGTATTCGGATGTGCACAGCGCCACCAGGCTCGGCGAGACGTCATGGACGCCCGCTATCACCCAGCGATCGCGCTGGTCGGCCAGCACCGGCAGATGGATCGACTGCGCGACCTCGCCAAGACCCACAAGTCCGACACGGATTATCGCCACTCGCAAACTCCCTTTGTATCATTCAATTCGTAACGAGATGGCCGGATGGGTTGCCTCTACGCCGCGCCGGTGACAAGTGCGACGAGTTCGTTGCCGGTGGTCTCGGACGATCGGACCGTTGCCACCATCCGTCCCGCCCGCATCACCCAGATCTGGTCGGACAGGCGCCGCACCTGATCAAAATTATGGCTGACCAGGATGACGCTGACGGCCTGTTCGCGCAGCCGCCGGATCAGGGCTTCGACATTGGCCGTCTCCTGCACGCCGAGCGCTGCCGTCGGTTCGTCCATCACCACCACCTTGGCGCCTGAACCCGCGGCGCGGCAGATTGAGATCGCCTGTCGCTGTCCGCCCGACAGGCGCCGCACGCGCTGGCTGACCGAAGGCATGTTGATCGACAGGCGTGACAGCATGGCGCGCGCCTGTTGTTTCATGGCTTTGCGGTCGAGCAGGGCAAAGGGGCCGATCCGGCGCACGATCTCGCGGTTGAGGAACAGGTTCTGCGCCACGGTCAATTCGTCGATCAGCGCCAGGTTCTGGTGCACCGTCTCGATGCCGGCCTTGCGCGCCTCGTCGGGGTTGGCGAAGGGACGCGGCTGGCCGTCGAAGAAGATTTCGCCGCCATCCGGCACATGCACGCCGACCAGACAGCGTATTAGCGTCGACTTGCCGGCGCCATTGTCGCCGATGACAGCGGTGACCTCGCCGCGGCGGGCCTGGAACGCGACGTCGGTGAAGGCGCGAATGCTGCCGAAATGCTTGCTCAGCCCTTGGCAGGCGAGGATCGCCTCGGATGGCGGGATATGATGGACCGCGCTCATTTCTGGTACCGCATGATCAGAGCGGCCAGCACCACGATGGCGCCCACGGCGAGCGGCTGGTAGAACGCCGAAACGCTGAGCAGGGTCAGTCCGTTGACCAACGCGGTGAGCATCAGCGCGCCGATCGCCGGCCCAAGAATGCTGGCGCGGCCGCCGAACAGGCTGACTCCGCCGAGCACCACCGCCGCCACCGAATTCAGGAGAAGGCTGGTGTTGATCTGCGGTTCGGCCGAGCCGATGCGCGCCACCAGGAGCAGTGCGGCGATGCCGGCGCAGAAGCCTGAAATCGTATAGGCGGCGATCTTGACCCGGTTGGTGCGGATGCCGAGCGCGCCGGCGCTTTCGACCTGGCCGCCGGTCGCCAGCAGATGCACGCCGAAGCGGGTGTGGTAGAGCGCTATATGCGCCACGATGACGGCTGCGATCGCCACCCAGACGGGATAGCCGAACGGCCCTAAGGAACCCGAAGCCAGCCGCAGCAGGAAGGTCGAGCCGACCATTATCGGCTCGCCGCCTGACAGGATTAGGCCGAGGCCGGTGACGCCCGAAAGCGTGCCGAGCGTCACCACGAAGTCGGGTATTTTCCCGGCTGTGATGAGCACGCCGTTCAGGAAACCGACCGCGCTGGTGGCGGCGACAGCCAGCGCGCAGGCGAGGAAGATGCCATAACCCGCGGCGTCGACGAGGCCGAGGATGATGGCGCCCAGCATAACCGCGGCAGCCAGCGAGAGATCGATGCCGGCGGTCGCCACGACGAAGGTCTGGCCGATCGACAGCACGACCAGGATCGCCGCCGCTAGCAGCAGGGCCTGCAGATTGGCGATGCTGAGAAAGACCGGCTGGGCGATGCCGAAGACGATGACGAGGCCGACAAGGCCGACGACCGATGCCCAGTCGGCCCAGAAGGAAGGATCCAGGAGGAGAGCCGACAGGGAGGGGCGGCTCTCCTCCGCCGCGCCCGCGGTATGCACGGGCGCGTTTTGTTCAGGAGTGCTCACTTCAACATCTCGCGGAAGGGATCGGGATAGTCGCCGCCCGGGCGCGGGAAGTTCTTCAGCGAGGCTTCGGCATTGTCTTTGTTGATCAGCAAGACCGGCGCCGGCACGTTGGCGGGCAGTTCCTTGCCCAAGGCCGCCGCCTTACAGGCCTCCACGCCCATGGCGCCGACGACATAGGGATACTGGGCGACGGTGGCGGAGAGTTCGCCGGCCGCGACCGATTTCAGCGCATCGACGATGCCGTCAAGGCCGATCACCTTGACGTCCTTGCCCGAGGTCTGGACGGCGCGCTGGACGCCGAGCGCCATGATGTCGTTGGCGGCGAAGAAACCGGCGAGATCGGGATGCGCGGCCAGGATATCGGTGGCCGCGGTCAGGGCCTTCTCGCGGTCCCAGTCGGCGCTGACCATCACCACGACTTCGAGCTTGCCTTCGACGGCCTGCTTGAAGCCCTTGATGCGGGCGTTGCTGCCGACATCGCCGACGATGCCGGCCACCAGCGCGACCTTGGAGCCCGCAGGAACCAGCTTCAGCATCTCCTCGCCTGCCAATACGCCGGCGGCAACGTTGTCGGTGCCGATATAGGTTGAGATGGTGAAGCCGGCGGCCTTGGCCTGCTCGGCGTCGATGGTGCTGTCGATGTTGATGATCGGCTTGTTCTTCTGGGCGACAGGGACCAGTGCCTGGACGAGGTTGCTGACACTGATCGGATTGACCAGATAGCAATCGAAATCCTGCATGGCCATGGCGGTCAGCCGATCGGCCTGCCCGGTGGCGTCGCCCATATTGGCGGCTGCCTGGATAGTGACGGCCACGTTGTCGGCCTTGGCCTGCTCTTCGATGCCCCGGTGCATGTACTGGAAGAAGGGATTGTCGAGACCTTTGACGATAGCGGCGACCTTCGCCGCGTCTTCGGCTTGGGCGGGCATGGAAATAACGGTTGCAAACAGACCTGCGCCAAGCGTCAGGCAATTGAACATACGCATGCTCTTCCTCCTCCTAATTGTTGGTTGTGTCGCAATCGAACCGTTGTACGGCTAACGGAGTGCCTGTGCCGGCGAAGGCCAGCCCGGCGCTTGCGATGACAAGCTGCCGACCGATCAGCGATTGCCAAACGGTTTGCGGGTTCCGCGCCCGGTTCGGGCCACTTTTCGTCAGGCATTTCTCCTCCCAGAGCGCTGACCGATGCCTGTCAGCATTTCCGCATGTTTTAGAAAAATTTGACACGCGTCAAGATTTAAAATGGTATGCAGCGGCTTTTGATGTGCTGCAGCGCAGCAGGGAAAGGGAGGAAGAACGCGACGATGAAGGACAGGCGCTGGCGCTGTCCCGCCAACGTCTCCCGAATGTCGGGGAATTCAACTCAAGACAGCGAGGCCAGCGCCGGGCCATCCATACGAAACAGATGGCAGACCGCGGGAGAAATATCGAGCGCGATGGGGCTGTGCAGCGGCGTGGTGTCGCCACCTTCGGCCTGCACCACCAGGGTGACATCGGGCGCGACCTCGACATGCAGTATTGTCAGGCTGCCCAGCCGCTCCGCCAGCACGGCTTGCCCCTTGAACTGTCCGTTGGCCGAGGTGCGGAGATGCTCCGGCCGCATGCCGAGCAGCAACTCGTCGCCGGGTCGGGTTGCGCCCGCCGCAACTGGCACGGACAAGGCCGAGCCGTCCGGCAATGTGACGGAGACGCCTTTGGGACCAGTCGCGGCTACTTTCAGCCTCAGCAGGTTCATCTTCGGCGAGCCGATAAAGCCGGCGACGAAGATGTTTGCCGGCTTGTTATAAAGATCGAGCGGCGAACCGACTTGCTCGATGTTGCCGCCGTTCAGCACGACGATCTTGTCGGCCATGGTCATGGCCTCGGTCTGGTCGTGGGTGACATAGATCATCGTCGCGGCCAGATGTTCATGCAGGCGCATCAGCTCAAGCCGCATGCTGACCCGCAAGGCGGCGTCGAGATTGGACAGCGGCTCGTCGAACAGGAAAACTTTGGGATTGCGCACGATGGCGCGGCCGATGGCGACACGTTGACGCTGGCCGCCCGACAGCGCCTTCGGCCGCCGGTCGAGAAGATGCGAAAGCTGCAGCACCTCGGCTGCCTCTCGCACCTTGCGTTCCTTTTCCGCGGCGGAAACACCGGCGATCTTCAGTGCAAAGCCCATATTCTCGGCCACCGTCATGTGCGGATAGAGCGCGTAGGACTGGAACACCATGGCGAGCCCCCGCTCGGACGGATCGATGTCGTTGGCCCGCACGCCATCGATCAGCAAATCGCCGGCGGTGATCTTTTCCAGGCCGGCGATCATGCGCAGCAGCGTGGACTTGCCGCAGCCGGACGGGCCAACGAAGACGACGAATTCGCGGTCCTCGACGTCCAGGTCAAGGCCCTTGATGATCTCGACGGATCCGTAGGACTTGCGCGCACCACGCAGCTTGAGCTCAGCCATGGCTTGTCTCCCTGGCATCGGCACGTTCGGTCGCGCCGTGTTCGTTGTCGTCGTCCTGCGCCATCGCCAGTGGGGCGCCCGGTTCGCCCTCCCACAGGATCAGGCTGGCCGCGCCGATCAGTCCTGCGCGGTCGCCGAGCTGTGCCGGCACGATCGGCACATCCCGGTAGGCCGGCATGGCCCGCTGCTCGACGGTTGCCCTGATGGTTGGAGCCAACAGGTCGAAACCGTTGGCGAGGCCGCCGCCCATGACGATCAGGTCCGGCGAATAGAGGTGAAGCAGGTTGGTGAAGCCGATGCCGAGCCACTTCGCTTCCGCCTCGATCAATTCGAGCGCACTGATATCGCCGGCACGCGCGGCGTCGACGACGTGCCTGGCCGAAACGTCGCCGTCAGCCGAAAGGCGCCTGAGCAGGGAGCCATCGCCCGGCGCTGTCAGCGCCGTGGCGCGCCGCCCGAGCGCGGTTCCGGAGGCGACCGCCTCGAAACAGCCGACAGCGCCGCAGAAGCAGCGATCGCCCTCGCCGGTGATGGTCATGTGGCCGATCTCGGCCGCCAGACCGCGCCGGCCGTGATAGATATGGCCGTCGGCAACCACGCCGCCGCCAATGCCGGTCGACACGGTGACGAACACCAGCGAGCCGCTGCCACGGCCGGCGCCGAGGCGCCATTCGCCGAGAGCCGCCGCATTGGCGTCGTTCTCCAGCCGCACCGGCAGGCCGAATTGCCGGCCGAGAATGTCGATCAACGGCACGTCGTGCCAGCCGGCCAGGGTCGGCGGGGCGATCACGATGCCGGCCTTGGGATCAAGCGGCCCCGGCGCGCCGATGCCGATGCCGACGACATCCGCCTGTGGGCGCTGTGTCAGAAGAGCCCCGGCCAGTGCAATGATCTGGCCGATCACCGCATCGGATCCCGCGATCGCCATCGTCGGCGCCGAAACTTGCGCGACAACGCGGCCGCCGCTCTCGACCAGCGCGCCGCGCAGCTCCGTTCCGCCGAGATCGAAGGCGAGGGCTAGTCTTGTCATCAGGCGGCGACCTTCAGCCCATGCAGCCAGGCCATGCGTTGCGCGAGGTCGGGGTCGCCGAATGCCAGCGATCCGAGCACCACCGTCTCGGCCCCGGCGGCGCGCAAGCGCGGCACCGTCTCGTGGCGGATGCCGCCGTCGGCAGCCAGGATGATGTCGGTTTCACGGCCGGCTTGCCGCATCAGCGTGCGCGCCTCTAACAGGCGTGGGCAGGCCTGGTCGGAAAGGCTCTGGCCCTTGACGCCGATGGATGTGCCGAGAAGCGTCACGAACGCGACTTGCGACAGGAAAGGCGTGACCGCAGCGACCGGCGTTTCCAGCCTGAGCACCACACCGGCCTCGGCGCCGAGATCACGCGCCAGCCGCACGGCGCGCAGGCCGGCTTCGCCGTTTTCGGCATGGACGCTGATCAGGTCGGCACCGGCCTCGATGAACTGGCGGGTCTGCTCCTCGACGATCTCCGCTTCGACCATCAGGTGCACATGGATCGGCTTTGCCGTCAGCCCGGCGATCCGCCCCACCAGATCCGGGAAGAACAGGAATCCGGGGGTGAAGCGGGCGTCCGCGACGTCGATGTGGTGGAGGTCGACAAATGGATCTATGCGCTTCAGGTCGCGCTCCATATTGGCAAGGTCTGACGACCACAACGAAAACTCGCCCAGCAGCCGCTTGCGCGGCAGGGCGGCGATGGCAGCGGGGCCGGACAGGGATTTGATCGTCATGACGGAACGAGGCTCCGGATGTTGAAGTGAGCGTGAAGGAAGGTGGTGATCTCAGTCTGTAGCTCGGCGAAATGCCTGACGCTGTCGAGCGCCTTGGGAGTGATTTCGGCAAAGGCCGCGCCGGGGATGGGCGAGGCAAGCGTGTGGGCGGCAGAAAGGGGATGCACCGCATCCATGGCGTTGCCGATGACCAGCGTGGGGATGCCAAAGGCCGCGGCGTTGTTCGCTGAAACACCTGGGCCGTCGGCGGCGATGTCGGCGAGTACCTGCGCGAACGCGGCGGCATCCGGCCGGTCGAAATAGCCGAACAGCGAAGCGAGATTGTCGGGTGCGTCGCGCTGGAGGCGCGCTGCCGTCTGCGATTGTGCGAAGATCGTTCTCGCCTTGCCAGGGCCGTGGTCGAGGATGAGGCCGGCAACCTCGGCGATCGGCCGCATGTTCACGGGTGCGCTGCCGAAAATCCAAGCCGGACGCACAAGCATCAGGCCCGCGACACGGTCCGGATGACGGCAGGCAAGGCGCATGGCGATCGCGGCGCCCATGGAAATGCCGCCGGCGACGAAACGGTCGAGACCGGCTTGATCGGCGGCGGCAACAACATCGTCCGCGAACATGCTCAGGGAAAAAGGACGGCTGGTGCCCAGTTCGGAGGCGCCGTGCCCCCGGCATTCCAGCGTGACGCGCCGCGACCCCGACCCGGAAGGGAAAGCTTGGGCGACCTGCGCCTCGCCACCGCCCAGCCCGTGCTGGAACACGACCGCCAGCCCGTCGCCTGTGTCGGAAACCCGCAGCGCGGCGTCGTCGCGAAGCAAGGTAGTCGGGCGGGTCATCACACCAGCCCCTTGAGGAAACGGGCGACTTCGGGCGCTTCCTCAGCCGAAAGCCCATGTGTCACCAGCGGCCCGTCAAAGCCTGATGCCTTCAGTCGGGCGACAAAATCCGGGAAATTGACGACACCTTGCCCGGCGGTGGCGAAGCGTCCGTCGGCGAAACGGTCCTTGGCATGGGCCATGGCGACATGGCCGGCCGTGGTCTCGACCGCAGCGGCCACGATGGCGCGTGCTTCGGCGGGGCTGGCCTGCTCGAACAGGTTTGCCGGATCGAGCACGATGCGCAGCCGTTTAGAGCCCATCGCTGCAATGAGGCGCATCGCGTCTCCCGCCGAGGTGACGATGTTGGCCTGTTCGGGTTCGATGCCGAGGTCGACACCGTGACGTTCGGCGAGATCAAGCGCCTTTTCCATTTCGCCCGCCATGTCGGCCCATGCCGAGGGATCGGGATTGTCGGGATGGTGCGCCCACTGGTCGTCCGGGTTGCGGGTTCCTGTGCACAGCGTGACCAAGGGAACGGAAAGATCTGCCGCGGCCTCGATGATCACGCCAAGCCGGCGCAGGCCGTCGTCGCGCACAGTCCTGTCCGGATGGGCCATGTTGTAGGTGCCCGAGAGCGCCACCAAGGCGACACCGCAAGCATTCGACGCGGCCGCGATGGCGCTGATGGCGTCGTCAGGGACCGCATCCGGCATCGAGGGCAGGCCGGCGCAGGCCAGGTTGAACTGGGTGACGGCAAATCCCGCGTCGCGCACCGCCGCCAGCACACTGGCCGGCTCACGCCCCGGGAAGGTCTTGGCGAACACCCCGATCTGCATCAGACCGCTCCCGTCACGCTGGCGATCTCGACGCGCTCGCCGCTCTCGACCGAACGGGCGATTGCCACCATGGCGCGGATCGAGGCAAGGCCGTCCTCGACGTTGGCGCCGCGCATCGGCTTGTTGTCAAGGACTGTCTCGGCGAGGCCTTCGAGCTGGCGCCTGAAGAAATGCCCGTCGGCGCCCAGCGGCTTTCGTGATGTCGCATCCTTCTCGTGAAAAATATCAACCTCGCTCGCCCGGAAATACCAGGGATTGAAGGTCTTCGCGATCACTGAGCCGTTCTCGCCATAGAGCTGAAAACCCTCGTGCCAGTCCATGCGGACGGCCACGGTGAGATCGAGATGGCCAAGCGCGCCGTTGGCGAACTCCGTTTCGACGAACCAGCAATAGGCGCCGAAACGCTCGTTGAGGCGGGCACGCACGGCGACGATCTCGCCGCACAGGAAGCTCGCCGTGTCGACGAGGTGCGAGCCGTGCGCGAGCATGAAATACTGCCTGAGATCGGCTTTCGGATTGCCGCCAGGTTTCCTTGCCAGCTTGCTGGTGACGGGAAGCGGCTGGACCGCATCAGTGTTGGTGTAGCGATGGGTGGAATCGCAATACCAGGCCTTCAGCGCCAGGATTTCGCCCATCTCGTCGCGGACGAAATCGCGCGCCGCCTCCAGCGCCGGATCGAAGCGCTTCATATGGCCGACCTGCAGCACCTTGCCGGAGCGCCTGACCGCATCGGCGAGCATCTCGCCTTCCTCGACCGAGACGCCGATCGGCTTCTCGCACAGCACGTGCTTGCCGGCCTCGAGCGCCTTGATCGACATCGGAACATGATAGGCGTCCGAGGTCGCGACGATCACCGCCTCCAGTTGCGGGTCGGCGAGCATCTCATCGTAATCGCCATACATCTTTTCGGGTTCATAGGTCGCGCCCATGCGCGCCAAGAGATCGGGGGCGGCATCGCAGATCGCATAGAGGTCGGCATTACTGGCCTTCACGCAGGATTCGAGATGGGCGAATTGCGCGATCGGCCCGCAGCCGAGCACACCGACACGAAGGCGACGGTCTTGCTTCCGGATCATGGTCTCTTCCTCACGCGCCGTAGCCGCGCATGGTCTGGCGGTTGGTCTTGACGGCGGCCGCTGGATCGGCGGCGGCAGTCTCGGATTCCTCTTCCAGCACCAGCCAACCGTTGAAGCGCGGTGCCGCACTTGCGATGTCGATCACTGCCGCGGTATCGCAGACGCCCTTGCCGAGCATCGCCCATGTGCCGCCGGCATCGACGTCCTTCAGGTGGACGTAGCGGATGCGGTCCCGGTAGGTGGTGAGCGTGTCGATCATGTCTTCATGGCCGCGCAATATGTGGCCGGTGTCGGGCACCCAGCCGACGAGCAACGGATCGACCAGCCCGAAAATCCGGTCATAATCGGCACGGTCAAAGAGCAGCGTGTTGTGATGGGAACTCGGATGGACGGCGACATTGACGCCGGCCCTGCGACCGAGTTCGCCGGCCTTGTTGTAGAGGTCGGCCGCGATGGCGAATTTGTCGTCGCGCGGGCCGTCGGACACGACGGTGGCCGAGCCCATCGAAACCAGCGCGCCTGGAAAGGCGGCGGCGAAGTCGATCCAGCGCTTGGCGGTCTCGAGGTCGGTGCCGATCTTCTCCTTCAGCGTGAAGCCGCTTTCCGAGCCGAAGGCGAAGGAAACCAGGGTGAGGCCGGCCGACTTCAGTGCCGTGGCGAATTCCGCCGGCCTGTCGACATAGCGGCCGATCATCGTGTCGGTGATCTCGATGCCGGCATAACCGCCATCGGCGATCGCCTTCAAGAGATCGTCGGGGCCACCGGAAAACCGGTCACCGAGCATTTCCCAGGTAAAGGTCTGGCATCCGACTTTCAGGTCTTTCACGTTCATCCTTTCATTCCTTGATGCCGCTCATTCTTTGATGCCACCTTGGGTCAGCCCTTCGATGATGTGCCGCTGGAAGAACAGCACCAGCACGATCAAAGGAACGGTGACAACGGCCGAAGCTGCGGCGATGTCGCCCCAGGGCACATAATAGAGGTTGGTGAAGTTGGCGATGCCGACGGGGATCGTCTGGCGATCGATGTTGGAGGTGAAGGCGAGGGCGAACAGGAATTCGTTCCAGGCGGTGATGAAGGCAAGCAGGCCCGTGGTCACCAGGCTCGGCAGCGACATCGGCAGGATGATGTGCCAGAGCAGGCCGGGAACGCTGACGCCGTCCATGCGCGCCGCTTCGTCGATCTCGCGCGGCAGCGTCTCGAAATAGCCGAACAGCACCCAGGTGACGAGCGGCAGCCCGAGCGCGAGGTAGGTTATGATCAGCGCAGTATAGGTATCGAGCAGGCCGAGATTGGTAGCCACCAGATAGAGCGGCCCGACCAGCGCGATCTGCGGGAACATCGACACCGAAAGGATGACCATCAGGATGCCGAAGCGGCCCTTGACGTTCAGCCGCGATAGCGCGAAGGCAGCCAGCGATCCGACGAAGAGGCACAGGAATGTCGTGGCCAGCGAGACCACCAGCGAATTCCAGACATAGCGGTGCAGCTGCTTCTCGATGAAGGCGTTGTAGTAGTGCTCAAGCGTGAAGGGCGCGGGGATCAGCGATGGCGAGCCCGAGGTCAGCGCCTTGTCGAGCTGGAACGAGGTCGAGAATTGCCAGATGAACGGGCCGCCGGACCAGACCAGGATCAGCAGAGCGCCAAGATAAATGGCGATGGTCTGCAGCGGCGAGCGTGTGTCGTTCATTGCGCCCTCCTGATCTGCCTGATGAGATAGAGGCAAAACGCCAGTGCGATGATGCCCTCGGTGACGAACATGGCCGTCGAAACGGCTGAGCCATAGCCGAATTGCAGCGTCGAGAAGAGCACCTTGTAGGACAGAGTCGACAGCGTCTCGGTCGAATCGGCCGGACCGCCGCCGGTCAGCACATAAACGAGGTCAAAGACGCGAAAGGCGTCGAGCGCGCGGAACAGGCCGGCGATCAGCAAGGTCGGCATCAAGAGCGGCAGGCGGATGTACCAGAAGGTGATCCAGCCCTTGGCACCATCCATGCGCGCTGCCTCGATCAGCGAATTAGGCACCGTCTGCAGCCCGGTCAAAAGCAGCAGCGCCATGAACGGCGTCGTCTTCCAGACGTCGGCGATGATGATGGTGGTCATCGCAGTGTCGGGAGAGCCATACCAGTTGACCTTCTGGTCGATCAGCCCGGCATGCAGGAGAATGTAATTGATGATGCCGTTCTGGCCGTCGAACAGCCAGCCGAACATTTTCGAGGTGACGACGGTCGGCATCGCCCAGGGAACCAGCATGGCCGCGCGGACGAGCCCGCGGCCTTTAAAAGCCTCGCACAGGATGAGCGCCATGCCGAGCCCGATGACGGTCTCCAGTATCGTGGATGCCGCGGTAAACCACATCGTGTGCCACCAGGCGTTCCAGAACTGCGCGTCGCCCCAGAGCTGCACATAATTGGCGAAACCGGAGAATTCGTTCTCCTGGGTGATCAGCGAGGTGTTGGTGAGCGAGAGATAGAGCCCGTTGATGATCGGGTAGAAGGAAACCGACGCCAGGGACACGAAGGCCGGCGTCAGCAGGAGCAAGGCCCAGAGCGCGCTGGGAAGCGCCTTGCCAAGCCGCGGCCGGCCAATGCCAGAAACAGTGGCCGCAGCGGTCATGGGTTCAGCCGACGATCTGGTCGATTTGCGCCGCCAGCGCGTCCATCTCGGCCTGGACATTGCCCGACACCAGCGCCTTGGAGATGCCCGACTGCAAGGCCAGCGTCACCTTCGCATATTCGGGTGTGATCGGACGGGCCGTGGCGCCGGTGAATACTTTTTCGAGGCTCGCCATGAACGGCTGTTCGGTCTTGATCTTCTCGTCCTGGAACAGTGCCGGGCGCGTTGGCGCGAGGCCGAAGTTTAGGGCGATGCGATGCTGGGTTTCGGTCGACGACAGCCAGGTCAGCAGCTCGATCGCGGCTTCGCGCTGCTTGGAGTTGGCGTTGACGCCGAGCTGATAGCCGCCGAGACAGGCCGAGCTCTTGCCGCCGGGGAAGGCCGGTAGCGGTGCGACACCGACCTTGTCCACCACCTGGGAGGCCTTGGCGTCCTGGGCGATCGGATAGACATAGGACCAGTTGCGCATGAACATCGCCTTGCCCGAGGTGAAAGGCTGGCGTGACGGCTCCTCGTCCCAGGACAGGACGTCCTGCGGGCTGATCTTGGTCCCGTTGACGGTGTCGTGCAGGAACTGGATCGCGTCGACCGCCGCCTTCTGGTTGATCAGCGACGACTTGCCGTCGGGCGCCAGGATCGCGCCGTTGTTGGAGGTGATGATCTCGACGGCGTCGCAGACCAGAACCTCGGCCTGCTTGCCTTGCCAGAGATAGCCGAAATCGACGTCGCCGGCCTTCTGCGCGGCGGCGGCGATGGTCGCCATGTCGGCCCAGTTTTCCGGCACCTTGCCGCCATGCTTTTCCAGCACGTCCTTGCGGTAATAGAACATGCCCGAATCCATGAACCAGGGAAGGGCGGTCAGCTTGCCGTCATAGGTACAGGCGTTGAGGGTTCCGGAGAAGTAGGCGCTGCGCTTGTCCGCGGGAAAATACTCGTCGAGCGGCAGCGCCCAGCCGGCGGCGGCGAAGCCGGCGATCCAGATCACGTCCTGGCTGAAGACGTCGGGCGTGCCAGTGCGCCGGGCGAGCTGCTGGACAAGGCCCTGGTAGACTTCCGTCGATGAGCTCGGCGGCGGCAGCTCGATGTTCTTGACCAGAATGCGGTCCTGCGATTCGTTGAAGGCCTTGATCAGGTCGCCGAAAGTCTCCTTGCCGAAGAAGGCGGCACTGGCGAAACTGATTTCGGCGCGCGACTGTGCGCGAGCCCGGCGAACGCCCAGCCCGGTGCTCAGCCCAAGTGTTGCCGCGCCCAGCAGTCCGGCGCTGCCAATGAGAAACTGCCGGCGGTCGGCGATCGTCACATGCGCAACCGGCTTCGAGCCGGAGACCGGCCCTTTTTTGATGTCAGTCATTTTCTCTCCTCCTTGCGCTGGCAGCCTCCCCAGCCAGCATTTGCGCATGTTCCAGAAAAATTTTACGCGCGTCAAGATTTAAAATGCTGTAAAGCGGCTTTCGAATGTGATCCGTTGCCGGTGCAATGATTCACGGCGTTGGGAGGTGGAAAAAAATGCGAGGACAATCAGGCGCTAAGCTCGGCATCGGCGTAGTCGGGTGCGGCAACATCTCGATGACTTATTTGCGCAATGCGGCTCTGTTCGGTGAGGTGGAACTGCGCGCCTGCGCCGATATATCGCCCGATATGGCGGCCCTGCGTGCCAGCGAATATGGCATCCGGGCAGTCAGCGTCGATGCGCTTCTGGCCGATCCCGAAATCGATCTCGTCCTCAATCTGACCATCCCGGCGGCGCATTTCGACATCTCGTTTTCGGCGCTTTCGGCGGGAAAGCACGTCTTCACCGAAAAACCGCTGGCGACCTCGGCTAGAGACGGCCGCCGCCTTGTCACCGAGGCGACGGAGCGCGGGCTGCTGCTGGGCTCGGCTCCGGACACCTTCCTCGGCGCCGCCGGACGGCGGGCACGCCGCCTCATGGACGACGGCGCGATCGGCCGCGCGGTGACCGGCACTGCCTTCATGATGGGGCGTGGCATGGAGCACTGGCATCCCAATCCGCAATTCTACTACCAGCCCGGCGGCGGACCGGTCTTCGACATGGGCCCCTATTACCTGACGATGCTGGTCAATTTGCTCGGGCCGGTGGCCCGCGTGATGGCGATGGCAACGCGGGGCCAGGAAGAGCGGTTGATCACCGCCGAAGGCCCCTACAGGAACACCAACTTCAAGGTCGGCACGCCGACCAACGTCCTGTCGCTGCTGGAGTTTCGCTCGGGCGCCACCGTCACCTTCGGTGCCTCGTGGGACGTCTTCAGGCACTCCAATCATCCGATCGAGTTGCACGGGACCGAAGGCTCGCTCAGGCTGCCCGATCCGGATACGTTCGGCGGCACCGTCTCGCTGTCGGAACGTGGGGCCGACTGGGCCGATTTTCCCAGTGACAGCGAACTCTACGGCGCGCGCAATTGGCCCTTCGCCGCGCCCGACCGCGCGAATTACCGCATGCTCGGCGTTGCCGATCTTTCGCGCGCGCTGATATCAGGAAGAAGGCCGCGGGCGTCCGGCGACCTTGCGCTGCATGTGCTGGAGATCATGGAGGCGATCCTCGCTTCGGGAGAGAGCCGCGAGTCCGTCGCCGTCAACGCAACGGTCGATCAGCCACCGCTCCTCCAGGAGGACGAAGCGGCCAGCCTGCTTGCCTGATATCGGAGGGCACTTACGATGACGACCTCGCTTTCGCCCCTGCTCGATCCAGAGGCCCAGCATGTGCTCGACCTTGGGCGAGAAGCGGCAGCCCCGCCGTTCGAAAGCGGCACGCCTGAAGAGGCGCGCCGCGCCTATGAGCAGGACTTTCCGGCACTCCAGGGCGAGCGCGAGCCGGTCGGCTCACTGACCGAGCGCACCATCGCCGGCCCTTGCGGCTCGTTGACGCTCAGGATCTATCGCGGACAGGGCGCGGTCGGGGCCGCTGCCCCGGCGCTGCTCTATCTGCATGGCGGCGGCTGGGTGATCGGCAATCTCGAGTCGCATGACGAGATCTGCCGGTGGTTTGCCAATATGGCGGCGTGCGCCGTCGTCTCGCCCGACTACCGGCTGGCGCCGGAGCACAAATTCCCGGCGGCGATCGACGACTGCCGCGCTGCACTTTCTTTCATGCAGAACGGCGCGGGCGATCTCGGCATCGATGCAGGAAGGATCGCTGTCGCCGGCGACAGCGCCGGCGGCAATCTCGCCACCGTGCTTTGCCTGCTTGCGCGCGGCGACAAGAACCCGCCGACCGCGCAACTGCTGTTCTATCCGAACACGGACGCCTCGCAGGCGGCAGACAGCTATCGCCGCTTTGCCGAGGGCTACGGTCTGACATCGGCGACCATGGCCTGGTTCCGCGAACACTATATCAGGGATGCCGGCGATATCGACGACTGGCGCGTGTCGCCGCTCAAGGCCGCAAGCCTTGCCGGCATAGCGCCGGCTTTTGTCGCAATCGCCGGTCATGACATCCTCGCCGACGAAGGCGAGGCTTATGCCAAGCGTCTGGTGGATGACGGCGTGCGGGTTGTGCTGCGGCGCTGGCCCGGCCAGATACACGGCTTCGTCTCGATGGGCCGCCACGGCCCGGCGGCGAGGCAAGCGGTTGGCGCAGCGGTTGCCGCATGGCGCGGCTTCGATCCTGCCTTTGGAACGCTCAGGCCGACTGACGCATGACCAGAGTCGCGTCGAGACTGACCTTGGGGGCAACTGCCGCGTCGTCCTCGTCCAGCAAGGTCAGCAGCGTCTCGACGCTGCGTCCCGCCATGGACGCGAAATCCTGCGCCATGGTGGTGAGGGCAGGACAGGTATAGCGGCTTAGCGGATGATCATCATGGGCCGCGACCCGCAGGTCGCAATCGCCTCTGCGACCAACTTTGCGGCCTTGCGAATAGGCGGCAGCCATCACGCCGAAGGCGAGACGGTCGTTGGCGCACAGGATGGTCTTTCCCGGCAGGCCACCATTGCCGAGCATCTTTTCCATCTGCTCGTAGCCGATCCGCTCGAAATCCCAAGTATAGTCTTCGGTGTTGCCGATGATGACTGGCTCATGGCCGAGCCGCTGCATGGTGGCGACATAGCTGTTCACTCGTTCTGGCGAGTTGTGGTTGACATGCGGGATGTCGAAATAGACCGGCGCGTCGCCGGAGCGGGTGAGATACTCGACGATCGTCGAGACGCTCTGGGCATTGTTGTTGCCGACGAACGGCGTGCTGCCTTCGAGATAGGTATCGAAATAGACGATTGGGATCGCCTGTGTAAGCTTCTCCAGCGTGCGGTGGTCCGAACGCAGCCCAAGCGGCGCAATCAACGCGCCGGAAACTTTCAGCGAAAGAATGGTTCGTGTCGCTTCCACTTCGAGCTCGCGCGAGCCATGCGAGGAGATCACGATCGGCCAGTAGCCCTCATCGCGCAGCCTGAGTTCGATGCGGCTGACCATCTCGGAATAGAAGGGATCGGCGACCGTCGGCACCACGATGCCGATGCTGCGGGTCCGCTTTCGGTTCAGATTGCGCGCAAAGAGATTGGGCTGGTAGTCGGACGCGCGCAGCGCAACCTCGATCCGCTGCCGTGTCGCCGGCTTGACACTGGTCGGATCATCGAAATATTTCGACAGCGTTGGCCTGGAGACGCCGCAAGAGCGAGCAAAATCCTCCATCGTCTTGTGCGTCATCGGCATTATTCCCTCGCGCCGTTCCTCAGCGCTGCCCGGTTCCCTACATACGGTGCGCTGGCGTGCAACCGCAAGTCGAAACTTTACAGACAATTCCAGCAGTTTCCATGCGTAAATTTATTAATTGACGCGAAAAAGCACAAGCCGTATTCACTTCCAGTGGGCGAATTCGAAATTCGTATCACCCGGAAAGAGCTCGCGCGGTTCATCCGAAGCGAGGCCGGGCGAAATGCCGGGAGGGATTCCGCGAGATGAAGAAGCTGGTCAGTGCCGGCGAGATACTCGTCGAGATCATGGCCGAGCGGATCGGCCAGAGCTTTCTCGAGCCTGGTCCGCTGCTTGGGCCCTACCCGTCCGGAGCGCCCGCCATCTTCATCGGCCAGGCGGCGGCGCTCGGCCAGCCGGCCGGCCTCATCGGCGCCGTCGGCGACGACGATTTCGGCAGGCTGAACATCGAGCGGCTGCGGACGCTTGGCGCCGACGTGTCGGCGATCGCGGTTCACACGGGCCAGGCGACGGGCACGGCCTTCGTCACCTACCGGGCCGACGCCAGCCGGCATTTCGTCTTCAACATCGCCAACAGCGCCTCCGGCCTGATCGAGACCGACACGGCGGCAACGAAGCTGCTCGCCAGTGCCGATCACGTCCATGTCATGGGCTCGTCGCTGTTTTCCGACCGCGCCATCGCGGTGGCGCTATCGGCGATCGAGACTGTCAAGACCAACGGTGGAACCGTGTCCTTCGATCCGAACATCCGCCGCGAGATCATGCAGGCTTCAGGCATGCGCACGGCGCTCGACCATGTGCTGGCGCGAGCCGATATCTTCCTGCCGAGCGATGAGGAGCTCTTCCTGTTTTCATCCGCCAAGGACGAGAAGGGCGCGGTCGACGAATTGCTGAACCGTGGCCTGTCCTGCATCGTCCTGAAGAAAGGCGCCGCGGGCGCCACCTATCATGATCGCCACGGCACGGTCGCCTCACCCGGCTTTGCCGTCGACGAGGTCGATCCGACCGGCGCGGGCGATTGCTTCGGTGCTGCTTTCGTCTCGTTCTGGTTGCGCGGGGCGGCTCCCGCAGACGCAATGCGGATTGCCAATGCCTGCGGTGCGCTCGCTGTCACCCGCAAGGGACCGATGGAGGGCATTTTCCCGCTTGAAGCGGTCGAAGCCTTCATCGCCACAGGGAAGAACATGCAGTGAGTGCCGCGACGCAGAGGTTTGCAAACATTGCGGCGAGGCGCGCTGCAGGCGAGAAAAGCGGCATCGCCTCGGTCTGCTCGGCGCATCCGCTGGTGATCGAGGCCGCCTTGCGTCATGGCGCGGCGCGGCATGCGGATGTTCTGATCGAGGCCACCTGCAACCAGGTCAACCACGAGGGTGGCTACACCGGGATGACGCCGCCCGACTTCCGCAGCTTCGTCGAGGCGCATGCGAAGAAAGCGGATTTCCCGGTCGATCGCCTGATCCTTGGCGGCGATCATCTTGGACCCAATCCGTGGAAACACATGGCTGCTGCCGCCGCCATGAAGAACGCCGCGGCGATGATCGATGCCTATGCGAGCGCCGGCTTCACCAAGATGCATCTGGATACGAGCATGGCCTGCGCCGACGATCCTGCCGTGCTTGCCGACGAGACCATCGCCGCGCGGGCGGCCGAACTTGCCGCAATCGCCGAGGCGGCGGTCGAGCGGGCAGGCGGCGAAAGACCGGTCTACGTCATCGGCACCGAAGTGCCGGTGCCGGGCGGTGCGCTGGAGGCGCTCGACCACCTGCATGTGACGGCGCCCGACGATGCTTTGCGCACCGTAGAGGTACACGCCCGAGCGTTTTCCCGCGCCGGCCTTGACGACGCTTTTGGCCGTGCGATCGGGGTCGTCGTCCAGCCTGGTGTCGAGTTCGGCAACGCCGAGATCGTGCCCTATGCGCCGGCCAAGGCGACTGAATTGGTGGCGGTGCTCGACCGCATGCCGCAATTCGTTTTTGAGGCGCATTCGACCGACTACCAGCCGGCCGAAGCGCTCAACGCTCTCGTGCGCGATGGTTTTGCCATCCTCAAGGTCGGCCCCTGGCTGACCTTCGCGCTTCGCGAGGCGCTGTACGGGCTCAGCCACATCGCCGATGTGCTCGCGCCTGACCCTTCGCGTGAAAGCCTGCCTGTCGCGATGGAGCGCATCATGCTGGCGTCGCCGGACAATTGGCAGAAATACTATCCGGCCACGCCGGAAGAGCAGCGCGTGCAGCGGCATTTTTCGTTCAGCGACCGCATCCGCTACTACTGGCCGACGCCGGACGCGCAGCGCGCCACGCAAAAGCTATTGGATGTGCTGGGCGAAAAGGACATTCCCCGGCCTCTGATCAGCCAGCATCTGGGGCAGCTCGACGCCGAGGTTGCGGCAGGCCGGATCAAACCTTTCGCGCACGACCTTCTGATCGGCAGCATCACCCGTGTCCTCGACATCTACGCAGGCGCGACGGGACAGTAGGGCGGATCGGCCCTGGGCGGTGTGCTGGTCGCACCGCCGAAAAGCGTCACGCGCGAAACCTCTCTGTTCATGTCCGACTCTCGATATCGCCAGCGTTTCGAAAAAGACACTGCTGCAATTTACAACTAACATGTTAGCGTGTTAGCAGTGCTTGCAGATCGACATCTGGAGAAAATAGCAGTGGCTTCGCGCTTTGGTCTTTCGGTTGCCCTCACCACGCCTTTTGATGCGTCCGGGCAAATCGCCATCTCTCCAATGGTCGCGCAAGCCCAGGCTTGCCTTAGCGCCGGCTGCAGCAGCGCAACGCTCTTCGGCACCACGGGGGAAGGCGCCTCGGTGGGGACTGGAGAGCGGCGGATTGTCACCGAAGCCATGCTTGCCGCCGGCATTGCGGCGCATCAGCTCGTCGCCGGCGTGCTGGTCGATGCGGCCGAAGACGCCGCCGAACAGGCGCGGCACGCCTTGCAGCTCGGCGTCCGCAACATACTGCTGGCCCCGCCAAGCTACTTCAAGAATGTCGGCGAGGACGGGCTGTTCGGATGGTTTTCCGCCGTCTTCGCCGCGCTCGGCCCGCTGGCTCGCGGTGTCCTGCTTTACAACATCCCTTCTGTCACCATGGTGCCGCTCCCGCTTAGCCTGATCGGTCGGCTGCGTGCGGCCTTCCCCGGCGTGATCGCCGGTGTAAAGGATTCGGGTGGCGACTGGAGCTATAGCGAGGCGTTGCTAAAGGCCCATGGCGACCTGGTGATTCTAATCGGCGACGAGCGGCATTTGGCGAGAAGTGTGCGCCAGGGCGGGCAAGGCGCCATTTCCGGCATGGCCAATTTCGTCACCGGTGAAATCCGCGCCATGGCCGAGGACGGGCGCGACGACGCCCGCGTCGAGAGCTTCGTGCTCGAATTGCTCAAATATCCGGTCACCCCGGCGGTGAAGGTCATGGTGGCGCGCAAGACCGGCGACGAGCGCTGGCTGGCGGTCCGTCCGCCGCTCGAGCCGATCGCTGCGCAGGGGCGGCAACAGCTTACTGCTGCCTATGACAGGCTGTTTGCGACAGAGCCGGCCTGACCGGCAAGGAAGAAACCGCTGAAATGGACGACAGCAGCGAACCGGCCACCCTCAGGGAAAAAGCCTATGCCAGCTTCACGCGGCATTTGCTGGCTCGTGATCTGCGGCCGGGACAGTTCGTGTCGCAGCGCGAACTGGTTGCCTTTACCGGGCTGCCGCTTGGCGCCATCCGCGAGATCGTGCCGCGGCTCGAAGCCGAGGGACTTCTGATGACCATCCCGCAGCGCGGCATGCAGATCGCCCATATTGATATCAGCCTGATCCGCGAGGCTTTTCAGTTCCGCCTGTTCATGGAGCGCGAAGCGGTGGCGCTATTCACCGTCAACGCCTCCGACGCCGAACTCGCCCGCCTGCGGCGCGAACATGAGGACATGCTGGCTCAAGCGTTGTCGCAGCCGCCGACGGCGGAAATGGAAGCCAAGGCCCAGAACATCGATTGGGCGATGCACGACACCTTCATCGATGCGCTAGGCAACGAGATCATCGCCAAGGCGTATCTGGTCAATTCGGTAAAGATCCGCCTGATCCACCAAGAGCGCTTCCGTATCGATGGGCGCGTCGTGCCGGTGATGCATGAGCACCTGACAGTGATCGAAGCGCTCGAGAGCCGCGACCCACAAAAGGCTGTCGAGGCGATCAGCCGGCATATCGACAATGCGCGCCGGTTGGCGCTCCAGATCTGAGGACGTATGGTTCGCGGCTGCCGCGACGCAATCCACAACGACAGCAACCCAAGGGAGGAAGAAATGTCGTCCAATCCGTTCAAGCCAACAAGAAGGCAAGTCCTTGCAGGAACCACGGCGCTCGCCGCCGCGGGCCTGGCGGGCCTTCGCCCGAGCTTTTCCGCCAGCGTCGACTGGAAGCGTTTTGCCGGCACGACGCTCGACGTCAATCTGGTCAAAAGCCCGCGCAGCGACACCATCCTGAAATATATCGCCGAATTCGAGGAGCTGACCGGCATCAAGGTCAATGCCGAGGCGACGCCGGAACAGCAGCAGCGGCAGAAGACCGTGATCGAGCTCAGCTCCGGCAAACCGAGCTTCGATGTCGTGCATCTGAGCTATCACGTGCAGAAGCGCCAGTTCGAAAAGGGTGGCTGGCTGGCCGATATCGCCGGCTATCTCGCCGACCCGACCTTGACCGATCCTGGGCTGGTCGAAGGCGATTTCGCCGAAGCCGGCATGCTTTTCGCCAAGGACAGTCAGGGCGTGCTGCGTTCGCTGCCCTTCTCGGTGGACTACTGGATCGTCTACTGGAACAAGGAGCTGTTCGAGGCCAAGGGCCTAAAATATCCTGAAACGTTCGACCAGCTGGTGGCCGCCGCCGAAGCGCTGACCGATCCATCGACCAACACGTTCGGTTTCGTTGCCCGCGGCCTCAAGAATGCAAACACGCCGGTGTGGACGTCGCTGATGCTCGGCTACGACATGACGCCGCTCGACGACAAGGGGAAGCTACGCACCGAGGCTCCCGAGGCGATCGAGGCCGCCGCCCTCTACCAGAGGCTGATGACCAAATCCGCTCCTCCGGGCGTCACCGGCTTCAATTGGGCTGAAGCGCAGTCCGCCTTCCTGCAGGGCAAGATCGGCATGTGGTTCGACGGCGTGGGTTTTGCTCCGCCGATGGAAAATCCCGAAAAGTCGCGCGTGGTCGGCAAGGTCGGCTATGGCGTGATGCCCAAGGGTCCCAAAGCGCATGCCTCCGGGACGTTTGGTGACGGCCTCGGCGTGACCGCCTCCAGCGAACAGAAGGAAGCTGCCTATCTGTTCTGTCAGTGGGCGGTTTCGCCGGCCATGGGCGCGCGCCTGCTTCAGGCCGGCGCCGGCGTGCCTTTCCGCAAGTCGATACTGGAAGACCCCAAGGTGCGCGAAGGCGTCACCATGCCGGCAAGCTGGCTCGATGCCGTCGTCGGCTCGGGCAATATCAGCCGGCTGGCGCTGCCGGTGATCATCCCGGTCACCGAGTTTCGCGACATCTACGGCGTGGCGTTGACCAACATGATTGCTGGTGCTGATCCTGCCGAAGAGCTGAAGAAGGCCACCGAACAGTTCCAGCCGGTGCTCGACAGGAGCGAGCAGGGCTGATGTCCGCCATCGCCCCTGAACGCACCGGGGTAGCGACGCAAGCCATTGAAGGGAGCCAGACGATCCGGCTGGCTCCCAACTACTGGCCCTTCGTCGTTCCGGCGCTCGTCGTCGTTGGCGCCGTGATAGTCTTTCCCTGGGCTTTCACGCTCTGGATGAGCGTCAACCGCTGGACGCTCGGCCAGTCGCGGAGCTTTGCCGGGATGGAAAACTATCTCCGTCTGGCCAGCGATCCGCGATTCTGGGAATCCCTGGTTCATACGTTGACCTACACCTCCTTGTCGGTGGCAGCGCCGATGTTCCTGGGCACTGTCGCCGCCCTGATCTTCGACGCCAGGTTTCCGCTGCGCGGCCTGCTGCGCGGCGTCTTCGTGATGCCGATGATGGCAACGCCCGTTGCCGTGGCGCTGGTCTGGACCATGATGTTCCATCCCCAGCTCGGCGTGCTCAACTACCTGCTATCGCTGGTCGGCATCCCGGCGCAGGAATGGATATTTAATGCCAAAACAGTCATCCCTTCGCTGGTTGCGGTCGAGACCTGGCAGTGGACGCCGCTGGTGATGCTGATCGTGCTGGGCGGGCTGGCCTCGGTACCGCGCGAGCCCTTCGAGAGCGCCGAGATCGATGGTGCCAATGCCTGGCAGCAGTTCCGCTACCTCACTCTGCCGATGATCGCGCCGTTCCTGATGATCGCGTTGATCATTCGCACCATCGATGCGCTGAAGAGCTTCGACATCATCTTTGCAATGACTCAGGGCGGGCCGGGCACGGCGTCGGAAACCATCAACATCTACCTCTACAACACCGCCTTCTCCTACTACGACATTGGCTATGGCTCGGCGATGGCCGTGGTGTTCTTCATCGTCATCGTGGCGCTGTCCTTCATCCTCCTGATGCTGCGCCAGCGCTCGCAGTGGATCGACGCGGAGGGCAAATAGATGAGCTCACGTCTGCTCAACCAGATCGGGCTGTTTTTCGCGGCTCTGGTCATTGTCTCGCCGGCGATCCTGTTCTTCCTCTGGATGATCTCGCTTTCGCTGAAATTCGAGATCGACAACGGCGCCTATCCGCCGATCCTGATCCCCGAACGTTTCGCCTGGTCGAACTATGTAAAGGTGTTCGAGGAGAACAATTTCCTGCTCTATCTCTGGAATTCGGTTCTGGTGACCGGCACGGCGACACTTCTGGCGCTGCTGATCGGCGTACCGGCCGGCTATGGCATAGCGCGGCTCAAGGCCGAAAAATCGGCGGTCGTCATCATGATCGCCCGCATGACGCCCGGGCTATCCTATCTCATCCCGTTGTTTCTGCTGTTCCAGTGGATTGGGATCCTCGGCACGCTCTGGCCGCAGATCATCATCCACCTGGTGGTGACGGTGCCGATCGTGGTCTGGGTGATGATCGGCTATTTCGAGACCACGCCGATGGAGCTGGAAGAGGCGGCTAACATCGACGGCGCCAGCTCCTGGCAAGTGTTCCGGCTGGTCGCTCTTCCCATCGCCAAACCGGGCATCGTTGTCGCCTTCATCCTGTCCGTCATCTTTTCGTGGAACAATTTCGTTTTCGGCGTGGTGCTCGCCAGCCGTGAGACCCGCACGCTGCCGGTCGCCGTCTACAACATGCTCTCCTATGAGCAGGTGAGCTGGGGGCCGCTCGCCGCCGCCGCACTGGTGGTGACGCTGCCGGTCCTGGTCCTGACCATGTTCGCGCAAAAGCAAATCGTCGCCGGGCTGACCGCCGGCGCGGTCAAGGGCGGCTGAAGCCGCATAGCTCGACATCACTCTTTTCCCGGAGAAATCCAATGGCATCGGTAACAATCAACAACGTGCAGAAGGCTTTCGGAGCCACCAAGATCATTCACGACGTCAGCGTCGACATCGCCGACGGCGAATTCGTCATCCTGGTCGGCCCGTCGGGATGCGGAAAGTCGACGCTGCTGCGCATGATCGCCGGACTTGAAACGATCTCGGGCGGGAAGATCGCCATCGGCGAACGTATGGTCAACAACCTGCGGGCGCGGGACCGGAACATCGCCATGGTGTTCCAGAACTATGCGCTCTATCCACATATGACGGTGGCCGACAATATGGGCTTTGCCCTGAAGATCAAGAAAGCCGATCCGGCCGATACCGCCGGCCGCGTCAGGAATGCGGCCAACATCCTTGGGCTGGAAAAGCTGCTTGAGCGCTATCCGCGTCAGCTCTCCGGCGGCCAGCGCCAGCGCGTCGCCATGGGCCGCGCCATCGTGCGCGACCCCCAGGTCTTCCTGTTCGATGAGCCGCTTTCCAATCTCGACGCCAAGCTGCGCGTCCAGATGCGCGGCGAGATCAAGGCGCTGCACCAGCGGCTGGGCACCACCACCATCTATGTCACGCATGACCAGATCGAAGCGATGACCATGGCCGACAAGATCGTCGTGCTGCATGACGGCCTGGTCGAGCAGATCGGCGCGCCGCTCGACCTCTACGACCAGCCGGCCAATCTCTTCGTTGCCGGCTTTATCGGCTCGCCCGCCATGAACTTCATTGCCGGCCGCATCGAGGAAGGCGTGTTCCGCAGCGCCGGTGGGCTGATCCTGCCGCTGCCGGAAGGCGCCCACCCGGCCGATGCTGCAGGACGCGAACTTGTCTACGGCATCCGCCCCGAACATATCCGCGCAACCGCCGGGGGAATGCCAGGCACGGTCACGCTTCTGGAAGCCACGGGTTCGGAAATCTTCGCCAAGGTCGACTGCGCCGGTGAGGAAATTTCCTGCCTGTTCCGCGAGCGGCTTCCGCTCAAGCACGGCGCGCAGGTGCGGATCGAGATCGATCGCGCCTGCGCCCACCTGTTCGACGCGAAAACCGGCCGGCGTATGTGATTGGCGTGGGTTGCGCGACGGGCTGCTCACGGCTGAGGTTCACCAAGACTTTGAAACTATGGTGATCCCGACAACGTCATTGAGGAACTGGGGCGACAGCTACCGCTCTTACAGCATGCCAGCGGGGCATCACAGTTCAATGGCCATGCAAGTCCGAAGCCACTAACCCCTCGCCTATCCTCCTGCACGCAACGGCGCTGCGGCACTTTGATCTGCCGCATCACCCGGCCTTGGGCCCTGGCAAAAAACCACTCCGATTTTCGGCGACGCCGACCTTCGGTTCGTGGATCATGCGCTAGAGCCAGATACCATCTTTGCGGTCGAGCGGGCCAACGCTCTCGGGTCCCGGATCAGCTTCTGCGGCTTCTGCGCCGTAGACCGTCCAGAGCATGTAGACAAAATACCCGACCTGCAAAACTATCGGGCTAATGATCGCCCAGCCGATTGAACCCGTTGCCCAATACGTCGAGATCGAAACAAGGCACGACGTAGTGAGTATCCCCACCAGGACCTGCAGAACGTTCATCTGTTTTTTCAAAGCGTCCCGGAACTGACAACAGCCGAGAGGCTCCCCCAACCCAATACTCGATACTCAATACCCCGAGCCAACATCTCATTATTTTAGGGGTGGCGCAAGTACCATGTCGGGTAGCGGCTGAGGCATGCAACCTTCAGTTTTAAGTTGTTTAATTCCGGCGGTCTGTCGGCTGCCAACTAAGGGTGTAAAAGCTGGTGGAGGCGACTCTCGCGGATGGCTGCGCCTGGGGCGATCGGGGTGTGTCCTCGTCGTCGTTCGCCTTGGCCTGTCCTGCAGGCCATTCACACCGCAGCCGGAGCAAGTTGCCGCCCTGCAAGCGATCGTCAACTGGGCAGACGAGACAGTTCGAAGTCAGTTCCATTTCTGGATAGCAGCTGCTCGGCGGACCGGAACATGTCGTCAAACGCGAGTTCATTCTCGAAGACTACCCCTCCGACGCCTATGCTCAGGACATCCTCCGCCCCTTTTGGCGCAAAATAGACTTGTGCGACGCGCGCCCGGATACGCTCACCGACCTCCTTGGCGTCTTCTTCGGTGGCACCAGGTAGAAATACCCCAAAGATGGATATCCCTATGCGGCCGATCAGATCCTCCTCGCGCACTGATGACTTTATGGTCGAGGCTATGAGCCGCAAGGCCTCGTCGCCCCATTCAATACCAAATCGCAGGTTGATGGATCGAAGGTGTTCGGGATGGATGACCAGGAAGGCGCCCGAACGAGAGCCACGCTCAGATGGCTTCTTTACTCTGCGTTCGATGATCGAAGTAAAAACCGTTCCGTTCAAGCAGCCCGTCAGGCCATCGTAGGTCGCTGACTTGTTTAGCTCTTGCCGATAGCGGCGGATCTCAACCCGACCCCAGCCGATCAACAGGAAAAGCGGTAGCCCAATGACGAGGGGGACGAGCGTTGCCGTGACAACGCCGCGTCCGAACGGCGTGAGCCCATCGGCGAACAGGAGCAGATAGTTGAGGCCTAGCGAAAAGCCCAAACTCCCGGCGGTCCCCAGAAGCGTCAGCCACGCGATACTCTTCCACGCTTGGGCAGAGCTGTTCGCCATCGATTTTGTCACTACCCGATCTCCTGTCAGATAGGCTGGCATAAGGCCGGCAAGTTACAAATTCGGTCTCAAAAGCCAATACAATTTGATCGATCGGACTGAACGAGCTCTGGCTGACCCACATGTGAAGCTGGAGTTGCCCGCGAGGAAGATGGAAGACAACAGTTAACGAACCAGGTGTCGGCGCAGGCTGAACAACCAGCAGCGCAGGCAACCGCCTGATCAGCATGCTGCTCTAGAGCCTGCCCCGATAAAATCGGGATGGGGCTCTATCTTTTTGTTTGAGCATGATCGTTTCCGAAGCCGGATTCCACTTTCGGGATCATGCTCCAGTTTCGGCAAATACGGTTCCCTGAGGGCTCAAAAGGCGAGCTGACTATCGAGGCGGGCCGAATATACCCATCTCCGTATCCATCGCTGTCACCTCCGCCTTGCCGTAGATACCGCTCGGCAATGACAGGGCCCAGCCATTGGAGACCAGCCAGGCGCCGACATCCTGCCTGCCGAGCCTGCATGGGGCGGCGATAGCGAAACGATCCACTTCCGGTGGCACGAAGCAATTCAGCGCGCGTCCGCGCAACCAGGAGTTGAACGCTGCGCGCGCGCGTTGGCCGCAAGGCCAGACGACGTCATGAAAGGAACAGGTCTTGTCCGTGGCAATGCTCTGGACCCCGCTGATGACCACCGTCCGTCCCATCGATTCGAAGATCGCGGACGAACTCGCAATCGGAGCGTAGAGCAGGACCTCCCGCCAGTCTTGCGGCATCGGCGTTTTCGGGGGCACGGCGAGACCGAGTTCGCTGAGTGGCGGACGGGGCTCAATCCGTTCGATTTCCGAAGAATCAAGTTGTGGCGGAGCGATGAGGTCCTGAGCAATCTTGCGTGCCGGCACTCGCCATTGAGCGTCGAGAACGGTTGCGCCCGGTCGGGTTGGCCGCTTGCCGCGAATATCAGGAGACGGCGCAGGAACAGGCCGGTCGACCGAAAGCAAAGCCCCGCCCTGAATGATCAGGAGGAGCCCGGCCAGAAGCTCCAGGCTTGCGAGCGCGACAGCCAAGCGGATGCGGCTCGGCCTGTCCATCAGCTCGATAAGGTCCTGCGGGTTCGCGCCGGGTCAAAAACCCGACGTCGATCTGGCAACCAATTTGAGCGCACCCTTTTCAACTCGATAGAACGGCATCGATCGCTGGCTGGATCCGTCGGCGCGAAACCGGAATAGACCTGTGGATCCGCGAAACCCGCTCGGATTTTCGAGTACCTGTTTGCTGAAGCCATCGGGTCCAACCGCGCTGGCGATCCCAGCAGTCAGCGCAACCATATCATAGGCGTAGGCGACATTGACGTCGGGCTGATAGTTATAGGTAGTCTTGAAGCGGTCGGCGATTGGTCCGGTTTCGCGCGGATCGAGCGTGGCGATATAGGCCCCTTCAAACAGCGGCTCGATGGGGCGTTCCAGCCAGCGGTTTGTTCCCACCACAGCGATTGTTCTTCCCGGGATACCCTTGGATTTCAGGGCGGCAAGGATTTGCAGCGGGCTGTCGTCTCCGCTGGCGACAATGACGGCGTCCGGAGCATCCACGAGTGAGCCCATGTCGGTGACCGCTTTGGTGCCGCCGTCGCCTGCCGAGTACGGGATAGTGACCGCCAGCGTTGCGCCATAGATGCTTAGGCTGTTCGCGACCCGCTTTTCAACGGCACTGCCGTTCGAGCCAGCTGCGACAATCAATACGAACTTCTTGCTGCCTTTCGCCGCGATGCCTGCGGCGCCCGCAGCCGCGCTGTCTGCCTCGCTGAGGCGCACGGCATAAACGCCGGGACCGCCTGTGAAATTGTTGGCAAGTGCCAACACTGGCGGCCGTTTCGGTCCCGACAATTTGGCGATATGCTGCGCCGCCGGTAGTTCGGTCGGACCGATGACGACTTTCGCTCCCGTCGTGATCGCCTTTATCGACAATTCGCTGGCGTGTGCACTGTCGCCCTGCGTGTCCTCGACCGTCAGTGTGAGCAATCCATTGCCAAGATCCGCCATTGCGAGTTTTGCGGCATCGAGCATCTTCCTGCCGGTTTCCCCCGTGGCTCCAGGGGCGGACAAGGGCAGCAGCATCGTGATCTTCGTCGAACCACTGCCGATCGATTGCGTCGCCTGGGATCGGCCCGCAACTGCGGCGTCATTCTGCACTCCGGGTGCGGCGATTGCAGCCGGATCGAGCACTTCGGAAATGCTGCCTTTCGACTGGCAACCTGACAATGTCACGGCGAGCGCAAAGGCGATTGCCCTCGTCCGCAGCCAGAGGACCTGTCGGCCAGCTTCCATGATTTTCCACCCTATGTGCCGCCGGGTCACTTCCCGGTCTGATCTTCCAGTCATGTCACGGCTGAGTTGCGCCGTCTTGTGGTTCTTTAGCCTGCAAAAAGCCGGGCTCTGAGCGTCCTGATCTGTCTGGCTTGCCTTGCATTTCGATAGTCGGCGCATTTCATGTATCGCGGCCCAGGCACGAACACCCGCCGCACGCACACGCGTTTTCCTGCGGCAGGGGCGCTGTCTTCTCCTCCTGCTGAAAATGTGGAAAAGCCGAATGTTGCCACCGGCAATGGCCCGTCAACCTCGAACCCTTCCCTTGCCAGGATCGAGCGCGCGCGCTGGCAGTAGCGGACCGAAAGTGCCGAGAAACGGCTTTCGTTGTGCCCGGCGCGATACTTCATGACGGTGGTGCACAGGTCGCCGTCGGCGAGCCTGTTCGCCTGAGCGAGATATTTGACGCCCAGCGCGATGTTGGTCTTCGGCGCACTCAGCTCTTCGAGCGGGCCTTGAAAGCCAAGCATTCGTGCTGTCGCGGGCATGACCTGCATCAACCCGACTTCCCCGTCGGCACCGCGCGCCTCGGGATCGAACCCGCTTTCGATCTCCATCACGGCGTGTGCGAGCCGCGGCTCCAGGCCGTAGATCGACGACTGGCAGGTCGCGAATGCCTTCAGCGTTTCTCTCGTCCATTCCTGGGTGGCATCGCAGCGCGTCGGCCGCAACCGTTCGGGCAAAGCATTTTGTATTTTAGCGGATTGTTCCGACGCACCCGCGCCGGCATGCATGGCAAGCAGGTCAAAACCGGCCAAGGCGATCGTTCCGACGATCGCCCGCAGCAGTGTTCGGTCGGCCATCATTGTCAGCCAGCCGCGCGTCGCCGCCTTTTTGGTCAGTTCATGTACTCGACCATGCGGTCGTGGAAACACTCGCATTTATTCAGGTAGTCTTCGTCGCGATAATTTGTCTTCAAATAGCCGTAAGCCTTGCCGCAGGCGACCTTGGCCTCGGAGGCCCAGACGAAGACAGGCCGTGACGAATGGATCCATTCCGAGCTGTTGGCGACGGCGACAGACTCGTCCATCAGTTGCACCACCTGGTTCTTGAGATCGACGATGTTGTCGGTCTGCACCAGGTTGGACGTGCCGACGACGCGACAATAATCGACCGACGGACCTTCGATGATGTCGGCGGCATACCCCGTCGATCCAACAGCCAGGAACAGTGTTGCACCGGCAGCCAGAAGTCTTGCAGACTTTTTCATGATGAATTCCCCTCTACCATTCGAATCTATAGCATAGCACCTAGCCCTTGCACTATTCCCCTAAACCGCATTGGCCGTGGTCGTATGCTGGGTTATTCCGTCGTCATAAAGCAGCGTGATCGTGCTGGACACCGGCACGTTCGTTAGCGTGGCCACATCCACGAAATTGGTGCCGTTGGCCGTACCGTCGGCATCGACGCTTAGCGTGCCGGTTCCCGCATCGTAGTTCACGAACTCGCCGATATTGGCTCCCCCCGGGGCTGTGTCGAACAACGACGTCAGGTCGATCACGTCGCCCTGGCCGCCGGCGCCGCTGTAGTCGGAGATGAGATCCTTGATGTCCAGTTGGTCGAGTTTGAACGTATCAGCGCCGTTTCCTCCAGTCATTGTGTCTTGGCCGAAACCTCCAACGAGGAGATCGTTGCCGTCGCCACCGCTGATAAGATCGCTGCCACCGCCGCCGCTGAGGAAATCATTGCCTCCCCTGCCTATGATGACGTCATTGCCGCCATTCCCATTGAGGTGGTCGATACCGGATGTGCCATAGATCTGGTCGGCCAAGGTGGCATCGCCATTCACCGTTATTCCAGGATCGCCTGGATCATGGGAGAAGAATTCGAATCTGACTGCGCGGGCCTGGTAGTTGCCGCCATCATTGTCGAAATAGGAAAGTGTCCATGTGTCGCCGGCGGCCGGTGGATTTGCGATCAGATAGTCCGCGAGCGTCGTCGTCGTTGCGACCCCGGCGCCGTCGAGAAGGAAGATATGGTCATAGTCGACGGTCGCCTTCATCAGGCCGGTGGCCGGGTCGTAGGTCCAACTCTGCTCGAATGTTCCGGCAGTCAAATCGTCTTCAACAACTGCAAATCGGTTCGCTCCGATCCTGATCTCGACTTGAACTTCCTGTTCGCGATGCGATCCTGCACTGCCATCTCCGAAGACGCCTGGATTGCGCTCCCCTAGCGGGATCGGAGTTACGAAGGGAGACTCCTGGAAGTCGGTGTAGATTACGACTGTCGAGCCATGAGGATCGGCCGTTATGGCGCTTACCGTGGCTTGGGACAGACTCAGGTTCTGGGTCTGGTCATTTCCGGAGGTGAGCGGGCTGTTACCATTACCCACCTGTGCGGTATCGCTGGGCAAGCTGGTCGGCGGGACTTCGTGGATGCCAACAGTCTGAGTGACGTGGGCGGTGCCGTCGAAGACGTCCAGCGATAGATTGACGTTGACGGTGTCGGTTACCGTTGCGGTCGGCCTGTAGACCAGGTCGTCCAGCAGGTTGATGCCGCCGGCCGGATCGTAGAGCACAGTGCCGGCCGTCAGGGCGACGTAGGTGAGGCCATCGAAATAGAACGTGCCTGTGGGGATCGTCCCCGTCGCGGTGACGATGAGGTTATCTCCGTCCGCATCGGTCGGGATAGTCACCAGCAAGGGATATCCGTCGGGATAGCTCGGCGTACTCAAAGTTTGCTGTGCCGGATCGCTCGACATCCAGTTCTGGGTGTTGGCGGCAACCGGAGCATTGTTGACGTCCGACAGGGTGATGGTCAGCGTCGTCGTCGACAGGTCGCCGTCGCCGTCCATGATGGTGTAGACGAAGGTGTCGGTGGCGCCGCCGGCCGGCACGGCGTTGGCAAAGCCGTCATAGCTGTAGCTGCCGTTGGCGTTGAGCGTCAGCGTGCCGTAGGTGCCGGCAATGCCGGCGCCGCCGAGGCCGCCGCTCACCGGGCTGGCGGTGTTGCTGCCGGCGGCCACGCCGACAACGCCGCCACCGGCGGCCGCACCGTCGGCGCCGAACACGTCGTCGGTGGCGTCGCTCAGCACGTTGCCGGTGGCGATGGCGCCCTCGGCGACGCTGTTGGTGTCGGCGTTCGCCGTCGGCACGTCGTCGACGACGTCGATGGTGATGGTGCTGGTGATGGTGTTGCCGTTGGCGTCGGTCGCCTGGTAGGTGAAGCTCTCGACGTTGTTGACCGTGTTGGTGCCGTTGTCGGCATCGGCGCCGTCGACCGGTGCGGTCAGCGTGTAGCTGTAGGTGCCGTCGGCATTGAGGGTCAGCGTGCCGTGCGAGCCGGTCGCGCTGCCGACCAGCGCAAAGGTGTAGGGGCCGCTGCCGCCGGAGAGGTTGTCGGCGACCGTGCCGGTCACCGTCTCGGCCGGGCTGGCCGGATTGCTGCCGATCGCCAGTGCTGCTTCATTGACCGTGGCGTCGTCATTGGCGGCCGCCAGGCCGCTGTCCGACAGGGTGATGGTCAGCGTCGTCGTCGACAGGTCGCCGTCGCCGTCCATGATGGTGTAGACGAAGGTGTCGGTGGCGCCGCCGGCCGGCACGGCGTTGGCAAAGCCGTCATAGCTGTAGCTGCCGTTGGCGTTCAGCGTCAGCGTGCCGTAGGTGCCGGCAATGCCGGCGCCGCCGAGGCCGCCGCTCACCGGGCTGGCGGTGTTGCTGCCGGCGGCCACGCCGACAACACCGCCACCGGCGGCCGCACCGTCGGCGCCGAACACGTCGTCGGTGGCGTCGCTCAGCACGTTGCCGGTGGCGATGGCGCCCTCGGCGACGCTGTTGGTGTCGGCGTTCGCCGTCGGCACATCGTCGACGACGTCGATGGTGATGGTGCTGGTGATGGTGTTGCCGTTGGCGTCGGTCGCCTGGTAGGTGAAGCTCTCGACGTTGTTGACCGTGTTGGTGCCGTTGTCGGCATCGGCGCCGTCGACCGGTGCGGTCAGCGTGTAGCTGTAGGTGCCGTCGGCATTGAGGGTCAGCGTGCCGTGCGAGCCGGTCGCGCTGCCGACCAGCGCATAGGTGTAGGGGCCGCTGCCGCCGGAGAGGTTGTCGGCGACCGTGCCGGTCACCGTCTCGGCCGGGCTGGCCGGATTGCTGCCGATCGCCAGTGCTGCTTCATTGACCGTGGCGTCGTCATTGGCGGCCGCCAGGCCGCTGTCCGACAGGGTGATGGTCAGCGTCGTCGTCGACAGGTCGCCGTCGCCGTCCATGATGGTGTAGACGAAGGTGTCGGTGGCGCCGCCGGCCGGCACGGCGTTGGCAAAGCCGTCATAGCTGTAGGAGCCGTTGGCGTTCAGCGTCAGCGTGCCGTAGGTGCCGGCAATGCCGGCGCCGCCGAGGCCGCCGCTCACCGGGCTGGCGGTGTTGCTGCCGGCGGCCACGCCGACAACGCCGCCACCGGCGGCCGCACCGTCGGCGCCGAACACGTCGTCGGTGGCGTCGCTCAGCACGTTGCCGGTGGCGATGGCGCCCTCGGCGACGCTGTTGGTGTCGGCGTTCGCCGTCGGCACATCGTCGACGACGTCGATGGTGATGGTGCTGGTGATGGTGTTGCCGTTGGCGTCGGTCGCCTGGTAGGTGAAGCTCTCGACGTTGTTGACCGTGTTGGTGCCGTTGTCGGCATCGGCGCCGTCGACCGGTGCGGTCAGCGTGTAGCTGTAGGTGCCGTCGGCATTGAGGGTCAGCGTGCCGTGCGAGCCGGTCGCGCTGCCGACCAGCGCAAAGGTGTAGGGGCCGCTGCCGCCGGAGAGGTTGTCGGCGACCGTGCCGGTCACCGTCTCGGCCGGGCTGGCCGGATTGCTGCCGATCGCCAGTGCTGCTTCATTGACCGTGGCGTCGTCATTGGCGGCCGCCAGGCCGCTGTCCGACAGGGTGATGGTCAGCGTCGTCGTCGACAGGTCGCCGTCGCCGTCCATGATGGTGTAGACGAAGGTGTCGGTGGCGCCGCCGGCCGGCACGGCGTTGGCAAAGCCGTCATAGCTGTAGCTGCCGTTGGCGTTCAGCGTCAGCGTGCCGTAGGTGCCGGCAATGCCGGCGCCGCCGAGGCCGCCGCTCACCGGGCTGGCGGTGTTGCTGCCGGCGGCCACGCCGACAACACCGCCACCGGCGGCCGCACCGTCGGCGCCGAACACGTCGTCGGTGGCGTCGCTCAGCACGTTGCCGGTGGCGATGGCGCCCTCGGCGACGCTGTTGGTGTCGGCGTTCGCCGTCGGCACATCGTCGACGACGTCGATGGTGATGGTGCTGGTGATGGTGTTGCCGTTGGCGTCGGTCGCCTGGTAGGTGAAGCTCTCGACGTTGTTGACCGTGTTGGTGCCGTTGTCGGCATCGGCGCCGTCGACCGGTGCGGTCAGCGTGTAGCTGTAGGTGCCGTCGGCATTGAGGGTCAGCGTGCCGTGCGAGCCGGTCGCGCTGCCGACCAGCGCAAAGGTGTAGGGGCCGCTGCCGCCGGAGAGGTTGTCGGCGACCGTGCCGGTCACCGTCTCGGCCGGGCTGGCCGGATTGCTGCCGATCGCCAGTGCTGCTTCATTGACCGTGGCGTCGTCATTGGCGGCCGCCAGGCCGCTGTCCGACAGGGTGATGGTCAGCGTCGTCGTCGACAGGTCGCCGTCGCCGTCCATGATGGTGTAGACGAAGGTGTCGGTGGCGCCGCCGGCCGGCACGGCGTTGGCAAAGCCGTCATAGCTGTAGCTGCCGTTGGCGTTGAGCGTCAGCGTGCCGTAGGTGCCGGCAATGCCGGCGCCCAGCCCGCCGCTCACCGGGCTGGCGGTGTTGCTGCCGGCGGCCACGCCGACAACGCCGCCACCGGCGGCCGCACCGTCGGCGCCGAACACGTCGTCGGTGGCGTCGCTCAGCACGTTGCCGGTGGCGATGGCGCCCTCGGCGACGCTGTTGGTGTCGGCGTTCGCCGTCGGCACATCGTCGACGACGTCGATGGTGATGGTGCTGGTGATGGTGTTGCCGTTGGCGTCGGTCGCCTGGTAGGTGAAGCTCTCGACGTTGTTGACCGTGTTGGTGCCGTTGTCGGCATCGGCGCCGTCGACCGGTGCGGTCAGCGTGTAGCTGTAGGTGCCGTCGGCATTGAGGGTCAGCGTGCCGTGCGAGCCGGTCGCGCTGCCGACCAGCGCAAAGGTGTAGGGGCCGCTGCCGCCGGAGAGGTTGTCGGCGACCGTGCCGGTCACCGTCTCGGCCGGGCTGGCCGGATTGCTGCCGATCGCCAGTGCTGCTTCATTGACCGTGGCGTCGTCATTGGCGGCCGCCAGGCCGCTGTCCGACAGGGTGATGGTCAGCGTCGTCGTCGACAGGTCGCCGTCGCCGTCCATGATGGTGTAGACGAAGGTGTCGGTGGCGCCGCCGGCCGGCACGGCGTTGGCAAAGCCGTCATAGCTGTAGCTGCCGTTGGCGTTGAGCGTCAGCGTGCCGTAGGTGCCGGCAATGCCGGCGCCGCCGAGGCCGCCGCTCACCGGGCTGGCGGTGTTGCTGCCGGCGGCCACGCCGACAACGCCGCCACCGGCGGCCGCACCGTCGGCGCCGAACACGTCGTCGGTGGCGTCGCTCAGCACGTTGCCGGTGGCGATGGCGCCCTCGGCGACGCTGTTGGTGTCGGCGTTCGCCGTCGGCACGTCGTCGACGACGTCGATGGTGATGGTGCTGGTGATGGTGTTGCCGTTGGCGTCGGTCGCCTGGTAGGTGAAGCTCTCGACGTTGTTGACCGTGTTGGTGCCGTTGTCGGCATCGGCGCCGTCGACCGGTGCGGTCAGCGTGTAGCTGTAGGTGCCGTCGGCATTGAGGGTCAGCGTGCCGTGCGAGCCGGTCGCGCTGCCGACCAGCGCAAAGGTGTAGGGGCCGCTGCCGCCGGAGAGGTTGTCGGCGACCGTGCCGGTCACCGTCTCGGCCGGGCTGGCCGGATTGCTGCCGATCGCCAGTGCTGCTTCATTGACCGTGGCGTCGTCATTGGCGGCCGCCAGGCCGCTGTCCGACAGGGTGATGGTCAGCGTCGTCGTCGACAGGTCGCCGTCGCCGTCCATGATGGTGTAGACGAAGGTGTCGGTGGCGCCGCCGGCCGGCACGGCGTTGGCAAAGCCGTCATAGCTGTAGCTGCCGTTGGCGTTCAGCGTCAGCGTGCCGTAGGTGCCGGCAATGCCGGCGCCGCCGAGGCCGCCGCTCACCGGGCTGGCGGTGTTGCTGCCGGCGGCCACGCCGACAACACCGCCACCGGCGGCCGCACCGTCGGCGCCGAACACGTCGTCGGTGGCGTCGCTCAGCACGTTGCCGGTGGCGATGGCGCCCTCGGCGACGCTGTTGGTGTCGGCGTTCGCCGTCGGCACATCGTCGACGACGTCGATGGTGATGGTGCTGGTGATGGTGTTGCCGTTGGCGTCGGTCGCCTGGTAGGTGAAGCTCTCGACGTTGTTGACCGTGTTGGTGCCGTTGTCGGCATCGGCGCCGTCGACCGGTGCGGTCAGCGTGTAGCTGTAGGTGCCGTCGGCATTGAGGGTCAGCGTGCCGTGCGAGCCGGTCGCGCTGCCGACCAGCGCATAGGTGTAGGGGCCGCTGCCGCCGGAGAGGTTGTCGGCGACCGTGCCGGTCACCGTCTCGGCCGGGCTGGCCGGATTGCTGCCGATCGCCAGTGCTGCTTCATTGACCGTGGCGTCGTCATTGGCGGCCGCCAGGCCGCTGTCCGACAGGGTGATGGTCAGCGTCGTCGTCGACAGGTCGCCGTCGCCGTCCATGATGGTGTAGACGAAGGTGTCGGTGGCGCCGCCGGCCGGCACGGCGTTGGCAAAGCCGTCATAGCTGTAGCTGCCGTTGGCGTTGAGCGTCAGCGTGCCGTAGGTGCCGGCAATGCCGGCGCCGCCGAGGCCGCCGCTCACCGGGCTGGCGGTGTTGCTGCCGGCGGCCACGCCGACAACGCCGCCACCGGCGGCCGCACCGTCGGCGCCGAACACGTCGTCGGTGGCGTCGCTCAGCACGTTGCCGGTGGCGATGGCGCCCTCGGCGACGCTGTTGGTGTCGGCGTTCGCCGTCGGCACATCGTCGACGACGTCGATGGTGATGGTGCTGGTGATGGTGTTGCCGTTGGCGTCGGTCGCCTGGTAGGTGAAGCTCTCGACGTTGTTGACCGTGTTGGTGCCGTTGTCGGCATCGGCGCCGTCGACCGGTGCGGTCAGCGTGTAGCTGTAGGTGCCGTCGGCATTGAGGGTCAGCGTGCCGTGCGAGCCGGTCGCGCTGCCGACCAGCGCAAAGGTGTAGGGGCCGCTGCCGCCGGAGAGGTTGTCGGCGACCGTGCCGGTCACCGTCTCGGCCGGGCTGGCCGGATTGCTGCCGATCGCCAGTGCTGCTTCATTGACCGTGGCGTCGTCATTGGCGGCCGCCAGGCCGCTGTCCGACAGGGTGATGGTCAGCGTCGTCGTCGACAGGTCGCCGTCGCCGTCCATGATGGTGTAGACGAAGGTGTCGGTGGCGCCGCCGGCCGGCACGGCGTTGGCAAAGCCGTCATAGCTGTAGCTGCCGTTGGCGTTCAGCGTCAGCGTGCCGTAGGTGCCGGCAATGCCGGCGCCGCCGAGGCCGCCGCTCACCGGGCTGGCGGTGTTGCTGCCGGCGGCCACGCCGACAACGCCGCCACCGGCGGCCGCACCGTCGGCGCCGAACACGTCGTCGGTGGCGTCGCTCAGCACGTTGCCGGTGGCGATGGCGCCCTCGGCGACGCTGTTGGTGTCGGCGTTCGCCGTCGGCACATCGTCGACGACGTCGATGGTGATGGTGCTGGTGATGGTGTTGCCGTTGGCGTCGGTCGCCTGGTAGGTGAAGCTCTCGACGTTGTTGACCGTGTTGGTGCCGTTGTCGGCATCGGCGCCGTCGACCGGTGCGGTCAGCGTGTAGCTGTAGGTGCCGTCGGCATTGAGGGTCAGCGTGCCGTGCGAGCCGGTCGCGCTGCCGACCAGCGCATAGGTGTAGGGGCCGCTGCCGCCGGAGAGGTTGTCGGCGACCGTGCCGGTCACCGTCTCGGCCGGGCTGGCCGGATTGCTGCCGATCGCCAGTGCTGCTTCATTGACCGTGGCGTCGTCATTGGCGGCCGCCAGGCCGCTGTCCGACAGGGTGATGGTCAGCGTCGTCGTCGACAGGTCGCCGTCGCCGTCCATGATGGTGTAGACGAAGGTGTCGGTGGCGCCGCCGGCCGGCACGGCGTTGGCAAAGCCGTCATAGCTGTAGGAGCCGTTGGCGTTGAGCGTCAGCGTGCCGTAGGTGCCGGCGATGCCGGCGCCCAGCCCGCCGCTCACCGGGCTGGCGGTGTTGCTGCCGGCGGCCACGCCGACAACGCCGCCACCGGCGGCCGCACCGTCGGCGCCGAACACGTCGTCGGTGGCGTCGCTCAGCACGTTGCCGGTGGCGATGGCGCCCTCGGCGACGCTGTTGGTGTCGGCGTTCGTCGTCGGCACATCGTCGACGACGTCGATGGTGATGGTGCTGGTGATCGTGTTGCCGTTGGCGTCGGTCGCCTGGTAGGTGAAGCTCTCGACGTTGTTGACCGTGTTGGTGCCGTTGTCGGCATCGGCGCCGTCGACCGGTGCGGTCAGCGTGTAGCTGTAGGTGCCGTCGGCATTGAGGGTCAGCGTGCCGTGCGAGCCGGTCGCGCTGCCGACCAGCGCAAAGGTGTAGGGGCCGCTGCCGCCGGAGAGGTTGTCGGCGACCGTGCCGGTCACCGTCTCGGCCGGGCTGGCCGGATTGCTGCCGATCGCCAGTGCTGCTTCATTGACCGTGGCGTCGTCATTGGCGGCCGCCAGGCCGCTGTCCGACAGGGTGATGGTCAGCGTCGTCGTCGACAGGTCGCCGTCGCCGTCCATGATGGTGTAGACGAAGGTGTCGGTGGCGCCGCCGGCCGGCACGGCGTTGGCAAAGCCGTCATAGCTGTAGCTGCCGTTGGCGTTGAGCGTCAGCGTGCCGTAGGTGCCGGCAATGCCGGCGCCGCCGAGGCCGCCGCTCACCGGGCTGGCGGTGTTGCTGCCGGCGGCCACGCCGACAACGCCGCCACCGGCGGCCGCACCGTCGGCGCCGAACACGTCGTCGGTGGCGTCGCTCAGCACGTTGCCGGTGGCGATGGCGCCCTCGGCGACGCTGTTGGTGTCGGCGTTCGCCGTCGGCACATCGTCGACGACGTCGATGGTGAGTGTATCGTTGGCGCTCTGCCCGTCCTGGTCGGTCAGCACCACTGCAAAGTTCTCGAACAGGCTGTTCTCGCCGAGGGCGGTGGGATGTGCCTCATTGTCGAGGAGCGTGTAGGTGTAGCTCACCTGACCTGTCGCGGCATCGTAGGCCGTCACAGCCAGCGTGTTGCCCTCCGGCGTCGTGAACGAGCCCGCCGTGAACACGCCGTTGGTGATGAAGGTCTGACCACCGATCGTCAGCGAGGCAATGCCGTCGGGCGAGGAGATGGTGAAGGTGCCCGTACCGGTCTCGGCCGTGCTTGACGGGTTCGAGCCGGGCCCGCCCGCCGTCCCGACATTTAACGCCTCTTCATTCACCGTCACGTCGCCGCCACGGGCCTCCGGCGTCAGGTCGCTGATCACCGGCGGTGCATCGCCGATCGAGACTGTCAGTGTCGTGTGCGACAGGTCGCCGTCGCCATCCTTGATGGTGTAGGTGAACACGTCGTCGACGCCGCCGGGCGTGCCGGCATCGCGCGCATAGCTGTAGGTGCCGTCCGCGTTCAGCGTCAGCTTGCCGTAAGTCCCCTGGATCTGCACGCCAAGCGTGCCGCCGTCGTCCAGATCGGAATTCGTCGTGCCGCTCGTGACCCCGACCACCGTCGCACCATCGGCGCCCTGCGTGTCGGCCGCCCCATCAGTCAGGTTGACGTCAAGGCTATCCGTCCCGCCAGCAAGCACATTACCCGTCGCGGGGCCGAACTGACCCGCCGCGATGCTGTCCGTGTCGGCAATCGCCGTCGGCGCGTCGTCGACGATGTTGATGGCCAGGTTGCCTGGCGCTGCCGGATCGCCGTCGGCGTCCGTCACCGCGACCGGGAGGTTTACGCTGGTGGCGTCGCCGGAGGTGTTGTCGATGAGCGTATAGGAATAGCTGATCGTGCCGAGGCCGGTCGCGGGATCATAGACATAGCTCGCTGTAAGCGAGCCGGTCGCGTCGGTGAAGGTCTGGGGCACACCGGTCAGCACATGGCCGCCGAGCGAGACTTCCGACACGCCGTCCGGCGAGGTGAAGCCGATCGTGCCAGAGGTCGTCTCCGAGGTCGCAGGCTCGTTCGAGCCTTGTGACTCGCCGCTGCGTGCCGGCAGGCCAGCCTCATAGACCGTGGTCGAGGCTACAGGATCAATCGAAGGGGTAGAGTCTTTCTCCCTGACGCCAATCGTCAGTTCGCGCGGCTCCAAACGGCCAAACTGCAAGGCCGTCGGCGGCAGCAATGCCGATAGATCGAACCCATTGCCGATCCCACCGACTGGAACCGCGAAGTTTCCGCCGGCGCTGCCCGGCGTCCCGTTTCCCGGCCCCGCCGAGATCGAGCCGTCGGCGCCGAAGGCAATGTCGACATGGCTTGCTTCAAGCGCCGCCAGTAAGGCGACGCGCGGCACCTCAATGTCGCCGAGAATAAAGGTCGGCACGTTCAGGGCACCGTCCTTGATGACGACCACCGAGCCGTCTGGTTGTTCGAGCAGAAGGTGGCGGCCGTCGACTCGGATATTGTCGATAGCGACGTTGGCCGGAAATCTCACGGTGTTGCTGGCGTCGGCCACATATTCATGCGGCGCCGCAGCCGCTGGTGCATTGGCCGCTGCCGGCGCTTCCGTTTGCACTGCTGCGCCGTTGCCCACATCCGCCGGCACCGGCTCGGCTGCTGCCGGTTGCTCGGTCGAGGCTGCTTGCGCGACCTGGATACCTGCCGCCGATGCCAGGCCGCTGTATTCATTGGAAGCAGAATGTTCGTCCGAGGAACCTGAAACACTGTCCAATTCGATAATGGTCGCCATAGCTGAAACCCCTCCGGTATTTCTCTGGAAGAGACAGCGGTAATCTCGGCTTTGCAACAGTCTGGTAATCTATTCCATATATCCTAATATGCATTTGCCACTATTTTTTACGCATGGTAAATCATATTTATATAACCCTATATATGTTGCCGCAGCAGACCAATTTGCTGGCAATCCTTACGACAATGACGCGGAAAAATAAGTATAAATGTATATAAAAGTTTATACAAAATAGACGTAGCCCTTTGCGACAAAGTTATCCACCTTCCTTTCCAATAATTTGAGACAAGATTGGTAGCGTCCACAGTCAAAGGTGGGCGTTATGAAAAAAGAAAAGGCTGGCCTGGCAACCGGGCTCAAAATGCTCTTGCTGGCGGTCGGCCTTGTCGGCCTGTCGCAGCCAGCACTCGCGAATGCCATTGTGGCGGATGTCGCTGCGGCCGGTGAGCAGCTGGAAAAATTGCAGGCGCCGCCATGCCTCGGCGGCGTTTCGCTGGCGAGATTTCAGCCTTGGCGGCCTGCTGAAGCTTACCGCACAGATATGTTTCCCGGCAGCTACGGGCCAGCCGTTGCTGATTACGGGGAGGCTCATTCGACGTCGCGAGGCGATGCCGGCATAGATCCTGTGCAGACGGCGGCGATAATCCCCGGTGTGTTCGGATCGGTTGCCTTGTCGATGCGCAACTCTCCCGTCTCGGCGCGCTGGGCACCTGTCTACAGGGCCATCGCCGGCTGCTTTGCGAACAGTGCGTGCGAGCGCAAGAGCGCTGCTTTTGCCGAGATCGTTAACGCGGTCAAAGACCGGGGGTTCAGCGACAAGCTGTCCTTCGTCAACAGCAGCATAAACCGCGCGATTGCCTACAAGAAAGACAGTGCAGTTTACAGCAGGCTCGACTATTGGGCGAAGCCTTCGGAAATCCTCGAGCGGCGGGCTGGCGACTGTGAGGATTTTGCCATCCTCAAGATGGCGGCTCTGCTGCGGGCCGGTATCCCGGCGCAGAGCATGTCGCTTGTTGTTCTCCAGGATCGCCGCAGAAAATTCTTTCATGCCGTACTGTCGGTGAGTACGGACAGCGGCACATTCATCCTCGACAGTCTCAACAACACTGTTTTGAAAGACAGCGAACTCCCTGATTATCTGCCGCTGTATTCCTTCAGCACTGACCGGGCGTGGATCCATGGCGCAAAACCAGGGGGCGCGCAAATAGCCGACATCAAGGGCGCTTTCGCAACGGTTGCTCCTGGCGAAGGTTCGGAGCCGGATATGTCCCTGTGAAAATGACGCGAAGCACGTCAGGATTGAGCTGCACTTGCCCGGAGCGGCAGCTCTAAAGCGCGTTGCATTTGAACGGATTCATGCGACGCGCTTTAAGTTCTTGTTTTTATCCATATAGCAAAACCGCTGCGCACCCTAGGATCAAGCCCAGGGTCAAGCCCGAGGGCAAGCTTTTGCGCGACATGCATTAGCCGTTGACGAACGCCATCAGCAGCTCCGGTTCGGGTACGGGCGCCCGCACTGCATTCAATTGACCCCGATACCGACGTTCGCCGGCGCCGATGACGAAGCCGCTGGCGATCGGAACTTCGCCATTGGCATCGAGTCGGGCAAAAATGTCGGCGACATTGAGATCCAGCGCCAGCTTGAGATCTTGTCGTGCATCATTGTTTGGTCCGGTCGGCAACTGACGCTTGACCAGTTGCTGGAACGGAGCATTGAAAGTCAGGATCTTCTTCGATGACGCCAAGGCAAAAGCGGGCGAGGGGCAGGCAACCAATATGGCATTGATCGTTCTGATCGATGCAAGCTTTCGCAGGATCAGGTTTTCATCCGCCAGCCCGAGTATGCAGGCCACCCGTATCGCCGACGTCAGATTACCAGTCTTGGTTTGATTTTTGGCGATCTCGTCGATCAGCATGCCGATCGTGCATTTCCTGTTTTCAGCCATCTGCTTCAGCGACATCCAGAAAGCCTTTTCCAGACGAATGCCGCGGCGTATGCCGCCACGCGCGACAACCCGGAACTCCAGCCCGAAATCCTCTCTGGTGATCGGCAGAAGCAACCGATCATGGGTGCTGGGAGGAGAGTTGGCGCTACCGCTCACTCATCGCCTCCTGACGCGCCTTGTTGATCGGCTTCAAAAGGTAACTGAGGATCGTCTTGCGTCCTGTCTTGATGTCGACTGAACAGATCATGCCGGGGATGATCGAATAGGCCTTGCCGTCCCGTTCGAGGGTCGACTTGTCCGTCGCGACACGCACCTGGTAAAAGGGCTCACCCGTTTTCTCGTCGACCAAGCTGTCGGCGGTGATGTTGGAGACCTTGCCTTCGATGCCGCCGAAGATCGAGAAGTCGTAAGCGGTGACTTTTATCAGCGCCTCCTGGTCGGGACGAATGAAAGCGACATCGCGTGGCGAGACGCGCGCTTCGACCAGCAAGGTTTCGGAGGTGGGCACGATGCCTGCCACGACCGAGCCAGGCTGGACGAAGGCGCCAACCGTGTTTAGCTCCAGTGTATTGACGATGCCGTCCACCGGCGAACGGATATCGGTGCGCGCTACCTTGTCAGTGGCCCCACGAATGGTTTCGTCCACGACCGAAAGCTCGGCCAGCGCCTGCGTCAGTTCATCCAGTGCTTCCTGCTGCAGCTGGAGGCCGAGCTCATCAACCTGGAGTTGAGCTTCAGTGATCGTTGACCTGATCTTCTTGACTGTCTCGCCGGACAGGTTCAGCTGACCGTTGAGTTCAGTCTGCTCCCGTTCAACCCGGATTTGCTCTGTCCTGGCCATCAGCCCCTTTTTGACCATTGATCCAACCAGTTTTGCCTCTTGGTCACTAACGGCCAGATTCCTGGTGAGGCGTTCGGAATTGGCGGCTGCTTCGTCCAGTTCCTTCTCGCGCTGGTCGAGGCGCGATTTGAGAACCGACAATTTATTGTCGAAGTTTTCGCGCCGGGCCGTGAGAAGCTTTTGTTCATTGTCGCAGATTTGCGGAGCGATCGACTGAATGTCAGCCGGGCACGGAAAGGGCCCTGCGAGATTGCCGCTTTGTTCGTATTTGAGCCTTGCGATTCGCACTTCAAGCGCGCGTGACTTGGCCTGCTGCTCGCCAAGGCTGGACGTATTCAGCGTGTTGTCGAGGCGAATGATCAGGTCGTTTTTCCTGACGACCTGCCCAATCTTGACGGCGATTTCCTGGACGACGCCGGCTTCGCTGGCCTGGATGATTTGGGTCTTGGACGCCGGGATGACCTTGCCGTCGCCGCGTGCGATTTCATCGACTTCGGCAAAAGACGCCCAAGCAACAAAAACGACGAAGAGCGCTCCGATAATGAATATGGATGCCGACGCGAAAAGCGGCGGACGGTCTTCTCTGGCAAGCATTTCCCCATGCCCCATTATATTGAACTCGTTCAATATAATCTATTTTGATCAGCCACTTTTCTGCAGTGCCTTTACGACTTGTTCCTTTGGTCCGTCTGCAACTATCCTGCCTTGTTCGACAACGATAAGCCGATCCGCCAGCTCAAGCATGCTGTAGCGGTGGGTTGACACGATCAGCGTCGTGTTTCCATCGAAGGCCACTTTGAGCTGTTTGATCAACTGTCTTTCCGAAGCGAGATCCATTGAGCCTGACGGCTCGTCCAGGAAGACGATTTTCGGCTTGGTCAGCAGCAGGCGCGCAATTGCCACCGTCTGTCGCTGCCCCCCCGAGAGATTGGTACCCCGCTCGCCGACATTCATGTCATAGCCGCGCGGGTGGCGAGAGACGAACTCGTCGACACCGGCGGCCTTTGCGGCGTCGATGATTTCCTCATCGGTCGCTTCGGGGCACGCCATCAGGAGATTTTCCTTGATGGTGCCTGAAAACAGATCGCCGGCCTGGGCGACGATTCCTACCGCCGCGCGAACCTCCGACGGGTGGTATTGGCGGATGTCGATGCCGTCGAGCAAAAGCTCTCCCGAGGTCGGAAGGAAAAGCCTGCCGATCAGGCGACCCATCGTTGTCTTGCCGGACCCTATACGGCCGATGATGCCGATCCGTTCTCCCGGTTTCACCGAAAAATTGAGGCCGGTCAGAACCTCGTTTTCCGATCCGGGATAGACGAACCCGACATTCCTGAACACCATCGCACCGTTGCGGATGGGGCGATTGACGAAGCCCACCGTGTCCGGCCGGTCTTCCGGTTGAGCCATGATCGAATTGATGATTCTCAACGAGAGCATGGCTTGCCGCAGTCTCGAAAGCGTGATGGCGATCTGGCCAAGCGGAGCAACCGCGCGGCTTGCCAGCATGACCGTGCCTATTATTGCTCCCGTAGAAATATGGCCTTCCGAGAAGGCATAGGCACCAGCTACGACCAGGGCGACGGTCACAAGCTGCTGTATGGCCTGGGTGATGTTGCCGGCGGCGGCCGAAAGTTGCTTGATCTTTTCCGACGTGTTGGCAGCGTTCTTGGAGTGCTCGCCCCATCTCCGCAGCAGATACGCTTCGGCCCGCAGCGATTTGATCGTCTCCAGCGTCGAAATGGATTCGACCAGCAATGCCTGGCGCTGAGAAGCCTCGTTCATCGAGGCGGCGACTCGCTTGCCGATACGTCGCTGCGTGATCAGCCCGACGATGACCGACGCCACGAAGGCCAATGCCGGTATCACCACCAGCCAGCCGCCGATCGCATAGATGACCAGAAGAAAGACGAACACAAAAGCGTATCGATGAAGACGCTGATGGTGTTGGAGGTGAAGAACTCCCTCACGAATTCGTATTGGGTCACGCGATTTGCGTATTCACCGGTCGAGCCTGGGCGCGCTGACAGAGACGAGTTGAGGACTTTTTCGAACAGAAGATATGATATTCGCAGATCTGCTTTGCGCCCGGCATAGTCGATGAGAGACGCCCTGGCGGTCTTCAAAAGCAGATCGAACAAAATGACGGCGCCGATGCCGATTGCCAGAACCCACAGCGTTGAAGTTGCCTTGTTCGGCAGGATTCTGTCGTAGACGTTCATGGTGAAGATCGGCGAGGCGATCGCCAGCAGATTGATGAATATCGCCGACAGGACCACTTTCGAATAGGTGCGCCAGAAGGCGCCCATCGTTCCCGTCAGCCAGTGACGCCTTTCTATCTTCGCCGCGGAACCGACCTTCATTCCTTCGGTGGCATTGGCATAGGTTATCGAAAAGGAAACGCCGCCACTGATGACACTGGCGGCAAGCTCGGATTTGGCGATGATCGTGCGGCCATCTTCCTGCGGGGCGGTCGTATATGCGCCGTCTTGCATCTCCGCCAGCAGGGCAACAGGCAACTGGCTGACGCGAAAGAGAATGGCAGGAAGATCGACACGACCGCGCAGAAAATCCCGGTGGCTGAATTCCTGGACCTCTAGACCGATGCGTTCGGCAAGATGCCTGATGTCATCCACCTCTATCCGCGTCTCTGAAAGCGGAACCCCGGCGAACAGGACCGTTTCGGCGCTCGGCCTGCCGAGATATCCGGCAACAGCCGAAAAGCAGGCCTTGAATGCCTCTTTGGGGGAGAGGATGTTTGGTTGCTGGTTCACGATCTGCCCGCAAGGACTCTCGATCGATCCTTAAACCGAGCTATTTCTTCCTGACCGGGGCGAGGATGTCGAAAGGCAGATCATTTTTCTGTTCCGACGGGGTGCGCGCATAGGTTTCGGTGTCAGCAGTCTCCGGCGTTGCAAACTCGGTCCTGGCATAAGCCGCCGCCTGTTTTGCCGGCTGAAGGTTCATCGTTTTCAGCAGCTGCCCGGTCGCCGCCAGCAGCCGATACTCGGCGAACAGCGATGCGTAGGAGGCAGTATCCGCCAGCGTTGCTGTGTTGAACCGCGTATTTTGCGCATCAAGCACGTCGAGCAGCGAACGCTGTCCGACCTTGAATTGTTCGCGATAGGAGGCGACGAGCCTTTCGCTTGCGGAGGCTTGCTGTCTCAACGTCTTTGCAAGTTCGGCTTGCCGGAAACGGCGATCCCACGAGGTGCGGACGGCTTCCTCGATTTCACGCAGGACCTGATGCAATCCAAGTCGCTGTTCGCTGGTGCGGCGGATCTGTTCTTGTTCGTTGGCCTTATCGATACCTCCGCGATAGAGGTTCCAGCGCAGCACGAGCCGCGCTTGCAGGTCGCTGGCGTCGCCGTCGTCGCCATCAATATCATATCCGGCCCGCGCACGGCCTTCCGCAACGATAGCGGGTCCGAATTTGGCCCGGGCTGCATCCACCAGTGAAGCAGCGGCATCTATATCGCTGCTGGCCATGTGAACGCGCGGATTGTTCTCGCGCGCCAGTCCCAGCGCCTCATCAAGCGACCTTGGCAGCGCGCCGCCAACACTCCCTGGCCTTGAGGCGTTCGTCAGCGGCTTGCCGACGGTCTTGAAGAACCGTATTTTGGCCTGTTCCAGCTCTTCGGTGGCTTCCTGCATGCGCGCCTTGGCGGCGAAGAGGCGCTCCTCGGCCTGTTGCCGATCGGCCTCGTTCAACGCACCACCCGCGATGCCTTGCCGGATATCGCCGAGAATCCCCTGATGGAAGCCCAGGTTCTTTTTCGCCTCTGAAACGATCGAGGCCTGCAGCATGTATTCAAGATAATCCTGAACGACGGAGAGCCCGATGAATTCAGATCGCTCCAGTACCCTGAAAGAAGCCCCATCGACCCGCGACGCCTGATGGTTCAGTTCGGCCCGTCGTGCTCCACTGTCATAGAGCGTTTGCGATATCACGACACCCGCTTCCGCCGGATAGAGCGCGTCATCCTCTGTGGAGAGCGCTCGTCGGGACGAATTGTCGAGGCGACGGGCTCCCGCAGATGCCTCGAGATCGATACTGGGAAGATAGAGCCCTTTCGCTTGACGCAGTTCGAATTCGATTGCTTCGCGGTTTTCGATCGCTTGGCCGATCTCCGGATTGGACTCGACGGCTACGGCCATCGCTTCCTTGAGCGTGAGGGCACTAGCGCTCCCGCAAGCCAGCATCGAAAATGTGAAGAGCAGGCCAAGGCGCTTGCCAATGGCCACTTTGATTGTCGTATTCATGGTCTACCCCACCCACGCTTCTTGCCTGGTGCTTTTTGTACGGCCAAGCCTTCTCACCGAAGCTTTGACAAGTTATCCGATAAATTCTTCGAATACGTGAGTGTTTATTGATTTAGCACCGGCTTTAAATAGGGTCTGGGCCATAAAGTTTCGGGGATGTAGCAAAAATGGCACATAAACGGGCGGCTCGCCACGGTTGTGGGCTGCGCCTGCGCCTGTGATCAATGCTGTTCGCCGCCTTCCTTAAGCTTCGCGCAATCTTTGCAGCCTATTCTGCTTATCGATTGGCGAGGGAACATGACGCGCAAGTCGCTACTGCTTTTTGCCTTTCCGGCTCTCATTCTTCTCATTCTGGCAGGGGAGCGGGCAGCGACGTTCCTGCTCGGAAGCTATCCGGCCAGCCCCGCCCTGTGGCGGATCTGGCTTGAACTGCGCCCTTTGGCGACGATGTTCTGGCAGCAGGTCGACCTTTATCTGGGCGGTTCAATGGTCCTTGATGCCGCCATCCTGACCGCCGCATCGATCCTCTGCTGGATGGCTTGCCGGACGCGAAAATCGGCCGCGTTCTTCTTCCTTGCCAACCACGCCGCTTTGCTTTTCGCCGGGTTGATGATGGCTTCCAGCAGCCATTCTGAAACAGCGAGCACGATCGCGGCATTCACCGCGCCGAGCGGCCATCCATTCTCGCTGATGCTCGACTTCACCTGGCAGAACAGCCTGGTGCTGCTTCTGGGCACTGCGGCCTGCGCCTACTGTCATGTTGCGTTTCTCAGCGAAGCGCGACAGCGTTCCCGGGCGGTCGCCGTACGGCTTATTGCTCTGCAGCGGGATTTCTAATGCATGTCGCGCAAAAGTGCGCAGCGGTTTGCGATAACGACATGCATGAGAACAAGAACTTAAAGCGCGTCGCATGAATCCATTCAAACGCGACGCGCTTTAGGACCCGGGACACGCCGTGGTTTTCACGAAATGGGCTTTCACGTAGCCGTCCAGACTCACTGACGGCAACGGATAGTAGGTGACCGGGCACCATTGCCGCTTTCGGTCCGCCCCGGCCGGCCGGCATGGGCCTGTGGCCACGATGATGCCGTTGTGATCGCTAGCGATTGCGCCCGTAGCCTTGGAGAGGTGGCTTGGCTGCGATCGGATATAGAGAACATCCCAAAAGTCGACATTGACTACATGGTAGCAGGTCGTAGCCGTCGCGCTCCCGATCGGCATTGCCAACAAGACGACGGCAGCTCTGCACGCAGCTGAACGCAAAAAACCCGTCTCTCGATGTCTGTCGCTTCTAGTTGATTTTCTTGTAGTGGACCTTGCCGTCAGGCTGCACGATGCGCTGGTAGGACGAGTTTGGGGGAGGGGGCGGCGCCGCGATCCTCTTTTTGGGCGGGCGCGGCGCTTCGACGATACTGGGTTCGGTCGCTTCTTCGAGATCGGTGGCTGCTTCCGCCATGGTGCTGGTCGTGATCACGGAAGGCTCCGCGATGCTCGACATGTCGTCGTCACTGTCCAGGGGCAGCTCCTGTTCAAGCCGGGCAATGCTGCCTTTGACTTCGTTGAAGCTGCCCTGCAGTTGACTGTCCAGTTTTTCAAACCGGCTTTGGAAGCCGTTGTTGACCGTATCGAGCCGGGCCGCGATCCGTTGCTCGAATGATCCGAGCTGTTCCAGCCGCCGTTCGACAAGGCGCAGATCGTTGATGCCGCGGTAGAAATAGACCGCGGCCGCTATGTTCACCGCCGTGATCAGCAAGGCGCCGACGGCGACAACGCCGAGCATCCTTGCATTGCTCGGTTTCCCAACTGCAGCTTGCTCTTCAGTGTGGGTTGCCGGCCCAATGTCGATTGCCGGTATATCCGGGTCGCTGATCATCGTCATTGGACCACCACCTTTGCGCCGACCGAGACGCGCTTGAAGAGATCGATCACATCGGTGTTGGTAAGACGGAAACATCCCGATGTTCCGTCGAAGCCGATGCCCTTGGGATCGTTGGTGCCGTGGATGCGGTAGAGTGTGTCGCGCCCGTCCCGCAGCAGATAGAGTGCCCTGGCGCCGAGTGGATTGTAGGGACCGGCGGGCACCATTTCCGGCAGCTCCGGCTGGCGGGCGCGCATTTCCCTGGGTGGGCGCCATTCCGGCCACTCCGTTTTCGCTCCGACCTTGACGATGCCGGTCCAGCCAAAGCCGTCGCGCCCGACGCTGATCTGGTAGCGCAGCGCCTGGCCCTGCCGGGTGACCAGATAGAGCGCCTTCTCGTCCTTGCGGATGATGATCGTGCCGGGCTGTTCCACGGTTTGGAGAGCAACCGCCTTGCGCAGGCTAGGCCCCATCGCGGGCAGCGGCGGCCGGTCCGACCGGGCTTGGGCGAATTCCCAGGCCGGCATGCCCAAGGCAAGGCCGATGATGCAGGCGCCGGCGAGCCTCGGGACGATGCGATATCTACCGGGCTGCTGCGTCATCGAGCCGCTCTTTGAACATCCGCTTCAGGTCCTTGTTGAAGCGCGCCCGCCCGTCCACTTCGGAAGGCAGGATGGCCCGGTTCAGCGCGTCGGTCAGCAGCGCATTGTCCAGCCCGACCGACTTGATGTGCGGCGCCTTGAAGATCTTCTCGAGTTCGCTGCGCGAAAAATGGTTGCCGAACCATTTGCGCTTATGCTTGTTGGCGACCAGCGTGATGCTCACCGAATTGCCGCGCAGCTCTCGGATCTTGGTGTAGAGCCGCTTGCCTTGCCGCAGCGAGGCGACGTTGAGCTCGAAGACGATGAAGATCTCGTCGCTCGTCGAAAGCACGGAATTCTGCCAGGGGGTTTCGATATTCGGCAGGTCTATGACGATGTCGTCGAACCGGTAGGCGACGAGGTCCAACAGCCGGAACACGAAATCGGCGCCCTGCGGCTCAAATGGCAGCTGCGGCCTCTCGAATGAATAGAGGGTCAGGCCGGACGGACGCGAAAGCCTGATGACATCCATCAGTTCGACATCGAGCCTTTCAGGCTGGCCGATGATGCCGGCCAGATCGAACTGGTTGAACAGGTTGAGATAAGCGCCGCAATTGGCGCTCTGGAAATCGAGGTCGACGAGGCAGGTCGAAGCCGCCCGTTCGGTGGATTTCGACGCCAGGAACTCCGCCGCCGACAGAGCGAGCGTCGTGGCGCCGGCGCCGCCGCTGGCGCTGATGAAAGTGATGATGCGGCTCTTGGTGCCCTGGTTGCCGGTGTCGTGGAAGGTGACCGCGTTGAGCAGTTCCTTGGCGTCGAGCGGCTTGTGCAGCCAGTCCGAGGCGTTCATGCGAACCAGGATGCGCGTCTTCTCGGAGGTCAACTCGTCGGAGACCGCAATCAGCGGCACGGATGCCCACAAGGCGCGCGCCGCGACGATGCCGGGCTCGCCGAGCAACTCGCCATTGGCCAGGTCGAGGATGACGATGCCCGGCCGCGTCTCAGCGGGCGGGCCCTTGAGGAAGTCAGCCGTGTCCGAAATCCTGACATCGTAGATCGCCAGCGCATCGAGCCGCGTCGCCACCTCGCGCTTGAACTGCGGATCCGACGAGAACAGCGCAACCTGCTTTCGTTTGGTCGGCAGAACCTTGGTGTTGATTGCATTCATGGGGATGTGCTCCTCAGGTCTTCGCCCGTGACCGTGCTGAGCATCGAGGGCATGGGGAGGTTTCCCCATACAAGCAGGCCGCCGAGGAAGAAAAATTGGAAGGCCCGGTTCTGAAGGCTGACAGTGATCGTCGGCACTGGTCCGCCCAGCCGAGTCTGGTAGCCCAGGCCGGTGGCGGAATAGGTGATGACGACGTTGTCGCGCCGGAGGCCAGGAAAGAAATGGCACATACCCGGCCGTTGGTCTGTCGCCAACGGGACACAGGCGTCGTCATTAGTGACTGCCGTATCGCCGCGGAAGATGCGGCTGAAATTGGCGGCATTGAATGTGCCGCCATTGCTGCAAGCGCCCGTGCCGGCGGTATATGTGCAGACGAAGGGTCCATAAGCGGCAGCAACCACCGGGGCGCCCGGTGTCGTCGTCGGGGCGGCTGTAGCTAGCGCGGTGGCAACCGGATCGGAAATCGAGGCCAGACGTGCGCCGAGCTGCACGGCCTTGTTGGCGGCGTTCCACTGATAAAGGGCGTAACCGAAATCGACGAAGCCGAGAACAAGGGTAAACAGCAGTGTCGATACGATGGCCATCTCCACCGTCGTCGCGCCGCCTTCCGATTTTGCGAAACCCCTGATCATGATCAGAACCGGATCAACCGCTCCTCGTGAGAGGCATTTAGCGTCATGGGGCCATTGCGGACCAGAGACAGCATTCCGATGCCACCATAGGCCAACGTCCCCGCCGCCCTGACGATGCAGACCTGGGCAGTGGTAGCGCGATATAGGGTGACACCTGCGACCACCGCCTCACGGCATGAGCCTGAGGCGGCAATGGTCACCGTCACATTCGCCTTCTGCCAGCCGACGATGCGCGCATTCCCTGTCCCCGCAGCATTGCCGAACACCGCGATGTTCGTGGCAGTATCGGCGCAATTGATCGTCAGCCCGGCCTTGGTGTACAACTGGCTGTTGCAGCGCGCGGCAAAGCGTGCCGCGTCCGACAGGCCGGCCTCCATCAGCAGCTTTTTGTGGATCATATTGCCGAACTCGAACACGCCCGCCGACAGGATCAGCATCAGCGGCGCGATCAGCGCCATTTCGACGAGCGCCGTGCCGCGCTGCTCGCGTCGAAATCGGTGGAGATGATGGTACAGCGCTTCGATCATCGCCATCACCGGTAGAGCTGGGCTTCGTCGCGAAGGAAATTGTCGAGCGTACCTTGGCCGGCACCGCCGGTTACGTCGACCAGTTCGACCATGACCGAAGCATCCTCTGATGCTGACGGCACGGGTTCAGTGAGGAAGAAACTGCCGAAGGCTTCGACCGGCAGATTGGTGCTGTGGCCGGACAGGCCGTTGCCCGCAGCTTCGAGTGCAGTGCAGTTGAGGATCGCGCCATAAAGCAATCGACGATCGACCGTCGTGACAGGCGGTTGGCAAGCTGCGGACGGCGTTCCGATCTCTCCACCGGTCGATGCGGTCCCCACCAACCCGGCCGATATCTCGTAACGATAAACCTCATAGCGCGTCGGTTTGGTCGTGTCCCATGACGCTGGATAGGCAGCGGACCCGAAATTGGTGCTCCAATAGCCGGCGAAATCCCAATTTCCGTCGCCCATCCTGCCGCCCAGATACGGGGTGGTCGCGTCCCGCGGAAGGCCCATCGTTCCTGCTTCGGTGAACGAAAGCTGGTTCATGGAAGCGCATTGATTGGCGCTGCCTGTGGTCTGTATTGCCCCTTTTCGGACATTGGCGGCGGGACCGTAAGCTGGGCTGTTGAAGTGGTTGCCGTTAGCTCCAATCCCGAAACGAACGTTGAAGGCATCTTGCACTGGGCCGGCATTCTGACCGGTCTTCGTCGTTACGTTCGCGGAATTGTAACAGCCGATCGGCGTCGACGTTGCGATTGTCTGAGCCAGCGCTTGGGCACCATTTCCCACATCTGGCGGAGGCTCGAGGAAGCCGAAATTGCCCGGGCCGGCCGCAGCCCCATTTCCGACCTTCCTCAGTTCGATCAGCCGGCGACGAACGGCCGGATTGGCAACGGCCTGCTCAAGTGTATAACCCCCGGCATTGTTTGTCCCGTTCACCATTTCATAGGGATTGCACATAAAAACAGGCGTAAAATCGCAGACGCCGGAGGTGAAGCCCGCTACCGCGACCGCCCCGACATTGAAGCTGTCGCTGGCGCCGGATGTCACAAATGAGGCGGGAAAGATCGCGGCAAACCCTTGGGGAGCGACTGTCACCTGGATGAACCGTGTTTCCGCCTGTCCGACAGCCAGGTTGGCATCTGCAAGATAGTTGGCCTGATTGGCGGTTGTAATCTTGGTTCCGTCGTTGGCAGGGATCGCTTTGAGGAAGCACCAGGAAATGTTGCCAGCACTGTTGCAGCGCTGTGTGCCTCCCGGCTGACCGGAGGTCAGAGGGACCCTGCCTGCCGTGGAGAAGTTGCTTTCATTGTCGACGAGCGTCGCCATGGCGCGTTCGGCCCGCGCCCAGGAACCGCTGCTTCCGTCCAGTTCCGCTGCCGCCGCGAGCGCAAACGCGTCAGCGCCCTTCTGAAGATCGTTGTGGAGGTTGTTGACCCGGCTCATATCGATTGCCAGCAGGGAAAAGCCGATGATCGCCGGCAGCATGACGCTGACGAGAATCAGCGCTATTCCCCTCTGATCGTGCCAGAACGCGCGAACAATCCGCAGCATGACCTTACTCTTAGCTCCCCTGACGCCAGTCGCTTTGCCTGACGTTGAACCCGCATCCTTCTATTCAACCCCGGTGTTGCCGACATTGACCGTGATGGCCGGCGGCGGCGGTGGCGGCGGTGGAAATTTGTAACTCTGGGCAACAGCGGCAGCGCGCGCGCCATCGCCTTCGATCGCCGTGTTCTTCGATGCTGGATTGAGCGGATCGACCGTCTGCAGCAGCGAATTGTATTTCTGCGTGTCGCCGGCAGCCAGTGTCACCGTCTCGTAATTGTTCAGGTAGTCGGCGGCGCAGCCCGTCAGCCCGCCGGCGCACAAAAACAGGATCAAGGCGCTATTTCTTGACATAGATCATTTTGTCCTTGGATTTCAGGTCGAGCATGTGGCCATAGGGGCCGACCACACCTTCGCCGAGCTCATATTTGCGCACCATGTCCTTGGTCACTTCGAGCTGACCGAGAATGAAGAGCTCCGGGTCGTTGGCGGGCCGTGTCTTGTCGAACGGCGTCGCCAGCTGCTCGCCAGGCTTTACCGGCCGCACGATACGCGGCGTCACGATCACGACCAGTTCGGTCTCTTCCTTCTGGTTGCTCGAATTCCGGAACAGCGTCCCGACGATCGGCACCTGGCCGAGCCACGGCACCTGCCTCTGGATCTTGGTGTTCTTGCTGGACAAAAGCCCGCCGACCGCGAAGCTCTGGCCGTCGCGCAACTCGACGACGGTAGACAGCTTGCGGTTGGTGAAGATCGGGTCGCCGGCGGTGGTAAAACCGGTGAGGTCGCTGACCTCCGGCGCCAGCCTGATGTTGATCTTGTCGTCTTCGAGCACGACCGGCGTGAACAGCAGATTGACACCGAACTGCTTGTATTCGACCGAGATCTCGCCATCACCCTCGTCGGTGCGGATAGGCACTTCGCCGCCGGCATTGAAGCTGGCGACCTCACCGGAAAGAGTGGTGAGATTGGGTTCGGCAAGCGTGCGCACCACGCCCTTGGCCTCGAGAGCCTCGATGATCAGGTCGACCTTGATGTTGCTGTCGATGACGCGAGTGATCAGCGCCGCGAACGGGGTGGTGTTCGAAAGAAGGCCGGTAAGCAGATTGCCCGGCCCCAGCACCACATTGTCCTCGTCGACGGCGGCTATGCCCGTTCCTGTGCGGGTCGTGCCGCTGCCGTTGGTGCTCCTGATTGAGACGCCAAGATCGCGGCCGGCATTGCGCTTGGCCTCCAGCACGCGCACTTCGAGGTTTACCTGCTGGCTGTCGTCGACCGTCACCGCGTTTATGATCGCGTCGGGACCATATTGCTGGGCGACCTGCATGATCGCCGCCAGCGTGGCGCCGTCCTTGACATGGCCGCCAAGCCTGATCTTGCCGTTGATCGAACCGATATCGATGCGCGACCTGGGCGCGACCTGCCGGATCGCTTGCGCCATGTCGCTCACGTCGACGCCGACCTCGATCTGGATCACGCCAAGCGAGCGCTTGTCTTCTGAAAAGAGATTGACGGTGGTGGTGCCGGCGCTCTTGCCGATGACATAGAGCGTTCGGTCGGTCATTGGCTGGGCGTCGGCGATCTTCTCGTCGCCGACGACGATGTCGCCCAGCGTGGCGTTCACCTGGATCGTCACCGACTGCGACATGGGCAGGAAAACACGATGGACGCTGGGGTTCGATACATCGATTCTGCGGTCGGCTGCATGAGCAGCAAGGTCGATCGGCAGCAGCATGACCGAACAGGCCAGCGCAGCAGCCGCCAGTGGTCCCCGGAACATACGCATCTAGACTACCCCCCTTGCCGACTCGTTCGGCAATACCCTAGCGTTATTTTTGTCGCGGCACGTCGTAAGATTCGAGCTTAACACCCCTGAAGACGCCGATTGTCGCACGCGCCGGCGGCTCCGGCTGCACATATTTGATCACTTCCTTAACCACTTCTTGCATCTGGGGTGCTGTGGCCACTGCCGGAGCAGGTTTTGCCTTGCTCAACAGGTCGAGCCTGCTTCCCACCCGTTCCACGGCCTGGGTCAGCCCATTGATCTTGTCGTCCGCGCGCTTGCGCTCGGCCGCGGCCTCAGCCTCGGCTATTGCCTGCTTGGCGAGTTCGGCCTGCCTGGCGGCGACGTCGGCCGGCGTGTCGCCGGTCAGGTCGGAAAGCGTGACGCGTTCGGTCGTCTCGCCCTCGCTGGCGGCTGCCTGGCGAAGCGCCAGCGACAACTGGCCGGCGTCGGCGGCCAAGGTCAGCTTCTGTGCGTCCCTGGTGCTGGCCTCGAGCGTGACCGACTTCACCACCGTCGGACTGTCGGTGCTTTCGTCGGCAACCTGGTCGACGGCGAGCACCTTCATGCTCTGCAGCAGTACGTCGACAAAGCTCCTATCCGCGCCGCCATCGCCGCGCATTGTGCGCGTCAGCAGCACGTCGACACGATCGCCGGGAAAGACAAATCCGGCGACGCCGAGCACGTCGTTGACCCTGATAGAGACGGCCTTCATGCCTTCGCCGAGCACCGCCGAGAGCGTGGCCCGCTGGCCGGGGCCGGTGATCTTGGTGGCGAGAACAGGCTCGTTGGCGCTGATCGCCTGCAGCGCCTGCCTGGTGCCTTCGCCTGCCAGCGCCTCCTTCGTTGTCTTGAAAGCTCCGGCCGGAATGGCACCCGCAGGCCAGGCGATCTCACGCAGCTTGTCGGCCGACAGAGTGTCGCCGAATTTCAGCGCCACCGCTGCCACCACAACCGTATCGCGCTGGATTCCGTTTGATTCTGCCATGGCACTACGCTGGCTGGCCAACCAGACATTGGCGAGTACCACCGCCAGGACGCCGAACACGCCCGCAAGAACGATCATGATAAGTGTATTCGCGCGCATAGCCCCAAGCCCCAAGTCTAAAGTGCGGGAATTCGCCCGTCGCGATTGGATTCAGGCCCGGATCGGATGGGACCCGGGCCTGAGCGTGATCAGGCGATCAGGTGCCTGTGCCGTTGGTCACGTTGCAGGTGCCAAGCGGCGAGGCTTCCAACGCGGCGCACAGGCCGGTGAAACGCCCCGTGACCCAGCCGCCGATCGCCAGGATGGCAAGTATCGCTGCTGCGGCGATAATGCCGACAAGGATGGAATATTCGACCATGGCAGCGCCGTTTTCGTCGTCGCGGAACTGCCGGGTCATCGTCATGAGCTTCTTCATGCCAATTTCTCCCTTTGGAGGTTTGAACCCGACGAGACGAGCCAAGGATGAAATCCATACCCAAGCATCCCCCGTCATCTCGATCTAAGTCCCGACGAAAATCAGAGTCAAACGGGATTAAGGGTTTCTTAACTTTCCTATACATGGTTTGGCAAGAATATTTCCGATCTGAAGCGGACCAAAACATTGATTCGGCTCGTTTTTCAACCCGTCTTAACCATTCGTTCACAATTTGGCCGCGGGTATGGCAGAAGTGGGGCAGCATTAGCGGCAGTGCATATTCCTTTATATCTAAGGGCTTAGGTGGGTTCCGTGACGCCTTTGTGGCAAAAAAGGCACTTGGCATTGAGAAGCGATCCTCGTGTTCCATTAGGACAGCGTCGCTGACCAAATAAACGTCGCGTTTTCTGATGCTTGATCTTAACTATGTCTGAAGTATTAAATTGCATGGTGTGCGGCTGGCGCTTGTGCCATCTGTGGTTAACGCTTAGTTTCAGCGTGGGGATTAAACGGGGAAAAAGCATCATGTTGGGCCGATTCACCAAGGGGCCAAGCGAACCGCGGGTCGAGCCAAAGGTTGAGCCGATCGTGACGTTGCCAGTCGCGGCGCTTTCCCTTGCAGCCGACATCGAATCGGAAGGTGACGGTTTCCTGACGCTCAAGGTCGAGCTTCACCGCCATCTGATCGACCGGTTCAATCTTGCCGCGCTTGAAACGGCATCGAAGGATGAGATCCTGAACGAAATCCGGCCAATCGTTCGCGAGTTCGTTCGTGCTCGCGCTGTACCGCTGAACGCGCGTGAGCTCGACAGGCTGACCAGTGAGACAGCCGACGAGATGCTGGGCCTTGGGCCGATAGAACCGCTGCTCAAGGACGACTCGATCACCGACATATTGATCAATACCCACAAGCGCGTCTTCATCGAGCGGCGCGGCGTGATCGAGGAGACGGCGATCCGCTTCCGCGACGAGGCGCACCTGCTGCGCGTCATCAACAAGATCGTTTCGGCAATCGGCCGACGCGTCGACGAATCGGCGCCGATGGTGGATGCGCGCCTGGAAGACGGCTCGCGCGTCAACATCGCGGTGCGGCCGATCTCGGTCGATGGGCCGCTGGTGTCGATCCGCAAATTCTCCAAGAATCCCTATTCGCTCGAACGCCTGATGGTGTTCAATTCAATCCGCCAGCCCATGATCGACCTGCTGCGGATCGCGGTGCAGGCACGCAAGTCGATCCTGGTTTCGGGCGGTACCGGCAGCGGCAAGACGACATTGCTCAACGCGCTGTCGAGCTACATCCCGGCCAGGGAGCGCCTGATCACCATCGAGGACGCCGCCGAACTCCAATTGCAGCAGCCGCATGTCGGCCGGCTGGAGACGCGTCCGCCCAATGTCGAGGGAAAAGGCGAGGTTCGTCAGCGCGAGTTGCTGAAGAATGCGCTGCGCATGCGGCCCGACCGCATCATCGTCGGCGAAGTGCGCGGCGAGGAGGCCTTCGACATGCTGCAGGCGATGAACACCGGCCATGAAGGTTCGATGACCACCATCCATGCCAACACGCCGCGCGATGCAATATCGCGGCTGGAACAGATGGTCGGCATGGCCGGCATGCCGATGACCCATGAGTCCATTCGAGCGCAGATCGCGTCGGCCATCGACATCATCGTGCAGACGCAGCGTCTTTCGGACGGTGGCAGGCGCGTCGTTTCAATCTCCGAACTGACCGGCATGGAGGGCAATGTCGTCCAGCTTCAGGAGATTTACAATTTCGTCCGCCGGGAGGTGACGCCGGAGGGCAAGATCATCGGCGATTTCCGCGCTACCGGCATCCGTCCACGCTTTGCCCCGGAGGCGGCGACGCTCGGCCATCATTTTGCCAAGGACGCCTTCAATCCGCAGGTTGCGCTCTGATGCCCACCGGTCAGACTTTGCTCTACTTCATTTATGTGCTCGCGGCCGCCTCGACGATTCTCGCTGGTGAGGCCCTGTATTTTTCCCTTGTCAAGCGCCGCTCGCGAGTCAGCACGATTAACCGCCGGATGAAGCGTCTGGTTGATGACGTTCCGGCCGAACTGACCTTGCAAGGATTGCTGCGCGAACGCGGGCTGACGGACTCGGGCGACTTTCTGTTTGGCCTGATCTGGCTGAACAGGCTCTATACACAGTCCGGCATTACCGGGAATCCGCTGTCTTTCGCCGCGAAGTTCCTTCTAGCAGGTCTGGCACTGGCGTTGCTGCTCTCGATGTTTCTGGGCTTCTCGACATTGGTGTCGTCTATTGTGTTTGCGGTGGTCGGATTTGTGCTGCCGCTTCTGGTTCTTCGCCGCGCACGCAGCAAGCGAATTCAGAAATTCGCCAAACAGCTCCCGGATGCGCTGGACATGATCGTTCGTTCGCTGCGCGCTGGACATCCGGCTTCGGTGGCGATTGGTCTCGTCGCCCGCGAAATGCCTGATCCGCTCGGCACCGAATTCGGCATCGTTTCCGATGAAATCACCTTTGGACTCAGTATTGAACAAGCCGTCCGCAAGCTTTCACAACGCGTAGGCTTTGAAGGTCTTCATCTGCTTTCGGTGTCGCTGTCCATTCAATCCAAGACCGGCGGCAATCTCACCGAAATTCTACACAATTTGTCGTCAGTGTTGCGCGAGAGGCAGAAACTGCGAATGAAAATCAGGGCGCTTTCGTCCGAGGGCCGCGTGTCGGCATGGATCATCTCACTGTTCCCGGTCGCGATGTTCCTGGTGCTTCAGATACTTGCCCCAGCCTACTACGGAACCGTCTGGAACAATCCGGTCATCATGCCTGTGTTCCTGATTTTCGGGTCGTGGGCGCTGTTAGGCGATTTCATTATGTATCGAATGGTCAATTTCGATTTCTGAACAGGAGCGAAGGATAACTTGTTTTCGAACGTTCAGAATCTGAGTGTCTTGGTTTCCATTGCCGTCTTCGTGGCGGCGGTGGCACTTTTTCTGTTCGGCGCGCTCGTCTTCTTGCCGGCGCTGCAGACGCGGAAGCTGGTCGCAAAAAGCCTGATGGCCGAAGGTATTGCCGATCGCCGTTCGCTCGTTGGACAGGAGCAGCTTGCCAAGATCGCAGCGCAGCGGCCAGTGGACGCATATTTTCGATCTATCGAAAAGGAGCGGGACGAGCCTAGCGCCTTGGACGCGAAGCTCTTTCGCGCCGGCTTTTACCAGTCAAGCGCTCCACTCATTTACACCTTGTCGCGGCTTGGCGCGGTCTGTGTCGGCTTTCTGGCGGCCTATGCGCTACTGTCACGAGTCCTCCCGCCTGAATTGCCCGCTTTCATAGCCTTTGCCGGTTCTGCTTTGTTTGGGCTCGCCTGCATCGTGGTTCCAAGCGTCATGCTCGATCGCTTCGAGAAGGCACAAAAGCGGATCTATCGTCGTGGCTTTCCCGATTTCATGGACATGATGATAACCTGCGCCGACGCAGGCATGAGCCTCGAGGCGGCCGTCGAGCGTGTCACCGGTGAACTGGCCGGCACCCACAGATGGCTGGGCATCCAGCTTTCGATCATGACTTTGCAGTTGCGCGCCGGCAAGCCATTGCGCGAGGCCTTGCGCGAACTCGCCGACCGCATTGGTCTTGACGAGGCGCGGGCGCTGGCTGTGCTTTTCAGGCAGTCGGAAGAACTTGGCACTAGTCTTACGGAAGCCTTGCGCGTCTACAGCGACGAAATGCGCAGCCAGAGAATCCTGAGTGCCGAAGAGCGCGCCAATGCATTGCCGGTCAAGATGATGATCCCATTGGGGCTCTGCATCTTCCCGGTCGTGTTGATGGTCATCATGTTACCGGTGATCATTCGAATGAGGGGCATTTTCTTCTAGGCACGTCTGTGCTTTGGTCGAAATACAGAGTCGGAGAGAACTCTTTGGGGGACGAAATGACAGGGCCAATGCGCCTCGCAGCCGTAGCCGGTTTGCTGCTTATCGTGCTTTCCGGCTGTCAGACGGCTGATACCAACGGCGTCGTCCGCACCAACGAGCCCTCGAAAGGTGACGTGACAGCCTTTGGCGATGCCTTCGACGGGCTGAAGACGGTCAGCGACGTCGAGTACTATGCCTCGGACCAGGCTGTTGCCGAAGCCAAGAACCAGTTCCGCGCGGAAAACTACGGCAATGCCGGCGCCCTGTTCTACAAGGCGACGCAGCTGGCACCCAATGATGGTGGTGCCTGGATGGGCCTGGCCGCCTCCAGCGATCGCATCCGCCGCTTCGACCTCTCCGACCTGGCCTATCGCCAGGCCTTCCGACTGGTCGGCGGGACGCCCGAATATTACAACAATGTCGGCTATTCCTATCTGCTGCGCGGCAAGCTGCAGGACGCGCGCAGCAGTTTCCTCAAGGCCTATGAGCTGGCGCCCAACGATCCGACCGTGGCCAACAATCTGAAGCTCCTGTCGTCCAGCGTGAAGAATCTCGAGCGGTAAGGCGACAGCATGTTGCTCGCCGCATCGCTGCTGCTGAAGGGGCTAGCGATCCCTTTGCTGGCAAGGATTGCCTGGCTCGACTTCACCACCCAGAAAATATCCAACCAGAATGTGCTGCTGCTGCTTTGCCTGGGTTTGGGCTCGCTGCAGCTCCTGTCGGTGCAATCCGGGTCGTGGTGGGACATGGGCCTGAGCGCGCTTGCCGGTGTTTTGCTGTTTGTCGCGCTGTTTCCGTTCTGGGCCATGCGCAAGATCGGGGCCGGCGATGTCAAGCTGATGGCGGTGGTGCCGTTGCTGATCGGCGGCAGCGGCCTCGTCGTATTTTCAGTGCTGCTGCTGGTTTTCGCTTTCGCCACGGCGATGGTCGTCAAATATCCGCTCATGCTGCCGCAAGGCGTCTTTCGCCTGTATGTTCAGCACCTGGATCGCAAAGGCGTTGTGCCGTTTGGCGTGCCGATCTCGCTCGCAGCGATCTGCACGATAGTGTTTCAGATTTATTCAAACATGATGGTGCAAGGCGGAGTACCAGCCTGAAATGTATCGCACGAAAATCCTTTCGATGACTGAACCGGCGAAGTGCTTGAATTGCGGTCACGAGCGGCGCGCCGCATGCGGGGTCGAACCATCGACAGGAGCTATGTCATTCTCTGGAGTCTCGGTGGGCGCTGAAGGCCAGCCGATAGGCACGTTGGCTGCCATGCGGACGGCCGCGGCCATGCAACTGGCCTGAGTGCCACTGCCATCTATAACGTGCAGGAAACCTCGTCTGCCGGTTTTGATGCGCTGGTTGCTGTAATCGTTCGTGTAGAATAGAAAAGGGCCGGCGCGACGTGCCAGCCCTTCTTATGCGGTAACAAGTAGCTAGCCTCTCCAAAGGGAAAGAAGCAGAACTTGCTACCCAAACGCGTCAAGTTCCGACGCCCGTCGTCACGTCGCAGGCGCCGAGTGGCGAGGCTTCCAACGCAGCGCACAAGCCGGTGAAACGCCCGGTGACCCAGCCTCCGATCGCGAGGATCGCGAGAATTGCAGCGGCGGCGATAATGCCGACAAGGATCGAATATTCGACCATGGCAGCGCCTGAATCGTCTTGGCAAAACTGCCGGGCCGTCGTCATGAGTGTGTCCATGGACTTCCCCTGTTAACCCGACGTGTCGACGTCGGTCGAGTAAAATGCGCGAGAGCTAATGCAATAGCATCATTCGAACGAGGGACTAGAGCCGCCTAGAACCCAATGCTGATAAACCGCGGGCAACCAGTCACCGCATAGCTAGGCGTCGTGAACGTGCCTCTTCCTGTGAAATAGTGGCAGGTGGATCCACCCGCTGGGCTCTTCGCCTGATGATAGAGAACCCCTGTCGAGGTAGCGAACATCGCGCCAATCGCCCCCGCCGCTATAACTAGCAGCACACCCAGAGAGACGACTACTTTCCGCATTTTTTAGCCCGCGATCGCGAATGGTGGTGGCAATGAACGTTTGCAGTGTGCCTAAGGATATCCGCCTTTGAGGGCGATCAGGCCGATCAGGGTTGCGCTTGCCGCAGCAATCGACGCCCACCGAGTTGCATTGCGTGAAGGTTGCCAGCGTCGGCGGTGTCTAGCGCGCTTTCGCCACTGGCCCGAGCGATTGTCGTAGCGAGATTTGCCCACTCCTCCCACTCCCCGAGGCAACAATGCGTCCGTTGCCGATTGGAGTCCAGTGAGCAGCCAAGGGTCGGCTTTGGCGGCGCGCGCCAAGCCAACGGCTATTGCCAAGGCGATCGGCCTGCGCCTGACGGCACGCGGATCTTAACCTCACCGATCGAACCGGCTTCATCACAATGAGCGGCGACAATCTCAATGAGTCAGGGCATGACCGGGGCATCGGAATTCTACTGGATCGAATAGATGTGTTGGCTGGGAAATAGCACAGTTAGGCGCTCCGCGAAGGTGATGGCTGAGGCTGAGCGCGCCGAACGCGCCGCGAAGACAGCAAGATTGAGGTCGCTTCGTATGGCGACTCAGAGTGACTTAAATGTTTCGTTTCCGGAGGAGCTCGATTGCTCGCTCCTCATCGCAGCACTGATTCAAGGCGAATCATCGGGCCAGCCTTTCAACCGTCTCAATGATGGCTTTGGCAAGGGCTTCGCCTTCATGGACAGACTCGCGGCCGTAGGGCAGTAGCACGGCTTCCGCGCTCGGCAGCACGCCGGCCGGCAGGTCTGTTCAATAGCCATGCGAACCAGCTTGAGGAGGCCCAGGTGTTATAGATGTTCTCCTGGGCTTCCATGCTAGTCCGCCATGTCGCGCAAGGGCGTCCTGCGCTTCTGCGGCCGGCATTTTCTCCACTCGTACTTGGGGTATGCGCGCCCAAAGTCTGAAAGCCTATGAAATTCGTCGCACTTAATTAGCAAAAAAAGTACGGCGATTGCTCGCAAAGTAGTTGAAAACTATGGTGATCCCGACAGGAATCGAACCTGTGACCTACAGATTAGGAATCTGCCGCTCTATCCTACTGAGCTACGGGACCACGCGGCCCGACACATAACCGCTTCGAACCGTTTCGCCAAGAGGCGCTCTGCATCCAATCAATCTGGTTTCGACGATGGCCGTTGAAGCATAGCCGTCGAGAGGCTTCTGCCCACAATTCGAAATTGATCCTCACCACTACGGACTGATCCAGGAGGGTTAGACCGCAAAGATGATTTGGGAATAGCGGAACTTCGGACCACCGCTGCGATTTAGTGTGCCGAAGGAGATACCGCATGAGCGCCACAAAAGAGTTCTTTGAAACCTGGCTCCGGGAGAACGTCGGCGATCTGCCCGCCGAGAGCGAAGTGAGCGTGGCCGTCCTGGTGCAGCAATTCGAGCAAGATGCCGACGCGGCCGGCTATGGTCACGAGGTACGCGAAGACGAGATCGGCGACATCGAAGAGGCCATTGAGAAAGCCCTGCACAAGGCCCGGACAGGCGAACAGCCGCAGGCTACAGACCCGGTCGAAGAGAGTGATCTGGCGCCCGTCATGGAAGCGTTGAAGGTCGACGACTCGAAGAGCGGCCCGTAGCGATCCAGGCAACATCGGTTGGTAGCCGACGGATGGCCAGCGGTTGCGGCTCTCCCCTCCCACTCTACATGACTCGGCATGATAGATGCCAAACACATCACACTCGGCATTGTGATCGGCGTGGCAATCGGCGTCGCGTTGGACAACATCATTGCGGGTATCGGGATCGGCATTGCGCTAGGCATTGCCTTCGGTCTTGCGCGGAAGCCGTCCGGTCGGAAGTGACGATCGGAGCATCGTCACGTCCTGAGCTCGATGGCCTTGTCGCCATCTCAAAATCGCAGCGCACCCTCAGGTCAAGCCGAGGACGGGCTCAGGCACATTCATCAGGCGGCCAGCGCCGTCTCCGCCAGCTTCACCCAATAGCTCATGCCGTGCGGGATGACCTCGTCGTTGAAGTCGTAGGCCGGGTTGTGCAGACCCGCGGTGTCGCCATTGCCGATGAAGATGAAGGCGCCCGGCCGCGCCTCCAGCATATAAGAGAAATCCTCGCCGCCCATCACCGGCTGGATGGCACGGTGCACATGGGCGTCGCCGGCGATATCAGCCGCGACGTCACTGGCAAAGACCGTCTCTTCAGCATGGTTGAAGGTGACGGGATAATTGGCTTTGTAATCGACCTCGATCGTTGCGCCGAAGGCCGCGCCTACTCCCTCGCAGATGGCGCGCACGCGCTCCTCCGCCTTCCTGGCGACCTCCTTCTTCAGCGTGCGCACGGTGCCGGCGATCTCGGCGCTCTCGGGAATGATGTTGTAGGCGTCGCCGGCGTGGAATTTCGTTACCGATACCACGACAGCTTCGACCGGATCGGTGCTGCGCGAGGCGATCGTCTGCAGAGCACCGACGAGCTGGCTGGTGATGACGATCGGGTCGATCGTGCCGTGCGGCATCGCCGCATGCCCGCCCCGGCCCTTGACGGTGATGGTGAATTCGGCGGTGGCCGCCATGATCGGGCCCGGCTTGATGGCGAACTGGCCGACCGGTAGGCCCGGCATGTTGTGCATGCCGAATACTTTGGAGATGTCGAAGCGCTCCATCATCCCATCCTTGACCATCTCGTTGCCGCCGCCACCGCCTTCTTCGGCCGGCTGGAAGATCACCGCGACGGAGCCAGCGAAATTGCGCGTCTCGGCAAGATATTTGGCAGCACCCAAGAGCATCGCGGTGTGGCCGTCATGGCCGCAGGCGTGCATCTTGCCCGGAACGGTCGAGGCATAGGGTTTTCCGGTGATCTCATTGAGCGGCAGCGCGTCCATGTCGGCGCGCAGGCCGATGGTCGTGCCTTCGCCCAGGCGGCCGCGGATAATGCCGACGACGCCTGTCTTGCCGAGCCCGGTCACCACGTCGTCGCAACCGAAGGCCTTCAGCTTCTCGGTGACGAAAGCGGCGGTCTTGAAGACGTCGAAATTCAGCTCTGGCGTCTGGTGCAGATGGCGGCGCCAGCCGGCGACCTCGTCTTGCATTTCGGCGGCGCGGTTCAGGATCGGCATGATGGTTCCATCTCGCTGTTGGAGCAGACGGGTTCTGCCTGCTGCTTTTGCAATTGTGCCTACTGTTTTACAATTGTCATTCAGGCACTTTGCCATCTTGACGTCACATAGGGTAAATAGCACCGCAAGATCGGGATCCGGATAGAGGGCCGGATCACTATGCTGGCGATCGCGTAACAAATCTTACGGAGCCAGAGGCGACTGCGGCAAGAGGCGATTTCGGATTTCACATGCGGTACAGGCATTTCCCTAGACTATTGCTGGCGGGCGCGGTGGCGCTTCCGCTGCTGGCCGGGCCGGCTCTCGCCAATCCGACGATCGTGTTCGACCTGGAGAATGGCAAGATCCTCCAGCATCAGGAGGCTTTCAAGCGCTGGTATCCTGCCTCGCTGACCAAGCTGATGACCGCCTATGTGACGTTCCGCGCCATCGCGGCCGGCGAGGTCCGGCTCGATTCGCCGATCAAGGTCACGAAGCGTTCCGCTGGCGAGCCGCCAAGCAAGATGGGCTTCAAGCCGGGCTCGGTCATGCGGCTCGACAATGCGCTGAAGATGATGCTGGTCAAATCGGCCAATGACGTCGCCATGGCCGTCGGCGAGAACATCGGCGGTTCGCAAGCCGCTTTTGCCGAACGCATGAACACCGAGGCACGCCGGCTCGGCATGACCGGATCGCATTTCGTCAATCCGAACGGGCTCTTTTCGCCGGACCAGTATACGACGGCGCGCGACCTCGGTTTGCTGGTGATGGCGATCCGCACGGAATTCCCGCAATATGCCCCATGGTTCTCGATCGAGGGCCTCGCCGTCGGCAAGAAGCAGATCTCGAACTACAATCTTCTGATCGGCCGCTATCCGGGCGCCGACGGCATGAAGACGGGCTTCGTCTGCCCCTCGGGCTTCAACATGATTGGCTCGGCAACGCGAAACGGCCGCACGCTGGTCGCCGTCGTGCTTGGCGAACAGTCGACCATCACCCGCGCCGAGACCACGGCGAGACTGCTCGACCAGGGCTTCACGGCGCAAGAGCCGAACTGGGTCACGGTCGCGGCGCTGCCTGCCTATGGCGACACGACATCGGTCAATGACCTGCGTGACGAGCTTTGCAAGAAGAAGCCGGCTAAGGAGCAGTCGGAAGCTGCCGTCCCCGTCGGCGATAAGGATGCGCCAAAATCGCCCTATCGGGAAAAGCTCGACCATGTGCCGACATTGGTCGCCGTCGGCCTTGGCGGCGCCACCGGGCCGAAGCCGAAGGCGATGCTCGATACATCGGGCCGGGAATATGCCGACGTGCCGTTGCCGAGCTGGCGCCCCGACCTGCCGACGCCGCCCGGTGCCGAGCCCACAGTTATCGGTTCCGCCACGGCGGCCAAAGGCGGCCAGCCCGCCAAGGCCTTGAACTAGCCTGATGAGCAGCGGCTTCCCAATCCCTGTCTCGGTGCTGACCGGCTTTCTCGGCGCCGGCAAGACGACGCTGCTCAACCGGCTGCTCAGGGATCCAGCACTCGCCGATACCGCCGTCATCATCAACGAGTTCGGCGAGGTGGCAATCGACCATCTCCTGGTCGAACAGGCCTCCGACGGCATCATCCAGCTCTCCGACGGCTGTCTCTGCTGCACGGTGCGCGGTGAGCTGGTCGACACGCTGGCTGATCTCGTCGACCGGCTGCAGACCGGCCGTATCGCCCGGCTTGCCCGCGTCGTCATCGAAACCACCGGCCTCGCCGATCCGGCGCCGGTGCTGCAGTCGATCATGGCGCATCCGGCGCTGGTCCAGGCCTTTCGGCTCGACGGCGTCATCACGCTGGTCGACGCGGTCAACGCCAATGCGACGCTGGACGCCCATGTCGAGGCGGTGAAGCAGGTGGCCGTCGCCGACCGCATCGTGCTGACGAAAGCCGATCTGGTCACCGATCCGCGCGACGTCGAGACCTTGCGGGCCCGGCTGCGGCAGATCAATCCGGGTGCCGAACTGCTCGAGGCCGGTGACAAAAGGACCGATGTAGCGGCGCTGTTCGATTGCGGCCTCTACAACCCAGCCACCAAGTCCGCCGAGGTGCAACGCTGGCTCGGCGAGGAAGCCGCCCATGATCACCACCATGGCGACCATGACCACGACGACCATGGCCATGACCACGATAGCGACCATCGGCACGATTCCCGCGTGCGCTCCTACTCGCTCGTTCATGACGGGCCGGTGCCGTTTTCGGCGATCGAGATGTTCCTCGACCTGTTGCGATCGGCGCATGGCGAGCGCCTGCTGCGCATGAAGGGCGTCATCGAGTTGCTGGAAGACCCGGCGCGGCCGCTGGTCGTCCACGGCGTGCAGAAGATCCTGCATCCGCCGGCGCGGCTGCCGTCCTGGCCGGACGGCCAACGCGGCACAAGGCTGGTGCTGATCACGCTCGACATGCCGGAGGACTATGTCCGCCGGCTGTTTGCCGCCTTCACCAACCGGCCGTCGATAGACACACCCGACCGCGCAGCGCTGGAAAACAACCCGCTGGCCATCGCCGGGCGTTGATTTTAACCTATTGGTTAACCACGATCTTTTCCGAAAACCGGATTCCACTTTTCGGGATCATGGTCTAGCGACTGCTCGCCGCGCTCGACTAGAAAGCGATGGGCGCCCGAAACCGCTGCCGTTTCGACCAAGCGATGGCCGGCATCGGTGCAGAAAGCAGGAATATCGATGACGGCCAGCGGGTCAGTGGTTTCCAGCCAGAGCCTGCTGCCCGGCCGCATCGCAGCCAGCCGCTTTTTTGCTTTCAGCACAGGCAGGGGGCAGTTCAGGCCCTTGAGGTCATAGACGGAAGTAGGCTTGGCCAAGCGCGAGAACCTCAGCCGCCGAACATGCCGAGCAGTTTGTTCTTCAGCTTTGTCACCCTGCTTTGATCGGCATTGGCCGCCTGCGTTTCGGCCGGGGCGGCAGCTTGGGGCGACGCGATTGTCGCGGTGGCGACAGGCGCTTCGGCCGCGGCCACGGCATCCCCCTCTTCGGCCAGCGAATTAATCTTGGCCGCTTCCGTTTCGGCCAGAGCCTGAGCCTTGGCCGCCTCTTTCTCGGCTTTGGCCGCCTCTATGGCGGCAAGCCTTTGCTCTTCGGCCTTCTGCTTGGCGGCTTTCTCCGCATCCAGCGCGGCCATCTTCCGGCCGGCCGGCGAATCGATGCGGCCCATGCGCGCCGTCTCTGTCACCGAGCCGTCGGCGTTGAACGACGGCGGCTCGATCGGCACGCGTTCGCCACGGGCGCGCTTTTTCGACCACTCGGAAACGATGCTGGCTTCCTTGATGCCGGCGATGGTTGGCTTGGGGGCCGGCACGCTGGCTTTGACCGCGCCGTTGAAAGCCGCTTCGTAGGTGCTCTGGTAGGCATTGAAGGCGCTCTTCAACGAATCCGGCTGCGTCGTCGTGGGGCAGGCGCCGGCCGGATCGAATGTCGCGCCGTCGGCCGCGACCTGGTTGAAGACGTAGCGCTTCTCGCAGACGTCGACCTTCGGCGGCACCTTGGTGATCTCGAAATTGTCGTAGCCGACCTTCAGCATCTTCCAGAATTCGTAGTTCGGATCCTTGCGATAACGCGCCATGTTGGCGGCGGTCATGCGGAACGGAAAGGCCTGGATCTGGAATTCGGTCTGCCCGCCCTGGAACGCATCGCGGCCGAAGGCGTAGATTTGCTCGATCTGCGCGTCGGTCATCGAATAGCAGCCCGACGACGAGCAGGCGCCATGGACCATCAGATGAGAACCGGTGCGGCCATTGGCGCGGTCGTAGGCGTTGGGATAGCCGATGTTGAAGGCAAGGTGGTAGCTCGACCGCGGATTCATCTGCGCCGGACGGACCGTATAGAAGCCTTCCGGCGCCTGGCGGTCGCCTTCGGTGAATTTGGGACCCAGCTTGCCCGACCATTTGCATATGTCGTAGCTGGCGACCAAGTCGTAGCGGCCGTTGGTCTTGGCCTTCCAGATTTCGAGCTTGCCCTCTTCCTTGAAGATGCGGGCCATCACCGGCGAGGTGCGGGTCATGCCCTTGGCCTTCATGCCGGCCAGGATCTTGTCGGGCAGCGGCTTGTTGGCCTGGGGGGCAAAATCCTTCATCGAAGAATCATTGCAGCCGGCGACCCCTATCGCGGCAATCAGAAGTCCGGTGCGGGCGAGCTTGGCAAACATGGGTATGGCTATGTCTTTTCTTTCGGACCGCAGGCATCAGCGCCGCCAGGCCCAACCCTAAGCCCGTTAACCTTGAAAATTCCTTACCGCAAGCGCCGGGCGCATCCCCTTACGGCAATTTGATTGAACCGAATGCCGCGGCATTTTTGTGGCGGACGTGCTCAATCTCGCCACATTGCGGCGCCGAACCTCGTCTTGCTAAAGATTTCGCCCCATAGCCAGGTATTTCTCGCGGCGCTGCTCACGAAAATCGGTGTTGGCGCCGGAGAATTCCTTCATCGTCTTGGCGATGAGGTCGCCGGTGGCGGCGATGACCGCTTCCGGGCCACGATGGGCGCCGCCCAGCGGTTCGGGAATGATGGCGTCAATGATCTTCAGCTCCAGCAGATCCTGGGCGGTGATCTTCATATTGGTCGCTGCATCCTTCGAGCGGGTGGTGTCGCGCCACAGGATCGAAGCGGCGCCTTCCGGCGAGATCACCGAATAGATGGCGTGCTCGAGCATGTAGACGCGGTTGGCGGTGGCGATGGCGATGGCACCGCCCGACCCGCCTTCGCCGATGACCACCGAGATCGACGGCACCTTCAGGCCGAGACAGGCCGATGTCGAGCGGGCAATGGCTTCCGCTTGGCCACGCTCCTCGGCGTTGACGCCGGGATAGGCGCCGGCCGTGTCGACCAGCGTCAGCAACGGGATGTTGAAACGGTCGGCGAGTTCCATCAGCCGCACCGCCTTGCGGTAGCCTTCCGGTCGCACCGAGCCGAAATTGTGCTTCAGCCGGCTGGCCGTGTCCGAACCTTTTTCCTGGCCGATGATCGCCACCGGCTCGCCACGAAAGCGGGCAAAGCCGCCGACGATCGCCTGATCCTCGCCGAAATTGCGGTCGCCGGCAAGCGGCGTGAAATCGTTGAACAGGCCTTTGATGTAGTCGATGCAATGCGGCCTGTCCGGATGGCGCGCCACCTGCACCTTCTGCCACGGGGTCAGCGCCTTGTAGGCGTCGCGCAGGGCGTCGCGCGAACGCTTCTCAAGACGGCTGATCTCATCGCCGACATCGACCGCCTCGCCATTCTCGGCGAGTTTCTTCAGCTCGAGGATCTTGCCCTCGAGATCGGCGACCGGCTTTTCGAAATCGAGGTAATTGTACATTCTTGAGCGGACCGATAGACCGGGAGGCAATGACTGGCGGAACCCAGGAAATAGAGGCTCCGGGCGATGGAACGTGGTCCTCACATAGCGATATGACGCCTAGTCGGCAAGCGGATGATGATCGTTGACCAGCCGCACCAGCCGCTCCTCCAGCACATGCGTGTAAATCTGCGTCGTTGAAATATCGGCATGGCCAAGCAACTGCTGCACGGCCCTGAGGTCGGCGCCGTTCTGCAGGAGATGGCTGGCGAAAGCATGGCGCAGCACATGCGGCGATATTTTCGCCGAGGCGATGCCGGCCCGCGCCGCAAGGCCCTTCAGGTCGCGGGCGAAGACCTGCCTGGAGAGATAGCCGCTATCGCCTGCTGCCGGAAACAGGAATGGGCTGTCTGCGAGAGCCGGCACCGTTGCCCGGGCAGAGAGCCAGGTCCGCATCGCCATGCGCGCCTTTGCCGACAGCGGAACCAGGCGTTCCTTGTCGCCCTTGCCACGCACCATGAAGAAACGATCGTCGCGCAGCGCTACCGTCACCGGCAGGCCGACCAGTTCGGAAACGCGCAGGCCGGTGGCGTAGAGCACCTCGACCAGTGCATGCAGGCGCAGCGCCGCCAGGCTGTCGCCATCGTTCAGCGAGGCGTCAGCTGCCTCTTGCGCCGCACGGTCGATCAGCCGGCCGGTGTCGGCCTCGCTCATCGTCTTCGGCAGCGGCCGGCCCTTCTTCGGGCTGTCCAGGGTTCCGGTCGGGTCGTCGCGGCGCAGGCCTTCAGCGTAAAGGAACTTAAAGAACTGGCGGATCGCCGACAGTTTGCGTGCCTGCGAGGTGGCGGCAAAACCGCGCGCGGCGATATCGTCGAGATAGGCGCGGATATCGCCGGCGGCGGCGCCCGCAAGCCCGCCATCGATCTCGGCCGAAGCGTCTTCGAGGTCGCGGCGATAGCTGGAAAGCGTGTTTTCGGCTGCGCCCCGCTCGGCGCTCATCATTTCCAGAAAGGCTTCGATGCGGGCTGCGCTGTTCATTTCTCTGGGTCAGTTTTCCTGGGATCAGTTTTTCTTGGGATTGAGCTTTTCCGGAGGAATGCGCACGCTCATTTCGGCCTTTCTCGGCTCGACGAACATCGCCAGAGCGAACATCGCGCCATAGACAATGCCGGCCAGAATCGTGAGCGTCACGACAAAGCGGAACAGTGTCGGCATCAATTTTCGCCCGTCTTGTTGTTCTGCGTTTCCAAACCCTGTGCCCTTATGAGACGCCAATCCGGCCAATTCAAGGACGAAGCTCGGCGCGCGCCACGCTTGACGCAAACAGGCTTTTGATGTCGATACGCCGGCAACGAGGTCCGTATGAGCGCGCTACCAGCAAATCCTCCTGACGAGAGCCATGCCGCGCTGCTCAGCCGGCTGGGCAACCGTTCCATCGTCTTTGTCGGCCTCATGGGCGCCGGCAAGACGGCGATCGGCCGCAAGGTGGCGGGGATCCTGGGACTGCCTTTCATCGACAGCGATCAGGAGATCGAAAGCGTGTCGCGCATGAGTGTCCCCGAATTGTTCGAACGCTATGGCGAGACCGAGTTCCGGGCGCTCGAGCAGCGCGTCATCCTGCGCGTGCTGGAGCACGGCCCGCAGGTGCTGTCGACGGGCGGCGGCGCCTTCATGAGCGCGCAGACGCGGGAGGCGATCGCCGGCCATGGCGTGTCGGTATGGCTGAAGGCCGAGATCGACCTCTTGATGGACCGCGTTTCCAAGAAGCAAAACCGGCCGCTCTTGAAAAGCGCCGATCCCCGCGCCGTGATCGAGCGGTTGATGGCCGAGCGCTATCCGGTCTACGCAGGCGCCGATGTCACCGTGCCGACCCGCGACGATCGCAAGGAGGTCATTGCGGCCGAGGTGGTGAGCGCGCTTTGCGGGTATTTCGGCGTTGCGGCCGCGACAGGCGAGGTGCGGTCGTGAGCGTCAATGCGACAGTCACCGTCGAAGTCGGGCTTGGCGATCGTGCCTATGACATTTTAATCGGCTCCGGCCTGCTTTCGCGCGCGGGCACCGAGATTTCGCGTCGCCTTCCAGGCACGCGCGCCGCGGTGGTCACCGACGACAATGTCGCCGCAGCACACCTCGAAACGTTGAAGGCCGGCCTCGAAAAGGGCGGCATTCAGCCTGCCGTCATCACGTTGCCGGCTGGGGAAAAGACCAAGAGTTTCGCGCATCTCGAGGAGGTGGTGGACGGCGTGCTGGCAGCCAGGCTTGAGCGCGGCGATGTCGTCATCGCGCTCGGCGGCGGTGTCATCGGCGACCTGGCCGGATTTGCCGCCGGCATCGTGCGCCGCGGCATGAATTTCGTGCAGATACCGACTTCGCTGCTCGCGCAGGTCGACTCTTCGGTCGGCGGCAAGACCGGCATCAACAGCGCGCGCGGCAAGAACCTCGTCGGCGTCTTCCATCAGCCGAAACTGGTGCTGGCCGATACCGAAGTGCTTGACACGCTGCCGATCCGGGAATTTAGGGCCGGTTATGCCGAACTCGCCAAATACGGGCTCATCGATCGCCCTGGCTTCTTCGCCTGGCTGGAGGAAAACTGGGGCAAAGTGTTTGCCGGCGGCCCGGAGCGGGCCGAAGCCATCGCCGAAGCCTGCCGCGCCAAGGCCGATGTCGTCGCCCGCGACGAGTTCGAGACCGGCGACCGCGCGTTGCTCAATCTCGGCCACACGTTCGGTCACGCGCTGGAGGCCGCCACCCGCTATGACAGCGCCCGTCTCGTCCACGGTGAGGGGGTCGCCATCGGCATGGCGCTGGCTTATCGCTTTTCGTCACGCCTCAATCTGGCAAGTCCCGACGATGCGGCGCGCGTCGAGACGCATCTTCGCGCCGTCGGCCTGCCTTGGCGCATGGCCGATATTCCGGGCGAATTGCCTGATGCCGAGGCGCTGCTTGCGTTCATCACCCAGGACAAGAAGGTGTCGCGCGGCGCGCTGACCTTCATCCTGACGCGCGGCATCGGCCAGGCGTTCATCGCCAGGGACGTGCCGGCATCGGAGGTGCTGTCGTTTCTAAGGGAGAACCATCCGGGTCAGCAAAGCCGCCCGGGTCAGCAAAGCCGCCCGGGTCAGCAGAAAAGCCGCCCGGGATGAACGAGACCGGCTGGATTGTCGCTGCTGTCCTAGCCGGGCTCGGCCTGCTCGCTTTCGCCTTTCGCGCGCGCCTGCTCGCCGCCTTCGGCTATGAACTGCAGCGCATCGAGCCGCAGCATTCGAACCATGATGAATCGCGCGGCGCCGTCGATGATGTTCGGCGCAACGGCCAGGCGGTGCGCGAGGATCGCGGCCGCATCGGCCGCCTGTCCGATCTCGACGAGCTCGAAGTGTCCGATGTCATGGTCCACCGCACCAATATGCGCTCGGTCAACGCCGACAATCCGCCGGAAGCGGTGGTGCGCGAGATCCTGCAGAGCCCGCATACCCGCATGCCCTTGTGGAAGGGCTCACTCGACAACATCGTCGGCGTGCTGCATGCCAAGGACCTCCTGCGCGCGCTGAACGATGTCGGCAACGACTTTTCCCAGATTGACGTGATGAAGATCGCGACAAAACCGTGGTTCGTGCCCGACACCACGACGCTGCAGGAACAGCTCAACGCCTTCCTGCGTCGCAAGGCGCATTTCGCCATCGTCGTCGACGAGTATGGCGAGGTCGAGGGGCTGGTGACGCTGGAGGATATCATCGAGGAGATCGTCGGCGAGATCGCCGACGAGCACGATATCGACATTCAGGGCGTCAAGCAGGAAGCCGACGGCTCCGTCGTCGTCGACGGCACTGTGCCGATCCGCGACCTGAACCGGGCGCTCGACTGGGACTTGCCGGACGAGGAAGCCACCACCATTGCCGGTCTCGTCATCCACGAGACGCAATTGATCCCGGACGAGAAGCAGGCTTTCACCTTTCACGGCAAGCGCTTCGTCGTCATGAAGCGCGACAAGAACCGGATCGCAAGGCTGAGGATCAGGCCGGCCGGCGACATTTAGCTTCTTGTCCCGGCTAACCAATCCTTGACTGGACGCTCGCCGCGCTCGCGTGCACTTTCGACTGGGCTGTCTGGAGATGACGGTGATCGATCGGCGAACCCTGCTTTTGATGTCGATGGCTTTGCTGCCTGCCAGCGCTTCAGCGTCATCGCGCCGGCGCTCTCTTTCTCCGCAAACGTTCGACTACGGACCGGCCAAGCTCGACATCTACTCGCGCGATGGCGCAACCGGCCTGCCTGTGGTCATTTTTATCCATGGCGGTGCCTGGCGGGCCGGCAACCGCACCAACGTCAACGTTAAGCCGGACTTCCTGCTCGACAATGGCTTCTGCTTCGTCTCCATCGACTATCGGATGCTGCCTAAGGCCGATGTCGCCACCCAGGCCGACGACGTCGAGCAGGCATATCGCTACGTGCGCGCCAACATCGCCAGACACGGCGGCGATCCGAACCGGATAGCGATCATGGGCCATTCGGCCGGCTGCCATCTCGCTGCGTTGACCGGGCTGCGCGGCGGTCTGCCCGGCGTCGCGGCGCTGGTACTGAACGATACCAGGGCCTATGATTTGGAGGCGCTTGCGAGAAGCGGCGACATGACACGCGCCTATGCCCGGGCCTTTCCCGATCCGGCGCAATGGCGCGCGCTGTCGCCAGCCTTCCACGTCGGGAGCCGCAAGCATCCGCCTGCCTTCGTCGCCTATTCGCGCGCAGCGGGTCGTGCGGCAGCCTCACAGGCCTTCGCCGAGCGCCTGCGGGCAACCGGAACGGAAGTCATTTTGTTCGACGGCAGCGCCTATTCGCACATGTCGATCAATCGCGATTTCGGCGACGAAGGCGACGCCTTGACCCGTGCGGTGATGATTTTCCTGAAGGCAGCGCTCGGCTGATGCCTACCACCTGGTCTTTTCGTCCGGCGCGGCCGGCTCGATCGCCAGCGCATGGACACCGGCCTTCAGCTCGTCGGCCAGCAATTCGTTGACCGCGCGGTGGCGCTCGATGCGGCTCATGCCGGCAAAGGCTGAGGAGACGATGCGAACGCGGAAATGCGTCTCGCCGGTGCCGTCATAGGTGCCGTGATGGTCGGAGTCCTGATGGTGATGGCCGGCATGGAGATGGCTTTCGTTGATGATGACCAGCCGCTCCGGCGAGAACGCCTTCTTCAACTTGCCTTCCATCGTTGACTGTATGGACATTCGTACTTCCCTTCACCACATATGGCTGGCGCATGATCCCCGAAAATCGGTGCTCTTTGCGCGTCCAGGAGGACGCGCAATGCCGTCGCCGCGACAAAATTCGCCAATCGCCCGCTTTATGCCGCGATTCAGCGGTTAGGGCGATCATCGCGAAAATGTCAATTCTTGTTTCGCACCGGCGAACAGCCCATAAATGGGTGAGATGAAACCGTACCCCAAATATTTCGAGAAAATCCGCATCCGCCCGGAGAAGGATGCGGAGCTGAAGTCGCGCTCGCCGATCTGCCAGTGGGACGGTTGCAAGGAGGCCGGCACCCATCGCGCGCCGGTCGGGCGCATGAAGGAGGGCGAATATTTTCAGTTCTGCTTCGATCATGTGCGTGAGTACAACAAGGGCTTCAATTATTTCTCCGGCGTCCCCGACACCGAGATCGCCCGCTTCCAGAAGGAAGCGATGACCGGCCACCGGCCGACATGGAAGATGGGCGTCAACGGCGCCTCGACGCGCTCCTCGCCGGATTTCGCCCAGCAGCGTTCCGGCCGCGCCGGCTACTACAACCGCATGCGCGATCCGTTCGACCTGTTCAAAGGTCCGAAGGATCCGCGCGAGGTGCGCGAGCGCAAGGCCAAGCCGCTTGAGGCCAAGGCGCTGGAAACGCTTGGCCTTGATACAAAGGCGACTGGCAAGGATATCAAGGCGCGCTATAAGGAACTGGTGAAACGCCACCATCCGGATGCGAATGGCGGCGACAGAGGTTCGGAAGACCGGTTCCGCGATGTGCTCCAGGCATATCGCGTGCTCAAGCAGGCAGGATTGTGCTGAGCGACCTTACGGTTCGTGTCGTTTTCCAACTTTCATAAGGTTGGAAAAGGCTCTAAGACCGCCCCCGGACAAAATAGATTGCCGGCGAAATCAGGCGTTTCGCCCGTGGAGACGTTGATAGTGATGAACAAGGTCGATCGCGACATCGCCAACCTGCCCGACACCACGGTGTCGGTGAAGGAGAAATTTGGCTTCGAGTCCAAGATGGTGGTGCCGGCCTACTCGGTGACGAGCGAGCATGTGCCCGACATCGATCCGGACTATCTGTTCGACAAGAACACGACGATGGCGATCCTCGCCGGCTTCGCCTACAACCGCCGCGTCATGGTGTCGGGCTATCACGGCACCGGCAAATCGACGCATATCGAGCAGGTCGCCGCCCGTCTCAACTGGCCGTGCGTGCGCGTCAATCTCGACAGCCATGTCAGCCGTATCGATCTCGTCGGCAAGGATGCGATCGTCGTCAAGGACGGGCTGCAGATCACCGAGTTCCGCGACGGCATCCTGCCCTGGGCCTACCAGCACAATGTCGCGCTGTGCTTCGACGAATACGATGCCGGCCGTCCGGACGTGATGTTCGTCATCCAGCGCGTGCTGGAATCGTCCGGCCGGCTGACGCTGCTCGACCAGAGCCGGGTTATCCGCCCGCATCCGGCGTTCCGGCTGTTTTCCACCGCCAACACGGTCGGGCTGGGCGATACCACCGGCCTTTATCACGGCACCCAGCAGATCAACCAGGCGCAGATGGACCGTTGGTCGATCGTCACCACGCTGAACTATCTGCCGCACGACAATGAGGTGAACATCGTGCTGGCCAAGGCCAAGCACTACCGCGACGGCAAGGGTAAGGAGATCGTCAACAAGATGGTGCGCGTCGCCGACATGACGCGTTCGGCCTTCATCAACGGCGATCTTTCGACTGTCATGAGCCCGCGCACGGTCATCACCTGGGCCGAGAATGCCGAAATATTCGGTGATATCGGCATGGCGTTCCGGCTGACCTTCCTCAACAAGTGCGACGAGCTGGAACGCTCGCTCGTGGCCGAGTTCTACCAGCGTGCCTTCGGCGAAGATCTGCCGGAATCGGCGGCCAATGTGGTGCTGGGCTAAACAGAGTTCTCGATGGCGGGTCCGGGCGACAACACGCGCAACAAGTCGAAGACGGGGTCTGAAGCCGACAGCTTCAAGCGTGCCGTCACCGTCTGCATGCGCGCGATTGCCGGCGACAAAGAACTCGAGGTCGGTTTCGCCAAGGACCGGCCGGCGCTCGCCGGCAGCCGCGCCCGTCTGCCTGAACTGCCGAAGAAGGCGTCGAAGGCCGATATCGCCATCACCCGCGGTCTCGGCGATTCCATGGCGCTGAAGCGCGCCTGCCACGACGCGCGCATCCACACCAGGCTGGCGCCGGAAGGCAAGCAGGCCCGCGCCATCTACGATGCGGTCGAGCAGGCCCGCGTCGAGGCGATCGGCTCCCGCGCCATGCAAGGTGTGGCCGACAATATCGGCTCGATGCTCGAGGACAAATACGCCAGAGCCAACCTCATCGACGTCAAGGACAAGGCGGATGCTCCGATCGAGGAGGCGTTGGCCCTGATGGTGCGCGAAAAGCTGACCGGCCGCACTGTCCCGAAGAGCGGCGAGCGGCTGGTCGACCTCTGGCGCCCGTGGGTCGAGGAGAAGGCCAGTGCCGATCTCGACGGGCTGTCGGCAAAGCTCGACGACCAGCAGGCCTTCGCCCGTGTCGTGCGCGAGATGCTGGCTTCCATGGAAATGGCCGAGGAGCTCGGCGACGACCAGGAGACCGAAGACTCCGAGGACAATGACGACAACCAGCCGCAAGGCGAGGAGCAGAGCGAGGAGGGCGGCGAGGACGATTCCGGCTCCGAGCAGTCGCAGTCCGACGACACCGAGGCGTCGTCCGACGACGAGCAATCGGCCGAGACGGAGGCGTCAGATGCCACCGCCGACGACCTGTCCGACGATGACGACGCCGATGCCGAGACGCCCGGCGAGGCGCGCCGCAACGACAATCCCTTCGCCAATCTGTCGAAGGAGATCGACTACAAGGTCTTCACCACCGCCTTCGACGAGACGGTGGGTGCGGAAGACCTGTGCGAGGAAGAGGAGCTGGATCGGCTGCGCGCCTTCCTCGACAAGCAGCTTGCCAACCTGTCGGGTGTTGTCGGCCGGCTGGCCAACCGGCTGCAGCGCCGCCTGATGGCGCAGCAGAACCGGTCCTGGGATTTCGATCTCGAAGAGGGTTATCTCGATCCGGCGCGGCTGGTGCGCGTCGTCATCGATCCGATGCAGCCGCTGTCCTTCAAGCAGGAACGGGACACCAAATTCCGCGACACGGTGGTGACGCTGGTGCTCGACAATTCGGGCTCGATGCGCGGCCGGCCGATCACGGTCGCCGCCACCTGCGCCGACATTCTGGCGCGGACGCTGGAGCGCTGCGGCGTCTCGGTAGAGATCCTCGGCTTCACCACCCGCGCCTGGAAGGGCGGTCAGGCACGCGAGAAATGGCTGAAGGAAGGCAAGCCGCCGAATCCCGGGCGGCTCAACGATTTGCGCCACATCATCTACAAATCCGCCGACCATCCGTGGCGGCGGGCACGCCGCAATCTGGGCCTGATGATGCGCGAGGGCCTGCTTAAGGAAAACATCGACGGCGAGGCGTTGCTGTGGGCGCATAACCGCCTGATCGCCCGGCCGGAGCAGCGCAAGATCCTGATGATGATCTCGGACGGCGCGCCGGTTGACGATTCGACACTGTCGGTCAATCCGGGCAACTATCTCGAACGGCATCTGCGCGCCGTTATCGAACTGATCGAGACGCGCTCACCGGTCGAGCTCTTGGCCATCGGCATCGGCCACGACGTCACCCGCTATTACAGGCGCGCCGTCACCATCGTCGACGCCGAGGAACTGGCCGGCGCCATGACCGAGCAGCTCGCGTCGCTGTTTGGCGAGGAAAGCGCGCGGGACACGCGACGCGGCGGCATGCGGCGTGCCGGATGATTTTTTTGCGGGGCGGCTTTCGGCAGACGCTTTTCGCCGCCACAGCGCTGTTCGTTGCCGGCATCGCCTTGTCGCCTTCCATCGCCGTCGGCCCGGTTTCGGTCGAGCCGATCGAAATCTCGGCACGGCCGATAACCCGGTTTCACATCGGCCGTGACGAAAAGCGGTTCGGTCCGCTCGAATTCGTCGGCGGGCTGGAAATGACTTCGCCGTCACGCGATTTCGGCGCGCTGTCGGCGTTTCGCTTCCTCAAGCCCGGCAGTGATTTCATCGGCGTCGCCGACACCGGTTTCTGGTTCTTCGGCACGGTCACTCATGATGCCGACAAGCGCCCGTCGGGCATCCAGAATTTCCGCATGCAGCAGATGATCGACGCATCAGGCCAGCCGATCGACGAGAAATGGGAGGTCGACGCCGAAGGCCTTGCGGTCAAGGACGGCATTGCCACGGTCGGCTTCGAGCGCAACCACCGTGTCGCCCAGTTCAAATTCGATCCGCACGATATGAAGGCGCCGTTGAAGCAACTGGACTTCCTGATTCCGGCCTGGGAGCTTCGTCGGAATCGCGGCTTTGAGACAGGCACCCATGCCAATCCTCACGGGCAGCACGAGGGCGGGCTGGTCGTGGTGTCGGAAAAGAGCCTCGACAAATCAGGCAATATCTATGCGGCTGTCATCGAAGGGCCGCACAAGGGCGTCTTCACCGTCAAGCGCAACGGTGAATTCGACATCACCGACGGTGCGTTCCTGCCGGACGGCGACCTTCTGCTTTTGGAGCGCAGCTTCTCGATGGCCGGCGGCGTCAAGATGCGGCTGAGGCGCATCTATGGTGAAAGCGTCGAGAAGGGCGCCGTCGCCGACGGGCCGGTGCTGATGGAAGCCGACATGGCCTACCAGATCGACAATATGGAAGGGCTCGACGTCTGGACCCGCGACGATGGCGCGCTGATGGTGTCGCTGATCTCGGACGACAACCACTCGATGCTGCAACGCAACCTCTACCTGGAATTCGTCCTGCACGAGGATTGAGAGGCGGTCGGCGAGGGATGGCCGATAAGCCGAAAAGAAGTCTAAAGCTTCGCGCTGGCTGCCGCAGGCCGGAGTCCGTTGATCGCGACCCAGACGACGTGGCGCGCGCCACGCTTGCCGTTGGCGCGGACCTTGACTTCCTCGACCGCGAAGCCTGCCTGCTTGAGCCTGCGGGTAAAACCGCTGTCGGGTCCCTGCGACCAGACCGCCAGCACGCCGCCGGGCTTGAGCGCTGCTCTCGCGCTGTTCAACCCGGCTAGACTGTAAAGAGCATCGTTGGCCTTGTGGACGATTCCTTCCGGCCCGTTGTCGACGTCGAGCAGAATGGCATCCCAGGCAGAGGCTTCCGATCGCATGAGCTGCCCGACATCCGCTTCGCGAACAATCACACGCGGATCGTCGAGACAGCCGCCGAACACCGAGGCCATCGGGCCGCGCGCCCACGCCACGACGGCGGGCACCAACTCGGCAACAACGATACCGGCATCGGCGCCAAGCTCGGCAAGGGCAGCGCGCAGCGTGAAGCCCATGCCCAGCCCGCCGATCAGGATTTTCGGCTGGCTGCGGCCGGCAATCCTTTGGCAAGTCAGGCTGGCCAGCGCTTCCTCGGAGCCGCTGAGGCGGCTGTTCATCAGCTCGTTCGAGCCAAGCATGATCGAGAACTCGGCGCCGCGCCGTTTCAGGCGAAGCTCCTGGCCGCCGTCAGGCGTTTTTGCAGTGTCGAGCTGGACCCATGGGATCACTGCCTATGCCGCCAGTGCCGGCTGGCTCCAGCGGGCGGCAAGCAGCCGATAGGGGATCAGCGCCACCACGGCGATGATCAGCTTCACGCCGAGGTCGCCGAGCGCCCATGACACCCAGCGCATGGTCTCGACCGACAGCACGCCCATCAGCGGCGCGGTTTCGAGCGCGAAGCCATCGTTCGGGCCAGCGAAGGCGAAGGCCGCCGAAAAGGCGACGGTGAAGAACACGGCGGTGTCGAACACCGAGCCGACCAGCGTGCCGACGATCGGCGCGCGCCACCAGCTCTGCCGGCGCAGCCGGTTGAATACGGTCACGTCGAGCAATTGCGCGATCAGGAACGCGGCGCCGGAAGCCGCCGCAATGCGCACCAGCCGGTCGGCGGCCGTCTCGAATTCGATCAGGCCGTGGCGGAACAGCAAGGGCGGGATGAGGATCGAGCAGATCACCGCCGCCATGAAGCCGACAAAGACGATCCGGCGCGCCACGGCCGGGCCGTAGCGGCGATTGGCAAGGTCGGTGACCAAGAACGAGAAGGGATAGGTGAAGGCGCCCCAGGTCAAAATGTCGGCCAGCGACAGGCCGCCGATCGCACCTTGCACCGGAAACTGCACGAGGATGTTCGACGCCACCACGACAAGCGCCATGGCCGCAACAAAGGGCAGATATCGGGAGAAAAAACTCATTTTTTTATCCTGGGTAATGGAACCAGCGGGGTGTCATACCGAGTTCGGACGACACTCCTTGGAAGGCAGCCGCCTGAAAAATTAAGCGGCCGGCTGTTCGGCCAGCTTCTTGGCGATCTGCTTCTTCAGCAGGCGGGCGCGCTGCGACAACTCCTTGGCGTCGGCCTTGGCCAGGAACGCATCAAGGCCGCCGCGATGCTCGACCGAACGCAGCGCGTTGGCGGAAATGCGCAGGCGCACATTCTGGTTCAGCGCTTCCGAGATCAGCGTCACATTGACGAGATTCGGCAGGAAGCGACGCTTGGTCTTGTTGTTGGCGTGGCTCACATTGTTGCCGGACATGACTGCCTTGGCAGTGAGTTCGCAGGTGCGGGACATGGTTCTAAACCTTCAGTTCTCGGTCTGGCCAAACCTTTGAGCCCGCGCCGGGTGGCGCGCGGTTTCGGTCAGGCGGCCTTATGGAAAAGTTGGCGTTCCTTAGTTGCATTTCGCCGATGCGTCAAGCTCCGGCTTGCGCATGGTGTGACGGCGCCTTTCACATAAAGGCCGGAATTCAGCCTATAAGCGGTCGCACAGGGACATGCCAGGCCGGAGTTGCCATCTCCGGTCAAAAATCGAGGACCGATCCCGCCATGCTTCGTTCGTCTCATGCTCTCCTTGCCTCGCTTGCCGTGGCGCTGCCGACGGCAACGTCTGCCGCCACGCCGCAATCCTTCAAGGGCGAGTATACGGTGTCGATCCTCGGCCTCTCTGTGGCGAAGGCAACCTTTTCCAGCAGTTACCAAGGCGACACCTATTCGATCGATGGCAGCGTCTCCAGCGCCGGCCTCGCCACAATGTTCGACGACACGCGTGGCACGATCTCATCAAAGGGCAAGATTTTGGGCAAGCGATTGCAGCCGCAGGCGTTCCGCGCCGACTACAAGTCGGGCGAGAAGGCGTCGATGATCGATATACAGTTCGCCAATGGCACTGTTACCGCGACAAAGGTCGTGCCGGCGCCGAAGAAGCGCAATCCGAAGAATTGGATACCGCTGGGCGCCAGCGATCTCGCCTCGGTGCTCGATCCGATGGCCGCCACCGTGATCCATGCCGATAGTCTCGACGAGGTCTGCGGGCGCACGGTGAAACTCTACGACGGCGAGATGCGCGCCGATCTGACGTTGACCTACGATTCGAAGGGCTCGACCTCGGTGCGCGGCTACAAGGGCGATACCGTCACTTGCAGGATGGGTTTTGAGCCGGTGGCGGGTTATCGCAAGAACCGCAAAGCATTGAATTACTTGAAGAAGCGCAGCCGCATCATGGTGACGTTTGCGCCGCTTGGCCAAACCGGCGTATATGCGCCGATCCACGCCACGGTCACGACGAAAATCGGCACTCTCACCGTCAGCGCGGAGCGGTTCGAAGCAACAGAATAGGCGCGATCGCGCGCCGCCGGAGACGGATATGGGGCGCGCAACACTGATCGGCTTCTCGGCGGTCGCCATGTGGGCGCTGCTGGCGCTGCTTACGGACGCTTCCGGCGCGGTGCCGCCGTTCCTGCTCTCGGCGATCACCTTCACGATCGGCACCGGTGTCGGGCTCGTCGCGCGGCTGTTCATGCCGGCCGCCGACAGGAGCGAGAAGATACCGCGCCGAGTGTGGGTGATCGGCATTGCCGGCCTGTTCGGCTATCATTTCTTCTACTTCACCGCGCTGCGCAACGCGCCGGCGGTGGAGGCGAGCCTCATCGCCTATCTATGGCCGCTGCTGATTGTGCTCGGGTCGGCGCTGATGCCGGGCGAGCGGCTGGCCTGGAACCATGTCGTCGGCGCGCTGCTCGGCCTTGCCGGTACTTTCCTGATCGTCACCAAGGGCGGTGGGCTTGCCTTCGACGCACATTATGCCTTCGGCTATGCGATGGCCGGCGTCTGCGCCGTGCTGTGGTCGTCCTATTCGCTGTTGTCGCGGCGCTTCCCGTCGGTGCCTACCAGCATCGTCACCTGGTTCTGTGCGGCTACCGCAGCGCTTTCGCTTATCTGCCATCTCATGCTGGAAGAGACGGTGCTGCCCGTCGGCGCCGGCCAGTGGCTGGCCGTGCTCGGCCTCGGGCTGATGCCGGTGGGCGCGGCCTTCTACGCCTGGGATATCGGCGTCAAGCGCGGCAACATCCAGGTGCTGGGCGCGGCGAGCTATGCCGCGCCGCTGCTGTCGACGCTGGTGCTGATATCAGCCGGTTTCGCCGAGCCGTCCTTGCGCATCCTCGCTGCCTGCGTGCTGATCACCGGCGGGGCAGCCCTTGCGGCGAAATCGCTGTTCTTACGCAAGCAGACAACGAGCGAGGCCAGCGCGTGATGCCGTTTTCCGGCGGCATCGACGCCAACGCCAATGCGACGCTGCTGTTTTCGCTGGTGGCGGCCGTGATCTACGCCTTCACCATCGACATGTCACCAACGCTGGCGCGCTCGGCGGCAAAGACGCTGGCCGTGGCAATGCTTGCCGTGCTGGCCTCGCTGCAGGGCGGTCCATGGCTGCTCGTCGCGGCGCTGGCGTTCAGCGCCACCGGCGATGCATTCCTGTCGCGCGACGCTGAAAAGGCTTTTCTCGGCGGGCTGGCCAGTTTTCTCGTTGCGCATGGGCTTTACATCGCGCTGTTCCTGCGTTCCGGCGGTGGGATCGGGCTGCTCTCGGCCGAGCCGTGGCGTGCGGCGATTGCCGTGGTAATGATCGTGTTCGCGCTCGCCATGCTTTTTGCGCTCTGGCGCCGCGTCGGTCCCGCCTTGCGCCTTCCCGTCAGCGTCTATATCGCGGCAATCCTTGCTATGGGGATTTCAGCACTCACCCTGAGCAATGTCTGGGTTATCGGCGGCGCCGTGCTGTTCATGGCGTCCGACGGGCTGCTCGCCTCGGAAAAGTACCTGCTGTCCGCCATCTCGCCGCACCGCGCCTGGATGCGCTACGCGGTCTGGGCGCTGTATTACGCCGCCCAACTGGGGATCACTCTGGGTTTCCTGCTGGGTTAGGACTCCAGCCTGGTGCGGCCAGTTCGAAGGCCGCGAAATCGAAGCCCGGCGCCACGGTGCAGCCGACCAGCGTCCATTCGCCCAGGCTGCGTGCCGACTGCCACCAGCCTGCCGGCACGACGATCTGCGGCCGCTCGCCTGCCGCCAGTGCCGTGCCGAGCACCTGCTCGATCACCGGCCCGTCTTTCTCATGCATCGACAGCGCCAGCGGGGCGCCGGCATAGAAGTGCCAGACCTCGGCCGCGTCCTGACCCGGTGCCAGGCCGACAATTGATCTTGCTCCAGCAGGAAGTAAATCGCGGTCGAATGGCCGCGCGCGCCTTCTGCGCCATCGCGGAAGGTCTCGGCATACCAGCCGCCTTCCGGATGCGGTTTCAGGCCGAGCGTTTCGATGATTTCGGCGGAGGTGGTCACGGTTTCCAGACCATCAATGGCGCTCAGAAATTATCCTTGCGCTTGCGTATCTCGGCGAACACTTCGACGTCGGATGCTTTCTCCATGCCGAGATGCTTGCGGATTGCCGGATCATGCCAGCGCAGGAACGGATTGGTCGATAGTTCCTCGCCGATCGTGGTCGGCAGCGTCGGCTTGCCATCGGCGCGCAGCGCCTCGATTTTCGCGGCGCGTTCCTTCAGTGCCGAATTGGTCGGGTCAACGGTCAGCGCGAAGCGGGCGTTGGAAAGCGTGTATTCATGGCCGCAATAGACGACCGTCTCGGCCGGAAGTGCCGCGAGCTTCTTCAACGAATCGTACATCACCGGCGGCTTGCATTCGAACAGTCGGCCGCAGCCGAGCGCGAACAGCGTGTCGGCGGTGAACGCCACTTTCGACGCCGGCAGATGATAGGACACATGGCCCGCCGTGTGGCCGGGCGTGGCGATCACGTCGATCCTCTCCTCGCCGAGGTGGATGACCGAGCCTTGCTCCACGGTTTCGTCGATGCCGGGGATCTTGGCCTTTTCCGCCTCCGGCCCGACGATGCGCAGCTTGAAGCGTTCCTTCAGCGCCAGATTGGCTTCGACATGGTCGACATGGTGATGGGTGGTCAGGATCATCGTCGGCGTCCAGCCGGTACGCTCGATCGCAGCCAGGATCGGCGCCTCCTCCGGCGCGTCGATAATCGCGGTCTGGCCGCTTTTGGGGTCGTGCACCAGCACACCGAAATTGTCGCTGCGGCACATGAACTGTTCGATTTCGACCGGCATCGCATCTCTCCTTTATCGCCGCAGACATACGGCGCTTGCCCGCGGATGTCATCCGCCTTTGTTGAACTTGGACTGCATCGAAGATACCGTCCCGCGCATGCATTCCGATATCGTCGATCTCCGCTCTTTCTATTCGACCACGCTCGGGCGATTGGCCGAACGCTCGATCACAATGGCGTTGTCCTCAATATGGGCTGTCGTGCCCAATGAGCGGCTGGTTGGCCTTGGCTACACCTTGCCGTGGCTGGAGCGATTCGGCGCCGACGCAGAGCGGGTCTTTGCTTTCATGCCGGCGACGCAAGGCGCGGTGGTCTGGCCGGCCACGGGGCCGACCGCGACCGCGCTGGTCTTCGATGAGGAATTGCCGCTGGTCGATGCTTCCATCGACCGCATGCTGCTCGTCCATTCACTCGAACATGCCGAGAACCCGCGCGAGACGCTGAACGAAATCTGGCGGGTGCTGTCGCCCGCCGGCCGCGTCGTCATCGTCGTGCCAAACCGGCGCGGTGTCTGGGCCCGTTTCGAGCATACGCCGTTCGGCAGCGGCCGGCCTTTCTCGCGCGGCCAGCTCACCGAATTGCTGCGCGAAGCAAACTTCACGCCCGCCGCCTGGTCCGATGCCCTGTTTTTCCCACCATCGCGGCGACGCTTCATGATGCAGCTCCACAACGTGCTGGAACGCGCCGGCCGCAGGCTCTGGCCGATCTTTTCCGGCGTCATCGTGGTCGAGGCGCAGAAGCGGCTCTATCAGGGCGTGCCGGTCGTCCAGCGCGCCTCTCGCCGCGTCTTCGTGCCGGTTTTCTCGCCGCATGGCGCCACAAGGCTCGGCCGGATAGCGCGGACCGGGAACGCAACATTGCCGGTCCGTCGATGACATTTTCGTGATCGGAATCGCGTTTTTCTCGCCTATCTGTCGAGGACGGGCTCGCTACCCGATTGAGTCGACTTGTTCACCGGTTTCAGCACCGCTTTTCGAATCCAAGGACTTCATCAATGGCTGATCATCCGGATGTCGAGGCCAGGGCCAAGCCGGTTGCCGCGTCGATCGAGGCCAGCAGCCTGCGCGACCAACTGGCGACAATCAAGCTGGCGCTAGGTACCTCGCCGATCCGCAAGCAACTGCTCTGGGCCAGCATCGGCATAGTCGCCGTCATTGTGGCAACCTCGATCGGGCAGGTCCTGCTCAATCGCTGGAACGAGCCCTTTTACGACGCGCTGGCGCGGCGCGACATGCAGGGTTTCCTGCACCAGCTTATGATCTTTGCCGCCATCGCCGGCGGGCTTGTGGTGCTCAATGTCGGCCAGACCTGGCTCGACCAGATGATCCGGCTGAAGCTGCGTGAGGCGTTGACCCTCGACCTGATCGGCGAATGGATGCGGCCGGCGCGCGCCTTCCGGCTTGCCAATGCCGGCGCCATCGGCGTCAATCCTGACCAGCGCCTGCAGCAGGATGCTGGGCATCTCTCCGATCTTTCTACCGGTCTCGGCATAGGGCTATTGCAGTCGTTCATTCTGCTTGTTTCCTTCGTCGGCGTCTTGTGGTCGCTGTCTTCGGGCTTCGTTTTCCATATCGGCGGCTATTCGCTGGCCATTCCGGGCTACATGGTGTGGGCCGCGATCCTCTATGCCGGCACCGCCTCCTGGTTGAGCTGGCTGGTCGGACGGCCGCTCATCCGCTTCAATAGCGACCGCTACACGCGTGAAGCGGAGCTGCGCTCCTCGGTGGTCCGCGTCAACGAGAATGTCGATGCCATCGCGCTTGCGCACGGCGAGGCCGACGCGAGACGACGGCTGGAGTTCGACCTCGGCACGGTGCTGGGCGCGATGCGGCGCATCTATAGCGCTCAGATCAATCTTTCCTGGGTGACCGACACCTATGGCTGGATCACTGTCGTCGCGCCGATCCTCGTCGCCTCGCCGGTCTATTTCGCCGGCGATATCAGCTTCGGCGGGCTGATGATGGCTGTCGGCGCCTTCAACCAGGTGCATTCCTCGTTGCGCTGGTTCATCAACAATATCGGCGGCATCGCCGATTGGCGCGCCACGCTGATGCGCGTCGCCGATTTCCGCATCGCGCTTGTTGAAACGGATGTGCTGCACGACGCCAAAGAACGCATCACAATCGGCGAAAATCCGAATGGCAGGCTGACATTCGAGAAACTCGAGATTGCGTCGCGGGATGGATGCACGAAGCTCGCCGAGGCCCATGTCGAAATCCGCGCCGGCGAGCGCGTCATGATCACCGGAGATCCGCGCGCCGGCAAGACGCTGTTCTTTCGCGCCATTGCCGGTCTGTGGCCGTGGGGAAGCGGGCGGATCGGCATGCCGGCCGGAGAGGTGCCCGCCTTCGTTCCCCGCAAGCCCTATTTCCCGCTCGGCACACTGCGCGAGGTGCTCGACCACGCCAATGCCGGGGTCAGCGATGCCGAGATCTCGGCGGTGCTTGCCGAGGTCGGTCTCGAGCGTCTGTCGTCCTCGCTCGACCGCTCGGCGCGCTGGGAGCGCGAATTGAGCGATGACGAGCAGCGCCTGCTTGCCTTTGCCCGGCTGGTCCTGCGGCAGCCGAAATGGGTGATCATCGACGAGGCTTTGGACACGTTCGACGGCGCGACGCTGAGGCGGGTGCTGTCGATGCTGGAGGCGCGTCTTGCCGACGCCGCGATCCTCAATATCGGCCGTGGCCAACATAACAGTGAATTCTTTCCGCGCTCATTGGCGATCGTGAGAGATGTCGGCCGACCAGCCCTCAAGCCAGTCCGTGTCAGGGCCGGCGCGATCGAGCCTCCCCCGGCCGTCGCCGCAACCTACCAAGAGACATAGCCGGCCATCCCAGCCAAGCTTTATTTCGCCGTGATCGCAGCGAAAGATTGCCGGTATCGCTCGGAGGTCTGCGGCGTTGAACCCATGCTTGACGCGCTTAAAGCGCGTCCCGTTGAAGAGATTCATGCGACACGCTTTAAGTCTTTGTTTCTATGCATGTCGTTACCCCAGAACCGCTGCGCACTTTTGGGCGACATGCATTAGCCTGCTTGCCTGCCTTGCCTGGGCTCAGGCCGCACCACTGGCCGCGCCTGCCGATACCATTGCCGTGGACGTCGAACTGGTGCTGGCGGTCGACATTTCGCACTCGATGGACGAAAGGGAATTCGCCCTGCAGCGCGCCGGCTATGTCGAGGCGCTGCGCCATCCCGACTTCATCAAGGCGGTACGCTCGGGTGTGAAGGGCCGCATCGCGCTCGCCTATTTCGAATGGGCAGGCACCGTCCGCGACGATGCGCTCATTGCCTGGCAGGTCATCGACAACGCCGAGAGCGCCAGCGCTTTTGCCGACAAGATCGAGGCCCGCCCGTTCAGGAGCTTTCGCGGCACCTCGATTTCTGGTGCGCTCGCCTTCGGCGCGAAGCTTCTCGGTGGAACCGCTTTCGACGCGACACGCAGGGTGATCGACATTTCAGGCGATGGCCCCAACAACATCGGCATGCCCGTCACCACGACACGCGACGCCGCGGTGGCAAACGGCATCGTCATCAACGGCCTGCCGATCCTGATCAGCCCATCGCCCAGCTTCAGCCATCTCGACCAATACTATGCCGAGTGCGTTACCGGCGGGCCTGGCTCTTTCGTGCTGCCGGTCTACGCCGCTTCCGAATTCGTGACCGCCATACGCCGCAAGCTGGTCCTAGAGGTAAGCGGTGTTGCCGACCCTTGGGCTGATCCCAAGGCCGGTCCCGGAACGATCCGGATCGGCGCGGCAGCACCAGTCGACTGTTTGCAAGGCGAGCGCGGCCGGCGGTTTTTCTCCGATCCGTATTTTCCGGAACTTGACCGATGAGCCTCTGGTTGGCTCTAGAGCAATTCCAGGAAAAGTGCGGAGCGGCTTTCCGTCCGGAATTGCGTAAAAACAAATACTTAGAGCGGTTCGGCGTTTCCGTGAAACGATGAAGTGCTCTAGGCTGGCCGTGCGCCATATTTGGTGCGGAACTCATCGTAGAGATCACGACGCCAGCGCCGGCCGCCGACATAGCCGCGCAACAGTTGCGGCAGCGAGTAGCCGAGCGCTTTCGACGACCGGTTGGCCAGATAACCGGCAAATGCCTGCGAAATCCTGCCCTTAATCGTATCGGCGATGATCTGCCGTGCGATCATGTAAGGCGGAATGTCGGGATAACGGTCGATGATGTAGGGGTGTTTGCAGATCAGGTTTGCGTAGGCTTCGACATAGCCGTCGCGTTGTCGCGAAATCGAATTCTCCGAATTGTACTTTTTCCAGTCGACCTCTTCGGACAGTTGCGCGCCACTGCGCCCGGCGAAGCGCAACAGCAACTCGCGATCCTGCATCCGTGCTATGTCGCTGTCATAGCCGCCGATCGCCAGCAAGGCCTCTCGCCGGGCGGTAATCGCCGATCCGGCTATGAAGATCGTCTGCGCGACCAACGCCCTTTCCAGCGTGTTCCGTGTCAGGAACGCGCCGCGGTTGATGCATTTGCTGCTGCGGTCGCCCTTCAGGGACACGAACGAACTGATGAGCACTTCAAGCGTCGGATTCTCCTCGAACCACGCCAGTGTCCGCTCCAGCCGGTTCGGCAAGTAGACGTCGTCGGAATCCAGGAATGTCACCACAGGCGCCCGCGCCCGTTCGATGCCGGCATTGCGGGCGGCGTTGGCGCCTCGCCATTTCGCGCCGACATAAATAAGGCGAGGGTCGCGGATGGCAGCCAGCGCCGCTTCCGTGCCATCGGTCGAGCCGTCGTCGACGACAATGTGCTCGAAGCGGGTAAGGTTCTGCGCAAGCACGCTCTCCACGGCGCGCAAGACCGTGCTGCGCCGGTTGTGGGTCGGCGTGATCACCGTGATGAGTGGAGCAGGGTCCATCTCGGGCATGTCGCGTCAGCTACGCCCCGCGTTCCACAGCCATCGAATAGACCGGATGTTCGTTTCCATGCCCGCCCCCAGGATTGAGTTCGATTCGACGCTACAAAAAAGAAGCGATCATGTCATCACAAAGTATTGCGGCGGAACTCGTCGGGCATTGGCGAATTCTTGATGCCACGCTAGAGCCGCTTGGTGGCCGCTTCCTAACCCATTCAAAGAAACGACCGAAACCACGAACGCAGCAGCACCTAACTATGTCCGACATAATCAGGCACGACTTCGATTTCGTCGCCAACGAGACCCGCAGCGAAACTGAGTTGGCCCCAAAACGCCAAGCTGTAGAATGCCAGACCGACAATCAAGGAAAATGGAATTTGCCAAAGCGGCATGCCTGTCTGGCGGGCATGGCCAGTTACGCGTCGCATTGTGCGCCACGACATGGTGAACCATCGGCTGAACGATTTCACGATCCGCTGCGTGCGGCTGGGCGACTTCAGCTCCACAAACTTCCGGTCGGCATCGCGGCCTGTTACCAACGCGCGCCAGAAAAAGAACCGCCAACCACGTGGCGAGTAATGATAGACGCGTGCGTTGACGTTCAGAATCTTGTGGCCTGCACGTCGAAGCTCATGCGTCAGCAGAGTGCAAGAAACCTTGAATCCATTGTGTTTCGCAAAGGGATGGCTGACAATCCAGTCGCGCCGAAAGGCACTGTTATTGGCGTTGATCGCTCGCTTGTTAGCAAATCGTGCATCTGCCTCAGGCATAGGGAAAAACCAAAGCAGCGCGAACGTCCTGGAAAAGAAATCATCGTACGAAAGATATGTATATCCGTTCACGCAAATAATTTCAGGATCTTGAAACGGGTCAAGCAGAGTTGGGAGCCAGCCCGATTCTGCCACGGTATCCGAGTCGATGAAGATGACGATATCTCCATTGGTTGACAGGATGCCGTTGTTCTTGAGGTCGTAATATCGACCGCCTGGGCAAGCGGTGAAGATCAGGTCGGCAACCCGTTCCAACTGCGGCGCTTCAATTGTGATACTGCTACGCAGCGAGGCGGCGTCCTCATCTCGCCCGCCGTGGGAGATGACAACCTGCGGTCTTGCAAGACCAGCTGAGGAAACCACGGCGATTTCTCGAGCCAAGGCAGTCAACCCAACGCCGATCTCGTCCCAGTCGATCGACTTGGCGTTATCCATTTCCACAACGAGTGAATAGGTTGGCTGTCCTTCAACCATCTTTGCACCAAAAATTTACCAGAGGCCAAGCGACTATAGTCGTCGCGGCCCGCGAAGATACTGGTTCCGGTTAGTTATGCAAAGGCACGCCTGCTGATCAAGAAACACCGCAGTCCTCGGAGCGACCTGAGTTCTTGTCCATGTCTTAGCCCGTCGGTAAATCGGCTTGCAAACAGCCTTCGGCACTTCAACCGTCAGAGGGGCCGACGAAGGGGCGAACAACAGCTATCGCTTCAGCAAGAATACCGCTTGCTGGCCAAAGAAATTCCAGAACCACCATGGCATCGAGAGTCCGATTTTCTGACCATTGGCGTCGAGCGCCGTTGCCTTTTCCACCGTTGCGCCGAGCTCATCGCAGAGATTGACGAAGTCTCGGATGGTGCAGAAATGGATGTTGGGGGTGTCGTACCAGGAGTATGGCAGGTCCTTGGTCACCGGCATCCGCCCGTCGAGGAACAGCGAAAGGCGCACCCGCCAGTGGCCGAAATTGGGGAAGGAGACGATGGCGTGCTTGCCGATCCTGAGCAATTCGTCGAGCACCAGCTTCGGGTTGCGGGTTGCCTGCAAGGTCTGCGACAGGACGACGAAATCAAAACCCTTGTCGGGATAGAATTTGAGGTCCTTATCGGCGTCGCCCTGGATGACGGACAGGCCGCGCGCCACGCATTCGTTGACGCCGCGTTGCGACAGTTCCATCCCGCGGCCGTCGACCTGCTTCGTCGCCTGCAGCAATTCGAGCAGCAGACCATCACCGGAGCCGACGTCTAGCACCCGCGCCTGCGCCGGGATGAGACCGGCGACGACTTCGAGGTCGACGCGCTGGGCGTGGTTGACACTCATGATCGTGCCTTTTGGTTAGCGCATGATCCTGATCCGAAAAGTCTGCAACTTTTCGGGGTCATGCGCGAATGCCTCGAGCATGATGCCGATCCGGAAGGCCTGCAATCTTCAGAGGTCATGCGCTGAGCCCCCTGGCGCGGGCCGCCGAGGCGATGAAGCCGTTGATGGCGGCAAACAGCTCCGGCTCGTCGAGCAGGAAGGCGTCGTGGCCGCGGTCGGTCTCGATCTCGACAAAGGACACCGAGGCGCCGGCCGCGTTCAGCGCGTGAACGACCGAGCGGCTCTCCTCAGTCGGGAACAGCCAGTCGCTGGTGAAGGAGACCAGGCAGAAACGGGTCTTGGTGCCGGCAAAGGCGTCGGCCAGCCGGCCGCCATGGTCGGCGGCGAGGTCGAAATAGTCCATCGCCCGGGTCATGTAGAGATAGGAGTTGGCGTCGAAGCGGTCGACGAAGGTCATGCCTTGATGGCGCAGATAGCTCTCGATCTGGAAGTCGGCGTCGAAACCGAAGGTGAGCGCTTTACGATCCTGCAGGTTGCGGCCGAATTTCCGGTGCAGGGCGGCCTCCGACAGATAGGTGATGTGAGCGGCCATGCGCGCCACAGCCAGTCCCTTTTCCGGGCGCTTGCCCTGTTCGAAATATTTGCCGCCATGCCACTCCGGGTCGGCCATCACCGCCTGCCGGCCGACCTCGTGGAAGGCGATGTTCTGCGAGGAATGGCGCGCGCCGGTGGCGATCGGCAGTGCCGAGAAAACGCGCTCCGGGTAGCTCGACGCCCATTGCAGCACCTGCATGCCGCCCATCGAGCCGCCGAGCACCGAGAACAGTTTTTCGATCCCGAAATGGTCGACCAGCATCAACTGCGCCCGCACCATGTCGCGGATGGTGATGATCGGCAGGTCGAGCCCGTAGGGTTTGCCGGTGGCGGGATTGGTCGAGGCGGGGCCGGTGGAGCCGAGGCAGCCGCCGATGACGTTTGAGCAGATGACGAAGAAGCGGCTGGTGTCGATGATCTTGCCGGGGCCGATCAGCACCTCCCACCAGCCCGGCTTGCCGGTCACCGGATTGGTGCTGGCGACATGCTGGTCGCCGGTCAGCGCATGGCAGACGAGGATGGCGTTGGAGCGGGCGTCGTTGAGCGTGCCGTAGGTCTTGTAGGCAATCTGGAACGGTGACAGCAGCGTGCCGGCGTCGAGCTTGAGCGGCTTCTCGGCACCGAAACGCAACACCGGGCTCGACGGCTCGTCGGCCTCGTTGTTGGTTCTTTTAGTGCGCAGCGCGACCATCGCATCCTCTTACATCAACCCATCGCGCTTTTCCGAAAATCGATACCGATTTTCGGGTCGATGCGATTGTCCGGCCGGCTACGGACAACAAAAAAACCGGCATCGCCTTCGCAAAGCCGGTTACAGGATGCAAACGGCCCTTTAGCGAGTTGTTTAACGTGGCTGCAAGCCGACCGGCCAAATCACCACGGGATTTCGCCTTGCTTCTAGGACCGGCGCGCCTCGGCGTCAACGGCCAGTCGCTCACCCATGCCAGTCGTTCACCCATGATAGCCGCCTCTCGACATTCCAGGCCACGGCTTGTATTTCCGCTGCGGCTTCCCCAGGCGGAAGCGTTCTCGACGGATTTTTGCAATATGAAGCAGGCATCGGATCAGGCACGTCCAACGCCCCGCGCGGGGATCATGGACATCGAAGCCTATGTGCCGGGCAAAAGCACGGCGCCGGCCGGCGTTGCCAAGGTCCATAAATTGTCGTCAAACGAGAACCCGCTCGGCCCCTCGCCGAAGGCGATAGAAGCCGCGCGTGACGTCGCAGCCAAACTCGACATGTATCCCGATGGCACCGCCAGGCGCCTGCGGGAGGCGATCGCCGAGGTGCATGGCCTCAACCCTGCGAACATCGTCTGTTCCAACGGTTCCGATGAGATTCTGGGCCTGCTTGCGCAGACCTACCTCGCGCCCGGCGATGAAGCTGTCATCACCGAACACGCCTTCATGGTCTACAAGATCTACATCCAGTCGGCAGGTGCTGTCCCGGTGTCGGTCCAGGAAACCAATGAGCGCGCCGACGTCGATGCGATCCTCGCTGCGGTGACGCCGCGCACCAGGATCATCTTCCTCGCCAATCCCAACAACCCGACCGGCACCTATTTGCCGTTCCAGGAGGTGCGCCGCCTGCATGCCGGCCTGCCTCGAAACGTGCTTCTGGTGCTGGATGGCGCCTATGCCGAATATGTCCGCCGCAACGACTATGAAGCCGGCGTCGAACTGGTGGCTGGCGCGGAAAACGTGGTCATGACCCGCACCTTCTCAAAGCTCGGCCTCGGCGGCGCGCGGATTGGCTGGATGTACGCGCCGATGCATATCATCGACGCGATCAACCGCGTGCGGGGTCCCTTCAACGTCAACGCGACGGCGATCGAGGCCGGCATTGCAGCGATCCGCGATCGTGCCCATGTCGAGCGCAGCGTGGCGCATAACGAGACCTGGCTGTCATGGGTGAGCGAGGAATTGACCAAGCTCGGGCTGCGGGTGACGCCGAGCGTCGGCAATTTCGTCCTCATCCATTTTCCCGAGGACAAAAAACATTCGGCGGCAGCTGCGGACGAATACCTCTCCGCGCGCGGCTACATTTTGCGGCGCGTTTCCGGCTACGGCTTCCCGAATGCACTGCGCATGAGCATCGGCACCGAAGAGGCCAATCGCGGCGTTGTCGCCGCGCTCACGACATTTCTGAAAAGCTGAGACAATGACATCACCGATGTTCGAAAAGATCGCGCTGGTCGGCATCGGCCTGATCGGCTCGTCGCTGGCCCGCGTCATCCACCGCGAAGGTCTTGCCCGCCACGTCGCCATCTCGACACGCAGCGAAACAACGCTGGCGCGGGCAAGCGAGCTCGGTCTCGGCTCCTCCTACACGATGGATGCGAAAGAGGCGGTCCGCGATGCCGACCTGGTTATCGTTTCGGTGCCGGTCGGCTCTTCGGGCGAGGTTGCCGCCGAAATCGCACCCGGGTTGAAGTCAGGCGCCATCCTCACCGATGTCGGCTCGACCAAGGCATCGGTCATTGCGCAGATGCAACCGCATGTGCCTGATGGCGTGCATTTCATCCCCGGCCATCCGTTGGCCGGCACTGAAAAATCGGGCCCGGACGCCGGCTTTGCCGAACTGTTCGAAAACCGCTGGTGCATCTTCACGCCGTTGCCCGGCACGGATCCCGAGGCGCTGGAAAGACTCTCGGAATTCTGGCGCCGCTGCGGCTCCAACATCGACACGATGGATCCCCAGCATCACGACATGACACTGGCCATCGTCTCGCATCTGCCGCACATCATCGCCTACAACATTGTCGGCACCGCCGACGACCTGGAGTCGGTGACGAAATCCGAGGTCATCAAATATTCAGCCTCCGGCTTTCGCGACTTCACGCGCCTTGCCGCTTCCGACCCGACCATGTGGCGGGATGTCTGCCTGCACAACAAGGATGCCATTCTCGAAATGCTGGCGCGGTTCTCGGAGGACCTCGCCTCGCTGCAGCGGGCGATCCGCTGGGGCGACGGCGAAAAGCTGTTCGACCTGTTCACCCGCACTCGCGCCGTCCGTCGCTCGATCATCGAGGCCGGCCAGGACATCGACGTACCGGACTTTGGCCGGCAGGCGGTCGAGCATCCAGCCAAACAGTAGCCTGTCTCGACCGCCAGGCCGTTAGTCCGCCGGCCAGTGAGCCGCCATCATCGCCAGTGTCTCGGGTCTGTCCGGCGCGCCCAACCTGCCGCCGAAGCGCTGGCATTTGAGCGCGGCGGCGGCGCTGGCAAACCGCAACGTCCGTTCGATCGGCATGGCCTCCGCCAGCCCGACGGCGAAGGCGCCGTGAAACACGTCGCCGGCGGCAAGCGTATCCACTGCCTTGATCCTTGGCGCCGCGACATGGCGCACGGACCCTACCGAGCGGTCGAACCACCAGCTTCCCGCAGCGCCGCCCGTCACCGCGACAAATGCATCGGTGCGTCTGGCCAGCGCTTCACAGGCCCTTTGCGGGCCTTGCTCCTCGCCGCAGAGGATGAACGCCGCCGGCTCCGATGCGACGATGTGCGAGGCCAGCGGAAACAGACGTTCCAATATGTCCCGTGGCGCGGTGTCGGCGTCCAGTATGGCCGGACGGCCGATTGCGCGCGCCGCCGCCAGGGCCAAAGCTGCTGCGCCCGGCCAGCGCACATCGACCAGGACGGCGTCGAATGCGGTGAGATCCTGGGTGGGGAGCGTCTCGGGGGCGGCCTGGGCGAGCCTGTCATAGAAAGGAACGATGATCCGCTCGCCATGCGTGTCGACCAAGATGGCCGACAGTGCCGACCGCGCGCCGATGACACGCCGGACAAAGCTGCAATCGACGCCCTCGGCCTCGATCCCGGCGACCAGCTGATCGCCGACAGGGTCGTCACCCGCGCTCGCCCACAGCGATACTTCCGCGCCGAGGCGACGTGCGGCGCACGCCGCGCTCGAAGCCATGCCCGAGGCGATCTGGACGCCGTCGGACGCGATGAACTTGCCCTGACGTGTCGGAAGCGTGTCGACGCGAAGGATCGTATCGAGCGTCAGCGCGCCAACACTTAGGAGCTTCACCGGGCTGTTCATCTGTCTTCCTGTTTGACCATGATCTTTTGCGAACTGTAGGTTCGCAATCATGGTCTAATCGACCGGCTTGATCCTGCCCAGCGGGATAAAGCCGAGCGAGGCCTTGCCCTTGACGATCTTGAGGGGCATCGACGGTTCGTTGCCAAGCAGCGCCAGACCGGCAAAGCCTGTTTTGATCTGGCTCTTCTGCTCGGGAATGGCGGTGCCGAGAATTGCCGCCACGGCTTTCGGGTCGCTAAGCCTAATCATCAGGTCGGCGTCGATCAGCCCATCGGCGCCGACAGACACCGGTCCGGAAACGGTGACGCGCGCGGTCCCCGACGACAGATCGAGCTTGCCGATATCGACCGCCTGGCCGCGCAGGCTCTTTGGCTGCGTCTTGATCAAAGCCACGCCGTTCTTCAGCGTCACGTCGCCGCTGCCGTCGAGCGGCGGCAACACGCGCCCATCGATCGCCCCTGAATCGATTTCGAGATCGGTAAAACTCCCGGCATAGTCGATGTCCTGACCGTTCGGACGCAATTGTCCGGCCGCTGTCCCGGCGCTGAACAGCTCGACCGGGTCAGTGCCATCAGCCGGATCGGTCTGGGCCGACAGGCCCTCGGCCTCCAGTGAAACGCGCCGGGGCAGCGGCCAGGACAGTTTCAGGTTCGCTCGCAGATTATCCCAGTCGATCCACAGCGGCGTCATTCCCGGCGCTGAGGTCCTGAGCGGCCCGCGCAAGTCGGCGCCAGGCGACAGGATTTGGGTGATGTGCGTAACCGCGTTGAGACTGCCGAGCGAGGCGGCGACGTTCCTGGTGTCGTCCTGATAAGCCAGACTGTCGCAGGAAATGGCGAAGCTCGAGGGATAGCCGCTAACCGTGAGATTGGCGCAGTCCGCCTCGATGCCATTGCCGTTGAGCTCGGTGACTGCTTTGGCGGCTGCGCTCTTGACCTTGTCTGCCAGGTAGAACCAGCCGGCGCTGTAGAGGCCGAACAGCACGACGATGAAAGCGCCAAGCCAGAAGAGGCGGCGGCGAAAATTCGGCGGGCGCTCGTCACTTGACGTCATGCTGCGGCTCTCGTTAACGCGTGTTGCAGAGGGGACTGTCGTTTCCGGCAACATCGGGTAGACGGAGACGGATTTTAAAAAACACCGATTCCAGTGCAGTGCTGCAACCAGGCTTGGCGATATGGGCGATTTTTGGGTTTTTGGCTACGGCTCGCTGATCTGGCGGCCGGGATTTGCGCATGTCGAGACGCGGCGCGCCCGCCTTCACGGCTATCGCCGGTCGCTGTGCGTCTACTCCTTCGTGCATCGCGGCACGCGCGAACGGCCCGGCCTGGTGCTCGGCCTCGACCGTGGCGGCTCCTGCATCGGGCTGGCTTTCCGCGTCCCCGGCGATCTGCGCAACGAGGTCATCAGCTATCTGCGCGAGCGCGAGCTGGTCACCAATGTCTATCTCGAGCGCACACTTAGCATTCGGCTCGACGGTGGCGGTATGAACGGGGGCGATACGAACGGCGGCGAGACGGTCTCGGCGGTCGCCTATGTCGTCGACCGTGCCCACGAGCAATATGCCGGCGCGCTCGATGCGGCTGATGCGGCGACCGTCGTTTCCGGCGCCGTCGGCCAGTCGGGAAAGAACGAGGATTATGTGCTCAGCACGCTGGAGCACCTCGAGGCGTTGGGGATCCGCGACCACTGGCTGGAAGAGGTGGCGAAACGGATCGGGTCGTGATCGCTTTCGCTGTTGACCATGATCTTTTCCGAAAACCGGTTCCCACTTTTTGCTTCGCTGACCTTCGGTTCGGGTGATGGTCAGGGCTACATCCTGAAAATCTGTTTTCCGAGATCGGCGCGATCCAGGCTGTTTGTCACGGCGAGCTCGAACTCCGACAGCGGATGGATGCCGCCGACAGGGACATGGAAATCGGGTTGGCCGAAGGTATCGACAATCTCGTGCAACACTGGCCGGTCGGCTTCGACAGGCGGCGAAAAGAAGTAGCGGTAGATATTTGCCCTGATCTCGACGCCGCTCAGCAGCACGTCGAAATTGTGCAGTTCGAAACGCTCGGCGCTCATGCCGCCATTGATGACCATCTGCCCGCCCAGCGCGAGGGCGCGGATCAATTCGCCACTGACGGGTCCGCCGACATTATCGATGATCCCGTTCAGCCCCGCGCCGGCCGTGATTTCCATGACCGTCTCTCTGATGCCGGCCTCCAGGTCCGAAAGATCAAGGATGGCCGTGGCACCAAGCCGCTTCAGGTCCAGCCTGTCGTGGGAGCGTCGCACAAGCGCGATCACCTTGATGCCGCGCCGTTGGGCGAACTGCATCACCATCGTCGAAACCGATGAATAGCCGGCCGTGACGGCCAGCCACTGTCCAGGCTGCACGCGGGAGTCCGCCAAGAGGTCCCAGGCGGTGATGGGATTCACCATCTGCCCGGCGCGTTCGAGCGGATAGTCGGCGGGCAGCGGGATCAGCCATTCGGCCGGAACGGCCGCATATTCGGCCCAGCTGTCGTAGTAGCTGAACGCGACAAGCGTGCCCGGTTTCAAAGCGACGTTCGCGCCAACGGCCTCGACAACGCCGGCGCCATGGTTTCCGGCCACCTGCCGGGGGAAATGCGGCTTCTTCGGTTCGGGGTAGAGGTTCTGGATGAACAGGAAGTCGCCAGGGTTGACCGAGGCGGAGACCATCTTGACCAGCACCTCGCCGTCGCCAATTCGCGGCATGGGCAGGTCGCCGAGATAGAGCACGTCCCGCGGCGAGCCGATTGCGTCGAATACAATTGCTTTCATCTTGGTCTCCAGTAACGGCGGATCTGGGGCTAGCAGCCTGGACGTCACCAGATTGCAGCACCGGTGTTTGCATCGGTGTCGCGGAACCTAAGGTCGCTGGCAAAAATCGGAATTGGCAGATTTGACAATCTATATGCTAAACTTGCCATAGCTGTTCAAAGGAGGCATCTTGGACAACCGCCCCCTCCATGCCGTGATCTGGCTGCCGTCGACCTTCTATTCGGCCGTCGCCGCGACACTTGTCGAAATGTTCGAGCTGGTGAACACCATTCGCGGCGCGCCGGCGATTTCCTTCGAATTCGTGGCGCGGCAGGCTGACGCCACGACGACGCCTGGGATCTCCTTTCACACCAGACGCGAGCCCTCGCAGCGCATGGACCTGCTGATCCTGCTGGCCATGCCCGGCATGCAAATCCCGGAGCTTGTTGCCGCGTTGGAGGAAGAGAGCCGGCACGCGGCACCGCTTATCGCAAGCGCGCAGCGCGACGGCGCCATCATCGCCGCGCATTGCGGGGCCGGTTATTTCCTGGCAGACGCCGGTCTTCTCGACCGAAAGCGCGCGACGATCTCCTGGTGGCTGAAGGCCGATGCCCAGCGCCGCTTTCCAAAAGTGCGTTGGGACGCTTCACGTGTGCTGATTGGGGGTGGACGGATCTACACTTGCGGTGGCGGTTTTTCGGGCCTGGAGCTCGGCAAGGCGCTTCTGCGGGACCTTGGCTTCGCCAGGGAGGAGCGCCTGGTTCGCAAATTGCTGGTGCTGCCGCCGTCGCGGCAGATCCAGACACCCTACGAGTTCCCGCTCACCGATCTGTTGCCTTCGCAAGAGCCATTCCGCGACCGGCTCGAAGCCTTGTCCAGAAAACAGCTCGGAGCGCTCGACCTTGCCTTCCTTGGAGCGCAACTCGGTCTATCGCCGCGAACGCTGGCGCGCCGGTTTTCCGATGAATTGCACACCACGCCCGGCCGATGGGTCCAGGACCGGCGCCTTGAGGCCGCGAAAACACTTCTTGAAAGCACCAAGCTCGGCATCGCGGAGATATGTTACCAGGTTGGATACCAGGATACGGCCTCATTCAGCCGGCTTTTCAACCGCGTGGTCGGACTGCCGCCTGGTGAATACCGGCGCCAGAGCCAGTAGGTCACCGGCCGAACATCGGCGCGGCGGATCGCGCCTTTGTGAAGCGCTGGCCAGTGGAAAAGACGGACGGCCCTTTGACGTCTGTGCCGCACGCCATAGGTTAAGCCCGTCATGGGCTTTCGCCCATTCTTTCCATTCCCCAGGAGATCAGTCTTGCAGAAACGTCGTCTCGGTCAAACCGACCTGTCCATCGCGCCGCTGGTTCTGGGCGGCAATGTCTTCGGCTGGACCGCCGACGAGAAAACCTCTTTCGACCTGCTCGACCGCTTCGTCGGCGCCGGCCTCAACGCCATCGACACCGCCGATTCCTATTCGCGCTGGGTTCCCGGCAACAAGGGCGGCGAATCCGAAACGATCATCGGCAAATGGATGAAGAGCCGCGGCAACCGCGATGAAGTCGTGGTGATCACGAAAGTCGGATCGGATATGGGGCAGGGCAGGAAAGACCTCTCCGCCGCCTATATCGAAAAGGCCATCGATGCGTCGCTGACGCGGCTGCAGACCGATGTCGTCGATCTCTATCTGTCTCACTGGCCGGACCCAACCACCCCCTACGAGGAAACGCTCGGCGCCTACGAAAAGCTGCTCGCCAAGGGCAAGGTCCGCCACGTCGGCGCCTCCAATCTCGATGCCGGTCAGTTGCGCGCCGCGCTCGACGTGGCAAGCTTGCGGGGCCTGCCGCGCTATGCTGTGCTGCAGCCGGAGTACAATCTCTACGATCGCGCCGCCTTCGATGGGCCGCTCCGCGATCTATGCATGGCCGAGGATATCGGCGTCATCACCTATTTCAGCCTCGCCAAGGGGTTTTTGAGCGGCAAGTACCGCAGCGAAGCCGATCTCGGCAAAAGCGCGCGTGGCGACGGCGTGAAGGGCTACCTCAACGCACGCGGCATGCGCATCCTGGCGGCACTCGACGCGGTGTCGGCGCGTCACGCGGCCAAGCAGGCGGAAGTGGCGCTCGCCTGGGTGACCGCGCGGCCCGGCGTCACGGCGCCGATCGCCAGCGCCACGAAGCCGGATCAGGTCGACAGCTTCGCCCGCGCCGCATCGTTGAATCTCAGTTCGGACGATATCGCCGAGCTCGACAGCGCGAGCGCATAGACGCTAGCGCGAAGCGGCGGCTTGCTCAAACCGCAGCCAAGGACCGTGCACGGCTGCGCCGGAAGACTCCCCTGCACGATCGTTCAAGACGACTTGGTCTGCCCTGCCATACCATCGGTCGCATCGCGTCGGGATACTGGTATACAGATGGCCAAACAGGTCTTTTCCCATCCGGAACTATGGCAGCAATTGCTCGCGCTCATCCTGGCATCGGCGGTCGTGATGGGCAGCCCGGGGCCGGCGACGATAAGCGTCACCGCCGTTGGCGCGGCCTTCGGTCTGCGCGATTCGCTCCGCTACGCCTCGGGCATCATCCTTGGCACGGTCGCAGTGCTTTTGGTCGTGGCGACGGGCATCACGGCGATGCTTGCCTCTGTGCCGAGGCTCACACCGCTTTTGGCGGTGGCATCCGCAGCCTACATCCTCTACCTCGCCTTCAAGATAGCAACGGCTCCGCCTCTGGCTGCGCGTACCGGCGGGGCGGCAGTTCCCACCTTCCTGGGCGGCTTTCTTCTGGCCGTCGCCAACCCGAAAGCCTATGTGGCGATTGCCGCCGTGTTCGCCGGCACGTCGTCCGCCGGTGAGCTCGATGCAGGGCTCAAGCTGGCGGTCCTCGTCTCGATGATCGTCGCCATCCATGTCATTTGGCTTCTCGCCGGTGCCGCGTTTGCGCGCTTTCTGCGCAAACCGCTGGCCTCGCGGATCATCAATCTGACGTTTGCGGCGACACTGGTTCTGACCACGGCGCTGGCTGTGATTCCCTAGGGACTTGCCGGTCAGACGGGCGGCTCAGGCCGGGTTGTCGGGGCCAATTCCCTCAGCCGCTTCACCGCCGTCGGTGGCATGGGCGGCGGGTTCGGCGCACGGGACGCATCGACGAGCAGCTGGTCGCAGGCGGCTTCCGTCTCGCCGATCAGCCGTTCCATGAATTCCTGCTTGTCCAACCCCGGCGGGATCGGCGGCAGGAAGCGGGCCTTGATCGTGCCGGGATAGCGCAGGAATTTCCGCCGCGGCCAGTAGAGGCCGGCGACATGGGCGACCGGCACCACCGGAATGCCAAGCTGCGCATAGATCTCGACGATGCCATATTTGTAGGCCGGCTCGTCGCCCGGCGCCCGGCGTGTGCCCTCGGGATAGATGATCAGCTGGCGGGGATTGCGCGCCAGCTCCTGTTTGGTCGCGGCGACCACCGCTTTCAACGCCTTCGAGCGGCTGCCGCGATCGACCGGGATCATCCGCATTTTCAGGATGTACCAGCCGAAGAACGGGATCCAGGTCAGTTCCCGTTTCAGGATGTAGATCGGATCCTGCAGGAAGGGGAAGAAGGCGATCGCATCCCAGAAGGATTGATGCTTGGGCGCCAGGATGAAGGAACCCTCGGGCAGGTTTTCCTGGCCGGTGATCTCGCTCTTGGTGCCGGCGATCTTGTCGTAGAGCCACATGCTGGTGCGCGACCAGAATTTCGGCACGAACCAGGCGCGGTGGCGCGGCGACAGGAAATAGTACGGAGTCCAGATGATCATCTGGACGATCAGATTGAGGTAGAAGACGAGGTTGAACGCCAGCGAGCGGATATGGAGCATGTGGGAAGTGCCCGGTGAGGAAGTGTGCGTTGGTTACACCAAGCGCCGGGAAAAAGGAAACGGTGCGATGGCCCCCGTTCGTCAGGCCTGCCACGTCGCCTGCACGAGCCGCGTCTTCAGGCGTGGGGCGGCGAAGTCGAGGAACGCACGCAGTTTCACCGGCAGCAGACCTTGGCCGGCATGCACGAGGCTGACCGGCCATGGCTGCGGCTCGAATGCCTCCAGCACGGTGCGGAGTGTGCCGGACCGCACCGCAGCAGTGATCTGATAGGAAAGCACCCTCGTTATGCCGACGCCGGCAATCGCGGCATCGATCGCCGCTTCCGCGGTGTTGACCCGAAGCCGTGAGCGGATCGGAACAGGGAGTTCGGTCTTGCCGGTGGCAAAGGTCCACGTGGCGGGAGCGGTGAGCCCCTCGAAGGTGATGCAGCTGTGTGACGCAAGGTCTTTCGGGGTCTCCGGCGTGCCGTGCTCGGCCAGATAGGCCGTGCTCGCACAAACAACACGCCGGATCGAGCCGATGCGGGTGGCCACCAGGCTCGAGTCGGGAAGCTCGCCGATGCGGACGGCGAGATCGATGTGCTCCTCGGTCAACTGGGTTATCCGGTCCGCGAGCATCAGGCGGATAGCCACGTCGGGGTAGGCGGCGAGGAAGCCGGTGACGACCGGCAGCACATGCAGGCGGCCAAAGACGATCGGTGCGGTGATGATCAGTTCGCCCGTCGGGGCGCTGTATTCGCCGGCGGCGGTACGCTCGGCCTCGCCGACCTCATCGAGAATGCGATGGCAGGCAGCGAGGTAGGCGTGACCCGCGTCGGTCAGCGTCAGCTGCCGCGTCGAGCGGTTCAGGAGACGCGTCTTTAGATGCCGCTCCAGGTCGGAGACCTTGCGGCTGACCGTTGCAAGGGGAATGCCGAAACGGCGTCCGGCGGCCGAAAGGCTGCCGGCCTCCACCGCGGCGACGAAAAGCGACATGGCCTCGAGACGATCCATACTTCTCCCGAAAAATGGAAGGATCAATTGCAAATATGCCAGCTACATCCAAAACATGGAAGGGGCCATGTTTGACGGCGAAGCTGATCAACGAGAAGGAATGCCGATGCCCCGTATCCCTACACCCGCGTCCATAGAGGCCGCGCCTGCTGCGTCGCGGCCGATGCTGCATGCCGTCGAGAAGCAACTCGGCGTCGTCCCAAACCTCTTCAGGCTCGTTTCCAATAGCCCGGCTGCGCTTGAAGGCTATCTCGGTCTGTCCGGAGCGCTTGCCAAGGGCCGCCTGCCCGCGCCGACGCGCGAGCGCATCGCTCTGGCGGTCGCCGAGATCAATGGCTGCAGCTACTGCCTTTCCGCCCATACCTATCTCGGCAAGAACCTCGCCAAGCTTGACGATGCCGAGATGGTCGCCAATCGTGCGGGCGGGTCCAACGATCCCAAGGCCGCCGCGGCCGTGCTTTTCGCCGCCAAGATTGCGCGCGACCGCGGCCATATCGGTGACGAGGATCTCAGCGCCGTCAGGCTCGCAGGCTACGACGATGCGCAGATCATCGAGATCGTCCAGCATGTCGCTCTCAATGTCTGGACCAACTATGTCAATGAGGTTGCCAGGACGGAGATCGACTTTCCGGTCGTTTCTGTCCGCAAGGCAGCCTGAATTTCAGCGACCAGTGTGTCGGTTTTGGAAAATCCGATGCTCAAACAAAAGAGATAGAGCGGCGGTACGGTTCGACTTGAAAGCCCGCCGCTCTAGCCCCCATCACAAGGAGTTCCCATGTCTGAAAGCCGCCCGCCGCTCCCGCCATTCACCGCCGAGACTGCCGCACAGAAGGCACGCATGGCGGAGGATGCGTGGAACTCCCGTGATCCGACACGGGTCGCGCTTGCGTACACAATCGACAGCCGCTGGCGCAATCGGGCCGAATTCCTGCAAGGGCGCGACGCCATCCAGACCTTCCTCACACGCAAATGGGATCGCGAACGCGACTACCGGCTCATCAAGGAGGTCTGGGCGTTCCGCGACAATCGTATCGCCGTGCGTTTCGCTTATGAATGGCACGACGACAGCGGCTCGTGGTTTCGAAGCTACGGCAATGAGAACTGGGAGTTCGATGAACATGGATTGATGCGCTTGCGCATCGCCAGCATCAACGACCTGCCGATCCACGAGGCCGACCGCAAATATCATTGGCCGCTTGGCCGCCGGCCGGACGATCATCCCTCTCTGTCGGAGCTCGGCCTTTGAAGGAGGCTTTTCCATGAATGCTCACGTCTTCACCAGCGATGTCGCCTTTACGCCAACCGTCAAGGCGATCCAGGCCCGCAAAGGCTCACGTGATGCCTATGCCCGCGTCGAGGAGCGCGGCGGCTGGCAAGCTGATATCACGCCCGATCTCGCCGCCTTTATCGAGGCGCAGACCAGCATCTTCCTGTCGACGGCCAATGGTGACGGCCAGCCCTACATCCAGCATCGCGGCGGGCCGGCCGGCTTCCTCAAGGTGCTCGACGAGCGGACGATCGGGTTCACGGATTTCTCCGGCAACAGGCAATTCATCACCCAGGGCAATCTGGACGACAACCCCCGCGCTTTTCTGTTCCTGATCGACTATGCCCACCGGCAGCGCATCAAGATCTGGGGCAGTGCGCGCGTCGTCGAGGACGACGCCGACCTGATGGCGAAGCTGATGCCGGAAGGCTACAAGGCGCGCCCCGAGCAAATCATACTGTTCACGGTTTCGGCCTGGGATTCCAATTGCCCGCAGCACATCCCACAGCGTTTCGAAGCGGCCGATGTGGCGGCGGCGCTGGCCGAACGGGACAATCGTATCGAACGTCTCGAACAGGAGATCGCGCGCCTGCGCGGAGCCTCTAGCGCCAAGGAATGATACCGCTGCCGGTTTCAGATCGGCTCAGCAGCCTCGGCCAGCGCGATGCCGGTTGGCGTTGGCTTCACCGGCACGATGCCCCGCGCCAGCGCCAGCAGATATTTGTTGTATTCGGTGAACAGCACGCGCAGCGCCCTGGGCTTGGTCAGCCAGCCGCCATTGCCAAGATTGCTGTTGACCACCGGATAGGGTTCGAGCTTGGCCTTGTGCAGCAGCCGGCCCATTTCCAGCAGGCTGCGCGGCATGTGATAGTTGTTGGTGACGAGGATCACGGTGCCATAGGCGTGGTCCTCAACCCATTTGGCGCTTTCCTCGGCATTGCCGATCGTGTCGAGCGCGGCGCGGTCGATGTCGACGCAGCAGGAAAACAGTTTCTTGTCGCCACGGGTCGCGACCTGAAGCTGGCGGCGGCTGGCGGAAGGATGCACGCCGCTGATCAGCAGCCGCTCGCCCTTGCCGGACGCAAGCAGACCCATGGCGGCGTCGAGACGCGAATGGCCGCCGGTCAGCACGATGATGGCATCGGCTTTTGCCGGATTGGTAGGCGTCGCGAGACGGCTGACAGTGTTGGCGAACCAGCCGAAGCCGCCGGCAAACAGCGTTGCCAGCACGAGCAGAAAGAAAGCGGAGATGCGAAACGCGCCCGCCAATCGGCTGGGCTTGGCGCGCTCACGGGAACGCGTAATCACCAAGGGCAACTGTCCAGCCATTCCGCTCGAGTCGCGCGCGTCCATCATCTTATCGTTAACCCTGAAATGCGGCGTTTAGTAGGTGAAAAAGCACACATTACGTTACGCTAATTCTCTATCCGTGATCACCCCGCGTCGGGTTGGCGGACATCGATGTCGCTGAGATAGGTGACGACGGTGACATGGGAGGTTGCCGCCGTCAGCGCACCGATAACCAGCACCATGAGGACGACGCCGAGATAACCTGCCGAACCGATGGCGAAATTGCCGAACAGTGCGGTTGCCTGATCGGCCTGCGGTGTTGCCATGTTGCGCGACGACCACCATGAGAAGACGATGAAGACGAGCACCGCCGCCGCACCCCCGGCGGCTGCGCCCTTCATGCCGGTAACAAGAAAGTGGTGGCGGAATTCGCGCGCGATGAAGCGCGCTTCGGCGCCGACGAAATGCAGCACCTCGATGATGTGGCCGTTGCCGGCCATTGCGCCGCGCGTCGCAAACACCACGGTCAGCACGGTTGCCGACAGCATCAGCGCCAGCACGGCGATGCCGATGGTCACCGTGGTGCGGGCCATGGCCACCAGCCGGTCGACCCAGGTGCGATGGTCGTCAAGCGAGGCACTAGGCAGTTTCGGCGTGATCGCGGCGCGCATTGCGGCGAAATCGGGCGGGTTGCTCTCGTCTATGGTGACGATGATCAGACGCGGCACCGGCAAGTCGTCGATATTGAGACCCGAGCCGAGCCATGGCTCCAGTAGCCGCGCCGTGGCGTCGCGGTCGACGATCCTGGCGCTCTTGACGCCAGGAAATTCGCCGGCGATCTGCGAGGCCTGGGCAAGCGCTGCCTCCATGTCGAGGCCGTCTATCGGCTTGATCTGGATCGTCGCCTCGCGTGAGATCTGGTTCTCCCAGACCGAGGCGGTATCACGCACCAGCGTCACCGCGCCGAAGGTCAGACAGGAGAGGAACGTCATGATGGCGATGACCAGGACCAGCGCCCGGCCGGCGATGTTCTGTGCCGGCACGATCGGCGCCATCTTGCGCTGAACGCGCTGCGTCGTCCCCGCCCTCTCGGCGTGTTGGTCTTCGGCGTGTTCAACGGAAAGGTTAGTCATAGATATCCAGCCTTCCGCCGGCCAGGATCATGCGCCGTGCATCGACCTGTTCCATCAGGCCGAGGTCGTGGGTTGCAATCACCACTGCGGTGCCCAGCCGGTTGAGTTCGATGAACAGCCGCAACAGGCGCCGCGCCAGCGGCGGGTCGACATTGCCGGTCGGCTCGTCGGCAAGCAGGATCTCGGGCTGCTCGATCAGCGCCCTGGCGATTGCGGCGCGCTGCTTCTCGCCGCCCGACAGCACCGGCGGCAGCACATGCATGCGCTCGCCAAGGCCGACCCATTTCAAGAGCTCGGTCACGTCGGTGCGATAGCTCGCTTCCTCGCGCCCGCGTACCCGCAACGGCAAGGCCACATTCTCATAGGTCGTCATGTGGTCGAGCAGGCGAAAGTCCTGGAACACCACGCCGATGCGCCGCCGCAGATGCGGCAGCTCCGTGCGCGAGATGCGCGAGCGGTCCTTGCCGAAGATGGTGATCAGCCCGCGCGTCGGCTTGAGCGACATGAACAAAAGCCGCAGCAGCGTCGTCTTGCCGGCGCCCGAAGGGCCGCTCAGGAACTGGAAGGAGCGCTCCGGTATGTGCAAGGAAATGTCGCGGAGGATTTCCGGACCCATGCCATAACGGAGGCCGACATTTTCGAAGCGGATCACGTTCGACGACCTGAAACTTGCGGCGGCGACGAGCCAGCCTTCTCTGAGAAAAGACCATCGGCCGGCATGGTTAACCGGCGGTTAATTCTGGGTTTTTTTGGGCGCGTCACAAGGGTTCCGATGGGGAAGCGTTAACCATTTCCGTTTACGCAAAAGAAACGAAGAGCGAACAAGTGCCGTAGTGCTGGGGCCGTGATGGCTGAGGATCGAACCGCGCGCCCGGTTTCCGGCGAAATCATGGCCGACACGGCCGCCGCGCCGGAACGCATCATGCGTGATCCAGCCGATGACATCGTCGACGCCGACTACGAGGTGCTGCCGCGCTTTACCAGCAGCATGGACCTTTCCCCACCGCTTTCGCGTGTGGTGGCCACGCCGTCGATCGAAGGCATGGAGATGCTGCGCAAGCCCGAAGCCGCGACGGGACGGTTGCGGATATCGCGCGGTGGACCGATCTTCTGGATCGCCGGCCTCAGTGCCGCGTTTGCAGCCTTCTGGATATCGGGCGGGCACGCGCTTATGCGCCAGGCGCCGCTTCTTCTCGCGGCCCAGGAAACAGGCACTGCCCTCACTATTTCAGGCGTCACGTCGCGTATCGATGCGTCCGGGCCGGAACCTGTCCTGTTCGTCGGTGGCGAGGCCGCGAATGACGGCGCCAGCCCGTCGCCATTGCCGCCGCTGGAAATCCGGGTCACCGGCAATGACAGGCGCACGACCCGCTATACGCTGGGGACATTCAACCGTTCGCTGGCGCCCGGCGAAAGATTTGGCTTTTCCAGCCGGCTCGACGTGCCTAGAAACGGGGTCAAGACCGTTTCGGTCACCTTCGCCGATTAGGGCGATCATTTCTGGAAGGGCGGCCAATGCCAGTCGTGCGCGGCAAGGATATCGAGGTTCTGTTTTCGGCGTCGGCGATTGCCCGCCGCAATCTCGAGCTCGCCAAGGAGATCGCCGGGCACGACTATCACGACCTCTTGGTGATTTCGGTGCTGAAAGGATCGTTCATCTTTGCCGCCGATCTCATCCGCGCCATGCACGATGTCGGCCTGTCGCCCGAGGTTGAGTTTATCTTCATCTCCAGCTACGGCGCCGGCACAACCAGCGGCGAGGTGAGGGTGCTGCGCGACATCGACAATGAGGTCGCCGGCCGCGACGTGCTGTTGATCGACGACATCCTCGAATCCGGCAAGACGCTGTCCTTCACCCGCGACCTGATGTTGTCGCGCGGCGCCAAAAGCTGCGCTATCGCCGTGCTGCTCGACAAGCGCATGCGCCGCCAGACCGCGCTCAACGCCGACTATGTCGGTTTCGACTGCCCCGACTATTTCGTCGTCGGCTACGGCATGGATGTCGCCCACGCCTTTCGCGAGCTGCCGTTCGTCGGCGTCGTCAAGGGCGACGCCTAGGGTGTGTTGATATTCAGGTGAGGCCGGCCTGCAAACAGCGGCTTCCTGCGCTTCCGGTGCTCACGTACCCAAAAGTACGCTCCGCTCCGGTTCTCGGAAGCCGCTGTTTTCGACTCGGCCTGACCTGAATCTCAACACACCCTGGTGCTCGATCCCGGTGCGCGGGCTTGGAATCGCTGTACGCAACTTTTCGATGCGGCGCGCTCCGGATTTTCTCCCTGACCGCGTTTGCGGTTCAGGAAAAGTCAACTTTTCCCCGCCAAACATTCCGCTATGGCAAAGCTCCTGATCGTCGAGGACGATGAATCCGTCCGCACTCTCGCCGCTCGTGCGCTCGAACGCGCCGGGCATATGATCGACATCGCCGCCGACGGCGCGCAAGGGCTTGCCCTGATCCGCGCGGCACGTGGCGGCTACGATCTTGTCCTCTCCGATATCCGCATGCCGGAGATGGACGGCATCGCGATGGCCAAGGCGGCGGCGTCGCTTTTCCCGGCGATGAAGATACTGCTGATGACCGGCTATGCCGATCAGCGCGAGCGCGCCGAGGAATTGAATGGCGTCATTGTGGACGTTGTGCAGAAACCGTTCACGCTGGCCGAAATCCGCGCGCGTGTCGAACAGGCGCTCGCCTGCTTTGCCTAGAGCCTAAGGCCTGACCGCGGTCAGGCCGGATCGCAGGTCGCCGCGATTGCCGGCGCGCTGCTTCGGCGCCGGCTGGCATCGAGCGCGAACAGACCGGCGCCGATGATGAGCGCAGCGCCGACGACGGTGGTCGATCGCGGCACTTCGGCAAAGAATAGGAAGCCCCACAGCGGCGACCAGATGATGCCTGTGTATTCGAAGGTGGCGACGCTGTTGGCGGGCGACAGCCTGTAGGCCTGCGACAACAGGATCATCCCGGCCGAGGCGACGAAGCCGCAGGTCGCCATCTTGAGGAAATCGATTGTCGTCGGCCAGATCCATGGCCTGACCAGGAATTCGAGGCTCGGATGTGTGGCGTGAGCTATTCCTGCCAGCCAGAACAGCCCGGCGACCACTGCCGCGCCCAAGAGGTAGACGCCGTTTTGATAGAACGCCATGACCGTGGACGATTCGGTGTCGCCGATCTTGCGGGCCATCAACTGCGAAAAGCCGTACAGCACAGCCGAGGCCAGCGACAGCAGCGCCGCCCAGTCGAACAGCCCGGCGCCGGGCCGCAGCATCACCAGCACGCCCAGCATCCCGACCATGACGGTGACCAGCGTCTGCCATGCCACCCGTTCGCCGAGATAAGGGCCGGCAAGCGCCATGATGAACAGCGGCGCCATGAAATAGAGCGCCACCGCGTCGGCAAGCGGCAGGGCGGCGATCGCCAGGTAGTAGACCGTGTAGGAGGTGAACAGGATCAAGGCGCGCATCGTCAGCATGCGAAAACGCTTCGAAAAGATCGCGCTGAGCCCGACATCGACATGAACGAGCACGAGAAGAATGGGCAGGGCGACGATCGAGCGGATCGCCATCACTTCGGTCACCGGGTATGTGCCCGATACGGCCTTGATCAGCGGATCCTGGAGCGAGAACACCAGAACGCCGAGGCAAAGACTTGCCATGCCGAGAACGATCCGGTTCTGCATGTCGTTCAACGGGCTCCTTGCATGTGCGGCCCGAAAGCCGGGCCTGCGGTTTGGGCAAAAAGAACCCGCCACCGTTTCGGGCAGCGGGTACGAGTGAGGACTCTGTATTGGTCCGCGGCCGATTTCGCAGCCGCATATCCAATGGGTGAAGCAACTATCATCCGACGTTTGACATGTTGCAAACGAATTGGAATGATGCCAGCAATCAGATTTTCTTATGGCGAACAAATGAAGTCCACGCTCGACAGCGATCTGCTGCGCACCTTCGTCGCGGTTGCCGATACCGGCAATTTCACCAAGGCAGCGGAGCAGGCCGGCCGTACCCAGTCGGCGGTTTCGATGCAGATGAAGAAGCTCGAAGGTGTGGTCGGCGACAGCCTGTTCGAGCGCGGCTCGCGTGGTGTGGCGCTGACCCGCCGCGGCGGCGAACTCATCGTCAACGCCCGCCGGATCATATCGCTGCTCGACGAGACGGCGGCATCGATGGTCGCGGCGCCGCTTGGTGGGCCGGTGCGCATCGGCATCCCGGAGGAATATGGCCACGCCATCCTGTCGCGCGCGCTCGGCGCCTTTGCCAAGCGCCATCCTCAGGTCGAAGTCACCGTCCGCTACGCGCATTCCGGCGCGCAGATCGCGGCGCTCGCCGCCGGTGAGCTCGATCTGGCGGTGGTGTTCGAATGGCAGGACCTCTTCGGCGGCGAGGTGCTGATGCATGACCCGACCGTATGGGTGACGTCGGAGCTGCATCATATGCATGAGGAGCGGCCGGTGCCGATCGCGCTCTACAACCGCGCCGGCTGGTGCAAGGATTTCGCGATAAAGTCGCTGGAGCAGCGCGGTCTCGCCTATCGCGTCGCCTATACCAGCGATACCAATGGCGGCCTGCGGCTCGCCGTCACCTCCGGGCTGGCGATTGCGCCGATCTCGCGCAGCAACATCCCTGCCGGCTGCCGCGAACTTACGGCCGCCGACGGGTTCGGCGACATCGATTCCTCGAACGTGGTGCTGCGGCGCAATCCGAACGCCTCCGGCGAGGCCATCGACGGCATGCAAGAGGCGATCCGCGAGGCGTTCACCAACCGGTAGAGCATATCGCCCAAAAGGCTGCAGCCCGGCGATGGCGGCCACCTCGATCCGCGCACGGCGATCTTCCTGATATAGAGGGCGGCTTTACTTCAGCTCCAGCAGCCGCTCCAGGTAGCTGCGCTCGATGTCGGGGCTGAGCGCGTTGCCGAGCCGCTTGCGGATCGCTTCGAGGATCTGGCGCGCGCGCTGCACGTCGATCTCGTCCGGCACTCTCACCGAACTTCCATCATCAGGCCCCTCGGTGGAGCGTGGCCGGCCGAGCGGATCGCGGTCGGCGTTCTGCTGGCGGCCGCCCCGCTCGCCTTCGCCCTCGTCGCCCTGCATGGCCTGCAGTTGCTTCATCATGTCCTTGGCGCCCTTGCGCAGCGCTTCCAGCGCGCGGCCCTGGTGGCCGACGGCCTGGTCGCCATCGCTGTCGCCAAGCGCCTGTTCGGCACTGCCCATGGATTTGCCGGCGTCGCCAAATCCTTCATTGGGCTCGAGCCCCATACCCTCAAGACCTTTCCTCAGCTGGTCGAGGTCGCCCTGCAGCTTGCCCTGACCTTCCTGCAACTGCTTCAGCGCGTCGGCGAATTCCTCCGGCGTCATCGGCTTCGGCCGGCCGAGCGGATCGCGGTCTTCACCTGGGCCGGGCTCGCCCTGTTCGCCCATTTGGCCCTGCTCGCCGTTCTCGCCGAGCTGTTCGTCGCGGTTCTGCCCGCGCTGTTGCTGGCCGCGCTGCATCTGGTCCATGCGGAAGGTCTCGTTCATCATCTCCTGCTGGCGCCGCATGATCTCGCCGAGCTTGTCCATCTGCTGGCGCATCTCGCTGTTCTGCTGGCCGCCTTGCTGCTGACGTCCGGCCTGCAGATTGTTCATCATGTCCTGCAGTTGCGAAAGCAATTGCTGCGCGCTGTCGCGGTCGCCGGACTTCGCCAGATTCTCGATCTGGTCCATCATGCGTTCGATGTCGCTCTGGCGCAGTTCCTGGCCGTTCTGCTGCATCTGCGGCGCGTTCGGATTCTGCTGCGCACGCTGGGCGAATTCCTGCAGGAACTGGTTCATCGCCTCGCGCAGTTCCTTCATCGCCTTGTCGATTTCCTCGTCGCTGGCGCCGTTCTTGATGGCGTCCTGCAGCGCCTGCTGCGCCTGGCGCAGCCGCCTCTCGGCCTCCGAAAGATTGCCTTCCTCGATGCCGAGCGCGATCTCCCAGAGATAGGCGACCTCGTCGCGCAACTGATCGTCGCTGTCGGCCATCTTCAACCGCGTGCGGGCGCTCATGATGGCGAGGTAGTGTGCCATGTTGTCGAACGTGTCTTCGGGCCTGAGCGTGATCGCGTCCATCAGGTCGAGCACGCGGCTCTTGGCGTTGGCGTCGAGCGCCAGCACGCGGCGCTGCTCGATCACGGCCCTCGCAAGCGGATTGGAGAAAGGCCGCTCCGGCATCACCAGCGTCTTGGTTTCGCTGGTTGCCGTATGTCCGGCATCGTCGGTGGCGACAAGCGTGAGGTTGATGTTGCCGCCGGCCCAGACATGCTCGGTCAGGTCCTTCGTGGTCTTGGCGGCATTCCCCTTGGCGCCGCGGCGCGGCAGCGACAGCGGCATTTCGGGCGGGCCATAGAGCGGATGCGCATTCGGCGCCGGCGGGTCGGCCAATACGAAATCCGCCTTGGCGGAGGCCGCGCCATAGTCGTCGTCGATCTGGTAGTTGAGCTCGAAGGAGCCATTGACGGCGCGTTTGGGCTCGCCGACGAAGCGGATCTGCGGCGGCTTGTCCGGGATCACCGCGAAGGCCCAGTTGCCGAGTTCGTCATTGCCCGAGCTCAGCGTCAGCGTGCCGTTGGCCGTCAGCTTTCCTGTGAACTGGCGCACCGTGGAGGGCGTTGCCGCCGCCGGCTTGGCCTTGTCGGCCTGCTGCCCGGTCGGCTCGATGGTGCGGGCATTGCCGTCGGCGTCGGCGTAGCTCAGCGTTTCCTCGCCCGACCCGCCGGTGACGCGCAGCGACACGTCGCTGCCTTCCGGAACGGTGAAGGTGGACGCAGCCTGATTGCCATTATTGGCGAGGGCTGGGTTGGCGAGGGCTGGGGAGGTGAGGAAGACCGGCGGCCTGCCGGTGTAGGCCGGCGGCGTCACCCAGGCGTCGATGCGCGGCGGGACAGTGTCGCGCGCCGCGTGGGCACTGAACCCGTCTGCTATGCGACCGCCCGACGGTCCGAAGGAGAAAGCAAAGGCGGTGACCAACAAAAGCGCCGCCACGGCGCGCAGCCCCCACGGGTCGCGCTCCGGGACCCGGGTGCGTGGCAGGTCGCCACCGAGGTCGCCGAGTTTTTCGGCCATGCGTTTCTGGTGCTCGCGCCACAGCGCTTGCGAAAAAATGCTTTCCCTGCCGCTCGGCCGGTCGGTCTGCACCAGCACCGGGCTGTGCAGCAACTGGTTGGCCGCCTCGATGCGCCGATCGATCTCGGCGCTGGTCGGCACCCGGAAGAAACGCAGGGGATAGAGTGCGGCAAGGGCTGCGATGCCGAACGCCGCCACGAGACCGATGCGCGCCATATCGGGCAGCAGATGGAAGAGGCCGAGCCACGAGATGCTGAGGAACAGGCTGGCGACGATGACCAGCGGAAGCAGCAACGGCCAGCCACGCTCGACCGTCATCGAGATCCGCGTCGCCAGCCGGCTCAGAGCAAGGCGCCCGGCCAGGCTGCGATCACTGGTGGAGGTGGGTCGTTGCGTCATCGGCCCTTCCTGATTCGGGCGGGATAACCCGAACCTCACAAATCTATCGCACCGGCCCGAAAATCGGATGCGAAGGACTCAAAGTCTTAGATGCTCGTCGCTCCAAACATACCAAGAAACACGGCGAAGGCGAGGCAGTTCCCTAAAACGTGAACAGGACTGCCCCTGTTATCGTCAGAATTTAGCCGGATTGGCGTTTGCACCGCAGACCAGCACGGCGACACACTCGCCTGCAGCCGGCGCGTAGCGGCCGGACAGGACCGCCGCGAAAGCCGCAGCGCCGCCCGGCTCGGAGATGATTCGCACCCGGTCCCAAAGCGCCGCCTGCGCGGCGATGATCTCGTCGTCGCTGACCAGTATGGAACGCTCGACGAAAGCCTCGGCGATTGGAAACATCATTTCGCCGACGCGCTTGGGCGCCAGCGAGTCGGCAGCGATGCCTTCCGCCGGCGCGTCGACGGGCCGGCCGGCCTCGAAGGCGCGATAAAGCGTCGGCGCACCTTCGGGCTCGACGGCGATGATCCTGATGCGGCCGGCAAACCAGGCGGCAATGCCGCCGATCAGGCCGCCACCACCGACGGCGACCAGCAGCGTGTCGAGCTCGGGCAGGTCGGCCTCGATCTCGAGGCCAAGCGTGCCTTGACCGACCAGCGTTTCCTCCTGGTTGAAGGCGTGGATCTGCAGCGCGCCGGACCTTTCGGCAAAGTCTTCACTGGCGGCCAGCGCCTCGGCATAGCGCGCGCCGCCGACGACCAGCTCGGCGCCGTAGTCGCGGATGCGTTCCAGCTTGGCTGAAGGGCTCACTTCGGGAACGAAGATGGTCGCCTTGTGGCCGAGCCGCATGGCGGCATAGGCGACCGCGGCACCATGATTGCCGCCCGATGCGGCGACGACGCCAGCCTTGGGAATCGGCCGCTCGAGAAGATTGGTGAACGCGCCGCGAGCCTTGAACGAGCCGGAATGCTGCAGGCATTCGAGCTTCAGGTCGAGGCTAAGAGGTGGACGGCCGAAATCGGCCATGTCGACGCGCAGCACCGGCGTATGGCGCACGAATGGCCGGATGCGCGGTTCCATTGCGGCGATGCGTTCGCGCGTGATCATATTGGCGTTTAGCATGGCCTGCTCCCAAGGGTTGACATCACTTAGTAACTTAGCAAAATGGCTAAATGCAAGAGGTCGATGTCTTCAAGGCGATCGCCAACGAGCGCAGGCTGCAAATCCTCGATTGGCTGAAGGACCCGCGCGCGCATTTTCCACGCCAAGCGGATGGCGATCTGGTCGAGGACGGCGTCTGCGCGCTGCTGATCGCCGAAAAGCTGGGGATCACCCAGGCGACGCTCAGCGAGCATATGCGGGTGCTCACCCAGGCCGGCCTTCTCAGCAGCAAACGCATCAAGCAGTGGACATTCTATCGCCGCGACGAGGGCAGGATCGCCGAGACCAGGGCGTTGGTTCAGCACCGGCTGTAGCGTCGCTACAGCCTCTATTCCAGCCAATCTGGCAGCGAATCCAGCCCGATCAGCTCGTCATAGGTCTGGCGCGGGCGCACGACATGGAAACGGTCGCCGTCGACCAGGACTTCGGGCACCAGCGGCCTGGTGTTGTAGGTGCCGGCCTGCACCGCGCCATAGGCGCCGGCGGTGGCGATGGCGATCAGGTCGCCGGCCTTCAACCGGGGCAGGTCGCGGTCGAGGCCGAGATAATCGCCGGTCTCGCAGACCGGGCCGACGACGTCGACCGTCATGCGCGGTGCCGCAGGCGGCTGCTGCACCACCGGCTTGATGTCATGGAAGGCGTCGTAAAGCGTCGGCCGGATCAGATCGTTCATCGCGGCGTCGACAACCAGGAAATTCTTGGCGTCGCCCTCCTTCACGAAGATCACTTGCGAGACAAGGATGCCGGCATTGCCTGATATCAGCCGGCCCGGCTCGAACATCACCTTCAATCCCAGCTTCGTGACGTGCTTCTTGACGATCTGGGCGTAAGCGTCTGGCAAGGGAGGCGGGCTGTTATCGACGCGGTAGGGAATGCCGAGGCCGCCGCCGAGATCGATATGCTCGATGGCGTGCCCGTCAGCGCGCAGCACGCCGACCAGCTCCACCAGCAGCGCGAAGGCGTCGTCGAAGGGCTGCAATTCGGTGATCTGGCTGCCGATATGGGTGTCGATGCCGGTGACCTTGATGCCAGGCAGTTCGGCTGCGCGGGCATAGACCTGGCGCGCCTTCTGCCAGGGGATGCCAAACTTGTTCTCGGCCTTGCCGGTGGAGATCTTCTTGTGGGTCTTGGCATCCACATCCGGGTTGATGCGCAGCGAGACCGACGCCACCTTGCCCAGTGCCGTGGCGCGGGCCGACAGCAATTCAAGCTCCGGCTCGGATTCGACATTGAAACACAGAATGCCGGCCGAGAGCGCAAAATCCATTTCGCGCGCGGTCTTGCCGACGCCCGAAAACAGGATCTTGTTGGCCGGAATGCCGGCGGCTAGCGCGCGGCGCAGTTCGCCTTCCGAGACCACGTCGGCGCCGGCGCCGAGTTTTGCCAGGATCTTTAGCACCGCTTGGTTGGAATTCGCCTTCATGGCATAGCAGACCAGCGCGTCGAGCCCGGCAAAGGCCTGCGCAAACACGCGGAAATGCCTAGTCAGCGTCGCCGTCGAATAGCAATAGAACGGCGTGCCGACGCTTGCAGCGATATCTGGTATCGCCACGTCCTCGGCATGCAGCACGCCGTCGCGGTAGTCGAAATGGTTCACAAGAGTGGTTCCGGAAGTTGGAGCACGATGAGATCGGCCGATCTCATCGTCTCTAGATCTTGTTTTTTCGCGTGATCTTGTCCGAAAAGTCTGCAACTTTTCGGGATCACGCTAGAGCAGCGGGTCGAGGATGAACTTCTTGTCCTCGACCGGTTTTTCCGGCTCGGGCGGCACGGGCTGCTTGGCCTTTTCGGCGTCCTTGCGAGCCTGCACGGCCGCCTCATAGGGCGTGTCGAGCCCGGACTTCCGGCCGCAGGCCGTAGCAGCTGCCATCGCCGCCAGCAGCGTCAGCGTCACCAAAATCCTGCTTGCGGTCATCCGTGCCATCCGTCCGAAACTTTTGCCCGCCGCTTTTAGCTGAGTTTTGCTGGCATTGCACCCCGGCATCACGCCTTGGCGATGCGCTTTTTCCAGTACCGAATCTGCTTCCTCACTTCCGACGGCGCGGTGCCGCCGAAGCTCGTGCGGCTCTTCACCGAATTCTGCACGGCAAGCACCGAAAACACGTCCGCGGTGATGCCTGGGTGAATGGACTGCAAGTCTTCCAGCGGCAGCCTGTCGAGCCCGATCTTCTTCTCTTCGGCCAGCGCCACCGCGCGGCCGGTGACATGGTGCGCCTCGCGGAACGGCAGGCCGAGCGTGCGCACCAGCCAGTCGGCAAGGTCGGTCGCGGTCGAATAGCCGGCACCCGCCGCCTTTTTCATGGTGGCAGCGTTCACCGTCATGTCGCGCACCATGCCGGTCATTGCCGCCAGCATCAGGTCGAGCGTCTCGGCGGCGTCGAACACGGATTCCTTGTCCTCCTGCATGTCCTTGCCGTAGGTCAGCGGCATGCCCTTCATGACAGTCAGCAGGCCGACCAGATGGCCGGTGACGCGGCCGGTCTTGCCGCGCACCAACTCGGCGGCGTCGGGGTTCTTCTTCTGCGGCATGATCGAGGAGCCGGTGGAGAATGAGTCCGACAGCCTGACGAAGCCGAATTGCGGCGTCGACCAGATGATGATCTCTTCGGCCAGCCGCGACAGATGCGTCGCGCAGATTGCCGCCAGCCCTAAGAATTCCAGCGCGAAATCGCGGTCCGAAACGCTGTCCAGGGAATTGCGCATCGGCTCGCGGAAGCCGAGCGCCTTGGCCGTTTGGTGCCGGTCGATCGGAAAGCTGGTGCCGGCAAGGGCGGCAGCACCGAGCGGGCTTTCGTCCATCCGCTCGATGGCGTCACGAACACGCGACAGGTCGCGCGAAAACATCTCGACATAGGCCATGCAATGGTGGCCGAAGGTCACCGGCTGCGCCGCCTGCATATGGGTAAAACCCGGCATCACCGTTGCCGCATGCTCCTCGGCCCGTTCCAGGAACGCCGTGATCAGGCCCTTCAGCGCCTCGGCGACGCGAAAGCACTCGTCCTTGACCCATAGCCTGAGATCGACCGCCACCTGGTCGTTGCGAGAGCGAGCGGTGTGCAGGCGGCCGGCAGCCGCGCCGATCAGCTCGGCAAGGCGAGCCTCGACATTCATGTGGATGTCTTCCAGCCTGGTCGAGAACTCGAACTTTCCCGCCTCGATCTCTGCCAGGATCGTGTTCAGCCCGTGGGCGATTTTTTCTTGATCGGCCGCCGAAATAATGCCCGTTTGCGCCAGCATCTCGCTATGGGCGATCGAGCCTCTGATGTCCTGCGCGTAGAGTTTGCGGTCGAACGAGATCGACGCATTGATCGCTTCCATGATCGCGGCCGGACCCGAGGCAAAACGTCCGCCCCACATCTGGTTGCTGGCCTTCTTGTCGCTCATCGCTATAACCCGTGCTCCGGAGCAGTTTTTAGAAAATGGCAGACGGCAATAAATTTTTCCCGGCCCCGCGCCTCATCCTCGCCGCTTTGGTGGCGGGCGTGCTGGCCGGCGCGGTCGCGGTATATGTCAGCGAGAGCGGTTCTGGCAACAACGCGCCCGCTCAAGTTGCCGTTGGCGACAGCAAGGACGATGTCGCCTGCACTGCCAAGGCCGATCGTGCCAAGACGGTCGCGGCGGCTGCTACCGGCCAGGTTGCCGCACTTTTGCCGGCCGATCCGCCGCAATCGCTGAAAAACCTCGCCTTCAACGACCCCGGCGGCAAGCCGATGACGCTCGCCGACCATGCCGGCAAGACGGTGCTGCTCAATCTATGGGCGACATGGTGCGCGCCCTGCCGAGCCGAAATGCCGGCGCTCGACGCGCTGCAGCAAGAAATGGGCAGCGACGCCTTCGAAGTCATCGCGGTCAACGTCGATGCCGGCGACGACGCCAAGCCGAAAAAGTTCCTCGAGGAAACCGGCGTCGAGGCGCTCGGCTACTACCGCGATTCGACAATGGCGCTGTTCAACGATCTCAAGACGCGCGGCCTGGCTCTCGGCCTGCCGGTGACCATGCTGATTGACGGCGAAGGCTGCCTGATCGCCCATATGAACGGCCCGGCCGAATGGTCAGGGCCGGATGCGAGGCGGCTGGTCGAGATGGCACTCGCCAAGTCGGACTAGGCGCCCCTGGGCGCACGGCAATCGCAACGGATTTGGTGGTGATGAATGGCGGCCGTGTCGAGCAGGTCGGCACGCCTGGCGAAATCTACAAGCGCCCGGCAAGCCGTTTCGTGGCGACCTTCATCGGCGCGCCGGCGATGAATATCCTGGAAGGCGCCGTCGAGCTCGATGGCCTGTCGTTGCTCGGCGGCAGCCGGCGTCTGGCCATTCCGCGGGTGGGCCTGCCGGTGGGGACGCTGGTCGCTGCCGGCATCCGGCCGGAAGCCGTGCGTCTAGTTGCGCCCGGCACGCCGGGCGCGCTCAAGGCCACGGTCGACCTCGTCGAGGAATTGGGTGCTGGCCGGGTGGTTTATGTGGATCTCGACGGGGCATCCTTTTGCGCGGTGACATCGGAAGCCGTCCATCCGGCACCCGGAACGGCGGTCGGGCTCATGTTTTCGCCTGATGAGATGCATTTCTTCTCGTCGCAAACGGGGAGCCGTCTCGATACGTTCAAGGCTTCCGTGCCGGTCCCCGCACACTGATTTGCAATCACCAGCAAGCTCGTTGCCGCCCGCTCCGGGTGGCCGGCAAGCAAAGGGAGGGGACGATGCCGCCGCTGTTTCGGCCAGAACCGTCGAAGTTTGCTGCCGGATAGCGCTAGGGCGCGGGCCGGGCGCCCATTCAGGCGAACACATGCGCCTTGCCGGAAACAGTCAGCAGGACGATCTCGCCAACGGCAGGCGTGTCCATGCCGGGCTTGCGCAGGATCAACGGCGTGTTGCCGATTGCGGCGGCGTCCGGCGGATCGGGGCTGTTCAAGAGCCGCACCGCGATGGTGCACATCGAGCCGGCGAATTCGGACTCGGTCACCTCGCCGAACAGCATATCCGGCGTGCCCGACATGCCTTCACGCGACGTCCGTTTCAGCAGCACCTGTTCCGGCCGCAGCATGATGCGGACGATATCGCGCCGCTCGGTGCTGTCGACGGCGATGCGGCCGAGCGGCGAGCTGGCGAAGCCATCTGATATCTTGGCCGGCAGGATGATGGCATCGCCGAGGAATTCGGCAACCATCCTGTCTTTCGGCTTGAGATAGAGCTCGCGCGGCGTGCCGATTTGCGAGAACTTGCCGTCGCGCATCACCGCGACCTGGCTGGCAAAGGACAGCGCCTCGGCCTGGTCGTGCGTGACCAGGATCGTGGTGATGCCGGCGGCCTCCAGAAGCTCGGCCACAGCCTTGCGCATCGAGGCGCGCAGACCCGTGTCGAGCGCCGAGAACGGCTCGTCGAGCAGCATCAGCCGAGGCTTCATGGCCATGGCGCGGGCTAGCGCCACACGCTGCTGCTGGCCGCCGGAGAGCTCGTGCGGCCGACGCTTCAGGATCGCCTTGTCGAGCCCGACGATATAGGCGAGCTCGACGATGCGCTCGGTGCGCTTGTCCTCGTGGCGTCCCATGCCGAAACCGATATTGGCGGCGATGGTCAGATGCGGGAACAGGGCGCCGTCCTGCGCCACCACGCCAATGCTCCGCCGATATGCGGGCACGGCGGCGCCGCCATTGGCCAGTACCTCGCCGTCGAGCACGATGCGGCCCTGGTCCGGCGGCTCGAAGCCGGCGATCAACCGCAGCAAGGTCGTCTTGCCGCAGCCGGACGGCCCGACGATCGCCGTGCGGCTGCCACTGGCCACGCTGAGATCGACGCCGGCCAGTGCGGCCACCGGGCCGTAGTGCTTGTGCACATTGGTGAGTTCGAGGAAGCTCATCGTCCGGCCATCCGCTTCGACTGGACATAGAGCAGCCAGGTCAGGGGCAGCGACATCGCCACCATGATGAGAGCGTAGGGTGCGGCGGATGCATAGTCGATCTCGCCGCTGTGGGCCCAGAACGCCATCGCCAGCGTGCGGGTGCCGTTGGGCGCCAGCATCTGCGTGGCGGTCAATTCGTTCATGATGCCGAGCGCCACCAGCGCCATGCCCGCCGCGGCACCCGGCGCCGACAGGCGGATCGTCGTCGACCATAGCGCCTTGAGCGGTGATCGGCCGAGACTTGCGGCGGCGCGTTCGAGCTCGACCGGCGCCTGCGCGATCGATGCCCGCAGGCTGATCAGGGCGCGCGGCAGGAACATCAGCGCATAGGCAACGAGGATCGTGAACAGGGTCTGGTAGAGCGGCAAAGCGATGCGCACCGTGATGGTGACCAGCGCCAGCGCCACGACGACGCCGGGCAGCGATCCAACGATGTAGTTGCAGCCTTCCAGAAGACGCTGCAGCGGTCCGGGCGCGCGGATCGAGATCCAGGCCATCGGCATGGCGGCGACGGTAGCGAGCAGGGCGCCGGCGAGCGCCAGGAACAGGGTCTGGCCGAGCGCCAGGCCGATCTCGTCGAGGCGCCAGACATCGGCACCGCCGGCCACAAGCCAGCGGCCGATGGTGACGAACGGTACGCCCAGCGCCAGCAGTGCGGTGACGACCGGCAGCAGCAGGCACGGGATCGTGGCGCGGCCGAGCCTTGTGCGTTGCAGGGGACGCGCTGCGCCCGAGCCGACGCGGGCATAGCGCTCCTCGCCGCGCACGAGCACTTCGATCCCGAGCAGCACGAAACAGCATGTCACCAGCACCGCCGCCAGCATGTTGGCGGCCGGTCCATTGAAGGTCGACTGGAACTGGTCGACGATTGCCGTGGTGAAGGTGTCGAAGCGGATGAACACGTAGAGGCCGTATTCGGCCAGGAGATGCAGGCCGACCAGCAGCGAGCCGCCGCAGATGGCGAGCCTGAGCTGCGGCAAGACCACCCGCCGGAACACGCGCCACGGCCCGAGGCCGACGGCTGCCGCAGCATCTTCGAGGGCAGGATCGAGCCGGCGCAAAGCTGCCGCCACCGGCAGATAGAGGAACGGGAAATAGGCGACGACGGAAACCAGGACGCCGGCCCACAGGCCGTGCAGTCCCGGGACCAGGGTGATCCAGGCATAGGAGTGGACGAAGGCGGGGATGGCGAGCGGCGCCACCGACAGCCAGGCCCACAGGCGGGCCCCGGGGAGATCGCTGCGTTCGGTCAGCCAGGCCAGCGCCACCGAGAGCACGATGCAGATCGGCACGGCCAGCACCACCAAAAGAAGGGTGTTGACCAGGAGCTCGCCGACGCGTGGCCGGAAGACCAATGCCGATACGGTTTCCCAGCCGGTCTGCACGGCAATCCAGATGATAAAGGCGAGCGGCAGCAGGGAGAAAAGTGAGACCAGGATGGCGGCGAGCGAAATCCAGGATACGGGCCGCCGGCGCGTCCATTGCCCAGCCACCATGCCGGTCGGCGAGCCTGAACGTGCAAGATCGGCCGCAGACTGCATCAGCTCAGACGCCGCGCCGCTGCCGCCCGGTGGCGGAAACGATCGAAGGGTCGCAAACGCGGCCAAAAACGCAGTCTGTCGTCATGGACGAATGCCATCTCGAAAAACAGAGCGCTCCTGCGGAAAGCGAAGTCCCGCAGGAGCGCAGTCGGTTGCCCTTTTAGGACGAACGCCGACTAAAGCAAGCCGGCTGCCGTCATCAGATCGGTCACCTTCTTGGAGTTCAGTGTCGTCGCGTCGACCTTCGGCGCCTGCAGATCGGCTAGCGGCACCAGCGCCGGATTGGACTCCGCACCCTTGCCGACCGCGTATTCGAAGGAATTGCCGGTCTTCAGCACCTCCTGACCACCCTTGCCGGTCACCCATTTCAGGAATGCCTGGGCTTCCTTCGGGTGCTTGCTGGAGGCCAGCACGCCACCGCCGGAAACCGAGACGAACGCGCCCGGATCCTGGTTCTTGAAATAGTGGAGCCCGATGTTCTTGCTGTTTTCACCGGTCTTGGCCTGGTCGCCGTAGTAGTAATAGTGATAGATCACGCCGCCTTCGACCTCGCCGGCATTGACCGCCTTCATCACCGTGCTGTTGCCCTTGTAGGCGGTGAAGTTTTCCTTCATCGCCTTCAGCCAGTCGGCCGTTGCGGCCTCACCCTTGAGCTGCAAAAGCGCGCTGACGATCGCCTGGAAATCGGCACCGGAGGGCGAAGCGGCCCAGCGTCCCTTCCAGCTTGGATCGGCGAGATCAAGCAGCGACTTGGGCAACTGCTCGGCGCTCAGCTTGGTCTTGTCGTAAACAAAGACGGTGCTGCGCGCGGCGACGCCCACCCAGTTGCCGCTGGCCGGCTGATACTCCTGCGGAATCTGCGCCAGCGTGTCGGCATCGACCGGCGCGAACAGGCCTGATGCCTCGACCAAGGCCATAGCCGGCGAATTCTCGGTCAGGAACACGTCCGCCGGCGAGGCGGCGCCTTCGGCGACGATCTGGTTGGAGAAATCGCTGTCGCCGCCGTGGCGAACGGTGACCTTGATGCCGGTTTCCTTGGTGAAACCTTCCACCCAGGCATTAGTCAGGCTCTCATGCTGGGCATTGTAGACGACGATGCCGCCGTCCTGGGCCATCGCCGGGCCGGTGATCAGGCTGATTGCAAGTGCTGTGGCACCGGCAAGGGCGGAAAGAGCATATTTCATGGACGTCATCCCTCTCGATCTCGATGGTCTTGATTTAGCAAGGCTGCACCTATCAATTCCTGACCGGTGTAGTCAACATTGGCCACTGCGTTAATCAAGTATCGAAACGCGAAAGCCGCGCCGGACGGACAATTTTGTGTGAGCAGGCACGTGTGTCTCCTCTGGCCGCAGCAAAGCGTCGCCGGGAGCTGGTCGTGTTCCGTGGCGTTTTCTACGCGAAAGGCAAAACCAGGGGAGCGGTTTGCAGGCCGTAAAGCAGCACCGAGGGTCGTCTGACAACCCTGGGAAGGTCCAGGCGCCAGCCTCCAGCCTTTGTGAACAGTGCCTCCAGCAGGGCGGCTAGCTCCAGCCGGGCGACATGCTGCCCGAGACAGACATGCAAGCCAGTGCCGAAGGTGAGGGTAGCGGAGACGGCGGCGTTCAGGTCCAGCTGGTCGCCTGCCGGAAAAACCGCCGCATCGCGATTGGCGCTGGCAAGCACTGGGACGACAGCCTGTCCGGCACGGATGGCGACACCGTCAAAATCGAAGTCGTTCGCAGCGATCCGTGCTCCGGCATAGTGAACCGGAGCGCAATAGCGAAGCAGTTCTTCCGCTGCGGACAGCCAGCTTACGCGTCCGTCTTCAAGAAGTTTCCGCTGGTCGGGGAAGCATTCAAGCGCAACAAGCGCGTTGCCGAACGTGTCGACAACCGTCGCCTGTCCGGCAAAAAGGAGAAACACGATGTTGGCAACGGCGTCGTCGCGGTGCCAGCGGCCGGCTTCGACCTCTGCTAGCATCTGCGCGGCCATGCCGTTTGGCCGTATCGCACCCTTGTCGATCGCGGACGACACCCAGAGTTCCAGCCGGCGGCAGGCATCATTGGCGTCGGGGTCCACGCCTTCAGGTCTCATCTCCAGTGCTTTGGCCATGCATTGTGCATCCTCTCCCATCGACCACGGGTTATCGATATCAATGCCGAGGATGTTCTCCAAAGTTGAGAACGACAAAGGGACGGCCAGATCGCGCACTGCGTCGAAGTCTGGTTTTTCCGTGGCCTTTTGCGTCAAATGTAATGCTGTGGACAACAGGCTGTCGAAGAGACGCGCACTCAGGGATGGCGTCAGCGATCCCGCGAGCGGGCGGCGAAGTTGTAGATGTTGCGGAGGATCCGACAACATCATGGATTTCGTCAGCAGATCGAGCGCGTAATTAGCGGTGATCTTTTGCCGGGTCGCCTGGTAAGCGCCGGGCGGCGCTTGCAAAAGCGACGGGTGTTTCAGCGCCTTCGAAACCAGGGCATGGCTGAACACGTAATACGCTTGGCCCACTTCGGGGTAAGGTGCTTCGCCCCAAGCTGCTCCCCCGGTCGCCCGGCGCCGCGCGAATTCTGGAAACCGATCGTTGCCGAGAGCGAAAGGGTTGAAAAGCTTGGCTGATATCATTGGGTGACATCCACCGCAAAGATAACACGATAGCCCCCGGAGCTTGCATCCTCCGGCAGAAATCCAGGCGCCAGATGCAGAAATTCGCAGTTCAGTACCCGTCGGTAGAATCGCAGCAGCGGATCCCGGATTATGGATTTCACCGGAGGCGTCACGCCGGTACGGTGCCAGTCGTCGATGGTCGCGCGAAACCTCTGATCCGGAAGCACCTTGTCGGGAGTGTCGTGCTGCGCGCCTGCGTAGGACGGACAGCGTCCGTCTCCCACCAACCAGCGTGCACCGACCCGGCGTCCGTGCTCGATCAATTCGGAAAGCAGACGACGCGCGATATCGGTTCCTCTGAACTCCGGACGCACACCGAGATTATAGACATAGAGCGAAAGCGCAGGCTCACTTCGGGCCATCGAAGAATAGGCGGAGAAGGTCTTTGGAAACTTTGCGGTGTCGTGCGGATCCTGATTGGTCTCTACGAAGCAGATTGCGCCTGCGACAAGACTATCAATGGAGGCCGCGATCATCGTATGCCCTAGGGAAAGTCGACGACGGATAGTGTCCGCTCCGGCACCAAGCGGTCCCCATGCGGCATTCTCCATCTCGGCCATCCGCGGCACGTCTTCTTTGTCGAGGGAGTGAAATCTGATGTTTTTGGTTGTCATGAAGGGCAGCCCGCCAATGCCGTGTAGAATGCATGATCTCTATTTGCTAGTCGTGCATGCGCGACCCCGCAACGGCTGATTTTCCGATGATTTTTTATGTTTGCCATCGCCTGCATACCTACACCCAGGCGAGCTTTCTTCTCTATTATCGAAAAGATTTGCAGAACTTTTTTCGCTTGGTCCCCTATGAACAGGCAACTCTTCTAGGGTCGCTTTCTGCGGGAACGGTAATCTGGTCCGACATGGACCGACTGAGTGGGGTTGAAATCGATGCGGCCTCGGAGCTCGCCCGCAAATTGGAGCTGGAACAACCTCACGTCGTTCAGCTCAATCATCCGCGAGAGAGTTTTCAGCGTTTCGATTTGCTGCGCAAACTGTTTGCGGACGGCATCAACAATTTCCAGGTCCACCGGCCAGATGCTCTGCCCGACGATATACGCTATCCCGTTTTTCTACGCGACGAGACAGGCGCCGCTTACAAGGCGCCACGGCTATTGCAAGCGCGTCGCGAGCTGGACAATGCTCTCGCCGCCCTGCCTGACATGAAGTTCGTCCGACCAATGGTGGTCGAATTCGGATCGAAGGCCGGCCCCGATGGCCTGTACCGAAAATACGCGGCCTATCGCGTCGGCGATCGGACCTACGCACAGCATTGTTTTGCCAACGAAGAATGGTTCATCAAGGACCCTGGAAGGGGCATTCTGCAAGCTACAAGAAAACAGCACCTGGACTATGTAAGGGACAATCCCCATGCGCCGGATCTGATGGCGATTTTCGAAAAGGCCTCGATTACATATGGTCGGATCGACTACACGATCGTCGGTGGCCGCATTCAGGTCTTCGAGATCAACACCAACCCGACCGTCCTGAGTTATCCGCCAACACCTTTCGACAAATATGATTCAATGCCCTACGCCAACATGCATGCCGATGCTCTTTTGGCGCTGCCGCATGCGCGCGACCCGTCATCGACTGCGGAACTCGATAGAACGCATTTCGAAGTTCTTGCGGTGCTGCGGCGCGAGTACCGGAAAAGGCGCAGGAAGTTGGTCGTCCGAAAAGGTTTGAGGTTTGTCCGGGACGCGGTGCTCGGCTCTAGGCACTGAGCCGTCTGCAAATCTTCGTGACATTCCCATAGTTTGGCTTGGACATTATTTCGCCGGCCACGTAACAAACCAGCGCCGAGGCGCGAATATCGGGAGTGAACTCTTGTGACCGGCAAGGACGAGGCCGAGCTTTCCCGGCTGATGCGGGCCGCGATCGCGGGAGATGAAAGGGCTTACGCCGACTTTCTGCACCGGACGGCTGCTCTCGTTCGCGGCTTTGTCAGGCGCAAGATCGTCCACGGCGGGGTCGATCCCGAGGATGTCGTGCAGGAAACCTTGCTGGCCATTCATGTGAAACGGCATACGTGGCGTCAGGATCTGGCTGTGCTGCCCTGGGTCTACGCTATTGCGCGCTTCAAGCTGATCGACGCCTTTCGGCGGCGCGGGCGGCGTGTCGAGATCGAGATCGACGAGATCGCCGAGACCTTCGCCGAACCGGAGGCCGAGACAGTCAGCGAGCGCGACATCAACCGGGCGCTGGACGGCCTGCCGCCGGCGCAGCGTTCCGTGGTCTCATCTGTATCGGTCGAAGGCCGTTCCATCGGCGAGACGGCAGCGAAGTTCGGCATCAGCGAGACGGCGGTGCGCGTGTCGCTACATCGCGGACTTGCCGCCATCGCCAAACGGTCCGGGGCCAAACAATTCGGGCGGGAATGACATGAGGACTGACGATCTCATCAAGGCGCTTGACGCCGATGCCCGCGGCACGGCGATGCCGCTTGGCTCGGCCTGGTGGGTGGCCGCCGGTGCGGCTACCGTGATCGCGGCGGTGGTTTTCTGGCTGGCGATCGGCCCACGCGCCGACATCGCGACCGCCATGCATACGATGCGCTTCCTCTCCAAGTTCGTCTTCACGACTGCTCTGGCCGTCAGCGCCTTCGCCTTGATCCGGGCCCTGTCCACACCCAGTGCATCGACAGGCAGGGCGGCGGCCTGGATGATTGCCGCACCGCTGCTGGTGATCATTGCGGTGGTTCTGGAGCTCCTTTCCGTGCCTGCGGCCGACTGGGGCACACGGCTGGTCGGCAGCAACATGGTTATCTGCCTGACGTCCATTCCGCTGATCGGCATCGGTCCGCTTGCCGTCTTCATAGCGGTGCTGCGCTATGGCGCGCCGACGCGGCCGGTGCTTGCCGGAACGGTGGCGGGCCTGCTCGCCGGTGGGCTGGCGGCAACTTTCTATGCCGCACACTGCTTCGACGACTCGCCGCTTTTCGTCGCCACCTGGTACACGATCGCGATTGCCGTCCTCGCCGCGCTCGGCGCGCTCGGCGCCCGGATTTTCGTGCGCTGGTAGCGACGGCCCGCGAGCGGAGACCGTGATGCTCTAACGTCAAAACTCATTTCATTTCTGAACGACCTCGTTCGACCCCGTTGCGGCCCTTTCGCTCGGAGAACTTCTACGGCAAGCCCTGACCCGAAGCAGTCATTGACTGTTGAAGGCTCAATGTCCCGAAAGGGGTAGGAGACCATCATTCCACCCCAGGTAGCCGTTCTCGTTGCTGGCCACGATGGACTCTTCCGTGCGGCGCAAATACCATCGATCCAACCAGTGAGGCGATCACTTAATGGCTGATGAACGCGTCAAGCGCCGTCTTGCCGCCATCGCTGTGGCCGACGTGGTCGGCTACAGCCGAATGATGGAGGCGGATGAGGCGGGTACGCTGGCGGCACTGAAGGAGCGGCGCAAGGCAATCCTGGAGCCGATCGTTCGCGATCGCGGCGGGCGGATCGTCAAGCTTATGGGCGACGGCGTGCTGATGGAGTTCACCAGCGCGGTGAACGCGGTCGAGGCTGCAGTCGAACTACAGGCCAAAATGGCGGAGGCCAACCAATCCGTCACCGAGCACCGCCGCATATTGCTGCGTATCGGCATCAATCTGGGCGACGTGATCGGTGAGGGCTCGGACATCTATGGCGACGGTGTGAACGTTGCGGCTCGCCTCGAAGCCTTGGCAGAGCCAGGCGGGGTCTGCGTCTCGGCCAAGGTTCATGAGGAATTGCGAGGCAAAGGCAACGCTGCCTTCGAGGACATGGGCGAGGTGGAGCTCAAGAATATCGTCAGACCGGTGCGGGTTTACCGTGTGGAAACGAGTACTGGTCAAGTGGGCGGGCGGGCCGCAACGACGTCTGCTGCCAAGCCCTCCATTGCCGTTTTGCCATTCGACAATCTGAGCGGCGATCCCAGTCAACAATACCTTTCGGACGGCATCACGGAGGACATCACCACCGAATTGTCGCGGTTCAGAAATCTTACCGTCGCGGCGCGTCACGCTTCGTTCCATCTTGCCAGGATGGGCATCAACCCAATGCAGGCCGCCCGCGATCTGGGCGCGAACTACGTCATCGAAGGTAGTGTGCGGAAGGCGGGCGAGCGGATTCGCATTACTGCACAGTTGATCGACGCAAGGACAGGCAACCACGTCTGGGCGGAGCGGTATGATCGCGAATGCCACGACATTTTTGCTGTGCAGGACGAAGTCGTGGCAGCAATCGTGACGACGCTCGAGGGGCGAATGGTGGCCGCTGCTGCTCTTCAGGTGCGCAAGCGGCCAACGTCGAACTGGACGGCCTATGACTTTTTCCTGCAGGGCCGGGAGCTGGCCGACGCCAACATGGAGAAGGAGGCCGTTCCGCTTTTTTCCCGCGCGACGGCGATCGATCCCGATTTTGCGCACGCTCACGCCTGGCTGGCGATCGCTCTCCTCGGCCGCTACTGGTTCGACACCGATCCACGAACGCTGCACGAAGCGTCACTTGCCGCACAAAGAGCCATGGAGTTGGACAGCAACGATCCGACGGTCCACCACGCCAACGGCATGGTCATGGTGTGGCTCCGCGAATACGAACGGGCCGGCGTCCATTTCGACCGCGCCGTCGCTCTCAATCCGGCCGATGCGCAAATTCGCGCGGACCGAGCGAATTGGTTGCGATACGCCGGCCGGCCGGAGGAGGCTCTGGCTTCAATCGACGACGCGCTGAAGAGAACCCCGTTTCCACCACACTGGTTCTGGGTAATTCGCGCCAAAATTTTGTTGGAACTGAGGAGATATGGCGAAGTCGTAGCGGCCTTGGACAACATGCCAAAAAAGGATCACCCCGCTTGGCTCACACTGGCGGCCGCCCATGACCATCTCGGCCATGCCGCTCTCGCTGCGAATGCGCTGGCGAAGGCTCGCGAACTTAGACCCAGCATCTCATCGCGGGAACTGATCGCTGTGAATCCTTATGCTCACCGAGATGCGCTCAAACCTCTGCTCGATGGCCTGCGCAACGCCGGATTGCCGGAGTAAGTAGGCCGCCAATGGGACATTGAAAATTTACACCACGCGGCGAGTTCACCGGAACGCATGCGGATGGCTTCGCGGTCGCAAACGATAGTCCGTCCGTTGAGGTTGCGGAACACCGCGCCTCTTGCCCCGGCCGTAGGATACGCGCGGAGTGGGTGACGAATGCGGCGTTTCGCGTTCGTATCGTGAATGCCCAAAGATGGCGCTGCCTACTCGTTCCGATTGGCGAGGCGGAGGGCAGAAACCATCCATCTCGGCTATTGGCGGCATCCCGCTGATTGAGTTTTGACTCTAAAGCGGAATGCGTTTGGATTGATCCGGCATTCCGCTCTATCTTTGTTTTAGTTGCGTTTGTGCGCCAAGTGGTTCCTGTTGGCCGCAAAATGCTCGACGTGAAACGCTCTGCCGGGCTGGTTTGAGCCAAATCCATCGGGCTTCGGGCAAGGATCAGCCCGACGCGGTCTTCACTCAGCGCGACCGCGCGCGATGTCCGTTGGCTCGTATCGCCGGTCAGCGCGTCGGAACGGGATGCTCGCCGCGATAGTCGTAGAAGCCGCGCCCGGTCTTGCGGCCGAGCCAGCCGGCCTCGACATATTTCACCAGCAGCGGGCAGGGGCGGTATTTCGAATCCGACAGGCCGTCATGCAGCACCTGCATGATCGACAGGCAGGTGTCGAGGCCGATGAAATCGGCGAGCTGCAGCGGTCCCATCGGATGGTTGGCGCCGAGCCGCATGGCGGTGTCGATCGCGTCGACCGAGCCGACCCCCTCATAGAGCGTGTAGATCGCCTCGTTGATCATCGGCAGCAGGATGCGGTTGACGATGAAGGCCGGAAAATCCTCCGAGACGGTGATCGTCTTGTCGAGATGGTTCACATAGGCCTTTGCCGCTTCGAAGGTCTGGTCCTCGGTGGCGATGCCGCGCACCAGTTCGACCAGCTTCATCAGCGGAACCGGATTCATGAAATGGATGCCGATGAAACGCTCCGGCCTGTCGGTCTGCGCGGCGAGACGTGTGATCGAGATCGACGAGGTGTTCGTCGCCAGGATGGCTTCGGGATTGAGCTGCGGACAGAGTTGGGCGTAGATCTTGCGCTTGACCGTCTCGTCCTCGGTCGCCGCTTCGATCACCAGATCGGCACCCGCAAGGTCGGCCATGGTGGGCGCTGCCGAAATGCGCGCCATCGCGTCATTGCGCAGCTTTTCCTCAAGTTTGCCGGAGCCGACCTGGCGGGCCATGTTGCCGCTGATCGTGGCGATGCCCTTTTCGATGCGGTCGGGTGAGATGTCGTAGACCAGCACTTTGTAGCCCGCAAGCGCGGACACATGGGCGATGCCGCCACCCATCTGGCCCGCGCCGATGATGCCGATCGTCTCGATCTTGCTCATTACACCGATCCCGTCAAAAGGCCTTTGCGGCCTGCTTTTTGTGCGGTGCAAACTAAAAGGGCGGGGTGACTTCGTCTACCCCACCCCTCACTATTTAATACGCTTTGCCAGATAGCGTCAAAGCGCCTTTTGCAGTTCCGGCATAATGACGAAAAGGTCGCCGACGAGACCGTAGTCGGCGACCTGGAAGATCGGCGCTTCCTCGTCCTTGTTGATGGCGACGATGACCTTGGAATCCTTCATGCCGGCGAGGTGCTGGATGGCGCCGGAGATGCCGACGGCGATGTAGAGATCGGGGGCCACCACCTTGCCGGTCTGGCCGACCTGCCAATCGTTCGGCGCGTAGCCGGCGTCGACAGCGGCACGAGAGGCGCCGACGGCGGCGCCGAGCTTGTCGGCGACCGGCAGGATGACCTCCTGGAATTTCTCCGAAGAGCCCAGCGCGCGGCCGCCCGAGATGATGATCTTGGCCGAAGTCAGCTCCGGACGATCGGTCTCGGAAAGCCTGTTCTCGACGAAGATCGACAGGCCGGGATTGGCCGCCGCCTGGACCGTCTCCACCGGGGCGGAACCGCCCTCGGGTGTGGCCTGGAAGGAGGCAGTGCGCACGGTGATGACCTTCTTGGCGTCGCTCGACTGCACCGTCTGGATGGCGTTGCCGGCATAGATCGGCCGCTTGAAGGTGTCTGACGACACCACTTCGATGATCTCGGACACCTGCGCGACATCGAGCAGAGCCGCCACGCGCGGCGCGACATTCTTGCCCGACGAGGTCGCCGGCGCGATGATCGTGTCATAGGCACCGGCTATGCTGACGACGAGCGCCGCCAGCGGTTCGGCGAGGCGCTCGGTGAGCTCGTCGGCTTCGGCGAGCAGCACCTTGCCCACGCCCTTGAGCTTGGCGGCGGCGTCCGCTGCCGGCTTGGCACCCTTGCCGGCGACCAGCACATGCACGTCCGAGCCGACCTGCAGTGCTGCCGAAAGCGCCTTGGCGGTCTGGTCGGAAAGTGTCGCATTGTCGTGTTCGGCAATCAGAAGAATTGTCATCTCTCTATTCCTTGATCCACTTCAGTGGGGACGTCTCAAATTCATGTCAGGCCGAGTCGAAAACGGTTGGGTTCGAGAACCGGAGCGGAGCGTACTTCAGTACGTGAGCACCGGAAGCGGAGAACCCTGCCGTTTGCAGGCCGGCATCACATGAATTCCTACAACACGCCGGCTTCGTTCTTCAGCTTATCGACCAGCTCGGCGACGCTCTTGACCTTGACGCCCGCCTTGCGGCCGCTCGGCTCCTCGGTCTTGATCACCTTCAGCCGCGGCTTGACGTCGGCGCCATAATCGGCGGGCGATTTCTCGTCGAGCGGCTTCTTCTTGGCCTTCATGATGTTGGGCAGCGAGGCGTAGCGCGGCTGGTTGAGGCGAAGGTCGGCGGTGACGATCGCCGGCATCTTCAGCTCCACCGTCTGCAGGCCGCCATCGACCTCGCGCGTCACCTTGGCCTTGTCGCCATCGATAACGATCTTGGAAGCGAAGGTGCCTTGCGCCCAGCCGAGAAGTGCGGCCAGCATCTGGCCGGTCTGGTTGGAATCGTCGTCGATCGCCTGCTTGCCGAGAATGACGAGACCCGGCTGTTCCGCCTCGACCACGCCCTTCAGCACCTTGGCGACACCCAGCGGCTCGGTCTGCTCGTCGGTCTTGACCAGAATGGCACGGTCGGCGCCCATGGCGAGTGCGGTGCGCAAGGTCTCCTGCGCCTGCTGCGGCCCGATCGAGACAACGATGATCTCTTCGGCCTTGCCGGCCTCCTTCAGCCGGATCGCCTCTTCGACCGCGATCTCGTCGAACGGGTTCATCGCCATCTTGACGTTGGCGAGTTCCACCGCCGAACCGTCAGCTTTCACACGAACCTTCACATTCGCATCCACAACCCGCTTCACGGGCACAAGGATCTTCATTTGCCTGTCACCTCTTTCACGATAGCAACCTCTTCCAAGATAAATTGAGCGCGCTATAGCAGCGTACGCCCCTTCAGAGTTGTCGAAAGCCGACATTCCGGGCGGAATTCTAGTCTCCGACCGCCTAGTGTGGGAAAGCTTCCGTAGTTGCGGCGACCCCGCACGTCAATATCTGGGGCGCGCGCAAATCATCCGCGACGCACTCAAATCGGTTCAGTCCGGACTGGAGGCGCTTCCCCGTCCCCAGCGCGGCGCCGGCTGCGCCGGCAGCGGGTCGCTTGGCGTCGGCTCTGCGGCAACAGGCACCTGGCCGGCGACCACCACTGCCTCTTCGTCCGCGCCGGCAAGCAGTGGTACGGCGCGGTTGCGCAAGATGAGCACCAGCACGGCCCCGGCGATGATGCCGCCGACATGGCAGGCCCAGGAAACCTGATCCTCGCCGCCGGCCGCGAACATCACGATCTGGAACAAGATCCACAGGATGAGCGGTATGAAGGCCGGGATGCGCAGCGGGATGCGGGCGAAGGCCAGCACCCATACCTTCACCCTGGGGTAGAGGATCAGATAGGCGGCGACCACGCCGGCGATGGCGCCAGAGGCGCCAATCAGCGGAACCTGCGAATCCCAGGCGATCAGACCCTGGAAGAAGGCCCCGGCGATGGCGCAAAGCAGGTAGAAGACGAGAAAGCGGACATGGCCGAGCGCGTCTTCGACATTGTCGCCGAACACCCAGAGGAACAGCATGTTGCCGCCGAGATGGAAAATATCGGCGTGCAGGAAGGAATAGGTGACGTAGCTCAGGCTCTCGGGGATCACGACAAACTGTGGGGCGAGCTCGACGCTGTCGTGGACGACCGACGGGATGAAGCCGAGGCCCAGCACAGCAGCGTTGGAAAACTGCTCGCCGCCAAGCGCGGTGGCGAAGTAGATGAGCGTGTTGAGCGCGATCAGGCTGATCGTCACATATTGCAGCTTGATGTGGCGCAGCCTGTTGGTGTCGTAAAGCGGGATGAACATCGGACCCCCTCCCGCCTCGGCAGATTCAGCGGTTCTTGCCGGGAACCCATAGCACGTCGGCGTTTCCATTGTCATTGACCGCGCGCGCGGCGACGAACAGAAAGTCCGACACGCGGTTGATGTATCTTATCGCCTCGCGGTTGACATGCTCGCCTGGGCCCTGCGTCAACGCCACCATGATGCGCTCGGCCCGCCGGGCCACCGTGCGGGCGAGGTGAAGGGCAGCCGCCGCCGGCGTGCCGCCGTTGAGCACGAAGGATTTGAGCGGCTGCAGATCCTTGTTGAGCAAGTCGATGTCCTTTTCGACACGGTCGGTCTGCACTGCGGTGATGCGCAGCGGCTCATAGCCGAGCGGCTTGCCGTCGTCCGGCACGGCCAGATCGGCGCCGAGGTCGAAAAGGTCGTTCTGGATGCGGCCGAGCATCGCGTCGATCGCCGGATATGTTGCCGCGGTGTGGATGCGAGCAATGCCGATGCAGGCATTGGCTTCGTCGATCGTGCCGTAGGCGTCGATGCGCAGATCGGATTTCAGCCGCCGTTCGCCGGTGCCAAGGCCGGTGGTGCCGTCGTCGCCGGTGCGGGTGTAGATCTTGTTGAGCTTGACCACGCTCAGCCTCCTGAAATCGCGGGTCGCCTTATTTGCGGGTGAACCAGACGGCCAGCATGATCAGCACCAATGCCACGAACTGCAGCAAGACGCGCGTCTGCATCAGCTTGTTGGAGGTCATGGCGGAGCCGCCGCGCATCATGTTGATGAGGCCGCGGATCAGCACGATCACCACGGCGACCATGACGAGGACAGCGAGGATGTTGAAGACGGTTGCCATAGTGTGTTTCCAGTCGATTGCGTTCAGGCGCGTTTGGCAAGCAGGCGATAGAGCATCGCTGCCGGCAGAATGCGTTTGAGGATCACGCCGATCCTGGCCGGCACCGTTACCACATAATGCGGTCGCGGGCGCCGCGACAGAAGCGCATGGCGCAAGGCCGCATGAACCACCTCCGGCCCGGGCTTCAGCCGTGATGTGCTGCCGCCAGCCCGCAGGCGCTGCAACTGCGCCTCGTAGGCGAGGCGGTGCACGGAATTCTCATGATCGATATTCCTGAGAAACCATACAAGCCCGTTGCTGGCGATCTTCGATGTCACCGGCCCCGGCTCGATCAGCGAGACATGGATGCCGCTGCCCTGGAGTTCCTGACGCATGCACAGCATCAGCCCTTCGATCGCGTGCTTGGATGCCGAATAGGCGCCGCGAAAGCGCAGCGGCGCCAAGCCGAGGATCGAGGAGCAATGGACGAGACGGCCATGTCCCTGGCGGCGCATCACCGGCACGACACGACGGGTGAGGTCATGCCAGCCGAAGACATTCGCCTCGAATTGCTCCCTGAGTGCTGCGACCGGCAGGTCCTCGACTGCGCCGGGCTGTGCGTAGGCGCCGTTGTTGAACAGGGCATCGAGCCGTCCGCCCGTCCGCTCCAGCACCGACGCCACCAGCGTCTCGATCGATACGGGTTCGCGGTAGTCCAGATAGAAGGCCTCGATGCCATCGGCTTCGAGGGCAGCGATATCCTCTGGCTGACGTGCCGTCGCGAAGACCCGCCAGCCTTCCGCCTTCAGCGCCCGGGCGCAATAGGCGCCTATCCCGGAAGAAGCACCGGTGACGATGATGGTGCGCAACGCTTCTCCAGGAGGAAGCGTGGTTTGACCTAGGCTTGCCATTTGCCGCAATCCCTTCCCATATTCGCGGCGTCGAGACAATCGAAGGGAACGCGGTTCTTGTTGCGGAAGATCGTAGCCCTCAAACGCGTGCTCTATGACGCGCTCGGCCATTTCAACGCGGACGATGGCTGGGCGATGGCCAGTCATCTGGCGATCACGGCGCTGATGGCGCTTTTCCCTTTTCTGATTTTCGCCACGACACTGGCCAGCTTTTTCGGCGCACAGGCTTTTGCCGACACGGCCGTGCATCTCGTCTTCGACACCTGGCCCGAGCAGATCGCCAAGCCGATCGCGCGCGAAGTGCTCAATGTGCTTACCGTGCGGCGCACCGACCTGCTGACATATGGCGTGCTGCTCGCCGCCTTCTTCGCCTCGAACGGCATAGAGGCGCTGCGCACCTCGCTCAACCGCGCCTACCGCGTCTCCGAAACGCGCGGCATCATCTATCGCCGGGTGCAGAGCATCGTCTTCGTGCTGATCGCCACGGCGGGTTTTCTGGTGATCAGCGTGCTCGTGGTCTTCGCGCCCTTGCTGGCGCGGCTGGCAGAGACCAATTTCGAATGGATAAAACCCTATATGGGCACGATCACGCTGTGGCGTTACATCATCGCCTCCGTCGTCATCGTCGGTGGCCTGTTCGCGGTGCATTACTGGCTGCCTGCGGGCAAGCGCCGCTTCGTCTCGATCATACCGGGCATCATCTTCACGCTGATTGCCTGGCTCATCGGGTCGACCATCTTCGCCGCCTACCTCGACCGTTTCTCGTCCTATGTGACAACCTATGCCGGCCTTGCCTCGATCATGATCGCGGTCGTCTTCCTCTACATCGTCTCGGCGATCTTCATCCTCGGCGGTGAGCTCAATGCCGCGATCAGCCGCTATCTGGAGGCACGCGCCCGCGTTGGCTGATTCTTAGTTGGCTGAGCGGTTGCCAGCCCGACGCCGAGCGTCGCGATCGCCATGCCGACGATCTGAACCAGGCTCAACTGCTCGTCGAACAATATCCAGGCGATGACCGCGGTGACGGCCGGGACCAGATAGAACAGCGAAGCGACTTTCGACATCTCGCCGTCGCGGATCATCACCATCAAGAGGAAGATGGCACCGATCGACAGAACCAGCACCAGCCATGCCATGGCAAAGATCAGCTCGCCATTGATGACGACGGTGCGTGTCTCGAAGGCGAGCGAAGCCAAGGCCATGACCGATGCACCGCCGACATATTGCCATTTGGTGGCCGCCACGAGATCGCCGCCGGAGGCGAAGCGCTTCTGCCAGATCGTGCCGGCGCTCATTCCAAGCACCGAGACAAGCGCGGCAGCAAGCGTCTCAGTCGTCACGCCGCCGCCGAGTGCGCCGAGCTTCGGCCAGAGCACGATGACCACACCGATCAGGCCGATGCCGAGACCGGCCCAATGGCGCGGCAAGATGGCTTCGCCGAGGAATCTGCCGGCGAGTACCGCCGTGATCAGCGGCTGCAGCCCGACGATCAGGGCCGAAAGCCCGGCCGGCATGCCCTTGTGGATGGCCCAGAAGACGCCGCCGAGATAGACGCCATGCATCAGGATGCCGGCGCCGGTGGCGTGCAGCGCCTCGGCGCGGGTCGCTCTCTTCGAGCCGAGCACGACCATCAGAACGGCCAGCAGGATCGCCGCCAGAACGAAGCGCGCGGCGAGGAAGGTGAAGGGTTCCGCCCATGGCATGGCGTAACGCGCGCCAATGAAGCCGGTCGCCCACAGGACGACGAAAGAGGCGGGGATGAACCGCTTGATGCTGTGCATTTTCGGGAGGCTGCCGCGTGTTCGGTGAAGCGCTTACTACGGGACTGCTCTAATGCGGTTCAACCCGGCAGGCAAAACGAAACGGTTGATCCATTGGCTCATCCGAATTGAAGCGGAGTGCAATTTACCCCTTCTCGGAGTAGGTGCCCAAAATTATCGATACTTTTTATAAGGAATATGGTTGCGTTTATTGATACATTGTGGCATAAACAGCCCTTGCTAAGCCGACGCAACCCAAAGGGGCGCCCAATGCACCAGATAAATCGAGCTATCGCCGTTCTTACTTTTAAGAGTCGCGAGCATATTCTTAGTGCGGGAGGCACGTGTTCGTGGGCGCTTAACCGAGCCCACGCTCGAAAGTATGACTTTGCAGTATGTACTCGAAACGCCAACACGCGGTCGGCCGAAGGGCCTGAGTCGCACGGCGCCGCCTTCCTAATTGGCCGAATCTCCGACGTCGTAACCTCACCCGAAAATCCGGATCGCTGGTTGCTCCAGTTCTCCGAGTACGCGGAAGTCGCCATCCCAAATACGTGGGGTAAAGGCTGGAGAAATCCTGTTCGCTACACCACGCTCGAAGACCTCGGAATTGATGTCAACGGTCTGGTATTCCAGCCAATGCCTGAACCAACCCCTGGGAGTGAGGTTGGAACAGCCCAAAGCGGAGCTGCTTCCGAGGAAGGCGGCCAGCCTTTGAAACTCACGATAGCTGAGGCCAAAGAGGGGCTATCTGCGATGTTCGGCGTCCCGGTTGAGGCCGTTGAAATTACCATCCGAGCATAAAATGTGGGCGCCGTATGCTCACCAAAACAACACCCTTGCACACGGACATACGGCGGGAAGACAGAGTTTCCCGCCGCCCTATTTGGCTTAATCGTCGTCCTCCGCGCTCATTTGCTCCTCCTCCTCCGGGGGGAAGAACTGATCAAACGCTTGCCGGGGGGGCTTCCTATACGTCCTAGCGACGCGGGTCTCAATGCACGGGAATATGTCGTCGAGATCGATGACGACGAGCCCCTTCTCTAATGCCCGATCCTGCAACTTTTCAAGCGTGGCAGCATGGAGCTTTTCGACTCCAAGGGCTTGCTTGAGCTGTGCACGCGTAATCGCAAAACGCCCCCGGTCTTTTCCGCGAAATTCTGCCTCGTAGACCTCCTCCCGCAACACCCTTGCCACCTCTTCCAGCTTCTCCTCAGTCACGAACGCCATTCCTTGCTCCTTCTGACCCTGAGATACGATTTTTCGTACTATGGTTCTATTTTTCTATCCTGATCCAATCATTTGGTCAATAAACAATGTCTATAGCTCAAAAAAACATATCTATGGAGCAATGAAATGATCCTGACCGACTCTAAAAGAGCTCGGTTGTTGCTAGATGGCGGCCGCAAGCGTGGTATTCGCCGGCGCATCCCGGCCCGGCCAAGCCGCAGAGTCGACGCGACAGCCTAGCCGAGCGTCCAGTCCGGGGTTACAGGTTCCGGCGGCGAGAAACCAACCATTTGCCTGATGTCATCTGGCGAGGCGCCCGTCCTGCGCAGTGCTGCCAATCCGGTATCCCCAAGACTCTTCGAGAGCTTTCGTCCGTCCGGGCCGAGGACGAGGCGATGGTGGAAGTAGCTTGGTTGCGGCAGGCCGAGAACCTCCTGGAGCAGGCGCTGCACGCCGGTGGCGAAATAGAGGTCTTGCCCGCGCACCACATGGCTGATGCCTTGCAGCGCGTCGTCGACGACGACGGCGAGATGATAGCTTGTCGGGATTTCACGGCGCGCCACGATCACGTCGCCCCAGTCCTGCGGCCGGGCGTCTACCGCGCGTGTTGCGGAAAGCCTCTCATCCGAAAATTCCAGCCATGACAGATCCGTGCCGACGCGCGCCATCGCAGCGCCAACGTCCAGCCGCCAGGCGAAAGGCGCATTCTCGGCGATCCGTCGCTTGCGTTCCCTGGTCGGCAATGCCTTGTCGATGGCGGGATAGAGCGGCACGCCGTCCGGGTCCCGCGGCCAATCGCGACCACGCTTTTCGCTATCGGCAATGAAGGCTCTGATATCACCACGGCTCATGAAGGCGGGGTAGACGAGCTCTTCGCGAATCAGCCGATCGAGCACCGCCTGATAGTCCGCGAAATGCTCGGACTGACGGCGCACCGGTTCTTCCCAGCCAAGCCCGAGCCATTTGAGATCGCGAAAAATGCCAGCCTCGAATTCCGGCGTGCAGCGCGTCGTGTCGATATCCTCGATGCGCAGCAACAGGCGTCCGCCCGTTGGCCTCGCCAATTTCTGATTGAGCAGCGCCGAATAGGCATGGCCGAGATGCAGTTCGCCATTCGGGCTCGGCGCGAAGCGGAATGTCAGGAGTGTCATCCTTGGGCGGCAATCGGGTTGTGCGGCGCTTTCGCCAGTTGCTACTTTGAGCCTGATTACGAATTGCCATTTTGCGCTGGGAACAAGCAAGCATGCAACGCATCGCTACGCTCGACGACATCTCACAAGGGCTCGACGCGCTTTGTCTGCTCGACCCGCGCCTCGAAAGGGTGCGCGGCATGGCCGGCGAGGTGCCGCTTCGGCTCTCCGAGCCGGGGTTCAGAAGCCTTGCCTCGATCATCGTCTCGCAGCAGGTTTCCCGTGCCAGCGCCGACGCTATCTTCGGGCGGCTGACAAAACTCGTCGATCCGCTGACGCCACAAGCGATCCTTGCCGCGGACGAAGCCATTTTTCGCGAGGCCGGACTGTCGCGGCCAAAGCAGCGCGGCCTGATCGCCGTGGCCCAGGCGGTGGTCGATGGCCTCGACCTTGATCATCTCTGCTTGCTCGATGCCGCGGAGGCGATCACAGCCATGACCAAAGTGTCGGGCATCGGCCCGTGGACGGCGGAGGTCTATCTTTTGTTTGCCGCCGGCCACCCCGATGTCTTCCCGGCACGCGACGTTGCCTTGCAGAGCGCGGTCGGTCACGCGCTCGGCATCGAGCCGCGTCCGCCCGAGAAAAGACTGATCCAGCTCGCCGAATCATGGAGCCCGTGGCGAGGTGTCGCATCGCGGCTTTTTTGGGCCTATTATCGCGAATTGAAGGGCAGGGACGCTGCACCCCCTGCCTAAATCCGCAAAAAAGCATGAAAATCATCCAGTTTTGGCACTTCGTTTGATCGACAAGCCGCTTCACATCCCTGTCATGTCGGGCTTACAGTATCCGCGCCGACCGGTTGTAGAGCCAAGGAGGTCAATGACGTGACGGTTGCCGTGTCTCCGGATGGGCTTCCAGCGCTGGTGCTGAACGCGGATTACCGTCCGCTCAGCTATTACCCCCTGTCGCTCTGGTCGTGGCAGGATGCCATCAAGGCGGTGTTCCTCGAGCGGGTGAATATCGTCGCCGAATACGAGCACGCCGTGTCGTCGCCGACCTTCTCGATGAAGCTGCCGAGCGTCGTCAGCCTGAAGGCCTATGTGAAGCCATCGCGGCATCCGGCCTTCACCCGCTTCAACGTGTTCCTGCGCGACCGTTTCCAGTGCCAGTATTGCGGCACGCCGGAGGATCTGACCTTCGACCACGTCATTCCCCGCCATCGCGGCGGCGCGACGACGTGGGAGAACGTCGTCGCCGCCTGCTCACCCTGCAATCTGAGGAAGGGCGGCATGATGCCGGCGCATGCCAAGATGTGGCCGCTGCAGAAGCCGTTTCAGCCGACGGTGCATGATCTGCACAACAATGGCCGCCTGTTCCCGCCCAACCATCTGCATGAAAGCTGGATGGATTATCTGTACTGGGATGTCGAACTGGAACCATAGACTTCGGCACAAATCCGCCATGCCGGCCGCCTGACGCGGCTTTCTGCGCTTCCGGTGCTCACGTACTTAAGTACGCTCCGCTCCGGTTCTCGAAATCCACCTCATGCGTTCCGGCCTGACGAATTTTTGCGCGAACTCTGTGTTGCGGCAGCTCAGTCGCGGGCAAAGGCGCCGCGGAACGCTATGACCGCCAGGACAAGGCTGGCGATGGCGTTCCAGCCGGCCAGCGACAGGCCGAGAATGCGCAGTGCCGCCTTGTCGCAGGAGGGCGGCACGAATTTGTCGAGCGCGTCGAGCACGCCCTTGCCGCCGGTGTCCACCGGTCCGGCAGCCGCCGCACAATCGGTCGGTCCCGGCCACCACGCCCATTCGACGCCGGAGTGATAGACGCCGAGATAGACGCCGTAGACCATCAGCAGGCCGCCGACGGCCAGCAGGCTACGGGTAACCCATGCCGGGGCGCGGAGTGTCGACGCTAGCGCCGCAAGCAGCATCAGCGGCACGCCGATGTAGTAGGGGGTGCGTTGCTCCAGGCAGAGCTTGCACGGGATGTAGCCACCCAGATACTGGAAGGCCAGCGCCGAGCCGACGGTGGCGGCCATGGCGACGGCGAGGAACAACGCCGTCCGCATGCGCTGGCGTCCAATGTCGGCATTCACGGTCGCTGTCATCGATCTATCGTCCGTTCTCGCTCAGAGCAAAGGATTTGAACATCCCTGCTCTAGAAAGCGTATTTGACGACGATATAGAGCGAAATCAGGGCGGCGGCAGCGGCGCCCGCGATCAGGCCAAGGCGCTTTTCGATGAACTCGCGGATCGGTTCGCCATAGCGGCGCAGCAGCCAGGCGAGAAAAAGGAAGCGGGCGCCGCGCGCCACGATCGCCAGCACGATGAACAGCAGGAGATTGACGCCGATCACGCCGGACAGGATCGTCACCACCTTGATCGGCGGCAGATGGGCGAGGCCGGAGGTGATCAGCATCAGGATGATGAAGCCGATGCCCGACGAGACGCGCAGCGCCTCGAAGTCGTCATACTTGCCGTAGAATTCGAGGATCGGCCGCGCCACCGTGTCGTAGGCATAGTGGCCGATGTACCAGCCGGCGATGCCGCCCAGAACGGATGCCAGGGTGGCGATCAGCGCGTAGCGATAGGCGCGGTCCGGCCGCGACAGCGCCATCGGCAGGTACAGCACGTCGGCCGGCACCAGGAACACCGAGCTTTCGACGAAAGCGATGAAGGCCAGCCACCATTCGGCGGATTTCTTTGCCGCCAGCGACAAGGTCCAGTCGTAAAGTCCGCGAAGCATTGGTACCCCTATGACGTGCGCTGCCTGTCTAGAAAGATTTTTCGCGCCGCACAATGGCCGCAGCTTCACGAAATCGAAGGCTGGGGTTGAGCGAAGGCCGGGATGCCGGGAATTGGCCAGTTGACGAACAGGCCTCCAACCGTATAGTCCGCGCCCATCCAGGCCGCCCGGCCTGAGCCCCTATGGCGGAATTGGTAGACGCGCTCGACTCAAAATCGAGTTCCGCAAGGAGTGCTGGTTCGATCCCGGCTAGGGGCACCATTTGCCATCCGAGCACCTTGAAAGCTCGGTTCGGCGCTGCTGGGATAACCACCATCGAGGCGCGGGCCTTCCCGACACCATCGGACCGCGTAGCTCAGGTTGCCATCACATCGGACCCGGCACCATCTTGGTCGGCTGCTCCGGCATCGGAAACGCGTAATTTTCGCATTTCACGTCGGGATTCGTCGGACTGAACATTCCGAGCGGGTTGTCCTTGAACAGCCAGGCGTGAAGATCGTAATGATGGAACTCCGCCGGAATGAGCGGATAGTGCCCTTCCATCGGCCCCTGGAACGTCTGTCCAAAGAGTTTCGGCGGCTCCTTGGTGTCAGGCGTCAACGGTACAAGCCATTCCACGGCCACCAGGCGCAAGCCGCCGTCGACCGGCTCATAGATAAGGACATTGGGGCGCGTCGGATCTGGTGTCGGACTGACGCTCCCGACGTTGACGAAATGAATGCCCATCGCGCCCTTCGGGTAATCCATAGCCCCAGCCACTTTTTCGCCGCTGTAATAAACGCATCCGACCGTCGACAGATAGAGGTCGCGGATGGCGGCCTTGTAGTCTTCGTACTTGGTTAGCGATTCTTTCAGGGCATCGATCTCGGCCTTGTCAGGCTCGGCGGCCTGAGCTGCGGCCGCGGTCAGACAGCCGCCAACAAGGCCGATCAAAGCGAGAACACCGCGACGCCTGAAGTGAGTTGTTTTCGTCATGCATTCCTCCCAGTTTTTGTTGGCCGGCAGACCGAGGCGGCAATGATGCTGGTTGCGCGGCCCAGATTATCGCCGATGCTAATCCTTTCCGCTGGTTGGGAGAATTAACCCTCATGAGCTAGGCCCTCGGCACAGTGATTTGGCTCTTTGACGGAGCCCTGGGATGACGAAGTAGGGAACGCTTCGGCTAATCTTAGAGGTTGCGATTTGCCACTGACAGGAATTGTCGACGTCGCTGCTGATTGGCCCGACCTGTCAATATCACTGTGTCGAGGAACTGGGCCCTAGCAGGAACACCCGGGCCTACCGCCGCCCCAACAGGCTCTTCATCCGGTTGCGCAGGATGCGCGCCATGTTGCGGGTTTCGCGGTAGAGGTGAAGCTGCGACGCCGCCTGGCGGGTGAGGCGGTCGGCGTCCGGCGTCAGGCCGATGACCAGAGTGCCGATCGGCCGGCGCTCCGTCCATAGCCGGCCCATCACCGGATGATCGGGCACCGCGCAGGAATCGCTCATCATGATATTGGGATCGTCGAGATGCTGCCTGGTCACCTCGATCATCAAGAGCGTGCCCGGCGAATAGGCAGCGAGCGTCTCGTCATAGGCCGTCTTCCAGGTGTAGGCGACGCCGGCCTCGACGAAGACGACCAGGCAAGCGATGGTGCGGCCGTCGAGCGTCAGCGAATGGATGCGGCACAGATCCTGTTCGGCCAGCCGGTGCACGGCTTCGCGGGCAAAGGCGGCGCGGTAGCGGTCGATGGCCATGGCGGTACGCTCGCGGCCTTTCCAGCCGGCTGCCTCGAGCGTCAGGAAACGTTCGATGGCATGACGGATTTCGTCGGGCCCGCGCGCCACGACATGCTCCAACTGGCCCAGATCGGCAAGGCGGCGCTTCAGGCGGCGGAACTCGCGATAGTGGTGCGAGCGCAGCGAGGCCTTCAGATACTCATCGCCGTCGAGCTCGCTTTCGAGCATCGGGCGTTCGGCCTTGCCGGTGGTGACCAGCGTCAGGCCACGCGTCTCGGCGACCGTGGCCAGCAGGCTGGCCACCGGGCCGTCGAGCCGGATGTCGGGCAGGACAAAGACTTTCGGCAGCTTGAGGTGCGGCCGCGACAGCATCGAGAAGAAATCCTCGACGACGCCGACGGGATCGTCACGGTCGACCAGCGGCGTGCCGATCGGGCCGAACGGACTCGACCATGTGCGCATGACCCGCACGCCGAGCGGCACCGCCGGCCGCTCCACCGAGAACGGCACCAGCAAGCGCAGCCGGTTGCGGTATTCGTCGCCGTCGCGGATGACCGCCAGCCGCACCTCGCGGTCTTCCAGCCTCGGCATGGCGGGCGCCAGGAAGCGCGGGTTGAAGAAGACGTTGGGCTCGATCGTGCGGGTGCAGAGATAGTCGAGCTCCTCGACCAGATCGAAGCCGGCGGAGGCCGGGTAAATGGCCAGTTTGCGCTCGGGCCGATCGTTGGCCAAGAGTTCGATATGGGCGGGATCGGCTTCGCGGGCCAGCCCCGCGAGGCCGATCACCATGGCGCCGGCCGGGCCGCCGCTGGTTTCCTCGAGCAACGGGACAGCGGCCATCACGCGGCTCCTTCGGCGGCTACGAAAATGGCCATGACGATGCCGAGCTTGCGCCAGACCGTGAAAGACAGCGCGCCGGCCTCGAAGATCATGGCGAAGGCGGTCGCCATTGCCGCGCCCCACAGGCCGAAAAGCGGGATCAGCACCAAATTGAGGCCGATGTTGAGGGCCAGCGTCATGGCGTAGACGGCGGCGCAGATATTCTGGTTGCCGCTCATGGTGAGCAGGCTTTCGCAGGGGCCGACGGCGGCGCGGGCGACGACGCCGAACACCAGCAGGAACAACAGCGGATAGCCGGCGCTGAATTCAGGCCCGAACAAGCTCAGCATCGGCTCGCCAAGCACCAGCACCATCAGCGCCATGAACAGCGAAGGCCAGAAGGTCCAAGACACCGTTTCGCGGGCGAAGGCGGCGAGCTTTTCTGGCTCGCCATGGGTGAATTGCGCATAGCGCTGGGCGACGCCCGCCTTGACCGCGAAATAGACGAAATGCACCAGCGCCAGCGTTTTGACCGTGGCGAAATAGACGGCGACGTCGTTGGGGCTCATATAGGCGCCGACCATCAGCACGTCGGCATTGGTGAGCAGGAAGAAGAAGCCTTCGACCAGGAAGATCGGCAGCGACACGAGGAACCACTGCGCGAAATGCACCTTCCTCGGCCCGGCCGGGATACTCCTGTCCATCCGCGCCGTGACGCCGATGAGCTGACCGAGCGTGGTGGCATAGGCGGCGGCTATCGAGGCGAAGATCGCGGTCCTGGCGTCGGGCGCAAAGCCCACCAGAAGCATCAGCGCCATGAGCGCCAGGATCAGCACCGGCCGCACCAGATAGGTCGGCGCCAGCGCAAACAGCGCCCATGAATTGGCCCGCGCCAGTCCCTGCAACAGATCGGACATCGCGATCATCGGCATGCAGATGAGGCCGAGAATGAACGGCACGACATAGTAGTTCTCGATAAAGGGCGAGAGCAGCCAGACGCCGAGCGCGCCGAGGCCGGCGATCGCCGTCGAGGCAACCAGCACGAACAGGCGGCTGGTCAGCACGATGCCGCGCAGCTCGGCCAGCAAGTTGCGCTCGCGATATTCGGGAATGAAGCGGATGACCGAGGTGTGGAAGCCGAGGCAGGCGACATTGCCGACGATGACCATCGTCACCCAGACGAGGACGAAGATGCCGTATTCGAACGAGCCCATCCAGCGCGCCATCAGCACCTGGCTAATGAAGGCGATGACGGCGCTGACGATGCGGATGGAGAAGGCGATGAGCGACATGCGGCCGGCCTCGCCGCGCTCGTCGGCGGTGAACAGCACGGCATCGACGCGGCCAAGCAGCGGCTTTACGCGCAGCGCAAGGCGCTGCGGCAGGAACCGCCCGGCTGTCGTCGCCGCGGAAAAGCGCACCCACTACTCTCCGTTTTCCGCCTCTTTTCTGGGTATGCGTCTAACGAAAACACATTAAGAAACGGTTGGGTGGGGTGGTGGGGCGCTCCCTTCTCCCCGTTCACGGGGAGAAGGTGCCGGCAGGCGGATGAGGGGCGGCGCCAGAGCGCTGCTTCATATTCGCCGTTCGCGGCAGAGCGCGACGAAACGACAGGCCAGCTGATGGAATCTGACGGTCGAGATACAACAAATTCGTAATAGGTACTTCCGGTGCCGGCGGGACAGCGCCCCCCTCTGGCCGCCTGATATCTCCCCCTCAGCTGGGGAGATTGGCTAAGCGCGGGCGTCCGCGCCGCCCCTCATCCGCCCTTCGGGCACCTTCTCCCCGTGAACGGGGAGAAGGAAAGCTGCGGCTTACGCAAACGCCCCGTGGCAATGCTTGTACTTCTTCCCCGACCCACACGGGCAGGCCTCGTTGCGGCCGACCTTGCCCCAGGTGGCGGGGTTGTTCGGGTCGCGGTTTTCGGGGGCGACGATGGCGTGGGTCTCCTGGCGAACCAGAAGCCCGGTCTCGCCGCCGTTAAAATCGTCCTCGCCGGTGGTGCCGTCGATATGGCTGCCGAACATGTCGGGCGCCTCGGGCGGTGGCGCTTCGGCGGCCTGGCGGACCAGTTCGACGCGCATCAGCTGCGCGGTGACGGCCTGGCGCAGATTGCCCAGCATCGCCTGGAAGAGCTCGAACGCCTCGCCCTTGTATTCCTGCAGCGGGTCACGCTGGGCATAGCCGCGGAAGCCGACGACCGAGCGCAGATGATCGAGGTTGACGATGTGCTCGCGCCACAGATGGTCGAGCGTCTGCAGCACCACCGAGCGCTCGACATAGGTCATCACATCGGGGCCGAAACGCTCGGCGCGCTCCTTGGCGGCAGTCTCGGCGGCCTGGGCGATGCGTTCGCGGATGTCGTCCTCGGCAATGCCCTCTTCCTTGACCCAGTCCTCGATCGGCAGGTCGAGATTGAGGAATTCGGCGACTTCGGCCTTGAGGCCGGCGACGTTCCACTGCTCGGCATAGGCGTTTTCGGGAATAGCCTTGGCGACGATCTCGTCGATGACGCCCTCGCGCATCTCGGCGATGGTCTCGGACAGGCCTTCACCGTCCATCAGTTCGAGGCGCTGCTCGAACACCACCTTGCGCTGGTCGTTGGAGACGTCATCATACTTCAGCAGATTCTTGCGGATGTCGAAGTTGCGGGCCTCGACCTTCTTCTGCGCCTTTTCCAGCGCCTTGTTGATCCAGGGGTGGATGATCGCCTCGTCTTCCTTGAGGCCGAGCTTCTGCAGCATGCCGTCCATGCGCTCGGAGCCGAAGATGCGCATCAGATCGTCCTGCAGCGACAGGAAGAACTTCGACCGGCCGGGATCGCCCTGGCGGCCGGAGCGGCCGCGCAACTGGTTGTCGATGCGGCGCGATTCATGGCGTTCGGTGGCGAGCACGTAGAGGCCGCCGGCGGCCAGCGCCTTTTCCTTCAGCCGCTGCACGTCGTCGCGGATTTCCTTTTCCTTGGCTTCGCGCTCGGGACCGGCTGGCATGTCGCCAAGCTCCTCGGCGATGCGCATGTCGGCATTGCCGCCGAGCTGGATGTCGGTGCCGCGGCCGGCCATGTTGGTGGCGATGGTGATGACGCCGGGTTTGCCGGCCTGGGCGACGATCGCGGCTTCGCGCTCGTGGTGGCGGGCGTTCAGCACCTCGAAATCTTTGAAGCCTTCCTTGCGCAGGCGCTCGGCCAGTTGCTCGGATTTTTCGATGGAGGTCGTGCCGACCAGCGTTGGCTGGCCCTTGGCGCTCGCCTCCCTGATCTCCTTGACGATCGCCTTGTACTTCTCCTCGACGGTCCGGTAGACCTCGTCGTCCTCGTCAATGCGGACGACCGGCAGGTTGGTCGGGATCTCGGTGACTTCGAGGCCATAGATGTTGCCGAATTCCTCGGCCTCGGTCAGCGCCGTGCCGGTCATGCCGGCGAGCTTCTTGTAGAGGCGGAAATAGTTCTGGAAGGTGACGGAGGCGAGCGTCTGGTTCTCCGGCTGGATCGCCACATGCTCCTTGGCTTCGAGCGCCTGGTGCAGGCCTTCCGAATAGCGGCGGCCGGGCATCATGCGGCCGGTGAATTCGTCGATGATGACGATCTCGCCGTTGCGCACGATATAGTCCTTGTCCTTCTGGAACAGCTGATGCGCCTTCAGCGCATTGTTGACGTGGTGGACGATGGCGACGTTCTCGACGTCGTAGAGCGACTCGCCCTTGAGCAGGCCGGCGTCGCGCAAAAGGTTTTCGAGCTTCTCGGTGCCTTCCTCGGTGAAGATCGAGGTCTTCTGCTTTTCGTCGATCTCATAGTCGGCCGGCTCGAGCTTCAGCATGAAGGCATCGATGGTGTTGTACATTTCCGAGCGGTCCTCGAGCGGACCGGAAATGATCAGCGGCGTGCGCGCCTCGTCGACCAGGATCGAATCGACCTCGTCGACGATCGCGTAGCTGTGGCCGCGCTGCACCATCTGAGCGCGCTCGAATTTCATGTTGTCGCGCAGATAGTCGAAGCCGAGCTCGTTGTTGGTGGCGTAGGTGACGTCGGCGGCGTAGGCGGCGCTGCGTTCCTCGTCGGACAAGCCATGGACGATGACGCCGACGGTAAGGCCGAGGAATTTGTAGACACGGCCCATCCATTCGGAGTCGCGCGTGGCAAGATAGTCGTTGACGGTGACGACATGGACGCCTTTGCCGGCGAGCGCGTTGAGATAGACGGGCAGCGTGGCGACCAGCGTCTTGCCCTCGCCGGTGCGCATCTCGGCGATGCCGCCATTGTGCAGCACCATGCCGCCGATCAGCTGCACGTCGAACGGGCGCATGCCGAGCACGCGGCGCGCTGCCTCGCGCACGGTGGCGAAGGCCGGCACCAGCAGATCATCGAGGGAGGCGCCGTTGGCGACGTCCTGGCGGAATTTTTCCGTGCGGGCCGTCAGCTCGGCGTCGGAGAGCGCCCGCATCTCGTTTTCCATGGCGTTGATCGCCTCGACGCGCGGCCGGGTCGATTTGACCCGACGATCGTTGGAGGAGCCGAAAACCTTACGGGCGAGACCGCCAAAACTGACCATTCAATGGCCCTTTCGATAGCATTCCAAGTCGTTGCGACGGGTGCCGGCCGGCCCCATCAAATCCACGTGAAACGCGGACAAACGCACGTAGCGCCCGGAAAACGGTTCTGGACGCAAAGTCGTTGGACAGATAAGAGGGGGCTCAATCGATGTCAACGCCGCGCTCGCCCTGTCGACCGCGCCAACTTCCGCCACAATCTGGCTGGTCTTGAAGCCATCCCGCTCTAGCTATCCCCCATTGGAGTTAATCGTATGTCCTTATTGTTCCGCCGCGCGTCGCTCGCCAGCCTCGGCCTGGCATTCGGGCTGTCGGCCCTATCGCTGTCGCCGCTGATGGCGCAGGACACCGCCCCCGCCCAACCGGCCGCCCCCGCCCAGCCGGCCGCGCCGGTCGATCCGAACGCCGTGGTCGCCACGATCAACGGCCAGACGCTGACCGAGGCAGACCTTGCGCTTGCCGAAGGCGAGCTGTCGCAGCAATTCGCGCAGATGCCGCCCGAACAGCGCCGCGCGGCCGCGTTGTCGGCGGCGATCGAAATCAAGGTCATGGCAACCCAAGCGGTCACCACCGGCCTCGACAAGGATCCCGACTTCCAGCGCCGCATGGCGTTCCTGCAGCAGCGCGCGCTGCATGGCGAAATGGTCGAGAAGGATGTCGTCGACAAGGTCACGGATGCCGAGGTTCGCGCCCGCTACGACCAGGAAATCGCCAACACACCGCCGACCAACGAAGTGCATGCCCGTCACATCCTCGTGAAGACGAAGGAAGAGGCTGATGCGATCATCAAGCAGCTCGACGGCGGCGCCGATTTTCAGAAGCTCGCCAACGAGCACACCAGCGATCCGAGCGGCAAGACCAGCGGCGGCGATCTCGGCTGGTTCGGACCCGGCCAGATGGTGCCGGAATTCGACAAGGCGGCCTCCGCGCTGGCGGTCGGCAAATACACCGAGCAGCCGGTGCAAACGCAGTTCGGCTGGCACGTCATCAAGGTCGAGGACAAGCGGACCAAGCAGCCGCCGGCTTTCGACGCTGTCAAGGATCAGGCCCGTCAGGCGGTCATCCGCGACAAGTATGTCGCGCTGGTCAAGACGCTGCGCGCCGACGCCAAAGTCGAGATTCCGGACGAAAAGCTGAAGAAGACGGTCGACGCGCTGGAAAACACCAAGTAGTCCAACGTGAGGCTAGGGTAAGCAGGGCCGTCGGTTTAGGGTTGAGTTGCCCGCCACCTTATGGGGCGTTGGCGTCAGGTCTTCCCTTCTCCCCTTGTGGGAGAAGGTGGCCGAGCGAAGCTCGGTCGGATGAGGGGTGTTCCAGCTTGGCACCAACAGCGCTCCGTCCAACACCCCTCAACCGTCTTGGCGCTGCGCGCCAATCCACCTTCTCCCACAAGGAGGGCTTTGCACGGGGAGCGAAGTGGATTTCGGTGGTCAGTGAGGGCCTTTTTGAAGGCCGGCAGAGCGGTTTTCCGCGGCCCTTGCGGGGCCTTTGTCGGTTTAGGCAGCCATCCTGCCGGATTGTGGACGCACTCCTCCCTCATGTCCGCCTCTCATCGGGTGGATAGAGGACGCCAATCATGGTGCGCAGATTGTAAGCGCAGGCGGCCAGTATGCACTGCGTGCGGTTGGTGGCGAGGTTGAAGAAGCGCAGGCGTCGCATGCCGTAACGCTCCTTGAACACGGCGAAAGGCCGCTCCACTGCCGCCCGCACCTTGGCGATCAGCCGGTTGCGCAGCTTGTGGCGCGGCGGCAACTCGGGGTGATGCTTGTTGGGCCGCCGCATCAGCCGGTCCTTAATGTTGGCGGCGGCGAGCCGGGCATGGCGGGCGTGGGTGTAATAGGCTTGATCGCCATAGGCCGCCTTCTCGTCGCCGCAGATCAACTGGTCGGCCGGCTCGGTGTCGGTGACCGAGGCGTCGCTCGCCTCGACACGCCGGATCAAGGTGTGCTCCTGGTCGACGCCGATGTGCATCTTGTAGCCGAAGGTGCTCTTCTTGCCCTTCTTGCCCCAACGCGCATCCTTATCGGCCGACGGCTTGACCGGACCTTGGTGGCCCTTCTTCGGCTGCTTGGGCGGACGGCCACGAGCCTGCAGGAACGTGGCATCGACCAAGGTGCCGCGCTTGACGATCAGGCCCTTCTCCTCCAGCTGACGGTTGATCTCCTCAAAGACCTTGTCGATCAGTCGCTCACGCGTCAGCTCCTCGCGGAAGCGCCACAGTGTCGAATGGTCGGGCGTGCGGTCCGAAAGGCTGAAACCGGCAAAGCGGCGGAACGACAATCGGTCCCGGATCTGCGCCTCAAGCGCCGGATCGCTCAGCCCATGCCACATGCCCAGCAAAAGACAGCGCACCAGCGGTTCCGCCGGATAGCTGGTGTTGCCCGAGCCAGGACCGCTGCGCTGACCCAGCAATGTTCGGATCGGCGCCCAGTCCAGTTCCTTCGATACTAGGTCGAAAATCGTCTCATCCGACGCCGCCAGACCGTCCGCCAGACTCAACTGACCCAAAACACGATCCGCCATCCCGAATCTCCCTGCTCCAACCTTCACCACAGAATCACCGTTCGGCTTCTGTGCAAAGGTCTCACAAGGGGAGAAGGAAAGGAGCGCGGCGCCGAGATCGCTTTACCTATAGTGCGTCGACGCCTTGAATGCCGCCGGATCGCCGGCGGCGAGTGCGCCGGCGAATTCCGGGATCCGCACCAGAAGCATCATTGCCCAGAACAGCGGCCAGTCCGTCCATCGGCAGAACTCATTGCCCACGGCTTGCGCGGTCTGGCGGTTTTCCTTGAACGATGTCGCCACGGCGCGAACGGCCAGGCCGAGCCTTGAAAAGCGACGCTTCCTGCGCAGCAGCATCCGCGCGAACTGGTAGCCCTTGTTGCGCCGGACATCCCAGATGAACCCTAGTCCCTCATAGGCGTGGATCGAGACGGCTTGAGCGGCAAGCTCCATCGCCACGCCATCCCTCAGCATAGCGTGCTGGCGCAGATGCGAGCTGATGAAGGGTCCATGGTCGGCCTCGAAACGATATTGCTCAAGCACCGACCGTCGATAAAGCGCGCCATTGTTGCTGGCATGAATGATCTGGCCAAGTCTGTTGCGGCGCTCGATGAAGCCGCGGTCGAGCAGCGACATCACCCTTTTCATCATGCTCTCTTCGCCGTAGCTGGTCCGTCCTGAAACCGCGTCGAGCTTCGGGTTTTTCTCGACGGTCTCGTACAACGCCGCCAACCATCGCGGACCGGGCAGGCAATCGGCCTCGACCACCGCAACGAGGTCATGGCGGCAATATGACAGCGCAGCGTCCTTCAGTTGCGAGGATTCGTCGCTGTCATGCGTGGCCACGATCACCGACGGGCAGAGATATGCCTTGCCGGCAAGCTCGGCCTCGATTGCAGAGGCATGTTCATTTTTTGAGGTAGGCCCGCTTTCTGAAGCACGGCCGCTGGGCAGCATGATGACAATCTCGGCCGGCACGCCACGCGTGTCCTGCGCGTAGGCGCGCAGCGAGCGCCGCAATTCCGCGTCGCCGTCCGCCGTCAGATAGTCTGACACGATGATCAGGCTGACGGGCAGCACTGGAGATGTTCTTTCAAGCAAGCCGCCGATCCCCCTGTCAACGCTTGTGAGCGATGCCTTGTATCACATAGCGGACCGCTTTGCGTATGGTCGTTTCGTCTTCGTCGAGGCGATTGGTCAAAAGATGCGTCCAGGCAAAGGAGGCGACCAGGTCGGCGACGAGCATGGGATCGACGTCGGCCGCCACTTCGCCTCTTGCCTTGGCGCGTTCGATCATCCGGCCGGTATGGGCGTGGCGTCCTTTCGTGTATTCGACTAGGACGGCGGCAACAGTCGCATCCGACTGCGCCTCGGCGATCAGCGACCTGAAGACGCTGCCTGACGATGTTTCATGCCAGTGCGAGAACAGGTTCTTCAGGAAGCCGACAAGATCATCCTCGAGGTTTCCGGTATCGGGATTCTCGACGCGCTTGAGCCGCTGATAGACGTCGAAGAGCAAAGCGGCCTTGCTCGGCCACCAGCGATAGATCGTGGGCTTTCCAGCACGCGCCCGCCGCGCCACCGCTTCGATCGAGAAGCCGGAATAGCCGGCCTCGACCAGCACCGCCTCGGCGGCGTCGAGAATGGCGTCGGCGCTGTCGGGGTTGCGCCGCGCGCCAATTGACTTGCGGGCCTGATCTGCGTCTTCACCCATCCACCATTTTCCTTGCCGGCAAGTTTCCCCTCAGCATTCATATACGACCGCTTGACGAAACGGAACGGCTCGTTTTATATAACGGAACGTTTCGTAACGATAAGGAGAGAACAATGACCTCGACTGCTGCCGCCAGCCGCTTCTCGCGCCCTCGCTTTGCCCTGCTGGTGCTTGCCGGCGTCTATCCGCTGATCACAGCCATCCTCTATGCGGTGTTCCCGCTGACCGAAGAGTGGGAAATCTGGCAGCGCACGCTGGTCATCGCCCCGTTGATGGTCTCGATCATGATCTGGGGGCTCATTCCGGGCGTGCAGAGGACGTTCCGGAGGTTCCTCAATCCTGCCCAATAAAGCAGACGAGCCGCCGGCAGTTTAGCGCCGCCCGCAACGGTCGGAAAACGCCCTTGCGCCGGCGCCCGCTATCGGGCAAACCGGCGTTCCCTTGCGTTTTTCCCGCCCGAGGTCTTCATGTCAGCCACGATTTCGCCGCTCGCGCCGAAGAAATACCCCAAAATGCCTGATATCGAGGGCGCCCGCATCGCCACAGCCGAGGCCGGGATAAAGTACAAGAACCGTACCGACCTGCTGACCATGGTCTTCGATGCCGGCACCACGGTCGCCGGCGTGTTCACCAAGTCGAAATGCCCGTCGGCGCCGGTCGATTTCTGCCGGCAGAACCTTGGGCAGGGCAAGGCGCGCGTCCTTGTCGTCAACTCCGGCAACGCCAATGCCTTCACCGGCAAGAAGGGCCGAGCCTCCACGGCAATGACCGGCGAGGCTGCAGCCAAGGCTGTGGGCTGCGCGCCGGAGGAGGTGTTTCTGGCCTCGACCGGCGTCATCGGCGAGCCGCTGGATGCCGGCAAGTTCAGCCATTTGCTCGCCGGACTGGTCAAGGACGGCAGACCGGATCTGTGGACCGAAGCCGCCAAGGCGATCATGACCACCGACACCTATCCGAAACTGGCGACCGCGACGGTGAAGCTCGGCGACGCCGACGTCATCATCAACGGCATTGCCAAAGGCGCCGGCATGATCGCGCCCGACATGGCGACGATGCTCTCCTTCATCGCCACCGACGCGCCGATCGCCGCGCCCGTGCTGCAGGATCTTTTGGCGCGCGGCACCGCCAAGACCTTCAATGCGGTCACCGTCGACAGCGACACCTCGACCAGCGACACGCTGCTGATGTTCGCCACCGGCACGGCCGCCAGGCGCGGCGCGCCCGATATCACGGATGCCGGGGATGCGCGCCTCGGCGCCTTCCGCCGCGCGCTCGGCAAGGTGCTGAAATCGCTGGCCCTGCAAGTGGTGCGCGACGGCGAGGGCGCCCGCAAGCAGGTCGAGGTCACCGTCACCGGCGCAAAATCGGCCCGCTCGGCCAAGCGCATCGCGCTGTCGATCGCCAATTCGCCGCTGGTCAAAACGGCAGTCGCCGGCGAGGACGCCAATTGGGGCCGCGTCGTCATGGCCGTTGGCAAGGCCGGCGAACCGGCCGACCGCGACCTTCTGTCGATCTGGTTCGGCGACAACAGGCTGGCGCATGAGGGTGAGCGCGATGCCGCCTACTCCGAAGAGGCGACATCGGCCTACATGAAGCGCGACGAGATCCGCATCCGTGCCGATATCGGCATCGGCCGCGGCAAGGCGACGGTGTGGACTTGCGACCTCACCAAGGAGTATGTCGCCATCAACGGCGATTATCGGAGCTGATGGCGTTGGTTTCCAGACATCCGGCAAGCGTGCTTGCCATCGTGCGGCGCTACGAGGCGGCCGGCTTTCGCGCCTGGCCGGCGGCGGCCGTCCATTATGACGGCACCTGGGTGGTGCGGCTGACGGCGGGCCACCCGGCCAAGCGGCTGAATTCGGTCAACCCGCTCGATCCGGGCGACATCCAGCACATTGCCGAGCGCATCGGCCGCGCCAGCCGCCGTTTCGACGCCTATGGCCGGCCGCTGACCTTTCGCATATCGCCGCTGTCGGGGCCGGTTCTTTCCAAACATCTCGACAGCGAAGGCTGGAGCACATTCGACGAATCGCTGGTCATGCGGCTGCCGCTCGCGGACGCCCAGCTCGATGCCGCCATGGACCAGATTCCGCTGAAGGACATCAGCCGCTTCATCGGGGCGTCGCTCAAGGTGAGCGGCTCGGATGTGTCGCTGCGGCCGGGCCTGTCGGAGATCATCGGCGCCATCCAGCCGGAAGCCGGGCTGTTCGCGCTCGAAGAGGGCACCGAGCCGCTGGCGACGCTGATCTGCGTCCATGATGGCGATCTTGCCGGACTGTTCGAGATCGCCACCGACAAATCGGTGCGCAACAAGGGCCATGGCCGCCATCTCATCCTGTCGGCGCTGAAATGGGCACGGCTGCGCGGCGCCCGGGAAGCCTGGCTGCAGGTCGAGGCCGACAATGCGCCGGCGCTGGCGCTCTATCGTTCGCTCGGGTTCGATGAAGTCTATCGTTACCACTATCGCCGGCCGCCCGGCGCATGACCGGCGCGAACCCTGTGGGCAAGCGCCTGCTCCTGGTCGCAGCCTGCGCGCTGGTCGATGCCGACGGCCGCGTGCTTCTGGCGCAGCGGCCCGAAGGCAAGCAGCTCGCCGGCCTGTGGGAGTTTCCGGGCGGCAAGGTCGAGCCCGGCGAGACGCCGGAAGAATGCCTCATCCGGGAGTTGTACGAGGAGATCGGCATCGAAACCGATATTCCCTGCCTGGCGCCATTCACCTTCGCCAGCCACTCCTACGATGATTTTCACCTGCTGATGCCGCTGTTCGTCTGCCGCCGCTTCCGCGGCATCGCGCAGCCGAAGGAGGGGCAGGTGCTGAAATGGGTGCGGCCGCGCCAGATGCGCGATTTTCCGATGCCGCCGGCCGACGCGCCGCTGATCCAGTTCCTCATCGATCTTCTGTGATTTGCGCCGTCACTGCCTGATTTTAGACAGCGTTAATGCAAGATTTATCTTGCCGTGAAAAATTGACGGCATGGAAATCGAGGGAAGGCCATGTCCAGGCCTTCGCCGGAGAGCGACTGCATGAGCCTCGACAAGGACTGGGATTCGATCCGGCCCGACCGCCGTGATAGCGCTGTTCATGCTGGCATGGGCATATTGCGGATCACGCTGCTGTTCGGCTCGGCTGCGGTGGCGCTGGCCTTGATCGCGACGCCATTCCTTGACAGCCGGACGCGATTGCAGTCCGCCCGCGATGGGTTTGCCGGCGGCCTCGACAGGATGAGCACGGGGTCGATTGGAAGCACGGGCTCGATCGCCCATACCTACACACTGCGCAGGAGCGTGCTGCAGCCGTTGCCCAGTTCGGTCTGCGTGATACGCGACAATGGCAAGCGCAGCGGCGACTGCTGACATCCTTTAAAGCGTCGTTTCATCGCCTGTTAAGCCTGTGCCATTAACCTTTCTTAACAGGTCGGCACTAGGGTTCCGGCAGGCGGGATCGACGGCCATGAAAACATTGTTGCAACGGTTTTTGGAAGACGAGACCGGCGCGACGGTCATAGAATACGGCGTCATCGTGACCGTGCTGTCGCTCGCCATCGTTGCCGGGGCCGGTCAGGTGTTCGATGCCCTCAAATGGCTGTTCAGCGACAACAACAGCAGGCTTGTGAACGCTTTCGCGCAGTGATCACGACCGGGCACCCGCATCCGAAGATCCGGTCAGTGCCCTTCGGGATTTTCCAGTATTGTCTTCAGCGAGATTTTCGCCGAGCCGGGCTTCAGCGGCTTTTGCTGCGAGGCGTCGGGCGCCCAGCCTGACATCCAGACGATCGGGAAACTCGCCCTGACGCGGCCATCGGCATCCGAAAATCGCTCGGCATAGACTTCGGCGGCGCGGGCAAACAGCCTTCGCGTCCCAGGTCGCCTGCTACGGTCGATGAGCGCGCTGGTCTCGCCCATCGCCCGCAGGTCCGCCATCACGCCGAACAGGGAATCGTAGCGCACCGTCACCGTCTCGACGTCGGCGACGGGCAAAGCCAGGCCGGCGCGTTGCAGAAGCGCCCCGGCGTCGCGCACGTCGGTGAACGGGATGACGCGCGGGCTGGCGCCGCCATAAAGCTCGGTCTCGGCGGCGAGCAGGCTTTCGCGCAGCTCGGAAAGCGTGCCGGCGCCGGCAAAGGCGCCGAGGAAAAGACCGTCCGGCTTCAGTGCGCGACGGATCTGCACCAGCATGCCGGGAATGTCGTTCATTGCCTGAAGGGACAGAAGAGACACGGCGAGGTCGAGGCTTTCCGGCTCGAACGGCACGGTCTCCAGCGGCGCCACCAATCCCGCGGCATTGTCTAGGAACAACGCATCCGCCTCCACGCGCGCGATGTCCGTCACTTTGCCGCTTGTCGCGAGCACGTCGACGGCCGCCGGCGTCTGGCAAAACAGCACGGCCGCTCTGTCAAATTTACGCTCCACGGCGCCCAGCCGGTCGGCAAGCTCTTCGGCTGCCCGCCGCATCAGGAAATCCGCACCCGCAGCCGGACGGGCAAGGGCCCGGCGCTTGTGCGTCAGCCAGAGAGAGGTGTCGACTATGGGCTGCAACGGCTGGTTCCTGGTTTCCGCTCTCTGATATAGGGTGGCGGAGAACCAATCACGTGGCCGATCCAATGCCAGATATCAAGAGTATCGCCCGAAAGGCATTGGACTGGCCGGCGCGCATCCTGTTTCCGCCGGTTTGCGCCGGCTGCCGCCGGCATGTCTCGCAGCCCGGCGTGCTGTGCGGCGCCTGCTGGCCGAAGCTCAGGCTCCTGGAACGGCCTTGGTGCCCGGTGATGGGCACACCGTTCATCCATCACATGGGCGAGGGGTTCCTGTCGGCCGAGGCGATCGCCGACCCGCCGCCCTTCGAGCGCGCGCGGGCCGCGGTCGCTTACTCCGGTGTCGCCCGCCAGATGGTGCAAGGGTTGAAATACCAGGATCGCACCGATCTGGCGCCGTGGATGGCGCGCTGGATGCTGCGCGCCGGCGCCGAACTGATCGCGGAAGCCGATGTGGTCGTGCCGGTGCCGCTGCACTGGCGGCGCTTTTTCAGGCGTCAGTTCAACCAGTCGGCGGAGCTGGCAAGGGCGGTATCGCAGCTTGGCAGCCTGCCTTTCGCGCCCTCAGCGGTCAGGCGCGTCAAGCTTACTCGTCAGCAGGTCGGGCTGGAGCGGCGGGAACGCGAGGAGAATGTGCGTGCCGCATTTCGCGTGCCCGAGGAGGCCGAGATCGAGATTGCCGGCCGCCGGGTGCTCTTGATCGACGATGTCTATACCACCGGCGCCACTGTCCGCGCGGTCGCCAAGGCGCTGAAGAAGGGCGGTGCCGGGACCGTCGACGTGCTGACCTTTGCGCGCGTGCTGCCGGGGGACTTTCGGGCCGACGAGTCCGCGACTATATAAGATTTTGAGACAAGGCAGGATTGCTGACCGATGGTCGACGTGACGATCTATACACGGGTGATGTGCGGCTATTGCGCGGCGGCCAAGCGGCTGCTCGAGCGCAAGGGCGTCGCCTACACCGAGCACGACGCCTCCTTCTCGCCGGAACTGCGCCAGGAAATGATCTCCCGCGCGAACGGCCGCTCGACCTTTCCGCAGATATTCATCGGCGATACGCATGTCGGCGGCTCCGACGATCTCCACGAACTGGAGGCGGAGGGTCGGCTGGACCGTCTGCTCGCCAATGGCTCGACGATTTAAGGACATGACGATGGGTGCTTTCAAGGCGGCGGCGATCCAGATGCGTTCGGGCACCAGCCCCGAGCACAACGCGGTCGATCTCGAGCGGCTGGTGCGCGAGGCGGCAAGCCAGGGCGCGACCTATATCCAGTCACCGGAAATGACCGGTGCCCTGGTCCGCGACAAACAGGCGCGGGCCGCCTCTTTCACGTCCGAGGACAAGGACATTATCGTCTCGACGTCGCGCAAGCTGGCGAAAGAGCTTGGCGTCTACTTGCATATAGGCTCGACCGCCATCCTGCGCGCCGACGGCAAGCTCGCCAATCGCGCGCTTCTGTTCGGGCCGGATGGCGCGACATTAGCCACCTACGACAAGATCCACATGTTCGACGTCGATCTCGACAATGGCGAGAGCTGGCGCGAATCCGCCGCCTACGAGCCGGGCACCGAGGCCATCGTTACCGAGGTCGATGGCGCGAGGCTGGGTTTCGCCGTCTGCTACGATCTGCGCTTTCCGCAGCTCTTCCGCGCCGAGGCACTGGCCGGCGCCGACCTGCTTTCGGTGCCCGCCGCCTTCACCCGCCAGACCGGCGAAGCGCACTGGCATGTGCTGCTCAGGGCACGCGCCATCGAGAACGGCGCCTATGTCGTCGCCGCGGCGCAAGGCGGACTGCACGAGGACGGCCGCGAGACCTATGGCCATTCGCTGATCGTCGATCCCTGGGGCCGTATCGTCGCCGAGGCGGCGCATGACGAGCCCGCCGTGATCGTCGCCGAGATCGACCCAGCGCAGTCGGTCGCCGCGCGCAAGAAGATCCCGAACCTGAAAAATGCGCGGGATTTTGCCGTCAACGGCGGATCGGCCGAGGCGCTGCCGCTTAGGGGTGCAGCATCTTGATCCGCTTTTCCCTGATCTGCGAACACGAGCACGAATTCGAGGGTTGGTTTCGCAGTAATGACGATTTCGACACCCAGAAGAAACGTGGCTTCGTCGATTGTCCGAGTTGCGGCTCGCACAAGGTCGAGAAGGCGTTGATGGCGCCGGCCGTCTCCACCGGGCGCAAACAGGAAAAAATCGCGCTCGCCATGGGCGAGGCCCAGAAGCAGGCGCTGGCGCAACTGAAAGCCATGGCCGAGAAGGTGCGCGAGAACGCCGATTATGTCGGCGACAAGTTTGCCGAGGAAGCGCGCAAGATCCATTTCGGCGAGAGCGATCCGCGCGGCATCTATGGCGAGGCGACGCTGGAGGAGGCGAAGAGCCTGATAGAGGACGGCGTCGAATTCATGCCGATTCCGAGTTTTCCCGACGAGCGGAACTGACAGGTTATCTCACGCTCGCTATCAACTTCTCAAGCAGGCGAGCAAGCATCTCCTGCTCCTGGCGCGTCAAACCGGAAAGTATCTCGTGCTCGTTGGCGACGTGGGCGGCGACCGCCTCATCGATCAATGTCAGGCCCTTGTCGGTCAGCTGGACGACAATTCCGCGCCGATCGTTGGGATGCGGCCCGCGCATGATCAATCCTAACTTTTCGAGCCGATCGAGCCGGTTGGTCATGGCGCCCGACGTCACCATCGTCGCTTCATAGAGAGCAGTTGGCGTCAGCGCATAAGGGGGCCCGGAACGGCGCAGCGTCGCCAGCACATCGAATTCCCCGGTCTGCAAACCGAAACGGGCAAACAGCGGAGCGAGGCGTTCTCGTGCTATCAGCGACGAGGCCTCGTTCAATCGTCCAAGCACGGCCATCGGCGAAACATCCAAATCCGGCCGTTCCCTTTTCCACTGCTCGATGGCGTTCGCTGCGCGATCCATCTATCTCACCATTAAATATCTTGACGTTAAGAATCTTTGTATTATCTTATCTGAAGATGCAGTGCCGGCCAAGAGCCGCAAATAGGCGAAAGGGCTACGAAATGAAATTTCTCTGGGATTCGGCGCTCGGCCTATTGATCGTCACCGGCGGGCTGCTCGGCCTGACGCTGCCGTTCGGCAAGATCGCGACGGCAGCTGGCGTTTCCGCCATGGTCTGGGCCCTCGTCATATCGCTCGGCGCCGGCGGCGTGCTTCTGTGCGCCTTGCTGCTGCGCGGGCAGCGCATCCGGCTTACCCCGCACAGACTGCGCTACTTCTTCGTCACCGCGGCAGTGTCCTACGCCTTCCCCAATCTCTTGATGTTCTCGGCCATTCCGCATCTCGGTGCCGGCTATACCGGCATCATGTTCACGCTGTCGCCGGTGATCACGCTGGTGTTTTCGATCCTGCTCGGCGTTCGCCGTCCCAACCTGCTTGGTGTTGTCGGCATTGCCGTCGGCTTCGTCGGTGCTGTCATGGTGGCGATGACGCGCGGCGAGGCCGGACAGCCGGCCGAATTTTTCTGGGTAGCGATAGGGCTGCTCATCCCGGTCAGCCTTGCCGCCGGCAACATCTACCGCACCGTCGACTGGCCCGAAGGGACCGGACCGATCGAGCTTGCCGTCGGCAGCCATCTGGCAGCGGCTGCGCTGCTTTTGGGCGGTATCCTCATGCAGCAAGGCGGGGGGTCGCTCGCCCTGCTCGGCGGCGTGCCGCTGGTGGTCGTCGGGCAGATCGCGTCGGCCGCGGCGATGTTCGCCTTCTTCTTCCGCCTGCAGGCGGTCGGCGGCCCGGTCTATCTTAGCCAGATCGGCTATGTCGCGGCTGCGGTCGGGTTGTTTGCCGGGACGATCGTTTTGGGCGAGCACTATCAATTGCTGACCTGGGCGGGTGCTGTCATCATCACCGCCGGCGTCTTCATCACCACCAAAGCGCAAAGCCAGATCACCACAAAGGCGCAGAACCAGACGGGTGAAAAGGTGGCGGCGTGAGAAGGTTCAGGCATTTCGTGACAAAGTTCAGGCGGGTGCCTTCTCCGCCAGCACCATGTAGTTGACGTCCATGTCTTTCGACCGCTGCCAGCGGTCGGCGAGCGGATTGTAGGCGACGCCGGTGCGGTCGATGATGCTCAGACCAGCGCCGGCAAGCGCCTTTTCCAGCTCGTCTGGCCGCACCAGCTTACCGAACTGGTGGGTGCCGCGCGGCAACCAGCGCAGCACATATTCGGCGCCGATGATGGCCAGGCCCAGCGCCTTCAGCGTGCGGTTGATGGTAGCGACGAACATGATACCGCCGGGCTTGACCATCTCGCCGCATTTGGCGACGAACAGGTCGATGTCGGCGACGTGCTCGACCACTTCCATATTGAGGATGACGTCGAATTTCTCGCCGGCGTCGGCCAGATCCTCCGCCGTCGTGGCACGGTAATCCACCGTCACCCCGACCTCCGCCGCATGCAGCTTGGCCACTTCGATGTTGGTGGCGGATGCATCGGCGCCGACCACCTCGGCGCCAAGCCGCGCCATCGGCTCGCACAACAGCCCGCCGCCGCAGCCGATGTCGAGGAAGCGCAGGCCCTCGAACGGCCGCGCCGCACGCGGGTCGCGGCCGAAGCGCGTCGCCACCTGGTCGCGTATATAGGCAAGCCGGATCGGATTGAACTTGTGCAGCGGACGGAACTTGCCGTTCGGATTCCACCATTCGGCGGCAAGGGCGGAAAAGCGCTCCACTTCTCCGGCATCGATCGTCGACCGTCGGGGTTCTGGCATGGCGTGTCTCCCGCAGACTCAAAAGTTCAGAGCGCGATCGGGTGCAAAACCGGATACGACTTTTGCTGATCGCGCTCTGGTGCGCTAGGAAGTCGGTCGCGAGGCAGCGAATGTCAAGGCAGCAATTTCGCCTGTCGACAGGCCAGTGCTCATGATGCCAGGCGGCACTGACTGCGATCTGCGCCTCGTCACCCAACCGGCAACTGGCGGCATGCCTTGCGAAACCCTAAGCATTTGGCTAAGGAGGCCGCGAATTCAGCGACCGGCCCGGCCGGACGCTCCCTTTCCGCTTTTCGGCCGTCGGCCCGGCATCCAGTCAAAGGCATTTCGCTTCCATGGCGCGCATCGTGATGAAATTCGGCGGAACCTCCGTCGCCGACATCGCCCGCATCCGCAATGTGGCGCGCCACGTCAAACGCGAGGTCGATGCCGGCCATGAGGTCGCGGTGGTCGTCTCGGCGATGGCCGGCAAGACCAACGAGCTCGTGCAATGGACGCGCGAAGCCTCGCCCATGCACGATGCACGCGAATATGACGCTGTCGTTGCCTCCGGCGAGCAGGTGACTGCCGGCCTGTTGGCGATCGCGCTGCAGAACATGGGCGTCCATGCCCGTTCCTGGCAAGGCTGGCAGATCCCGATCAAGACCGACAATGCGCATGGCGCGGCGCGCATTCTCGATATCGACGGCGCGTTCCTGATCAAGCGCTTCGGCGAGGGCCAGGTGGCGGTGGTCGCGGGTTTCCAGGGCATCGGGCCGGACAACCGCATCGCGACGCTCGGCCGTGGCGGCTCCGACACCAGTGCCGTCGCCATCGCGGCGGCGGTCAAGGCTGACCGCTGCGACATCTATACCGATGTCGACGGGGTCTACACCACCGATCCGCGCATCGAGCCGAAGGCGCGGCGGCTGGCCAAGATTTCCTTCGAGGAAATGCTTGAAATGGCCTCGCTCGGCGCCAAGGTCCTGCAGGTGCGCTCGGTCGAGCTTGCCATGGTGCACAGGGTGCGTACTTTCGTGCGGTCGTCCTTCGACGATCCCGACGCGCCCGGAATGGGGGATTTGCTCAATCCGCCCGGAACGCTTATTTGCGACGAGGAAGAGATCGTGGAACAGCAGGTCGTCACCGGAATTGCCTACGCGAAGGACGAAGCGCAGATTTCGCTGCGCCGTGTCGGCGACCGGCCGGGCGTCGCCGCCGGCATTTTCGGGCCGCTGGCCGAAGCCAACATCAATGTCGACATGATCGTCCAGAACATTTCCGAGGACGGCAAGTTCACCGACATGACCTTCACCGTGCCGTCCGGCGATGTCGACAAGGCGCTTGCCGTGCTCGAGCGGCTGAAGGCCACGATCGGCTACGACGTCGTGCAGTCGGAAGCCGGCATGTCGAAGGTCTCGGTCATCGGCATCGGCATGCGTAGCCATGCGGGCGTTGCGGCCACCGCCTTCAAGGCGCTGGCCGACAAGGCGATCAACATCCGCGCGATCACGACCTCCGAGATCAAGATTTCGATCCTGATCGACGGTCCCTACACCGAACTTGCGGTTCGTACTTTGCATTCCGTCTACGGTCTGGATAAGCAGTAGCAGACTGCATCGGCCCGAAAATCGGAGTCGATTCTCGGAAAGCACGATGCAGCAGATCGAAAGTCTTAGAGCGTCCTTTGTGCGTCCAATTGGATGCATGGCGCTCTAATTGAGTTGTTGCGTGAGCGCCGGCCGCGGGAGAAACTGCGGCGGGCAGAATGTCCATTGGAGAACAAGCCGCGATGCGTGATACGGCCAGCGGCCCGCGCGTTTTGCTGAAACGGCTCCGCGAGCTCATGCAGGAGCCGCTGGAGCCGCAGGAGCGGCTCGACCGTATCGTGCGCGACATCGCCTCCAACATGGTCGCCGAAGTGTGCTCGCTTTATGTGCTACGCGCCGATTCGGTGCTCGAACTCTATGCCACCGAGGGCTTGAACCCGAAAGCCGTCCATTTGGCGCAGCTCAGGCTGGGGGAAGGCCTCGTCGGCACGATCGCGGCCTCAGCACGGCCGCTCAATCTCTCCAACGCGCAGGAACATCCCGCCTTCGCCTATCTGCCGGAGACAGGGGAAGAGATCTATAATTCCTTCCTTGGTGTGCCGGTGCTCAGGGCAGGGCGCACGCTCGGTGTGCTGGTCGTCCAGAACAAGACCATGCGCCACTATCGCGACGACGAGGTCGAGGCGCTGGAAACGACGGCGATGGTGATCGCCGAGATGATTGCCACCGGCGACCTTGCCCGGCTGACCCGGCCCGGGCTCGAACTCGACCTGCGCCGCCCGGTGAGCTTTACCGGCCTGTCCTTCAACGAGGGCGTCGGGCTTGGTCATGTCGTGCTGCACGAGCCGCGCATCGTCGTCACCAATCTGTTCAACGAGGACAGCGAAGAGGAGATCAAGCGGCTCGATGCTTCCCTCGGTTCGCTCAGGCTCTCCATCGACGACATGCTGGAACGCCGCGAAGTCGCCTTCGAGGGCGAGCATCGCCAGGTGCTCGAAGCTTATCGCATGTTCGCCAACGACAGCGGCTGGGTGCGCCGGCTGGAAGAGGCGATCCGCAACGGCCTGACGGCAGAAGCGGCGGTGGAAAAAGTGCAGAGCGACATGCGTGCCCGCATGCTGCACATGACCGATCCGTATCTGCGCGAGCGGATGAGCGATTTCGACGATCTGGCCAACCGGTTGCTGCGCCAGTTGATGGGGCGCGGGCCGGACGATGTCGCGGCCTCGCTGCCGAAGGACGCTATCATCGTAGCCCGCTCGATGGGCGCCGCCGAACTGCTCGATTATCCCAGAGACAAGCTGCGCGGCGTGGTGCTGGAGGACGGCGCGGCGACCAGCCATGTCGTCATCGTGGCGCGGGCTATGGGCATACCGGTCGCCGGCCAGATGAAGGGCGCCGTTTCCATGGCGGAAAACGGCGACGCTATCATTGTCGACGGCGAAGAAGGCGCGATCCATCTGCGCCCTCAGCCCGACCTCGAAGCCGCCTATGCCGAAAAGGTCCGCTTCCGGGCGCGGCGGCAGGAGGTCTACCGCGAACTGCGCAAGAAGCCGTCGGTGACCAAGGATGGCGTCCAGGTCGACCTTTTGATGAATGCGGGCCTGGCCGTCGATCTGCCGCAGCTTGCCGAGGCGGGCGCCGCCGGCATCGGCCTGTTCCGCACCGAGCTGCAATTCATGGTCGCTTCGACCTTTCCGCGTGCGGAAGCCCAGGAACGGCTCTACCGTGACGTGCTCGACGCGGCGCGCGGCAAGCCGGTGACCTTCCGCACCATCGATATCGGCGGCGACAAGGTGCTGCCCTACTTCAAGGACACGATCCAGGAAGAGAATCCGGCGCTCGGCTGGCGCGCCATCCGCTTGACGCTCGACCGGCCGGGCCTGTTGCGCACCCAGATCCGCGCGCTTCTAAAGGCCTGCGGCGGGCGTGAACTGAAGCTGATGCTGCCAATGGTGACGGAACTCGGCGAGATAGCGCAGGCGCGCGAAATCGTCGACCGCGAGGTGCGGCATCTGTCGCGTTTTGCCCATCATTTGCCGACCAGCCTGAAGCTCGGAGCCATGCTGGAAGTGCCTTCGCTGCTGTTCCAGCTCGACGAGCTGATGAAGGCCGTCGATTTCGTCTCGGTCGGCTCGAACGATTTGTTCCAGTTCGTCATGGCGGTCGATCGCGGCAACACGCAGCTCTCCGACCGTTTCGACACGCTGTCGACACCATTCCTGCGCGTTCTGAAACAGGTCGCCGACGCCGGGGTGCGCAATAATACCCCGGTGACCTTGTGCGGCGAACTGGCCGGCAAGCCGATCTCGGCGATGGCGCTGATCGGCCTTGGCTACCGATCGATCTCGATGTCGCCGGCCTCGATCGGTCCGGTCAAGGCGATGCTGACGGAACTGCCGCTAGCCGAGCTGCAAGCGTTTTTCGACGACAATCTCATGGCGCCGTCCCAGAAAGTGCCGATGCGGGCGCTGCTGCAGGCCTTTGCCGACGACCGCTCAATTCCGCTATAGACTTTCACATGATCAACCTGCCCCGCGACCGTATGGATCAAGTCGTCAAGCGTTTCGACATGCTCGAAGCGCAGATGTCGGCCGGGCCTGCGGCGGACGCCTATGTCAAGATGGCGTCGGAATATGCCGACATCCAGGAGATGGTGGCAAAGATCAGGGCGCTGCGCACCGCCGAGCACGAACAGGCCGATCTGGAGGCGATGCTCGCCGACAAAAGCACAGATGCCGAAATGCGCGCATTGGCCGAGGCCGATCTGCCCGAGGTCAGGGAACGCATCGAAGCGCTGCAGAAGGACATCCAGATCCTGCTTCTGCCCAAGGATGCCGCCGACGACAAGAACGCCATCCTCGAAATCCGCGCCGGCACCGGCGGCGATGAGGCGGCTCTCTTTGCCGGCGACCTGTTTCGCATGTACGAACGCTACGCTGCGGCACGCGGCTGGCGTTTCGAGACGGCATCGGCAAGCGAGGGCGAGGTCGGCGGCTACAAGGAAATCATCGCCACCATTTCGGGCAAGGGGGTCTTTGCCCATCTGAAATTCGAGTCCGGTGTGCATCGCGTGCAGCGCGTGCCGGCGACCGAGGCCGGCGGGCGCATCCACACCTCGGCGGCGACGGTTGCAGTGCTGCCCGAAGCGGAAGAGGTCGACATCGACATCAGGGCCGAAGACATCCGCATCGACACGATGCGCGCCTCGGGTTCGGGCGGCCAGCACGTCAATACCACCGATTCGGCGGTGCGCATCACCCATCTGCCAACCGGCATCATGGTGGTGCAGGCGGAGAAGTCGCAGCACCAGAACCGGGCGAAAGCCATGCAGATCCTGCGCGCCAGGCTTTACGACCTCGAGCGCGGCAAGGCTGACGAGGAGCGCTCCGAATCGCGCAAATCGCAGGTCGGCTCGGGCGATCGCTCGGAGCGCATTCGCACCTATAATTTCCCGCAGGGCCGCGTCACCGACCATCGCATCAATTTGACGCTCTACAAGCTCGACCGGGTAATGATGGGCGAACTCGACGAGATCATCGACGCGCTGATGGCCGATCACCAGTCGAAGCTGCTCGCCGATATCGGCCTCGATGGCTGACAATCTGCCCGGTACGCTCGGGTTGCTGCTGAAAGCGGCGCGGGCACGCCTTGCCGCGGCCGCAGTCGCCGATCCGGCGCTGGATGCCAGGCTGATCGTCGAACATCTGTCCGGTACCACCCGCACACAAGCCATCGCCGATCCCGAATGCAGGGTCGATGCCGGCGCGATTGCCGCGATCGACGCAGCCTTGAGACGGCGGATCGGCGGGGAACCGGTGCATCGCATCCTCGGCCATCGCGAATTCTACGGCTTGCGCCTGTCGCTTTCACCGGAAACGCTGGAGCCGCGACCAGATACCGAAACGCTGGTCGAAGCGGTGCTGCCCTTTGTGAAGACGACAGCAGAACGGCAAGGCGAATGCCGCATCCTCGATCTCGGCACCGGCACCGGCGCTATCGCACTGGCGCTGCTCAGCGCCGTTCAGGCGGCGGTCGCCACTGGGGCCGACATTTCGCAAGACGCGCTGGTCACTGCCATGCGCAATGCCAGGGAATTGGGGTTGGCCACCCGGTTCCAGGTGCTCAAATCCGACTGGTTCGAAAAAGTTTTTGGCCGATACCATGTAATTGCCGCCAACCCTCCCTATATACCGTCCATAGACATTGAAAATCTGCAGGACGAAGTCCGCGATTTCGATCCACGCCAAGCCCTCGATGGCGGCGTGGACGGTCTTAGTCCCTACAGGATCATCGCCGCCGAGGCGGCAGGTTTTTTGGAAGCCGAGGGCAGGATTGTGGTCGAGATCGGCCACACGCAACGCCAAGAGGTCACCGACATATTCTCCGCAGCCGGCTACGGTTCGGCCGGGGTTTTTCGCGATCTTGGCGGAAACGACAGGGTTCTGATCTTTGAACTGACAAAGCCGTGATGCAGTGCGAAAAAACGCTTGGCAATGCCGGGGAATGCGGCTAGGGTCGCCTTAACCGGATGAGACGAAGCAGGCAGTGCTCTTAGCGATTCGGTTTCCTTGGAAATAGCTGCCTTCTTGCGCAAACGACGCCCAAGCTTCGTGCGGGAATCGTCCGACAAGTGATGTAACCGGAACAGGATGACACGTGGCGCCAACGCAATCGATGCGGGCGAACGCCGGTGAAGAGACGAAACGGCTGGCTGCATGAGCGCCTCCGTTCGTGAAGAGTTTTCGAAAATTTCAAAATGAAGAGAGTCGAATGAGGCCACAACAGCAGAACAGGCGCATGCGCGGTCGCAACAATAGCGGCGGCGGTGGTAACAATAATAATAACAACAACCGCAAGGGACCAAATCCCCTGACGCGCAACTACGAGAGCAACGGTCCGGACGTAAAGATCCGCGGATCGGCTCAGCAGATCGCCGAAAAATACGCAACCCTTGCCCGTGACGCGCAAAGCTCCGGCGACCGGGTGATGGCGGAAAACTATCTCCAGCACGCCGAGCACTACAATCGCATCATCGCTGCCGCGCAGGCGCAGATACCGATCCAGAGCGCTCAGCAGAATCGCGACGATTTTGACGATGACGGCGACGAAGATCGCGACGAGTTCGACAATGCCGGCAACAGCAACGTCGGTGAGACGGCGGCTCCGGTGGTCAACCACGGGGCCGGCCCGCAGCCGGTTATCGACGGCACGCCAGCCGAGTTGGCGTTCAACCAGGAAAACGGCCGTGACAATCGCGATAACCGTGGGCGCGATAACGATGGGCGCGATAATGGTGGGCGCGATGGCGGCCGCCATCGTGACCGTCGCCCCAATGGCGGCTACGGCCAGAACGGCCAGCGCGGCGAATATGGTGCGCGCGGCGAGCAGGGCGGACAGCGCAGCGACCAGAACCGGCGCAACGAGACGCCGGTACAGAATGAAACGCCCGTGCAGGCGCAAGCTGTGTCTCCGGTTGAGCCTGCTTCTGTGGCCGAACCCGCGCCGCAGTTCGAAAACTTTTCGCCGGCGGCTCTCGCTGCCCAGGCCGAGATGAACGAAGCAGCCACTGAAAGCGGCGCTGCCCGCCGCCCCAGGCGTCCGCGCCGTCCGCGCGTCAATGCTAACCAGGTGGATGGCGGCATCGACAATGCTGGCGCCGATAATGGGAATGCAGCGCCGGCGGAAGACGCCGGTGGCGAGCCCGCCATCGTCGACGTCAACAACTGATCGAGCAAGGCTTTCAGACATTCTTGGACGGCGGAGAGAAATCTCCGCCGTTTTTGTTTGTGCGCCCCGTGGAATATTATGCGTTCGCCATTACCGGACGTCTTGAGGGGCCGTGGCTTGCGCACCATATCTCGCGTGAACAGGACCCGGCTCGAACGGGCGGGTCCGTCACCGCAATCTGATCCGGTGCCGCAAAGCGGGCCGGTGACGGAAGGAGACAGATATGAACCTTGAAAAATACTCCGAGCGCGTGCGCGGCTTCATCCAGTCTGCGCAGACCATGGCGCTCTCGCGCAACCACCAGCAGTTCACCCCTGAACATATATTGAAGGTGCTCGTCGACGACGACGAGGGCTTGGCCGCGTCGTTGATCGAGCGCGCCGGCGGCAGCGTTCGCGACGCCAAGCTTGGCGTCGAGACGGCACTTGAGGCAATGCCCAAGGTGGAAGGCGGCAACGGCCAGCTTTATCTGGCGCAGCCGCTGGCCAAAGTGTTCTCGACAGCCGAAGAACTAGCCAAGAAGGCCGGCGATAGCTTCGTCACGGTCGAGCGGCTGCTGACGGCGCTGGCGGTGGAGAAATCCGCCAAGACCGCCGATATCCTGACCAAAGCCGGCGTGACCCCACAGGCGCTGAACCAGGTGATCAACGACGTCCGCAAGGGCCGCACCGCCGATTCGGCGAGCGCCGAGCAGGGCTATGATGCGCTGAGGAAGTACGCGCGCGACCTCACCGCCGACGGCCGCGCCGGCAAGCTCGACCCCGTCATCGGCCGCGACGACGAGATCCGCCGCACCATCCAGGTGCTGTCGCGCCGCACCAAGAACAATCCGGTGCTGATCGGTGAACCCGGCGTCGGCAAGACGGCGATCGCCGAAGGGCTGGCGTTGCGCATCGTCAATGGCGACGTGCCGGAATCGCTCAAGGACAAGCAGTTGATGGCGCTCGACATGGGGTCGTTGATCGCCGGTGCAAAATATCGCGGCGAATTCGAGGAGCGGCTGAAGGCGGTGCTTTCGGAAGTCACCGCTGCCGCTGGCGGCATCATCCTGTTTATCGATGAGATGCACACGCTGGTCGGCGCCGGCAAGGCGGATGGCGCCATGGATGCGTCGAACCTGTTGAAGCCGGCGCTGGCACGCGGCGAACTGCATTGCGTCGGCGCGACGACGCTCGATGAATACCGCAAGCATGTCGAGAAGGACGCGGCCCTTGCCCGCCGCTTCCAGCCGGTCTTCGTCAATGAGCCGACCGTCGAAGACACCGTCTCCATTCTGCGCGGCCTGAAGGAAAAATACGAGCAGCACCACAAGGTGCGCATCTCGGATTCGGCGCTGGTCGCGGCAGCGTCGCTGTCCAACCGCTATATCGCCGACCGATTCCTGCCGGACAAGGCGATCGACCTTGTCGACGAGGCCGCGTCGCGGCTCCGGATGCAGGTCGATTCGAAGCCCGAAGCGCTGGACGAGATCGACCGCCGTATCATGCAGCTCAAGATCGAGCGTGAGGCGTTGAAAGTCGAAAAGGACGACGCGTCGAAGGATCGGCTTGCCCGCCTCGAAAAGGATCTTTCCGCCCTGGAGGAGGAATCGACCGAACTGACCTCCAAGTGGCAGGCCGAGAAGCAGAAGCTCGGGCTCGCCGCCGACCTGAAGAAACAGCTCGACGAGGCACGCAACGAGCTCGCCATCGCCCAGCGCAAGGGTGAATTCCAGCGCGCCGGCGAGCTGGCCTATGGCAAGATCCCGGAACTCGAGAAGAAGCTGACGCAGGCCGAGGCGCAAGACGGCAAGGTCGGCATGGTCGAGGAAGTGGTCACTCCCGATCATGTCGCCCATATCGTGTCGCGCTGGACCGGCATTCCGGTCGACAAGATGCTGCAGGGCGAGCGCGACAAGCTGTTGCGCATGGAAGATGAGATCGGCAAGCGAGTCGTCGGCCAGGGCGAAGCGGTGCAGGCCGTGTCGAAAGCCGTTCGCCGTGCCCGCGCCGGCCTGCAGGACCCGAACCGGCCGATCGGCTCGTTCATGTTTCTCGGACCGACGGGCGTCGGCAAGACCGAGCTGACCAAGGCGCTCGCCAGCTTCCTGTTCGACGACGAGAGCGCGATGGTGCGTATCGACATGTCGGAATTCATGGAGAAGCACTCGGTCGCCCGGCTGATCGGCGCGCCTCCCGGCTATGTCGGCTATGAGGAAGGCGGCGCGCTGACCGAAGCGGTGCGGCGCCGGCCCTACCAGGTCGTGCTGTTCGACGAGATCGAGAAGGCGCATCCCGACGTGTTCAACGTGCTGCTGCAGGTGCTCGATGACGGCCGGCTGACCGACGGGCAGGGCCGCACGGTCGATTTCCGCAACACGTTGATCATCATGACGTCGAACCTCGGCGCCGAATATCTGGTCAATCTCGGCGAGAACCAGGACGTCGATGTCGTGCGCGACGAGGTGATGAGCGTCGTCAGGGCGTCGTTCCGGCCGGAGTTCCTCAACCGCGTCGACGAGGTGATCCTGTTCCACCGGCTGCGCCGGCAGGATATGGGCCGCATCGTCGAGATTCAGCTCAAGCGGTTGGAAAACCTGCTCGTCGATCGCAAGATCACGCTTTCGCTGGACCAGGAGGCGGTCGATTGGCTGGCGGCCAAGGGCTACGATCCGGCCTATGGCGCGCGGCCGCTGAAGCGGGTGATGCAGAAGGAGTTGCAGGACCCGCTGGCGGAAAGGATCCTGCTCGGCGACATCCTCGACGGCTCGACCGTCAAGGTCACCGCCGGTTCCGACCGGTTGAATTTCCGGTCGAAGCCGACGGTCGTGGCGACCGAGGCGGCGGCCTGACTTCGAGTCGGCTTGCATAAATGGCGGGGGCGCAGATGACGCTGGATGACTACAACAGCTTCTGCGCCTCGTTGCCTGCAACGAGCCATGTCGTCCAATGGGGCGGCGCCCATGTCTGGAAGGTCGGAGCCAAGGTCTTTGCGATCGGCGGTTGGAGCGAGGGGAAGGAGCCGTTCGTCACCTTCAAATGCTCCGACATCGCCTATGACATCTTGAAGGAACAGCCGGGCCTTCGGCCCGCGCCCTATCTCGCGTCACGCGGCATGAAATGGATCCAGCGCCAGACAAGCCAAAGCATGGACGATGACGCGCTGAAGGACTATCTGCGCGAAAGCCATCGCCTTGTCGTCCTCAAGCTGACCAAACAGGTGCGCAAGGAATTGGGGCTCGCCGCCAGCTAGTGTTCTTGCTCCAGACCGCCAGAAATCCGCCATCTTCATGCCCGGTTCATGTTGGAACCTTATGGTCGCTAACTGATTTGCTGGCGAAGGGGTTGATCTATCGCGTCGGCCCGAAAATCCAATTCGATTTTAAAAAAGCGCGATGCGGAGATTAAAGTGTTAGAGCGCCCTTTGCGCGTCCGGAAGGACGCGCGGCGCTCTAAAGAGACAACGCCGGGCGGCGGCAATTACGGACCGGAGAATTTGGCCAACATGTTCCGCACGATCTTCACCCTTTCGGCGCTCGCCGCCGGGCTGCTCTCTTCGAGCGCAGTGGCCGCGCCGACGGAAGACATCGCGCCGCGATCTGCCCGTGCGGCCGATGCCGGTGGTGTGCTGGTCGCCCAGAACGGTGATTTCGACGTCTATTACGACGCCAGGGGAAACCGCGTCATCGTCGATGCGGAAACCGGCAAGGTTCTTGCCATCCAGCCGCCGCAGACCAGGTTCGACCGCCGTGCGCTGCGCCAAGAGCGCTTGCGCAATCTCGGACCGGTCGAGGACGACCGCTATTATCTCGACGATCCGGAAGACACGGCGCGCCTGCGCCGCAGGCAATTGGAAGAGGAAGGCCTGATCGTCGTGCCGCCGGTCGATGAATACGACCCCTACAGCGACAATTCGGTGGAAGCTTTTCCCGAAGCCCCGCGGGATGACGGCAGCTATGGCAATAATTATCCGGAAGCGCAGCAGCCGGCAAAGCCGCGCACCGTCAAGCGCCAGCCACTCAACGAGGCTTCGATCGAGCCAGTCGAGCCGACGGCGCCGGGCGACCAGGCGGCGCTGCCGCCAAAGATCGGCGGCGAAACGGCGGTCGACCCGTCGCTCTCGCTCGGTGCGCGCCAGGATGTTGCGGCGTTGCAAGTGCTGCTCGACCGCGCCGGCGCTTCGCCCGGCGTCGTCGACGGACGCTTCGGCTCGAATGTCGACAAGGCGCTCGCCGCCTACAACGAGATCACCGGCCGCAATCTGAGGTCCACCGATGTGGTCGGCATCCAGGCGGCCCTTGAGCAATCCGGCGGCGATGCCTTCGCCTCCTATAATATCACGCCCGAAGATGCGGCCGGCCCCTATGTCGCCTCGGTGCCGGAAGACTACAGCCAGAAGGCGCAGCTCGACCGGCTGAGCTACACCTCCGTCACCGAAGCGCTCGCCGAGCGCTTCCACATGGACGAGAACTATCTGAAGGCGCTCAATCCGGAAGCCAATTTCAACCGTCCTGGCACGATCATCAAGGTCGTCAATTTCGGCAGACTGGTAGCGAAGCCGGTGGCAAGCATCATCGCTGACAAGGGCAAGAAGCAGGTCCGCGCCTATGACGCGTCGGGCAAGCTAATCGCGGCCTATCCAGCCACCATCGGCTCGGCGGACACGCCTTCGCCCACCGGCACGCATGCGGTGTCGCGGATCGCTCTCGACCCGAACTACACCTACAACCCGAACATCAATTTCAAGCAGGGCGAAAACAACAAGATACTGACCATCCCGCCGGGCCCGAACGGCCCCGTCGGCTCGGTCTGGATCGCGCTGGACAAGCCGACCTACGGTATTCACGGCACACCCGACCCCTCCAAGATCGGCAAGACCGAAAGCCATGGCTGCGTGCGGCTGACCAATTGGGACGCGCGCGAACTGGCCAAAATCGTGTCGCCGGGCGTCACGGTGGAGTTCATCGACTGAGCGCCATATCCCAAATCCTTCGCACGACAAGGAACCGCGGACGGGCGACTTAGAGGTCTCGATCCTGTTCTGGTTTCAACGACAGCAAGCCTCTGGCCGGTTGTTGCGGGCGCGTAGGAGGTCTAAGCAGGCTTCATGCGTTCTCCATGCGAAGTCGGCGCCGACGCCGTCCCCCTGGTCAGGCCGCTCCCGGCCGATACGTTTTGCCCGCAATCGCGGCGCAGGTTCGTGCTGATCGCGGCGATCCTGGCTTCCGCGCTCGGCTTCATCGACGGTTCGATCCTGGCTATCGCCACGCCGGCGATCCGCTTCGACCTCGGCGCCAGTTTCGCCGAGGCGCAGTGGATTTCCAACTCCTATGCGCTGACGCTTTCGGCGCTCATCCTTGTCGGCGGCGCCGCCGGCGACCGTTTTGGTCTGCGGCATGCTTTCGTGGCAGGCATCGCGCTGTTCATTGCCGCCTCGCTTGCCTGCGCGGTGGCGCCGAATCCGCCAGTGCTCATTGCGTTTCGCGCCATTCAGGGCATCGGTGCCGCCATCATGGTGCCGGGCAGCCTCGCCATTATCGCCAAGGCCTATCCGAAGAAGGAGCGCGGCAGGGCGATCGGCATCTGGGCGGCGGCCTCGGCGCTGACGACGGCGCTTGGCCCGGTGCTGGGCGGCGTTGTCTTGTCGGCCTTCGGCGACGGCATCTGGCGGGTGATCTTCGCGGTCAATCTGCCGCTTGGACTTGTCTCGATCTATCTCCTGCTCGCCAAGGTCCCGGCCGACGCTCCGACGGAAAAGCGCAGCCTCGATCTCGGCGGCGCTGCCCTCGCCACATTGGCGTTCGGGGCGCTTGCCTATGGCTTGACCTCGATGAGCGCAGAGGGCGAGGGGCAAATGTCCGGCCCGAGCATTGCCGCCGGCGCTGTGCTGCTCATCGTGTTCATTGTCTTCGAGCGCCGGCAGCGCGAGCCGATGATCGATCTCTCGCTGTTTCGGGTCCGCGCTTTCGCCGGCGCCAATGTGGCGACCTTCTTCCTCTATTTCGCGCTGTCGGCCAATCTGTTCTACCTGCCGATGCTGCTGATCGCCGGATGGGGGATGAGCGCGGCCGAGGTCGGCTTCATCTTCCTGCCGCTGTCGGTCTTGATCGCGCTGTTGTCGGGGCCGATCGGCCAGTGGTCCGACCGGATCGGTCCGCGTTTTCCGATCGCCAGCGGCAGTCTTGTCGTCGCTGTCGCCTTTGCCGGGCTTGCCTTGCTGGCCTATGCCGGGATCCACAGTTTCTGGTGGGGAGTGTTTCCGCTGATGGCGCTGATGGGGCTCGGCATGGCGCTGGTCGTGTCGCCGCTGTCGACGGCGATCATGACGGCGGTCGAGGACAAGGATACGGGTGCCGCGTCGGGAATCAACAATGCCGTCTCGCGCATTGGCGGCCTGATCGCGGTGGCGGCGATGGGATCACTGGCGGCCTGGGTCTATGCGGCAGCGCTGAACATCGGTTCCGCATCCGGCGTTCCGGGTTTCGGCGAACCGGCGCCGGCGGGCCTGGCATCGGACCTCGATGCAGCAAGGCTTGCCGCCAGCGACGCAGCGTTCGCGGCCGTCGCCTTGGTGACCGCGCTGCTTTGCCTGCTCTCGGCGGTCGTGGCGTGGACGACTGTTTCCGGCGAGCGACTGCCATGGTCGCGTGGATCTGAAAATCCGCAAAGCTGAGGAGCCCAGAAAGGCTCCGAGGTCGGCTCAGCCTTCGATCTTGGCGCTCGCGACCTTCAGCGAATCACTGTCTTCCTGCTTGAGCAGATCATCGATGCGCCCGCGCTCACGCTTGAAGGCGACGAGGTCGTCGCCCTTCAGCACCTTGCCGACCGGCAGGCGAACACGCATCGGGTCGACCTTGGTGCCGTTGACGATCAGCTCGTAGTGGAGATGCGGACCGGTGGCGAGGCCGGTCTGGCCGAGAAAGCCGATGGTCTGGCCTTGGCGGACGCGCACGCCCGG